>CBDDHT010000005.1:0-267063 GCA_965228615.1 Methyloligellaceae bacterium | reverse complement strand
CTCCCCGTGCTGAGCGCGCGATTGAAAAAGCTTTGGAAATGAATCCGGAAAATCCGGCAGCAGTTTTCTATAAGGCTCTTGCCCTGTCGCAATCGGGCCAGGACCAGGATGCCTACGAACTGCTTGTTACTAGGTTAGAATTGGCTCGTGCTTATGAACCATGGATGAACCCGCTTGTCGAACAAGCAAACAGAGTTGGCAAGTCCGAGGGCAAGCCGCGCCTTACAGTTTCTGATTTTGTTGACGTCAACGAAGTCGGCCCAACAGCTGCAGATATTATAGCCGCAACGGAATTGAGTGACGAAGACCGCAGTGATTTTATCAGGTCCATGGTCGAACGCCTGGCCGGTCGGCTCGAGAGCGAGCCAGGCGATCTCGATGGCTGGCTGAGACTTGCAAATGCATACACGGTTCTTGGTGAACGCGAACAAGCTATAGGAGCTTTTGAACGAGCAAATGCGTTGCTTTCCAGTACGTCCTCGAACGACCCGAGGCGATTAAAGGTCAAAAAGGCGCTTGCGGATCTCAAGGGATGAATCGAACCGACGCTGCTGTGCAGGTAGTGGCTGCGCCTAGACATTTTGAACGACACCGCGACGCGCCAATTTGCAGGTCTTCGCATTCCATTTTGAATGCCATAAAACGGTTTAAGTGCTAAAAAGGGAGCACTCATAGCAACAGTTCATTACTTGGAAAGTCAACAGCTCCTAGTCAGCAAAAGCAGAAGTGAAACATGAGTTTGTTGAGGCTAAATCTTAACTGTGTTTTCCTGGAAAGATGATGTCCTGATCAACGAGGATGTTGAAATTATACCCCGGTCGGATCTGCAGTGTCGGCTGGACATCGAGGTTCTTGCTAATAGTCCGCTCAACCACCCTGCCGAACACTTCCGCAAAGTTTCGGCGGGCAGCATCGGACGCAGTCTCCTGGGTGGCAAGCGTAGAGCTTTCCGGTACTGCCATATCGATCCCCGTTCCGATAATCGCAAGAAGTGCTGCGGATCCAAAAGTCCGAAGGTAATGATTGTTCACCTTGTCCTTGAAACCGCCATAGCCTTCACCATCGACTCCCCCCATTGAGCCGATCTGCAAGGTGGCGCCGTTCGGGAAGACAACATCCGTCCAGACGACCAACACACGGTTCTGACCGAACGACACGTCGGAATCGTACCGGCCGAACAGCTTGGTTCCCTGGGGGATCAGAAGATGGTGTCCGGTTGCGCTGTCATAGACGTTCTGTCGGACCTGGCCAGTGATCCGGCCAGGGAGGTCTGAATTGATGCCGGTAATCAACGTTGCCGGGATCACGGATCCACGCTTCAGTTCATAAGGCGATTGCTGTGGAACCACGCGGTTCGCGAGATATCCAGCCTCGGCAATGTCTTGGTTGAAAAAGGCTTGTTTGCCGTATTGTCCGTTTGGATCAGCATTGGCAGTCCCGCCTTGAGCCGCCTGCAAGGCAGCCGACAGGAGATCAGGTGATGTTGGACCTCGTGTAAAGGTGCCGTTGCCCGTTTGATTGCCCTGGGTGGTTTGAATCCCCTGCCCCTGGCCTTGTAGTTCGCCGAGGTTCACGGTGGTGGGGCTGTCATTGGCGGCATCGATTGATTGAAGCCGCTTCATCCGCTGCCGATGCATCTCCTGGAGTTGTTGTTCCTCAAACCGCTGGTCCAGTTGAGCACGCCAATCCGGTTCTGATTGCTGCGGAGCCGAGACCTCGTCGGGTTTGCCTGGTTCCGGTTGAAACGGGTTCCCGAAAGGTCTCTGCTGTTGAACCTTCTCCGGAACCGCGGCTCTGACCGGGTCTGGTTGAACCCCTGCAATAAGCTGACTGGGGGGATCTATGACGCCATTGCTGATTCCGGCTTTGAGCTGATCCGCAAAGCCACTCGCCGGCGCGCCGCCTTCGTCTCCGGCAAAATTGTCCCCGGAGTTGATGCCACGGTTGGCAAGGCCGATGATGATCACGACGCCGAACACGACGATAAGCCCGACGAACAAGACAATGGGAAGTTTGTTCAGGCGCCGTATCTTGGGAGCTTCGTCATCGGGCCGGATATCGCCACCCGCCAGATGCACGTTCGATTCCGAATTGCTCATGAGTGCCGCCTCTAGACAGTTCTGGTCAAAACGGAAACCGGGCTCGTCGGTGATGCTCCGGTTGGCGTTGCCTGATAGGTCCGTGCCAATTCGACAGTTGGCGTGGTGAGACGAGCGAAGATTTGCCCCGCATCGGAGTCGATCGTGTAGGCCAGGGGAATGATGGTATCGCCCGATGGCTGTTGATCCGCTTCGGCTACCGCATACCCCCATTCCCGCAGAGAGCTTTCCAGGGCCAGGGCGAACTCTGAATTGTCGGCTTTTAGGAAGATGGTTCCCGTTCCTGCTCCGACATGCTCGGAGAGTTTCGCCACTATGTCGCCGGCGACGATGCTCGCAGCGGAAGGAGACAGATTGGCGGCGTCAATGCTTGTTGTTGGGTTGAACCAACCGCTTTGTGATGTCATGCAGCCAGCCATCGGAGTTGCGAGGGCCGAAATGCTGATGGCTTTCAAAATTGAGCGGCGCGTGTACAACATGGTCACCCTCCCCTGTTGATACGGATTTTTTGCTGGCTGTAGCCAACACCGGAAACGAGCACCGCCTGGTCGATCATGTAGTCCACGATCATGAGGCTGCCCTTCAGGCGATAATTGACGATCTGGTTCTGTCCACCGGCGGTGATATAAAGAACCGGGGCATCACCGGACGCCATTCCATTTGGAAATTGGATGTAGGTCTTGAGACCGTCCGAATAGACGCGGGTCGGCCGCCAGCGCGCTTGACCATGAATATTGAATTTGAAGTCCAGGTTTTCGGCCGGGACGCCGGCGCCCGGGATGATGCTCGTCTCAAGCTGACGATTGGCAGCTTCGAACTTGGCCTGGATATCTTCCGGGTAATCGAAGCCTACCCGGGCCATGTAACGGTGACTGTCGCTTTGAAGTTTGATCTGATAGGTGCGCCTCGATGTCGTCACCACCATCGATGTGACGAGCCCGGGTTCTGTCGGCTTGATGATCAGGTGAACCGAGTTTCCGGTGGGGCCCCCGGATGTTGCAGGATCCACTTTCCAGCGAACCGTATCCCCGACCATGACATTGCGAACAGCTTCCCCGGGCTGCAATTCGATGTCGCAGACCTGCAGGGGAGCACAGACAACGGTTGGCTGGACCTGGCCATAGAGATAGATCACCTTGCCGTCCGGACCTTTGGTGATGACGCCGCGGCCGTTACGCCAGTCGCTCGACAGACCGAGGGCCCGCAGTTCCTTTGCTGTGTAGTCAGCAGCCAAGGATTGAACAGGCAAGGCGGTGATGGCAGCTGCGGCCGCGAACAAGCATAAGCCCGCGTGCCGTCTGGTTTTCCGAAACATTCTTCTTACTTTCTGAGCGCGTGGATTGCTTACAGTTGAGCGGTCCAGTCGAAGTCCTTGAGATAAAGGCCGATCGGATTAAGCCGGATGATCGCTTCGTCCTGTGGAGGCGAGAGCGTGACATTTGCTACCCCGCGCCAGCGCTTCGTTTGAAGCTCCTTGCCCTTCCGGTCCCGTTCGATCTCGGTCCAGTCGATCTGATAGGATTGATTGGAGAGCGGCACGATGCTGGTCACCTCGACGGACACGGTGCGGGACTGCGCCCGATCGAACGGAGAGTTCGTCCGGTAGAAGTTGTTGACCTTCTGGGTGGCGACATCTGTCTGCCGGAGCATTGCGTAGACCCGGTCGATGTAGCCCTTCGCAACGACCGTATCCGGCGTGACAGAACGGAAGTTAGCAATCCAGGCTCCGAGCATGGAGCGAACGACGCGTTCGTCGGCATATTCGATCTGAGCCGGGAACCCGCCGATCGCAGGCGTGCCGAGTTTGTCCACCTCGACGATATACGGGACCAGTTTGACCTGGGTGCTCTGGTAGAGTGCGAAGCCGAAGCCGATTGTCGCCATCGCCAGGGAAATAAGACCGACACCTTGCCACACGCGGGCGGTGCGGATGTAGGAGCCGTATCGCTCGTTCCATTCCATCCGTGCGGCAAGATATGGATTATCAATTGGAGTTTGTTTTGCCATCTAACTGCCTATTGCTCAGGAGGATTTAGGCGAAGATCCGCCAGTTGGCTTGTTCGGCAGGGTTTGCCGCAGTTTGTGATTGGCGAGGCCTAGCGCCGAGGCATTTCCTGCATGCGGGGCGCCAGAGAGCTTGTCTGCGGCTGCTGATGAAAGGGCTGCAAAGGGAGCCATGGCTGCTTGAGCCGCAGCTTGCCCTCTCGAAGATCCATCGTTCCTGGCGGTTTCGTATGCTGCCTTCGCACCGGCGGCCATTTGAGCGCTGCCGATAGCGGTTCCGGCAGCGAAAGTGCTGGTCTGTGTTCCGTGACGAATGACTTCCATACCATTGCTGACGGAAACGCCTTGGACGACACCCTGAATGATCTGTGGGACGTAGATAGCGATCATGAAAATCACGACCGATATGCCGGCGATTGTTAGAGCTGCAATGAACTCGTCATCTGGAGATACGTTTTGTGCTAATCCGATAAGGGTGTCAGATCCAATTTTTGCGATCATCACGAGAGCCATAAGCTTCATGCCGACCGAGAACGAATAGACCAGGTATCTGATAGCGAAATCTTTGGTATGCGAGGAACCTCCCAAGCCGAGCATGATAATGCCCGCCAGTATTCCAATATACATTTCGGCCATCACTGCGACGAAAATTGCAGCGACAAGGGAAAAGCAGATGACCACCACGACCATTGCTATGACCGAAGCAATCGCGAGGCCGTTATCTGCCAATAGACCGAACTGTACATTGTTGGACATGATGCCGGCGACGGTAATCCCAGCGTTGAAAATGTTAGCAGGTGAAGCAGATCCACCTCCGGCACCGATCTGAAAAAGACTGTCTACAATCGCCTGAGCGAAACTCGGCCCATTGGTGAGCACGAAGGCAAAAAAGCCGACGAACATGACACGGCGAATGAGCTCTGAGACCCAGGTTTCCAAAGAGGCGGCCTGAACGGCCAGCCAGACGGCCGCTATGCCAAATTCAATTCCAGCAAGGATCCAAAATAGCGAACGAGCGGCATCGGCTATCGTCGTTTGCCATCCTTGTGCCGCCGCTTGTATCTGATTTTGGACAGTCGACAATATTGTGCCGTCTTGTGCCAGTGCCATGCTTGATCCGAAAAACAGGCTCAAAATGGCTGTAAACAGAACAATCCGTTTTTTGGTGGTCATCAGTTCCCACCTTTCGAATTGCCGAAATCAGGTTTCATTTCTTGCCCACCCGTCATGGGGTATTTGGTGGGATCAAAGGCGGTTGACCTATTTTCGTATTTCTCCTGCTTGGTTTCAGATTTGCCTTGAAATACAAAGATAAAGGTCGCGATCGCTGTAGCACTCAAAATCAGTAGAGCGACTATGAAGATATAAGATTTGTTCATTTTCAGAACTCTACTTTCATTTCTTGCCCGCCCGTCATGGGTGGAAGTGTGGAATTGAAGAATTTTTCCCTTTTCGTCTGAGCGAGATCGCTCTTCGTCTGCTCGGACTGGTACCAGGTGCCCATCATGGTCATCTGCTGGGAGACAAGACCGCGAAGCTTCTGCATC
The DNA here is from genome assembly GCA_965228615.1 of Methyloligellaceae bacterium. Classification (GTDB taxonomy): domain Bacteria; phylum Pseudomonadota; class Alphaproteobacteria; order Rhizobiales; family Methyloligellaceae; genus CBDDHT01. The sequence goes on along the minus strand of CBDDHT010000005.1, from coordinate 261,413 downwards.
TGTTCGACTTGCTGGGCTGCAATCTCATGACCCACTTGCAGGGCCTGCTTTTGGCCTTCGGCGGACTGAGAATGCTGCCGGAGCTGGCGCATGGTGTCCTCTTCGGTCGCGAACTGGTCTGAGGTGTATCCGGCCGCTTTCAAGGTCGAGGAGATCGTGTCCCGATTGGTATCGGACCAGCCTTGGTACATGGCCGAAAACGACTGTCCGTCCGGCAGGCCGTTCTTCGCGAAGTCGGCGTAGCTCTGGAACCGCTGCTTCAGCGTGTCGTCGAGGTTGCCCATTGAGAACGCCATGGCCTGACCCTTCTGAACCAGGCTCTGCAGTTGACCGAGGTTCTGTTCAACCTCACCCCAAACCTGCATCGGCAGGGAGAGCGTGTTCTGCAGCATGTTCTCGTAGATGGAGATCTGGTTTTCGATCATCTGGATCTGGTTGCCGATTTGCTGCACCTGATTGGCAATCTGCTCGGCGTTCTGACCGCCGAGGGCAATAAGCTCGCTGTTGTTGAGGATCTGGGTGAACTCGGTCGCACCGGTGACCGCGCCACCAGCCTGGACCGGTCCTGCAATTCCGATCACACAAAGAACGCTGGCGAGCGATCTAGCCAAGAAGCTGTTCGGCATTGGCAATTCCTCTTTGTTTGAGCCACTCAGTGGGCCATTTGTCGCCGTAGTGGAAGTGAAGGTCTTCGATGCGCTTGAGATCGTCCTTGGCGGACGCGCCAACGAAGGACAGCGTGATCGGGCCGAGCGCCATGTCGAAGAGCCGGCGCCCGTCCGGAGACGTGACGTAGTACTCCCGCTTCGGGATCGCGGAGGCGATGATTTCAATTTGTTGGTCGTTGAAGCCGAGCTTTTCGTAAAACGCGCGGGTCCCGGAAATCCTCGCCTCGCCATTGGGCAGGCAAACCTTTGTCGGGCAGCTTTCTTTCAGAACGTCGATGATGCCGGATCTGTCGGCATCCGAGATCGATTGCGTTGCCAGGACCACCGCGCAATTGGCCTTGCGCAGAACCTTCAGCCATTCCCGGATCTTGTCGCGGAACACCGGATGACCGAGCATCAGCCAGGCCTCGTCCAGGATAAGCAGGCTTGGTGTCCCAATCAGGCGCTTCTCAATACGGCGGAACAGATAGAGCAGGACCGGGATCAGGTTCCGGTCACCCATATTCATCAGCTCCTCAATCTCGAAGGTCTGGAACCTGGAGAGCGAGAGGCCGTCTTCTTCGGCGTCGAGGAGCGAGCCCATCGGGCCGTCCACCGTGTAATATTGCAGCGCGTCCTTGATCTCCCGGTTCTGGACGCCCGACACGAAATCGGTGAGCGACCGGCGCTGAGACTTCGACATCAGGTTAATCTGCGTGGTGATGGCGTTCCGGTGCTCCGGCAGGACCTTCACGCCCTGCATTTCGATCAGGGTTTCCAGCCACTCGGCAGCGAACGCCTTGTCGGTGTCGTCCTCGAGTGATGAGAGCGGTGCAAAGGAAAGGGTGTCCGACCTGCCGACGTCATAGTGATCCGCGCCGACGGCAAGCGTCAGCGGATACATCGACTTGCCCTTGTCGAAGACAAACACTTGGGCGTTCTCATAGCGCCGGAACTGAGCTGCGATCAGCGCCAGAAGCGTCGATTTACCCGAACCTGTCGGCCCGAAGATCAGCGTATGCCCCAGATCCCCGACATGGAGATTGAACCGGAACGGCGAGGAGCCGGACGCCACCTGCATGAGGGGCGGCGATCCAACTGGGTAAAAGGGGCATGGCGCTTCCGGCGATCCGGCCCAGACGGAATTGAGCGGAGCCAGATCCGCGAGATTGCGTGTGCTCACCAGCGGCTCGCGAACGTTGGCATAGGAAACGCCCGGCAGACTTCCCAGGAATGCCTCGGTGGTGTTCAGGGTTTCTATGCGGCCGCCAAAGCCTTCGTTCTGCACGAGCCGGCGCACCGCCTCGCACTTCTCCTGAAGCCGCGCCTGGTTCGTGTCGAAGAGCACAATGACAGGCGTGTAGTGGCCGAAGGCGACGAGTTGCGAGTTCGCCTCGGCAATCGCGTCCTCGGTTTCCCCGACCATCACCATGGCGTCTTGATCGAGCGATCCGGAATTGGTCTTGAAGAGCTGGTCCATCAGCGGCCGCACCTTCTGCAGCCACTTCTTGCGTGTCTTTTCCAACACCGAGCGCGCCTCGATCGGATCGAGAAATATGAACCGGCTCGACCAGCGATAGGTGATCGGCATCAGATCGAGCGCGTTGAGGATCCCCGGCCAGCTTTCGGCCGGGAACCCGTCGATCGCCACGACACCGACATAGGTGCCGTCGATGATGGGGTTGAGACCGTGATGGAATTCCGCCGTCACCAGATAGTCGAGATACATCGCAATGTCAGGCAAGCGGATCGGATGGTTTTCTCCGATCAGCGCGAAGCGTGCGAACTGCAGGAGATCATCGTAACGGCCACGCCTCTCCCCTGCCCTCCCCGCTTCTATTTCCGGCACTTCATGGGTTTCCATGCGCCGGATCGAGACGACATTCGCCATATACTGCTCAAATTCCCGGATCGTCGTCTTGAAGTGCTCAAGCGTCCGGGAGGCAATAGACGTGTTGCGGCTGGCGTCGTCCGAATAGATGTATTTCACCAGTTTGGACTTGTTTTTCTCCGGCGGCCGGTAGGTCAGGATGATGGCGTGCTGGCTCTCAAAATGCCCCTCCCCGGCTTCGAACCGCTGGCGGCGCTCGTCATCGATCAAAGCCGTGACGGGGTCCGGAAAATGCGAGCTTTCCCTGTCCGGATATCCAGTTGAGGGAATGCGAACCGCTTCCATCTGGATCATCCAGCCGTTGCCGAGGCGAGCCAGAACCGAGTTGATCTGCCTGGAGACTTCGTTCCGCTCAAACGCAGTAGAACTTTCGCTGTCCGGCCCGGCAAAATACCAGCCGGCCATCAGGCCCCCGTCCTTCAGGAGCACAATGCCGTTGTCGACCAGCGCCGCGTAAGGGAGCAGGTCGGAAAAGGACGGCGCAACGTGCCGGAATTTTTTGAGGGCAACCATGTTCAGTATTTCCGCCAGGGCGTGGATGTCGGCCGGTAATAGGCGCGGTATTTGACGTGCCGCAGATAGACAGCGCGCATCCGCGGGTCCGCCTTGGCCATCATCCGCAGCACGCCAACCACCACGATCCAGATCGCTACGCCGAGCACGGCGGCATAGGGTTTCAGGATCACGAAAATCAGAATGACCGAGGCAAGACCGGTCACGAGCACCAGCTCCCGGTCTGCCCCGAACAACAGTGTCGGGCGTGAAAGAGCGCGGTGGATCCGCGCTCTGTTGAGGCCCGGCGCATCAGTCACGAGCCGGGTCCACGGTTGCCGCTTCCACTTCGGGAGCGATGCCGATGGAGGCACCGGAAGAACCGAACAGGCCGACGATCGTGGACGCGCCAAGAAGGATCCCGAGAACCAGAACCACGTAGGCCATGCGGCGGGCGAAGTCGTTGAGCTCGCCGCCGAAGATCAGCATGCCGCCGGCGATCGCGACCGCGATCAGGCCAACGGCGCCAGCGACAGGACCGTTGATGGAGGCCTGGATCTGCTGAAGCGGACCTTCCCAGGGAAGCGAACCGCCACCAGAGGCAAAGGCTGGTTCAATTAGGTACAGTCCTGCACCGGCGAGAAAGAGAAGAAATACAAAATTACGCGACATGAAGGGTCCCTTGTCTGTCGTTGGAATTCTTGTTGAGGAACTGTGATGCAACGGCTGAGCGGACGTCATAAGTGCCGTCCCGAAAGCCGGAGACGGACACAATGTCCCGAACGATGCGCCCAAATTCGGGGGAGCGCTCGATCGAGACGATGAGGTCAACCGCTTCTGCGATGACTTGGGGCATAGGCTGCTGAGACACTTCGGCGATCAACTGTTCAAGGCGCGTCAGTGCGGTGAAGGCATTGTCGGAGTGAACAGTGGCAATGCCACCCGGGTGACCCGTGTTCCATGCCTTGAGCAGCGTCAGCGCCGCGCCATCGCGCACTTCGCCGACAATGATCCTGTCTGGACGCAAGCGCATGGTCGATTTTAAAAGCCGCTGCATGTCCACGGTGTCGGACGTGTGCAGGATCACAGCGTTCCTGGCCGCGCACTGGATTTCCGCGGTATCTTCCAGAATGACGAGGCGATGATCCGGAGCAACGGACACCATTTCCGCGATGATCGCGTTCGTCAGGGTCGTTTTGCCTGTGCCCGTGCCGCCCGAAACCAGAATGTTCTTGCGACCGGCAACCGCATCACGGATCACGGCGGCCTGGCCGTCCGTCATCACGCCATCCTCGACGTACTTGGAAAGCGGGATGAGGAGCGATGCCTTCTTGCGGATCGTGAAGGACGGCTTGGAAACGACCGGTGGCAGAAGACCCTCAAAACGATGACCGCCTATCGGCAGCTCACCGGAAATGATCGGCTTGTCGGAGGTGATTTCCGTGCCGAGCGCATGGGCGACCTTGCCCATGATGATCTGGGCGTCATGGGATGTCATCTCGCCCGAGGGCTCCATGCCCTTGCCGACACGCTCGATGAACAACTGTCCGTCCGGGTTGAGCATGATCTCAACGACGGCCTCGTCCGACAGCGCCGACAGGACCGTAGACCCCAGCGTGTCTTCCAGCCCGGCGATAAGCCTGCGGCGGCTTTCACCACCTTTAACGGCCACCATGACCACCCCTTGATTTGTCTAAACGGGCTGAGTTTTAACCGCTCAGTAACACTCTATAAAGCGATATCAAACGGTATCTATAATCTTTTCCGCGTGTTCGTGCCCTGGCTGCAACAATTCCGTGTCGCGTTGTAATCGCTTTTGACTCTGCTGCAAGCCTTTTAAAGACCCTACAATGAGGAATTGATGCCCATCCTTCTGCATGTGTCTCGAAATGGAGGTTACAAGGATGATAAATCCGCGCTAGTCCCTGATAGTACAATTAAAAATGTGCAGCGAGAGTTTCAAAAGTGTGCAGCGGGAGGTCCAAAAATGTGGAGCGGCACGTTCAAAATTGTGCAGCGGCAGAAACGCTAGATAGACCTTCTTCAAACTTGATTGGAGGCGATTCCAAGACTAGCTTGAGCGAAATTTGATGAATCAATCAACACCGAAAAAAATGGTATCAAAAGGAAGATTGAGCCAAACCTAAAAAGAAAAAAGCTCCCGTAGCCGAAGCGACGGAAGCTCTGTCCTCAAAATCCTCGAGCGCCAACTCGAAGATCAGTTCTGAAATGTGATCTGAGGATAGGGATCTCCGGACAATCAGTCAACGCAAAACGCCACCTCGGCGCACGGGAAAGTCGTGCCTAAAAAAGGATATTCCCTATGCCGAAGCCAAGGCCGTCCGGGCTGCGAAAGATCACGCCTGCCATAAACGATGCCATGTCGCTTGCCGACGAATGGGGCACTCAGACTGCCGTCGATAAAAGACGCGCCGTCACCGCATTCAACCGCGTTACCCATCTCCTGCGGCTCAATTCCCAGGCGATCGAACTCATGAACAAACTCCTCAGTTTCAGCCAGGAACAGGACTGGACAGGGGCAAGCCGGCCAATCGTCTGGCCCGATAATTCCCGCCTTGTCTGCGAGTGTTCTTTCGAGCTGTCCGCTCTCCGCCGCAATTTTCGTAAGCTTGCCGAAGCGGGCCTGATCAGCTTCAAAGACAGTCCCAAAGGGCAGCGCTTCGGAAAGCGCGATCAGAACGGCAAGATCGTGCTGGCGTCGTCCTTCGGTATCGACCTCTCCCCTCTCGGTCTGAAAACGCCCGAACTGGAGGATCTATTCGAGCGGGACAAACAACGGGCCGTTCAGCACCGCGAGCACAGTCGCAAGTTCACGATTTCCCGCAGGCTGATTGCCAGCATCATCGAAACCGCGTCCGACCATCAGATCGCTGGTCCCTGGGAGACATGCGCTCGTAATCTTCAGGCGATCGTTCAACGGCGCCGGCCGAATACTCCGCTCCACGAGCTGGCCGAGCTGTGCGACGCCTTGGAAACTCTGTTGGAGCGCGTCAAAACCGCTTATGCCGCCGCGAGCGAGAAGTTTTCCCATAGGGACTGCGATGTTGATAACGCTGAAGAAAAGTTCCCCAGGGTATCAAAAATGGCACCCATGGGTCCCACTAGCGGCACCTTCATACAGAGTACAGTCCAGAAAACAGATTCTTCGTTGTACACGAAACGGCGTTCGGCTCCCGCCGAACAACAGTTCCCTTCTGACATCGGCTCCGCCGATGAAAATGGCTCTGAGAAAGAGCCTTTGCGACGCCCGGGTCCAAAACAACCGGAAAAGCTTGCAGCAAGACCCGTGGATCCAAAAACTTTGCTTTTGCTTTGCCCACAATTTAAGGAATGGGTGGTTTCTGACAAAACTCCGACCTGGGCGGACATAATAAACACGGTCGAAACTGTGATGAGAGGACACCTGTTGATCGCGGATTCCACTTGGAACGCAGCAACCCTTGCGCTCGGCCGAGAACAGGCCGCGGTCGCCGTCGCCCTCATTTTCGAAAAACACGAAGCCGGACTGATCCAGTCTCCAGGCGCATATCTGAACGGCATCATCACGAAGGCGAAGAACGGGCAGCTTGCCCTATCCAAATCGCTCTTCCACTGGAACAAGGCCAAGGACGGCAATCGGCCGGAAGGGCCGGCCGCATGGAATTAAAGTAGATGCGACTTTCAAGCCATTCTGACCTGGCCGTCAGGCTCTTCCTCTACCTCGACGCTCAGGAGGACAAAGAACGCCGGGTTTTGACGCCCGAACTCTGTCAGGTTCTCGACACCAAACGATCGACGGTGAATGAAACAACGTCGAGCTTGGCGAAGGTCGGACTCTTGGATACCCGCAGCGGAAAGTACGGAGGCATCATCCTCTCTCGCCCGATCAGCGACATTCTTGTCTCGGAAGTCATCTCGATTTGCGAGCAGCGAAGTGGCTGGCAGTTCGCGCAGTGCGACAATCCCGCAGGCTGCGATTGTTACATGAAAGGCCATTGCGCGGTGCAGCCCATGTACCAGCAAGCGCTTCACGAATTTATTCGCATTTTTGACAAGTTCTGTTTGGCTGACCTGCAAACTGACGTGAACGTAAAAGTCGCCCGTAGAGCCGCAGAAAAATATATCAGCGGCAACGGTTTGGTTAGCGGTGACCTTGAGCGGTACAGCAAGCGGCGCAAAGAAAATCGGTCGCTTACCGATGCGTCATAGTATTATCGATATTTGCCGACGGGTTCTTGCGCAACCTTACGTGTAGGATAGCGCCTAGATCCGTTCTAAAGCACTCAATTGCTTGACCATCTAGTCAAATCACTACCATCACACAAATTGATCTACTGAAGACTTGTTTGCGAGAGAATGAGCTGTCATATGGCACTCATGTCACGCAAAAAGTGTATTGCCTTCGGTATATTCCTCCTAAACGTGCTGCTGCCCGCCGGTGCACAGGCGGATTCCATCGAAGGAAAAGTCAGCGTTATCGACGGATCCAGTTTCCAGATCGTGGAGAGTGGTCTCACCGTGAAACTTTTTGGCGTGTCTGCGTGTGCCCTCACCCAACGCGCTCACTATCAAGGAATTTCGTGGCCTTGCGGAGCCGTCGCCGCGGGTTGGCTGACGGAAAACACGCTCGGCTACACTATTCGTTGCATCAAGGAAGGATCGGGCGGATACGCAACCGTTCTTGGCCGCTGCTTCCTGCCGGACGGGTCCGATGTCGCAAAAAAAGCGTTGACTGAAGGTATGGCGATCGCCGCCAGGGCCGAAGGTACTCTGATTGTCCCGGAATATGGGTCTTTCGAAAAAATCGCCCGCTCAAAATCCCTCGGAATCTGGTCGTCCACGTTCAAACTCGACGGCCACACATATCGAAAGTCATTTACCCAATGAGTAAGGAGCCGGGGCGGTGCCGCCGCGCCGATTTCCGCGATTGATTTAGGTTTCACGCCGTAATGAACCAAGAAAATAAACTGCCAGCCGGCCCCCTTCTGTTTCTGGTCGCCTATTCCAAATTGTTAAACTGCGCAAATAAAGGCGATACATCATCCAAAGCCCTGAAAAGCTACGGTATTTTGAATGCCATAGCCTGGTTCCAGGCAAGCGGTGAAAGTGTGTCAGCGCCCAGGCTTGCCGAATATTTCGGGGTAACGCCGACCGGCGTTCGACATCTCCTTGAATATTTGAAGCGCCTCAAGCTGATCGAGGTCGTCGAACATCGCGAAAACTTCAAGAAATGGCATGAGCTGTCGGTTCCTGAGCCCATGGTGGCCTTCTTGAAGGAAGTGCAGCGCGTGATCGGGGATCCGGAAGGTGCCCACGTCGAAGGCTCCAATATCGGCCTGCTTATCCATCACACTTCTTGCCAGATTAGAGAACGCCGGCGGCCAAGCGAGACGCCGACATGTGCATTGCAGGCAATCGGCTTCTTTATCTTCCTCGCGCGGCTGAACGCTCAGTTCGGCCCTGTCACACGGGGCAAACTGGCGGCCTGCCTGGACATGCATCCCAACAGCTTCAGGGGCAAGCTCGACTACCTTCAACACCTCGGGCTCATTACGATCCGGGCCGTTAGAGCTGACAATCATCCAGGCAGGGAAGAGCACATCAGCGCCGGCGAAGCCATCGTTGCCGAGTTCCGCCATTGGGATCTAAGGCTCCAGCAAGACACGGAACTCAGAAACTGTTGTGAGGATAATGAAACGTTCCGGCGCAGGAAGCGCGGAGCAGCCTGACATGCGATTGAGGGGGCAGAACAAGATTTGTTCCAAAGCACGCGCTAAGGTTGGGAGTGAGTGACCCGTCCCCCTTTGTTGGAGCGAGTTTGTTTAGCCCGGTCCGCCTCCATGGCTTCGACCTTCGCATTGTATTCTTCAACCTGCTCCTCAATTTTCTTGGCGTTTTTCCGAGAGGCGACATACGCCAGAACCGAGAATATTGCCGCCGCGCTGATGAATACTCGTTTGATCTCATTGTTCCAAGTGCCCGGAGCCAAGGTCTCCAGAGCGATGTAAAGCGCCAAGGTCGCAAGCGGCGGGAAGGCGACACAAAGAACGATAACGAAGGTTTTGCTGTTGTCCTCGGTTTGGTTCCAGCCGTTGACGGCTAATATCGCCGCAAACAAGGCACCGAAAAGCATAAGGATCGGCGACACCAGAATCCAAGCAAGCCAAGTTAGCCCAGCTAGAACCTGCCAACCACTGTGAATCGCGAACCCTTCCGCATGGTGTTTCTTGAGCGTCACCCCTTCGCTGATCAGTTTAGTGAGCATCTCATTTGCTTCCACCTTTCTGGTTTCGCAATAGAGATCAACGCGGTCCTGCGAGTAGTCGAAGCGCTTGATCACAGCCCTGTCTTGGATGCAGGAATGCATCTCCGACCATAGGGCGACGCGAGTTTGGGCTTCCAGTTTTGCTTGACGCGGTTCCGAGTAGCCGTGCTCAAGCCCCAGCACGCCATGCATCCAGATACTCAGAATAGCGGCAACGACAAGAACGATGACCGTTCCGACCCAACCCCAAACGAATGCCAACGCCACCCATTCGAAAAAGTCAGCTTCTCGTTCCTGATTGCTCATTCGTCTTCCCTCTCCGCTCTTGAGCTTCTGCCGATTTCGTGGACACCGCCTCAAGCTTGTATTCGTGGCTGAACTTCCTTCGTTGCGTTCCATCGCTCCAGTTTCATGGCAAACACCTTAACTTGGTGTCCACGAAATCGGCAGAAGCTCACTGGACGCCAACCAGATTGGCGACACGAATGCGACCGTCGATCGGGACTTCACGCGCTTGGCCCGGACAGAACCGATGCCCGGTTATACCATGGCGAACTTGGAAGTTAGCCGAGCCTGGTAAGCGGCAAATCTATTGTCGGAGTCACACTATTGGGTGGGCGCTGATGTGACAGGGGAGTGCTGCAAAAGTCTGTTGCGAAATTTCGGCATTCGTTAATGCTCTCAAGAGGTAAACAGAATTTGTGCGGCACCCTTTGGGCACGGCTCTAGTCGCTGCGCTCCCCGAGCCAGGCGCAGGCACCCGTCTCGGCCATCTGGTGACGATCCTCCCGCCTCCGGGCGTCGCCCTGCGCACTCCGTTTGCCATCCCCAAATAGGCCGCCCTGCAGGCGGGCATCATGCTCCTGTCAGGAGAGGGGAAACGCCGCTCCCCCTCCCCCACCAAGGGCAAAAAACGGTCTCCCCATCCTTCCTCACTCGCGCCACCGGCACGCCGGCGTCGCTCCCTCGTGCAGGACCAGGCGCAAATCCGCGTGCCCACCGGGCTCGCGGATCCACACCTGGCCGTACCGGTGGGCGATCCCCCTCCGTTTTTTCCCCTTGAGCGTCTGGCTTCGGAATTCGAAACCTCTGTAGGCGGCGTAGTCGATGGGGTTTCCACAGCCGCGCAGCATCTAACCGAGGCCTCTAGAAGCCTGCGAGCCGGCGCGGAAGATACTTCTGGGAAGGTTGCGGCGGTATCGGCTTCATCCGAGGAAACTGCTGCCAATGTCCAAACCGTCGCCAGTGCGACAGAAGAGATGGCATCTTCTGTAACAGAGATCTCGCGGCAGGTTTCCAGTTCAACACAATTTTCGTCAAAAGCCGTCGATAGTGCGCGTGAAACCAACGAGAAGGTTCAATCACTGACGTCCGCGGCGCAGGTGATTGGCGATGTGGTCGGTCTGATCAACGATATAGCAGAAAAAACGAACCTTCTTGCCTTGAATGCGACCATCGAAGCTGCCCGCGCCGGCGAGGCCGGGAAAGGGTTCGCAGTGGTCGCATCAGAGGTCAAACAACTGGCGGAACAGACGGCGAAAGCGACAGCCGAGATTGCAAGTCAGGTCGGGGCAATTCAGGGAGCAACCTCTGATGCCGCGACCGCAATTGGCTCTATCAGCAAAATCATCGAGGAAATGAACGTCATATCGACGGCAATCGCGACTGCGGTCGAAGAGCAGGACGCAGCAACACAGGAAATCGCCCGCAACGTCGATGAGGCCGCTCGAGGCACACAGGGTCTTTCCGAAAACATTGCAGGGGTTAATAAAGCCGCCGAGATGACGGGTGCATCCTCGAACCAAATTCACTCTTCTGCGGAGCAACTTGCCGAGCAGTCCAATCACCTCAAAGCCGAAGTCAGCAAGTTCCTGTCTTCCGTCAGGTCTGCTTAAGAGGGCATATCGCGCAACCGGTAGACTCTACCGCACCTGTATACCCAAGAATTCTGGCTCGTCCGATTGGTAACTCTTAGGGTGTCATTTCGCCCCCATCCGGAACCGACCCCATGAAGCTGGTTCAGGATCACCTCGGCAAAGCCGTTGTCCGCGTCGGGATCACGCAATACCCGGTTGGCATTGGTATCACCGACAAGTCGCAGGTCACCGCGGATGTGTTCGACGCCTGCAACAACATCAAGATCGGGACCGCACTTTTTGCCCGTGTCTACAAGATCGTGACGAAGTGGTACGGCGCGCCGGTTCCGGAAGCCTTCACAGATGCCATCGAGGCGTACCAGACTGGGTATTTCGATGGGGAGTATGTGTTCATGGCGGAAGATACTGGAGAGAGCGTTGAACTGGGAGTTCCGGACCGGTCCGTCTCCGAAGAAGGTGCGATGGAAACGGAAAGCGAAATTGCTGGGTCGGACCCAAAGAACGAACTGCGGCAACAGCTATGGGCGCAGGATCCGAATAAGGTGGATATTGGCGTCGATCTGTCTGGGATCGGTGACTTCAACAGAGAATGACCAGCCACATCGTTATTGCCGCATATCTCTGTGATGCGACGTGTCAGCCACAGCAATTGCGCGTTTGGGACGGCGACAGTTTCCTGATTAGCATGATACGCGGCTCGGAGCGCGAGCGCGTCCTTGGCCTGGACACTGCGGAGATCAAGGGAAAGTGTTCTAATGAGATCCAGATGGCAAAGAAGGCCAAATGCCGGCTCGTCGAGCTGGCGGACGGCCAGCGAATTCAGATACTCCGGAACGGCAAGGACAAGTACGGCCGGACTTTTGCTCGAGTTCTCATCAATGGCAAAAACGTTAGCCAAATTCTTATCAACAAGGGGCTTGCCCGGCCGTGGCTCGGTCATCGGTAACCGTAGTGCATATCCTTTGAGTTCTTAATGCGCCGTAGAAGCTCCATCGGATCCATGTTGATCGCCGTAATTTCCTTTTGCGTCATGTTCCGCTATTCTGTAAGCAAGTTTGCGCCCCACGAGGCTTCATTTTGACAGCGTGAAGTTGCATGGCAGGAGTTCGTCGATCCGGCTTTTCGGATGGCCGTCGGCGATGGCCTCGAGGGTCGTCTTGAGATAGGCGAAGGGCTCCACGCCGTTAATTTTCGTGGTCTCGATGTGAGATGCGATGCGGCCACCTTCGTCATAGCCGGCGGAAAAGGCATTCTTCCTGTTCAATGCAATTGGCCGGATCAAATTCCCGACACTGTTGCAATCGATCTCGGCACGGCCATCGTGAAGGAAGGTCTGTAAACCGTCCCAGTGACGATGAATATAGGTGAACTTCTCGCCGAGACGAGACTTGGCGGAGACCCGGAGGCGTTGCTCTTACAACCATGGTCCGAAGGCGGCGACAGGAGGCGCGGTGCGGGTCTGTCTGGCCGAGAGCCGCTACCCGGGCGCCGTGCCTCGGATATCAGCTTCGACCCTGTAGAACTCGGCGATTCGGCGCAAGCCCTCGGCGGTGATCTCGGAGGCATCGCGGTCGAACACTTCCTTCAGTTTCCGTCGTCCGTGCGCCCAGCATTGCGCCAAGCGGATATTATTCGGGACCTCATGCCTGCTGATTTTATGTATGCGGGTCGCGTAAATTCTATTGAAAGAACGCTACTCTGTCTCAGCTGGAATCAGCATATCGAGCGGCCAACCACGGAGAAAGAAGTAATGATCCTACGCCGCCAACCACGAAAACATCGGCCATATTGAAGGACGGCCAATGTGCTGCGCCAAAGTAGAAGTCAAGGAAGTCAGTCACTGCGCGATATCGCAGCCGATCCGTGACATTTCCGAGAGCACCACCAATGATCATTCCATAGGCCAAGGCCTCGAACCTGCTCGCGGCACGTATCAAAAGCACCGACAGCCAGACGCAGACGGCAAACGCCAGCACGACAAGAACAAACCAATGCACTTCACCCAGCAGTCCAAATGACACGCCGCTGTTCTGCAAGTAAGTAAGATTGAGACCAGGAAAGACGGAGACACTGGGAGTCAAACTGGCTTTGTTTGCGACGATGATTGACTTCGATACCTGATCGACAAAGAACGCAGTTGCAACGCCTGCCAACCCGATCGTCAGAATTGGTCTCATCATTGCCATCCTTTAGGTGCGCTCAATTACTCGCATAACTCGCGAACACTTCCGTCGAACCGTCCCGCCGAATCAGGAAGACATCATAGGCTTCTCGCATGTCGCTCTGATCCATGCCCGGTGAGCCGAGCGGCATCTCGGGCACGGCGAGACCAATCGCGTCTGGACGTTCTGATAGGAGACGCCGAATATCGGTCGCCGGGACATGACCCTCGATTACATAGCCGTCAACAAGTGCCGTATGGCAAGAGGCCATTCGCTGGGGCACGCCATTGTCGATCTTGAACCGCGTCAACGGTCCGGCAAACATGTCTTCGCCGGTCGTATTGAAACCATTTTCCTCAAGATGCTCCATCCAAGCCAGGCAACAGCCGCAACCGTTGGTCTTGCGGACCTCGACTAGACTTTGGTCAGCGAATGCCTGCGTAGATGACGACAATGCAAGAGTGAACATGAGAGCAGTGAGACATTTTTTCATGGAGCAGAGCCTTTTCGTTATGGATCGAATGCACTTATAGCCAAGAAGCGGTGATGCGGTTTGGGGATGCCGGTACTGTTCGCTTGCAGCCCGGGGAGCATCCGTTAAGACGCTCCTTGAGTATGGATCAGTTTGGCGAGTCGACCGTTGAAGCCACACCGACATTCATCAGATACCTCTTGCTCATTGAGGCACTTCCTCTTTTTCAGTCATTGCGCGGCGAATTTTGGGCACTGCGGTTTCTCGGGGCTCGTGGTAGTCGATAGCCCCAGAAAACTGACCGTCTGCTTTGAACAAGAAGACGCTCGCGGTATGGTTCATGGTGTAGTCTTCACCGTCTGTCGGTACCTTTTCATAGGTGACCCGGAACATATCTGCCGCTACCGCGATTTGCTCATTCGTTCCGGTCCAACCCCGGATGTTAGCATCAAAGTAACCCACATACTCAGCCATTGCGTCGACGGTATCGCGTTCGGGGTCAACTGTAATGAAAATCACATTAAGTTGGTCCGAGTCCTCGCCCATCATCTCAAGCCAACTCGATATCTCCGAGAGCGTGGTGGGGCAAACGTCGGGACAGAAAGTGAAACCGAAAAACACCATCGTCGCGCGGCCAGTTAGGACTTCAGGGCCCACCGCGTTTCCTGCGTGGTCAGTGAGCCGAAACTCCATCGCAGGAAAATCAAGGGGACGCCGATCGGAAGGTTCCGGTGCACCCGGACCATCGACACGCCACCAGCCGACGAAAAGAATAAAGCTGATTGCCGCGACGCCAAACACGCCATACTCAAGCAAACGCCGTTGCCGCATCAGCTCTCGGGTCCACGTGCGGCGATGCTAAGGATTGGAATCTCGACTGTTACTTCACCACCATCGGAAAAAGCCAGGGTCATAAGGAAACTTTCACCCTCGGTCATTTTCCGTTGCAGCCCCATCAGCATCGCATGAAGTCCTCCTGGTTCCAGAATCACTGCTTTTCCTGGAGCAATTTCGATTTCGCCGACAGGCGTCATGGAACTCACACCTTGGTTAGTCGTTGATGTCCGGTGAATTTCAGGTTTCAGCGCAATATCCGTACCAATGCTTCTCAGCGTTACTGCAAGGTCGCCGGTATTACGGATTTTCATGTAGGCCACACCGGGACGACTGGTACCGATGGATGCGCGAGACCATGCATCCTCAATTAGCACTTTGTCTGAGCCTGCCACGGAGGCGGCAGAGAACCCTATGATGATTACGAGTGCCGCCAGCGTTTGGGACAGTACTATTCTCATTGCCGTTCTTCCTTTGTAGATCGCAGTTCAGTTTTGAACCGCAGCAACTTCCGCCGAAACCAGGCGCCGCAGCTCAACATCGCCGAATGGATCCAACGGCTTTCCGTTTACGAAGAATGTTGGTGTCTGCCGCACCCCGACAGCTTCGACGTCCGCACGGTCTTGGTTGAGGATCCCAACGACGTCGGGTGCAAGCATTTGTGTACGCGCGGCCTCCGCATCAAGACCTGCGGCCGCGGCAATTCCGAGTATCAAACCTGGCTGTGGGGAGCCGTGCGAAGCCCACCTGGGCTGTTCGCGCAAAACAGCCTCCAGCACAGGCTCGAAGACACCTTGCATTCGTGCGGCTTCGAGGATTCGGATCGCTTCTTCTGATGCCGCACCGTGAAATGGCGTGTAACGTATCACGACACGAACCGCGGGTTCATGCTGCGCCAAGAGGTCTTTCACAATTGGATGAAACGCGCGACAGGCCTCACAGGCGGGGTCGAAGAACTCGACAATTGTGACCGGTGCGTTTTCTGGCCCAAGGACTGGTGAGTAGGGCCGAACAAGGACCTCGTTGCCCTCTGAGACGAGAGATTGGGCACTCTCCAAAGGCGCTTGGCGTTTCACATACCAGGAGGCACCGACGAAGCTGGCACTGCCAAGTGCGAGCACAGATAAGATCAATGCGCGGCGGTTCATTTATGTGTCTCCTTGAGTGACAGGGCGGACAACAGGCCGATGAGAGCGAACGCAACGAGCGCCATCAACGGGATGGGAACGCCGAGGAACAATTGGTTGGAGTCAGTGCAGGAAGGACCGGTTGCAGAGCATGGTTGAATGGGCTCAGGAATCAGGCCTACGTAAAGACCTAGGTGCCAGAGTGCGACGGCTCCGCCTCCAAGTGCCAAAACTACGCCGTAGCGACCAACTCGGCGGTCTTGCCACCAAAGACCAAACCCTAGGACAACAACCAGAGGAAACATAAAGGCCCGCTGGAACCAACAAAGCACGCAAGGCGTTTGGCCTAACACTTCGCCGATGAACAATACTGCGAGTGTAGCGAC
Source organism: Methyloligellaceae bacterium (assembly GCA_965228615.1). GTDB lineage: Bacteria > Pseudomonadota > Alphaproteobacteria > Rhizobiales > Methyloligellaceae > CBDDHT01. The sequence goes on along the minus strand of CBDDHT010000005.1, from coordinate 245,260 downwards.
AAGAGAAACAATCCAGGCAAGGACTAGCGCCATTTCTCCGGATACGCGGGCCATAAAGTCAGATCCCCTCGTCTACTGTGGTGAAAACTGCTTCGCCGGGCATGTCGTTGTACCAACTACTCTCCCTCACAAGTGGCCGTAAATCATTTGTCAGGTTTACAGACGCGTTCCGGTCAGCGCCGGTAGAGGTGTGAATTGTTTTCATTTTGGTCAAATCCAATGCGAGGATGTCTATTGTGGCGTGGGTTTCCGGTAGAGCAGCAAAACTGGTTGCCAAAAAACACGACCACCAGTATCCGGCGCGTCCTAAAAACCTCAGAGTTCGTACACGTTTGGAGATCAAACAGTTCGAATGTGGCAGTAACTGACTACTGAATTACCTTTTTCGGAATACGTATAATTCCTAAAGCCACTAGAGGTTCAAGCTCAAATTTGCGGACGTGCTTGATTGTCGCGCGGAAGCAAATGGCTTAGGTTCGGCGCTGCTGAAAGTCCATTTCGCTCCGTATAATTTTGTATTTGGATAACTAATTCATGCTCACGATCGGCGGTCTTGCAAAGAAAACAGGCACGAAAGTGCAGACTATTCGCTATTATGAACAGATCGGGCTTCTACCAGAACCGGACCGTACTGAGGGGGGACAGAGACGCTATAGTAATGAGCAACTCGACAAACTTTCATTTATTCGCCATTCGCGGCAGCTTGGTTTTTCATTGGAAGCAATCCGGGAGCTCCTGGACCTCTGCGATCATCCCGACCGGCCCTGCGGCAAGGCTGACACGATTGCACGTCGGCAGCTTAAGCAGGTCGAACAGCGCATCGCGCGTTTACAGGCGCTTCGTACGGAACTGAAGCGAATGGTCAAGGAGTGTAGCGGTGGCCGCACAGCTGACTGTCGCGTACTTGAGGTACTCCGAGACCACTCCGAGTGCCTAACTGATCACGATGAGATCGGTGCTTAGGTATTACTTTGACGGTTATTGAATCGATCTTCCCCGCCTATTACTTGCTTAGCTCTGATGATGGATCATGTCTTAAACTTTATGGCCGTCTTCGGTTCGGAAATAAATCGGGGCGGCGGCATCGCAAATTAGACTATGAAAATCAAACAACCCACATGTTCCCTTTGCGGGTGAGATAGTACAGAAACCAGAGTAATGGGCCTTGTCGGAATTTCGTTCGCAGACAGGGAGCAACAGCTGCCCTTCAGAGTCTAGATTTTTTGGGTGGCCACCTCTTGAACCTCTAGCGACTATAGAAACTACATACATACTCGGTCGATACGAGGAACAATCACATGCCCGATGCTGCCCCCCTTCTTGCCGCCACGCAGTTACTCGATTACCGCGCACCATCCGTTGTCCGTCTGACTGAAGATCGGAAATGGCTCCGACTGCCTCAGTACGATCGCATAGGCGCAATCTACGACTTTGTTCGAAACGAAATCGCCTTCGGCTACAATCGGGCGGACAACATTCCCGCGTCTGAAGTACTTCGAGATGGGTACGGCCAGTGCAACACCAAGGGAACGCTCCTAATGGCGCTATTGCGCGGTGTAGGTATCAAGTGCCGCCTGCGAGGGTTCACGATTCACAAGGAGCTACAACGTGGTGTCGTCCCGGATTTGATCTTTCCGATCGCACCACAAGAAATTCTTCATTCCTGGGTTGAGGTCGAGTTCGACGGCAAATGGATTAATCTCGAAGGATTCATTCTAGATGCAAAATTCTTGAGCGTTCTCCAGCAGACCTTTTCCGGAAACAAGAGCTTGTGTGGTTTCGGTGCGGGCACCGATTGCCTTGACGCGCCACCGGTTCGTTGGGAGGGGCATGACACCTACATTCAAGATACGGGCATCGAGCAGGACTTTGGTGTGTTTGAAACGCCGGATCAATTCTATTCAGAGCACATGCAAAAATTCGGACGAGTGAGGGGCTGGCTTTACCGGTTCATCATACGTCACTGGATGAACACTCGCGTCCGTGCCATTCGATCAGGCCGATTAAAGCCCAGTAGGTCTGCAATCCATGATCACGGAGGGATCGCAGATGCCGCATGACCACCACGGGCATAGTCACGTGCACCTCGATCCTCAAAGCGGCGACCGCAGAGTCGGCGTGGCAATTTGGGCTAATGGCCTTCTGACGATCGCACAAATAGTGGGCGGCCTCTTTGCCGGAAGCCTTGCACTGATTGCAGACGCCTTGCACAATTTTTCAGACATGGCCGCGCTGATTATTGCCTTCGCTGCCCGCAAGATTGCGCGGCGCCCTGCGGATGAACGTATGACATTCGGCTACGGACGCATAGAAACAGTAGCTGCGCTCATCAATTATACGACCCTTATTATCGTCGGCCTTTACCTAATTTATGAAGGAGGAATGCGCCTGATTGAACCACCGGACGTCCAGGGCTGGACGGTCGTGATTATCGCAGGGTTTGCTCTCGGCGTAGATGCTTTGACAGCAGCACTGACCTGGTCGATGCAAAAGGGAAGTCAGAACATTCGTGCCCTGTTCTTGCACAACCTATCGGATGCACTGGCGTCCGTTGCGGTAATCGTCGGCGGGACCTTGATCATCCTATTCGATATGCGATGGGTCGACCCCGCTGTTACCATCGGCATTGCGGGATACATCCTCTATCTGGCAGTGACGGAGATTGGCGGACCGGTCAGAACGTTGATGCTGGGTAGTCCCCCGGACATCGAAGGACATGATGTCGTCGATCTACTGCGTGCAACATCTGGGGTTCGCGAGGTACATCACGTACACCTATGGCAGATGGAAGAGAACGCTCCAGCGTTAGACGCTCATGTAGTCGTCGAAGAAGTTGACTGGAAACAGTTGGAGGCAATCAAGTTGGAGCTGAAAGAAAAACTATCAGATTCCTTCGGCATCGTTCATACCACTCTGGAGTTTGAGCGCGAGGGTGTGTGCGAAAACGATGTTCCGTTGTTTGGGCATGATCGGTCTTATAAGCAAACGTGACATGCCGCAGCTAACGCATGGTGCGATCAAATCGGATTGCCGCGATGTTTGGTTACCGCGGCCTTGTGAGCTGTTAAGGCCGTGCGGCCGAACAATCGATCCCAGAGTTATCAGGGACAATTTGACAATTCGCCGTACATCGTCCCCGTAACCAGCTGAATTTACCGATTGTCGGTTCACGACAATACTACAATCGGTGACCCGACAGGCACCCGTCCAAAAAGATCGATTATGTCTTGGTTCATCAATCTGACGCAGCCGCTGGAAACCGCGGTGCCAATTGTCCAATATTCAGAAGTTCCATGTAAGCGATAGAGCGTGTCGCGATTTCCCTGAAAAATATAAAGCGCTCTCGCTCCTAGAGGATTTTCCAACCCGGGAGGCATTCCACCGTTCCGCCAACTCCATTTCTCGAGTTCCGGTTCCCGCTCGATCATTTCCTCTGGTGGTGTCCATTTGGGCCACTCAGTCTTGCGCGCAATCCGAGCCCGTCCTGACCATTCGAATCCGGCCCGACCAAGCCCCACTCCATATCGCATTGCCTTTTTGTTTTCCTGAACCAGGTAGAGATAAAAGTTTTGCGTGTCGACAACAAGTGTGCCCACTTTTTCAGGAGTGTTGTAATCAACTTGCTGGCGGTAGAAACGCTCTGGTACTTTTTTCAAGTTAATTGCCGGTAGCGGAAACCGCTCGGTTGGCATAGCGCCATACATCGATATGTAGGCTGGGTCTTCAGAATATGGCACTGGTTTTATTTGTGCCTTGTCAGAGGCACATCCGCTAACAACGACGCTAGCAAAGCATGCCGATCCTGAAAGAAAGGATCTTCTTGAGAGGTAAGTCATTCAGATACTACTTGTTTGTTTGGGGAAATAGCCAAGACATTTCAGATCAACCAAATAATGCTTTTTCTCTCCATACGTAAAAGTCGATCAAAGCGGTCAGATGAAACGCTCGACAAATGATCGTCCAAAGCTCGTACTTGGGTTTCTGTCTTCTTGGGCTAATGCAGCCCTCATTTGTAAAGGCACGCGCCGGATGCAGCCACGTGCCTGACCAGAGTTTTCGGCTATTGGGTACTCACAAAACGACCACTCTTGTGCCTAAAGGCACGCGTTCATAGAGATCTTCAACATGAGTATTGATCATCCGAACGCAGCCGTTAGAGACGGATCGACCGATAGAGGAAGGTTCGGTGGTTCCATGGATCCGGTACATGGTGTCCCGGCCGTTTCGATAAAGGTAAAGCGCTCTTGATCCAAGAGGGTTATTCGGTCCACCAGGGACACCATTTGCGTATTTCCGATATTTGCCGGGGTTACGACGTATCATGTTTGCGGTGGGACGCCAGCTTGGCCACTCCGCCTTGCGTTTTATTACCGCCTCCCCTTTCAGCGACAATCCCGCTTTGCCGACACCAATTCCATAGCGGCGCGCCCTGCCGAAACTCTGAACGAGGTAGAGGAAATGATTTTTCGTATCGACAACTATCGTCCCAGGAGGATAGGAAAAGTATCGTACGGATTGCGGTTCGAATTTGGGGTCGATCTTGAACTGTTTCTTGTCATGTGCATAAGCAGGCATGACAAAGGCTCCAACTGCTCCGACGGAGCCAATGAGTAAATTACGACGAGTAATCATCGCTTTTCTCCAAAAAATTACTAACGATCGCAGGAAGCTTTGCAGCGATAAAGCTGCCACGTGTCAGTAAATTCTTGGAGGCCTGTCTTCTGGCTTTGGATCTTTGGAAAAAAGGCCAAGCAATACAGTATCTTCCAAAACCAATTCCGCCTTCAAAAATCTCGGTTCCAACGAACCCGCAATTGACACGCAATCGACTCCACACTTGGCTAGTTTTTGAGACTTTGCTTGGTTGCTCGTTCGATTGCAGCACCTGAGGTTATGCGACGTGAGTGTTTCGGACACGATCGAGGCGTTTTGAACTGCTTTTTGGTCTGGAAGCACCGGCTCCCCGGCTGTCTGGGCAGCACCAACTGCGGCGGCGGAATGAAGCCCCGTATAAAACACAATCAGTATGGTTAAGACCCAGTTACGCATTCGCAATACTTACAGATAAATTCTCAAGAAATCCATAACTGCGAAAACGGAAAATGAAATTTGAAACGCCAGCACTTTGACAAAGCTGACTGATTGAGAAAAGTCCGTCTACACCTCTTGAAGCTCTAGCTACTAGAGAGACTATCTTGTAGAGCGAAAATGCAAGAGGTCGAAAATGACTATTACCCCCGACAGTTCAAATCTGATAACCCGTTTCCGAGTCGAGGGCATGGATTGTGCCTCGTGTGCGTCAAAGATCGACACCGCTTTACGCCGCTTGCCCGGCATCGGGGAGGTGGCCGTGTCCGTGCCTGGAGCAAGTTTGGTGATCAGCCATGACGGCACGGTTTCCGACAATCAGGTCATGCAACGAGTGAGACGCCTCGGCTACGGCATCACGCCGTTTGACGAATCCCCGGCTTTAAGGGACGTAGACCCCGAGGCGCCGACGGTAGAAGCCGTTTCGCGGAACCATGCGAGCCACAACACAGAGCGGCCATGGTGGCGGACGCGCAAGGCCTTGCTGACGATGGCCTGCGGCATTCTCCTTGTCGCCGCTTTTTCTATCGGGCGACTCATACCGGCAGCGGGGCCCTGGGCTTTCCTGCTGGCCATGCTAGTCGGCCTCGTCCCGGTGGCGCGCCGTGCGTATGTGGCCGCGACCTTGGGCAGCCCGTTTTCAATCGAAACGCTGATGACTGTCGCGGCGGTTGGAGCGGTGCTAATTGGGGCCACCGAGGAAGCTGCCGTTGTCGTCTTGTTGTTTCTGGTCGGTGAGATGCTGGAGGGCGTTGCCGCCGGGCGTGCGCGCGCGAGTATCGCTGACCTCGCCGATTTGGTGCCGAAGACTGCCCAACTCGAACAGGGCAATGCGATCTCGGAAGTGCCCGCAGATAGTCTTTCGGTTGGCGACGTCATCGTTGTGAGGCCAGGCGATCGAATTCCCGCAGACGGGAAAATCCTTGAGGGTTCGTCCGAGATAAACGAGGCGCCGGTTACCGGCGAGAGTGTGCCCGGGCGCAAGGCGGAGGGTGACACGGTTTTTGCTGGCACGATCAGCATTGACGGAGTGTTGCGCGTCAGGGTCGCCGCCACCGCCGAGGACAATACGATCGCCCGGGTGGTCCGGCTGGTCGAGGAGGCGCAGGAAAGCAAGGCGCCGACCGAGCGGTTCATTGAGCGTTTCTCGCGCTACTACACGCCAGGAGTTCTTGTCCTGGGAGCGTTGATTGCGTCCGTGCCGCCGGTCTTGGCCGGCGCCGACTGGAGCGACTGGATCTACAAGGGGCTCGCCATTCTCCTGATTGGCTGCCCTTGCGCCCTGGTCATTTCCACCCCTGCGGCGGTTGCCGCCGGTCTGGCGAGCGGGGCCCGGCGCGGCCTGCTGATGAAAGGCGGCGCCGTGCTTGAGGGTTTTTCAGCGATAACGGCGGTGGCTTTCGACAAAACCGGAACCCTCACAGAAGGCCGGCCGGTGGTTACCGACATCAGGTCGTTTGGGAGCAGCGATCAGCGGTCGCTGAGCCTTGCAGCCGCGTTGGAGCAAGGATCGAACCATCCGCTTGCTCTCGCAATTCTGCAAAAGGCTGACTCCGAGAAGGCACCCATTCCGCCTGCATCCCAAGCACGCGCGGTCCCCGGAAAGGGCGTCGAAGGCCGAGTCGGCGGTGTGTCGGTTTTTCTTGGATCCGCGACCGCTGCTCGCGACCGGGTCAGCATGACTGACAATCAGATTGCGGTTGCCGATGCGTTCAATGCCGAGGGCAAAACTGTTTCAGTGCTGCTTGTAGACAACAAGGTTTCCGCTCTTTTCGCCATGCGTGACGAACCAAGGACAGATGCGATAGACGGCCTCGCTTCCTTAAAGGCGCGGGGAATTCGCACGCTGATGCTGACGGGTGATAACACCCGAACGGCCACGGCGATTGCAGACGCTCTCGGCATCGAGCCGCGCGCGGACCTTCTACCGCAGGACAAGCAACGGATCGTCGATGAACTACGCGCGGACGGCCTGAAAGTTGCCAAAGTGGGAGACGGCATCAACGACGCGCCGGCTCTGGCCGCCGCGGATATCGGTATCGCCATGGGAGGCGGCACGGATGTGGCACTTGAAACTGCCGACGCAGCCATATTGCATGGGCGGGTGATGGACGTTGCCCAGATGATAAGCCTGTCTCATGCGGTGATGAGGAACATTAAACTGAACGTGGGGATGGCTCTGGGCCTGAAAGCGTTGTTTTTGGTGACGACCGTCGCAGGTGTAACCGGTCTTTGGCCAGCAATCCTTGCCGACACAGGCGCAACAGTACTCGTCACCGCAAATGCTATGCGGCTTCTGGCATGGAAAGGGGAAACCTGAACTCGAGCGAGCTGGAGCTGGATGCGCTGCATTTTGGACGACTAAATCAACTCTAACCGATATTGCTGAGACAATATGAACGCCATACAGGTTATCAGACTAGATAAAACCGCAGAAGAAAACTTTGCGACAAAACTGTATCTTTGGCCATCGTCAGGTGCTTGGTGGACTTTGACGACCCAGAATAGTTAAGCAATCGTAGCAAAAATTGATCGGGGTTTTTCAGCACCACTCGTTGACTTAGAATTCTGAGTCGGTCCACCAAACTGGGATTGCAGGTCTTCCCGGTTAGGAAAAATGATTAACTACGCACGTTTTCTGAGGCCGAAAAAGGTTTAACTACGAGCGAAATGATTAGTCCAGACAATGATGACGAAAGTCTATCAAATCAGCGAGTTTTGCTGATCGATACCGTGCGAGGTATCGCTATTTTTGGCGTTGTGCTTTTTCATATTGTTTGGGATCTGGAGTTTTCGGGATTAATCGACGGATTCGCGTTCCATCCTGTATGGCTTGCATTCGGCCGCTTGCTCGCCGGAACCTTCATGTTTCTGGTCGGCGTGAGCCTTGTCCTTGCGCACAGAAAAGGGCTCAAGTTTAGCAGATTTGTAAGACGTGTGACGATGATCGGTGCAGCTGCGATTTCGATTTCATTGGTCACGTGGATCGCGTTTCCGCAGACTTACATTTTTTTCGGCATCTTGCACGCGATTGCGGTTTCTTCTCTTTTTGGTGTTTTATTTCTAAATTTGCCCGCCCTGGTCTCACTAATCTCGGGAACCGGCTTACTCATCCTGCCGCAGTTCGTAAAATTGGAACTGTTCAACACCCGGTGGCTCGCATGGATTGGCGTGTCTAGTTCCCCCCCACCCAGCAACGATTTCGTTCCAATTCTGCCATGGGCCGGATTGACCTTGATCGGCATTTTTCTAGCCAAGATTTTTTATATCAAAAACGGCGATTCACGCTCATTTCCTGATCTGCACAATACCAAACTGACCAGGATCCTGTCTTGGATGGGGCGAAACAGTTTATTGATATACTTGGTTCACCAGCCATTGCTCCTCGTTATCATTCTGCCCGTTGCGCGAATGCTTCGCTAAGGCCGAGGCTCCGATTACATCCTTCACAACACCAAAAAGTCATTGCTGAGACAGCAAAGGTCTGTATGGGTCGGACAGTGCTGCCTTTGGTCTGCTAACCGGTACGGCGCTACTCGATGTTTTCCTCGCGAGGAATTCAGCTCCCTTTTCCAAAAGAACATTTCGAAACCTAGAGTGCATTCCACCGTCGGCGTAAGAACTTACGATATTGCCGCCCCCTTCCCGAAGTTGTTCAACTGAGCTTAGGTCAGCAGCGATCTTTTCTGAAACTTTTTGCGGTGGTGGTTCCAACTGCGGGCACTGTCCAAGGGGGCCGTAGTCAGCTCCTGGGTTTTTTGCTGCGCCAAAACGATATCTTCCTTCACAAAACCGGAATTCTGGCGGACGCCGCAGGACTTCGAACGTGGTGGAAGCTTCTTTGAGATCCAGCCAGAAACTGAGGTTTGGATTGTCGTAGTGCCTCGCAAGATTTTCAGGTGTCATACGAAAAGGGAGTGATTGCACCTGCACGGAAGGTTGCCCGGCGCGCAATGCGTCCCGAACTAGAGCATACACTTCGGTGATTTGCTCGTCTGTGATTGCGAAGCACCCGGAAGACGAGCAGGCTCCGTGGACCATGAGCGCAGTTCCAGAGTAACCCTTCGCGCGTTCAAGTTTGTTCGGATACCCCAAATCAAATGAAAGGAAATACTTAGAGTTGGGATTAAGCCTCCCCAGCGTGACTTCATATATGCCTTCAGGTGCCTGGCGATCACCCTCGGCTCGTTTGGGACCCAGATCGCCGGACCAACGACACATCTCGTATGTTTTTAGAAGAACATAATCACCGGCGCGCCTTTTTTTCCAAACCTCAAGCTCACTTTCCTGTTTGAAAATTCGGATGAAGACGGGATCTGATCCCTCGACCCCTTTGTTGCGCATCAACGCCTTGACCTCATGTGGAATTGCAATTTCTCCGCGCGATTCCATTTCAATTGACGAACCTACACATCCCGCGAGCAGAAGCATGAAAATTGTCATGCTCACACTCAGGATCCTCCGGGCGAATTGTGCCGGTTCAAATATCTCCGGACGCATAACTACCTGACATTTCGCTAGAATACTCGCATCTCAGGAGGGCAACGTTCATTGTTCGGTTTCCTCGCAATAGGAATCGTTGAGGTCTTCTGGTTCTCTCGCAACAAGGACAGAACAGAGCTGTTACAAATGCGAGCACATCGACCGTACATTTGATTGTCCGGAAAAGTGGTTATTTTTTGTTTTTGACACTAGGGAGTTCTTAATCCCTTTTGCGCACTCGTCAAATTATTGCGATACACAAGCCAAACCAAAGGTGCGAATACCCCTATCGCGACAACGCTAAGCCAGCCCCAATTACGTTCTACAGTCTCTACTATCGCAACACCAAACACATATCCAAACGCAACTAGCAACGTGGTCCACAAGGCAGCGGATCCTGCGTTGAAAACAGTGAAACGCAACCAGGACATATTGCTTAACCCGACCGGAAATGCGCCGATCGTTCGCATACCTTTTGGATATCGGTACAAAAAAATGTATTTGGCTCCGTGCCTCGCAAGCAAGCCTTCAGCTCGTTTGACAATCACACCTAATCTTGGCAGCCGGCTTGTCAAATAGTCACCATATCGCCGCGCAAGATAAAACCGTGCTTCATCACCTAAGTATCCGCCAAGAAAGGATGCCGCAGATACTGCAAATATCGAAAGATCATCAGTGCTGGCAAAGATAGCAGCAAACAGCGGCAGAGCCCCACTTTTCATCGCACAATAAAAAAATAGTATCCCGTATACCAAGTACGAATTTACTCTGATCCATTCTTCAAGTGCGTCCATCGACTATACCCAGCCAACATATCGGTACTGTACATACGACGTTGGAACTGTGTTGGATTGTTTTTCCAAGGTAGCAGTGAGAGGCCCTCTGCGAGGGCCGTCTTTTTCGGCCGTAAGGCCATTCTCAAAAAGGTTGAATTGTCACGAGCGGGATCAGGCCGCCTGTAGTTGTTGGACGTATGCTGTGGAACCTCGTTTGGTCGCGGCGATCCAATCAATGGGTTGCTCTGCCTTCAAAAAACTTGCCGAAATATTCACCTGAATTGCCTTCTGGATTTCTTTTTAAGCTCTCGATTGTCAGGGTGCACGCCAAATCCTCCTTTATTTAATTCAAGGACCATCAACGGAAGAAATGTAAGCATATCAGTTTGTTGCAGGAGAAAGATAAAATTTTAGACAAGTCTAATTAGAATTATAGTAAAATGTAATTCAAATATTAGTTTATATTTCTTTTTATTTGACTCAATACTTACTGAGAAGCTTTTATTAAAATAAAATTCAAGATGACATCGTGAAGCCAGCCTTAAGGGAGGGCTTTGGGATGAAAAGACTACAAAATATACTTCTGCCAACAACTTTTCTGGCATTGTTGGTAACTTCTTCCGCGTCTGCGTCAGCCGATACCGGGCGCTTTATGGACATGAAACAAGACGTCAAAGCACCCATCGGATACGTACAGTTTTGCCGAGACAACATTGGTGCTTGTTCAAATGAACGCTATGAGCCGGTCGTCGTAAAATTGACGGAAGAAAGATGGCAGGAATTGCTCGCGATTAACACGGATGTAAATCGTCGTGTTCGGCCAATGACCGATGACGATCTCTATGGCAAACCAGAGTATTGGACCTACCCAGACGACGGATATGGAGATTGTGAGGAATATGTCCTTGAAAAGCAACGAGAGCTTCTAAATGCGGGATGGCCGCGCAGCACTCTGCTAATCACCGTCGCAAAGGACCTCCAGAATGGTGGTCATGCTGTGCTGACAGTCCGCACGGACTACGGGGACATGATATTGGACAACCAAGCTGAAACAGTTCTGCCTTGGTATTCGACGCCGTACCGATACATTAAACGTCAATCTCCGTATTCCGCCGCGCTTTGGACCGGGATTGACGACGCCCGCGTGACCACTGTTGCCAGCGTACCAAGGAAGTAACGGTTTACTCTAGACGTCCTGGAGCCTTCCTCTGGGACCGCGGTCTTAATTGATGCGCAGAACAGTGAGGAAGGAGCCCGCTGATTAGGCTTCGGAATTAGTTGCGTTTTTAGGGTCGCAGCTTCTTTGGACATCATGATCAGTTCGAAAAGCTGCACATCTAATCAGGAGAAGCGTTTCTGCAAAGCGGTGTTCACGGCTTCTGATAGCAGCACAAGAATGATGATCGCCAGCGTCACCGTCGCTGCCTTGTCGTACTGAAACGAGCGGACGTAGGTCTGAATATATAGACCGATGCCGCCTGCGCCGACGACGCCGAGGATCAGGCTCTCGCGCAAATTCAGTTCGAACCGGAAGACGGTATCGCGCAGAACCAGCGGCGCCATTTGCGGCCAGATCCCCCAGCGCAGTTGCTGTAATCTGTTGGCGCCCGCGCTTTCCAGTGCCTTCACCGGTTCGGGCGAGACGGTATCGATCGCCTCTGCGTAAAATTTCGCCAGCATGCCCGTTGCGTGAAATGTCACTGCCAGGATACCGGGCAACGGTCCAAGGCCGACTGCACCGACCATCAGCATGGCAACCAGGATCAGCGGAATTGCCCGCACGATCGCAAGCAGCGATCGGACGGGCCGCCAGATTGCCGGCGGAACCAGTGTTTCCGCTGCCAAAATGCCAAGAACGACGGAAAACAGGACGGCGAAGAAAGTTCCCAGAATGGCAATGCGCAGGGTCTCCGCCAGACCTTGCAAAACTTCCGGCCAAATGGACATGTCTGGCGGCAGCATCCGGCCGAAAAATTCGCCCAGGCGCGCCTTTGCGCCGGGGAGCTTTTCCAATCCCATATCTGCGCTTCCCAGTGACCACAAGATGGCAGCGGCCAGCACAAGCCAGGTCACGGTGCGCGACATCAACTCACCACACGCAGTTCGGCGCTCGGAGACGCGCCATGATAAAGCTCCGAAATATCGGCAGCGCTTACCTGCCCCGAAGGCCGGTCGAAGAGCAGTTTGCCGTCGCGCAGGCCGATGATGCGATCGGCGAAACGCTGTGACAGCTCCGGCTGATGCGAGCTGAAGACGACGGTGATGCCGCGTTTGCGGGCAGCACCTGTAATCAGGCCGAGAATTTTCTCGGCATTGGCCGGGTCGAGATTGCTGACCGGTTCGTCTGCCAGGATCAGTTTCGGTTCCTGGGCCAGACACCGGGCGATGGCGGTGCGTTGCCGTTGTCCGCCGGAGAGTTTGTCCGCGCGGCGCGCGGCCAGATCGGTCAATCCGGTATCCTCCAGAACACCGGAGACGACAAGGTGATCGCGTTCACCGAAGCGGCTCCAGAGCGATTGCCAGGTCCGCATCCGGCCAAGCCTTCCGTTCATCACGTTCTGGTAAACGCTCAACCGGTCAACCAGCGCGAATTCCTGGAAAATGAAGCCTACCTCCGATCTTGCATCTCTCGGGGGACGTGCTGTCGCCGAGTAAGGTGTCTCCAGAACTTCTGCCGTACCGCGCCAGTTCCGCAACCGCCCGTCGAGAAGTGCCAGCAGGGTTGACTTTCCCGCCCCTGACGGCCCCAGAAACGCAACGGTCTCTCCTTCCTTCAGGGTCAGGGAGATATTCGACAGGGCTGGATGCTCATCGAACTGATGCGTAACATCGCAAAGGGCGGCGGCAACACTCATTTCAGGAAACCATAGCGCCGCGCGGTTTCGCGAACGCCTTCATAGACTTCCGGGTCGGCGGTAACGTAACCGTCCGGGCCGTAGAGATAGGCCAGCAGGTAGCGGTTTTCCGGATCGTTCAGGCTGAGCATCACCTTAACGAACTTTGCCTGCAATCCGGCATCAAGGCCGGGGCGTGCAATGACCGCATGACTCGGGATCTGTTCCGATTCCGCCAGAACCCTGACTTCTGCCTGCTGGTCCGGTGTTAAAAAGAGGTCCGCATATTGGCTCGCTCCGGAGGCATCGACCAATCCGTTTGCCATGGCCTGCATCGCCTGCTGGTATCCACCGGCAAAGAATTTCCTGCCGAAGAAGCTGTCGGCATCCGCCGCATCGGCAATCAGGCCCTCGCGGACAAACAGATCCAGCGGATAGATATAACCGGATTCCGATACAGGGTCTGCGAAGGCAATGTCACGCCCCTTGAGATCGGCAAGGGTTTCAATGCCGCTGTCCTTGCGGACGAAGACTCGTCCGGAGTAGCTGGGCTGACCCCGGTAGACTTCCGACAAAAGCGGTACCGCTCCGAGCTGATCTTCCGCGAGAACAAATGGCAGGGCGCCCATGAAGGAAATGTCAGCATCGCCGTTTCGAAGCGCCTCGACGGCGGCTGCATGGTCAAAAGTGACGAAACCGGTGACGGGGACGCTCATTTGCTCCGAAAGCCAGCCGGTGATGACTTTGATATCTCCCAGAAGCTTTTCCGGGTTCTCCTGCGGTATGAAGGCCAAGGTCAGACCCTCCTCGGCGGCAAAAGCCGGCAGGACGAAGCTGGCGGAGGCAGCGGCCAAGAACGTACGGCGGTTCAGCATCAAAACATCCTCTCGTCAATTGCGGCCTGCATGGTCTTGAACTTTTGCCATTGCTGTTCCGCGTCGCCCCAGTCACCTTCAGCGCTGGCATCGCCCACGGCCCTCAGGATGGCGCTGAGTTCATAGATTTCGGATTTTGCCGCCTGATTGGTCATCACGCTGGCGTCGGCTGCAAGATCCGGCGCAACCGTATCGATGAGCAACGCGATATTCTGGACATCGCGGGCGGGCAGAAGAGTGTCCAGGGTTGACGCGAAAGTAGTCAGCTCTTCCCAGGACAGGCGGAAGACACTGTCACGGCCTTCAAAGCGCTGATAGGGCTCTTCGCCATCGCCGATGGCTTCCAGATACGCCGTCAGGTCTGCTCGTTGCTCTTCGTCCAACCCAAGATTCCTGGTGTCGTTGAACCAATCCACAACGCTGGCCAGCGTCGGCAGCGAACCATCATGCATATAGGGGGCGGTGAAGTTAATGTTGCGCAGCGTTGGCGTTTCGAAGGCGGTAGCCGTGCCTCCGGGGAAGGGTGGCTCCGAGCTGCCGATATCGTGTGTCAGTCCATCGGTGAAATTCTGATCCGGCGTGTGGCAGGACGCGCAGGACTTGCCGTTCAGTCCTGGAAAATCAGTGTTGAAGATGGCTTCACCCTGCTTTGCCGCGTCGGAGGCCTTGTCGGTCAACCGGCCTGCCCGGTCGATTTGCGGATTCGGCAGCCAGTCGAACTCACGGACATAGGCGACTAGCGCATCAAGCTGGAACGGGGTCGGCTCCTTGCCGGCAAATTCGGTAACGATCACGTTGCGGATGAAACGGCGCAGACTGGGTTCGCGTCCGTCACGGCCATAAGGCGCGGTGAACCGTATACCGCGCATCGACGGCGTATCGAGGTGATCGTCCTTCCGGTCATTGAACATCGGATTGAAGAAGGCACCGTCGACATCCATTCCCCCGGGGCGATAGCTGAGGCCCGGAATGAAGAACTCCCTGTTGATGTCGGATCTGTTATGGCAGGTGGAACAGGCAATCCCGAGTTCCTGCGCAGGACCGCCGAAGATCTCAGGACTGTCAAACAGCATGTCGCCATAAGCGACAAGCGGCAGGTTGGCTTCGTCTTCACCGGCTTCCTCGAGTTGAAGAATAAGGCGCGGCAGCTCGCTTTGATCGGCGATGTTTGATCCCGGAGGCAATGTTGCAGGCAGTTTCACTTCCTGTCCAGAAAGGAAAACCGTTTCCGGAACAGGAGCCAGCTTGTCACGGGTTGCAAATTCTGCCGGCAGGTAGTTGGTACGAATGTAATCGGAAACATCTTTGCGGGCGTTTGCGAATTCTGACTTGTTGCTTTCCTGTCCGCCTTGGCCCAGAACGCCGCCACTGCCTAGGGACGAGTTCAGGATGAGCCATGCCCTGCCAAGCTGGCGAGCGGCAGGCTCATCGACGGTGCGAATAGCATCTTCAAAGGCGCGGTAAAGCGTTTCGGCCTTGGCCAACTCAGTGGCTGCTTCCGGAGTTCCGAGCCCGGCATCCGCATTTTCCAGGTGACGCAGTATCCCCTGAGCAACGATGACCGTTGCCGCTTCAAACAGCGCCTGCCTGTCCTGCACCTGAAGAGCACTGTTAAGAGCAGCGGCTTCCTCGTCACTTGCCCGGGAAACCGCGGCATCCGGAAGTGAGCTGCCTGGAACGGCACGGTTCCAGCTGGCTTCGATTTTCTCCCAGGGGACTGGGGAAAGGTTTCCCAGAAACAAGGTGTGCCGATAGGCGGCTGCACGTGGAGCCCAGAGGGCTTCTTTGATTGCGGTGGCTTGCGCGATGACCGGAACAAGGCAGATCACCGCGCTGGCAAGGAGAGTTTTCATAGCTACGCCTATTAAGTTTAGCTCTGGCAAATTTTCTTAGGGTAATCTAACACATTGTCAAGTGGCAAATTTCGCGGCATACACAATCACAATGAAAACAAAGAGGATGTGTTCCATTCATGACCGGTCCTTCACCCAAGGTGTCCGATAGAA
The DNA here is from genome assembly GCA_965228615.1 of Methyloligellaceae bacterium. GTDB lineage: Bacteria > Pseudomonadota > Alphaproteobacteria > Rhizobiales > Methyloligellaceae > CBDDHT01. Next base: position 229,199 of record CBDDHT010000005.1, on the reverse strand, counting down.
GTGTCGATGAACAGGCCAGCGGGTTCGAGGCTGTGCGCACCGCGCACCAGAGTGAAATGGTCGAGGACTATGTGGAACTCATCGCGGAACTGATTCACCTGAACGGGTCTGCGCGTCCGGTCGAAATTGCCGAGCGGCTCGGTGTTGCGCAGCCGACGGTATCGAAAAATCTTGCTAGGCTGAAGCGAGAAGGACTTATCCTTCAGGAGCGCTACCGCGATATCCGCTTGACCGAGGCGGGCCGCCAACTGGCGGAAGCCTGCCGCAAGCGGCACAGGATTGTCGTCGATTTCCTGATTACACTAGGAATTTCCGCGGAAGTGGCCGAGCAAGACGCGGAAGGTATCGAGCATCATGTCAGCGAAGAGACGCTGAAAGTGTTTCAGGATTTCGTGAAAAGAAACGCGTCCGGCGCCGACTGAGCACCGCTCGAGTTGGCGGCAACTTTTCGTCAAATCAATCTTCTAAACCCAGCAAAGAGCATATTGAGTGGAATGGGACCAACCTGTGCACTCAACGCGAAGCCGCAAAACTAAATGAAACCCCGCTGTGGGTCGTGCAGCGACTTATCCTTGATCGGCCAGAAACTCTAATCGCAAGTTGTACAGCTGGCGAAGCAAGATCAGCTCCAAGGAAGAAGGCCAGCGCGAGCAATCGACCTTCGAATGAACCGGATTTAGGCATCCAACAACAGGTTGACGGTTAACCCAGAACGTTGGCTTGAACACGTCTCCGGTTTGTTCGAGCTGGCGGCATTTTGACACCTGTGAAACACCTCGGACACCTTCTAGATGCTCAGGATCAGTCCTCGAAATTCGTTCAAAATGGCGGCGATGAAGAACAAAGTTCCTAATGAAAACGGCCGGAAGCCGATTCTAAAAAAGCTGACCGACTCCTGTGTTTCACATCCGATGATTTCGGTCGGGTTGTATGTCTGTGCCGTGTCGCTGTTTTTCTTTATCTTTCCCGGTGCCGATATTTGGTCGACCGGATTGTTTTATTCAGAAGTTTTCGGTTTCTGGGCGAAGAACATGGCGTTTCTCAGAGACGTAAGGTATCTCGGCATATTTCTCGTTCAGGTGGTTGCGACTACTTGTGTTGCTGTGTTCGTTCTGAAGTTGCTTATCCCCGATCGTCCACCGCTCAGTACCCCTCCGGTGAAGGCCGTCTTGCTGGCGTAGGCTGAAGACTGCCAGTCCTAGTGATAGCACTAGACCGTATGTTCGTTGGCGAGGGCCGCTTACCCACGCTGTAGATTGTGTGGGCTCTGGAATTGGCCAGGGCGACCTACCGACCAGCGAGGGAAGACATGACAAACGAGCACGCAGCTTTCATCGGCCTAGACACATCAAAGTTGAAGATTTCGGTGGCGATTGCCGACGGCGAGCGCAATGGCGAGGTACGGTTTCTGGGCGACATATCCTCGGAACCATCTTCGGTAGCAGCAATGGTCAAGAAATTGGCTAAGCGTGGGGCAAAGCTCCACTTCTGCTATGAAGCCGGCCCTACCGGGTATGGGCTCTATAGGCAAATCGTTGAATTGGGTCACGAATGCAGTGTTGTCGCGCCGTCATTGGTACCAAAGCGTGCCGGTGATCGCGTAAAAACCAATCGTCGCGATGCTATCAGTCTTGCGAGGCTCCATCGAGCTGGCGAGTTGACACCTGTCTGGGTGCCGGATGAAGCGCATGAAGCAGTTCGCGACCTCGTCCGTGCCCGCGACGCGGCTTTCGAGGCACAAAAACAGGCGCGACAACAACTCAATTCGTTCTTACTCCGCCATGGCCGATACTATGCAGGACGGAAAGCCTGGACCCGCGCGCATGGACGGTGGCTGGCATCTCAAGCGTTCGATCATCCCGCGCATCAAATATTGCTCGCCGAATATTGTCAGACCGTTGAGGACGCCGGAGTTCGTCTTGATCGACTGAACAAACTGATTGGAGAAACTTCTTCCTCGTGGTCAATGGCCCCAGTGGTCGCCGCGTACCAGGCGATGCGCGGGGTGGCGTTCATGACAGCCGTTACGTTGGTGGTCGAAATTGGAGATGTCCGTCGGTTCGACAGCCCACGGCAGTTGATGGCTTATCTCGGACTCGTCCCTACAGAAAGTTCAACGGGCGATCGCGTCAGACGCGGAGGGATCACTAAAGCAGGCAATGCTCGGGCGCGCCGAGCGCTGATTGAGGGGGCCTGGACATACCGTTATCCAGCACGGATCAGCCCCACAATCAGCGCGAGACTGGCAGGCCTGCCGAAGTCGGTCTGCGTGATTGCTTGGAAAGGGCAAGTGAGGCTGTGCACTCGATATCGAAGACTGATAAGTGCCGGCAAGGCCAAGACAGTCGCCGTGACAGCCATCGCGCGAGAAATGGCCGCCTTCATATGGGCGATCGGGCAAGAAGTAGAGCCCCTCAGTAAACCTTGAAACAGGCCTGCTGCACGTCCGATCAGGTCCTCTTGGAAAACATTATCTGTTGATCAAAGTTGGAGGCAGGGCCGCGGTGGGGAACCCTCGATACTCCTATGTGGCAGATTTATTCTACGCCCGACACTAGACCGAGGCAGCCCCAGACGAACAAACGGAAATGCGGTAATCAACCCGCGAATAAGAGTATGCCAACCGTCGTCGAAATGCCTTGCCTCCTGCTTTGTTCAACGGTGTTGATTAGCCGCATCCGCCTCAAGGCGGCGGGGAAGTTGTGTCTCCACCTCTTGTAAACGAACATAAGAGGAGTAGTCATATGACCAATCAGCATATTGAGGTGATCACGTCGGTGGAGCGCCGCCGGCGGTGGTCGCAGGAAGATAAGGAGCGGCTTGTCGCGGCGTGCCTTGAACCTGGAGCAAGCGTGTCGGAGATTGCCCGGGCGGCGGGTTGCCACGTGAGCCAGTTATTTAGGTGGCGCAAACAACTCTGCACGATCTCCGACGGTCGGGCGTCGACGGACCGTGCAACACCCGCACCTTCGCCTGCTCCGCAATTTATCCCGGTGACAATTTCCGATGCGCGGTCTCTGTTGGCTCCGGATCAGTCGCCGGAACCGACACCGCCGCAACGTGCGCGTCGCAAGCCGAGCGTTGTAACGATCGATCTGGGCCGGGGTAAACGGGTCCGGGTCGACAGTGATATCGACACGGAAGCTCTGGGACGCATTCTCGATCTCCTGGAGCGGCGATGATCCCGGTCCCGAGCGGTGTGAAGGTCTGGCTCGCGACAGGCCATACGGATATGCGCAGAGGCTTTCCCGGCCTGTCGCTGATGGTTCAGGAGACACTGAGGCATGATCCTATGAGCGGCCACCTGTTTGTCTTCCGCGGCCGGAGCGGCGGCTTGATCAAGGTGATCTGGCACGATGGACAAGGGGCCTGCCTGTTCACGAAGAAGCTGGAACGCGGCCGGTTCATCTGGCCATCGGCGACGGACGGCACGGTGTCCATCACCCCGGCCCAACTCGGATATCTGCTGGAAGGCATCGATTGGCGGATGCCGCAAAAAACCTGGCGGCCGAGCTCGGCCGGATAGTGGAAAGCGCTGGCGTGGTGGGTACGAATGTGATTCCATCCAGCCATGCTCGATGCGGCCGAAGACCTTCCCGACGACCTTGCCAGTGCACACGCGATGATCCTCGCAGAGCGTGCGGCTCGCCGTGAAGCTGAGGCACTCGCCACCCGTGCGCAGGCGGTGAACTCGCACTCGGAAGTCCTGATCGCCCGGCTGAAGCTGGAGATCGAGAAGCTCAAGCGGGAGATCCACGGACACCGTTCTGAGCGCAAGGCCCGTCTTCTGGAACAGTTGGAATTACAGCTCGAAGAGCTGGAGGCCGATGCAGCCCAGGACGAGCTGGCGGCTGAGGTCTCGGCGCGAACATCGACCATCAAAGCGTTTGAACGCCGACGTCCGTCAAAGAAACCGTTTCCGGAGCATCTGCCGCGCGAGCGTGTTGTTGTCGCCGCACCGGAGAGTTGCCCGTGCTGCGGGTCCGCAAAGCTGGCGAAGCTCGGTGAGGATGTCACCGAGACGCTGGAAGTGATCCCGCGCCAGTGGAAGGTGATCCAGACCGTGCGGGAGAAGTTCACCTGCCGGGAGTGCGAGAAGATCACCCAGCCACCGGCTCCGTTCCATGTGACGCCGCGCGGCTTTGCCGGTCCGAACCTCCTGGCGATGATCTTGTTTGAGAAGTTTGCACAGCATCAGCCGCTGAACCGGCAAAGTGAGCGTTATTGGCGCGAGGGCATCGATCTCAGCCTGTCGACGCTGGCCGACCAGGTCGGCGCCTGCGCGGGGGCACTCAAGCCGATCCATTCGCTGATCGAAGCGCATGTGCTGAGTGCCGAGAGGTTGCACGGCGACGACACCACCGTGCCGATCCTGGCCAAGGGCAAGGCCGATACCGGCCGCATCTGGACCTATGTCCGCGACGATCGCCCATTCGGCGGCCCGAATGCCAAAGGGACGGCTCCGCCGGCAGCCCTTTATTATGCCTCTCGCAACCGGCGCCAGGAACATCCCGAGCGCCATCTGAAGAGCTTCACCGGTATTCTGCAAGCTGACGCCTACAGCGGCTACAATCCGCTGTTCAAGGTGGACCGTGATCCTGGTCCGCTGACCCAGGCGCTGTGTTGGTCACATGCGCGCCGCAAGTTCTTCGTGCTTGCCGATATCGCCGCCAACGCCAGGCGCAGGAAGAACGCTGCACCGATCTCACCGATAGCGCTGGAGGCGGTCAAGCGCATCGATGCCCTGTTCGACATCGAGCGCGAGATCAACGGGCTCAACGCAGGCGAACGCCTGGAGCGGCGGCGCGGGGACAGCGTTCCGCTTGCTGAAGGTCTTGAGGAATGGCTGCGGTCTGAGCGGAGCAAGCTGTCGCGCAGCTCCTCGGTTGCCGAGGCAATTGATTACATACTCAAGCGTTGGGACGGCTTCACCACCTTCCTTCACGACGGCCGGATCTGCCTGACGAACAATGCGGCCGAACGGGCCTTGCGAGGCTTTGCCCTCGGAAGGAAGTCATGGCTGTTCGCGGGATCGGATCGCGGTGCCGACCGCGCCGCCTTCATGGCGACGCTGCTCAACACGGCAAAGCTCAACGATGTCGACCCGCAAGCCTGGCTTGCCGATGTCCTCGGCCGCATCGCCGAAACGCCCGTATCCCAGGTCGAGGAACTGCTACCCTGGAACTGGCAGACGAAATCTGCGAGATCGGCGGCATGAGCAAATCACCAAAAACCGCCGCATCCGACAGCATAAACGAGATCGCAACGGTCCGCATCGAATTGCAGGACACCGATCCCCTGATCTGGCGCGAGGTCGAAGTGCCGACCTCAATCACCCTGAAAGTGCTGCACGACGTTATCCAGGCCGTGATGGGCTGGTTCGACCACCATCTCTGGGAGTTCACCGTCGACAAGCAAAGATACGGCCTGCCGATGGACGAAAATTGGGGAACGGAGCCACGCAGGGAGGCGGCCACGGTGCGTCTGCGCGACATACTGAAGCCTCGCAAGACGACGATCAATTACCTCTATGACTTCGGTGACAGCTGGGAGCATCGGCTCACGGTGACCGACGTCCGGAGCGGCAATCCGGCGACCCCCTATCCGTGCTATGTCGGCGGCGGTAGAAACGCACCACCAGAGGATTGCGGCGGAATTCCTGGCTTCTATGGCATGCTTGACGCGCTGGCCGATCCGAGCCATCCCAATCACGCCGACGCAACTGAATGGGCCGACGAGTACGACCCGGACACCATCGACGAACTTCCGATCAAATATGCGCTTTTGCGCATCGCAAACCGCCGCAATGCCGCCAAAGTGCGATTGACAAAGAATACCCGCTCGAAATCCGACAATTGATCAAACCGCCATCGCCGCGGTGTTCACCGGACGGTTACACCGCTCATGCCACTCCGCCAACCCTTGTTTCTGCTGTCGACTCTGGTTCTTGGCCCCGGCGTGCTCGTAAATTTGATCTTGAAGGACAATTGGGGTCGCCCGAGACCGCAACATGTGGCTGAGTTCGGCGGAGACCTACCCTATCAAACTGTCTGGAAAGTCACTGACTATTGTGACCGAAACTGTTCTTTCGTCTCTGGAGAAGCGTCTTCCGCCATTTGGTTGACTTCAGTCGCCTTTCTAGTTCCCGCTACGTGGCGCAAAGCGATGCTGCTATTGGTGCTGCCGCTTTGCTTCATCCTGTCATCCAACAGAATCGCATTCGGCGGTCACTTCCTTTCTGACACATTAATTTCCTGGGGCGTAACGCTGCTACTCATTCTCGCAGTCTTTCATCTGTTCTTTCAAAGAACGCGGCCGATTGTGAGTGATCGTTCGTTGGACGAATGGATGACAGCTCTTGGAAGATTTCTGCAACTGAGTTTTCAAAGACTAAGGCGACGGTAAGCACAGTTTTATGGAACGGCCTTTCGTTTCCCCGAGTTTGATCCTATGGGCGCTGATTTCATGCCGGAGGAGATTTGCAGCCAAAGACTTCCGATATTATGCACTGCGGCAAACGACGCGGCAGAAGGATATTTTGGATCTGGCTAACAAGCACTCAGTATACGTGTTGCAGACCCGGCTGGCTTTACCGGCGGCACGGTTCCAAATGGTAACGCACACTTGCGGTGGCCTTAGTGTAATGAAAAGGATCGAACAACCTCTAAGAAACACCTCTTTTTAGTTCAACATCAGATTGCTTGATTGAACGCTTCCTCATTGTAGTCATGTTGCAAAATTCGGGGCCTACGGGCGTCACGTAATAAGTTGTCGAGCGCACTTCGTTCGGACTCAAATCTTTCACGCATTTCTCTATCGAGCACGCGTCCTTCTGGAAGCCTGGCTCGCATTGGATCCAAAGGTTGGCCATTAGCTAGCATCTCGAAGTGAAGGTGAGGTCCTGTTGAAAGTCCAGTCGAGCCAACATAGCCGATGATCTGTCCCTGTTTGACGCGAACACCTTCCTTTATGCCTTTGGCAAATCCGGTCTGATGATTGTAGGTGGTCGTGTATCCATTGGTGTGTTGAAGTTCAATTCGCTTCCCATAGCCGGAACTCCAACCTGCCTTTATCACGGTACCATCTCCAGCTGCCATGATCGGTGTCCCGCGCGGAGCAGACCAGTCCACTCCCTTATGCATTCTTGAATATTTGTAGACGGGATGCCGACGCATGCCGAAGCCGGATCGGAACCTGCCACCATCAATCGGTTTCCTGATCAGGAACTTCTCTGCGCTTTGGCCGAACGCATCGTAAAAGTCAGTAGCTCCATCGTCAGGCGTCCGGAAACGGTAAAATTCCAGCGTTGTCTTGCCATTGCTCAGCGCAGCAAAGTGGATCTCAGATCCGAAGTTACGGTCATCTCTGGAATATAGAAGCTCTATGGTAGCACCAGGCCTAGTCGAGGCATTGAAATCGATGCTAAAGGAAAACATGCGAACAAGTTCATTTACAATGTTTTTTGGTATGTCTTGCTCAAGTGCAGTTTGATAAAGACTATCGTATAGCGCTGGCGTTGGCCCGCTATGGGAGACACGATCCGCGTCAGCAAAGGCTGCTGCTGGAAAGGTGCTAGGCGGCCGGGCTTTGATGTAATCGCCGCCGTCTGATTGGGCAACGGTCGCTTCGTGTTTCGTATCGCTATACAGACTGATGCGCACGGGCAGCTTTCGCTCCGGATCGTCCTGTGAGGGCGCGTACGCTATTCGGAGTCGTTGTCCGTCTTCAAGTTTGGAGATTCCATACAATCGCTGAAACGCAAGTGTGATCGATGCAGCTTCTACTTCTGGAACCTGCTGATTTAGGAGGGTCCCCGTAAGGTTTTGCCCCTGAGCCACTGGCACAATGCTTTCATCCATTCCGGCTAACCGAATATCGTCATCGCGTTTTGACACGAAAGAAACGTTTTCCGGCGTTATCCGAACCGCATAGCGCTCCAAATCTGGCTGAAGCGCCAAATTGAAGTCGAAACGCCCAGGATCAATCACTGCTTCATAACCCATGTTAGTTGCATCCACCGAACGGGTCCGGATAAATTTGCGAACTTTCAATTCAATTTCCGATTCTGACAACGTCTTGTCCAAATCGAAATCCGTGTTCGATGATGGAAATGGTGTAAGGCTTATACTGACATCATTGGCCAATTTCGCACCGTACAGCGAGTCGGCAAGAAGAGAAGTTGCAACTCCCTCGGTTGCCCCTGTCGCTTCTTTCTCCGCACTCCTAGAAAATATGTTCAGCGTACTGAAGGCCGGAATTTGAGATGCAAGCGACGGGTCTTTCTTGGTAGCAAGCGTAGCGCTGATGAAAATATGTGGTTGAGCGCGAATGTTATCTCTGTCGCCCTCACGGGAGACAATATTCACATCTATTAATTGCTTGCTGGAATATTCAGTCGCCGATCGCAGAACCCTGTCTTCTTTGCTGTAACCGTTGTTCGAGATCGACAACTCATTCAATAAAGCACTCGAGGATTTCGCCCTTTCAACTTCGTATTGGCCGTCAAAGGCAGCGAATAGCGCGCCGCCCATCAAGAACAGGGATGTGACACCAGTGAGTGCTGAACCAGCGAACCAGCGCAGTGAAACCCCTCGCCGGTCCGGCATGCCATACAACCCTTCGTAACCAAGCAGCGGCGGTTCTTGACCGAGTTCGATTTTTGAGGACTGGGCGTTTGGGGTAGCGCCAAAGTGCATTGCAATCTGTCCGATGTTAGGCAACTAATCTGCGGATCAAATTCGTTTGTGCAGCGCGATGCCATTAGATTGCCATCGCCCCTCAAACAGATCCTGTTCCCTGTTTGCTGTTGGTTACTTCCGCGAAGCGGCCACCTCTTCGTTCACCAAAGCCCTCAGTTCCGCCTCGCCAAACGAATTGACGGACCGGCCGTTAACGAAAAACGTGGGCGTCTGGGTTACGCCTAAGACTTCAGCATCGGCGCGGTCCTGGTTAATCGTTGCAGCTATAATGGGTTCCAGCATCTGAGTTCGCGCAGCTTCTGGATCGAGGCCGGCCTCCGTTGATATCTGAATGATGAGTTCTTGTTCTGGCGCTCCGTCTTTGGCCCATCTTTTCTGGTCGCGCAAAAGTGCCTCTAACACGGGTTGAAACACCCCTTGTTTCCGCGCAACTTCCAGTACTCGGATCGCTTCCACTGATCCCTTGCCTTCAAAGGCCACGTAGCGAATCGCCAGGCGCACTGTATCGCCATACTCAGCCATGATATCCCTAACAACCGGATAAATCTTGCGACAGGCTTCGCAAGTAGGATCAAAAAACTCGACGATAGTAACAGGTGCGTCCTCAGGCCCAATAATGGGCGAATGAGGCCTCAACACCGCCAGTGTCTGTTCGGTTGGAATCGCTGCTCTCATAAACATCGGACGAACGAAAAACCAGGCCGCAACGCTGAGCAGTATCAGCCCAAATACAGCCACTGAGAGAACAATTGATTTGTTGTTCATTTGCGGGAAACCTTCAGAGATGAGGCCGGCAGATTTGGCTCAAGTACTATTGCCAGCCTTGCTAGCATTGAGATTATGGTTCTGAAGATCTTTTGGTCGTGCTGTTCCAGAGCAAAATGAGGCCAGTGATGACGCTTAGTCGCTAGATCGTCTGTAGGAACTTGACAGTCATCCCTAACTGCTACTTTCAGAGCAGTTGCTTCCGGCAGGCAACTTTTGGATACATAGGCCGGATCATGGAACAATAGCCAGAGCGCGCGCGCAGGCCCGTCGAGGTCAGCAGAATGGGCAAACTTATAGCCGTTACCTGTAGCCGGGTATTTACGAGATTGCGATTTGGCCAAAAGATGTGCCTGAGTCGGATTTCTTAATTCGTCAGGCGTATACACCCTCTAGCCACTATAGATTCAAGTGATTTCTCAATTGGAAGAATAAATTTGTCGAACACAATACGACTTAATCCGAATGACAAAAAATGTGTTGCTTTGTACGCTTTCGCAGTGCTGTGCCACCACTGCCGGCAAAGGTGACCGAATGAACCGTATTATCGTTTGCAGTACATGCAAAAGCGACCCTCCGCCAGATCTGGATGCATTGCGTCGATCATTGAACGAGGCAGGAATGGCAATGGAAGTTACACAGATTGAATGCATGGGGGCCTGCGAGCAGCCAATTACGGTTGCGTTTCAGGGAGTTGGTAGAGCGGCATACCTTTTTTCCGGTGTTATCTTTCCGGACGACATTGCCGATATCGTCTCGACGGCCGGAAACTTTCTGGCAGCGGACAAAGGCTGGATCGAAGACGCCCGACCATGTGGACGTCTCCGGTTCTGCCTCAGAGCGCGCATTCCGGCGCTATAAGCCTATTTCACGTTCACAGTTACCGCAGCCTTGAGCGGTTCCGTCTCGACAGCAAGCATTCGGTGATCGTTGGAATTGAGCGTAACCTCAACCGTCGCATCACCTTTTGGAAGAGTCGGCAGGTGGAGCCATGCACTGTAGTGCCGCGCGACTTTCACGCCATTTACATATACGTGAGCATGGCCCTCGCCCAACACATGATCCAAGCCAGCCCGCTCGGGCGCAAAGGTGAAATTTTCTGTCATGATATGGAGATTGTAGCCGCTAACCGGATCCTGCGAGACACTGATTTTCAAGGACGGTGCATCGGGACCGCCAGGTACTGAGGTGGTCCTGTTGTGGTCGTGGCCAGCGGTTTGGCCGGAATGATTAGTTCTGAGCTGCACTGATGTGGTCTGCATCTGGTGATCGCTGGCTGATGAGTGGTCGTGACCGTCAAGTGCGACACCATTGCTTGCGGCAACAACAAAGCCGATGCCTCCGCCAAAGACCAGCCCGATGGCGAAGAGTGCGAGAGAGCGTTCCATGGGGTTTCAGGTTTCCTTAAAAAGAAACCGGGCAAAACGAGATGTTTCGCCCGGTCGGTTATGATTTAGATTCCGGATCAGGCCGCCTGCGTTGCGCCGACCCTCGCCCTCTCGCGCTGCCAGAAAAAACCTGCAAAACAACCAAGCAGAAGCCAGGCTGCCATTCCGACGCCAAAGGCACGGCTGGCAAACATTGCCCCGATCTCGGTCGGAACTGGGCCGGTGAAGGTGTCCGGCTCTGGCGCGCCGATCACGTGTGGTGCCAGCAGCAGCATTGCTGCTGCGCCCCAGGCCACCCAGTTACGGCCGAATGCGATCAGCCACAATCCGGCGCCTGCGGTAAGGACGGTGGCCCACCACCAAATCTGCCGGGCAAAAACATCCGCCGCCGCGACGCCGGGCACTTCGGGAGCTAGGCTGAATCCGGGCGCGAAGTGGAACGCGACGAACCCTGCAACGCCCCAGAGCAGGCCGTTGCGACCCGTTATAACCGCACCGCGCATTTCGGCAATTGCCATGCCGGCGAGCAGAATGAAGGCATAAGGGAGCAGGTCGGAAAAGGATGGCGCGACGTGCCGGAATCTTTTGAGGGCAACCATGTTCAGTATTTCCGCCAGGGCGTGGATGTCGGCCGGTAGTAGGCGCGGTATTTGACGTGCCGCAGATAGACAGCGCGCATCAGAGGGTCTGCCTTGGCCATCATCCGCAGCACGCCAACGACCACGATCCAGATCGCCACGCCGAGCACAGCGGCATAGGGCTTCAGGATCACGAAAATCAGAATGACCGAGGCAAGACCGGTCACGAGCACCAGCTCCCGGTCTGCTCCGAACAACAGTGTCGGGCGTGAAAGAGCGCGGTGAACCCGCGCTCTGTTGAGGCCCGGCGCATCAGTCACGAGCCGGTTCCACGATTGCCGTGTTCCCTTCCGGAGCAATTCCGATGGAGGCGCCGGAGGATCCGAACAGGCCGACGATGGTGGACGCGCCGAGCAGCACGCCGAGAACTAGAACGACGTAGGCGAGACGACGGGCAAAGTCGTTAAGTTCGCCGCCGAAGATCAACATTGCGCCGGCGATCGCAACCGCGATCAGGCCAACGGCGCCAGCGACAGGACCGTTGATAGACGCCTGGATCTGTTGAAGCGGACCTTCCCAGGGAAGCGAACCGCCGCCGGAGGCAAAGGCTGGTTCGATGACGAATAGTCCGGCCCCGACCAGGGTCAGAAAAGTCAAGAAATTACGCGACATGAAGGGTCCCTTGTCTGTCGTTGGAATTTTTGTTGAGGAACTGAGATGCAACGGCTGAGCGGACGTCATACGTGCCGTCCCGAAAGCCGGACACAGTCACGATGTCCCGAACGATGCGCCCGTGTTCGGGGGAGCGCTCGATCGAGACGATGAGGTCAACCGCTTCTGCGATGACTTGGGGCATCGGCTGCTGAGACACTTCCGCGATCAACTGTTCGAGGCGCGTCAGTGCGGTGAAGGCGTTGTCGGAGTGAACCGTGGCGATGCCGCCCGGGTGGCCCGTATTCCATGCCTTGAGCAGCGTCAGCGCCGCACCATCGCGAACTTCGCCGACAATGATCCTGTCGGGACGCAAGCGCATGGTCGATTTCAAAAGCCGCTGCATGTCCAGCCTTCGCCCAGAAAGCCCTCAAAGATAAGGATTGGCTGCCCGAACCGATCCGCTGCGGCATGCCCACACATGAGCAGCAAACCGACGACGACATGGGCAACGTCGAAACTCTTCCCGTGGCGGCTGAATAATCAGCCGTCGCCGGTCGCGGGCCTCTCCTCCCGCGACCGGCTTCCCTTTCCAACGAAAGCTCACGGGACAGGATCATGCTTCAGCTTGAACTCTTCCAGCGCACAGACAAAGGACAGCCCGGAGCCACATGGTGGGCCGGGCGTTGGCAGTGCCGGAACATGAACGGATGGTTTCAGGATCGCGAAGACGGGAAAGGCCCGTGGTGCTTTGTGGTCTATGCACTCGGGGATTCCGATTGCGTCGTTTACCGCCTTGATGAAGCCGGAGTCCTCTGCCACGCCCGAACGCCCATCGATCAGCAGGACCGCATCATCATCGACGGGCGCAAATATGGCCGTCGTAATTGGCGCCACTAACCAGGTCGGCGCGGCGGGGGCCGATTGCCAGCCGCATCGAGCGGCCGGCAATCGGTTCTGTTTAGCGGCAAGCCCGTGCGGGCTTTCTTCCCTGCTCTGACGAATGGCCTTAAAGCCATTCTTAAGTTGTTTGGACGACAATCAACACAACAATAAAGCCTGATTTTCCTCGAAAAATCATCAGTCCCCGCTAAGCCTCCGGAACGCCCGGAGGCTTTTTGTTTCCGCCCTGTGCTTCAGTGTTGTACCGGTATGGCGTTGTCTGGCGGGAAATCAACGCCATGCCCTCAAACATAGAGCTGATTCATATCTGCACGACTGTGCCTCACATCTTGAAATTCCAGAATATCCATATTATCAATAAAATTTGGATTTTAAGGGAGTTTCCGATGCGAACTTTCACGACCGCCGATCTCAACAAACACGTCGGCGACGTAACTGATGCAGCCAGGCGGGAACCCGTCTGCATCACCCATCACCGCAAACCGAGATTCGTTCTCATGGCATTCGAAGATTATGAGCGTTTGCAGGGCACCAAGGATCCCCGCAAAGCCGTGACGCTGGAGACGATGCCTGCCGACGTCGAGGACGGGCTTCTGGCCTTGGCAGACCAATATGAGCAAGGAACAGGCGCAGATGATTGATCCGGAAACCGGTCTTGTCATCTCCTATAGCTTCCTTTGGTCAAGAGAAAACGCAAAAGGCGAGGAACAAGGCCGAAAGGCAAGGCCGGCATGCGTTGTCGTTCCATTGACGTCCAAGAGCGGCGACGTGGTTTTGTTTCCCCTCACAACGAAAGATCCCGGCGTCGGCCGCTTGTGCTTGCGCGTTCCGGAAACCGAACGCAAACGCCTGAAACTCAAGGGTGACGCCCCCTGCTGGATCCTCCTCGATGAGGCCAATACGGACATTCTGCCCGGATCTTTTCATGTCGAACCGATCAGCTATGACCCGCTGACGATATCCTATGGAAAATTCAGCCACGCCTTTGTCGGGCAAATCCTGAAAAAGCTCGCCGAGGCGATCCGCGCCAAGCGGCTCCAATTCGTTCAACGAGAACGATAATTGGAGGAGCTGTCGTGCCGGAACGGTCCATTTACGCCCAGATCGATGAAATCCGCGATGTTCTTGAAAAGCGCGAACAACGGTTTTCGAGCCTGCGCGGCCATATGGCCAGCGAGGAGGAGGAACACATTCTCCGGCTCAAATGCGCCCTCCGGACTCTCGAATGGGTCCGGGACCATAAGGATGAACTTCGAACGCTTGCGAGGGAGCTCAAATCTCTGACTGGCCTGACGAGCAGCGACAGCTAGATGGGACGGCCTACAATTTGAATTGCCACAGGAACAAAAAGAGAACATTCTATGTGATCGATCCATCACGCGACCGAGCAACTGATTAATGGCTGAATACCGCAGAAAGTGGGCAAGCGTCGATCAGCTTGCTCGCATGATCCTGGAACAAGCTATCGGCAAACAGAAACCAGTACTGCTTTCCCCGGAAACCGCCGTTTTGGTTGCCGATCGCATGCTCATTACCGACTCCGACCCATTCGTTCGAGGCTTACATTTCCGGGTCGAAACCTGGGACCGCGAAGGAAAACAGCCACTTGAGCTTTTGGTTGCGACGCAAAAGATATCAATTGGACACGACGCTTTCCGAACGGTGATGATCGACAGCCCCAAGGATCGGACGCTGTTGCGGCATGGAATTCGAGTTTTGCGGGACAGCGCCAGCGAACCCGAAGCCGGCAGCGATTGAAGCCGTTTGGATCCTCAAGTTTTGGAACGGGGCTTTCTTGTCTTCCGTGCGCTCTTCTGGCCCAGGCCCATCTTTCTCGCAAGCTCGGATCGGGCAGCCGCATAACTCGGCGCGACCATCGGATAGTCCGTCGGCAAGTCCCACTTTGCTCGATACTCTTCCGGCGTCAGGTCGTAGTGGGTCCGCAGATGCCGCTTCAGGGATTTGAACTTCTTGCCGTCTTCCAGGCAGATAATGTGATCGTTGGTCACGGACTTTTTGATCGGAACCGCAGGTTTCAGCTCTTCAACAACAGGCTCCGAAGCTTCTTGAACGGTGGATGACAGCGCCGCGTGAACGGTTGCGATCAGCGCCGGCAGATCGCCCGAGGCGACCGTATTGTTGCTCACATAGGCCGAAACTATGTCCGCCGTCAGATCAACGAAATCAGGCTCAAGAGAGATGTCGTTTTGAGCAGCTTCGGACATAAGAATTCCTTTTCGCCAATTACCTAAATGTAAGTGAAGAACCGTTCTTAGGCTCGTTATACTACTAAGTAAATAGGTTCGGGCGGCACCCTTTGGGCACGGCTCTAGTCGCTGCGCTCCCCGAGCCAGGCGCAAGCGCCCGTCTCGGCCATCCGGTGACGATCCTCCCACCTCCGGGCGTCGCCCTGCGCACTCCGCTTGCCATCCTCAAATAGGCCGCCCTGCAGGCGGTCATCACACCCCTGCCGGGAGAGGGGAAACGCCGCTCCCCCTCCCCCACCAAGGGCAAAAATCGGTCTCCCCATCCTTCCTCACTCACGCAGCCGGCACGCCGGCGTCGCTCCCTCGTGCAGGACCAGGCGCAGATCCGCGTGCCGGCCGGGCCCGCGGATCCACACCTGGCCGTCCCGGTGGGCGATCCCCCTCCGTTTTTTCCCCTTGTCCCCCTCCCCCACACTCTCGCCGCCGAGGTCTCAGGAGCAGGAGCCGGGCTCCTGCCCTTTCGGGGACAGAACCCGCGTTCCACGGGAAGAAGGAGAGAAATAGATGTTTATCAAAGAATTCTGCGCGCTTGTCAGCGTGAGCCTGTTCAGCTTCGGGCTGGTCGCTTGCTGTGTCGGCCTCGCAGGTTGAGGGATCGCTCTATGACCAACAAATCCGAGTTCGTCACGGCCTATTTTTACGATGCCTTTTTCGGGGCAATGGCCAATATCTCCCTAAGCCGGGCAAACTACATTGCGGAAGTCAAACAGCGCATCAAGTGCAGCTTTTTCGATGTCGCCCGCCTCGATGACAATCACGATGTCTTCGTGGACGACAACGGCCTGACAGACGGTCTTCATACAATCGTTCGCCTCAAGGACTTTCCAAATCCGTTTGCCGGAAACCTTGTCATCGTGGGCAGGGATGAGCACGGAGACATTGCCGAGCCTCGCATGACCGTCGAGGAGATCGCGGAGCTGATCACGGTTTACCGGCCTGTGATGGATCCTGAATTGACCAACTTCGAAGGCCCGGACCTGATCGGAATCGGCCTGACAGGTTTGAATATTCGCATGGACAAGAGCGAACCCATCATCGTTGTAGATGGGGAGTTTTAAGCCATGGCGAAACTCACCAAATCGCAGCGCAAGGCCCACGCGGAGGCCGAGGCGGTCCTGACCAAGGATCGCTTGAGCGAAGACGAAAAAGACTTCGTGTTTCAGAACTGGCACGAAGGCGCGAACCACATCAACGGAGCATCCGGGGCGTTCTTTACGCCCTGGGGGCTGGCTGCAGACTTCTCCATCGATGCCGGGGGCGCTGGCAGCCGCGTCATCGATCTTTGCGCCGGGATCGGAATCCTGTCCTACTTCCTGCACCACCGCGCGAAATGGGCCGACAATTGCCCGGACCTGACATGCGTTGAGCTGAATCCCCGATATGTCGAGGTGGGCAGAAAGCTGCTGCCGGAGGCTCGTTGGATCTGCGCCGATGTCTTTGACTGGAGGGACTGGCAAAGGGAGCTTGGTGGAGAGCGTTTTGACGTGGCCGTGTCCAATCCGCCGTTCGGTGCCGTGAAGCGCGCCGGCAATGGACCGCGCTATCGTGGCCGCCAGTTTGAGTTTCACGTGATCGACATCGCGGCCGAACTGGCCAATCGGGGCGCATTCATCGTCCCGCAAGCGTCCGCCGCCTTCCGATATTCCGGCGCGCAATGCTTTCAGAGGGTTGAAACCGGTCCTGCGGCTGAATATCAGAAGTTGTCAGGGTTCCACATGTATGAAGGCGCGGGCGTCGATACCTCGATGTACAGGGACGATTGGAAGGATACCTCGATCATTTGCGAAATTGCCTGCTACGAGTTTGCCCAGGATCGCGCCCGGCAAGGTCAGGTGCAGGAGCGCCTAAGCGCCCTGCCGGTCCCGGTCGTCCCACTTCGCCCAGCCGAACAACTTGCGTTGCTGTGAGGGGAACCATGGGACCGATACGAAAAGTCAAAGTCTATGACATTGATTCCGGCCTCGGCGGCACGCACACAGTTTCCATAGTCGAAGAATTGCCGAACAATCGGATTAGCGTTCGAGTATGGTACGGCAGAGCGACGCCGACCGGTTGGGAAGCGTGGATTGAATGGGACGGTGCCACATTTGAGACAACGCACGACCAGTTAACGAACCCGAGAGTTTTAGCGCTCTACAAAGAGGAAACCTGATTCAGTTTTGAGCAGCAAAAGCAGCAGCGCAGAGCAAGCGGCGCGACCGGGCCGGATTGGCTAGCCCGGCTGAGGCAACAGCCTTGCTCTCAAACCGGAGGTAACGACGATGTGGCATTGGCCTATCAGCGTTACCCTTAAAGTGAAAAAGACCCGGACGACCTTGCAAATCGAAATCCGGGTCCAATTCATACTTTAGGGAAGGGGGCGGCGGGGAAACCTGCCATCCCACTCCGGACAAGAATATAAGTCAATTCTCTGAATTTTCCAAATGATGGATGTCAAACAGGCAATCGGATGTCCTCGCGACATCGGCCGGTAGTGTGCAAACGTGAAAAACGGCGGCCAAGCGTGACAAAACCGTGAAACGGTGCCGCAGGACCGCTCCCGGAATAGCTGAGCAAAGGCCTTTTATCAAAATACCGATTTTGGAGCCCATTCCGCTCGCCTACCGCATCGAGCGGTAGGCCATCGGGCGAAGGGAGCCCTAAACCCCTCCCCTCGAATCTCCCCTCCCCTCTGCGAATGAACTACAGATCCTTTGGCATGTAGAGATCGCCGCCAGCACGATATCTGACTGCCATCGCCTCCATGCCCTCTTGACGAGCAGCGTCGCGGATATCGTGGGAAATCCGCATGGAGCAGAATTTCGGACCGCACATGGAGCAGAAGTGCGCGACCTTGTGGGCTTCCTTCGGCAAGGTCTCGTCATGCATCGAACGGGCCGTTTCCGGATCGAGCGCGAGGTTGAACTGGTCCTCCCAGCGGAACTCGAAACGGGCGCGCGACAGGGCGTCGTCGCGGACCTTCGCTGCCGGATGACCCTTGGCGAGGTCGGCGGCATGGGCGGCGATCTTGTAGGTTATGACACCGGTCTTCACATCATTGCGGTCGGGAAGGCCGAGGTGTTCCTTCGGCGTGACGTAGCAGAGCATCGCCGTGCCGAACCAGCCAATCATCGCGGCACCGATGCCCGAGGTGATATGGTCGTAACCCGGCGCGATGTCGGTCGTCAGCGGTCCGAGCGTGTAGAACGGCGCCTCGCCGCAGACCGCAAGCTGCTTGTCCATGTTCTCCTTGATCTTGTGCATCGGCACATGACCAGGGCCTTCGATCATGACCTGGCAGTCTTTCGCCCAGGCGATCTTCGTCAGCTCTCCGAGCGTTTCCAGTTCGGCGAACTGCGCTGCGTCGTTGGCGTCGGCAATCGAGCCCGGACGCAAGCCGTCACCAAGTGAAAAGGAAACGTCGTAGGCACGGCAAATGTCGCAGATCTCCTCGAAATGCTCGTAAAGGAAGCTCTCCTTGTGATGATGCAGGCACCACTTGGCCATAATCGAACCGCCGCGCGATACGATGCCGGTAACGCGGTTGACGGTGAGCGGAATGTAGGAGAGCCGGACACCGGCATGGATGGTGAAATAGTCGACGCCCTGTTCGGCCTGCTCGATCAGCGTGTCGCGGAAGACTTCCCAGGTAAGGTCCTCGGCAATGCCGCCAACCTTTTCCAGCGCCTGGTAGAGCGGCACCGAGCCGATCGGAACCGGCGAATTCCGGATGATCCATTCACGAATGTTGTGGATGTTGCGCCCGGTCGATAGGTCCATGACGGTGTCGGCGCCCCAGCGAGTCGCCCAGACCATTTTCTCGACTTCCTCCGCCATCGACGAGGTGACGGCAGAGTTGCCGATATTGGCGTTGATCTTCACCAGGAAGTTCCGGCCAATGATCATCGGCTCCGCTTCCGGATGGTTGATATTGGCTGGGATGATCGCGCGCCCGCGGGCGACTTCCTCGCGGACGAAGTCCGGTGTAACAAAATCCGGGATCGCCGCGCCGAAGCTCTCTCCATCACGGGGAAGCTTTTCGTTTGCAGCCTTGCGACCAAGGTTTTC
The DNA here is from genome assembly GCA_965228615.1 of Methyloligellaceae bacterium. Classification (GTDB taxonomy): domain Bacteria; phylum Pseudomonadota; class Alphaproteobacteria; order Rhizobiales; family Methyloligellaceae; genus CBDDHT01. The sequence goes on along the minus strand of CBDDHT010000005.1, from coordinate 209,901 downwards.
CCGGATGGCGATGAATTCCATCTCTGGCGTGATGATGCCGGCGCGGGCATAGGCGATCTGGGTGACGGTCTTGCCGTCTTTGGCGCGGCGCGGTTTCTGCAGGTTAGGGAATTGCAGTGTCAGGCGCTCGCCGGTGGCAAAGCCGTTGTCTTCCGGCTTGACCATGCGGCCCTCATATTCCTCCGTGTCACCGCGGGCGGCGATCCACTCGGCGCGAAGGCGCGGCAGTCCCATTTCAATATCGATCGCCTGGGTCGGGTCGGTATAGGGACCGGAGGCATCATAGACCGTGACGGGCGGTTCGCCGGCGGCCGGATGGACTGCGATCTCGCGCACTGGTACGCGGATATCGGGATGAATTTCGCCCGGCTTGTAAACCTTTGTAGAGGCAGGCAGCGGCCCCTTGGTGATTTCGGGCGTAATAGTCTTGGTGGCAATGTTCATTCTGAGGCTCCAATCTTTCAAGTTGGAGACCCAGTTCGAAGCCGGAATGATGGAAAGACGCCATGACGCTCCGGATTCTGGGCAACGTCGTACTGCAGCGCTTGCACCGTCCCTACGCCAGTATGAACTGGATCAGGTTCAACGGGTCACTGCGCTGCCATCAATCAACGGCCCAGCAGTATCTCAGCCCCTTGCCGGGGCACCCCTGGTAACGTTGCCATCGGCCATCATCCACGTGCGTTTGTCAATACAGAGATGCTTGGCTCGACGAGGAAGTGCTGTCACTTTGGCGGCAAAAGGTTGAAGGAAATGTGCCGGGTGACTCCAAAAAGTTGTCCGCGGACAACAATGCGAAGTTCTTGTCGAAACTAGGCTGAAAAATGCACTTGGTTAAGCGTTTGTAAATTGGTAACGAATCGGAGCATATTGTAACAGCGCAGTTTGAGGCGTAGTTTTCAAAAATGCGCAGTTCGAGGATTTTTCGAGATGGACACCAATCTTCTGGTTGAAGGTGCTGCTGAACACCTGCCAACGACACTTTCGGCGGACGCGAATGAGCTCGCTCATCAATTGCAGATACATCAACGAAAAATCTTTCCACCTGCTTCTCAAAAGACTATCCGAAGATTTTCGCCTGCAGAAGCAGCTAAATTGATTGGCATTAAGGAAGGCTATTTACGTCAGGTCGCCGCTGATGGGCATGGCCCCGAACCAAACGAGAACGGTAGGCGCACATATTCTGTCGAGGACATGGATCATATACGTCAGGTCTTGGACGAGAAAAATGGCACGCCAAAATATGTGCCGATCCGTCGGGGAGATGAAAAGCTTCAGGTTATCACTGTAATGAACTTCAAAGGTGGTTCCGGAAAAACCACCACATCTGCTCATTTGGCTCAGTTCTTGGCGTTGCGTGGATACCGCGTTTTAACAATTGACCTTGATCCACAAGCATCATTGTCAGCGATGTTCGGACATCAACCCGAACTAGATGTCGACGAGGGAGAAACGCTTTACGGTGCTATCCGTTATGAAGACCCTCGAGCCTTAAGCGAAATCATTCGATCCACATATACGCCAAACCTCCATATTGTTCCAGGCAATCTTGAATTGATGGAATTCGAGCATGAAACGCCCAAAGCAATGTCTGAAGGACGTTCAGCGTCCATGTTTTTCGCCCGAATAGGGGAGGTGCTGACAAGCGTTGAAAGCTATTACGACGTTGTAGTCATTGATTGCCCACCTCAGCTTGGCTTTCTAACGATGTCGGCCTTAAGTGCGGCCACAGGAGTATTGATCACCGTACATCCACAGATGTTGGACGTTATGTCTATGTCCCAATTTCTTTCTATGACAGCTGAATTGATGAGTGTTGTCGAAAAGGCCGGAGGGCGTACCAGCTATGATTGGATGCGTTACTTGGTTACTCGCTTCGAACCAAACGATGGACCACAAAGCCAGATGACCGGGTTTATGCGTTCAATATTTGGAAATCGCATGCTTCAACATGCGATGCTTAAATCTACTGCTATTTCTGATGCCGGTGTTACCAAGCAAACTTTGTATGAAGTCGAAAGAAGCCAATTTGTGCGCGGTACTTATGATCGCGCAATGGAATCTATGTCTCTCGTGAACCAGGAAATCGAAGACCTCTTAAACGTGACTTGGGGACGGAGGTAAGGGATGGCACGCAAAGACCTGATCAGTTTTTCGTCGGACGAGGATGGTGAAATCCAAGGGGATCCAAATAAATCGGATCGCCCACTGGCGGGCATCACGCCAAATAGACGGTCAAGTTCACCGGTTGGAGGCATCGCAAAAACTCTTGGCTCACTCTCAAGTCAGATGGACCGTGCTAGTGAATTAGAACGGCAACTGTTGGAAGGACAAAAGGTCGTTGAACTGGATCCCTCTCAAATAGACGATTCATTTGTTCGCGACCGTTTGGAAGCGGACCCGGAAGTCGAGAGGGACTTTGTTCAACAAATCGATGAGCACGGGCAATTAGTACCAATCCTTGTTCGTCCAAACCCGGCTCAAAAGGGTCGCATGCAGGTGGCATTCGGCCATCGTAGACTTCGGGCGGCCAGAAGCCTCAATCGAAAGGTCAAGGCTGTCGTTCGGGAGTTGAACGATGAGCAACTGGTCGTTCTTCAAGGGCAGGAAAACAGTGCCAGAACCAATCTTTCCTATATAGAACGTGCGTTGTTTGCAGCGCGATTGGAAGACCAAAAGTTCAAGCGGAATGTCATTATATCTGCGCTCAAAGTGGACAGAGCGGCTGTATCAAAAATGATCAAGCTGATCAGAGAATTGCCCGTCGAATTGATTGTTGCGATTGGCGCCGCTCCTGGTACAGGGCGACGAAAATGGATGGAACTTGCTGAGTTAGCAAAATTGGTTGATTGGAAGCCACTTCGAGAAATGTTGTCCGCGGACAACATCGCAGAGCTGACTTCGGACGAGCGTTTCGAATTCGTGCTTCGCAGCGCGAAGAAAGCAATAAAGCCGAAAAAACCAAAGATGGTGGTCCAACATGTTGAGCACGTACCGGTGACGATCAGATCGACCAAAAGCGGCACTACGTTCACCGTAAATGGAGCTAAAGCTCCAGGATTCGATGAGTTTTTGAAGGCTCAACTGAACAGTCTCTATGCGGATTACATGAAAGAGAGGGGGGAGTAAATGAGGCTCTAAACGAAAGAACCCGCCACAAGGGCGGGTCCAAACTTGAGATAAGCACGAGTGCCTATGCTCTATGTGTAGCAGCTAAAATCATAGAATCACTTGTAGCGCAACGCAAGTTCTGTCTTTGAGCAGAGCACGATTTCTTGCGTCTTTTTGCTTGTCTCGCATCTGAACACTCAGTGTCCGGTCGCGTTTATGCGCTTCCGGCAAAGGAGGACTTATGTCTTCGTCTCAGCAGATTGCGAGTTTTCGCAAGGTGTCTGCCGGGATCCTTGCGAGCGCGCATCTGGCGTCCCAGGAGGATCGGCCGAAGGTCACCAAAAAGGAAATCTCCCTGGTTCTGAAACGCGTCGCGCCGGCGCTTGGTATTGATGGCACGGCCTACCATGTCCTGGATATTCTCCTGGGCCTCGTCCAGGCGGACGACTTCCAGACAGGGAAACGGCCGGTGGTGGCGATCTCAAATCAACGGCTCGCCGAATACACACGGCGCACCACACGCACCGTCACCCGCTGCCTGAAGAAGCTCGTCGAAGCCGGAGTGCTTGCCTATCGGGACAGCCCGACTGGGCGCCGTTATATGTACCGCGGTTCAGACGGAGATTTCGCGCAGGCCTACGGGCTCGACTTCACGCCTGCATGCTTCAACTTGGAAGCCTTCAAGGCTCAGGCGGATGCGTTCCAGCGCCGGATTAAGGCAGAGCAGGAAGCCAAGCGGGCCGTCACGCGCTTTTCACGGGCGATCGCCGACGTGGTCGAATTGGAGCCTGCGGAGTTTCACGGCTTTGCAGCACGGGCCCATTCAGTTGTGAACCGGGATGAACTGACTGTCGTGGAAAAGGCGGGGATCCTGGAAACGATCTACACGGAAATTCTGGCTCTCCATGACGCCCACTCGTTGGAAATAAAGGATAAATTGTCATCCGCGGGTGACATTGATGTCAGCCCTTTATCTATTACAACCCAAACCGACTCTCTTAGAAGTAATTCTCAGCGGACTTGCTCTAACGAGCAAGACACTAAGTTTCCTTCTGACAACGGCTTCGCCGTTGAAATGGCTCTTGAAAAAGAGCCTTGCGGCGGTCGCTCGGAAACACAACGGCCGAAATCGCAAGCGGGCAGGGCAGGACCAAGCAAATTACCCGAAACCAACCTGGATGGCGTTTCCATAGGACTCATCCAGTCGGCATGTTCATCGGTACAGGCAGAAACCGGGATCAACTTGAACAGTTGGCCAGCCCTTTGTGGAGCTGCTGAACAGTTGCGCCTGCTGATCGGCCTAAGTCCAGCCGGATATCAGCTCGCTGTCGAGCGGCAAGGCAGATATCTGGCCGCGGCCTGCCTTGTGGTTGTCGCAGAGAAGGCGCTGCGGGATCCGGAGCACATTGCTTCGCCCGGCGGGTATTTCCGCGCCATGATTGACAGGGCAGGGGAGGGCAAACTCCACCTTCACAAGTCTCTGCATGGGCTGGTGTGAGGCGGTGGACGCGCGGACCGGGCGGCGAAAACTTGCGCTGACCACACGATAGACTTGGAAATCGATGAAGAAAATGCTATCTAGCTAGATAGCTAGCCAGTTAGTGAGGGCGAGATGATTTCTCTTCAAGATGCAAAGAACAGATTCAGCGCTGTGGTTGAAGCCGCAATGGCTGGCCGGCCTCAGGAAGTGTCCCGCAGAGGCAAACCAGCTGTCGTCGTTATTTCCTCGGAAGAGTATCGCCGGCTTCTCAGAGAAGCGAAGGGGCGGCGCGAGAGCTTTGCAGACCATGTCCTCAGCTTCCCGGGAGAGGGCATTGAGCGATCAAAGGTAACGCCCCGGGATGTCGAATTTTGATCTATGTTCTGGATACAAACGTGATTACTGCCGCAAGGCGTGCGGAAAGAGCGCCCAAGGTCGCTGCCTGGTTGTCGGATAAGCCGGAGGAAACGCTCTATGTGAGCGTTGTCACGCTTGGCGAAATTGAAAGAGGAATCCGGCTTCAGGAACGGCGGAATATGGATTTTGCCAAGCATCTTCGTCAGTGGTTGGACCGGACGGTTTCAATGTTTGGAGACCGGTTGTTGGAGTTTACCGCATCAGATGCCTTATGTTGGGGTGAGCTCTCCGCGAGAATTGGTCACAACGGCGCTGATCTGATGATTGCTGCTCAGGCTTTGACCCGTAACGGATGGGTCGTTACCGGGAACGCGTCTGATTTTGAACCGACAGGCGTGCAACTTGTCGATCCATTCGTTTGATTGGAAGTCTTGATTGCCAGATCCGCGTTCGGTGACGAAATCCGGGATAAGCTTTGCCGATCGCTCGCTTGCAAGGCCGGACCTTCGGTAGATGAACGGCAAACACGCTCGGCATTCGCCTTCGACAGCCAAAAATGCTATTATAGGTTAGAGAGTTAGGAACTTTTCCCGGTTCAGGCTCTCTATGGCGTCAGTTGCTAGGTCCGTAGTTTGGAGACTACCCCATGAACGTTCATTCCTCCCGTCCAGATCGTTCCCCGGAAGCCGTGGAACAGCGCCGCAGAGCCATTGAGCAAGCCACCGCAGCGAACAAACGGCAGGGCTATGTTCATGATCCGGTTCTGGAAAACGCCAACGCTCGCTATGTCGCCGGCGACATAACGATTGAAGAGCACCGCGCCGAGATGATGGCCCGCTTTCAAAAGTCCTGAATTCCCTTCAGAGAAGGTCCAGGCCGCCCCGGAATGGGCGGCTTATTTTTGTGAGGAATTCTGTTTGAGCAACGAACAAAAAGGCTCTTACACCTATCCGGACGTTCCAGGGGATCCGGAGCGCTCAGGCGTCCTGCGGAACAAGTTGAACCTCAGAACCCGAAGTGATCTGACGACCGCCGAATACGCGCTAACGACCTCGCGGATGGCAGAAGTCGTTCAAGGCCGTGGCCCCTCGGGCAACTTCGACGCTGCTCACTTAAAAGCCATACACCGCTTCATTTTTCAGGATGTCTACGAGTGGGCAGGGCATACCCGGAACGAATGCCCTGTCATTGATGGCGAGCGCGTTGAGCCGATCGGCGTCATATCGAAAGGCGGAACGTCCTTTTTGCACGGTTCCCGTCTGGAATTGGGCTTGAACGAAGCCTTGAAGCCGATTCAAGACCAGAGTGTCATGAAATCGGCCACCCCGGAAGAATTCGCCAGACGGGCGGCCCTGGCGCTGTCGGAGCTCAACTACGTTCACCCCTTTCGGGAAGGCAATGGCCGCGCCCAGGAAGCCTTCATTACGATGCTCGGTCAGCACTATGGCCGCGAGGTGGATTTATCCGTCATCACCAAGGCACGCATGATCGAGGCCTCCATCGAGACGACCCACGATCCGAAAAGCCCGTTGATGCAACATCTCCTCGAGGACTCCCTAAATCCCAATCGGCGGGAGGCCATCCGGGGCGCACTCTCGGATCTGGAACGGCTTGGAGAGAACCCGTTCGACTACAATGTACGCGCATCCCGTCCAGGCGAAACCCTGACCGGTCAAATCCTGGGACACAGCGACCGCGTTGCCAGCCTGTTGACCGAAAAGGGCATCGTCGCGCTGGACCGGGCGGACCTTCCTGTCAGGTTGCCGGCAGGCGATGCAGAAATCACGATCACGGTCCAATCGGATTTTTCCATTCTGGGCCAGCCGCCGGCACAGAATGCCGAACGTGTTCTTAGCTCCACCAAGGAGCGCCTTGAATCTCTCGTTTATGAAGCCGCCGGCGTCATGGTGCCGGAAAAGGTGCTCAGCCCCGAGGTGACGAGAGAGGAGCTGCAGGACCGGCTTGCGGTTTCAAAAGCTGCCATCAAATCGACCGAGAGCCTGGAGCGCCATCTCAAGGTCGTCTTCGCGGATCCTCAAAAGGTTATCAATCGGGTGAAAGACGCCGCAGAACTGGGCAAACTTGGCGATGCCTCGCTGGCTTATGAATTGAAGGACGGTCCCGAGAAATTCGGCAAACTCGCAGGGCGAGGCGGCATAACTTCCAGCCGCGAAGAGCGGCTTGCGCGCCGGAATGCCCTTGCCGGTACCGTGAACCTGCGTGCCATCGTGGAAACCCACATCAACGTGGTGCACGGGATCCGCAAGACGATGGCCCAGGAGCGCCGCGCCGTTGTCGACCAGGCGCGGGTTGAGGTCAGCGCGCCAAGCCAATCGCTGATGAAAGCCATTCAGGAAACCATGCCGTTGACCGAGGCGCACAAGGCCGAGCTCCGGCAGGTGATGGCCACGCTGGAAAAACGCTTCGGCACGGACTTGAGGGAGATCCGTGCGCACATGAAGCCTGAAAGGCATGCGGAGCTCTCCCAGAAACACGGCCTCGATCCCAAACAGATAGAGCGGGTGAAGAGCACCTTGAAAGTGCTGGACAAGGGGCAGGTTCGTGTTCGACAGGAAGCCCGCAAGCTGGAACAAGCGAAGTCGGCGGAGCGAGGCAAGGGCGGGCCAGTCCGCTAGCCAGGCGAAACAGATTGCGGAGAGGGCAGGGGGCCGGTCATCTTCCGGTTCCCATTGGAGCTATCCGAATATGCCGACGATTGGACAATACGGCCTTGAGCTCGTCCTCAACCTTGGGCGCAAAGAATTTCCCCGCCGGTTCCCGGCTCCTCGCTACCCAAATTCTTCCCGCCCTGCGGTCCTGCACTGGCGTTGCGGTCCCTTCGGGGTGCGGCCCGCGCTCTTGGCGGCCGTTCTTTTTGTCCATCGGCAATTCGAACAAAAGGAACCGGAAGATGACCGACAACCTCACCAACTACATCCAGTTCGCCGGTGACAAGCTCACAGGCAACATTGCAACTCTGGCCTTCGACGTCGATGTGACCGGCGAAGCCTTGCACAGCGACAACGAGAAAGCCCCCAAGTTCCGGCTCTATGCCAAGAGCCCAGCCGGCAAGCGCATCGATATCGGTGGCATCTGGGAGCGAAACAACGCCAACGGCGATCCGTACTTTTCGCTCACCATCAACACGGGCCACTCGAAGTTCTACGCGAACCTCGGCCGGTATCCGGATCAGGATGACGATGCACTTCAGGCCGTCATTCCGAATGACTATCTGAACAGCGATCGCCGGGGTTAATCCCCCGGCCTTCGGGCCGATGAAAGGCCCAATTGATCTCCGGGCTTCGCCCTGCGCGCTCCGCTTGCCGATGAGGCATCACCCAGCCGGGAGGTTTATGCTTCTTCTGTGAAAGCCCATCGTACTCCAACTCCTCACGAGTAAAGGATGAGCGGTTCCCCCAATTTTCACGCGGCCACGCTGCGCGCGTCCACGAGAAAATCGGCTCCCCCACTCACCGGCTCCGCCGGCCGCTGCGCGGTCCTTGACTCCCTCGTCGTGCAGAAGTGGGGACCTTTCGTCAGAAAAACGAAAGGACAAATCAATGATCAATCAAGTCAACACCATCGACGGCGGCAGTGCAGCTTACTGGGCCGAGCTCCGCGAGGCTTATCAAGTGATCGCCAGCGTGCAGTTTCGACTAGACGCTCTTAAAACGGAACCGCAGTACTGCGGATTTGTCGATGCTTACGGCGAACAGGAAGTCTTTGAAAACGTTGAACCGTGGGATCGTCTAGCCGCCGCTCAAGAGGCACTGAAGGCCAACCCGCGCGCCCTTGCCATTCTGGAGGCGTCAGGCCGGACAGCCGCATTTCTCGATATTGGCTTTTGAAACGTTCAATCGCGAGAGGGCGAAAGCCCTCTCGCAGTCTTCATCATGGTGACAGCCTGGCGCGCATCGAGCGCGCCAGACCGTCTTGGTAGGGTATCGCCGAACTTCTATCCCCAGGGACCTACCCCGATAGGACGTTTGATAATCCTGCTTTTCATCAGTTCTTCGCCTGGCTTGAGTTGCCAAACCGGGACGCGCCGACTTTCTCGGTCATGTCGTTCCGTCGGAAGAACATGGCCCGGCCGCAACGCAGTGGTTCGTTGCCGCTGGTGAAGATGATCTGTTCGTCGGATCGCATTTGCAGAACTTCATGCGGCTGGATGAGAGGACGCTGAGAGAGCTGGCGGGACCGGTTACGGGTGACATGACCACCGCGCGAGGAGCGGCTGACCTGTTCCACCTCGATTGTCGTCATGCCGCAGCGGTCGGAAATGTACCGGGCCGTGTCCGGATCGTTGATCGCGGAGAAGGAGACCCAGGACGCGGATTCGAACCACTTGGACGTGGCATCTTTCCCGCCGAAGGCTTCCCGCATCTGTCCGAGAGACTGAAATAGCATCAAGAGCGAGATGCAGTATTTGCGACCGGCATCACGGGCCGTCTCGATGATGCGCATGTAGCCGAGGCGCGCAGCCTCATCCAGCATGAAGAGCACCCGGCCGTTGACGTTGCCGTCCCGGTTATAGACAGCCTTCAAGAACGCACCGATGATCACACGGGCCATGCCGGGATGATTTTCCAGAGTGGACAGATCGATGTTGAGAAAGATCGTCGTCCGACCGTTGGTAATCGTATCCGTTCCAAACGTGTTGCCGGATACCAGCGCCGCATAGTTGTCATAGGAAAGCCAGTGCGTTTCCTTGGCCGCGGTCGCATAGACGCCCGAGAAGGTCTGAGGCGTCATGTTGATGAACGGACCGACAAGCTCTTTCACGAACTCGGTCGGAGCCGTGTCGTGGATGTCGGCCAGGAACTCTTTCAGGTTCTCCTCCGGTTTCGTCAGAATGCTCCGCACGGCGCGCAGCGACCGACTTCCCGTGGCGTTCTCTTGATCGGAAAAGACCACATGCGCGATTACGCTGGTAATGAGCTGTTCCGCATTGGTGCGGAAGAAGTCATCGGCGCCGGATGCAAGCCGCGGCTTTTCCGACATGAGCCAGGCCGCGACCGTCGCAATGTCCTCTTCGATTGACGAGCCGAACTGTCCGACCCAATCGAGGACATTGAAACCGACGTCAGATTCCTTTGGATCGAGACAGATAACCTTCTGTCCCATCGCGCTGCGGCTCTCAGATACCATCGGCGCTATCTCTGTCGATGGATCGAGGACGACCATCGAACCAGGATATTTAAGGCAGGTCGGAATGACTACCGATGTCGTCTTGTAGCCGCCCGATCCGGCAAAGACGATGCCGTGGGTTGATCCAAACCCCTGATCGAATGCAACGAGGGGAGCCTTGCCGCCTTTGCCCCAGGTCTCCTTATGGCGCGGATCGAAATTGACCTCCGTCACGCTATCCTTATCGACCCGGTAGCGCTCACCCAGGACAATTCCGCCTTGCTCCGGAAAGATCCTTGCAGCCATCGCGTTGTCCATCCAGTCGCTTTCGCCATGGATGGCCCGTCGGCCGGAAACGCGTTTCGGCCGATTGACGCCGAACGCCGTGTTTCCTTTCAGGCCGACCTTCAATCCGAACAGGCCGACGAAGAGCGCGCCGGTTGCACCACTGAGCGAATAGAGATCGGCATATTGCAGGATTGTCCCAGGCTGCACCTGAGACGAAAATGAATTCAGCCGCAGCACCTCATGGAGCGCCGCGATGGTGAACACCATCAGGCCGCCGATGAGTACGCCCACGCCAGCCCAGCTAACGTCGAGGCTGCCGCGCGCTGAAAAGAGAACAATGAGACCGAGGCCGGCAGCGACGAGGGAGGGGAGGGTGAGCCCGATCCTGCCGAGCATCATGTAGGCTTTTTGATTTGTGGCGAGCGCGGCCATCTTCGTCTCAATCCCGCTCAAGCCCCACACCGCCGCCAGCATGAGGGCTATCGGGATCAGCATCAACATTGCCCTTTTGACTGTCATCCTTGAACGCCGCCTTTCCGATCGCGCGCCATCTGTCGCGCTGATTTGTATCGCCAAGCTGTTTCGCGGCATCGGTGAGGATGCCGAGAAGGATGGCCTTGTCGGTTTCGCGAAGTCCGGCTTTGACGATGAGGCCGCCGAGCTGGATCTTCTCTCTTGCGTCTTTCTTGCGGTCCATGAACCGAGCCCGCTTTATCCGATTTTCGAGAGTTCGGAATTGCCCCTCAATTTTGCGGAGCCGGAGTGTGAGCTTGTGGAGTGGCCGGGTTTTGAAATCGGGCAGCAACATCTTTCAGAGCTTTGGAGAGCTCTGCCTCGTCAATGTCGAGATCGGCCAGGCCGCTCTCCATGACGAGCTTGGCAACGCGCTCGGACTGCTTCTTGAGCACTTCCTTTTTGCGCTGCTGCAGTTTCGCAATCTGTGCTTCGATGTCGTCGATCTGTTCGGAGGCGGTTTTGGCAGTGCGTGGAGCCATGAAATAATCCTCTTCAAGTGAATGGTTGCCGGTGCGGCATGGTTCGCTCTTAACGGGTCGGGGACTCCGTGTCGAGACGGGTTGCAGCGGGAGCCGTTCGTTCAACCCATGCGGAGTCCGCTCAGGTAAAAAGAGATGGGCCTATCGGTTTCGAAATGCGGGTTTTGAGGATCTGGTTTTCCAGCCCGAAGGGCCGCAGTCCGGTTTTGAGGAAAACCGGACGGAGCGGGCGGAGGCTTGAACGCGCTCCCCATCAAGCGCCGAAGAGAAAGCCGTAGCCTGTGGTAAACCAGATCCGGGCGGGAGGTCGGTTAGACAGTCAACCAATCCGGAAGAGGCAACGATTTTTGAAATTCGCTCTCTTTGGAAAAGCGCCAGTTGACGCCGAGCAGACCGGTGATGCGATCCGATATGAGATCCTGGAGACGGCCGTCATCAAGCATATTGACTTTCGCCTTTCTGACTACAAGTTCCCAATTGCGAACCAGCCTTAGATCAAGATCCCAAGTGATCGCAGATCGCCGTTGCCAGATCTTTTGAACGATACGGGAATAGGCGGCAGTCTGTTCGCCCGTCCAGCGGTTTGCCCAGGCAATGCGCTCCCACACTTCGTCAGACTGGCCGTGCGCATCAGCGCGACACGGATGAAACATCCGGTGACAAGCCTTGCATAAGGAAAGCAACGCTACGAGAGTTTGAACGCCGCGCGTATCCGATACAGCGTCGCGGCGTTTCGGAGTGTGATACTCCCACAGCTCATGACACTCGATTGATTGGGGCTTGTCACCGCAGACCTGACAACAGCCGCCGCTTCGCGCGGTAGCCTCAAGCCGCAACGCGTTCCAGCTCCCTTGCGTAAGGATGTTTGCGAGGGATGCGCCGAAGGAGGTTTCGGGGATCATGTCAATCATGAGTGGCTGGATTTCGCTTTTGGCGAAGAGCGGCAAGAAGAGATCCAGCTCGGCAGGGATCTTATCGACCTTCCTCAGATCGATGAGAGCGCTTTCATTCTCTACCTGCGCTCCCGCCTCCTGGGCGTCGGCTTGTTCCGTCGTCCGGATGGGCAGATTGATTTCCAGTGTTTCCGCTCCCCACGTGCCGGGAAAGAGCGCAATCGATCCATTCGGCAAAGGACGTTTGGTGAAATAGTGAAGCGGGAAGCTGTCAGGCAAATCGTCGTGGCTGACCTTAAAGCCCATCGCATTCTGAAGCCTGACCCTCTCCAGTGAAAAAGAGCGTGTTTCGGTCTTCAGTGTCGAGGCCGCCTTTGGGTTGGCTTCGACTTTTGGAGCTTGTCGTTCAGAGGTGGGGGCGGGTGGAGTGACCTGTGTTTGCGCTTTTCTGCGAATGAGCCAGCCAAACATGTTTGGAAATGCCTTTTTCAGAAAATGAGCTTCGCGACTTGAAACCGAAGAGATGGGCTTGCGCCCAGCCGCCGCATGGCGGCTGCTCATTAAGAGGACTGCTTTCAAGCAGAACTTACCAATGCGCACTTATAGGATTGAGGATACAATCCCGGTATGCTAAGCGTCAAGTGTCTTCGCAACTCTGTCGCGAAGTTTGACGCCAGGCCCTTGAAATGAATTTCAGAGGCTTGGCTGTTCGCTTCGCTCGCTTCAACCCGCCACCGTTCGCCCCCATCATCGCCGCCCGCAGGTTCAGCGCCCTCCATGGCCATCTATCATTTCCATGTTCAGGTGATCTCCCGGAGCGAAGGCCGGTCGAGTGTCGCGGCGGCGGCATACCGGCATCGTACCCAGATGACGGTATCGAACGATCTGGACCACAAGAAATTCAACTACGCCCATAAGGACGGCGATCTGGTTCATGAGGAACTGGCGCTGCCGGATCAGACGCCACAGTGGTTCCGGACACTGATCGACGGGCGGAGTGTCGCCGGCGCGAGCGAGGCTCTTTGGAATGCGGTCGAGGCGCATGAGACCCGCGCCAATGCGCAGCTTGCCCGCGAGATCGTGTTCGCGCTGCCGTCGGAATTGAGCCGCGAAGAGAACGTTGCCCTCGTCCAAGGCTATGTCCGCGAAGCCTTCACATCGAGAGGCATGATTGCGGATTGGGTCTATCACGACAAAGAAAACAATCCGCATGTCCATGTCATGCTGACGATGGCTCCTTTGACGGAGGCGGGGTTCGGGTCGAAGTGGGAAACGCTTCTCGATGCGAAAGGAGAACCGGTTCGGGCGGGAGGTCAGAAGAACGGCAAGATCCAGTACAAGGCATGGGCTGGCGACAAGGAAACGCTGAAACAGTGGCGGGAGCTTTGGGCCACGCATGCAAACAAGAGTTTGGAGCAAGCCGGCCAGGAAACGCGGATCGATCACCGCAGCTATGAGGCTCAGGGGATCGAGCTTCGCCCGACATCCAAGATCGGAGTTCAGGCTCGCAACATTGCCAAAGAAGCCAAAGCCCAAGGACGTGAAGCCGATCTGGAACGAGCGGTCTGGCATGCGGAAAGTTGCCTGGAGAACGTTCGGCGTATCAAACGCCGCCCGGAAATTGTCATTGATGCGATCACACGCGAGAAGAGCGTTTTCGATGAGCGGGACATTGCAAAATACCTTCATCGCTATGTGGACGATCCGGGTAAGTTCCAGGACCTGCTGGCGCGCGTTCTGAATTCCCCGGATGTCGTGAAGCTCGCCGTCGAAGCGGTTGATCCGGAAACCTGCGAAATGGAACCGGCGAAGCTCACCAGCCGGGAGATGATGCGGCTCGAATCGGAGATGGCGCGGCGGGCCGATCACCTTGTTTCCGCTTCCTCCCATGGCGTCGATGAGCGGTCTCGCGCCGCGGTCCTTTCCAAGATCCAGCAGCTTTCCGATGAACAGCGTGTTGCGATTGAGCGCATCACGGCCGATGAGCGAATGGCGTCCGTTGTCGGCCGGGCAGGGGCGGGCAAGACCACGATGATGAAAGCCGCCCGTCAGGTCTGGGAGTCGAACGGCTATCATGTCGCCGGCGCCGCCCTGGCGGGCAAGGCGGCCGAGGGGCTGGAGAAGGAAGCTGGAATCGCATCGCGCACCCTGGCGTCCTGGCAATTGTCGTGGGCGCGGGGTGAGGGGCTTCCGGATAGAAAGACCGTGTTTGTGATTGATGAGGCGGGCATGGTCGATAGTCGGCAGATGTGCGTCTTTGTCGAGACGATCGCGAAGGCCGGAGCCAAGCTCATTCTGATCGGGGACGCGGAGCAGCTGCAGCCGATCGAAGCCGGTGCCGCGTTTCGGTCCCTGACGGGCCGAACGGGCTACGCGGAACTTGGCACGATCTACCGTCAGCGCGAACAGTGGATGCGCGATGCGTCCATGGATCTTGCACGGGGCGATGTCGCCAAAGCGATCAACGCGTATCGCGCCAACGGTCACGTTGTCAGCATGCCGCTCAAGGATCAGGTCATCAAAGGCATGATCGATGACTGGTCGGCCGACTACGATCCCTCGAAGTCGATGCTGATGCTTGCCCATCTTCGAGCTGATGTTTTTGAGCTCAACAAGTTGGCACGCGCCACGCTCATTGAACGCGGTCTGATTGAGGAAGGGCACAAGTTCCGTACCGAGGACGGCGAACGGTTCTTTGCTGCTGGCGATCAGATCGTGTTCCTGAAGAACGACCGAGACCTAAACGTCAAGAACGGCATGATCGGCCGCGTGGTCGAAGCGGGTGAGGGGCGCATTGTTGCAGAGATCGGGGCTGTTGGTGGTAGTGGGGGATCGGATCAAACCCGGCGCGTCGAGGTCAACCAGAAGACCTATCGCAATGTCGATCACGGCTATGCGACGACGATCCACAAATCTCAAGGCGCGACCGTCGACAAGGTCAAGGTTCTGGCAACGCTTTCGCTGGACCGGCATCTGACCTATGTCGCGATGACCAGGCACCGGGAAGACGTGAAGCTCTATCACGGAGCGTTGTCGTTTGCGAAGAATGGCGGCCTGGTCGAGGTTCTTTCCAAGAAAGGTGCCAAGGATACGACGCTCGATTATGCGGGCTCGGAACTCTATGCCCAGGCGCTCAGCTACGCGGGCAGTCGGGGTCTCTACGGACTTCGGGTTGCGAAGGCCATGGTGCAGAACCAGCGCCGTTGGTTTGGCGAGCAAAGGGCGAAGCTCTTGGCGCTCGGCGAGCGGCTTGCCGTGCTCGGCGCAAAGCTTGGCATTGGTTCACGCGGTCTTGCCACAAACGCACTTACCGTCCAAACAGAGCCACGCGAACAGGCGGCCCCGCTGCAGCCCTGGATCAAAGGCGTTGAGGAATGGGCACTATCCGTCACTGAGACTGTGGAGGCCAAATTGCAGTCCGATGCAACGTTGACAGCCCATTGGGTTGAAATCCAGAACCGCGCCCGTCTCGTCTATGAGCAGCCGGACGAGGCCGTAAAGTCGATGCGGATCGATGACATCGTGAAATCGAGTGGCGCTGAGCAGGTGTCCGCCCGCGATAAGCTCGCTGAAGAATTGGCGAATGCGCCCGAACAGTTCGGATCGCTACGCGGCAAGACGGGAATGCTTGCGGGCAAGTCCGCTCGCGAAGCTCGCGAGCAGGCGTTGAACAACGTTCCGCAGCTCAGCGACGATGTGAAAAACTACATCCGTCTCAGGGCCGAGATCGGAGACTTGCGCACGGTGGAGTTGGAACGGGAGCGGGATCTGTCGCGCGTCGATGTGCCGGCGCTGTCGCCGGCGGCCGATGGCGTCTTGTCGCGGATCCGCGATGCCATCGACCGCAACGACCTGAATGCGGGCCTGTCCTTCCTTCTGGCGGACAAGATGGTCGAGGCCGAGCTCGGTGAAGTCGCCGCGAAGCTGGACCAGAGGTTCGGCGAGAGAACGTTCATGGCCGGTCTCAAACCGGAGGGGCCTGCCTTTGAAAAGGCCGCCGCCCGGGTTGCCGATGAAGATCGGAGCAAGCTTGCGGATGCATGGCCGAAGTTCAACGCGCTGCAGAAAGTCGATGCAAAGAAGCGTTCCCAGGAGAAAGCTCAAGCGCAGGTGTTGAAAAAGGAACAGGTCAAAGATCAGGGCATGACCCGGTGATAGAGAAGGCGCGGCGACGGGGCAAGCGGAAAGCCTTGGCAATCCTGTCGCTGGCCGGATTAGCGATTGGCGGCATTGCCGCCGCCGGTTTTCTCGGCGGCTACCGGATCAACACCACACCGAGTTTCCCACTCGGACTTTGGCGGATCGAGGAACTGTCCAGGGAAGCTCGCCGGGGGGACACCTTGTTCATCTGTCCGCCGGCGAATTCGCCGGCGATCGAACTGGCGCGCGATCGGCTCTATCTTCCTGCAGGTTTGTGCAACGGCGGCATGGCACCGCTCATCAAAACCGTTGTGGCCTTGCCGGGACAGACCGTCACCATCGAGGGCAATCAGGTTGCCGTCGATGGCGAGCTCCTGGCGCATTCTTCCATCCAGGCGAAGGACGAGCAGGGGCGTCCATTGACCGCCTATGCCGGGGGTATCGTTCCGGCGGGCGATATCTTTGTTCATTCCGATTACGTGGCTTCTTATGATTCAAGATATTTTGGCCCCATCCCGGCGAGCGGCATTCTCGGCCTGGCGCGAGAAGTGCTCACCTTCCAGCCCTAAATTCGCGCGGGGTCTGCTTTGCGTCCTGGGAGGCATTGCGACCGGCACAATCGGCTGGTCCGGCAACGTGCTTCTGCTGCCGGCCGGAATGCTGTTTCCGGCTTTCTGGGCCTATTCTCCGTCCCGATCCGTGGCGGCGCTGGTGGCAGCGGCGCACTTCCTCGGAGCCTCACGAGGCTTGCCGCAGGGCGCGTCCATATTCTTCGGATCCCAATATGCTATCGGAATCGGCCTTTGGTTCGCAGCGTCTCTCGTCTTTGTCGCCGTCTATTCCGCGCTGTGGTCGGGCCGATCCGGTTGGCCGCGAATGCTGCGGTATCTAATCGCAAGCGTTCTGATGAGCTTGCCA
Organism: Methyloligellaceae bacterium; assembly: GCA_965228615.1. Lineage (GTDB taxonomy): Bacteria > Pseudomonadota > Alphaproteobacteria > Rhizobiales > Methyloligellaceae > CBDDHT01. The sequence continues at coordinate 192,592 of CBDDHT010000005.1, read as the reverse complement.
CCCTTCGGAATCATGGGTTGGGCCAGCCCGATCACTGCGGCCGGCGTGCTCTTTCCGGGATGGAGCTGGTTCGGACTGGCAGCGACCGCGATCCTGTTGCTCATGATGACCACAAGCCTTTGGAGGATCGCGGTCCCGATTGTCGCCGGATGTGCTGCTTGGTCCGCCGCATTCTGGACGGACCCGAACGTAATTGAGGGTTGGACCGGCATCAACACCACTTTCCGCTATGAAGGGGCTGGACAGCACGCCGGTTATGAGCAGCAGCAGGAAACAATCGCCATGGTTCGCAAGGCGGCCGGGCAGGGGGCTAAGGTAGCGGTCCTGCCCGAGAGCGCTTTAGGACTATGGACTCCGACGACGGAACGGCTCTGGACAGATGCTTTGTCGGATCTGTCAGTGACCGTGATCGGGGGCGCCGCGGCCATTCAAAAGAGCGGCTATGACACGGTGATGGTGGAGATCGCGAAGTCGGACACGCGGATCCTCTATCGCGAACGCATGCCGGTCCCGGTTTCCATGTGGCAGCCTTGGCGCCGGCTCACAGGAGACGGCGGCGGAGCCAACGCCTACATATTCTACAATCCAGTTATGCCTGTCGCGGGCTATCGCGCAGCGCCGTTGATCTGCTACGAGCAGTTGATTATCTGGCCTGTCCTGCAATCCATGGCTTTGAACGCCGATATCATCGTGGCGATCGCCAACGGCTGGTGGACCGGCGGAAGCAACATTACCGCTATTCAGCGTGCCAGCGTCACAGCCTGGGCAAAGCTGTTCGATGTTCCGCTGGTGATCGCATTCAACGAGTGAAGCCATGATAGATGCCGCCCTGATAGAACAGTGTGCCGACCCTTCCTTGACCCCTGCCATCGTTGAAGAGTTCATTGCGGCGGCAGGATCAGAAGATCCGTTGAACGTGACCGTTCGTGCCGGATCGAAGACGTTTCTGGTGCCGAAGGTCAAATCACCCGAAGAAGCGATGAAGCTGGTTCAGGATCACCTCGGCAAAGCCGTCGTGCGCGTCGGGCTCACGCAATACCCCGTTGGAATTGGCGTCACCGACAAGTCCCAGGTCACCGCGGATGTGTTCGACACCTGCAACAACATCAAAATCGGGACCGCGCTGTTCGCCCGCGTCTATCGGGTCGTGACGAAGTGGTACGGCACGCCGGTTCAAGAGGCGTTCGAAGATGCCATCGAGGCATACCAGACCGGGTATTTCGACGGTGAGTATGTGTTCACGGCAAAAGACCCAGGAGAGAGCGTTGATCTGGCTGCTCCGGACCCGGCCGCCTCAGTGGAGGGAGCGCCGGCGCCAGAGGCTGACAATGCGAGTCCGGACCCCAGGAATGAACTCCGGCAACAGCTATGGGCGCAGGATCCAAACAAGGCGGACATTGGCGTTGATCTGTCCGGAATAGGGGACTTCAACAGAGAATGACCAGCCACATCGTTGTTGCCGTGTATCTCTGTGCTGCGACATGCCAGCCACAGCAATTGCGCGTTTGGGACGGTGACAGTTTCCTGATCGGCATGAAGCACGGCTCGGAGCGTGTGCGGGTTCTCGGCCTGGATACCGCCGAGATCGACGGAAAATGTTCCTATGAAATCCAGATGGCAAAGAAGGCCAAGCGCCGGCTCGCCGAGTTGGCGAACGGACAACGCATTCAGATCCTCCGAAATGGCAAGGACAAGTATGGCCGCACCCTCGCAAGGGTCTTGGTCAACGGCAACGACGTAAGCCAAATTCTCATCAACGAGGGGCTTGCCCGGCCGTGGCACGGACATCGCGAGCCGTGGTGCTAATCTTTCGGCTTCTTGATCCGTCGAAGAAACTCCATCGGATCCACGTTGAGCGCCAATGAAATCTGATAGATTGTAATAACGGTTGGGTTCCGTTTTCCGCGTTCCAGGCTGCTCAGATATTGCTGGCTGATGCCACTGATCGCCGCAATTTCCTTTTGCGTCATATTCCGCTCATCTCTTAGGCGGGTGAGATTTTTTCCGACGAGGCGGCGCATGTCCATGCGCTTTTGATTGGCAGCTTACAAAATTAGAGTTTATCAACTTCTCTATTCGTCAAACATGGGGATTGACGGGCGACCGTATTAAGAGACTTTTGCGCCTGCGTCGCCATTATTCACGTCATCATGTCGGCTTTCCGCAAATCTGTTTATTAAATGGCCTAGTTTTCAAGTTTCGTGCGAAATGTATTTGAACAACTTCGTCACGAATATACATAGATGGCAAACGAAATGTTTTTGATATTTTCAGCCACCGCTCCTATACTTATCCGCTAGTTGATTCACGTCTATTCGATGGTGAAATTGACCCGAGACGTTCACATCTCGACCCACAAATGACGAAGCTCAATTCTGTTTAGGTTGAGTTCTCGTTCGTGTTCGGATGATAGGACGGCGATACGCAGATTGGTGTCGTGGCTGACTAGATTCAGACGATCATCAAGACTCCAACCGGAAATACCAACACGAGATAGGGCGCGAATCCAGAAATCGAGTCGGTTGATCCAAGACACTATGCCGCCCGTCTGCACATAAGCGATCATGACTGCCTGTTCGTGCGCCGCGCCGTGCAATCCCGCCTTGAAGCGCTGTACGCCACCAGTGCTGCCGTTCGCAACGCGCAAATACTCACGCTTGTCTCGGTTCTTGCCCTTTGGTGTGGGAAGTCGTTTGCATTCAATTGGAAGAAGCGTATCAAAATCGTCATGCCGGCGTCCTTCAATCCAGATGACCTCTCCCGCTGGCGCTGCAACGAGATCAATTCGGCGCGAAAGCTTCGTTTCGTCGGGCTCTTCGATGCGGAACTGGAGAACGTCCCAGCCGGGAGATTTTCGGGTGGTGCCGTTAAGGTGAGCGCAGAGTTGCGAGGTTAGTTGTGTTTCAGAATCCGCAGTTGGTCGACCACCACGATCCCGCCAGCTCGGCAATTCTTCCAGAATGAAAGTTATCAGTTGATGAAGCCAAGTCTTCGGACGATGTAGGTCGGGTGATAACCCCCCACTCTGAACATTAACTCCGTCAGAATCCGCCAGCATTCAAAATCCTTGCGCCCGAAGATCGGCCAATACGTCGTCGCTATCGCGCAATGCCACCGAACGTAGCCAGTAACGAAGACGATCCGGCTTCAGAAGGAAAATAAAATGCCCGTCATATATTCTTGCGATGCGTGTAATGGAAACCGACGTGCCCTTTTGTTCCCTTAGTAGAACATCAATCTTGTCGTGCAGCGTATCTTCGCCGTCCCAATCGATCACCCCAGTCCCAAACACGAAGGGCTGGCAGACGATTCCTGACCAGCGCCGCGGTGTCAGCGATATCAGCGGCTTTTCTTGATAAACTGTGTTGATCTGCTTGCAGAACAAACGTGCGAAGTCGTCAAGTACCTGGCAGGCATCCTCGCGTAAAAGACAAGACTCGTTGCCCTTGCGAACGAATTCTCGATACTGGTGGACGATATCCTCGGCAACAATTCGCTCATTGTCGCTGAGGTCGAGATCGCCATCCTCAGGAAATGGCAAAGCAAGCACATCAGCTCCGGCAATATTAGTCGCCTTCTGGGTGAAGAGCTTCGTGCTGATCCCAGCTGCATAGGCGCGCAACGCGATCGACTCAGTTTTGAGCCAGCGTGCAACTACCTCTAGATCGTCGCGGCCAGCCTTGGCGAATCCGACGATCTGGTTCTTAAAGGTGAGATACTCTTCAGACCAAATCGCATTTGGCAAATCTTCATGTTCGCGGACCAAGAGCATAGGCGGAGTGAAGAGTTCGGCCGAGCGAGGGCCCTCAATCGGCTTGTCTGGCACTACAGTGATTTGGCTTTTGTCGATGCCGGTCACGGAAAGAGCGGTCGAGGGCAGAAGTGGCTTGCCGATCAGGTGATCAGAGGGCCGGGATACACCCTTCTGGCCCTCAACGAACCCCTCGCGAACATGCCACCCTCGTTCAGCGGCATGCTGCTTAAGCGTACGATATTGCTTGAGCCTTTTGACGAGGCTGTAAGCGCGCGCCCCGCCCAAGAGACCCGAACGCCAAATTTCAGGTCCGGGTTCCGCGAGAACGTCACTGCGCGGTAGCCAATGCAAATCATAATAATCGATATCGAAACCTTGTTCGGCATCGGCACGACCAGCGCGACGAAAAACAGCGTGCAAGATTCTGCGGTTATTGGGTGGTTCAGCCGCATCCGCAACGACGGCGACAATTTTAGTGTCTGCGCCACCTTTGCTAAACAATCCACGAATCGACACAAAATCGAGGATTTCGCGCACATCCCAACGTGAAAAAAAGGCAGTGCGAACAGGTGCGGAGCTGGCGTTGTAGATCAGGTTATACTGTTGAAGCATGGAGAGCGTACCCCCAGGAACGAGAAGTTCCATGGCTTCATGCAAGAACAGGTACGCAATCTGCTTGTCTGCCCCAGTACCGATAGCTTCTGTGAAGCGCTGATAGCTTCGGATTGCACCTTGCGTCTTGAGGGCGGATACGAAGGGTGGATTACCAACAACGACGCCGATAGGGCCAACAATGCGTTTTTTCTCCTTTGCTTCAAAAAAGCAGGATTCTATTAGTGTACGGTCGTTTAGCTTTGGGAAAAGCTGAACACTTGCGCGGATATCTTCAGGCTCCAGCGCGTCGCATAGCGCCAGGCACAAGCTGAATGCTGCTAGCTCGATCGCGCCACCTTCGACATCAACCCCGCGAAGGCGTTCGACTAATGCGCGTAACACATGGACACCAGGTTTAGCCCAGCCGTTTCGGCTTCTCCAGTGCAGCACGAGGCGCTTGTAAGCCTCGACCAAGAAAATACCAGAGCCACATGCAGGATCGAGGATGAGTTCGTCTCGGTCGATCACCCGGTCAAGTCGTTGCCAGCTCAATGCCTCATCAAGCATGAGGCGGACAAGCGAAGGAGGTGTATAGACGGAGCTATCGGTGTCGGAAACGAATAGCTGATAGATATGGCTGATAACCTCGACGGGTAAATCGCGGAAAGAGTAGAGCGCCCAGAGGTTGAGCTGCCCTCCTGCTTCAACCCGCGCCTCTATCAGCGTGCTGAAACCTTGAAGTTCCGTGCTGTTCTCAAGTGCGGCGCGGTCCTCGTCGTGAATTCTGAAAATGTGGCCGTTGAAGCGCATTTCAAGAGATCGAAGAAGTTGTACAAGCGCAGGACCGTCCTCAAGAACATGAAAAAATCTCGTGGCACCTTCAGTAAATTGCCCGAAAAAGTCGGCTGGGAGAACGCCGCGTTCTTCCAGATAAGCAATGAGGAGTGAAAGGATAAGAAGGCGGCGTCGAAGCCCTGCGTTCAGTAGACCACTACTCTTCAGTCTAGAATGGAGGCCACTAACGGCATCGACAAGCAGGCGATGTGCCGATTTCGACGCGGATAGAAGTAGCTTGCAAGCTGCTGGATCATCCCAAAGCGTGCTGTTTCGCAGTCTTTCTGCGTCCCACCAAGCTTCTTTTGCAACTATACGTGAAGCGAGTCCCAGTGTTTTAACTGGTTTGCAGACTAGATCTCCCGAAGCCGAAATGAAATCGGCCTTGTGGGCGCATCGGAAGAGCTGCACCAGGCCTGGTATCCGCCGATAAAGGAGTGGAACGCCGCCCCAACTCCAGATTCGTTTGTGCAACTCCGCAAACGCCGGATTATTAGCAGGCCCATCATCGACGAATAAGAACGCTTGCGGTGCCCCCGGCCTGCCTTGTTTCCCCGCTTCGAAAAACACCGCGTAGGCGCCATATGAGGCGGCCTTCTCCATGGTCACAACTTCTTCGGGCGGACGGCCATCAGGCAAATATCCTGCGACCCGAACTAGACCATCAATCTGGACACTGCTGACATCCAGATGCTCAATCCAAGCCGTTTTCGCGCCGCTGACGGACATACTATATTCCGCTTTTGATCGGCTGCATCAGGACTTACGATTGTCTTTGCTGAGTTCAAATCCTTCACGAAGCAAGTCAACCATCGTCATACCCTGGGCAACGGCATAACCTTTAAATGCCTTCTTGAAGTCGGCCGGAACCTTGAAATTCAGAGTTTCGAGCTTCTCTATGGAGTGACGGCTTGTAGAATTCAGCGCGTCCTTCGTTGTGTTGATCGCCATGACCACTTTCCTCTGCTCACCGCAAGCAGAGGAACGAATAACAGAATTCTGTATGGCCAGCAATCGGGCAATACAGAATGGCTGAAACAGCAGCGGAACTCTTTGTCGCGTCTGGATGGATGTGATTAAGGCGCGTAGCGGCCCTCTTCCTCAAAGCAGTCGCACCACATGTCGCGCTAAAACGTGTCACATGACAATCTCCGTGACGATACTGTTCATGATCTACTAGTTTGCTCGCTAGCTGGTCCGTGTCTGGCGGTGAGAATATCCCGTTTGGATACATGCTTCTCTGCGTGGTCGATGCGAGGTCGCTTCGAAGGAACATCGCAGCATAGAGTGATGGTGGTTGATGTTTCCTCGCGGCTAACTTGTGTTTTCCTGTGTTGCAGTTCACTGTCCGACTGTGGGTTTGGGAGGTACACGTGACAAAAGCAGAATTCTTAAATTTGAAGTCCGTGCGCCCTGCGCCGGATGATCTACCTCGAAGCCTTCGGAATTTCATTGACTATCGAAAGTCGGGCTTAAGTCTCAATCACATCGTCGGGTGTCCTCTGGATTGTGGCTACTGCGTACGCCACTTGTTCGAGAATTTTTCGATGAAGCGACCCCACCTCATCGTCGATGACGAAATCGCCGTGCAGGAACTCATCGGCCATTGGGCGTTTCGTGCTCACACGACTCCGATTCAGATTTTCAACCGAGCTACGGACCCCTTCCTGCCTGGTGTGAAGACGCATCTTTTCAAGACCCTCGAAGCTCTGGATAGGCGAGGGCTCAGCAATCCAGTCCTGGTTATCACCCGATGGCGAATTGATCGATCAGACGTTGAGCGTCTTGAAGCTCTCAAGAACCTGCAACTGACGATCTTGGTCACCTGGTCAGGGATCCATGACGAACGTGTGGAGCCAGTACCGTCGGCGATAGCCGCAGGAAGCTTGGAAGTGCTGGCTAAATCGGCGTCTCGTGTGAAGAAGATCCTCTACTGGCGCCCGATTATCTCGGGTCTAAATGATACGATCGACCACTTCGCGTCTGCACGCCGGCTTTCTGAGTTAGCGGATGCGACGGTTTTCACGGGCCTCTTTTACCGGAAAGAAATCCAGGCCTATTTTCGAGAAGCCGGGGTGCCTGACCTTTACACGGATTTGGCCCGACGAAAGATTTTACCACGTGATACCGAAAGTCGAATTTTGGCCCATTTCGAAGGGCGCCCGATCTTCCGCAAAACGTCATGCGGGGTCGCCTTCGCCCACGGGACACCAGATTTTAATGGTCATTTCGGCATCAGCGAAATTTGTAGCATCTGTCCCGAGGGCCAACGTGAGATCTGCAGTAAGCATCACCATAAACCTGACACTGAGGCTGTTCGAAGCCTCGCTCGTAGCGTCTCGCTGGCGGACCTAAATGGAATCGAGATTTCTGATCGTCGGATCGTAGTCAGTGGCAGCACCGAAGCGCAACGCTACTTCATGCAGCATACATTAAATTTCCAAGTCCACGACCGGGCGCAGCCGCATAGGCAGCATCGGCATGGGCGTGCGGAGATCGGATGGGAATGATTTGGGAAAAGACCTGGGTCGTCGACGTGGAAGGCAACGGAGCTACCCCTCCAGAGATTGTCGAGATCGCGTTGCTGGAACTCGTTGAACTCCGTCCCACCGGCCGAGAATTTCACTGGCTGATCAAGCCTGAGCAGCCAATCGCCGCGGTCGTGACTAGGATTCACGGCCTCTCCGACGATGTCGTAGCCGGTGCGCCGAGTATCGACGACATTGCTGACGACGTCGTCACATGGACTGACGGATGTGTGATCGTCGGTCACAACGTCCGGGTAGAGCTTGATGCTATAAGCCGATCGATTCCAGGATGGCAGCCATCCGCTGCAATCGATACTTTGAAGCTCGCGCGTTCCCTCCGCCCGGGCCTTTCCTCATACAGTTTGGAAAACCTCGGCGCCGCTCTCAAGTTGACGACCGAGGCAAAGCGGCAAACAGGCTTGAAACACCATTCCGCTCAATTTGACGTTGCGCTGACGGCCTTGTTGTTCGTTGAACTTCTAGGGCCGCTCGATCGCGCCGATCGTGATCTCCGTGTACGGGAAGCCGATATACTTTTCAAATCGCAGGAGAGCTTTTTGTGAGCGCGAGGAAAGTTAAAATCGGAATAGCCGGCACACATTCGACCGGAAAGTCAACTTTCCTGGAGCAACTGGACGCTCGCCTATCGACCGAAGGGGTGACCATCGGTCGGGTAGATGACCTCGCTACGGCGGCACGGGACCGCGGCTTTCCGATCCTAACCCAGCACAATTTCGAAAGCACACTATGGATCATGGCGGAGGGCATGAGGCAGGAAGCTGAAGCTGCCTTGCACTGCGAGGTCGTTCTTGTCGATCGTCCTGTTTTTGACGCGTTAGGCTATCTTTATGCCGCCCTCGAAATTTCGGACCGGTCTCTACCTGATCGTCAGCTCAACGAACTTCGCTCGATCGCTCTTGCTCATGCGGGTGACTATGATCTGCTTGTCATGACAGAACTCGATCCTGCAATTGGACTTGGTGAAGGACGGGATGGAAATCAGGAGTTTCGGGTCGCAGCCGCTAACAAGATCCGCGCGATCGCCGACGAGGCGGCTTTCGAATCTCTCATCCTGACCTCCACGAATAGCAATGAAGTCTTGGATCAAGTTCTCAAAAGCATCCGCACGCGCTTGGCAGAATAGGCGTGGCATGTTCGCCTAATGCAGTTGGTTACTACAATTCCGGAAATATCATGTTGGGGGGAAAATGCCGGAAATTTTGAACAAGGTTATCAAGGATCCGATCCACGGGTTTATCGATTTTTATGGAGAACGCGAAAATGAGCTCAAAAACTTGCTCTCTGATCCGTTCTTCCAGCGCCTGCGTCGTGTCAAGCAACTCGGCTTTTCCGATTACGTCTTTCCCTCGGCCGCTCACTCTCGCTTCTCACATTCACTTGGCGTTTACAAAATTGCAAAACGAATGCTGATGGTTATAGAGCCCGAAGGGGCTGACGGGAAATGGTCGCCCAAGGCCGAAGCTTGCCTGGCAGCCGCGTTGCTGCATGACGTCGGCCACGGCATGTTTAGCCACGCTTTCGAGAAGGCCATGGAATTCTTTCTGGCGCGCAACTCGCTCGAAGGCGAACGCGCGGAGAGCTTCGAAGCTGCCGTCGATCATGAGTCTGTTAGCCGAAAGATTATCACCGACTCTTCGATCGGCACGGCGCTAACTAAGTTTGGTGGTTCTGAATTTCCCGGCATGGTCCGTGACATCATTAAGAAGAAGGATGAAAACTGCGTCTATACGTCCATCGTTTCAAGTCAGCTTGACGCCGACAGGCTCGATTACGCGAAAAGGGACGCCTACTTCGCCGGTGTGTCCTCTGGAGGAATCGACCTTGATTGGCTCTTACGGAATTTTAAGCCAGGTCAGAACGGTGATGCTCAATTTCTCTATGTCGATAGCAAGGCCTATATCTCGCTCGAACAGTTCACAGTCACGTTGTTCCAGCTCTATCCAACCATCTATCTGCACAAGAAGACAAGGGGTCTGGAGTTCATGTTCGCCCAGCTCTTGAGCAAGGTTTTTCAGCTGATCGACTCAAATGAGGTGACAGCCACAGGTCTTTCGGAGAACCACCCATTTATTCGATTTTTTCGTGAGCCGGACAATCTCGACCACGCGCACCTTCTCGACGATACGCTCTTTTGGGGATCCCTCCATCTATTGCGCGAAGCGACTGATCCTTCTGTTAGCGACGTCGCGACGCGACTCTCGGACCGCCGGATTTTGCCAATGGTCGATATCTGGAAGGTAGCCGACGAAGCACTTGCCGCACGCGTCGGAACCAGCAAACTGACTGCACTATCACGCGTTCAGCTGATCGAAGGAATCTGTAAGGCTGTTGCCGAGAAGCTGCAGGCAGATTCCTCAATCTGGAGCGATAGCTGCTATTACGACACGTATAATCGGCCAATCTATAAGACGAGAGGTGTCGTCGGCGGCCATCCCCAGCAGATCAATGTGAGCGTCGGAGGCAAGATCTTAGATATTGCCTCCATCTCTCCTGTCGTCGCAAGCGCCGCATCTTTCAACATCCATCGCATTTACTATGACGATAAAAAGTCCCCGAAAGTGGATAACTTGAAGAGAGCAATTAGGGAGTTGATCGAGGCAGAGCTGAAAAACTTGTAAAGCCAGGCTCGGCTGTTGAACCGCTGACAAGTTCCTCCCGAGAAATACTTTGATCGGTCAGCAGGCGTGTTTCAGGCTCTGTAGGCGATGTCTTCATTTAAAAGAATGCGCGACGTTGAATGTAACGTTATAACTGTCAAAGCTGTTTAGAAACGCGACGTCGCTAGCCCGATAGAAATGCGACAGTCAGACTTTGCCGCTCGCTGAAGCGGCCAGCCCCCGATCCGACCGGCTGGGCCGGGTTGCAAGGGAGGTGAGGGGGCGGGTGATTGAGGACCTATTCGGACTTTGTCAGCCCGAACTCGTAATGCGGGCCATCTTGAAAGATTTTGAAGGTGCATAGCATCTTGGAATGAACGATTTGAGTTCATTCGTAGAATTCTCTTTGCCCAACTCTGCAATCGGCTGAAGTCCAATCTGATGCCGAAACGGTCACTAAATGTGGTCCGGCCGAAGCGACTTCCAAAATGAGCTTGCGCTTAATCCCTGCAACGAGACCGTCCGTGTTGCGAACTGGAAAGGCGAATGCGCCAGGACCGCCAATAACACAGCTCTCAAAATAGCGCATGAGTTCCACCTCACCGGATATCTCCGACGGAGCGGGATTGAGAAGCAAAGGCAGCGCGTTGATCGTAATCCCCTCAGCGATCACGGCGTCACGAGTTGGCACGATGTATGGCCCAGTAGTATTCGGCCCGTCGCCGGAAACATCGATGACTTTGCGCATGGCCTGATAGGACGATTTCGAGAGGAGCGATGCCGAAAAAAGCAATGCTTTGGAAATGGAAGTGTCGGTTCCTCCTGTCAGCGGCTTGGCCGCAAGGTCATCTGCGAAGCGCTGCGCTGTTTCCGAATTGTCGATTATCTGCCATGGCATAGTGAGAACTTGAAAGTCGGGTCCGGCCCATTCCACATAGGCAACGGCAATCCTGCCGGTCGCTCCAAGTTGGATCGCTGTTACAAAAAGCGGGTCTTTAATCGCAGCGACATATCCCGAGCGCTGGATTTCGAGCTCTTCACGGCTCATCGAACTCGATACGTCCACCGCCAAAACCAATTGCACATCCACCGGAATTGGTTCTGATTGAGCCCTCTGTGACTGGACAGACAGGACTGCACCTAGGGCAACGGTTAATGCGGCTGTTCGCGCCTGATAGAGGCGGTGTTTTTGCTTTTCTTTTCTGGCGGCTGTTCCTCTGGCGCGGTCGGTCATAGCGATGCTCCAAGCTGTGTCTGAATGCTATGTGGAAAAGTAACCGTGCAAGAACCAAATCGTAAGAGCAAATGCCACAACCCAGCATGCGATGATAATCGCGGCAGCGATACGGCTAACCGGTCGTTCGGCGGCAGCGGCTGCTAGTTCCCGGTGCTCCGCCATGATCTCGGGTGGAATGAGCTTAATGACGAAATAAATACCGAGCGGCAGAAGCACGACATCATCCAGGTAACCAAGTACGGGTATGAAGTCGGGGATTAGGTCAATGGGGGAAAGGGCATAGCCAGCAACGACAATGGCGAGGGCCTTCGCGTACCACGGAACACGCGGATCTCGGCTCGCGCTGCAAAGAGCAGCGACGTCGCGCTTTATGATCCGTGCCCAATCGCGAAGGTTCCAGCTCATTCGGTATTCTTGCTCGCCTGTGCTTTCTGAACGAGCGCATCCATATTATTCAGATAGCTGATTATGCGTTCATCATCCATATTGCGAGTTGACCAATATCTCAACTGCGCGCCGACTGGACTAACGAGGACGATCAGGACCAGTGCAAGACTTTCGAAGCTTATTCATAGCAAAGACGATCCAGCTGAAACTGAATGAAAATCTCAACGAAGATACCAGGCCGTCCCGTTTTCTGCGCCCGGCTGGGGCGGTTGTCCACCTGTGCTCAATACAGAAAATAGTGCATTGCAATATCCAGCTGCGCGTAGCATCACTTAGAGGATGGGACCGATATTGGCCGATCACTCCGCCGCTTCTATCCTCGCCAGCGCCTTCTTCCTTCTAGCATTCACTTCCGGATCATTCATGAAATCCGATCGGCGTCCGGGCTTGCGGCCACGCTTCTGATAGCCGTTGCTCACGCTGCCGTCCGGGATGCCGAACATGTGGTCCTTCTGACCGGCACGAGAGGGGCCATGCCGACGCCGGTGCTGCTCCCGGCCTTCCTGCATCTCGGCCACAACCGACAGAATGTCGTCCAACCGCTTGTTCTCAACAACCCTGGTTCTGTGAATTGACCGCAAGGTATCGAATGTTCTGTACGGGAGAAGGGTGCCCTCGTGCATGATCTCCAGGCGGCCGTCGGGATAGTCGCAGACGATCACCTTCTGGCGGGGCAGTATCTTGGCGTAATCCGTCGGATCCAGAATGAAAATCACCTTCTCATAGCGTAGCGTCAGAGCCTGTGACACCGTGCGGATCTCCTTCCGGCACATGGCGCCATCCAGGTTCTCATGATCGGCCAAGGGGCGATGCATGTCCTTCGGATTGCGCGGCTCCTTGCCAAAACGGTGGTTAAAATCCGCGATGAATTCCGGAGCGAAAGCGTTGGCCTCTTCAAGCGTGTTGATACCGCGCAAACGCAATTCCTTCACCAGCCGGTCCTGAAGAGTTCTGTTGGCGCGCTCGACCCGGCCTTTGGCTTGCGGGGTGTTGGCGCAGACGATGTCGATGTTAAGCTCGTAAAGAGCGCGGCCAAATTGCGTTAGCCCGCTGGTCCGGTCCATCTCGGACGCATGTGTGGTCCGGAAAACCCCGTGTTTGTCGCTGTAGAATGCAAGCGGCTTTCCCCATTGTTCCAGATAGGCCTTAGTTGCCAGGAGGTAGTCGAAGGTGTTCTCGGATAACGCAAAACGCAGATGTAGCAGCTTGCCGGTCGCGTCGTCGATGTAGACGAGCAAGGCACATTTGGGGCCGCGGTTCTCGAGCCACCAGTGATGCGAACCATCGATCTGGACGAGTTCACCGAGGCAATCGCGCCGGCCGCGCGGCTGAAAGATCCGCTGCTTGCGTTCGCGCCGCGACTTCCAAATACCAGCTTCCGTCATCCATTGGCGCAAGGTCTCTTTGCCGACGGCAATCTGATGAAGCTCAAGCAGCTTCTCACGGGCCAGGGTTGGACCGAAGTCGTGATAATGCTCGCGCACCAGGTCGAGGACGGCATTGCGAAACTCGTCGCTGTGACGGCGGTTGCTGGGACGGCCACGCTTGCCGGAAACAAGACCAGCGGCACCGTCACGCTCGTAAGCCTGCAAGAGCCGATGGACCTGGCTCCGGCTGAGGCTCAGAAGCCTGGCAGCGTCAACGATACTCAATCTTCGATCGCGGATCTTCTGGATGGCTTCCAGCCGGTTTAGTTCATGTTGCGACATGGTGATCAAAGACATTGCAGCTCCGTCAGCGCTTAGGCGTGCCGAAGCCAGTCTTCCTTCCAACGTTGATATTGACCAGCGTCAGACGGACGGGAGGTGTCGCATCTCTAACTGGCCCAAGTGTCGCATTACTAAATGGCTTGTGAGCGATACTTGAAGTGCGACTTCTGCGGATTGCAAGGGTAGGGGGCGTTCACTCATTGCGCCAGCATCTTCTCCCTGAAGACTTCGGCCGGCGTCTTCCAACCAAGGCATTTCCGGGGCGTCGCATTGAGCCGGTCACAGATCCCTTTCAACTCAAGATCGGTGACCCGGCTCATATTGAGTTTGCGGGGAAGCCATCGTCGGGCACGTCGGTTGGTGTTTTCCACGGTGCCTTTCTGCCAGGGGGCAGATGGATCACAGAACCAGGTTTGTGTACCGATTTCCGCTTGAAGATGCGGCCAGGCCACAAACTCGGTTCCTCGATCGAACGTGATGGATTTTCGGGAACGGATTGGCAGGTGGCGGATCGCATCGATGACCTTGCCAAGCACCAAATGTGTTCTTCTGTTGTCATTCTTTAAAAGCAAGGTGAACCGGGTGACGCGTTCCACCAGGGACGTAACGTTGCCAGAACCAAAGTGCTGTTTGAACAGCATTAAATCACCTTCCCAGTGCCCGAACTCCTGCCGATGTGCCACGGCATCTGGCCGGAACAAGATGCTGACGTCACGATGGAATTTGGGTGGCAGGCGCTTTCTCGCTCGTCTGGGCTTTCGAGACTTTCGATGTGTCGGCAAGTACCACCACAGCTCCTGGGCAAGGCCTTCCTTCGAATAGATATAACGGTAGATCGTTTCCTGGCAGACCCGGTGGGAGGCGCCTTCGTATCTCATGCGTCCGGCAATCTGTTCCGGCGTCCAGCCATCCTTGATGCGATCGGTCACAAGATGACGCAGATCCGAATGCTTGATCAGTTTTCGTTTTCGTGACCGACGCGTGGCGCATTCCTGGTGGGCCGCCACAGCAAAATAGCCGACGATGTCCGGCAACTGTTCATCTTGAAAATGGTTGCGTTTCAATTCTCGAAAAATCGTTGATCGGTGCCGCCCAAGGATCTTCGCCATTCGGCAAGGTGACACTTTCGCCTGGCGCCAGCGTTCAATCTTGCGGCGCTCCTCCAGCGTCAGGTGGCTGTATTTTGATCCCATGACACAATCCTCCTGTTTGATAACCTATTGGTTTCAAACAGAAGTCGCACTTGGGAATAGCGCGCACCCTGCTATAGGGGCTGCACCGATAATAGTAATTATGGAATTTTTTTTGACCGTTTGATCAATTCCAATCGGTATAGAAGAGCGAGTATGCCCATCCTGCACTAGGTGTTTGATCCCAGGCTTTGATGGTGCAGCTTGAACCTGACAGGTTTCCTGTCCGAAAACGTCCGATTGCGTACAGGGCTTAAATACCCTGTCCACAAATTAGCTTGACTGCATTCTGGACAAGCAGATAATTTGAACAGCCTTTTCGGACAGGATTGACGCCATGTCACGCACTTTCGTCTATGCCCGCGTCTCCACGCCCGGCCAGACGACCCAAAACCAGATAGAAGAAATCCGGGCGGCGGGGTTCCACGTCGAAGACCGCCGGATTGTTACCGAGACGATTTCCGGCAGTGTGCCGATAACGCAGCGTCCGGAATTCTCTCGGCTGGTGGACCGTCTGGAACCTGGCGACATTCTCATCGTGACGAAACTCGATCGCCTCGGCCGGGATGCGATAGACGTCAGTTCAACAGTAAAGGCATTGGCCGACGAAGGAGTACGGGTCTACTGTCTTGCACTTGGCGGTGTCGACCTGACGAGTTCAGCCGGCACGATGACCATGAACGTGCTCAATGCCGTTGCCCAGTTCGAGCGAGATTTGCTAATCGAGCGAACGCAGTCAGGCTTAAGACGTGCCAAGTCCGAAGGGAAAGTTCTGGGTCGGCGGCCAAGCCTGACAGACAGCCAAAAGCAAGATGTGCGGGTTGCGCTGAATTCCGGCAAAAGCATTTCCGCTATTGCCCGAGCATTTGGTACCAGCCGTCAAACAATCATGCGGGTGCGTGACGAAATCCGTTGAGCAAGAAGCAGGATCGGATTTCCATTCTTCGAAACGAGGGCTATCAAGAATGCAAACTTTCGCGGCATATGTCGGCGCAGCCGTTTTTGAAATAGCGGGATGTTTTGCATTTTGGGCTTGGCTGCGGCTCGACAAATCAATCTGGTGGATCGTTCCGGGTCTCGCTGCGCTGAGTCTATTTGCATATTTGCTCACGTTGGTAGATAGCGCGGCCGCAGGTCGTGCCTATGCGGCCTATGGAGGTATCTACATTGCGAGTTCTCTCATATGGCTCTGGCTGGTCGAGGGCGTCCATCCTGACCGCTGGGATCTCTTAGGTGCAACCATCTGTATAGTCGGGGCTGCGATTATTATTGCCGCGCCTCACTCACGCGTTTAATCGGGCGGCATTATCGAGATCTAATTCCTGCATTCAATCTGAATAACAACGCCGCCTGGAACAATGCCGACGCGGCAGAAATCACGAACACTGTTTCAAGCCCTGAAACGGCCACGATCACCCCGCACAACAACTGAGAGCCGCTACATCCTTTTCGAAAGTCTGCGCAGCAAGCTTCAACCCTTCAACCGTTGTGAGGTATGGGAAGATCATCGCGCCGAGCTCCTCGTAAGTCATTCCCGCCTTAAGCGCCATCGTCGCGGTCTGGATACTGTCGGCACCTTCCGGAGCAAGTATATGTGCCCCGAGCAACCGCTTGGTGTTTCCGTCCGCGACAAGTTTTATGAGCCCGCGCGTGTCCCGGGCAGCGAGCGCCCGGGGTACGTGCTCGAGCGACAACACTGAAGTGCGAACAGTTTGGCCGGCAGCCTTTGCCGCGGCCTCTGTGAGACCGACGCTGGCAACCTGAGGGTCAGAGAAGACGATTGCCGGCATGGTAGTGTTGTCATAGACTAGACTATCGCCGTTCATCGCGTTTTTCGCAGCCAGTTTGGCACCGCAGGCAGCCATATAGACGAATTGGTCACGTCCGGTTACATCACCGGCGGCGTAGACATTCTTGTGGCTGGTACGCATCCGGTCATCGACAAGGATCGCGCCACGCCGGTCGGTGGCGATTCCTGCCAGGTCCAACGCAAGATTTTGCGTGTTGGGCGTACGACCTGTCGCAAGCAGAAGGTCCTCCGCTTCCAGGGTCTCGGTTCCATCTTCCGTTTCCACCCTCAGTGCAATGTGGCCATCACGCTTCATGACTTCCGTGTAGCTCTTGATGGTTCTGACGATAATTCCCTCGTCTTCGAACGCGCGCGTCAGCGCATTACCTATTTCCGGTTCAGCCTCAGGCAGCAATCCTCGGCGGCTGACTATGGTGACGGCCGTTCCCGTGCGTGCAAATACTTGGGCTAATTCAACACCGATGTATCCGCCTCCCATAACAATCAACGACGCAGGGCGCTTCTGAACTTCGAGGATTGATGTGCTGTCGTGAGGGCGTACCTGGGTCAGCCCGGGAATGTCAGGCACCTGGGGCCGGGATCCCGTGGCGAGGATGATCTTGTCCGCAGAGATAACCTCTCCATCCAAAGTCAGCTGACCGCCAGCAATGAAACGAGCCTCACCTTCCAAATAGACGATGTTGTTGTGTTGGGGCAGGACGTCGATATATTTTGCAGCTCGCAGGTCATCGACCAGCGCCTGTTTTTGGCGGATAATGGCGGCCCAATCCGTGATCTGCGCCGTCGCCTCTATCCCGTCAAATCTCTCGGCGGCTTTTGGGGAGTGCATGACCTCCATAGCCCGGATCATCGCCTTGGACGGTACACAACCGACATTGACGCAAGTCCCACCGATGACACCGTATCCAAGAAGCGCGACCCGAGCACCTTCCTCGGCCGCTGTGATTGCGGCAGAAAATCCCGCTGACCCTGCGCCAACCACAGCCAGATCGTAAGATCCGTTCTTGTTCGAACAACAATCAGACATTTGGGTTTCCTTCATTGCGTTGACGTCGTGCGTTGCGAACAAGCGCATAAACCGTGAGGAGTACAAAGGCGAGAAGAGCTGGCAACAGGACATAGTCGAGAACGCCAACGAAGGCCGATAGCCCGACCGCGCCGAACAATACGACGATAACCGGTGTGAAACAGCACAGCGCTGCGATCACTGTACCGATCACCCCTGTCGCCAAGAGCTTATTGTTCATTTCAGATTTTCCCTATTGTCTTCCCGGCAGCCAGACCCGACCGAGAGTCGCAACCTGTGGCGCAGGAAATAAGCGAAAAGACCCGCGACCGCGGCAATCAGCACGGACAACACAACACCCGAACCGAATAGCTGGGCGATCAATCCGGTTGCTGCGGAACCAACAAACGCCAGGCCGCCACCACAGCAGATAATCACTACGGGAGCGGCAACCGCCGTTGCCAGTATCATACCCAAGGACTTGTCACTCATGGGTTAGCTTCAGGAGTTCGAACCATCGTCCAGCAAAACCGCCGTGTACCCATATGTGGCGGGTTGTGCGACGATCTCCTCCATATCCGTCACAGCGTCGTCGAAAGTGATCGTGTAGACACCGGAGCGGCCATCCTCGTGCTCTTGGAAATTCAGGATCTCGACGCTCTCGGATTTTTGCAACGCCTCGCCAACGATGTAAGAACAGGACGGGCACCAAAGGCCTGTGACCTCAATCCGCGCTTTTCGCTCTTCTGCATGGGTTGCCCCAGTCGCCAGGAGCAAAACGGCAAGTGTCATAAATGTCTGTTTCATGGAGAATCCTTTCTCAGTAACCGAGTAGTGGCGGAGCGAAGTATGGGAAAGCCAAGGAGAGCACGACAATGAAAGTTGCACCCCACAGTGCTCTTTTCATGAACCGCTTTTGCAGAGGCCGTTCGCAGCTTCCATCATTACAGGCCTGCGGCGTCGGCCTGTACACTTTCCAGAACCCGTAACAGAGTGTGCCTCCGGCAAACGCGAAGAAGACCCATTTGTACTGGTAGAGCGCTCCGAGCTGACCAATCCATGCGCCTGTGGCCCCGAGGCTGAAAAGAACCATTGGCAGAATACAGCAGGAAGTCATTGCAAGAGCACCAAGTATGCCGCCTGCGGTAGCGGCCTTCGCACCATGGTCTGTTTCTCTTTTGGTCACTGGATGTATGTCCGTCGTCATTCCGGCACCCACATTGATCTGACTAAAGGTAAGGCTTACTATCTGTAGTCACTACAGATGCAAGGAGTTTCTCTCATGTCTGGGATCACGAACGCGCGAGGCTATCCGATTGGGGCAATGTCCAGCAAAACCGGCGTGAATATCGAGACGATCCGGTACTATGAACGCATCGAGTTGATGCCCAAGCCTGAACGGACTGCCGGAGGCAACCGGCAATACACCCACGACCACCTTCAACGTTTGTCGTTTATCAAGCGGAGCCGGGAACTCGGATTCAGTATCGACGAGATTCGCGAGATGCTGAAAATGGTCGACCAGAAAGGCATCAGTTGCGGTGAGGTGCATGCCATGACAATGGAACACCTAGGCTCGGTCAGGGAAAAGATTCAGCACCTCAAGAAGCTGGAGAAGGCTCTGACTAAAATGGCGTCTGAATGCGCCAAGGGAGATGTCCCGACCTGTCCGATTATCCAAACGCTCTTTGAAGCGTAGTACCTATTGGGTGATTGACTGTCCCGCTAAGTTGCTCGCCCCGGGGGCTGTGCCGGCTGTTTGCACCTGACAAACGCGGTGCTCAAATAAGCCTGTGCGAGTTTCTTCTTAAATAAAGACTGTCGCTGTAGCAGGTCGTGAAAATCAGACTGGTCAAATCGATTGCTCGATGTTCGTTCCAACTAAGCGCAGGATTTTTGGCAAATCTTGTTCTGGCCCCTAATTCAATTGCCTTCCTGTATTCCAGCATAGTCAGCCATACGATCCCGGAAAGATGATGTCCTGATCGACCAGAATATTAAAATTGTATCCCGGCCGGATCTGAAGTGTCGGCTGGACATCGAGGTTCTTGTTGATGGTCCGCTCCACCACCCGGCCGAACACTTCCGCGAAGTTGCGGCGGGCGGCATCTGAGGCCGTGTCCTGGGTGGAAAGCGTAGAGCTCTCCGGAACAGCCATATCAATTCCAGTTCCGATAATTGCGAGAAGCGCTGCGGACCCAAAAGTGCGCAGGTAATGGTTGTTCACCTTGTCCTTGAAACCGCCATAACCTTCGCCGTCAACGCCCCCCATGGAGCCGATCTGCAAAGTAGCTCCATTTGGGAAGATGATATCTGTCCAGACGACGAGCACGCGCTTCTGACCGAACGACACATCGGAATCATACCGGCCGAACAGTTTGGTTCCTTGAGGGATCAAAAGCAGATGGCCGGTTGCGCTATCATAGACGTTCTGTCTGACCTGGCCGGTGATCCGGCCGGGAAGGTCCGAATTAATGCCGGTGATGAGCGTTGCCGGGATCACCGAGCCGCGTTTCAATTCATAGGGTGACTGCTGCGGAACAACGCGGTTCGCGAGATATCCGGCTTCCGAAATGTCCTGATTGAAGAAATCCTGTTTACCGAATTGTCCGTTGGGATCGGCATTAGCAGCCCCGCCTTGAGCCGCCTGCAGGGCTGCGGATAGAAGATCAGGAGAAGACGGGCTGCGCGTAAACGCCCCGTTTCCTGTCTGATTGCCCTGGGTGGTCTGCGATCCCTGCCCCTGCCCCTCCAGTTCATCGATGTTCACGACGATTGGACTGTCGTAAGCCGCGTCAATGGATTGCAGGCGCTTCATCCGTTGGCGCTGCAATTCCTGCATTTCCTGCTCTTCGTTGCGGCGTTTCATCCTTTCGCGCCAATCTATCTCCGTTTCCTGCGGTTCGATCACCGCGTCCGATGAGACGGGCTGCTGCTGAAACGGATTGCTATACGGCTTCTGCGCTTGCACGATTTCCGGTTTGGCAACTTCAACTGGTTCCGGCCGAACCGGCGTGATCGGTTGCCCTGGCGGATCGATAACGCCGTTGCTGATGCCGGCCTTGAGTTGGTCCGCAAAACCGCTTGCCGGCGTGCCACCACCATCCTCGACAATACTGCCGCCCGACGTGATGCCACGGTTCGCGAGGCCATAGATGATCACAACACCGAAAACGACAACGAGCCCGATGAATAGAAATATCGGCAGCCGGTTTAAGCGACGTATCTTGGGAGCTTCATCGTCGGCGCGAATGTCGTCACCCGCCAGATGCACATTGGAATCCGAATTGCTCATATAGGGTGGCCCTTACGCTGTGCGCGTCAGCACGGAGACAGGGCTCGTCGGAGACGCGCCGGCCGCCGTTGCCTGATAGGTCCGTGCCAACTCGACAGTTGGCGTGGTGAGGCGAACGAAGATCTGCCCGGCATCGGAATCGACCGTGTAAGCCAAGGGAATGATCGTGTCGCCCGATGGCTGTTGGTCGGCCTCAGCGACCGCGTAACCCCATCCGCGTAGTGAACTTTCGAGGGCAAGCCCGAACTGGGAATTGTCAGCCTTGAGGAAGATGGTGCCCGTTCCAGCTCCGACATGTTCAGAGAGTTTCGCAACCATGTCGCCGGCGACGATGCTTGCGGCTGAAGGCGACAGATTGGCAGCATCAACGCTTGTTGTCGGGTTGAACCAGCCACTTTGCGTCATGCAGCCTGCCATGGGTGTTATCAGCGCCGAAATGCCGATGGCTTTCAAAATTGAGCGGCGTGTGTGCAACATGATCAGCCTCCCCTGTTGATGCGAACTTTTTGTTGGCTGTAACCAACACCGGACACGAGTACCGCCTGGTCGATCGTGTAATCCACGATCATGAGGCTGCCCTTCAGGCGATAGTTGACGATCTGGTTCTGTCCCCCGGAGGTGATGTAAAGAACCGGTGCATCCCCGGACGCCATTCCATTTGGAAATTGGATGTAGGTCTTGAGACCGTCCGAATAGACGCGGGTCGGCCGCCAGCGCGCTTGACCATGAATATTGAATTTGAAGTCCAGGTTTTCGGCCGGGACGCCGGCGCCCGGGATGATGCTCGTCTCAAGCTGACGATTGGCAGCTTCGAACTTGGCCTGGATATCTTCCGGGTAATCGAAGCCTACCCGGGCCATGTAACGGTGACTGTCGCTTTGAAGTTTGATCTGATAGGTGCGCCTCGATGTCGTCACCACCATCGATGTGACGAGCCCGGGTTCTGTCGGCTTGATGATCAGGTGAACCGAGTTTCCGGTGGGGCCCCCGGATGTTGCAGGATCCACTTTCCAGCGAACCGTATCCCCGACCATGACATTGCGAACAGCTTCCCCGGGCTGCAATTCGATGTCGCAGACCTGCAGGGGAGCACAGACAACGGTTGGCTGGACCTGGCCATAGAGATAGATCACCTTGCCGTCCGGACCTTTGGTGATGACGCCGCGGCCGTTACGCCAGTCGCTCGACAGACCGAGGGCCCGCAGTTCCTTTGCTGTGTAGTCAGCAGCCAAGGATTGAACAGGCAAGGCGGTGATGGCAGCTGCGGCCGCGAACAAGCATAAGCCCGCGTGCCGTCTGGTTTTCCGAAACATTCTTCTTACTTTCTGAGCGCGTGGATTGCTTACAGTTGAGCGGTCCAGTCGAAGTCCTTGAGATAAAGGCCGATCGGATTAAGCCGGATGATCGCTTCGTCCTGTGGAGGCGAGAGCGTGACATTTGCTACCCCGCGCCAGCGCTTCGTTTGAAGCTCCTTGCCCTTCCGGTCCCGTTCGATCTCGGTCCAGTCGATCTGATAGGATTGATTGGAGAGCGGCACGATGCTGGTCACCTCGACGGACACGGTGCGGGACTGCGCCCGATCGAACGGAGAGTTCGTCCGGTAGAAGTTGTTGACCTTCTGGGTGGCAACGTCCGTCTGCCGCAGCATCGCGTAAACCCGGTCGATGTATCCCTTGGCGACAACCGTGTCCGGGGTGACAGAGCGGAAATTAGTGATCCAGGCTCCGAGCATGGAACGGACAACGCGCTCATCGGCGTATTCGATCTGAGCAGGGAAACCACCGATCGCGGGTGTGCCGAGCTTGTCCACCTCGACGATATAAGGAACGAGCTTGACCTGCGTGCTCTGGTAGAGCGCGAACCCAAAGCCGATGATCGCCATCGCCATAGCGAGCAGGCCGATACCCTGCCAAACGCGAGCGGTGCGTACGTACGATCCGTAGCGCTCGTTCCATTCCATCCGAGCGGCAAGATAGGGATTATCGATTGGAGTGTGTTTTGCCATCTAGGTGCCTATTGCTCAGGAGGATTTGGGCGAAGACCCGCCGCCAGTTGGTTTGTTTGGAAGGGATTGCTTCAGCTTGTGATTGGCGAGACCTAGCGTTGAAGACCCGTGAGCACTCGGCGCTCCGGTCAACTTATCCGCGGCAGCAGAGGCTAGGGCTTTTCCGCCTGTGCCAAATGCAGCGGCAACACTGCGGGCTGGCGAGTGCCCGGCATCGGACGCGGCTCTTCCAGCTTGATAAGAACCGGATGCTATTCCGGCGGCACCGATCCCGGCTCCGGCAATTCCTCCTGCCACACTGGCGGTTTGCCGAAACGCCGCGCCAGCGTAATAGGATGTCCCTTGGCCCGTTCTAATGACCTCCATCCCGCTGCCGGCAGACACGCCTTGAACCACGCCCTGGACAATATTCGGAACGAAGATTGAAAGCGCGAACATCGCCAAAGCTATTGCAGCCAGCATTCCGGGACCGGATGCGGTTGTCGTCATCGTCGGATCCGCCGCGAGGTTCGTCAAAAGAGTTGAACCTGTTTTGGCGATGATGCTGAGGGCCATCAATTTCATGCCGATGCTGAACGCGTAGATCAGATAACGAACAGCAAAGTCTTTGGTGTAGGACGAACCACCCAAACCGAGCATGATCATGCCGGCGATAAGCCCGATGTACATTTCCACGATGACAGAGAGCAAAACTGCCGCAAACAACGCCATGCAAAGGAGAACGATGAGGCCGGAGCCGGCAAGCATCAACGCTTGCGCAATGGCAGTCCAATCCAGATTTTGAATTTGCTCATTCAGGATGCCGTTGACCTGCAAACCTGTATCGAAGAGGTCCGCTGGGGAGAGTTTACCCGAGACACTTCCGCTTCCGATCCCCCAAAGGCTATCAACGATGTCCTTTGCTAGCTGTGGGCCTTGAGTCAGTACGAATGCGAAAAAGCCGATAAAAATGATCCGTTTGACCAATTCTGTCGCCCAGACCTCCAGAGAGGCAGCGTTCACGCCAAGCCAGACAGCCGCCAAGCCGATCTCGATAGTGGCTAGCAGCCAGAAGAGAGACGTTGCGCCGCTTATGAGCGTGGACTCCCAGCTCTTGGCGGCGTTTGCCAAACTGTTTTGAACAGTATCCAGCGCACCGCCGCTCTGAGCAAATCCAGTCGAGGCAAATATGCTTGCGAACACCATTCCCAAAATGAGTGTTCCAAAAAGCGGTCCGAACTTCCTCCTGGCCATAGCCACAGCCCCCTACTTACTTACCACTGAGGTTTGAAATCCTGCCCGTTGCCCGGTTCAATATCAGGCGCCTTGAAGAACTCTTTGGCGGCCTTCTGGGAGGCTTCACGCTTTGCTTTTGCTTCTTCCGCCAACTCAACTTGGCGTCTCAGCAGTTCCGCAACTTCGGGATCGGTTTTCGGTACGATCACGTATGTTGTGCCCGCCCCGGCGACAGCTGCGAGGAGCGCGATTAACACGACGATGGGAAGTTTGAATGTCATATGTTTACCACTGAGGTTTGAAGTCTTGCCCATTCCCAGAAGAGACGTTCGGGTTTTTGAAAAACTGATCTGAGGCTGCTTTCGTGTGATCGCGTGCCGTCTGTTCGGACTGGTACCAGGTTCCCATCATGGTCATCTGCTGAGAGACAAGGCCGCGAAGCTTCTGCATCTGCTCAACCTGCTGGGCTGCAATCTCATGACCCACCTGCAGGGCCTGCTTTTGACCCTCGGCAGACTGAGAATGCTGCCGGAGCTGGCGCATGGTGTCCTCTTCGGTCGCGAATTGGTCCGAGGTGTATCCGGCCGCTTTCAAAGTCGAGGAGATCGTGTCCCGGTTGGTATCGGACCAGCCTTGGTACATGGTCGAGAACGACTGCCCGTCCGGCAGGCCGTTCTTGGCGAAATCCGCGTAGCTCTGGAACCGCTGCTTTAGCGTGTCATCGAGATTGCCCATCGAGAACGCCATTGCCTGTCCCTTTTGAACCAGGCTCTGCAGTTGTCCGAGGTTCTGCTCAACCTCTCCCCAAACCTGCATCGGCAGCGACAACGTGTTCTGCAGCATATTTTCGTAGATCGAGATCTGGTTTTCGATCATCTGGATCTGGTTGCCGATCTGCTGCACCTGATTGGCAATCTGCTCGGCGTTCTGGCCGCCGAGGGCAATGAGCTCACTGTTGTTGAGGATCTGGGTGAATTCGGTTGCACCGGTGACCGCACCACCGGCCTGAGCCGGTTTAGCGAGGCCGATCACACAAAGAACGCTGGCGAGTGATTTAGCCAAGAAGCTGTTCGGCATTGGCAATTCCTCTTTGCTTGAGCCACTCAGTGGGCCATGTGTCGCCGTAGTGGAGGTGAAGGTCTTCGATCCGCTTTAGATCGTCTTTGGCTGATGCGCCGACGAAGGACAGCGTGATCGGGCCGAGCGCCATGTTGAACAGCCGGCGACCGTCTGGAGACGTGACGTAGTACTCGCGCTTCGGGATCGCCGAGGCGATGATTTCAATTTGTTGGTCGTTGAAGCCGAGCTTTTCGTAAAACGCGCGGGTCCCGGAAATCCTCGCCTCGCCATTGGGCAGGCAAACCTTTGTCGGGCAGCTTTCTTTCAGAACGTCGATGATGCCGGATCTGTCGGCATCCGAGATCGATTGCGTTGCCAGGACCACCGCGCAATTGGCCTTGCGCAGAACCTTCAGCCATTCCCGGATCTTGTCGCGGAACACCGGATGACCGAGCATCAGCCAGGCCTCGTCCAGGATAAGCAGGCTTGGTGTCCCAATCAGGCGCTTCTCAATACGGCGGAACAGATAGAGCAGGACCGGGATCAGGTTCCGGTCACCCATATTCATCAGCTCCTCAATCTCGAAGGTCTGGAACCTGGAGAGCGAGAGGCCGTCTTCTTCGGCGTCGAGGAGCGAGCCCATCGGGCCGTCCACCGTGTAATATTGCAGCGCGTCCTTGATCTCCCGGTTCTGGACGCCCGACACGAAATCGGTGAGCGACCGGCGCTGAGACTTCGACATCAGGTTAATCTGCGTGGTGATGGCGTTCCGGTGCTCCGGCAGGACCTTCACGCCCTGCATTTCGATCAGGGTTTCCAGCCACTCGGCAGCGAACGCCTTGTCGGTGTCGTCCTCGAGTGATGAGAGCGGTGCAAAGGAAAGGGTGTCCGACCTGCCGACGTCATAGTGATCCGCGCCGACGGCAAGCGTCAGCGGATACATCGACTTGCCCTTGTCGAAGACAAACACTTGGGCGTTCTCATAGCGCCGGAACTGAGCTGCGATCAGCGCCAGAAGCGTCGATTTACCCGAACCTGTCGGCCCGAAGATCAGCGTATGCCCCAGATCCCCGACATGGAGATTGAACCGGAACGGCGAGGAGCCGGACGCCACCTGCATGAGGGGCGGCGATCCAACTGGGTAAAAGGGGCATGGCGCTTCCGGCGATCCGGCCCAGACGGAATTGAGCGGAGCCAGATCCGCGAGATTGCGTGTGCTCACCAGCGGCTCGCGAACGTTGGCATAGGAAACGCCCGGCAGACTTCCCAGGAATGCCTCGGTGGTGTTCAGGGTTTCTATGCGGCCGCCAAAGCCTTCGTTCTGCACGAGCCGGCGCACCGCCTCGCACTTCTCCTGAAGCCGCGCCTGGTTCGTGTCGAAGAGCACAATGACAGGCGTGTAGTGGCCGAAGGCGACGAGTTGCGAGTTCGCCTCGGCAATCGCGTCCTCGGTTTCCCCGACCATCACCATGGCGTCTTGATCGAGCGATCCGGAATTGGTCTTGAAGAGCTGGTCCATCAGCGGCCGCACCTTCTGCAGCCACTTCTTGCGTGTCTTTTCCAACACCGAGCGCGCCTCGATCGGATCGAGAAATATGAACCGGCTCGACCAGCGATAGGTGATCGGCATCAGATCGAGCGCGTTGAGGATCCCCGGCCAGCTTTCGGCCGGGAACCCGTCGATCGCCACGACACCGACATAGGTGCCGTCGATGATGGGGTTGAGACCGTGATGGAATTCCGCCGTCACCAGATAGTCGAGATACATCGCAATGTCAGGCAAGCGGATCGGATGGTTTTCTCCGATCAGCGCGAAGCGTGCGAACTGCAGGAGATCATCGTAACGGCCACGCCTCTCCCCTGCCCTCCCCGCTTCTATTTCCGGCACTTCATGGGTTTCCATGCGCCGGATCGAGACGACATTCGCCATATACTGCTCAAATTCCCGGATCGTCGTCTTGAAGTGCTCAAGCGTCCGGGAGGCAATAGACGTGTTGCGGCTGGCGTCGTCCGAATAGATGTATTTCACCAGTTTGGACTTGTTTTTCTCCGGCGGCCGGTAGGTCAGGATGATGGCGTGCTGGCTCTCAAAATGCCCCTCCCCGGCTTCGAACCGCTGGCGGCGCTCGTCATCGATCAAAGCCGTGACGGGGTCCGGAAAATGCGAGCTTTCCCTGTCCGGATATCCGGTTGAGGGAATGCGAACCGCTTCCATCTGGATCATCCAGCCGTTGCCGAGGCGGGCGAGAACCGAGTTGATCTGTCTGGAAACTTCGTTCCGCTCAGACGCGGTCGAACTCTCGCTGTCCGGCCCGGCAAAATACCAGCCGGCCATCAGGCCCCCGTCCTTCAGGAGCACAATGCCGTTGTCGACCAGCGCCGCGTAAGGGAGCAGGTCGGAAAAGGACGGCGCAACGTGCCGGAATTTTTTGAGGGCAACCATGTTCAGTATTTCCGCCAGGGCGTGGATGTCGGCCGGTAATAGGCGCGGTATTTGACGTGTCGCAGATAGACAGCGCGCATCAGAGGGTCCGCCTTGGCCATCATCCGCAGCACGCCAACCACCACGATCCAGATCGCGATGCCGAGCACGGCGGCATAGGGCTTCAGGATCACGAAAATCAGAATGACCGAGGCAAGACCGGTCACGAGCACCAGCTCGCGGTCTGCCCCGAACAGCAATGTCGGGCGAGAAAGAGCGCGGTGGATCCGCGCTCTGTTGAGGCCCGGCGCGTCAGTCACGAGCCGGGTCCACGGTTGCCGCGTTCCCTTCCGGAGCAATGCCGATGGAGGCACCGGAGGAACCAAACAGGCCGACGATAGTGGACGCGCCGAGCAGGACCCCGAGAACCAGAACCACGTAGGCCAGGCGGCGGGCAAAGTCGTTGAGTTCACCGCCGAAGATCAGCATCGCGCCGGCGATCGCCACCGCGATCAGGCCAACGGCGCCAGCGACAGGACCGTTGATGGAGGCCTGGATTTGCTGAAGCGGGCCTTCCCAGGGAAGCGAGCCGCCGCCGGAGGCGAAGGCTGGTTCAATTAGGTACAGTCCTGCACCGGCGAGAAAGAGAAGAAATACAAAATTACGCGACATGAAGAGTCCCTTGTCTGTCGTTGGAATTTTTGTTGAGGAACTGAGATGCAACTGCTGAGCGGATGTCATAGGTGCCGTCCCGAAAGCCGGACACAGTCACGATGTCCCGAACGATGCGCCCGTGTTCGGGGGAGCGCTCGATCGAGACGATGAGGTCAACCGCTTCCGCTATGACTTGGGGCATCGGCTGCTGAGACACTTCGGCGATCAACTGTTCAAGGCGCGTCAGTGCGGTGAAGGCATTGTCGGAGTGAACCGTGGCGATGCCGCCCGGGTGGCCCGTGTTCCATGCCTTGAGCAGTGTCAGAGCCGCACCGTCGCGCACTTCGCCGACAATGATCCGGTCTGGTCGCAAGCGCATGGTCGATTTCAGGAGCCGTTGCATGTCCACGGTGTCGGACGTGTGCAGGATCACGGCGTTCCTGGCCGCACACTGGATTTCCGCTGTGTCTTCCAGAATGACAAGGCGGTGATCCGGAGCAACGGACACCATTTCGCCAATGATCGCGTTCGTCAGGGTCGTTTTGCCGGTGCCAGTGCCGCCCGAAACCAGAATGTTTTTCCGGCCGGCAACCGCATCACGGATCACGGTGGCTTGGCCGTCCGTCATCACGCCATCCTCGACGTACCTGGAAAGCGGGATGAGCAGCGATGCCTTCTTGCGGATCGTGAAGGACGGCTTGGAAACGACCGGTGGCAGAAGACCCTCAAAACGATGACCGCCTATCGGCAGCTCGCCGGAAATGATCGGCTTGTCAGAGGTGATTTCCGTGCCGAGCGCATGGGCGACCTTGCCCATGATGATCTGGGCGTCATGGGGCGTCATCTCGCCGGAGGGCTCCATTCCCTTCCCGACGCGTTCGATGAACAACTGTCCGTCCGGGTTGAGCATGATCTCAACGACAGTGTCGTCCGACAGCGCCGACAGGATCGTAGACCCCAGCGAGTCTCCCAGCCCGGCGATAAGCCTGCGACGGCTTTCACCGTTCCTCAATGTCCCCTCCCCTACCGGTGAAAGCTGAGATGTTCAGGGGATCGTGCGGCCTCGCCGAGACAGCATTTATCGGACCGGGCATGAGGGTATGCCCAGGCTCTCCGGAGGTCATTCGGAGTGTCCTTTTATATTTGAGATCAATAAGATACGACTACAGCAATCAGTGGTTGATTACCTTGCGAGAGGGCGCAACCCAACACGGAACGAAGTGTCATCGCAAGGTTGAGAAAAAGTTTTCCACACCTAAGGAGAGTTATTTGAATTGGGAAATATAACACTCAAATTGGGCTACGTTGCCGTCCGTTCATCTAGGTCTTAGCTAAAGAGATATTCGACGTTACGAAGCTTCGTGATCACAGATCCTTATGGCCGGGGCCAAACGTGGACCTATCAGCCGTGTCAAAAAAACAGGCGCATCTCTGCGCCTGTAGAAAGGTTCAATGCACGGGCTTGAACGACCACGAAGTGCCGCCTCCTGAAAAACTCTGCAATTGTGCGAATGGATTTTTTTATTGAACGCGGATAAAAGGGAAAAGTGACCCAGCGTCACGTGCGCACCTTTCCAGGCGCGTCCAAGTGTCTTCCTCCCAAGGCTCAACACGTGCGCGCTATTTTTTTGAAGCAGCTGCTCTTTGGTTTTTCGTTGGCGTTCCACACCAAGGACAAGGCGGTTCGGAAGGTTCTCCGAGATTGTGTTCCTTGTTTACCCCACAAAATAATTTCTGTGGGATAGAAAATCTGCTAGTCTTACCCCACGAGAAAAAATATGTGGGGTACATATGACCATCGACTATCACAGTGCAATCGGCACAGCCGCCTGGACGGACTTGCGGCGGTCCCTGCGTGACAGCGAGGTGTCGGAGCTGCGCGGCGCGCCACGGTCGAAGGTGGTCGCCTCCAAGACCTATTGGTACGATCACTTTCGCGTCGGGCAGAAAACCATCGACCGGTATATCGGCGAAGACACGCCAGAACTGCGGAACCGCCTGGAGCGGCAATCGGAGATCGCCAGGGCGGCGAAACTTGCCGAACGGGAACGGGCGAGACTGATGCGGGTGCTGCGGGCCGAAGGCTATCTGTTCGCCGATGTCGGTTCCGGCCAGGTGGTTTCGGCCATGGCCAAAGCCGGCGTCTTTCGGCTCGGTGGAACGATCGTCGGTACGCAGGCCTTCCGCTGTTATGAAGGCGAACTCGGCATCCGGATCGGGTTCGACCAGTCGGCCACGACAGATGACATCGACATTGCAAGTTTCGAGCGGTTGTCACTGGCTCTCGCGGACACGGTCGACCCTCCCCTTGCAGAGGTTTTTTCCGAGCTTCAGTTCGATCCCGTGCCTGCGATCGAAGACGGCAAGACCTGGCGCTGGCGGCAAACACATCGCCAGACCCTGGTCGAGTTTCTGACGCCGTCCTTCGAAGAGGATGAGGCCATCCGCGATCTTGCCGCCCTTGGCGTCAGTGCGCAAAGTCTGCATTTTCTCAATTACCTGATTGCCGATCCGATCAGTGTCCCCTTTTTGTATCGCTCGGGCGTGCTGGTGCAGATCCCGCGCCCGGAACGCTATGCGGTGCACAAGCTCATCGTCGCGGACCGGAGGCAAGGAGGGGCAGATGCACTCAAGGCGCACAAGGATCGGGCCCAGGCGGCATTTCTGTTCGAGGCGTTGACCGAGACCAGGCCGGGCGACCTTGCCGAAGCCTACCAGAGCGCATTGGAAACCGGTCCGGAATGGCGCAAGCGCATTGCGGCAAGCCTGAAACGCATGCCGGCAACTTCGGCCTTGCTCGATCAGCTTTCTTGACAGGCGGACTTGCCGGCAGGGAACCGGTCGCTGCAGGCACCTGCTTCAGAGTGATCGAATTGTGCCCCGCGCGCCGGAACTTCAGCTCCGGCGGGGTCTTGTCCAGGCGGGAAGAAGACTAGCTCTTGTTCGCCAGTTTGCTTCTGCGACCCTGTTTCTGACCCAGTCCCATTTTCCTGGCGAGATCCGACCGCGCCGCGGCGTAGTTCGGGGCAACCATCGGATAATCCGCAGGCAGGTTCCACTTGGCCCGGTAGTCTTCCGGCGTCATATCGAAATGCGTTCGCAGGTGACGCTTCAGCGATTTGAATCTTTTGCCGTCCTCGAGACAGATGATGTAGTCGCCCAAGACGGACTTCTTGACCGGTACAGCCGGGACAAGTTCTTCAGCGGCTGGTTCCTGTGCCGTTTGTGCGGCCGAAACGAGAGCCGAATGAACCGTCGCTATCAAGGCTGCCAGATCACCCGAAGCAATCGTGTTGTTGCTCACATATGCGGAGACGATGTCGGCAGTCAGATCAACATATACGGGCTCAATAGTTGTGTTGTTTTCGGGTGTCTCAGACATTGGGTTCCTTGCCGGGCGATACTGGGATCTGGGTGCGCGCTGGTTCTAAACTTGTTCCCCTGTGAAGTAAAATCATCGCTTCGGACAGCCAGTGGTCGCTTTACGTTCACCATTGCTCTTGAGCACACCGCGATCGAGCTTTTCGGCCATCCGAACCTGATGTTCACTTCTTTAGGTTGGAGGCCCCTGCCCTCGTAATGAATATCTCTTACGGTCGGCATCTTCCGGCTGGTCACTTCCTACCTTAGTGCTCGACGGTTGCCATTTAGCATCAGTTGTCTGGGCGGTTCAAAATCGCCGTCGCAATCATTCGCTAGCGTTTACGGTCCTGTTGTATTTTTTGATGGGATTGCCCTGTGGGACCTCAATACTTCTTTGGTAGGAAAAGGGAGACGATGTTTTCACCGCGGGATTCAATTGTTCTCGTGGCCGCAAATCGGGGGAGGGGAGTTCAAGAATTGTTCGCATTCGATTGGAAGGAATGACGTCTCGGAAAAAAAACATCGAAAAAACAATTTCTTGACCCGGTGTCATCTGACACCCCACTCGGAACTAGGTGTTCAGAAACGTATCAAGTCAACAGGTTTGCGGATTCCACTACATCGCAGACGGAACTTCATCTGCGGTGTTTGAGTTGATTGCGTTCTGTGTTGCCGATAATGCAGAGTCTGGTCTCGTAGACGGAACCGAGCTCTTGGTCGCCAAGCTGCGTCCAAATGCCGATTTGGCGTGGGTTGGAAATCAATTTCTGGTCATCCAACATAGGAACTTCAAATCGTTGATCCGGGGCTGGAGGTTGGATATTGCCCAGCGGAGAGGAGGGGGCTTGGAAATCCAATTGGTCGAATTGTCTCACAACAATTTGGCACGACGCAGTGCTGGTAAATTCATACGATGAACGATGTCAGTACGAACCTTTTGGAAAGAAGGGTTGTTAAAATCTCGTGGCGCCACCTTCTGGAATTGCTTTGCCCGGCCTGTCCTAAAAGAAATGCATTTCGACCTAACACAATTGTTTGACGAATGGGTCTACAGGTAGCCGTGAGCGCGGCTCATGTCTGAATAGAACTTGTCATTCAGGGTTGTCGTCGATGTTGGTCTTCTTCGTTCACGCCGCAATTCGTAGGCAACAAGCTTTAAGATGGCGAAAGCTTTTCTGAGGTCTCCTAGCGCAATAACATTGCACCGAGAGACCTCACTCGAGAACTTGAGTGTCAGTTCGGCAAGAAGACATTTTAGAATTAGACCCCGAATGCGGCGATCCAATAAAAGACCTCTACTTTTTATGGAGTTTCAAAGTGGACATTTGTCATGAAAACGGTGGTGGATACACTGGGCGTCAATCTGACTGCCGTGCGTGAGTGGGCGAAAGGGAATACGAAACCGAGTCATAGCTATCAAAAAACACAGGAAGCAACGCGGTCTCCGCGCATCAAAACTTAGACGCCGAACGCCTGATCTCAGGATACATTCGGGTCTTCGCTGATCTGAATCGAATATTATGAGGCGTACATCATTGTTTAGCTCGCTCTGCACTTCTGAACAAATGCACCATGAGCAGAGTCTGCCTGCAAGTACTAGTGTGGTCCATTTTCTCTAGGCACACGATATCGTGTCGACGGTGGAAAAGTTAACGGGCGTTAACTAAAAAGCCATTGACAGGAATCACTAATTCGCTCTTAGTTCGCTCTGACGCTTATTTCCGTGTTTTTCAAATTTTTGCGTCGGAGTGGATAATGACAGAAGAAGCCGCAATTTCTGACAAGGAATTGGACCCCAACTCAACAAGGGGAAAAATTGCGCGTTTTTCGTCACTATTGAGCCAGCAAATCAAAAACAACTGGCAACAGAATTATCCTCCGGAGTCGCGTAAGCACTTGCGATCGTTTTCCTCATCTGAAGTTTCGGACCTGATTGGCATCGCGCCCGCAACCTTGCGGCAAATGTCGCTCGACAATGAAGGTCCGCAACCGGCGCGGTCTGATGGGAACCGGCGCATGTACACACTCGATCAGATCAATGAACTTCGATCGTTCCTGGCCGAAAAACGTCCCGGACAGTCCCTACAGTTTGATCCGCGTCGTCGTAAAGATGACGGAATGCAAATTGTCGCGATCGCCAATTTCAAAGGTGGCTGCGCGAAAACGACGACTGCTTTGCACTTGGCTCAGTTTCTCGCGTTGCAAGGCCTCCGCGTTCTCGCAATCGACCTTGATACACAAGCAAGTCTGACGGAGATGCTGGGTGTTCAGCCGGTCTTGGAAGTAGGCGACAACGAAACGGTGTTTGGCGTTCTGCGTTACGATGATGAACGTCGGCCACTTCCGGAGGTAATTCGACCGACCTACTTTGCGGGCCTGGATCTTGTTCCAGGCCAGAGCGAGCTGCAGTATTTCGATTACGAAACGCCAGCCGCCATCATCAGCAACAAATACGTGGGAGACGAATACTTTATTCGCCGGTTGGCGACTGCACTGAGAAGCGTGGAGGATCGTTACGATGTAGTCGTAATCGATGCGCCACCGCAATTGTCGTATCTGACATTAAACGCTGTATTTGCCGCTACCGGGCTAATTATCCCTGTACAGTCCGCGATGATCGACGTCGCAAGTATGAACCAGTTTTTGTACATGATGGACGAAATGCTGGAACAAATGGCTCACTTTGGTGCGCCTGTCGATCATGAGTTCATGCGGTTTCTTTTGACCAGACATATTCCCCACGATGTTCCACAGGTGAATATTGCAGCGATGCTTCGGTCTCTCTTTGGAGAAAGCGTCTTGACTGCTGCAGTTGTAGAGACCACTGCGATCACAAATGCCGGTCTGGAAAACAAAACGTTGTACGAACTCGAAAAAGGGTCTGTCGGACGCGACACGTACAATCGCGCCATAGAATCCGTAAATGCTGCCAACACTGAGATCTTCCAAGAGATCCTGAAAGTCTGGGGACGCTCATGAACAAAGCATCCAACCGGGCGAAACGCCTTGCCGGCATGTTTGGTGCCGTAGACCCGAACGAACTTGCCAAACAAGCTGAAGCCGAGAAATCGGACAAGACTACGAGTCGGCCCATGACGACTGCTCCGACGAAAGCACTGCAGGCGAGTTTTGCAAGCATCGAAGAAGAAAACCTGCGGCTGAAAGCCGAGCTTGAAAAATCCCAAACCGTTGAACTCGACCCCATCACCGTGCGGGCTTCCATCATTCAAGACCGTCTTGAATGGACCGACGATGACCCGGATTTTCGAAGCCTGGTGACTTCCATTAAGGAAGAAGGCCAACGACTCCCCATCCTTGTCCGTCCACATCCGGCAGAAAATGGTCAGTACCAACTGGCGTATGGAGCGCGGCGCAATCGTGCTTGCATGGTTCTTGGGCAAAAGGTGAAAGCTTACGTTCAAGAACTTTCTGACGAAGAGCTTGTCATTGCTCAAGGTCTTGAAAATAATGAACGAAAGAACCTGTCCTTCATTGAGCAGGCGGTATACGCAGTCGCCCTTTTGGAAGCCGGTTTCACGCGTAAGCTTGTAGCCAAGTCTGTTGGAGTTGCCTCTGACACAACGATTTCGAAAATGTCTGCAATCGTCGCTTTGGTGCCAGCTGATATCTTTCGTTTGATTGGACCTGCCCCCAAGATCGGCCGAAATCGTTGGGAGGCTTTTGCGAGCCTCGCTGATCGAGGTGCAAAGAAGTCTTCGATTCTCGAAGCGGTGCGTGCTCTACCCGAAAGCGCAGTGTGGAAAGGGGCTGACTCCAACAAGCGTTTCGAACTGGCTTATCGGACAGCTGAAAAAGCAGACAAGTTCAGGACGACGAAATCCAGAGCTGAAAAGTCTCGATTGGAGAACGAAGGTCGCTCGTTCGGAACGATGGAGCAGTCCAGCAACGCTGTCAAAATCTTCCTAGATGCGAAGAAAGAGCCGGCTTTTGCTCAGTTTGTCGCAGACAAGATGACGGCGTTGATTGAAGAGTTCAAAAAAGGCGAAGGGAAACAAGCGAGCAAATAAAAGCATGAAACAAAGAACCCGCCACGTGGGCGGGTCCTCGTTGAGATAAGCACGAGTGCCTATGATCTCGGTCTAGCAGCTCTGATTCTAGAATCACTCGCAGCGCAACGCAAGTTCTGTCTCGCAGCAGAGCACGATTTCTTGCGTCTTCCAGCTTGTCTCGCATCTGAAAATTCAGTGCTCGGTCGCGTTTATGCGCTTCCGGCAAAGGAGGACTTATGTCTTCGACCCAGCAGATTGCGAGTTTTCGCAAGGTGTCTGCCGGGATTCTTGCGAGCGCGCATCTGGCGTCCCAGGAAGACCGGCCGAAGGTCACCAAAAAGGAAATCTCCCTGGTTCTGAAACGCGTTGCGCCGGCGCTTGGTATCGATGGCACGGCTTATCATGTCCTGGATATTCTCCTGGGTCTTGTGCAGCCCGACGATTTCCAGGCCGGAAAGCGGCCGGTAGTGGCGATCTCAAATCAGCGTCTTGCCGAATACACTCGGCGCACCACGCGCACTGTCACGCGCTGCCTGAAGAAACTCGTCGAAGCCGGAGTGCTTGCCTATCGGGACAGTCCGACCGGGCGACGCTATGTCTATCGCGGTTCAGAAGGGGCTCTGGAGCAGGCCTACGGTCTGGACTTTAGCCCTGCGTGCTTCAATCTGGAGGCCTTCAAGGTTCAGGCGGATGCATTCCAGCGCCGTATCAAGGCCGAGCAGGAAGCCAGGCGGGCTGTTACACGGTTTTCACGGGCGATCGCCGACATGGCCGAACTGGAGCCTGCAGAATTTCACGGGTTTGCTGCCCGAGCCCAGGCGATTGTGATCCGGGACGAATTGAATGTGGTGGAGAAGGCGGCACTTCTGGAATCGCTCTATGCGCAGGTCCTGGCTCTCCATGAAGCACATTCGTTGAAAAATAAGGATAAAATGTCATGCGCGGGTGACATTGATGTCAGCCCTTTATTTATTACAACCCCAACCGACTCCCTTGAAAGTAATCCTCAACGGACTTGCTCTAACGAGCAAGACATTGAATTTACTTCTGACAACGGCTTCGCCGTTGAAATGGCTCTTGAAAAAGAGCCTTGCGGCGGGCGCACGGAAACACAACAGCCGAAATCACAAGTGGGAAGGGGAGGCGCAGGCAAGTTTCCCGAAACCAACCTGGATGGTGTTTCCATAGGGCTCATTCAGTCGGCATGTTCATCGGTACAGGCAGAATTGGGGGTCGGTCTGAGCAGTTGGCCGGCTCTTTGTGGAGCTGCCGAGCAGTTGCGCATGCTGATCGGCCTCAGTCCGTCCGGATATCAGCTCGCTGTCGAGCGGCAAGGCAGATATCTGGCCGCGGCCTGCCTTGCGGTTGTCGCCGAAAAGGCGCTGCGGGATCCGGAGCACATTGCCTCGCCCGGCGGATATTTCCGCGCCATGATCGACAGGGCTGGGGAGGGCAAACTCCACCTCCACAAATCCCTGCATGGGCTGGTGTGAGACCATGGTGAGGTCTGAACGGAGATCAGTGCCGGCGCCAGTTTTCCGACCGGTTGAAATCAAACGCACGGAGACTTCGTCCGCAGGGTCTGGGCGGGCAATTTGCGCCGGAGTTCCGATCTGGGACTCAAACTGCTTCGAGCAAACCAGTCCGCTTTGCCCGGTCGATGAGGTTCTTGACGGAAGAAGGCGACCATTTTGTCCCACCGCGGGGTGTACGCTCGTGCAGGCGTTCGAGCTGACCGGCGATTTCGCGCAATGTCAGCTCCGGATTGGACGAATGAATGC
The DNA here is from genome assembly GCA_965228615.1 of Methyloligellaceae bacterium. Taxonomy (GTDB): domain Bacteria; phylum Pseudomonadota; class Alphaproteobacteria; order Rhizobiales; family Methyloligellaceae; genus CBDDHT01. Next base: position 155,061 of record CBDDHT010000005.1, on the reverse strand, counting down.
CGGCGACCAGCGTCATCAGCCGGTCTTCCGGCGGGCGCGGAGGCGACTTGCTGAGCAGGGCCTTGTCCGCCATTCCCTCTGTGACCATCCACTTCACCGCGCGCCGAAGCCGTTCGGGCGTCCAGTCAAATCCACGGTTTTTGAGAAACCGTGAGATATCGTCCCAGGTGTGATAGGGACGCATGCGCCGGACAATTGGAAGCCACTGACTTGCACTTGCCTGGATGCGTGCACCATAGGCCGCCTTTTGAGCGGCCGTCATCTTGGCAAGCGCTTCAGGTCTGCGCTCTCGAATTCCTGGATTGCCGGGTAACTTCCCCTTCGCCTTTGCGGCCTTGATGCCGGCCTTGGTGCGCTCGGAGATCAAGGCGCGCTCGAGCTGCGCGACAGCACCCAGAACCTGCAGCGAGAACATGCCCTGAGGTGTCGTCGTGTCGATCGGGTCGCTCAGTGAGCGAAAATGCGCTCCCTTTGCATTCAGATCGTCGATCACTTCTAAAAGATGGTTCACTGAGCGGGCGAGACGGTCAAGCCGGACGACGACCAGCGTCTCGCCGGCATCGATCTCCCGAACGAGCCTGGCGAGGGCAGGACGAGCGCGTGAGGCGCCGGAACCGTATTCCTCCACGATTATCTCGCAGCCCGCCGAACGCAATTCCAGTTCCTGCGCCTCTGTCGCCTGTTCCTCCGTGGAGACGCGCGCGTAGCCAATAAGCCGTCCCTCAGGTCGATGAGAAGACTGTTTGAGCGCTGATTTGGCCATTTGGGACGCCTGAGAGCCGATAAGAGAGGAAGTTTCCAATTAAAGAAGATACGGATAACCGATCGTTTGTAAACGTCTTTTGAGTGCCTTTTCCACGACCCGAACCGTCAAAACCCCAGGAAAACCGGGCCCTCTCGTCGACCTGAGCGCGGACTGCCGGGCATTTGTTCAATTCAGAAGGCCTCAGACTGCATATCGGCGAACGCGAGTTTACGGGGCAGTCTATGACGGAAGTTAAATTCGTGGTAGCTTCCGCATAAATGCGTAAGACACGAAAAAACAATGCCTTATGAAATTGGAAAGTTGAGCCTCGAGGCTCTCTTGAAGCCGATATCGGCGGCTGAAGATGCACTCGCACGGCTTGATGAGCGTGTTGCCCGATCTGAGGTCGGACATGGCTTTGCAGAGCGGGCTGATTTCTTCGAGGCCGTCTCCAACATGTGGGTGGCCGGCGAACTTGTCCATCTGGAAGACTTGGTTCTGCACGACGCCAAGATGGACGTTCGCGCACCAAGCCACGAGCTTGTCATTGCGCACCGGATCGTCCGGGCGAGACGACGGGCGATGAGAAACAATCCAGGTTGGGCGATCTCGCGGGCTGGGATCATTGCCTTTGCGGGGATTGCCGAACAGGAGGATGAACTTCCCAGAAAACTCAAGAGGAGAGGAGAGGGGAGGGATCTCGAAACGGACGAGCACGATGCGCTTCCTCCGGAATTGGCAGAGTTCGACGAGGTGCTTGCGGAAACCAGCTGGCTGGTAGAAGCCGTTCCCCCCGGATCTACCAGAACCCGGCAACCAGACCTCATTGTGGGCGAGTTGGTCATCAGGGATCCTGATTGGGACGAAGCCGAACGGATCTCTGAATGGCTCGAGTTGGTCAGAAAAGTTGACACACTTCCGGCAACCCTGGCCGCAGCGGTTCTTTGGGATGGCTGGGAGCAGCTCGAACCGCTTCAGCGGCAGCATTGGCTTGGGCAGGTGCTCGTTTCGGATTTCTTAAGATCGCGAGGAAAGGTTCAATCACATCTCCTGGCTTTCTCCGTCGGGCTGCGAGAGATGCCTCGTGAGCGGCGGCGTGCGCGGGATAGAACAACCAGGCTGAGTGCCTTCCTCGAAGCAATGATCGCTGCGGTTGGTGCGGGAATGAAGGAACTTGATCGTTTGACGCTAGCAAAGCATCAGCTCGAGCGGCGTGCTGTCGGCAAGAGATCTACAAGTAGTTTGCCCGTCGCCATTGAGCAACTGTTGTCACGGCCGATCGTGTCGGCACAGATGCTCGCCAACGCGGCCAGGATCACGCCGCGTGGCGCTCTGAACCTTATTGGCCAACTCGGCGTGCGCGAGATTACGGGAAGGGGACGTTATCGAGCATGGGGTGTGTTGTGAGCTAGACGTCGTCTAGGGTCGATATACCTACGATTGCACGTATTGAAATATCCTCGATCACAGATAGACTTGCCGAATTCGGGGCGGGGGCATATTCGTGACAATGTTGAGTGCAGTTCAGGTTTGGAACCCAGACGATTGGGAGCACTTTGCACTCAGTCTTCTTCAAGGCCGTCATGGTCCCTTAAATGTGCAGAAAATACCAGCCGCACACCAAGGTGATTATGGAGTCGACTATTACTGCACGACGGATGCTGTCGCCTATCAATGCTACGCCGTCGAAGAGCCAGTTGATATCGCCACGCGTGCGGACAGGCAAAAGAAGAAGATAACAACCGACCTCGGAAAGCTGATTGCAAATCACGTTGAGGTTGGAAAGTTGTTTCACGGCACGCTGATCAAGCATTGGGTGCTAATGTCGCCTTTGCACGATAGCAAAGACGTAAATCTCCACTGCGCAAAGAAGACGAAAGACCTCAGGGAGGCAGGTTGCGTTTCGCTGGACCCAGCTTTCGAGGTGACAATTCAGGATCCAGGCGCCTTTCCATCGGAAGCAGTTGCGAGTGGTATGGCGTCGCTTTCCAAGGTTACGCTTTCGATTCCTTCCCCGACCCAATCGGAGGTCGATAGCTGGTCTGTCGGGTCTACAAACCTTTTGACCAACGCGACCGAAAAGCTGAAAAAGCGCGCCTCACCAGATCAATTGGACGAGTTCGTGGCTGAAGCTGTTCGCTCGTTCTTACAAGGCAACGCGTTGCTTGATGCGTTGCGGTCAAGTTCGCCCGAACTTCACGAAAAGGTCATTACAGCGGTCAAAAGCCGAGCCCGCCGCCTTCAGTTCGCTGGCCCACAAGCGGGCGACACAGCTGGACAGGTTTTGAATGCAGAGCTTGACGCGCTCATCTCTGCAATGCGGACAGCTGCCCCGAGCCTTTCTGCCGAGAATGCCGAACAAATTGCCTACGGGTCAATTTGCGAATGGATCATGCGGTGTCCACTGGATTTCCCCAATGTCCAGTGAAACACGATTTCGCACCGCCATCCTGGGCGGATCATTCACATTTACAGCTCGACCGGACCCTGTTCCTGGCGACCTTCGAATGTCATGGGGAATCGCGGTCCTGATGCTCGCGCTGTTTTACAGTCGCGGGAAGAAGTCCAACTTTCAAAAGCTTCAGTTTCTTGCCCATTCTGTGCGATTGCCAGAAGGCCGGGAAGAGGTTCGAGGCCTTCTTTCGGGAGAGTATCGCCCAAACGAGGTTTCGGTGCGTGTCGAGCCCTCTCTGAATAGAGCTGTGGCGTTTGCGCACGCTCTGGGCATGGTCAAGATCGACAAAGGAACGTCGATCTCACTTACCGACAAGGGAGTGAAAGTGGCGCAGGCAATCGTCAAGCAAGGAGAAACGCTCGCCGAGGAAGCGAAGTTTTTGAGCGAGGTGGCGCCTCGAATGACTGATGCGTTGATGAAGCGGGTCTGGCGTTTGGAGGATTTGATATGACGTTGCGCTTTCGACACCTGAGGTTGCGGGCTGTCACAACGGATGGCGTTTATGGTGCCGACGTTCCTTTTACTTCCGGATTGACCGTCCTCTGGGCGGACAACACCAAGGGCAAATCGACGTGTATGCAAGGGATGTTATACGCGTTGGGTCTGGAACGAATGTTGAGCCCTCGGAGAGAAATTCCGTTACCGCACGCGATGACAAGCTACCTCAATACAGACGAGGAGAAGCGTGTTGAGGTGATCGAGTCGAGCGTTTCGCTCGAAATCGCCAATGGTGAGGAACAAATCATCACCGTTCATCGCGGCGTGAAAGTGGCGACAGATACTAGATTGGTATCAGTAGATTTCGGAGCGGCCTTGTCAGAGGGCACCAATGATCTCAGACGGCAAAACTTCTTCGTGCTGGATCCAGGAGCCGCCCAAAGGGAAGACGGATTTCATCATTTTCTGGAAGGCTTCCTCGGATGGCATTTGCCGCAGGTCCGAAGGTATGATGCGCCAGAAACGAAGCTCTATCTGGAGACGGTGTTCCCACTTTTCTGGGTGGAACAGAAATTTGGCTGGACGGCAATCCCGGCTGCTATCCCCACCTACATGAGAATTCGAGAGGTCCACAAACGGGCTGTCGAATTCATCATGGACCTCGATGTTTACAAGCTTGAAGTGCAGCGCGAGCGATTGGCGGAGCGCGTCGCAGCCAATTCGAAGGTATGGTCGGTTACCAGGCAAGATCTGGAGCGGTTCGTAGCGCGAGGCGGCGGCAGGATCGCTTCACTCAGCGAGACGCCTATTGCGGATCTCGGTGCGTTGTCAAATGCTCACATTCAATTGGCCGATGGGACGAATTGGGTACCGCTAAACGCGGTTGCTTCCAAGCTCAGAGGTAGCATAGCAGACCTGGCCGCCACGGCAGTACCAGACGTCGAAGACCAGTCGGAGGAAGTTACGCAAAAACTGCAGCAGATGACCCAGCGGGTCGATGATTTGAACGCTGAGAGAATTCGGCTTCACGGACTGCAGCAACTGAAATTAGCTGACTTACAATCTCTGCGAAGGCGAATTGCTTCACTCGACGAAGACCTTCAGAAGAACCTCGACGTCCAAAGACTGCAAAGGTACTCGGGTGTCACTGCCGCATTGACGCCGGATCGATGCCCGACCTGCGAACAGGCTCTCGCGGATACATTGCTGGCGCAGGAAGCCCTCTCCGTCATAATGCCGGTTTCGGACAACATCGAGTACATCCGATCGCAGAAAAAAATGTTCGAAGATATTCTCGTTAGGGAGGAAAGGGACGAGAACGACCGGAGGGAGCAACTCTCTGCTGTCGGCCGGCAACTGTCGGATCACTACACCCAAATCCGACTTCTTCGTTCGGAGTTGGTAGCGCCAGGTACCAACCCCTCGGCTGCCGTTATCGAGGAACGCATACGGGCAGAAGCGAGATTGAGGGACCTAGAGGCGCTGCAGGCCGTTTTTGATGATGCGCTGGATCGGTTTCGGGGTTTGCAGGAGGCCTATACTGAGCTTCTGCGAGAGCAAGCGGAGATTCCTAAAGAGAAGCTCTCTCCGCTCGACAAAGATAAGCTTGGTCGCTTGACGCGGCTGGTGCAGGGCCGAGCTGCAGACTTCGGATTTAGTACATTTTCACCCTCCGAACTGTCGATCTCTGAGGACAGCTACAGGCCCGAGAAGGAAGGATTTGAAATTGGGTTTGAGACTTCCGCGAGCGATGCGATTCGTCTGAAATGGGCCTACCAAATGGGCCTGCTCGAGCTATCCAGCGAACAGACGACCAACCACCCGGGTCTGCTCGTATTCGATGAACCGCGTCAACAGTCATCGTCACGTCCAAGTTTCAAAAACTTGTTGGGTCGTGCTGCTGGCGCAAAAGAACGCGGGCAACAGGTGATCTTCTCTACCAGCGAAGACATTGAAATCTTAAGGCCCATCACGGCCGGAATCGATTGCAATGAAGTAATCTTCCCTGGATACATTCTTCAAAAAATCGACTGATTCGCTCTGCTTCAGCAACCTCTGTCCACCGGCTGCTGTGGAGCGGAAAACTGCATGACGCTGGATTATAGCCGGGACGGCGTTGTGGCTGCATCAATTCGCCGATGCATCAGCGAAACCATGGAAAGCAGGTCTTCTGCGTCTTTCTTTGACATCTTCCAATAGATTCGCGGCGCGTGCGCGGTCGTGTTGCGAAACATACCGAAAGTGCCCTTCAGGAGATTGCAGAAGCCCTTTTGCTCGCTCTTCTCGCTTTCCGTTGACAGCGCGTTGATCGCCAACATCGGCCTGTCACCGCCGAAGGCGCGATCGACGAGAACTCCTCCGTCATCAGTTAGACCCGTTCGAGTTCTAATTTTTTCCGCGACGCTTTTTACAGCCTCGAGGACGGCGTGGAAGTAGTTGTCAGCGAGAAGTTCTTCGCGGCAGAAACTGAGAACGTCCGGGTGGACACCTCGGCTCGCAAGGTCTTCTCGCAGTTCTCTGGCGCGCTTGCTGGCTTCCGAAAGTGTCTGAACGGCGCTGGCCGAGACGAGTTGGCCCGATGCTTCAATCGCCAAGCCTGCGAATGCCAAAGCACGGTTCAGATTCTGGCGCATAGGGGCCAGAACAAGATTTGCAATAAATCCTGCGCTTAGCTGGAACGAACACCGAACTTTCGATTCGACCAGTCTGATAATCGCGACCTGCCACAACAACAGTCTTCATTTAAGGAGAAACTCGCACAGGCTTATTTGAGCACCGCGTTTGTCAGGTGCAAACAGCCGGCACAGCCCCCGGGGCGAGCAACTTAGCGGGACAGTCAATCACCCAATAGGTACTACGCTTCAAAGAGCGTTTGGATAATCGGACAGGTCGGGACATCTCCCTTGGCGCATTCAGACGCCATTTTAGTCAGAGCCTTCTCCAGCTTCTTGAGGTGCTGAATCTTTTCCCTGACCGAGCCTAGGTGTTCCATTGTCATGGCATGCACCTCACCGCAACTGATGCCTTTCTGGTCGACCATTTTCAGCATCTCGCGAATCTCGTCGATACTGAATCCGAGTTCCCGGCTCCGCTTGATAAACGACAAACGTTGAAGGTGGTCGTGGGTGTATTGCCGGTTGCCTCCGGCAGTCCGTTCAGGCTTGGGCATCAACTCGATGCGTTCATAGTACCGGATCGTCTCGATATTCACGCCGGTTTTGCTGGACATTGCCCCAATCGGATAGCCTCGCGCGTTCGTGATCCCAGACATGAGAGAAACTCCTTGCATCTGTAGTGACTACAGATAGTAAGCCTTACCTTTAGTCAGATCAATGTGGGTGCCGGAATGACGACGGACATACATCCAGTGACCAAAAGAGAAACAGACCATGGTGCGAAGGCCGCTACCGCAGGCGGCATACTTGGTGCTCTTGCAATGACTTCCTGCTGTATTCTGCCAATGGTTCTTTTCAGCCTCGGGGCCACAGGCGCCTGGATCGGTCAGCTTGGTGCGCTCACCCAGTACAAATGGATCTTTTTCGCTTTTGCCGGAGGCGCACTTGGTTACGGGTTCTGGAAGGTTTACAGGCCGACGCAGCAGGCCTGCGATAATGGGAGTTGCGAACGCCCCCTGCAAAAGCGGTTCATGAAAAGAGCGCTTTGGAGCGCAACTTTCGTTGTCGCGCTCTCCTTGGCCTTCCCGTACCTCGCTCCGCCGCTGCTCGGCTACTGAGAAAGGATCCTCCATGAAAAAGACGTTTATGACACTTGCCGTTTTGTTCCTGGCAACCGGAGCAACACACGCAGAAGAACGAAAAGCGCGCATCGAGGTCACTGGCCTTTGGTGCCCGTCTTGTTCCTACATCGTCGGCGAGGCGCTGCAGAAATCCGAGAGCGTCGCGATATTGAATTTCCAAGAACACGAAGATGGCCGGTCCGGTGTCTACACAATCACTTTCGACGATGCTGTAACGGATGTGGAAGCGATCGTCGCACAACCTGCCGCATACGGGTACACGGCGGTTTTGCTGGAAGATGGATCGAACTCCGGAAGCTGACCTGTGAGTGACAAATCCTTGGGAATAATGTTGGCGACGGCGGTTGCCGCTCCCGTCATGATTGTCTGCTGCGGTGCGGCTTCACGTTCTTCGGTTCTGCAGCAACCGGATTGATCGCCCAGTTATCCGGTACCGGTGTTGTGTTGTCGGTGCTGACTGCCGCAATCGCAGGTTTTCTCGCTTATTTCCTGCGACATAGGTCGCGACTATCGGCCGGGGAAGGCTGCGGAGAAGACAATAGAAAATCTATGAAATGAACAACAAGCTCCTGGCGACAGGCGTAATAGGTACGGTGATCGCTGCGCTTTGCTGCTTCACACCGGTCCTTGTCGTATCGTTCGGTGCCGTTGGGCTGTCAGCCTTCGTTGGCCTTCTTGACTACGTCCTGTTGCCCGCTCTCCTCGCTTTTGTATTTCTCACACTCTATGCGCTTGTTCGCAATGCACGACGCCAACGCAACGAAGGTAACCGGAATGTCTGACTGTTGTTCGAAGAGGAACGGATCTTACGACCTGGCTGTGGTCGGCGCGGGGTCAGCCGGGTTCTCGGCCGCGATCACGGCGGCCGAGGAAGGTGCCCGGGTTGCCCTGATCGGTAACGGCGTCATAGGAGGAACCTGCGTCAATGTCGGTTGCGTGCCGTCGAAGGCGATGATCCGGGCTATGGAGATCATGCACGCGCCAAAAGCCGCTCAAAGATTTGACGGGATAGAGGCGATGGCACAGATCACGGATTGGGCCGCCATAATCCGCCAGAAACAGGCGCTGGTCGATGACCTGCGAGCTGCAAAATATATCGACGTCCTGCACCAACACAACAACATCGCCTATCTGGAAGGTGAGGCTCGTTTCATTGCGGGTGGGCAACTGACCTTGGAAGGAGAGGTCATCGAAGCTGACAAGATCCTCCTCGCCACGGGATCCCGGCCGCAGGTGCCTGACATTCCCGGAATGGCCCAGGTACGCCCTCACGACAGCACATCAATCCTCGATGTTCAGGAGCGCCCGGAATCTTTGATTGTCATGGGAGGCGGATATATCGGTGTCGAATTGGCGCAAGTTTTTGCCCGTGCGGGTACGCGCGTCACCATTGTCAGCCGCCGAGGATTGCTGCCGGAGGCGGAACCGGAAATCGGTGATGCGCTGACGCGGGCGTTTGAAGACGAAGGCATTATCGTCCGAACCATCAAGAGCTACACAGAGGTTTTGAAGCGTGACGGCCGCATTGTACTGAGGGTCGAAACCGAAGATGGAACCGGGATCCTGGAAGCGGAGGACCTTCTGCTCGCGACGGGTCGTACGCCCAACACGCAAAATCTTGCGTTGGACCTGGCCGGAATCGCCACCGACCGGCGTGGCGCGATCCTTGTCGATGACCGGATGCGTACCAGCCAGAAAATCATCTACGCCGCCGGCGATGTAACCGGACGTGATCAGTTTGTCTATATGGCAGCCTACGGTGCCAAACTGGCCGCGAAAAACGCGATGAACGGCGATAGCCTTGCCTATGACAACTCTACCATGCCGGCAATCGTCTTCTCCGACCCCCAGGTTGCCAGCGTCGGTCTCACCGAGGCCGCGGCAAAGGCTGCCGGCCTAGCTGTTCGCACTTCAGTCTTGTCGCTCGAGCACGTACCCCGGGCACTCGCTGCCCGGGACACGCGCGGGCTCATAAAACTTGTCGCGGACGAAAACACCAAGCGGTTGCTCGGGGCACATATACTTGCTCCGGAAGGTGCCGACAGCATCCAGACCGCGGCGATGGCGCTCATGGCGGGAATGACTTACGAAGAGCTCGGCACGATGATCTTCCCATACCTGACAACGGTTGAAGGGTTGAAGCTTGCTGCGCAGACTTTCGAAAAGGATGTAGCGGCTCTCAGCTGTTGTGCAGGTTGACAGGGGGCAGTCTTGAGCTTCCAGCAGGTAGAAGCTGTATAAACGGCAAAGAAGCTGATTGGAAACCGCGTTGGACCTGACCTTTCAAACATTCAGTCTGGCATTTGGTCTTGGACTACTAGGTTTTGTCGAACCCTGCACCATCGGTGCGCACCTCATTTTCGTAAACCGGCAATTACAAAATCCGTCTGAATATCGACTGGCGGCAGTAAGTACCTTCATTCTTGCACGCGTTATCGTCATGGCCGGATTTGGCGGGGCTATTGTCATGTTGGGCCAAATGTTGATCGGGGTTCAGACCGGCTTCTGGCTGGTGTTTGGGGCCCTTTATCTGGCACTCGGTTTGTTCATGATTGCGGGCCTTGACCGGATCTTGCGGCAAAAGATTGTGGTCGCTCCAGAGCGCTGGCGAATTGCCGATAATCCACTCCTGCAGGGGCTCGCCTTTGGTCTGAACATTCCTGCATGTGCGGCGCCGATCCTATTCGCGCTTATCGGAACAGTGGCAGTCACCGGTTCACCTGTCTCTGGCGTAGTGCTGATGGGTACTTTCGCACTGGCTCTGTCTTTGCCGCTTCTGCCGCTGACCGTTTGGCCACGATTTGCAGATTTTTTTCCAGAATTGCAAACTGGTTGAGGGCGCAGCGTAGTGTTCATCCTGCTTGGCATCTGGTCGATCTGGTTCGGGCTCTTTGTCGACCCTGCGGACTGGAGCGGAACGTGAGACCGCACCGAAGATCCTGGCATGTTGTCGGTACCTTCCCGGCCATCCTTCTTTACGGCCACTCGGTTCAAGTGCGGTCTTCAACAAAACGTAAGTCGACAGGTTACGCATTTTCCGGTAATGAGCGTCATATGTCGAGGTATGTCCGAATCTTCATGATCGTGCTGCTCGCTGCTTTCGCGGCGGGAACCGTGGTGCATGCCGCGGGTTCAGCCAATATGACCATGAAGATGGCTTTCGTCTTAGGCGACGGAACGGACATTGGCGATTGCACGGATTGCCTGGACGACAAGAACGCTGCGCAACAGTGCGATAACGTATGTATCTCGCCGATCCTGGCAGTAGTGCCCCTGGGACAATTCAACATACATGGATCACAGGCGACTGCCGAAAGTCCGGTTCTGCAAAGCGTGACCGGACGCACTGGTCTGCCAGAACCCTATCCTCCCCGATCAATCTTCCTGAGCTGACGCCGCGCGGACTTAATTTCCGGCTAGCGGCGCCCGAAGTCATGTGCGGTAAAACCGACTGCCCATGATCTCGATATGCATTGCGCAGAGTGCGCGTTGCTATTCAAGCACCCTCTCAGGATGGTTGGAACGTCATGGCCATGTATCTGCCGACGCTGACGCGTCGGACATTCCTCACACGCACCGCAGCTTTCTCGGCTGGTACGGTGCTTCCGGTTCTTGGACTACGAAATGCCCAGGCGGCCTCCATTAGGGAGTTCCGGCTGAAGGCATCACCGGGACGGACGCAACTCGTTCCGGATACACATGGAAACACGCCGGTCTGGGCCTACAACGGCACAGTGCCCGGCCCGGCAATTCGTGTCCGTCAAGGCGATCGCATTCATGTCGTGATCGACAACGGCCTTGAGGAAGAGACCACCGTCCACTGGCACGGTGTGCGCACGCCGAACGCCATGGACGGCGTGCCGCATCTGACGCAGACGCCGATCGCTCCCGGTGAGACCTTCACCTACGAGTTCGACGCCGTCGATGCCGGTACCTACTGGTATCACCCTCACTTAAACAGCACGGTGCAGGTGGGGCGCGGTCTCTACGGCCCGCTGATCATCGAGGAATCCGAGCCGGTTCGCGTCGACCGAGAACTGATCTGGGTTCTCGACGATTGGCGACTCACCGGGGACGCAGCGATCAGCGACGATTTCGGCAACCCCCATGACTTGATGCATAACGGACGTATCGGCAACACGGTCACCGTCAACGGCCGTGTTCCGGAGAGCATTGCGGTCCGTGCTGGAGAGCGCATCCGGCTGCGCCTGATCAATGCTGCCAATGCCCGGATCTTTGGCCTCGACTTTGCAAACCTCGAGCCGGTTGTGATCGCCCTCGACGGGCAACCCGTGACGCCGCACGCACCGGCGAACGGGCTCGTCACGCTCGGTCCAGCCATGCGGGTGGACCTGATCCTCGACATGACCGGCCGGCCAGGCAGCCGGGTCTCTGTGGTGGACCGGTTCTACAAGGGACAGGAGTACCGGTTGGTCGATCTCGCCTATGCGGAAGCGGCGCTCAGGAAAGCTGCTCCTGACTGGCCTCTTGAACTTCAAGACAATCCGCTTGCCGAGCCGGACCTGGGCGACGCGATCCGGCACGAGGTCACGTTCAACGGCGGCATGATGGGCCAGATGATCATGGCCGAAATGGGCGGCAGCATGGGGAACGAAGCCTCCGGTGGAATGATGGGCAACATGATGAACATGATGCATGGCCGGGGCATCTGGTTCATCAACGGCAAGGCCGCCACCGGTCGTGTGATGGACCCGCTGCTGACGGTGCCGCGCGACAGCACATGCGTCCTGGCAATGACAAACGCAACGGCCTGGCATCATCCAATCCACCTGCACGGACATTCCTTCCGCGTCCTGTCACGGAACGGTCTGCCTACAACGCATCGTGAGTGGCAAGACACCGTGTTGATGGCACCGCGCGAGAAGGTCGAGATCGCCTTCGTCGCCGACAATCCGGGAGACTGGATGTTTCACTGCCACATTCTTGAGCACCAGGCCGCTGGCATGATGGGGGTGATCCGCGTTTCCGGAAAAGAGGAGCGGATATGAGCCGGGTAGCCCTTTTCCTCGCCGCGTTGGCCGGCCTTTCAGTCAGTTCGGCCGCACTCGCAGACGGGGACGTGAGGCGTGGTGCGCAGGTCTATCGCGCCTGCGTTGCTTGCCATGCCCTCGAACCGGGCTTGCATCTCAGCGGCCCGAGCCTCGACAGCTTCCTGGGCCGTACGGCGGGTACGGCGGAGGGGTTTGTTCGTTATTCAAGCGGGCTAAAGGACGCCGGTATCTTCTGGAACGCGGCTACGCTCGACGGTTGGCTGAAAGACCCGGCGGATATGATCCCTGGTACCTACATGACCTTCCGAGGGATCGACGATCCTCAGGCGCGCACCGATCTGCTCGCCTTTCTCGCTATCGCCGGCCAGCCCGGCGGTGGCAAAAAGGTCGTTGATGAAGGACTTATGCCCGCTGGTTGGTTGCGGGCCGGGGCGCCGGAGCCGATCGGCGAGCCATCGCCGGAGACGCATGTCACGGCAATCCGCCATTGTGGCGACAGCTACTTCATCACCACTGGCGACGGGCGGGAAACGCCCTACTGGGAGAAGAACATCCGGCTCAAGATCGACAGCGCCGAGACCGGTCCGCCGGTCGGTGTCCCTGTGATCCTTGGTGCCGGCATGGGCGGTGACCGTTTCTCGGTGATCTTCCGCAGCCTTGCGGATCTCCAACAATTTGTCACGGAAAGCTGCGAGGCGCACCGAACATGAAAGACATCGACATGAGAGTAATGACCCAAAGTTCCCATCGCCTTTCGAGGCGCGCTTTTCTCGGTGCTTTGGTAGTGGGGACTGGCCTCATAAACCTGCCTTTGGGCGTTCGCAACGCGTTTGCAGCAACCCGTCTGTCAATTGCATTCGATGGTGATGCTTTGATCCTGGCCGGCAAGACTCTTTCCCGCAGCGACGGCTCCGGCGGCTGGAGGGAGATGCCCGCACCGGCGGCGAACGGCATCTTGTCGCTCGCAACGCACCCGGGCCGGCCTGGCCGGATCGCGGCGGGGCTCGCGGGTGGCGGCTTCGCCATTTCCGAGGATGGCGCGCGCACTTGGGAGACGAGAAGCACTGGTCTACCCGACGCCCCGGTATCAGCAGTCACCATTGCGGTGGGAGAGCCAAATACGATCTACGCGGCCATTCGCGGCGACGGTCTTTGGAAGAGCGAAGATGCCGGTGGCTCTTGGGCCCTCGCGATGGACCGACCGTGGCTGGCGGATGCCGAGCACGATCTGACGGCATTGGCCTCGGTCGATCTAGCAACGGGCATGGGCGGTATCTGGATCTATGCCGGAACCGAACTTGGTCTCACGCGCGTGCCCGACTGCTTCTGCCGCTGGCAGGAGGTTCAGCCGGGCGATGCGATGGACGCGCTTGCATCGGGGAAACCGGCTCCGTCGGAAGCGCCCCTTCCCGAAGGTGGGACAATCAACGGATTGGTCAGCGCGGCATCCCAACCCGCTCGCCTTTACGCCGCGCTGCCTTCGGGCATCTGGAGATCTCAGGACGCCGGAGTCGTGTGGTCGCAAATATCGGGCACGGCCTCGCTCGCCCTCGCCGTTCACCCCACCAATGCCGATCATGTCGTCGCCATCAGAAGCGATGGCCTTGTCGAAAGCCGCGATGGCGGCGCGAACTGGACCGCGCTCGCAGGCGCATAATGGAGAATGTCATGAACAAGATAAAAAATGCCGCAGTCGTCGTTGCCGTGTTCGCCGCTGCGGGTATCGCCTACTGGTCGTTGGGGTCAACCGACGCTCCCCTTCAAAGTGTTGCCGCCGCCACTTCGGGGTCCAAGGAGATCACCATCTGGCGTGATCCGGGATGTGGGTGTTGCGATGCCTACGCGGACTATCTGGAAGGCAATGGCTATGTAGTGACGCGCGTCGACGACCGGAATTTTGACAAACGCTCCATCGAAGCCGGGGTACCTGAAAAGGGTCTTGGATGCCATTTGGCCGAGATCGACGGTTATATCGTGAGCGGGCTCGTGCCGGCCGAGATCATCGAACGGCTTGTCACTGAGCGGCCGCATATCACCGGGATCACCTTGCCCGGCATGCCCGCCAACGCTCCCGGCATGGCTCCATCCAAGACCGGTACGTTGAAGACCTACGCGTTTGGTGAGGGCGGTGTCTCCGTCTATGCCGATGAATGAGTTCATGAGTGAAGCAATAGATGGTGCCAAAATCGGTCTGATGATAGCCGGGGGCCTTTTTGTGACGATTCTGGTCTTCGGCGCCGTGGTCTTCGTGTTCTACACGTTCGTGAAACACTTGAGGGGGCCGCGATGAGGCGCAAGCTGTTTTTCGTCGCCGCTATCGTCGTTTCCGTTCTGTCAGCCATCGGCGCATTCGCGCAACAAGAGGAAGCGAAAGAGAAAGAGCAAACGGTGACTTTCCTTGGTCAGCATGTGACGAGCGAGAAGATTGCCCTGGGTCAGAGAGTCTACGGCGAATACTGCGCTTCCTGCCATGGTGCCAGCCTCGAGGGCCAGCCGGACTGGAAGCGCCGGCTGGAAAACGGTCGCATGCCAGCGCCGCCGCACGACGAGACTGGCCACACATGGCATCACTCGGACCAGGATCTGTTCGACATCACAAAGCTCGGCGTTGGCGGTGTCGTTGCGGGCTATGAGAGCGACATGCCCGCTTTCGGGGACAGCCTGAGCGACAATGAGATCACCGCCGCACTCGCATTCATCAAGAGCACCTGGCCTGAACGCCAGCGGGAAGTGCAGGCTCGCATTTCAGCCAAGGACGGGGCTGGTTCATGAGCAATGCCAATGAATATGCCATTGTCTCTACGCGCCGCCGCAATTTTCTGGCGTTTCTGCCTCTGGCTGGAGCGGTCCTGCTAGGCGTGGTGCTCGCCTGGGGCTTGACCCGCGATCCGAGTATTCTCCCGTCCACACTTATCGGTAAGTCCGTGCCTGCGTTTGAGCTGCCGCCGGTCAAGGGGCGGACACTCGGATTGTCGAGCACCGATCTCAAAGGCGAAGTCTCGCTGGTCAATGTCTTCGCTTCCTGGTGCGTTGCTTGCCGCGCGGAGCACCCTCTGTTCATGAAGCTTGCTGCACAAGGCGCCGTTCCGCTGCACGGCCTTAACTATAAAGACCAGCCGGATGACGCGGCGCAATGGCTGGACAGCCTTGGCGATCCTTACACGCGCACGGGGGCCGACATCAGCGGACGCGTGGCGATTGATTGGGGTGTATACGGCGTACCTGAAACGTTCGTCATCAGCGCGGACGGACGCGTCGCCTACAAGCATATCGGACCCGTGAATGATGAGGTGCTTACCCGCACCATCCTGCCGCTCGTTGAAGAACTGCGCCGTCAGGCTAAAGGCGACAACGCCCTGGGAGACGGCCAATGAGGAAGCTCCTGCAGGGACAGCGCGCGATCGTATTTCTGGCGGTAGGCACGCTCGCACTGACCGCGATCGCGATCGTTGGCGTGACCTATTTCAGCGGAGGCACGCCAATACGTGCGCCTCAAAGTGGAGGACAGGCTGAGACGGCCTCGTCCCGATCTTTTGTAATGCATGAGGCGCCGCGGCCACTTCCCGAAATCAAGTTTGAGGATGGGAATGGTCATGCTCTCACGCTGAACGATTTGAAAGGCAAGACCGTGTTGCTCAACATCTGGGCGACGTGGTGCGTGCCCTGCCGCGAGGAAATGCCGACTCTCGACGCGCTTGAAGCGGAACTTGGCGGCCCGGTCTTCGAAGTTGTGGCGCTTTCGGTCGATCGGGCTGGACCGGATGTTGTTCGGAATTTCTATGCAGAAATAGGCATTGAACATCTTGGTCTCTACATCGATGCCACCATGCGGGCCTCGTTCGACCTCCAGGCGCCGGGACTGCCGACGACGCTTCTCATCGACAGCGAGGGCCGAGAACTGGGAAGACTTGTCGGTTCTGCCGAGTGGGACACGCCCGAGATGATCGCATTTCTCAAAACCCATCTAACGTCAAACTGAGAAGGAAGCCTCCATGGCCGATACACAACAGTCACAACCTCAGGACGGCTCGCTCGGTCGCGACCTGCTCTATGCCCTTCGCTATTACCTCGGCAGCCGACGCGGTCTGCTTGTGCTCGCCGGACTGGCGATTGCGGCGGGCCTGGCGTTGAACTGGAGTTGGTTGGCCGCTGCCGGCATCGCGCCGATCCTGATCAGCGGGTTGCCCTGCCTCGCCATGTGCGCGCTCGGCCTGTGCATGAACCGGTCAGGCGGCAAGTCCTGCTCGACCGCCGCGAGCAAAGCCGGCCCGGCGGAGATCGAGGACGCAGGGCCAGTCACACAGGCCGTTGCTCTCGAGACACCGCCTGACCGCCCGGCTCCCATGAGCGGCGACGCCGCCGTTCTTGCAAGCCCCGAACCGCAACCCTCCAAGGAAAGGAGACCGACCGATGCGTAAATCGATCAAAGCGCTTGCTATTGCTTCTGCCGTTATCGCGGGCCTCGCGGTTGCACCCGCGCTCTACGCCCATGACTCAGAGGAGTCCGGTGACTCCATGATGGGCTCCGGCATGATGGGCCAGGGCGGCATGATGAACATGATGGGCCAGATGAGCGAGATGATGGAGGGCTGCAACAGGATGATGCAGTCCATGAGCCATGACGGCTCCGGACGGCCCAACGAGCAGTGGCGCGAGAAATCGCCCGACAACAACAGCGCCCCAGGGACGAACGGCTAAACCGCCCGATCCCGGCCGTCCTCCATCCCGGAGGGTGGGCCGGGCACAGCCTGGCATCGCAACGTGCCCAGACAATTGAAGGGCGTATCGCGATGGGCCGTGCTTGGGCAGGGCCTTTCGAGGATGACTGATATGACATCAACCAAAACAACGCAGCTCAGGCGCATACGCTTCAGCCTATGGATCCTCGTGGCCGCTGCCGTGCTGGCGCTCGGTGGCGCTTATTTCGTCCGGACGATCGGTGTCCGCGAGCCGCCATCGGTCACCGTCGGCGAAGCCGCAATTCGCTCCGAGTTTTCGTTAATCGACCACAACGGAAGTCGCGTAACCGAGGCAGATTTCCTCGGGCGCTGGCAACTCGTGTTCTTCGGATTCACCCATTGCCCGGACGTCTGCCCGACCACGCTCGCCTATATGGCGAATGTGCTGGATCAGTTTGGTGGCGAGGTCGAGCGCGTCGCACCGATCTTCATCACGGTCGATCCGTCCCGCGACACGCCGGAGGTGATGGCGGAATATGTTCAGGCCTTTCACCCGAAGCTGGTTGGACTGACGGGATCGGAAGCCGAGGTCGCCGCGGCTGCCCAATCGTTCCGCGTCTACTACGAGAAAATGGAAGAGGAAACGGCTCCGGACGGATACCTGATGGCTCACTCCGGGCACATCTACCTGATGACTCCGGAGGGCCGCTTTGAGGATGTCTTCCGCGAAGGTGACCAGTCCGCGGAAGAGATGGCCGCAGATATCCTAGCAAGAATGAACGGGAAACAATGATGAGAAAACTGATTGCAATAGTGGCGGTGGCCTTGGCGGTCGCATCGCCGGCACTCGCGGAGGAGAGTGTCCGCGTCTTCGATGCGTGGGCGCGCGCGACTATCCTCGCGTCCCGTCCCGGCGCCGCCTATCTCACGATCGAAAGTGCCGCAGACGATCGGCTCCTCAGTGTAACCACGCCTGTTGCCGGCCAAGTCATGATTCACGCCGTCGAAAAGGACGGCGACGTAAGCCGAATGAAGCACATCGAAACGCTTGAGTTGCCGGCCGGTGAGCGGATCACGCTCGCGCCCGGCGGCATGCACCTGATGCTGATGGGACTGCAACACAAACTCAGTAAGGGCACGACATTCCCCATGACGCTCAGCTTCGAAAAAGCCGGAGAGATCACCGTCGAGGTTTCGGTGCTTGCAATAGCGGCTGAAGGCCCGCGGGAGGCTGCAGAATGAAGCGTTTCATGGGCCTCGCCGTCCTGCTGACCGCCCACCCGGCATTTGCCCACCATCCCGGCGAACGCATTGACGAGGCGATGACCGAAAAGGAGCCGGCTTTCGAGGTGACAGATCGCCCTTCCATGCCCGAACTCAATCTCGAAAAACCGGGTGGCAATGTCCTGCACTTCGATGATCTCTCTGATCAGGTCATCGTGCTTAGCTTTGTGCCAACGGACTGTGGCGGCCCATGCGCCGAACAGCAGGCTGATCTCGCTGACGTGCAAGGACAAGTGAACGTTTCGCCGATGAAGGAAATGGTCACGTTCGTAACCGTTCACGACTCGGACTCGTCAATCGAGGTTACGTGGGATGAGGCAAACTGGCGGCTCCTGGTCCCATCGGACGAGGAGACAACCGCGGCAGCAGCTGATCGTTTTGCCGCTCTCAGTAGTCGCGGCCAGGAGCTGCCGATGGCGCATGTGATCGACCGAAACGGACGGCATGCCGGGATATTCCATGGCGCGGACTTTCAGAGGGCAAACGTGACCCTCTACATCAACCAGCTCATCAACAATGCGTATGCGCCAAAACCGTCAACCGAAAAAGGGTGGTGGGAACGGATAACAGGCTGGCTTTGAATGGTGAGGAAGTGAAATGACGCAGTTTTCGAGACCCACGGGGCGCCGCTTTGGCTTGATCCTCCTTCCGCTATTGCTGATCATCGCGGCAGGAACCTGGTATCTGCTCGATCCAGGGTTCCAGACAGGCCGGCAACTCGCGACCGCGCCGGAGAACCTGCCGCAGGATGCGTTCGAGCGGCGGGTGCGTGATTATGTTGTCGCCAACCCGGAAGTTATCGTCCAGGCCATGCAGAACCTTGAACGGAAGCAACGGGAGACAGAACAGACGGAGGCTCAGGCAGCCCTTACCGCAAACAGTGACGAACTGCTCAACAGTCCCAAAAGTCCGGTCGGAGGTAATCCGCAAGGGGACGTCACCATGGTCGAATTCTTCGACTATAACTGCCCCTATTGTCGGCAGGTCGCGTCCGCAATGGCGGCGGCCGAAGAAGGCGATTCCCAAATGCGGATCGTCTACAAGGAGTTTCCCATTTTGGGCCCGGACTCCGTGTTCTCGGCTAAGGCAGCGCTCGCGGCGCACCGGCAGAACCTCTACCCGCAGTTCCACAAGGCGATGATGCAGGTGTCAGGCTCGGCCGACGAAGTGCAGGTCATTACTGTCGCCAAAGAGATAGGCGTCGATGTCGAACAACTCCGGACCGACATGCAGGATCGTGCGATCCACGAGGAGATCGAGCGCAATCTTGCGCTCGCCCGAATACTGAGGATCAACGGCACCCCGGGTTTCGTCATCGGCAACGAGATCCTGCGAGGTGCTACCGACTTGCAAACCATGCAGCGATTGATCGACCAAGCCCGGAAGGAAATAAATCGATGAAGCCGGAGTCTCTGAAAGTTTATCCTAATGCCTGAACTCTCGAACATCGGTATCCTCAGCGCCTTCCTGGCCGGAGTTATTTCGTTTTTGTCGCCTTGCGTCCTGCCGTTGGTGCCGGGATATGTTTCCTATGTCGCCGGCCGGTCGACCTTCGCTTCACCGTCAGGTGAGATAACTGTCACCCGAAGCACGACGCTCGGTCTCAGCCTCTGCTTTGTGCTTGGCTTCACCACGGTCTTCGTGATCCTCGGGGCCAGTGCCTCGGCGCTTGGCCAGTTGTTGCTCAGCTACCGGTTCGAGTTGAATATCGTCGGGGGCGGGATCGTCACGCTGTTCGGGCTGTTCATGCTCGGAACGATCCGTCCGTCGTGGATGATGCGCGAGGCACGCTTCCACCTCGATTTGCCTGGCGGACGGACCGTCTCGGCCTATGTACTCGGTTTGGCCTTCGCTTTTGGCTGGACACCTTGCATCGGTCCGATACTTGGTGCCATCCTGACAGTTGGCGCCGCGTCGACGACGCTTGCCGACGGTATCGCTCTGCTCACAATCTATTCGCTCGGTCTAGGCGTGCCGTTCCTGCTTGCAGCGCTGTTCACCGACACGCTGGCCGTAAGGTTGAAGACGTTCGGGCGCATTGGAAAAGGCCTGCGAATTGTTGCGGCGGTGATAATGATCGTGATGGGAATTGCCATGATGACGGGTTATCTGTCCGCTTTCGCCTTCTGGCTTCTGGCCACCTTTCCCATTCTGTCGGCTATCGGGTGAGTTTAACCACGAAATAGTTGGAGAAGTTGCTTCGTGCCCTCGACCGTAACTGCCTCGAAAGCCGGATGCTCGTCGTCGATCAGGTCGAAATAGGCGGTAAGATGGATGCAAGAGGCGATCCTGTTTCCGTAGGTGTGCCGGATCCGCTGCAGCGCCCTGCCTATGTTTGCCTGGTCCGTGATGAACCGCCCCGGGTTTACCGGAGAGTAAAACTCTCACAGGATACCCGTTATGGATCAGAAGACAGTTCCCCCGAGATATACCGCAGAGTTTCGCGAGCGCGGCGTTCGGCTTTTTCGCGACCACCGCAGCGACTATGACAGCGACAACGCCGCCTATTGTGCCATTGCATCGAAGCTCGGCTGCTCCAAGGACAGCCTGCGTGCGTGGTGTGTCCAGGCCGCCCGTGATGCGGGCGAACGCGCAGGGCCTACCAGCGAGGACAAGGCCCGGATCAAGGCTCTTGAGCGGGAGAACCGGGAACTTCGCCAGGCCAACGAGATCCTGAAGAAGGCGTCTGCTTATTTTGCCCAAACGGAGCTCGACCGCCCGTTCCGCAAATGATCACGTTCATCGAAGAGTACCGTGAAGCCTTTGGGGTCGAGCCGATCTGCCGCGTTTTGCCGATCGCCTCATCGAGCTACTATTCGCATGCCGCCGCTGCCCGTGATCCGGATATGGCTTCGGCCCGCGCGAAGAAAGACGATGCGGATGCCCGGGAGATCCTGCGCGTCCATGAGATAAGCAAGGGGCGCTATGGAGCCCGCAAGATTTGGCGTCAACTGCACCGCGAGGGCTGGGACATTGCCCGCTGCACCGTGGAGCGCTTGATGAAGGGGCTTGGCTTGCAAGGCGTCACGCGTGGAAAGAAGAAGACAACGACACCGGATCCGGCCATGCCTTGTCCGCTGGACAAGGTCAACCGGAACTTCGCGGCCACAGCCCCGAACCAGCTCTGGGTTTCGGATTTCACCTATTGTTCGACATGGCAGGGAATGGTCTATGTGGCCTTCGTCATCGACGTCTTTGCCCGCAAAATCGTTGGCTGGCGAGTCTCCACCTCTATGTCCACGGGCTTCGTGCTCGATGCCTTGAACCAGGCCATCTGCCAAAGGCGCCAGAACCAGGCCGGCGGGCTGATCCACCACTCCGACCGGGGCAGTCAATATCTGTCGATCCGCTACTCGGAACGGCTGGCGGAGACCGGCATCGACGCATCGGTCGGAAGCGTTGGCGACAGCTATGACAACGCCCTGGCGGAAAACATCATCGGTCTGTTCAAGACGGAAGTCATCAACCTGTTCGGCCCTTGGAAATCAGCGGGCCAGATCGAATGGGAAACCCTGAAATGGGTCTCTTGGTACAATACCGAGCGGCTCCACAGCGCCATCGGATACTCAACCCCATGCGAAGCGGAGGAAGCCTTCTTTCGAAACTCAAGCGCCCTTGATAAGGTCGCCTAATCTTTGAAACAAAATCTCTCCGGTAAACCCGGGGCGGTTCAGTGATGTCGAAGCAAACGCATTCGGCCAGGTGAGGTGGCGTGTAGCGATCAACGATCAGATAATTTTAGCTCAAGCGGCGCGCGTCGACCGCGCCGAGGTATCCGCTCGAACCGGTGACCAGAACGACCAGTTTTTGCTCTTGGTTCAAGACTGAACTCCAAAACCAGTCCTGCGTCATTTGCGCAGATATTTAATCAGGCCGGCGATGAGGAGGATCAGGGCAACTACTATCAGTATCCACACCAACCCCATTCCGATCATCATTCCGCCGCCCATGCCTTCACCCATCATCATTATTCAGTCGCCTTTCAGAATCGCTTAACTGCCCCATTTTTCTCTAACGTCTGAGCGCAGTATTTGTTCCCGCCTCCTTCGACGAGTTGGCGAACCATCTCGGCGTTTGTCCTCGATTTGGCCTTTGCCTTTGGCTGGACACCGTGCATCGCTCCGATCCTTGCTGCCATCCTGACAGTCGGCGCCGCGTCGACGACACTTCCCGACGGTATCGCGCTGCTCACGATCTATTCGCTCGGTCTCGGCGTGCTGTTCCTGCTTTCAGCGCTGTTCACCGACACGTTGGCAACCAAGGTTGAAGGCGTTCGGGCGACTTACACAAGGCCTACCCCAGCGGCAGCGGTAATGATCGTGATGGGAATTGCCATAATGACGGGTTATTTGTCCGCTTTCGCCTTCTGGCTTCTGGCCACGTTGCACATTCTGTCGTCTATCGGTTGAGTTTGATCACAAAATAGTCGGAGAAATTGTAACTTGACCTTCCTTTTACTGGATGGCTTAGGCTTGATCATCAAAGAAGGAAGCAAAGGCGATGACAACAAGCGTCGATCTGTTGGAGAAAGAACTCCTGCGCGTGTTCAGGTATGCCTGTCGACGAGACCGGATGGACATTGCAGAATTCATACTCTCTGCCTTGGAGAAACTGGATGACGACAGCAAGTCATCTTCTCATGGCAATCGTCCATTGAACGATGCCTATCGTGATCTGATAGTGACTCGCAACGCCGGAAGGCCATGACTTTCGTGAGCAGGTGAGTTTTCCTGTCCGCATCCTCCTCTTGGTTATGTGGCCCGCGGGCCCAAAAATATGATTGTCGCACCAATCATGCAAACCGTTGCACCTAAAAGATCCCAGCGGTCTGGATGGACGCCTTCGACCAGCCAGAGCCATATGAGAGAACTGGCAATGTAGATACCTCCATAGGCCGCATAGGCACGACCTGCGGCCGCGCTATCTACCAATGTGAGCAAATATGCAAATAGACTCAGCGCGGCGAGACCCGGAACGATCCACCAGATTGATTTGTCGAGCCGCAGCTAAGCCCAAAATGCAAAACATCCCGCTATTTCAAAAACGGCTGCGCCGACATATGCTGCGAGAGTTTGCATTCTTGGTTGCCCTCGTTTCGAAGAATGGAAATCCGATCCTGCTTCTTGCTCAACGGATTTCGTCACGCACCCGCATGATTGTTTGACGGCTGGTACCAAATGCTCGGGCTATAGCGGAAATGCTTTTGCCGGAATTCAGCGCAAACCGCACATCTTGCTTTTGGCTGTCTGTCAGGCTTGGCCGCCGACCCAGAACTTTCCCTTCGGACTTGGCACGTCTTAGGCCTGACTGCGTTCGCTCGATTAGCAAATCCCGCTCGAACTGGGCAACGGCATTGAGCACGTTCATGGTCATCGTGCCGGCGGAACTCGTGAGGTCGACACCGCCAAGTGCAAGACAGTAGACCCGTACTCCTTCGTCGGCCAATGCCTTTACTGTTGAACTGACGTCTATCGCATCCCGGCCGAGGCGATCGAGTTTCGTCACGATGAGAATGTCGCCCGGCTCCAAACGGTCCATCAGCCGAGAGAATTCCGGACGCTGCGTTATCGGCACACTGCCGGAAATCGTCTCGGTTACAATCCGGTGGTCTTCGACGTGGAACCCCGCCGCCCGGATTTCTTCTAGCTGGTTTTGCGTCGTCTGCCCGGTCGTTGACACGCGGGCATAGGCAAAGGAGCGTGACATAGCGTCATTCCTGTCCGAAAAGGCTGTTCAAATTAGTTGTCTGTCCAGAATGCTGTCAAGGTAATTTGTGGACAGGGTGTTTTGCCCCTGTACGCAATCGGACGTTTTCGGACACAGACATGGGTCATCGGCTTGCATAGTATGGAGTGTAAGATGGCCCGGCGTATGCTTCTCAAGATTCAGGAGCGACAGGAACTATTCGATATCCCCACCGACGAAGACAGCCTGATCCATCATTATTCCCTGTCTCCAGCCGACCGGCTTGAAATTGAGCTTCGCAGACGAGAACACAATCGGCTCGGCTTCGCGATCCAGCTTTGCGTGATGCGGCATCTGGGCCGGGTACTCTCTGTCAACGAAGCTCCGCCGACGGCAATGCTGAACTATGTTGCCGAACAGGTTGGAGCCGAGCCTGCTTCATTTGAACGATATGCTCGCCGGGAGGAAACGCGCAGCAATCACATCGCGCACCTGCTCGGCTATCTCGGAATGCGGAGTGCAACAGCCCAGGATCGTCGCGCGGCATTGCTGTCCGCGATACAGGCGGCTTCAGCGACCGACAAGGGCGTGCCGATCGCGAATGCCATCATCGCAACGTTTCGCGAACGCCGGGTGCTGTTGCCTGTGGCGAATGTCATTGAACGTATGGGACTGTTGGCGCGAACCATCGCGCGCCGCGGTGCTGAAGCCGCCCTGATCTCGAACCTTACGCCGGACACACTGGAAGCACTCGACAGTTTGCTGACCGTCGACCCGGCGATCAGCCAGACACGCTTTCACTGGCTGAAGTCAGCTCCGGACGCTCCTGGCGCGTTGAACCTGGTCGGATTGACAGAGCGCATCGCATTTCTACGCTCGCTCGGGATCGATCCCCGTTTGCAAGCGCGTATTCCGTCGGGACGTTGGGATCAGATGGTGCGCGAGGGGGATGCAATGCCGGCCTGGCTTGCCAACGACTTCACCGCCAGCCGCCGACGCGCGACACTTGTGGTGCAGGTCATCAAGCTCGGCCAGAAACTCACCGACGACGCGATGACCATGTTCATCAAGTTGATCGGCCGGTTGTTTTCCAAAGCCAATAACCGCAAAAAGGCCTCTGTGCATTATCGGGACATAGATTCACGGTAGCTATCGGGGATTCGAAGGGGCATGAGTCCGTCGGCATCGAGTTCAATGCCGTCTGACCAGACATAATCGCCGGTGAGGTTGATCCGGTCCCAGCCCAAAGGTGAAAGCTGCGAGAGTAGAGCGGGATCAATTTTCACTCCGCGACTTCCAAGTTCACTCACGGCGCGGTCGAGATAGCGGCAGTTGAACAGGATGATTGCGGCGGTGACGAGATTGAGTGCTGCCGCTCGCATTTGCTGATTTTCGATACCGCGATCCCGGAAGCGGCCGAGCCGGTGGAACGCAACCGCGCGCGCCAGACTGTTTCGCGCTTCGCCCTTATTGAGTTCACCCGTGACAAGCTGGCGAAGCGCCGGATCCTTGAACCATCGCAATGTGAAGAGTGTGCGCTCGATACGGCCGACCTCGCGAAGGGCAGCGGCAAGGCTGTTTTGTTGCCGGTAGGCTGAGAGCTTTTTCAGGATCAGCGATGGGGTGATGGTTCGGTCGCGCATCGCCCTAATGACGCGATGAATGTCGGGCCAGTGATTGACGATCAGATCGCGGTTGAGCCTGTTCCCGAACAGCGGCGCGAGGCGTCCGTAACGCTTGGGCGGCTCGAAGGAATAGAGGCGGCGATCGGAGAGGCGCGGAATACGTGGCTCAAAATCAAGCCCGAGCAGGTCCATGACCGCAAACACGATATCGGAGACGCCGCCGCCATCGACGTGCAGCGCGGAAAGGTTGGCGTTGCTTTCGTGGCCGAGAATGCCGTCGAGGGCATGGATCGCTTCGCCGGCAGTGCCCGCGATCACGGTTTGATGGAGCGGTGCGTAGCGGTCGGTGATGGTGGTGTAGATTTTGACGATCGGGTCGCGGCCGTAATGCGCGTTGACCTGACCGCCAGCCTCCCCGGCGCCACCAAGATAATAAGCCTGCCCATCGGCAGAGGCGCGCCAGCCCTCACCGAACCAGGCCGCCATTGGTTCGGCCTGTATGGCGTCGGTCAGACAGCCGAGCGCGGCGCGAAACGTCTCTTCACGCATGTGCCACGTCTGCATGCGCAGGAGCGTGCGCCGCGATGCCACGCCGCAGACCTCAGCCATCCGTGACAGGCCGAGGTTCGTCGCTTCCGCAATCATAGCTGCGAGAAAGGATCGTTCATCGCTGGGCGGCAACCCGGTCGAGACATGACCGAAATGGCTGGTGAAACCGGTCCAACGTTCGACCTGAGACAAAACATCGGTGATGCGCGTCGTCGGCACGAGATTGTAGCAGGTCCGGACGAACTGTCTGCCATCGTCGCGTTCGGCAAGATCGGTTTTCGGCTCTTTCGGAAACCGCAGTCGGTCACCGGAAAACAGCGCGGGATCGCCGCTGGTCAGCCCCCCTGATACCTTGAGCAGCGCAGTATCCAGTTCGGCCGCGCGGGCATCGAGCCACACATGAGGATCAGGAATATCGGAGACCTGTGCCGGGACCGGATCCGTACTCGGTGAAAGCAGCGTTTCCAGAGAGCGGTGCAGTCGGGAGGTTGGCACCCAGATGTCGCCCGCCGCCAGTGCTCCAGCCAACGCGGAATAGGTCGCCAGCTCCCAATGGGTTCGGTCGATCTTGTCGTCCGTGACGACATAGCGCTGCCATCGCCGCTCGATATGCCCGAGCGGCAAGCCATCAGGGAGCGCCGTGCGCCAGTCGCCATCGAGTTCGGCCAGGATCGCCATCGCTGCACGGAGCGGCGCGGTACCCTTGCGACCCTCGAACGTGAACGCTTTCAGGAAGCGCGGCCCCGCCCGCTTGAACGTCCGATATTCTGGCCCGATTTCACTGATGGCATTATCTCGTCCCGGCCTCGTGGTTCGCCGGAGAAGAGCAGCGTCGGCATCGATCGTATCGAGCGAGGCGACCGCTGCGACCGCTGCTGCAATATCGCCGCCGGCGCGTGCGGCTTTGCTGACCGCCTCAAGCACGTCGGCGACACGGATTAATCGGTCGCGGCCCTGGTCGGCAGAAGCGGCAACCGTCTGTTCAAGGCGTTTGCGGGCACGCAGATGCGCTCGCCCGATGAGCGAGTCGAACATACCGATAGCTGTGTCAGTCAGCGTGGCCTCAAACTCGCGCAGCGTCGCCACAAGAATAACATGCCGCCGCGCCGACCCCATCTGCTGGAATGCCTGCGCGGTGTAGCGGACCCCTTCGCGCGCAAATTGCTCCATTCGGGGTTCGTATCGTCTATCGATGGCGGGCGTCCTGATGCCGCGAACCAGTGCGATCTTGTCAAGAATACCGACGAGCGAGGCAGAGGCGACGCGCGGGGTGGGTTCCCGTAGCCAGGAAAATCGGCTTTGCCTATCGTGCGTTTTCTCGGCGATAAGCGCGTCAAGTCGGCTATGGGTGGCCGGATCGAGACGATTGTCGATGTCGGCGATGATCCGGTTTTCGGCCGCGTGCATCGCTTCGGCGGCCATGCGCTCGACCACGGTGATTCCGGAAATGACTATCTTACGGAAGCGCAGTTCGTCGAGGAAGTTGCCCAACAAGACGCGTCCGTTGGTCAGGCCGACAGCTTCGGCTTCCAGCCACGCTCGAAGCGTTGCGCGCATCGGCTTGGTGAGGTCGGTGAACCCGAAACGCGCCTTGATCGCGAGAAGCTGATCGTAGCGTGTGGGCGTCCGTCGTGCGAAACCGCCGATCACTTCTGCATCGATCCCGATCTGCTCAGCGATATGGTCGAGCATGACAGCGGGCAGCAATTCGCCGCGTCGGAGATGCCTCCCCGGATAACGCAGACAGCAAAGCTGCAAAGCATAGCCAAGCCGGGTCTCAGGCGTGCGGGCGCTGTTGATGGCAGCTAGGTCGTTTACGTCCAGACTGTGATGGCGGACGACCGTCGTCTCGTCTTCGGGCAGCGCCAACAAAGCGTCGCGCTGAGGGCCGATCATGTAAATGCGTGCTGGCATCGGTTATCCCTTTCAAAAATCACTTGCCTTTTGATACAGTTTTGCAAGAGGATTGTGAAAGGCATTGAGCCTTGATTTGCGGTCATGGTCATCCTGCTTCCGTAGACGGCCGTTTGTGAAAGGATCGAATTGAGCACCGCACCTTATTTGATCGGCTATGCTCGCGTGTCGAAGGGGGACGACCAGTCGAACGCAGCACAGTTGCGCGCGCTGACGGCAGCGGGTTGTAAACGCGTCTTCGAAGAATCCGCCAGCGGCGGGCGATGGGACCGGCCGAGGCTCCAGGAGATGATCGGCCAGCTACGGGATGGCGATGTCGTTGTTGTCTGGAAGCTCGACCGGCTTTCGCGAAGCCTGAAAGACCTGCTGCACTTGATGGAAAAGATCGAAGCGGCGGGGGCCGGCTTCCGGTCGCTGACCGAAGCGATCGACACGACGACACCGGCAGGCCGCATGATGATGCAGATGGTCGGCTCATTCGCCGAGTTCGAGCGCGCCATGATCCGCGAGCGGACTAGCGCAGGGCTAGCGCAGGCGCGGTTGGAAGGGCGGCTCGGTGGTCGGCGGCGCAAACTTGACGATAAGAAACGGCGTGAGATCGCCGAATCCGTTGTTGCGGGGCGCAAGTCCGGCGCCGAGATGGCGCGGCTCTATGACGTGAGCGAGCCAACCGTCTCAAGAATCGTTGCCGAATATCGTCAGCGGGAAGCCCATGAGGCCTTGGCATGACTTGGATCCGATGACCTCCATGGGGTGGAAAGCGGAAAGGCCGCTTTCAGCAGCCAACCCTTCCAAGCGGAAGATGTCGAACGACCTACCAATTGCAGTCGATCAAGACATGGATCGTCGGCAAAGCTGCATGGACCTCCGATCATTTCGGCGACAGGGTTTCAATGATCCGGCAATCGTCGACGATGCCGCACTCGCACTGGTCGATCATTCTGTCGAGTTCGGCCTTGAGCGCCATGAGATCAGTGATCTTCTTTTCGACCTTTGCACGATGTTCGCTAGCGATGGCATCAACTGCTGCGCAGGATTGTCCGCGATTGTCGGATAGCGTGAGAAGCGCTCTGATCTGGTCGAGCGAGAAGCCCAGGTCACGTGCCCGGCGGATAAAGCTCAGCCGGTTCAGATGGTCTGGCTCGTACGCCCGATAATTGCCTTCGGTACGCGAGGGCTCGGGCAGTAGACCGTTCTTCTCGTAAAAGCGGATCGTTTCGACCTTGGTACCGGTTTGCCTTGCAAGATGACCGATCGTCAGAATTGAAGAGTTCATTTTATGACCCTATAGCGTATACAGGGTCATGTAGGTTCTATTTGGACGTTTGTCGATCTCGATGGCTCGCCTAGTGCGCCGCTCTGGCGCTCTCCACCTCTTCACGCACCAGGTCGTGGAGTTGCTGCGGTCCGAAGGATTCCAGCGGCCTGCCATTCACGAAAAAGGTCGGTGTCTGGCGCACATTATTGCTCTGAACATCGGCCATATCCTGCTCAAGAACGGCGTCAATCTCGGCCGAGGACATCTCACGCCGTGCCTGCTCAACATCCAACCCAGCCGCCGCCACGATTTCCCAGGCTTTCTCGAGATCGGGTGCACCATGCACGGCCCATTCCGGCTGTCGCGCCAGCAGGGCTTCCAGTATCGGTTCGTATCTGTCCTGAAGACGGGCTGTTTCCAGAATCCTGACGGCTTCGTCAGATCCGTCATGGAAGGGCGCGTATCGGATGACCAGGCGCGTCTCGGCAGGGAAATTCGCCATGATCTGCTTAACGGCTGGATAGAAAGCTCGGCACGCCTCGCAGGACGGATCAAAGAATTCCACGATCGTCACCGGCGCATCCGCTGGGCCGATTACGGGTGAATGCGCCCTGACCAACGCATCACCTTGCGCCGGTGCAACGGGCTGTGCCGAGAGGCCGCCGTACCGGTCGTAGATAAAGGCACCGCCTGCAAAGACAATCAGTGCGACAAGGCCAGTGAGAAGTACGATGGACCGTCTGGTCATGTTGAACGTCTCCGGTGCGCGAGAACGAGAAGAAGAGCGATGCTCCCAAAGGCGGCGAGCGATAGGTAAGGGAGCGGCAAAATGCCAAGGACCGTCATCTCGACGCCAGAACATGACGGGCCGTCTTGTGTACAAGGCTCGATGGCTGCTGGAAGGATCCTCGCATAAAGGAGGGAGTGGAATGCAGCGATGGCGGCACCTAGGGCAGCCAGTGGAAGTCCGTACCGGGAAACGCTGGCATCACCTCGAAAGCTAGCGACAGCCAGAATGACCGCCAGCGGAAACATGAAAGCGCGCTGATGCCAGCACAGATTGCACGGCGTCTGTCCCATGACCTCACCAATGAAGAGAGCGCTGAGCGAGGCGGCAAGCGCAATGAGCCATGCCGAGAAGACGAACGCCCAGGTATTTGCAGTCGTGCCCGCCCCGGTGGTCATAGCACTCCCTTTCGCCATCGTTTCGCTTCGCTCCATTTACCTTTGCATTCAACTATTTCTGCACCCTGTACCCACTACAGGGTCAAGGCTCCTTAATGAAGTTGTACCGCGAATTTGCACGTGGATCGCAGCGCGAAATCAAATAAACGAAGTCCACTCTTGACCCTATAGTTGCTACAGGGTCTATCTGCGGTGTCACATTAAACCATCGAGGTGACACCATGGCGGCAGCGAGCCCTTACAGACTGCGTATAGAAGGCATGGACTGCGCCTCGTGCGCATTGAAAATCGAGACGGCGATGCAACGCCTGCCGGGCGTTAGCGACATCAATGTCAGCTACGCCAACGAGACGCTAGCATTGCAACTCGATGAAGACCGGACGGCCCTCGGCACTATTGAGCAAAAGATCCGAGCGCTCGGGTACACGCCAGTGATCGAGCAGGCTGAGACGAAGGGGGGGCCGCCTCGGAAGCGCATCACAGAGGCGTGGTGGAAAGGCAGCAAGGGTCGGCTTGTACTGCTGACCGGCGCACTGTTCATGCTTGCCTTCGCCATTGCGCGTATCCTGCCGGATTGGGAGCAATGGCTCTATTCAGGTGCGGCCCTGATCAGCGTTATCCCGTTCGCGCGGCGGGCGGTCGCCGGTGCGATGTCCGGCTCACCCTTCACCATCGAGACGTTGATGACGGTCGCGGCACTCGGCGCGGTCGCCATCGGCGAGGCCGAAGAAGCTGCTGTCGTGATCTTCCTGTTCGCAGTGGGCGAGCTGCTTGAAACCGTGGCGGCAGGCCGTGCGCGGGCAGGCATTGAAGCGCTGATCGATCTCGTGCCCCGGGTCGCGTTCCGCGAGCGTGATGGTGTCATTGAGCAGGTCGCTGCCGAAGAGTTGGCTATTGGTGATGTCGTCGTTGTTCGGCCTGGGGACCGTGTGCCGTCTGACGGCACGGTGATTGATGGTGCATCTGAGGTCGATGAGGCGCCCGTGACAGGCGAATCCATGCCCGTGCTTAAAGAAGCCGGCGCAAACGTCTATGCCGGCAGCATCAATGCAAATGGCGAGTTGCGAGTGTCGATCAGTCATGTCGCGGCCGACAATACCATTGCCCGCATCATCCACATGGTCGAGGAAGCTCAGGAATCAAAGGCCCCGACGGCGCGTATGATCGACCGTTTCAGCCGCTGGTATACGCCTGGCGCTATGGTCGTCGCGGCTCTGATCGTCGTGGTGCCGCCGCTCGCCTTCGGCGGTGACTGGATGACATGGGTATATCGGGGTCTTGCGACGTTGCTGATTGCTTGCCCCTGCGCGCTCGTGATTTCCACGCCGGCGGCTATTGCCTCGGGTCTTGCCGCCGGCGCGCGTCAGGGATTGCTGATTAAGGGGGGCGCGGCACTGGAAATACTCGGTAAGGTCGTAACTGTTGCCTTCGACAAGACAGGAACGCTGACGCGTGGCCATCCCCAGGTGACGGACATTGTGCCGATCAATGGGGACGAGAACGCCGTCCTTGCCATTGCAGCGGCCGTCGAGCGCAGCACCAGCCATCCTCTCGGGGTTGCAATCGTGGAGGCGGCAAAAGTGCGGGGGCTCGAACTGCCCGTCACCTTCGGGGGCGGCGTTGCCACACCCGGCAAAGCGGTCACAGCGCGGTTGAAGGACGGCTTCGCTTCGGTCGGGTCTCCCCGTCATGCCGCCGAACAGGCTGCCCTCGAAGAGAACATTGCCGAGACGATCACCACACTGGAGAGCCAGGGCAAGACGGTCGTCGTGCTTATAAAGGGCAAGACCATCGAGGGATTGATCGCGTTGCGCGACGAACCGCGCGACGACGCTATCGAAGGTGTGAAGCGGCTGACAGATCGAGGTGTGCGGCCACTGATGCTGACCGGCGACAACAAGCGCACGGCCGACGCCATTGCGGCCCATCTTGGCCTTGAGGCAAGCGCCGAATTGTTGCCCGACGCCAAGCTCGCCGAGATCGGTCGCCTCAAAGCTAATGGCCCGATCGCCATGGTGGGAGACGGTATCAATGACGCGCCGGCGCTCGCAGCCGCTTCCGTTGGCGTTGCCATGGGTGCAGGCACCGACGTTGCTCTGGAGACCGCAGATGCCGCGCTGCTCAGAAACCGGGTGACGGGTGTTGCCGATCTCATCGGGTTGTCACAGGCGACACTCGGCAATATTTGGCAAAATATCGCCATAGCGCTTGGTCTGAAGGCCGTCTTCCTCGTGACGACTCTATTCGGCATTACCACGCTCTGGATGGCGATTCTCGCCGATACGGGCGCTACGGTCCTCGTTACAGCCAATGCGCTGCGCCTGCTGACCTGGCGCGGCACCCGCGACAAATGAGCCCAAGCAGTGCGCGAAGGCAGGTCGCGGCTTCCACTTCTCGCCAAGAAAGCCGAGGTGTAATTTATGAGTAATCAGTCCAAGGGCAGTGCCACTTCATCCGAGAAGAGCGAACAATGGGCGCTCGCATGGGTGCTTGCGATCAATACGGCCCAGGCAGCCATTGTGGGGGGATTAGGGTGGTGGGCTCAGTCAACAGGATTGATGGGCTCTGCACTCGATAATCTTGGCGATGCCGGTGTCTACGCTATTAGCCTTTTCGTCGTAGGTCGCGGTTTGGCGGCGAAGGTTCGAGTTGCCCGGCTGTCGGGTATCCTTCTGATGGTTTTCGCTGGTCTTCTTCTATTTGAAGTCGGTCGTCGCTTCTTCACTGGCTCCGATCCGATAGGGCCGGTCATGATTGCCGTGGCAATCGCGAGCGCGCTTACGAATATGATCTGCATGTGGTTCCTGAATTCTCATCGGGAAGGCGGCGTGCATCTGCAAGCCTCATGGATTTTCACGACAAACGACATGCTCGTGAACTCAGCCATCGCGCTTTCGGGTCTGGCCGTAATCCTTTTCAATTCGCCCTACCCGGATCTGATCATCGGCCTGGGCGTGGTTGTTGTCGTTGTCAGAAGCGGCTTGGAAATTCTTGAAAAGGCCGGGGAAGCTGGAGAGAAAGTTAATCAACATGATTAGTTCACGAGCCCTATCCGCCGCCTTCCTTACCCTTGCGGTATTGATCTCTCCTGCCGTTGGTCACGACTTCCAAGCCGGTTCGATCACCATCAATCATCCGTGGTCGCGCGCGACTCCGCCGGTCGCGCCGGTAGCCGGCGGCTATCTGACGCTAACGAACGATGGCGGTATGGCCGACCGTCTGGTTTCGATCTCATCACCTCTGTCAGAACGGGCGGAAATCCACGAGTCGACCGTGATCGACGGGGTTGCCAGCATGAGGCCGGTGCAAAATGGCATCGAAATTGGGGCTGGCAAGACGGTCGAACTTCAACCTGGCGGTATACACATCATGTTTTTGAAGCCATCGCGTCCTTTGAAGGAAGGGGAGCGGTTTGCCGCAACACTGGTGTTCGAGCAGGCCGGTACCATCGACGTTGAGTTCGCTGTGCAGAACATGGGTGCTCGTCCGGAATTTGCGAACGAACATGACGGGCACGGAGAGGCTGTCCAATGAGCGGCGTCAAACTTTTCCGTCTTGTTGCATGGGTTGCCGTCGCCGCTGTCGGTGGGCTTTTCATCGGCTTGTCAGTGTCCAAGCCTTGGCAGCAGCAAAATGCGGCGGTCGCGTCTTCGACAGGCATCGCAGCTATCGGCGGCCCGTTCCAGCTCACATCGCATCAAGGCGGGACGATCGACAATGCCGCGCTTGCTGGAAAGCCTTATCTCGCCTTCTTCGGCTTCACCCATTGTCCCGATGTGTGTCCGACGACGCTCTACGAACTCAGCGATCTCATGAACGAGCTCGGGCCGGTGGCCGACCAGTTCAACGTACTGTTCTTCACCGTCGATCCCGAACGAGACAGCCAAGAGCTGCTGGCTCAATACATGACAGCCTTTGATGATCGCATCCTCGCATTGCGGGGAAATCGACAGGAAACGGACGCCGTGGTGAAGGCCTTTGCGGCCTACGCGCGAAAAGTGCCTCTGGAGGGGGGCGAATACACGATGGATCACACCGCAGGCGTCTACATGATGGATGCCGAGAGCCAATTCGTCGGCACGCTCGACATGCACGAGCCGCGTGAGATTCGCTTGCAGAAGCTCCGCCGTCTAGTGGGCGAGATTGGCTGATGGAGTTCTCCAGTATCGGAATGGCGACGGCTTTCGCCGCTGGCGTTATATCCTTCCTGTCGCCCTGCGTTCTGCCGCTGGTGCCGGGCTATATTTCCTACGTTGCAGGCCGCACGATTAGCCCGGACGGAATTGCGGCCGATACAGAATTCAGGGCAGCGGGCCGAACTCTCGGCCTCAGCCTCTGCTTCGTGCTCGGCTTCACGACCGTGTTTGTCATCCTTGGGGCCAGCGCCACCGTGTTGAGCCGGCTCTTGCGCATGTATCTTTTCGAAGCGAACCTGATTGGCGGAGGGATCGTTATCGTCTTCGGCCTATTCACGACCGGCCTCGTACCAATGCCCTGGCTCAATCGTGAAGCCCGGTTCCATGCCAATCCGGGCAGCGGAAGCGCTGGGGCCGCTTATCTCCTGGGTCTCGCTTTTGCGTTCGGCTGGACTCCCTGCATCGGACCAGTGCTAGGTGCGATTCTGACCCTCTCCGCTGCCAACGCCACGGTTGCAAGCGGAACGACGCTGCTCGCCGTCTATTCCCTGGGCCTTGGCCTCCCTTTCATCTTGGCGGCTTTATTCATGCGCGGGTTCATGGCGCGGATGATGTCGATGCGCCGCACCGGCCGGGTGCTCAAAATCGTCGCTGGTGGGGTGATGGTGGTGATGGGCATCGCCATGATCACCGGCCATCTCTCTAGCTTTGCAATATGGCTGCTCCAGACGTTCCCGGCCCTCGGTCGGATCGGCTAAGCCGGAGTTTAAAGGACATTCGGACATGCTCAGGCTCGGCCTTCCACTCGCCCTTGGCGGGTTTTTCATTGATCAGGCGACGAAGTGGTGGGTCATGGACCATGTTATGAATCCACCTCAGGTCATTCCCGTCACCGGCTTCTTTAATCTCGTGCTCGGCTTTAACACCGGCGTGAGCTTCGGATTGTTCGGCCAGGCGCCGGTTTGGCTCCTGATGGCGTTCCCGCTCGCTATAGTCGCCGGCCTCCTTATCTGGATCCATCGAAGCGACAGCCGCCTGACGGCATCCGCCCTCGGGCTCGTGGTTGGGGGGGCGCTCGGCAATCTGCTCGACCGGCTCCGGCAGGGTGCCGTGACGGATTTCCTGGATTTTTACATCGGCAGCTATCATTGGCCCGCCTTCAATCTTGCCGACGTGGCGATTGTCTGTGGGGTAGGGCTTTTGCTGATGGAGAGCATTCTGGTAAAAGGCAAAGCAAAGGCTGCATGAACAGAAGCCCTCGCCAGCTATCCGTGAGCCATGGTTCGGAGGAAATAGACGTTCTAGTGATCGGCGCGGGTCAAGCGGGACTCGCAGCCGGCTATTATCTTGCCCGACCAGAGCTTTCATTCCAAATCGTCGATCGCCATGCCCGCGTCGGCGACAGTTGGCGCCATCGCTACGATTCCCTGACCCTGTTCACTCCGCGCGCATTTAGTTCGCTGCCTGGTCTTGCGCTCGATGGGGACCCAGAAGGCTATCCAACGCGAGACGAGTTTGCGAATTATCTCGAAACCTACGCCAGCCATTTCGACCTACCGGTGCA
Source organism: Methyloligellaceae bacterium (assembly GCA_965228615.1). Lineage (GTDB taxonomy): Bacteria > Pseudomonadota > Alphaproteobacteria > Rhizobiales > Methyloligellaceae > CBDDHT01. Next base: position 118,775 of record CBDDHT010000005.1, on the reverse strand, counting down.
TTCCGGAAATGGTGTGGCTCGGCTCGAACGCCGGGCCGATGAGCGGTTCGCCGCGCAACTCGACGATGGCAGGTACATAGTAGCGAAGGCAGTGATCGTCGCGACGGGTGCGTTTCAGAAACCGATAATCCCAACGATTGCTGCCGGCTTCGACAGCGCAGTCAAGCAACTAACACCGGAAAGTTATCACAATCCCAGTGATCTCCCGATTGGCATGGTCCTTATTGTCGGAGATGGAGCAAGCGGACGCGACATCGCAGCCGAGCTGGCTTTGACCCATGAAGTGGTGCTTGCGGCTGGACGCAGCCGCCGTCTGTTTCCCGAGCGCATTCTGGGCCAGAGTACATGGTGGTGGCTGCACACATTGGGCTTGATGAGAGCAAGGCCCGAATCGACGATAGGACGCGTGATGCGGCGCGCGGACCCCTTTCCTGACAGGGATCGGAGCCTTGACGACTTGGAACGAAGGGGCGTAGCCGTCGCGAAACGCTTAGTCTCTTCACAAGACCGCCTCGCATTCTTTGCCGATGGATCGAAACGGGTGATCGATTCCGTCATCTGGTGCATCGGATATCGAGACGATAGCGCATGGCTCCAGATTCCAGGCAGTACCCGTTCCAACGGAAGCATTCTGCAAGAAGGCAGCCTTTCTCCCGTACCGGGCCTTTTTCATCTAGGACGTCCGTGGCAGCGAAATCGTGCTTCAGCCTTCGTGATGGGCGCTGGTGAAGATGCTTCCGCAGTTGTCGCCGCATGCGCGAAATTCTGCTCCGGTCGCGACGTGCCGGTATGATAGGTCGCGGTGACGTCGGCCACCTGCAGCGTCTGGTTTCAGAAGCAATGACCTGCCTCAGGGACGTCCCGGATGGCGTCGCTTGTTGCCCGACCGCGTTGGTACCGTCCAGCAGGTTCCTACCGTGAATCTATGTCCCAATAATGCACAGGGGCCAAAAAGCAGCGACATATCAACACCCGTGCCGAAACATCAAAAGCATTGCGCCTGTTCCTCGACACGATCGTGGCCTTGCAGGCAGCTAACGATACAGGTGAAGATGCGATCGACACATTGAACCGGCAGGTCGGCTGGTACCGGCTACTGCAAATCAAGCCAGGTCTCGAAGCCATCGTCGAAAGCAACCGCACTTCCCCGTTAGCGCTGGCGGCCGAGCAATACGGTAACCTTCGCAAATATGCGGCAGTTTTCCTCCAAACATTTTCTTTCCAGTCACGCCGTCGGCACGATCCGTTGCTGGCCGCAATAGAAGCCCTCCGATCGCTTTATGCCGAAAGCAGGCGCGTTCTTCCGGACCGCGTCCCGGTTGCCCATCTTTCAAAGTCGGACAGGAAGCTGATCTTCGAGAAAGGTAAGCCGGATCGCCGACTCTATGAGATTGCGACGCTCGCTCATTTGCGTGATCGGCTCAGATCCCGCGATGTCTGGGTCGAAGGCAGCCGGGCCTTCCGGCCGATTGATGAACATCTTATGCCAAAGCCCGTTTTTGTCGCTCTCAAGGAGGAAAACAAACTCGGCCTCGGCGTGCAAAGCGACGGCGAGGCGTGGCTGGCCGAGGTCCAGCAAATGATGGACTTCAATCTCAAACGGCTGGCGTATCGTGCCCGTAATGGAAAGCTCGAAGGCGTCAGGCTTGAGGTGGGAACCTTGATCGTGACGCCGCATGCCAGGGATGTTCCCGCTGCGGCCGAAGACTTGAACGCCGAAATCTCCGAGATGTATCCGCTCGTGGAAATTCCCGACCTGCTCAGAGAAGTGCATGAATGGACCGGTTTTGGCGACCAGTTCACCCATGTCCGAACGGGAGGCCTGCCGCAGAACATGCCCGCAATGCTAGCTGGCGTGCTCGCGGACGGGACAAATCTCGGCCCGAAACGCATGGCCGGAGCTTCAAAAGGGATCAGCGCCCATCAGATCGGTTGGATGCGCACTTTCCATGCCCGCTCCGAAACCTATCGCGCTGCGCAGGCCTGCGTGACGGACGCACATACGCTTCATCCGCACTCGCGACTATGGGGTGATGGAACAACCGCGTCTTCCGATGGGCAATTCTTCCGGGCCAGCGACCGGGCCGCAAAGCGCGGCGACATCAATCTGCATTATGGCAGCGAACCGGGCACGAAATTCTACAGCGGCCTTTCCGATCAGTACGGCTACTTCAGCGTCCTGCCGATCAGCCCGACCGAAAGCGAGGCGGTTTATGTCCTGGACGGGCTGTTCGACCATGACACGATCCTCGAAATCGAGGAACTCTTCACCGATACCGGCGGCGCCAGCGATCAGGTGTTCGGATTGTTCTCTTTCGTCGGCAAGCGCTTCGCTCCGCGGTTGCGCAACATTAAGGACCGGAAATTCCATACCTTCGAGAAAGCCGATACCTACCCGGCCTTGGCCAATCATATCGGCACGCCAATCAACACCACGCTCATTCTGGAGAATTGGGACGATCTCTTGCGCCTGGGCGCGTCGGTCACCACACGAGCTGTCGCGCCGTCAACCATCCTCAAGATGTTTGCAACCTCGTCGAAAGCCAATGACCTGGCCAAGGCGCTCCGCGAGATCGGCCGCATCGAGCGGACACTGTTCATGATCGAATGGTATTCGAGCCTAACGCTGCGCCGGCGGTGTCAGGCTGGTCTCAACAAAGGTGAGGCCGCCCATAAGCTCAAGCGTGCCGTTTTCTTCCACGAACGCGGCGAAATCCGTGACCGCTCTTATGATAGCCAGGCTTTCCGCGCCTCCGGGCTCAACCTGGTCGTCAGCGCGATTGTGCACTGGAATACTGTTTATCTCAGCCGAGCAGTCGCTCATCTGCGCCAGCAGGGGCGGAATATTCCAGATGACGTGCTGAAACACATCTCGCCGCTCAGTTGGGAGCATATCAATCTGACCGGCATCTACTCCTGGGACACAGAGCAACAAATTCCTGAAGGATTCAGGTCGTTGCGAAGCCCAGGTCGGATCCTTCGGACAGCGTGATGTTCACAGTCCGTTCGAGCTTAGCGCAGGATTTTAAGCAAATCTTGTTCTGACCCCGCATAGGCTCGAAACGCTTCTGTTCCCGCGCAAACCGTTCGGGTTTCATCGCCTTGCGGACAAAACCGATAATGCGAGTCCGATCCTTTCGGCGGTTTTGATCATTGGCGAACGCATTGTATAGCCGGTGACGTTTTGTCATCTGCGGATCGGTATCTACAATGCCGACGGTCTGGAGAAGGTGTGCGATTTCCGAACCGATCAGTCCGTCTTCGGTGTCTCCCAATGCGTCGGCTATGGCTTGCAATTGCGATTGAGTGAACGTCGCCATTTCCGCTTAGCTCCATACCGCTAGCTTTGAACCAGGGTCCGACGCATCGAGGGCGCCAGTCGAGATGTCACACGACCCATGACGCTGCTGAACGTTCACAGAACTGACCGGTGAGCGTTTCTAATCCTTCGCGTTTTCTCGTTGTTAACGCCAGCGTCCTGCGCATATTTCGGCCAGTTCGAAACGACCTCGCTGACATTGGAAATGAGTGTCTTTGCCTTGGTTGGCTTTATGGATGCGGTTTCCGCAAAAGCCAACAGATCTGCCATTTCGAAGCCGTCGCGTTTGCCATTAAGGCTCATCTGATGTTGCCCAGTCCATTCGCCACTCGGATTGTACGAGTAGTTCACGTCGAAGGCTGGAGACAGCGTCCACTCGCCAGTCTGGTCCATCAAGAAGGCGATATTTTTGACGTGATCATCCTGGTTTCTGGCGATGATGTTGAATATCGCCCGGAGAAACTGCTGCTCCAATGCTGGAGCGCCGAGGCCGAGTTCGCGGATGGTCAGGATGGCCTGCTCGTAGGAATAGCCGCGCGGGTCGTTGAAGTCATAATGCTGTAGGGCGCAAAGCGACTGCATGTGGAGCTTGTGCGTCACCCCGTTTTCATCGACAGGTCGGTCAAACCGCCTTGTCATAAAATGACTACGTCCACCCTCATGGTGCAAACGGCACGGCATCATGTCGATGCCTGCAGCCGTTGCCATCAGGTAGTAGCCGTATTCGATCAAGCCGAACCCCTGCGGGTCGGGTTCTTCCTTGTCGCGGTTATTGTCGATGCCATCGAACTTCATCAACCAGTGTTCGAAGCCATCACCGGCGTCGATCTGACCATGGCGGAATTCGCCGGTTTTCTGGTTCCAGGCCAGAATCGCCTTCGCGCGCGCTCCACCTGCCGATGTGCCAACTCGGAGAATGTCATCGATTGCGGCAAGGTCGTTCTTGCCCTCAAGCACGCCTTCTAGACTCGCTTTCTCGTTCAGTACCAGATTGGCCAAGCGAACGAGGTTGGCGACCTCGACTTTGCGGGCCTTGCGTTTTGAGCTCATCAATGCCGGCTTGAACTCGAGAGCTCCCATGCCGCGAGTTCCGACATAGCAAAGGCGCTCCACCGGATTGAAGCTTTCAGGCGTGCGGCCTTGTTCTGCCAGCCAGGCGTTGATTAGTCGATCGCCATATTTGTCGGGAAGGGCGTCCGCCAGCATTCCCGGTAATCCCTTGAACGTTGTCCTGGGCAAGGCAGGGAAGGAGTAAGGATCCTGACTTAAAGGCATCACGAGCGGTGATAATTCGATTCCGGATTGGGAGAATTCAGGGTCGTACTGGAAGACGGCATACCCTTCGTCCGCCAACCACGAAACGGCTGCGATCTCGCGTCCCCAGAGATTGATGGATGCGTCGGTAGATGGCTCAGCCATGTGCTAGCTCTTTGTTCCCCATTCCCACGGTTTGGTCTTCTTGGTTGGCTTGGTTGAGCTTGAACGTTGCCGCTCAACCCCCTTCGTCCGCACCCGCTCGATTGGTCTGATGCGCGGATCGGGAACAAGGAGATCGACATTCTGCTGGATTTTCAGCGAAATCAGGACGCGGATGAGCGAGTCGAGTGTAGGATTATCCCCCGACTCGAGTCGCCTTAATGTACGCTCGGAAATGCCTGCATCCTGGGCGAGTTCAGCCTGCGTGATGTTTCGCGAGAGACGGAGTCGCTCGAGTTTCTGGCCAATGTCCCTCGTGATTGTTTCTGGAGTTCTCACGCGCACCTGTTTATTATCGGCCATATGTGACCTCATAATCCGTTTTTTAGCACTAGTAGGCCACATACGGCCGCTACTATGCATTTATAAAATTGAGACAATAGGACATATAAGGCCATTTATGGCAAAATTCAACCGCTGTAGGTCGCATATGGCCGCTTAAAATAGTTTGGTGGTTTCTAACCTGAAGACAATGAAGGATAGGACATCGTCTTGAGCAACAAAAAAGCAAGAGGTCCCGACATTGGATTGCGCCAGGCCAAACGGCTCAGTCAGTTGTACGAGCGGGAATGTGGTCTCTACCCGTGGTTGGCAACTCGATCTTAGGAACGGGAACACAATGGGACCGCGGCTCGTCATGGTCGCTATCCGCGCCCACTTAGGCATCATGTTGACAAGACGTTGGTGGTTCCAAATCATCACACGGACGTCAGGCAAACATCTCCGGCACCTTTCATGCTGTGTCCGCGTTCGGCGTAGTGCGGCGAGAGTTGGCCAGAGCGATGCCCGCGAGTGTTGCGGCTATTCCCAAAACCGCGAGCCAGTTCAGCGTTTCGCCAAAGAATGCGGAGCCCATGGCCAAACCGAACACGGGTACGAGAAAGGCAAAGCTATTGGCACGACCGAGCTCGGTGGTGCGCAGGATGTCGCTCCACAGCCAATAGGCGAGTGCCGATCCAAATAGGGCGAGACCAACGAGAATGGCCAGGAATTGCGGCGTGAAGGCTATGGCGAAAGGGTCTTCGAATACTGCGGCACCGCCGATTAGCGGGACCGCGCCGATCAGCATCTGCACACCCATCGCCATCAGCAGATCGACCCGTTCCACAATCGCACGTATCAACACGTTGCTCACCGTGATGCCCAGAGCTGCCAGCAGGATATAGCCTATCCCCAGGCCATAGGCGCCGGCGGCGGGCGTCTGCATTTCCGGCGCCGCTATCAGAATGATGCCGGCAAAGCCCATCGCCAGGCCCACCTTGCCGCGCCAACCGAGCTGCTCACCCAGAAAGACAGCTGCCAGGGCAGCGGCCATGAGTGGTTGGGCGTTCGCTATCACCGTGGCAATGCCGGGCGAGACGAATTCTGAGGCCATGAACATGCCGAGAAATCCGAGCGACGTAGCCCCAAGGCCAACTCCGGACAGTGCGAGCCAGACACGTCTCCCGCGCGGCCAGCGTCGACGCAGGACGATCCCCGCGCAGAGTAGTGCAGCTCCGGCGAGGAGAGCTCGCAGCGCCGCGAATGTCAGGTGCGGGGCATGGGCAGACCCCGCCACGATGAGCGGAAAGCAAATGGCCCAGAGGAACATCACCAACAAAATCTTCGCAAACTTTTCCAGGTTCATTCTGCGACCGCCGCCTTCATTATCGCGCCGGTCATCAGATTGCTGGCCCCAATCTGCGGCACGTCGGCTGGCGTATCGCGAAGCGTGCGCTCCTCCGCATCAACATAGCCGCGCGTCCATGGAAGGGAGTCGAACCTGCGTGTGAGCTGTATCTGGAAGACCACAAGCCCATTAAAGCGAAAGCCCGCCTCGCAGGCGGCCAGGTAAAATTCCCACATTCGGCAGAAGCGTTCGTCGTAAAGTGCTGTCGCCTCGGTCCGACGCGCCAGGAAACGCTCGCGCCAAGCTTTCAGGGTCTCGGCGTAGTGCAGACGCAGCACTTCCAGATCAGTAACGATCAGCCCCGCGTGCTCGATCGCAGGCGCGATTTCGGACAGCGAGGGGATGTAGCCGCCGGGGAAGATATACTTGCGGAGCCAAGGGTGCGGCGCGGCCGGTTCGGCCACGCTGCCGATGGTGTGCACCAATGCCACGCCGTCATTCGTCAGCAGGGAGGCGACCTTGGCGAAATATTCGCTGTAGTGGCTGGCGCCAACATGCTCGAACATTCCGACTGAGACGATCCGGTCGTAAGGCCCTGTCTCATGGCGGTAGTCGCGTAACTCGAACCGCGCCCATTTGTCCAATCCCTCGCGCCGGGCTCGAGCGGCTGAGTATTTCTGCTGCTCGACCGACAAGGTGACGCCGGTGACGTTCGCCCCTGTCGTGCGCGCAAGGTAAAGGCCAAGGCCGCCCCAGCCTGAACCTATGTCGAGTACCTGCTGCCCTGGCGCAAGCTGCAGCTTGGCCGCGATGCGGCGCATTTTTTGCTCTTGGGCCGTTTCGAGGCTGTCTGCTGGCGTTTTGAAGTATGCGCACGAATACTGACGTTCAGGGTCGAGGAAAAGCTCATAGAGATCGTCCCCCAGATCGTAGTGATGGGCCACATTTTTCTGCGCACGACCAACCGGATTGTGCATCAGAAACCGCCGGCCCATCATCCTTAGTCGCTTATGGACCCGGCGCGACCAAGGGCCCGGTCCGCGTCCGATATTCGATAGGCAGAGCGCGAGAAAGTCGTAGAGATCGCCTTGTTCCACCGTCAGCGTGCCGTCCATCCAGGCCTCACCCAGGGCGAGGTCGGGATTGAGCGCGATGCGCCGCAGCGTCGGCCAGTCGTGGAGGGCGATGGCGCATTCCAGCACGCCCGATCCGTAGCGGCGCGTCTCGCCGTCGGGCAGGCGCAGCCACACGGTGCCGGCGCGGGCGATCCTGCGCAGCGCGCGATCCAGGATCCACAGCGCCACGGGTGCACGGCGACCGGGCTTCTGGACCGTTGGCCCCGGAGCCGCGACGATCGGTTGGAGTTTCATGACTCTTCCTCCATATGTAGCCGCGTCGCGGGCTGGCGCGCCTCGCCGTGATCGCCGTGCCGACACCAGACGCAATCGCAATTCTCGTGGCTGCAACTCGGATCGGCGAGCGGCGCCCGGTAGCGCCTGAGCGCGATCGGCAACGCCAGCTGCTTGAGCGGCGTCAGGTCGTAGGCGCGGCGCAGGAGATCGCCGGTGTCGCGGCGGGCCAACCGACCGATAGCAAGCCGCATCCCCGGCTCTCGCGCCGTGTTGAAGATCCACCGGTTGGCGATTCCCGCCTTCAGCGTCCGGCCAAGCTCAGCCCGCCACCGCGCGGCGTAGTCGCCTCCGTCGAGAATGCTCTCGGCCGCCAACACGCCGGAACGAATGGCATAGCGCAAACCGAAAGCCGCGAGCGCGTCCTGAAAGCCTGCATGTTCGCCGACTACCGGATGTCCACCCTGCATAGCGCTTTTCGGCAGGCGTATGTTGCCATAGCCACCGAAAGGGCGAGGGTTTGTCATTTCCAGCCCGACATGGGCTCGGAAGAAATTCTCGGTCGCCTCCACGTACTTCGCCTGCTCGCGAAAGCGAGTGAACATGCAACTAGCCACGGTGCCGCGACCGCCCTGCACCAGCAGATAGGCGTAGCCTCCCGGCGCGACATCGTGCCCGAGCGCCAGCCAGGCGCCGTCGGCGATACCGGTCTTGAAGACGTGGCCGGCAGCAATCACGCCAGCCTCGCGCGGCCCGGCGGCGAGAACGCCCACGCCGGCGAAGCTGCCAACCCTGTCGCCGAAAACGACCTCCACACCGGCGGCCCGAGCCTGGGCCAATAGCGCGCTGTCGAGCGTACCCTCCGCTGAGCCCCGGCGCAAAAGGTAGAAGAGAGGTCTCCGCCCTTGGACCAGATGAGGTCTCCCGTGCGGATCGAAAATTGCACCCCGATCAAAGGCATGGCACTCGAAATCGGCAGCAATGCCGTCGGCCGCGAGTTCCGCTAGAACGTCTGATTCGCGCGTCCAGTTCTCAAGCCCCTGGAAATCGTCATGAAAGCGGTGACCAACGCAGTCCTTCCACTCGCGCACCACCACATTCGCTCCGCCACGGGCAAGCACGATCGCACAGGCAAGACCGGCAGGCCCCGCCCCCACGATCGTGATCGCCTCATTCGGGCTCGGCCGATCGGTCCCCGACCTCTGCTCGGATGGGGCGGCGATGCAATTCCGGGATTGCGTCATTCGTCGAGTTTCGTTCATGGGCCTCAACTCTCGGCAACGCAGCCTACAGAACGGCTGATAACCGACTGCGGATCTGTGGTTTACTCTGCGACGGGCAGCACGCCACTGCTGATGCTGGCGGCGCAGATTCTTGGTTGGCAATTCACCCGTTGAACCCAGCGCTGCTAACGGCGCCACATCCGCTTCACAGGCAGAAGAAGGGGTACGGGCACCTGTCGTCTCGAACGCACGACGATCCCAAGCAGAAGAACGGTCATGGCGAGTGTTGCAAAGGTCTGTGTCATCATTTTCGTTTGCTCCACTTAACGCCCCGGTAGAGTTACCTCGGCGCTCTTTAGGTAGACGCCGATTGGCGAGAAATATTACACTGCGCGCAGCAGTCTCTCGGTTGGGCGTCAGGTCGGAGTTCGACTACAATCACCCGGTAAAGCCCTCTCAACATATAGCTTTCTCGCCAAAGGAAGAGTTTCGGAGCGGGGGTGAAGGAGCGGATCGACTTTTCTATTTTGTGGCGACACAGGGCTCAAGTAGGAGGAACATCAGACGTACTCCCGGCCTGTGAGGGAGCAAGCGTTCCGGTCGGTTACAATCGACGAAGATCGCTTGCCCTACGAGTAACAAAGTTTAGGAAATTAACCCGCCCTGGGATTGCGCTCGGGGGAGTTTCTGACGGTGCCGGCACCGAGATTGAACCAGGCAGCTATCAGTAATCCAGCGAAAATAGCCGCGGAGGAGGACAGGTAAATCGTTTGTCTTGCCGTGACATTCCCTCTTGATTGCATGGGCGGATAGGTTCATCGAGAGACCGACAGAGACAAAGTCGCATCTCACCGAAATTCGTCAAGGTTTACGCTGTTCGTAAACAGTCCCCCGCCGAGACAGGCCAAGCGCCACTTGCATCGTGACATCACGCCGGATCTGGGCAACGAGGGCCCTCGCTTCGCGAATTTCCAGGTCAAGGGCCTCGGCGACTTCCGCCAGTGGCTGCCCCTCGATATCGCAGCGCAGGAACAACTCCTTGCGAAGTTTACAAGCACAGCTCCCCGAATCAGGCAAACAGGCGCAGAACATAGTGTCGAGTATCGCGCGAAACTCAGCGTCGATCTCCATTCCGGGGGGACCAGTTTTTGAATACTTGCGAAGCGTCATCGCCTTGCCCTTTCCATCCATATACGGCCCGGAAAATCCGCAATAGATAGACGCGCAATGGCGAAATTTATTACCGGATGAAGGCCCCGTCGGTTGACTGTTTGTCCGCGCAATGTGTGGCGTGTTCGGGGTTTTTACAGCCCCCGGGGGGACAAGAGCAATCGTCAAAGCCATGCTGACAACAGCCACCGCAATGAGCAAGCAACTGGTCACGCAGGGCCGCACGGGCACGGTGCAGGCGCACTGCCAGTGTACCAGACCTGATGCCCAGATCGGCTGCGACCATCGCGCGGTCTTCCTCGTCGACGTCGATCCGGTGAATCAATATGGCGTCCGTCGGGCGCAGTTTGGGTACTAAACCCTTGATGCAACCGCAGACCATCGCCATCGCCTCACTCGATTCAACATATTCTTCCGCCGATTGCATCTCGCGTGCAACGGCATCGTTCAGCCGCCGCCGCCGCCCAGCCTTGCGGAAATGGTCGTTGAGCGCCGAGCGCAGGATCGCATATAGCCAAGCATCCAGTCGCTCGGCATCTCGCAGTTGGTCCTGCCGGGCAAGGACGCGGATACAAAATTCCTGCAGCACGTCCTCGGCCTCTTCGCGATTGCGCAGCCGCTTCTCAAGGAAGCCCAGAAACGCGGCTCTACCTTGCGCCAGAGCCTGGTCCAGCCCGCCATCACCGGTCGCTCCAACAGCCTCTCTGTTCCCACACATGACCCGTGCTCCCAAGTGTCTGATCGCTAGCCTTTTTATGCGAACAAAACAGGACATTCTCGCGCACACTTGTTGCGCGCAATGATGTAGATCAAGTGAAGTGTTCCTAGCCCCGCAAGGAGGCAGAAAAACGAAATATAGGCGTAGCGAAGGAAGAGGATGTCCACGACGACTACGGCGACGATGGTCAGAGCAAACCAGCGCATGTGGTAGTAGGTCGAAATCAGCGGCGGAAGGATGATCAGGAACAGATATATGACGTAGGTCATCCACCGCGGCATCATATAGTCGAGGATCATCGTTCCTTCATAGGCAAGGCTATCCTGATTGACCGTGACCCGCACCCAGTCCGGATTGGCTAGGTGCGGCACGTAAAGCGACAGTCCGAATGCTAGTCCGGCCACCGACATCGCCGCCATCCAGGGCCGGCGTCGGCTGTTTGGTGGTTCCAGCACCCAAGAGGCAAGTGGGATCCAGAATGGCCACATAAACCAGGTGAAGAAGATGAACCCCAAAGCCCCGAGAAGCGTTGCAGCCGGATCGCCCGTGTTCACTCCCCACCAAACATTACCCTCCATGAATTGCTGCACACCGGCAAAGACCGGCATAAGCGCCACCGGCAAATAGCGGCGGTTGATTGCCCAAGCCCGAGTGACTGCATAGCTGCCGCCGACAACGAGAAATGCGCTGGCTGTGAAACTGACGGATTGGGAAAGGCACATGGCGCAGAGGGACCCTGAAGTTATAGATTGGAGAATAGATGTTGATCTGGCGGACAATTCCTCCCGGCATCATTTTATTGATACCATTGTGGACATAAGTAGCTTAGGCCACTTGTCGAATCCGGGGTTGCTACTGGAACCCGACTTAATCGGTACTATCCACACCGATTTTCTGTGGCAACGTCAACGAAACCGCACCTATCCGGAGGTCGCCCCCTTGCTCTATTCCAGTCTGCTCACGGTTTCGGTCTTTTTCATCACTGCTCTTATTCATCTCGGAGCCCTGCGATGGTGCTCCCGTGGTATGGCCGCTATCCCCCTAACGCCCTCGGCGCGCGTGCTGGCGGTTGCCGCGTTGCTCTTCACTGCCCATATTGCAGAAATCGCGCTTTACGCGATCACTTATTTTCTCGCAGAACATGTGTTCTTGGTCGGTGGCTTCGCTGGCTTACCGATCGCTGCGCCTCTCGACTATTTCTACTTCTCGGCGACTGCCTACACTTCGCTCGGCATCGGTGACATCTTCCCCACCGGTCATATACGTTTCCTGACCGGGATCGAAGCTCTGAACGGCCTACTGCTGGTCGCATGGTCAGCCTCGTTCCTGTTTGCACTAATGAACCGGATTTGGGAGTGGCAGCCCTGCGTGCGCCCCAAGCGATGAGAGAACACAGCCAAGAGCGCATCATTCCGTTTTTCTTGCACAAGTCATCAGGGCAATCAGCGCAATGACTGCGGAGAGCGCCGAACCGGCGAGCACCGCCAGTTTGGCAGTATCTGCGAGGAGCGGATCGTGAAACGCAGCCGTCACGATGAACAGGCTCATCGTAAAGCCGACACCGGCGAGCAGGGCAGCCAACGCGATGTCACGCGCAGTGACCATGGCTGGTAGGGATCCGATCCCCAAACGAACCGCGAGCAGCGTACCCAACAACACACCGAGGGGCTTGCCCAACACGAGTGCTGCTCCGATGCCAAGCGCTATCGGTTCAATGGCTAGCGCGGGTTGCGCAAGATCGAGCGGAACGCCTCCATTGAAAAATGCGAACATCGGTACTACGAAGAAGAGAGCGATCGGGGATATGCGGCGCATGGTACTCGTGACCGTATGGGGCTGGAAGGATGAAAGCGGGAGCGAGAGGCCGACCACCGCACCCGCCGCGGCACCTTCGAGGCCTGTCGCAATAAGCCCGGTCCACAAGACCGCCCCGGCCAGAAGATAGGGCGCGAGGTGCGCATATCGGCACCGGTTGAGGGCGAACAGCGTCAGCAGGCCGGCGATGATGACTGCAACTGGCCACACAGCCGCCACTTCGCCGTAGAAGAGCGCAATCACAATCACAGCTCCGAGATCATCGAAGATAGCGGTCGCTGTGATGAAGGCTATGACCCCAGGGGCGACCCGACCGCCAAAAAGCGACATAAGCCCCAAGACCAGCACGATATCGGTGGCAATCGGGATCGCCCAACCGTTAAGGGCTACAGGATCTGAGAAATTGAACAAGGTGTAGACTGCCGCCGGCAGGATCATACCGCCAAGTGCTGCGGCAGCAGGAACCGCAGCCGTACACGGCGACGCGAGAACACCTGTGGTGATCTCTTGGTTGGTATGGAGGCCGATCTGAAAAAAGAAGACTGTCAGCAGTCCTTGGTTGATCCAGTCGATCAAGGGTGCCTCAATCTGCAGCTCGGCTAGACCCAGCCGCAAAGGATTGTGGTGAAGGAAAGCATAGCCATCGGAAAGTGATGAATTTGCCGCGATCATTCCCAGCGCAAGTGCTAGGAGCATCGCAGCGCCAGCACGACGTCCGTCCCGGATCGCTCGCGGTATGGCCACCGTCATGGCTGGACATCTTCACGCTGTGACGCCAGCCAGCGCGACAAGTAGCTCCGTTCGTAGATAAACACTGCGGCGATGGCTGAAACAGCATAGGCAACAATTGCGGGGTCGCTTCTCAGCTTCATCGCTGTGAACGCAGCAAGGACAAGGGCGTCGAAAGTGATTGCTATCAGGAGCACAGGCGCGGCGGCTTTGATTTCCTGTCGCCGAAACCGCCAGACACCAAATTGCACCACCATGTCCATCACGAGATAGAAAAAGGCTCCGAGCGAGGCGATCCGGCCGAGATCAAAGAGAATGGCCAATGTAGACGCGATCACTACCGTATAAATTAGCGTGTGCCGCTGGATCGGTCCTGACATACCGAAATGGCGGTGCGGAATCATCTCCATCTCGGTGAGCATGGCGAGCATTCGAGACACTGCAAAGACGCTGGCGAGCACCGCTGAGGCCGTAGCCACGACCGCTAACAGCACCGTGAGCAGAAACCCAACTTGGCCCAGAGCCGGTTCCGCGGCTTCTGCCAGGGAATAGTCGCGGGCTGCGACGATCCGGTCAATGGTCAGGCTCGATCCCACTCCGAAGGCCACGAGCAAGTAGACCAATACGCACAGTGCTATGGATATCATTATAGCGCGCCCGACATTGCGATGGGGGTTTGTGATCTCGGCACCACTGTTGGTGATTGTGGTGAAGCCCTTGAACGCAAGGATGGCGAGCGCCACTGAGGCGATGAACCCGGTCGCGCTGAGTTCGCCCCCGTCTTGCGATGCGGCGGCGAAGCCAAACCCGCTCGACCACAGCGCCGCGATCCCGAACAGCGCGATACCGCCAATTTTGATCACCGCCATGACCATCGAAAACAGCCCGATCGACCGGTTGCCGGCGATATTCACCAAAAAAGCGAAGAGGATCACCGAGACGGCGAGGATTGGTACGAGCGGTCCGCCGTTAATGTCGAAAGGTCTCAACAGATAGGCGGCAAAGGTCCTGGCCACGAGACTTTCCGCAATAACCATGCTGAGCGCCATCAAGAGCGCGGCGCCCGCGGCGATCGCACCTGGGCCGTAGCACTTCTGCAGAATCATCGCGATGCCGCCTGCCGAAGGCCAGGCGTTCGACATCTTGATGTAGCTGTATGCGCTGAACCCTGTGACGATTGCACCGGCGATGAAAGCCAGTGGAAAGATTGGCCCGGCAAGCTCCGCAATCTGTCCGGTTAATGCAAAAATACCTGCGCCGATCATTACGCCGGTGCCCATGGCGATAGCACCGCCCAGTGTTATCGAACCGGCTTTATAGGTTTCATTGGAATGACTATGTTTCAATACTTTGCCTCGTCTCACACGTTTTCTCTGGCGACGTACGCTGCACACCATCGGAAATTGAAATGATCATGCCTGGCCGCGACAATCATCGGATGTTTGACCTGTCCGCGTCGTTGTCCAGCGAGAGTACACCATGTCGCAGTGCAAAGATCTCCGTTGCCCTCTTACACGAAGAATTTGGCAACCAGTACGATCGAAGGCTCCAACATCGTTCACCACCGGAACTGTCGATTTCGTAAACGGCAGCATCGTCGTTCGGATCAACACAGCGCGACACTCGCCCTGCGGAAAGCAGATGTACGACAAGGAGCCAGGCGAAATAGCGTACAACCGTCATCGGCGCGCTCCCGTAGCAGCGTAACGCCAGGCTTTAATCCGCATCGCGGGAAGCAAGGCGTGAAGCTCTGCCAATGCCGTGTCATAGTCAAGGTAATCTACGATGTTCGTCACTTTACCGGGCAGCCAACCATTGGTGGGCAGTGCGCGTAGCGCAATCAGGATCATGGCAGCGGTGAGTTCAGCCTGATCGCCACCGTCAAAATACCGCGCAGCAATCAACCTTCGGTCCGAAGTCTGAGCCTCAACAGCTATCCGTGTCCGTCTCGCTGCGAGCCTGGGTAGCAGCCGCGTTGTCCGGGCGATGGTATGGGCATGGCGCAGCAGTAGCGGGCCGAGTCCGATTCGCAAGAACAACACGATCGATCGGGTGACATATCCTGGATCGACGGCAAGATACGTCTCCACGCGGGTCTTGCTGCCCGCTGGCAGAATGCCATGATCAGGAAAACCGACCCCCAGAGCAAGGCGCGCCCTCGTGCATTGTCCGAATACAAAGCCGCGCCGCCGTTCGCCCGGTGATACAATCGCGCTGTTCTGCCCGTCTTTATACGGCGTCCCCAACGCGCGAATAAACCACTCTGTGGCAGCAAGGCCATAGTGTCGTCCCATGCCTAACTCGAGACCGATGTCGATGGAATCTACGTTCGGGCCTCGCGCGATTTCGGCGCCCATCAACGTGCTGAGCCCCGGCGCGGTACCGACACATAGGACAAGAAGCCCCGGCCCGTTCCGGGCTGCTCGCGAGAGATCGTAGATATAACCGGGCGTTGCCGATGTATCGAGTACGGTGCCTCCGCGTGCGATGATCGCCGCTACCGCCACGGGTGGCGTTGCCTCGGTAAGATTGACGACCGTAGCACCATCCGGGATGGCTGTAGCGGAGCCGGGAGTACGGATGTCGATGGGACGCCCTGAGAGCCGAGACGGTGAGAGCCCCTCCGGTACGCCGCCACCCCGCGACAGGAGCGTGATCCCCCAACGACCATCGCTCTGTAGAAGTGGGATCAGGTGTCGACCGACGTCACCCGATCCTCCGATCAGTACAAGGGTCTGGCTATCGAACTTTCTGCGCTCACTAAGATCCATGCGCCCGTGTCCGGACGTTGGGAATGAAAGCTGGCACTCTCGTCGTATATTGATCCCAGGCGTCTGCGAATCGAGCGCGGCTGTCGGCTTCTTCGCTGCGGGCGAGGCGAGCGTACATCCACACCAACACGGGGAACATTGCGAGGGTGAGCAGCGTTGGCCATTGCACCAGGAATCCGAGCATGATCAGCACGAAGCCGACATATTGCGGGTGCCGGATGCGGGCGTAAGGGCCGGTCGTGGCCAGCCGCCCGTGGCGCTGTGCCTGCCAGAGGTGGTGCCACGCTACCGAGATCAGCCAGAATCCACCGCCGATCAGCAAGAAGCTCAACAGGTGGAACGGTCCGAAATGCGGATTCGCTCGCCAACCGAGGATCATTTCTGGCAAATGGCCGCTGTCATGGGCGAGCCAGTCGACTCCCGGATAGGCTGTTTGCAGCCAACCCGAGAGCATATAGATCGTCAGCGGAAAACCGTACATCTCGGTGAACAGTGCGACGACGAAGGCGCTGAACGCCCCGAAGCTGCGCCAGTCGCGCGAGGTCTGCGGCTTGAAGAAACTGAAGGCAAATATTATGAAGACGGCTGAGTTGATAAAAACCATGAACCACAGGCCGTAGGAATATCCGGGCTCGGTCATGACTTGCTGCCTCCCGAGCCATGCCCACCATGCATGAAAAAATGCATGCCGACGCAGACGAGCAGCAGAAGCCAGAGGAACGAATAACCGCCGAAGATATGAATGCGGTGTTCGTAACCCAGAAGCAAACCGCCGATCACGAGGGCGCCGATGAGAACGGTGCCGGTACGAGATTTCCAGAACGACGGCGGGCGGTGGATGCCATTGCCTGTTTCTTGGTCTCCCTGAGCGTTGTGGTCGAGCATCTGCTTATGTTCCTTTCTCATATCTTTGCCCCCCGCAGGCGCAGTGCATTCAACACCACGGAGAGCGAGGAGGCACTCATCGCAAAAGCGGCGAAGATTGGGCCGATCAGGATGCCGAGGAACGGGTAGAGAATGCCCGCCGCGATCGGCACGCCGGCGCCATTGTAGATCAGGGCGAAAAACAGGTTCTGGCGGATGTTGCGCATCGTCGCACGGGCCAGCCGACGGGCGCGCACGATCCCGTCGAGGTTGCCCTTTACCAACGTGATACCGGCGCTTTCTATCGCCACATCGGCGCCTGTGCCCATAGCGATGCCGACATCAGCCTGCGCCAGGGCCGGAGCGTCGTTTACGCCGTCACCCGCCATGGCGACCTTGCGGCACTGCTGCTGCAACTCTTTGATGATCCGCGCCTTGTCCTCCGGCAGCACGTCGGCGCGGATCTCGTCGATGCCGAGCCGGCTGGCGATCGCACGGGCAGTGCGTTCGTTGTCGCCCGTTGCCATGATGATACGTAATCCCTGCTCGTGGAGTGCCACTATCGCCGCGGGCGTTGTCTCCTTGACCGGGTCTGCGACCGAGACCATTCCGGCGATCCGGCCGTCGAGCACGACGAACATCACCGTCTCGCCTTGGTCGCGGCGCACATTGGCCTTGGAGGCAAGTTCGCCCGCGTCGAGCCCAAGGTCCTGGACGAGCTTGAGGTTGCCAAGGGCCACCGCGCGGGAATCGACGCGACCCTTGACGCCTTTGCCGGTCACCGCCTCGAAATCGGTGGCCTCGGCGAGCTTCACGCCACGTTCCTCAGCGCCGGCGACGATCGCCTCAGCCAGCGGATGCTCCGAGCCCTTCTCCAGCGTTGCCGCGAGACGCAGCACCTCGGTCTCGTCGTGGCCCGTTTCGGGCAGGACGGCGACCAGTTTCGGCTTGCCCTCCGTCAGGGTGCCGGTCTTGTCCACGATCAGCGTATCGATCTTCTCAAACCGCTCCAGCGCTTCGGCGTTCTTGATCAGCACACCCGCTTGAGCGCCACGACCGGTCGCCGTCATGATTGACATCGGCGTGGCGAGACCTAGTGCACATGGGCATGCGATGATCAGGACAGCCACCGCCGATACCAGCGCATAGGCAAAGGCGGGCGCCGGACCCCAGATTGCCCAGGTGACAAACGAAAGCACCGCGACGGCGATCACTGCGGGCACGAACTTGCCAGCCACCATATCGGCCCATTTCTGGATCGGCGCACGGCTGCGCTGCGCGGCCGAAACCATCTCGACGATCTGAGCCAGCATGGTGTCGGACCCGACCCTAGTCGCCTGCATAATCAGGCTACCAGTGCCGTTGATTGTGGCGCCGGTCAACTTGTCCCCTGCAACTTTTTCCACCGGAATTGGTTCACCGGTGATCATGCTTTCATCGATCGAGGAACGGCCCTCGACCACTTCGCCGTCCACCGGTACCTTGTCGCCAGGGCGCACGCGAATACGGTCTCCAACCTGGACATGTTCCAGCGGTACTTCCTCCTCGGTGCCATCCTCGCGGACCACCCGCGCCGTCTTGGCCGCGAGGTCGAGAAGCGCGCGGATCGCCTTGCCGGTTCCCTCGCGAGCACGCAGTTCCATCACCTGGCCGAGAAGCACCAAGGTAACGATCACCGCTGCCGCCTCGAAATAGACACCGACGGCGCCGGTTTCGGGATCCCGGAAACCCAGGGGGAAGATGCCGGGCGCGATCACCGCGACAATGGAATAAGCGTAGGCCGCACTTACTCCCATACCGATTAGACTGAACATGTTAAGGTTCATGGTGCGGAATGATTTCCAGCCACGCACGAAGAATGGCCAGCCCGACCACAGGATCACCGGCGTGGCCAGCGCTACCTCGAGCCAAAGCGAGACTTTTTCGCCGAATAACTCGCGAATTGCCATAAGCCCCAGATATGGTGTCATCGTCAGGATAAGGAGTGGCACGGTTAGTGTCGCACCGATCCAGAAACGGCGAGTGAAGTCCGCCAGTTCGGGGTTCGGAGCGTTGACCGCCATCGTCGCCGAGGACAACTCCAGCCCCATGCCGCAGATAGGGCAATCGCCCGGTTCCCTCTGCCGCACCTCCGGGTGCATCGGGCAGGTATAAATCGCGCCGGTCCAGTCGGTGGGCACCTTGTCATATTTCCCGCCAGGTGCCGGCGCGGTGGCGTGTTGGCTACGGCCGGCATGGTCGTGCTTGCCATGGCCATGCGCCGCGTGGCCGTGTCCCCCGGCCTCCCCCTCGGGTACGAGAAACATGCCGCACTTAGGGCATTTGCCCGGCCCTTCTTGGCGCACTTCGGGATGCATAGGGCAGGTGTAGATAGCCTCGGCGCTGGTCTCGTGCGGGTGATGGTGTTGGCTCTTGTTCATGGCCTGTCCTACATGTTTTGAGGTCGATAGGTGACCCCGTTGACTTCCTGCAGTTCGCGGATATTAACAGCGATGCGCGCGACTTGAGCCGTAGCCTTTTCCAGCGACATGCCATCACAAAGCCTTTGGTGATGCCGCACACCATTTTGAGCTGCCATTTGGAATGCCTGATCACCATGGTGCCTGAGATTGTTAATGCCATATTTGAAGGACGGCCCATATTCGGTCCCTGGCACGCTCTGGTCATGACAAGCCGAACAGACGATGTTGAAATAGCGCTCAACCTCCTGTGAGGCGACCAGAAGTGTGGGTATAACGCAAGCCGCCTGCACCAGCTCACCGGCTGCTTCTTCCGTCCCCGTGGGGTGACGCGCGCATATGCTCTGGTCCCGTGGGAGTACAAGCTGGGCGATACGGGTACAGATAGCTTTTTTGGCCTTGTGCTGCACGAGTGGCATTAGTTGTTCGAACGTGCCTGCAGCCCGGCAATATCTGACGGATCGAGCATCGCGCCGACAGTCCCCAACTCAGCGACGGCCGCAGCAGCAACCGCCCTCGGCCGGCACTGTGGCGGGTTTCTCCACCGGAGTCTTTTCAACGTCCGCAGCAGGCGAACTCGCGGAGCCTGTTGCAGCATCGCCACAACATGCCATCGGCTGGCGGGTGTGTGTGTGGGCCTTCGGCCGGAATCAATGTCGTCTTGTCCATGTTCGGTCTCCTTCCGTTGAGGATCGACATGTAGACGCCGGCGAAGGTGCGGCATTACATAGAGTAATTCCGCTGATAGTCGGACCCGGTTTACTTGTCGGCTGTTCTCCGATGCCGACATAGGGATAGTCAGTGACAGTAACGAGTGTGACCATTTTTTCCCAGCCTCGTTGATGTCCCCCCCTTGAAGTCTACCTGATACGAATACTGTTCGCTCACCGGTAGGTTGGGTCTGGGCATGGACGTGTCCCAGGGCCCGTTGGTCGCTCGGATCACTGAAGCAGGCAGGGCGGTTCCACAGGCGGAAAATGGTCAAGTCCCGTGCCGCTTGCGCGCAACGGCCGGCAAGGGACGCTCGCGCCGCGTCTGGCGACGAAGATGTCGACCCTGCACAATTGCCAGCTCACCATCCGCGCCCTTGTCCTGCCTTGCTCTTCGCGGCCTTCGGGTCCCGCTCCGAAACTTGAGGGAGCGGAAACCGAAGAAAGGACCGCGCAAAGCGCGGAGAGCCAATGGAAAAAGCAGACCTTGAAGAGCTGAAGGAAAAAGTCACCTGCGCGGCCGTCCTGGAAACCGCCGGCTTTGCCGTCGACAGACGGGAAAGCACACGTAGGGCGGTCAAGTACCGCCGGAGCGGCGACATCATCATCGTCATTCATGACGGCAAGGGCTGGTTCGATCCCCTGTCGGACGCCAAAGGCGACGTGTTTCGCCTTGTCGAACATCTCGACGGGCTTGCCTTTGCCGCGGCCCTTCATGTCGTCGCAGACCTCGTCGGTTTCACGCCATCCGAACCCGCCTGGTTCTGTCAGGCCAAGGCGAGGGAGCCGCACCAGACGGTGGCGCAACGCTGGCAAACCCGCCGCAAGCCGTGTGGAGGCTCCGCAACCTGGCGGTATCTGCACGATGCGCGCGGCATTCCCGAACCGGTACTGCGACAAGCCATTGCCGCTGATGTGCTGCGCGAAGGTCCGCACGGCAGCATGTGGGCCGGCCATACCGACGAGACCGGTCAAGTCACCGGCTGGGAGCAACGGGGTAAAGAGTGGCGCGGGTTTGCGAGCGGCGGCGCCAAGGTCCTCTTCCGGCTCGGGGCGACTGACGCAACGCGTCTCTGCGTCACCGAGGCGGCGATCGACGCCATGAGCCTTGCCGCGATCGAACGTTCGCCGCCCGGATCGCTTTATCTGAGCACCGGCGGAGGCTGGTCGCCATCGACCGAAGCTGCCCTGCGCTGGCTTGCGGCTCGCCCGGACGTTCTCCTGGTCGCGGCCACGGACGCCAACGGCCAGGGAGAGATCTTTGCCGAACGTCTGCGGGCCCTTGCCGAAGAGGAAGGTTGCAACTGGCAGCGGCTCAGACCGCCAACAGACGACTGGAACGCCTGCCTGAAAGAGAAGGGGTGAGAAGAGAAGACGAGAGGAGAAAGACAAAAAACGACTGCCGCATACCCGCTGCCTGCGTCAAGGGTGAAGCTCCGCCCGGCTGACGCCGGCCCTTGACCCAGCCAGCCGGAGAGGCGGCGCCAAGAAGGGGTCCGGAAGGGCTGAAGAAGATGGTGATACCGACAGGGTACGCTGCGCTCCAGCCCGTGACAGGCCTCAAAGGAGCCCGCCATGACCTCTCCAATCCGCAAGATCTATTTCGGTGTCACAGATCGCCGCCAGATGTTTCGTCTGTTCGACCGTCACGCGCAGCGGCCCGACCGTTGGCAGAAGGATGACAGCGCGCTTTATGCCGGCGAATGGTTTGAAATCGCGCAAGACCAGCACGACTACATGCTCGACATCCTGCCGCCTCTCTGGATGCGCGGGGACATGTTCGCCATGCGCGAATTCCTGACCGGCAGCGTCACCAGCGTCTTTTATACATTGCGCATCAACGGCGCGATGCGGTTCTTCCACGCCTATTGCGATCTGTCCGATCCCCGCTCCCCATATGCCATGCGCGGGGCCATCGCCGAGCGCGAGCGCTGGCCGGTCAAGGCGATGACCCGCGACGAGCGGCTCGAGCATATCTGGAGTGCCACCCATGACGATTATCGCGGATATGCCGGCGAGGACTTCCATCTCAAGCATCGCGGCAAGCGCACGGTTTTCGTGCACAGTCGGCCGGGGACGCGGTTTCAACTGCTCGAAACCCTGAGCGACGCGCAGATCTCGGAAAAGCTGCCCGTTCAACTGCGCCACCTGCCGCACGTGCAAGCTGCGTGAGGTGCGCCATGTTCACATTTGTAATTTCTGCGGTCCGCAAGGTCATTGCGCGCGGTGAAGCAGATGCCGCCGCAAATGGCGGTTTCCGCAATCCCTATTTTGGCGAGGGGCAAGACGAGCGTGAGAAGCCTGGGTTCTGGCTGGTGGGCGACGAAGGAGTGTACGTGATGTCGAACGGCAAGCTTGCCGAGGGACAAAAACCGCTCGTCGTCTACGCAAACGAATGCGATCCGAAGGCCAATCCCGACTGGTGGGACTACAAGCGCCGGCACTTCGGAGGCGACGATGGCGTCGAGTTTATCGATGCCGATCTGCTCATTCCAAGCTTTGACCGGAAGCCGAAGGCCACCCATCTCGGCATCCAACTTACCGAGAATGACATCTCGTTCTCGCTGATCACACGCTAACCCCTTTTTTCAATCCCGCACGTTTCCAACGCCGCCGGTTCGCCAGGTGGTGCGGTCTCGTGCGCCCGCATTCCAGGAGAAACCCACCATGGCAGACCACGATCCCTTCAATCTCGACCCGTTCGGTAGTTCGCAAAACACGCTCTCTTCCGGTCTGGGCTTCGGTGTGACCGCCTTTGCCGAAATCCCACTGATTGAGCCAGACGACACTGCCCGACCGCCAGCGACCGAGACGGTCAGGCAGCCCAAAAGCCGGCAGCTGACTGAGCGGCAGTCCGCTGAAGTGTCTGAGCGCGGCAGCAACTTCCATCTTTCCGGAAGCCGCGCACTGGCGAAGGGCTGGAAGGCCCGCGCCCGCGACAATCTCGAGGCGATCCAGCTTGCGACGTCGATCGCGGCCGAGGACCGGCCTGCGAGTAGGGAAGAACAGGCGCGTCTCATCCGCTTTACCGGCTTCGGCGCCTCCGATCTCGCCAATGCCGTCTTCACCCGGCCGGGCGAAGACAGGTTCCGTGAAGGTTGGGAAGACCTTGGCGAGGGCTTGCAGGAGGCGGTGAGCGAAACCGATTACGCCTCGCTTGCCCGCTGCACGCAATATGCGCATTTCACGCCGGAATTCATCATCTGGGCGATGTGGAAGGGACTGGAACGCCTTGGCTGGCGTGGCGGACGCGTGCTTGAACCGGGGATCGGCACGGGACTGTTCCCGGCTTTGATGCCGGAGACTTTGCGTGAAACCTCTTTCGTCACCGGCGTTGAGCTCGATCCCGTGACCTCACGGATCGCCCGGCTGCTGCAGCCGGTTGCCCGGATCGTCGAGGGCGATTTCGCGCGCACCGATCTGCCGGCGCATTTCGATCTCGCTATTGGCAATCCGCCCTTTTCCGACCGGACCGTGCGCTCCGATCGCGCCCTTCGCTCAAAGGGACTGCGGCTGCATGATTATTTCATCGCCCGGTCGATCGATCTTCTGAAACCCGGCGCGCTCGCCGCCTTCGTCACCTCGTCCGGCACGATGGACAAGGCGGATCCAACCGCTCGCGAACACATCTCCAAATCCGCCGATCTGATCGCGGCGATCCGCCTGCCGGAAGGAAGTTTTCGGCAGGACGCGGGCACAGACGTCGTCGTCGACATCTTGTTCTTTCGCAAGCGCAAGCCGGGCGAGCCAAATAGGGGCACGGCCTGGCTGGATCTGGCCGAGGTCGTTCCCGCCAGCGAGGACATTGAGGCCATCCGCGTCAATCGCTGGTTCGCCGAGCATCCGGACAATGTACTCGGCCGCCACGCCACCACATCCGGTCCCTTCGGTGAAACCTATACCTGCCTTTCCAACGAAGGCGACCTCGAGGCTGATCTGGATACGGCCATCCTTTCTCTTCCGGAAGCTCTCTATGACGGCGAGCCCGACGCGATCGATTTCGATCTCGAGCTTTGCCCGGCAGGGTGCGAAGTCGCCAGGCCCGAGGAGCCCCATGTCCGCGAAGGCAGCTTTTTCTTCGACACCTCGAAAGGCCTCATGCAGGTGATCGACGGCAAGCCCAGCCCGGTTCTCGTCCGCGAGGGACGGTCCGGCGAGGGTCTCTCGGAAAAGCAGATCAACATCGTCAAAAAACTGATCCCGATCCGCGACGCCGTGCGTGCTGTGCTGAAAGCCCAGGAGACCGATCAGCCGTGGCGAGATCTTCAGGTGAAGCTCCGCATCGCCTGGTCGAGCTTCGTGCGCGACTTCGGTCCGATCAATCATACCAGGGTCTCGATCGCAGAGAACGTCGAGACCGGCGAAACCCGCGAGACGCATCGTCGACCGAACCTGCAGCCTTTCCTCGACGATCCGGATTGCTGGCTTGTCGCCTCCATCGAGACCTACGATCTCGACACGGATACGGCGAAGCCCGGTCCGATTTTCTCCGAACGGGTGATTGCTCCGCAGGTCGCCCCAGTCATTACCAATGCCGCCGATGCGCTCGCCGTCGTCCTCAACGAGCGTGGCCGTGTCGATCTCGACCATATTGCCGAGCTTCTGCATGAGGACCGCACAACTGTGATCGAGGAGCTTGGCAGCGCGATCTACCGCGATCCGGCGGATGGATCCTGGCAGGCCTCGGACGCCTATCTCTCAGGTCCGGTGCGCGACAAGCTGGCGATGGCGCAAGCAGCCGCCGAACTCGACCCGGCTTACAAACGCAATGTCGAAGCGCTTGAAGCGGTGCAGCCGGCCGATCTCAGCCCCTCGGACATCACCGCGCGTCTTGGGGCTCCCTGGATCCCCGCCAGTGACGTCGTCGATTTCGTGAAGGAGACGATGGGAGTGGATATCCGCATTCACCACCTAGCTGAACTGGCCTCCTGGACGGTCGACGCCCGAATGCTCGCATTCCGGGCTGAGGGCACTTCCGAATGGGGCACCAAACGCCGGCATGCCGGCGAGCTCATTGCCGATGCGCTCAACAGCCGGGTGCCGCAGATCTTCGACACGATCAGGGAAGGGGACAGCGAGCGCCGGGTTTTGAATGTCGTCGACACCGAGGCCGCGAAAGAAAAACTCGCCAGGATCAAGACCGCGTTCCAGAGCTGGGTCTGGTCCGATCCGGATCGGACCGACCGGCTGGCACGGGTCTACAACGACACTTTCAACAACATCGCCCCCCGATCCTTCAACGGGGACCATCTCCAGCTCCCGGGCGCCTCCGGCGCCTTTGGTCTTTACGGTCACCAGAAACGCGGTATCTGGCGCATCATATCGGCGGGTGCGACCTATCTCGCCCACGCCGTCGGCGCCGGCAAGACCATGACGATGGCGGCCGCCATCATGGAACAGCGCCGGCTCGGTCTGATCTCGAAAGCCATGCTGGTCGTGCCCGGTCATTGCCTGGCGCAGGCCGCCCGCGAATTCCTCGCGCTCTATCCGACCGCCCGTATCCTCGTCGCCGACGAGACGAATTTTTCCAAAGACAAGCGCCACCGCTTCCTGTCGCGCGCGGCGACGGCGACCTGGGACGCGATCATCATCACCCATTCGGCCTTCAAGTTCATCGCCGTCCCTGCCGTCTTCGAAAAGCAGATGATCGAGGATGAACTTGGCCTTTATGAAGACCTGCTCACCCGGGTCGAAAGCGACGACCGCGTGTCGCGCAAGCGCCTGGAACGGCTGAAAGAGGGATTGCGGGACCGGCTGGAGTCCCTCGGCTCGGTCAAAGACGACCTTCTGACCATATCCGAGATCGGCATTGATCAGATCATCGTCGACGAGGCGCAGGAGTTCCGGAAACTCTCCTTTGCGACCAACATGTCGACCCTGAAGGGCGTTGATCCGAACGGCTCACAGCGCGCCTGGGACCTCTATGTCAAATCCCGCTTCATCGAAACCAAGAATCCCGGCCGCGCACTGGTACTGGCGTCCGGCACGCCGATCACCAACACGCTCGGAGAAATGTTCTCCGTCCAGCGGTTCCTTGGGTTTGATGCCTTGAAGGAGCGTGGCCTGCACGAATTTGACGCCTGGGCCTCGACCTTCGGCGATGTGGCGACCGAGCTCGAACTGCAACCCTCCGGCAAATACAAGCCCGTCTCGCGCTTCGCCACCTTCGTCAACGTACCGGAACTGATCGCGATGTTCCGCTCCTTTGCAGACGTCGTGCTCCCGGCCGACCTGAAGCAATATGTAAGAATTCCGGCGATTTCGACGGGCAAGCGCCAGATCATCACCGCCAAGCCGACAGAGGACTTCAAGCTCTACCAGCAGGTCCTTGAGGCGCGGATCTTGGCGATCGAAAAGCGCGAAGGACCGGCAAAGCCCGGCGACGATATTCTGCTCTCCGTGATCACCGATGGGCGGCATGCTGCCATCGATCTCAGGCTGGTCGACTTCGGCAACGACAACGAGCCTGACAACAAGCTCAACAAGCTGATCGAGAACAGCTTCCGCATCTGGACGGAAACTGGCGACAACACCTATCTCACCCGCGAGGGCAAGCCGTTCGATCTGCCGGGCGCGGCGCAGATGATCTTCTCCGATCTCGGCACGATCAACGTCGAGAAATCCCGTGGCTTTTCTGCCTATCGCTGGATCCGCGACGAACTCGTCCGGCTTGGTGTCCCTGCTTCCGAAATCGCCTTCATGCAGGATTACAAGAAGACGGAGTCCAAGCAGCGGCTCTTTGCAGACGTCAATGCCGGCAAGGTCCGCTTCCTGATCGGCTCGTCGGAGACGATGGGGACCGGGGTGAATGCCCAGCTTCGCCTGAAGGCGCTCCACCATCTCGACGTGCCGTGGCTCCCCTCCCAGATCGAGCAGCGCGAAGGCCGCATCGAGCGGCAGGGCAACCAGCATGAGGAGATCGATATCTTCGCCTATGCCACCGAAGGCTCGATGGACGCGCAGATGTGGCAGAACAACGAGCGCAAGGCCCGCTTCATCGCCGCGGCCCTTTCCGGCGACACATCCGTGCGCCGGCTCGAAGACCTCGGCGAAGGACAGGCCAACCAGTTCGCCATGGCCAAAGCGATCGCATCGGGAGATCAGCGCCTGATGCAGAAGGCGGGATTGGAAGCCGACATCGCCCGGCTTGAGCGTCTGCGCGCCGCACATCGCGACGATCAATTCGCGGTTCGCCGCCAGATCCGCAATGCCGAACGCGACATCGAGCATGACACGCGACGGATCGTCGAGACCGGCAAGGACATTGAGCTCAGGATCCCGACTGCAGGAGACGCCTTCGCAATGACCGTCGGCGGACAGTCCTTCACCGAGCGCAAGCCCGCGGGTCGAGCTCTCATGAAGGAAATCATGACCCTCGTGCATCTGCGGGAGGAGGAGGAGACAAACCTCGCGACCATCGGCGGTTTCGACCTGATCTTCTCCGGCCAGTGTTTTGGTCAGGACGACTTCCAGTACGACGTCACGCTTGCGAGATGCGGCGCGGAGACCGGGATAGACCTCGCCATGACCGTCACGCCGCTCGGCGCAGTGTCGCGCATCGAGCATGTGCTTTCCGGTTTCGAGGAGGAGCGGGCGCAATACCGCTTCCGGCTCGACGATGCAAAGCGACGGCTTGCTTCCTACCAGTCTCGCCAGGGCGGGGAATTCGGATTCGAAGAGGAACTTGCGGAGAAACGCCGGCAGCTCGCTGAAATCGAGAGAAACCTCGCCGATGACGTTGCAACGGTGGCAGTACCCTCTGAGCAGGCGGCGTGACGTGATGGTCCCTAACGCAATCGATCCTCGTCATCGATCAGTTCCAGGCAACAAGGTGCGGAGGGTCCCCATTTCCAGAGCACCAGGTTCATGTCACCGGGACCGGCCCCCTTGGCAAAGCTGCGAACGAGCAGCCCATTATGGCCGGCAGTGATCAGATCGCTCGCAAAGCGCTGGGTCCGTGCTTGTCCCTTGGTCTTCATTTGGTCGCGCCAGGCGGGATCGGCCAGGGCGACCTCATCGAGTCCTGCGGCTTCAAGGGCTGCCATGTCGGTTGTATCGAAGACCATCTCGATCTTCGCCCGGTAGCAGACAAGCGTGGTCGGCTGCAGATCGCCAACCTGGTTGGCTTCCCGCAAGGCTGTCAGCACCGATGTCGACGTGTAGAGCGCGGGTACACCTTTGGGGTTGAACCGGCCGCCATAAAGTGCGGCTCCCCGCCCGGACATCGGCTCGCGCGCATAGACCGGATTGAGCGCCCGGTAGAGTTTTCCGGAATAGCTGACCATCGCTCTCAGGCGTAAACGCCGGCGTCGACCGCGTCGATGAAGTCAAGAACCTCCTCGGCTCGGCCTTCCCGCACCAGCTGCATGGCCGTCCGCCCCGAAAATCCGGACAGCGGCTCTGAGCGAAACCAGGCATAAGCCATCAGGGCGGACCCGAAGCGCGGCTCTACCTTGTTGACGATCTCGACCATCTCGCGCAACCGGCGCTGGGTCTTGTCGGAACGCACCCGATCCTTGCGCTGTACCGCATCCTTGCCGAGACCGACGGTTCGCGCGATTTCCTCGCTGGTCGTACGAAATGCCTTGGCGATCTTGTTCGGCGCAAACAGCCCGTGATCCGAATAGGCTGCGAGATCCATGATGTTGCTCCACATATTTGCCGCTAATTTAGTCGCAATATAGCGTCATTATAAGCGGCATTCAATAGAAGCTCAGAATCCGCAGGGTCAAACAGATCCTCTATTGCCTGCCCCTTGCGCTCAATTTCGAACATTCCGCCTGCGAAGGAGGAATGGAGAAGGGGGAGGAAGGGAAGGGAACCGGTCACAGATCGGTCGAACCGGTGACGCTTTCGCTCAACCGCGCCTCTCGCCATCCCGGCCCGTCGTTCTTCGCAGGGCTGTCAGCCCCGCTCGTCCTGCCGGGCAGGGATGCTCGGCCGCAGTTGCACCGGCCCGCACGCTCCGCGGTCCGGGGGATGTCTTCAGGAAGAAGACCAGAAAGGGAGCCGGCGCCGTGCCGGGTCCACATTAATCCCGAAAAGGAGCTTCCCATGCATCTCATGAAGATCGATCCGCGTGCGCTGAAGGACAATCCCGACGATGCCCGCCGATCGAAATCGAGCCCGCAAGCCGATGCCCTGATGCTGGCCACCATCAAGGCCGTCGGCATCATCCAGCCACCGGTGGTCTCTCCCGAAACTGATGGCGGCAACAGCTTCATCATTCAGGCCGGTCACCGCCGTACCAGAGGCGCGATCGCCGCCGAATTCGACGAAATCGAGGTGCTTGTGGACAATGCGGCCGAGGACGGCGGCGCCATGCGCTCCATGGTCGAGAATATCGCCCGCGAACCGCTCAACCCGGTCGACCAGTGGCGAGCTATCGAGCGGCTGGTCGCGCTCGCCTGGAGTGAGGAAGGCATCGCGGCAGCGCTTTCGCTTCCCGTTCGCCAGATCAGGAAACTCCGGCTTCTCGCCAACGTTCTGCCCGCCATGCTCGACCAGATGGCCAGGGGCGACATGCCCGACGAGCGTCAGCTCCGGACGATCGCGGCAGCCTCGCTCGATGAGCAAAAGCAAGTCTGGAAAGCGCACAAGCCGAAGCGAGACGAGACAACCTCCTGGTGGTCGGTCGCCAACGGTCTCTCCAAGACCCGCATGTATGCCCGTGACGCCAGCTTCGATGATGAGCTTGCGCAGGCTTACGGCATCGCCTGGGTGGAGGACCTGTTCGCTCCGGCCGACGAAGACAGCCGCTACACGACTGATGTCGAGGCCTTTCTCGGCGCCCAGCAGGAATGGATGACCAACAATCTGCCGAAGGGCGGCATCATCACCGAAGTCAGCGGCTGGAACGGGCCGGACCTGCCGAAGAAGGCCGAGCGGGTTTATGGAAAGCCAAAAAAATCTGACCATACGGCGATGTATCTCGACCGCGACGGCAAGGTGCAGTCGGTGGTCTACCGGATGCCCGAGCCGAAGGCGGTCACCGGAAAACAGTCGAGTGACAAGACGGAGGAGGGTGGTGCCGCTGCCCTGCCGGCGCAGCGCCCGGACGTTACCCAGAAGGGCCAGGACATGATCGGCGACTTCCGCACCGACGCGCTTCACGAGGCGCTCGGCCGTGCACCGATCGAGGACGACACGCTGATGGCGCTGCTCGTCATCGCCTTTGCCGGCAACAATGTCCGCGTCGATACGGGGACCGGCAATTCCATCTCCTTCCGCAACAGAATAGCACCCCTTGCCGCCTCGCTCGTCGATGAAACCGGCAAGTTGTCTTTCGACATGGATGGGCTCAGGGTCGCGGTGCGATCGGTGTTGGTCGAGGTGCTGTCGTGCCGTCGCAACATGTCGAACAGCGGCATTGTCTCGCGCATCGCCGGCGACGTCGTCGGGGCCGACAGCTTCCTGCCCAATATGGGGACGGAAGATTTCCTCCTCTGCCTCTCCCGGCAGGCGCTTGAGGCGGCTTGCGCGGAAACGTCGGTGCAGCCGCGCAACAAGGTGCGCGAGACCCGTGCCGCCCTCGTCGAGCATTTCAGGGAAGCGAGCTTTGTCCATGCGTCCGCGCTGTTTGCGCCTGACGCGAATGAACTTGCCGACTGGAAGGCACGCAACGAGATCGTCGAAGATCAGGACGAGGACGCGGGCGACATGGAAGCTCCTGCCGATGAGACGGAGGCGGGAGATACCGGCCTCACCACCGTCCCTGAGGCTTTTCTCGAAGCCGCCGAATAACGGTCTTTTTCCTTACCGATGCAGTTCGCGCCGCCGGCATCGTCCGGTGGCGTTTTCGTTTCCAATCAATAGAACAGGAGGACATCGCCTATGTCCGCTCAGTCCATTTTCGATAATATCCCTCTTGGTGCGATCATCCGCTTCTCCGACTGTACGCCCCGTCCGCCCGAACGGCACCGCCGTAAACTTCAGGCGTGGGAGCGCAACAACAACACCGGCCGGCTGGTGAAGAAACAAGCCGGTGTCATTGTTGGCAATACGCCGATCCCGGCCAGCTTTACGCTTCATGTGGGGGATTTCGGCAGCAAGGCTGTCGTGGTGCTCAGGGTCTTTCGAACGTTCTCAGTCATGAGCGCGCTTGACTTCTCGGTCATCGAACGGCCTGCAGCCGGTTCGATCCTCGTGCTTGACCGCCCCGGCGACGCCTGCGAACTGGTTCATGTCGCGGGAGACCGGCAAGCGGCGGATGAATGGCTGTCGCGTCACGGCTATCCCAACGCCGTGCTGCACGAAGTGACCACCGACGAAGTTGCCGCCGATCGCGGCGAGGGGAGGGCAGCATGACCTTCGCTCAGTCAGAACCCGATACGATAGCGCTGCCGGACGTTCAATTTGCCACCAGCGCCGAAGGCATTCCCGTTGCGCGCGTCGGCGATACTGCTTTCGCCATGGTGCCCGGCCGCGTCGAAACTTGCTTTCTGGCCACGGCCTGGTGCGTGCGCCGGCCGCTCGCCGAGCTCGTTCGCAATGATTTTTACGGGCATGGCGGAGAGCTTGCCGGCGAAGAGGCGTTCCGCGCCAAGGTGCTCGAACAGGCCGGGCACGCCCGCGAAAAGCGTGCCCTCGGACGCCGGGAGGTTCGCTGCCACGCGAACACGCCATGGGGACCGTCGCAGGGGGCGACGGTCTTTGGCGAGAGAGTGGTCTGCCATTCGACCGCTGCTCATGGAGGTTTCCATCTCTCCGCCGACCGCAACGCGAAGGTCGACCGGGGTCTTCGCCGGCAAGGCGGCTGGTACGAGGAAGATGCCGAATGGGCGATTGTTGCGCTGACCCTTCCGCACCTCTTCACAAGCTTCGAGCGGCGGAGCGCCGAGCAGACCGTGAAAGACAGCTGGCCGGATGCCTGGGAAGTGATTTTTGGCACCGTGCTCGAACCCGGCCAGTCTCACGAAAAGGATCGGCGCGCGTTTCATGCACGTCATGCTGGCGACTGGATCGTCATCTCCGCCATAAGGGCGGAGCAGCACCACGGTTTTGTGGAGGTCATTGCAACGCCCGGCGGCGCGCGAGGGCCAAAGACTGAGGAACGCCGGTTCCTCGTTCCAGCTGCGGAATACGAGATCGGCCGTTTCGGTTTCGTCGTCGATCCGGCCCGGCACGATGCATACGACGGCCCTTCGAGCTTCATTGGGTGGAGGCCGAGTTCGCCATGACCCGTTTGCTTCTTCTCCGCCGAATGGAAACCGCGCGCCGCCAGACAAAGGCGCATCTGGATCTGATTGAACGCCAGATCGCGGCACGGGCCGAACGCATGACGATCAGCGCCCAGGCCAAGGCCAAGGCCAAGGCAAGATCGCATCCGCGTGGCCGCTCCCGCTGGACACGGTCCGACGACGTCTTGTTTCGGGAGTATCTCGATCAGCTCAGTTTCGAGCGCCGCGGCGAAATCGATGCACTCACCCGAAAGCTGTCCAGGCAGGAGCAGGCGATCGTAGCCGTCAGGGCGAAGGTCACGATTGAGGGGTCTGCTGCCGGACCGGATGCGCAACTCGTATTGTGAGGGAAGGGGCATTTGCGGGGGCACCGGTCATTCCCTTCATGATGGGCGCCGGTGGAATGCCACCCCTGCCGGCCTCCCTTCGGTTCTGGACGCGGCCGTAAACCGGCGGCCGGAGCCTTCAAGGCCGCTAACGCGCCGCGGGGCGGCCACACGCCCCATCCTCGTCAAACCTGTCCCGCGGGACTGCGCCAGGTCTTGAGAAGCCCTGCTGGCCCGCAGGACAGGTTCGCTTGTCTTGGTTCCGCGCGGACCTTGATGCCTCCGTCTTTCCGCCGGGTTCTTTTGCCCGCGCCCGAAGGGAGGGCCGGCAGGGGTCGGCTTAAGCCTTCGGTCCAACGTCGAAGGAAAGGAACTCCCATGTCCAGCAACGCCCGTCCCTCCCGTCAATCCGGCAAGGTCGTCCAGCTCCGCAAGGCTGCGACCCTCGAAATGGTCCGGCACACTTGCCCCGACAGTGCCCAGGCTTCCCTCATCTCTGAAAGCTTCGGTCTTCCCGTCATCGACAGCGACGGCATCCGCGATCTCCATCATCAGATGATCATCGATACATCCGACTCCCTCAATGAAGGCCTCGGCAACCGGGCAATGCAGATCCATCTCCAGCGCATTGTCGGATCCTATGTCGGCTCCGCCCACGGCGCCGGCCAGTTCTATTCAAAGGCAGTGACCGAGGCACGCGATGCGACAGCCAAAGGTGCCAATGACACGCGTGACGAGGACCTCGACGGTCCCGTCGGTTTCGACGGCGCTGCTCAGCGCAAACGCGAGTTCGCCGCTGACATGGGACTTCAGGCCCATGCGCTCCGCTGTGCGGCCGAGGGCGTCGTGGCCGCCTATGAAGACGTTGTCGGCGAGGCCTGGAAACCCTTCCAGCGCCAGGTCGAAAATCCCGGCCAGTCCGTCGACCGGAAAGCGGCTGAATTGCAGATGGCGGCGTTTGGGTGAGCCGTCGGGGCGGGGCTACGGCTCCGCCCGTTCAAGTTCATGCGCCGCGACGCGAATGAAGTCGAACATCACTAAATGTCATCGTTCTTTGGGTTCTCACCGAAAGATTCCGATTTCTACCAAGATTGTCTGTGCGTAAAATTGCAGCGCGCAACTTTGCTTAGCTCCTAAGTGTAGGGTCCTTCAAAGCAGAATTGAACGTTTGTTTCATCTGCAGATGCGCAGGTGTAAATCAAGCTCTAACAGCTGTGTATCTTTGTCCTCCGTCGTGACTTTCTGCCTCGCCCAGAGCACAACGCGCTTTCAGCAGTTCCTGAATATCATCGGCAACTTTTCGCGAATTTGAATATCTTGATGCGAGATCCATCACACTGACAGGCTCTTCGGCGTCCAGCATTAAGTTGCGTATTTCGGCGGCTTGATCCGCCGCTTTTTTGGGGAACGGCCGTTTCTTTCTTTTTTCGCTCGCGACCGCAAGTGTCTGAACTTTGTCCGCCCTGTGCGCCAACGGGCCGAACTTGTCAATTTGATAGTCTGGGCGCAACCACCGTATGAACCCTCGCCGTTCATCTGCCGCACGCGCTGTATTGAGTTCCACCAATCGTCCCAATATTTCCTGATCGCTCAAGGTTTTAGGCCATCCGTAAGCTTGAAACACAAGCTCATCAAGTTCCTCGTGAAGCTCCTTGAGGATCAGGCCTCGCCCCCTCTGGCAGACATCTTCGTCCTTGTTATTTAAACCGCTTGGTGGCAAGTAGAGTTTTTCCAATACATTATATAATCCTGTCAAAGTAAGGTCGGGATACTCTTCTAAAACCTGTTTGCGAGTAGTATCCAATTCTTCGGCAACGAGTCGGATTCTTCGTTTCAGAGCGTCTGGTGTTTCCGGAAATGGGAAGGGATCGAAGCAACGCGATTTCGTATATCGTGGTCGATCCTCAAGTGCGCCACCCTGTTTGGCGGTCCAGAGCCTATGAATACTCGACGAGAGTACGCCAAGATGAAAAGCGTCGCCGGAGCTTATCGCCACCAACATATTGTCAGGCAAGATATCGGCATCCAAAAACTGAAACACCCGATGCTTCGCAGTTTCAACAGTCGCAATGTAACGTGGTAAGTCTTCGAGCGCGGGCCGTAGTTCAGTTCTGGGTTTCCCGAATTCTAACCACTTTTCTAAATAGCTCGCAGCATCTTTCGTCGGAGATTTTAGAAATTGTATTTCTCGCTGGCTCCTTACGGTAATCAAAAGATGCTGGTACACCTCAGGAAACCTATGCCGAACCTCATCCTTGGACAGTCCGAATAGGTCAATTGCCTTTACTCTACGAGGTCGCGACGTCAGATCGCGCCCGTTCCGGTAATCCCGAATATGGTGCTCCAGACCCTCTCTCCGACCGAGGCCCAACTCAATGGCTTTGGTGTCCGAAATAATGAATCCATCTCCATGAAGCTTCACTCCGGGCGAACAAAGGGCAGCGTTAGAGAGAAGGCCCTTCACAGTTGTAACATCCACCCCAACGGTTAGATCCGCATTGATCCTGCCTCTCGTCATCATCATTCCAATCTTGGGGTCGTCCGTCTCTAATCCAGTTTCAGATGTGACTGTGCCAAGCACCCCTTCGTGTTCGCCTGCGGCAGCTACAGTCATGGCGATGCGCACTGCTGCGGCATCCTTACTGGCTTTTGTCCAAGGATGGTCCGGAATGGCCATCACCAGTGATACCGGCTTTTTCGAGTTCAAATGTTGATCGACGACGCGCCGCTGGAAGACTTGAGTGATAGAGTTCGTGGTCACAAGGCCGAAACGGCGAAGTCTCGTTTTCTTTGA
Source organism: Methyloligellaceae bacterium (assembly GCA_965228615.1). Taxonomy (GTDB): domain Bacteria; phylum Pseudomonadota; class Alphaproteobacteria; order Rhizobiales; family Methyloligellaceae; genus CBDDHT01. The sequence continues at coordinate 83,264 of CBDDHT010000005.1, read as the reverse complement.
CGCGAGCAGGCGTGCGCAGGCGTCCCACCAATACATCACGAAGTCTGCGGAATTATTTATCGTGGGATGCGCCTTCCACAAGGCTTCGGCGTAGTCGCCGCCAAGTCGAGCGCGAAGATCTTTACCGCCAATAAACGGCGGATTTCCCACAATAAAGTCAGCATCAAGCCATACGGGAACGCGTGGATTGGCCAAAAGAAATACAGGATCAATAGCACCATCCGCCCCATATTTTTGAACCGGTTTACCGGTCGCGTCCCGTTTGAGCGGACGTTCTGGATAGCCGTCCCAAGTGAGCACGGCGTCTTTTTCTATCACATGATCACTGTCGTGGATGACAGGTTCGGGTGGCGGCCCTTTTCGTGTTTTAAGATGCCACTGAAGATATCCAATCCATAAAACCAGTTCAGCAATTCGCACAGCACGACTGTTTATCTCCATCCCGAGAAACTGTTCGGGCATAACCGAGATTTCTCGAAATCGTTTGACCGAATTCTCCCCGCCGAGATCTTCCAGCACCGTGAGAACATCGCCCTCAAGCTGCTTCATTTGCATGAGCGCGACATACAAGAAATTACCAGTACCACAGGCTGGATCAAGGATCCTGATACTTGCGAGTTTTCGCAAGAAGGCTAAGATTTCATTGATCGCATTGGCCTTTGAACCCGCTCGCAATTCCTTGGCGGCAACTGTCTTGACGTCAGACCAGTCTTCCTGAAGCGGTTCCAAAATAGTCGCGTTCACCAAGCGTTCGACGTGAGGGCGCGGCGTGTAGTGTGCCCCAAGCCGTTTTCGCTCCGCTGGGTCAAGTGCCTTTTCGAACAGCGAACCAAAAATCGCTGGCTCCAGATCCCGCCAATCTGCTTGCGCAGCCTGACGAAGCAGAGAGATTTCGTTCTCCTCTAGACGGAGTGCAGAAGCATTTTTGAAGAGCTTTCCATTGAACCGAAGGATTTGTTCGCCGATCACCGGCGAGTATTCACCCTTGTCCATGGTTTGCCACAGGTGCTCCATATCGGGCGCAAACCGTTTAGGATTTTCGACACACGCATCAAGGATTTTTGTGAAACCATCGTGCGGGATCAATCCGACATCTTCTACAAACATCGTGAACAGGCAGCGCATCAGGAAATGCGCCACTTCACTGGCTTCATGCCCCCTGTCCTCTAGCGCTTTGGACACATCAGCCAGCCTGGCGGCAATTTCTCGTGTCACCTTGGCGCTTTGCTTGGCAGGGTCCAATTTGTGTGGGTCGCACCAAATCATGGCCAACCGTTGTCGTATGGCAGGGATTCTCAGGTCTTCAAGATGAATGCGGAAGGCGTTTGAATCTGGAAAAGGACTATAATGCCGTCCTGTTTCGGAAAAGTCGGCGAACACTTCGATGAGCCGCCCTACATCACAAGTCAGAATGAATGGAGGATACGGATGATCATCAGGTAGCTTGCGCGCATATGCCTCCGCTTGCTTGCGTGCGCTGGTCATGACAACGTCCCAACCATGTGCGGTTTGAGAGCTCGCAGCATTCTCAATTTGAAACAGGTCACCCTGGCCCGGTGTGTTGGCGGCTACCTCTCGAATACGCGTCTGTTTGGCTTCCAGAATAAAACAACCACGTTTGTAAAGATCAATGCGACCCCGTTTGAATGACTCGTCAAACGATTGACTTTTAACTGTGCGTTCAAACACATAGTCGTTGTTTTCGTGCGCGGCTGACGCTGGCTCGGGCCTGGCGACCTCGAGTACATCACACAGCTCTGACAGAAACAGTGCGTAGTTCGCACGTTCCTGACCGCCTTCGCTACCTGACCATCTGTCAATGAACCTATCGACGTCTCCGGAATATTGATGCCCCGCCAAGTGCTTACTCCCAAAAACTCTCTCAGCGAAAGAAAATAGATTGCATTAAAATCCTTTACCTATCAATAAGAGTGGGGTCGCTTATTTAACAACAAAAAATTGCTCAATCGCCCAATGTCACGCACAATTCTTTACGTCAGGAATGAGACCTAAACGCGCTGCTTTAACTAGCAGAGGTAGGGAACGTCTGGTCTTGGATACCTGCAACTCAGTTCATCGTAGACGGTACTAATCAACGACAAAAGTGTCGGTTGATCAATCTTTCCGAACTCTGCGGCAATAGAGCGTACACACCCCTGGTGCTTCATATAAAGCAATCCAATCCCGCTCTTTGAGAGATGGCATTCCTGGTGCGGCGCGGACTTCCACGATCAACCCGTAAAGGGTCCGCTAGCGAGCTGCGGCCGCTTGGCTTTGGCCGGCGCGGTGATCGCGTCCGCTAAGCCGCACACTGACGGAGCCATCAAGAGCGGGAATTGGCCCGCTCCAACGATGGAGCCCTCAAATGCAGCACGATCTTTCCCTCGCCCAGAAGCACGCCTGGAACCTCGCCCGCACCCTCATGACTCCGATCGTCCTCTTTAAATCCGGCGATGAATACGGTGTCCTCCCGGCAGAAGAGATCGAAGACGCCGAAGTCGAAGTGCTCTTCGAGTACGACCCCTACAGCGGCGGTCACTCCGTCCACTGACAACTCATCATGTCCTTGATGGCGGCGCTTGGCGCCGCCTTTCCCGCTGCGCGGCAGCCCCGACCGTGGCCCGTCCCGGGAAAGGTCCGGGCGGAGCCGGCAGCAGCTGTAACGGCGTTGCCGTCCTCCTCTTCGTTACGGCCCTTCACCACCCCGCCGCGCTTCGCGCGCCGAGGACCCGGCTTGGGTGCAGCTCCTGCCTCCGCGCTCCGCCATTTCGGACCCCGTGACGGACCGCGATCGGCGCGGTCCTGAATTCAGGAGGTTTGAAAATGAAGAGAAAAGAGAAAAGTCTGCGCGCCGACATCTACGAACGGATCACGGAGAAAATCGTCGCCGATCTTGAGAAGGGCGCCCGCCCCTGGATCAAACCCTGGAGCGCGGGAAGGCTCGAAGGCCGGATCACCCGTCCGCTCAGACATACCGGCGAGCCATACACGGGCATCAACGTTCTGCTGCTCTGGTCGGAAAGCCTGGCCCGCAGCTTTGAAGCACCGCTCTGGATGACCTACCGGCAGGCCAGTCAGATCGGCGCGCAGGTTCGCAAGGGCGAAACCGGCGCAACCGTCGTCTATACCAGCCGGTTCACCAAGACCGAAACGGATTCCCGCGGCGGTGAGGTCGAACGCGATATCCCGTTTCTGAAGACGTACACGGTCTTTAACTGCGATCAGATCGACGGGCTTCCGGATCACTATAACCACCGGCCGGAAAAGGTCATCGATACGATCGAACGGATCGGCCATGCGGACCGGTTCTTCGCCAACTCCGGCGCGATCATCCGTCACGGCGGATCGAAAGCCTTCTACGCGCCGGAAAGCGATCACATCCAGATGCCGCCCTTCGAGACGTTCCGGGACGCTGCATCCTACGTCGCAGTCCTCAGTCACGAGCATGTTCACTGGACTGCACCAGAACGCAGGGTGGGACGCGATCTGTCGCGTTATCACAAGGACCACACTGAACGTGCACGCGAAGAGCTCGTGGCCGAACTCGGAAGCTGTTTTCTCTGCGCCGATCTCGGCATCGTGCCGGAGCTCGAGCCCCGGTCGGATCATGCCAGCTACCTTCAGTCCTGGCTCAAGGTGCTCAAGGATGACAAGCGGGCGATCTTTCAGGCGGCGGCCCATGCGCAGCGTGCGGTGACTTATCTGCACGCTCTTCAACCTGCACAAGTCAGTGAAGAGCGGGTGGCAGCCTGATGCATTCGCTCATTGATGCCACAGCGGAGGGCAAACAGCTGTCCGCTATTCGCCTGCGTGTACTTTCGCTCAGTATCGTCGTTCCAAAGACGACGCTTGCCCTGGTCGCGGTGCACGGCGCAGTCGGGTAGATGTTCTCGTGATGGTCCAGCGCAACAGGAGATCACTGCTCCACCATTCGACTGAAACGGCACGGGCAAAGCGAGAGCTCGTGTCAGAGGTGCCGAACCAATGTGTACCTATTCCCGTTTTCATTCGCCTGTTTCGACCATCCAGACCTGCCGCTGGACGTACGCGGACAAAGCAGGGATTGCCGGACGGTTCGGAGCTTAAAGATTGACAATTCCCCGGACCGGCATCAACGCCAATAACGCACGCTCATTCTCGTCTCGTGCGCCGCCGTGGATCGGTGGATCGGATACGACGTTTGCAGGTCTTCATTTCCTTAAAATGTCACATACGCGCCGCCCAAAGCGGTCTCGATTGAGGCATGTCTGACCGGGACCCGGCTTCGCCTCGCTCGGCTTGACGCAACGGCGGCTAGATACTTTCTTCCCCTTCGAACTGGCGTTCGAATTCCTCGCGGGTAGCCAAGAAAGTGTCTTTCCGCCGTCCTCCATTTCATTTCGGTTCCGCTGGAATGCGCGCCGATCGTTCCCGGTCTCTTCGACAGCCATCGAGGCCGCGATGGTCGTGGCCCGAAACATCGAAGGAATGAAGACAATGGCAAACATCGGCACATTCACCACCACGAAGAACGGCTTCACCGGTCAGATCAAGACGCTGGCCCTCAACGTCAAGGCCCGCCTCGAGCGCGTCGAAAACCCTTCCGAAAACGGCCCGCAGTTCCGCATCTACTCCGGTTCGGTCGAACTCGGAGCCGGATGGCAGAAGCAGGCGAAAGACACCGAGCGCGACTACATCTCGGTCAAGCTGGACGACCCGAGCTTCCCCGCTCCGATCTACGCCACCCTCATCGAGGTGGAAGGTCAGGAAGGCCTGCAGCTCATCTGGTCCCGCCCGAACGGCAACCGCGACTAAGCGGCCAGCACGAAGGCCTCGCCACAAGCGGGGCCTTCGATCGCTGTTTCCCGAGGGCAGCGCATCTGCCACTTCATCGGCGCAGTAGTTATTCGGCGCCAGCGATTGTCTCCCGATATCCCCGCCGCTTCTTGGTCCGCTCTATACGCACCAGGGCTCTGGCGGCATCGGCCGGGCTCTCAAAGGTCTCCATCATCGTCTGTCCCCGGGTTCCGATACGCCCCCAATCGCGAATGAGCGAAGCGCCGCCAAACAGCGTGGGCTGCACGGTGAGACAATAGAACCGCCGCATGTTCCGGGCCGGGTCGATGCGGCGAAGATGGATGGGCGCGAGCTTTTGTGAGGGCATGGGAAGAGTCTCTCTGACGATGCTGGCTCCGTCCAATGAGTTATATGAATCGATGACCCTCAATCGATTCATACCATTCATGCGTGTTTCCCTTTTCGAATGCTGACAAGGCTGTCGCGCTTCGAACGCGGCAGCCTTCTTTTCTAGCCGAAACCGGGTGAGGCCTGGTCTGCTCAGATCGCCCGAGTGTAGTGCGGCGGCAAGTCTGCCCCAAGGACGCACGGTCCCCCCAATTTTCCGGCTACGCCAGAAAATCGGCACCCCCGCGCGCCGCCGCCGGCGGTCGCTTGCGCGATCCCTGACCCAGCCTCACCGCCACACCTTCGGGCGTCATCTTTCAAAGACAATCAAGAGGAGATGACGATGCACCTTGAAATCCAGATTGAAGAACTTCGCGCAGAGCTTCGCAACGCTGTCGATGCCGGCGAGCGCTGCCAGATAACGGCAGAGCTGGAGATGCTGAGAGCAGAGCTTGCGGTCATTGCGTCGGATCAGGACAAAACAATCGAAAGCGTGCCGCCCTTATAAGGCGGCCGTTTCTCGTCTTCGCGATGGAAAGCCTTGGCCCGGATCGACCGGACCAAGGCTTGTTTGACGACCGGCAGATTGCCTCCTCGGTTTTAGAATTGTCATTCCCGGTGAAAACGGTTCTCACGGACGTCCGCATTCGAGCGACTAATTGCCGGTGTCAACTCCAAGCTCGTTCTTGTCTGTTTGCCTTTCGTGTAATACATATTGGTACTAAAGAATGCCTCAGAAATAGGAGAGCACCAATGGCCCGGAACACGTCCGTAACGCTTGGGGATCATTTCACCGGGTTTATCAGCGATCAGGTGCAGACAGGCCGCTACGGCTCCGCCAGCGACGTCGTGCGGGCGGGGTTGCGGCTACTGGAGGAACATGAGGCGAAGGTAAAGGCGCTGCAGGATGCGTTGATTGCCGGGGAACGCTCGGGCGAACCCCAGCCTTTTGATTTCGATGAATTCAAGGCACGCAAACGTGCAGAGTATGAGAGCCGATGAAGGTTCTTGTCTTCTCTCCCGCAGCAAAAATGGACCTTGAGCACATTTGGGATCACAGCGTTGAGATTTGGGGTCTGGATCAAGCAGATCGCTACCTTGACGAGATAAGGGACGCCTGCTTTGGTCTGGCTTCCGGTGACCGGCGAGGCAGGCCGGTAGATGTGCGTGCCGGGTATCTGAAGTATGCTACGGGAGTGCACATGGTCTATTTCCGTGATCACGTTGACCGGTTGGAGGTCATCCGCATATTGCACCAGAGGCAGGACGTGAGCCGGAATCTACCGACATAGCAATTGGCGTGGACCAGGAGGGTTCCCGCATCCTTACCGTCGCTCTGTTCCGAACCGCGACGCCGTCACTTTTTCAGTCATCTCCTTCCTTCGAAAGAACATCGCCCGGCCACACCGCAGCGGCTCATTCCCGCTGGTGAAAACAATCTGCTCATCGGACCGCATCTGCAGAACTTCATGCGGCTGAATGAGAGGACGCTGAGAGAGCTGCCGGGAGCGGTTTCGCGAAACTTGCCCGCCCCGTGAGGACCGGCTCACCTGTTCAACCTCGATTGTCGTCATGCCGCATCGCTCGGAAATATACCGCGCCGTGTCCGGATCGTTGATCGCGGCGAAGGACACCCAGGAGGCGGATTCGAACCATTTGGAGGTTGCGTCGCGGCCGCCGAATGCCTCCCGCATCTGCCCGAGCGACTGGAACAGCATGACGAGCGAGATGCCATATTTGCGGCCGGCATCGCGTGCCGTCTCGATGATGCGCATGTAGCCGAGACGTGCGACTTCATCGAGCAGGAAGAGAACCCGGCCGTTGATGTCTCCGTCGCGGTTGTAGACCGCTTTCAGAAACGCGCCGATGATCACTCGGGCCATGCCAGGATGATTTTCCAGGGTGGACAGATCGATATTGAGGAAAATTGTCGTCCGGCCGTTGGCGATGATGTCGGTTTTGAATGTGTTGCCTGAGACGAGCGCGGCATAGGTCTCATAGGAGAGCCAGTGGGTTTCCTTGGCGGCCGTCGCATAAACGCCGGAGAAGGTTTGCGGCGTCATGTTGATGAAGGGACCGACGAGTTCTTTCACGAACTCGTTTGGCGCCGTGTCGTGAATGTCGGCCAGGAACTCCTTCAGGTTCTCTTCCGGTTTGGTGAGAATGCTGCGCACCGTGCGCAGCGACCGCTTTCCAGAAGAGTTGTCCAGGTCGGAAAAGACGACATGGGCGATCACGCTGGTGATGAGCTGTTCCGCATTGGTGCGGAAGAAGTCGTCCGCTCCGGAGGCGATCCGCGGCTTTTCCGACATGAGCCAGGCGGCGACTGTTGCCATGTCTTCTTCCATGGAGGATCCAAACTGTCCGATCCAGTCGAGGACATTGAACCCGACGCTTGGATTTTTCGGATCGAGACATATGACCTTCTGGCCCATCGCGTTGCGGCTTGCCGATACCATCGGTGCTATCTCGGTCGACGGATCGAGAACGATCATCGAACCGGGATATTGAAGACAGGTCGGAACAACAACGGACGTTGTCTTGTATCCGCCTGAGCCGGCAAAGACGATGCCATGTGTGGATCCAAAGCCCTGGTCGAAGGCGACAAGGGGAGCCTTGCCACCCTTGCCCCATGTACTGTTGTGGCGAGGGTCGAAGTTGATTTCCGAAACGCTGTCCTTATCGACGCGATAGCGTTCTCCGATGACGATACCGCCGTTCTCAGCAAACATCCTCGCGGCGGTCTTACCGTCCATCCAATCGCTTTCGCCATGGATGCTTCGGCGGCCGGAAACCCGTTTCGGACGGTTGTCACCGAAGGCACTGTTGCCTTTCAAGCCGACCTTCAAACCGAACAGACCGACAAAGAGCGCTCCTACCGCACCACCGATCGAATAGAGATCGGCGTACTGCAGAAGCGACCCTGGCTGAACTTGCTCCGAGAAAGCATTGAGCCGCAGCGCCTCCAGGAGCGCGGCAGTAGCAAAAACCATCAGGCCTCCGCCGAGAACTCCGAAGCCAGCCCATTTGATGTCGAGACTGCCGCGCGCTGAAAAAAGAACGATGAGCCCCAGCCCGGCAGAGACAAGAAAGGGAAGGGTGAGCCCAATCCGGCCGAACAACAGATAGGCTTTCTGTGTCGTGGCGAAAGAAGCCAGCCTGGTTTCAATCCCGGCGAGACCCCATAGCGCTATCAGCATGAGGGCTGTCGGGATCAGGAACAGCAGCGCCCTTTTGAGTGTCATTCTTGAATGCGGCCTTTCCGATCGCGCGCCATTTGTCGCGCTGATTTGTGTCGTCAAGGCGGTCCGAAGCATCCATGAGAATGCCGAGAAGGATGGCCTTGTCTGTCTCGCGAAGTCCGGCTTTGACGATGAGGCCGCCGAGTTGGATTTTTTCGCGTGCGTCTTTTTTTCGGTCCAGCAATCGCGTTCGCCTTATACGGTTTTCCAGACTTCTGAATTGCCCTTCAATTCTGCGGAGCTGCAGCGTGTGTTTGTGAAGCGGCCGGCTTTTGAAATCGGGCGGCGAGGTCGTTCAAGGCTTTGGCGAGTTCAGCCTCATCGATGTCGAGTTCGGCAAGGCCGCTCTCCATGACGAGCTTGGCAACGCGCTCGGACTGCTTCTTCAGCACCTGCCTTTTCTTCTGCTGGAGCTTTGCAATCTGCGCTTCGATGTCGTCGATCTGCTCTGAGGCGGTTTTGGAATTGCGCGGAGCCATCAGATTTTCCTTGTTTTGATATGGGTTGTTTAAAGGCAAGGGCTCGCTCATAGCGTGTCAGATTCCCCAAGTCGAGCTTGGTTGCAAAACTTGTCGTGGATACAACCAAACAGGAGTCCGCTGAATAGAAGAGAAGCGGCTTAACGACTGACTTATGCGCTGATTGAAGATCCGGTTTTCCAGCCCGTGAGGGCCGCAGTCCGGTTTTGAGGAAAACCGGACGGAGCAGGCGAAGGCTTGAACGCGCTCCCCACAAAGCGCTGAAGAGAAAGCTGAAGCCTGTGGTAAACCGGGTCTGGGCAGTTGAAGGCTTGCCACATCACCCGCACAGTGGAACGGCAAAGAAGGGCCTTTTGGCTTAAAACCAGGACGGCGCTTCCAGCGCCCTATCGCCGCAAACGGCGATAGCTCTCAAGCGGAAACGATTTTCAATCGTTGAGTGTAGAGCGCACTTATAGGATTGCATCTGCAATCCTGTGCTGTTACGAGAGTTGAATTGCAACTCATGGGCTGCAGCCCCGCCTCCGCCGTTCTGGCTCTTCGTCTCCCCGCTATCTTCTTTGATCGTCCGCACCAGCCTTTTCACATCCGGATTCCCTGCCCTCGATGGCCATCTACCATTTCCATGTCCAGGTGATTTCCCGGAGCGAAGGCCGGTCGAGTGTGGCGGCCGCCGCTTACCGGCATCGTGCACAAATGACGGTGTCGAACGACTCCGATCACAAGACATTCGACTACGCGCATAAGGATGGGGATCTGGTGCATGAGGAATTGGCGCTGCCTGATCAGACACCGGACTGGTTCCGGATGCTGATCGACGGACGAAGTGTGGCTGGTGCCAGTGAAGCGCTGTGGAATGCGGTCGAGGCGCATGAGACACGCGTCAATGCACAGCTTGCCCGTGAGATCGTTTTGGCGCTGCCGTCTGAACTCAGCCGGGAGGAGAACATTGCTCTGGTGCGAGGGTTCGTTCGGGAAGCCTTCACATCGCGGGGCATGGTTGCGGATTGGGTCTTTCACGACAAAGAGAACAATCCTCATGCCCATATCATGCTGACAATGGCACCGCTTACCGAGCAAGGCTTCGGGTCAAAGTGGGAAACGCTTCTCGATGAGAACGGCGAGCCTGTCCGGAAGGGCGGTCAGAAAAATGGAAAGATCCAGTATCGGGCCTGGGCGGGTGACAAGGAAACGCTGAAACAGTGGCGTGAGCTTTGGGCCGTTCATGCAAACGTGAGCCTGGAACTTGCCGGGCACGATGCGCGGATCGATCATCGCAGTTTTGAGGCCCAGGGGATCGAACTGCTTCCGACATCGAAGATCGGTGTGCAGGCGCGCAACATTGCCAAGGAGGCAAAATCTGAGGGGCGTGATGCCGGACTGGAGCGGACGGTTTGGCATGCGGAAAGCCGACTTGAGAATGTCAGGCGGATCACGCGCCGGCCGGAAATCGTCATTGATGCCATCACACGCGAGAAGAGCGTTTTCGATGAACGGGACATTGCCAAATATCTTCACCGCTATGTGGACGATCCGGGCAGATTCCAGGACTTGCTCGCGCGCGTTCTGAATTCTCCCGACGTTGTGAAGCTTGCGGTCGAGGCGGTTGATCCGGAGACGGGCGAGATGGAACCGGCGAAATTTACCAGCCGGGAGATGATGCGGCTTGAAGCGGAGATGGCGCGGCGGGCGGATCATCTTGTGTCCGTTTCCTCGCATGGCGTGGATGCGCATTCGCGTGGCCGAATGCTTTCGAGCGTGCAAAAACTTTCCGATGAGCAGCGTGTTGCGATTGAGCGCATCACGGGTGACGAGCGCATGGCGTCGGTCGTCGGCCGGGCAGGTGCGGGCAAGACCACGATGATGAAAGCCGCGCGCCAGGTGTGGGAGGCAAACGGCTATCAGGTCGTCGGCGCCGCGCTTGCGGGCAAGGCTGCCGAGGGACTGGAGAAAGAGGCCGGGATCGCATCGCGCACTTTGGCATCCTGGCAATTGTCTTGGGGTAGGGGCGAAGGTCTTCCCAGTGGAAAGAACGTTTTCGTGATCGATGAGGCGGGCATGGTCGATAGCCGACAGATGAGCGTCTTTGTCGAGACGATCGCCAAGGCCGGAGCCAAACTTGTTTTGATCGGAGACGCGGAGCAGCTGCAGCCGATTGAAGCGGGCGCCGCCTTCCGGTCGCTGACCGAGCGAACCGGCTATGCAGAACTCGGCACGATCTACCGGCAGCGCGCCAACTGGATGCGCGAAGCGTCCATGGATCTTGCGCGTGGCAAGGTCGCGAAGGCGATCCATGCCTATCAGTCCAACGGTCATGTCGTCAGCATGCCGCTCAAGGATCAGGTTTTCGGGAAGCTGATCGACGATTGGTCCCGTGACTATGATCCGTCGAAGTCGATGTTGATGCTGGCGCATTTGCGGGAAGATGTGCGCCGATTGAACCGGATGGCGCGAGAGGTCCTGATTGCTCGTGGTGTGATCGAAACAGGAGAAAAATTCCGCAGCGAAGAGGGGGAGCGGTTCTTTGCCGCCGGCGACCAGATTGTCTTCCTGAAAAACGACAGGGACCTAAACGTCAAGAACGGCATGATCGGCCGGGTCATCGAGGCGGGTGAGGGGCGCATCCTCGCTGAGATCGGCGATATCGGTTCCGATCAGGTCCGGCGCGTCGAGGTCAACCAGAAGACCTATCGCAATGTCGATCATGGCTACGCGACGACGATCCACAAATCGCAAGGGGCAACGGTCGACAAGGTGAAGGTGCTGGCAACGCTCTCCCTCGACCGGCATCTGTCTTATGTGGCGATGACCCGGCACCGGGAGGACGTGAAGCTCTATCATGGGGCGTTGTCGTTCGCGAAGAATGGCGGATTGACAGAAGTGCTTTCAAAGAAGGGCGCGAAGGATACGACGCTCGATTATGCGGGCTCGGAGCTTTACGGCCAGGCACTCGGCTATGCCAATAGCCGGGGGCTCTATGGGCTTCGAGTTGCGAAGGCAATGCTGCAGAACCAGCGCCGCTGGTTTGCCGAGCAGAAGGCCAAACTCTCGGAGCTCGGTGAACGGCTATTGTCCCTCGGCGAAAAGCTGGGGATTGGCTTGACCGGTCTTGAGCGAGGTCTTGCTGGGGAGATGAATACCGTCCAAACACACGCACGCGAACATTTGGCCTCCTCACAACCCTGGATCGCGGGCGTGAAGATGTGGGCCATGTCCATTCTTGACGCTGTGGAGGCCAGGTTGCAGTCGGATGCCACGTTGACAACGCATTGGGCCGAAGTTCAGAACCGCGCCCGGCTTGTATTCGAGCAGCCGGAACAGGCCGTCAAAACGATGCGGATCGAGGACATCGTGAAGCTGAGTGGCGAAGCGCAAACAACAGCTCGGGACAGGCTCGCGGAAGATCTGGCCAATGCGCCCGAGCAGTTCGGTGCGCTGCGTGGCAAGACCGGCATGCTGACGGGCAAGGCCGCCCGCGAGAGCCGCGAGCAAGCGTTGAACAACGTTCCGCAGCTCAGCGATGATGTGAAAACCTATATTCGTCTCAGGGCCGAGATCGGGGATTTGCGTACTGTGGAGCTGGAGCGCGAACGCGATCTGTCGCGTGTCGACATTCCGGCGCTGTCACCGGCGGCCGAGACGGTCTTGTCGCGGATCCGGGATGCCATCGACCGGAACGATCTAAGTAGCGGCCTGTCGTTCCTTCTGGCGGACAAAATGGTCGAGGCCGAACTCGGCGAGGTTGCCGCCAAGCTGGACCGGCGGTTTGGAGAGCGCACATTCATGGCAGGAATGAAACCCGAAGGGCCTGCCTTCGAGAAGGCGAGTGCGCGGGTCGCCGCCCAAGACCGGACCAAGCTTATCGACGCATGGCCCAAGTTCAATGCCATCCAGAAGATCGATGCTCAAAAACGAGCAAAGCAGCGTTCAGACGAAAAAGCTCAGGCGCAGGCCTTGAAAAAGGATCTTTCCAAGGATCGGGGCATGACCCGGTGATTAGCGAGGCAAGGCGGAAGGGTCGGCGAGGGGCTCTGCTGATCATGTCGCTTGCCGGAATGACGGTGGGTGGCATTGCTGCGGTCGGAACCTTCGGAGGATACCGGATCAACACAACACCGAGCTTTCCGCTCGGACTTTGGCGGATCGAGGCGCTCTCCCGCGAAGTTCAGGTGGGCGACACCCTGTTCATCTGTCCGCCTGCAGATGCGCCGGCGATCAAACTGGCTCGCGAACGGCTTTATCTTCCCGCAGGTCTCTGTGATGGCGGGATAGCACCGCTCATCAAAACCGTCGTGGCCCTGCCCGGGCAAACCATCACCATCGAAGGCGATCAGGTTGCCGTCGATGGGGAGCGACTTGTGCATTCTTCCGTTCAAGCGAGGGACGGGCTGGGGCGCGCATTGCCGACAAATGCCGGGGGCGTCGTTCCCCTCGGCGCACTCTTTGTTCATTCCAATTATGTGGCTTCCTTTGACTCAAGATATTTTGGACCCATTCCGGCGGGCGGCGTTCTCGGACTGGCGCGAGAAGTCCTCACCTTCCAACCTTAAATTTGCGCGCAGTCTGTTTTGTATTCTGGGAGGCATGGCGACCGGTACAATCGGCTGGTCCGGGTATGTGCTCCTGCTGCCGGCCGGAATGCTGTTCCCGGCTTTCTGGGCTTACGCTCCGTCGCGATCCGTGTCGGCACTGGTGGCCGCCGCGCATTTCCTTGGAGCGTCACGGGGCTTGCCGCAGGGCGCCAGCATCTTCTTCGGCTCCCAATATGCAATCGGCCTGGGGCTGTGGTTCGCGGCATCGCTCGTCTTTGTCGCCGTTCATTCGGTACTTTGGACGCGCAGATCCGGATGGCCACGAATGCTGCGCTACCTGATCGCAAGTGTTCTGATGAGCCTGCCGCCCTTCGGGATAATGGGTTGGGCCAGTCCGATCACGGCGGCCGGAGTGCTCTTTCCGGGGTGGAGCTGGTTTGGGCTGGCAGCGACCGCGATCCTGTTGCTCATGATGACCACAAACCTTTGGCGGATCGCGGTTCCGGTGGTGGCCGGTTGTGCTGCCTGGTCCGCCGCATTCTGGACAGAGCCAAAGGTAATCGAGGGTTGGACCGGCATCAACACCACTTTCGGTTACGAAGGGGCTGGACAGCTTGCCGGTTATGAGCAGCAGCGGGAAACCATTACCATGGTTCGAAGGGCGGCCGGGCAGGGGGCGAAAGTCGCCGTCCTTCCCGAAAGCGCTCTTGGACTATGGACGCCGACGACGGAAAAGCTTTGGACGGACGCTTTGTCCGAACTGCCGGTGACTGTGATCGGAGGAGCCGCTGTTGTTCAAAGGACTGGCTACGACACAGTCATGGTGGAGATTTCGGGAAGCGGATCGCGGATCTACTATCGCGAGCGCATTCCGGTTCCGGTCTCGATGTGGCAGCCCTGGCGGCGGCTCACGGGCGATGGAGACGGCGCCAACGCCTACTTCTTCGATAATCCCGTCACACAGGTTGCAGGCACCCGTGCCGCGCCTCTGATCTGCTACGAACAGCTCCTCGTTTGGCCCGTTCTGCAATCCATGGCCATGGGCTCAGACGCAATCGTTGCGATCGGCAACGGCTGGTGGACGGGTGAAAGCAACATTACCGACATTCAACGCGCCAGCGTCACGGCATGGGCAAAGCTGTTCGATGTGCCGCTGGTGATCGCATTCAACGAGTGAACCCATGATAGATGTTGCCCTGATTGAGCAATGTGCCGACCCCTCCTTGACTCCTGCGATCGTTGAAGAGTTCATAGCGGCCGTAGGTTCCAAGGATCCGCTAAATGTGACCGTGCGTGCCGGGTCGAAGACGTTTCTGGTTCGACAAGCGAATTCTCCGCAAGAGGCGATGAAGCTGGTTCAGGATCACCTCGGGAAAGCTGTCGTGCGCGTCGGGATCACGCAATATCCGGTTGGTATTGGCATCTCGGACAAGTCCCAGGTCGCAGCCGATGTCTTTGACACGTGCAACAACATCAAGATCGGGACGGCGCTGTTTGCCCGTGTCTACCGGGTCGTTACGAAGTGGTACGGCACGCCTGTTCCAGAGGGGTTTGAAGATGCCATTGAGGCGTACCAGACGGGGTATTTCGATGGGGAGTATGTGTTCACGGCGGAAGACCCAGGTGAGGCCATTGAGTTGGCAACTCCGGACCCGGCCGCCTCAGAGGAAGGCGCACCGGTATCGGAAACCGAAGGTGCGGCGCCGGACCCAAAAAACGAACTGCGTCAACAACTATGGGCGCAGGATCCGAACAAGGCGGATATAGGTGTCGATCTGTCAGAGATAGAAGACTACAATAGGAAATGATTGAAGGGAAAAATATTTGAAACAACTAAACTATGCAGTCTTATTTTTTGTAATGCTAAGGAAAGGCCCCGCATCAGCTTCGGAAAATGAAATATCTATTTAATTTCTGGCCGATGTAGAAAAGTGATGTCCAAAGATGGCGAAGTGTTAGCTTGGTGCCGGATAGATCAGTAAGCTACAAAATTGAAGTTCTCCCTGTCTTTGGGTCGCTCCAGGATGGAAATTTTTAGGCGGTGTCAGCCTAGCAGGCTTCTCTGAGTGGGGTCGGTGAGGTCAAGCTTCTCCTGTCCCTTTTTCCGGAGTATATCGCTCCGTGGGTCACTCGCTTTTCTTCGCGGTCGGCGCGGAGCCGCCGCATGATGGGGTCAGGAAAGCGAGGCGACTCAATCTGTTGAACGACCTTGGAGAACTTGCCCAGGATCGTGCCTGCTAACGAGATCGCCTTGCCCATCGTCCCCGCAGGAACGCTCCGGATCACCCTCTCGGGCGAACCACTGTCTGTGTTCGTTTTTGTTCCTTGCCCTAACTCATGCCAATGCGGGGACGGCGGCTTCCTTTCCAAAGCAGAATTCGGCTGCAACGGCCCACATGCGATGCAGGATAACGGCCAGCTTGCGAGCTACCGCCACGCGGGCCCGTGCCATGCCGAGACGTTTGGCGATGTTCATGCCCAAGGCGCGCAAGCTCGACCATTTCTTCGGGCGCACAAGTAGCGAATGTGCTGACTTGTAGAGGGCGGTGCGGGCGAGTTCGTCGCCGCAACGGCTGACCTTGCCCTGAATGTAGGTTTCACCCGATTGGTATTGCGCTGGCGTCTTCGAAAAGATCGAATGGTTCCATGCGGGATCGTCAACGCCAATACCGATAAACCAGCGAAACAGAAGGTCGTATTCCAGCCGCTCCATCAGAAGCCGTTCCGACTGGATCGAGTAAAACGCCTGCAACAGCAATGCTCGTAGCAGCTTCACCGGTGCGATCGAAGGACGTCCCATCGAAGAATAAAGCACTGCAAAGTCGGCGCTCAGACCAAACAACACCGTGGTCACAATTTTCCGGATCTTGCGCAACGGATGGTTCTTTCGCACCCGTGCATCTCAAATCCCGCAGGACCAAAGGAATCATCATCGAAACCAAAGCGCCAGTGACTTTTTCAACGTTCTGCTAGAAACGAAAGTTGAATCTAAGTTCCAATGTGTTGGCGTTAAAGTTGAATATGTCTCCGTTGCGCAAGATATGAGTTGTTCGGATTGGATACTAAAGTATCGGGCCCAATGCGGGTAATTCGGCAATTCAAATTTGTCAAAAACAAGTAGCTCTCAAGTGTTGGTCATGACTGAAAAAAATCTATTCAGCTCTCGGTGAGCGTGAAACTGTCTTGCAAGCAGACAAGAGTGCGAAAACATCGTTTCAAACGGGCGGCGCCGAACAAACGAGAAATGATCTAATCCGCATTTGGTGTACTTAGGAATCAATTAACTGACCTGGATGAAAATGGATATAGACCTTCATCTTGATTGCGGACTGATCGTAAACACTATGTATAATTCCGCGGAGTATTAAATAATGTCGAGAAGAAAAGGGAAAGGGACGGACGGAGGCGCGCCTCTTTGGATCGTGACATTTGCCGACTTAATGTCACTACTTGTAGTATTTTTTGTTTTGATTATCTCTTTTTCAATTCAAGATAAAGAGAAACTACAGGTCGTTGCTGGGTCTATGCGCGAAGCATTTGGCGTGAAAGAAACATCTCGAAAAACTGGCATTATTGAAGTAGAGGGAATTCCAATCCGTGATTACATGAAGGACATAAGCCAAATTCCACAAGAATTAGATTCTGACTTTGCTCAGGAGAGACACGAAAAACGTCGAAAGCAAGGCCCGGAAGCAAATACGAACGATACGTTAGAGGCGGAAATAGAGAAGCCGCGGCAATTTGCCTCCGCCGCCGCATCGCTACGCCAAGCTTGGCAAGAAATGCCCGAAATAACAGAAATCTCTACAAACATCATATTGGAGGAAACGGAAGAAGGTTTGAATATTATGCTTGTCGATCAAGATGGGCGCTCAATGTTTAAAGAAGGATCTAAATATCCGTACGAAAGCACTAGAAGACTTCTTTCAAAAATGGCGCCAGTTATTTCACGGATGCCAAATAGAATCCATATCACGGGACATACCACTGCTGGTCAACAAGGGTTTGATCCAACTTACACTGCGTGGGAGCTCTCGAGTGACCGTGCAAATGTCGCAAGGCAAATTCTTGTCGAATATGGTGTACCAAGCGACCAAATCTTTGGCGTAACAGGAAAGGCAGACTCTGAACCACTCTTCCCTAATGACCCCTACCTTGCGGCGAACAGAAGAATTGGTCTGCTATTGATGTCAGAAGCGCCGCCCCTGCCAGTTTCTCACAAACCATAGCTGGTTATCCGATTTTTCCTGGTTTTCCATGACCGCAAGACGTTCCGCAAATATCTAGAGATGAGCTGGAAGCTCCCGTTTATAGCCCGCGTCCGCCGTGCGGGAGCAAATTGGATGGATATCGTGATTATCTGAGGGACCGGGTTACTGAGTTCCCCGATCTATCTGGCTGGCGTTTGCTGCGGGAAATCACTGAACTGGGCTACGAAGGCAGCTACACGACCGTGAAGAAGTATCTTCGCGAGATCCGGCCGCCGGCGCGGGCTCAATTTGAGCGGCGTTTTGAAACGCCAGCAGGCAAACAGGCTCAAGTAGATTTTGCTGAGTTTATCGTCAACTTCACTGACGAGCCTGGTGTCACGTGGAAAGTCTGGCTCTTCTCGCTGGTCCTGGGGCACAGCCGTTGGCTCTGGGGTCGGTTCGTCTCCAGCCAGAACCTCCAATCAGTGATGCGCTGTCACATAGCGGCCTTTGATGCCAAGGGCGGTGCGCCGGAAGAAATTCTCTATGACCGCAGGGAGACTGCGGTGATCGGCGAAGACGAGGCCGGCATTGTCACGTACAACACCTCGCTGGTGGCGCTTCTCAATCATTATGGGACGGCCCCGAAAGCCTGCCGGCCCTATCGGGCGAAAACCAAGGGAAAAGTCGAGCGGCCGTTCCGGTACATTCGTCAGGACTTCTTCCTGGCCCGCAGCTTCCGGAACCTCGACGATCTCAATGCCCAGTTCACGCAATGGCGGGAAACAGTGGCCAATCCGCGAGTGCACGCGACGACCGACCGTGTTGTCGACGTAGCTTTTGCGGAAGAACAGCCAGCCCTGAAAGAACTGTCGGCATTGCCGTACAGCGCGGTTCTCACCATTGAGCGGCGGGTCAGTCATGAGGGCATGATCTCGGTAGACGGAAATTACTACAGCGTGCCGGACACGACCCGCAGGCGGACACTGGAAGTGCAGAACCACACCCAGGACATCCGGATCTTCGAAGACGGGATCGAGATCGCACGTCACCCGATCCTGGAGGGCAAGAACAAACGGCGCGTCGATCCCCTTCATCGCAAGGCACCGCCGAAACGGACAGCACCTTCCCGCAACTCTGATCGATTGCACCGATCACTCGACTTTTATGATGCGGTCGGACGGCGCCTGGCAAGTGAACGGGTGCCGGCATAAGTGAGCTTCTGGAAAGAGTCCGGGGGCGCTTGTCGGGCTGAAGATGCCGCGTGCATTGGAAGCACTCGATCACACGCTTCATCGTCTGGAGCAGGGTGAGATCACGGCGGTGGAAGCGATCGATGCCTTGCTCAGTGAAGAGTATTCCACGCGCGAGACCAGGCGGATCGACGTGGCCCTCAAGACGGCGAGGCTGGTTCCGATCAAGACGCTGGAAGGCTTCGAATTCTCCTTCCAACCTTCGCTTGACCGCGAACGTATTGCAGCCCTTGCCCAGCTCGACTTTGTCCGACGGTCGGAAGTGGTCCACTTCCTGGGCCCACCGGGTACCGGCAAATCCCACCTTGCCACTGGTCTTGGCGTCGCTGCGGTCAAAGCCGGTAGAAGCGTCTACCGGGCGACATTGGCCGATCTGATCGAGGCCCTGTCCAAAGCTGAACGGGAGGGGCGCCTGGTCGACAAGATCCGCTTCTACGCCCGGGCCTCGCTACTGATCGTCGACGAGATCGGTTATCTGCCGATTACACAAGGCGGAGCCAACCTGTTCTTCCAGCTTGTCAACGCTCGCTATGAAAAAGGGGCGATGATCCTCACCTCAAACCGCGGCTTCGCGGAATGGGGAGAAGTCTTCGGGGATCCTGTTGTTGCGACCGCACTCTTGGACAGACTTCTTCACCATGCTGTCGTCGTGCAGATCGAAGGCGCCAGCTATCGGCTTCGCGGGCACCCGGATCTAATCCCGGGACATATGCGTGCAAACGCGCCGATCTCGCCACCACCCCCGCCGAGGCGCAGGGGACGGGCACCAAAAGCTATACACGGAGCCGCCGGTCTGTAAATCCGGCTGACTACCGGGACACCAAACTGGGGAATTTTAGAGGGCCCATTATGGTGAAATTTGAGGTGCCTTGACACACACCACGGTGTGGCTCCACCAGATGCTCGCACCAACGCAGTTAGCGGCGAAACCAACCGGCCCTTAGGGTGACCGGAACCAGCCTTTCGGTGGTGTTCAGCCGCATGCCCAACGTCCGTATCACGCTGTGCAGCGCGCTTCGCGTCGTGATTTGACTCCGTCGTCAAATGACCCAAAATTTAATGGAAACGCTCAAGGGTTTGTGGGGATTCACAAATCAGTATGAATGTGATTCACACTTTGGATGGATCGTTTTGTACTGACAGACGCCCAATGGGCGAAGATAGAGCCGCACTGCCTTGGTAAACCGACGGACCCCGGGCGGAGCGGCGGGAATAACCGCTTGTTCATCGAAGCCGTGTTTTGGGGTGTGCGCACTGGCAGCCCCTGGCGTGATCTTCCTGCCATGTTCGGTAACTGGAGCACGGCCTTCCGGCGGTTCCGGGATTGGCGCGAGGCCGATATTTTCAAACGCATCTTTGATGCTCTGTCGGACGAACCGGACATGGAATACGCCATGGTGGATGCCACCATCGTCAAGGTTCACCGCCATGGTCAGGGCGCAAAAGGGGGACTCAGAGCCAGGCCATTGGCCGATCCAAAGGCGGTATGACCACCAAGATACTGGCCCTGACCGATGCCTTGGGTAATCTCGTTCGATTCCGCCTACTGCCTGGTCACCGTTTTGACAGCGTCGGAGTCGCACCGCTGATTGACGGTGTCGAGTTTGGGGCTTTGCTCGCCGACAAAGCCTTCGACAGCAATGCCATTGTCGCTGACCTCGATGAACGCGGCGCCAAGGTCGTGATCTCTCAGCATTCCCGCAGAGCCCTGCCGCGAAAGATCGATGCAGAGATCTACAAATGGCGACACCTCATCGAGAACTTCTTCTGCAAACTCAAAGAGTTCAAACGCATCGCCATGCGCGCCTCCAAAACCGACCGCAGCTACGAGGCATTTATTTACCTCGCTGCTGCCGTGATAAACTCGAGATGAATCCCCACAAGCCCTAGGTGACCGACTCATAAGTTCGCAGCCAGATGCGGATTGAAGCGAGTTGGACTGACGCGAGAAAATTGTCGTCGCGCTTGTCGTATCGTGTGGCAATGGCCCTGAAGTGTTTGAGTTTGTTGAAGAAGCGCTCGACGGCGTTGCGCTGTCGATAGACCCAGGCACTGAACGGGAAGGATTTGACGCGGTTTGGCATGGCGCGGATGTTGGCCCATACGCCTCGCCCGGCCATTTCCGCGCGCAACGCATCGCTGTCATAGGCGCGGTCGGCGAGCAGGATGTGACCGGCCTTAAGCGTTTCGAACATGTCGGCGGCCGAGCGTCCGTAGTGAGCCTGGCCCTCAGTCAACTTGAGGCGGATCGGCCGTCCCTCGGTATCGACAAGCGCATGGATCTTGGTGGTAAGGACGCCGCGCGAGCGACCCATGCAACGGGATCGCCCGTCTTTTTTGGCCGTTGGCGGCATGCTGATGAACACGGATCGATGACGAGTCGATCATCTGCACGTCACCGTCGTAAGCATCTGATACCGCTTCAAGAATACGCGCCCAATGGCCAGCCTTGCGCTAGTAGTTGAAGCGGTTGTCACAGGTCGTGTACGGGCGCGTAGCGCACTGGTATCTCGGCCCAGGGTGCCCCCGTGCGCAGACCCAGAAGATGCCGTTCAGGACCTTGCAATCGTCAGCGCGCGGTACACCACGCACCTTTGTCGGTAGTAGGGGCTGTATTACAGACCACTCGAAATCCGTCAGATCGAAGCGTGCCATACTGACCTCCATTCACGGCGGTCAGTGAATCAGAACTCTCCCTACAAGAGAATTCTGTTTATGAGTATGTGACCTAGATGGAAAGGTTTCTTTCGTCTGGATTTGAGGCGTAATGTTTCCGGGACGTATGCTTCAGCGAACTTATTGGAAACATTTATTTCAATTTTGTCGTTGTCCGTTGGCTTGAAACGCTTTCTTGTTGGAAGTTGTGTGGTTTTCGGTTGGGAGATCGATCTCTTGATATCTTAAATAAAATTTAATTCCGGAGTGTGAAATGACGGGATCTTGGAATAGTAGTTCCAATTTAACAAATCATCGAATTCTTCTAGTTGACGCAGTACGAGGGATTGCGATTGCTGGAGTTGTTCTTTTCCATGTTGTTTGGGATTTGGAATTATCAGGACTCGTACGGGGTCTTGCGTTTAATTCAGTTTGGCTTTTATTCGGACGTCTTCTTGCCGGAACGTTTATGTTTCTTGTCGGTGTAAGCCTCGTACTCGCACACAACGAAGAGCTCAAGCTAAAAAAATTCGCAAAACGAGTACTGGTGATAGTTACGGCAGCATTCACAATTTCTATTGTTACTAGTTTCGCTTTTCCGGAAACTTACATTTATTTTGGGATACTACATGCGATTGCTGTTTCTTCTTTGCTTGGCGTTTTGTTCCTTAGATTGCCACCGCTAGGGGCATTATCCACCGGCTTAGTGTTTCTAATTGTTCCTCAATTTGTAGCGTTGGATTTATTAAACACGCGATGGTTTGCTTGGACCGGCCTTTCGGCCTTCCCTCCGCCAAGCAACGATTTCGTCCCAATTTTACCTTGGGCTGGATTGACTATGATAGGAATTTTCCTCACGAAGGTTTCGCTCTCAAAAAACTTCAATTCAAGGTCGGCCGCAGACCTGCCTGACACTCAATTGACACGAAGCTTAGTGTGGATGGGGCGCAATAGCCTTTTGATATACCTAGTTCACCAGCCATTGCTTTTTGGAATTATCTTTCCAATTTCCTATCTACTTGATTATTGATAGTGGAAATGACAATTGGATAAATTGGAAAAGCAATCATGGCTGGCCAAGCATGCGATTGAACGGGTCAGACAAAGCTGCTTTAGGCCTGCTTATTGGTACACCATTATTAGACGTTTGTTTTGATAAAAATTCTGCTCCTTTGTTTAGAAGAACGGTTCTAAATCTGGTATGCATTCCACCGTCGACGTATGATAATTCAACACTACGTTCCTCTTCTAGGAGTTGTTCTGCTGATCTTAAATCAGCATCCAACTTTTCAGTTACATTGGCAGGTGGAGCTTCGAGTTGAGGACATTTTCCGAGTGGCCCATATTGAGGCGCAGATGTTTTCGAAATACCAAAACGGTATCTCCCTTCGCAGAACCCAAAATCAGGCGGCTCTTGCAATACATCGAATCTTGTAGAGGCTTCTTTCAAATCTAACCAAAAATTGAAGTTTGCATTGCTTTTGTGTAATGCAAGGTTCCTGGGTGTCATACGGAAGGGAAGTGACTGGACCTGGATTGCAGGCTGCCCTGCGCGTAATGCTTCTCGAGCCAGAGCGTACACCTCACCTATTTGATCGTCAGTTATTGCAAAGCAACCGGAGGAGGAACAGGCACCGTGAACCATTAAGGCAGTTCCGGTGTAGCCTCTCGCTCGTTCAAGTTTGTTGGGATAACCTAAATCAAACGACAGATAATACTGAGAATTTGGATTTAATCTTGGGAGCGTTACTTCGTAAATACCTTCCGGCGATTGCCGGTCACCTTCAGCTTTTTTGGGCCCCAAGTCGCCAGACCAGCGACACATCGCATAAGTTTTTAGTAGAACATACTTGCCAACTCGATTTTGTTTCCAGACCTCAAGTTCACTTTCTTGTTTGAAAATTCTAATAAACAAGGGGTCCGTTGATTTGGTACCTTTGCTCCTCATCAACGTTTCAATGCTGGCGGGAATCGCGATTTCGCCGCGAGAATCCATTTCGAAAGCGGTGCCAACACATCCAACAGGCAATAGCGCCGATGCTGCCAATGCAATAGCGTGGAATATCTTCATGAAAGATTTCCGTTAAGGCAATTAATGGCAACCTTGACCATCAGCCTGTACCTCAACCTGTTTTTCAAATCTATTCCATGCTCGATCATTCATTTGCCTTGTGAATGTCAAAACCTATTTGCATTTTGCAAATTTTATTTTGCCATTTTCCGAAACGTAAAGGATCAAGCTAAGATGAGTGTCAAAAGCAACCATATCGCTTCTTTTTCTCTCCCTCAAATCACAAATACGTTTCAGTTAAGAGCAAAAAATATCTATTCAAATGGCCTTCACGCAAGGATCTTCGCGCGTTGAATTTCGCTAAACTTCGAAAGGCTATACGGTTGTGCAGCGCATTGCTCGTCAACGGTGGCAAGGCGCAACTCCCTGGTATCGCATCCAATCTTCAGTGTCCTAATTATGGCCGCGGTGGTCGCGCCAGCTCTTTGGTCTTAAACGTCTACGAAGAGTTAACCAAAGCAATGGAAGGGCGGTAAATATTCCCAAACCTAGCGTCAACAATTCTGCGGGTTCAATCGGGCCATTCATTGCTTCTGCGCCAAAGTGTGCAAGAACAAAACTTGCAGGTATTATTCCGGCGATAGTTGCGATGATAAACCGCCATAAATAAAGCCCACTTAGGCCTGCTGCGTAACTCACAGCGTCGAAAGAAATGAAAGGTATGACTCGGGTTGTAAAGACCGTGATGGTCAGAGCATTTTGAGAACCCAAAAAACCATAGTTTGCGTATTCACCCAAAAGACGAACAATCGCATTTCGTCCGAGCTTTCGCGCAATTAAAAACGCAATCGTTGCACCGAGGCAAGAACCGGTTGCAACGTAAATCGTGCCCAGAGTATGCCCGTATGCAGCTCCAGCAGCGAGTGCGATTGGGGCACTTGGAAGAGGACTGACGACAATAGCTAGCGTCATTAGAGCTATAATGAAAAGTGGTCCCCAGATACCTGAATGTTCGACAAGCGTCTTTACAGTTTCTGAGTTAAAATTCTCGAAAAAATTCGGGCGCCACCCAAGAGCAAATAACAGAAAAATGGAACTTAGTGCAATAGAGGCAACTATTTTTACTATGTTTGATGAACCAGTTTTCATTGTTTTCGCTCCCTTAGATGGTGATATATTAAAAATTGTTTTAACGTTGCCGTGCCCAAATGGCCGTACTTTCGATCATCACGTCAAACACGGGTCTCTACAATTTGGAACTTCAATTCGAAGCTCTCTCGTTCAGACACACTTTTCGGACCAACGCGCGAAGCGATTGTAAAGGGTTTTCCTGGCGCCATAGACATTCGGCGCATCGATCCAGCGACCGCCCGACTTCAAGACATGAATAATGCCGTTTATTACGCTCATCATTGAGCCAGAAGAACCCATCAGACATCGTCAACTCCTATTCAGGAGCTTGATGATGTGGGGCGTCCGCACATGAAACAACCTCCAGCTGATTTGCATATAAATCTTATGGGCCCGAAGCCTAGGTGACCGACTCACAAGTTGGCAACCAGATGCGAATTGAAGCGAGTTGGACTGAGGCAAGAAAATTTTCGTCGCGCTTGCCGTATCGTGTGGCAACGGCCCTGAAGTGTTTGAGTTTGTTGAAGAACCTCTCGACAGCGTTGCGCTGCCGATAGACCCAGGCGCTGAGTGGAAATGTTTTGACGCGGTTCGGCATGGCGCGGATGTTGGCCCATGTGCCCCGCGACGCCATTTCGGTGCGCAAGGCATCGCCGTCATAAGCGCGGTCGGCGAGCAGGATGTGTCCGGCACTGAGGGTTTCGAACATATCGGCGGCCGAGCGTCCGTCGTGGGTCTGGCCCTCGGTCAACTTGAGGCGGATCGGTCGTCCCTCGGCGTCAACGAGTGCATGGATCTTGGTGGTCAGGCCGCCGCGCGAGCGACCCATGCAACGGGATCGTTCGTCTTTTTTTGGTCGTTGGCAACATGCTGGTGAACGCGGATCGATGAGGAGTCGATCATCTGCACGTCGCCGTCGTAAGCATTTGATATGGCTTCAAGAATGCGCGCCCAATGCCCAGCCTTGCGCCATCGGTTGAAGCGGTTGACACAGGTCGTGTACGGGCCATAGCGCACCGGTATATCCGCCCAGGGAGCTCCTGTGCGCAACCGCCAGAAGATGCCGTTCAGAACCTTGCGGTCATCGGCGCGGGGTACTCCTCGCACCTTTGTCGGCAGAAGCGGCTCTATCACAGACCACTCGAAATCCGTCAGATCGAAGCGTGCCATCCTGACCTCCACTCATTGAGCTCAGTGAATCAGAACTCACGCTCAAAGGGAATCCTGTTTATGAGTATGTGACCGAAAGCATTACGGCTGGCCCTCGTTCGGATGATAGACTGCAATCGCAATACGAATTAACCCATTAATAAAGATTACAGAATTGTTAGTTCTGGAATTGTGAGTTTTTGGAAAAGATTGATGAAATTTCTTTGACTGCCGAGGGGGGAACTCTCCGGATTAGGGAGGAAAACTGATGGGCGGAAGTTTGGGCGATAGTACGTTGACTGAGGGGGCGCGTATTGAAACGTCTCAGCGCATGCCATGGGTCGATGCAGCCAAAGGGATCTGCATCATCCTGGTTGTCATGATGTATGCAACGTATAACACAGGCGAACACACCGGGAAGGTTGGGTTTCTTCACTACGCGATCGGTTTCGCCACACCCTTCCGAATGCCGGAATTCTTTCTCATTTCTGGCCTGTTCCTCTCCAACGTCATTGCCAGACCCTGGCGGCGTTACGCGGACCGGCGCATCATTCATTACCTTTATTTTTACGGGCTCTGGGCCTTGATCTCTATCTGCCTGAAAATCGGCATTTTCAGCGGGCGGCCAGATCAGATGTTGCTCGATCTTGCGTGGGCTGTTGTACAACCTTACGGAGTTCTCTGGTTCATCTATATGCTCGCAGTGTTCTCGCTAGCGGCAAAACTATTGTGGCGGGTGAATATGCCACATTGGGTGGTCATTTTGGTTGCGGCGGTGCTGCAGATGACAGGTTACGTTTCACCCAGCTATCTCGTTACGCAGTTCTTCGCCTATTTTGTCTTTTTTTATCTTGGCTACGCCGCAGCTCCGCTGGTCTTCAGGATTGTTGCTTTTTCGGAACGACATTGGCGACTTTCTTTGGTCGGACTGGGCATTTGGGCCATTGCGAACTACCTGCTCGTGTTTTCGCCCGGCTATGCCCTTCACCCGGCCGAAATGCAGATGGGTCTTGCAGCTATTCCTCCGGTCCATTTGTTCCTCGCAGTTGCCGGTACCTTCGCCTTGTGCGTCATGGGCGCGTTGTTTGTGAGGAGCCCGAGGTTCGAATGGCTCAGGTGGATCGGCGAGCATTCACTGGTCGTCTATGTAGCCTTCACAATTCCCATGTCGATCATTCGCGGGATCTTGCAGTGGAGCGGGCTGATTTCCGATGTCGGCATATTGAGTGTTGTTGTGTTCGCCGGATCGCTCGTCAGTCCCCTGATCCTTTATTCCCTCGTAAGGTGGACGGGATACGGCACCTTCTTGTTCGAAAGGCCAGGCTGGGCAAGGATCCCTATAGAAAAGTCGGTCGCGTACAATTAATTGGCGCCGGAGTACGGCAACAGCGTCTGGAATGCAGCAGTATTTATCGCAAGTTGATAACGGAGGGTACGCGGATTTCTCTTGGCGCGCGAAACTCCCGGACCAGTTGTTATTCCCGCTCGGAGTTCTTGGTAGAGCGTTGACCGCCATTACCAGCTTGCCTGTCGGAAGTTAAACGGGATGGAACAAAAGCGGGTACGCGGCCTGCATAGGAGTCCCATTCGGATCCGAAACGCGCCCGGCTATCGGCTTCTTCATGGCGAGCAAGGCGCACGTACATCCAAACCAATATTGGAAACATCACCAGAGTCAGGATGGTCGGCCACTGCACCAGGAAGCCGAACATGATCAGCACAAAACCTGCATATTGCGGATGGCGCATTCGGGCGTAGGGACCGGCCACGGCCAACCGATCTTTCCTCTGCGCCGCCCAGAGGTGGCGCCAGGCCACAGCGAGGAGCCAGAAGCCGCACCCAATGAAAATGAAACTGGCGATGTGAAACAGGCCTGCATGCGGATTCGCCTGCCATCCTAAAAGCACTTCCGGGAGATGCCCGCTGACATGGGAATTCCAGTCGACGTCAGGTTCGAAAGTCTGAAGCCAACCTGAAAGCAGATAGATCGTCAGGGGAAAGCCGTACATCTCCGTAAAGAGCGCCAGGACGAAAGCACTGAACGCGCCAAGGCTGCGCCAGTCCTGCGCAGTCTTCGGCTTGAAGAAACTGAAGGCAAAGACGATGAAAATCGCCGAGTTGACGAAAACCAGCGACCAGAGCCCATAAGATCCGCTGGACGAGATCAACAGGCTCTCCAGTGCCGGGGTTCTTCGACGACGAGAGGCTGCCGGCTATTCGCTTTCCGTATCAGATTTTTGCTCCTCTCAGGCGCAGCGCATTGAGCACCACGGAAATGGATGATGCGCTCATGGCAAAAGCGGCGAACATCGGGCTGATAAGGATACCGAAAACAGGATAAAGCACGCCTGCCGCGACCGGCACGCCCAACGCATTATAGATCAGGGCGAAGAACAGGTTCTGCCGGATGTTGCGCATGGTGGCGCGTGAGAGTCTGCGGGCGCGCACGATGCCGTCGAGATTGCCTTTGACCAGCGTGAAACCGGCCGATTCAATGGCCACGTCCGCGCCGGTGCCCATGGCAATGCCCACATCGGCCTGCGCCAGGGCAGGGGCGTCATTCACCCCGTCACCGGCCATGGCGACCTTGCGTCCCGCCGTTTGCAGTTCCTTGATGATGCGTGCCTTGTCCTCGGGCAGGACGTCCGCGCGGATTTCATCGATGCCGAGCCGCGCGGCGACCGCTTTCGCCGTCCGTTCGTTGTCGCCGGTCGCCATGATGATGCGGAAACCAAGCTCATGCAGCGCCTTCAGCGCAGCGGGAGTGGTCTCCTTGACCGGATCGGCGACACTGACGAGACCGGCGACCGTGCCCTCGAGCACGACGAACATCACGGTTTCGCCTTCGTCGCGCCGGGCGTTCGCCTTGTCTGCCAGTGCGGTGACCTGGAGCCCGAGTTCCTCCATCAGCTTCAGATTGCCGAGAGCGACGCTCTTGCCGTCGACCGTACCCTTGACGCCCTTGCCGGTGACGGCCTCGAAGTCTTCGGCCTCGCCCAACTGTACGCCGCGGTCTTCCGCGCCGGCGACGATTGCTTCAGCCAGCGGATGTTCCGATCCCCTTTCAAGGGTAGCGGCAAGACGCAATACCTCCTGCTCGTCATGGCCATCCTCCGGGAGCACGGCCACCAGCCGGGGCTTGCCCTCGGTCAGCGTCCCGGTCTTGTCGACGATCAAGGTGTCGACCTTCTCGAAGCGTTCCAGTGCTTCCGCGTTCTTGATCAGCACGCCTGTCTGCGCGCCGCGTCCGGTTGCTGTCATGATCGACATGGGCGTGGCAAGGCCGAGGGCGCAAGGACAGGCGATGATGAGGACGGCCACGGCGGCGATCAGGGCGTAGGACAGGGCAGGGGCCGGTCCCCACAGCGCCCAGCCGATGAACGCGAGAACCGCGATGCCGATGACCGTCGGGACGAACCAGCCGGCAACCTTGTCGGCGTATTTCTGGATCGGCGCGCGGCTGCGCTGCGCGTTTGCGACCATTTCGACGATCTGGCTGAGCATGGTGTCGGCGCCGACGCGCGTTGCCTCCATGATCAGGCTGCCCGTGCCGTTGATGGTCGCTCCGGTCACCGGATCGCCGGGTGTCTTTTCGACCGGCACCGGTTCGCCCGAGATCATGCTTTCGTCGACCGATGAACGGCCGTCGGTCACCACGCCGTCGACCGGCACCTTGTCGCCGGGGCGCACACGCAGACGGTCGCCGATCTGGACATCCTCCAGCGGGACCTCTTCCTCGCTGCCATCGGAGCGGATTACCCGCGCGGTCTTCGCGGCCATGTCCAGAAGCGCCTTGATGGCCTTGCCGGTGCCCTCTCTCGCGCGCAGTTCCATGACCTGGCCGAGAAGCACCAGGACCACGATGACGGCGGCCGCCTCGAAATAGACGCCGACATGACCCTCGGCGTCCCGGAACCCGTCGGGAAAGATCCCCGGAGCCAGAACCGCAACGACGCTGAAGGTCCAGGCGGCCATGACACCCATGCCGATGAGCGAGAACATGTTGAGATTGAGCGAACGGAACGAATTCCAGCCGCGGGTGAGGAAAGGCCAGCCGCACCACAATACGACGGGTGTTCCCAGGACCAATTCGATCCAGAGCGTTATCCGCTCGCCGAAGATATCGCGCACGCCCGACAGGCCCACATAGGGTCCCATGGTGAAGACGAGCAGGGGAACGGTCAGGACAGCGCCGACCCATAGCCGGTGTGTGAAATCCACGAGTTCCGGGTTCGGCCCCTCGTCGGCCATCGCCGCGTTTTCAAGTTCCAGTCCCATGCCGCAGATCGGGCAGGATCCCGGTTCGGTGCGGCGGACTTCCGGGTGCATCGGGCAGGTATAGACAGATCCCGAATATCCCGCCGGCACAGTATCGTATTGGCCGCCTTTTCCGGACGGCGCGTCACCGGTCGCGTGGGCATGATGGTGACCGTGACCATGACCGTGATGGTGCTGGCCGGCTTCGCCCTCTGGAACCAGATGCATCCCGCATTTCGGACAGTCGCCGGGTTCCGGTTGCCTTATCTCCGGATGCATGGGGCAGGTGTAAACCATCTCGGCCCCATGCCCGGACGTCGTGGTCGGGGCATGGGAGTCACGGGTCTCATAGGACGACATTTCGGGTTCTCTCCGATTTTCGATGCGCCGGCCGAGGCGTTCGGGACAAGCAGGGCGTTCCGCTTTAGCTCGATATGACGGGCTTTGCTGCCAGGGCCACAAACGTTCCGAACGGGTAGCGGGCCGAAATCACTGTAACGGATAATAGCGCCCTTGCCGGGCTGGAAAAGGCCGCATGGTGATACCATACGGCCAAAGACAGGCCCTGCCGACAGGTCTTACCGTTCGATCCTGCGGTGCAGGTGGAATCACAACGCCGACTGGGCCGGTGAGGCTTCATACCCGGCCGTCTTCAGAGCGGCCATGACCTGATCGGCAGAGAGCTGGCTTTCGACCGAAACGATCCTGTTTTCCATATCGAAGTCCAGTTGCGCCGATCCGTCGGCGCCCTTGACGGACGTGTCGATAGCCGCCTTACAGTGGCCGCAGCTCATATCGGGTACGTGAAATCTCATGGCAGTGCTCCTTTGCTGGAATTTTTCGAATATGGAGTTTCCAGTTGGTGGAAGGTCAAGATCCGGGACCCGTTCAAAATTTTATTTCTGCCAGCCTTGACCTTCCAGTAACTGGAAACCCTATTTTCGTGGAAATTCGAAAATCGGAGACGACATGTCCAGCGAAACCCATGCAACACTTTCCATCGAAGGAATGTCCTGTGCATCTTGCGTCGGGCGCGTGGATCGCGCTTTGGCCGTTCTGGAAGGCGTGAGCGATGTATCGGTCAACCTGGCCAGCGAAACCGCCCAGTTGACGGCTGACGGGCCGGAGCGGCTGATGACCGCGGCAAAGCGCCTTGATGAACTCGGGTATCCCGCACGCCGCGCCAGTGTGACGCTGAACGTTGGCTCCATGTCCTGCGCGTCCTGTGTCGGACGGGTGGACCGGGCGCTGTCCGCGGTCCCCGGCGTAACCGAGGTGAACGTCAACCTCGCCTCCGAGACGGCAAGTGTCACCTACCTGGAAGGCATGACCGGTCCCGCTGCATTGGCGGCTGCTGCGACGGCTGCCGGATATCCAGCGGAGGTTGCCGAAGCGAGTGCCACCCAGGACCGTACAGCCCGCAAGGAGGAGGAGGCCCGGGCGCTTGCCCGCCGGGTGGTCCTGGCCGCTATGCTGGCGCTGCCTGTCTTCCTGATGGAAATGGGCAGTCACGTGATCCCGGGGATGCACGACCTGATCGGGCACACCATCGGACATCGGACAAGCTGGCTGATCCAGTTCGCCCTGACGACCGCGGTCCTTGCCGGGCCGGGCCGTGCTTTCTATCTCAAGGGTATTCCGGCGCTTCTCAAGGGCGCCCCGGACATGAACAGCCTCGTCGCCGTCGGCACGGCGGCGGCCTATGCCTATTCCGTGATTGCCACCTTCTTTCCGGTACTGCTGCCGGATGCGGTCAGGTCGGTCTATTACGAGGCCGCTGCTGTGATCGTCGTGCTGATCCTGTTCGGACGGTTTCTGGAGGCGCGCGCCAAGGGCCGCACCGGAGCGGCAATCCAGAAGCTGCTCGGTCTTCAGGTTCGAACCGCGCGGGTTCTGCGCGATGGCGAACCGGTTGAACTGTCAATTGAAGACCTGCATGCGGGCGACATCGTCGTCGTCCGGCCGGGAGAACGCATCGCCGTCGACGGCGAGGTGACGGAAGGCGAAAGCCACGTCGATGAAAGCATGATCACCGGTGAACCGGTGCCAGTTGCCAAGACGCTGGGGGCCGGCGTCACTGGCGGAACTGTGAACGGGGCGGGGGCCTTTCAGTTCCGCGCCACCCGGGTCGGGGCCGACACCACACTTGCGCAGATCATCCGGATGGTCGAAGAGGCGCAAGGGGCCAAGCTGCCGATCCAGGGGCTCGTGGATCGCATCACCCTCTGGTTTGTCCCGGTGGTCATGTCCGTTGCGGCGCTGACGGTGCTGGTGTGGCTAATCCTCGGTCCCAGTCCCGCGTTGACGCTGGCGCTGGTCGCGGGCGTGTCCGTGCTGATCATTGCCTGTCCCTGCGCCATGGGCCTGGCCACGCCGACGTCGATCATGGTCGGCACTGGCCGCGCGGCCGAGATGGGCGTGTTGTTCAGAAAGGGCGATGCCCTGCAGCAACTGACCGCGGTCGAGGTCGTCGCGCTCGACAAGACCGGCACAGTGACCGAAGGCCGGCCGGAGCTGACCGATCTTGTCCTCGCCCAAGGATTTGACCGCGATGACGTTTTGGCGCGGGTCGCGGCGGTCGAGGACCGGTCGGAACACCCGATTGCCGCCGCCATCGTGCGGGCGGCGCGCGGCGAAGGCGTCGCGCAGGTCGGCGTCGCGGACTTCACCTCGATCACCGGTTACGGCGTTCAGGCGACCGCCGGTGGAGCGCAGGTGATCGTTGGCGCGGACCGCCTGATGAGCCGCGAGGGTATCGACCTGGGGCCGTTGGCGGAGATTGAAACCGACCTGGCCAGGCGCGGCCGGACCGCGCTCTTTGCCGCTATCGATGGCCGGATTGCCGCGGTTATGGGCGTTGCGGACCCGGTGAAGCCTGCAAGCCGCGCCGCGATTGCGGCCCTTCATGCACAAGGGCTTCAGGTCGCCATGATCACCGGCGACAAGCGAGAAACGGCCGAGGCCATTGCCGTGGAGACGGGCATCGACCATGTCGTCGCCGGCGTCCTGCCCGAAGGCAAGGTTGCCGCCCTTCAGAAGCTGCGCGGGGTTGGCCGGAAGATCGCCTTTGTCGGCGACGGCATCAACGATGCGCCCGCGCTCGCCCATGCGGACGTGGGCATCGCCATCGGCACCGGCACGGATGTGGCCATCGAATCCGCCGATGTCGTGCTGATGTCGGGCGACTTGCGCGGCGTGGTCAATGCGTTCGAAGTGTCGAAGCGGACCATGACCAATATCCGGGAAAACCTGTTCTGGGCATTCGGTTACAATACCGCGTTGATCCCGGTCGCCGCCGGCGTGCTTTACCCGGCCTTCGGGCTCCTACTGTCACCGGTTCTCGCCGCCGCCGCCATGGCCCTATCCTCGGTCTTCGTACTGACGAACGCACTGCGCCTTCGCCGGATCAAGCCTCCGATGGACGAAAAGGAAACGCCGGCACCGCAAGTAGCAGCTTTATTGGCGGAAGCGGCCGAATAAGGGAGAGCATTATGAATATCGGCGACGTATCACAACTGTCCGGTGTTCCGGCAAAGACGATCCGTTATTACGAGGATATCGGGTTGATCAAACCCTTGCGAGGGGACAATGGCTATCGCAGCTTCCAGGACAGAGATCTTTATAAATTGGCCTTTCTTGGCCGGGCAAGGTCTCTCGGTTTTTCGATCGAAGATTGCAGAAGCCTCCTGGAGCTTTACGAAAACGATGGTCGGGCGAGCGCCGACGTGAAACAGATCGCGGAGAAGCATCTGGCTCGGATCGAAGAGAAGATTTCCCAACTCCATTCCATGCAAAGGACATTGGCACATTTGATCGATGCTTGCGCGGGAGATCATCGCCCCGACTGTCCGATCCTTAATGACCTTGGCCAGGCTTCCGGACTTTCGGCGACTCGCAAGCGGCAGTGATACCCGGGCTATGCCCATTGGCAATGCGGTAACTGGATAGCTGTATCCTTGCCGATATTGACCCAGCGGCGTCCGGAGGCGCTTCTGCGGATCCAATGCCGAAAAGACTTGCTGAGAGATGCTGCCAGATGCCGGGAATTGAAAACACAGCCCAAACGGCGCACCGCTATACACGATTGCAGATCGTGCTTCACTGGTCCGTCGTTATCCTGATCGCCGAGCAGTGGTATACGTCAAAGGCGATCCCGCGAACACACAACCCGTTCCTGCCACCATCGAAAGCCGATCTGTTGATGCACATGGTGCACAATTATGCCGGCATGTTGATCGGGCTGCTCATGGTGATCCGTCTCGGATTGATTTTCCTGAACCCCCGTCAGGGCAAAACCGGAAGCCGGGACTGGCAAACGAAGGGGGCCCATGCGGTGCACTGGGCACTGTATCTGGCTGTTCTCGGTCAGGCGTTGACCGGCTTTGTCGCGTCCTATCTCTGGAAGGGCGCTGTTCCCTTCCATCTGATGTTCTGGAATCTGATCCTGACCCTGGTGAGCGTGCACGTCCTCGCGGCGGCCTATCACCTTGTCTGCGGAGATGGTGTCGTCCGGAACATGGTTGTCTGGCGCCCGAAACGGTAGGAGCCGAACCGTTCCAGATCGGCCGGGCTGAAGTTGGCACTACCGACGAGGTAAGTTTGGCATGTACCATCCGGCCGTTCACGGGATGATCATTCCATTGCGGACATAGTCTTCGTGATACGGGAACACGATTTCCGGATCCGACCGCAGGACGTTGCTATCCTTGTCGCAATAGTGCAGGCGTAGGAGCAGGTCGCGGATCAGGTTGAGCCGGGCACGCCGCTTGTTGTCACCATGCACAATTGTCCAGGGCGTGATTGCATTGTGCGTCCGCGACAGCATTTCGTTCCGCGCGGAACTGTAGTCGTCCCAGAGCTTGACGGCCTTTGCATCGATAGGGCTGATCTTCCACTGCTTGAGCGGATTGGTGCGCCGGTCTTCAAGGCGGCGTTTCTGTTCGTCCCGGGAAATGTCGAGATAGTATTTCAGCAGCTTGATACCCGAACGCACCAGCATGTGCTCGAAGTCGAGGACCGTCTCCATGAATTCCTCGTACTCTGCTTCCGTGCAGAATTTCATGACCCGCTCCACCCCCGCGCGGTTATACCAGCTGCGGTTGAACAGCACGAACTCCCGGGCTTTGGGAAGGTGTGCGGTGTAGCGCTGGAAGTACCAGCCGGTGCGGTCGAGATCCGATGGCTTTCCGAGTGCCACGACGCGCGTTTCCCGCGGGCTCAGATGCTCAACGATCCTTTTTATGACACCGTCCTTGCCGGCCGTGTCACGGCCTTCGATCAGGACCAGAATCCGATCGTCGCATTGAATGAAATGCTTCTGAAGTTTCACCAGTTCGATTTGCAGGGCATGCAATTGGGCACGGTATTCCTTCTTGTCCAATTGCATGCCCCTTTGAGACTGGTTCTTGTTTCGGCTTTGGCGTTTCATGGCCTTTTAACCGTACCTCCCAAATTCTGTCCTGGACGGCTTTGGGCGATGGTCTCGCTGACGAAGCTTTCTTAGACAGGACAGGGCGGCATGCGGCGCTCCTGATTAGTCGGCCCACATGGCGGCGCGTACCATCGGCGGAAAGACATTGATTTTGTTGTCGACCTCCCTGACACCGGCCACGTTCTCCGTTGCCACGCGTATAGCCTGCCTTTCCGGATCTGAATCGACGGCTCCCCAAAGATGGGCGATGCCGCCGGATACGGTAACGGTCACAAATTGCCGGTCTATTCCGGTTTCCTTCAAAGCCTGTTCCACTTTGCCACGGATCGTTTTGTCATCCTTCGCAGCCTGTTCCGTGGCCGGCTTTGGCGTCGCCAGTCCACGCAGCAGATCGGCACGGCTCACGACCCCCACGAGTTGTCCGTTTGTGACGACCGGGACCCGTTTTATGTGGTTGCGTTCCAGCAAGTCGGCGACTTCCTCGAGAGACGCGTCCTCACCCACGGTTTTTACGTCCCGTGTCATCACGTCCTTCGCCGTGCCGCCGTGCGACTTGATATAGTCGAGTGCCTTGTCCTCCGGGGCGGCCAGAAGCGCCATCCACCATGAAGGATGGCGCTCCGTTTGGGTTTCGGTGCGCCGGATCAGGTCACCCTCGCTGACGATGCCGACCATGTTGCCTTTGGCATTCACAACTGGTACTGCGCTGATCCGCTTGTCGGCTAGGGCTTTTGCGACGTCGCGCACGCTTGTGTCCGGGCCGACCGTTATTACGGACGTCGTCATCACGTCTTTCGCAAACATGATATTTCCCTCCATTAGATAATATCCTTATCCAACAACCTATTATGGGAAGCCATTCAGGGGGTATGTCAATCACCCAGCCCGACCTCCCGCCATTTGGCCTTCTACATGGTGTGCGGCCGGTAGGTGATGCCGTTGGCTGCCTGCAGTTCGCGCACATATTTGATGATCGTTGCCACCTCTTCCTGACTCATTTGTGGCTGTGCAGGCATGTTTCCATAGGGCCAGTGGTGCTGGCGCACGCCGAACCTCGCCGCGACTAGGAATGACTCGTCGGTATGGTGTCCGGGATTGTAGATGTCGTGGACCAGCGGCGGGCCCTTGTCGGTTCCCGCCGCGTTGGCGCCGTGGCAATCCGCGCATACTGAATCAAACGCTTGTTTGCCTTTCAGGGCGATTTCGGAGAGTTGCGGCACTGAGACTGCTACGCTGACGGCAGATGTTCTTTTTTCCGATCCGAATGTTTTCCAGAGCCACAGACCTCCGCCAATTACGAAAAAGCCCAGCACCAGATATCTCGGCAGATTGTCGCGCAGGTTCATTTGGCGGATTTCCCTTTCTGTGTAAGTGGTCGAACCATTGTTTTCGACGCAGTGGACATCCGGCCATGCGCACGTTCGGATTGGTTCGCATTGTTGATGCGGACGACGACGTCAAACGGCGCAAACGCACCGGTTCTGGCTCCCTGCGGGTCGTCGTAGGTGGCACCTCCCATTCTCCGGGACATGGTCTGGAGCACTTTCATTTTCTATTGCCCGTAAAGCGCGGTGAAGATGCGTTCGTACGCTGCATCGCGGAATTCCCTACAGACTTCGAAGCTCTTGCCGACATCCTCAAAAATTTCGCGCTCATGCACGATCGCCGAATTATCGGCCTCAAGAGGTTTACGGTCTTTCCGGATCGTTTCAGCCGCTGCCGCCACACCGGGCATCCACGGATTGAACGCCTCGGAATAAAGATACCGGCTGGCCCTCATCGGATGCAGCCATTTGAGAATTTCCGCCGACCATGGATTGGAAAACGCCCGAACCCAGGGGCTGAAGAATGTCGCATATACATTCTCGCTGAATTCGGATGTCCGGCGGACACGCTCAAAGGCGTCACGCGGATAGTCGGTTTGAAGGTCCTCAACCCGGCGCGGCTCGAAACGAACCTCATAAGCAGGCTTGTGACAGTCGGGATCTCTGGACGGATTGTCGATCTTCATTTCATAGAGACCGGGGGGGAGGGCCTCGATCTCTTCAAGGCTTTCCAGGATGGCCCTGTGTTCCAGTCGGGCGATGCTGGCCGAGACGAAAATTCCCAAGTGCCCCACATGGGGATTGGTCAGGTAGACGATCCGCTGACCGGCCTGTTTCAGGTCGTCCGTGTCCTTGTATACCGCAGGTATCCAGCCCAGGGCCTGATGCGGTGGGGTGATATTGTCGCCGTAAGACGCGAAGATAACGATCGGGTTGGCGATGCGGCGCAAGTTCGCAAGGCAGCCTTCGCAGATACGCACCAGGCCTTGTTCGAGCTTGTTGCCGACAAACAGATTTTCGACGATTGCCAGCATTTCCTCGCGGCTGAGGAAATAGAAGCCGTTCCACCAGCGCTCAAAATCAAGGAAACGCTCGCGTTCGGTATCGATATGGCTGAAGAGGTTCGCATATTTTTCCCAAATCGCCTTTTCCGGCTTCAGGTTCTCGAAGTTCTGAGCCAGCCATGCACCATCGAAACGACCATCCGCGAGATCTGCGGTTAGATGGGTGAGCCATGCACCGCCGAGCAAACCTCCGGCGACCCGCATCGGGTTTACACCCGATTCACCCGCCCAGTAGGACAGCGGCGAACCGTTCAACACGATTGGCCCCGCCAGGCCTTCACAATCGGTCGCAAGCAGCGTCACCACCCAGCCGGCCTGACAGTTTCCGTAAAGCACCGGAGGGCTATCCAGATGTCGGCGTGCCACCTCTTCGACGAAGAGCCTGAGGGCATGGAGAACATCCATCAGGGTCTGTTCAGGTTCAGGCTCCGGATAGAAAATGACGAAGTAGACCGGATGCCCCTCGCGCATCGCCATTCCGACCTCTGAATCGCGTTTGAAACCGCCTATACCCGGGCCATGGCCTGCACGGGGATCGACGACGATGACCGGTTGTTTGTCGACATCGATACAGTTCTCGAGGCAGTCTTCTCCGACCGATGTGATCCGCAGCAGCGCATAGTTCGCCGGGCGTTCGAAACGCCGCGCGTCGAGCACCGTCTCGTATTTGAAGTCGAGCAGAGGCGGCATCCCAGAGCGCTCATGCGCCAGCATGTTGTCGGCACGTTGACGCAGCGTGTCCCAGAATAGGATGCAACGTTCCAGAAAATCGCGCTGATAGGCGGCTATTTCCTGGACGGAGTGAAAAGGATCGCCGACGGCAGGCCGGGGTGCTGCTTTGGCAACATCGCCGCCATTGTTGCTCGCGGGACGATCCAAACGCTGTTTCCGGCGGCTTTCCCGGGATGCCAGAGATTTCAATGTTGTGGTGATCGTTTCCATTACTGCCACCTCCTCGCAAAGAAGTTGAACAAGGGCGCGAAAATCAGCGCGACATACCAGCCGTAGGCGAAGCTTTCGACGAGGCCGAGCAGGAAGCTGGGCAAGCTCAGCCATTTGAAGCCGGGCAGCAGGCGCAACCAGGTTTCGTACATGGCCTGTTGCGGAAAGATGAGGTCGAAGATCACGCACAACACGTACGTGACTGCGAGAAACAGGCCGAGGCTCATCCCGAGGGTCAAAACGGGTATGCGGATCGCAGACGGGGCGGGAAGCGGTGTGCCGGAAGGGCTTTGCCGCCCTGGAGAAACTCGGTCAACCATGAGCGCTCTCCGTGGTTTCTTCGACAACGGTAGCCTTCGAACCCGCATACAGATGCGGAGCGGCCTCGAATTGCTCACGGCAGTCGCGTGAGCAGAAATAATAGACCGATCCGTTGTATACGGAGGGTTTGGAGTCCTTTGTCTGAACGGTCTTTCCACATACAGGATCGACGTCATTCACGGGGGGGATCCAGCGAAGTTCGCCTTCGCTGTTTGAGTTTTCTTTTCCGGCTTTCTTGTGCGAATGATGTCCAGTTATGTGAGAACCGCAGCCGAACCTCATCATTAAGAAGAAGAGACCCGCCCAGAATAGAAAATAGACCAATGTTTCCATTTTAATCTGTCCATTTGTTATTTTACGTGCATCTGCTCAGGTGTTTATGTCTTTGCCGTAGTATAGCAGTGGCACCTTTGGTTCGTGGCAATTGCCTCTGTAAAGTACGTGTTTCTGTTTCCACGAATTTGGATTAGAAATTCATGTGTCTAGACACGTTTCACTTTAACGACGGGGCATTGCCGAGCTAATTACCTAAATCAGCGACATTCGTATCGATTTGGGAGGATGAGGTCGTGGGATAATGTATCTTGTCCAGTCGACAATTGCCTGAACAGAGAGCCCAGAAAATGTTGTTTCAGGAAAAAATGAAGTGAAGATTCCAGCCAGTGCGAAATGACTACACTGCTCATTTTCGCTGCAATCCCATTTGTTTTCCGGTGCAAAGTACGATGCAGAAAGATCTGTATCTGTTGACAGCGTAGAAACGCAAACAACTGTCTCGGGAAGATCGCCCAAAGATTCGTTTGATACCAGGAAGGCAAATATTGTTACCGCAACAGCAATCAGAAGCCCGGCAGTAAGCCGAAGTAATGAGACCAATTGTCCATCAGCAAGATTATGCGCTAAATTGAGCATTTCTGGCTAACTTTCTCTCACTGAGCTTGCAGTATTTCAAGCACGCGAAATGGCTGAGCTCGTCTCGACGATAGTTAGGCATTCGATCAGTAGGGGCATGATGAATAAACTCTAGTATATCCTCACGCGTCAGTTTTTGTTTGATCAAAATCAATATGGAGACTTGGTTCTCTACCGTGCAATTATTTCCTCTGGCTGGTGGGTTGAAAACAAGTCAGCCCCTATTTAATAAAGTCATGAACTCGGTGCGGCTTTGTGGTCGGTTGAAAAGCGATTGCGTTAAACGGAATTTTTTATATGAGGCGCGGTTCCTGTAAGCTTTTGATATTGGTTTTCGCTCTTGCTGTAAGCCTAGTGGTAGCGGGAGGTGCGTTCACCCACTCGGTAGGCTCAACTGTTGAGGCTCACGTAAACCAATCGGTCACATCAGTTGATATTTTGCACGGTGAAATGTCCAATGATCAGGGGGGAACATTTTCAGGGAACGAAACAGTTCACTGTGGTGCCTACCTGCTTGCCTTGACCTCGGACGTGCCTCTGTCGGGGCCCGATCTCCTGCAGGTCATTGGCACAGTTCCGCCGAGTTTGGCACTGTCCAGACAGGCGAACCTGGACCCGCCACCACCACGACCTGTTCCTCTGCCCGCTTGAACTCTTACTCGGCGAACGCCGCCGATCAACCGGTTACAGGAACAGATTGATGAAATTCAAAGTAATGACCATCGCCGGCACGCTGGTGCTGGCGGGTGCCGCCGCGGCCCTGGCGCATGGTGGCGCTACGGGAGTCGTCAAGGAACGCATGGATGCCATGGGCGAGATGGGGGATGTGATGAAGTCCCTCTCTTCGATCATGCGCGGCGACAAGGGCTATGACGCGGCCGCGGTGCGCAGCGGCGCCGAGGCGATCCAGTCCCATTCGGGCGAGGCCCTGACGAAGCTCTTTCCCGAACACAGCATCGAGGGATCCTCGGAAGCAAAGCCCGAGATCTGGTCGAACTGGCAGGAATTCAAGAGCCTTGCCGATCAGCTGGACCTCTTCGCCGCGGCGCTTGGTCAGGGCGCGGACAATGGGCTGGCCCATGGTGGCGACGGTGCCGGTATGATGGGTGGCAGCTCCATGATGTCCCAGGACGGGATGATGGGGACCGCACCCATGATGGGCGACGCATCGCAGATGGCGAACCCGGAGATGCTTGCGCAGATGCCGGCGGACGGGCTTTTCAACATGGTGGCCCAAACCTGTTCGGCCTGCCACTCCAAGTTCCGGGTTGAGAAGAAATAGCCGATGCGCCGCTGGTTCATTGTTGCGATGGCTGCTCCCGCGGTAGCGGGAATGGCTTTTGCCGTGTTGCACTATTGGCCGATCAGCAAGACTGAGGAAATTCAGAACCTTGTTGGGGATCCTGGGCGAGGTGCCTATCTCGCGAGAATGTCCGGATGCATTGCTTGCCATACCAACTCTGCTCAAGGTGGCAAGCCACTCGCGGGCGGTGTCCGCTTGCCGACAGACTTTGGGACATTCTATTCGCCCAACCTAACAACCGATCCCGAACACGGGATCGGCGACTGGAACCTGGAAGACTTCGCGCGTGCACTGCGCCAGGGAGTGGCTCCCGACGGAAGCCCGTATTTTCCGTCGTTCCCCTATCCGTTCTACAGCAGCTTGAGCGACCAAGATGTCGCCGATCTCTGGGCGGCGTTCAAAACCGTCCCACCCGTCGCCGAAGCGTCAAAAGAACATGACATGCTGCCACCGTTCAATCTCAGGGCCGGGCTCAAGGTCTGGCGTGCGCGCTACTATGATCCGGCACCTTTTTCACCGGACCCCGGGAAGAGCGATCTCTGGAACCGGGGCAAGTTCATCGTGGAAGGGCCCGCTCATTGCGGCGCTTGCCACACACCGCGCAACCTGCTTGGCGCCCGGGAGGTGGAAATGGCGCTGCATGGTGCCGAAGAGCTGCCGGATGGCGGCAAATCGCCTCCCATTACCAGCGAGGCCTTGAAGGAGGGCGGCTGGGACATAAACTCCTTGTCTTACGCGCTCAAGACCGGAATTTTGCCGGATGGCGACGTCTTTGGCGGCTCGATGGGCGAAGTGGTTCGGGACGGCACCGCTTTCCTGACCAACGAAGACCGGAAGGCGATCGCGACCTA
Organism: Methyloligellaceae bacterium; assembly: GCA_965228615.1. Lineage (GTDB taxonomy): Bacteria > Pseudomonadota > Alphaproteobacteria > Rhizobiales > Methyloligellaceae > CBDDHT01. The sequence goes on along the minus strand of CBDDHT010000005.1, from coordinate 41,053 downwards.
TCTTCTTGAAAGAGAGAACTGAGACCATGCTGACAAGGCGCAGAATGCTTCAACTGGCCGGGATGGGGACGGCGGCTTTTTCAGTGCCGCCGATCCTGACCGCTGCACGGGCGTCCGACAGATTTCTGGAACTGACCGCCGGTCCTTCTCGCAAGAAGCTTTATCGAAACGACGCCGCGGAGTCCGAACTGTGGACCTATAACGGTAGCTCGCCTGGCCCTGAGATCCGGGTACGGGTTGGCGAGACTGTGAAGGTTCGGCTGTTCAACAATCTTGAGGAGCCGACCTCCATTCACTGGCACGGGATCAGGATCGACAACGCCATGGACGGCGTTTCCGGGCTCACGCAACCCGCGGTGCCGCCTGGCGAGAGTTTTGACTACGAGTTTGTCGTGCCGGATGCCGGAACCTACTGGTATCATGCGCATAACAAGAGCTGGAACCAGGTGGCACGCGGTCTCTATGGCCCCCTGATCGTGGAAGAGGCCAAGCCGGCCTTCAGCAGGGACAATGATCTGACCCTGGTGATCGACGACTGGCGTCTCAACCGGGACGGAAGCCTCGACGTTGCCAGTCTCGGCCATCTGATGGACTGGAGCCATGGTGGTCGGTTCGGCAATTGGCTGACGGTGAACGGCGAAAGCAATCCGGAAATTCAGGTGGTGCGCGGACAGGCCACCCGTCTCAGGCTGATCAACGCGGCCAACGCCCGGATCTTCGAGATCAACCCCGGCCGGTTCGGTGCGAAAATCCTGGCTTATGACGGCCAGGCGCTCTCAAAGCCCCAAATACCGGCCTATGCCCCATTGCTGCTTGGCCCGGCGCAACGCATGGATCTTCTGGTGACACCTGACGATGACTTCTTGCTGGAGGAGCTTTCGGGAGACGATCCCTATCCCTTTGCCCGGTTCCGGACCGTTGAGGGGGATGGGACGCAGCACAGTGCGGGCTCCTTGCCAGTGAACGCCATCCCCGAACCTGACCTGGACAACGCGCGGGTGGTGCGTGTCGACATGACCGGCGGCGCCATGGGCCGGATGGTCCAGACGGTCTACCAGGGCAAGATCCTTTCAGGGGAGGATTATCCGCGCACCGGACAGCTCTGGGCCTTCAACGGGGTCGCGAACCTGGCGGAGGAACCGCTTTTGGCGGCCCAAAGAGGGGAAACAATCATTCTGGAGGTGTTCAACGATACCGCCTTCATGCATGCCATGCATGTGCACGGACACCATTTCCGGGTGATCGAGCGAAGTGGGGCGACCATCGATGACGGTGATCCCTGGCGGGATACGTTTCTGGTCGGTCCCGAACAGACGGTCCGGATTGCCTTCGTGGCGGACAATCCCGGCAAGTGGCTGTTTCATTGCCACATGCTGGAACACGCGGCCGCCGGCATGAATACCTGGTTTGATGTTGCCTAGTGCGCTAACTCAATTGTGTAATTTTCGGTATAGAATTATTTAATCTTATCGGGTATTCAAAATCTATGAGCTCTTGGATTTCGGTCTTTCTTGTTGCTGTTTTTGCAGTGGTTCACACGGCTGCTGCGTTTAGTGCTGACGAAGTCGAAATCCAGACGCTTTCTCAGAAGCCCTCGGTTCTTCAGACAAGCTTGACAGTTCTGGCGATTGCAGGCGCACACCAAATGAAGTGCTGCGAGCAATCAGGAAATCAGTACAAATCCCCGAAAGTATCGAATTGCAGCGTGGATTGCGTTACCTTTATCGGCACGCGCTCGGTGGTTCTGCCAAAACTAATGATCGCCCATGAACAGTTGCAGCCACCCCCATTCAACGCCTCCAACCCATCTCCGGATAAACGGCCTCCAAGACACGTCTGACCAGGCACACATGCGTGAGTCCGCAAGGACCGCGCGCGACAGGTCAATCATGATTGGAGTGAAACGATGCTATCCAGGCGAAGCCTGCTCGCATGTTCCGCCGCAATTTGCGGGACCATAGTTGTCCCTGCGTCGGCGCATCCGACCGGAAAAAAACCATTTAAGGTCGACCCGAAGTTTGAACCGCAATCCGTCCGGTATTTTTCCCATCCCCCCGGCACAATCGTGGTGGATACGGGAAAACACTTCCTGTACCTCGTCGAGAGTTATGGGAGCGCAAGACGCTACGGTATTGGAGTTGGAAAAGCCGGGCGCTCTCTGAAAGGTGAAGCGGTTGTGGAGCGCAAAGCAAAATGGCCTAGCTGGCGTCCGACTGCCAATATGATCCGACGAGAACCCGGCAAGTACGCCAAATACGCAGCCGGTGTGCCAGGTGGCCCAGGAAATCCACTCGGGTCCAGAGCCCTGTATCTTTACCGCAATGGCCGGGACACGATGTACCGGATTCATGGCACAACTGAACCATCCTCAATCGGACGATCCGTCTCGAACGGCTGTGTACGCATGATCAACGTACACGTCGAAGATCTTTTTGAACGCGTCCCGTTGGGAACAAGGGTAATCATCTTATGACTATGCAATACACGAACAACCAAATCAAAACGTCCGTTCCTCAGGTCAAGGCGGCTCCCAAAACAGGAAACTCTATCGGCAGTCTTTTCGCAGGACATAACATTTTCATGATGGCTTGTTGTGCGGCGATGGTGATCGGAACTGGATTCCTGATCGCAACTGCGCCAGCGGGACAGACGATCGGCCAAACACTTCTTCTGGCTGCTCCAATGCTCGGATGCGTTGGCATGCATCTCGTAATGCATCGCTTCATGGGAAAGTCTTGTCACGGTGACTCTAAGTCAGAGTCAAAAAATGACTAGACTAAGCTTGCTTCAGAGGGTTTTGCAGCAGCTCGTGATTTGGAGCATGCGAGCTCCCGGATTGCCTAAGGACACATTGGGCATGGGCTTTGCCCCATTCGCGAATTCCACGAACTCCGCGCAGGAAGACCCGTGGAAGCGTAACCCGAAATGCAATATGACGATGGGTGAATGATCTTCAAATGAGAAAACTGACAAGAAGATCTTTTCTTGCCGGGGCGGCGAGCCTTTCAGGGCTCGCCGTAACCGGCTGTATTTCGAGCAATGCACCTCAGGAGCCTCTTCCGCTCGCGGAGGACCCGGCCTACCTGAGCATGTATGGTGCAAAGCCTGCCGAACAATTTCCGCTTCCTGCGATCAACCTCAAGAAAGTGCCGGAGCGCTTCTATCGTCAACAGGTCGACTATCGAACGAGCGAAAAGGTAGGAACGCTGGTGGTCGATACACCAAACTATTACCTCTACCTCGTCCAGGAAAACGGGAAGGCGATGCGCTACGGAGTCGGCCTCGGGCGCGCCGGGTTCGAGTGGTCGGGGAGGGCACGTATTGCGCGCAAGTCGGAATGGCCTACATGGACGCCGCCCGATGAGATGATCGAGCGCCAGCCCGAGCTCGAGAAATGGAGTTGGCGCAATGGTGGCATGCCGCCTGGACTGGAAAACCCGCTTGGGGCTCGCGCGCTCTACATTTTTCAGGGCAACAAGGACACGCTCTACCGTCTCCACGGAACCGCCGAATACTGGACGATCGGAACCGCTGTTTCGAGCGGCTGCGTCAGGCTCATGAATCAGGACATCATTGACCTGTATGGTCGGGTTCCCGTCGGTTCCCCGATTGTGGTGCTGTCATGAACCGTGCAATCAAGATCTGGTCGGTCCCCATCATTCTGCTCATTTCGATCGGTGTTGCTGTCGGCGTTTTTCTAAGGGGTAGCAGCCGCTCTGCCTCCTTGGAATTGAGGCCGGGTGAAGCGGAACTCGTACGCAGAGGCGCCGAAGTTTATGCGCAAAATTGCGCCTCCTGCCATGGCGTGGATCTTAAAGGGGAGGAGGATTGGCAATCGGGCAATACCGACGGCACGCTCAAAGCCCCACCCCATGATGAAACCGGTCACACCTGGCATCACGACGACGAACTGCTTTTCCGGGTCACCAAATTCGGAACGGCAAAGGCCGTGGATCTCAAGGACTTCAAATCGAACATGCCTGCCTTTGAAGGCACGCTGACCGATACGGATATTGTCGCCGCGCTGTCCTGGATCAAAGCCCAGTGGCCCGAGGAAATCCAGGAGCGGCATGACATGATGAATGAGCGAAAGAGGAGCAACAACCAATGAATTTCCGATTGCCAAGCCTTGGGACCGTACTGATTGCCCTGTTGTTCACCGCGTCAACCGCTTCTGCAGACCAGGAAGAAGGACTGACGGAAGCCAGGATCAAGGAGTTGGCACTCGAGGCAATTCTTGAAAACCCAGAGATCATCGAACAGGCGATCGGCTTGCTTCAACAAAAGCAACTCGCGCGTCAACAAGCAGATGTGGCTTCCATTTTGGCCGAAAGGCGCAACGAACTTGAAGAAGATCCTAACGCACCGGTTCTCGGCAATCCGGCTGGGGATGTCACCCTTGTCGAATTTTTCGACTACAATTGTCCCTACTGCAAACGCGCGATGCAGGAAGTCAAAACTCTGCTCCAAGCAGATCCGAATATCAGGCTTGTCTATCGGGAGTGGCCCATTTTGAGCCCTGGTTCCATATTTGCTGCAAGGGCTGCACTCGCGGCTCGAAAGCAAGGCAAATATGAGGAGTTCCACTGGGCGCTGATGGGCTTCAAAGGGAAGGTAGAGGAAGGTTCAACGATCAAGATCGCAAAAGAGGTCGGTCTGGATGTCGAGAAGCTTAAGGTTGACATGTTGGCACCCGAAATCGAGGAACATATCAGGTTGTCTATGAACCTGGCCGAAGCGCTTAACATCAACGGCACGCCGGCGTTTATCGCAGGGGAAAAAGTTTATCCGGGTCTTCTCACGTCCGAACAATTGTCTCAGGCAATCGAGGATGCCCGGAGCGCCCAATGAAGGTAACACAGGATCTTGGTTCCGACGCACTTGGCGAAGTTGGTAGATATGTTCATCGCCATTGCAGTCTCCAATGATGCGATGGAAGCGGCTCCTTTACCTAGGTCGCAAGATCTGACCGACCCATCGTCAGTCACTTATTGGTTGTGCTGATTTGCCGGTTCTTCATTGAAATTCGACAAGATCTCCCAAGCCACTGCCGTTGCCATTTCGGTGACCGGTAATCCGTATCTTTGCCGTAGGTCTTTGCATGGATGTAAGGATCCCTTCCTGCCGCCGTCGAAGACAGACTTGCTGACAAATATGGCTCATAAATATGCCGTCATAGTCATAGGGTTGCTCATAACAGTCCGTCTCGGACTAAGGTTTCTGAACCCTCAACAGGGTGACGCCGGGCACCGATCCTGGCAAACGAAGGCAGCGTCAACGGTGCATCGGGCTCTCTATCTTTCCGTTCTCGGTCAGGCGGCGACCGGCTTTGTCTCGTCCTATCTCTGGAAAGGGGTGGTCCCGTTCCACCAAATGCTCTGGAACCTGACACTGACCCTGGTGAACCTGCATGTCCTCGCCGTTGCAATTCATCTTGTCCGCCGCGACGGGGTTGTCGGGAAAATGGTCCCGAGGCGAGCAGAACGGTAGGAAAATATCTCAAGTTAACTGTCCAAGTTTGATTTATTTTCGATGCTACCTGGTTGGCATCCGTTTCGAAAAGTCACGCTTCAAACGTGGTTTCTTATTTGCAGTGTCGGCTAGGCAGCATTCCCATCGTATGATGACTTAATATGTCGGCAAAGCACTGACGCCTACAATCACGAAGAAGGGTGTCGAGATACCAGGCTCGCCATGGCAATTCGGAGAATACGCTGCAGTTCTACTTCAACATCCGGTCAATACTTGCGTCGGAAAAAGACCCGCTAAAGAACCTGCGCTTGGTTGGACCGAACACCGGGCACCCGACTTTATCAGTTCTATTTTTTCAATTTGGGTCGGCTAAGATTTGAAAAAACTGGCTGAGGTTCGTGCTCTGAGGCACACCCTCAACTAATGAAAATGACCGGGCCAACTGTCAGAATTCGGGTCATCTTGAGCTTCCAGCAGGTAGAAGCTGTATAAACGGCAATGAACCTGATTGGAAACCGCGTTGGACCTGACCTTTCAAACATTCAGTCTGGCATTTGGTCTTGGACTGCTGGGTTTTATCGAACCCTGCACGATCGGTGCGCACCTCATATTCGTAAACCGGCAATTACAAAATCCGTCTGAATATCGACTGGCGGCAGTAAGTACCTTCATTCTTGCACGCGTTATCGTCATGGCCGGATTTGGCGGGGCTATTGTCATGTTGGGCCAAATGTTGATCGGGGTTCAGACCGGCTTCTGGCTGGTGTTTGGGATCCTTTACCTGGCCCTGGGTCTGTTCATGATTGCAGGCTTTGGCCGGATTTTGCGCCGAAAGTTCGAGGTCGCTCCGGAGCGCTGGCGAATTGCCGGAAATCCACTCCTGCAGGGGCTCGCCTTTGGTTTGAACATTCCTGCATGTGCGGCGCCGATCCTATTCGCTCTTATTGGAACAGTGGCACTCACCGGTTCCCCTGTCTCTGGCGTAGTGCTGATGGGTACTTTTGCTCTGGCCCTGTCTTTGCCGCTTCTGCCGCTGACCGTTTGGCCACGATCTGCGGGTTTTCTTTCCCGGATGGCGGACTGGTTGAGGGCACGGCGCTGGTTTCTCGGCCTAGTATTCGTCCTGCTTGGCATTTGGTCGATATGGTTCGGCCTTTTTGTCGATCCTGTGGACTGGAGCGGAAGGTGACGCCGCGCCGAAGATTTTGGCATGTGGCCGGTGCCGGAGCCGCTTTCCAGGCGGGATCGTCCGCGGTTGACAGCTCCACAGTGATGTCAGCCCTGGTCTTTCAACTGACGGGGAGCGCTGTCGCGGTCGGTGCTGTCCCGGCCATCCTTCGCTGCGGCTGGCTATTGCCGCAGCTCTTCGTTGGATACCTTGCGGGAAAAGGCGGGGCCTTGATGCCCTTTTATGTCGTCGGTGCCTTCGGCCGCACCGCTGCCATCGCTGCGCTCTCGGTGGTGCTCTGGACCGGTGCCGTTGCCGAATGGGGGTTCGAAGTCCTCGGCATCGCAACGATGACGCTTTGGACAATTTATGCCGTCCTCAGCGGCATCGTCGGTGTTCCATACAACGATATTGTCGCCCGGTCGGTTCCTTCCGGACTACGCAGCCGACTGTTGGCTTTGCGGTTTTTCGGCGGCGGGATCGCCGCAATTGGTGTCGCCGCAGTAGCCGATCAGCTCATACGCACGCTACCGGTGCCAGTCTCCTACGCGGCTGTGCTCGGCGTCGCCGCTTGCCTGATGCTCGTGTCGTCCATCGTCTTCGTCAGTATGGGAGAGCCTCCGCGGTCCACACCCGTCAATACCGGTACGAGTTTCGGTTCTTATCTGCGGGAAGGACTGACGGTCTTTCGCGATGATCCGGTATTCCGCCGCTTCGTGTTCGCCCAGTGGGCGGGAGCTGCAGTCCTGATGGCGGCACCGTTCTATATCGTTGCAGCCGGAAAGACAGGCGCAGGACTGCAGAATGTTGCAATGCTCCTGGCAGCGCAAACCGCCGGCGGAATTGCTGCCAATCCGCTGTGGGGCTGGTGGGGAGACCGCTTTGGCAAGATCAGCCTAATGCGCGGGATCGCCATCGCCAGATTACTACCGCCATTTGCGATGGTGGGGCTCTTGACTATCGCCGCAGCGACCGAAAGCGCGCTTGCGCTCCTATCAGCGATGTTCTTTTGCCTCGGCGCCCTCGCCAACGGATTGACGATCGCAGTGATCGGTCTCTTGATGGAGATTTCACCCGATCAACGTCGCCCCGCCTATAGCGGATATTTCAATGCGCTGACGGCGCCTGCGTTCATTCTGCCTATGATTGGCGGCGTGATCGTGGCCGTTTCAGGGCTTGAAACAGTGTTCGTGATTTCTGCCGCGTCGGCATTGCTCCAGGCGGCGTTGTTATTCAGATTGAATGCAGGAATTCGATCTCGATAAAGCAGCCCGATCAAACGCGTGAGTGAGGCGCGGCAATTATAATCGCAGCCCCGACGATACAGATGGTTGCACCTAAGAGATCCCAGCGGTCAGGATAGACGCCCTCGACCAGCCAGAGCCATATGAGTGAACTCGCAATGTAGATACCTCCATAGGCCGCATAGGCACGACCTGCGGCCGCGCTATTTACCAACGTGAGCAAATATGCAAATAGACTCAGCGCGGCGAGACCCGGAACGATCCACCAGATTGATTTGTCGAGCCGCAGCCAAGCCCAAAATGCAAAACATCCTGCTATTTCAAAAACGGCTGCGCCGACATATGCCGTGAAAGTTTGCATTCTTGATAGCCCTCGTTTCGAAGAATGAAGATCGGACCCTGGCTCTTGATTAAGTGTCTTTGTCACACACTTGCATGATTTTCAGCCTACTGGTGCGTGATGTTTGGTAAGGGGTGTGCCGCTCACACGTTGACCGAACTCGTATATAGTCGATTTTGTTCTTTGCAGCGTCGTGGACGCGGCAGCCATGCGCCAGCATCGGAGATAAACGTTTTCCAGTGAAGATTTCTGCCCTCACACGCCGCTAAGTATTTCACCAAGGGAAAGGGCTATGATCAAAGGCTTTGATATCCAGCGCCTCGCAGAGCGCGCGCCAGTTTTGATAGCAACCTCCATTCTTCTAGGAATGGTTCCTCAAGTTTTGAGAATGTCGGGCATCAATGGATTTTATATCGGCCTGACAATTTTCCTTCTTAACCTAGCACTCTGCACTGTGGGGCTGGCGTCGGGGAAATTCCGTTTGTTTTGGCTGCTTTGGGCTGCTGCATCCATAGCGTCATTCATCCTTTTCGGTATGGCAACGCCTGTTGGAGTGGTCTTGACTTTACCCATTATCGTATAGCCTTGGCTTTGATGCTCGGCCAATGGCGTGTCCGCAGCTTACCAACTCGATCACGGGTAAGGAGTGCTATGTAGGGCTGGAAAATTCCATGGCAGGAGTTCGTCGATCCGGCTTTTCGGATGGCCGCCAGCAATAGCTTCGAGGGTCGCCTTGAGATAGGCGAAGGGCTCGACGTTGTTGATCTTCGCGGTCTCGATGAGGGATGCGATGCGGCCCCAGGTGCGGCCGCCCTCGTCATGGCCGGCGAACAATGCATTTTTCCTGTTCAGGGCAATTGGCCGGATCAAATTCTCGACACTGTTGCTATCGATCTCGACACGGCCGTCGTGGAGGAAGGTCTGCAAACCGTCCCAGTGACGATGGATGTAGGCAAGCTTCTCGCCGAGGCGGGACTTGGCGGAGACCCGGCGGCGTTGCTCTTGCAGCCATTGTCCGAAGGCGGCGACCAGAGGCGCGGTGCGGGCCTGCCTTGCCGAGAGCCGCTGCCCGGGCGCCGTTCCGCGGATATCGGCCTCGACCCTGTAGAAGTCGGCGATCCGGCGCAAGCCTTCGGCGGCGATCTCGGAGCCGTCTCTATCGAACACCTCCTTCAGTTTCCGCCGTGCGTGCGCCCAGCAATGGGCCACGCGGATCGGATCGCCACCCTTGCGGGACGGGCGCGTCAGGCAGTTGTAGCCCTGGTAGCCGTCGAGTTGCAGGACCCCGTCGAAGCCACGAAGGATTTTCTCCGCGTTTTCTCCGCGGCGGTCAGGCGCATAGAAGAAGACCACGCCGGGTGGATCGTCCCCGCCCCAGGCCCGGTCGTCTCGGGCCAATGCCCAGAGGTATCCGGTTTTCGTCTTGCCGCGGCCCGGATCCAGCACCGGCGCCGTGGTCTCGTCCATGAACAGCTTGGTCGACACCTTCAGATGCTCTGCCAGCCGGTTGATCACCGGGGCGAGGTGGAACGCGGCGGTGCCGACCCAATCCGCCAGCGTGCTGCGATGGATATCGATGCCCGACCGGGCAAGGATCTGGCTTTGCCGGTGCAAGGGCAAATGGTCCGCGTACTTGGCAACCAGAACATGCGCAATGGCGCCTTCCGTCGGCAGACCGCCTTCGATGAGATGCGCCGGCGCCAGCATCTGAGTGACGCCGTCGGTACAGGCGCGGCAGGCGTATTTGGGGCGGACGGTGACGATCACGCGCAGCTGTGCGGGCACGATGTCGAGCCGCTCCGTGCGATCCTCGCCAATCTTGTGCATCACCCCGCAACCGCAGGGACACTCAAGACTGTCAGGCTCGATCAAACGCTCGATGCGGGGAAGGTCCTTCGGCAGGTAGCCCCTATTGCGACGGGCCGGACGGCGGGTTTTGCCTTTAGAGGAGAGCTGCGTGTCCTGGCTTTCCTCAACCTCGGCGATGGCTGTCTCGAGGTCTTCGAAAGCCAGCTGCCGTTCGTCTTCGCTGAGCTTCTCCGACCTTTTGCCGTGAACCGCGTGGTTCAACTCCGCGACCAGATGCTCCAGGCGCCTGTTGATCTCCTTGAGCGCATCCCTTTCGCGCAGGAGCGCGGCGACAGCATCACGCTGGTCGGCGGGGATCGCGGAAAGATCGATGGCGACAGTGGAAGGCATGGGCCGAGAATAGCCCGGGACCGCTCCGGATGCCCGCCATTTCCGGCACCTGATTCATTCAGCCGCAGCCGGAGACCGAGCCTCCAATGCCTTCACCTTGCGCCAGTCCAGACCCGAGAACAGCGCCTCGAACTGAGCATGGTTCAGCGACATGGTGCCATCCCTGATGACGGGCCAGGTGAAGGTCGTATCTTCCAGCCGCTTGTAGGCCATCACAAGACCGGACCCGTCCCAATAAAGCAATTTGAGCCGGTCGGCTCGCCTGGACCGGAACACAAAAACCGTGCCGGTGAACGGGTCCTTGCGCAACACGGTCTGGACCAGAGCGCTTAGACCATCATGTCCTTTTCTGAAATCGACCGGCTTTGTTGCCACCAGGATACGCACCCGGTTCGAGGGGAAAATCATGATCCACGCTCAAGGGCGCGCACAATTCCGGCAATCCTGTCCGGGCTCGCGGAAGCATCCAAGCGGATTGTGGTTCCGCCGTGAATGATCTCCACCGCCGCCAGCGGCTTCGCATCCTCTTCAACGGACGTCGGGGTCGGCTCCAGAACGGCCGGTACAAACTTGGCTCCCGGAAGATCCGGCACCACAAGTTTGCCCTCCCGCGCCAAACGTCGCCACGACGAAAGATGGTTGGGCTTCATGCCCACACGCCGGGCGACCTCGTTCACGGTCACACCGGGCACATAGGTCTCCGCGACAAGCTGACCCTTCACTTCATCCGGCCAGTGCCGCTTCCCTGCGGGGCCGACCAAAATCTCATATCCGCAAATGGACTCCATATGGAGCGATCTATGGACTCCCAACCCTTCCTCCATTCCCAAATCAACAATGGGTATGGATTCCAGCATCACGACGGAAGCGAATAGGTGGGGTCCAGCCGCCGCTTACGATGTTTGTGAAATTGCGGAAACCGTTTCCCTAACAATTAAGCTTGCCCATCCGCTGTTAGCAATCAGTCTTGCTGGTCTCAATAAAGAGGTCAGTTCTGGCGGGGGCGGGCGAATTCACATCCCCAAGCAGCTTGGCTTCGCATTTGGTCGCTGGAAAAGTTCGAATCGATCATTGGGATGTGACTGGAGCTGCGATCTGCCTCGCGGGTCCCTCGATCATAATCAGGGCCCTTGTCAGTCGGATAGTTGTTCCGACAGTGTGCAGAAAAGTTGCAATCAATTTGCTTCGACCGGCAGACCCGCCGCCCGCCACTCGGGCAAACCATCCTCCAGACGCCGTATATTGAAGCCACGGGCGCGCAATGCCGCCACTGCTTCAAAAGAGAGTACGCACCATGGACCGCGGCAATACGCAACGATCTCGGTATCCGGATCGAGTTCAGCGAGCCGCGCTTCCAGCTCGTTCAAGGGAATATTGACGGCTCCCGGCACGTGGGAGGTTGCGAATTCGTCCGGTGGACGGACATCGAGCACTGTAACCCGACCGTCTCGCGTTTTGGCCAGAAGTTCCTCGCGCGTGACCGCTTCCATGCTGTCGCGATCGTCGAAATAACTCCGCCGGATCTTTTCGACTTCGGCGAGATTGCGCTCCGCGACGCCGGAAAGAGCTGCCATCAGGTCGAGCACACCGTCATCCGCAAGCCGATAGAGCACATACTTGCCGTCCCGTCTTGAGGCGACCAGTCCGGCTCGCCTCAATTGCTGCAAATGCTGCGACGTGTTGGCGATGGTGAGCCTAACACGCTCGGCCAGCGCGTCCACGCTGCGTTCGCCTTGCCCAAGATGTTCGAGAACCTCGAGGCGGTGCGGACTCCCGAGGGCGCGGGCGACTGCGGCGAATTCTGAATAGAGCGCTTGTTTAGGGCCGATTGACATTGTCCGGTTACCGACATTATATCATTCAAGTGATTAGTTGAATGTAATCTGTGCAAGAGGTCATGGCAAGGCTTCTTGACGACCGACGAACGGCTCCCAATGACCGACTTACTGCTGGCGAACGAACCGCTGATCCGCCTGAGATTCTTTCTCGGCATCCTTTTGGCGATGGCGCTCTGGGAGGTGGCGGCGCCGCGCAGACGCAGGGAGATTCCGCGTTTGCTGCGCTGGAGCAACAATCTCGGCATCGTCATCGTAGACACGCTGTTGGTGCGTCTCACGTTTCCCATAGTGGCGGTCGCACTCGCCGTCATCGCCGAAGAGCGTGGCTGGGGGCTGTTCAATGCCTTCGAAACGCATGCCTGGGTCGCCTTCATCGTATCGATGCTGGCGCTCGACCTTGCGATCTATCTCCAGCACGTGATGTTCCATGCCGTTCCGGCTCTCTGGCGGTTGCACCGCATGCATCATGCGGATCTGGAATTCGACGTGACCACCGGTCTGCGCTTTCACCCGGTAGAAATCCTGCTGTCGATGGCCATCAAGCTCGCCGTCGTCGTGGCCCTTGGCCCGCCTGCGGTTGCTGTGCTTGTCTTCGAAGTGCTTTTGAATGCCACCGCGATGTTCAACCATTCAAATGTCCGAATTCCGGCCGGGATCGACCGTATCCTGCGGCTTGTCGTGGTGACGCCGGACATGCACCGGGTTCATCACTCGATCCATCCGAGCGAGACGAACAGCAATTTCGGCTTCAACCTGCCCTGGTGGGATCGTCTGCTCGGGACCTATCGGCCGCAGCCCCGTGAAGGTCACGAGGCCATGACCATCGGCATCGAACAATTCCGAACCCGGCGAGACCTGTGGCTCGACCGGATGCTGATCCAGCCACTGATCGGCCGCGCCAGCAATTATCCAATCAACCGCGAGCGAAACGGAGACAAGCAGTGAACGCCCGTCGTCTGCTTCCACGCGTCCTCCTGCTCCTGGGTATTCTCACAGCAACCTTTTGGGCAGCCTTGCTGCGCGACCGGTTGAACCTGGAAGCACTCGACGCCTGGCTTTCCGGGCTCGGGTTCTGGACGCCTCTTGCCTTTCTCGGTCTTTATGCCGTTGGAACGGTCGCCTTCGTGCCGGGGACCCTGTTCGCATTGGCGGGGGGGGGCGCTGTTCGGACCTGTCTGGGGCACGGTGCTCAATCTTTTGGGCGCGACTATTGGTGCAAGCCTTGCCTTTCTCATCGCCCGCTATGTCGCCAGCGATTGGGTGACGGCCAGGACCGGCGGGCGAATGAAGCGGCTGACAGAGGGAGTGGAAGCCGAGGGCTGGCGGTTCGTCGCCTTCGTGCGCCTCGTGCCGCTGTTCCCCTTCAACCTCACCAACTACGCCCTTGGTCTCACACGCATCCGGTTCCTGGCCTATGTTGTGACGTCCCTTGTCTGCATGGCGCCGGGTGCCATCGCATATACCTGGTTCGGGCACGCTGGACGTAAGGCCCTTTCCGGCGACGTTTCGGCGATACGCTACGGCCTGATGGCCCTCGGTCTGCTCGCGGCCATCGTCTTCCTGCCTCGTCTGGTTCGCCGCTTGCGTGGCTGCGCGGCAGTCAGCTGGGTGGAGACGGACGCGGTGACCGATCGCCCTAGAGAAAGCGGGGTCACCGTTATCGACGTGCGCTCGCCCGATGAGTTCACCGGTCCGCTCGGCCACATCGAAACCGCTCTGAACATTCCGTTTGGCGATTTGCCCGATCGTTTGAGCGAGTTAAGGGAACTCCGGGGTCGATCTGTCGTTCTTGTCTGCAAGAGTGACAAGCGCTCCTCGACCGCAGCGGCCAAGCTCGGTGACGCCGGATTCCGCGATGTCAGCGTTCTGCGCGGTGGTATGGAGAAATGGAACCGGGACGGCAGAGCGGTCTGCAACGGCGATGCCAGCAGAACAGACCCGATTTGAAGTAATTCAAGATCTCCTGCACACTTTAGTCCCTATTTGCGAAGATATTTCACCAGCGCGGCGATTGCGAGAACCAGCAGTACCAGGATGAGGATCATCCAGATCCCACCGAAGCCCATGCCATAGCCTTCCATCATGCCGTGTCCTTTCGTTTCAGACGTAGATTGCCCTGTCAGATTTTGGCGCCGCGTAACCGCAGCGAATTCAGCACCACAGAGATCGATGAGGCACTCATTGCAAATGCCGCGAACATCGGACTGATCAGGATACCGAAGACCGGGTACAAGACACCCGCCGCAACAGGCACACCGGCGGCGTTGTAGATGAGCGCGAAGAACAGGTTCTGGCGTATGTTGCCCATTGTCGCGCGCGCCAATCGACGGGCGCGGACAATCCCGTCGAGATTGCCCTTTACCAGCGTGATCCCCGCACTCTCGATCGCCACATCGGCACCAGTGCCCATCGCGATCCCGACATCCGCCTGGGCGAGCGCAGGAGCATCGTTGACGCCATCGCCGGCCATCGCGACCTTCTCTCCCTGACCTTGCAGTTCCTTGATGATCGAGGCCTTGTCCTCGGGCAGCACGTCCGCACGGATCTCATCTATTCCCAGCCGAGCCGCAACCGCTCTCGCGGTCCGTTCGTTGTCGCCGGTCGCCATGATGATGCGGAACCCCAGTTCGTGAAGCGCCTTGAGAGCTGCCGGCGTCGTTTCCTTCACAGGGTCGGCTACGCTGACCAGGCCGGCGATCTTGCCTTCGACAACCACGAACATGACCGTTTCTCCCGCGTCACGCCGTTCGTTTGCTCGGTTGGTCAGATCATCGGCCTGAAGCCCGAGATCCTGGACAAGCTTGATGTTCCCGAGCGCAACGGGTCTGCCGTCGACGGTGCCCTTGACACCCTTGCCGGTCACCGCCTCGAATTCCCCGGCTGAGCCCAGTTTGACACCGCGTTCCTCCGCACCGTCGACAATGGCCTCGGCCAGCGGGTGCTCGGATCCTTTTTCCAGAGTGGCCGCAAGTCGCAGCACTTCGCTTTCGTCGTGACCGGGCTCTGCAAACACGCCAATGAGGCGTGGCTTGCCCTCGGTCAAGGTACCGGTCTTGTCGACGATGAGCGTCCCTACTTTTTCAAAACGCTCCAGAGCTTCGGCGTTCTTAATCAGAACGCCTGCCTGCGCGCCGCGCCCGGTGGCGGTCATGATCGACATCGGCGTTGCAAGCCCAAGCGCACAGGGACACGCTATGATCAGGACCGCGACCGCGGCGATGAGGGCATAGGAGAGCGCCGGTGACGGCCCCCAGACGGCCCAGCCGACGAAGGCCAACAGGGCAACGCCGATTACCGCCGGCACAAAAAAACCGGCAATCTTGTCGGCGTATTTCTGTATCGGGGCGCGTGAACGTTGTGCATTGGCAACCATTTCGACGATCTGGCTCAGCATCGTGTCCGCACCGACCCTTCGTGCTTCAATCACCAGGGATCCTGTCCCGTTGATCGTTGCTCCGGTTACGGACTCGCCTGCGACTTTTTCGACTGGAACCGGTTCGCCGGTGATCATGCTTTCGTCAACCGACGACCGGCCGTCGAGGACCACTCCGTCGACCGGCACCTTGTCGCCGGGCCTGACCCTGAGCCGGTCGCCGACCTGAACATCGTCGAGCGGGATTTCTTCCTCGGTGCCGTCCTCCCGAACGATCCGGGCCGTCTTGGCAGCGAGATCCAGGAGGGCACGGATTGCCTTGCCGGTCCCCTCACGCGCGCGCAACTCCATCACCTGGCCCAGAAGCACAAGGGTGACGATCACCGCTGCCGCTTCGAAATAGACGCCGACATGCCCATCCGGATCGCGAAATCCTGCCGGGAAAATGTCCGGGGCGAGCACGGCGACGACACTGAATGTCCAGGCCGACATCACGCCCATTCCGATCAGCGAGAACATGTTGAGGTTCATGCTTCGAAACGAGTTCCAGCCCCTTGTCAGAAATGGCCAGCCGCACCAAAGGACTACGGGAGTACCAAGGACCAGTTCAATCCAGAGCGTCGCGCGTTCACCAAATATCCCGCGTACGCCGGACAGGCCGAGATAGGGACCCATCGTCAAGACAAGCAAAGGGACGGTCAGTGCTGTTCCAACCCAGAACCGGTGGGTGAAATCGACAAGTTCCGGATTCGGCCCTTCAGCAGCCATCGCTGCGTTTTCGAGTTCAAGTCCCATGCCGCAAATGGGACAGGACCCCGGTTCGATCCGACGCACCTGTGCATGCATGGGACATGTGTAGACCGGTCCATCGTATCCGGAAGGAACCGTATCGTAGCTTTTGTCCGCCGCAGCTGCGTGATCTTGATGAGCATGAGCATGTTGACCGTGGCCGTGGCCGGAATGGGCGTGGACTTCATTCTCCGGGACAAGGTGCATTCCGCACTTAGGGCAATTGCCCGGTTTGTCTTGCTTGACTTCCGGATGCATTGGACATGTGTATTCAACGCCGTTTGCAGACGTTTCTTTATGGGAGCCTTCTGCTTCGTTCATTTTTTCGGTCCAGTCCATGTTGGTGCAGGATTGCCAGTACCACTTGCAGCGTCGCGAAGAGGCGGGGTCGCCAGAAAAGCAGAGACGGCTTGGCCGATCATCTCTCCGAGATAGATAGCGTTGCTTTCGTGCGGAATGCTGTCAGTCGAAACGATCCTCGCAGCGCCAGCGGATCGTATCTCGTGGTAGGCACTTCCGGCAAAGACTGCATGAATGAGGATACAGACCGGTGGCCTCACGCCTGCAGCAAGAACGCGTTCGACCACCCGAACCATCGTGCGGCCAGAAGAAGCGATATCGTCGAGAATGACCGGCGTTCCCTGACGAAGGTCGACGCCGTCAGGCACGCTAACCTCTACCAGCCGGTCGCCGCTCCGGCTCTTCTGCAATACCTCGAAGGGACGTCCGGCCATCCCTGCAACTTCAGCAACCCATTGCCTGCTTTCGCTGTCGGGCCCAAGCAGGATCGCATCGGGAACTTCCCGGGAAATCCATGTTGCGATCGATCGGGCCGTCGCAACCCGCATTGCCGGAACCCGGAAGATATCCTCCAGCCGCGCGATCCGGTGGAGGTGAGGGTCGACGGTCAAGAGCCAATCGAAACTCTGGCAAAGGAAGTCAGCAAACAGCGGAGCGCTCACTGCCTGTCCGGGCAAAAAACTTTTGTCCTGCCGCATGTATCCTAGATAGGGAGCTATGAGGCCGACGCGGCAAGCACCCATCTCGCGCGCTGTTGCCGCGGCAAAGCGCAGTGGAAGCGCCATGTGGTCCGGATCGCGCAAAGTTGCGACGAAACCTACATCGGCACCGTCCAGCCCGTCCGGCAAAGTCACCAGGCTTTCGCCATCGGGAAACCGGTGCAAACCGAGCTGCCGGACCTTCGCCCCCATGCTGCCGCCGATGTCATGCGCCAATGCAGTCATTTCCGGGAACGGGATCAAGATCATGACGCGATCTCGCCGATCTTCATCACGTCAACGTGTGCCTGTGCATAGGCATGGGCATAGTCGAGCTCCCCTGAAGTCTCGGCATGAATCTCGAAGAGGGGTTGACCACGTTGCACAAGCGCTCCCGGATGCACATTGAGCCTCACACCGGCGTTTTTCTGGCGCGGTGCACCAGCGAGCTTCGCAATACGGGCGATGACCCGGTTGTCCACAGTGGTGAGGACGCCGGTGCGGCTCGCTACGACTTCCAGCCGTTGCCGCGCCACGCAGGGTTCGCGAAATCCGCCCTGGGCATTGCAAATTGCCAGGAACTTCGCCTCCGCCTCGCCGCTTTCGATCAGCGCTTCCGCACAGGCGCGTCCCGAGCCGTCGTCGGCAAGTCCGCCGAGTTGGAGCAGTTCTCCTGCCAGGTCAATTGCCCGAGCACGCAGATCGGCCGGTGCATCGCTGCGGCGTCGCAACACCGACAGCACATCTGCCGCTTCGAGTGCCGGACCGATACCCCGTCCGACGGGTGCGGTTCCATCGCTGATGTGCAGCACAACTTTCAATCCGATCTGGCGTCCCGCTTCCCTGAGCCGATTTCCAAGAGCAACTGCAGCTTCTCTGGAGCGGACCTTGGCGGTAGGCCCGACAGGCATGTCGATCAGGACGTCACTCGATCCGACGGCAGCCTTTTTCGACAGGACACTGGCCACCAACTGCCCCGTTGAATCGAGATCAAGAGGCCGTTCTATGCGGATAAAATGATCGTCGGCCGGACTTAAGTTCAATGCACCACCCCAGACGACGCAGCCACCTTCGGCCTCGACCACCTTGCGCAATTCCGCGGTGTCCAGATCGACACGTGCCATGACTTCCATGGTGTCGGCGGTGCCGGCGGGAGACGTGATCGCACGGCTCGATGTTTTGGGTATCAAGCCGCCTGCGGCGGCGACAATCGCCACAACGATGGGCGTTGTGCGATTGCCGGGCAACCCTCCGACACAATGCTTGTCGAGGACCGTCTGCGTTCCCCAATCGAGACGCGTGCCTGCTGCCAGCATCGCCCGGGTTAGGGCCACCGTCTCAGCTTCGTCGAGTCGATCTCCGGTACATGCGGTTAGGAACGCCGCCAATTCAATCTCCGACAGCCGATTTTCGAGCGTGTCGCCTACAATCGCTGTAAAATCTCCCTCGGATAACCGATCACCATACGCTTTGGCCCGGATCAGAGAGGCTGACGCCGGTGGTTCCGGATGCGAGAAACGCCCGCGATCTCCGGGCTCGGCGCCAATTGCCTGCCATGCCGAAATCGAAAGCGCCGCTGTATTTGCTTCCAGCCATTCGCCGCGCTTCACTACATTCAGGGTTGCGATGATCCAGCGACCGTGCAAGTCGAGCCTGACGCGGGTCTGAGCTGCAAAGCCTTCCGAGCGGCAGACATGGCAATCTTCGGTCATATAGATCACCGGCTGGCGATAGGTGTCGATACCTGAGGGGACAAGAGCAAGCGTGTCGGTCATCGCGGCTTGTCCAGATTGATGATGTCGAGATGTTCGGGAGCGCGCGCCGGCCAACCGAGCTCATGTTCAATTCTGCCGCGCAGCGTATCAGACGCGGATGGCTCGCCGTGCGTGACATATGTCATTGCCGGTGGCCGTGACGCTCCGCGCATCCAGCGCAGAATCTCGTCTGCGTCAGCATGGCCGGAGAAGCTTTGCAACTGAACGACCTCGGCTTTGATCGGAAACTCGCGTCCAAAAATTCGCAAGGTTCTGGCTCCTTCGGCCAAGGCTGAACCACGTGTGCCGCCCGCCTGAAACCCGGACAGGAGAATGGTATTGCGGCGATCAGGACCAAAGCTGATAAGATGATGGAGGATGCGGCCTCCCGTGAGCATTCCGGACGCCGAGATGATGATCATCGGGCCCTGGCGGGTGTTCAACTCTTTCGATTGCTCAACCGTTTGCACCCGCTGAGCCAGGCGATACATGTCCACGCATTCGGCCCATGGAACATGATGCTCATCGTGATGCCGATGATAAATCTCGGTCGCATCGATTGACATCGGGCTGTTGAGAAAGACGGGCACGGGCGGGATCTCGCCATGCTTTATCAACCGGGCAATGTGATACATCAGTCCTTGTGCCCGGCCTACCGCGAACGACGGGATTAGAACAGTACCGCCTCGTGCGAAGGTGCGTTTCAAGATAGGGGCAAGTTCCGCCTCCGGATCGATATCCGGATGCTTTCGATTGCCGTAGGTGGATTCGCAGACAAGAATATCCGCCCCCTCAAAGGGGATGGGTGGCCGCATCAGCGGATCGGGATCGTGACCAAGATCCCCGCTGAAATGAACGACTTTGTTTCCTGTTTCGAGCCTGATCTGAGCTGCACCCTGAAGGTGACCGGCCGGGATGAACGTTGCTGCGACCCCGCCTCCGAGATCGACACGGCGGTCGAAATCTACGGTATCGAGGTGTTTGAGCGCTGCTTCTGCGTCCTTCAAGGTGTAAAGAGGCGTCGGATTTTTGTGCCTTGAATATCCGTTCCGCTTGGCATGGCGAGCTTCTTCTTCCTGAAGATGTCCACTGTCGGGCAATATCAGGCCACATAGTTCGGCGGTCGCGGCGGTGCATAAAACCCTTCCGGAATAACCGGATCGGATAAGCGCAGGAAGATAGCCACTATGGTCAAGATGTGCGTGGGTCAAAAGTACGGTGTCTATGCCCTTCGGTCGTGTGGGAAAGGGCTTGCGGTTGCGGGCGCGCAGGTTCTTGAAGCCCTGGAACAGGCCACAATCCACCAGGATGCGACGGGATCCAGCTTCAATCAGGTAGCGCGAACCGGTGACAGTGCCTGCCGCACCGAGAAATCGCAGGGTGTGGGATGCCGTCCGGGTCATGCTGTTATTCCTTCCCTAGCGAGCGTTTTGAATAAAACGCCCATGAAGAGCACTGCAGGCCTGGCAACCAGGCAGGGGCTGCAGAAATGTCATCGCTTGAATTGACGCAGAAACCGGGATTTGCGGCGCAGATGCCCGGGTTCTCTCCGATTTGCACGGTCAGTAGGCCCGGGAGCTGGCATCCCGGGCCGGCACTTCGAGTCTCGTCAGTCTTCAGAGGGTGCCTGCCTGTTCATCATCCCTTGCGATCCCGGCGTCATTCCCCGCATTTTCATTCTGCGTGCCGGAGCGGCCATCTCGGCCTCGGTTATCTTTCCATCGCCATCGGCGTCGAGATGCTGGAAACGGTCCACCGTGGTGTCGCGGATCATTGCCGCGTGCAGGGTCTCGAATTCACTCAGAGACAAGGTCCCGTCACCGTCGGCATCAAACTCCTTGAGCCGGGACAGCATATTGGTCCTGCCCTCACCGGCGCCGGGCGCACCCATCATGTCGCCACCCATCATCATGCGCATCATCTTGCCGTCCATCATTGCCATGGGGTTTCCCCCCCCCTGGCCTTGCATATTGTTCTCCATCATCTGGCCGTGCATCTGCATCATCATGCGCATCATATTCTGCATCATGCCGGCCTGACCGCCCATAGGTCCTGTTTCTTCCGCACTCTGTTCCGAAGCTCCGTGCCCGTGTTCGCTGTCGGCAAGAGCAAGACCCGGAGTTGCCACCGAAAGGATCATCGCGGCAGCGATCATTGGGAAAATTTTCATTAGAGATATCCAGTTCAGTTTTGCTGTTCAGATGATGTCCAAACCAAAGCTGGGTCGATCCCGATCGCCAAGCCTGGGTGCCATTGGCTCCAACTTTGGCTGTCCGAGACGACTGCCTTTAATGGCTTGAAACCACCGTTTTGACGTTTGTTGAGTTTCATCCGAGGGGCACACCGCACGGCCAATTTCTATTCGGCTGGTGCAACGGCTTACCCTAGGCTCGACCCTGTGCGCTCAACCAGCGAAAGACAGAGAAGCTGGTTCGTTCACATTGGCGGCGCTGTGTTACCGGCTCTGTGGTGGCCGCAATAACCCAGAGACAGCCGCGGATAGTGCTCCACGCGGCTCCATTCCAACCCAGGCGTGGCTGGAACTTGGCAAACTGGGAAGATCTGTCGAGTTGGACGCAATTGCAAAGCAGATGCCTGCAAGGCCCGGGCAATGGCCAACTGCACTTATGTGATCGCTCATGCCTGAGGTCGTTCCGGCTTCATCGGAATTCGACAACATATCCGAGTGCAATGATGTGGCGATTGAGGCGGTGTGCGCATGCGCCATTCCACCAACGCCTGTTGAGAACACAAGAATGACCAGCACCAGGGCCCGGACAATCATGTGAAACAGGGGGGATGAAAACGTATGGCGCACAGACACTCTCCTTCCGAGTGTATTAAAGCAGATGCGCCGGGAAATTCCTTGATGCAGGTCAAACCGAGCAAACTCGGGTGAGGCCCTCATCAAAGAACGCCCCCTTGAACGAAACCTCAGTTTTTGCTTTTCACCGTCGCCCGGCAGTCGCAGCGGCACCAGATTGCCTCAGCAGGCTGAAACCACGCCAGAGTGCACCTGCGTCGGCTTGCGAGATCAGTCCCGATGCCCCCAGCAATCGGGCGAGCACCATTCCGGCCGCGACATTTACCCCGAGATTCACGATCCCGTTGACCAGGGCTTCGTCGCCGGCGCGCATAAGTTGCCGTCCAGCATGGCCGTAAAGTCGGGAATAGAGCTCGTTGCCTGCCCCAACGCGCACAATTCCGCCCATGGGCAGGCCAGGCCCCGTCGCGATAAGCAGGCCACGGGTGTGCATGTGAGGGTGTGGATGCGGTCTGAAACGTGTCACTGAAAAATTGCTTCCGTTCAGGTAGACAAGAACTTCAGAGCTTGAATCGATAGCCTGCAATATGTCGCCGACCTTGTCAGCATGAGCTTCCCAATGGAATTCATGAATTGCGTTTGCGACCGAAGCGACAACACTCGCGAAATGCTGCTGGGGATTGTTGAACTCGAAAAGGCGCAGAATGCCCTGGATCTTGACGTCGATGTGCGGTGGCCTCGTCAAGGTGGCCAGGTGCTGGTGATTGTCCCGAAGATCCTGATATTGAATGCAGTTTGAAAAGAGTCTGCTCAGTATTTGCTTGAGATTTCGCTCACTTTGAGCCGTGGGAGCATAGATTATAACCGGCATGGGAAGTTCTCCGCGTTATGTGCTCACTCATTTCTAGAAATACTCTAATATTTGAAGACCAAGATTATCATTCTTGGCACAATCAGACAATTCGGAAGCGTATCATTCCATGATCTGATTTCTCCACCTCCACCAATATATTAAAACATATCTAAGGGAAAAAATCGGAAAGCTATCGAAGTAACCTGTTTGGGAGTACCCCGTCTCGTCGCGAGTATTTTTTGTGCTTGATCGCTCAATGATCTTGGAAGCTAGGATCTCAAGCCTCATATGGTGCGTTCACAAATGTGCTGGACAAATGCGGGTTTCACGAAGAATTCAGTTGCTGCGTTGCATAGTTCCAGATACAGAAATTGCGATCCTCAATTAGGTGACCTTTGCGCAACCTGCTTCTAATCCTCATCGCGAGCATATTTCTCCTCGGAACTTTCATTCCCGGGGCGAGAACACATGCTTCTGTAGAAGGGGTGCAGATTGTGACAGGTGCAGCCGGACAGGCTTTCCAAGACCTGCATCAGGAGCTTGGTTCTGGCGACACACAGGGCGCGATACCTGATTGCCCGGCATCAACGGCAAAGAAGAACGGAAAGACGTCCTCGCATGCGTGCTGCCCGGCATCATGCGTTGCAGACCTTGTTATCCTGCATAGCCCCATTTCCCCGGACTGGAAGGGTCTTCCTGCCTATCTGCCGATGATCGGTTCGCTGACGGATGCGAGCGGACATCGCCTGGAGCATCCTCCCAAGCACTGATCTCGATCCGGAGTTTTGTCCGGACAAACCGTGCGCCGCGGTCGCCGCGGCGACGATCAGAAAATCGAGATCAGAGAGTTTCTATGAAGCTAAGCGTTATTGCAGCGCTCTCGCCGCTATTGGTCGGGGGTTGCGCATCGACGGCATCCTTGCCGAGCCTTTCCGCCGGCTCCGGCCCGGAAGATCCGGGCACTGCCATTCATGCCCTATATCCGTCTTCTGTGACCGAAGGTTACACTGCGCGCGGTCCGGTCGATCCGGGTTCCTGGCGCAAACTCAATGACGACCAGGCTCCCAGCCGGGGAGGTGGTTCATGAGGGCTTTGGCTGTCAAACCAATCCTTTTCGCTTTAACTGCGAGCGTGCTGGCCGGATGTGTTTCCCCGGAGCAGATTGCCTCCTATTCCGAACAGCAGCCGGGATTTCAGCAAGTGTCTTCCGGCACCTCCTTACGATCACGCAACAAGGAAACCGTCTGGATCCAGAATGCGGATCAGGCGAAGGCCGTCTCTGACAGGGTCCGTACCCTCGTGCACAAGAAGACGATCAGCGCGGATACCGCCGTTCAGGTCGCGCTACTAAACAATCGCGGCCTTCAGGCTTCCTATGCGGCCCTTGGCATGAGCGCCGCGGAGGCCTGGCAGGAGACGATGCTGGAGAACCCGGTCGTTTCCGTCGGGTTCCTCGGTCTCGCTCATCCGGAGATCGGCGGGCTGCGCACAATCGAAAGCACGATTGCGGCCAACCTCTTGTCGCTTGCGACCCAGAAACAGCGGGTCGACATCGCAGATACCAGGTTCCGTCAGGCTCAGGCAGTCGCGATCGGCGATACGCTTTCGCTTGCGGGTGAAACCAGGCGGGCCTGGATAGATGCCGTCGCTGCCTTCGAGACAGTTGCCTACCTCAATCAGGCGCAGGTTGCGGCGGATGCGGCATCGCAGCTTGCACAGAAACTGGGCGAGACCGGGGCAATGCCCAAGGCTGGGCAGGCACGTGAACATGCCTTCTATTCCGAACTGACCGGCCAGAAGGCCGAAGCACGCCTGGCTGCGACCCTTGCAAAGGAACGGCTGACGCGCCTGATGGGGCTGTGGGGACAGGACGTGCAGTATTTCGTGCCCGACAGCTTGCCGGGTCTGCCGAAGGCGCCGCGCGGCAATCCGTCGATCGAGGCCGATGCACTCCGAAACCGGATCGATCTCCAGGTCGCGAAGCTTGAGCTCGAGGCCGTTGCCAAAAGCTACCGCCTGACGGAAGCAACCAGATACGTCACAGATCTGGAATTGATCGCGGGCGTTGAGGCAGAGAGGGAAGTCGAGACCGAGTATGAACTCGAAGGCGGCGAACTGGAGGAAAAGTCCAAGTCCAAGACCATCGTCACGCCCCAGATCGAGCTGGAATTTGCCATCCCGATCTTCGATAGCGGTAAGGCGAGACAGCGCAAGGCGGAATACGCCTACATGCAGGCGGCCAACAAGCTTGCCGAGAAGGCCGTGAATATCCGGTCCGAAGCAAGGTCGGCTTACACTGCCTTCAAATCCTCACACGAGATCGCCCGCCACTATCGCGATGCGGTGCTGCCTCTGCGCAAGGCGGTCGAGGAAGAAGGTCTGCTGACCTACAACGGCATGATCACCAACACCTTCGATCTGCTTGCGGACACCAGAGCGCGTGTCGACACCCAGCTTCTTGCCGTCAACGCGCGCAAGAACTTCTGGCTCGCCGACGCCGACCTTGCGGCAGCTACCTTTGGCGGTGGAATGGGCGGGGGTACTGAAGGCTCCGAGCCGATGAGAACCGCATCTGCGGAAGGGGGCGGACACTGATGGGGCCACACGAAAGGACGATGACGATGATGAACAGACGTCAACTTCTTGGAGCGGGCGCCGGCGGAGCCGCGCTCGTTTCCACCGCCGCCTGGGCGAAGACATCCAACATGGGGCTGCCGGAAGCCGCCCTCATGGACGGCCCGTCGACACAGGCGCCTAAGGCACCAGACACGGGAGTGCCTTACAATCCCGTGGTTACCCTGAACGGTTGGACGCTGCCCTTCCGAATGAACAACGGCGTGAAGGAGTTCCATCTGGTTGCAGAACCTGTGGAGCGTGAACTGGCGGAGGGGATGACGGCCTATCTCTGGGGCTACAACGGCCAGTCAATCGGCCCGACCATAGAGGCGATCGAGGGAGACCGGGTCCGGATCTATGTGACCAACAAGCTGCCCGAGCACACATCGGTGCACTGGCACGGTCTCATTCTGCCATCGGGCATGGATGGCGTCGGTGGTCTGTCCCATCCCGGCATCCCGCCAGGAAAGACCTTCGTCTACGAGTTCGATCTCGTGAAATCCGGCACCTTCATGTACCATCCCCATGCCGACGAGATGGTCCAGATGGCCATGGGCATGATGGGGTTTTTCATCGTGCATCCGAAGGACCCGTCCTTCATGCCGGTGGACCGCGATTTCCTGATCATGCTCAACGCGTTTGATATCGACCCGGGGTCCTATGTGCCAAAGGTCATGACCATGACCGACTTCAATCTGTGGACCTGGAACAGTCGGATCTTCCCTGACATCGATCCGCTGGTCGTGTCAAAGAATGACCGGGTGCGGGTGCGTGTTGGCAATCTCACCATGACCAACCACCCGATTCACATGCATGGTTACGACTTTGAGGTCACCTGCACCGACGGCGGTTGGGTGCGCCCGGAAGCC
This sequence comes from Methyloligellaceae bacterium, assembly GCA_965228615.1. GTDB lineage: Bacteria > Pseudomonadota > Alphaproteobacteria > Rhizobiales > Methyloligellaceae > CBDDHT01. Next base: position 14,776 of record CBDDHT010000005.1, on the reverse strand, counting down.
CGTTGGCCGGAAGTCTCAATCGACATCCCGGTTGGAGCGATGCGTGCCTATGAGTTCGATGCCGTGCATCTGGGCGACTGGGCGATCCACTGCCACAAGTCGCACCACACGATGAATGCCATGGGCCATGACGTTCCGACCTTCATCGGGGCGGACAAGTCCGCGCTCACCCACAAGATCCGTCTGGTCCAGCCTGAATATATGCCCATGGGCACCAACGGCATGGCGGAAATGGCGGAAATGGCCATGCCGATCCCCGACAACACCGTGCCGATGATGGCCGGGTGGGGACCGCATGGCCCGCTTGAAATGGGCGGGATGTTCTCGGTGGTGAAGGTTCGCGAGGGAATTTCCGCCGGCGATTACAGCGATCCCGGCTGGTACGAGAACCCTCCGGGCACCGAGGCCTGGGAATGGACCGGCGCCCTACCGGAACACGCAAAGGCAGAAAGTCCTGACACCCAACTCAATCCGGCAAACTCAATCGTAAGCGACCGCGGATGAAGACCTTTAGCCAACTGGAAGTTTGCCAGATATGGCGACGCCTCGAAGTCTCGTCTGAAACAAACCTGAGAAAGGTAGATATTGTGAGAAAAATTTTGATGTCCACTACAGTCGCGCTTGCCCTCACGAGTGCCGCGTGGGCGGGAGGCAGTCATACGGGTGGCCACTCTGATGGCCACGAAGGTTCCCACGGACATGTAGAAGAAATGGCCGTTGGTCAGCCCGGAGAGCGGAAGCGGGTGACCCGCGTCGTGCATGTCGAGCTGAAAGAAACCGATGATGGAATGACCATCGAGCCAGGATCTCTCGTCGTAAAAAAAGGCGAAACGATCCTGTTCAGTATAAAGAATACGGGAGAAATCGAGCACGAATTTGTGCTTGATACTCTTGAGAAGAACCATGAGCACAAAGAACTCATGGCTAAATTCCCTGAAATGGAACACGACGATCCGAATTCGGTGAGGCTGGATTCCGGCGAACAGGCAGAAATTGTCTGGTCCTTCACCAACGCTGGAAAATTCGAGTTCGCTTGCCTCATTCCAGGTCACTACGAGTCCGGAATGCACGGTGAGATCACCGTCAAAAAGAACATTCGTCCTTCAAGCTGATACATCTCAACCAAGGTGCCAAGATGAAACACATTCTCACTATCTCGCTCGCGGTTTTTCTGGCAGTTGCCGGCATAACCAGCACCTTCGCGACCGAATTCACAAAAGGTACGGTCAAGAAAATCGACCTCAAGGGTGGAAAAATTACCATCATTCATGAGGAGCTAAAGAACCTTGAAATGCCTGCAATGACCATGGTCTTCGTCGCGAAAGAAGAAGGCATGCTCTCTGATCTGTCAGAGGGCAGTCAAATCGAATTCATCGCGGATAGGGTTGCGGGAAAACTGACTGTCATTGAAATAAAGAAATAGCTTTCGCGAAATCCCATCGCCCATACGGCCGGAGTTTCCGTCAAAATCTCGATTTTTGAGTGGGAACTTCGGTCGATCTTCTTTTAAAGGAATAGAATTTGAGAAAGGAGTGCAACAACGTATCGTTAATCAGAGTAGATACTACCCGGGAGATCCGTTGGAACGCGTTTCGCATTGTTGCCTTCGGAATTATCACGGTAAACCTGTTTCTTGAAAGTTCGCATCATAATATTACCGCTTATTCAATTGTTGCCTTTACCTATTTTCTTACTACGGTGACCGCCATAATTACCAGCCTTTACCGGCCAAGATGGCGCAATGCAACCATGATTTACATTTTAATTGATGCTATTTTGGTTTCGTTTGTACTTTATAGTAATTTGCTTGATATTGAAATGTCAGGAGACCACAATCTGACAACCACGAGCCTTGTAATTCCCTTTATTTTGCTAAACCATGTTGCTCTTCGTCAGGATCGAAAACGAGTTGTCCTTTTTTCATCCATAGTCTTCGTTGCATGGCTGGGAATATTGATTGTTCAGTCAATCTGGCATCACAATTTGGGGACGGTGTCCTTTTTCAGTAGTTTGTTTAACAAGGACCTGGGGTTGGCTGTAAGTTTTGGCTTCACCTCGTTAGCAGTTTACCTTTTTACAGCGGAGTTGCAGGCAACCAAGGTGCTGGCTCTTCAGTCTGACAAGATGCGCCTGAATCTATCCAGGTTTTTCTCGCCACAGTTGGCGACAACGCTACAGGAAAAAGGTAGCGGTCTAGAACTCATACCTAGTCATGCAGCAGTCATGTTTATTGATATTCGCGGCTTTACACGGATATCGGAAACTATTGCGCCGGAAACCTTGGCGAAAATTTTGGCGGAGTACAGACAGATCGCATCTCGGTCAATTTTCAACAACGGTGGTGTAGTCGACAAGTTTACCGGGGATGGAATTCTCGCGGTCTTTGGAATTCCGAAGGAAACTTATGATGATTGCGATAGGGCTCTGGCATGCGCACTTGAGATTTCAAGCTCGCTTGATAGTTGGTTCCTCGGAATGGAAAAATTTGTGGGGCAAAAGCTTTCAATCGGAATTGGGTTGCATTTTGGCGGCATTCTAAGTGGTGTCGTGAGGAGTGGGCACCATGATGAATTTACAGTTCTTGGAGACACTGTGAACGTGGCTCATCGATTAGAGCGAATTACCAAGGACCACGCTGCATCGATCGTCGTATCGATGGATTTGGTACATGCGTTGAAATTCGGTTTCCCATCCCAACAATTCATGCAGTTGAAAGGCACCAAACTGCCAGGACGGGATGCAAGACTGGATATATTGTACTTACCTAGAGCAAAGACACAGTAGGATGAGCCGTTGTCGGCGTCTTCGTTCGCGGTCTCTCATCGACCGCGCAAGCTTGCGCCTTGGCTGACAAATTGGTGGATTGGTTGTGTCGGCAGAGACGGCTAAATTGTGGTGGCTGAACCGGACGATCAAGCTGCTGTAAAATGATCTGGTGAGTTTCGATGTGACTGCTTCTTTCGCACGGGGCAGTCGTATCAGCGACGGTTTAGTCGAGTTGCTTGGTGGGTTTATCCGGACAGATTTACCATGGTTGCGGAAGTTAGAGGTTCTGCGTGCTTCAATCGCTCACATGGGGTTGGTGATTGTATCGAAACGTATCCTTGACCTTTGCGACGGAGCAGGTCGTATTGCCCGCGATGAAATGTTTGCATCAGCCTGATCTCGAGGTGGAGCGGAAAGACTTGATTTAGAGATCTTTCGTCGCGCTGGCAGCACGAAATCACTTGTGCGCTGAGGTTAGAACGCCGGCATTAGTTGCCTCAATGAACGTATTCATGCCGCCGCATAGTTCTTAGGTGATTTGTTTTTTTGGAACTCAAAATGTCGATGTTTAAGCAGCAATTCGGTGTGTTGACGGTCTTAACTGTTGTCGTTGGTCTAGGAACTATGTTCTTTGACAACGCGAGAGCTGCGACTTCCGAGACCATCTCGAAGCCAGCGGTAAGTGCCAGGCTTATCACGGTTCAAGATGGTGTTGCTGGTGGTATGTCTACGCTTTCTGCCGGCATTCAGATTGAACTGAATAAAGGTTGGAAGACGTATTGGCGCTCTCCGGGCGAGGTCGGTATTCCGCCTCAGGTTGATTGGTCTGCGTCTCAAAACGTAAAAAACGTTCGTTTCGAATGGCCGGCGCCTGAGCGTTTCACGGCATTTGGTATCGAAAACTTCGGATATAAAGGCGAGGTCGTTTTTCCACTTCAGATAAATTTGGAGCGACCTGGAGAAGCAACCCTCCTGTCGGCCAATGTCTCGCTTCTGGTCTGTTCAGATGTTTGTGTACCTGAAACTCTTCATTTATCCCTACTACTATCACCAGGAACAGGTATTGACCGCGTCTCGGGCTCCCTCATTGCCAAGTATGCTGACAAGATTCCGCTTGAAGGTGCCGAGACAAGTATCACGGAGGCCGCTGCATTTCTGGATGAGAACCGCACTGAGTTGGTTATCAACTTGGTGGCTACGGAGCTATTTCAAGATCCAGATGTTTTTCCCGAACTGGGCTCCGGAATAGCGCTTGGAAAACCGGATATCCGTCTGGGAGACGGGAAAAAAAGGCTCTGGGCGCGTTTTCCCGTTCTCTCTTTTGAAGAAACTGCCTTTCGTCATACGTCACTAACAATTACGGACGGGCAGGAGCGTGCCGTCACCGTATCGCCAAAAATGGTATCAGCTGTTCCTGCGCCCCCATTCAGTATGGCGGCGCTTGCCCCTGGTGTCGATGAAGTGGCCTGGATTGCTTTGATCGCCTTCATTGGCGGATTGATCCTGAATGTCATGCCGTGCGTTTTGCCGGTTCTTTCGATTAAGTTGTCCTCGGCGTTGAAGCATCAGGGTCGGAATATGCAGTCAGTCAGAGGCGGCTTTCTTGCAGCTGCCTTCGGCGTAATGATTTTCGTTTGGGGACTTGCCGGCGCACTTTTTGCGTTGCAGCGCATGGGTATTGCTGTTGGTTGGGGGCTCCAGTTTCAAAATCCCGTCTTCCTTGCCTTCATGGCAGTCGTACTTGTCGTTTTCACCGCCAATCTGTTTGGTCTATTCGAAATCTCGCTTCCAACCTCCATACAAAGCTGGCTCTCTACCAAAGGGACGGGCAGAGGATATTGGGCTGACTTTCTGACGGGGCTGTTCGGTGCTGTCCTGGCTACGCCCTGTTCGGCTCCGTTTCTGGGGACAGCCGTCGCCTTTGCGCTCGCTGGACGCGGGCTCGATATTCTAATCGTATTCACAAGTCTGGGATTGGGGTTGGCGGTACCCTATCTGGTCGTTGCGGCTTTACCTGGATTGGTCAACGTTCTTCCAAAGCCAGGACGATGGATGGTCTATCTGAAGTTTTTGCTCGGACTCATGCTGGGCGGAACAGTTCTTTGGTTGCTCTTGGTTCTGAAAGGTGTTGCAGGCTTCCCGGCATCAGTTGCCGTTTGGTTATTTGCGACTGCGCTGGTTTTCGTGCTGTCTTGGCGGCGGAGCGCATTTTGGATCCGGCTGATCGCCGGTGGAACTCTGGCTAGCCTGGCGTTAGCCGCCCCCGTTGCGCTTTCACAGGCACAACAAAAGGCGCCTCACGAGCTTCCAGCTTTGAAATGGGTCCAATTCGACCGGGGAGAAATTGCACGTCTGGTTTCTCGGGGACAGGTGGTCTTTGTGGATGTGACGGCAGATTGGTGCATTACGTGTAAAGCAAACAAGGCTCTGGTCATCGAACGTGATCCTGTGCTTTCTGCTCTTGGAACGGAAAACGTTACCGCGATGCAGGCGGACTGGACGCGGCCCGACGAAGGGATTTCCCGCTACCTTGCGTCGTTCGGCCGATTTGGCATTCCCTTTAATGCAGTTTACGGACCGAGCGCTCCGCAAGGGATCGTGTTATCGGAACTGCTCACCTCGTCGGAGATCATAGATGCTCTCAGGATTGCGAAGGGTTCTTCTATCGGGTTTAATCTCCGTCAGAATGAAAGGTCTAATTCCAAGTAGACATAGTAGTTTTCAGTCTGCATTGCCTGTCGATTAGAAATTATATTCGGATTTGATCGTAGATCTTGTTGTGCGAATGAGCGATCTACAGAATTGTGTCGCGTTGTATCAAAAGCCTCAATTGCGACGAGCCGATACAATCAGAATAGTGATGACGAGGCGTTTCTATGTTTTCGATAGTCTTACTCGAGAGCTTACGAGTTTGAAGGTGTATTGGACGATCCTGCCTGACACACGAGACAATAACACTCGAAACGGAGAGCGAAATGCAGATTGCGGCGATTCCCTTCCCGGAAATCAGCCCGGAACTTTTTTCGATTGAAATCGGCACCTTCAGATTTGCGCTACGTTGGTACGCTCTTGCTTATATTGCCGGTATCCTGATCGGCTGGCGTCTATGCGTTTCCTTGATCCGTAACGCCAAGCTTTGGCGACCCGGGAATCCCCCCATGACATCGGCGCAATTCGAAGATCTCATGATTTGGATCGTGCTCGGTGTCATACTGGGCGGGCGCCTTGGCTTCATCTTATTTTACCAGCCTGCATTCTATCTGCAGAACCCGCTTGAAATTCTGAAAGTGTGGCAAGGTGGAATGTCATTTCACGGCGGCTTTCTGGGCGTATCGATAGCAGTGCTCGTCTACTGCATCCGCTATCGCTTCCCGTTTTTCTCGATCACTGACCTTTTGGCGCTAGCCGCCCCTATCGGATTGTTTTTCGGCCGAGTTGCAAACTTCATAAATAATGAACTTTGGGGACGGCCGACGGAGGTTTGGTGGGGTGTCGTTTTTCCGGGAGAACTGGCACAGAGTTGTCCAGGCATAGAAGGTCTTTGCGCCCGTCACCCTTCCCAGCTTTACGAGGCTGTTCTCGAAGGCATCGTTCTGGGCGGATTGTTGCTGTATCTGGCTTTGAAACACGGCTCGTTGAAACGGCCTGGGGCCCTAACGGGCGTATTTCTGACCGGCTACGGAATCGCAAGGAGCTTGGTTGAACTTTTCCGGCAACCGGACGCGCAATTTATCACTCTTGGAAATCCGATCGGGCACGTTCTACATTTCGAAACTTGGGGCGTTACCATGGGACAATTGCTGTCACTACCAATGGTCATGGTTGGTCTTGGTTTAATCTGTATGCGGCCTCGTGGGCATCATGCGTCAGTCTCCTAGAGAAGGAGAAGAACCCGAGCGTCTACCTGTCAATTCCGTGTAACCGTCCGGTTCTGTAAAACAGCTTCTTGCTTCCCGGAAAATAGTCCATCCGGTTTCTCAACGTCGATCAGCTTGGCTTAGACCCACCGAGAGCGGGCTCACAACTCAAAGAGACCTAAAATGAAACGTAATACTGTTCTTCGTCTCCTGACAGCATCATCCCTCATTACACTTTCCATCGGAGTTGCCTTTTCGCAAACGGTCTACATTCCCGAGGGTAGTTCGAATTCCGTGTCGGTTGTGGATGTAAAAAGCGGATCTGTGGTGGGTCGGTTCACAAATGTCGAAGCTGCGCACGGGCTTTCGGTGGTAAAACACAAAAAAACTCTTGTTGCCGGTAGTCTTTCGGAAATTGGCGATGAAGCTGTTGATGAAAGCAAACCCGATACAATTACGAAAGAGGATCATGCAGCGCATCATTCATCCTCAAAGAAACAGGCAGGCACTCCGGTCGGGGCAGGCAAAAGCCTATTGAGCTTTCTGAATTTGGAGACCGGCGAGGTCGTGCGAAAGGTCGAAGTCCCAGGGGCTGTGCATCACGTTGCGGTTTCTCCCGATGAACGCTTCGCTGTTGCAACTCACCCGTCAAACGATGGCATATCGATCATCGATCTGTCCACTTTTGAACTAAAGACTTTTGTTCCAACAGGTGGCAACCCAAACTACCTGGCATTTGGTGGTGAGCCGGGTTCGGTCTACGTGTCAAATGCCGGCAACGGAACAATCAGTGAAGTCGATCTGGACCGTGGCATCGTTCGGCGAAACATGCTGGTCGGCCAGTCTCCGGAACATATGGCTGCAGATAGGTCATCTGGGAAACTTTATGTTGCCGACCCCACTGTCGGACAAGTGTTTGAATTGGCACTCAATACAGGCAACATTCAGCGTACCTTTGATATTGGCGGCGATATTCACGGTCTTGATCTGACGAACGACCAACAACGATTGCTTGTCAGCGTTACCGACGAGGACAAGATGGCGTCAGTCGATCTGGTCTCCGGAGACATTATCACAGTTTCCTTGTCACCTGCCCCCTATCATTTGACCACTGTAAGGGGGACGGATCGCGCCTTCGTTTCGTCAAGAGCCGAGCCCTTTGTCTGGGTTGTCGATCTGTCCGATCTGAGTATCGCAGATAAGATTGCCATTAAGGGTGAAGGCCATCAGATGTTCAGTTTGCGCTGAACGGATGAGCTTTCAACAAAAAGTCGGATGAATGATTTCGTAGTCTCTTCTCTACTGTCGAAAAAAGGGGGGCGGGAGCTCAAACGGCAAACATATGCGATATCGTCATTGTGGAAAAACACGTCTCCAGCATTAACGGAGACACGGAGATTTGGAATGAAAATATCTGAAAACCTGCCTAAATTTTTCGTTCTCGGCTTTTTTGGCCTTGGAATAGGCTTGTTCGTCTTCAGGGCCTTTCAGCCTGAAGCCGGGGTGAATAGTCTAACCGTACAGCTGCCAGCATTTTCAGGTGAAGCTGAAGCTGGAGAGGTACTTTTCAATGACAACTGCGCCGCATGTCATGGAGTGAATGCGACAGGAACGAAAAGCGGTCCGCCACTGCTTAATGACATCTACAACCCCGGACATCATCCGGACGAATCCTTTTATTCTGCTGCAAAGAAAGGCGTCAGGCGACATCATTGGTCCTTTGGCAACATGCCGAGTCAACCCCAGGTCACGCAAGACGAAGTGACTTTGATCATACGTTACGTCCGCGAACTGCAAACGGCGAATGGGATCACATACAAACCGCATACCATGTGACGCATACTCGATCATGTTGCAACGCTAGCGAGATTGGCGTTGATGGACGCACTGCAATCCATCTACGCCTGTCCGGGCATCAAACCGCAATCCCTATTTTTTGCGTTTCAGCGACACCGGTAGCCATTAATGCTCCTTAGCATTTTTTAGGTGCCATGTTGCTCTGAGCGCAGCTAACGCTGACCTGTCATCTCGCGCAATCTCCCCGCCGCGGCATGAACAAAGCGACTAAAGTTCCTTTAATCAAACGGGGTGTCGAGCCGGCATGAGCCGCGTATGCTGCCGTCCCTAAGAGAAGTAACAACGCCGCAGATCTAGAAGAAATTTGCCTCCTTTGTGTCTGTATCCCAATCGTCCAGAAAAACATTGATAGCAAAACATAGATCTGGCATGCGGCGCGAGCTCGATTGTATCGGGCAGTAGTAATTTGTCATTTTGATACAATCGGAGACAAAACGGCCTCTGACGAGCTGAGCGATTATCCAGTAAAACAAGACCATGTCAGAAGCAGCGCATATTCTGGTCGTCGATGACCATCAGCAAATTCGGGATAGCGTAACGTGCTTTCTCGAAAAGAATGGTCTTAGAGCATCATCAGCAAAAGATGCCCGCGAAATGGATGTAAAGTTGTCCAATGGCCATTATGATTTGATCGTGTTGGACGTGATGATGCCTGGAGAAAGCGGATTGTCCGTATGCCAGCGAATTTCAACAACACGTAAATTGCCGATCATCCTTCTGACTGCTCTTGGCGAAGATACCGACCGGATTGTCGGACTTGAAATCGGCGCGGACGACTATCTTGCCAAGCCGTTCAATCCGAGAGAGCTTCTCGCACGCATTAAGGCTATTCTTCGACGGGCAAACCAGCAGGAGAAACATGGAGGTGGGTTCGCCGGCAAAAAAATCCGCTTCGCGCATCTGATCTTGGATTCTGATCGTCGATCGTTGGTTGACACTTCAGGTGGCGAAACACCACTGACGACAGCGGACTACAAGCTTCTGATCGTGTTGCTGGAAAGAGCACGTATCGTGCTCAGCAGAGAGCAGTTGCTTGACCTGACAGCTGGAAAGTCCGCGGGCCCGCTTGACAGAATAATTGACAATCAGATCAGCAGACTAAGACGTAAGATTGAGCCCGATGTGCTTCGACCGAGCATAATAACAACCGTTCGATACGGCGGGTATTGCCTGTCCGCCGACGTCGAGGTGCTCGAATGATAAAGTGGCCGTTCAACACACTGATCGTTCAACTGACATTGTTGGTGATTGCCGCTTTGACCGCGGCCCAGGTGATTAGTCTTTGGTTGTTTGCAGATGAAAGAAGTCTCGCGATTCGGGCGGCGCTTGGATTTGAGGCAGCCGGAAGAGCGGCAAATGTTGCGCGGCTGTTGGAAAGCACACCGTCAGAGTTGCGGCCAGCGATTTTGGGAGCTGCAGATTCTCCCTTGGTTCGATTCGATGTTTCAACGAAGCCAGAGGTATCTGTTAGTGATTATTCAGACGGTGGTGTCATTGAAGCGCGTGTTCGCAAGCTTCTGGGAGACGGTTACAGTAAAGACATTCGAGTAGAGCTCCGGCAGATTGAAGGCAAGATACTTCCGCTGCCGCATTTGTCGGCAGAAATGGCCGAAATGCACAAGGCTATGATGCGGGGAGAGCTGTCGGCGGTTGAAATGAATCTGTCGATCGCCCTATCTGAAGGTCAATGGCTGAATGTGGGTACGCGCTTTGAACGCCCGCCACTGCAGTGGCCGTTTTTCGCCACACTGACCTTCGCTCTGACGGCTGCCCTAATTTTGATGGTCGTCTTCTGGTTTTTGCTCGCTCGCTTGACCGGGCCCCTGAGAAGACTGGTCTCTGCTGCCGACAAGTTGGGGCGCGGTGAAGAGGTCTCCGAACTTCCGGTTGCCGGTCCGTTGGAAGTGAAAAATCTTACCAGGGCGTTTAACCAAATGCAGGATAGGTTGACCCGGTTTGTCGCCGATCGGACGAAATTGCTGGCATCTCTGGGCCATGATTTGAAGTCCCCCCTCACAGCGATGCGCGTCCGCGCGGAGATGGTTGACGACGAAGAAACACGTACAAGCCTGGTCGCCTGTGTGGAGGAAATGCAATCTATGGTCGAATCAACCATAACCTTCGCACGAGGCCTCATAGGCTCGGAGAACACACAACTTATCGAAGTCGGAGAGACTCTAAGTTCGCTGCAAAAAAACGTTGTGGAGCCTTTCAGTTTCGAAAAGGACCGCGAGGTTCACATCCGTGTCCGTCCCTTGGCCTTTAGGCGCGCTTTACGAAATCTAATTGAAAACGCTCTCCGTTACGGCGGAAACGCCAGAGTGAACTACGAGGTTCAGGACCAAACTCTGCTGGTCAGTATTGAAGACGACGGGCCGGGCATACCTGAAGTCCAGCTGGAACAGGTTTTCGAACCGTTCTTCAGGCTAGAGGAATCAAGGTCACTTGAAACCGGCGGTCACGGCCTTGGCTTGTCCATTTCTCGGACCATCGCGCGTTCTCATGGTGGAGACATCTCGCTTTCAAACAGAGAAGGCAAAGGCTTGGTTGCCCAGTTAAGAATTCCGCTTTCCGAAGATTCTCTTACGCCAGAGCTGAAGGAAAGTGCAGGCAATGCGGGATTCGTAAAAACAGGATGCTGACATGACACCTGAAATTGGTCATTTTGCGCTGGCCTTGGCGCTGGCACTTGCACTCGTCCAGAGCATCGTGCCGATCGTAGGCGCTGTGCGGGGAAATCTGATATGGATGCGGACAGCCCGCTCACTCTCAATTGGTCAGGTTATCTTCACATTAATGGCCTTTGGCGCCTTGATGCAGGCATTCATCGTCAGTGATTTCACTGTTCGCAATGTTGCAGAAAACTCCCATTCACTTAAACCACTCCTGTTTAAAATTGCGGGTACCTGGGGTAGTCACGAAGGTTCGCTTCTTCTGTGGGTCCTTATCCTGACAATATTTGGGGCAGGTGTCTCTCTCTTCGGCAGAAATATTCCTGAAGCCACGAAGGCTCGTGTACTTGCTGTTCAGGCTTGGATCAGTGTCGGGTTTCTCTCCTTTTTGCTCCTGACGTCTAATCCGTTTGAACGGATATTTCCTCCACCCAGCGATGGAAACGACCTAAACCCTCTCCTCCAGGACGTGGGCCTCGCGATGCACCCGCCGCTGCTTTATTTCGGATATGTCGGCTTCTCTATTGTCTTTTCATTCGCTGTTGCAGCTTTGCTTGAAGGCCGGATTGACGTTGTTTGGGCACGTTGGGTGCGTCCTTGGACGCTCGCTGCTTGGGTTAGCCTCACCGCTGGCATCGCGCTGGGGTCCTGGTGGGCATATTACGAGCTAGGGTGGGGTGGTTGGTGGTTTTGGGACCCGGTTGAAAACGTAAGTTTTATGCCTTGGTTGCTTGGTACTGCATTGCTACACTCCGCTATTGTTACCGAGAAGCGCGATGCCTTCAAAAGCTGGACAGTACTGCTGGCAATATTGACGTTTTCACTCTCGCTGCTTGGAACATTCATCGTCCGCTCTGGCCTTTTGACATCGGTTCATGCTTTCGCTGTTGATCCCGAACGAGGGCTCTACATTCTGATGCTACTTGCATTGTCCATCGGAGGTTCGCTGCTGCTTTTTGCTTGGCGGGCGCCTACCATGGAACCCGGTGGGCTTTTTAAGCCCATCAGCAGAGAGGCTGGTTTACTTCTGAATAACTTAATCTTGGCAGCTGCCACCGGGATTGTTTTGTTTGGAACTCTTTACCCCCTGTTTCTAGAGGCAGTTAGTGGTGAAAAGGTCTCTGTCGGGCCTCCCTTTTTCAATTCCGCTTTTATTCCGATGATGCTGCCACTCGTTTTTTTCATGGGGCTGGGGCCGTTTCTTTCATGGAAACGAGCGGATCTTGCAGGAGTAGTGCAGAGGCTTAAATTCGTTGCACTCATTTGCGTAGCTGCAACGCTGATCGTCTGGTACGTGGCGCGCGGCGGTCCGGTTCTGGCATATGCAAGCCTTCTTCTCGCATTCTGGCTCGCCTTTGCGACAGTGCGGGAATGGATGTCGCGGATTCGCCTTTTCGAAGTGCCGTTCGCGGTGGCGATGCGGAGAGCCTACGGGCTCCCTAGAGCTGCTCACGGAATGACTGCTGCACATTTGGGGCTTGCGATCGCGATGTTCGGATTTATCGGTTCGAGCGCGTGGAAGTCTGAAGAAGTCGTCTTCGTCAAACCCGGTTCTTCAGTTTCTATTGCGGGCTTTGAGGTGTCGTTCCTGGGCGTGGATAAAATTCGCGGACCAAATTACATCGCTAACCGTGGCGTCCTTCTTGTCGAGAGAAATGGCCAGTTCGTGACAACATTATATCCGGAACGCAGAAACTACCCAGTTGCCCAAAGTTCTACGACTGAATCTGCAATTCGCTCTACTCTCGCGGGCGACCTTTATGCGTCGATTGCAGAGCCCGCGGCAGAACAGGCGGGTACGTCGGACACCTGGACTCTCCGGATACTGTACGAGCCGTTGGTCAATTTCATCTGGCTGGGGGCGTTGATGCTGGTCCTTGGTGGTTGTTTGTCATTGACTGACAGACGCCTGCGCATTGGAGCTCCAAAGAAAACCAAGATCGCGTGTGAAGTCGTTCCAGCGGAGTGAACAATGAACCGATTACTTGCAATTGTCCCCTTGCTGATTGCCTTAATTGTTGGCGCTTTTTTTCTCTGGGGACTGAATCCGGAACGCGATCCGAATGAGATCCCGTCTGTTCTGATATCTCAACCTGCTCCCGAGTTTGCGCTTGAACCTGTCGCGGGAATATCAGTTCCGGGTCTCTCGCGAGAAGATTTACTGAACAATGAAAATCCTGTGGTCGTGAACGTCTTCGCATCATGGTGTGTTCCATGTCGTGCGGAGCATGCGGTTCTCACAAACCTGGTTGATCGTGACGGAATTCAGTTATTCGGCATCAATTACAAAGACAAACCGGAAGACGCAGCGCGATGGCTGGCTGAGTTGGGAAACCCCTATAAGCGGATTGGTGCTGACACGACAGGTCGCGCGGGGATTGAGTGGGGAATATCCGGTGTTCCCGAAACCTTTGTCGTTGGGTCGGATGGTATTGTTCTGTTCCGGTACGTTGGTCCGATCGTCGGAGAGGTGGCGATAAGCAAATTCCGGGCGGCACTGGTTGAAGCCGGTGTGCTCAGGGTGGGGAATAGCTGATGCGGTTTATTCCGGTTCTCACACTGCTCTTTGTTTTTTCAACGGCCTTCGCAATGGCAGTTGAGCCTGACGAAAAATTATCCGACCCCGTTCTGGAAGCAAGAGCTAGAACGATTTCTAAGGAACTGCGATGCGTAGTCTGCCAGAACCAGGATATCGACAGTTCGAACGCAGGTGTCGCGCGCGACCTGCGCCTATTGGTACGCGAACGGCTTAAAGCCGGAGACAGCAACCAAGAGGTGATTGCGTTCATCCAGGCACGTTACGGCGACTATGTTTTACTGCGGCCTCCATTCAAGCCAACGACATATGCCCTCTGGCTCTCACCGCTAGTTTTGGTGATGATAATTCTTGCATTTGGGTGGCGAATACTTACGAGGTTCAGTCGAAAAAATTCGTTGAATACGCTGACCGTTGAAGAGGAAGCGCTGGTTGAACGCTTCGTTGCGGACCACAGGAATGGAGGCAAGAAATGATCTGGCTCACTATCGCAGCACTGTCGTTGTTGGCCGTTTTGTTTGTTCTTGCACCACTTCTTTGGAAGAAAAGGACTGAAGTTACAGATGAACAAGTAACGCCTTCAATTCTTGTTGACCAACTCGATGAGTTGGAAAGAGACAGCGAATCTGGCCTCATCTCCGAGAGTGAGGCAGATGCTGCCAGGCACGAAATCAAGCGGCGAATAGTCTCCGCAGCCCGTCGCAGCAAAAAAACGCGATCAGAGCCTGTCTCAAAGGGAAGCTTGGGACTCGTGTTTTGTGCGATCTTGGTGCCGGCAATTGCAGTTGGGTACTACGTGGTTAGGGGATCGCCAGCGCTTCCCGGAATTGCGTATGCTGACCGCAATGGAGAACGGGAGGAAGCCGCGAAGGTTGCAGCACTGGTTGAACGACTGCTTTTACGGTTACAACGAGATCCGAACGGCGGCGACGCCGAAGGCTGGCTGCTTCTCGGTCAAACCTATTTGCGGTTGGACCGTCTTGAAGAGGCTGTGCAAGCCTTGGAGGAGGTCTCTAACCGCGACGGCAACACGTCGGCAAGCTGGTCAATGCTCGCTGAAGCATTGGTCAGAATTGAACAAGGCATAG
>CBDDHT010000004.1:0-3597701 GCA_965228615.1 Methyloligellaceae bacterium | reverse complement strand
CTCGGCGTCAATCTGGCGGAAGTCGCGGCCGCATGCGGGATCGACGAGACGAAGACGATCGCGGATATGGGTCCGGTCGCCGATCTCCGGTCGCGGATCCACGCCATGTCGGGCACCCTTGTGACGGTGATCAAAATCGATGCCGGCGAACAACCGCGCTCCCTGCCGCTGCGCGACGGCGTCGCGATCAAGCAGCGCTTTCGGCAGGCCGTGCTCGGCGCGGACGCACCGGCTTGATGGAGTGAGATCCAAGCCGCCCTCTCCCCCGCCCCAACCACCCAATAAAGGTACCCTCGGGGTGGTTGGGCCGGGGGAGAGGGCGGCCTGGCCCCTGAGCAAAAGACCTGCCCGGCCTGGCCCCGTAAACAAGAGAGCACCCATGAATCTCCGCGGTATCGATCTCAACCTGCTGGTTGCGTTCGACGCCCTGATGCGGACACGTCATGTCACGCGGGCGGGTCAGTTGCTCGGCATCGGGCAGCCCGGCATGAGCGCGACCCTCGCACGGCTGCGCGAGTTGTTCGGCGACGATCTTCTCATCAAGCAGGGCGGTGAGATGATGCCGACGGCACGGGCCCTGGAGCTCGAGCCGCAGGTCCGCGCGATGCTGCGGCAGGTCGAGCGGATCGTTGAAGACGAACAGAGTTTCGATCCGGCGACCGCAAGGCGCACGTTTCCGCTTGCGGCTCTCCGATCTTCTGCTGTTTCTCTTCATGCCCGGCCTCATGGCGCGGGCGGAACGCGAAGCGCCCGGTGTCCGGCTCGAGGCCCTCCATCTGTCGCCCGACGCAACGATCGATGCCATCGAATGCAACGATATCGACCTCGCCGTCAGTACGCGTCTCGACATTCCGAAATCGATTGAGGCCGAGCCGCTGTTCCAGGACCGACTTGTCTGTGTCGCACGGGAAGGCCACCCTGCTGCCAAGGTATTCGCTGATGCCGGAGCATTCGCCGCCCTGCCTCAGATCCGCGTCAGTCAGGGACCGCTGGATGACCGGTTCGTCGATCGGCAATTGGCGGCCGCAGGCTTCGAGCGGAATGTGGTTCTGAGTGTGCCGCACTGGCTCACCGTGCCGAGTATCGTGAAGCAAACGGACCTCATAGCGGTGATGCCGGCCTCCATCGCGCACAGCCTCGTTCCAGCAAACGGCTTGATGCGGCATGCCGTACCTGTCGGCGGCGACCCTTTCGAGTGGGCACTCTACTGGCATCGGCGGCACACGGCAGACCCCGGCCATCAATGGGTCCGTGACGGCGTGCGTAGCGAGGCGGCTGATGTTGGTGCGGGGCGTTAGGGCTGAGCCCGGCATCCATCCCCCTCACCCAACCCTCTCCCGCCAGGGGAGAGGGCTTTTTGCACAGACTTTGCTGCCCCGTCCCTTCTCCCCTTGCGGGAGAAGGCTAGGATGAGGGGTCTGGTCCCGCCATGCTGAATTCATCCCGCACGGAACGCCCGAACCGGACACGAAAGGAACTGATCCATCACAAAAAAAGCCCCGGCTGGGAGGCCGGGGCAAGGGTACTGTTTCAGTCTGGGAGGGAAATCAGGAATATCGGGCCGTCGCTTACGCCGCGTTATGACGGGTGCGGATGTCGCGTTGCGGCAGGTCTCTGATCTGGACGGAACGGATTGCGGACTTCGAGATGAAAATCTTGGCGCCGTCGCTCTTCTCGAACTCGAAAAAGCCGTGCGGACCGTTGAGGAGTTCGCCGATCGTCCGGGCGACGGGCACTACCAGCTGTCCATCCAGGGCCGTTCCATCGGCCATGACGATGGAGACGGCGCGCCGCGCGGACTCATGCAATTTCTGAGGGGTATGGCGATACATAGGGAGCAATCCTCTTGTTCCAATTCGAGACAATCATTTCGCTTCGCTTAATCCCTCGCAAGAAACGTGCGCAATTCCGATATAACTCTATGATGCGCGGCGAGATTCGATGGAGGGGCCGATGAGGCCGGTACATTTGACGCTTGACGAGGTTCGCGATCTGGCGCGCCGGTGCCTGGAGGCCAATGGCTGCGACAGCACGAACGCTCGCGCCATCGCGGCGACCATCACCGCCGCGGAAGCGGATGGCTCCGCCGGCCACGGTCTGTTGCGCCTGCCCGGCTATGTGGCGTCGCTACGATCGGGCAAGGTCAAGGGCGACGCCCGCCCGCGGGTCTCGCAAAGTGCGCCGTGTGTCCTGCGTGTCGACGGACATGGGGGCTTCGCGCCGTTGGCGCTGAAACGCATGCATGACGATCTGATCGCGCTCACCCGGTCCCAGGGTATGGCGGCGGCAGCCCTGGTCGACACCTATCATTTCGCGGCGCTGTGGATCGAGGTCGAGGCGTTGGCCCGCGCGGGTCTGCTCGCAATTGCGGTCACCGCATCGAAACCGGCCGTCGCACCAGCCGGTGCAACCCGCGCCTTTTACGGCACGAACCCAGTCGCTTTCGGCTGGCCGCGCCCGGACGAGGACCCCATGGTCTTCGATCTGGCCACGGCAGCCATGGCCCGCGGCGAGATCATGATCGCCGCACGCGACGGCCATGAAGTTCCCGAAGGCGTCGGCCTTGGCGCGGACGGGCGTCCGACGACCAATCCCGCCCGCATCCTGGACGGCGTCCAGCTGCCTTTCGGCGGCTATAAGGGCGCGGCGCTAGCACTCATGGTCGAGCTTCTGGCGGGCGGTCTTATCGGCGAGGCGTTCAGCTATGAGGCCGGCGCGCGCGACAATAAGGATGGCGGACCCGCGCGGGGCGGCGAGCTGATCATTGCGCTGGATCCGGCTGCCTTCGGCGATGCCGACGGCTGGCAACGTCACGCCGAGAGTTTCTTCGCCGAGCTAGGATCATTCGAGGGCACGCGCCTGCCGGGCGACCGCCGCTATGAAAACCGGGCGCGAACACCGGACGAGGGCATCGACGTGCCCGAGACGCTGCACCGACAGATTATGTCCCTGTGCGATGGGTAGGCGGGAGGATATTCGCCAGATTTCTCCCCTCACCCAACCCTCTCCCCAAGGAGAGGGCTTTCAATTGCCGCATTCCTTTACAGCATTTAGCCCTCTCCTTGGGGAGAGGGTTGGGTGAGGGGTTTGGATGATCCGAATGTGTTGAGACGATGCACCGGTCGCCGCCCAAAACGGAACCAGCGTCTCGCTCAAACCCTACCGAAACGCCAGGGTCGAATAAGCCCGCGACACCGCTGCCGCTGTCGGTCCGGAGCCAAGTTCTGGGCCAAGCTGGCTCTGTAGTTTTGAGATCGACGACTGGAGTTCCTCGACGCGCCGCGTCTCCGCGACCGTCATCTCGAGCTTCACGCCCGTATGGTTGTTGATCAGCTCGACCACATCGTCATAGGTGCGCTGAGCCGCCGGCGAAAGATCGGTCGGCGAGTTGAGCGGATTGATTTCTTCAAGCTGCCGAGAGACGGTCTGGAACTGCGACGTCAACAATCGCCGGCCTGGATTCTCCGCGATCTGCTCTTCGAGACCGGCCTTCAGTCGCGTCAGCCTGTCGACACGCTTTTGCTTGATCGTGTCGAGAACCGGTTCGAGCAGTCCGACCTTCAGTGCGTTATATTCCGCGAGTGTCTCGTCGGCTTCGACATCTACCACCGGCTTGCCGATGATCTCGTCGGCCTCGGCGATGGCTTCGGTGCGGTCGTCGGTTTCGTCCTGCCGCGCCGTTCCGTCGAGAGACTTCTTCTCGACCGCGCGCACGATTTCCTCGAGTTCGGAAAGGCGTAGCTTTTCAGATTGCGACAATGTGGGCTTATAGCCGCGCAGGACATTGATCTCACGCTTCTGAGCGGTGATGATCACTTCGGCGGACTGCTGGGCAGGCGTGCGAATGTTCGTCGAGCCGGCCGTGAAGACCGAGTCGGCCGATGTCGAACCGAAAATCGCAGACGCTGTCGAACCGATTTCCATCACTCAAGAACCAAACAAGAACGCGGCAAAGTTGCCGATTCGTACTCTAACCCGGAGATGTTAGCGGTTTGCTAATTTGAGGTGAGAAAATGGGACGATTCGGGAAGGGCGTTGAACCACACGCAGACCCACCCATCGTCAATGCCGGACTTGATCCGGCAATCCATGCGAACGTGCGTACGGCGAACGCAATCGCGCGAAACTCTGTCGCACCACACGGGAGAATGCATGGATACCCGGGTCAAGCCCGGGCATGACGAAGTGTGGTGCAAGTTTCTATAAAAACCTTCAAATACAGATTGTTAAATTGATTACATTCGGTAATCAATTTAACAATCACCCCACCCAACGTTCAAACTCCGACAGGATCGGGTCTACAAACACGTCCCGCGCCCGAAGCGGCCGCGACAGCGACAACCCCTCAAGAGAACGCGCGCGAGAGATCGCCACATAGGCCTGTCCCGAGGCAAATGCCCCGCCGCCGAGATCCACACGCACATCGTCCAGCGACAGCCCTTGCGCCTTATGGATCGTCGCGGCCCAGGCTAGGATCAGCGGGATCTGCTTGTACGACCCCACAACATTGGACATCACCTTCGCGTCCGTCTCGTTCCACTCGTAGCGAATATTCTCCCAAGCGGCGCGGCCGATCTCGACTTCCGACCCATCCCGGTCCAGCGCGACCCACACGGTGTCCGGCTCAAGCCGCGTCACGGTTCCCATGGACCCGTTCACCCAGCGCCCTTCCCCATCGTTCTTCACCGCCATGACGCGCGCGCCGGCTTTCAGCACCAGCGTCTCAGGCACCGGCAATCGGTCACGCTTGTGATCGAACTTGTCCTTCACCGTGCCGATATAGGTCGTCTCGGGCGTGGTCAGTCCCTTCAGCCCCAACTCGTTGTAATGATGCGCCCGCGCATTGGTGCCGCAGAGCAGCATCGGCACCGCGTCCCGATGATCACCAAGGCAACGCGCGTTGATATCGGCGAGGGCCTGTTCGGCATGTTCGGGATCTTCGCTGTCCCGCAGCGCCCCAAGCATGTCGATGAATTCGGGGTCCGACTGCCGGTAGATCGTCTCGAGCCGCAGGAACAGCGTGTCGAGCTCCTTGAACGCCTGGGCACTGAACGCATAGGGCGAGCCATAGCCCATGCGCCCGAGCATCTCGGCCTCGCCCCGCGGCGTCACGGGCGGCAGCTGCAAAAAGTCTCCGACGAACACCATCTGCACGCCGCCGAACGGCATCGGGTTGCCGCGCGCCTTGCGCAGCACGACATCAATCGCGTCGATGATATCGACCCGCACCATCGAGACCTCGTCGATGATGATCCGATCGATCTCCCGCCACAACCGCCGTGCCCGGTGTCCTTCCAGGTCTGCCGGCGTCAGCAGCCGGGACGGCAGGCGGAAGAAAGAGTGGATCGTCTGCCCGCCGGCATTGAGCGCCGCGACACCCGTCGGCGCGAGGACGACCTGACGCTTCGTGGCGTGGAGCTGGCGGAGGTAGTGGACGAGGGTGGTCTTGCCGGTGCCCGCGCGGCCGAGGACGAAGATGGCGGGCGCGTCACTGTCGACGGCAGCCAGGACTTCGGCAACGCCTGGGGATGTGGCGTAGTCGGACGGGAAGGTCTCTGTCTGCGATGCCTGAGGCGGCGTACCGGCCAGGATCGACGCGGTGAATTCGCCGAGGCGTTTTGATGCGGTGGAAGGTGAGTCGGGCTTAGTGGGCATCCCGTCTTCTAACTGCTCGCGAGGATTTTTCCATGCCTCAATTCGTCTCTTCGCATCTTTATTCGCAGGCCACACGATCGACGATTTTTCCGAGATTGTCATTGCTTGACTTAGTTAAGCAATCAAGTTCGTCGCGTGAAACACCGATACTGAAAGCTACATCAGGAAAGAAATCGATACATTTGCGCCCTACTTAATCGAGACAGAAAACAGCTTGAATACCATATTATTTGGCCGGAAAACTCATACTTCCTCCCAAATAACCTGTTTACCGCTTCGTAAAGCCCTTGCGCGTATCATGACCCGTCGGCAGTCCTGCACACCCGGCAGGCATGCACCGCCAAACAGCTAAAGGGATCAGTGCCTGTTCCGATAAACGGGCCCGTCACATGTCAGACCCGCTCCAGGTTCTCAAGGAACTTGCCTACCTCGCGCACGAATATAAGAGCGACGAGAGCCGGCGTGATTTGCTGCGCCGGGTTACAGACGTGTTTCTCGCCAGCCCCGGCGCTTATACCGAGCAGCAGAACCGGTATTTCGGCGAGATCCTGGAGACGATTGCCTATGATCTCGAAACGCAGATGCGCGAATCGCTGGCCCTTCGCATCGCGGATGAGGAGCATATTCCACTCAATCTCGTGCACCGGCTCGCGGCCGATGACATCTCTGTCGCGCGCCCTGTTCTCGAGCAAAGTCCGGCGCTGTCCCAGGACGATCTGATCAACCTGTCGCAGAACAGCAGCCAAGAACATCTTCTCGCCGTCACCAAACGCTCCGATGTCGGCCAGCGCCTCTCGGCCGTCCTCGTCCGGCACGGCAAGGACCCGGTCGTCGACAGCCTTCTGCGAAACGAAGATGCTGATATCGCCGCCTCGACCATGCGCGATGTGGCAACCCGCGCGGTAACATCCGAGGCATTGCAGTCCGCGCTGATCGAGCGCGAAGATGTTCCGCGCGATGTTCTCGTCGGCCTGCTGGACTATGTTTCCGACGGGCTCAAGCAATCGCTCTTTGCACAGATCAGCGACACCGACCGGGCCTGCCTCGACGATATCGTCACGAAAATGAAGCAGGAGGTGAAAGAAAGCGACGAGACGCGGGCCGAACGCTATATCACGGATCTGGTCCGGCGCGGTGCGCTGAACGAACAGATGCTGCTCCGCTTCGTCTTCGAAGAAAAGCCGATGGAGTTTCTTCTTACCCTCGGCCACTTGCTTGGCATCGACCAGCAGGTCGTCAGCAAGCTCGTCTCGGAGAATTCCGGCCAGGCCCTTGCCATTGCCTGCCGGGCCTGCGGGATCAGCGCCGGTGCCTTCAAGGATATGGCGCTTAGCCCGATGACAAGCATTCCATCCGATGTACGCCAGATCATGCCGCTCATTCGCGTCTACCGGCGCCTGTCGGAAGCCAACGCCCAGCGCGCCATGCGCTATTGGAAGATGCGCAACTTCGCCGGGCGGGCGGCTGTCGATCGGCGCAGCGGTATCGATACCAGGACGCCCGAAGAGCGCGCCCGCCAGGGCGAGCGCCGCAGCGGCCGGGACCGGCGCAAGGACGCCGCCTTCGCGGCCATGCGCGCGGCGGCGGCAGCTGCTGCGGAGGCCGAGCAAGCCTAGAGGCGGTCTTCGCTTCGAAACTTTCCCCTCACCCAACCCTCTCCCCAGGGAGAGGGCCTAAAGACACCTGCCTTTGCTACACAGTCTTTTCTCCCTAGGGAAAAGGCCAGGATGAGGGGTGCGATGGTCAAGTAACAAATGTCCGCCCTTCACACTCAGTGCGAATCCCCTCTCCCCTGGTGGGAGAGGGTTAGGGTGAGGGGGAAGGCCATCGACAGGCACGGTGACCCGTTAGAAAAATCCGAACTGAAGCTCCCCCCTCACCCAACCCTCTCCCGCCAGGGGAGAGGGCTTGAAACCGCTGAACGTTCGCAACATCGTCCCTTCTCCCCGGGGAGAAGGCCAGGTTGAGGAGAGCGATGGTTCTGTCGTGCACAGACTCTCGGTGGCGACCCCAAAACCTCAACCCTATTGACGCTTAGCCGTGACTCACTGAGACTCCGGGCATGTGAAACAGCGTTGCCGGGAGCCGGCACGCCACCAAGTACAACCGGACATGACAAAACCAATCACTCGCAACGGCCGCGCTCTGCCGCCGGTGCAGCAGTCGCTATGCGCTACCGATCAAGCTGACCCTGCAAAGCCAATCGAGAGTCTTCTTGGCAGCCCGCCGGGCGATGCGCTGGAAAGCATGCTCGCTGCACAAATGATCGCCTGCCATGGCGCGGCGATGACGTGCTACGAGCGCGCGGCCGTCACCGACCAGCATCTGGCAAGCCGCATGGCGCATCTGAACCTCAGTGCACGGCTCGGCCGCACCTTCACCGATCTGACCCATGCGCTGAACAAGCATCGCGGACGGGCCGACCAGAAAGTCACCGTCGAGCATGTTCATCTGGACGCCGAAGTGGGGGCAAACGCGAAACTGGAGGAACAACCCCATGCAAAGGCAAAACGCCTTGGCGATGCACGGATGCGAAAAGTGCGGGGCAAGAACGCGCGGCGGGGCGCCCTGCCGGTCGCCGGCGATGCCTAACGGGCGCTGCCGTATGCATGGCGGCAAGGCTACCGGCGCCCCGCTGGGGAACTCCAATGCCCTGACCCATGGTCTCTATTCGGTGGAATCAAAAGCTTTCCGTGCCGAGACCGGTGGGTTGCTGAGGCGGGTACGCGCTTTGCTCGATGGGCTATGATAGCGATGAGCGCTGACCGCAACTGCGCAAAACGGAACAGGACACGAGAGACATGGAATTCGGCCGCGGCATCTACATCGTCGTACTTGCCGTCTTCGTCATTGCCGGGCGGAAGTTCATGGATGCCTGGCGCGATGAGACGGATAGGGGCCGTCCGCGGCGGATCCTCTTTGGCACCCTGTGTTTCGCCTGCTTCCTGGTTGTCGCGTTTTTCGAAGTTCAGCTTTAGGCACGCGTGCCGGGATTGGCGTCTGTGGATGTGGAACCACTGCTCCCCCTCACCCAACCCTCTCCCGCCAGGGGAGAGGGCTTTTCGCACTGACCGCGCCGCCCCGTCCCTTCTCCCCTCGCTGGAGAAGGTTAGGATGAGGGGGGAAAGGACTCAGTCCTCACACCCCCCTCCGTCTTCATTTCTGAATTGAGGATTCTTGTGTCGTCAAACCCGGTCGCAATCGAGCAATTCGCCCGACCGTCTGGTATCGGTAAGATCCTTGCCGCAGACGGCACAACTATCGAGGCCTTCGATGGCGCCAAGACCGCCGCAACTGCCGGCAATACGCCGGTTGGAAACGATGACCCCGACCGCCATGCCGACAACGACCAACAGGAACACGACGAACGCGATGACAACGGTTTGGATCATGGACGCACCTCAGCCGCCGAAGTCATCGAGCATGATGTCTTCGCGCTCGACGCCGAGATCGAGGAGCATGTCGATAACCGCGCGGTTCATCATGGGCGGTCCGCACATATAGTATTCGCAATCCTCGGGAGCGGGATGGTTTTTGAGGTAATTGTCATACAGCACATTGTGGATGAAGCCGGTATAGCCTTCCCAATCATCGCCGGGCTGCGGGTCCGACAGGGCCACATGCCAGTCGAAATTGTCATTCTCTGCGGCCAGACCGTCGAAGTCCTCGACAAAGAACATCTCGCGCTTGGAACGTGCCCCATACCAGAAGCTGATCTTGCGCTTCGAATGCAGGCGCTTCAGTTGATCGAAGATGTGACTGCGCATCGGCGCCATGCCGGCACCACCGCCGACAAAGACCATTTCCTTTTCCGTGTCCCGTGCAAAAAACTCACCGAAGGGACCGGAAATCGTCACCTCGTCACCGGGCTTGAGATTGAAGATGTAGCTGGACATCTTGCCCGGGGGAACCTTGTTCGGATCCGCATGCGGCGGCGGGGTCGCGATGCGCACATTGAGCATGATGATGCCCCGCTCTTCCGGATAATTCGCCATGGAATAGGCGCGCACGACTTCTTCGTCGTTCTTGGCCTTGATGTCCCAGATCTTGAAGTGATCCCAGTCTTCGCGAAAGCGCTCTGCGACATCGAAGTCGTGGAAATCGACCTCGTATGGCGGACATTCGATCTGGATATAGCCGCCGGCACGGAAATCCACATTTTCGCCTTCGGGCAACTCGAGAACCAGGTTCTTGATGAAGGTGGCGACATTGTCGTTCGAGACGACCTTGCAGCGCCACTTCTTGACGCCGAAGACCTCGTCCGGAATCTGGATCTTCATGTCCTGCTTAACGGCCACCTGACAGGCCAGCCGATCGCCATCGCGCGCTTCTCGCTTGGTGATGTGCGAGAGCTCGGTCGGGAGGATCGATCCGCCGCCTTCGCTGATCTGGACCCGGCATTGGGCGCAGGTACCGCCACCGCCGCAGGCGGAAGAAACGTAGAGGTTGGCGTCCGCCAGCGCGCCGAGCAGTTTGGAGCCGACCGGTGCCTTGACTGTCCGTTCGCCATTGATCTCGATTTCGACCGCGCCGCTGGAGACGAGCTGCGAACGGGCGAAGAGAATGATGGCGACCAGGGACAGGATGATGGCCGTGAAGAGTGTGACGCCGAGGGAGAAATCAACCATGTGTGGGAAGCCTCACAGTTGAATGCCGGAGAAGGACATGAAGGCGAGAGACATGAGTCCGGCCGTCATGAACGTAATGCCGAGCCCTTGCAGGCCGGCGGGCACATCCGAGTATTTCATCTTCTCGCGCAGACCGGCGAGGGCCACGATCGCGAGCGCCCATCCGACCCCGGAGCCAATGCCGTAGACCACGCTCTCGCCGAAATCATAGTCGCGCTCGACCATGAAGAGCGAGCCGCCGAGGATGGCACAGTTGACCGTAATCAGCGGCAGGAAGATGCCAAGCGCATTGAACAGTGCCGGGAAGAAGCGATCGAGCGTCATCTCCAGAATCTGGACCATGGCGGCGATCACGCCGATATAGCTGATCAGGCCGAGAAACGTCAGATCCGTCTCGCCAAGGCCAAGCCAGGACAGGGCGCCCGGCTTCAGGATGTAGGTCAGAATGAGGTTGTTGGCCGGCACCGTGATGACCTGCACGACGACCACGGCAATGCCGAGCCCAAGCGCCGTCTCGATCTTCTTGGAGACGGCCAGAAACGTGCACATCCCGAGGAAGAAGGCGAGCGCCAGATTCTCGACGAAAACGGCGCGGGCGAAGAGACTGAGATAAACCTCCATCAGCCGTGCTCGCTGACTTGCGCATGCATGATGCGGAAATTGACTTTCTCGAGCTGGTCCGTCTTCACGGATCGCAGGATCCAGATGAAACCGCCAATGATGAAGAAGGCGCTCGGCGGCAGGAGTAGCAGGCCGTTGGGCTGGTACCAGCCGCCCGTGCTGATCGGGGCGAGGATCTCGAAGCCCAGAAGCGTTCCGGCGCCGAACAGCTCGCGGATCGTGCCGACGCCGATCAGGATGGCACTATAGCCGAGGCCGTTTCCCAACCCGTCGAGGAAGGACGGGCCCGGCGGATTCTGCATGGCGAAGGCTTCAGCCCGGCCCATGACGATGCAGTTGGTGATGATCAGGCCGACGAAGACAGAGAGCGTCTTGGAGATCTCATAGGCATAGGCCTTTAGGATCTGATCCACGACGATGACCAGGGAGGCGATGATGACCATCTGCACGATGATGCGGATGCTGCTCGGAATGTGATGCCGGATGGCGCTGATGGAGAGGTTCGAGAATGCGGTTACCGATGTCAGCGCTATACACATGATGAGCGAGACTTCGAGAGATGACGTCACGGCAAGGGCCGAGCAGATGCCCAGCGTCTGCAGAATGACCGGATTGTTTTCGAGCAACGGGTCGGTGACGAGTTTTCTTGCGTCAGCCATTCTTCGCCAGCTCCTGCTCAATATTCTTCAAGAAGGGACCAAATCCGTTTTCACCTGCCCAGTAACGCACGAGATTGTTAACACCCTGCGATGTCAACGTAGCACCGGCCAGTCCATCGATCTGATGGGACGCGTTGTCGCCTTCGGTCGCCGCACTTTTGACGACCTCGATCTTGATATTGCCGTCCTTGTCGTAGAGCAGCTTGCCCGGCCATTTGGCACGCCAGTTCGGATTGTCGACCTCGCCGCCAAGTCCCGGCGTCTCGGCATGATCGTAGAATTGCAGGCCGACGACTTCCCGGCCATCGGGCTTGAGAGCGAGATACCCGTAAAGCGTCGACCAGAGGCCATAGCCGTGAACGGGAATGATCACCGTACTGAAAGCGCCCTGGTCGGTCTTGACCAGATAGACGGTGGCGTAGTGCGCCTTGCGCTTGATGCTGGCAACGTCTTCGTCGCGCGGCACCGGGTCGCTGAGCTTTGGGTCGCGGGCTGCATCCCGCTGCTCATAGGTGGCCGGGTCGACGGCGTCGGTAAACTTGCCTGTGCGCAGATCGACAACCCGCTGCTCGATCTTTTGGAAAAGCGTATCGATGCTGGCGCCTTCTTCCATAAGACCGGCGACTTCAAGAATATTCTGCCGCTTCGCCTGGAGTTTGTTGGCATCCTGGAGTGGCCGCAGGCCGATCGCCGCTGCCGAAACGAAGATCGAGCAGACGAGGCAGAGTGCCACTGCCACCATGACGATTTTGCGCGGGTCGTCGTTGTTCATAGCCACACGTCCTTTGGCGAACGCACTTCGGCAATCGGATCAGGCATGGCGCCGCTTCCTCCGCCTGATATTGGCGCTGGTCACGAAATAATCAATCAGCGGCGCAAACACATTGCCAAAGAGAATGGCAAGCATCATGCCTTCGGGAAAAGCCGGATTAACGACTCGGATGAGGACGCACATGACGCCGATCAGCGCGCCATACCAGAGGCGGCCGGTATTGGTCATGGCGGCGGACACCGGCTCGGTGACCATATAGACGAGCCCGAACGCGTAGCCACCGAGAACGATATGCCAGTACCAGGGCATGGCGAACATCGGATTGGTGTCGGAGCCGATCGCATTGAAGACGAGCGTCATGAGAATGGTGCCGATCAGACATCCGACAATCAGCCGCCAGTTCGCAATCCGCGTATAGACCAGAAAGATCATGCCGATGAGACATGCGACGACCGATGTCTCACCGAGACTGCCCTGCATATTACCGATAAAGGCATCCATCCAGGTCAGGTCTATACCCGAAAGAGCCGTGTGTCCCTCGGCGGCCGAAATGGCCAGCGACGTCGCGCCGCTATAGCCGTCGACCGGAACCCAGACCGCATCACCGGACAATTGAGCGGGATAGGCGAAATAGAGAAAGGCGCGTCCTGTCAGGGCCGGATTGAGTATGTTCTTGCCCGTGCCGCCAAAGATCTCCTTACCGATGACAACCCCGAACATGATGCCGAGCGCCACCTGCCACAGCGGCGTCGACGCGGGCAGGATCAAGACATAGAGGATCGAGGTAACAAAGAAGCCCTCATTGACTTCATGTCCGCGAATGACGGCAAAGATGACCTCGCACATGCCGCCGGCAACCATCGTCACCACATAGATCGGGAAAAAGTAGAGGAAGCCGTGCATGAAGCACGCGAACAGATTGTCCGGGCTAATCCCGATACCGAACGCGTCGAGAATCCAGCCGCGCCACCCGGCCGCACTGGCCATGCCAAGCTCCGCGAGAGCCATATTGGCCTGGTAGCCCGTATTGTAGAGGCCCCAGAAGATGCAGGGGAACGTCGCCAGAAACACATAGACCATCATGCGTTTCAGATCGAGACTGGCGCGAGCGTGCGGCGCCACCTGGGTCACCGTCTTCGGCGAATAGAAGATCGTGTCGACCATCTCGTAGACGGCATAGTATTTTTCGTACTTGCCGCCCTTGAGGAACAAGGGCTCGATTGCATCGAATTTGTCGCGCAGACCCATGCGTCAGCCTTCCGCTTCGATTTTTTCGAGATTGGCCCGCAGGGCCATGCCGTACTCGTATTTCGAGAGGCAGACATAGGAGCAGAGCGCCAGATCTTCCTCGTCCAGCTCAAGGGCGCCGAGGGCTTGCGCTTCATCCGTATCCATCACCAGCAGTGCGCGCAGCAGCTGGGTTGCAAGAATGTCGAACGGCATGACGTCCTCGTAGAGACCGACGGGAACCATGGCCCGCGGGCTGCCATTCAGATTGGTGTGGAAGTCGTATTTCTTGCGTCTCGCGAACAAGCTCGAGAGATGGACGTTGGCGGTTGCGAACTTCCGCATGCTGGGGATGATCCAGCCGAAAGGCTCTCGCTTGCGGCCTTCTTCCATCACAGTGATTTGCTGGTGAAAACGCCCGAGATAGGCAAGCGGACCGATGGCCGTGCGCCCCGTCAGCACATTGCCGGCAATGATACGCACTTCGCCGCCATCGACTTCGCCGGCAATAAGGTCCTGGGTCGAGGCGCCGAGGCGTGTCCGCAGAAGTCTCGGCCTTGCCGCAGCCGGACCGGCAAGCGAGATAATCCGCTCGGTAGGCAGGCGGCCCGTCCGAAAGAGCGCCCCGATGGCCGTTACGTCCTGATAGTTGATGGTCCAGACGGTTTTTTCCGCATGGACCGGATCGAGCAAATGAATGTGGAGTCCGGCCATTCCCGCCGGATGCGGCCCGGTGAAAGATGCCTGCCTTACATTGCCCGCGTCGATTTCGGGAATATCGGCTTTGGGACCGGAGCAGATATAGACGGGCCCGTCGGTGAGCTTGGCAAGGATCCGGGCGCCATTCGCGAAATCGTCCGGATTGTCGGCAATAACGATGGCAGCATCGGCGGCAAGAGGGCTTGTATCCATTGCCGTAACGAAAATGGCCGCCGGCGTCGACTGGGGGTCGGGAGTCTTGGAATAGGGCCGCGTCCGCAGCGTCGGCCACAAACCCGACTCGACCAGAGTTTTCCTGACGGTCTCGGGCTTCATGCCGCCGATTTTGGAAGCGGCGCGTTTCGTAAAGGACACGGCGCCCGCCTTCTCGTCGATATCGATAACGACAGACATCAATACGCGGCGCTCGCCGCGGTTGATTTCGCGAACCTTGCCCCCGGCAGGCGCCGTGTGAACCACGTCCGCAAACCGCTTGTCCGCAAAAAGCGGTTGGCCAAGCTTAACCGTGTCTCCGACCTCGACCAGGATCCGTGGCTTGAGGCCGCGATAATCGCCGCCGACGATCGCGCACGAGGTCACCTTGCCTGCATCGCTGATTGCCTGTTCCGGCGCGCCGGCAATCGGAAGGTCGAGCCCCCGTTTTATCGTGAAGGTATCGTTTGCCATTCCCTGCCTGATCGAATTGCCGCACCTGGGATGCCTGTCATGGCATTGATAGCCGGGGCTTTACAGACAACCTTTCGCCGCATCTCCAACGGACCCAACATGTGTCCGGTTCCCCCGCGCCTGCTAACAATCGCCGGCCTAGCCGACCATAGCCTGCTTGATCTTCAGATTTTCATACTCCAACTCGTTCAACCGATGCTGAACGACGTCCCCGATGGAGATCAGCCCACAGAGTTGGTCGTTCTTCAGGACCGGCATATGACGAAACCGACTCGCCGTCATCTTATGCATGATGCTGTCGACCGTGTCATCGGGTGTGCAGGTGAAAGGATCGGGTGTCATGACCTCTTTCACCGGACTCCCGAAGAGGGAGAGACCCTTGGTCTCGATGGATCGAACAATATCGCGCTCCGAAAGAATACCGACAGGTTTGCTATCGCCGGCATGGACGATCAGCAGGACACCGATTTTTCGATTGTTCAGCTGGCTGATGGCTTCGAGAACGGTTGTCTCGGGTGTGATCGAGAAGACTTCATTGCCCTTTTGAGCGAGGATCGATGCGACCGTGATACCGGGTTGAGTGGCGCCGAGGGCTGTCGATTCGGTCTGCGAATAGGTGCGTTTTTGATCTTCGTCCTTCTGCATCTGCCCTTGATAGGAAGTCGGTGACATGTCTAAGGCCCTCCTCATCGGATTGCCGCACCCGCCTAAGCATTGGAACCCATTGGGGTATCGGCAGTCGTTCCCACGTCCAAAGTCTGCATTGCGACAGCCACCAAGTGCGGCTATTTCGACTTTAGCTGACTATTTCGGTCATAAAACTAGCCTTTTTTCAATCGTTTTGCATAATCGCCAATGGGTGTATTCGAGGTCTCATGCCGTTAGCGGTCTGTTTCGATCGTACGGCCCGAATCAAGGAAGAAATGATGCGGCATTTGATTTCACGACGCGATGTGCTGAGAGGGGCACAAGGCTTGGCGCTGACGACGCCCCTTCTCGGGCTGGTCGGATGCCAGGAACTGGGCGCCGGTACCGATCTCACCGTGATCGACGGCGAAACCATGGGCACGACCTATTCCGTGAAAATCGCCGACGCGCCGAACGCGCTTGGCCGCGAACGCGCTGGCTCAGATATCAACCGGCTCCTTGAGACCGTCAATCAACAGATGTCGACCTACCGGCCCGATTCGGAGCTTTCGCGTTTCAACGAGGCTGGCGCGGGGACATGGATCGATGTGTCGCCCGATACTGCCACTGTCATCACAGAGGCCCGCCGCCTCAGCGACCTTACCGAAGGCGCGTTCGATACGACCGTCGGGCCGCTGGTCGACCTCTGGGGTTTCGGTCCTGGAAACGACTCCAAATCGGTCCCTTCGGAAACCCGGATTGCGGACGTTCGTGCAAAAATCGGCTTCCGGAACGTTCACCTCCGTTCATCGGCCCCGGCCCTCTCCAAAGACAGCGACGCTATCCGGGTCGATCTTTCCGGCATCGCGAAAGGTTTTGGCGTCGACAAGATTGCCGACTATCTGGAGCAGGCCGGCGCCAGGCATTTCCTGGTCGAAGTCGGTGGCGACATGCGAAGCCGCGGCCTGAACGCGAGCGGCAAAGCCTGGCAGATCGGCATCGAGAAGCCATTGACGGGACGCGGACAACTGCAACAGATCGTGCCGCTCTCCGATCGGGCAATGGCGACGTCCGGAGATTACCGGATCTTCTTCGAGCGCGAAGGCACGCGCTACTCGCATATCGTCAATCCTCAAACCGGCCGCCCCGTCAGCCATGCCCTTGCTTCTGTGACCGTTGTCGCGGAAACGGCGATGCAGGCGGACGCGTTGTCGACGGCGCTCTTCGTTCTCGGTCCCGATGCCGGGCTCGAACTGGCGAAAACGCAGAACATCGCGGCCTTCTTCATTGCGAAGGATGGCGGCGATCTCAAAACGTTTTCATCGCCGGCCTTTGCCGGCGTCCTCAAAGCCTGACGAGCACGCTAGTCGTTTGCCCGCACTTTGACGTATGAGCCGGGCGCGTCCTCGATCACTTTCAGCTTGCCGCTGCCGGGTTTGCGTGCCGCAACCATCGGCCCGCCTTTCCGTTTCAGCCAGGGCCCCCAATCGGACCACCATGACCCTTCATGGTGCTTCGCCGAAGCCAGCCATTCCTGCGGGTCTTCGATCTTGCTGCGGTTGATCCAGTAGCCGTATTTCTTCTTGGTCGGCGGATTGACGACGCCGGCAATATGGCCCGATGCGCCCAGAACAAACCGCACCGAACCCGAAAGGAGATGCGTTGCCGGAAAGCAGGATGCCCACGGCGCGATATGGTCTTCCTTGGTGGCCAGGAAGTAGCTCGGAACCTTGATCTTGCCGATATCGATCGGAACGCCGTCGAGCTGGATATGACCGGGTTTCCGCAAGCCGTTCTCGAGATAGAATTTGCGGACATATTCGGACAGCATCTTTGCTGGCAACGCCGTCGAGTCGGCATTCCAATAAAGGAGGTCGAACGCCATCGGCTCCTTACCGCGCAAATAATTGTTCACGACGAACGACCAGATCAGATCGTTCTCGCGCATCATCGAGAAGATGTTCGCCAGCCGCTTGCCTTCCAGATAGCCGGTTTCCGTGATCGCGCCCTCGATTGTCGATAGCTGCGCATCGTCGATAAAGACCGAGATCTCGCCGACGTCCTCGAAGTCGACCATGGTCGTCAGGAACGTTGCCGAATTGACCCGTTTGTCATTCTTGGCCGCCATATAAGCGAGCATCGCAACACTCAAAATGCCGCCGATGCAGAAACCGAGCAGGTTGATGCTCTTCTCGCCGGTAGCTTTCTCGATCGCATCGAGTGCCGCTAATGGGCCCTCGAGCATGTAGTCCGTCATGGTCTTTTCGGAGAGGGCCTTAGTCGGGTTGGCCCAGGAGATGACAAAGAGCGTATGGCCCTGGTCGACCGCCCATTTGATGAGGCTGTTCTTGGGCTGAAGATCGAGAATATAGAACTTGTTGATCCACGGCGGGACGAACAGAAGCGGTCGCTTGTGGACCTGTTTGGTCGATGGTTCATATTGGATGAGCTGCATCAGCTCGTTCTGAAAGACCACTTTGCCCGGCGTCGCGGCGACGTTCTTGCCGAGTTCGAACGCGGATTCGTCCGTCATCGAGATCTTGAGCTGGCCCTTACCGCGCTCCAGATCGCCGAGCATGTTCTTCAGCCCGCTCAGGAGATTTTCACCGCCGCTCTCCACCGTCTCCCGAACGACGACCGGATTGGTCAAAGCGTAGTTCGTGGGTGCCATGGCGCTCATGAACTGCCGGGTGAAGAAATCGACTTTCGCGCGTTCCTTCTCGTCCAGCCCGTCGACATCCTGCACGACCGTGCGCACCCACTCCGACGTCAGCAGGTAGGATTGCTTGAGATAGTCGAAGAACGGCTCGTCGTTCCAGGCCTGATCAGCAAACCGGCGGTCTCCGCTCTCCGGCGAAGCCACGGCGCCCGGCTCCAGTCCCGAAGCCCGGCTCATCATTGTTCGCCAAAGCGCGAAGTTGCCCTGCCAGAAATCCATGCTCGACCGCGCGGCCGTCATTGGATCGGTCATCATCTTCTGGCCCAATTGCAGGAAGGCATTCGATACGCCCTCGACATCGAACAGATTCGTGCCCTGCCCCATCTCGTTCTTCTGCACAAAGGCGTTGACGACCATCTGGCTCTTGGTGGCGAGGTCCATCCACTCCTTTGCCAGTTTTTCAGGATTGGGAAGGTTCGGCCCGGGGCCATTCGCATCTGTCATTGGACCGATTCCATCGTCATTTCACGCAATACACAAAACCTATCCGCCGCCACGGCAGAAACAATGGGCGGCTTCAGCTCGCAAGCCGACCACAGTCTAAGCTGATTTGCCGCGGGACGTTAGTCGGTTGCAGCGAAAGTCTATGGCTTGGTTTATTGGCGCTGAACGGAGGGCGCGCCCATGTCATGATTCATGGTGCTGTGGTCGACGGCGGCATGGTGGTGGTTATGTCCCCCAAATGCCGTAAAGCAGGTATAGAGACCGAACAAAATCACACTGGCGCCGGCGATCTGCCGAAGGGCCGGCTTTCGGACGAGGGCCATAACATGCTCGGCAACGCCGCCCATCGCGAGAAGTGCCGGTAATGTCCCAAGGCCGAAGCCCAGCATGATCAGCGCGCCTTGCCCGGGCGAGGCGGCCACGATCGCGAGCGCAAGCGCGGAATAGACCAGACCGCAAGGCAGCCACCCCCAGACCAGACCAAGCCCGAAAGCGCGCGATGGCGTCTCAACAGGCAGGAAGCGACTGCCGAAAGGCTGGATCCTCTTCCAGAGATGAAGACCGAGCTTCTCGAGGACCGTAATGGCATGCCACCACCCTGCGAGGTAGAAGCCCAAGAGGATCATCAGAATTCCGGCAATCAGACGTCCGATCGGTGCGACCGAGCCGAGCGTCGCCTCCGCGATGAGCGAGCCTGCGAATCCGGCCACCGCTCCCGCCATGACATAACTCGCAATGCGGCCTGCATTATAGGAGAGATGGTGACCGATCCGCGAAAGCGGCGACCGCCCCGATTGCGGCAAACCCGCATTGAGCGCGCCGACGATCCCGCCGCACATGCCGATGCAGTGCGTTGATCCGATAAGGCCGATCGTAAGTGCGGTGATAAATGGCAGTTCCATTTGGAATTGTCGTTGCCTTATGCCTTCAGATCTTCGCGGAGCCGACACTTGCCGAAGGATTGCCAAGCGTCCGGTTCGATGCTTCGACTGGAGCGACGCCGCCATGAAGTCCGAGAGGCCGTGAAGAATTCCAGACCACGAGCAGACTGCTCGCCGACATTGCCAGGGCCGCAAAGAGCGGATTGAGATGCCCGCTCATTGCCAGCGGAATGGCGGTCGCATTGTAGAGTAGCGCCCATCCGAGGTTCTGGCGAACCCGGCGGCGCGTCACGGCGATGACATCGAAGGCGTCGAAGATCCGGTTCAGGCGATCGCCCGGAATGACCACGTCGGCGGCATCGACCGCGAGTGCCGTCGGTGCCCCGAACGCTATGCCGAGATCGGCAGCGGCGAGCGCCGGCGCATCGTTGCTGCCGTCGCCGATCATGACAACCGTGCCTTCGGACTTGAGGCGTCGGATGACGGCGGCCTTGGCTTCCGGCGGAACACCTGCATAGACCTCGTCCACCTTATCCTCGTAGCCGCTAGGATGCTCGGCACCGGTCAGCAGGACAACGCGCGTGCGGCTGCGAAGCCGTTCGACGACATCCTCCCATTCCGGGCGCGATCGATCCGAAGTGGCGATCGCGCCATGGACCACGCCATCCCAGCCGACATACGAAATGACGCCCTCGCCCTGTCCGACCGTATCGGTGGAGGCGATGATCCGGTCCGGTATCTCCCATCCCAACGTTGCGAAGAGTGTCCGCGCGCCGACAGCCACTTTGCGGCCTTCCACCGTTGCAACAGCCCCGCGGCCCGGATGGATGACGAGATCGCTGGCCGAGTAGCGGTCATCCAGGCGGGCGATCGCCTGGGCGATCGGATGGCCGGAACGGCGTTCGACGGCGGCGGCAAATTCGATAACCTGCTGAGCGCCGAAGGTTTCGACCACCGTCATATCGCCCGTCGAAAGCGTCCCGGTCTTGTCAATCGCGACAATGTCGATCTGCGGGATCTTCTCGAAGACATCGGCGCTGGTGAGAATGATGCCATGCCGCAGAGCCGTGCTCACGGCGGCCGCCGTCGTCAGAGGGATCGCCAAGCCAAACGTACAAGGGCATGAGACGATCAAAGTCGCGAGCCCCGTCAGCAATGCAAAGCCAAGTGGCGCGCCGAAGAACAGCGTGCCTGCCGTTACCAGAGCCGCCAGTGCAAGAACGGCAGGCACGAAGACCCGTGCCAGCCGGTCAGCAATGCCGCGCGCACCGGCAAGCGAGCTTTGGACGCTCCATAGCACGCGTGAGAGCGTATCCACCTGGCTAGTCGCCAATGGTCCCGCCTCGAATTCGATTTCTCCTTCGACGACAACAGTGCCGCCCAATACCTCATCGCCGGGACCGCGGGTGACCGGATATGGCTCACCCGTCATCAGCGATTCATCGACGGCCGCCTCGCCCCTGACAATGGTTCCATTGAGCGGAACCGGCTCATAATGCCAGACGACAATGCGGTCATTCGGTTTGAGGTCGGCAATGTCCCGTTGCACCAGCTCGCCATTCTCGCGAATGCGGGCGAACGGCGAGCATACGTCCATGAGCTTTGTGAGCTCGTCCGTCGCCTCGCCGCGCGCACCTTGTTCAAAATAGCGCCCGACGGTGACAACGGTGACAATCGCGGCGGCGACATCGAAGTAGAGTTCGAGCGAGCCTGCGATCAGCTGGCCGACGCTGTAGGCATAGGCAGCCAGAATGGCGATTGCCAGCAGGTTGTCCATGTTGAGGACACCCGCGCGAATCCCGATCCAGGCACCGCGAAAAATCGGTGCTCCGGCATAGGCGATCAGGATCGTCGTGAGCGCGAAGAGCACGTGCGGAACGGCAAAGAATGCGAGCCAGCGCACCGGCTCCAGGTCTTCGATCGGCACGATCCCCAGATGCGTCGGATAATAGAAGGCGAGATAGAGCATCATGATAACGGCGGCAATCGACGTCGCGGCCGTGACGCGCAACAGTGACATCCGGTCGTCGTGCTCGTCGGGAATGTCGCTCCGTTGCCGGGCCGTGTAACCGGCCCGGCTCAGGCGCCTTGGCAGCTGAGCGGCATCGATGCGTTCCGGATCGTAGATGATCTTTGCGGTCGCGGTGGCGTAACTCGAAGCGACGGACAGGATGCCATCGATCCGCTCGGACGTCCGCTCAAACAGGATCTCGCAGGAGGAACAGTGCATGCCGTCGATCCGCAGGAAGGCTTCTTCTCCTTCCGGCAAGACCTGCGCCTCTACGCC
Source organism: Methyloligellaceae bacterium (assembly GCA_965228615.1). Taxonomy (GTDB): domain Bacteria; phylum Pseudomonadota; class Alphaproteobacteria; order Rhizobiales; family Methyloligellaceae; genus CBDDHT01. Next base: position 3,575,795 of record CBDDHT010000004.1, on the reverse strand, counting down.
GGCATCCGCGTCTCGTGCACTCAGAACATCTTCGCCGAAATGCCGATACACCTCTCTGCAACCGATGCAGCAGAAAGCGTGCCCGTCACCCTCGATCGGCGGGTCCGGGTTCGGCAGTGCGCAGAGTTTGCATTCGGTTGCAGGCATAGGTGCTCGACAAATCAAATGGTCGTCGGTTTGTGAAGTCTGACACATCATCGCCCGGTGCACGACATGTCAGTCCGCGCTGGATCGTTATTCGTCAGGTGCCGCTCGAAAAGGAGGGTGGAGCGGCCTTGATTGTTCCATCTCTCCTTGACTCTATCGGGCAATTACAGAGCCAACGCGATGCCGTCAGGCCGTGGCGCAATAGCGCATGCCAACCGCCATACTGTTATGCGGATAAAAAATACCGAATAACGAAAACAAATTCCCGAAAAAAGGGATTTGAACGCCCATTGCGTTTATTGAACTTTCCTATCTATTAACAGGTAGCGCCAATGCAAGATTCCCAAACGGACCCAATTAAGCTTTCAAATCAGCGGGATAATCCAAAACCGCGCACTCTGTCGCAGGCATGGAATACCCATTAGCCGATCATCGCATGTTGCTCGACGCATTACCTGCACTTGATGTAGAATCTTTTTCCAATAAGCGCTACTTTGGTAGAAGTTGCCTGGGAATTCATCAATAGTCGGGGCTGGAAGCTGCCTGGACAGATCCACATAAGGATCGGTTCAAGACGATGCAGCAGTTCGATCCGGTTGGAGCTGACCCTTCCTACGTAGCATTCGACTGATGAAAGGTGAGAAGCCAGATCCGTAGATGACAGGCCAAGCCTTGTCAGACCGATCGGTTTCAAGCGGGAGGTCACACTGTATGCTCGATTTTATTTACCAGACGGGCTGGGGCGCATTCACTGTCATGCTGTTCTTTCAGCTCCCCTTCGCGTTGTTCTTCCTCTATGTGGTGTTTCGGAAATCGGCACCCGATTCCGGTTCGGGAGCTGCGGCTGAAGGCAAAATCAATGCTCTGAAATATGTGTGGATGGGCTCGGTCGTCGTTCTCTTCCTCACAGTCAATATCTTAAGCATCCAGTTCATTCCCGCCGTCTCGACCGCGCGCGCCGTCGCGTCGGGTGAGCCCATTCTGGACGTGGATGTGAAGGCAGAGTCCTGGAGTTATGAGATCTCCAGGCGGGAATTCGATGCCGGCACAGCCGTCCGCTTTAACGTGAAGAGCGTCGACACCGTGCACGGCTTTGCCGTCTACCATCCCAATGGAAAAATTCTTTTTACAATGATGCTGGTTCCAGGCGTCAAAGACTCGTCGCTTGTCTACAAGTTCAAGGATCCGGGGGTCTACAAGGTGCGGTGCCTGGAATATTGCGGCATCGCGCATCACGGAATGTTTGACGAGATTATCGTCAAAGAACGCAGCAGCTAACCGGCGAGGGGAGGACTCCAACATGTTAGCGGCAACAACCGCCATTCAACGCGTGCCGATATTCGGACGCATGTTCAAAGTCGACACGAGCACAGGGCTTGAGGAACTCAATTCCTGGCCGGCTCTCATGGTCATGTCGGCATTCATTTGGTTGTCGATCGCCATCTTCCTGGGCATCGCCATGCCGATCACCCAAATCTTCGGGCTGGAATCGAACCTCTACTACCAGGCGCTGACGGCTCACGGTGCCGCCATGTCCTTTCCGTTCGTCTTCCAGCTCATGGTCGGCGTCGGCCTTCACCGGGCCGGCGGCTGTCTCGGCAAGCCGGTAACGGGGCCGCTGGTCACGCTGTTTTATATCTTCATGAATGTGGGCGGCCTGCTTTTCGCAGTCGCTGTCCTGGGCGGGCTGAAAATCAGCTATGCCGTCATGTTCCCTCTCCCCGTGGTTGGTGTTGAAACCGGTCAATGGGATTTATGGACAGTGATCGTCGGCTTCACCGGCATCGCGCTGATACTCATTTCGGTGATTCTGCTCTATCCGATCCAGGTCATCAAAATGCTGTTCTTCGATCAAGCACGCGAGGAGTTGGTTCTATCTCCCCGCACGCTCAAGGACCCGGGCATGCTGGGTATGGCGATGGCGGCCTTCGTGCTGCTGATTATGGGAACGCCCCTAATCATCGTCGCAAGCGCGGTCTTGCTGGCGCTCTATGGGATCCTTCCCATGGCCGCCGTCACCTGGGCCGTCGACCCGATGGTGTTCCAGTTCGTGTTCTACATCTTCGCGCATAACCTCATGGAGGCCATGGCGATCATGGTCATCAGCGCGGTCTATGCGACATTGCCACTATATCTGGCAGACGGGACACGGAAGCTGTACAGCGACCGCATCGCCAATCTGGCTTTGTGGATTCTGCTCGTGACGTCTGTCACATCGTTCTTCCACCACTTCTTCACGATGTTCCCGGCATTGCCGGCAGCCCTGTCCTATCACGGCAACATCATGAGCTGGGGCACGGGCGTCGGCGCGGCCCTGACGATCTTCACCGTGGTTGCGACGATCTGGAAGCACGGCATCCGGCCCGAATCCGGCCTGATGGCAGTCCTCATGGGCTTCGTGCTCTACATCATGGATGGCGTCAGCGCGATCGTAACATCGACCGTCGCATGGTCCTTCCAGCTTCACGGCACCATGTGGCAGTCGGGACATACGATGGCGGTGCTCATATCCATGAGCATGATGTGGATCGGGGTGTTCATCCACCACTATCCGGTGATGACGGGCCGCACATTGAGCAAGACGATCGGCAGCTGGTTCGTCGGCCTCTATACGGTCGGCGCCATGGGCCTCGCCTATTCGTTCCTGGCAGCCGGCGCCGCCGGAATGCCGCGCCGCTTCGCGGAGTGGAACCAGGAAGGATGGATGACCTATGGCTACATGATCCTGTTCTTCGGGCTGTGCCTCCTGGCATCGTTCGTCGTGCTGGGTCTAGACCTGAGGCGCTCGCGCGATATCCCGGCAACGGTGCAAGGCCAGCCTGCACCGGCAGAATAGTCTTATAGGATCGGAAACAAGAGGCGGGACCAGATTACTGGTCCCGCCTTTTTTCGTTTGAGGCAATATCAGTGACCGCCACCGGTATCGGGATGCGGTTCGACGAATGGAGCACGAAGGGGCCCGATGACGGATTCCTCCAACAGACCGACGATTGCGGTGTTGATGGGCGATCGCAATGGCATCGGCCCAGAAATCGCAGTGAAGCTTCTTGCTGCAGACGTTGTGGGGAAAATCGATGCCCGCATACTTCTCGTCGCGGATCCTGATGTGCTGTCGAGCGGCCAACAGCATGCGGGAGCCAAGTTGGACGTCCACGAAATTGACTCACTCGAGGAACACGCGGATCGGTCCGATGATCATCGGATCTTGTTTCTAGCGCACCGATCCTGTCCCGAAGGCGAAGCGGTGGGCACCGGCCAGGTCAGCAAATCCGCTGGTGCGGAGGTTTTGGATCAACTGGGTTTCCTTCTGGATGGAGCAGATGCAGGCCTGATCGATGGCATCGTCCATCCCCCATTCAACAAACCGGCGATGAAACAAGCTGGCCTCAAAGCCGATGTCATCGACTTCGTAACCGAACGTCTCGGTTTTGAGGGCGTGGCGGGCGAGTTCAGCGTGTTGAAAGACTTATGGACATCACGTGTGACATCTCACGTCGCGCTGAAGGATGTTGCCCGCCTGGTGACCGGCGAGCGGATCGTCGACATGGTCAGGTTGACGGACGTCACGCTCAAGAGTGCCGGCATAGCGCGCCCACGCCTCGCGGTTGCGGGACTCAATCCTCATGCCGGCGATGGCGGTGTGCTCGGCGATGAGGAGATCAGGATTATTGCCCCGGCTGTAGAGCGTGTGGCGTCGGAGCAGATCAACGTCAGCGGACCACTGCCTGCGGATTCGGTGTTCGTCGCCGCGAAGAACGGTGAATTCGACGGTGTCGTCGCCATGTATCACGACCAGAGTCAGCTGGCGCTCAAACTTCTCGGGTTCGGGCACGGCGTAACAATCTTCGGTGGGTTGCCCGTTCCGGTCACTACTGTAATGCATGGCACGGCCTACGACATTGTCGGACAAGGCAAGGCCGACGCGACGGGTCTGTCGAGTGCTTTGGATTTGTGCTGCCAAGTTGCTGGCGCGAGATTGCGAGCTTTAGAGTGAATTCGCGACAATGCGGTAACCGATCCCCCGGACTGTTTGGATCTCTGCTCCGCATGCGCCCAGCTTCTTACGCAGACGACCGATATAGACGTCAACAACATTGGTCATTGGATCCTCATTGACACTCCAAACGGTGGAAAGAATGCGCTCTCGCGATAAAGCCTTTTCTGGGTTTGAAATGAGGAGCCGCAGTATTTCACGCTCTTTAGAAGTCAGGTTCAGAACGCCGCCATCGACATCGACGGTCAAGGCGCGCTTATCGAACCGGATGTCTCCAAAGCAGATTATCGGATCATCCAATGTCACGGCATAGGCATGTTGGCGCCTATGTAATGCTTTGATCCGGGCTGTGAATTCGTCAAAATCGAACGGCTTCGCCAGATAGTCATCCGCTCCAATCTCCAGACCTTTCACCCGCTCGTCCGCTGCGTCAAGAGCTGTCAACATCAGCACGGGCGTATGGTTCGACCTTGCCCGCATTTTGCGACAAACGTCCTGGCCGCTGATCCCGGGCAGCATCAGGTCGAGAATCATCACATCAAACGTTTCGGAGGCAAGCATCTCCAGTGCCTGTTCGCCGTCGGGAACATGGGTGACCGTCCATCCTTCACCCTTTAGTCCACGCTGGATGAAATCGGCGACGCGACTCTCATCTTCGACGAGCAGTATGTTCATGAAACGGCCCAAAGCTTGATGCGAGACGGGAGCATCATGACCGCGCAAAGCCCGCCGCCTTCCCGGTCTTCCAATCGAATCTGTCCACCATGGGACTCGACGATAGACTTCGCGACCGGTAAGCCGAGACCGGCGCCGTCTCCATAACGCTCCGCAGCGTTGGATCCGCGAAAAAAGCGATCAAACGCATTTTCCTTGTCCGCCTCGCTCAGGCCCGGACCGTTATCTTCTACGGCAATGCGAAACCCGTCCGGGCTGGGATCAAGTCTTACCTCAATCAAATCACCACCATAATGACGGGCGTTTTCCAGCAGAATGAGCAACGCCTGACGGATTCGCCCGATATCGCATTTCAAGGGTGCTGTATCCAGCGATGTCAACAATGAGACTTTTCCGCCGGTATGATCGGTTAGCGGCTTCAATACACTCAACAAGTCTACCTCCGTGATGTTGAGCCTCGTCTCGCCTGCTTCGTGACGTGCCACAAACAATAGATCGTCGACAAGGCGCGATGTGTGCGTCGCTGCCTCGCGAACCATGGTGAGAGCTTCGCGATATTCCTCCGGTTCCTTTAAACCGCGCAAAGCAATGTCGGCTTCTCCGCGAATGACGGTGAGTGGTGTTCGTAATTCGTGACTTACATCCGCCATCAGACGCTTGCGATTGGCTTCCGCTTTTCTCGCCTCGTTCAACAGAACCTCGAGACGCTTGGTTCGATCCTGCACCTTCTGCTCAAGCTCTTCATTCGAACTGCGTAATGTCTGTTCGCGCTGACCCACCCTTTCGGCCAAGTCATTGAGCGTGCGAGCCAGCCCCGTCAATTCGTCGTTGCCTCCGGCTTCAATGCGATGTGACAGATTTCCCGATGAAAGTTGCTCCGCGCCGCGGCTCAGCGCTCTGAGCCTGATTTGGACGCTTCGCCGCAACACTATGTAGCAGGCTACGGCGCCGATTAGTGCCAAGGCGGCGGATAGCGCAGTTAATTTGCGATAGAGCGCCAGTTGTGCTTCCGCTTCAGCGCGGGTATCCGCGACTTCCTTGGCCTCTCCCGCCAGCGAAGTCTCAATGCGCTCGCGGAAGTCGCGATCAATGTCGCCGTCGAGAATTCTCGACAGCCGTCCCCAATTGTTTGCTATGTCGTTTCCGCCTTCACCGCGCGTGATCGCAGTGAGCGCGGCCACAAGTTGCTCGATTTGCACTTCAAGCCCGGAGACAGCGGAGAGTTCTTCGATCTCCTCATCACCGACAAGATCGATCTCTCGGCCGACGAGATCGCGAATGGTCGCGATGTCTGCCCGAATCGCCTTGATCAATTCGGCCTTGGATTCACCATTGTCCTTGCGCCCTACGATCAGGACATCGCCAAACTGCTTGAACAGCTGGTAGGTATGATTTGAGAGATTAAGGTGGGCGGCATAGACCTCGTTCGCGAGGCTCAGGCGCTTGAGATTGTAGTCGGCCTGCAACGCGCTCCAGATCGAAAGCGCGGCACTTCCCAGGGCAAGAGCGAGCATGAGGCTGAAATACAAGGCCAGCTTCGAAACGAGATTCATGTCGGTCATTCCATTTTACGCTGCCAGGTTCAGCCTCGCGAAATCGCGCACCGGACCAGGTTGTGACAAGAGCGTCTCAAGGTCGCCACGCGCCTGGATTTCACCATCGACGATGAACCAAATTTGATCGGCAATTCGCGCCAACGCAAGGTCATGTGTGACACATATGGTGATAGCAGGGCTCTCCCTTATCAATTTGGCGACGAGTTGTCGGCCTTCCGGGTCAAGTGCATCGTCAGGCTCATCGAGCAAAAGAACAGCGGCACCGCTAAGTGCGGCACGCACCAGATAAATGCGTCGTGTTTCACCGGAGGATAGATTGCGCCCGCTTTCGGCCACGCGACCATCGAGCCCGTCCAGTCTTTCGATGAGGGAGGCAAGGCCGAACGATTCCGCCGCGGCCAAAAGCTCTTTGTCCGAGGGGCGCCTTGTGAGACCCATGGTTAGCGCGCGCCGCAAGCTGCCACGCAATATTGGGGGTCGCGCTCCGACATAGCAGACGTCGCGCCTTTTAATCGGCCGACCGTTCAAGGTGATACGGCCAGAAGTCGGGACATCCAAGCCAGCTGCAAGCGTCAGGAGTGCTGATTTTCCGGCGCCGTTCGGACCGAGCACGGCAATGGCTTGGCCCTGCCGGACGTGGCCCGTCACGTTGTGCAGGTTCCGATTGGAAGCTGCGTCAATGTGCAATCCTTGCCTGACATGTGCGTCTTCCGGGACTTTCTGCCGAGGCAACTCAGGCAGGTCGAATAGGGCCATGCATTTGCTACGAGCCTCCTGCCATGCCCGGTGACGGTCCCAGATAACTGCGAGCTGGCTCATCGGACCGGCAACAATTCCGATGAGAGCCAACGCTGCCGCCGCTTCGGCGCCGCTGAGACCCAGCAAAAAGGCCAGTGTGAGTGTGAGAACACCGGCTGCGGTCGCAGCGACTTCGGGAATTGCTTTCAAACCCGACGCGGCAACTGTTCGCCTGACTGCAGCGCCTCGCAGCCGCAAGGCCGATTTCGCGAGACGCCGCGATTCCCTGCCGTCCCGCCTTAGCAAACGCAGTTCAGCTGCGACCGGAGCACGCTCACTCATATCCGCGGCGATCCTTGCACGCACACCTCGCAAACGGCGATGAAGGGGCGCCAGATATTTCTGAACACAAGCCATCGACACAAGCGCCGCGATAAATATCGCCGCGCCGGCCATCGCCAAGGTCGGGTTGAGGAGCCACAGCGCAATGATGGCGCCTGGAAGCACAAAGGCAGCAGAAATAATGCGTGCGATTCCAAGACCGACCCAGGAGCGCACGGCCGTGAGATCTCCGACAAAGCGGAGTGCCAGCGAGCCGGACCGGCGCTTGGCAAGCTCTCTCGGGGAAAGCCGCGCCAAATGCTCGAAAATCCTGATACGCAGAGCAGCGGCATAGTGCTGGCCGATCCATTCCGCCAATGCCCGCTCCGCAAGCCGCAGGAAAGCAATCGCCACGCCCGCGCCCAAAAGGATGATGAGCGGTGCTGCTGTCATCGTCCCTGAAGCGTGAAGCGCTGCGAAAACATCCCGCGTTGCCAATGCGGCGGCGCCTGCCGAGATGGCCTGCGCGATGCCGCACGAGGCGACCAGCGCCATCGCAATCGCGCGGCGCTGGTCGAGAATTTTTGGAAAATCGCTCACGCTGCAATTTTTCTGTTGTTGTCGGGGTCACGCAGCAAGTGCGCAACAGCCGGCATCAGCTGGTCAGGGTCGAGAAGCGCATCCCGTGACAGCAGTGCCGTGTGGGTCGCATTCTCCGCTTCACGGACCGCCAGAGGCGAGCAGGTGACTTTGCCTGAGATGGCGAACGGAAGCAGGCCGTAATGTTTGAGAATGGAAACGCCACCCACGGCGCCCAATGCGTCGGGAGCTGCAAACATTACCGCGTCAAAACGGTCCTTGATCCAGCTGCTTTTCAAAATCTCGGCTGTTTCGGCCTGAAACACACCATCGGCAATTTCGACGACAACCACCTCGGCTCCTCGCGTGGCGGCCGCACCGACGAGTGCTTCAAAGCCCCTTTCGATCCGCTCGAGCGGCATCCGGTAAGTCGTTCCCATGCCGGCATCCGTAAAGTCGGTGACGGGAATTCCCGCATCGCGAAATGCGTTGAAATCGCCGAATGCCCCGGTTCCGGTGGCTTTGACGCCTTCGACGGCAAGGCCACTTTTTTTGAGACCGTGGGCAAGACTGACCGCGGCCGTCGTTTTGCCGGCATTCATCGAGGCCCCGAAAACCCCAATGACAGTCACATGATCGGGAATAGTCGAGGAAGAGATGGAATAGGACGCAATGTTGATCGTGTCGCCAACTGCATTGGTGAGAAGGCCAAGAGGGCGGAGCGTGGTTGGTTTGGCCATCTTGTCATGGGCAGCTTTCATCCGGCCGATGATGCCGCCCGCTGCGATCATGTCACACTCATCGCTGTTGAGTTCGGCATAGCCTTCGAACTGGTCAGGTGCATAACGGTCGCCGCAGACCATAACGGCGATGTCGCCCTTATAGCTTTCCGCATAGCGTCCTTCCGCAAGCTGCAGTTTCTTATGTTGTCCGATACACACAATTTCTGCGATCACCAGATCTCCCGCCACGGCATGGCGGCAGTTGTGGTTGATGCCTGCGACGTGTTCGCGATTCACCCGCCGTGTTGTAAAGGCCCATTTCGCCGACAGCGGGACGTGAGCCAGGTTCTTGCCAATCTGCTTCATTGCGGTTCCTCGTTGTTTCAAGCTTCCGTGGAACCAATCTGACGACTTTTTGCTGCACCAACCTGTCCAGGCAATGAATGCAGTCTAAAGGGCACATGAAAAGTTGATGAAAGGGACAATCCGTGCCCCGAGGCGCGTTCAAGTTGTGCTGCATTAGCTGGCATCAGAGTCAGAGGACGGCGGGCAGTTCCTCACGCCTCGGATGGCAGTCGGCTGATCGATGCCGGCTCACAACGGCGCGTAGTCGCCCGCCAGAAATCCGTCCCGAAGCTTGAACTTCTGGATTTTGCCGGACCCTGTTTGCGGGAATGCCGGCAACTGGCACCAGATCGCCGGCGTTTTCTGCGGCGCGAGATTTGCGCGGCAGTGATGATGGAGCGCGTCTTTCTCAAGAGGCTTGTCGCCTTCGGACCGGATGAAGCAGGCGATGATCTCGCCCCACTTGTCATCCGGAATTCCGACGACGGCGACCTCGGCAACATCGGGGTGCTCGATCAGCACATTTTCTATTTCGGCAGGAAAGTGGTTTTCACCGCCGCGAATGATCATTTCTTTCACGCGTCCGGTGATGCGAACATAGCCCCGCGCGTCCATGGTGCCGAGATCGCCGGTATGCAGCCAGCCATCCGTGTCGATTGCCTCGGCAGTCGCGGCCTCATTGCCATGATATCCGATCATCGTGCAGGGACCGCGCGAACAGATCTCGCCGACGGAGCCGACCGGCACGACGCAGTTTTCGTCCAGGCTGCGAATGGAGACTGCGGTCTGCGATACCGGCTGGCCGATGGTGCTGCAGATATCGTCGACGGAGTCCTCCAGATGGTGCTGGGTGATCACAGGACTCGATTCCGTCTGTCCGTACAATGTCGAGAAAGCGCAACCGAAGAGTGTGGTGACACGGCGCACCAGTTCCGGTGCAACCATGGCGCCGCCGGAGCTCACAAGCTTCAGGGACGATACATCGCGTGGGGATCGCTCTTGTGCCTCGGCAAGGCCGACGACCATTGTCGGCACACCGAGAATAATCGTCGCGCGCTCATCTTCGATCAGTTGGACAACGCTATCGGGGTCGAAAAGACCGACGAGGACCATCTTGGAGGCTGCCTGCAGACAGCCGAGCGTGACCATGCCGCATCCGCTCGTGTGGAACATCGGCATGATGTTGATCCAGACGGTGTCCCGCTGGGTATTGCACCGTGCGGCATAAAACCGGGCATTGTTTACCAGACCGCGATGACTGAGAACGGCACCTTTCGGAAATCCTGTCGTGCCCGACGTGTATTGGATCTGCGCCGCGTCCTCCGGTTTCACCGATGGCAGCTTGGGTTTGTTCGCGCCGCACCGGTTGAGCGCCGCCTTGTCGTTCAGATCGACGATTTCCCGCAACCCGGCCAGGTTCTCGGCGGCTTCCGCTGCAATCCTGGCCATCGGATTGCCGCGAAAACTCTCGACCATGAACAGAGCAACCGAGCCGGACTGCTCGAGTACATAGCGCAGTTCGCTCGTCTGGTATGCCGGGTTCGCCGTGACCAGAACAAGGCCTGCCAACGCACAGGCATATTCCATCAGAACCCACTCCGGACTGTTTGGCGCCCACACCGTGACCCGCTCGCCCGATTCAAACCGGCTGGCGAGCGCCATCGCGAGCTCTTCGGATTGGGTGCGCAATTCCTCATAGGTCCAGCGCCGACCGGTTTTGCCGGCGAGATCGACTTCGACAAGCGCTGGCGCGGTAGGGTGTTCCGCGGCGACCTTGCGCAGAAGATCACCGACTGTGATCTCCCAGACGGCGTCGTCGGCCTGCGCTGAAACCAGGGATTCTGAAAGCTGTAGTCGATACATAGGTCTCTTGCTCGGTCATGGGGTGGACCGGACCGGCGTTTCTCACAATCGTGTTTTGAGACGCCAGATCCAGGCGGCATCGGTCGGAATTTGGATGCAACTGTGATTAAATGCGAACGGCGCCGAGGGCAACATCGGCAGAGCAAGTGAGGGAACGGCATGATCTATGAAATGCGCACCTACAATTGCGTGCCCGGCAAGGCCGGGGAACTGCTTGAGCGCATCGGCGCGGTCTATGAGCACCGCACGAAATATTCCAAGGCGGCAGGCTTCTGGTACACCGATATCGGGCCGCTGCATCAAGTCGTGCATATCTGGCCCTATGAGGACCCGGGCGAGCGCCAGCGCATTCGCACTGAGGCATCAAAGGACGAAAACTGGCCGCCCCATGTCTATGACATTCTGGATAATGCCCATTCCGACATCTATGTGCCGGCGCCGTTCTGCCCGGAGCTGAAAACCGGCAACCTCGGCCCGATTTATGAAATGCGCATCTACACATTCAAGCCAGGCAGTTTTGCCGAGGTCGTGAAACGCTGGGAAGAGGCGCTGGATGAACGCCAGAAGCTTTCGCCATTGCTCCTCGCGATGATCAGCGAGAATGGGCCGCTCAATCGGTATGTCCATGTCTGGCCGTACGAGAGTTTGCAGCACCGTAGCGAGATCCGCGCGGAGGCCGAGGCCAAGGGCATCTGGCCGCCGAAGGGTGCACGGCAGTTTTCGGTCAGGCAGGAGAACAAGATATTGTTGCCGGCGTCTTTTTCGCCGCTGCAGTAGATCCGATCCGCGGGAATTGCTAGGTCGGACACTGGAGGAAATGGCGCGCCTAGGTGGCGCGACTTCGAACACTCTCTTTGAGCCTCTGGAAGACTGGAACCATCAGCTTTTGTACTCGGAGTCTGGGATTGAGGAGCAGCAAAGATGAGTTGTCCTTCAGCACCCAAATCACTGCAAGACAAATTCAGGGCCTCAGCAAACGCCAAACCCAGCCGCAAATACGCACGCCTCCGGTGTCAATCCGGTTTAGTGATGGAGAACGTCGCATATTGGAGGACCGGGCGGGCTCTCAGCACATAGCCTCGTATATCGGAGCTATGTGTTCGATGGCATAGAAACAAAGCGAACAGCAAGTAAGCGAGCCCCGACAAAAGACCATCAAGCGCTCGCTTGTGTTCTCTGTGCTCTGGGCCGTTCAGAAATAGCTAGGGCATTTTCTGTTGCGTGCAGAAAAATGTAAAAAGCGGCGACGTTTTCTTCTACCGATGAGATACTTGTTTAATTGCATATGCCGCTCGTCTCGTTCAACGGCCATCACCAGTAAGCCGCTCAACGGCCTGACGCGCCATTGTTTGCGCCCGTCCATCCGTTTCCGCAATCGCCATGAGATTGATGGAACGGCCGAGTGTTGTGCCTAGCGGTGAAACGAGGACGATGCCTTCCTGGTGCGTCGAAGCCCGATACAGGTTCGCCCCCAAGAGATCCAGGATTTCAGGGATTGTCCGCTGCTCGAAATCCAGATGCGCCGATTGCACAACGACGAATGATCGGCGACTCCAATCCCCGGCCAGGCGATTGGCAAGCGTCATGGGAACCGATACGCCGCCCCAGCGTCCGTTGCACTCGATCCAATGCAGATCTGCATCGTTGTAGTCGTTGCCGGCAATCACGGCATCGAGACTGCATCGGCCGAAATAGCCCATATGTTGGAACAGGGTTGCGAGTTGGAGGGCCTCTGCCATGATCACGTCAGTACAGCGCTGCGGCAGCGAAACGGGAACCGAGCCCACGAACTCCCCTCCGACCCCGGCCACAATCTGTTCGAACATGCCTTCAAGAATGGGCGGACCGTCTCGTCGATCAGGAATCCAAATCTGTACGGATGGGGTGGCGACAACCGGAGAATCCCAAACCTGAACCAGCAATGGGTATTTTCCCCTCCATCCGATCCCGTTCAGAATGGACAGCAAATGCGTTCGCAACTGTCTTGGCGACAAGGATGCGATGTCTTTTGAGGACAGAACCAGATTGCCAGCCGACCCGGCGCTATCGGGCACTTTGACAACCACACGTTCCACCCGCCGCGCCAATTTGGCCACATAGGCGGCGAGTGCCGACGGCCCATAGACCGAGTGAAACTTTGGCTGCGCATTCTGCCCGAGAAGCTCCGAGACACGCCTTGAAAACCAGACTTTGTCATTCACGCAACGGGTAAGATTTGGAGGAGGCGCGGCAACTCGCACCGGCACCTTGGCGTGTTCAGCGATGACGCCTGCCAGAACCCAAACGCTGCCGCTGCCAATATATGGCAGCACCGTGAGTTTACCCGCCTGCCTCGCCCGCTCCACGATCAGATCAAGTGCAGCCTGATCGGCGAGGCACCGCTTGGCGAGTGGTGTCTGCCAAGACCGGTCCGGCGCCGGAAGCTCAATGACGTCGATGGCACCGAGACCCAGGTCGATCTCGCGGTAGCGCTCATAGGCCGGATCCCTGTTGCCACCGATCAAAAGCAGATCACCGTCAGCGGCCAGATTCGAAATCCGATACTCGTAACGTTCCGCGCTCTGCGGTGTTCCAAGCGCAATCTCTCGGTGATCGCCGATCAGCAATGCCGGGCCGTCCAGCATGCCCGAACAGACACGCGGACTGAACACGTCGGTGGCGTTTAGGGTTGGCTGATTGGTCGTGAGGCGCCTGGCGATGGCGTCAAGCCGCTTTTCGACTGCCGAAGATAACTCCGAGCTGTAGTGCCCCAGCAGTGGAATAGAATTTCGGCTCATCCCACCATTATCCAGAACATCCATACCCAGTTCGCGCAGAAGACCGAAAATCAAGAGCGGCGCATATGACCATCGACCCTAGGCGACATCGCTGCCGGCGACCCTGATCGTCATCAAATACCGTCAGCAAGGGAAACGCTATGTTCGGCAAATTCGTCGCCTTGCTTGGCAGCCTGAAACAAACGTCGGGTACCATAACATGTGCCGCCTATATGGCTTTCACGCCAACGAACCTACGCGCATCGAGTGCAGTCTCATTCACGCACAGAACGCACTGATGTCGCAAAGCATGGGCGACCGTGAAGGGCTGACCCATGGGCACGGCTGGGGTGTTGCGGAATATCCTGACGGAATACCCATACTCGAAAAGCAGGCTTGGGCAGCCTATCGCGGCGAGCAATTCAAGAAGACGGCGACAAAGGTCTATGCGCGAACCGTCGTGGCTCATGTTCGCCGCGCAACGGTTGGGCCGCCCTCAATCGAAAACACACATCCATTCGAACATGGTCGCTGGTTGTTCGCCCACAACGGCACAATTGCCGCATTCGAGAAGATCCGCGGAAACATGCTCGACGCCATGGATCCAATTCACCGGAGCGGGATCCACGGTTCGACTGACAGTGAGCATGTCTTCCGCTTCCTGTTGTCCCTCGCCATGCGGCAGCCCGAACGGGAACTTCGAGAGATCCTTCATGACGGGTTGACCCAGATCGTCCGTTGGTCAACGGATGTAGAACCCGACGCCAAAATCTCACTCAACACGCTGTGGACCGACGGCGTCCATATGGCGGGATCCCGCATGAACCGCACGCTATGGTTCCTGGAGCGTGAGGACGTCTTCCACTGCGATATCTGCGGCCGACCGCATGTGCATCACGACCCGAAACAAGCCTACCGGGCCGTCGAAATCGCATCCGAGCCGATTACCCATGAGCGGTGGCTCGGCGTCCCCAACGGAAGCGTATTCAGCGTCGACCCCGATGTACGCATTCACTTCGATCCGATGGGCCCTGAACTCATGCGTCGCGTGGTCGAGGGGATCGCTGACTGAATGTGTGCTGGGCCACGCACAATCGTGAAATTTGAATCATTGACTCCGGTTGTAGGACAAAAATTCGCCACACATATTTGGCGGCGCGCCAAGAAACACTTCAATCCTCTGATCTCTGTCAACGCACACAGATCACTAATCGCCTAAATGAATTCATCGTGCGGTTGGATGCCCGCACACCTGACCTCCAAATTTCAACTCGCGACAGGCTGTGACTCTGCGTTGTTCGGCAGAGCAGCCTGGCGAAATCAGTGGAGAGTACGCAAATGACAACGACCGAATTGCCAAAAACCCCAGCTCCTCCCACCCAACGCACACCCGAGGCCTTCTCGACGATGCGCGACGAGATGAACCGCTTGTTCGGGCGTTTCGAGAACGACTGGCCTCAATGGCCGACAATGATATCGCGCGGACTTGGCCAAAACGTCATGGTCCCGGAGTTCGATGTTCACGACAACGACAAACAGTTCACAATCGAAGCTGAACTGCCAGGCGTCGACGAGAAGGATGTCTCGGTGACAGTCAGCAACGGCACACTGACCGTCAAAGGCGAGAAAAAGGACGAGCGCGAGGAAACGAAAGACAACTACTTCCTGTCTGAGCGTACCTACGGTGCGTTCGAACGCTCTCTGAGGCTGCCTGATACGGTGGACGACAGCAAAATCGAGGCCCGTTTCGATAAAGGCGTCCTCAAGATCGTCGCCGAGAAGAAGCCGGAAGCGTTGAAGCCCGAGCGAACAATCGAAATCAAGAACGATTGATTGCGCTTGGAAGCGGAAGCGGGCGCCAAACGAAGGCGCCCGCACGCGATGTCTTGCAAATCCGGATTGTCCGATTTTTCCGACATCTTTCGTTTGCCTAGGCGACTCGATGAGGAAGGTCGCTTCCTTCACTGCAGACTGATCTGCGTCAAGCATCCGCCGTCGGTATCGGGCATAATGCCCGCATGGGTGAGAAGCATCGGCAACGAACCCATCCATGGTCCGCAGCACACTGCCGAATGTGAGAAACTGCGGTTTCGATCACCAACACACAACAATTGCCCCTGTGTTGCCGGAAATGGAGAGCCACATGGCCGCGCCGCGCTTGCAAACGATCGATCACACGGTTCAGCTCACGCGCGAATGGGTTCGCGAGCTCAGCGATCGTCTGAATTGGGCAGACGAGCCACGCGCCTACAAGTTGCTCCGCGTCACACTCCAGGCGCTGCGTGACTGGCTCAATGTCAATGAGGCGGCACATCTGGCTGCCCAACTGCCTCTTCTGATCCGCGGTCTATTCTACGAGGGCTGGCACCCTGCAGGGACTCCAGTTTCGGAACACAGCAAGGAGGCCTTTCTTGCGAGAGTGACCGACGCCTTCAAGACCGATCCGCTTGAGGACCCCGACGACGCTGTCAGCACGGTATTCAAACTGCTGAACCACCGCATTTCGGAGGGTGAGATTCAGGATGTCCGAATGCAACTTCCGAAGCGACTACGAGACCTCTGGCCGGAGCAGTAAGACTGATTGATGAACGGAGGTGTCGGCTCACGGTTCAGGTCGATACGATTGACCCGCAAATCCGAAACATCACATTCACAATGTGATGTCCCCTTATCACCAATACGATCAACCCTTCAGAAGGGTCAGAAATGCCCGCCAAAGCACGAAAGGGTTTCGGTAGCTCCGCTTCGCAAATGGCGGCGGCCGGCCCTGGCCGGTCAGGGCGTGGACGGCAGTCATTGCCGAGCGTACGGAATACTCCACTGTGAAGACGGTATCGAAAGCCATTTCGCAATACTGCCCGAGTACAGCTAAGTTCTGCGCGCCCTCGGGTACCACCGCTGGCCTGTCACCGATACGGCGCGGCATGAACTGGCTTGTGATATAAGGCATCATGCAAGGAACGACCTTTGCGCTCCGGAACATTTCCGCTGCCCGATCGCTAAGCCGTAGCTGACCGGCAAGCTCGGAAAGGATTTCATCGCCGCTGCATTCGGCCATTGGCTTCTTTACAAAGTCACCCAACCGGTCTCCGCGCAGGCCATACCCCCAAAACACGAACACGTCCTCAGGTTGGCCTCGAAAATGAGGTTGATTGAACAAGACAATTGATAACAACCAGCCGGAGTCAGCGACGGTTACCAATCCGCCGGTCCCTGCAACATTGCCTGTGAAGGCTTCCATGAAGTCGAAAAAAACGTTGTCATGCAGAGTGACCGTGAAGGATTCCCATTGTGTACGAGAGCTATCGGCGTAGAACGTTTTCGGCTGCCCAAAGACCCGATCACGCTCTGCCAACCGGCACCAGAAATCCCAGGTGCTTCTCTTTGAATCTGCAGACGGTGGCGGCATCACGTTCGAGCCTACGGCTGAACTGTCCGTCATCGACCCCAGCGTCAGGTAGACACGGTCTCGATCGTCGATGTCTAAACGCTCCTCGCAATCATCATGGAGAAGATGCAGCTCTGATACGCGTCTCAAGCCTTCTTCGTTCGTGATCACAATGTCGACTACCCGCTTGCCGGTCTCGATCCGCACACCCTGCCTCACCAACCAATCGCAGATCGGAGCGATCACGGAATCGTACTGGTTGTATGGCGTCCGCAGCACGCCCGAAAGCCGCGCCAAGTTTGGAAACAGATGGATGAAACGCCGAAGATAGCGCCGCATCTCCATCGCGCTGTGCCAAGTCTGGAACGCGAACATCGTGCTCCACATCAACCAGAAGTTTGTCTGGAAAAAACCTGGGGTGAAGATCGACTCGATTGTTCGATCCGCCAGCGACCATTCGGGCCGAAGGGTCAACTGGATAAGGTCGACAATATCGCGAAACCTCAATCCAAGCCGCGACGTATCCGCCTTTTGTCCGTCGCGAATTAGTCGGCAATGCGAGAAGCCACGCACCTTGCGATTGAAAAGTTGAATATCCTCTTTCAGGGATTGCCCCTTCACATCCGCAGATGGAATTGAATCCAGAAGATCAAATGTGCAAACGAAATTCTCTTCGAACATCCGCCCGCCGCGAACGAGATACCCTTGATCCGGCCCGCCCGAACCGTCGAGGCTGCCTCCCGGCCGGTCCTCCTGTTCGAATATTCGGATGTCCTGGCCCTGCACACCAGTATCACGGACGAGACACACGGCTGCGGCCAACGATGCAATACCGCCACCGACCAGATAGTGCGTTGGATCACCTGAACCTTTGTTGGCCAACTTATCCATAGCTGGTCCTCACTGCTTGCGAGAGAGTGACAGTCTCAGCAAACTGAAAGGACCGCTCTGACGTCGATCAGATGAAGAGCCGGTCGCACGCGTATTTGATTCAAGTCATGGCTCTGGACAGTTTTTTCGTGCTGATTACTGCCCAACGGACCGCGAGTGATCGGAATTGCTCCCGTTAGCGGACTCGATACGTTGCATCGATGCGACCAGCTGTCTTCGAAGCATATGCGCTCGATGGGGTGTCGAAACATGCAAACTTCCTCGGCATGAATGAAGACTGCCATGGCGCCGATACGATCCGCTCCCGTAACGCGCAGCGGCCGGCCAAAGGGGACAAGGATGAACGACTTTTCCGCTAAGCGCGACAAGATGGTTGAACAGCAGATCGCAGCCCGGGGCGTGCGCTCGGAGCATGTGCTGGGTGCTATGCGAAAGGTGAAACGCGAAGCCTTCCTGCCGGCGCATCTGCGGGAGTTCGCCTATGACGATACCCCACTGCCGATCGATGCGAACCAGACCATATCGCAACCGTACATCGTTGCGTTCATGATCGACGCTCTCGCGCTCCAACCCGGAGAGAAAGTCTTGGAGATTGGTGCTGGATCCGGTTACGCGGCCGCCGTGCTCGCCGAAATCGCTGTTGAGGTCTACACGGTCGAGCGGATCGGACAATTGGCCGACAAGGCCGCATCTGTGCTTGCCGATCAGGGATATGCAAATGTCCATGTCCTGCACGGCGACGGCACACTCGGTTGGCCTGACCAGGCGCCATTCGACGCGATCATCGTTGCTGCCGGGGGCCCTGAAGTTCCGAGTTCTCTCAAGCAGCAACTAAAGGTCGGAGGAAGACTGGTCATTCCGATCGGAACCGATCCCCGGGTTCAGGAACTGGTCCGTATCACGCGGATCTCGCAGACCGAATACAAATCCGAAGACATCGCCGATGTGCGCTTCGTTCCCCTCGTTGGAGCAGAAGGGTGGCGCCCGGACGCCCAGCTGTCACGACCATCACGCAGAACTGAACGGGCAACACCCGACGAAAAACTGGCACGAATGGTCTCCGAGTCAGCCGAGCCATTCGAGTCGATCGACACGGCGGATTTACAGCCATTGTTGGATAGGATTGGCGACTCCCGCGTCGTTCTCCTGGGAGAGGCCACCCACGGCACATCCGAGTTCTACCGGATGCGAGAGCGGATCACGCGCGCGCTGATTTCTCAGAAAGGCTTCAGTATCGTGGCCATCGAAGGCGACTGGCCCGATGCCGCACGCATCGACCATTATGTTCGCCATCTGGAATACCCTGCGACCGAGTGGACCGCCTTTGCCCGTTTCCCGGTGTGGATGTGGCGCAACAACGAAGTGCGCGAATTCGTCGATTGGTTGCGGGACCATAACGGGTCGCTACGGACCTCCGCCCGTACGGCCTTCCACGGTCTCGATCTCTATAGTCTGTACAATTCGATCCAGTCGGTTTTGCGCTATCTGGACGACATCGATACCGAAGCGGCACGGATCGCCCGCGAACGGTATGGCTGCCTTACGCCGTGGCAGGCCGACCCGGCGACTTACGGCCACGCGGCGCTCATTGGAAGTCATCAGACCTGCGAGCGCGAGGTCATCGAGACGCTGCGCGATCTGCTTCACAAGCAACCCGACTACACAGCACGCGACGGGGAGCGGTTCATGGACGCGGTTCAGAATGCGCGTCTGATCGCAAACGCTGAGCAGTACTACCGCATCATGTATTACGGCTCCCGCGCGTCCTGGAATCTGCGCGATAGCCATATGTTCGAGACACTCAAGTCCCTGCTGGTCTACTACGGCCGCGAGAGCAAGGCCGTCATCTGGGCCCACAACTCACATGTTGGCGGCGCGGCTGCGACAGAAATGTCAGCGCGCGGCGAGCATAATATCGGTCATCTCTGTCGAATGGAGTTTGGCGATCGCGCCTACCTGATTGGATTTGGCACGCATAGCGGAACCGTCGCAGCCGCGTCCGATTGGGACGGCGAGATGGAGACAAAGTCAGTCCGCCCCTCACACCCGCAAAGCTACGAAGCCATCTGCCATGCAACAGGCGTGCGCCGCTTCATGCTTAACCTTCGGAATCCGGCATCGGAAAAGTTGCGCCGAGCTCTGATGAAGCCCCGATTGGAGCGCGCGATCGGCGTCATCTATCGCCCCGAAACAGAACTGGCCAGCCACTATTTTCAGGCAGAGCTGCCGCGGCAGTTCGACGACTTTATCTGGTTCGACGAAAGCCGGGCTGTGACACCATTCGCGACAGCCCAGTTGGAAGGGCTCCCGGACACCTATCCGTTTGGACTTTGAAACAGTTTGTGGCGATGCACGGTCTTAGGAGAACGCTGACGCCCCTCGCAAGTGCAAGTACACAGGTTGGCTAACCAGCAGCTCAATAAAACGAAGGAGATCGATCATGGAGCTCAAGACCCGTTCTTATCCTTACACTGTCATCACCGAGCGATACGAACTCGCGCATGGTGTGGTCTATCGGCGAACGCAGACCATCAATCATCTGAGCCCGACGCGAAATACGAAAAGCACGGTCAGCAGCCGGGTTTTCGATCTCGACCCGTGAAGCACTCGACATTGCTCTATCAAGCTCAATGCATGCACGAGCCGATGCACAATCATACGCTCTACCGATATCAAGGCCGTTCAAATGCGTAAAAATGCACTTCCGCATTACGATGACAGCATCAATACCACTGGCTGCTGCCCAAAGTTCAATCCGGAAGGATGGGATGGGCAGGAGTTGCACTTTGACAACAAGGAATTCATCCGCGCCACCACCAAAAGCCTGATGCATATCCCGCTCAACATGAGTGGGGTGTTTGAACGGGTGCAAACCCATATCGTGGACGCCGATGCCTATGATCCGGACGACTGCATAGTGCTCAGCCGGGACCTTTCTGCCTGGCAGGCTGAACATCTATTCTCGATTTCCAAACCTGTCCCGGAAGAAGAGACTGTCAACCTGACCGGTGACTTCATCACAAAGGTCTTTGAAGGCCCCTATCGCAAAGCAAAGTCTTGGCATGAGGAAATGAAGGATTTGGCCCGAGCCAAGGGCGGCACATCGGATAAGATCTACTTTTTCTACACCACATGCCCGAAGTGCGCGAAAGCCTACGGGAAAAATTACATCGTCGGAGTCGCTCGAATTTGAATCGACACGATGTCTACTCGTGACAGTACAAAGGCGCACGCATCACGTACATCAATCGATAACTATTGCCAGCGCCGGAGCTCCATAGCTCGTCGGACACGCTCCTCAGCCAATCGGACTGCGGCCTCGCGAGGCTTGAGGTCTTCGGTTTTCGCTGCGCTCAATACAGCGCTCGTGTTGAACCGCAGCTTCTCTTCGATGTCCGCCAAAGCGCCTGACTGTGTACCGTCGTGATATTCGACTGCGGCACATATCACACCACCTGCATTGGCAATGAAATCCGGCACCGAGAGAATGCCCCTCTCGTGGAGCCGTGCTTCTGCATCAAGCGTGGCCGGTATGTTCGCGCCTTGGAGAAACATTCTGCAGTCGAGCCGGTCCACATTGTCCATGTCGATGACGTCGGGCCGCGCGGCCGGGATCCAAATGTCACATTGAACACCGACAATGTCGTCGCGCCCGATCGTCTTCCCTTCATCGTAAGTGCTGATCGGTTCGCCGGCTTCCTTGTGTGCAATCAAATCGGCGACGTCGATGCCATCCGGATTGGCAACGGCGCCACGAGAGTCCGAAGCTCCTACGAGTACGGCCCCACGTTCGCCGAGAAAACGAGCGGCGTGCTTCCCGACAGAGCCGAAGCCTTGAACCACAACCCTGGCCCCCTCGAGCGAAACATCCGTAAACTCCTGCGCCGCTTCAGCAGCAATTGCCAACCCGAAACCGGTCGCACCGATTTCGTCCAACGGGATCCCGCCGATCTCTCGCGGCAAACCGACCGCACGACCGATCTCGTCCTCGATCCATGCCATGGCTGTCTCATTCGTGCCCATATCGGGACCCGGTATGTAGTCGGCGATATCGCGAATACCATCTGCAAAAGCACGAATGATCCGTTCTTTCTTTTCTGAATCGAGGATGGGGTCGGCAAAGATTACGGACTTTGCGCCCCCATGAGCCAGACTGGCAGCAGCGTTCTTGAACGTCATTGCGCGCGCGAGACGAAAACACTCCGCGACGCTGACGTCCGGTGCCATGCGCGTGCCACCAATTGCGGGCCCGGCCGCCACATTATCCACGACGACAATACCCTTCAGCCCGATCGAAGGATTATAGAGGTGGACGATCTTTGCCGGTCCAAGTTCATCGGAAAAGCGGAATACATCTTCGGCCATAGGGGCCCCTTTTCAGCAGGACAACTGTTCCAGTTCATTCTTGATAGTCATCAGGAAACGGGCAGCCTCGGCACCGGTAACCGCGCGATGATCGAAGGTGAGAGACAGCGGCAACACCTCACCGGGTCTGACAGCACCATCGACCACGCATGCATCGGTCCTGATACGGCCGGCGCCTACTATGGCAACCTGCGGCGGCATAACGATTAGAGAGGCATGACGTCCGCCCAACATCCCGAAATTCGAAAGCGTGATTGTCTGGCCGCGGAGTTCCTCGGGGGGGACCGACCGCGCCGCGACATCCGTCCGCATCGCATTGAGGCCGGCCCGCAATTCAGCCTGGGTGCGATTGCCGGCATCGCGGATCACGGGCACGAAGAGGCCGTCTTCCGTGTTCACGGCGATACCAAGATCGATCTGCGCATGCAGCTTGCGGGCCTGCCTGTCACCGTCGAACCATGCATTGAGCGCGGGTTCGGCCTGACAGCCGGTGACCATCGCGCAGATGAGACGCATCGTGACATCTTCGTCCTGCGTCCAATGCGAGACGACCGCTTCGTCGGTTACGGTCGTCGCCGCGACTTCTCGCTGCGCCTTTGCCATATTGCGCGCCATGGCTCGCCGCACGCCGCGAAGCGCCTCATATCCGGCGGGTATTTCCTGGGAAACCGCTGCATCTACGTCAGGGCTTGTAATGACCCCACCCGGTCCGGTCCCGATAACCTGGCTCAAGTCGATGCCACGTTCCCTGGCGAGCCTGCGAACAGCCGGAGCGGCCTTCGGAGGCCGTGCCTGCGCGGTGACGGGTTTTGGCTCGTCAGTGTGCCGGCCAGCCTTCTCCGCGATCTCGGGAATCTCGCCGACCACCGTGCCGGCATCATCGCTCGCCCCTTCGATTTCGAATTCGACCAGCGCCGCATTGATGGCGACAATATCACCGGGCTCGCCATGCAGTTTTGATATAATACCGGACCAGGGGGATGGCACCTCGACCACGGCCTTCTCGGTCTCGACCGACAGCAGCGGCTGGTCGGCGACGACTCTGTCGCCCTCCATGACGTGCCAGGAGACGATTTCCGCATCCTGCAATCCTTCTCCGAGATCGGGTAACCGAAACGTCTTCATGCGTATTCCATGGTCTCGCGCGCGGCCGCGACAATGCGTTGAACTGTCGGCATGTAGTAGTGCTCGAGTTTGGGAAGTGGCATGACGGTATCGTAACCGGTAATCCGCCGCACCGGCGCGAGCAGGCTGGTCAATCCATATTCGGCCAATCGCGCCGCGATTTCCGCTCCGAAACCGCCTGTGAAAGGGGCTTCGTGAACGATGGCGCAACGGCCGGTTCTCTCAACCGATTCCAGTATAGTTGCGGCATCGAGCGGTTTCAGGGTTGCGACATCGATAACCTCGGCATCGATGCCGAAATCCGAAAGCTCTTCCGCCGCCTTCAGCGTCTCTACCGTCATGGCACCCCAGGTCACCAGTGTGAGATCCGCTCCCTGACGGAGCCGAATGCATTGGTCCAGAGCCATCGACTCGCCGTCATCGACCACGTCTTCCTTGAGTGCGCGATAGATTCGCTTGGGCTCAAGAAAGACAACCGGGTCCGGATCGCGGACAGCCGCCAGCAAAAGACCATATGCCTTTGCCGGCGATGACGGGATCACCACGCGCAATCCCGGCACATGGGCGAAAAGGGCCTCCATGCTCTCCGAATGGTGCTCCGGTGCATGGATGCCTCCCCCATAGGGCGCGCGAATGACCAACGGACAGGTCAGCCGTCCGCGCGTCCTGGTGCGCAACCGGGAGGCGTGGTTCATCAACTGATCGATTACCGGATAGATGAAGCCCATGAACTGAATTTCACCGACGGGCCGAAACCCCTGTGCGGCAAGACCGACGGAAACACCGGCGATCACGGTTTCCGAGAGCGGCGTGTCGCGGACACGATCGGGACCGAAGCGATCGATGAGGCCTGCCGTCGCACGGAAGACACCGCCATCCACACCCACATCCTCACCAAGGATCAGGACGGTCTCGTCTTCCTCCATGGCATGCGCCAGCGCCAGTTTCACCGCGTCGACCAACGTATACTCAGTCATTGGATCGATCTCCGACATACGCGATGGCGAACCGTCTCTGGACCTCCAGGTCCGCCGGCAGTTCCGCAAAGAGATGATCGAAGATGTCTGCAACCGGAACCGGCGGAGCGGCTTGATAGGCTTCGACAGCCTCGTCGATTTCATTGCGGACCTCCGACAGCAGAGCCTCTTCATCGGTTTTGGTCCAAACCCCTTTGGCCACGAGATAGGCCCGAAGGCGGCCCAGGGGTTCCTCCTTCCATCGGGCGGAAACCTCGGTGTCGTCCCGGTAGCGATGCGCATCGTCAGCGGTGGTGTGGTCGGAAAGGCGGTAAGTCATCGCCTCGATCAGAGTTGGCCCCTTGCCACTTCGGGCACGGGCGATCGCACGGGAGACGACATCATGCACGGCGATCACATCATTGCCGTCGACCTGCTCTCCCGGCATCCCGACAGCGACCGACTTTTGCGCCAAAGTCTTGGCCGCTGTTTGGGCAGACCGCGGTACGGATATGGCCCATTGGTTGTCGGTGATCACAAAGACTGCCGGCACATTCCATACGGCCGCGATGTTGAGCGCTTCGTAGAAGTCACCCTTGGAAGTTGCGCCGTCACCGGCGATGCAGACGGCAACACGCGGCTCGCCCCGAAGCTGGAAGGCCAGAGCAATTCCGGCAGCGTGCGGAAAATGGCTTGCGACGGGAATACTCACGGGAAAGTCATCGCGCGGGCCTTTGAAATCGCTGCCGCGCTCATCGCCGCTCCAGTACAGGAACAGTTCCGTCGCCGTGACGCCGCGCCAGAGCTGGGCTCCATGCTCCCGGAAGGACGGCACCAGCACATCTTCGGCCGCCATGGCACCAGCGGTTCCAACGCCGACGGCTTCCTGGCCAAGAGACGAAGCGTAAGTCCCCAATTGGCCTGTCCGCTGAAGTGCCACGGCCTTTTCGTCGAAGTGGCGCGTCAGGACCATGGCGCGATAGAGCGCCAACAGGTTGGCTGGATCGCGCGCGTATTCTGGCAGATCTGTCTCAACGACACCTGTCGCATCAAGAAAACGAGTGTATGGAATATCAATTGAGGCGGCATTGGCCGAGGAGAGATCACTTGGCGACATATCGCATCAATCCTCCTTCTGAAATCCAGAGCGCATTTGCTGTTGTTTTGCGCATCTTGGGCCATCCATCTTGCTTGGCACCGCTTTTGAATCCTATTGCGGCCCGTGTGCCATCGGTCTGATTCATGTCAGGCACGGCAAACGTAGCAGGCGATGCCGACCTATTGGTCTTCGCCAGGTGAGAGATCGAATTCCGCAACAACCGGCGCGTGATACGATTCCGGATTCTCCCCTATGTTGGCAAATCCGAACAACTCGTCGCCGATCAACTCGTTGTGCACCTCGAAATGCCTATAGCCGGCAAGCAGGGCGTGGGAGATGAGGATGTGATCCAGCATCAATTTCTGGCCGTGATGGATCACGGAGAAGCGCTGCGATTCAGGCGTCGTGCGCTCCAGGTGCACAAGCGAACGGCCTGCCAAGGCGCCATTGCCCGTGTCATCCACACCGGCACTGATAATGCGCATCGGCACCTCGCGTTCCTCCGCGTTGAAATCCCCACAGACAAGGATCATCGCCGCCGGATCCGCATCCAATATGCGATCAATATGAAGCCGGACCTCAAGCGCCTGGCCGCTCCGCTTGAGCATTGCCATGTAGAATCCCTCACCCCAGCCCGCCGTGCTTTGCCAACTGAATGGCCCACTCTTCTGACCCGCGACAGGAGCCGCAAGCGGCGCACGGAGATGGAGGTTCAGAACGTGGAGCCGGGCGCCTGTCGGAAGCGCAATCGTGACGTGGAGGAACGGCCGATCCCAGGTCATCGAAAGTGGGGAGCCGTCAGCTGGGAGGGCCGTGACGGGGCTGTAGCTGAGTGCAGGAACGAGGGAGTGCCAAACCTGGTCGACCTGTAGAATTTCCCAACGGCTCAGAACGACCAGATTGTGCTTGTCCGCAAGACGCCCTGTTTCCGGGTGGACGCTGTGCGCGGACTCGAACACCTGGTAGCTCGTGCCCTCAATCAGGCGATCGAGAGCGGATAGGTTTCGCTCTGCGGACTTCGGCACATTGGTGCCGTTCACCTCCTGCAGGCAAAGAATGTCTGCGTTCAGCCGTTCCAACTGCGGGCGCAATATCGCAATCCGCGGATCCACCTCCTGGCTCTCATCGTTCGAACCGCCAAGATTCTCGAGATTGAAGGATGCAACACGCATGTCGAAGTCATGACCTCATGAACGGCATCTGATCCCACGTCCGCCCAACATGACGAACCGATCGGCTCTTCCTCTCAGCTTAGCATGGGCGATTGCGAGAAGACGGCGTGGCAATCGGCCTCGGAGCGATGCCACTGTCCGAGGACCTCTTAGGGCTCCAGCAACGGCGCTTCGACCGGCAAGCCGCGTTTCACCAATGCCTGCCAGCCTTCTTCTGCGCTATCGACGAACTCGAACAGAGCGAGGTCCTGTCTGTCGATGGTGCCGAATTCGGCGAGCGCTTCGAAGTCGACGATGCGCTTCCAATAGTCTCGGCAAAACAGGATGACCGGCATATCCGGCGTCTTTCGCGTTTGCTTCAGGGTCAGGATCTCGAAGATCTCATCCAACGTCCCGAACCCGCCGGGAAAGACAGCGAGCGCGTTGGCTCGCATTGCGAAATGCATCTTGCGGATGGCAAAGTAGCGAAAGTGAAAAGACAGCCCCGGCGTAAGGTAGTTGTTTGGCCGCTGCTCGCTGGGCAATCTGATATTGAAGCCGATGCTCGGCGCACCAATTTCGAAGGCACCGCGATTAGCCGCCTCCATAATGCCGGGGCCTCCACCGGTGGTAATGACGTTCCTCCGCGTGCCTTTACCGGCCGCGAGCGCTCCGCCACGTTCCGAAACGATCCTCCCGAAAGCGCGTGCCTCTTCATACCATTTTGCCAGCCCGTTCAGCCGTTTTTCGGTCGCGCCCGTGCCATCGCCGGAATTGTTTTCGAGACGGTGTTTAGCCTCGGCAGGGGAAAGGCTTCGGGAACTGCCAAATACCACGATGGTCGATTTTATGCCCTGATCTCGCAGCCCCAGATCCGCTTTTGCAAACTCCAGCGCGAGACGGCTGGCACGCATTTCCTCCCGCATCAGGAACGCAGGATCCTGAAAAGAGAGAAGATCGTCGCCTGTCATGTCCTTCGATTGGTCGTCCTGCAAAAGCAAACGCCCTTTCCATCCGCACTCAGGCCGGTTTTGGTCATTCTGATTATGCATTAGATCATGAGACCCCCGAGGCAGACCAGCCGTGATGTCGGTTGCACTGACCAAGATCAAAGCCACATCTGGCTCAGATTATTAGAATTCTCCTCCATTCCATTCAATTCTCGGCTGCCAATCATGCGCCCCCAGGAGTGAGGATGTTCCCCAGAAGCAAATCTTTTCCTCTTGTCCGGCTAACTTTGGCTGCGCTGGTGTTGATGATCGCGGCTGTCGGCGCGGCTAGCGCTGGACCCGATTTAAGAAAGGCGTACTCGATCTATAAGACGTCGTGCCTCGTCCTAGAAATTGAAAAGCACAAGTTTCTGGAATCAGTGCGATTGCTGGAGGAAGAAAGGCGTAGATTTTCTGAAAGTTGCAATACACCAAGCTACTATCTTTATGACGATTGCCGTAAGTCAGCCCGTTACCTCGGCGTTTGGCATAGGAGTGCGGACCACCATGCGCGAAACATTCTTCGCAGTAAGACGGAGTGCCAAAAGGCCAAGCGAGACTACCTCACAGCACTTAGCGAAAAGGTGACAGAGGCGCTGTTGCTCGGGCCGGCACCCGATCCGAACGCCACAGTGCCCACACGCCGGCGATCGACGGGCTCTGTAAAAAGGAGCCCAAGTCGCACGCGAAAACCGCCCTCCCGGCGTAAATCGAGTGTCAAGAAGAACAGGCGGCGGCCACCGACGCGCCGCCATACGACGCGTGACTCACAGGCGGCCGAGTTCATTGGCGGATTGATCCTGTTCGGTCTTCAACAAGGCATTCGATCCGGTTCGAAGAGGGGCGGCAGAGGACCAAATTACATCCCCTGATCAACCGACACTGCGCTTTCCAGCGCCGCTTCCGCAATTCGAGGTATGAAGAATGATCATCACCCGCGTTCTTATGCTGACAGTGCTTGCAGTCTTTGGGTTGACCGGTATTGCCATAGCAGCCGATGTTCGAGGCACCGTGTCCCGAATAGAAGCGAACGGACAACTTCGGATTGACCTGGCTGCAGATACGGTTGTTTCGGCAGGGGATGACGTGCGGATCGAAGCCGTGGTTCCCGGTATCGGGCCGGTCGAGCTCAAGAGTCGCTGGCGGATCGAAAGCGTCGGCGAGGGATTTGCATTGGCGAATCCGTTGAATGGGACGAGCGCCAAGCCGAAAGAAGGTTACACGGCGATTGTATCATGTCGAGACACCTCTATCGCACCTGCAACGCGGCCGCAAAACGTAGCAGATGCAGAAGGGCTCTCAATCCCTGCGTTGACACTCACGGCAGAGCAGTTGGCAGCCACTGTGACGCAGGCCGAAGGTGGAGATGCATTGGCCATGAACCTGCTCGGTCTCTATCACAGCGGAAAGGCCACGACATCGGACAGCGTACCGAGAGATCTCGACGAGGCGATTCGCTGGTATCGCAAGGCGGCAGATAAAGGCGGTACCGCTGCCATGAGTGCGCTGGGGATCTTATATTTGTCTCGCCGCGGCGACAGCGTGCAGGCCCTGCATTGGCTCCGGCAGGCAACGAAGAGCGGTGACGGATCGGCCATGTTGCAGCTGAGCCAGATTTATCGCGATGGCAATGGGGTGTCACAGGACGCTTCCAAGTCCTATGAGTGGGCCAGGAAAGCCGCTCAGAAAGGGGAGAGCCTCGCGGCCCTTGAGCTGGCGGAGAAGTACCTCCGTGGCAACGGCACCCGTCAGGACTATGTCGAGGCTGCCCATTGGTATCGCGAGGCGAGTGAAAAGGGCTCCGCAATAGCCACACTCAAGCTTGCGCAGCTCTACATCAATGGCAAGGGACTCGCGAGGGATGCCAAGCGCAGCTTCGAACTGGCGAAAGCATCGGCAGAAGCCGGCCTTCCGAACGCGATGTATCGACTCGGGCGTTATTATCTTATTGGCATTGGGACTCCCAAAGATAAAGCCGAGGGCAGACGGTGGCTCGAAAAGGCGGCAAGTCTCGGCGAGGAAAACGCCATGTTCAATCTGTCTTATGTCTATGACCGGGGATTAGACCGGAGGCTAGAGACAAGCGTCGACCCCGGCGTGGCGGCAGACTGGATGATCCGCGCCATTCGCGCGCAAAGCGGTCAGGCCGCCGAGTATTTGATCCGCAGACCCTGGGATTTCAGTGTGGCATTCCGCAAGGAACTCCAGAAGAGGCTCAAAGAGGCCGGATACTATCAAGGCGCGATCGATGGGAAACTCGGTCCAGGCAGCCGTCGGGCGATCGGCGACTTGCACAGCGACAGCCTCAAGCAATGATGTTATCGCAGGTTTTGCGCGTCTTCACATCCACCAACGACGCTTTCTATCCGCGTTCCGGCCAGCCTCGGTCCGCATCCGCGCATCTTCGATCAAGAGAGCGCTGCGCTGGCCCGGCGTTGGGCCGGCTTTCCTGACCAGGATCAAGGCTGCATTTGGCTCCGATTGCTAGAATCGATCAACCCTCGCCGATCAGATTTGCGGTGGTCTCAAGCAATGATGCCGTCGTGAGTGCTGACAACTCAGATCGCGATCCGGCAGGCCCCGCGGCGTTCGATTTCAGCATCAGGAGAGCAACATGGATGAGATGCTCCACAATCAGATTATCTCGATTCTCAATCATGTTGACGACATGACAATAGCGACCGTCCGAGAAGACGGTTTCCCGCAGGCCACCACGGTCAGCTATGTGAATGAGGGGCTTACGATCTATTTCATAACGACAGCAGACAGTCAGAAAGCGCAGAATATTACGAAAAACGACAAGGTATCTCTGACAATAAACAGACCATATGAAAACTGGGATGAGATCGAAGGATTGTCCATGGCCGGGCACGCGACTCCCATTCACGACCCGGAAGAAATCGAACGGATCGGAACCTTGCTCTTAGAAAAGTTCCCACAGGCAGCGCAGTATGAAACGATGGCCGGTACTGAGCTTGCTTTCTTCCGCATTAAACCGAAGGTCATCTCGATACTCGATTACAAAAAAGGCTTTGGGCATACCGAGTTTGTGACCGTCTAGCAGCGACCGATCCTAGCGCAGAACTTGTCGCGACTTTTGCGTGTGTTTACATCTGCCAAAGACGCTCTCAATCGGCTTCTCCGACCTTCTTCAATGCAATCTGCGTCAGGATTGGGCCAACAACTTCGAAGACAATCGTGGTGCCGATTGTGACTGCAAGCAGGGTCTCACGGAGTTCTGGGAAATGCGAGGCCGCGACAAGTGCCATGCCAAGAGCCACGCCGGCTTGCGGAACTAAGGCGGGACCCATCCAGCACCTGCGGGCCGCAGGTGCATTGGCCCACCACCCCCCGAGCCAACCACCGACACCGCGTCCAAGCATTCGGAAAGCAAGATAGCCAATGCCGATGACGCCTATTCCACCAAGATGATCGAGTGGCAGAGACGCGCCTGCGAGCACGAAGAACAAGACCATGAAGGGCCATTCGATATGCTCGATCTCGTGGAACGGTCGGCTGTGGTGCGTTGCCAGATTCGCAACGATTGCCCCCGCAACCATACCAGCCAGGAGGAACGAGACTGATAGCCAAATCGCCAATCCAGCACAAAGAAACACGACGCCCAACCCTTCAGACTGTGCGGGTTCACCAGGGTCTAGCCGCCCAGTCAGCATCGCTGCCGGGAGGCCGACCGCGGTACCGACAACCAGCGCACCGCCAAGCTCCCACAACCCAATCCCAAGAACTGCGATTCCCCCGTCACCACTTACAGCCTTCGCTATGACGAGCAACAAGCTGAAGGCAATGAGCCCCCAAGCATCGTCGACCGCTACGATGCCGAGAAGATTGTTCGTAAAGGGTCCTTTCGCATGACTTTGCCGCACGACGTCCTGCGTGGCGGCGGGGTCTGTTGAAGTGGCTATTCCGGCAAGCAGGAGCGCCATCAGGAGTGGCGTTCCGGTTATAGCTAATCCGATACCGACACAGCTCGCCGTGACGACAACAACGACAATGGAAACGATGAGGATCTCTTTCCCATTACTGCGGAGTGCAGCAACCGAGAGTTGTCCGCCGAGAAGAAACGCAACCATGGTTAAAGCGGCTGATGCTAGGAAGTTGTACCAGTCCTGAAGCCCCGTCGGCAAAAGATTAAAACCAGACGGCCCGGCAGCGAGGCCAAACAGAATCAACAGCGTAACGCGAGGCAGCCGAGTCCGCCTGCCGATTTCATCTGTAGCCAAACCGACGAGCAGGAGGCCACCGAGGACGAGAAGCTGAACGTGGAGGTCCATGTGGGGTTCTCAATTCTCGGGATGTCATCATGGAACGACTGAAGGTAGAGAAGTCTACTGCCGGTGAATCGTTGCAGGACTGACCCACATCAAAGGCGGCAACTTCTGCGAAGCGCAATAATGCATAACGAGATCAATCGACTTACATTTGATCACGACGACGACGATCACTTCGTTGCCATTGGACAGATCAGATTGTCGTTTAGGGCATCGGCCCGGCGTCGGCAGGCTACTAAGGTATCAGGAGTCACCATGTTCAAAGTCATACTCGTCCCAATTGACGTAACTCAGATGGAAGCCGCCGCAATATCTCTGGCAGCCGTGCGAGAACTTGCTGGCCGGCATGACACCAAAATCATCCTTCTGAACGTACTGCATGAGATACCCACCTATGTGGCTGCACAGATTCCACGCAGTGTTCACGAGCAGGCGTTTTCCAATGCCAAATCGTCTCTTGCGAAGTTGGTGGAGGAAAATAATCTACCGTTAGGTACCGAAGTCCTGGTGCGAGAAGGCCATCCATCGAAAACTATCTTGGATGTCGCACAAGACGAGAATGCAGACGTGATCGTGATCGCATCGCACGATCCGGTTCTTGCCGATTATCTCCTGGGTTCCGTTGCATCCCGCGTCGTCCGCCATGCTCATTGCTCAGTCCTCGTTGTACGCAGCGAGACATCATGAATCCGTCTGAGTAGAGGGAATACCGCCATCGATAATGAGGTGCCACCATGTCATACAAGACGATCACAACCTTTTTTCCAACACCGGAGCGCGTGACGCCGCTCATAGATGCAATGCTGCCGATCGTTCGCGCCAACGATGCTCATTATGTCGGGCTTCATGTCATACCCAAGGCCGTTTCCGTGTATTCCGGTTATCCCGGTGTGGATTACCAGGTGTCCGTCGAAGTTATTGAACGCGAAGAAAAGAAATTTCGAAAGAGGGCGAGCGAGACCGAAGCCGTCTTTCGACGGCACTCCGAGCTTTCCGAAATCTCGTCAGAATGGAGATGTATCCAATCGGTGCATGGTACATTGGCCGACGACATTGCCGACCACGCAATTTGTTCCGATCTGTTGGTGATCGGATTGGAAGTGGAGCAGGATAGCAAAAGTTGGACTGAGTTGCCTGCCAATATCGCAATCCAAACCGGGCGACCGGTCCTGGCAATACCGAATGCGGCCAACATCAAGCCCATCGGAAAACGTGTGATGGTCGCGTGGAATGACAGCCGTGAGGCCGCACGTGCTGCGTTTGACGCCATTCCTTTGGTTCTCAGTGCCGACTCCGTCAAGGTTCTCTCTATCGAGCCCGAGATCCACACCGGTCGTGAAAAGATTGCAAGCGGCGAAGAGATTGCTCTCGCGCTCGTACGCCATGCAATCAAAGCCGAAACGATTACGGTCAATAATCCGAAAAGGTCGGTTGGAAAAGAGATCGTCGCTCGCGTTGAAGATGATGAATGCGACCTGCTGGTCATGGGCTGCTACGGGCACTCACGCTTCCGCGAATCCCTGCTGGGTGGAGCCACGCGACGGCTGCTAAAACGGATGCCGGTACCCGTACTGTTCTCGCATTAGGGCCTGTTTACTTCCTTCTATCGACAACCAATTGGCAGCCTTTGCATGGGCAACAGAGATCACCTAATGACCGCTGGTTTCGGTTTGGAAAGATTGGGGCTTCTTTCTCTGCGTTTTCCACGCACCGTGCTGCTCATCATTCTGTGCCTTGCTCCCGTTTTTGTCTTCGGCCTCACCGAGTTGAAATTCTCGAGCGATGTACGCGAGATTTTCCGATCGGACTCGCCGGAATTCGCAAAGCTGGAAGAGGTGACGCGCCAATATCCAAGCAGCGGGCGCGATGTCCTCATCGTCTTGGAAGCACCGGAACTCTTCACGCCATCGACGCTTGAAGCGGTTCGCTCCCTCCATTTGGAGCTTAGTCTGGCGCCTGGTGTCTCCTATGTCCTTTCGATGTTTTCCGCACGTCAGCCTCCCGACAAGGACGGCAATGCCGCGGCCGTGGTTCCCCCCGATCTTGAAGCCATCAGCGATACCAGCGCCCTCAAGCGTGAGCTTCAGGCACATCCACTGGTTGCCAACAAACTCCTCTCATCGGACGGGGGACTGAGCCTCATTGTTGTCGCCCTCGAAGGCAGCGAGCAGAGCATCTCAGATATCAAATCCGTCCTTGTTGAGATCGAGCATACGAGTCGCGAGATTTTGGAGAGTACCGATGTCAGCTTCGGGCTCACGGGGCTTGCTGTCATGCGCGTCGAAATCGTCGACGCGTTGATACGCGACCAGCGGACCTTCGCTCTTGCCGGCCTGGCGATCGGACTTGCCCTCACCTGGTTTTTCTTTCGCTCGCTCTCCTATGTCTTGATCGCCGGCCTTCCAGCGGTAGTCGCCTCGACCTGGTTGCTCGGCGGCATGGGGCTCATGGGGCGGGAAATCACGGTCTTGACCAATGTGGTGCCGGCTCTTGTCATGGTGATTGTTTTTGCCGATGCCCTGCACCTGCTGTTCGCGATCCGGCGGAATCTCAGGTCGGGCCGCGATATCGAAGCATCGATCGCGCAAGCCGTGAAACGCGTCGGACCAGCATGCGTTCTCACATCCCTGACGACAACGCTTGCCTTCTTGTCGCTGATGCTCGTCGCTCATCCGTTCGTTGTCGGGTTCGGGGCAACGGCTGCCCTCGGGACAGCCATTGCCTATGCCGCGACAATGTTGACATTGCCTGCAGTGTCGCGGCTCCTGCTCGGAAGGGTGTCTCCCAGCGCGCAGCCGGCGGACCAGAAGAGAAGCTTCGACCGGGCGATCGACCAGGTCTGCGGATCGGCTGCAACAATCATGATTGCGCGCCCCAAAACCGTTTTCGCTACAGGCGTCCTCCTGACTGTCGTGGCAGCTTTGCTCCATGCCGCAAACGAGCCGAAATATCAGTATCGCGAGAATCTTCCGCAGAATAATCCGGCATCCGAGGCTATCGGAAAGATCGACTCGAGGCTTGCGGGCACGAGCACCGTCAGGCTCCTTCTTCAGTGGCCGGCTGACCGCCGGCCAGATGTCCAGGAAATCCTCGATGTTGTCGGTGAAGCCCACCAAGCTCTGCAAGCCGAACCTCTCCTCAAGGACGTCTGGTCACTAAAGGGCGTTGAAGACTGGTTCATCGCGGGGGGCGCAGACCGCAGCCAACTCTTCCACTTTCTTGAAAAAGTCAAATCGCCGCTGAGCACGAGAGTCGTATCCCCCGATAACAACTCGGCATTGCTGACTGGGTATTTCCCGGATCGGGATGCTTCGATCCTGATACCGGTCCTCAATCGGTTGCAAGCCTCCGTCGACAAGCTCCGCAGACGTCACCCGGATGTAGAGATGTCGCTGACCGGCATCATCCCGCTCTCGGCCCGCGCCAGCTATGAGATGATTGCACAACTCGGTCAAAGCCTGCTCGTTGCTGTCGGCCTGATCATTCTTTTGATCGGTGTCTCATTGCGCTCTCTGAAAGCTGGCCTGCTCAGCATACTCCCGAACGTTCTCCCAATCGCATTCGGTGGCGCCTGTCTCTATCTGTTCGGCAGCGGACTTCAGTTTACCAGCGTCATTGCTTTCACAATAGGCTTTGGCATCGCTGTCGACAGCACGATCCATGTGCTGAACAGGTATCGGCTGGCGCGCCAATCCGGCAGTGACAACTGGACGGCCATGGCAGAGACCATCAAGGTCATCGGGCCCGTCCTAATCGTAACGACGATCGTATTGGCCGGTGGTTTCGGCGCGACAATGGTGAGCGAACTGCCAATGGTGCGGCTCTATGGCCAGCTCTCTGTCGTGCTGCTTGCAGCTGCCCTCGCGGGAGATCTGTTGTTTCTTCCGGCTTCGATCGGCCTCATGGAAGCTTGGCTGGAGAGGCGAAAGAGAGACCG
This sequence comes from Methyloligellaceae bacterium, assembly GCA_965228615.1. Lineage (GTDB taxonomy): Bacteria > Pseudomonadota > Alphaproteobacteria > Rhizobiales > Methyloligellaceae > CBDDHT01. The sequence continues at coordinate 3,539,909 of CBDDHT010000004.1, read as the reverse complement.
ATCGTTGGCATCGCCTGAAGCCGTGCCGAATCCCGAACCAGTCGCCCCGCCAAAGTAAGGCTTGCTGACGCACGTCAATGCCAACCATGGCAGCCACGCGATTAAATGTAGCAATGGTCACGATTATCGATGGCGCAAAACAGTTCGATCGGGCCGGACGCCGCTACCTGGTGACCGGCGCCCTCGGCCAAATCGGGTCGGAACTTGTACCCGCACTTGCCGAACGCTTTGGCGCGGACAGGGTCGTAGCGTCCGACATACGGACGGTGCCATCGGCGGGAGCCGTACCTTCCTCTGTTCCTTGCGTGCATATGGACTGCACAAAGCCGTCCGAGATCCTAGAAATCGTGCGCCGGTACAATGTAGGAACCATATTTCACCTGGCCGCGATGCTGTCTGCGGTTGCCGAGCACAAGCCGCAGGTCGCCTGGAAGCTCAACATGGACAGTCTCTACGACGTGCTCGAGGTCGCACGCCACTATGACTGCGCCGTCTTCTTTCCCAGCTCGATCGGCGCCTTCGGTCCGACCACGCCCAAGGACGGAACGCCCCAGGACACAATCCAGCGCCCGACAACCATCTACGGTGTTACCAAAGTCGCAGGCGAGCTTCTGTGCGATTATTATGCCTCGCGCTACGGTGTCGACACGCGTGGTCTGAGGCTGCCGGGTCTCATCTCCCACAGCGCGATGCCGGGTGGTGGAACTACAGACTACGCCGTCGAGATCTTCCATCAGGCTTTGCGCTACAAGCACTATAGCTGTTTTCTCCGGCCCGATACGCAAATCGACATGATGTATATGCCCGACGCGATTTCTGGAATGATCGCACTCATGGCTGCGGATCCTGGCCGGCTGCAACATCGCAATGCCTTCAACGTCACAGCGATGAGCTTCACGCCGGAGGAACTCGCTGCGGAGATCCGAAAACACATCCCCCAATTCAAGATCGACTATGACGTCGATCCGATACGCCAGGAGATCGCCGATACATGGCCGCGCTCTCTTGACGATAGGGCCGCTCGCGACGAATGGGATTGGTCACCAAGCTATGACTTGCCAGGGATGGTCAAGGATATGATCCGACATCTCCACCGCCGGAGCCCGACTTCGGGAGCATGAACAGGGAAGGACTGCCGATGCCTAGCGGCAAGATCGAACACATCCTTGCGGCCAATCTTGACGCGCTACGAGAGGCAGGGCCGTTGAAAGGTTACGAGGCGGTTATCCGCAAAGTGCTTCCGCCGAGCGATGGCAACGGGCCGCGCTTCCTGCTCGAAGGTCACGGCGACAAACCATTCTTGCGAATGAACGCCAACAGCTATCTGGGCATGTCGTTCGAGCGCGATGTCGAGCAAGCGGAAGAAGCTGCTGTCCGGCAATTCGGAACCGGCCCTGGCGCCGTGCGTTTTATCAGCGGTACCTGGTCGCCCCATGTCGAGCTCGAAGCACGCCTCGCCCGCTTTCACGACCGACAAGCTGCCATGCTCTTCAGTTCAGCCTACGCGACCGTTATGGGCATTCTGCCGCCGCTGATCACCGAACGAACTGCCGTCTTCAGTGACGCGCTCAACCACAATTGCATCATCAATGCGATCGCATTGGCGAGGCCCGGTCAAAAATTCGTTTATCCCCATCTGGATATGGACGCGCTCGGCCAGCAACTCAGGGAAGCCGCCGGCACATGGTCACGCGCGATCATCGTCACCGACGGCATCTTCAGCATGCGAGGCGATCACGCACCGCTTGACGCGATCATGCGTCTCGCACGCGATTTCGACAGCGCCTTCGCGGAAAACGTTCTCGTCGTTGTGGACGATTCCCATGGGATCGGTGCGTTCGGTAAAACCGGTCGAGGCACTGAGGAGCAGACGGCAAGCGGCCCTGCCGACCTGTTGGTGGCAACACTCGGCAAGGCGTTCGGCGTCAATGGCGGCTATGTCGCTGCCAGTGCAACGATCATTGATTATCTGCGCGAGAGTTCGCCATTCTATATCTACTCGAACCCGATAACGCCCGGGGAAGCGGCTGCGGCAACCGAGGCTGTCGATATTCTGGACAGCGCACGCGGTCTGCAGTTGCTTCATCATCTGCGCGCCATGACGGACCGTTTCGAACGGGGGCTTTGTGAACTTGGGCATGAGACCATACCAGGCCCCCATCCGGTCGTACCGCTCATGGTCCGCGATACCGCCCGCACATTGAAACTCGTTCGGCATTTGCACGATTCGGGGATCCTGACCACGGGACTCAATTACCCTGTCGTCCCCCATGGCGATGAGGAGATCCGCTTTCAGATCTCGGCCGACCACACGCCGGCTGACATCGATCTGGCACTCGCGGCCATTTCCCGATTTTCCGGATGAATGGTTCCATTTCCAGATAGATTTCAATTCCGAATGTCCGCGTCGAACGAGAGTGCTATGCTTGTTGCACGGGGTTCGATCCTGGGGGAGTTCACAGAGCGATGGCAAGAAACACCACACATCTAAGACTTGGCGTCATCAGTCTCGGTCTCGCATTGGGAATTGCCTGGGCCGTGACAGTCTTGGCACTTGGAGTCGCTGCCGGACTCTTCGGCTGGGGAGCGGCTGCCGCGCTCATCATCCAAAGCGTCTATTTCGGATTTGCGCCGACATTCCCTGGTGCAATCGCAGGCGCCGTCTGGGGATTTGCGCATGGCTTCATCTTCGGGTCTCTCATCGGGTGGCTTTACAACCGGCTTCTGCTGACCCGCCAAATTCATGTCTCTAAGCCACACCACGAGTAAGACACTTCGCTTGACCACTATTTGGCTGGTAGGCGGCCGTTGATTCACGTCAGGGGCTGCCACGGTGTTTCATGTTCGAATTTGCGCCCAGTGCAAACGTGCTCGGGCCAACGACAATGCGACACGCTCATGATCTGACCAACGAACCAACGCACATACTGCCTGCCTACACAGCCAGAGGGATCGTTTGCCTCATCCTTTTGAGTCTTGCTGGCCTGACGTCGGACGCCGGCCAAGACGCTCGCGCTCAAATGCCGGTCCTTGACGAAGCGCGGGGCGTGATGACCATGGCGCCGCTGCTCGAAGGTACCACCCCCGCCGTAGTCAACGTTACGGTGCTCACTCCTGCCGCGCAGACGAACAATCCCATTCTGAAAGATCCGAATTTTCGCCGCTTCTTCGGGCTTCCGGAGAACGAACCGCAAGAGCGCCAAATGAGCTCTGGATCGGGTGTGATCCTGGACGCGGTGAAAGGCCACGTCATCACCAATCACCATGTCATCGACAAGGCCCCCAAGATCGGAGTCACCACGAAAGACGGTCGGTGGTTCGACGCCAAGCTCGTCGGCAGCGATGCGGCGACCGATCTCGCACTTCTTAAAATCGAAGGCAAAAATTTGAGACAGCTCGTCTTAAGCGATTCGGACACTCTCAGGGTCGGCGACCTGGTTGTTGCAATCGGCAATCCTTTCGGACTGGGCCAGACCGTCACATCCGGCATCATAAGCGCGCTCGGACGAGGCGGCCTCAGCCAGGAAGCCTATGAAGACTTCATCCAGACCGACGCCTCGATTAATCCCGGAAATTCTGGCGGTGCGCTCATCAACACGAAAGGTGAGCTCATCGGCGTCAACTCCGCAATTCTCACAGCCAGCGGTGGCAATATCGGCATTGGATTTGCCGTGCCGGCAAATATGGTGAAAGCGGTTGTCGCACATCTCCTCCGCCACGGCGAAGTGCGCCGCGGCCGGATCGGTATTGCGGTGCAAACCCTTACACCCGACCTCGCCGCAAGAATGAAACTCTCCATTTCAAAGGGCGCAGTGATCGTCTCCGTCACGAAGGGGGCCGAAGCTGAGAAGGCGGGTCTGACAAAGGGGGACGTCATCGTCGCCATCAACGGCAAGGCGATAGAGGATGCTGGCGACGTGCGGAATTCGATCGGACTACGTGAGCGCGGATCGTTCGTCGACGTGACCTACTACCGCGCAGGCGAAAAGAAAACGTCCAAGGTTCGCATTGGGAAGTTGTGAACGCGAATGGACACCGACACCAGAGAGATCGACGTACAACAAACAACCCAATCGCACAGAACAGAAGCCAGCAAACTCCGCTTGGGATTCCTGATCAATCCGATCGCAGGAATGGGCGGTCGCGTGGGATTGAAGGGAACGGATGGCGTGGTCGAAGAGGCCATATCCCGTGGCGCGAGTCCCACTTCAAATCTGCGGGCGCTCGAGTGCCTGAACGCGCTTGCCGGATTGATGGCCAAGGAAACACAACCGCCGCCGTTTCTTTGGCTGAGCTGTGCAGGCCAGATGGGAGCGGATGCTCTTGCGCAAGCTGGCTTCCAGGCACGCGAGATCGTCCACGATCCAGGATTGGAACCGACCGCCACAGATACAGAGCATGCGGTGAAAGCACTCATCGCAGGTGGCGTCGATCTCATCGTTTTCTGCGGCGGCGATGGGACCGCACGCGATATCAGCTCCATCACATCCGATCAGACACCGATCCTGGGAATCCCGGCAGGCGTCAAGATGTATTCGGGCGTCTTCGGAACAAGTCCGGCACGCACCGCAGAAATCATCTTTGCGTTTCTCAAGGGAGGACTCACGCGGGCGACGGTCGACGTCTTGGATCTCGACGAGCAGGAATATCGGCGCGGCAGATGGGCGGTGCGACTCTACACCAAAGCAGCAACGCCATACGAACCAAACTACACCCAGGCCGCGAAAGTCTTGATTGCTGCAAGCAGCGATGCCGAAACGAAGCAGGACATCGCCGACTATCTCCATGAAGAGATTATTGAGCGCACTGACACGCTGGTCCTGCTAGGTCCCGGAAGCACGGTCCAATCGGTTGCCGAAACACTCGGCACGACCAAGACGCTTCTCGGTGTCGATGCGGTCTTCGACCAAAAACTCGTCTCCGCGGATCTTGACGAGCAGCGGCTCCTTGGGCTGCTCGACCAGCACGACGACTGCATTTTAGTCTTGAGCCCCATCGGCGCACAGGGTTTCATTCTGGGGCGCGGCAATCTTCAGCTCAGCCCGGATGTTGTTCGCCGAATAGACACACAGAACATCATTGTTGCCGCAACGCCGGCCAAGCTGGCGCGCACACCGGTCCTGCATGTGGACACGGGCGATGCAGCACTCGACCGGCAACTTGTCGGAGCCGGCTACATTTCCGTCGTGATCGGCTACCGCCGCCGGCGCATGGTCAAGATCGAAGCTTGATGCCGGAGTGAAGAAGGATCGCCCATGAACTATCTGCCGCATACCAATGACGATCGTGACGCGATGCTCAAGGCCATCGGCGTCGAGAAACTCGAGGACCTGTTCAGTGATATTCCCAAGGCGGCCCGGTTTCCTGCTCTTGATCTGCCGCGTCCCTGTACCGAGCTCGAGATCGGCACCGAGATGCGGGCGCTTTGCGCACGAAACGCCGACAGCCTTCATAACGACAGCTTTCTCGGTGCGGGCGTCTACAACCACTTCGTGCCGGCGATCGTGGACCATGTGCTTCGACGCGCCGAATTCTACACCTCCTATACGCCCTACCAGCCCGAAGCCAGCCAAGGCATGTTGCAGGCCATGTTCGAGTATCAATCGATGATCTGTCAGCTGACAGGCATGGATGTCTCAAATGCAAGTCACTATGACGGCGCCACATCGCTGGCGGAGGCTGTTCTGCTCGCATTAGACCAGACCGACGGCCATCGCACGAAGATCCTTTGCTCACCGGGCGTGCACCCGCAATATCGTGACGTCATGCGCACCTATCTCAAAGGAACCGATGCGCGTCTCGTCGGCGACGACGATATGAAGAACGACATCAGCGACCTGCAGGTTCTGCTCAACACAGACATGGCGGCTTTTGTTGTACAGTCGCCAGACTTTTTCGGACAGATCGAGACACTCGATGGGCTTGCCGACGCCGTCCATGCGGTCGGCGCCTTACTCATTGTGGTAACGGATCCGATTATGCTGGGGCTCTTCAATCCGCCGGGAGCGCTTGGGGCGGACGTGGTGGTAGCAGACGGCCAACCTCTTGGATTGCCACCGAGCTTCGGCGGTCCGCATGTCGGCATCTTCGCAACGCGCCGCGCTCATGTGCGCCGGCTCGTCGGGCGCCTTGTCGGTGAGACAACCGACAGTGCCGGCGAGCGGGCCTATGCGCTCACGCTCGCCACTCGGGAACAACACATCCGCCGCGCGAAGGCGACCAGTAATATTTGCACGAACGCGGCACTCGGGGCTCTCGGGGCAGCCGTGTATCTCGCGGCGGTGGGAAAGAGCGGCCTGCGCCAGGTGGCTGAACTCTGTTACCAGAAAAGCCACTATGCCGCTGCCGAGATTGGCAAAATCGCCGGCCTAACCATCAATCCTCAAGCAACCGACAAGCAGTTCTTCAAGGAGTTCGTCGTGGAGCTGCCGATGGCGGCGGCCGAGATGAACGCGGCTCTATGGCATCGGTATGGCATCATCGGCGGCTATGATCTTGGACGAGATTGGCCGGACTTTGAGAACTGTCTTCTCATCGCGGTAACGGAAGTGAACACTCGTGAATCGATTGACCGATTGGTTACCGCCTTGCGAGATGCAACTAACGAGTGTCACGGGTCGTAGTCGCCATGCAAGCAACACTCTATGAAATCAGCAAGAAGGGCCGGACCGGCGTGACCCTTCCCGATTGCGACGTGCCCGAAATGGATCTCCCGAAGGGATTATTGCGGGATGACAATGGGCTACCGGAGCTATCCGAGCTCGATGTGGCGCGCCACTATCTGCACCTTTCGCAGCGAAACTTCAGTGTCGAAAGCGGCTTCTATCCGCTCGGCTCCTGCACCATGAAATACAATCCCAAAATCGACGAAGACATGGCGCGGCTCGACGGCTTCGCGTGGAGCCACCCCCTTCAACAGCCCGAAACGGCACAAGGCAGTCTTGCCGTCGTTCACGCCTTGCAGACGTGGCTGGCAGCAATCGGCGGTTATGCCGCCGTTTCTCTACAGCCGTCCGCCGGAGCCCATAGCGAGCTGACTGCACTTCTGATGGTTCGAGCTTATTTTGATGACCGAGGCGATCCTGATCGCCGAACAGTGCTGATCCCGGACTCGGCTCATGGCACGAATCCGGCTTCGACCGCGATGGCGGGCTTGGTGGCGGTCGAAATCCCATCGGACGAGCGGGGCAATATCGATCTCGCGGCACTCGAAGCCGCCTGCGATACATCCGTGGCCTGCCTGATGATCACCAACCCGAATACTCTGGGGCTCTACGAGCAGCAGCTCGAGGACATCGTGGACCTAGTCCATGGATGCGGCGGCCTGGTTTATGGCGACGGCGCCAATATGAATGCTCTCACCGGAATTGCCAGGCCTGGCGATCTTGGGATCGACCTGATGCACTATAATCTGCACAAGACCTTCGCCACGCCTCACGGCGGCGGCGGTCCGGGGTCTGGACCACTGGCCGCATCGACACAACTCGCGCCCTTCCTGCCCGGGCCGCTGGTCATTGCGAAGCCCGACGGTGAAGCAGACATGCCCCCGACATACGGCCTCGCAAAGCCCGAAAAATCCATCGGACGCGTGAGCAGCTTTTTCGGCAGTTTTGGTATGCTCATTCGCGCCTACGCATACATCCGGCTTCACGGTGAGGCAGGCCTGAGAGCAAACGCCATGCATGCGGTACTGAACGCCAACTATCTCAGGGCCCGGCTTCGCGAGATCTTCCACGTACCGTTCGACCGGACAAACATGCACGAATTCGTTTGCGAGGGCCGTATCGATAATAGCCCCGTGCGCGCGATCGACATTGCCAAACGGCTTCTCGACTATGGCATCCATCCGCCGACCAATTATTTCCCGTTGACAGTGAGGGAAGCCTTGATGATCGAGCCGACAGAGAGCGAAAGCAAGGAGACGCTGGACACTTTTGTCGAGGCCATGCTGCAGATTGTGCATGAAGCCCGCGAGACACCGGCCCTGGTGCAAGGCGCACCGCATACCACGCCAGTCCGACGGGTCGACGAAGTCAAGGCGGCACGCGCATTGAAACTGACGGAATTCGACGACTGAGCGTCAACGCGCCATACTGGCGAAGCATACGCGGATTGCGTCAAGTCAATCCCACAGGTGGCCGCCCAGGACACAATCACCCTCATCGATCTATCGACTGAAGGATGCTTCCATGAAGACAGGTTCAGAGCCAACCGAAGTCAACGCTCGCTTCTTGAAGGAAGCCTGCGATCGGCTCGGTTACGATGAAACGGTTTTCAGGATGCTGTCGGGCGCCAGCCGCGAAATCCGCGTCGAGTTGCCGTTGCGACGAGACAATGGCCGCATTGAAACGTTTCACGGTTACCGTGTCCAGCACGACAATGCCCTTGGGCCCTATAAGGGCGGCCTCCGGTATCACCCAACAGTCAACATCGAGGAGTTGCGTTGGCTTGCGTGCTTGATGACTCTCAAATGCGCGCTGGTCGAAGTGCCGCTCGGCGGCGCCAAGGGGGGGATCGACTGTTACACCAAAGACCTTTCGTTGAGAGAGCTGCAGGCCCTGACTCGCTATTACGTCCAGAAATTTCATAAGAACCTTGGTCCAAGCAGTGATATTCCGGCGCCGGATGTCGGCACCAACGCGCAAGTCATGGCGTGGATTCACGATGAGTATTCGCGCATCTATGGCTATACGCCTGCCGTGGTCACGGGCAAGCCGCCGTTGATTGGCGGGGCCAAAGGACGGGAAGGCGCCACAGGTCGCGGTGTCGGCATCGTCTTGCGTGCTCACGCGCATCACCGTGCCGAGGACTTGAATGGCAGGACCGCCGTTATTCAGGGTTTTGGCAATGTCGGCCAGTATACCGGCAAAGCCCTGCGCGACGAGGGTGTCAACATCATTGCTATCAGTGACAGTCGAGGGGGCGTTACGAACCCGCAAGGGTTGGATATCGATGCATTGATTGCGCACGACCTAGAGGCCGACACAGTCGTCGGCTTCAAGGATGCAGAGACGATCGATGGTGCGGACATATTGGAGCTGGAATGCGACTATCTCATTCTTGCAGCCCTCGGTGGTGTACTGGACCAGAAAACAGCTCAGAAAGTGAAGGCCCGCGTTGTCGTGGAAGGTGCCAACGCTCCAACATCGTTCGATGGCGATCGGGTTCTCAACGACAACGGAGTCATAGTCCTGCCGGATGTCATTGCAAATGCCGGCGGCGTCATCGTCAGTTACTTCGAGTGGGTGCAAAACCTTCAGCAAATGCCATGGGAGGCCGAGCGCATCGACCAGAGTCTGGTCAATAGACTGGAGGGAACATGCGACCGAATATTTGCCGTTTCGACCGGCAAAAACTGCACTTATCGCCAAGCCGCATATGAGATCGCCACGCAGCGTTTGAAGGACGCGATTTGGATGATTTCTTTCTAGTTGACGATACGGTCCCTCGTTCCGCCGCTTGTTAAGGACATCCTCGATGACGAAGGCTCCGACAGATGCACGGTCAGGCAATTACCCCTTGCATCGACGCGTAGGCCTCATCACCGGCCCCACCATTGCCGTAGCAATGCTTTTGTTTCCGCCTCCGGGCGGTCTCTCCTCAACGGGATGGTCGGTGGCCGCTATCGGTGTTGTCATGGCTATCTGGTGGATGACAGAGGCACTTCCTCTTGCCGCCACCGCTCTTCTTCCGCTCGTTCTTCTTCCACCTCTTGGCGTTGTGGATCTGGAAACAACCGCGCAATCCTATGCTCACCCCTTGATCTTCTTGTTTCTCGGCGGATTTCTTCTGGCCCGGAGCATGCAGTTCTGGAAACTCGACAGACGGATTGCACTCCATGTGCTCCGCGTCGGAGGCGCACGGCCTTCCCGCATGATTGCCAGCATCATGGCAACGACGGCTTTTCTCAGCATGTGGGTCAGCAATACCGCGACCGCAATGATGATGTTGCCGATCGGACGGTCCGTTATTGCGGGCATTCAAAAATCGTTCGGCAATGAGAAGGCATCCGACGTCTCCGCCTTCGCGACTGCACTCATGCTCGGGGTCGGTTATGCGGCGACGATCGGCGGCATGGGCACGTTGATCGGCACGCCGCCCAATGCCCTGTTTGCCGGGTATATGAGCGAGGCGCACGGCATCACGATAGGGTTCAGCGATTGGATGCTGATCGGCGTTCCCGCCGTCGTGATCCTATTGCCGCTGGCCTGGCTGGTTCTCACGCGTCTGACGTTCCGCTTCTCCCTACCGGAGATCGATACGAAACACGCAGGTCTGGCAGAGGACATGAAGCGTCTTGGCCCGATGACGCGCGCCGAGAGCCTGATCGCCCTGCTCCTCACCCTGACCGCCGCGGCATGGATATCGCGACCTTTCCTGCAGCAGATTGTGCCCGGCCTCGCGTTGAGCGACGCCGGAATTGCCATGACGGCCGCCTTTCTGCTTTTCGTGATCCCCGTCCAAGCCAAGGATGGCATGTTCCTGCTGTCCTGGGAGGAGGCCAGAAAGATCCGCTGGGACGTTCTGATCCTTTTCGGTGGCGGCCTCGCATTGGCCGAATCCATCGGGTCGTCCGGCCTTGCCGCATGGATCGGCAGCTCATTGAACCTTCTTGAAATACTCCCCCGCGTCGCACTCATTGTGACCGTGGCGGCCCTTGTCGTCCTTCTCGGCGAACTGGCGAGCAATACCGCGATGGCGGCAATCTTCCTGCCCATAGCCGGCGCGACGGCGGTCGGGCTCGGCGAAGATCCCGTTCTTCTGACACTTCCCATCGCACTGGCTGCGACAGTCGGATTCATGCTGCCGGTGGCAACACCCCCGAATGCCATCATTTTTGGAAGCGGCGCCGTGACCATCGCTCAGATGGTTCGCGCTGGCGCACTACTCGACGTCGCCGGTGTGCTCGTGGTCACCGCGCTTGGTCTCATGCTTGGCGCTTGGGTCTTCGGCGGCACCTGATCGGCTATCGGAGAGAAGGACCATGGAAGCGTTGTCATGACGAAAAAGAAACGGCCGTGATTCACCCTGGCCGCCTTCTTTGACGGGCCAGGGCAATAGCCGCCGTCGACGATGCTACTCGGCCGGCACCTGTTTTTTGTGGTCCGTGAAGAACCGCTCAGGGAGCAGCCAGGCGATCACGACGAAGGCCACGCCTATGATGATGCCCAGCCATTCGCCGGACACAGCATCGAACAAGGAAGGATATTTCGTACCGGCAATAGGCCCAAGTGTTGCCTTGCCACCGGCGATTTCATCCAACAATCCCGTCGTGGTGACCCAACCGTAATTGGCCATATAGACGCCCGCTCCCACGAGCCCGCCGATCACGAAGATGAAGGCGTCTATGCGACCCGTCGCGGCAGCCGTCAAACCGGTACCAGGACAATAACCGGCAACCGCGAATCCCAGCCCCAACAGCAGTCCGCCAATGAACACACCGAGGTAGGCTGCCTTGACCGAAAGATGGCCGGGATCGACCAGATCAAGAATGAGCCCGCCGAAGACCAGGATCGACGCGACGCCAATGCCTGTCAGGATGGTCTTCATGAGGTGTAGATCGCTCAGATTAAGCATCCGGATGATGTAGCCCGGATTGGTTGCACCGATACGGTCCAACGTGAACCCGAAGGCTGCACCAATGATCAAGGCGAGAATTATTTGCGACATTTCAGACATCCTTCCTGAATAGCAGCAAGGCCGTAGGGATTCCCGCCAGGAACGCACCGGCAGCGAAGATGTATCCGGAGTAAGCAGTCTGCATCATGCCACTCATCATGTGGCCGGAGGTGCACCCGCCTGCCAACCGAGCGCCATAGAGAACGAGGAAGCCGGACAGAAAGACTGCCACATACCGCTTCCACTGCTCATCGCCGAAGTTGGCACGCCACACGGCTGGCATCGTCCTTTCCGTCCGCTCAACACCACCGCGAAGCAAGGCCGAAACAAGTGCCCCGATCATCATGGCAATGACGAAGACGAAGCCATAGTTGATAGGATTAGCGACGGCTTTGGCATATTTGCCACCGCTCTTCGCCAGATAGGGATTGGTGCTGGTGTAACCGTGTTTCGCACCTTCGGATGTCACGATGACGCTCGGATCGATCGTGTTCCAGAGAATCCCGTCGGCGATCACGAACTGCGTGGATACACCAATCGGCTTCACCAACAGCACAGCAGCACAGAACACCAGGCCCAACAGTACGCCGCCACTCTTCCATGAGAGCGGCGCGGCCTGCCTGGAAGATTCAGTCATTGTCAAATCTCCGTTTTTTCTCGCCATTTGTCACAGTGTTTAAGACTCATCGCTTGCCCGCTGCGAAGCGTTGGAATCCGTTATGGTCTTGCCATCAAAAAGCGTGCAGTCGGTACTCTTCGATCGAGGAGCCGACAACCGTCCTTCGGAAACTTGGTTGACCAGTTAATCGGCAGACAGCGTCCTTCGACCACTGGCTTCGCTCGCCACTGGGGCCGGACTGGTCATCCCACGCGAACCGATTAGTCCAACGAACTATCTCAAAAGCGCCTCACCGCCGTATTGATGCAAATCACACTCATAGGATTCATATCCTGCATGCACCCTGTCGTGTCATTCACATCATGCCGGCTATACCGGGGGGAGCCGCCGCCGGTTGGATCACCCGCGGCTCATCGGCAATAACCGCCTCTGTCGTGACCAGAATACCGGCGATTGAAGCGGCGTCCTGAAGGGCCACGCGAACCACTTTTGTAGGATCGATAATGCCTGCCTCGAACATATTGCAGAACGTCTCTTCCTGGGCGTCATACCCCTGTTCGGGATCGTTCCACTCTAGGAGCTTGCCGACGATAACGGCGCCGTCGACGCCCGCATTTTCAGCGATTTGGCGCAGCGGCGCGGCCAGTCCACGCCTGATGATATCGACTCCCATATTCTGATCGTCGTCACCCAGATCCAAGTCGTCCAATGCCTGCCTTGCGAAGAGCAGCGCGACCCCGCCGCCAGGCAAAATGCCCTCCTCGACCGCGGCGCGTGTGGCATGCATGGCATCGTCCACGCGGTCCTTTCGTTCCTTGACTTCCGTTTCCGTCGCACCGCCGACGCGGATGACAGCCACCCCGCCAGATAGCTTAGCAAGACGCTCCTGCAGTTTTTCCCGGTCATAGTCGGACGTTGTATCATCGATCTCCCGCCGGATTTGCGCACAACGCGCATCGATTTTTGCTTTTTCGCCGGCGCCTTCAATCAGCGTCGTGTCGTCCTTTGTGATGACGACCCGTTTCACCCGGCCAAGCATTTCGAGCGTCACACTCTCCAGCTTTATTCCCAAATCCTCAGAAACAACCTCGCCCCCCGTGAGGATCGCCAGATCGCCCAGCATCGCTTTGCGCCTGTCGCCAAAACCTGGCGCTTTGACGGCGGCAACCTTCAATCCACCGCGCAACTTGTTGACGACAAGGGTCGCGAGGGCTTCGCCTTCAACCTCTTCCGCAACGATCAAGAGCGGTTTCCCGGATTGCACGATCGCCTCGAGCAACGGCAAAATCGTCTGCAGACTAGACAACTTCTTGTCGTGCATAAGGACGTAGGCATCTTCCAGGACGCACACCAACTTCTCAGCATCGGTAATGAAATAGGGCGATAGGTAGCCTCGGTCGAACTGCATGCCCTCGACCACATCGAGCTCCGTTTCAAGCGACTTCGCCTCCTCGATCGTGATCACGCCTTCATTGCCGACTTTGTCCATGGCATCGGCAAGCAGCTTGCCGACTTCGGCGTCGCCGTTGGAGGAAATCGTTCCAACCTGTGCGATTTCTTCTGAACTGGTCAGCTTTCGCGACCGGTTATCCAGATCCTTCACAACGGCCTGCACGGCCTGTTCAATACCCCGGCGCAAATCCATCGGATTCATGCCGGCGGCCTCCGCCTTGAAACCTTCCTGAACGATAACCTGAGCCAGCAATGTCGCCGTTGTCGTCCCGTCGCCGACGAGATCACTGGTCTTCGATGCAACTTCGCGCATCATCTGCGCGCCAGTATTTTCGATATTGTCGGCGAGCTCGATCTGCTTCGCAACCGTAACGCCGTCCTTCGTCGATCGGGGCGTCCCAAACGATTGCTGAAAGACCACGTTACGGCCCTTGGGGCCCAATGTGGCCTTGACGGCGTCTGCCAGGATATTCAGGCCTTTCAACATACGAGAACGGGCGTCTGTGGCGAATCGCACTTCTTTTGCGGTCATGGCTCCAGCTCCTGATTCCTACGTTCGGATCCTCTCGTGCGGTTGAAACACGTGTAAGAGATTCTTCTGTTCCGTTCTTAAGTCCAGGAGTAGCCGGGCATCACTGACCCAGATCAGGGGTTGTCCGCTTTGGTTGTTGGACGACCAATCGGATGAATCGGCTTTGGATTCACGGGTGTAGAAATCGGGAAGTCGGAGTCATTGCTAAGCCTGGTCAACCGAAGGATCTCCAACCCATAGCCTGACGCATATCAATGCAATATCTGTCGAGCCGGCTAGGCTGCATCCAAACTTCAACAGGAGAATGAAGATGATGCGTGTCAGGTTGTCCGCAATACTGAGCGGCGCATTAATCTGCGGTGGTGCATTGTTAGCAACTTACGGCACGATGCTCGGCACGGCGCCCGAAGCAAAAGCAGGTGTCTGCTACAATCTCTGGTATCAACGTAATGCGATCTTTGCCAACCGGGGTTACTGCTTCAAGGGCTGCGGGCAACGTGTTTGGGGCCGGAACTGCTTTGGTCCACATTTCGGCAGGCTAACTGCAAGCCAGTGGCGCCAAGTCCGTCGGATACAGAGTGATGAGCGGTCGTACCGCTGTCCGTCTTGCCCACAACCCTGGGAGTGATGTGGGTTAAACCGACATGCCCCACAGCGCATGACGAGTGCAGCCCCCCGGCGGACGGAATCCCATGACCAAAGACGAAATCATTGAAATCACGGGGCCAATGGATGAGGGCCGAATTCTTCAAATCCTGAAGACAGGGGCCAACAGTGCGGAACTGCTGGAAGCGTTCACCTGGGTCTCCGCCGACGATGCGATGGCGCAAAGTCTGCACCGATCTCCACATGGGCGGGTCGCGCAGCTATGCGAGATACTTGAGCGTCCCGATACTGCAACGAACGAGACAGACGCGCCGTGAGTGACTTGGCAAGGATTGCGGTTAATCGCCAAGAGCACCGCCGTTAAAAGTACAGAGCGGTCGACCAAGTAAATCCCCGAACGCCTGGATCAACGCTTCAGATACTCCTGTCAGTCGAGATTGTGCTTGCCGATCGGCTTAACGAAACTGGCCTGAGGTCCCTTCTCGCCTTGGCTCTCGGTGAACCGCACCTCTTGGCCTTCCTGCAATCCATCGAAGGCATCGTTGGCAACACTGTTGCGATGGAAATAGATCTCGCGACCGTCGGCTGAAGAGATGAATCCGTACCCTTCATAGGAGACCATGGTCGCGATCGTCCCATGAGGCGGGGTCTCGTGCAGCTTCGTCTTACCTTGGCGTTTTCGCACTTGATCCTGCAATTGACGCCGAGCGGCGTGGAACGCATCGCGAATTGCCACATAGGCATCTTCGTGCGCGTTCTTGTCGCCCGGTTCGCGGTTGACGACGATGTTACCGCCACCCGGCAGGGTCATGTAAATACGCACCTGATAGATGTTGCCCTTCTCGTGTTTTCGATGCGGCTGCGACACAACAATCTTCGCCGACGTGATGCGGTCGGAGAATTGCTCAAGTTTTTCAGCTTCGTCGCGCAGGTGGCTCTCGATGAAATCCGAGTGCCCGATGCCCTCGAATACGATGTCCAGTGGGATCTGCATGATCTTTCCTCATCACTCTTAGATCGTCCGGTCATGTGGACTGCTTCGTCTCGTGCCAGAGAACAAATAAGAGTCTGAACTCAGAATTCATGCCGCGAGGCGCAGACCGAGCACAACGGTTTCGTTGCGCCGGGAATCCATATGACCGCCGGTTTCAGTGTTTTCGTTTGGAAGAGCCTACACACCATCAGACCGATCTGAACTGTTCCAGATCAAGTTGCTGCAGATGCTGGACCGCGTGCCATACCTTGCCTTTACCGCACATCGAAACGGGAGTGCCGAGTCAGCTCTCCTCAAGCTCCAGCCGAAGAGCGACCAGACGCATGAGGTCCTTTAAGGCGACAACGCCGACGAGCTCACCCTGCCGGGTTACCATCATGCGACTGCGCGCATATTTCTGCATACGTGAAAGAGAAACCATGGCGTCTTCTTCCGCATCGATCGCAGTTTCGTCCCGGCAACCGAGCATGACGTCTCCGACCGTTGTCCGGTCCCAGTGCTCATGATCGATGCCTTTGAGACGATTGATCGTGAGACATCCCCGCAAATGGCCAGCCTCAACAACCGGGAACATCTCATGATAGTAGCGATAGACCCAATCATCGACGAATTGCCGCAAGGTGATGTCCGGCGACACGGTTATGGGGTTCGGTGTCATGAACCGGCTGACAGGCTCGCCGGCGAGCGCTTTTTTCATGATGACCCGACGATAAGAGGAATCTGCGGCACCTCTGAGAAACAGGCCGATCAGGACGTACCAGATGCCAACGGTGAGACCACCGCTCGCCGCTGTGATGACACCGTACCCGATCAATACCAACCCGAACACAGAACCGGAACGCGAAGCGATTTTCGTCGCCCGGCTCATGTCGCCAAACCAATGCCATAAGAACGCACGGAGCACGCGACCGCCGTCCAACGGGAAGGCCGGAACGAGATTGAACCCGGCGAGCAAAGCGTTCAAAAAGCCGAGATAGCGAAATACGCCAATGACTGCCTCAGTCTGTCCAAAACGAACCAGCAGCGCAGAAACGCCATAAAACAAGCCAGCCAGAATGACGCTTGCGATCGGTCCGGCGATCGCCATCAGGAATTCTGCCTTGGCGCTTCGCGGCTCTTCTCCCATTTCCGCGACACCGCCAAAGAGGAACAAGGTGATGCCACGGATCGGCAAGCCATACTGCCTTGCAACGATGGAATGTGCCATTTCATGAAAGACGATCGAGAAGAACAGGCCGATCGTGCCGGCTATTCCCATCCACCAATATGTCGCGGGCGGGAGCCCGCTATAGATACCGGGGAAATAGCCTTGGGCCAGAGACCAGGCGATAAGCAGAGCCAGGAAGGTCCAGCTGAAGTCGACTTTGACCTTGAATCCGAAAAGCGTGAAGAGCTCAACCGACTTGCCGAACATTCACCAAACTCCGTTGGATGAACCCACACACACGGCATCGGCAGTTGTTGATGTGGATCCTTGGCAGTATTTGGTCATGGCGCTTGTCGGTTGTCGTGATGACAAGGTCGCAAACGCCCTACGCATTGCGATTGAGTCTTAAGGCGCGTTTTTAGCCTGAGACTTTTGCCAAACAGCCGCACCGTGACTGACCAGTCCGATCCCCCATCCGAGAAGCGGCCAGAAGAACCACAGGCTGCTAGGGTCAACCGTCAGATCGATGGTCAGCAATAGGAGGTTGACCGCGACATAGACAACCGCGTGACTTTTGAAGCCTTTGTTTGCGAATAAGGTTCGGTACATTGCTGGCCTCAATAACTAAGGGCTCATCAAGATCTCTTCCACCGAAGATGCAGCATCCTGGCGATCAGGTCTTTGACGAATGTCAGGGAAATGCCACGGGGGAACTCACATTCAATAAGAACGCGTTGGTCAGTCAATTCAGTTTCGAAGGCCGCGGTCTGAATACCGTCAGTACAATTTCGCACTGTGGACAGCCCTGCGGCAGACCATTACTCACACGTCGCCTCATAACCGGCGACAATATCGAGGAGCTCGGCGGTAATCGCGTTTTGTCTCTCACGCCGATAGTCGGCATTCATATCCCGAAGCTTCTCGACAATATTGCGTTCCGCAGCCTGCATCGCGGCAAGCCGCGCTGCGTGTTCTGCAGAAAGAGAGTCGGCACCTGCCCGAAAGATCGTGACAAAGAGATGCTGCCTGATCAGCGCGGACAGCAGTGCCCGCGAATCCATGCTGTACATTGGCAGGCAGCGTGACTCCCAGGGCTTGCGAGCCAAGGCGTCGAGATAGTCGGGATCGACAGGCCAGACCTGACGTTCCCGGGGCACCGGTACCGCCATGTCCTCGCGGCAATTGTGGAACACAACAGCACGATCAAACGCTCCTTCTTCGCGCCACCGGTCAAGCTTCACCAGAATCGACCCGGTGGTTTCTGCGAGACCACTGACCGAACCCGGTAAGAAGTAGCAGGTTGACGCGGTTTGCCCTCTTGCCTCCAGACGCGCTTCGGCTCTTGCACCCACGACCAACCAGAGCCGGGACTCTGGCGCAATGCCCTTCGCGTCCAGTCGTTGCAAGGCGAAATCGACGACCTGATCATTAAAGCGGCCGCAGAGGCCATGATCTGAACCAAATAGGAGGATTGCGACGCGCTTGGCGGTCAATGGTTCTGTCGGCTCCGACGGTGGCTGGGTCCGGAACACGATCTGCAGGCCAAGCGCGATGGTACGGTGATACTCGGCGATCGTCGATGCGGCGACCTCATATTGGTGGATGCTGACCTGCGACAGGGATTTCATCGTCCTCACGATCGACCCGAGACTCTCCGTCGTCCGAATGCGCCGACCAAGGACCTCAAGCGTCTGCATGTTCGCCCCACAGCTTCGAACCAAGTCTTTTCAGACGCAGAGCTCTCCGACACTCTTCAAGAAGCGCCTCCCGGTCCTGACCGTGAAAAGGCTGCCCCGACTCGAGAGCATCGCAAATGCCAGGGATGGCGTGCCTCACATGTTCCCCAACAGCATCCTCAGCCTCTTGAATTTCATCGGGGTCCAGATGATCGAACAGGCCCTGTGTTACAGCGTGCAGGATCGCAATCTGTTCCGCTACCGCCACTGGTGTACTTTCGGGCTGCTTCAATACTTCTCGGACGCGGCGTCCACGTTCCAGTTTCGACCGCGTCTCATTGTCCAATCGCGTGCCGAAACGTGCAAACGTCTCAAGCTCTTCGAACTGTGAGTAGGAGAGCCGCAAAAGCCCGGCGACATCCCTGAAGGCCGGAAGCTGTGCCCGGCCGCCGACCCGGGACACGGATTTGCTAATGTCGATCGCAGGGAGCTGGCCCTTCTGATAAAGATTCGGGGCCAGATAGATCTGGCCGTCGGTGATTGAGATCAGATTTGTCGGGATGTAGGCCGCGAGGTTCTGGGCCTGTGTCTCGATGATAGGCAGAGCCGTCAGGGAACCGCCGCCCCGTGCATCTCCGAGATGCGTGGAGCGCTCAAGCAGCCGCGAGTGAATGTAGAATATGTCGCCGGGATAAGCCTCCCTTCCGGGAGGCCGTCTTAGAAGCAGCGACAGCTGACGGTAGGCGCGGGCATGGCGTGTCAGATCGTCGAAGACAATGAGTACATCCTGACCAGCCTCCATGAACCATTCCGCCATCGTTGTGGCCGCGTAGGGCGCCATGAATTGAAGACCTGGCGAATCCTCACCGCCCGCAACGACGAAGATGCATCTGTCTTTCGCACCCGAAGCCTCCAGTTTCTCGATCACGCGGACTACCGAGTCGGCGCGCTGTCCGATTGCACAGTAGATGGCGACAACGTCACCGGGCTGCTGGTTGATGATCGTATCGACGGCCACCGCTGTCTTGCCGGTCTGACGATCGCCGATGATGAGTTGCCGCTGCCCCCGCCCGATCGGAATGGCGGCATCGATGGCCTTGATCCCTGTCTGCAATGGCGACTGCACAGGAGCCCGGTCGATAATCGCCGGTGCCTTACGCTCGACGGGACGCCGGGCCGCCGCTTTCACAGCACCCTTACCGTCCATCGGGCGCCCCAGACCGTCGACAACGCGCCCCAGAAGCCCACTTCCGACCGGCGCGTCCACGACCCGGCGCGTCCGGTGCACCTCGTCCCCGACGCGGATCGTCCCTTCGTCGCCCAACAGTATGGCCCCCAGATGCCCACGCTGAATATCCGTGCAGATGCCCGTCGTCCCATTGGGAAATCTGACAAGTTCATTGGCGAAGACCTGTGTAAAACCCTCAACCTCCACTACGCCTCCCGAGACGCGCGTGACGGTTCCGATTTCGGTCGTCGCGATCTGCGCGCGATCCTGTTTCAAGACCCTGTCGAGCGCCTCGAATGTCTGACGCGAAATCTGTTTCAGCATCGATGTTGCCATCTAACCGGCCGCGCTTGGCTCTGTTTGCGGAATTCGGCTCTCTACAGCCTGTCTCAAATCGGCTTCGACCTCGTCCAAGTAGTTGTCGAGACTCCAGCGGACGACTTGCCCGCCAACTCTGAGCTCGACCCCACAGATGAGTTCGCGAGAGATTTCAAAAGTGAAGTCGGCTTCATTCGTTACGGCCTCATGGAATACTGCCGCGACGTCGCTGCGTCTCTCGGGCGACAAATCGAAACCGGTACGGACACTCACGCGTCCGTCGGCGTTTCTGCAAGCCGTCTTGAGCTTCTTGCGTTCATCCTCATCGATGCTGCGAAGCGCCGTCTCGAACCGTCTGGCAATCTGATCCTCAAGACGTTCATTCGCCAGGTCCGAAAAAGCCCGGCGCGCCATCGCGGAAAACGCCTCCGCCGACCGATGCCGAATGTCGTCGAGAAAGGCATCCTTCTCGTCATCCAAATTCTTGATCCATTCCGAGCGCTTGCTGGCAACTTCCTCTCTGGCGGAGCTCTGTAGCGATTTGCGCAGCACATCGGCCTCCTCCAGAGCCCGTTCCATTTCTGTGTTCCACTGTGCCTCGAGATCACGCTGCTGTTCGCGAAATCGCGCTGCTTCCAACGCAGCTGTTTCGCGTTCGCTCTCCGCCAGTTCCAGCCTTTCAGCAATGCGTTTCTCTCGCGCATCCATTGCCTGGAGAACAGGCTTGTAGAGAAACCGCTTGAGCAGCCAGACGAGGACGAGAAAGTTCACGATCTGAGCTGCAACCGTGATCCAATCCACATTCATGACTTAGCCCCCGGCGCGCGTCAGCGCAGCCTCCCAAAACGGGTTCGCGAAGATCAGGATCATTGAAACGACGAAGCAGTAGATCGCCGTCGACTCGATCATTGCGAGACTGACGAACAAGGTCCGCGCGATGGTGTTTGCTTCGTCGGGCTGTTGCGCGATGGCAGCAAGGGCTTGAGCCGCCGCACGCGCTTCGCCGAAGGCCGGGCCAAGGGAGCCCAAGGCGATGGTCAGTCCCGCCATGATAATGGAGACAGAGCCAATAAGACCGATATCCGTCATTTAATCCTCCGTTGATCGCGCGTGCGCGTCTGTATTCGTCGTTTCAGTTTCGCGTTCACCCGGATGCCCGCCGGTTGCCGATGCGATGTAGACCATGGCGAGGATCGCGAAGATGTAAGCTTGGATGAGCCCCGTCAGCAGGCCCAGCAGTTCAATGAGGATTGGAAAAAGAAAGGGAGCAATGCCGATCAGAATCGCGACGATGACCGTGCCGCTCATGACATTTCCGTACAGTCGGATAGCCAGCGCGATCGTTCGCGAGATTTCACCCATGATGTTGAACGGCAGCATGAACGGGGTCGGCTGAAGGTACTTTTTGGCATATCCGAGAAGACCACGCTCCGAAACACCGTAGATCGGCACGGCAAGAAGCACGCAGATCGCAAGCGCCGTCGTCGTCGATAGCGACCCTGTCGGAGGTCGATAGCCCGGGATGATAATCAGCATGTTGGAAACGGCGATGAACAGAAACAGTGTTCCAATGAATGGAAGATACTTCGTCGGCTCCCGTTCGCCGATCTCGCGGATCTGACCTTGCGCGCCCTCTACGATCACCTCGAGCAGTGCCTGCCAACGCGACATTGACGGACCGGATGACAGACACCGCGTCACAAGTCGCGCGCCGCCCGCTAGAACCGCCATAACGAGCCAGGTGAACAGGAGCGTCGCGCTGATCTTGAGTGTGCCCCAATCACCGAGCGGCCATTCCAGGATCACGATCTGATCAGGATTGAACTGCATCACTTGCCTTTTCGGTGGAAGCGGCGCCTTCGCGCCGAACGAGACCGATGACCAGCATTCGAACGGCAATCACACCGCCAAGCGCTGCGAGCAGCCCCTGCCAACTCTGCCCGGACACGACATAGAGGCCCGCGCAAAGCAGTCCCAGTCTGATCGCACTGCCGGCAACGACGCCGAGAACCGGCCGTCGCAACCGGGTTACATGACGGGACAGAAGCCAAAGCGTTCCCCAATAGAAGGCACCGAGAACTGCGCCCATTGCAAAAGCTGGCAAGATCATGTCCATCGTTTCCTCGTCTCTTTCCTCTGTCGGCGCCTACAATCCGTCTTGCGGTTTTTCGCGATGAATCCACCACCACGCATTGAGGCAGCCCAGACCAATTCCGATGAACAACAATGTCAGGGTCCAGGAGAAACGGACCGGTACATTCGCGTCCAACCAGATACCCAGCGCTATTCCAAGAAGCGTCGGGACGGCAACCGCCCACCCGACCAGACCGAACATGCCGAACCCAAACCACAAACCGTGACGTTGCTCGCGGCGGGCGCGTTCCTTGCGCTCTGCCTGGCGGCCAACGGTCGCAGCAATCTTGTCCGGACGCTGGTCGGCGTCTTCGGCCATACCAATCAACCTCGTTCTTCCAACTCGATGAAGCGGCGCACAACGCCAGCCTCAAGACGTGCGAGCGCTGTCCGTGCCGCACGCTCCCGCTGATCGAGCACCACGAATTCGCGCTCGATCAAACGACGCAGCGCACCCAGATCGCGTCCACGGACCCCATTCAAAATGGAGACAAGCACCTCTCGCCCCTGCTTCACGAAAACACCAACATCGTGTCCGACAAAGGTCTCCCGGCCATCCGGTGTGTCGAACGTCAGAACACCGGGTTTCAGTGCTGCCAGGAAATCCGTATGCCTGGGCAAGATGCCGAAAGAACCGTTTTCAGCTTCGGCAACGATCCGTGCTGCGGGCTCGTCGACAAGGACATGCGTCGGCAACATGATTTTGAGACGCATGGTTTCCGGGTCGGGTGCGACTGTCCGATCCCTGTCGTCGCGAGTGTTTGTCATGGATTTGACGCCGTACGGATGTCTGACAATCCGCCGGTCATGTAGAAGACGCTCTCCGGCAGATGGAGCAGTTCGCCGGACAAGATCGCCTCGCAACCGTCCAGCGTTTCCTTCAGGCCGATAAAACGGCCCGGCATTCCTGTGAACTGTTCGGTCGAGAAGAACGGCTGGGTCAGAAAACGTTCGAGCCGTCTTGCCTTGGCGACGGTTGCGCGATCTTCTTCCGAGAGCTCCTCAAGCCCGAGCATGGCAATAATATCTTTGAGCCCCTCATACTCCGCGAAGGCTTGGCGAACGTGACGCGCAACCCGGTAGTGGCGCTCTCCAACTGTGCTTGCGGACAGTATCTTCGACGTTGAATCAAGAGGGTCGATCGCCGGATAGAGTCCCTGCGAGGCCCGTTTTCGCGAAAGCACGATTGATGCCGAGAGATGACCGAAGACATGAGTGGCCGCCGGATCGGTAAAATCATCCGCGGGGACGTAGATCGCCTGGATGGACGTCATGGACCCCGTTGCAGTGTTGCAGATCCGTTCCTCGAGCGCGGCGAGTTCGGTGCCAAGCGTCGGTTGATAGCCGACCCGTGAAGGGATGCGTCCCAACAAACCCGAAACCTCCGAACCCGCCTGAACGAAACGGAATATATTGTCTATGAGTATCAGCACGTCCCGATTCTCTTCATCGCGAAAATGCTCTGCGATGGTCATCGCCGTATGGCCGACGCGAAAACGTACGCCTGGCGGTTCATCCATCTGACCGAACACCATGATGGTATTCTCCAGGACACCGGCTGCCGCCATCTCGCGGTGGAACTCCTCAGCTTCCCGGCAACGCTCGCCGATGCCGCAAAACAAGCTGACCCCCTCATATTTTCCAGCCATGTTGTGGATGAGTTCGGCGATCAGAACCGTTTTGCCGACGCCTGCACCTCCAAATAGACCTGCCTTTCCGCCACGCTCGATCGGGCATAAGAGGTCAATGGCCTTGATGCCGGTCTCGAAGATCTCCGCACCGACGCGGCGCCGCGGCAACGTTGGCGGAGACTGGTAGATCGGACGATGAGTGACACCATCGAGAGGGCCCTGACCGTCAATTGGCTGGCCAAAGACATTCAACATCCGTCCAAGAACCGCGGTTCCGACCGGCGCTTCAATTGATCGGCCGCTTTTCTTCACAGGCGCGCCAAGCGCCAGACCATCAGTAGGGCCTAGCGCGATGGCACGAACGGTATTGGCATCGAGCAGCAACGCAACCTCGATCTGCAAGCCACCAGCGGCTTCGACTTCGACAATCTCGTCGATCCCCGGTGGATCGTCGAAACGAGCGTCAACGATGTCGCCGCGGATCGAGACGACAATGCCGTCGGCCTGACGTCCCTGAAGCCGCTCTATATTCTCGCCGACATCCTGCATCCTATGTTCCGATCAATTCCAAAACTGGTCTGCGGCAGATCAAGGCGCCCCAGTGGTTTGAAGACCGAGCCAGGTTCTCCAGAATGCACTGGCGAATGCGAATTGGACTTGAGATTGATCAGTATCCAAGCGTCACAGTTCACAATGCAGCGAGACTCGTGGCGCATGGCTGCCGCTTGACACAGGTCAGAGTACCCGATGCCGCGTATTGCCTAAAATGGACTGTCGTCGATCGGTAACGAATTCTCTTGCGTGAGGTAAGAGGCTTGATGGCCAAACACACGGTGTCTTGCCCGACATCGCCCGAAATGCTCCGGCAAGGGATTCTCCAAAGGCCTACAGGCGTTGGATGGGGACAGAACCGCAAAAAGATCGTCGATCAGACCAATATCTCAGAAAGGAGCAGGAGACATGTGGAGACACTGTGCCGTTGCCTTGATTGCGGGCGTTACTCTTGCGGGCGTTGCCAGCACTTCGCAGGCCGAAGACCCGCGATCCGTCAAAGGCCTCATTTCCGAGCATTGCATCGAATGCCACCGGGTACCGGGACTTGCGGAGGAGGCGCCGACCGCCGAGATCCGTGCACCCGATTTTCAGTCGATCGCCGACAATCCGAAGGTCTATACCACCGAGCGCCTCGTCACCTTCCTTCGCAAACCGCATTTTCCTATGCGCCAACTCATCCTGTCCGAGAACGATATCCGTAGATTGGTTGCCTTCATCGAAAACCTGAAAAACGGTCCCTCGTCAGCACAGTGAGAGACAGCAGTGTCCGGTACCAGAGCCCGTCACGCACTGGCCGAGCGGTGAGACAGTCTCGCGGCCACCCGTTTCCCGATTTGACCGAGAAGAAGAGGCACCGCACTCATGACAGCGATGAGTGCCCAGGTATTTGGCTCAGGCGCTTGTAGGTGCAGCAATTCGGCAGCCACGGGAGTGAAAGTCGCGGCCAACAGCAACGCCGTGCAAAACAACAGAGCCCCCCAAACGAACCCGTT
Source organism: Methyloligellaceae bacterium (assembly GCA_965228615.1). GTDB lineage: Bacteria > Pseudomonadota > Alphaproteobacteria > Rhizobiales > Methyloligellaceae > CBDDHT01. Next base: position 3,514,407 of record CBDDHT010000004.1, on the reverse strand, counting down.
CCTCGTCACATCGTTCACAAACATGCCTTCTTGGCTGTCGCTCATATTGAAGACGTGCCAGAGCTGCGCAAAAGCCAGGGTCAGAAATGAGACTGTCACAGCAGCATCACCCTCAAGATTCAGGAATGTCCGCGCGATAATCAGTGCACCGAGAGTCGCGAAGGTGATGCTCGTTGCATGGCCAACGATTTCAATCCAAAGCGTACGGGTGAGGATAGGCTCGGCCGGATCTCGAGGATGGTGTTTGAGGACTTGGGGGTTGCCCTCCCCTGCACCCAGCGCGAAAGCCGGAAAGACGTCCGTGACCAAGTTGAGAAACAGGATCTGCAGCGGCAGCAAGGGTAGCGGCAGGCCGATGCCGACCGCCAAACCAACAATTAGGATTTCGCTAAGATTGCATGACAGCAGATAGCTGACGAACGACTGGATATTGCGAAAGATAACCCGACCTTCTCGGATCGCGGCCACAATCGTCGAGAAGGCGTCATCTCTTAGGACCATGGCGGCCGCTTCTCTCGCAACCTGCGTCCCACGTTGCCCCATCGCGACACCGATATCCGCCTTCTTCAGAGCGGGTGCATCATTGACGCCATCACCGGTCATAGCGACGATTTCGCCAGCTTTCTGATAGACCGAGACGAGATCGAGTTTCTGCGCAGGGTCGACACGAGCAAACACATCCGCGTTCAACACGGCCTGGCGTTCATCATCGGACAGATCCTCAATCGGGCCGAGCGTTCGACCTTCGATGACCCTCGCCTCCGCTCCGGCAATCCCGGTTGCCTTGGCAATGCTCCGCGCCGTTACGCCGTGATCGCCGGTGACCATGACGACCCGGATACCCGCCTTATGGCAATGCGCAATCGCATCCACGACATCCTCACGCGGCGGGTCATGAAGACCGAGCAATCCGAGGAAAACAAGATCCTCATATGCCGGCTCCCCGGCATCGGCGACGTGCTTCATAGCAATGGCCAGCACACGCATGCCGCGTTCTGCCAGTTCATCGATGCGTGCCGACCATGATTCAATCTCATGACGTTCGAGTTTTCGTGTTCCGCCCTCTTCCGTAACTCGCGTCGTGTGCTCGAGGACAACTTCTGGCGCGCCTTTCACAAAGACAACGAATTCTCCATCCGAGGCATGCGTCGTTGCCATCATCTTTGTTTCGGAATCGAATGCGACTTCACCCTGCTTTGGACAACGATCGAGGAGTGAAGTCTGCTCTTTTCCCGAAATGCGCCCAACGCGCAGAAGAGCCAACTCCATCGGGTCGCCAACGCCGTCCATTCCTGTGTCGGAGAGTTCCGCATTGTTGCAGAGCACAGCGGCGGTCAGCATGTCGTCGAGCACGGAAGCCAATTCGCCTTCAATAGCATTGCCGTCGACGCTGAAACCATCCTGACTGACGCCAATGTTCGTAGCGCCGGCGCCCAGGATGATTTCCTGGACCTCCATCCGGTTTTCGGTGAGCGTGCCGGTCTTGTCGGTCAGGATGACTGTCGTGGCACCTAGTGTTTCGACTGCGGCCAACCGCTCGATCAACGCATTCTGGCGGGCCATGCGCCACATGCCGCGCGCGAGCGCCATCGTGGCTACGATGGGCAAGCCTTCCGGAATAGCCGCAACAGCCAGGGCAATGGCTGTCTGTATCATCAAGACCGTGTCCTGACCCGACACAAAACCTACCACACCGATGGCAACAACGACGACGAGCGTGAAACGAATGAGATGACCACCCAAGCGCTCCAGCTGCTTCTCCAATGGAGAATGCTCGGGCTTCGCCTCTTCGACCAGCGCCGAAATTTTCCCGAGTTCTGACTGCATACCGGTCGCGACAACGACCCCGGTACCGCTCCCGCCTGTCAGCGACGTGCCCTTGTATGCCATGGGCGAGCGCTCTGCGATCGGGGCATCGATATCAACGGGGCCGGTCTCTTTCTCGACGGCAACAGACTCCCCGGTGAGTGCGGATTCATCCGCATAGAGGTTCGAAGCCTCGATAAGACGCAAGTCCGCCGTCACAACGTCGCCGCCTTCCAGCAAAACGATGTCTCCGGGAACCAGGCGCTCCGCGCTTACGACGGTCGAGCGACCGTCACGTTTTACGCGAGTGGTAACGTTTCCAAGACCCCGCAGCGCCTCCATGGAACGCAATGCACGAACCTCGGTCGAGAAACCGATCAGGCCGTTGATCAGCAAAACCACAGCAATGGCGCCGCTTTCCTTCCATTCTCCGAAAAGAAACGATACGACCGCAGCGGCTGCAAGGAGGCCGACAACAGGGCTTTCGAATTGATTTCGCAAGATGCGCAGCCACGTCGTCCGCTGCCGCATACGCAATGTGTTGGCGCCATAACGCTTGAGCCGCAGAGCGACCTCATCCGTTGAAAGCCCATGCTCGATTGTTGTGCTAAGTCCGGCAAGAATGTCCGCTGCTTGCCCCACATGCGGTTCCGGTCCCAGGGCAGCCGGGCTGGTTTGATTGTTCATAGCTTAGTCAGACATCGATAAGTGCGCAGACATACTGATTGGCATCAGTGCCACCGTCATTGACCGCCGCTGCACCAGGCCGGAAAGACCAGGGCGTATTCAATTGCGCATAATGCACAAATCGACTGCTCCGACTATCATCGGTGCGGCTCCAATAGTTCATTGGTTGCGATTGCGGCAATTTATCAAGGCACGAATTCCGGTTCAAAGTGGAGTATCTCAGGTGCAACACTCCGTCAGAGCGGGCCTCGCTTACTTTGCAATTGTCTTTGCTGCCGGATTTCTGTTGGGCACGGTGCGGATCTTGGCGGGTGCGCCATTATTGGGTGAGACGCTTGCGGTCGTAATCGAGCTGCCGGTCATGTTGGCCATATCATGGTCGGCTTGCGATTGGTTGATCGCCCGATTTGCAGTTCCGAGGACACTGCTCGTCCGGTTCGCTATGGGCGGTGTAGCATTCGCGCTGCTCGCGATTGCTGAAATCTGCGTATCGGTATTTGGTTTAGGACGCACGATCGGCGAGCACTTTGAAAACTACCTTGCAGCACACGCCATCATTGGCCTCTTGGGTCAATTCGCGTTCGCTCTGTTTCCAGTCATCCAAATGCCGCGATGATGATCGATGAACCTTGGTACTATGCGAAGCTGAAACAATCTCTTCGAGAGCAGTACTCAGTAAGTGGTCCTCACGGAAAAAACTGCTCCCCACATCCGTATGATCACGGCATTGGGAACACTTCTGTGGGTCCCGCTCCTCTCGCAGGAAGCGATTCCATCAGGCATGCAACTGGCGGTCTTCAGATCAATCTTCCGCGCGGAAAAGCAGCGAAGCCTTCTTGGCGTCAATGCTGTTCGACGATCTCAATGAAGGGATCTAGGCAGCGAGCATTCTCGACTGTTTGTCTATAGTCATCAGCGCAATTGACAATTTGTTGCTTCGGCGACCGCGAGAATCTCAAGTCGCCCAGATCGATTGGTTTTGTCGCAGAAAATTCACCAACACCGTGCCAACACGGGATGTTGAAGCCCCTCCGGTTCATCACTCAACCTATTGAAATTGTTGGCGCACCCGGCACGATTCGAACGTGCGACCTCTGCCTTCGGAGGGCAATCCTAGCATATTGAAATAGTTTATATATCTTTATAAATCAATAACTTGCATGTCGCCCAGTGTCGCTCAATGTCGCCGGAATCGGCTCAGCATTGGCGGAAAATTGGCGGAATCGACCATTACGCAGCCGTAGCGGGGTCTCCCAACAGATCCTTCTTTTCCGTACCGGATTGAATGAATTTCATATGGTCGGCGGGATACGCACTGACAAGCTGGTAGGCTTCGTCGGGCGTGCCTCTAAGCCAAGTATCTTGGGCTTTGGCATCTCCTAGAATCACAGGCATACGCTGCGGGTGGATTGTGGCGACAAGCTTGTTGGGCTCGGTCGTCATGAAGGAATAGACATCGGTTTCTACCGTGTCGCCATCCTTTTTCAGCGGCCCTTTCCATGAGCGCCAAATACCGGCAAAGGCGAATAGGGGCCGCTGATCATTATCATCATTGAGGGCAAACCATTGCCACGTGGCTGGCGCTTTGCCTTTTGGTTCTGAGAACGATGTGACCGGGACAAGGCAGCGGCGCTCTTCGAATGAGCCGCGCCAAAACGGGCTGGTGCGGATCTTATCATCACGGACGTTTGTAACGCGCCTGGGGGCCTTGTCCTTGAGCAGGAGGACAAACCCCCAGCTGAGAATTGAAAGCTCTCTCTCGCCGTCTGAGGCGCTGCGAACGACCGGCGCATGATTAGACGGGAATATAGCTGGCTGGGGTTCGAACGCCGCTGTGCGGTTATGCGGTACGGAAAAAAGCTTGCCGACTGTCTCGCGCGTTTTGGTCTGGGAATATAGATTACACATGATCAGATGGTAGCGGCGGTAATCTGCCGGGTCAATTTTCGTTCCCTTTTCGTTCTAATCACATTAGGCTCGGCCTCATGGCCGGATTTGAAGTGATGCGCTCTGTCGCCAATTTCTCATTTCACGTGATTGTCAGGGCTGGAGAGTTTGACCAGCTGCCTGCTTCTGTCCGGCATGAAGGGCCGTGGCAGATCATCGGGCGCGGTGAAATGGATAAGCTACGCGCTGACTACCGCTTTCAGATTGCCCGGCAGGGCTATGCCGTCGCGTATCATCATATCAGTGGGTTTTCAGCTGAAGATTTGACTCAAGCGAGAAAAGTCATCATCGAAACCCAGGATATTTGATGCATACCGCAATGGCTGTTTTTGTATCGCTCATAACCGCTCAACCCCCAGCACCGGCCGAACTTCGGCCGGCAGTGGATCGGCGGCAATGTGCCGATTTTGTTCTCTAATTCCGGGATTGGTTTCAAGCTCATTCTTGTCTTGCCGGTTTCATGGTTCTCTCCGCAGTAGACGGTCAAGTGAACCTCGTCGCAGAGCCGGCGCTCCGAGCGGATGGCAAAGCAATAACCCACGATCAGCATCCGGATCATCAGTTCGGGATCGACCGAAGGGCGTCCGATATGGCTGTAGAAGGGCTTCAGCTCCTGGCGCACGTCACCCAGGTCCAGGAACTGATCAATGCGGCGGAGAAGATGATCGTCGGGGACATGGTCCTCTAGACAGAAATCGTAGAACAAACGCTCAGGCGCCGACTGAAACCCCATCATCAATCCATCCTCCCCGTATCATCGCTGGAGAAAACGGAATCACTCTTCGCGACAATTCGCAACCGACTAAATCAACAAAATCTGCCAAAAGCCGCCGTCGCGGGAAATGGCGAGCATCGATTATTTCCTGCTTGCACGATCCTTTCGAAGTTTGCTTAGTCTTCACTCGCGTTACGGCCCGCCGGATGGCTCAGCCGCCCATGGCGACTTTTGTCACCCGGCTTCGACCTGGCCGGTTACCCGACCAAGTCGCTCGCCAGCTACTTGAGCTACCGACATCTATCCGTGTGGAACACTCCTCCACTGGTGATCCGCGCCTTCGGGGCGCACTGCCACTTCCGGACTTCACAGCAGGTATGAGAAATCCGTCATCGCGGAAACGGAGGGGGGGCACGCAAAACCGGTAATGGAGCCCCCCCGTTTGTCGGCGTAAGATTCGACTTGCTGGCGAGTGCTGGCCATATGCCCAATTGCGTGCTTTTGGGCTCGGCAGACTATAAGCCCTGTCGGTACGGAGGAACCAGGTTACGGCGGAGCGTTTCCGAACTCAGTCCAAGTTGTCGTCCATAGCCCTGCTGGTGGTCTGCGAGGCGATGGCACTCTCCCTTTGGTTCGCCGCCACCGCAATAATCCCAGTGCTGAGGCTGGAGTTTGCAATAGACGATGCACGGGCGTCGCTGTTCAGCAGCATCGTGGCGGTCGGTTACATTGCCGGGACATTAACAAGCGCCATCCTTGGACTGGCTGACAGGCTTCATCCAAGGCACTTCTTCATGGGCTCGGCCTTGGTGGCCGCAGCAGCCAACACAGCCATCCTGTTATTCGAGCCGACCTCACTTGTCGTGATCGCTCTCAGGTTCATAACCGGCATGTGCATGGCGGGCCTGTACCCCGTCGGAATGAAGATCGCGTCTTCGTGGGCCAGAGGTGATAGCGGGTATCTGATCGGCGTTCTCGTTGGAGGCTTGACCCTTGGGGCAGCCGTTCCTCACCTCTTCAACGCTGTCGGCTCACTTGACTGGCATTTCACTCTTTTGGTTGCCTCAGCCTTTGCCGCGCTCGGGGGGCTTCTTATCAACTGCGTGGGGCTTGGCCCGGCGCACGGCAAGGTTCCCCCATTCAATCCGGCGGCGGTGCTGAGAGCTTGGACGGAGAAGCCAATCAGGCTGGCCAACTTCGGATACTTCGGTCACCTGTGGGAACTGTATGCGATGTGGGCGTGGATTGCCCTGTTCCTGCATGCCAGTTTCGCCGCCACCCTCGGCCACGATGATGCAGTCGTCGAACTCTATGCCAACCTCGCGACCTTTGCGGTCGTCGGCGTAGGAGCCCTGAGCAGTCTATTTGTCGGGCTGATTGCCGACCGGATTGGGCGCACCCTGATCACTGCTGGAACCATGATCGTAAGTGGCACCTGCGCACTCGGCGTCGGGTTCTTGTTCGGCGGCAACGTATGGATGGTGCTGGCAGTCTGCCTGATCTGGGGAGCCGCCGTCGTTCCCGATGCACCGCAAACGTCTGCCTGTATCATCGAACTTTCTGACCGCTCATACGTCGGAACCATGCTCACCGTGCAGACGTGCGTCGGGTTCATGCTGACGATGCTGCCCATCCACCTTGTTCCGCAGATGGTGGATGCGTTCGGATGGCGCTACGCGTTCGCACCGCTTGCCATCGGCCCGTTTCTCGGTGCCCTTGCCATGTGGCGACTCAGAGCCCAGCCTGATGCAATCAAGCTCGCCAGCGGAAACCTATAAGAACCGAGCGAACCTAACCATCGAACTCGCGTGGATTGTCGCGGTAGGAATGATGATCTCTCCTCGCCCCCGCGCAGATCCCGGCGTGCGCCGCTAACGCACCGGCGGGCTCCTCACCGGGTTGTGGCGTCGACGCGGTGGCAGGGCACCGGCGTCACCTCGGTCAGTCGTGGGCCGAGCGGTTATGAGTCTCAAGCCAACGATCTCACGCAAAGGAATGTGCAACGGCTCCTTAGGCTGCCAATCGGCGCAATTCCAAAAAGAGGTCAACGTTTGGGCAGAATTTCCTGGCTGCCGCGAAGCCATTGTCTTCCTTGCTCTCAAGGAATTCATGACAGCCTTCCAAGCCCCTGCATTGATCGCACGCGCGCATCGCACCGATATACTGACCGATTTCCGGAGAGTTTTTCAGCTTGGCGAACTCTTCTTTGACACCGAGCTTTTCGGCCATGGTGAAGGCTTCCAGGTATTGCCCTCGGGCCGACGCTTCTTTTCGCTGTGTGGTGATTAGCCATACGGCGAGGCCTACAAAAAGCATAAGTGGTAGGACCACCATGGCAGCCACTTGGGCACTTTCGGGAATCATAGCATCACTCCTCTAGCACATTAGCCCTGCCGCCATTTGATGGCGTGAGGCCACGTAGCAGCAGGTTAAATTTCATTTATTGCTATATTTTCCTCAGTATACGAAAATTATGTCGCATAGCAAGAGAGAAATCGTCGCACCCGAGATGAATCGCCCCCGAGAGGGGCTCTACCCCCATAGCGAGAATCTGACGTGATTTGTTCTCTGGAGAGAAGACATGAGGCGCGCCCGAAGAGGCGCGCGCATGCCCGTCAGCAGGTGCTTCCAAGCAAAGAAATTATGGTTGAAGCAAAAACGCTGATAGTTTTAGTGATTCTGATGGTTGACTCATAGATCTAGCACCAGCAAGGGGGATTTGGATCTAGAGCAACATATCAAAATATATTCTTCTTTCTCATCATCATCCAGGATGAAGTCCCGATGATCGGGCTCGCCATCTAAATATCGTGTTTTGCAAGTTCGACAGATGCCAGCCTCACAGCTTGTTTGTATATCAATTCCTTGTTCTTTTAACACGTCAATAATAGATTTGTCATCCGGAATATTATAAGTAGCACCGTTACTGGATAATTGAACCTTAAACCCTATGGAAATTGAGCCTGCCGAGTCGCCATTCATCATAGAGGCTGGTACAGCTTCGGCGGAAACGGGTGGCGTGAAATATTCGAAGTGAATTGTTCCTGCCGGCCAATGGGAAGCCGCCCTCTCTACAGCGCGCATGAACCCGGTAGGTCCGCAGTAATAAAGATGAGTCCCCGGATTGTTCTCGTGAAGGAGCGAACCAATATCCAGTCCTTTGGATGGATCGCCGCCATCGTGATGGATAACGACCTTGCCTTGAGAGATGAATGGAGCCAACTCGTCCTGGAATGACGTCACATCCGGAGAGCGCGTGCAGTAATGCATGACAAAATCTGCACCGATGTCATGGAGCCGATAGATCATGGCCATCATCGGCGTCACGCCGATGCCGCCGGCGAGCAGCAAATGGCGATCAGCCTCCTCGGCGAGCGGAAAATTACTCCGCGGTTTTGAGATTGTTAGGATTCGCCCAACATGCACCAACTCGAATATTGCCTTCGAGCCGCCGCGCCCATGAGGGTCTCGCAGCACTGTAAATACGTACCGATGGCGTTCGCTTGGATTATTGCTAAGAGAGTATTGGCGGGTTCGACCATCCCTGAAATATAGGTCGATATGGTCGCCAGCTGAAAACGGTGGCAGCTCCCTGCCCTCCAAATCAACAAGCTCATACGCATTGATGAATGCGCCCTGATAGGCAATGGAGCGCACGCGCACGCGCAATGAATCAATGGCCATTTTTGGTATCTCCCAGATTTTGAGCCGCTCCGGGGCAACGGGTTCACACTGCCACGCAATCCCAGAGCAATATCAAGGTGTTATGCAATTCAAAATGCGCAGCGCCGGTCATCCATGCAGAGCGCAGCGACATTTGCCGACGGTGCTGAGTCCCTTCAAGGCGACCGACCTTAACGGTATGCGATTTCGCACGCGATGCTGAGGAGAGGCTCGGAAAACCGACGCCACCTCCTCAGCGCCCTGCCGGACCTGTCTTTGGAGCTCTTAAGCGTAGGTACGCTCCAAGAGCTCCAATTTCTCCCGCATGAGTGCTTTGCGCTCTTCGCCAATGCAATCGTCTGCTTCCTCTGTCAGCTTTATGATCTTTTGACCAATTTCCTTGATGACGGCTTTGTCTTCCTCGTCATTCGAGCGTTTCGGAATATTCAAGACATTGTTCTGCGTATAGCAGTGGGTCGGCAAGCCCGAGTTGGCACGCTTGTGCATCGCTTCCGGCGTCGCACCTTTGTTCTCACCGCGTATCGCGTCTCGCAACATCTTGCGGAACATATAAACGCCAACGTCGGCTGCCATGGGGTTCTCCAATGCATGGACGGCAATCGGTCGCTGGCCAACGATCGCTTCCCAGTCGCCTGGCAATCGCTGACCTTCTTCGTAGGACCGGTCTTCAACTTGGCCCCCGAGAAAGTCCATATCGTCCCAACCGACTCTGTCCTCTCTGCCAACGTTGTTCGGATCGATGGCTTTGCCGAACATCCGCCAGCCGTAGATAATGCTGTGGGTATCGTCGACCGGAACATACCAACGTGTCATATGGACACGATGAAAGAGCCTTCTCTCAGACCCATCCTCGAACAGATAGGCATGTTGGGACATGTTCGGGAGGATGCATTCGTTGATGCGCCACCAAACATTGTTGTCGTCCATCCGCCGCCCGGCGATGAACGCCATGCTGGTTCCACCCCGAACTTGCGCGAAGTCCAACACCGGAACTCCTTTGAACGCTGCCAGGGTGAAGCCATCTATGTCCAAATCCGCCGGGGGCTCACCGTCAAAAAGAATGGCTGGATTGTGCAGCAGACTGGTGTGAACCTGGTCGGCGATGTTGTCCAGAACCTGTAACCAATTGCAGGGGAAAACATTGGAAAACGGCACGAGCCGCGTATCCTCGTATTTTTCGAAGGCATCCCACTCCGGGAATGTTGGTTTCTGCTCGGGTGGCCCCAAGTAGGCAAAGACCAAACCATCTCGCTCGAAGGCAGGATAGGCGCCCTGGCAGACGACCTCCTTCATCTTTTCCCCATTATCGGGCTCGCCGGGGGCGTCGAGAAGGCTTCCATCCACATCAAAGTGGAAGGCATGGTAGCAGCATCGGATTCCTCTCTCGCCAATGATGCCGTATTCCAGAGAGGTGCCCCGGTGCGCGCAGTGGCGATGGAGCACGCCGACGTTCCCGCTCTTGTCTCTAAAGGCAACCAAGTCTTCGCCCATAATGCGGATGGCGTGCGGCACATCCTTGAGTTGTTCGGACATGCACACGGGCTGCCAGAAGCGGCGCATATGCTCCCCTAATGGCGTTCCTCGATCCGTATGTGTGATTTCCGCATCTTCTTGCGGCACCTCCGCCTGATGATATCCGCAGTAGGGTTGAGCCTTATTCTGGGTCACTCCACTCGCCTCATTCATCGCCTATCTCTCCCTTGAGGTTTCCAGTTCAATCTCTCTTTGGCTTGATGCCAACGCGCTGCGGCGTCAGTGATCAGCAAAGGCTGCACCTGGATCACCGATCAGAAGTCATGATCGGCCGCACGGCATCAAAACGCCGGACGAGTGCACAGATCAGCTCCGCGTCGTGCGTTCACGTCAGTCGCTAGATGGGATTAGCTAAAACAAATTTTCATTATGAGCAATATTTTTTTCATACATGTCGATATTGATTGTGATATCAGAAGGAATATGTGGATGCTGGGCCAAGGGCGATTAAACCGGGATTCCCCAGACGGCTCCTTCCACTCGCCGACAGTGGCAGTACAACGGATATCCCGATCGCGATTTCGGCCCCGAGCTGTCACGATAGGCTGTGGTCCACTCTTGATTGGGCTGATTTGGCGGTGAGAAACCCGGTACGAGAGGGAGAAGTTCCGATGCCAAGACAAATAACAGGGAGTGAGGCGCTGGTTGAGGCGATGCGGCTTGAGGAGGTCGAGATCATGTTCGGCCTCGTTGGGTCGGCTTTCATGGATCCACTCGATATTTTCGCTAAGGCGGATATCCGTTTCGTTCAAGTGCGTCATGAGCAGAGCGCGGCGCTGATGGCCGATGGCTATGCGCGAGCCTCGGGCAAGCCCGGTGTCTGCATTGGGCAGAACGGCCCCGGCGTGACGAATATGGCGACCGGCATCTCCTCCGCCTTCCTCAATCACACGCCCGTCGTGTTCCTGACGCCCACGGTAACCAGTCCTACCCTCGGCACGCGCTCCTTTCAGGAGATCGACCAGATCTCGATGTTCCGCCCCATCGTGAACCATCAGGTGCAAATCAACCGGCCGGACCGCATGGGCGAGGGGCTCAGAACGGCCTTCCGCGCCGCCATCGCCACGCACGGGCCCGCACAGATCGATATCCCGCGCGACTATTATTACGGCAAATTCCAGGAAGAAGAGTTGCGGCCTGAACAATATCGCCTCGATGGCCGCCGTGGCGGCGCGCCGGCGGAGCAGGTCGAGAGGGCGGCCGAGCTGCTGCTCAATGCCGAACGGCCCGTCATTCTCGCTGGATTAGGCAGTGTCGAGTCCGAGGCAGGCGACGCCATCGGACGCCTGGCCGAACGCTTCTCAGCACCCGTCGCCTGCGTCTGGCTGCATAATGACGCCTTTCCGGCGAGCCATCCGATGCATGTGGGGCCGATCGGCTATCAGGGCTCGAAGGCCGCCATGCGCCTCCTCAAGGACGCCGATGTGCTCCTGGCGCTCGGCACGCGCCTGAACCGGTTCGGCACCGTTCCGCAATATGACATGGACTATTTCCCGAAGACCGCCAAGCTGATCCAGAACTCGATCAACCCGCTCGAGATCGGCGCCTTCTGGCCCCTCGCGGGGGGCTTGCTCGGCGACTGCCGCGCCGTCACGGAGCAGCTCTTGGAGGCGACCGAGGGCAAGACGCCGAAAGTCGACGCGAATGCCAGGCGCACGCGCATCGCCGATGAGAAGGCGGCCTGGGCCAAGGACCTCGAAGAGATGTCCATGAGTGACCAGGTCCCGATGTTGCCCCGCCGGGCGCTCTGGGAGATCGCCAAGGCAACGCCCAAGAACGCGGCCGTCGTTTGCGACGTCGGCAATATCTCGGGCACGGCGAATGGCTACTTCAATTTCGACGAGCACCGCAAATGGTTCGGTCATGGCAGTCTCGGCGGCATCGGCGTCGGGTATCCGACTGCCCTTGGCGTCAAGCTCGGTCGTCCCGATCTGCCGGTGCTTGCCCTCGGTGGTGACGGCGCCTGGGGCATGACCATGCAGGAGGTGATGACGGCGGTGCAAGAGCGCATCAACGTGGTCTCCATCATCCTGAATAACTCCCAATATGGCGCAGAGAAGCGCAACCAATACGACTTTTTCAACGAGCGCTTCTGTTGGACCGATCTGGAGAATCCGGACTTCGCGGCCATCGCCCGCGAGATGGGTGCGCTCACCATGCGCATCGAGCGGCCCGAGGATGTCGGCCCCAAGCTCACCGAAGCCTTCGCCGCCGAGCGGCCTGTAGTGATCGAAATGCTCACTGACCCGAAAACCTTGACCGAACCCTATCGCCGGGACGCGCTGGAACTGCCGGTACGTCTGTTGCCACGCTACCAGAACTAGTGGCCCGCCATGTAGGGGCAATTGGGGCGGGGTCCCTGGGAGAGAGCAGTCAGTCGCCGTGATGGAAGAGGAGTTCGACTATATCGTCGTTGGCGCGGGCTCGGCGGGCGCGACGCTGGCGACACGGCTCAGCGAGCGACCGGAGCTACGCGTGCTGCTTCTTGAAGCCGGCCGCACGGACCGACATCTCTGGCTGCGTCTGCCCCTCGGCATCGGCAAGATCCTCAATGACGAGCGGTTTGTCTGGAAATATCACACCGAGCCCGAGCCTGCCCTCGACGGGCGCAGCCTCTATTGGGCCCATGGGCGGCTACTTGGCGGCTCCAGCTCGGTCAATGGCATGCTTTATGTGCGTGGTGAACCCCGGCGCTATGACGAATGGCGTGACGCTGATTGTCCAGGCTGGGGCTACCAAGACCTGCTGCCCATCTTGAAGCGTTTGGAGGATTGCCCCTTCGGCGACCCCGAATATCGCGGACGTGGCGGTCCCATCCCGGTCATCGAGATGCCCACCGAGGATGCCATCTCGGCGGGCTTTTTCGAAGCTTGTCACGAGGTTGGCCTGAACAAGAATCCAGATTACAACGGCGCCAAGCTGGAGGGTGTCGCGCGCCAGCAATTCAATACGCGCCGAGGTTTGCGCGCCAGTTCCTCTACGGCATATCTGCGGCCGGCGCGGCGGCGCGCCAATCTCACCGTCGTCACGGGCGCGCATGTCGATCGCATCCTCAGCCAAGGCAATCGGGTGACGGGTGTCGCAGTTATGATCAATGGCGAGCCCCGGACAATTGAAGCGCGTCACGAGGTCATTCTCTCCACGGGCACACTGCATACGCCGCAGCTCTTGGAGCTGTCGGGTATCGGCAATGGTGAGATCCTCGCCCAACAGGGTATTGCGGTCGTCAATCATTTGCCTGGCGTCGGTGAAAATCTGAGCGATCACCTCCAGTCGCGCGTCTCATTCGAGGCCACCGAGCCTTGTACCGTGAATGACATGCTGCGCAGCCATTGGCGCTTGGCGAGGGAGGCGATGAGATTTATGTTCCGACGACGCGGGCTCTTCGCGACGCCGAGTTTTCGAACCCATGCCTTCGCAACGAGCGACGCGGCTCGGGCCTATCCGGATGTCCGCATTCAATGTGGACTCATGAGCGGGCCGGGCCGCTACGCGCATGAGGGCGTGGACCCCTATCCCGGCTTCCACGTCGGCTCCTATTTCATTTATCCCAAGTCGCGTGGGTCCGTGCACATCAGCTCGCCCGACGCGCGTACCATGCCGCGCATGCGGGCCGGCTATCTGGAGGATGCATCCGATCGCGCTGCAAGTCTGTGGGGCATGCGCATGAACAGGCGCATCGCCGAAGCTCCCGCGCTACGCCGACTGGTCGTCCGCGAGGTACGGCCCGGCCCCGATGTGGCAAATGACGAGGAGCTTCTGGCTTTCATCAAGGAAACCGGCCAAACCGCCTGGCATCCGGTGGGTACGTGTAAAATGGGCATGGACGCGACCGCCGTCGTCGACCCGCGGCTCCGGGTTCACGGTATCTCGGGGCTGCGCGTGGCTGACGCCTCGGTGATGCCCTTCCAAATTTCATCCAACACGAATGTGCCATCGATTGCCATCGGCGAGAAAGCAGCCGATCTTGTCCTCGAAGATTATTCCGCGCGGCGTCGGGGCAACCTCGTGCCAGCAGTGTAACCCGGAGCCGCGGGTCGTCGACGGCACGCGCGATCTCGGTATATATAAAACTTTTTTCGATATATAGAATATGGATCGTGGCTACTGTCAGTGCTGGTCCGAAAACGAATGACAGGCAGCGTATAGGTTTGAGGACCAGTATGAGGAGGACATTTCAGTGGACGAGACTATAGCTGCTCCCCGCAAGACAACCAAAGGGACGTTGTCCCGTGGCCTGCAGATTCTGAGGGTCTTGAGGCGCGCATCATACCCCCTTTCCCTGGGCAAAATTTCCGAGACCTGCGATTTAGATACGGGAACAGCGCATCGGCTGATTCATCTGATGATTGAGCAAGGCTTCATTCTGAAGCACCCTTCGGACAAACTGTATATCGTTAGCCCAAACGAATATTCGCCTATTGGTCTGTATCATCCTCTGAGCCTCCTTCGACGGGACGCCCAACCGACTCTTGCCACACTTCGCGATCATACCGGAGAGACCGCAGGTCTCATACTGTACGTTTTCCGCGAGCGTTTGGTGTTTGACATCGCCGAAGGCAAGCAGGCATGGCATCCGTACTACGATGTTTGGCTGAAGACGCCGCTGCACGCATCCGTATCGGGAAAATTGGCGCTTCTCACGTTGGATGTGAAAGAAAAAGAACGCTTGCTCGGGTCAGGTCCCTACGAGGCACATACGCCCGCAACCATTACAGACCCTGAGGACCTTGCGCGCGACCTCGATGTTGCCCGGTCGCGCGGCTACGCCGCCGTTCTTGACGAGGCAAACATGGGACGTTCGGCGGTGGCGGCTCCGATAACAAACAGGAATGGCGACCTTCTGGGTTGCTTCGTAATTGCAGGAAGCACGTCGAATTTCGGCGGCGGTAAGATGGAGGAGTTCGGAGAACGCGTATTCAACGCCGGAGATTTGTTTTCGGGCAGCTCTCCCTCTTTGGGGGCGGTTAGTTCCGTTCTAGGATTCCAACCATGACCGGTGTGGGCTTTGTCAAGTTGAGCAGCTTGCTATGAGCGGGGTTGGCCGACAAGGCCCGCAAGAAAACTACTGGAGTTGTTCGATTATAGTTGTTCCGCCAGAAGGCGGCTTTGGGTCTTGGCCGTGTAAAAACTCTTCACCAATCTCGGATCGGAGTGATGGGTTCGCTGTTCAGCCGGATATTGCGCAGTTCGGTGCACGTTGGCTTCCAAAAAGCCAAGAGAGCGGTGCAAATGCCCATTTGAGCGCGATTTGGTGAGATCGGGCACAAGAACTCCCGGATCGCGGCGATCAGCGGCTTGTTTCCGATGATGTTCATCACGCGGGTGAGATTGTAGGCCAGCACGGCAAGCGCCATTTCGGTCTTCACGTTCTTCAATCGCTTCGTCAGGAAGTGCGTCGCGCCCATGCGCGCCTTGATCGTCCCGAACGGATGCTCGACGGTCTCACGACGTATGCGCATCGCTTGCGGGCTCTCATCCAAGCGGCGCTGCACTTCTTCGAGCACGTCTTCGTGTTCCCAACGAATGACCTGACGCTCGCGCGCGTTTGTGCAGCGATGCTTGAGCTTGCACGTCGCGCAGGCGCGCGTCCCGTATCGCCGCATGTTGAGACCGCCCGTCTCCCTTTTGTGAGATACGAACTCCAGAACCTCGCCTGCCGGGCAGATATAGGCGTCCCGATCGGGCAGGTAACGAAAATCCGTCTTGACGAAGAGGCCGCGAGCCCGACCGCCCGACGTCTGCGGCTTGGGGAGCGTTACCGCCACACCGGTCTGCTCACACTCAAGGATCTGCTCTGAGGAGAAGTAACCACGGTCGGCCACCACGTCGAGTTCCTCGACATCCAGCACCACCATTGCCTGTTGTGACATCGGTGCGAGTTGCGACCGGTCCGATCCACTCGTCGTCACCTCGTGAGCCACGATCAGATGGTGCTCCGTATCCACCGCCGCCTGGACGTTGTAGCCGACAACGCCTGAACCACGCCCGCTTGTCGCCATGGAACGGGCGTCCGGGTCTGTCAGAGAGATCTGTTCATCCGGCGTCTCGAGCATCCGCGCTTCAAGCACCTCCAGGCGCTGCATCTCTTGGCCAAGCTTGGCAACCTTCTCCTTCAGCCGTGTCGTGCGCATGGCAATGGCGTCGCTCGCCTCCTGGCGGTCCGCGCTGTCGAGCTGATGCATGTAGCGTGCGACGCTTGCCTCGATCTGCGCCATGCGCCGCTTCATCTTGGCCTTGGTGAAGTTCCGGTCACGGTTGTTCACCGCCTTGAACTTGGAGCCATCGATGGCAACGCTGGCTCCCGCCAGCAGGCCGAGCTCCCGGCACAGTTCAACGAACCGCGTGCACACCTTGCGGATGGCGGGGCCATTGTCCTTGCGGAAGTCGGCGATGGTCTTGTGGTCGGGAACAAGGCGGCCCGTCAGCCACATCACTTCCACGTTGCGGCCAGCCTCGCGTTCGAGACGGCGGCTCGACTGCACTCCGTTCAAATAGCCATAGACATAGACTTTCAGGAGAACCGAGGGATGATAGGAGGGCCGACCCGTCGCTTTCGGATCGACGCCGCCAAAACCAAGCGCGCGGAGATCGAGCCCATCGACGAAGACATCGATCACCCGGACTGGGTTGTCCTCATCGATCCAGTCCTCAAGGCATTCCGGAAACAGTGTCGCCTGGTCCCGATCAGCGCCCTCGACAAATCGCTTCATCCGTTCCCCCTGCCCGAATCAAGGGAGAATCGTAGCAGCCATCACGTTTTCACACAGCCAGGGTCACGTGCCGACGACCAGGTAGGAGACCAGGAGCGGCAGCTTAGGCCCTGAGAGCGGTTATAAGATACTAGAAAGCGGACCTTTCCTCGCGTGCGGAGCACACCACTTGTCGGAAGCTGTCCGGCACGAAGGGCCGTCGCAGATCATCGAGCATGATGATCTGCAAAGACTGCGCGCGGATTTTCGTTATCAGATGGCAAGGCAGGGCAATGCTATTGCATATCATCACATCAGCGGGTTTTCAGCTGAGGGCTAGGAGACGATTTTTAGGACGATAATGCTGCTACCTCTCTATCGAGCAGATACTCACAAAGCTCATCGCTGACATCGCAATCAGCGGCGATGTATGATGGCCATCTACCCTGCCTGTCCCGTGTGAATTGTGCATCCCAGTTTTCCACTAGCTCTTTGACGAGTGGCAAATTGTTGGTGCCGACAGCGATGTGAAGCGCTGTCAGACCGGACTCCGGTTCGGCGGCGTTGACGTTTGCGCCTTGTTCCAGGGCTTGCAGAGCAAATTCGTTGTCGGCTTCATAGGCTCCAACAAGAAGCCTGCTGTCTATCGGATCTATATCCGGCAAAGGGGCGTGGTCTGTGTACGGCTTGGGCATGGAATTTAGGCTTGGTCTTTGGTGGCAGAAAACATGACGGCCAGTGGCCGTGAAACCGCGCCGGCGGCATCATCAAAGGATTTGATGGCCCACGCAGCTTCGTAGCCATGACCACCAAGATGTTCATCTAAGACTGGCAGAAGCCAATAAGTGCGCGGCGTTCCTGTGAGGCTGTTCTTCAGGCACATGAAAATTGAATCGCGGCACATTACCATGATGCCGTAATAGCTGTGCTGCGCGGCGGTATGCGCGCCTTCCGGCATGTCGGCACGGTTCCAGTTGAAAATATACTCGCGCGCTATGGCAAACCTGGCGCTCTCCAAAGGCGTGACCTTCAGATATGAGTAGGGGACTTTTTGGTTTGATTGATTGAGCCGAAATATATCGGTGGCTTTTTGCGTGGTGCTGCCATACGTGCCTGTGATGCCCTCTGGGATCTCCGATAGTGGCTCATCATCAGAGAGATTGAAGAATTTGGATAGGCTTTGACCAAACAGGGCAATCTTGGGGTCAAGCTTGCGTAGGGAACGCAAAAAATCATCATAGATGGCAATGGACATCTCGTTGGTTTTTGGCTGCTTCTTATCGGCGCTATCAGGTAACTGGCGCAAAAACCGCTGTAGCGTGGATGGAGGTATTTCATCAATGTTACGGTCGGTAGCTCTGGCCATGCGGATAATTAGCTTGGGCACACCAATTTGTTCTTTTGCCAGATAGTCTTTGAGGGCATCACGGATGATATTGCGCGCCGCCTCATCGTACTTGCGAGGCCCGGAATTTGACAAAACTTTGATGGGCGGTAATTTCGCTTCCATGGCAGGATAACCCTATCATTTGGCGCAAATCCCGCCAATGGACGGTACAGGCTGTCAAAACGTGGGCTGTCTTAATACCCTTGGTCACTTTGGCAGGAGATGATCGATCGTAACTGGTTCTGCGCCATGTCCTGTAAAAACTCTTACAGGCCTTCAGGTCTTTTCCTAATTCACACATTTCAGCTTGAAATCTCAAGCCTCGCTGCCGTTTCGCGGCGAACCTGATTCTTCCGCGCCCAACACAGAATTCTACTCCTCAGACTTTTCTTCCAGCACCCGCACCACAAGACCTTTGAGCCGTTGATTGTCGCTGTGGGGGCCAACAAAGGCCTGGGTGGTCCGGGCTTAGAAAAGTGAGGAGACAATTATGAGATTGATCACAAGTTCAGATCTGGCAAACCGTAGCGACGTTGAGCTGCAAGTGCTCTGCGGCGAATTCATCAAAGCCATGGAACGCGCTGTGCCGTTTTCGAAGGAATGGAGTTTCGCGCAGTTCACGGTCGATAACGTCCTGCGGGAAAGAGCCCGGCGGCTAAAAAGATGCAGCCCACGGTTTTAAACCGCACTGCCCCGGCCATGTGCCGGGGCAGTCCTTCCAGAAAATCGCAATCATCAATGCTCGCAGTTGAAGGGGTTGCTCAGGCTTGGCGGCGGTCTGTCCTCGCTATCACCGTCATCATCTGCAGGATTATCCAGTGCTGCCGCCTTGTGGAAGAGGACGCGCAGCGGCACGTAATCGGCGGAATATTTGCGCTCGATAGCAGCCAGCACGGGATCAAAGGGTTCTGATTCTGCAGGTGAGACAAGAGGGCCTGGCGCGGTGATATCATGCGCGTCGATCAGGAACGCATCGGCAATCTGGTGACGTTTTCTTTCGCTGATCCGCTGCTTTCGCAGCAGCGTTAATTTGAGGCTCTGCCTTTCCCTATTTTCCAGAAGGCCGACATAACGATTCTTGCGTTTGCACTCGAACCACTCGCGGTTATGGCGTCGTGCCAAGGCTTCAAGCTCAAGGCGGTGGCGCTCTGCCATTTTCAGGTGAGTGAGTTTGTGGATATGGCCAAAGACAGACCGAAACGCCGGGTAGCTGGAGAAGAGTTTGTAGACAGCAGAGACAAGGCGCAGGAAAGGGCGGCTTAGCTCTTCAGCCTGCGCCATGCGCAGAATCGTGAATTCCTCATCCTGCCTGCGATCAAGGATGGTGGCATCCCGGTCAAACAGGGCACGCCGTCTAAAATGGATGTCCTTTAGCTCATCAAAAAACTTGGCCGTATCGATTTCCGGTGGCGGGGATTTTGTGTCCTGCGTCACAACCTGATCGACGGTCGGCAACTGCATCGGATCAAGCGGGGCAAGTTTTTCCCTGATGTGTTTTGTGCGCACGCCCTTGATCTGGCGGGATAGCGAATAGACATACCCGTAGCGGTCAACGATCACGAAAACACGTTTATCGCCTTGCGCAACGGTGTAGCCCAGCTCGGCCAAAGCATGGATGAAGGCCTGCCCAGTATCGCTGGCCATATAGGCTTCGGTGATATCAAAGCTGCGCTCTTGCGGGGTGATGCCGGTGGCTGCGGCCTGCGCGTTTTCGGCAAGGGTGTGATTGAGCTTTTCTTCCAGCCGTTGGGGCAGCGCGTACCCGAATTTTGCAGCCAATTCTTTGCGCACCTTTTGCAGCTTAAAGCGGTCATGGGAGATATGCACCGCCGTCATCGTGCGGAAGTCAATGCGTGACCAGACAACATGGTAATGCTCACGGCCCTTCTTGACGTGACGAATGATGACCCGTGGCTGGCCGGACAAACCAAGCTCGCTTTCGATACTTGCAATGGCGGCGGTGTATTGCTGCGCTGTCAGCGGTACCGGCGGGCTGATCGAAAGGCTGTAAAACGGCTTTTTGCAGCGCGTACCGGAGGCGATGGCTTCGGTTTCGCTCATAAAGCCCAGCACGTCTTTGGCAACCGTGCCGCGAATTTCGATAACCTCGACTTCATCGTTATCGAGCCGGTTTAGCAAGTGCACGGCCTGATCCACGCCGCCTGCACGCTGTCCGCCCTTCAAGTTCATGGCTCACGTCCCATGGCGTTAAAAGCGGCGCTGCGGATGTCGGATAAATCGCGGGCTATCGTATCGAGCAATGCCGGATTATGGGCCGGGGTTTTTAGCGCCTCAAGCTGTTGTGAAACCTCGCCCAACCGACCAATCAGGCGGGCGATTTCAGTTTGTGCAGCTGTGGGGTGTCTTGCGGATCGGGGCGGCGATTTATCAAGTGCCTGGGAACGGGAAAAAGTGGCAATGCTCAAGCCTGCCCTATCGGACATGGCTTGAATTGATTCGTGCTCCTCATCGGTGCAGCGAAACGATATCGATTTTTGCCGTAGTCGATTCTCCGATCCTGCCAAACAAAGCCCCTTTCGTTCATCCAAGGAAACGCTGTCCTTGGGCGTCATCCAACAGCGCAATGTTGGTGCATGGTCCAATCCGGATGGAGAGGCAATTCTCCAGGCTCCGGTGCATGGTTCGGTTCAGGTGGAGAGGCAATTCTCCAAGCCCTGATCCATGAGTTTCCAAAGAGAGAGGCGAAGTCTTTCTTTGGTCGTGGTCCAGCCGACAAGCTGGTTGCCAGGGATGCAACGGGGCAGGCAATCAATGCCCCTTGCCAAGATGTGCGGACTCTCCGCGCACATCTTGTATTAATCCCTATTCTCTATTTTCAGGATAATTTATTAGGATATTATTAATTAGCAGAATACTGTTATAGTCTTTCTTACGCTTTACATCAACTTTTTTGAAGTTATGCGTTTTGATTTACTTGTTTAATGCTGTGTGAGCATTGATTTTGTAGCGAGGTAAGATGCCAGAAAAAACACCAGCGGAGCTTATTGAAGTGGCGGGTGATCGCCGCATTATCGTAGGAAATGTGCATGTTGAGCTTGCGCAAAATGGCACGATAAAGCTGACAGGCGAAACGCCTTGGAAGCTTGATTTTCCGGACTGCGAATATGAGCTTCGGCCTATAAAGCAGTGACAGGGGCGATGGGATTCTTATTCATTTTTTGGCCCTCCCGGCGGCTTTATGCTCCGGTCGGGGCTGTCATCGCCCCGGTCTTTTTCGTTGGTGATTTCATCGCGCATTTCCCGAAATGCGTCATATTTTTTGTCGGCTTGCTCCTTGTCAAACTGCTCGATGTCACGGCCTGATGTGATGTCTTTTGCCGTGTCCTGGGATTGTTTCGATTGATCTTTTTTTAGGGCCTCACGCTCTTCTCGTTCCTGCTTTTTGACGGATTCCAGCTGGTCCTTGTAGAGGCTGTTAATCTCCTTAAAGATGGTTTTTTGCTGGTCCCTGATGAGCCCGGCCAGCTCATTTCTTTGGGTTTGGTGTCTATCCTCCAACTGCTCTCTTTGAGAGCGGTGTTCTTTGCGCTGCCCGGCTAGCGTGGGGCGCAATTTGTTTTCGGGCAGAGGATCAGCTTTATCGCCAAAATGTCCTTTCATGGTGCCTGTGCGCTCAGCTGTATCACGATGCAGGGCATCCTTGTCGGCAAGCGTGTCTTTGAGGGTATCAGCACGGCCTTTTTCAGCGAGTCTGCGGTTTTTATCTTCCCTTTCTTTTTGCTGTTCGGGTGTCTCGCGTTCGGTCTGCGAGGCAGTGTCCTGAAAGTAGTCTGATAGCCGTCCTTTGCGAACGTGATCAGGCTCGTCAAAGATGCTCTGCCGCCGTCCTGTTTGCTGGCCGGGCATAGGCTGAAAACGGCTGCTTTTGTCTTTATGCCGAAACTTGCGTTTGTATTTTAAAGCCGGGTCGGCGGGGTGGCGTTCACGGCGTCTGATGGTTTGGTCTGTCTGACCGAATGAGCGCTGCCCGAGGACTTCTTTTAGGCGGTCGTTATTGGTTTTCTGCCGGGCGGCAAGAGCGGCTTTTTCCTCCTCCTGTTTTTTATAGAGATCGCGCCATTCGTGGCGGGTGGCATCACGTATGGCTTTGCGCTCCTGGGCGATGATTTTTTCCTTGGCATCGTACAGATCCGTGCGGCGTTTTTTCTGCTCTTCGGTGAGGTCTTTTTCCTGCTGAAGCCTGCGGTCAAAATCCTCGCGAAGGCGCTTTCTGCGCCAGTCATAGAGCGTCTCTTTTTCGTATTTGACGTACTCGCCGTTTTGCCTGCGCTCCCTGTTTTCGGCGCGCTGCTCGCAGTAGATTTTGCCGTGCTCGCGTTCATATTCGTATGCCCAGTCCTGAAACTTGTCATAGTCCTTGTAGAGTTTGCCGGTGATTCCGTTTTCAGGGTGGACGAGATTGACGATGACATGGATGTGGGGATGGTCTTCATCACTATGAGCAACGAATAACGCCTCGTGCTCATCCAGCCCTAAGAACTCAAGACTGGCGTTCGCCGCTTCGATCATATGTTCTTTGCTGGGTTCCTGCTCAGGATGCCAGGACAGGGAGTAGGTATAGACAGGCTTATCGCATTTTTGGTTTCCCCGCAGGGAAAGACCGGCTTCGCGCTTTAAATCTTTTTGATGCATGGCGGTGTAGGCCATGCATTTGATCGCCTTGTGCGGGTCATTTGTGATGAGATTTTTGGTGTGCGTAAACTCAACACGCTCTGCGGTGGTCGCGTCTTTATCGTGAAGATAATACTGCCCTGCACCTTTAAAACTCGTACCGCGATCTGCGACCTGGGGAACCATTAGGAACCGTCGTCAAGACGCGAGAGAATGAAATCCTCAACTGTTTGCGCTGCGGATTCCAATGACGGCGGGGCTTTCCCTGTCGCATGTAATTTATGGACGGCCTGATTGAGATTGACGCCAATCTTGCGAAGCTGGTTGAACGTTTCGGGATCAAGCCCGCGTGTTTTTTTGACGGTGACTTTTCCGGTTAGGCACATGGCGCGGCCATACTCGGAAACCGTCATCCGGGCTGCGGTTGCGGCCTTGGTGATCAGGTCATATTCGGCCGGGCGCACCGTAAACCGGACGATGTGAGAATGCAGTTCTTCGGGCGGTTTTTTAGGTCGTGCCATCACGAATACAGAAAATGCGGCGAGGTGTGGCTACACCGAGCAGAAACGTTTTTAATAGTGAGAAACCCGTAAGGGTTTTGATGCTATAAAAACATATCTTGCTATCCTGCACCTTTGGCGCAGAAATGAGAATTCACGTTGCCGTGAATTCGCTCTGTGAGCATGAGCTACCTCATGCTCAATTTGTCCCCCAACCCACCCTGATTCAGTTTGTCCACCTAACGGCGGCCAAACTCCTGATTGAAGTGTTGCGGCGGCCAAGTCGTGCCCAGTATTGCATCATCTGGCAGGCTATCTTCAAAGGCTGTATGAATACGGGCTATGGCAAAACTTATTGCATGGCTTGTTGTTGCAGGGATTGGAGGGGTTTTAGGCTTCTATAACGGTGCCAGCATTGGCCGCCTGTTCCGTGCTTGGTTTGATCCGGGCGGTCAGGAAATTGTCGGCTGGTTGATATTTGCGGCGCTTACCATTGCAGCCGGTGCCTATGTCACGAAATTCATAGAACAGGATCAACGCGGGGCGATCACCAATCCGGGGCGGCGGGTCATCGGCATGGTTTTGGGGTTGCCATATCTGGTTGGCGGGGTGCTGCTTGGTTACATGATTATCGCGCTTGGGGGCCTCACCGTGTGGGTGATCGGCAACCGGATCTGGGCGTGGGACAGCAGTGTATTTGGCGGCAGTGCTACAGCGGATACAGATTCCTTTGATGCGTTTCTAGAAGGATTGCCGTGGCCGGTTTTTTCCTTGGTGGTTTTAGTCGTCATCGTGGTTTCGGTCACGTGGGGTCTAAGCATCACAAAATGGCTGAAGGAAAAAACAGGGCAGTACTCAAAGCCGCTGCGCAATGCGATCAGGATGAGCCAGCTGGGCAGCGGCGGGTCTGCCTCTTTTGCCGGAATTGTTGAAGAGTGGCGCTGCCATTTTGGCAAGGGCGATATCCTTCTTGGCACCTCTTTTTTTGAGCCAAGATGGAAAGTAGGGCTGCGGGACGATCGTGGACTTTTGACCTTGGCTTCAACAAGAAGCGGTAAGGGAAGAAGCGCCATAATCCCGAATTTGCTGACATGGCCGGGATCAGCGCTTGTCATCGATCCGAAAGGAACCAATGCGGCTGTAACGGCTCACCGCCGCGCGCATGGAGGAGGCCGCGTCACAGAGTTCCTTGGACAGGACGTATATGTGCTCGATCCGTTTCGTATTACCCCGTGGGGAAAATCAGAGAAATTCAACCCGCTTTCTGCAATCGATATGGATGCCGAAACAGTACGTGAGGATATCGATGCCATAGCAGATGCCCTCATCGTTTCCGGCAGTGATAAAGACGCGCATTGGGATGAAAGTGCCAAGGCCATTATCTCCGGGCTGATTGCGCATTTGCTGATGAAGGGAAAAGACGATGGCAGGGTAGCGACTCTGCTCGATGTCCGTTCTGCCTTGCGCAAGGAGGCCAAGTATCTCGACGGCCTTTTTGGCGAAATGGCGCTGAACAATGAGGCGGGGGGATTGGCAGCGGCGGCGGCGGCAACTTTCAGCAATGCGGGGGTGCGCGAGCGGGGCAGTTTTTTCACGACCATCATGCGTAATACGGCATGGCTGGATAGCCTTGCCATGCAGCGTGTTTTGGGCGGGGAAAGCGAATTCCTGATTAGCCAGCTCAAGGAAAAACCGACCACCATTTATGTGGTGCTTCCGCCTGAGCTGCTGGATGCCCATTCGCGCTTCATGAGGCTGTTTGTGAACCTGTCTTTGCAGGCGGCATCAAAGGGCGGAAAGGGCGAGTTTGAAACGCTGTATATTCTCGATGAATTTTTCAGCCTTGGAAAACTGGATGGCATCCAAAGGGCTGCAGGCGGGCTGGCGAGTTATGGCGTGCGGCTATGGCCGATCGTACAAAACCTTACGCAGCTGCACGAAAATTACGCCCAGAATTGGGAGACTTTTTTTTCCGGGGCTGGGGCTGTGCAGGCTTTCGGGGTGAATGATATGGCTACTGCTGACTATCTCGTAAGACAGCTTGGCCGTCAGACGATCAAGCATGGCGTGCAGAAGGAAATTTATAATCTGCGTGAGGCTGACGAGATTGGCCGGGATACGGCAAGGGAGTTGGGCAGGCAGATTGTTTTCCGCAGCGGTGATGATCCGCTGCTTCTAAAGCGTATCGACTACGACAAGGCATTTCCGGAGAAGTGGTACAACCCTGATCCGGATTTTTCCGACGGGTATGAAAGACCGCCGACACCGCCGCACCGTCCGCCGCCTCCTCCCGGTGAACCAACCATAGAACAGGAAGCCGCGATTTTATCCGCAGCCAGCACAGAGGCGCAGGCGGTCGATCATGCGCAGGAACTTGTTGATGCGTGGCTTGCAAAGAAGGAAGGGAAAGAGCCGGAGTCAAAGCCTGCCGAAAAACCAAAAGCCAAACAGAAAGGCAAAAAGGAAGTCGTTGCGGAAAATGGCAATGGCGACACAGACAATGAAAAAATGAAAGCGCTGTTGCGTGCTACGGGCTTGCTACATCCGCCGGGCGAACTTCCGGGGCAGCTGAAGACCAAAGCAGAAGAAATTGCGAAAGCAAACGGCGCTTCTGAAATACCTGCTCCGGAGCTTGAAGATAAGAATCTGGAAGCAACCATTGAAGGTGATGCGTTGGAGGATCTGGAACGCATGATCGGGCTTGCCTCTGTGAAACAGGAAGCCAAGTCCGTCATTGCCCAGATCAATACCAACCGCAAACGTGAAGAGGCGGGGCTGAAAGTTGTGCCGATATCCCGGCACCTGATTTTTACCGGCAATCCGGGTACGGGCAAGACGACGGTGGCCCGGATTATCGGTGATGTTTATCGCCAAAACGGGCTGCTCGAAAAAGGTCATTTGGTTGAGGTTGAGCGCGGCGATGTCGTTGGCCGCTATGTCGGCCACACAGCGCCTTTGATGAAAGAAAAATGCGAAGAGGCGTTAGATGGCGTTCTGTTCATCGATGAAGCCTACAGCCTTGCCCCGAAATGGAAGGGCAAGGATTTTGGTGGTGAAGCCATCGAAGCGCTGATGACGTTCATGGAAAACAACCGTGACCGGATTGTTGTCATTGCAGCTGGCTACCGGGACGAAATGGATGGCTTCTTGGAATCCAATCCCGGCCTTAAATCCCGGTTCGGCAAAGTCATCGATTTTCCCGATTATGAGCCGGAAGAAATGGAAGAGATATTCCGCAAATTCTGCGAGGAAAATGAGTACGGGCTTGCACCTGCGGCAAAGAAGCAAGTGAAGGCTCTGATGCTGGCCTTGCAGGCCAGGAAGGGCAAGAACTTCGGCAATGGCCGCACGGTGCGTAATGCTTTTCAGGCATGCCTTGATCGACACAATCTGCGCCTGAACGAGATTGATGAACCGACAGTCGAGGAGCTATTCACGCTCAAGGCAGGGGACATTATTGATGATGTGGCTGGAATTGAGTGATGCGGTGGCTCAAGAGGATCTGGGCTTATTTGACGGGAAAGTCCGGGGCAAAAAACTGGTTTGAAGAGCGCGGGGAAGAAATTGACCGGCAAATGGTTATCAGGCGTGCGCACGCCAATTTCCGTTGGAATGATAATCTTGAAACGTGGCTGCAAGTCAGACGCGATTATGGAACGATCGGGGGGGTTGTGAATTTTCATGACCGGTTCTGGAACCGTAGCAGCGAGGATCGTGAAGAGCAGAAGCGCGTTAATAGCGGTGAACTGGATACGCCGAATTTTATCGTGCGCTGTGATGATGTCGGCTATTGGGGCGTCTTTCAGCGTAACGGCGGCATGGCCGGACAAGATGTGTCAGCGCTGAGCTCGGACGATTTGTATAGTCTTTATCGCCGGTTTGAGGGCGATTTGCTTATGCAGTTCGCTATGAATTCATGCTACGGCGAAGGCTGGCAGGACAGGCCGGAATGGCAGAATAAGAAAAAGAAATGGGACAAGTTAAGCAGGCAGGGCAAGGATGACCGGGAAAGATAAGGCTGACGAGCAATATGATTGGGTGTCTTTGTGCCTGCCGATAGCGCTGCACGAGTATTTTCTGGAGCAGCTGAACAGCGGAAAATTGCAGGCAGATACGGGCTATGAAGATTACCTGTCGCGTATCATTTTCGAGCGTATGACAACTGAGAATCCGGCCCTTACGACTCCCGGCGTGTTGACATGGGAACAGCAGGGGTTTGAGGTTTCGCGGGATTAAAAGAAGGACTGCACACTATCGTATGCAGTCCTTTTTGAGGGAGGCGAGTGGCCGCTATTTAGCGGCCTTCTCTTTTTTGTTTTCTTCCTCATTGGTTTGAGGCTCGTATTTGCGCAGGACGATGCGTCCTTGGCGAAGGGGAACCAAATCCAGCTCGATATTGTAGCCGTCACCGTCTTTGTGTTCCCAGGCTGCCCCGATCTTGGTCCAGAAAGCGTTTTTGCCTTCGGGCACGTGAAAGACGTTGTGGGACGGATAGTTTGGTTCGTAATTTTTCTTTGTGTCGGTCATTTTAAATCTCCTTTGTTTTGACGTTGAACACGGCCTCCTGTTGCCGAAGGAGAAAGGAGAAAGTCATTCCCAACACGGGAGCGGAGCGAATGGATCGGGCAGGGTATTGACCTTTCTTCCGCTCCGCAGGTTCAGGGTTAGAGGTCGTTAAACGGCAAAAAAACAAAGGGGTGATGAAATCCCTTATCCGGCACGGACTTTAGAAAAAGCCAAACGAAAACGGCCCCTCACGTCGATCTGACACGTGAAAGGCCGCAGGTATGCTTCTGGTCTAAACGAGACAGGCAGGGTTATGGGAACGCAAGGACTTCAGACAGGCTAACGTCGCGGCTGGGCTGCTTTCTGGTTTTCCTTTGCCATCGCTGCAACTGGCAAATCGAGCACAAATCCTGAGTAGGGAAAGAGAGGCTTAATGCGGCCCTGCTTGCCTTTCTTCAAGGTGACGATGCCGTATTTTTCCATCTTCTTCAGAGTGCGCGAAAGGTTGGAAACCTTGCGCCCTGTCATATCCTCAAGCTCCTGAAGAGATTCGGGCTGCGCCTGCGCGATCAAGCCCAAAAGCTCACGGTTTTGCTCTGAGAGAACGCGGGCAAAGCTCTGCATGGACGTGAACCAGATTTTGGGTTCACCGCGCTTGGGCTTATAATCACCCTTGGCAATGGCGACTGACCGGTCACGCATCTGCTCGAAAGTGGCAATTCCTATTTTTAGTGTTGTCATTTCATAACCCCTTTCTCTTTGAGTAGCTTTTCCACGTCAGTCCAGAAATCCTCCATGAGAGTTCCGGCATCGGTGAACTTGTAAGGGCGCACAGTGTCATAGCGGTGCTTGTGATCCTGCGATTTCGTTTTCTTCCCGCCAGGGCCGTCTGTCGCTTTGGTCGGGTGCGCATTGTCGTAGCCGAGAATGCGCTTGCCGGTCGGATCATGAAGCGTGAGCGAGTAGTCGATTCCGTGGGGCTTTTCGTCGGTCGGCTCAATGCGGGTGACTTCATATTTCACCCAGTATGATTGTTTGTCATCGACGAAGTGCGTTTCTCCACTAAGGTCTAACAGCGCTTCAAGCGTATGATCCTTCCTGCCCTTACCCATATAGGTATCTTATCAGTAAAAGATAAGGGTTGTCAAAAAGTGATAGGGGTTTTTATGGGATGAGAATAGAGGGATGTTTCGTTGCCTGCTTCGTATGGATCGTCCTCGCCCTCACTTATCGGGGCGAGGCGAATCCGTAGAAGCTAAGGCAACCCGCCTGCTTTGGTGGTGAGTTCCGAGCCTTTTTGGAAGGCTGCGTCATTCCGCAGCCTCGCTGATGATCTGGGGCTGCAAGCTATGCAGGAAATCGGCGGCGCGCTGCGCGTGTGCAGCGGCGGTGAAGATGGCACGCTTGTCGTCTTTGAGAACCTTTATCCAGCTTTCAATATAGCTGGCGTGGTCCTCGCGGATTTCCGGTGTCAGTTCGAGATCGGCGGAAAGAAATGCACTGCCCAGTTCGGCAACCAGCTCTTCCATGGCGTAGCCTTCATCGCCAAAGCGCTTGCGTCCGAAATCCCTGTGAAGGCGGGAGTCGTGGCGTGTCCAGTGCGTGGACTCATGTGCCAGGACAGCGTAGTAGCTTTCGGGATTTGTAAAAGTCTGGAAGTGCGGCATCTGGATATGATCTGAAGAGATTGAGTAGTAGGCGCGGTTTCCACCGTGGCGGATATCAGCTTGGGTTGATGCAAAGAAATTCTCGGCGGATTCGATCCTTTCAATAGGATCAAGAACGGGTTCGGGAATGCCGTAATACTGCTCTGGCAGGCTGTCGATTTGCTCGACGTTAAAGACGGTGTAGCCTTTCATGAAGGGTATGAAGTGCTCTTCTTCCTCGCCGTTATCATTTTGCTCGGTACGGGAAATGGTGTTGGCATAGACGACCAGTGAGCCGCGCTCGCCTTTGCGTACCTGCGCGCCAAGTTCGTTTGCTTGGCGGTACGTCATCCAGATCGGGGCGGCAAAGCCCTGCGCAACCGCTGATGACCAGAGCATGATGATATTGATCCCGGTATAGGGAATGCCGTGATGGCGTAGCGGCTTGGTGATGCGCCCGTTGGTATTTTCCGCGCTCCACGGCTTCATCCATGGGCGTGTGCCTTGTTCAAGTGCTTGTACGATCGTATCGGTGATGCGGGTATACACATCGGGTCGGGAAGTTTTCTGATTGGCCATGACTGGTCTCCTTTTCCTGTACGGGTTTCCGAAAAACGCCGGAAAAGGAGCCGCCCGGTTTAGGCGGCGGGTCATCCGAGATCCTCTTCGTTGTTGGAAGGAACCGCCGAAGGGGGAAGGAACCGAAAACGAAAGGATCTTTGGCTTGACGCGTCGGTGCGGGCGGCTACACGCGTTTGTTTTTGAGGAAACCGGGAAAAGGAGGGAAAGGCGGAAACTGGTCAGTCTGAACCGTCAACCGAAAAGTGACAGCATCTCGCTTATGATGTGCGGTTGAACCGCCTGCTGTAGTGGTGAGTAAGGAGCCTAGGAGTAAGGGGCCGTTTCCAGAAGGTAGTCTACGGAACCATCAATTTGGCGTTCAAATTCATCAAAGGCTGCAATCAGCTCATCAAGGGCACCCTCGACGGAATTATCAATCTCGATCCAGGGGGCGGACAGGGTTTCGATGTTTTCGCGGATGCTGGTCATCTTGCGTTTAGTGCGGGCTGCAAGGCGTTTAGGCGTGGTGTTGCCGGGCAGTATGTAATCGGCGCGGGTAGGTAAGAGTTTTGGCTGGTGCATAAAGATTCTCCTGCTTTGAAATGATTTAAAAGAGGGACATCTGCTCGGTTGTGATATCCGGTGCGGCTGGCTTGGTCTTGGCGGGTGCCTTACCTGAAGGCGCGGCCCGAACGACACGGCGGCGGATATCTGAGCAAAGATGTTTGTAGTCCTGATGATAGCGCCCTGATGGTTCGGTTAGCAGTCGATCAGGAACAGGCTCGATGCCAATCTGCTTCGACATTTCATCAATGCTCTTGCCGTAATGGCGTGCTGAAGCCTGCGCGGAAGCCCAAAGATAAATGTCGGCATATTCCATGCGCATGGGAGCATCCATCGTGGCGGGGTACATAACGGTTGTCAGCTCTGCCGGACCAACCCGCCATCCGGTAATGCCCTTATCGTGCTCTTCTAATATTATGCGCAGGCGGTCGCCGGTGATGGCCTTGTAAAGCCATGGTGGCGTGGATTCTGCCCATGGTGAGCGATGCTGAACTACCGGGCCTGTTAGATATGCGATGTGGTCTTTGTGGGCTTTGTCCATGCTAAGAAGGGCGGCTATAACATGCTTGGAGCAGCCCATATCGCAAAGAACGGACAGCATGCCCCGCGTGCTATCGGACAGGGCTGAAGCCTGATTCAGATCACTTACATTGAATAGTTCCATTTGAAATCTCCTTAAAAAAAGAGCTGCCCGGCTCCTGTGATAGGAACCGGACAGCCAAGTTTGAGGGGGTAGATTATTTGGCCGTTTTGAAAAGCTTGGAATATTTCTTCCAACGCTGAGTAGGCCCGTTTCCTGCCCGCTTGGTGTAGCCAGTTACCGGAAAGCGCATGTAGCGCGGTTTCCAGTCTTTGGGTTTAGGGCCGACGCCCTTGCCGCTCAGATAGTTCTGAATGCTGGTCTTTTGGGCCTTTGCCGTCGCGGTAGAATTGGCCTTGGCAACGGGCTTACTGGCAACTTCAGCCAGCATGGCATTGATGGCTTCCTTGTCACGTAGCAAGTCGAAGAATGGCTGATCTGGTTTCCACCATTGACCCATTTCCACATCAAGCAGGCAGGCGAGCATTTCGACTGACTCGCTTCCGGCACTTAAAGTCTCAGCCATGACGAATGTGAGAACACGCATTACGTCTTTGTCGCTCAGCTCAAAGAGTCGGGTGAAAGTAGCCAGAAAATCAGGCCGTCCGTGCCATGGCGTGAACATGAAGGCATGCTTGGCAGGAATGCCCAGAAGCTTCTTGATTTCCTCCCTTTCAGCTTTGAAAGCCTTCTGTGCCTTGCTGTCTTTCAGGCTTTTCCTGATGGCGTCATTGTTGTTGGCCCGTTGAGTTTCCGGGGAAGTTTCCCAGTTGCCGGAGCAACAGATCGCATGCGCGATCATGAGCCTAAGCGCTATGGCTGGCGCTTTCAGCAGTTCGTTGCGAACCGCATTGTGATGATGAAGCTGGCAGTAACGGGACGCGGCTTTGGTCAGCTCAGGCGTTGATTTCGGCTTGGGCGCTTCACCTTTAAGCGTGGCCTTGGCACGCTCAAGCTTTTGGGCTTCTTTGCGGGGCAGGTAGCCTTCGTGGGATTGCACCTGGCCGTCGCTGTGGATGGCAATGTAAACCCTGCCGCCTTCTTTCTTGGGCCATTGTGAGTAACCCTCGTAGCCGATGGTCTTGCCGATATCGAGGATAACGGCTTCTTGCCAGCCATCATCAAGGTATGCCTTCTGTAGATCGGCAATGGCCTTGTTCTGGCACTTCCAGAATTTATCCGGATCGGCAAAAAACTCATCCTCGCTGAACAGGTCGGGAATGATCGTTCCCTTGTAGTCTTTCAGATCAAATATGGCGTTTTCGACAGGTATTTCCTTGCCGCCGAAGAGCCATGCTTTGAGTTGCCATCCCTTCGGGGCATTACCCTTGGGGTCTTTGAAGAGCTTGAGCCAAGCTTTTTGCTTTTTTGGCGTGGCCATCGTTAATGCGCGGATGGTCTGAACGTTGATCTGCTCGTCGCGGTATGCCTTGCGGATAGCAGGATCAAGACTGCCCAGAGCAAGACGGCGGCGCACGATACTTTCGCTTATCCCGAAATGAGAGGCGATGTCTTCCGCGCTTTGGCCTTGCTGTTCCAGTGCGGAAAAGGCTTCGTACTGATCCATTTCATCCATCGGCAGACGGGCAAAATTTTCAGCGAGCGAGGCTTCAATCGCGGCGGCATCATCGCTGCTGCCAAGCACAAGGCAGGGAACAAGTTCAAAACTGCCTGTTTCCTTCTCAATGTCCTGACAGGCCAGCAAGCGGCGTTGTCCTGCTACCACGTCAAACCCTTCGCAATTGGGCCTGACCAGTAGGGGCTGTATGACGCCAATGCTATTGATGCTGGCAACAAGGTCGCCAACATCATTCGCGCCGTGTTTTCGCACGTTGGCGGTTGAGAGTTTAAGGTCTTTAAGATCAATATATTTTAGTTCGTTTTTCATAGTTTTCTTCCTTAGTTTTATTGGGTGCGGAATTGCACCATGGGAAAGCCCGGTGAAGAGCTTTCCGGTGCTGCAATCAGGCAGACAGGAGTTAGCTGGCCCAGGAATGCCGGGCTTCTTCGCTGTGATTTAGGGGATAGTCTTTTTGGAACTGGCCAATAGCCGCTTGCGCCTGTGGCAGGCTTTGGAAGCGGATATTCTCGATCGCTGAAGGGTTGCCGCGCATGGTGCTGCAATCTCGCACGAGGTTCTTAAGCGCGGTCATCAATGTCCGGTCTTCGGGCAGATCAAGCTGATGGATTTCATAACGCTCACCATCAAGGGCATCCTGCCAACAGGCAAAATATATCTCTACGGCCTGATCGGCGCTGTGCGCCCTCAAGGGTCCGTATTGCCTTGAAATGCCGTCATCCCACTCGTCGCTGACATACTGATAAAGTTCGCGGTCAAGTGACTCGCGGGTTGCATGCAGGGAATGGTTGTCACCGTGCTTGTGTTGGATTTGTAGTAGCAAGAGTTTCATCGTTTTCTCCTTTGTTGAATTGACTCTTCGAACAAAGGATTTGGATCTGCCGGGGGTGCGCCGGGTCACAAGATCCTCTTCGTTTTTTTCGTGACACAAAAAACGAAAGGATCTTTGAGCATTGAGGCGGCGTGCCAACGGCAGGTACACTGAACGAATTCGTAAGAGATAAAAAAATAGGGATTTACCCGCGCAATGGATGATTGCCGGGATGGCCCATGGCAGATGTCCTTGCGTTGCGAGCCGCTGTCACTGGCTACCTGAAATCTAAAAACCAAACAAAAATGAAGACTGCAAGGAGCCACCACTTTGAAGGTGGCGGGACGCGTCGTTCGGCTAAGCAAGGTTCAACGGCGGACCCGCAGGAGAAACAACTTTGTTTTTCGGACCGAGCACGCCCTTGTGAAGCCGTCCGCAATAATCTTTCTTACGCCAGGGATCGTTACCCGAATGGGCCGTGACAGCTTTGCTGGCGCGGTAGAGCTTGCCCCGGACTTGATCCGGGGCTAGCGCCATAGAGCCTGTCCCGGCCGGTTTTCCGTCCGGGGGCGCAAAACTGACTTATAGGCATAGATTGGAACGGCTGGAATTTTGAAGGCCTGCGCTACTGCTAGCAATATGAGTGATGGTGTGGAATCCGCCCGTGTTCCGGATTGAAATGCGCAGCTGCGAGAGTATCGAGGTCTTGCTTTATGCATTGCCAGGCCAGCCCGTAATGTGCCGGGTCAGTACCGGTCTGAAGGCACATAATGTAGGTCGTTGCTTGCGGATAGATGTCTTTAATACGGTGCAACTCCCTGATCAGTTCCCGCCTAAGATCGTCTGACCATAAGGTGTTAGCATTAAAATCACGGCTAATTGACAACGCGTATTTGTTAAATACATCGCTTGCCGTGATAATTGACCCATATTGATTTGCATATTTTTCATCTAACATCGAAATAATATAAACAATACTATAACAGAGCGCAAATTTACATCGCTCGGAATGCAGTGGGACGGGAACCAGGAAGGCGCAGCTGATAAGTTGCTAATGACGGTGTACGGCGTCAATTGGGGAATCGCGTAAATTCTCTTCGAGCATGGCGATTAGTTTATGGCCAGCTTCCGGGCCGTGAAGGGCCACCATAAAGCGCACGGCACATAAACCCATGGCCGTCAAAATGCTCTCGCTCGGCACGCCTTTGTCGGCGTGTGTTTTGAGCAGGGCCTTGCATTCATCGCCAACGGCATTGAGCCGCGCATTGGTGGCAAATGAATCCTCATCATGAATCTGGGTCATCGGATTTCCCGCAAAACAGCTTGTGAAACGGTTTCTAGCAAACGGGGTCAAAGTCGCAATGGCTGGTCGCGGAATGAACAGCTTGTGACCAATCCCTACCGGGCAACCGCCTCCATATGAACCATATCGATAGCGTAATTTGGAGGTGGTTCCATGAGCGAAAAACTGGATCTCACATACAAGACGGATGAAGAGCTGGAAGTGATGGCACAGCAGCTTAAAAAGCTGCTTGATGACCGGGAAAAGGAGCGTCAGCGCAAAGCGCAGGCTGAAGACCGGGAACGGAAAAAGAAAGCCAAGGCAACGATCCGGCGTCTCGCATCTGAAGCCGGGCTGAAGGTAGAGTTTACGGATAGCCAGGCCAAAAAAAGAGGCAGGCCCCGCAAGGTTGAAAAGCAGGGCTCATCGAGCAACGCTAACGCAGTTGTAGAGTCTGTTGAATGATCAAACGCAAAAAGGAGCATCCGCCGGCACCATCGTCGTGACGATGGTGCCGTGGATTGCTCACGGCATCGCTATTTTGAAGACATTCAAAGGTGGGCTAAGCAGGCCGCTGCCGTCAATGTGCTTGTAGTGGTGGTGAGGTGACACAGATTGTGCCAGAGGCGTAAGGGCAGTCTGTTTGGGTTACATTTTTTGGGCATTTCCTGCCTAAGTTATCAATTTTTGAATATTTTTCTTGTAGGAACCGTTTTTTAGGGTGTAGAATCAATTTTGAAAGGAATGCCCCCACGTGATCATTTTTTGGGGGCGGTGTACGGTTTTTATGAACAAGCCTGCTGAGAATCAATTTTTAGGAGCTGTTACCGTTTTTCAGGAAAAACGGCTTCCTGTTACAGCTATTCCTGCCGGGTACGCGGCATTGATCGATGCCTACGGCCTGGCAGTCCCGCTGCCCCGGCACCTGTCGGCAACCGGTGAGCGTCACAAGCTCTTCCGGGAAGATGGCTGGGACATCTACGGGCCTAGCTATGCGCCTGCGGCAACTCTGGAAGGGCACCTGACGTTCGCGCTCAGGTATGAAGGGTTGGAACTTGGTGTCCTGAAGCGTCTTTTTATGGCCGTGGGGCCGGGGCCTGTCGAGGAGATGGTGCAGGCTTCACCGACTGGCGGTTACGCACGGCGGATCTGGTTTCTCTATGAATGGTTGCTCGGGGAAAAGCTGGATCTTCCGGACGCAAAAAGGGGGCGCTATGTCGATGTTGTGCACGAGGCAATGCAATACGCGGTGAAAGGGCAGGTTTCATCGCGGCACCGGGTAAAGAACAACCTGCCGGGGACACCGGCCTTTTGCCCGATGGTCTACCAGTCGGAAGACCTCAAGAAATTCATAGAGATGGATTTGGGCACACTGGCGCAGGAAGTCGTTGCCGATGTGCCGAAAGATGTGCTGATGCGCGCAGCGGCCTTCTTGCTGCTGAAGGATTCAAAATCGAGTTACGCCATAGAAGGTGAGAGCCCGCCGCATGACCGTCTGCAGCGTTGGGGCCGGGCAATTGGTGAAGCAGGGCGCAGACCGCTCGATGTGGCAAAACTGCTGCGGCTGCAACAGATTGTCATTGGCGATGCCCGCTTCATAAAGATGGGGCTGCGGAATGAAGGCGGATTTGTTGGAGATCATGACCGCGATACGCGCATGCCGTTGCCTGAACATATCAGTGCGCGGCATGAGGATGTTGGTTCGCTGATCGATGGTTTGCTGGCTTTTGATGAAGGCGCGGCCATGCAACTCGATCCAGTTATGGCGGCAACCATTCTCGCGTTTGGCTTCGTCTACATACACCCCTTTGCCGATGGGAATGGGCGTATCCACCGCTACCTCGTGCATCATGTGCTGGCGCAGCGAGGTTTCAATCCGCCCGGCGTTGTTTTCCCGGTGTCAGCGGCCATCCATGAATGGATGGACGAGTATGGCCGGGTGCTGGAAGATTATTCAAAGCGGCTGCTTCCGCTCATAGACTGGGAGCCGACTAAAAAATTTAACGTGCATGTCCTCAACGACACGGGCGATTTCTATCGTTTCTTCGATGCAACTCCTCATGTGGAGTTCCTGTATCGGTGCGTGCGCAAGACGATAGAGGAAGACCTGCCACATGAAACAGACTTCCTGCAGCGTTATGATCGATTCAAGGCCGGGGTGGAAATGACCGTCGATATGCCGGACAGCCTGATCGATCTGCTGTTTCGTTTTCTCAAGCAGAATGAGGGGCGCTTATCCAAGCGCGCTCGTGAAGGAGAATTCAAGGATCTGACAGCTGAAGAAGCTGCACGTTTTGAAAACCTCTTTGAGGAAACGTTTGGTGACAGCGTGACATAGGGATGCCGCCGCCGGCGGCAGCGACAACATCGATGATCGTCAGTACTGGGTATCTACGAGAATGCCCATGGTGCCCATGCATTGATATCCGCCGGGGGCTTTATGGCGGTTAAGTCTGCCATTAGCCGTCTTGCGGCGGAATTTCTTGCTGCATACCCCGCATTGATAAACATATGTTGGGCCAGACGATGTGCTGGCGCGGCGACGGGATGAACGTCGCGGCGCAGAAGCGCGGGATGATCCGAAAATTGAACTGCTGGTCCGTGATGTTGGCGGGATGGCTACCGGACCGCTTGGGGTCAGCTCAACTTCATAGCGCGGGATAAAGGATTCATTGGTCGTTTGTGCGTCTTGTATCCTGTCTACGCGGTAGCTGCGATGTGCATCGCTATTTCTATTCCATGCATGCAGGATGATGTTGCCGTCCCTTGTTTCACGCAAGGAGTACGGCTCGATGCGCCGGATAGAATTCTGATACTGAAGATCAACGCAAAGACGGTTGGCTGCAGCAAACCGGATGACTTCAAGGAAAGACTGCGCCGCTGCAGCAACAGGCAATCGCAGTGAGCGGGCGCGGATAACTGTCTCGCCGCCAGCAAGAGCGTATGCGGCGGGGGCATCTGGAACGAGGCCTTCAAGAAGCCATGCGAAAAACTCCGGCAAGGCGTTCCAGAAAGATTCAACGGGCGGTAAATCCGGAAGTTGGTGATCCAGCATATTGCCCCATGCGCCTTCAAGATCAGGCTTGTGGGGCGTGAGGTCGTCTATGGCGGGAACGGGGATGCCTTTGAATTCGCATTTCTGAGTGAGCACATCGAGGATAACGGACGCCGCCGGTCTTGCGTCGGTATTTCGGTAGAGGTTGATGACATCGTAGAGGTCGCGTGGCCGGGTGCGCTCTGCAAGCGCCCTGACTTTTTCGCCAAAGGCTTCTTCGTATGCATAAGTCAGTATGTCGATACCGCCATCCGGCTCATCGCTATAGGGATGAAAAATCGGGACGCGAATGGGGGGAAGGACAAGCCGTTCATCAGCTGTGAGATCAAGTTTGACACGAGGCAATCCTCCTGAGCGGGGGGACACAGGGCCGCGATAGCTGATCTTGCCCTGGCAGGAGAGATTGCCGCGCGGATTTTGGTAGACATCAAAATCTTGGCGATCGGTCGGCAGCTCAAGGCCTGTCTGATCGTAAACCCACTCGGAGATTTCAGCGAAGACGCCAGCCAGAAACGCGGCGTCGAGGTGGGATTCGTCCTGCAGCGTAAAATCGAGATCTTCTGAAAAGCGGTAGGTTTCGAAGAAGCATTTTTTCAGGCAGGTGCCGCCCTTGAAAACCCAACTGTCCCTGATGGCGTCATGTTGGGAAATTCCTGCCAGAAGCCAGCCAAGGGCATAATCTTTTTCGACAACATGCGGATTGAGGCTAAGGGTTGAGGCGGTCTGCAGAATTTCCTGCCTGTTGATCATGGCGGCGGGCCTTTCTGCCAGCTATCAGGAACCCGGAGCCGCCACCTTGTAATGAGGCGCGGACAGGAAAGGGCAGGATCAAGCTTGGCATGGCCCTTGGTCAGGCGTTGTTTGCACGGGGCGATCAACATTTCTGCTTGTGGCTCGTGCTCGGACAGAAAGCCAAGGCGCTTAAAGAGCGCGCCATTGTCAATGCGGTCTGCGTAAAGCAGCAGGGTTTCAAGGCTTGCGTCGGGGCGGTGCAGGTAGTGGCGAAAGCATTCGGACACATGCTGGATGCCGCCGCCAATGGTGGGCTCATCAAGCATGTCGATGATCGTGCGGTGCGGATCAGAAACGGGGACACGGGTTTCCCCGCGCCAGATGGTTTTGGTGCCGAATATCTTCTCTGGAGCAATATGTTTGAGGGA
Organism: Methyloligellaceae bacterium; assembly: GCA_965228615.1. Taxonomy (GTDB): domain Bacteria; phylum Pseudomonadota; class Alphaproteobacteria; order Rhizobiales; family Methyloligellaceae; genus CBDDHT01. The sequence continues at coordinate 3,475,080 of CBDDHT010000004.1, read as the reverse complement.
GAAGATAACGCCGCCGGTTTCTATCTGTTTCTCACGCACGGGCTTGGCCGTGAAGACAAGGATGTCCTTGAATATCTGCTCGGTGAGATCCCAATGCTCGGCGGCGGATCGCCCGGCAATGTAAGCGGGATCAAAGAGGGCAGGAACCAGTTTCCAGGCATCATCGACAACCTGCTCCGTTGTGAGCATGTCGAGCTGGACGGGCACATAGCTGCCTTTACCGACACGGCGCAGCCAGCCCTGCTTTGTCCAACTGGAAAGGAGCTTGGCGGCTTCGGTGCGTGTTACGTTCAGTGCCGTCTCAGCATCACTGATTTTAACCACATCGCCTGCGGTGCTGATGACCTTGGCGAGTTTGGCGCGGCCTGATGGTAGATCGATCATAGAATCCAACATAGTATAATCATATCACAAAAATTCGTGAAAATCGTGAAATTTTGCAAACATAATATACTATCTGCAGAAAACCAAACGCTATAACAGGATAGCGAAAATTCCGGAAAATCACGAAATTTGGCAATCGGGATATACCAGACCTTCAGGTGAGATGTACCTGAAACTGCGCGGCGATGCCATGCAGGGCGCGGGATACGCGGATATAACGGTTGTGAGGGTCTGCGGTAATCAGGCCATGCTGGAATCCCTGGCAATGGATTGCGGCCTTATCGCTTTGCGAGGCAAGGTAATCCAGTGCTTCGTCGATCATGGCAGGCGGGATGGGTTCATCCCGGCAACGGTCAAGCGCCTCTTTGAGAATATCGATGGCAGCGGCAATAGCGTAGTGCTCGGCTGAATCATCGGCCCAAAGGCCAAAGGCTGCATTCTTGTTCATGTTGCGGTGCTGTTGGAACATAACAAGAACATTGGCAGATTTGAGAAACATAGTAAAGCGATAATATACTATCGCGTTCTTTCCACGAAAATATTGCTATAGCAGTGATTTATGTTGCATTATTACACATTATTGTTTATATATATAAGAACAAAACAATATTATAATTATTTGTTACAAAGCGATTATTTTCAGATATGGCTGAAGAATTCACCTTTGCGGAGATAGACATCCATGTGGGTAGCCGCTTAAAGGCGCGGCGGAAGCAAAGCGGGTGCACACTGGAGAAGCTGGCGCAGGCAGCAGGTGTGACTTTTCAGCAAATCCAGAAATACGAAAAAGGCAGTAACAGGATATCGGCAAGCCGCTTGTACCGGATGGCCTATGTGCTGAACGTTCCGGTGGCGTATTTCTTCGAAGATCTGAACGGGCCGGTGGGGGAAACAATCAAGTGCATAAGCGATATGTCCGTTGATGATGGCGAGGCTCAGAGGTTGATGAGCGCCTATGGTAAAATCGAAAACCCGGAACTGAGGTTGGACGTGCTGCGCTTTATCAAGGCGCTCAGCACGTCTGAAAGAGGAAGCTGAAGGTAGTTACATCTGGGTCTGGTACGATAGGGATGTGCGTGTTGTCGATGACAGTGCGGGAAAGCTTTGGGAACGTCTGATGGAGAAAGATAAGTCCGCAAAACATATCGAGCATGAAAGACAAGACTGGATTTTTGATAGGAATGCTAATCTAGGCCATGAGCAGGGCGCGTATTACCGTACCGACATAGAAGGTAACAAGATCGCGGCAATCTTGCCTGACGACAAAAGTGTGGCAATCGACAAAGGTGGGAATGCAAGGTTGCTGTTGTGTGATGGTAAGGGAGAATGGCAAGACCTTGGCCGGAATTGCAGCCTGGATGAGGCGATGGATATCGGCAATGCGGCAATAGGGCATTACCGTTCAGCTGATAGCCGGGAATTTTTAGAGCGCGGCGGTGAAATCCACAAAGAGGATCTGGAGAAATTTCGCGAAGAGGCGCGTGAGGTAAGTCTGGAGGCAGCGGAAAAAGAAAACAAAGAGCTGAATTCACAAATCGAGCGGGATGATGATCGTGACAGGTAGATACCGCGAAGGGCTTGGCAGGGCGGGGATGAAAACGCAGCGTTTCGTTTTTGTGACTATCTAGACGTAGACCTTGCCCTGCTGGTTCTTGAGCCTTTCCAGAAACTCATCATAGAGAACGATTTCAACGTTCTTGAGGGACGTGCGCAGCACGCGAAAATCATTGGCCTTGTTATCATCGTCGAGCTGATCCCAAGTACCCATGACAACCACAGCCCGCGGCCTGACAACCTTGACATCAACGCCGCGCTGCCTGCCTACACCTTCGGCAAGCCCGGTGGCCTGGCGCTCTGCATTGTGCAGATATTTCTCGGCCTGCACGACCGCTTTGACGGCATCGGTGTGCCAGTAGTAATTGCCCCGATCGGTATTGGCCGCAATGAGCTTCGTTGTGGGCAGCTTGATTTCAAAGAGGTCAAGGTAGCCCTGGCTATCGACCAACCCGAAATCAACGTTGCGGGTGCCGCCCAGGACGACATTGAGCTGTTCGATCACATGGATGTAGCGGGATTCGACAAGGAAGAGGTTCTTGCGAAGAAACTCGCCCCACTTGGCTTCTGAGATGCCGTCTGCCAGCTGGGATTCAAACTTTTCGATCACCTCTGACAGGGCAACACTATCAACGCGAAGCTTGGCTGCGGAAAAGAGGTCACGGCGCTTATGCGCCATGGTGTAGCGGCTTTCCAAAATCGATTTCGTGAAATCAAGAACGCGGTCAATTTCCTCTGCGCTCATTTCCCCAATGACGGCTTCATCAAGGCCATTGAGCAGGCGTGTGAGTCGTCTGCGCAGGGATGCCTCTGATGCCTGAAACCTTGTCGGAAAGAGGTTGTGAAAAGCGGCGTCAGCAATGATGCGCCTATCTGTTTGCGCTTCGGTTGTGATGCCCCGGAAGCGGGCCGCGATATCGCTAAAATCCTTGTAGGGAATGATCATTCTGTATCCGGCATTGGGTATTTTCCGGACATAGGCGTCAGCGGTACGCGAGATCGTTAGTTCCTGCACCTGAAGGTCGCTGATCTTGCGGGAAAGGTGATAGCCGAGCGGGCCTTTGATGTAACCGGCTTCGGCCAGTTCGGATGGAATACCACGGAAGCCCTCGAAAATGATGGGCCGCAGCGGGAAATCATCGTCACGGGAGTACCATTCTATAATCCGGTTATCGTGGTCCTTCTTGAAGACGAGTTTGCGTGTGCCTTCCTCATCTTCAGTATCCCAGGAGTAGATCTCCTCAAATCCATTGTTGGTTATGCTTTCCGTTTCTAACGGCATATTTCATCGCCTCGCTCAATCAGTGTCACAATTTTCGGGAGGCAATCAACGATCAAATCCGAAAAGTCAGAGTTATCTACACGGCTGTGCAGCGATCGCGAAACTGGGATCAGCGTGGCACGACAATTATCGTGAGAGGTTACAGCCCTCTAAGCCATTGATATTATTGTGTGATAATATTACTTATGAAAATTCTCCCGCATAAATTCGGACAGACATTCCAGACGTACTTTCGGTATCGAATGGCAGCTATCGGATGCATCACAGAATAGGATGTCAGATAGACAGAGAGTCCGGGATTGCCACTCCTAGACGCTTTAGCCATCGCAGTCTTGAGGTCGACAACGCGAAACTTGCGGACCTTTGACAGAGGGTGGCTATTGGTTACTTCGGGCGGGAAGCGGCCCTTCGCTGCAGGTGCAAAATCTCAAGCCAATTAACCGAAACCAGACATCGATGAGTCCAAGTGATGGCGACAGCCGGTGGCGCCACCGCTTCTGCTCTGAGCCCTGTCGCGACCTCCGAGCGATGTCGCAGACGCGATAATCCCGTGGGATTCGAATGCGAAAGTTTGACCCTGGGTGTTCTCTAACTCGGGGGTTGGTTGTCAGCTCTCCTTGGTGTGCCTACCGCGGAGAGAACCCTGAACCCGGCAAGGACAATCGCGGAGAGCTTGACAGCAGTCCCGGAATTAGAGAACAGCCAAGACCCTTATCGGACATACTTAGACCACTGATGCGCAATAGCACGACGCAATGACGAACCTCCTTGTCGAGATACAGACGTGGTTGTACCGCGGGATGACGGATCAGCTCTCCGTTGCCACGGGATCATGGGACCCGTTAGCACTTGGAATCGCGGTGGCCACTGCCTTTTTCTTCGGCTTCGTCCACGCGTTCATGCCAGGCCACGGCAAGACGGTTCTCGTCTCCTATTTCCTCGGCCATGGCGGTCACCCGTGGCGCGGCTTCGCAATGGCAGCCACGCTCGCCGTGACCCATGTGCTCTCTGCGATTCTCCTCGTTCTCGCCGGCTTTAGTCTGCTCCAGCGCACGCTCGGCGGCGCAGGACGTGCGCCCGACGTCGAACTTGCGAGCGGTGTGCTTGTCGCGATGATTGGCGCCTGGCTGCTCTGGCGCGCACTTCGCAAACGCAGCGTGTCCGGCACGGGTGATTCCGTCAAAACCTCAGGGATCCTTGCCGTTACAACCGGGCTCGTGCCGTGCCCTTTGACCACTTTCGTCATGGTTTACGCCGTTTCAAGCGGGGTCGTTCTGGCCGGCCTTGCGGTCTCGTCGGCGATGGCAATGGGGCTCATCGCGACGCTCGCACTGTTTGCGCTTGGGGCAATATTCGCCCGCGACAGGACGTTGAACCTCCTAACCCGGTTTGGCGACTGGCCGCGCCGGATCGGACGCGGGCTAGAGACTTGCGGTGCATTGGGTGTCACTGCCTTCGGTATCTATGTCGCATTGAACAGCTAATGACCTCGGCATTAGTCCTTGATTCAGCCCCAATGGGGATATAGCAAGGCCGCGCTGACACAGCGTATGAACGAGGTTGAGCATGGGCGGGGAGCCCTTCCATTCCAGATCACGGCGAGCAGCACGACGTATCGTCGTGCTGGCGAACGTAATTGCGCTCCTTCTCGCTCCCCTCGTTGTGTCTCTGACGCACGGCCCTGTTGTCGGCAAGGCCGCGACCGTTGCAGGACTCGATATGCCTGACGAGATCGCGGCGCACGGCCACGCGCATGGTGAAGCGCCATGCGATAGCATCAGCTTCCCGATCGGTGGCCACGACGCGACGGACCACGAACACCAGCTTCAGGCGCTCCTCAGTCAGACGGCTAGCGCGCAGCAACTGTTTTCTGAAAGTGGGCAGGGCGTGCGAGTCGATACCCTGCGGCAGCTCAATCCCGACGGACCAAAGCGCCCGCCTCGCACTGTCTGAACAGTACTCGGTACCGCGCCCTGTTGGCGCCAGATCAAACTGTTCAGACACAGGAGTACAACATGACAATTCAACCGGCCGCGTTGCGCGGGCGCGGAGTTGGCACGCGCCGCGGGCCCGTTCTCTTGCTCGTTGCCGCAGCATCCCTTTCTTGGGCCGATGCGGCCCTCGCGCATGCGGTTACGCTAGGCGACAAAGGCTATATTCAGGAGATCGCGGGCGTCCACCTCATCCCGTTCATTTATCTTGGTGCCAAGCACATGGTCACCGGATACGATCACCTGCTTTTCCTTTTCGGCGTGATTTTTTTTCTGCACGGCTTCAAGCAGATCGGAACCTACGTCACTCTTTTCGCCATCGGGCATTCAACCACGATGCTACTGGGCGTCTGGTTCGATTTCGGCATCAGCAGCTATATCATCGACGCCATCATCGGCTTTTCGGTGGTTTACAAGGCCCTCGACAATCTCGGCGCCTTTCCGCTCTGGTTCGGATTTCAGCCCTCAACCAAAGCCGCGACGCTGATCTTCGGCTTTCTACACGGCTTCGGCCTGGCCTCGCGGATCATCAACTACAACATCTCACCGGATGGGCTGTGGCCGAATCTCATTGCCTTCAATTTCGGCGTTGAGGTGGGGCAACTGATTGCGCTGGCCGCAATTCTCGTGGTGATGCGCTATTGGCGGGCGATGCCGTCATTTGCCCGGCAGGCCTACTCAGCGAACGTCGTCCTGATGACAGCCGGGTTCGCTCTGATGGGCCTCCAGATCACCGGCTATTTCGCTGCCACCTGAAAGGCAGGAGGAAAATAAGATGCAAAGACAACATTTCGATCACGAAACCACTTCTTATCAGCAGTCAGAGCCCGCATATGCGCCGCAGCCCGAGCAGACCGGGCATATTCAGGGCGTCCGGGTGACCTCTGGCGGGCTCTTGCATGCCACGCTTGGCTCCGCAATGGCGGCCGCGATCATCCTTGTATTCTTTTGGCTTCCTGCGGAATACGGAGTGGATCCGACCGGTGTCGGCCGCACGTTGGGGCTCACCCAGATGGGCGAAATCAAGCAACAGCTCTATGCGGAGGCCGCCAATGAAGATGCCGTCCTCGCCGCGAGAGCTGCGGCCAACAAAGTGTCCTCTGATCCGGCACTCTTGGGGCGGCTGGATACTATTGAAGCGGAGCTGGCAAGTATCAAAGCTGCGATAGGCGCCAAACCACTTCCCCCCTCAACCTCGGCCCCTGCTGCAGTGCCGGTCCCGGCGCCGGTGGATGAACCCAAACCCACGGCGCGGGCCGAACCCGCCGCACCACAAGCTCCCGAATGGCGCGACGAAGTGAGTTACACGCTCGCGCCGACTCAAGGGATCGAGTTCAAGCTTGTGATGAACAAAGGAAGCGTCGCTGAGTTTGAGTGGACGGCCAATGGCGCCGTGCTCAACTACGACACCCATGGCGCCGGCGGGGGGCAGCGGGTCAGCTATGAGAAGGGGCGCGGCGTGCCCGAGCAGGCCGGAAAGCTTGTTGCTGCTTTCAAGGGCAAGCACGGTTGGTTCTGGCGCAACCGCACCAATGCGCCCGTGACCTTCACACTGCGCACCCGCGGAGATTATGCGCAGATCGTCGCGCCCTGACGCATCCGGCCGCGCCAACCGACATAGGTTGGCGCGGCACTGACCTGCGCACGCCCTCTTAACGTCCGCTCCTGGCACGAAGCGGACCAATGGCCACTCGTCGGCCGATCTTTACAAAATGAGGCACTGCTCGCCTGGGTTGCAGTGGAAAAATGCTGCGATAACGACCGTTTTTGCGCATCGCCATTATGGCCTTACAACCTTCACGCGCAATTGATGTGGCTAGCCGGTGGTCTGCAAATGACCCAAAGCGGACATCGGTAAGTCATTTGGTGGATTGTGCGTCAGGCTGTTTGTCGGGCGCGGTATCTGAGAAGGCTGGATGCTCCATACAGGTGTTGTAGACCCGCGTCACGGTAGGGGTGCTTGAAAAATCGGCCCCGAACTTCTTCGCCACGAAAACCTGAGAGACTAAGGCGATGTCGGCCATGGTCGGCGCATCGCCGTGGCAATATGCACCGACGACGCCGTCTTCCGTCAGCATCTTCTCAATGACGGTGAAGCCGCGCTCGTTCCAGTGACGGAGCCAGCCCTGCCACCTCTCCTTGGGCAGTTCCAGTGTCGAGTCCAAATAGTCGATGACCCGCGCCGTCGAAAGCGGATGGGTATCGCTGACCATGATCTGAGCCATGGCGCGTACTCGGGCGCGAACGGCGGCTTCCGGCGGCAACAGCGGTGGCTCAGGATGGGTCTCTTCCAAGTATTCCATGATGGCCATGGTCTGGGTCAGAACAGTACTGCCATCGATGAGCGTGGGCACTATGGCAGATGGATTTAGTCTCAGGTATTCCTGTTGTTTCAAATCGTTGGGGCCTCGACCACCGACAACATAGATGGGTTCGAAATCGATCTTTTTGAGTGCCAGCGCGATTCTGGCCCGGTATGCCGATCCTGATTGGAAGAACGTATAGAGTTTCATTGCACCACCCCTAGCCACACGGATCCATCCAAGTTACGCATATAACACTAACGTGGAACATTTCCGGACAGAACAGATCCATTTTTCGTATAAGCTAAATGTCCGCTAATGGGATGGCCCGGCCGTGCTCCTGCCCCGCCAGCAGCTATTGTGCGGGGTGCAAGCACAGTCAGGAGTACGAGCCATGCCCCGCAAGTCAACGAACACCGCAATCTCCACGATCGGTATTGATCTGGGTAAGAACAGCTTCCATCTGATCGGCCTCGATGCGCGCGGCGCGATCGCGCTGCAAGTCAAGCTGAGCCGTGGCCAGCTCGAGCGCCGTCTCGCGAACATGCCGCGCTGTCTCATTGGCATGGAAGCCTGTGCCGGCGCCCATCACATCGCGCGCCAACTGGAGGCGCTGGGCCACGACGCACGGCTGATCCCCGCGCAATATGTGAAGCCGTTCCTCAAGGGCCACAAGAACGATTACCGGGACGCCGAGGCGATTGCGGAAGCCGTGCAGCGGCCGACGATGCGCTTCGTTCGCATCAAGACGCCGGAGCAGATGGATCTTACGGCGCTGCATCGCGTACGATCGCGGCTCGTCAGCCGGCGCACGGGCGTGATCAACCAGATCCGTGGCTTCCTCATGGAGCGCGGCATTACCGTGCGCCAAGGGCCAGGCCCCTTGCGCAGGGCGCTTCCCGACATCCTGAGTTCCGGCGATGACCGCCTATCGCCGCGCATGATCCGCATCATCCAGGACCTGTGCGGCGACTGGCGGCGGCTCGACGAGCGCATCGGTGGGCTAACGGATGAGATCGAACTGCTCGCGGAGGCGGACGAAAGCTGCCAGCGGCTGGCGACCATTCCGGGCATCGGTCCAACCATCTCGAGCGCCATCGTGGCCGCGATCGGAGATGGATCGGCGTTCTCGTGCGGCCGCGACTTCAGCGCCTGGCTCGGGCTGGTGCCGCGGCAGACCTCCACCGGTGACCGAACAATCCTGGGAAGGATATCCAAGCGCGGCAACCGCTATCTGCGCACGCTTCTCGTGCAGGCCGCACACATCGTTCTGGTGAAACGGCCTCACGCCGCGCGGCTGGGGCTGTGGACCTGGATCGAGGCCGCATCCAAGCGGCTGCATCGCAATATGCTGGTGATCGCCCTTGCCAACAAGCTGGCCCGCATCGCCTGGAGCGTGTTGGCCCATGGCGTCGTCTATCAACCGAAAGGCATCGCACGTGTCGGCTGAGACAGACGCGCTCGGGTTCACCAAGAGGATGGCCGCCACCCCGCTCCGCCACCGTCGCTCACCCGATCAGGTGAGCGAGCGACGGTGGCTCCGAGGGGATGGCTTACGTAACCCCGCTAACGTCAAGGATGACAACAGGATGTAATCAGAGAGCTTTCCAACCGAGGTCTGCGAGGTGGACTAAGGAGATGGACGAACAGACTGCCCGTCGCATCGCAAAGGCTGGGTGCCATAATGGCCCAGTGAGGTCGATCCGCTAATCAGCCGAAGATGCGCGCGGATATCCATGATGGCCCGGAGCACAAAGGCTCCACTTAGAGGCCGTATACATTACTGCAGCAACTCAGTTCGCCATTCCGAAGATCATCCTTGCGACGCACGGCCGGGACATACATTATGGCACAAAGTGACTGCGTAGCGCGTGTCGCAATTGTGACAACCACGCCAGATGCCTATGGTCAATATGTCCGCATTGGCGACATCGACCAACTTTCTATGCTCGCACCTGCAGCGAATGTCTGGAATCACGGGCCGCATCGCAACAAAGCATACGTGACGCGAACGGCAGGAATGGGCCGAAAGTGTCGATGCGAGTACCTAACCCGAACCTCTCAGATCGGGCTCCGAGCCCCGTTAGCTGCTTTGCACCAAGATGTCCGAGTCGGGTCATCGACCGTCCTGACCGTTTCCTGACTCAGGTGTCCGTTGCTGATCGTGGATTAGTCTAGGCAAAAACACGGAGAAAGCTGGCATCGGAGCTTCTGACAATTTCAATCATGGCGTGATAATATAGATTATGAAAAATCTTGCTTGAAATGCTACCGAAATCAACTGGTGACTGAGCAATCATGGTCGGCAAACGAAAAGATTGATTTGTGAGATGTCGATAACCGGATTTTCTAAGGAAGCTGCAGACGGCCTTGTGGGTAAGACCGTTATCAAGCGCGTGCTTCAAGAGGAAAACCCTGCCGTAAAACCGGGGCAGATCGGCAAGGTAGTCGAGGCGAGAGAATCCGAATGGGCTGACGGCTTTGCCGTGGTTGTGGATTGGGGTGATCGGGAATTATGGGAGTACGCCACGCCGGAGAGCTTGGATGAAGATGTCCGGTTCAAATGAACAACAGCCTTTTCTCTGGGGGCTGGTTCATTGAGCAAACGCCCGCTCCGCAAAAGTGATGACCGCTGATATGACCAGTTCCGAACCTTCCGTGTATGAATGGCACGATGAAATTCTGGTAGAAGAATACGCCACCATTTTGGATTGCCTCGGCGACGGATCGTCCAAGGTCTTTTCGATTGAGAAGACCGACAAAGGATTTCGGATTACCGAGCTGTGTGACGGATATTATGGAACGACTCTAACAATGGATCAGCTCCTGAGACTGATCAAAGAACTACAAGATCTGGCTGAGAGCGAAACAACATAGCGTCAAAGTGTGATAACAGACGGTATGGAAATCACATTCAGATCGGATCAATCAGGAAACCCGGCGACAATAGCTTTCACAATTTGCTCTTGCTCTGGTGTGGCGGGCGAAATGTCCCAACCTCGATCAAAGAAGGCAAGTTCGGCTGAGCCCTTTTTGAGTTGGAGCTTTGAGACACGGCTACCTTCGATGCCATGCTTGCTACCGTTCTCGAATACCATGGCCGAAAAGCTGTAGCCATCAAACCCGTTGATGGTGCCGTGCACCCAATTGCCCGGCCCTGCATCGGTGATTTGTATATACCGTTCATCGAACAACGTTCCTGCTGGGGTAGTCATTCGGAAATAATAGCACTTGAAAAATGTGCCTTTAATGGCACCGTATTTTCCATAATGATTATTATCACTCAATATTATGGATATATGAGTACGCACAATTGAGTCCACGCCTTATACCAACGGCGGAATTTTCTGACTCGATCGGGATTCACGAATCACACGTGGTGTGATTCAACATGGCAAGGGAGAATTTGCCATGGGTTCATCCGTCTGTCTTCGCTCAGATTTTGACGCCGGTTTGCTGCGCCGTCTCGCCAAGCGCTGCGTGGACAACCGCCAGATACGCCGGTTGCTGGCTCTTGCTGCGGTTTATGACGGGATGAACCGCACTGAAGCTGCCCGCGTTGGTGGCATGGACCGTCAAACGTTGCGGGATTGGGTCCATCGTTTCAACGAAGAAGGGCCGGATGGCCTGACCAACCGCAAAGGTGCCGGCCGTCCGCGGCTCTTGAGTGATGAGCAGATGCATGAACTCGGCGAGATCGTGGAGACGGGCCCCGATCTCTCACGAGACGGTATTGTGCGCTGGCGGCGCATCGACTTGGTCCATGTGATTGAGGAACGGTTCGGTGTTGTGTGTTCGGAGCGGGTCATTTCCGACTATCTGGAAGAGCTCGAATTCTCCCACATCTCCGGCCGTCCGAAGCATCCCGGCCAGGATGAGCGCGTCATCGAAGCCTTCAAAAAAACTTCGCAGCCACGCTTGCCGCCCACGTAGGCCACCTGCCGCAAGACACACCCATCGAGGTCTGGTTTCAAGATGAGGCTCGACTGGGGCAGAAGAACGGGCGTGTTCGCATCTGGGCCAGGAAGGGCACACGGCCGCCTTTGCCAGCCGACCAACGTTACGAGAACGCTTATCTGTTCGGTGCCATCTGCCCAAGGCGGGGTACGGGGGCTGCTTTGATGCTTCCCAAGGCCAACACGCACGCCATGCAACTGCATCTCGACGAGATCAGCAAACACATCGCCCGCAGAGCCCATGCCGTCGTGCTGATGGACCGAGCCGGCTGGCACAGGGCGGGCGATCTCAAGGCACCGAAGAACCTCACCATCATCCTGTTGCCGTCGAGATCGCCGGGTAGAGTCGAGGAGAGGCGCGGTGGCTTGGGCCTTACGGCAACACCCCGTTTCCTCTCCCCGCTCGTCAAACCGGACGTGCGGATCTCCCGCATCCGGCTTTCACCTGCGGCATCAGGCCTTCGCATTCGGCAGGTCACGGCGAGCGGAGGGCAGCTTGTACAGGCCGAGCGTTTGGTAGAGATAGCTCTCCGGGTACTGGCGATACCCGGTGCCCAACTGACCCGTCCGTCGCCGCAGCCAGCGTTGCAACCGTCGCTCCGTGGACCATTGGATGGCGCGATAAACCTGTACGACCGGGCCCTGATTATAATATGCGGCCCAGCCGCGGATCAGACGGTTGATCACCGCGACCCGGTTTTCCGGCCTGTCTCTGTCCCATCGGCGCGACGTCGCCTCGTGGATCGCCGCGGTCAGTCGCTTGACGGCTTTCCGGGAGGGCTTCGTACCAAGATAAGGCTTTCCGCCCTTGCCGTAGAACCGTCCAAGCGTGTAGCCGAGGAAGTCGAAGGGCTCCTCCGGCAACATCACAAGCCGCGTCTTTTCCTCGTTCACCGTCAGCCCGAGCCGTGCCATCAATTGCCGCATCACCGTGAGCGCCCCCACGCCCTTGCCGGGCGGACAGCAGATCACGAAGTCATCGGCGTAGTTGACGACATGAGCATCGAGCCGACCGCGATGGCCGTGCTGATCCCAGGCGAGCAGGAACCGACGGAAGTAGAGGTTGGCCAGCAGGGGCGAGATGACCCCACCCTGCGGCGTCCCTCGGTGCCGGTCGCGCGCCTCGGTCGTGCACCGGTCGCCGCGCTTGTCGCGCTCGACCACCGGCGCACCCAGCCACGTCTTGATGACGGACAGCACCGTTCCGTCCGCGACCCGCCGGGCTACGCAACGCATCAGCGGCCCGTGCGGAATGCTGCCGAAGTAGTCGCTCAGATCGGCGTCGACGACTTCGGTGCGCCCGGACTGTGTGATGTGCCAGTACGCCTGGCGAACCGCCATCTTGGCATCGAGGTTCGGGCGGAATCCGAACTGGTTGCGCGGAAGATCCGCCTCGAAGATCGGCTCGAGCACGACAAGCACCGCCGCCTGCACCACGCGGTCACGGACCGTCGGGATGCCGAGCGGGCGCTGGCTGCCGTTGCTCTTGGCAATCCACACCCGCAGCAGGGGCTGGGGCCGATAGCGCTTGGCCAGCAACTCCTGCCGCAGCGTTTCCAGCCACGCCTCCACACCCTGGGCCTCAATCGCCGCAAAGGTCTCGCCGTCTACGCCCGGTGCCCCGCGGTTCGCGCGGCAGCGCCGGTACGCCTCGACCAGAACGTCTTCCCGACAAATCTTGTCCCACAGCGTGTAGAAGCGAAAGGCCGGTTCTGCCTTGGCTTTCGCCTGTAGTGAGGTCTGCAGCCGTCGGACCCGTTCGTGCAGCGTTGGTAGGCCGTCGGCCAATCCCTGGGGTCTTGCCACTTTCCTCACCTGTCGCAGGTCAGGGCCCCTTCCCTCCACCGGCATTACCCGGTCTCGACGGTACTACGGGCCCATCCGCCATCTGCCCTAGCCGACTTCGCCCCTCGCGGGGCAGCCGTTGCCCGCGGCTGCCACACCGCGAGCACCAGGACAGACTTCCCTTGTTGCGTTTCAGTTCTCTCCGCACGTGCTGTCGCCACTACCCCGGTGGGACCGCCGGGTGCGCATCTCGCTCACTTCCCCGGCAACGGCGGCCTTCCCCGTTAAGCTGGCGGGTCGGCTCCCACAACGACGTTTCGAGGCCTGCTCGGCGTTCACTCGCATTACGGCCCGTGCGGTTCGCTGCCCTCCCGTGGAGGACGTTTCCTCGGATGCTTCAGACCATTCGTCACCTCCTGATCCGTCCGAGGTGCTTCCGATCGGAGCGAGAGTCACCGGGTGGGGTTCGAACCCACCTAACCGAAACACCTTGGCAAGGCACACAACTCAACCCCGTTGAAAACGTCTGGCAATACCTCAGGGAAAACTGGCTCTCAAACCATGTCTTCGACAGCTACGAGGCCATCCTCGATGCCGGATGCAACGCATGGAACAAGCTTGTCGACAAACCCAACGCCATCACCTCGATCGGAATGCGAAAATGGGCACATGAAAACATCGGTCAATAATTCGTGCCGTTGGTATTAGTCGGCTATAGAAGTCCGGAGAGGCATGGCAAATTCCGGGTAATTATCCTGGAAAAATATTCGAAAAAACTCTGAATGTGCAAATATGAGCGCCTGTTGATAGAATTTGATCTATAGAGCGGCTTGCAAATATCACAAAATATCGAATATAATATTATTATACATTTACCAAAATAAATATTTATACATAATTGTGAATTCAGAAGGCAAAACGCTAAGCTCGCTAACTACCGGAGTTATTGGAATACTTCTCTGGGTGGTTCCCCCTCTTTGCATCGTTTTTCTGGGTGGCGTTCCCCTGTTCCTGATAACGGGAATTGGCTGCACCTTAACGTTCGTGGCTGCAGCAGCCCTATGGTTCTTACGCGGGGAGTCGATCGGGGAGAAGCTGAAATCCTGCTGGATCTTCGTGCCGGCGTTGGCCGTTGCGGTCGGGATCGTTCGATATCTGTTTTGGGGTTCATTGCTGACATCGGATCCAGGGGAAGTCCTTACGCTCTTCAATTTTTGGCATATCGTCAAAATTTTGATTGTCGTTACCGCCTTTGGCGCTTTGCAATGGAACCATCTCGCTGCGGCCGCCGTCTCATTTGTAGCTGCCGGCGTCATTTTGGCGAGCAGTGATATCGAATTTGACGCAGGGCATATCTGGGCACTGGCGGCGTGCATAGTGTGGGGCGGATATGCCGCCCTTTCGGAGCATGACAAGCGCGTCAACGACGCCCTTGCTTTTGCAATGCTGATTGCCGGTGTGGTTTGTATTGCCACCTCAATGTCCGTTGATGGATTTGACCTGCCGTCAATAACCGAATGTCTTCTTCTGTTGGCGGCGGGCCTGGCTATGCCAATCGCTGTGTATCTTTGGAGGCGTGGCTTTGAAGGAGGTCACGAAGGAGCGATGTGGGTTGGGGGGTTGTTTTCGCCTGTTATGGGTGTCGGTTTGATGGTGCTGATTGGCCCCTCCTCCCTTACACCGGCACTAATTGCAGGGCTGGTGTTGTTGATAGCAGTCACAGTGATGATTTCACCCGCTGCTCACAAGGCCGTATGGCATCGTTTGCCGATTGAGAAGGCATAAATCAGATAGGGCCAAACGGAATGGCGGCTGCGCCTGTTGGATTCCCATTGCCGTTTGGGGGCGTTGTTTTTTGCGTAACGGTTTTTGGCTCGATATCAGATGGCAGGTCATACTGATCGGCGGCGCAATGATACGCTCCTGCCCCGTTGAACCCTTTGACGATCGCTCCGGTTGGATCTTTGACCACAACCATCTCGCCATGCTCGTTGCATGCTTTGCAGTAGAGTGTGGCCTCAAGGATGTGGCTGATGCCATACTTTTGAAAGAAAAGGTTCCTGTCCTGCAGCATGGCCTGAAACAGATCGTCGGTTTTCATCGGGCCGCGATATTTTCCCTTTATGCCTGCCATAAGAACTCTCCGCACAGTCTGCATGTTAGTCAAATAGTTGAGCGTTATTGTATATTGTCTAATAATACTAGATATACTGTTGTTATAGCAAGTGTTTTGGGGGAAACATTTTGAGATATACGGTTTACTGCATTGTCGATCCGGTCATCAATGAAGTCCGCTATGTCGGTCAGACGCGCGATTTTAGCGCGCGCAGGGAAAGCCATATGATTCGTGGCAAGAACGCCGTGGGCAGGTGGATTGGCAAGATCCTGGCCGAGGGGGGAAAGCCAGAATTCGTCAAGTTGCAGATGGTCAAGACAAGGACGGAAGCGTTTGAGGCCGAGAAGTTCTGGGTTGCTATTGGGCTTGAGCGCGGGTGGCCGCTTTTGAATGCGGAGGCTCGTGGGGAGCATGATGATGGCACCGGCAAGGTTGCCCGGATCGTTCCGGAACGTGCCGGCCAGCCCTGGAGCGATGACGAAGACAGCGATCTATTGAAGATGGCTGTGCAAGGTCGGACAATCGAAGCGATGGCCAGTGCGCACAAACGCTCAAGGCACGCGATCTCCAAACGGCTTAGAAAGCTGAAGAGAAAATAGGTCGAGGCGGCGAACGCGGTCGTTGGTGTGAAAAGTTGTTGCGCGCAAGCCCGCGAGAATGGGAGTTTCCCGCTTGCACCAATGCTACTTCACGTCGGCTGCCGCCGACACGGTCTTTGACATAACGCTGAAGCCCGGCGGTCGGTCTCCCCCTGGCAAGCAAAACAAAGGCGTCTCCGCTCTCACGAAGGTTCGAATTCGGGCGCTCATGACAACAATCAGGCCTTCAGGGGCGGCGATGTTTCCATAAGTCCGAGCGGGTCGGTTTTCATAAAGGCTCTGAAGACCCCGTCCATGCACAAAAGAGCCCATCTGCGCACCGACAGGCGCTCCCCTTTCGTTCCTGAATCTATAAGATTCTTATTCTGTGACTCTTTTGACGCCCCTGGATTTTCTCGCCTCACGGGCCACGCCTCAGCGTGATGGCGGGCCAAGATCGGTTTGCCGAGCGCGATGAGGAGTCCTGTGCAGAGCCGTGAGCGCGCGCCGCGGATAACCTGCGTGTGAATATAACCTTCGCGTTCGAGGAGCCGCAGGTAACGCTGGATCGTCCGGCGTGAGCGATGCAGCGCTTTCATCAGATAGGTCACGGTGATTTCCGTGAACCGCCCTTTTCTGTTCTGCCGGTAAATGATCTCGGCGAGCTTGCGGGCGCAGCGCCGTGCCCCGTCAGTGACGTTGCGGTCGTTCTCAAGGCGCGCGGAAAGTTCCGGCACATAAGCCCCTTTGTCCTTGGGGACCGGATGGCGGGGTTTTTCGAAGAGCGTGTAGCGGTGACATGTTTGCAGCGAGCGTTTTCTCCGCGCGCTCATAGTCGGTGCTCGGCTAACTGAATGCTGCGGCCTGTTCGTATCGCCTGCCGGGTATGATGGCCCGTTGACTGCGATCCGCTTCTGCAGGAGACGATGGGCCTCCTCCATCAGCTCTGATTCGCTCGGTATGTAGGTTTTCAGCATAGTGTTTTCTCCTTTTGTTCGGAGAAAACCCACACAAAATCAGGGCAAACGAAATTATTGCAAAAAACACTTGCACTAAAATCGAAATATTGAGATATTTGGATTGTTGAGTTTTCCAATATCTCCAAGATATTAAATGCCCGCTTCGGCGGGTTTTCTTTTGTTTAAATCATAAAAAATACCATAAATATGAAAATATACGCGAGTGATCCGAGCTGGACCACCCGTAATTGTGGGAAATATTCTCCTCCAAATCAAGCCTGGTCTCACAAGCAAGGCGTGGCGCGCCGTCTCACCTATGTCGCCTCTTTGGAAGGGCGATACCATGGCCCTTCCCGCTTTCGTGATTCGTAAGTTTTCTGATTTTTCGAGGCCTATTGGAGCTTGCCGGAACCGCTTTCGAGTTCGGCGGTGCGCACCTCGATGAATCCTCTGACCTCTTCGACCATCTTGCGGCGCTTGATCGCGCAGGCGGCCTTAAACCGTGTATGAACGCTTTCCGGCAAATCAATCGTCAGACGCACCATGGTATCGACGGGCTGTGTTTCTGTGTCTACGGCGTCACAGGTTTCTGCGTTTCCTTGTTTCCGTGACGCCGTGGAAGCATCTTTCCGCATTTCAGTATCACTGTGTTCCAAGGGACCCGCGTTCCCTGCATTACTCATATCCGTTTTTTCACCTTCATGGTTTTCTGTGTTTCCGTGTTCACGCGGTTCCGCACTTGCGGCAGCCTTCCTTCCCCCCGCCATTGCCTGGCCGGTTTCTTCAAAGGCCGAGATCTCTTCAGGCGTCGGCCGAGGTCCGGGCTTCTTTGCCTCGGTGAATGATTTTGTGCTCATCGAACTTCAATAACTCCTTCGTCAGTTTTTCAATTCCCTGCGCGGCGCTGCTTTTGCGCGCCCACTCAAAAATCGTGTTGCCGAGCGTTAGGGCCTCGGCAAAGGCAATGCGGTTGTAAATCTCAGTCTTCAGGATCGGGATGCCCTGATCGGCGGCATACCCTTTTGCCTCGCGGCCTATCACCGTGTTTCCGTGTTTGCGGGAAACAAGAAAGGCGGCCTCCAGATTATCTTTGAGCGCGCGTCCGTTATTGACAGCCTCGATTGTCTCGGCTGCCGCCCAAAGGGAAGGGCCACCCGGTTCGATGGGTATGACCACGAGATCCGAGGCGATCACCACGGAATGCGCTATGTCCTGACCACGCGCAGGACCATCAATAATCGTATGCGTGTAATCGGCTGCGAGCGCCATGGCATCGCGCGCCATCTTTGGGCGGGCGAGGGACGCCACCGTGAACGGTGTGCTCTCGCGTAGGCTCGCCCACTGCGCCGCCGTCTGCTGCGGATCGCCATCGATCAGGAGGATCTTCCGGCCTGATTTGGCAAGAGCCGCCGCCACGTTTACCGCCAATGTCGTCTTGCCGACGCCGCCTTTTTGATTGAGAAATGAAATAATCATATGATTAATATATAACGTATTCAGAAATATATAGAATAATACAGATGCATTTTTCCACAATTAATGTTTACAGTTTTCCTGCCTTACTGTATTTGTTTGTTTCTTTAGTTCTGTGTTTTCTCGGATTGCGCCGGCCATTCGTGGGGATCAGTGTCAGCCGCTGCTGTGAAAACAGCCGGTTCTAGCGGCGAGAACCGCGGCCTTTCGACAAAGCAAGAAAGCCTTAGGCTTGCGTTGGCTGTCGCCGAGGTATGTGGTTTGACCAGCTTGTGACCAAGCGATAGAGGCCGCGAGCCCCAAGATATGGGGTATGAGCAAATTCACGGCAAAAGACATCAAGGAGAGAATCGACCGTGGCGAGTCAGCGGGCGACAAGCTACTGCTTGATTATAACGAGGCGGCGTACCGCCTGTCGTTGAGCCGGAATGCTTTGCGCGATTTGGTCTACAAGGGCAGAGGACCGGTGGTGACAAAAATCGGCAGGCGCACCTTCTTTGCAGTGAAGGATCTGGAAGACTTTGTCGATGCGCATCGGCTAGGGCCGACGAAATAGGAATTGCGAAATTTTCAAAGCGCGAAGGGCCGGATCTGGATTCAGTTCCGGCCTTTTGCTTTTCCGCGTTTGGGAATCTTATCCAGCTCATCGCGTAGATGATCAGTGCGCAGATTGGCATAGCGTTTTAGCGATTTGGGGTCCTTGTGACCGGACATCGCCATCACGGCGGTATCTGACCATCCGGCTTCGAAGAGGTTGGAAACACGTTCATGGCGTGTGTCATGGAAGCGGAAATGTTCCACGCCTGCTTTCTTACGTGCACGATTAAAAGCCAACCGGAACGCGTTAGCGGTCATCGGAAAGACGCGCCCGTCAAGGCTGCGGGGCAGGGCAGCGAGAATTTCTTTTGCGCGCTCGGACAGTGCGATCGTGTGGTCTATGACCTTATCTGGGTTTCGGCTGTTTTTCACATTTCGGAATGTGACAGCGCGATCCTTCAGATCGACATCTTCCCATTTGAGGGAAAGCAGGCTTCCGCGCCGCGCGCCTGTTTCAAAACCAAACTCAACGAACGGTGCCAGCCATGAATTGCGCGAGCTAGCGCAGGCATCGAGTAGATTCTGAATCTCATCATCTGTGAGGCGGATATCGCGCTCGTCATTGACGACAGGCCTTGCCACGTCTTCTGTGTTGACAGGATTGACCGCCAGCCCGAGACGCCTTTTGCGGTAGTCGATGACGCGCTTGAGAAGGGTGAGTTCGCGTTTGACGGTGCCGCGGGCGATGTTTTTACCTTGTCGGTTTTTGTGGGCAAGGCGGCTATCCCGGTAGGACTCAAAGTGCTCGGGCGTGAGATTGATAACGGCGTGGGCACAAAGGTCTTTTTCCTCGCGGATGAACCGCTCAAGGCGCGACCGCTCGGCAATGCGTGAGGCTTCTCCGGCGCGTTTGTCGGTGACTTCCTTCAGATAAAGTTCAATCAGATCCTTCAGGCTGGTGCGTTGCCCTGCAGAGCGGTCAACGTACCATCCAGACGATAATTCGCTTTCGATCTGGTGTGCCCAATCGTGGGCCTTCTTCTTGGTCGGGAAAGTGGCCGTTTGCTGAGGCCAGCCTTTGCGCCGCACACGGGCTTCCCAGTTGCCAGAGCGATTTTTGGAGTAGGTGGCCATGAGAGCTGCAGAGTGGAATCCCAGTGGCGGAAAATTGTCGGAATAGTATATTGTGGAAATGTAGCCTGCGCAATGCACTGGCCTAAGTCTCTGTTTTTTATGGGAAGTTTTGGCGCACCCGGCACGATTCGAACGTGCGACCTCTGCCTTCGGAGGGCAGCGCTCTATCCAGCTGAGCTACGGGTGCAATCGGGGCGGACCTTACTGTATCGCCTGCGGCTAGGCAATCGGCAGGCGCGCTCCTGAACTCGTTAAAATTCGCGGCAAATTCGATCACAAGCTTAGATTAATTTGCGGGTCCATCTTTGGAGAATCTGAGGACACGGCTGATAGGTTCATCGTCGAACACGCCTCTTGTCGGAAGCATTTCCAGAAGAAATGACCGACGGGGGAGAGGAGAAGTTCGATGCCGAAATGGTCGCTTGCGATCGTCTATCTGCTGCTTCTGGCAGGAGCGGTAAACGCTGCGCACAATGAACTGGGAATCCCCGATCTCGGAGTTTCCGAACCCGAAGATCCTTATCTCACCTGCGGCGGCGAGCGTGTCATGGCATTCGGAACGAGCCATCGTTCGCAACCGGTTGCCGAATTCGCCGCAATCGTGCGCTGGAGCCACGACACCAAGGCGAATGGCAAAGGTTTCGACAATTGGAGTCTCGCCAAGGAACGAAATATCTCCTGCTGGAAAGTGCCCGGCGGGCCCTATGAGCAGTGCAAGGCATCTGGGCTGCCCTGCCGGCCGAAAAAGATGTGATCTGCAAATCCGCATGCTGGCGCGGATGGCACGCCGTTCCCTTGCATGAGATTGGCGATTTGAGCTGTGAGATTCGGCACAAGTTTCGACTGACCGCAGGCGCGTCCCGCCTTATAGTGCGCTCCCATGAGCGCCAAGAAAAACACCTCCAAATCCACCGATCCAGGCAATATCGGGCCGGCCGACCATCTGTTTCTGGTCGATGGATCCTCCTATATCTTTCGCGCCTATCACGCGCTCCCGCCTTTGACGCGCAAGACGGACGGCCTGCCCGTCGGTGCCGTGTCGGGTTTCTGCAATATGCTGTGGAAACTGCTGCAGGAGGGCGACCCCTCCCGCGAAGGCATCTTCCCGACCCATATCGCCGTCATATTCGATCCCAAGGGCGGCACGTTCCGCAACGAGATCTACGACGAATACAAGGCCAACCGGCCGCCGCCGCCGGAAGATCTGGTGCCTCAGTTCGGGCTGATCCGGGACGCGGTCCGGGCGTTCAATGTCGCCTGTATCGAGCGAAAGAATTACGAAGCGGACGACCTGATCGCGACCTACTGCACGCTTGCGAGTGCAGCCGGTGCCGAGGTGACGATCGTCGGCTCCGACAAGGACCTGATGCAGCTGATCGACGACAATATCTCCATGGTCGACACGCTGAACACCAAACAGCGCGGCACGCCCAAACGTACCGAACATGACGGTGTCGTCGAAAAATTCGGTGTGCCGCCGGAAAAGGTGATCGACGTGCAGGCCCTGGCCGGGGACTCGACCGACAATATCCCCGGCGTCCCCGGGATCGGCATCAAGACGGCGGCACAGCTCATCGAGGAATATGGAGATCTGGAAACGCTTCTCGATCGCGCCGAAGAGATCAAGCAGAAGAAGCGCCGCGAAAATCTGATCGAATTTGCCGAACTGGCCCGTGTCTCGAAGCGTCTGGTCACCCTCGACCGGAACGCGCCGCTCGATGTCGATCTGGATGGCCTTTCGGTGGAGCCGGCCGACGGCCCGAAAGCCATCGCGTTCCTCAAGGCCGTTGGCTTCACGACGCTGACCAAACGTGTTGCCGAGACCTATGGCGTCGACACGGACGCGATCGAGCCGGCAGAGTTGACCATCAAGGGCTGGGAGGCGACGGAGGCCGTGACGCCGACTGCGCCCTCGGATGGAGCGAAGGCGACACCGGCGAACCGAGCGGCGGAGGCCGCCACTGATGCACTCAAGGTTCCGGTCGACACAAGCGCTTATGAGACGGTGACGGAACTCGCCCGGCTTGAAGCCTGGATCGCAGAGGCGCGCGATCAGGGCTATTTCGCGTTCGATACCGAAACGGACTCCCTCGATGCGAACCAGGCGAACCTGGTTGGTGTCTCCATGGCCCTCGCGCCCGGCAAGGCCTGCTATGTTCCCTTGCAGCACCGGTCCAGCGAAGGTCTCGACCTCGACGGGACGGGCGCCATCGAGCAAATCGACATCAAGGACGCACTGGCGGCCCTGAAGCCTTTGCTGGAAGACCCGTCCGTCCTCAAGATCGGGCAGAATCTCAAATACGATATCGTCGTGCTCGACACCCACGGTATCGGCTTTGCCGCACTCGACGATACGATGCTGATGTCCTACGCCCTCGATGCGGGCCGCGGCGGCCACGGTATGGACGACCTCGCGAAACGCCATCTCGGCCACACCTGTATTTCGTTCAAGGATGTCGCCGGCACAGGCAAATCGCAGATCACATTCGACAAGGTTCCGCTCGACACCGCAACGGCCTATGCCGCCGAAGACGCCGACGTGACGCTGCGGCTCTGGCAGGTTCTGAAACCGCGGCTTGCCGCTGAGCAGGCCACCACGGTCTACGAGACTCTTGAGCGGCCGCTTGCGCCTGTCCTCGCGGGGATGGAGCGCGCCGGCGTCCATGTGGAGCGGCAGGTTCTCTCGCGGCTTTCGGGAAACTTCGCGCAGTCTCTTGCCCGCCTCGAGCATGAAATCCACGAACTCGCGGGCGAGCCTTTCAATGTCGGCTCCCCCAAACAGGTTGGCGAAGTTCTGTTCGACAAGATGGGGATCGAAGGCGGCAAGAAGACCAAGACCGGCGCATGGGGCACCGGGGCGGAAGTCCTTGAAGAGCTCGCGGCGCAGGGTCACGAGATGCCGCGGAAAATGCTGGAATGGCGCCAGCTCTCGAAGCTGAAAAGCACTTATACGGACTCGCTGCCGAACTTCATCAATCCGGACACGGGGCGCATTCACACATCTTATGCGATGGCGGCAACGTCGACCGGCCGGCTGGCGTCGACGGACCCCAATCTGCAGAACATTCCCGTGCGTACGCCCGAGGGCCGAGAGATCCGGACGGCATTCGTTGCCGAGAAGGGCAATCAGCTCATCTCCGCAGACTACAGTCAGATCGAGCTGCGCGTGCTTGCCCATGTGGCCGATATCGCAGCGCTCCGCAAAGCCTTCGACGACGGGCTCGATATTCACGCGATGACGGCATCGGAAATGTTCAACGTGCCCATCGAAGGCATGGACCCGATGATCCGGCGCCGCGCAAAGGCGATCAATTTCGGCATCATCTATGGGATCTCGGCCTTTGGTCTTGCCAATCAACTCAGCATCTCGCGCGGCGAGGCCGGCGATTATATCAAGACCTATTTCGAGCGCTTCCCCGGCATCAAGGACTATATGGAAGAGACGAAGAAGGCGGCGCATGCGCAAGGGTTTGTGGAGACGGTGTTCGGGCGCAAGGCACACTTCACCGACATCAATACCAAGAACCCGCAGCGCCGCGCCTTCTATGAGCGGGCAGCGATCAACGCGCCGATCCAGGGGTCGGCCGCGGATATCATTCGCCGCGCCATGGTCCGCATGCCGGCCGCTTTGCAAAAGGCCAAGCTGGATGGCCGCATGCTTCTGCAGGTGCATGACGAGTTGATTTTCGAAGTCCCGAAGAAACAGGTGAAGAAGACCATCGAGACCGCGCGCGCCGTCATGGAGCACGCGCCGGAACCCGTCCTCAAGCTCGCGGTGCCGCTAAAGGTCGACGCGAACGCAGCAGACAATTGGGAGGCCGCACATTGAGCGCACTTCAGAAAAGCCAGGATAGCAATCCGACGGACCCGCGTCGTGCCGCCCTGCGCGACATCATCATCGCCCGCTCCTTCAAACGCGGTGAGGACATTCAACTCGCCTCGGGGCGTTCGAGCAGTTTCTATTTCGACATGAAGGCGACCATGCTGCACCCCAAAGGGGCGGCTCTCATTGCCGAATTGATGCTGGATGCGGCCGAGCCGTTCGCACCCGACTATGTGGGCGGGCTGGAGATGGGCGCCGTGCCGATCGTCTGTGCGGCAAGCGCGGCCAGCGACCGACGCGACAAACCGGTTGCCGCCTTCTTCGTGCGCAAGACGGCCAAGGGGCATGGCACGCGGGCGTTGATCGAGGGACTCGCTCCGGATGAGGATCTGACCGGTCGCCGCGTGGTCATCGTCGAAGACGTGACGACGACAGGCAACTCGGCTTTGAAAGCCGTTGCGGCTGCGGAAGAGCAAGGCGCTACGGTTGTCGCGGTCCTCACGATTGTCGATCGGCTCGAGGGCGCCGTGGACACAATGGCGAAAGAAGGCCATCCGTTTGTGGCTTTGTTCCGGGCGGACGAGTTCGTCTGAGCGTACTACCACTACTTCGCACTCAACATCGTCATAGCCGGACTTGATCCGGCTATCTGTGCAGACTCGCGGCCATCAACTGCAGCTGATTACCTTACTGCAGACGTTGGCCAGCGAATGATCGCATGGATTGCCGGATCAAGTCCGGCAATGACGATTGAGGGTTTGCGGCAATTCGCACCGACCTACGCTTCCGTCTCCAATCCAGCCAGAACCAGCCGGTTGAGCCTCTGCGCAAACTTCGCAGGGTCTGCCGGCGCGTTGCCTTCGAGCAGCCGCGCCTGATCCAGCAGGATCCACGCCAGATCCTCGAAGTCCTCGTTGTCGCTGGCGCGCGATCGTTCTTCCAGGCCTTTGACGAGGGCATGCGCGGCGTTGATCTCCAGATCCGGCTTCTGGCCCGAAACGCCTTGCTGACGCTCCATGATCTTATCGAGACCACGGTCGGGACCGCCCTGGGGTGCCACGAGGCAAGCCGGGCTTTCGACCAGGCGCTTCGACAGGCGGACTTCGCCGACATGGTCTGCAAGCAAGGTCTTGAGCCGGCCGGTCAGGGCCGCCATGGCGGGCGATGCTGCCTCGTCGGCCGCATTGCTGGCTTCTTCGGGGAGCGGGATGCTGCTGAGATCCGCATCGCCCTGGGTCACCGATTGGAACGGTTTGCCGTCGAAGCCCAGAGCCGTCGCCACCCAGAAATTGTCGACCGGATCGGTCAGCAGGAGCACCTCGACACCGCGCGCCTTATAGCCTTCCAGCTGCGGGCTCGCCTTGAGCTGTTCCAGACTTTCCCCGGCCATATAGTAGATAGCGGTCTGGTTTTCCTTCAGGTCGGCAACCACATCCTTCAGCGAGCGCCACCCTTCGGCTTCGGTCGACCGGAACCGGCAAATCTCGAAGATCGCATCGCGCCGTTCCGGGTCCTCATAGAGGCCTTCCTTGATGACGCCGCCGAAGGCCTCCCAAAGCGGGGTGTATTTCTCGTCATCTTTCGCGAGTTTTGCGAGTTCGGAGAGAATACGTCCCGTCACTCCCTTGCGGATGGAACCGACGATCGGATTGTTCTGCAGCATCTCGCGGCTGATGTTCAGCGGCACGTCTTCTGAATCGATGACGCCGCGCACGAAGCGCAGATAGGCGGGCAGCATCTCCGCGTCGTCCGTAATGAAGACACGCCGCACATAGAGCTTGACGCGACCGCTACGTTCCGGGTCGTACAGATCGAAAGGCTTCGTCGACGGTACAAAGAGAAGGACTGTGTATTCGTGCCGGCCCTCGGCCCGGTAGTGTAGCGTGATCGCCGGCTCGTCGAAGGCGGTCGCGACGTGGTGATAGAATTCCTTGTACTGTTCTTCCGAGATGTCCGATTTCGGCCGCGACCAGAGCGCACTTGCCTGGTTGAGCTGCTGCGGTTCCTCGCCGCTGGCAAAGACGATCGGGAAGGAGATGTGATCGGAATAGGCACGCACGATGCGGCTGATCTCTGCTTCTTCCAGATAGTCGAGCGCATCGTCCTTCAGATGCAGGGTCACGACGGTTCCGCGGGCAAGCTTCTCCGCCATCTCGCCTTCGGCCGGCTCGACCGAAAAGCGTCCCTCGCCGTTCGACGACCAGATATGCGCCTCGTCCGTTCCGGCCTTGCGGGAGAGCACCTCGACCCGGTCGGCCGCCATGAAGGCCGAATAGAACCCGACGCCGAACTGGCCGATGAGATTGACGCCGTCCTCGCCTTGCCCGAGGCGATCGATGAAAGCCTTGGTGCCGGACCGCGCGATGGTGCCCAGATTGCCGATCAGTTCATCCCGGTCCATACCCAGACCATTGTCGGCGATGGACAGCGCCTTGGCGTCCTTGTCCGCATGGATGGTGATCTTGAGATCGGGATCGTCCTTGGTCAGACCGGGCTCGGTGATCGCTTGATGGCGGAGCCGATCACAGGCATCGGCGGCATTCGAAATCAGCTCGCGCAGGAAGATCTCGCGCTCGGAGTAAACTGAGTGCACCATCAGGTGCAGAAGCCGTGCGACCTCCGCCTGAAAAGAGAATTCGCCATCGCCAGCCGCATTGTCCGCAGGCTGCTCGTCTGTTTCCGTTTTCGTATCTTCGCTCATAAGCCCTCCACTACGTTCTGAACGTGTGAAACTGCCGCGTGAATGCAATCAAATTTCGGGAATTTCAAGTGAAAAGGGCGGACCGGATCAACCGGCCCGCCCAGTGTTCGTACTTGGGATAGAACGGACACTTCCATCTAAGTGGCCCGGTCCGAAGATTGAGACCCCGGGGGGGCTGGGGGGCTGAGATTTCCGAAGCCTTGTTCCAGGACCGGGCCGAGAGGCAACGTTGCTATAATAGCACGGTTTTGGGCATCGTCAGGGCTGAATCACGGCATTCCTGTGATTCACATTACAATTTGTTACGCTTCGTGTTGCAGCTATTCGAGGATTGCTTGAATTCCTGCCATCCAGCCGTCATCATACTCTTTCGCAACCTAGAAGGAGGCGCAATGAGCGATAGCGAACCCATAGCATTTCACCCCGCCCGCGGCGCGGTTGGTCAATACGACGGCACGCGGGCAACGGGAAAGAAAAAAGCCAGCCCGATCGCCTTCGACAGGCATGAACTTGGCCAGATATTGAAAGTGTATGGACGCAAAGTTGCCGCCGGCGAGTGGCGCGACTACGCCATCGATATGCACAAGGAGAAGGCAATCTTCTCCGTGTTCCGCCGCTCCAGCGAAGTCCCCCTCTACCGCATCGAGAAAGATCCGAAACTGGCCCGTCGCCAGGGTGCCTATTCCGTCATTGCACAGACCGGCCTCATCCTGAAGCGCGGCCATGATCTGCGCAATGTGCTTCGCGTTCTGGAACGCCGGCTGGAGCTGGTGCAGGCTTAGCGTAAAGCCTTGGAGTCCTGAAGCCGGCCCTCTCCCCCGGCCCAACCACCCAATAAAGGTACCCTCGTGGTGGTTGGGCCGGGGGAGAGGGCCGGCTTCAGGACTTTCAAGTCAAAATGAAAATGGGCCCCGATGTTTCCACCGAGGCCCATTGCGTGACGAAGACTATCGCGCAGCGGCTATTCGCGCATGATACCCATAATGTTCAAGATGTGGATGAACAGGGTGATGAAGCTACCGTAAAGCATGAAGGCTCCGAAAATCGCCTTGCGGCCCGTGGTGCCGGCATCGTCACCGGCATAGTAGCTCTGCTTGATTTCCTGCGTTTCCCAGGCGGTGATCGCCGAGAATAGCAGAACGACCAGGCAGGACGTCACCAGGCTCATCATGGTCGACTGGAAGAAGATCGCGTTGACCACAATTGCGATCAGCAAACCGATCGTCGCCATCGTGAAGAAGGTGCCGAAGGCCGACATGTCCTTCTTCGTAATGTAGCCATAGAAGCTCGTCGCCGCGAATGTGGTCGCCGTAATGGCCAGGGCGCGGAAAACGAGGTTACCGGCGCCGACCTGGAAAAACGAGTAGACCATGGGCGTGATCAACACGCCCCAGAGCGCTGCGTAGAGCCAGTACGCACCATGGGCCAGGACCGCACTGCCGGTCATGATCAAACGTGGCGCGAAGAATCCGAGCCCGAGAATGCCGGCAAACAGCACCCAGACCATCGGTCCGGTTGCGATCGACACCATCAGCTGCGGTGAATTCATCAAGGCCAGGGTGACGAGCGCCGTGCCCGCAATTCCCAAGGCCATATAGTTGTACACGCGAAGCATATAAGCCCGCAGACCCTCGTCTACGGCTTGCGCATCTGCGTGCCCTACCGTCTGACTGCGCGCATACGCGCCACGGTCATATTCCGCCATTGCGCATTCCTCTCTCGTTGCAAAAGACCAAAATCCTGACGATTTGTATGAAATATGGGTGTTAAACCAGTTAAATTCAAGCTGAGTATTTGTTCGGTAATCAAACTAGTCAGCCTCAATCCGCGGCCCGTTGACGCAGTTTTGCGCTCCCAAGCACTAAAATTCTTGCAACAAATTGCTACTGCGATCGCAAACCCCGCGCAGATGCGGTGCTCAGCACACGCCACGTCCCGAATGCACCCAGACCCATGACCAGGAACATGGCAAGACCGATCGCCTCCAGAACGGCGCGGAGCGAGAAGCTGAATGTGGCGTCCATGGCAAAGGTGAGGACCAGATAGGTGGCTGCGGTTGCAAGGCCGAGAGCCGCGGCCCCGGTAATCAGGCCCAGCAGCGCATACTCGATGAGATGAGCCGTCACGATCCGCCGGCGCGTTGCGCCCAGGGTCTTGAAAATCTGCGCATCGCCGATTCGCCGCCGATGGGATGTCGCCATAGCGCCCGCCAGCACAATGGCGCCGACCAGCAGGGTCAATCCGCCTGCTGCCCTGATCCCTGTGAGGATCTGATCGGCAATCGCCTTAAAGGCATTGATTGCGTCGCGCACCCGGATCGCGGTGACGTTTGGAAACGCCTCGCTCACCTTCTGAACGAGCTGGCCCTCAATATCAGCCCGGGTCTCATCCGGCAGCACGACCGTCGCAAGCAATCGATAGGGGGCGCCCGCCAGGGCATTCGGCGAGAACACCATCACGAAGTTGATGCTGAGGGATTCCCAATCGACCGCTCTCAGATTAGCAATTTTGGCTTCGATGTTCCGTCCCAGCACATTGACGACAACCATATCACCGACCGAGAGATCCAGACCAAAGGCGATGTCCGACGCGAAGGAGACCAAAGGGGGTCCCTGATAGTCCTTGGACCACCATTCGCCCTGGACAAGTTTGGAGCTGACGGGAAGCTCGTCGGCGAATGTGAGGCCGCGATCACCGTTGAGCACCCAGGCGGCATCCTGGGATGCCTTGACCCTTTCGGCCTCTATGCCTTTGAGCGCGACGATCCGGCCACGCAGCATCGGCGCCTGCTCGAACCGCGCGCCCGCCGCACGTTCGTGAACCAGCTTTTCCAGCGGTCCGATCTGGTCCTTGCCGATATCGAGAATGAAATAGTCGGGCGACTCTTCCGGCAGGCCGGTCTCGAATTCCGTGGTCAGCGAATGGTCGACCAGGGCGACGGTGGCCAGGAGCGCCAGACTGGTTCCGAGCGAAAGCGTGACATGACGCGCCAACCCGCCCGGGCTGGCAAGGCTGGCTCTGGCCAATGCGAATTCGGTGCGCTTCGGCCTTGGCATGCGTCGTGCCATCCGCTGGATCAGCCAGCCGAGGCCAAGATAGACAAGCAGAATCGCCGTCAACCCGAGACAGACATAAAACGCCAGCAGCATCATCTCAGCCGACAGAACGGCAACACCGACAAGACCTAATGCCGCTCCGATCGAGGCGAGAATATAGGGCAACCGCGGTCGCGCCGCTTCGCCAGCCGCATTCTGACGAATGAGGACCGTCGGGCTGACATCGCGTGCCTGACCGAGAGGCCAGAGCGCGAACAGCAACGCCGTCAGGGCTCCGTAGAGCGCAGCCAGCCCCAGCGCGCCGGGATTTGGCGTGAGAACGATTTCCAGAGGCAGCGCATCGCCATAGCCCCACACCGCAAGGACCGGCAACGCAGCACCGACGACCAGTCCAGCAGCAATTCCGACCGATGCCAGAAGGAGAATTTGCGTCAGATAAGTCAGCAAGATCAATCGTGCGCTTGCGCCAAGGCACTTGAAGGCAGCAATCACCTCCCGTTTCTTGACCAGATATGTGGCAATGGCATTTGCAACGCCGAGCCCGCCGATCAGCAGCGTCGTCACGCCGATCAGGGTCAGGAACTGCGCGAACCGCTCAATGCCGCGTCGCAGGTTCGGATTGGGGTCGGTGCGCGTGCGGATCGAGAATCCGGCATCCGGAAAGGCCGTCTCAATGTCTTCCGCTATCTTCTTTAGGGCAGCGGCTTCGTCGCCGGCCGTCGCGCCCAGGCGCAACCGGTACCGCCAGCGGATCAGGCTTCCAGGCTGAACCAAGCCTGTCGCCTCCAGTGTTTTCACCGACATCAGCACCCGCGGCCCGAAGGCCGGCCGGCCTGACAGCTGATCGGGGATCGCCTTGATCAGACCGGCTATGCGAACATCGCCCTCGCCAATCCGGATGCTGCCACCAACTGCGACACCGAGCCGCGAGAGAAGCAGCTCCTCCACATAGGCTGTGCCGGGCTCATGAAGCGTCGTGGGATCGACTGGCTCGCCCTCTGCCGATGTCAGCGCCAGGCTGCCAAAAAGCGGATAGACGCTATCGACGGCCTTCAATTGTACGAGGGCGACCGACTGACCAGCAGTGGGCCTCGCCATCGTGCGCAGTGACGCAACCTCGCTGATGACGCCTTGGCGCCTGAGGAAAGCTTGCTGCTCGGGCGCGGCTCTCCGGTGCACCAAAGCAACGGAGAGATCGCCGCCGAGGATTGCCTGCCCCTGTGCGAGGAGGGAACTCTGCAATCCGCCCGCGAGCGACCCTATACCGGCAATGGCAGCAACGCCCAGAGCAATACAGGCAATGAAAACGCCAAAGCCGCTAAATCCATTTCGAAGCTCGCGAACGGCAAGACGGAGAAACAGGGGGACGCGCGTCCCCGTCTGGACGGGAATTGTCTGCTCGACGGCATCGACACTCATGCGGGCACGGCCTCGCGCAGGGCATTGGCGTCGGCAATGAGCCCGTCTTCCATGCGCATCACCCGCTCACAGCGCGTCGCCAACCGGTCGTCATGGGTGATCAGGACGAGTGTGGCGCCCGTACGCGCGTGCAAATCGAACATCAGATCCATCACGGCCTGGCCCGTGCGGCTGTCTAGATTACCGGTCGGCTCATCGGCAAGCAGGATCTTGGGCCGCGTCACTAGGGCCCGCGCCAGGCCGACCCGCTGGCGCTCACCGCCCGACAACTCGGTTGGGAAATGGTCGATGCGGTCGCTCAAGCCAACTTCGCCCAGCGCATCCGCGGCACGTTCGAAAGGTGCATCGCGACCCAGAAACTCCAGCGGCAACGCAACATTCTCGATTGCCGTCATTGACGGTACGAGGTGAAACGACTGGAAGACGATGCCGATCGTATCCCCGCGCAGCAGCGCCAAGGCATCTTCATCTAGCGCTCCCAGATCGGAACCGGACAGCAGCACTTTGCCCGACGTAACCCGCTCAAGGCCGGCCATTGTCATCATCAGCGTTGTTTTTCCCGATCCGCTCGGGCCCACGATCGCCAGTGAACCCCCTGCCGAAACGTCCAACGACACGCCACGCAAGATGTGGACAGGTCCCGCTTTGCTCGACAATGTCACATGGACGTCGTCGAGCCGGATCACGGGTGACGGTGTTTCAGACTTCACGAATGGATGCTCCGCGCTTAAATCAGGGGTGTGGCCTATGTCGAGGCAATGTCTGCCACTTCGGCCAAACTATATGGTGTCGCTTTATGTTCTACGGTACCCGTGCGGTTTTCCAGCGGCTATTCGCCGGAATTATTCTGTTGACGATGTTTATCGGTACGGCTCTTTCCGCCAATCAGGATCAAAGTCATGACGAGATTGTGATCGTCGCATTTGGCGACAGTCTGACAGCGGGCTTCATGCTACCGCCGCAGGATGCATTTCCCAACCAATTGGAGGCGGCCCTGAAGAAGCGCGGCCATAAGGTTCGCGTCATCAATGCCGGTCTGTCCGGCGATACGGCAGCCGGAGGGCTTGCGCGGCTCGAATGGGTGATGCCAAAGGATGCCGACGCCGTGATCGTTGAGCTTGGCGCCAATGACGCCCTTCGCGGGCTCGACCCGGCAAAAACCAAAGCGACGCTCGACAAGATTGTGGCTGCCCTGAAAGCGAAGGGTCTCGGCGTGCTGCTCACCGGCATGGAGGCGCCGCGAAATCTCGGAGCCGACTATGTGAAGAAGTTCGGCGCAATCTATCCAGCGCTTGCCAACAAGCACGGCGTCCCGCTTTACCCCTTCTTTCTTGAAGGCATTGCCGGTGATCCCAAGCTCAATCTGCCGGACGGCTTGCATCCTAATACCGAAGGTGTCGGCGTCATCGTCGACCGCATTTTGCCGGCAATCGAGGCGCTGATCGCCAAGCTTAATCAAACAAAATCATGAGCTAGGAGTACCGCCTTTGCCACGCTTGTTCACCGGCCTGGAGATCCCGCAATCGATCGCTTTGCGTCTGTCCATGCTCTGCGCCGGCCTCCCCGGTGCACGATGGATCGATCCTGAGAATTACCACATCACCCTGCGGTTCATCGGCGATGTCGATGACATCGTTGCCCATGAATTCGCAAGCGCGCTTTCCGAAATCCGATTTGAACCATTCGAAATTCAGCTCGATGGGCTGGGGAGCTTCGGCGGACGGAAACCACGAGCGATATGGGCGGGCATCGCGCCAAGCGAATCGCTTCTGGCATTGCAACGCGCTCACGAAAGTGCTGCGAGAGCAGCCGGGTTACCGCCGGAGCCTAGAAACTTCACACCGCATCTGACTCTGGCAAGATTGCGTGACATTCGCCCGCAAGGCGTTGCAGACTATATCGAGGCAAATGGCCTTTTCCTGACCGAACCCTTCCGCATCGACCGCTTCGCCTTGTTCTCGGCCCGCGCGTCGCGAGGTGGCGGACCTTATGTCGTGGAAGACCATTTCCCCCCGCAAATGGAGGAGATGGCACAGTCTCATTGAAGATGTCGGCGATCGGATGTCTCTAGCGACGCAAGCAAGCCTTTGGCGCCGGCATCGATCAGATTGAAGACCTTGTCGAACCCACTCGCGCCACCATAATAAGGATCGGGAACCTCTTCGACGCCGGCGCCCGGCGCAAACTCGAGCAGTAGCCTGACCTTGTGGATCTGGCTCTCAGGAGCAAGCTCCATCAGCGTCTTGCGGTTCGATCGGTCCATGCCGACCAACAGATTGAAATCCTCAAAATCGGCGGCGCGCACTTGCCGAGCCCGTTGGCCCGAGATGTCGATGCCCCTTTTTTGCAGCGTTTGCTGGCCACGCTGGTCCGGCGCATCTCCAATATGCCACGCGCCTGTTCCGGCCGAGTCGATATGGAAAGACTCTCCCAACCCCTCGGACTCGACCAAATGACGAAAAACGCCTTCGGCCATGGGCGAACGGCAAATATTGCCAAGACACAGAAACAGGATACGGTGCATCGCCATGAGCTGGATTCCGGATTGCGTTCGTGACTTCATAAGAGCATTGAATTTGTAAACGCAAGGCGGAACGAAGGATGAGCCCCATGCCCGACAAACTCACTGGAGATGCGCGAACGGCTGCGATTGGCGAACTCGACGGCTGGTCCGAGGTCGATGACCGCGACGCAATTTCCAAGACCTTCACCTTCAAGAATTTCAGCGCCGCCTTCGGTTTCATGACAAGGTCCGCCATGGCGGCCGAAGTCCAGAACCATCACCCCGAATGGTTCAATGTCTACAACCGCGTCGAGGTCACCCTTTCGACCCACGACGCAGGCGGATTGACGAATTACGACATCAAACTCGCAAAGACGATGGACAAGATAGCCGGCGGCTGAGCGGTCTTGGCCTAACCGATTTCCCGCTACCAAGTCGGCTTTATCTCAAAAAGCCGAATAATCCTCGGCGTTTTCTCTGAACCGGCTCGCGGCGGACGACCGCTGACCTTCGGGGCTTTGCGCGCCTGGCAGCCCGCGGTATCGGCGCCGGATTCGCCTCGACGACTTTTGTTGGTTTCTCCTCGACTTCGTCGTCGTCGTCCGGGTCAGTCACGTCGGCCGCCGCTAAGGCTCGCTCCTCAAACTCGGCCTTCGCTTCTTCGGACCAGGGCGCCGGTTTGCAGCGACAATCAGGCCGATACTCTGTGCGATAGAGGAAGGCATTCTCGGTCGACGTATAGGCGTTTCCCTGAAGGTCGTGCATGTTTTCGGGCGAGCCGCCGGGATTGGCATAGACAAAGAGTTTTGAGGGGCTCTGACAGCTGGCTTCGCATCGTGCCGCATCGGCGCTGAATCTGCTGCGGGTCGTTGAAAAACTCATCGGCCAGTAATAGCCATCGCAGGTTCGCACACAGAGCGTTCGATAGCGATTGCCATATCTGGGCGGCCGAGACTGCCGCTCGCTATCTCGCGTCTTATCGTATATCGCCGCGCCGCGGGGGTGCACCGGTTGGCTGGGACCGCCGAACAGACGGCCAAAAAACGATCTGCGTTGCGGTTGCACGCTGGCTCGGACCGCTCCACCGCGACGCACGGCCTGCGACAAGACACGGGCCCGCGCGGTCAGCTGGCGGCAACCGGCGGTCGCTGCGGCGCGCCGGGTGGTACGACATCCATAGCGCCGGATCTGGGCCTGGACTGCTCGCAGGCTTGCGGCCGCATAGGCCGGTCCGCGCACGCCTGCGAATTGTGTCTGCGCTGAACTCGTCCCGTGCGCGATCAGCACGACGGTGACAACGAGTGCAAGGGCGAGGAGGGGTAAAATCTGCCGCCGGACGGCAGTAGAACTGGAACATATTGCCGGTACTAACTTCATGATCGCTAGACAACCCGCTATTTTGTTGTTTTGGGGTCATCTAACTTTCAAGGGGCGTGCCAGTCCGGCACAGATGTTAACTCAGGGCAGGCGGATGGCTCCGTCGAGACGAATGGACGTGCCGTTCAGCATGTCGTTCTCGGCAATATGGCGGACCATCTGCGCGTACTCGGCAGGATTCCCGAGGCGCGAAGGGAAAGGGACACTTGCCTCAAGAGCTTCGCGGACTTCATCCGTCACACTTGCGAACATGGGCGTGTTGAAGATGCCCGGCATGATGGCGACACAGCGGATACCTTCGCGCGACAGATCCCGTGCGATCGGCAGACTCATGGCTGCGATGCCGCCCTTGGACGCGGCATAGGCGACCTGGCCGACCTGACCGTCCTGGGCAGCCACAGACGACGTATTGACGATGACGCCACGTCCGCCGTCGTCGGTGACAGGCTCTTCTCCCATTAGCCCGGTGACCATCTGGCAGATCATGTTGAAGGTTCCGACCAGATTGACATTTATGACATTGGCGAAGCGCCCATAGTCATGGACCGAGATATCACCCGTCTTGCGATCGCGTCGCGCCGTTTTCTCGCCGGCGGCAATCCCGGCACAGTTGACGAGAATACGTTCCTGACCATGCGCCGCCCGAGCCGATTCCAACGCTTTAGCGACACTATCCTGATCCGTGACGTCACAATGGCACGCAAGCCCGCCGATTTCCGTGGCCACGCTGTTTGCGCGCTCCTCGTCCAAATCGAAAAGGGCGACGCGAACGCCCGCATTAGACAGCTCGCGCGCCGTCGCGGCTCCCAGCCCCGATGCGCCTCCGGTCACGACAGCAGAAATGGAATTGTCCAGTTTCATCGCGAAATCCTCAGTTTTCTCGTTCAATCGCGGACTTGTGTAGTCCAGTTGCCCCCCTTTGCCCAGATCATAAGTGCTGCGCTTGTTCCGCACGCGATGCGTCCCCATGTCTTAGCTGAGCGAGTTTGGGCAGATGAAGCACCGGAGGAGGTGTCATGCGTGTTCACGGCAATCCCGACCGGGGTTTCACGATTGAATTAGACGGACTTGAAGATGTTCCGAAGGATTTTTCCGAGCGGGAAAAGAAAGTCCGTGACGAATTCTGGGACAAACTTAAGCGTGTAGCAGGGCGTGTACCGTTCGTGGAAGACGCGGTTGCTGCCTATTATTGCGCGCTGGATCCAGAAACTCCTCTTCGCGTTCGCGGCACCCTCCTCGGCGCCCTCGCCTATTTCATCCTCCCGATCGATGTCGTACCCGATTTCATCTTGGGCGTGGGCTTCACAGACGATGCTGCGGTGATCGCTATGGCTATCCGACTCGTATCGCAGCACATCAAACCCGTGCACCGCGTCGCGGCTTCACGCGCACTCGGCAAAGGGCCCCATCACGACATGGAAGTTGGCGTCTGACGCAACCCTGCCGGATCGCAATTCTGTGATACCCGTTGGCAGCAGCCCTGGGTTAACATCATTGCAACAATTGTGCGATCGTCCGTGTCTCAAAGCTCGAATGTGTAATGGTGTTTTTCGCCATGGTTGATCATCAACCAGCCCCGCTTCTTCCCGAAGTCCTGCAGACACATCCTGGGCAATTTGATAATGCCGCGATTGGTATCGTCCTGTTGATCGTGTTGGCGATCCACTTCGTGCGAAGACTCACACGAAAACGCAAATATAGAACGCTCGACTCAGAGACTTGACGTCCGCTCACTCCTGCGGACGGACAATGACTTTGCCGACGGCCCGGCGATCGTCGATGATCTTGAGGGCATCGGTGGTCTCTGACAGAGGGTACGTACCGTGAATGCGCGGCTTTAGCTGCCCTTCCGCGCACCAATCCATAGCTTTCTCGATATTTGCGCGATTTCGCTCCGGTTCGCGATCGGCGAAGGTGCTCCAAAAGACGCCGACCACGTCGCAACCTTTTAGGAGTACCAGGTTCAAGGGGATTTTTGGGATGTCGCCTGCCGCAAACCCAACAACCAGAAACCGCCCGCCCCAGGCCGTCGACCGAAGCGCGGGCTCTGTGTGGGGGCCGCCGACACAGTCATAGACAATGTCCGCACCTGCGCCGTCGGTCAGGGCACGAAGCTGAGATTTGAGATCCTCTTTCGAATAATCGATTGACGCCGTCGCACCATGAGCTTCAGCAATGGCCAGCTTTTCAGGCGACGACGCTGCGGCAATGACACGCGCGCCCATGGCGGCTGCGATTTCGACCGCTGCAAGCCCTGCACCTCCCGATGCGCCGAGAACGGCGACATTGTCGCCAGGCGCGAGCCGACCGCGATCACTCAAACCATGAATTCCCGTCCCATACGTAATCGTCAGACCTGCGGCAACCTCATCGCTCACACGATCCGGGATCCGCATGAGTGCTTGTGCCGGAACAGCAACCTGTTCCCGGCAACCATTCCATCGAATATAGGCAGCGACCCGATCGCCTACGGAAAATCCTCCGACGCCGGAGCCCAGGGCACTGATCCGACCGGCGATCTCGCCACCAGGCGAAAACGGCATCGGCGGCTTGAACTGGTACTTGTTTCGGATCGCGAGCGTATCGAAAAAATTGAGCGCCGCCGCACTGACATCCACGATGACTTCGTCATCCCCTGCCACAGGCTCGGCAATATCCTCGATGACAATTCCCTCGGGTCCACCGAATTCTTTACAAAGCGCCGCCTTCATTTAGCTGTGTCCGTTTCTGTTTCTAACGTTGCTACCGCGCGGGACATTAGCTTATGGTCCATCAAACGCCGACCCACTATCGGTGGGTCACAAGAAAAGTCCTTGTTTTTGGACATTGGGATTGGCACCGGCAGCCGGTTCGATAGAGCATGAATGACGGATCCAGCAGCGAGCGGGCCGCAATGCGCGGCTATTTCGCCATCGGCGTCGAGCGCATTTCCAAGGCGATCAATCTTGGGAACCTCATGCGGTCGGCTCACGCCTTTGGTGCAAGTTTCGTATTTACGGTCGGTGCCGAATACCGCGCGCTGGAAGCGCGATCCGATACGTCGAAATCGACCGGACATATGCCATTCTTCAATTGGGCTAGGGCAGAAGAGATGGAGCTGCCGCGAGGTTGCCTCCTGGTTGGTGTCGAACTCCTGGACGAAGCCATCGAGCTACCAAGCTATCGTCATCCGATGCAGGCAGCTTATGTCTTCGGTCCGGAACGTGGCGAGCTGTCCGTGACCATGCGCGAGCGCTGCGATTCGGTTGTCAAGATCCCGACAGCCTTCTGTATCAATGTCGCTATGGCCGGAGCGATCGTGATGTATGATCGCATGCGCAGCCTTGGGCGCTTTCCCATGCGCCCGGTCGCTAGCGGCGGTCCTGCCACGCCGTTGCCGCCACATGTCCAGGGCGGTCCGTTCAGCCGCACACAAGGCAAGGAATCGGCCAGCTAGCGCCCTTGCGCATCTGGCCTAACTGTTGAGGAGACTGTATGATTCGCGAAGACGTGATTCGGGGACGGGGAAAAATGAGAGGCACTATTGCCGCGGCGATCGTGGCAATTCTGGTGAGTGCATCACCCTCGTATGGTCAGAAAGCCAAGCTGATAAAGCAGTTCTCTGGCTGGACGGCCTATAGTCATGACTCGGCCACCAACAAGGTGTGCTTTGTCGTGGCCAAACCGACGCGCTCGACACCAAAGCGAGTGAAGCGCGGACCTATCCTCTTTTACGTCTCCCATTGGCCTGGCGACACGGTACGCAACGAAATTAGCGTCAAGATCGGTTATCCATTCAAGCCTAAAGTTGCGGCAGATCTCACTGTCGGCAAGGAAAAATTCAAACTCTTCACAAAGGGCGAAGGCGCTTTTGTGAAGGAAGCTGTGGTCGAGCAACAGATTGTGGAAGCCATGAAAAAGGGCAGCCTGATGGTTGTTCAAGGGCGCTCGAAACGCGGCACGCTGACGACGGACCGCTATTCCCTGAAAGGCATCACGGCGGCCTTGGAAGCCATCGAAAACTGCAACAAATAGGCAGATCTGCTTCAGCACGTTTCATTGAGGTCACTCGCACGCGCTCCTCTTCTGGCGCGTGCCGTGCTATGAGCGCAACCAACGTTCCTGACATCGGACACAAGTGTTTTAGTCAATGACCATTGCCGTACCGGTCCAAGATGACTCCGAACAGCATTCAGGCATGAATGCCGGGCGACCCGTCGTTGGCCTTTCACATGAAGAGTTACGTTCCGTTTTTGCCGACATTGGTGTCGCTGAGCGTCAAACTGCAATGCGTGCCAGTCAGCTTTGGCACTGGCTCTATGTACGCGGTGCGAAATCCTTCGATACGATGACGACTCTTTCGAAGGATCTGCGTGAGACGCTAAAAGGAGCGGCTTCTCTGGCCCGCCCCGAAATTACGGAAGAGCAGGTTTCAGCAGACGGCACGCGGAAGTGGCTGCTGCGTCTTGCACCGGGACCGGATGGTGGCAAGGGGCCGGAGATCGAAACGGTCTACATTCCTGAGGACACCCGCGGAACGCTATGCGTATCGAGCCAAGTCGGCTGCACTCTGACCTGTACCTTCTGCCACACTGGCACGCAAAAGCTTGTGCGCAATCTGACGGCCGGTGAAATCGTCGGGCAGATACTGGTCGCCCGAGATCGTATCGGCGAGTGGCCCGGCGCCGAGCCGCATGATCCACGCGGCTTGCCCAGCACTGATCGCAAGATCACCAATATCGTGCTTATGGGAATGGGCGAACCGCTCTACAATTTCGATAATGTGCGTCAGGCCATGGAAATCGCATCTGCCGGCGACGGCCTTTCTGTTTCCAAGCGTCGGATCACTCTGTCCACGTCCGGCGTCGTGCCTGAGATTGCGCGTTGCGGCGAAGAACTTGGCGTGATGCTCGCAATTTCACTTCACGCCGTTCGCGACGAGCTTCGCAACGAGCTGGTGCCATTGAACCGGAAATATCCGATCGCCCAACTCCTGGACGCCTGCCGCTCCTATGCAGGCCTTTCCAATGCACGCCGTATCACCTTCGAATATGTAATGCTGAAAGGCGTGAATGACTCCCTTGCCGAGGCCAAGGAACTTGTGCGGCTCCTGGCCGGCATTCCGGCCAAGATCAATCTGATCCCATTCAACCCCTGGCCAGGCTCGCCCTATGAGTGTTCCGACTGGGACCAGATCGAACGTTTTGCAGAGATCGTGAACCGGGCCGGTTATGCAAGTCCGGTCCGCACGCCGCGCGGACGCGATATCATGGCAGCCTGTGGACAGCTCAAATCCGAAAGCCTGAAACTCTCGGCTGCTGCCCGACGACGCGCTCTTCAGCAAGAGTCGGCCAACGCGCCATGACACTTATCGGCCGCATCGTCCTGGTGCTCGTCGCCTTTATCATC
The DNA here is from genome assembly GCA_965228615.1 of Methyloligellaceae bacterium. Lineage (GTDB taxonomy): Bacteria > Pseudomonadota > Alphaproteobacteria > Rhizobiales > Methyloligellaceae > CBDDHT01. The sequence continues at coordinate 3,434,761 of CBDDHT010000004.1, read as the reverse complement.
GCGGCGATCTGCGCCTTTTCTGCATTGATCTTCTTGACCGGTTCCATGCTGAACGAGGCCGTCTTCGATGGACCGCCCGAATATGCCGACCCCTATTTCATCGCCGACTACCTAGCCGTTCTCCTGCTCCTGGGTTCAGGCGTGATGATTGCTTCCGCGGTTACGATCTTCGCCGTGATCGTCGGGGAAATCGCCCATATCCAATCATGGGTCTACTATGTCGCCATTTCAGGCTTGGCGTTCGCCGCAACGCCGATCATTGCCGCCTATCCCGGAGATATCGGTTTTCCAAACTCCGACCTGCTGACCATGTGTGCGAGCGCTGGCTTTGTTGGTGGTTTTGTCTATTGGCTGCTTGCCGGGCGAAGCGCGTAACGACGGTCCGTACGCCTCATTTTCTCCACGACAGTCGCGTAGCCCGTGCCATTGGCGCGACTATCGGCCCGGCAAAGTGATCGGATCGTCCTATGAGAGCCCTCTCACCACTTTTGGTTCTATTCATTCTATTGGTCGGCCCCGGCGCCGGGCGCTATACGCCAGATGAAATCGGGACCACCGCGTCCATAACTAAAAATGTCACGGGCACAGTTGCCGAGGTCAAACGCCCCCTCAAAAAGGGCGACATGATCCACCAGGACGAGACAATCGTAACGGCCGCGGATAGCGAAGCCGAGTTCGTCCTGGAAGATCAGACGAAACTTGCAATCGGCCCTAAATCGTCGCTGATACTCGACAAGTTCGTCTACGATCCAAATCGGAATAATGGCCAAATCGTTGTCAATGCGGTCAAAGGTGCTTTTCGGTTCATCTCAGGCAAAAGCAACAAGTCCGCCTATAAGATCAAATCTCCGCTTGCCACAATCGCGGTCCGCGGCACGACATTCGATGGTTTTATCAATGACGATGGCGAGATCGCAGTGCTGCTGGTGAAAGGCGAGGTCGATGTCTGCAACAGCCGCCGGGCCTGTCGTACATTGAAGGAACTCGGTCGGTTTCTTCATGTCGGGCGAAACGGACAAGTCAGCGAGCCGCGCAAATGGGATGGGAGCTTTTTCGGCAACGTCCAGTTCGACCGCGCCTTCCCGTTCATTGGCAGACGTTTGCGAATTGATCGGAACCCACATTTCAAGCGTGCGGATCTCTTGGGCGGCCGGATGCGTCCCGGGCGGCAACGCTCCGGACCGAATGATCGCAGGTCCCCGCAGAGAAGCGGGCCACGTGGAAATCGCGGACGTCCCGGCGGACGTGGACCAGGTCGCGGTGGGCCGCGCTAATGCGGCGCTGGTTGCACGATCAGAACTGCGCTACGACGGTATCGCCATTCCCCGAAAGATGGAATGTCGGTGCCTGCACACCGTTTGTAAGCTTCAAGACACGCTTGGCTACAAAGTCACGCAACTCTCTCATCTGCACCAATCGGTCAGCCACCTGATCGGCATCGCCGTCCAAGCCCCGAAGGACGGAATGGGTGAAAACACCATGTCCGAGGGCCGAGCGCTCCTGAGCTAGGGTGTCGGCATCGGTCGCTGCGAAGACGGTGATGCTCGCGTCTGCCGCATCCTTTACAAGGCGCGCATTAAATGCGTTGCCCGAATGACAGGTATCAACCAGCATCAGACGCCTACCTTGTGTGTTTTCCATCACGTCCTGCAGAAGCTTCCAATCGACGACACTCTTGCGCTTCCAGACTTTCTCCTTGAGAGCGGCATCGGTTGGCAGGAAGAGGTAGTCCGAGCCGTCATTGACGCCATGACCGGCAAGAAAGATCACAACCGTATCTCGTGGCCCGGCCTGTTTGAGCTGGGAGAGTGCGATTCGAATGTTTTCCGCTGTCGGTTCGGCGTCGCCGCCTTTGGCCAGCAGAACACCTGCAGCACTTTCGTGGAGCGGACCCGCGCGTGCCAGAAGGCGCTTGTGGATTTCACGTGCATCGATGCCGGCGAAGCGCAAATCGCGTCCCGGAAAATTCGGATATGCGTCCACCCCGATGGATACCAGGTAGAGCGTCCCCCGACGCTCGAGTTCTCCTTTGCCCTGCAGCGTAACTTTCACGGTCTTGGAGCTGCGACCGACCGCGTTTGACGCTTCGATGCGAATGCTGTTTGCCCCATGCGCCAACGGCACTTGAAGCGTACGTTCTCCTGCAGCAGTCTGCGTGATTTCCGCTCGAATACGGCGTTCGTTAACCGTAATATCGATGCTTTGAACTGGCTCGGGCCCAGACGCAAATCGAAGCTTCAATGGAAGCGGGCTGCTCGGTACGGATACGCCAGTCGCCGGAGCCACTATTTGAAACTCAGGCGGCGCCCGCTGAAAGAGTTCATCGAGAGCAAACCGGGTTGATCTCGACTCACCAACAGCATTTTGCGCACTGCGTTTCAACAACGCGTTGCGGACAATATCCGGGCGATAGAAGTGGCGCTTCAGTTGGCCTGCAGTCACGAACCGGGCTTCGCGAGCCTCGCCCTGATTGATATGCCATCCCACATGGTCGTCACCATCGGGCGAGGCCGAGAAGAAACCCTGCGGTGTCCAAAGCACCCATTCGCCGTTCCGAGCATGGAACAATGTCGCGATGTTCTCGCGTGTCGCGATGTTCCAGAGCCGCACCGTCTGGTCATCGCTTCCCGAGAGAAGAAGCCGCCCATCGGGCGATATGGCGACAGACCAAACGTCACCTGTATGGCCGACGAATTCACCGAGGCGGCGGCCCTGAATATCGTAGGCCGTCAGCCAGCCATGGCCACCGCCGGCGACAATCATCCGCCCGTCCGGGGAAAGCGTGTAAGCGTTGTGGCTGTAGCCGTCTGCCTCGCTTCGTGGAATCGTCGTCTTCACGATACCATCGGACAGCACGTCGAGATTAGCGTAGTAGCCGAAGTTGCCTCCGGCCTTGTGCCGGAGCGTAAGCCTGCCTTGTTGCGCAACAGCCTTGCGAAAAGCTCTGCCATCTCCGGCTGCCAGAGGCTTCGGCACGCCGGTCGCACGGTCGCCGGAAGGCAGCCGCAAAGAGAATTCCAATGGCGCTTGGGCATAGGGTGATCCAGCCGCAGGCGTTCCGCCCCAGGCGATTTGGCGTCCATCCATTGAGAATCCAACCGACCAGATCGCGCGGCCGACGCCGGATAGGGTGCGGATGAGTTTTCCGTTTCGAGGGTTCCAGAGACGGACCTCATTGTTGCTCCCACCGCCAGTCGCGGCTAACTGCCCATCCGGACTCATGGCGACTGCAAGAACCAGGCTGTCATGGCCGTGGTGAACGGCCGTTTCGTTTCCGGAGGCAACATCGTGGATACGCACGTCGTAGGGCTTCCCACCTGTACCGGACAGAAGCGTCCGCCCATTTGGTGCGAAGGTCAGCCCCATCACTTCGGTTTTTTGCCGGACAAGACGGCGGATTGGATTGCCCGTCTTGCCATCCCAGAGCTGAATAATGCCGTCGAATCCACCGGACGCGATCGTCCCATTCAAAGGAGAGATCGCCAACGAAATGACCTTGTCGGCGTGGCCGCGAAGGATTCCGACCGCGGCACCGTCCGATAGCTGCCATAGCCGAACAGTCAAATCGTCGCTCGCTGTCGCGACTTTTGCTCCGTCTCGCGTAAATCGCGCCGAGTTTACGTCGCCCTCATGGCCTGCAAGACGTAGGACGGCCTGGCGGCGAGCAACATCCCAGACGATCGCCAAATCGTCGGTGCCACCGGACAGAAGTCTGCGACCATCCGACGAAAAGTCGAGCGAAAGGACAGCGCCATTATGCCCGACCAGTAGTGCAGCCAAACGACGGCTTTTCAGGTCGTAAAGCCTTATCGGGTGTGAGCCGCCTTCACCTTCGCGAATGCGCCCACCGGCTGCGAGCCAGCGTCCGTCCGGCGATACCGCCAAGGCGTAGATTTTTCCCGCATGACCCTCACTGATTTCTCCACGCAGGATTCCGAGTGTATTGCCGGTCGTTGGATCCCAGATTCGGATTGTCTTGTCGTCGCCCGCCGTAATCAACTGCCCGTCCGGAGTAAAAACGAGACTGCGGACAAGAGACATGTGGCCGCCTGTCTCAAGTTGCAGGATCGGCTCCCTGGCGGCAGCAGCCGTGGCGACGATGGCGCCAACGACAGCAAGAATCCCCACTCGGATTGCCGGGAAACATTGGAACGATGCACAGCCAAATCGGAGCCAAGACATTGCATGCATCATCATCTGGAACCCTTAGAAAATGCGACGCTGGCGCATTAGTTGGTTGCTGATCTTCCGGCCGTCAAGCACCTGCCCGTAAACCTGAATGGCAGATGAATGGGACGATCCGATTAGGTTCACGTCGCTTGTCGTAAAACATGATCAAGGGGCGGCGATGGCCGTCAACACACTGAGCAAGCAAAGGGTGGAGAACAAGACAATGTATGCGAAGCGGCAAACAATTGCCTTATCTGGCCTGACGGCCATGGCATTAGGACTGGCATTGACGCTCGGTGCCGGAAGTGCGGAAGCCCAAAACAAGCGGGCACAAGCAAAGAATACGAACAAGATCGGAATTCAGACGGTTCCCCCGAAGGTCGAGCGCGCCAAAGGCGGCACGCGGCAAATCGTGGTCGAATTCAAGCCTAAGAACCAGCGGATTGCACCGCCCAAGGCGCCGCGCGTCGAAAAGCCGTCCAGCGGCAAGCCGAGTATCGCGAAACTCGAAATCCCCAAAGCCGAACGACCCAAAGCCAAGACGCCGGTCGTAACGGTTGCAAGTGCGCCGTCCGCAACGAAGATCGTTGAGGAAAAGGTCGAAAAGAAGATCGAAGAGCCGGTCAAGATCGCACCGAAAAAGACGGTGAAGAAGAAAAAGAAAATTCACAAGAAGCGTTATCACCGTTACGGCTACAATCACTATGACCGGTACGACGGATATCACCGCGGATACAAGCGTGGCTACGATCGCGGCTATCGCAATAGCGGCTACTATTCGGCCCCGCGCAGCTACCGTCGGTCCTATGGCGGTTACGAGCGCTGCCACTAAGACATCTCGGCAAATAATAGTTCCAATCGGGGCCCGGCATTCTCGTGAGAAGCCGGGCCTTTTTCATGCCGACCTCTCATGGTCATTTCAGCGCAGGCTGGAATCCAGGTCGTTTCCAACATGATTGGAATCTGCAGCACTGGATCCCAGCCTGCGCTGGGATGACGGATTACAATCGGATGCTCCTAATTCACCCGTTGGCTATGTCCGCTGTGCGTAGTCCAACGCCTGCTCAAGCCGGTCGTCACCCCAGAACAGCTCGTCACCGACAACGAAGCTCGGGGCACCGAAAATGCCAAGGCTTACCGCCCTGGACGTTGCATCTTTGAGCTGGTCCTTGATCGCCTGATCTTTGGTTCGGGCAAGCTCGGCGTCGGCGTCTCTACCGACAGATTCCAGGCAATCTCGAAGGACTTGTGGATCGGAGATATCGGCGCCGTTCGCAAATTCCGCCCCATAGACTGCGCGTGTGAACGCAGGCGTCCAGTCGTCTTCCAGACCGATGAGCGCCAGGCGGGCTGCGGTCAGACCATTTTGTGGGAATGGATCGGGACGCTGGAAATCCAGACCGCGATCAGTGGCCACACGCTCCATATCCCGCCACATATAGCGGCCTTTGGCCTCGAAAATGTTGAACGGCGACGTGTCCCATCCCTGCGCAACGAATATTGGGCCGAGCAGAAACGGCTGCCAAACCAGTTCGACGCCGGAACGCCGAGCCAAATCCTCGATCCGCATGGCAGTGAGATAGGAATAGGTCGAGGCAAACTCATACCAGAATTCGAGTTTTGCCATTTGTCTCGCTCAACAGGGCTTAGTTCTGCATCGACGAGTTGTCATGCCAAGCGTCAGGGTCGCGCTGTGTCGTTCTGCGCTTGCGAACGCGCTTTCGCTGCGGAGCCGCACGGGCCACAGGGAACAGGTTTCCCTTACCCAACAACACACGCGCCAATCGCCGGTCGTTGCCATAGTAGTCGGCACGCGTTGTGAATTTCCCGTCATCGTCGAAGAACGCCGTGAAATAGGTGATATGAACCGGAACGTGCCGTTTCAGCTTTGCAGTGTGCAGGCGCCGCGGTCCGGCCAGAATCTTTCCGAGACGGGTCGAGGACATCACCTTGTCATGGTTCAGCAGGATCTCTGCCATGCGGCGCGGATTTCTGATCCGCAGGCATCCGTGACTGAACGTCCGCGTCGTCCGATTGAAAAGACTACGCGACAGCGTGTCATGCATGTAGACGGCATGTTTGTTAGGGAATTTGAACTTGAAATCACCCAACACGCTCTTTTCGCCGGGCGGCTGAGTGACACTGCAGTTCCTTATGTTGACCTTGCTCCAGTCAATCTGCTTCGGATCCGAACCATGACGCCCGCAATTGATGCGCAAATGATAACGTTCGACGACCTTGCTGGTGCGGCGTTTCAAGCTCGGCAAAATATCTCCGACCTTGATCGAATTGGGAACATACCAGGTCGGATGGATCTCGATCCACTCCATCTTGTCGGAAAAGACAGGGGTCTGTTTATCGGTTTTTCCGACAATCACCCGTTCATTGAAGACCTTCTTGCCATCCTTAATGATTCGGACGCGGAATTCCGGAATATTTGCCCAGACATAGATCCCTGCGTCGCCATCCAGATCTTCCGTCAGCCAGCGCCAACGTTCCATATTGATGAGCAAGTGGTAGAGGCGCCTTTCCGACGTATTGCCATTGAGCGCCTTGCGGGTACCCGCGCCGACGACTCCGTCTACCTTCAAGCCGGCTTGGCGCTGGAATGACTTGACGGCCATCTCGACTGTTTCGTCGAATTTTCGGGGATTGCCTTCAGCCTCATTGTCGTCCTCTTTGGACCCTTCCTCTTCTTTTGCCGCGATGTTCAGCCGTTTGCGTAGAAGAATGACCTGATCATGAGTAACGCCGCGCCGCAGGACAGGTCCGGCGGGGAGACGCGTCTCGTTTCGTTTTTCGCGCGTGTCCCGCATAGCTACATATTTCTTGCGGAGCATCTCGAACTGTGGGTGTCTGGGATGAAGGCCGCGCAAATAGGCAGCTTTGTCGGGTGATGATGCAATCGCCTCCAAAAGCGCAAACGGATCAGGCAGGGCCGGCGCATCATGCAGCTGCTGGCCAACCTGTCCTGGTTTGATCCGGCCACCCTTCGCATGTCGGGCATAGAGCAGCACCGCGCGGCTCAAAGCGAGTTCGGTACGAGCGAGGTCTTCCGCACTCTGATCGGTTTCCGAGAGTGTCGGCAGGCGAAATGCCGATGCATCAAGTCCGTAATCGTTGGCCCGCTTGATCTCATCCGTTACTGTCTGCGCAACCGTACGGATCTTCTTGGAATCGACCCAAACCGGCTTGCGGTCGGCGGTCTTATAAAACTTGGCAAGCCCAGCAGATTCTGCCTTTTCGCGATCGTCAGAACCGCGGGGGCGATCACCAAGTCCTTTTACCACGGCGGCGACAATGGGATCCTCGATCACGGGTTCAGCGACAACCGTTTGAGTTTCCTGATCAGAAGGTACTGGGGCGCTTGGCTCTGTCTTGGCAGTGTCCGTTCCGGCCGGTTCGGCCTTTACCGGTTCTTTCGCGGCAGATTCCGTTCCGGAAGCCTCGGTCTTCGTCGGCTCTGTCCCGGCCGACTCAGTTCCCGCAGGCTCAGCCTTCGCGGGTTCCTTTGCTGTGGACTCCGTTCCGGTAGGTTCTGTTTTCGTCGGCTCGGTCGCCGCCGATACTGTCCCTCCGGGTGCCGCTTTCGCTGCATTCTCAGCTGCCGGCGTGTCAGGGACATCTGCTGGTTCGGCCAACGAGCCGTTTGCACAGATTACGACGATCCCGATTGAAAGCGCAGCGCGCGTTAGCCCCACCATTATTTACGCGGACCTTTCCGGTTGGCTCGAAAATCTCAGTTCTCTGGCACGATAGTCGCCTGCCAAAGCAGGATTCGTCGAGTCAGATCTTGTAGTTTTCTCACTGGGTTTGGTCAAATTTGCTTGTTCAGCTCAGCGGGACGCAATCCCCCTGCTTTCAGTAACGAAGGAGATAAGCCAAAGGTTCGCTTGAAAACAGCGCCAAATGCGCTCGTGCTGCGATAGCCGCTGATATGGGCCACATGAGCGACCGATTGCCCTGCCGAAAGCGCTTCCAGCGCATTGTGAAGGCGAACGCGCTGGCGCCAAACAGCAAAACTCATCCCGAGTTCTCTTTCAAACAGACGGGCCAACGTCCGGGCGGACGCTCCCACAATATCTGCCCAACCGTCGAGCGATCGGCGAATTGACGGGTCTGCCAAAAGAGCCGAACAGAGGCGCTGAAGTCGGGGATCCCGCGGCATCGGCACGACCAAGGCAAAGGATTGCGCCCGTTCGATCTCCATGAGGATCAGCCGAACAATCGTGCCGCCACGCCCCCTCTCATCGTAGAGAACAGGCTCGTCGACCAGTGCCAATACCAGAGAGCGGAGCAGATCCGACATCTCGAGCACGGTCAGCGCCTTCGGAAGCGCGTGTCCAAGATTGCTGTCGATAAACAATGTCCGCATTTCGACCTGCCCGCTGATGGAGACCGAATGGACGATGTTTGCCGGAATGTAGGCGGCACGATCAGGCGGTACGATCCAGGCTTCCCGCTCGGTTTTCAGCCGCATGATGCCACTGACCGAAAACAAAAGCTGGTCGCGTTCATGTGCGTGCGGCGCAACTTCGAAGCCATCTTCGAAACGCTTTGCCATAGCTGCGACCGGCCGCGGAACAGCTTGATAATCGCTCGGATCCGTGCTCCGGCTGCCGTGGATCTGGTTCATGGGCCACACTGCATTGTCTTGGCGCGAATTCGACGATAATTGGCATGACGTCGCTATTTGGCCAAGTCTATTCTGTGCACGAACGCAAATCTCCCTGAACTTGAGGCCTATAATGAACCGTGATCGCCTACAATTTCTGATGCTGAACATCGGCCACTTTCTGGACCATCTGTTCATGCTCGTGTTCGCGACAGTTGCGGCCCTGGCCTTGTCGCGCGAGTGGGGCCTCGGATATGGCGCACTGATCGCATACGCAACGCCTGGATTCTTTGCATTTGGCCTTTTTTCGTTGCCTGCTGGTTGGCTAGCGGACAAGTGGAGCCGTGATGGCATGATGTGTGTGTTTTTCGTTGGTATCGGAGCGGCCTCGATCGCGACCGGCTTTGCGCAGAGCCCGCTTCAAATCGGCATCGGCCTGTTCATCATCGGCGTTTTTGCGGCCATCTATCATCCTGTCGGCTTGGCAATCGTGACCCAGAAATGGAAGAACACCGGCGTTCGCATCGCCGTCAACGGTGTCTGGGGCAATCTGGGGGTTGCGAGTGCTGCCCTGCTGACAGGCTATATGATCGACAATACGGGTTGGCGTGCTGCCTTCATCATACCGGGCGCCTTGTCCATTGGATTGGGCTTCCTCTATGCCGCCTTGCAGTGGACCGAGATTTCCACCGCCAAAGAAGTGCGTAAAGCAACGGCAGCAGCGGACACACCGCAGATGGCACCGGATTACAAAGCCCTGCTTTTCCGTGTATCGGCGATCGTCTTCCTGACCACGGCTGTCTCAAGCATTATTTTCCAATCCACCACATTCGCGCTGCCAAAGATATTCGATGAGCGGCTCCGCGGCATTGCCGGTGACCTGGTCGGCTGGCTCGAGAGGCTGAACCTACCGGGTAATACGGACGTCGCGACGATGGTCGGCGTGTTCGCGTTTGTTGTATTCGCCATCGCGTCTTTGGCTCAACTTGTGGTCGGCGTCATGCTCGACCGCTACGGCCCGCGATCGGTGTTCATGGTCGTCGCACTCATTCAGCTGGTGTTCTTCGCAATAATGCCTGGGCTCCAGGACGGGGTCGCACTCGCCGTTGCGCTTGGATTCATGCTTGGTGCCTTCGGCCAGATTCCGATCAACGACTATATGATCGGCAAGATGGCGAGCGGGGCCTTTCGCGCGCGGATTTATGGCGTGCGCTATGTGGTGAGCTTCACGGTTCTTGCCGCGACCCTGCCGCTTATCGCGATCGTCTATGAGAGGTGGGGATTCGACACCCTCTTCTATATTCTGGCGACGGCGGCACTGGTTATTCTTGCAGCTGTGAGTGTGCTTCCGAGACGGCTTCCAACACCTTCCGCAGCAGCCGCGTAGAAACAAGAAGGCCGTTTGAAATCTCGCGACTATTTCATCGCTGTTGCTTTTCGTCGGCCACCGAGATTTGCTGAGAAATCGAAGGTCAGAGTGGCGACGAATGCCGAGTCGCAGAGATCGGCGCACGAGAATGGTACTTCGGCTGAATCGTGATAGCGCAGATCGAGACTGACTTTGTCGCGCACTTTGATATCCAGTCCGGCACTCCAGAACCAGTAGTCGATGTTACCGCGATTCTCTTCGCCATCCTGATAGCCGACATTCGCTTTCAGGGTCGGTTTGATTTTTCCGTCACGGAACGTGCCCAGCGGTTTCGCGAGCGTTCCTTCGAAGACATAATTTTCGCCTGAATCTGCGCTGTAGTCGGCTGCGTAATTCACACGGAGGCCAGCGCGCAATGGACCGCCGCGCATGCTCTCGCCAAAAGTACGTCCGACACCGGCGGAAATCTCCCAGTAATTAAGTTCAGCGGCAGAATCGCGAGCCCCGGGAAACGTTACGTATGAGACGCCGACATCGTAATCCAGCTTATTGTAAACATTGACGTAACCGGCGTAGTAGGTCAGCTCGCGATCGGCAATGCCGGCGAGCGAACCATCAGCCAGAGCGGTTTGGCCGAAGTCGACATTCGAAGCCGAAACACCAGCATAGAATTGCTTCCAGATAACCCCCACATCGAATTGGATCGCGTTCTCTTGATTGGAGGACGTGAAGCCTTGACTTCGATTGTCTGTAGCGAGGGAGAGCGATCCAAAGATTTCGGCAGCGCCTTCGGTCGGTTGGATATTCGCCGGGACCGTAGCGGCTGTCTGTGGAACCACGTTTGCGATCTGTTGCGCTTCAACTGACCACGGAGCGCCCGCAACTGAAATGAACCAGATTAGAAAGCAGAGGGTCTGCCTGTCGTGCTTTCGTGCTGAACGCGGTGATTTGCTAATATTGAACATTTTGGCCTCCCGGCCATCTTCTACCTATTGCATCGCGCCTCCGTCATCGTCCCCACAATTCCGCCTACCGCAATTTCGCCACAAACAGCCTAACCTGTAGTTTCGAAATCCTAGAGTCGTTTCTTCTGCACAACAGTACTTATGCTGAGGAATTTTCCGATCTCACCAAAAACATAATTATTCATTGTTTTTCAAAAGGTTAAAGACACGTTATCGACAGTTCTTCAAGGAATTCGACTGTTGCAATATTATCATATGCACTGGTTATTTTCATCGAATCCACATGATTTTCCACAGAGGGGACAACCAAATGCATGTCCGCTCTTACCCATTGCCCAACTCCCTAACCCTATTTTCGCCACTAATGGAGGCGCGCAGAATTTCTGAGACAGGTTCAGGTCGTTTGCACCAATTCAGACCGCTCCATAACCACATTTTCTAGAGGTGGAATTGCAACATCGCCGTTTATGTTCAGCTTCGAAAACAATATGCAGCCGCAAGCAGATGATCTGGTTCCGAAAGATGTTTTGGTTTAGAGTGCCTCCAGGTGCAGTGCGTGGCGTTCTGCCCATTAGCGTAACAGGTGGGTACTGATGGATAGGCTTGAGCAGGGCAATCCGTGGTACGTCTACTATTCAGGGCGGATGAGCGGACCGATCAGTCGGCACGACACCCTGCGGTTGGCGAGCGACGGTAAACTTGGTCCTAACGATTTGGTTTGGACAGTTGGATTTCCGGACTGGATGATAGCGCGTGATGTGCAAGGGCTCTATAAGCCGCCGCCGCTCCCCCCTGGATTGAATACGGCGTCTTCAGATGCGCCGACACATCTGAAGAGCAGTACCAGCCGACCTCCTCGAGAGGACATGCGCGATTCGAACCGCGCCTCCAGCACTCAGACGAGAAACTTGCAGCCGGTCAAGAGTTCCTTGAGCGAGCGAACGGACAGCAAGACACACGACACGAACGGCAAGGGGTCGCGTGCCGACCGCCCTGAGGAATTGACAGAGCCAACCGAGAAAGAGCCTGAAGACAAACCAGTATCCAGAGTTTCCGCAATCGCGGTGGCAGCGAAACCGGATCCATCATCAGAAAAGGAAGCCGCTGCAGACGCAGACCAAATGGAATCCACCGAGTCCACAAATGATGTTCGCGAGGTTCTCGAGGCTTTGTTGAGCGACTCCGATGAAGGAGCCAGCGACAAGGCCGATCTTGATTCAAAGAAGCGGAAAGATGGTCTGCTGGATCAAATCGTGAAACGGATCCGGGACAATGATACGCCGGCTCCCCGCACGGTTGTTATGCCAAAACCGGAGACGGGGAAATTACCGACATAGAGATGAAACCCTATTTGTAGGGTTTCGCCTCCTTCTTGCGACCACCAAGATTGATAGAGAATTCGTAGCTCAGCATCGCGACGAATGCCGCATCGCATAGATCAGCGCAGTTGAAAGGCACATCCGCTGCATCATGGTAGCGCATGTCGAGGCTGATCTTGTCGTGGAATTTGACCTCGACGCCGGCACTCCAGAACCAGTAATCAATGTTGCCGCGGTTTTCATCGCCATCCTGATAGCCAAGATTCGCAGTCAGGACCGGCACAATCTTGCCGTCACGATACTTGCCGAGCCCCTTCTTCACGGTGCCTTCGAATACGAAATTGTCGCCACTGTCGCCGCTGTAGTCGGCAGAGTAATTTGTTCGGAAGCCAAGGCGAACCGGACCCCCTCGCATGTGCTCACCAAATTCGCGACCGATACCGGCGGTGAATTCCCAATAGTTGAGTTCCGCCCCGGCATCCCGCGCACCTGGGAAAGTGGAATAGGAAACACCGACGTCGTAGTCGAACTTCTTATAAACGTTCACGTAGCCGGCGTAATAAGTCAGCTCCAGATCTGCGAGTGTAGCGAGCGTGCCATCGACGAGCGTTGTCTGCCCGAAGTCGACGCTTGAGGCCGAAGCGCCACCATAGAAATTCTTCCAGATGATGCCGATATCGAACTGGACCGCATTTTCCTGATTGGACGATGTGAAACCCTGACTACGATTGTCAGTGGTCAGTGACAGGGCTCCGAAGATCTCCGCCGCCCCTTTTGCGGTTTGGACGTCCTGTGGCGATGGTATGAAACTGGGAGACGTTTGCGGCACGGCAGCCAAATTCTGTTGCGCCAATGCAGCCGTATGGCCGACGGTCAAAATGAATGTGGTTGCAAGGACTGTCTGAAGAAGAAGCGGCAATCGCGCGCTCGTCTTTGTGGTGGATTTATCAAACATATCCCGGTCTCCAGTATCTCTATCGTCGCCACTACTCCTTTACTCTTACGCAACTGATTACATTTGCCATCGAATCAAAACAACGACCGACAACGCGTTCACTATAGAGAATGTCGGCTGATGCTTGGAGTCGCCCGCCAGTGTAATCCAAGGGCTGTGGGATTTGGGACACGTTCTTCGCCGGACCAGAAAAACTAACTATTTTTCAGCGAGTTCGCACATACCGGTGTCATCAAGGCACTCAAAATTGCTGTGATGGAAATGCCACACAGCGCCGGAAAATCGGCGGTTGTTATTGAATTGGTAACGAATCGATTGCGCGAAGTACGTGCATGCAAAGCGGCATCAAAGAACCGGCGGCACCTAACCGAGTTCGGCTTTTACCCCTCAACCTTCCACTCTTTTTCGCGGTCGAACGCGACGCGTCATTTCAGATCACATATTAACTATTTCGTAGAACCTACTGGACTAATTCGTTAAAATTTCGTTACGCTAAGTCTCAACCTCATTTGTGGTGCGTAGGGGTTTAGTAATGCGTATTGGTCTGCCAAGATTCTTGGCAGCCGCCCTTGTTGTTACGGTCGGCTGTCTTTCACTCTCTGCTCAGGCATCATCTCTGCTGAATTTGCCGATTGCTGTTGCAGAACACAGTTCATCTTCCAATCATTCTGATGCTACTCGCGAGGGATACATTATCCTGGCGCGGGGTCCCGGCGGAAAAGCCGCGGGCAAAGCAGCCGGTAAGGCTACTGGTAAGGCGAAAGCCAAGGCCGCGGGTAAGGCGAAAGCCAAAGCCGCGGGTAAGGCAAGAGCAAAGGCCGCTGGTCGTGCTCGTGCGAAAGCCGCAGGTAAGGCAAGAGCCAAGGCCGCTGGTCGCGCTCGTGCGAAAGCCGCAGGTAAGGCGAGAGCCAAGGCCGCGGGTAAGGCAAGGGCGAAGGCCGCTGGCCGCGCTCGTGCGAAAGCCGCAGGTAAGGCAAGAGCCAAGGCCGCGGGTAAGGCAAGGGCGAAGGCCGCTGGCCGCGCTCGTGCGAAAGCCGCAGGTAAGGCAAGAGCCAAGGCCGCGGGTAAGGCAAGGGCGAAGGCCGCTGGCCGCGCTCGTGCGAAAGCCGCAGGTAAGGCAAGAGCCAAGGCCGCTGGCCGCGCTCGCGCGAAGGTCGCAGGCAAAGCCAGAGCAAAAGCCGCAGGCAAGGCAAGAGCCAGAGTTGCCGGTAAGGCGAGAGCGAAAGCCGCAAGCAAGGCACGCGCGAAAGCAGCCGGTAAGGCGAGGACAAAAGTCGCCGGCAAGGCACGAGCCAAAGCGGCCGGTAAAGCTCGCGGAAAGGCACATGCCAAGGCCAAAGGTAAAGCAAGAGGCAAGGCTCACGCCAAAGCGAAGGGTAAGGCCAAAGGCAGAGCCCACGCCAAAGCGAAGGGTAAAGCCAAAGGCAGAGTCATCAGCCGTAAAGTTGCCGTTAAGCGGGCTGTCAGCCACCGTCACGGCAAGAAGATCGTTAAGATCAACAAGGTCGTCATTGCCAAGAAGATCGTCGGCGGCAAGAAAGGCAAGAAGCTCGTATCGACCAAGCGTGTTGTCTCAACCGTCAAAGTCATTGGCAAGCATCACGGCAAGAAGCACGTCTCAACCCATAGGGTTGTCAACGGGCATAAGGTCGTCGGTGGCAAGCATGGCAAGAAGACCGTTTCTTCCAAGAAGGTTGTTCGCGGCACAAAGGTCGTAAGCAAGCATTATGGCAAGAAGCACGTGTCGGGCAAAAAGACCGTCACCGGCCATAAGACTGTCAGAGGACACCATAGCAAAAAGACCGTCTCGACAAAGAAGGTCGTGACCAAACGCTATGGCAAGAAGACAGTCTCAACCTACAAGTCCGTCAACGGTTACAAAGCCGTCGGTTATGGATACGGTAAGAAGCATGTGTCGATCAAAAAGGTCGCCATTGGCTACAAGACCGTCCACAAGCATCACGGCAAAAAGCACGTGTCGGGCAGAAAGGTCGTCGCTGGCCATAAGACTGTCTACAGCCGCCATGGCAAAAAGACGGTCGCGACCAAGAAGGTCATTGGCACCCACAAGCATGTGAAGAAGCATCACGGCAAAAAGTATGTGTCGGCCAAGAAGATCGTCGTCGCCCATCGGGTGGTGAGCCATGGCAAGAAGGGTAAGCATTCGAAGACCGGTGGTTACCACGGCAAGAAGAAGGGCCACGGCAAAAAACACGTCGTGATCAAGAAAGTCGTCGTCGTCAAAAAGGTTGTCGGCAAACACGGCAAGAAGGGTCACTACGGCAAGAAGGGTCACTACGGCCACAAGGGCAAGAAGCACGGCCAAAAGCATGGCAAATGGTCCAAGGGTGGTAAGTGGTCCAAAGGTGGCCATGGCAAGAAACACGTCAAGATCAAGAAGGTCGTGATCCTAAAGAAGGTGATTGTCCGCAAGAAAGGCCATAAAGGTCATCACGGCGGCAAGAAGCACGGCCACAAACATGGCAAGTACAAGATCAAGATCAAAAAGATCGTGATCATCAAAAAGATCGTGATTTACAAGCACGGCAAAAAGATCATCAAAAAGATCAAGATCGTGAAGATAATCATCATCAAGAAAAAGAAGAAGCATCGCAAGAAGCCGCGCGCCATGGTCAACCTGCAGGTTGCTCCAGCACCTGTGGTCGTCACTCGGCGCCGGTGCATCGAATTCCGCGATCGCTTCGCTCGCCAGGAATGCTTTCAGCCGGAGCGCGTCCAATAAGACAGTTCTCCTGCTGACAAAAACATAGCGCTTCTCGCGCTATCAAAGACCCCACGCGGATCGATGGTATTGAGTGCTTCGCGTGGGGTCACGCTTTTGGGGGTCGGGTTTCTGCGACATTCAAAGCCACCGGAACCTCAACGCCAGGTAATCCAAATACCCTTCGTCACTTTGCTATAACCGTTCCGAAATCCAGTGGCTGAGAGACATCGATCCTCTCGCTCACCGGCGGCATCGGCTCCTTGTGAGCCGAGCCGGAGTTGAACAAGACGGATCGGGCGTCGCGAGCGATCCGGCTCTCGCCCACCGACTGTTCCCATGCGGCGAGGGTTGCGGCCCCTTCAGGCGACAGCAATACGCCATCCATACGCGCCGCCCGGTCCCTGGCAGCAATGACAGCTTCGTCGGATACGGCAACCGCAAAACCACCCGACTCTCTAACAGTGCTCAGAATGAGCTTGTCGGCAAATGCCTTTGGCACGCGGACGCCATTGACCAGGGTCGCCGCCGAAAGCCATGGCTCGCAATCGTCACGGCCATCTTCAAGCGCTTTCAGCACCGGCGCACATCCGGTCGACTGGACCACAACCATTTTGGGTAGAGGTCCGGAAATCCACCCGAGTTCTTTCAGCTCTTTGAATCCCTTCCACATCCCAATGAGGCCGGTACCGCCACCGGTTGGATAGAAGATTGCGTCCGGCAAGGTCCATCCGAGTTGCTCGGCGAGTTCCAGACCCATAGTCTTCTTGCCCTCAAGCCTATAGGGCTCTTTCAGGGTTGAAAGATCGAACCAGCCCGCCTCGTCGCGTCCCTCTGCAACGATGTGGCCGCAAACGTCGATCTGCCCGTTGACCCGCCAGACCCTGGCGCCGAGCATGGCCGTCTCCCGCACATTGATTTCAGGCGTTTCCTCCGGGCAGAAAACGAAAGTTTCGATACCGGCCCGCGCGCCGTAGGCGGCAAGGGCAGCACCTGCATTGCCATTGGTCGGCATGGCGATCCGTTTGACGCCAAAACTGTTCGCCATCGTGACGGCAAGCGCCAGTCCGCGCGCCTTGAACGAGGCGGTCGGCAGCCGGCTCTCGTCTTTCACCAGAACCTCCCCCGCAGTCTCCACCGACCCGCTCAGGGGCAGCAGCGGCGTCATTACCTCGCCCAGACTGACGATCTCGACGCCGTCGGGCAATGGCAGGAGTTCGCGATAGCGCCACATGTCGGCTGGACGGCTGGCGATATCCTGCTTCGATACGGATGCCTTGACGCCCTCGAGGTCGTAGCGTGTGATAAGCGGTGCCCCTGCGCGCGAGAGGTTCAGGAGTTGGCCGGCGTCGTGGCGCTCGCCGGTTTCGCTGCATTCGAAATGCGTCACGAACGATGTCATGCTTTTCCCTCCATACTGGTCCACGACCTAGTCTAATTGTTGCCGGAGATCGCTTGCTCCGCTGGGCCACTTGCCTATAGTGCGCCGCGACGCGACCGGAGTGCTGTTCTATGGCCGATAAAAGCAAAATTAACAAAGTCGTCCTCGCCTATTCGGGCGGTCTCGACACATCCATCATACTGAAATGGCTGGAGACCACCTATGAGTGTGAGGTGGTGACGTTCACAGCCGATCTCGGCCAGGGCGAGGAACTCGAACCCGCGCGCAAGAAGGCCGAGATGCTGGGCATAAAAGAGATCTATATAGAAGACCTCCGGGAGGAGTTCGTCTCGGACTATGTGTTTCCCATGTTCCGGGCGAATACGGTCTATGAGGGCGTCTACCTGCTCGGCACGTCTATCGCGCGTCCGCTGATCGCCAAGCGGCAGATCGAGATTGCAGCTGAAACCGGTGCCGACGCCGTCTGTCATGGTGCCACCGGAAAGGGTAACGATCAGATCCGCTTCGAGTTGGGTTACTACGCGCTCAATCCGGATATCCACGTCATTGCCCCTTGGCGCGAGTGGGACCTTGTGAGCCGTGGCGATCTCATCGACTTTGCGATGAAGCATCAAATACCCGTGCCGAAGGACAAGCGCGGCGAAGCACCCTTCTCGGTCGACGCCAACCTGCTGCACACATCGTCCGAAGGCAAGGTTCTGGAAGATCCCGATCAGGTCTGTCCGGATTATGTCTTCCAGCGTACCGATGACCCTGTGAGTGCGCCCGATACACCGCAAATTGTGGAGGTTGCCTTTGAGAAAGGCGACGCCATCGCAGTTGATGGTGAAGCCCTGAGCCCGGCGGCGCTGCTGACACGGCTCAACGAACTCGGGAAGAACCACGGCATCGGCCGCATCGATCTCGTGGAGAACCGCTTTGTCGGCATGAAATCGCGCGGCGTCTACGAAACCCCTGGCGGTACGATCCTTCTGGCTGCCCATCGTGGCATCGAGTCCATCACGCTCGACCGCGGCGCCGCCCACCTCAAGGACGAGATCATGCCGCGCTATGCCGAGCTTATCTACAATGGTTTCTGGTTCGCGCCGGAACGGGAGATGCTCCAGGCAGCCATTGATCAGAGCCAGGCTCACGTAACGGGCACGGTGCGGCTGAGGCTCTATAAGGGCCACGCCGAGGTGATTGGCCGCGCATCGCCTTATTCGCTTTATTCCGAAGATCTGGTGACTTTTGAAGAAGGCTCCGGATACGACCAGCAGGACGCCGAGGGCTTCATCAAGCTCAACGCACTGCGACTTCGCACGCTCGCTGCTCGCAAGCGACGCATGGATTGAGGGTTGGAAGTAAGAACCGGGCAGACATCAGGATTTCCGAACAAGACTCCAAGGACCGAACAATGCCACTGCAGAACCGTGTCACTCCGGAAGGTGCGATTATCGCAACGCCGGAACACGGGCTCTATATGGGCAACCGTGGCGGCCGGTTCCATCGTCCCGACAAAACGCTGACCCATCGACGTTGGGCGACGAAAGCCTGGATTACCTGCCGCACCAGCTTCCGCGGCCGACAGCGACAAATCATGAACCCTCGGAGCTACACTGAGCTGTTCTTTCTTGATGAGGCAACCTCGCTCGCGGCTGGCCATCGCCCGTGCGCGGAATGTCGACGCGCGGACTTCAATGACTTTATGCTGGCTTGGGCTTCTCGGGACGGGAGAACGAGCCGCGCCTATGTCGAAGAGGTTGATACTATTCTCCATGCCGAGCGAATTGGCGAAGATCGCGCCCAGCGCCGACACAAGGCGCCGTTTGGAGATCTGCCCAACGGGGTATTCGTGAGCATTTCAGGAACGCCTTATCTCGTGAAAGATCGGAAATTGCTCCTTTGGACATCTGCTGGATATGCCGACACACGGCCTAGGCCGAAGTCCGGATCTGCCGAAGTTCTAACGCCAGCCGGAATAGTCGCCGTATTGGCGCAGGGCTACGAACCGGTCATCCATGGCACCGCACAAGACCTGTGACCTTTGGAAGCCAGCACGTTATTATTCCGCGATGGCGACTGACCTTGTCTCAATCCGCCCGGCGTTGCTCCGCGATGCGCCATGTCTGGCCAGAATATACGAACAGACGTGGCGCGCGACTTATCAAGGCATCATTCCCCATCTACCACTTTCTCGTATGATTGCTCGGCACGATACGCTGTATTGGGAGAAGGCGATTTTCAGAAGCATGCCGATACTGGTTCTGGTGTATGACAGCGACACCGTGGCCTACTCGACCTTCGGACCGAGCCGGATGCGCGGCTCCCATTTCGGTGGTGAGATCTACGAGCTTTATGTCAGACCCGAGTTTCAGGGTGTCGGATTTGGCACGAAACTCTTCTCGGCTGTACGAGGGCGATTGGCTGAGCGCCGTTTGGATGGACTGGTCGTGTGGGCTCTAGCGGACAACGACATGGCGTGCGCTTTCTATCTCCAACGTGGCGGACAGCCCGTGTCCGAAGGTATGGAGCAATTCGACGGTACGTCGCTTCGCAAGGTCGCCTATGCGTGGCGATGAAGACGGCTTATACAACGGATTGACATCTTGTCGCGCCGCCAGCCGACGGTGCAAAATAAGTAATCACGCCCAATCATTCTTTCATGAGGATCTACGATGCGTATCGACGCCGTTTCCATTGGCGAGAATCCACCCTACGACGTCAATGTGATTGTCGAGGTCCCGCTTGGCGGCGTTCCCGTCAAATACGAGATGGACAAGGCAGCCGGTGCCCTCGTCGTCGACCGGTTTCTTCACACGCCGATGCACTATCCCTGCAACTACGGCTTCGTTCCGCACACGCTTTCCGACGATGGCGATCCGGTCGACATGCTCGTTGCAGGCGCAACCCCCGTCGTTCCCGGCGCCATCATGCGTTCGCGGCCCGTAGGCGTCCTGGTAATGAAAGATGAAAAAGGCGAAGACGAGAAGATTCTGGGTGTGCCCCATGACGATCTCTCGCCCTTTTACAGCGGTGTCGGATCTTATCGCGATCTGCCGAAGACCCTGATCGATCAGATCGCCCACTTCTTCGGTCATTACAAAGATCTGGAAGACGGAAAATGGGTTGAAATCGTGCGGTGGGGCGAGGCCGAGGAAGCGCATGACTTTATTCGACGCGCCATCGACCGGCAGAAAGACTAAAGCCCTTTCTTTGCTTCTTTGAACGGCACTGCTATAGCCGGCACGTCATTATAGTGAGGCTCCGATATGAGCGATATGAAGATCGCGGTCATGGGTGCCGCCGGGCGCATGGGACAGGCCCTGGCGCAAGCTGCGCATGCGGCCGACGGCATCGTGGTCGCAGGTGGAACGGAAGCGCCGGGCTCCGACGCGATTGGCCGCGACATCGGTGAAGTCTCGGGGCTCGGTACAATCGGCGCCAAGATCACCGATAGTCCGATCGATCTCATCGCCGAAGTCGACGGTATTCTGGATTTCACCGCACCAGGACCCAGTACCGAATTCGCAGCCCTTGCCGCTCAGGCACGTATTGTTCACGTGGTCGGCACGACCGGATTCGAACAATCTCATGAGGACGAATTCAAGGCTGCCGCGCGTCACGCCACTATTGTCAAAGCCGGCAATATGAGCCTCGGTGTCAATCTTCTCGTCGAGTTCACCCGGCGCGTTGCTGCAGCCCTCGATCCGGATTTCGATATCGAAGTCGTCGAGATGCATCATCGCCACAAGGTCGACGCACCGTCTGGAACCGCATTGATGCTGGGAGAAGCCGCAGCGGAGGGCCGCGAGGTGACTCTTGACAACCGTGCGGTCTGGGCACGGGAAGGGCACACGGGCGCGCGAAATCGCGGCGATATCGGTTTCGCCACGCTCCGGGGCGGAAATGTCGTCGGAGAGCACACGGTCGTCTTCGCGGCCGACGGCGAGCGTATCGAGCTGACCCACAGAGCGACCGACCGAGGCATCTTTGCGCGCGGCGCTGTCAAAGCTGCTCTTTGGGGTCATGGCAAGCCGCCGGGCCTGTACTCGATGACGGATGTGCTTGGGATTTAGGACTCAGCAGTCAACCTGGACTCTCACAAGGAAACGGATGCGACGCGATGGATAATGTGCTGGTGCTCGTCCGCCACGGACAGAGCGAATGGAACAAGCGCAATCTTTTCACAGGCTGGAAGGACGTCGACCTGACGCCGGAAGGCGAAGCGGAGGCGCAAAAAGGTGGGCTTCGGCTAAAAGCGGAGGGCCTCACTTTCGATATCGCTTATACGAGTGCGCTCAAACGGGCGCAACGCACCCTCGATATCATTCTGGAGCAGCTGGGTCAGAGTGATCTGAAGATCATTCGCGACCAGGCGCTGAACGAACGCGACTATGGCGACCTTGTCGGACTCAATAAGGACGATGCCAAGAAAAAATGGGGCGAAGAGCAGGTCCATATCTGGCGCCGCTCATTCGATACACCGCCACCGGGTGGCGAGAGTCTGAAGGATACCGCCGAACGGGTTCTACCCTACTTCGATGCCCAGATCCTTCCCGAGGTACAAGCCGGCAGGAACGTCATCGTTTCAGCGCATGGTAACTCACTCCGCGCATTGATCATGCAGTTGGAAGCATTGTCTGGCGAAGAAATCCTCAAGCGCGAACTCGCAACAGGTGTGCCGATGATCTATCGCCTCAATGCCGATGGCACTGCCGCCGAACGCCGCGACCTTGCGGCATAGACCGCGGCAGGTATTACTCGGCAGCTTCTGTTTCGTCGGAAACGATCGCGTTGAAATTCGCGAAGAACTTCTCCGCGAGCGACGTCGCCGTTCCTTTGAGAAGACGGGCGCCGAGTTGGGCGATCTTGCCGGAGACGTCGGCGGTCACGTCGTAGGAAAGGCGCGTTCCCAGGGGGGTCGCCTCAAGTGAGATCCGTGCACTCCCCTTGGCCTTGCCGGCAGCACCGCCCGAGCCGCGACCGGATAATGTGTACCCGTTTGGCGGGTCCAGATCACCGAGTTCCACTTCGCCGGAGAACTTTGCCTTAATCGGCCCGATCTTGGTCGTGACCTTGGCCGTGAATTCCGAATCGCTCACCTTCTCCAGAGAGTCGCAGCCCGGAATTGACTGGCGCAGAACCTCCGGATCGTTCAGAGCATCCCAGACGGCGGATGGAGGGACATTGATTTCGCTCTCACCTATGATGTTCATTTCCACCGTTCTCCGGGCTTGACCTACCGTTCTCAACCTCACATGCATCGGCGCAGGAGAGTTGGCAAGTCCAAGAGGAATATCAATGCTCACGACAACAATCACGCCACGCGTCAGCGAGACCGACGGCGCCGGACATATCAACAATACATTTGTGCCTGTCTGGTTCGAGGCGGGACGCCTGGAGATTTTTCGCGCGCTGACACCTGACCTCTCATTTGAAGGATGGCGCGTAGCGCTGGTGAACATGAATGTCGATTTCAGGGCTCAGCTGTATTTCGGCGAGGACTGCCAGATTGAAACCTGGATCGAACATGTCGGCAATAAGAGCTTTAAGGTCGGCGAACGGATTCTCCAGCGTGGTCAGGTTTGTGCCGAAGGCACATGCGTCTATGTCTATTTCGACATCGGTGCCCAACAGTCGCTCGTGATTCCGGACAAGGAGCGTGCCTGGCTTACTTCCCACCTACCCGGCAGTCCAACCGCCGTCGATCAGTAGCGCCGATCCCGTAATCAGCGCCGAAGCATCGGACGCCAGAAAGACTACGGCGCCCATAACATCCTCAACCTCCCCTATACGGTCCAGCTTGATCTTTGACTTGATCCAACCAACCTTCTCGGGGTCGGCAAAGGTCGGCTCGGTCAGAGGCGTGCGAATAAAAGTCGGCCCGATCGTATTGACGCGAATAGCGTGTGGTCCCAGTTCGATCGCCATGGACCGCGACAATCCTTCAAGCGCATGTTTCGAGGCGGAATAGACAGTCCTGTCGATACCGCCCACATGGCCCATCTGCGATGAAGTATGGATGATGGAGCCGCCATTTCCCGCATCAATCATGCCCCGGGCAACGGCCTGCGCAACGAAGTAGGCGGCCCGGAAATTGACATCCATTACCGTGTCGAAATCGTCTTCCGTCGTGTCGACCATCCGGGCATGACGACTTGTTCCAACATTGTTGAAAAGAATGTCAAAGGGGCCGTGTTTGGCGACAGCCTCACGAACCGCAGCCGTATCAGTTACATCGATTACCAGCGCATCGGCCTGGCCACCCGCGGACTCAATTGCAGACACAATGGCATCGAGACCGTCCTTGGAGCGCGCGGCAAGCGTCACATAAGCGCCCGCTTCGGCCAACGCCGCCGCGCCGGCCAAACCGATCCCGCGCGAGGCGCCCGATACAAGCGCCTTGCGGCCATCGAGCCGAAAGGAGGGTGTTTTAGGGAGTATGGTCATTCCGCGGCCTCGCCATAAGGAATGTTGCGGCCACCGTACCGACGCACCCGCACATTCGCCTGTTCGGCATGTCCGACGAAGCCTTCGAGCATGCAAAGCCGAGAGCAAGCCTCACCGACCTGAGCCGATGCCTCGTCTGTGAGAACTTTCTGATAGGTGTGCGTCTTGATGAACTTGCCGACCCACAGCCCGCCCGTGTAACGGCCTGCACGTTTGGTCGGCAACGTGTGATTGGTGCCGATGACCTTGTCGCCATAGGCCACATTGGTGCGCGGCCCCAGGAACAGCGCACCATAGTTGGTCATGTTTTCCAGAAACCAGTCGTCGCGGTCCGTCATGATCTGGACGTGCTCGGATGCGATCCGGTCAGCCTGTTCGAGCATCTCGTCATAGCTGTCACAGACGATTATCTCTCCATAGTCTGCCCACGACTGTGCAGCGACTTCCGCCGTCGGCAGAATCTCCAGAAGCCGTGCAACTTCAGCGCTCGTCGCCTCGGCAAGCCTGCGGGAATTGGTAATGAGAACCGCCGGTGAGTTTGTCCCGTGCTCCGCCTGGCCCAATAGATCGGTGGCACAGACCTCGGCGTCGACCGTTTCGTCTGCAACGATCAGTGTCTCTGTCGGCCCGGCAAACAGGTCGATGCCAACGCGGCCGTAAAGCTGGCGCTTCGCCTCCGCGACAAAGGCATTGCCAGGGCCGACCAGCATATCGACCGGTTCGACGGTCTCGGTTCCGAGTGCCATGGCACCGACAGCCTGAGTTCCGCCAAGCACCAAAATCTCGTCTGCGCCCCCCATATGCATTGCCGCGACAATGGCCGGATGGGCACCACCTTCGAAGGGCGGCGCCGAGGCCACAACCCGTTTAACTCCGGCGACCTTAGCGGTCACCACGCTCATATGCGCAGAGGCCACCATCGGATATTTGCCGCCGGGTACATAGCAGCCGACCGAGTTCACGGGGATATTCTTGTGTCCGAGCACAACGCCCGGAAGCGTTTCCACCTCGATATCTTGAAGTGCCGCCTTCTGATGCTCTGCGAAATTCCGAACCTGCTCCTGAGCAAACCGGATGTCCTCGAGATCCCGCTTTGCGACCTTCCCCATCGCCTCTTCGATTTCGCTTTCCGAAAGCCTGAACGTCTCCGGTGACCAATTATCGAATTTCTCGGAGAGAGCGCGTACCGCTGCATCGCCCTTTTCGTCGATGTCGGCGAGAATTCCCTCCACGATTTTGCGAACCTGTGCGTCGTCTTCCGCGCGCTCGCCCTGAGGTTTCCCTCTCTTCAGATACTCGGCCATTATTCTTCTCCCAGCAGTCGACGCGCATTGCGGAGTGTTTCGGTCGCTATCGCATCGTCATAGCTTGACTTGGCCCTGCTAGCCAGAGTGACCGGCGGGATCTCAGAGGCTCCAGCATAATTCTTGTGTGCATGTGGCCATATTCTCACCCCGCCTTAGCCATGTATAAGAATGTGAGCGAAACGAAGGACATGTCCGAGGATGCACACTCTCTCTGTTACGGTGAACGGGACGGAACACACGGCGCAAGCCGATGCCCGCACGCTGCTGTCCGATTTTCTGCGCAACACACTCGGATTGACCGGCTGCCATGTGGGTTGTGACACAAGCCAATGCGGTGCCTGTGTGGTGCGAGTCGATGGACAGACCGTCAAGAGCTGCGCCGTTCTTGCCGTCCAGACAGACGGGGCTGAAATCACAACAATCGAAGGTCTGGCCGACAGCGGAAAGTTGCACCCCATGCAGCAGGCGTTCCGCGACCATCACGCGCTTCAATGCGGTTTCTGCACCCCCGGCATGGTGATCGCCGCCGTCGCATTGGTTGAAGGCAATCCGGACCCGACCGATGACGAGGTCCGCCGCGGTCTCGAGGGTAATCTGTGTCGATGCACCGGCTATGTGAACATCATCGCGGCCGTGAAAGCCGGTGCCGAGATGATGCGGAGTGCGGAAGATGCATGAGTTTTCCTATCACCGCCCCGCTTCCACTGACGAAGCTCTTGGGATCTACGAAGAAGCGGACGACGGTCTCTATCTCGCCGGCGGTCAGACGCTGATACCGGTGCTGAAACAGCGCCTCGCCATGCCATCCGATGTGATCGATTTGAGTGCGATCGACGCTCTAACCGGCCTCTCCGAAGAAGACGGTGCGATCAGGATCGGCGCGATGACCTCTCATGCTGCTATCGCAGCGTCGGATCTCGTGGCTGAAAAACTGCCGGCCCTGGCAACCCTTGCATCCCATATCGGCGATCCGCATGTGCGCAATCGCGGGACGCTCGGTGGCTCGATCGCCAATGCGGATCCTGCTGCCGACTATCCCGCAGCGCTCGTCGGAACAAGCGCAACCGTGCATACCAATCGCCGAGAAATCCCGGCAGATGACTTCTTCACCGGTTTCTTCGAGACGGCATTGGAGGAAGGCGAACTCGTCACCCATGTCGTGTTCCCCATTCCCGCGAAAGCCGCTTATGCCAAAGCACCGAATCCCGCCTCGCGATACGCGATGGTTGGCGTCTTTGCAGCGCAGGGAGCCAATGGCCCCCGCATTGCCGTGACCGGTGCGGCCGGCAGCGTCTTTCGGATCGAAGATATGGAATATGCCCTCATGGCAGAATGGTCGGGCGACCGTATCGGCGACATCATCATCGAAACGAAAGACTTCAACGACGACATGCATGCCTCTGCCGACTATCGCGCACATCTCGTTTCCGTCATGGCGCGCCGCGCCGTTTCCGCTGCCTGAAGGACCGATCATGACCGCAAAGCTCGACATCGGGGCCTCTGTCCGACGCAGCGAAGACATCCGCTTTCTGCAAGGCAAGGGCCGCTACATTGACGACATCATGGATGCGGGCCTGGCCCACGGCGTCTTCCTGCGTTCCACCGAGGCACATGCCAAGATCAAATCTGTCGACACGTCCGAGGCAGAGGCACATCCGGGCGTCCTTCTCGTTCTCACCGGCAAGGAGTGGAACGAGCAGGGTTTCGGCCCGATACCGAACAATTCCGCGACGAAGAAAAACAAGGACGGCAGCGACTATTTCGTACCGCCGCGCCATTGCCTTCCGCTGGACCGCGTACGGTTTGCAGGAGAGGCCGTCGCGCTTGTCGTTGCCGAGTCGTTCGAGCAGGCTCGCGACGCCGCAGAGCTGATCGACATCGACTATGAAGAACTCGAAGCCGTTACCGATCTGAAGCGCGCCGCGGAAGACGATGCACCGCGGATCTGGGACGACATTCCCAACAATGTCAGTATCGATTTTGAACTCGGCGATGCAGGGCGGACGAAAGAACTGTTCGACAGCGCTGACCATGTCGTGACACTTGATGTCAAAAACAACAAGGTCACGTCTGTTCCGATCGAACCACGCGGCGCAATCGCGTCCTACGATACCGACACGGACAGTTACACGCTCATCAACGCGTCTCAGAACATCCATGCCAATCGCAACATTTTCGCGGAGAAGATCCTCAATATCGAGCCGGACAAGCTCCATCATCTGGCGCCCGATATCGGCGGCGGTTTCGGCGCAAAAAATAGTGTTTATCCGGAACCCGCGGTCCTCCTTCATGCCGCAAAGAAAACAGAGCGGACCATCAAATGGATCAACGACCGCGGCCAGAGCTTCCTGTCCGACACTCATGGCCGGGGCCAGATAACCCATGCAGAGCTTGCATTGGACAAAGAGGGCAAGTTCCTGGCACTGAGATGCACGACGATCGGCGACATTGGTGCCTACTGCGGCAGCGTCGGACCTTTTACGCCGGCAGGCGGATCTGCACGGACGCAGGGCGGCCCTTACGCCTTTGAGGCGATCCACTATCAGGGACGGGCCATCTTCACGAACACGGCGCCTCTCGATCCCTATCGCGGGGCCGGGCGTCCCGAAGCGACATATCTGCTCGAGCGCTTGATAGAGTATGCAGCACGTACACTCGACTTCGACCGGATCGAATTACGACGAAAGAATTTGATGCAACCGCAGGACCTGCCGAAGAAGAGCCCAACCGGACTCGACATCGACTGCGGCAACTTCCCCGAAGTCTTTCGGCGCGCACTCGATATGACCGACAGGGAGGGCTTTGCAGCGCGCAAAGCAGCAAGTGAAAACAAGGGCAAACGTCTCGGCTTTGCACTATGCCCCTATCTGGAGTGCACGGGAGGGGCAGCCAAGGAGTTTGCCAGCGTGACGTTCGAGAGTGACGGAACCGCCCGTCTTTCAAGCGGCAGCCATTCGACCGGCATGGGGCACGAGACCTCCCTGCCGCAGGTCCTGGCGGCGAAACTCAGTCTTCCAATCGATAGAATCGTCTTTGTCCAGGCCGATACGCAAGCAACACCGCTTGGCGGCGGCCATGGCGGATCGCGCAGCCTCGAAATGGGCGGTGGTGCCGTCTCCAAACTCTCGGATGAGATCCTCGAGAAAGCCCGCGCTCTCGCGGCACATCTTCTCGAAACTGGCGAGGATGATCTCACCTTTACGGATGGCGTCTTCGAGGCGGCAGGCAGGCGGATGTCGATGACCCAGGTCGTTACGGCATCCTTCGATGCAGCACGCCTGCCTGACGGGATGGCGCCTGGGAGCCTCAATACGGAGACGACCTTCGAGCGAAACTCCATCTCCATTCCCAATGGCTCCCATGCCGCGGAAGCGGAAGTCGATCCCGAGACGGGCGAAGTCCGCATCACCCACTATTGGGCGGTCGATGACTTTGGCAACATCATCAATCCCATGCTGGCTGATGGTCAGGTCATGGGCGGTGTTGTTCAGGGTATCGGACAGGCGCTGCTTGAAGAGTCCGTTTACGATCCGGACAGCGGTCAACTCCTCTCGGGCTCACTGATGGACTATGCCCTTCCTCGCGCCGACCATATCCCGCCGATGGATATCGCCTACTACGAAGACGCGCCGACCAAACGCAATCCACTGGGTGTGAAAGGCTCGGGCGAAGCCGGATGCGTGGGTGCTCCGCCCGTCATCGTGAACGCCGTCCTTGATGCCCTCGTAGACGAGGGAGTTTTGGATCTGGATATGCCGCTGACGCCGGGCAAGGTCTGGAAGGCGATTTCCGAGGCGAGTAAAAATCTGGAATCACAAAATCCCCTCACCCAACCCTCTCCCCAGGGAGAGGGCAACGATACCGAGATTTGATGCCTCTTCTCCCTGGGGAGAAGGCTGGGATGAGGGGACGGATGGTAAAGATTCTGCTCTGCTCTACGATCCGAAAAGGCGTTTCCAAAATCCGCGCAGGCGGGCGGCAATCACCGACCAAATCAAGGACCCGGCTTTGAGCTCGGCCGCTGCAACCGGCTCGGTGTCCGGCGATGAGATCTGGGCTTCGAGATTCTGCGCGAAAGCGTCAGCCAGACGAGCCACGACATCTTTGACGAGACCGCCACGACTGAACTGGGCCAATGGGCCGGCAAGCGCATAAGCGAGTTCAACATTGACCTGTGTCCCGCCCGCGTCTGTCTCGACCAAGGTGTAGATCACGCGACCACGCGCCCGTGATGCGCTGTCCTGATCCAGGCCGGCACCTTCGACGATGCCGGTATGGCTCTCGTCATCGCGAGACAGTCGACCATGGCCCGCAAAGCTTGCGCTTATGGGACCGAGCTTCACAGTAATGCGGCCGGAGACTTGATTGCCCTCAACAGGCTCATCGAGTTCGACGCCAGGCATCGCGCGGGCAACCCGTCCAATGTCGGCCATATGCGCCCAAACCGTCTCCTTTGGATGATTGACCTCAAAACTCTGTTCCAGAGTCGTAAAGGCGCTCTCGTCGGAGAAATCGAGCGCTTCATCACCGGTGCTCAATGGCTCGGCATTGACAACTGTCTTGACCAGAGCCGAAACATCGCCAGAATCCGGCACATCCGGACCTGGCGCCGGTCCGATCGAACGCCTCGTATTGGTGTCCTCGACACCATCGGCACGCTCGGCCATTACATCGCCAATTGCTGCGACAATACCCATATAGCCCGTGCAGCGACACAGATTGCCGCTCATCTCCAGTCGGATCTCATTATGACTAAGACCGGACTTGCGCCGGATCAGATCACGCGCGGCCACCAGCATGCCCGGTGTGCAGTATCCACATTGCAATGCGTGGTTTTCCTGGAAGGCGCGCCGCAGACGCGCCATCAGCGCATCGTCATCGAAACCTTCGACGGTTCGAACATGTGCACCGTCCAGTGCAGCTGCGTAGGTGATGCATGAGCGTGTGATTTCACCGTCGATCTCGACGGTACAGGCACCGCATATCCCGTGCTCGCACCCGATATGGGTTCCGGTCAGCAGCAGGTGTTCGCGTAGGAAATCCGCGAGATGAGTGCGCGGCTCAACATCTGCCTCGACGAGGCGGTCGTTCACATGCAGGCTGATCCGGGTCATGTAGAGCACGCTTCCTGCCAGGCCCGCTTCATGGCTACGGCGTGAATCCTCAGCTCGTAGTCGTCGCCACCGTAGCCATGCGATTGGAGCGCTGACATCGCGCGCTCTACATCAAAACCGTCAGCGATAACCTCGTCAGGATCGTCGATGACAATCGGCGCGCCTTCGGTGGCGCCGGCAACGATGCGGAAACCGCTCTCTTTTTCATCGATCACTGCCGCTGCCATCGCCTCGGCAAACTCTCCCGCTTTGCGGCAATACTTGTAGAATCCACATTGAGCCGTGCCCGCCAAGCGTGGAATGCGCAGAGCCAGGAGGATCTCATTTGCCTCCAACGCTGTCTCGAAAACACCGCTCACGAACTGTGACAAGGGAACAGTGCGACGACCGTTCGGGCCGGCGATCTGGACATCTGCATTGAGCGCGACAAGGGTTGTGAGCCAATCGGCAGCCGGGTCTGCATGTGCAAGACTTCCACCAATCGTGCCGCGGGTACGCACGGCTCGGTAGGCAATGTCTCCGGCCACCTGGCGCATGAAACCGTTTGTGGGATCAGCAACCAGACCGTCCTCGATCGCGGCGTGGGTCACCGAACCTCCGATGACCACAGCATCATCTGACTCTTTTACGGAGACGAGTTCCGGCACACGTGTAATGTCGACAAGAGACTTCGGTCTGACAAGCCGCAGATTGAGCATCGGACCCAGCGTCTGCCCTCCGGCCAGGATCTTTGCACCCGGGGCGCTATCGAGGAGATCGAGTGCTGCTTCAAGGCTGCGCGGTCTGCAATAGTCGAACGGAACGGGTTTCATTCTGCCGCCTCCGGTCGGACGGCAGCCAGGGCCTGGACAATCCGCCGCGGCGTTGCGGGCGATACCGTCACCTCGGCACCCAGGGGGCGGATCGCATCGTTGATGGCATTTGTGATTGCTGCCGGCGGCGCGATCGCTCCACCTTCTCCGATCCCTTTGACCCCGAAGCGTGTGTAAGGCGAGGGCGTCTCCATATGCGACACGCGTATGTGGGGAACTTCAACGGGTCCAGGAAGGAGATAGTCGGACAAGGTGGATGCAAGCGGCTGTCCCTGGGCGTCGAAAGGCATTTCCTCAAAGAGCGCCGTTCCCACTCCTTGCGCCAATCCGCCATAGATCTGGCCATCGACGATCATCGGATTCACCAGAACGCCGCCATCCTCGACAATCACATAGTCGAGGATGTCTACATGGCCGGTCTCCGGGTCGACGGCGACGAGTGCGGCGTGCGCCGCATAGGAGAATGTTCCCGTATCGCGCTTCGGCTTGTAGCCGGATGTCACATCCAAGCCTCCGGGATCGACATCAGGTGGCAGGTCCTGAGGCCGCCGGTACCAGACGCGGGCAACGTCGGAGACACTGAGTTCTCCGCCGGGTGCCTTCAGGACACCGCCATCGAGACTCAATTCCGATGGCTTGCATTGTAGTAGTGCGGCCCCGATCCCCCTGATCCGTTCCGCAAGGTCTTCGCACGCTTCGGCTACAGCACCGCCGGACATTACCATGCATCGCGACCCCCAGGTTCCGGTCGAGTAGGGTGTCATACCGGTATCGCCATGCACGATCTTGATCTTGTCGTGCGGCAGACCGAGTATTTCATGGGCGACCTGTGATAGCGTCGTCTCGAGCCCCTGACCGTGGGAATGAGCGCCGATGCGCAGTTCCAGACCGCCATCGGGCGTCATGCGTGCCTGCGCCTGCTCATGGCCGGGCACCATGGGAATGCCCCATCCGGCATAGACGGTCGTGCCATGTGCTGCTTGCTCGCAATACATTCCAAAGCCGACACCGATGCACCGCCCATCGGCTTCATCGCTTTTTTGGCGGGAGCGGACACCATCGAGATCGATGGCCGTTATTGCCTGACGCAGGCATTCCGGATAGTCACCGCCGTCGAAGTGCTTGCCGGTTATGTTATCAAACGGCATCTGTTCGGGCCGCACCAGGTTCTTCTGGCGAAACTCCGTCGGCTCCATGTCGAGGGCTGCTGCCAGAGCATCGATCATTAGCTCCATGGCAAAACAAACACCGGTTCGCGCGACCCCTCTGTAGGGGAGGATGGGCGGTTTGTTGGTCGCGACCGAATAGGTGCGGCAGCGATAGGCCGGAAAATCATAGACACCGGGCAGGATACTAGCGACCTGCGCCGCTTCCAGACAGGCCGCGAAGGGATAGGAGGAATAGGCCCCCGAATCCACGGTGGCCTCCGCGTCGATGGCAAGCAGATTACCGTCCTTGTCCGCATAACCGGTGATGACGTAGTGATGCTCTCTGCAGTTTGCAGAAGCCGTAAGATTTTCTCGCCGGTCTTCCAACCATCGCAGGGGAAAACCGAGCTTCATGGTCGCCCAGGAAAGGCAAATCTCTTCCGGCAACAAAATACCCTTGTAACCGAAGCCGCCACCGACATCCGGTGCAACGACACGGACCTGGCCCTGATCGAGCTTCAGACATTCGGCGAGACCCGAACGGACGATATGCGGCATTTGGGTTGAGGTTGTCACCGTCAACTGCTCAAGCCGGCTGTCCCATTCGGCGATGAGGCCGCGCCCTTCGATCGGGCTCATGCATTGGCGAGCCGTGTGAATTTCCTTGGTGACGCAGACCGCAGCCTTTATTTCGATTTCCGACAAGTCGTCGTCTATGAAGGATTCGAGAAACAGATTGTCCCCCCAGGACTCGTGTACCAGCGGGGAGCCGTCTTTGCGTGCCTCGAGCATATCGTGCACCGCCGGCAGAGCATCGATCTCGACAGTCACAGCCTCCGCGATATCTTCGGCTTCCGCTCGTGTGGATGCGACGCACATAGCCACAAGCTCTCCGACATGGCGCACCTTGTCGCTTGCCAGTGGAGACTGATCGGATGGCTTAAAGCCCGGCAAACTCGTTACCGCCCGGATCGGGGCGACGTCCGTAAGATCGGCAGCCGTAAACACACGATCCCGGATCGCGTCCGGGACATGGATGGCCTTGATACGGCCATGTGCCACAGGACTCCGCACGAAGGCCACGTCCTGCATACCGGCAAGCCGAATATCGCCGACAAACTGCCCGCGACCACGCATGTAGCGATCGTCTTCCTTGCGCAAGAGCCGCGCGCCGACGCCGGATTCCATCATGTGCGGTGATCGTCCTCGTGAAGTGCGTAGACTGAAGATAACCGCTAGCCCACGGCACAACAATGCGGCGTCATCGCATGCCTCGCACGACCGTTGTCAACACCTCACCATATTCATCTGAATTCTAGGAGTATTCTGCAGTTCACGACCCTAGGTGGGTCAAGAATAGGGATTTGCGGCGAAAACAGCGGTGATTCGCAGAGAATGGGCATTAACGAGCGGTTAACAAATGGAGGCCTAGGCTCTTCTTGGCAGTCGGGAAACTGGCCCAAAAGGGCGAGAACGGATCAATCGGTCAAGCCTTGGCCCTGAAGTGCCCATTTTCTCGACATTTTTCGGGCTTAGTCTAAGCGCCGGGCACGATGGGCGAACCGAATTGGATAACGTCCACACCCACTTCGCAGCGGATCGCCGATAAACGGCGGCAGTGTTGCGGGAACGTTCGAGACGGCGAACGTAAGGGCACATGATCGAGGGATTGTCACGACACCTGCTGTGGGCGGCTGCATTCTTCGCAGTCAGCATCGGCTCGTTTGTCGTCTGTTGGCACCTGCTGCCGGCATCCGACGGCCCCGTGGTGTCCTATCGCGATAGCTCTGCTGGCACGATTTCTACCCATATCCGCACGATCCGCAAAGATCCCGGACCAAGCCAGCTTGAGATTGCGTCGCTCGAATGTGCTTCGAGCGGATGCGTTTCGACCCATTCGCGAGCGCCCTGGAGCCTCGCTCAGCGCCAGCAGATGGCTGAACTCGGGCGGCTTGAGCAAGGCTATGAACTCCCCGAATTCGAACCATCCAGACCGGTCGCCAAGCCGCGGACCCAAATGGTCGCATTGGCGTCGGCTCCGTTCCCCTACTGGGGCCGCAACCCACGCACGAACCGGCCATTCTTGAACGTACGCGACGATGGTCGCCGCGGCCGGCGCACCCGCAGTGGACGCGTCTACTGGGCTGACAAGACCTACAATGACAAGCGCGTGCTTATGCATATCCCTAAGGGTTTTGATGCAAAACGTCCCGGCGTAATCGTGATGTTCTTCCATGGTCATGGCGCGACACTGCAGCGCGACGTGCTTTCGCGACAGCGCGTGCCCGAGCAGATTTCCGATTCAGGCATGAACGCCGTACTTCTAGCGCCGCAGTTTGCCGTCAATGCACGCGACTCAAGCGCCGGAAAATTCTGGAAGCCAGGTGCTGTTCGCCGTTTTCTGGATGAAGCCGCCGTTCAACTCGCCGAACTCAATGGCGACCCGAAATCAAAGAAACTGTTCGCCAAGATGCCTGTGGTCATCGTCGGATATAGCGGCGGCTATCTACCAACAGCAGCCGCTCTGGCAGAAGGCGATATCGACAGGCGCGTCAAGGGCGTCGTCCTGCTCGACGGCCTCTATGGCGAGTTGAACACATTCGCCAAATGGATTCAGCGCCGAAACCAGGGCTTTTTCGTTTCCTCCTACGCCCGATCGACAACACGCGGCAACGGTGCTCTCAAGCGCAAACTCAGAGATCGCAAGATCAAGTATTCGACGCGCATGCCGCGCTCGCTACGCCCCGGCAGTGTCGCCATTATCAAGGCGGATGTGAGCCATCGCAGTTATGTGACGCGCGCTTGGACCCATTACCCCATCGCCGACGTGCTTATGCGCATGTCAGGCGTTGCCACACGCGCCAGCTCCGCATTATCGGCATCGCTGTCACCGGCTCTTGCGCGATAACGAACTCCCGATAAGGATTGCCTGAAATCCGGGCTTGCAGCCTATAAGGCGACTGGCTAATTTGCCGGCCACTCAGGGGAAGGCGGCCGATCTTCATGCAAAAACCGAACGGCCCAGGCCAGACCGGCAAAGTCGTAGGCATCACGGCCTTTACGGCCACCACAATCGCCGTTGCCGACATGGTCGGTATCGGCGTATTCACGAGCCTCGGCTTCCAGGTCATCGACATCACATCCGGCTTTTCGATCATCATGCTCTGGGTGGTCGGCGGCGTGGTTGCACTCGCGGGCGCCCTCTCCTACGGCGAGCTGGCGGCGGCGCTACCACGTTCGGGCGGTGAATATAATTTTCTGTCACGTGTCTTCCATCCGGCGCTTGGGTTCATGGCCGGCTGGCTGTCCGCAACGGTCGGGTTCTCCGCACCTATTGCGCTCGCTGCCATGGCATTCGGCACCTATTTCAAGGGTGTCTGGCCCGCAGGCCCCTCCCCGCTCATTCTTGGGCTCGGGATCGCCTGGATTATTGCGGCCGTGCATCTGACAGGCATCAAGCACGGCAGCACGTTCCAGAATGTTTCGACGATCCTCAAGGTCGCTTTGATCGTCGGCTTCATTGTGGCCGGCCTTGCCTACGGCGAGCCGCAACCAATCTCATTCGCGCCGTCCGCAATCGATCTCTCCCACATGACGTCTGCACCCTTTGCGATCGGCCTCGTCTTTGTCATGTACTCCTATTCGGGCTGGAACGCATCGACCTACATCATTGGCGAAATCCATGACCCTCAGCGAACGGTGCCAAAGGCGCTTTTTGCCGGGACCGCAATCGTCCTGCTCCTCTATGTGAGCCTCAATGCGGTGTTCCTTTACACGACGCCGATGGAAATGATGGCCGGCAAGGTCGAGGTCGCCCTTGTTGCCGGAACCCATATTTTCGGGGAATCCGGTGGGCGGGTGGTTGCCGCACTCATTTGTTTCGGCCTCATCTCGACAATCTCCGCCATGACCTGGATCGGACCTCGCGTCACCAAGGTCATGGGAGAGGACTTCCCCGCTTTGGCAATGTTCGGGCGAGAAACGCGAAACGGCGTTCCCGCTGCGGCAATCCTCCTGCAAACCGTCGTCGTGACAGCCCTTATTGCGACGCAGAGCTTCGAGGCGGTTCTGGAGTACATCCAGTTCAGCCTGACACTTTCCTCTTTTCTGACGGTGCTCGGCGTTATCGTGCTGCGCCGCACGCAGCCAGGCCTCAAGCGCCCTTATCGCGCCTTCGGATATCCCTTCACGCCCTTCATATTCCTGGCGGTAACCGCATTCATGATGGGATACCTGGTCATCGAGAGGCCTGTTCAGTCCTTTGCCGGCCTTGCAACACTCTTGGCAGGGCTGGTTATCTATGGCATTTCGCGCAGACCAGGGGCACGTAGAACGGAACAAGGACAGTCGGCCGGTGATTAGATTCTCGCAAACGGCGGCGCTGATAGTCGCGCTCACCCTTCTTTCATTGTCTCCGGCCAAGGCGGCAGGTGCGCCCAACCCGAATGACACGGCACGCTATCTCGCAGGATTGCCTGTCGCTGACAGCTCTCCTCTTGCCAAGCTGACAGGCGAAGGTGCGTGGAAACGCCACTCTGCCACGCTCAACAACGCATGGAAGCGCATCGAGAAGAACCAGCTGTCGAAGATCCGCGCATGGTCCAAAAAGCATGTGTCCAGCAATCGCAAGCTCATGCTCTACACGTTTTCGGGTCCCGACTATCTCTATGCGAACGCATTCTTTCCAAATGCCGAGACTTATGTTCTCAGCGCGCTTGAGCCTGTTGGCCCCTACCCAAATGTCCAGCGATTGCGCCGTGGATCGCGCGCCGGAGCCCTGCAGAATCTTCGCGCGTCAATGCAATCCGTGCTGAGCTATTCTTTCTTCAAGACGAAATCGATGAAGGTGGATCTTCGCCGGGCCAATCTATCTGGTGCCCTCCCCGTCCTCTACGTGTTCATTGCCCGTTCGGGCAATACGATCGAGAAAGTACAGCACGTAAGCCTCAATCCAGATGGCACAGTGACACCGCGAGACGGCAAAACGCCCCGCGGCAGCGCTCGCGGCGCCAAGATCGTTTTCAAAGGTCCCGACGGCAAGACACGGAACCTCTATTACTTCTCGACCGATCTCTCGAATGCCGGTCTCAAACGAAGCGGCTTCACGAAGTTCGTCTCAGGCTTCGGACCGGCCGACAGTCTCGTAAAAAGCGCGTCCTATCTTCTGCACTATGGCAACTTCACGTCCGCTCGGAAGTACCTGCTGGAGAATAGCGCCGTCATCATTCAGGATCCGTCAGGCATACCGCTCAAGCATTTCCCGCGAAAAGGCTGGGACTTTAAACCGTTCGGCACTTATCGGGGACCGATCCCGCTGTTCGCCAATCAATACCAACCGCAACTCAAGCGTTTGTTCTCAAAGGGCCGCCCTCAAAAAATCGACTGGGGCATCGGCTATCGATGGCGCAAACACGAGACGAGCGTTCTTTACGCGATCAACAAGGACAAGATCGCGAAGCCGGAACCGAAAAAGGAGCCGGAGCCCATGAAAAAGCCTGAAGAGGCGATGAAGGCTCCGGAGACGAAATCGGAAGCAATGAAAAAGCCCGAAGAGGCGATGAAGGCTCCGGAAACAAAACCGGACGCGATGAAAAAGCCCGACGAAGCAATGAAGGCATCGGAAAGCAAACCGGATGCAATGAAAACGCCGGAGGCTATGACGAAGCCGGCGGAAGAGACACCAACACAGGCCAAGCAATGATCACCGCCCTAGTCCAGTTCAAACTTCCCGCTGGGACCTCGCGCGACGATATCGTCGAGACGTTCAATAGCACGGCCCCCAAGTATCAGGGGCTGCCTGGTCTCATTCGCAAATACTATCTCATTGGCAACGAAGGCACTGCTGGCGGTGCCTATCTATGGGACAACCGGGAAGCTGCAGAGGCTGTCTATACGACCGAATGGCGAAAAATGATTGCCGAGCGCTACGGCGCGGAGCCCGTTATCACCTATTTCGAGACGCCCCTCGTCGTTGACAATGTATCGGGCGACGTGACCAGCGAAGCAGCGGAATAGCCGCGGCATTGAGAAGCAAAAATCGGTCTCGAATTACCGTTCCGTCAAAGCCCGAGAGATCTGATCTGTCAGCGGCTTGAGAAGAAAACTCAGCGGTGAGCGGCTGCCGGTCTGGATAAAAATCTCTGCCGGCATCCCCGGAACCAGACGTTTGTCGTGCAAACGCGATAGTTGATCGGCAGAAATTTGAACACGAACGAGATAACTGGACACGTTTGTGTCGGAGTTTTCGACAAGATCAGCCGATATATGACTCAAGACGCCAGAAAGTTCCGGTGTCGTATGGGCCTCGAATGACGGTAATCGGACACGTGCCGGCTGGCCTTCGTGCAGCCTGTCGATCTGATTGGGGTCCAGGAGCGCCTCGACAACCAGCCGATCGTGCACCGGCACGATTTTCAAGGTTACCTCCGCTGGCCGGACAACGCCTCCGACCGTGCTCACAGCCATTTCAGTGACGGTGCCGTCGACCGGTGCTCTCAAATCGATCCGCCGCAATTGATCCAGGGCTGATTTTCGGCGCTCGGCGAATTCCTTGACTTCAAGATCGGCTGCACGAAGATCGGCGAGCACTTTTTCCCGCCAATCGCGTTCGGCTTCAAGGATTTGCACTTCCAGCTCGCCAATTTTCTGTCCGACCGCCGCAGTCTCGGACTCCAACCCGGCGACAAAGGCGTCGATTTCCGAGATTTGTCTCTCGAGCGCCAGCAGCCGCGTCACACGGGACAACCCCTTGTCATAGAGTTTCTTCACTCCCGCGAGTTCTCGCTCAACAAGTTCGCGCTGCCTGCGCCGCTGCTTGCGCTGCTCCCGGTATCCGGCAATCTGAGCACTTGCTTGTGCAATCGACTTTCTCAGACGTTCTTTCTGCGCTAGCCGGGTCGCGCGACGGGCTTCGAAAAAGCGAACTTCGGCCTCGAAAATTCGAGTGATACTCTGCTGTCGACCTCGATCAGCGGGCGGCAATCCCGTCGCCTGAATAGAGCCTCTCCTCGCAATATCCTCGCGATCGGACTTGGCAACCCAGTTGCTCTGACCAACCTGTCCGACATTCGATGGCACATTACTCGACACGAGAACGCTATTTGAACCGATCATTTCAGACCGGCCGCGGCGCTCTTTGTCGTTGACCAGCATGTCGCCTTTCAATTGAACCGGCAGATCCTGAAATGCCGCCACTATCGAGACGATTGCCGATAGGACGGGCTCGCTGTCCATTGACAAAGCGGATAGCTGCTTCGGCCTGACCGGTCGCGGGGCTTCGTCCCGCTCCGCTCTAAGACGTGCCCGGCGGGCGAGTGCTTCATGGAGGCGGTTTTCAACGATCGCCAGATCAGCCTTCAAGCGCGTTGCATCGAGACGCAGCAAAACATCCCCTTTGCGAACCCGATCCCCGTCTCGGACTAGGATTTGGGATACGATCCCACCATCGAGATGTTGAAGTTGGCGCACTTGTCCTTCGACAGAAACCTTGCCGACAGCAATGACAGCCCCGGCAAGCGAGGTCAGCATGGCCCAGCCGCCAAACCCGAATAGGACGATCACGCATGTCGCCAGACCTAGCCTGAGCGGCGCGTCATAGACCTCGACATCTCCAGGAGAGCGCGAAAACGCATCGAATCCAAGAGAGACTTGGTTTCGTACAACTGCGCGTTTGGCGCGCCGGACAACACTCCGGCTGACAACGACCAACATACGGCTTGTCATGCGGGAACCTCGTGTGTGCCAACGCTCGAAATTGCAGATGGCTTCATGAGTCGGCGCAGGATCGATTCACGTCGTCCAAACCAGACCTGCTTGCCCCCCTTCATCAGAAGTAACAAATTGACGCCCGCTATCGCGGATGGTCGATGGGTCACCGTCACAACAACGGCTCCGCGATTTCGAGCTTCATGAATTGCGCGAGTCAGGGCCGCATCACCTTCTTGATCCAGGTTCGCATTGGGCTCGTCCAGCACGATCAACGCCGGGTCGCCATGAAGAGCTCGCGCCAGACCGATACGCTGACTTTGTCCGCCGGAAAGAGCGGCTCCGCCTTCGCCGATTGGTGTCAGATACCCATCCGGCAGCTGCAAAATCATCTCGTGCGCACCAGCGGCCATTGCGGCGCGAATGATGTTTTCGTCGCTTGCATCCGGATCAAGTCGCGAAATGCAATCACGGACAGTTCTGCCGAAAAGCTCCATATTCTGGGGTAGATAGCCGATATGCGGACCGAGAAGAGTCGGATCCCATTGGTCGAGCGTCGCGCCGTCGAGCCTGATCTCGCCTGCGGCAGGCTTTGTAACTCCGACAAGCGCTCTTGCAAGGGTCGATTTGCCGGCGCCAGATGGACCGATGATCCCCAGCCCGTCACCAGGTCCCAGATTGAATGTGACGCCGGCAAGCGCCAGGCGGCGGCTACCGGGAGGGCAGGCGGCAAGTGCAGTCACCGCAAGGCGTCCTGAAGGGCGCGGAAGTCTGACCGGCGTGACGGTCCTGCTGTCTGTCGTCAGAAGTGCCGCAACCCGCTCCAGCGCGTCACGTGCTTGTGCAATGGACCGCCACTGGCCAACGATTTGATCGATCGGTGCAAGCGCTCTGCCCAGAATGATGGAGGCGGCAATCATGACCCCGGCCGAGACCTGTTGCTGGATTGCCAATACGGCACCTGCGGCCAGCGTTGCCGATTGCAGAAACATCCGAAAGCCCTTGGATGCCGAGGCTAGCCGAGCAGTGGCGTCGCCACTTCTGGATTCAGCAGATATGCCGGCTCGCCGAACGTCGGCATAATCGCGAGCCAGTGCTTCGTTCATCCCGAGGACACGCACGATTTCTGCTGTACGCGTTCCCGTCGCTTGCAGGCGTTGGGCTTCAGCATCAAGTTGGCCAGCAGCCTGAAGATCGGACCGTGTCGACCGGTCGCCGACAATTGCCAGCACAATGACAACAGCCGCGCCGGCCAGGCCGAGCAACCCCAACGTCCAATGCAGTAATGCCAATATGAGCAGGTAAACGGGAACCCACGGCGTATCGAGCAACGCCAGTGGGCCCGTACTGGACATGAAGCGCCGCAGCCGCGCCAGGTCGATCAATGGAGAGCGCTCATCGGTGTTGGATTGTATCGCCCGGTCAAGGTCGCAGATGAAAATGCGCTTCGAGGTCTGCCTGTCGAAATCCTCGCCGATGCGGGCCAACACGCGCCCACGCGCAAAATCGATCAGCGATTGTGCAATATAGAGAAACGTCACCAGGACGAAGAGCGTCACCAACGTTGGTATGGAATTGCTTGCCAGCACCCTGTCATAGACTTGGAGCATGAATACAGGTGCAGTGAGCATCAAAAGGTTGGCGACCGCGGAGAAAAGCACGACCCCACGCAATGCCGCATGATGCGGAGCCAGAAAATGGATTACCGCTCGGATCGATGACATGCGATCAGATCGACCATCTGCAGAAAATGAGCTTTTCAGCGTCTTCATCGTGTCGGCCTAGACCGGCCCGCTCACGGTAGGGTCTGACTGAGAGCGGGCCGGTCTACGGATTGCTCTAGCTGACGAGACCGTCCTCGGGCACAAGAGACGCAAATGCTTGTCCATCATCGACTCCGGGGTCGAATGAAGCGGCGGCTCCCTCGACAGACTGTGGCGCATCTATCCCGACAAAGTTGCCCACGCGAAGTTCGCCGACAGCGACGCCTTCGAGAGTCACCGTGACGTCGCCTAC
Source organism: Methyloligellaceae bacterium (assembly GCA_965228615.1). GTDB lineage: Bacteria > Pseudomonadota > Alphaproteobacteria > Rhizobiales > Methyloligellaceae > CBDDHT01. The sequence continues at coordinate 3,392,711 of CBDDHT010000004.1, read as the reverse complement.
ACTGACAACTGTATTATTGCCCTGCTGGTTCAATCCGACGCTTGCGCCATTCGCAAACTCGGCAAAGTCCAGAACGTCCAACTCGACCTGGAAATCCCTGATCGTGTCGTTGCCGTCGCCGGCGGCAAATACAAACCGGTCGGATGCCACAGTGGTATCGATCGTATCGCCACGCAGAATGTCGTCGCCACGGCCACCGATAAGAACATCACTTCCGGAGATAACGCCGGTACCAAGGGCATCGCCCTCATCTCCGTTCAACACATCATTCCCATTTCCGCCGAGGAGAATGTCATCGCCCTCCAGGCCCCAGCCACGATCCTCGCCATCTCCAAGTTCCAGGAAGTCATTACCGGCGAAACCCAGCGACGAATCATTGCCACCAAATGTGCGAATAATGTCGTCGCCATTCTCACCATAGGCTGACGAGTCGATCCCATCCGTACCAGTGACTGTGAAACTGAAGCTACTCGCATCAAAGGTACGTAAGAAGACTGGTGACGCAGCGTCCGGCGCTCCATCTGGTAATTCCGGTATTCCAAGCCCATCGATGTTTGCACCGGGCTGAGGAGGCTGTGGGGCAGGGGCCGGTGTTGGTGGCACTGGATCCGGTTGCGGTGGTGCAGGTTGCTGCTGAGGCGGTTCTGGCTCCGGTTGTGGCGGAGGTGATGGCTGCTGTTGCGGCGGCGGAACGGGATTACCAGGCGCTGCGCCATCGTTGAAACTCGCACCAAGGAAATTTCCGGCACCAAGCGTTCCGGCTGCCACGCCTTCAAGCGTCACTGTGACATCGCCGACATTGAGCACCGTATTGCGACCTTGCGAGGTCAACGAGACTGCCGGATTGTTGCCGAATTCCGTGAAATCCAATGTATCGTTCGCAACATCGAAATCTTTGACCACATCAATCCCATCGCCGGGTGAAAAAACCAGTCGGTCCTGGCCCGTTCCAGTTCGGATCGTGTCATTGTCACGCCCCCCAACCAAAACGTCATTGTCGGAGCCGCCAATCAAAGTGTCGTTACCGGTCTCGCCAATCAGAGCGTTATTTCCTGATATTCCCCAGAGCGTGTCGTTGCCGGCACCGCCATTGAGGTAGTCGTCGCCGCTGAAGCCGACCGAGTCGTCATCGCCGTCAAACGCAAACACAATGTCGTCGCCCCGCTCGCCATAGGCCGAACCATCGACGCCGTTGGTTCCGGTCACGGTGAAGCTGAACGCTATTGGATCAAAAACCCGCTGCTGAACGGCCGCCGGCCCCGTCGGCGAACCTGCTGGGGCGTCCGGCACACCTAAACCTGAAATGTCGATGACGGGCGGTTGTGGTGCCGGCTCTGCGGGAGGTTGAGCGGGTGGAGGCGTTTCAGCGCCCACATCGACCGGCTCATCGGGATTGTCGGGGATATCCGGAATACCGGGCGTTTCAACCTCTTGATCCAATCGCAACCGGCTGTCAGTTTCCAGTGGTTCGACCCGACCCTCTATCAAATCATCCACTGTAGGCGCATCGAATCCGCCAAACTGTTCGGCAAACTGCAGGATCGACGTGCCGATTTCGTCTGCCGATGCATCGCCGTTTTGAAGCAGGTTCAATGTGCCGAACGCTCCCCGCAAATGGGCAGCCGCCAATATACCGGTCAGGCTCAACTCGACCTGCACCGTACTGCCATCGACGTCGGTAAACGTGAACGTTTCCCCGATGAAATCATCCAGGCTCTGCCCACTGTTTGCGAGCCCGTTTTCGATGCGCGTTAGATTGAGAGAGAATTCATCCAGGATGACCTGTTCCTGCACATTGGTCTTGAGATCATCGAGACTGTTAACACCGTTCTTGCCGGTGAATGTCCCTGTGAAGTCGTTTACTCCGGGTGTAGCATCGAGTTCGTAGTAGCCAGTATCGATCAGGATAGGTTCGCCGAACTGATACCCCACGAAGCCGAGAAAATTCGTGGAGCTGTACTGCAGGTCGGTCAGTGTCAGTTCACCGGCTTCGAAGGCCGAAAAGCGTGCTTCGCCGACGAGTTCAACCACCTGATCTCGCGAGGCGGCAATTCGCTCCTCACTCACGCCGGACTCGAATGCACGTAGCTCGTTCAGAAAGTCCGCAAAGGAACCGTTGCGCATTTCTTCTACTCCTAATCGCTGGCCTGTTTCGGGCACGAGTTCACTATTGCCTCCGATCACTCGGATGCATCACATTGCCCGACGGCGCTCTTACGCGTCGGGGGTGTGTTTATGGTTCTGTTGTCGAAGCCGGCTCGATTATGTCGGCTTCGCGCATATTGCCGTCATGATTGCTGAGAATGGCCGAACGGACCTAGCTCCCGAATTGCGGCTCAGCTACACCGCAAGATCGTTGACGAAACCGTGCCCAGGCCCGGATCCGTGCCATGTTGGACTTTCGATTTCTATAGTATGTGTCCTTGATTGGAAGGACAGCGTTTGTTGTGAGCGCCAGGCAATGCTCTCCGCCTTGAAGGCGTTTTTTTGTTCGCTGCCTTGTGAGGACGCTACGCAAAGACATAGGCAACAATTTGTCGACAACCAAAGATAGGTCCGCAACTGCGGCAGGAACCGATCTTCATTGTTGTCGTATCTTTCACGTCGCTTCACATTTCCTGGAGAGATCATTGTCTCTGGTGGCACGGTGTGCACAACCGGCTATCCTGTACCAGTACACGCTCAGGCCGCCGGGAAATGATCATGACCCCCGTTCGATTTTACGCCATCACTCTTGTCGTGCTTTCTCAAACAGCGGGTGCGGCACCGACAAAGATTCCCGCCACAATAGAGATCCCGGCAGGCGCCTTCATTATGGGCTCGGATCGGGCGGAGCGCGATTCGGCCTATCGTCTGGATGAAGCCGCCTATGGCCACACCATTACGCGCGATAGCCGGTGGTACGAGAGCGAGCCGAAACGCACGAAACGCGTACTGCCGACCTTCCACATGACGCGCACGCCTATCACAAATGCCCAGTATGAAGCTTTTGTTCGAGCGAGCGGTCGCCCGGCACCTGATGTCGATGAAGTAACTTGGAAGTCCTATGGATTGATCCATCCTTACAGCCGAACCAGGCGTCATGCCTGGATCGGCGGGGACGTACCCGCCGGTCGCGGCAATCATCCAGTTGTAATGGTGTCGCACCACGATGCCCTTGCCTATGCGGAATGGCTTAGCAGAGAAACAGGCATTACTTGGCGCCTGCCCACCGAGACCGAATGGGAAAAGGCCGCTCGTGGCGATCAAGGTTCAACATTCCCTTGGGGCAATGAATTCCTCTCCAAACGTCTCAACAGCCACGATGATGGCCCGTTCGATACCTTGCCGGTTGGAGAATATCCGAACGGCGCGAGCCCATACGGTCTCCTCGACGCTGCCGGGCAGGTTTTCGAGTGGACCGCCACAAAACAATCGGATGGTCGCTACTGGGTCAAAGGCGGGAGCTGGGATGACAAGGGATGCGGTATTTGTCGGCCGGCGGCCCGCCACGGAAGGCCGGAGCAATTGAAACATATCCTGATTGGGTTCCGGTTGGTTCGAGAAACGGGGTGACAATCGACCGAATTCCACATGGGTTAATGCCACATTTACCAATTGCGGCCATGGTCTCAGAGGTCGAATTTTACGATAAAACCAGGCGTGGATTACATGAGCTTAGCAGCGGAAGCCCATACCGATACTTCCTGCTCAACCCTTGATCGGATGCGGCAGGAAATCGAGGATCTGGTTGCACAGATCGGCCGCGTATCCGGCGTAGCAGATCAGATTGATGCGATTGCGCGGCAAACGAATCTCCTCGCACTGAATGCGACGATCGAAGCCGCACGGGCAGGCGAAGCCGGCCGGGGTTTTGCCGTTGTGGCGGGTGAAGTGAAAGCGCTTGCCGGACAGACAAGTGAAGCCACAGGCGAGATTGCCGAAATCCTGTCAACGCTCAATCACCATGCCGATCAGTTGTCGACCCAAAGTGCCAGTCTGGCGGAGTCTTTGGAACCAGAATATCGATCGCCTCCCAGTGATTATGTCGCTCCTGCCGCGCCCGAACCGGCCGCTGCCTGCCAAACTTACGAGTCGGCACCGGCGCCCTTGCCCGAGCCTGAAGCCGGGCCTGCCGCAGTCGAACAATCCGCGCCGGTAGGCGGCGTAAGTCCACAGCAGAAAGATCTTGTTCAAGATACTTTCGCCATGGTCGAACCGATTGCTGAACAAGCTGCAGAACTGTTCTACGGGCGCCTCTTTGAAATTGAGCCGAAACTGAAAGCCCTATTCAAGGGCGATATGGTCGAACAGCAGCAAAAATTGATGTCGGTCCTCAAGGTTGCCGTCGCTGGCCTCGACAATCCGGAGCAGCTTCTCCCGGCCGTTCGAATTCTTGGTCAGCGGCATGCGGAATATGGCGTGGTCGATGATGACTACGACACCGTTGCCGAAGCCTTGATTTGGACTTTGGAACAAGGTCTGGGAGAAGCGTTTACGCCTGATGTGGCCGATGCCTGGGTCGCTGTTTACGGTTTTCTCGCAGGTGCCATGCAGGAAGCAGCCGCGGAAGGCTTCGATTCATAGGGCTCTGGTTCAGCTGCCCAGAAGCTCGATATCGAGCTTGACGCAATCACCACGATAGACGATCTCACCGAGATAGATCACCGTTCCTGCCTTGTCGGTGACGACACAACGTGCTTCGGCGGTCGGTGCATTCAGAGCGATCCCGAGATGGCCGGCCATTTCGATGTCAGCGGCTCCGATTTGCAAAGTCTGATGGGCACGCGCGATCTCGATATCATCCAGCTCCGCCAGAACGGCCAAAGCAACACGGCTGCGAAATGCGCTTTCATCGCGTTGAAAGAGTTCCGACGCGACGTGCACGCTGGCAAGCGCATAGGGTTCGCCATCACTGGTCTGTACGCTCTTCAAATAGGTGTAGGCATCCGCCTCCCGGCCATCCAAATCTTCGATCTGCGGCTTTGGCACGATCTCGACGGGGATAAAATGCGGGCGGTTGGCCGCGATGGGCTCGATCAGCGCATTCCAATCGGTTGCGAGCTTGATCCAGCGACGCGACTTCGGGACCTGCGTAACGAACGTTCCTTTACCCTGATGCGATCGTAGCAGGCCTTCAGATTGCAGAACTTCGACCGCTTGGCGAACCGTGACCCTGGCCACCTGGAATTCTGCCTCTAGGGCTTCAAGAGTCGCGATCTTATCGCCTACGCCCCACTGCCCATCGGCGATCCGTCGCCGGAGAATGGAAGCGACCTGCACATAGCGCGGTGCTTGATGCTCATCAAACGCAGGAGCGGCGGCTTTGGTCGTTCTTTTTGCCATGCATTCAACTCTGTCTTCCGTGTGACGTTCTGATTAACGGCCCCACAAGGACCTGGCCAGCAAAAGAAAATTGTTCTTCCCAAGACAATCGTCAGCATTCCTCGGCGCTGACGACACCACTGACAAGGTTCTGGGTTAACAGGTCACGCTCACTTGGCAACCTTGCCCCGACGGGACCGATCGCTCGGACCAGACTTTTGAAATCGTCTTGGGCATCGCGTCGCGCTTGCAATGCTGCTTCTCGGGTCACGCTTTCAAAGCGGATCTTTGCGCCTGGGGCCAGCCGGCCCAGAGCAGGGAGATCTGCCGAGATGACCACCGCGATCTTGGGGTAGCCGCCTGTCGTCTGCCGGTCGGCGAGAAGAATTATGGGAAGCCCAGATCCGGGAACCTGGATCGCACCATGCGCGATACCATCGGAGACGATTTCCGGCGCCTTTGCATGGGCCAATTTGTGACCTTCCAGGCGCATACCCATACGGTCGGATGACTGGCTGACCTGGTAGGTCGAAGACAAGAACGATGCAAATGTTTCCTCATCAAAATAATCGACCTGCGGCCCCGGGAGAACGCGGATGACCTCAGGTGTCGGCAGAGCCGCTTCCGGCAGATGCTGCTCACCGTGCGACCCAGGCGCGCTCTTCGTTAGCGGCAGACAGTCACCCACGCGCAATGCCCGCCCGTCAAAGCCCCCCAATCCTGCCCGGACATATGTCGATAGAGAGCCAAGCACCGGTTCAATCGCAAAGCCTCCCTCGACCGCAATCGTAGCCGTTGCCGTACCCGGCAGGACACTGATCCGGACCTGCGTCCCGCGCCGAACCGATACGCTGCAGAGTGGTGGTATCGAGTGCTTGTCGTTACCGAGAAGGTCTATTTTGGCGCCGGCTGCAGCCAAGCGCACACCATCAGCCTCAACGGTAAAAATTGGCCCTTGATAGAGGACTTCCAGGCCCGCCATCTCATCCGCGTTGCAGACAATCCGGTTCGTCAGGGCCAGTGCCACAGGATCGAGTGCACCCGAAACCGGCACACCGGCATGTTGAAACCCTCTGCGGCCGACATCTTGAACCGTCGTGTGCAGTCCCGGGGAATCAACGCGCAGGGCCGGGGTCATGACACGACCTCCTGACAGTCAAAGCGATATGAGCCGGAGCGAATCTGATCCTCGATACGGCCGATCTCATCCAGAGACATAGGCTCAAAACGAACCAGATCTCCCGGTGCAAGAAGGGCAGGGGGATCATTCTCCGCATCGAAGAAGGGAACAGGTGTGCGGCCGATCAAATGCCAGCCGCCAGGGCTTTCCAGCGTGTAGACGGCGGTCATAGTCTGGGCAATTGCCAATGAGCCTGCCGGCACACGTGTGCGAGGATTCGCTCGGCGTGGAAGGACGAGGGGGGCCGGAACGTCTCCGAGATAAGGATAACCCGGCAGAAAGCCCATCATATACACAAAATAAGTCTCGCCGGCATGACATTCAGCGACCTGCGCGCCCGTCATACCGGCATGCTCGGCAACCACTTGCAGATCGGGCGCGACCACTTCATCGTAGCAGGCTGGTATGGTCCAGCATCGTGATGGCCCGGTCTGTTCGGTGAGGTCGTAAAGTATGCGCCCCGCACGATCCTCGATTTGCTCAGCAGTGACGATGTCCGGGTCGAAATGGATCAGGAGCGAGCGATATGTCGGTACGGTCTCGACCACGCCATCGATGCTTTCTTCATTTAGAGCCCGTGCCAGCGCAACGACGCGGCCCGCCACCGCACGATCGATCGATTGGCCGAACTCGACCGCGAGCGCCGTATCGCCATTGGGCAAAAAGCGTGGGATTGAGTTGAGTGCAGCCGCCATGACGAATTTTCGATCGCTCCTGAGATGTTAGATTGTATGGTCTTGCTATAAATAATACCATAGAGGCAAATTTCGCTGCAATTATAAGGGGTCGGCTCCTCGCAACAGACCATTTCTAAGGCGTGAAGAGTCCCGCAAGGCACAGTAACGGAAGGCAAAATGGGCAAGAAGGTCAATTTGAACGCGGATATCGGCGAAGGCTTCGGGGCCTATGAGATCGGCGACGACGAACGGCTGATGAAAGTGATCGGGTCGGCAAGTGTCGCCTGCGGTTTTCATGCGGGCGACCCGACCAACATGGTGAAACTGGTACGCCTTGCGCGCCAGGAAGGCGTCAGTCTCGGCGTTCATCCCGGCTTCAACGATGTTTGGGGATTTGGCCGCCGCCGCATCCATATGGATGCGAAGGATCTGGAGTATATGGTCGCCTACCAAATCGGTGCCTTGCAGGCGATGGCGGCCTATGAGGACATGCCGGTTACGCATCTCAAGCCCCATGGCGCACTCAACAATATGGCGGCTGAGATCGAGGACTACGCAATGGCCATCGGCCGTGCGATCAAGGCTGTGGACGACAAGATCGTCTATGTGGCTCTCGCCGGGTCCGAAATGCACAAGGCAGCCGAGCGCCTCGGCCTCCCACTGGCGCGCGAAGGATTTGCCGACAGATCCTATGAGGCGGATGGCAATCTGACGCCGCGATCGCTCGCCAATGCGGTTCATTCCGACGCGCAGGCCGTCAGCGACCAAGTCGTCCGAATGGCGGGTGAGGGCGAAGTGATGAGTCGCCAGGGCACAATCGCCAAGGTCGATGTGGAAACCATCTGTGTCCATGGCGACGAGCCGACGGCGGTCACCGTGGCGACGGCAGCACGCGAAGGGCTCGAGAATGCTGGTTTCGAGATGGTGCCTCTGACGGAGATCGATCTCCCATGACCGACACCAATGGGTCTATCGCCGTTATTGGCGGCACTGGAAAACTCGGACACGGGTTGGCTCGCCGCTGGGCCGCAGTTGGCCGAACGATCATCATCGGATCGCGATCTGCCGAAAAAGCAAATGAAATCGCCAGCCAGATCGATGGAGGCAATGTATCGGGCGCAACCAATGCCGATGCTGCCGACCTGGGTGATATCATTGTCATCACTGTGCCATTCCAAACCCGCGCCGCTATTCTCGACGAAATACGGCGGGGCGCTGCAGGGAAGGTCGTCGTCGATACGACGGTCCCGCTCGTGCCGCCCAAAGTCATGCGCGTCCAACTTCCCCCGGAAGGGTCGGCCGCCCTGGGGGCGCAGGAGATACTCGGCGTCGGCGTCCGTGTTGTATCCGCCTTTCACAATGTTGCCGCACACCGGCTTATGGAAAATGCCGAGATCGATTGCGACATTCTCGTCTTTGGCGACAAGCTTAAGGACCGCGAAGCCGTTGTCGAACTGGCCGATGCCGCTGGATTGCGAGGAGTCCATGCGGGGCCGCTCGCAAATTCCGTCGCAGCCGAGGCTTTGACGTCAGTCCTCATCGGTATCAACAAGCGCTATGGCAGCGACGGTGCAGGCGTGCGTATCACCGGCCTGGATGTGGCTTGAATGTCAGATCCGGGGAGTTTGGTTCAGGAGCACTCACCATTGAGGCGATTGTCGAACAGGAACATTCATGACAACGCCCCGCATCAATCGCGGGACATAGCTTTATTGATTCCGTTGTCGGAGAGCTCTGGGCCAGAGATCGGACGACGCATTCGGTCTGCCTCATGACGGAACGCATTACGATTTCCGCTCTTGAAGATATGCCACTGGTGAAGCCAGGCGACGATCTCGAGGCAATTTTGATCAGCGCCCTTGTCGCTTTTGGTTGGATACCCAGCCCACATGATGTGCTGGTGGTTGCCCAGAAGATCGTTTCGAAAGCCGAAGGGCGCCTGCTTGATTTATCGACCGTTCGGCCATCGGAACGCGCGGCCGTGCTCGCTCACGAAACGGGAAAAGACCCGCGGCAGGTGGAGGCCGTTCTTTCCGAGTCGCAAGAGGTTTTGCGCGCCAAGACTGGCGTTATTGTTGTCGCCAATCGCCACGGTCATGTGATGGCAAATGCAGGGATCGATCGCTCCAATGTGGAGGGCGGCGATAACGACCTGGTACTCCTGCTCCCGAAAGACCCGGATGCAAGTGCGGCCAGACTCAAGTCAGCGATTGATGCACACTTCGGATCGGATATCGGCATTGTCATATCTGATAGCGCCGGTAGAGCGTGGCGTGTCGGCACGGTCGGGTTGGCCTTGGGTGCCGCTGGACTGCCATCCTTGGTGGACTCTCGCGGCGATCCCGATCTCTTCGATCGCCCGCTAGAGATAACGATGACCGGATTCGCGGACGCAATTGCGTCGGCTGCAAGCCTTGCAATGGGTGAAGGCGCCGAGGGACGACCGGCTGTCTTGATCACCGGTTTGACCTGGACCGGCCAATCGACGCCGGCAACCGCACTCATTCGCCCCGTCGCAGAGGACATGTTCCGGTGAGCCGTACAACTGGAACAGGCAAAGTCGTCGCGCTATGCGGGGGCATTGGCGGTGCCAAACTCGTTCTTGGACTGGACCGCATCCTTCCGGCCGGATATCTCAGCGTCATCGTGAATACGGCCGACGACTTCGAGCATCTGGGCCTACGAATTTCTCCTGACGTCGATACGGTTGCCTATACGCTTGCCGACCTGGCAAATCCGGAAACCGGCTGGGGGCGCCGCGATGAAACCTGGTCGTTCATGGAAACATTGGCAGACCTGAACGGGGAGATATGGTTTCAACTTGGCGACCGGGATCTGGCGCTGCACGTCGAACGCACACGGATGCTCAGGCAAGGGCAAACCTTGACGGAGGTCACGGCGACGCTATGCGAGCGGCTCGCATTGACAAGCCATCTCTTGCCGATGAGCGACGACAGCGTGTCGACGATTGTCGAGACCGACCAGGGCTCGCTGGACTTCCAGCGCTACTTCGTTGCCGAGCGCGCGGAGCCGGTTGTTCGCAGCATTCACTTTGCCGGTGCAGACACAGCCAAGCCAAGTCCAACAGCGGTAGACGCCTTGTCCGCTCCGGAACTGGCCTGCGTGGTACTCGCACCATCCAATCCTTATCTCAGTCTCGATCCCCTCCTGGCCATCGAGGGACTGCGAGAAGCTTTGGCCAAATGCACCGCCCCCATAGTCGCCGTCTCACCGATCGTTGGCGGCGATGCGGTCAAGGGCCCGACGGCAAAAATCATGCGTGAACTCGCTGTCCCGGTAACATCGGTCTCGGTTGCACAGCACTATGGCGACCTGATCGACGGCTTTGTCATCGATCATAGCGATGCGAAGGTCGCTGACGAGATTGAAGTGCCCGTCTGTATCGCGGAGACGCTCATGACGTCGCTCGAAACAAAGACAGCCTTGGCGCAGGCCGTACTGGCGTTCGCTGAGCAATTGTCATCGCATTCACCCCAGAGGGGGGCAGCATGACCGTCGCCGTCGTCCCAATGAAACTGATCGCCCAAGCCAAAAGCCGACTGGCGTCGGTGCTTCCTCCCGAAGTCCGTCAAAGCCTGGTTCGCGTTATGCTCGCGGACGTCCTGGCTGCCTGCCGGGATTGTCCGGATATTCAACGCACTGTTTTGCTCACGGCCGATACGTCCCTAATGGCACTTGCCAAAGTGCATGACGCCGAACTGCTTATCGAGCATCGCCCTCGTGGCCTGAACACAGCAATGAAAGCAGCCGCGGCTTCATTGCAGTCACAAACTCTGGTTTACGTCGCCGGCGATCTTCCGTTGTTGAGGGCACGAGATATCTCGGATCTGACAGATCGATGCCGTATCGGCTCAAGAGTTGTCATCGCACCATCGGACGATGGCTCTGGAACCAACGCATTGCTTTTGTCGCCAGCCAATATCCTCGAAGCCGCATTCGGTCACGGTAGTTCGGAACGCCATGAAATCTCGGCACGACGGCTTGGAATCGAAGCGGCAATTGTTTGCAATCGAAACATCGGCCTCGATATCGACACGCCGCAGGATCTCGAAGCACTGCTGCATCATCCCGAATGTGCGGATCGATATGCCTTCCTGCATCCTTATCTTGCAGTCACAGAGAGCAAGAGGCTGACTGAACCGAACCCATACGGGGGAGCCCGGCGCCATGCATAGCGATGCCGCGCTAAAAGCAACCGAAGCCGGTCGGTTACCTACCAGGGAGGAAGCCCGAGCGCTTGTCCGATATGATGATCTGAGCCGTCTCACGGATGCGGCACGCAACCTGACAGTCGCCGGCCACGGCCACACTGTCAGTTTCTCCAAAAAAGTGTTCATTCCCCTGACGCAGCTTTGTCGCGATGTTTGTCACTACTGCACATTTGCGCATTCACCACGGGCGGGCGAAACGCCTTATCTATCGAAGGATGCTGTTCTAGCCATTGCCAGGGCCGGTCGTGCGGCTGGTTGCAAGGAAGCCCTGTTTACGCTCGGCGACAAACCCGAGCTTCGCTACCGCGCAGCGCGCGAAGCCTTGGCATTGTCTGGCCATGCCACGACCCTTGAACTCCTCGAAGAAATAGCTGGAGTCGTGCTTGATGAAACCGGCCTGCTTCCACATCTCAATCCTGGTGTGATGGACGGCCATTGGGTACGGCGGCTGCGGGCGGTATCCGTGAGCCAGGGCATCATGCTCGAGTCGACCTCACCCCGACTGATGGACCGAGGCGGACCGCATTTCGGCTCGCCCGACAAGGATCCTGCTACGCGGCTTGCAACAATCGAGGCAGCTGGAGCCGCAATGGTTCCATTCACTTCCGGAATCCTTATTGGGATCGGCGAAACACGTGCGGAGCGGATCGACGCGCTGCTCGCTTTGCGAGAGCTCCACCACAGATACGGTCATCTGCAAGAGATCATCATCCAGAACTTTCGTGCGAAATCGGGAACGCGAATGGCGGATGCTCCGGAACCCAATCTTGACGATCATCTGTGGACCGTCGCTGTGGCACGGATCGTGATGGGATCTGAAATAACGATCCAGGCACCGCCGAACCTCCGACACGGAGCACTTGAGCAACTCGTCGCCGCCGGAATCAACGATTGGGGTGGCGTGTCCCCCGTTACCCCCGACCATGTCAATCCGGAAGCGCCCTGGCCTCACCTGGTTGAACTCGAGCAGGCGACAGAGCGTGCCGGTCGCACGCTCATCGAGCGACTGGCAATCTACCCATCCTTCGCCCGAGCACCGGAACGCTGGATGGCACCCGGACTTCGCACACCGGTGTTGCATCATTCCGACGGCGAGGGCTTCGCCCGCGAGACCAATTGGTCCGCCGGCGGCAAGACGCCCGCCCCGGTCCTTGCTCGGCGTCCCATAGCTTCCCGGCCGCGGAACATCGACACGACCTTGCAGCGCATGGTCGACGACCGCGACGGTTCAAAGGCTGATATTGCATCCCTGTTCCGCGCAAGGGGCAGGGATTGCGACGCCATTCTCATGGCAGCCGATGAACTGCGCCGCAAGACTGTCGGAAAAACTGTGACCTACGCGGTCAACCGCAATATCAACTACACGAATATATGCACATACGGCTGCACATTCTGCGCCTTCTCGAAAGGGCGGCTGAGCCAGGGCAGGCGCGACAGGCCTTATTCACTGGATAAGACGCAGGTTGGAAAACGCGCGGCCGAGGCCTGGGCACGCGGAGCAACGGAGGTATGTCTCCAAGGCGGGATCCGTCCCGAATATACCGGCGAAACCTATCTCTCGATCGTTGAGGCTGTTCGAGACGCGGCGCCAGACATTCATATTCATGCTTTTTCACCACTCGAGGTCTGGCATGGTGCGACGACACTCGGCTTGAGCCTCGACGCATTTCTCTCAAAGCTCATGGCGGCCGGCCTGCATAGCCTGCCCGGCACGGCGGCCGAAATTCTCGACGACCCTGTCCGCAGGGAACTTTGTCCCGACAAGATCGGCACGCACCAGTGGCTGAATGTCATGGAAACGGCACATCGCGTCGGCCTCAAGAGTACGGCAACGATCATGTTCGGCCATGTGGATCGCTATGAGCATTGGGCGAGGCATCTGCTTGCTGTCCGGCAGTTGCAGGAGAAAACGGGGGGGTTCACCGAATTCGTCCCATTGCCCTTCGTTCATATGGAAGCGCCGATCTATCTTAGGGGCCGGGCAAGGCCCGGACCGACCTATCGCGAGGCACTGCTGATGCATGCTATTGCACGGCTGGTGCTTCATCCGGTTATCGAGAACATTCAGGCGTCATGGGTGAAAATGGGGCCCGCAGGGGCAATCGACTGCCTGAAGGCCGGCGCAAATGATCTCGGCGGGAGCCTGATGAATGAATCCATTACGCGGGCGGCCGGATCCGAACATGGGCAGGAAATCACGGCGCCAGCGCTGGAACGCATGATCCTCGATGCAGGACGAACGCCACGTCAGCGGACGACATTTTATGGCGACGTGGCGGATGAGCGCCGCCAGTTGGCGATGTCGGGTGAGGAATTTGAACCTGCTATTCGCCCAAGGCTGGTCGCCGCCGAATAACAAAGCTCGCATGGATTGCCAGATCAAGTGCGACAATGTGCAAGGGAAGTGGTGAGAGCCCCGTTTGCCTCGCTCATTGATGGATGAACTCAGCTCGCTTTCAGTTTTGGAATAATATCGGTTGCGATCGCCTCGACCTGCTCGGATTCATATTTGTAGGGGACGAAGATGATACGGTCGACGCCCGTATCCACATGAGCTTGAAGCTGCTCGACGCATTCCTCGGCGGTGCCCATGATCGCGCTTTCCGGCGTGGACTTGCTCCATGAAGCGAAATCCCATTCGGTATTGAGCCATTCATTCATCGGACCTTCGACCTTGTCTCGAGGACCGACCATGATCGGAAGCTGGTTGGCACTGCTCAGAGTGTCGGGATCTTTGCCGCCCTCTTCGGCGAAAGCACGGACTTTGTTCCAGTCGGCAAGGTAATCTTCGGGCTTGTAGAAATAGGTGAGCCATCCGTCGCCGTTGACGCCGGCGCGCTTCAGAACACGGTCCACATAGCCGCCTATGAGAATTTTCGGTCGTGGTTGTTGAACCGGTTTCGGGAACATGACCGACTGCCGGAGATTGTAGGGTTCGGACTCCATCGTGACCATGTCCTCCGACCAGAGCCGGGTCATGATTTCGAGGTTTTGATCCATGATCCGGCCACGCTTGTGGAAGTCGACACCGACCGCCTCGAATTCACGTTTGTACCACCCGGACGCCATGCCCATGACGAGTCGTCCGTTGGAGACCTGATCCATGCTCGACAATTGCTTGGCCAACACCAGCGGATTGCGTAGCGGCAGCACGAGAATACCGGTGCCGAGCTTGATCTTCGATGTGCGCGCGGCGACGGCCGTCAGCAGCGTCAGGGAATCGATGATAGGAAAGTGCGGATCGACGCCGAGCAGAATGTGGTCCCATACCCATAGAGACTCATAGCCAAGCTCTTCCATGCGGACGCCATAGTCGATCAGGGCATTTGCATCGGGAAGCTCCGGAAAGGTCTGGAAGTTGCGCATGGCAACGCCGAATTCAGTCGCGGGCATCGTAGTTCCTCTTGAGATTTATATCGTTGTGGCCAAGTCAGGCCGTGTAGAGTTGTTCCGGGTCGAGTTCGCGCACGACCTTAAGTTCGGCGAGTTCCGGAGCCTTGGTCTCCGGGATGTCACCATCGAGACCGAGATCGAAACCGGTCTTGTCCTGGACTTCTTCTGCGGTAACGCCGGGATGCAGTGACAGCACCCGCATTTCCTTGCTTTCCGGGTCAAATCCGAGAATGGCGAGGTCGGTCACGACCCTATACATACCGCCAGCAGGAAGCCCGCTTTCGGCCCGACTATCCCCACCAGAAATGAACCCCGGGCTGGTTATGTAATCGACCTTGTCCACAAACCGGCGTTTCTCATGTTTCATGGCCACAATCATCTGCGTCAGACTGGAAATATCATTCCCGCCACCCGTTCCGGGTAGACGTGTCTTCGGATTCTCGGGATCGCCGATAAACGAGCTGTTGAGATTGCCGTAGCGGTCGATCTGGGCACCGCCCATAAAACCGACATCCACATAGCCGCGCTGCAGCAGCAAAAGCACATCGGTTATCGGCAGGACCATGTTCGCACGCCGCGTGCATCGTTGCTCATTCGTCGAGGGCGGCAACTCTCCCGGCACCACGAAGGGGCCGACCACACCGCCTTCGAACAGAATCGTAAGACGCGGGGCATGCAGGCGCTGAGCAAGAGTAGCCGCTAGGAGTGGAATGCCAACACCGGCAAAGACAATCTGCCCGTCCTTCAACAGGCGCGCACTCATCACGGCAAGCAACTCCGAAGCGGTATAGGATACGCGTTCAGTCATTGTGGATGCTCCTTCCGCGTCGGCTCGCGTCGAGCAGGGCAGCGGTGCCAAGCCGATTGAGATAGTCCTCCCAGCTATCGGGCTGGTGGTAGTACTCGTCGAGATAGCGTTTGGCGCCGCCGTCCGGGTCCTCTTTGATCATGTTTGCATACATGTCCATGTGATCGAAGAAAGGCTCGTAGATACCGTAGCACTCATGCGGGGCGGCACCGTAGGGTGCCTCAACGACAGCATCGACCGTAAAGAACGGAATGCGGGTCTGGTCCGGTGCCCGGCGGATCTGATCGTTGGAGACAATGCGCTCCGTCGAGAGAATGACACGCTTGGCGGCCATGGCCATATCGATATCCATGAACTGGAGCCCGTCGAGCTGCGCGTTGCCGTAGACGTCGGCGCGCTGCACATGAATAAGAACGACGTCCGGATTGAGGGCCGGTAGCAACATGACTTTTTCGCCGGTGAAGGGGCAATCCATCTCCTTGACATTGTCACTCACACGGCCGGCAACGTCGGAGCCGATCATCGAGCGAACCGGCATGAACGGAACACCCATGGCGCCGGCCCGATAACGCAGCCCCATGGACATGTGGCTCCACTCCTCAAAACGCGCCTTCCCGGTCTCCGTGTAATGACGCATGACCTTGGAGACGCCCCAGACGATGCCCTGGCTGAACCAACTCGTCATGATGTGATCGCAAATGCCGGACGCATAGAGGTAGTCGCCTTCGGATGAGACGATCGAGCGCGACACCATAAGGTCCTTCTTGCCTGCCCTGATCATGGCCCAGATAAGCGCGATCGGCGTGCGGGACATCGTGCAACCGCCAAGACCGACATGATCGCCGTCTTCGACCAGCGCAACCGCGTCTTCGAGGGACATGACCTTTTCCCTCAGGCCCCGGTCACGCCCCATAGTCTCCTCGCGAAGCGTGAGATACGGTTTGACGAGAGGTTGCTGCGTCATGGTGTTGTCTCCTCTACAGGTCGAATCTCGCGAGTCAAGCCGCCATCGCCCGGGTTTCCCGATTGAAATCGGTAATCAGCTCATCCCACACGGGAACGAGCTTATGCAGATCCCGCCAGAAACCCTGGTCCTTGCGCCGATCGAAATCGGCAAGTTCGACACCCTGCTGCTCGACCCAGGTGAAATATCCGAGATTGAACATGCGCATCCGATCGACGCGATTGGCCTCGATCATATGGTCCGTCGTGACGCCGGAAAGATGTTCGGCAATAATGCCGGCTGCGTCATTTGCCTCGAGTTCGCCACCGGGGAACTTGGATAAGGTGTCTTCCAGCTCGCTTGTGTAGAGATTGGCGCCATCCGTTGCGACGGTGAGAACGGCATCGTTCGGTCCAAGCCCTTGTTGCTTGGCGATCTTGATCGCACCGAGCATGTTCGCGATGCTCGAAAATCCGAAATAGCGCATCGTATCGAGGGTCTCCATTGAGACCCCCATGCGCTGATTGAGCGTGGCGCGGCCGCTATCCGTATTGAACACCGCATTGAGACCGTCGGTTGCCCGATCGCTAACGGCAATGGCGTAATCCGTGTTCATGACGTTGTGGATCAACGGAATATGCTTATCGCCGATCCCCTGGATGTTGTGCTCACCGTAGCCGTTGTAGAGCAATGTCGGACATTCGAGCGCCTCGACGACGGCAATGCGTGCGCCATGATGCTCTTTGAGATAGTCGCCGGTTCCAAGCGTACCTGCCGAACCGCTTGCCGAAACGAAAGCATGTGCAGACAGATCCGGCTCACTCTGGCGCACATGCTCAAGCACACGGCTCAATGCCGGCCCTGTGCACCAATAGTGGCCGAGATAATTGCCAAACTCGGAAAACTGATTGACGATCTCGTTTTCCGGATCTTTCTCAAGTTCCGCGCAGGCGTCATAGATTTCCTTGACGTTGCTCTCGGTACCGGGCGTTCGAATGATATCGCCTGTGTCCGTGACCCATTTCTCGAGCCAGTCGAAACGCTCGCGGCTCATCCCTTCCGGGAGAACCGCCGCCCCTCGGCAGCCGAGAATGCGCGAGATGGCCACGCCACCCCGGCAATAGTTTCCCGTCGAAGGCCAGACGGCGCGCTGACCCGTCGGATCGAAACGTCCGGTGACGAGCCGCGGTGCAAGGCATGAATAGGCAGCCAGCACTTTATGCGCCTCGATCATCGGGAAAAATGCGCCCATCATCACAATAATCTTGGCGTCGACCCCTGTCAGCGCCTTCGGCAATACGATATGGGCCGGAACGGCAGCTGTGCTTTTTCGGTCGGTCGCATTATGCCAATGCACCCGGTAGAGATTCAGCGGATCTGGCTGATCGGGATCAACGGAAACCGCCGCGCTTCGGATTCTTTCGGGAATTGATGTGGGGTCGGCAAGTTCGGAAAATGTGGGAAGGCGGATACCGCGCTCCCTGACGTGCGCTACAGCGCGAGCCCGGACATCCGCATCGTCGATATCGGTTGGAAAATCGAATGGCCCCATCGCACCGCATTCCTTGAATCTGACTGGTACCGGACAACTTATCTTATTGTCCTATTATTAGTACCATTATTCACAGGTGCGGGTTTGGGCGCAAGCGGCTTTATCGGTTCGCTTCAATGGAATCGAGACATCCCCGGCAGAATACCGGGGATGTTTGGGTCTTCATCGCTGTGCGCGACGGACAGAAACAGACTAGTAGTAGTAGAAATTCATGCATTTGTTGTACCGGCTCCACCAGTAGTAGCTGCCGGTCTTTTTGGCCTTCTTTTTCAACCAATAGCACTTTTTCGGATAGCCATATCCGCCATAAACACCAGTCACATGGCCGCCACCGAAATGCAGTCCGAAGCTGAAACTGGGTTTGGCCTGGGCCGCACCGTTCAATGCCATCAGCGCCACAGCTGCTGCGGAAAGGCCGAGAACGACTTTGCGCGGCGATACCTTATTGATCAAGGAATTCATGTCCTACTCCTTCAATTTTCGCATTAGCGGATTGTTCCGCTTCCTTGACCGGTTAGTCGCAACGACGCGCGAAATGGTTCAATCCTGCGCTAAAAGCGGCCTGGCCCGACATTCGAGGGGCCCAAGCCCACCCTCGCCGAAGCACAGTCGACCGACATGCACCGATTGGCTACAGTTCTGTCGGGAGGAACGCCAATGGGACGCCGCATACTCTTCATCACAACCGATCAGCAGCGACACGACGCCCTCGGCTGCACCGGGGGAACTGTCGCGCAGACACCGTTTCTGGATGGCCTCGCAAAGAAGGGGTTGAACTACCGCAGAGCCCACAATCAGAATGTGGTGTGCATGCCTTCGCGTACGACTATGCTGACCGGGCTCTATCCGCGGAGCCATGGCGTCGTTACCAATGGCCGTGTCTATCCTTCCGGCGATCCGACTGTCGCCGGCTATCTACATGAAAAAGCCGGATACCGAACAGCGCTTCTCGGCAAGGCGCATTTCGATCCGGTTCTGACAACCGAGTTTTTTGAAAACTGGGCGGCATCGCGCAACAAGACCGGCCCGAACAGAGGTTTCGAGCGGATGGAGTGCCTGTTTCACTCGGGACGCTCGGGTAAAAACCTCACCCACTATCCCAAATGGCTTCAGGAGAATTTTCCCGAAGAAGTCGACGGTTACTATCCACTCTTTAACAAGGGTTCCGGAACGCTGGCGACGTTTCGCGGCGGCGATACCGGCGCTGTTCAGGTCAAGTTCAATCCAATCCAGCGGGAACACTATCATACGGACTGGGTCGCCGATCGGACGATCGCTTTTCTTGATACGCTCAATGTCGAGGAGGACTGGTTTGTATGGATGAGCTTCCCCGACCCCCATCACCCCTGGGACCCGCCGAAATCGGAACTTGACCGCTGCAACTGGCGCGATATCGACCTGCCGTCCGGTTACCCCAAGACACGCAAGGAAGCGCGCAAAATCCTTGCCGAGAAACCGCGTCACTGGCTCGAATGGTATGAGGGCAGGGGGCAGTTCAATTATGAACTTCCGCGCAGTTTCGTACCTGCTGAGATGACGGCGGATCAGGTGCGCGAAATCAACGCCATGACCCATATCGAGAACGAGTTGATCGACGAGGCGGTCCAGCGGGTGATGACTTACATCGATGATCGTGGTTGGGGGCAGGACACGGACATCCTCTACACCACCGATCATGGCGAGTTTCAGGGAGATTACGGGCTGCTATTCAAAGGTCCGGCCCATGTGGAATCGCTGATGCGCGTTCCGATGGTCTGGCGGCCAGCCCCAAGCGCCAAGGTTCGGCCACTGGTATCGGAAGCGCCTGTCGGCCACGTGGATCTTGCACCGACCTTCTGCAGCATCGCCGGGGTTCCGGTTCCCGAATGGATGCAGGGCCGACCGCTACCAACGAAGAAATCTGCCAAGGCGAGAGATCACGTCCTAACAGAATGGCAGGACGACTATGGCGGAAACGAAATCCGCATGAACACGATCTATCAGGACGGCTATATCTGCACGGCATACGACAAGACCAACTATTACGAAGGTACCGAAGGGGAACTCTACAACGTTCGCGAGGATCCGAACCAATGGCACAACCTTTGGAACGACAAGAGGCGCGCCTCTCTCAAATCTGATCTTGTTGCCAGTCTGAAAGATAACCTGCCGCCAGAGCGCGACGGCCCTCTTGAGCGGATCGTCCCTGTTTGAGTTTCCCGCTCGTCCAGCATGGATTGTCGGATCAAGTCCGGCAATCGATGTTTTTCAGCGACCAGGTGCCAAAACAACCGCTCCCGCACCAATCAGCGCTTCAATCTCTGCGTCCGGAACCCCTGCTTCGGACAGAACCTCACGGCTATGTTCTCCTAGTCCTGGCGGGTGACACCGTAGTGTTTCAGCGGGGCTCTTGGAGAATCGAATCGGAGGTTTTGTTGCACGTAGCTGGCCTTGCGTCGGATGATCGTAATCGATGAAGAATTCCTGCTGCTTGAGCTGAGGGTCACTCTGCAGGTCTTCGAGACGGGTAACAGGCATCGCGGGAATATCCGCCTTGCCGAACAACGCCATCCACTCAGCAGTTGTGCGAGCGGGCATAATCTCGGCCACCATTTCATAGAGGTCGTCGATCGACCGACTTCTTTCTGACGGATCAACGATGCGCGGATCGTCGAACATTTCGGGCCGGCTGGCTGCTGCGAAAAATGCACGCCACTGTTTCGTGGTGTAGGGCAGGACAGCGATGTGCCCGTCGGCGGTGGCATAGGGCCTGCGGTAGGGCGACAGAACGCGGTCATAGCCCATCGGCGACTCGGGCGGCACAAAAGCCTCGCCATTCAAATGTTCGACCAGTGAGTAAGAGACCATTGTCTCGAACATCGGCACTTCGACTTCCTGGCCTTCTCCCTGTCGCTCGCGATGCAGGAGCGCTGCGGTAATCGCAGAAACGAGCATGAGCGACGATGTCTTGTCGGCAACGATCTGCGGGGCGTATGTCGGCTCTCCTCCCGTCATCGCATTGAGGTCTGCAATTCCCGCCATGGCCTGGATGATATCGTCATAAGCCGGCACGTCCGCATAGGGCCCACCTTTCCCAAATCCCCAGGCATTGCAGTAAACCAGCTGTTCATTTGCGGGTCTCAAATCTGCGTAAGTGAGCCCGAGCTTCTCGATCGCCTTTGGCCGCAGGCTGTGCACGAACACGTCTGCGCCGGCCACAACGGCAAGAAGCGCCTGACGGGCTTCGGATTTCTTGAGATCAAGCGACAAGCTACGCTTGTTGCGGTTCACATTGAGGAAATTTGCACCCATTCCAGGCGAACGGGCTGGTTCGACGCCGCGGAGCGTATCGCCATCCGGGCTTTCAACTTTGATGATGTCTGCACCCATCTCGCCGAGCGTCCGCGTCGCGTACGGACCGAAAACGACAGACGTCAGATCGACAATCTTGATACCTTCTAGCGGACCGCTCATTCAGTCTTCCTTTTTTGCCGGCGCTGGCCGTTCCGCCCTCTCCCCCGGCCCGTCCACCCAATACGGTTACCCTCGGGGTAGTCGGGCCGGGCGAGAGGGTGGCACGATATTCGTCAGAAAGTTCAATGCTAACGGCTTTTCTTGGCGCACGTTCTCACTATAGTGCCCTCCGCCCCAGAAGGACGAAACGCCCATGGACAAATGCTTGAACCAGCCTCTTTCTGCAAGAGAGGCCGTGACCGGACGGCGCTCAATTCGCCGCTTCCTGCCGGATCCCGTCGCACACGAGACAATCGAGGCGATCCTCGACCAGGCCGCGCGGGCTCCGAGCGGCACGAACACGCAACCGTGGCATGTCCATGTTGCAACCGGCGCAGCTCGTGAA
This sequence comes from Methyloligellaceae bacterium, assembly GCA_965228615.1. GTDB lineage: Bacteria > Pseudomonadota > Alphaproteobacteria > Rhizobiales > Methyloligellaceae > CBDDHT01. The sequence continues at coordinate 3,370,784 of CBDDHT010000004.1, read as the reverse complement.
CGTCTTGCCAAGGCGGTGACGGCAGCAGCTGTTGCTGGCGAAGAGAGTGAAGAGTATCGCTATTCTCCGAAGGAACGCTTCGAGCCGCACCTGACCCGTAGGCGGACGGTTGGCTTCGCGTTGTACGGCATTCTCGGTATTGAACGTCATGACATGGAGGCGCGGAAGAAACAGCATCTGCGCAACTATCAGCTCTTCGATGCGCCAGCAGGACTGTTCTTCACGATGGACCGGCGCCTTGAATATGGCAGCTGGCTCGATATGGGAATGTTCATCCAGAATGTGATGATCGTTGCTCGCAGCCATGGCCTGGAGACCTGTCCTCAAGCGTCCTGGTTGCACTATGGTGGTGTCGTGCATGAGGTGTTGAACATTCCCGACAGCCAGATTCTTCTCACCGGCATGGCACTCGGTGTCGCCGACCCGGAAGCGCCGGAAAACGCTTTGGTGACCGAGCGCGAACCCGCCGCCAATTTCACGGTCTTCCACGCCGATTGAGATTTAATGCGTCGGAAAAGGCTCTAGGTTTTGGGCTGATGATCGATCTCAGATTCCGGATAGGGAAACATCGATTGCAGCGCCGCAACCAGCGCGCGTGATTGCCGGCATCCGGCAATACCCTTCACACACGCATAATGGATATCCTTGCTGAGGGTCTCGTCCTGGATAAGTGCGATCTTCTCAATGCTGAGGCCATGCCCCTTCCCGTTGCTCAACCGAAGAACACCGTCCAAGCGACCGGAACGGACAAGTTCGAGATCGTCTGTCGCCATCGAGCAGTTCACGTAGGGTTCAAGGCCGTCGATACCCTTTGGCCATTTGGGCGGAAGATATTTCTTGAGATCTCTGCCGACGCCAATGCGGAGCTTTCGGCCAGTCAACGCCGGCGCGATTTCTTCGGTGGCAAGGGAGATGAGCTGGAATGCCTCGCTTAAGGCGGGCAGGTAGGCTTCGCCGGCTTCGGTTAGAAGAAGCCCTCTCGCGAGACGCCTGAAGAGCTCCACACCCAATACAGCCTCAAGGGCCTTGACCTGCTGGCTGACGGCACCGGCCGTCACACCGAGTTCGCTTGCTGCCAGCTTAAAACTCAAGTGCCGGGCGGACGCCTCGAACGCCCGGAGGCCGTTCAGCGGGGGAAGTCTGTGACTCATGGATCGTGCCTTTGCGAGCGGTTTCTCGGAGGAGTATTAGCATGACATAGATTTTCTATTCCATCGGAGCAACTTTTCTGGTTTGCCGATGTAGCCGCCAGCGTGCATTTATCTATGACACAATATCCTGACCGATCGCGTTTCACAGCATTCCACGAGGACTGAATATTATGCGTCAAACACCGCTCTTCGAGCGCCACATGTCGAGCGCCCTCAAGGTCATCAATCTCAAGGGTGTGGCCAGACCGGTCGAATATATCGGCCATCGCGCCGAGCATAAGGCGATCCGCGAGGCAGTCAGTATTTGTGACGCATCCCACCTCGGGGAAGTGGAAATCGAGGGACCGGACGCGGTCGCCTTTGCCGATCATATTCTGACCAATGACATTGCAGGCCTGGAAGTGGGCAAAGCGGCCTATACGATGATGTGTCGTAAAAACGGGTACATAATCGACGATCTCATCTGTTATCGGGTAACTGAAGATCGCCTGTTATTGGTGATTAATGTGCCCATGATCCAGGAGGATCTGGCCTGGATCCATGCGCACGCCGCCGGCCGCGATGTACGCGTCCGCAACCTTTCAACGGATCTGGCGATTATCGCGGTGCAAGGGCCGCTTGCGATGGAGACGATGCAGCGCATGACCCGGGCGGATGTGCATGCGATCGACTATTTCGGCTGCGCCGAAACCGATATCGCGACGGACGACATGGTTGTCCCCTGCCTGCTGACGCGGACAGGATACACCGGCGAAATCGGTTTCGAGATCATAGTTGACCGCGACCTCGCAACACGGGTGTGGGACGCACTTCTCATCTATGGCCGCCCTTTGGGGCTCGTTCCGCATGGCGTCGCCGCACGCGAGAGCGCCCGCACAGAGGCCGGTTATCTTCTCAATGCCAACGATATGGACGGCAAGACCTACCCCGAAGAAGCTGGCGTCAGCTGGACCGTCCGGATGAACAAGCCCTTTATCGGCCGAGACGCCATCGCTGCCATGAATGAAAAGGGCTATCCACGGAAGCTTGCCGGATTCGCGATCGAAGGCTCGCGAACCGTTCGCTACGGAGCACCCATCTTCGTCGATGGAAAACAAGCTGGAACAATGACCAGCGGACCAGTCGGACCGGCCCTTCTTGGGCGCCCCATCAGCATCGGCATGGGATTCATCGAGACGGACTATGCGACACCCGGAACCAACGCCAATATCGAAGTCGAGATCGATGGCGAGCGTCTCGAGGCCAGGGTCGTCAAAATGCCTTTCTCGGATCTCAACCCGCGCGCCGAGCCGAACACACGGACGCTCTCGCCCTTCGACCTGGCGTTTACGCGCGACCATCTCTGGATCAAGTCAAGTCCGGATGGGACGTGTATCATCGGAATCACCGATCCGGGGCAGCGTGAGTTTGGTGAGTTGCTAGACCTTGTCCTTCCCGAAATCGGGGCAGAAATCACGGTTGGCAGTCCCCTGCTTCGGATTGATGCCTATCGAGGCGCAGTGGCGCCGGTATCGCCTGTTTCCGGGCGTGTGACCGGCCGCGACAGCCAGGCCCTCGCCGACCCTTCGTTGGTGAACAAGTTCCCCTATGCCGTTGGCGGACTCATAGCCATAGAGACTGAGGGAAATTCCGAGCCAACGATGGATTTCGAAGCTTACCGCGCGGTGATGCGCGAGCTATGGCGCTATGAGACTTGGACACAGGCCAAACGAACGACCTGAGCGATCAGCAGATCCGATTGCATGATGGCCATGCAGCATGGATAGCTGGATCAAGTCCGGCTATGACGATTTTGTGGACACATGAATGAAGCCTCACTTCGTCAACACCGGACTTGATCCGGTAATCTATGCGATCTCAGAGACGTTTCGATATCTGGCAGTCATCAGCTCTCTACAGGCCGCTTGCGCAGCAGGTATTTGTGCCAGCCGTCGAGTACGAGAACACCGTCCTGATTATGCACTGTTGCGGCGCATGTCATCACGCCGGTCGTGTTCTGCGGCTTCAATTCCGTAATCTTTAGGCTCGGATAGAGCGTATCTCCAGCATAGACCGGCTTCAGAAAACGCGAGGACTGCTCAAGGAAGCCGATCAGCGCATCACCCATCTGATGGGGCAGAACGCTGGCACCGGCCGCTGTCTGCGCGAGGACCTGAAGGCCATGGGCGAGCAACTCGTCATGCCCGTGCCGCCTGCAATATTCCCGATCGTAGTGGATTGGATGATTGTCACCGGAGACCGCCTGAAAGGCGAGGAAATTGGCCTCGGTCAAAGTCCGCGACGGGATGTAGAACGTCTCTCCCAACTCGAAATCATCGAAATAGCGCGTTTCTCCGAAGCTATGCCTGGCCGGATCGAAGTCGCTGCTCATGTCTTCACGTCCTGGCGAACCGTACCGGCTTCGATCAGTGCGTCGATATCACCATCGTCCAATCCGGTCTCAGAAAGCACGGCCCGGCTATGCGATCCGACGGCCGGCACGGGAGCCTCGAATTGTGGTTGTCCGGGTGTTCGAACGATTGGCACACTATGGTCGGGGGTCATCTGCATTTGGGGGACCGCCTCGACTGCCTGCGTCTGCGCATCCTCCAGCAAATCGCCATAGTCGTTGATGCGGGCTGCCAGAGCGCCCTCCGCAGCGAACCGCGGCAGCCATTCAGCGGTGGGACGGGTTCGGCATCGGTCAGCGATCAAGTCGGTCAGTTCGGGTTGGTTCGCGATTCGATCTGCAAACGTTCTGAACCGATCTTCGTCAGCAAGATCCGAGCAGTCGAGAGCACGGCAGATCGCGGCGAAATTTTCCTCCTTGATCAAGGCGATGGCCATCCAGCCATCCTCGGTCTGATAGGTTCCTGCCGGCGGATTGAGATCGGCAACCTCTCCACCTCGAAAACCGTATTCGGCAATCTTCGGTGTTTGAATCGCCGCTGCGCACTGCATGAGATTCACATCAAGATGACGCCCTTGCCCGTCGCTCCGCGCTTGCAGGATAGCCATCGATGCCGCCTGAAACCCATAGACCCCTGTCAGATTGTCGACGAGCGTGGTGCTGATGCGATGGGGGATACCGTCCTGGCCCAGATTTATGGACATCAGCCCCGACAGCGCTTGTGCAATCGTGTCGGTCAGGGGCTCGCTCTTCTTCGGCCCGTCATGACCGAAACCAGATACTGAAAGATAGACAAGGCGTGGATTGACTGCATGTACAGCTTCGTAGCCGATACCGAGGCGTTCAGCGGCACCCGGGCGCCCGCTCTCGATAAGAAGATCTGCCTTCTTGGCAAGTTTGAGGACTGCCGCCACGCCGGCCTCGGTCTTCAGGTCGATCGACAGACTTTCCTTGCCACGATTGTGCGCGAAGACTGCAACCGTTAAATCCGGAACGCCCGGTCCGAGATGGCGCATCCATTCGCCACCGGTCGGCTCGATCTTGATAACCCTGGCCCCATATTCCGCAAACAGACCGCCACAAGACGGTCCGGCAACCCCCTGCGAGAGATCCAAGACGAGATAATCCGATAGAGGAGCGACGCCCGACATGGTTTGTCTCTTTTAGTTTGGATCGAGCCACCCTCTCCCCCGGCCCAACCACCCAATAAGGGTACCCTCGGGGTGGTTGGACCGGGGGGAGAGGGCGGCCCGGAAGCTGACAGTGATCCAGGCATGGATTGACCTTGCGAGATGCTTGTCCTATCGGGTGCGGCCATGAGCGACAAGCCCGACATCATCGATCTCACGTCGAAAGACACCTTCGCCCACTGGACTGAGGTGAGCATTCGCTATTCCGATCAGGACCCTATGGGCCACGTCAACAATGTGGCGATCGCCCAGTATGTGGAAGCGGGACGGGTCATGTATATCCAGCGCTTTCTCGATCTGATCGCTCCGACCACCCTGGACTTCATTCTTGCGCGTGTCGTGATCGATTATAAGAACGAATTCATGTTTCCGGGACGCGTCGAAATCGGCGGACGGCTGACGCGTATCGGCAACAAGTCTCTCACGACAGGCTTTGGACTGTTCCTGGGGGACATGTGTGTTGCCACATCCGAGAGCGTGAACGTGTTTTTCGACATGACCACGCGCACAAGCGTCGTGCCGCCGGATGAGGTCCGTGCAGCTCTCGAAACGGAGTTGTAAGAACCGTCGCATAGATTGCCGGATCAAGTCCGGCAATGGCGCTGATGGGGTGGTCTCCCCGGCCAATCCAACAGGCTACAGGTCCGGCATCTCCACACCATGAATGGCGCAAGCCGCCTGAACCGTGTTGCGCAGCAGGCATGCGATGGTCATCGGTCCCACGCCGCCTGGAACCGGCGTGATGGCACCGGCAACTTCGACCGCTTCGGCGAAGTCGACGTCACCGACGAGACGCGATTTTCCACCTTCGCCCTCGACACGGTTGATTCCGACATCGATCACGATAGCGCCGGGCTTGACCCAGTCGCCTTTGATCATTTCGGGCCGCCCGACGGCCGCGATCAGAAGGTCGGCTTGCCTTGCCACAGCCGGCAAATCCTTCGTTCGCGAATGTGCAATCGTGACCGTGCAGTTTTCGGCGAGGAGCAGTTGAGCCACCGGCTTTCCGACGATATTGGAGCGCCCGACAACCACGGCATGCAGACCCGTAAGATCCGGCTTTGCGGCCTTTGCCAGGATAACGCTTCCAACCGGCGTGCAAGCCACGAGTGCCGGCTGGCCCGTCGCAAGACGACCAGCATTCATGGGGTGAAAGCCGTCCACGTCCTTTGAGGGATCGATCGTCTCCAGCACCTTGTCGGAATCGATCTGGTCGGGGAGGGGCAGCTGCACCAGGATCCCATGGACGGCCGGATCTTCGTTGAGTTGGCGGACGAGCGCCAGGACGTCTTCCTCGGACGTTTCAGCCGCAAGCTTATGGTCGAACGAGGCCATGCCCGCTTCGACCGTCTGCTTTGCCTTCGAGCGTACATAAACTTGACTGGCGGGGTTTTCACCCACCAAAACCACCGCGAGCCCCGGTGTGAGCCCATGTTTTTCCTTCAGACCGGCTACCGCGCTTGCGATACGCTCGCGTAGCGCCGCTGCCGTCGCCTTACCGTCGATAATCTGTGCCTGCCCCATCGCGCTTTCTCCAACTCGTTTTATGTTCGGTTGGGTCGCTCTTTAGCGCTCTAAGGCGCGCCTGTCTAAGAAAGCTCCGCGATGCGGGAATTGACAGCGTCGATCAGCTCATCGCTCGAACCGCCAATATGGACCCGTTTCAAACGCGATTTGCCTCCGCTCACGAGAGTAACGTCAGATTTTGCGACGCCGAGCCATTTTGCCAAGAGCTCCAGCAAGGCTTTGTTTGCTTTACCTTTTTCCGGGATTGCACGGACGCGCACCTGCAGTGCAGAACCATCTACCCCTTCTGCGATACCGCAGATCTCCTCGCGAGATGCACGTGGTGTCAAGCGCACGAAAATGTGCACGCCCCCTGCAATCGGCGCGACGACGCCCACTACCGCCCGTTCACGAGCTACAGAACAGGGGCATGATGAAGCCCGAGTAGCAGCTCCCAATCACGACCGACTGGATGAAAAAGATTCCCAGGATCAAAACAATCGGAGAAATGTCGATTCCGCCAAGATCGGGGAGAAACGCTCGAATGGGCCGCAGGACCGGCTCGGTGATCCGATAAAGGAAGTTCACCACTGCGTATACGAATTGATTCTGCGTGTTCACCACGTTGAACGCAATCAGCCAACTCAGCACAGCGCTGATGATGATCACATAGACATAGAGCTGCAGGACATATTTGACGAATTCGAGAAGGGCTATCATTGCGCTGGACCGCTGATGAATGGAGGCTACCATGTAGCGGCCCAGCGACGTTGCTGCAAGAGGCGACCCCGTCGCATGGACATCCGCTACCCCCGTCGCCCGGCTTCGCTTGACAGCTGCCTGAGGCGCCCCCTAAATGGCCCATCGACGCGACCTGGGGCCGTAGCTCAGTTGGGAGAGCGCTACGTTCGCAACGTAGAGGTCAGGGGTTCGATTCCCCTCGGCTCCACCAAGAACCTGCCGACGATACCTTCTTTGAAGATACCCTCCTCTAAGACTCATTTGACCTGAGGCGACTTCCGCATGACGAGGGCTGGTGTGATAGCGATCGAATTGTGAAAAAGGCTTCGTCAACGTCATAGATCGGCATATCGAAATTGATGGTCAACCGGTGGTCAAAATCAGTATGACAAGCTGATCATCCAGAGTACGTTCGAGAAAACTCGCGACCGGATTGCCGATGCGTCCAACATTGACTTACAGCGCGAAGTTCGCTTCAGATTCAGGGATGCGCTTGAGACGCAAAGACTCGCAAATGAGCCGTTTCGAGGTCGAGAAATATCGATTCTAATAGAGAAATGCCCACTCGCATTCGAACCGGAGAAAGGCATTTCGCGTGAGCACCAAGTGTAACGGTTAGTCGGGCATAGCGTCCTGCTGGGAGTCAAACGACCGGTCATAGTCAGATCGAAGAACGGCCATGGCGATGGCATCGATCCACTCACCATTCCAAAGCAAGGCTTGGCGTCGCGTCCCTTCGAACACAAAACCCTGTTTTTCATAGACGTGCCGTGCTCGGGGATTAAAGGCATAGACCTGCAGCGCGATTCGATTGAGGCCCATGGATTCGAATCCATGGCGGATCATCAATTGGCAGGCCAACGAGCCAGAACCCTTGTCGCGATCATCCGCTTGCCAAATAGCAATTCGGAAATCCGCGCATTTGTTTGCTGGATCGACATTGTTGAGCACAACCTCGCCAATCAATCTGCCGTCGGCAATGATGCCGTAGTCGACACGGTCGGTTGCGGTCTCAATTCGTTTGCAGTGATGCTCAACGTCCTCTCGCGCGTACTGCGCCTTTGTTCCCGTTAAACGCGTTGCTTCAGGCTCGCTGAGCGAGGCGTACATCGCTTCTGCATCGCTCGCTGCAAGCGGGCGCAACACTATTCGGCCTTTTCGGAGGATGGGCTTCGAAATATGGACCACAAGAACCGCCTTCAGAAATTGCGCTGACTACCCATCGGCGTAACGATCATCTACGGAAGATTGTGGCTCAGCGAGAGCCGATATTCCGACGCTTGAACGTCAAATTCCATTTCTTACCTAAATCAACCAACGTGGCCACGGATGGGGTTCGGCACCGCGTGTCGCGCGTTCGAGCGGTGCCCAGAGCGGCTCGTGCGACGGCAGATCCTTGTTCATCTTCCGAATATGCCTGTCGCGTCTCGTCGGCAGCGAAACGACTTTGGTCAGTCTTTCCCTTGATCGCTTGTCCATGATTATCTCCTGGCGATGTTCTCAATCGGTATTAGTGGGCGGCGGCGCCGTGCCCACCATGCGTGACCATCGCAACGGCCCGCTCGATGAAATTCCGAATTCTGGCGGCAATGCTCCGCCCGGTTGCCGAAAAAGCGTCTGCACGCTCCCTGCGGGCCAGGCGATCGTAGGCCGCATAGTCAATGGATCCGGATTCCGTCTCTAGATGTGGCGCTTGAGTGTTGGTGTTGATTTCTCTGTGTCTCATTTTTCTAGTCCTTCGCTGTGCGATCGATGGCAACCGCTGTCTTGCCATCTAATTTATTCGTTCCATTGGAAAAGATAATTCCGTAAATTGGACGCTCACTCATGAATTATATTCGGCAATAGAATGTCGACACCCGAGCATATGGCGGCCTTTGTCCGCGTGGTTGAGCTGGGCAGTTTCGCGGCGGCGGCAAAGGAATTTGCGCTGACGCCATCGGCGTTATCGAAGCTGATCACGCGCCTTGAGCAGAGACTGGGCGTGCAATTGCTCACGCGGACAACGCGGCGGCTTGCACTGACGGCCGAAGGTGAAATCTATCTCACAAGATGCCGCGATATTCTGGCAGCCATCGAAGCGGCAGAAGCCGAAATCGGTTCAACGGGAACCGAGGCCCGCGGGCAGATCCGGGTGAATTCGGGGACGGCGCTTGGGAGGCATCAGATCACACGGCTCCTGCCGGAATTCCTGACGCAACATCCGGGGATCACAGTCGATCTCAGCCTGACCGATCGGCAGATCGATCCGATTGCCGAAAATGTGGATGTCGTCGTGCGAACGGGAGATCTTTCCGACAGCACGCTGATCGCTCGCAAGATCGCCGAAGGCCATCGAATGATATGCGTGAGCCCCGGCTATCTCAAAAGACATGGCCGTCCGGAACAGCCGGCCGATCTCCTGAATCACAATTGCATTACGTTCACGAGCGTGGCGTTGCTGTCTCGTTGGCCGTTCTACACGCCCGAAGGCATCAACCGCATGCAGGTCAACGGCGATGTTACGACAGACAGTGCTGACGCGATGCTCGATCTCGCGATTGCCGATCACGGAATCATACGTTTGATCGATGTGAGTGTTGCCGATCCTATCAGCCGCGGTTGGCTGGTCCCGCTGTTTCTCGATTGCCATGTGGACGAGCCGCTGCCGATCTGGGCTTTGACACCGCCGGGCCGGAACCGCGTCCCAAGGGTGCGCGCATTTCTCGACTTTCTCGTCGCGCGTCTCGGGCACGCGCCCTGGCTGGTCGGGTTGGATGGCGCATGAACATGAACCATGGGGAACCGCTCAACGGCGTTGCCGAGCACCGATCCTGTCTGTCTTTAATTGTCGACATCGGCAGCCACGAGAGCCGCAAATCGCTCACCGGTTGCGGCAAATGCCGTGATCGGATCTTCGATATCGGCGACCTGACGATAGAGCGTCAGTCCGTCGGAAAGATTCGGCTTGCTCACCCACCAAAGAAATTGCCCGCCGTCGGAAGCGACCATTGCCGCCACTCTCGCCATAAGTGCGCGCGCAATACCCCGGTTTCGCGCCGAGGGCGCGACATAGAGATCGGAGAGATATCCACCCTTTTGTGCAAATGCCGTCTCATAGGCAACGGAATGCAAGGCGTAGGCGACCACGTCACCTTCAAACTCAGCAACGAGAACATTCAGACCGTTGGCCTCATCGATGAATGACCGCTCGACTTCGATTGCCGTCATTGCAGATCCATCGCCGCCAATCTCTGAGCCCAGGCCATTTGCAAGCTTCGCTATCGCAGCTGCATCACGCCTTTCAGCGGGTCGGAGCACGTAATCGGCCAGCTTGGACATCAATCAACCGGCATCTCAAATGCCTACTTCTTGCAGATCCTGGCTCCGGCCGAGCAGACATAGGGCCAGATCACGCCGGTCCAGCATTGAGTGTAGGACGTCTTTGTCTCCACATCCGGCTTGACGAATTTGTCCTCGGGCACCTCGCTCCGCAATGACGGGTTGGGTTTGGCTTTGGCAGCAGTGACCTTCATGCGGACCTTGCTCCAGAAAAAATCCCGCCGCAATTCTTCGATCAGGATAGGCAGCCCGGCCTGCGATTGCTCACGGGCACTTTTGGCTGTGAAACCGTGGTGCGAATTGGAGACGATGTAACAGTCCTTGCCATCGGGCTGCCAGTCGACGGCGCCGTCATGCGCAGAAGCGCTTTTTGGGATTGACGAAATGAATGCCGCACTGAGAACGACTGAGCAAAAATACATCTTCAAAGTCATCGAGTATCTCTCTCCAGAACAACCGCGCAAATGACAGCCTGGCGATTGTTGCTCTACTCCTTTGACGAAAACTTGGCAGCCGAAACACAAGTCGTGAATTTACTGCGCCGCTGTCAGCTCTCCTTTCGCCGCTTGAGGCTGACTTTCAATCTTCTCCGATAGCAGATCGGCGAAATGACTGTCCAGGAAACGCCCCTGTGGATCGCATTTGCGGCGCGCGGCGGCAAAGACCTCGACCCGATCGCCGAAACTCCGTCGGACATGTTCAGGTGTGAGGAACTTCGTCTGATTGAACAAGGGCGACCCGCCGGCCTCACTGCAGAAATCATTGTAGACACGCAGAAATTCGTGCCACCGCTCGCCTCCTGTCGAGACCGGGTCCAGACTCATGACGGTCGAGTCCTGCGAATAGGAGAAATGCGCATTGTTATCCTTGGCGATACGGTAGCCTACGTGGGGCAGGTCGCATTTGAAACCGGTCCGCTTATAGTAATCCTGGCAGAAGGCGAAGTACTTGCGCAGCAGGTCCGGAAATCCGGCTTCGTCAAATGCCCACATGCTGAAGACATAGCGCACACGACCCGGGTCATGTGGGTATCGGACGATCTGGGCATCCGGCCAGCTATGCGTGCCATGAACCAGCAATCGCAGCGCACGGCGAATGACACGCAGGTGATAATGTTCCAGCGCGGAGCGGATGCCTGAGGTCGGGGCGATGCGTTTGATGGTCAACGCAATAAACGGCCCCCACTTGCGCCAGAACGCGTTGCGCAAGCGCCAACGCCATTGCATGCGTGGCGGCTGCTCAGGCACCTCTTTTCGCAGTTCCACCGTTATCATGTCGGCGTGGGGATGAAAGTACATCATGATCGCGTACTCGTCGGCAATGAAGCCGGGTAGCGCGGCTTCGAATTGGTCGACGGTCAGGTTCACATGCCTCACGCTCTGCGCCGTCAACGGCTTCACCCGCATCGTGACCTCGAAGATGATGCCGAGAAGGCCGTAACTCGATCGGATCAGACGCATCTCTTCAGGATCGGCCTGCTGCGTAAGCGCGCGGATCGTTCCATCCGGCGCCACCAGCCTGACGCCAGTGACATAGGATCCGACCTGACCAAGAATCTCGGGATTTGGAAACGACGAATCCTTGGTCGCAGTACAGGCAGCAGCACCCATGGTGATATTGCCGATTTCCGTATTGACGAAGAACTGCAGGTCCCGCTCGCGAAGGGCTTCCGCAACGTCGATGTATTCCGCGCCTGCTTCGACCGTCACGAATTCTGATGTAATTTCGATAATTCGCGACATGCCGCGCATGTCCACCAGCGTGCCACCATTGTCGCCATTGCAACGTGCCGGCGAGTGCATGGAACCGGCGGCACGCACGGGCGAGGGATAACGTGCTGTATCTTTGACGATCGCGACAATCTCTTCTGCCGTGGAAGGACGAACCAATGCGTTCGGACGGTAGGTCTCGGAACGCTCCCAATTGCTGACTTCCAGTGTTGTGCCCTGCGCGGTCTGATGCATGTATTGAAATCCCTAGCGGGCGACGTGCTCCGCGCCCAACATTCCGAGCTGCGGCGCGCAATACTCAACCGTTTTCAGCGGTATTGCAGTATCCACAGATCCTGGTGCTGCTTGTAGCGAAATGCGATAGCCGTGAGCAAGCGAAAGTCATGCGACTCAGCCGCACTACCGCTGTTGCCAGGGTACGAATGTTCATTGGGGTTCTGGGAGAAGAAAAGGGCGGAGGAGGAGGCGGACGCAACACATAATCGCCATCCTCCGCCAATCGGCTACGCAACACTGGAAAGCCGTATGCCAACTCCTGTAGCAAGCGCCTTGCCAACTTGGCGGCATCGACAATCAATCAATATGTGGGAGGTTCGATATCATTGGCCACAAAATACTGTAGCCTGACAGCGGTGCATTCAGTCTTTTTTAAGCATGCCGGCTCGTTTTACCGGGTCCAAAATGACCCACGCAGGCAAGAGTTGCCGAGCGGCCAGCTCAAAATGCGCCACTGCCGATTTCCGCAGTTTTCTTTGCTTCAGTTGAGATGGGGAGCGAGTGAGCGATCGTCAACCGCCGTTGTCTCGACAGTCGGCCTCGTGAAGGTAATTCTCACACCTTTGATGCGTTCCCCAACACGTGATCCGCAATTTGCAATCAGGACCTTGCGAATTTGCACGGCAACGCGTGCGACTTCCGAACGCCTGGCTCTATGCTCCTCCGGAAAGCGTCGCGGATCCAATACAATGTAGAGCGTGCTTGGATCTTGCCGCCACAGAAGGCTGGCGATGCGACGGTCGAACTTGGCGCGTACGGCATAGGCGAAATCCACCAACCGCTGCGCCCGGACAAAGACACCGCTTGCATCGTAGACAATATGGTCATGCTTGAATGGTGAGAAGAAACTCTCGATCGATGGCGCGTCATGCATCAGCGCTTCCGGGTAGCGCTTAACGCGGAACTGCGAAAACACACCCTCTTCGCGCAGTTGCCGCCGAAGCTGCCGGGCGTCCCCGCGCGACATGGCTTCGCGAGTCGCGTGCACTGTGACGCGAGAGTGACTACCAGAATCGTCAACACCGACAAGGAAGGGTTTGGAGCCGCTGACCCAAGGGTCAGGCCGCCCAGCTAACTGCGCAACAGAACCGTTCATTCTTACCGCCCCGTACTCAACTCATACATACAGACCAATCGCAGCGGCCTGCGATACACATCGCTTGTTCTTGTTAAACGAAATGTGTCGGAGCGGAATGCCGAGAGCAACAAGATTTCGCCACTTTCCCGCCCGATTTCGGCAGGCTGTGGCTCAAACGTCACAATTCAGCCTTATTCGGTCTATCCCACGACCGAATCGGTAGGCGCAATCAGCGATCGAAATCTTGAAAGTGTGACTTTAACCCAAAGTCAGGCAGGCTGATCCAGCATGGATGCAAGTAGATCGCCAAGCCAGCGGCGCTGGTCCGGGCCGTAGAGCATGTGGCTGCGCAGATGGTCATGTCTTGGCTTGGCCCCAGGCAAAACGAGCCGGTAGGCCGCCCGCGTCGTCCAGCTATTCACAAGAAACTGATCGATTTCCGGGTGGAACTGAAGGCCGTATGCGCGCGGTCCGACTCGGATCGCCTGATTCTGAAAACGCTCCCCCTGGGCAAGAAGGACAGCACCGCTTGGAACCGAAAATCCCTCGCGGTGCCAATGGTAGACATGTTCGGGCCAGCGAAAGAGCCGCTCTCCGTCATCCGTCGGCCTGATTCTGTGATAGCCGATCTCGGCGAAGCCTTCGGGGTCGAAGCCGACCTTGCCGCCAAGTTTCATCGCAAGCATCTGGCCGCCGAGGCAAATCCCGAGGAAAGGCTTTTCCTCGCGCAGGGGCACGTCGATCCAATCGATCTCCTTGCGGACATAGTCCTGCGTCTCGGTCGCACTCATCGGTCCGCCAAAGATGACCGCGCCGCAGTGCTCATCCAGGGTTTCAGGGAGCGGGTCACCATAGCGTGGCATACGAATATCGAGAGGATAGCCATTGTTGAGAAACCAGCGGCCCACATGGCCGGTCTTGGATCTCTTTTGATGCACGACGACCAGCACCGGCAGCCGGTCCCTGCGGAACCGGTCTGTCCTGGTCTCATCGCTGTCAGACAAACTGGTACGCTCCAGCATTAAGACGGGCCCTTTCTCGCCTTGAGCAGCCATGCGGCAAAAGGCACGAGGATGAAGTGGGGCATAATACGCAGGAATGGCGCAAGCACGATATTCGAAAGCCCCGGGATGATAACCGTCTGCCCGCACATGAAATTCGTGTAGGCGATCCGCGCAACTTCCATCGGGTCCATCATTCCCAGAAACTTGATGTAGAGACCGTGCTCGGTCCCCATCTGCTCATGGAATTTCGTTGCAACGGGACCAGGAGCAACAACCGACGCCTTGACGCCCGTCCCGAGCGCCTCATAGGCCATAGCCTCGGTGAGAGACGTTACATAGGACTTGGTCGCGTAATAGGCGCCTTGATAGGGGCCCGGTGCGTAGCCGCCGAGAGACGACAAATTGAGAACTCCCCCTTCCCGGCGCTCAAGCATCCCTGGCCAATAGCGCCGCATCAAAAGGGTGAGCGTGCCGATATTGAGCCCGAGCATATCCATGAGTTCTTCGGTCTTGTGCTCGGCGAAGGTGCCCGAAAGGGCGAAACCGGCATTGTTCACCAGATACTGGACATAGAGACCGTTCTCCTTGATCGCAGCCTCTATGCTCTCGCAACCCTCAACACCGGTCAGGTCGGTCTGCACGGTATAGGTCGGCACTTCGTAGCTGGTGGTGATCTCCTGTGCCAATTCCGCAAGCCTGTCGGCGCCCCGCGCGACGAGCATGAGGGCGTGCCCTGTCTTCGC
The DNA here is from genome assembly GCA_965228615.1 of Methyloligellaceae bacterium. GTDB lineage: Bacteria > Pseudomonadota > Alphaproteobacteria > Rhizobiales > Methyloligellaceae > CBDDHT01. Next base: position 3,355,655 of record CBDDHT010000004.1, on the reverse strand, counting down.
GAATTCGTGTGCCAAGCCGAGACCGATACCTGCGGTTGCCCCGGTAATGATGGTCACTGGCTGTTCCTCGCGCAGATCGACCGGCTGCCGGCGCTGGGATGCCGCAGTGGCCAGCGTTCCCACCTCACTCATTCTCGGTGTTCCTGCCGGTTTGACGCGCTTCGACCTTCTTGCGCAGACGGATGCGGTCTCTCGACGGCACACCCAGGAGCTCGGCAACGCGCCAGACCAGATTGGATTCGAATTCGTGCACGACGCCGTCTGCCATCACGACTTCCCAAAGCATCTCGACGATGTTCTGCCGCCCGTCACCGTCAAGTCGACCCGCCAGGACGCTTGTGAACCCGTAAAGGTCCACCGCATCATGTTCGCGTGCCTTGGCTTCGTCGATCAGGCGGCGGGTTTGTGCAGAGTCCAACGCGTAACGCTCCTGCAGGAGCGTTTCAACGCGCTCCAGCTCACGCTGGTCAACCTCTCCGTCAATCACGCTGGCCCGGACGAGAAGTGCTGCTGCAGCCAGACGCAACTCTTCCTCACCCATCGTCTCAAGTGACGGTGCTTCGCCGGACACGCGGTCAACGAAATCTCGCAATTTATCCCACAAGTCCCTTGACTCCTGCGATTCATTCTCCGATGCGGCGGGTACAATACGCGCTTGTGCCCAAAGGTGCGAGCCCCCATCCAATGTCGCCAATTTCATGGAGATTGACTGTTAATGACCGACAAGACCTTCTTCAACCTTCACGACCTCAGCCAGGGCATTCAACGTCAGTTGGCTGACGGTTTGGAAACTCGGATCTTCCCCGGTGAAAACGTGATGCTGTCCGTTGTGCGGATCGCGCCAAACCGCGAGGGCAAAGTGCATAGCCATCCGGAGGAGCAATGGGGCGTGCTCATCGAAGGAAGCGGTGTCCGGGTCCAGGACAGCCAGGAAAATCCTGTATCGGTCGGCGACTTCTGGCAAACGCCCAGCGGCATCCCTCACACTTTCCGCGCCGGCCCGGAAGGTGCGCTCGTGCTCGACATCTTCAGCCCGCCGCGCCCTGAATACCGCAAGGCAGGGTCCGGATTCGGTGATTGAGACATTGGCTTGACTGCCGAGGCACTCGCTCCGCAAAGAAATCAGGCGGAATTCAGAGCGACCGCATCGAAGATCGCCCAATAGTGGCAAGCGGCCGCAAGCAGCACGAAGACGTGCCAGATGGCGTTGTGGTACGGCAGCTTCTTCCAGAGATAAAAGGCAACACCGACCGTATAGAGAATGCCGCCAGCGGCAAGCAGAACGAGAACGCGGGTCGAGACCGACGCAACAAGAGGATCAACAACGAAAAGTATGGCCCAGCCCTGTGCCAGATAGATCACGATCGAGATCTTCTCCGCCCATTTTGGCGCAAACGTTACGGATATTACGCCGACTAACGCCACGAGCCAGACTCCGGCGAGAAGCGCGGCTCCTGTTTGGCCACCAATCGCAATCAGCGAAAAGGGCGTGTAGGTGCCGGCGATCATCACGAAAATAGCCGCATGATCGAGTCGTCGCAGAACGCGCTTCCAGTCGGGCTGCGAGACCATATTGTAGCCTGCCGAAAAACCCAGCATGGCGAGAAGGCCTGTGCCGTAGACAGAGATACTCGCGACCGATAGGGCAGGGGCCGAAGGAATAATCGTAATCAAGAGAACAGTGATTGCCGCTAGCGCTGCCACTGTTCCCACGAGGTGGATCAAGCCATCGGCCAATCGTTCGCCAAAGGTGTATTCAGGAAACATGGAACCATAGATCCGGCAGACTGCGTCGAAATTGGGGTCGGCCATGAAACGGGCGAATGTCGGTCCGCCCCATCAAGTCGACGCCGCCGGATTTGACTAGGCAATCCAAGCAGCCGCGACGGATGCACTAAACCTGTTCGATCGAGCCGCCGGCTCGGGACCACGCAGCCAGTCCGCCGTCCAGATGCTTTAAACCCGACAATCCCTTGTCGCGCATGATGTCGAGGGCGATCGCGGAACGCTCGCCGAATGCGCAATACAAGACGACCTCGCCCGCATGATCTTTGACGATCTGCGATAATGGACCACCGGTCGCCAGATGCTCCTCAAGGCCGTTGTATGGGACGTGCAAGGAACCTGGGATCCAGCCATCGCGGGTACGCTCATTCTTTTCACGCAAATCGACAAGAAGCGCATCGGCGCTGCCGCACGCCTTCATGCACTGACCGGCATCCATCACCTCGCCAGGTTTCACGAATTTGTCGAGAGACTTTCCAACCGAGCAGTTGGCCGGCACGGCAACATCCATCATTTTCGGATTGGGCAGATTTAGATTGTTCATGATCTCGGCGTACTCGGCCGCAGAGGATACCTGCAAACGTTGGTTGTTGGCCTTCTCATAGGCAATCGTCGAGGCCGTGTTGCCGTTATAATCGTGTGCCGGATAGACGATCGTATCTTCGGGCAGCTTCAGGATCTTGTTGAAGAGCGAATCGTAGGCCGCATGCGGATCGCCATTCTGGAAATCGGTCCGGCCTGTCCCTCCGATGAGCAGGGCATCGCCTGTGAACACGCGGTCGGGAGCAGCAAAGCTATAGGAGTCATCCGTGTGGCCGGGCGTATAGAGCGTCGTCAGCGTGACGCCGTCGACATCGATCTTTTCGTCTTCCCGCACCCGCATGGACACCACATCGACGCCGCTCTTTTCGCCCATGACGGTCACACATTTGGTGATGTCGCGAAGAGCGCCGATCCCCGTTACATGGTCGGCGTGAATATGCGTATCGATGGCCTTCACCAGCCGCAGATCGAGCCTTTCCAGCAACGATACGTAAGTATCGACATGCTCGAAGACCGGATCGATAATCAGTGCCTCCCCGCCCTGCCTGCGGGCGAGCAAATAGGTATAGGTGCAGGATGTCGGGTCGAACAGCTGCTGAAAAATCATATTCGCGATCCTTGGACGGCTCCGGATTCAGATTTCCCCATAATCTAGTATCGCGGCTGAAAATTGCTAGTCGCGTCCTGATCCGCGCATAGAGCACCCGATATGCGCGTCGTTCATCAGCTTATTTCCTACTTTCGGGCTCGTGGTGCCCTGAGTGACCAGCAATTGGAACAGCTCAGGCAGTCCGGATTTGTGACCGAGGATGCACAAGCGGTCGAGAGCCGCGAAGCACAGGAGTCGAAAGAAGGCCGTCGGACTCCTGGCTCCGTTCGTTGGCAGGACGAGGACAGCCCTTCCTCATGGCCCGCGGCAAGAACGGTCAAGCCACTCGGGGCAAAATCGCTTTGTCACGATCTCACCGAACTGAGCGCCGGCTGGCCGGAACGCTTGGACGCAATGTTCGCAATTGCCGGTGAGTTGGAGAAGGCGCCCGGCATGCGCCGGTCTCTACTTGTTGTGCGGCAGGCCGATCAAGAAATATTGAAATCGGCGCTCGCCAATCTGCTCGTCCGCCGCGATATCTCGCTTCGCTCGCTGACAGTCGCCCTCGATATTCAGGACTATCGCAGCGTCCTTCCGCCGGGGCGACAACCGACACGCGCACTGAGCGCTTACCGCGCCCTAATGCGAACATATGGCTACACGCCTCTTGGCAAATATGCCTGGATCCTGCGCTATGAACCGGTGAACGACGTCTTCAACCTGATCCTCGCCAAGCGCGCTGTTCTGAGGGCGCTGCGCGAACTCTACAGGGAAGATCCATCGACCCTCACACAAGCGTTCCGAGGATCAGGCGCAACCAATCTCTTCTGGGCTTTCGTTATCCTGAGAAGTGCACTCGCTGAAGACCCATTCGCTGAGATCCGGTACAGGGCTTCAAGTCAACTGACCTATCTCGATACCCGTTGGCCGCCGGACGACATGCTTGAACGCGCTGCACTCTATGCGCTCTTCATGGCACCCGCAGAGGTTCTCCAATTCCTGACCAGGGATTTCGATGTTCCCTGCGATGCCCGCGGCAATCCACCATGGCGTATTCCGCACAATTGGACATCGGATTCCGAAAAGCACTACATCAACTTCAGAAGACGGAACTTCCGTTTCTGATTTCGCGGACGAGTTTGACGATCGAAGGAGCCGGCAACGACCATGAGCACAGAGCGACTGACAGAGACCGTCACGCTTAGCCAGGCGAAGACGCTGATACGTGCCATGGCACACGACCAAAGCCTGCTTCTGCTTTCCGCTCCCGGAGTCGGAAAATCGGATACGGTCCGCCAGGCGGCCCAGGATGCCGATCTGGAATGCCGATCCCTGCTCGGGACGCAGATTGCGCCGGAAGACGTCAGTGGCATCCCGAGGATCGTCGGAGAGCGGTCGGTCTTTTGTCCGCCGCGGATCCTGTTGCCGGAAAAACCAGAGCCCTTCTGCCTGTTCCTGGACGAGCTGCCGGCGGCAACGCCAGATATTCAGAAAGCCTTCTATTCGTTGCTTCTCGAACGCCGGCTTGGGGAACATGATCTGCCTAAGGGCACGTGGGTGGTCGCTGCCGGAAACCGGGCGGAAGACCGAGCTCTGGTCCGCACACTCAGCAGTGCGCTCGTCAATCGGGTCATCATCCTCAACATCAGGGTCGATGTCAGAGAATGGCTTCAGTGGGCCAAGGGTGCGGGCATCCGCTCGGAGATCATCTCCTTTATCACTTTGATGCCGCAATCTCTGATGCGCGACGTTCCGCGCGAACCCGTGCCTTTTTCAACACCTCGGGCTTGGACCGCTTTGTCCCGCGCCCTCGATCTGGCGCAAGGGCGCGGTCAGCCGCACGAAAAGCGTGGGCGACGTCTTTGGTCGCCGCGCGCGGGCGCCGACGCAGGTGGCGAGAACATTCTGAGCGTGTCCTTGCTCCGCGCGCTCACATTCGGCACCGTGAGTGCTGAAGATGCTGCCGTTTTCTGTGCACTTTCCGAAGAACAGATCGGTGAGCTCAAGCCGGTTCGCGACTATATCGAACACCCCGAAAACCTCCCCGCCACGAACACTGCCCGGTGGTTCATCCTGAACCGTGTCCGCTCGTCCGCAGCTAAAGGTGAACTCGACGACATGTCCGGCGATGCGATCAACGCCTTCCTGAATGCACTACCGGACGAATTCCGCTTCGCACTGCTGGTCGACATGGTGGAGACCTGGGCTCGGCTCGGTGCCGAGCAGGCAATGTTCGACTCATTGGCCGAGGTTACCGGTCTTGACCAATGACGACCAAAAAGACGTTGCGCGCGATGTTTGTGTTCGCGCTCTGCGGCAGGTGTGCCTGTCGCTTCCGCATCTTGCCGGCCTCGTTCATAAGGTTCGCTTCGAAATCGATGGACGCATTCCGACGGCGGCAATCTTCGCATCAGGCCGAATGCTTGTGAATGCCGATTTCGCGCTTTCGCTCAAGCATACGGAATTGGTCTTCGTGCTCGCGCACGAAGTCATGCATCTGGCACTCGACACGCATTCGCGCGGCGTCGGCGCCGATCCGCTGGAAGTCAATGTCGCACACGACTACATCATCAATGACATCCTCGCCGATGAGCTTGGGCAGGAGATCCCGGCCGGCGGACTCGAAATGCCAGGCGCCCGGCACCACGCGCTCGAAGATGTTTTGAGTTGGGGGCACCGCTTCAGCCAACAAGGTGCATGGAGAAGCAACCAGGAAACACCGGCGCTATCGCCTCTTGGAGAGGCCCTTGTCGAAGCCGGGCTCGCCGACCGTCCTGAAGAGTCCGGCACAACGCTCCTCGGGGACGTTCTCAGTTCAGAAGTCGAGCGCCAGCTCTTCCCGGATGCATCGGTTGAAGAGATCGCACGTCGGGTCGGCGAAATCAGAGAAGAATCGGCCAAGGCAAACAGCCTTGAGATCGCACGTCAGACAATCGAACAGGCCACCCAGCAGAAGCAGCAGGGCACCTCTACGGGAGAATGGACCCAGACGATCGAGGCCCTGAGGACCAGTTATCAGCCGCCCTGGCAGCTTGCACTGCAACGCTGGTTCGACTCCGGCGCGCCGCAGGAGCGAACCTATGCAAGACCTTCGCGCCGAGGTGCGGACCGAACTGATATCGCTCTTCCCGGACGTAGGCGGGAAGGACGCACGATGCATATTGTCCTCGACACATCGGGCTCGATGGCGGAAGACCTTGCCAGTGCACTCGGTGCGATCGGGAGTTTTTGCGAAGCGAATAATGTCGAGGACGTTCACATTCTGCAATGCGATGAAAGCGTTACGGTAGACGAGTGGGTTGCAGCGTCGGAGCTTGAGACTTATGAGATCAAGGGATTCGGAGGCAGCGATATGTCGCCGGCTATGGATCTGTTGGCCGAAGATGGAAGCGTAGAGGCTGCAATCGTGATTACGGATGGTTTCATATATTATCCGGACAAACCAACCCCATACAGCGTCTTATGGGCAATCGTTAGTGATTGGTACAGTGACTTTGAACCGGACTACGGCGTTGTCGTCGTGATGCCTCCAGCCGAGATCGACAATCAATGACAATCGGACCCCTGGCGGCTTACCGCGCATTGATAAACGACGGAACGATCACGGCCGACCCGGCACAGAGACTTGCGATCGAGAAGCTGCAGCTCCTGGCAAACCGGCTTGCAACCTATGAGCCTCCCAAACGCACCGACTTCTTCTCGTTCTTTACCCGGCGGCGTGGGGAGGTGCCGTTCGGACTCTACATGTTCGGCGGGGTTGGGCGCGGAAAGACGATGCTGATGGATCTGTTTTACGAAACCGTTCCATTCGAGCCTAAATGGCGAGTCCATTTTCACGAATTCATGGGCGAGGTGCACGACCGCATTGCCGAGGCACGCAAGAACCATGAGGGCGATCCGATCCCGATCGTCGCTGAGTCGATTGCAGACGAAGCAAAGCTCTTGTGTTTCGACGAGATGCATGTGACCGCCATTGCCGATGCGATGATACTCGGCCGCCTCTTCGCCCGTTTTTTTGAATTGCATATGGTCGTGGTTGCAACATCGAATGCAGCGCCGGAAGACCTCTACAAGGACGGATTGAATCGATCGCTGTTCGAACCGTTCATTGAGCTGCTCGGGGACCGCATGGAAGTTCTGCAGTTAGAGGCAGCCAAAGACTATCGCCTGGAGAGGCTGGAAGGCACACAGCTCTACTTTTCGCCGGCAGACGATGAGGCCATGGCCGCAATGGATGCGACATTTCTTCGGCTCACCGGTGTGCCGAAAGGTGATCCGAGTGAAATCGTTTCGAAAGGGCGCCATATTCCCGTCCCACAGGCGGCCCTCGGTGTCGCGCGCTTCACTTTCGCGGAACTATGCGAGCAGCCACTTGGTGCCGGAGACTATCTGCGAATTGCGCACACTTTTCATACCATCCTATTGGACAATATACCGGTCATGGGCCCCGATCGGCGCAATGAGGCCAGACGGTTCATCAATCTGATCGATACCTTTTATGACAACAGAGTTCGGCTGGTTGCGTCTGCCGAGGCTGAACCTGGCGAGCTGTATCCGAGCGGCGACGGCGCGAATCTATTCGAGCGCACGATATCGCGGCTGATGGAGATGCGCTCCGAATCCTATATTGCCGGCTAGGCCCGGGCGTCTTCGACTGGCCGGATCGGCAGACCACTCCATTGTGTTTCTATTGGATCGACTGCCTCTCATCTCCCAGCCTTTGTGGCATGTCGTAGCTAGCCGGCCGTCCGGCCAAACCACGTTCGGTCGTCCGTTGAAGCAGTTCGGTTGCTTTTCGGACCAGAAATGCGGTCCCGCCGGGTACAAACCGTCGGACAATCTCGGCCGGCCAAACAAGGACGCGTGTCAGCAGCGGAGCACCAAAACGCCAGAGCGTCCTCGGATAGCCAAGCTCTCGCGCTCTATTGCGCCCAAGAAAGCTCTCGGACAATCCGTAGCAAAAAGCAGCCATGCGACGTGATCGTGCAGAATTCGCCGGCGCCTTACCGGCCAGCATAAGCTCCGGGAGGGCCGTTTCCATCAATGCCTTTACGAGTGTCTTTGAGTCCGCATCCGGGACTAGACGCTTCGCCATCACGATTTCGCCGAGCCGGCGCCCTTCCGCTTCCGTCGCACACAAAAGATCCGGATGAATGCCATTCAGATAGCCGCAATAGCGCCAGAGCTGTACGACGTCTTCCATCTCGTCCCGGGAGAACCGGAAGCCGAGCTTTCTCAGACCGTCGATCGCAAGCCCCGAAAAGAACAGGTTCGCTCCTGCCATATCGATCTGGTTGATCGGCGCACCCCAGAGATTTGCATCCCAGCGCCCTGTTTTCACTAGGAGATAGCGCACCTGTGCGTGAATCAACCGAACACGAACGACGGTCGCAAAGCCGGGCTCCATGCGACGCAACCCACCTGGAGCACTGACCTCCGCATTGAACTGGGCGGTTTCCACCAGCCGCCGAACAGCCCGATGGACGAGGCGCCCTGAGAAAACCAGCGGTTTCACACCGGCCCCCGATGAGTAGGCGAGGGGAAGTGCATAGCACCCCATGATCATCACTCCGAGCGTACCGGTACGCCGGAACGGTACACCGCCGCGTTCAAGAGTCTCCCAATCGACCCAGAAGGGAATATGATCGAGCTGCGCAAAAAGAGCTTTCAGCGCCGGCGGCGCGTCTGACACGGCATCGATACCATGCCGCAATGCCGTATCGAGCATTTGACGCCCCTGGCCATCGGCGAGACCGGCAAACTCTCGAACGACATTGTCTGCCAGCGGATCGCCTTCTCGCACAAAGCGTTCAAACAGATTTGAACGATGGTCTGGAGACGACCTCCGCGCCTCGGCGTGAGGAGGGAAGGTCTCGCAACCACCGATTGGTCCAATTGTCTTCATTTGCCGCTCGCTATGACATGAACTCGGGCAATAAGCGCCTCTTCGACCGATATGGGACCGGGAAGCAGAAGATCCAGAAACATCGTGTAACCATTGTAAGGATTGTAGTTTTCGCAGATGAAAATGTGCACAACCACGAACTATTTGATTGTGTGCGAACGCGGTCGAAGCCGGTGTCCCACGCATGCTAATTGGTGGATTGAACTCCTTCCAGCGACGACCATTCGTTCTACACCAATACACAACTCGCCATTCTCATTGGTTTCTCTGCACAAATTGAAAATGCGTTGTAGTATCGTTTCGCCTGTTACTTGGGAGGTGACGAGAGACAGATGCTGAGGATAATTGCCCTTACTCTCCTTGGGGTGACCGTTTTTGGAGCTTATGTCGGGGATCCTTCCCTGGCGCAGGAAGGCGTGGGAAACAACGCAGGCCGACCAGATGCCGTCGCGCCAAGCCCATCCACACCGGGAAACGGCGACCGACCAGAACCAGACGCCGACATCGCCTACTATCGTGCACTGGATCAGAACACGTTGGATGGCTATGCCGCGTTTTTGAAGAAATTTCCCAGCCATCCAAACGCGCAGGATGTACGAGAAATCATCCGCAACATGTCGGATGAAAATTTCTGGCTGAAAATGTCCGCAGAAAATTCGGTTTCGGCATTTCGACGTTATCTCAGAGCTTTTCCCACGGGAAATTATGTCGAGGAAGCAAAGAACCGGATCGCGCGACTGACAGAGAAACACGTGCCCGCGCCCACCGCACCGCAACCTGCTCCCGCGCGCATTACGTTACTCGACAGAATCACTCCGTCCAGTTCTTGGGCCATTTCGAGTCGGAAGAACTGCGCCAAGCCGAGCAAAGCCTATTCTCTGAAACTCAATTCGCCATACATTATCTGGCGCGACGGATTGGGCAACGTTGATATCGAGCTAATTGTCTCGAGCAGCGAAAACGAATTCACGACGAGAACCCATGAGTCTCGGCACATAACGAAAAAGAATGTCGAGATCGGACAAACCTGGAGGTACCGGAATGTCGGCGGCAGCCGCATTCGGGTCTTCCCTGGCGGCAAGTCAGCGTTCCATATTGCAAAATGCTCTTGACCCCCAGCTATCCATCATTGTCGTCCCGACTGTTTGCGAACAGAGTTTCTGCCGTTTGATCCTGCATTGATGAAAATTGGGAATCGGTCACGTTTGAACGGCCGGTTTTCTGCGAGGTTGGAGGCGAATGTCTTGACGAAATCAATTGGGATCGTAGGTGCCGGTGCCGCCGGGATTTGTGGAGCCCGGCATATGCTGGCCCAGGGCTTCAAAGTAACGCTCTATGAGATTGGGTCTCACATCGGCGGCATGTGGGTCTACAAGAACGACAACAATCGGTCCTCCGCATACAAGACTCTACACATCAATACAGCGCGCGACCTCACAGCCTTCGAAGATTTTGCTTTCGACCCATCGGTTCAGCCGTTTCCCGACCATCGCGATATGGCGAAATATTTGAACGACTATGCCGATCATTTCGGGATCACGGAGCATGTGCGCTTCAAGACGCCTGTTTGCGACATCCGCCCTGCTCCAGATGGGTCATCGGACCAGCGACGTTGGATCATCGAAACAGCAGGCGGAGAGACGGTTGAGCACGACACGGTTATTGTTGCGTCCGGGCATCTGACAAAGCCACTCGAAGTCCCGATGTTCCGGGATACGTTCGCAGGCGAGTACCTGCATTCGCACGACTACAAGGAACCGGCGAAGTTCGTCGACAAACGTGTTTGCGTCGTGGGTGTCGGTAATAGCGGTCTGGATATTGCCAGCGATATCTGCACGACAGCGGAACGGACCGTACTTGTTGGAAGGACAACACCATTCGTCGTTCCCAAGTTGATCTTCGGCAAACCGTTTTGGGATACGGCAAAGCACTTCTATAAACCGTGGATCCCTTCAATGATAAGGGATCGTGTCCTTCGTTTTCTCGTATGGATCGTCCAAGGGCGAATGTCGGGTCTCGGATTCGGTACCCAGGCAAAGAAGGTGCACGCCAGTTCGAACGCGAACATCATCAACCACATTCAGTATCGCCGTGTGGCGGTGAAATCTGGGATTGAGGCGATCGATGGTCAGACAGTGACCTTCGCAGACGGTACCTGTGAAGAATTCGACACATTGATCGCTGCGACAGGCTATCTGATCGATCTGGATTTTCTGAAAGACGACATCATCGCGGTCAAAGATAACAGCCTCGATCTTTACTATCGCATCGTCCCTCCCGGCCTGCCCGGGCTCTACTTCCTGGCCTTCTTCAATTCGGATTCAGCACTGAACTGGATCTGCAACGAGCAGGCAAAATGGATTGCCGAGATCGAGACCGGCCGTGCGGCACTCCCGACAGAATCCGAAATGCGTAGAGAGATCGCGGCACGCCGCGCATGGGTCCGCAAGAACTTCGAGGACACACCGCGGCATGGAATCGAAGTCGAACACCTCTCCTACTTTCAGGAGTTGGGAGCCGCACTCAAAGCTTGCCGTAAGCGCGCTCGCTAATAACAACACCGCCGTTATATGGGCGAAAAGGTCTACTCGACCAATTCCGGCAAGGCTGTCGCTGGAGGCGTGTTGCGGCTACGCTCGGTGCGTACGACTCCGTCGATGATCGTCATGCCGACACCTGGCAGATTGCCTTGATGGATGCTTTCAAGCATGTCCTTGCCAGGTGCATGCTGCGCCTTGTCGATCAGAATGAGATCGGCCGATTTGCCAACCTCGACCAAACCTGAGTCCAGATCGCGCATACGCGCCGTGTTGCCGGTCGCGAAGCAGAACACGGTCTCGGGCGCGATATCCCCGAGGCTCGATAGCAGTGCAATCATCCTCAGGATGCCAAGCGGCTGGACGCCCGAGCCGGCCGGAGCATCCGTGCCAAGAATGACCCGCTCCGGTTCGCCGATTTCAAATGCCGTGCGCATCGCCAACAGGCCGGCTCGCTCATTACCGTTATGCACGATCTCGATACCGCGCTTGCAGCTTTCGCAGAGGCAAGTGATTTGATCGTCGGGCAATGCCGTGTGCCCACCATTGATGTGGCCGATAATGTCGGCATCTGCCTCCAGTACAATGTCCTTGTCGATCAAGCCTGAGCCGGGAATGGAGGGTCCACCGGTGTGGATGGTCGATTGGATGCCGTATTTGCGCGCCCAGCTCACCATCTGTTTCGCGGTCTCGCCCGCTTTGACCGAGCCAAGACCAACTTCGCCAAGCAGCGTTACACCTGCATCGGCAAGATCCTTGAAATCCTGCTCTTCCATGCCCTCTTCAAGCACGGGTGCGCCGGCAAGCATTTTGACGCCTGAAGGGCGGAAGTTCTCGTACCAGCGTTGTGAGGCAATCGCCATCGCCTTCAAGCCGACAATGTCCTTCGGGCGCCCCGGCGCATGGACCTCTCCGGCCGATATCATAGTGGTCACACCGCCATGCAGACAGGAGTCAATCCAGTTGAGCTGTTGCTGCCGCGGGGTGTAGTCGCCAATAACGGGATGGACGTGGCTGTCGATCAGGCCTGGCGACAACGTCGTGCCCTTGGCGTCGATTAGGGTTGCGGCCTGATCCGTATCCAGGTCATTCTCATTGCCGATTGCGGTGATCTTGCCGTCGATCGCGACAACACAGTTTCCGTCTATGAGAGGTTGCTCGAGTTTCCCGGATAGAATTTGGCCAATATTCCTGATGACGAGTTTCGAGGACTGGTCTGCCATCTTCTTCTCCGGACTTTGAGCGCTCTTGTCGGCGGTTGACTTAAAAAGTCAATCTGGATAATTATTAGTATACTAATGATCTATCCTGCGTGCAAGTCCATCTTGGGAGTATGTCGAAATGCCGGAATTCTCAGTGCGGAAGACTTTGGTCGCTTTTGCCGCGGCGTTACCGCTGACCATCGGAACAGCGCAAGCTGCTAATCTGAATTTATGCGGCGGCAGTCCGGGTGGGCTCTGGTCATTGCTGGGTGCCGGTCTTGATGCAGCGGCGAAAAAAGCTGATCCCGGCACGACGATCACCTATCAGACATCGAGTGGCGGTTACGCCAATGTTCTGCAGGTCACCAAGAAGAAATGCGATCTGGGCATCATCCATGTGGGCGAAGGCGTGCAGGCTCACAAAGGTGGCGCGCCGTTCAAGTCACCGGTCAAAGGCTTCAGCGTCCTGATGGTGATGTATGACTGGGCGCCGATGCAATGGATCATGACCAAGGAATTTTCCGAGAAACATGGCATCAAATCCCTGGCGGATATTGCAGCGAAGAAGCCGCCTCTGCGCCTGGTTCTCAATCGTCGGGGCATCCTGCCATCGCAGCTCGGCGAACTCACTCTGGGTGCCGTCGGTGTCAAACTTGATGACATTAAGTCCTGGGGCGGAAAGATTGAATTCCAGGGCTCGGGCAATGCATCGGAAATCATGCAGAATGGCCGTGCGGATATGTGGGCCAACGCAACATTCGTCGGCAGCGGAAAGATACGGAAAATCGCAAAATCCGTTCCGGTCACGCTTCTCAAGGTACCAGACGCGTCCATCAAAGCAGCGGTCACCGAATTCGGTGCCAAGCCCTGGACCATCAACGCAGGTGGCTATCCCTGGCTCAAGGACGACATCAAGACTCATGCGGCCCGCGCAGTCCTGATTGTCGATGACAGCATGAGTGAGGCCGATGCGCACAAACTCACCAAAGCGGTCCTGGATAATGTCGCCAAGGTGCAAGGTGTACACAAAGCCATGAAAGGCTTCACACCTGAACTGATGGCCTCCTTGAAAGAACTTCCCTATCACCCAGGTGCCGCCAAGGCCTATAAGGACGCAGGTGTCAGCCAATAAGACGCCCTACACCATAACTGCAGCGACTCCCTAAAAGTGTTGGCCGCAATGTCTGCTCAAAACGTGCTTCGAACGATTGGTCAGATTGCGGTCACCACCGGGGGGCGCCGCCGGCCCCAGGGCTGGCTTGCCCACATCGTCAAGGCCTATGCGGCCATCGTGGCTTTGTGGGTCGTCTATCAGGCGACCCTTTCTTCAATCGACGTGCTTGCACTGTCGATCATTTTCCTTTCGATGATGCTGGGACTGGCATTTCTTCTCGTCGGTGCGCGCGCAAACTGCGATCCGGTCAAGCCGAGCATCCTGGATTATGCCCTTGCAGCAACCAGCATCGTCACGGGCGCATTCTTTGTCTCGAACATTCCTGAAATCGCCACGCGGATCAGCTTGTTCACAGACCTGACGACCGAGCAGATCGTTTTTTCCAGCATCATCATTCTTCTGACGATTGAAGCGACCAGACGCACGGTCGGGGCCGGGCTGATGCTGATCGTGATCGCCTTCATGATTTACAATCTGTTTGGCGACCGGCTTGAGGGGACATTTCAGCACGGCGAGATCACACTCGGCCATTTCCTCGATATCAACGTCTTTACGACGGATGGGCTGTTCGGAATTCCGGTTCGCGTTGCCGCCACATATGCCTTCGTTTTTGTAATGTTCGGGACATTTCTCGAGCGCGCGCGCGGCGGCGATTTCTTTTTCGACCTTGCCGCCTGCCTGTCTGGCCGCACTCCCGGGGGCCCTGCGAAAGTGGCGGTGTTCTCGTCAGCACTTTTCGGAACCGTTTCCGGCAGTCCGACATCCGATGTGGTGACCACAGGCTCGATCACCATCCCGATGATGAAACGTCTTGGTTATCCGGGCGTGCTTGCAGGCGGCGTCGAAGTCGCTGCATCTACCGGCGGAAGCCTACTCCCACCAATCATGGGGTCGGCCGCCTTTATCATGGCTGAATATACCGGCATCCTCTATTCAGAGATCATTGTTGCGGCACTCGTACCCGCCGTCCTCTATTATGTCGGTGTATTCACGCAGGTGCACTTGCGGTCCGTGAAGATGGGCCTGGCGCCGCTACCGCCGGACAAAATTCCCAATCTCATCAAGACGCTGGTGTCCGGCTGGATATATATGATCCCGTTGATTGCCATCGTCGTTGCGCTGGTCCAGGGATATTCACCCACCTATGTTGCAGTTTTCGGCACGATAGCCATCCTGGTCGCCTCGCAATTCCGGCGTGATGCCCGCATTACCTTAATGGGGTTCTATGAAGGTCTTGCCGAAACGACGATTCGAATGATCGGCGTGACAGGCGCCTGTGCGGCGGCCGGCCTGGTTATTGGCGGCATCACAATGACCGGGCTCGCAGCCAAGTTCTCCTATCTGGTGCTTCTTTTCGGCGACGGCACTTTGTTTCCGGCGCTTATCATCGGTGCAATCGTGACGATCATTCTCGGATTGGGCATGCCGACGCCGAGCGCCTATGTTCTCGCAGCCGTTCTTATAGGTCCGGTATTGGTAAATGAGCTGCAAGTTTCTGCAATGTCGGCTCACATGTTCCTGCTCTATTATGCGGTCATGTCGGCTATGACGCCGCCTGTGGCAGTGGCCGCTTATGCCGCGGCTGCGATTGCCGACGATAACCCGTTGAAGATTGCGACCACTGCGGTCAAATTCTCGATCGTCGCCTTTCTTATTCCCTTTGGCTTCATCTTCAATGAGGCAATTCTACTGCAGGGCGATGTTACGCAGATGCCGATTGCCATTGCGCTCGTTTCGCTTTCGATCATCTGCCTCTGCCTCGCAGCGGAAGGCTTCTGGAGGGCAACGCTGTCTCCTGCTTTTCGTATGATACTCGCGGTTTGCGGGTTGGCTCTTTTGGCGCCCGTCGGCTGGTGGAGTCTCGTTGCGTCCGGTGCAGCGATCATGATCCTCTTCGTTGCCCGGCGGGTTGCTGCTGCCGCACAATCTGAACCTTGATGTCTTAGCTGATGGGTCTGGGAAGAAGGATTGGCATGACCCTATCGTTTGTGCACAAACGTTAAAGAACGCCACAGACGTGGCATGAACAGAAAGGATTCTTTCGGTGTTGAATCTGAAGAAGGTACAAAGCCAGATCGAGCGGTTTCTGGACGAGGATGTCGGATTCTTCGACCTGACGGCAAGCATCATGATCGACGAGAGCGCCGTCGGCGCGTTCAATCTGAATGCCCGCGAGCCGATTGTCGTATCCGGCATTACCGTGGCTCATATGGTGTTCGACTACTATGTGCCCGACGTTGCATTGAATGTCGCCGTAGCAGATGGTGACCGCGTCGAGACCGGTACAGTCCTGATGTCTGTTTCCGGCAAGGCTCGTGAGATTCTGACGGCCGAACGAAACGCTCTGAACCTTCTGCAGCATATGAGCGGCATTGCGACACTGACGGCGCAGTATGTCGGTGCGATCGCGGGGACCGGTTGCCAGCTTCTCGATACCCGCAAGACCACACCGGGTCTGCGCATGCTTGAGAAACATGCCGTTGTCTGCGGCGGCGGCCGCAACCACCGGCTCTCGCTCGATAATGGATTGATGATCAAGGACAACCACATCGCGGTCTGCGGTGGGTTAACGGCTGCGATCAAGAAAGCCAAAGCACATGTTCCAGCCCTGACCAAGGTGGAGGTCGAATGCGACAGACTGGATCAGGTGGAAGAAGCCCTGGCCGCGGGCGCCGATATGCTGCTGCTGGACAATATGGGTCCCGACATGCTGCGCCAAGCGGTCGAGATCGTCGGCGGCAAGATCCCGCTGGAGGCGTCGGGCGGGATCAATCTGGACACGATCCGTCCGATTGCCGAAACAGGTGTCGACTTCGTGTCGGTTGGCCGCATTACCCAATCGGCCCCGGCGGTCGACATCGGCTTGGACGAGGCGGACTAGGGGTCAGTCGTGAAAGGAAGACTGTTCCTGATCGTCGGTCCGAGTGGCGTTGGAAAAGACTCGATACTCGATGGCGCACGCGTTGCCCTGAAAGACGAATCGAGATTTGTCTTCGCGCGCCGGGTCATAACCCGGGATGCCGACGCAGGCGGTGAGGATTTCGATTCGGTTTCGACAGAAGAATTCGCACGACTGGAGAGTTCGGGGTCCTTCCTTGCCAGTTGGCGGGCTCATGGCCTGTCCTATGGGCTGCCGATCAACCTGTCTGGCAAACTGCATGATGGTCGCCATGTCCTGGCGAATGTGTCACGCGCCGCTCTTGCGGGAATCGTAGATACCTTTCCCGCATCAATCGTTGTTGAAATAACCGCTTCACCTGACACAATCGCTGAGCGATTGCGGGCGCGAGGCCGCGAAGACGCTGCGGATATTGCTGCCAGGCTGAAACGGCAAACACCGGATTATCCGAGCAGTGCCGAGGTCATCTCGATCGCCAACGATGACACTCTGGAGAGCGCAGTCAGGCATTTCGTCGACGCCGTTAGCGCAGCGGTGCCCCGTTGGTTGAAACTCCGAAGAGTACCGATCGACTCCTGGCATGAAAATGTCTGCTTTCTTCACGGTGAGGGAACTATATTCCGACCGGCAGACTATCTCGGCGCAGGCAAGGTCGATGTGTTCAACGATCAGGCCAGCGTTCGGGCCAAGGTGAATGTTATTGACGGATCGCAGTTGATCGAGAAAGACGAGATCGGACTTGGGATCGCTGCATTCGAGCAACTCGGCCTGCCGGAGGGCAGCGAATTGACTCTGGAGAGAACGCCATCACCTGAAAGCCTGTCGGCAATCCGGACAAAGATCGCCGGCCAATCGCTACGCGACGATCAGATCGATATGGTGATCCGGGATATTGCTGAAAACCGTTATAATGGCCGCGAGATTTCTGCCTTTTTGGTGGCTGCATCTAATAGCCTCCATCTGGACGAAGTCGTCGCCTTAAGCCGCGCACGTGCCAAACAGTCCAGCACCATGCATTGGCCCTATGACCTGGTGGTCGACAAACACTCTATGGGCGGCGTTCCAGGCAGCAGGATCACAATGATCGTCATTCCGATCGTCGCGGCGTTCGGCATGATCATCCCAAAGACATCATCAAGGGCGATTACCTCAGCGGCCGGCACCGCCGACGCGATGGAAGTCGTCGCCCGCGTCGATCTGACCGCCGAGGATGTCCGCAGTGTCATAAACGACGCCAACGGCTGCATCGCATGGAACGGAAGACTGAACCATTCTGCCGTCGATGACGTGATGAATTCGATTACGCGTCCGCTCGGAATCGACTCGACGAAATGGGCCGTCGCATCGATCCTCTCCAAGAAGATTGCGGCAGGCTCGACACATGTCATTATCGACATTCCGGCGGGACCCGGAATGAAGACGGGGAATTTGCAGGAAGCGACCGAACTTGCCGACCTGTTTGAAGGCGTCGGCGAGCGACTCGGCCTGGACGTGCACACGAAAATCACGGATGGCAGCAGGCCCATCGGCAACGGAATTGGTCCTGCCCTTGAAGTGCGCGATGTGTACCGGGTGCTGGCACGCGACGATGCGGCTTCGATCGAGTTAGAGAACAAAGCTCTCGACTTTGCGGGCACCATTCTCGAATGGAGCCCGAGCGTCGGCAAAGGAAGCGGCCGGACCAAGGCTGGAGAGCTTCTGCAATCCGGCGCGGCATTGACAGCTTTGGAGCGGATCATCGATGCGCAGGGACGCCACGAGATACCTGTAAGCCCTGGCGTGCTGGTTCATGAAGTAAGGGCTGCCGCTAGCGGTGTTATCCAACGCATCAACGCAGGTATGATCTCTGGTATCGCGCGCCGGGCGGGCGCACCAATGGACAAATCAGCGGGCGTCGATCTGCTCCATTCGGTTAAGGATAGCGTGGTCGCTGGCGAGCCATTGTTTCTGATTCATGGTTCCGTCGAGGCCGATATTCAAACAGCCGTGGAATTTGCGGAATCCGCCGACGCTTTCGACGTGGGCTAGAACTGCGAGAGTCCTTGTTACGAATGCCTCTTGAAGGCCCCGAAACCAGGTATACAGATGCCGGAAAACACACGAGCCGCTGCAATAGCCAATCTGAAGGAGCTCATCTTTTCCGAAGGCGCACCTCATGACGACCTTCGCAGGCCAAAGAACATCACAGTCTGGTGCGGCGCCGGTTTCTCAAAGTCGTGGAACCAGGCATCCCCAACGGATGGAACGCTTTTTCAGATTGATAAATCCGAATTCCTTCAGTTGCCGAACCTCTGTCATGTCCTCAACGCCCTTGGCTGGAAGGACAACAACAAGATCGGTTTCGAGGGCTTTAAGACGCTAAACTACCTCATCGATATGATGAAAAAATATCCTGACATCAGAAACCAGTACATTGATATCCATACACTCGATCTGGCCATTCGGGAGATGCGCCACTTTATCGAGAACAAGTTTTTCGATCTGTGCGGGACGCGGGATTTCGACACCAAGGAACTGCGCTTTCACATCACTGGGGATCAGCGGACAGAACAGCAGCACGTTCTCGAATTCTTCAACCGTTTGCTGGCGCGCAGTGACCACAAGGGCACAAGAGGGATAAACTTCATCACGACGAACTACGACGACGCGATCGAGTCGATCCTCGACAATGCCCTTTCTCGCGAAGAGTCCATTCTCCCATCGCTTTATCGTGGTGTAACGCCAAGCTCGATCGGCGATGCCCAGTCACTCGAAACAGTCAACGAGTCCTACAAACATACACTGATCAAATTGAATGGAGGTTTCGAGATCCTGCGCACGGACGCATCCTACCGTTTCCAGTATCAAACCCGCGACAAAGACCGGCGCAGGGAACGTCCCCCGATTATCATGCTGCCCAACCGGGAACAGGATTACAGCGATCCGTATTTTGCAGAGATCTTTCCAAAAGCCGTCCGCCTTCTCAGAGAAACCGACATTCTCATTGTCGTCGGATACAGCATGCCGTGGGAAGACGTTCTCATCCGCTTTATTCTCCATCAGTTCGCGGAAAGCGAGGCGGATGCAATTGGAAAGCACCTCATCTGTGTGGATCTCAAGGGTCCTGAGATTCTAGAATCCCGTCTACGCTGGACATTTAGTTCAATCGAGAAGACCGGATGGCCCAGAATTCAGTTCTACCCGGGTCCGTTTGTGGATTTTTGCGAGGATTTTGTATCCGGCTGAACGGGATCACACGCTATTCAGAGCAACTTTGGCGCAAGTTGCTCTATGATGTGAACATCGGGACTTTGATCGCTTCATTGCGTCAAAGTCGACCGGCGCCCTAGGAGCACATCGTGGCACCACATAAGCAAGCTGTCCTTTCAGATTCGGAAGGCGTTGACGACTACCGGCTGACCGAACAGATCGGCCATATCCTTCGGCGCGCTTCCCAACGCCATTCGCAGATTTTTACTGGCATGATGCCGGCCAAGCTCACGGCAACCCGATTTGCGGCACTCGCCATGCTGCTCGAGCGCGGTGTCCTGTCTCAGAACGAACTCGGCCGGCTGACAGCCATGGACATTGCGACGATCAAGGGCGTCGTGGACCGACTGCGTGAAAAGGGATTGGTGTCGGTCGGTCAGGATCCCGACGATGCACGTCGCAACCTCATCGCGCTAACGCAAGCGGGCCGTGATCTGCTGGACGTTGCCATACCTGCCGGCGTCGAGGTCTCGGAAGCGACACTGGCCCCGCTGAATGAATCGGAGCGTCTGCAGCTTATCAAACTGCTCAAAAAGATCTCCTGAGTTTCGGACCACTTTGAACGCGCTATCTTAAACGCGCGTCCGTTTGCGAAGGTGCTGCCGTTACACTTTGCGAACTTCGAGTATTTCCATAATTGACCCTGTCTGTGTGGAAACGCCAGCACGGCGATAGGACGCGGAATAAGATTCTTTTACGCGGGTGTTTGAGAGACACAAGAAGCAAGGCACACGCACTTTGACTCGAATAGGAGCATGGATTTCTAGGCGATTGCTCAGATCAGAGTTTTCACACAGCCATGATCCGGAGCGATCACTTGTCCGGTGGCAGGCCTTCTATTGACCCCACCTCCCGGTCGTACACCTGCTGCGACCGGGAAGCCTCAGCTTGGATCCACTCGCGGAACGCTGCAATCCGAGGACGCGCTTGCGTCCCTTCCGGACAGACCAGATAGTAGGCCAAATCGGCCGGGCAATGCACGTCGAATAGGCGAACCAGACCGGCCGCGCTAAGGCCTCCGTCCACATGCGCACTGCGCACTAGCGCCACGCCCTGGCCTGCAATCGCCGCTTGCAGCGCCATGTTCGAGTTGGGAAAGCGCGGCCCCTTGTCGATTGGAAGGTCGGGTACGCCAGCAACAGGAAGCCAGGCATCCCAAGGCCAAGTCGACTTCTCATTGTGGCTCAGGAGCAGCAGGGGAAAGCGTGCTAGGTCGGCTGGACTTGCCGGCATTCCGAGCTGCTTTACCAGCCGCATGCTGCAAACCGGAAAGACATACTCACGCAACAATAGACTGCTGTGCATCCCGGGATAGTCGCCGCGGCCATGTCGGATCCCCAAGTCGACATCTTCGTCCGCGAAATCGATCAAATGATGATCATTGGTCGAGATCCAGACATCGATCTCGGGGTGGTGTTCGCGGAAATCACTCAAGCGTGGCACCAGCCAGGTCAACGCGAAGGATTCGAGCGTACTGATCTTGAGAGCACCCCGTGTATCCTCGACGCGCAAGCTTTCCAACGTCGCCGACAACCGTGCGAAGAAGTCGCGGGCAACCAGCGCCAGCGCCGCTCCGCTCTTGGTCAAGGCAAGCGGCCGTGTGTCACGCGCAAAGAGTTCAAGACCCCAGAGACCCTCCAGATGACGGATCTGATGACTAATCGCGCTCTGCGTTACGTTCAGTTCTGCCGCAGCGCGAGTGAAACTGCCATGACGGGCAGCAGCCTCGAGAGAACGCAACGCCGCGAGAGGAGGAAGGTGATCAGGCATTGCTAACATGAATATTATCTCATGTTACATATGACAACAATTCCTTTGAATAATCGCGGAATTCTTCCTATTTTTTTCCATCATCACATGAAAAATTCTCTCGAAAGCAACACACGAATTAATGCAAAAGCCGCTATTGATGGGAGGCTGGATTGTCAACCGCAGTGTTTGCAATGGTCGTTACTGCAGCCCTTCTTCACGCGATGTGGAATGCGCTGGTGAAGGTAAATGCTGACCGTCTTGTCATGGTGGCGATCATGATGGTCGGCCAGACTGTAGTTGCCATTTTAGCTCTTCCATTCGTGGAATATCCGCCGTTGGCATCCTGGTCATTTATTTGTGCATCGACAGCTCTGCACACCGCCTATTTCATGTTTCTTATTATGGCTTATCGTTATGGCGATCTGAGCCATGTCTATCCGATTGCACGAGGTTCTTCCCCGCTCATAGTGGCTGTCGTATCTGTTGTCCTTGTTGGCGAGATTTTAAGCCGTCAGGCGACAATCTCGATTGTTCTTATTGCACTCGGGATTATGAGCCTCACTTTGACGCGCGGTGCGAGCGGCTTCAGAGAACCGAAAGCAATTTTCTTCGCCCTGACAACAGGCGTGTTTATAGCGGGCTATACCGTTGCCGATGGGCTGGGTGCACGCGTCGCAGACAGTGCCCACAGCTACATATTCTGGCTTAACGTCTTCAATGGAATTCCAATAATTGCGATAGCACTCTACCTGCGTAGAGGTCAGATATTTGTGCAAGCCCAGGCTTCGTGGAAAATTGGAGTATTCTCGGGTATTGTTTCTCTCATCGCATATTGGATTGTCTTATGGGCAATGACACTGGCCCCAATGGCAATGGTTTCTGCGGTTCGCGAAACAAGCATGGTTTTTGCTGTGCTCATCGGCGTTTTCTGCCTTAAGGAGCGACTCAACCTAGCGCGCCTGGCATCAACGATGATTGCCTTGATTGGGGCAGTGATGCTCAAGGCAAGCAAATAGGCGATGTTTTGGGAAGCAATCATTACTGCAAAATCGATCGAATTTGCAGTGTCGCTCAATATCCGCTCTTGACGCAAGTCGGCACACTATCTGATGCCCAGATTACGACCGCTACCAGGAGCAGTGCGGTCGCAAAGAACACAAGAACTGTCGTTTCTGACCGGCTTCAGTTTGCGCTTTCGGATCCTCTAACGCAATCCGTCTTTGCCCACGGCGTCTTTGGTTTCGAGACCACCAACTCGGGGGAGTGGTCGGCCTGAATCCGTGACTGCGATCGCAACCATGATCTCATTGGCGCGCGGGGCATCATTGATGCTCACCTCCATGCCATCGAAGTGGGACCGCACATAGGCCGCGTCTTTATGGCCGAGCGGGACGTCGAGCGGGCGTCCCATCGTTCCCATCTTCTTCGATGACGGTACGAGCGCCGCACCCTTTTCAACGGCGGTGCGAAGAGGTTTACCAAGCCGCGGATGAAGGATCGCGGCCGCATGTTCCAACTCTCCGTTTTCGCCTACCAAGGCGGCCTTCCCATAGCTTTCGGCCTCCGCCGGCGTGATCCCGAGCGCCGCGACACATTTCTCGCCAAGCAGCCCGCCCAACTCTTCACCGATGGCCATGAGGTCTTCAAGATCCTCCTGATAGCGCCCGGCAAAAGGATTTTCGATAACCGCGATTGCAGCGGCTCTGCGCGTTGGCGGGTCGATGGTTTGCCCGATTTCGGAAAACGTGTCTTCGACCACAGTGACGATTTTTCGGATCTTCGCCTTACTCATTCCCGGTTGTCCTCCCCTTCAGGGTCGTGAATACAAATCTGCCGAACTTGGTGCGCTAGTCATTGGCTATAACGCCCCGGACCTGATCCGGAGCCCAGGGGCCTGCCGCTCGTTCTCAGTGTGTTGCCCTGGATACCGCATCAAGTGCGGGATACCGTACTCGCCAAATCTGATGGTTTGTCGCTCTCTGCCGATCAAATCGCGACAATGATCGCCGACGACGCGAAACGATCCTCGCAATGCAAGAAATGCGGACGTGATCAAATCGCTTTCTATCATCTCGCCAGCGACCTTTTCACCAGCATCCAGGGCGTTCGAAACCTGGTTGGACGTCAGCGCACCGACCTCGACGGTCACCATACGAGAGCCGAGATCGCTGTCAGGTGACATCTCGGTCGCCGCACACCGTTTGATCGCAGACAAGCCCGGTAGATCAACGGCATTTGCAATCAAGGTCGCCGCCGCGTCGGCAGCAGCAGCACAAGGCGCAAGAACGGTTACGGCATCGGCTATTCCGAATGAGTGACTGCGGCCGCGCCATCCGCTGGTCGCAATCCCCCCGGTCCCATCTCCCGCTCTGATTGTCGCCGTCGACGCCTGCTCCCCGGTCTCCGGGTTGACACAAACTCCGATCCGGAACGATTCATCCCTTCCGAGGTAGAGCGCGATGTCGCCACCATTATTCACGTAGGCACGGGAAAGAGAGCGGCCTTCGACAAGTCGATCAAGCACATGATCGGCAACACTTCCTGCAACGGCTGCCATCGGCGTAATGAATCCGGTATGAGGCCTTACCGCCGCATCCATACGCAGGGCCACCGGGCCAGCCAGTTCGGTAGCCGTGTCAGTGCGGGGTTGCCGCAGAATAGGCAGCTCTTCGACAAGACCCGTCAGAATCGTCTGAAAAGCGGCCCGTGCCTGCCTGTAAGCGCTGAAAACTTCGTCTGCCGCACCGTCTGCTTCGACGATCAAATCGATCGGGCCATGATGCAGATGCAATTTGCGGCCTCCCGCAATCATCGAGGCCTGCGGGCCTATATCGCGAAATGCGCTCATTTCGGCTTGCCGTCCGGTCTGTTCGCCGCGTGGGTCGGCCATGGATTTCCGGCACCCTGGGCAATCTGTCGCCGGCCTTTCAGAATATGGTCGTTCTGCCGGCCGGTTGCGCCTTTGACCGCTGCTGCAAGGGGCATGACATGATCCATATGGCCGCCAAGCGCTTCATAATCTTCACGGCTTACCGTGAATTCGATCGGCGCGACCAAAGCCGGCGTCGGGACATAACCGAATGAATTCTCCGGCATGCGGGTGATATCGGCCATGACCGTGATGCCGCCACCCGGCCAGACATAGACCGGTGCACCTCCGCAACTCACATAGGTCAAGGCCTGTTTGACCGAGCGCGTCAGTTTCACCGGATTTTCCGTTACGCCAGCCCGCAACGAACCGCCGGCACCCCCCATGAACACGACCGAACACAGTGCAGGCTCGCAGTTCTCTTCTATACGGCCGATGGACCGCTTGAGGCGGTCCGGCATGTCCAGCTCAATGGGCTTAAGTGCAGCATCGAGTTCGAAATAGGCAAACTGCTCCCCAGTTGTCGACACCATCAGCAGCGATTGGCCGGGCTTGGCGAATTTTGGATTGAAGTCGCCGAGGATCGTCAGCGGGTCGGTGAGATCGGTCCCGCCCCACCCCGTTCCTGGTTCTGCGACCTGGAAATAACGCCCGGGTGTGGAGCGGCGGCCTTTGATCTTGATACCCGTCGCCGGCCAGCCAATCACCTTGCCGGCCTGATGCTCCGACATGACGCCTGTGATGTGATCATCGACGACAACCACTTCATCGACCAGATCCTTCCATTGGGACGCGAACATGCCGACCGTTGCAGAGCCACAGCCGACGCGCATCCGCTCTTCGGTGGTCCCATTGATAATCGGCGCCGCTCCAGCCTGGACGACGACCGTCGACCCTTCGTCGATTTCCAGTTCCACGGGCTCGCGATTACACAAGGCCAGCAATGTTGCGCAAGTGACGCGACCTTCCTTTTTTCCGCCACCCGTTAGATGATGAACGCCACCGAGCGAGAGCATCTGTGACCCGTACTCACCGGTCGTGACATGACCGACCGGCTCGCCGTCTGCCCGGACCAAATTACGTTCGGGCCCGAGATGGCGGTCGGTGTCGATTTTCACCTTCACGCCGCAATAGCTGAAAATGCCTTCGGTAACGACGGTGACCATGTCGACACCATCGACATCACTGGAGACGATGAAAGGTGCAGGCTTGTAGTCGGGATAGGTCGTGCCGGCGCCGACAGCCGTAACGAAAGCACCACCGGGCGTGATGATATCGCCGTCCCAGTCCTTCTCCGCATCCAGGAATGGCACCATGGCGCCACCCTGTTCCTCCCGTCTTTCGATGATCGTCAGAGGATCGAGCCGGACAAGCTGTCCGCCTTCATTGGCATAGCGGTCGCAGGCACCGGCCTTACCGTCGGCGATATAACACATGACGGGACAGGCATCGCAGCGGATTTTTTCCGGTTTCGACTTGGGTTCAGCCATCGGACTGTGCCTCAAGGATCGCCGCTCTCACACGGTGCGGAGTGGCAGGCAGGTGTCTCACGCGCGCGCCAGTTGCGTGACAGATGGCATTGAGGATTGCAGGTGCGGTCGGGATCAGTACATGTTCGCCGAGGCCTTTGGCACCATAGGGTCCCTCGGCATCGGGCACTTCGACGATAATGCTGTCAATTGGCGGTACATCGCCAAATGTCGGGATGAGATAGTCATGCAGATTCTCGGTGCGGCCGGGAACATATTCCTCCATCAGCGCCAATCCGATGCCTTGCGCGATCCCGCCTTCGATCTGCCCCTCAATGAGAACCGGGTTAATGGCGCAGCCGACATCGTGGGCGGCCGTAATGCGGTCCAACTTCACGGTGCCCAGCGCAATATCGACGGTCAGTTCAACCAGCTGCGCACCATAGCCGAACACAGCGTAGGGGATTCCCTGACCGTCGGCATCCAGCGGGGCGGTAGGCGGATCGTATGTCTCTTCCGCCATGAAGACGTAGCCATATTGGTTCGTAGTCAGTTCAACCAGATCGATAACTGTCGCATAGCCATTGTCGGAAAATCTGATCTGTCCTGAATCGACCTCGAACTCTGCGTCGGATCCGACATTGACGTGACGCACAATAGCCGCGCGAAGGGCCTCACCTGCGAGCTTCGCGGCGGAACCGGTCACATAAGTCTGTCGTGATGCAGAGGTCTTGCCGCAATCCGGCGTCAGATCCGTATCGCCCCCGATTAGTTCGATCGAGTGAACAGGGACGCCAAGCGCATCGGCCGTAATTTGGGCAATGACCGTATTGGCGCCCTGCCCGATATCGGTTGCGCCCTGGTGCAGCACAACCCGCCCATCAGGCGTTATGCCGAGACGAATGGTCGAGGGATTGGGTAGAGACGTATTCCCGCAGCCATACCAGCAAGACGCAACGCCGATGCCGCGCCGCGTTCCACTGCCATTTGCTGTCCGATTGTGCCGGTCGGCTTCCTCGCAGGCGCGAACCCAGGCCGGCTTCAGCGCATCCAGACAGTCCGCAATCCCGACTCCCGTCTCGAAAGTCTGTCCGGTGACTGTGGATTGGCCGTTCTGCAATGCGTTGATTCGGCGAAATTCGAGGCGGTCGATGCCACACAAGTTCGCCAGTTCGTCATAGGCACATTCCTGGGCAATCGCCGATTGCGGCACCCCGAATCCGCGGAACGCTCCGGATGGCGGACAATTGGTCAGGACGGCCAGGCTGTTCGCCTCGTAGTTCGGCGTGAAGTAGGGCCCGGACGCATGGACCGGGACGCGGTTGGCAACGGTCGGCCCCCAGCTGGCATAAGCGCCTGTGTTGAACGTGCCGTTGAACGCCATGGCGGTGATATGGCCGCTTGCACGGCAGCCGATTTTCACGGTGATCTCGGACGGATGTCGCTTGGTGGTCGACTGCATCGATTCCAAGCGGGTGTAGACAATGGCTGCGGGCCGGTTCAATCGCCATGCTGCAAGTGCCACGAAAGGTTGCATCGAAATGTCGAGTTTGGAGCCGAATCCACCACCGCAAGCGGTGGGGATGACACGCACGGCACTCTCTTCGAGTCCCATGATCTCGGCGACGGCCTCACGGTCCATATGAGGAGCCTGAGTTGAGCTATAGACTTCGAGCCTGTCACCGACCCTCTGGGCAAAACCGGCTTCCGGCTCGATATAGGCATGTTCAATAAACGGGGTCGAATAGGCGGCCTCGACAACATGGTCGGCCTCGGCGAGACCGGTTTCGAGGTCGCCACGTCGGACGTGCCCTCGAACAAGAATGTTGCCATCGCGCGACTGATGGACCTGAGGCGCATCGTCAGCCAACGCGTTGCCCGAGGTCATAGCTTCCGGCAAGGGCTCCCAGATCACAGGGATTGTAGCCAAATCGAGTGCGCGAATGGCATCAGGTTCACCGGCAACCGCCGCGATCGCCTCACCTCGGAACCGGGCAATGTCTTGCGCCAAGACTGGTTGATCGGCAAAGGGCGGAATGACGCCAAAGCAGTTTCGGCCTGGAATATCCGTAGCCGTAAATACGGCATGAATGCCGAGGTTTTGCTGAACAAATCCTGCGACATCACCGAAAGTGAATCCGGCATGGTGATAGGGGCTGCGTAGAACGCGAACCAGAACGGCATCCTGTGGAATGGAATCAGCACCGAAGGCATCCTGCCCAAGAACCTTGTCCGCGCCATCCAAGCGGCGAATGGATGCGCCAACATTTTTGCGAGCGCCGGGTTCTTGCTCGGTTAAATCGAAATCAGTGGCCTGGACGACCGCTTGGATGATCTTGCGGTATCCCGTGCAGCGACAGAGAACCCCACCAAGGGCATCTTCGACTTCGCTCTCGCTCGGATATGGATTGGCATTCAGGAGCGCAGTGGCCGAGACCAGCATGCCTGGCGTGCAGATGCCACATTGCGCCGCACCGAAATGCAGAAACGAGGCCTGCAATTGCGACAGCGTTCCGTTGCCGGCCGACAACCCTTCCAGAGTGGTAACGGATGCACCCTCGACTTGGGCCACAGAGACGAGACAACTACAACTCGCCTCGCCATCGATCAGGACAGTACAAGCACCGCAGTCGCCGGCATCGCAACCGACTTTAGTGGCCGTCTGGCCGAGGTGATTGCGCAAAACAGCAGATAAACGTTCGATCGGCGCCGCATGGGCCGCAACGGATGTGCCATTTAGCTCAAACTGAATTTCGCTGGCAGTCATCTCAATTGCCTCTTGCGATACAGGTCAGCAGCGTGCGCCGGACCAGTTCGACAGCCGCAGCGCTGCGATAGTCAGCAGTTGCGCGGATATCGTCGATTGGTACGAGGCTGGCGAGCTGATGAGCATTGACCGCATCGCCGGCTTCGGCGCTCGAGTACCCAATGATGGCTTGCTCAAGGGCAGGTAAGCGTTTGGCCACTTCCGAACATGAGCCGACGGATATGGCCGCCTTGGAAACTCTGCTATCGGAGCCCGTATCGACACGAACTGCCGCCATAGCAATTGAGATTACGAGATACTTCCGTGCTCCAAGCTTTAGAAAATGACTATTGCCGGATACCGACGTCTCTGGGATGACGATTGCGGTGACCATCTCAGACGGTTTGAGCATGGTCGCGCGATTGCCTGTAATGAATTCAGCGAGGGACAAGCGGCGGCCCCCTGTTGCCGAAGACAATTCCACTTCGGCATCAAGCGTCAGCAGAGGCGGCACACCGTCCGCTGCCGGAGAGGCGTTGCAGATATTCCCTGCAATCGTTGCGCGGTTCTGGATCTGAACAGAGCCAACTTCTCGTGCGGCGAGTTTGAGCCCGTCAAACGCCGGCGGCAGATCCGCTGCGACAAGGTCGCTCCAGGTCGCCAGAGCGCCGATCCTCCAGAAACCATCTTCGCGCGTGATGTTGCGAAGACCGCCAATCGCGGTGATGTCTAGAACAGGCCTGGTTGGCGCAATGTCACGCAAACCCGGATAGTAATCCGTCCCGCCTGCAAGGATATCCCAGCTCTGTGCATCGAGAAGTGCCAAAGCTTCGCGCAACTGTTTTGGCCGTTCGAATTGCATGGGTCATCTTATCATTAGTATACAAATGAAAATAATACGCTATGGACTGTGAAGTCAACGCATGATCAAGAGTGGTGAAGCCGTCTCCTGTGTGTGGGAGGTATCGCATCGCGGGCCGTGCAATGGCCTTCTCGACGAAGGGGCGCGCCGGCGTCGGCGCCCAAACCTTGCGTAGAAGGAACTACGCCGTGGCAGATAAGTCCTGGGACATAATAATCGTCGGCCAGGGGATTGCTGGAACGACTCTGGCCTGGCAGATGCAACAAGCTGGTCAACGCGTCTTGATCATCGATGCCTGCGAGCCGGTGACATCCTCGAAAATCGCTGCCGGGCTGATGACCCCGATTACAGGAAAACGGCTGGTCGTAAGTCTGCGTTGCGATGAGTTCCTGCCCTTGGCCACGACGTTCTATCGGGACATTGAGGAGCAAACAGGTCGGACATTCTTTCACGACCGCACGGCCCTCAGGCTATTCAGTTCGGATTTGGAACGGGAACTCTGGGTAGAGCGCAGCCAGGATCCAACCTATCAGTCCTTTTTAAGCGACCAACAGCCAACACCGTTGCTCGATCCGGACATAGGGGACGCCAGCGGTGGCGGCTTCGCGATGAATGCAGCACAACTTGATGTGGCCGGTTATCTTGAAGCGTCGCGCGCTGTCCTGACTTGGGAATCAATGACTCTGGACTGGGACCGTGACATATCTTTCGACAAAGATGGAGTTTCGGTTCGGGGGTATCGGACTCGCCGCCTGGTCTCATGCGAAGGCTATGCAGCGACACGCAATCCCTATTTTTCCTGGGTACCGTTCAAAGCAGCGAAGGGCGACATATTGACGGTTCGTTTTCATCGGCCAGTGCCGGCAAACTCCCTCCATCGTGGTGTCTGGGTCGCTCCCACGTCGCAATCCGATGTTTTTCGCGTTGGCTCGACCTATGAATGGGAAAAGCTCGATCAGGAGCCGGATGCAGCTGCCCGCGCCAAAATTGAGCGAAGGCTCAAGGAGTTCGTCCGTGTCCCATATACGGTGCTGGATCACCAAGCGGCCGTTCGGCCCATCATCAACGAAAGCAAGGCTCTCGTCGGTGTCCACCCGGAGCACAGCGAGTTGGGTTATTTCAATGGTTTGGGCTCGAAGGGATCGCTCCATGCGCCCTGGTATGCGCAACGTTTCTCTGACTATCTCCTGCACAAGACACGATTGCCCGCCTATTGCGACGTTCAACAGCATTTCTGAGTCATCATGCGCGCAACAGAACTTGCCCACCTCATCATGCGCCAAACTGTCGGACCG
The DNA here is from genome assembly GCA_965228615.1 of Methyloligellaceae bacterium. Lineage (GTDB taxonomy): Bacteria > Pseudomonadota > Alphaproteobacteria > Rhizobiales > Methyloligellaceae > CBDDHT01. The sequence goes on along the minus strand of CBDDHT010000004.1, from coordinate 3,324,779 downwards.
GGAGATCTGGTCGTAGATGCCACTGTCGGAAACGGCCACGACACACTCTTTCTGGCCGAATGCGTCGGGCCCTCGGGGCTGGTGCTCGGATTCGATGTGCAGGAAGCCGCGCTCACAGAAACCGCCCGCCATGCCGCGAGCCTGCCCCAGGTGCAGCTCGTTCTCGCCGGCCATCAAGAACTGAGCAAACAACTTGCCACCATCGGGACTGCAAAAGGTCAGACTCGGCCTGCGGGCGTAATGTTCAATCTTGGATATTTGCCGGGCGCATCGAAGACAATCAAAACCCACACCGAGACAACCCTGGCTGGTCTTGAACAGGCGACAACGCATTTGAGAGCTGACGGTGTCGTCACGCTCGTCTGCTACCCTGGCCACCCCGGGGGCGTTGAGGAAACGGCGGCAGTCCGGTCATATGCCCAAGCCCTGCCGTCGGCTTTTGCCGTCTCGCGGTACCACAGGGCCAACGCGAGCCAACCCGCGCCTGAGCTCGTCCTGATTAAGCGTCTCGGCGAAATCAATGCCTAAGAAACGATCATGACTCAGTCGTTTCGGGCACGATTTTGAGCTCATCGCGTTGTAGCGAAGCCTGCTTGATAGAGTTTCGATGAAGACTGCGGCCAGAACCGCCTGGATCAGTTGCAGTTCGTCGCCGCCGTTCCGCACTGATCGCCCGGTGCCAGCCAGCCGCGTTTCCCCTTGTATTCCACAAGTGCCCATTTGCCGCTGCAAGCACGCAAGCCGACTTCGGTCTCGCTTGGAATTCTGCCGGTGGCAGCGCTTGAAGTGCTTGGGCCGTGTCGCAGCACAGCATAGCCCTTGTCATAACCACTGGTGCTTGTCGCCATCAGGCTGGAGTGGACCCAGCCGCTACCCATGAAGAGATCAGCTCCATCCATGCCTTCCGTAGCCCTGGTGATGCGGAGCCAAGAACCACGGGATTCCCGAACATCCATCTCCGGATAGACTTCCATGCCGCTGGCAGTGAAGCGTTTCAGGCGCGCAAGAATTCTGTTCCCAGTCCCAGGCCCAGACCGCACATTCAGACCATTCGGATCCTTATCGATCGAATATCCGGCGATGTTGCATGCGACCGATTTTGCCTTCTCGGCATTGGCCGGGGGCAAGACGCCGAAAAGAACGAGACACATGGTTGCGGAGGTAATCGAGAGTCGCATCGGTGCATCCTTGAATGAGAGACACTCAGAATAACTAGTACTGCGAGCGCAATCCGACCAGCCCGAAAAAACGCCGTTCGGCATCGCATAGGCCGGTTAAACCGCCGACTGTCCGATCGCAGGGTAACCGATCAGAAGCCTTAGCCTGCTGCACTAAAACTGCACGCAAAACGTCGCCCGAACACAATACATTGACACGACTATAGATGTTCTTGCACGGCACAGCATTTCAGGTTAACCAACCCTTCGAGCCTCTTGCATGTCCGCGTCCGCGGACGCAGTCTCGTCAAGGAGCATTTTCCCATGGCGCGGAATAAAATCGCGCTGATCGGCGCAGGCATGATCGGCGGTACTCTCGCACATCTTATAGGTTTAAAAGAGCTCGGCGATGTCGTGCTCTTCGATATTGTTGAGGACATGCCCATGGGCAAATGCCTCGACATTGCTGAATCGTCTCCCGTCGAAGGTTTCGACGCGGTGATGAAAGGCACAAACGAATATGCCGACATCAAGGGTGCAGATGTGGTCATCGTGACCGCCGGCGTGCCCCGCAAACCCGGCATGAGCAGGGACGACCTGCTGGAAATCAATCTCAAGGTCATGGAGCAGGTTGGCGCCGGCATTAAAAAATATGCCCCGGAAGCCTTCGTTATCTGCATCACCAACCCGCTGGATGCCATGGTTTGGGCACTACAGAAAGTGACCGGCCTGCCGCGGAACAAGGTCGTCGGAATGGCCGGCGTCCTGGATTCCGCCCGCTTCCGCCATTTTCTGGCGCTCGAATTCGATGTCTCAGTTGAAGATGTCAGTGCTTTCGTGTTGGGCGGACACGGCGACTCCATGGTTCCGATGATCCGCTATTCGACCGTGGCCGGCATTCCCTTGCCCGATCTCATCAAGATGCGATGGATCACCGAAAAGCGCCTTGAGGAGATCGTTCAGCGCACACGCGATGGCGGCGCCGAGATCGTTGGCTTGCTGAAGACCGGGTCGGCCTACTATGCACCTGCCGCATCGGCGATTGAGATGGCCGAGGCATATCTCAAAGACAAGAAACGCGTTCTACCTTGTGCCGCCTATTTGAACGGCGAGTATGGCGTTAAGGGCCTCTATATCGGCGTACCGGTCATCATCGGACAAAAAGGCGTCGAACGTGTTGTTGAGATCAAGCTCAATTCGGCTGAACGCGACGAATTTATGGGGTCGGTCGAGTCCGTGAAGAATCTCGTCGAAGCGTGCCAGAAAATTGCACCTGTATTGGCGAGCGGTAGCCGGTAGATGTTCCGACACGAATTGAGGTAGGCTGCATCTGGACCCGCTAGGGTTCAGAGGTCGGGGAGGCAGAGCGAAATGAATATTCACGAATACCAGGCCAAAGCCACCTTGCGTGAGTTTGGCATCCCTGTCGCAACCGGCATCGCAGTTTTCTCTCCCGAAGAAGCCGTCAGCGCAGCCAAGGAACTCGGCGGATCGAAATGGGTCGTAAAAGCCCAGATCCATGCCGGCGGGCGCGGCAAGGGCGGCGGCGTCAAACTCGTCGAGTCCATCGACGAGGTGCGGGCCGAAGCCGACCGAATGCTGGGTATGAATCTGGTTACCCACCAAACGGGTCCGGGTGGACGTATTGTACGTCGGGTCTACGTTGAAGAAGCGTCGGATATCTCCCGCGAACTTTATTTGTCGTGCCTCGTTGATCGTGCGACGTCGCGGGTCGCCTTCATCTGCTCGACTGAGGGCGGTATGGACATCGAGGAAGTCGCAGCAGAGACGCCCGAGAAGATCCTTACACTGACCATTGATCCAGCCTCCGGCTATTCCGGCTTTCACGGCCGGAAAGTGGCATTTGCCCTCGGTCTCGAAGGCAAACAGGTCAAACAATGCGTCAAGTTGATCGGCGATCTCTATCGGGCATTCACTGAAAAGGATGCCAGCCTCGTCGAAATCAATCCGCTGGTCGTCACGGGTGCGGGCGATCTGCTCTGCCTGGACGCCAAGATGAACTTCGACTCGAACGCGCTCTTCCGTCATCCCGATATCATGGAGCTTCGCGATATCGACGAGGAAGATCCGGCTGAGGTCGAGGCCTCACGCTTCGATCTGAACTATGTGAAGCTCGACGGCAGCATCGGTTGCATGGTCAATGGCGCCGGGCTTGCCATGTCGACCATGGATATCATCAAGCTCTACGGCTCCTCGCCCGCCAATTTTCTGGATGTCGGCGGCGGCGCCAACAAAGAGCAAGTTATGAACGCCTTCAAGATCATTCTCTCGGACGCCAATGTGAAGGGCATTCTGGTCAATATCTTCGGCGGCATCATGCGATGCGACATCATCGCCGAAGGCATCGTTGCGGCCGCTAAGGAAATGGATATTTCGGTTCCGCTCGTCGTGCGCCTCGAAGGGACGAATGTGGATCTGGGCAAGAAAATTCTCAACGATTCCGGTCTTGCCATCATCGCGGCCGACGATCTCGCCGATGCGGCAGAGAAGATCGTTGCGCAGGTGAAGGGAAATGGGTGAAACGAGCGCAGCCAGTGACGTGAACACGATCCCGTCAACGGCACGATTGATTTAGGGGAACGCCATGGCCGTACTCGTCGACAGCAACACCAAGGTCATCTGCCAGGGCTTTACCGGCAGCCAGGGCACCTTCCATTCCGAACAGGCCATCGCATACGGCACCCAGATGGTCGGCGGTGTGACACCGGGTAAAGGTGGCAGTCAGCACCTCGGGCTTCCCGTTTTCGATACGGTTGGCGAAGCGGTGGAGAAAGCAGGCGCCAATGCCAGCGTCATCTATGTGCCGCCGCCCTTTGCTGCAGACGCCATCCTCGAAGCGATCGATGCCGAGATCCCGTTGGTAGTCTGTATCACGGAAGGCATTCCAGTCGTCGATATGGTCAAGGTGAAACGGGCGCTCTCAGGATCGAAGACGCGACTCGTCGGGCCGAATTGTCCCGGCGTCATTACGCCCGAGCAGTGCAAGATCGGCATTATGCCGGGCCATATTCACAAGCCAGGATCCGTCGGTATCGTCTCACGTTCCGGGACGTTGACTTATGAAGCTGTGGCGCAGACGACTGCAGCCGGTCTTGGTCAATCAACATGTATCGGCATCGGCGGCGATCCGGTCAATGGCACCAACTTCATCGATTGCCTCGATCTGTTCCTTGGCGACGAGAAGACGGAATCCATCATCATGATCGGCGAAATCGGCGGCTCAGCCGAGGAGGAAGCCGCAGAATTCCTCAACCAATCCGCGGTCAAGAAGCCGGTCGTCGGCTTTATTGCCGGTGTCACGGCGCCTCCGGGACGACGTATGGGACATGCCGGCGCGATCATTGCCGGTGGCAAGGGCGGCGCCGAAGATAAAATCGCAGCGATGCAGGCGGCAGGCATTTCGGTGGCCGACTCGCCGGCGGCGCTTGGAACAACGCTGGTTGAGCGTTTGAAAGGTTAGCGACTGCCGCGCTTTGCGGGCTGCGGTGGTACAGGAAATTGAAATGTCCTGAAGCCAGGAGGTCGGCCAATGGCAAGGCAGGAATTGAACGAAGCATTCGCTCGTACCGCATTTCTGCACGGCGCGAACGCAAGCTATATCGAAGATCTCTACGCCAGATATCAAGATAATCCATCATCCGTGGAAGCCGATTGGCAGGCGTTCTTCCAAAATCTGAAAGACGGTAACGGAGCGGACCCGGAGCCAACCGGACCGTCCTGGAAGCGCGCCGATTGGCCGCTCCCAGCCGACGGCAACAATATCGTGGGTGCCTTTGCTGGCGAAGAGGTCGAGCTGGAGCGCCATCTCGAACGCAAGATCCGAGGCACGGCGCAAAGCCTTGGCGTCGATCTGACCGGCGATCTGGCTCTTTCTGCCACGCGTGACTCGGTTCGAGCCCTGATGCTTATCCGTTCGTTCCGCGTGCGCGGACATCTTGCCGCCAATCTCGATCCACTCGGCCTGGAAAAAAAGGTCGCCCATCCGGAACTTGACCCGACCTCCTACGGCTTTACGCGCCGGGATTTCGATCGCCGCATCTTCCTGGACCATGTGCTGGGTTTGGAATTTGCGACAATCACCGAAATGATGGAGATCCTGAACCGGACCTACTGTTCCACGATCGGTGTCGAGTTCATGCATATCTCGACGCCCGAGGAAAAGGGCTGGATCCAGGAACGCATGGAGGGCAAGGACAAAGAGGTGAGCTTCACGCCGGAAGGCAAGAAGGCGATCCTCTCCAAGCTTATCGAATCCGAGTCCTTCGAAAAATTTATCGACGTCAAATACACCGGCACGAAGCGGTTCGGCCTTGATGGCGCAGAAGCTGCCGTGCCGGCGCTTGAGCAGATCATCAAACGTGGTGGAAACCTCGGCGTCCAGGACATCATCCTCGGCATGCCCCATCGCGGACGCCTGAATGTCCTGGCGAATGTGATGGGCAAGCCCTATCGCGCCATTTTCAATGAATTCAAAGGCGGTTCGTCAAATCCGGACGATGTCGAAGGCTCCGGCGACGTCAAATACCATCTCGGGGCGTCATCCGACCGGGAGTTCGACGGCAACAACGTGCATCTATCGCTGACGGCAAATCCATCGCATCTCGAGATCGTCGATCCGGTTGTCCTCGGCAAGGTTCGCGCCAAGCAGGATCAGCGCGACGACAAGAAGAGAAACCAGGTGTTGCCGCTATTGCTGCATGGCGATGCAGCATTTGCCGGCCAGGGTGTCGTTGCCGAGTGCTTTGGTCTGTCGGGCCTTGCGGGACACAGAACCGGCGGATCGATCCATTTTATCGTCAATAATCAGATCGGCTTTACCGCCAGTCCGCATCACTCGCGGTCTTCGCCCTACCCGTCCGACGTCGCCCGAATGATCGAGGCACCGATTTTCCACGTAAACGGGGACGATCCGGAAGCTGTTGTTCATGTGGCCAAGGTGGCCACCGAATTCCGCCAGGAATTCAATAAGCCTGTTGTCATCGACATGTTCTGTTACCGGCGCCACGGTCACAATGAGGGCGACGAGCCGGCATTCACGCAGCCGCGCATGTACAAGCAGATCCGGAAACATCCCACGGTCATCAACATCTATGGCGATCGACTGGTTCAGGAAGGGCTCTTCTCGGGCGAAGAAGTGGATCAACTGAAAGCCGATTTTCGCGCTCAACTGGAGACCGAATTCGATATCGCCGACAGCTACAAGCCCAACAAGGCCGATTGGCTCGACGGGAAGTGGTCGGGTATCGGCTTCGCGGACGAAGGTGCGCGGCGCGGCGAAACCGGATTTGACATCGACAAACTGCGCGACATCGGCGTGTCGCTGACAAAGGTTCCGGAGACACTGAATGTCCACAAGACAATTCAACGACTCCTGAAGAATCGTCGGACGATGGTCGAGGAAGGCGTGGCAATCGACTGGGGCATGGCCGAGGCGCTCGCATTCGGGACGCTTTTGAACGAAGGCTTCCGCGTGCGATTGTCAGGCCAAGACTCGGAGCGTGGCACCTTTTCGCAGCGCCATTCTGTAATCATCGACCAGGAATCGGAAGAACGCTTCACGCCTCTTCAGAATGTCGCACCCGACCAGGCGCGATTTGAAGTCATCAACTCGATGCTTTCGGAGGAGGCGGTTCTCGGATTCGAATATGGCTACAGCCTTGCCGAGCCGAACGCGCTGGTGTGCTGGGAGGCCCAATTCGGCGATTTCGCGAACGGCGCGCAGGTCGTCATCGATCAGTTCATTTCATCGGGCGAGCGGAAATGGCTTCGAATGTCGGGTCTCGTCTTGCTGCTGCCGCATGGCTATGAGGGCCAGGGGCCGGAACACTCATCGGCGAGACTCGAGCGCTATCTGCAGAGTTCGGCCGAAGACAATTGGCAGATCTGCAATTGCACAACCCCGGCCAACTATTTCCATGTGTTGCGCCGGCAACTGCACCGCAAGTTCCGAAAACCACTTGTCCTGATGACGCCCAAGTCGCTGCTGCGGCACAAACGCGTCATTTCAACGATCGAAGATCTGGGCCCTGACTCCACATTCCATCGTGTCCTCTGGGACGACGCTCAGCACTTAGACAACCAAGCGATCAAACTTGTCCCGGACGACGAGATCAAGCGCGTCGTCATGTGCTCGGGCAAGGTCTATTACGATCTCTATGACTGGCGTGAAAAGAACGGCATCGACAATGTCTATCTCCTGCGACTGGAACAACTCTATCCCTTCCCGGCTCGGGCGCTGATCCAGGAACTTGGACGCTTCTCAGGAGCGGAGATGATCTGGTGTCAGGAAGAGCCCAAGAATATGGGTGCCTGGAGCTTCGTTGAACCCAATATCGAGTGGGTCCTCGACCATATCGAAGCCAAGCACAAGCGCCCGGTCTATGCAGGTCGGGCTGCGTCGGCATCGACAGCGACAGGCATGATGAGCCGGCACATCGCAGAACTTCAGGCATTCCTCGAAGAGGCACTAACGATTTGATGGCACGGTCCCGCAATGGGCGGGCGGCAAAAGGGCGGTATCCATGACAACAGAAATCCGCGTCCCGACACTCGGTGAATCCGTAACGGAAGCGACAGTCGGACAATGGTTCAAAAAAGCAGGCGACGCGGTGAATGCCGATGAGCCCCTCGTCGAACTCGAAACGGACAAGGTCACGGTGGAAGTACCGGCACCGGCCGCCGGCGTGCTCGAAGATATCTCTGTGAAAGAGGGCGAGACCGTCGAAGTCGGTGCTCTTCTGGGCGCAATTGCCGAAGGCGCCGCAGCGGTAGCAAAGCCTGCTGAAGCTCCTGCTGCCGCTCCAGCCGCAGCGCCCGCTGAGGAAGAAGGAGATGCCGGCACCCTGTCCCCCGCCGTTCGCAAGATGGTAGACGAAAATTCGCTCGACCCGTCACAGATACCGGCTACTGGGAAAGGCGGACGTCTCCTCAAGGAAGATGTGCAGAATTATCTGAAGTCACAGGCCGCAGCGTCGGTGGCCACTGCAGAGAATGTCGTGCCGCTTGTTGCACCCGCCCCTGCCGCGACTCCGACGGCTGCGCCCCGCGCTCCGGTAGCGGCGACCGATGCCGAGCGGGAAGAACGCGTCCGGATGAGCAAACTGCGCCAGACAATTGCTCGGCGCCTAAAGGATGCTCAAAACACAGCCGCGATGCTGACCACTTTCAATGAAGTGGACATGACCGCCGTCATGGCCATGCGGAAACAGTATCGCGACATCTTCGAAAAGAAGCACGGCGTACGGCTGGGCTTTATGGGATTCTTTGTCAAGGCCTGCATTCAAGCCTTGCGCGAGGTTCCGGAGGTCAATGCCGAGATTGACGGTACGGACGTCATCTACAAGAACTACTACCATGTCGGAATTGCAGTCGGAACGGACCGCGGGCTTGTCGTCCCTGTCGTCCGCGATGCAGATCAGATGTCGCTTCCCCAAATCGAAGCCACGATTACAAACTTTGGCAAAAAGGCCCGAGACGGGCAGCTTGGCATCGAGGACATGCAAGGCGGCACGTTCACGATCACCAATGGCGGGGTCTTCGGTTCCCTCAATTCGACGCCGATCCTGAACGCCCCCCAGTCCGGTATCCTCGGCATGCACAAGATCCAGGAACGGCCAATGGTCATCGATGGCGAAATCCAGATCAGGCCGATGATGTATCTCGCCATGTCCTACGATCACCGCGTCGTAGACGGACAGGGCGCCGTGACATTCCTGGTGCGCGTCAAGGAGTGTCTGGAAGATCCGCAGCGTCTCGTTCTCGACCTCTGAACCGTTGGTTCGATCATGACATAGTGATTGCAGCGCGACGATGCTGCCGGCTGAGCGATGAAAAGAAGGCAAGAGTGAAATGGCAGACGCTTACGATCTCGTGGTGATTGGAACCGGCCCCGGCGGTTATGTCTGTGCCATCCGTGCAGCCCAACTGGGTATGAAGGTCGCGGTCGTTGAGAAACGAGGTGCTCACGGCGGCACATGCCTGAATGTTGGTTGTATTCCGTCGAAAGCACTGCTTCATGCGTCTGAGTTATTCGAGGAGGCCGGCCACTCCATGTCCGGCATGGGCGTCAATGTCAGCCCAACCTTGGACCTGGACGCAATGCTTGCCTTCAAGGACGAAGGTGTGAGCGGGAATGTCGCTGGTGTCGAGTATCTCCTGAAGAAGAATAAGATCGACGCCCATGACGGCATTGGCAAGATCAAGTCCGCAACGGAGGTTGAAGTCACCAACGAGGCCGGCGAGGCGACGACACTGACCACAAAGAACATCGTCATCGCAACCGGATCGGACGTCGCCAATCTTCCAGGCGTTGATATCGATGAGAAACGAGTCGTGTCTTCAACAGGTGCGCTTGAACTGGAGACCGTTCCGGAAAAGATGGTGGTGGTCGGTGCCGGCTATATCGGTCTTGAACTTGGGTCCGTCTGGCGCCGGCTTGGCTCAGAGGTTACCGTGGTGGAGTTTCTTGACCGCATCACGCCCGGAATGGACGGAGAGGTTGCCAAGAACTTTCAACGCATTCTCAAGAAACAAGGCGTCAAATTCCAACTCGGCCAGAAGGTTACTGGCGTCGAGGCATCGGATTCGGGCTGCAAAGTGTCGATCGAGCCGGTCAAAGGCGGCGATGCTCAGACGATTGATTGCGATGTCGTCTTGGTTTCGATCGGCCGCATTCCCTATACAGAAGGCCTCGGCCTTGAAGATGTCGGGGTTGCGCTCGACGAGCGTGGCCGGGTTGAGATCGACGCACATTTCAAGACCAATGTTGAAGGCATCTACGCCATTGGCGATGTGGTGAAGGGGGCCATGCTTGCCCATAAAGCGGAAGACGAGGGTGTTGCTGTCGCCGAAATTCTCGCCGGACAGTCGGGTCATGTGAACTACGACGCCATTCCAGGCGTCGTTTACACGACACCGGAAGTGGCGGCGGTCGGCAAGACGGAAGAAGAACTCAAGGAAGCCGACATTCCGTACACAGTGGGCAAATTCCCTTTTACGGCGAATGGCCGTGCCAAGGTGAATCGAACAACTGATGGATTCGTCAAGATTCTCGCCCACGCGGAGACCGATCGCATTCTGGGCGTTCATATGATCGGGCCTCATGTCGGCAATCTGATCGCCGAGGCCGTCATTGCCATGGAGCTTGGTGCGAGCGCAGAGGATCTTGCACGCTCAAGCCATCCGCATCCGACCCTGACGGAAGCCGTCAAGGAAGCAGCTCTTGCCGTCGGAAAACGCGCGCTGCATATGTGAGCCGCTCCGGTTCACACCAATGATACTACACCCCGGACTTGATCCGAGGTCCAGAGCGACAAACAAGATTTGTGCCCGGAGCCCTAAGTCCCGGACCAAATCCGGGACGTCGATAGTGCCATGAATCGAAACTGGATCGACACCCGCAAACCTAGAGCTTCCGAAGCGCCACTGACTCCACTGCGTGATCAGCACCCTTATGCAGAATCAAATGCGCGCGTTGGCGTGTTGGAAGGATGTTTTCCTGCAAATTCAGCAGGTTGATGTTTCGCCAGATGCCGAGGCCTGTTGCCAGCGCTTCCTGATCATCGAGCTTCGAATAACGGTGGAAATAGGCCTTGGGATCCGTGAACGCTGTCTCCCGGAGCCGCAGAAATCGTTCCACATACCAACTCTCGATAATCTTGTCCGGTGCATCGATATAGATCGAGAAATCGAAGAAGTCGGAAACGAAAGGAATCGCCTTGCCACCCTTTGGTAACGTCGCCGGCTGCAAGACGTTGAGACCCTCGACGATCAGGATATCGGGACGATCGACAGTGATGACCTCGTCGGGAACAATGTCGTAGCTGAAATGGGAATAGACAGGTGCCCGAACGTTGCGGCGCCCGGCTTTGACATCGCCCATGAAACGCAAAAGGCGCGGAATGTCGAAACTCTCCGGAAATCCCTTCCGGTGCATGAGATCGCGCTCCTCCAACACGGCGTTGGGAAGCAGAAAGCCATCGGTCGGCAACAGATCGACGCGCGGCGTATTGGGCCAGCGCGCCAACAGCGATTGCAAGACGCGCGCGGTCGTGCTCTTGCCCACAGCGACGCTGCCTGCCATGCCGATTATAAAAGGCATTTTGCCGTCGGACTGGCCGAGAAAGCCGGATGTGGCGGCATGCAGCCCCTGTGCTGCAGCAACATAATAATTGAGCAACCTTGAGAGCGGCAGATAGATATCCACGACCTCATCCATGGAAACCCGTTGCATGAGGCCGCTCGCCTGCTCGAGGTCTTCCTCGGTCAATGTCAGCGGCATATCTGCGCGCAGCTTCGCCCACTCGTCTCTCGAGAATGTTCTATAGGGAGAAAACTTGCGAGACTGGCGGCGGCTCATCTGCGTGCCCGGGCCGCGGCACCGCGATCATACTCCATCGGACGGCCTCCGCGCTTTCTCTTCGTGACCGGACACGCCCATACGGCTCTCCAAGACCGCAAGGACGTCGTCAAACGCAACACCGCGAGATTGGAGGACGACAAGGAGATGATAAATGAGGTCGGCGGCTTCGGCCTTTAAGGCGTCGTTGTCCTGGCTCACAGCCGCAATAATGGTCTCCGCCGCTTCCTCGCCAAACTTCTTGGCACAGCGCTCTGGCCCACCATCGAGCAACGAACGGGTGTACGACGACTCCGCACTCGCATCGCTACGCGCACGGATTGCGTCGGCAAGACGGGATAAAACCAAGTCGTTCATCGGTAATCGCTCAAGTTTTCTGTCAGTTCAATGACGGAAGTTTAGCTCGCACACAATAAGACTTCTGCCTTGTTTCGGGTTCAGCGCCCGCATGTTGTCACTCGGTATCCAAGCGTACTGCGACGCCTCGACCGGCCATATGCCGCTTGGCTTCGCTGATCGAATAGTCGCCGAAATGAAAGATGGACGCCGCGAGAACCGCGCTTGCATGCCCTTCTGTGACACCCTCCACGAGATGGTCGAGATTCCCGACGCCGCCCGATGCGATCACAGGGACCGTGACCGCGTCAGCGATCGCTCGCGTCAATGGAATATTGAAACCTTCGCGTGTCCCATCGCGGTCCATTGAGGTCAGCAGGATTTCGCCCGCACCAAGAGCAACGACTTCCCGTGCAAATTCAATCGCATCGATCCCTGTCGCCTCGCGGCCGCCATGCGTGAATATCTCCCATCGGTTGGGTTCTCCATCGGCAGACACTTTTTTGGCGTCGATCGCAACGACAATGCACTGAGCGCCAAACTTCTCCGATGCCTGACCGACGAACGCTCTGTCTTTCACGGCGGCCGTATTTATCGAGACCTTGTCGGCGCCGGCCTCCAGGAGTTTGCGGACATCTTCCACCTTGCGTACGCCGCCACCAACAGTGAGCGGCATGAAACAGCGCTCCGCCGTCTGTTGAACCACATCGAAGATCGTATCGCGGTTCTCGTGGCTCGCCGTGATGTCAAGAAAGCAGAGTTCGTCCGCCCCGGCTGCATCATAGGCCGTCGCCGCCTCGACCGGATCGCCGGCATCTCGCAGATCGACGAAGTTCACACCTTTGACGACACGGCCATCCTTTACATCAAGGCATGGAATGACGCGGATTTTCAGCATGATCCTGCCGCCCGTCCCGCCGTCGCCATCAGCTGGAGCGCTTCGTCTACGTCGAGACGGCCGTCATAAAGGGCACGGCCGGCAATAGCGCCTTCAAGCTTCGCGTTTTCTGGTCGAACCAAGCGGTGAATATCATCGATCGACGCCAGACCACCGCTGGCAATGACCGGAATGTTCGTGCCCGAAGCGAGCGCGGTCGTTGCTTCAAGATTAAGCCCTTGAAGAATGCCGTCACGCGAGATGTCGGTATAGATGATCGCCGAGACACCGGCGTCCTCGAAACGCGCCGCCAGCTCGCCAGCTTCGATCTCGCTGGTCTCCGCCCAGCCTTCGATGGCAACAAATCCATCGCGCGCATCGATTCCCACAGCAACATGGCCGGGAAACTCTCGGCATGCCGAGCGGACGAGATCGGGATCGCGTACGGCTACGGTACCAAGAATAACGCGCGATAGCCCCTTGGTCAGCCAGGCTTCGATCGTCGCGAGATCGCGAATTCCGCCACCCAACTGTGCCGGGATCTTGATTGCACCGAGGATCGCATCGACTGCGACTCCGTTTACCGGTTTGCCTTCGAATGCCCCGTTTAGATCCACCATATGGAGATAGCGGAAGCCGGCGTCCTCGAAGGCTTGCGCCTGTGCCGCGGGATCGTCGTTAAAGACTGTCGCCGCATTCATCTCGCCTTGTTCGAGGCGAACGCAACTGCCGTCTTTCAGGTCAATAGCAGGAAAAAGGATCATGGCGACCATCGCAGGAAATTGGCGATGAGTTCCAGACCGAGCGTCTGACTTTTTTCAGGATGAAACTGGGTGCCGGCCATATTCTCTTTACCCACCATAGCTGTGATCGGACCGCCATAGTCCGTTTCTGCGACCAGATCGGCGCGCGCTTCCGGCACCAGGTGGAAGGAGTGCACAAAGTAGGCATGCAGGCCGTCGCTACCCTTCTTGATGCCGTCAAGCAGCGGGTGGGGGTTGATTTCAGCGAGTGTGTTCCAGCCCATGTGCGGAATCTTGAGAGAAGGATCGGTCGGCGTGATGTGTCGAACCTCACCGGCGATCCAACCAAAACCCTCGGTCGATTGGTGTTCAAGACCGCGGTCGGCCATCAGCTGCATACCGACACAGATGCCCAGAAATGGCCGTGCTTTTTGCCGAACCGTCTCTTCAAGGACTTCGATCATCCCGTCGATTGCGGCGAGACCGTTCTTGCAGTCTGCATAAGCACCGACTCCGGGCAGAACGATGCGATCTGCCGCGCGCACGTGGTCCGTATTGGCACTGACAACGATCTTGTGACCGGAATCGGTCTCGGCTGCTGCGCGCTCGAAAGCCTTGGCCGCCGAATGCAGATTGCCCGAACCGTAGTCAACGATGACGACTTGCATGGTTCAAGAACTCGCAGGGTGACCCGTTTCGTCACCGAGAGCACGCTCTGGCTCTATCGCGGACTCGGTGGCTTGAGGCTCGGTGCCGTCCCAATTGTCAAAGAAGCGGATTTCACATTCGTCGCGATTACGACCCGACACCACTCCGACAAGCTCAAATCCTCGTCGCTCGAGTGTCCAGCGCCGCAGATCATTCGCATTCGACGCAAAAAGCAACGTGATCGCCAATGTCGCCCAACCCGCAACGGTTTCACTCAGACCGACGGCGACAAATCCAACATTGACGACCGCGACAACAACCACGAACGCGAGCAAAACCAGCCACATTCGATGAAAAAGCAACCAGAGCATTGGAAACACCAGCGCCAAGACGGCGAAGCCTTCGCGCACGAAGACGATCCGATCAATGCGCTCGACGACACTCTCAGATGCTGTCGCAGGTTCTAATACGCTATATGCGATCACGGCTCATATCCTCGGGACTTAGTCGCCCAACCGGCCTTTCGTCGACGGAACAGCTTCTGGCTGACGCGGATCGATGGAAACGGCTTCTCGGAGGGAGCGGGCCAATGCCTTATAGCAAGACTCGACGATATGGTGGTTATTGTCACCGTAGAGGTTCTCGACGTGCAGTGTCAGTCCCGCGCACTGAGCGAAGGCGTTGAACCACTCGCGAAAGAGTTCGGTGTCCATCTCGCCGATTTTCGAGCGACTGAACGCGACATTCCAGATGAGATACGGTCGCCCGGATATGTCGAGCGCGACGCGCGACAAAGCCTCATCCATCGGTAGCAACTGCGACGCGTAGCGCCGAATTCCCGTCTTGTCGCCAAGTGCTTGCGCCAACGCCTGCCCAAGCGCGATGCCGCTATCTTCGGTCGTGTGGTGAAAGTCCACATGAAGGTCGCCTTCGGCTTTGAGGGTGATATCCATCAAAGAATGCCGGGAGAGTTGCTCCAGCATGTGATCCAGGAACCCGATCCCGGTGCTGATATCGTAAATGCCGTTACCATCGACCTGGATGGTCGCCGTGATCTGCGTTTCTTTGGTATTGCGTTCGACGGTGGCCGTTCGCATCGGACTTCTCTCGTTTTGTGCGCTTAATTGCCGCGTAATCAGGGCGGTTTATCAGGTCTCATCGTCCATGACCACACCGATCGGCCGCGCGTGGTAACCTGATCACAAACGCACCGGACTTGACTCAAACCGCCTGGATGCCGATATCGCTGGCCCATGACACAATCAGATACACGCAACGACATCTGGCACGGAACAACGATCCTGACCGTTCGCAAGAATGGCAAAGTCGTAATCGCCGGCGATGGCCAGGTGAGCCTCGGCCAGACAATCATCAAATCCAATGCCCGCAAAGTCCGCACCCTCGGCAGTGGCGACGTGATTTCGGGCTTTGCCGGTGCAACCGCAGACGCCTTCACCTTGTTCGAACGGCTGGAGACCAAACTCGAGCGCTATCCCAGTCAACTGAAGCGCGCCTGTGTCGAACTCGCCAAGGATTGGCGCACTGATCGCTACTTGCGCCGGCTTGAAGCAATGATGATCGTAGCTGATGCCAGCGAAACGCTTGTTCTGACCGGCACGGGCGACGTTCTTGAACCCGAATCCGATGTCATGGGCATCGGGTCGGGCGGAAACTATGCCCTGGCAGCCGCTCTTGCGCTGATTGACAGCGATCTGGACGCCGAGCAAACAGCACGCAAAGCGATGGCAATCGCCGCCGAGATTTGCGTTTACACCAATAGCCAGCTGGTGATCGAAAGCCTCGACACCACCTCCCCTGCAACCTGATGGTTGGCCCGCGAGCGTATTGACACCTATGACCAGTTTTTCGCCCCGTGAAATCGTATCCGAACTCGATCGCTTCATTATCGGCCAACGCGATGCCAAACGCGCGGTCGCCATTGCCCTCCGCAACCGCTGGCGGCGCCAACAGCTCGGCGACGATATGCGCGAGGAGGTTCTTCCCAAGAACATCCTGATGATTGGCCCGACCGGTGTCGGCAAAACGGAAATTTCCCGCAGGCTTGCGAAACTCGCCAATGCGCCTTTCATGAAGATCGAAGCCACGAAGTTCACGGAGGTCGGTTATGTTGGCCGCGATGTAGATCAGATCGTCCGTGATCTCGTCGAAGCCGCAATCGGCCTTGTCCGCGAGACCAAACGCAAGGAAGTCGAAGCGAAAGCGCATCTGATGGCCGAAGAGCGTGTCTTGGACGCTCTTGTTGGTGATAATGCCTCCGCCGCCACACGGGAGAGTTTCCGCAAACGCCTTCGCGAAGGTGAACTGGACGATCGGGAGATCGAGATCCAGGTTGCCGATACAGGCGGAATGCCGACCTTGGATATCCCTGGCATGCCGGGCAGCCAAGTTGGAATGATCAATTTGAACGATATGCTCGGCAAGGCTTTCGGGCAGCGCACGAAGCCCAGACGCGTATTGGTCGCCGATAGCTATGCTATTCTGTTGGCGGACGAATCCGACAAGCTGATCGATGACGAACAGATCGTCCAGGAAGCCATCACATCGGTCGAGAACGATGGCATCGTTTTCCTGGATGAAATCGACAAGATCTGTGCCCGGTCCGAGCGTGTCGGCGGCGACGTCAGCCGGGAAGGCGTTCAGCGCGATCTCCTTCCCCTGATCGAAGGAACCACCGTCAGCACGAAGCATGGACCCGTCAAAACCGACCATATTCTGTTTATTGCATCCGGTGCCTTCCACGTCGCAAAGCCGTCAGATCTGCTGCCCGAGTTGCAGGGCCGCCTGCCTATCAGGGTCGAACTTCGCGCACTGACCAAGGACGACTTCAAACGCATCCTGACTGAGCCTCAGGCAAGCCTGATCAAACAGTCCGTGGCATTGATGAAGACCGAGGGTGTCGAGCTCGAGTTCACCGAAGACGCCATTGATGCGATAGCCGACATTGCCGTTGAGGTGAATTCGAACGTGGAGAATATTGGTGCACGCCGTCTGATGACGGTGATCGAACGTGTCCTCGATGAAATCAGCTTCGAAGCTACGGACATGACCGGTGAGATGATTACGATTGACGAGACATATGTGCGTGAGCATATCGGCGATCTTGCCAAGAATGCCGACCTTTCGAAGTTCATCCTTTGACGCCAATATAGTTTGATCGTCATCCCAGCGAAGGCTCACTGGTGTCCGGGATTTTTTGGGTGAGTCAAATTGCACAGCAGACTTTTTCTGGTTTCCCAGCCAAAGATCGTGTTCCGCAACATGATTTTGGAGGTCTGCCGTGCCCCATTCCCGTACGGCTTTTCAGCAGCTTTTGGAACCGCTGGATCGTCGCATGTTGAAAACTCTGGTCGATAAACACAACGGGGATCATGGTGTCGGGAGCGGCGCCAATGCGTGGACCTGTATTCGCCATCTCAAGGCGCTCCTCTTTGGTCAACTTGCGGGATTGAACAGCTTGCGCGATTTCGAGCAGGCCTTTTCGGCAAAGCCGGCGGCGCTTTATCATCTGGACTTGAGACCACCGCGTCGTTCGACACTCAGTGATGCCTCGGCAAAACGGCCTCACGCCTTCTTCCGAGATGTGTGCCAGAGTTTGATGGGCGCGATGGCACGTAAGCCGCGCGCGCAGGGCAAGGCCCTGATCCAACTCTTGGATGCCTCGCCTATCCCCTTAAGGGATCATCGCTTTGCATGGGCCGAGGCGGACGCCCGCGTCCGCGGTCTTAAGCTCCATCTGCTCTACGATCCTCTTGACGATCACCCCGTCCACTTCGCCGTCACTTCCCACAAGATCAGCGATATTACCGTTGCCCGTACCCTGGCTTTCGAAGAAGAAGGGACATACGTCTTTGACAAGGGTTACACCGATTATGCTTGGTGGCAGGAGATCCACGAGGCCGGTGCCCTCTTCATCACACGCCTGAAGGCAAACGCCCACCGGCGCGACATCAAGCCTCAGACCGTCAAAGGTGATGCCATCCTTGCCGATCAAACCCTCAAGGTCGGACATAAGAAGCCTCGCGGCGGTGCAACTAATCCACTCTACGATACCAAATTGCGTGAGATCGTCGTCGAACGCGAAGACAAAGAGCCATTGCATCTCGTCACCAACGATCACACGCGTACCGCCAAACAGATCGCGGCCCTCTATAAACAGCGTTGGGAGATCGAACTCTTCTTCAAGTGGATCAAGCAGAACCTCAAAATCAAATCCTTCATGGGACACTCGCAAAACGCCGTCAGGATCCAGATCTATGTTGCTCTCATCGCCTTCATGCTCCTGCGCATCTTCAAACAGACCTACGCGCGCAGTCATAAGGTGGGAACGCGGGGCCTGCTCATACGCCTCAAGGTCTGCTTGCATGACAAGTTCGACCTTACCGAAAACTCAAAACCACCTCCAACGCCGCCCCAAAAAAAGCCCCCAAATCCTCAACTCTCACTGCCAATCCTGCAAACAAGTGCAATAGCATGAAAAATCCCGGACACCAGTGAGCGAAGGCTGGGATCCAGCGTGGATGAGATCCAGATGTTGCAACTTGGCCCTGGATCCCAGCCTTCGCTGGGATGACGCTGGCTTGAGTTGATTTGATAAAGAACCGACCGGATCACAATTGACCGAGCCAGACTACAACGTGACCTATCTAACCAACTACCGCGCCTTATCAGCACGCCTCAGGCGCACGTAAAGCGCACCTTCACCACCATGATGCTGATGGGCTGGTTGATAGCTCACGACCATACTCCGAAGTGCCGGCTCATCTAGCCATTGCGGTACTTGCCGCTTTAAGACACCACGGTCCCGCTCTTCAAAGAAACTTTCGGAAGTGTCCGCGTCACGGATGGCGCCCTTGCCTGTGATCACGAGAACGTAGCGATGACCGGACAAGTAGCAGCGGTACAAGAAGGTATTTAGGGCACTATGTGCCTCGTGCTGGCGCATGCCATGTAGATCGAGACGCGCGTCGATTTCCGTTCGGCCGGACCGGATTCTCCGTGCTTCCCGGCGATTGAATGTGTCCGACTGCGGCGAAGTGGATTGGCGATTACTCGCGGATGCCTTTGGCTCGGGCGATAAAGACGTCGATTTCGCTGGCGGCTTTCCGGCGTTGGACTTTGGCGAATGACCGAGGATTTCAGCCTCGGCTTTCGGCACCTGTCGTTCGGAACGATCGTCAAGCGGCTCCGTCGTGCTTGCGACGCGCGCCCACAATCGTGCCTCTTCCTCGCTGAGAACACGCCGGCGAGACGTCGGGTTTTTGGTATCGTTCGACATCGCTCACTTGTTTGGTTCGCTCTTTCGAGGAACCAATGTCCAGAAGCGGCCTGGATGCCGCGTCTTGCCTGCAATTTGTCCGGCGATCACTCCTGAGCCCCAGAAAATGTCGCCGCGTCCGGCTCCCTTAATAGCAGAGCCGACATCCTGCGCCACCATCAGGCGGCGAAACTCCGAACCGGCCGGGTCTTTCAATTCCGGGACGTCGACCCAGACCGGTGTCCCAAGATTGTGGATCGAAGCATCGACCGCAAGACTGCGACCCGGCGTAAGCGCAACGCCCTGGCCGCCGGGAGGGCCGAGGCTCGGATCCCACCCTTCCAATTCACGGAAGAAGATGTAGGAGCGGTTCTCCCACATCAACTCTTTCGCCGCATCAGGATTACCGCGCACCCAAGCTTCGAGCGTATCGAGTGACATTGCCTCTTTGTCGATCTCCCCGCGCTCGATGAGAATACGGCCGATCGACGTATAGGGATGACCGTTCTTTGCCGCATAGGCAAGCCGCACTGCCGTGCCATCGGGAAGCACGACACGGCCCGAGCCCTGAACATGCATGATGTAGGTATCGAAGCGGTCGGCGAGATAAAGGATCTCCAAGCCGCGGCCTGCAAGGGCCCCGGATTCGATCGCTTTTCGATCGTCGTAGGCGACAATGCCGTCCTTGCTTTGCCGGCCCGATGTCAGCTCATGATTATGGGCTGCCCTGTGGGTATCGGCGACCAGCGGCACAAGATCATCAGGTTTTGCAAGAACCGGTATCGAAAAACGCTCGCTTCGTTCGCGGCTTCCCTGGAGTTCGGGTTCGAAATAGCCGGTGAGGAAGGCACGGCCACCGTTCCGTTCAACGGGCCTGGGGATGAAATTCGCTTCGAAGAATGTTCTCGCTGCGGGGGCCTCGATGAATTCAGGCATTGCGAGTGCCACCTTGCAGACCTCAAGGAACGGCGCGATCTCGTTACCTGGTGGTTC
Source organism: Methyloligellaceae bacterium (assembly GCA_965228615.1). Taxonomy (GTDB): domain Bacteria; phylum Pseudomonadota; class Alphaproteobacteria; order Rhizobiales; family Methyloligellaceae; genus CBDDHT01. The sequence continues at coordinate 3,304,372 of CBDDHT010000004.1, read as the reverse complement.
ACCCTTGGCAATACGCGCGCCTGCGACAGTGGTCATTTTTCTGCAGGAGCGATGGAAGGCCGCAAATGCCGCGGAATGATCGTCGTCGGTCCAACCAGCCAACTGTTCGAATTCGGCACTAGTGGGCACAGCGGATGCCGAAGCGTAGTGAACATTCCATAGAGTCAGCACAATCGCCGCGAAGACGAGACGCGACGCACAAGCACCGCGCATAGCTGGGTCCGTGCCTAATTGGCGGCCTCGGTCGCAACCAACTTCCAGTTGGGGTCGCGCGACGAGGCTTCGCGTGCAAACGTCCAGATGTCGGTCACTTCGCGGACCTTCTTGGGATCGCCGTCGACGAGGTCACCGGATTCATCGCGTGTCGCGGTGATCAGTTCGCTGACGAATTTGACGGTGACCTGAGCCAGCTTGTTTTTGAGTTCTGCTTCGATCATATCCGCCTTGTCGATGCCGACGAAGCTGGTTTCGACTGTTTCACTCCGTTCGGCCCGATCTGTGATCGCTGCTGCGAATTCGTCATATACGTCCGCATTCAAAAGCGATTTGAGCGACCGTTTGTTGCCTTCGGCGAAGGCCATTACAATCATCTCATAGGCTTCTTTCGCACCTGAGATGAAATGCTCGGGATCGAAATCGGTGTCGGCGCGCATGATATCCGTGAGCCCCTGAGCCAACGGGCTGCCTTTTGGTGCGAAATCCGCGATCCGCTCTTCTATATCGGGCCGTGCATTGGTCGGGAATGGCCCGCCCCGGCTTCGTGGCAGGGATACGACCGTATCCTGCGATCCGTTGGGTTTGGGATCGGAAGACGAGTATGGCTCATAGGGCGGCCGTTCGCTGCCGGTCCTGCGTCCCAGCACATTGCGCAGGCGCAAGAAAATGACGACAGCGAGCGCGAGAAACAAAAGGGTATAGAAATCGAACGTTTCGGACATTGTGTTGCTCGATCACCGGGCAAAAGCCGGCCACCTAACCTCGTAATGGTTGTGCCGATGATGTAAGGTTGCGCCCATATACGTGCCAGGGGCTTAACTGTCACGCGGAGCCATGCGTGCCTTACGAATTCGTATCAACTTACGGCATTGGATGGTCCAAGCCAACTCTCAATCGCGATAATCATGACCATTGGAAGCGGCTTTATGATGGCCATATGACACGTCGAATCCCATGCCAATCCTGATTTTGATCATATTTATCGCTGTTCCGATCGCAGAGATTGCTGTCTTCATCCAGGTTGGCGGCGTGATCGGTTTGTTTCCGACAATTGCTTTGGTGATTGCCACGGCCGTTATCGGGGTCTGGCTACTTAAGCGACAAGGGGTCGCAGTATTAAGCGACGCCCGGCAAACAATCGAATCAGGCGGACTACCGGTGCAGGCTGTTATTGATGGTGTTTGCCTGATCGTTGCCGGTGCATTCCTGCTGACACCTGGACTGATCACCGATGCCGCCGGCTTTCTGCTTCTTGTCCCAGGTTTCCGACGATCGCTCGCACGGTGGATTGTCGCCAAACTCGAAAAAGGCGGTCATATCGATGTCTCGATGACGCAAACGTCACAAGGCAGACCGAGAAACACCGGCCATCGCGAACACGGACCGACGGTTATTGATGGCGAATTTGAGCGTGTCGACACGGAGAAAGACGCAGTACGGGATGAAGATAGAGGGAAACCCGATCCCAACTCTCCCTGGCGGCGGCCCTAGACAGATCCAACAGACCCGCAAAAGCCCCAAGAAGAAGACGATTCACCACGTCAATTCGTTGCGGCTAGTTGCGGGCAAGAAACGGCCATGTTAGCGAACCCCTCCGCCATGTCGCTTCTGGCACGGCAATCAGCAGTAGGATCGTTTTATGGCTGAAACACCCGATATCCCGGATGGCGCAGATGGGGGAAATGTCGAGCGATCGGCACAACCACTTCTGAGGACACTTGCACAGTATATTCAGGATCTTTCATTCGAAGTTCCGAACGCGCCCGAATCCCTTCGCAAGCCGCCGGATGGCGCCAAGCTGGAAGTAAACGTCAATGTCGACGCATCTCCTGCCGGTGAGGATCTCTATGAGGTCCTCCTTAAACTCGAAGCGACGGCAGGCTCCGACGATCAGGTCATTTATACGCTTGAGATGATCTATGGGGGTGTATTCGCGCTCAAGGACATCCCGCAGGAGATGGTACAGCCGGCGCTGTTTATCGATTGTGCCGCTCTGCTGTTTCCATTTGCCCGGAGGATCCTCGCAGATCTCACGCGAGAATCCGGATTTCCGCCGCTGCTTCTCGATCCAATCGATTTTTCAAATCTCTATCGTCAGCGCCTGGAGCATGCGCAGGCGGAACAGGAAAAAGGAAGCGAATTCTAAAACCCGTTCCGACCGGTTTTGGCGGAAATCAAATTTCAGCGAGCAGCCTGCTAATCGGACTTCTCGCGCGCGATCTCAGAGTATTTTCTCCAGAGGGCATCCTCGCCCAGAGATTCGACCATGCCGGCATGCGCTGCGACCTCCTCCGAGGTCAGGCGTTGCGGCAGAGGTTTGCTCCGTACGAATTTTGAAACCTGACCTGGACCTTCCAAAACTTCTGACGCTTGTTCCGCGCTCAACTCGAGTCGCGCCTGCCTTTGGCCCATGAGTTCGACATAGACCTCGGCCAGCAGTTCGCTGTCTAGGAGTGCTCCGTGTTTGACACGGGAGGTGTTGTCGATTGCATATCGCCTGCACAGAGCATCGAGGCTGTTCTGTGCCCCGGCATGCTTCCGGCGCGCAACTGCCAAGGTATCGAGAACCTGGTCCATGCCGATCCCCGGCTTGCCGACGCGTTCGAGCTCAGCATTCAGAAATCCGATGTCAAAACTGGCATTGTGGATTATGAGCCGGGCGTCCCCGATGAAGGCAAGAAAGTCATCGGCCAGTGCACCAAAGAGCGGCTTGTCGGATAAGAACTCGCTTGAAAGACCATGCACGTCGAAAGCGGCCTGCGGCATATCCCGCTCGGGATTGAAATACTCATGCCAAGTCTCGCCGGATGGAATGTAGTTCAAGAGTTCGACACAACCGATTTCCACCAAACGATCGCCGGACCTGGGATCCAGTCCGGTTGTTTCCGTATCGAGAACAATCTCGCGCATTGCCGATCAGTCCTTCAAGAATTGTCCTGCCAACGCTGGATCGCCGTTCCACGGCGCCCTTCAAGCGATTCGACGATCCTATCAAGCTCGCGCCGTGTCTCCTCGATCGAACTGCTCGTATCCACAACGAAATCTGCCCTCCGCTTCTTCTCGTCGTCCGGCAATTGCTGCGCCAGGATTCGTTCGAATTTTTCTGCAGTCATGCCGGGTCTCGACAAAACCCGGTCGCGCTGAAGAAGCGCACCTGCCGAGACGACGATAGTGATATCCACCAGGTCGTCTCCGCCAGTCTCAAACAGAAGCGGTACTTCGAGCACAGCCATAGCATGTCCCGATCGTTGGGCTTGGAGAAGAAAATCCTGTTCGGCTTTACGGACCAGAGGATGAATCAGCGCTTCAAGGCGGCTCATTGCCGCCTTGTTGCCGACGACTTGGGCGCTGAGCTTCGCGCGATCAACCCGTCCGTCCACAACCGTTCCCGGAAAAGCTTCCTGAATAAGAGGGACCGCTTTGCCCTCATAGAGGCGATGAACTTCCGCATCGGCATCACATACCGCGATTCCGCGGTCACGGAACTGTCCGGCTACGGTGCTTTTGCCCATGCCGATGGACCCTGTCAGACCGATGATCAGCATGCTTCGAGGTCTCTAATGATCATTGTGCGCAGTTCGGCCGAAACTTCGGGCCTTACGCCAAACCATTTTTCGAAACCCGGAACGGCCTGGTGAAGAAGCATACCGAGACCATCGACGATCCGATTGCCGCGCAACCGAGCCCGTGCGAGCAGATCCGTAATCAGCGGCACATAGACGATGTCTGTCACGACTGCATCGAGAGGAAGTGCCTCAAGAGAAAGATCAAGCGGTGGGGCCGCGGACATACCGAGTGTCGTCGTGTTGACGACGAGCCCACAACCATCAAGGGCTGCGTCCCGCTCCTCCCAGGGTAGAACCTCGATTGTCGTTCCGATCGCAGTAGCCAATTCCTCTGCCCGGCTCTGAGTTCGATTGAGTAACCGGATAGCATTGCCGCGCAGCAAGAGGCCGTGGATGATTGCCCTTGCAGCTCCTCCGGCGCCGAGAACGACAACCGGGCGTTGCTTCGCGTTCCAGCCGTCGGCCTCGACATCCAGATTGGTCATAAATCCGTGCGTATCCGTGTTGGTTACACACAGAATGTCTGCTTCGAACCATAGTGTATTGGCTGCACCAACCGCCTCGGCTGCAGCTTCGCGCCGGTCGGCAAGGGCGAAAAGACTTTCTTTATGCGGAACGGTGACATTGCCGCCAACAAATCCCCTCTCCGGCATAGAACGGATGAAAGTTTCGAAGGCCGCGGGTTCGACAGCTTCCTTGGTGTAGGAACCATCGATGCCGTGATGCTTCAGCCAATGGCCATGGATCATTGGCGAACGGGAATGTTCGATCGGCCAACCGACCACACAGGCTCTAGCAAAACCCGTCATGACAAAAGTACGCCCTCCGCACGAAGGAATTCGAGCAGCGCGATCATTGGTAGACCAAGGATCGTAAAATAGTCCCCGCGGATTTCGGAAAAGAGATGCACGCCGTGGGACTCCAATTTATAGGCACCCACGGAAGTCAGGATATCCTCCCCGGCGAGCGCGAGATAGCGCCCTAGGAACTCGGGTGAAAAGTCGCGCATTTTCATATGAGCCGTGTCCGTATGCGACCAGGCGCATTCCCCGTCGCGAGCGACCACGACACAGGCGTGCAGTTCGTGGACGGCACCGCGAAATTCAAGAAGGCGTTCTCTGGCCTCATCCATGTCGACAGGCTTATCGAATATCCTACCCCTGAATGTGAGAATCTGATCGGCGCCGATTACCCAGGCGCCAGGGTTCTGTTGTGAAACGGCTTCCGCTTTGGCTCTTGCAAGAATTTCGGCAACATCGATTGGCTCGACCTCGTCGTCGCCCCTGCTCAATGCGGTTCGGATCGCCACTTCGTCGACTCCGGACGGCTGTGTGTCGAATTGTAGACCGGTTTCGTGCAAGAGTGCTGCCCGACTTGGGCTGGCAGACGCCAGTACCAATGTGACATCGTCACGCGTCAGCATGGTTTGATCCTCGCATCTTCCTAGATGTCTGCCTCGGAAGCCGAGCGGTCATGATAGAGCTTGAGGATCGCCGCGGCGGTTTCCTCAATCGACCGACGTGTGACGTCGATGATCGGCCAGCTGTTCCTGGCACACAGCCGGCGGGTAAACTTAATCTCCTCGGCGATGCTCTCGCGATCCACATAGTCATCGAGATTGCTGTCAGCCATAGCGAGGACGCGGTTGCGCCTGATCTGGGATATTCGATCTGCACTCGCAATTAAACCCACAACAAGCGCCCGGGTCGGTTTCTCGAGGCGGGCCGGCATCGGGACATTGGGAACCAGAGGGACGTTCACCGTCTTAAACCCACGATTGGCGAGGTAGATGCTGGTCGGCGTTTTGGAACTGCGGCTGATACCGATAATGACGATATCTGCCTGATCAAGATCTTCGGGCAGTTGACCATCATCATGGGCCATCGTGAAATTCAAGGCATCAATGCGCTGAAAATAGTCGGCATCGAGGAGGTGCTGACCGCCGACATTCGGCGTGGATGTCGTGCCGAGATAAGACTCAAACACCTTCATGATGGCGCTCATCACCGGCACGCAGGGAACATTGATATCCTGGCAACGTGTTTCGAGATCCTCTGCCAACTCCGGATTGACGATCGTGTAGAGCACGATTCCGGGAGTTTGCTCGATCTCCTGCATAACCCGATCGAGTTGTCGTCTGGTGCGCACCAGAGGATGCATATGTTCAATCGAACGAATTCGCGAATACTGCGCCGCCGCTGCTCGGGCGATTGCAGACAATGTTTCACCGGTCGCATCCGAGATGAGATGCAGGTGGAAAAAGCTCGGTAGGTCCTTGGGCATCTGTTGGAAACCATGATGATAAGTCGGGCAAACTTCTGTCCCAGGAGGACAAGAGGCTGATTTCTCCACACTTGTCCAGAAATTCGCCCACAAACCGTCTCGTGTGGATGAGATTGAAAGACGAATTCATCATGGTTGTGCGTTGTCGTGTTTTGCTCAGACAGTCCAATGTCTGTCAACAGATTCAAGCAAAGCACACCACTTGCGAAAACCTGAGATCAAGCGCAGCAAATCTGGCACCGGGCTCTATGTTATCCCCGTCTTGTTCAGGTCTGACCTGCGACAACCGGCACCAAGGGACCGAGCATGAAAATCCTGTGGGCTATATGGTATGAGACGGCAATCTACGATATCCAACGCCAATAAATAACAATCACAAGAAGAGAGAATCCTAATCGGATTTATATAGAGATGGATCGTGCCGTCACTGAACCCCAGTGTATAAAACCACTTTTGAGTGTCCTACAGGGTGAGCCGACAAGCCCACCTCCTATCTGGTTGATGCGTCAGGCTGGACGGTATCTGCCTGAGTATCGAGAGCTCAGAGCGAAAGCCGGTTCGTTTCTCGACCTGTGTTACGCACCGCAAATGGCAGCCGAGGTGACTTTGCAGCCAATGCGCCGGTTCGCATTCGATGCAGCGATCCTATTCTCCGATATCCTCGTTGTGCCCCATGCCCTCGGTCAAAAATTGGAGTTTCGTGAAGGCGAAGGGCCGATTCTCGATCCGATCGTGGAACGAAGTGGGTTCTCCAAACTGAACAGAGATGGCTTTCTGGAGCGATTGTCGCCGGTTTTTGAAACGGTCGAGCGTGTCAGGGGCGGACTCGAAGACAATCAGACATTGATTGGTTTCAGCGGGGCACCGTGGACTGTCGCAACCTATATGATTGCTGGCAAAGGGACGCCCGACCAAGCGCCCGCCCGCACATTTGCCTACGCTGATCCCGAGGGATTTGCCGAATTGATCGACCTTCTGGTCGATGTGTCGGTGGACTATCTGAGCGCACAAGTTTCTGCCGGGGCTCAGGTACTCCAGATTTTCGATAGTTGGGCTGCCGTCCTCTCCGACGATGCGTTCGAGACCTGGAGCATCAAACCGATTGCGGAAATGGTTCGTCGTCTGAAAGCGCTACACCCTGAGGTGCCGATTATCGGTTTCCCAAGAGGTGCCGGGCCGGGATATGTCAGATTTGCTGAGCAGACGGGTGTCGATGCCGTCGGCTGTGACACAATGCTCCCTCTCAGTTGGATCAAGGACAATCTACAACCGAAGGTCGCAGTTCAGGGGAACTTGGATCCGCTGTTGCTAGTTGCCGGCGGCGAAGCAATGAGAACGCGTATACGTAAGATCCTCGCGGAGCTCGGAGATGGCCGGCACATTTTCAATCTTGGCCATGGGATTGTACCGTCGACACCGCCTGAGCATGTTGGAGAACTGGTGAAGATCGTCCGAGAAGGTACAGCTTAGTTGAGGGAGAGGTTGTTCTCAAATGGATAGCGGCACGGTTTATCTGTTCGTAAAGGCGCTTCACCTGTTGTCCTTGATTTCCTGGATGGCGGGAATGCTTTATCTGCCGCGGCTGTTCGTTTACCACGTCGATGCGGAAGTCGGGGGCGTCCAATCCGAAACGTTCAAAGTCATGGAGCGTCGTTTGCTAAAGGCGATCATGACGCCTGCGATGCTGGCGACCTGGATATTCGGAATCTGGCTGCTTTCATTCGGCACCGTCGATATGGGGAGCGACATTTGGTTTCACATCAAGCTAACACTGGTCATCGCGATGACAGTCATCCACATGATGGTGGCCAAGTGGCGGAAGGATTTTGAGGCCGATAGGAATACGCGTACGGCCCGGTTTTACAGGGTTATGAACGAAGTTCCGGCCGTTTTGATGGTCGCAATCGTGCTGCTCGTCGTCATTAAACCCTTTTAGCACTTTGGATATGCGAACCGGCTTTCGCTTCGGAAAGGATTTTGTTATAAGTCGACTCGTTTAGAGTCGCCTATCAATCAAGGCAGCGCGCTAAGCGCCCTTTGCTTACCCGCAGTTTAAAGGAATGAACCCGGCGTTTTGTGGCGCTTTGCTGCACAATCCGTGGTCAACCAAACCCCACCCAGAAGGCAATGGCACGCGGCCGGAACATTGCCCGATCCCCATCGCACATGCACGAAGTCCGGAGTCAGGCCGAATGCAAGAAATGAAACTTCAGGAATTGAAGGTCAAATCCCCCACGGAGCTATTGAGCTTCGCAGAGGAGGTCGAAGTCGAGAATGCCAGCGCCATGCGCAAGCAGGAGCTGATGTTCGCGATCCTGAAGCAGCTCGCCTCGCGAGATATCGAAATCACAGGCACAGGCGTCGTCGAGGTCCTGCAGGATGGATTTGGCTTCCTGCGTTCGCCGGATGCCAACTACTTGCCTGGTCCTGATGATATCTATGTCAGCCCAAGCCAGATCAGACGATTTGGCCTACGAACCGGCGACACTGTCGAAGGACAGATCCGCAGCCCAAAAGATGGCGAGCGGTATTTCGCACTGCTCAAAGTCAACAAGATCAACTTCGACGATAATGATGCCGTTCGACACAAGATCCATTTCGACAATCTGACGCCGCTCTATCCCGATGAGTGGCTTGAGATGGAAGTTGAGGACAAGGTCGACGAGAAGGAAAAGAAGGATCTGACCGGACGGGTGATCGACATGGTCGCACCGCTTGGTAAAGGCCAACGCGGATTGATCGTTGCGCAGCCGCGCACTGGTAAGACGGTAATCCTGCAGAACATAGCGCACTCGATTACGGCCAATCATCCAGAGTGCTATCTGATCGTGCTGCTGATCGATGAGCGGCCCGAAGAAGTGACTGACATGCAGCGCTCGGTGAAAGGCGAGGTCATTGCCTCAACATTCGATGAACCGGCCTCGCGTCACGTTCAGGTTGCAGAGATGGTGATCGAAAAAGCCAAGCGGCTAGTTGAGCACAAACGCGATGTCGTGATCCTGTTGGATTCGATCACGCGTCTTGGCCGGGCTTACAACACGGTCGTCCCGTCATCGGGCAAGGTGCTGACAGGCGGTGTGGATGCAAACGCATTGCAACGCCCAAAACGTTTCTTCGGTGCTGCGCGAAATATCGAAGAAGGCGGCTCGCTCACGATTATCGCGACTGCGCTGATCGATACTGGCAGTCGTATGGACGAAGTCATCTTTGAAGAATTCAAAGGAACGGGTAACTCGGAGATCGTTCTCGACCGTAAGGTCGCGGACAAACGCGTGTTCCCGGCCATCGATATCGCCAGGTCCGGTACGCGTAAGGAAGAGCTTCTGGTTCCGGCCGATAAACTCAAGAAGATGTATGTCCTGCGCCGGATCCTCAACCCGATGGGTGTGATGGACGCTATCGAATTTCTCATCGATAAGCTGAAGCAGACGAAAGACAATGATTCGTTCTTCGACTCAATGAACACGTAAGAGTGCGGACGCTCAATCGAAATTGATTGAGCGTCTGCATCGCGTGTTCGCTGGTTTGATCACATCCAACCAATGTTGCGAAAAAGCGCCGGGACGCGATCCAAGGTCGGTAATTCTGCGTCGGGCTCATAGTCGGACAAAGGTTCCCGGCCAGTACCCCGATTGATCCAGACACAGCGAAATCCAATATCTCTGGCTGCTGCGAGATCCAGATGCGGGCTCGCGCAGATATGTACGACGTCTTGGTTCATGACGCCGAGCATCTTGTGCGCGTGAGCAAAGATCTTGGGATTCGGCTTGTAGGCCTCAGCTTGCTGTGCGGTCACGATCTGGTCGACATGACCGCCCATTTGAGCAATGTTTCCGGCAATGATGGCATCGTCTGTATTTGAGACGACGCACAGTTTAAAGCCTGCTGTTTTGAGCTCTGCCAGTGTGTCTACGACTTCCGGGAAGGGTGGCATTCTCGTAATGCCGCCGGTCAGGATTTCGATATCCGAGGAATCGTAAGCAAGCCCCAACTCTTCCATGGCTTTGCTAAGGGCCCCGCCGGCCACGTCATAGAATGAACGGTGAGGGACGGATTGCTCCAGCGCGTGCTCGTGTCGGTCATAGACGGCGATAAGCTCTTCTGCATTGATGGTGGTGTCAGGCTGTCGGCCAAGGATGGTTTCTACGGCGGCAAGCAGTCCCTCATCCCATTGCGTGAGTGTACCGTAGCAATCGAATGTCAGCCATTCGGGTCGTGGCCCGTTAAGTTTCACGCTAGAACCTCTCTTGAAAACGGCAGATAAGATACAATTAGCAGACTTGGATTTGTGGCTAAGCTACGGTTACTTCTCGCAGTGATCGTACCGTATCGACAAAGGCCTCGGTGTCCGTGACGGGCGGTGTGCATTGAGTTCCAATGCACACATAGGCTGTTGCGGCATCATCGATTGCCTGCTTGCCGCTGGCGGGTGAGGAGTGTGAGATATCGCTTGAGTCATTGACGATCTGCACGACTGCGTCGGGCAGCGATATTGTTCGCAGTGCCTGGCGCAATGCTCGGCCACCTTCCGTGGCATCGGATGCGATGACGACGACATGATGAGGGACGATCATGTCGAGAGTTGCGGCAAGCAATCCGGTATGGGCAACCAGGTTCCGCGCGAGGTCGGCAGAAAATGCGGTTAGGATAGCCTCTCCGCGTTGCCGGTAATCGTCATCTCCAGTCAGCGTCCATAGCGCAACGAGGTTCGTAACCATGGCACCGTTGGCGTTCGGGGTGGCATCGTCATGAGCGCCAAGGGTCCGAATTATTACGTCGTCTGTATCGTCGGCCGTGAAATGGTATCCGCCAAGTTCGGACGACCAATAGTGACGATTGAGGATCTCGGTCCATCGACGGGCCCAATCGAGATAGTCTTTTGAGCTTGTGACTCCATGAAGTCGAACCGCTGCGGTTATCATGTTTGCATAGTCGCTTGCTGTGGCGGGTGCTTTGGCGACACCAGCCCGATAAGCATGGAGGAGGCGTCCATCGTTCGTCATGGAGTCGGTGATGAAAGCGAATGCGCGTTCGGCAGCTCCGACCCACTCGGCTCTCGAGAATATGTCACCGGCCTTGGCAAGAGCAGCGATCATCAACCCGTTCCAATCGGCGAGGACCTTATCGTCCCAACCCGGTTGTATACGCGTCTGACGTTTCGCCAGAAGTTTCGCGCGCATCGCTTCGAGCCGCTTTTCGTCTTCGTCTGAAAGGAGGTCCATCGTCTGTAGACGGTTCGGGTTGTTCTTGCCTTCAAAATTTCCGCCCGGTGTGATGTCGTAGATCTGGCAGAAATAGTCTGCGTCTTCGGCGCCGAGAACTTCGGCGATCTCCTGTGGTGTCCAGACGCAGAATTTGCCTTCCTCGCCGTCGCTATCGGCGTCATAGGATGCCGCAAATCCGCCTCCCTCGGCGACCATTTCGCGCAGGGTCCAATCGGCTGTCTCAGCAATTCTGATTGCCAGCAGCGGCGACTGGCGTTCTCGCCAAACCTCGGTCATGAGGTCGAGGAGGAGACCGTTGTCATAGAGCATTTTTTCGAAATGTGGGATGAGCCACCGTTCATCAACAGAGTAACGCGCGAAACCTCCCGAGAGATGATCGTATATCCCTCCTTGCGAGATATGGCGCAGGGTCAAATCGACGGCGTCGAGACAATCGGTTAGGCCATATCTCAAGCCTGCTTTCCAGAGGAAGGACAGGAAATTTGTTTGCGGGAATTTCGGCGCACCTTTGAGACCGCCGCGCGTTTGATCGATTGCCGAGACCAGTCGTTTCGCGGCATCTGCAAGATGTGCTTCCGTCAATGGTTCGGCCACGCCTTCGCGTCGGGGCGTGAGATTGGCCTTGATGGCATCGGCATTCTGCTGAGCCTTTTCGGGTTCTTCCCGATAGACCTTGGCTACCTGTTCCAGAACATGGACGAATCCGGGTCTGCCGAATTTCGGTTCCTTCGGAAAGTAGGTGCCGCCCCAGAACGGCTCTGCATCGGGGGTCAGGAACATCGTCAATGGCCAGCCGCCATGTTCGCCAAGGCTGTGTAGCGCCGACATGTAGATGGCATCGATGTCCGGACGTTCCTCCCGGTCGACCTTGACGTTGACGAACAGCTCGTTCATCACCGCCGCCACGTCGTCGGCCTCGAAACTCTCGTGGGCCATGACGTGACACCAATGGCATGCAGCATAACCAACCGAGAGCAGGATGGGTTTTCCTGTCCTTTTGGCTTCCTCCATTGCCTCCGAACCCCAAGCCCACCAGTGGACCGGATTGTCTTTGTGCTGCAGAAGATAGGGACTGGTCTCGTCGGTAAGACGGTTCCGGCTCATTGGGTCACTCCAGTGATATGGAATTGTTTCGAGGCGAAACTATCTTAAACGGGCAGATGTGCGAAGACCAAATGGCAGATGATCGCATCGATGGATAGAAGCAGTGTGTTTGCGCTCTCGAGTGGCGGGGGCAGGACGGGTGTTGCCGTTTTGCGCGTGACGGGGGCCGCTTCTGCAACTGCGCTGGACCGGATTGCAGGTGGATGCCCGGCGCCCCGGCAGGCGACACTCCGTACGCTCCGATGTCCGACAACAGGGAAGGAACTCGACCGAGCTCTCGTCCTCTGGTTTCCAGGGCCAGCAAGCTTCACTGGTGAGGACATGGCAGAGTTCCATGTTCATGGCGGTAGGGCAGTCGTGGAGGCCGTTATCAGTGCGTTAGGATCGTTGGATGGAATGCGACCAGCCGATCCTGGTGATTTTACGCGGCGAGCGTTCGAGAACGATAAACTGGACTTGACCGAGGTCGAAGGTCTGGCTGATCTCATCAATGCGGAAACCGAGTTCCAGCGGAAGCAAGCGCTCTCCCAGGCACAAGGCGGCATCCGTATTCGAGCCGAGAACTGGCGCTCCGATCTTGTGCGGGCGATGGCACTGATAGAGTCGGCGTTGGATTTCTCTGACGAGGCGGATGTCTCAAGCCATACAGCGGATACGGCACGCAATATCGTAGAGCCTCTGGCCGCGGAGATCGCCAAATTTCTGTCGGACAATTTGCGGGGAGAGCGGCTGCGTGATGGATTCCGTGTTCTGCTGGCGGGTCCACCCAATGCAGGTAAGTCGAGTTTGCTGAATGCGCTGGCTCGACGTGATGCTGCGATCGTCTCGGATGAAGCCGGAACGACGAGAGATGTTATTGAAGTGCATCTCGATCTTGGGGGGTACCCGGTCCTGGTAATGGACACTGCAGGCATTCGCGATGCTCAGGGTGCGATTGAGGAGGAGGGGATTCGGAGAACGTTGTCCCGGGCCACAGATGCCGATCTTATCCTTTGGCTTGTCGATGCGACGGATCCGAATTGGGCGATGCCTTCTGAACTGACTGAAGGCGGAGCAGACTGTATTCCTGTTCTCAATAAGATTGACGTGGTGCCTGCGGTCGATGTTCCGGGTTGGGACGCCGAAACTCAAGGATTCTCGGCGAAAACGGATGAAGGTCTTTCGGTGTTAACGGATGATTTACTATGTCGCGTGAAATCCGGATTGGTAGGCGATGGGACATCGATCATCACCCGTGCCCGCCACCGGCAGGAACTGGACGACTGTTATCAGTGCTTGTTGCGGTTCCTGGTAGGCAGCTTCGATGATCCTGAGTTGCGGGCAGAAGACCTACGCTCGGCAGCGGCGGCGCTTGGCCGGCTGACAGGACGGATCGATGTCGAAGAAGTGCTGGGGCGTATCTTCTCGGACTTCTGCATCGGGAAATGATGTTTCACGTGAAACATGGTTAATCGGTTCGCCGAGATTGACTCCTCGTCCAGCGAAGCGTACGGCCTCGCGTAACGCGAATTTCGAGAGACCGATGAGCAAAAACACGTTCGATGTTGTGGTGATTGGCGGAGGCCATGCCGGTGTCGAAGCTGCGGCATCGGCCGCCCGGATGGGTGCGCAGACGGCACTCGTTACGCACCGGTTCGACACGATTGGGGAAATGTCCTGCAATCCGGCCATCGGCGGGCTTGGCAAAGGTCACCTTGTTCGAGAGATTGATGCACTCGACGGCCTGATGGCGCAGGTATCGGACAAGGCCGGCATCCAGTTCCGCGTGCTCAATCGAAGTAAAGGTCCGGCAGTGCAGGGGCCGCGGGCACAGGCCGACCGCAAGCTCTATCGCGCGGCGATGCAGAGCGCCGTTGGCGACATTGATGGTTTGCAGATCATAGAGGGTGCGGTCGAGGACCTAATTGTTGAAGGCGGACGCGTGTCCGGAGTTCTGACATCGGCTGGCCAGAAAATCCATTCGGGGTCTGTTGTCCTCACAACAGGAACGTTCCTGCGTGGCTTGATCCATATTGGCGACAAGAAAATACCCGCGGGCCGGATGGGTGAAAAACCAGCGCTTGGTCTGTCAGAGCGCCTCTATGGTCTCGGGCTCGAGATGGGTCGCTTGAAAACAGGCACGCCGCCACGTCTGGATGGTAACACAATCGCGTGGTCCGATCTGACTGTTCAGCCAGGTGACAGCCCTCCAGTACCGTTTTCGTTTCTGACCGACAGGATCGATACGCAGCAGGTCCCTTGCCACATCACCCATACGAATGCGGAGACGCATCGGATTATTGCGGAGAACCTGAATCGGTCGGCGATGTATTCCGGCCAGATCGAGGGAGTCGGTCCGCGATACTGTCCATCCATCGAGGACAAGATCGTCCGTTTTGAAGATCGTACATGTCATCAGATTTTCCTCGAGCCAGAAGGGCTCGACGATACGACCGTCTATCCCAACGGTATTTCGACATCGCTGCCTGAGGCGGTGCAGGATGCCTTTGTGCGTACCATCCCTGGGTTGGAACGCGTCACGATATCCCAGCCGGGCTACGCAATTGAATATGACTATGTCGATCCTCGGGAGCTCAACGTCACATTGGAGACGAAGCGATTGACGGGCCTTTTTCTTGCGGGACAGATCAACGGGACCACTGGATATGAGGAAGCCGCTGCGCAAGGATTGATCGCCGGGACCAACGCCGCTTTGAAGGCAAGCGGCAGCCTCGACTCGTTCGTGTTATCACGGGCCGACGCCTATGTCGGTGTGATGATTGATGATCTTGTGACCCGTGGCGTTGCCGAACCCTATCGCATGTTTACAGCTCGCGCCGAGTATCGATTGTTGCTTCGGGCAGATAATGCGGACCAGCGTTTGACGCCGATTGGCGAGAAGGTTGGACTGGTCGGAACAACGCGGAGCCAATGCTTTGCACAAAAACGGACCGCGTTGTCTGAGGCTCGGCATCAATTGGACCAATTGTCGTTGACTCCGACGGAGGCTAATCGGGCGGGCCTCAAGATCAACCGGGATGGTAGGCGTCGGACCGGTTTTGAGCTGTTGTCATATCCGGAAATCGAAATGGTGACTCTGATCGGGATCTGGCCAGAGCTTTCGACCATCGCGGAACCTGTTGGTCGACAGATAGCTGTCGATGCACGCTATGATGTCTATCTGAAACGGCAAGAGGCCGACATCGCTGCGTTTCGCAAAGACGAGGGGATCGCGGTCCCCGTTGAGTTCGACTACGGAAGCATTGCGGGCCTTTCGAATGAGCTGCGACAGAAACTAGAAACGGCAAAACCGTCGACGCTTGGACAGGCCTCCCGACTCGACGGGATGACGCCCGCAGCACTGATGTTAGTGCTGGCCAGTATCAAGAAACACGGTCGGAAAAGATCAGCCTGACGTCCAATGGCGGATTCTCGAACAATCGATGGACCTGAGGCTTTCGCCGAGGCGTTCGATGTTTCACGTGAAACGCTCGATCGACTCTGCCGCTATGCAGAGATTCTGTGCAAGTGGCAGCCGATCCAGAATCTTGTTGCCCCAAAAACATTGCCAGATCTATGGAATCGGCACATTGCTGATAGCGCACAATTATTGTCGTTCGCACCGACTGCACGGATTTGGGTCGATATGGGCACAGGCGCGGGTTTTCCAGGCATGGTGATCGGAATTCTTCTTGCCAACCGAGGCGAATGTGGTGTTCATCTTATTGAGAGCAACGAGCGCAAATGCGCTTTCCTCGGTGAGGTTGCACGGGAAACGGAGGCCGCCGTGACCCTTCACAACAGGCGCGTCGAGGCTTTGGACGCGTCAGGCCCGCTCGGACATGTGGATATCGTGACCGCCCGGGCGGTGGCATCTCTGAACCGGCTATTGGAGTTGTCGGTACCGCTTTTTGGTGCGGAAACAAGAGGCTTGTTTCTGAAGGGGCGCCGAGCGACTGCCGAGGTCGATGCAGCGCTGGAGGCGTGGACCTTTCGTCATCAGGCTCATTCCAGCAAGACCGACGCCGAAGGCGTCATATTGGAGATCGGCGCGCCAAGACCGCGCCACGCGGGGTAGAAGGCTATGAGCAACGATCGGAACGGGACGAGGGTGCTTGCGATTGCCAATCAGAAGGGCGGGGTTGGCAAGACAACGACGGCAATCAACCTGGGCACGGCGCTGGCAGCTGTCGATGAATCGGTTCTGATCATCGATCTTGATCCTCAGGGCAATGCGAGCACCGGTCTTGGTGTTTATGAAAAAGATCGATCGGTATCGACCTACGACGTTTTGACAAAGCGCGCTGGCCTCGAAGCGTCAGTCACGGGGACTGGTCTCCCCAATCTCTTTGTTGCGCCGTCGACTTTGGATCTTCTCGGTTTTGAACGCGAGGTCCTTTCTGCGCCCGACCGCGCCTTCCGATTGCGGGATGCGATTCACGCTATGACGGCTGAAGCTGAAGGTATCGTCGAATCGCGCTTCTCCTACGTCATGATCGACTGCCCGCCGTCCTTGAATATTCTAACATTGAACGCTCTTGCCGCAGCAAATGCGGTGCTGGTGCCGGTCCAGTGCGAGTATTACGCGATGCAGGGCATCGTGCAGCTTAAGCGTACGCTTGATGAGGTTCGAGCCAGTCTCAATCCGGATCTGGACATTCAGGGTGTCATCCTGACGATGCATGACGGGCGCAACAATCTCTCCGACCAGGTCGTCAACGAGGTCCGGCAGTTTTTTGGCGATAAGGTCTATTCAACGATGATACCGAGGAATGTGAGAGTCGCGGAGGCTCCGTCCTTTGGCCGGCCGATCCTGCTTTACGACCACAAATGTTCCGGAAGCCAGGCCTATATCCGCTTGGCCGGGGAGATGATCGAGCGGGAACGCGAACGGCTGACGGCAGCCTGAGCTCGGTCAAGGTGCAGGCAGCAGCCGACGAGAGGGGACAAATGGCGGCGAAGGCAAAAAGCAATCGATTGGGCCGGGGACTGGCAAGTCTCATTGGAGACTTGGAGGAACCTGGACAGGAAGCTGAGGTCGCGCTTGGCAGCGAGACTGTGCCGATCGATTCTCTCAAGGCCAGTAAAGCCAATCCGAGACGCGCGTTCGACGAGGCCGAACTCGATGAGCTTGCGCAATCGATCCGGGAACGTGGATTGATCCAGCCGCTCCTGGTTCGCCCGATCAAGAAGGACGGCTATGAGATCGTCGCTGGAGAGCGGCGCTGGCGGGCGGCGCAGCGCGCAAATCTTCACGACGTCCCCGTCATCATTCGTCAGCTTACGGATCAGGAATCGCTTGAGTTGGCCATCATTGAGAATGTCCAGCGATCGGATCTCAATCCGATCGAGGAGGCACTCGGTTATCGCCAACTGATCCAGAAGTTCGATCATCGCCAGGAGGATCTTGCAGGCATAGTCGGCAAGAGCCGAAGTCATCTGGCAAACATGATGCGACTCTTGAAACTGCCCAAGCCGGTGCAGGAAATGGTTGGAGACGGTCGTCTATCTTCCGGACACGCCCGTGCGTTGGTCGGACGGACCGATGCTGTCGCACTTGCCGAGAGGATCGTTGCCGAAGGTCTTTCAGTCCGCGATGTTGAAAAACTGGTCCAGTCGCAAGAGGCAACGAATGGAACGGCCACGCCGCGGCCGAAGAGAAAGAAGGATGCAAACATCCGAGCTGTTGAGACCGAACTATCCGAGGTCCTCGGGCTGACCGTCGATATCGCATCCGGCAAGGGCGAGGCTGGTGAGCTGCGGATTCGCTATAGCTCGCTTGAACAGTTTGAATCGGTACGCAATCGGCTGATGAAATAGAATGTCCGTATTAAGCAGATAACCAGACTATCGAAAATTCAAGTTTGTTTCCCGAACGGCCGGTGATTACCGTTTTCTCGGCCGACATAATCCAATCAGAAGCTGCTCAACCAGTGCTTGCTCGAGATCAGGCGTCAGCCGGGCTTTGCGCGTAGTCTGTTGAATATGACGTACGGCCGTTGCTGCTGCTTTCGAGGACCATAGTCTGACCTGATCGCCAAGTGCGTCGCGTTGCTTGAAGTGCACAGGCGGCTTCAAACGAGCGATGACAGAATTTATCGGAGCGCCCGACTCTGCTTGTGCGGCAATTTGATGAAGGCGCCGGAAATGTGTCCCTAGGACGATCAAGGCACCCTGGACCGATTGGCCGGCCGAATCCAGCCGGCCGATCTGTGACAATGCAATCGGCAGATTCTTGGCACCGACGGCATTGGTGAAGAGGTCGAGGGCGGCATCGGAGCCATCGCCCACGGCAGCATCGATATCTTCGATGGTGATTTCGTCGGAGCCATAAGCATAGATCGCGAGTTTCGCGAGCTCAGAGCGGGCGAGTAGAGGATCAGAGCCCAAACGTGCAATCAGATGGGCTCGAGCTTCCTGCGAGATGGGGACACCGGATTCGCCAAGCTCCGCATCAATGACCGCTCGCAGGTCGCCTGGACCATCCGAATAGCAGGGAAGGACGACGGCGACATCGGACCGTTCGAATGCTTTCCGAAGCGGAGAGGTTGGCCTCAAATTTCCACCCTCGACGATCAGGACCGCTTCGAACGGTTCGTCCAGGAGCGATGCAAGTGATTTCGCATCGGTTCGGGCGCCGGCACGCAAGCGAACGATCTTTCCTGTGGCAAACATGGGCCGGGTTCGCACTTCTACGGCCAGACGATCCGGATTCTCCGAGAGCTCGCCATCGCCGAGGCGAATGATTTCGGGATCTGAGTCTTCCGATATTTTCCGGGAGAGGCGGTCGGCACGATCTGCAACCAAGCCTGTATCCGGGCCGTAGAGAAGGATTGCGGCAAAGCGACGGTCGGGTTTTCCGACAAATCGTTCGGTCTGTCCTGCCTTAAAAGCGACCATAGCGGGCGCAATCTGCCATGGGATGGGAAAGGCGGCGGTGCAAAGGTCTCACGTCAGACGGAACTGGAGAGATATGATGCGATCCGTGTCTTGATATTGTCAGCTACTACGCGCGCGGCCCGATTTTCGGCATCGCGTTCGGCGCGAACATTCGAGTAGATCGGCTCGAACTTGTCGAACGCGGCACGCGATGTGCTCTTGCCCTTCATCACCACTTTGCCGTCCTTCAACCGGATCAGCTGGAATACGGCATCCAGATTATACTGCTTGCCTTGCGCATCGCCCGTTTGTTCCACCAAGATCGAATTCACGGACTCGCGAAGCACGACTTCCAAACGATAATTTGGTTCCGCAGGATGTCCACCGCCCGTCGTGCCGAATATGAGTTCATTCCGGACAACCTGTCCGACACGCCCCGGAATCGTTGGAATCTGGATGGTTTTCATCGCGGCGGCCATGTTTTGGCCATTCTGTGAGGTGCCGTAAAGCGGTTGGAATTGACACGCAGACAGCACCGGAGCCGCCAAAACGACGGCTGCAACAGCGATTATCGCCCGAATTTTCCCCATCCCAATCATAGCCACCCGTCGTCTCATGCAACGACATTGACAATTTTCTGAGGCACAACGATGACCTTCTTGATCATACGTCCCTCAATTGCACGTGCCACATTATCTAACGCGAGAGCGGCCGCCTCAACTTCTTCTTTGGCCGCATCCCGCGGGATTGTCAATTCATCCCGGCGTTTTCCGTTTACCTGCACGGCAATCGTAATCGTGTTTTCCTGGATCAGAGCCGCGCTGGCTTCAAGCCAGGGCTGCTCGGTCAGGAGCGTATCACGCCCCAGCCGTTGCCAGCCTTCTTCACCTAGATGTGGCATCATTGGTCCGATCAGTCGCACCATGAATTCCGCGGCCTCACGGATGGCCCACGCCATACCCTCGCTTGAATTCTTGTCGGCGAGAGCTGCTGACAAGGTGTTTGCAAACTCGTAGATCTGCGCAACAGCGCGATTGAATCGGAGGCCCTCGATGTCGGTGCCGACCGCGCTGAGTGCTTTGTGAGCCGCGCGGCGTAGGGCCACGGCATCCGCCGACATCTCGTCCGGCATAGGGGACCCGGGGCCTGCAGCCCGGTCGGCGGCTTCGTCGATCAGCCGCCACAATCGTTGAACGAACCGCCAGGCACCTTCAAGCCCGGCATCGGTCCATTGAACATCACGCTCCGGCGGCGAATCCGAGAGCATATACCACCGCAGAGTGTCTGCTCCGTAATGGCCGAAGATCTCTTCCGGATCGACGGTGTTCCGCTTCGACTTTGACATTTTCTCGACGGGGCCGATTGCAATTTCGGCGCCCGTCTCAATATGAATGCCGCGTCGGTTCTCACCTTCGCCTTCGATGCGAACCTGGTCCGTTTCCAACCATTCGCCCGCTGCATTCTTGTATGTTTCATGATTGACCATGCCTTGCGTGAACAGGCCTGCAAATGGCTCGTCCAAACCGGAATGGCCCGTTATCCGCATGGCACGCGTGAAGAACCGGGAATAGAGGAGGTGTAGGATCGCGTGTTCCACACCGCCGATATACTGGTCTACCGGCAACCAATAATCGACGGCCTGTCGATCCGTCGGCGTTTCAGCCTTCGGCGAGCAGAAGCGGGCAAAATACCACGATGAATCGACGAATGTGTCGAATGTATCGGTCTCGCGTCTGCTGTCCGCACCGCATTTCGGACAGGCGACTGCCTTCCACGTGGGATGACGCTCCAACGGATTTCCCGGTGAATCGAACGTCACATCGTTGGGCAAGGTGACGGGCAGATGCTCTTTCGGAACGGGAACGACCCCGCAAGCGTCGCAGTGGATCACCGGAATGGGACAGCCCCAATAGCGTTGCCGGGATATACCCCAGTCGCGCAGACGGTAGTTCGTCTGACGCTCGCCCTGGGCGTGCCCTTCCAGTTCCATCGTTTCAAGCCGGCGCGCAATCTCTTCTTTGGCATCCTCGATGGACATGCCGTCGAGGAAATCCGAGTTGAAGATCCGCCCTTCACCCACATAAGCCTCGTTTTCGACGTCGAAACTCTGCGCATCCGCATCGGGCGGCAGCACCACCGGCACAACGCGCAGATTGTATTTGCGGGCAAAATCAAGGTCGCGCTGATCGTGTGCGGCACAGCCGAAAATCGCTCCCGTGCCATAATCCATCAGCACGAAATTGGCCACATAGACGGGAAGGTCGAGATCTTCCTTAAACGGATGACGGGCGATCAGACCCGTATCGTAGCCCCGCTTTTCAGCCCGTTCGATGTCTTCCTCGCTTGTGCCGAGGCGATGGCACTCGGCAACAAACGCTTTGAGTTCGGGGTTGTTCTCTGCCAGCGCCGTTGTCAGTGGATGATCCGGCGACAGGGCGCAAAAACCCGCGCCGAAAAGCGTGTCCGGGCGCGTCGTATAGACGTCGAGGGATCTATGGGCATCTGGTACCGCCCCCTCGAGTGCGAATCTGACGAGGAGACCCTGGCTTCTCCCGATCCAGTTGCGCTGCATGATGCGCACTTTCTCGGGCCAGCGCTCCAGATCATCCAAAGCCGCAAGGAGATCGTCGGCGAATTCCGATATCCTAAAGAACCACTGGGTCAACTCGCGCTGTTCAACCGGTGCACCGGACCGCCAGCCTTTGCCATCGATTACCTGCTCATTGGCAAGCACCGTATGATCAACGGGGTCCCAGTTCACTTTTGCGCTGCGCCGGGTCACCAGGCCCTTTTCAAGAAAGTCGAGGAACAGCTTCTGTTCCTGCACATAGTAACTGGGATCACAGGTCGCGATTTCCCGGTCCCAATCGATCGCCAGACCCAGGGCCTTGAGCTGGGTGCGCATCGCATCGATGTTGGCGTAGGTCCATTCGGCCGGGTGGATATTGCGCGCCATCGCTGCATTCTCGGCAGGCATCCCGAAGGCATCCCAGCCCATTGGATGGAGAACATTGAACCCCTTGGCGCGTTTGTAGCGCGCGACAACGTCGCCCATGGTGTAGTTGCGCACATGCCCCATATGGATGCGCCCGGACGGGTAGGGGAACATCTCGAGCACGTAGTATTTCGGACCGTCTGCTGTTTCGTCTGCGCGGAAAAGATCCCGATCGGTCCAGACCGCCTGCCAGTGCTTTTCACGGTCCGCCGGATTGTAGCGTTCGCTAGCCATATCTCGTATCTGCTTCGATTGGAGGATTTCTCGAGATTGCATGACCTAAATAGGCCCATCCGGTCAAGCATGCCACGAATTTGCATGCCAAGCGTGTCGCCATGTGCCTTTGCCGCACGATGCGACTGGCTTATGTTCGCCGCCAGGCAAACGGATATTATGGGCATGAACGACCACCAAACATTACCGAACACGCTTACGGCTGCCGATCGACTGCGACTTGTCGGTGAACGGATCGTGGACGCCGCCAAGGCAGCCGGACGCGATCCTCAAGACATAACGCTGGTTGCGGTGGGCAAGACGTTTGGCAGCGAACATATTCGTCCAGTGCTTGAGGCCGGACACCGGATCTTTGGAGAAAACAGGGTCCAGGAGGCCGGCGAGAAATGGCCAGGGCTGAAGGTGGACTATCCCGATGCCGAACTGCATCTGATCGGACCGCTGCAGTCGAACAAGAGCCGCGAGGCCGTCGCATTGTTTGACGTCATTGAGACGATCGACCGCCCGAAGATTGCGCGCGCGGTTGCTTCAGAGATGGAGAAAACCGGCAGAGTTCCCCGGCTATTTGTGCAGGTGAACACGGGCGAAGAGCCGCAAAAGGCTGGCGTGAATCCGAATGAACTGGGGACAATGCTGAAACTGTGTCGGGAGGAACTCGGACTGACGATCAGCGGGTTGATGTGCATCCCGCCAATCGATGAGGAGCCAGCCCTTCATTTCGCCTTGCTGGCGAATCTGGCCCAGAACCACAATGTGGCTGCGCTCAGTATGGGGATGAGTGCTGATTTCGAGACGGCAATTGCGCTCGGGGCGACTTATGTCCGGGTCGGCACGGCGCTGTTTGGGGCACGGACAAAGCGGCCAGCCTAATCGCGGTTCCGGACTATCCGCTGATGGCGACAAGCGTCCTCAAACCGCAGTTGCGTATTACCAGACGAAGATGATGTTCCTCGAGAGCCACACATCCTTCAGTCGGTGAGAATCCTTCATGTGCAACATGCATGAAGATTGCGCTGCCGCGACCTTGGATTCGTGGATGATCATTGTAACCGAGTACGGCAATCAGATCGTAGAGATGGTCATCACGCCATAATCGTTCAGCCGATGCGCCGTACGGTAACGTTACAAGACGATTATAGTTCCCGTCCCAAGGGGCATCACACCAGCCGTCTGCTGGCCGGATTGCTCTAGCGGGAATGGACGTTTGCGGTCTAGGACTGCGATCGGCACGAAAGAATATCTGTCGCACCGACCACTTTCCGATCGGTGTACCGCCATCGCCCTCGGTTTTCCGCGGAGTGAACCCGCTCCTGCCGACAGCGCATGGGAACGAGAGAGCGCTCATGATTAGTCGGCCGCGATTTGGCAGCAGTGGCGAACGACAAACTTGAATCGCCAATCTCTCACGGATGCGTGACATTAATTGACCGAATCGCGATTTACTTCGTGCACCGATGCGTCTTGCCGTCACCTGGGTGCGAGATTACATCAGTGATAAGATCAATTCCGTCAATTTGCACCCGGAGATAAGCATGAGCACCGCGCGAAAGATTCTCATCATTGACGATGACGAGGATCTCCGGGAGTCGTTAACGGAGCAGCTGGCACTGCACGAAGAATTCGATACGGTCGCCGCAGGAACCGCAGCGGACGGTCTGCAGACGGCAAAAGGCGAACATATCGACCTGATCCTTCTCGATGTCGGACTTCCGGATATGGACGGTCGCGAGACATGCAAGCTCTTGCGAAAAAACGGCTTCAAGAGCCCGATAATCATGCTGACCGGTCAGGATTCCGATGCGGACATGATTCTTGGTTTGGAGTCCGGTGCCAACGATTATGTCACCAAGCCGTTTCGATTCGCGGTATTGCTGGCAAGAGTGCGTGCCCAGCTTCGCCAGCATGAACAGAGCGAGGATGCCGTGTTCGCGCTTGGTCAATATACGTTCCGGCCAGCGGCAAAGACTCTCGTCACTGACGAGGGCAGCAAGATACGGCTAACGGAAAAAGAGACATCGATTCTTAAATATCTCTACCGGGCTGGGGAAAAGGTAGTCACACGAGACGTTCTTCTGCACGAAGTGTGGGGGTACAATGCCGGCGTGACCACGCATACACTTGAGACTCACATCTACCGGCTGCGACAGAAAATCGAAACGGATCCGTCGAACGCTGAACTTCTTGTCACGGAAACGGGCGGGTATAAACTTGTGCCGTAAGTATATGCGTCCCGATGGACGCACCCAGATTGATTTAGGCCCCATTTGGGCGCACTGAAATTCAGGCAATGAGTTGCCAATGGCTCTGGACTCAAACACCAAGGTGCTACAGCAGGTTCCGCTGTTCAAGGGCCTCAGTCCCGAGCAATTGTCGGTGATCGCTTTCTCTGCGAGTTGGCGTAGTTTCATGCCGGGCGAGACGATCATCGAGAAAGGCCGTACGGCTGAAGTCGCCTATATCATTCTCACAGGAAAGGCGCTCACACCCGGGGCCAAACCGGACTCGGAACCGGAACGGCTCGGACCGGGAACGCTCCTGGGTGAACCGGCGATGTTCTTTCAGACCGTTTATCGGTCGACAGTCATCGCGGAACGTGGCGTGGGAACCATAGCGCTCACGTCAGAGACACTGCGTAAGATTATGCAACGCGATCCATCGATCGGCCGACATCTCACCGAGAGCATCAAAGGCAGACTTCGAGCAATGTCCGAGACGTTGGCGCGCCTCGACCCCGGTTTGCCGGGCGAGGGCGGTGCGCCGCAATAGAGAAACTTGCGGCTATTCCGTCAGCAGGGCATCGAAGTAGGTGATTGTCTTCTTGAGGCCGTCACGCAGCTTCGTCTTGGGCTCCCAGCCTAGTGATTGCTTGGCTTCCCCAATATCGGGGCAGCGTCTCTTGGGGTCGTCGGATGGAAGCGGATGGAAGTCGAGTTTTGACCTGGATCCGGCTTCCTCAATGATGGTCTCTGCGAGTTCCCTGATGGTTATCTCGGATGGATTGCCAAGATTGATCGGACCGGTGACCTCCGGTTCGGTGTTCATCAGGCGAGTGAACGCCTCGATCATATCGTCCACATAGCAAAAGGACCGTGTTTGATCTCCCTCGCCATAGATCGAAATCGATTCTCCCTTCAGGGCCTGCACGATAAAGTTCGATACCACGCGGCCGTCGTTCACATGCATTCTCGGTCCATAGGTGTTGAAGATCCGTGCCACCTTGATCGGTAGGTCATGCTGGCGGCGATAGTCGAAAAACAACGTCTCGGCGCAGCGCTTGCCTTCGTCGTAACAGGCCCGATGCCCAATCGGATTGACGTGGCCCCAATAAGCCTCGTTTTGCGGGTGAACGTTGGGATCGCCGTAAACTTCGGATGTGGATGCCTGCAGGATCTTCGCTTTGAGCCGTTTGGCGAGACCCAGCATGTTGATTGCGCCATGAACACTGGTTTTCGTCGTTTGCACGGGGTCATGTTGATAGTGGATTGGCGAGGCCGGGCAGGCGAGATTGTAGATTTCATCAACTTCCACATAGAGCGGAAAGGTCACATCATGGCGCAGGAGTTCGAACCGCGGTGTCCCATGCAGGTGATCCACGTTTCGCTTGTCTCCGGTGAAGAAATTATCGACGCAAAGCACGTCGTGCCCATCTTCGATCAGACGCTCGCACAAGTGAGAGCCTAGGAATCCAGATCCGCCCGTTACCAATACCGTTCGCCGATCGATCATTGTGCCCTGCTGAATCTCTGAAACTGCCGGAAGAGATGCCGATAACTGCGCACGTTTTCGGCCGACCTGCTGTGCAGTTGATTTGACGACTGCGGATATGGCCGGACGCAGAGCGCCAAACTACATCAGCACACCCATATAACAAGGCCGAGCGTGGTGAGGCGGTAAGACATCGAAGACATCCATCAAACTGCTATGTGCGGCCAATGATCTCAGCAGTTACAAAGGCCAACCATCCTATCGCCAGAGAAACCCAAGTCGGATCCATCAGTCCGTGAACGGAATAAGAACATTGTGAATTCACTAATTGCGGTGATGTTCAGCGGTTTCAGTCCAACCGTGTCCGAAGCCCGGCCAATCGTTAAGGCCTTGTTAACCAAGAAACCCGACTGTCAGTGCGAGGCTCGATCACACTTTGATGAGTGCGTGCATCAAATTTCGGCCATGCTTGAAGGGTCTCGCTAGTGCGATTTCGGTGATAGAGGGACGTTTGGTTTCCATGTTTGTCTTTCGCGATGCTGCGTTTCAGACTGACGGTTCATATCGAGCCGGTCGTACAAGAGGTGACCTGCCGCCGGCACTGATTATCAATCTTGACCGGGAGCGCGGACGGTGGGCGCATATTTCGTCCGAGGCCATGAGGGCAGGACTGGAGTTCGAGCGAGTTGAGGCCGTCGTGGGTCTCGATGTCCCAGACCATCTGCGCAGCAGGTTCTTCAGCAGAGACGCCCGAACGCCAGCCAGTCTTCTTCTGCCAGGCGAAGTCGGATGCTATGCCAGTCATCTGCTCGCTTATGAACGGATCCTTGAGAGCGGCCTGGATTGCGCCCTCGTGCTAGAGGACGACGTGCGTCTGTGCGATGACTTTGTGGAAACGGCTCGGGAAACAATCGCCAGGCTGCCGGAAGGTTGGGATATCGTTCGCCTATCCAGCCGACCGCGCCGGGCGGTAAAGAATCTGACTCTGTTAAAGTCCGGCCGTCATCTGGTCCGATACTCGAAACTTCCGAAGCAGGCTGGCGCTCAACTCATCAGTGCGGCCGGCGCTCGAAAGCTCCTGGCCGAAGGTCTGCGTGTGAGACCGATCGATGCAGACCTGCGGTATGGGTACATTCTTGGCCTCGATACCTATGGGGTCTATCCGCCGCCTGCAGAGCATGGCGGACTGTTCCGATCATCGATCAAAACTGCCAAGGGCAGCCGCAAAGACATCCGGGGTGGACGTTGGAAGTCGCCTAGATTGCACCATCGGATACTCGCGGTCCGTGAGGTGTACCGAACTCTGGGAATTTGCGGTGCGATACTGTGCGCGATCACTGATTGCTCAGCGTGGGCTCAGCGCGTCACTGCTGGCTCGCGGCCGGTTACGCCAGAAAGGCCGAAGGCGATTGCCGACGCAACTGCTTAGAAGGCAAGGGTTCAGTCGCTATTTCTTCCCAAGATCGAATGTCGCCACAAGTGGCACGTGGTCCGATGTCTGTTGCCAATCGCGCGTTTGCTGAACTACGTTCAGACCTGTTGCTTTTGCAGCAATCGTCGGCGTCGCCCAGATATGATCGAGCCGTCGGCCACGATTTGAAGCGCGCCAGTTTCGCGACCGATAACTCCACCAAGTATAGAGTTTCTCTTCGGGCGGTATGTGCGCGCGAACAACATCTACCCAATCGTGGGCGTCCTGGGCACGATTAAGATGCTCGACTTCGATCGGCGTATGGCTGACGACTTTCAACAGTTGCTTGTGTGACCACACATCGGTTTCCAGCGGCGCTACGTTCAAATCCCCAACAAGAACCATACGCTTGTTGCCGCCGCTCTCTTGCGCCCATTTGCTCATTCCGGTCAGATAATCGAGTTTCTGGCGGAACTTCGGATTGGATTCTGTGTCGGGCTCGTCACCGCCGGCAGGAACATAGAAATTGTGCACAATCACGGGTTTCCGGCGTTTACCGATGTCGAGGCTGACGGAGAGATGGCGCGGCTCACCGGTGCCGTTAAAATCGCGCGTTTCGTGGCGGTTCATCGGCAGCCGCGAAAGCGTTGCAATACCGTGATAAGCCTTCTGGCCATGCCATTCCATATGGGTGAAGCCCATTGCGGAAAATGCCTCATGGGGAAAGCTCGTATCGTCGCATTTGGTCTCCTGAAGACACAGAACATCCGGCTGATGTTCAGAGACGAAACGGGCGATAAGCTCGAGTCGTTTTCGGACAGAATTGATGTTCCAGGTAGCGACTGAGAAACGCATGAAAATACTGTGGCCTCTGCGATTTGTGCACGACCATCCGCCCAAATCGTTGATTTCTAATCAAAATAATTGGTTAACTGCGACAATTATTTTGTGAAGCCAATAACATGGCCGTGACCACTTTGAGTAGCCTAATCTTGGCTTACGTGTGAATCCGGGCAAAAAAAAGCGCCCAACCGCTGCGCGAGGTTGGGCGCAAGAAAAGCGCTTTATGCGCGGTGCGCCGGGAGGGAAACCGGCGCGAAGCGGATGGCGTCTTACGGCTAGACGGGGGGCACTACCGATGATGATCGACGACACCCGCTATGAACAAGAGATAGGGGGCCAGAAGTCAATTTCAATTGTTGCCGTCGAAAAAAGTTAAAAAAAACTTGCCAGATGCGGATTTGCACCACTGGCGGATTCAAGTTGCATCAGCCTCAGCGAGCGGCAACACCCAATATCCTCAGGAAACAGCCGTAAAGCGCGTGGAACAGCAATCCCGGAACGTCAGTCACCGAATTTGGGAAAGGCGACACTTGTCGTGTTAAAGAATTCAACTGTTTTCTCTTCGCCCCACACCAGATTTCCGAGTTCGATGCGCGTATCCAGGCCTTGCGGGTCGGTAATGACCCACTCTTTGATCTCCATGGTTTTTCCCTTGTCTTTCAATGTGAAAAACAACTTGATCAAACCGGGAGACTCCCCCGTCTTGTCTTCAAGGGTCAGAGCCACGAGATTTTTGTTGCGCGCGAAGTTGACGATATTGGCATCGCGAAACAAGTTCACATCGGCTGCGAGGAGCATTCGGAAGGGCGTCGAGTCCAGGGGATACTTGTCAACCGTATTCAGGTCGTGGTCTTCGATCGAGAGATATTCGCCATCAGCCACGATCCGCAATTTGCTCGGAGGCGCATAATCGAACCGTAGGCGACCCGGGCGTTGGACGTAGAAGCGGCCTTTCGTCCGGTCATTATTCGGGTCGGTTTGTATGAAGCGGCCCTGCAAATGGATCAGTTCGTTGAAAAAACCATTAATTCGCTGAACGAATCCAAGCGTTTCCGGCGATAAGCTCGAAGGAACGGCCGCGGTCTGCTGTTTCTCAACCTGGGCGCTCCAACTTTTGATCGCCCCAAGAGGATTTGCCTGGTTACCCGTCTTATTGTCAGCGGCAGGGGCCGGATGCACCGACCACAGGAGACAAACAAACAAGGCAGCCGCTCGGCTGTACGATGTCATTCTCATTCAAACCCCTGATGCCTTCTGATTCGTCTCAGGCGGAGTTAAATAGTCCACAGGAAAATGGTCAACATAGGGCGCTTAAACAGCAGCTAACGAGCAAATTCAATAGGGCTGCTCGTCTTCCCCGTTTGGCACAAGGATCTCACGCTTGCCAGCATGATTGGCGGCACTGATGACGCCTTCCTGCTCCATTCGTTCGATCAACGACGCTGCCCGGTTATAGCCGATCGAAAGGCGCCGCTGAACATAGCTCGTCGAGGCCTTACCGTCTCTAAGTACAATGGCAACGGCCTGGTCGTAAAGGTCGTTCCCTGAGGCACTTGGCGCACCGTCTTCGGGAACCGACCCGTCCGCTCCTGCGGAATCGTCGTCGTCTTCCGTCACCGCGTCCAAATATTGCGGCACACCCTGTTTTTTCAGGTGACCGACGATCTTCTCGACTTCATCGTCCGAGACGAACGGTCCGTGGACACGCATGATACGTCCGCCGCCTGCCATATAAAGCATATCGCCCTGACCGAGAAGCTGTTCGGCGCCCTGCTCACCGAGAATTGTGCGGCTGTCGATCTTCGACGTGACCTGGAATGAGATGCGCGTCGGGAAGTTTGCCTTGATGGTGCCGGTGATCACATCGACGCTCGGACGCTGTGTCGCAGTGATCATATGGATCCCGGCAGCACGCGCCATCTGCGCTAACCGCTGGACGGCGCCTTCGATGTCCTTGCCTGCGACCATCATCAGATCCGCCATCTCGTCGACGATGACCACGATGTATGGCAGGGGCTCGTAATCCATCTCCTCCTGCTCGTAGATTGCCTCGCCGGTCGCGCGATCGAACCCGGTCTGGACCGTCCGGGTCAAAGGTTCTCCGCGGGCCTGTGCTTCGACCACACGCTCGTTGTAGCCGTGAATGTTCCGCACGCCGACCTTGGACATTTTTTTGTAGCGCTCTTCCATCTCTTTGACGGTCCATTTGAGCGCGACGACTGCCTTCTTCGGTTCTGTGACGACCGGTGCCAGAAGATGCGGGATACCGTCATAGACCGACAATTCGAGCATCTTCGGGTCGATCATGATGAATTTGCACTGCTCAGGCGTCATTCTGTACAGCAGTGACAGGATCATGGTGTTGATGCCGACAGACTTACCGGAACCTGTCGTACCGGCAATCAGCAGATGCGGCATGCGGGCAAGGTCTACGGTTACCGGGCCGCCGCCGATATCCTTGCCAAGCGCGAGCAGTAGGCCTGCTTTTCCGTCGGAGAATTCGTCCGTCTGGAACAAAGCGCGTAGGAAGACCATAGCGCGATGCTCGTTCGGCAGTTCGATGCCGATGGCGTTCCGTCCAGGAATGACAGCAACACGGGCGGCGATCGCGCTCATGGAGCGCGCAATATCGTCGGCGAGACCGATGACCCGCGAAGATTTTGTACCTGGCGCCGGCTCCAACTCGTACAAGGTGACCACGGGACCCGGGCGCACATTGATGATTTCCCCTTTGACACCGAAATCGGCCAGGACGCTCTCAAGGAGGCGGGCATTCGCCTGCAGAGCATCGTCCGCGATCTGCGATGATTGGCTCGGTGCCGTGGGCTTCTTAAGGAGTTTGAGCGGTGGCAGCGTGTAGGTCGTCGGCACGGGAGACGCGTCCGCTTCGATCCGCTTGATCACGGTGCCTTGAGCCGGCTCGGGTGTCGTTCGTGTTATCTGATAACTGGTATCGACCGGTTCCGCCTCGGCGTCGTTTCCAAGTTCAGGGGCGTGATAGTCGGAGAGCGGCGCGTCGAAGCTCTGGGGAAGCGGCTCGCCGGGATCTTCGAGTGAATCGCCAAAGAACGGCTCTATCCGACCATCTGGCGTGATTCGAGCGGGCTCTGCGACCGGGGCTTCTTCTCGGGCATAGGGCGCCGCTCCGACAAGAGGACCATCCATTGTCTCGGCCGGTTCCGGATTTACAGCCGCATGAGATGCACTAACCCTGCGAATTGTCGAGCGAATAGACAAAATGCTGTGCCATGCAGCACCGACCGTCATCGCCAGATAGTCGCGCGAAGGCTTGTTATTGCCGTCATCCACTGTGACATCGTCATTGGCGCTTTCATCCAATTTCTCGATCTCGGGCCTTTCGGCCCGTTCGAAGAGAACGGCTAGGGCGCGAGGTTCGATGTGACAGGCGAACAAGAGACCGCGGAAACCGAAGAACACGAACAAGAGTCCGCCGATGGCGAATGTGGCGGCTGCGGGAAGTGGCCCGGTCACGGTGTCGAACCCGGACATGATGAGATCGCCTATGATGCCACCAAGTCCATTCGGCAACGGCCAGCCGGACGGTCGCGGCAGCGCTGCAAGTGCTGCCGACAGAAAGAGTATTGCGGCCGGCCAGGCAAGGAGCCTCAATGGCACACGTGTCGATCGGCCTGGCCCGATATTATGCCAACCCCAGACAGCGAGAGGTAGAAACAAGACTATAGCTCCAAGGCC
The DNA here is from genome assembly GCA_965228615.1 of Methyloligellaceae bacterium. Lineage (GTDB taxonomy): Bacteria > Pseudomonadota > Alphaproteobacteria > Rhizobiales > Methyloligellaceae > CBDDHT01. The sequence goes on along the minus strand of CBDDHT010000004.1, from coordinate 3,272,218 downwards.
GAGAAGCTGGAGCGACATATCGGACACCGCCGCGCCGACGGTGCCCAGCAGATTGGCAGGCTCACCCCGGGTCGCGTGATTGAGACTCGGATCGTGAATCGACCAGGTGAGCAAACTTGTCCAAGCAGCAATCGCCAGGCCGAAGAGGATCAGCCCGATAAACTGATAGCCCAGCCGCCGAAGAGCCTCCTCGACAGCATCCGGCAGCAGCCTTTTGCGATCCGCATTACCTGCAACTACAGCCATAGAACCCCAATATCACCCTAAACAGGCAACCATCCGTGCAAGACCGGCCTCGGTCGTTGCCAGATCGTCCACCAATGCGACGCGCACGAAATCGGCGCCAGGATTGGCTCCCCCGGCACCGTCACGGGCCAGATATCCGCCAGGAACCACTCTGACACCACAGAGTTTCCAAAGCGTTTGCGTCGCGGCCGCGCCGCCTCCGTGCTTGCTCATGTCCAGCCAGAGAAAAAAACCGCCAGATGGGCGCTGATAACCGAAGCGGTCTCCGATTATCCGGGACGCTGCATCGAACTTTGCCCGGTAAAGCGCCCGATTGGCCTCCACATGGACTTCATCGTTCCAAAGCGCGGTGGAGGCATGCTGGATCGGCAAAGGCATTTGCGGGCCGACCACATTGCGAAAAGTGCCGAGGGCGGCGATGAAATCGGCATCGCCCGCGGCAAATCCGGACCTCAGTCCCGGTAAATTCGAACGTTTTGAGAGAGACTGGAAGGAGACCACATGGCTCAATCCTTCGTCGGTCCTTGCTGCAACTTCGAGCGTCCCCGGAGGCGGTGTTTCAGTATAGATTTCTGCATAACATTCGTCTGCAAACAGCAGAATGTTGTGGCGGCGCGCCAGGGCAATTGCATGAGCCAGATAGTCTTCGTCGGCTACGGCCCCTTGAGGGTTCGATGGCGAACAAAGAAACAGGGCGATCGCACGGTCTAGATCGGCTGTAGGGAGCTGGCTCAGATCGGGCAGGAATCCAGTTTCGGGCGGCGCCGGCAAGAAGATGGGTTCGCACTGCGCCGCTTCCGCCGCGCCCGCATAGGTGTGGTAAAAAGGATTTGGAATGAAGACAGCAGGCCGCGGCTCGTCAGGTTTCCGGGCAAGTGCCGGGAAAATTGCGGAAAAAATCCCTTCCCTTGAGCCACTCAGCGGCAGTACATGCTGGTCCGCTTCAAGCAAACCGTTCAGCGGTGGATAACGCCGTTTGAGCCACGCGCCTATCGCCTCCCTCAACTCCACCGTCCCGCGGATCGGGGGGTACTTTCCAAACTCGGCAATTGTTTCGGCCAGAACATCGGCTAGGAAGGTCGGCATCGGATGGCGCGGTTCGCCAATCGTCATATCGATAGGCGTGTCGCCCGGCTCGACGCCTTCAAGCAGCTTGGTGAGCCGTGCGAAGGGCGAGATCATCGGAGCGCTTTTCTGCGTGCCGGATTGAGCTGGGGCCATGAGAGCCTTCGAGCGTTACGCGAGACGGTTACAGAGGCATGCGCCGACTTCCCCAAGCGGCGCATTCAGACGTTAGAAGACCAACGGTTAACGAGGTCTTAATAGAGCCTGGTGCGAAGTGGTGCAAATCCGCGCGCCGGTGCATCTGGCGAGTACGGATTGACGGGCAACTGGTAATCCAATACATAACCATATGGTTATAAATGAAGTTCAACTCGATCTGATCTTTGGTGCCCTGTCCGATGCAACCCGCCGGGGAATGCTCGCGCAACTATCGGAAGGGGAAACCAATATCTCGGCCCTGGCCGCTCCCCACAAGATGTCTCAACCGGCAATTTCGAAGCATCTGCGTGTACTAGAGCGGGCCGGCTTGGTCCAACGGATACGCCGCGGGCGTGACCACATAATCAGAATCAATCCGGAACCAGCCGAAGAAGCCGGACGCTGGATTGCGTACTACACCCAATTCTGGAAGCAACAGTTCGATCGCGTTGACGCGTATCTGAAGACTGCGACGGGAGAGAGCATATGAGCACGCAAACCCAATATGAAAGCGGGCGGTTGACCGTCACACGCATATACGATGCGCCCCGAGAAGCCGTCTTCGATGCCTGGATTGAGACAAGCAAGGTGCAGCAGTGGTGGGGATGCGCCAACACGACCAATGTCGTCTCAGAAGTTGAGCCGAAATGCGGTGGCAAGTATCACCATCTGATGAGCATCAAGGGTGCCGGCGAATTCCCGATGAATGGCACGATTACCGAATACGATCCGCCAGCCCTGCTTGCCTATGAGATGGCTGGGTGGCAGCCCGGCGCGACGATGAGGGTCCGGGTGGAGTTCTTTGAGCGCGACAATGGAACTGAGGTTCGATTGACTCACGATGGTATCCCGGATGAAGGAAGCGAGATGGTTGTCGCGGGCTGGTCGGCGTCATTTGGAAAACTTGATCGGTTCCTGAGTGCCGAGGCTACGGCTGCTTAGCCGTGGGATGGTTTTATTTGGCTGGCGCGGTAAGGCGGGATTGCGCCGCGTCGTTTAGGAGCTGGTTTTTTTTCACTCGCGGCTTTTCCGCGCTGATGCGCGGGCCTCCGCGGGGGCGCCCCCCGGATCAAGTCCGGGGGCAGGCTCTGACCGGGCGGCGGCCGCTTGGCCTTGCCTCGCTGGTCGCTCGGTTATTCTTGGCTCCATGAGAGATAGTGCCGTATCGCTGGTGCTATACGGCACGATTTCCAGTGTATCTGAGACAACCGCGCCTTCGTGGCGCGGCAAGCGCGACCGCGCGCCGGCCGGTCAGGCCGCCCCCGCGGAGGCCCACGCCAACGGCGTGGAATAGCCGTGAGCGAAATAAACTCAGATCCAACAGCACGGCCCCATCCCACCGGACAGCACCAGCACTAGTCCACGGCACTCAATGACACCGTGCACAACCGCGCATCGCGCAAGAGCCTCCCAACTTATCGCCCCATCATCTCGCTTTCCGGATTTGCGCCGATCTTATGGATCGCCAGGTCGGCACCCATGTCCTCTTCCTCCGGCGAAAGACGAAGGCCAATTACTGACTTAAGGGCGCCGTAAACGACGAATCCGGCAAGCAAGGCGTAGGCGGCTCCGGCCACGCTGCCGACGAGCTGCGCCTGGAAGGTCACCCCTCCAAGACCGCCGAGCGATTCCAAACCGAAGATACCGGCCGCGATCCCGCCCCAAAGGCCGGCGAGACCGTGCAACGGCCAGACACCAAGGACGTCATCGATCTTCCATCTGTTCTGGCAGAGCTGGAACAACACGACGAAAACGACGCCAGCAATGGCGCCGACGACAAATGCGCCCATGGGATGCATGATGTCGGAGCCCGCGCAGACAGCAACGAGCCCGGCGAGCGCGCCATTGTGAACGAAGCCAGGATCGTTTCGACCCACGATCAGGGCGGCGAGAATACCCCCGACCATAGCCATGAGCGAATTGATGGCGATCAGGCCGGACACGGAACTGAGCGATCCGGCGGTCATCACATTGAAGCCGTACCAGCCGACACAGAGCAACCAAGAGCCCAGAGCCAGCCATGGGATCGACGATGGCGGGATGCCAATAGGTCGTCCTTTGGCGTCGTAGCGCCCGCGCCTCGGCCCGAGCAGAAGGACGGCGGCGAGAGCAATCCAACCGCCCACGGCATGGACAACAACAGACCCGGCAAAGTCATGAAATTCTGCGCCAAGCGTCGTCTTGAACCATTCCTGAATGCCGTAATTGCTGCCCCAAATGATGCCTTCAAACAGCGGATAGCAGAGAGCAACGAGAATGCCCGTCGCAATACACTGTGGCCAGAAGCGCATACGCTCGGCGATGCCACCGGAAATGATCGCGGGTACCGCGGCCGCAAATGTTGCAAGGAAAAAGAAGCTGACCAGCGTCAGCCCCTGCGCTCCAAAGCCCTCGGCTTTTCCACTGATGTCACTGGCTGTCGCAAAAAAATCGGTGCCATAAGCCAATGTGTAACCGATGAAAAAGTAAACCGTTGTCGAAATAGCGAAATCGACGATGATCTTCACCAGGGCGTTGACCTGGTTCTTGTGACGCACCGTACCAACTTCAAGAAATGCGAAGCCGGCGTGCATGGCAAAAACCAGGATCGCGCCAAGCAAAACAAAAAAGACGTCCGCACCTGCTGCGACGTTCCCCATCCTATCCTCCCGACTGGTTATTCGGCAGGCATCGCGTGCCGAACCATTGCGCCAGAAAGATCAAGAGATGTGCCAACTCTTTAGGCAGTCAAAATAACCGCGTAAAAGCAATGAGTTAATTTGATATCCCGCCAGAGTTGTTTGATGCCGCAGCCCTGATGTTGCCTAATAATTAGGCGGTTTATATGGTAAATATGCAAAAAAAAGGGGCACTACGCTTGCGCGCAGTGCCCTTAGAAAAAGACGCGGTCTCACGTAAGGCTACGCCTTGGGAGGAAACTCTACTGCACAACCTCGCCGTGCAGGTTGATGTCCAGACCTTCGATTTCGGCGCTTTCCTCGACCCTAAGGCCGACGATCACATCGATAATCTTGAGCAGAATGAAGGTCGCAATGGCGCTATAGGCGATCGTGGCGAGAATGCCTTCGATCTGGGTCCAGACCTGGCCTGGATTGCCTTCAAGCAGGCCGCCCGTTCCGCCAATCGTTTCGACAGCGAACACGCCTGTGAGAACTGCGCCAACGATGCCGCCGACGCCATGGATACCGAAGACATCCAGTGAGTCGTCATAGCCAAGCGCGCGTTTGACGCTGGTTGCGGCGATGAAGCAGATGATGCCAGCCGCAAGGCCAATGGCAAGCGCACCCTTGGGATCAACGTAGCCGGCAGCTGGTGTGATCGCCACGAGGCCCGCGACGGCACCGGAAATGATCCCGAGGACGCTTGGCTTCTTGTGAACAATCCATTCCGCGACCATCCACGCCAGTGCGGCTGCAGCTGTTGCAATCTGTGTCACGGCCATGGCCATACCTGCAGCACCGTCGGCGGCAACGGCGGAGCCGGCATTGAAACCGAACCAACCGACCCACAACAAGGACGCTCCAATCACGCTCAATGTCAGATTGTGCGGCGCCATGTTCTCAACACCGTAACCATGACGCCTTCCAAGGACGAGCGCTGCGACCAGACCGGCAATACCGCTGTTGATGTGAACGACCGTGCCGCCGGCAAAATCCAGGACGCCTGCGTCGCTGAGGAAGCCGCCGCCCCAGACCCAATGGCAGATCGGCGCGTAAACGAGGATGACCCATGCCGCAGAGAACAGAAGCATGGCCGAGAATTTCATGCGGTCGGCAAATGCACCCGTGATCAGTGCCGGCGTGATAATGGCAAAAGTCATCTGAAACGTCATAAAGACCGATTCAGGAATAGTGCCCGTCAGTGAGTCTTTGCTCATTCCGGCGAGGAACATCTTTTCCAGACCGCCGACATAAGCGTTCATGCTGCCACCGTCTCCGAAGGCAAGCGAGTAAGCGATCACCATCCATACGATCGTGCTGAGACAGCAGATGGCGAAGCTCTGCATGATGGTGGCGAGAACATTCTTCTTTCGAACCATGCCCCCGTAAAAGAGGGCCAGGCCTGGAATGGTCATCAAGAGGACGAGCGCAGTAGCGGTCAGCATCCAGGCCGTGTCGCCGGCACTCAGTTTGTCCTCCGCAAGTGCAGGCTCAACAAAAGCGAGCATGGCGAGGCCAAGCGTTCCTGCGCCCGCGAGGCGTGTGCGATTTCCGTTCATCATTTTCCCCAACTACTCATGAGATTGATTTTTAGATGTCCTAGAGCGCGTCCGAGTCGGTCTCGCCTGTGCGAATGCGCAAGGTCTGTTCGATTGGCGTAACGAAGATCTTGCCGTCGCCGATTTGTCCGGTCTTTGCTGAAGCGGCAATGGCCTCGACAGCTTTCTCCGCCGCGTCCTCGGGGACGACGACTTCAATTTTTACTTTCGGTAAGAAGTTCACGGCATATTCGGCGCCGCGATAAATCTCGGTATGTCCCTTCTGGCGGCCATATCCCTTCACTTCGGTCACGGTCATGCCTTGAAGACCGATGTCGGTGAGGGCTTGGCGCACTTCGTCCAGCTTGAAGGGCTTGATAACGGCCATAACCAGTTTCATGTCCCCATCCTGTTCAGTTTGTGGCGCGGACCCGGTTCGGAAGTGCCACGATTGGCAGCCAATAACCGGGCGTTCGCGGGCGTGATGCGACTCCTATAGTCAAGGGTCGTGCCAACTTGGATGTTTTGGAGCCAACCAATTGATTGGTAAGGGGAAAGCGGACTGAATGTGGAGCGACAGTCTGTCGGTCGAGACAGAAAAATGCACAATAACTATGCATTCAGGCGTGTTGGCCTATAATTTGTGCAGTGCTGTTCATCCGACCTTACGGCCGGGTGAAGCCTATCTCCGACGAACTCGAACGAGGCCTTCCTGGGCCACGGAAGCCACCAATTTGCCGTCGCGGGTGAAGACGCTGCCACGGCAAAAACCTCTGGCACCCGATGCCGATGGGCTGTCCTGGGCGTAGAGCAGCCAATCGTCGGCTTTGAAAGGCCGGTGGAACCAGGTTGCATGATCGAGGCTTGCGAGCATCAGATCCGGCTCGTAGAGGACCTTGCCGTGGGCGATCAGCGCCGTATCCAAAAGTGTGAAATCCGAGGCATAGGCAAGAACGCACTGATGCAGCCCGATATCGTCCGGCAAAGGCCCGGTGGTTCGCATCCAGACATGTTGAAACGCGGGCCGCTTCTCTGGTGACAGGAATCGGGAGATGTCGACGGGCCGGATTTCGATGGGCCTTTCCCGCTCCCAGTAGCGCCGGATCGAGTCCGGAAGCTTGTCGACGAACCGCCGTGTTAGTTCGGTCTCGCTCGGAAGGTCCTCAGGCATCGGGACGTCAGGCATCTCCAGTTGATGGTCGAAACCGGACTCCTCTGAATGAAATGAGGCCGTCATTGAGAAAATTGCGGCGCCATGCTGGATCGCGACGACCCGTCGTGTGGTGAAGCTCTTGCCGTCTCGGATACGATCCACTTCGTAGATTATCGGCACCTTCGGATCGCCCGGTCTCATGAAGCAGCCGTGAAGCGAATGGGCGCCACGCCCTTCGACAGTGGCTTTGGCTGCGACAAGGGCTTGTCCGATGACTTGCCCCCCAAAGACACGCTGCCATCCGTGGGTCGGACTGCGACCCCGAAACAGGTTGTGTTCCAGAGGCTCGAGTTCGAGTATATCCAACAGGTCTTCGACGGCGCTTGTCATTGAAGGCTCTTCGATGGGAAATGTGCGTTTGGAAACTGTGCGGTGGCAACCGAATGACACGAAACAGCTCCAAGATCTATGAAATCGTCATTGCCGGCGGTAGTTTCGTCGGTTTGTCGCTTGCGCTTTGCCTCAATAGATCTTTGTCATCCGCGGCCCGTATTCTTGTTGTGGACGCGGTTGCCAGCAAGCCTGCGGCGCAGGCGAGCACCGATGCCAGAGCGTCCGCCATTTCCGCCGCCAGCCGCAAGCTTTTCGAAGCAATTGATATTTGGCCTAAGGTTGCTAGCGCTGCTCAGCCCTTGTGCGACATCGAGATTACAGACACACCTTTGACAAATGCTGTTCGCTCTTCCCTGCTCCATTTCGAAACCACATTAGATGATGGGGCGCCTGCAGCGCACATCGTCGAGAACCACATTCTTCATACGGCCCTTCTCGATGCGATCCGCAGCTGTGACGGCATCACGCTGATGGCACCGGCCAAAATCACGGACCATAGCGTGAGCGCCTATGGCGCGGAGATTACGCTCGAAAACGGCGAAAGTGCTCGTGGGCACCTCCTCGTGGCTGCCGATGGTCGTGGGTCGCCAATCCGGAGGCGTGCGGGGATCAAGACCATCGGATGGCAGTACGACCAAATCGGCATTGCCGCGACCGTCGCCCATGAACGCGATCATGAAGGTCGCGCCGTCCAGCACTTTCTCCCAGCAGGGCCGCTCGCCATGCTTCCGCTGACAGGCCGGCGTTCCTCGCTGGTCTGGACGGAAGAAGCCCGCCGTGGCGCAGAAATCATGGCCAGCGGCGACGAAGCCTTTTTGTCTGAGCTCACACGACGTTTCGGCCACCGGCTGGGAGTGCTTGAGCTCGCGGGGCCACGCATCTCCTATCCCCTTGGAATGCATGTCGCGCGACGCTTCATTGCCGATCGAATCGCGCTGACCGGTGATGCCGCTCATGGCGTTCATCCACTTGCAGGCCAAGGTCTCAACATAGGTTTGCGCGATGTCGCGGCTCTTGCAGAGGTGGTCATCGATTCCATGAGGCTGGGCCTCGACATTGGAACACAGCCAGTGCTCGAACGTTATGAGCGGTGGCGACGTTTCGACAGTGTCCTTTCGTCCGCCGCCATGGATGCTTTGAACCGATTGTTCTCAAACGACGCCGGTCCGCTACGTGCTGTCCGGAGTCTCGGCCTTGGGATTGTCGACCGTCTCCCGCCGCTCAAGCACGGTTTTGTCCAGGAAGCCGCCGGGATGAGCGGATCGCTGCCAAGATTGCTCAAGGGTGAACTCGCATAACGCAGGGATGGTATGTTACTTACTGCATGTAATTAATATAAGCGATTGAATATTAAGTGTTTTAAGTTGCGTGCAACCAGTATTGGCGGACATAGGCGTTGCTACAAGGATTGCGACGAACGGATCTCAGTGTGTGATTCTGTGGGCTCCTAGTCGTCATCCAATTGTCGCGCCTCATCCGGAAGCATGATCGGGATACCATCGCGGATCGGATAGGCGAGCCGAGCCGCGCGGCTGATAAGCTCCTGTGCACTGCGGTCATATTCCAGAACCGTTTTGGTCAGGGGGCAGACCAGGATTTCCAGCAGCTTGGGATCGACCTGTGCTGCATTGTGCGCTGTCCGTTCGCGATCGGTCATTGTGGGCTCGCTATTGGATTGTGGTGCCTGATCCGTCGTCCCGGGTCGCGAGCTCCATCTCGGCCAGGGCGATCAGTACGTCCGTCCGGGTTTTGAGGTCCGCAGCTTCAAGCAGAGCTTGTTTTTCTTCCGGGCCATAAGGGCTGATCATCGAAAGTGTATTCACAAGGAGCTCGTTCGATGAGCGGTTGATGCTCTCCCAATCGGCACTGAGCTTGTTTGCCTTGAGGTATGTCTTCAGCACATCCAGAAGGCGTTCGCGATCGACATTCTCTTCCCCGTCGCCGCGATTGAGGTCGATCGCAAAGCGATCATACTCGACTGACGCAATACGATAAGGCGTATCAGTTGCTTCTTCGTCGGCCATGTCGAACCTTGAAATTCCTGTTAATGTAATCAGATACCGGCGGTCCTCGGTTTCCGAAAAAGCCGTAATGCGCCCGACGGTTCCCACCGACCGCAACTCGACGCTATCGCCTACGGGGGATTCCTCCTCGCCTGCTTCGCGCTTGGGCTGAATAATGCCGATCAACCGGTCTCCTTTGAGTGCGTCGTCGACAAGCTCCAGGTACCGCGGTTCGAAGACGTTCAGAGGCAGGGTTGAGCCTGGCAGCAAAATAACGCCGCGCAATGGGAACAAGGAAAGGTTCCGCGGCAGATCATCGGGTTTTCGATAACGATCGCTCACCTTATCGGCCTTGGCCTTACGCGAAGAGAACCGAAGACATACGCTGCCGGCCCTTCACGGTTACAGGGTCGGTCGGACCCCAGGCTTCGAAGAATTGCACGAGCTGTTTGCGTGCCGCATCCTCATTCCACTCGCGGTCCTTGCTGAAAATTGCCAGCAGCTGCTCAAGGGCTCCCTCACGGTCATCCCGAGCGTTTAGTGCGATGGCCAGATCATACCGGGCTTCGAAATCGTCAGGGTTTTGGGCAACTCTGTCCTCCAACGGGCCAAGGTCGCCTGCATCGGCCGACTTGCGCGCAAGCTCGAGCATCGCTTCGGCGGCGGCAACGGATGCGGTGCTGCGTTTGGCCGGCGGGGTGAGCGCCAGTGTCTCCTCGGCGCGATCCAGGTCGCCTGTCGTTACATAGCATTTCGCTAGACCCGCAATGGCATCTGCATTCTGCGGGTCTTCCTGAAGCAGGGCTGCGAAAATTTGGGCCGCCTGCGCTGCATCGCCTGCTTCGAGCGCAGCATTTGCCATGCCCAGATGATCTTCACTTTCGCCGCCGCCAAAAGTCTCCACCAGGCGCTGAACGAATGCGGCCACCTGACTTTCCGGCACTGCGCCCATAAAACCGTCGACCGGGCGCCCGTCCTTGAATGCGAAAACGGCCGGGATCGATTGCACACCAAGCTGACCGGCGATAGCCGGGCTTTCATCGATGTTCAGCTTCACCAGGCGGACGGCGCCGCGCGCACTTTTGACGGCCTTTTCCAGGACGGGCGTCAACTGTTTGCACGGGCCGCACCAGGGTGCCCAGAAGTCGACGATTATCGGCACGTCTTTCGACGCGTCCATGACATCTGCTGCGAATGTGGCGGTCGACGAATCCTTGATCAGATCCGCTTCACCCATGTCGCTGTCCGGAGGGCTCGATTTCAGAATTGGTGTTTCCATAGCCGTCGTAACTGCGCTGTTCCGCTATTGGTACTTTGTCTAGAGCAACGTGTATCCAGTTGGGCGCACATTAGTTGCTCTAGCAAATTAGAAGCGATCAACCTTTCTGCGCATCGTCGACACCAACTATACGCAGGTTGATCTAGAGATTGCCCTCAACATGGCCATATGCAGTGTCTTTGGCAACCGGTTATGTCCCCTGTGCACCTTCATGACTGCGCTACTCTCGATCGTAAAGATCGAGGATGAGCGGTTCATGGCCGCAGGCTTGGACAAAGCGTTTCAGTCCGTCGCTGCTAATCGTCGTCGTTGCAGTGTTTTCCAACGGATGGAAGTTGAGCGGATCGCAGTCCATCATGGCCGCATCCAGGATCACGCGAACACGAACCTCGCCATCGTTGATCAAGGCGAACGGTGTGACCGAACCTGGCGGTACGCCGAGGACATCCAGCAAGAGATCGGGCTTGCCGAAGCTAAGCCGTGCCGACCCGATCGTCTTGTGCAACGTCTTGAGATCGATCGCGGCGTCTTCCAGAGCAACAACAAGCCAGATCTGTCCCTTCTTATCTTTCAGGAACAGATTTTTGGTGTGCGCTCCTGGGATCTCACCGCGTAGAGCTTGCGATTCCTCAACGGTAAAAAGCGGTGGGTGTTCGACCGTTTGCGTTTCGATCTGGAGGGTATTCAGCCGCGCAAAAAGGTCGTCTCGGTTCGCTGCCATTAGCTTTCGACTCGCATCGCAATTGAATGAGTAACGAATGTGCGGCTCTCAAAGCACATCACGGGCATGACGGCAATTGGCCACGCTTGGCGCTTTGCCGCGGCTGGTATTAAACTTCGTGCCTCGAGATCGTCCGCAATACACCGAAGTTCGCAATCCGGAACGCGCTGCATGAGCAAGACTACATTCAGTATCTATGTGTACGGCCTCTATCTGACGCTAAGCGCCGGCCTGCCGCTTATCGTCTCACCTGAAATCGCGCTTGGCATCCTGAATGTGACGGTCGCGGATCCGACATGGGTGCGCATGTTCGGCGCCCTCACGATGGTCATGGGAGGCTTCTATATCCTCAGCGTCCATTACGATATGGAAGCCCTTTATATCTGGACCGTTCCGGCACGCTATCTCATGGCCCTCTTCGCAATAGCGATGATCCTCTTCGGCAAGATCGGCCTTGGCTATTTCGTGCCGGTGGTCATCGATGTGGTCAGCGCCAGCCTGACTTGGCTCGCCATCCGCCATGAAAGCCCTCGTCCGGCGGCAGAAGACCATTCGCCATAAAACAGAGTCAGGGTTGCAAAGCCACGTCTTCTGCGCAATAACTCGCCCGCTGTAACGCGGGCGTAGCTCAGGGGTAGAGCGCAACCTTGCCAAGGTTGAGGTCGTGGGTTCGAATCCCATCGCCCGCTCCAGATACCACCTTGTCCGACCCTGACGCTTCCGACGTATGCTTCCCGCACGATCTACGTATCTAGATCAACCTGCGCTTAATCGGAATCGATTAAGCGCAGAAAAGCTGATCGACTCTAGGCTGCTAGAGCAACTTGTGTGCGTTCGACTAAACGCACGTTGCTCTAGTCGGGTTGCGCGCGATCAGGCAGCTTGTACAGCTCTCCGTATTTCTCTCTCATATATGTCAAGTAGGGCTCAGCGCTCATCGGTTTGCCGCAGGCGCGCTCGATAAGGGCATTCGGCGTAAAGACCTTGCCACGACAATAGATGTTTTCGTTCATCCAGTTGCGAAGCGCCGCGACGTCCCCCTGGGGAATGCGCTCTGGAATTTCGGGTGCGTCCTCTACCGCCGCGGCAAACAACTGGGCCGCCAATACATTGCCGATCGTGTAGCCCTGAAACCGGCCGCCGATGCCGCCGGCAAACCAGTGGACATCCTGCAGGCAGCCATCACGATCGTCGGGGGGCGTGAGCCCCAGGTCGCTCTCGATCCGCGCATTCCAGGCATCTGGAAGATCTGCGATTGCCAAATTGCCCTCCAGCATGTCGATCTCAAGATCGAACCGCAACATGACGTGGAGATTGTAGGTCACTTCGTCCGCGTCGGTGCGGATCAGGGATCGTTCGACCTTGTTCATGGCACGGTAAAGCATGTCCGAACTCACAACTTCGAACTGCCCTGGAAACGTCTCGCGGAGTTGCGGGAGAAGATATGCGCAAAACCCTTGCGACCGTCCGACGATGTTCTCCCAGAGTCGGGACTGGCTCTCATGGACACCCATCGATGCCCCATGCGCCAGCGGCGTGCCGTCAAGGGACGGGCAAACGCCCTGCTCATACATGCCGTGGCCGGCTTCGTGGATCGTCGAATAGAGAGCTTGCGAGATATCGTCGTCATAGACGCGTGTCGTAATCCGAACATCCGAGATGGCAAGGGACGTACAAAACGGATGGTGGGTCGTATCGAGGCGCCCGCGCTGAAAATCGTAACCCAGCGTTTTTGCTACTGTTTGGCAAAAAGCCATCTGCCGCTCTGACGAGAACGACCCTTTGAGGCAGCTGTCGTCGGCCATCGGTTGTTCTAAGATGGCGGCGGCCATGGGCACGAGTTCTCGCCTCAGCGTGTCGAATAGTTGGCGGACGGACGCGGTGGTCTGGCCCTCGTCCGCATCTGTAATCAGTGGGTCGGCGACATTGTCGTAAGGGGCGAAGAAACCAGCATATTCGTGTGCGAGATCAACAGCACGCCGGAGGTGGGGAACCATTGCGGCAAAATCACTTTCCGGGCGCGCACGTGTCCACTCGCTGTAGGCAGACGAGGCACTTGTCGCAGACCGGACGACAAAATCGTCCGGTATCTTCAAGGCCCGTTCGAAGTTTCGCCGGACCACACGCAGCAGGCCGGCGTCCGTGCAGGTTTCCGGTAGATCGTCTGTCATGGGCATGAGATCGTCGAGCAGCCGTCCGATCGCGCAATCTGTCGCCTTCTCATGGATTAAACGATTGATTGTTGCCAATTGCCTGCCGCGGGCTTCGGCGGCGCCTGCCGGCAGGTATGTTGCCTGGTCCCAGGAAAGCAGTTTGGCCGCTGACTCCAGATCCTGAATTTCGGAGAGACGTTGCTTCAACGCTGTGATTGCGTCGATAAATGCAGGATCACGGCGTACGGTTGCATTCACAGCCATGCGAGACCTTTTCGAGATGACCTATTGGGCGGCTATGCTATCAAGACTGGTACTTGTCAGGAGATTATCAACAAAGCCTGTAGCGGTGGATTCAGCAAGTATCAGTCGCCTGTGGCTTCATGAACCATTTGTATCAGGCGTTCCATATCCTTGATCCGCAGCCGCTTGCCGTCGCGCTCTATGAGCCCGGCTTGAACGAGTCGGTTCATTTCGCTAGTCACCGCCTGGCGATGGGTGCTGACCCGGTTGGCGATTTCCTCATGGGTCGGCACAGGTTCAATTTGCGCCTCTGAGTCCGCAACTGCGCCATGTTCGGCCAATCGCAGCAATTCAGCCTGAATGCGGTGCTTCACAGGAAGCGTGCTGAATTCGAAGACACGTTCCGAAAGGCTACGGATCTGTACGACGAGGTGCCGCAGGACGGCTTCGCCCACTTGCGGATGCAACGTCATTGTCTCACGAAAGCGATCCGGAGTCATCGAGGCCACTCGGCAGGACGTCAACGCCTTCACCGACGCTGCACGTGGACGGTCGTCGATCGCCGCCAATTCACCAAAGATGTCGCCGGCCTTCATTTCGCGAAAGGCCACCGCTTTGCCCGATACCGAATGCACAACCGCCCTCGCCGTCCCGTCGATCAGAAAGAAGACGTCATTCGACTCCTCGTGATGACCGAGTATCTCTTGACCTGCGGCAAACTCGCGCCACTGGCAAAGGCCCTGCAACTCCCGCAAGACGTTATCGGAAACGTTCTGAAACAAAGTCACACGCCTGAGCTCATGTTTCATTGTCCGCTCCGGAGCCAATGACTGTTATGAGCGACCGGAGGACGCCGGCCAAAGTACTGGTCGTTCGGTATGCCGGCGACCAATGTCATATCGAAGGAGTCCGAGACGGCGTCATTGGTGCGCTCTATAGCTGTTTTCCGACATGACCAAGTGATAGGTAAGGTAACCAAAGATGCCCAAGAAGAATGTGGGGAAACTCACAATTGCCATATTTCGAACAAAGGGCTGAACCCAAGGGTCAACAGTGGCCGCCGCTGATATTATTCGTTGCTTGCATCACGGACCATGCGGGCGAGGCGTTCGATGTCAGTAACGGCCAGATCAGGACCGCGGCGCTCGATAATACGAAGGCGGGTTAGTCTGCCAAATTCCTTTGTCACCGCCTCGCGATGCGTGCTGACCCGACTGGCAATCAATGCGTGTTTCGGTGCCGGACGGATGAAAACCTCTCCTTCTGGATTGGCTTCGCCGTCAGCCAAACGCAGCAATTCGGACTGAATTCGATTTGCGACCGCGAGTGTGCTGAACTCCAGAACCCTTGCAGTCAGACGGCGAACCTCACCGGTTAGCTGTAGTAGCAATGCCAAGCTTAGCTCGGGGTCATCGATCAGCGCCGCGCGAAACTTTTGGGCGCTCATGGATCCGATCAGACTTGGTTTGAGAACTTCTACACTCGCAGAACGCGGCCCGCCGTCTATGGCGGCAAACTCGCCGAAGATGTCACCTGTCTTTATGGTTCGAAAGGCAATGTCTTTGCCGCGACTGGTATGGATGACGACGCGTGCCAATCCGTCCGTGAGGAAATAGACATCCGTCGCACTGTCGCCCAGACCAACGACATCGCTTCCAGGTTTATGAGTGCGCCACCGGCAATGGGAATCCAACCGTGAAACCGTATCCTCTTTGAGGTCTGCAAACACGTGCACAAACCTTAAGGAACGCTTCTCGCTATTCTCTGCCATCATCACAAATTTCTGCATTTATTATGGATTAAGCGCTGATGACAACACTGTTTAGTTCATCTCCATCTTTGCTGCCAGATTTCATCAACAATCAGCGCTGCGGCAAATCGAACATGGGATCGTTGTTTTTGATCAGTTGGTGCCAATTGGCATGGCCAATTTTTAGAAATGGCGTCTCACAGCCTGATTTCAGTTGCCAAGGTTCTTCCTACCAATCATCTTTTGATGGATGTTCTCAATATATCTGCACGAAATCCTTGGGCTGTAACGGAGTTCAATATGAGTGATCGCGTGTTGCTGACAGGCGCTGGGCAAGGTCGTGCCAACAATCTGGCCCGTAGCCTACGTGCGACTGGTTCGGATATTCACGCGATTGGATGCCATTTTGATCGGTTCATGTTGGCGAAGTCGGATATGGTCGAAAACTTTGTTGTTCCGCATCCCTCGTCGAGCGATTACCCCGTCGCGATTGCCAAGGTCATAACGGATCAGCAGATCGATCTTATCATTCCGACAAATGACGAAGATACGTTGGCGCTGGCGAGCGTCAGGGAAGCGCTTCCATGTCGTGTCTATCTGCCTGCCACCGAGCTAATCTCGCTGTGCCAAGACAAGTATCAGCTTGGTGAGCGTTTACGAGAAGCTGGGATTGCCATGCCCAAAACATTCCCGATCAGCGCCCGACAAGATGTATTCGATGCGTTTGAGCGACTTGGCGATCCGCCGCTGATGTGGTGCCGCACTCGCGAGGGATTTGCATCCAGAGGCGCCACCAAGGTGCAGAACGGCGAACAGGCTTGGCACTGGATTACCTATTGGAATGATCTGCGCGGATTAGCTGTAGAGGAATTTGTCATCTCAGAGTTTCTTCCTGGTCGAGATTTCAATGTACAGGGGCTTTGGCATCAAGGTGAGCCGGTTCTTTTGAGAATGTGTGAGCGTTTGTCATATCTCGGTGGCGGTCACAATCCGAGCGGAATGTCTTCAACGCCGGCAATCGCCAAGACTCTCCGCGACGACGCGACGCTCGATATTTGTGAGAAAGCCATGCACGTTCTGGACAGCAGTACAAGCGGTGTGTTCAGCATCGATATGAAACAAGATGAGGACGGCATCTCCAACATCACCGAAATTAATGCCGGTCGGTTTGCGATGATAACCAACTTCTATGATCTTGTGGGCGAGCACAATATGGCTCACCTCTACGTCAATCTCGCGTTAGGTCAGCCCGTTTACGTGACCGACAGTCGCAACTATGCCCCAGATCATTATCTGATCAGAGACCAAGACACGTTGCCCAGTATCGTTGAGATGGACGAGCTGCCGCTTTGATGGAAGCGGAACGCAAAACGAGCAAACCCGTAATCGTTCATTAGACGGCGAAGGAATCGTACGGACCGGCAAACTGCGCTTGCGACCAGGTGGCCAGTCTTCAGCTGTCAGCGTTGCTATTTTCCGATTTCGGCATCGGCTCAATGCGAAATTCGGAAACACTTACGCCATATTGCTTGGCGAGCTTTCGCACACGAATGTGAAACTCTTCCAACGATTGCCGATCCGTACCAACTTCAATTTCAATACTCTCGCCAAGCCCACTCGAAGGAGGAACAGGCTCGGTGTTCGACATGCGTGCCACCTGTGTGCCGTTTAGCTGTTTTCAGGCTCGAAGGAGGTGTCTTCTTCTGAGTCCTTATCAATGAGGCGCTTATGGGTAAGCGTTGCCATTTCGTGTTCTTCAACCAAAGTGTTGAGTTTTTTCTTGAAGGCGTCGAAATCACCCGGGTCGGCAGGACCCTGCACCTTGATGACCGCAAAGAAGTTTTCGTTACCCGACGGGGCAGTAGCCATGGTAATTCCTCCAGCTTATGGAACATTTGGAACAATGAGTAGACATTTTTAACATAGCATATTGCTCTGTTGCCGCTACCCTCGCTGTAAAGAAATTGAAATTTTTTCATAAACAAATTCTTCAAACACAACTTTTTGTGGGTCGGCTTTTGACAAGTCCCATTCAAATTTTTCTCAAAAGGTGATTCCGAACCGTTATTAATCCACATTATTGATAGAATTTGTCTATCTAAACTAAATCATTGAAATATATGACTGTTTCAGTTTTCAACAGAAATATTCGCGTCATATTGTCTTGTCGATCTGTTTTTTCAACAGTATTCCGTGTCGGTGTTCATCGAAGCCGACCGGGTCAGATTCATGCCGATCTGGATTGCAAGATCAGCAGCCTTGCGGCGCGACTCTGCAGCGCTTTCGTGTCGACCGTAGTTTTCAAGAACAGATCCGCGTATCTCAAGGCATCGAACCTCGAGTGGCTTCATTCCCAGGTCCAAAGCCTGAGTCAGTGCCTGATTTACATAAGCCTCCGCAATCGCCGGATCTTCCCCCGATGTATCTGCATGAATTCTTGCAAGAAGGATCAGTGCCCAAGCCTCATCGCACCGCGCATTGGCCTAACGAGAGAGAGTCAGTGCCGCTCTTGCCTCGGATAAGGCGGCCTCGGCATCTCCCAGTTTGTGATGGATTGATGCAAGTCGACGCGAAACCATGGGTTCATCAACAACGTGCCGCGTATCCTCAAGTGTGGCACGGGCATCTCTAAGTACGGCAAGACCTATTTCTGAATGTCCCGTTAGTCCACTCGCGATTCCGACTGAACTTGCGAGTCGCGGAAACCAGTTTCGCAAACCCCAGCGGCGGCAAACATCCAATCCGCGACGAAAGTGAATGAGTGCGCTTGGAAAATTCCGTTGATGGAGATGGACGTGGCCATGAGACCAATGCGCAAAACAAATACTCGAAGGATGCTGAACCTCTTCGGCAAATCCGACTGCTTCGTTAGCGCGGTCTAAAGCAGGGCCGAATGCACCGATTTCAGTGAGGCTATGCACCAACCAGGTGCGGCAGATGACGGAGGGCAGAGCAGCCATATCAAACCGCTCAAGATTTCGATCAGGTTCGAGGAGCGCGATACCGACTTCGAGCTGATCGATCGCTTCCTGAAATTGTGCACAGTAATAGTAGGCCTGACCGATTCGAAACGCGCTTTCGACCTCTAGTTGAAAATTGCCACTATGTCTTGCAAGCGCCGCGGCCAGAAGGCCATGCTCGACAGCCTTTTCTGGTTTCGCCGTCACGAAATAGTAGCCGCTGAGGAAAGCCTCGAATTGCCCTTTTCGAGCTGGATCGTCGACGGTCAAGAATGCAGACTCGGCATCATCCAAGACAGCCCTCATACCTTCGATCTCGCCGAGGCTCAGAAGGGCCTGTCGCATCGCAAGACGAACATCAAGCTCCAGTGTTCTGTGTTCGGAGCTGGCAGGAAGTCGCTCCAGTGCCGTCAGTGCCCTGGCAAAATAGGTTTTTGCGTCGCCATTTGCGGACCGGTCATACAGGCTGCGTCCAGCTTCAAAGGCATAGCGCGCCGTCTCGCTCCAGGCTTCTCCGCGATAGGCGTGGTCGGCAAGTTGCTCGATGCGCTCGCTGCGATTTTCAGCATAGACCGCTTCCATCGCCCGCAAAATCCGTTTGTGAATAGACTGACGACGTTTGGCCGTCAGCGTTTGATAGGTGACCTGGAACGTGAGGGCGTGCTTGAAAGTGTATTCACGTGCCGGATGGTCCTTTGTCTGGTAAATGAAGGCGGCATCCTGAAGTTGCTGCAAACCGGTCCGCAGTCGCTCTTCCGAAAGATCAATGGCCGCTGCGAGAACGGAATGCGGCACAACTTTTCCGATCGCAGCAGCAAAGTGAAGGACATGTTTGTGGTCCGGATGCAACCGGTCAATCCGCGCTTCGAGCGTACTTTGAACTGATGCGGGGACCTCAAGTTCTGCCAGTCGCTCGAACGAGCGGATCGCATCGGATGCGCCCGACAATACGTTCAGTTCCTTTAGCGTCTGTACCGTTTCTTCCAGATAGAACGGATTGCCTTGGGTGATTTGAAACAGCTTGTCTTTAACCAAAGCCAGCTCTTCGTCTTCACCAAGAAGTCCATCGAGTAGTTCTTTTGCCCTAGGTTCCTGCAAGGGCTGCATGGTCAGATGCGAGCCGCATGGTAATTGCGTCCAGTGGCACTCATATTCGGGCCGATGATTGATCAGCAGAAGAATTGGTGCTGTCGGCAAGGCATCGACGATATTGTCGAGGATCGCTTCGGTCTCGGCATCAATCCAATGCAGATCTTCAAAGATCAGGCAAAGCGGTTGAACGTGTGCTTCGCGTAGCAACAATTCCGTTATCGCTCCGATGGTTTCAAGCCGTCGTTGGACGGGATCCATCGCGAACCATTCGGGATCTTCGAACTCTAATCCCAGAAGCGCAAATATGGCAGACCTGGACGCTAGTAGATCTTCATCCAGGGTCATCAGTTTGCCGTTGACCTGTTCTTTGATGGTTCTTGTATCGTGAGTAGCCTGCACTTTGAAATATTGACGCACAAGATTGATCATCGGCAGATAGGGCATCGAGCGACCGTAAGAGACGGAACTCGCTTCAAGAATGAGCGCGTTGCGCATGCCGTGCGAGTGCGCGAATTCCCAGAACAAGCGCGACTTTCCAACACCGGGCTCGCCATCCACAGCAATGACCGAGCCCTGACCGGTCGTTGTTGTGATCCATGAGCGCGCAAGGGCCTTCAGTTCGTCCTCGCGGCCGATGAAGCGCGTCAATCCACGCGCTGCAATTCCGTGGAACCGTGTCGATAGTGCCCGTGCACCTTTTAGTTGGTACACCGTGACGGGTTCATCGACACCTTTAACTGAGAAATTGCCAATGCATTCTGCGTCTACGAAACCCTCGACAAGTGCCATCGTCTCGGCAGTAATTTGTGCCGCACCCGGAGGGCTGAGACTCTCCATCCGAGAGGCCAGAGCTATCATCGGCCCAACGGCGTCGATCTCGATCAGAAGATCATCTCTGATGCCTTTTACGAGCAGTTCACCGGAATTCAAACCAATCCGGACCTGAATGAACTCCCCCGATGTCTCACGCATCGTTTTGTTGAGTTCGGCGATAGCGGTGAGCATATCGAGCGCGGCATAGCATCCTCTCAACGCATGGTCTTCATGGGCTAGAGGCACACCAAAGATTCCCTGTATCCCATCGCCTCGGGGCCGCACATAGCCTTCATAACGGAAAACAGCGTTCCGCATGGCGTCTATCGCCGGCGAAAGGCGAATATCCGCCTCATCTGCATCCTTGCCGTAGGTCAGCCGTGTCGAATCGACGATATCGGCAAACAGGACAGTTGCGTGTTTTCGCTCACCTTCCATAGTCGCCCTCGCAAACAGTGCAGGGTCTCCTGGATTGACCGGTATGGAAAGAGGTGCAGCATTTGGCTGATGCGCACGATCATGGCCAGCAATCGCGACTTTCAACCGACGTCGGTCACCAATCGACAGGCCGAGTTCAACCAGGTCGTGGTCGGTGAGATGTGGAAGAACATCAAAGTCGATGTCATGCTCAGCAAAGACTTGAATGTGACGATCGAGCCCTTGTTCTTCCAGCCAGCGAACAAGCTGTTCCATGCTGATGTCCTTTGGGCGTGCGCGCTCTTGTCTAGTATCGCTCTGAATTATAGAGCCTTTTTCACTATCCGCCAGGGTTGGAAACGTCCTTGTCTAAGCCGATTGCACCATCCGATTTTCGGACATGATGCAACGCCGACGGAAGCGTGAATGTCAACTACTTGACTGACGGCTGTCAACTGACACCGGACGATCAAGTCATAGAAAAATGGGGCGCGGCGTCTCAATCATTGCAATTTTTGCAATCGAGTGGACCAACCGAAGACCCTCAAGGGAGGAGGCGGCTAGGCAATGCTGATTCGCTCGATGGCTGGTGACTTTGAGATCACCATTGAACGGTTCGAGACTGAACAGGGCAAGCTCGTAATGATCGGGCGGATGGGCGTTTGGGACGCCCGAACCTATATCACCCCGCGTGAGTTGATCGTAATCTTCGGCAGGCTACTGCGTCCGCGCATGCTTCCCTGGATACTCGGCCTGCCCTTCCTTGCCCTGGCTAAAGCACCCAATGAACCCGTGAAGCAGGAGGACCCATCCAATGAGTGACGGCAGCGACAATTATGGCATGAAGCCCGAAGTCGAAGCGGCGTGGAATTTTCCACTATTCGAAGCGCTCACCGGCCGGCGTTCGCGTCGGTTCGGATTCGGCATGGAGCTCAGCCACGGACCCTTTGTCTACAAATCGGACAAGGAACCATTTCCGCTGTCGGAGGAGGAGACGGCAATGCTCGTCGCTGCCGCGACGGGCGTAACAGGTGCGATTCTGTGCGAGGGAGATACGCAAGGCGGCATGGTGAAGTCCGTTGGCCGTACGCATCCGAGCGCTGTCGGCGCACATCGCACCCAGCTGTTCTTCACGAACGACGACGGCTTGTACCTCTACCAGGGTACGAAACACAAAATGTCGAAGATGCGGGAGTATGAAACGGAGGAAGACCGAAACAAGATCAAGGGATTTTATGACGAGTACACCGTGAAACTCGGTGACGGACGATTCGACCTCCCGCGGGCCGAGCCTGGTCTCTATGCCCACAACCACTGGGTAACCAACAAACCCGGGTCGACCCTGTTCATGCCTGTGACGGATATCAGTCAGGATCTCATCCGCTTGATGGTCAATATGGTCGATACTGCAGGTGCGGCGCGGTACACCAAGGGTGGCGGCTACTACATTTGTGACGACCGACGCGGTATGCGGCCCGCAGGCTGTGAGAAGTGGGCGGACAAGGGTCTTCTCGATAAATCCAAGATCCTGCCCTTGAGCCGTCTCGAGAAAATCATCGTCTCCTGGCTTTGTGCTGAGGGTGCAATGATGGGGCAATTGATGATGCTGGCCATGCAGGCCATGGGACTTGGCGGCTGGATGCATGGCGGATTCACGCCTCATGTGGTGATGGGTGGTACGCCAATTTGCAAGGGCCTCGGTTTCCGCCACGTCACGCCGAAGGACGACCCCTTGCCAAACCCGGTCGGGCTCGACGGCTATTTCGAATCCTTCTGCCCTCCCTATTACAAAGACATGGACGCAGCCGTCGAAGCAGCCGTATCGGGGATGGACGAGAATCTCGACGCTTGGGAGCAGAAAGGTATGGTGCTGCCGCATACGGTTTCGAACGAAGAGTTCGAAAAGGCAGTGCCCGGACTGAGTGAAGAGGGCATCGAATGCACCAAGGATATCTGCCGCTACATGTTTGAAGAGTACGGCAAGTTTCCGGCGCACAACGATACGATGCATCTGCTCTACTTCATTCAGGTGCACCATCTGGATACGGACTTCTATGACAAGTACTTCAAAGAAGGAGCCTATCTCGATACGCACAAGAACCACTTCGATATGTGGCATAAGGGAACCAACATCCCACGTCGCGACGTCTAATATCGCCAATGCGTCTCGGAGCGGACGGCTCCGAGACGCATCGATACATTTCAATGAACAGAGGTTTTGAATGAGCAAAATGTTGAAGCGCTCGCCGCATTATGGTTCGCATGTCGCACATGGTGCCAAAGGATTTATGGATTTTGCCGGCTGGGAAATGCCAGAGCATTTCTCGACGCTCGAGCAAGAATCTCAGGCATGCCGTGATCGAGCGGTTGTGTTCGATGGCCACCAGATGGGTGAAATCTATGTGGAAGGCCGTGAGGCCAACGCGGCACTCCAGAGTGTTTGCGCCGCGGATATCAAACCAGATTCGGGACGCTGCTATTACACGGCATTGCTCAATCAGGACGGTGGTATCGTCGACGATCTGGTTGTGCTTTGTCTGGCACCCGACAAATACCTGCTGACAGCAGCAGCATTCAATGTCCATAAGACGCCCGGATGGTTGACGTCACATATTGGCGACAAAGATCTGGCGATCAATGACCAGACCAACGGCACAACAATCATCGAAATCCAAGGACCCAAATCGCGCGATATCCTGCAACCGATCACGGAGGCGGATATCTCGAACGAGGCACTTCCATATTTCCGCTGCGTCCAAACGAAGATTGGCGGTATCGATTGCATTCTCGCCCGCCTAGGTGTGACGGGCGAGCTTGGCTACGAGATCATCTACGATCCTGGATATTCATGGGCCATGTATGATGCCCTCGTCGAAGCGGGCAAACCGCATGGGATGGAGTTGTGCGGCAACAAGACCGTCGGGATCTTCCGGCTGGAGAAGGTCTATCATATCTACACGCGCGAAATCGACGAGACGACAAACCCGCTTGAGGCCGGCCTCGATAGTTTTGTTCGACTGGAAAAAGGTGAATTCGTCGGCCGCGATGCCCTGCTCCGTATCCGGGATGAGGGAATCGTTCGCAAGCTGGTCGGTTATGAGGTGGAGGGACCACCTGTTGTGGTGACGCCGGGAACTCCGATCCATGTTGACGGACACGAGATCGGCCACGCAACATTTGCAGCCCATAGCCCGACGCTCGGCAAAGTCATTGGTCTGGGTTATGTGCCGGTCGCGCAGTCCGGAATTGGCACGGCTCTGACAATCGTCGCGCCAACAGGTCCGCTTTCTGCTAAGATCGTCGAAACCCCGTTTTTCGACAGAGAAGGTTCGCGCATTCGCGTTTGATTGGAGGAACCCATGGCGGCAGCCGCTGCTGGCAGAACAAATGGACGAGGCCCGAGCCTCGCCGATTTGCTCGAACTGGGTTCGCCGAATCTCCGCCAGCCCAATATTCTCGGCGCGCTGTCGCCGGAGGAGCGGCGGCGCGTCTTCGAATATGTGCGGCGGCAGAACCTGTCACCCAAGGAGATGCTATTTAGGCAAGGCGATCGTCACGAAGGGATCTGCATCATCGAGTCCGGTCTGTTCCGCACTTTCTATTCCTCTCCGTCTGGTCGCGAAATTACACTTGCCTATTGGCAGCCCGGCAATTTCGTCGGTGGCCCCGATGTCTTTGGCGACTCGATCCATATGTGGTCGGGAATGGCGGTTCGTCAGACTGAGTTGATGGCGATAAAGGGGCGGGACCTGCGCAAACTGATGGGCGAAATCCCGCAATTGGGCATCGGAATTGCGGAAGCTCTTGTATACAAAGGCCAGTGTTTTTCGTCGCTGGTCCAGATGCTTGGTACACGATCAGTCTCTGAGCGCCTTGCGCAACTTCTACTGATCCTCATCGATGCGCATGGGGAAGCCGACAAATCCGGCGGTATTGCCGTCACCAGGCAATTTACCCATGAAGATCTCGCAAACATGGTTGGTGCGTCGCGCCAATGGGTGACGACAACGCTCGATCGACTGCAGGATCAGGGGATCATTCGGATCAGAAAACGTCAGGTCGTTGTCATGCGGCCGGACCTGTTGTTGGGTCATTCGAGTGCCGATGGAGGACGGCAGGCCGGATTCGGCCCTGCAGCACGGCGATCGAACGTCAGCGCGTAACGCGATTTGCCCGTGCTCGATAAACCTGAAATAAGGACACATGTGATAGATCCGTGACAGTCGGACAGTCGACTTGGATCGGACACCCGCCATGGCCATCCCGGTGCCGGGTAGCCAGAGACCCTGAAGACCAAATCGGAAACCAGATCCCTCGCAGCCAGTGGTTGCAGGCCGAAAGGGCCCATCCATGAGTGACAGCGCACAGAGCCGTGCACCGACGTCGATCGTGCGTGAATTCGCAGTTGAGCAACTGCCCTTGATTGTCGTCGTGCTTGCCGCTGGATTCGCCTCTGCTTACTGGCAGCATGGATTCCTTCCCGGCGGTGAAATCGCCTTCCCGCTGGCTGGCGTGAAGGTGCCGATCTGGCATCTGATCTGGATGGGGTTCTGGACAGGATACACCATGGCAATTGTCGGTGAAGCCGCCGGGATTTTCGCGCTTCCCTATCAGATGTCGATCCTGCAATTCTCAACGGCTCATGTCACGCCGACGACGCAGCTTCTGACATTCCTCAATCCGTTCGGAGCACTGTTCGGGTTCCGCCGCAACCGGCAATGGAACCTCGATCTTGCGATGTGGGTCTGTCTCGGCGGTGTGATCGGGGGCCTGACGGGGCCGTTTCTGCGAATTACGCTTTTATCGGATACAAAGCCTTTCACCTTGGTCGTCGGTTTGGCACTCGTCGTTGCCGGTGGGCATCTTTGTCTCGCTGCAGCAAAGGGCTACAAAGCCAGAGGAAATCCGAGTGGGCTGGACGCAAAATTCCGCGAAGAGGCGGCCGCCCGGAAAAAGAAAGGGCTGTCGCCGGCAGGACTGCCTGACGGTGTCGGGATCGAAACGCTCGCTCGCGATGGATTGCAGCTGACGATTGGTTTTTGGGGCGAAACCTGGGTCGTTAACCGGGCGTTCCTGTTTATGACTGGTGCATTGGTAGGCGTGATCTCGGCAGCTCTCGGAGTCGGTGGCGGCTTCCTGCTCGTGCCGATCTTTGCAGCCGTCTATGGCCTTCCCATGTACGTGCTGGTTGCCGCAACAATCCCCTATGTGATCGTTCTCTCGGCCGTTGGCCTCTTTACTTATGGCGTTATTCTGCCTGCCGTAACCGGAACAGCCATCGCGCCGGAGTGGGCCTGGGGATTCTTTGCGGCGGCAGGCGGTATTCTTGGTGCATGGTGCGCGGCGAAGACCCAGCGCTTTGTTCCCGAACACCTTCTCAAGGTCATGCTCGGATCGATTACCGGCTTGGCCGGACTTCTCTATGTAACAGATTTCTTTTTCCCGTTGCCGTTCCGGCTATGAGATTGATCCATGCGCGCATTCAACAGCCTGTTGCCGTTTCTGCCCTTCATCGTCCTGGTGATCGCGTTCTTCGTCGCGGTCTATCATATCCAGGTCTACTGGTAGGCTGATCGATCGAACCCTGATCTACTCGGCAACTTCCGGGAGTCTTTCGACGACCGCAAACTCGCCCAAGTGCTGCTCAAGCTCTCCCGAAGCCTTCATATCTTCGACGATGGATACCATGACGCTCGCCATCGGCATGGTGGGCTCGCCATCGGCCCATACCAGGCCAACTTGCTGACTGATGACAGGGTCCACAAGCTCTAGCGACCTGGTTCCCGGATGGAGACCCGGAACGCGTGTGAAGTGGCTAGGAATGATCGTAGCCAGTTCGCCATATTGTGCATGGAATGTCAGATGCAGGATGGAATCGGACTCGACTCGTGGATCCGGGCGGCAACCGACACGTTCGAAGGCTTGGTCAACGACCTGGCGTTCATGCATCGATTCTCCGAGCAATGCCAATGGTAGCTCAGCCGCCTCCGCCCAGGTAATGGTGTCCTTGTTTTCAAACGCGGGGCTGTCGGGCACCAGCAGACTGAGCCGCTCGTCATAGATCGGCATCGTGTTTAGCCGACCAAGATCGTCATAGTCGAGATATGTGATACAGGCGTCGAGCGAAAAGTTTGAAAGACCGAGCTTCATTGCATCGATACCGATGAACTGAATATCGGCTTGCACGCCAGGATAGCGTTCTCCCATACGGCGCATGAGAAGCGGCACGACCGGTGACATGGATGGTTTTGCGCCCATGCGGATATTGCCTGTCAGGTCGTCATGCATCGAGGCCAACTCGTCGCGCATCGCATCGCAATGGGCGATGATGCGGCGCGCCCATTCGGCAACGCGGCGTCCTTCCGCCGTCAGGCCGTGGAAACGTTGACCGCGGCCGCGCAGGAAAACGGGGACGCCTAGTTCGAGTTCAAGCTGCTTGATTCCGCTCGAGAGACTCGGTTGTGTGACATGACAGCGCTCGGCAGCCCGACCGAAATGCTTTTCCTCTGTCACGGCAACGAGATATTTGAATTGGCGAAGGAACATGTGTGTTTGCCTCAATAGGGACGGTTGATGCTTGCTGCACCTTGGGCCGCCTGACGTTTCCTCAATTTCGAATATTCGCAAAGTGTACCATATTCAAAAGTTGATAGATATCATTTATCACAAAAAAAGACCGTCCAGATAGCTGCGGCCGACGCGGAAATGAAAGACAGGGGCGTGCGATCAGAATGACCGAAGTTTGGGATCCAGGGACATTCGTTCGCGATTATGGCGATCCGCTCGCCGAGGCTGCAGCGTGCAGGCAGAATGCGGCGTTCTTCGATTTTTCGTTCATGTCACGCGCCGAAGTTCACGGTCCGACGGCGCAGGTCACAATTGCAAAACTGACCCGGCGCCCGCTTGATGGATTGAATATCGGGCGAATTCGTTACGCCTTCCGCGAAAACGACCTTGGCGAACTCACCTCCGATCTGACGATATGGAAGCATGGACCGGATCACTATGAAGTCATGAGCGGTGTGCATGACGACATAGTCCAGCTCCGATCCCTCGCCGACGCAGATACGACGGTTTCGGATCTGAGTGAACGCAGTTCCATCTTTGCCATTCAAGGGCCGCGAGCCCTCGCGACTCTTGAAGGTCTCGGCGATTGCAGTTCGATCTCTGAACTTCCCTACTTTGGTTTTTGCAGAGCAGAGCTTTTGGGGCATCGGTGCGTCGTCGGGCGCCTTGGATACACGGGCGAAGCGGGATTTGAGATCATCGTACCCGCAGAGGTCGGACCGTCGCTTTGGCAGAGACTTGAGGATCGCGCACAGCCAGCTGGATTCGCTGCGATCGATCTTCTGCGTATCGAGGCCGGCTTCGTTCTATTTGCAAATGAATTCCGAGTACGGGTCGCTGCGCGGGAAATCGGATATGCGACATACACGGCCGCTGCGGAGTTCCGGTGCGACAGCGATATTGCTCTTGTTTGTTTTCGCGCTCATACGAACGCCGATCCGGTCTTGTGGCGTCCCTCCGTTCGTCCCGTTCGTCCTAATGAACCCGGAATTCTGATTCCGACATCGGCTTGTCGAAGCATCGTCGCCGAGGGTGTTCTCGGTCTTGGCTTCATCATGGCTCGGCAAGATGCCGAGCGCCGCGTCTTCACCGACCCATCCGAAACCTTCCGAGAGATCGATCTCGTTCCCCTACCCTATTATGATTCCGAGAAGATTCGGCCGCGACGTCCCTGGTCCTAGACCCCACTTCCAGAAGGCCGGTCGTCCTCTCGGTGAGCCTGTGATAGATTTTAGCAAACCCTTGATAGTTCAGGCTTTTGTAGCGTTTGCGAAGTAGCCCGACGGTCTCCGCTGTGCTAGGTTCGCCCCGTTAGTCGACGAGCGCCGCAGGCTTCCCTTTCCAACCCATGCGAAAGATGCCCTGGCATTACGATGCCGCGCTCGCCGGTCAGCGTCATTAGCGACCCCGCGGCATATAGGGAGGAATTCCATGGCAGATGCCAAGCCAAGACGAAAAGTTACTATTCGCACTTTGCAAAAACGCATGCGTGACAACGAAGCCATTACTCAGATGGCGGTCTACGACTATCGAACGGCGGTCGTATCGGACCGTCTGGGCATGGACATTCTATGTGTGTCCGATACCGGTGGAATGATCCTGTTCGGCCATCAGAGTACGGTTGCGGTCAGCTTCGACGAAGTCATGATGATGTCGCAAGCGATTGATCGCGGCAGCCAATATGGCCTGCGCATGGTCGACATGCCTTATTGGAGCTTCCATGTTTCTCCCGAGCAGGCTGTCGAGAATGCCGGACGTTTTTGCCACGAAGCAAATGCGGAAGTGATGAAGTGTGAAGGCAATCGCCATCATGCCAGGAATATCGAAGCGATCGTTCAGGCGGGCGTTCCTGTCCAGGGACACATCGGTATCACACCGATGCGCATGCCCCAACTTGGTGGCTTCATTGCTCAGGGCAAGACGGCCGATCGCGCAAAAGAGTTGATCGACGATGCCCAGGCATTTGTCGATGCGGGCTGTTTCTCAATCCTGTGTGAGGTCACGAGCGCAGAGGTTTGCGAATATCTGACCGAGACATTGGATGTTCCTGTCATCAGCCTTGGTGCAGGCAACCGTGCGCACGGCGTCCATATTATTTCGTCCGATCTTTTCCATCTTTGGGAAGAGCATGTGCCGCGCCATTCGCGTATCTACACCGATCTCATTCCGATCATGGAAGACGTCATCACGCGTTACATGGCTGACGTTAAGAGCCGCGACTATCCCGGCCCGAAGGAAACCGTCTACATGGACAAGGACGAGGTCCGTAAGTTTGCCAAGGACATGAACTGGGACTCCAAACTCGAAGAACTCGAGAAGGAAGACGCCGGGAGCTGACCCTCCGACACGGTCAATCTGTGATCCTTCGGATACCGGTTGAACCGAGCGAAAAGGCATATAAAAAAAGCCCGGCTCCAATTCAGGAGCCGGGCTCTTTTTTTGTCTTAGTTGGGATGTACGCCGATGGCACGGTTTACACCCGACAACGCTCTACTTTTTGATAATCGGTTCGAGTTTCGGGCAGTTTGCCGAGCACAAGACCGCACTGGCATCCGGCCGATCATCGGTCATGAAGCCTTCGCGATTGGGCATCTTCAACGCCTTCAGCGCATTTGCATCCATTGTCGCGTCCTTCGGGACCAATCCACTTAGCGAGTAGATATAGGCCGTCAAAGCGTAAACCTCATTATTCGTCAGGCTCTGAGGCTCATTCATCGGCATAGTCCTGCGCGTATAGTCGAACAGGATCGATGCGTAAGGATACATGCTTGCCGGCGTTAGTTTGCGTTTCGGCTTCGTCATCGAGCCGATTCCACCGACCATGCTGCCATACATGGGGCCACCGGCAGCTTTTTCGCCGTGGCAAGCTACGCACTTCTCAGCGAAGATCTTTTCGCCTTCCGCCACAGTTCCCTTGCCCTCGGGAAGGCCGGCACCATCAGTTGTGGAGATGTCGATATCCCAAGCGGCAACATCGGCTTCGCTGATGGGTTGACCGTATTTCGCAGCCAAGGCCTGACCACCGACAAATGCCGAAATTGCCAGAGCGGCAGCTGCTGTTGCGAGTTTCTTATGCGATCGCATTCTTGACCTCCCCTTTCTCGCTGACAGACCACGGGAAAATGCCGTTGTGATGTTGAACGAACCCGGACGTGAACCGCTGATCCGCAAGATCGGTAATATGAGGTTGGACATAATTGGTGCTATCGACCGCCCGACTAGCGATCTTGGCGGGTCCGCCTTTCCAGTCCCATGTGTAGCGGAACCGGGTCAGACAGCGATCCATAACCGGACCCTCAACCATTGCAGGACGCCACGTCGCGCCCCCGTCTGTCGTGATATCGACCGACTTGATGGTGCCGTTGCCCGACCAGGCGAAACCTTCGATCTCATAGGTTCCAGGGCCCTGCAGCATCATACCACCTGAAGGACGAGTGATGACGGACTTACACTCCATTGTCATGGAGAACTGGCGCCATTTGCCACCAGGCATCGGGTCCGTGTAACGGGCCGTTTCACTGCGAAGATGCCACGGCTTGTCGGAGACCTTTATGCGACGAAGCCATTTCACACAGACATTGCCTTCCCAACCCGGCATGAAAGCGCGGAGCGGATAGCCGTTTTCGGGCCGCAGCATTTCTCCGTTCATGGCATAGGCGAGCAACGTATCGGACATGCATTTGCCGATCGGGATCGAACGTGCATGTGCAGAACCATCGGCGCCTTCGAAAAGCACCCACTTTGCACCAGGTTGCAATCCGGCTTCGTCCAGAAGTGTCGAGGCCGGAACACCTGTCCATTGCGCGCAAGACAACAGGCCATGAGATTGTTGAACAGTCGTGGCTTTTGCCTTCTGCCAGTCGGTCAACGTGTTACCGGAGCACTCCATGAAGTTGAACTGGGACGAGGCGCGATAGCGCATCAGGTCACTCATCGAGAACTTGAGCGGCTGCTTGACCATGCCATGGATGACAAGCATGTGCTCTTCAGGATTAATGTCCGGCGTGCCCGCATGATGGCGCTCGTAGAAAAGGCCGTTTGGCGTAATGATTCCCGGTTGTTGATGGATTGGCGTCATACTCCAATCCGACCAGTGCTGCTTGTTTTTCAAAACGTCCGTGCGTCGGCGTTTGACATGCTTCTCGAACTTGGAAGGCATGCCATAGACCGCGGGCTCGATCTCCCGGCCCATCTCCTTATTCGATTTCGGCACGGAGAGCTTTGCGGCTTTGGCGGCGCCGGTGCCGGCGGCACCAGCTGCGACTGCAGCGCCGGCGAAAGCAGCACCATAACGCAGAAAGTCTCGACGTTGTTCTGATTGCGGTCGGTTGTCAGTGGGCGTTAATTCACCCCCGCCTTCGTCATCCCTAGAGATAGGGTGGACCAATTCCAAGTCAGACATGAAGCGTTCTCCTCAGACTGTTTTTCCCATTCCGATCCATAGAACACAGATAGGCTGTCCCCTACGCCGTCAGCGGGTCAGGCATTCATTTGTCTGTTTTGGAAGGTAGCGCGATCATTATTCTAGGTATCGGGAATCCGGTGGAACACCATGACGCCCTATACCGTTTATCTAGAAAGCGCCAATCCGTCCTCCCGATCCGACCGACAGTTATAAAACTAGACCATCGTTGAAAGAGTCGAAAACCAGATACTGGTTATAGGGAGTTAGTCATTGTCTATAGGCGGCGCGAAAATGCTTTTTACACAGAGTGTTAAGTCGCCAGGGCTTCCATGAAATTGCCTGCGATCAATCCCGCAAGGCGACGCATGACGATGTAGCCTGCAGACGTATCTTTTGCAAACACGGCAAGGAGTTGCTGGCCGCTGATGGCAAGGACCGTCGAAACTTCCAGGCAAGACGCTGTTGCAACTCGGCGAGGCTGTTCTTCAACGACCGCCGCCCAGCCAAAAACCTGTCCAGGCATAACGATTGAGCCCGATGCACCGGCACGGTTTCCGGCGCCGAGTGAAAACCGTATACGTCCGGTCTCTACGATATAGACTTCGCCTGCATCGTCGCCCAGATCATAGACGCTGTCGCCTTCTTCGAATGTCCGCCGCGTGGCGGCATCGGCAATCGCTTCCAGAGTTTCCGTGGACAGGCCCTCAAACAGAGTTGTGCTCTGTAATACGGCAAGTGCTGCAGCCTTCTGCACCATGAGTTGTTACCACCCGGGATTCGTTTGTTTTCGAAGTCGTTTACGTCGCGTTACAGTATGGCCGTTCTCTGGGGGAAAAATGAACCGCCGATCGCTGCAACCCGTTAGCTGAATTTGTCATATCGTATAAACTGGGCCGGAAGCCTTGCCTGCATGATCAGCATGCGCAGTGCGCCGTCGACCATCGGCGGGGGCCCCGCAACGAATGCGACGCTGTTTTCGCAGGGTCCGTCGATACTCTCCGAGGCGACCGTGTGAACGAAACCAGTCGAGAATTGCAGGCGTCCA
Source organism: Methyloligellaceae bacterium (assembly GCA_965228615.1). Taxonomy (GTDB): domain Bacteria; phylum Pseudomonadota; class Alphaproteobacteria; order Rhizobiales; family Methyloligellaceae; genus CBDDHT01. The sequence goes on along the minus strand of CBDDHT010000004.1, from coordinate 3,239,517 downwards.
CCGCAAGGTATCGGCTCTGCCGGTGCATCTTCATCGGACAGGGCAATCGTCACTTCGAGCTTGTCCGGAAACTGAGAAACAAAGCCCGCGAGTTCTTCCATAAAGAACGCGTCCTTCAGTGTCCGCACACCGAAAAAGAGTTGGCCCTTCCGTTCAGCGAAGTAATTCGCTTCGCACCCATGCGCGAGGATTGCCATCATGCCGGCAACACCTGATCCGCCAGCGATGCAGATGAGATCTCTATTCTCTGTTGGATTGAAAACTGCCCGACCCAGGGGACCAAACACCTCCAATTCAACGCCATCTTCAGCCTGATCGAACAGCCAGTCGGAGAACGCGCCATCGGGTTTGCGTTTGACGACAAAATCAAGCGTCGACGTATCGCGGTCGAAGTTCACCATGGAATAGGCTCGAAATCCCTTGACCGCGGGGACCTGAAGGATTGCGAATTGTCCGGCTTCGAACGTCATGGGGTCGGCCACTGTCACGGTGAATGAAATCACATCGTGAGTTAGGCGTTTGAGGGCGCCCAGCTTGCCTGTCGTCCAGTGCGGTGCGTTGGCTTCAACGGGTTTTTCTGCAATTTCAGCGGGAATGGCGATCTCGCAATCGGCCACTGCGCAAGTTTGGCACATCAGAAATTCGCCGCGCTCGCGCTTGAGATAGGTATTGCCAGGCGCGTCGACCCAACCTTCGGCAATTGTCGAAGGCTCTCGAACGCGCGCTTTACATGTTCCACAGGTTCCGGTTGCGCATTCGTAGGGCAATGCAAGACCGTGTCGAAGTCCTGCATACAACACCGTCTCACCTTCGCGGATCTCGAAGCTGAATTTCTCGTTCTTGCTGCGTGCACGGACCAGCATGTTTTGTTAGGCCTTGTCAGTTGGAAGCGATGACATCGTTGCGGAGAAATGCATGTCTGCATCAATCCCAAAAGCTGTCGTCATCGTCCTCATCTTCTTCCTCATATTCATATTCGAGCTCTTTTTCGAGATTGATGAGGATGTCATCGCCTTCGCGTTTGATCTCGTACATGAGGAGGTCCTTTTCCGCGGGACCCGTTTTTGCGCCTGTGCGCATATTCCATTGCCACAGATGCTTCGTGCAGGTGAGCATGCCGCCCTCACAAAGACCGGAGGTTTCCAGGCGCTCTTCCATATGCGGGCAAAAGGGCGGATAGGCGAAATAATCGCCATCCAGATTGGCGAGCAAAATCGCCGTGCCGTCGACGTCGAACTGCTTCAAACCGTTGTCGGGAAATTCGGTAGCTTTGCAGACAGTTTTCCAGCTCATAGCGCTCTCATTGTTGGCGCGCATATGCGGGCCGGCTTGTCAGGTTGTGTTGGATCTGCTCCGGATCCGTAGAGGCCGGATGTTCGTAATGTGTCGTTTCGCAAATGTCACCGCCTTGCTCCCATGCGGACGCAAGGCGGTGTTTGTTTCGTAATGAACTAGATTGGCCAGTGCGAGCCTTTGTCGAGGCGGCGCGTATCGAGCCGAACTTCGCGGCCGACGAACTTTGCCTTGCCGTCTTCGATCTTGAAGGTGTCGAAATACTTGCCGATCAGGAAGAGATGGTTCTCTCCGGAATCGAGATGTGAATTCACACCGTCCAGCATGTTTTGATAAACGACCAGCGATGTGACGGCGGTCGCCTTCTTGCCATCGTCCTCGACGTCGACAGAATAGACAGTGCTGTGGCGCGTCAACGGCGAATGATCGGTGTTATGCTTCGGCAGCATCTCACACATGTTCTTGAGATCTGCGCGGCTGCCCTGGAAATAGGTCATATCGTAGTTGATTTCCGGGCTGAATGCCTTGATGGCGTAGTGGAACTCGTCATCACAGAGCTCGAGCCAATCATCCCACTTTTCCGAATCCAGTAGTAGGCAGGATCGATAGATGGTGTCCTTGACGGCCTCGCTGGCGCCTGCTCCGTTCGTGCTCATTTTTACTCCCCTGGGTGTCTTGTGCCTCTGCCAGTCACGCTCGGATTTGCGCCCTTCAGCGAGGACTGGGATTTTGGCGTTTGTATCGTTTCGCTCGGGACGGTCGGTTTCCACAACCAACCGTCCCTGCGAGACATGGTGCTTTCCGGATTACTCGGCGGCCACGGCCGGCGGAGCGTATGGCTGTTCCGGATTGGAGGGCAGACGGTTCATCCACTTGCCCCACTCGTCGTAATAGTGGCGCATGCCGTTTTCGTCATGAACTGTTTCGTTCTCGTGACGGCCGTGCAGAATCTTGCGCGGCTCTGCGCCCGGAATCATCGCCGATCCCTGGCCGGTAACGCCGATCAGATCTTCGTGCAGGTTTCGGCCGAACGGTCCCCAGATCGAGTTATGATGATTAATTCGGGTCTGGCGTTCCTCAGGCGTATCGCTCTTCAATCCGAGACCACGGAACTCGATCATCACTTTGTCCGGACCGAGAGGCGTGACCACATCGCAACGGAAGGCCGAGCCACGTAGGTTGAAGTTCATGCCCGGGAAAATGTCGACCATGTAGAACTGGTTCGGTGGCAGATGCGGGAAGGACAACTCGCCACGATCTTCGAACCCTTCATACTCTTCGTACTGGACTTCGAATGAGCCAACATTCACGTGTCCGTTCTTGAAGCCCGTGTTCTTGCGGGCGAAGTAGGCTTCGTTAAAGCCAGTGATACGGTTATGGTAGTGCATGAAGTCGTGATAAAATTCACTGTTGGTGTCATGCCACAGCTTGTAGTTCGTCTGGATAACCGACTTGTGGTAGTGAAAGACTTCAAGCGGCTCTGTATCGATCGATTTGCGAATGCACTTGAAGGCTTCTCCGCCCCAATCTTCGAGCGACGTCTCGACCTTGTCATCCAGGCAGACCCACACGAAACCACCAAACTTTACTTCACAGCGAAGGCGACGCAGACCCATCTGCTCTTTGCAGACCCGGTCCTGATAGCCTTCTTTTTCCCGGCTGATGTAAACGCAGTTGCCCTTCATGTCATACTGCCAAGCATGGAACATGCAGGTCATGCGCTTGGGATTGCCTGAAGGCTGCCCTTCCATGAAGGAGCCTGACGGGCGACGTTCGATCATCATGCCGCGGTGTGAACAGACGTTCAAAAATGCGCGGATCTGATCATCGGGTCCGCGTGCGATGATAATCGGCTCGCGCGCGATTGTCGTCGTGCGGAAATCATAGGGCTTCGGCAGTTCAGACTCGTGACAGACCGGGATCCAGGTCTTTTTGAAGATCTTCTCGAGCTCTTCCTCATAAATTTCCGGATCCGAGTAAATCCGGCTGTCGACCCACTCGCCTTGTTTCAGCGGCGGCGTGTCGTTCCATTGATTGTGATTGCGTGCAGGCATCTCCTACCTCCTCTGGTTCCCAGGGGCGCTCTGGGACATCGTTCCGAAATTTCCGTCTCCCGAGGCACGACCGTAAAGGACATCAACCGTCCGTGCTCCTCGTCAGTCTAGCAAAATCAATGTCAAAGCGCCCAATAGGTGAAATCAAAAGTTCTTATAAGATGATAGATACAACGATGCCAATCTCGATTGGCGCGCAAGACGCGGAAGATGCGGTCAACGATGGCTTCATTTCCGCCAGAAATTGAGCAAGTTGTCGTTGTTCGTACCATGCAAAGACAGGGTAAGCAGAGAGTTGAACATGCCGGGAAGATGCGTCGGGTGGCAATCGAAAACTATCATAGGCAAAATCAACCAATCGATCGAATTGATTGATTTCACAAATTTTGATTGGCTCATTGCGCACTATCAGGCGTAAACCTCAGATTTGATCGGTCGACAAATCAATTGGTCACGCGAAATGATCCAACTAAATCTGACGCCTCAAAGCTCGAGTTTGGTCTTGCCCGTCTCAATCGACGTGCGCAGGAACTCCAATACGTCATCGGCCCCGGCACTTTTCTCAACGATGCGGGAGGCGGGTGCGACAGCCCCGACAAAACCCTTTTTGTGCCAATGGCCAAGATCATGAAGATCGGGTAGTTCCCACGGCGACAAGCGCGGGTAGGGGCTGACATAGAAATAAGGCTCGTCATAGTGCTCATCGCCCGGCGACAGACCAACACCGATGGAGCGCGCTTTTTCGGGATCGCCTGTCTCGAAGCTGATCAGTGTCGCCATATCGAAATGGTGCGGCCAGCAGCGAACCTCGGACGGGCCGGGGGAAACTGATGCGTATTCTTCCTTTACGACACTAAGAACCGCATTTGCATTGGCGAACCAGGCGGTCAACTCTGCAAGCTCGGCAATATGGGGATCGTGAAAGAATTCAACCGCGTCGCCCACCATCAGATTCGGAACGTCATAGGGGAGATCTTTCGAGAAGCGATCCCGGTCCATATGACGGTGCAGCAGTTCGATCAGAATCCAGGCTTCGACCGCGGCCGGTGAACGATCGTCGAGAAAAATCTCGTGCGTCGTGCGCTCGCCTTCCTCCTTGAATTGCATTGTGAAATCGGGCAATCGCAACTCGACGGTGACTCCGGGTGCAATCTCGCGGGTCTCAAGCGCATTCATTGCTTCGTCCCAACCGAGATTGGTATGGCTTTGATCGTCGACCGGTTCGACGTAGCTCAACGCCAAGCGTGCCAGCCACTGCAGGGCACTGTGAGCAACGACTCTGCTCTCACCGAGCGATTGCGGGTCGACCGTCCCCACCGGCCTCCAATTGACCGCACTCATATCCATCACCTCGCCTGTTTAGAATTCCGATCCAATGTCTCGAACCGACCTTTAGCAGTCTCTCCCGGTCGATCACAAGACTCAGGCTGTTTTGTTGTGTTTCATCAATTGGATGATAAAGAACATCATGTTTACAGCAACGAGTGCAGTGGCTTACTTCCGGACACGCTACCAACGGTCCTTCGCGACGATTTGGACATTTCAGGCCAGCAAGATTTGTTGGCAGATGCCATCTGCAGTCGATCCCTCATGCATCAAAAGAGGGGGTGCCCCAAAGTTCGGCGTTGGTTCGGATCGGCAGTGTGGTATACCAAATACCAAGGCGACTGAAATTGCCGCTACACACCCAATAGTACCTCAAGGAGAGGGAGCGAAATGTCCACGCCAAAGAGTGATATCGAGATCGCCCGCGAGGCGACCATGCAGCCCATCGCGGAGATCGGAACGAAGCTGGATATTCCGACCGATCAACTCCTGCAATATGGTCCGAACAAAGCCAAAGTCTCTTTCGATCATATCGACGCCACGAAATCCAATCCGGATGGAAAACTCATTCTGGTCACGGCGATCACGCCGACGCCGGCTGGTGAAGGCAAGACGACGACGACGGTAGGCCTCGGCGACGGCCTCAATCATATCGGCAAGCGCGCGACGATCTGTATTCGCGAGCCCTCACTTGGACCGTGCTTCGGAATGAAGGGTGGTGCTGCTGGCGGCGGGTACGCCCAGGTTGTGCCGATGGAGGATATCAACCTGCATTTCACGGGTGATTTCCATGCCATTACATCGGCCCACAATCTTCTGTCGGCGATGGTCGACAACCGAATCTATTGGGGCAGTGAGCCGGCAATGGATTCGCGACGCGTAACATGGCGCCGTGTCCTCGACATGAACGATCGGGCTCTGCGTTCTATTGCATGCTCTCTCGGCGGCGTCGCCAACGGCTTCCCGCGGGAATCCGGTTTCGATATTACAGTGGCGTCGGAGATCATGGCGATCCTTTGCCTCGCGAGTGATCTTGATGACCTGCAGCGCCGGATCGGCCAGATCGTTGTCGGCTACACGCGTGACCGCAAGCCCGTCACCGCAAAAGACGTCGATGCCGACGGTGCCATGACAGTGCTTCTCAAAGACGCGCTGATGCCAAACCTGGTGCAAACTCTCGAGAACAACCCGGCATTCATCCATGGCGGTCCGTTCGCAAACATCGCGCACGGCTGCAACACGGTTCTGGCGACAAAGACCGCCCTTAAGATGGCCGACTATGTTGTGACAGAGGCCGGTTTCGGTGCCGACCTGGGCGCCGAGAAGTTCTTCGACATCAAATGTCGCAAGGCAGGGCTCAGCCCCTCGTGCGTCGTCCTCGTTGCAACGATCCGTGCCTTGAAGATGCACGGTGGCGTCGGCAAGGATGATCTCAGCACACCGAATGTTCAGGCGGTCAAGGACGGCCTGGCCAATCTCGGCAAGCATTTGGAAAACGTCTCCAAATTTGGCGTTCCCGCGGTCGTTGCGATCAATGGCTTCACGTCGGATACGAGCGATGAAATGCAGGCTATCCAGGACTACTGCGCGGAACGCGGCGTCGATGCCGTACGCTGCTCGCACTGGGCGGATGGCAGCAAGGGCACTGCCGATCTGGCAACAAAAGTTGTCGAGGTTTGCGACTCGGGCAAGGCCGCTTTCAAACCGCTCTATCCGGACGACATGTCGCTGTGGGACAAGGTTCGCACAGTTGCTCAGGAAATCTATGGAGCAGACGACATTACGGCGGACAGCGCCGTAAAAGCGCGTTTCGAGGATCTCGAAAAGTCGGGCTATGGCAAGTTCCCGGTCTGCATGGCCAAAACGCAATACTCGTTCTCGACCGACCCGACGCAAAAGGGAGCGCCGACCGGTCACACGGTCGCAATTCGGGAGCTGCGGCTATCGGCTGGCGCCGAGTTCATCGTGGCCATTACCGGCGACATCATGACCATGCCGGGCTTGCCCAGGGTCCCCGCCGCCAACGCCATCCATATCGACGGCGACGGCCTCGTCCAAGGGCTGTTCTAGGCTCGCAAGCTCTGCATAGGCGGCTTCCAGGTGACTCGACGGCTCATTTTCGAGTTCGTCGGTCACCGATGGCGATCCGGCAGCCCGCCAACGTTCGATAACGGCGTCGAGGAAGTCGACATCGCCCTCTCCCTGGCGCCATTTTTCAATGAAGTGCGCCGTTCGGCCACGTGGCATAGCGTTCTCAGGCAAATCATTGAATCGGACCCTGGCGGGCAAGGTCACGCCATCGCCGAACACAATTGCCTCCCGCGTCGCGAGCGAAGGAAGGAACTCGAGCAGACTGGAGGCCGTATCGAAGATGGCGGCCTCGACAATCTGCTGATCGCGCTCGTTGGACAGGCGCATTGCGAAGATGGTGCTGCACTGCGACAGGATGGTAGGATCGAGATCTGATGGTCGTTGGCTCACAACACACAGAGAAACGCCATATTTGCGGCCTTCTTTGGCGACCCGGGCAATGGCGCGTCGGGTGGGCTCAAACCCGCTATGGGTGTCGTTTGGCACATAGCGGTGCGCCTCTTCGCAAACCAGCGTGATTGGAACCTGGCCGTCGCTCCACAGAGCAAAGTCGAACGTCATCCGGCAGATAACCGAAACAACCACATTCACGATATCCGACGGGACACCCGTTAGCTCCAGAATGGCGATCGGTTTGTTTTCGACGGGTACTCGGAAGAGACGTCCGATGATCTCCGTCATGCGGTCTTGAACCGTCAGGCTACCGAACATGAAAGCATAGCGGGGATCTTGAGAAATCGACTCAAACCGGGCTTTGAGCTGCCGATAGGGCGCCCGGTCGCGGTGGTTGGAGAGCCTTCCCATTTGCTCGTCGATCAGGGCGATGATGTCAGACAGGCGATAAGGGACCGGCGTGTCACCCGTGAAATTACCGACCTGATTGAGGCTTTTCTTGAGCGTCAGGCCCGTATCGCGGCCCCGATTGGCGGCGTAGCGCGACTTCGCTGCAGGTACCAGTTCAGCCAGTATTTCGATTTCGATTTCCGCGTCTTCGGGATTGCCGATGACCACCTCGACGAGTTCCTCGAATGTCAGGAACCAGAATGGAATTTCCAGATCGCTCGGACGGATTACCTCTGCTGCTCCGGCAAACGAAGCGGCATATTCGTTATGCGGATCCAGGAGCAGCATGTGGGCCTGAGGATTCTTGGCAAGGATTGCCCGAAGCAGAAGCGCAACGGCACAGGATTTGCCCGTACCGGTACTTCCCAGAACCGCAAAATGCTTACCCAGCAATTCGTTGACATGGACCATCGCCGGGATCGTCGGATCCTGTTTTAACGTTCCGATGTTGACCGCGCCTTCGCTGTTCCACAGATAGGCGAGGCGTAGCTCTTCGGCAGTTGCGCGATACACTTTGTCGGCGAGAGCAGGATAGGTCGAGACGCCGCGGCGAAACAGAGGTCCGTTTTTGCCGCGTACGAATTCGCCGACAAGCTCGAGTTCCGCGATCCGTATTTCGCTCCCTCCCTCCGTTTGCGAGGGGACCGGGACGCTCATTGCGGAAACAAGCCCGAGAATGATCGATTTTGGCGTCTCGATCTTCATAAGCGTTCCGAGTTCGGCGTTCGGCGCCGCGATCTTGTCGTCCTCATCGCGTCTGAAGTCGAGCAGAAGAACCGCCTGGGATCCGGTCACGGAAACAATACGGCCGGCAGGCGATTGTCCACCGCCAACTCTTTCCTGAACCTGTAGCGAGGCCGCCATGACGTGGTCAGTCCTGAACTTCGGTTTCCGGGAAGATCAGAACCACATCGGTTCCAACCCCTTCTTCGCTAGCAATCTGCAACTCGCCGCCCTGCAACTCGACCAAGCCGCGCGCGATAGTCAGACCGAGGCCTGTCCCTCCATGACTACGATCCAGCCGATTGTCGACCTGGCCGAATGGCTCGAGCGCCACGGCTATCTCCGGCTTTGTCATTCCGATGCCGGTGTCCGAGACAGACAGCATGACGCCGCCGCGTGCCAGGCGGCGAGCGAACAGAGCGAGCGTTCCATCGTCGTCCGTGAACTTGATGGCATTGGACAACAGCTTCTTCAGAACCTCCTGCAGATAGCGGCTGTCCGCATCAATCATGGGAAGATCGGGCTCGGCGCGCATAATGAAGCGCTTTTCCGTGCCCTCGATCTCCTGTTTCACCCAGCGCTCTACGACATCGAAAATATCCTCGACATCGACTTTGTAGAGATCGACCTCGAGACGGTCGCTCTGGAGCTTTGAAACGGTAATCACATCGTTGAGGACAAACAGCAGCCCCTCGGCGGACTCGTGAATGACGCCGGCATATTCCGTCACCTGCGTCTCTTCGAGTTTTGCCGCCGATTCGCCCGACATGATCTTCGAAAAACCCAGGATAGCGTTCAGCGGCGTGCGGAGTTCGTGGCTGATATTGGCAATGAATTCGGATTTCGTTTTGCTGCTGATTTCCGCCTGTACACGCGTGGCTCGCTCGGCAAGTTCGGCACGGTGCCGGAAGATCGCATCGCCCAGGCGCACAGAATATTCGCCAAGCAGCGAGCCCGCTGCAGCTCGGCTCGGCATCACGCTGTTGGTGAAACTCGGTCCGAACGCGGACGCGCGATGATTCTGTGCACTCTTCATGCGTGCCAGTTTCGCCTCTTATGGTTCACAACTCATGAACAGGGCGAGAATGACAGTAGGTATTGCGCGGCAAAAGACCTTAGAAAAACCAAAGGTCTTTTGTCCGTCATGGTGATCGGTGCGTCGCTAATACGCACGGCCGGCATCGTCAAAGTATATAGACGATCTTCCGTCGACGTTGTTGAGGTGCTTGAGGCATGAAACGAGGTCTGAGAGTCGCGATCGTTTTCGGTGTTGCGGTGTGGGCCAACAACTCGTCGCTACTGGCGCCAGGATTTTCCGGACCTGGTCCCAAGATCATCGCACACCGCGGTGTTCACCAGGATTTCGACCGCACTGGCCTGACGAACGAGACCTGCACCGCTGCCCGAATGTTGCCCGGCAGCCATTCCTTTCTCGAGAACACGCTTCCATCCATGACAGCGGCCTTCGCTTACGGTGCATCTGTTGTCGAATTGGATATTCACCTTACGCGTGACGGTCAGATAGCGGTCTTTCACGACTGGACCCTGGATTGCCGAACCGATGGGTCCGGCGAGACAAGGGCAGCATCGATGGATGAGTTGAGACTGCTTGATGTCGGCCACGGCTACACGTTCGATCGCGGCGCCAGCTATCCGTTTCGCGGTACTGGACGAGGCTTGTTGCCGAGCCTGGAAGATGTCTTCCGATCTCATTCTGGCAAAGCGTTTCTGATCGATATCAAGAGCAACGAACCGCGTGTCGGAAAAGCGCTCGCATCGGTCGTGCGAGGCCATCCACAGAGATGGCAGCAAATCTGGGGTGTTTATGGTGGACGCAAACCCGTCGCAGCCTTGTCGGAAGCTCATCCGGATCTGCGCGTCTTCACCAAGCGTACAACGATCGACTGCCTCAAGGCCTATGCTCTGGTCGGTTGGCTGGGCATTTTGCCATCGGCGTGCCGAGGCCAAACGGTCCATGTACCGATCAACGTGGCGCCCTGGATCTGGGGCTGGCCAAACCGGTTCATGAAGCGGATGGAAAGTGCCGGTACGACGATCGTCATCATTGGCCCGCATCATCTTGGAAACACAGGTGCTCGTGGTCTCGACACGATTGAGCAATTCGCAAAAGTGCCGCGAAACTTCCCTGGTTTCATCCAGACGAACAAGATCGAAGTTATCGGACCTGTCGTGCGCTAGAGCGTAAAAGCGCGATCGCAAAAAAGAAAACGCGCCCCCGAAGGAGCGCGTTTCCAAATCTCGTCGCGTATCGGCTGAAACCGATCAGCCAGTCCGTCAGATTAGCACTTCACGCGTACGCGCTTCGTGTATGCGCGCTTGACGCGGACTTTGCGCTCGACCCACTTGTAGGTCGGTGCTGAGCACATGCGCTCGGTCTTGCCGCGAGACACAACGGTGCGAACCGTCTTGTAGCCCATGACAGCCGGCTTCTTCTCGACCCAGCGCTTGGCAGGGGCGGTCCTGACGCGGACTTTCTTGGTTCCATAGACGGCCGGGATCTTCTCGACATGCGTCTTGGCACGTGAAATCCGATAGCGGACTTTCTTGGTTCCATAGACTGCCGGGATTTTCTCGACGTGTGTCTTGGCACGTGAAATCCGATAGCGGACTTTCTTGGTTCCATAGACTGCCGGCTTCGTTTCGGACCAACGCTTGGCAGGCGAAACGCGGTAACGGACCTTCTTGGTGCCGTAAACAGCAGGTTTCGTCTCGACCCAGCGCTTGGCAGGAGCTGTTTTGACGCGAACCGTCTTGTAGCCCATGACCGCTGGCTTCGTCTCAACCCAACGCTTGGCCGGTGTGACAAGGACGCGTTTCCTGTGCGTGCGAACCTTTGCCGGGATCGTTACCTTGTACGAAGCAACATGCGATTTGCATCGCTTGTGGCCGCGTCGTTTGTGGTGAACGCCACCCTTATAGCTCTTGGTCGTGCAGTGACCGGCAACACGCTTGCGCTTCATGACGGTCCGTTCAGGACGAACAACCTTGTGGGTCATAACCGTCTTGTAGACTGCTGGCGAGTGGTGACGAACCTTGCGAGCCCGCTTCTTCGTGACCATGACCTGCTTGGTGCCATAGACGGCCGGCGAGCGATGAACCACACGCTTCGCGCGGTGCGTGCGGACTTTGACTTCCTTCCAGCCATAGACAGCCGGTGTGCGATGCCAAACCCGACGAGCACGCTGCTTGACGACCTTGACTTCCTTCCAACCATATACGGCCGGCGTCCTGTGGCGAATGCGCTTCGCACGCTGCGTACGGACCTTGACTTCCTTCCAGCCATAGACGGCAGGAGTCGTGTGGCGTACACGCTTGGCGCGCTGCAGGCGAACCTTGACTTCCTTGTAGCCATAGACGGCGGGTGTGCGGTGAACCACGCGCTTGGCACGCTGCTTCACGACCGAAACTCGCTTCGTGCCGTAAACAGCAGGGGTCTTGTGACGCGTGCAATGCCCGCGGCTAGCCTTCACTTTGTGACGGCGCGTTTCATAGACAGCCGGCACGTGCACGCGCTTTACGCAGTACGACGCGACAGGCTTATGGTGACGCACGCGTTTATGGCGGACTTTCTTCCCCGCCTTATACGTGCGCGCCTCCTTCTTGTGGCCTTTCTGGCCCATAGCTTGAAGATCGGCGGTTGCAGCCGTTGCGAAAAACGCCGCGGCACCGACCAACATCATTGAACGGGCAAACATTCAGAAGCTCCTCGTTCTGTTCATAAAAATTACCACATCTGATCGGAATTTCGGCGAGGCGACATCGGTCATATTCATAAAACTCTGTACAAATCGCCCGGCTCGGCGGGCCCCATCCTAGCCGATCGTACCTTCACGGATGCTCTCAGAACCTCGTTGCGGAAAGCGCAATTCACCCCGCCCCCTACAACCGACTCAGATACGATTAACCTGAATTTACTTCAGGACAGCATCCACCGCAACGTCTAACGCCTTTTCGGTAAACGCTTCGATAACAGGACTGAATTGTCGCCTCAGCCCGACGATCAAAAAATATCGTCCGAATACGGCCATTTGAGGTCAAATCCCCCTTGCAACGGCCACAGAAGGCCAATACACCGCAAGGGTCACGTCCGGGGAGGTAACCGCGATGGCACGCAATTTTTCGACGCCGAAACTACGCATTCCCGCCATTTTATTGGGTGCAACGCTCTTGGCCGCATCGCTGTCAGGCTGCGGTGTCAACAATATCCCGACCTATGAAGAGAAGGCGAAAGCCGGTTGGAGCGAAGTGCTCAACCAATATCAGCGTCGGGCCGACCTAATTCCCAACCTGATTGAGACCGTAAAAGGCTTTGCAGAACAAGAGCGTAAGGTTCTTACAGAGGTGGTCGAGGCGCGGGCAAAAGCGACGCAAACCAAGTTGCCGGCCGATATTTTGAATAATCCGGACGCATTCAAGAAATTTCAGGAGGCTCAAGGCCAGCTTGGAGGTGCATTGAGCCGGCTTTTGGTGACGGTCGAACGGTATCCGGACATCAAATCCAACCAGAATTTCCTGACGCTGCAAACCCAGCTTGAAGGAACCGAGAACAGAATTGCCATCGCGCGGCGGGACTATATCGAGAATGTCCGCCTCTACAACACGGAACTCCGCACAATTCCGGGCCGCTGGTGGAAAGCACTTATTTATCCAGACGCCAAGGCCATGGTCACCTTCTCCATTGATGAGGAGAAAAAGGAACCGCCGAAGGTGAAGTTCTGACCCGAAAGCACCTGCGGTGCCTGCAATCAACCTAAGCATCGGCAATGCGCTAACCTGGATCACTGTAACCTTGGAGCGCATCCGCTTGGATTGCCGGATCAAGTCCGGCAATGGCAAACGAGGAGGCAATGCCAATTTAGCCATCTCGTCAGACCCGCACTTGAACCGGATATCCATGCGGACAGATCGTTCGCCGCGGCGGCAGTCGATTTGCCGGGTCGGGGTTGGAGTGTTGCTAATTCTGACGAGTCTGCCCGGATTCTTGTCGCGCGGTTCCCATGCAGCGGAACCAACCTACCCTGAACTTACGGGACGGATCGTCGACAATGCTAATCTCCTCAGTGCCGCCGACGAAGATCTGCTACGGGCTGATCTCGAAGCTTTGGAGAAAAAGTCGACCGATCAGCTTGTGATCGTCACGCTGCCCTCTCTTCAGGGCTATCCTATCGAAGACTTCGGCTATCGTCTCGGCCGCCATTGGGGCATTGGCCAGAAAGGAAAGGACAACGGTGTCCTTCTGATCGTCGCGCCTGCAGAACGCAAAGTGCGTATCGAAGTCGGGCGCGGCCTAGAGCCGGTCCTAACGGATTCGCTTTCCGGGATCATTATTCATCAAGGGATTCTGCCGCGATTCAAGGCGAACGACTACCCCGGGGGCATCAAGGCCGGCGTCCGCGACATAATCTCGGTCCTGACCGGCGATGCCGAAGGTGTCCGGGAGCGCAATCAGGTCCGGCCGGACGAGAAGAATGATCCCATTACGATTTTTATCTTTTTCGTCTGGCTGGTGATCGTTTTGATTGTGATGGTTGCCGTCTTTGCGAGCGCCAGAGAGGCTGGCAAAGGCAAGAAAGGTGGCTGGGTCCTGGGTACGGGATCGCCTGGACGCTCTTCGGGCGGATGGAGCGGCGGCGGATTCTCAGGCGGTGGAGGCGGCTTTGGCGGCGGCGGCGCCTCGGGAGGCTGGTGAGCGATGGCACGGACTTTCATTTCCGAGACAGACCAGGCACGTGTCGGCGCCGCAATTCAGGCTGCCGAACAGAACACGTCCGGCGAAATCGTGGCTGTCGTGACGGAGACCAGCGATGACTACCATTTCATCCCGCTCCTTTGGGCCGCCTTGCTGGCGCTTGTTCTGCCGCTTCCCCTTATTTACCTGACAAAGTTGCCGGTCCAGCAGATCTATGCGCTGCAGATCCTCGCCTTTGCGCTCATGGCGGGTGCGGTCCAGTGGTGGCCGCTCCGTTTTGCTTTGGTGCCGCGCTTCGTGAAACACGCCCGGGCCCACCGCAATGCCGTCGATCAGTTCCTCGCCCAGAACCTTCACACGACAGAAGCGCGAACAGGCGTACTGATTTTCGTATCCGTTGCCGAACATTTTTCGGAGGTCATTGCCGATGAAGGGATTCATCAGAAGGTGCCGGAAGGGACCTGGGAAGCGGTTGTCGATGGGCTAAACGCTCAAATCCGCAAGGGCGATGCTGCCGATGGCCTCGTTTGGGCAGTCGCCGAATGCGGCCGGCTGCTCGAGCAACACTTTCCGCCTGGCACGGTCGATGAAAATGAACTTCCAAATCATCTGATTATCTTGTGAGTGCAGACTATAAAACGCGACGTGGCGCTGGTTTTTCTCTTGTAAAGGACCGGCGCGCGCGCCAATGTCGCACGACAACTGATTGAGTCAAACAAGACGTATAGGGCGGGCCCATGGCGTTAGCAGCGGAATCTGGGGAGGGCGCGCTAGCGACGCGCGTCGAACAAATCATTCGAAATTCAGGCCATCCGGAAGAACTGGCGGTTCGGTTCGCGCAGATCTTTTTGGCCACTGCCGACGAGGCGGATCTGGAAGGCATCGCGCCTGAGGGGCTGGCAGCGCTTGTTATGCGTGGCTGGGAGTTCATTGTCGAACGGTCCCATGGGGAGTGCCGGCTGCGTGTCATCAACTACGATGATATCGGTGCTGAACCGGGGCCCTTCACTGTCATCGAAATCCTCAACAACGATATGCCGTTTCTCGTCGACTCCCTTATGGGCGAGATTCTTGAACGCGGTCATGTCGTGCACATGGTCAGCCATCCCATCTTGCACGTTAAGCGCAGCGAGTCCGGTCGGATCGAAGGGCTTGCCGAGGCGCACGAAGACGATCACGCGACGCGCAAGGAAAGCTACATCCACGTCCATATTGCGCGCCTCGAAGAAGAAGCCGAGCGCCAGGAATTGGAGGAGACGCTTTCGGAGATCCTCGATGATGTGGGTACTGTCGTGCGCGATTGGCGGTCTATGGTCGAGCGCATCAACCATGCTGTCTCTGTCTACACCAACGCGCCACCGCCGGTGCCGGTCGCCGATCTGGCGGAATCAATTCAGTTTTTGAAGTGGCTCCTGGCCAACAATTTTACGTTTCTCGGGCTCCGCCAGCTCAGCTTTGAAGGCGGGGCTGAGCAAGGTGAATTGGTGCCTGTCGATGATTCCGGCTTGGGTATTCTGCGAGATGAAAATGTCCGCGTTCTGAGACGCGGCACCTCTATGGTCCATATGACCCCGGAGATCCGAAAGTTCTTTCTGGCCCCAGCCCCGCTGATTGTCGCCAAAGCCAATGTCCGCTCCCGCGTTCATCGGCGTGCCTACATGGACTATATCGGCATCAAGACTTTCACCGAGGATGGCGAGATTGCGGGCGAGCTGCGTGTCGTTGGCCTGTTCACCTCTGCAGCCTATACGAGTTCGGTGCGCAAGATTCCGTTCCTCCGGCACAAGACCGATCTCGTCATGCGTCGGTCCGGCTATCCGGAAGACGGCCATAGCGGGAAAGCCCTGTTGAACGTTCTTGAGACGTTTCCGCGTGACGAACTGTTTCAGATCGATGCGCGCAACCTCTACGACGTCGCAATGGGTATCCAGAAACTTGAGCTGCATCCGCGTGCAAGAGCATTCTCCCGTATCGACGAATTCGATCGGTTCGTCTCGATCATCGTGTATGTGCCACGCGATCGATATTCGACGGAAATTCGCGCCCGAATCTGTAACTTCCTGGCCGAAACCTATCATGGACGCGTTTCGGCATATTATCCGTTCTTTCCCGAAGGTCCACTTGTCCGCATTCATGTTATTATCGGACGATTTGACGGAGAGACCCCGATCCGTGATGAAATATTTCTTGAAACCGAAATCGAGAAAATTGTCCGCACTTGGAAGGATGGTCTCACGGACGCGATCCATGAGGCACACGATGCTGCCGATGAGCGACCGTTGCTTCGGAAATATGCCGAAGCCTTCCCGGTAGGATTCCAGGAAGCCTTTCCGCCGAGTCGTGCGCTTGTGGATATCGAGCGTATGGAGCGCCTCGGCAAGGACACGCCGATCACGATCGATTTCTATGATGACGATCTGACAATACCGAACCGCATTCGTTTGGCGCTCTATAATCTCGAGGGACCGATTTCCCTGACCCGGCGCGTTCCCATTCTCGAAAATCTCGGTTTCAACGTTATCGACGAGCGCTCATTTCGAATCACGCCGGAAGGCCTGAACGGCGATGGGGCGGTGAGCTTCAACGATGTCGTACTCGAGACGATCGACGGCGAACCGATCGATCTGGATGTTTATGGTACGCCGCTGGAGAATTGCTTCTTGGCCGTCTGGCGCGGCGATGCGGATAACGACCACTACAACCGATTGGTCTTCAAGGCAGGGCTCGACTGGCGTGAAGCTGCGGCGATCCGTGCATATGGATCGTATCTTAGGCAAATCCGGGTTCCATTCGGACAAGCCTATATGTCCGATACACTGGTTCGCCACACGGATGTAACCAAGTCTCTTATGGAATTGTTCCGCCTGCGGTTGGATCCGAACCAACCGGCTGGATCTCTGCCGGCCGACGAGGCAGAAAAGCAGATCGTCGATCGGATCGAGAGCGCACTCGAGGAGATTCCGAGCCTTGATGAGGATCGCATTCTCCGCCATTTCCTCAATCTGGTTCGCTCGACCTTGCGAACGAATTTTTACCAGATCGGCGACGATGGAACGCTGCCGCCAACGATAGCCTTCAAGTTCGATAGCAAGCTGGTCGAGGGCGCACCATCGCCGCGACCCTACCGGGAGATCTCGGTCTATTCGCCGCGCGTCGAGGGGATCCATCTGCGCGGCGGACCGATTGCCCGCGGCGGCTTGCGATGGTCAGACCGGGCGCAGGACTTCCGAACAGAAGTGCTCGGTCTCGCTAAGGCACAGCAGGTCAAGAATGTCGTGATCATTCCGTCGGGTTCCAAAGGCGGTTTTGTACCCAAAAAGCT
Source organism: Methyloligellaceae bacterium (assembly GCA_965228615.1). Taxonomy (GTDB): domain Bacteria; phylum Pseudomonadota; class Alphaproteobacteria; order Rhizobiales; family Methyloligellaceae; genus CBDDHT01. Next base: position 3,222,155 of record CBDDHT010000004.1, on the reverse strand, counting down.
TCCTGTCGGAGGTTCGCGCGAGGACGTGCAGGCCGAAGCGGTCGAGGCCTACAAGCTCTTCGTCTCTTCGCTTCTCTCGATCACCGACAATCTTTCTGGCCCCGACGTCATCAATCCGGAGAAGGTCGTTCGCCACGACGACAACGACCCCTATCTTGTCGTGGCCGCGGATAAGGGCACGGCAACGCTTTCGGATACGGCCAACGCGATTTCGACATCGCGGAACTTCTGGCTTGGTGATGCTTTCGCGTCAGGCGGCTCTGCCGGCTACGACCATAAGAAAATGGGTATTACGGCGCGCGGCGGATGGGAGTGCGTCAAGCGCCATTTCCGCGAGATGGACAGGGACATCCAGGCAGAACCTTTCACCGTCATTGGCGTTGGAGATATGTCGGGCGATGTGTTCGGCAACGGTATGTTGTTGTCGAAGGCGACCAAACTGCTGGCCGCGTTCGACCATCGCGATATCTTCATCGATCCGGACCCGGATCCCGGTCCTACATGGGAGGAGCGGAAACGTCTTTTCGATATCGCACGCTGCACTTGGCAGGACTACAACAAGGATCTGATCAGCGAAGGCGGCGGAATTTTCCCGAGAAGCGCGAAGTCCATCAAACTGACCGATGCCATTCGACAGATGACGGGTATCGAAGAGCAGAGCGTTACGCCGAACCAGCTGATCCGGGCTTTGCTGCAAGCCGAAGCCGATCTCTTATGGTTTGGTGGTATCGGCACCTATGTTCGGGCAAAGGGTGAAACGGATGAAGATGCCGGTGATCGAGCAAATGATGCGTTACGTGTCACAGCCCGAGAGCTCAACTTCAAGGTCGTGGGCGAAGGTGCAAACCTTGGGATGACGCAAGCCGCCCGCATCGAGTTCGCAGCGGCGGGAGGCCGGGTGAACACAGATGCAATCGACAATTCCGCCGGGGTGAACTCGTCGGATCTTGAAGTCAACATCAAGATTGCGCTGGGCCAAGCCATGGAGGCGGGCAAGCTCACGTTGGAAGAGCGCAATGTTTTCCTTGCCGAGATGACGGAGCAGGTTGCAGAATCTTGTCTGCTCAATAACTATCTGCAGTCACTTGCAATAAGCCTCATAGAGCGCCGGGGCCTTTCGGACTTGGGTTTTCAGACACGCCTGATGCGCGACCTCGAGCGCCGCGATCTATTGGATCGACCGGTCGAAGGATTGCCGAGCGACGGTGAAATTGCAGAGCGGCAGGCGCAAGGCGAGCCCCTCTCCAGGCCCGAACTGGCGGTCCTCCTGGCCTATGGCAAAATCGATCTCTACAACGCTCTGATCGAATCGCAGGTGCCGGACGATCCGTATTTCGAACAGTCCCTCGAAACATATTTCCCCGAGAAATTGAGGGAGCACTATCCCGACGAGATCAAGACACATCGCCTTCGACGGGAGATTATCGCAACAGACCTGGCCAATGCCATTATCAATCGTGGCGGCTCGACGATGTATGTTCGCCTGAAAGATGAGACGGGGCATGCTGCCGAAGATATTGCGCTTGCTTTCACCGCTGCCACGGCAGTCTATGACCTTGGTTCGCTTTATGAAGCCATCGACAAGCTGGACAACCGCATCTCCGGACAACTGCAGCTGGATCTCTATCTGAAGATTCAGGATCTCTTGCGGCTGAAAACAGCCTGGTTCCTCAGGCACACCAATCTCGATGACGGGCTCTCTGAGGGGATCAAACTGTATCGCGACGGCATGGTCACGATCACAGAAGGATTCGATGACTGCTTGCCGGTTTCCCAGATCGAAGCGCTTGCCGAAACAGCCTCCGCGCTCGAATCCAAAGGGATCGATAAGGAGTTGGCGATGTCGCTCGCCAGGCTCGATGTACTTGTCGACGCACCCGATATCTCCTATGTCGCCGAAATGACTGGGCGGCCTGTGCTCGAGATGGCGGCAGTCTACTCCGCTGCCGGCGACTTCTTCCGTCTTTCCTCACTTCGCCATGCCGGCGAAGGACTGGCGGTCAACGACTATTTTGACCGGCTGGCGATCAACAGCATGTCGGGAGCTCTGTCGGCGGCGCTTCGCGGAATCACACAGGATGTTGTGCGGAGTGCGGACAGCAAGCAGGCTTTGTTCGACGAGTGGTATAGCGCCAACAAGTCCGCCGTCGATCGTGCCCGTTCGGCTATCGATGAAATTCTTGATGGCGGCGATTTGACGCTGTCGCGGCTGACCGTTGCCGTCACGCATCTGCGTGACCTTGTGCCGGCTTGAGACGGACACAATTCACCTATAGGGCGATGGCATGACGACGTCATCGCCCGAAACTCCATCATTTCCTACCAACAGGGCCGGCGTCGCCGGTTGGGTCTTATTCGACTGGGCATCGCAGCCGGTATATACCTTAGTCCTGACATTTTTGTTCGCCCCGTATTTTGCAAGCGGGTTCTTTGTCGATTCCGTTCAGGGGCAGGCGGTATGGGGATATCTGATCGCCGGTTCGGGGCTTTTGGTGGCATTCGCAAGTCCTGTCATAGGCGCTGTCGCCGACGTTACAGGGCGGCGTAAGATTTGGATCGCCATACTATCGGTGCTCATGGTTGTTGGACTTTGCAGTCTATGGCTGGCGGCACCCGGAGCCGAAGAACGGTTGCTGGTTGTGGCCATAGGTCTGGTCGTTGCCCTTGTCGCGGCTGAAATCACGACCGTGTTCACCAATGCCATGATGGCGGATCTCGTCTCGGAGGACGCACTCGGCCGTTTGAGCGGGACGGGATGGGCGGTGGGTTATCTGGGGGGATTGGTCAGTCTTGCCGTTGCCGCAGGTCTGTTGGTTGCGGATCCTGAGACCGGGAAGACGATGCTCGGCATAACGCCGTTATTGCCACTCGACGGCGCGGCGCGGGAAGGAGACCGGATCATCGGGCCGTTTTCGGCAGTCTGGTATCTGATATTTGTCGTTCCGCTTTTCCTATTCACGCCGGATAGCCCTGGGACGGGTGCAAGCGCCGGCTCTGCTATTCGGGCCGGTCTGAAGCAGCTCACGGAGACATTCCTGCATCTTAAGCACTATGCCGGGGCGATGCGTTTTCTCGTTGCGCGAATGCTCTATGCGGATGGCCTTGGTGCAATCTTTGCCTTTGGCGGTCTTTATGCCGCTTCCGTCTTTGGCTGGCGGACGGTCGATCTCGGTATGTTCGGCATTCTCCTTACGATCACCGGAGCAATCGGCGCATTCGTAGGCGGTATCCTGGATGACAAGTTCGGCGCACGGACCGTGATTATTGCAACGTTGCTTGGTCTGGCCGTTGGCGCCATCGGTGTGATTTCGGTGGATGCCAAAAGCGTCTTGTTTGTGGTTGATGTGACACCGAAGGTGCCCGGAAGCAGCACATTCTCTTCGCCGGCCGAGCATGTTTATCTTGCATTTGCAGTTCTACTCGGTCTGGTGGCCGGCCCGTTGCAGTCGGCAAGCCGCTCCTATTTTGCGCGTCTGGCGCCGGCAAACATGCGGAACGAGTTTTTCGGACTCTATGCATTCTCAGGGAAGATCACAGCTTTTGCGGCGCCGTTGCTTGTTGGCAGTGTCACAGCCTGGACGGGCAGCCAAAGACTCGGGATCGGGACTGTGCTCGTTTTCATCTTCGCCGGACTGGCCATCATGATGACGGTGCGTGAGGCGGCAAAGGCACGCTGACCTGCATCGATCTTGCTTACACTGATCGCGATTCCCATCTTGACGCTATCGGAACCGGTCTGGATCCGGAGATATCATGGTTTGCGAGAGAAAATTCCGCGCGGCGCAGGCCGAGCTGGATGCCGCCAAATCAGTCGTCTTCCTCACTGGCGCGGGGATCTCGTCCGAGTGCGGCATTCCCACATTTCGTGATCAGGACGGTCTTTGGAGCAAGTATCCACCGGAGGTCTTTGGGAATCTGCGCGGCCTGCTGACTGTTGCCCGTCTACAGCCGCAACTCTTCGCCTGCTTTCTCTATGATTTCATCGAACCGCTCCTGACGGCTGAACCCGGCCCGGCGCATTCGGCGATCGCTGCCTTGCAGGAACGCAAGGCGGTGACTGTCCTTACCCAGAATGTGGATGGTCTTCATCAACGTGCCGGTTCGGAAAACGTTCAGGAACTCCACGGGACCATGTTCGAGACCGTGAACCCGATCTCACGAAGTGTCCGCCGATTGTCGCGGGACCAGATGCAGCAGACTTTGGATCAGCTCGATCCTCTCAGGCTCCGCAAGTCTGGAAAAATCCGAATGTTCCGCGCGATGAGCCCTGTCATTCGCCTGGCTTTCTCCGGCTTATGGATACCGAATGTTGTGCTCTTCGGACAGTCGCTGCCGAAGCAACCATGGCAAGCCGCTGAGGAGGCAATCCGCACCTGCGATTGCATGGTGGTAGTTGGAACGTCTAGGACCGTTATGCCGGCGGCAGGCCTTGTTACAAATGCCCAAAACGCCGGGGCCAGCATCGTTCACATCGACCCGGAAGCGCATGGCGAAGGTCTGTCACTCGTTGGGACGGCCTCCGCACTGATACCACGCCTGTGCGACAATGCAGCGAAATAGCGCTCGACGGCCTCGGCCCTCATCTCAATCAGGGCCATAGACATCATCTGTCCTGAAATTGCCCGAAAAGCGTCAGCGCGTCCGGGCAAATTTTCTTGCTCAGCATCAAAGTAAAAGCTGCGCCATTAGGATATCATCACAAGCAGGAGGGGTATGGTCCTATGTATACGATTCTCGTTCCGATCGACGGTTCCGGCCATGCGTTAAAGGCGCTTCGCATTGCGTGCGATCTTGCCGCCAAGCACGACGGTCGCATCGCGCTGCTGCACGTTCTTGCCGAGCATCGATCGGCAGATGAGTTTCTCAAGATGGACGTTGCAGGATCATTCGACCAGGATCTGGAAGAAACGCTCAAGGAAATCGATCGATCCGCAAAGCCTGTCCCCGAATACGCGCTTCATGCCGTCGGTAAGGCGATACTAGATCAGGCTGCTGCCAGAGCGGCCCGGCAAGACCTCGATGTCGATGTCCTGGCGATTGAGCGTGGCGCGCCTGCCGAGTGCATTTTGGTCGCGCGAAATCGGAGCGGTGCCAATACGATTGTCATGGGATGTCGCGGCGCAAGCCGGTCTGAAGCTTCGGCGTTGGGTAGCGTTTCGAGTGTCGTCTTTGAAAAGGCGGATTGCACCTGCATCGCTGTCAAGTGACATAGAACAACGAGCGGCGAACCGAATTGGTGCCATTGCCACTTTCTATGTTTTTTATTCTGGCTCGGTAGTGGCGGGCTTGCAATCAGCGCGTGGCCGAACATCATCCCGCACACTATAAGCATCTGCGAAGCGTCCTCACCCATTGTCACTCGGAAATTCATGCTCAGGGGATTCGTGATTTTCATCCCGATAGTCCTGACCTACACCGCATTCTCCTATTGGATCTTCAGAGCGAAAGTAACGGCCGACAGAGGATATCACTAGGTATATCAAGCCCAATCCATTGGATCAGGTCGGGTGCGCATTTCGTCGCGCTTTCCTGGAGTCCGATTGCAACGCCGCTATGTCGCAGGCAAGCTCGAACCGCCCCATTTTTCGAGCCGAACCAAGCTGGAAGATGATGGTTTTTTTTGGTTTAGAAAATGAGGTCGACCGTTATGGCGAATCTGGATGCTGCGCCTGCGCTTGAAGGGTTGGACGACCGCAAGGGGATCTGGCAGACGGCGTTCAGTTTGATGATCAGGCAGCCAATCGGCGCGCTGGGCTTTTTCATCGTCGTGTGCATCATATTCATGGGTGTCTTTGCACCTTACATCACAGGGCATGATCCCGAGGGGGTTGCGTTCCAAAATATGCTTCAGCCTCCAGGGGCGGAGTATCTGCTGGGAACCGACCAGTTCGGCCGCGATATCCTGACGCGTATTCTCTATGGAGCGCGAACGGCGCTGTTCGTCGGATGTACGGCAGCGATTTTCGGTTCGACCATCGGCCTCGTTCTTGGCGTGACCAGTGCTTACCTCGGCGGTCGTATCGATCTGGTCTTTCAGCGTGTGAGCGATGTCTTCCAGGCCTTTCCACTGATCATCATGGCGCTGGCAATCGTTTCTATCTTTGGCCCAAGCACGACAAACGTCATTATCGCTATTACGATTCCCTTCATTCCCGATTGCGCTCGTGTGGTCCGGTCAAGCGCTCTCGCCATACGCCAGATGCCATTTATCGACGCGGCACGGGCCAATGGCTTCTCGGTCGCGCGGATCGTGCTACGTCACATCGTTCCCAACGTCATGGCGCCCTATCTGATCATGCTGACCACGTTCATCGGCCATGCCATCCTGCTGGAAGCATCGCTTTCCTATCTCGGTCTCGGCGTACAGGAGCCGACCCCGGCATGGGGGCTCATGCTTCAGGGCGGCGCTGAGGAATATGTTGAAAGTGCACCCTGGCTGGCGATCTGGCCCGGAGTTGCGATCAGCCTGGCAGTGTTCGGTTTCAACATGTTCGGCGATGCGGTCCGAGACGTGCTCGATCCCAAGCTGCGTTCCCAATAGGGAGGCTGACGGCCTGTTCTGGCAGGGAGCAACCCGATCGCCTATCGAGTCGCGCCCCTGTCAGAGTGTAGGCAGGTTCTGCCGGAACCTAAGCGTCCGCAGTGAGATCGAACTTCTCGTCAGGAAAGTACTTTGCCAGCCTGGCATCGGCGGTCCGTGCGTGACCCTCCATGCCCTCCAGCCGTGAGATCCGGGCAGTGGCTTCGGCAACCGGCCGGGCCCCTTCACGGGTAGAGCGCTGCCATGTGACGATCTTCATGAATTTGTGCACCGACAGACCACCTGTGTAGCGTGCCGCACGCGAAGTTGGGAGAACATGGTTGGTACCGGAGGCCTTGTCGCCAAAAGCGACCGTGGTCTCTTCTCCAAGGAACAAGGAGCCGTAGCATTTGAGTCTGCCGAGCCACCAATCAAGATCGTCTGCCTGCACCGTGAGATGTTCGGGGGCAATATCGTCGGCAACCTGAGCGACTTCCTCGCGGGTATCGCACAGAATGACTTCGGCAAAGTCGCGCCATGCTGCGGCGGCATTCTCTGCATTTGTTGTCGGAAGGTCGTTGATCAGCTCGGGCACGAGCTCCATGACCCTCTCCGCCAGCGGCCGGCTCGTGGTCGCGAGCCAAACCGGTGAGTTGTAGCCGTGCTCGGCCTGACCGACGAGGTCGGCTGCTACGATAAGCGGGTCTGCTTTTTCGTCCGCAAGTATCAGGCTGTCGGTCGGCCCGGCAAACATATCGATCCCGACCCGGCCAAAGAGGATACGTTTTGCCTCGGCCACGAACTGGTTGCCGGGGCCTACGAGGATGTCTGCTTGAGGCAGGCCGAATAGTCCGAACGTCATGGAAGCAACACCCTGTACGCCGCCCATTGCCAAGATCGTATCGGCGCCGCAGATGTCGGATGTGTAGATGATGGCCGGATTTATACCAATCTCAGGCCTCGGTGGCGAACACGCCGAAATATGCTCACAGCCTGCGACTTTGGCTGTCGTGACTGTCATGATGGCGGACGCGACATGACTATAGCGGCCGCCTGGGACATAGCAGCCCGCTGCCTGACAGACGATGCTCTTCTGCCCTGCAATCAACCCGGGTCTGACCTCCAATTCGAAGTCGGTAATGGTCCCTTTCTGGGCTTCCGCGAATTTTCTGACATTGTCGCGGGCGAAGCGAATGTCGTCCTTCAGTTTTTGAGAGAGCTGGTCGGTGGCTGCGTCAATCTCATCGCGGGTCAGCACGACATTGCCGTCATATTTGTCGAATTTTGCGGCATATTCCTTCGCTTTGTCCTCTCCGCCACTTTCGATGTCGTCGAGGATGCTCTGGACTGTCGCACGCACGTCGGATGCGTCGGTTGTCGACGTTTTGGGTGCTTTCTTGAGGTATTCGATCGTCATAGCTGAACTGTGTCTCCCTGGATCAACCTGCAAACGATCGAAAACGAAAGAATGCAGGTTGATCGATTTCGCTATGCACCGGATTGGATGCACATTGCTCTAATTTGTACTCAACAGCGTGGTTGAGATTGCCGGCAAGTAGCCAATCATCAATGTCACGATGAGCATGAAGAAAACGAACGGCACGGCGCGTGCCGCAATCTTGAGTATAGACTCGCCGGTCAGTCCTGAAACCACGAACAGATTGAGACCGAGTGGTGGCGTGATAAACCCGACACCAAGAGCCGTAATCATCATAATGCAGAACTGGATTTCGTGCATGCCGATTTCGTCGGCCAGCGGTTTGAGGATCGGCGCAAGAATGACGATGTTCGGCGTCGTCTCCATTACGCAGCCGGCCGCGATCAGAATGCCGATCATGAGCAGGATCAGAACATATGGATTTTCGGTGAGAGACGTGACGGCATGAACGAAGCCCTGCGGCACACCGAGTGCAGCCAGAGCCTGTGCCAGCGGCAGCGACATGGCGATAATTGGCAGAATGACACCGTTCACCTTCGCCGAACTCACCATCATCGCCGGAAAATCCTTGAGCTTTAGCGTGCCGAGCATGAAACCAAGGATGATGGTCACGACGACGGCCGTCGCGCCGGCTTCCGTCGGCGTTAATCGGCCGGAGAAAATCCCATAAAAGATGATGCCCGGGACAAGAAACGCATACCACCCGCTCTTGATCGATGCGCCGAGATTCTTGGCCCATTCCGAGAAACTCATGAGCCCGCCGGTCTCATAAGCATGCCGGCGATTGACAACGATATTGGTGACCAGGATGGATCCTAGGATCAACAGGCCGGGGATCAGTGCAGCCTGGAACAGGGTCGAGGCCGAAATTCCCAAAACCAAGCCAATGACGATATAGGCGATGGACGGTGGGATCAGGATACCGGTGCACGCGCCTGCCGCGACCAATGCACAGGCATAGGGGCGTGGGTAGCCGCTTTCCACCAGCCGGGCGATCGTCATGCGCCCGACGGCTGCCGCGCCTGCGGCATCGGACCCCGAGATTGCGGAGAACATTCCGCACACAAGCACCGTCGCCGATCCGAAACCGCCGCGAGCCCATTGGGTCAAAGCATCAGCGACATCGAGAAATTTCCGGCTGAGTCCGGTTCGAACCAGAACGTCGCCGGTCAAAATGAACAGCGGCACCGCCGTCAGAGCAAAGTGGTCGATTCCGTCAAACAGAGATTCACCCAGAAGTGACAGAGGAAGAACTTCCGAGATTACCAGCATAGCCGTAGCGCTGGCTCCAATGGCGGCCCAGACCGGCACGCCAAGTGCAATCATCACAAGAAAAAGTATAACCGGCGCGTAGAAACTCCAACCGAGTTCGACGACCGGTTCTGCAAGTTGGTTCCAAAGCATTGTCGCCTCCCTTAATCGAACAGTTTCTGACCTTCGAAGACCGGTCTGCCGGCCCTGAGGTCCGCAATGTCACGAATGAGGGATTGCAAAAGGCGGAAGATCATGAGGCCGAACCCGAATGGAACGGCGGCGAGGAACCAGACCATGGAGACTCTGAGGCCATGGCTCACCGAACCGAACTTCCAGGACACCGCAAGAGTTTCCCAGGACCAGTAGACGGCAAGCACAGCAACGCCCATCATCACAAGATCGCCGAGGATGTAGAGCAGCGTCTTTGAGCGGTTCGAGATATAGTTGAAGATCACATCGATACGGATGTGCGCGCGTTCCCGCACGGCAGCAGCGGCCCCGATCCAGGCAAGATAGATAAACGCATAGCGAACAATCTCTTCGCCCCAGATGGACGAATAGGCGAATACTTCGCGTCGCAGAACTTCGACGGCCATCGTGACCACAAGCATGGTGTAGAACACCAGAAGCGCCCAACGTTCGGCGTTCTCGTTCAACAATCTGAGCATAGTTCTCTCCCTCGCACCCGCATTGTCCCTTCCCGGGAACGGGTGGTCGCAGTCAGTTTTCAGGAGCACCTGGGATGTCCGGGCTCCCTCATGAGGAGATGACCGGCGCAGAAGTCTGCGCCGGGCTCTTGGCTGGATCTAGGCGTCGTGGACGTAGTGCCGGCCCATTGTGCCGGCGGCTTCGGCCAGCTTGTCGAACGTTGCGAGCGAGCCGGCGAGCTCGGTCTTGAAGCTATCCCATTCGCTGCGCTGATAGCCGCCAGCTTCCTTCCATGCTGCGAGCTGGTCCTTGCTGAGAGAGTGAAACTGGACGCCTGCCTTTCTCAGCTCTGCCATTGCGTATCCGCGGGCAGCCGGCACCTTGGCCAAATTCTGCTGCGCGGTGATCTCGGAGGCGAAGTCAATTCCGCCCTGGACGTCTTTCGGCAGCGCGTTGAACCATTCGAGGTTGCAGGAATAGACCTGGCTATCCGGCACCGCCTGGGTGAAGGTAATGTGGCTGAGGACGTCCTTGAAACCGAAGACGTAGAGCGCACCGACGGCTGGATCGAGGGCATCTGCCACACCCTGCTTGATCGCTGAAGGCGTCTCGCCCCAGGCGACGGGTGTCGGGTTAGCACCGACCATACGGTAATATTGCTGCAACATCTTCGAGCCCGGGACGCGGAATTTCACGCCCTTGAGATCATCTGGTTTCAGGACGGCACCGGCACCGCCTTTTCGAACGGCAATGACCCGTGGATCGATCACCACGTAGAAGAGCGGTTTGAAGCCTCTGGCATTGACTTTGGTGTGGACTTCGGTCTTCCAGGCATCGGAATTGACGAGATTGACGAACCGCTGATTCGAACCGCAGAAGTAGGGCAGGTTGATCAAGTCGGTCACCGGCGCAAACGGCGCAAAATTCGAGATGGAATGTTGGGCCCCCTGAATTGTGCCGGTCTGCACCTTCTGTGCAAGGGCGCCACCGGCACCGAGCTGGCCGCCGGGCGCCAGCTTGACATAGACCTTGCCGTTCGTGGCGTTCTGAATGTTCTCTTTCAGATCCAGTTGCAGAATCGGGTAGCTGCGTGAGGCACCGAAGACATAAGCCGTCGCAACCGTCATGACATGCTTGGCCGCCTTCTTGCGCGCTCGTTCCTCTTTCGCGGTCTGCGCGACCGCTTCATCCGAGCCGAGCGTCCCGGCGGCAGCCGCGACCACCGCGGCCGTGAATCCGCCCGCTGCGGCCGTTTTCATGAATTGGCGTCTCTCGAAACTCTGTAATTCTTTGTCGTTTCCGCTTGAATTCATCGTCCTATATCCTCCCAGATATGTTCCTCGCTTGGATGCCTTCGCAGGCATCATGATTCGTTTGGTGCCTGGTCCGCCGTCCGACCGTCATTGGCTTCGATCAACAGGACAGCGACAGCGAACAGGACCGCCGAGGCAAAAAGCGTCGCCATTTCCTGAATGTCTCCGAGCAGCGGCTTCTGCCCGGTTGCGCCGACCGCGACGTTCGAGAAGAACGCCACGAACAGCACGCCTGCTGCCAAAAGCGCCAATCGACCGATCTTTTTCATCAGAAAGCCCTCCTCTCTACGAAAAATGTATGCGCTTACATTTGCAAATGTATACGCTTACATCTTTCAATGCAAGCGCATACATTGCAAGATGCCGAGTCTTCCAGAATGGAGTGCTTCGGACTTTGGAATTCAAACCAAAACCGACGATGGACGACGTTGCCCGCCTTGCTGGCGTTTCGACGGCGACGGTCTCTCGCACCTTGAACGAACCGGATCGGGTGAAGGGCAAGACGCTCGAAGCCGTTCGTCGTGCTGTTGCCGAACTTGGCTACACGCCCCATTTTGGCGGGCGGGCACTGGCCTCAAACAGGACCGATACAATTGGCGCTGTCATTCCGACCATGGACAATGCAATCTTTGCCCGCGGCCTCCAGGCGCTTGAGGAAACACTGGCTGAATCAGGGTTGACACTTCTGGTTGCAAGCTCCGGATATGACCCGGCTCGGGAAGCAGCGCAGATCAGAGCACTGCTAAGTCGCGGGATCGATGGTTTGCTGTTGATTGGCAAGGCAAGGCCTGAGGAAACCAACACTCTGCTTCAGCAGAATAATGTCCCCGTCGTGATCGCGTGGAGCTTCGATGGGAACGGCACCCATCCGTGTGTCGGATTCGACAATCATGCGGGAGCCGAAAAGATGGCGAATCTTGTCATCGATGCAGGTCATCGGCAGATCGCGATGATTGCCGGTATTTCAGAAGGCAACGACCGGGCGGCCGAACGCATTGCGGGGGTCCACAAGTCTCTCGCCGCCCGGGGGCTTGATTTGCCTGATGACCATCTGATCGAAGCGCCATATGGCTTGCGAGAGGCGCAGGTCGCTATGGAGACATTCATGTCGCTGGATCCTCGCCCAACGGCAATCATTTGCGGTAACGACGTTCTTGCTGCAGGAGCAATGATGTATGCGAGGCAGGCGGGGCTTTCGATTCCATCAGACGTATCGGTTGTCGGTTTCGACAACATCGATCTTGCAGCGGCTATCGATCCACCGCTGACAACGCTTAACGTTCCACACCGCCGCATGGGCCAAGCTGCGGCTGAACTCCTCCTTGCCATGCGAAACCAGAACGATGGAGCGGCCGGTATCGAATTTCAGACCGAGGTGATTGTTCGCGAGTCGCTCGGGCCGGCGCCCGCGTGATGCGATAGCCGAACGGCGATTCAAGACTCAACGATGGAGGTTGTAATGGAGTTCGTCGACAAGACGGTCGATATGTTTGATACGCACAGTTCGGCCTGACAGTCGGATAAGACCATCCTCCTGAATTTGCCGCAACGTTCGCGATACGGACTCGGGCCGGGCGCCTATCATGTCCGCCAGATCGCGCCAAGTCATGGGCAGATCGAGAAACAACGTTCCGTCAGATGTCGTTGTCCCATAGTGGTCGCGTAGCAAGATCAGAAGATGAATAATACGCGTGCGAACGCTCAATGCAGCGACCTGAAACAAGCGTTCCTCGGCCTCGCCAAGCGCCTGCGCCGTATGCTCTAGGAACCGCATGCCCAGTTGGGGATTGCTGAACAGCAGACGATGCATGGTTGCGGCGTTCACGAAACAGATTCGTGCATCCTGAATGACTTCCGCTGTGGCGCGATGATTTTCCTTCGCCAGAAGTGGCCGGTAGCCCAGCGTGTCGCCCTGATGCGCCAGGCGGACAATCGCCGACTGACCTTTTTCATCGACTTTTCGAACAGCTACCAGGCCACGTTCCACCAGATACAATCCCTTGCACCGGTTGCCCTGCCCGAAGATCACGCTGCCTGACTTATATGGCTTGCAAACGACATTGCGATTGAACAGAGCGATCTCGACCGGCGTTAGTGCGTCCCATTCCGTCTGGGTTCGAATCCGCGCGCTGAGACAAGGCCCGTTGTTCTCCTGCGCTGGGCCGACGGTTTTCAACGGGGCCTGCAAATCTTGTCGGTTCGAATTCATCTCTTCATCGATCGCTGTACAGGATCTGGTTTGTGTGACGCCGGGAAACGTTTTCGCTCTCCAGATCTTTAAAAACATCAAGAATACTGGGCCGTGCGCGGCGCATCTTGACATAAGTCATCGCAGCAAAACGCGTCGCGCAGCGCATCTTAACATAGGTCATCGCATCGAAATGCGCTGTGTGCGTCTAATCTTCGCATTGATTTGACCGGCATGTCTGCGTGCCGTGGCGGACTGCCGGAGAATCGAGGAGCCGAAAGGCGATCCCAAACACCAGAAGTGAATATCTGCTTCAACAGTAATATGGCCGAATAATATGCTGGAAAGATGCTGCTTGGCGGAATGCAGTAATGATTAGGCGCATATTAATACCCGTTATATTTGCTGTATTGATTTATGGATTTTGGATTAGTCCCGACTTTAAGCAGATATCTGCTGGTGTCGCCATTTTCCTCTTCGGCATGCTGTTCCTTGAGCAAGGCTTTCGTGCATTCACCGGAGGCCTGCTCGAGAATCTTCTGAACAGAACGACGGACCGTCTTTGGAAGGCAATATCTTTCGGGGTCGTCAGTACGACGATCATGCAATCAAGCTCATTGGTTTCTGTAATCACGATCTCCTTTCTGAGTGCGGATCTGATTTCCCTCGCTGGTGGCATCGGCATCATCTTTGGAGCGAACATCGGTACGACCACGGGTGCGTGGCTGATTGCGGGCCTTGGTCTCAAAGTCAAGATTTCAGCCTATGCAATGCCGATGCTGGTCTTCGGAATCGTTCTCGTGTTTCAGAACAATCGATCCTTGAAGGGGATCGGCTACGTTCTGGCGGGGCTGGGTTTCTTGTTCCTCGGCATTCACTTCATGAAGGAAGGCTTCGAGGCGTTTCGATCGACGATCGATCTGACGCAGTTCGCGATGCCGGGATATATCGGGCTGTTCGCCTTCGCCGGGATTGGGGTGTTTGCCACCGTTGTGATGCAGTCTTCCCATGCCACGCTGGTCCTGATCATCACGGCACTGGCAGCGCAACAGGTTACCTATGAGAACGCTCTGGCGCTTGCCATTGGTGCCAATGTTGGCACGACCATCACGGCAATTCTTGGCTCGATGAGTTCCAATTATCAGGGCAAACGTCTTGCTGCTGGCCATCTGATCTTCAATCTGATCACCGGCGCGATTGCGATTGTCTTCATTCACCAGATCGTTTGGGCCGTCGATAGCACGGCAGCAACAGTCGGCATCCGTGACGACGATTTTACGTTGAAGCTGGCCGTCTTTCACACGATCTTCAATGTTGTCGGCGTCACCGTTTTGGTGCCGTTCGTTACGCAGTTGGTTGCCTTCCTCGAACGACTATTTCCTGCTCCGGTATTGGATGTTGTCGAGCCAAAGCATCTAACGGAATCCGTCATCGATTTCCCCGAGACTCTTTTGGAAGCGGTGAGAAATGAGACCATTCACCTCTATGACAACGCTTTCGAGCTGATTGCACACGGTATTAACCTTCATCGCACGCAGATTCTGAAGACAGAAGATCTGGAAGGTCTTGTTAGTAGGAGTCGTGAGATATTCGATTTTGATCTGGATTCGATATACGAGAGGAAGGTCAAATCGCTTTATGCCAGCATCGTAGAGTTTATCAGTCGTGCCCAAGGCGATATCCCGCCCGAGTTTTCCGATCAGCTTTACGCATTGCGCCGAGCCTGCGGTCAGATCGTGATGACGGTCAAAGACATCAAGCATCTGAGAAAGAACATCACGCGCTATATGGTCGACGATGACGACGATGTTCGTCGGGAATATAACGCATTGAGAACCCAACTGGCGATGTTGGTACGGGATATTGACGAGATGCGCAGAGCCGATGCGGAGGAGCGCAATGTCCTGGATCTCGACGTCTACCGCGTCGCAATTGACAAGGAGAGTAGCGTGGTCGACGGCACATTGGATGAACTGATCCGACACGGAAGGATCACGCCTGCAATGGGCACGTCATTGATGAATGATCATAGTTACGTCCGTAACGCGATCTGGAATCTGACGGCCATTGCCAGGACGTTGTTCGGAGCACGGCATGCTGCGGAAATGGAAGCCGAGGAACTGATCTCACTGGATCAGGAGGACATGGAAGTGATGTCCGCAACCGGTTGACGCAGGTGCACAAACGCTCCTCTTTGCCAGAAGGATTTGAGGGATGAAAATCGACAATGTATTCCGAGTGCTCAGTATGAAGCCTTCGAAAAAACGCGACGCTTTAAAAAAGGTTCTGCAAAAACTGAACGATAAACAAAGAAAAGCGATCAAGGAACTCAAGTCCGAAAAGTCCGGAAAGAAAATCAAGAAACTCAAGACGAAGATAAAGGTCTACAAGCAGCAGCGTAAGAAGGCGAAGAAAATTATCGCTGAGCTCTCCTAGCAGACATTGAGGCGGGCGTCTTCAGCTCCTCCGCAAGCCGGCCCGACACGGCTTCATTCCTTGTCTATGTCCGCATAAAGATCGGGAACCAGATTCTGATCGTCCTTCGGGGGACGTACATAGCTGTCGCTCTCGACCCGCGGTGGCAAATCTATTGGCTCTGGAGTTAGGTCTTCATATGGAATCAGACTTAGTAGGTGTCTGATGCAGTTTAGCCGAGCACGTTTCTTGACGTCCGCCTCGACGACGTACCAGGGTGCCTGCTTGATGTCGGTGTGCGCAAACATCGTATCTTTTGCTCTGGAATATTGAACCCAGCAGCGACGTGACTCCAAATCCATGGGGCTCAGTTTCCAACGTTTGGTCGGATCGGTGATTCGGCTTTGGAAGCGGCGTTCCTGTTCTTCGTCACTGACCGAGAACCAGTACTTGATGAGCTTGATTCCGGACCGCACGAGCATGCGTTCAAACTCGGGGCAGGATCGCATGAATTCCTCATACTCTTCATTGGTGCAGAACCCCATGACATGTTCGACACCTGCACGGTTGTACCAACTACGGTCGAACAGAACGATTTCGCCTGCCGCGGGCAGGTGAGGTACATAGCGTTGAAAATACCACTGCGTTTTTTCACGTTCCGTTGGCGTCCCCAATGCGACCACCCGGCAGACTCGGGGATTTAGCGATTGTGTGATCCGCTTGATGGTGCCGCCCTTGCCTGCTGCATCACGACCTTCAAACAGCACGACAATCTTCAGGCCCGTAGCTTTCACCCATTCCTGAAGCTTGACCAATTCGATCTGCAGGGCGGCCAGTTCCTTTTCGTACAGTTTGTTGGAAATCTTGCCGGCCTGTGCCTTGATATCGGTCCCGATTTGTTGAATCTGATGCGCTGGAACGGTCGTCTCGGGTTGGGCGATGGCTTCTTTTATATCATTTTCGGTCTCTAAGGGTTTGGCGTTCTGTTTTGTCTTTTTAGTCATCTCCCACCCTTTCTTTGATCGTGAGCCGTCAATCGGCGCACTTCCCCTTTTTGGGCCTGCCGCTGCCAGATTGCGCATTGTCTTCGATAGTGTTCAGGACGTCGCACGCCTCCGCCGCAGCCGGCGCCGTTTCGGCCGTGGTGCCGGCTTCCAAAGCTTCCGCGTCGGCATTGGGTTCGACGCGCAGCTTCTCCAATGATCTCTCCGTTGCCTCCGTAACGGTCAGCCGATAACCCAGCTCTACAATATAATCCCCTTTCTGCGGGATTCGGCGTAGCCGCGCCATGACCAACCCACCCAAGGTGTGAAACTCTGTTGCCGGCAGGTGAATTCCGAGCACTTCATTGGCTTCCGAGATAGAGACCCTTGAATCCATCAAATAGGCATCGTTGCCGATCGACGTGAACTCATGCCGCCGCTTGGTCTGGTACTCTTCGAAGTCATAGCCGACGTCGATCTCACCCAGAACCTCCTCGACAATATCCTCCATGGTAATCATGCCGACGGCGGAACCGAACTCGTCGACGACAACGGCCATACGGTCTTCGCGTTTTCTGAGCTCCGGTAGCAGACTATCGATCGTTTGATTGGGCGCGACATAGAATGCCGGCTTGATCATTTCGGATATTGGTTTCTCATTGGCGTGGACCGCCAGCATCTCCCACGTGGTCATGGTGACGATACCGGTTATGTTCGATGTATTCTTTTCGTAGACCGGCAGACGGTTGAAACCGTGCTTGCGGATCATATCGATGACTGCGCGCGTTCTCTTCTTGCCGATCTTTTCGCGGTCTATGGAGACCACTTGAGCAATCGGAACCATGGCCTCGGCAACCGTCGTATCGGCAAACCGGATGACCCGGCGGATCCGGCCGCGGTTTGATTCACTCAGCGCGGCGCTCTGTTCCGCCATGTCGACGAGGGTACGGAATTGCTCGCGCGTGATGAACAGCGTCTGTTCGGTCCGGCCGACCCCCACAATGCGGGCACATAATCGTGCGATGCGCGAAAAGATGAAAATCACGGGATAAAAGAGTCTTGCGCTCCAGTTCAAAGGGAAAATAATTATCGGCGTGAGGACCGAAGCTTTTTGCTGATAGACGCTCTTCGGGACGATTTCGCCTAAGACCAGGAACAGCGGTGTAAAGGCCAGAAACGCATAGAGATCGCCACGGGGTCCCAACCACTCGATCATCAGCAATGTGCCGATCGTCGTTAGTGCGATAGTGAAGACATTCGTCCCGACCAGAGTGGTGCTAAGCAGGACTTCCGGCCTTTGCAGCAGTTTCATTGCCAACGCGGCGCCGCGGTTTCCTTGTTTCGATGCATGCCGGAGCTTGATCTTATCGGCATTGACCAATGCGATCTCCGAGCCAGAGAAGAACCCCTTTAGCAACAGGAGGACGATCATCAGCAGAATTGCCAATAGCGGATCCATACTCATGGCTGTGGCGCCTCTTCCGGCGAAGGTGCAAGGTGTTCCGAAGGGTCGGCGCTCTTGGCGATGCGCACCTCGGCGACGCGATGACCCTTCATCTCCAAAACCGTTGCAAGATAGCCTTCCACGACAACGACATCCGCAACCCGCGGCAGGCGGTCGAGATGGCGAAAGACAACACCCCCGATCGTGGTCATGCGGGGATCTTCGATGCCGAAATTTGTGAGATCGTTGAAATCCGTCAACTTCATGTCGCCGGGGACTTCGTAAACGTTTTCGTCGTGTTCCTGATAATAGGCTTGGCTTGGAACGCTCTCCGATATCTCGCCGAAGATGAACTTGATGATGTCCCGCATGGTGATGAGCCCGTCGACACCTCCAAACTCATTCAGGACTATGGCGGCTCGCGCATTGTTCGCCTGAAAGAAATCGAACATTTCATCGACATTCTTGGTCGGCGGAACAACGACCGGGGCATGCATCATATCGTCTTTGCTCAGGGTGTTGAGGTCGATATCGTCGATGGTCCATTTGAGGACATCTTCGGCATGGAGAAAGCCAACGAAATTGTCGGCGCGATCGCGGCATACGGGGACACGCGGATGCTGGTAGGCCTTGAATTGCTCAATCAGTTCGGGGACCGGTGTATCGATCTCAAGAAATTTGATCCGGGTCCTGGGAGTCATGATCTCGACGATCTCCGTTTCGCCGGCCTCAAGTAGGTTATCGATAAGCACGCGCTCGGTTGCATCGAGTACGCCTTCATCGGCGACGTCCTCTAAAACCGCCCGGAACTCATCCACCCGCAGAATGTTCTCCGGCGCCTGTTCACCTCCAACGATCCAAGTGGTGATCCCGCCCGCAGCAAAGCGAATGACCCGGCGGAAAGGTGTGACGACCCGACTCCAGATAGCGAGCGGGGACGCCACGATTGCAGTGCTGACGCGGATCGGATTGCTGGCAGATATCGTTTTTGGCGTCACTTCGCCAAATAACAGAAGCAATGGAAACATGACGATAATGTTGATCCAAGCGGCCTGTTCGGACCCATACAGCGCCACGAGGATGCCAGCCATGTTAACGGTCGCCGCAATGTTCACCAGTTCGTTGCCGCAGAGGATCGAAATGATCAAACGACGCGGCTCGTCCAGCAGGGCATGCAGCGTTTCAGATTTGGGGTGGCGCTCGCGGCGCAGCTTCTGCAGATCGAGACGGGACAGAGAGAAGAGTGCCGTTTCGGAGCCCGAAAAAAAGGCGGAACAACCGAATAAGAAGACCTGAAGAACCAATCTCGCGGCCATGTCCAGTTCAAGCAATTGCGACATGTCGGCCGCAAAGAAGCCGGCGACATAGTTCTCATATGAACCGATGTCGGGCACACATTCCCCCACGCGATGCCATGCGTCAGATTCCCGGCAACTCTGTTCTTCTTGCTCGCCGTTCCGGCCGGGCGGATTCGTCTTCAATACCGATGATGAAGGAATTGCAGACACCGCAATTCTAAGAATTTCCGCGCCTGAACCAATGATCTGAGTCAACAAACGTTCTTTTGCGCGCCGCCTCTTGCCTGTCCATGTGGGTCGAAAACGGTTCTGCCGTTGGCCGACGAATTTATTCCGCTCCGATTAACCTAGATCAACGCAGCGAATACAGGAATTGCGAAGCTGTAAGGACGATAGAACTGCAGACAAGCAAGTTGCAGCGAACGGATCGACTGCGCGTATGCCCGACAGCGTATCCGTGGGGATGGTCCGCTTCTCTTTGCGTGCGTGTTTCTGCGGCCGGCTCTTAAGAAGGAGGCGCTCTGGCGAACGGTCGTGATTGCGCAACGATGGATGGGAGGGACGTAATATGCGTCAGATTGTCGAAATCTCGGGCGTTGGTCAGGTGTTGGCGGCGTCCTGCGCAGAAAAGGGATTCCGAACGGTCGAGGATATCGCTGCCGCAAAAGTCGCTGATCTGGTTGCCGTACCAGGTGTGAGCATTATACGTGCCAACCAGTTGATCCAAGCTGCCCAGACTCTGCTTCGCAACGCATCGCAGCCAGAGACGATTGTCGCGGACAACGACAGCGGTGCCTCTGAAGCCGATACGTTCCCACTGACCGGCACCACGCCACCACGAACAGCACGCGTCACGAATGGGGCTGGCGACCAGATCGATTCTGCAAAGTCCAGCAACGTGGTTTCCGTATTGCCTCGTGAAGCGACCTCTTCGGCCAAGAGCGGTCCTGCGCAACGAGATGACGTCAAGACGAAGAAAAAGAAAACGGCAAAAACTGCAAAGAAGAAACGGACCGACAAAGAGCGTGAAAAGAAAAAGGACGTCAGGAAAAAATCGAAGAAGAAAAAGAAAGGTGCAAACCTAAAGGGACAGACGAAATCCAAGAAAAGTAAAAAAACCAAGGGTGGCAAGAAAGCCAAATCCCGCCGAGAAAAGAGGAAATCCGAAAAAAGCAAATAGTTGCCTCTCGTCTTTGCGCCAAGGCCGCTCCAGACGCTCGTCTTCACGCGCTCAGGCCTGGCCAATTGCTCTGAGGCGCCATGCAGAGAGGGACAGCTCCGGCATCGATACTGGAACTGCCGGGAATCGGACAACGACGTGAGGTTGGGAGACGTGGGCTATGGCTGGAAGCAATCCGTTTGCAAGTTTGTTTGGCCGATCGCCGTTCAAGCCGATGCAGGAGCATATGCGCACCGTCAAGAAATGCGCAGCTCAGGTGACCAAACTGTTCGAAGCTCTTTGCGACGGAGACCAGGAAAAGGTCGCTGTTATCAAGGAACGGATCTTTGAACTGGAAAACGAAGCCGACGCAATAAAGAACGAACTGCGCGCACACCTCCCCAAGAGCCTTTTCATGCCGGTGGACCGGCGTGATTTGCTCGAAGTACTCGATCTCCAGGATTCCATCGCCGATACGGCTCAGGACATTGCGGGTCTTCTCGTCGAACGGAAGATGGACGTCGAAGAAGGCATGGCTCAGCCGCTGCTCAACATGGTGCGGCGTTGCGTGGACGCGTGCGATCAGGCGAGCCGGATTATCGAGCGGCTCGACGAACTCGTCGAGACCGGGTTCCGAGGCCCGGACGCCGATGCCGTGATCGAGATGGTCGAACAGCTGAACAAGATCGAGTCGGACACCGACCAGATGGGGCTCGAGCTGTCACGGAGCCTGTTTGTTCACGAAGACAAGATGAAGCCGGTCTCGGTCGTGTTTTGGTACGACCTGATCCTCATGATCGGGAACCTCGCCGACTATGCCGAAAAGGTCGGAAACCGTTTGAGATTGTTGCTTGCACGGTAAGTCGGGGGAACGGAATCATGGAAATCATCACGACGCACGGTACGCTGTTCATCGGTATCGCCATCGTTTTTGGCCTGTATATGACATGGGGTATTGGTGCCAATGATGTCGCCAATGTCATGGGGACGTCGGTTGGCTCCGGCGCCATAACGGTCACGACGGCAATCATCATAGCTGCGATATTCGAGTTTGCCGGTGCGATCCTTGCCGGTGGTCACGTAACCCAGACCATTCGCAAGGGAATCATCGACCCGAGTTCAATTGCTCAGAATCCGGAGATTCTCCTGTTTGGAATGCTCGCAGCGCTCTTGGCTGCAGCCGTCTGGCTGATGCTTGCGTCAATGCGGGGGTGGCCGGTCTCGACGACCCATTCGATCGTCGGCGCGGTTGTCGGTTTCGCGATTGCCGGGATTGGTTTCGAAGCGGTCAACTGGGGCAAGATCAGTCAGATCGTTGCCAGTTGGGTCGTATCGCCGCTTCTCGGCGGAGCGATATCCTTTGTCTTAATGATGAGCATTCGCAAGTTGATCCTGAATGCGCCCCACCCCTTCATCGCGGCAAAGCGTTGGGGGCCGGTCTATGTTTTCCTCGTGGGTTTCATCATCTCGCTGGTCACAATCTTCAAAGGTCTGAAGCACTTAAAGGTGGACCTGAGCATGCCTGCCAGCTTTTTGATCGCGGCAGTGTTCGGAGTGGCCTTGGGTCTGGTAGGGCACCTTCTTATCAAGAGAATTACAATCGATAAGGAAGCGGACAAAGACTTCCACTATGCCAGCGTCGAGAAGGTATTTGTTCCGATGATGCTGTTCACCGCGTGCGCCATGGCCTTCGCGCATGGCTCGAACGACGTCGCAAATGGTGTGGGGCCGATGGCTGCAGTGGTCGGCCTTGTCGAATCAGGGGGGCAGGTGGCCCAGAAATCGGAATTGCCGATTTGGATTCTGTTGATCGGCGGCGTCGGTATTGTCGTCGGACTTGCCACCTACGGGTACAGAGTGATGCGGACCATCGGGACGAAGATCACGGAACTGACGCCGACCCGCGGATTCTGCGCAACTATGGCTGCCGCGACGACTGTCGTGCTGGCTTCGCGTACAGGTATGCCGGTATCAACAACGCATATCGCGGTCGGCGGCGTGATCGGTGTCGGTATTGCGCGAGGCATCGGTGCGCTCGATCTGCGAGTGATCGGCGGCATAATCATGTCCTGGATCATAACGCTGCCCATCGGTGGGTTCCTCGCAGCGCTCTTCTATTTCACGCTCCGTGGCATGTTCATGGGCTGATGTGATCGATCTCGGTCTAATCAAAAAGAATTCCGGAGCGCCGATGCACCCCGGGAAACGGGCTAAGCTTTCGGTTCGCGGCTAAGGAATGCAAGTGCCGGTTCTGGAACGAATTCCAACGGCGTCATGCTGCCATTTTTCATCACGATCGCTGCCATTCGATGCCGATATGCAGAATAGACCACGTGATGGCCCGTGATCCCGCCGACATTCAGCCAGAGCGTATCGTTTGACGATAGCGGTGTATGGCCGACAATGACGGGCGCGTGTTTGGGAAGATTCAGTGTCTGGCGGAAACGTCTGACGCTTCCTTTGCCATAACCGGCGGGCCGATTTCCCTGCCTGAGGCGATTCCATACCAGTTCATGCTGAATACCGGGATAGCGCCGAATGTTCACTAAGGTGTTCCGGTCGACTCTCGAGCGGACCGGCGCGCCATGGCAGGCGGCGAACCCTTTGCCTTGGACAACGAACGCCAGGCTCTCGAAGAGCTGGCTGACCTCTGTCACATAAGCCTTTCCGCGACGGTCTTTGAGGTACTTGCGGAACAATATGGCTTGAGGAACGCCTCCTTTTCCAATGTTCGGTGAAAAACTCTCGTGGTTGCCATGGATATAGAACACGTTGCCAGGGAAGCGGCACTTCAACATGGAAAACAGATCCAACATGCCAACTGATGATTCCATCTCATCCAATTCTCCGGGCTCCTGGCTGTGAACCAGATCGCCGAGAAAAACCAGACTGGCTCCGCCGGCCTCCAACTGATTGAGGACACCCCCCTCGGTAAGAACTCTCAAGACATTGTCGAGACGCGCATGCATGTCGCCAAGGATCACGACCGTCATGTCGTCGGGAAGTTGGATGATGCCGCCTGGCAAACCCTCATCGTTTGGATCGCGATAGTCCTCATTTGCCATAATTGCATTGACGTCTCTGATGATTGTCAGTGCTTCACTGTCATCGAACGCGTCGAGCCGGTGCCCGAGAACCTCTGGCAATCGAATGAGATTCGCTCGGCGTGCCTCCCAGACGGCAACGGGAGATTCGATCGCTGAAACGGTGGTCGAACGATCCAATTCCAGAGGTTGAATCGTCAGCTCGCCTCTGCGGCTAAATATTTTGACATGACGACTGGCAACAGACTTGTTGAGCGCGAAGAGTCGTTTTTGTAGTTCGTTGCCGCGGCCCAAAACAACTGTCTCTCCTGGCCTAATGCGGATGAAGTTTGGAATGCCCTGATAGAATTCGGAGCCTGTATGGACAATCCACTCGCGATCTCCGGCGATTTCGTCGCCTGTAACGCTAAGGTCAGGATGAAACTCCAGTGCCACATTTCCAATCGTCAACGCGAATGGTCGGCTGTTCCAATTAATTCGGACGGTCTCATCGAGAGATGTAGGCACGACGGCGGGAGACAACAGCGTTCCGACCGGTGAACTCCCAAAAAACTCCCCGATCCGATCGAACAATGAGGGCCTTTTCGCAGAAACTTCAGGCAGCTTCTGAGCAACCTCGGCCTCATGGACTTCTGTATCGGCGGTCACGGCATTGGCGCCTTTTCGCACTCGATAATCTTCATAGGTGTGCCTTCGCGTTTCAAGCGCACATAGACGTCCATTTCCGAGATCCAGAAATACCAGGCGATTGTGCGATAGAACGCGACCTGTCGATCGACGATTTCGGGCGTGATTTGCCGGTCATATGGAAACAAACCCGTCTTCGCGCGCTCAACCCGATCCCGATAGATCTGGTCCGACTGCGGCAGAATGAACTCGAACACATACCGCTTGCGCCAGTCGGTTCCGAAAAACCAGCCCTTCTTCGGTGGAATCATGATCCGCCGAAAGTCCATTTCCAGAGTGGCGTGATTCTCCAGCCAATCATCGTCAAGGACGGTGAGCGCTTCAGGACGGTTCTTGAACGGGACGCCCAGATGGATCTCGCGCGGCCTGAGAGTCAACGCCTGAATGCGCCACCAATTCGATATGGAGAGATCGACATAGCCTTCATAGGGCCAGCCCCGCATCTTTCCGACCAGCGTGCTCTTTCCCGATCCAGGTGGACCTGTGATCAGAAACTGCCGGAACTTGTACTCTTCGGGGAACGGGACCCCGTTGATGTCCTGCAAATCCTCGACTGGCGAGAGGATGAGGTCGTCGGCATCAATCATCGCGCTAGCCTAAGGATAGACGGGGCAAATCTGGAATGCGGTGTGCGATCATAACAGAATCCGGACTTCAGAGCGCTCGGAGCGCGAGCTTGCCTCGCTCCATTCAGCGAGCCGTCCCGCGAGCTATTGCCTTGGGGCGCAGGAGCTTCTTCATTCGGGCCTCCTGTTGTCGGGCCTCCGCGGCTTCAATCATCGCCACCTGGCATCCGCGTTCTATCTTTTCGTCCTTGGGTTGCCGCTGCGTGTAGTTCCCGTCGGAGTCCATCTCCCAAGTGTTGCGTCGATCGCTCAGCTGCATTTCAAGCGAGTCGCGTAGCAACTCGCGCAGGTGCTCATCCTCAACAGTGACGATGACTTCGGCACGGCTTTCAAGATTACGCATCATGAGATCGGCCGAGCCAATGTAGAATTCTTCGTCGCCGCCGTTTCGGAAATAGTAGACGCGTGCGTGCTCCAGAAAACGACCGATCACGCTGATCACGGTGATGTTGTCGGAAAGACCTTCGATACCGGGTCGCAGGCGGCAGGTGTCGCGGATGATGAGCTCTATCTTCACGCCGACCCGTGATGCCCGATAGAGCGCCTCGGTGATGTCAGGGTCCTCCAGTGCATTCGTCTTCAGCCTGATCAGGCCGCGCGAACGCGGCGAATTCTTGGAAATCTCCCGGTCGATCTTATAGAGAATCTGATCCTTCATGTTGCGTGGCGACACCAGGATTTTCTTATAGCGTCTGAGCGGCTGATATCCGGAGGTGAGGAAATTGAAGAAATCGACCAGATCCGAACCGATGTCTTCATCGCTGGTCAATATTCCGAAGTCCCCATACAGACGAGCGGTGCCGACGTGATAGTTGCCCGTGCCAATGTGTGCATACTGGCGCAGACCATTGAAGTCTCTGCGGACTACCAGGACGAGTTTGGAATGGGTCTTTAGGCCGACAATCCCGTATGTGACGTGGATGCCGGCTTCTTCCAGGCGGGTCGCCCAGTTGATATTCGCGGCCTCATCAAAACGGGCCTTGAGTTCGACGGCGACGGCGACCTGTTTTCCGTTGCGTGCGGCCTCAATCAGATAGTCGATGATACCTGTACCTTCCGTTGTCCGGTACAGCGTCATCTTTATGGCCATGACTTTCGGGTCGCGGCATGCCTCCCGGACGAAACGCACGACGGATGTTTTGAATGACTCGTAAGGGTGCTGCAGAAGGAAGGGGCCCTTTTTGCGAATGGCGTGAAAGATGTTCGGTTCCCCTTCCAGCTCGACATTGTCGATGGCGTGGTGGTCCGGATCATGCAAATGGGGGATCGCGACGGAGGCGATTTCGAACAGGTCCCGCATGCCCAACATGACGTCGCTTTCGAAGACGTCTTCGTCTTCGTCGAGGCCAAGCTCGGCGGCAAGCATGCCACGATGCAGAGGTTTGATACCTGTCATGGCCTCCAAGCGTACGATCGGGGCGAACCTGCGATCGCGGACCTCGCTTTCGATCATCTCGAGCAAATCGTCTGCGGTTTCCTCCTCGCGTTCGGTATTGGCGTTGCGCGTCACTCTGAAGACTTCGCAGGTCATGACCTCGACGTCGGGAAACAGGACATCGAGATTGTTGGCCATGACGTCTTCCAGGAGAACGAACCGGTTCGTCGACCCGATCCGGATAAATCTCGGCACTGTGTTTCCGGTGGGTACCTTGACCCGCGCCATGATCGGCGTGCCGTCCCCAAGTGTGCGGAGAGTCACCAACAGGTTCAGCGACAGGTTCGAAATATGCGGGAATGGATGCGACGGATCCATGGCCAGCGGCGTGACAAGCGGATAGATGTTTTCCAGGTAGTAGGCACGCACGCCGGCCTGTTCGCCATCCAACAAATCGGCGAAGTTGCAGATGGCAATGTCGTGCTGGCGAAGTTGTTCTTTGAGCCCGATGAATACATTCCTGGCCTTGGTTTGAATCTCTCGAACCATGGCGACGGAATCATGGATTTGCTCTTGCGGACTTCGGCCATCGACGGTGAGTTCCTGAATCCTGGCGCCCACCTGCTGCTTGAGCCCACCGATGCGTTTCATGAAAAACTCATCGAGATTGCCGCCGACGATGGCCAGGAATTTCACGCGTTCAAGCAGAGGCGTACGGGTATCTTCGGCCTCATGCAGAACTCGCTTGTTGAATTCCAGCCACGTCAGCTCGCGGTTCAGATAGAGCTCCGGCGCCTTCAGATTTTTCCCGGTTTCGGCCTCTGAGCGAGCGGCCATTTCCGCCGCCTGGTTTGCCTGTTCTGCGGCGTGTTCTGCGGCCGCTTTGGAGGCGGCGGCGGCATGAGCTGCGGCGGCCGCCTCGGATTTTTCGGCCGCTTTAACCGAGGCGCGCGTATCGTCGACGGCTGCTTTTGTCTCCGTGCGCGCTTCGCCGACCGTCGCCTTGGTAACACTCACCGATTGCTCGGTTTGTTTGCTTGTTTTTTGGGCGGCGGCTTCGGCGCGCTGTGCTGCCAATTCTGTTCTTTTCACTGCTCGGGCCGCTTCTTTGACTTTTTCGGCCGCTGCGATCGCTTCAGCATTGGCTTGACGGGCAAGCGCCGCCACTTTCAGTGCCGAGGTCTCCGCATCGGCTTCTCTCGCCTCGGCGATTTCCCTGAATTTGGTCCGACGCCGTTTTGCGGTCGTGATCGATCGGGCTGCCGGGGAGTGCGCACGTTCGGCCTGTGCAACCTCGATCTCGGCGCCCTTGGCCTTGGCGCGCGCTTTGATCGCGACCGTTTCCGTCTTGCGGGCTTCTGCTGCTGCCAGCTCACTCTTGGATGCTAGTTCGGCAGCGCGTACGGCCATCTGTTTCGCGGCGCTCGCAGCTTTGGCGGCTCTCTTTGCCTCCTCGTTTGCAGTTGCGACAGCACTGCTCAACGCGGTTGGGGAGTGTTCGCGATTTGCTTCCGTGACCGAAGCCTTTGTCGCTTCCATGGTCTTGGCAACGGATTTAGCGGCGGATGCCGTCTGATCGGCTGCTTTGGAAGCCTTTTTTCGAGACTTGGTCGCAGCCTTCGAAGCCCAATCGGCATTCGTTTTCGCGAAGCGTTGCTCCGGAGGCAGCAGATCGTTCTCGGCCTCTTCAGTGGTTGCTTTTCCGGTTGGCTGTCTGTTGGGTTTTTCCACAACGCCTCCCTTTCCGGACGTAAACACGACCAGATACCGAAATCCTCACATGGGATATTCTAACTGGGATGAGCAAGTGGACCTTAATCTATGTCAATTTCCTCGGAAAACCGCAGACGTCTTCCTGTCGGATATTGGCTGTGCTGCAGCCATCCCGGGCTCGCAGTCGCTAGCCACCATATTGTTTTTCGAGGTCCATATAGGTTGCCGTGTCGACGACTTCCTCGCGTTCTCGGAAACTCGCCATTCTATCGGTCAGTGCGCCGCTATCGCCATCTCGACGGATCGCCGCTAGGACCTCGCTCATCGCAAAAATGGCGGCTCTCTGAAGGTCGCTGGGAATGATCACGATCTGATAGCCCATGTCTTGAAGGTCAGCGGCGGTCACCAATGGGGTCTTGCCGCCATGGAACATGTTTATGAGTTTGGGACCGGGCACCGCTTCCGCGATCTTTCGGATCTGATCCAGACTTGTTGGGGCTTCCACGAACAAGACATCTGCACCGGCTTCGGCGTAGGCGGATGCTCTGTCGATCGCGGCCGAAAACCCTTCGACGGCGATGGCATCGGTGCGTGCGATAACCAGTGTGGTGCCATCTTTCAGAGCATCTTTGACGGCGCGGATTTTCTGAACGAACTCAGACTCAGGTACAAGGCCTTTATTCTCGTAGTGGCCGCATTTCTTCGGAAAATCCTGATCCTCGATGTGAAAGGCGGCGACACCGGCCCGCTCATAGGCATGGACGGCATGACGGGCATTCAATGCATTCCCGTAACCTGTATCCATATCGGCAATGACGGGGACTGAAACAGCGTCGACGATCTCGGAAACGCGCGCCGAGATTTCACTGAGGGTAACGAGGCCCATGTCGGGGATCGCGCGACTGCGTGCGATGGCTCCGCCACTTGCATAGACCGCGTCGAATCCTGCGCGCTCGATCAAACGCGCGGACAGGCCATCATAGCATCCTGGTGCGATGACCGTGGTGCCATTTTCTAAAAGGCTCCTTAGATTTCCACCTTGATCCAATGTTCAAGCCTCCTGTCTGGTCTCAGCCTAGCCACTTAGCTCCTATTCACAGCGATGATCAAGGAGATCGGCGGGCTTCGTCAAAATGACCGGAAGGGGCTCTAAATCAGTTTCTGGATGACGCCGGCGCCGTCATTGAACAGTCGTTGGCCCGAGAGCCAGTAGTCTCGCGCTCTCATCTTGCCGGGGAGATCCGCCAGCCAACGTTCCGAGAGACCGGCGGGTCTCAGGAAATCGTTGATAAATCTGTTCGTCGCGGCGGCGATTTCGCCTCGGCTGGAATAGGCTTTGCTACCGTCGACGACGTCGACCCGGCTGACCTCGTGAAACATCCAGCGGCTCTCGGGGGAAGCGTAGCGGGTCTGACCTTGAAGATAGATCGGTACGCACATGGAAAGGCACACCGCTCCGCGCTCGACGATGGTGTCGAGCTGATGCGTTTGCTTAATCCTGTTGAGGAGCGCGATCACTTCGCCGCCATAAGTGAGCAGGCCGCCATCGGAAGAAATCGACAAAACGATGCGTCGCTTGTCGCCGCGCCATTCATTGAAGGCATCCGCGATCAGAGTCTGCATGGGGGGGCCGATATCGCCTTCCCAACGGAACACAACGATTTCGGGGTTTCTGTGATCCGGTATGACGGTCAGCTTACCACCCGCGTCATAGATCTGATCTCGGAACATGAACGCCAGAACGGCAATCGCAACGAGGAAGCCTGTCCAGACGAATGTATTTCGGCTTCGCTCCACGGTGTAGTGGTCTCCTGTCTTGGCGCAATTTGCCCGAGTTGAGCATCTTTCAGGTTGGATATAGGGAGGGAGATCGGTAGAGCCAATAACGAGGCTCATGTGACTTTCGGTGCCAGGACTGCTCTCGTTCCTGGCACCGCGGATCCTCCGTTCATAGTATGAAGTCGTTTTGCGACAAGTCCGATGCATTAATCCCTTCGAGCTGGACGAAGTCGTTACCGAACATGATCAGCGTACCAGTGCTGCTCGATCCAATCGTGAGATCGGACATCGTCGTGATCCCGGCTATTGCCGAGAAGTCGATGAGATCTTCTCCAATCGTGAAGTCGTGGATCGTGTCGAACCCGGAACCGGCCTCGAATACAAAGCGATCAGCGCCCCCGCCTGTAGACCCAAGCGTGTGTTCGCCATAAAGCTGATCGTTGCCGGTGCCGCCAACGATCACATCATCGCCGTCTCCGCCGACCACCCAGTCATCGCCATCGCCGCCCATCACCGTGTCATTGTCGTCGCCACCGAAAACCCAATCATTACCGTCATCGCCAAAGACTTGATCATTTCCATCGTCGCCATGGACGTGATCGTCTCCTTCGCCGCCATAAACCTTATCGTTGTCATCACCGCCAAAAAGCGTGTCGCCACCATCATGGCCATAGATACGGTCGTTGCCTTCATCGCCATAGAGGGTGTCTACGCCGGAGGGTGTGGTCAATGAGCCGAGCAGCCAGTGGCCACCGGTGATGAGATCGTCACCAATGCCACCGTAGATCGTGTCACTGCCGCCTTCTCCATAGAGGCCGTCATTTCCTTCACCGCCGTATATCTTGTCGCCGCCGTTCCCGCCGAAGATCGTGTCGTGGTCCTCGCCACCCAATATCGTATCCTTGCCATCGCCGCCAAAGATCGTGTCGTCCCCGTCTTCGCCGACGAGATAATCGTCGCCGCCAAGCCCTTCGATGTGATCGTTGCTCTCGGTCCCCGGTAGGTAATCGACATCCTCTGTGCCCTCGATCGTCTCCCCAAAGAGGTTGACTTTGTAGGTGTCCAGAAGTGCCTCGCCGAGGTCCAAACCGGCATACTTGTACTTAATCATTTCTGATCCCCAATGCTCGCTTGCCCGGCCCCCGGGTTTGCTTGCGCTGGCGAAATGGTTCGCGTGTCAACGCGGGCGCGACAGTGACATTTGCCACTTCAATCGAATTTGAATGGATTGTTCAGTGTGCGTTCATTGTCGGCAGCGGTCTGTTCGCTATCAACCAAACCGCCGGCGACCGCATTAATGGCGGAAGTGGCGCATTCCCGTAAAGACCATGGCAAGGCCGGCCTCGTCCGCGGCGGCAATGACCTCGTCGTCACGCATGGAGCCGCCCGGCTGGATAACTGCGGTGGCGCCGGCCTCGGCGGCCGTCAGCAGGCCGTCGGCGAAGGGGAAGAAGGCGTCGGACGCGACAGCCGATCCAATGGTGAGGGGTTCTGCATCTCCCGCTTCCTTCGCCGCCTCAGCCGCTTTCCATGCGGCGATGCGGGCTGAATCCACCCGGCTCATCTGGCCGGCCCCAACACCGACAGTTGCACCGTCTTTCACATAGACAATGGCGTTGGACTTCACGTGCTTCGCGACCTTGAACGCCAGCTTGAGATCGGCGAGTTCTTGTTCGGTGGGCTGACGCTTGGTGACGACTTTGAGATCGAGTGCTTCGACAACACCATTGTCCCGAGCCTGCAGCAAGAAGCCGCCCGAGAGCATTTTCGTAGTGATGCCAGGCGTGCTTGGATCAGGCAGGGTTCCAGCGAGAAGGACGCGGAGATTGTCCTTTGCGGCCATGACGGCAAGCGCTTCGTCG
The DNA here is from genome assembly GCA_965228615.1 of Methyloligellaceae bacterium. Classification (GTDB taxonomy): domain Bacteria; phylum Pseudomonadota; class Alphaproteobacteria; order Rhizobiales; family Methyloligellaceae; genus CBDDHT01. Next base: position 3,190,409 of record CBDDHT010000004.1, on the reverse strand, counting down.
GTGGCGTCTGGTGCGATGATGACTTCGGTGAAGACTTCGATGATGGCGCGTGCCGTGTCAGCATCGAGTGGCCGATTGAGGGCGACGATACCTCCGAATGCGCTGACCGGATCGCATCTGAGCGCCTTGGCGTGTGCCTCGGCGAGGGAGGCACCAGTGGCGACGCCGCACGGATTGGCATGCTTGATGATCGCAACGGCGGCGGCGGCATCTGGGTCGAATTCTGCGACGAGTTCATAGGCTGCATCGGTATCATTCAGATTATTGTAGCTCAGCGCCTTGCCCTGAACCTGGCGCGCTGTTGCCACGCCCGCGCGGTTATCGGCCGTGCGGTAGAAAGCAGCCCATTGATGCGGATTTTCGCCATAGCGAAGCGTCTCGGAAAGTATTCCGAACGTCGTGACCATCGGTGGTGATTCATGACCGAGCCTGTTGGCGAACCATCCGGAGATGGCGGAATCGTATACGGCGGTACGCGCATAGGCTTTAGCCGCAAGCGTCCGGCGAAGATCCAAACTCGTCGATCCACCAGTACGCAGTTCGTCCAGCACCGCATCATAGTCACTGGTATCGACGACGACAGTAACTGCCGCATGGTTTTTGGCCGCCGCACGGATCATGGCCGGCCCGCCAATATCGATGTTCTCGACGCAGGTTTCGAAATCAGCACCGGAGGCGACGGTTTCCACGAAAGGATACAGATTGACCACTAACAGATCGATGTCGGCGATGCCGTGCTCTTTCTGGGCGCTGGCATGGTCCGGATTGCCACGTACTGCTAAAAGACCGCCATGGACTTTCGGGTGCAGCGTCTTGAGACGTCCGTCCATCATCTCGGGAAAACCCGTGATCTCTGCGACATCCGCGACATCAATGCCCTCGTCCGCCAGCAGCTTTGCCGTTCCGCCTGTGGAAACGATGCGAACGCCCAATGCGCTAAGCTCTTTGGCGAACTCAACGATGCCAGATTTGTCGGAGACGGAGATCAGCGCCGTCTTGACCTTGTGTGCCCCGTCGGTGACTGCCATGACCTGCAACCTTCCGTGCTCATATGAATGGTGTTTCGCATCCGACTAACACGGTTGGCTCTGCGAAAAAACTAGTGCAAACGTCTTGGCAACGAGCATGTCGGTCGCCGTCTGCGTGATATATGGGGGATTGCCTGCGATGCGTATGTGCGGCGGATTGTTAGTTTCAGTCCACGGCGGGATCTGCTACACCCCGCCGTCCAGGTTCAGGGTCTGCAGCAGCAATTCCTGCACACTCGGCAACCAGTAACCGTATCGGCTGAGAAGCCGCCAAAGCTGGCGCGTACCTGCTATAGATCGGACTGTGGCTCTAGGCCGCGCGACTAGGCTCAAATGCATGAAAATCCAGGTTCTTCTGATAGCGCTTTTTCTCGGGTTTTCTGTACCCGCGACCGGCCACGCGCAGAAAATCAGCCCCGAGGCAGCCTCGAAGCAGGTTGATACCTGGTCTAAGGAACTCGATCGCCGCGCACAGGCGATCGAGAACAACCGAACGATCGAATCAGCGCTTGAACGCCAACAACAGGCGCTTGAAGATCTTGCGGTCGAATTCCAGAAATTCAGTACGTCGCTGAAACCGCCAATCGATGATCTCAAGTCACAGCTTGAGAAATTCGGCCCAGTGCCGGCAAAGGATGCCCCAGCCGAACCCGACGGCATCGCCGGGGAAAGAGAACGCCTCAACAAGATTGTCGGCGAACTTGAGACCGCGTCGAAGATCGCCGGTGCCCAGATTGAACACGCCTCCCAACTCATCAGCCGTATTCAATCCCATCGCCGAAAATTGTTTGCCCGCCAGCTCTTGAAGCGCCAGCTAAGCCCCTTATCGCCGGCGCTTTGGCGATTGGTTGCCACGGATTCAGGTATCGGCTGGAATCAGTTTCGCAATCTGATCGAAGATGAAGCAAGCTGGATTGGCGCCGAGATTCGGCTCGGCGTCCTGCTTGCTGGAATTCTCGTAGTCTGGGGGCTGCTGAAGTGGTTTTCAGGGCGTGTGATCGCCAAACGGCGCGCGCCACCCGATGCCGTGAAGCTGGATTTTCTCGATCAGGTCGGGCCGGCGGTGCTGGTTGTGCTGGCTCGGGCGGCTCCGCTGACGGTTGTTGCCATTGGCACCTATGCCGTTCTGGTTGGCCTCGACGCCCTCGCACCGCAAGTCGATACCATTGCCCGTGCCATGCTAATGGCCGTTATCGTATTTGCTGCCACATCGGCTCTCGCGCGAACCGTTCTGGCACCGACCCGGCCCATCTGGCGTATGCTGCCAATGACCGACGCCAGTGCGCGGCGGCTAGCCTGGCTGGTACCGCTCGGTGCGGCGATTCATGGCGTGACCCGCGTCTGGACGGTGGTCAATGAGGTTGTCATTGCTCCGTTCTCGCTTCTGATTGCACAGAGCGTCATTGCCGGCGCAATCTTTGTCGCTCTCGTGGCTGCCATCTTGTTGACACCGCTCGAGGCGCCCGACGGCGACGAGAGACGCTCCTCGCGGCTATGGCCGAAATGGATAAAGCTGCCCCTTTGGATCGCGACCTTTGCCATCATTGTGGCCTTCCTTCTCGGCTATGTCGCGCTCGGTAGATTTTTATCCGGTCAGATCATCAATACGGGCCTGATTGTGGTTGTGGGTGTTCTGCTCTACGCCGCCATCTCCGTTCTTTCGAGCAATCTGCAGAGCGCCGAAAAGCCGCAAGGTGCTTGGCTTTTGAACCGTTTCGAGCTCGATGAACCTCGCCGCCGCCAGGTCGCCTATGCGACCGGTTTTCTCCTGAAAGGTCTCTTGGCACTTGCAGTCACACCATTGCTGCTCTTGCAGTGGGGATTCTCCTGGACCGACATTCAGGGTTGGCTGGAGGTGGCATTCTTCGGATTCAATGTGGGAACGGTGCGCCTCTCGGTCGCGACGGTCCTGATCGCCCTCGGATTGTTCGTTGGCGGTATCGTCGTTACGCGAACATTGCAGCGATGGCTTGACCAGGGGCCGCTCAACGTCGCACGTATCGAGCAGGGCATTGCCCATTCCGTTCGTACGGGTGTCGGTTATGCGGGCTTTATTCTCTCCGGTCTTCTAGCCGTTTCTTATGTCGGCTTCGACTTCACCAATATTGCGATTGTCGCCGGTGCCCTCTCGGTCGGCATCGGTTTCGGCCTTCAGTCCATCATCAACAATTTCGTCTCCGGTCTCATCCTGCTGGTCGAACGCCCGATCAAGGTCGGCGACTGGGTCATCGTTGGCGAGAATGAAGGGCTGGTCCGCCGTATCTCCGTCCGGGCAACTGAAATCCAGACTTTCGATCGATCCAGCATGATTATTCCGAACTCGGAGCTGATTACCGGAACAGTCGTCAACTGGACCCATGGCGACAGTGTCGCCCGTGTGACGATCAATGTTGGCGTCTCGTACGATTCCGATGCCCAGTTCGTTCACGATCTCCTTCTGGAAATCGGGAAGGATCATCCCAAGACGCTCGAGATCCCCAAGGTACGCGTGGTCTTCGAGGACTTCGGCGCCTCATCACTCGATTTCACATTGCGGGTGTATATCGCCGACGTCATGGATCAGCTTGAACTCCGCACGGATCTGCGGCTTGAGATTCTGAAGCGCTTCCGCGAGGAAAATATCGAAATCCCCTTCCCGCAACGCGATCTGCATATCAAGAGCGGTTTGCCTGCGCAGGCTGCGGAGGCGAATTCATGAGTCCCGCCATGAAGATCGCCGGGAATGACTCTAACCAAAAACTTCGAAATAGCGGAGAATGAAGCGTTTATAGATGTCGGTAACGGCCTGGAGATCCGCCACAGGCGTTCGCTCATCTACCTGATGGATGGTCTTGTTGACCAAGCCGAATTCGATCACCGGACAGTAGTTGGTAATGAAACGCGCATCCGACGTTCCACCCCCCGTCGAGAGATCCGGGCGCCGACCTGTGACCGCATAGACCACTTCCGTCAACGCATCGATCAAGGGGCCGGGTGCCGTCACGAATGCCTCGGCATTTCCTGAAAATGACAGCTCATGTTTCAGACCTGTTCCGGCGAGTGCTTCGCTCGCCTGCTTCTCCAAGCGAGACTCAAGTGACATTGCCGTGTGGCGATCATTGAAGCGGATGTTGAACCGAGCCTCGGCCATGGCAGGAATAATATTGGTCGCGGGGTTGCCAACATCGACGCTGGTAATCTCAAGATTGGAGGCAGCAAACTGCTCGCTGCCGGCATCGAGCGGTTCTGCCATGAAACTATTCAACACAGCGAGAAGTCCTTTGACGGGATTTCGAGCCTTTTCCGGATAGGCGACATGTCCCTGCACGCCTTTGACGCTCAGGTGTCCCGAATGGCTTCCGCGTCGTCCGATCTTGATCGCATCGCCGATCTGCGTCGGATTGCTGGGCTCGCCAAGGATGCAATGATCCGGAATCTGATTTTCGGCTTTCAGGATCTCGAGCATCTTGATCGTGCCGTTGACCGCCGGCCCTTCCTCGTCGCCGGTAATCAGGAAGCTGACAGATCCGGGAACCGTATTTCCATTCTCTTCGAGGATCTGCAGGACGGCCGCCGCAAATGCGGCAACGGCCCCCTTCATGTCGATCGCGCCGCGTCCAAAGAGCCAGCCGTCAACGATATCGGCAGCAAATGGCGGATGGGTCCAGAGGCTCTCATCCCCTGTCGGCACGACATCCGTGTGTCCCGCAAAACAGAGGTGCGGGCTACCATCGCCGAAACGGGCAAACAGGTTGTCGACATCAGGCGTGCCGGGCTCGGAGAACGGCATCCGGCGGCAGACGAACCCGGCGGGCGCAAGAGCATCCTCCAAGACACCGAGTGCGCCGGCTTCAGCCGGTGTGACGCTTGGACATCGGATGAGTGACTTGGCCAGCGCGATTGGATCAGATTTCGGGTTTGCCAACGGCCTCATCCTCAAAACGATGCAGGATCATGATTTTCTGCCAGATTTTCCGACTGAGCGCCGTTGAGATGTTCTCCAGATCGTTCACCGCTTCCACGACGACCTTGTCGGGAAAATGATCCGCATAAAGAGCCGCGACCTTGCCCGACAGCGACAGCATCTCGGTGCAATAATCGAGATAGCGCATCAACTCGAAACGGGTGAAAGGCCTTTTCGGTGAATGCTCGGTTGTCGTGGAGTCGCCAACGAGGGCACTGGGATCCTTGGTCAGCTGATGCATGTCGATGACATGAATGATGGATCGCAACTCATGCAGATCCTTAAGCGCGCGTCGTCGCTTGAGGCGCTCCTCCGCCGTCACCAGAAAGGCAATACCGAGTCCACCCAACAATGCTGTATTGATCGCAGCTTCCAGTCCCTGCACCAGACCAAAGGCTTCGGTAGTGATCTTCGAGAAATTCAGAAACGTTCCCACATAGATGAAGATAACGCCGCCTGCGATTACGATTGCGGCAATCAGCGCTCTCAGTAGGAGATTCGGTTTTGCCAGAAGGCGTGCTTCGGTTGAGGAGAATTTGGCTACATCGATGAGAGCGCCGCAAACCTTGCCGAGACCGCGGCCAGGGAACCGTTCTTCGATCCTGAGTTTCAGGATCTCGATCGTGCGGACAATATGGTCGGCGTCGAGTGAGCGATAGGTCGGCATGGCGTGTATCCCGGTCGCGGACGCCTCAGTCGTAGCTTGCGTCAGGTGCGCCGCCGAGAGGATCGGGACCGTATTGGTTTTCACCCGGCGTTCCCTTGATGAAACCGCATTCGATGAACAGCCAGACGTTCACGATCAGTGATACGAGACCCAGGACAATCATAGCCGATGCCGGCTCTTCCGGTGTACCTGCAAGTCCCGCCAGTTCAAACACCAAGCCCACCAATCCCAACCCATAGGCAAGAATGAGCCACAATGCGGAGCGATTTCGGTCGTGCAGGCGTTTTGCGAAGACTGCGATGCTTGGATAGAGAAACACCAATGTCAGGATGATATTCAACCATACTGTTTTCGGATCCTGTGCGACCATCTCTTCCAGCGTAATGTTCATAGCAAACGACAGGATCGTCGCAAGAACGATATAGCCGACAATGATGACTGCGAATCCAATCCAATATGCCTTGCGCGGAATTCGTCCATCAATGGCCAGGAAAAGGTAATTCAGATGCAGGCGATCCATCGCATGGCCCCACTTCGTTTCTGGGATTTAGTCTCGCAGCAAATCATTGATCGATGTTTTGGCTCGTGTCTGCTCGTCGACCGTCTTGACGATCACGGCACAGTATAGCGAGGGCCCGGGCGATCCGTCAGGCAGAGCTTTGCCAGGCAATGCTCCCGGAACGACCACCGAGTATGCGGGGACTTCGCCGATATGGACTTCACCTGTATCGCGATTGATGATCTTGGTCGATGCGCTGATGAAGACGCCCATGGCGAGCACGGCTCCTTCTCGGACCACAACGCCTTCCACCACTTCCGACCGGGCGCCGACGAAGCAATTGTCCTCGATGATAACCGGGCCAGCCTGCAGCGGCTCCAGCACACCGCCGATTCCGACGCCGCCCGACAGATGCACATTGGCGCCGATCTGGGCGCAGGATCCGACCGTGACCCATGTATCCACCATTGTTCCCTCGCCCACATAGGCCCCGAGGTTGACGAAGCTCGGCATCAGGATGGCACCCGGCGCAACATAGGCAGACCGCCGGACCACACATCCGGGAACGGGCCGGAACCCGGCCTTCCGGAAATCCTCCTCGCTCCAACCGAGAAATTTCGATTGCACTTTGTCCCACCAGGGCGCGCCGCCGGGGCCCCCTTCGATCATCTCCATGTCGTTGAGACGGAAAGACAAGAGGACGGCTTTCTTGAGCCACTGGTTCACGACCCAATCTTGATTGCCCTGCCGCTCGGCAACCCGTGCTTCGCCGCTATCCATGAGGTCAAGGGCCGTCTCGACAGCCTCGCGCACTTCACCGGTCGTGTCCGGGCCGATCGTATCGGCATTGTCGAATGCACCGTCGATGATGGTCTTGAGTTGGTCGTGGGCCATGGGTTGCGCACCTGTCCTGTGATTGTCGAGCAAAGGTCGTTAGCGGGGTTTGATTTTTGCCTTTGTCGCGCGGCAGATAACCGGCTGTCAATCCGCCGTGGTTGGACCTGGTGATGCGATGACGTTGCCGACATCGTCGAGGAATGCCGTCAGATCTTCCGTCATGTGATGAATATGTTCCGGCAGCGCCTCCCAACCCGCAATAGCGGTCTTGGCAGGATGGTCGACAGTGGGAGAAGTCACCAGAACGGTTGCCATGCCGAGATCGTGCGCCGTTTCCAGATTGTGGGGCATATCCTCGAACATTGCGGCGGACTGTGGCGCGACATCATGCGAGCGCAGGAACAGATCGTAAGCGGACCGGTGCGGTTTCGGGATATATCCGGCCGCCGTGATGTCATAGATCTCATCGAAGAGATGCAGGACGCCGACCTTGCCGGCAACGCGTTCGGCGTGCAGGCGTGAGCCGTTGGTAAAAATATAGCGCCGTCCCGGCAGCGCTTCGATCTTCTCTGCAAGGTCCGGTGCGGGAGCAACCACATCGAGATCGATATCGTGAACGAAGTCCAGGAAATATTCCGGTTCGATTTGGTTGACTTTCATGAGACCGGCAAGCGTTGTTCCGTGGTCGAGATAGTATTGCCGTCTCAGGGCGGATGCTTCCTCCTTACTCATCCCGAAGCGATCGACGATGAAATCATTCATCTTGTCGACAATCTGGACAAACAGATTGCACTCGGCCGGATAGAGCGTGTTGTCCAGGTCGAAAATCCAAGTGGATGTATCTGAGAAACGCTTCACGCGGCTTGTGTCCTTTTATGAGCTTTCCGTGTTGCGGGATTTGCCAAGCAGTGTTCCCGATCCGTGTTCCGTGAAAAGTTCCAGCAGGACGGAATGCGGCACCTTGCCATCCATGATGACGACGGCTTCAACACCATTCTGGACCACCTGAATGCAACTCTCGATCTTCGGGATCATACCACCGGAAATCGTTCCGTCCGCCATCAGGTCTTGAGCTTCTGTGATCGTCAGCTCCGGAACAAGTGCTCCGGACTTGTCGAGCACGCCCTGAACGTCAGTAAGCAAAAGAAGGCGCTTGGCAAGCATTTTTGCAGCCAGTTCGCCAGCAAATGTATCGGCATTGATGTTTAGCGTCTGCCCGTCCCGGCTCATAGCGACCGGCGCGATGACCGGTATGAGGTCGGACGCGGCAAGCACTTCCACGATATGCGGATCGACCTTGGTCGGCTCGCCGACGAAGCCGAGATCGACGGCTTTCTCGATATTGGACGACGGATCGACGATCGTCTTTTCCATCTTTCGCGCGATCATCAGGCCGGCATCCTTGCCGGAAATGCCGACGGCGCGCCCTCCGGCGGCATTGATCTGGGCCACGATCGATTTGTTGATGGATCCGGCAAGAACCATCTCGACTACGTCGATCGTTTCCTTGTCCGTGACTCGAAGCCCGCCGGCAAACTCGCTCTCGATACCGAGTTTGCCGAGTAAAGCGCCGATTTGGGGTCCACCGCCGTGCACCACGACCGGATTGACGCCGGATTGCTTCAGGAGCGTGATGTCACGCGCGAAGCGGGCCGAAAGGGCGGCATCGCCCATGGCATGACCGCCATATTTCACGACGACCGTCTGTGTGTCGTAACGCTGCATATAGGGCAGGGCCTCGGAGAGGAACCTGGCCTGGGCATGAGCCTGCTCAGCGACCGAGCCGGCTGGGGATGGGGAATCGGGATTGTCGTTTGCCATGAATACGCGCCTCGGGCGAGAAGGATGAGCCTCTTATAGCCTCTGGGCAAAGACTGGCAATGTCATTGCAGCAATAGGGTTGCGATGGTCGCACGCAGATCGTCGAGACCCGTGCCCTTGTTGGCGGAGGTTGCAAGGACCTGCGGATGCGCCGCCGGGTGTTTGGCGAGTGCGGCAAGGGTTGCCGCGTGTACTTTCTCGAGCGCGCCCGTCTTCAGTTTGTCGGTCTTGGTGAGAACCACCTGATAAGAGACGGCAGCGACATCCATCAGCGAGAGGATCGGTTCATCCGTGTGTTTCAAACCGTGGCGGGCGTCGACCAGGAGGAACACACGGCGGAGGGCCTGGCGCCCCTTGAGATAATCCTGAATGAGGCGGTTCCATCCCTTGACCTCGGTCTTGGCGGCGCGTGCATAGCCATAGCCTGGCAGATCGACGAGAAAAACCTCGTCGCCAAGCGCGAAGAAATTAACCTCGCGGGTTCGCCCGGGCGTGTTGGATGTTCGTGCGAGCGCTTTGCGCGCGACGAGCGCATTCAGAAGACTCGATTTCCCGACATTGGAACGGCCCGCAAAGGCCACTTCTAGAGAGCGCGCCTCGGGCAGTCCGTCCACATTGACGACGCCTTTGACGAAATCGCATGGCATGCGGAAAAGGGTGATACCGGCATGTAGCTGCTCGTCGGTGAATTCGGTGTCGCTCTCGGTCGTCATAGTCCGAATTCCAATCTATGCCGCTGGTGAGTGCCATATGTCTCGCCCCGGACGATGGCCCAACCACATCGTCTTAACCGGACTTGATCCGACTATCCATGGTCGCGCTCGCCACGGCACCGGCACATACGACCATCCGCAAAGATTGCACAGATTGTCGGATCAAGTCCGGCAATGACGAAGGAGGGTTGGTCTCCGCGAGAGTCTAAGCCAGTCGCTGTACAGACACTAGGTTTTCGTGTCCTGGTTCGACGGCTTCTTGATACCCAGATTTTCGAACAACGTGATCTCTACGCCCTGCCGGTGCATGATCACGGACTGCTGAATGACCGAAAGCAGATTGTTCCAGGCCCAATAGATCACCAAACCCGCCGGGAACGGCGCCAGCAGGAAGGTGAAGAAGACAGGCATCCAGGTGAAGATCTTGGCCTGAACAGGATCCGGTGGTGCCGGGTTCAGTTTCATCTGAACAAACATGGTCACGCCCATAATGAGTGGCCAGATGCCGATCGTCGCCCATAGCGGCAGGTCGAAAGGCAAGGGCCACAAGCCAAATCCGTTGAACAGGCTCGTCGGATCGGGCGCGGACAGATCCTGGATCCACCCATAGAAGGGCGCATGACGCATTTCGATCGTAACGAAGAGGACTTTGTAGAGCGCAAAGAAGACGGGAATCTGGACCAGAATAGGAAGGCAGCCGGATGCCGGGTTCACCTTCTCCTTCTGATAGAGTTCCATCATCGCCTTCTGCTGGCGTGCCCGGTCGTCTCCGTAGCGCTCTTTGATCTTCAACATCTCAGGCTGGAGCTTTTTCATCCGGCTCATGGACACATAGGATTTGTTCGCGAGCGGGAAGAGGATCAGCTTGATAATGATCGTGACGCCAAGGATCGCCAGTCCGAAATTGCCCAGCAGCCGGTAAAGATAGTCGAGCGCGAAGAAGAGCGGCTTGGTGAGAAAGTAAAGCCAACCCCAGTCGATCATCAGATCGAACTGCTTGATGTTGTTCTTCTCACCATAGCTGTCGATGACATTGACTTCTTTGGCGCCGGCGAATAGCAGGCTCTGTGCGGCACCAGTCGCTCCCGCCGCAATAGTCACCGGCGCGCCGAGGAAGTCGGCCTGAAATCTATTTCCGGCAACGGTCGATTTGCCACTGAAGCCCCCGCGAAACGGTTGCGTCTGGTCTGGAATGACGGCGCTCGCCCAATATTTGTCGGTGATCCCGAACCAACCGCCGACCAGACCGTCGTAGTTGATCTGTTTCGATTCGAGGATGTCATCGTAATCTACTTCTTCGTGGCCGTTTTCACCAACGACCCCGAGCAGCCCCTCGTGCAGAATGAAGAAGCCTTCGAGTTTGGGCGTGTTGGTACGTGTGACCAACCCGTAGGAATAGAGCGTGACAGCCGCGGCCGTCTTGTTCTCAACCGTTTGGGAGATCGTAAAGAGGAACTGATCGTCGATAGAGATCGTGCGGCGGAAGATCAGACCTTCGCCATTGTCCCAAACAAGCCGCGCGGGTGTCGAAGGTGTCAGATTGCCGGACGATTCAGTTTGCCAGAGCGTGTCGCCCGTCGGGAGCTTGGCCGTGCTGCCCGCTGCGCCGACCCAGCCATGCTCTGCAAAATAGGGATTGGGCGCACCGCGAGGCGAAAACAGCACCACATTGCCGCTGTCGAGTTTCACCGTATTCCGATACTTGCGTAAAACAACGTCGTCGATGCGACCGCCTCTTAGCGAAATCGACCCGGTTAGGCTTGATGTTTCGATAGCAATCCGTGGCGATGCTTTGAGGAGTGCGTCGCGATTGGATCCGACGGTGCCGGGAACGGGCGCCGGCGGCGCTACGGAGCCGGGCACACCAACGGCGGGAGCGGGCGTCCCGACAGCCACGGGAGGGCTCACGGGTGCGCTGCTACCGGGCTGCGGCACATGCGTCTGTGGCTGTCCGGCTGCCTGTTGCTGCTGTTGTTGAATTTTCTGCTGCTGAGCAGCCCGCTGCTGCGCCTGCTGTTCCCTCAGCTTGGGCGCGCCATAGAAAGCCTGCCAGGCGATGAGAACGGCGAAGGAGAGCACCGCTGCAAGAATTAGATTACGGGTATTTTCGTCCATGACCCTGTCCCGTTCCCACGACGCCTAAAGTTAATGTCGCGGCGACCTCGGCTCTCAATGGTTGATCTTCCGGCTGCGTTTTGACCGATCCTGCCGATCAAGTCTATCGAAAGCGACTTCTAACTCCATAAGGATGGCTGTAAAGGCGCGATTCAACGCACCGGTCCGTGCGATGACGACATAGTCGAGGCCTGGTTTTGCATGATCTGGCGCGGTCAGCCGTACGGCTTCGCGCAGCCGCCTTCGGGCCCGGTTGCGTTTGACCGCATTGCCAATACGTTTTGTCACGGTGAATCCGAAGCGCGCAGAAGCGCCCGGACCGTCGCAAGGCCGGTCTTGAGGCCGCGATACCAGAACAAAGCTCGCGCTTTTCCAGGACGGGCCTCCCCTCAGCCTCAAAAATTCGCTGCGTTTCGTGAGCCGGCCAAGTTCGATCGCAGGCCGCCCGGTGTCTGCGCGCTGCGACGCATTCAAGTCGCCGGCCTTAGGCCGACAGCCGTTTCCGGCCCCTGGCTCTACGCCGTGCGAGAACCTTGAATCCAGATCTTGTTGCTTTGCGGGCCCGAAATCCGTGACGCCGCTTACGCACAAGCACGCTCGGTTGATAGGTGCGTTTCACGCCGACTCTCCGTCAATCCAATGGAAATATGTTCTCCGGCCCGCAAATCTTGCGGAGCCCCGGAATGCGCCGCTTATACGGGCGTCAAAGAGGCAAGTCAATTCACGGCGACTGCATGGCATATCTTTGCCCGGTCATTCGATCGGCGGTGCCACGGCGTGCACAATTTGTGATCAACTATAATGACATGCGATCACGAACCATTGAGACTGGATGGTACGTGTACGGTGCTCCGCTATGTATGGTCAGAGCAAATGATGAAGGAGCCGATTGTGACACACCGCAATACAGCCATTGCCGCAGGCCGAAAGATGCCAAATGCCCGGGTTTTCGGGTTGCTGCCTCTCCTTGTCGCCGCATTTCTGGTCACGACGCCGAGCGCATGGGCAGACGATATCAAGTCGACCTTCAAGCGCCATATCCCGAATTCGACGCAATCTGTCGACCACAGCGTCTGGGACCGCCTGTTGAAGCGCTATGTGGTGCCTGCCAAAGACGGCATTAACTATGTCGATTACAAACAATTCAAAGCTGAAGCGGCAAACGATCTGAAGGCCTATGTGAGTTCGCTGGAAGCTGTCGATGTCACTCGTCTCAATCGCAATGAGCAATATGCTTTCTGGGCGAACCTTTACAACGCCAAGACGATCGACATCATCCTGGACCACTATCCGGTCAAATCGATCAAAGACATTCGTTTGACACTGTGGCGCCCCTTTGACGGTCCGTGGGTTGCCGATGTCACGAAAGTCAACGGGATCGATCTTTCCCTGAACGATATCGAGCACACCATCATGCGCGGGCTGTGGAAGGAACCACGGGTCCACTATGCTGTGAATTGCGCTTCGATCGGCTGCCCGAACCTCGCGACCAAGGCGTTTACGGGCGCAAATCTCGAGGCCATGCTCGATGCGGGCGGCCGGGCTTATGTCAACAGTGCGCGTGGGATCCGTGTCGAGAACGGCAAGGTCATCGCATCGAAGATCTACAGCTGGTTTATCGAGGATTTCGGCGATACGGACAAAGGCGTTCTCGAGCATGCCAGAGCCCACGCCGAAGGCGACCTTGCCAAAGCGCTGACGCGCGCCACGTCCATCTCCGATCATGAGTATGATTGGAATCTCAACGACGTGAAAAAAGACGCGCGTCAAACACAATCCAAATCTTAAGGCCATATGGGCCGTGCTCCGAGGAGACAGAATATGACAAAGACAACAGATGTGAGCACGGCCGCCGAAGAGGCGGAACCGGTGGAGACGCCCAAAGAAGGTTCGAGTCTCCTCAAGCGACTTCTGCCACTTGGCGTGTTGGTCGCGATCGGCGCGCTGGTCGTATCGCAAGGGTGGCATCAGTATTTGTCGATCCAGACGCTTGCCGAGAACCGCGATGCGCTGAAGGCTTTTCTGGCCGACAACTATCTGGTCGCCATTCTCGCCTATTCGGCCGCCTACATTGTCGCGGTCGCCCTATCGCTTCCCGGCGGCGTATTCCTGACACTGACCGGCGGATTTCTTTTCGGCTGGCTAGCCGGTGGGATCATTACCGTGATTGCCGCCACCATCGGCGCGACGGTGATTTTCCTGATCGCCAAGACGTCTCTCGGCGAACCGCTTGCCGCCCGTGCCGGCCCGTGGATCGGCAAGCTGCGCGAAGGCTTTCAGGAAAACGCTCTCAGCTACCTTCTGTTTCTGCGTCTGGTTCCCGTTTTCCCATTCTGGCTTGTCAATCTTGCACCCGCCATCCTTGGCGTCAGGCTTCCTACCTATTTCATCGGGACGCTGTTCGGGATCATTCCCGGAACTTTCGCCTTCACCTTTCTCGGTGTCGGATTGGACAGCATCATCGACAAGCAAAAGGCGGCCTATGAGCAATGCCTTGCCTCCGGCGAAGCCGGCTGCCAGTTCACGCTCAATCCAGGCGCTCTGATCACAACCGAACTCCTGATCGCGTTTGCCGCGCTCGGTGTCGTTGCCCTGATCCCGGTCGTTCTGAAGAAACTCAAGAAAGGCGATGCGGCTGCCTAGAGCCGTAGCGCCGGAATACTGCCCGCCACTATTTTTCGGAGAATTGTTATGACTGAGACGCTTAAACCCGATCTTTGCGTTATCGGGGCGGGGTCAGGCGGCCTGTCGGTCGCCGCAGCTGCAGCCCAACTCGGCGTCAAGGTGGTCCTCATCGAGAAAGCCAAGATGGGCGGCGATTGCCTGAATTATGGCTGCGTGCCGTCGAAAGCGCTTCTCGCTGCCGGAAAACTCGGCCATCACATGCGGCACGGAGAGAGTTTCGGCATCACCAATGTGGAGCCGACCGTCGATGGCGAAAAAGTACGTGAGCATGTGCGCAGCGTCATCGCCGCTATCGAGCCCAACGACTCGGTGGAGCGGTTCACAGGTCTCGGCGTGCATGTCATCGAAGCGGCCGGCAGCTTCGTCGACAAACGCACGGTCCGCGCTGGCGATTACGAAATCCGAGCCCGGCGGACTATTATTGCGACCGGGTCTTCACCCGCACTTCCACCCATCGAAGGTCTCGACAGCGTTCCCCACTTCACCAATGAGACGATCTTCGAGAAGACCGAGATCCCGGAGCATCTGATCGTCATTGGTGGTGGGCCGATCGGCATGGAGCTGGCTCAGGCGCATCGCCGACTCGGATCCAGGGTCACTGTTCTGGAAGCCTTCAAAGCACTCTCGAAAGACGATCCGGAGCTGACCGCCCTTGTCTTGGAACAGCTCAAGGCCGACGGCATCGATATTCGCGAAGGCATTCGCATCGAGAGCCTCGAGAAAACGGAAAAGGGCATTCGCGCCAATCTCGAAGTTGACGGGAAACCTCAGTCCCTGGAAGGCAGCCATCTGCTGGTCGCCGCCGGCCGCAAGCCCAATATCGATGGTCTCAATCTCGATGCGGCGCGTATAAAACACGATCGCCGCGGCATCGAGGTCAATGCGAAGCTGAAGACATCGAATAGCCGCGTTTACGCGATCGGCGATGTTGCCGGAGGTCTGCAGTTCACCCATGTGGCGAACTATCATGCAGGCCTTGTCATCCGGAACGCACTGTTCCGCATGCCGGTCAAGGTCAACACCGACATCATCCCCTGGGTCACGTTCACCGACCCGGAACTCGCGCATGTCGGATTGACCGAGGAAGAGGCCCGCAAGCGCCATGGCGACATCCGTGTCCTGCGTTGGCCCTATGCTGAGAACGATCGCGCTCAGTCGGAGCGTGCGACGGACGGATTCGTCAAGGTCGTCACCAACAAGAAAGGACGCATTCTCGGTGCCTCGATCGTCGGCGCCCATGCGGGCGAGCTGATCCTTGTCTGGGTCCTGGCTGTAACCAAGAAGATGAAGATCGGCGCCATGACGTCGATGATTGTGCCATACCCGACATTTGCCGAGGTGAACAAACGTGTGGCGTACACATACTATCTGCCGAGTTTGACGAATCCCAACCTGCGACGCATTCTTAAATTCCTGCGGATGTTTGGATAGTACCGGCGAAGCGACAACCGAGCGCACGGCAAGCGTTCACAAGATGTGTCGTTTCGCGAGAGATTAGGATAATTGCCGCATTGTCGGCGTCGATGCCTTATAACGTTCAATAATGGCGATCGACACCGGAGCGGGAATGCGAACGCGTCGGTTGGAGATCAGAGAAACTTGCAATCGGTCAACTTTTTGCACTTGGTCAATTGCGATCAAGCGCAGGTTGATCTCGTCCCATCGGATGGATGAGGCTTGATGACGTGACGGAAGGAAACGGCAAAGCGGACGCGACATCGCAGGAAACGGCCCGGAACGGCGAGGCGGAGCGGCCGCGCTGGCTCGGTCGGCTATCGGCCAAACTTCTGATCCTGACCGTTCTCTTCGTGATGCTGGCGGAAGTGCTCGTCTTTTTGCCGTCGGTCGCCAACTTCCGCTGGAACTGGCTGATGGAACGGCTCGCGGCTGCGGAGATCGCCGCCCTTGCCGCGCAGAGCAGCGGAGACAGCCGGTTGCCCAAGACGGTTCACGACAAACTCCTCAAGAGCCTGGACGTGCATTCGCTGGCCACGAAGGATGCCGAACAGCGCCGTCTGATCCTGCAGGCGGACATGCCGAATATGGTCGAGGAACATTTCGATCTGCGCGATACCAGCCGCATGGCCCTCATTCGCGATGCGCTTGCCGTCTATTTCAGGCCGGATATGCGGTATATATCGGTGATGGGTAAACCGCCCTTCAGCAGCGGTTCGACGATCGAGGTTGTGATTTCCGAAGCCCCGCTACGCGCCGCCATGATCGGCTTCGCACTGAATATTCTCGGGCTGTCCATCCTCATCTCGATGATTACGGCTACACTTGTCTATCTGACGCTGACCGCAATGCTCGTCCGCCCGATCACCCAGCTGACCGAGAACATGGTGCGATTTTCGGACGACCCGGAGAATGAGCGACTGCGCATAATTCCAACCGACCGGCGCGACGAGATCGGCGTTGCCGAGCGCGAGCTGGCGGCAATGCAACACCAGATCGCGGATTCCTTGAAAGAAAAAAGCCGCCTCGCGGCCCTCGGCCTTGCCGTCTCCAAGATCAACCATGACCTGCGCAACATGCTGGCCAATGCCCAGCTCATCTCAGACCGTTTCGCGACCAGTACCGATCCCGTCGTGCAGCGATTCGCGCCGAAACTCATTGGATCTCTGGACCGCGCCATCCGGCTCTGTTCGGACACGCTCAAATATGGCAAGGCCCAGGAGCGGCCGCCGGACCGGGCGCGCCGTTTCCTGCGGCCCCTGGTCGACGAAGTTGCAAGTGGTCTTGGCCTGCCGCAAAAGGACAAGATCGGCTGGCAGGTCGATATGCCGGACGATCTCGAGGTGGATGCCGATCATGACCAGCTCTACCGCATTCTGAGCAATCTCTGCCGAAATGCCATGCAGGCCCTTGAGCAGCCCCATGAGCGGCGGGAAAGGGATGCGATTCTCGTCAAGGGCTGGCGGGAAGGGTCGGTCGTCACCATCGTTGTCGAGGATACGGGTCCGGGTGTCCCGCCCCATGCCCGCGACGATCTCTTCAAGGCCTTCCATGGGTCGGGGCGAAAGGGCAGCACCGGCCTTGGGCTCGCCATCGCCGCCGAGCTCGTCGGCGCGCATACAGGCGTCATATCGCTGGTCGAAAGCGCCCAGGGCGCCTGCTTCCACATCACGATCCCGGATAGGGTGGCGGAGCTTCCAACGACGGGCCGCCGCACGGCTTGAGCTGACGCCTTTCCCGCTGCTATGAGCTTGCGCACTGAAAACCCCATGGGAGCTCCGCGGTGAAACAGATTGAAATCACGGGCGTCGGCCGGCCGGAAGATGTTTGCCGAGCAGCAGACGTCGACGATGTCGGCGATCCGGCTGCCAATGAGGTGGTCGTCGCCATCAAGGCTGCGGCCATCAATCCGGCCGATCTTCTGATCATGGAGGGCCGCTATCCCGGCCCGGCCGAATTCCCGGCACCGATGGGCATCGAGGGTGCCGGCGAAGTGATTGCGGTCGGCGCCGATGTCAGCACGCTAGCCGTTGGCGACCATGTCATGAGCTTCGGCCGCGCGAACTGGGTCGAAAAGGTTCGCGGCGATGCGGCGATGTTCATCAAGGTCCCGCCGGAAATGGACATGAACGATGCCGCCCAGCTTAAGGCAAACCCGCCTGCAGCCCATCTGATGTTGCAAGACTATGTCGATCTCAAGCCTGGCGACTGGGTCATTCAGAACGCTGCAAACTCGGCCGTCGGCCGCCATGTCATCCGGCTTGCCAAAGCGCGTGGCTACAGATCAGTCAATCTTGTGCGCAGGGACAGTTTGATTCCCGAGCTTGAAGCCTTGGGCGCCGATGTGGTTCTGGTAGAGACGGACGATATCGTCGACAGGGTGCGCGAAGCCATCGGCAAAGACGCGTCCATGCCACTCGCCATCGATGCCGTCGGCGGCCAGTCCTGCCTGCACCTCGCGGCAAGCCTCAGCGATGGCGGCACCGTGGTCAACTACGGATTGCTGAGCGGCGACCCCTGCATGGTGGCGCCCTACGAGACCGTTTTCCGTGGGATATCGCTAACCGGATTCTGGCTTGCCGGCTATATGCGCTCCGCTTCGCTCGAGTCGATCAAGGCGATCTACAACGAGATGGTCCAGCATTTCATTCGCGGCGACCTTGTGGTGCCGGTTGAGGCCGAATACAGCTTCGATGACGTCAAGAAAGCCGTCGCTCATGCCAACGCGGAATCGCGGTCTGGCAAAGTATTGCTGAAGCCATAGGGCTTTGCCGCGTTGAGGCCCGCGCAAGAGGAGATGTCACGCCACTTGCCATCGGCCTGCCAAGTGAGTAGGAGTACGTCTCCGCGACGCACCGGATGGGTTTTGACCGCCTGGAGCATTGCGAAATATCCCAAAGGCGCCGGTAGCTCAGCTGGATAGAGCACCAGACTACGAATTAAAGGCGTGAGTGAACATAGCGAAACATTAAAGCTCTGTTTTCTGATATTTTTCCCAGTTTTCCGACAGATTTGTGAACATAAGGGAACATAGTGGTTCACACGAGGCCGATGACAAACTGCTAAAAAACTGCTAAATCAGCCTTTCGCAGTTTTGAGGCTGAAGAATGTTGACCACCAAATCCATTATTGCCGCTCGCCCAAAAGAGAAGCCCTTTGCGATGTCTGATAAAGGCCATCGGGGGCTTAGCTTGCATGTCGCCTCTTCGGGTAAAAAGACCTTTCTTTTTAGATATGAATGGCAAGGCAAACAGCGCAGCATCACACTTGGTGAATTCCCCTCATTGAGCCTAGCTGATGCACGCGGTCAGGCTGAAGAGAACAGAGGTAAAGTTCGTCAGGGTGTAGATCCTCGGGCGAAGAAGACAGAGCCAGAAGAGTCTGAGAGTACGACAACGGGAGATGAGATTAGTTTCTCGGAAGCCGTCTCGGACTATGCAAAACGCTATTGCGCTCGACATGTCGGAGAGGCCAGCGCCAAAGAATATGAACGGGTACTGAGAAAGGAATTTGTCTCAGTGTGGGGTGAGCGTGACATCCGAACAATCAGCAAAAAAGAAGCGGTGGATCAGATTGAAGAGATCTATGACCGGCCACAGGTACTGAAGGATGGAAGTATCAAGAGAGAGATTAGCCCGAGCGCTGCCAATCATGCCTGCACCAATCTGAAGATGCTGTTCAATTGGTGTTTCGATGAAGACATCATCGAGAACAATGTGATGGGCAGGCTCAAGAAGCCAGCCAAAGCCCACAGTCGGACACGCATTTTGGATGACGATGAATTAGTGGCTGTCTGGAACGCGGCCGGTGAGATGAATTTCCCGTATAGGGATATTGTGCGTCTGATGATTACGACGCTGCAAAGGCGCGGAGAAGTGACCGGCCTAGTCTTTGCCGAGCTGGATACGAAGACCAAGCTGTGGTCGCTTCCGGCTGAGCGAAACAAGGGCAAGCGAGATCACTTTATCCCGTTGAATGCCATGAGTATGGAGATCCTCGAAGGACTGCCGCGCATCCATCAGACGATGCTGTTTCCCTCCAACAGAACCGAGGGCAAGTATTTTAGCGGTTGGTCAAAATCCAAAGCCAAACTCAATGGACTGTGTGGGGTGGAAGGCTGGGTATTACATGACCTGCGCCGCACTGCTTCTACCGGCTTGGGAGGATTGGGTACGGATGAGAACATCATCAAGCGCATCTTGAACCACTCCCCTGAAAACGTTGCTGGTGTGACCGGGATTTATAACCGGCATCAATACCTGGCGGAGAAAGCCCAAGCCCTAGAGCTATGGTCAGACCATCTAAGAGAATTGATTGCAAAAAAGACCATGCACTAAATTCCAGAGGTTATAACAACGGACATATCGCTTGAGGCTCCAGTCCCCTTCCCCATCTCTGCTGTAACAGCAAAGAAAGGAATGGACACATGACATGGAAAGCTGGTGATCGCCTCATAGACCGTCACGAACTCCAGAGACTCGTCCTCTACTCTCACGTCCATATTCGCAGACTTGAGAAAGCTGGCCAGTTCCCCAAACGTATCCAACTTGGTCCTCGAAGAGTTGGATGGCGATTATCCTGTGTTATCAGTTGGTTGAATTCGAGAAACTGAGATAATTGTGGTTATAGTGTAGAACACATTTTTCCCCAATACAGAAACTACCAAACATATATCGTAATTACTGTGGAAAACCTCGATACACTCTTGTTTCTACGTATTGTTAATGGTGGAACATTGGGAAAAATTTCCCAATGTTCCACCATTATTTCTGTGTATTCCACACTTTTTTCTGTGTAAATCAATTATCCTGTGGATACTGATTTTATTGATCATGCACGTCCAACCATTCCTTAAAGGATGGAAGCCGTAACACTCGAACACACCAATTTGGAAAGTTGGTTTCATCTTGAACGGTTCGTACTTGGTCCACTCCTAGTTTTGATGTTGCCTTCGATATAAGAAAATTTCGGTAGCCTTCGAACATTTTGTGATGCTGCTCTCGCTTAAGACGCGCACTCGCTGCCGACCATGCTGGTTGATAAATCTGCTGAACCGCAGTTAAACTCCGCATTGGAAAACCGTCTCTGTTGGCGCGGCGCGTAGCGAAGTCAACAAGACTTTGAGCACCATCCTGCCCGTAAGTAGCCAATAAAAATCGAGCGCGATTTAATTCCTTAAGGGAATACTCATTTCGTTCGTTGTTGTGTTGACCGTGCATTGCTGTTTGAAAATAATCCAATAAATCTATAGCAGCATCATGCTCTGGATCGAACTCGATACCAGGGACGCTTTCGGGTTGAGTTGGTGTGTTTACAAAAAAATCAAAATAATCAGCTATCGTACGCTGTCCAATCAAGGCGCATATATTAAAATCACCTCTGTTAGTCTTTGAAGGTTCAATCCACCATTTCTCGATAAATTGATCGTCCTCCAACTTCGAGAAATGTCTATTCAATTGTTCCTTAATTTTTGAGGCGTGTTTCCGTGGCACTAATCCTCCAAGCCAATCGGCACAGATAGATCTATATGATTTACGAAAGACGACACGAGTCGTCTCTGTAGGCTTTGATAATCGTTTCGAATAATATCTGA
This sequence comes from Methyloligellaceae bacterium, assembly GCA_965228615.1. Taxonomy (GTDB): domain Bacteria; phylum Pseudomonadota; class Alphaproteobacteria; order Rhizobiales; family Methyloligellaceae; genus CBDDHT01. The sequence goes on along the minus strand of CBDDHT010000004.1, from coordinate 3,169,053 downwards.
ATAACGATTTATATAATTGTCTCGTCGTAGGGTTATAATGTTGTATTTTTGTCCAATTGAAGCAATGAAAATGTTTGTCATTTAGACTTTCAGTAAAGAATTTTGTAAGCGTAAAGCTGACTGAGTGCAATTCACCGCTGGATTTTTTTACGGTACGTTCTTTTTGGAACAACCCAACAACTTCACTTTCAATATCTCCATTCTTTAAAATAGTGTTCGTTTGGATTTGCACTCCCCAAAGTTGCCTAAATGCCAATTTAAAACTTTTATAAGTTTGTCCCCCCCTACTTATTCCACCCAGTTTGCATAATTCTATATCTCGAAAACTAACGCTTCCTTTTACGGGCAGTTGTGACGACATCAATTTAATAAATATCGCGTCAGTGATGCGATAAGCAAGTGGGCCGGGTGGTCCATAAGTAGGATTGAAGTCTACAACGAATGGCTTGGTATCCAACTCCTCTTCCGTCGGTTGTTGCCGTTTATGTGTAGTATCAAAATGAAATATCTTTCCGGAATAATCTAAAAAATTACGTTCTTGATAGAGACGTAAGGTTTTTTCTTTTCTCAAATCAGTTGAAGATTTTTTCATAATCTATATATATTTGTATTATATCATTATTCAACAAATCCACTTATTTGTTTTCTTCCCCTCCCAAAAATTTCATTATTGACTCTGGGGTGCTTAGATCTATACCACCTTCTTTAGCCATCTTTGTAATGGCTTCTGTAAACGCGGGAAGCTGAATAAGAGTTCTTGTCGTATCATTTGCATGTGTTAAATGTTTATCTAACAAACCATTACTATTTTCTAATTCTATAACACGTCCTTTGAGCGCTAACAGCTCCTCATACTTATCGATTGATATAGGGATGGTATCGCTAGTAGCAGCTTGCGAACCAAGGGTGTTTTCTGAGCTGGTGGGCTGCTCTTCGGTTGTTGGGTTTATTGCGGGCTGGGCGGTGGTGCGTTGAGAGCCACCATATGAACGCTTTCGTTTTTCATCGTCGGAGAGCCGAGCAAAGAATGCCTCAGCTGGCTGACGACGGGCGAACCATTTGGTTAGAGTATCTCCGGGGATGGATCGTTTTATTGATGGGATCGAACCATTCCTCATATAATCCTTAATAGTAGTTTCGGCTCGGGGTGCGCCTAATCTTTGTGAAAGGGCAATCACGTCATGAATATCCATAGAATAATCTTCATATTTCCCTATGACGTTTTTGCTGGTGTCGAAAATAGGGTTAGTAGTTTGAGGGTACAAATGGATCACGGGTGTTGATTTGATTTTTTCTAGCGCAATTGATAGTTGATCAGTTTTGGTAGAACCAGTATTTGGCCCCGCGTCTTCTGGTTGTGAGGTGCCGTTACTATTTAAGGCATCACCTGCCAGCGATTCACCATCGGACTGCTGTTGGTCGCTGTGTTCTTGATGTTGTTCCGCTACCTCCCGAGGCAACGGGATGGGTCGGGAAGCATCGGTAGACAGCGGATCACCAACAGGGAGATCAGATGTATCGTTGGTATCTATGGCATCACCTGCCAGCGATTCACCATCGGACTGCTGTTGGTCGCTGTGTTCTTGATGTTGTTCCGCTACCTCCCGAGGCAACGGGATGGGTCGGGAAGCATCGGTAGACAGCGGATCACCAACAGGGAGATCAGATGTATCGTTGGTATCTATGGCATCACCTGCCAGCGATTCACCATCGGACTGCTGTTCAGTATGTCCCTTAGTACGCTCTGGCATACCTGTATGTGAGTTGATAATAGGGGATTGAGGATCAAATGTCATAAGTCAATCTTAGCAAACGAACTAGATTAGTCGATTTTATTATCCCCATTACATTATTGATACAATACAACTAGCGTAGCGACATAGTCATGATATCGTAGTATTTTCCGATAATATCGCCGTACACAGACATGGAAACATTTTGATTTATTTCGTGATGTATTAAATCTTGATAAATACCAATAGTGCGAGAATCATCCAATATCTTTGTGATGTCGATGATGTGATGAAAATCTTGGGACAATATAGTTTTAACAGCTACGGCAGATATATATTTAAACAGGTCGGTAGGCTTATACAATAATTGCCTGCGATCTTGAGGATTTGGTGCGGCTCGAAGGAGTCCATCTTCCACTAATATATCCAGATATTTCTTTAAAGTTTGGGAATGTTTGATAAGGGCAAAATTGTACAAGTCTTCTCGTGTTATTTCCTGTTTTTCAAATGATAGATAAAAAATCTGAAGCACTATCATCCGCAGATTGTATTCTTGCTGTGCCTGTGGGCTGTGCATCGCAGAGATTGCCGCCCGATTTATACGAAAAAAATACTGTAATACTTCGCGCTGAACTTCAGACTCAGTGTCGTCTTCCACAGCTTTCTCGTCGTCCGTCATACCGTGATCCTCTGATAGCGAGATTGTTGGATTGGTTTGGTTTTGGGGATCATAAGGCAAGCCACTAGATCTGACAATGGATGCAGATATGAATAAAATAATAGATCTAGCATTGTATCTATCACACGGCATACCCACATGGTTAGCTATGTCGCGGAATGGTCCATACATTTTTCGGGGTAAGAGAAAACCCCACCGGTTGGTTGCAACAACCGGCAGGGCAGTTTCGGGGCAGCCAGGGATACCAAAAGGGCTACCACCGTGCACACAATTATAACATAAGTTATTGTTTTTGCTAGGTTTTTAGTCCTGGTATCCCTCTATCCGGAGAAAGGGGATACTGAAGATGAAGAATATCACGAAGGTCTTTGTCCAGGTAGGTGCTGGGCTAGCAGCAACTACAAGCTGTGGATTGAATGTCATGGGGGGAGCAGCTGCCTCAGCTGATCCCATTGGAAGTGTCGTACTTGGTGTCGCCTCTGGAGGCATCGACTTTTTGAAGTTCGGTAGCTCAGGTTACGCTTATGACTTCACCCTCGATAAGCGCATTGGCATGGCAGCCTGTGCAATAGTGCTGTGGGGGAGTACGAGTCTCTACTCTGTCGAAAATGCCGTCCGCTACTTCTATAAAGAACGAAACGCCGTAAGCGTTGAGCAAGGTCGAAAGGTCGCCTCCGTTGACCTTATAAGAGCAGAGCTTGCTGAGATCGGCATCAGCCTTGCTGCCATCAAAGAGCAGGCACCGACCAGTGCACTCCAAGCCCAAGTGACCGGACTGTTGAACAAGCCGGGTCATAAGAACAAGTCGGTAGGGGACTTGTCGAAAGGGTGTACGAAAGTTCACTGGGCGACCAAGAAGGTTTGCAGCCGGGTTGCCACTCTGAAGGCTCGGCTTGCCCGAGCAACCACCCGTGACAATCTGAAACGCAAACAGGCACAAAGACGCAAGCAACTCCGGCAAGAGGGCCTGGTCGTCTCAGACAAAGACGGAGAGCTTGGTCTCTTTAGTATGCTTTCTGATATTTCCGTCAAAGACGTAGCGAGTTTCCAAGCCCTCAAGAGTGCGGTCATCCTCGAACTCGTCTCAGCGATCGGCGTCTTCATGGTGATGGTGAGCAACACCACCAAGAAACGAAACGAGCCGGTCAAAGCAGAAATTGCGATTGAGCCGAAATTGCTCCTTGCCCCGGTAGGGAACATTGCAAAACCCGAATCCTACATCGAGAAAATGATCGTCTCAGAAGAGGGAGCCTCTCAGTGGTCGCGTGATCTGTATGCACGCTATCGAAAAGACACACTGAGTGTCGGTGAGGAACCTGCCTCAAGCAAAGCCTTTGGCATGGCACTGGGAAAAGCCGGTTTTCAAAAGCAAAGAAAGTCCGGTCAGGTTCAATATCTGAACATCGGTATTAAGTCTTCCCAGGAGTTGTCCCAATGAGCAGGTCGAAACGTTACCCCAGAAAAAAACTCTATGGGTATTCTGGTCGTTGTGGCCATACCGAGGTCAACCCGCAAGAAGCTACCGTGGCTGAATTCCTTCACCGGGATTTTCTCAAAGCCGAGCTGTACTATACGGTCGCTGCAAACGCGAACAAGGCAGGCTTGCGTACTCGCTGCACTCCCAAAAAACCGAGGGGCTGTGAGTGGACAGATCAAAGCGCAAAGGCGGTCATTGATCGCCCATATATTCCTGAAGGTGACGAATACACACAACCGATTGTCAGCAAGGATCTGTGGCAAGCCTGCCAAGAGGTGATCGCAAAAAACAAAGGCAAAAGTCGAGGCCGGAGAGCCTGCTTTGTCGGTACGGGCGTCATTCACTGTCTCAAGTGCAATGAGCGTATGTACGGCCGGAAGGCGATGGAGACCTACTATTGTAAAGAATGTGGCAATCGCATTGATTTCAGTGTTGCCGACGGCCTTATCAAAAATACCATCGAGCTTGCCATCCCTGAAGTGAACTGGACGGGACTAAGCCTAAAGCATCAAGTGGAGCTGACGAGGCTTCACATTGCGCGGCTCGGCGTAGACCAAGAAGGCAAAGTCACTCTTACCACCATTGGCTGAAAGACTGGAGGCGGCCGTAAGGCCGCCTTCACTTCGTCTGGTACTACTACATTTCCCGACATATGTAACACTACATTCTGTGGAGCAATATCATGCCTTCCAAGGGTTATACCGTGGTGAAACGCATTAAGCGTCCCAATGGCAAAACCGATTACTATTTCTATTCGCAGCGTAGTGTTCGGGTAGGCAATCGAGTTCATACGGTTGAAGCCCGATGTCTCGGCCGGGCGAGCGAAACCGACTACATCATTCATGCAGAAAAACGAGAAAACAAATGTAGTAGTACAGAACTACTATTGGTCGGTCGCAGTGGAAGCGGTGCAGCAAATAACGGCCACAATCTTGATGGTGAATTTGAGAATCCGAACCACGGAGAGCCGTGGACAGAGTCAAGAGAGCCGGTCTTTGGCAATCCGTTTGTAAAAATCGAACCTGGCCTGGAACAGGCTCAAAATCAATCTGCTGATGTACCACTACAAAAGTCGAGGAAACTCAACCTTGATGGCTGTCGCCTAAGTGATATGGACGATGTTTGCAGTGATTATCAGATGAGCAAAATTGGTTTACAGCGCCAATGGTTACGCGCGAACCGTCTGGCGGAGAATATGACCGGTCAGAGCCTAAGTGCGGTAGCACTACAGCAAGGTGGGTCACTGCACGTTAAACAATATGAAGAAGGTTTGGTGTTGAGAGTTCCCAAATGGGGAACATCATGTTCACGCACAAGCGTGCAGAAAGCCTATCGCCAGATGTTAGGCAAAGCTGTCTTAGATCAGATTGAGAAAGAAAGACCAGCAGCCTATCGAATGATGGCAGTCAAACTTGATCACGGTAGGCTAAATCAGAAGTGCGCCCTTCTGAAATACGCCATGCAAAACCACGGCTCTGCGTCCAAAGCCTCTGTAGCACTACGAACGATATGGTTAGGACGCTTGCCCAAGAAGGAAGCCAGAGCAGTCTTTGGAACTAAGCTCGAAGCCTCTTGGTCATCGTGGCGCTCTGAGACCGAAGTGATGCTTGGCAACATTATCTCGGCCGGTCCCGAACGAGCCTATGGGGATGTGGATCGCCAGATAGCGAAATTCAACAAACGAGTTGAAAGCAACATCAAAGCAAACGAGGACAGGTCACGATGGTACCGTGACGACGGTTGGAAGAGTGTCACTCACAAAATCGGCAAGGGTAAGAAGGCCAAGAAAATCACCAGACGCATTTTCAAGGAAGGGCCGTACTGCAAACGCAGAAGACAGATCAAGAAGGATCTAGCAGCCATCAATCTGCTGAAGATGCAACGCAAACGGATAGAACAGTTGTCACATATAACATCGACTAACCGTTGTAGAACTACACTTACCACGAAATAGCATTATCACGTGTATACATGGCAGTCGTATTCCGCTTGGTTCTTGTATTTCACGCTCTATACAAGGTATTCCATCATGTTTTCGCCCTTCCAGTCGGCTCCTAACAGCTCTTTTATATCGGCGACATCGAATATGTTGCCACCACTTTCTACAACCTCCCCCTGTTCGTCATATAGCATAAATTCATAAATCTCTCCATTTATATACTTAGAATACTCCGCTAGAACACCATTTACTAATTTCTCTAATTCGTTTCTGTTTTCCGCCCCACTCTTCTGTGCGAAATAAAAGGAACCATTACTGTGGTCAAACCCGTGACAATTACCAATGTAAATACTTGTACCACTATGTCTATATATGGTAACGGGGAAAATATGATATTCCCCCCGGAGTCGTTCATCCATAAGCTGAACATGTTCCTCCATATCATTCGCTTTCTCAGACGTTTGCATCATTATTGTCTTTAGTTCCATAGGTGTATATGATGAATTTAGTCGCTGGATATAATCACAATCAACATGATCTTGTATATCACGACTTATTGTGAGAAACATTCCTAGTTCATCATCTTCTAACGGGTTGATCGGAAACTCGTCATGCCTAATTTCTAGCCTCGGTTTTTGTATTGTCTTGAGATAAGTTTTCATATTGTCTTTTAACGTCATTACAATTCTGATAACGGCCTTCTTTTTTCTCAATAGCGTCTACTTTAATGATAATGAACTGTCTTTGTGCTGCTTGAAAGTTTTCCCGTTTCTAATTTCACGGTAGACTACGCCTCGTATACCGGCCTGCCATTCTTTTGATCTTTTCGCCTCTGGATAATAACGAGTTATATTTTCATAAAGTTCTTGCCAGGTTGCCCGTCCTTTATTGTTTTTGATAAGTTGCGTGATTGCTTGCACTTTTGTTATTGTAGTCATAGTAGTTATATTATTGTTAATACTTTCCGGACATCCGCAAAGTAATATCATTATACACATATTCTCAGTATACGGACATCCGTAAAGTGTGGATAACCTATCTCAACACATGTGGTAACCTGAATAGTATGAAAAAGCCGAATACTAGGATGGGCAGACCGGCGACCGGCAGGAAACGAGATAAAATTGTGACGGTTAGGCTGAGTGAGAAAGAGGCAGGGAAACTGAGGAAACTAGCCAAAGAGCAAGCGATGAGCGTGAACGAACTGATCGTACGTGTGTTCATGCTGTAACACTACGACCAGCAAACTCTGAGCTAAGCTTCATGAGATCATAGGCTGCTACTGTTTGGATTCTAAAAATCATGCTGAAGTAGGATGAGGAACGGTGTCGAACCTTGCGACCGCTTTTCTGTGAATGCAGACTGTAACACTACATCCATATATAGGAGAATTGAGGGTGTGCCCTTGAGGGCTAAGGGGAGAGGCAACGGGTGGAAAAAATTAGACCAACAGAAATAGAGAGTGTGGCCTTAAACACATGTGCTGCAACGACCGCCATAGGATAATTATAATCTCTTTCATTAAGCCCGGCTCGTCATTCTTCCTCGCCGGGGATGCGGTAGTGGCTCTTAAATTAGGATATTGCTCTTTTCTATCGTTATTGCTCTTTAATACATATAAGCAGACGTACGCTATAGACGAAGAAAAACGACCAGGCAGTTGGCCTGGCCGGTGTCGAGCTAGTCCTGTGTGATACCCAAGATCTTATCGGTGGCGGCCTTTCGCTTGCGCGCTTCCTCATCATCGAGAGCTTCGCTCTCTGTTGTTACCGACCATCCTTTATGACTGGTATTGTCCTTTGGCGCTCTGGCACGAAGGAGGGTCAAAAGATTGTCCTTTGGCAGGAAGCTGACATCCCGGACATATCGGTGAGGAAGGATGAGGCGCATGGCCACTTCAATATCGTCCAGATGTTTATCGTCGAGGCCGGTCATGTACACATGGCGATACCCTGCCTCGAGGATGCGCTGTATGGCAGCTGCCTCATCAGCCACCCGGTTCTTCCAGCACACTTGTACGGCCACATCTTCATCGTCGATACGGATTGCAAGATCGACTCTACAGCTATGCTCTGGATGAGATTTCTCGGCTCTGGTTAAAAGTCCTAAATCAGTAGCAAAGTCCCTTATTTCAGTCTGAAGCGCTCGATGAGTTGAGCTGCCCTGGCCGGTAGTGTCTGAGTTGAGCTGCCCTGGTTCGGACTGAACCGATCTAGGATCATCCTGTGCATCGTCCTGATCCATCATGTTCTCCGTAGCCGGTGTAGGACAATGACCGAAATCGTCCCCTGAAGCTTCTACACAATAGCGCTTCCGGTTTTCTCGAAGCAACGTGGCGTATGAGGCATCCTTCATGCGAGGCAGCTTATGAACGACCAAGAGGGGAGTGGTCACTTTAAAGGCTTCTGATTGTGTCGAGATCCGTGCTGCAAATTCCGTTGTAAGTGCATCTTCATCAAGCTTGGCATTGGTGATCAACTGTGGAGGACAGCGCATGTTCGCTGCCATCTCAGCAGCCTCTTTAGGATCAAGGCCACCTGCCAGTTTGATGATGGTGTTGGTTGCGATGATGTCACGGATCTTACTATCGAGCTTGGCGAAGTTCTGCGTCAGCAAGTTTATCGAAAGGCGGTATTTGCGCCCCTGGCGTAAGAGGCGCTCAACCTTGGGGTCGCCGTTGATGCTGTCTTGGCATTCGTCCAAGTAGACGTAGGTATCAGTTCTTTCGGCTTCCGGGATAATCTGACGCTGTAAGCAAGCCTGGTTGATCATGGCCAGGAAAAAGCGTGTGAAGATTTTTGAGCCATCTTCACCAAGAACATTCATGGCTGAATTGATCAGAATGATCTTCCCATCGTTCAAAGCCTCAAAGAGATTGATCTTGCTACGCTTGGCTGAGAAGAGTCGGTTGAAGGCCGGATTAGCCATGACGTTCCAGATACGCTGGGCGATAGCTTCACGGGTTGCTCGGTAGGATTTGGGTTTGAGTTGCTGCTTGAAAAACTCCCGAGTGTGGGGATCGCATTGATCTATGTATTTTTGAAAGTCCTCGGGGTTTTGCATCAACTTCAAAAACGTCATGAGATTGCTCTCGGGTATCCGGAGCATGGGATGAGCGAGATAGGTAAAGAGGGTGTCCATAGCTGGAGTCAGGTCTGAATTGAGAAGTCCGGAAAAAATGTAGCGATAAGTCTGCACGCTGGAATTGTAAAATTCGGCGTAGCGTTCGGGAGAGAGGGCATCGATTTCTTTAACGGAAAGATCAAAGAGTGACAGGGCTGGTGGATTGATAACGTCACCGCCATCGATAATGATAAGCCTATCTGCATGTGAATTCGGGTCGTCCGGATCAAAGAGGGCTGAGGTAGCCAGTAGCCTGTTCGTATCACCCTGATTGTCAAAACTAACCACAGCATTCTTCTTCTCATCGATGATCTTTGAATGGGCATCGGCCAAGAGCCACATAGACTTGCCGTGGCCGGTCTGCCCTACGACCAGGCTGTGCTTCATTTGAGCCGATACCGGAAAGCGATAGGGGAGTGAAAGGTGGAAAAACTCCTGAAAGGCCGTTTCAGCAAAATACTCTGAGACGAGGGTAAGCGGATCTTCCTGACGGTCAGCAGGCACGACAACCGCAGGGTCTGGAGTTTTGGCCGTAGCCCCAGATGCGCGCAGTAGATTGCCATTGAGAGTTCGCGCTAGGGGCTTGAATAACTCCACCCTGTGTTGGTCTGGATCTGTAAGAAGAAACTGACCAAGCAGATGATTGAGTAGCTGCTTTGGTTTGATAAGCATGGACGTCAAAGATACGCGATGCGGTGCTGATTGCTCCGCAGTGAATACCACTTCCGGAGGCAAGGATGCCGTGAGCATCTGGACGATGGTCAGCAATTTTTCTTTGATAAGCGAAAGAGTTTGGTTGGGTGCTTTCAGAAAATCCCGATGCTGTTGTGCCTCGGCTATCAGATCAGCAAGCGGCAAAGGTAGAGCCTGAAGTTTCTCAAGCTCTGGCGGCTCGTACAATAGGGGCTCACTGCACAGCAGGCGATAAAGCAACGTAAGAAATGCAGATTTCAGACTGTTGTTGAGGGTGGGATATTTCTCTTGAAAATGTGCCTGGAGAATTTCATCGGCGATACCATGCAAGGCACGCTTATTGGAAAGGGGACTGGCCGCATAGAGCCGGTGTACCTGGGCTGAAAGGCGAGTCAATTCCTTGTCGCTATAGAGCGGTTTGCCAGTCGATATTTTTGTTCTTGGAATGCCGAGCATGAGCCTACTCCTGGGGATAGTTGATGCGGTTGTTGACGCTGGGATTAGAAAGCAGGATCAGCCTGGCGCTAAGTTCAGCACAGACCGAACGCATCTCTTGCTCGATCTCAAATAGTTTGACGGCATCCTTCTCTCGAAAGACCACGCCTCGTTTGAGATGACGCACACGAATGATGCTGTGTACGAGCCTGACGTAGAGGGCAAAGCAGGCAAACCACATCAGATAGAATGGGTAGAACAGCCAGGGTATCCGAGTGCCAGCAGGGAAGAAGGGGTCTTTGACCCCTCCTTCCGGTATCGTGGTGTAGATGATCTGCTGGTTGTAGCGATGGAGCCTAAGCAATCGATCTGCCTCGGGCGTAAAGTGAGCAGTTACTTGCAAGGCGTATTGTGGCTTCCAGAGGCCTTTAAGCTGAAGGCGGCTAAAGTCCACGCTCATGAAATGCTCATTCATGGCCAGAGCTCACAATCGCTTCCAGGTGTAAGAGACACCCGTGGATTCGAAAGCCGCTTTCCAGTAAGAGCGGACTTTTTCGTGGGGGAGAGATGCCCCCTCGGATCTGACGTACCAAACCTCAATATCGAAGACGTCGAGATGATTTTCAGATAGCCCGGCCACGTAGTCGGCAAACTGCTCCTTGCTTCCCGTCACGCCCTTATAAAAACTAAAGGAGGGACTGTTTTCGTGCAGATCGCTAAAGAGTACCAAGCGCGGTTTTATACCAGGTCGTACAAAGCGCTGACTGGCAGCCATGCTCGAGAGAAGTTCGACCAAGTAACTGCGTGGATGCTTTGAGGGCGTTGCCAAACCACCCATCAGGGTTGAGAGGGGATTGAGGTAGCGATGCTCATACTCCTTCTGTTTGAGCTTGGGATTATTCGCAAACCAGCTGACGGTACTGCCTGCCCCCGGATTACAGGCATCAAAGATGGTGTTGAGCTCAGGCGTACCGTCAAAGGTGGCAATCTTGAGCCTGCCATCTGGGGGAATATCCTCGGCCAATCGAGCTACAGCTTGTGGCAAGAGTAGCTGGTTTCGATGTCCCCAGTGATCGGTTCGGTCAACAACGATGGTAATGTCAGCTGCAATGTGTCCATCGGTTCTACAGGAAGAGACCCTATCCCTGGCATGAGGTTTGGACATCAACATCCAGCCACCTGCCGCGGTGACGGCAATGAGTGAGATAGCGATATAGCTGATACCCTTAATATCGGCTCGGCGTTTGGCTTGCTTCCTGGTCATGATGGCTCTCCTGAAGGCGCGGTATCTTTGGCTGGCTTGATAAAGCCAATGACATTCGCTGCTGGTACAAAGGGTTCAGGTGTCTCGGTTGGAGCCGGTGGAAGTGCTGGCTTTTCTTCTTTAGACGGCGGTACAATCTCAAACATGTACTCGCGGAGCGCACTTAAGGTCGGCAGAGACTGACCATCCTCAAGGGAAGCCTCGATCGCTAGCATGATTGAGCCGAGCTTATCCTTGACGGCTTCGAGCTTGCGGTCTTCCCGGTCGAAAATTGGCCAGGCCATGTGAGCGTGTTCGAGGACAGTCTCTTTGGCCTGGTCTACGACCGCCGGCAGTTCCTGAATTGCTTTGGTGCTGATGGTAGGCAACAAGATCTCTGGATCTTGGGCAAAGTAAGCAGGCCTACAATTATCCGCTCTCACTTGAGTGTTGAGAGAGCGAAAGCGATTGATAGCACCCACAGCAGCCCGGGCATCATGCTCATCGAGATCCTCGATTTGCTGCCACTGGACTTTGAACTCAGCCAGGCGCTGGTAGATACGGTCGATTGCTTTTTGCGAATAGCTGATTGAGTTTTGATGCTGCAAAATCCGCTTGTGACGTATCCCGTCAATCTCACCATGCAGCCGTGTCCGCAGATCCTCGGAAGCATTACGCGCCTGAAGATAGGGACGATCAACCTGCTCATATCCGGGATAGGAGTCTGAGGCCAGGTAGCCTTTGATACCGGCCGCTATAGCAAACAGCAGTCCAGCAAAGAGTAGGATGTAGGACGCCAGATCAAGCTCGAAAGGCGCAGAGAGGAGCTGGTTCAATGCTGCGAGATGTCCTGCATCTTCTCCGGTTTTGAGAATAAAGCGATAGTGGGCAAAATACAGATTGATGAAGACAATTGCCGAGAAGCCGATAAGGAGAGCCGGTACAATCCAGGCGGTATGCTTTTTGTCTTTGTGGTTCAGATATCGGCACGGCAGGAAACCACAAGCCACGGCCAAAGCAACATTTGTAGCAGCGACCAAAAAAGCAGTGAGAAAACCACCTAACAAACCACTCCGTGAGACTTCAAAGAGAAAGGCAGCATTAACGGCCGACTCGAAAAAGAGCAGTATGACAATTATCCCGAAATGCTGAAGCCGACTGTCAGGGTATTTGGCAGATCGGCTATTGAGGTCGTGTTCATCCTTAAAGTGTCTCAGTTCAGCAAGTTTGGTACGCTCATCGGCAACCACTTCTTTTATTTCCGCAGCTGCCTCCTGGAACGTACCCATGATTTCTTTCGTGATCGTGTTGGGCAGTGTCTCCAAGTGAATGTCACGGCGATAACCGGGGATGGCTTTGGCCTCCCCGGTTATGCTCTGCACTTTGTCATGAACGTAATCGAGCCGGTCGGTGTTACGCCTGGAGACAATCTCGATGACTTGATGCTCAGGGTCTGAAAGCTCTGCCTGCTTAGGATCTGGCTTTGAGATCACCGCCAGTGATCGTGCTTGTTTTTCCAAGTTTGTTGCATCGATCAGATCTCTCGCGGTTATTCGACGCTCTGCGGTTGGAAGGCCTGCGCGCTTTGACATGTAATGCTCCATCAGGTTTCTTGCGATAAAGACGATAGGAGAAACGTGGGGAGCTAAAGCGGAAATAGAATGCAGTACTTCACACTTGTTATTTCGTATATATGTATTTTCTCAAATTTTACATTAAGCTGTTATCTCGTCCCAATCGAAGGCTTCGGCGTTGTTTTTGGAATACACTTGGAGATGATGTAATCCAGTATTGTTTGATCGGCCGCTGCCGCCGCGTTCTTTAGCGCTGTATGTTCGTGGGTAGTCAAACGAAGATCGAAACGCTTGTTGCGGCGACGACCACCAGACGGTGGCCTCCCTCTTCGAGTTGGTTTGGTGTTCTTTTTGTGCATAACAGTAATAATACATAACTATCATTCATATAAGAGTTAGTTATCAACAGTTAGTGTCCTGGACACTTAATAACAAAACAAATATACTTCATATGTCGGATTATATTAACTGACTGCTCATTGACAATTAAATATCGAAAGATTTAATGCGGATGTTGGAAGGGTGATAGATTATAAAATTGAGATATAAATTAATAAAATATGGGACAATACTACAAACCAATAGCGCTTAACAAAAAACAATATGTTCATGCGCATGAATTTGATACCGGGTTAAAATTGATGGAGCACTCGTATCTGAATAACCCATTAACAATGAAAATTGAAAACCTCCTTGAAGAAGGTGGAGATTGGCATAAATCCAGTATTGTATGGGCAGGTGATTATGCCGATGGTGAGGAAAAAGAGAGTAAGATCGAAGGCAACCTGTATAATGGCATTAACAAGCGAGTCGAGCGTCCGAGGTATTTGGTCAACCACACTCAGAAACTCTATATCAATCTAAAGGAGCTTGACGACCTCGACGAAAGATTTGTGATCCACCCACTTCCATTGTTAACGTGTGAAGGGAACGGAAGGGGGAATGGAGACTTCATCGGTGATGATGAACGCATTGGGTCATGGGCACGCAACCGGATCTCTATGGAGATAGTTGCACCTGATGGTTATACAAAAGTGAATGGGCTATTCAAGGAGAAACGAGAATAAACAAAAGGCCGCGTTATCGCGGCCTTTTGCATTGAGACATATATTAAGAATATATGCCCCCTGATTCTAACATTTCTAACCGCTGTACTCCAACAATTGTGGCTCGCTTTCCGCCTCACAATGCAATGGTACAAAGGAAGTGATGGTGTACATAGTGTCACCATATTGAACAAGGATCTCCCCTTGGTTGGACTTTCTTCCAAAATCGTGGAGAAAGACGCGGACGTTCCGGAGCATGGCTCTAAACCTCAGTGGGTTGACGTACGAGAAAACAGGCGTGGTTTTTTCAACAACGATCTGACCAGTCTCAGGATTGAGCCAGGCACCATCGACTGGTGACATTGCGGATGCGCCGCCATTTATCGTGGTGAGTAATTCAATTGCTTGCTTAACCCACCCGTCGAAATCCTTGACTGGCTTACCCAGCTTGTCGCTGTCGGGTAGGAAGATTGTGAAGGTCAGTGGCTCGAAAGCGTTTGATGCTGCGAGAGTGTTTTTGATGTGAGAGTCGATTTTGGTTGGCATGGGACTTTTCTCCTTGGGTGTCGGGTGCTATTTGAGAAAAGTCGTTAACCAATTCCAATATACTAGAGTGTTTCGATGCGTTATAAAACCTCCATTATGTAATTAATACTACGTTTGTTCTTTCTCTTCTATTTAACGCTGGAGAAAGTAGACCGCCTCCCGATAAGAGAGGCGGTGGATGCTGGTGATATGAGTAAGGAGGTCGCTCGCTTTTGATCATTGAGGGGATGTGAGTGTGTTCAGGTAGTTTTCGACGAATGATAGTTGATCGTCTGGAAATTGACCTGTTCTGTCGAAGTATGCATTTTGCTCGATGACTTCTGCATAGAGTATATTGCACCAGTGATCTGTGAGATCGTTGCTCCCGTACAGTAAGTTAAGATGGTCACATTGCATTTTATAGACGGCTGCTTCTCCGCGTGAGCTGAAATCGTGTTTCCCTTTCCAATGACACCAATCATGCCAAGCACGGAATGAATAGTTCGCATGTGGACATCCATAGATGGTCTTATCCGAACCGCCGGAATAAACTATCATTCGATTTCCGGCATTTAGGTGTTGCTTGAGTTGATCGTATGTTTCGGGTGCACATTCGCCAATATCATAACCACCCGGAAACAATCGGGAAGCGATGGCACATACAGCTACGTTAAATCTTCGATCTAGGATACGAGGGTTGTATAGCATGAGCTCTCTCCGTGATATAAGGACGTTATTGCCCGTTAATGGAGAGTTAAGGCCTGCAACAGACAACTACTATAAGCGCACTGTACTTTGTTTGTTCTTGATTCTGTATTTTCTATTTATTGCTACGCAAAGACGCAAAGCCCGATCAAGCAAGTGATGAGTAAAAGACAAAGCCGCCCTCGATAGGAAAGCTGGGGAAACAGCTAAAGGCAGATCGGATAAATTCCAGATTGTCGGAGATGCCTGGAGAGAACCGCCATCGTACATCCGGCTTTGCCTGAACCGTCTGAGGTGGTTTGTCCAGGCTACAAAGCGATTGATCCAATGGCAGTGAGCCTTTGCCTTGGATAATCCTTTCGAGAGAGATCGCGCGGCCTTCGGTCCAGCCTTGGTTATAAACGAGGTAGGTGATGGGCAAATGGTCATGACTAGCTTCCTTGTGTGGTGGCCTAGAACGTGTCTGGCCTCAAGGAAGTGGTAGGGGAGTAGTCCGTGGGGAAGTACTAGAAACTGTTGTAGTTGGTCAGCTTTTAGGTAGAAGCTCTTGCTTGTGATAATTGTTAAAAAACAACCGCCGTGTATGGCGATTGGTAGTTCAGTGAGAGCAGCGAGTATGACTGCTTTCCATTATTCTCCGACATTCTTTTAGGCCAGCAATAACGCTATGTTTTGGTGTCGTTGACAGCAGGGTAGTTATTCTGGATCGTCGCTACGACCTCGGCCATGCTGCACTCTATCATCAGAGCTGCCACATAGAGCCGTCGTGCATCATGATCGGTGTCAGTCTCTATAAGAGCAAGTGCCTCTTGATGCAGAGAGGGAAGTGAGAACCATAGTTTTTCAATAGCCTGAGCCACAGCTTGTGCTTCCGGTGTTGAACCCTCGGGAAGCGGTGGCAGCAGGTGTTCTAAGACATTCATTTCTCGTATCTCCAAAGGGTACGGGCTGGTTTCAGCCGAGCTTTAGGCCACAGCTTGCAATTCCTGAATCCTCAACCGAAGCTGCCGAGCGTACCCGACAGAGTGTGGATGCTCGCCAACACGTGCCAACTCTTGTTCGAGTAGAGCAAGCGATGCGTTGCTCAGCTGAGATGGGGTAAGAGGGAACTGCCGGGTACGTGATCTACGTCTTCGTGGAAACGTCACTCTTGAAGTTCTAGGCATATCGATTACTCCTTCAATGCTTAATCGTCTAACAATAGACAAGAGAGTATTATACCATATATAAATAATAATGCACGTTTACATATTATATATAGTACGTGACACGTCAGCAGGGGAGTGGTGACTGCCTTTTTATATCCTCCTATTTTTGAGAGTGTCTAGTTCTGGGTTTTCCCTTAAATAAGGGATAGCTCACATCGAGGTAGTTTCTCTCAGATCGAGTTATTCTTTTTCTGTGAAGCAGGGGAGTCTTACCAACGGCAGACATGATTTTCGGAGCCGCGCTCATAGCTCCCCTTAGGGGAGCGCGGCGTAGAAGATCATGTCGTAGTTATGATTTTTGGTGAGCGTGAAATACCATCACTAAATAACGACGTTTTGTATAACTATTAGTATTATTGGAAGTAACAGAGCTAACATGGCTACCGCAACGCCGAGCTTTAGATCAATCATATTACCAATGGTAGCCGTTTGCTTATCTAAAGCAGACTGCAATTCACCTGGCGTAATTGCCTCGATGTGACTATCCATAACATTGACGATGGTATCGGCCTGCTTCTTAGTAAAAGCGCGGTTTTCCGATAGATCCTTAGAGGCTTGTAGTGTATTTCCGATAGCTGTCATATATCATTATTGTACGCAAAAATTAAAGCCGTGCAAGGAGAGACAACTAATGTGGGTAATTTTTAGACTCATTGCTCATGCCGGGGTAAAAGTATCTATAATAACTGTTATCTAACAGAAGATTGTGCGACATTAAGCTCTAAAAGCGTTAATTATAGTCTCTAAAAGGGTATTGTTGCGTGTCGCACAATAATAGTTGGGCGACAAAAATACCCATCAGTTTCTGACGGGATATTTTATGGCTGAATAGATTATTTATACGACATGCTATTCATTCGTTCTTTGCCAACACGATGTGTGCGTAATTTATATTGGCATATCTTGATATATGTGTTGGATGGATTTTGCACAGTTTTGTATGGATGTGACGCGTAAGCGAGCAGCTATTTTTCATTGTTAACTCTGCACTTCTAACAATTGCCCTTGAAGTTTTTCAATTTGTTCTAGTAATTCATCAATTGTAAATTGAGGCAAATCTGTTTCGGATACATTATTACTGGCTGTGCTTTTACTTATGCACTTTCCCCCACTCTTTTTGTATCCATTTTGACATTTGCATTTTCCGTCACTGATAACTTCGGAATTAGGACCAAGTATGTCCGTACAAACATCCGTCATTGCCAAACACTTATCTCCCTGACGGTTAGAAATGTACCCAGGAGTGCAGTAAAAACATTGATTATCATTTCGAAAGTATGGCGCATCCGCTGTTTCCGACTTATCTATTTTGCATTTGGATGATATTTTACGCCGGTCAATCTCATTATCGCTTTCATCAAAACGGTAGTAATAAGTAAACTCTTCCCCTGCATAAGGATCATCGGAACTAAGCGTATCTCCTGAAGAATTATTCGAGCCACCAAAAAAGTCACTGTAGTCCGTATAGTTAGTGCTCTCTTTTTTCACACAAGAGCCATAGTATTTTTCATAACCGGCATAGCACCAAAGAGTGGAACCGATATAGTATCCGTTCTCTACGTCTGGCAAGCATTGTTTGCTCAATCCTATGTCCACCGACTCATAGCCATAATTACAAGAAAACCCACTAAAAGCATTTTTTCTTGCATTACTAGGCAAGGTATAACAACTCCCACTGTAGGCATAGGCATAACTGGGACAGTCATTGTTGCTTTTATAGGTAGGGACGCTGGGTGTATAAGAAGAGGAGGTGTAGCCCGAATAGGCACTATATCCGCTATAACCATGTCCGTGCCTCTGTCCATAAGGAACGCCCCAAGAAGCACAATTTGTTCTACAGTAGTGTTTTCCATCTGAAGCGGTATTCCCCGGATGAGCTGCAACAAATACCGGACTTAGTAAGCAAAAAAAGACAAATATGTATATGCTGGATTTCACGAAGTGTATTATATTATACTTATAGCATATAATAAAGATACGTAATGATTATATATTAATAATATGCGAGAACTTGTTGCGGAAAGTATATTTAGCATTTTCATCATATAGGCTTACGCCAGATAACGAGGCATTCGTATGGCGGCCTAACTCTCGATGAATTAGAGGATTGGCTTGAAGCCCATCCGTAGTAATTATTGTTAGGCCAGGGCGATCTCGGTTAGTCGCAAGGGTAGACCTCCAAATACGTGTTATACTCCGAGACAGTCTTTACCACTCCCCTTTCCCGGTGATGTTATCACTCGTCTAATCTCTATCCCAGCACGTCTGGTAGAACGGGCTGAGCTGCTGTGTGGTTAAACCCAATTCGGAGTTGCGATATGTTCAAACTACCTGAAGAGGTACGGAAGAAATACAGCGCTGCTAGAGCTGATGAAGCAATGAAAAAAGCGGTGTTTGCAAATCTGTCAGACGGTGATCTGGCAGCGACGGCCAAATTCTGGATGGCTCACTGTGAGGCACCTGAGCGGTTTGAGAAAAATGAGCCGGTTTATGATTCGACGTTCTGGCATTGCATCATGCCTGAAATACTACGACGTCTTGAAGGCTAAAACGTTCAGTCTGGTTAGGCCTCTCAAACCAACCATACAAGCACAAACCTCGGCCTACAGTGGCTGGGGTTTTTATGTCTGCTGTCTGGTATACTACGGCCACGTCTTTCTCTCCAATTATAATCAACCGCTGAGGGACCTAGTTTTGGTTCAATCGGCCTACTAACAGTGTTCACCTCCCACCTAGGCATGTTGGATCTAGCGTCCAGTGCGCTGACGCTCCATCATGGGGTATGTCTGGAGGCTCACCTTGGACGGATATGTAGTCGGAACGTCCACCGTCCCTGCTCCCACGGAACAAGTGAGCACGCCGCTACCATGCGGCTTTTTTTTCACAGATCTATATGTGGGAAAGAGCAAAAGCCGTAAAGATCAATCGGCCAGCGGTCGAAACGGTGTGGTCTTGCCAGTGGTGTAGAGAAAGCAGCAGCTGCCGCTGCAATTATAGAGCCTGCATCGTCCCCTGCGGTTTATAAGGCTATATCCCCTACCATAGACCGCACACAAGATATCGAGATCCACTCGAAACTGATTGTGGCATTCGTCACAGCGAGCAACGACCAGTAGATGTGCATCACGCATCAGCCCTACGGTTGTGGTGTAGGTTGGCCATAGGCGTATAGCGTATCTGGGCATCATCCCCTACTTGTTTGTTCTCGATTCGTTCTCTATAACAGATTGGGCGAATTGAGCTAGGAAATTTGTGGCCAAGGACCAGAATTTTGGTCCTCTGAGCGGCCTTGCGTGTGCGTACTATTTGCAAGATCATGCCCCAAAGATAGATGGCCTTTCCATGGTCTCATTTGGATCGCGCGGCGGTTTGATTTATCGGCAAAGACTGGGGCTTTCGAGCCTCGGTACTGTACCCCCGTTACCAGGGTCGGGGTTGCCATAACCCTGGTCAATTACAGGTGGGGATAGGCATGGCTGAAATTCTGACATCGATAGACATCGAGCCAGTCATAGCCAAAATGCTTGATCACATCAGCGCAGGTAAAGAGCTTTGTCAGAAGAGCGTTGAGATGCGAGACGAGAAGTTTCTGGCGCAGAGTGTGGTTGAGATAGAGGCCGTTGCACAGCTCAATGTGGATCTGCAAGAAGCAATGAAGGAAGCCGACATTGATCCTGACTATGCGGCCGATGTGAAAGCCCGGCTGGTCAAAATTGAAAAGTTCATGGAGTGGTTTCTCGTTGGCCTGGCCGAACTCATGGAAAAGCTCAGAGCAATGGCAGCTGACGATGATGAAGTACGGGCATAGGCAGTGGGTATCTCACTCCCCCACTGGCAGCACGATGGCCGTGTGAGCATTATGTGATAGAGGAGTTTGGTTGTGGCAGGAGGCGAGGCTTTCGAGCCTTGCCGAGGTACCCCCTCACAGCCAGGGCAGGGGCTGCCGTAGCCCTGGCACTATTCCCTTGCGATGATGCTCCAGTCCCCCACCCTGGCTTTGACAAGCCAGACCTTTGAGGGAAACGGTCGGGTTGCGATTCTTAATGTAAATGGTATAATAAAAACACGTCTTATCTCTCTCTATTTCACACAGGACAAGTGTTCGTAAACTCTACGAAGCTGCCAATCCTAATTAAGCAAATGGGTCTTGGTAGCTTCGTAGAGCAGACGAATTTTTTTGTAATCTATAGTATACCCCAGCACAGCCGACTGGCTGCGGAATTAAGCGAAAGCCCAGTCCCCTTCCAGAGCTGGTAGCCCCGTGTCTGGCGGCTCAGGTGGTTCCGGTATGAGATCAGGGATATGGAGTGGTACAGCCTCATCAGGCATAAGCGGAAGGGGTACCGGATCAGCTTCAAATGCCTTGTAACAGATGGGTTCGAAAGGGCTGGCGTGTTTGAGTACCTCTGTATTGGTATGGAGAAATCGACCAGGGTTTCTGATCTCAGGCATCGTCTCCAAACGCTCAATCATATTTCGTGTTCGTTTAGGGGTCGTCGTGACGAAAAGCACATCAAAATCATCAATCTGCATCTTGGACTTATGTTGGCGAACATAGGCCAACTGGTCATAGAGCCGGTATTTTCTGGCGATGGAAGATTGAGCAAGGGTACTTCGATAAATCGGCATAGAACCACGGTCTTTTTCTAGGAAGCCGTAACGCTTTGGATAGCCGATACGTTCGGCAGCATAGAAGCCATCAGGACTATGGTGATAGGTCTTGCTTTCCAAGCCCAGCTTATAAAACACCTTGAACTTGATATGTGGATCTTCGGTGAGATCGGGGCCGTGGGTTAGCTCAAGACCAGGTTCGTTAGCGATATGATGCTGGAGATAGAGAAAACAGTCTGGAATTTGAATGGTGTGCTTGAGCTTATAGTAATCTGAGTATTGGCTATTATTCCAGTCGTAACGGGTATTACTCACCGGGAGCTCGTATTCATGCTTAAGATAATCTGCACACTGGCGAGTGATAGCGAAAATATCTGGAAAAGTGTTTTTATTGAGCCATTTTTGAGCATGACCATGTTTTCCGGTCTTAGGGCATGAGGCGTCATACACCTGTCTCAGTGGTTGGTAGTCCTGTGGGGTGTAGTTTGGGTGATGCTGTTGAAAATCCGGAGCGGCCAACATACCGGCTGATATGAGTTTCCGGATTCGCTTAGCGACGGTATCTGGATCTCTGTGCAGAAAAGCAGCCAACTGATAGAGCGTCATCATGCGGTAGTGGTAGAGCAACAGATAGATGCGATCATCATCGGGTTTTGAGTAGGTGGTCATAAGGTTATCGTTTGAGATTGATAACCAAATAGTCTCTGCCGTTAATGGCCTGTGGAGTCGGGGTGTATTTACCTGGTCGGCTTTTAATGAATTGCCGGACACGCAGAGAAAGCTTGTGCGTATCCAAATTAGCCCCTGCATTTTTCGTGTGGGTGAGGCGCTTGCCCTTGTCAGTTTTGGCATTGAAGAGTTGAAAACCGACTGCTTGGGTTTGTTCTGATATAGCAACGCGGACATAGGTATCGTTCGATATGGCGTGCTTCTGGCAGAATGCTTTGGTGAAATAGATTTGATGGCCATCATCACGAATGACTACGTTAGGCGGACGCTCCTTCTGCTTTGGTGGTGCAAGATTGGGATCATCAGAACAGTCAGCCAATGACTTGCGAACCTCCTTTCTGATCTTATGGGTAGGGCGTCCAAAGTATCGACGTGAACAGGCAATCGTGCGTTCAGGTTGGAAGGCATTGCAATTATCCAACGGTGGGTTGGCTTTGACTTCGTGAAAGACGGGTTTGCCGTTCTTTTTCGTCCAAAGCAATGCGTGCCGGTGAGGAATAGTTGAGAGTTTATGTTTGGCCACTGCTAGAGCCGTAGCGTAGTCCTCGGGGCCGTCGTAGACATCCGCTGGGTTTTGGAGAGTTGATTTCGATTTGATATCGAGAAGCACCTTAGCCAAAGGCTCTGAGAGTTCACGCACATCACGACCACCGATTGGAAAAACCATTGTCGTCTGGATGTTACCGTGAACCGCAGCGGTAATGTGTTTAGAGATTTGCTCGGTAAATTGATGAGAGAGATACATGCTCAGCTTCATCTTGCGCGCTTCACTGAGAATATGTGCAGTGGCGTCGGTACGAACATTTTGAAATTCATCAAGAAAGAGGTGGAACGGTACTCGTTGCTCAGGGCTTGTCGTTTTCACCCGGCTCATCACCTCATGAAAGATACGGGCGGTTATGAGTGAAGCGAACAGTTGCGAGTTTTCTTCACCCAGCGTCCCCTTCGAGAGATCTATCAAAAGTATTTTTCTGCCATCGACAATCTGTTTGAGAGAAATTCTACTGGTACTTTGACAGAGGATATTGCGTGCCGCATCGGTGCTTACAAATCGTCTGAGCTTGTTTGTCACTGACCGGATAGCTTGGGCTTGCTCTCTTTCAGGCCATACTTGAAATTCACCCGACCAAAAGGTCGGTAAGACCGGATCGGTAACATGCGAGAGCACGTAGTCTCGGTAACTGATACCGGAAGGATGTTTTGTGCGAGTGAGCATCTTTAAGATGGTCAGGAAACTGGCACCCGGTACATCCATGCAACAGCGAATAGAATTTTCCAGAATTTGTTCTAGCTGAGGTCCCCAACTAGACGTACCCTCCTTCGGGTCCCAAATTGATTTGAAAACACTGAGTAGGTTGGAGGCAGCGGTATCGCGATCTTCCTTCTTTATGTCATGGAAGGGATTCATGCTTACGGCGAACTGTAGGTCTGCCGGGTTTACGAAAACGACATCAGGGGTACGGTGCCGGGGCATGAGTTCCAACAATCGTTTGATTAGATCCCCATGAAAGTCCAGTACGGCAAAACCCTCCCCGGTGAGTGCCTTGTGGATGATGTTGTGTTCCTGGGCGGTAGTCTTTCCAGATCCAGAAGCTCCGGCCATGTAGAGACCATTTTGAAGTTGGTCCGGGCAGAGTTCAATCGGAATACACCGATCGTTCCAGGTGGCATCAATGCCAATTTGAGTGCAGACGTTGTGGGCTTTCATAGGCCACAGGTGGCAGCGACGACAGCAGAATAGGTGATCGCAGATTGATCAACTAGGCTCGTATGCTTAATAAAGCCGACATTGATCGACTGGTCTCTAAGACCTAGTGAGTTAGAGAAAGTTAGTATCTAAGCAATCGCCTATTGATCTAGGCTGGTGATCACTCTGAGTGGCCAACGCAGGTCTACCGATGTAGAACTCGAAACACATAATGGTTTCTGTCGGCATGGTGTCGCAACCGCCTATGGCGTATCAAAGACGGTTTAAGCAAATGGGTTTCCCGTATTATATCAACATCTTATCCAGAGCCATCTGTGGACAATTTTCACTCCCCTACTCGGATTGATCTACCTCTGTGTTGTGTAATCAGCGATTCTGTGTGTGGAATAAAGAGCCTTCAGGAATTGGTACCTCGACCTCTGGAATAGATGCGCCGTCGGGAAAGCGAAGCTCGCCCGACCGCACTCCTTCCGCCTGGTCAGGTAAATTGCTCTGCGATTTACATGCCAGGCCTTGTTCCGCCTATTTTGAACTTAGAATTCAATTTTGGGCGGAAGGAAGCAGTGCGGTCGGGCGCGTTAGCGACCGACGGCGGAATTGCCCCAGACACCGAGAAATAAGGCTTATTGGGTTACTCGGGCTACTTTGAAAGTGTCGTAGCGAACTACTTTTTTGAAGACTGATTTTCGCCCATGTGCCGTGTTTCTTCCAAATTCCCTTCATTTCCTATTTTGAACGGGCATATACCCGGTAATTGCCAATTATCCACAGTGAATTTGTCGGCTTTAGATAGTTGTGCCGACCTATGGATGCAGGATACGTTTGGTATAATTCCGGAGCGATGGTTTTGATGTGTCACCATCAACCGCAATCTAATCATATATTGAAAGGAGGGCATGATGCCCAAAAGCTCTGGCAAACAGAAGCCTGACGCTCCCTTGCTGGTCTACGGTTTAAAAGTACCAAGAAATGCCAGGGGCTTCTCACGCGAGAAATGGAAAGAAATTGGCAGGGCGTGGGTACGTGACCCAGATAGACCGCCTGTTGGTATCAACATTGATCTTGACGCTCTACCGCTAGATGAGCGGCTTCGTGTCGTTCTGCCGAAAGATTCACACGGCACCCGTATTGGTTCCCTTGAGCAGCTATGGCCGTATGAGATAGATGATTTCAAGAAGCCAGAATTGGTTGCGAAATGGCTGAAATACCCTCGGGATGGAAACAATGGCGGCCGCCCGAAGTTCCCTCTCATTGGCTACGTATACCGTAGAGAGGATGGGATTGGTTGGGACATAGATCTCAATGGACTCCCGTTTTCTAACGAAGTGCGTCTCTTTTTTCCAAAAGAGGTAGGTCGTAGAATTTCAGCACCGACTACCAGTGGGGCTGATGTACCGAAAGCAGGTCGCAGTGGCCGTTCTAAGGTAGATCGACCTGAAGAGCATGAAGCTGCCTAGTGAGAGGCGGTCTCGTATGAAAAGATAAGTCGTCACCTTTAGTGACGACTTTTTATATGGCTGGTTTGCACTATTGTGCTGCCTTGTGTTTATACCCTTATGTTATATAATTCGGGCAGTCTTTAATCCTCTCCAAAATATATGATCGCGAAGCTCTTTTGGTGATCTGAACCAACGACTGTCGTGGTGCGTTGGTAGTAGACAACCAAAGGAGTTTGCAATGGCAAACGAACAGAAAACCCCGGACTTCGAGGTATATCTCATCGATAAGGGAGATCGGGGCAAAGATGACTGGTACAAGGTTGCTGACGCTTATCGGCATGGCCGAGGCGATGGTATCACCATCTACATGTCAGCACGTCAGAATATCTCTGGCGAGATCGTACTATTCCCTCCGGACAAAGACAGTGCTCCAGGGCAGACGTTACGGTCTGGAGACGACAATCGACCTGACTTCTACGTCTACATGGTTGATGAAATCGGGAGGCAGAAGGATTGGCATTTTTCCGCGAAAGCCTACTGGCACAAAAGCGGAGGCGGTTTGACTATCTACATGTCAAATCGCCAGCATTTGTCGGGTGAGATCGTTCTGATGCCACCAAAGGACGATGCCAATTCCTCGGATGCTCGGTCTGGTAAGGGTGCCTCGCTCTCACAGCGCGCAACGAAGGCCTCCACTGACCGTCACAAAGAAACAACCAAAGAAAAGGTTGCTGTTTAAAACACTAGGGGTCTGTACCCCACCGATAGAGCCGTCGCTTCTTGCGTCGGCTCTTTTTATGTCTGAATTGATAAATCTCTTGTTGCCGGTGATGGTTGGATTCCAGGCACAATGATTCGTGTCGTTCTACATTCCCTATCATTGGCGGCCGATACTAATAATTTATCGGATAATGGATCAGTTTCTAAATTACTTTCGCATCTGCGTGGATATCTAAAAATACAGCTTCGTCCAGAGAGCTTTGTTTTAGCAATCGATCATAGTGACGGTGAATGACAACATCACTATTGAGCGCCTTGACATGGCGGACGAGAGTTTTGAGAGGGTCGGTACCATATAGAAGTTCACGGACACGAACTTGTCGATATCGAGTATTCCGTTTGTAGGTGATGACAAGATCACTATCATCGGTGAGCCAACGTGGTTGTCGGTCAAGGTCAGTTATCATGTTGATGGGGATGGTGGTCGGGAGACCGAGAAATCGATCTTCGAAGATGACTATATTTTCCACATTCAGTCGTATTTTGAGCAGGAGAGCCCGAAATAACCGAAAAATCAGAATAGCGATGATTATACCGATGATCACTCTTCCAACGCTTGATAAAAACGTATAGTCGAGAAATAATGCTAATATCGCCACAGCAATCAAAACCGCGTAGTATTTTATTAACTCTATATAATCGGGATTTAGATGCCTTCCCTCGCTATACAATTGTATTTTATTTTGTTGATTTTTAGAACGCATATCTGCGCCTAATTATAGCAAATTGCCAATTTGACGTAGCGCTCGATGCCGGGCCGTTCAATTCGAACAATAATCAATTTACCGTTCGACCTATTGTTCTGAAGTCGTCACGCTTATGCTTATAGGGTTTACAATTTTATTTTTGCACATCGAATCTGAAGATAATGCGTAATTGACTGTAAATAACCAGTACAACGAATACACTAGCGAAAAATCCGAAAGTGTATGCAACAAATTTTCCTAGATAGGTTTCGCTGAAATCAACAAGCAACAAAGAGAATGGTTCTACGATTGGTAATTGAGCAATGGGTGACAATGATATAACGAGTAGAAACAAACCTGGGGTAAGGAAACTTAGTTGATGTAGCAAATGTGCATCTTTTCGTATTTTCAGAGCCTGCTGAGGAGGAAATTTGGACGCCGTGCGGTACGCGGTACCCGACTGTGCAAAATAGAGTACATATAAAAATAACATCGTAAAAAATGTGAGAATCGTCTGACTGATCGCAGCGTTATCTTGCGTTATTTGCATTAGTAAACTGGATGTTGTTGTAACGATTACAACAGACGACAGAATTGTTGCAAAGGACGCTGCGATGTCTGCGCGGTGATGCGAAAATATAATACGAGTGGGGAGTATTATAATATACCGAGTTATCATGTATGCAGCATAAGCCACAAGAGCAATCAAAAAGAAAACTTCTAGATGAATTATTAACATGTATCGAATTAAAAGAAAATGTTGTAAATACGCGCTATGGTAATAAATACGACGAATAAGGTCGCCAAGAATAGCAATTGCTTGAATGAGTGATACAAATGCTTTGCTGATGACGTATCGTTTACAGGAGAATTTGTAAGCTTGCTATTTATCCATGCCAAGTGTCGCTCGGTGACAGCAGGCTTCAGCTCCGAATATAACAAGTAAACACCAAGCGAGAGGCATAATAACAATATCGTCGATGTTATAAACAGTTCAACAATCATAATTGGATATTATTTACTGATTCTTTATAGCATTTAGGGCATCTATTTCAAGTTGTATCAGATCTAGAGCGGCAGAGATATATTCGGGTATGATCGGATCGAGGATCATCGTACCAGTGTCGAATAGATGAAGAGTGCCGTCTTGAACAGGGAGCTGGGCTTCTGATAGTGCAATAGATGTGTGGATATAGTCGTCAATTGATGTTGCGGATTTCGCGGCTAGATAAGAATAAGCAGTCCCTGTCAAGATGCGAGTGAGAGTCTGCTCTGCTACCATGTTGCTCAAAAAAGCACTGCCGAAGTAAAAGCCAGCGGTACTTGCTAGTGAGGCCGTGGCAGGAATTGTAACGGCGAGACTGGCGGAGGTTATGTAAGGGTGGTCTATCGCTTCTGAAAACAGGTAGCTTTGATTTGCGAGGATATCCACGGCCTGACCCGTTTCAACTATAAACTGAGGGTCGGAAACTGCGGAATGAATGCGATACCCCGTCATAAATGCTGAGAGTGGGTTTTCACCACTGGGATCGACATATCGGTAGGGATTGTTGACAGCATATGCATACTTGTTCAGGGAACGTGGGCGTATCTGGTCGCCAAACCACGGGTCGGCTGAAACAAATTGACGCAAATTTGGATCGTAATAGCGGCTATCAAAATACATAAGGTCGGATGATGCGTCGGCTTCTTGATCGGTGAATGTATATCGATCACCAATCGAGCCAGACGGTAGCCCGAATGGGCTGTAAGTTCCGCTAGAGGTAACCTCACCATTATCATCAGTGAGGATGGACGCGCTCAAGAGAGGATCTTGAATGCGATGGCTTGCTATGTCCCCTTGCAAAGTGGCTACGCGGTGAACGCCAGAAAATACCTGACGTTTGATGGTTTCGCCATCAATCTCAACGTATCGATTTAAGTAATGGACGGTATCACTATCGGGCGAGGATTTTGCTACGCGCTGCCGATCTCCATTGTAGGTAGCGGAAAAGATAGCATCGCCATCTAGGTTGATTTGAGAAAGCCTGTCGAATGCGTCGCGGTGGTAGGTTCGATCCTCACTACTGTTTGTGGTTGAGATGAGATTGCCATTTGGGTCGTAGTTATAGTCGGTGGCTGTACCCTCGTATGAAGTCGCCGCATGTGGATGGCGGTCATCGTCATAGCTGTAAGATTGACTGTTGTAAGAAAGAATGTTGCCAATCGGAGAGTAAACAAACTCGTGAATATCGGTATTCACGCCAACGGTTATGTCAGAACGAATGAGGCGATCCAGATCGTCATATTGGGCTACGATGGTTTGCGGCACCACTTCCCCACTATCGCTAATGACTGTTGGATTGCCCTCGGGGTCGAGTGTGAGTGACAAGTCCTGCAAGACATCGTTGCCGAGATAGGCGGTTTTGCGCGATAAGCGGAACTGATGAGTAGGATCGTACTCGTAGGCTTCGACGATACCGTTAGCATGTTGGCGTTCAGTTACCTGACCAATGTGGTTGTAACTCGATGATGTGAGAATACTGGTGGTTCCGAGACTGATGGAATCGATAGTGCCAGCACGATTGTATGTATAGCTGAGTGGTACATTGTCAGGATAGGTGATGTCGGTGAGGGCTCCATATTCTGAATAGTCATACTTGGTTAGATATTCCGGCTCGTGGGTAGTTTCCTGAGCAAAGATAGTTTTGAAGATTGTGAAGGAAAATGCCGAGTTTGTGACATAACTCGGTGTTCCATAATCGGTGAGATCGTAAGAGCCGGCGGTATCGGTACCGTCGTTGTCCAGCTGCCAGTAGCTTATGAGATTGTCTTCTGATCCAGCGAGTTCTGCGTCCTTGTTGTCGGCAATCTGGGTCTGGCTGCGCGCAATATCCCAGATACGGATCTCGTCGATCTTGGCATCAGACAGGAAAAGCTGTGGTGAACCGGAAGCAGGCACGCGCATATTGATGCCGAGCTTTGTTGGATTGTCACTGTTAATGGTGCCATTAGCGGCAACATCACTTCCCTGCGGAAGACCATCAAGATAGATGCGAACATCTGAACCGTCATAAACACCAGCGACATGGTGCCAGGTACCATCTTCAACGGAGGCGGTCGGAATGGCTGCGCTTTCGTAGAAGCCGGTGTCGGTCTGAACAGCGAATTTGTAGCCCACGGGACTATTGACGATATGGAAGGTGGAAGCGGCTCCATCATTGACTGAGATTGGAAGTGAAGGTTGGCTATTGCCGCCTGATGTGTTGATCCAGAGTTCAACGGTCATAGCGTTGCCACCTGAGACCGCCGTATAATCCGTCGCAGACATAAGGCCAGTGTTGTCACTAACCGAGAGTGAATGGGTGTTGGCAGAAGTTGGGTTGCCGGAACCACCACTGCTACCTGATCCACCACCTGATGATCCTCCAGATGAGGAGCTGTCTGAGAAGGCTGGTTCGGTCAGATAGCTCGGTGTTCCATAATCGGTGAGATCGTAAGAGCCGGCGGTATCGGTACCGTCGTTGTCCAGCTGCCAGTAGCTTATGAGATTGTCTTCTGATCCAGCGAGTTCTGCGTCCTTGTTGTCGGCAATCTGGGTCTGGCTGCGCGCAATATCCCAGATACGGATCTCGTCGATCTTGGCATCAGACAGGAAAAGCTGTGGTGAACCGGAAGCAGGCACGCGCATATTGATGCCGAGCTTTGTTGGATTGTCACTGTTAATGGTGCCATTAGCGGCAACATCACTTCCCTGCGGAAGACCATCAAGATAGATGCGAACATCTGAACCGTCATAAACACCAGCGACATGGTGCCAGGTACCATCTTCAACGGAGGCGGTCGGAATGGCTGCGCTTTCGTAGAAGCCGGTGTCGGTCTGAACAGCGAATTTGTAGCCCACGGGACTATTGACGATATGGAAGGTGGAAGCGGCTCCATCATTGACTGAGATTGGAAGTGAAGGTTGGCTATTGCCGCCTGATGTGTTGATCCAGAGTTCAACGGTCATAGCGTTGCCACCTGAGACCGCCGTATAATCCGTCGCAGACATAAGGCCAGTGTTGTCACTAACCGAGAGTGAATGGGTGTTGGCAGAAGTTGGGTTGCCGGAACCACCACTGCTACCTGATCCACCACCTGATGATCCTCCAGATGAGGAGCTGTCTGAGAAGGCTGGTTCGGTCAGATAGCTCGGTGTTCCATAATCGGTGAGATCGTAAGAGCCGGCGGTATCGGTACCGTCGTTGTCCAGCTGCCAGTAGCTTATGAGATTGTCTTCTGATCCAGCGAGTTCTGCGTCCTTGTTGTCGGCAATCTGGGTCTGGCTGCGCGCAATATCCCAGATACGGATCTCGTCGATCTTGGCATCAGACAGGAAAAGCTGTGGTGAACCGGAAGCAGGCACGCGCATATTGATGCCGAGCTTTGTTGGATTGTCACTGTTAATGGTGCCATTAGCGGCAACATCACTTCCCTGCGGAAGACCATCAAGATAGATGCGAACATCTGAACCGTCATAAACACCAGCGACATGGTGCCAGGTACCATCTTCAACGGAGGCGGTCGGAATGGCTGCGCTTTCGTAGAAGCCGGTGTCGGTCTGAACAGCGAATTTGTAGCCCACGGGACTATTGACGATATGGAAGGTGGAAGCGGCTCCATCATTGACTGAGATTGGAAGTGAAGGTTGGCTATTGCCGCCTGATGTGTTGATCCAGAGTTCAACGGTCATAGCGTTGCCACCTGAGACCGCCGTATAATCCGTCGCAGACATAAGGCCAGTGTTGTCACTAACCGAGAGTGAATGGGTGTTGGCACCAGGCTCGGGATCTGGATCTGGGACTACCTCCTCGACGAGGACGGTACGCTGATCCTCTGCGGTTTGGCTTTGGCTGTCAGTAGCAGAATATGTAAGCGTGTAAGTCCCGGCCGTGGTCGTATCGACCGCGCCAGAAACGACGATGGCAGTAGTCAGATCGCCATCCTCTGGATCGGAGGCTGTGGCTCCCGGGTCAATGAAAGCATCGCCTTCTTGGACAGTGGTTGGATTATCACCAAGGAGAGTGACAATTGGAGGCTGGTTGGCGCTGCTATCAGTCTCGATAATGACGGATCGTTGGGCAACTGTGGTGAGGTCAGCACTGTTGGTGACGGAATAGTAGACGGCGTATGTACCAGCGGTTTCCACGATGACAGAGCTGGAAGAAGTGATTGAGGAGCTGATATCGCCATCTTGTTGGTCGGTGGCCTCTGCACCAGGGTCTTGAAACTGATCGCCAACCGTCAGTATGAGTGGATTATCACCAAGGATCTGAATTGAGGGGGCGGTGGTTGAAGCAAGCTGGTGGTCGAAACTCATGCCTTCTTGAGCAAGCGTGCCTGCTTCATTGTAGTCGTATTGCTTGGCATAATGTGTGGCTTCTTCGCGAGCCAAAAGACCAATACCATGTTGTCCGGTATCATACTGATAAGCGACATCGACGGTTTGGTCGTTGGGATTGGTTTTTGATACTAGGCGATTAAGTTCATCGTAGCTGTATAGAATTTCCTTGCCATCGGGTAGCAACTCTCTGACCAGGTTGCCCGTGCTGTCATAGTCCATGATTTTAGGGTTGACGGAAGCGAAGATTCTGTGTGGCAAGGTTGTAGCCACTTCCCTTCCGAGGCTGTCATAGGTGTGGGTTCTGCGATTTCCTTCTGCATCGGTGATTCGAGTGAGCCTATTTAGAGGGTCGTAGTCGTAGACCGTGCTGTAGACATCCCCACTGTTATATTCATCAACACGGGTGAGATTGTCTCGAGCGTCAAAATGGAACGTCTTTGGAACTCCATTTTTGTTTGTCGTGGTTCGGGTCCAGAGATCATATTGATGACGTGTAGTACCGCTGGGTTGGACTGTTTTTATAGGGCGGTCAAGAATGTCATATTCATAAAAAGTACCATAGACAGTTTGGTTATTTACCGGATCCGAAGAGGGGTCAAATTGAACTTCGAGTTTTGGCCAGAGGGTAGCGTCGGTGTGGTTGGAGCTGGCAAAAATCGTTGAACCACCGGTTTTTGCCACCAGTAGAATGCCGTAGTTCTCTCGTGTGCCGTCTGTCCACTCATTGTAAAGGTCTGAAATATCTATGGTGTACCATTGTTGACCTACTGGCGCGTCGAGGTTCATATAGAAGTCGCTGTTAGGTCCCCCAAAACCGCCAAGATTTTCTCCCCATGGTTCAGTGGGAAGGCGTAGCTCTATCTCAGGATTGCCAACGGCGAGATGTGATTGAGCCCCCTGATTGAAAAGATGTATTTTAGCTTCAGTGGCATCAAAAGGGGCATCTCCTAGATCGAATTGAAGATAAGAAAAGCCTTTGTTGATGGGTGAAATGTTTCTAACAATCAGCGAGCTAGCGGTCTGACCACCGTAGAGGGGCAGATTGCTGGTGCCGTTGTAAGTATCTTTCGATGAAGCCTCGGATGGTTGGAGAGTGAAGCTTGTGGTGGTGGCTACGTAGATTGTGGCATCATAATCATCCGTATTACTTGGATATGGCACGGTTTCACTATGGAGCCTGCCAAGGGCATCGAAAGTGCGGGTGACCGTTGAATAAATACCTGGCTGGGAGGTTTCCTCTTTACGCTGTATCGATCGCCCAAGACCATCGTGGTACTCAACAATCTCAATCGGCTGATCAGTGAGGTAACGAGTCTCTGTAGTCTTGAACGGCAAATCTAGCGTGTCGTAGTCCCACTCGGCGACTTTTACCTGAAAACCAGAAGGGCCAGATCGATATTCTCTAACCTTACGTCCGAGAGGATCGAAGACGGTCCTTTGGACGACACCATTGGGATCGGAGACTTTAGTCCTTTTACCAACAGCGTAGTCGTAATCATAGTCGGTGGTATGACCGAGAGCATTAATGGTTCTGTCTATAGCTAATTCATGGGTGTCGTATTGGAAACTCGTTTGGTTGCCGCGTGGATCAGTATCAGCGATCACGAGCCCCTGTTGATTGTAATCAAAATCACGGTTGAGCCATTGATTATTGTTATCGTCCCAATCCGACAACGTCGTCAGATTACCGTTGGCAACATTGTAGAGCGCTAATTCATCAAAATAGGATCTCTGCCACTTGAGAACATCAAGAGCTTTGTTGAAAGTTTTTTGTTCTGTGACGAGGGTTAAAAATAACGTACTGGCATTGTTGTTATAGGTAAACTGATCCAGAACATAATCATCCCCAATGTCGCTAATTTGCCCGGTGTTTGGATCATAGCTGACTTCGCCCCATTGGGTATGTTTGTTGAGATCGCCGCGGCCGTTCCATTCCATCGTTTGTGCACTAGAACGAGTTTGGCCATCATCCGAGTGGTTGGTATTGATCTTATCGACAAGCACCACCATCGGGATGCCACTGTAGACAGAGTGATCAACGACCGACCAGTTTTGATACTCAGTTCTCAACACAGAGTCAGTGTTGTTGTCGATAAATTCCTTCTTATAAATTCGACCTGCTAACTCGTACTGATCAGAGGGTTCACCGAGACCGGTATTGGTATCGTCACCTTGATGGTAGTAGGTCTTGGTGAGACCACCCCGGGTATGGTCGATTTCCGAGATGACTTCAAAGCCAGCAAACTTCTTGCGAATGTTATCAGGGAATATAAAGTGACCGTTTTCATACCTGTAGGTTCGGTGATCTGGATCTCCAGCTCCGTCGTTGATACTGATGGATGAGACCACAAGCATGGGCGTGTAAAGGTCTGGATTGCGCAAAGCACCTTGGTCATCCCGATGCTGTGTCGTGCGCTCATAGGTGGTGGCGATTGATGCCCCCTGAGCGGTCTGGACATTTACGAGAACATCTGCTGGCTGGGTTTTGTTGATCCACACTTCCCAGACACCACCCTCGCGCGCTCTAAATATATCGTCAACGCCATCATTGTTAAAATCATACAACCATGCACCATTACCAATTATCTCTTCATCCTGATAGAGTCGCGACAAGTTCGTGGGCAACACTTGGTCACTTAATTCGAAACTATGATCGATTTTCGAAACATATATGTTGTTGATGTCGAATGGACTATCTCGCAAAGAAAAAATATAATCCGATATACCATCATTATTAACATCCGTTATGCTCACGGATTCGAGCGCATCTTCGTAAAACGAATATATCTGCGGCAGTTGACCAATATCCTTCCAGCTCTTAAGGCCTTCATTGATAATAATGCGGTTCTGTTTAGCATCGAGTATATCGACTAGCCCATCCCTATTCCAATCGATGAGCCTATTTTGTCCGATGTGCTCCATGTCTATTTGCACGTTGAAGCCGGGGTTGGAATACTCGACCCAACCCTCTTCAATGTCACCAAAATAGAGATTCTGCTCGTGCGCAAAAACATCTGATATGTCATCACCATTCGCATCAGCGAATTTGACAGTGTTGGCAGGGTCTTGATTGGAAAACGGAAGATCGTTGAGTGAACTAGACGTGAGCACTATGGTGTCGTGGCGAAAATCACCATCGCGATCTAGTGCCTTACTTTTTTCCGGCTCAAACAACCAACGCGCACCTCCGACATTGAGCCATTGATTTGTACCGGCATGATATTCCCAGCCATGGTCTTCAAAGCTGGAACCCGTATTGAAAACTTCCCATGAGTAAAACTCCGGTATACCATTACCGTTAAGCTCCGCTGCGGTTGATGGTTGCTGCTCCTTTATATTGTCAAACAATTGTAAGCTATTCAACTGTGGTGGATACACAGCAATGGACGTGTCTTTTTCAAAATGAAAATTACTCTTTGAGTATTCGAAGTGTTCGGGCGGCAGCGTTTCGCTATCCACTCCATCAAAACCGGTTATTTGGTATGAAGTGAGTAATGAACGTCCACTATCTTCCGAAATCGTATGATTGAGGTCGTAGCGGCGGATCAAATTATCTTCGAAGTAAACGTTGATGTTATCCACAACCTGATCGGTGCTTACTTCAAAACCAGGATAATAGTTGGTAAACGGAGTTCGGCTTGCATAAGC
Source organism: Methyloligellaceae bacterium (assembly GCA_965228615.1). Classification (GTDB taxonomy): domain Bacteria; phylum Pseudomonadota; class Alphaproteobacteria; order Rhizobiales; family Methyloligellaceae; genus CBDDHT01. Next base: position 3,133,707 of record CBDDHT010000004.1, on the reverse strand, counting down.
CAACTCTATCTTGTAATCACCATTCGCACCTTGATGTCCTGTGTAATATATTTCTTTGGGATATATTTGTTTTCCGGCACGATCATATTCATAATGGATGTTGTTTGCGTTTCTATCTTCAATCTTTTCCAAATACCACGTCGCAGTTGTCGTTGAATTCGGCGTGTCCGATAATCGGGCATCATCGGTTTGACCAAAGGTATAAGTCCATCCCCTCTTATCCTTAGCGGTCCATGAATTATCCGAATTAAAGGTGTAAACAATGATGTCGGCATCAGCGACTTCAGGCGTATAAATTTGAAAGGGCGACGTTATTGCATCGCTTCTGGGCTGTAACGATCCTGATAGTGATGAAGAAAAGTAGAAATCGTTGTACATACTGTTCACGCCAGTTTTGTTATCTCGCGTGATGTAAGGGATGTTATGACTCCAGCCAAAACCAAAAAGATGATGGTCGTCTTTGTTTTGAGAATTGTAGCTAAGGGCGAGATTGGGGTTTAGTTCATTTCGACCAGGAGGCGTGACGATGGGTATAGTGTAAGCAAATGCACCGGTGTTGGTTAAGTGTTCTGAAGCACTTTGACCGTTTAAACTCGGAAGTCCGCTTGGTTGTTGATTTTGTATAAGGTTCGATCCAAATACATTTGGATTTTCAGTGGCAGCGAGCACGGATATACCTTGAACCAGTAAAGAAAAAATCAAGATGGCTGATATAAAACTGAGAACTGTGCGATACTTGGACAAATAGGCAAAAAGCATAAATAATATGGTGACATCTATTAATCCTCATATCGTATCAGAGATCATGTGGATAGAAAGTGGATAAGTATTTTTCGGAAACGACAGACCATCAGCTGCACTTCCTCTATCCGGGAGACATATCGCGTATTGGTACAGATGGGCTTCATTGATGGATTAGTGACAAAAGCAAGCCCCCGACCGAAGCCGGGGGCAAACTTCTACAGGGCTGACCAATAGCCATAGACGCATCGTGTTCCATCTCTGGATGGATCGTGGGTATCGTATATGATCCCGTCTATGACGGCAGTTAGGTGTTTACTTAGCGATACAACCAATCGTCCATCGGGCAACTCCCCAGAAGCGAGATGGACGGTACAGCCCGATCCAATATGCATTGTCGGCGTCCATAACCAACCAATCGATTTCATATATTTTTGAATGGTTGCTTTGTAGACACCGTTGCGAGCGCTGGACTTTCCGCGTTTGCGTTTGCCTGTTCGTTCCAACTTAGCCAACTCATTGAGGGCGTCATACACTTCTTGGTATGGCTTGCCTGAAGCGATAGCGATGGAACGCACAACACAATCACCTGTTGAGCCTTTATATCCAGCCTCTCGCCGCCCACCGTCATTATAAACGTGTTCCATTTTCGTCTCCTTCAGAATGCCAAAGAACCTTGCTCGCGCCTTGGCGTAAGCACAGCATTTTTGACATTTGTAAAGATCTGCTGCCGATGCATAAGCCGACATTCTATAAAACAGAGAAACTAACGCGCAGGAATCCAAGACAGGAGAGACGGAAATTTATGTTTTTAGTGCTTTTGATCTAAAAGCCGACATCCATAGACCCAGAATGATTTTGCTAGGCGAGAGAGGTGAATTTGTTATCGCAAGACAGACGTCGGCTATTCGATCAGCGCTCCTTTGAAGGAGGTGCAATCGCAATGTTTCTTGATCGTATTGGCTGTAGCTTTCACGTTTTCCCTCACCCACTCTTCCCCCCGAACCAAATCCCACCCACAAAGAGAAGACCTGATCTTCGGAGCCGTGCCCATAGGCTCTCCGAGGGCACGGCTCCGAAGGTCGGGTCTGGTTTGATCTTTGGTGAGTGTTTATCCCCTGCGGAGCAGACGTGAGGGATGGTCACCGAATGGCCAAGACCGCAGGGCTTGGTTCATGACCAGCCCGACCGGGAGCTAGGCTCCCGGTCACGCAAAATAAGATATAATAAGTGGCATGAAATACGTTCGCATTGGAGCACTTATCGCAGTTATAATCTCAATTGCTGCACACATAACAGTAAGTACCAGCACCACATGGAGTGCCTGGTCACAAATACCTGCCTACATAACCCTGATCCTGATCTGGATCTATATCATCACTGATGCCTCCGCACTGGCAGCGAACATTGCCAAATACTACCCAAAGATCGCAAACTCACCAGACATAACGGAACAATCTATTAACAAAACGACTGTATATCGATGCCTCGTAATTGTGGGATCTTTAATAGTGTTGATCTCAATAGTAATGATCGGATTCCAAGTTTATCCTTCAGCGAACTAATCCTGTTGAACACTGAACGCGGTCTTGCAATTGATCCGGGTCAACAGAACCCTTTTGGTAAGGCTCTGTTCGCAGAAGCTCTGCGTCACGCGCTCGATAACTACCAAAACTCCGGGACACATCAATGCTGGCTTACTGACTGACATACGACGATATTTGCTGGCACGTCACCTGAAACACAGTGTGGATTTGGACATTCAAAAGCATCAACGCAATTGACCTCGATGGAACCAAGTTTGAAATCAACAAGGAATGACTCCTCGCACCTGCAACACGACATGGTGAAGCTCATCCTATCTCCAGGATAGAGTACGACGGCCACGATGGTTGTGTTTGGAAATGACTTTGGACAGCCGTTTACAAATTCTTCGATGTCTCTTTCAATCTCGCTCATGGCGCTCCCCTACTGCTGTTGGTGATCGATAACAGAGACCTGGGAATTGAGCAGGTGGAATGAAAGCAGGGGCAGATGTGTAGTAACCCGCGGTTTTGAAATTTCTCTCAATTAGGAGACAAGAGGCGCAAGCAGAATGATCACTTCCCTCTTGTCCCAAAGCAAAATGCTAAGCGACCGACCGGAAGCCAAACTCCCGGCCAGGCCAAACACCAAAATGGCTGGGACAAAAAACCAACGACTACTCAAGCAGGTCGTGTCCGGCGCATGAACAAGCACCATCAAAAGCATCAGCACAATTACGTTCAAGGGCTGTAAAGGGGAGAACCGTCGCATGCTGCTCAGAGCAGTCTGGACATTGCATGACAAAAGAAAGTCCGATCTTAGGGTAATAAGTGACGGACAAGAGGATAGTGCCCGGGTAGTGCGTCGTCTTCTCTCCGAGAAACCGTTGAATCTCACCTGAATGCTCGTCCATTGCGACCGCTCCTGCTCTCTTGATTTCGATAAAAGAGAGATGGGAAAGATCCACTCCCCTCTTTGATAACTCCCACTTCTGTAAACACTCTTTAATATAAGAAAAATACACTATATATAGAGATATTCACACATTATCCGACTCGATACTCATATATAGAGAGATATAATAAGAATACTCAAAGAGATGTGCTTTAGAGGATGAAAGAGAATGGACGATACGCACCAGGTCGTTTGTGAATATCCAGTCAGACGATTGGAGAGAATAGAAACCCAAATGGAAGGCCACGCAGGAAGCCTCTGGGAAAGTCTCAAACAATATGCCCGTTATGGAGATCTGGAACGGGTTGACGAAATCATGCGCGACATCGAGGAGCTGCTTGCCCTTGATCAAGAAGGTGAGATGATTGTGGAAGCCGTGCTAAAGGCAGACAGTGCCAGGCAAGCAGATGCAAAAGCCAATCCTACACTAACTTTTGCTTCGCCTTTTTTGTGGCCAGCAAACGCGCAGCCTGAAGAGCTTCAAGTGCCTGTGGTGAACCACCACGAGCGCTCACCTGAGCAATAACTTCATCAATCCGGCTCTCAAGTTTCTTGGTCTCGGCGTAGTCGAGACCAGGAAGCTTGTGGGTCGGTTTTTTTATATCTGACATTCCCCTATCCTAGCGGATCAAGAGTCCGCAGGGTACAGAAATATGTGGCTTGGAAAAGGAATACGGGTCGGGCGCAAAGTCTGGAACAATGATGTTTACACGGACGCACTGTGGCGGCGGCTGGCCATCATGGAGAGAGAGAAGACTGAGGGAGAACCGATAGCCTGGTTCAAGGAACAGGAAATTAGCCTGGTTCCGAAAGTGCGTAATTGTTTTGTGTTGACGGTGAGTGCCAGGCAAAAACTCCTCAAGCCGAACATGGTGGAGCTATGGTTCAATCTACCATTCTCCGAACGTGCCCTTGGCTATCGCCATGTTTGTGAGAGAGTGAAGGTCAATGCACTCGTTGATCAGGTGGTCGAACTGCTGCTGGAGTTTGAGGTTGATCCAGAAACCCGGCTCCTGTTGATGAACAAAATACCCTGCCGGGTCTATCTGCCTGATTGTTCGAGTGGCTTTAGACGGATTGTGTAGGAATAGGGTCTGCGTCCCTATCGACGTCATATCCCTCGGAAAGTTGGTTGATGTCTTGATGCAGCAACTCAAGAGCGATCGTATTGCGCTGTGCATACAGCTCAGCGGTTGCAGCGCGCTCGTCAGGATGCACGTTGGCCAAGGCAATCGGATCATTGGCCTTGAGGATCTTGATAACCTGGCTGAGATGTTTAAGGAGTGTGTTGTGGTCGTATGCTGGCGTACCCATTTGAGGGATTATACCATGCATCTGGTGAGCGCTTGCTTTGCAGGGCGTTGGTGTATATGGATGCCACTCTGATTTGCAGGACGCATATTGCGTTTTTAGCGCTAGCCAAATTCCAAACTGCTAAAAAACTGCTAAATCGGAAAAATCGAGTTGATAAATTAAGAGAATTAACAGACACTAACTCACTGATTTTAAACAAAAACGCGCCGGTAGCTCAGCTGGATAGAGCACCAGACTACGAATCTGGGGGTCGGGGGTTCGAATCCTCCCCGGCGCGCCATTATTTTCTCATTGAAATTAGTGTGTTGAAGCGTAATGAGCTGTGGGGCCCTTGCTAGTGCGACGGCAATAGGTCACAAATAGGTCACAGATTGGATCGTAGCCCGGTCAAAAATCTGCAGGCTGTAGTGACCAACAACGGCCAGTGTCGTGCTCACTCTATCGACAGAGTTCAGTGAGATCGTTCTTTCATCTGCAATCGTAGTCATACGGCCAGCCCGGCACTATCGTGAGAGAGTCATGGTTCACGGCTGAGCCGTGTGATCCTGGCTGTCAATAGGAAAGTCCGGGCACCCCGCTACTGCAACGGGGACACTTTCTCAGCCAGATGTCGGATCCGTTGGCGCCATATTCATGCGCGCACATTGTGCATCTCAGCACATAGACAAACTGGTTATGGTCATATCCACGTTGCTCTGTCTTCCTGACGACGATCTGACCGTTCCGGTTTTGGTAGCCTGGTTCTGTCGTGTTCCTCCCTGATCTGGTCATCGTTGGCGCGGAAGATGTTGGCCTTCGCATGCCGGCCTCTTTGTTGCCGTGCCACGCCGCGTCGGCTTGGCCATTCGGCACTCCCAAAATCCAACCTTCTACTAGCGCTATCGCCTGCTCCGGCACTGTGAGGTCAGGCTTGAGAAAGTCTTCAAGGGTCCCATCCCGATCTGCGCGCGAAGCCCAAGCGGCAATGCTATACGCGTCGTGTTGGTCGCCAGTGCGCCCCTCGCGGGCAAAGTGCTGGCTCCACAAAGCTGGGTAGCCCTCAGCGACGGCGGATTGACCTGCCGGAATATCCCAGCCGTCGAATGGCCAGAAATGCACCTGCCGACCGATATTCTGTCGGATAAAGCGCAGCCAGGGAATTCCCGCATGAGTCGATTTCGCCACCGAGCCCGGCACATCAAAATGAAACACCGACTTGGCCCCGCCAGCCCGCTCCTCGGTCAGCCGCCGCCAGCGTGAATTACCCATGCGCTCTGCACTGTTACCTGCCGCTCCCTCGCGGACAAAATCCACATAGGTGTGATCCTCATCGGTCGGCCAGTGACGCTGAAAGTCGTCGAGGAATGCAGGCCAGTCGGGTTCAAGCCCGTGGACCTCGAAATAGCGCCGCGGGAAGGAAAATCCGTGGTCAATGCCGACCAGCGTCGGCACGTCCTCGGACAGGCGCTTGACCAGCCAATGGGCAACACCCTTGCGAGTCCAATATTTCCGTGAACTGGGCGGTGGCGGCACTTCGGCGGGCAACCCGTCGCCCTCGGCCAGATAGACACGGAGACCCTTGAGGCTGGCGGTCGGCGTCTGGGCGCCAGAGTAGTCAATGCCGATGAATCGGGTGAAGGCAGACATCGTCCTTTAGTCGTCCTTTGACAAAGTGTGATGGTGATAGCTGCAGAGTTTCCCGTCGCCATAGCGGTAATCGTCAACGCTTAAGGGAATGCTGCATACAGCGCATTCATAGCCTTCAAGGCTGAATTCACAGTTCGCACGTCGTCCATCGCTTACAATGTAAGTGTTGAGATCGCACTCTGGACACTTTTCGAGTGGCGCTTCGCCCCCGTCAGTCATCGCCACATAAGCTTCCCATTCAAATGTCCGCGTCAATGTATCTTCCAGGACGGCCTCTTGCTCGGCATGTTCGCCACATTTCGAGCAAACCAGAAGCAATTCATCGAACTCGGCTGCCGAAGCATTGTCGTTTCTGAGCAGTGTCGAAGTGCAATGAGGGCATCGGAGTTCGGTCGCTTCCTCGGCTAGGACGGCGCTTTGCCAGTCGACGGTGCCGAAACTTGCGCGACAACTGTCCTGTTCCTCCTTGAATACCCTTTCTTCATTCAGCAGAGCATCCCATGCATTCGATCCCAGGAGCAGGACAGGCTCTTCGCGCAGTTCATTAGTAATAATAGCGCGAATGATCGGCATCGCGTCTGCGATCGCTTCGTGAATTATCAGAAGGCCGACCCGCGGGTGCATGTGCTCAATGTCGTTTCGGATTTCAGCGAGACGTTTCAACTTCGACAGGTCGACGTTCAATTTGAGCTGCTTAAAGAGTATCTCGATCTCGACTCGATCGATTGTCCTCCTTCCGTCGCCGACAAGCCGAACTCCACCATCATCGTCTTTGATCGCTCGACTTTTCGTGCGGATCAGAACGTCGTTCGAGTCGGAGGGTGAAAGCTGGCGTAGGACCTCCTTACAAAGTAGAAGAACTCCCGCATAAAGATTGCGCGCGGCAGAAATAGTTCGGCGATTGTCGCCAGACGCAAAGTCCTCAAGCCCAAGCTGGATCGAAACAATCGCGTTATCGAGAAGTGAGTTCATCGTCAAATCGCCGCTCATCCCCTGAAACAATGCTCATTGTGCCAGACCAAGGCGCGTGGATCAGGCCGTTGATCGATCTCCTCGGGAGGCTCAATTCTCGTTCCGTGAAGGGCGTAGTAGTGCCTGCCGTTCTCAAACTCTTCCCGAATGCGCCTGCTGACCTCAAAGTTGAGATCAGGCGTGACGGTCACATAACCGGCGTCAAACAAGCTGTGGATGTCTCGCCGTAGCAAAAGCCCGTTTCGAGCTTCATGCTCGCCGCCTTCGCCATAGGGGCGGATATGCGCTGCCTCAAGCGCTGGCAGGGTTCGTTCCTGCGTAACCGCGCAGCGGCGCCCGTAAATGTCTGTCACCAGTACGCGGAATGCGCCCTGCCCGAGGCGGGGACGAATAAGATGAGGTTCACCGAATCGTGCCTGCTCTTCCGCCATTTCCGGCAACCACGGTCGGTTCAGACGATTGTTGACCGCCTCCCATAGCGCAAACCCCTCCGCGTCGCCGGTGTTATACGTCTTGAAGGAAACAATGTTGGGCGACCAGCTTGCCGGCACGGGAATCCAGTCGGACTCGTCGAAAAAGAACGGCTGGGTCAGGATGCGGCAACCGATGGGGAAGTCGTCCGATCATTCTGGTCCGCCCTTCGATACTTCGCGATGCGCGTGCGCATTTCCTGTGCCGAACGTGCGCCGTTCGTCTCGCCGAATGCTTCCCAGGCCAGAGAACACGGCAGCGCGTTGGCATAGGCGAAAATACCACCACCGACGATCACATTGCGGGGCGCATGCAGTTTAAAGAGGAACAGCTCGCCGGGCTGTAGCGCCCGAAAGTTCGCCGCCGAGGGTGCCCAAAAATTGACCTCGCTGAGATCCGACTGCCGCCGTAGCATCTCGAACCAATCGTCATCCGTAACGGCGATGATCAGGTTGATCCCCATAATCAGCCGCCGTCATTCGATGTCGGCGCGGTTGGAAAGTCTGGCCAGTCCAGTCTGTCGAGGGTGTCCTGAGGGACCTTGCCATGGGTGTCGAAAGCCGCCTGAAGCCGGTCGCCAAGCCACGACAGGCCCTCCGCGGAAAGCTCAACGGCGGCTTGTTGCAGGTATGCTCGTCGCGGGTTGGTGTTCCCTTGGCTGCGCGCAGCATTGCGCTGGGTGGGCGCAAACGAGTCGGCTCCCAGTGCGTCCATCAATTCATTGAGGGAAACGCCGTTCTCCATCGTCCCTGCGACGAATTCGGCATTGTGTAGGCGGATGTAGCGAGGCCATTTTTCCTTCCACGGTCGCAATGTGATGTCAGTGTGTGTTGCATCGTCCCGTCCCGGCTGGTGCTTCATTCCGACGGCACGACCGAAGATACGAATATCGTTTGGTTCCTGGGTCAGGCGGGCAATGAATATCGCGGCGTCTTCCTTGACGCCGCTCGGCCGCTTGGAGGCGGGATAAGCAACAGCCCAATGGCAGCCGGCCCGCTCTATCTCCTCGATCGTAGGACACGACAATTCGACCCGATCATTGCCCTCGCCGAGGAATTTAACGAATGCCTGCGAAGCATCGGCGACAATTGTTGGAAGCAAAACTGGCGGCGGTTCAATAACGCCTGCATCAGCGCCAAAATCGCCCAGGCCGTTCGATTTCTTGGACCGGCCACCCAATGCACGATGGCGCGTGACAGTGTCGGCCCAGGAAACAGCTTGATCTTGCACGAGGTCGTCACCGCTACGACTCCATAGATCATCGAAATAGGAACGGCAGGTCGCGATGATCGTCGCATCCTCCGCAACCATCCCAAACTCATGATTTTGTTCAAGAGCGGCTTTGGTGAGATTAGCCGAGGTAACGATCGCTCGGCTTGTGCCAAATAGATAGACCTTTGCGTGAAGGTTCCGTACGCCCCGAACTTGGGCGCCAACTTCAAGCAGCTTTCGCAACGCCGCGACATCGCTGACGCCCTCGGCGAAGTCCGCAAGGTTGAACCGAGTGATAACTTGAATGCGGCTAGGCTGATAAGACAGAAGTCGATTGAGAGCACCAACCTTGATGAACGGGCAGATGATCCGAAGTTCGCTCGGATCCGAGCGCACAGCCTCGGTTAACTCAGTGGCCCATCCCGCGTCCACCAGCCGTATCGTCATGGCACGACCGTGCCCATTTTCGCTCGATTCCAAGGAGGCATCAGCGATTGTATGACTTCGGTTTCGGTTGATCGCCGTGTTCCAGTGTCGCTATCCAGTGGACAGAACCACAGATCCAACCGGCAACCCCTTTTTGCTGCCTCGAGGATTGCGGCGTTCACTCGGCAGTTCGTCTGCTGGCCACCACGGAAACAATTTCGCGGCGAGATTCCGCCGTAGCCATTCGATCCCCAACGCTTTCCAAGATCGGTGCATTCACCAGCATAGACCGGCTCGTCATCAAGGGTGAGTACATAAAGGCCGGGCTCACGACACTGGCGACCAATCCGAAATCGGCAGAATGGTCCGGTGCCATAGGCATGCAGAGGCACTGTTTCGGCGTCCTTGTAGCGGCTTTGCGGCATGAGTTCGAGCATAGCCCCATCCGTGCCGCACTCGGGTTCGATCTGTCCAATGTGACGGAAACTCCATCCGCAGAAATGACGATCGCTCATTCGGCAGCCTTCAGTTCAACCCGGCGATCAGCCCCGCTTGATTGGTCCAATTTCAATGTTAGTGCATTGATGGTTTTCGGTCCAACATGACGACGATCTCAAAACACAGCCGAGCGAACGCCGTTTTTGAAATAATTAGTCAGGCCAAAAATCCTTATTGAAGCACCGCCGCGAAAGATCGTTTGCCAGACATGCCAGGCTGCGACCATCACGAGCCAGACTCTTGAGGCACAAGAGTTATGGCTCGTACCGTGCGACGGTAATCCTTTTTTGTATAACTGGGATTGAATGCCGCTGGGAGAGCTTGCGGAATGACAGAACCGATTTCTGGAAAACCGACTCCTGTAGTTGAGACGCCAGACATATCTCACACAACCGATCCTGTGGATGCTGCGACGGAGGGCCAATTGGAGCTGTTCGGCGGCGAGAAACAGCAAAGCACATCCGATGTGGAGACGACACGAACACTGTTGGATACACTGCTTGCGGACTCGCGGCTCTATCGAACAACCTCAGCTTACAAAGAGCTACTGGATTTCGTCGTCCGCCTACGCAATTTCGCACCTTTCAACGCCATGCTTTTGCAGGTTCAGAAGCCAGGTCTTACATATGCCGCATCTGCCGATGACTGGCGCATGAGGTTCGGTCGGAAACCAAAGGACGGTGCTAGGCCGTTGCTCATACTTTGGCCGTTCGGTCCAGTCGCACTTGTTTATGATGTTATGGACACAGAAGGGAAGAAATTGCCTCAGGATGTGGCTTCGTTCTTTGCTGAAGGACCGATCGGCGAAGCTGAAATTGCGGAATTTCGGAAGAGAACAGCCAAGATAAATCTATTGTGGGATGATCTTGACGCAGGAGATGGCAAGGCGGGGTCGATCCAATGCATCCAGCAAGCATCACATCCCAACGAGCACAATTTATACCGGATGCTTGTGAACAAGAATCATGAACCTCCGATGCGGTTTGCCACGTTAGCCCATGAATTGGGCCATCTGATTCTCGGCCATCTTGGCAAGGACAAGGCGCTTCAAGTGCCGGACCGCAGTGCCCTTAGCCATCGTCTGGTAGAACTCGAAGCTGAAAGCGTTGCTTTCATCATCTGCAAGCGGAATGGAGTCAGCTCGAAATCCGAAACATATCTGGCGAACTACGTGCAAGCCAACACAACCGTCGATGATCTCGACATATATCAGGTCATGCGGGCGGCAGGTAAGATCGAGACCCTTCTTGGCTTAACTTCGCAAGGCGGCTTCAGCCCGTCAAAATCGGAGTCGCAATGACGGCTCCTCCCCGACAGAGGCCAAACAGTCAGCGCTAGTGCGATCCGGCCACGACCGCACGGCAGTCCTGTTGGCTTTCGATGAGGTGTTTGTCTCCAACAATGGCGGGCGCATGTATCTGCGACGTGCCGTCGATAGCGAATGGACGAGGTCAAACGATGAGCGGTGAAAAATCGATTGAGCAGAAACTTTCCTCGGTTGCAGATGCTGCTTTACCGTTGATGACACTTATCGATGACCAAGACCTAGATGGTGCTGCGGTAGATGTCTTGCACGGAATCGGCAGTGTTCTCGAAGCGGCCGAGTGGGCAATCGCGTGCGAAGCCGGCCGAGTCTTAGCAGGTTACGAGCGGACAAGAGCTCGAGATATTCTGGTGCTCGACAGACTGGACCCGGAAGACCCCGCGGAACGGTTTGCTTACATCGACTGGCTTCTGGCAGTCGACGCCGATTTAGCTAACAACGCCAACGAATTTGAGCGTATCGGCCTTGATTTTCTAAAGGAGCTTGGAGGAGGCCCGTCAGCACGGACACCCATCGAGGTTCGCAATGTGTTGGTCGAAGTTTTGAGTAGATTGAACGCAGCCGCGAATAATCCACTGCTAAGAGTGTTGATTAATTCCTTGCGAGCATTGAACTGGGGCCAGTGCCAAGACCTTGTCAAACCATCGACCGAAAAGCCGGTTCGGCCTCCCCACCGAGGCGCGCAAGCTCTGAACATGAAGCGGATGGTCTCCCTGGGCGGAGAGATCCTAAAATCAGCCGGGATTGTCGATTCAAAACAGCAACTTTTTCGTCTGCTCCAAGAAGGCCAAGTCGTTTCAGTAAGTGCGATTGAGAAATGGGAGGGAGCAGTTCGCCGCCATTTTGGAGACGAGAAATTCAATTTCGAAGTCGAATATACATTGAATAAACTAGAGGACGATCGGTATCGCGACGCCGTATTGGATATGTTCGCAGTAGACCGTCTCAGGTGTCTGATTAGAGAATTCTACTCGTCTCGATAATCTCACCCGCCGAATTTTCCCCCCAACTTAATTCCATGGCGAAGCGCAACGGTTCGCGACAATGTGCGTCGAGTTGAACAGGCTGGAGGCTTGCGTGCCCGTTGAAAAAACAAGAACTCGAAAGCGCCTGATCGGGTGGAAGGAAGTCAGCGAGAGATTGCCAATTTCGCGGACGACGTGTTGGAGGATGTGGCGAGACGGTCGCTTTCCAGCACCGATCCATATCGGTGGAACAGCGTGCTGGCTCGAGGAGGATATCCTGGACTGGATTGATGCTCAAACCGGTGCGGATACCGAGGAACCGGCACCTTTAGACTCCGATACTTTACCGAGCGCCGAGCGTGGAGGCACAGAAAGAGACCGGATAGGACACAATGGCGGCCCCCCATTGAAAGAGGAATGCGCACCTAAGGCTGGAGCCCGGGGCCCGCCAACCGAGGGGAATCGAGACGATGAGTAGTGCCCAGATCTACAGCGAAAGTGCGCTGATTGTTCTACTCCAATCGCTTCGCCGGTTTTGGGATATTTCCCGAAATCGGTTCCACACCCCGTTCGGCACAACAGTTGATATGGACGCCGACTGGACCTAGTCCGGCACACCGATCAGATCGAAGCAAAGAGATGACTCAAAGACCTACTACTGAACCAAACCATCAGTTGAAGGGCAATTCGGGTTCCGATGACCCGGCGCTCTGCACGACCGAGATTGAAAACTCGAATGCCTGCACCTCAGCGAAATGCATTCGAGAATGCGATCCAAACTCCAAATTTCACGATCAGGTATCCGGTGTCTGTTGCATTGGGGAGCCATCAGACACCGTCTACGAGCACAAGGCGGTGCGCGAAGAGAATTTCGCTGAACCAGCAACCTTGCAGCCCAAACACGAGACTTCCGCACCAGCGCACCCTTCAAATCCGCTTACAATCCAAGTCAACGTGATGTGGCGAGTTATCGATACCCCGCTGCAGTGGATCCTCCAATTGAGTAAGGGAAGACCTCGAGCTAAGAATTCCGGTTGGAGCAACCACTCCTTCTGCGCAACCAAGAAAGGCCTCCTACTGCGCATTCGCGAGAACTGCGGGGAAGTGGCTCCTGACGTTCTCGCCACGCTCGAGTCCCTGTCGGAATACCACGATGATTGGGGAGGCAGGGAATGAGCGATGTCCCGAAGGCGCGTCACCCGAAGGAGGGACAACGGCAGGGCAGTTTTTTTGCAATTGATCGCCGGACCTTTGCCAAAGTCTGTGACATCGGACTCAACGCTGCAACGGCCTATCTCATCCTAGCCCGTGGGACTGGCCGCGACAATCGGACGTCGCCCTGGTCTGCAAACGCGATCGAAAAATATACGAGCATCTCGCGAAGTCGAGCCAAGACTGCCATCACTTCTTTGGTGACCGATGGATTTGTCAGTATGGTCGGCACGCGATCTCAGCCAAAGTATAAACTCCTTGATTGGGCTGAGCTGGCATTTGACCAGTCAGCACTTTCATCACTGGAACAGGAGGCTGTTGATCACGTCGCCAGCGGACGCCCCCTGGCTGACTCAAAGCTAAAGCAATCCGCAATTCGAGCTCAAAGAAAGGGCAGGCTGAAGTCGATAGGCGACTACAAATTCAAAGTAATCGCAGTCGATCGCACATCGAATCTTGTGTGGTTGCCCAACTCGTTGGTGACAGGAGCCGTTGGCGAAATCCCGCCTTTGGAGCGGGTGCGGCAAGCAAGCGATGTCATGACGCTGCGACTTTTAGTCGACCTCTATCACTCACAGAACCTAAGGGAAGATGGTGGAATTTCACGATCGATTATTCACCAGAAGTGGGAAAGATTCGAGGTGGCAGAGTATGGCGAGTTCGTCGTCTGGGGTTTTACAGTGGAATGCATAGCAGCACCTAGTCGGTGTGAGATTGTGAAGGTGCATTTGGACTGCTCCGCCCACACCCAGTCGGAAGGATATGCGCCTTTTTGGAAGAGGCTGGACTGTCTCGAAGATTGTGGATTGATTCAATGGGTCCCCTGTTTATTCGAAAGCAGCAATGAAGACGCGGAGATAATTCACCCGCTCAGTATTGATAGTAGTTGCGGTCCCGAGAGTCGCCTAGGTCGAGCTGCATATGAAGCAGGCATGGCGATGCTCACCAATGTGCAGTCTCTGCGCGCTGTCAACGAAAGAGGCGCCGAGTGGATCATACCTGTGAAACGGCATATTAATCATGTGGAGCTCATAGGCGTCGCCCGACTGCGATATCGACCACATACGTCACTCACCTCTGCATGGTGGGCGGAGACAAATAACGTGTGCGAAGAGCACATTGCAGAATACGAACGCCTAGTCTCCCGCGCCGAGGGTAGAGCGAATGCAGCAGAATCGGCATAGAGTTCGTGTGTTTTCGGTTTAGTCTCATACGCACTGGCTTGCGACATCAAGGTGTTTTCAAGGTGTTATCAAAGTGAGGTCAAGGGTACGTCAAAGAGGCTAGACATATATCAAAAGAATCTCAAAGAAAGTAACAACACAAGGTTTGCAGGCCATGCTCTCCGGAGAAGCCTGCGGCGAGCTGAGAGGCCTAAAACTCAGATGCAAAGATACCGGCAGAAAGGAAAAAAGGGCGCCACAATGATGGATCCGAGAAAATACTGGGGAGATATCAGGATCTCGAGCATCGATGAACCCATTGCCGAATGCCATCAGCGACCCGAAGCAAGGATCTCAAGCGAGCGACTGGACGGTGGATGCATTCTCTATCGCGTCCCTTGGGCATTGAGAAAGCACATTCCTGAGCCTCGTGAAGGCACCGAGGGTCAGCGCTAACAAACGTAAAAGGCCTGCGATGACGGCGAACAATTTAAAACCGGAAAGACAAGTTCAGTCCGAGTCGATTGCTACCGCTAATGATCCGGGTACCGACCACAACAAGTTTATGGCCCAAACGATATTACGCCCGACGGTGCAGGCGGCGACTACTCTGAGAGAGTATGGCAAGGGGTTCGGCGATATCGAATTATCAGCCCTGGTCGACGGCTTATCCGAGCAAGCAGCACTCGCAAATGACGGCGATCTGCAGCGCGGCCAAGCGATGTTGGCAGTCCAAGCTCACACTCTTGACGCTATCTTCAACAATCTCGCACGACGGGCCATCAATGCGGAACACGTGGATACTTTGGACCGGTACCTGAAACTGGCATTGCGGGCTCAATCGCAATGCCGTGCGACATGGGAAGCTTTAGCAACGGTCAGTAGCGGGCCGGCAGCAGGGTGTGTCGGGCAGGCAAACATTGCCTATGGGAATCTGCAAGTGAACAATGCCGCGCCGGCGCAACAAGAATTTACCTCTCTGGAGGAGCGGGATGCGCCAAACACACTATTGGAGGTAGAGCATGGCGAACGGCTGGACCCAGGAGCGCCGCTTGCGACAGGCAAAACTGATCCGGCGCTGGAAACCATGGAACCACGCGACCGGGCCAAGGACGGCAGCCGGTAAGGCGATCGTTGCCCGCAATGCCTACAAAGGCGGTACACGGCCGCTGTTGCGGAAGTTGGCTCGAATCCTGAAAAAGCAGCGAAACGTCTTGAACCGATAGATGTTCGGTGAGGGTCTGGTCAATATCGGGCGAGGTGCTGGTTGTAGGCCTCGCCTAACATCGCCCGCAGAGTTTCAGACACAGACTCTGCCGCCTGTCGAAACACGTCAGATACCGAGCGCTCGTTTGAGCCGTTTGGCAGCCTCGTCAAACCGCGCTTCGATCCAGAGGTTTCCGCCCCTTGGTCCTTCAGCAACATTCTCCGCCCACTCAAGATAGTCCTGTCGGCGTTCCGAGCTCCAGTCTGCTGGCGGGCTTTTCGCAATGAAGCGGAGGTTCGATGTCATATCGGCCAGCTTAACGATCTTCGCGCGATTGCTCTTGTGGGGCGCATTCTGCACTTGGAGGTCCTTACGCTTCTGCTTCGGCAGGTCCTTGTCATCAGTCACTTCCGCGACAAGGCTCGCTATGTCTTCATTGAAGGTCGATGCGATTTCCATTGGCAGCGTGACAGTATCTTCGACCGTGTCGTGCAAGACAGCAGCCGCCACTAGGTTCGAGTCGTTGCCCTCGGTCGCCATAGCAACAAGCTCGGCCACCTCTGCCACGTGATTTACATAGGGTTCCTGAGCCTCGCCTTTCCGCCTCTGTTCTGAATGTCGCTCCGCTGCAAAGTGCCAGGCACGTGCGACCAAAAGGACACCACTCATGCGATCCCTCCTATGCCAACTCTGAAGCCGCAAAGTCTCTTTGAATTTTTAGCCCATTCCGCGTGGTGGCTCCTGGGTCCAGCAGAAGAGCACTTGGTCGAAGAACTCGCCGGGATGCCCAGCCATGGGCAGTGGTCGAGGCATAGACGAGCCTTGGGCCGTCGGCGCCGGGCTCGACCCTGAAGCCGTTGTCTCTCGCGGCTTTCTCCATCTCGGTTCGAACTAGGAACGCTACAGCACCAGAATCCGTCATCCCGTTGCAGAAAAGGCCAACCATGAACTAACATTCAAACCGGACCAATCATGTGGGGCTGGTCACAATGGCTGAGATCAATCGCAAAGGGTTCATCGCGGGCGGGATTGCTTGGCTGGTGCTCGTTGGTTTCTTACCCACCGCAGCGGACTGCGCTAAACACGCAAACTGTGACGCTGGAGATCTGTTCTTGCACTCTATAGTAACCATGGGAATGCTTGCTCCGGCATGGCTCGTAGCCGTTCTCACCTCTGAATTGTTTGCACCCCCACACCCAAATCGCGAATGGCCAGAACCGCCCCATCTTGAGGAGGCCTCGCCGACCGATCTTTCACATGTCGGAAACGAAGAGATCGCGATCCTCCGTGCTTTCGGCTACCCGGATCAAGAAATCGTCGACATGGGCACTGAGGAGCGTGCTGAAGAAGTCGCTCAGGCCAGAGATGCTGGAGTTGAACCAAAACCCGCGGGCACGACATAATGTTGCGATTGCTTGTGGCATACGCTCTCACCGCGGCCATTTGCACAGCCTTTTTTGTCGCTACCGACACGCCAGGATTCAACGTCGATTCGGCGCGTGGTTTGGGGGAAACATTCGGCGCCGCCGCAGGATTTGTGATCTTCTCCTTTATATTTGGCGGCATCACCTATTGGATCTGCCGTCAAACGGGCGCCGATACCTACCGCGGACCTCTCGTCGTCGGTGTGCTGGCATCTCTGATCCTCGCCGTCGCCGCCTATCAGGGCGCGCGCATCGAGTCGCCGAATGACCCACACTCCACCCCAAGAGCAACAACAGTGACTTACTCACCGCGCGGATGTGAGTTTCGGGTCACGTTCCCGGCGCAACCAGAAATCTTACCTATGTCTGGCGGTACTTATGAGCAAGCCAATGTCTACACAAATAGGGCGCTCTTGCGTGCCGAGTGCATTTCGCCAACCAAAGTTTCAAGCATGGAGCCGAGAGATTTGATGCGTTCTTACCTCAAGGCGTTTGCAATGACACAAGGGCTCACCGATACCGAGATCAAAATTGAGAACAGTACATTGGGTCTTATGGGGAAGCTCGCTGGTAGAAAGAAACTGGCCCGCATGAGCGCGAAATATGACTATCGGATGGTGGCCGGAACAACATCGACAATGAGCATAGCAACTGGATACGAGGCTAACTCTCCTCCGCCCCCAGAGTCCGTCGCCTTTTTATCATCGCTTATGCGTGTCACTCCTGCGCCCCAACAATAGCCCTGCCGCTCGAAAAATCACTGCCTCCGCTGATACTGCTTACCCTTGTAGTAGTAGGTGCTTCCGGGGGACAAGCCGATCGTACATCTCTTGCGTGACGTTCTCGGGAAGCGAGGCGACGCCATTTCTATTCACCGTGATATCTCCCCCAAATTTTCCAGCGGCTGGTGTAGCTGCTGCAGAACCTGGGTTGAGTCCTCTCACCGATCCGCACAACGCGACGGCGAGAGTGAGTCAATTTGCCCCACCATCAATTATTTTTTAACCATATGATTCTGTTACTATTTCCGGAATGGAGGACCTGACATGCCGGACGCGACCTATAATTTGAACGGCGGCTTCAAGCCGACCATGAAACGGTTTGCTGATCTCAGCGGAGCCGACTATTTCCCAACACCGCGATGGGCCACATTCGCCCTGATCGACAACGAGAAATTTGACGGAGACATTTGGGAATGCGCTTGCGGTGACGGCGCAATGTCCGAAGTTCTCAAGGAAACAGGACGGCCTGTCTATAGCTCCGATCTCTATGAACGGGGGCATGGCGAGCCTGGCATCGACTTCCTTGAGCCCCCAAGATCGGCTGACAACATCATTACAAACCCGCCTTACAATTGCGCAGAGGGATTTGTGAGAAGTGGTGTGAGTTACTCTAACCGCAAGTTCGCGTTGCTGCTCCGGCTTGCGTTTCTTGAAGGCGCTAATCGCGCCCGCACGATCTTTTTCGAACACCCACCAAGTCGTGTCTGGGTCTTTAGCGAGCGGATCACGTTCTATCCCGCAGGAGCGGAGCGGAAAGGCTCTGGAACAACCGCTTATGCGTGGTTCGTTTGGGATAAAGATGCGTCGCGCGGGACCGAACTTAAGTGGTTCAAACCGGGCTATAAGGCTCGCTACGCGTAAAGACCTTTCCCTTTTAACATAGCTATCCCCTTGTCAGTCACTCGTATACCGTTCTGCGTTTTCTCGGCGTATCCCTTAGCAAAGATGCTGACTGTTGAATTTTGATGTGATCCGACTGCGTTGCCAAGTATCTGTTGCCACATACATTCGTTGCCGCGCGTATTGGACGGCTTTAAGTCATCGTCGGACCATTCTCGGAACTGAGGAGCGGTTGACTTAATATCTGTCGTTGATGCTTGATGATCGGGGAAAGTAGCTGCAATTTGCAGCGCCAAAATACGAGCCTCAGGTTCGCGTAGTTTTCCTATTTTTGCGTCGGCCATGCCTTGCCTCTCCAATTATTGTTGGCATTCTAGCAATATCGCAAAATTAACATGAGTCGCGCTTATGGGTCGAACGGCCGTTTGGCACCTCCTTCAGCATCGCACGATTTATTCAATCCATGGACACATAGCCCGCCGGCTCAATGGGGCTCACGGGCTGGCCAATAACCGTGACCTGACAGATTGACAATCGCCTTCTTGGCCCGACTCATCTTCGTGCCAAAGTTGACAAGCTCCTCGGTGCCGCCCCTCTTGCCTTCACCTTTTCATACGACGGCTGTCTCATTAGGGGCGCCTCGTGTTCAAGCAGAACCGCAATAGCAATCTTTTCCAGTTTCGTCTGTCGCGTCAACTCACGCATGTCATCGTCTGTCCTTATCAGGCCATCGCCATCTATGTACGCACAGATGCCTGCAAGCTCTGGGTGAAGCGGGCGCATAGCCAAGTGGCGTGCTGAATGATGGTAGCGGGAAAGCGATGGCGACGGTCGAGGTTTCGGTTCATCTGCAACACTACAGCCGTGCGGCACTTGAAGCCTGCCAGATAACGTCACAATGCAAGGCGGACGAGAGTCCGATGAGTCAGAAGCCATCAGCGATGCGAACACCTCAAGATTGGGCTAGCGATAGGCTCGCTCAGAAAGCATCTACCGACCCACTTATCCGAATTACATTGTTAGCTCTTGGCCTGTCATCGGTGATCTGTTGCAAAAGCGCGTTCCACGCTTCAAGAGCTCGACGTTTCTCTGGGAGATAATCATTGCGGTCGTAAACGCCTGTCGCCGCTGCCGCGCCCCCTGTATCCGAAATCTGATTGAGGACGCGCGATACAATGAAGCGCGGAATTCCGATCTGCTCGCCTGTGATGTTTGTAGAACCCGTACGACGAAAATCGTGCGGAGTGGCATCTGGAATTTGGAGGGCACGGGTCAATCGCTTCATGGCTCGAGAGAAGGCGCGGCGGGTGATCGCGTTAGAGCCTCGAGGGGAGGGAAATGCATACCCCTCCCAATGGTCCACTGATCGTGTTGAACTCTTGGGCTGTTTGATCGCCGCGAGGACAAAAGCCATATCAAGTATATCGATGGCGAGGTCTGACAGCGGCACGGCATGCGTGAGATGGTTCTTGGTACGTGTCCCGGGAATCGTCCATAACTTTGCCTCACGGTCCAACTCGCGAGCATGAATGCCGCAGACTTCGCTTCCCCGTTGGAGGGTGATCATGGCAAGGCAGATTGCGAGGCCCATTGGGGCGGACATTTGCAGACCATTGACGGTTTTTGGCCGGATCGCACCTGCCCAGATAATCCGTATTTCGTCATCGGACAGCACCCTATCGCGAGACTGCGACCTTGGTAGATCAGTGAGCTGAGCTGGGTTGGCGCTAACCGCTTCGCGTCGAATGCCATAATTGTAGGCTTGGCGGATGATGTTGCGACAGTGCCGGGCGCTCGCGGGAGCGGTCTCGCTAATTCCATCTAGAAAGCTCTGCACATCATGGCGAGTCAATTCGACGACCGGAAGTGATCCAAACCTCGGCTTGATCGAGCGTTCGTAATACTCTCGCTCCATGTTGAGGGTGCTTTGCCTCTTTGGCCGGGCGTTTGGCCTATGACGCCCACGAGCTGCATCCTCAAAGTAGGATTCCAGGAGTGTTGCGACTGTCGAGAGCTTCTTCGAAAGTGCGGCAGCCTTATCTCTCTTCTTCTGTGCAGCGGGGTCTAGGCCCTCAGCGACGCGGCCCAATGTCTTTTGAGCAAGTTCGCGAGCCTTAGATAGTCCGATGGATGGATAAGGGCCCAGGGTCAAACGACGCTGGTCGCCGCCGTTGGTGCGATACCGCATCGTCCACGATTTCTTGCCTGCCGGCGAGACGCGAAGCGCGAGCCCCGGCACCTTGGTATCGGGGTACTCGATTTGGCGGCCAGCGACAGCCTTGATGGATTCCACTGAGGCGATTGTTGTAACGCGGGCCATGAGCGCTCCTAGGTCACAAATAGGTCACAAAAAAACGAAATAGCATGAAATCGTATGGAATGGAATGAAAGGCGAAAAGACCAAATTTGTGGGATTTAGTAATTGATATGAAATCGGATGAAACGTGTTGAAATGTCTAAACTACCTAACTACGAATCTGGGGGTCGGGGGTTCGAATCCTCCCCGGCGCGCCATTTTTTCCATTGTGCGACCCGGAGACATAGGTAACAGAACGTTCCTAAGACACGGGTAGCATATTTTTCCCTAAGGGGCTTTTGATCGGTTCAAGTCTACCGGTGTCTTCGTTGTTACCCGCGTAGGTTGTCAGGCTCACGGCCGTCGGAATGGTCCCCATGGGACGGAGTGGGCCGGAAGACCTTTTTTTGCCGACCATCTCGGTCATGTGAACCATCATTGCGACCTTGCGCACCGCAGAGAGTCGAGCCGCCAGTTCCCGGTTGTCGTAACTACGGACTACTGGCTTTTGATGTGGGCATCCAACTGTTCAATCCGACCTTCAGACAGGCGATAGAGGCTGTCCTGCGGCTCCAAGAGTTCTATGGTTTCACCCTTTGATAGGTGCGCATAGAGTCCCCGCAATACTCTGGAGGTGACACCGTGACACACGGCTATGATCCGATCGGCTTCCGAGATTTCCGACAACCATGCGCCCGCCCTTTCCGCAACTTCGGCGTAACATTCTCCGCCGGGCACCTTGATGTTCCAGCGATCAGCCCTCCGACGCATCCAGTCTTCAGCGAACCGTTCCTTGATCTGATCGACGGTGAGGCCTTCCCAATGACCGTATGCGAGTTCTGCGAGCCGACGATCGATAGCAATATCCTGTGGTGCCAAACCGAGCCCTTCGGCGACAATTACTGCTGTCTGCCATGCTCGGCCAAGTGGGCTGCTGACTATGTGGTAGCGCGCGGGGTTCTCGATCTCCTCATTCAGCAGAACGCCAAGCGCTTGAGCTTGACCAATACCCTGCGCTGTCAGGGGGGAATCGAGACGTCCCTGCATTCGACGCTCAACATTCCATACGGTTTGCCCATGGCGTAACAGATAGATCATTTCGCAGACATAGCACGGTCAATGGTCCGGTGTGCGATGTCGAAGAAGCCTGGGTCGCTCTCTACCAACCAACTGTTTGGTTCCGGTTTTTGACGCGAGCTCAATAACCGAACAGCATCAGATTGATGTATTAAAACGTTCGATCAAGAAGTGCCGATGGGTCAGGTTATTGAAGATCATTGGTATCTTCCGGGACAGGCCGGCTGAACAAGCTCCTCACAAAAACCGTAAAATCGTATTCCGCATCATTTCCGAGCTACCTCCATACAGCTCGATTACCCGCTGATCGCGGTAATATCGCTCGATCGGACAATCCTTGAAAAAGCCTTGCCCGCCAAAGATCTGCAGTGCCTTGTCGACCACGCGGTTGGACATCTCGCTGGCGAATAGCTTCGCCTTGGCTCCCGCCGTGAGATAGTCGGCGCCGGCATCGAACAGGTCGGCGGCGTGGTGGACCATGAGGCGGGCGGCGTCGATCTCTATCGCCATGTCGGCGAGGCCGAAGCCTAAGGCCTGGTGGTCTTTCAGGGGCTTGCCGAATGTGTGCCGCGTCTTGGCATGGGCGAGGGCCTCTTCGAAAGCCGCGCGCGCGATACCGACTGCCTGGGCGCCCATGGAGATGCGGGCGCGATTGAGCGCGGCGACGATCGTTTTGAAGCCATCGTTCGGTTCGCCGAGCAGCGCCTCGGCCGGCACGACGCAATCCTCCAGGACAATATCGGCCGTAACCAACGCGCGCTGGCCCATCTTCTCTTGCTTTTCTCCGATGCGGAAGCCGGGCGTGTCACGGTCGACCAGAAAGAGGCCCATGTCGTTGGACGCGGGGTCGGGATTTGTCTTGGCCAGAACCATGACGATGCCGGCGATATCCGCGAGGCTCACATAGCGTTTGTGGGCGTTAATCCTGTAACCGCCGGAAACTCGCTCTGCTCTGGCGCGAATCGCGCGGACATCCGAACCGGCCTCGGGCTCCGTGATTGCCAGCGTGCTCAAAACCTCGCAGACGGCGAACTTTGGCAGTAGATCCTGCTTCTGCCTGTCGCTGCCGGACGCCATCAGTGCATGGGTTGCCATATTGTGGTTCTCGATCAGGGAGGCGGCACTGGTGCTCGCCCGGCTAACCTCTTCCTTCATGATCACATTGTCCTTCTCCGATCCGCCCCCGCCGCCGAATTTGGCTGGGATGATCAGGGACATGAAGCCCGCTTCGGCGACCGCGTCGAGATTGGCGCGGCAGAAAATGTTATCTTCATCCGCCTGCCGGGCGATGGGCATCAACGCGCTTTCGGCGACCTGCCGCGCCCGCTGCCGCAAGGTCTTTTGTGCGTCGGTCAGAAAGTGATCGTCCATGGCAAGTCCTTTGCGTAGGTGGTCAGCCGTTTTCGAACAGGCTGGTCGGCTCCGCATAGCCGAAGACGTTCTTTGTCTCGGCGATCATGGACCAGGCATCGTTCAGAATGGCTGCCCCGATGCCGGCAACGGCCTGACTGTGCTCTTCATCATCGTCGACGGGCTCGATATCGTAGAGAAGATGAGCGGCGGCCACGCAGAAACGTGGGAGCTGAGGCTCTTCCGTATTCTCCCGCCATAGGCCGAGAAACTCCAGTTGCACATCCATATTGACGTCTTCGGCGGGCATACTGTCCGGCTGGAAGGTGTCCATTGTCATCGAAATGATGTGGCGCATGCCCTGGATAGCAATGTCGGTATCGATCAGACACTCGTCCAGGGCGATCAGCATCAACGCCGTGTCGACCGCGAAGATCTGTTCCGGCCGCGGCGGATCCAGGTCCTCGACCCGGTAAAGACCGCCTTCCTGAATCTGCTTCATTCTCTGGGTGAGGAGATCTGAAAGCGCGAGCACCTGCTCTTTTTGGAGCCCCGGCTGTCTTGGTGGCTCGCGATCGCGCGCTTCGGCTTCCTGCTCGTCCTGCTCGCGTCTCAGCGCATCGCGGTCGTAATGCCAGTTCTCGCCCGCAAGTGCCGACTCGTAGGCCTCATCGGCGATCCTGCGGAGTTCGGGGACGAACGATTCGAGCGTATAAATGTCGTCTTTGGCTTCTGCAATCATCATCCCGATGGAATGCTCTGCAAGCTGCTCGTGCAGATCGCTGAAATAGTCGACCCAGTCATGTTCCCGTGCATCGCCGAGTTCATGGGAGACCGCCCGCAATGCGTGGATGTGAGCGGCGGCAAATGCATAGCCTCGGTAGCACTCGTCGCGAACCTCATCTACCGATCGATGGGGGAAGATCTGATCGCGTAGGATCTGCCTGTCTTCATCGCTGTGGTCGACATTGAGGACGGCACCGGCATGGGCCGTCGCCTCGATTTGGGAAATTGTCTCACGGCGCAGGGCAATGATCTGGGCATCGCGGGACAACTCACCGGCGATACGTTCGAGAATTTCCGCATTGCCGGTGCGCCAGCTCTCCAGCCAGGCAGGATTCGTGATCAACATCTGGACGGGATCGCTGCTGTCAGGCGGCCGCACAGCTTCGACGGACTGGATCCAACGATCCACCCGGTCGCTCAGCTGCTCGAACGATAATGATCTGCCGAACCATTGCCGAAGTTGCCTGAACATCGGCAAGTCATACCGCGCGCCTGCCGGCGCGTCACCTATCGGAGACTTATGCAGATAGGCCTGAAGCCGGCCCACTCCCCCGGCCCAACCACCCAATAAGGGTACCCTCGGAGTGATTGGGCCAGCTTCAGGAAACTGCTCGTAACATGTCAGCAGCTCGGCAGATTGACGGCCAGTCCGCCCGTTGACGTCTCTTTATATTTTTCGCTCATGTCGAGCCCGGTCTGGCGCATGGTCTCGATGCAATTGTCCAGCGGTATGAAATGCTGACCGTCGCCCCTGAGCGCCAGGGACGCCGCAGAGACAGCTTTGATGGCGCCAAGTCCGTTGCGCTCGATGCAGGGCACCTGGACCAGACCGCCCACGGGGTCGCATGTCATGCCCAGATGATGCTCCAGCGCAATCTCAGCCGCATTCTCGATCTGCTCGTTGGTTCCGCCAAGCGCGGCGCAGAGACCGGCTGCCGCCATCGCCGAAGCCGATCCCACTTCGCCCTGGCAACCGACTTCCGCTCCGGAAATGGACGCGTTGTGTTTGATCAGTCCGCCAATGGCCGCCGCCGTCAGCATGAAGGTGCGGATGCCGTCATGATTGGCGCCAATGCAATGGTCGCGGTAATAGCGGATGACCGCAGGCACGACACCGGCCGCGCCGTTGGTCGGCGATGTCACGACCCGTCCGCCTGCCGCGTTCTCCTCATTCACCGCCATGGCGTAGACGGACAGCCAGTCATTCGCCACATGCGGCTGGGCGAGATTGTTGCCGCGTTCCGCGAGTAGCTGCTCGTGAATGGCTTTGGCCCGCCGCCGGACCTTGAGCCCGCCGGGCAGGATACCATCCATCCGCAGGCCTCGGTCGATGCAGTCGTTCATGGCGTTCCAGACGTCGTCGATCTGTGCATCCAGGTGGCCGCTTTTCAGGTGGGCGTTCTCGTTGGCGCGCTTCATTTCGGCAATGGACTTGCCGCTTCGGTTTCCCATTTGGAGCATTTCGACGGCCGAGCCGAACGGAAAGGGGTATCCATGTTCTTCCTGTTCATCATGGAGAGACTCGGCATTGCCATGTTCCAGGCGCGAGAGCTCGTCCTCGGTGAGCACGAAACCGCCGCCGATCGAATAGTAGGTGACGGACAGGTACAGGTTCCCCGCATCGTCGAAGGCTTTGAGGATCATGCCGTTCGAATGTCCCGGCAGGGGCGGGCCATAGTCGAATGTCAGATCTGTTTCCGGATCGAATTTGAGATCCCCCAGGCCTGCGGGCGCGACGCGTTTCGTCTTTCGGATCTCGGCTTCCAGCCGGTCAGCCTCGTCCGGATCGAGGGTGTGGGGGACATAGCCTGCGAGGCCAAGCATCACGGCCCGGTCGCTCGCATGGCCTTTTCCCGTGAAGGCCAGCGAACCATGCAGGGACGCGCCGAGCGTCGCCACCTGTCCGGCGCCGGGCACCTTGTCCCGGCCGCCCCGCAGGTCGTCGAGAAAGCGTGCCGCGGCACTCATCGGCCCCATCGTATGCGAGCTGGACGGCCCGATGCCGATCTTAAAGATGTCGAACACGCTTAGAAACATTCACTCTTCCTGTGAAGCTGCTGGTGGAAGGCATCCTATCGGTACCGACGCTGCAAGCCCACCTGCGTTCCATTCGCATCGGTGCCGGGATTACCGCATATCGGATGGAGTAACCGCCCGTCTCCTCATCCTAACCTTCTCATCGGGGAGAAGGGACGAAGCCTCGATCCATCGACGAGTATGGCCCTCTCCCTCGGGAGCGGGGTGGGTGAGGGGCCAATTCATTGGCGCTAAACTCTGTCTCACAACCCCGTCGCAAGCTCCGCATTCGCAATATTGAGCAAGCCCCAGACATGCACCGTGAACGAGCGCGCCACCTCCATGCGAAAATGCTCTTCGCCATCGCGATGCAGCACGATCTGCGCACAGTCGAAAATCGTGCGCTTGCCGGTACCTACCGGCAGATCCCTCAGATCGATTGGGCAGGCGACGGCCAGCAATGTGCAGACCTCGTCTCCGGATAGTGAAATTGTGATTTCGCGGTCGCTGACATCGACCAGGCTGTGAGGGGCCTTCTCGTAAATACTGGCAAACGCCTCGACCATGTTGGAACGGTCCGTTTCGTCTCCGTGAAGTACCCATTCGTCGGGGCCCAAACAGAGCGCACGGCGACCGCCGCTTTCGGCAATATCCCCTATGTTTGTTGGCAGGTTGAATCCCAGTGCCTTGGAGGCAGCCTCCACGTTGGACTGGCCAACGCGCAGATTGAATCGAGCGGTGTCTGCAGGAAAGGAAAGCGACACGGGTCCATCTGCTGAAGTAGCAGAAAGCTCGAGCTGAAGCTGGTTGTGGGTCTCTGTATTCATGGCGTTCGCATCATGCCTTCAAGCGGTTCCCAGCGGGGTCGAAGAAAACGGTGTCGGTGACTTTTGCGGACAGTGTCTTGTCAGGCATCGGGACATACAGCGTATTGCCGTCTCGATCCCGTCCGCCCTTGACCACCGCCAGCGCTATCGATCGTCCCAGCGTTTCGCTCCAATAAGAGGATGTGACGTGTCCGATCATCGTCATGGGGAGTGCTTCACTGGCATCTGCGACGATCTGGGCACCCTCCTCGAGGACCACATTGGGGTCGTCGGTCAGAAGGCCGACGAGCTGCTTTCGGCCCGGTGCTACGATGTCCGGGCGATCGAGCGAGCGCTTGCCCACGAAATCCTTCTTCTTCTTGCCAACCGCCCAGCCGATACCCGCGTCGTCGGGTGTAATCGTGCCGTCCGTATCCTGCCCGACGATTATGTAGCCCTTTTCAGCACGCAGCACGTGCATGGTCTCGGTCCCGTAGGCACAGATGTCATAGCGCTTGCCCGCCTCCCACAGCTGCTCCCAAAGAGCACGGCCATATCGGGCAGGGACATTGATTTCGAAACCCAATTCGCCGGTAAAGCTGATCCGGAACAGGCGGGCCGGAAAACCGGCAACTGTGCAATCCGAAACCGACATGTGGGGGAAGGAATCTTCGTTCAAATCAATGCCTTCGACGAATGGCGCGAGAACTTTTCGGGCGTTCGGACCGTTCAGTGCAACGACGGCCCAGTGTTCGGTCGTCGAAGTGAGCCAGACATCGAGATCGGGCCATTCCGTTTGAAGATAATCCTCCATCGTGTTGAGGACGCGTGCGGCACCGCCGGTCGTAGTCGTGACGTGGAAGGTGTCGTTCGACAGGCGACCGATCACACCGTCGTCGCTGATAAACCCGTCTTCACCCAGGAGCAGACCATAGCGACAACGGCCGGGGGCGAGCTTGGTCCAGGGGTTGGTATACATGCGGTTCATGAATTCCGCCGCGTCGGGGCCCGAAACCTCGATCTTGCCCAGAGTCGAAGCATCGAAAATGCCGAGCGACTGCCGCGTCGCTTTGCATTCGCGTGCAACGGCTTCGTGCATATCTTCCCCGGCCTTGGGGAAATACCGGGCTCGTCGCCATTGGGATACGGGCTCGAACACGGCGCCGTTTTCTTCCGCCCAGTCGTCCATCGGTGTTTTGCGCGTCACCTCGAAGTGGGCGCCATTATGATAGCCGGCAAAAGCACCAAATGTTGTTGGCGTGTAGGGTGGGCGGAACGTGGTCAGACCGACTTTCGGAGCCTCCTTGCCCACCGCGTCCGATGCAATCATGAGGCCGTTCATGTTGGACATCTTGCCCTGGTCGGTCGCCATGCCATTGGTCGTGTAGCGCTTGACATGTTCAATCGAACGCATCCCCTCGCGCACTGCCAGTCGAATGTCTTTTGCTGTCACATCGTTCTGAAAGTCGATAAAGGCCTTGGCCCTGCCTGGGTCGCGATCGGTCGGGAGTTCCCTGTGGGACACGCCACCGCCTGTGCGGTCGTCTGCGCAGACAAATTTCCTGTCTTTCGGCTCGAAGCCCGCGTCCGATGCGGCTTGTGCGCCTGCGCTGGCGCCATCCTCAAGCGCCTTCGCGATGCCCCATAGGCCGCGGCCGGCCCCGGCAATATGGCAGGCCTCGGATTTCTCTCCCGGCAGAAAGGCCTCGGCTTGTGGATCCCATTCGAGGCTCCCCTTGGTGTGAGAGAAGAGATGTAGCGATGGTGTCCATCCACCGCACATCAGCAACGTATCGCAGGTGAGACTTGTTGCCTGCCCGACGGTTCCGTTGTCGACCGGATTTACACGTGCCGATTTAATGCGCAAGCGTCCCGACGTACCGGTCACGGTATGGCCGGCCAGTATCTCGATATCGCGTAATCTGGCCTCTGCCATCAGAGTTGGGTCGGGCTCTTCTCTTGTATCGACGATTGCGTCGACCCGAGTGCCGGCATCGGAGAGATCGAATGCCGCATACCAGGCGGAATCGTGCGACGTGGCGACGACTGCTCGCGAACCGACCTTCACGCCATAACGGTTCAGATAGGTCTGTGCCGCACCGGCAAGCATGACACCCGGCCGGTCGTTGCCGTCAAACACCAGCGGTTTCTCGATCGCACCTTGGGCCAGCACAACCTGTCCGGCCCTTACACGCCACATCCGCTCGCGCGGTGCGCCTTCAGGCGGCATAGGCATGTGATCGGTCAGTTTCTGGCAAAGGCCGACCATGTTCTGATGATAATATCCAATTGCCGTCGTTCGGCTCATGACACGGACATTGGGGAGATTGCCGAGTTCCGCCTCAGCTGCTTTCAGCCATTCCCATGCGGGTCGGCCATCGATTTCGATCGTATCCTCGGTTAGAAGCGTACCGCCCAATTCCTGTTGCTCGTCCACCAGCACGACGTCGGCCCCGCTTCGACCCGCTGTCAATGCTGCTGCAAGGCCGGCAGGCCCGGTACCAACGATCAGGACATCGCAATGGATGTAGCGCGAGGCGTAGCAATCGGGATCTTCCTCGCTCGGCGATACGCCGAGGCCGGCGGCAGCCCGGATCAAGGGTTCATAGATCTTGTCCCAGAAGCTCTTCGGCCACATGAATGTCTTGTAGTAGAAACCGGCCGAGAACAGCATATACAAACGGTCGTTGATGGCGCCGACATCAAATGTCAGCAATGGCCATCTATTCTGACTTGTCGCCGTAAGCCCGTCATAGATCTCTTGGACGGTCGCCCTCGTATTGGGTTCAAAGCGCCCTTTGCCTCTGGTTGTACCGATCAAGGCGTTGGGTTCTTCGGAGCCGGCAGTGACAGCGCCGCGCGGGCGATGATATTTGAACGAGCGTCCCATCAAATGGACGTCGTTGGCCAACAAGGCGGAGGCGACCGTATCGCCTTTGAGGCCGGTATAAGATCGGCCGTCGAACGTGAAGGTGACAGGGCTGGCGTGATCGACACGCCCTTTGCCGCGGATACGAAACTCGCTCACTTGCCCAGGTCCTCGAGTTGGGTGTCGGTTGGGCGCGGTTCACCGGCCTTGTAGGTCAACAGGAACTTGTCGCTGACCGTGTCTCGCACTGCGTTGAAAAACCGGCCGCATCCGTGGATATGGCGCCAGCGTTCGAAATGTTGGCCACGCTTATTGTCGCGAACGAACAGGAAATCCCGCCAGTCTTCATCGGACACGGCCGACGGGTCTGCAGGACGCGATATGTGCGCCTCGCCCGCATAGGCAAATTCCAACTCCGGCAGCGTTTTCTGGCAATAGGGGCAATGGATCAGCAACATTTCTCGGTCTCTCTCACCTCAGTGTGCAACGGCGGCAGCGGCGGCTTCGTCGATCAGCTGACCGGTTTGGAAGCGCTCCAATGTGAAGGGGGCATTGATTGCATGCGGTTCGTCGCGGGCGACCGTGTGGGCCAGCATATGCGCTGCACCGGGCGTCGCCTTAAAACCGCCTGTTCCCCAGCCGCAGTTTACGTACAGGCCTTTGACCGGCGTCTTGCCCAGGATGGCTGAACGATCGGGAGTGACATCGACGACGCCGCCCCATTTGCGCAACATTCGCATCCGCCGAAAGATGGGAAACACTTCGCAGATCGCCGCAATCGTATGCTCGATCAAAGGCAGGCCGCCGCGCTGGCTATAGGACACATACTGGTCCGTGCCTGCCCCGATCACGAGTTCTCCCTTGTCGGACTGGCTGATATAGGCGTGCACGGTGTTGGACATGACGACGCAGGGGAATATCGGCTTCACCGGCTCCGACACCATTGCCTGCAGCGGATAGCTTTCGAGAGGCAGGCGCACGCCTGCGGTTTCCATCACCACCGATGTATTGCCCGCCGCCGACACGGCGATTTTTTTTGCCTTGATGAAGCCGCGTACCGTCTCGACGCCCTCGACGGCGCCGTCGGCGCTACGGCGTATCGCGGTAACAGGGCAGTTCTGGATGATGTCGATGCCCCTTGCGGTCGCCGCTCTTGCATAACCCCATGCGACAGCGTCGTGACGGGCGGTACCGGCACGCTGCTGAAAAGCCGCTCCCAGCACCGGATAGCGGGCATTTGGGGACACGTTAAGAGGTGGGCATTTCGCCTTGGCCTGCGCTGTCGTCAGCCAGCGATTGTCGACCCCGTTCAGACGGTTGGCATGAATGTGGCGCTGTGTGCTCTGAACGTCGTGCACGTTGTGGGCCAGCATCATGACGCCGCGCTGGGAAAACATGACGTTGTAGTTCAAGTCTTGAGACAGGTTTTCCCACAAGTCGAGGGCGTGGTCATAAAGCCGCGCACTTTCGTCATACAAATAATTGGAGCGGATGATCGTCGTATTCCGGCCGGTATTGCCGCCACCCAGCCAACCCTTTTCGATCACGGCAACATTCGTGATGCCATGCTCTTTCGCGAGGTAGTAGGCAGCGCCCAACCCATGACCGCCGGCACCGATTATGATCACGTCATATTCGGCTTTCGGCTCGCTGTCGGGCCATTGCTCTTGCCAGTTCTTCTGGCCGGTGAGGGCGTTGCGGAGAAGCGATATGGCGGAAAAATGGGTCACGACTTTCCTCTTACACTCGCGATGATGAACGCATAATCGGATATTCCGACGAATTCGGATGGTATAATTGCGCCTGCGCCATGGTATTGTTGCGACAAATACCCACATTTTTGCATGCCAATGCGGGGTACTGGATGACCATTTCGAAAAAACGAGCGCCATCGCCGTCTCGTCTTTCGATTGGCTTTATTCTGGCGCCGCGATTCACTCTCAGTGCCTTTGCCAACTTCATAGATGTCTTGCGCCTGGCTGCAGATGACGGCGATGGCAGCCGACAGATCCTTTGCAGTTGGCGTTTCATATCGCCATCGATGAAACCCGTAACTTCGAGCTGCGGCATTCAGGTGCAACCGGACGAACGTTTGGGAGACCCGACCCGGTTCGACTACATCGTGGTGGTTGGCGGGCTTATCGATGAAAACGAGAGTCTGAACAGGGACTATGTGAGATTCCTGCAGCGTGCCGCCAAAGAGAGTGTCCCGTTGGTAGGGCTCTGCACGGGTGCGTTCATATTGCATCGTGCCGGGCTGATGAGCGGCCGCCGCTGCTGTGTGAGCTGGTTTCATCACGAGGACTTCCTGGAGCAGTTCGATGGCATGGAGCCCGTTTCCGACCAGATTTTCGTTGTCGACGACGATCGCCTGACCTGCTCGGGAGGTGCGAGTTCTGCTCATCTGGCAGCGTATCTCGTAGACAAGCATGTTGGGTCTGCTCAGGCCCGCAAGAGCCTCAGCATCATGATAATCGACGATGTGCTGGCCGGCGAAAAACCCCAGCCGGGAGCACCGCTCGAATTGACAACATCGGATGATCTGGTCAAGCGCGCATTGCTGTTCATGCAGCAAACGATGGATACACCTCAGAGTATCGGCGTCATTGCGGAGCGGCTCGATGTGGGACGGCGCCAGCTCGAACGACGTTTTCAAAGTGCTTTGGGGATCACGCCTTCTGAAGCCGATAAGCTTATGAGGATCGAGCGAGCAAAACTGCTCATGACAACAACGAAACGATCGATCACCGAAATCGCCGCCGAGACGGGATTTTGCGATGCGTCGCACTTCATCAGAGTGTTCAAGGAACGCAATGGTGTTACGCCCGACGCATTCCGGTTATCTGCTGTCACGGCATAAAAAAGGCACCCACCGCGATTGCCGCGGTGGATGCATCCAACGTTTTGTCTGATCTGACGGTTGGATCAGGCTCTCACGCCTTCAACCTCCATGACCGCTTCGTCGCTCGTCTCCCAGCGCCTGATCTCTTGCTCCGACGCCTTGGGCGAGAAGATGCCGAGCGTGGCGTAGATAATGCCGATAACCGGCGACAGCCAGCAGGCAAATGCCAGGGGGATATAGAGGAGGTTCTCGAAATTCCCGTCGGAAACGCCGAGCGCCAGTCCGGTGATGACGAAAGCACCACCCGCGTTCCATGGGATCAGCGGCGAAATGAGTGTGCCGCCCTCCTCGATTGCGCGCGACAGATTGAGCGTCGAATAGCCCATCCCACGATAGACAGGCGCGAACATGCGCCCGGGCAAGGCGATTGACAGATAAGGGTCGCCGGCTACCAGGTTGGTCGCGACGGAGGTCGCCGTTGCCGAGGCCTGAACGCCGGCAAAGGATTTCACACGTTTGATAATGACGTTGATGATGGCTTCAAGACATCCGGTCCGCTCCAGCGCACCACCGAAACCGAGTGCAAGAAGCACAAGAGAGATGGTCCACATCATCGATTGTATGCCGCCCCGGTTGAGAAGCTTGTCGATTTCTGTGACCCCGGATTCGATCTTGTAACCGGAGTTGGCGTAGGAAAACACGTCATGCAGGCCGGCTCCCTGGATGAACATGGCCATGGCCCCGCCGGCGAGCACGCCGGCAAACAGCGAAGGAATGGGAGGCTGCTTTTTCACCGCCAGGACAATGACGAGCAGTGCCGGAATAAGAAGCCAGGGCGAAATATCGAAGTTCTTTTGCAGAGCGGTCGTAATCGATTCAATACGCTCGAACGAGGATTGGTCACTATCGATCAGTGTAAAACCGACAACCGTATAAATCGCGAGGGCGATCAACATTGCAGGGACTGTCGTCGGCATCATGTTTCGAATGTGGTCGAACAGGTTTGTGCCGGTGACAGCGGGCGCCAGATTGGTTGTGTCGGAAAGTGGTGAGATCTTATCGCCAAAAAATGCCCCGGAAACGACGGCTCCTGCTGTCCAGTAGACAGGAATCCCGAAGCCTGCTCCGATACCCATGAGCGCTAGGCCGACTGTGCCGACCGTGCCCCACGATGTCCCCAGAGAAACGGAAACGATCGAGCACAGGATCATAGCCGCGGCGAGAAAAATCTCTGGCGAGAGCACCGTCAGCCCGTAATAGATCAGAGTTGGCACGGTTCCGCTTGCAATCCAAACGCCAATGATCATTCCAACCGTGATCAGGATCGATACGGATGGCAGAGAGACGTTGATGACATGGAACACACCCTTTTCGATCCCATCCCATTTATGCCCCAACTTCAGCCCGACCAGCCCCGTGATCGCTATGCCGATCGCCAGTGGAATATGCGGCGTGAAGTCGCCAAAGTAGAAAAGCTGGATGCCGAGAACGATCAGTGTGAGTACCACGGGGACCAAGGCCAACCCGATCGATGGTATCTGCACGCCTGGCCCGCCGCTGTGATCTTCGGTGTAATTCTCTAGATTTGTCATTGATTCCTCCCATTCCCTTGGACGGTCGGACTGTCTGGAGCGATGCCAGAAGCCGAAGCCCATGCGGTGCGATTGAAGTGCCCGCAGGGATGTCACAGCGCCTCAACCGGGGAATAGGAGAATCACGTCGCTTTCTAGGTATCCATGCGACAATGACACGAGATATGAAGGGGAACTCTACGTTTCAGAATGGAGATTCCAACAAGCACAGTAGATGCTGTTCCGAAGTGTTTCGAAACGCAAAGTGTTGTTATCCCGAAATCAAATGCGGGATGAACCGTGCGTCGTCTGTTGTGATCGGCCCGCGGTCTTCGCGGATGCACATGCCTGCCGCCTCGCTGGCGACCAGCCAGACGCCGCACATGGGGCGGTTGCCGTCGAATTCGGCCAGCGGGGAGTAGTCCTGCAGAATGCGGCCTTCGGCGCCATAGGGACCGGGTCGTTCTTCGCGTGCGGCTGCTGGAGCGTCCGGGCCGACGATCTCGATGTTCCATCCCTCGCGGGAATAGATCGGCTTGCGGACATAAGTCTCGCCAAGATCCTGCTTTTCGGCGTCGTCCTCGAAATAGGTCGGCAGAAGATTGGGATGGCCGGGGAATTTCTCCCAGAGGAGGGGAAGCAGGCCTTTGTTGGAGAGGATCGTCTTCCAGGCCGGTTCGATGAAGACGCAGCGCGAGTCCTTTACATGCTCGGCAAAGTCTTCCCGCAAGATCCATTCCCATGGATAGAGCTTGAAGAGATTCTTGATCGCCTCGTCTTCTTGATCAGTGAACCAACCGGGCTCCGAGATGCCGATATCCTCCATAAACAGACGGCGCGTATCCAGGCCAGCCTGCCGGGCGCAGTCCTCCAGATACTCGATCGTGCCTTCGTCCTCTTCGCTCCCCTTCGCGCAGGCGAGGTGAAGCCTGTCCGTGATGCCGATCCGGCGCCAGGCGTCGATCAGCTTCTCGTGCAGGGAGTTGAACTGGTCCGAGCCTTGGGGCACGAGATCGCGCTCCATCGCCTGTTCGAGCCAGACCCATTGAAAGATAGAGGATTCGTAGAGCGAGGTCGGCGTGTCAGCATTATATTCGAGCAGTTTGGCCGGACCGTCGCCTGAATAAGCGAAGTCCATGCGGCCATAGAGGTTCTTGTGGGCACGGCTCCAGGTGTCGGCCACATAGTCCCAATAGGCTTCCGGGATCGCCAGCCGGCGCAGAGTCTCTTCGTTGCCAATCGCTTCACCAACCACCTCGAAGCACATATGCTCGATGGCTTCGGCCGGCTCTTCGAGGTCTTCCTCGATTTCGGCAAGCGTAAACTTGTAGTAGGCGCTCTCGTCCCAATAGGGGTCGCCGTCGAGTGAATGAAAACTGAAGCCGTGCGTTTCGGCGGTCTCGCGCCAGTCATCACGCTCCTTGACGGCAATCCGCTCCACCGGGGCTGCCCTTAACCGCTGCTCGGCCCGTAGGTCCGCCCCGAGGCACCGAAGCCACCGCGCGCCGTTGTATAGAGTTTTCGGCTCGGGGCCTTCGTGGTGGATTTGGGAACCTGGACCTTGCCGGTCTTGGCAGCGACCTTCTTGTTGTCGCCGGTGCGGAAGCTCTTCGGGTCGTCCTTGGAGCGGTAGAGCGGCTGCGGGTGAACCCCGCCCGGTGCCAGCACGCGGCCCATCATGTAGCCCATCATCAGGGGCATCCAGACACTGGTATTATTGTTTGTCCGGTAGGGCGATGTCTCGCAGGCTTCGGCTCCGAAGTCCGCCTCGCATTCGGCCTTGTTCTGATATTTCGGTGCGACCTCCGCGTGCTGGGTTTCGGCCTTCTTGTAGGCCTTCTCGCAGGCTTCCTTGCTCAGATCGCCGTCGGCCATGCACTCTTCAAGGGTGGTATAAACCAGGGCCTCGGTCTGTGCTTCGCTACACGCATTGAGCGCCAGTGCGCTGACGCCCATAGTCACAAGAGCAATCGTCTTGGATCTTTTCATCGCTCGTCGTTCCTTTATGAGTCTATGACCTAAGGTGAGAGGATCCACGCCGCCGGTGACGCGAGACTAGCACTCTTGCTATTGAACCGTAAGTTAGGCTGCAACGCGACCATTCCGGCTTTTTTGTTTGTCTGTACGCGAGGAATCTTTCGAAATGAAGAACGAAATTGCCGCAGCTCTCGGCGTATTGATCGTGTGTGTCCTTTGGATTGCGGTTCCCGCGAGCCCCGCTATCGCGAAAGAAGACCGCTGCGCCGATGCCCGCCGCACCTGCATTTCGTGGTGCGAGGAGCATCGGGGCCCCGACGGAAACTGTCAGGCGGACTGCCAGAAACGTTACAAGAAGTGCAAGCGAACCGGATTTTTTATCTGGGGCTGGCTGACGCCGGATACGAAATCAGCGCGGTGCTGATTGGTGAACCGGGCTTTGACTGGGAGAACAGACGAAATCGTGGCCGGTATTGAGGCGAAATATCCGCCGATCGGCCGCTTCATCGATTGCGACGGACTGGCCTGCCATGTCTTGGAAGAAGGCGCCGGCCATCCGGTTGTCCTGGTTCATGGCGCAAGTGCCAATCTGCGTGAATGGACGGCGTCGATCTTCGCATTTCTCGCAGCCAAGCATCGCGCAATTGCCATCGATCGTCCCGGTCACGGTTGGAGCGAACGGCCGGCGGATGGTGGTTATCTTCTCTCAAGTCAGGCCGCGATTCTGCACCAGACACTCCAGCAGATGGATGTCGAACGGCCCGTTCTCGTCGGTCATTCGTTCGGCGGCGCGCTGATCCTGGCCTATGCCCTTGCTTACCCCGAGAGTGTCGGTGGACTCCTGTTCGTGGCGGGTGTTTCCCATCCCTGGCCCGGGGGTGTCGGATTTCAGCATCAGTTGGCGGCGTTTCCCGGTCTTGGCAGTCTATTCATCCGCCGTTTTGCGATGCCCGCATTCCCCCGGGCCGCTGTGGGAGCTACAGCGCGCGTCTTTGCGCCCAATTCGGTGCCCGCCAACTATCGCGAACGCGCAGCAATCGAGCTTTATCGCCGTCCGGCGACTTTTCAGGCCAATGCCGAAGACCTTACGAATCTGAAGCGTGCGATTATCGAAATGGCGCCGCGTTATGGCGAAATCTCCGTGCCACTGATCGCGCTCACAGGCGATAAGGACAGCGTCATTTGGACGCACCTGCACACACCTCCATTGGTTGCCAAGGCCAAGGATGCGCGGGCGGTGGTTCTGGAGGGGGTCGGTCACATGCCACATCATGCGCGGCCAAAAGCGGTTCTCGATAGCATCGATGACCTTGTTGCGCGCGTTTCTTTCTGAATTCGAGCGCCCTCGACTCGGAAGGTGCCAAGGAACGTTGCTATCGAAATTGGCAATACCACCTATTCCTCAATTGCATAGTGGCGTAAATGCACCTAAACAGACGGCGTATTTGTACCGCAACCTGAAAACAATACGGGTTCGAGTTCCATTGTCTTGCGCACGATTGCATTCCGATTTGTTCAGACTTTCTCAGTACGACTTTGCGCCGATGGTCTCGTATTCCCCATGTCATTTTACCGTTAAAGATAGCCGTGAGGCTGCAGGGCAAGCTCTGTGGTTCCGATCATGCATGCCGGAACCACAGCGAGATTGTCCATTCGCCCACAAGCCTGAAGCGCTTGTGACTTGACCGGGCCGGCTGAGAATTCAGCAGACCCAACGTGCTCAAAATGGGAGTGAAGCATTTGAGTGAAACGAAAAAGGTCGACCGCCGTAAGTTCCTGAAAGCATCAGGAGCCGTCGCCGGTGCCGCCGCCGCATCGACGCTTGCCGCGCCTGCAATTGCGCAAGGCAAGATCGAGATGACGATTGTCTCAACCTGGCCCCGCGACTTTCCGGGCCTTGGCATCAGCGCCCAGCGCCTCGCCAAGCGTATTCCGGAGTTGACCGACGGCCGTATCAACGTGACCTACTACGCATCCGGTGAGAAAGTCGGTGCCTTCGCGTCCCTGGACGACGTCGCATCAGGCAACTCGCAAGCCTATATTGCGGCCGACTATTACTGGAAGGGCAAGCATCCCGGCTGGGCTTATTTTACAGCCGTTCCCTTCGGTCTCGTCTTCTCCGAAATGGAAGCCTGGATGAAATATGCCGGCGGCCAGCAAATGTATGACAAGCTTGCCGGCGAGTTCGGCATCAAAGGCTTCCCGTGCGGTAATACAGGCGTTCAGATGGGCGGCTGGTTCCGGAAGGAAATGGAAAGCGTCGATGACTTCAAAGGTCTGAAGATGCGTATTCCAGGTCTTGGCGGTGACGTTCTGACCAAGCTTGGTGCCTCGACGATTACACTTCCCGGTAGTCAGATCTATGAAAACCTTGTCTCCGGTTCCATCGATGCAACGGAGTGGGTTGGCCCTTACAACGACTTCTTCATGAAGTTCTACGAAGCGGCCAAATTCTACTACTATCCGGGTATGCACGAGCCGGCATCTCAGCTGTGCCTTGGCATGAATGCGTCCTGGTGGGGCAAGCTCTCCAAGACGGATCAGGCCATCATCGAGGCCGCCTGCAACGAAGAGAATTCGCGCCAGATGGCCGAGACGAACGCCAACAATGGTGTCTATCTCACGCGTCTCATCAAAGAGCAGGGCGTCAAGCTGCGTAAGTTCAACGACGAGATCTACGACAGCTTCGGCGAAGCCGCCAGCGAGGTGTTCGAGGAAACGCGTCAGCATTCCAAGCTGGCCGCTGAAATCCACGACAGCTTCGCCAAGGTGCGTAGCGATGTGGGTAACTGGAACGGCCTGTCGGACACGGCGTACACTGTGCAGAGGAACCGTGTCCTTGGCATCGGTACCTGACCCGACGTTTCATCGGTGAGCAGAACAGTACGCAATTGGACTGGCTTGCGTAGAGAAGGTCTATTTTCATACTGTTGAATGCGAAATTTTGGGACGGGGTGTCGTGCCCCGTCCCATTTGGGGGGACGTGTCGAATATGGCGAGTGAGGCTGAGGCCACGATAGATCCAGCGCCGGTGGATGGCGCAACATCCGTCATTCTGTCGCGCTGTTTTGCTTGGGGCACCGTCGCGGCAATGCTCGCATTTTTGATCAACAACTATCTGACGAATTGGCGCAGCTGGCCGGGCCCCACGACACTTTTCACTGGCGAGATGAACTCATTGGCGTCTATTCAGCTGGCAATTTATCTCGGAACATTCTTCATTGCCGTCGGTTATGTCATGCGAACGCGCGAAAAACCGCTGCGTCCTGACAGTATGGCGATCTACAGCATCACAAACTACATCATTCGCGCCGCATTCTGGGCTGTCTTTCTGCTCGGTCTCACCGACGCCGTGGTTTCGTTCCTGCGGGTCGAAGGCTTTTTGCCGGATCTGGTCGGCCAGGCCATGACGACGGACCTCGGACGCTCACAGTTCCGCGGGCTCTACGTCCACTTCCCGTGCGTCGGTCTGGCATTGCTGATTGCTGCGTTCACGAGGGGCCTCGCCTTTTATTGGCTGGCCCTGCTCGTCGTGGTTGCGCAGCTGCTTATCGTCTTTACCCGGTTCGTTTTTTCCTATGAGCAGGCGTTTATGGGCGACCTCGTTCGCTTCTGGTATGCCGCGCTTTTCCTTTTTGCGAGCGCCTATACGCTGTTCGACGAAGGCCATGTGCGCGTCGACGTTCTCTATTCCGGTTTTCAGGATCGCACCAAGGGTCTGATGAATGCGATCGGCTGCATTCTGCTTGGAATGTCGCTGTGCTGGGTCATCGTGATTTACGGGATGAGCAGCAGCACCACGATCATCAACAGTCCATTGCTTAGCTTCGAAGTGACCCAGACGGGATTCGGTATGTACGTGAAATACTGGATGGCGGGTTTCCTGGGAATATTTGCTATATCCATGCTGCTGCAGTTTTCCGGATACTTCCTCGAGTCCGTCGCCGATTTTCGTGGCGAACCCGGCAAAAGAAAAATCGACGGCGAAATCGCACACTGAGGCGGATCCATGGAACTCTTTTTTCTTTTCCTCCTCGTCGTGTTGATGGCCACGGCCCTCGGTTCCGGCTTTCCAGTTGCTTTTGCTCTGCCCGGATCGGCGATCATCACGATCGGACTTGCAGCATTTTTTGGCTGGCTCGTCGCAGGCAGTCCCGACGCCTACTTTGCGCATGGTGGTCCGTCGGAGTGGCTCAATTCTGGGGTCACCAACTTTCGCGACGTCTATTGGGTTGCCGAGCGCGATACGCTGATAGCGATCCCGTTGTTTATCTTTATGGGAATCATGCTGCAGCGCTCTCGGATCGCTGAAGACCTTTTGATTACGATGGCGCAGCTATTCGGCCCGATCCGAGGCGGTCTTGGGATCTCTGTCGTGGTCGTGGGTGCCTTGCTGGCAGCGACGACCGGCATTGTCGGGGCAACGGTGGTTGCCATGGGTCTCATTTCCCTGCCCGCGATGCTGCGCAACAACTACTCTCATCCCCTGGCGACAGGTACCATCGCCGCATCGGGAACATTGGGCCAGATTATTCCTCCGTCTATTGTCCTCATCATTCTTGCCGACCAGCTCGCAAGCGCGACGGATCAGGCGAGTAGTGCGCGCAAGGCGCTTTATAAGGCATCGACCGGAGAGATTTCGATGCCCTCCCAGTTCGATGTCGCGTCCACAAGCGCTGGTGAGATGTTCCTTGGCGCCTTTGTTCCAGGTCTCATCCTTGTCGGGGTCTATATCGTGTTCATTGCGGTGCTTGCGCTTCTGCGGCCGCAATCCGCACCGGTCGTGCCCTATGAAGGCAAATATGACTGGCAATTTGCCGGCCGGGTCTTTCTGTCTCTCGTGCCGCCTCTCGCTCTTATTTTTGTTGTTCTCGGTTCCATTATCATGGGGATCGCAACGGTCAATCAGGCCGGTGCGATTGGTGCTGCTGGCGCCCTGATTATGTCGGGTTACCGGTTGCGCGAAGGGCACAGGCGGACCTATTGGCCCGCGATCCTGGCGATTGTGTCGGTGGTTGCGATCATTACGGTCACCCAGCTTCACCCGGTCAATATCAAGAATATCTCGACGGCAGCCGATCAGGCCTATGTCACTGCCGCCCTCATTGCTGTCACCGGATTGACCATTGCGCTCATCTGGAGCGGATGGCGTGCGATGAAGATCGAAAACACACTCGCCAGTGTCATGATCGAGACTGCCAAGACGACGTCTTTGGTCTTTATCATTCTGCTTGGTGCCGCGATGCTCACCGCAGCCTTTCGCGGCTTCGGGGGCGAGGAGTTGGTCAAGCACTTCCTGAGCGGTTTGCCTGGCG
Organism: Methyloligellaceae bacterium; assembly: GCA_965228615.1. Taxonomy (GTDB): domain Bacteria; phylum Pseudomonadota; class Alphaproteobacteria; order Rhizobiales; family Methyloligellaceae; genus CBDDHT01. The sequence continues at coordinate 3,092,147 of CBDDHT010000004.1, read as the reverse complement.
GGTTCTGGGGCCAGTTCGTCATCGTGATGCTGGTGATCTTCGTCCTGGGCTTCTTCCTCGATTTCATCGAGATCGCCGTTGTGGTGGTTCCGATTGTGGCACCAATTCTGCTCGCTGATCCGGGCGCGAATGTCAGCGCCGTGTGGCTCGGCGTGATGATCGGCCTCAACATCCAAACGTCATTTTTGACACCGCCCTTCGGGTTTGCGCTCTTCTATCTGCGCGGTGTCGCACCTGCGGCGGTCAAAACGATCTCAATGTATAAAGGCGTTATCGCCTTTATATGCATGCAGCTTCTGGTGCTCGGCATCGTGGCCTACAATCCTCCGCTCGTGAATTATCTGCCGCAACGGGTCATCCTAACGGCCGAAACGGCACCGCCGCCCCTAAATCCGAAATTACAGCAATGTGTCGAAGGTCTGGTGTTTGAAAAATACCAGACGAATGGCAATGCGATCCGAGCAGCTATTACCGAAGTGAAGAATATCGACTATTCAATGCTTCCCAAGAAATTGCAGACGTCGGTCACGGGCAGCTTCGATACTGCCGGGAAGACCTTTGCCCTGGTTGACGACATCAGAAAAACCGAAGCGGACATTGCAGCAGCTTCTGGTGCCTACCGGCCTCTGCATAGGCAAGTGCGCGAGATCGAGGCACGAATTCTGGCGATCGATAATGATGTACGGCAATCGAAGATCGATGCGCGGCGTACGTCCGGCACAGATGAGAAAGCCAAGCGGACCAAGGCAAGAATCGAAGCGCATATTGCCGAGCTAGAAGCCGAGAAGAAAACGATCGAAGCCAATATCCCTGCAGCATGGGCTGAAGAGCGGAAGAAATTCGTGGTGCTTCTCAAGGCAGACAAAAAGGCGCGTGCCCTATATCGCCGCAATGTCGATGAAGCCTATGAGCCAATCAAAGAAACGACCGTCATTCTCGCGGCAACCGAGGCCTTCGCCGCGCTTAAACCAGAGATTGAAGGGCTGCGATCGGTCATTGAGAGTTTGCCGTTGGAAGAAGCTGCAGCAAAGGTTGCCGCTGTCCGTTCAAACGTCGGCAGTGTCGCCGGTGCGCGCAAGACACGCTCGGCTCTCGCGAAAGTACGCCGGGCATTGAGAGGCCGATCGCCCGATAAGCAAAAAGCGCAGGGGCTTCTTGAAAAGGCTCTTGTAGACTTCGATGCGGAACTCGCCTGGCGCAAGGCGGCCTCGGCGGAAGTGCTGCCGAAGCTCTCTGCCTATGAAGAGAAGATCCGGAACACGATTGGCCTCAGGCAGCAACCGCGATTGCCGAAGATTTATGCCATCGACATGGCAAGCTGCCTAGCCAACCATCGAGACGTATCGCTCCAATTCTAAGCGTTGAGGCGGATAGCACCAGCCAAACAGCGCGGCCTCACCTGGCATCACGAACAACCGAGCGGCGAGCAGCACTTAGCCGCGAGAGCGACCAAGGATCGCTACAAGTCAGGCCAGCGCAACCTGCTTTGACCGTTGCTTCTCTGCCGATGTGTCGTCTGTCCCGGATTGGTTCGCCGTATCGCGCGTTTGCCAATAGCGCATGGTGCGCTGTGCTTCGGGGATCGAGAGCTTTTCGTAGGTCCGGATGAGGTGAACGATTTCGTTGAGTTGCGATGCGACGCCGGTCAATGGCGAAAGAGCGAGAGTCTTGAATGTTGCCGTTGAGAAACCTGCAGCACGACAAGCGATCAAGAGCGCTTGCCCTGACTTGTCTGTAACGACCCGCTGAACAGCTTTTTCCTCGATTTTCAAGAGAGCAGCGAGTCCTAGGAGAAACTCCATAGGTTTTTTTTCGGCAGCCATCTCAAGAAGGGCGTTTTCGTCGAGTCTGCCTCTGCGTTCGAGGTCCTTGATAAAGGCTTCCGCGGAGGTATCGGGACTGGCTTCGATGCCCTCGCGCATCGTGCCGATAATATTGTCCAGATACTCCATATCAGTGTCAGTCATCCGATCGAGTATCAAATTCCTGATTTTTTCGGATACATGTTCGAGGAGTCCCATGACGATTTTGCGAGGGACATCCTTGCGGTCGATGAGTGCGATCTGTAGGGGCTCGGATTCGATTGCGCGGTTGGCGACGGTCTCGACCGTCTCATTGCCCATCTCAGCCGTTTCGTTCCCGAGGAGGCCTTCGACAACGTAGTCTTTTCCAAGATCAACAAGAATGGCCGAGAGGCGGGCGCTGATATCGCTCCGTTTGGTAATTGCATGAAGATGATCCTGGCTGCAATTCTGGGAGATGGCGATAAGGTCGTCTTCCGTCAGCGCCGGGCTACGCTCCAATACTGGGCGCGCAACATAAATCTCGTCATTGGCCAGTCGGCATACCAGGCCGTTCGGTGCATCTGCTTCTGCCGCAATGCGCCGTGCCAGCTCTTCTCTGACCTGCATTTCCAGGTCATAGGCGAGCTTTTCCATGATGTCGCCGAATAGGCACCTTTGCTGCTCGGTGTATGACCCGGGTTCCTCGAGAAAAACATCGGTGACCCGACGCAGGAGCGCGCGCCGACTCTCACGATCCTTTGCATCATGAGCGACGGTGCAAAGTTCGTTCAGCGCAGACAATGGATCGGCCATTTTGAAATGCACACGAGCTGTAAACGATAAGATGCGAATTCTGGAGCATGACGTCTCAGTGTTAAGGAGGCGTAACCATGTTGATAGCGTTACATTGCTCGTGCATGAGCGATTCTCTTTGGCGAACGCGTTCAGCCGTGGAATTCCGAGCGGACGTAGAGAATCGTGCCTGTCTCGGAAGTAATGGGAAGATGGGGTATCTTCGGCGGAGCGGCATGATAGTCACCGGCAGCGAAACGCGCGGTGCCGATGATCATCTCACCTTCGAGAACCAGGCATTCCTCTGTTTTCGTGTGGCTGTGCGCCGGGCATACGGCTCCCGGATCAATGCGTAGGAGATAGCTTTCGGCGCCCTCGTCCTTATCCACGAGCAATGCCTTCTTAAAAACGCCTTTGAACAGTTCTTCCCACTCACCGTCGTCGGCCCGGATCGTTATCGATCCTGGTGGCGGATCGCCGGTGATTGCAGCTTCGATCGCGGCAAAAGTCTCCGGGCTTGGTTCGATAGGCTCAACTCTGTCGGCCAGATCCTGCAACTGGTTTTGCCAGAAGGCCACAATCTGTCGCAATTCGTCATCGTGCTCGAGAGCCTCGGCAAAGGCCTCGCGGGCATTCTTGTCCAGCAAGCCCAGTACATAGTCCGCCGCTCGGCCGTCCCTTGGGTCAGCGAACTCGCCATTGGTGTCATCGGTCTTGTTAATCATCGCTCGAGACAATTCCTCAGATCAGCCAGCCCGCGTCGCAGGTCGCTCTTGACCGTTCCAAGCGGTGTGTCTGTGCGTTGAGAAAGTTCCTCATGCGTCAGTCCGTAGTAGAAAGCGAGCGCTATCATCGTCCTCTGTTTGGACTTCAGCCCTTCCATGCAGCGTTCGATCGACTGGGAATCGACAATGGACGACTCATTCGTGAACTGCGAGGCCGAATAGGGTTCGAGTTCCGCACTTGCACCGACAGCGATCTCGCGTGATCCGCCGACGAGTCTCAGTCGATCGATCGCACGATGGCGGACAAGCGTCGTAAGCCATGCCATGCCATGGCCTGCATCGGATCTATAGAGCTTTGCCTTCTGCCAAATCGTTAGAAAGGCTTCCTGCAGAACTTCCTCCGCAAGCTCCCGCTCACCGAGCATTCGGCAGGCGATGCCAAGAAGCCGATGGCTGGTTTGCCGATACAGCTCGGCAAATGCAGACCGATCGCCATTCGCTGTCGCAACAAGCAATGGAGCGATCGGGTCGGCTTCGCACGGCGAACTCTCTGGCGGCACGCTGGTTGCGTGTGGCTCGACCATATGCGGAGCCTCATGATCAATGCGAACGGTGCACAACCCTAACATGGTGTTTTGCTTCCTTACTAGATCTGCAGCCAGGCTATGCCCTTCGACCTAACGGGATGAGGGAGGCGTTCAGATGCAAAAAAATTGTCGCCTCGTCATCACAAGTCTTTGTCCCGATTCATCACATCCAAATACGCCGACCCCCCCGTAACTGGGTTCGAGTGTGCAGAACATGCTCGCCGACCCGAGCGGAGGGCCTGCCGACAAAGACGGGCTCGCCAGCTTCAATCGAAACCGAATGGAAAAGGAATTAAGACCATGAAGACATCTCTCAAAGCTGCCATGAGCGGCATTGCTCTCGCCACGGCCGTTGCAATTGCGGTGCCGGCCATTGCCGCCGTCACAGTTGGCGGGCAGCCTATGTATCAGAGCAAGAACATCGTTCAGAATGCCGTCAATTCTGCCGATCACACGACGCTTGTCGCCGCGGTGAAAGCGGCAGGACTGGTCAAGACGCTTAGCAGCAAGGGGCCTTTTACAGTGTTCGCTCCGATAAACAGCGCTTTCTCGGCGCTTCCCGAAGGAACCGTCGAAACACTGTTGAAGCCTGAAAACAAAGGCCAGCTCACGAAGGTTCTTACCTATCACGTCGTGCCGGGTCGCCTCACCTTCGTGCAACTCAAGAAGATGGTGAAGAAGGGTAAAGGGCGTGCGACGCTGAAGACCGCTGCCGGCGGCCGTCTGACGGCCGAACTCAACGGCCCGAACAATATCGTCATCAGAGACGAAAAGGGCGGGGCAGCCAACATCAATGTCTATGACGTTTTGCAGTCGAACGGCGTCATCCACTCCGTCGATAAGGTGTTGCTGCCGAAGTAGCGCTCCTTACTTTGAGCCGGGAGGAGGTCATCCTCCTCGCCTCCTCCCGGTGTCTGTTTCTTGGAACGGAGTTGTCCCATGTCACTCTCTCCTCAAGTTGACCCTGTTGTTCACCCGCGGGTCATTCGAATAACCCACTGGGTGAATGCAATCGCTATGCTGGTCATGACCATGAGTGGCTGGCAGATCTATAATGCCGCGCCGATATTCCCATTCCAGTTCCCGCAATCGATCACAATCGGCGGTTGGTTGGGCGGAGCTTTGCTTTGGCATTTCGCAGCCATGTGGTTGTTAATGGCGAATTTCGCGGTCTACTGCGCCTATGGGGTAATCAGCGGTCGTTTTCGGACAAAGCTTTGGCCAATTCGCAGCGCGGAGCTCTTGGCCGATCTGCGTTCGGCCTTGACCGGGCGGTTGGTGCATGAAGATCTCTCAACATACAACGCTGTCCAAAGACTTCTCTATGCCGGCGTTATCGGTGCAATCGCACTGGCCATCCTGACCGGATTCGCACTCTGGAAGCCAGTCCAGTTGCAAAGTCTTACGACCCTCCTTGGTGGTTTTCAAGGTGCGCGCCTTGTCCACTTCTTCGCAATGGCAGCCATCGCAGGTTTTCTTTTGGTTCACGTGGCGATGGCGCTTCTTGTTCCCAAAAGCCTGCGCGCCATGACGCGCGGATATTGAAAGAGGACATGATTGATGACACGTTTTTTCAAGATTCCGGGTGTCGACCATGACCTCCTGATCAAAGATGCGACCCGGCGCATGACTCCGATGTCTCGTCGCGCGTTTCTGCGGGGCACGGGCAGTGTCGGTGCACTCATGCTTCTCACGGGGTGCGATGTGATCGATGGGCAGTCGGCGGAAAACCTGCTGCGGTCCGTCTCCCGCTTCAACGATGAGGTGCAGGCAACCCTGTTCAATCCGGCAAGGCTTGCGCCTGAATTCAGCGAACGGGAAATTACACGCCCCTTTCCCTTTAACGCCTTCTACCCGCAAGCGGATGCGCCGGAGGTCGAGCCTGGCGACTGGCAGCTGACACTCGGCGGACGAATCGCTGACAAGCGTCCATGGAGCCTGGGTCAGTTGCGCGCTCTCGATCGTGAGACACAGATCACCCGGCACATCTGTATCGAGGGCTGGAGCGCGATCGGAAAATGGAGCGGGCCACGCCTGTCCGAATTCCTGAAAAGGATCGGTGCCGATCTGGACGCCAGGTATGTTTTCTTCCGCTGCGAAGATCGCTACACGACCAGTCTTGATATGGCCACGGCACTGCATCCACAGACCCAGATCACGCTCGCGTTCGACGGGAAGACACTGCCACGCATTTACGGTTATCCCATGAAGGTTCGGGTTCCGACGAAACTTGGTTTCAAGAATCCAAAGCATGTCAACGAACTCATTGTGACGAACGACTATCCGGGCGGTTTCTGGGAAGACCAGGGATACAACTGGTTTAGTGGTTTGTGATGATGCCGGGCGTGATGGCTGCCGGATTTGGGGCGCTTCGTTCAGGCTTGCTCTGCCCCGGTCATTGGTAGGCCCATTTGAAATCTTGGAAGTGCGCTGTTGCCGTCCGGATGGATGTTGCCGTGGGGTTGAGATCTGGATTTATCTCGCTCACGGCTATTCCGCGCTGTCGCGCGGGCCTCCGCGGGGGCGGCCTGACCGGCCGGCGCGCAGTCGCGCTTGCCGCGCCACTAAGGCGCGGTTGTCTCAGACACATCGGATATCGTGCTGTATAGCGCCAGCCATACGGCACAATCTCTCATGGAACCAAGAATAACCGAGCGACCAGCGAGGCAAGGCCAAGTGGCCGCCGCCCGGTCAGGGCGCCCTCGCGGAGGCCCGCGCAAAAGCGCGGAATAGCCGTGAGCGAAATGAACTCATAACCAACAGCACGGCTCCATCCCACCTGACAACGCCGGCACGTTCTTTGCTGGAGATCATTCTGTTGACAGATTAATATCGAATAGAGTGTCGAAGAATTCGGAAGGCCGATCCGGCCCTTTTATGGAGAAGAGCCAATGTCGCTCGCTATTCGATCTGTTCCGCTGACGTCAGTATTGCTCGTCGGCATGATGTATGTGTTCGCGCACCCGGCTGCGGCACAGCAGGATGTCATGAAAGTTTGTGGTGCCGAATGGCAGAAGGTGAAAGAGAAGAACAAAGGGGCAGCACCCAAGGGTGTGACCTGGAAATCTTATTTGAGTGATTGCCGCAAGCGTCTGGCCAAGGCGGACGCGAAAAAGACCAAGGCAAAACAAACGCCGGCGAAGAAAAAGTCTGCGTCAAAGACCGCTGCAAAACCTCAGGACGTTATGAAGATCTGTGGTGCCGAGTGGCAGAAGGTCAAAGACAAGAACAAGGGCCAGGCACCCAAAGGGGTGACATGGAAGTCCTATCTCAGCGATTGCCGCAAGCGCGTGGCCAAGGCCGATCCGAAACCCGCAAAGAAAAAGGCAACGCCGAAGAAAGCATCGAAGACACCGAAAAAGTCTCAACCCAAGAAGACCAAAGCGGCTGCTAAACCGCAGGACGTCATGAAAGTCTGCGGGGCTGAATGGCAGGCGGTCAAGGCAAAGAATAAGGGCGAGGCACCAAAAGGCGTCACCTGGAAATCTTTCCTGAGCGATTGTCGCAAGCGAACTGCCGGCAGCACCAAAGCCGCCAAGACGACAAAAAGAGCGGCCAAACCGAAAAAGACGGCTGCCAAGTCGAAGGCGTCCGGAGAGTCCATGATGGCAACCTGCGGTGCGGAATGGCAGAAAATCAAAGACAAGAACAAGGGCGAAGCTCCCAAGGGAATGTCCTGGTCCAAATATCTGGGTGAATGCTCCAAGCGGTACGAGGGCAAGTTCAAGCCGACGCCTGGACAACTTGCAATGTACTCGCGAGCCCGGAAGTGCGGTGCGGAATGGCGTGCAGCAAAAGAAAAGGGCAGCCTCAAGAAAGGTGCCAAGTGGCCGCAATACTGGAGTGCCTGCAATAAGCGGCTGAAAGCCAAGGGGCTCTAAGAGTCAGACTTCGGCGAGCGCTTGGAATCGACCGTGGGTGCTAAACTGACAGGGTGGCGATGTAATTTCGCCACCCTCCATAATCCGAAATGTCTTTGTGTTGTCTCTCGGCGATGTCGCGTGGGAACAGGATACCGTCGACAACCGTCCCATCTGTCAGATTGACCGGTCCGCAATAGAGACCTGGGGGTTCACCCGCTTCAACGCGTTTCCAGATGTCGTCGCTCATCCGATAGATTTCACCGGGCACCGAAATACCCCCCTCTTCGACTTCGAACATGCCGGGATGGACGTCGTCGACCGAATATAGGCGATAGGACGGCGCCGTGTCGAAGGCGCCGAGGAACTCGGCTCCCGCGAGATTGCTGTGGAGCGCCAGTCCCCGCATCAGTGTTCCGTTCACGAAGATTGTGCGTGTCATTTTGCCGGCAACAGCGCTTCCTCACGCAGCATGTTGATGGCCGAGCGAAAGGCATCGACCGTGTGCGTGATATCTTCTTCGCTGTGGACGGCTGAAAGCGATCCGCCGATCTTCCCGTTCATGTCCACGCCATTGATCAGCAAGCCGAGACGGAGTTTGGTCGCAATCGGGCTCTTCGCCTTGAGTGTCCGATAACCATGTTCGGCAGGGTCGAACTGTCGTGCATTCACAGACAGTCCATCGGGATTCAGGAACAAATAGAAATTGGAAAAATTATTGTAACAGGCCCAGGGAAGGCCCTCCTCGACAATGACGTCCGTCATACCTTCGGCGAGCGACTTCGCAGCAGCGTTGGCTCGGGCGCAGGCGTCGCTGTCGCGCAGGATCGTCAAAGCTGCGATGCCGGCGGCAGCGGACAGGGGATTGGCATTGTAAGTGCCGTGATGGGATATTTTTTCGAAACCCTTGGCCTGCGCCGCATCGAAGTCGAGATGCTCCAGAATATCCTTGCGGCCGCAGATCGCGCCGCCCGGCAATCCGCCGGCTAGTATTTTGGCGAGACTCGTCAGATCGGGGACGACGCCGAATTCGGCCTGGGCGCCGCCGGGCGAGACACGAAATCCGGTTACGACCTCATCGAAAATGAGGATGATGCCGTGCGCTTCGGTCACCGCCCGCAGCTCCGCCACGAAGTTGCGATCGATCGGAACCTGGCCGCCGCTCGCGCCCGTCGGCTCAAGAATGATCGCGGCAATGTCGCCATCCTCGTCGATGGTCCGGCGCACACTCTCGATGTCATTCTGTTCCAAGAGCACCATCTGTTCGGCAATGCTGTCCAGAACGCCGGGCGAGGCTTCGCCGTCAAAATGGCTGTCGGCGCCGAAAGTCAGATGGTCGCTCCAGCCATGGAAGTGTCCTGCAAAGCGGATCACTTTGCGCTTGCCGGTGTAGGCGCGTGCGAGACGCAACGCCATCAGATCGGCTTCGGTGCCGGAAGACGTAAAGCGTACTGTTTCGGCAGAAGGCACGAGTTCCTTGACCAACCGAGCCCATTCCACTTCCAGCGCATGACATGTGCCGAAGTGGGTGCCGTTCAACATCTGCGCCTGGACAGCCTCGACGACCTCCTTGCGGCCGTGCCCTAGAATGAGGGCGCCATGTCCCCCGTAGTAATCGACATACTCATGCCCATCGACGTCCCATTTATGCGATCCCTCGGCGCGCTCGACATAGATTCCATATGGGAGGATTCGGCGGGCATCGTGTGTCAGCCCGCTTGGGAACTGTGTCCGTGCCTCTTCTGCGAGGGCAGCCGATCCGGGGGTGTGTTCGCGATAGGCTGCAATAATCGGTGAGTTCGTCAAACTGCCGTCGGGCATTGAATACCATCCTGTCTACCAGCCGATCCCGGCCCTTTCCGACCGACTTTATTGGAAGTTGCGGCCACGGCATAGACATCCAACGCGGAAGAAGGCAGCAGACATGCGAGTGATCATGTCGCAGGTCTGTCAGACCGGAGGCAGCGGATGGGCCGCCGCATTCCTGTCGGGCGGGTTGCCTGGACGGTCGCCGTCTTTCGCTGCGACAGGCGTCCCGGCTGGTGCTGGACCTTCCATTGGCAGTGTTTTGTCCGGTGGCGGTGGCGCCAACTGCGCTTGAGCAAGCAATTCATCGAAATAATCTCCAAGCCGCCTGATCCCTCGCCGGCCGAGTTTCCGGGCAATCAATGCGTCGAAAAATGCGCCCAGCGCAACACATGTCCCCGGCTTGGCTTTCACGCGTGCCTGGATGGCGGGTGCGGAGTTGTCGATCGAAGCTTTTACTTCGGGAATGAGCGGCACGGGATTCGGCCATATGGAAAAATAGCGTCTGATCCTTGCAACTGAATGCTTGCGGGCAAACCGGTCATAGGCTGCACGGTGGAAACCGGCATTCTGCGGCACGACTTGATCGCAAGCCGAATGAAACATCTTTGACATAAGGACGACAGCGTAGACCTGTCGCAGTTCGCTCATTGGTTCGCCCGCATGGCTTGGCAAAGGCGTAGATGTCGATGACAGCACGGCGACGAGACCGAATAGAACAGCTCCACGGCATAGGCGAATCCAAACACTGGCAGGTTTCATCCTGGTTCTCCCAGTTGGCCCGTCCGTTGGACGCTTATGTTTCCGACGAAGAGGAACCGACCTGCCAGGGTCACCCGAATGCAAACATGTTGATCGGAATCGGACGGACTGTCTCGGTGCCTTTGGCTCCCGAAATTTCCCCACTACAGTCCTGCCATGCAGTCTCGATGCGATGAGCATGGCATCCCATTCGGACGCAATTGTGGTCGATTATTGATGGCGTCGACTCGTGTCTTCCAAGCCGTCATGATCCCGTGGAGTCTGCGGTCGGCCGTCTCCCCCCGACAAGGTTGAACACAGCAACGTGTTCCACTATGTTGAGCATGTGTTCCGCTATGATGAATGTACGTTTCATTATCGTGAGGATATATGTCTGCAATTACGACTGGATCTACACGCTCGGGACAGGGTTTGATCCGGCTTGATTGATGTGTCCTAGGAAACAACTGATCGGGGTCGATCGATGCTTGATGGGATGGAAACAAAGTCCGAGCAATCCACAACGGTGAAAACGGTTGTCTGTACGAGTTGCGATGGTTTCTGCCCTGTATCGGCAAAGGTCAAAGACGGCCGCGTCGTCAAGATTACGCCGCGCGATCATCCGCTCTTCAAGGATGTGCTTTGCATGAAAGGGGCCTTTGCGCCGAAGGCCTTGGCCCATCCCGATCGGCTGCTCTATCCGATGAAGCGCACAGGCCCCAGAGGCGAGGGTGAGTGGCATCGTGTCAGTTGGGACGAGGCCATGGATGATATCGCCGATCGTCTCAAAACCGTCGTCGATAGGTATGGGCCGGAAGCCCTTGCAGTCGCACATTCGAATTCAACCGGTGTTGGCGACAGCGGCTTGAGCCGCCGGTTCCTCAATCATCTTGGCTCACCGAACTGGTTCAGCGGCATTGCCTACTGCAATGGAAACACGGCTGCGGTGAACCGGCTCGTCTATGGCTGGTATCCGCGATCGGACGTGGTGAATTCGAAGTGTATCGTCCTTTTCGGACATGACCCTCGCCGGCATAGCTGGACAATGGAATACAAGGCCATCCGGATTGCACAGGCGAAAGGCGCCAAGCTGATCGTGCTTGATCCACGGCGAAGCGAAAATGCCGAACTGGCCGATGTCTGGCTTCCTCTTCGTGCGGGAACGGACGCGGCGATGGCGCTTGGTTGGTTGAATGTGATCATCGAGGAGGAGCTTTACGACAAGAAGTTCGTTCGTGATTGGACGGTCGGGTTCGAGGCGTTTGTCGAGCGTGTCCGAGAATACCCATTGGACCGTGTTTCCAAGATCACCGGCGTTGACGCCGAGCTCATCGCCAAAGCCGCGCGGATGTATGCGACGAGCGGCCCAGCAACCATTCCCTGGTCGCCTATCACGGACCAGCAGGTATCAAGCACCTCCGCGATCCGGTTGCAGTGCGCGCTCCGGGCTTTGTGCGGCCATATCGATGTCAAAGGTGGAGACACATTCATCGGCTTCAATCCCGCTGTCCGATCTGATACCGAAATTGAAATGCACGAGGTGCTGCCGGAAGAGCAGAAGGCAAAGCAGCTTGGTGCAGACGATCATCCGGTATTCACATATCGCGGTCAGGCGGCCTTGGCGGATGCCACGGAGCGCGTTTGGGGCACACGCTACGCAAACATCGTTTCCGGCTGCTACATGGCAAATCCCATGTCTGTATTCAAAGCAATGGCAGATGGAGATCCCTATCCGGTCAAAGCGCTCCTCGCCATTGCGAACAACACACTCATGGGATTCGCGAACACACGGCGCGCATACGACGCGCTGATGAATCAGGATTTGATTGTCGCTTTTGAGCATTTCATGTCGCCGACGGCTCGACTGGCGGATTATGTCTTGCCGGGCGATTCCTGGCTCGAGCGACCGAATATGCAGGCCGGCATCAGCGAACAGGCTATGGAGCCGCCCGGTGAGTGTCGCAACATCGTATCGTTCTGGTGTGAGCTTGCGAAGCGGATGGATATGGCGGAGCAGTTCCCTTGGCAGTCCGTCGAAGCGTTCCTTGACTGGCGTCTGGAGCGAACCGGCAAGACCTGGCAAGAAGTCACCGAAGTCAGCAAGGCGCCCGTCAACCTTTATCGCGGGCAGCTTCCGGATGATCCGGAGCGCAAATTTCTCAAGACCGGTTTCGCAACGCCGTCCGGTAAGGTCGAGCTCTATTCTTCAATCCTCGAAGATCTCGGCTTCGATCCCTTGCCTTACTATCGGGAAGCGGCAGCGCCTTGCGATCAGTTCCCGCTTCGCATGTTCATCGGACTGCCGGATGACGAGTACTTTCGTACCTGCCACCGAAACATCCCAGAATTGCGCCGTCGCGCCCAGGATCCAACCTTCTTCGTCAATGAATGCGAAGCGAAGGCCCAAGGGATAACTGAGGGGGAATGGGCACGTGTTGAGACATCGATCGGCGCAGTGATGGGACGCGTCTTGATCCGCTCGAGCATGCCCCCTGGGCTTGTCCGCGTGCCTCACGGATGGTGGAAACCCGAATCCCGGGCGGATTTGGAGAATATGTCGGGTATGTGGGCGTTTTCCAATGCCCAGATTACGCCGGATGACGATCCGGACTTGCTCGATATCGAACAGGGCATCCCGCATATGAAAGGGGCGCCCTGTCGCCTCACCAAACTAACTGCGGCCGAAGTGGCAGCTCTGGAGGCCGAGTTCGGGCCGACCGATGACTTGCCCAGAGGGCCCGAAGGCAAGGTCCTGCGTTCTGATGCACGTCCCAACGACATCATGTATGACGAAGAGATGGGCAACGTCATCGAATTTGACGCGGCAGAATTATCGACATACGGCAGGAGTTCCAGCTGATCGAGCGTTGGATATCGTTTCGTGATGCCGGTCGACCTTGAATCGGTGTCCGATGGAAAAATCGTGTCGTATTGAAAATTGCGCGCTTTTCCCGAAACTTGGCAGAACGGGCGGAACCGGCATCGTCGCTCGCACGACAATCGCGTCTTCCGTTTCTCTTCATTGGTGTTATTCTCGGTCATCATATCCTTGGCAGGACGGATGAAGCACTCAATGCCTTGAAGGTCTGGGTAGGATCTTGAGGGCGGAAATGCGGCATCGTTGTGCGTTGGATTGTATTTGCGTTTGTCTCGCTGAGTTTCGCATGTGTCGGGCGGGTTCCGACTTTCGCGAAGCCTGAAGCTCATCTGAGTGCTCGCCTGGGTGCGGCCGCTCTCATCCGTGGAAAACTCGATCAGGCCTTGGCGTCATATGTTTCGGCGCTCGAGTCTGAGCAGCTCGAAGATTATGAGCGTGCATATATTCTGAACGATCGGGGTGTCGTGCATTGGCGGCTGCGTCAAATGCAGGCGGCAATTGCGGACTTCAATCAAGCGATCGCGCTTTACCCGGAATTTGCGGAAGCCTTCAACAATCGTGGCCTGGCACTGAGTGCAATCGGTTTTCCTCAAGAAGCCCTCGCCGACTTTCGCCGAGCAGTGATGCTCGCCCCCCGATATGCCGCCGCGTTCAACAATCGTGGTAACGCGCTCTTTACGACGGGCCGTTATCAGGCTGCCTTGAAGGCCTTTGGCCGGGCCGTAGACCTCATGCCATTCAGTGCTGTTCCCTATGTCGGACGCGGCAAAACCCAGATTGCACTGGGACGGCCATTTGCGGCCATGCGCGAACTCAACCGTGCTGTGGCTCTCAATCCGCGTTCCATGACGGCGTATCGTTCGCGGGGCGACGCTTTCCTGGCGGCGCGAAATTATGCGAAGGCCATTGCGGACTACAGCCAGGCGATCACCTACGCGCCAAAGGAGCCACGCGGATATCTTGCGAGAGCAGGGGCATACGCAAGGGCAAAAAAATATACGCTGGCGGTTCGGGACCTGAACAAGGTTGTGAAGCTCGGCGGGCGCAAGCCGGAAGCGCTTGAGCTACTTGGATTCGTCAAAACCCAGTTCAAAGACTATCGAAGCGCGAACACTTACCTGTCTCAAGCGATCGCACTCGACCCCAAAAACGCTCGCGCACTGGTGCACCGGGCACGCGCTCGGATGCATCTGGGATCGCCGAACGATGGTCTGCACGACATAAACAGAGCCATATCGGCATTGCCCGCGAGTGCGGAAGCCTTGAATATTCGTGCCGAAATACATGAAGCCTTGGGAAAGAGGGATGAAGCCATAGCCGATTTCCGACGGGTGCTGACTCGTGACCCGGCTAATGTCAACGGACGATCGGGCCTGAAACGTCTGACCGGCGATGTCCCGGAGATGACGGTCACCGCCCCGCCGCTTGGTCCCGCACGGGACGGATGGATCGTGACGCAGGTCGCTCCAAAACGATATGTCGCAACTCATCCGGACTATCCGAAAGTCCGTGCGCAACCGGAAATGTACGGCCCCGGGATCCCGGAAATCATGGCGTGGACGGTGCTCAAAAAGCCGATCGCTGACATTGGTTTGCTGCGTTACTTCGCTGGAACAGAGGCTGGCGGAAACAGGGGCTCGAAGGGGCAGAGAACAGAATATGTCGCAATCGTTGATCTGCGGCGGAACGGCATCGTCGGGATTGAGCCCTATCGGTGGGGTGCACGTAAAGCCACCTGGAAATGGACGCCGACGGCTGTTGTCGTTACCGATCCGAACGGCATGTCGAACGAAGTGAGGCTCCGCAAGCCGCGCGTGATTGTTCAGCGCAAGCCGCGTCGCAAAAAAGTGCGCAGGAAGCAACGCTTGATTGAGCCGAATGAACGCTACCACTATCGCAGGTGGGGGCGCTGGCGATACCAGCGTCGATTCTATCGCCGCTAGTGTGCGATCACCTGACTTTGCGAAAATCGACAATGTGTTGACCCCACAACGTTGCAGATCTGCCGCACCGTCGAGGTAAATTGTCAGTACTCAACAGCATAGTGGTGCCTCCCGTTCGCGTTGCCTAATTTCGCGCGAAATCGCCTGATCTGGCTAACGATCGGCCTCCTGTCGAGGTCTGTGTCGGGATTATGGAGTTCATGATGCGTTTCGTGAAATTGCGTCGAGGCCAATTCCATAATGAGCCGCTTTCGATATCAGCTCGTCGGCTGGATCAAGACTTTGAAAACTGCGCGATCCGGCGGAGCGTCAAGCGCAATCCTTGCGCTTTGCAGCCTGTTCATTGCGACGTTCATCGGCTCTCTGGAGCCGGCAGGCGCCCAACCCGTTTTCAGCAAGAGCTTTGCGCCGGCGACCATCCCTGCTGGCGGCACGTCGGTATTGACGTTCACAATCGACAATACGGGTCTGGTCGTTGCGGCAGACAATCTCGACTTTACGGACAACCTTCCGGCCGGCGTTTTTCTTTCTGCGGCTCCCAACCCTTCGACGACCTGCAATGCCGGGGGCTTCGATGCTACCCCCGGATCGGCGGTGTTTTCCTATACGGGTGGGTCGGTACCGGCAAGCATCCCGTGCACAGTCAGTGTGACGGTGACGTCGTCCATAGCGGGCATCCATGTGAACACGACCGGCGATCTGACATCGAACCAGGGGAATAGCGGTAAAGCAACGGCGTCATTGACGGTGGAAGGCGGCGCCAACGCGACGGCAGCCGCGATCGAGGGATTCCTGTTTCGCAGGACCGATATGCTTGCGGCAAACGGACCTGATCAGACGCGATGGCTGAATCGTCTCAAGGGGCAGGCTGGCGCGGTGAGCAATCTGCCTGTGGGTTTTGCACGGGATACCGGTGCCCGAGAACAAATGGTTTCCTTTGCCACCAGCCTTCAGCAATTCGGCTTGGCGATGGCGCAGAACGAAGGGGCAGGCAGAGCTGCTCTGCAGAAAAACAGTCAGCCTGCATTCCTGGGTGCGACCGACGGATCTTCACCGGCCTTCGATTTATGGGTGGAAGGTCGGTTCGCGCAGTTCGAAGAAAGTGTCGGTCAACACGATCTGGACGGATATTTTGGACAGTTGTCCGTAGGCGCCGACTATATCCTCAAACCCAATCTTCTGATCGGGATGCTGATCCAGCATGATTGGGCGAAACAGGAGTCGCAAAGCCATGGCTCCACAGTCGATGGAAACGGGTGGATGGCGGGCCCTTACTTGATGGCGCGCATTGGCCGTTCGCTCTTCTTCGATGGCCGTGCCGCTATCGGCACTTCAAGCAACACGGTTGGGCCATTCAAGAACAATCCGGCGGCTGGTGTGAAGGTCAGGGATGATTTCGATACGACACGATTGCTAATCGAAGGAAGGCTCACAGGAGATTGGCATCGTGGAGCCTTTCGCTTCAGCCCGGAAGCTGGGATCACCTATGTGGAAGAGCGGCAAGAGAGCTTCACCGACGCTGCGGGCACGTTTGTGCCCGAACAAACGGTTTCTCTCGGACAGATGAGGCTCGGTCCGTCGTTTGCGTACACGCTTCAGCGCTATGACGGTACGGTGGTTGAACCGCATGGCTCTTTGTTCGGGATATGGAATTTCGACCAAAGAGACAGCTTGCTCATTGGTCGCAATCTGGTCGGGACGGACGACTGGCGTCTGCAAATCGAAGCCGGGCTGAGCATCGCCAGACCGTCAGGTATACGCCTTCGCGCAAGCGGCAAACTGGACGGATTGGAGCAGGGAGCATTTCAGTCCTACGGCGGTGATGTAAAGATCTCCATGCCACTTCAATAGGCAATGCGGCCGAATGATATGTGCGATCCGGCACCATTTGTTACCCGATAATCCCAGGTGAGATGGATTGGAGGTGCGCTTTTTCCGGTAGGCGAAGGTGGGAATTCCGGCTAATTTGAGCCAATTCTGATGTTGTTGGGAGATTGATACGATGGTGCGTTGCTTACCCCTGTTTGCTGGCTTGTTGGTCTTGGCTGTCGGGAGTCCGAATGCGCCGTCTCATGCGAGCAACTGTGCCGTCGATGAGTATGACCACAATGGCTCGACCATGGAATATCAGGTCTGTGACGGTGGGGAGATTACGATCTCATATGTTCGCCCGCGCAGCGGCTTGCGCCCCCACGGTGTCAGGGAAGGAACGTTGCTCTTCAATGGATCCGAAGCGCGGAACGGCCGCATCTCTGGCCAGGCCCGCATCTTCAACAATCGTTGCGGAGAGATCGCTTATTCCGTATCCGGCACATCGCGAGGGGGGTCCATCGTGCTCAACGGACAGGCGCCGGTTCGCAACAAGAGCTGTCGTGTGACGCGCTACCGGCCCGACCGCCTGCTCTTCACGCTTCTGGGTGGTGCACCGGTGCAGAATCCCGGGGGAGGTGTGGGAACGGGGAATGGAACGCAGGCACCCGTGGCGCCGACTTGTCCGGCCGGATACACACTGCAAGGCGGGCAATGCATCAAGAATGTATCGGCAACGCCGACACCGACCTGTCCGACAGGTTATACTTATATACGCGGACGGTGCGTACAGAATGCAAACATCCCCCAACAGGATAATGGCGCGCAGCGCCTTGCCAACGCCATCGCCGGCACCAAGTGGTGGTATCACTGGGGGGGAATACGCGATCACTTCCCGTTCGGCAGAAACGGTATGATGGAAGGCCCCTGGAAAGGCGTTCCATGGGTTGCGAAGGATGCTAACACGGTCCATCTCAAAGGCGCGAATGGTGGCGTGATGGTGCTTCGCTTTACCGGTACGCACCGGTTTGACACCCACGACTGGGACGGCACGCCGGCCTGGGGCGTGCGTCAGTAGCGCTATCCAGCTGTGACTTTTTCGAACGCGTAGGTTTAACCGTTGTCTGCAAGGCTACCGATCGATAGATAGATATTGGCGACTCTCTGCTCCTGATCCACGAAGTCTCCAAAATGCAAAGCGAGGTATGGGATGCGGACGGATGTCCTCATTGTCGGAGGCGGTCTTTCCGGGATTGCGCTTGCCGACCGATTGTCTTCATCGGACGTGGACTATCTTGTTGTGGAGGCCCGAGGACGCCTCGGCGGGCGCATCCATACGAAGACAATTGCGGGACAGGATGATGAGGCCGATTTTGACCTCGGACCAGCTTGGTTCTGGCCCGGGCAACCGCGAATGGCGAAACTCGCGAACAGGCTTGGCCTGACCATATTCGAGCAATATGCGCACGGCGATATTCTGGCAGAGGACCAACAGGGGCGGATTCAGCGGGGTGCCGGACTTGCATCGATGGAAGGGTCTCTGCGCATGGCGGGTGGACTTTCTGCTGCGATAACCGGATTGCGGAATCGTCTCGATCCTTCGCGCGTAATGATGGATGCGACCGCCACACGGATTGTCCGCGATGGCGCTGCCATCCAGACGACGCTCGCCCGCCGAGACGAGTCCGTCTCGGAAATTGAAAGTAGGGCAGTTGTATTGGCCATACCGCCGCGAGTGGCGGCAGAGACAATCATTTTCGAAAACGGCCTTCCCGAGGCTGCGCTGTCAGCAATGCGCGGCATACCGACCTGGATGGCGGGAGAGGCGAAGATCGTCGCAGTGTACGATAAGCCGTTTTGGCGTCACCAAGGTCTGTCGGGGGACGCTATCAGCCGAGCCGGACCGATGGTCGAGATCCACGACGCGTCGCCCGCCGAAGGTGGCCCCTATGCGCTCTTCGGGTTCGTCGGCGTTCCGGCCGAGCCCCGCCTGGCTCACCGAGACAAGGTGCTGGCGTTGGCGGAAGAGCAACTGGTCAGGCTGTTCGGAAACGCCGCCGGTAACCCCATCCAGATTGTCTTGCAGGATTGGGCTGGCGATCCTCTCACAGCCACCCGATTGGATTGGACGCCTGCTGGGCAACATCCGGCCTATGGCCTTCCAACTGCGCTTGCCGGTCTTTGGGATGGACGACTTATCATGGGATCGACGGAAGTCGCGCGCGACTTCGGTGGATATCTTGAAGGTGCTTTGGAAGCGTCGGAAGCGTCTGCGGCTCTGTTGTCGGCACTGTTCGAATTGCAGCCGCTGCTTTCGTGAAGATCAGGGCTTGATCGTGTTACCCGTCATGAACGTGAGCGATGCCCACAGCGATTCCCACGCGGGTTTTTTCGTTGCGTCGTCGGTTTCCAGTCGTCGCATGACAACGGCATCGAGGAGATATTCCGTCTTCGGTTTGACGGGTATGACGGCTCGGCCTTCAGCATCGGTGCGCACAACCGCCACCGTCGCTTTGTTTCCGGAACTTTTCGAGAATATCTCGACTTGTGCATCTGCGCGTGGCTTGCCCTTGTAAAGAAGGCGAACGGGAAGCCCCAGCGTCAAATCATCCGTATATGGGTTCGCTTCGGCCACAATCTCCGTTTCCATGCCGACCGCGGCATCCCGGCCATGACCGTTGCCGATAGCGATCAGACTCTTGGCGAAGCGCTGAAAAGTCTCCTTGAAACCCTTCTCCGGCAGGCCGCGGGCCTTGTGCGCCTTGATGGCCCACCCCAGGTCTTTCTGGGTGGCGAAGCCTTCAAACTTCTCCCATTTCGGATAAGTCAGTTCGGTCGGAGTCGTCTCATGGACAACTACCGCCAGCCCCTCGCCGGCTGCCTGCATGGTCAGAGCCGGGATATCGCCAAGCCTGCCTTTGACGGGCCGGCTGGATCCCGCAAGCAAGATTTCGAAACGCGAAAAATCTCTGGGAATATAGGAATTCACGGGGCCTTCGAAATTCTTCCCGACACGGAGGTCAGCGACAATCTGACCTTTCGGTTCGACGACATAGCGGCTTGGTGATATCCAGAACTCATGCGCAAGTGCAGCGCCAGTCCAACCGGAAATCATTAAGAACGTGAACACGCAAAACAGTCTTCGTTTGGCACGTGCCGGTGCCATAGGGCGATCCGTCATGACGCGGTCATGGCTTCGCTTTGCAAACCTCTCTCGCCTGCTTTCGGTACTCGCCATGATGACCGTCTTGGCACCGGCGGCCTTCAGCCACGAAGTCCGGCCTGCAATCGCCGATGTCGAAGTCTCGGCAGAAGAAGTTCGCATCGAAATCCGCCTAACCTTGGAAGCGCTGGTCGCGCGCATTGATCTTGATGGGTTGAAGGATACGGACGAGTCGCCACTTGCCGCCGATTATGATGCACTCCGCGCCCTCGATGCTGCGGCACTCGAAGCCGCCTTGCGCTCCGCCTGGCCGGATCTCGGAAAGACCGTCCGGATCGTCGTTGGCGACCGGCGCATCATACCCGAACTCGATGCCGTCGCCATCCCCGATGTCGGAACGATATCCTTGCCGCGCGACAGCAGGGTCACGCTGCGCGCAGCCTTGCCGCCCGGCAGCGACCCTGTGACGTTCGGTTGGGCCAAATCGAATGGACCGCTCATCGTTCGCCAATCGGGCGGTGGCCAGGATGCCTATACGGGCTATCTGACAGGTGGCGAGACAAGCGCGCCCATGCCGCGCGTCGGTGTCGCGACGGAAACGGCAACGACCGTCTTCGGGCGATACATCGTCATCGGCTTCGAGCACATCGTGCCCAAGGGGCTCGATCATATTCTGTTTGTCCTCGGTCTATTTTTCTTCTCGACGAAATTCCGCCCCCTCTTGCTTCAGGTCACGGCTTTTACGCTCGCGCATACGGTGACGCTGGCATTGGCTTCCCTGAAGATCGTCAATCTCTCGCCGTCCATTGTGGAGCCATTGATTGCGGCCTCCATTGTCTATGTCGCGGTCGAGAACGTTCTCAATATCAGATTTCCGGTATGGCGGACGGCGGTGGTCTTTGCATTCGGATTGCTGCATGGCCTGGGCTTCGCCGCCGTCCTGAGCGATGTCGGACTGGACAGCACACGCTTCGTACTGGGCCTGATTGCGTTCAACATCGGTGTGGAATTCGGTCAGCTGGCCGTCATTCTCGCGGCGTTCCTGCTTGTCGGTCTGCCGTTCCGAAACAAGTCCTGGTATCGCACGCGCATCGCGACGCCCTGTTCGATCGCGATTGCCCTCGTCGGCGCATTCTGGTTCTTCGAGCGCGTACTGGGCTGAGCTGTCTATTCATGAATACAAGCACATTTGATCAAGTGCGATGGCTTCCGGCTACCTTCTGAATTGAGCCGCTAGAGACCTCTTCGAGACCGGTCGACCATCGATGGTCAAACGAGACAGTCCGGGTATGATGGTCGTTTGAAGAATGATCGTTAGCCAGCAGCGCTGTCGGGCTGCCAGTCGGGAGACGTGCCGCGTGACCTACGAATTGATAATTCTGGAAAAGAATGATGGCGTCGCATGCCTGACCCTCAATCGTCCCGAGCGCCTCAATGCCATTAGCCGCCAGACCATCGATGAGGTGAACCGCGCCCTTGATGAGATTGAGGTCGATGATGAAGTGAACGCGCTCGTGCTGGCGGGGTCCGGCCGGGCATTCAGCGCGGGCATGGATCTCAAAGACGATGCGGCCGCCAACATTTCCGGTCATGACGCCTGGCGGCGCATTCTTTCCGCCGATCTCGATTTCATGATGCGATTCTGGGATTTCCCGAAGCCGACCATCGCTGTCACCCATGGGTTTTGCCTGGCGGCGGCCTGCCAACTGGCCATGGCTTGCGACATTACCATTGCGGAGGAGGGGACATTCTTTGGTGATCCGGAGCTCAAGTTCGGCAGCGTCATTACCGCTATGATCATGCCTTATCTGACGGGCCCGAAGGTCGCCAAGGAACTATTGCTCAGCGCCAATGACCGCGTGACGGCGGAGCGCGCGCGCGAGGTTGGTTTGGTCAATCATGTGGTGCCGGCAGGCAAGGGTCTCGAAACCGGTCTGGAAATGGCCCGAGGCATCGCCGTGATGGATGCAGATGCCGTGCGGCTGACAAAGCAGGCCATCAACGGAGCATTCGACGCTATGGGGTTACGCCAGGCTTTGGAGGGAAATCTAACACTGGCGGTCGAAATTGAGGCGACGGAAACGCCGTCGCGCAAGCAGTTCAAGGACATTGCCGCCAAAGACGGATTGCAGGCTGCTTTGGCCTGGCGGGAAGCCCGCATGACAAAGGGCGGTTAGATCAACCTGCGCATAGTCGGAATCGATAAAGCGCAGAAAAGTAGATGGACTCTAAGTTGCTCTAGCTTGTGGTTGTCGATTTTCGCTCGACCTCGAGCTTTCGGAGTATTTTGCGGTTGATCTTCCCGCTGGATGTCAGCTCAAAGCGGTCCACATACTCGACCTCGCGCGGATATTTGTAGGCCGCCAAATTCTGTTTCACATGGCTTTGCAGTTCGCCTGTCAACTCGTCCGATGGCGTGCGGCCGCCCGCCAGGCGGATAAAGGCTTTGACGACGGCGCCACGGTCGGCATCCGGGCTGCCCACGACAGCGGCTTCGGCAACGGCCGGGTGGCGTACCAAGCAGTCCTCCACTTCGGCGGGACCAATCCGGTAGCCTGCGCTTTTGATCAAATCGTCTGCCCGGCCGCGATACCAGAAATAGCCGTCCTCATCGCAATGGCCGAGATCTCCCGTTCTTAGCCACTGCCCCAGTTTTAGCTTCTTGGTTTTTTCCGGATCCTTCCAGTAACCCAGGAACTGGGTCTCGTCGTCGCCGCTGGTCGCGATCTCGCCGACTGTGCCCCTTGGCACTTCCGAGCCTTGATCATCGACCACCGTGGTCCTGTGTCCGGGGTATGCCATGCCCATGGAGCCCTGACGCGGAGGAAACAGCGCCTTGCAGTTGCCGATCAGATGATTGACCTCGGTGAGACCGTAGAACTCGTTGCAAACGACACCCAAATCCTCCTCGGCCCAGCGCAACACCTCGCCTGGCAAGGGCTCGCCGCCCGTGCAGATCACACGGAGTTTGAGGCCCCAGCGATCGGGCGGCACCGGGATCTGGGCCATCCGCTTCAGGGCCGTGGGTGTCAGGAAGGTATGGGTGACTCCGCGGCGGGCCATAAACTGAAATGACCACTCGGCGTCAAAACGGTGTTCGCTTGTCGCGACCGTATGGCCGAAGGCCCAGGCAATCAGAAGCATGTCCAGCAATCCGCCGACCCAGGCCCAGTCCGCCGGTGACCAGAACACCGCGTCAGGGTCTCCACGGTCCAGATTGTAGGCAAGCGATAGGCTCGGAATGTAGGCCTGCAAGATCCGATGACCATGTAGCATGCCTTTTGGCATACCGGTCGAGCCCGATGTGTACATGAGAAGTGCAGGATCATCGGCCGATGTCTCGGTTGGAACAAATCCCGTAGCATCTGATCTAAGAAGTTGATCAAAGGCGATGTCATCGCCAACAGCGGTCCCCACAACAATTCGGTTGCGCAGCGTTGGGAAGGCATCATCGCTATTGCGAAAGCGTTCCCAAGCAAAGTCCTGCGTAATGATGGTCTCGGCTTCCGCGTCGTTGAGAACATGGGCCAGGGTATCGGGACCGTAGAGTTGCGACAGCGTGACAGCAATCGCGCCGAGCTTGTAGATGGCAAGGTGCGCAAGGCCTGTTTCCGGTCTGAGGCCAGTATGAACCGCGACCCTGTCGCCTTTTGAGACGCCCAACTGCTTTAGGCCCGCTGCGAGCCGGGTGGCATCCCGTTCCAATTCCAGAAAAGTCGAGGACCGAACATGCTGCTCAGCGTCTTCGAACACCATCGCCGGGCGCTCGGGGTATCGTCCCGCATGCTGGCCGACTGTATCGGCGGCCATATTGGCATTCTCTGGAATGACGATCTCATAACGCTGAGAGGTCTCGGCCTCACGTAGATTCAGGCCTGTCAGCTTTGTTGGATCAATGACATAGCCCATGGCGCATCTCCCTTATTCCCAGGCCTGTCTCTTTCATGATGATTCATCCGGCTCGAAAACGGCGGCGATCGCGGGATGGTTCGGTATTTCCGAAAGACCTGCGAGGCGCACCGGGGTTTCCGCGCCGATCGCTTCGTCGGCAGAACTCATACGCCCGAACATGAGGTTGTCGGCGCCCTTCATCGCAACCAGCACATAGGTCTGGGGTTCGAGTGCATCGGTGAATGGAAGCCTCGCCGTGGTATGCGTTGCGGCTGCGACCCGGCCCGATCCACTAAGTTCAATGGGCTGTGTCGCCACGCCATCGCGTGGACAGCGGCTCAGTGGCGGTATGCGAACGCTACCGCATGCCGGACAACGGCCGGCGAGGGCACGTTTTTCGCGCAGCGCCGCGAAATATTCCGCCAGATCCCCTAGGGCGTGGTCGTAATCGAGCGAAAGAGCCAGAGGGAATGAGCGTGCTCCTGTCATTCAACCCGCTCCATCACATGCACCGTGCTTGTCGTGCATATGCCGCCGTGGCAATCGATGACGCCGCGCCTGAAGTCACGGTTATTGCAAAGTGACGAGCTGCCCGTTAGCAGACGGTGCACATTGACGGCCTGCATGATCCCCACCGCACCAGGTGCTCCGCCTTGACCGATGAGACCGCCTGACAGGTTCACAGGTAGAATTCCGTCGGCATCATAGGCGCCATCCGCCATGGCCGGCCCGGTTGCGCCAGACGTGGACAGGCCCAGCGCTTCCAAGGCTTGAAGCTCGGCACCGGTGAAGGCGTCATAGACCTCCGCCACTTCGATTTCGGACGTGGCATTGGTTACGCCAGCCATGGCATAGGCCGCTTGTGCAGCGCTCTCTTTGGCCCGAAACGAATGCGGTTTCTCACGATCACCGAGTCGCGCGTGATCGGTCGCGGCGCCACTGCCCGAAATCCGCGTCTGCGGGCTGTCTGAAATCGGTGCATGATCCGGGTGGGCCAGCACGATGGCCGCAGCGCCATCGCTCAAGAGGCTGCAATCGAGCCGGCGATAGGGGGTGCTGATGCTGGGCGAGGCGAGCACATCGTCGATGGCGATGTCCATTGGTTTGTGAGCCAGCGGGTTGTTCTTCGCATTGGCGTGGTTCTTCACGGAAACTGCTGCCATTTGCTCGGGCGTTGTGCCAAAGGCCTCCATATGCATGGCGATAGACAGCGCATAGAGCGCAACCGCCGTCGCTCCTGCCATTCCCTCGACCTCCGCATCGAAGGACAAGCCGTAGATCAAGCTCACGTCCTTTGCCGAAAGGTGGCTCGCAGCAGCATCGAAACCGATCACGAGGACGCGGCGTGCAAGTCCGCTCATGATCTGTGCGGAACCAACACGCAACGCTGCGCCACCACTCCCGCCGCCTGCTTCGACACGGACTGCTGAAACGCCGTGCAGCCCGAGTTCGTCGGCCACAACGGGTGAGGGGTTTATCTGCAAGGACAGGAAATCCGTCTCGCTGGCGACGACCAGCCCGTCGATATCTGCCGGCACCAAGGTTGCGTCCTCGAGAGCTTCCGTTCCGGCCTGGCGCACCCAATCGCGCCAGTTCGATCCGTCTCTATAATGCCGGAACGCCACCGCGCCGGCGCCGACAACGATAGGTCTGATGCTGTCCCGTTTGCTCATGCCTACCCCGCAATCATCTGCTTCGGCAGCCAGGTTGCGAGCTCGGGAAATAAGATCAGCAGTGCCAGCACGATAAGATCGAACAGGATGAATGGGATGACCCCAAAGGACACGTCCCTGAAGGTCGCCTGCTTGCCGACGGCTCCCATGACGGCAAACAGATTGATCCCGACAGGCGGTGTCACAACGGAAATCTCGATGAGCTTGACGAGGACAATGCCAAACCAGATCGGGTCGATGTTCAAAGCCACCACGACGGGGAACAGGAAAGGCAGCGTGACGACCATCATGGATGTCGTGTCGAGAAAGCACCCCAGCACAATGTAGAGAACTGAAGCCAGGATCATGAACATCAGTGGCGTCGAGGCGATGGCTGTAATCTGTAAGACCATGTCGTCTATGACGCCGACCACGGCCAGCATTCTGGAGAGCAGCAGACCTCCGATAAGAATGACGAAAATGATGCAGCTGATGGATGCTGCATCCTGCAGCGCCGGAACCAGCCAACCGCCCCGGATGCCGCGCTTCTTCAGGACGGCCAAACAGAAAGCGCCGAACGCGCCCGCGGCACCGGCAGCGGACGGCGGGAAGAGGCCTGTATATATGCCGCCCAGCACCAGCATCATGAGGATCAGGATCGGCCAGACCTGGCCAGCCGCCTGCCAACGCTCACGCCAGTTCACCCGGGCGTCGATGGGTGGCGCAAGATCGGGTTTGAAACGCACGATGATTGCGACACCGACCAGGTAGACAGCCGCCGTTAAAAGCCCCGGGATGACACCGGCGATCAGGAGCTGGCCGACGGACTGCTCGGTCATGATCGCGTAGATCACCATCGTAATGGAGGGCGGGATCATGGCGGCAAAGCTGCCCGCACCGGCAATGGCGCCAATGGAAAGGCTTCTCGAGTAGCCGTATTTGATCATTTGCGGGAAGGCGATGCGGGTAAACACCACCGCGTTGACGATGGTCGACCCCGAAATTGCGGCAAATACCGCCGACCCGATGATGACGGCTTGGTAGAGCCCGCCTCGAAACCGCCGCAGCCAAAGATCGGCCGCCCTGAAGACCTGGGCCGTAATGCCGGATGTTTCTGCCAGGACACCCATCAGCACGAACATAGGCAGCACGGCAAAGGCGTAGTTGTTGACCACCCAAAATGGCAGTACGCGGAGCTGGCCCATGGTCAGTAATGGCCCGGCGCCTAAGAGCATGCCGCCAATCCCAATGACCCCCATGGCGACGGCAACGGGGATCCCCGCGGCCAGCAGCACGAACAGAAGGCCGGCGCCCACATATCCGATTGTCAGAGGATCCACAGCCCGGCGCTCCGCTCAGGATATCGGCGCGTCATCAGCGCCATCCCGATCGACAGCCCGAAATCTCGGCGCGTAGACGCCGATGATGTCGAACAAACATTGCAGTGTCATCAGGGTGGCACCGAAACCGAGGATCAGGCGCGCGGGCCAGACGGGAAAATTTATCAGGCCCGGCGCATACTCGCCCACCGAAACGCTATGAAGGCCCGACATCCAGCCATACCAGGCAATCAAGCCCCACATCGTGGCGCTGAGAAGGTATTGGATCACTTCCATAAACCGCTGCCCGCCGGGAGGCAGCAGGTTGACGATAACCTCAACCCTTATGTGCTGGCGTCGTGCCTGAGCGAGCGTGGTTCCGAGAAAAACTGTAACCACCATCATGGTTGCCATGAACTCAAAGGCTGCTGGTACGGGTTGGCTGGGCAATCCAATCAGATCCAGGTTGGTACCGATGACATCGGATGCCCCGGCGATCATCATGAGCAGCAGCGCAATGCCCGACAGGAATGCGCAGGCCCGGCCGACACGCAATATCCAGTGGCAGGCCGGGTGGCGCTCGTCAGTCATCACGTCCTCCAGATTTCTGATTGCCGGCAAAAAGATGCCCGGCGCGGATGTCGTAGCCGCGCCGAGCAACAGGGAGGATGTCGCATTCCACCTATTTGACGACCTCGCGCCAAATAGCGATGGTCTTCTTGGCTGCCTCGCCGCGCCCCTTGGCTTCCTGGCCTTTTATGAAGTCGGCGAAGAAGTCCGGGTTGGCAGCTTTCCAGGCCTTTTTGTCGGCGTCCGGGAATTCGTGAAACTGTACGCCCTTGCCCTTGAGCGTATCGATGGCGGCTTTGCCTGCGGCGATGACTTGGTCTCTGTCGCGTTTTGCCGCTTCGAAAGAAACCTCCTGAACGACCTTCTGGTGTTCCGGAGACATTTTTTCCCAGATCTTGCGGCCAATCCACACCGCATTGGTGGGGCCTTCCCACAAGGTCACATCGTGGACGTGTTTCGCGACCTCGTAGATCTTGTAGTTGACCATCAGGTCCATCGAAAACGGGATGCAGTCCACGGTGCCCCGGCTCAGTCCTTCATACAATTGTGCAAGGCCGAGGGTTACCGGCACGCCGCCGGCTGCCTGAACCATGCGTGGCATGTCCTTGCCCCAGGTGCGGACCTTCTTGCCCTTCATATCGGCAAGACCTTTGATGTGTTCTTTGCAAACGAGCTGGTAGGGGTTGAGATGATGTAGAAACAAGGACTTCATGCCGTTTCGCTTGGCTTCCTCGTCGAACTCGGGGACTTCCGTCAATAGCCGTTCCATGAGCGCCGTTGCTTGGTCGACCCGTGACATGGCCATGGGGATCGAGTTCGGCGCCGCGTGAAACGGCAGCTCCGCAGGGAAATATCCGGGAGACATGGCGGCAAGATCGATGGCGCCTTGTTGGATGAGTCCGAGATTCTCCTTCGCCTTACCCAGCACGCCGGCCCAGAAGATCTTTATCTTCACCGCGCCTTTGGTGCGCTTTTCGATTTCCTTGGCCCACCACTTGTCGACTTTCGCGCCAGCGGTCGTCTCGGTCCACTGGCTGCTCATGCGCAGCTCGGCGGCTGGCGCTTCGGCAGTCAATCCGGCGGCTAGAAACCCAGCAGTCAACAGGGCCGTTAGTTTTCGACGAACCTTCATGCATTCCTCCCTAGAAATGTGTTTTCCGAACGCCGGTGCGCTCGGTGTCTTGAGGAGAAAATGCGCGGCTACCATCACAGATCAGCAAACCGGCAATCGACAGATCGACCAAGGGACAAACCGTTGGTTTTGATTGTTGTCCAGCGTCCCAAGCCGGGCCTTCCTCCCGCGAGAATTATGGGGGACAACATTATATCAGTGCAAATTATATAAACTTATCTTTTGGCATAAGAGATATTGATGTAAAATTCCCCATGAACATCAAACAGATCGAAGCGTTCGTTCTTGCCGCTCGAGCCGGCGGGATCAGTGCGGCCGCTCGTGCCCTCAACACGACCCAGCCGGCGGTCTCCATGCGGGTTCGCGAACTTGAGCGAAGTCTCGATGCGTCGCTCGTGGATCGCTCGCGGCGGCGTATTCAACTCACGCCCAAGGGCCGTGAATTCCTCGAATATGCGGAACATATCCTTGCCATGACCAAGGAGGCGCGCAGCCGCTTTGGCGGGTCGCAAACCATGACGGGTCGTATTCGTTTGGGTGTGACTGAGACCATTGCTCTGACGTGGCTGCCCGTGCTGGTCAGCAAGATCAACGCCCAGTTCCCAGGCGTGGTGCTGGAACTCGATGTCGACCTCACCGCGGGCATCTGGAAAAAGCTCAATAACGGCGAATTGGAGGCCGCCCTGTTACCTGGACCTGCGCAGGGTCCTGGGCTGGTGACCACATCGCTGGGTCATATTCGCTATGATTGGATGGCCAGCACCAGTCTCGAGGTTCCGGACCGTGAGTTGCGGCCCGAGGACCTTGCCGCCCTGCCGATCATCACGCTGGGGCGGGAGTCCAATTTACATGATGTGATCGAACTCTGGTTTCGGCGCTATGGATTGCGGCCGAGGCGGGTCGATGTGTGCAACAGCCTTGGTGTGGTCGCGTCGCTCACGAAAGCCGGGCTGGGTATCAGCCTGTTACCGCCATCGGTGCTGCGGGATGAACGTGACCGGGGTGAACTACGTCTGCTGGAGACGGCTCCGCCGCTCGATGATCTGGAGTTTCAAGCGGTCTACCCCCGCAGTGCTGAGTCTGGACTTATCGAGTTTGTTGTGGACGTGGCCCAGCAGGTCAGCACTTTCCAGCCGCACGCATCGACCGGCTAAACCGGACGTCTCACACATTGCGATATTCAATATCGGTAATGTCTGCTAATAGGATAAACCGGATGTTCTTTCGGTTCGTCCGATGACTGCTCCGGCAACGAATGCGGTGAGCGATGCCACCCACATGGCCAGGGAGCTGGTACGCGTTCGTGACCTATTCGTAGCTGAGCGATAGGTTGTCCGTCGTTGGCAGGGATTGGCAGGTGAGAATAGCGCCTTTGGATATATCCGCGTCCTCAAGCGCCATACGCGTGCGCATATGGACGGCTCCATTGCTCAGTTTGGCGCGACAGGCGCCGCAGACGCCTGACTGACAGGAAAAAGGTGGTTTTAAGCCGGCTTCCTTCGCCGCCTCCAACACAGTCTGCCCCCTGGCGACGTCGACCGCGTGTTTGGTTCCACCCAATGTGATCTCAGCCATTGCGGCCACACCCTCTATGCTCGTGTCCAGCTCGGCTGTGCCACCGTAGCTCTCCATGTGTATGCGGGATGCGGGAACGTCTATCGACATCAACGCGGTCTTTACCGCGATGTTCATTCTGCCCGGCCCGCATACATAGTACTGCGCGTCCTGTGCATAGGGTGGGTTCTCGGCGATCAGTGACTCTATCGCGGATTTATCGATGACACCTTTGCGCCAATAGTCGGCGGCGGACCAAAATCCAGGTTTGGAGAAGACGTGGTGGATTGTCATTCGGTCAGGGTTGCTTTCCCACAAGGCATTCAGACCGTCCTCCAGCAAAATGCTCTTTTCGTTGTTGTTGCCATAGGCGAGATGGGCGAATGAGGCGGGCTCCGCCGCCATGACCGAACTGAGCATCGCATAGAGTGGTGTGATGCCGGAGCCAGCGCCGAAGAAGTAATGCGTGCGCCGTGCCGTCGTGCTGGGATCGAGGCAAAACCCGCCAAAGGGCGGTATCACGTCGATCACGTCGCCTTTTTGCACATTGTCGTTGATGTGGTTGCTGACAATGCCGGCTTTCACCCGCTTCACCGTGATCCGCAACGGGTCACCGGTAAAAGGCGAGGAAGAGATGGAGTAGCTGCGGCGCTGTTCCTCTCTATTCACCGTGAAACGGAGGGACAGATGCTGGCCGGGTCGCCAGGTGAAGGCCTCGTGCAAGGAGTCGGGTACGTCGAAATATACCGTCTTGGCCATGCCGCCGATTTCCTCGCGGGTATCCAGAACGGTCAGCGGATGGAAGTTGCGCACGCTCACTTGCCGGACTCCAGCCACTCCAGAACAACCTTCTGGTGCTCGACAACAGGGCTTTCACCTTTTGAAGCCGGGCCAACTTCGAAAAAGGGTGACTTCAGCGATTTCTGCTGCTGTTCGCAGGCATAGATATCCTCTCCGGTGAAGTCGCCGGCGACCATCGGATCGTCCTCGCTCATCGCATCGTGGGCCTCATATTTGCCGCTGAGACCGAACTTGGCCCAGAACATCGAAGACTTCATCGACTGTTTGGAGAACTCCCAGTCAGAGCTGTTCGACACGCGGCCTCGGTTGCTGACCCGGGTCAGTTCAGGCCCGAGCGGTTCGACAATGAAGATGTTCCAGCCATCCTCGGATCCCGCCAGCCCGACCCCCGGGAACAGCATTGGAACCCAGGCGCCATTCATATCTTTGGGGATCACCCTTGGCGCTATCAGCTTGCTTTCCTGATCCTTCAGAAACGCTTCAACCGGCGGCTCCCAGAACATGTAGTGCGGGCCTTCCCAGTGATACTGTGCGGCCTTGTGGTCATACATCTGCAGCGTGTTCGAATGCAGGTGGCTCAGGTGGTAGACGTCGATGTAATTCTCGACCACGACTTTCCAGTTGGCCTTGATCTCATAACCGGTTTTCAGCTCTTCATATTCGACCAGTTCTTCCGGGACATGTGGTCCGATATGCGGTTCCACCGGACCGAACCATTGGGCGATCGATGACGCGTCTGGGTCCGGATGGACAAAAATCATCGACTTCCAGATGTCGACCTTCGCGGGTTTCAGGCCGAGGCAGGATTTATCGACTTGGCCGAACTCTTCCTGCTCTTCAGGCACTGAGATCAGATTTCCTTCCAGATCATCGGTCCAATCGTGGTAGGGGCAGGTCAGTGCCTTCTGGGTCTTGCCCACCGCGCGGATCAATTGCGTTCCCCGATGACGGCAGATGTTGTGGAAAGCGCGTAGCCGGCGGTCGCGGCCCATCACCACAAAGATATTGTTCAAGCCCGCTTGCACAGTGATGTACTGGCCTGGTTCGCTGACATCTTCCATGAATCCGGCATAGCGCCAGGTTTTCGAGAAGATGTCCCGTATTTCGCGGTCGAACCACTCTTGGCTTGTATAGGCATCAACTGGCAGCAGGTGCAGCATTCGGGGCATTGGTCAGCTCCAGCCGGGGAAGAAATCAGCAGCAATCAGCATCAGACCGAGCACCACCCAGGCGATCTGGATCAGCCAGAACAGAATCGGATCATCGTCGCGTGTTACCTCCGATAGCAGGAAGGCGTGGCCCGAGTAGAAATTCGGGATCGTCCAGTAGAGGAACAAGAGACCCCAGAGCGACTGGAAGCCGAACGCCGTCGATATCATCAGCGCGGCAAACGCAATGTAGTTGAGCAATCGATCTTGTTTCATTGATTGTTCTCCAATCCATTCAGCATTTTCCGCGCGACTTCATGTGCGGTTTCTTTCCATTCCTGTGGCATATCCAGCGGTGCCAGTGACGCTACGTTTAGATACAGCGCGGCGATGCCATGTGCGGCCGCGTTCAAGGCATCGCCGTCGGCTTGCCGATGGTCAGAGCGCAATATGCTTGCGACCGCAGCCTCGAACTCCAAAATAGATTCGCGGCAGGCCGCACGCAGACCGGTGTCTTCAGCGGACCGGGCCGTCAACGCCGCGAAGGCGAGAACCATGTCCGGCGAGGACCCGGCACTGTCGCAAAACAGCAGATCGACCAGTGCCTCCGACCGTGCTTCGGTAGGCAAACTGGCGATCATTGCCTCGTTCTGCACCGCAAAGCTTTGCAACAAATAGTCTTTAAGAGCCGCAATCATCTCGTCTCGATTGCCCAGATGATGCCTGATCAAAGGACGGGACAAACCAGCCTCCTTGGCAATCGCGCTGAGTGATGCGCCGTCCAGGCCATAGCGGGCAACGCAGCTTGTCAGCGCTACCATGACCTGTTCAAAACGTTCATCGCGGTTTGAGGGACGTCCTGCCATGGCGCGCTACGGACGCTCTGGCCAATGCAACACGACGGTTTCGGTACCGCCTGGCCGCAGTGTCACAAATGAAATTTTCAGAGGTTTCATGATCCACCATAATTTGTCATGTTTGACAGCATATGAGGGCGAAGGAATTAATTGTCAATATTGAAAAATAAAAGCGTTCAGTTTGGTGCGGCATTTCGAAACCGGCCGTTGAAATAGTTTCTTCCAACGGCCGGTTTGTCCGCCTTGCTGCTATTAGTCGTTGTGAAACAAATGTCCGGGGTGGGTCACAAGCGGCGAACTTGGTCGTTCGCTGTTGATGGCGTTTTGCCATTCAACACTGATCACGCGGTTTACCGCGCATCGCCCTTCGCGAAGATGGGTTGGCGCAGAATTACCCTGCCTTCATCAGACTGGCAGCAGTCAGATTATCGTTGGGTGTCTGTGGGTCCTCGTCCTAGTTCTTGAGCAACGCCGACCTCAACGTTTCGATCAGCTTTTTTGCCTTGGGGTTCTGCGGCAGGAGCGCAGCAATCTGCTGTGCGAGTAGATAGCCGGCTGCCGTGTCCGATCGATAATGCACGCCGCCGATTTCACGATTCATGGCGATCTGAAAGGCGATGCTGAGAAGCTGTGTCTTTTTCTCTGGCCATATGCTGGAGAGGAGCAGCGCCAATGTATGTGCGTCGGTCGAGTGACCGCTCGGATAGGCGGGATGCCCGGGCGGCGCAATCGAAGCTGCGATTTCCGTCGAATATTGACGTGGTCGTGCCCGATCGAACTTCGCCTTGAAGTGCATGGCCACACGCGTGACGTCCGGAAGCACCGCCTCCCAGAAAGTCACCAGCGCTGCTGTGCGCTGTGAGTCGAGCGACAGGCCTTGGGTGAATGGATGGACAACGTCTCTGATCTGCGCATCGATCTGGCTCTGATATTTGCCGCGCAGGGGTTTCAGGGCGATGATGTAGGTGACTTCCTCGCGCGTGAACGCATCGCCCGGCGGCGGTGGCAAAGTGATCTGTTCCCGCCAATCCGGCGGCATTAGTTGCGGGTTTTCCTTCGAGAGCTTCTTGTAGAATGGATCCCACTGGTTGCCATAGGTCAACGGCTCGGCCGTCACGGGCGGACTGACGTTCAACAATACGTAGCAAAACGCAACTGCGAGAAAGCTCCTGAACATATGGTCACACCTCAAAACGCAATCTGAATGTCATGGTATCGTATCAGGAAAAGTGAGGCGTCACTTCTATTGGCGAGCAAGTCCGGTTGCAATCGTGCACGCAAGCTGCTTGTCGACGCCGAGGTCGGACTCGTTGGCTGCGTTGACATAGGCGGGGGAGGCGGTTGAAATATCGCCCAGACAAACACGGAGAATTGATGTGCGTTCGAGCGATCTGAAACCGATCGAGGGACCTGTTGCATGGCGGGGGCCTGCGTTGCGTGACGATCCAGGCTGGATCCATCACGTGTCGGAAAGCGAAGTGTCCGAAATCGAGGCGGCTCTTGCTGGTTTGCAGCCGTCGGACATACAAGCCCGCCAGTTCGGCCGTGACGATTTCCCGCTTGCCGGCTTCGCTGTGACATTGGCCGGCTTGCTCGAACAGATTCAGAACGGGCGCGGATTTGCCTTGATCCGTGGTCTGCCGCTGGATCGCTGGAACCGTGAACAGATAGAAGCGGTGTATTGGGGGATCGGAAGCTATCTCGGCAATCCCATCAGCCAGAACGGCGAAGGCCAACTCATCGCCGAGGTCACCAATCGCGGCCAGAGTTATGTGAACAATGTGAACGATCGCGGCTACCGTTCGAGCGACAAGCTGCATCCTCATGTCGACACATCCGATATTACGGCTCTGCTGTGTCTGCAGCCGGCGAGATCGGGCGGTCATAGCGCCATTGCAAGTTCGATGACGGTCTTCAATGAATTGCTTGAGCGGCATCCCGAGCATCTGGAACGGCTCCTGACCGGCTATCATCATGACCTGCGCGGGGAAGGCCCGACACGCCAGCTCGATGAGGTTACCCATAACCGCATACCGGTATTTAGCCGACATGAGGGTTATATGAGCTGTTGCATCAACGACAAGATCATGCGTTCGGCCCATGACAAGATCGGTCAGCCGCTTGCCGAAGAAGACGAAGCGGCACTTGCCAGTGTGCTCGACACCGCTCTCAGCGAAGAGGTTCGCCTGGACATGTGGCTGGAGCGGGGGGACATCCAGTTCGTGAACAACTATGTGCTACTGCATTGGCGAACCGGGTTCGAGGATTGGCCCGAGCCTGAACGGCGGCGTTGTCTGCTACGTCTGTGGCTCAATACCCGCGAGCCGCGGCCTTTGGCGCCGGAGTTTGCCGACCGCTACAACACCGGACCGCGCGGCGGTGTCTGGTCCGGTGCCCCGGCGGCTGCCTGATACCGGATGCGGGGCCAGCCATGACGATGACTGCCGAAGAGATGCAGTCGGCGATATCCGACATTATCGACAAGCGGAGCGCTGCGGCCAGCCAAAGCCAGTACGACCGGATGGTGTGTGTAGGTGCCGTGAGCGAAGCAAGACGCGTCTTCGGTGAAGTACCGGTTCAGGGAACGGCGGATCAGTATGGGGAAGCCGTTCTTTCGGCAATCGGCAAAGCGCAGCAAGACTATTATGACCCGGATGGAGAATACACATCGGGCAAGTCATCGATCGGCGATATCTATCTGGATATCTCCCTCCTGCTGAAGGGCTGATCCATAAGCCTCAAAGCATCTTGTACATGAATATCGCAGGGTCCAGTCGATCCTCAATCGGATCTCGCGCATAGGCGGGAATGATGCCCGCAATGGCATATCCGAGCGATAGATAAAGCTTTTCGGCGTGTGCGCCGGCGGTATCGAGGGTCAGAAGCGTGCGTCCAATCTTGCTTGCTTTTTCCTCAAGCGAAACCATGAGCGCTCTGCCGATCCCCCGGCTCCTGAAATCGGGATGGACGAGGAGTTTCGACACATCGGCTCTGTGGGTCTGGTTGGGCGGTGTATCGAAAACCAGTTGCACGGTGCCCGCAATCCGGTCTTCGGATTTGACGACCAGCAGGATGCGGGTTGCATCCGCCAAGCCTGGCCTCACCTTCTGCTTCCAGAATGCGCGACTTTCATCGATGCTATGCGGCACGATGAAATTGACACTGGCGCCGTCATGAACGCACGCATTCAGAACGCGTGCGAGTTCCTCCCGATGCCTATCGAAACCATCGACTGTCAGCGACTCTATGCAGTGTTCGTTACTCAAATTGCCTCACATCATTGCCAGAATGTATTTCACTGATTGCCCCTGACCGGTCTCGAATATGCTGGGGCCGAAAAGCTGATATCGCAGGCAATCACCTTTGCGTAGTTGATAGGATTGACCGTCAACGGTCATTGCAAGTCGCCCCTGAAGAAGCATGAGATGATGTTCAAGTCCGGGCCGCGACGGACCGGCATATTCGATGCGCGTGCCGGCCGGGATTTCGCACTGGATCATCTCGCCAGCCAGCGCCTCGGTGGGCGGTGAGACGGATCGTCTGAGAAATCCGGTTTCCGGATCCTGCCATACGGTTTGTCTCGAACGAGGAACGAAGGGTTCGAACTCCGTTTCAACCATCGCCATCAGCCGCGACATTGTCAGGGCATAGGCCGAGCAAAGCTTACCCAGTACCGCTGCGGTCGGGCTGACTTCGCCTTTCTCCAATCGCGATAGCGTCGCACGGCTGACATGACATTTCTCGGAAAGCTCATCCAGCGACCATCCACGGCCGGTCCGGAGCGTCTTCAATCCGTTCGCGATGCGATCGTCGAGCGTTTGTTCGGCATTTGGAAAACTACTCATATAGAGAATATTTCTCAAATATGAGAAGATGTAAAGCCTCTCCGCAATACAGAGCCGATAGAGCTTCTTCCGGAACAAGGGTAGACGCGGCGCCGGTTTCCAAATAGGTCGGATGAGACGTCTCTTGTCAGTCTTTCATCGCCGACGCGCTATTGAGCATCATCATCCCAAATGACCGATCCCAAACGACCACGTCGATTGCAGCAGTGCTCGCCGCCGCAAACTCCGGTTTGGGCGTCTGATTGATATGAAAGTCCGCTCACTCGTGCTCCTGATGTCGGGCGAGGTCCTGGCGATGTCGTTGTGGTTCCTGTCCGCAGCAATCCTTCCCGATATGCTGCGCGAAGTTTCGATGTCGCCCGTTCGCCAGGCTGCTCTGTCCAGTGGCGTACAGGCTGGATTTGTCGTTGGCGCGCTCATTTCTGCCGTGCTCGGCATTGCCGACCGGTTCGATCCGCGCCGGGTCTTTGCGGTGTCTGCCATCGCTGCTGCATTGGTGAATGCTATTCTTCTGGTAACCGAACCAGGCAGCGCCCTATCGATTGTCGCCCGGTTTCTGACCGGCGCATTGCTGGCGGGTGTCTATCCGGTGGGCATGAAAATCGCCATTGGCTGGGGCGTGAAGGATCGGGGATTTCTCGTCGGCTTACTGGTGGGCGCATTGACGATGGGCACGGCACTGCCGCACCTCATTTCCCTCGGCGGCGGGGCCGACTGGCGATTGGCAGTTAGCGTCGCGTCGGTCGGCGCTGTGGTTGGCGGTGTTCTATGCCTCCTTGCCCAGGTCGGACCGCACCACGGTGTTGCAACCAGGTTCGATCCGCGGGCAATTGGAATGGCGTGGACCAATCGCCGTGTCCGACTGGCCTATGCGGGCTATCTCGGCCATATGTGGGAACTCTATGCCATGTGGGCCTGGATCGCCGCCATCACGGCTGCCTCCTATTCCGCGTCCATGGCCGCAATGGATGCCGAACATTATTCCAAGGTGACGGCATTCATTGCCATTGCCATGGGGAGCGTCGCGGGCATTCTTGCCGGTCTGAGCGCGGACCGGGTCGGAAAGGCGAAAGTGGCCTTGCTCTCCATGGCCTTTAGCGGCTCGGCGGCGATCGCCGTGGCTGTGACCTTCGGCGGGCCGGTCTGGTTGACTTTCATCCTAGTGGTCATATGGGGAGCGACCGTCATCCCGGACTCCGCTCAATTCTCTGCGCTGGTTGCCGATGCCTCACCGCCGGAGTTGGCAGGCAGCCTGATGACGTTTCAGACGGCGCTTGGATTTACGCTGACATTCATAACCGTGCAGATGGCGCCGCTTCTTGCAGCAAGCTATGGGTGGCCGTTCGTGATCGTCTGTCTGGCGGCCGGGCCGGCGTTCGGCATCGTCGCCATGGCCCGGTTGAGGGCAATGGACAATAAACGGGTGGTAGACAGCTCATCGTTCCGCGAATAATCCAATTCGGTGAAACGACCGGTGATGCTTTAGCTGCGCGTTGCCGCAAGACCAATCAAGGCCAATCTCTTGCCGGGACCCAATCTACTCGTCGGTATCGCAAGCGCTGTCGGGGTTATCTTCATCTGGTCGGGTATGATCGTGTTCTCCCGCGCGGGCGTCATCACGGCCCTGACCCCCTACGATCTCTCCGCGCTCCGCTTCATGGTCACCGGATTGTTGGTGTTGCCCTTCTTGCGATCCTGGTGGCCCAATCACCTGCCACTCCACGCAATGGCCATCATGGTGCTCTGCGGTCCCGGCGCGATCTACTCACTGCTGCTTTATCTTGGTCTGTCGGAAGCTTCCGCCGCCTATGCCGGAGTGTTCGTCAACGGGTCCCTGCCCCTCTTTACGATGGTAGTGGCTTATCTCGTTGCCCGCGATGTTCCGGGTCACTTCCAGGCTCTGGCAATCGCGGTCATTGTCCTGGGCGGTATCCTGCTGGGTATACCCGGTATGGCGGGCGGCGGCGCCGATACGGTTCTTGGCATTGTCTTCTTTCTGAGCGCGTCCGCGGTGTTGTCGGTCTACATATTCAGTCTCCGCTACTGGCACGTGACCCCGCGCCAGGCCCTGGCCCTGATCAATCTACCGAATGCGCTGATCTATTTGCCGCTCTGGTATTTCCTGCTGCCGACCGGATTGGCCGAAGCTGAGCTGTCGACCATCGTCTTCCAAGCCTTGTTCCAGGGACTTGGGCCGGGATTCTTCGCGCTCATCCTGTTTGCGCTCGCAGCAATCCATCTCGGCCCGACCGCAACGGCAGGCTTTTCCGCGTCCGTACCGGCAACGGCGGCCCTCTTGGCGATACCGGTGCTGGCGGAGTATCCGTCATTGATCGAGTGGTGCGGCATCGCCGCGGTGACGGCCGGAATGGCGCTCTTGGTGTTGAACCGGAAGTAACTGTGAATCTTTCGGTGCCGTAATCAATTTTTTTGTTTCAATTTTGAAGTGTCCTCGCAGTTGATGACGATGTTTCTGCAGGAATATTGCTGTGGATGATGACCGTTTTTCTTTGAATGGCAGCAGAGAGAGGTTACGTTGAATGCCATTGGTGAGCGGGGTGAGCGTAGATGCAGAGTATCCTGATGGAGTTTTGGGATGCATTGACATTCAATGGGCTAAAGGAGTTTCTGGGCTTTGCCCTTGCTGCGCTTGTTATTGGAATTGCAAGAAGATTCGGCCTTCTGCAAAAATTCTGGAGGCCTTTTCACGACGCGTGGAATGCACGAAAACAACTAGAGCGCGTGCGACAGGCAGTGGATACCCGCGGGCCGGGTATTTGGCTGACGAAACCAATCTTGACGCCTGAGAGATACGAGCCGAAATTGGCGAGAAGCAAGCCAATACTTACTCTGGCGAATCTCAAGGGTGGTGTCGGGAAGACGACACTTGCAGCGAATTTGGTAGCTTACTTTGCAATTGCACGCAGAGAAAGAGTCCTTGCAATAGATCTCGATTATCAGGGTTCTCTAACATCTATGCTCGTGCCGGGCCCTGATGGGCGGCCAGGGCGCGGCCAGGCTTCAAAAGCCAGTAGGGTAATAGCGGGTGAGGCTGATCCAAACTGGTTGTTGGATGCTATATCGCCTGTAACTGGAATACAGAATGCAAAGGCAGTCACAGCATTCTATGATCTAGCACAATATGAAAACAGTACGATGGTCACCTGGTTGATCGGGGATCAGACGAATGACGTCAGATACAATCTGGCTGCAATTCTTCATAGCGATGAGGTCCAATCGAACTTTGACAGGATTATTCTGGATGCGCCGCCGCGTCTAACCGCGGGCTGCGTTCAGGCATTGTGTGCTTCAACTCACGTTCTTATTCCAACGGTTCTAGACAGACTGTCGGGCGAAGCCGTCGCGACGTTTATCGACCAGCTTCATAAGCTAAAACCTGCGACTCCTTCTTTGCAGATATTGGGTGTTGTTGCGAATATGACTGATTCCAGAGTCGCGCACGAGAGAGATGCACTTGATGAACTGAAGGAGCGGGTGGAGCAGTCAGGTGCTCACACCGAAGTATTCCCTGATGGGATTTTTGTTCCGGATAGGGCCGTTCTTGGTGTTCATGCTGGGCAGCGAGTCTTTTATGCTAATTCAGGCAATTCACCTACTGAGCGAAATCTAAAAACAATTTTTGACGAATTGGGCGGGTACATACATGAGAGGATGGGCCAGTGAAGTGCAAGGAAATGGCTGCGATATTGGACGCTCTTTCCCTATTGCCAGAATCAAGTGGAAACCATCAGCTTTCAAGCGGCATTCGAGAGTTGGCAGATGTTGTTCGTTTAGGAGCGAACGATCAGGTAAAGAAGTTTGTCGCTTATGCCAAACCTACTCCCTGCGCAGAGCGCCATCACCCAGGATCACCACTTCTTGAGATTAGAGCACTGCTCATATCATTCGACCAGCTTGCTCGCCTCACATCACGAAAAACCGTGATCAGTGATATCGGACTTGTTAGCGAACTAATTGGCGATAACAAAGAGGGTAGCGTCGCCGATTTTTCGGATTCAGTGCGAGCGCAATTGACAAAAGCAAAGCCGCCATCTCGTAAGCGCAGCAAAGTGCCAACTGTCGTGCGGGCAGATGTTGTGGACACCTATGCGCAACAACTCATACTTGGTTTGGATGGATCGATGGAATTCATGCCGGTTTTTGAGAAAATGAAAAGCGATCGTTCCGTCAGGCAACAGGAAGCCGCAGCGATTGCGGCAAAGGTCCTCGGATCAGGTCCAAAATCAGCAGCGAAAGCAAAGGCATTCCAGAGGATCTTATCCCGGCATGAGTCTCGAATCGATCTTGACGCCAAATTGGAAGCACTGAGCGGCCGGACAGCATCCTGATCTACTGCAACGAAGATTATTAGCCGTTGGCCCCCACATCCAAATTCACCGTCACGCTTTTCTTCTGCGTAAAACTGTCGAGCATGCCTTCCAGCGAGAACTCGCGGCCGATGCCGCTTTCCTTCGTGCCGCCATAGGATTGGCCCAACACCTGTCCGGCGCCCTGATTGACCTGCACCCATCCGGCCTCGACCGAATGGGCCGTGCGTAGCGCCTGTCCGATGTCGCGAGACCAAACAAATGCGGCGAGGCCGTAGTGGCTGGCATTGGCCATGCGGATTACGTCTGCCTCGTCCGACCAGCGAATAGCAACGAGGACGGGCCCGAAGATCTCTTCGCGGGCCAGGCGCCAGTCGTTGGAGGTGTCCGCAAAGATCGTGGGGAGCGTGAAATAGCCCTCGCTCAAGGGGCCTTCGCTTGGCGGCATGCCGCCGGTGATGAGCTTGGCATCGGGGCGTTTGAGTCCTTCCTCGACATAGTCGCACACACGGTTGAACTGCTTTTGGTTGATGATGGTCCCCATGTCGGTCGCCTCATCGAGCGGGTCGCCAAGCTTGAGGGCCGACGTCTTGGCGACGAGCTTTTCGAGGAATTCGTCAAAGATGTCTTCGTGCAGGAAGAGACGCGATCCGGCTGTGCAGGACTGGCTCTGGCGGGTGAAGCGCATGGCGTTGACGACGCCATCGACAGCCCAGTCCGCATTCGCATCGGGGAAGACAATTGAAGGGCTCTTGCCGCCAAGTTCCAGCGAGACTGGAACCACCCGCTCCGATGCCGCTTTCATGATCATCTTGCCGACGGCCGTCGAGCCGGTGAAGGAGAGTTTTCGCACGACCGGGTTTTCAGCGAGCGCGGCGCCGCAATCATGGCCGTAGCCTGTGAGCACATTGAGCACGGCGGGAGGCAGATGCTCCTCGGCAATCTCGGCCATGAGCAGGACGCCGAGCGGGGCATCCTCCGCGGCCTTCAATACGATCGTGTTGCCGGTGCACAGCGCCGGCGCAATCTTGAGCGCCGCC
Source organism: Methyloligellaceae bacterium (assembly GCA_965228615.1). GTDB lineage: Bacteria > Pseudomonadota > Alphaproteobacteria > Rhizobiales > Methyloligellaceae > CBDDHT01. Next base: position 3,049,922 of record CBDDHT010000004.1, on the reverse strand, counting down.
AACAGGACCGGGGCGTTCCAGGGGATAATCGCGCCGACCACGCCGATGGGCTCACGGCGGGAATAGCTGAGCGTCGACTCGCCAAGCGGCAGGGTCTCGCCTTTGATCTCGCTTGCAAGGCCGCCATAGTAGCGGAAGATGTCTGCGGTCAGCGTCGCTTCAGGTCTCGCCTGGGTGCGCAACGCGTTGCCCGTCTCCTCCGCAATGGTGTGTGCCAGGTCTTCAATGCGAGCCTCGAGCGCGTCGGCGATTTTCAGGAGCATGCGGCCGCGATCGCGCGGATTGACCTTGCGCCAGCTCTCGAATGCGGCGGCGGCGCCCTCGACCGCCCTGTCGACATCCTCTTTCTGTCCGCGCGGTACATGCGCGATGGCCGAGCGGTTGGCCGGGTTCTCCACGGCGATTGTTTCGCCGCAAGCGCTATCGACACGCTCTCCGCCGATCAACATCTGAACTTGTCGTGCCGCTGCAATGTCCTGCATCTGTCCTGACTCCATGGGAAGTTTGGGCGTGGCTCGTCTCGCACGCCGACTGTTGGCCCGATGGTAGCAAATCTGCAGGCCGTTTGCCTCACATCAAAAGCAAAGCTGCTGTTCCGATACCGAGCGCAAGCAGGAATCGCTGGAAGACGAGAAACACGGCGCCGGCAATGAGCAAGGACGGGGCCTGCGAGGGGTTTGCGGCTACCGCAGGTCCTATGACTGCGGCAATGGCACAGGCTGGCAGGGTATCGAGGACCCGGCGAAGCTGGCGGCCTTCGCCTGCATAGGTTCCAATCAGAAAACCAATCAACCGGCATGCGAACGTAACGGCTGCCATGACAATCATCGCCGCAAGAAAGCGTTCATTCATCGCTGGGCCGTTCGATTGCGAAGGCAAGGGCGCCGCCTGTAACAACACCGACCGTAAATGCCAGTGACAAGGGCAGAGCCAGACTTGCGATCCAGGCAGATGCGGCCGAGAGCATCCAAGGGGCATGGCGCATCCCTGTCTTGTCGACAACCAGAAGAAGGAGCAGACCGAGGAACAGGATGCCGGAGAAGCGCAATGCGCTCAGCATCGCTGGATCCAGTGCACCGGCGACGAGGGTTCCGGTGATCGTGCCGACGATCCACAGAAGCAGGACCCACGCACCGGCGCCGATGAAGAACGGATATTTGTCAATGGTGCGCGTCTCTGTGACTGTCGCAGCCCAGGAGCCGTCCGTGAGAAAGTGAAGCGTAGCAATGCGAAGGAGTAGGGGCCGTTTTGCCAGATGCGGTGCAATCGAGATGCCCATGAGGATGATGCGATTGCTGATAAGGAGCGTGGATACGGCTATCGCACCCAACGCCAGGGGTTCATCCAACAGTGGCAAGGCGGCAAACTGAACGGCGCCGGAAAAAACGAGCAGGCTTGAAAGCGCCGCAAGTGGCGCCGAGACGCCGAGCGATGTGCAGGCAGCGCCGTACAAAATGCCGAAGAGTCCCGAACTGATCGCGAGTGCGTTCGTGCTTTCGGCTCCGTGTCTGGCAATTGCGAGCCAACTCTTAGCCCCAGACCGATTGGATATAGCACGATGCGGATCTGTGTTTCTGTCGAGCACTTTCTTGAGTCCCTGAATGAGCCGGTATTCAAACAGGGTTCAATCTAGGGCGGGCACTGTCGCTTCGAATAACGACAAATCGGAATGAAGAACTTCAACATTCCTGAAGAAGGCAAATGCGCTCAGGCACTGGCCAGGAAGCCGTTCTCTTCCGGCAACGCCGATGCATGGTCGCCTGGAACGCGTTCGACAAGAAAGTCTGCGAGAGATCGTGCAGCACCGTTGTTCGCGCTGGGTGCCCGGAACAGTCGGATCTCGTAGTCGGGCAGAGGCGGCATGTCGTCGGATTCGTCCAGCACCTTCAGGCCGGCCGGCAGTGTGTTGGCCTTGAACACGGATGCCGACCATCCCTCGCGGACCGATGCCGCGATGGCGCCGAGGCTTGACGATACGACGCCCATCCGCCAGCGCCGACCGGCCGCGTCGAGCGCATTGGTACTCCATTTGCGAAATAGGCAGCCATGCTCGTAAAGCGACAGTGGCAATGGATCATGCTGTGAAGGATCGAAGGCAGGGGCGGCGCCCCAGACGCTCGCCCCGCGGTACAGGAATTCTCCGTCAGTGCTGCCGACCGGCGTCGTTGCAAGAACCACATCGAACCGGGAACCGATTTCGTCCAGAAAGGAACCGGTCAGACCCGTGTGAACCTCGACCTGAACGCCCGGCTGTTCGGCCAGGAAAGCACCGAGAATGGGCGCCAGCCGTGTCGCGGCATAGTCTTCCATAAGTGCCAGACGTACCTTTCCGGCAAGTCTGTTCGTTTTGATCGTTGCCAGTGCTGCGTCGTTGATCGCCAGGATCTCGCGCGCATAGGCGATCAGAGCTTCGCCGGCCGTTGTGACCAGCGGCGGGCGAACCGTTCGCTCGAAGAGGGGGGCATCGACCAGTTCTTCGAGCCGCTTGATCTGCATGCTGAGTGCGGACTGCGTTCTGTTGAGTTGCCGGGCGGCCCGGCTGAAGTTCCCGCTGTCGATGACGGCGACGAATGCCCGCAGCAAACTAGTGTCGATATCGCGCATGGTTACCTTCAATTATATTGAAGTTGTATCTCAAGATTATTCGATATCCGAATAATGCAGGCAATGCTAGCCCAATGTGGATGGCGGCTATGTTCCGCCCACGACGATCGAGGAGGTCAGCAGCCGATGTATTCCATGCAGTATCTTGTTCCGCTCCCCAAAGACTTCGACAGCTCAGTCATCGAAGAGCGCGTCAGGGGGAAAGCAGCCGATTATGACTCCTTCCCCGGACTGGGGATGAAGGTTTGGATGGCGCAGCGCAAAGCGCGGCACGGCGGTAATCTCTATGGCACGTTTTATCTTTGGAGCGATGCCGCCGGCGCTGCCCAGTTCCTCACAGGGCCCGGTTTTCAAGGCATCATCGATAGCTTCGGTCGCCCGGCGGTAGCCGATTGGATCGCTCTTGAGGCAAAGGTCACCGGCGCACTCGACGATGCTACCGTCGCCGTCCAGTCCTTCGTTGAGATCACGGAAGCCGGTTCCGTCGACGCCGCTGCCACTGAAGCAAAGCGCCGCCATGAGGGACTTGCTCCCGCATTCACGGCAATCTGTCTCGATCCGACGCGATGGCGCCTCGCTGTCTACTCAATGGTGCCTGAAGGCGCGTTCGGTGAGGCTTCGAGGCTTGGGCCGGACACGCGGATTTTCGACATCCTCCATGTGAGCTTGCCGGGCGGCATTGAGGGTGTGATCATCTGAGGCACGTTCCCCTCATCCTAGCCTTCTCCCCAGGGAGAAGGGACAAAGCCGCAAAATCCAGCGGCCATTAGCCGTCTCCCTGGGGAGAGGGTTGGGTGAGGGGTTGCGAACTTTCTTACTTCCCCAACTCAATGCGGCCGGTCTCCTTCGATGGTGACGCGATGCATCAGCCGGCGCTTGCCGGAATAGTCGTTGACCGCGAAATGCTGCGTGCAGCGGTTGTCCCATACGGCGAGTGTTTTCGGTTGCCAGCGCAGCCGGCAGGTGAATTCCGGGCGAATGGCGTGGGCGCAGAGATAGTCGATCAGCGGCTTGCTCTCTTCGACTGTCATGTCTTTGAAGCGCAGCGTATGGGCGCCATTGACGAATAGACCTTTGCGTCCTGTCTCAGGGTGAGTGCGGACAACAGGATGTTCCGACTCGAGCGTCGGGACCTCGTCCGCCAGATCGTCCTTCATGCCGTCGATCTTTTTTATGTTCGCCGCGCGACCGCCTTCATAGGACTTGTCTGAATTATTGATCCCTATCAATCCGTCGAGCATCGCCTTCATGCCATCCGATAGCGTCTCGTAGGCGAGATACATATTGGCGAAGAGCGTATCGCCGCCGGCCTCGGGAACCTCATGGGCATAGAGCAGCGTGCCCATATCGGGGCAATCCTTGTAGGCCGTGTCCGAGTGCCAGACTCCGCCGAAGTTCACCGTATCGTTTTCGGTCTTCTGGAGAATGTTGACCTCCGGCGCTTCCTCGAGACCTTTCAGGAAGGGATAGATCGCCGGTTTGCCGAACTGCTGCGCAATCTCAATATGGCGCTGCGGTGTCAGCGTCTGATCGCGGAAATAGATCATCATATTGTCGAGGAAGGCCTGGTGGATCTCGCTCTTGACCTGGTTGGACAGATCGCCTGAAAGATCGACCCCCCGAATTTCCGCTCCCATCGTGCCGGTGAGCGCGCGCACTTCGATGGACTGATAGCTCATGGCTCTGTTCCTTGGATTTCCTCAAATCTGTTGACCGTAACACTAGCGTTGGATGTTCAATAACTCCAATATATATATCTTATGACAATTCATGCTTTGAAGGCATTAAATATCATGGATCTCAGACAGCTTCGCTATGTGGTCAAGACGGCCGAGGAAGGCAATGTCACGCGAGCGGCAGAGCGCTTGAACATCACTCAGCCGGCATTGTCGCGGCAGTTGCGGGCACTGGAAGCCAATCTGGGTGTGACGCTGTTCGAAAAGGCCGGCAGGGGGATTGCCCTGACCGACGCGGGGCGGGAGCTGCTGCCGCAGTTTCGCGACTTGTTGGCGCGCGCGGCATTGCTACAGGACAATGCGGCAAGCGCCGGTGGACGGGATTCGTTCCGTCTGGATCTCATCGCGCCGGTCCAATCGATCGAGGCCTTTTTGGCGAATGCACTGGGACGGTTCGGCAAAGCGTTTCCCGAAGCCAGTCTATCGATCATCGAAGCGCCGGATGAAGATGTGCAGAAACTGCTTGAGCGCAACGTTGGCCATATTGCGGTGGCTGCGCAGCCTATCGGCCCCCAACTCTCGCACCGGGTTCTGGCACACGGGACCCTCCATGTTGCGATGCCCAGAGGGCACGCTCTCGCCGACGTCGTGCGATTGGATGTCGCTGATTTGGAGGGGCACCCCCTGCTCGCTATGCACAGAGGAACGCTATCGCGGCATCTTCTTGAATCGGCGTCGCAGCTCGTGCACGTCTCGCCGCATATTCGTCACGAGACCGCCTCGCCCCATGCACTTGCCGCCATGGCGCGTGCCGGGCTCGGTGTCGCCGTCATGCCGATTACCGCACGAACTGCGAAAACAGGTCTGGTCTTTCGGCCCCTGTTTGCCGGGGGGCGGCCGCTTACGGCGGATATCGCCGTTCTGTGGAGCCCGACTTTTACGATTGCGTCGCCAGTCGAAGCCTTGTTCGACATGATTGCGGATGAAATGCGCGATGCTCCATTCCTGCAGCCGATCCCCCCGGTCACAGTGTAGGTTGAGAACCTATCGATAGCTCATTGTCCGGGCGGGCCGGCCTTGCCAGCGATCTGTGACAGATCCAGACCCTCGAAACCGCCATTCTCGGTTACCTGCTGCACAACCTCGGTCACCTGGATATCCGAGAGGCTCTGCAAATCGATGCCGGATTGGGCGAGCAGATCTCCGAGTTGGTCGAGGTGCAGGCTATCCAGCACCGAGGGGTTGAGATCGATGTTCGAAAAAACCTCGGTTGCCGTTCCACCGGTTTCGAACACGTTGGCCACAGTCTCCTTGAGAGCGCCGAAGTCGAACATTTGCAAGCTCCTTGGTTAGAGGTGCGTGGGCCACATCGATGCATGGCGTAGCCCGCGATTGCATGGGATATGGCGCTCGTAGACAAGTCGTTCAAAGCTAATAAATCGAACTATTTGATAGAAAAAATAAATCGAATACGTTGTGCCGAGAGTCCTGTTTTGGAAGCCGACTTTTCAAAGGATTGGAAAGTCCGGGAAGTCCCGCTTTACGGTTTCGCGCGTGTACTCTGCAAGCTTCTTGAACTCGCTGCTGCGTGCCGACGTCCGTCGCCAGACCAGACCGATCGTGCGGTAAAGCGACCGTCCCTTGAGTGTGAGAGCCTTGACACTTTTATCCTTGCTGAGTGCGGCTTCGACATAAAGGCCGGGCAGGAATGAGAGGCCCATTCCGATGGCAACCATCTGTCGCAAAGTGTCCAGACTGGTCCCTTCGAAATCCAACAAAAGGTCGGCGCCGAAGTCCTGGCAAATGGCTTCGACCTGCTCATGGAGCTGATGGCCCGACTCCAGACTGAGGATCGATTGGCCACGCAATTGAATGCGATCGATCGTCGGCGTCGCTGCCAGCGGATGATCGGCGGGGGCGACGATAACCAGAGGTTCGCGAAATACGGCCACGGTCTCGAACTCGCTCCCGACCACGGGCAAAGGCGTTATCAGGACGTCGTGGCGGCCTTCTGTCAGCGAGTTCGGGAGCTGATGGGGGACTTCTTCGCGCACATACAGCTTCAACTTCGGGTAGGTCTTGTGGAGTGCCGGCAGCATGCGTGGAAGAAGGTAAGGGCCGATCGTCGGCGGCAGGCCAAGGCGTATGAGCCCGCCGAATTCGCCGCGTTGGCTGGCGGCTACGTCGCGGATTTCCTGTACGTCGCGCAAGACGCCGCGAGCAACACCCAGGATTTCCTCGCCTACCGGCGTGAAGATGACACTCGAGCGATCTCTCTCCACAAGCTGAACGCCGAGGCGCTCTTCGAGAACCTTGAGCTGGGCGCTGAGAGTCGGTTGGCTGACGCCGACCGACTCCGCCGCGCGCCTGAAATGACGCGTCGTATGGAGTGCTGCCAGATACTCCAATTGTCGAATGCTTGGCATTGTTCGTCTCCAGGTCCAGCGCTCGTCGAGTTGCAATAGATTCTTTCTATTAAAAATAACCGAAAAAAACATTGGAGACAATCGTTCTGTGCCTCCATTTGTAGATCAAGCGAGCTGTAGAGGATGGAAACCAGTTTCATGAGCCCGTCGAACCGATCTCTGCCAAAGACACTGATCGTGCACCCGATCGACGTCACGGCGCCTGCACAATTTGTGAGGTTCGCGCCATCGGCAGGGAAGCGTTCCGGGCCCACTACAGCAGCGGCCGACCGGTCGACCGGAGTGATATCGCACCACCCATACTCCTTGCATTCCGGCCCGGTCGCCGCGCACCCCCCATCCATGCAAAAAGGAGGCGCTAGCGATAACATCGTTGAATCATGGTTCGAGGGTTCAAAAGACGTCAGAGTCCGCTATCCCCACCCGGCGGCCAACCACACGTCATATCGCACCGTCCGTCGAACCAGTGAAGGCGTGCCGGGCGGCATCGCTCCTCTTGTCATCCCTCCCTCCCAAATACTCCCTTCCCAGGGTCGGACCGATGTCATGATGCCGCCCGTGCACTCCTCAACCCGTGAAAACTTGAATCTTCGCCCCGTCCAGCGTGCGTCCGCAATACGCTCATTGGTCTCGTGAGCCATGCAGACTGAGGGCCCGAAAATGAATACGCCGCCGACTGTCGGCGACGTGGTTTCTGCACATAACCGCGGGATGATAACCATAACGATGCTGACCGCTGCAGCATTGTTTCTGGGCGCATCATTCTACCCTTCTCCGCTGGTTCTTCCCATACTGAGCGGGTTCTTTACGATTTCTGCTGTGGTTTCGATGGTGATCGCGCTTGCCAAGCGCCAGATCCCGACCGCACCCCTTTTTACGTTTTGGGACAAAGCCGCTGTCCTTCTCTTGCTGGGAATGGCTGCCGGATTCTTCACCGATATGCAAGCGGCCCAAAGCTATGTCGAGGCTCTCCAGGCTGCGGCAGCACAAGAAAACGGTGGAGGCTGAATCAGTGGAGAGGAACCGTGAAACGATTTAAGAATATCCTCGCCGTTTACGATGGTACGATCGGCAGTGATGACGCACTCGGCCGCGCTGTATCACTCGCGACTTCGAACGGCGCAAAGCTCACAATTGTTGATGTACTGCCGGAAAACCAGCGCACGGCAAGCCTCCTTGCCGAGCGAGAAAAACGTTTGCAGCGTTTGGTTCCCGCAATCGATGGCAGCCAGATGGATGGCATCGAGACGCAGGTCCTGTGCGGCACTCCATTCCTGGAAATCGTTCGGGCTATTCTGAGATCGGGCCATGATCTGGTCATCGCAAGCGCGGAAGGTGGAAGCATCCTCCGGAATGTTTTCTTCGGAAGCACTGCTACACATTTGATTCGCAAGTCACCCTGCCCGGTCTGGATCGTCAAGCCGGGCCGTCCTGATCCGTTTGCGCGGATACTCGCGGCGGTGGATCCTTGTGCGGGGACCGATGAGTCGAATGCACTCAACATAAAGATCATGGACCTGGCGACATCACTCGCCCAGGCTCATAACGGTTATCTGCACATCGTGCATGCCTGGGATGTCGATGGGAAAGACCGCGAAACGCTGGCCTCGGAGATAACGGATCAAATAGGCGAGGATCTCCGCAACAAGCACATAGCACTGCATCGCAGTGCACTTGGCGACCTTCTCGAACCCTATCCGCTGGCGGAAATTGAACACGAGGTTCATCTTCCGCAAGGATTACCCCAACGTTGCATTGCCGATTTGGTCGACAGTCTGGACATCGACCTTATCGTGATGGGGACGGTCAGCCGGTCTGGCATTCCCGGGTTGCTGATGGGCAATGCCGCAGAGTCTGTTCTGGCTTCCGTGAACTGCGGCGTACTGACCGTAAAGCCTGAAGGTTTCGTCACGCCGGTGACGCTTCCTCACATGGCGCCGATCGAATCGTCCGCCGCTTAACCGGCTACAGGGCAAAGAAAACGGGAGGCGTCCGCATTCGCGGGCGCCCCTTTCCGTTGTTTGGGTTCCGCATTCTGCGGATCGACCTATAAGGAGCGAAAAAGTGATGGCGTCTTCGGGCAATGGTCGCGGTCTCAAGCGCGGCGCCCAGGCCTTCTTTCAGCATGAGGCGGCAGGCGGCATCGTTCTGATGTTTGCCGCAGCCTTCGCTCTGGCACTGGACAACTCCCCCTTGGCGTGGCTCTACGACGCGCTCCTCGGAACACCGGTTGTCATCAAGATCGGTGCTTTCGCCATCGATAAGCCACTCCTGTTGTGGATCAATGACGGCTTAATGGCGATCTTCTTTTTTCTGGTTGGTCTCGAAATCAAACGGGAGATTGTCGAGGGTCGGTTGTCGAGCTGGCAACGAGCGTCGCTTCCGATCATGGCCGCCATCGGCGGTATGCTGCTTCCGGCTCTGATCTATGCCGTCTTCAATATTAGCGACGCTGTCGCCATGAAGGGGTGGGCCATTCCGGCCGCGACAGATATTGCTTTTGCACTTGGTGTTCTGGCGCTGCTCGGCTCGCGCGTTCCTGTTGCACTCAAGGTCTTTCTTCTGGCGCTCGCAATTATCGACGACCTCGGTGCGATCATCATCATCGCCCTGTTCTATACGTCGGAACTCTCCGTCTCGGTGCTTGCGATCGCTGCCGTCGGCATAGCCATACTGGGCTATCTGAACTATCGCGGCGTTACCAGTCTTGGGCCGTATTTGGTCACCGGCCTGGTGATATGGGTGTGCGTCCTGAAATCCGGGGTCCATGCCACGTTGGCCGGCGTTATCATCGCGCTCTTCATTCCCATTCGAGCGGAGAATGCGGATGGTCATTCACCGCTCAAGCAAATCGAGCACGGTCTGGCGCCCTGGGTTGCCTTCGGCGTCATGCCTGTCTTTGCCTTCGCGAATGCGGGAGTTGCTCTTTATGGCCTTTCGCTGTCGGATCTTATCGCAGGAATTCCGCTCGGTATCGCCGCCGGTCTTTTCCTTGGAAAGCAGCTGGGTATCATCGCCTTCGTGTGGGTCGGCGTGAAGCTGGGGATCGCGAGACTGCCGGATGGTGTAAGCTGGATGCAGATTTACGGTGTTGCCTTACTCGCAGGCATCGGGTTCACTATGAGTCTGTTTATTGGAACGTTGGCATTTTCAGATCCGGAACATGCGGCCGCCGTGAGAATAGGCGTACTCGCAGGGTCTATAATGTCAGGTATTATCGGATATGCCGTGTTGCGAGCCGTATTGCCACACCGAGACAATGCCAAAGAATCGGATTCCGCCAGACCCGAATCCGTAAGATCCGAGGCTTAGAGTCTCATGGCCACGTCACCTCCAGAGCCCCTGCGCCATGGCTATGCGCGATTCCGAAGAGAGCGTTATCCTTCCGAGGCCAAACGCTATGAGCAGATGGCATTGGGCCAATCGCCAAGCACGATGGTCATCGCCTGCGCCGACAGCCGCGTCGATCCCGCGACCATCTTCTCGGCCGCACCGGGTGAGCTTTTCGTGGTTCGCAATGTTGCAGCCCTCGTGCCGCCTTATGAGACAAGCGCCGGCTATCATGGCACGTCTGCGGCCGTCGAATTCGCGGTCACGGGATTAAAAGTCGAGCATGTCGTCGTGTTGGGGCACGGAATGTGCGGTGGAATCTCTGCGTCCCTGAAGGCAGCGGAGAACCGCCCTATCGGCGATTTCATCGAGCCCTGGGTCGACCTATTGTCGGAAATTCGGGACCAGGTTGTCGAGGATGAGTCACTGGCCACACCGGACAGCCGCCAGCGAGCGCTCGAGCATCGTGCAATCGCCCACTCATTGACCAATCTACAAACATTCCCGTTCGTGAATGAGGCGGTGAAAAGCGGGCAGCTGACAGTTCATGGTGCCTGGTTTTCGATTGCTGAAGGGCAACTGCACTGGCTCGACCCGGAAACGGAAGCTTTTTCGCCGGGCTAGAGCGTTCGACGGAACGCACCTGCATCCACAGATCGACACAGTCGCGTGCTTGATAAACACGACGCCGCTGGATGAACCGCATGAATCCGTTTGTTGCCCGATTTGCGCACACGGTTTTGGCCTTGTGCCTCATTCCGCCGATCATTGCGCCTCGCCTCGCAACGGCGGGTGTGATTGAACTGAAGAGTAAGTCTCTCACCGGAGAGCGTGAGGCGAAACCGGCTTTCATCGACCGGTTGCTCGCGCGATTGATGCAGGCCGAGTCTGGTGGCAGACGATTTGCGAAGAATCCCCGCTCCTCGGCGCTGGGACCGTTTCAATTCATCAACAGCACGTTCCTTGACGTTGTCAGGCGCAATTTCCCCGGCGAGGTCGCCAAACGTTCCGTTGCCGAGATTCTCTATCTGCGGACGGATCCGAAATTCGCTATGCGCGCCGCAAAAGCATTCGCGAATGAAAACGCCGCATTTTTGCTGGATCATGGGTTCGAAGCGACGATGGTGAGCCTGCATCTTGCTCACTTCGCCGGCCCGACCGGCGCAGTCCGTGTTCTGCGGGCAGGGCCCGATGCCCTTGTTTCCGGCCTCATGAGCCAGGCAGCGATGAATGCCAATCCGTTCATGTCTGGAATGACCGTCCAGGATCTCATCAATCACTTGTCGCGCGGTTACGACGGGAGCGCGCAGTGGAAGCGAACGAAGGCGGCAGATGGCTGTCCGCAGAAGCCCAAGCTGCGCGTTCGCTGCAATCGACGGCTCCCAAGTTGCCGGCGATGGATTGTCCTGCATCAACGGATTCTCGATAGACGTTGGACCCGGCGCGTTGCGGCCAGGCCGGAGTTGTGCAAGCCGACTGAGAAAGGACCGGCGCAAGCTAGACAGTCGCGCGCGCCTATTAAAGGGAAGACGCCCGAACCTCCGTCCAAGAATCGTCTAATTAATTGATTTAATGAACAATTCACGCTTTCTCAAAGCCGGCAGCCGAATTTGTTAGACATTTTTGGCGAGAGCGCTAACAATCTGACTTTGAATGATAATTCGGGATTTTGTCTCGAAGTGTGATGATGCGCACACATTGCCGGAGAATTACACCCCATCTCTCAAGGGTTACGAGGCCAAAAACCTCGCACGCAATTCGGAGTGAGAGAATGAAGACAGTGCTCAAATCGGTGACGGCAGCGGTGGTCGCCGTCACGATGGCGACCGGAGCGTTTGCGGCGTCCGCCGAAGCCCGGGGCTATGGCGGGCATTTTGCGGTGGGTGCTCCAATCGAACTCGCGGCGGCCTTCGGCGTGAACGATCAATACGGGTACAGCACGCGGAATCAGCAGAAGAAGAAGGCTGATCCCTGTGCATGGCTGAAACGAAAGGCCCTGCAGACGGGAAGCCAGTATTGGTGGACGCGCTACCGCGATTGCCGCGGCTGGTAGAACGATCCTAGGTCAAGAACTCATAAATGGCACATGACCTAGACGCTCCGATCCATTCGGGGATATTGATGGCATCTCTTGATGCCACCTCAATCTAGTACGAGCAGCTTAATGCCACGCGTTTGGATCGTGACTGGATGCGCCGGCATGATCCTGCTGGTTGTCGTCGGTATTCGTCAAAGTCTTGGGATATTCCTTGGACCGGTGTCGGCCGATCTTGGCATGGGCCGCGAGACCTTTGCTCTCGGCCTCGGCCTCATGAACCTCTTCTATGGTCTGGGTGCCCCTATCGCGGGCGCGCTGGCAGACAAATTCGGGGCCGCCCGCGTGACCGCGAGCGCTACGCTGGCCTATGCCGCCGGTCTCTACACGCTGACATTGCCGTGGGACGGCACCCAATTGCTGATTGGCGGCATGCTGATCGGGCTGGGTCTCAGTGCAACCGGCCTTGCGGTTATGATGGGCACCGTCGGCCGGAATTTTCCGCCCGAGACGCGAAGCCGCGCATTGGGTGTTGCGGCAATGTGCGGCTCGATCGGCCAGTTCGTGGTCTTACCCTACTCCCATGCATTGCTTGCCGGTTTTGGTTGGGTAACCGCATTCACAATCTTGGCTGCGACGGTGCTCCTCGTACTGCCATTGTCGGCGGGACTGGCGATTGGCGCGGCCCAGCCCGCACCCAAGGTGCAGCAAACATTGCGCCAGGCACTGGCGGAGGCCAAAAGTGTCCCGAGTTTCTGGCTACTGTTTATCGGCTTTTTCGTCTGCGGATTTCACGTTGCATTCATTGCGGTGCATCTGCCGACGTTTCTGTCCGACAAGGGACTCGCATTATGGACTGGAACGGCTGCGTTGATGCTCATCGGGCTGAGCAACACTGTCGGCAGCTATGTTTGGGGGGCCCTCGGTACGCGATATCCCAAGCGCCGACTTCTGAGCTTTCTCTATACCGCGCGGGCGATCATTTTCTGCATGTTCCTGATGGTCCCGATCAATGCGGTCAGTGCGCTGGTATTTGCCGTGGCCATCGGTTTCGTCTGGCTTGGAACGGTTCCACTGACAAGTGCTCTTGTCGGTCATATCTTCGGCACCCGTTACATGTCGATGCTCTTCGGAATCGTCTTTTTGGCGCATCAGTGGGGCAGCTTCCTCGGCGCCTGGCTGGCGGGAACCTTCTACGACGCATTTGGGACTTATGATGCCATGTGGTGGATCAGTATCGCTCTCGGCATTGCATCCGCGCTTGTGCACTGGCCGATACGAGAGGAGCCGCTTCCGCGCGTCGTTGCCGAGGAGCAGGCTTGACCCGGTCACCTCAGATGTCGGTCAGCCGGTGTTGCTGAGCCCGCGGAACCAGAAACGATTTTGCCGCTTCCCGCAATGTCGCATCGTTGCTCGCGGCACACGGTTTATGCAATCTGAGAAACAATGTTCCAGCCGCTGTCTCTCCCCAGAACCAATCGGCAAGCGCCTGGCTGGAGGCACTGCCGCCGGGGCGCGCACCTGCCGCCTCGAAATACCAGGTCCGGACATCTTCGGTGGCGCCGCGCATGCGCTCGCCAAGACTGAGGTCGTCATCTCTTGAAGACAGTTCGCCACCTTCCAGAAGACTGGCGAGGAAGCGCACATTCTCCTCGATAGCCTTGCCGCTCACACCGACCGACGTGCGTCCGTTGGACTCAATGGCTACCTGATACCAGGGAGCCAGTGGACCGACCTCGGCGAGGATTGAGCGCACGAAATCGGAGTCCGACTCGATCTCAGGTTTGGGCAGGGGGATCGGGCAGGTCAGCCCTTCCATAGCCTCCTCTGAAATCGCCTCGGGAGCGTCGATCGGATAGTCCTCAAGAATCACGGGCCCGTCGTCGCGCTCCAGGAGCGCCAGACCCGCGCGCAGCACGCCGCTTTGAAAATCGGCATCGTTCGGTGCGCCGAACGGGCGACCCAGTTCGAACGATACCCAGAGTGCGCGCGGCGGGCGGATCGATGCCGTGTGCTCGCGTACGAGACTGATGCTCGTGGTCGGCAATCCTTCGTCTTCGAGATAATGGGCGATCGCGCCAACGGCGCGGGTGCAGTTCGGTCAGACTGGAACCAGGAGCGCCGCATTGCAGGCATCTTCCTTCAACAGGCCCGCAATCTCTCTTGCCGTCGACTCGATCTCGTGAGGCAGCCACGTTGCCCCCATGAGGGCGTAGTGGAAACGAGCCAGCGACCCGATCTCGCCGGCCTCCTCCAGCTCGCGCAACCGATCGATTGGAAACACGACGTTTACGTCTTGCTGGAATCCCGAGCGATCGAAGTTGACCGACGAATGGCTCATGACGAGGTCTTCGCCCGAAACGTCGCCGGGCAAAACGCGGTAGTCCGTGTCGACCAGGTTGAATGTGCGATCCGTCCGTCGATGGAGACCGGCGGTTGTAACGATGGCGACACGCCGTTCAGTTAGAGGCGGGCCCGAGACGAAGGGTTCCGTATCGAAAGCCGGGCACGCCTTCTCCAGAAGATGCGCCGCGTCGTCCGGATCCATATCACTGAGGCGAACCATAAATGTACTGACCCTTTGTGCCCGAGAGAACGCTTTATTGCGCGTCGGACCCACGCTTGTCAAAACACCGGAAATACGCGAAATGTTGAGCCGGATTACAAGCTGGACGGGAGAGCGGCGTGACAATAATCGACGTGAAGACAGAGATCACGGGAAGCGTTTGGAAGATTGAGAAAGCGGTTGGCGACAAGGTCGAAGAAGATGAGCCGATCCTCATTCTCGAGTCGATGAAGATGGAAATCCCGGTCGCAGCCCCGGAAGATGGCGTCGTGAAGGAAATCCTCGTTGCCGAAGAAGACACGGTCACCGAAGGCGCCGTCGTCGCCCGCATTGAGGTTTGAGAGGCGATGGAGCGATGCCATGTCTTTCATATCATCCCCTCTTCATTGCCGGACTTGATCCGGCAATCCATGCGATGATCGCGAAAGTTCGAAGTGTTGCCGAACCAATCCGACAATCGTATCTCGTAGCGCGATGGCATGGATAGCCGGATCAATTCCGGCTATGACGAGGGCGAGAGAGCGGATTGTGTTTGGATAGCGGTCTATCCGCTTCAGTCCTGTCCGCTAATCTTTTCCTAAGTGCTGCCAATGTACCCTCGACAACGAGCATTGCTGTTTGTCGGAGGCCGTTGCCATGTCTGATCGCGCCTGGTGGATGCATGTCCTGCAATGGGGAACCTGGTTTGTCCTCATGACATTCGCGATGGGTTGGCTTGCAAAAAGCCGACTCGGTGGTCGTGCGGTGGCTGAGTCGAATGTCATGCAATTTCCGCGCACAGTTCTGATTGTCGGGGGCGTCTGCTGGACTTTTTTTGTCGGACTTGCCGTGCTTTCCGTTCTCTATCCGAACAGTACCGGTTCGCTATGGATAACAATGGTATTCGTTGGATTTGCCGCACTCGGTGCCCATTGGGTGGTCGAGTTCTTCTACGTTCGTCTTCGGGTCGAACGGGATGGTCTGCACTATCGAACGCTCACCGGAGGAAACGGGTTCCTTCGCTGGGACAATGTCACCAAGATCCGCTATTCGCCCATGACCAAATGGTTTCGTATCGAAGGGGTTCGTGGAGAAGTCGTGCGTGTGTCTGCCATGCTCATGTCATTGCCGGCATTCGCGGACGCAATCCTGGCGACGGTGCCCGGCAGCCGCATTGATCCCGAGACGTCGGAAATCCTGCAGGAAACGGCAAACGGGGAACCGCCATCCATCTGGGTGTGAACAGAATAGTCACGTCCGGTGGATAGCTATTCGCTCTCGGCGAACCGTTGCTCCAGATGGCTGACTGCTGACAGGGCATTAGCGACATTCGAGAGTTCGTCAAAGACCGGGATACCCTGATCCAAGGCCGCCTGCCGGTATGTGCGCCGCGCCGCTTCCAATTCAGGAGAACCATCGACCCTGAGGGCGAGCAGGAAATGCGCTTGTCCCGGATAGACGTCTTGCACGCGCAATGCCGCTGCCATGAGATTGCCGACCGGATCCACGCCGCGTCCGACAAAGGACGACAGGTTGAGATGCATGACCACTGCGTCCGGTTTTGACTGATAAGTGATATCGAGTATTTCGTTGGCGACGGCGCCTTCCTTCTCCTGAAGCGTTCTCACCGGGGTGTCGATCGGATTGGTAATGCTTGTTCCGGGCGGAAGCCCCATCGCATCGAGTTTGTCGCGAATTTCCGAGGAGAAAGGTTCGATGAGAAGGCCGCGGCCGGCGAAGTAATCGGTTGCCAGAACACCCGTTCCGCCGCCATTGCCGAAGAGCGCGATGCGCTTCGTCGGTTTGGATGGGCGCAGATCGAGGAATTGCAATGCGAGCAATGTGTCGATGAAGGCGTCCACCGTGTCGACCAGAACCGAATTGGTCTGTTTTGCGAGTGCGTCCCAAACGCGGGCGTCTCCCGCCAGTGCGCCGGTGTGCGATGCTGCCGCCTGCACGCCAAGGCGCGACCGGCCCCCTTTGAGAATGACGACAGGTTTTGTACATTCGGGCGATCTCAGAAGGTCGAAGAAGCGCCGTCCATCCTGCACGTCTTCAAGATAAAGCCCGATGACCTTGGTCCCCGGATCGGCGAGATAGTAGGCCAGCAGGTCCGATGGTCCGACGTCCGCGGCGTTGCCGATCGTGACCAGGCCGCTGAAGCGAATGCCGCGCCATTGGCCGCCTTTGATGATGTCGGTGCTGAGCCCGCCGCTCTGGGCGATGACGCCGACCGTGCCGGGGTCCCTTGGTGCACCGACCGAAAAGGTGACGCCGCCGCGCGGTGAATAGAGCCCGAGGCAATTGGGTCCAACCACACGGCAACCTGCCGCGTTTGCCTTGTCGACGAGATTGGATTCGAGCGCGACTCCGTGCGGAACCTCGCTGAACCCGCTGGAAATGACATGAGCAAAGCGCACCCGTCCATCCGAGTTGGCAAGCAGATCCGGAATTCCTTCTGCCGCGACGGCGATATAGGCGTAGTCCACCGGATCGGGTGTTTCTTTGAGGCTTGGGTACGCAGGCAGGTCCTCGACCGTTTCGGCTTTCGGGTGGATCGGATAGATCTCCCCCGGATAACCAAAATCCTTCATTCGCCGGATGAAGGTGTTGGCGATGGTCGTCGACCGGGCCGATGCGCCGACGACGGCAACCGTCTTTGGCTGGAAGAGCGGAGCGAAGGTTTCGAGTGGCGATGTGTCGTCAGATGTTTTCCGAACCGCACCTTCCGCGCCATCCTTCGTCAAGATGAATCGGGCATCGACAGCCGTTGCTCCGTGCTTGGTCACGATGACCGGATTGATGTCGACCTCGGCAAGATCGTCCATGTGCTCCATGAGCATTCCAGCCTCGCCGGCAACGGTCATCAGAATCTCGACGGTCGTATCTATGTCGACGCCCTCTCGCCCGCGGGTGCCTGCAAGAAGGGGATATCCCTTCAGCTCTTTCAGCATGCGCCGGGCATCATCGGGAACAATCGGGCAGATCCGAAATGCGACATCTTCCAGGATCTCGACGAAGATCCCGCCAAGGCCGGCCATAACAACCGGGCCGAACCGGGCATCATTGAAGCCGCCGATCACGATTTCCTGGCCCGACGGGGCCATTTCCTCGACGAGGAATCCGTCAATCGTCCTCCCCGCAATTCCGGGTTTTGCCGCCATGGTGTCGATTGCGTTTCGGACAGCCTCCGTGCTCTCCAGCCCGAGCGCGACACCGCCGGCATCGCTCTTATGGAGGATCTCGGGCGAGATCACTTTGACGGCAAAGGGAGGCGTCAGACCCGACAATTCGTTGCCGGGATTGCCGGATTGAAGAACGACGGACCGGGGAACAGCAATATTGTAGGCCGAAAGCAGGGCCTTCCCCGCATCTTCATTCAACGCTGTTCGGCCAGCCTGGCGCGCTTCGGCGATGAGATCCTTGCCTCTCATGATACCGCTCAATAGCTCGTCGGCCAGGCTTGCATCTCGTGCTTGCCCACGCCGTTGCTGCGGCGTAGACGATAGACGTCGAGCATCCGTATCAGATAGTCACGCGTTTCTTGCGGCTTGATCACATTCTGGGCGGAATAGATGGTCGCCATGTCCCAGACCTCGATGTCCTGCTGGATGCCGGCGAGCGCGTCTTCGAAACCGTCATCGCCCGGATTCAATCCATGCACGATGGAGGTGGCAAAGACCGGATCCATGAATGAGATCTCGGCTGTCGGCCATGCGATCATCTCGTCATTGTGCCGCCCACCACCCATTGCCACATAGGCGCGGCCATAGGCCTTGCGAACAAGAACGGTAATGCTCGGAACCGATACGAGACAAGTGGCGTTCATGAAATTCATGATCCAGCCGGGTGCGCCCTTCTTCTCGGCGTCGGTCCCGACGACGAAGCCGGGTGTGTCCATCAGGCGCACAAGCGGGATATTGAAAGAATCGCAAAGCACCTGGAAGTCGATGATCTTCTTGCAGGCATCCGCGGAAAGAGCGCCACCGCCGACCTGCGGATTGTTGGCGATGATGCCCACTGACTTTCCGTCCAGCCGGGCCAAGCCGACTGTCGCTGGCTTGCCGAAACGCGGCTTGAGCTCAAAATAGCTTCCCTTGTCGACGATCGTCTCGACGATCTTGCGCATATTGTAGACCTGAGTCCGCTTTTCGGGCAGGACGTCGAGAATGGACGATTGATCCTGAGAGGCATCGTCTGCGACGGGATATTCGGGTGGTGCTTCGCCATTATGAGACGGCATGTAGGAGAGAAAGCGTTTGATCTCTTCCATGGCTTCTTCGTCTGTATCGACGAAGCGATCGATCAGCCCGGTGTTGTCTGCATGAAGCCGCCAGCCGCCGAGATCCTCCAGGTCGACCTTTTCGCCGATTGCCATAGAGACGAGGCGTGGGCTCGACACCGACATGATCGAGCCTTTCTTCATCACGGCGAAATCGGAGCAGCAGCAGAGCCATGCCGACGAGCCGAACGATGTGTTGAGCGCCGCCGCCACCCAGGGCGTTTCGCGGGTGCGGCGGAACTGAGTCGGGTCATTACCGAGGAGCTGGCCCATGCCGCGAGCGCCCATGGCATCGGGCAGGCGGGCACCTGTTGATTCACCGATATGAACAAAGGGCATACCTTTGCTCGTTGCCGTACTCCGTAGATGTCCCATCTTCTTGGAGTTGGTGGCGCTGGTGGAAGCGCCTTTGGTCGTGAAGTCGTTTACGCAGAGTGCGATATCGCGGCCTTCGACCTTGGCGAAGCCGCAGATTTTTCCATCGCGCGGCGTAACCGCCTCGTCGTCCATGATAACGCTGGAGGCGCCGAGCAGCCCTGTCTCGATAAAGCTTCCATCGTCGACCAGGCATTCAACGCGCTCCCACGCATTGAGAGATCCGCTCTCCTTTCGCTTGGCGAGCTTTGCCTCGCCACCCATGGCACTTGCGCGCGCTCGGCGGCGATCGAGCTCTGACAGAATTTCCTCATGCGCCATGGTATTTCCACCTCAGATTTGGGGCTGTGTTCGGTAAGCGTGCCCTTGACACAGGCGCAGTGAACAAAGCTACTTTCGCGCGCAAAAACGCCATGAGGCCGTGTTGCGTGTCAAGTGGTGGTCGGTGAACCGGAGAGGATCAAGCCCCATGGCTGAAGAGAGCAGACGCGTTGCAATCATCACGGGATCGGCCCGGAATATTGGTCGAGCAACGGCCCTGGCACTTGCCACAGACGGGATCTCGGTCGCTGTCCATGCCCTGCAGGATAAAGACGGCGTTGATGAAACAGTCGCCCTTGTCGAGCAAGCCGGCGCTGAAGCTTGCGGCCATCTCTCGGATATCACGACGGAGGACGGTGCGGCATCTCTGATCCAGGCGGCGACCGACAGGTTCGGCCGTATCGACATACTCGTCAACAACGCGTCAATTAGGCGCAATGCGCCATTGACGGATATCTCGCTCGATGAATGGCGGGAAGTGCTGGCCGTCTGCCTGGATGGAGCCTTTCTGTGCACGCGCGCCGCGGTGCCGTATATGCGTAAACAATACAGTGGCCGGATCGTCAATGTCGGAGGGCTTGCCGGCCATCGCGGCATGATGGGCCGCGCCCATGTCGGAGCTGCAAAGTCCGGACTTATCGGTTTCACGAAAGCTCTCGCAACGGAACTGGCGGCCGACGGCATCGTCGCCAACTGCGTCGTTCCGGGCCTGATCGAGACCAAGCGCGGGGCGGCGGCTGGTGGCAAGCCCGATCATCCGCTTGGCCTTGGCACACTTGTCGGCCGAGAAGGCTATCCGGAAGAGGTCGCGATGTGGATCGCCAGTCTCTGCCGTCCGGAAGCTGCCTTTACGACTGGCGAGACGATACACGTCAATGGCGGCGCCTACTTGCCTTAGTTGCCTGGATCCGCAGGTGAGTAGTTTATGTCGCTCACGGCTATTCCGTGTAGCGTGGTTGTTCTTGCTCCGATCTGGCATTGGAAAAATGAGCTGGTGCTGTCCGGCGGGATGACAGCTAGATGCACCATCTGGGTTTGTTTCGCTCACGGCTGTTCCACGCCGTTGGCGTGGGCCTCCGCGGGGGTGGCCTGACCGGCCGGCGCGCGGTCGCGCTTGCCGCGCCACTGAGGCGCGGTTGTCTCGGGCCCATTTGAAATTGTCCAATATAGCACCAGCCATACGGCACGATCTCGCATGGAGCCAAGAACAACCAAGCGACTAGCGAGGCAAGGCCAAGCGGCCGCCGCCCGGTCAGGGCGCCCCCGCGGAGGCCCGCGCGGTAGCGCGGAATAGCCGTGAGCGAAATAAACTCAAATCTCAAACCACGGCACGATCCCTCCGAACCGCACCAACAACACAACACTATCTCTCATTGAACCAAGAATAACCGAGCGACTAGCGAGGCAAGGCCAAGCGGCCGCCGCCCGGTCAGGGCGCCCCCGCGGAGGCCCGCGCACCAGCGCGGAATAGCCGTGAGCGAAATAAACCCGATCTCAATTCCACGGCCCAATCACGCCGTATAGCACCAGCCATACGGCACGATCTCTCCGGAAAGCCTCGCCCAATTGCCTATTTGGCGAATCGCTCCGAAGCCAGGGTCGATCCGTCCAATTTCTTGCGATCCATCTGCGGCCAGAAGCCCGACGGGATCACCATCTCGCCTTGTTCGAATCCAAGCGGACATTCAAGCAAGCGAGCCTCGGGACGAACCTTTAGATAGCCGTTGAATTCTCCGGCATTTTCGACGGTCCGACGTGCGACACAGGCCTCCATCCAGCAATTGATTTCCGATCCAAGGCCATCGCCGAGAACCGCGTTCATGCCGTTTGTTTTGACTTGATTGATTGCCGCTTCAAGTCCCGCCATTGATCCGAAACGCTTCAGTTTGACTTTGCAAAGCCCGACGCCATCGATCTCGGCGGCATGGTCGATGTCGGCTGGAGCGCAGATCGGTTCGTCCAGCATGAGGGGAACCAGCGAAAACTTTGCGACCGCCGCGTTGGCCTCCCAATCTTCAGCGCTACAAGGTTGTTCGAACAAGGCGATGTTCTGTGGGTCGATGGACGTTGCGAATGAGATCGCATCTTCGCGGCTGAAAGCGCGGTTGGCATCGATGCGCAAGGTCGCGCGGCCATTCGCAGCGTCCTGAATTGCCGAGACCCGGTCCAGATCTGCTCTCAGGTCCTTGCCGACCTTTATTTTGAAGGTTCGGAATCCTTCGTCCAAACGCCGTTCGACCTCCTCGGCAACCTCCGATGCATCTGTTGCGTTAAAGGGCGTCAAAAGCTGTAAGCGGCTCTCGCTTTCGGTTTCGAGTATTGCCGGGCGTTCCAGCATTTCCAGAGCCGTAACGAGAGCCGTTGCGGCGACTTTGCTTTGCGCCGAGGCACTGGTGATGGTTTCAATTGCGGTTTGGACGTCGAGACCGACAATGCGCTCGGCGAACGCGCCCGCGAATGCCCATCCGCCCTCACGCGTCTCTTCGCTTGAGCCAGGCGAGATGTGCTGCTCGCCCCAACCCTCGCGGCCATCGCAATCGCGGATTTCGATCACGATTGGTTCGAACGTCTCGAATGTGCGGTACGACAGCCGATAGGGCGTCGACAAAGGCAGGTCGACCCGGCGCAGGGTAACTTCCGATATGCTCACTGTCGCTATCGCGTCGGGACCGAGCCCTTGATCTGCGTGCGATGCATGATGCGGCGATGGCTTGCATCGAAGCTGTCGCGGCGATGCATGGCGGCGCGATTGTCCCAAAGCACGATATCGCCCTGGCGCCATTGGTGATGCCAGGTGAACTTGTCCTGCAGCGTGTGTGACCACAACGCATCGAGCAGCTCTTCGGATTCCGCCACATCCAATCCCATGACGTAGCCGTGCTGACGACGGCCGAGATAAATCGCCTTGCGGCCCGACTCCGGGTGAATGTGATAGGCGGGATGAACGGCGCCCGGGCTCGTCGTGACGTCGCTCACTTCCGGCAGGTGAGTCCGCTGCTCGCCGGTGCTGTTCAGCGTTGCGTCGTGTTTCAGAGACAGACCTTCAATGCGGGCCTTCAATTCATCGGGGAGAGACTCGTATGCGGCATAACAATTCAAAAACCCGGTATCGCCACCGGACGGGGGGACCTCGAGTGCATAGAGGGCGCTGCCTTTCGGAGGAACCGGATTGTAGCTCATATCCGCATGCCATTTGGCCTCGCTATTGCCCAGCGCCCCGATAAGCTTGCCGTCTTCGACAACGTTCGAGATGACTGCGATCATCGGATAGTCGGGAACGGCGGGGCGGCCGTTCTGATCGAGCGGTGCTTCGTCGAGTTCACCGAACCTGGCCGAAAACTCGGTGAGATCTCCGTCTGTCAGATCCTGGTCGCGAAATAACAGCACGAGATGCTTGATCCAAGCATCGTGAATGACCTCGAAGGCCTCTTCCGAGAGATTGCTCAGATCGACCCCGCGGATTTCAGCGCCGATATGCTCTGAGCAGGGAACCACTTCGATGCCGCCGCTCTGCCATGGTTGTTGTGGGGGGAGGGCGCTTCCGGTTTGCAAACTCATTTCGAACGTTCCTCTTCTTTGCCTGCCCGTTTATCAGGTCTGTGTGTTCCTATTGCGAAACAGTCTACGGTGTAGGCGACACGATGCCACCATATGTGAGGCCGCCGTGACGTTTATTCGGCCGCTCTGTTGCCGCCGGCTGTGCTGACTTCAGCGCGTGCGACAGCGGCGCTGTCGATGGCATCGTGGTCGAGCGTCGGCCGGTAGCCTGAGGGGATCACGATCGCACCGTCTTCGAATGCGAGCGGTTCGGCAAAAACCGTCTTCTTGAATTTCAAGAATCCGTTCATCTCGCCGGCATTATCGATTCCACGCCGCGCGACGCAGGCTTCCTGCCAGCAGCCGATTTCTGTCGCCGTCCCATCGCCGAGCACCGCTGTCATGCCTTTTGACCGGATACGATCGAGGCCATCGCGCAATCGATCGAGGCCGCCGAGCTTTTTCAGTTTCAGTTTGACGAAACCGACGCCGTCGATACCACCGGCCCGGTCGATATCGTCAAGGCCATAGATCGATTCGTCCAGCATGACCGGCACCCGCGAGACTTTGGCCACAGCCGCATTGCCGTCCCAATCCTCGTTTGCACAAGGCTGCTCGAACAGCTCGATGCCTTCCGGGTCCAGCCCAGCTCCGAATTCGCGGCCCTGCTCGGGCGTATAAGAATGGTTGGCGTCTATGCGCATGGTCGCCCGCCCGGCAACGGCGTCCTGGATCGCGGCGACACGGGCCAGATCGTCGGCGACCTCGAATCCGACCTTGATCTTGAGTGTCTTGAAACCTTCGGACAGAGTTTTTTCGATTTCGTCCGGGATAGCCTCAAGATCAAAGCTCTGGACAGGCTGCAGTAGAGGGACACGTGTCGTCTCGTGGACAGCCAACTGCGGATTGTCGTCCAGCATTTCCAATGCCACGTAGAGGACGCTTGCTGCCGTGGGGTCCGTTTCCAGGAAAGGCTCTATCTTCTTGCGCGCGTCGGTAGGCGACAAGCCCGGCAGGTCTGCCGCCAATCTTTGCAGCAGCGCCCAGCCGCCTTCGGGCGTTTCGTGGCTGTAACCTGGGGAGATCTCGGCTTCGCCGAATGCAACGTGCCCTTCGCTGTCGGATATTTCGGCAACCAGTGGCGCGAAAGAATCGAAGGTTGTGTAGGAAACTTTGTAGGGTCGGACCAGCGCGAGATCGAGCTGGAAAAGATTGATCCGCTCAATTGCCATATTCGTCAGGCTTTAGTTGCCTCCTCCAAACTGTAGCGTTTATTCTCAAAATCGTTCCGGTATACGGAACGATTTTGCTCATTTGTGTAGCAATGCGTCAAGGCCTGCCGGGGTGCGCCGGCGGGCTGACTATCGGAGGAAGCATAAAAAATGAAACTGTTTACGAAAGCCGCGCTTGTATGTGGGCTGATAGCCGCTCCAACGGCTGCATTCGCCATGGATATCAAGAAGCCTGGCGATTATCCAAAACGACCCATCACGATCATCGTCTGTTATGGCAAGGGCGGTGGATCCGACCAGGCCGTGGCTGCCATGCAGGGACCGTCTGCAAAAATTCTCGGCGTTAAGATCAACAAGGTCAACAAGCCCGGCGGCGGCGGCGTCAACTGCCTGCCCGATTTCCAGCAGGCACCTGCCGATGGCTATACGATCCTGCAGCATGCGGATTCGATGATTTCGACCTATGTACAAGGCCGGCACAACGTCCATCCGAGCAAGGACGTCACACCGCTGGTGGTGATGAATGTGGCGCCGACCGCTCTCTTCATCAAAAAAGGCGACGAGCGTTTCTATGAGAATGGCAAGCCGAGCTGGGACAAGGTCGTTGCTCATGCCAAGAAGAACAAGCTGACCGTGTCGAACCTGAACGTTGCCATGGAACTTGTATCGATGGCCAAGGTCGAGGAGCATTTCGGCATCAAGGTGAAGCAGGTTCTGTTCGACAAGCCGGCACAGCGCTATGGCGCGGTGATCGGCGGTAAGCTCGACGTTCTCATGGAGCAACCGGGCGATGTCATCAAGCACGTCCAGGCCGGCAAGCTCGAGCCAGTCCTCGCAATCTGGCCTGACCGCTTCAAAGTTTTTCCGGACACGAAAGCGGCCGGTGCCGACTACAAGATGAACTGGGATCCGCTGCTTCGCGTTCGCGGTCTCTGGGTCAAGAAAGATACGCCCAAAGAGATCAGGGATTATCTAGAAGCAGTCTTCAAAAAAGCCTGGAACGACGCCGGGCATCAGGACTTCCTGAAACGCAAGAGCCTGGACATCGTCAATTCCTACCTCGATGCGGCTGGAACTCTGAAGATGACAGAAGCGGCAATCGACGCTTATGTGAAGATCTTCAAAGAGTCTGGTCAACCTCTGCGCAAAGACATGCAATAGTGCAGCGCTAGGATCATGAATAGCCCGCGCGCCGGTTTCCCTGGCGCGCGGGCCTTTGTCATCCTTGTTCGTGTCGTAGTGGCCGTCCCGGCATTCCAGCCGTTCTCGTCTCGGTGAGTTGGATTGGTCGCATATATCCATGCGTAGTTGAGTCCTGCCCGTCACGTGACGAATCAAACCTTTCCATGTGACGCTCACAAGGAACGACTCTATGTCGGCTAAGCTCCCCTCAAAGACTGTCGATATCGTCAAACTGGAAGCGATTGTCTGGCTGGCTATTGCGCTGGGCGCCTATTGGGTGGCTCAACCATTCGACAATCCTTTGCCCTTCTTTGCGCCTGGCGCCGCCTTTTGGCCCAAGGTCGTCATCGCTCTGATCTTTATCTCTGCGCTCATTCTGCTGATCTCTCGATTCCTACCGCAAAGCCGACGCGAGGACGAAGAACTTCCCTTTGTCGAAGAGGCGCCCGACGATCTGCCGCCAGCAACCTGGCGAACAATCGCCCTCTTTGTTCTGCCGGTGATCTGGACCTATGGCATGCACAAAATGGGCTTTCTCCTGGTGACGCCATTTTTCATTCTGGCCTTCACGTGGCTCATGGGCGTTCGTAAGCTGTCGACACTACTGACATTCAGCCTGACCTTTTATGCCGGCCTGGTCCTGGTGTTCTACAAGATCATTTTCACCTCGCTCCCCATGGGCGCGGGGGCCTTCAATGCCATCAATGGCGAACTCATGGCACTGATCCAATAGAGGCGCGGCAATGGAAGACTTTCTCAACGGCACGCAATTGCTGTTCACGAGTGGAACCGGCATCGCGATTTTTGTCGGCGGTCTGGTCGGTGGGCTTGTTTTCGGTGCGATCCCGGGTCTCAATGTCCTGACGCTTGCCGCCGTCCTGCTGCCCTTCACAGCATGGATGCCGCCTGAATATGCGATCATGCTGTATGGCGTCATCTATGTGTCCGGCGTCTATGGCGGGGCCATTACGGCGATCCTCTTCAATATTCCGGGCTCGGTCGAGAACGCACCGACCGCATTCGATGGCTACCCGATGACGCAGAGGGGCGAGTCGAGCAAGGCCATTGGCTATGCCGTGACCTGTTCGGCGATCGGAGGCACGCTTTCGGCAATCCTGATGATGATTGCAACGGAACCGATCGCCGACTTCGCCGTCTCTACTTTCGGTCCCGTGGAGATCACGGCGATTGTCTTTTTCGGACTGACAGTGGTCGCTGGCGTCGGTTCGAAATCGCTCGCCAAGGGATGGCTGTCTCTGGGCATCGGTCTCCTGATCGGCACTGTGGGGTCCGATCCATCCGCCGGCGTGCCGCGCTTCACGTTCGACGTGCTCTATCTTGCCGGCGGCCTTGGGTTCGTGCCTTTGATCCTCGGCCTCTTTGCTGTCAGCGAAGTGATGATCCAGGGGCAGAGACTGCTGCAAGGCTCCTATGAACGACCCGAGATCGGAATGAGCTTCCCGTCATTCCAGGAGTTCTGGCATGTCCGCTGGGTCATGGTCCGCTCGACGATCATCGGGTGGTTCTCCGGTGTTCTGCCCGGCGTTGGCGCGACGCTTGCAGCCTTTCTCGCCTACAATGAAGCCGTCCGCTGGTCCAAAACGCCGGAAAAATTCGGGAAGGGCCATCCGGAAGGGGTGGTGGCTCCCGAAACGTCGAACAATGCGGCAACGGGCGCTGCCATGATCCCGCTGCTGGCACTCGGCCTTCCGGGCGGTGCCCTGACAGCCATGATGATCGGTGTCTTCAATGTGCACGATATGGAAGTCGGGCCGCTGATCATGGTGGAGGCACGCGATCTCGTCTGGATCCTGTTCGCGTCCATGTTCTGGGCAAGCCTCGCGATCCTGATCCTCGGTATCGTCGAGTCGAAGGGGATCGTGCATCTTCTGCGGATTCCATTTCCGCTCCTGGCACCGGGCATCCTGGTCTTTTCGACAATCGGCGCCTATGCCTTGCGCGACAATATCTTCGACGTCTACACCATGTTCATCGCGGGGATTGTCGGATACTTCCTGCGCCGCAGCGACTATTCCATGCCGGCCATCGTCATGGGCGTCATCTTGGGCAAGATCGGAGAGAATTCCATGGTCCAGGGCTATGCCATGCTGGGCGACAATTTCTGGGGCTTTTTGACGGAGCCGATCTCCGGGACGTTGTTTGCCATCAGCTTCCTGACAATCGCATTCAGTATCTATCGGCGGGCACGCCGGTTTTTCTGGCGAAGGTAGGCGCTAGGGCGGCCCATACGACGTCTCTAGGCAGGGTGTGGAAACCAACTGTTAATCATTGCGGCAGCGCCGCCTTATCGCGGGCCAATTCCAGCCATAGTCGTATGGTGCAACTGTCTTGCAGCAACAATCCCGACCGTGAATTCATGCCCGATTTTCAAGGGAATCGGCTATGGTTTTCAGCCCCGAGGTGACCTGTTGTTGCCTGACGACGCGCAAGGCATTGCGGACGGCGTCACAAGTGCGGTGACGTTTGAGACTTGGGCGGAGATTGGCTAACTTGCTGAAAAAAATCGCAGATTGGCCAATGGGAGCGCCTGATGCGAGCCGGGAGCGCGGGGTGTCGCGTAGCCGGTACGGTTTTTTCATGCGTGCACGAATCTGCTGCAAACCTGTTGTGGCTGCGCAACAAAGATCTCTTTTCCTCGCCGTCCAGATACTGATCGTCGGCCTGCTGATCGCCAGTGTTGCGCCGGCCCATGCCTTCTTGTTCGGCGGCAAGAAAGACGAGGAAGCCGAGGCCGTTCGCGATCCGACGCCATATGTGGCGACGTTGAATGCTGGCGGCGGCGCGCTGGAGAAAAAGCTCAAGGCAGCGTCGAGCCTGATTGGCGATGTGAAGAAAGTCCCGTCGGGAACGGTCGGGCTTCTGTCCCGCGCTCGCGATGACCAGCAACGGCTCATCGGAACGCTCTATCAGCAAGGCCATTATGGCGGGACCGTGTCGGTCCTGGTGAACGGGACCTCTTACGACCGGGTTCCGATCGATACCAATCTGCGCGGCGGCGCCCCGGCTGAGGTCGTCATCAATGTTGACCCCGGCCCGCTTTTTACTTTCGGGCAAATTTCGATCAAAGGCGCGGACGGTCAATCGCCGCCGCCAGAAAAGCTCGGACTGGTCTCGGGCGAACCGGCCCGCTCTTCGTTGATCCTCAAGGCCGAGAAGAGGCTCGTCGACGATTGGCGCGACCGCGGTCATCCCTTTGCCAAGGCGGCCAAGCGCCGGATCAAGGCCAATCATGCATCACGTCAGCTGAACGTCGCCATCACAATCATCGCCGGGCCTCAGGCCAATTTCGGCGTGGTGGATGTGCGCGGCGCACGGGATGTCGATCCGGCCTTCATTGCACGCCAGACCGCCATTCCGGTCGGTGCACGCTACGATCCGCGCATGGTCCGGCGTGCCGAAAAGCGCCTGCGCGAACTCCAGGTGTTCGACTCGATTGTCATAAGCGAGGCGGACAGGCTCGCGAGCGACGGTTCGATCCCGATCCTGGTCACCGTCAATGAGCGTAAACCGCGTGTTATCGGTGCCGGCATCACCGCATCAAACACCGACGGTATCGGGCTCGAAGCCTATTGGATGCATCGCAACCTGTTCGGTGCCGGCGAGCGATTGCGCTTCGAAGGCTCGATCAACCGCATCGGAGAGGCCAGCGATATCGATGAGCTTGGCTATCGCGGCGCCATGCTGTTTTCAAAGCCCGACTTTGGGAGGCCGGCGACCACGCTGAACTCCAAATTCGTTGTTGAGCAGGAAGTTCCCGATGCCTTCCGCAAGCGCGCTGTCAGCGGCGCGGTAGGCATAACCCACGATTTCACCGATAAACTGTCAGCCAGCATCGGCACGGAAGTCGAGTATGCGAAGATCCGAGACGTCACGGGCGAAGAGACGTTCCTGATTGCCGGTGTCCCACTGAAGTTCGAGTATGACACGCGCGATTCGACACTCGACCCGACACGTGGCATCCGCACGTCGGCGACGTTCGAACCGCTCTATGATTTCGAAAACAGCCGTGGCTTCTTCATAGGCAAGTCTGCCCTTTCGGCCTACAAATCGGTCGGTCCCGCGAAACGCGTTGTGCTTGCCGGACGTGTGGCAGGCGGTACGGTCCAGGGGGCCGATCTGACCGATATCCCTGCCGACAGGCGCTTCTATGCCGGCGGCGGCGGGTCGATCCGCGGTTACGCCTATCAGGCGGCAAGCCCACGCGTCGCCAATGGCGATCTGCTGGGCGGAAGATCCTTCGTGGAGACGTCGCTTGAGGTTCGTTTCAAGCTCACCGAGAAGATCGGCCTCGTGCCTTTCGTGGATGCAGGCGGCGCCTTTACGACAGCGCGTCCCAGCACCGGCAACGACTTCTTCGTCGGTGCCGGGCTCGGCCTGCGCTATCTGACGCCAGTCGGCCCGCTCCGTCTCGATGTCGCCGTACCGCTCGATGACATTCCGAATGAACCGGAATTCGGCATCTATGTCGGTCTCGGTCAGGCTTTCTAGACCATGGCGAGCCGA
The DNA here is from genome assembly GCA_965228615.1 of Methyloligellaceae bacterium. Classification (GTDB taxonomy): domain Bacteria; phylum Pseudomonadota; class Alphaproteobacteria; order Rhizobiales; family Methyloligellaceae; genus CBDDHT01. The sequence goes on along the minus strand of CBDDHT010000004.1, from coordinate 3,019,853 downwards.
CTGGATGCCGTCCGGGCCCAGGCAGCCTCTCGACAAAAAGACCCTATGAGAATTGTCCGCAGGCTGATGACAGCGGTCTCCATACTGGGCGTGCTTGTTGTCTGCACGATCGGGCTCGTCGTCACGACGTCATTCGGACAGAGCTACCTCGCGTCGGTTGCCGGCAGCGTGGCAAGCACGGACGGGCAATCGGTCGAAATTACCGGTCTGTCCGGGCTGGCAACCGGCAGTATCCGGGTCGGCAGGATAGCGCTTGGCGACAAGGACGGCGTGGTCGCAAAGCTCGAAGGCGTGGAGGTGGACTGGTCGCCCCTGGCACTCCTCTCGCAAAAGCTGGCCGTTCAGAATCTGAAGGTGTCGCGCACGGAAATCCTGCGCGTACCGCAATCACCGGACGCAGAGGGCGCTCCCGGATCTGCACCTGCCGATCAGGGTACGGAGGCCTCGGGATCCGCCGGCCTGTTGCCTGTCGAGATCGATGCATTCCAATTCGGCGAGATCGTTCTGGGCGAGGAGCTCATAGAGCGCGGCGCCCGAATGACAGCCCGCGGAAGCGCGGTAATTCTTGGTGCACCGCTCAGGGCCCGGATCAAGTTCGATGCCGAACGCACGGATGGAACCGCCGGAAGCCTGCGGACCGACATTGCCTATGTGCCGGACCGGGACCAGCTCGACATGGATCTGGCTCTCAATGAACCTGTCGGCGGATTGCTCGCGCGCGCCCTCGGTCTGGCCGACCTCCCGGCGGTTTCGATCAACGTGACAAGTAGCGGCACGCTCAAGAACTGGGTGAGCGAGCTTCGCGTCGCGTTCAATAACCAAACGACATTGACCGGGCAGGCGAGAGTCACGGAGTCCGAGATGGGGCATCGCATAACGGCAGCGCTGAATGGGCGCCCGGGTCCGCTTCTTCCGCGTTTGATCACGCCGGTCCTCGCCGGCAATGTCGAACTTGCGCTTGAAGTTATGCGAAAAGCCGATGGCAGCGTATCCATTGCAGCTGCGGATCTGAACTCAGCCACGACGCGGTTCTCAGCACGTGGCGGTTTGGATTTCACCACCAATGTGGTCGATATCGAAACAAATCTGGTCTTCGGCGATGCGGACAGCGAGATTGCCTTCACACTGCCTGGCGACAGCGAGGCGCGGATCCGTTCTGTCAAACTGAGAGGCCGCACCGAAGGTGTGCTCGACGATGCACAGATAAGCCTGAGCGGATCGGTCGCCGGCATTTCGGCCATGGGTTATCGCGGCACTGACCTCCGCTTCAATCTGAGTTCGCAAGGCGCCGATCTGCTCCGCCAATCGGCCCCCTTTGTCGTCGCATTCGCTGGATTGTCGCTTGAGACACCGTTTCCCGATGCCAATGCCCTCCTGGCAGGTCCCGTCGGTATCGAGGCGAACGGCAAGCTTGATGACGGTATCGCTGTCGTCCAATCGGCCACGATGTCGACCGCGGTTGCGCAAGCCAATCTGGCGGGACGTGCCGAGATGCAATCGGGGGCGTTGGCTCTTGCCCTGAAGGGGCAGATTGCAAAGGGTGCCAGCGAGCAACTGACAGGTGTCTTCGGCGACGGACCCATTCAGTTGGCCACTCGGCTTGGTCTCGACCGTGAAGGCCGTCTGTCCGTAAGTGACATGCAGGTACAGGGACATGCCCTCTCTTTGAGTGGAGAGGCAGAGATCGGCCCAGACGATGTCGATGCAACTCTTTATGCGGATGTTGCCGATCTCAGCCGCTTCAGTCCGGAGATGGCCGGGAAGACGCGGGCGACCCTGACGGCCAGCGGTTCGCTTGAAGCCCCCGAAGTATCGCTCGAGACTACCAGCGAGGATATTCGCCTGGCCGGAAACGCTCTCGAAGATCCGACATTCACGTTCCAGGGCGTTCTATCCGCCAGCCAGCCGCGCGGCGCGTTGAACGCATCGGCGCATCTGAACGGCAAGCGCATTGTTGCGACCGGCCACCTCGTATCCGACACCGACAGTACCCGGCTCGACGCGCTCCGTGTCGCCGTCGGCAATGCTGAAGTCAAAGGCGCCATGCAGAATCTGCTCGGCGATGCTCCGACAGGACAGTTCAAGATATCGGTCCCGGATCTCGCCGTTTTGGGCCCACTTCTCCTGCGTGACGATCTCGCCGGTGGCATTCGAGGCACCTTCGCTCTGGCGCCTGACAGCAGCGGCCTCTCGCTGAAGGTCGATGTCGAAAGCCAGGCGCTCTCGGCAGCCGGCGTCAACCTTCGGAATAGCAGGATCGATGCGGTCGTTGCCGACCTGACGGGCGAAGTGAAGGTCGACGGTGCTGTGGAAGTGGCAGCCATCAAAACCGGCACAACGACAATCGGTGCACTCTCTCTGACCGCCTCAAGCCGCGGGGCTGCAACGAACTTTGTGGCGAAAGCCAAACTGGACGGCGCCCCTCTGTCCGCACGCGGGCGCCTGATCTCAGAGACCGACGTCATGACGGTCGAACTCAATGAGATGAGCGGCGCCTTTCAAGGCGTGACCGCAAAGCTGAATGAGCCTGCCACTGTCAGGGTCAGGAATGGAACGGCCGAGATCGGCAAGGCGCGATTGAATATCGGTGGCGGCGTGATCGCCGTTACGGGGCGGGCAGGCGAAACGCTTGACCTTCTCGTGGCGTTCGACGCGTTCCCGGCCAAGGCGGTCGATCCGTTCGTCAAGCAGGGACTGGCCGGGACAATCGTCGGATCCGTCAAGGCAACTGGCACGTCCGCCGCACCGCAGGTCGCTTATGACCTGAAGTGGTTGAAAGCGACAGCCACACCCTTGCGCGATGCCGGCGTGCCTGCGCTCTCAATTGCCGCCAAAGGGCGTTATGCCGGAGACCGGGTCGGTGTGAATACGGCAATCACGGGTGGCGGATTCGATACCCGGATCGGTGGCAACGTCGTACTGGGCCCAAACCCCAAAGCGGATATCGCCGTGAAGGGCCGGCTGCCGTTCGAAGCTGCGGCGGCGACGCTCGCGCAATCCGGTCTGAGACTGAAGGGCGCTGCCGCGTTGAATGTCAAAGTCGCCGGTGCGCTGACAGCCCCGCAAATCACCGGCACGATCACGACCAGCAACGCAACCTTCATCGAAACCGCATCGTCGCTCGTGATCGAAAACATCAAGGCAACGGTGAAGCTAAGCCCGAACCAGGCAAAGATAAGAGAGTTGACGGGACGGCTCGGCAAGAACGGTCGTGTCAACGTGACAGGCACCATCGGCACCGACCCCAAAGGCGATTTTCCGGCGAACCTCAAGATTGCGATGCGCAAGGCTCGCTATTCGGATGGATCGATTGTCACGGCGACCGTGAGTGGCGATATCACTTTGAAAGGCTCGTTGTTGAAGGGCCCGAAGGTCGGAGGACGCATCGACATCGAACGGGCCGACGTGTCGATACCGGAACGGCTTACCGGCTCCGTGGCTGCGCTCGGTGTCGAGCACGTCAATGCGCCAGCCGGCGTCGCAAAGCAGAACCGCAAGTTCCAGCAGGCCACGAATCCGAAAAAGAAGAACCCCAAAAACAATGGTGGCGGCCCGACGCTCGCGGTCGACGTCTCCGCACCGAACCAGATCTATGTACGCGGCCGTGGCCTGGACACGGAACTCGGGGGCAAGCTTCGGCTGACAGGGCCGGCGAGCGCGCCGCAGGCCGTCGGCGGCTTCAAGCTCATCAAGGGAAAGCTCGATATTCTCGGCAAGCGCATTCTGTTCGAACGCGGGATCATTACCTTTGCAGGATCGCTCGATCCAGTGGTCGACTTCGCCGCTTCAACGACAGCGAACGGTATCACGGCCACCGTACTGGTTACGGGTCCGGCGTCGACACCGACCATTACGCTCTCATCGAGCCCGGCGCTGCCGCAGGACGAGGTGCTCGCCCAGCTTCTTTTTGCCAAGCCGTTGGCCAGCCTGTCGCCGACACAGATCGTTCAACTCGCCAGCGCAATCGCGACGCTGACGGGCGCGGGGGGCAATACGAGCGCTCTCGATCGCATTCGAAACGGGCTCGGCCTCGATACGCTCGACATCACATCCGATGACAATGGCGGAACGGCGGTCGGTGTCGGGCGCTATATCAACGACCGCACCTATATCGGTGTCAAACAAGGCACGACCACAGACTCGACCAGCGTGACGACCGATATCGACATCACCGACAATTTGAAGGCAAAAGGCGAGGTCAATTCACAGGGCCGCAGCAAGGCCGGTATCTTCTTCGAGAAAGAGTATTAGCGCTAGCGGTCCACAGGCCGTATCCGAGTTCAGGCGCGGTGGGCCGATTCCTCAGATCAATGTCCGGTTTGATAATAATAGTTGGCTTTCTTTCCAAACAGGACCTGACGAAGAATGCGTCGCATGCGCTCGGATTTGCGCAGCGGCTGGACGACGGAAAATGCGCAGCGATAGGCTGAGGACTTCGCATGATCCAATAGCGGAACATTCCCCGGTGCAGGCTGAGGCATGCCGAGTTTGCGAAGGCAGCCATTGACGAACCGCACATTGTTCATGCGCAGGATTTCAGGCGTCTTCCAGGTGATGGCCATCGAAACGCAATAGCGCGATCCGGTGCGCACCCAATGCGGCCACATATAGGGAAGGAAAACGCCATCGCCCTCGGCCATCTCATAGACTTGGGCGCGTGACTCGAATTCGGGCTCATAGTGCTGGTTGCGATGTTTCGATGGAGAGATCTCCATCGCTTCTTCGCTGACCAGGGACCGGTCGTGATTGTCGAAGATGTGCATCGCTTTGTCGCCGCGGATCTGGACGAAGACATTATGTTCGGCATCCACATGAAACGGGGTGACGGTATCGGCGGACGATATGAAAATGAAACATCGCAGGTCCTGGAACGTCGAAAGATCGCTTCCGCTTTCTCTCGCGATATCGGCAATGCAGGTCTCGAGAAGATCTTTGTATTCAGGATCGCGCTCGACCGACTTGATGACCATCCAGGCATGACAGTCCTCGATGCGCCGGATTGTTTCATCGATCGGCAGATCGATCGAGTTGATGCGTTCGGGATCCTGGTCCGGTTCGAGATCCCCGGAGCTGTACTCGATCTGATCCCGGTCCAAGCTTCGAGCTAGCTCCACCAATCGGGGCAGCGTGAACAAGGGATGATCCGTCAAACCGTGCCGGATCGCCGTGGGCTTAAGGAGAGGGAATGCCGTAGCGTTCGCACTATTGAGGTCGATTAGTCCGGTCATGGCCGTGACCCTTTCTTCAGCGTGTGATAGAGCCGCTTCGCGGATTCGCGGGTAGAGCGGCGGAGTGTCTCGAGCCGGTGTATGAGTCTGGCCTCGAGTGCACCGGTGCTGTCAGCCGTAAGCAAAAAGTCGGCCATTCCAATCCGTTCCTGCCAGAGATGATCGATCATCGGGTGATCGGGTATGGCGCAAGAGTCGGCGACGGCGATATCGGGCTCGGCGCTCAGGGATTCCATGATGTCGAAGATCAGCAGGACGCCGGGCGAGTATTTTGCAAAGGCCTCGTCATAGGTGATCTTCATCAGCCAGGCTTGGGGAGGCTGAACGGTGGCGAAAGCCATCGCGATCGGTTTGCCATCGAGCGCGAGTTTCCAGAACCTCAGGCGCCCATGTTTGGCTTCGCCGATAAGGCCGGCTTGCGTATAGGCGCGTGCATTGTCGTCACAGGCGATTGCGGTGCCGGCCCGGCCTTTCCATCCCGACAGCTCAAGTTCGAAAAAGGCGTCGCACCATGCTGCGACGTCGTCCTCTTCAGAGAGTGCGACGCTGGTGAGCTCACCTGTTTCGGCGAGGCGCCGCCTTAGTCGTCGCCATTCCTTGCGGCGTTTCCGGACCAGAGCCTTGTCGACATAGTCCTGAGCGTTCCGGGTCGCGTCATAGGCCGCGCGTTCATGGCGGTCGAACATCATGATCTGGCGGTCACGCTGCTTCGCAACCCTTTGGAACAGGTCGTACAAGGCGCCTTCGGTGGGCATCTTGTTCAGCAGAAGATGATGGCTCTCATCGGTGTCGTGATCCTGCCAGTCGAGGAAACCATTGATTGCTTCACTGGCGTAGTCCCTGTGAATGAGCGGGGCGCCGAGAAAACTGAAGGCATGCTGCCAACCGTGGACCAGGGGGAGCGGAAGTCCCCAACGGAACCGTTTGCGCGTGCAGCCGAATAGACCAACGAGAGTCGAACCGTTCACCGGGTGATCGCGATAGAGCGCCACGACCAGCGGTTTGATGCGCGGATCCGCCAATTGATTGAAGGCCGATGTCAGAAAGGACGAGCTGAATGCGGGACTGCCATAGATCGCATTCTCCATCAGTCCTTCGATGTCCGCTGCGATGCGCGCGAGACCATCCGCGTCGGTGATTTCTCTGCACCGCAGGTGCGAGCGATCCGCGGGGAGTGTATCGGGCTCCTTCGCAGCGATAGGCCCATTGATTGTGAGAGCGCCGTCAAGCATGGGCCAATGCCTTATCGTTCTTGTGACCGCCGACGATGAACGCATGAACGCCGAGCTTTTGACGGGCGAGAACATATTGCAGAAACGATAGAGCGCATGTCGAAAGGGTCGTTGCGATTGCGGCTCCCATCAGGCCGTAGGGCGGGATAAGCAGGAGATTGAGCACGATGTTTACCGCCATCGCGACGGCAAGCGTCACGGCGACCAGGTTCTGGTGGCCGAGCATTGTGAGCATGATTTCGATAGGACCGGTGGATGCTCGTACCAGCAGTCCAAAGACCAGCACGAACATCGCCGGATAGCCGATGACGAATTCGCTGCCGAACAACGACAAGAGCGGCATGCCGATGACGAGAATGCCGATTGCCCCTGCAAGGGTCGGCCAGAACGTGCAGAGGATCGCGGTTCTCAGCAATCCCGGAAGTTCGGCATTCCGTCCCGACGCCTGCAGCTCCGCGAACATCGGACCGAAGGACGCCGAAACGGCAAAGAGAACGAAACTGATCAGACTCGTCGTCTTGATCAGCGCGTAGTAGATCGCGAGTTGGTCCGGGCCGACAAACAGGTTCAGGATAATGATGTCGGCATGCATCATGATGAGAGCGAAGCCGTCCATCATCAGCAGCGGCAGCGAGACCGTGACCCAGGTGCCGACATTGTAGGACTTTCCGCTTTCAGGGATCTGGTCCGTCAGGCGTCGATACACCATGAGTGTTTGGATCAGCGCGATCAGACTGGTTGCTGCAATGGCGCTGAGAAGGGCGGTTGTCGCCGTTGCCGGACCGCCTGCTCCGATGCTCAAGGCCATGAACGCCAGAATGAGCACGGGGCGCGCAATATATGCCGGGACCAGGGCGAGATGAATCCAGCCGCGCGATCGCGCCATGCCATCCATGATGTCGGAAAGCGTGAATCCCGGAAGGCAGACAAAAGCGAGAATCAGGGGAATGGCGTAATAGGATTGTACGGCGTCTTCGAAGATCAGGATCGCGGCAATGCCGGTGACGCAGGCGAGAATCCCGCCGCCCAGGGCGATTCCAATCCCGGTATTCAGGAAACCGCGCAGCAGGCCCCATTCCCGGCGTTCGAAATACTCCGGAATGAAACGCATGCAGGATGTGTTCAGTCCGACATTGGCGAATGTGCCAAGGATAACGACCCAAACCCAGACATAGGCGAATATGCCGAACTCATGGGCTCCCATGGCGCGTGCAAGGAATACCTGACTGAGATAGGCAATTGCCGCGCTTGCCACACGAATCGCAAATGCGATGATCGCACGCCGTTGCGCGTCGGAGTGCAGGCCGGAGCCAACCAGCCTCATAACCAACGGACGAATCGATCCGTAGTATCCGGAAAAGGAACGCATATAGCAGCCACCCTGTTTCGCAGAGCGGACTCAGGATATTGGCGGGCTGACCTTACGGTTCTTGTCCCGACCAAATCATCTGCTCTTCGAATTTGCGCGAGCTTATCGAAAAGGCCTTAAGATTCCGTTGGTTATTCGACAGGTTTCCAATGTGGCGAGTTAGAGCGTGTCGCGTCTGATTGGATTCACATATTGGGTTCATGCTTCCCATCGTCAGAGCCGGGTTCGACCCACTGGTGCCCGGTTGAGATTTGCGATGCTGCTGAATCCTACAATTGCATCAAGGTGATCGGTCGAGATTTACCTCTTGCGGACACAAAACCCATTTCGTTTTTGCAGATGGTCCCCTCACCCATCCCTCTCCCCAGGGAGAGGGCTTACAGCCTCTGAACATTGTGGCGTCGTGCCTTCTCCCTGGGGAGAAGGTTAGGATGAGGGGAAGAAGGTTTATTGCCGGGAGGAGCCGAGACGCGACACGATCTTAACCGGACACCAGTGGGTCAAGCCCGGCTCTGACGATGAGAAGCGTGAACCCAATATGAGAATCTAATTGGCCACGATGCGCTATGGCGGGAGCGGCGAGCGATGGAATCGACGGTCAAACAGCGCCGACCTGTTCAAACAGTCCACCGACCATAGCACTGAACGCCTCCATAATTAATTACATAGTGTAATTAATCGATTATTGCCGAAATTTTGTGCAGTATTCCGGGGTTTTCTGTCTCGCTACAGTTTGCTTGGCGACCGGATGTCGCAGGTCTGCACTTACCAAAGGCTGTCCGCTTGAAGACACGATCTGTCGGTACAATCTTGTTAGCTTGAACCACAATATTTCGAAGCAAAATCCATCCGCCAACAGATCGATTTGGCCGGAGAAAAGCGGAGCTGCTCGTATTCTCATGATTTCCCTGAAGATTAATGGACAAGCCAGGACAGTCGACGTTGACGGCGATACGCCGTTGCTCTGGGCCCTGCGGGACGAGGTCGGACTGACCGGCACGAAATTCGGCTGCGGTGTCGCGGCCTGCGGTTCCTGCACGGTGCATGTCGACGGCGAGCCCCAACGGTCCTGCCAGGTTGCGGTTGAAGATGCCGCCAGCGCCGAGATCGTCACGATCGAAGGCATAAGCGGACTGGTTGCCGAAGCCGTCCAGGCTGCATGGCGCGAGCGGGATGTCGTCCAATGCGGCTACTGCCAGTCCGGCCAGATCATGCAGGCGGTCGCCTTGCTTGCCGGCAACAAGAAGCCGACGGATGGCGAGATCGACGAATTCATGAACGGCAATGCCTGTCGCTGCGCCACTTATGTCCGCATACGCAGCGCCATCCATCTGGCGGCCGCAAAGCTGGAGGCCTGATCCATGGGTGCACGACCTTCACGCCGCGATTTCCTCAAATCCTCGGTGGCGCTCGGCGCCGGGCTTGTCATCGGTTTGAACGCGAACGGGCTGATGGCCGCATCGGGCGAGGCCGGTTTCATCGCCAACCCGTTCGTCAAGATTCTTCCCGACGGCACCACGGTCGTTATCGCGAAGCATTTCGAGATGGGCCAGGGAACGGCCACGGGCCTCGCGACGCTTGTCGCCGAAGAACTCGATGCCGATTGGCAAAAGGTGAGCGTCGAATGGGCGCCCGCCGATGCCAAGATTTATGCGAACCTGGCGTTCGGTGCCCAGGGAACCGGCGGCTCGACGGCGATCGCGAACTCGTTCCTGCAGTATCGGGAGGCCGGCGCCATCGCCCGTGATCTGCTCGTCCGAGCGGCGGCAGCAAAGTGGAACGTGCCGGCATCCGAGATTACGGTTGCTGACAGTGTGATCAAACACCGGTCGGGCAAAACCCTGAGCTTCGGCGATGTGGTTGCGGACGCTGCCGGACTGAAGCCGGTCGAGAAAGCGAAACTCAAGGACGCAAAAGACTTCAAGCTGATCGGCAAGCCCGACCTGCCACGCAATGACTCGGCCGCAAAGACGGACGGCAGCGCCAAATTCGCACTCGACGTCAAAATTCCCGGCATGGTGTATGTGGTCATCGCGCGCTCGCCGCGTTTTGGCGGGAAGGTCAAATCCTTCAAGGCCGATGCGGCGATGAAGGTCAATCATGTGGTCGACGTTAAACAGATCGATCGCGGCATCGCGGTTTATGCCAGGAACACCTGGGCCGCCATCAAGGGGCGCGAAGCTCTCGAGATCGAGTGGGATTTCTCCGCCGCCGAAAACCGGTCGAGCGATGCGATGCTGGAGGAGTATCGCGAAGCGGTGAAGGCCCCCGGCCTGGTCGCGCGCAAGGATGGCGATGCCGACAAGGGACTGAGCGAAGCCGCCAAAACCGTATCCGGCGAGTTCGTTTTCCCGTTCCTGGCGCACGCGCCGATGGAGCCGCTCAACTGCATCATCCGCTATGATGAAAAGGAGGCGGAGATCTGGGATGGTTGCCAGTTTCCCTCGATTTCGCAGCCGACCGCCGCAGCCGTGCTCGGTCTCAAGCCGGAACAGGTCACCATCCACACGGTCTATGCCGGCGGTTCGTTCGGCCGCCGCGCAAATCCCACAGCGGACTATGTTGCCGAAGCCGCCATGGCCGCAAAGGCGATTGGCGGAAAATGGCCGGTAAAGATTGTCTGGACGCGAGAGGACGATATTCGCGGCGGCTATTATCGTCCGATGTTCCTGGAGAAAGTCGAGGCCGGCGTCGACAAGGATGGCGGTATCCACGCCTGGCGCCACCGTCTTGCCGGCAAGTCGATCATCAAGGGCACACCCTTCGAGTCCGCTCTGGTGAAGGACGGTATCGACAACACCTCCGTCGAAGGCGCATCCACGCTGCCCTATACGGTGCCGAACATCACCGTCGACCTGCACGATATGCAAACGCCGATTTCCGTGCTTTGGTGGCGGTCCGTCGGTCACACTCATACGGCTTATTCGACCGAAGTCATGATGGACATGCTGGCCGAAGCGGCCGGTGCCGATCCGGTCGAGTTCCGGCTCAAGGCTCTCGCGAAACATCCCAGGCACCTTGGCGTGTTAAAACTTGCCGCCGAGAAAGCCGGCTGGAGCAAGCCGCTACCGAAAGGCCGCGCCCGCGGCGTTGCCGTCCACGAGTCGTTTTCCAGCTTCGTGGCCCAGGTCGCCGAGGTCTCGGTCAACAGCGATGGCGCCATCAAGGTCGAGAAGGTCGTGTGCGCCGTCGACTGCGGCCTGGTCGTCAATCCCGACGTCGTCAAAGCGCAGATGGAAGGCGGCATCGGATATGGCCTCGGCGCCGCGATGCGCAACAAGATCTCTTTCGAAGACGGCGAAGTGGTTGAGGAAAATTTCCCGGACTATGAGCCGCTCCGACTCTCGGACATGCCGGAGGTCGAGGTGCATATGGTTGCCTCGCCCGCGAAGCCGACCGGCGTCGGAGAGCCCGGCGTGCCGCCAATCGCGCCAGCGGTCGCCAACGCGATTTTTGCGGCGACGGGCAAGCGCATCTTTACGCTGCCGTTTACGGATAGTGGGGTTGAATTCGTGTGATTGCCGATGATGTGGGTCTGGAAGCCGGTTTGTCATGACTGCCGGACTTGGTCGGGCAATCTGTCAGTCTCGGTAATCAGGTCGACCGCTGAGTAGTGTCTTTCTCTGACAATCTGATTGAATATGCCAACTGGCGATTCCGGCCCTTCGCGCCACTTATGGTTTGTTGCAACGCGGTTCGTGATTCCTGACATTCGCTGCAGGTGCGAGCATAGAAAGTTGGTCAATGTCGCCAATGCCGACAAAGTGCCCAAAGAGGACACTCGCTAAATCCGATTTGCGACGAACCTCACCTCCAAGCTTCGTGCCAATGGTACCCGTCCGTTTGGTTTAGACTCTGTTCGAAAATTTCCAGTTCTAACGATCTTGGTCTTGCAACACGTGATCGTCACAGAGAAAATTTCAGGTATGATTCGATATAAGTTTGCCCTTGTTTTAGGACTTTTCGCTTTGGGCGGCTGCAATCCCGATCCGATTGCGACGGCTACCTATGCGACATCATCTGGGAAGCGCGAGCTCTTCGCCTTTCCGCCTCCTAAGATCAAAAACACAAATGATCTGTCAGAAGTCACAAAAGTGAACATCGTGTTTTGCAGATGGAGCGGCGGTAGCCGCAATTCAGATTTTGGGAGTAGCAAGGGGATTCCCAACATCTTGTTACATTGCAATTTTGACACAGACACACAAAAACAGCTTGAGTATCGACGGCCCACTTTCCTTACAATGAAGACCAGGTGGCAAAGAATTGGAGACAGAGAATATGAAGTTTCAAGCTTCAAACTAAAGACGCCAACGCAAGAGATTCGCATAGCTGACGAGCGAGACAACTGCTCGACCCAGGACTGCAGGTTGACGTTTCACAAACTCGAACTGCCCAATGCAAAGAAGGAAAACTTGGTTTTTGGGTTCACCGTGAACACAAAAGTTAGCGAAGATAACAACAAATCTCAGTACGATACAGCGATCCGATTTGAGGGCGTCGCGCCGAGAACACCAGGACGATAACCCGCGCTTCCTCCAAACGAAAAGTTCTCTGGTCTGATGTCCGAGTTGGGCTCTGAGCCGACTTCGGCAACGCGGAGCAGGATAGCGATTTCGCTGTTTGATGAATGTCAGCTTTTTTGTCGGAAAGACGATTGGGGCGAACTTGCGGCGAACGCCCGCAATCCGCCCTTCTTTACCGACAGCGGTCCATCATTCCTCGGTTGCGATTTGTCTGCTACCACGGCGCACATGCGTATAGCGGTCCGGTGCGTGAAGCTCCGGGCTCAAGGCCACCTCACCCCGGCCAGAGCGCCGTTTGAGGATGGAACTGCGACCAGGCAAACCAGAAGGCCTGATGGCTGCCGAGATCAGTGCCATCGGCACCAACGGCTTTGATGCCGCCTGCGGCAAGTTTCAGGCGGACGTTCTCAAAGGCGATCACATCGCCTTTTTTCAATGCCACGACTGCCTTGCTTCGCTGAAACGCCACCGGCTTGCCCGATGCCGTGACGACACCGATGATGTCCTCGTGAACCGGCAACCGGGGATCGACATCGCCGACCGGAAAAATCGGACCTTTGGCATCCCGGCCATTGCGAAAATCGAAATTGCGGCCAAGCGCCAGCGCTTCGATCAGCACGGTTGTCTCGGGGTGCGCCTTTTTCCACGTCCCCCAGTCGGTGGTTATGACGCTGGCCTGTTTCAGTTTGAGTTTCTTCTTCGCAAGAGGGCCCGTCACCGCGTTGCCGAGAAAGGTATCGAACACCGAATGGGTATTGACGTCGTACATCACTTTGTTGGAACGGATTAGCAGTCCCGACGTGCGCAGGACGGGGCGGTCGATCCCCTCAGGGAGCTTGTCGGTGAAGTACGCCTGTGCCGAACCGCACAATGTGCAATAGGGAATTCCGAGATGTCTTCCGCCCAACGTGTCGTTGACCATCTCGCGCACTTCCATGATGCGCCTCGGATAAGCCCGGTACTCTCCGTTTATCCCGATACCGAATACGATGTCCTCGTCTTTCAGCCAGGTCGCGTCTTTTGCGCTGCTCACTTTGGGATTGTCCGCAGCGGGTATGCAATTGCAAGGTTCATCCGTCGTATCGTACTTGCGGTCGTCGATCAGCACGCCGCCCCACGAGACGTGGCGCCAGTCGATTTCGCCTTCAACGAAGATCTTGTCCCATCCGGGCACAAGAGAGGTGAAAATTGCGCGCTTCGCCTGCAGATAATCGGGAGGCGCCGGAATATCCCATGCAATGAGATAATCGGTTACGGCACCCCAATGGTTTCTGTTCGGCGGCTCGACCTCCAGCAATTTCGAGGCGGCGTGGGCGAGTGCCGTGTGGATCCCGCGCTGACTGACGAACCGCATCATGTCGCTGATGATCCAGACGATCCGAGGGTCTTTCGACTCCGCGATCTCGCCCAGAGCAATCGTCTGATCCGGCCCCCAGGACGATTGAGTCATACTGTCGACAAAGGCCGTTTTCACGGCGGACTGCAGCGCCTTGGACAGCGGGCCTTCCGGCACGGCCGGAGGTTTGCCGAATTTCTTGATCACATGATCCGGCAGCGGTGCCGCTTCCTGGGCCCGCAGCGCATCGAACTGCAACAGACAAAGCGTTGTCAGCAACGCAATCAGGAAAATGCGGGATTTCGAGCCGATTGCCGATGCCATAGCGGGACCTTTCGCGTGTCGCGTGCCTTTTCGATTCCAGACGGACGCGACGTTAAAGCGTTCGCCTGAGCAATCCGCGGCGCCTTGTCCGGATGAAGCGGATCTCGAACAAAGAACGCCGTGTCATACTATGACTATGTTGCCTGCAATGCTCAGTGTGCCAATCACGATACATCAGCATTCGGTGAGCATTCGCGGTGGAGGCACGCAATGCGTTGGCGGGGCGTTTCGCCACCCTTCGATCAATTGCCGAACGTTGCGCGCTAAAGCACGTCGCGTTTGATTGTATTCACACGTTGCACGCAGACATAACATCGTCATAGCCGGGCTTGACCCACTGTTGTCCGGTTAAGATTTGCGATGCTGCTGAATCATACATTTGCATCAAGGTGATCGGTCGAGATTTACCTCTTGCGGACACAAAACCCATTTCGTTTTTGCAGATGGTCCCCTCACCCATCCCTCTCCCCAGGGAGAGGGCTTACAGCCTCTGAACATTGTGGCGTCGTCCCTTCTCCCTGGGGAGAAGGTTAGGATGAGGGGAAGAAGGTTTATTGCTGGGAGGAACCGAGACTCGACACGACTTTGATAGGACAACAGCGGGTCAAGCCCGGCTATGACGATGGGGTCTCTGCGTGCAATGTGTGAATCCAATCAAACGCAGGTTGATCTAATCGAACACGTAGTCGGCTTTCACCATATGACTGGTGATCCGGTCTTTGAGGTCGGGCATCTCCTCGATCATTTCGAACAGCACATTGCTTGCAATCTTGAGAGCAACAACGTCCGTCTTGGCTGTTACAGTCGCCGTGCGAAATTTGCCTGCAATCGTGCCGACTTCGCCGACAAAGGCATATTGACCGAGTTCCCGGACGTGAGACGCGCTCTCGCCCGAGCCCAGGGTTATGTCGATCTTGCCATCGATGATGACAAATACGCTGTCACCCAGGTCACCTTGTTTCGTCAAGACTTCACCGGCCGCGTATGTGAGCCGCTGACTGGCAAGCGCCAATCGTTTGAGTTTTTTGATCTCGAGGGGCGCAAAGGGAGGGATGCTGCTCAAGAGCTTCGCTTCTTCATGAATACTCATCCACACTCCCTACGGCTATGTGTGTCTGTTTCTCTTGGCAGCGCGCTGAAATTGCGACTACGTTCCACAGGCAACCAGAAAATCGCCGATCCATTGCCCTTGGACGTAGCACCAGGAAACCACTCAGTTTCTTGCTGAGTTGTCGTGTCGGTATCGGTTCGCATGATGACATAGTCTATCGGTCGGTCAGGGCACAAGCAGACATCACCGTTAAGAATAAGGCAACTCTCATTCGGCAGAAATCTTCAGTTTTTCGTTACCGACGAAGCGCAGGTTGATCTAGTTCAGCGCGGTCCAATCCGCATGTTGAATCATCGTGGTATCTGCGTCGCCGAGCATCGCGTGATCGCCATCGCCAAACGCAAGATGAGAAATCTTGAGAAAAGTCCCGGCATCGGCTTCAACCAGCGTGTGGTGGACCTCAAAGCTCTCCTTCTCTTGGCGGCAGGCGACGAACAAACGCTGCAGCGATGCCGTCCCTTTGACGGTTGCCGCTTTCCTGCCCGACGCGACATCGCCTTTGCATGCACGGGCTTCGCGCGCGACCAGCTGCGCGGCGACTCTCTGCAGTTCGACGCCCTTGACCTTCTTGAAACCTGTGAAGGCACCGATGACGCCGTCCGTGGTCTTCCAGATCACCTCATATCCTTTTAGGGGGTGCTCTTTCGGCGTCAGAATCTTGAAGTCGGACTGGCCCGACTTGATCAACAGGTTGGAAATGAAGACCGTCGCCGCCGTTCGGTCGATGCGTTTGTATCTTGTTTTTCTTCGGCGCTGCTTGGCCTTGGTTTTGCGCGGGTCGAGGCTTGCGAACAGATCTCTGCCCTTTGTCGATTTTCTCTCTTTCGAGAGATGTCGGGCGACACATTGGGCGAGGCGGGAGATACCCGGGTAGGTCCCGTTCAAATCGAATTCGGCGGAGGAGGCGCCTGCCTTGATCCTCAGGACGCGGCCGCGTCTGAGCAGGTTCGCTGCCCGGTCTGCATGTTCGAGGGGGATTTCGATGAGCTGTCGGTCCGTGACGTGCGCCATCGACGTCAAAGGCGCGAAATCATCGATTTTCAATTCGACGGGCAGCCTTGAATCGACGTCCAGGTTCCACAGGGGTTTATAGAGATTGATGTCCCAGGCGAAGTCCCGTCCGATCCGGTACATGACGGCCATGCCACTGCGAAAGGTCGCCGAGATCGAGCAGCTTTCAAACGTCTTCTTGTCGTCGAAATGGGCTTCACCGACCCAGTTGCCGACAGACCACTTTTTTTCCGGCGCTGCGTCAGCCTGGAACGCGGATACGAGGATTAGGAGCACGCCGCCGGATATCCAACGCAACATGCGATTCTCCTGCCAAATTATACCAGCGGCGGCTACTATTGCCCCTTGTCACCGGGTGCATTTGCCCCCAGGCATCGTTGCGTCCCGCTTGCAGTACCCGGCACTGCGGCGCAGAACGCGCCTAACCTGAGAACAAATGCACCCGGTGACAAGGGGCAATAGTAGCCGCCGCTGGTATTAGAACTATAAGCGCCCCGTCCGCCTCGTCAAATCCCGCTTTGATACGTCCGTTAACCTTTTGTTAACGATTGGCGCGCGATAGTCATTCTCGACACACCGATTCGACGCGGGGAATGTCGGGGAATAGGGACCCGGCCGCCAGAGCCAAACAAAAAAGGCCGGCGGTAGGAAGAGCAAACCCGGCAGCAGGGATCGGCGGAGGCCGTGACGGGGAAGTCATCAATGCGGCCTCCGCCAACCTCCCTTGCCAATCCGTCGATTTTCCAGATCAGATGCTTTCAGGTCGATCAATCCGCAACAGGCCCCTAAGGCTCAGAAAGCCAATTTCCGTCATTGCCGGATTTGATCCGGCAATTCATGCGGGAGTAGCAGATCGGGGAATTGACCGATTCGGAAAGGACACCCAATTCGTCATTCCAGTGAAGGCTGGAATCCAGCGCGGTACGAACCAACGACGTAATTCACACTGGATCCCAGCCTCCGTGGGATGACATGTGATGTTCCAATGGGACCATCAGCAAAGCCCTCCTGTGACCCTTTGTCTTTCGCCGTCGCGCGACGTCTCCTATAACGTCGCTCGTCATGACGCGCACCGCCTCCAAAACCGCCTATTGGCTCTATCTGCTCACGGTCGGGCTCACGGCCGCCTGTGGTCTCATCGTCGAGATTGTCGCGGGACGGATGCTTGCACCCTATCTCGGCATGTCGCTCTACACGTGGACGGCGGTGATCGCCGTTGTCCTGGCCGGGTTCTCCGTCGGCAACTGGATCGGCGGAATGATTGCGGATCGGAGCGACGCAGATGGCGAACGGTCGGTCGCCTGGGTCTTGATGCTGGCAGCGTTCTCGACCGCCGGCAGCCTTGCCCTCCTGCGGGTCCTCTCCGGCCCGGTTCTCAACCTCGGGATGGCGCCCGTCGCAACCATCATCATGCTGACGGCATGCCTCTTCTTCCTGCCGAGCGTTTTTGTCGGCGTTCCTTCGCCCATTCTCACGAAATTGGCGATCCAGGCACGTAGCGAGCAAACCGGCCGTGTGGTCGGCGCCATGTATGCCGTCGGCGCATTCGGCAGCATCATCGGCACCCTGGCCGCGGGTTATGTCTTTATCTCGTGGCTCGGGTCCGTCCTCACCATGTTGATGGTGGCCGGCGTCTATGGGCTGTTGTCGTTGATCTATTTCGTTCGCGCGGCGAAGAGCGGCGCCGGGCAGGTTGCCGTCCCCCTCGTGGTGCTTGCAATCGGCGCCGGCGCTATCGGGCTTGGCGGGAATGCCGTACTCGCCTTTCGCACGAACTGTACTGTCGAGAGCGACTATTATTGTCTGCGCGTCCTCGACATCTCGGCCGATGTGGGGACGGATGCGCGGGTCATGGTTCTCGATCATCTGGGCCATGGCATGAATATTCGCGAGGCGCCGCAATCGTTCCTCAGCTCCTATGTGGAACTGACCGACAGATTGGTCGCGGCGCATCTTTCAGGACGGGGCGCGTTCTCCGCCTATTTCGTTGGCGGCGGTGCCTATACGTTGCCGCGCGCTTGGAGTGCGCGCTTCCCGGAAGCCAGCATTACGGTTGCCGAAATCGATCCGGAGGTGACGCGGCTCGCGGACCGGGAACTTTGGCTGGATCGCGCGAAGCTGACATCGGTCCGCCATGGAGACGCGCGGCGTATTCTTCAGACAGATACGGAGGCGCGCTATGACGTGATCGTGGGCGACGCCTTTCAGGATATCGCCGTGCCGCACCATCTCGTGACGCAGGAGTTCTTTGCGCTCGCCAAGAGCCGCCTCGGAGAGAATGGAATCTATGTCATGACTGCGGTGGATCACGTTTCCAGCCCACGACTGGTGCTTTCCTTAGTGCAGACATTAAAGAAGGCATTCCCGCTGGCGGAAGTCTGGCTCGATGACGAGCAGGCGGAGACGGGCGGTCGCTCGACATTCATTCTGCTGGCTGGCTCTCAGGAGACGAAAGAGACGGTCTTGCGGTCGCAGGCCGATCCCAACCGCGTGTGGCGGAGATGGTCCGCCGACCGTCTCGCCAGCCTTGCCAAACAAGTGCACCCAATTCTGCTGACGGATGACTTTGCACCTGTGGATCGGCTGATCGCCGCTACCGATAAACAATAGGCCGCGCCGGCATTTTACTCGGCTGCATTCGCCGTCGTGACGCCGGAATCCCGTCGCGCTTCGATGACCAGGGCAACAATCAGCAAGCCGATATCATCAATCTGTGTGCACGCCATGAAGCGGCCGACCGGCAATGCCAGACCCGTCGCGCTCTCGATCCGGTTGCGGAGCTCGAAGATCGAAAGCGAGTCGATACCGACATCATCCAGCGTTTCGAATTTCACGACCTCCGATGGCGACGTGCCGACAAGCGCCGCAATCTCCTTGATTGCCAGGGCGTTGGAGGTGTCTGCGAGAGCCTGACCGTCCAGATCGATCAGGCGGTCAGTCCTGCCGCCCACTGCCGTGCCGAGACTTTGTAGCCGCGGTGCCCGTGCAAGTGCAGCGTTGCCCTGGAGCAGCGCCGTCCAGTCGGCATCGGCGAAGGTCATGATGGGCGCTGAGCTGGTCAGGGCGCGCGCCACACTATTGAGCGCCGTGTCGTCTGTCATGGCACCCCATCCGGCATTGGAGAGATACTCCTGCACGGCCTGGTTTTGTCCGACGAAGCCGGACTGCCCCAGAGCACCCAGATTGAGGCACTGGCCCGGCACGCCGTGGGCGTTCTGGTAGGTCGTTAGTGCCTCCAGAAAGCCGTTGGCCGCGGCATAGCTGGCCTGTCCCGGCCAGCCGATGAGCTGGGCGAGGGACGACAGCGACAGGAAGAAATCGAGCTTGGCGCGGGTATCGATCACGCCACGGGTGAGGTTCAGTGCTCCGATTGCCTTGGGAGCGAGGACGCGGTCCAGTTGATCCGCAGAGATCTCTGCAAGCGGAGCGTCTTCATAAGCAACGGCAGCGTGGATGATGCCGCGGAGCGGGTTCGGTGACGCTTCGAGTTCAGCGATCTGGGTCCGCACGGCATCGGCGTCGGAGACGTCCAGTTTTCTGACTTCGAAAGGCGGCGCAAGGGGGGCGTCCGATTGGCCTGTTCGTGAAGCAAGCACAATATGGTTCGCACCCCGCGACTTGAGCCAGCGTGCGGCAGCAAGACCGAATCCTCGTGTTCCTCCCGTAACCAGATAAGTGCCTTCAGGATCCAATTGCGGTTTGCGCGTACGGACGGGAATGTCCGGATCATCAATGTCGACGACGATTTTTCCCTGATGGCGCGCGTCGGCGAATGCGGTGAACGCGCTCTGCACTTGCCCGCCGGCAAAGCGGGTGACCGGCAGCGGTTCGACCTGGCCCGAGCGAATGTCGGCCAGAACTTCTTCCATCAATCCGGCGATCTCGGTAGGGCGGTCCTCCAGGAGGGTAAGGATATCGACGGCATGGAATGCGCGGTTGCGTTTGAGTCTGGCCAAGTCCAGCGCGCCATCTTCGTAAATGTCGCGTTTGCCGAGTTCGATGAACCGGCCATGGGGTGCGAGAAGGTCAAGGCCGGCATCGATGTAGGGGCCGGCGAGTGCATTGAGGACAAGATCCATACCATGGCCGCCGCTCGCCTTGCGAAAGTCGTCCGCAAAATCCAGCGAGCGGGAGTCGGACACATGATCGATCCCGAGTGAGGAAAGGGCCGCGCGTTTTTCGGGGCTCCCGGCCGTCGCGAAGATCTCTGCGCCGATGACGCGCGCGATGTTGATCGCGGCCAGCCCCACACCTCCCGTGGCGTTGTGAATGAGAACCCGCTCGCCCTTGGTCAGTCGTCCAACGGTTCTGAGGGCATAATGCGCTGTCAGATAGGCGACGGGCACTGCTGCGGCTTCAGCCATCGTGATGCCGTCCGGTACGGGAAACAGTGTCTCTGCCGGCAGCGTGAGCGTCTTTGCCAGAGCGCCAGGTGCGATCCCGAACACAGGGTCGCCGACTTTGAAGCGCGTTTCGCCTTTGCCGACCGCCGCAACCGTTCCCGAAAATTCGAGGCCGAGCCGTTCCGATGCCTCTTGCGGCTCGGCGTTGGCAGGCAACACGCCGGTGGCTGCCATGACGTCACGAAAGTTCAGTCCGGTCCATTTCACGGTCACCTGGACCTGACCCGGCGGGCAGGGAGGGATAGCGCGCTCCTGCCAGAAGAGAGAGGCAATGCCGCCTCTGCTTCTTTTCCCAAGAGCGAAACTGCGGCCTGCCTTCAAGGCTTCAGGACGGACAGTGCGATCCGGCCAGGCATCGGCAGGTTTGGGCTCCAATCGTGGGACGCGGGCCTCGTTTCCCCGTATGACCAATTCGCTTTCTCCGACATCCGAGCCGATCAGCTTGGCGAGGCAATCGGGCGATGCGTCGTCGATGTCTGCGAGGATGAAGGTGAGGTTGGAGCATTCAAGTGCCAGCGATCGTGCAAATCCGGTGAGCGTGCCTTGTGCAAGGTCTGCCGAACTTGAGTCGCCCCGCGCATTGCGCGTGACGATCCAGATGCGACCCGGGCGATGGCGCCCTTCGAGCGCCGCCAAAGCCTGTCCGAATGCGAGCAGGCCTCGCGTCATTCTGGTGATTGCGGACGGGAGTTCATCGAGTGGCGGTTCAACCGGTCGGTCCAATGGAGCGGCATAGACGAGTTCATCGATGACGTCGCCAGCGGCCGATGCGACCAATCGTTCGCCAAGGACACTGGCGTCTACTGCTTCATCCTCCCCGCAGATCAGATGCCGCGTCGGGCGACCGGAACGGGCAAGCGACGATGCAAGATCCGCCGATCTGCTGTCAGATGCAGTCCCCAGAACGACAATGCGGCGCATTTTTTCTCGGGGGCTCGAGTCCGGCTCGGAGAGTGCGAACAGAGTCTCTTCATAGAATTGAGCGGACCTGGTTTCGGATCGGCCGAGTGCCACAGCGTGGAGGCCGTTGATGGAGATACACCCGTCGCCTTGCTCGCCTCTGATCTCAAGATCGGCGCAGGTTTCGTCGGGGGGCGATCTCCTAAGAGAGAGGTTCGCGGACGCCGCGGTCCGCAGACTCCCTGTCAGGCGGATGCGGTCGATACGATCGGGCAGATAACGGAGTGATTTGTCGGTTGCCGCGATTAGCAACTGAAGGCAGGCATCGAGGAGACGCGGATCGCACTGCATCCCCTTGTCCAGCGCTTCGGAATCTCTCGCCAATGTAGCGCGTCCGCTTGCCGTACCGGCACCGGAGACAATCTGCGTCAGTCTTTGAAACGCCGGCCCATAGTGGTAGCCGCGCGATGCCGCTTCCTCATAGAAACTGCCGGCATCCGTGATCCGGCCTTGCACGGGTTCGGCCGTGCTATGCGGAATGCCGGTTCGGGCCATGATCTTCGCCGATGCCCGTAGCGCCCAGTCCGTCTCGCCGGTGTGGCGCGAATGGATGGTGATGCGGCGGCGATCGGCGGCGTAGCGGGTCTCGAAAGCGATATCGGTGCCGGGATGCAGCTCCAGGGCCTGCGGAAAGTGCAGGTCGGAAATCTCCAGACTCTCGCTGTTGAAAAGAGACTGGCCGGCAGCACGCATCATCTCGATCATGGCGGCCGCGGGAAAGACGACTTTGCCGTCGAGACGGTGATCGGAAAGAAATCCAAGATCTTCAAGGCTGACCGTTGCGGACCACATCGGCTGGGCGCTCCGGTCCCTTGTTCCGAGCAGCGGGTGCCATGTCGTTGGATTGAGCCCGGCGCGGGCCTCTTCCGACTCATGCCAATAGTCCTGCAGATGCCAGGGCAGAGGCGGCAATGCCAACCCCCGTGGTGCCTCGCCAAGCAGGGCGCTCCAATCGATGGTGTGCCCATGCACATGGAGCTTTGCGATGGCAGACCCGAAAGCCGCAAAGTCATCGCGTTCGCTATCGATTGTCGAAACCGTCAGCACATTGCGCCCTTGAGCGGCGGCGACGCCGGCCGTCAGGCCGGAGAGCGTCCGTTTGGGCCCAAGCTCGACAAAGGTCTGCGCTCCAAGATCGAGCGCGCGCTCGATGGCTTTCTGATAGAGAACCGGCTGCCTCAGATTGCTCCACCAGTAGTTGGTATCGAAGTTTGTCTCGAGGGCGCCTGTCACCGATGAGACGACAGGTGTTGAGGGCGGCCGGCATTCGATGGTGCCGAGCGCCGCCTTGAAAGTTTCTTCCGCCGGATCGAACCAGCTCGAATGGTAGGCAAAATCGAGCGCCAGCTTGTGGGTGCGAACGGTCGGGTCTACGGCTTCGATGCGCGCGATCATGTCGTCGATCGCAGCCCTCTCGCCGGTGACCGTGACCATGCCCGGCGCATTGAAGGCGCCGATCTCGACGTTGCCATCGCCGGGGAGAAAGGCCTCTATCTGGCCAGCGTCCAAACCGATCGCGGCCATGGTCCCGACACGGTCGACCGCGCCGCGAATGAGGCCGCGGTGACGGGCCAGTCGCGGCACATCGGTTTGATCGATGGCTCCGGCAAGAGCGGCGGCGGTTACTTCGCCAAAACTGTGCCCGACCAAAATGTCCGGTGTGATGCCGATCGCCTTCCACATGGCGGCAAGACCGCTTTGAAATGCGAACATGACAGCGGGCGTAATGGCTGCGTCATGAATCCGGCCATCGCCTTCCGGCGCGGTCAGAACGTCGATGACCGACCATCCGGCCTCGGGCTCGAACAAGGCGTCGAAGCGCTCGATCGTCTCGCGGAAGACCGGATGGCGTTCGAGCAGGGCCCGGCCCATGGCCCACCATTGGCCGCCCTGCCCGGATGTCGTGAACGCAAGCTTCCCCGGAGTGCCCGCAATGCCGGTGACGATTTCGGGTGTTTCCACGGACGCGTCCCGTCGCGCCGCGATGGCGTCCAACCCCAGCCGCAATTCGGCGACGGTGTGGGCGATGATGACGGCCCGGTGCGGGAAGTGATCGCGTGCGGCAAGCGCTGCAGCGATGGACCGGAGGGTGGCGTTCGACAGTGCGCCTTCCGGAGTCATGGCCTGCGCCAGTGTGCCCGCATATGCTCGCAGCTGGGCCAAGGACCGCGCCGAAACAGGTACGGGCACGGCTGTCGTGTCCCCGTCGCGGACGGATGCGCACGGCGGCACCTTTGGCCCGCGCTCGATCATCGCGCCGGCATTCGTGCCACCGAAGCCGAAGGAGTTGACCACGGCCAGAGGTTGGTCGGCCGGCAGAGGTTTCAGGCCGGTCGGGACTTCCAGTTTGAGTGTTTCGAACTGGATATCCGGATTTGGATGCGCGAAGCCGAGGCTGGCGGGCAGGGCCTGCGCATTCAACGCCAGGACAGCCTTGATCAGCCCGGCGATCCCGGCAGCCGGTTCGAGATGTCCGAGATTGGTCTTGGTGGACCCCACCGGGAGCGGCGTCGCACGCTTTTGGCCGGCGAGAACTTCGCCGATTGCACGCGCCTCGATTGGGTCGCCGAGCGGTGTCCCCGTTCCATGGGCTTCCACGAATGCGACATTGTCCGGGGTGCACTTGGCTTCAGCCAGAAGCTGGCTAAGCATGCGCTTCTGCGCACTTTCACTCGGGGCGGTTATCGTTCCCGTCGCGCCGTCCTGATTGACGGCCGTGGCGCGGATGACACCGAGGATCGTGTCGCCGTCCTGAATGGCTTCGTCTTCGCGCTTGAGAAGGACAAGGCCGACGCCTTCACCGCGCACAAAACCATCCGCCCGCGCGTCGAAGGCACGAATTGCGCCTGAGGGCGACAGCATGTGCGCCCGTGAAAATGTCCGGTGGAGATGAGGATCCAGGATGATGTTGGCGCCTCCCGCAAAGGCGAGATCGCAGCTTCCCGTCGCCAGATGCCGGCAGGCCGCATCCAGGGCCACCAGCGCGGAAGAGCAAGCTGTATCGACGGCAACGCTCGGGCCGGACAGGTCGAAGGCATTGGAAATCCGGTTGGCGGCTATGGAGAGGACGGTGCCTGTTCCGGCTCTCGGCTCGCCGCGATTGCTGCGCGTGCGCTGCATCCGCCCATAGTCGGCATTGGAGACACCGACGAATACGCCGGTATTGCGCTCTTTGAGCGCTGCGAGCGTCAGCCCGGCATTCTGCGCGGCTTCGAATGCAACCATGAGCAGCAGACGCTGCTGGGGGTCGAGGCTGCGCGCCTCGGTGCCGGAGAAGCCGAAAAACGCCGCATCGAATGCGGCCACATCGTCGAGGAAACCGCCCCATTTGGAGACGGAGCGCGAGGCCTTGTCAGGCTCGGGATCGTAGAAGCCTTCGAGACCCCATCGTGTGGATGGGATCTCCCGGATTGCCGAGCGCCCCTCCGAAAGAAGGCGCCAAAAGTCGCGCGGGTTCTCTACGCCGCCAGGCAGACGGCACCCCATTCCGATGATGGCGATCCCGTCCATGGGGGTGGGTCACATGTCGGACTATGCGGCGTTCTTGATAATGAAGCGATAGACGCCGGCGTCTTCGGTCTGTTCCAAGAGTTCATGGCCCGTTTGACGGCAGAAGGCTTCGAAATCTGCGACCGCACCCGGATCCGTCGCCAGAATTTCCAGCGTGCCACCGGAGGGGACATCGGACATGGCCTTCTTGGCCTTGAGAATCGGGATCGGGCAGTTCAGACCCTTGGTATCCAATGAGACGTCAGCCATCTTTCAGTCCTTCTCCATGCAGCGATTTCCGCCGGTTGCGGCATTCATATCATAATATTCGCATTTGTCGATGCGATCGTAAAGAGGTTGGAGTGGAACTTATAGCGAAGACCCGGGCCGACGGGGAGCGGAATCCGGTCCATCACCTAAGCGGAAGGGCAATCGGCGTTCGCAATGCCACATTCATCGCGAGCGGGACGAGGCGGGCTGTGCCAGTGAGGCGAATGCACTCGATGGCGGATTGAACCTTTGCCTTGGTCAGAGCGACAGAGGACTGAGGACATGCCGATCCGTGGGAGGTTCTGTTGTCACCGATTTTCGCCTTGCATGCCATTGCCCGTTTGAAGCCGGGCGTCGCTCTCGATATCGGTGCGCGCGACTGCCGGATCGCCAATCGTCTCGCCGACCTCGGCTACAGCGTCGATGCGATCGATCCGAATCCACAGCCGGGCACAAAGCTTGCTGAATCCATCACCTTCCATCGCACGACACTCGAAGACTTCGCGGCGGATCAGCTCTACGATCTGGTCGTCGCGTCCATGGTGTCGCAGTTTGTCGATCTGGATCTTTCTGCATACCTGGCCCGGCTCAGGTCGCTGGTCAGGGCGGATGGGCTGATCTATGTGACGCTCATCGGGGATGAGGACGACTGGGCCGGAAAACCATCCGCCAAGGCCGTCACGTACAATGAGGCCTGCGCACTGGTTTCCGAAGCGGGGCTGACACCGCTCTACCGGTCCGACGAGCGTTTCGAGGGGCGCGTCTACTCAGGCGAGGCAAAGTCCTGGCACCTCTATCGTTTCGTATTGGAAATGGCGAACATCCCGACATGCCGCTGCGCGCGGTCGGTGAGGGCCAGCGATCACCCGAATACCACATTGTCGTAGCCATAGTGCAAAGGGCGGGGCTGAGGTTTCGGCACGGGCAAATTCTTTCAAACAATGCGATAATGCCCCTACCCAGAAGGCTCTGCTTGGCGGGCCAAAGAGGAGATGCGCGACATGGAGTATGGCTTCAACATTCCGGCGCGGGGGCCGCTTGCCAATCCGGATGACATCACGGCGCTCGCCCTGCGCGGCGAGGAACTCGGTTACGCCTATGCGCTCACAACGGACCATATCGTCATTCCGCGCGATATCGCGTCCCGCTATCCCTATACGCAGACAGGGTCCTTTCCGGGCAGTGCCTATGGCGAATGCCTGGAACAGATTGCCGTGATGGGCTTTCTTGCGGCGGTAACATCGAAGATCCGTCTGCTCACATCCATCATGGTCGTGCCGCATCGCAGCCCGGTCGTCGCCGCAAAGATGCTGGCGACGCTCGATGTTCTGTCGAAGGGCCGCGTTACCGTGGGGTGCGGCACGGGCTGGATGAAGGAAGAGTTCGAGGCCGTGGGAGCCCCGCCTTTCGCGGAACGCGGCCAGGTCACCAATGAAACGATCGCGATCTTCAAAGAGCTTTGGACCAGCGAGAGCCCACGCTTCGAGGGGACCTATGGGTCCTTCGACAATATCGACTTCCTGCCGCGTCCCGTGCAGCAGCCTCATCCGCCCATCTGGATCGGCGGCGAAAGCCGGCCGGCCATGCGCCGCGCGGTTCGCCTTGGCGATGCCTGGTACCCGATCGGCAACAATCCCGCCCGGCCGCTCAATACACCGGACCGCTACAAGGACGGTCTGGATGAATTGAAGCAGATGGCCGAGGAGAGGGGCCGCGACCCGGCCAGCATCGACCTCGCCTACTGGGCCAACTGGTACAATGGCGGCCCCGCGATCCAAACCGATGATGGCCAGCGGCACATGTTTACGGGCACGAATGCCGATCTGGTCGAGGATGTTGAAGCCCTGCGTTCCATGGGCGTCACACGCCAGTTCATCGGCCTGCCCGGCGAGACACGGGCAGAGGCCATGGATCATCTCGAAAACTTTGCGGCGAATGTCATGGCAGTCGTGGAATCTTGAGGTCCGCATGGATTTCCGGATCAAGCTTGGTAGTGACGGAAATTGATATTGACCAGACATCAAATTCGAACCTGACGCTCGTCCCCTCACCCAACCCTCTCCCCAGGGAGAGGGCTACTCGTCTTTGAGTATGGCGGCTTCTTCCCTTCTCCCTGGGGAGAAGGTTAGGATGAGGGGACTAGGCTGCAGTCCCGAAAGCAATGGAGCACGACGCGATCCAAATTGGATACCTGTAGTCCTTACCCGGCATCCGGGTGGACTGCGCAATCCGTCACCGCATGTTCCCGAATTCGCCCGGCGGATTCGTGAAGGCCGGAAAATTGTCCTGCCCCTGGATCTCCCGAAAGTGGGTCAAAGCCCAACGCACTGAAGGGAAGGCAAGATCGTCCCACGGGATCTCATCCCAATCGAACAGCGCGACTTCCTGGCTTTCGGGCCCGGCGGCGAAGTGCGGCTTGCCGAGGCGTGCCACATGCATCACCTGCACCTGCGCAATCCGCGGAATGGTGTAGACCGCCAGAACCGCATCGATGACGATATCGGCACAGGCCTCCTCCATCGCCTCGCGGATGGCACCTTCCGCAGCCGTTTCCCCGCACTCCATGTACCCGGCCGGCATCGTCCAGAAGCCGAGGCGGGGATTGATCGCGCGCCGACAGAGCAGAATCTTCCCCTCGTGTTGCACGACAGCGCCAACAACGACCTTGGGGTTCACATAGTGTATGAACCCGCAATCGTCGCAGACATCGCGCTCATGGGTATCGCCGTCCGGTACGGTCCGCACAAAATTATCGGGCAGGATCTGACTGCTCATCGCCGCTTCCGTTTTTTTCGGTGTCGAACATTGAAAAATACCTTAATAGCAAATGAGCCACCAATTGGAGAGCGAATGACCGACGCACCGGAAAACGGCCCCCTGTTCGATCTGAAGCGGCCCAAACTGTTGCAGGCGACCGTGCGGCGCTACGGGCTGATCGGCGCTCTGATACTCGGTGCCATCTTCGCCTACATCTTTTGGCAGCTCGAACAGCTCTGGTGGTTGTCGGCGAGCCTCTTCTTTGCCGTTGCCTTCATCGTCGCCGGCACCACCTGGATGGTGACGTGGAATCCCGTCCCGACGGTGCGCTGTCAGAGCTGCGGCGGTCGCGGATGGATTGACGATCTCGCCGCAACCCATGGATTTTGCCCGGCCTGCGGCGCCGAAACTTTCACCTATTTCCGCTATCGCGGACGGCACGGCCCGTTACAGCGCGACGTCATCTCCGGTGCCGAACTGGTGAAGCGCCGCAAGGAAGATGGACTGCCCTGGCTTTAGGGTCTGACAAGGAAGTCCTGAAGCCAGCCCTCTCCCCGGCCCAACCACCCCGAGGGCATCCTTATTGGGTGGTTGGGTCGAGGAGAGGGCTGGCCATGGCATCGAAAGTCGCCAATTCGGCGACTTTCGAGACAACCTCCTGGCTCTGCCGCTTCCAATGAACAGTTTAATAATTGTGTAAATGGAAAATTCAGCAGGGTGTATTATTGATCGCCGGGTCACCTCATCCGGTTCACGTCCGGATGGAAGGCAGGTGTGGACGAACCTATGACACCCAGTCGACATTGGGAATGAGGGAAGGCGATGACCGATAAGGCAGCGGGCGGACCATCGCCGCGGGAGAGCGCCGCGGGCGGCACCGTACGAGACCGAACGCCGCCGATGCGGTTTCGCTTTTCCGGAGACGGTTCATCTTATTTCGGCATCTGGATCGTCAATATCATTCTCACCGTCGTGACGATCGGCATCTACTCGGCGTGGGCGAAGGTCCGAAGGCTGCGCTACTTTTACGGAAACAGCTCCCTAGGTGGAGACGCATTCGACTATCACGCCAAACCAATCACTATCCTGATCGGGCGGATCATTGCCGTGACCGTCATCGTCACGGTCAGCATCGTCAATAATCTCTTCCCGCTCATTGCTCTTGTCGCTTTGGTCGTCATTGGGCTCGCATGGCCCTGGCTGTTCAATCGCTCCATGCGGTTCAACGCCCGGATGACCAGTTGGCGCAACATCCGTTTCGACTTCGAGGGGAGCTATTGGCACGCCTTTCTTGCAGTCTTGGTCATGCCGGTTGTTGCCGTCATCAGCCTCGGCACACTCCTGCCACTGGCAACGCGCGTTCGTCAGGCATATGTCCTGAACAGGCTGCGATACGGATCGGCTCCCTTCAAGGCCGAGATCCCGATCGGCAAGCTTTATGGCGGACTTTTCGTATCGGTCCTGATCTTTCTCGGGACCGCTCTCGGCATCGGCATCGTTGCCTATGCTGCATTCATTTCACTGCAGCATGTATTGCTGCCGCTGTTGGCCGAACTGGCAGACAAGCTGGCCGAACAGATCCCGGAATTGCCGGAGACTCCCGAGGGCATGAACGCGCAACTCATGATCCTCTTCATGATCGGCGGTTATATTGGAGCGCTGCTGCTGTCAGCGGCGGTCGTTGTCGCCGCCATCGTCTATCGAACCATCGCGCGAAATGTATCCGTCGGTGCGACGACGCTTGTCGGCGGCGGTCATTTGCGCAGTGGACTTTCACCCGGACGCATGGTCTGGATCACGCTGTCCAATACGCTTGGCATCATTTGTACGCTCGGTCTGTTCTATCCCTGGGCAAAGACACGCATGTGGCGCTACCGGACCGAACAGACGGGGTTTGCGGCGACCGGAGATTTGAATGCCTTTGTCGATACGACCGCGAAAGCGGGCGATGCATTCGGATCGGAATATTCCGATCTTGCCGATATCGATATCGGAATTTAGCTCTGCGTGAGACATGATTGACGCAGTAGACGGCACATATCACCCGGCGAACAGTTCAAATGCGATTCCAGCGCGCCTTGAGCCTTTGATGCCGGACGAGTCTGCGCGTATCGTCGGGCAGGACGGTACGATCCTCTCGTCTGTCCAGCGTGGAGACGCCAAAATCTCCAGCCATGTTGCCGGCGTGCCGCGGCGTCTCGAACTTGCCGACGGCGCTGTATTCGTCACGCGCGACAATGAGGCGCTTGAGCGGGCAACGGCGGGACCTCGTTACCCATCGCCGCCCTTGGAACATTGCCCGACTTGAGCGACCCACCGTCCTGCTCTTCGTCGTGGGCATCTTCACTATATTCGGACTTCTGGCGGCCGCTCGTTTCGGCATTCCGCTCTTGGCCGGACCGCTTGCGGAGTTGACCCCGCCGGCGCTCACTCGCGTTGCCGGCACCGGCACGCTCAAGAGCCTCGATCGGATTGTGCTCGACCCGACGGAACTGTCGCAGGCGCGGCGCGACCGCTTGACGGCCGGGTTCGACGCGATTGTTCGGACAAACGCAATCGACGGTGAACCGAAGCTGCATTTTCGCAGAAGCAAAACGATCGGTCCGAATGCCTTCGCGCTGATGGGCGGTCACATCGTGGTCACGGACGAACTGGTGAACTATCTGAAGGACGACACCCAGGTCATCGCCATCATCGCTCACGAACTGGCTCATGCGAAACATTTGCATGCCGAACAAAAGGTCTGGCGCGTCGCCGGAACCGGCCTTATCCTCACGCTGATGTTTGCGGACGCCGGCACATTGGTCGAAGAGCTCATCACGCTTTCCTATGGTGTCGCTGAGCTCAGCAACACGCGCGAGCACGAGGCGGAGGCCGATCGCAGCGCCGTCGAGATGCTCATGAAAGCAGACATGGATCCTTCGGCCCTTGCCGAGGCCATGAACGCTTTCAAGGCCCTATTCGGAGGTGCCGATGAAGGCGGTTGGCTGAGTACGCATCCACGGCCTGGACGAACGCATTGTGGCAATTTGCAAAGCGATACCGCCGGGGCGAACGGTGCGGGGCGTTTGTCGTTAAGTGCAGGTAGTTTTCTTCGGCAGCATCTTGGGAATGTACCGGTGCTGTCCGGCAAGATTTGGCCGTGGTTGGAGATCTGTGTTTATTTCGCTCACGGCTATTCCGCGCTTTGCGCGGGCCTCCGCGGGGGCGCCCTGACCGGGCGGCGCGCGGTCGCGCTTGCCGCGCCACTAAGGCGCGGTTGTCTCAGACCCTTGAGAGACCCTGCTGTAGTGCACCGGGCAACCAGCACGATCTCTCATCAAACCAAGAATAACCGAGCGACCAGCGAGGCAAGGCCAAGCGGCCGCCGCCCGGTCAGGGGCGCCCTCGCGGAGGCCCGCGCCAACGGCGTGGAGATAGCCGTGAGCGAAATAAACGAAATCCCAAAACCACGGCACGATCACGCCGGACAGCACCGGCAACACAGCGCTATCCTGCATGGAACCAAGAACAACCGAGGCGACCAGCGAGGCAAGGCCAAGCGGCCGCCGCCCGGTCAGGGCGCCCCCGCGGAGGCCCGCGCGAAAGCGCGGAATAGCCGTGAGCGAATTGAACCAGATCTCTAAACCACGGCACCATCCCGCCGG
This sequence comes from Methyloligellaceae bacterium, assembly GCA_965228615.1. Lineage (GTDB taxonomy): Bacteria > Pseudomonadota > Alphaproteobacteria > Rhizobiales > Methyloligellaceae > CBDDHT01. The sequence goes on along the minus strand of CBDDHT010000004.1, from coordinate 2,988,193 downwards.
ACCACTCCGGCAACCTGAAATAGAGTCTGCCGACACAAAAAAACCCCACGCAGCCAAGCCACGCGGGGTCAATCATTCCACCTCAATTCAGGCCCAGCCGAGCCGCAGTCCGCACCCTAACGGCACAACCGCCGCGGTCCATGATAGGGCTGAAACGTCCCGGACCGCGGATCGAACGATCGGTACTTGGTCGTGCAATAGGAGTACCAGGCCGGTGTCCACGGTTTCGGCGCATAGCTGTAGCTGCGGCGCGGGGGTGGTGCCCGGTAGTAGCGCGGGGGCGGTGGCGGTGCGCTGTAATACCGGTCCTCGTAGTAATAGTCATGCCGCCTGGCTGCCGTTCCGGCGATGATCGCTCCGATGGCGATCCCGGCGATAGCCGCAGCCACGGCACCGCCATTTCCATGATGACGGTGATGGGGACGCGCATCTGCCGTATCGGCCAGGGCAATTGCACCAATGGAAAGTGCGCTGACAACAGCGATCGTCTTGACTGGGAGTTTCCACATGAATCCAAACCTCTTGCATGTGTTCGTAAGGCGCGATGAGGCCTTCGGCTCCGTGTAGCCAAGAAGGCAGCAAATTGCCCGCCCAGTCGCGCATTCTGTCTTTGATACGGGCGAGTTTGCGATATCCGTCGCACCAAACCATTAAAATGTGACGTGGTGTTGGGTCAGCTCTATGCATCGGTTCAGGAACAGCCGATTGTTTTTTGACGCACGAGGTTATTCGGCGCCAAAAACACATGGCTCGGTGCCGACCGGCGCAGAACACCGGCATGCACCCGCCCTTTTGGCGGCCGCTTTCAGCGATCAACCCGTCTTACACTCCGGCAGACGTGCGCTTCGCGCTAGGTCGGCTGGCCATTTTCATCGACGATGCAAGTGAGTTCGTGCGTGACGATCTCCATGCCATTGGCCGCACTTGTTGCTTCTGCCATGCCGGCCTTGATCGTTTCGCGTTTGGATTCGATGAAGACATTGCACTCGGCCTCCGTCACGAACAACTGGTGCATATCGCCGAAAACCATGCCGGGCGGAGGTATGAATTCATGCCCCGGCGGCGGTGAACTGAACGCAACGAACATTAGGATCATTGCTTTCCACATCGGTCTCCTGACGCGCGTCCTATCGCGTCAGCCCCGTATCGTGCCCTCATCAATGCGCATGCGAGACCATTACCAGTAAGGGTCTGTGCGAGTGCCCATCACTCGCCCTTCTTCACAACGACAAATAAATTGATCACGAATCACTCAATATAGTTGTTGTGAGTTGTGTCCGCAATTGGGCCAACATTCGCCATAAGTGGTGCAGAGAGTGTAAATGCCGAGTGACAATTTGAGGCATCCGTACACGTGGCCTCTCTGGTTTCCAACACTAGTCGATATCGGGACATGGATGTCGGACAAGCTCAGCCACGGCCGTTCCGTACCACCCTGCCAAAGCGACCGTGAGCATCAAACAACAATATTTATTGTGTGGTGCATGTCAGCGTCGTTGATCTTCTAGGAGATGCCGCACCAGATCGGCCACGTCCCGGGCAAAAGCGTCCAGGTCGGCGAAGCTTTTCGGCACGACATGTCTGATGCCCCGCGCTTGCGCGGCTTGGTTCCATTCCGGTTTCGACGAGATGGAGACGATTTTTTCGGGTCCGAAGAACTCCACATCCAGCGTATGGAAGGAGCCGTTGAGCTTGCAGTCGCGGTCAAGCAGGATGACGTCAAAACCGTTCTGCCGTTGGTCATTGATGAGATCGTCGACCGCCTTAAAGGTCGAGAGGAGTGTGACATCGAGATCGTATGGCGCGAGGTGAGGCTCGATCCGGAAGAGTGCCCCCAGAATCTTGCTGGCCGCTTCCAAGTCATCTTCCAGCACAAGAACACGGAACAGGAGGGGGGCGCGCTTTGCCAACCGCTCAGGCCCCGGCCGAATGTGCTGCGAACGAAGTGCTTGGGAATGTCACGATCTGGCTGTTGAACCTCGGCTCTGGTGGAACGTTCACGGCACCTGCTTCCCGCTCATATGCAAAAGTCTACTCCGATAGAATTTCGACCGGCCAGTCGATGCCTGCCCGTCTGAACGCTTTGAGCCGGGCATCATTGCCGTCATGGCATGCAAAGACAAGCGTTCCGCTGTTGCTGACTTCGGCGAGTTTCTGCAAATCCGACGCTGACGTCTCGGGCGTGACGATGCATCGCCACGACCAGTCAGGATCGCCTCTTTCATCATCGATCAGCCCGCCTTTGCCGAAGGGGGCGTGTTGTTGCCGGGCAAGGCTGGTCAGCCGTTCGGAGCAGGCTCCGGTCACTTCCAATTCAACGGTTACAAAGAGAGGATTATTGCAGGCCTCATACATGAACTCGATCAGATCGCACACCTTGTCCTGGTCTTTGTCGGCACCGACCTTGCAGAACAGCCGCGTTTCCGTTTCATCGCCCGGGTGCCGGAAAAGCCCCAGGGGATTGGTGGGCTGGTTTCGTGCAACGATGATGCATACGGCCTCAGTCATCTGCTTGATCGAGAGCGTACCGCTGCGCGAAAAATCCACGCTCACGCACGGCAGCGAGCCCGCTTGATGCCCGTAGGCCAGGCAGGAGTGCATCAGATGACGTCCGGCATTGTTTGCATTCAGGAGGGCTCACGCAAGGCCAAAGCGTTACTTCCGAATCACGGTACCACATGGAGAAACAAAGATGCTGCTAAGCGGTTCCTGCCACTGTCGTTCAGTCACATTCAAAGTCGAGTCGGCTCACCCTTATCCATTCAATCTCTGTTATTGCTCGATCTGCCGAAAGACAGCCGGAGCGGGAGGTTTCGCCATCAATCTGAGTGCAGACTTTGGCACCCTTGCCGTAGAGGGAGAGGAACACGTCCGTACCTATCGGGCCCGACTGACGGACAGTGCTTCGGGACGTGAAGAAGAAAGTGTCGCCGAGCGAAAGTTTTGCGGCACCTGTGGCAGTGCTCTTTGGCTGTGGGATCCGCGATGGCCGGAACTGGTCCATCCCCATGCTTCAGCGATCGACACCGATCTCCCCATTCCTCCGGAACACACCCACCTCATGCTTGGAAGCAAGCCTGCCTGGGTCTCACCCTGTGTCGCCACCGACGACAAAGAATTCGATGAATATCCCGACGAGAGCATCGCACAGTGGCATGAGAGATTAGGTCTGGCAGAGTAGAATGCCGCACCCGAAAGTGGATTTGCGGAAATTCGGCGAATTAGTAAGCTTTCGTGGCAATTGAGGGTTAAAAAAACTTCGCCGCAACTGGATCTCGGGCTGACTCACAATTAGTGACTTGATTAGCTGTCATGGAAATTCATGATGCCAGATTGGTGCAGCTCGCACGACTCAAAAGCGAATTCCAGGCTCTGAAGCAGGCTGCCATCATGAAGAAATGTAAGATCTCGATGAAGCAACTGAGGGGATTGGCTCTGATTACTTTTTTGTGTGTGTGTCAATTCCAAGTAGCACGAAACTGACCTGCTTACCACTTTGCTATATCGGATCTTTATAAAGCGTCACTATAACTCTCGAGCTAACGGTTGGGCAGCAGAAGAGCTTGTGGGCAAACAAAAAATCCCCAATCAAGTAAGAGGGTTATTGTGGTCACACATTGCAAATATTGATATTTTCGAAAATTATTGAATATAATATCAGAAATTGTTAGTGTGGAATTTTTGATTACAAATTATTTGTATTGGTGATATGGAGGGGTCGATGGAGCCGGTAGTCAAGCATGTGGTTGATGCATTTACTAGAATACGCGCAATTTTGTTTGTAAATATTACTATATGTGCTCTAATTTTTGCCAATACATATCTTGAGAATTTTTCTTTCGATACACGGATGACCCTCATCTCCGGTGTATTCGACGATTCAATTAAGCAAAAAATAAAAAAACTCAAAAATGATAGAGAAAATATAGATAATTTATTCGAGAGATCGAAAATGGATGTTAATATTGGCGAATTGGAGGTTCGGAGAAAGAGAATCGAAAATACTGTTAATAAATTTACACTGAGATCAATAAATGTTCCGGTGGTGGGAATTAGTGTGCCTGCAAACGATCTGGTTATAATTGGAGGTATATTTCTATTAAGCATATCAATTTGGCTTGTGTTTTCAATTAATCAGATAAAAATTGCATTCGACGGTATGGAAAGCTCTAAAATTCTTGAAAAAAATTATCCTGTTATGAGGACTTCGATGATGTTTGTGCTGCCCAAAGGGCAAACATTCTTAAGAATGCTGGCATTTATGGTGGTTGCCGCCCCCGCTCTTACAATGACCGTTGCCACAATAAATGACCTCCAATCGTTTCTATTTTCAGATCAAAAAACGGCACTTTTTCATATGATGAGCTTAGTAATCATTCGTCTGATGTCCCTTTCGGCAATAACAGTAGCTTTGTGGTTGATAGCTATAATGTCGATCCAAGCATGGATGAGTCTCAATGATCGATTGAGCACTGTTGAAGAAAAATAAAGAAATTGTCTATGTTTCAAGGTTGCATAATGAATGTAGATTCGAGTTCTAATAAAAGAATGGTAGGTGAAATCGGCGAGTCACTTGAAATCGAATGACAGTTCCAGGATACTGCCTCTTACAGACTATTTGAGCGTTTTTTGCAGCGATATCTCGGATGATGCGTATTTTTTGACATCAAGCGATTGAAAATAGTGAGGGGTCACGCAAAAAACCGAAAAACAACCCCATGCAAAGGGCGTTTCCGCAGCCCTAACGTCAACCTGACACCAACCCCATTGCATCATATTCAATTATCCGCATATATTGACCGATGACCTGGCACGACGCACTCGCCACCATCGAAGATCTGGAAGACGCCGACTTCGACGCGGACCTCATCACCGCCCTCGAAGCCCGGGCGCCGGCAACCACCACGCGCCCCATCCGCTTCTCGACCCCGACCTTCAAGGAATACGCCTCGTCCGAGCTGCAAGGGTGCGGCAAGAACGCCTTTCCCGCCTTCTCGATCACGGCCGGCGGTTGCGCCCTGATGTGCGACCACTGCCAGGCGAAAATTCTTGAGCCGATGATCCCGGCGACGAACCCCGCCATGCTTGACCAGAAGGTGCGGGACCTCATTCTTCTGCAGGACCTGCAGGGTTTTCTGCTGTCCGGCGGATCGAACCGGCGGAACGAGATTGCGTATGAGCGCTTTCTGCCCGTCGTCGAAGGGTTGAAGCGAGACTTCCCGCATCTGAAGATCGCCATTCACTCGGCCCTGCTCGACAGGGAGCGGGCGAAGTCGATGGAATCGGCCGGGGTCGATACGGCCATGATGGATGTCATCGGGGCCGAAGAGACGATCCGCGAGGTCTATCATCTGGACCGGCCTGTCGACGATTTCGAGACAACCCTCGAGGCTCTTTGCGACACCTCCATGGAGATCGTGCCGCATATCGTCGTCGGACTGCACTATGGGCGCATTCTCGGCGAGGCCAATGCGCTCGATATCATCGCCCGGCACAATGTTCACGCCTTGGTTCTCGTCGTCATCATGCCTTTCTATGCCAAGGACGGTACCTTCGTGACGCCGGCGACGGGCGATGTCGGGCGCATCTTCCTGGAAGCGCGCGAACGGCTTGCCGACAAGCAGGTGCTCTTGGGCTGCGCACGGCCCCCCGGCATGCACAAGCGGGTGACCGATGCCTATGCTGTCATGGCGGGCCTGGACGGAATTGCCTTTCCGGCCGACGGGATGGTGGCGCTGGCGGATGCGATCGGCCGGCCGGCGACCCAGGCCCATGCATGCTGCTCGATCAAGATCGGTGGCGGGTCCGAAGCGCTGGCTTCATCGCCTCTGGACACGGCCCGCAGCCCGTGTGCAGCATGACAAACAGAGTTTGCCGAAACTGCGGTTTGCCGGAACTTGAGAGAATGATCGGGAGCGCCTCATGACCTGTCTGAAACCGGAAGGGACAGCCCCTGGCGCCGCGGGCAAAGACGGCCTCGATTACAATCCGTTCGACGTAATGGCTCCGCGGCGGCCCGGCAATACACCCAGAGACCTGCGCAATGGCGGCCGCGTCAAGGACGCGGATGTGCGACCCGAAGGCGTCTATCTGCCGAACAACAATATTCTGACGCCCCATATGCGCTCGCCCGACTATGTGCAGCTCTCGACCGCCGCCGCGATCACGCTCGGCATCATGTCGGGCAACATGTATCGCTGCAGCTGCACGCGCTGTCTCAACATTCTTCTCACCTATCCCGAAGGCTGCCGTGCCAACTGCGCCTATTGCGGTCTCGCCCGCCACCGCGAGGCGGACCGGGATTATGCGGACCGGAATTTCATTCGTGTCGACTGGCCGGCGGTGCCCATGGCTGAGATCGCCGACAAGGTGGCGGCCGACGGGGACGCTTCGCCCTTCCACCGGATGTGCATCTCCATGATCACCCATCCGCGGTCGGACGAGGACACGGTCTCCGTGCTCAAGACCTGGACCGACCGGGTCGATCCGAGTGCCATGCCGATCTCGATCCTCTCCAATCCGACGACCATGGAACGGTCGGACGTGAAGCTGTTGCACGAAATGGGCTCGGACATTTTTACGGTGGCGCTGGACGCGGCAACGCCGGAGATTTTTGATCGCACCCGCGGCAAAGGCGTGCAGTCGCCTCATAGCTGGAAGAAGTACTGGGAGATCCTGATGGACGCCCGGGACATTTTCGGGCCCAAGAAATTCGGCGCCCATATCATTGTCGGCATGGGCGAGACGGAGCGCGACATCCTGCATCTGGTGCAGCGGCTGGTGGATCTCGGCGGTCACAGTCACATGTTCTGTTTCTTCCCCGAGAAGGGCTCGCTGATGGATCATCTGCCGGCGACGCCGCGCGACCAATGGCGGCGGGTTCAGCTCGCACGCTATCTGATCGACTATTGCGATGTGCGGGTGGATCACATGCGCTTCGACGAGCAGGGCCGGGTCGTGGATTTCGGCATGCCGTCCAATGATCTCGATCCGATCATCGATGCGGGCATCGCCTTCCGTACATCGGGCTGTCCCGGAAAGTTCCAGGACGATATCTCAGCTTGCGACCGCCCCTATGGCGACTCGCCTCCGAGCAATATCGCGAGCTACCCATTCCAGCCTGCCGAGGTCGACATCCGCCGCATTCGCCATCAGCTCGACCGGCAAAAGCCCGGCGAGTTGTATGAGCCCGGCGAAGAGTTCGAGTTCGATAGTTGATGCGGCTACCCGCAGAACCTCCATCGTCATACCCGGACTTGATCCGGGTATCCATGCGGTCTCTCGATATGCCGGACGATCGAATGGATTACCGGATCAAGTCCGGCAATGACGAAAAGACGATTGGGATCGTGAATTGGGAATGCCCGGCGTCGCAGCAGCGCACAAATATTGGTGGGGGCCCATTCCGCTGCTGGAATGAGCCCCCGAGGCGCGACTACAGTGCAGGGCCTAATTCGGACCATGGCCAAAACACCGAGGGGGGCAGGCCGCGCCTTTCTTTTTCATGTCAGTCCCACCCAGTCTTACGAGGGCACCGGCACCGATCCGTCGCAACAATCGAAACTTTTTTTCATGCCCCCGTTCCGCGTCATTGATACGGGCGTACGCGAAGGCCGCGCCCAGATCGCCTTCGACCAGGCCCTGATCGAGCTCCATGGGGCCGGAAAAGTCCCTGATACCGTGCGTTTTCTGCGTTTTCCGCCGACGGCCCTCGTGGGCCGCCATCAGGCCATCGGCCACGAGTTGAAACTCGATCATTGCCGCGAAAACGGCATCGGCCTTGTGCGCCGGATCACCGGCGGCGGGGCCATATATCTCGATGAACGCCAGCTTGGCTGGGAGCTGGTTTTCTCCCGCAAGAACCTGCCGATGGCGACATTGGGCGATTACACAAAGGCCATTTGCCAAGCCGTGGCTGGCGGGCTGTCGAAGGGTTTCGGCATCGATGCCCGATTTCGGCCGCGCAACGACATCGAGGTTGAGGGGCGAAAGCTTTCCGGAACGGGGGGATTTTTCGACGGCGATACGCTGATCTATCAGGGCACCGTCCTGGTCGATCTCGATCCGGCCGCCATGGTGGCCTGCCTCAATGTGCCGGAAGCCAAGCTGAAAAAGCGCGATCTCGACCGTGCCGACCAGCGTGTCGTGACCCTAAAACAGTTGTTTGGCGGGGAGGCGCCGGATGTTTCAACGGTCGAGCAGGCAATACTTGATGGTCTTTCAGAGGCGCTTGGCATCGCGCCGGAGCGGGGTGCACCCACGGACGAGGAAGAGGCACTCGCCAAGGAACTTTATGCCGAGGAAATCGGCCAGGACGAATTCGTGTTCGAAATCGACGATCCGGGCGGCGCGGACGTGTATTCGGCCGACCACCAGACCCCTGGCGGGAACGTCTCGGCCTACGTGCGGCTGGAAGGCGCGAAACAGGATCGCATCCGCGAAGTCCTGCTGACGGGCGACTTCTTCGTGACACCGCCGCGTCTTGTCTATGACCTGGAGGCCGCACTGCGCGGTGTGGCCTTGCCGGAAGTCGGCGAGGCGGTCGCCAGCTTTTTCGAGAACGCAAGCCCGGACATGCTCACCATCACGGCAGACGATTTCCGCAACGTGATCGAAGCCGCGATTTCCCGGCGGAATGGATGAACAGTATGGGTCGATTCACTCTGCCAAACTGCCATCTTTGCCCCCTCATCCTGTCCTTCTCCCACGAGGGGAGAAGGGACGATGGAGCGCGGCTACAGACGAGAAAGCCCTCTCCCCTGGTGGGAGAGGGTTGGGTGAGGGGGAGAGCGCCAGCCTCAATTTCCACGGTTCACACACGTTGCTGCAACGGCAACGCCCCATGAAACACCTCACCGTCGTCCAACACACCCAATCGGAATTCCTCGGCCTCCTCGAAGACCACCTCGAAGGTCGGCAGATCCGTTTCGGCTACCACCGCCCCTTCACATCCGACGGCAGCCTGCCGCATCCCGACATCGTCGGCGATGGGCTTATTCTCCTCGGTGGCGGTCCGTGGGGAACGGTGACGGAAGGGCACATCATTCCGACCCTGGACGAAGAGATCACTCTCGCACGGACATGCCTGATGCTCGAAAAGCCGATCATCGGCATTGGTCTCGGAGCGCAGATTCTGGCCATTGCCGCGGAGGGCAGTGCCGAGCCCGCCCCGCTGGTCTTTACCACCGGCGATATGACACGCACCGACCCGAAAGCCCTCAACGGATACCTGCCGGAGACAGCCCCCAATATCGTCTACATGCGTGATCGTCCCGTACCGCCGGCCTATGCAAAAATCCTGGCCGTCGACGAGGCCGGCAGGCCGGCACTTTTCCAGATTGGTGAGAATGCCTTCGGCTTCACCGGCCACCCCGGCGTCAAACCGGCCATGATCGAGGATCTGATCATGGAGTTCATCGAAGCGCCGGACGATCCGGGACCTGGGCTCGAAGCCCTGCGGGCGGACAAGACGCGTGTCGAAGACGCCCTCGTTCCGATCATGACAGGGCTCGTACAACTGACCAAATTGATGCAGAATTAGAGGGGATGGGCGGTTCGCCGCACTTCACTTGCAAATCTTTGAATATACGAATATGATCGAATTAAGGGTGCCAAAATGCGCCTGCAGGGAGGCTCAAGAGATCCATGTCCGACAAGCTGGTTATCATCATGGCGAACACCGATCCGCGCAATGGCGAGGAACTCGGGGCACCGATTTTTCAGGCAACCGTTGCCGCCGCCATGGACTATGAGGTGGACGTCATCTGTACGGCCACGTCGGGACGCCTGATGAAGAAGGGCGTTGCCGAGAACCTGTATGTCAAAGAGGGCTCGCCCAAGTCGGTCTACGAGTTCATCAAGGATGCCCACGAAGCCGGCGTCAAATTCTATTGCTGCTCCCCGAACCTCGACCTTTTCGACATGACCAAAGAGGATCTGATCCCGGAATGCGAGGGCATCGTCGGAGGCGCCCATCTCGTCGAAGAGGTAATGGAAAACGATTGCAAGGTGATGACCTACTGAGCGGGACGTTCCAGCATGTTGCGGCACCAACACCTCTTATCCACGTCATCCCAGCGAAGGCTGGGATCCAGTGCCACATCCAGTGATCGTCGTGAAGCCGATCTGGATTCCAGCCTTCGCTGGAATGACGGCACTAGCGATTGGCGAACAACCCGGCCGTCGTCATACCCGGACTTGATCCGGGTATCCATGCAGTCTCTCCACAGGCAGAACGATCGAATGGATTGCCGGATCAAGTCCGGCAATGACGACCTTGTGGTCGGTGCAATCCAATCCAAGCAATCCAAACCGAGAGGCCACTGACCCATGGGACACGGCGCTCAAGGCACGCGCGTTCAAGACTTTATCGGTGACCCGCTCTCAGACGCTCCCGTCGTCCCACGCGCGGAAATGGAAGAGATTTTTAACGACATCCAATCGGACCTTCGTTACGACTTCGAGCTGAACGGATGTCTCAACTGCGGTATCTGTACCGCCACCTGCCCCGCCGCCCATTATTACGATTTCTCACCGCGCGAGATCGTCCAACTACTCTGGACTGAGAATCTCGAAGGCATCTACGACGCCATGCAGGAGAAGATCTGGGCCTGTGCGCAATGCTATACCTGCGCCGCCCGCTGTCCCTTTTCCAATTCGCCCGGCGGGCTCATCATGCTGATGCGCGAAGCCGCCATCAAACATGGCATGCAGTCGGCCAAGGACGTGCTGCGGCCCTTCTCCCGCGTGATGCTCAAGCTGATTTCGACTGGAAATCAGTTGGCACCCGACATGATTACGCCGGACCATTTTCCCGATTGGGGACCGCATATTTCGAAGATCGACGCGCCGCTTGCGCTCCTTCGCAAGGCGATCCCCATGCCGACGCTCAACACCACCAAGACGGCGTGGGAGGTCAATCTGAAGACTTCCGTCGAGCTCTACACGATCTGGGAGATGACCGGCGTTCTCGACCAGCTTGAGACCATCGACGAGAATCTCTTCGATGTCATTACCGACATCATGGACGAGAAGCGTGAAGACTGGGAAGACTTCCTTGAGGATCAGGAAGACGACGACTGATTGCTCTGCGGCAGCGCGACCGAAGTTTATCGAGAGGACGTAAGAGACATGGCTAGGAAACGCGGCGACAAATCCGGGACGACTGAAGCCGGCGAACGCTTCACGGGTCATGGGTCCGAATGGAAGGACGCCAAGCTGACGCCCACGGAAGCCCAGCGGGCAACGGCCTGGGTCGAGCAAAAGATCGACCGACGCTCCATGTTGACCAACAAGGACCGCGTGGAAGATGTGCGCGATGCCATGTGGGAGCTGGAGAAGGACGGGCAGATCGCCGTTCATCGGATCTCGGATGCCCACAAGCCGAAAACGGCCAAAACGCTCTATGGCTGGGACAAGCGCGTGCCGACGACGCAGCTCTGGCATCACAAGTCCTGCGGCCAGTGCGGCAACATACCGGGGTATCCCGCGTCGCTCCTTTGGCTCATGAACAAGATGGATGTCGCCTATCTTGATGAGACCGACCAGACGTCCTGCACGGCGTGGAACTATCACGGCTCGGGCATCGGGAACCTTGAAAGTCTGGCCGCCGTCTTTCTGCGAAACTTCCATCAGGCCTATGTCTCGGGCCGGGCGCAGGGTCTCGAGGATGGGCACTTTTATCCGCTGGTCCATTGCGGCACGTCCTTTGGCAACTACAAGGAAGTGCGCGAGTATCTCATCCACTCTCCTGAACTGCGCGAGCGGGTGACGAAGATCCTTGGCAAGCTTGGCCGCCTCGTCGACGGCAAGCTGCTGATTCCGGAAGAAGTCGTTCACTACTCCGAATGGCTGCACATGATGCGAAACGAGATCGTCAATCATCAGGAAATCGACGTCTCGAATATCCGCTCGACCATCCATCCGGCCTGTCACGTCTACAAGATGGTTCCTCAGGATGCGATCTATGACGACGACATCCTGGAGGGCAATCGGGTCGCCGTATCGACCGGTATCATGCAGGCCCTCGGGACCCAGGTCATCGACTACAAGACCTGGTACGACTGTTGCGGGTTTGGATTCCGCCACATCATTTCCGAGCGCGAATTTACCCGCTCCTTCGCCATCGACCGCAAGGTGCGTGTGGCGGTCGAAGAGGCGCAAGCCGACATTATGGTTGGGCACGATACGGGCTGTGTCACGACGCTGGACAAGAACCAGTGGATCGGCAAGGCGGAAGGCAAGCATTTCGAGTTGCCCATTCTGGCCGACTGTCAGTTCGCGGCACTCGCCTGTGGCGCCCATCCGTACAAGATCGTTCAGAGCCATTGGCACGCGTCGCCAACCGAGCAGCTCTACGAGAAGATGGGCATCGATTGGCAACTTAAGAAAAAAGAATTCGAAGATTATCTGAAGGAGATCGAAGCCGGGAAGCAGGACAATCTCTACGACCCGCGCCTGATGATCACCTCCGGTCCCGGTTTTCAGCCGGCCGCGAAATAGAGAGTTGAACGCATGACACATCCCATCCTCGTTGTCGGCGGCGGGCCAGCCGGTCTGGCCGCAGCCAGTGCACTCGCCACGGTCGGGCAGAAGACCATCCTGGTCGAGAAGGAAGACAAGCTGGGCGGTGCGCCGATCCTTTCCGGCTATGCCAAGTTGGTCCCGTCCGGTGAGTGGGCCAAAGATGCCATTGGCGGCATGGTCACCCGCGCCGAGGAAAGCGATCTGGTGGATGTCCGTGCATCAACATCCGTGAAGGAATTCTCCGGGGAGCCCGGCAATTTTTCGGTCAAGCTGTCCGACGACAAGACAGAGACCGTATCGGCAGCCGTGCTCTGCACCGGTTTCACCCATTTCGATTCCGTGAACAAACCCGAATGGGGCTTCGGCATGTTCCCCGATGTCGTGACGACAACCCAGGTCGAACAGATGATCTCGACGGGAAAGGGCGTTCATTGCCCGTCCGACGGGCGCAAACCAAAGCGGGTGGCGATCCTTCTCTGCGTTGGATCGCGTGACCGTCAGATCGGGCGCGAATGGTGCTCAAAGATCTGCTGCACGGTTTCGGCAAACATGGCTATGGAGATCCGCGAGGAACTGCCCGACTGCCATGTCTATATCTATTATATGGATATCCGGACCTTCGGCCACTATGAGGCGGACTACTACTGGAAGAGTCAGGAAGAATTTAAGGTCAAATACATCAAGGCGCGCATTGCCGAGGTGACCTCCGATGGCGAAAAGCTCATCGTCAAAGGCGAAGACACGCTGGTGAAGCGGCCGATCACCATTCCATTCGATATGGTCGTGCACGCAATCGGCATGGACCCGAATGTCGACAACATGCTGCTGTCGGAAATCTTCGGTGTCGACCTCCATCATCACGGTTACATCGCGCGCCAGGACAGCTATGGCGTGATGGGCGCCACATCGCGTCCGGGCGTATTCGTGGCAGGTGCCGCGATCGGTCCTGAAACCATCGACGACTCGATTGCCCAGGCGAATGCTGCCGCCCTGTCAGCTCTCGGATCGGTCAACGGCCTGAAGGCCGTTGCGGCCGAGTAGCACGAGGAGACAAGGCATAGCCCATGGCGTGGTACGCACCATCTTCAACTACCTCCCAGGAGGTGAAGGACCGCCCGGTCCTTCATCTGGATGGGCCACTCCTTGCCGAAGCGCTGGAGCAATTGGTCAAGGGCAGCGAAACCGTTGGCGGGATGGAGCGTTTGCTAGAGGCGCTGAATCTGAAGTCCGACCTGTTTCGCGGACTTTTAGGTGGGGGTAGTGCCTCATCCCTCCAGGCCGACCGTTTCCAGGATCTGACGGCCTTGATGGCGACCTGCCGACGACGCGTGGCAAAGCCGCTGCGAGATCATGGCTATGAGCATTTCCATGTGGCGATTCAGATGCTGCTGGCCGGTGCCGAGGATACCAGCACGGCCGATCAGAGGGTTGCCGAATTCGTGGCGCGCTTTCCCAGCGACAAGACCTATCGGTGGGTGCGCGACATGGCTGCCGAAGTTCTGCATTTCACGATGCCGGAGCAGTATCCCCTGATGACGCGCTGGATTTGGGACGTGCGCGCCAACACGGGCGCTCTTCGCGAGATCTGGCATGGGGACGATGTGGATCATATCGTCATCGATGTGCCGGACGGGTTTGAAACGGGGCTTATGCTGCGCGAGGAACTTGCACAGTTCCTGACCGACAACGGGATCTATCAGAATACCCTCTTCTCGATCGATCTCCTGCTGGCGCAGGTTTATTCCGAATATATCGAAGCCCAGGGCGGCACGTATCTGCGCGCCGATTTCTCGACCCCGGGCGATCCACTGGAGCATGTGAGACGCATTCTCGGACTCGATGGCGTGTCGCCCAAATCCGGACGAAGCCGCTTTAAGACCATCGATGGCGAGGCCCTTGCGGTCGATGCGTCCAAACAGCCGAATTGACGTTGGAGCAGTGAGCAAATGCCCATTCACGAAAAATCGCTGATCCGCGAAGAGAACCTCAAGACCCATGAGGCGCTGACGATCGACGGGATCGATGTCTCGGGACATTGGTCGACCTTCATCGAGCCGCGGGTGATCACCGACTACAACGAAGATCTCCAGGACGAGATCGAGGCCCTGCCTGGCGGCGAGAACATCCACCGCTGTTGGCAATGCGGATCCTGCACGAATTCATGCACCGTCAATGCGGTGAACCCGGAGTTCAATCCGCGCTATTGGATCTATCTCATCCGTACCGGCATGGAGCAGGAGTTGCTGCGCGACAAGGACATCATTTGGCAGTGCGTTTCGTGCAACAAATGCACCTATGTCTGCCCGCGCGACGTGTTTCCTGAAGGGGTAATGAAAGCGACGGCTCATTGGCTGCATCTCAAAGGTTATACGCCGCGCTCGCCCTCTATGGTCTTCGACGACATTTTTTCCGGTCAGGTGATTGCACGAGGCAAGATCGAAGAGAGTCAAATCATCCAGCGCTTTTTCCGCCGTACCGGTCAGCCACTGTTGCAGAACTGGCTGGTGGCCATGACGATCAGCCTCGCGAAAAAGCTGCCGGTCGCCATGATGACGCGCATGGGACTGTCGGTTCTCTTCAAGCCCAAGACCCGCGACTGGGGTCCGGCCAAGGCCGCGATCGAAGACTATATAATCGAGCAGGAAACCAAACAGCATGCGGCCCTCGGGCTTAGCAAGCCGGCCGCGAACGGACAGGCAGCCGAGTAAGGACAAGGACGATGGCGAAAAAGAACTATGACAAGGTCGCCTACTATCCCGGCTGTGCGCTGGAAGGTACGGGTCATGCCTATAATCGTTCGACGAAGGCGATTGCAAAGGAACTCGGGCTTGGTCTCGAAGAGGTGAAGAACTGGAACTGCTGCGGGGCGATGGAAGTCAAGAATATCGACCCGAAGATCCAGACCTATCTTTCTTCGCGTGTACTCTCCATTGCAGCGAATGAAATGGGCCACGACGTGGTCATGGCGCCCTGCAATGGCTGCTATCACAATCTCAAGAAAGCGGAATACGACCTCGAGAATGACGAGGACTCCCGCGCGGTTGTCGACAAGCTCTCGACCAAGGCCGGCCACAAGACCTACGAGGCCGGGCAGGCCGAAACAATTCATGCTCTGGATTGGATCAAGGATTCGATCGGGGAAGACGGGCTGAAGGAACGTGTGAAAGGCGGCCTCAAAGGCCTGAAGGTCGCGAACTACTATGGCTGCATGTACACGCGGCCACGCCATATCTTTCCTGAAAAGGATCAGGGCGCAGACTCGGAATCGACCTCACAACCCCATTACATGGATGACCTGCTTGCCGCGGCTGGTGCCGACAACGTTGCGTTCCCGTTGAAGACGGCCTGTTGCGGTGGGGCACATACCCTCTCGGATTCCGACACGTCGACGAAGCTTGTCCTCAATATCTTGCAAGCGGCAGAGGCGTCTGGAGCCGAGGTGATCGCAACCGAATGCCCCACCTGCCATACGGGCCTTGAAATGCATCAGATCCGCGCCGAAAAAGTCTTTGGCAAAAAGACGTCGGTTAAGATCATGTATTTCACGCAGCTTCTCGGTATCGCGATGGGGCTGGGGCACCGCAAGGTCGGCGTCCATGAAAACATCTCCGACTCGACGGATTTTCTGTTCGATAAGGAGCTCATATGAGCGCAGTCGCCGAAGTCGAGACAGAAATCGATGCTCTCGCCAAATCACCGGAACCTGTGGCCGCGGTATCGCGGTTGCTGGCTTTGGGGGAAGAGGTACTGTCCGACTGGGTGACCGCAAAGGGTGGTGAGCCCACGACCGAGACTCGCGAGGGTTTTCGCCTTCTGGCGTTGCACCGCCAGGGGGCCAAGGGCATACCGTCCTTCAATGCGTGCCGAGAGACTTGCCGTGAGCTCGCCTATCATTACAATCTGATCACAACCGAGCCCGGCCATGCCGATACGGCTCAGCGGTTGACCATGGCGGCCATGGTCGCCAAACATCTTACGCTCTTCGTCTTCGGCAAGCTCGAGGTCGAAGGTCTTGGTGATTTTTGCTGCGCGTCGCGCCCCTTGCGGGCAAACGGTGGCTGAGGAGGGACGATATGCCTGACGTCAGGGGATGCCATATGCCGGAGGACCGGCTCTACGACGTGGAGAATCATGTCTGGTTTCAGGAAGAAGCCGACGGTACGGTCAAGGTTGGCATGACATCCGTGGCGACAGCCATGGCAGGCCAGATCGTTGCCTTCACCCCGAAGAAGGTTGGCCGTGCGGTCAAAGAAGGCAAGTCCTGCGCCACGGTGGAGTCCGGAAAATGGGTTGGCCCGGCAAAATCTGCCGTCGCTGGCGAGGTCGTTGCGGTCAATGAGAGTTTGCAGGATACGCCGGCAACCGCGAATGCCGATCCCTATGACGCGGGCTGGATGGTGGTTCTGAAGCCGGATAATTGGGATGATGTCAAAGGCCAGCTCACGCCGGGAGCCGATGTCGTCGCGCCATACGAAACCAAGATGGATGCCGACGGCTTTACCGGCTGCGAATAGGATGGGCTCAAGCCGCGCTGAGCAACAGCCTTAGCGAGTCCCGGTTTGAGGTCACGTCGGCAAGTGTGATCTCATCGAGAGTGCTGAAGAAAGCTCCCTGTGCTTTCCGCAAGGCGCCGGCCAACTTGCAGACCGGAACGATGGTGCAGTACTTGCCCTCCGGCTTCATGCATTCGACCAGGGCAACATTGCCCTTCTCGGATTCACGCAGAACCTTGCCGACCGAAATCTCGTCGGCGGGTTTTGCCAGACGCATGCCGCCAGACCGACCGCGTGTCGCCTTAACAAAGCCTTCCCGGGTCAGAAACTGGGCGGCCTTGGCCACGTGGTGAAACGAGATTTTATACGCCTCGGCGATTGATTTGGCGGTGGCACTCTCATCGCTCGAGGCCAGAAAAATCAGGATACGCAAGCTGTAATCTGAAAACTGACTGATATGCATTGGCAGCCTTTGATCAATGTGGGTTGACATCGGACGTTAGCACAATCATTAATACGCACAAAATATGCGTATTTAATCATTAGTCCAATACGCCAACAGGGAGGCACTTGGCAGATGCAGTTTATGGTTCTCACACTTTCATTGGTCGGGATGGCGGTGATCGCAATGATCTTCGTTGGTGCGGTCCGTGCCAGCGGTGAAGAAGCGGAGCCTGCGGCCGGCAGCGATGGGCGCCGATCCCTCCTGATTTGGGGCCTGTTGGTTGCAGGTGTTGGGATCACGGCAGCATCGTTGTGGCAGTGGCCGCATGACGTCAGTGCAAACTCCGATGCGGTTGCCGTAAATGTCAGCGGCGCCCAATGGGCTTGGGAGATCGACAAGACGGAGGTGCCTGTTGGCAGGCCGATCCTCTTCAATGTTCATACCAAGGACGTCAATCACGGCATGGGTGTCGTGGACCCGAACGGAACATTGCTGTTCCAGACCCAAAGCATGCCCGGATATGTCAATCAGGTCCGTTATGCCTTCGACACGCCTGGCACCTATCGCGTTATCTGCCTGGAGTTTTGTGGCGTCGCTCATCACGGAATGATCGATGAGTTCGAAGTCGTCGCCGGTAAGAGCTAGAGGGCCCTCCCATGACCATACAATCAGATCCCATTCCGCAAGCTGGAGCCATTAAGTTCGCTGTTGCTTTGGCGGGTGCCGTCTTCGTTCTCATGATGTTGATCGGTCTGTCGATGCGCGCTGCGCAGGGCACCATCTTCGAACTCGATCCTGCAGTCTTTTACCAATTCATGACGGTTCATGGTGCCGGCATGGTTGGTACGGCCGGTCTCTCCGGCGCCTGTATCATGTGGTACTTCCTCGGACGGCATGTCCATCTTACCTCGGCAATATTCTGGATCTTTCTGACCCTCTTTCTGGCAGGTGTCGTACTCATTCTGGCGGCCGTATTCGTCGGTGAATATGGTGGTGGCTGGACATTCCTGTATCCGCTGCCTGCCATTTCGGGTGGTGCATGGGAGCCATGGGCTGCCGCATGCTTTGTGCTTGGCTATACGCTGATCGGAGTTGGGTTTCTGTTGTTCTATCTGGAGACAGGGCGTGCGGTGATCAAAGCCTATGGCGGCCTCGCCCGGGCGATGGGCTGGCCTGTTGCATTTGGCGGTGCGAACCCGGATACGGCTCCGCCACCGACCGTGATTGCATCGGCCTGCGTGACCGTATTCAACACGCTCGGTATAGTTGTTGGCGCCGCCGTTCTCGTCGCAACGCTGGTCAATCTGCTGGTGCCGGGATTTGTGGTCGACGCGCTGTTGGCGAAGAACATGATTTTCTTCTTCGGTCATGTCTTCATCAATGCGGCCATCTATATGGCGGTCATTGCGGTCTACGAGATCATCCCGGAATATACTGGTCGGCCTTGGAAGAGCACGCGCATCTTTGCGCTCTCATGGGCATCAGTCCTGCTGTTCGTGATGGCGGTCTATCCTCACCATCTCTTGCAGGACATGGTCATGCCGGGGTGGGCTCTCGTGATGGGGCAGGTCGTCTCCTATCTCAGCGGTATCCCCCTGTTGGCGGTGACTGCATTTTCGCTCCTGGCATATTTGCGCGGAGCAGGCATGCGTTGGGATTTGGCTTCCGCGTTGCTGGTGCTCGGTGTTGCCGGATGGTGTGCAGGTTCCGTCCCGGCAATTCTGGACGGGATGATCGTCGTCAATAAGGTGATGCACAATACTCAATGGGTGCCGGGCCATTTTCACACCTATCTGATATTGGGCGAGGTCGCGATGGCTTTCGGGTTCATGGCCTGGCTGGTCAAGCGTGAAGGTGCGCAGGTCTCTCTTTCGGGTTTCGATCGTGCGGCTTTCACGCTCTATGTCGCTGGAGGCGTTGGCTTCGTCGTGATGTTCCTGATATCCGGCGCGCTGTCGGTGCCGCGACGATGGGCGGTGCATATCGAGAGTTGGATCCTTCAGGATCAGATCGCAACCGGATTCGGCGCACTTGTTGTTCTCGGCGCGACGCTCATTCTGCTTCGCTATTTCGGCGGCATCATGCGATCGAACTGAGGAAACGGATTCATGCCTGGTTCGTTGATGCGGTTTGTTCCCGCACTAATCGTCGCCGGCGTCGGGAGTATCGTCCTCTGGATGGCAACCGATGGGCTTGCCGCATTTACCACGGAAGCTGCGCGTCGTTTGAATGTCACGAGAGCGAATGTCGACATTCCGAAAGTTACACTGACGAACGCAACCGGAGCACAGCTATCTTTGCACGACGGCAAAATCACTCTTGTCGAGTTTATCTACACAACCTGCCCCACAATCTGCCAGATGGCCGGTGCCGACTTTTTTCGATTGCAGGAAAGACTTCGCAAATTGGGATTGTCAGCCCATGTGAAGATGCTGTCGGTCTCATTCGATCCGGTTCATGACGACAATGCGAGCCTTGCAAGTTATGCCGACTATCATGGCGCCGACGGAAAGATCTGGGCGGTCGCACGACCGCGCGTCGAGGCTCTACCGACAATTTTGCGTAGCTTTGGAATCACCGTAATCCGAGACGAATATGGCGGTTATCAGCACAATACGGCCATCCATGTTCTGGACAGAAACGGGCGTCTCGTGGCGATTACGGATACGGACGACGTCGAAGAAACCACAACGATCATAGAGTCGCTGATGTGACGATTAGAATTCAGTTGCAGCTCTTGTGCGCCGCGGCGATCTTCGCAATCTGCGGCATCGCGCATCCAACGCTTGAAGCGGACCCAGTCACGCACGTGTTGGTGCAACTGCCTTGTCTAGGGCTTGTCGGCTGGCTGACAGGCAGAGCGATGCGGGAGCCAATCTCAGCGGCGATTGCGCCTGCTGACCGGGGTTTGGCCGGATTGCTCATTGCGATTTTTGCGATGGCGTACTGGATGCTGCCGCGGAGCATCGATGCGGCATTGGAGAGTCCGGCTATGGAGTTGGCAAAGTTCTTCTCTATACCGCTGCTGATCGGTATCCCGCTGGCAGTTTTCTGGGAGCATGCCCACCCCATCGTTCGCGGATTCCTGAAAGCCAATGCGCTTTCGATGTTGGGCGTCCTGGCATTCCTTTACATCCACGCACCGATCCGGATCTGCAACAACTATCTCGTCAGCGATCAGGAACGGCTTGGTTGGGGATTCCTTTTCATGGCATTTGCTCTGGCCCTCATCTGGGTCGTGCCTTTGTTCGTTGGAAGACACCCCAATGTCATGGCCGAAGAGTCTCTCAGTCGAGGCTATTCGGTATGATGCCTGAAGAGACTGTTCGCGGTTTTGCCGATGCCGCCCGAGCAAAGGCAGATTTTCTGAGCAGTGACTGGTTCGCGTTTTCTGTGTCGGCGATGATGGCTGGTGCCTATGTCGGCATGGGCATTCTGCTCATCTTCAGCGTCGGTCAGGACGTCGATCCAACTGTCCGCCCGATCGTCATGGGCATGAGCTTCGGCATCGCGTTGACACTCGTGATCTTTGCCGGGTCCGAGCTGTTCACGGGCCACACGATGTATATGACACAGGGTCGGCTGGTAGGCACCGTAACGACCGCAGAACTTGCAAAATGCTGGTCGGCCTCATGGCTCGGCAATCTGGTCGGCGCCACAGGTTTGGCGATCCTTTTTATCATCGGAGGAGGTGGTGTCGTCTTGAAATCCGGCGGTGTCGATCTCATCCACGCTGTTGCCGTCAAGAAGGCGTCCGGGACACCAGTGGAGCTCCTGGCCCGTGCGATGCTCTGCAACTGGCTTGTTTGTCTCGCTATCTGGATGTCTGCGCGCACCAACAATGACACGGCCAAGTGCATTCTTATCTTCTGGTGTCTCTATGCATTCATCGCTGCAGGATTCGAACACAGCGTTGCGAATATGACGGTTTTTTCAGTTACCTTGCTCTCCGAGCATCCGACCGCGCTGACCTATCCGGGCGCAGCGCACAACCTGCTTTGGGTGACGTTGGGCAACGCTATCAGCGGTGCCCTCTTCATGGGGGGTGCCTATTGGGTCGTGAGCGGCCGGCCGCGGCAGCGCCCGTAACCCGCAAACCTTGGTTGTGATGATACAAACACCGTTGATGTGAATTGTTTCGCGCTACTATCATCGTTCAGTTCCCTACAGGAGCGAGGACATGAATGGTGACCGGCAACGATAGCCCGCCAAACGCGGAAGTCGGTGTTTGGGGCATCGAACGTCCCGAAACGAGCGCATCGGGTGACAAAATTTGTTTCCGGCTTTCGCGCAATGAACCGAAGCAAACGGCGCTACTCGTGACCGGTTTCTGTGTCTTGCCGATTGCGCTGGTAGTGATTTCGAACCTTATTCAGGGTTCGGCAATCGACTGGTTGGAAATCGCGTTCTATACGGGGAGCATTGCGCTTATCGGCGGCATCTTCTGGCTGGTGGTATATAAGGTCCGCAAGGATCGCGATGCGAGGGTCGTCATCACGAAAACCCATCTACATCTGCCCAAGAAGCACGAGGCACCGATTCCCTGGTCCGATATCAGAGCGCTGGAGATCCATAAAGGCTCCGGCAAGTACGGACGTCATCAGCGTATTCTAGCGGTTATGACAAGACATGATGACCAAGCCGAGATGCGAGGCCGGTCATGGCTCGAGCGAATGCACAGCCGTTGGTATGGCACATTGCTGACCGAGGAACTGGATCGTCTGGAGGGCGAGCCGAATGACGTATATCGTGCAATCAACCGCATGGCACCTCCGGATGTGCTGGCCGCAAGTAGCATTCAATTGCGTGCCCAAGCGCAGTCCGGTTCAGGTGATGCTGAGCTATAGAGCTTGCTGATCAACCACGGTCTCGCCGGCGAACTTTGCTTGATTGGGAAACGCGCGTGAATCGTGAAGCAATGAAGTGTGCGACGATATCATGCGCTTCACGGATCCGCGGATGCCTTGGATGTGTCTCTCGTCTGTTTCGCTGCGCCCGGTCCAACGGTTTTTTCGACCATCAATCTGCATGCCTCGCTGAGACTGCCGGTCACCAGATAAAGTAGCCCGAAGGTCGCTCCGATCAGGATTGAACTCAGTGCGAGCGGTGCGCTTATCGAGAGCGTGGCCATCCCTGAAATGCCCTGACCGATCGTGCAGCCGAGTGCCGTTACACCGCCAAAGCCCATGAGAAAGGCACCGAGAAGATGGCGACGCATTTCGCGGGCATCGTCAAAGGCTTCAAGGCGGATTTCCTTTTTGCCAACTGCGACGAGAAATGCACCAAGCGCAGTCCCAAAGACGACACCGACGCCAAAGTCGATCGTCGATCCTGAAAAAGTCAGGAGATAGACGATCGTCTCTCCCGGAGGCAGCACATAGGAGAGGGATTCGACACGCTGCGGATCGAACGCATTGTCGCCCTGCACGCCGGTCACCCAGTAGCCGGCGGCAACAGCGAAGCCGATAGCCAGTGCTGCGAGGATATCACGGTGGCTGCCTCGAAAGATCGGATCGGCAAAGCACCAAAGTCCAATGAGGCCTGCGACCACAAATGCGGTCGGTAGCCATAAATGCTGGACGGCCAATCCCGTCATGCCGCTGATCAGATGCGGGAGGCCCTGGCCGTCATAGGCCGAAAGGTCGATGCTGAGCGGTTCGATAAGCGTTTCACGAAGGACGCCGGTGAGGCCTCTTGCCGTCATATAGGCCGTCAGCCCCATCAAGATGAAGACGACGAACGATTTTAGGTCACCGCCTCCCATTCTGATGAGCGATCCATAGCCACAGGTGCCGACAAGAGCCATGCCGAGGCCGAAGAGCAGGCCACCGAAGATCGCACCTGCCCAGCCGAAGGTTGGTGTGAGATGAAAGCTCTCCCCGATGCGTGCGATATCGGAAACATGCATCGCCTGAACGAGCAGGATCGCGACGGCGATCGCCAAAGCCCAGCTTCTCAGACGTGTCCTGTTGCTGGCAAGAACAGCGTCTTCCACAGCTCCGAAAGTGCAGAATCTGGCACCACGGGCAACGGCGCCCACGACGAGTCCAAGAATTGCGCCGTAAAGCGCCATCATGGTCGGCGTAGGCACGTCCGGCATCAGCGCCCTTTCTCCATCCTGCGCCGAACAATGCGCAGATATGGTGCTCTTTTCGAACTACCAGACCTGTGGTTTTAGCCCCTGCTCTTCAAGCTTTTTGAACTTTGCCTGGAGGAAGCGCTGGAAATTTTCCGTCTTGTAGTGCCCCTCATGAACAAACTGCAGCATCGAGATAAAGTGAAACGGTTTGAAGTATCCTGGCATTCGAAATGCCTCGGCCTCGCGCCCGGTCTTGCCCGCAACGGCTTTTGTGTCAGAGGGGAAAAACAGCATAGTCGGCGTGAAGATAACGTTCCAACGCTGCGCGATCGCGCGCTCTTCGAGGGCTTTTCCGTCGAAATCGGTTACTTCCTTGCTGCCCCACAAATTGAGCTGCAGGACGACATAGTTTTTTTCCAGATACTCGATGATGGATTTCTTTCCGAAATTCACCCGATGAAGCTCCCGGCAGTAAGGGCAGCCACGCTGCTCGAAGAGAATGGCGAGATGCTTTCCGGCGGCCGACGCTTCCGCGTGATCCTCTTTCAAGTCCAGAAAGGACTGATGAAACCAAGGCTGGGTATAGATGCCGTCATCGTCACGTGCAGGCTCTGGCCCATCGGCTGCAATTGCCTTGCTCAAACCGAGACCGGTTCCGATCAGTGCCGAGCCGGTAAGAAAAGTTCTACGATCCAGGCTCATGAATTGTCCTCCCGTTCACCTGTCTTCCTATTAGTGCCGGTGAATCACTGACGGGCGGAACACTTGATGGTCACGCTCCATCACATTCAAGTTATCGTATATGTCTATGCGTAGCACATGATCTCCTGGACCGCTACGCTCGAAGCCTCAAACAAGGCGCAATAATAGCCGATATTCGATAAACAGACATGGTGATCAGGGAGTTTTTTTATGTCGAAGTCCATCGGTAAACGCTCGTTTCTCGTCCTTTCCGGACTGTTTCTGAGCCTCGCTCTTCTAGCGATTTCAGGGCCCGTTCCGGTAGAGGCCGGCGAAATGCGGAAGGTGGCTATCCATGTGGATGACAATGACCCCAAACGCATGAACATGGCGCTCAACAACATCCAGAATCTCAAGAAATATTATGACAAGAAGGGCCAGAAAGTTCAGATCGAATTGGTGGCCTACGGTCCCGGCCTGCATATGCTGAGGGCGGATACCTCACCGGTGAAAGACCGCATCGCAACGATGGCCCTCGAAATCGAAGGGCTGCAGTTCTCGGCCTGTGGCAATACCCACCGTAGAATGTCCAAGAAAGCGGGCAAAGAAGTTGGTCTCCTTTCGGAAGCGACGAAAGTGCCGTCAGGGATCGTTCGTCTCGTAGAACTTCAAGACCAAGGCTACGCGTATGTGAGGCCTTAGAACGGTAGTCGAGACCAGTCGAAATAGGCTGAACCAGCAGAATTGTTGAGCGGCGCCGGAGCCTGGCGTCGCTCTTTTTTGTGGACAGACAGTCGGCATCGATCATAATCGATGCTTTCAACACATTGATTTAAATCGGTAAATCCGAATGTAATGTCGGATTTTCCATCTTAGCGGACGTTCGTTCATAAATTGATTACCAAAAGCGATCAGTATCCATTGGCTAACAATTAGGCACTTGCCGATTTATTCCTCAGAGATCCCGGTAAGATCGACGACATGGCGGCTTTTCGACGCTGACAACGATCAGGCGAACGCCGCTGTGCGCTTGGAGAAGGAGAGCATCATGAAGTTTGTGAGAAATATGAAGATTTCTCGAATGATTGTGGTTCTGGCGACCGTGCCGCTGCTAGCGATGATCGCATTTTCGTCTCAGATTGTTCTCAGGGATATCGAGCAGAGCCGAGAGTTGGGCGATATGAAGCAGCTCATGGCGCTGGCGGTCAACATGAGCAACTTGGTGCACGAGCAGCAAAAGGAACGCGGAGCAACGGCAGGATTCTTAGGGAGTTCGGGCGCCAATTTCGTCAAGGAACTCCCCGCACAGAGGAAACGGACCGACGAGAAGCGCTCGGTGTTGGAGACATTCCTGAGCAGCTTCGACGCGAAGAAATACGGTTCCAAATTTGAAAAAGAGCTGACCAGTGTACTTGCAATGTTGGCGCAAATGCCGGGCATCCGCAAACAGGTCGATTCCCTAGAGATCGCTATCCCGAAGGCTATTGGCTACTACACAGGCCTCAACGGGCAAAACATCGAGTTCATCGAGTCGATGGGACACTTGACCCATGATGCGACCGTTCTAGCGGGCATTGCTGGATATACGAATTTTCTACAAGCAAAAGAGCGTGCAGGAGTAGAGCGAGCCGTCGGTGCGGCAGGGTTCGCCAGCGGAAAATTCAATACCGCTCAACTCGACAAATTCAAAGGCCTGATCACCGTTCAGCGTATCTACAACAATGTGTTCCGCACCTTTGCCACGGACGAGCAAAAGAGCCTTTTCGATCAAATCTTGTCCGGCACTGCGGCCAAGAAGGTGGAACAATTCCGAAAAGTTGCCATTGCGGGCGGCCTTCAAGGCGAACTGCGGGGCGTCACGGGCAAGGTCTGGTTCGAAACGATTACGGCCAAGATCAACGGCTTAAAGCAGATCGAAGACCGGCTGAGCCAGAACCTGCAGACGAAGTTGACGAGTTTGGAGGCCGCGGCTGTCAGAGACGAGTGGGCAGCCATTGTTGAGACATTGTTGGCTTTGGCGCTCGTTTCCGGACTTGCATTTCTCATCATACGTACGATCACTGGATCGTTGAGGAATTTGACCTCCGTGATGGAGCGCTTGGCGGAAGGCGATCTGGAAGTAGACCTACCGGACGTTCGGGGCAATGAGATCGGCGAGATGGCTGCATCCGTCCAAATATTCAAGGACGCCGCTATCGAGAAAATTGAAAATGAACGACGCCAAGAAGTGGCTGACAGGCAGGCCGAGGAAGAGAAGCGGCAGATGATGCAAAACTTGGCCGATGACTTCGATGCCAATGTCGGCGGTATCATTGACACGGTCAATTCAGCTTCGACGGAGTTGAACTCGACCGCACAGTCGATGTCGGCAATTTCCGAGGAAACGAGCAATCAGGCCGCTGCCGTTGCATCTGCATCCGAGGAAGCAGCGTCCAATGTACAGACCGTGGCTGCCGCATCCGAAGAAATGGCTTCGTCGGTCGGCGAAATCAACCGGCAGATGGTGCAGGCATCAGAGGCGTCGAACCGGGCAGTAGAGACGGTCGGGCGCACGAGCACGCAAATCGCGAACCTGGCAGAAACGGCAGGCAGCATCGGCGAGGTTGTCAAAATGATCTCCGAGATTGCTGAGCAGACCAATCTTTTGGCTCTCAACGCCACGATCGAGTCGGCTCGTGCCGGAGAGGCAGGGAAGGGATTCGCGGTCGTTGCGTCAGAAGTCAAGGAACTTGCCAGTCAGACGGCCAAGGCTACTGAAGGCATCAATCAGCAGATCGAAGAGATCCAGGCTGCAACCAATGATGCCGTCGTCTCAATGTCAGAAATCAGCGAGGTGATCGGGCAACTAAATGAAACGTCTGCCACGATTGCCGCATCTATGGAGGAACAAGGTGCTACCACTCAGGAAATCTCGCGCAATGTGCAAGAGGCAGCGGCGGGAACGAGAGAAGTAACCGAGAACATCACCGGTGTGACCAAGGCCGCACAAGAGTCAGGATCGGCATCGAATCAGGTTACAGCTGCTGCAGGTGCATTGTCACAGCAGTCGGAATTATTGAAGACGGAAGTGGGCAAGTTTATTGCGCAAGTACGAGCCGGGTGACCGAGCATGCCTGCACGCAGTTTTTGCATCATGAATCAGATGGAGCGGCGTCGGATTTTGGGGTAGCTCATTTGTGTTTGAGCATGGACAGTGCCTCTGGATGTGCCGCGACCCCTTGTCTATGAGCCGCGTGATACCGATTTAAGCCATAATGACATCGGATCACCCTGGTTTGTGCGCAAAGTGATGCGGTTATTCCAGCTCTCGGCCGAAGCCAAGGAGGCATCTCATGAAGGTTTCCCACTCGTTCGTAGCAGCATCAGTGGTCACTTTTGGCTTTTGGGCGTTGCCGATGACAGCCACGGCGACACCAATTGGATCGATTGCCGCCAACATCGACCAGAATTCTTTGGTCCACAAGACATCAGGTTATGACGGATTCGGTTTTGGCATCGAAGGCAAGGGTTGCGGATTCGGCGACGGTGGCGGCACGGGTTATAACGGCTGCTTCATATATGAGAAGGGCCATCGGTACTACTACGGCTATTCTCCTTATCAATATGGTAAGAAGCCATATGGCAAGCGCGACACTTACCGTAATGGCAATGGCTACAAGGCGAAAAACCGTAAAGGGTATCGCTAGGGCGATCCATACTTTGCATATGGCGCAGCTCAGAAGTCGAGCGGCGCATTGTCGATGACCTCTTTCATTACAAAGAAAGTGCGAGTCTGGCGAACGCCGGGCAAAGCGATCAATTGCTCGCCGAGCATCTTGCTGTAGTCGGCAACGTCGCGCACGCGGATCTTCAGAAAATAGTCGAAATCGCCAGCGACCAGATGACAGTCGAGGATGAATGGCAGCTTGACCGTTGCCGCCTCGAACGCGGCGAAACTCTCCGGCGTCGATCTGTCGAGAACGACGCCGACAATGGCGAGCGTGCCCCGATTCACACGATAGGGATCGACCACGGCCCGGATCGTTCTGACGAATCCCTCTTCGAGCAAGCGTTGCGTCCTGCGATGGCAGGTTGCCGGACTTACGCTCACCTTCTTCGCGAGATCTGCGTTCGTAAGACGGCCGTCCTGTTGCAACAGCTTCAAAATTTTCCGATCGATACGGTCGAGATTGTCGGTCATGGGAGATTCTTCCGAAAATGGATTATTTAGCGGAATAATTTTGATGGATTTGCAGGAAGTATTACCATTTAGCAGGCTTTTTCAATCTATTTCGAGAGCACCTTCGGCATCGCTTAAGCTATGTTCTGGTGACTGCGACAAGAGGAGGGTGCATCGAGATGCTTGAAGATTTTGACCGTTATCCGCTGACATTCGGACCGACACCGATCGAAAAACTGACCCGTCTGTCCGATTACCTCGGCGGCGATGTCGACCTCTATGCCAAGCGCGACGATTGCAACTCGGGTCTCGCATTCGGCGGCAACAAGGTTCGCAAACTGGAATATATCGTTCCCGATGCCTTGGCCTCGAATGCCGACACATTGGTAACGATCGGCGGTGTGCAGTCGAACCATACCCGTCAGGTCGCTGCCGTCGCCGCGAAACTGGGCATGAAGTGTCGTCTCGTCCAAGAGAGTTGGGTCCCATTCAACGATGCCGTCTACGACCGTGTCGGCAACATTCTCATGTCGCGCGTGATGGGAGCGGAAATCGAACTTGTCGATGAAGGATTTGATATCGGAATTCGGGAAAGCTGGGAGCGCGCTTTGGAAGATGTTCGCGCCAAGGGAGGAAAGCCATACGCGATCCCTGCAGGAGCATCAGTCCACAAATTAGGCGGTCTCGGATATGTGGGATTCGCTGAAGAGGTTCGCCGGCAGGAAGAGGAACTTGGTTTTGCATTCGATTTTGTCATCGTCTGTACGGTGACCGGTTCGACCCATGCAGGGATGGTTGTCGGGTTTGCAAAGGATGGCCGTGCGGATCGCGTCATCGGTATCGATGCATCGGGGACACCGGAGCAGACGAGCGCTCAGGTTCTCGATATCGCCCAGAATACAGCCGACCTCGTCAAACTCGGACGTGAGATTACCCAGGACGACATCGTTCTCAAGACCGACTATGCGTACCCGGAATATGGTGTGCCTTCAGAAGAAACGAATGCGGCTATCCGCCTCTGCGCTCAAATGGAAGGGATGATGACCGATCCTGTCTATGAGGGGAAATCGATGCAGGGGCTTATCGATCTCGTGTCAAAAGGCTTTTTCCCTTCGAGTTCGAAGGTCCTTTATGCGCATTTAGGCGGCGTGCCCGCTATCAATGGTTACAGCTACCTCTATCGGAATGGTTGACGCCTGCGCAGTCAGATCTTTAGCCGTCCAGACCTTTGCGCATGAGGTCTTGCTCGATGCCCTCGGGAACAACCATGCTCTCCAGCATGCCGAGGCCCGGGAAGGTTTCGAGTATCCATTGACCGATCTCATTGATCGATCCGGTCAGAATCAAAATCCCCGTCAGGACGAGCAAGCCGCCCATAACTTTCTCTACCGTCCCCATATGGCGACGGAAGCGAGCCATGAAGGACAGGAAGGGTCTGATTGCGACAGCAGCCAGAATGAACGGCACACCAAGGCCCAACGAATAGGCGAGCAACATGGTGACGCCGGTATTCACGCTCGCTTCGCTTGCCGCCATGGTGAGGACCGTAGCGAGGATCGGGCCAACGCAAGGTGTCCAGCCGAAAGCAAAGGCGAGGCCGATAAGATAGGCCCCGATGAAACTCGTCGGACGCGACTCGGTGTGATAGCGAGCCTCGCGGTAAAGCAATGGGATGCGCAGGATGCCCAGAAAATGCAGACCGAAGAGAATGATCAGCGCGCCCGCGCCGATCGCCAATTCGCTTTTGTACTGCTGAATGAACTGTCCGAAGACGGATGCGCCTGCGCCAAGTCCGACAAAAATAGTCGTAAAACCCGCAACGAAGCAGATCGATGCAATGATGACCCGTCGATAGACACCGGGTGCGATCGTATCGTCGTCGCCCGTCATTTGCTCAAGGCTGGCACCGCCCAGAAAGCCGAGATACGGGGGAACGAGCGGGAGGACACATGGCGATAAGAAGCTTATCAGCCCCGCCATGGCGACGCCGAAATACAAGTGAGCGTCTGCAAACATTGAACAGCTCCCGCCGTCGCGCGCCAATTGGCCTTCTGGGATCAAGCAGGGCTGCGCGTGACTTTCACAGAATTGTTGGCCGGGACCGATATTGTCCCCTCGCTACGAATGTGATCCGCGACAACGTCCCAGACCGGCGGACCTTCGGTTCCTTCGTTCACCGAGGCCCAACCGGCCACGACATAATCCCGGTTTGGCTCGATCGGCTTGCCGGTCTTGAGCAATGTCATGTCCGATATGCGCGAGCCCATCGGCTTGTCGATATTGATCCGATATCCCATACCGCCGACCCGAACCATGTCGCCGCCTTGCTGGTAGTATGGGTCGACATTGAAGAGATTGTCGGCAACGTCTTCCATGATGTCTTTGAGCGCTGCGCCATTGAATTTCAGGCGATAGACAGCCGGATAGGTCATTGCGGTTTCGTTGTAGATGTCGTCCCAGGTGATCGCCTGGCCAGGAAGAAGCGATGGTCCCCATCGGAAACCTGGCGAGAGAGCAATCTCTGCATCGCGCTGTTCCAAGAGCGCATTGCAGATCAGGTCGTCAAACGTGCCATTGAAATTGCCGCGGCGGTAAAGAAGTGAGTCCGTACGGCCAAGTTCGGTTGTGAGCATTTTCTCGTGAGGACCCCTGATCTCCGAGATCAATTTCATCATGTCCGGGTCTGGGGTAATAGCGTCGGTCAAAACTGGAATCAGTCGGAACTCGTATCCCGCCATGCGCCCATTCTTCACGTCGACGTCCAACCGGGAGAGATATTTGGTCGAAGAACCGGATGCAATCAGGAGCGTCTTCCCAACGGTCACCGGAGTTGGCAGCGCATCATGCGTGTGGCCGGTCAGGATTACGTCGATGCCGTCAACCCGGGAAGCCAGCTTGCGATCAACGTCGAAGCCGTTGTGCGACAACAAGACAACGAGTTCGGCACCGGCCTTGCGTGCCGCTTCGACTCTTTCGCGCACGAGCCGTTCCCGAATACCGAAGGACCAGCCAGGGATGAGGTATCGGGGATTAGCGATCGGCGTAAAGGGAAAAGCTTGCCCAATGACGGCGATCTTGACGCCGCCTTTTTCGAACATGGCCGTGTCTTTAAACGCTTGTTCCTGCCATTCATCGTCAATCACGTTGCCGGCAAGGAACTGTGCCTTGATCTGCCCGTCCGTCTCCTTGTCGCCGAGGAGTTCCACCACGCGGTCCGTGCCGTAGGTGAAATCCCAGTGGCCGGTCATGGCTTCGGTACCAAGCTGATTGACGACCTTGATCATGTCGTCGCCTTTGGTGTGGAGCGACGTGAATGAACCCTGCAGCGTGTCACCGCCATCGAGCAGCAAAGTTCGCTCCGGACCCCGTTCGGCACGAATAGCGTTGACCAAGGTTGCCATGCGATCCATGCCACCGACACGGCCATAGCGTTGCGCCAGTGCAGCAAAATCGTGCGACGAGAGCGCATAGGCGTCGAGGCTACCGGGTTTGATTCCGTTCGCCTTGAGGAATTCTTCGCCCGTGATATGGGGAGGCTTTCCGTCAGCGTCGCCAACACCGATATTTATCGAGGGTTCGCGATAATAGACGGGCATCAGCTGCGCGTGACAATCGGTCAGATGAAGGATGGTCACCTGGCCTTTGGCCGGGAACTGGAGGAGATCGTCTTGGCTGATCTTGCCCTGCGCCCAGGATTTTCGGCCTTCCATGCCCGTAACGGCTGCCGTTGCGCAGGCAATACTTAGGAACTCGCGGCGAGAGAGCATATGCGCCTCGATAGGTAATTGGCGGTGCCGAGTTGCGACACCGCCGATACTAATGCAGTCAGTCGTCCGTCAGTTGCGGACGGATGGAGTCTCGACCGTCAGGCCTTGTCCACGCCATGCCAGATAGAGCTCCAATGCCAGATATTCCGGCGAGCCCTTCTTGAACGGTTTTGCACGAACCTGCTTGTTGCAACCGGAAAAACGCCGATGCAGCGAGCCTGGCTTCTGCCATTTCAGCCGATAGGTCGGGAAGCCATTGGATTGGCCCTGGCTGAGTGTGTTCATCCGAATCTTCTGGCCGAAGTATTTCTCATGGCAATGGGCGCAGGACATGTCCAGCTGGCCACGGCGTTCATAATAGAAAGCCTTGCCCTTTTCGAAGAACGGTGCGGCTGGGCCGTCGACTTTGACCTTTACCGGCGTGCCGGCTGACTGGGCTTTGACATAGATCGTCATGCCGAGCATCTGTGTGGAATCATACTTCCACGGTTTCGCCTTCATATTCTCTTTTCGGCAGAGATTGATGCGATTCTCGACATTCATCAGCGACTTCGTTTTTTCGTCATAGATCGGGAAGGTGGCCCCGACCTTTTTCATTGATGTCGCTGCATCCTTGTGACAGGTCGCGCAGGACTTTCCTGCTTCTCCGTCGACTTTCGTCCAGAGTTCTTCGCCCGTGTCATGCCAGGCCATGGCAGGATTGGCGAACTCGTCATCCTGCATGCCTTGCGTTTCTTTCGAGGCGAAGTGGTAACCAGACCACAACTCGTCAATTGGATGCCCGTCAGGTGTACTGATGGGTTTGGACTTGCCGTCGGCAGCCAGGGCCAGACCGGCAAATGCCAGCGCCGTTAAACCACTTGCGGCGCCTATGAGTTTGATGATTTTCATCGAATTCCTCCCTCGCTCGGGTCTCCGAGCGCCGCTACTCTTTCAAAGTCTTGAGATAGGCAACCACATCCTCGACGCGCTCTGCGCTAAGGATTGCGAGGCCTTTGCAGTCTCCGATTACACGATGGAGATCTTTGTTCTCGTGAAATGACGGCATGATCGTATTGGCGTCCGGAAATGCCTTCTTTGAATTCACGACGATCAGGCGCAGTTCGCCTTCCGTATAACGACTTGCCACACCATCGAGGGTCGGCCCGATCTTGCCGTGAAAGCCATATTTTCGGAGGCTATTGATGTCATCCGGCTTTGCTTTCGCCATGATCACTTTTGACTGATGGCATGCAATGCAGTTTCCGAGGCGGCGGTGGACCATCACTTTGAGGCCCTTTTTCGCATCGCCCGGCTTGCCGGTTAGCGATTCGGCAATCTGATTGTCGATATGCTCACCCTTTGTGAGCTTATAAGACGCAACTTCGGCAACTTCACCGTCCTTGCATTTGCTTTTCTTCTTCTTTTGGGCCAGTGCGTCGCCAGCACCAAAAGATACGCTGAGCGCAAGGGCCGCTGCGAAGGCCCATAATTTTTTGTTTTGCATTGTTTCTCCCACCCTAGACGTTCCAACTCCCACAGGTCGTTTGCAATCCACAGACGGCCTTAGTTCACCGTAAGTGGCCGTTTCGCCGACCATGATTTGCCGCTGTCATCGGTCCAGGTGAATTCGAATTCGCCCGACTTGGTGGCTTTCATATGAAACGAAAAATACGGATTGGCCGAGATGGCGGGATGGAGCTTGCCTTTGAAGACTTCCTTGCCGTCAAACGTGGCCTTGAACTCGTTGATAATGTTTCGGGGAATGAGCTTTCCCGTCTTCTTATTCTTGCGAAGGCCCGTTTCCATCTTGTGGGACATCAGTGTTTTGACTTCGATGATGTCGCCGGCCTTGGCGGTCTTCTGAACTTTGACGCGTGGTTTCGCCATTTCTCGTCTCCTTAGCCGCCGCAGCCGCCGATGGTGACCTTAACGGTCTGCTTGCCCATGTAAAACTTCCCATCGCTCATTTCTGCGATGGCAATAATGTCCTGCGTCTTCGCAAGGCGCATGCGCGATGTTGCCGTTGCCTTGCCGCTGGCCGGCGAAAAGAAGAAACTTGCGACATCGGGTTGTGGATTGCCATTTGCGAAGACATGGACCGATTTCACATAGTCCGCGTCAGACATGGGGCTCTCAACGTTGACGGTGAACGGCACCGTATTGCCGTTTTCCGCAATTTCCGGGAGTTCCAGTGAGACTTTGCCCACAACTGGTTTCGCGTCACCGGCCACAGACTTCATGGCCGCGTTCAAATCCCTTGCTGCTGCCGGCGTCGTACCCAGCGGTACGACCACAGCGACTGCCGCCGCAGCAGTAGCGCCCAAGACGAACTCACGGCGGCTGAGCACGTCTATTCGAATGCGTTCGCTCATTCTCTTTCTCTCCTCATCGGTTGCCATCACACCTCACAGAGGACCAATGGCCCGTCTGAAGACGCGCGGAAAAACCACGCGGGAACCTCATCATCAAGTGGGAATTGTGACGTATGCCGGTGTTCGCTGGGGTGCAATTGGACATGCCCCAACCGACAGACTTTAGCGGAACCATCTCCAACGAGAGATCCAGCCGATGCAGTAACGGAGAATTGAAAGCCCTTGTTTCCGGGCAGTTTCCGTCGCCGCACACCCTCCCACTCTTGTTTCCGGGCCTAGCAACGATTGAAAAGTCTGTCTCTAGGCCACTTACCAACAACCATAATTCTGGAAAGTGATGCAATCAATATAAATATTGCAATTTTTGAATTTGTTGGCAGCATGGATTCAGGGGATAAGGTGCGTTGGTCCGATTTTCTGCTGTCAGACGTCATGCGGGTTCAGTGGATTCCGGGACAAGGACGCGAAACGAGTGGCCGCTATGAAGAAGATTCGACTCCTGCCAAACTTGATCGCGGTAACGGCTGCTATGGCGATTTTCATGCTGGGTCTTGCCGTGCCATTTGCCTCGCCCCACGCAGCAGAGCTCGTCATGTTCGAGCAGGATGGCTGCGAATGGTGTGATGTCTGGGACGAAGAGGTGGGGGGCGTCTACGGCAAGACGTCCGAAGCAAAGGCTGCACCGCTTCGCAGGGTCGATATCCATGATGATCGACCTGCTGATCTCTCGGAAATCAAGCCAGTCGTATACACCCCGACTTTCGTGCTGACAGAGAACGGCCGGGAAATTGGCCGTATCGTTGGATATCCGGGCGAGGATTTCTTCTGGGGGCTTCTGGGGCAATTGTTGGCACGTGTCACGCCCGCGACATGCAACAAGGAGGCGGCGAATTGCATACGCTGATCTTTCGGCGATGTGGTTGAGCCTGACACAATGACAACGGCAGCAACACTTCCGAGGACCACCCTGACCATCAGCGATTTGGAGGACATGGCCGAGCATGCGCGCGCGGCCACGGACCTGCTGAAGGCTCTGGCTCATGAGACGCGCCTAATGATCCTTTGCCAGTTGGTCGAAGGCGAGAAGTCCGTGAGTGAACTGGAGCGCCTGATGAACCTGCGTCAGCCGAGCGTCTCTCAGCAGTTAGCGCGGTTAAGGTTCGACGGGCTTGTGTCGACGCGGCGCGAGGGCAAGACGATTTATTATTCGTTGGCCAGCACGCAGGCGAAGCATGTGATCGCGCTGCTTTACGAGCTCTACTGCAAACAGGATTGAGTGGAGCTGACGCAGGTCTCTCTCGGTTGTTCTCTGGTTCGATGTGGGATGGTGCTGTGTTGCTGGTGCGGTTCGGTGGGATCGTGCCGTGTTTTGAGAATTGAGTTTATTTCGCTCACGGCTGTTCCGCGCTGTTGCGCGGGCCTCCGCGAGGGCGCCCTGACCGGGCGGCGGCCGTTTGGCCTTGCCTCGCTCGTCGCTCGGTTATTCTTGGCTCCATGAAAGATTGTGCCGTATGGCTGGTGCTATACGGCACGATTTCCAATGTGTCCGAGACAACCGCGCCATAGTGGCGCGGCAAGCGCGACCGCGCGCCGGCCGGTCAGGCCGCCCCCGCGGAGGCCCACGCCAATGGCGTGGAACAGCCGTGAGCGAAACGGACTCAAATGGTCCAGCGAATCCCAATGCCGCCGGACTGCACCGGCATGCATCCGCGAAGCAGCAATAGAGCAAGAACAACCGCGCCATAGTGGCGCGGCAAGCGCGACCGCGCGCCGGCCGGTCAGGCCGCCCCCGCGGAGGCCCACGCCAATGGCGTGGAACAGCCGTGAGCGAAACGGACTCAAATGGTCCAGCGAATCCCAATGCCGCCGGACTGCACCGGCATGCATCCGCGAAGCAGCAATAGACCACGGACAACCGCGCCATAGTGGCGCGGCAAGCGCGACCGCGCGCCGGCCGGTCAGGCCGTCCCCGCGGAGGCCCGCGCGAAAGCGCGGAATAGCCGTGAGCGAAATAAACCCAGATCGACCGTCACGGCACCAGATCGCCGTACAGCAGTACAATGCCGAGAGGGAGCACGGACACCCCGCCTGCATCACCCCATCATCAACACGCGCTCAAGCGCTTTGACACCAATGATGCCGCCGATGATCAGGGCCGCAAAAGTCACGAGAGACCCGACCGCCAGCGTCGAAAGGCCTGTGACTGCCTGGCCGATCGTGCAACCGAGGGCCATGACACCGCCGATGCCCATCAACATCGCACCCCCCATATTGCGAAGCGTATCGCCTGTGTCGGCAAAAGTTGTGAGTTGGAACTTGCCGGCGGTGATCGCTGCAATGAAGGCCCCTGCAAGTGCGCCGAATACGCTGGTGACGGCAAATCCCGGGACCATATCGGCCGTAAATCTGCGCAGATATTCGAGCGTATCTCCGGCGGGTCTCACATAGGTCAGCGAAATGGGATTTTGCGGCTGGTCGGCAAACTCGTCGAATGCAAAGCCGGTGATGGCCCAGCCTGCGACAATGCACAGACCGATGCCGATGCCTGCAATAAGATGAGAGGGGGATTTTCTGAAACTCGCATCCTTGAAGCAGTAGAGAACCATGATGCCGGCGATCGCCAGTGCGGCGATCCAGCTTCCAATGACCGGTTCCTGTCCGGCCGCCTTTCCGACCATCGCACCCATCGATTGTGTGTCGAAGCCAAAAGCACTCAGATCGATCTGGGTGGCCGTCTGCAGTTCAGCCCGAACCGGACCTATGATTCCCCCGATTGTCATATAGGCGAAGAGACCGACGATCATCAAAACGAAGACAGAACGAATATCGCCGCCGCCAGCGCGAACCAGATTGCGGCTCGTACAGCCGCCGGCAAAAACCATCCCAATACCAAAAAGGAGCCCGCCGACGACATTGCCGAGCCAGTTGAAATTGGCATTCAGATACATTGACCGGCCGAGGTCGACGATCCCGATCATGTGTAAGATCTGGGTGCCGATAATCGCCGTTGCCGCTGCTAAGAGCCAGGATCGAAACCGTCGATAATCGCCGAAAGACAGAATGTCTGAGATGGAACCCATTGCGCAGAAATTCGTGCGCTGAACGATGAATCCGAAAATCAGCCCCACGATCAAGCCGCCGAGTGCCAGATAGGTTCCGGCGTCTGCGACGATGGTTTCTCTCAGTTCGTCCATTTTCTGACCCCACGCCTTTCAACATGATTTTCTATGTAATAACATATATTGAAATTGGAATATATAATCCAGCCTTCCAATTCAATCGAAGGCCTTGACCGTGCCAGAAGATATGATCTGATAGGGAAGAGTCTTGGAAAGGCAGACCACAATGATCCGCCAAATTGTATTTTCGGTTGTCGTCGCAACACTAGGCTCGGGCGCAGCTCAAGCCAGTGAATTGCGTGACTATGGTGAGTATCTGGCAGGCGAGTGCACGAGTTGCCACAAGCTCGATGGCACAAACAACAACATCCCGAACATCGTTGGTTGGGATGCTGAGAATTTCATTACGATTCTCAAGACATACACGAACGGCGAGCGAGATAACAAGGCGATGAAATCCGTCGTCCAGCAGCTCGACGAAGAGCAGATGAAAGCGCTGGCAACCTATTTTGCCTCGCTCGAGCCCAAGTAAATTCTGAGACCTGGGCTCGAGCGATTGTTCGTTACGACTTTGCAAAAATGTCTGTTGTGATTGCGTCGTACCAGCCGAGCGATTCTTTGAAGGTCGCCTCTCTCAGTTCGGCAGTCTCTCCCGTCTTCGAGATGAACTTCGAGGCCACATCGACTGCTTTTTCGCCTGGCTTGTAGCTTGCACCGACCTTGACGCCGTTGTTCGTCGAGATCAACGACCAACATGTATTGCGGAAGCGCGCCGGGAACTTCTTCTTCCCTGCAAGTTCCGCCAAGATCGAGTTTGCGACGACCTTGGCCTGGCTATTGGCAGAGAAGGCCGATTTTGGCATCGACTTGGCGATGGAGGCGTCGCCAAGAACGAACACATCTTTGACCTTGGCAGAGCCGAAGCTGTCGGGTTTGATCGGGCACCAGTCGCCTTCGGCGCAGCCTGCGGCGTGTGCGATCGCGCCAGCACGTTGGGCAGGTATGATGTTCGCGACGGCCGCCTTCACTTTTTCCCCATCGCCGAGATGGACCGTCATAGTCGCAGGGTCGACCCTCTTGACACCCTTGCCGCTCATATCCGGCGGAACCCACTCGACGAGACCGGGATACTGGTCATTCCAACCTTCCTGGAAGAGTCCCATCTTCGAGAATTTTGGCTTGGGATCAAAGATGATCAGCTTGGATGCCGGCTTATGATATTTGAGATAGTGCGCGATCATTGACGCGCGCTCATAAGGTCCAGGCGGGCAGCGGAACGGGTTCGGCGGCGGCGACATGACAACAACACCACCATCTTCCATTTCCATCAGCTGGCGTTTGAGGATCTGCGTCTGTACACCGGCCTGCCAGGCATGGGGCATGGTCACGGCTGCTTCAGGCGAATAACCTTCGATGCTGTCATATTTGAGCGCGATGCCCGGCGAAAGAACCAGGCGGTCATAGGCAACCTCGTCGCCGCCTTCCAGCTTCACGACCTTCTTCGACGTATCCACATCCTTGGCCCAGCCCGTCACCACTTTGACCCCGAGTGCTTTCAAGTCATCGTAGCTATGCGTGATGGACTGGAAGGATCGGAAGCCGCCAATGTAGAGATTGGAGAAAAAGCAGGAGGTGTAGCGCGGTTGTGCTTCAATGAGCGTGACGTCCAGATCCGGTGCGCCCTTCTTGACTTGGTGAGCCACCGTTCCGCCGCCAGCACCACCGCCGACGATCACAACCTTGCCCTTGCCTTGCGCAATCGCAAAGCCACTCATGGTGGTCGAGGCCAAGGTGACTGCGCCGGTCGCACCGGCGAGCTTATTGAATTGCCTGCGGCTAATATCAGTCATCGTCAATTCCTCCCTGATCGCATTTCGTGACTTGTTTCAGAGCACATCGTTTGTTCAGTCAGTTCGTTTTCGCGGCCTTATCGTCTTTCCCAGCTGCACGTAGTGTTTCGCGTTCATGATATCGCTGCAAATGGAACCGCTGAAAGTTTTTGTTCTTGGTGTAGATGCGTTCATTGATCCAGACGAACATGTCGTAGAATGTGCCTGGACCGATCCCAAGGCTCATACGTGCAACTTCCAGGTCTCGGCCCCAGCCCTTACCATCTGTTGGTACGTCATCCTTGAAGAACACGATGGTCGGCGTAAAGAGGACGCCCCAGCGGTCAGCAAGCTTCTTCTCTGTCAGGGATTTGCCGTCGAAATCGGTCGCCTCGCGCGCGCCCCAAAGGTCCATCTGCACAATGTGGAAATTTTTGCGGACATAGTCGTTGATATAGCGCAGGGCGAGCACTTCCTTGTGCATTTTGACACAATAGATGCAGCCGCGTTGTTCGAACAGGACCGCAAAGCGTTTGCCGGCTGCCTTCGCTTCGGCAAAATCATCCTTCAGGTCAAGAAACGATTGTGGAAACCATGTCTGATGGTAGATGCCCTCTTCGTCCTTTACGGGGGCAACCATCGGTTCGCTTTTGCCGATGGCAGGCGGCAGTGCCGCGCTATCGACGACAGGTACCGGTTTCATGCTCTCGTCGGCTGCCGATAGGCTTGCGACAGACCCAAGCAACAATGCAACCGCAAACGCCGTATAAACCCCGATTCGTGGTATCATTTTCCACTCCAATTGCGAATGATGGAAAAATAATCTCGTGAAATTGCCTCGTCAAAGACGTATTTTATAATTCAGTTTATTGAATGTGTTTGTCGGCGAGAAGTCAAGTGATGCGTTGCCGCGGCGCAGGCCAATAACGTCGTCCCAAAGCAATCGTCGCCGGAAGAATAAAGAGCTGTGCAATCAGGGCGGCAAAAAGTGTGACACCGCTCAACTGGCCGAAAACTCTGAGCGACGGTAAGTCCGATAGGATCGTGACACCGAGGCCGAGAGCAAGAACGATTGTCGTCAGGATCAAGACCGGGCCGATCATGCGCGCGGTATATTTCAAAGCGTCCTCTGTCGAACGCAAATTGCCGTCCTCATCCCATGTCTCAATATCGTAGCGATTGAGGAAGTGGATCGTACTGTCCAGTGCGAGCCCGAATGCGACGGTCAGGGCTATGATGCTGGCAAAATGCAGCCC
The DNA here is from genome assembly GCA_965228615.1 of Methyloligellaceae bacterium. Lineage (GTDB taxonomy): Bacteria > Pseudomonadota > Alphaproteobacteria > Rhizobiales > Methyloligellaceae > CBDDHT01. The sequence continues at coordinate 2,947,486 of CBDDHT010000004.1, read as the reverse complement.
ATCACCCGTTATATAGAGCAACGCTCCTGTTGCGAAGATTGGGAAAACGCTTGGCAAAACGCTGACAAGGCTGGTGAAAGCCGATCGAAATGCGATTCCGAGAAAGATGATGACGACGACGATATCGCTCACCAGCCCGACATTGAGCTCCCAGATCATCCTGGCGCTGTTGCGGGCAGCAATCGCCGGCAGGCCGGTGACCGCGATATCATAATCGGCATTGGCGTTCCTGACGGCCTCGAGTTTTTCATCCAGTTGATCGATGACCGGGAGAATTTCGCTGGCATCGACATCCGGCAATCGTCCCGTAATCACGATCGCGTTCTGCTCGACGGCTATGAATCTGCGCGTGAGATGCTCCGGCAGGACGCCAACATAGCTCTTGAGTGTCTCCAGGCTCGGGTCGCCCGCGTCCTGCAGCCATTTGCGTAGTGTATGGAGCGACCACACGTTTCCAATGCCAGGCTGTTTCTCTACCACCGTGTGTGCGGCGGCGATCACGTCGAGAACTGCAGGCGAGAAAAGCGACTGCCCCTTGTTCCATTCTACGAGGATGTGAACCGGGTTGGCACCTGTCAGTTTCTCGTCGAGCCTGCCCGTCGCATCGAGCGCCTGTTCCTTGTCAGGAACCTGGTCTGCAAGACGGTAATGTGGCTGAAGATTCACATAGGCATAGCCGGCCATCACCACGAGCACCGTGCCAACGCCGACATAGATCAAAGGGCTTCGAGCGACGTGGGCGAATAAGACTTCCGAGGCTCGGGCAAGGGCGTTCATCCCGGTATCTGATTTTTGTGCTTCTCTTCTGTTTTCGATGCTCTTCGCGTCGGTCTTGGTCTTGGGGAGGAGCAGGACTGCAAGAACCGGGACGACAACCACAACGGCGATATATGCCAGGATGATGGCGAGCGTCGCCGCCGCGCCGAAGGTGCGAATGAGAGCGGACTTCGCGAAGAGGAAAGAGGCGAGGGCAATCCCGGCGGTCAAGGCCGTCAGGAAGCAGGCCGGTGCGACATTGATAATCGCATTGCGTGCCGCGGTCAGGCGATCGACTCCAGCCATCACCTCGCGCCGAATATTATAAACGAGGTGCATCGAGTCTGAAAAACCGTTCACGGTGATCAACGGCGTAATGACGTTGACGAACAGGTTCAGCTCGAAATCAAGATAGCCGATTGTGCCGAGCGACCAGAGAATTGCGGCGCCTGGTCCTGCGGCTGCGATAAGCATTAACGGGATGCTGCGGAAGAAGATCAGTGCAATCATCGCACCGAGCATGAATCCAAGGCCATTATAGAGGATCCTGTCGCGCTGAACCGCGTTACGGATCTCGAGTTGCATGACCGGTGGGCCGGTGAATTGAGCGGAAAGGCCGGAGCCAGCAAGCGTTTCACTGACCACTTGCCTAATTTCCGCTATTGCCGTTTTGAGGCCGATCTGCTCGACGACGCCGTGATCCAGGGCCAGCACCACAAGCGCAAGACTGCCATCGTCCGACAGGAGTTTCCCATTGACAATTTCATTTGCCCTAAGCCGCTTGACGAGCCTGTCAAACTCTTCGCCATTCGGCATATCGGCAGGAAAGATTGCGGGTGGAAATCCATCCTCGTTGGGCGGTTCGCGTGCTGAAAACAGCGAAACCAGACCTTTGATCTGGGGTACGAGATTGAACTCGATGACCATGTTGCGAAAGGCATCGAGTGGTCCTGGGGTCAGCAGATCTTTGCCTTCCACCACCACAAGGACATCATATTCGCTGGACGGAAATCGCTTCGAGACCTGCTCATACTGGCGGAACTCTTCCGTATCGGTGCGGAAGAGCTCTGTCAGCGAATCGTCGACGGATAGACGATTGATACCAAAGCCGGCTGCCACCGACATGGCCACCATGAGGACGGCTGCCAGAATCGGCGCTTTCAGGGCCACAAGACCCAACCGCTCGATCCCAAAGCTGAACCAGAAGGAGCGTTTCGGACTATTCTCGTTGCTCATTGAGACGTCGGCCACACCGGTCGTACGGAACCATGATTTGAGATTGGCAGCGAACCCTACCCTGCTTTCGCTCTAGCATGGCCGGTCAACCCACGCCAGTGCTGCGACGACACACTGCGGCGGATTGCGCTGGATAGCTACAAAACTCTTGCAGTCCTGCCGAATTCTGATGCAAAACCGCGGTCCTTTTTATGTCCGGGGGCTCCTCATGACGACATGGATCGATGAGACACTGCATGACGGATTTCGCTTTCGTCTCAAGGCCGAAAACGTTTTGGTCGACGACCAAAGCGAGCATCAACACATCGTAATCTTCGAGAACGAAGAGTTTGGACGAATGCTGATGCTCGACGGCGTCGTACAACTCGCAACACGCGATGAATTCATCTATCACGAGATGATGGCCCATGTGCCTCTGATGGCGCTGGTAGAACCGAAATCGATCCTTGTGATCGGTGGCGGAGACGGCGGCGTGTTGCGCGAGGCGCTGAGACATCAAAGCATTGAGACCGCGATCCTGTGCGAGATTGACGGATCTGTAATCGAACGCGCCCGCGCGTACTTTCCTGATGTCTCAGCCGGTGCGTTCGATGATCCGCGGAGTGAAATCGTTGTCGCAGACGGTATGGCCTTTACGGGCGAGACCGACCTGCGGTTCGACGCAATACTCGTCGATTCCACTGATCCTGTGGGGCCGGGCGCGATCCTGTTTACGCCGGAATTCTATGCGAATTGCCGGCGGTGCCTGTCTCCAGGCGGCGTCTTGGTTACGCAGAATGGCCTGCCATTCGTTCAAGGTCCGGAACTTGCGAAAACGATTGGGGCCTTTCGCCACCTATTCGCAGATGCTTGGGCCTATCTCGCGACGACTCCGACCTATGTCGGCGGACCGATGTCGTTCGGGTGGGGAAGCGACGACGCCACGTTGCGCCAGATACCGCTAGCGGAACTCGACCGCCGGTTCGAGAGCTCGGATATTATCACACGCTACTACCGACCGGATGTTCATCTGGGCGCATTCGCGCTTCCGGGATACGTGAGAGACCTCGTCATCTGAAATCGCCAGAGCCCGTCGCTTCAATTACCCCTGTGCAATAATAGCGGGCATTCCAAGGCGGTTATGAGCCTCGTGAGCCGCTTATCGTCAGGCGCGAGCGGCCCGCCTTGGCGCGCGATGACAAGACCGGCGCGACTGCTTGCACTGAGATCTGCGATCGCGCGTTCTGCCTGGTCGTGAGCAACAGTCCGTACCCTAATCTGCCTGTCTGCAGAAACGACGGAGTCGATCCTGTCCAGGATCTCAGATCGGCTTGCCAGAGCGGACCCGAGCAAAGTCACAATGACCTCATCGCTTTGTCCGGCAATCCAATGCTCAGCGAGATTTGTCATGCTCGGCAGGTTTGCGATTTCGTCGAGCGCGATCACGACAGGCCCGGTCGTTCTTCTCACGCGAGACCCCAGAACAAGACAAGCCTCAACTGCGCCGAAGCACCGGGTCAGCGTGGGCGTGCGAATATGCGCTTCATTGCCGATCGAGTCTCCGAACACGAGAACGCGGGCCTTTTCGCTCGCGTGGCTCAATGCTATGTCTGCTGAAGATCTAATAGCCGAAAAATGGCAGCGGATGTTGGCAGTACGCGCGATCTGTTCAATATCCCGCCTGACGGTGCGTGACCGTGATTGCATTTCCTGACGGACGTCTTCTGATGAAAGCGTTCGCCTGCGACGTCCTGTCAGCGAAATCTCACGCGCGAAGGGGAGTTCGGACAACGACAGAAGCTCGTCGTCTTCGACAAAAAGGCTTTCGAATTCTGTACGCATTGCCTGCGCAAGCCGGGCAGCGGCCTCAAGCGCCATCGGATTGGCCGAACCAGACCTGATATGCAGGACAACGCCATTCGAGTGTGTATGACCCGTTTCAGCCATCAGGAGGTCAGACCCTTTTCTTCCGGCCGTGCAGAGAATTTCCGGCGTGCTTCGGCGAATGCGATGAGCCGCTGATCGACAGCATGATTGATGCTGTCTTCCGGAAAGCGCCCGTCGTCGGCCCGGACGCCGGCTGTCCTGCCGGTCAGGATCTCGATGCCTTCATCGATAGAGGAAACGCCATAGACGGTGAACTGACCGCTTGCCACCGCTTCGACGACGTCGTCGCGCAGCATCAGGTGCATGATGTTCGAGCGCGGTATGATGACTCCCTGCCGTCCCGTTAGCCCGCGAGCTTTGCAGACATCGAAGAAACCTTCGATCTTTTCGTTCGCGCCGCCGATCGCCTGCACCTGACCATGCTGGTTGACCGAACCCGTCACTGCGATGCCCTGGTCGATCGGAAGACCAGAGAGGGACGATAGAATGGCATAGAGTTCGGCAGATGACGCACTATCTCCGTCGACCCCGCCATAGGATTGTTCGAACACAACGCTGGCCGACAGGGAAAGGGGCACGTTCTGAGCATAACGCCCTTCTAGGAAGCCGCGCAGGATCATGACGCCTTTCGAATGGAGCGGGCCACCGAGTTCGACTTCGCGTTCAATATCCACCAGCCTCCCGGAACCCATTCGCGTGCGGGCCGTTATTCGGTTCGGGCGGCCGAAAGCGAACTGGCCGAGGCTAAGGACGCTGAGGCCGTTGACCTGGCCGACCTGGCCACCGTCGGTGTCGATCAGAACAATTCCCCTGCCGATACTCTCCTGTGCATTTTCGCGCATGCGGTCGAGCCGATGGATCTGATCGGCCACGGCGCGGGAGACATCATCGGCAGAGATGACGTCTTGACCATTTTCGTCAGCCCGGTAATTCGCTTCCCGAAGTATGTCGGCCAGCGCATCGATCTTCAGGGTCAGCTTTTCATTGTCGGCAGCAATGCGCGCACCTTCGTCGATCATCCGGGCGACGCCCGCCGCATCGACCGGCTTTAATGCGTGTCGTTCGACAATCGACGCAAGAAGGCGAGCATAGTCGAGGATGTTGCCATTCTCGCGATCAAGGGTTTCTTCGAAGTCGGCGGCGACTTTGAAGAGCCGGGAGAAATCAGGGTCGGCACCGGCAAGCAAATAGTAAAGTCGCCGGTCGCCGAACAGGATGACCTTCAACGTCAGTGGAATGGGCTCGGGCTCAAGCGAAACGGTGGACACCAATCCAAGTTCGTCGGCAGGGGACTCGATTGCGATATGGTTGCTCTGAAGTGTCCGCTTCAGGGCCTCCCATGCGAGAGGTGCCAGCAAGACCTTGCGTGCATCGATCAGAAGATAACCGCCATTCGCACGATGCAGAGCGCCTGGCTTGATCAAAAGGAAATCCGTAACCAATGCACCCATCTGTGCGATGCGTTCGATTCTGCCGAGGAGATTTCCAAGGGTCGGGTGATCCTCATCGACGATCGGAGCGCCGTCTGGCGTGTCGCTCTGGCTGACGAGCGCATTGACCATGTAGCGGCGAAAGCGAGCGTCTCTGGCGGTGTCATGTTGTGGCGGTACAGGATGCTGCTCGTCCACACCGTCGGTCAGAAACAAAGCGACATTCTGGATAAGGTCGCGCTCGGCTTCGCGAAGGAAAGTTTGCACATCGTCGATATCGGCGAACTGCTTGGAAACATCAACGAGCGCCTCGCGAACCGTTGCTTCAGCGAGTTCTTCATTGAGTTCTCGAAGGCGTTCACGATGGCTCTTCTGCCATCGCGGTGCCTCTTCGAGAACCCTCGTCAGCGCGTCCTGCAATGTCTCGATTTTTCGTTCGATGTCTTTGCGCTCCGACTCCGGGAGCTTTGAGAAGACCTCCGGCTTGATCACGGCGCCCTCATGGGTCGGGGCAACCGCGAAACCCATTGGGGTCTTTAGAATCGTCAGGTTTTCCGCTTCCGCCTGCTTGTTGAGCGCTTCGAACGACTCCTGACCGCGCTCGCGAAAATCGTCGTCGATGGCCCGACGCCGGCTCTGATAGTCGTCTCCTTCGAAGAGAGCGGGAATAGCCGTGCGCAGATCGTCGATGACGCTGACCATGCTACGGCGCAACTCGGTGCCGCGACCGGCCGGCAGGCCGATGGCGCGGGGCTGATGCGCAATGTCGAAATTATTGACATAAACCCAATCGCAGGGAGTTGGCGCATCTTTGGCGACTTCCTGCAAATAGCCGCGCAACGCGGAGGTCTTGCCGGTCCCTGGAGGACCGAGCACGAAAAGATTGTAGGCGGGTTGCTTGATGCCGATACCGAACTTGATAGCGGCAAGCGCTCTGTCCTGCCCGATCAAGCTGGTGATCGGTTCAAGTTCCGCGGTTGTTTCAAATCCCAGTTCGGCTGCTACCGTGCGTCGGCGCAGGTCAGCGACCGGAACCTTTAGATCCCCGTCGCCATGTTCTGATCGTGTCTCGTCCATACTCAGGACAATAACTCAGTTTGCTACACCGCGCGAAGATAGTGAATCGAGAAGAGTTGTTCGGGATCCGTCCACACATGCTCGGATTTCCAACCGGCCTCTGCGGCCAGTTCACGAAACTCCGGAATCGAGTATTTGTGCGAGTTCTCGGTATGGATGCGCTCAGACTGCTCAAATGAGACCTGTTGGCCGCAGATCGAAATCTCCTGGTCAATCAGGCTGCGAATATAAATCTCGATCCGGCCCGCATCTGCATTGTAAATCGCCTCATGTACGAAATTCGAGACGTCGATGTCGCCATCGAGTTCCCTGTTGATCCGGTGCAGGAGATTGAGATTGAATTCTGCCGTAATACCTTCCTTGTCGTTGTAGGCCGGCAGCAGAATTTCGAGGGGCTTTTTCAGGTCGACACCGATAAGCAATGTCCCGTTGTGGCCGACCAACTTCGCTGTATCCGAGAGAAAGGCCAGGGCTTCGTCGCGGTTCAGATTGCCAATCGTCGAGCCCGGAAAGAATCCAAGCTTGGGTGACATTCTGATCGACTTCGGCAGGTCGATATCGCCGCCAAAGTCGCCATGGACCGGAAGTACCGTGAGTTCGGGATGGCGTTGAACCAGTCTTTGGGCCGCCTCTGCCAGGGCATCATCCGAGATGTCGATGGGGACATAAGCGGCGATGTCGTCCAGATGATCGATCAGGACATGGGTCTTCCTGCTGGAGCCCGACCCGAACTCGATGACTGCGCGTCCCGGCCCTGCGAGTTTGGCGAGCTCCGGCCCGATCCGTTCCAACAGTGCGATTTCGGTGCGCGTCGGATAATACTCATTCAGATCGGTGATTTTCTCGAAGAGTTCCGAACCGCGTGCGTCATACAGGAAGCGACAGGGAATTGTCTTTTCGTCCTGTGCGAGGCCGCTGAGAACCGCTTCGGCAAATTCTTCGCGCAGATCGTCGACTTCGAATTCAGGGGCAGTACGTGACATCAGATATCATCCGCGAGACGCAGTCCGGAGAACTGCCAACGTTGGTGAGGGTAGAAGAAATTGCGATAGGTCCGTCGAACATGTCCTTCAGGCGTGACACACGAGCCACCCTTGAGGATGAACTGATTGCACATGAATTTGCCGTTATATTCGCCAACGGCGCCTTCGACAGGGCGGTAACCGGGATAAGACGTGTAAGGGCTGCAGGTCCATTCCCAAACGTCGCCGAACATTTGCTTGAGGCCTTGATCGCCGTTCGACACGGCGAGGGGGCGAAGCGTGTCCATATCGAGTAGCCGGCCACTTTGGTCGACATCGGCTGAGGCGACTTCCCACTCGAATTCGGTCGGCAGGCGCCTGCCGGCCCAGCGGGCGTAAGCGTCGGCTTCGAAATAGCTGATATGGGCGACAGGTGCCGACGGGTCGATGGCGCGCAAGCCTTGCAGGCTCATTTGCTGCCAACCGTCGTCGGTCTCTTCCCAATAGTGTGGCGCGCGCCAACCTTCCGATTGCGCCGTACCCCAACCATCCGACAGCCAATGCGACGCCGTCTCGTAACCGCCGTCGGCCATGAACGTCATCCATTCGCCGTTGGTGACCGCGCGGTCCGCAAGCCGATAGGGCCGAAGGAGCACGGCGTGAGCCGGACCTTCATTGTCGTAAGCGAAGTCACTGTCCCGATGCCCGACCGTATGGACGCCGCCTTTGCATTCAATCCAGTTGACTGGTGCCGCGTCGCTCAGCGGGCGTGGCGTGCTCTCTGTGAGATAGGCCGGTCGCAGGGGCCCCAGGGCGAACAACGACAGAATGTCTGTCAGCATCAATTCCTGATGCTGTTGCTCATGATTGATACCAAGTTCGATAAGCCCTTGTGCTTCCTCGTTCAGATGTCCGCCAGCAAAAAGCGAGCGCAGGCCCTCATCGACATGGGTCCGAAAAGCGCGAACGTCATCCGCTGCCGGTCTCGTCAGCATGCCGCGTTTTTGACGGGGATGGCGTGGTCCGACGGCTTCGTAATACGAGTTGAAGCAAAACTCGAACCGATCGTCGAAGACCCGGTAACCGGGCAAGAACTGGTTCAGAACGAAAGCTTCGAAAAACCAGGTCGTATGTGCGATATGCCATTTCGTCGGGCTGGCATCATCCATCGCTTGAACGACTTGGTCCTCGTCACTCAGTGGGGCAGTCAGCTGATCAGTCAGGCGCCGGGTCGTGAAGAGCCTGTCGTGAAGCGTGTCGAGAGCCGCATCGCTCTCCGCCTGGACGGCGTGATCTAAGGGCATTGAAGCCTCCGATTACGGGGGTGACTAGCGTGTCTTTTTGAAGGAAAAATGACAGATCGCTTGCGGCGGTGTACGCCGGAATGGTTCTCGCTTAGCGATTAGCGGAGCATGTGTGGCCTGATGCAGGCATAGCACAGCGGACCTTCGAAAGCAAAAAAACGGGACTTTCTCCTGACATGACAGTCTTTGAAACAGGCCCACCCGTTGATGGTCGACAATCACAGGCAGCAGCTGATATCCAACGCGGAACCAGCCGGCTCATGCGGGCTTGCGGCAATGCCGTTGTTAGCGAACTGCCGCTTTCCAGCGGCCGGCGCGCGGACATCGTGATACTGACACGTAAGGGCGATCTTTGGATTGTCGAGATCAAATCTTCGTTAGCCGATTTCCGCTCGGACTCGAAGTGGGGAGACTATCGAGAGCATTGCGACCAGCTGTTTTTCGCTGTCGACGACCGGTTTCCCATCGATGTGCTCCCTGACGATACCGGCCTGATCATTGCGGATCGTTATGGCGCCGAGATCATTCGCGACGCTCCCCAACATCGCCTGGCAGCGGCCCGGCGCAAAGCCGTCACATTGCGGTTTGCAAGAGCTGCTGCTCTCAGATTGCAAAGCGCAATAGACCCCGGTCTTGTTGCCGAATCATGAAGTCGCGCGCAGGTTGCGCCACTTAGCGAGGCGCTCGCTTGGCAAGAATGCGCTGCAGTGTCCGTCGGTGCATGTTAAGGCGGCGAGCGGTCTCGGACACATTGCGATTGCAAAGCTCATAAACGCGCTGAATGTGTTCCCATCGCACCCTGTCGGCCGACATGGGGTTTTCCGGGGGTGGCGCTTTTGCATCCGCAGGTGCCAAAAGGGCGTTATAGACATCGTCCGCGTCGGCAGGTTTTGCCAAATAGTCAACTGCGCCGAGTTTGACGGCCGTTACGGCTGTTGCGATGTTCCCGTAGCCCGTCAGAACCACAGCGCGTGCGTCAGGGCGTCGATCATGGAGCGCTTCGATCACGTCGAGACCGTTGCCATCGTCCAATCGCAGATCGACGACTGCGTATGCAGGCGCGCCGTTGCGAATGGCAGACATGCCCTCTGCTATTGTATGCGCGGTCTTGACGTCAAATCCGCGCGTTTCCATCGCCCGTCCCAGGCGTTGCAGGAACGGCTGGTCATCATCGACAATAAGAAGAGACTTGTCTTCCGGCGTCTCGGCATGCGGCATCATTATTTACGTTCCCTTAATACCAATCCAGACAGGGCACGCTCCTTCACTCCCAAAAGACGATATTTTAGCGGTCTTCGCCCGATTGTGCCAAGACTTTCGGCAGATGCCGCTCATGTGTCGGTTAATAATTGGTCTCACGATGCCAATAACAGCCGTTTAGGGTGTTGCGACGTCCATTTCCGCTCTTGGCCAAACGATCGTTATCACAGCACCCTTGTTTTCGGGACTGCGATTCGCCGTGGTAACATGCGCACCTGATCGCTCCAGGAGAGTCTTTGCGATGAAAAACCCCAGTCCCAGCCCCATGGGCTCGCCCCCATCTTCGCCATCGTGATGGTTCGGGCGCGTCGTGACATAAGGCTCGCCCAAATGCTCCAAAACGCCTGATTCAAATCCTGGACCGTCGTCTCTGATGCGGACCGTTGCTGTAGAATCGTTCCATTCGGCATCGATATCGACCCGCGTCGCAGCGAAGTCGACGGCATTTTCGATAAGATTGCCAAGACCGAACAGAACGCCGGGATGGCGCGGGCTGACCGGTTCGCGGGATGCGGCATCATCAACGTCGGTCACTGGGGGTGGATTGGCGTGAATTTCAATCTCGATACCCAGATCCCGATGCGGTTCCACAACTTCCGCCAAGAGATGGCTGAGAGGCACTCTCGCAAACATCGAATCCGGTTCGCTGTCACGACGGGTGAGCGTAGAGAGAATCTCGCGGCAGCGTTGAGCCTGGGTATGCAACAGCGTTACGTCGTCGCGATTTGGACTGTCTTCCGGCAACTCGCGCAACAGTTCCTTGGCGACAACAGTAATTGTAGACAGCGGCGTTCCAAGTTCGTGGGCCGCCGCCGCCGCAAGCCCATCCAAAGCCGAAAGCTGATGTTCATGGGCCAGGACCAACTCGGTTGCCGTCAAGGCGTCCGACATCTGTCGAGCCTCTTTGGCAATACGCCACGCATAGAGGGCAATGAAGACAATACCACAGACATCGGCCACCCAGATGCCGGTCACATAGTGAAATGGCAGCGCCAGCATGCCGGGTTCGATCCATGGCAGCGGCAGATAGTAATGCGTCAGCAGGGTCGATGCCACAATTGCCAGAGCGCCAAGCAGAATTGTATGCCGCGGTGGTTGAGTTGTGGCCGAAACCGTTACGGGAACGACAATCAGAAGACCGAATGGATTCTGCAGACCGCCGGTCAGATAGAGCAGCGCCGCAAGCTGCAGCGTGTCGTAACTGAGCATCAAGGTTGCAGTTCGTGTCTTGAGGCGATGGCTTGCCGGATATCGAATGCGGAGAAAGATGTTGAGCCATGCCGACAGCGCGATGACAAGAAGGCACAAGCCGATGGGCAAGGCGAAACCCATTCCCCAATGCACGGTGGTGACCGTGGCCGTTTGGCCAATGACGGCAAGCCAGCGCAGCCGCACGATGGTCTGAAGACGTAGACGGCTGGTTCCCTGGTCGAATGTGGTCGGAGCGGATAATTGCATGAGACGTGGCATCTCCCTCATGCCGCTCATATATCAGAAGTCGGCCTAAGCGAACCCTTTGCAATCCGCATGGCGTCGTGACAGGAAGCCTCCGGCAATGGGCGGCGAAGATCTAAAAGGCAAGCGAGACATGTTGCAACATTCGGCGACGACCGACCCGACCCTTCCGATAAACGTCTCAGGCGTGACCAAGACTTATGGGGCCGTCACGGCGGTGGACGATCTGAATTTTGCAATCCAGCCCGGCTGTGTCACGGCCCTTCTGGGAGGCAACGGTGCCGGCAAGACGACCACAATCGCCATGTTGCTGGGCCTGGTGAAGCCATGCGCCGGACGCGTCGAAATCTTCGGCACCGATATGACCAAGGCGCGGCACAAGGTTGCCCATCGCATCAATTTCGAAAGTCCGTACGTCGATATGCCGATGCGGCTGACGGTACGCCAGAATCTGACCGTTTATGCACGCATTTATGGTGTGCGGGATGTCGCCGGGCGCATTGGCGTGCTTGCCGAAGAATTGCAGCTTACCGAATTGCTCGACCGGGAAACCGGAAAACTCTCTGCCGGGCAGAAAACCCGTGTCAGTCTTGCCAAGGCATTACTCAACGCGCCGGATTTGCTTTTGTTGGATGAGCCAACCGCGTCTCTCGATCCCGATACAGCTGACTGGATCCGCGCCAAGTTCGAGGACTTCCGATCGGGGCGGGGGGCGACGATACTTTTGGCATCGCACAATATGAGCGAGGTTGAACGTCTTGCCGATCGTGTCCTCATTCTGGACTCGGGAAGACTGGTCGAGGATGGCGCGCCCGAGGCGTTGATCGAAAAATACGGACGCAATGGCTTGGAAGACGTGTTCCTCGATATCGCACGCCGGCGGTCGAATGGCGCCGAACCGGCATCACAAATGCGCGGCGTCCAATGATCGAGCCTGTCCTTGCAAGACCCGACGGATTGAGTGCGTCCTGGCGCAGGATCGCGGCACTCCTGCTGCGTTACTCCTATCTCATCAGAGGGTCTTGGGCACGCGTTGTCAGCGTCATCTATTGGCCATTTCTGCAAATGGTCATGTGGGGCTTTCTGCAACTGCATCTGGCTGAGAATTCCAGCTTGTTCGCCCAAGCCAGCGGCGTGTTGATCGGCTCCGTTCTACTCTGGGATATCCTGTTTCGAGGCAAAATCGGCTTCTCAGTTTGTTTCCTGGAAGAGGTCTGGTCCCGCAATATCGGACCATTGATGCTCAGTCCCATTCGGACGGGGGAGTTTGTTATTGCCCTGAGCCTGATGAGCATTATTCGTCTATCGGTGGGGCTGGTTCCCGTAACCATCCTTGCCAACGTGTTCTTCGGCTTCAATCTACTCGGGCTCGGTCTGGCGCTCGGCGCATTTTTCGCCAACCTCATCCTGACAAGTTGGGCCTTGGCACTCCTCTCTTCCGGTGTGGTTCTGCGCTATGGCCTTGGCGCAGAGGAGTTGGCCTGGTCACTTGGATTTGTCTTGCTGCCGATTTGCTGTGTCTATTATCCAGTGACGACATTGCCTGAATGGCTGCAGCCAGTCGCTCTGGCTCTGCCGCCGACCCATGTGTTCGAAGGCATGCGCACACTCATTCTCGAAGGCGTTTTCGACGCATCGGCGATGTGGTGGGCATTAGGGCTGAATGCGGTACTGCTCGCCGCGGGATATGCAAGTTTCCTGTATTTCCTGCGCGCGACACGTGTCAATGGGTCACTACTGACACCAGGCGAATAGGGTTGCAATGGGACTTCCAAGTCCCGATTCTGCGGTTGGAGACGGATCCCAATCCGCGTTGCTGAACATCAGGAACGAATGAAATGCGCGTCAAGTTGGCCTTCATCATCATTGGTTTTTTCACCATCGGCGCTTTTGCGGCGCTCACAATGTTGTCCTATCGGGCGCCCGCGACGAGCGGCGTCGTCCAGCAAGGGACCGGAAAGCCCGATATCGGTGGTCCATTCTCACTGACCGACCATACAGGGCGTAGGGTTACCGAGAAGGACTTCAAGGGTGGGCTCAGCCTCGTCTATTTCGGATTCACCTATTGCCCGGATGTCTGTCCGACCGAGCTTCAGGTCATGGCCGATGCGATGGACAAGCTTGGGGACAAGGCAGCGAAAGTAACGCCGCTCTTCATTTCCGTGGATCCGGAACGCGATACCGTGGAGCAGATGGCCTCCTATGTTCCGAATTTCCATGATCGACTGATCGGACTGACCGGGACAGTTGAAGAGGTCAAGACGGCTGCTAAAGCCTATAAGGTCTACTACCGGAAAGTGGACGATAAGACGTCTGATGCCGGTTATACCATCGACCATTCAAGCATCGTTTTTCTTATGAATCCTGAGGGTGAGTATCTGGCACATTTCGCCCATGGCACCAGCCCTGACACCATGGCGACGAAGATTTCCGGTTTCCTCTAGGACCAAGCACTTATCCCCAGACCACCGCGGTTTCCGGTCTGGGTTATTCACCTTATCCAACACCCCTCCCAAGGCTGCATTGCCAGCAAGCGCTGCAGCGTCTATAGACTGTGTTGCGGTGCAACATAAGAATGGGGGCGTATGAACCGCCAATGCTCTATCATCTCTACGAGCTGAATCATGCCGCATTGCGTCCGGCGAGAGCCGCGTCCGATATGTGCCGGCTGATGTTCCGCAATCCACTCAATCCGTGGGCGCACACGGCTGCTGGCAAAGGCGTGGCGGCTGCGTGCGAGTTGTTCGAGCGGACGACGCGCCGTTACGGGAAACCGACCTTTGACATCACGCACACCAAAGTTGGCCCGTTCGTGGTACCTGTCACGGAAGAGGTCGTTTGGAGCCGTCCATTCTGTCAGCTTCGCCACTTTCGCCGCGAAATGCCCGCAGCTCATAAGGGCGACGCGTCCAATCTTCTGATCATTGCGCCAATGTCAGGCCACTATGCAACGCTTCTGCGTGGCACGGTGACGGACATGCTTCCACGCCACAATGTTTACATCACGGATTGGACAGACGCCCGTAATGTGCCCCTGACCGAAGGGACATTCGATCTCGACGACTATGTCGACTATGTGATCGATATGATCCGCAGTTTCGACGGTGATGTTCATTTGATGGCGGTGTGTCAGCCTTCGGTGCCGGTTATGGCAGCCGTATCGGTCATGGAAGCAGCCGGCGATCCTTTCGTGCCGCGGAGCATGACATTGATGGGCGGCCCGATCGACACGCGTATCAACCCGACAGTGGTCAATGAGTTGGCAGAAAAACGGAGCCTCGAATGGTTCCGGCGCAACGTGATCATGAATGTGCCTTGGCCGAATCCCGGCTTCCTGCGAGAGGTCTATCCAGGGTTTCTTCAGCTAACCGGATTCATGACCATGAATCTCGATCGCCATTTCGAGGCCCACAAGGATCTTTTTCGTCATCTGATTGAGGGCGACGGAGATTCTGCGGACAAGCATCGCGAATTCTATGACGAGTATATGGCCGTCATGGATCTCGATGCTGCTTTCTATCTACAGACTGTCGATACGGTCTTCATTCGCCATGCCTTGCCGAACGGTACCATGATGCACCGGGATCAACTCGTGGATCCAGGAGCGATCAGCCGTGTGGCGTTAATGACTGTTGAAGGTGAAAAAGACGACATATCTGGCGTTGGTCAAACCGAAGCCGCCCAACGACTGTGCACGAGGCTTTCTGCTGATCGGAAGGTTCACTATGTGCAGAAGGGCGTCGGGCACTATGGTGTCTTCAACGGATCCCGTTTCCGGTCGGAGATTGCGCCCCGGATATCGGACTTCATTGAGAGCAATGACCGCCCGGCAAGAGTTGTGCGCAGGCGCGCTCAAGTCAGCCAAACGATCGCCCCCGTCGCTTGAATTTGACCGTTGGAATCCCCATTTCCTGGGCTGGGTAACTCTCACCAGGAGGGGAGATGACAAAATCGTACGCCTTGCGTCCTGATTGGACGCCTCTCAATATCGGGTTGATGATATTGGGTTTTTTGGCCTTCTGGCCACTGGGCCTTGCTATGCTGGCCTATATTCTGTGGGGTGATCGTCTGCCGACATTGGTCGACGATCTTAAATCGAACTTCTCGAGTGCATCAAAGCCCTTTGAAGCATCCTATTCCATGGGTGCAACGGGCAATCAGGCTTTTGACGACTACCGCTCGAGAGAGCTGAAACGCCTCGAAGAAGAGCGCCGCAAACTGGAGCGTGAACGCTCTGAGTTTGACGATTATGTGCGAAATCTTCGGCGTGCCCGCGATCAGGAAGAATTCGATCGCTTTATGAGTGAGCGAAATGATCGGGCAGAGACTGGCACCGACCCACGGGCCAGCTAGACACACTCCCAACGCCAATAGGATCCGCCCTGCGACGTTGCGGGGCGGATTGCTATTTTGAGACTGCGTCTTGAGCAGACAATCGCCTTTTCATGCCAATATGCTCATGCTGATTCGATCACCCGCAACGGGCTGACTAGGCAAGCCCAAGTGAAATCTATGCTCGTTCCGACTGAATCCGATGATGATTTCGTAATGTTGGCAGGACTTGATGAGCCTGTTCAGATTCGCAGATCTTCGCGCGCTCGGCGCTTCGCACTCAAAGTAGATGAAGCAAAGCGCGCGGCTATCCTAACCTTGCCCGACAGAGCTTCAATTGCAGAGGCGCTGGATTTCGCCAACAGACATGTGGCGTGGCTTCAAAAGCGGCTGGTCGCCATCCCTCCATCCGTACCGTTTGCCGATGGTGCTGTGCTTCCAATCCGCGGTCTCGATCACCGGATTAGGCTGGCCGGTAAGAAACGATCGCGCGGTGTGGTTTGGACGGATCCGGCTAATGATGATGGACCGCTTGTCAATGTCGCCGGTGACCAGAGCCATGCACCCAGGCGCCTCACAGATTGGCTAAAGGGTGAGGCCCGAAAGGATGTTTCAGCCCGCGTCAATTGGCATGCCAAACAACTCGGACTCAATCCCAAGAGAATTACCGTAAGAGATCAGACAACCCGGTGGGGATCATGCTCCTCAAGCGGATCCCTATCCTTCTCCTGGCGTCTCATCCTTGCCCCCCATCTGGTGCTCGACTATGTCGCAGCACACGAAGTTGCCCATCTGGAAGAGATGAACCACAGCAAGGCGTTTTGGCGACTGGTGTACAAAACGATGCCGCGGACCGACGAGGCCCGTCATTGGCTGAAATGTCATGGAACGGCTTTGCATCGATATGGGGCGGAGTGAACAGTCTGCAAAGACCACGGCGCCACGTCAGCTGTTGGTATCGAAAATACCCATTACACGTTTCAGGAACGGCCTGTCGGTCGTGGTGCGCCTCGGAGGTGCCGGTGTTGCCGTTCGCGCTGGCGCTGCTGTTACGGCCGGTCGAGGCGCGCGAACAGGGCGTACTCTGCGGGCAGGGCGACGCACAGCGGCCGCAGTATAGGTCCCGGGAAGCGCTTTTGGAGCAAGTCCGCGATGAGCCTCCGTCATTGCAGCCTTCCAAATTCTTGCCGGCAGGCTGCCTCCTGTGACACGCCGCATCGGGCTGCCATTGTCATTGCCAACCCACACGCCGGTCAGGTAGCGGCCGGTGTAACCGACGAACCATGCATCACGGAAATTCTGGCTCGTCCCTGTCTTGCCGGCTGCCGGATGGTTCGGCAGAGCGGCCTGTTTGCCGGTCCCCATGACAAGCACTGCATTGAGCATGTCGTTCATGGCACCCACATCGGCACGTTCGATCACGCGCGTTGGTGCGACAGGGCGGCGCTTATAGAGCGTCTTTCCTTTTCGTGTCCGTATGCGTTTGACCACATGCGGCGAAACTTCACGACCCCCGTTCGCAAAAGGTGCATAAGCAGACGTTAACCCAAGGAGTGTGACTTCTGCTGTTCCTAGAGCAATAGACAAATCTTTGTGCATGGGCGTGGATATGCCGAGGCGTCGGGCTGTACGGACAACGCGCCTCTGGCCAGCCTTCATTGCGACGCG
Source organism: Methyloligellaceae bacterium (assembly GCA_965228615.1). Classification (GTDB taxonomy): domain Bacteria; phylum Pseudomonadota; class Alphaproteobacteria; order Rhizobiales; family Methyloligellaceae; genus CBDDHT01. The sequence goes on along the minus strand of CBDDHT010000004.1, from coordinate 2,930,140 downwards.
GACCGCAACCGTGTTGATTGACTGGGCCAGGCCGTCACGCATGGTGACGGGGCCGAGATATTTTCCGGAATAGTTCTTAGGCTGCCAGCCATTTACATTGACCGGGCTATCGTAGACGCGTGTGTTCGGCGAGAGGCCTGCCTCAAGTGCTGCGAGAAAGACGAATGGTTTGAATGCCGAACCCGGTTGACGCAGGGATTTGATCGCGCGGTTGAATTGGCTCTTTCGGTAGGAACGCCCACCTGTAATCGCTCTGACCGCACCGTTCGTATCCATCATGACAGCGGCGGCCTGTCCAGCCTTGTAGCGTTCGTCGGCGCCTTCCATCTGCTCTTGCACGATATTCTGGAGTGCGCTCTGCATTGGTGCGTCGAGTGTTGTTTCGACAACGATGTCATGCTTGGTTTCAGCAATCAGGTCGGTCAAGAGTTCGCTGACCCAGTCGACGGCATACTCGTAACCATCGACCCGGTGAGGGTCCTGCAAGCTGGCAGGAGCCGTCAGGGCGGCCATTGCGCGCGCCGACGACAAGACACCGGCATCGACCATCTTGGTGATGACGACAGATGCCCGACCTTCAGCACGTGCAGTATTCTTGGTTGGTGCATAGCGCGACGGCGCTTTCAGCAGTCCAGCGAGGAGTGCTGCCTCCGATACCGTGACTTTGCTTGCCGATCGGCCGAAATAGCGTTGTGCCGCCGCTTCGATGCCATAGGCACCGGCACCGAAATAGACCCGGTTGAGGTAGAGTTCGAGGATCTCGTCTTTGGTAAAACGGGCCTCGAGCCAAAGGGCGAGCAGGACTTCCTGAAACTTCCGCGCGTAGGTCCGCTCGGACGTCAGATACAGGTTCTTGGCCAGCTGCTGCGTAATCGTGCTGCCGCCTTGCACAACGGTGCCAGCACGGACGTTGCTGACGGTTGCGCGCAGAAGCCCAAGCGGGTCAACACCGAAGTGATGGTAGAAACGCCGATCCTCGGTCGCCAGGACGGCGTTGACCACATAGGGAGGCAATTGACCAAGCCGAATATGACCCCGTCGCAATCCGCGATCGGCCAAAACAGTGCCATCCCTTGCGAGGATGGTGACATTGGGCGGGCTGTTTTCGAGTCCGGCGGACAATGGATCGGAAAAGGTTGCTGCGACGTAGACAACCATGCCGCCAACGATGAGTGCGGCCCACACGCCGGCGACGGCTGCCCAATAGGCCAGTCGTCCCGCAAGGCGCCAACGTGCCTTGCTCCTTGCGCTGCTCGCGCGTGAGGACGACCGCCCACGTTGGCGGCGCTTGGTGCCGGAGTTTGACTTTTTGCCCCGTCTGGCCGTGCGGCTCCGGCTCGATGCCGGTTTCCGTGCGCTTTCACGCCGGCCGGGCTTTCGGCTACGCTTTGTACTCATGTCCAGCCCGGTTGGTCGGATGACTCGAACGATTTGGACGGATTGTTCCGCCCCATAGCTTCGACCCTATTCGCCGTGCTTTAAGGCGGAGTTAAAGTCTCTGCGACTGAATCGGACGGAAACACCGGCGTTCAAACCCGTTGATTGCCATCTAGAGAGGATACCTCATGACGCTGATCGACCTTTCCCGCGAGATCTATCATCGGATGCAGGTCTTCCCGACGCATCCTCCGGTCGTTATCTCCCCATTCGGGACACACGACGACGTTCGCGATACGTATGGGGTGGACTTCTCCTCGGCAACGATGGCCTTGTCCATGGGCGATCATTCGGGGACCCATGTCGATGCCCTCAGCCATTTCGATCCCAAGCCCAGCGCGCCGACGATCGATCAAATGCCTCTGGAGACATTCTTCACAGAGGCGATTTGCCTCGATCTGTCCCACATTCCGCTTCGGTCCGATATCACAATTGGAGATCTGGAGCAGGCAGAGGCGGCCTCGGGCGAGATGATACGCGAAAAGGATACCGTGCTAATCCACACTGGATTTGCCGATGCCTGTTATGGGACGCCGGCCTTCATCACGGATTTTCAGGGTCTCACCAAAGACTCTGCAACCTGGCTTGGAGAAAAAGGCATCACGATGTTCGGTGTCGAGCCGATCAGTCCGGGACGACCGGGAAAGAACAACTACGAGGTTCACAATGTCTGCCGGGATATGGGCTTCACCCATATGGAGGGGCTGGTCAACCTCGATGTGCTGGTCGGCAGAGGACGCTTTCGCTTCATTGGTTTCCCATTGAAGATCAGAGGCGGCACCGGCAGCCCGATCCGTGCGGTTGCTTGGCTCGAGGATTGAGCTTGGGTTGCTTAGTTGTTCTTGGTTTTGTCAGAGATCGTAGTGTTTAGCCGATACGGTACGGAAGGATCGTGCCGTGTTTTGAGAATTGAGTTTATTTCGCTCACGGCTATTCCGCGCTGAAGCGCGGGCCTCCGCGGGGGCGCCCTGACCGGGCGGCGGCCGCTTGGCCTTGCCTCGCTGGTCGCCCGGTTATCCTTGTTTCACGCGAGATCGTTTTGTTTGGCTGATGCTATACAGCACGATGTTCAATGTGTCCGAGACAACCGCGCCATAGTGGCGCGGCAAGCGCGACCGCGCGCCGGCCGGTCAGGCCGCCCCCGCGGAGGCCCACGCCAACGGCGTGGAATAGCCGTGAGCGAAATGAACTTAGATCTCAAGACCACGGCCCTATCCCGCCGTGCAGCACCAGCTCATCTCTCCAATCCCAGATCGGAGCAAGGACAACCGCGCCATAGTGGCGCGGCAAGCGCGACCGCGCGCCGGCCGGTCAGGCCGCCCCCGCGGAGGCCCGCGCGAAAGCGCGGAATAGCCGTGAGCGAAACAAACCAAGAATCAACAACACAGCAGAGCAGAAGATTGGCATGACCAACACGAATCAAAAGAGCCGGCCGCTTGCCGTCGGCCGGCTCTAATCGCTGATCCTCTTGCGCCTGAAGGTGCAGATCAGCTTAATCGCCAAACTGTGAAAAGCCGCGAATGGGTGGCGCGCTGCGTCGCTGATAGCTGGCAACGGCCGTTCGCTTTGGAACGTTCCGCTCAGCAATGCGCCAGTCACCCGTCAGTTTGATCTTTGTGCGGACCGAGCCATATTTTTTCACAAGGCCAAACAGCTTTGCCGCGTTCGTCGGGTGTAGCCGGACACAGCCATGCGACGCCGGAACGCCCAGATTGCGTGTGTAATCGGTCGCATGGATCGCGTAGCCGCGATGGAAGAACAGCGCCCAATGCATTGGCGCATTGTCATATTGCCGGGACCACCAATGACGGTGAACACGGTATGGCTTGAAGTTGCCCGTCGGCGTGCGATGGCCTGCCGCTCCTGTTGAAACTTTCCAGACATACTTCTCTTCGCCGTTTATTGAGACATGGAGTCTCTGCGTCGAGATGTTGACATGGGCGACGACGATCGGCTTGAGCATCTCGATCTCGAGCGCTTTGGCCGGGGTGAACATTGAGACGGCGAGGGCGCCGGCTATGAGGAGTTTACGCATTACATTTCCCCTTTGGTGCGATGGGGCCGAACAACGACCTGCGTGATTCTACCGCTAAAAGCATTACCGGCTCCTTGCGATGCTGTGCGTGAATGAGGCATGGCGCCGATTGGCGGGATGCATGATGGTCGGCTGCCAGAGGGAAATCGTATGTCGTCGATGACGCAGCTATCATCAGCCAGCGGCTGATAGATGCCTGGTGCTCGGAACGAACCCAAAGAGGTGAGCTGCATAGCTGCCCCGTCTGTTTGATCGCTATTTCCCTGCGCTACGCTATTGAGCCGGTAGAAGCTTCAACGCTCCCTTTTTTGTCCGACACTGCGTGCAATGATTGAAGACGTGGGGGTGGTGCCGCGCTGTTTCAAGATCGGCTAAGCGCAAATTCATTAAAATTTGGCAAAAATAAGAACGGGTTGTCGGAAAATTCGACTTTTTTTGCTCATTCTTTCTCTAAGAAAATTGGCACGTGGCTGGCTTTCCATCGTTGGAACGTCCTGCTGGCAGCATTCGTTGGAGGGGCTTTATCCGTCTCACAACGATCGTCTCAAGGTGAGCACGCAATACCTCACGAGAAAGTCAGGCAGCGTCAAACATCACATTTCCCGCTGTGCAATGGGGGATGATCTTCGATGCGAGGGTGCAATCCGCGGTCATCATCACAGTGCGTTCTCGGCCTTGTCATGAGCTGTTACGGGCACTTCCGAAAATACGCACCACATCCAGCTCATCGCAACGAAAGACGTACGAACGTCATTACGAAGGAGGCTAGAAATGAAGTATGGAACCACCGGTTTGGTGATGGGCGCTCTCGCGCTGGGCCTCGTGGCTGTGACAGGGCCGGCTTCAGCTGATTCGCGAATAGCGGCCGGTCATGCTGCTGCAGATGTGGCCGGTTCACTGATTCAGAAAGTCAGTCGCCGCGGACATCATAGGGGCTTCCGCTCCCATGGATACCGATCCCACTATGGCTACCGCAGCTATGGCTATCGCCCCTATCGCAGCCGTTCCTACCGTGGCTATCGGAGCTATCGGCCCTACTATCGCGGCCACTACGGAAGCTTCCGTGGACATCACAGAGGCTTTCGGTTCACCGGTCCGTAAGCGCCCTTAGGCTTATTTGAACATAAAGAAGCCGCCCGTTCTTTGCGGGCGGCTTCTCGAATCAGGTATCGGACGACGCCTGTCAATAAGCGCCCACATACTTAGACGTCGAGATTTGCGACCTCGAGTGCATGCTCCTGGATAAACTCGCGGCGCGGCTCGACGACATCGCCCATTAAGCGAGAGAATATCTCGTCGGCTTCGTCGACAATGTCACCGACCTTCACCTGAAGCAGCGTTCGTGTATCGAGGTCGAGAGTCGTCTCCCAGAGCTGGTCCGGGTTCATCTCGCCAAGACCTTTATAGCGCTGAATGTTGGCAATTCCCTTTCGGCCGGCCGTCAGTATCGCATCGAACAAGGTGCTCGGTCCGTGCACGGCGGTCGTGATGTCTTTGCGCCGCAGCGTCGCCGGTTTGGCATATGTTTCTTGCAAATGCTGGGCATGTTGGTCGAGCTTGCGGGCATCGGCCGATGCAATGAAGAGGGAGTCGATGGTATGGGCTTCCTTCACGCCGCGAACTTCGCGTGCGAATGCAAGTCCTCCTTCCGGCAATGCCTGACCGGCCCAGCCTTGTTCCGTCTCTTCCGAGATCAGATCGAGCCGTTTGGCGATATAGTCGGCAGCTTCCTGCGCACGGCCACTGTCAGACAGAAGATCAGGATTGAGTACCCCGGCAATTGCAGCCTGTTCGATCACGAAGCGTGGATAGCGGCTGTGGAGGCCATTCAGAATGGAAGAGATCTGGCGCGCCGTTTCGGCAACATCGAGCAAGTCGTTTCCAGCACGTTCGGCCCCTTCGCTGGTTACCAGAACCGCCTCTTCCAGACCGGCCGCCATGAGATAGTCCTCAAGCGCTCGCTCGTCCTTCAGATACTGCTCCGACTGTCCCCGCTTGACCTTATAAAGTGGCGGTTGAGCGATGTAGAGATAGCCGCCTTCGACCAGCTCGGGCATCTGCCGATAAAAGAAGGTCAGGAGTAGGGTGCGGATATGGGCGCCGTCGACGTCGGCGTCCGTCATGATGATCACTTTGTGATACCGCAGTTTCTCTATCGAGAAGTCGTCACGCCCGATCCCGGTTCCCAGCGCCGTAATCAGTGTGCCGATTTCCTGACTGGACAGCATCTTGTCGAACCGCGCGCGCTCAACGTTGAGGATCTTACCGCGCAGTGGCAGAACGGCCATGAATTCACGATTGCGGGCCTGCTTGGCAGAGCCGCCGGCGGAGTCGCCCTCGACCAGGAAGATTTCTGACTTGGCAGGATCACGCTCCGAGCAGTCGGCAAGCTTGCCGGGCAGGTTGGCGACATCCAGGGCTCCCTTGCGGCGTGTCAGCTCGCGTGCCTTTCGGGCGGCTTCACGAGCGGCAGCAGCCTCGACGATCTTCTGGACAATCTGCTTGCCTTCGCCGGGATGCTCTTCGAACCATTGTCCCAAGGCCTCGTTCATGACGCTTTCGACAATGGACTTTACTTCCGATGATACGAGTTTGTCCTTCGTCTGAGACGAGAATTTGGGATCGGGAACTTTGACGGACAGGACCGACGTCAGCCCTTCGCGGGCGTCGTCGCCAGTCAGAGAGACTTTCTCCTTCTTTGCAATGCCGGATTCGGCTGCATAGGTGTTTACCGTCCGCGTCAACGCACCACGAAATCCGGCGAGATGCGTCCCACCATCGCGTTGCGGGATATTGTTGGTAAAACAAAGGACATTCTCGTGGTAGCCATCGTTCCACCATAGGGCGACTTCGACCACAACATCGTCACGCTCGGCGCTCAGCGTGATTGGCTCGGGTAGAAGTGGATGTCGCATTCTGTCTAGATAGCTGACATATGCGGACAGCCCGCCTTCATAGGCCATCTCCTCGACCTTGGGCTCGACACTACGATTGTCGGTGAGCCGGATCGTTAAGCCGGAATTCAGGAACGCGAGTTCACGCAAACGATGTTCGAGCGTTTGATAGTCGAACTCGACCATGGTGAAGGTCTCCGCCGAAGGCGTGAACGTCACCCGCGTTCCCGTGCGGCCATCGGGAGCCGGGCCGCGTTGCTCGAGGCTGGACACGACTTCGCCATGTTCGAACGCAGCCGCATGCTCGAAACCGTCGCGCCAGACGACGAGATCGAGACGGCGTGACAAGGCGTTGACGACCGAAACGCCCACACCATGCAGTCCGCCGGATACCTTATAGGAATTCTGATCGAACTTTCCGCCTGCATGGAGCTGGGTCATGATCACTTCCGCTGCAGAGATGCCTTCTTCGGCATGAATTGCAACAGGAACACCGCGTCCATTATCCTCGACGGTGACGGATCCGTCGGCGTTGAGATCGACCGAAACGGTGTCGCAATGGCCGGCCAGTGCTTCATCGATCGCATTGTCCACCACCTCATACACCATGTGGTGCAGACCGGACCCGTCATCTGTGTCGCCGATATACATGCCAGGCCGTTTGCGAACAGCCTCCAACCCCTTGAGAACCTTGATAGAATCAGCGCTATATTCGTCGTCGGAACCGTTTGGCGCGTCGGGCGCATCAGTCATGAATCATCCCATCATCTTGCGGTGCAGCAATGTGAGGATAGGCATAGCTTGATTCAGCCGTGAACGCTACCTTCATCGACCGTCAAAAAGCGGGCGCGATCGCCCAGAGTCTCGAACATTTTTGCGTCTGTTCCGGTCATCCAGGCCTGGACTCCGAGCTGATCAATTTCATGGAAAAGAGCGCTGCGCCGGTATTCATCGAGATGCGCTGCAATCTCATCTAGCAGCATGATCGGTGCCCACCCGTCGAAGCCTGCCTGGATCAACTCGGTATGCGCCAGAATGAGACCTGTCAGGACGGCTTTCTGCTCGCCGGTCGAGCAAATTTTCGCGGCGAGTCTTTTCGGACCATGGCCGACAATAAGGTCGGACCGGTGAGGACCTTCAAGCGTTCTCTTTGCCGCGCGGTCCCGGTTGCGCGATTCTGCCAGTTCGTGGCGATAGGCGTCTTCGACGTCGGTTGCTGCCTCGCGGGCGAGCCGGCGTTCCAGTGTCCCGTCAATTGCGATGGTTGCCCACGGAAAGGGTGAATGGGGCTCACGGCTGCGCCTGGCCGTAATTCTCTCTTCAAGGCCTGCCAGCGCTTCCCTGCGTGCTGCTGCGATGGCTACCGCAGTTTCAGCCATCTGGAGTTCGAGACCTTCAAATTGGGCAGACGCCGTTTCGTGGATTTCGAACAATCTGTTGCGCTGGCGCATGGCGCGTTCGAAGCGTCCTGCCATCGAACGAAAGGATGGATCAAGGCTTTGGACCAGGCGATCGAGGAAGCGGCGGCGGTCCGCTGCAGGACCCGTAAACAGACCGTCGAGCTGAGGGGTAAGCCATATCAGTCGAACATGGTAGCCAAGCGCACCGGAGCTGCGCTGAGCCTTGCCATCGATCCGGGCCTGACGTCCGGTTTCATTCGTCCCGGCGCTGCCCGCAAGACCGGTGCCGAGCTCAACGGTTCCCGTCGGACCATGAAGTCTGCCTGCCACAGCCCATCCGCCACTGGCGCCGGCGCGTGTAATGTCCTGGAAGGCCATTTGGCGAAGCCCGCGTCCCGGGCTCAAGAGCGAGACGGCTTCGAGCAAGTTGGTCTTGCCGGCGCCGTTCGCACCCGTCAGCACGACAGGGCGCTCATCGAGATCGAGCGACAATTGGGCGTAATTGCGAAAGTCGGTCAACCGAAGCCGTTCGAGCCAAAGGTGATGGCCGCTCGCGTCGGAGGCAGGCGCGGCATCATAGCTGTCCTGGACCATAGGTCGTCTGCCTGCAACCGGCACGCTGTCTTCTAGACCCGCATCGGCATCAAGACATACAAGGCCGAGGTGTCGTGATCATCTTTGACCATGGTTGGCGAACCTGGATCCGACAACAGGAATTTGGCGCTTTCGCCTTCGAGCTGGCCCGTGATGTCCAGCAGATAACCGGCATTGAAGCCGATCTCCAGAGGATCGGAATCGTAGCCCACTGCAAGTTCTTCGGTCGCGCTGCCGGAGTCGGGGTTGTTTACAGAGAGAATGAGCTTCCCGGCAGAGATATCGAGTTTGACGGCTCGGCCCTTCTCGCTCGACAAGGTCGATACTCGGTCGACCGCATGCGCAAAATCCGCGTTCTGCACATCGAGAACCTTGTCATTGCCTTGTGGGATGACGCGCTCATAGTCGGGAAAGGTACCGTCGATCAATTTGGACGTGAGCACGACGTCGGCGAATGTAAAACGCGCCTTCGTTGCGGACAGCTCAATCGACACGGTCTCATCCGCATCGCCGATAAGCTTATGCAACTCTCCGACAGTCTTGCGCGGCACGATCACACCGGGAATGCCGGCGGCACCTTCGGGCAACGGCACCTCGATCTGAGCGAGCCTGTGGCCATCCGTTGCGACAGCTCTCAGGCATTCCCCGCCTTCGCCAGGTGCCGCGTGCAGATAGACGCCATTCAGGTAATAGCGGGTCTCCTCTGTCGAAATGGCAAAGCGTGTTTTTTCGATCAGCCGCTTCAGAATCGTCGCATCCAAATCGAAGCGGTGGCTCGACGACTCGACACCAAGCTCTGGAAAATCATCGGACGGGAGTGCTTGGAGCGCAAAGTTGGCACGACCGGATTTCAGCGTGACGCGGGCGCCGTCATCGGCAATGGCAAGCTCGATCTGCGAGCCGTCCGGAAGCTTTCGGACGATGTCATGCATCATATGCGCTGAAACGGTGGTCTTGCCGTCCTGCGAGACTTCCGACGGTACATTCTCGACGATCGCGATATCGAGATCGGTGGCTGTCAACGACAAGATGGATCCCTTTGCGTTCAAGAGAACATTGGACAGAATGGGAATCGTATTCCGGCGTTCGACAACGCTGGTGACATGGTGCAGCGCCTTGAGCAGAGCGCTTCTTTCAATGATCAGCCGCATATATCCGCCTTAATGAATCTGTCGTCCTGAAACCGACAAATGCCCCGCATCCGCTAAAGCTGGGGACGTTCGATCGGACGACGTATGGAACATAGCCTGAGGATACAGTCAACGAAGGGTGGCGCGCGGCGGTGCGTTTGGCAAGTGCCGGGTTGCGGCACTTGGCTTTCTATCCCTTAGCATCCTCTGCCGCGTGTGCGCAGGTGGCACTCGCCGCAATCGAGAGGGAAGCCTTTAAAGTGTTGGATTCAAACATTTTCTCTGCGGTCAACACGATCCGATTGACCGCAGAGCGATCCGGTCTTGAGCCGGACCGGTTTGTGGCCTAACTGATCAGAAGGCGCTTGAGAAGTTCGACATCGTCCTTCAACGTCGTGTCGTCCTGCATCAATTCGCCGATCTTGCGGATCGCATGCAGAACCGTCGTATGGTCCCGGTCGCCGAAGCGGCGCCCGATTTCGGGGAGGGACCGCGAGGTCAGGTGCTTGGACAGATACATTGCGATCTGCCTGGGGCGCACGATCGAACGTGTGCGCCGGCTGGATAGAATATCGCTACGCGAAACACCGAAATGCTTGGAAACGATCTTCTGGATTTCATCGATCTTGACCCGGCGCGGCTCGGCGCCGCGCGTCAGGTCACGCACAATCTTCTCCGCCGACTCCATCGTGACCGGCTGTTTCGTGAGTGCCGATGCAGCGCGTAGGCTGTTGATACAACCATCGAGTTCACGCCCACTGTCCGTGACCCGGGTGGCAAGAAAGCCGAGCACAGCTTCGGGAACCACAAATCCCGGGTCCTGGCGGCGCGCCGCTTCGGCACGTCTGCGCAGTATTTTGAGCCTGAGATCATAATCCAGCGCACCAACCTCGACGATGAGACCGCCGGCTAGACGCGAGCGCATTCGCGCATCGAGTTTGTCCAGTTGAAGCGGAGCGCGATCAGCCGCAACTACGACCTGCTTGTTGCCATCGATATGGGCATTGAGCATATGGCAGAACTCCTGCTGGATCGTGGGCCCTTGGAGAAATTCCAGATCGTCGATCAGCAAAATGTCGATCTGCCGGAGTTTTTCCTTGAAGGCTACCGCGTCACGCGCTCTGAGCGCCTTGACGAACCCGCTCATGAAAAGCTCGGCTGTCAGATAGAGGACGCGGGCATCCGGATTCTTCTCGCGAACGGCCCACGAAACTGCGTGAAGCAGATGTGTCTTACCAAGCCCGACATTGCCATGAATATAGAGGGGGTTGTACCGCAGGATCGGTCCGGTCGCGCCATCGGCGACTTCAAGCGCCGCGGCATGTGCCAATTGGTTGCTGGTTCCGGTTTGAAAGGACTCGAACGTGCATCTTTGGTCGAGTGGCGATCCCTGGATGCCGTCATATCCAGTGGCCGTCTCGCTCAGGGGCGCAGTGTGGCGGAAGGGGACGACATCTGTCTCGCCAAAGGCATTAGATGCCATTGTCGGTTTCGCTGGCGCATTCCGAGCCGCGAGATCGACCTTGTCGTGGGGCGTGCGCACCCGGAAACTGATTTCCTCCAGCCCATCGAACTCGTTATGGCTGCAGTCGAGCAGCTTGTCGTAATAGTGGTTTTTAATCCACTTGCTCAGAAACCGCGTGGGGACCGAGAGCCTCAAAACGCCGCCGTCGAAATCTTCCAATTCGACTCTGCCGAACCAGCTCGTATAGACATCCTCGCCGAGTTCCGCTCTGAGACGGCTTCCAATGCGCGTCCATTTTTCGGTGCTGTGCTTCGTATTGCTTTCTGTGTTTTTTTCCACGTCGCTTGCCCCGCCAGACCAACGCAACGCCTCAGCGTGCGCCCGGCATTTGTTGCGAACCTTTGCCACAGGTTCGCGTGGTTTTCCCTCTAGGCCGGTCATCTGCCGAAGCCATCTGGCCAGTCGGACACTGGCTCAGATACGGCGTCCGGTTGTCCGGCCCGCGCTTGTCATGCTCCTCATCCGTCTTGGTGCCGCGGCACAAGAGGCCCCGTCCGCCAGCACGACGAATGAAAAACATGTCCGTATCCGGTGAAGCCGCCGATGCGGCGACGAAAGAAGACAACATCGTCACGACTGTCGTTCTGCCATCGGCATTCTTTGGGGGCGTGCCTCAAGGCATGGCCGCCCTTTGCAAGATCAGTGTTATTCGACACGCAAGGCCCGCGTTCGTCGTTTGACTGATCAAATGGCAGACGATGTCTGGTCGCAATGATCTATGTGCGTCCAGGCAGGGTCATCGCATACGGTGTCTTAACCTCTTCAATTCCGGCCACGGTCTACTCACAAAGCTACGCACGCGCCAACAAAAAATCAGGAATGACCTGCTGGCGCAAAGTCTTGACAAACAAGACCGTAAGATCTTGCAGTCCAATAGTCGAATAAACGCGATTTGATACTTCGCGTGCTGCGGCCCAATTTAGCAGCTTTGCTCACCTTTGATGTGAGCGAGACGCGGAACTCTTGAAGGCAACTACTTGGGAGGGGCATATGCCCCGTTCGGATGCTGCGATTATACCCCCGACAGAGCGTGATGCAACTGGCATCTACGGACGCCGGGATGCTTGCGCGGTGCCATCATATTGGGACGCTTGGTGGGCATTTCGAGGGTGTTCGGTGCGTCAACCACTTGAAAATCGGAGCTGAATCACGGTGCGAAATGCTGGTTCGAGGGCCTAGAGAAGGGTCTCCAAAATCGTCTGCGAGAATCCGATTCGCACTTGACGCCGCTCGGGACCGTCGAGAGGAGAAGCGAGAGCTGGAGAGTTTGCGACAGGCTAAATGCTTGAATCTCTGAGGGATTGATTAGGTCGGTTGGCGAGCGGCGCGCTGGAGCTCGTTTTAGCTGTCGCATTCCTGCAACAATCGGGAGATTATTGCCAAAATCGCAATCGGTTCATCTCAAGCGATCGGAATCGCGCGCATGCGAAATTGGCGCGCAAAACGCACGCCAAATCCATAGAAACTAACGAGTTGGTTTTGTCAGGCGCTCATCGAAGCGATGCGGGCGGACAGACGGGAGACCTTTCGGGAAGCGGTGTTCTTATGCAACACCCGCTTTTGCGCCGACCGCATGATTTCCGGTTGCGCCTCACGCAGCGCCTGCTGGGCAGCAGCTTGGTCACCGGAGGCGATCGCCTCTTCGACCCGCCTGACGAATGTCCGCATGCGGCTTCGCCGCGCCTTATTCACTTCGGTCTGATGCGCAATCTTGCGAACTGCTTTTTTCGCCGACTTGGTGTTGGCCATTTCCGTTCTTCGCCTTCGGAGACACTAAGGTCAAGTTGCACATCCGATTCGGAATCGGCATGCGCCACTCTCGTACATTGTTGCTTGCATCAATCGAAATGCGAAATGGGTTCGCCGCGTCCTGTTGATGCATGATGAAGGGTCGCCATCTCTGCAAGCATACGTAAACGCACGCCCGCAATGGTCGCAACCCGGCCCCGTGTATAGTCGGGCAAACGGCGAGCGTCAACCGTGGCAATCCAATGACCGATGCAGATCGTTGAAGCCCGCGCCTCAGCGATTCTTGAAGCTTGGCTTCCGTTTTTCGACGAACGCCTGCATCCCTTCCTTCTGGTCTTCGGTCGCGAACATTGAGTGGAATATCCGTCGCTCGAACCGGATGCCTTCCGATAGGTTGGTTTCATAGGAGCGATTGACCGATTCTTTGGCCAGCATCATCGTCGGCATTGAGAAGGACGCAATCTTGTCGGCCACCTTCAAGGCTTCGTCCATCAGCTCGTTCGCAGGGATGACGCGGCTAGCGAGACCGGCGCGTTCGGCTTCTTCGGCTTTCATGCGCCGGCCCGTGAGGCACATCTCCATGGCTTTTGCTTTGCCGACGATGCGCGTCAGGCGCTGGGTCCCGCCCGCGCCCGGCATGATACCGAGGGTGATCTCCGGCTGGCCGAACTCGGCCGTATCTGCGGCAAGGATGATATCGCACATGAGCGCGAGCTCGCAGCCGCCGCCGAGTGCATAACCGGCAACCGCCGCGATCACAGGCTTACGGCACCGAGCCACGCGATCCCATGTGGAAATGAAGTCTTCCATGTAGGCGTCCATATAGGACTTGGACTGCATTTCCTTGATGTCGGCACCGGCCGCAAAGGCCTTTTCGCTGCCTGTAATCACGATGGCGCCCACCTGATCGTCCGCTTCAAACGCGTCGAGCGCCTGGCCAAGTTCCTCGATCAGAGCACTGTTGAGCGCGTTCAAGGCATCTGGACGATCCAGTCTGATGAGGCCGACTTTGCCCTTCTTCTCTTCTACAATGTTCTCAAACGCCATTTCCTAGCCCCTCCGGCCTTGTTTGCAACTGTGTGTTCAGATTTCTGCGGTGCTCCGCCCAGCCTCGGCAGCTCAACTGATCAGCGCTGACAGGTGGTGCAAAAGAATGTCGATCGGCCGCTCTGTGTAATCCGTTCCACCGTACCGGTACATCCGGCGCGCGCGCACCCTAGACCTGAGCGCCCATAAACCGCAAATGCGTGTTGAAAATAGCCGAGCGATCCATCAGCCTGATGATAGTCGCGCAATGTCGATCCACCCGCCTCGATGGCTTCTTCCAGGACTGAGATCATTGCGCTCACGAGACGCGTGGCGCGCTTTCCCGGCCCACCGGATTTTGTCGTCAGTGTTGCAGCAAGGCGGCGCGGCGAAAGCTCGGCGCGATACAAGGCCTCGCATGCATAAATATTGCCCAATCCGGCAACGATCCGCTGGTCGAGCAGCAGTGCCTTCACACTGGTGCGCCGCCCCGCTGCGGCTTCTGCAAGAAATGAAGGCGTGAGCTCTCCTCCCAACGGTTCGATACCAAGGTTTCGAAAAAGCTTGTGCTTCGCGAGACCGCCCGGCTCGATGAGGTCCATAATCCCGAAGCGCCGCACGTCGTTGTAGCGGACCGTTGCGCCATTGCTCATATGAAAGACAATATGGTCATGAGCCGCGTTGGTCCCGGTCTCATGCACGAAAGCGCCGGGCATCGATGCGTCTTCGCCAGGATCTTCGATTGTGAAACGCCCGCTCATGCCAAGATGCATTGCCAGTATGGCCCCGTCGTCGAGTTCGGCCAGGAGGTATTTGGCGCGGCGCTTGAGGGCGTCGACTCGGCGGCCGGTCAGGCGTTTTGCAAAGCCGCGCGGCAAGGGAAATCGCAAATCCTCGCGGTTCTGCTCGACGGCCTCAAACCTGGAGCCGACCAGGGGGCCTTCAAGGCCTCTTCGGACGGTTTCGACTTCGGGTAACTCTGGCATCGGCGGAACCATAGCCTGCCATAGACGGCTGCGCTATTGTCCCGCGCATGAACGATGAAACACGAATGGATAAGGACGAGGCGAGCTTTGGATTCGCCGCCGTTCGCGCGACCGACAAGCAGGGCATGGTCAACCAGGTTTTTGCGCGTGTCGCGCAGCGATACGACCTGATGAACGACGTAATGTCCGGCGGTCTTCACAGACTCTGGAAAGATGCCTTTATAAACTGGCTGGCGCCGCCACGGACGGACGAGAATTTTGCGTTGCTCGACGTGGCCGGCGGCACAGGCGACATTGCGGGGCGGTTTCTTTCGGCCGCGGGAGGTGGCGCACGAGCAATCATCTGCGACATCAGTGCTGAAATGATGGCCGTTGGCCGAGACCGGATGCGGCAGGCCGGTCATAGCAACATCGCCTTTGTCCAAGGGAACGCGGAAGCCTTGCCTGTTGCCGATGGTTCCATGGATGCTTACACCATTGCCTTCGGGATTCGGAACGTGACCAATCTCGAAGCGGCTCTCGCCGAGAGCCGGCGCGTGTTGCGGCCGGGTGGCCGGTTTCTCTGTCTCGAGTTTTCAGAAGTCCAGGTTCCGGTATTGGATACCGTCTATGAGCGCTATTCCTTCGATGCGATCCCGATGATCGGTGCAGCAGTGGCGGGATCGGCGCAGCCATATCGCTATCTTGTCGAGAGCATCCGCCGGTTCCCGAACCAGGAGACATTTGCAGCGATGATCAGGGACGCAGGCTTTGGACAGGTCAAATACCGCAATTTGAGCGGTGGGATTGCTGCCATGCATTCCGGCTGGCGACTCTAGAGTGCGATTGAAGGCCTAATGGCGAACGCTCTCACAAATATGTCCCGTTTGGCCCGTGCCGGCCTGGTGCTTGCCCGCAATGGCGCGTCGGTCGTGCCGCCGGATGCCGATCTGCCTGGACCGGTGCGGCTGCTGACGAAGCTGATTGCAGCTTTTGGGCGAAAGAGAGGCGATGCGAATACGACCAGGCTTTCGACTGCGCTAACGTCGCTGGGGCCGAGCTACATCAAGCTGGGTCAGTTCCTTGCAACGCGCGACGATTTGGTCGGAGCCGAGATTGCCCGCGATCTGACCACGCTGCAGGACAAGCTGCCGCCTTTTTCGAGCGAAGAGGCCCGGCAGACAATCGAAGCCGATATCGGCAAACCCGTTTCGGATTTGTTTGAGGATTTCGGGCCCCCTGTTGCGGCGGCATCCATCGCGCAGGTTCACAAGGCCGTGGTCCGCGATGCATCCGGTACGCTCAACCCTGTGGCCGTGAAGATCCTGCGGCCAAAGGTCGAAGAACGGTTTCGCAAGGACTTGGACACTTATTTTTTCGCGGCCCGCATGGTCGAGCGCCTCCACCCGCCCTCGCGGCGTCTGCGTCCCGTCACGGTCGTCGATACGCTGGCCCGCTCGACAGCCATCGAGATGGATCTGCGAATGGAAGCCGCCGCCCTCTCGGAGATGGCGGATAACACGGCGGACGACGATGGATTTCGCGTCCCCAAAGTCGATTGGGCCCGAAGCGGCAAGCGCGTTCTGACTCTGGAATGGATCGACGGAATACCAATGTCGGATGTCGAAGGCCTGCGCGCAGCTGGCCACGACCTCGACGCGATGGGCGCCCATCTCATTCGCAGCTTCCTGCGCCATGCCATGCGCGATGGCTTTTTTCATGCCGACATGCATCAGGGCAATCTCTTCGTCGACAAGGACGGTCAGGTCGTTGCCGTCGACTGCGGGATCATGGGGCGCCTTGGACCCGTCGAGCAGCGTTTTCTCGCTGAAATCCTGTATGGCTTTATCACCCGGGACTATCACCGGGTCTCCCAGGTTCATTTCGATGCCGGCTATGTGCCGCGCGAGGAATCCGTTGAGGTCTTTGCCCAGGCCCTGCGTGCCATCGGCGAGCCGCTCATGGGGCGGACCGCCGACGAAATTTCGATGGGCCATCTGTTGGGGCAGCTCTTCCAATATACGGAAGTGTTTAACATGCGCACCCAGCCGCAACTGATCCTGCTGCAAAAGACGATGGTTGTTGTCGAAGGTGTCGCCCGGACCCTCGATCCACGGTTGAATATATGGACCGCATCGGAACCGGTTGTTCGCGATTGGATGGAGAAGCAGATCGGACCCGATGCCCGCATCCAGGAAGCTGCTGAGGGTGCCGCATCGCTCGGTCGCCTGTTGAGCGATGCACCGCGTCTCATTTCGGAAGCTGAACAGGTCGCCTCAAGCTTCGCGGCCATGGCCTCGGGCGGCCTTCGTCTGGACGGTCACACGATCGAACGGCTTGCCGAGGCGCAAGCGCGCGAGGGTAGCTCCAGCCGCTGGGCATTGTGGGTTGGCGCGCTGTCTCTTGCAGCAATCGCTGTCGCGATGGTTCTATAGGTTGGCTTTGGATCTAACTAGTGGTCGTGACCGTGATCCTGGCCGCCGATATGCTCGAACCGGCCTTCCCGAATAGCTGTCGCAAAATGGTCCATCATCCGCGCAGCCGCTTCCGGGCCATGTAGGCGTACGAGCGAAGAAATTGCAGCGCTCAAAGCCGTGCCGGCGACAAGATCCAGGGGAATGTCCTTTTCAAGTGCGGCCTCCCAGGTCTTGGTGAACATCTCGGCGGCCTCTCGGGTCATTTCAATCGGGTCTGCCATGTTGTCTCCATTTGTGGCAGATTTCATGCCCCTGGCTTTTGGTCGGCGGTAGGGCCCGTATCGGGCAATCTGCCAAGTGCCTTACAAACTGCGGAATTCGTTAATCGGGTTCACAACGGGTAGCACATGGCGTGCCCTGTCTGTGGTAAAAGATACGCCATGAAATCCACTTGGCCTGGAGCCCTGAACGTCGTGGCAGACAAACGTGTCTTACTGATCATCGCCGGCGGCATTGCCGCGTATAAATCGCTTGAACTCATTCGGCGATTGAGAGACCGCAATTTGCAGGTTCGGGTCGTGCTGACTCGGGCGGGCGCTGAATTCGTTACGCCGCTTTCTGTCGGAGCTCTGGCGAGCGAGAGCGCCTATACCGATCTTTTCGATCCTGAGAGTGAATTCGATGTCGGTCACATCCGCCTCGCGCGCGATACCGACCTTGTCGTGGTCGCGCCGGCAACAGCCGACCTCATGGCCAAGATGGCCACCGGGCAAGCCGATGACCTGGCCACAGCGGTCCTGCTTGCCACGGGCGCGCCAGTCCTCGTTGCGCCTGCCATGAACCCGTATATGTGGAACCATCCCGCAACCAAGCGGAATGTTGCGCGGCTGGGAGAGGACGGAGTGTGCTTCGTCGGGCCGAATGAAGGCGAGATGGCAGAATCCGGAGAGCAAGGTGTCGGGCGAATGGCCGAAGTCCCGGAAATCCTCAATGCTATCGCAACAGCCCTTGGCGATCCTCGGGAATTGTTGCTCGATGGTCGGCACGTCCTTGTCACATCGGGGCCGACTCATGAGCCGATCGATCCGGTTCGCTACATTGCAAACCGCTCATCAGGGCGTCAGGGCCATGCCATTGCGGCTGCAGCAGCATCGCTCGGTGCCAGGGTCACGCTTGTATCCGGGCCGACGAAACTAACTGATCCGCCGGGCGTTCATGTCAATCATGTCGAAACAGCAGACCAGATGCTGGCTGCCGTCAGGAGTAGCCTGCCGGCTGACATTGCAGTTTGCGCTGCCGCCGTCGCCGACTGGCGGGTCGCGCGTGAGGCGGAGGAAAAGATCAAGAAGGTTCACGATGGACAGGGCATGCAGCTGGCGCTGACCGAAAATCCCGATATTCTCAAGACGATCTCGGCACCAAGTCCAAGCCGGCCTTCGCTTGTCATCGGATTTGCCGCCGAGACCGAGCATGTCATTGAAAACGCCACCGCCAAACGACTTCGAAAGGGATGCGATTGGATTATCGCCAACGATGTCTCGGCAGAGTCCGGCGTATTCGGTGGTACGCGAAATGCTGTCCATCTGATCTCTGCCGACGGTGTCGAGAGCTGGCCGGACATGGCCAAGGAAGATGTGGCCGACGCATTGATGGCACGAGCGAGCCAGTCGCTGGCGTCGCTGAAACCGGCAGCCGAATGACGGTCCATGTCGTCTGATTCTCAACCCGTCCGCGTGGCGTTTGTCGTGCTGCCGCACGGCGAAGGTTTGGAGCTGCCGGCCTATCAGAGCACCGACGCAGCAGGATTCGATATCCGCGCAGCGGTCGGCAAGGGTAAGCCGGTTGTCTTGAGACCCGGTGAGCGGGCACTGGTGCCGACCGGATTCAGCATGGCACTGCCACAGGGATATGAAGCGCAGATCCGCCCGCGGTCCGGTCTTGCCCTGAAGCACGGCTTGACCGTGCTAAATGCGCCCGGCACGATCGATGCAGACTATCGCGGTGAGGTTATGGTGCTTCTCGTCAATCTTGGCGAGGCGCCCTACGAGATCAGCCGCGGTACCCGAATTGCACAGATCGTCGTCCAACCAGTTGTGCGTGCGTCAATTGAAGTCGCCGCCGCATTGAACCGGACGGATCGGGGGGATGGTGGCTTCGGGTCGACGGGAAGCGAGTGAACAACCATGCTGAGCGACAAAGAGATTGAGCGTTACAAGCGCCACCTGGTCCTGAAGGATGTCGGAGGTCCGGGACAGCAAGCCCTCAAGGCTGCGAAAGTCCTTGTTGTCGGCGCCGGCGGGCTGGGATCGCCGGTTTTGATGTATCTGGCTGCTGCCGGTGTCGGCACACTTGGAATCATCGACGACGACCATGTGTCCCTCGACAATTTGCAGCGGCAGATTGCACATGACACTAGCCGCGTCGGGACACCGAAAACCGAAAGTGCGGCTGCAACGATCGCGCGTCTCAATCCGCATGTTGAGGTGCGCACCCATGCCGAACGTCTCGGGGCCGGGAACGCTCTCGAGATCATCGGTCAGTACGATATCGTCGCCGACGGTTCCGACAACTTCGCAACACGCTATCTCGTTAACGACGCCTGTTTTCTCGCCAGAAAACCACTTGTGTTTGCAGCCCTTGGACCCTTCGACGGGCATCTGACAACCTTTCGTGCCTTCGAGAGCGGCCCCGACGGCACACCTTACCCCAACTATCGCTGTATTTTTCCCGAGGCACCGCCTCCCGGAACCGTCGCAAACTGCTCGGAAGTTGGCGTTCTGGGAGCTGTGCCCGGCGTTCTCGGCACCATGCAGGCGATGGAGGTTCTGAAAGAAATCATCGGGATCGGCGAAACGCTGGCAGGCCGTCTGGTCATCTACGATGCGCTTGCCTGCCGGTTTCAGACGGTCAAGATCGCCTGGGATCCGAAGAACCCCTTGAGTGGGGAGACGCCGACCATTACGGATCTGTCTATCCATTCGAAGGATGACGGTGCAATCTGTGCCGCCCAATGAGCCAGCGATAAAAAGGATTTCAGCAATGCCGCGTTCCAACTCGCTTGCCGCACGCGACATTGACAATCTCGTTCATCCCCAGACAAACCTTGTCCGCCATAGAGAAATCGGTCCGACATTTGTCGCAAGCGGCAATGGCGTGTGGGTCACAGACGACGATGGAAAGGCGCAACTCGATGCCGTTAGCGGGCTTTGGTGTGCCTCGCTCGGTCTGGCGTCCGAGCGTCTCGCAGATGTGGCCGCGGCACAGATCCGCGAACTCGCCTACGCCCATCTCTACCGGCATCACTCCCACGAGCCTGCGGTCGCACTGGCTGAAAAACTCCTGTCCATTGCCCCTCCGCATATGTCGAAGGTCCATTTCCAGTGCACCGGTTCGGAAGCGAACGATGTGGCGATCAAACTGGTCTGGTACTACCACCATGCAACGGGGCGACCGGAAAAACGCAAAATCATCTCGCGCAAGGGCGCCTACCACGGAAGTTCCGTCGCCACGGTGAGCCTTTCGGGCAAGGCCGATATGCATGCGGGATTCGGTCTGCCGCTGGACGGTTTCCTTCACACGGAAACGCCAAATTATTTTGCCTACGGCCTGCCGGGCGAGTCCGAGGAAGACTATGCCACGCGGCTTGTCGGCGCCTTGGAAAAACTGATCGAGGACGAGGGACCCGAAACGATCGCGGCATTCTTCGCGGAACCCGTGCTTGGATCATCCGGCTCCATTCCGCCGCCCAAAACCTACTTCGAGAAGGTTCAGGCGCTGCTTGCTCGCCATGACATCCTTTTCGTGGCGGACGAGGTGATTTGCGGATTTGGCCGAACCGGCGCCATGTGGGGCAGCGAGACCTTCGATATCGTGCCGGACATCATGAGTTCGGCCAAGGCCCTGTCTGCCGGGATGGCTCCGATCTCGGCATTGCTGATCAGTGAGAAGGTGCACGATGCCATGGTCCGGCAAAGCGATTCGCTTGGGAGTTTTGCCCACGGCCATACCTATGCAGGGCACCCCGTGAGCGCCGCGGTGGCGCTGGAAACACTGAAAATCTACGAGGAAATGGACCTTCTCACGCACATCGGTCGCCAATCGCAATGTCTTCTCGACGCGCTGGAGCCGCTTGCGGATCATCCAATGGTCGGCACGCTCGATGTCGTGGGGTTCATGGCCGGCATGGAGCTCGTTCGCGACAAGCGGGAGAAGCGATTGTTCGATGTCGGGGACGGCATCGGTGCACGCGTCGCCGACGCCTCGCGTCGGCACGAGCTGATCCATCGCGGTATGGGCAATCGTATCGCCTTCGCGCCGGCCTATGTAATGGCTGAAGACGAAGTCACCGAGATCGGCAGCCGGCTCAGGCTCGCTTTGGACGATGTCTGGAGCGAGGTGTCGCGCGAGAATGTCTCTACTGGCGCTGCGCTTCAAGGCGGGCTCTGAGGCCGTCCGCTTCTGCTTGTGTCTCGGCCATCTTGGTGATGATCTCGTTGAGCTGTGATCGGGCCTGCGCGAGTTCCGCTTTCAGTTTTCCGACATTGCCTCTGTTGCTTCCCGCAGCCGCTTTTGCCTTGGCAAGGGCCTCATTCGCTTCGTCTAGAGCGCGGCTGAGGTCAGACACTTGGGTTTCTGCAGCCGCGCGGGCGGCGAGCGCATCTGCAACGTCCGCCTTGGCCTTCTCGCGGAAACTGGCGACGTCGGTTAACTCCTGCTTGGCTGCGGTAAGTGCTTTTTCGGCAGCTTCCTTCTCCTCGATCGCTTCCGAAATCTGATCGCCAACCTCGAGGAGCCTGCTTTTGGCTGCGATCATTTGCGATGTCGTATAAGCGAGGCCAGCCACGAGCAGCGCACAGAGAATCCAGACGGTGATTGGCGTACCTCTCCGTTTTTGGGGCGGTTGTTGCGGCGCATTGCCGGATGCAGCCTGATCGCTCATGACCCTATCTCCCGAATTGTCCTGTCCGTCGTCCCTAGATATGCATTATTGCCATGGCGCGATGTTTGGCTAGGGCGGTCTTCAAAATGGTAAACGACTGCGGGAGTCTGGATTATCGAGCCAAGACAGCAATTTGCGCGTTTGCAACCTGAAGGGACACAATGGTTGAAATCTATGTCGACGCGGATGCCTGTCCGGTCAAGGAAGAAGTCATCCGAGTCGCTCAGAGGCACGGCCTGAAGACCCTTCTGGTGACGGATGGCGGTCTTCGGCCCAGCCGGGACCCCATGGTCGAGCTGGTCATCGTTGCCCAAGGTGCCGACGCGGCCGACGATTGGATTGCGGAACACATCCAGCCCGCGGATATCTGTGTCACAAACGACATTCCGTTGGCCGCCCGATGTCTGGAGCGTCAGGCGTTCGCGCTCAAGCCAAATGGCGATGCGTTCACGGTCGATGGGATCGGTATGGCGCTGGCAAACCGGGAATTGATGCAGGGCCTGCGAGAGACCGGTGCGATCACAGGAGGACCCCGGCCCTTTAGCAAGGCAGATCGATCCGCCTTCCTCAATCACCTCGAAACATGCGTTCAGGCCGCCAAACGGCAAACCTGATCTAGAGCAACTTAGAGTTGATCAACTTGTCTGCGCTTTGTCGATTCCGACTAAGCGCAGGTTGATTTAGAGCATCGCGGGATAGACGCGATCGGGCGGCGAGTGACCGTCAAAAAAGGTCTTAATATTGATGATGACCTTCTCGCCCATGTCGA
The DNA here is from genome assembly GCA_965228615.1 of Methyloligellaceae bacterium. GTDB lineage: Bacteria > Pseudomonadota > Alphaproteobacteria > Rhizobiales > Methyloligellaceae > CBDDHT01. The sequence goes on along the minus strand of CBDDHT010000004.1, from coordinate 2,907,260 downwards.
CGCGCCCTTCGAGCGTTGCGGAACCCGTATGCGGCAGAACAACAACCCGATCGCTTTTCAGCAGTTTGGGGTTCACTGCCGGTTCGTGCTCGAATACGTCGAGGCCGGCGCCTGCAATCTCGTTCCCTTCGACCATACGCGCCAGCGCGTTTTCATCGATGACTTCGCCGCGCGCGGTATTCACCACATAGGCCGTCGGCTTCAGAAGCTTCAGCCGGCGGGCCGAAAGGAGATGATAGGTCGCGGGCGTATGCGGGCAATTGACGGAAATGATATCCATCCGCGCGAGCATCTGGTCCAGGCTTTCCCAGTAGGTTGCCTCTAGCTCGTTCTCGACCTGATCCGAGACTCGGCGTCGATTGTGATAATGGATCTGCAGGCCGAACGGTTTCGCGCGTCGTGCAACGGCCTGTCCGATCCGGCCCATGCCGACGATACCAAGGCGCTTTCCTGTAATGCGATGACCCAACATCCATGTCGGTGACCAGCCCTGCCAATTGGCATCCGGCGCCTTCAGGAACATGGCAGCCTCCGTCAGCCTTCTCGGTACGGCCAGGATCAGTGCCATAGTCATGTCAGCCGTGTCTTCAGTCAAAACACCCGGCGTATTGGTGACGATTATCCCGCGATTGCGAGCGGTTTCCAGATCGATATTGTCAACACCGGTTCCGAAATTCGCGATGAGCTTCAGCTGGTCGCCCGCCTGACTGAGGACGGCGCGGTCGATACGGTCGGTTACAGTTGGAACGAGGACGTCCGCGCGCTTGACCGCTTCTATCAGTTGGGCCTGCGACATTGGCTTGTCGTCGATGTTCAGTTCGGCATCGAATAGTTCACGCATCCGAGTCTCGACGACTTCCGGCAGCGTGCGGGTTACGATTACCAAAGGCGTGTCAGAAGGCATGAGGCAGCTCCAGGGACTTGCTCCACAGCGTCACCATTGGGGGGATCGGGCGTTGTTTCTCTATCAGATGGCAAGTCAGAAAACAAAGGACCTAGTTCGAATGTTTGCCTTGGTCCATTCATATTTTTGCAGCATATGGCGGACTACCGTTGCCTATAGCAAGTTGAGAATGCCAGTGGAACACGGTCATTATGTCTTATTTGGCAATCGGACTTGGCTTTTGGGCAGCGAGCCTATCCACCTTGAAGCGTCGGCGCAGATTGGATGAGAGACATGGTATCGGGGCAAAAGGTGCGACTCTGCCTTGTCCAACTGCTGGTTCTCCTGTCGGCACCAGTCTTGTTATCGCCTTCTTCGGTTGCGGTGGCTCAGGATGCAGCGGCCAGCACGGTTAAAATTGGTGCGAGCGGGCTCAGAATCCCCCGTTTTGTTAGCCTGAAGTCTAACCGCGTCAATGTGCGCAAGGGCCCGAGCACCGATCACGCCGTGGCCTGGGTCTTTTCGAAGATAGGTCTACCCGTGGAGATCACGGCGGAATCGGGCAACTGGCGCCGTATACGCGATTCGGAGAGCACAGAGGGCTGGGTATTTCACAGTCTGCTCAGTGGGCGGAGAACGGCGCTCATTCAGCCTTGGGTCGACAATGAGGAAACGGTCTCGCTCTACAAGGAGAGATCCGCGGACAGCGGTCTGGTCGCACGGTTGAGATCTGGCGTGCTGGCAAGTGTCGTCAATTGCAACGGCACGTGGTGCAAGGTCTCAATGGACGAATATTCCGGGTGGATTCAGCAGAACAAACTGTGGGGAGTTTACGACGACGAGAGTGTACGCTGAAGCAGGTATCGTTCGGCAAATCCGATCAGCGCTTTTCGACCAACCTCACAAGAACGTCGATGCGCGAAATTTCCATGTTTTCCGGCGGTTCCGGCAGCCCATCGACACTAAGCGCACCGGGCTCTATGTCCACTAACTTGCCATCGCGTTCGCAGAAAAAGTGAAAATGGTTCGACGTGTTGGTATCGAAATAGGTCTTAGCGCCTTCGACGGCGACCTCTCGCAGGAGACCGGCCTCTGTGAACTGGTGCAACGTATTGTAAACGGTCGCCAACGAAACCGGAACAGACTCATTGACGGCTTCTTCATGGAGGGCTTCGGCCGTCAGATGCCGATCACCGCGGCTGAACAGCAATTCCGCAAGTGACATACGCTGGCGTGTCGGCCTCAAACCGGCACTACGGAGCATCTCTTCGACGTTTTTCACGGCATTTCGCCCATAGATTTGCACGCCTCGAACGGCGAGTTCACAGTTAGCAGAATATATGCAGTCTGGACGTCAACTGCAAGTCAGTCATATCTATATTGTCATAGGGTATCCGTTGGGCTAACGCCATGGGCGACAGGCTTTTGATGGCCGTGCGACTGTGATAGGAAATACCGGAAGAAATCAGAGTGAGGCTGCCATATGGGCGCGGATACCAGCACAGTTTCGGAGTTCCCGTCGAGCTTCGGCTACGAGGACCTTCTGGCTTGCGCTCGCGGAGAGCTTTTCGGTCCCGGTAATGCGCAATTGCCGTTGCCGCCAATGCTGATGTTCGACCGTATCTCGCATATCAGCGCCGATGGTGGCGAACATGGCCGTGGAAAGGTCATTGCAGAGCTGGATGTGACGCCAGACCTCTGGTTTTTCTCGTGTCATTTTAAGGGCGATCCGGTCATGCCGGGATGCCTCGGGTTGGATGCGCTTTGGCAGTTGCTGGGCTTCTTTCTGGGTTGGCTGGGTGAACCTGGGCGCGGCCGGGCCATCAGTGTCGGATCTGTAAAATTCAGTGGAATGGTACTGCCGACAGTGAAAAAGATTGAGTATCATGTGGACCTGCGCCGTGTGATATCCCGGAAACTGGTTCTCGGAACCGGTGATGGGGTCCTGAAAGCCGACGGTGAACCGATCTACGCAGCTTCGGATCTTCGTGTCGGACTTTTTGCCGACTCGCAAGATTAAGCCGGCGCATCGCGGCCGGTTCGAACTCATGAAACAAGTTCACTTCGTTTCGATTTTCACGCGTTGACAGCTTTGCTGTTGGCCGCTGGGCCACTTCAAGGCCTGAGGATTAGGAAGACAATATGAGACGTGTCGTCGTTACGGGGATGGGGATCGTATCCTCGATCGGCAACAACACACAGGAAGTGTTGGCGTCGCTCAGGGAAGGCAAATCCGGCATTGTTCGAGCCGACGACTATGTCGAACTCGGTTTTCGCTGTCAGGTGCATGGCGCACCCGAAGTTGACTGGGAAGAGCTGATCGATCGCAAGGTTCGCCGCTTTATGGGCGCCGGCGCCGGTTGGAACTACATTGCCATGCAGCAAGCGATCCAGGACTCCGGTCTGGAAGACGACGATGTCTCTAATGTGCGGACAGGCATGATCATGGGATCAGGCGGCCCGTCTACGAAAGCGATCGTCAAGGCTGCGGATACGACACGTTCTCGCGGACCGAAGAAAGTCGGACCTTTCGAGGTGCCGAAAACCATGTCGAGCACAAACTCGGCAACACTGGCGACGCCATTCAAGATCAAAGGCGTCAACTACTCGATTTCGTCCGCCTGTTCCACATCCGCTCATTGCATCGGCAATGGAGCGGAGCTCATTCAATGGGGCAAGCAGGACATCGTCTTTGCCGGTGGTGGCGAGGAGTTGGATTGGACGCTCTCGGTCCTGTTCGATGGCATGGGTGCGATGTCGTCCAAGTTCAATGAAACGCCGGAAACTGCCAGCCGCGCCTATGACGTCAATCGAGACGGATTCGTGATCGCGGGCGGTGCCGGTGTCCTGGTCCTGGAAGAGTTGGAGCATGCGCGTGCCAGAGGTGCCAAGATATTTGGTGAGGTGGCCGGATACGGCGCGACATCGGACGGTTTCGACATGGTGCAGCCGTCAGGCGAAGGTGCCGTCCGCTGCATGAATCTGGCCATGGATGGCATTGAAGACGGCATCGATTATATCAATCCGCACGCAACATCGACGCCCATCGGTGACATTCGCGAGGTCGAGGCGATCCGCGAGGTTTTCGGCAAAGACATACCAGCAATCAGCGCGACCAAGTCATTGACCGGCCATTCACTCGGTGCAACCGGTGTGCAGGAGTCGATCTATTCGCTGCTGATGATGAACAATGGTTTCATTGCCGCCTCGGCTAATATCGAGGAGCTCGATCCGGATATGGCGGATATGCCGATTGTTCAAGAGCGCCAGGATAATGTTGAGGTTAACTGTGTGATGTCCAATAGTTTTGGATTCGGAGGCACAAACGCCACATTGATCTTTAGGCGTTACGACTCGTAGCGGCGGGGATTGCTTGAAGTAGATTTGTAAAGTCGGGACGAGAACGAGAATGACAGTGAAAGATGTTGCCTCTCCTGGGCCGCTGCTGGCCGGTAAGAGAGGACTTGTTATGGGCGTTGCGAATGATCGGTCCATCGCGTGGGGGATTGCGCGCGTTCTGGCCGGACAGGGCGCAGAACTGGCATTCACCTATCAGGGTGATGCGTTCGGCCGCCGCGCAGTGCCATTGGCCGAGTCGGTTGGATCGGAAATCATCGTGTCTTGCGATGTCGAAGACCTCGATAGCGTCGACAATGTATTCGATGCCATTCGGACCAAGTGGGGCAAGCTGGATTTTGTTGTCCACGCGCTAGCCTTTTCGGATCGCAACGAGCTCAAGGGCCGCTACGCCGATACAAGCCGAGAGAATTTCACGCACACGATGGTGATCTCGTGTTTCTCCTTTACCGAGATCGCCAAACGTGCGGCCGACCTTATGACAGACGGCGGTAGTCTTCTCACATTGACCTACGCCGGATCCACAAGGGTTGTTCCTTGCTACAATGTAATGGGAGTCGCAAAGGCGGCGCTTGAAGCGAGTGTTCGCTATCTTGCGGTCGACCTCGGGCCACAGGGCGTTCGTGTCAACGCACTCTCCCCAGGACCTATGCGAACGCTTGCAGGCGCAGGGATCTCGGATGCCCGGCTATTGTTCAATTACCAAAAAGAGCATGCGCCTATGAAGTCGACGCCAACGCTCGATCAAGTTGGTGGTTCGGCGCTTTATCTGCTGTCGGATTTGTCGGGTGCAGTGACGGGCGAGGTTCATTTCGCGGATTGCGGCTACGACATTACCGCAATGCCGACGCTTGAAGATCTGAAGCGGATGAACGGTGACTTCGACGATGGCGCAGCGGAAGGCTCTGCAGAAGCAGCGCAATAGCGAGGATGGTGCTGCGAAAGGCAGGATTTGCAGCAATCATCGTTGGTTTTGACATCCAATGATTGGCTTGTTCGACTCCGGACATGGCGGTTTGACCGTCTTCCGCGCGTTGACGCGGCGGTTTCCCGGTTCGCGATTTCTCTATCTCGGTGACCATGAGAACGCCCCCTATGGCGATCGCTCGTCGGACGAAATAATTGAACTTACGCGTACTGGCGTAGAGTGCCTCTTCGACCGGGGGTGCCGGCTGGTCATTCTGGCTTGCAACACCGCGACGGCGGTCGCCTGCCGAACCCTACAGCAGAACTGGCTACCGCATGCCGGTCGACCGGGCTGTAACATATTGGGTGTGGTCGCACCCATGGTTGAGGCTGCCACGCAGACGCCTTGGGCTGTAACGACCCCGCAATATCCTCAAAAATACAATACGGACGTGGTTGCCGTCTTTGCGACTACGCGGACCGTGCGGAGCGATGTCTACACGGAAGAGATCCTGAAACGGTGCCCAAAGGCCGGCGTCATGCAGCAAGCCTGCTCGGATCTGGCCGGCGCGATCGAGCGTGGCGAATCGGACGATGCTCTCGACGGCCTCGTCGAATCTTATGTCCGTGAGCTGGTCGCGGCAGCTCATCCGCAAGTCCCGCATTGGGCAATCCTCGGATGCACTCACTATCCGTTGGTGGAGATGCATTTCCGTCGCCACCTACCAGATGCGACGCGCCTTCTCAGCCAACCGGAAGTGGTCGCGGACAGCCTGGAGGATTATCTGACGCGTCATCCCCACTATCTGACCGAGGATCCCGAGGGCATCGAGGCGCGCTTATTGACGACTGGCGATGCCGAAGAAGTCTCCCGCACTGTCAAACCCTTCTGGTCAGACGCAATGGCCTTCCGGACAATTGGCTAAAGGGAAAAATCTCCAGAGAGTCAGAAGGCCGAGCCCCCGAAAGGGCCCGGCCTAACAAAAAGCGGTCGGCAGTCTCTTTTGACTGCCGCTAGCATTCGCGATTAAGACGCTTCGGCAGCGCCTTTCTCTTCCCGGGGAATTTCTTCACCGGTCTCCTGGTTCACGACCTTCATCGACAAGCGCACTTTGCCACGATCATCGAAGCCCATGAGTTTGACAAAGACGTCGTCACCTTCTTTGACCACATCCGTTACCTGGCGAACACGTTCAGGTGCGAGTTGAGAGATGTGGACGAGACCGTCTTTCGGACCAAAAAAGTTTACGAAGGCTCCGAAGTCGACGACCTTGACGACCTTGCCTTTGTAAATCACGCCTTCCTCCGGTTCGGAGGTGATTTTCTTGATCCGGTCAAGCGCGTCGTTGATGGATGCCGAGTTTGACGAGGACACTTTGACGGTGCCGTCGTCAGAGACATCGATCTTGGCGCCGGTTTCTTCGACCATGGCCCGGATGACGGAGCCGCCGGTTCCGATGATGTCGCGAATCTTGTCGACCGGAATGTTGATGACTTCGATACGCGGCGCATGTTCGCCAAGTTCGCTGCGTGCGGAGGTTAGCGATTTTGCCATTTCACCGAGAATGTGCAGGCGACCATCCTTGGCCTGTGCCAGGGCCGTGCTCATGATCTCTTCGGTGATGCCGGTAATCTTGATATCCATCTGCAGCGAGGTGATTCCCGCATCGGTACCGGCGACCTTGAAGTCCATATCACCCAAATGGTCTTCATCGCCAAGGATGTCCGAAAGCACGGCATACTGGTCGCCGTCCTTGATCAGCCCCATGGCGATACCGGCAACGGGTCGGTCCAGAGGCACGCCGGCGTCCATCATGGCGAGCGACGAGCCGCAGACGGTTGCCATTGACGATGAGCCGTTCGACTCGGTGATTTCGGAAACGATCCGCACGGTGTAGGGGAAAGTATCCTTTTCGGGCATCACGGGATGCATGGCGCGCCATGCAAGCTTGCCGTGACCGATTTCACGCCGACCGGTAAAGCCTACCCGGCCTGTCTCGCCCACGGAGAAGGGCGGGAAGTTGTAGTGCAGGAGAAAGTTTTCCTTGTAGGTGCCTTCAAGTGCGTCGATGAACTGTTCGTCCTCACCGGTGCCAAGCGTTGCAACCACAAGAGCCTGCGTCTCACCACGCGTGAAAAGTGCACTGCCATGGGCCCGGGGAAGAACCCCTACTTCGCAGACAATCGGGCGCACGGTCTGGAGATCGCGACCATCGATGCGCATTTTCGTTTCCAGAATGCTGCCGCGAACGACTTCCTTCTCGACTGACTTGAATGCGTCGGCCACCAGGCGTGTTTCATCATTCTCCGCATCGGCATCCGCAACAGCATCGACAGCAGCCGTCTTGATTTCGGCGACCCGCTCTTGGCGAGGTTGTTTCTCTGCGATCTGATAGGCCTGCTTGAGGTCCGATTGAGCCTGCTCGCGGACGCGGTCCACATAGGCCGCGCTTTCAACCGGTGCGATCTCCCAAGGCTCTTTGGCAGCGCGTTCTGCCAGACGGATAATGGCGTCGATGACCGGCTGGAAACCCTTATGGCCGTGCATCACAGCGCCGAGCATGATGTCTTCGGACAGCTCTTCGGCTTCCGATTCGACCATCAGAACGGCATCCTGCGTGCCGGCAACCACCAGATCCAATTTGGTGTCACCCATCTGATCGAGCGTCGGGTTAAGAACATATTCGCCATCGATGTAGCCGACGCGGGCACCGCCGATCGGACCCATGAAGGGGACACCCGAGAGGGTGAGCGCGGCAGAGACACCGACCATGGCAACCATGTCGGGATCGTTCTCCAGGTCGTGGCTCAGAACGTTGACGATAATCTGGGTATCGTTCTTGAATCCATCGGCGAATAAGGGGCGGATCGGACGGTCAATCAAGCGGCAGGTCAGTGTTTCCTTCTCGCCTGGACGTCCCTCACGTTTAAAAAAGCCGCCGGGGATCTTGCCGGCGGCGTAGGTCTTCTCTTGGTAGTTTACGGTCAGTGGGAAAAAATCGATTCCCGGCCGCGGGCTGCGTTCGGCGACGACGGTCGCAAGGACCGATGTTTCGCCGTACTGCGCCAGCACTGCGCCATCGGCTTGGCGGGCTATGCGGCCTGTTTCCAGCCTCAAGGGGCGTCCGCCCCAATCAATTTCTTCCACGTGCTTATCGAACATATTGCTTTCTCAGCTTTCCTCGGAACCCCAATGGTTCCGTCCATCGTGCATATTTCTAATGTGCGGATTGTATCTTAGGACACACCTAGAGCGCTGGTTGGCGCATGGCTTTCTGCGAGCCGCCAGGCGTTCTCGGCTCAACGACGTAGGCCGAGGCGTTGGATCAGCTCTTGGTAGCGGTCCTGGTCACTCGTCTTAACATAGTCGAGAAGCCGACGCCGCTGGCTCACCATCTTCAGCAACCCGCGCCGTGAATGGTTGTCTTTCTTGTGTGTCTTGAAGTGCTCGGTAAGATTGACGATTCTCTCGGTGAGAATCGCAACCTGGACTTCTGGCGATCCGGTGTCTCCGGATTTGGTGCCATATTCTTCAATCAACGTCTGTTTTCGTTCAGGTGTAATCGACATCGGTCTCTCCATTGTCGAACATGGCTTGCCCACTCAGCTCGGTAAATTGAACACGCGTGTCGGGCGCAATTCACCGTGACTGATTTCGCCGATCGCGACGAGAGTGCCGCTGGTTGTGGCGTAGACAGAGCCTTTGAGGATTGGGGCATCGCGTCCTCTAAGCAGAACGGGCTGCCCACTCTTAAGTCGGGCCGCATCAGACCGGCTTATGGCCAGCGCCGGGATGTCGTCCAGCGCGGTCTCCACAGGCATGAGCTGACGCAAAAGCGCCTCGCGGCCGGCGGCACTATGGCCGATCTCCTCTAGTTTATCCAGCGAAATTGTTGCCTCTTCTTCGAAGGGTCCGACACGGGTCCGGCGAATGGTGCTGACATGCCCAAGACAACCGAGCCGATGGCCCATATCGCGTGCAAGGGCGCGGATATAGGTGCCCTTGCCGCAAATTGCGCTGAAAACACAATGGTCCGCATCTATGAGGTCGGAGATTTCGAGGCTATCCACATGCACAATGCGGGCGGCGAGTTCGAAACGATCGCCTTGCCGGGCCAAATCGTAAGCGCGTGCACCATCAACCTTAATTGCGGAGAATTGCGGCGGCACTTGACTAATTTCGCCGACGAATTCCTCGAGAATCGCCTCGATTTCCTGCCTTTTGGGACGTGTATCGCTCTGCGCCACCACCGATCCCTCCAGGTCGTCGGTCGAGGTCTGCGCTCCCCAGCAAACGGTGAAGCGATAGCCCTTGGTTCCATCGACAATATAGGGGACCGTTTTGGTGGCTTCGCCGAATGCGATCGGCAGAATTCCGGTTGCGAGGGGATCCAACGTTCCGGCATGGCCGGCTTTTGCAGCCTCAAACAGGCGCTTGGTGCGGGAAACAGCTTCCGTCGAAGTCGTTCCACAAGGTTTGTCGAGGACAAGCCAGCCGTGAACAGGTTTTCCCTTGCGACGCCGGGCCATCGTCGCTTAACCCCGAACAGCAATCGTCATGACTTAATCCAGATCCTGCGCAACTCTCTCGGAGCGCAGAAGGTCATCCACTCGGCTGGATTGCTCGAACGTGTCATCGAGTTCGAACGTCACAGCGGGCATATGTTTAAGCGTGACACGAGATGCCAGTTCTCCCCGCACGAACCGGCTGTGCCGGGTCAGTGCCTTGAGTATTTTTTGCTGCTGGTCTCCGCCCAACGGCATGACATAGGCTGTGGCAGCCTTAAGGTCCGGACTGACGCGAACCTCGGAAACCGTGATAACGGCGCCGTCCAAATCCGGGTCGTTGATAACCCCCCGGATAAAGATATCGGACAATCCGGCCCGCAGCGTCTCGCTAACGCGGAGTTGCCGCTGACTCGGTTCGCGGTGGCCTGATTTCTTACTCATAGGGGTGACGCTGCGCAACAAGCCTGACACTCGATCCGACGAGGCGGATCAGAGTGTGCGCTCAATTTCCTCGACGAGGAAGCACTCGATGACATCGCCTTGGCGCATGTCCTGATACTTCTCGAAGGCCATGCCGCACTCCTGGCCGGTCTGCACTGTGCCGACCTCGTCTTTGAAGCGCTTGAGTGTCGACAACTTACCTTCGTGAATCACCACATTGTCACGAATAAGCCGGACATTGGCGCCGCGCTCGACACGACCGTCCGTAACGCGGCAGCCTGCGACCTTGCCGACCTTCGAAATGTTGAAGATTTCCAGGATCTCCGCATTGCCAAGGAGTTCTTCCTTGATAGCAGGCGACAGCATGCCGGACATGGCTTGCTTGATATCGTCGACGAGATTGTAGATGACCGCATAGTAGCGGATCTCGATCCCATCGCGTTCCGCTGCTGCGCGCGCCTGTTGGTTGGCGCGAACATTGAAGCCGACAATTGCCGCTCCAGATGCCGCGGCTAGACCCACATCGGATTCCGTAATTGCACCGACACCTGCATAGAGAATACGCGCAGAAACTTCGTCGTTTCCGAGGTTCTCAAGTGCGGCCGTGATTGCTTCGACGGAGCCCTGCACATCGCCCTTGATGACAAGCGGGAACTCCTGAATGCCCGATTCCTTGAGCTGGCTCATCATATGCTCAAGAGAACCACGCGAACCTGTTCCCGCGGATTGCAGATCCCGCCGTTTGCGAATTCGGTAATCGGTTATTTCGCGTGCCTTGGCTTCGCTTTCGACGACAGCTATGAGGTCGCCTGCTTCCGGCGCCGAGCCAAATCCGAGAACCTCTGCCGGCACGCCGGGCAATGCTTCTGCGATCTGTTCGCCCTTGTCATTGATAAGAGCGCGCACCTTGCCCCAGCTCATCCCGGCCACAACGATATCGCCAATACTGAGAGTTCCGCGCTGGACGAGCACCGTGCCGACCGGACCACGCCCGGTCTCGAGTTTCGCCTCGATGACAACACCTTCGGCCGGCCGATTTGGATTGGCCTTGAGTTCCATAACCTCTGCCTGGAGGTTGATCGCCTCGAGTAGCTTGTCGAGGTTCATCTTCTCCGTTGCAGAGACTTCAACTTCGAGCACATCGCCGCCCTGGCTTTCGAGAACGAGATCGTGCTGAAGAAACTCGATCCGGACGCGGCTCGCATCAACGTCGGGTTTGTCCATCTTGTTGATGGCGACAATGATCGGTACGTCGCCCGCCTTGGCATGATTGATGGCCTCGACGGTTTGAGGCATGACGCCATCGTCGCCGGCAACCACAAGAATCACAATGTCCGTAACTTTTGCGCCGCGTGCGCGCATGGCCGTAAAGGCTTCGTGACCCGGTGTATCGATGAAAGTGATCTTGTGACCGTCTTCGGTCTCGACCTGATAAGCACCGATATGCTGGGTAATGCCGCCCGCTTCGCCCGCAACCACATTTTGATCGCGGATCGCATCGAGAAGTGATGTCTTGCCGTGATCGACGTGACCCATGATAGTGACGATCGGCGCGCGCGGCGCCAGATCCTCGGCCGAGTCATCGTCGCCAATGAATCCCTCCTCGACATCGGCTTCGGAAACGCGCTTGACGGTATGCCCAAATTCCTCGGCGATAATCTCTGCCGTATCGGCGTCGATTACGTCGTTGATTTTGTGCATTTCGCCCTGCTTCATCATGAACTTGATGACGTCGACGGCGCGCTCGGCCATGCGATTGGCAAGTTCCTGAATCGTGATCACTTCAGGGACGGTTACTTCGCGGGCGATCTTGGTCTGGGATTCGAGTTGTTCGCTGAGCTGCTTCTTCTGCCGCTCCTGACGACGACGGAGCGAGGCCAATGACCGTTGGCGTTGACTGTCGTCCAGAGCGTTGGTGATCGTGAGTTTGCCGCGCACACGACGTTCGTCACCACGTCTGAGAGCTGTCCGTGCTTCCGACTTGTCCTTTTTCGCCCGTGTCTCAGTCGGGCGATCCTTTGGCCGCTCGGCGGCAGGAGAAGGCGCCTGTTCGGCTCGCTTCTGCGGCTTTTGCGACTTCGATGGTTCTGATTTTGGAGCCCTTGCTTCTGCCGCTTCTGCTTCGACGCGAATTTCTGTCTCGGCTGCAGCAGCCTTCTTTGCGGCTTCCTCCGCAGCCTTTGCCTCAGCCTCGGCCTTCGCTTTGGCGAGTTCTTTGGCCTTGCGTTCTTCCTCCACCTGCTGAACACGGGCTTCGGCAAGAGCACGAGCCCTGGCATCCATTTCATCGGCCGAAAGCTCGCGCGTCGCGGCTGCCGGTTTGGCTTTTGCCTTGGGTGCCGCTGTCGATTTGGACGTCACCTCAACCGTCTCTGGAGACGCAGCAGTGGTGTCCTCCGCACCGGGTGTCCCGGGCGCGTTTATCGTGCGCTTCTTTTTCTTTTCGACCAGCACGGCTTTCGATCGCCCGTGGCTGAAGCTCTGCCGCACGTGTCCCGATTCAACGGTGCGCTTAAGATTAAGCGTCATCGTGCGCGAACCACGGATCGTCTTTCCGCCGGTTTCTTTCGTTTCGCTCATACTTTTCCCAAACCTCGGTCCGGATCGCCTGCAATTGAAGCAGCGCTCATCCGATAGGAGTCGAGCCGAGACGCTGACACGACGAATTTCGCGCTCGCGCCGCCATCGACTAATGCTGCATGTACCACATTTGGCCGGCCTAATGCCAAGCTCAATTCTTCAATCTTAAAGCTCGTTATCAATGTCACATCTCGGCCGCCGCTGTTCGAACCGCTCTTGAAGCGTCCTGCAAGCTTTCTACGACCGTCTTCGGAGGCGTCGCAGGCCTGCACGAGCGCGGTAACGGTGTCGTCTTTCGCCAATGCCTCGATCTTGGAAAATCCCAGGACCAAAGTCCCGGCTTTGTTGGCAAGACTGAGGTCGGAAAGGGCCGCACGAGCCAGCAGATCCGCGATTGTTTCGGGCAGTGACGGTTCAGCATTGGCTGCCGATTTAAAGGACCTTGGAAAGACCTTTTTGGCGACGGCAGAGGCGACGATGTCCGATCTCGCAGTTAACCAAACGCCTCGCCCCGGCAGACGATTGCGCAAGTCGGGAACAACATGCCCGTCCGGATCGAGCACGAATCGGATGAGGTCTGCGGTCGGCCTGCGATCACGCGTGAGCGCACATTGCCGGACCGTTTCGGGCTGGCAACGCCCATTCGGTCCGGACCCATTGCTCTTTCCACGAGCGTAAGCATCAGGTTTCGGCTGCCGTCGTGTCTTCACTTTGATCCGTTTCGGCGTCGTCGGTTTCGGCGTCGTCCATTGCGTCTTCGTCTTCTGCGTTCGCTGCGGCGAGTTCCTCTTCGGTTATCCAACCCGCTTTCACGCGAGCTGCCATGATCATGGTTTCCGCATCCTGGCGCGAGACATCGATTCCATCGAAGAACCCGGCTTGCCTGACGCTCTCGCCCTCGACCGTTTCATTCCAACCGAGCAAATCGTCGGTTGCGCACTCGGCAAAGTCTTCAAGGGTCTTGACGTCATTTTCGCCCAACGCAACCTGCATTGCCGTGGTCAGTCCATTGATGCCATTCAGATCGTCCGAAACTCCAAGAGCAACGCGTTTTTCATTGAGTGCGGTTTCGACGCCCTCGAGATACTCACGAGCACGGGTCTGGATTTCGCCAGCAGTTTCTTCGTCAAATCCTTCGATAACTGCGATTTCGGACGGCTCGACATAGGCAACCTCGTCGACGGAGCTAAAGCCTTCCGACGTCAGAAGCTGTGCAATAACCTCGTCCACATCGAGGGATTCCATGAACATTGCAGAGCGCTCAGCGAATTCAGCCTGTCGTCGTTCCGACTCTTCGGCTTCGGTGAGAATATCGATGTCCCAACCGGTCAGTTGCGATGCAAGACGGACATTCTGGCCTCGCCGGCCAATGGCAAGACTGAGCTGGCTATCCGGCACAACCACATCGATCCGACGGGCATCCTCATCGAGCACGACTTTAACAACCTCGGCGGGTGCCAAGGCGTTCACGATGAATGTCGCATGGTCCGGAGACCACTGAATGATATCGATCTTCTCGCCCTGAAGCTCGTTGACGACGGCCTGCACGCGGCTGCCTCGCATGCCGACACAGGCTCCAACCGGATCGATGGCCGAGTCTTTGGAAATCACAGCGATTTTGGCGCGGCTGCCCGGATCCCGCGCCACGGACATGATCTCAACGATATTGTCGTAGATCTCCGGAACTTCCTGAGCGAACAGTTTCGCCATAAATTCCGGGCGCGTACGGGACAGAAAGATCTGCGGACCGCGCTGCTCGCGGCGTACATCGTAAATATGCGCGCGCACCCGGTCGCCATAACGGAAGTTCTCCCGCGGCATCGTTTCGTCGCGCCGGACGATCGCTTCGGCTCGCCCGAGGTCGACAATGACATTGCCATATTCGACGCGCTTGATGATGCCGTTGACGATCTCCCCGATCCGGTCCTTGAATTCTTCGTACTGGCGTTCTCTTTCCGCTTCGCGGACCTTTTGCACGATGACCTGTTTGGCGTTTTGCGCTGCGACACGCCCAAAATCCAACGGTGGCAGGTCTTCGGCGATGAAATCGCCAACGGCTGCGGCGGGATTCCGGCGCTTTGCTTCATCGAGCGGGATCTGGATCGCTTCCATCGACACGTTCTCGACGACTTCGAGGAGACGCGAAAGCTGGATTTCGCCCGTTTTCGGGTCGATCATCGCCCGAATCTCATTCTCACTGCCATAGCGCGACTTGGCCGCCTTTTGAATGGCGTCTTCCATAGCCGCGATGACGATGCCGCGATCGATGGATTTTTCGCGGGCCACCGCATCAGCAATTTGGAGCAGCTCCAAGCGATTGGCGCTGATACCGATTTCAGACATTGATTATGTCTCCACTCCGAAACCATCCGAAACCGAAGCGCGTCCGGTTCGTGGCTATTCCTGTACGACTTAAGCGTGCCTAGGCGCCTTCGCCTTCAGTAAAGCATCGCTCATGACCAATTTTGCTTCAGCCACAAGGTCTACGGGTAAACCGATGACCTGTGGTTCCGTGTCTTTATCGAGGGCGACCTTCAAGCGGATCTCGCCATCCGCAAATCCTTCGATTTCACCGCGAAACCGGCGGCGCCCATCAATCAATTCCTTTAGCTCGACCTTTGCCTCATGCCCTGCCCAGTCCTCAAAATCGCTCGGTCTTACGAGCGGTCGATCAATTCCCGCGGTTGAGACTTCCAAATGATACTCACCAGCGATCGGATCATTGGCATCCAGCAAGGGCGATACCTGACGGCTGATCGTTGCGCAATCGTCAATCGATACCGATTCTCCGGTGCGATCGACCATAATCTGTACGGTGCAGCCATTGCGGCCCGACAGTGCGACGCGCACCAGGCGAATTCCGAGATCCTCAATTACAGGTTCGACCAGTTGCGCGATTTCTCGTGCGACACCGGTTTCTTTAGCGAAGCGGATTTCCAGCGCACTGGAACCCTGCGCCATGGTCAGTCTCCAAGGCCGGTGGCATCGCTGCCGATGGCCTAAACAAAAAGAGCGGGCCCGGGGACCCACTCGTCACATAACACTCATGCTTGAGTACGCCTAATATACGTGACTTTCCCAACCATTCAAGACAGTCTGACAAGCCTTGCACCCGCTATCCTTAAACTTGTGTATCAGACACGAAGAAAGGATAGGTAATAACAGCGCCGTTTGGCCTTAATAGCTTTCTCTTCGTAACGCGTTGCGGGCCAATCGTCCGGGCGAACGCGCCAACTTGCAGCCGATGTCGCCTGCCAGTTCAGCCTCGGAACTCTGGCGGCCGCTTGCAGAATTGCGCTGGCGTAGTGACCCCAATCGGTCGCCACGCGCAGCTCTGCACCCGGTTTCAGGGCGTCTGCCAAGGATTCGAGTGTCGCAGAGGACAAAAGCCGCCGCTTCTGATGCCTTTTCTTCGGCCATGGATCGGGAAAAAGAACAAAGGCGCGCTCCAGGGACTGCAGTGGAAGCCAACGCAATACCGCCTGGGCATCGCCATCGTGCAGACGGATGTTTTCGAGGTCCGCGTCGTCGATCCTGGCCAGCAGATTGGCAAGGCCGTTCAGAAAAGGCTCAACGCCGATCAAGCCGACATTCGGGTTTTGCTCGGCCTGCCAGGCGAGATGCTCACCTCCGCCAAACCCGATTTCCAACCAAACTTCGTCCGCCTGATCCGAGAAAAGTGTCGACAATCTTTCGGGTGGGAGGGTCGCAAGATCTAATCGCAGACCGGGCAAAACAGTGTCGACGAGACGCTGCCGCCTGGGGCTAAGCGGATGTCCCTTGCGTCGTCCAAATAGGAGTGGACGACGATCATATTGCGGTTCGTCCATGGCGGTCATCACGAAAAGCGCCTCTCAAGTGGCGCATGACCCCACCCTCAGGTCAGCGCAGCCTTTATCGGCTCCACCAAGTCGAGACGCTCCCAAGAGAAGCCGCCGTCATTGTCGGGTTGGCGACCAAAATGACCGTAGGCAGCTGTACGCTCGTAAATGGGACGAACCAAAGACAGATGCTCCTTGATTCCGCTTGGGCTCAAGTCCATCACCTCTCCAAGTGCCTTTTCGAGGCGTGCGGCATCGACGCGGTTCGAGCCATGCAAATCCACATAAATCGAGAGAGGTTTGGCTACGCCGATCGCGTAGGCCAGTTGGATGGTGCAGTTATCGGCCAAATCTGCAGCTACCACATTTTTGGCGAGATACCGCGCCGCGTAGGCCGCGGAACGATCAACTTTACTGGGGTCTTTGCCTGAGAAAGCGCCACCGCCATGCGGGGCCATTCCGCCATAGGTGTCCACGATGATCTTGCGGCCTGTGACGCCAGCATCACCATCAGGACCACCAATCACAAAGCGTCCCGTTGGATTGACGTAAAACTCATCTTCAGGACACATCCACCCTGCGGGGAGGACTTTTTCGACATATTCGCGAACGATTTCGCGAACGCGTGCCGGGGAGGCGTCTTCGGTATGTTGTGTCGAGACGACGACGGATGTCGCGCGAACCGGTTTCCCGTCTTTGTAGAGAAGTGTCACCTGGCTCTTGGAATCAGGTCCGAGTTCAGGCGTTGCACCCGAGTGACGGGCTTTCGCCATTTCATGTAGGATCCGATGTGAATATTGGATCGGAGCGGGCATCAGCTCTTCGGTTTCGGTGCAGGCGTAACCGAACATGATGCCTTGGTCACCTGCGCCCTCTGCACCGTCATCGCCCGCGTCGACACCTTGCGCGATATCGACAGATTGGTCGTGGACATAGACCTGCACTTCGGAATCGCGCCAGTGGAAGCCATCCTGCTCATATCCGATTTCCCGGATACAGCGCCGTGCGGCCTCTTCCATCGCTTCATGGGTGACCTCTGCAGGCCCGCGGGTCTCACCGACCAGCACGACCCGGTTGGTCGTCGTGACGGTCTCGACGCCAGCTCTCGAATCTGAGCCGCCGGCGACCAACAGATCGACGATCGAGTCAGAGATACGATCGCAAATCTTGTCTGGATGTCCCTCGGAGACGGACTCGCTTGTGAATAAAAACTCTTCCCGTGACAAGGGAACCCCTCCTATACCGCGCTATATGGAAAATCGACGGTGTTCTTGCAGCGTTTCATAGCGCCGTCAAGGCCAGGGGCGGAATGGAATCTGAAAAGCCTCAGTTGTCGGCTGAACGTTTGCTTGCCAGAGAGCGGACCAATTCGATGACACTGCGGCGAACTTTGGCATCGGAAATTCGAACGAATGCGCGGTTCAACTCCAGTCCTTCTCTCGAGTTTACAAACTCATAGATGAAGGATTCGCCATCAGCCTTGTCGCCGACCCGGACGCCTTCAACCGGCGCACCATCAAAGAAAAACTGAACCGGTACATCAAGAATTTGCGACAGATTCAAAAGACGGCTGGCGCCAATGCGGTTCACACCCTTCTCGTATTTCTGGATTTGCTGAAACGTAAGGCCCATTTGCTCGCCAAGTCTTTCCTGACTCATACCGATCAGCATGCGGCGCAAACGAACGCGGCTGCCGACATGTGTATCGATCGGATTGGGCTTCTTTGCAGACATTGCCAAGCGCTTATACCTGTCGCATTAATAATCGATAATAATAGCTGAACGTATGCCTATGACCATCTGAGGCGTGCGAAGATCCTGTTTCTATTTGGGCGTATGCGATGCGTCAAGCAAGCTTGACCCTTAAAACCAGTAAATTAGCAATCTTAACAGGGGCGTGAACCTAAGATATCCAGTTTCACAACTGTAGAATTGCACGACTACAGCATTGTCAGAGCCATCGATAGCGGGCTGTAACCATCCAAGCAAGGGCAATACCCACAAACAGAAGCAATTCGATTCGGAATCCCAGACGCGCGAAAAGAGTTGGTGGCAGCGCTTTCGGGAGCGGGCTGTCAATGGCGCCTTTATCCCCAAGATCCAGGTGGTCGAGAAGACGGCCCTGAGAGTCTATGACTGCCGAAATGCCGGAATTCGCGACACGTATGACCGGCAACCCTTCCTCGACGGCACGGACGCGCGCCTGATGCAAATGTTGATAGGGACCGCTGGTCCTACCGAACCAGGCGTCATTGGTCACATTGAGCATCCACCCGATCCTGCGTCGATTTGGCGCGACGTCACCGGAAAAAATAATCTCGTAGCAAACAAGCGGGACTACGGGCGGCGCTCCCGGCACCGTTAATGCTCTTTGTCCTCGGCCTGCCGTGAATCCGCCGCGAATACGAGTCAATTGCTCAAGACCGATTGCTTCGAGCATTGATTGAAACGGCAGAAACTCACCGAAGGGTACGAGACGAATTTTGTCGTAGGTCGACAGCAATTCCGCCCTGTGGTCCATGACGAACAGGCTGTTGTAAATCTCTCGCTTCTTGCCGGTCGCCAGATTGGCGCGAGCGGCTCCGGTAATGAAGGTCGTCCCCTCCGGAAGCATCTGGTCCAGAGCGTCCAGGGCATTCTGCGTCCTTGCGAGCAAAAACGGGATTGCCGATTCCGGCCAGATCAGATGGGTGATTCCATCGAGACCCGGTGTCGAGTTGTCGGGGCCCTGCCAACTCGTATTCAGCAGCCGCGAGAAAATCCAACTTTGATTGCCAGGTTTCCATTTCTCTTCCTGGGGCACATTCGGTTGAACGATACGGAGACGAATGTCGGCTTCTTGCCCCGGATCGATTTGGGCGAGGCGGTTGGTCCCCCACAGAAATCCGACAACGAGCAGCACCGCCATGAGAGTGGGGAAGTAGAGTCTTTTTCTGGATGCGCCGTCTGCAGGACATGGCCAGACTGCTGCCGGACTGGTGAAAACCAGAACGGCGAGGATACTGAGCCCGTAAACGCCGAACAGCGATGCGGTCTGCATCATTGCATCGTTTGCCGTGAGCGCGTAGCCGATGGTGTTCCATGGAAAGCCTGTGAGCACATGACCGCGCGCCCATTCGGCCAACCCGAATGTTGTGGCGAGCGCGAAAAGTCGTGCCGCACCTGGGCGCCAGGCGATCATGGCAAGTGCCGCCGCAGCGCCAAAGAAAAGAGCGAGACCAATGGGCATGAGCGCGACGGCGAATGGCAGAAGCCATGCAAACCGAGCTGCATCCACCAGAAATGCGGCGCCGATCCAATAAAGGCCGGCCAGAAAGAAGCCGAACCCGAAGAACCAGCCAACAAGAGCCGCGCGCCTGGTATTGCCGCGGCAGCCGTCAAGAAGCCAGACAAGAACCGAAAATGTAAGAAACAGGATAGGCCAGAAGTGAATCGGCGCCATTGCCAGAGCCGAAATGGCACCTGCTAGAGTCGCTGTCAGATAGCGTCGCCAACCGTTCAGTTCGCCAATGGCCAAGGCAAGACGCTGCATTAGCCGACTCTTTCTTTCTCTGTGCACGATGACTGGTGCCCAATGAACCGGGCCCGGTTTGTCACCGCGTGTCGCCACGGTCTTTCAGGGCGAATTTGACGATAGGATTCAATCGTGGGTTGGCTCGTGAGCCGCGTCGGCAGGGACAGCGGCACCTGGCCCGGCTGCCCGTCCGCGGCCTGTATGGATTCTGAGTGTCTTGATGCGACGTGGGTCTGCATCCAAAACTTCGAACTCGATGCCGGAATTGTGAGGTACGAGTTCGCCGCGGACAGGAACACGGCCGAGTAAGGTAAAGACCAGTCCACCCAGCGTATCGACATCCTCATCTCGCTCAGCTGAAAGGAGCTGCTCACCGAGCAATGACTCAAGCTCTTCGATAGGCGCACGGGCATCGGCAATCAATCCGTCTCCGGTGTCTTCACGGATCAGCGGCGCTCCGTTCTGGTCGTGTTCGTCTTCGATTTCTCCAACGATTTCTTCGACAAGATCCTCAATCGAGACCAACCCGTCGGTCCCGCCATACTCATCGACCACGAGCGCGAGATGGATTCGTGTCGTCTGCATTCGTAGCAGGAGATCAAGAACCGACATTGATGGTGGTACAAAGATGAGCTCCCGGCACACTTTGGTTTCCGCGATCGTCGTCGTCAGGTCGACGGATTGCAGATCGATAGGGTCGGACGGGTCGCTGCCGGTTGCGCTCGCCGTCCCCTCGGCATTCGCTTTCCCAGGCGCCTCGCCGGTAGACTCGCCCGTGATCCAGGCCATCAAGTCCTTGATGTGGATCATACCGCGGGGATCATCAAGCGTCTCGTGATAGACAGGGATCCGAGAATGGCCGGCCTGTTCGAAGACGTGGAGGAGTTCATTCACTGACATGCTTTCGTCCGCAGCGATGACATCGGCCCTGGGGACCATGACATCTTCGACTCGCAGAGCTCCGAAGCGCAAGAGATTGAGCAGCATCGCCCGCTCTTTTGGCTCGAAGTCTTCAGATTCACTTTCTGTGGTCAGCGCGGTTTCGATGGTTTCTCGCAGATCCGGACTGCCGACAAGGCCGATCCTGGAGAGGATTCGTTCAAAGAGACCGGGACTTGCGTCTTCGGTGCCGGAGGCACTCTCAAGCCGGCGCGCGTTTGTTGAGGATGACTCTGTCATTTCATTGTCTATGCATCGGAACCGGCGGGCTTGGGGAGGCTGGCATATGGATCGGAAATGCCAAGCGACGCCAGGATTTCTATCTCTCGTGCCTCCATGGCTTCCGCGTCCCTTCGGTCTTCGTGATCGTGGCCGAGAAGGTGCAGAATGCCATGCACAACTAGGTGCGCCGCATGAGCATCAAGTGAGCGATGAGCTTCATCGGCCTCTCGAGACACGGTTTCGAATGCCAGCACGATATCGCCGAGCGGACTTTGACGAACCTGGGGAGGACGCAATGAATCGTTTGGAAATGACAAGACGTTTGTGGGCTTGTCTTTTCCCCGCCAACGCTTGTTCAACGCCTTAATTTCAGTGTCGTTTGTCAGAACGAGAGCGACTTCGAAAGATTGCGATGGCTCAGATGCTGACCCTGCAAGCGCAGTTTGCGCGGCGGTTACGGCTGTTGTGGGATCGAAATCTCCTGTCGACCAGCGATCATCCCGCGTCACGACTTCAACCTCATGACGCCACGCGGTAGGGATTTCACCGCGGCTTGCTGTCGATTCTTGCCTATCGTTATGCATGACCTAGGGGCTGTTCTCATATGCTGCGACGATCCGAGCGACGAGTTCCCGTCGCACAACGTCAGCCTTTGAAAATGCAATATGTGTAACGCCCTCGATATTCCGCAACTTGTCGACGGCATCGTTCAGCCCGGAACTCTGGCCGGCGGGCAGGTCGATCTGGGTCGGGTCACCGGTGACGACCATCTGGCTTTTCTCGCCAAGACGGGTCAGAAACATCTTCATCTGCATCGGTGTACAATTCTGAGCCTCGTCCAGAATGACGAAAGCATGGGACAATGTCCGGCCGCGCATAAAGGCCAAGGGCGCTATCTCGATCACACCCGTTGCAAGACTTCGTTCGACGCGCTCGGGAGCGAGAACATCATAGAGTGCATCGTAAAGGGGACGAAGATAAGGATCGACTTTCTCCCGCATGTCGCCGGGTAGAAAGCCAAGCCGCTCACCGGCCTCAACGGCCGGCCGCGACAGGATCAGCCGGTCGACCAAACCGCGTTCGAGGCACGCTGCTGCGTGGGCAACAGCCAGATAGGTTTTGCCGGTTCCTGCAGGTCCACTTGCGAGAATAAGCTCAGCAGTTTCCATTGCTCGCATATAAATGCTCTGAGCCGGTGTTCTGGCTGTAATGGTCCGGCGGCGTGTATGAATTTGCGCCGCCTTCCCGGCCCCCTCTATGTCGCCTTTGGCGGCATTAGTTCCGGCGATTTCCGCATGGCGTATTGCGCCATCGACATCACCTGTATTGATGGCCTCTCCATTAGACAATCTGGCGTAGAGGGATTCGAGGACCGAGCGCGCGATATGGCAGGCCTGTTCAGGGCCCTCGATGGTCAGGACATTGCCATGCGCCACGGCATGCACGCCGAGGCGATCCTCGATCAACGCAAGATTGGCGTCATACTCGCCAAGCAGTTCCGCAACGAGACGGTTGTCTTCGAATGGGAATACCAGGCGGCTCTGTTCTTCGGTCGTGCTGTGTGTTTCCAAGATATTGATCTACGCTAGGGTCGCAAATTTGCTAAGCGGCCAACCCACTGCGATTTCCGTCCTCGTTATTCCGCGGCGGTTCTCGAATTCAAATCAGAACCCGAAATGATCTTTCCTTCAAGACTATTCGGTGCAGCGCCCTTAATTTCCACCTCCAGCACTTCACCGACGGCATCCTCTGAAACATAAGCGTGAACCGGCTGAAGATAAGGGGAACGACCGACCATCTGGCCTGCCAAACGTCCTGGTTTCTCGAAAAGGACCGGCATTCTGGTCCCGACACATGACATATTGAAATTCGATTTCTGCGCTCGCAAAAGGGCCTGTAGCTCCTGCAAACGCGCGTCTTTAACATCTTCGGGGACCTGATCTGTCATCGTCGATGCAGGCGTCCCGGGACGAGGACTGTATTTGAACGAATAGGCCTCAGCGAACCCCACATCGCGAACAAGGCTCATCGTTTCCTGAAACTCTCGGTCCGCTTCACCTGGGAAGCCGACAATGATGTCGGTCGAGAGGGCAATATCCGGTCGTGCCGTACGGAGCCGATCGACGATGCGGCGATAGTCGTCCGTGTCATGCTTTCGATTCATCGCGGCGAGAATGCGATTGGATCCGGCCTGAAACGGCAGGTGCAGATACGGCATGAGCTGGTCGAGTTCGCCATGCGCGTCGATCAGGTCGTCATCCATGTCGCGAGGATGGCTGGTGGTGTAGCGCAAGCGCGCCAATCCCTCGATCTCGGCCAATCGGCGAAGTAGTTTTGCCAATGTCCAGTTGGATCCGTCGGGACCTTCACCGTGGTAAGCATTGACATTCTGACCAAGCAACGTGACTTCCCTGACACCTTGATCGACCAATCGTTCGGTCTCGGCAACGAGGTCGCTGGCGGGTCGCGAATACTCCACCCCGCGCGTGTAAGGCACCACACAGAAGGTGCAAAATTTGTCGCAGCCTTCCTGGACGGTCACGAAGGCGCTGGCGCGCCGCAAAATCACAGGCCGCTCCGGCAAATGTCCGAACTTGTCGTCGTCAGGAAACTCGGTATCGACAACGGAACGGCGCTCGTCCCGTACTCTGGCCATGAGTTCCGGCAACCGATGATAACTTTGGGGGCCGACCACCAGATCCACGACCGGCGCACGCGCAATGATCTCCTGGCCCTCGGCCTGGGCTACGCAGCCGGCAACGGCAATCATGGTCGTCTCGCCGCGCGCAGCCCGGTCGGCCTTGATCTGCCGGAGGCGGCCAAGTTCCGAATAGACCTTTTCCGCCGCTTTTTCGCGGATATGGCATGTGTTCAGGATAATCAGCTCGGCATCGGCAGGCAGCGGTGTCGGTTCGGATTGGAGCCTACCCAGGACATCGGAAATGCGCTCGGAATCATAAACGTTCATCTGGCAACCGAACGTCTTGATGTGATGCCGTTTTGATTCTGTGGCCATGGAAACAGCTATTGTCCAGAATTCTATATGAATGTACCGACGTGCCGTTGCGAAATTATCGGGCAAATCTCCTGCCTAACGGCTAATGAGCCGGCGGCGCGTTGTTTTAGCGGTGTAGACCCATTTCGTCTACCGGGGACCGGCGCACTCAGTCTTCACCTCGACGTCTCGAAGGCGTTAGTAGTGAAGCCATATCGGCGCGAATTTGCACTTCCGTGTGGCGGGCCAACGCCTTTCGGTCTGTGAATGTCGCGAGTTCTACCGGCTCGCCAACCTGGATCGCGACATCGAGTGGGCCTTGCTTGAAAAGATCCCAGGCATGCCCCGCCATCTCCATATCGCCGTACCAGGCGACGGTCGGGCGCTGCGACCGGCCGAGCGGCATACCGTGAAGATGGGTATAGGCAATCGCAAGCGTCTGCACCGATATGCCGCGTTCGAGCGTAGCGGCGCTATCCCCCGATGGCTTGGCGGCGGCAAACAAAGAGGTTCGAAAGGGGAGGACCTGGTTTCCATCGCTGCTTGTACCTTCTGCGAAAAGGACAATATGGTCGCCATTTCGAAGCCGTCCGGTAATTTCCTGTGTCGTTTGAGAAACGGCTCCCCGCCGTTGCCGTTCGACAAATACCGTGCGCTGCAGCTTGGCGAGCCAGGAGACAAACGGCCAGCTCGCCACCTCACTCTTGGCAACGAACGAGACAGGTGCCACGGCGCTCAGAACCGGGATATCGAGCCAGGTCACGTGGTTCGAGACGAGCAATATCGGACGATCGCTGGCAATGGCTCCGGTCTGCTTGATGCGTAGTCCGAGAAGACCGCACACGCGGCGATGATACCAATTCGGGAAACGCCGAGCCCAATTCCTGTTGAGGCGTTTGAATACTAACTGCAAGGGCATCAACGGGAGGGTCAACGCCATAAAGCTTGTCAGGATCAGCACGGCACGGAGCGTTTGCATACTTGACCCGGAATGCGCGGCTCAACATTTGTCGCGTCGAAGTGGAACACCATAGAGTTCGAGACGATGGTCGATCAGTTTGTATCCAAGCTCTTCGGCGATCAATTCCTGCAACTTTTCAATCTCTTCGTTGCGGAATTCAATGACATGCCCGGTATCGACATCGATCAGATGGTCGTGGTGCTCACCTGCGGCCGGCTCATATCGTGCGCGACCGTCGCCGAATTCATGACGTGCGAGAATACCGGCCTCTTCCAGGAGTCGCACGGTCCGGTAAACGGTCGACAGAGAGATTCTGGAGTCGAGGGCGTTGGCACGGCGGTGGACTTCTTCGACATCCGGATGGTCGCCGGCATCGGACAAAACGCGCGCGATTACGCGACGTTGATCTGTCATGCGAAGTCCATGGTCGCTGCAGAGTCGTTCGATACGGCTCTGTTGCTGTTCAAGATCGGGCATCGAGCCTCGCTATGGGTTCCCGTATCGAATCCCTTATAGGGCGCTCAACCGAGGGCGTCCACAGCGCCTCGTCAAGTACCTGTCAGGTTGAGAGACAGGCAAAGCGCATCGCGTGGTGGATGTCCATCCCGCCGATAGTAGTTCCGGCGGCGTCCGATAACCGTGAATCCATGCTTTTCGTATAGGGCGGTTGCAGCGTCATTTTCGGCATCAACCTCGAGAAACAGACGTTCGGCACCGGATGCGGCAAGGCGTGTCGAGATCTTGGTTATGAGTGTTTGGGCAAGGCCATTTCGACGAAATTGCCTGGCGACGGCCAGCGTGAGGATTTCCGCTTCATCGCCGGCGCCACGTGCCATGATAATGCCGGCAAGTGCGTTCACCGGCGCTACGGAGACCGTGTGCGCAAGAACACCTTTGTCGTTCAGCAAGTTTGCAATGCTCTTTTCGCTCCAGCCTTTTGCAAAACAGGCTGCGTGAAGTGCAGCCATCGGAGCCGCGTCTGCATGCGTGGCATCGGCAAATGCAAACTTCAGGGCCTGTCTCATTTCCGCCAAGGCAAGATTTTGCTCGCCTGTGATTTCGCATCTGGCCGTCTGAGATAGAGAGGGGTAACGGGCAAGTCATCAGGCCGAAGGCTTTCGGCCATCTTCGCGAGTGCTGCGGCGTCGGGTAGGAGGTTCGGGCAAGCCACAGTCACCTCCCGGGCCATATTTTCAGACGTTTCCACGACGAGTTGAGCACCCGATCCGGCGACGGCAATTTCATTTTGTGGGAGAGCAGCGACGATCTCAGACACGGTATTCGCCGCCGGTTCCGTTCGTCGGCGACCTGTGTGATCGAATAAGGCCCAGTAGATTTGCCCCCGTCTTGCATCGGCAGCAATCAGGATATCGGAGGTCTCTCCCTTTGAACGGGCCGAGACGACCTGTTGTGCCATGACGACCAGTCCCGACTGTCCGATGAGTGGCAGACCTGTTGCCAGAGCGAGACCGCGCGCCGTGGCAATCCCCACTCTTACACCCGTGAAAGTACCGGGGCCGGTAGATACCGCGAGTTTGTCGAGATCTTCAAATCCAACGCCTGCTTCTTTCATGATGTCGGCAATCATCGGCACGATGGCTTCCGCATGGCCGCGCTCGCGTTCCTCGAAACGGCCAATATAACGGCCATCGATCGACACGGCTGCCGAACAGGCCTGCATCGACGTATCGATTGCGAGAACAGTCATTTTTTCAATAGGTTCAACTCTCGAAGCTCAGGCGCAGTCAACTCGTTCGGGATGCTAGATGATTTTGGCGAACTCGTCGAAATCGAAGCGCGGAAGCCTCGGGAACAGTCCGGTAGGATCGCCATATCCGAGGTTGCAGAGGAAATTGGATTTGACCGTGCTCTCTGGAAAGAATTCTTGATCGATACCCTGAGCGTCGAAGCCCGACATGGCCCCTGTGTCGAGGCCAAGTGCACGGGCGGCGATGATGAAATATCCGCCTTGAAGCGTTGCATTGCGCTCGGCGGTGTCTGCGATCGCTTTTTCATTGCCGGCGAACCAGCTGCGGGCATCTTCGTGGGGAAAAAGCTTGGGCAGATGATCGGGAAAGCCATAATCGTTGCCAAGAATGGCGCATACAGGCGCCGTGCGCGCCTTGTCGCGATTGCTGGATGCGATATGCGGCAATAGCCGCGCTTTCGCCGCGTCAGAGCGGACGAATATGAAGCGGGCAGGGCAGCAATTTGCGCTCGTAGGACCCATTTTCACGATGTCCATCAGCTCATGCAGAACCGAATCCGGCACTTCTCGATCAAGCCATGCGTTGTGACTGCGCGCATCCAGGAAGAGCTGGTCGAGCACGCTGTCCGAAATACGTTCGGCCATCGCCGTCCCTTCCAGCAGAGAGTCGGTTTGAATTGTCGTGTGCTTTTCTACCGTTACCGATCAGATAGGGCGAACTTCCTGCACTTCCGGGATGAAATGCTTGAGAAGATTCTCAATGCCGTGCTGCAGCGTCGCCGTTGAACTCGGGCAACCGGCGCAGGCACCACGCATCGACAGAAAGACGATCCCGTCCTTGTAGCCTTGGAATGTGATGTCGCCGCCATCCTGCGCAACGGCGGGCCGAACCCGCGTTTCGAGCAGTTCCTTGATGGTGCCGACCGTTTCCTCATCACCCTCATCGTAGAATTCTTCGTCACCGTCGGGCGTCGTTGTGCTCGCATCGCCGACAACCGGGGCACCTGAAAGATAGTGCTCCATGATCGCACCCAAAATCGCCGGTTTGAGATGTTGCCACTCACCTTCGCCGTCGGCCTTGGTGACGGAGATGAAATCCGAGCCGAAAAAGACTCCGGTCACGCCATCGATCTCAAAAATGCGTCCGGCGAGCGGCGACTCGGTCGTGGCTTTCTCGCTATCACGATAATCGCGTGTGCCTGTGGACAATACAGGCTTGCCGGGAATGAACTTCAGGGTCGCCGGATTCGGCGTGGCTTCGGTCTGTATGAACATCTGAGGCCTTCCAAAACGGTTGTTCGCGCAGATTCAGAGATCGCGCGTGCAGATTAGAACGGTTCTAGTTTCTAGCATAGTCCGGCGGCATGCATTTGTGAAGCTATGCCATCGCGCGAATCTCGTCCGTGGACAGATGGCCTGGAACGACAACGATCGGCACTGGAAACTCGCATGCGGCCTTGCCGGTCGCGAGTGTCGACACCAGCGGACCGGGTCCTGACGGATCTTTCGATGCGCCGAGGACGAGAATGGCAATATCCTCGTCGTCTTCGATGGCTTGAACGATTTCTTCCGCCATCTGACCTTCGCGAATGATCTCCTCGGGCACCAGAT
Source organism: Methyloligellaceae bacterium (assembly GCA_965228615.1). GTDB lineage: Bacteria > Pseudomonadota > Alphaproteobacteria > Rhizobiales > Methyloligellaceae > CBDDHT01. The sequence continues at coordinate 2,878,813 of CBDDHT010000004.1, read as the reverse complement.
CTTCGAAACCCATAAGCTTCAATTTTCGGGAGAACAGGCGAAATACAGCGCGTGCCTTGTTGATACCCTCTTCGCGCGCAATCTCCTCGACACCGAGCCAGTGCTGGAAGTCGCCGGGCTCGACCACGTAGAGAAGCGCGATGCTGCCACCGGTATGATCCGCGCGACTGGCCGCGAACGCGAGGGCGTTCTCGCATTCGGGCGTCTCATCGACGATGACAAGCAGTTTTCTTTGATGTCCGCTTTCGAACACTTTACGTTCGCGTTTGGCCATGATTTCGATGCTCTCATGCCCGTGCCTATCGGGCAAGCAATTGTGCGGATGCTCCGCGAGGGGTCGGCAGATTCCGGTGCGGGCTTAGGCTCGGCCGCGGACGAAACCAATGATATCTTTCACCTGATCAAGGATCGGATCGGCGATAGCACGGGCACGATTTGCTCCGTCTGCCAGGATCTTATCGATTTCGTCCGGTTCGGCCAACAGCCGTTGGGTCTCGCCGGCAATTGGTGCAAGTTTTTCGACGGTCAGATCCGTGAGGGATTGCTTGAAAGCGGAAAACTGCTGGCCGCCATGTTCTGCAAGAACCTGATCGGGGCCGGTCTCGGCAAGCGCCGCATAGATGCCGATCAGATTGTTCGCTTCCGGGCGTGATTCCAAACCCTCGACTTCGCCTGGAAGTGGCTCAGGATCGGTTTTTGCTTTGCGGATCTTCTTGGCGATTTCATCGGCGTCGTCGGTCAGATTGATGCGGGACATGTCGGATGGATCCGACTTGCTCATCTTCTTGCTGCCATCGCGCAACGACATGACTCGCGTCGCCGGCCCCGTGATCAGTGGCTCGGGAAGTGGGAAAAAGGCGTCGCCATGTCCATGCTCGGCGATGGACGGCCCGAAGTCATTGTTGAATTTCTGCGCAATGTCACGCGCCAATTCCAGGTGCTGCTTCTGGTCCTCGCCGACCGGTACATGGGTCGCACGGTAAGCGAGAATATCTGCCGCCATCAGGTTCGGATATGCAAACAGACCCACCGACGCGTTTTCCCGGTTCTTCCCGGCCTTCTCCTTGAACTGCGTCATCCGATTGAGCCATCCCATCCGGGCGACGCAGTTGAAGATCCAAGCAAGCTCCGCATGGCCCGACACCTGGCTCTGATTGAAGACAATGTGTGCTTTTGGATCGATACCCGAAGCTATGAACGCTGCCGTTACACCGCGGATCGATTCGGTCAGCTCCTTTGGGTCCTGCCATTCCGTAATGGCATGGAGATCGACCACGCAATAAAGACATTCGTGGGAATCTTGAAGCGCTACGAATTTTGTGATGGCGCCAAGATAATTTCCGAGGTGCAGGTTGCCTGTAGGCTGCACACCGGAAAAGACCAGGCTTTGTTCGCTACTCATGGATCTGCCTTTGGAATTGCTGGGGCGTTATGACCTGCTCGGCGGAAGGGCGCAAGCACAAGCTGTCACGGCATTTCCGATCAACGTCCTCGAACGCATGAGCGTCCTGCTAGTTTCTCTTAAGACTGCGCAGGAGTGAAGGGAGATGGACGGCTCCGGTGATCTGAGCGAGTGCCGCATAAACGACGAAACCTGTTCCAATCAGAAGGCCGAGAGCTGCGATCTGTATCGCCAAACCGTTGGCCGGGGCGAACCAGGGGTCGAGAACCCATGCCATAGTCCAAACGGCCATGCCCATCAATCCGCTCGCAAGGCAGAGTCTGGCAAAGCGGCTGCGAAACGTTTCATCGAACGTGAAATGATCCCTCTGCCTCAGTCCTTGGAACAGCAGGAGCACATTGATCCATCCGGCCAGTGATGTCGCAATGGCGATGCCGACATGGCCGATGAAAAAGAACAGGGTGAGGCTGCAGGCGATATTCACGGCAATCGATACCGCCGCGTAAATCATCGGGGTTTTCGTGTCTTCGCGTGCGAAGAAGCCAGGTGAAAACACCTTGATCAATACGAATGCCGGTAATCCGACGGCGAATGCGGCCAGAGCCCAGGCCGTCGCGGGCGTGTCGTCTGCCGTGAAGGCGCCGCGCTCAAACAGAACGCGAATGATCGGCTCGGGTACGACAGCAAGAGCAACGGCTGCCGGTAGCGTGATAAGCAGTGAGAATTCGAGTGAACGGTTCATACTGGTCATGGCGTCGTCGTGATCGCCCGCGCGCAGTTTTCGCGAAATGTCAGGCAACAGCACCACACCGATGGCAACCCCGACGATGCCGAGAGGAAGCTGGTAGATCCGATCGGCATAATACAGCCAGGAGACGGCGCTGGCCTGAAGCGAGGCGATAATCGTGCCCACGAGAATATTGATCTGTGTAATGCCGCCGCCGACGACACCAGGAATGCCAAGTCTGATGAGGTTTCTGACGCCTGGCGTCAGGCGCGGTCGGCGCAGAGAGAGCCCCATAGACCCGTGCCGTACCGCGAAAACGAGGGCAGCAAGTTGAACAACACCGGCTGCAGCGACTCCCCAGGAAAGCGCAACGCCGGCCTGCGGTGTATTGCCGAACCCCGAGAAAGAAACGCCGAGCATCACGGTTATCAAGACGACATTGAGCAGAATCGGCGCGGCCGCAGCGACCGCGAATTTCCCCATAGCATTGAGGACACCCGACAGCAGCGCGATGACCGACATGCATAGGAGGTAGGGGAAGGCTATGCGGGTCAGCAGCACGGCCAGATCGAATTTTTCTGCCGATTCGATGAAACCCGGAGCGATGATATACATCAGCCAAGGCATTGTTATTTCGGCGATGGCCGTCAGCGCCAGGAGGACGGTCAACAGACCGGCAAGGGCTTCTTCCGCAAATCTGCGGGCAGACTCCTTTCCTTCACCCTCCAGCCGCTTCGCAAAGAGAGGGACGAATGCGGCATTGAATGCGCCTTCGGCAAAAAGGCGGCGAAAGAGATTCGGGAACCGGAAGGCAACGAAAAACGCATCGGCGACCCAGCCTGTTCCGAGAACCGCAGCGATCAGAATGTCACGCACGAATCCCAGAACGCGGCTTATCATGGTCATGCCGCCGACCGTCGCGATGGACCGGTAGAGTCTCATTCGTACCACCGATCCTTCGGGCCGGCAGCCATGGAGTTGCCACTCATGCCCATCAACGGCGCCGCGCTGCTTTCGGTTCGCGCGACTTGCGCCGTTTTTGAAGCGCCTCCCCAATGCGGTGACGGATAGATGTCTGCAGTACCTCGTTTGTGATTTTCTTGCCCTGGAGTTCGCGAACATAGAACACGTCGACGGCCTTCTCGCCGAATGTCGCGATTTGTGCGGAGACGACATCGAGATTGAGGTTGGCCAACTCACGCGTGAGATCGTAGAGCAGACCGGGGCGGTCGAGACCCGAGGCTTCAATGACTGAGAATTCGTCTGAGAGTTTGTTGTCGATAACGACCTGCGGCACAACGGAAAATGCCTTCAATTTGGCTTTGGCTTTGGTCTTCTTCGCCAACAGATCCGTCAACTTCCTCGATCCATCGAGAAGTTGTTCAATATTTCGGGCGATCCTTCGCGCGCGCCGTTCTTCATCCTCATCGCGGTCAAATTCCCTTTTTAGGCGGATCGTATCCAGCGCCATCCCATCGGTCGTCGTTGTAATCTCCGCGCTGACGATGTTGGCACCGGATGCGGCGCATGCTCCTGCTACCATTGCAATGAGCGATGGATGGTTCTGGGCATAGACTGTTAATTCTGTCACACCCTTGAAGGCGTCGGACGTGATGTGGGTGGTCAGCAGATCATCCGACTGCTCTGCATCCTTGATCAGTGTGGCATGTTCGAGTTGGGATTCGAGTGGCGTGCGGATCCAATAGGCATTGTCGAAACGTTCCACGATTCTGACCGTGTCGGCAGCGCTCCAATCGGATAGGTGCGAAATCAGCTCGGCCTTGGCCTGACTGACGCGTTCATTGCGCGATAGTGCCGTATGACCGCCGGCCAGAACCGGTTCGGTCTCATAGTAGAGCGTGCGCAATAATTGGCCTTTCCAGCCATTCCAGACACCCGGTCCCACGGCCCGGATGTCTGCGGCGGTCAGGATGATCAACAGCTTGAGCCGTTCGCGGCTCTGTACGATTTCGGCAAAGTCCTGAATTGTGCGTGGATCATTGAGATCGCGGCTCTGTGCCAATGTGCTCATGACCAGATGGTTTTCCACCAGCCACGCCGCTGTTTCGGTTTCTGCGGGCGTAAGACCTAATCTCGGGCAAATTCGTCTGGCGAGCCGCGCGCCTGCGATCGAATGATCCTCTTCACGGCCTTTGGCAATGTCATGCAGCAACACAGCAACATAGAGCGCGCGGCGGTTTTCAATCGAACCGAAAATCTCGGTGGAAAGCGGGAGCTCGTCTTCGCACAAACCATGCTCAATGTCGGACAAAATCCCCATGGCCCGGATGAGATGTTCGTCGACCGTGAAGTGATGATACATGTTAAACTGCATCATCGAGACGACACGTCCGAACGATGGTATAAAGCGGCCCAATACCCCCGCTTCATTCATCCGTCTGAGAGCGATTTCAGGATTGTTCTTGCTGGTCAGTAGTTTCAGAAAAATCGCATTTGCATCCTTGTTTCGCCGCAGCTTCTTGTCGATCAATCTGAGAGAGGCTCTGACCAGGCGAATGACTTCGGGATGAAACAGGACCTTATTGCGCTCCGCCAGCCAGAACAGGCGAATGAGATTGACGGGATCTCTTTCGAAGATCTTCGCGTTGGCGGCATTGATGCGGCCATTGTCGATACGGAAGTCGGATGTCTTGCGGAGCTTTGCGCGCTTGCGCCATGTCAGCGTCGACAAAAGTTCGTTGAGGCCGGTCAGCGACTTCAGTTGTTTCACTTCGAGCGCCGAACAGACGATCCGGGTCAGGTCCCCGACATCTTTCGCGATCAGAAAGTAATGCCGCATGAACCGTTCGACGGCGCGCTGCCCTGAATGGTCCTTGTAGCCAAGGCGTTCCGCCATTGTCATTTGGACATCGAAGGACAACCGTTCTTCGGGGCGTCCGGTCAACAGGTGGAGATGACAGCGAACGGTCCACAGAAAGTCCTCGCATTTTCGGAATGTCTTGAGTTCTTCGGCAGAAAAGATCCCTTCCGAAACGAAGTCCTCTTCGGCGGTCGCAGGATAAACATAAGTCACCAGCCAATGAAGCGTGTGCAGGTCGCGCAGGCCGCCCTTGCCGTCTTTGATGTTCGGCTCCACGAGATATCGAGACGCGCCCGATCGTTTGTGCCTGTCATCGCGTTCCGCAAGTTTGGCTTCGATGAAGTCGCGCGCCGTTCCGTTGACCACTTCCTTCCAGAACCGCGTCTCAAGCTCTTCGTAAAGCGCACGCTCGCCATGAATGAGGCGCATGTCGACGACCGAAGTGCGAATCGTCATGTCTTCTCTGCAAAGCTTGATGCACTGACCGACCGTGCGTGTGGCATGTCCGACCTTGAAGCCGAGATCCCACAGGAGATAGAGGACATACTCGACGACGCTCTCGCCCCAGGCCGTCTGCTTGTAGGGCAGAAGAAAGAGCAAATCGATGTCGGAACCGGGCGCCAGTAGGCCGCGCCCATAACCGCCCGTCGCAATGATCGACATGCGTTCTGCATCGGACGGATTCTCGGCGCGATAAATGTGCTGAACCGTGAAATCGTAAATCAGACGGATCAACTCGTCCTGCAGCGTGGCCAGCCCTTCGGCCATCCGCCGGCCGTTTCCTTCCGCCTCAAGCTGTCGAGCGGCCTCCGCCCGGGACTCTTCAACAAGGGTCTTCAGGACTTCGAGGATCGCATTTCGCGCAGGATGCTCCTGTCCCGAGAGTTCGCGCCACGTATTGCTCAGGCGTTCACGGGCATCTCCGGAGTCAAAATAGGGCGCGCGTCGTCTGAGGTCCTGATCCATCCTCTCACCGCAAACTCATGAGGTAGCGTACGTCAACCTATCTAGCACGTGGAGGTTACCGATTGGCACTTATGAATTCATGACCTAGAGCAGCGTGCGTTTAGTCAAACGCACACAAGTTGCTCTAGCAGTTTAGAGTCGATCAACTTTTTCTGCGCTTTGTCGATTCCGACTAAGCGCAGGTTGATCTAGTCCGCCTCGTCGCGTGCAATGGTCTTCAGGTGATAGAGGGCGTCCAGTGCCTCTTTGGGCGTCATGTTGTCCGGATTGAGCATCTCCAGAGCAGCGTTAATTGCAGATGGAGCGCCTTGGGTCGGCCCGGATTGAGGGCGGGCGGCGGCGAACAGCGGCAGGTCGTCAGCGAGATCGTCCGTCGAGCGCTGCTCCGTATTTTCCAGATGGTCAAGAACTTCCGCGGCCCGGGCAATCACCGCTTCGGGTAATCCGGCCAGTTTGCCAACTTGGATTCCATAGGATCTGTCTGCTGCCCCCGCGACGACCTTATGCAGAAAGATAATCTCGTCGCGCCACTCTTTGACGTCCATCGTTGCATTGGCGGCATGAGTGAGTTTCTGCGCCAGAGCCGTCAGCTCATGATAGTGGGTAGCAAAGAGGGCCCTGCAGCGATTGACCTCATGGAGATGTTCAACCGTCGCCCAGGCGATCGAGAGGCCGTCGAATGTAGCCGTCCCGCGTCCGATTTCGTCGAGAATGACCAGCGCGCGGTCGCCGGCCTGATTGAGAATGCCAGCCGTCTCGACCATCTCGACCATGAATGTCGAGCGGCCGCCGGCAAGATCGTCCGACGCACCGACACGGCTGAACAGTCTGTCAACGACACCGATGCGTGCCTTGCTTGCTGGCACGAATGATCCCATCTGCGCGAGAATTACAATCAAGGCATTCTGCCTTAGAAAAGTCGACTTGCCGGCCATGTTCGGCCCTGTGACAACCAGTATGCGCCGCGACGCATCTCCCTCGCCACCGAGCACACAGCCATTCTCGATGAAGGGGCCTTGATCGCCCTTGATGAGCGCTTGCTCGACGACCGGGTGCCGGCCACCTTCAATCAAAAATTCCGTCGAATGATCGACCGACGGACGGACATAGTTTTGTTCGTCTGCTAACTCGGCCAGCGCAGCCTGAACGTCGAGCTCGCCAAGGGCCTCGGCAATCTCTCCCAAACCGTGCGCTGCATCCAGGACCGCAGTCTTCAGGGTTTCAAATATTTCCAGCTCGATTGAGAGCGCCCGATCGGCAGCAGCGGTGATCTTGGCCTCGAGTTCGCCAAGTTCGGTCGTGGTAAAGCGCACGGCACTGGCCAATGTCTGACGATGAATAAAGCGATCGGACAGGGGGCGCTGCATCAGACGGTCTGCGTGAGCCGCTGTGGTCTCGACAAAGTAGCCAAGGACGTTGTTGTGCCGGATTTTGAGCGCTTTGATATCTGTTTTCTCTGCATAGTCGGCCTGAAGGCCGGCGATGATTTGTCGGCTCTGATCGCGCAGCGCCAGATTTTCGTCGAGATTGGCTTGAAAGCCTGCACGCACAAAGCCGCCATCGCGCTGATAGATGGGAAGCTCGTCGGCGAGTGCTGTTGTCAGCAGGTGTTCCAAATCTTTGGCCACTGCCGAAAGCCTGTCACCGACGCTTGCCAACGCCGTTGGCAGACCCATGACGTCGCCTGACTGACGCAGCAATTCCGCGCACCGTTCGGCAGCGTTCAAGCCGTCTCTGACAGCACCAAGATCTCGTGGTCCGCCCCGATCGAGACTAAGACGGTTCAGTGCGCGCGCAATGTCGGGTGCCGATTTCAGCAGATCACGACTCTGACGCCGAAGCATGGCCTGGTCGAGGAGGTAGGCAAGGGCATCGAGACGAGCGCCGATGGCGTCGGGATCCGTCAGGGGGCTCGTCAGGCGATCCGCGAGCGTTCGCGCACCTGCGCCGGTGACGGTACGATCGATGGCATGCAGCAGGCTGCCGTGCCGTCCACCGCGCAGCGCCGCCGTGATTTCCAGGCTGGACCGTGTTGCCTTGTCCACCACGAGAATGGTTTCAGGACCCACGCGTTCAGGTGGTCGCAGAGCGGGCCGGTGTCCGAGCTGGGTTACATCGACATATTTGAGAAGGGCCCCGACGGCCGCAAGTTCATGCCGTTCGAATCCGCCGAATCCATCGAGTGTGGCAACTCCGAGTTTCGCCTTCAGATCCCGTTCGCCGGCGAGGCTGTCGAAGTAAGGCTTGGGGACTGGCGTCACGGCGGTCTCAAGACCTTCAAGTGCGCCTGCAAGCAACGACGTATCCGCGAGGTCATCGCTGACGATGATTTCGCTGGAGCGGAGGCGGTGAAGCTCGCCGGGCAAGTCGGCATCTGAAACGGTTGCGATAACAAACTGGCCGGTGGAGATGTCGATCGATGCGAGGCCGAACACTTCGTCAGCAGACGATGGAGCATTCGGTGTTCGAAAGAGTGCTGTCAGATAATTGGCGGCTTTGGCATCCAGGAGTTCGTCCTCGGTAAGCGTACCGGCGGTAACGAGGCGAACGACCGCGCGATGCACAACGGCCTTCGGGCCGCGTTTGCGTGCTTGTGCAGGATCTTCCTGTTGTTCGCAGACCGCCACACGATGGCCCTGCGCGATCAGGCGTCGCAGATATTCTTCGGCACGGCGCACCGGAACCCCACACATCGGTATGTCTTCACCGAGATGTTTTCCGCGTTTGGTTAACTGAATGTCGAGGGCTGACGCGGCGACGACGGCGTCATCGAAGAACAGCTCATAAAAATCGCCCATCCTATACCACAGGAGATAGTCGGGATTGGCGCCCTTAATCTCCAGAAACTGGGCCATCATCGGCGTCACGCCAGCCTCTGCCGCAGGGGTTCGCGGTGGGCCGGCTTTAGCGGAGGACTTGGATGTCATGGTGTAGAGATAGGCCCGAAAGTGGTTGATCGTCACACACATACCGTGGGCGATGCAGCGATGGGAAGTGCGAGCGGTAAGAATGTCGTGTTGTCGGCGAGAAGGCCGGTCTCTATGGTTCAGGATTACGAAAAAGGCAAAGTCCGCCAAGCGGATAGATTTGCGTAGGGAGACGAGTGTAAGCGACCATGCAGAAGAAGTCGGACCGACCAACATTCACGGCGCAGGAAGCGCTGCAATTTCATCAGCAAGGCAAGCCGGGCAAGCTCGAAATCGCGCCCACCAAGCCGATGGCGACCCAGAGGGATCTTTCGCTCGCCTATTCGCCGGGTGTTGCTGTGCCCGTGCAGGCGATCGCCGATAATCCGGCCCTTGCCTATGACTACACCAACAAAGGCAATGTTGTTGGCGTCGTGACCAATGGTAGCGCGATCCTCGGCATGGGGAATCTTGGCGCGATGGCCTCCAAGCCCGTGATGGAAGGTAAGGCGGTCCTCTTCAAACGCTTCGCCGATGTGGATGGCATCGATCTCGAGGTCGATACCACCGACGTCGATGCCTTCATCAATTGCGTGCGCTATCTCGGGCCGGCATTCGGCGGCATCAATCTGGAGGATATTCGTGCGCCCGATTGTTTCCTTATTGAAGAAGCCTTGCGCGAAATACTGGATATTCCGGTCTTCCATGACGACCAGCATGGAACGGCAATTATTGCGACCGCAGGTCTGATCAACGCGATGCACCTGACCGGGCGCACGTTCCGTGACACCAAGCTCGTGTGTAACGGTGCCGGATCGGCGGGGATTGCATCCCTTGAGTTGCTGACTGCGATGGGCTTGCCAACCAAGAACATCATCTTGTGCGACTCGCGCGGGGTGATCTATCGAGGCCGTGAAGACGGCATGAATCAGTGGAAGTCGGCATACGCTGCCGAAACCGACGCTCGGACACTTGAGGATGCCCTTCACGGTGCCGATGTCTTCTTCGGACTTTCGGTGGCGGGTGCCGTGACGCCGGATATGGTTCGGAACATGGCCGACAATCCGATCATTTTTGCCATGGCGAATCCGGATCCGGAAATCACGCCTGAAGAGGTCGCCGAAATTCGCGACGATGCGATCATGGCGACAGGCCGTTCCGACTATCCCAACCAGATCAATAACGTTCTGGGCTTCCCCTATATCTTTCGCGGTGCCCTCGACGTTCAGGCAACGACCATCAACCAGGCGATGAAGATCGCTGCAGCCGAGGCTTTGGCGGATCTTACTCGATCGGATGTGCCGGACCAGGTTGCCGCCGCCTATCAAGGTCATCGCCCCCGTTATGGCCGCGACTACATCATCCCTGTTCCCTTTGATCCGCGACTGATCTCTCATGTGCCGCCGGCCGTCGCAAAGGCTGCGATGGATTCGGGTGTTGCGCGCCGTCCGATCGTGGACTTGGAGGCCTATAAGGCGACGTTGAGTGCGCGCCTTGATCCGGTCGCAGGGACCCTACAGACCATCTTCAACAAGGTTCGCCAGAATCCGAAACGCGTGGTCTTTGCCGAGGGCGAGGAAGAGCAGGTCATCCGAGCGGCCAATGCGTTCTACAATGCCGGCCTCGGGCAACCCGTGCTGATCGGCCGGACCGAAGAAATCATGGAAGGCTTTCAGGCTGCCGGTATCGAGTACCGGGAACAGATCGAGATCGACAATGCAGCGGTTTCGGGCCGGAATACTGAGTATGCCGACTTTCTTTATGCGCGGTTGCAGCGATCAGGTTACCTGCAGCGTGATTGTCAACGGCTTGTAAATACGGATCGCAATATTTATGGCGCCTGTATGGTTGCTCTCGGACATGGCGATGCCATGGTGACCGGCGTCACGCGGGATTGGCCGACTTCATACGATGCGGTGCGCATGGTGCTGGACCCGATGGAAGGTCACAAGTCGATTGGCATCTCATTGGCAGTCTGCCGCAGCCGAACCGTTCTCATTGCCGATACGTCGGTTCATGACTGGCACACGGCCGAAGAACTGGCAGACATATCGGAAGAAGCGGCCCGCGTTGCCCGCCGGTTTGGTTATGAGCCTCGTGTTGCGCTTCTAGCCTATTCGACATTTGGAAATCCTCCCGGAACCCGTGCCGAATATGTCCGCGATGCCGTCAAAATCCTCGATAAGCGCGGTGTTGATTTCGAGTATGATGGTGAGATGGGTGCCGATGTGGCGCTGAGCCGAGAAGCGATGGCGCTCTACCCGTTCTGCCGGCTTTCCGATACAGCGAATGTTCTCGTCATGCCGGCGTTCCACAGCGCGTCGATCTCGACGAAGATGCTTCAGACGCTCGGCGATGCAACGGTGATCGGGCCACTGCTCGTCGGGCTCGAAAAGTCAGTGCAAATTGCGACGCTCGGTGCAACAGACGCCACGCTCGTCAATATGGCAGCCATCGCAGCATATGATATCAATGGATAACGCGCTCTGAGATCCGAGCCGTCAGTTCAGGCGACTGCCGCGCTCAGGCGTCACGGATGAGCCGAATTCATCCGGGGCGCCGAAGTGCGCGAAATAGCGCGCATTGATCGCTTCCACCGGAAGGATGATAAGTACGTCCGTCGTGCCGAATTGGTGGTCAATCACCGCCCCGTCTCCAACGTAGGCGCCCAGCCTCAGATACCCTTTGATCAAAGGTGGAAGGGCCTTCAAGGCAGCGCGTGAATCGACGTCGGAAGCCGGCATCATATTCATATCGACTCGCAGATGGTCGTGCGCCTGTACGCGCCAATCCTCGGGTGCGAGAGCATTGTGATGCAGGAAACTCAGCGCCATTGCGTGTTGCCGCGGATCGATGCCTTCGAAACTGGCGCAACCGACCATGGCGTCAATGCCATTCTCACGGATATAGGTCCACAAGCCTTGCCAAAGCAACTCGATGGATCGTCGATTTCGATAGGGTTTTAGGACACAGGACCGGCCAAGTTCCATAAAGTTGTATTGCGGACTCTTGGCGTCGATGAGCGACTGAACGTCATACTCGCCCTGAGTGTAGAAACCGTCGTGAAGGTCTGCAACATCCTGGCGCAAAACGCGATAAGTTCCGACAACACGTGGACGGCGCGGCCATGGCCGACGGGCCTTTTTGGGCTCATCCCCGTGGTCGACGACAAGCAGATGATCGCAGATGGGATCATAAGGATCCTCATCGCGCCGCGACATCATGGCAAGTGCATCCGGGATCGCGGACATCTCATTGTAGAACACATGGTAGCGGAGCTTCTGCGCGCGGCGAATCTCAGCGCGCGACTGTGCCAGGCGAACTTCGAGCTTTCCGAGCGTGCCGTAAACCTTTGGCGGAAGACGCCGGCCGACAAGTGGCGGTTTGCCATGGCGCGGTCGAAACGGTGCCATGCGCCCGGACATGGCGCGCAGTGATTTGTTGGGCTTAAATCGGCTGACGATGCCCCGCTTCTTGAGCTTCATGCAGTCCCTTTCCGCAGATTCCTAGAGCCAGGGAGGGGCATAGTCCTGAAATACGCGTTACCACGTGCGAGACGCTTCTCAGGCATGAACAAACTATCCGTCGATATGCCCATCATATAAGGCCCATATCAAACCATTTCGAAGGAGTTGTGACAATTTCGGGGCAGCATGCTCCGCCAACTCCGGAATACCGGGACGACTGGTCTGTGAAGCATAATGTCGCACTGCCGCAGGATTGCCGTCAGACACTCGTCGAGCCGTCGCCGGAAGACGCTTGAAAACCACCATTTCGCGACCATTTTGCCAGCAATTCTTCCAGATCGTCCCGCTCAAACGGCTTGGCGAGATAATCATCCAGGCCCGATTCGAGATAATGCTGGCGTTCCTCGGGCATGGCATTGGCCGTAAGTGCGACGATTGGCGGCGCCTGATGGTCGGCTTGATCCATCAGTCTGCGGATTTCCTGTGTTGCTTCAATCCCGTCCATTTCCGGCATATGGATATCCATCAGGACGAGATCAAAGGGGGGCGACAATCGGCCCTCGATCACACGATTCATTGTCTCGACGGCTTCGCACCCGTTTGACACATGGACGACTTGCCAGCCTGATTTCTCGAGCATTTTTCGCGCGAGGAGGGCATTGATCTGATTGTCTTCCGCCAACAGTGCCCGGCGCTGGGTTGAATCGCCTTCGGGGAGCACCGCCAGGGTGTGCGAACCGATTTGCGGGTTGCGCAGCGCGGCTGTGACCGGGTGGTGCTCGTCTCCGCCAATCTGCGCAAAGAGGGACATTGGCCGGATCGGGCGCACCAGATATGCGTCCAGACCGCGGTCTTTGAGCGTCGAAATCTCACTGCGCTCTGATGCATCGACCACGAGGATCGTCTTGACAGCGGTATCGGGCCCAGCAGCCTCGCGTGCCTGCTCGAAGAGACTTGCGGTCCTCTCCGTGTCCCCGGCGTCGACGATGACGGCATCGAAAGGTATGCCATTCTCGGCGGCACTCCAGAGCGCCAGAGCAGCAACATCCGGGCGGCTATGCTCGACATTGCAGCCGGCGCTTTCGAGATACTCGGCCATCAACGAGGCTTCGATATCCGCATCGCTGATGATCAGGACGCGAGAGATGTCCTGTGGCTTCGGCCAGTCCGCATCAATGGCCGGTGAATCGGGATCCGCCTTGAATGGAGCGTCGAACGTAAAGGTCGAACCGGTCCCGACGCGGCTGTCGACCCAGATCTCTCCGCCCATTTCATTTACGAGGCGGCGGGATATCGCGAGGCCCAGACCTGTGCCGCCATATCGCCGCGTCGTGCCGCCGTCGGCTTGCTCGAACTCGCCGAACACTGTCTGGCAGGCTTCAGGTGTTAAGCCGATGCCCGTATCGATGACGGCGAAACGAATACTGATCGATCCGGGTGCGCACTGCGCGCCCGGTGTCCGGATGACCCTCAGGGCAACGCCGCCGCATTCCGTGAATTTGATCGCGTTTCCAACCAGATTCATCAGGATTTGGCGAATGCGGATTTCGTCCCCAAGAATAGTTCGGGGGAGTGTGGGATCGATAAACCAGCCGATTTCAAGCGATCGATCCATGGCCCGCGGTGCCAGGAGCTCGACAACCCCCTGAACGGCTTCAGCGAGGTCGAAGGGTTCTGTTGCAATCTCCAGCTTTCCCGCCTCGATTTTCGAAAAATCGAGGATCTCGTCGATAATCGAGAGCAGCGTTTTGGCAGAGGTGTTGACCGCGCGGGTATAGGTGCGTTGCTCCGGCGTCAGATCGGTGTCCATCATCAACCCGACCATCCCAAGGATTCCATTCATGGGTGTGCGGATCTCGTGGCTCATGGCGGCCAGGAAGCGCGACTTCGCCCGGTTGGCGGCTTCGGCTTGATCGCGGGCTTCCTGGAGGGCCGATTCAGCAGCGCGTTGCTCGGTGATATCGCGGCCGACGCACTGAAACTCCTTGAGCACGCCGCCTTCTTGGTAGATTGCGAACTCTTCCCAGACGAACCAGCGAGCGCCGTCGCTGGTGGAAACGCATTGCTGGTATCGCCATTTCTGGGCGTCCGGCGCTGCGCTCGCCGCATCGTCCAGTGTTTCGCCCTCGATACGAGTCGGCCGGAAGCTCTGGCCGATGATCGTCTCACGCGCGACGCCGAAAGTCCGGCAGAATGCGTCGTTGACGAAGGTCAGCCGGCCCGCGCGGTCGCGCCTGGCTATGACATCGCCTTGGTAATCGAGGAGATCGCGATAACGCGCTTCGCTCTCGCGAAGCTCCCAATGGACGTCCTTGAGCTCCTCGATATTGTGTTCCAGATCGTGCCCAAGCGCATTCAGGGCGCCGATCATGTCGCGCTCGGCCGGCGGTGTGCGGCGCCGGGCCCAGAATGCAAAACCGGCAAATCCGAGCATTCCGATGCCAGTGGCGAGCAGCAGATGGTGATTCTGAATTACGGAGAAGGCCTGCAGACTGCCGAGGCCCAGAGCCATAACGCCGGTGACGGCGAGGACGACTTCACCTGTTATGGGCCAGGGCGAGGTCTTGACCTCCTCGACCGGCTGAGGCGGCGGCATTCCATCCGCATCATTGGAGTTCGCCGGAACGAGGCTATCCGCAAACGAATTGGGTACTTGCAAACGCACGAGCTTACCTGACGCGAGACCAAAAACAGAATCGTCAGGCGAATCCTAGACTTGTCATGCTTGAGAAAGGCTTACCAAACGCAATTGATCCGTGACGGGATGAAACAATGCCCACATGCCCTCGCCTCAACGCGTCGGAGTGCCATCGGTTTCGACCCGACCTTCCTGGGACATCAGAATTGCAGCAGGGCGGGTTGTTTCGAAATTTGAAAAGATGATCATCAGGATCGCCGTCATGGGGACTGCCAGAAACATGCCGACGACGCCCCAAACCGCGCCCCAGACAAAGAGCGAGAGAATGACGACGAATTGGCTCATGTTCAGTGTTTTTCCGGCAAGGCGCGGTTGAAGCACATTTCCAATGACGAATTGGATCAATCCGATAAGGATAAGAATAATCAGCGGATTGGAGAATTCCTGAAACTGTACATAGGCATACATGGCCGGAAATAGAGTCGCGATGATCGAGCCGACCGTCGGAATGAAATTCAGGAAGAAGATGAGGAAGGCCCAAAAGGCGGCTTGCTCGAGACCGATCCACGTCATCACGATGTAGGCAAGGCCGGCGGTGAGCCCGCTCATCAGCGTCATGATCCACATATAGCTTTGCACGTCGCGAGCCACGCGTTGCAGAATGCGCTGCACATGCTCGCGCTTGTCTTCATTACGAATGAGGGCTCTAAGTTTTACCTCGAAGAATGTCTGCTCTATGAGCAGGAAAATCACATAAACAATGATGACGCCGAGTTGGCTGACGAAACTGGCAGCTGCCGATACCATCATTCCAAAGAGTTTCTCCACACCCAGCCGATCGAACATCTGATTGAGCACATCCTTGTCGGACAGCCCGGCGAAGTCGGCGATCTTGTTGATGAGAGGGTTGAAACTACTTTGAAATTCGGGGGTTCGCGCCGTCATCGCGGTTAGATTGGCGACCACCAGGTTCAAAACAAAGAATCCCGAAACGAAGATCGCGATAATGGCGATGCCAAGCGCAAAACCGCGAGGGAGCGATAGTCTTTGAATGCCATCGGCAACGGCATTGATCAAAAACCAGACAAGCAACGCGACAGCGAGCTGAATGAGAACCGATGAACCCTGAGCAAGGAGAATAGAGGCAAAGAGAACCAGACCCGAAATGAGAAAGGCTTTCGTGAGGCCAGGCATCTTCGGACCCGCTGCTGTCTCCGGGAGGGTGGCGTCGCTATGTTGCTCCATGGCGCGATCATGCCGCGCAAGTCATCTGCGGGTAAACCCCTATCTGTTGGTATTCGATGTTACCGGGCAGTGGCCGGCTTCCGGACTTTCGAGTCCGACCGTCAGGCCAATTGGCCGGTCAAAATGTCGACACCGTCCGCGACGGCCTTGCGGGCGCGATCTGCAAGGCCATCCGCCGAACTGCTCGAAATCGGATGATTGATGACAACAAAAGGATAGCCTTCGGCCCCAAGAACGCGAGCGATCAGTTCAGCGGCGCTGACGAACTGAGAGGTCATGATGCCGATCGATGGAAGCCCAAGTCTTTCGCCAATAATGGAATCGTGCAAACTGCACGACGAGCAGCTGCCTCAGTCTCCGATGCCGGCCACCAGCGCGTTCCATTTTTGTGCTTCGTCCAGCAACGCGCGATCAACCGGCGCGCTATAGTTTGTCTTGGTTATGCGGACAACGTTGGCCACATGGTGTCGCTGCATCAGCTCTTTCTCGAAAGCGTCGAAAAAGGTCTTGGTTCCCTTCTTGCCGTTCGAGATAATCCCGATTGTTGCGCCTTCAAGCGACTTCAGTCTGTCTGCCGCGCTGAATTCCACTGAGCCGGCTTCATGTGTCGGGTCGAGAATTTCAATACTCATCTGGTCTATTCCAGCTTTCTGGTGCGGTTGCATCAAGCGAGGTCGTAGCCGACATATTGGGCTGTCGGTCATGGTGCGCAGTCAATACAAGCCCCGATTGTGACAGTAACAGCTTTGCTTTTCGGCCCGAGCCACGGCGGAATGACAGCGCCGAAGCCTCCGGCCGGTCCGCCAGCTGCGATAACGAGCAGATGGTCAGGGTCGGGAAGAGCTGCATATTCCTTTGCGCCTTTGGTGCCGACGACAGCGCCCTTCCCGCAATCAGCCCACTCCTTACGCTCAATGCGGGCATGTTTATGTACATGGCTCCGAATGTCGGCTTTTGACCAATCGGCCTTCTCGAAATGCGTTCGTAATTGCGGTGGAATGACAATGGCGTAGTTGCCCGGCCAGATCGAGTAATGGCGCATGTTGGCCTTTATCTCGGAGACATAGGTTGCCAGTATCTCCTCCGGATGCGTTGTCCACTCATTCATCAACTGGCGTGGTGCACCGGCTGCCATGACCGTGACGGCAGAAAAGTCAGGTGGAACATCGCGCTCTTGTGCAAGGGGAAGCCACGGCGAATTCTCTTCGTCCTCCGCCATGCAATAGCTAAACTTTCCTGGGTGTCCGAGAGTTGATCGGTCGACATCGCCAGGGCGCGCTTCGAGCAGATTGCAGAGAATAAGGCGTATGGCCCGGCCGATCGTTGTCGTTGCGCGATCGCTCGACGCAAGCGCATTGAATGTGGCGTCCATTCCAAGTTCGCTGCGGATCGGACCGTTCACAACGATGAGAACCGCGCATCCACCTGTGCTTGCGGTTGCACCGTGCAGCAGGAAGGGCTCCTGCAACATGGCCGTGAACGCGGCAACGACGACCGGAAAGTGCATCGGTAGGCATCCTGCCATGACAGCATTGATCGCAAGTTTCTCTGCCGTGATGGCGCGCTCGCGAACCGGCTCGACGCCGACGAGATGATCAGGCGGCATCATGGCCCAGTCCAGGCAGGCTTGGACCGCCACGGCGGTGGGCGGGACGATTGGTAATCCATCTGTCCAACCACGGGAGTGGAAGAACTCCTGGGCCGTTAGAGCGTCGTCAACGGCATATCGTCGTGAGGTCAGGTTCATCACTGGTTGATAGCACGAATGATTGGACGTTGCTCAACGGGCTGCCCTGCCAACCACCTGTCTATCAGAGGGGGTCTGCGACAAGAAAGCCAACAAGAGCCGGCAATCTATATGAGGCTCGATATTTCTCAGGCCGCTGCCATCCGCCGCAGCGTTTCGCCACGATAGCTCAGGGCCTCGGCGATATGAACGCGGTTGACGCCGACTGTGCCTTCAAGATCAGCGAGCGTCCGGGCCACACGAAGCGTGCGGTGATAGCCACGGGCACTGAGTTGGAGTTTGTCGGCGGCATCTCTCAACAATGAAAGTCCTGTAGGATCCGGTTCGGCGATCTTCTCGAGAAGCGGTCCCGAGCAATCAGCATTTGTGAACGCTGCCACTTCGCCCAGCGCTTCAAAGCGTGCGGCTTGCTTCTCGCGCGCCGCCGTGACGCGGGCAAGGACATCGGCGCTCTTCTCCGCAGCTGCCGGTGCAATAAGTTCTGAGGCCGTCATGGCAGGGACTTCAATCTGCAAATCGATCCGGTCGAGGAGCGGCCCGGAGATTCGCGACTGGTACCGTTCGGCACAATGGCGTCCCTGGCCGCAACTGAAGCCCGGATCGCCTGCGCGCCCGCAGCGGCAGAGAGGCGTTGCCTTGTTGCCATTCCAGAAAATACGGCTGAAAGCGGTAAGACCCTTTGATTACAAAGAGAATCCGGATGCCTTGGGAGAGCACCTTAAGCGTCGACGTATTCAATTGGGACAGCGACAGCGCGATGCAGCAGAGGCAATACAATGTGGTTCATGGACCTGGATTGGCTGGGAGAAGCACGGTGTAGAACCAGCTGTGAGATTCATCCCACACATTATCGATTGGCTCGGTTACGACCCGTTTCCTGAGGGGAAAATATTCGCCGAACAGCTTACGTGGAGGCGCAAAAAGGCAGGTCTTACACGGGCCGCATTCGCCGAGCTTCTTGGACTAAATTACAGCACCGTGGAACAATGGGAGCATGGAGTTTGTAGGCCAAACGACGACAATCTCGCAAAAGTCTCGCTGGTTCTCAAATTGTCTACTGGCATCGCCAACGACGTCGAATAAACGGTCCGAGCTGATCCAAACTAACGGCATTAGGTAGCAAGCGCACCAAGATTTCTGGTCAGCTTGCCACCTTGCTGAGAGCGAAGAGTATTTGAGAATTCAAAAATTGTTAGTTGGCTTCGTTGCCCTCTGGACAAGTGGACATGTAGTCGTCGACGAAGCCAACGGGGTCGCCGCACGTGTACCGATATTTTGTGAATCGATCATGGCCAAAGGCGTCGCGATACCGGACCTCTCCGCTCGTGTGGAGGGACAGCAATCCAGCGCGCAAGTCACTGAAATCGGTTGCGCGAGCGCCGCTAAGGACAACGAATTGTTGGGTGTGGGCGCCCGGCCCCAATACGGTTTGTGTTTTTCGGGTCGCTGGCATCCCACTCATGGAATTCAGGTGCCTCATTGGCCTCATAAAGACTCGATGTCCCTTGAACGTCCAAATCATACGCTGGTGTCTGACCGAAGTTCTTGACCAACACACTGACTTGGATGGCTTCGCGGTCCAGCTTCCATCGTACACTTTCAATGCATGCATAGGCCCGCAGTTCGCGCTCCGCGATTTCTCGCGAGGCTTTAACGGAAGTTTGGGCAGCCTGGGCGGCGATGCTACCGGCCTTAGTAGTCTTTCGTGTTTCCTCAAGGGTGCTACGTATGTAGTAAATGCCAATCGCCGCAGTCAGGACGGTCCCGCAAGAGGCCACGAACATCCAAAAGGTCCAAAGGGCCATATCTTTCTGGGCCTTCAGGTCCTGACTAGTAGTCTGCTGATTGTAATGAGCTGCTATCTGACCAGATACGCATTTCGTGATAGCGACCACCTCCATCCCGATGCAGGTGCGTGCTGCTTTGTCGGCGGCCTTGCGTTGCTCTTTGGCAGTATTCTGCTGATAGTCCTCGTAGATCCGATGCATTTGGGCGCGATGCTCTGACACTATCGCAGCGAACAGCAGCACCACAAATACGAGAACGGCGCCTACAATCAGCGCAAGAGTAAGGTTTCCGTGCCTATCGCTTCCAGACATTGCCGTGAAGCCAATGGCGCTTTGGCAGGCCGAGCGCTTGGTTTGGCACTGGCGCATCCCGTGAGCCGACAGTGGGCGGGCTATTGGCCGCGCACGACTTCACAGCCTTAACGAGGTTGTGGCAACACCAAAGCGGCAAAATCACAACTGCGCTCCAGAGTCAACCCCCGACTCTTGTAATTGGCTGCATAATCACTTACAATAGGTGAGTACCAGTACGATTCGAGGTTGGCTCTCTTGATCTTTATGGAAACTCTCCTTCAAAATATTATTCCCTTTCTAGGCGGGATACTGTTTTTATTCATCGGTCTCGTGTTGTTTCGACACGCAATCGTTCTGTTTTCCTCTCGCGATGAAGCCTTTCGGGCTGCCGCAAACAAATCCCCCGAGAGTTCATGGGAAGCTTTATCCGGTAATCGTGACCCCTATTCCAAGCAACAGCGGGACCATGCCATTTCTGCAGGGCTTGCCGTAAACAAGGATGGCAAGCTTATTCCGCAGGGCCGACTTTCTGACGAAATGATAGATCGCCTAACCTAATTCATGAAAAAATATGCTGGCTGGGTGCCAAATGTTGTTGGTCGACTATCTTTTTCAATAGCAGGCCTCTCAAATCATCCCAGCCCTGTGGTGTTTAGCGGTGATCTAGAGGACGCTGGCACTCATTTCATAGGCTTCCAACGGCGCAATCTTTCTGACACATCGATACCATTTCTGTCGAACTGGATATTTTCCAAAAATCTCGTAGACAAGATATTCTACGAGAAAAACGGCAATTTATATTTTGTTTGCTACATGCGTCACTGGGGGGAAGACGACTTCTTGGCGGGGAAGGTCCTATTATTCAAGCCAGATGAATGGCGTGAGGTAAGGTCGCAAGTGCGCGACTCGATGCGTACTGTAGAGAGCCCCCCCAACAATGAGTTACGTCTTGACACGACACTCGGGGATGCAATTCGGGAAAAAGCATCTGCCGTTGTAATGTTTGAAATTCAGCGCAGTGGCATAATTGTAATATCGCCAGAAAAAATGCCATCACCTGATGAAGCGATTGGCTTTTCAGATTTAGAGCAGTCAGTTTGTTCTCAATTCTACTTCTTTCTTAGAGATTTGTTGCACAAGCACAAATTTCATCCCCATGATACAGATAGAATATTGGACGTTTGCCCCGAAGATGATGACTGGAAAGGGCAAGTTAACTATTCTCTCGCTCGGAAAGCAATTGTGCTGAGGCGCAATGGTCATAGCCAATCGCTGCATAGGGCGTTGGGGGTAATTGCTTATCTTCATTCCTTTCGAAAAAATATCATGACAGAAAAAGAGGCTGATGGTCTTGACTATTCTTTGGTTCATTTCGAAGAGTCGGCCAAAAGTGAAATCGCGATAGCGCTGGACAATGAGCAGAGACATCTTATTCCCCGTCTGCATCATTTAGCCGATAAAATTATCACCTTTATATTGGTGCTGGTCGGCGCTCTAAATTTCCTCGGCAAAGACTCGTCAGTGCTAGGTGAACAGCCACCGTTTGTACAGGCGCTCTATAGTTTGATGATAACCGACGGGCTATCCGTAATTGTAGTATTACTACTGATATTGGCTGCGCTACGTTTACTGCTTCTCGATAAACTCCGATTTCGAGACAAAATTTCTGGAAATCTTTCGCGACATGCTGTGTGCTTTAAGCGTCGCAAATATGCTTGGCCTGAATTAATATTAAGCTTCACATTTTTGGCATTCGGGGGGTTTCTTGTTGGTTTGGCGATTTTCTAACTGGTAATTTTCATTAAACGAGGGTTGGCCCGTCCTTTTTATTTCCGATCCGCCGCCGCGCGCCACGCACTTTCTTGTCCATAACCCGCTGTATCGGCGCGGTGTTTTCCCTGCCTTTGCGGTGGATAACCTCGATGCTGAATTCCCGGTTGGATAAGGGCCGACCGGCCTTGCGCTGGATGTCCAGAATGAGACGCTTCAACTCTCCGCGCTTGAACAACCAGATGCTCTTTTTGATGGGCTGAATAAGCGATGGGCCTTTGTCGTAGCCCATGATGCGCAGCACGTGGTCTATGTGTTCCAGATCGGCTTGAGCGGCTTTCAAGCGTTCTTTGTGGCGAAGTATCTCGCCTGATAGCTCGTCACGCTTTCGCTTCAATACGACAATTGGGTAGGGATCGCCCATACCCAGATTTTCTTTAACTTAGGGAACGGAAGCCACCTGAAAGTTAGTGCGCTTGCTACCTAATGCCGCAAACTAACACTTGATCTGAGATTGAACATACTCAATCCTCACGTAGTCAACAAATTCCGCTAGGGTCCGGAATTTAAATGACTGGGTCAGGTGCAGGTGTGCGAAGGTTAAAAACAAATCATTGAGCAGACCAGATTGTTCCCTTTAGTATCATCATTTCGCACATGCAAAATCCACCTACCTGCATCAACTATGCTCCTCGCCCATGTCACGTTACAGCGGCGCTTGCTGCCACCTTCTGAGTGCTGCGAGAGTGTGCAAAAATTCAAGGGCGGGAACTCCGCCGAACAGCGTTCGGTAATGCCGGATGCTGGGACTGCTTCGAGCGTGTGAATGTAAACCTTGATGCTGTTGACGGTCTTTGATTTGACCATCGTTGAATCAAATTCCTTGCAACGCACGGCCTTTGCTTTCTCGGCGTATGCTTCTGCGACAACAACACAGACGGCGAAGGCTGCGACCAAAAAAGTTGTTGGTTTCAAAACGCTTGCTGAAGGCATATCTTCATCATTTCTCAATTTAGGCTGTTGTTTTTGGAACCAGCTACGGCATCCAGGCTACACCAGCAATATCTCGACTTGATGTCATTCTATGCGTGGTACCGCTTGCCAGATCTCGAATGTAAAGGTCGCTGTTGGGCCCATATATGACGCTATTGTCGTTGCCCAAAAAAGCTAAGCATGCCCCGTCTGGACTATAAACGGGGTCGTGTTTGTCTAGGCTAGGAGTGACATCCAGCGAGATGGGGTTACTCACAGTGGGTGGGCTTACGGTTAGATCGACGCTACGTGAAAGCAAATCGAGCTTGTTTGGATCAAGTAGATTGGACGATGTAACAAGCGTGGAGTTGTCGGGTTTGATGTGTAGACCTTGGTGAGTTTTGCTATTGTCGATTAGCTTGGTAGTCGCCCCGCCAACCGCCAATACATGATTCACTGACTGAGTTCGATTGGGGTGCGGCGACTCCTCATTTTGAAAAAGTACCGCTAGTCCATCCGGGCTAAGCACTGGCACGCCCTTGGTTGTGTTGCCTGATGTTAATTTCAGAGGGTCCATAAGGATGGGAGTGCTCGGGGACAACTCGCCAATATGAACTTGATACTTGCCACCAGGGTCGCTCTTGTAAGTCGTGTAAACGATTTTGTTTCCCGTTCCCCAAAAGAGATCTTCGTAGTCGAAATTGTCGTTGGTTACCTGTACTAGATTGTCGCCCTGCCCATCGTTATTCGAGTCAGAATGATTCATTACATAGATGTGTATATATCCACCGCTGCGGGTGGATCCAAAGGCGATCCGTGTTCCGTCCGGTGACCATGTCGCGAATGTATTGTCATATGGATTTGCGGCAATAGCACCACTTGTCAATCTTGTTATTTGAGCTGTCGCCCCAGAGCCCGCACCTGTAAATTTGATCTTGTAAATATCTTGATAACTTGAGGCTATATTAGCTGGATTGAGATAATGGTATCGTGTTACGCTCAATGTCCGGTTGAAGCACGAGGCGTTTGATTGATCAATAAGTAACAACAGAATGAAACAGAAAACTACAAATCGCGTCATTTGGAAACTCCTACGGCCTCGAGTTTGATATGCTCCAGTTAGTCTAAACCGTAAGAGGTAAAGGCAAAACTGTCTTTATGATCAAGCGTTCTGGAATCAGAATTGGATCTGCCCAAACGAAAGCCATTTAACCGGATCTAAGGAGATTTTTCTCTACCGAGACGGTGATTATCCACCCTAAGTTACAAGGGAAATTTGAGAACTCCACGCCCGGCGCGCTCACTGAACTCGAAACATTGAGATATTCAATCCAAGGACTCTCCAAATGAACGAAGGCGCCAAAGGGCGCAGGTCATTCTAATATCCCGCTGAAACGTCTGTTGCTGTTTCAAATAGCCGAAGATATTTTTTGCATTAGATTAGGGATGCGATGTCTCAAGCTCTCACGCTTTCATAGATGATTAGCCTAGGCTCCCAATGGCTGATTAATCAATCACCAGTAGGTGATTTTGTCATGGCATGATGCGAGAGTCTTCGCAAATTATCGTCATATTATTCGACAAATTACCTGAATTATCAGTCACAGTATAATAATGGATGTCAATTACCTTCCCCATTGCCTTGATTAAAGTTCCGCTTGAGCCATCATGCAACTCCATCGTCGATCCAACGCTATAGGTCGGCATAGGACCAGCGGGCTCCATTGCAAAATTTGCATAATGAATTACCGAACGGTTATATTGAAATGAAAATGACACGGTGCCAGAAACATGATTAAACGCTGTCACAATTTTCCTCCATCATTGGCTGCAGTCGAAGTTTAAGATCGACCGACACACATATGTCCATTTAGAATGACAATGGAAATTGGCAGAGAGCGGTCAAAATCTCAAGTTTAAATATGGTATGTTTTTCGCATTTGCCCACCAGCACTCAGGTTTTTCTCAAGTATCTCTGGCCCTGGCAATTGGCTTGGCAATCACGTTAACAATGGCCGTTCCTGCCTGCAGGCACTTCGTGATGTTGGCCAGCTCATGATCGAGTATGGATGTGACTGAAACGTCGTATGCTAATTTCCTATCTCCCATCTATATGGCAACGTCCATCCGGACGCCGTCCAATGTGGGCTGTTTGATTGCCGCATGAAACCCTCGTTCCTGAGCTGCTTGCTTGATCAGTTACTGCAAACAGGTGTGCTGAGCACCACCCTGGCCTAAAGCTAGTGTCTCTCGTCAGGACTTCTGAGTTCTGATCCTCCTCAGTGAATTGATCCATCCTGTCGTTGGGTAGCGTGTCATGTAAGTCCGTCGTCGAGCCAACAAATTGATATCAGCCGGCAGTTCTGTCGCCTGTGGCTACTGCTCTAGCTTTTGCCCCTACTACAGAGGCATGTCGCTCCCAAATTAGTTTGAGTGAATCGGCTTTCGTGCGACCTGCTTTCTTGGCAAATTCACGCGCGATTTTTTTAGCCACAGGAGCTTTAACTGCTACATCCTTCTTCAGGCTGTTGAAGACCTCGCTAAAGGCCTGATCATTGCCTAGGGCATCCGTTAACTGATGAACGTAAGAGGCAATGCCATCATCAGAAAGCGATGCTGCCGATCGACTCCGCTTTCGCGTCGCCGACTTCGGCTGCGATTGCAGTGCCTCTCTCAACTGCCCAGCTGATAACTCAGCAAATGGTGGCAGAAATTCGAGCAGCCGTTTCAGATCGTCCACGATTGCTTTCTTGGAAGTCGCCTCGACGCACTTTTGGAGGTTTTGCGCTGTAGAAAGGAACCTGCCGACCTCGCCGGTACCATTGCATTCAGTGATCTTTAGTTTCTCTAGTTTCTTGCAGGTTGCTGCTACAGTTTGGGTGCCGGTTTCAGCTAGTACAGAAGCGACGGCACGCAAGATTCTTGCATCATCGAAACATTGAAAATTATCAAGCAAGCCTGCGTAGCAATCTAAGATTCCAGAAAAGTCCTTCCCATTCATAGTCCATAGACCCCACTAATCCTGTGGCAAGTTCATCTTCCGAGCCACCTCATTGGCAAGTGCCTTAATGGCATCTTTCGTTGATTTAACCTGCTGGTTTTCGCCCATGGTGAAATACGGGTTACCTTGTCCTGCAGCATCTCGAAATGCCTTGTTGTCAGGAATTTCCGTAGGCATGGGCAAGAGCGATATCTTACCATCCACTCCGCCATCATCCCAACTCAGGCCAATCCGATCGCTAAGTCTGATGCGTTCTGGTTCAAGGTTCTGCCGTCCGTCGACGACTGTGGCGACAACCCCCAGATACTCTATGCTAGGACATAGCCCTGCCTTGCGAAAAACTTCGACTTGACGAACGAACGTAACAACTGCTTCGGCTGAGGGATTATCTAATATCGTCGGGACCAACAGATGTGTGCCAGCTGCCAGGGCCTGAATTGCTCCTGTTGTCAGACGAGGCGGGCAATCAATAATGACAAGGCTGTATGCCTCGCGGACGGCATTGCTGTGCAGCAATTCTCCTAAATGTAGTCTGAGATCTTTCTTCCGGTCTCCAATCAGCCACTCGACCATCAAACGGTTCTCAGCTTGGGCTAGGTCATAGTAGGATGTGATGACCTTCAATTTTGGGATCACATAGAGTTCATTGCCTTTGGCAACCATTGCTTGTTTGCTAATATTGGCAATCTCATTTGCATCTTTATTCCCACTCAAAAGATACGTGGCTTCCGAATCCCGATTCGGGCCGGGTAGCCAATTTTCCTCGCCGACGAAACACATCGACGAGAGAGACCCTTGAAAATCCAAATCAATAAGAAGTACTGGTTTGTGGTTATTCGCTATCGCGATCTCGGCGAATCTGCCCCCTAGGCAGGCTGCCACGGTCGTTTTGCCAACACCTCCTTTTGCATTGGCAACAACCAATATCTTAGCGTTTTGAATATTGTGGTTGTAGCCGGGAATTGTCAGTTCTGAGATGGGCTGAGCTACCCATAGACCATCGCCTTCTCGAGGTAAGTCGCCGCTCTCATCCCTTCCTACGTCGCTTCTGACTCTATGTATGCGCCAGAAATAGTCCCACACCCATTTACATGCCTTGTACGCCTTCGTGATAACGATTCCCGCAATGAAAAAAAGCACGCCGGTTATTAGCTCAGCTATGCCTTTCCCAACTAGTGCGCGAAAGGAATGCCAATTATCAACAAACCACCCAGCCCATTGAGACATGCTTGCTTTTTGAACTCCGAAATCACTTGTGAGATCACTGTAAATTAGTGTGGACCGTCAGCATACTGCAATGTAGCTGAGTAGTATGGGGATTTCACAAATATTAAGAAGCTTGCGCAGATTCCAGCATGCAAATGACAGTTCTTAGCTACTGTCCTTCGTTTGTGCCATCGACTTAGCAATCACCCCAGCTATCGCAGCTCTGCGCTCCTGAGACTGCTCAGGGCTCAAAGCCTTGTGTTTGACCTTCACTGTATAACCCCGCACCGTTGTTTCAGCTGAGGAGGCTTCGGCTTGTAGCTCGTCCAAGTAGGCAAGAAATTCATCTGGTAGTAAGAACGACACATTAGCCATTTTATCTATTGAAAGTTCAGCCTTGGCAGCCTTTCGGATCGCACCAACCTGCCGCTTGTTTTCTGCAATGACGCAGATACGCGCATACCCTGCCTGTAGACATTTTGTGATGTTGGCTACCTCATGATCGGGTTTCGTTGTGACGGAAATCTCACACGCTATCTTTGTGTCACCCATCTGCAGGGCAACATCGATCCGGCCTTTGCCATCCAAAACAGATTGCTCAATCACCGCATGAAATCCACGATCCTGAGCTGCCTGTTTGATCAGTTGTTGGAGATAGGTGTGCTTCGCACCACCCTGGCCTAGATTTGGAATCTTTGGCTTTGGTTTCCTCGGCGTTCGAGTGAGTGGTTTCGAGGTATCAGCCGGTGGTCTCTCTGATGGATAGTCACTAATGGAAGGTTTAGCGGCTTGTGTAGTCATTGCCTCAGGCTTCGAGTGAACTGGATCAACTGGTGGCGTTAACGGCGTCTGATACTTCTCTATCTCGTGATCAATCTCGATAGCATTGGAGCAATAGCGAGTGCGATTGAGCCCGACTAGCAGAGACCGTTTGTCTTGCTCCAGACGGGGCTGCTCTTCAAGTAACCCCAGTGGCACTGATACCTTGAGTGGTCGTTCCAGATGATTCCGAACGAAACAAGCAAACTCGGTATGAGTCTTGTGTTTGCGAGGCTCTTGCAACAGCGATGTCTCACACAGCATTTCTTCAGCCAGTGCCCTGGCATCT
This sequence comes from Methyloligellaceae bacterium, assembly GCA_965228615.1. GTDB lineage: Bacteria > Pseudomonadota > Alphaproteobacteria > Rhizobiales > Methyloligellaceae > CBDDHT01. Next base: position 2,850,756 of record CBDDHT010000004.1, on the reverse strand, counting down.
TTGGCACTGACACCTCCGGCCAGCTTGATGCTGGTACTAGCCATAATGCTAGCCTTCAAAGATGCTGACAGCTGCCCCAGGTTCTGATGTGCGAAGGTCAGGCCAATTGCGTACTTTCTGGCCTGATTGAGCAGATGCTCGATGTTGCCGTCAAAGTAGTCATGGGCCTCGTCGACAAACACGAAGGTTGGGCGTCGCTCTGACGGTTGCAGTGATGCTCGCTCTAGCGCCGCCTGCAAGAGTCGCGCGATCATAAAACGTCCAAGGATGGCGCATCCCTCCTGTTTGAGGAAATCCTTGGCAGTGTTGATCAGAACGATCTTGCCCGATCCAAGAGCCTCGAACAGATCCACTTTGTTCTCTCTGCTGGAGAACATCCGCTCAAAGCTAGGGTTGGCCAAGATGCCCCAGAGGCGCTTGAGAATCTGACTCTTGGTGGCCGTGAATGAGGGATGGAAAAACTCAGTTGCAAAGAACTGTCGCGTGGTTCCGCTCAGCTGCTCCATATATGGTTTGAATCTCGCCCCATCCTCCATCAACTGCCTGAGTGTATGAATGGTAGCACCTGGAATTGAGAGCATTAGTCTCGCAAGATAGCGGAAGATTACACTCTGTTTCTGTGTGAGTTCTGCCCCGAGCAAGGCTCCAAATATGTACTCGTACAGCTCGATGGTGCCGTTCAGTATCTTCTCGCGTTCGAACTCGTTGCAGGTATCTAGGCGGCCTTGATCGACATAGAAGAGATTGAAAGCTGGAGGGAAGGCAATATCAGTCGGGTCAATGATCACCAGTCGATCAGCCAGTGATCCAGGTAATTCCGGATCGAACAGCTGTAGCCTAGCGATGTTGCCAATCATGTCGCCTTGGCTATCGATAACCACGACTGCCGGTGGTTCAGCTGAGCTATCCTGTAAATCGCTCAGAATCAGACTTTGCAGCAATTGCGTCTTGCCGTGACCTGAGCCACCCACCACATGGCAATGCTCGAACCGAGCAGATGTAGGAAGCTGATACTGCGCAACGCCCGTTAGGAGTTTTTCAAAAGCCGTACCGGCAAAATACTGCCGTGCAAGCTCACTGCCTGGCAACTGGCGCTGGTCTCCTGGTAGCTTCACTTTCGCAGACGTTTGATGGTCATTTGGATTGATGCCAGAGGCAATCAGCATGTTGCGCTCAACACGGCTCTCGATTGCTCTGAGTAAGCCAGAATCCCTCTTATCCTGATCCGTCAGAAGCACATTTAGCAGACCATCAAGAGCGTCATGGGGTGTGTTGAAGAGATCAATAAGAGCGACGGAAAAACGTGGAGTCGCTGAGTCAGTAGGGTCGAAACACGAAGCCGGCAGATAGGTCAGAAAGCCTTCAATGAAGAAGGAAATGATCACTCCCATTTCCACAATCTTGGGTTCAGGATCGACCGCAAACGTCACCTGACGCTCTAGGAGCGATCGCAGAGTCGCTTCCTCTTTGAAATTCAGTTCTGAAAAGACAATGGGCTTGGGAGGAGTGAAAATTCCAGCCGAATGGAAGAGCGCGAAGGAGAAATCTGCTAGTAGTTGATTTAACCAGGGAGCTGGTGGGTTTTCACATTCACTGCAGCTGATCTCGGCAAATCGAGTTGCAATTTCGGCAACATGGTCGGGCTCAAGAATATCAAGTGAAGCGAGCGCACTAGATGCACTGCTGTGGAGTCGCTGTAGCTCCAACAGCTCTCCACGTCTCGCACCCTTTTTAAGCGAGGCCGTCGGGCCATCGGCCCAGTCCCAGCCTCGCTTAAAGTTAGCAACAAGATTGTTCCAGATGGTCAAGAGCTAGCTGATTTTTATCTTTCTGCCACCGCCAAAAAACACGAACCCTAGCCCACGTAGCAAAGCTACGAGAAGTGGTGCTGGAAACAGCACAACTGAGGTTACCAGAATCAAGGGCATGGCATGGGCCGCAAGTGCAAAGGGCGAGAGCAGCACCAAGTTTAGTAGACCAACAACCACCGTCAGAATAGCCAACGTCATGCCATCACGGGAGAAAGCGGCAAGGGTTGCCAGCACCAGAGCGGCCCAAGTCAAATACAATGACATGCCCGGCGTGAAAATCGCGACGATCACCAAGACCAGAGAGATAATGCCCAGAATTTTCATGCCGCCATCCCCTCAAAATCGATGATTTCTTCACCATTGAACGAGTGTGCCGCGTTCAGGATAGAAACCAAAACATCACAAGCTTGTTTGATTTGATCTTCAATGGTCAGCATCTCCGTGATGTCGTTGCACTCAATGGTGATGCCTTTTGCCAAATCTGCCACCGTCAGCCGCTTATTAAACGCCGCTGCCGCTGCTATCGAGCCAATGGCAGCAAGGGGACTGTCGGTCTTCACCTCGACTTTGTTCTTTGCATAAACCACTTCTCCAGCAAGCCGGAAGCGTTTAATAGCTTCTTGTTCCGCGGACGTGAATAATGTCGCGGCATACAGTTGGAATTTCACTTTTCCCATCATTCCCTGCTTTTGGGTGCGCAGCAGTTTTAATTGCATACATTGTTCCTCCTTTGAATCGGGGGCAAGCTTATTAGATGGGAATTGAGTCACAAACGAGTCAATTTGGGCACATGAGTTCTTTCTTGCTGTCCGCACGGCAAAAAAGAACTCATTCGACCAGCTCTCTGGTTTCTATTTTCTCAGTGGTCACGCTGTTGTCTGGTAGGGTTTCCTGGCTGCTTGGGAGCCAAAGCCGTGGGCTGCAAGGCACAGACCGACTGCCTCGAAGATGCCCATTCTGCGATCTTCGCTCATCCAGATTTTTCGTGGCGCAGGGAGGTAGCGTTGTAACTCGGGATAGAGCTTGGCGATTGCAATGGCGACCTCTTGCTTGGAGGTCGCAGATGTTCGTGAGAAACTCTGCCTCACCTGGACTTTTCGTACGCGCTTGATTGGTATGCGTGCTCGTTCAAGCTCTTTGGTTAGCAGCAAGACGAGCCGGCGTGCATTGAAGCCCTTCCTGATTTCAGGATCGTCCAGATCCTCTAGCACGGCGACTTCAGGCTTGAGCCAACTGATCAGCTTTCTGGCTTTGCCGACCCCAACACTCAGATCGCTCGTGGGCGTCTTAGCGGTTCCCCAATCCACAAGAGTCTCAAGACCTTCAAAGGCGGCATAACCATAGCGACCGCTGGCAACAGCAAAACCGATGACGCGTTTAGCGCCCGTTATTTTGGATTTCATTGATTTGATTTTTAGACTGATAAGCGCACCGACAAGCGCTCAAGGCTTTCGAGTTTCTGATCTCTTTCTAGTGACCGTTTCTCCGTCTGCAGTCTCGCATGCAAGCTCTCTACATTCATCTCCAAGAGCTTTACGCTCGATTGAGAGACAAAGGGAAAAAGCTCTCGTGCAGGGACTTCAAACACAAGTTCACAGGCCAGGGCTGCCGCTAGATTCGGCATCCTCGTGGCTCGTTCAATTTTTGATATGCTTGATCGGCAATTGCAGCCGAGCAGGAATGAAAGTTCAGATTGAGAAAAGCCTATACGCTTGCGGTGAGTTCTCAGATAGCAAGGTATCTGCGTTTCCATACATTGGGTTCAATATTTGGTTTGGACGTCTTATGCCTTCTGGAGGCAATGCGCCCATCTTTATGATACCGTATTGCAGCTAGTGTCCAAGGACCCGTCATGGGACTCACAGGCTCGGCTAGGTAGACTTAGTAGACGTTGGGGACTTTGTAAGGAGGCCGGCACCCTGTTTTGACCTTGTTTCTAGGTAACGTCTCTCGGGGGACCGGCTCTCCGAGCCAAGTCTACTATGTCTCCTAAGTCGTAAGCGTCCGGCGTGCCCGCTCTTGCGGTGTCCGCAATGATACTGATGCTTTTTAGCCAGTCTCGCAATCGGGACCGAACTTTGTCGGCGGAATAGAAACTACCAGGCCAGCGGCCACCACAAACGATATCACTAGCGCCGACTGGGCAAAGCTGAATTCTTCTATCAGATAACTATCGTCCTTCTCAGGGGCGACAACTTCGGCTTTTGCCATTTCTTGATCCAAGCTGAGTGCAGGATGATAAACATCTTGGTGTGATGCTAATAGTGAGCCCTATCGATATTCCGTCCCCCGGTGAGTTTCGACGCATCAACCCATAGGGCATTTCCATTTGTCAACACTGGATTGGTCCAAATACCTCATCGGAAAAAATATTTATGAAACAATATCAACTGAATAACTCATGCAGCTCTCATATCACTTGCGCATCGATGTCGTCAGCACTAGCTTTCAGCAGTCCATATCGTGAGGTCTCGACTGTGGACACCTACTGCCCCCGTGCTGTCTCCCGCTGACTGCGCGGGGGCAGTATTTCACTGCGTAAGGGACAGCGGGGTCTTTGGTTTGAGAAGTCAGCAATAACCCTAATCGCGACAAATTGCGATCTGCCAGGCAATTGGCCCTCATCCTGCATATTGAATTTCGTTGCGGAGAGATTCAGCCTGTCTGACCAACGAGGCTCATTCGTGGTCATTAGAGTTGTGATGCGTCCTCTCCGCAACCTCGTTCAATTCGGGTCGTTCCTTACTTGGTTTGCTCTGGGCAACAGTTCGAGGTTCTCATTACAAGGTAATAGCAGGCATTTCGTATAACGCCTGCCGTAGTCGGCTCTTCTCCCTCGAGTTGTCCACAATGCAACTTCCGGTATGTGGTGGGGTTCCACTCAGTCGTTATTCTAACGCCGAACATGTGCAGGGCGTCGCCTATCCCGTTGCAGTAGAAGGCACGCACCGCAATTGAGTTGGTAAGCTTCAATGTATGCGGACAAGAATAGCCTTGATGCTCGTTACACCGATCACGAACTGCTTGCTTCAGAAGGAAGTCCATCCCAGCATCTGACTCCTTCATCGCTCGCAAGCGCACTACGGCAAAAGGGCCCAACCATTGTTGCGGCAGAAGTTACCATGACCGGCGGCCTCACCGCAACGGGCGTCGTTGAAATCCACGGCACAATCATTGGCGACGTTTGTTGCGCTGAACTGGAAATCGGTCCCAAAGGGCGAATAGAAGGCAATATCATCGCCAACGATATTGTCGTCGCAGGCGAAGTGCGTGGCTCAATTTACACAAGTCAGATAGAACTGAGAAACTCGGCACGTATAGATGGAGACATGCACTATCAATCACTCACGAAAGAGGCAGGCACAGATTGCGAAGATGAGACTGATTGTCAGTCCGCACAGACCGATGCTGCTCCGGAGCTTGCTGACTGCGGAGACTCTTTACCCCCGCCTCAAATATCCCCCAGGCCGGTTGCGTCGCTGAACAGCTGGGTTCAGCAAATGTTACGTAAGTTGAAAAGGTCGCAAAGTGAGGAGCGAGCACGTGTCTTGGCGTCTCGCTTTGACGGGAGTCAAAGATAGGCTGGTTGGAACGCGTTAATGAAGCCTGGTGAATAATCAATGGCAGCATCTGCTTTCATCGTCACCTGTGTCTAACACCGATTTTGAGCTGTTTTTCTGGGGCGTTCGGTTTTGGTTTACTTTCGGCAGGAAGCGTGTAGGCCTCCCGATTGGTCAAATTCAAAGAAAAGAACGCATCACAAATGCCAAGAGCATATTCATCTCAGTATATTTCTTCTCACACTACCGATGTTGTCATTCCAAACCAATTGTCGTGTTCCATGTCCAATTTTATCAACCGTCAACAGCACAATCGTCTGCCTAAAACCGGACATCTGGATTGCATCAATCAACGATGTCGATGGTAGTCGGCTCTTCATTCGCCAGCGCTCGCACTAGATTGATGATGCGCTGGCGAATGCCCTGATCCGAAATTTCCACAAAATGTCTGTTCATCTCCAACCCGTCGTGAGTGATGGAAAATTCGTTTGTTGACATCTCAGGCGCTGATTCGATGTCAGTTTTGGCATTGTCTATTGGGGAGCCGTCGAAGAAGAACTGGACCGGAACATCAAGCACCTGTGAAAGTTGAAAAAGGCAACTTGCACTAATTCGGTTCACGCCCTTTTCGTATTTTTGGATCTGCTGGAAAGTCAGACGAACTGCTCCGCCCAAACTAGATTGGCTCATGCCAATAGATTGTCTACGCATGCGCAGCCTGTGTCCGACGTGAGTGTCTATCGGGTCAGTGAAATTACGTGCCATTTGGAGTGAAAACATCTGGATAGAAGGATTTCTGAGGAGTCATTCAAAGAAACTCGTCGCTGTGACCGAAAGAGTCCTACTTAGAGGTACAGAGGTGACATTGCGATTTGTATCAGACACGAAGGTCGGGCGGCAATCTCTAGCCACGTTTGGAAACCAGAATCTAGTGTCGGCCATTCCAATGCGACTTACGCAGCAAAAATGCATTTTTCCTAGACGTTAGACTGATGGGTTCATTGGCAAATCACGATTGTAAGTCTGGCACTTAGCATCGTTGGATTAGTTCACTGTGTACCAAACGAATGCGAACACCAGTGTCGAGTGACGTGTAAAAAATCCAGAGATTGACAGCTATGCATCATTGCGAATATGCGGATACCGCCTCTGATTGTCCCAGTGTATCCATAGTATTTTTTGTGTTGCATACTGTGAGTCATATTGTTGAAGGGGGTACAGAATGAAATTCCTGATAGTCACTTTTTCGCTGTTTGCCGCCCTTGTGTCGAGCGCAGCAGTATTGGCCGACAAACACATGAATCCTCATCCAGGTGCGAATTGCCCCAAGACTCCTTGCGAGATCAAGCTTCGTTGTTTCAAATTGACTGTCAGCTTAAAGTATAAAAGCGGCAATCCTGTACCTGATGCAGAAGGTGCGCTTCACAGGTCAAGTAATGGCACTCCAAACATAGGATTGGGCAATATGAAGTTCGACCAGCAAACGGGCATTGCGACCAGACGTCTCTGCACGGATGGAGCCGAAGAAATGTATATCAATGTAAGCAGTACAGCTGACGCAATCTATGCCGGTGCATTTGCTGTGATCGACAAAGATTTTGCTATCCACTTCCAGGTGCCCAACCCATGAACGCTGCAAATTTACCAACGGTAAACGGACTGACAAGAAAGATTGATCGTCACTAAAAAATATTGGGACTACCTGTTGTTTGCAATGCCATTCCGCCTCTCTGTAAAACTCATTGGCGATTGTTTTCCACATCCTCAAAACCGTCAATGGTCCCGCACGGCAAAACGTCCTACTACGGGATATCCGGGTGACGCGCTCAGAGGAAACCGTTTGGTATGGCAAAGAAACAGAGCAAGTCGATTATCGACGAGGGTATGATCATCACCGGTAACGTTTCTTGTGCAGGAGCGCTGGAAGTGAACGGTCAGATTCAAGGGCAATTGCACTGCCGCAATCTAACGGTATCGCAACCGGGGCACATCCACGGAGATGTCTTTTGTGAAAGCGTAGATATCGATAGCCGTATCGATGGATCGATACGAAGCAAGCAGGTCATTCTTCGATCCAAAGCACAGGTTAATGGCGATATCTATCACTCGTCGCTTAGCATCGAAAGTGGCGCATTTTTCGAGGGTGACGTTCGACGCTCGGAAAACCCCACGCAGGTGCAATCAACAGCGCCTCAAATGGAGCAGACTCAAATACCCCCGCAATCAAGGCCGCCCGAACAATCCCAACAGCCGCAACCGCGTTCAGAACCTAATCGGCCCGCGGCGCCAGACCAACAAATGCCCGTCGATCCCATTCAGTGGTCACGCACGGGCTAAACCCAGCGGCTCCTTCGGTGTGAGAACGGTTTCCGCCAGATCGCCCTCGTGTCCATTGGAAGCTAGGCCCAACCAAGGTCTTCCCTAGAAAAAGATGGTGATCCTTCTGCACCAAACTATCAGAACGATTCACTGCTCCCTTGCACCGGTGTCAACGCTCTGGGGGGCTTCTTAACGGCCGACTAATGGGTCTGTGGTTGAGCCTCAAAATGATCGACCAAGAGGGGCTTGTCTATGCCAATGAAACCAAGTGTGAGCGAAGGTAGACTTAGGAGACGTTGGGGACTTCGTAAGGAGGCCGGCACCCTGTTTTGACCTTGTTTCTAGGTAACGTCTCTCGGGGGACCGGCTCTCCGAGCCAAGTCTACTATGTCTACTAAGTCTACCTGGTTGAGGTGTGAGCTGCATTCGTATCGTGCCAAAGAGTGCGCATTCGATTTCCGACAATCTCAATTGCTAAACATTAACGCTCAACTGCCAAGCTCATCATCGATCGATGCGAAGTGATTCTGACCAGGAGGCTTAGACATGGAAAACGGTACGCACTACGTCGTGACGCTTTCGGAGGAGATGACAACCGAGAAAATCTCAGCACACGACAGCTTCGACGAGGCAGACCAAGCTGCCAGAGTCCATAGGGCCAAACATCCAGGCTGCTACTTTGAAATCGCGACAGATGCGAACATGCGGACCGTGGAGTACTATCTGATGGAGCAGTCATTTTGTGGGCACATGTTGAAAGGCAAGATTAAGCTTGAAAATATGAGTGACAAGGTCGTCGTGGACTATTTGAATGAAAGCACACGCATGGGCAGGACATTAAAGGCATAAGAGAGCTATGCAGGGGAAGGAATGGTTCAAGCCCTATGAGATCCAATCCACACCCCTGACCAAAGAGTTCTCGTATTTCTCAGTGACGGCACAACGCACCGACAAAGACACTGCAGCTGTTCATTTTCTCTTCCACTGGCTTCCTGACATGGATGCCTACACCATCGAGACCGAGCTTGAATGTGTAAATGGTTGGATTGATGTGATGTACAAACTGAACGTGCTGGAGGACGCTCGGTTAGTGGAGAAAATGCGGACCATCAATGGCCGGCCTTGTCGCTTTTTTGAGCTGCATGCTGACGGCAGCTGGAAGCGCTTTGCCTGATCTCAAACGCTCTTTGCCATAGCAGTTTCCAGCAATCAGGTTGGTTTCCCGCACAACTCCCATACCCTCATCCATTCAATACTACCGTTGCCTGTTTGTGATATATTTGTCACAGAATGAGTGAATTTCGTCACATGTGGCTCAAGGGACATATTTGATCCGTATTCGCCCTTACTCTCTGCCTTTAGCAGCATTGGTGTATGAGTAACGCGTTGCGTGGGCGGGCTTTGGTGTGCGGTGTATTTGCGTATGGGCAGGATTCTGCCTTTTTTGGCTCGGGCAGTTAACAGTTGTCCATGCTCAGCAGCTTCCTGGCGGTGATCAACCTGGCCAGATCGAACAACGCTTCCAAGAAACAGCTGGACCGAGATCTACCCCGAGGCTCTTGCGTGGCCTTGAAAGCACAATGGCTCCAGCTCAAGCGCGCTCAATCAAACTCCTTCTCAATGACATACAGGTCACAGGAAGCACTGTTTTCTCAGCAGTCGACTTCCGGGAGCTGTATGCAGGCCTGCTTGGCAAGACGATTTCGCTAGCTGATGTCTTCGATATCGCAGCACAGATCACCACACTCTACGGCAAAAACGGATTCCTCCTATCTCGCGTGATTGTTCCTCCGCAGGAGTTGAACAAAGCCGGGGCGGTTATCAGGCTCCATGTTGTCGAAGGGTATATCGACCGGGTCATATGGCCGGATGAGGTCAAGCGCTATCGCGACTATTTCTCTCATTACGCCCGCCAAATCACTAGAGAACGGCCGATCACGGCAGCGACCATTGAGCGATATCTGCTCTTGGCAAACGACCTGCCAGGTTTGACCTTTCGTTCAACCCTCAAAGCCTCTGAGTCCAATCCAGGGGCTTCGACCATGATTCTAGAGCTTGAGAGCAAGGTTTTCGACGCATCTCTCAGTTTAGATAATCGCGGCACTGATGGTAGTGGCCCGCTCCAAGCTTATAGCTTTGGTACGGTGTCGAACCTGTTTCGTCGGCATGGATCTTTGTCCTTGGGCTATGTGACAGCTGGCCCAGGTGACGATCAGACAACACGGCCCGAGCTTCACTACCTAACCGGTCACCTGCAGTCGGTACTAACGCCTGAAGGTCTGACTCTGAATCTTAGAGCCAATGGCTCATTGGGTGAGCCGGGGACTGCGGTCTTGCGCCAGCTTGAGGTCGAGACCAAGAGCCTCAATTTTACGACAGAATTGGTCCGACCCTTGATCCGTACCCGACCAAAGAATCTCTTTGGAACGGTGGCATTCGATTTCAAGAATTCCGAGTCTCTGCTTCTCAATCAGACATCCACGCGCGATCGCCTGCGTATCATCAGGGCAGAACTTTCCTTTGACCGAGCTGATGAGCGCAAGGGCGTCAATCAGCTAACACTCACTGCACATCAGGGTATTGAGGGACTCGGCAGTACCAAAAACAACAACCCCACTGCTTCGCGGCTCAATGGGAAGGTGGACTTCTTCAGAACCACAATCGAGGCATCTCGCCTTCAGACCCTGACCAGCAAGCATCAGTTCTTTCTCGCAGCCCATGGCCAGCTAACACCTGATGCTCTGCTTTCGTCTCAGGAATGCGGTTATGGCGGTACCAGCTATGGGCGGGGCTTTGATCCCTCGATCATCACCGGAGACCAATGCCTCCTGGCCCTGGCTGAGCTTCGTTACAACTTAATGGCACAGGGCCCAAGGGGCCCTCGGTCATTGGACTACGCTCAGTTCTTCACCTTCGCTGACTACGGCAAGATTTGGAACAAGAATGCACCTTTAGGCACTGCCCGAGAGGATGATGCATCTTCCCTGGGCTTTGGCTTTCGAGCAGGACGCGCATGGCTCTCTGGAGAACTTATGTTCTCAACGACTGTCGATGAGCCACAGAGCATCATCGATCAGGATGATCGAAGAGTGTTCTTTCGATTGACGGCAGATAGGTAGGGAGCAAGCAGATGCGAAACCGTATATATTTGAAAACGCTCTCCCAGCGTCTCAAGCAGACGAGTGCCCTGGTTGGCGTGCTCTCAAGTTTATGCTGCTTCGCTGGTTCTGCAGCCGCAAACCCACAAGGTGGTCAGGTTGTAGGCGGTCAAGCGACTATCAGCACCACAGATCCCAATACGCTTACCGTCAATCAATTCTCGTCTAAGGCGATCATCGATTGGCATAGCTTCAACATTGATGCCGGTGAGACAACGCGTTTTCTTCAACCAAATAGTAGTTCGGTAATTCTCAATCGAGTGGTTGGGAGTCAGGACCCATCCCGAATCATGGGTACGCTACATGCCAACGGCACGGTGATGCTTGTCAATCCAGACGGCATCCTATTTGGCCCCAACTCTCAGGTAGATGTTGGAGGGCTGGTAGCGACTACCAGCGACATCAGCAATTCTGATTTCATGGCCGGCAATTTCAATTTCAGCATTCCAGGTAAGCCCAGCGCCTCAATCGTCAATCAAGGCAACATTACCATCAAAGACCATGGCATCGGTGCCTTCGTTGCTCCCGGCGTTCGTAACCAAGGCGTAATCTCAGCCCGACTCGGCAAAGTCTCTTTGGCCTCCGCTAATCAGTTCACGCTGGATCTTTTCGGGGACGGTCTCGTCAATCTAGCGATTGGTGATGAGATTACCCAAGACGTGATTGACGTTGCCACTGGTCTGACGGTCGCTGATTTGGTCAAGAATGAAGGGCGGATTACTGCTGATGGGGGGATAGTGGCACTAAGCGCTGCAACAGCTCGGACAGCGGTCAATTCGGTGATCAATAACACGGGGATTATTGAAGCGCGAAGTGTTGCCGAGCGTAACGGTAAGATCATTCTAGGCGGACAGACCGCGGATACCAAGGCCGTCGACGCCCCCAAACAGATTGTTCGTGTTTCTGGCAAGCTGGATGTCTCAGGCAAAAACAAAGACGAGAAAGGCGGTCTCGTTCTCATTACTGGTGAAGTGCTAACGATAGCGGATCTCGGTATTGATGCTTCTGGCTACGCCGGTGGCGGTAGGGTCTTGATTGGTGGCGACTATCTCGGTGGAAAGGGTGATCACGAGACCATCGCTAAACACCGAATCCCAATCGAGTCTTTCAAAGTTCCTACGGCCTTGGAAGTTGCCCTGCTGCATTCCGTGAGCATCAATGCCGATGCTCTCTACGAAGGTGATGGCGGCAAGATTATTGTCTGGTCGGATAATGCTACTGCCACTGAAGCTACGCTGACAGCTCGAGGCGGGAAGCTCGGTGGTGACGGTGGGTTTATTGAGACGTCAGGGAAGCAACGCCTAGCTTCGCTTGGGATTGTTGATGTCAGCAGTGCCAATGGAATTTCTGGGACATGGCTGCTTGACCCTGCAAACGTGACCATTGACAGCGGCGGTACCAATATCGTTGGTGGATTCTTCGACCCGGGAAACACAAACAGTATCATCACCGCCAGCAGCATCGAAGCTGCACTGAATACCGGTACAAACGTAACCATCCAAACTGGCCCATCCAACGTGCCCGGCTTTGGCGATATCACAGTTAGGACATCAATAAACAAAACTGCCGGAGGTGACGCCACCTTAAGTTTGCTAGCTCATAGCGGTATCCTCATACCTGGTGGAAGTCCAACGATACCCACAGCAATAACTTCGACGTCCGGGAAGCTGAACATCATCCTTAATGGAAATATAGACCCAACTAGCGGCGGCAACGTTGGATTACCTGGTATTCCAGAATTCAACCCAGCTATCGTCACAAATGGCGGTAGCCTTGAGATCTCAGCACTAGATTTTCTCCCTGACAGATCCGGCATCCGAACCAACGGTGGTGATGTAGTGATCAATCTAACCAATGGTGCTTCATTTCCCGAAATCCTCTCAGGCCCACCAGGGAACCCGCGACCCCCTGATTTCTTCGTTATTGATGCTGGTGCAGGGAGTGTAACGATACGCCGTGCCAATCCTCCGGCGGGGCCTGGAACCATCAACCTTGAAGACTATTCGATCTTTGCCCTAGGAGGGGTCACGATAGACTTGGTTGGCGGGGCGCCCCCAACCGAAATCTCAGTGGGTCTCGGTTCTCTTCAAAACAGTACTCCTGAAATCGTTTACAGCGGTTCGCTCAACATAACGAACCAGCCCAGTTTTTTAGAAACTCTGTTCGTACAGACACGTTCTGAAGCGACCCGTGCAATTGACGACGCTTTACGAGAGGCAACTAGTCAGGCAGATACCTCGTCTGAAATTCGAATCGAACGAGAATTTCGCCAGGTAGAAAGACATCAGCGCGAAAGTAAAAACTCCAAGTTCACGCTTGAGAAAGAATTCCAAAAATTATTGGAGGACTCATTCGGAATACCACAAAGCGCAGCGACAGTATTAGTTTCTGACGCCCTTTCTTCTATTGCAAGTCATTTATCAAATGGCGGTTATTTGAGCGTTGACATAAAGAATATTCTTGCATTTGCTGTTAGCAAGGAAGGTCGTCACATAACTCGCAAAGTTGTTGAGCGTAGGTACTCAAGCGAGAGTTTCGTAAATAGTGCTGCTGGTTCCGCTGCTTTTACACTGGCAGCAGATCTCTTTGAAGCAATCCTTGAACCTCGCATTCACACTGTCGAAGGAAAAGTCGCCCTGAGAATGGGTGTTCGTTCTTTCAAGGTTCTGTATGCGTCGAGAAATTTCGGTCTAATTGGTGCTTCCGCCCAAGCAATTCAGATATTGGCGGCTGACCTAGTCGAAATGCATAAGGCAATCAACGATTTTGAGGAGGCTGGAGGCAAAGACCTTCTGAGCGAACAAGAGCAGCAGGTCCTAGATGCGATGATCAATTATGCCAAGCGGCTTGCACGTGGTGGTCTAACGAAGAGGCAGGAGTTCCTGATCCGAGAATTTTTGGAGATATCAGGGCCCGAAATAATTGCCAGATTGCAAACTGCAAAAAATAGCTTTGGCGTACGATTTGCAAGTTATTATCCATTTTAATACAATATATAAGTGGAAAACAAGTCTAAAACAGTAATATTAATTCAATTTCGTAGAAATAGCCTAACTTTTTGCTTGTTTGCAATAGTGCTTATAGTATGGATCGTTTTGACGGACAAATTTATTGTAATGGAATACAAAATAGAAATTCAGTTTATTGGGTCGTTGATTATTTTAGCAATCCCTTTTTTGATGACTAAAACCCTAAATAAATAATGTCACTATAAGTATGTAAGTAGTTTTTTCTCCATTATACAGGCAGGAGTGCTCTGTCAAATCAATTCGCCCTGTTTCATTCAATGACATACACACCACGGTTTTTCCGAGTTCTCAAGTGCAATTTCGTCCTCAAAAGACTACCGATCCACTTGTTCGTGATTCTGTTCCGAAAGTCTTCGCTATGACGTCTACGAAATTCATCTGCGATCAAACCAACCGATATAGGATCGCTCGTATTGTCTTGAAGCTCAGATATAATCTCTGAGATTCTTTTCTCCGGCGCAATTTCGCGATAAGAGCGGATGGTTTCGTGGCTTCTAACTGCAAATCGTACTATCTGAAATAAGCTTTGATTGTCTTGGATTATCGATAGAATTGGCAAAAAAATCTGATTTACCCTCGATTCTAAATTGCGCACTCTAAGCTCTGGCTTAATCGCGACGTCAGACCACTTTCTTAGCCTATATGCCAGCAGTTTGTTACGTAGTCGTTGGGCCTCATCCTTGTACTTCTCCTCCAGATTGATTGGGATGTCTGACCGCAGAGAACGTCCCGAGGAATTGCATGTAATGAATCGGCTCTCCAAGGCAGGGTCCTCGTAGTGGCCCCGAGTAGCTACGATCTTTGGTCCAAAGACATTAAAGGCTTTGGGGCTAAACTCTTTGTTGTCATTGGCCTGGCAACGAAGGATGGGAAATCCCGCAACGTTTCCGTTGTTGAGTATCTTTACGACATCCGATTTCTCATCAGAGAAGCGGAAATCTGCTTCATCCATGACCAGAGTTCCACGGAAACTATCCAATCCATGAAAGATTGGTGAGATGGTTGAGGCACCACTGGCAAACATCGGTTTGTAGACAATGGAGCCTAGTACGAGAAGGAACCGCGTTTTCCCCGTACCAAAGTCACCCGTCAGCCTGAGATACGGCACCTCATTGAACCGATCATAAACCCAGGTGAAGAGGGCATAGTAGGCAGCTACTGTTTCAAAATCCTCAGGGAGATCTACATAACGACGCAGGTAAGCTCTAATCTCGCTGATCAGCTGCTCTTGGCTGTCGTAGGGCTCTGGTTCTGTAGGTAACAACACCACGTTGTGTCGGATCAGATTGTTTTTGGGACTGTATGGAATCAAGAGCTGATTTCCATACTGCAGTTTGTCCAGGGCTGACCATTTCTCTCCCTGCCCAACAATTAGCTGCGTGCGATTGTTTTTGGCATCGTAACCCAACTCTATCAACCGGCCATCAGGAAGCACTCTCGAGACTATTGGATCTCCGACCTTCTTTTTGTCGGTCTGTTTTGCACTCTCTGTCATGCAGAAAGTGTACCGGTATCGTAGGTAAGCGGAAGGTGTAGGGTTGTGACTGACTGTGACACGAGCGGCAGGTGTTTCGGCTGCGAGCCGACAGCTCAGTAATGACGGCTCACTCTAAGGAGCAGACTCTGCCAGTCTCGCGCTCAACCTATCACGTACCGTCTCTAGCGTAGCTAATTCAATCTCGAGTGTTGGTACCAGCCAGGACTCATGGAATACCTCAGCCCATTTCTCTTTATGAGCGATTTCTAATTTCACTAGAGCAATTTCATCATGACAGTAATCTCTCACCCGCCTATAGCACTCAGGCGTATCACTGAGATCTAAGCGACGTCGGATAAAATCGATACGGGTACGATACCAGTTTTTGTGATCATCAGGGCTAGGTGTGATCTCGAGAATTTCGTCCCATTTCATACATACAAATTTTATCACAAAACTCGTGATTCAGCCCTGAAACTGGCAGCTGCTGCATTTGCTATGGCCGCAGTTGCTGCATTCCAGCGACGTCGAATCGTAGTTCGTATGATTGCATTTGCAGCATTTAAACGTTCTAGATTCGAAGAGGACGTCTGCGTTTTCTGGTGATGCTAATCGTTGCGACGATATGCCCGACGTGTTTGCTGACATGCTAACACTCCCTAAAAAATTCCTCGAAACATCATGGTGTCGGCCGACAACTAACATGCCAGCTCCGTCCATTTCACCACTATGCTAAAAACCACTCATATTTTTCGAGGATTGCCTCCCCTCACGATTGTCTAATTTGAAAGGTGTAATCCTCAAATTTTGACCAGATGAAGCCGATGGTCGCGATATATTAATATTTCAGCGAGGGAATCGGCAACTCAGATAAGAAAAAGAGCGCCGATTGGGCACTCTGAGGCATCAATTCCTGATATGCTTCTTCATAAGATGGCTAGCACCTCACGTAATAAGCTTTTTAGATTTTCTCGTTGTTTACTCAATGTAGTCCCGCTTTCCGGATCCTGTTTGTCCGAAATCGTAGCGCTTGCTCGTATACGCCAGTGAGTTGACTGCTCACCGGCAGCATTTGCTTTCTTGACTCGCTTTATAGCCGCAATAACTTGGCTTGCATCGAAATTAGCGACGTCATATTTAGCATTCATGCGATGTCTCCACTGCGGAATGTGATCTAAGCTCGCTAATTTGAGATAATATTAACAAAATATCGTGTATATAGCTACTTTGACAAAGTAAAAACTCTTTGCAAACCATGTCAAAGCGTCCCATTTTATTATCTGCACAGATAAATGCTGTTACAGAATCGTCACATATGTGGGATGCCTCTCTAGGCATAGCAATTGGGACAACAATAGTTGAGTTATATAATTCTAACCAATTTTCATTTTTGTTTTCGTATCGTCCAGATTTGCATTCTGATTGCAGATTGTTCGATAAATAATATGATGTTCTTGAGTCGTCGATAATGGAACGAAAGGCAGTATTGTCCTTGTACGAAAATTCTGCAAGAAATTCGTCTGTCTCCTGTCGCCGCCGCGCTGATTGGCTGTCACGTGCAATAACCCTTATGCTACCATCTGTTTTACTAAATAATTTCAATGAAATATGTGCATAATCTCTAGTGTACGATGTTAGCGATTTCGAAATATGATTTAACGCTTTGTTTAGAAACTCATATGAAACAATTTCGAGTGCATCAACGTCGATCGAATTGTCAATATATAAATGTGTGTCAGCTCCAGGCCAACGCAACTGTTGTTGCAACAGCGTATAGCTGGAAGAAATATCATCTACTGAATGAAGAATGGCCAATGTTCTTGTCATACCGCGAGCATATGAAATAATGCGAACAACAAGGACAAATATAATAAACAGGGTCATTGTAAAAAACAGTACAATCAGGAGTTGACCTGGAATGAAGGCGATTACGGCGTCAAAGATGTTCGGAAATAATTGTCCAAAAAGCCAGGCAATTGGAGTAATGATGAATGATATAACGAAGTATATAACAAACAGTGATTTATAATATGGCTCTAGTCCATGAAAAAAGCGCTGTGCCAAACCGATCATTAATGAGATTCCAAACACCATATTTGATGGAACGCGACCATGCAAATACGCGATTCGCGTGTCAAGCGTTGATTCGGATTTCTGACATCAACTTCATAGAGGCGAAGGCAATTCTCGATTTTGCTTTTTGACCTCAATGGGTCACGCAGTTCATCTTGAGATTACGCGTTGCGTATTGGAACGAATGCAGTTCCATGTCGCATGGATCGATGTGATCAATGTGCATTCACCCCATATGAATTATGATCACCAAAAAACTGCGTGATGCAATTTCTTCATAACAGTCTCGTTTCATAATCTGTGCAAGATGCTTCGGGTTGTCGGGAGGGAACATGATGTCTTTTAGAGCTTCGTTCCACAACCTGCGCAAAATGTCAGAAGTTGTCAGGTTGGCACGAAATGACGGTTACAACCTCGTCCCACAGCCTGCGCATTGTCGAAAAATCAGCTTGTTTCGGGAGGCTGGCCATTAGGTCATATGGCGATTTGTATTGCAGGCTAACGGTTTTTCGATCTTCCAGGAGTGCGTTCGATAGTAGCTCAAATGCGAGCTTGCGCCTCTTGTCATCGGTCCCAGTCAGATACTCTCTGGTGGCTCTATTGCAGGCCAGAAAGGTCTCTTTCGTGCGTTCGATAGCTTCACGCCGACTGACCCTGTTGCCGACCTGTTCTAGCTGGTGTTGAAGATTGATCCGCTCATTGGCGATTTCAGAAACGGTGCTGTCATATAGGTCCTTGTCGATCTTCTGATTGATGTAAACATCAAGGAGCCGTTTCTCTTTCGTAATGAGGTCAGTCAGCGCAGATTCAATGCTGCTTCGTGCTGTGGCCTCGTACTCGCTATTGTCCTTCACTACGTTCAAGGCGGACTGGTAGCAGAGATCGATCAGTTCGTTTGGGAAACTCAGCTGTTCAAAAGCTGTCGCGATCTGTTCATGTAAAACCTCTTCACGGGTAAATAGCCGCTTTTGATCGCATATCCCTCTACCGTTGGTGCAGTGATAATACACGTAGCCTTTCTGTCGTTCGGCTGTGATGGCACATCCACACACTTTGCAGCTGAATAAGCCCGTGAGCGTGAAATTATGCCGTTTCCGGCGTGGTCTGCTGTTGCCCCTGGCAATGTGTTGGACTTGGTCGAATAGAGCTTTGGTGATCAAAGGCTGATGCTTGCCCGGATACAGCTTTCCACATCGTTGCATGATGCCGTAGTAGAAAGGGTCGCTGAGAATTCGATGGATAGCGCTCTTGTGTATTTTCTTCCCACCAGGAGTGCGGAAGCCTTTCTCATAGAGTTGATTGGTGACCTCCTTCAAGCTGAAGCGACCTGTTGCGTATAGCTCAAAGGCTTGGCTGACATAGGGGGCTCGTACCTCATCAATCTCGATGGTCTTTTCAAGCCGGTTATTCAAATAGCCAATTGGTGCACGCGAAGGCCAACCACCTTGAGCCAGCTTCTGACGATTGCCCCTTTTTATATTCACCGAAAGGTCACGAACAAACTGATTGGCCATACCCAATTCAACGGCCATCAACAGCACATTGTCTTTCGGGAGATATTCCTTCTCAAAACAACGGATGGACTGAAGCGTTCCACGCTGTAGGAGGTCAATAATTTGTCCACCGTCGATAAAATTCCGAGCTAGGCGGTCCAGCTTCCAGCACAAGATTCCATCAACGTCGCCATTTTGCACATCCGTCAGGAGAGCATTAAAAAGCGGCCGTCCCGGTGCTTTGGCCGACATGCTCTCTCTAATGGTATTGACGATGGTTAGGCCGTGGCGTTCGGCAAGCTCCAAGAGTTCTCGCTCTTGAGCGTCTAGCGATAGGACTTGTTTGTCTTCGGTATCCGTCGATTTCCTACAATACAGTACATACTTCATACCCCTCCATTATATCCCTCGCGGATTTCGTTTTCCTGCTGGGTTGAGGGAATCCTGTTGACATCATTGGGCTCAGACATTGCCAGAAAGAGCCTTGCCAATGAGTTCAGGTGAAGATTGGCTTCTTCTGTAGAGAAATCAGCCTCGTACGTTCGCCTCATAAACCCCCGGTAGCGAGCAATGAGTTCGTCGTCGAATTTGTGAGGAGTTTTTGGGACATCTGACATGGTCAAACATCCTGACGTGATTCTGCATCTTCGCTTGTGCTGATCTCACCTTCTTCCAAACGTTCATTAAGGGCCCGCGCAAGCAACTCCACCATCTCTTTCAGCTCAAGAATGTCAGCATGAGCTGCCTGGATTGCTCGCATATGTGCGCATCGTTGATCTTGGTTGGTCTCATTTAGGTTCACGGTTTTTTTCATAGCATCGATTGTAATGATCTGAGATCTTCTGCGTAGACCACACAACGTGACCATTGCTCACATTCGGACGCCTACAGATATTTTCTGTGATCGGCACACTGGTCTCCATGACCAATCCTTTTGCCGAAAATGTCGCAGTCTTTGCCCATACCAACGGACGGGAATCGCACAAAACCTTTGGTATCAAACAATCTGACCGCCTCAGTCATACCTACGTCATAGGTAAGACCGGAACGGGTAAGTCCACTCTCTTGGAGACCATGATCTTTCAGGATATCTGGAATGGAAATGGTCTCTGCCTCATCGATCCTCATGGTGACCTTGTAGAACGGATATATCAGCATATACCTCACTACCGGACTCAGGATGTCGTCTACTTCAACGTACCTGATCTAACCCAGCCATACGGTTACAATCCCCTGCGTTTCGTTTCTGGTGAGAAACGAACACTCGCTGCTTCCGGTATGCTTGAAGTGATGAAAAAGATGTGGCCTGAGGCCTGGGGGGTGAACATGGAGCATATCTTGCGAAATGCTCTGTTGGCCCTTCTGGAGATACCCAATTCTTCCATGAAGGACATCGTGCGACTGCTGAACGATAAGAGCTTTCGTCGCTCAGTGGCAGACAGAGTCTCTAATGAGCAGGTCAGGAGATTTTGGACGGAGGAGTATGAGGACTACTCTTGGCGGAAACGCTCTGACGGGGCTGCACCTATTCTCAACAAAGTTGGAGCCTTTCTAGCTGATACCAACATCCATCGCATCCTGACAGAACCCCAAGAAGACTTACATTTCCGGCAGATCATGGATGAGGGCAAGATCCTCTTGGTCAATCTAGCCAAGGGACAGATCGGTGAAGATGCTGCTGGCTTGTTAGGCGGGCTTCTTGTCACCACCATCGGCCTGGCCGCCTTTTCCCGGCAGGATAGTCCAGAATCCGAACGCAAGGACTTCTTTCTCTACCTGGACGAGTTCCAAAACGTCACCACCAAATCAATGGCCAATATGACCTCTGAATTGCGCAAGTACCATGTCGGATTGATTTTGGCCCACCAGTACCTTCACCAGCTAGACCGTGACGTCAGAGAGGCCGTTCTTGGCAACGCAGGAACCTTGATCACCTTCCGTCTGGGAGCCAAGGATGCTGGCTTTATCGCTAGGGAACTTCAACCCAAGTTCTCTGAGCTAGACATTCTCAACCTGCCCAACCATCGCATCTATCTGAAGCTCATGATTGAGGGCACGCCGTCGAGGCCGTTTAGTGCTTCAGCCTTACAGATAAAAACAAAATCGGCTCACGTGCGCCGTCAATACATGTGACGGAATAGTATTTAATGATGTATAATGATGGTAATAAATATCAATTAATCTAAAAGATATATGGAGAAGGCAAAATATTACGAAGAAAAAAGGCGTCTAGAAGATATTTCAAAAACTGTAGCTGAGGCAAACGACAGGTTTCGTTGTCATGCGGAGGGACGTGGTGAGGTTGTAATTGACTCGTCGATATATGCACTCGGGGCAGACTTCGTTTCAAGTCTGTTGAAGGAAATTGCAAATTTTGACAATTTCACAAAAGACACAGACCCTATTGGCGAGCACGATACCGGCGAAGTGAAACTGCATGAGCATACATTCATCTGGCAATTTAACTATTTTGATTTAACAGAAGGTAAATATGTTTATGATATTAATCATGATATTGCCAACGATGAGAGCATACAAAGGATTTTGAGGATTAGAATTAAGTAACAGCAAGAGTATTTATTGGATGTTTCCAATTTACAACTATCAGTAAGAATATTAATACAATAATTACCATCCAAACAATACCATATATAGCTATTAATATCTTTTGAAATTCGTTTGGTTCAGGCTGAAGTCGGAATAGTCGTTCTGGTGCTCTTGATGGTTCTAGCGCCTCAAGTGGTCTTCGTGGTATGCTGGCAGGGCGCCGCGGGTCTAAATCACTATTCAATTCATCTGAATCAAGAAATTTTCTTATTTCTCGGCGGATTCTCTGTGAGAATAGATTTCCATAAGAAAGCAAGTTTTTAAATATGAAAATAGGAAAATTTAGACGCTTCGCAAGATGATGGTAGGAAAAAATTGTCAATTCAACAATAGGTTTTGCTATATTAGGAATGCCAAAGCTCTTGAGAAATTTATCGAAAATCGTTGCCAGTCGTAGAAATGGACTTGCAGTGTTTCTGATGTCAAAAGTATTTTTTCGATTTTCGATCGTGCGCCCAATATGATGTAGATTTATCTCGATGAATGATTGAGATTCAAATTCTTTTAGCGTTTCATTAATTGTATCAGCGTGTTCAGCGCATTGCTGCCATTCAACGGCCAATCTATGGTGCTCTTTGATTGCGCATTCGAGTTTGAGTGTTGCGGATTCATCTTTCAGAGACTGAACTTCAGCGTGTAATTTGCTGATCCTTCTGGCAAATAAGTTTCTATCCGCCGTAAGTGATGGGCTACTCATAAGGTCAATTCCGTAGCGATAGGATGATTTTTATGTGTATCATCTCCCTTACCCTATGAACCAAATTCAAAGCAAGAACGTCGGAATTCCTGCAAGAAAACCGGCCTCACAAGAGGCCGGAGATTGTCCTACGTGACAATGCTTTTATCACCATCCTGGGCTGCCAATTTGTCAGGCGGTTTCTCTGTGTATTTTCGGAGCACCAATCGGCCACCGGCCGGCAGGGCTCTAAGCAGTATGTTGAATCCTTTTTTGTCTGAGTGGGGGAACGAAGCCCCAATACAGGTCCAAAATGATTCATCCTCATCAATATCTTCCACCACATAGACAAGGTGGTGGGGTTTGGTTTTGCGGCTCATCATAGTTCTCCAGCTGCATATTTAGGAAAGTTGGGAACACGGGCTGCGTGTTCGCACCACACCAATGTTGGTGCTGTCCCTATTCTCTATCTTTGAGCTGGATTTCGTAGACGACGGGTCGTGACCGTTAGGCTCGCAATACTTCACACGGACATAAATCATCTTGCGAATCAACTTTCTCCATGATCGGCTTGTTTTTGCCGATTCCCTTTCTGAAAGAATCGAGATTGGATTATGACCGCTGACGAAAATTTACTTTGGCAAAATTTTGCGAAAGCACTTGGAGCCGAACCTCGCCCGGCCAAAACGATCCATGGTGCGTCGGGCCTGGAGCATCCAGTCCTCCTCGTTGCTGCCGATGATAGGCATCGTCGTATCTTGATCGTTTCAGCGGACCCAGATTCTCGGACAAGTGCTCTGATGCAAGCCGATATTCAGGCATCTATGCCCGAGGTCCATGTTTTAGTCGCCCGACCGATCATTTTCGATGTCGAGTTCGTCGTGGAGTCATTCATCAAGCTGATTGGCAAACCTGTAATTAAATACAGAGAACTTGCACAGCTTTTTGAAGGAAAGGGTAAGAGAGCTGAGCGTAGACGTTCAGACATGTTTGATAAGGTTCTTGGCGATTATCCAAAGAAAATGAAGCAAGCTGACGAAATCGTTTCGATTCCTGCGGTGAACCAGATCATTGCTGTCATTCGTCAACTTGCGGCATTTGACTGGATGGGCACGCTAGAAAAAGTAAGTAAGAGGAAGAACGCCAATCCGACAATCGCGTTGAACGTGTTTCGCGGCTCGGATCTAATGGTTGAAGACCGAACGCTTGGACTATGTGCCGTCCCGCTCTACGAGTGGAGCGAGACTGATTGGGAACTCTTCAAGTCAGGAGCTGATCTTGATGCCATTAGAGAAAAACTGGGTGAGCTTGGAATTCTTCAGTTCTTTTTCCCGCCTGCAGATCAGGTTGCCTTAGGCTTGGCTGACAGAGGCCAGCATAGCCAGCAGCAGATCGTCGATGCTATCCGCAATCTACCTGCTGACGGTCATCCTCTGGCCGCACACGAACTGATCGATCCCGATGCAAGTCTAGATGAAATCATAGAAGCCTTGATTGCCATGGGATTCCTAGTCGAAGGCGAACTGGAAATTATCCAGCCGACTGCAAACGGTGGTCAGATGAGAAATACGGTGAAATATCGCCCCCGCGAGGGAACCGTTTCGAAAACACTAAAGGCACTTCCTCGCATAACACTGTCTGGATCACTTGGATCAGGAAGTTAATCAGGGACAGACATTCTGAATATTGAAAACCAAGGCTCACCAAAAAGCAGGAATGATCTGCTGTTCGTTCGCCGCCCCTCTGTGAGGTATGGGCGGCTCCGAAAAGCAGATCATTGAGTCCCTGTAATCCAGAGGAATTCTTATTGAGTCATACTATCGGCATACTTTATTGATATTGTTGATGATTCTGCGAAATTGACTGGATTGGAATGCGACATGCGGCACGAAGAGCCAAAAGCCGTAGGTATCTGGATTCGAGTCAGCACTGAAGACCAGGCCCGAGGCGAAAGCCCAGAACATCATGAAAGACGCGCCCGTCTCTATGCAGAGATGAAAGGCTGGGGTGTTCTTGAGTTGTATGATCTCTCAGGAGTCAGTGGTAAATCGGTTGTCGAGAACGCAGAGGCCAAACGGATGATGGATGACATCCGCTCTGGCCATATCACTGGTCTCATCTTCTCCAAGCTCGCACGGCTGGCTCGTAATACGCGAGAGCTGCTCGACTTTGCCGAATTCTTCCAGGAGCACAACGCTGACCTCATCTCACTGCAAGAGAGCATAGATACTGCCTCACCAGCAGGCAGGCTCTTTTACACGATGATCGCTGCCATGGCTCAGTGGGAGCGCGAAGAGATTGCTGATCGAGTGCGGGCATCAGTGCCCATTAGAGCCAAACTGGGCAAACAGACCGGCGGCCAGGCCTCATTTGGTTATCAGTGGCTAGATGGTGGGCTGGTGCCTCATCCTGATGAAGCTCCGGTCCGCAAGCTCATTTATCAGTTGTATGCTGAACACAAGCGCAAGAAAACAGTTGCTCGTATCCTCAATGAGCGAGGATATCGTACCCGTAAAGGCGCCAAGTTCTCGGATACCACCATCACCCGCCTCCTAAGTGATCCGACCGCTAAAGGCATCCATAGAGCCAACTACACCCGTAAGAAAGATCGCAATGATAGCTGGGAACACAAGCCCGAGGAGGAATGGGTCATTCGTGAGGTGGAGCCCATTGTCTCTGAGGAACTATGGGATCAGTGCAACGCCATCCTGCTTGATCAAATGAAGGGCCGGAAGCCATCACGTAAGAGCCCGAAGCTCTTCACAGGGCTTGCCTTCTGCACCTGTGGGCAAAAGATGTATGTACCTTCCAACACGCCCAAATACGTCTGCTATAGCTGCCGTAACAAGATCCCCATCGTTGACCTTGAAGCACTGTTTCAAGAGCAGCTCAAAGAGTTCTTCTTCTCACCCCAGGAGTTGGAAAACCATTTGGCTGAGGCCGACACTGCGATTCACGAAACTCAGGAACAGCTAGCGCTGTTTGAGCGAGAGAAGCAGAAGCTCCAAGCGGACATGGATCGGCTCTACGACCTCTACAGTGCCGGTGGTCTGGATGTGGAAGGATTTGCCAAACGCAATCGTCCAATGGAGGAGCGTCTAAGGCAGATCGAGGAGCAGATTCCCGAGCATCAAGCCAAGGTCGATATCCTCAAGATCCACCATCTCTCCAGCGAAGAAGTGTTTAGTGAAGCGCGTGATCTCTATTCCCGTTGGGACAGCCTACCTTTTGAAGAAAGGCGATCCATCGTTGAGACCATTGTAGAGGAAATCATCATTGGAGATCAGGAGGTTGAAATCAACCTCTGTTATCTCCCTTCTCAGGGAACTACTGATATCTTGGCAACGCCGCAGCAGGGGTTCATTGCTGCCACAAGCTGAACCCGCGAGGGATAGACGATCCTGTGGTTGGCGCGGGCGATAACCGTCTCGCCGGCTTCGAGCGGCTGGCGAAGGGCATCGAGGGCCTGGGCTCCGAACTCCGGCAGCTCATCCAGAAACAAGACACCGTGATGGGCAAGCGCCGCTTCTCCCGGGCGCGGCTTCGTTCCGCCTCCGACGAGGGCCGCCATGGATGCGGAGTGATGCGGTGCTCGGAAGGGACGGCGGCGGCCTACATGGCCACCCGCCAATCCATTGGCCATGGAATGAACCATGGCGACCTGGAGGGCTTCGGCGGGGCCTAGCGGTGGCAAAATCGATGGGAGACGTTTGGCGAGCATGGACTTGCCGGCCCCCGGCGGCCCGACAAGCAGCAGATTGTGACCACCGGCGGCAGCGATCTCGAGCACTCGCTTTGCGCTCTCCTGGCCCTTGATATCGGCCATGTCGGGAAGAGCAGTGACTTCGGGCGCAAGAGCTGGTTTTGGCCGTGTCAGGGATTGCAGGCCCTTGAAGTGATTGATCAGCGACAGGATGTTGGCTGGCGCCAGGATGGGCATATCAACCGAAGCCCAGGCAGCTTCGGGACCGCAGCTCTCCGGGCAAATCAGGCCTTTCGAGAGTGCGTTCGCGCCAATGGCTGCGGGAAGTCCGCCTGCCACGTGGGCGATCGATCCATCGAGGCCGAGTTCGCCGATGACGCAATAGTTCTCGATGGCATCGCGAGCGACGGCACCGGCTGCTGCCATCAATCCCAAAGCGATGGGCAGGTCATAGTGGCTTCCCTCTTTGGGCAGGTCGGCCGGTGCCAGATTGACGGTAATGCGCTTCGGCGGCAGCGCGAGGCCGATGGCCGAAAGAGCGCTGCGAACCCGTTCCCGGCTTTCCCCGACAGCCTTGTCGGGCAGGCCCACCACCGCAAAGGTCGGCATTCCCGGACTGATCTGCACCTGCACATCAACGGAGCGGGCCTCTATGCCTTCAAATGCGACAGTTGTGACTTGCGCAAACATGTGGCCCCCCGAGACATTCGATGCCCTTCAAGCTAACGGACTCTTGTGAGTAGCACAAGAACAATTAGCGAACATTTGACGATTTATGCCGTGTGAACCGCCGCATGTGCATTCATTGTTCCAATTCATGCCGATTGCGGGCATGGTTCGGCCACGGTATTCCAAGAATCGCGACCGCCGACATGCTGTCAGCAGTCGAGCGATCCGTTCGCCTAGACTGCAATCCCAAAGTTAACGGGCGAAAGGGTCCTTTGCTCCGGCCCTGGTGCGGTCAGAAGCAAATGGGTCTTTTCGAGTGCGTCGGTCGGTCCCGGCAGCCGCCCGCATTTCGGCCTGGCATTTGATCAGTTCTCTGACAGCTGCATAACTCCCTTTGAGCGCCAGCCGGGCAATTTCGCGCCGCTTGTAGGAAGCTGAGAGGACGTGGCTTCGCGCGAGTTCGCCGAAAAACACGGTATCGGAAACGGACCCGACAAGTGCAGTAAGACCGTCTTCGAATTTCTTGCCCGTTCCATCGCCGGTCCACTCGGGGCGTTCGTCGAATTGGAACACAAGCTTGTAACTCTTGCCCTCCTCAATGCACTTCCGGCTGGTGTTGGCGATCAAGAAGTATGCGTTTCCGGTCCCCATGTCGAAACCGAATCTGAACACGGTCCCGGTTTCGTAACTCGCAAGTAAAAAGCAGCCGTTCGATAGTGACGGGTCAACGCGAATGTCCCATCCGCCAACCTTCTTCCAATTGATCGCTTTCGATGCGTGCGAATGTCCACTTCCAAGTATGACTATCAATACCAGTGCGATTGCACTGAGTTTAAATGGGTGGAGTGACATTTATTCCTGTAGTGCGGACTTCGTGAAAGGCGTTTCGAATGGCCACATGATTGGTGTTCCGCAGAATTCATTCTATGCACGGATTGTAAACGACGGCATTTATTCTTGCCGACCATAGCGCGGCCGAAACAGCAGTGCAAGAACATAAGGCGAACATATGTGCAGAGAAAGGGCGGATGATCCGCTCTCACTCGCCATCGTGCGTGGCATTGTCAAAGGACAGCCGCGTGTACAAACGCGCCGGGCGTTTACCGCGTCTTGGGCGTCAAGAGTTTCGACGGCCTTCGCTCCTCGGCCGCTCGAAAGAGCGAAAACGTTTGATTGACGTAGTTGACTGCTCCACCGATCAGATCGAGATACTCTTTGAGCTCCGGTGTTTGTTCTGCCTCGATAACCTGAACCGCACGGTCAGGTGGTGTCGTCTCGAAAAGCGCGTAGAAGAGCGGTTCGCCCCGGCTGAGCTTCAGGTCTTTTTCCGG
Organism: Methyloligellaceae bacterium; assembly: GCA_965228615.1. Taxonomy (GTDB): domain Bacteria; phylum Pseudomonadota; class Alphaproteobacteria; order Rhizobiales; family Methyloligellaceae; genus CBDDHT01. Next base: position 2,822,850 of record CBDDHT010000004.1, on the reverse strand, counting down.
CTCATGCCATTCAAAGGCCCACATCAGAGGGCGTGGCCATATGTTGATCGGAAAACGCCCACCGAAAATCGTGCCGGGAAGCTGCTCCTTGCGATAGTGCATGAAGGGCGCGACCTGCGACATGTAAACGGGTTCGTCGGCAATAAAGAGGTGAGGGAGTGAAAGCTGGATTGTCGGCCGGTCCTTATAGCGCCACTCGGCCTCGCCAACGAGATGGAGATGCTCGTTCAGTTTTTTCGATCGCACCGGGCTTGCGTCCCCAAGCAGGTTCTTCAGGGCCGGTTTGCCATTTTTGTCGCGCACGAACTTCAGCTGCAGATCGAAGGGGCATTTGATGACGAAGTGACGGCTTTCCAGATTGATCACCGCGGGGCAGCGCGATGCCGATTTTGCATGTTGTCTATTCATCTCGACTGACCGCACGCGTTCTGGCGGTTCGAAGACAATTCCGGCCTTCTCATCGGTCAGAAGCCAGCCAATACGGACCGGGCCCGCTGTTTCCGCTTCATCGTCCGGTCGCTCATAAGTGACGTTGATTTGCATGGATTGGGGCTCCGGATTGTCCAAGAGATTCGGGACTGGCTGGGCGGTACGATGCCTCAGTTTTCTCCAATGGCTATTGAGCGTCAAGCGGGAGCGAACGAACGCCTGCCGATTCGAAAAATGGCAGATTGGAAGTCCGCAGTGCGTATCGGGCCGCAGGCCGGCCATTCGTTCCAAGGATTTGAAATGGCAGAAATCGGGCGAAAACCGGTGAAATGAACCGATCGGACTGTCCTCCGGTTATAAAGGCTTTTGCGCCCTGCGAGACGGTGGTGTATGGGATTGCGCGTGAAATCGCGGTTTCCAAGAGATTCGCGACAATTGTTCGCCGCTAAGCCAAATTTGTCTGGCATGCCCGAGCGGCCTCCAAAAAGACATTTCCTTTGGGTTAGTAGTGGGCGCGGGCGATTCGATAGGCTCTGGGATAGAGGACGATCTATGCGCAATCTGGTTATTGGCTGCCTAACTCTGCTGATGGGCTTGGCCGCAGGGGCGGTGAGTGCGACAGCGGCTTCCGTTGAGGGTTCTTGGAGCGGGAGCGGAACTGTAAAACTGAAGACCGGTCAGGTCGAACCGATCCGTTGCCGTATCAAGTATGAGGCCAGCACCGGACGGACATTCGTAATGACGGTCAACTGTGCTCATGCTAACGGCACGTTCAAGCAGTCGGGTCGGATCGTGAAGAAGAGTAGCAGCCGCTACACGGGATCGCTGTACAGCAAGGATTACGGCGTTTCAGGCAATATCACTATCAGTGTGAAGGGCAGGAGCCAGACTCTGAGCGCCAAGAGTGCCAAAGGCACGGCAAGGATCAGGCTCAAGAAACGCTAGGTCGTTTTGGGGGCAACACCCCGCTTAAGGCCGATTGGTGGCCGTATTGTTGCGCCGCCGCGCGTAAGGCACATTTCGGACTCCGGCAAACAAGAGCTGACCTGACAGTATTTTTCAGGACCAGTTACTGGTGATCCCAGAAATGACGGTGCCCTTCGCTGTTCGCCTTGGCCCGATTAATGCCAATGTCTTTCAGCATCCGATCATTGAGATCCATGAGTTCGCGCCGTTGTTTTACGGCCTCAATCCAGCAACTGACTTCAGCTAATATCCGGTCAACTGTGGAATTGAGCCGTTTCAAGATGGATCCGAGGCCGATGTCGGCCTGATGGTTCGATTGGAGTGCGAGTGCCATTATTTTGTCTACTCCCTGTCAAGTCGGCATGTTGAATAATGGAAGCAAACATATACTGTAAAAACGATAATATACCGTTATGGGAGTTGGCATGGTTCGTGAGGTCGACCTTTCGCTACTAAGGGCATTTGTCGCTGTGGCCGACACCGGCGGAATGACGGTTGCGGGCCGTCACCTCAATCTCACGCAGGCGGCGGTGAGCCAGCAAATCAAGCGATTGGAAGAGCATTTCGGCGTCACATTGTTTGATCGCAGTCAGCGGCGCCTGCAATTGACAGCGAGCGGTGAGCGTTTGCTGGGCCATGCGGAACGGATGCTGGCGGCAAATGACGAGCTTTGGGGATTGATGACGTCGCCCGATTTCGAAGGGCAGGTCTTGCTTGGTGTTCCGCATGACATTGTCGGTCCATTCATGCCCCCGGTCCTCCGCAGCTTCTCCAAGTCCTGGCCACGTGTCGAGGTCACGCTCACGTGCCAAAACACACCTGAGCTTCTTCGCGGCCTCGAAAAGGGTGAAATCGATCTGACACTGACCACGGAGGCGGAGCCAAGCCAGGATAGCCAGTTGCTTCTTGCCGATAGGCTGGTTTGGGTCGGTGCACCGGGAGGTACGGCCTATGAACAGACACCATTGCCGGTTTCGCTTGGGGATGAAGAATGCGCCTTCAGAACTGCCGCGGTCCGGGCGCTCGGTTCTGCAGGACGAAATTGGCGTTTCACAACGGCGATCAGCAATATCGAAGCACAGATTGCGACATTGGAAGCCGATCTGTCCGTGTCGCCGTTTCTCTCGCAAACCGTACCGGATCGCCTTGAGATTTTGAGCGAGAAAACCGGACTACCGGCACTCCCGACCTATTTCATAAATCTCTATCTTGCACCGACCAATCCGAGCCCGATCGCGATCGAACTGTCCCGTCACATCGCCAAGAACTTCGCGGCACGTTTCCCGCGGGCGGCCTAAAGGTGATGAATGGCTGGTCCGGTCCGGTGGGATCGGACCGTGGTTTGGAGATCTGGCTCAATTCGCTCACGGCTATTCCGCGCTGACACGCGGGCCTCCGCGTGGGCGCCCTGGCCGGGTGACGGCCACTTGGCCTTGCCTCGCCGGTCGCTGGGTAGTCTTGGTTCTATTCGGCACGATTTGCGATGGGGCCAAGACAACCGCGCCTTAGTGGCGCGGCAAGCACGACTGTGCGCCAGCAGGTCAGGGAACGGTCATACGTCAATTCTGGGATCAGGCGAGTTCTAGATGGGGCGAGGGGCGTTTGCCCAGGCGGAGCATTGGCAAGCGAAGGGCTCCACCTCGTTTTCCGCTCTGGAATGAGAGCCGAGAAACTCCATAACAACTTTGCGGAACGAAGGATTTGTGACCATCGTATCATGGTCGCAACCATTGATCTCGTAGGCGGAAGCGCCCGGAATCTGCAAGGCGAGATCTGTTGCCGATCCGCTCAGAACATCCTTTGTACCTGACACAACCAGGCTCGGTGCGAGAACATTTTCAAGCAGTTCCTGGGAGAGTGGCCCACGCGCTGCTCGCAAACAAGCAGCGAGTGCCCGGAAATCGCTCCCTGACGAGCGTGCGAGCTCTCGAAAGCTCTCGAGTGTTTTCATGAGAACGCGGTCCGCTCCATCGCGCGTTCGATTGCTCTCAAGGTGACCGCGGCTCAGCATCCGGTCCCGCATGTTTCCGCCAATGGCGCCCATGGTCACCGACCGAATACGGTCGCGCTCGACAGCGCCGAGCAAAAGCGAAACGCGTGCGCCCATGGAATACCCAAAGACGTGCGCCCGATCGAGTTCAAGATGATCTAGGAGCCTGCGTGCATCGTCTGCCATCAGATCCATTGAATAGGCGTTTGGATCGTGCAGTTTTTCACTATTGCCGTGGCCGCGGCAATCGAGGGCGATCACACGATAGCCGGCGCCGCTCAGTGCATCGACCCAGCCAGTCGCTGACCAGGTGTTTACGCTGTTCGACGCGAAGCCGTGGATAAGGAGCACGGGCGCGCCTTCTCCGACATTCATATAGGCAAGCTCGACACCATCTGAATCAAACGTGCGAAACTCTGCTTCTGATGCTAGGGACGTTTGCATATCAAGCTACCCTCGAACTAATGCCAGCCAACAAGCTTCGTACGCGACTTACAGTGCTCTGCAACCGCCATGCCATTTTGTGACGATTCCGGGTCGTTTGGAGTGGCGACCCAGATCACTTCACAGGACGTGCCTATTCCAGCTCGGGTATATATGGGGTCTGGGACCAGCGAACCTCAAGAGCGGACGTGGAATTTGCAATTATTCAAAGAATAAATGGGCGATTCAGACTCCGACCAGATTGATTATCTGTGGTATGTCCGCAATAAGTTTGCTTCTGATGGTTGGAAAATTAGTTTTCGGCAAGGCATAATATTGTCATTTTTGGGGTCTTTGTTTTTTTGTATGCGTGTGTGGCGGCGTAATGTTTTGTAATATCGTTGGTGTGAGCATCTTCTTGCGGTTCGCCGTCGCCGAAACACCTTTGGTGGTCTGTCTGACAGCACACAGGTCCTGTTGTTGTTCCATCCCTTGAAGCTGTGCCCGTCGCTCCCAATCTCTGCCGGAGAGGCAGGATGCGCTTGAGTCTGGATACGCTGCGTTGTGCGTGTTGCTCGACGACGTTTTGTGTGGAGGAAAGAATGGGATCGGCAATGCGGCTTTTGCCCACATTTTTGACATTCCTGGTTGTCACCTTATCGGCGCAGGCGTCTGATTGGCAACGGTTTGTCGATCCGGAATTCGGGGCAGAGGCTGTCTATCCTGCTCACATCTTCGCGGTCATACCGCCTGATCCATCGGTACCAGGAACAGCGTTCATCTCTGCCGACGGCAAAGCGAAACTCGCCATCGGTTCCTGGTCCAACGACAAAAATGAGAGCCCATTGCAGTTTCGCGACAAATTGCTGTCCGATACTCGCTACGCGACTTTGACTTATCGGCCGCGAGGGCGATCATGGTTCGTGCTCAGCGGTTATCGGGGCGACAAGATCTACTATGAAAAAGTGATCTACTCCTGTTCTAAACGGGTCGTGAATGCGTTTGCTATCATGTATCCCATTGCCCAGCGTTCGCTCTATGATTCAATTGTCGAACGTATGGAAGATCAATTTCGCGCAGGGCAGCGCTGTCGCTAAATCAAGGCGCTTCTACTCACAAGAGCTGACAAACGGAAGGACGATCAACGCTGTTGCGGCAATGAGGGCAGCGAGCCCGAAGACCGCTTTGAGCGTCGTCAGGAGGCGGCGCGTTTTGGGTTTGGTACTGTAGGATTTCTTGTTGGCCTTGAAGACAGCTGACAGGGTTGTCGAGTCTGCGGCCTCGTCGAGTAGGTCCTTCAGGTCCTGAATGTCGATTCCAGCCTTACGGTAGAGGCGTTCCAGATCGCCGACCTTGGATCTGGGGTCGCGGTAGAGGGCCTCCAGAGTCTCTCGGCGAATGCCACGTGTTTCATGCCAGTTGAAGTAGGAGTCCGGGTCCTTCGGGTCGAAACGGATATTGGTAAGGAGACCGGTTGCCACCGTATCTTCTGCATAGCCATCGCCGCCACCCATCCATGACATCTGGTCTTGACCTCGATTGTTTCGGTGACGCGCAAGCTACTCAAAAAGCGACGGCGTGCCCAGCCAGTGGCACGCCATCCCTTATAGAGAAATAGTCTCGGCGGAAGCGGGCTATCGCCGCGCCTCACGTTGATCGTACCATTTGAGGAACTCGTTGAAGAGTTGCTCCTGCGTCTTGTTGTTGTACGGCGCTGCCGTACTGGCCGGCGTTGCCGTTCGTGCGGCTTGCTCGGCGGCGATCCGGCGTTCGTTCAGTTTCCTCTGAACCATCGGCAATCGGCGCCATCCCGGAATCTCCGCAGCAAGATTGATTTCCTGCCACTTTGGATGGAACGGTTTTTTCTGCAAGCGGTCCCAGCGATCGAACAGATAATCCACGAATTTTTTCACCCGTGCATAACGGGGGTTTTTGCTCGACCAGTTGAATGCCGCGAGAACAGTGGGCACGGCAATCGTCCGCACCTGGCTCCCTTTGGCAATCAGCTTCGGATAATCCTGCGCCTCGAGCGTTGATGGAAGAAACGAATCCGCCATCTTGCTGCTATAGGGAACCGGCAGCAGGCGGAAGCCCTTGGGCCATTTCTTCTTGACCAATGGGCGTACGGGTTTGCCGGTGACGAACACCACGGCCGCATACTTGTCGCTCTTCTTCATTTCCTGCATGGCAATCGGGTGCGGAACGAAGGTCTTCTTGATTTTGATGCCAAGCCGATCGAACACCACCGGACCTGTAAATGCTGCCGACGTGCCTTTGGTATTGAAGTTGACGTTCTTGCCGGCAAGGTCGGCGAGGCTCCGGATTTCCGGTCGAGCGAGGACGTGGACCTCCGAATTGAAGAGCTGGGTGATGTAGTTGATCCGCTGCTGAATAAGCGGGATCTTTTTCACGCGGCCGAAATAGTCGAGCACATCGCCGTTAATCACTGCGAGATCGATGCCGCGAAGATAAAGAAGCGCGTGCACATTGGAAGACGGGCCGCGGGTGATGATCGGGAGCACCTGCATATCCTCGCCATCGTCCAGGACCCGGGACATTTCTTCGACAAGTCTGACGGGCGTGCCTTCGAGCTTTCCAGCGGCAACGCCAACCACCCAGGCATTGATGCGGCGCCGCATCTCGGCTTCCGGCAAGCCCTCCAGAGGGACGCGCGCGGCCGGTTTTTGCCTCGCGACGGGTGCTGCCTGCGCGATATTCGCACCCTGAGTGATGGATTGGGCCATTGCGGGGGCAGTCCCGGCAAACAGCATGAAACCGGCGGCAAAAACCGCCGAAACTCGGACTAACATTGGCGTACTCCAACTGCGCTACGGTCGTGCCCCAGGCTCCTGCCAGAACAGAGTCACCTATCCTGGAGATGCCAACCCCCGTTGCGTGAAGGATTTTGCCAAGCTGCCGGACCAGACAATCAACGATGCTCCCGCCGGTTGCATCTGAGCGGTGCTGCCTCACAGAAATGCGAGATCGCTCGCGGTGGAACGTTGATTTCCCTCGGGCCCAAGTCTAGAGAAGTTTGTGGCGAAACCGCAGCAAGGCGTTGATTCTCTTTGCCGGCGCGATAATTGTGATCGGCAAAAGGCCTTAGGTGTAGCCGCCGCTACCGATTGTTGTCCCGCCATCCACGACAATCGTCTGGCCGGTGATGAAACTGCCTGCCGGCGCGGCCAACATGAGGGCAACGCCCGCAATGTCTTCCGGCTCTCCCAGGCGTCCGATCGGGTAGGATGCAAGCGCCCGTGCATGAGCGTCCGGATTTTCCCAGAGGGTCCTTGCGAAGTCGGTACGCACCAGTCCTGGGGCGATGCAGTTAACGCGAATATTGCTTCTGCCCCATTCGACGGCGAGGTTGCGTGCGAGCTGCATGTCCGCCGCTTTCGACAGCCCATAGGCGCCGAGCTTGTCGTTCCCTTTCAGCCCGCCAATACTCGAGACGATGATAACGGCACCGTCCCGGCGCTCCGCCATCTGCGGCAAGACCATATTACAGAGCCATAGATTGCTTCTGACATTGGTCTCCATGATCTTGTCGTAGGCGTCGTCGGAGATCTCTGCCAGCGGGCCATAGTAAGGATTGACGGCTGCATTGCAGACGAGCACGTCGATCCGACCCCAATGATCGATTGTCCGGTCGATCAAAGCTTGCAGATCCTGCTTGTGAGAGATGTTGCACGGTACCGGGATCGCTTCGCCGCCGTTACCTTTGATGTCGTCGGCAACTTGCTCGCATTTGTCGGCCTTGCGACTGGAGATAACGACTTTGGCGCCCGCATGAGACAATGTCTCGGCGATTGACTTGCCAATGCCCTTGGTCGAACCCGTGACGATGGCGACTTTCCCGGTCAGATCGAAGAGTTGGGGATAAGGCATTCTCATTGTCCCGGTGTGCTGAACGGCTCTGCAAGATATTCAATGCTCTGGTACGGGAGCTTGACGCTCTTTCTTTGCATTCATGAGCCGCTTGTGCCAAGCAGATTGATCCAGCAGAGCCACTACTCAAGAGGTTGCGTTGAGTTCCCAGCCCTCAAGTTCCAGTCGACGTCCTTCCCTGCAGCCTCTGATCGCTCCGAATTCGGTAGCCATTGTCGGCGCCTCCGACGATCCGATCCGGATCGGTGGGCGACCACTGCGCTACTTGCGCGAAAGCGGCTTCAAGGGAACGGTTTATCCAGTCAATCCCAACAGGGATTCCGTTCAGGGTCTGAAGGCCTATGCGTCCGTACGTGATCTGCCCGGACCCGTCGACTGCGCGATCATAGCCGTGCCGGCGAAGATCGCCCGGTATGCCGTCGAAGAGTGTGCGGGCGTTGGCGTGAAATCGGCGATCGTCTTCAGTTCAGGATTTGCCGAAGTCGGCGGACAGGGGGCGGAGTGGCAGGATGAGATTGTCGAGATTTCCGAGCGCACAGGAATGCGTGTTCTGGGGCCGAATTGTCTCGGAATTTTTAATTTCGATACAGCCTTCTTCGCCACATTTTCTTCGACGCTCGATACAGAAATCACGGCATCCGGCCCATTGGCCATCATCACCCAGAGTGGCGCTTATGGCTCGCATCTCTACGCTGTCGCCAGAGGCATGGGGATTGGCGTGCATGCTGTCATTACCACTGGCAATGAATGCGATGTCGATGTTGCCGAGTGCATAGCATGGGCGGCAGAGGCGGATGAAGTTCGTGTCATCGCGGCCTATTCCGAAGGCGTCAAGAACGGTCCTCGGCTGATGGAAAGCCTCGCCTTGGCGCGGGCAAAGGGCAAACCCGTGATATTCATGAAGGTTGGCCGGAGCGCCGAAGGAGCTGCGGCGGCCGCTTCACACACGGCTTCACTCGCCGGATCCGATGCGATCTATGATGCGGTGTTCCGGCAATATGGCGTGCAGCGTGCCGACACGACAGAGACGATGCTGGATGTTGCCTATGCGTGTACCGCCGGGGTCTTTCCGAATGACGATCGGATCGGCCTGGTGTCGATTTCAGGCGGTGTCGGCGTGCAGATGGCCGACTATGCATCGGGTCAGGGACTCAATGTCGCGCCAATGCCGGCGGAGGCACAAGCGCGTCTGATCGAGAAACTGCCATTTGCTTCGGCTCTCAATCCTGTCGACATTACGGCCCACGCGTTTAACGATATGAGCCTGGTCGGCACGAATTTCACCGTCATGCTCGAAGATGGCGGCTATGAAGTCGTTGTGGCCTTTTTCACCGTTGTCGCCTCGTCTCCCTACATTATGGAAGACATGTTGCGCGAACTGAAAGCCGTGCGAAGTCAGTTCCCGGACCGTCTGATAATTCTCTCGATGGTTGGCCCGGATGAGGCCGTCGCCCGCTACCGTGACGAAGGCTTTTTGACCTTCGAAGATCCTTGCCGCGCTATCGCTGCCGTCGCAGCCCTGACGAAATTCGGAAAGAGCTTTGCTCGTGACGGGGAAGGCGCTTCTTTTGTCTCGCGTCCCGCTACCGACGAGGACCTCGAGACCGAGACCTTGAGTGAATGGGAATCGCGTAAATTGCTCGCAACTGCGGGTGTTCCGCTGGTTGATGCACGGCTTGCCGTCAATGCGGCACAGGCGGAACAGGCAGCGACAGAACTCGACGGTCCGCTGGCGATGAAAATCAGCGGCAATGGGATTGCCCATAAATCCGAGATCGGTGGTGTCTTGCTCGACGTGGCCGGACCCGAAATGGCGAGCGCCGCATTCCATCGATTGTTGAAGCAAGCGCGTCAGGCGCTTCCCGCCGCCAAGCCAGATGGTGTGATTGTTTCACCTATGGTTTCAGGCGGTATCGAGACCATCCTCGGCGTCCAGGTCGACCCGGTCTTTGGTCCCGCGGTCATGTTTGGTCTTGGAGGGATATTCGTCGAAGTCCTGAATGACGTCTCTTTTCGGGTCGCGCCATTTGATCGCGATGAGGCGATGGCCATGATCTTCGAGACCAAGGGTTCGCGTATTCTGGAAGGCGTACGTGGTCGCCCGGCGGCCGATATTGATGCGCTCGCGGATGCGCTCGTCGCGCTGTCCAATTTTGCCGCCGAAAATGCCTCTCACATTGAGAGCGTCGATCTCAATCCATTTGTCGTCCTGGATAAAGGGCAGGGTGCCATGGCGCTCGACTGTCTGCTGGTTCGTCGAACAGAACACTGAACGCAAGGGAGGCCCGGCTATGGCCCTGGATACCGAAACCTTCGATCAACTCATCGATACTGTCCGACGTTTCGTTGCGGAGCGCCTGATTCCCATAGAGGCTCAAGTCGCCGACAATGACGAGGTGCCTGAGGAGATCGTCCAGGCTATGCGTGACCTCGGCCTTTTCGGTCTCTCGATCCCTGAAGAGTTCGGCGGGCTCGGATTGAGCGTGGAGGAGGAGGTTCGCGTCGTTTTCGAACTTGGCTACACATCGCCGGCATTCCGTTCGGTCTTCGGAACGAATACCGGCATCGGCAGTCAGGGCATTGTCATCGATGGAACCGAGGAGCAAAAGCGGAAATACCTCCCCAAACTCGCAAGTGGAGAAATGGTGGGGTCATTTGCCTTGACGGAACCTGGCGCGGGGTCGGATGCCGCATCGCTTCGAACGGCCGCGAGAATGGACGGCAACGAATATGTTCTGAATGGAACCAAGCGCTATATCACCAATGCGGCGCGGGCCGGGGTTTTTACTGTCATGGCGCGCACTGATCCGGACGATCCGCGGGCCTCTGGAATATCAGCATTTCTGGTCGAAGCCGATTCGCCGGGTCTCTCGCTAGGAAAACCCGATAAGAAGATGGGCCAACAGGGTGCCCATGTCTGCGATGTCATTTTCGACGATTGCCGAATCCCGGCGGACGCCCTTTTGGGCGGTGTCGAAGGTCAAGGCTTCAAATCGGCAATGAAGGTTCTCGACCGGGGGCGTCTCGTGATCTCGGCGATGTGCGTCGGCAATGCGGAACGGCTTATCCGCGACAGCGTGCGCTATGCGCTCGAGCGTGAACAATTCGGCAAACCGATTGCCGAATTCCAGTTAGTCCAGGCCATGCTGGCGGACTCCGAAGCTGAGGCTGCCGCCGCAAGAGCGATGGTTCTCGACGGTGCTCGCCGAAAGGACGCTGGTGAGAGCATCACGAAGCTGGCGGCCATCTGTAAATACTATTCATCGGAGATGATCGGTCGGGTCGCCGACCGTGCGGTACAGATTCACGGCGGCGCCGGCTACATCTCGGAATATGGGATCGAGCGCTTCTACCGGGATGTTCGTTTGTACCGGCTCTATGAGGGTACGTCCCAGGTCCAACAGCTCATCATCGCGCGTGAGATGCTGAAGGAAGCGGCTCAATAGGCTGTTCGAATTTCAGGTCCCAGGTTGCGCGCCAAACCAGCGGCCAAGATACGCGGTCGAGAGACCCCAGGGAACGTTGATAGCGTAGATGTAGAACGGTGCAATGACACCTTGTTCGAGCGCAAATGGTGCGCCTCCTCTCAGCGGTACAAAGACAGCAAGCGCGACCAGAACTGGGGCAAGCGTCAGGACAAGTGCTCTGAGCCATAGCGGGCCAATACTGACCGCCGCTGGTATTATACAGCCACGACAATTGCATCGGCGACTCCAGCGTTTCCCAGTCGCCAGGCTTTGAGGGCAACAGCCAGTCCGCCAAAAGATGCGGCCGAGTAGTAAAGCGCCGCTCTCGAGATCAAGGTCATATCGCCGGTCTCCATTGGAATTTCGACGTAAATGCTGGCGTTTCTGAGAGGTTTGCGGGCTGCCGACAGTCATATGGGAGCTGGTCGCGTCGTCGCAATAATCCTCACGGATCATTGCATTCGCGCAGCTTTTGCGCGTCAGACAACAGACGACTTGCAGTCCTGTCGTTGGGGCGTGTTAGACTTGTATCTCACCATGATATTCCGGTCTCTGGGGGAGCGGGATGCCAAGAGTCGCTGTTCAACTGCTATTCGCCGTCTTGCTGACACTTGTCGGGTCGCTCGAAGCCGCGGCTGCAAAACGCATCGCGCTCGTCATCGGCAATAACGCGTACAGCAATCTTCCTGTTCTACTGAAAGCGGCAAACGATGCCCGGTCAGTGGCTGCAACGCTCAAGCAGATTGGATTCAAGGTTCATCATGGAGAGGATCTGACCCGTCGGCAGACGAGCCGCAAACTTGCGGATTTTACGGCAGATCTCTCCCCCGGCGATCAAGCTTTCCTTTTTTTCGCAGGCCATGGCGTTGCCATTGGAGCGGAAAATTATCTGATACCGACAGATATGCCGAAACCGCGGCTTGGGGAGGAGGGATTGGTCCGCGACGAGGCGATAGCGGTTAGTGCTCTTGTTTCAAGGGTTCAAAGGCGTGGCGCAGCCGCTTCCTTCTTCGTACTTGATGCCTGTCGCGACAATCCATTTGCAGCAACCGGTGTACGCAGTATCGGGAGTTCGCGCGGTTTAGCCCGGGTCAATGCGCCAAGCGGTGTCTTTGTGCTTTTTTCGGCAGGGATTGGCCAGACAGCCTTAGATCGTCTTTCCGATGCCGACCCCGACGAGAATTCCGTCTTCACGCGGAAGCTCTTGCCGCTTCTGAACACACCGGGTCTTACGCATGTGGGGCTTGCAAAAACGTTACAGCGCGAAGTGAGCGCTCTTGCCGGAACCGTGCCGCATCGCCAACAACCCGCTTACTATGACCAGATAATCGGCGAGATTGTGCTGCGGCCTGCCAAAGCCGTGCAGCCGTCTCCAGTGACAAAAACTGAGCCAAGTCCACCTATGAGCCCCGCAGCCGAGGCTTGGAACTTTGTCAAAGAGACGAATACCGCCAGTGATCTGGAAGCCTACATCGAGCGTTTTCCCGAGAGTTTCTTTGCCGATTTGGCAAGGACGCGTTTGATAAAACTTCGACAGAAGTCCAAGCCCTCAGAGGCAGGAACCGTCGCTGGGAGGAACGCATCGAAACGTAATGGGGAAAAACCACGGATAGTCGCTGAGCACAAACCAGGGCTTGACGAAGCGGACCCTGCTCATGTGCCGCAAAAGAGTGGATCCTCTTTAGCAGTGGTTGAGCCGCCGCATGAATGTGATCGGCTCGCAGCCAGCCCCTTTGATCGGGACAGGGTTTCACCCGGAATTTTTGAGTCCGATTTCAATCAACTCGAAGATGCAGTGAAACACTGCCGCGAAGCTCTTTTGATCGCGCCGAGGAACGCGCGATTCCGCTTCCAGCTCAGCCGCGCACTTATGTCGCCGCTACTAGAGAGTTCTGAAGGTCCGTTCGTCTTGCGAGAAGCAGCGGAAGCCGGATCGACAGCTGCGATGGTTCGGCTTGGCCAAGCGCATTTCCGAGGGCATTTCGTCGAAAAAAACCATAAGCGTGCAGTCGAATTGTTGGAGAAGGCATCAGCGTTAGGTGACGGTTATGCCATGGCTTTGCTCGCGGTTGCCCACGCGGAAGGTATTGGTGTTGCTGTTGATGAATCGCTCGCGCTCTCCTGGGCAAACAAGGCAGTTCAATCGCCCATCGCACGGCAGCTCCGACCGCGTCAGCTGCTCAATGTGTGGGTTTCGGAAATGAGCCAGGAGCAGCGCCGACGCCATGCGAAACTCTCGGAAACAGTGTTTGAACAGTTCGTCTCAAGATTTGGCCTTGAGCGGGGGGGCGCCGAATTTGTGATAGCGATGGCTTATCCCGGTCTGTCAAGTTCGGTTGATCACGAGAAGCGCTGGCTAACGCGTGCTTTTCGGGCTGGTAATTCGTTGGCGGCGTTCATTATGACGGTTGAGCTTCTAGACAGCGGCCAGGGAGAAAGCGCCGGTCGGCTTGCGCTCCTGCTGAGAGACGCCGCCGATGCCGGCGATGATTTCAGCAAGTTCGTTATCGGTGCGATTTTCACCCATGGCCTGGGCGTCGAGAAAAACCCGAAACAGGCGCTGCGTTGGATCGGGCAAGCTCTCAAGAGCGGTTTTCATGAACGCGTCCTCGAAGCTGTTGCAGAGATATCGAAAGCTCAGGCCGCGTCCGTGGGATTCTCTTCGGCCGAAGCAGCCGCTGCTACAGACATCGTGCTTGGTTTTCTATCGGATTTTGGCAAACGTCCGGGCGATGCAGAACTGGTCTATGGTTTGATCTTGGGACCAGACACCGAAGATGGCCTTACATCGATCAGAAATGCGGCTGCTCAAGGCAACGAGACCGCGCATCTGACCTTAGCTGTTCGCAGCCTCGAATTGCTTATCGGCAGCGGCTTCGCATTTGGCAGCGACGAAAGTGCTGCGTCTGAGCATGGATACGTGCTGAGGGCACACACCAAAGCAGCAGCCGAGCAAGGAAACATCCTCGGTATGGCCGGCATGGCTTTTCTGGCAGCCAATGGGATCGGCGGCCCGTCTGACGAACTGTTGGCAAGGAAATGGATCAATAAGATTGTCGAGGGCGGAATCGTCGATCGGTTATTGCCTCTCGTGGAGGTCAGTATCGCGCAGGCAGTCATGGAAGGGCTGTATTCGAAAAGCGATCCGATATCCGTGCGAGCGTCCCAGGATTCAACCGCTGTCGCCAGCGTCGCTCGCGATGTTATCGCCCACATTTTTGGGGCCAAGTCCCGCCATGCCGGACGGAGGTTGATCGGGCTTGGGCGGATTGCGGCCGAAGTGTCGCCGGACGAAGTCCTCGAAACGGCGGCGGCGGCTCAAGATCCGCTCGCAATGCTGATCCTTGGAATGAACAGTGCCTATGGTCCGAATCCAACGACGGATGAAGGGGTGGCTAAAAACAAAAGAGCTGCGACTTGGATACGCAAATCTGCGGAGCAAGGAGAACCGTTCGGCCAGCTGGCCTTTGCTCTCGCCCATGCACTTGGTGTTGGCGTTGAGCGGGATACGAACAAGGCTGTGCACTGGATGGATGAAGCCTTGAAGGGGCGCTTCGGTGCCTATCTTCCAAAGCTGGCACCCGCAGCTGCCGAGATGTTTGCTCAAAATGGCCCGACTGCCGAAATGAAGTCACTGATGTCTCGGCTTTCGAAAGGGCTGGCTGAGCCGAAGGGGCAAGCTGAACTCTTCATCGCTATGGCTGTAACGCTCATGGAGGCGGAAGATCAAACTCTGAAATGGTTGATCCGTGCCGCTGCCGATGGCAATGTGACAGCGCGTAAGACGCTTGAAGACGACTCGTTGATTGCGGCGCTTCGATAAGACAGTTTTACGTTTTGGTTGGTTCCGACTTGCGTGCTTCGCGTTTCGCAATGAAAGCGGCCTGCAAGGCTTGCGGTTCTCCGCTTGCATAACACTCCGCTTGAGCCTGTTGTCCGATCGCACAGGCTTCCTCGAACCTCTGCTGTGTGACATTCCGGAACTGCTGCTTCGTCAAGCGCATGGCTGTCGGTGCAATATCGGCAAGGCGGCGGGCGAGATCCATGGCTGTTTCTCTCACCTGCTCCTTCTCGACGAGATGAGTTATCAACCCAGCTTCCAGAGCCTGGGTGCCATCGATCAGATCGCCCAGTAGAGACAGCACCTTGTTGATGCCGATGTTGCAATGCTCTGCCATGAGTGCTGAACCGATAATGCTGGCAAAGCCGACTTTGACTTCAGGTTGACCAATTCGCAGATCGGGGAAGCCGACTTGGAAATCGGCGCAGAGGCCGATCTGAAAACCACCTCCGGCAGCGACACCGTTGTAGGCAACGACGCAGCCCTTATCCAGATCGCGGACGGCCTGATAGACAGCCTGCTGATGTGTGAGCAAGGCCCCGACCTTGTCTTGTGGCGTCCGCGACGACTCTTCCAGGTCCAAACCGGCTGAAAATGCACGATCACCTGCGCCCGTGATCACGATTGCTCTGGTATCCGGATCGGCGTTGGCGGCGTTGAGCGAGTCAATGAAGGCCGTGCGCAGGGGAGTGTTGATCGCATTCATGCGGTCAGGCCGGTTCAGCGTTACGATTGTAACGGGGCCGTCGCGATCGGTGAGTACGGGGCTCATGAAGCACTCCTTTCCTTTAGCGTGATCAAGGCGTCCAATATCGCTATTCCGGTGCCTTGATCCCCCAGGACGACCGGGTTCATGTCGATGGATTCGATCTCACTATTCGAGATCATCAACGCACCAAGTCGAACCGCCGCCCTTGCGACAGCCTCCGTATCCATTGGCGGCTCGCCCCTGACGCCGTTGAAGATCGGGGAAATGCGCAGCTGGTCGATGGCTTCCAACGCATCGCTTATCGAGAATGGCGGGATGAGCAGCACTGCATCCTGGAGTGCCTCAACATATTTTCCGCCATCGCCCAGCATGATGACGGGACCGATTGACGGATCACGTTTTGCACCGATGACCATTTCGTGCCGACCGCGATGCATCGGCGCGACAATGATTTTGCCGACAATTTTCATAGATGCCATGCGCTCGAGACAATCTGCCGCCGCCGCATGGACGTCGTCTTTCGACGAGAGTCCGAGATGAACGAGACCATGCTCACTCTTATGCGGGATTTGCTCGGCACATCCTTTGACGACGACAGCGCTGCCATATTGCGACAACGCTGACACAGCTTCATCCGCCGTATGACAGATGGTGAAATCGATCACCGGCAATTCCGCGGACTGCAGGATTCGCAGGCTTGCTGCTTCATCCAGAACGGGCCCGGTGTGTCCGTCGATTGAAACCTGAATCTCCTGTGCATCGATGTTCTGCCGTGTTTGCAGACCTCGATGTTCGACATATTGCCGCAAGGCCGTCAGCGCTGTGACATCGTCGTCATAGACGACGACGCCTGCGTCTGTAAACACGTCTCGAATGGTCGATTGCGGTGCCGATACAGTTACCGGTTTCCCGGTTTCCTGCTCGGTTGCAGCGGCGGCCGCTGCGAACCCGGTGACGTCATAACCAGGCCCCGCGACAGGCATTCCAATATGGATGACATCGACGCCTGGATCGTTGGCGACAGCACGAAGGGTGTCGCCGAACATCGTTCCGCCCCCAATGAGCCCGGCGGTCATATCGACCGGATTCTGGATCGCTCCGTATGATGGCAGGATCGTCGACAAGGTATCTTGAGTCTTCGTCGCGAGTGTCGCCATGGCCAGATTCAGCCGTTCGGCCGTATCGGCACAGATGACGCCGACCGCGCCGCTATGACTGAGGACACCAATGCGGCCAATACCGGGCTCGCGCGCCTTCAGGTAGAGCGGTACCGCCTCTACCATCTCGCGTACCCCTTCGACCTGCCATGCGCCATGCGCGCGTAGAAAGGCGCGCGTCACACCATCTTCCGTCGCCATTGCACCTGTATGTGACATCGCACTCAGGCGTCCGCGCTCGCTCGCCCCTGTCTTGAGGGCAACAACCGAAACATCGTTCCTGCGCGCTCTTTCCAGGGCTGAAGCGAGCGCAGGGCCATTCTTGATACTCTCCAGATAGACGAGAATGACGCGAACGTCTTCGTCGTCCAGTACCATTTGAATGATATCGGCTGCCCAGATGTCGGCATCGTTCCCGGAGGCGGTCATATAGCGCAGGCCATATCCGGACTGGCGCAAAAACGCATAGAGCATCTGGCTGAGCGCGCCGCTCTGGCTGACGACGGCGATCGGGCCATCCTGAGGTGGCAGCTCCATGAAAATTGTCGAGAAGTTCGCAATTGCGCCCGTCTTGAAATTCGCGATGCCTTGAGCATTCGGGCCGAGCAGACGCAGATCACCCTCCCGCGCTCGCGCCACCATTCGTTGTTCGACTTCGCGCCCCTTGGGTCCCGTCTCGCCGAAACCCGAGCTGATGATCACCGCGTTGGGAACGTGCCTCGCAACGCAGGCGTCGATAACAGATTCCACACCATCGGAAGGCACCACGACCACAACAAGGTCAGGTGTTTCGGGCAGGGACGCCACATCCGGATAGGCGGTGAGGTCCTGGACGGTTTCGCGATTGGGGTTGATCGGGTAGATGGTTCCCTCGAAGCCAAAGCGACGCAAATAGTGAATCGGGCGTCCGCCCACGCGGTTCACATTGTCCGAGGCACCGACGACGGCGACGGATCTCGGTGTCAGGAGTCCTCCCCTGCGACTCATGGTTTTCAACTGGATTTGCCCCTGCTTTGTTCTTGAACACTGTGCAGTTGACACCGCAGGCGTCTTGCAAGGCCCACTGTGTCTGCATGGACCGATTCCGTATCACGGAGGCTGACTGTCGGCCAGCGTCTGCAACTGAGCTTTAACGCTGCTATTCGACCTTGGTCAATCAGGGGTCGCCAAACGCGAATTTGGTGTTATTGTTCAATCCGAAGACGCTGGCGTCTGAGGTCTCGCTTGAGAGATTCGAAGGCGCGACCACAAAAGAGCGAAAGCTGCGTCTCATGGGAGGATACTGTCGTCGCAAAATCGCGGCAGATTCAATTCATTTGCCATTCGGTCCTTACCGGCCGTCTTTCCGTTCGTTCGCGTGCGAGGCTTCTATGTCTTGTGTGCCAATGAGAGGGATATCGCATCAGCTCTTCGCTGAGCACCCAAATTGACCGGCGTGCCGGTCAAAACTGACCAGCCGGGGGCGTATGCCCCGGATTGTATCTAGGAGGAAGAATACGCATGAAAAGTTTGAAATACGTACTGATGAGCGGTGTTGCCGGCCTGCTTCTGGCCGCAGGTCCTGTTGATCTGACGCAAAGTGCACAGGCCGCCAGTCACGCCAAGAAGGCCATGGTCGATGGACCGAAAGTCCGTTGGAAGGTCAATGTCTGGGGCAAGCGCCGCGCTTTCACCGAAGATCTAGAAACCTACTCGCGGATTGTCAAAGAAAGAACCGGCGGAAAGTTCACGATCAAGATCTTCTATGGCGACCAGCTTGGTGGCAAGAAGCAGAATGTGGACAATCTGAAGGCCGGCGTCTTTGACATGGCCAAGGTATGTTGGGCCTATCATCCCGGCAAGAACCAGTCACTGACCGTTCTAAACCTGCCATTCCTGCCTGTGACGAATTTCGATGTTCAGCGCAAGGTTGCCGAAGCTGTCTACAAGCATCCGATTACGTCCAAGGAACTCGCTGACAAGTGGGGCATTTTCGTCATGTCCAGCTCGCAGCTGCCACAGTATGAGTTCCTCGGCAAAGGGACACCGCCCAAAAAGATCGAAGACTGGAAAGGCCTGACCGTACGTGCGCTTGGCGGATTGGCCGATGCCATGCGGGCTCTCGGTGCAAGCATCTCGACGATGACCGCAACCGAAGTCTATCAGGCGATCGATCGCGGTGCCGTCAATGCCGTTTCGTTCCCGTTCTCCTATGCCCATTCGGCCTACAAGATCGACGAAGTGGCATCCTGGTACACGATCAACCTGGCACCGGGTACGAACGACTGCCCGAATATTGCGTCCAAGAAGTCCTGGGACGCGCTTCCTCCGCAGTATCAAAAGCTGATGATGGAAGCCAAAGACGAAGCCTATAAGGCTCTCAAAGCCGCCTATAAAAAGAAAGATGACATCAACATCCCGAAATGGCGCAAGTCCAAAACCGAAGTCAAGTACACCGATGCCGAACTCGCAAAGTTCCGGGAAGTTGCCGGTCAGCCTGTCTATGACAAGTGGATCGCAGCGAACAAGGACAAGTTCGATTCGAAAGCACTGTTCGACTTCGTCATGAAGACGGCCAAGAGCGCGCAATAGGCGCACATCTTTTGCCTCTCACCTAATCTATCAACTCCAGGACCGGACCGGTGCATGCCGCACCGGCCCGGTCTCAGAGGGAGTACGCTATGACCCTTTCGGCGGGGGCAAGTCTTCTTGCAAAACTGGATCGGTGGCTGACGTCGATCGAAGACGGGCTGAGCATGATCGCAGCCTATTTCATTCTTGGATTGATGATCCTCGGCACGATCAATGTTATCGGGCGAAAGCTCGGTGCTCCTGTCTGGGGTTACAATGACCTTGTGACGCTCAGCATGGTCTCGTTCGCTTTTCTTGCCATATCGGCCATGCAACGGGTCGGCGGGCATATCCGAATGGAACTCGTCATCAGGCGTTTCCGCGGGCGATTGCTTTGGATTGTCGAGTTTTTCGGCACGCTGATCGCCATGTTTATCATGAGCGTTTTGATTTATTTCAGTTTTACCGCTTTCATGCGTGCCTTCGAGTTGGGCGACTCGACGATTGACCGAGAGATCATCACATGGCCTTCCAAGATCTGGGTGCCGATTGCATTCACAGTCCTGCTCGCACGCCTCATCCTGCAGGCGTTTGGTTATATCCGGTTGATTGCCGATCCACAGACCACGCCGATCGCCGTGCCGCTTATGGCGGATGTCGCCGAAGTGGCGGAAAAAGAGATTCACGACACTTTTGGCGATGAAGATGATACTGCAACCCAGAAGCGTGAGGCGGTCTGATGGAATTCATCGAATTTTTCTTCGGCGCCGGAATTGCAGAGCAGATCGCTGACGGTGACGAGTTTATCCTAGGCATTGGTGGGACGATTGTTCTCATCTTTCTCGTACTGTTGGGCGTGCGCGTTGTTTATGCCACAGCGATTGTGGGCCTTCTTGGCCTTGTCATGATGCTTGGATGGACAGGCGGTGCCGGAAATGCCGGAATGGTCCCTTATGCAAAGGGAACGATCTATGCGCTGAGCGTCTTGCCGATGTTTATTCTCATCGGATTTTTGGCGTTCCACGCGGGCATGACAGAAGCGCTCTTTGACGCCGCAAAGAAGTGGTTCGGCTGGGTTCCAGGCGGATTGGCGGTTGCGACCGTTTTCGCAACAGCCGGCTTCGCGGCGGTGTCCGGAGCCAGTACCGCGACGGCCGCCGTGTTTGCCCGGGTCGCCATCCCGGAAATGTTGAAGAACAATTATAGTCCTCAGCTGGCCGCAGGTGTGGTTGCGGCAGGTGGGACATTGGCATCGCTCATTCCGCCAAGCGCCATCCTTGTTATCTACGCCATCATTGTCGAGGAATCGATCGGCCGGTTGCTGGTCGCAGGTTTTATTCCCGGTATCGTCTCGGCCATCATCTATGCGCTGCTGATCATCTTTATGGCGAAGCGCAATCCTGAGCTCGGGCCGCCTGTCGGCGGGTTCACGACCAAGGAACGCGTCAAATCGCTCCCCGGTACGTTCCCCGTCCTGGCCGTCATCGTCATCATTTTCACCTCGATGTATACGGGCTGGGCAACGCCAACTGAGGCGGGTGCACTCGGCGCCTTCGTCGTCTTCGTTATCGCGCTGCTCGGCGGAATGAAATGGAAGACATTGCGGGGTGCCCTTCTCGAAACGGCCCGGCTGACTGTTATGATTTTCGCCCTCGTCTGGGGCGTGCTCATATTTGTCCGCTTTATGGGTTTTGCGGAACTGCCAACGGTCTTTGCGGAGTGGGTTACCAGCCTGCCGTTTCCACCCGTCGTGATCATGATCTGCATCCTGGCGTTCTACATTATCCTTGGCATGTTCATGGATGCCATCGGAATGCTGCTTCTGACGCTCCCGGTCGTCTATCCGGCGGTCATCGGGCTGGGATATGATCCGATCTGGTTCGGCATCGTGGTCGTGAAGATGTGCGAGGTGTGCCTCATCACGCCACCGATCGGTCTCAATTGTTACGTGGTCGCCGGTGTCAGGCCGGATATACCACTGCAACAGGTTTTCCGTGGGATCGGGCCGTTCTTCGTGGCCGATGTGATTACGCTCGGTGTCTTCCTTGCATTCCCGGCCGTGATCACCTGGCTGCCGAATCTCATGCTTCAGCAGTGAGGCGTTCGCGCAAACGTTAAACGGCAATGACGGACAAGATCTTTATCGGCAGCGGTGCGGGCTTCGCAGGCGATCGGCTGGATGCGGGTGTCGCTGTCGTCGATACCTTGTCGCGCCGGGCGGGCCCTCGCTATCTGATTTATGAGGTCATGGGAGAGCGGACGCTCGCCATCGCCCAACGGATTAAGCGCGATGATCCGGAACTCGGATATTCGCCGTATCTGGAGCCGTATCTTTCGCGCGTACTGTCAGAATGCCGGCGTCATGGTGTCCGTATTGTCAGCAATATGGGAAACGCCAACCCGCTCGGGGCCGCGAGGCGCGTTCACGCCCTTGCCGGCGAGCTTGGTTTGGGTTCGTTGAAGGTTGCTATTGTGGTGGGAGACGATCTCCTTGCCTTTATGACATCGGACCAAGTCCGCGCTTTACCGGTTGTCGAAGATCTTGAGATTGGACCTGGTGATCTACTCGCCGCGAACGCGTATCTTGGGGCAAGGCCTGTTGCGACGGCATTGGATCTTGGTGCGGACGTTGTTCTCGTCGGGCGGACGACAGATGCCGCCTTGGTGCTTGGGCCATTGATCCATGAGTATGGGTGGGCCGCCGACGATTGGCAACGGCTGGCCGCAGGAACCGTTGCCGGTCACCTCTTGGAATGTGGTGGCCAGGTTACGGGCGGCTATTTCTGCGATCCCGGTTTCAAGGATGTGCCAGACATGGCCAATCTCGGTTTCCCCATCGGCGAGATTTCTTCATCGGGCGATATTGTTATTGCCAAAGCGGAGAGTACAGGTGGGCTGGTTACTCGGGCGACCGTCATCGAACAACTCCTCTATGAAGTCCATGATCCGACCGCCTATCTTACCCCGGACGTGACACTCGACATTACAGACGTCGAGCTTGAAGAGGATGGTCCGAACCGGATCCGTGTGGTCGGCGCCTCCGGTCGTCCACCACCCGATACCCTGAAGGCGACGGTCTCCATTGATGGCGGTTGGCTCGGTGAAGCAGGGATGACTTATGCGGGGCCGAATGCCCTGGCCAGGGCGCGCCTGGCAGCCGACATCGTGCGTGAACGCTGGATGGCACAGGGGCGCAATGAACCGGCTCGGGTCGAGGTGGTCGGAACCGGTGCATCTTTCGATAGTGACGGCGGTGCAAACGCGGAGCAGCCGGGGTTTGTGCAGGGCGGGGAGTACCGTCTGCGTGCTGCGGTTCGAAGTCTTGCTCGTGAAGCCGCCCAGTTGCTGACGGATGACGTTCAGAGCCTCTATTGTTCCGGTCCTGCCGCAGGGGGCGGATATCGCGGTTCGGTGACTTCGCAGGTCCAGACATCTTCCGTTCTCGTGGAACGCGGACGTGTTGAAGCGCAAGCCCGAGCCGAGTTGGTGCAGCCATGAGCCGATTGAACGTACCGCTGCATGCGATCGCTCACGGCCGTGCCGGCGACAAGGGCAATCGGTCCAACATTTCGCTCATTCCCTATCTTGCCGAAGCTTATCCGTACCTCACGGAACAGGTAACGGAGGATCGCGTCCTGCAGCTCTTCGCTCACAAAGGTGCGACGAGAGTGATCCGCTATATGCTGCCGAACCTGCCGGCTCTGAACTTTGTGATCGACAATGCCCTTGAGGGTGGCGTCAACAGTGCTCTTGCCGAGGACATGCATGGCAAGACGCTGTCGTTCTTGCTTTTGGGTGCGCTGACTGTCGATGTGCCGGAGAGCGTTGTCCCTCCCGGATCGCCTTATCTCGATGAAGCCTGATCACGGCCTGAAGTGAGGAAAGACGTTGTGACTGATGATGTTATCCAGCACCGCGACAGCCTGAAGCGCTATTCACCCCCGGGCCACACCGGTACTATCAATGTGCGGCTGACCGAGAGAAGCTTTTGCGAGAATTTCGAGATGGCTCTGGGCCGTCTGGAACCGGGAGCCGAAGCGCATCGCCACTCACATGAGCACGAATATCAGGCCATGTATGTGCTGGAAGGCGAAGCGCTCGTGGTTCTTGGAGACGAATCTCCCGTCTCTTGCGGACCCGGAACCATTATTCGTATCCCTCCCGGCCTCGATCATTATGTGCGGAACGACGGTCCCCAGGACTTGGAACTGATGATCGTCTACAGCCCGCCGCTCCCACCGCGCGCGGATGTCTCCTTGGAAGACTGAAAGAGTCGATCAACGTCATTCGGTCTTTCGCGCCGCTGCTGCGATCGATTCCCGCCAGGACATATAGACACCGGCAGCAACAATGATCGCCGCGCCTGTCCAGGTCCATGTGGTCGGCACGGTTCCCCATATGATGAGATCGATAAGCACGGCCCAGACAATGGCGACATAGTTGAAGGGCGTCACAAGCGATGCCTCACCGAACCGCATGGCATAGGCAACCATCACTTGACCGAAGGCCCCGAGAAAACCCGCGATGAGTATGAGAATAACGACTTCCGTCGTCAGGGCCTTCCAGAACCAGGGCTGCACCAATCCCATCGCGACCGTTCCAAACACCATGTAATAGAAGGTGGTCACGGAAGGGCTATCGGTTGCACCGAGACTGCGAACCAGCAGGAATGTGATTGACCAAAGACATGTTCCAGCTAGAGCAAAAAGGGCAGCATTGCTCACCTGCTCAACGGGGCCCATTGCGACGACAACCCCGACAAATCCTGCAATTATCGCCAACCAGCGCCGCCATCCAACAGACTCCTGCAAAACAAATACCGCCAAGGCCGTGACAAAGAAGGGGACAGCCTGCGAGATGACGATCATCTCGGCGACCGGCATGCGTTGAACCGCGTAATAGAAACAGCAAACGCTCGCGACCCCTGTAACTGAGCGTGCGAGCTGCATTCCGGGGCGCGTCGTTCTGAGGGCCGTTGTTCCGCCATCGCGCAATACCATCGGAAGGACGACAAACATCGCGACGAGGTTTCGCAGGAAGACAATCTGAAAGACGTGGTAGTCTGGCTCTATCAGCTTGATGGCCGAATTCATCGCGACCAGCATGGCGACCGCGGCGATCATGACCATAATGGCCGTTAGCGGTCGGTCGGTGTGCTTACGCTGCATGTCGGGTCCCTGAATTCCAATCGCACGAACAGTGACATCTCATTGACAGACCGGTGCCGGGTCGATCGCTATTCTTTGGTTTTCCTGAAAAGCCGCCAATGCGGTCCCCGCGGACCGGGCGCAGGTCCGAATCAATGCGAGATAATGAATCCCAATGGCTGTGGAGCGTGGCCATGCCGGGACTATTCGCCTTTCTCTTTGCTTCAGGGATTATCGGCGCGAAGTCCGCCCTGGCCTTTGCCGAGCCGTTGACGACCTTGTTCAATCGCTTTGTGCTCGTTGTTGCATTGCTGGCACCGTTTGTCGTCTTCATAAGGTCCGCCCGGCCGACATCCGGCTTCCAGGTCCTCCATAGCATCGTTGCCGGTGCGATTATGCACGGTGTCGTTATGGGCGGCTTCTTCCTCTCCATGCATGCCGGTATGCCGGCAGGGATCGCCGGTCTCATATTTGGCATACAGCCCACCTTCGCGGCCCTGTTCTCTCAAAGGTTGCTCGGTGAACGGGTGAGCCTGCGCCAATGGGGCGGGTTGATGCTTGGATTTGTCGGTCTTGTACTGGTTCTTGGAATGCCGCTGATCGATGTCGACAAGAGCGGCGTGTCTGCAACAAGCATCGCGTTCGCTTGCGTCGCCGTTCTGGGCATGACGGTCGGCACCATCTACCAGAAGGCCTTCGCAACCGAAACGCATCTCGTTGCCGGTGGATTACTTCAGCATGTCGGCGCAGCGATGGTTGTCGGTGTTGGTGCGTTTGGACTCGAAACAGGTGCCATCAACTGGACAATGGAGTTCGTTGTCAGCCTCGCCTGGCTTGTGGTTGTCGTATCCATCGGTGCCATTACGCTTTATATGGTTCTCATCCGGCGCGGTGCTGTTTCACAGGTCTCGGCGCTCTTCTATCTGGTGCCTCCAATTACGGCGACGATCTCTTATTTCATGTTCGGCGAAACACTGACTGCTATCCAATTTTCGGGATTTGCGGTGACCGTGTTCGCCGTATGGCTTGTTACCGGTCGGCGGTAGCGAAGTCTTGCGTTTGTCTGTCCTGCCTGTGTCCTGATCACGGAATGTGGATCACAGTTTAACTGTTGTGCTCTGGACACAAAGGTTCAGATTTGTCATCTGCGATACAGCCGAAGATCGCTCAATCTGCTGTATTTGCCGAATGAAAAAGTCCAGACCGGAGATGACGAACCATGGGTTTATTTGAGCCGTTCAAAGTGCGCGGCGTGTCGTTGAAGAACCGTGTCGTGGTGTCTCCTATGAGCCAGTACATCTCGACGGACGGGACCGCGAATGATTGGCACCTCGTGCATCTCGGGCGCTTTGCTCTTGGCGGCGCCGGTCTCGTGTTCACGGAAGCGACCGGTGTCGAGGATCGCGGTCGGCGGACCCATGGCGATCTTGGCTTGTGGCGCGATGACCATATCGAACCACTCGGACGGATCACGCGATTCATCAAGGCGGAAGGATCCGTTCCGGGGATCCAACTCGGTCATGCAGGACGCAAGGCGAGTGAGCGCCGCCCTTGGCACAACCAGACCCCGGTCGATGAGGATGATGTCAAAGAGCGCGGCGAAGCACCGTGGGAGACAATCGGTCCAAGTGCACTGACTTATGGTGAAGACTGGCACGTTCCAAAAGAAATGAGCCTGGATGATATCCGCACCGTCATTGCATCGTTTCGCGATGCGGCGCGCCGGGCGGACGAGGCGGGATTTGAAGTGATCGACGTCTATGCGGCGCACGGTTTTTTGATACACCAATTCTATTCGCCCATCGCGAATACTCGCAATGATGCCTATGGCGGCAATTTCGACGGTCGGATCCGGTTTGCCTTGGAAGTCGCCGAGGCGATCCGCGAGGTCTGGCCCGACAACAAGGCACTCTTCTACCGGCTTTCGGCAAAGGACTGGATCGAGGGCGGCTGGGAAGTCGCCGATACCGTGAAACTCTCAAGCCGCCTGAAGGACTGCGGTGTGGACGTTATTGATTGCTCGAGCGGCGGGATCGGCGGGGCTGTCAGGCCGGACCGATTGCCGGTCGGGCCGGGGTTTCAGGTACCCTTTGCTGAGGAAGTTCGCCGGGATGCCGACATTGCTACGATGGGCGTCGGCTTTATCTGGGATCCTGCGGTAGCCGATGCCTATATCGAAGACGGGAAGGCCGATCTCATTGCGCTTGGCCGCGAAATGCTCGAAGACCCGAACTGGGCACTTCACGCGGCTGATGCACTTGGCGAGGATGAAGGTTATTCCATGTGGCGGGAGCAATTCGGTTGGTGGCTGAGGGGGCGTCGAAGGCTCGTCGAAAAACTTGGTATGCGGTAAGAGTCTGACATCGAATTTTCTGAAGCCGGCCCCAGAAGATATCGCCAACGAGGAGTGATCAAAGCATGTATCAACCTCCAGCCTTCAAGGAAGACCGTGTCGATGTCTTGCATGGCCTGATCGGCGCACATCCCTTTGCAACGCTGGTCTGTCTTGTCGATGGCACTCTCACGGCAAATCACATCCCGCTCATGCTCCATGCCGAACTCGGAGAAAAGGGGACGTTGCGGGGCCATGTCGCGCGCGCCAATCCGATCTGGAAGGATTATGACGCAGGCGTTGACGTTATCGCCGTATTTCAGGGCGTCCAGCATTACATAACGCCCTCCTGGTATCCGACCAAGAAGGAACATGAAAAGGTCGTTCCGACATGGAATTATGCTGTCGTGCACGCTCATGGACCGATGCGCGTCTTCAAGGAGGCGGACTGGTTGAGAGCGCAAGTTGAGAGTCTGACGGATCAACAGGAAGCGGGCCGCGATGAATCCTGGGCCGTCACCGATGCGCCCGCTGACTTTGTCAATCGCCAGCTCCGCGGCATTGTTGGTATCGAAATTCCCATCGTCCGGCTTGAAGGTAAATGGAAGCTCAGCCAGAACCGAGGGGAAGAGGATCGGCATGGCGTGATTGATGGATTGGATAAAGAAAACGCGGCGGATGCCAGGCAGATGGCCAAGATCATACCGCGATGACTTCTACGCGCAAAATCCTCAGACGAGATTGAACCGAATGAGGCTTTCAGCCGTCGAGCGTATAGGCTCGTCAGAGGGCCGGGGTGACCAGCCAAGAATCCGTTTTGCCTTCGAGCTGTCCACAAGACGTTTTTGATCGAGTTCGATCAGAATCTGCTTCAAGGAGCGGTCGAACGTCGCAGCCAAGCGGACCGCGAAGCTCGGTAGATCCCATGTCGGTGCTTTGCGGCCTTCGTCTGGAAATGCGGATTTGACTGCCGCTCCGATTTCTCTGAACCACATCCAGCGATCGGTGCAGGCAAAGCGTTGACCAATCGCGGCTTCGTTCTCGAACGCGCTGACATGCATTTCGGCAACATCCCGCACATCCACGATACAGAATCCAATCCGTGCGGCGCCTGGGTAGCGGCCAAGCATCATGCGCCTAATCAGTCCGACCGAAGTCCCGTGTCCTGCTCTCAGCAATGGTCCGAAGACGAGACCGGGGTTGATGGTGGTCAGCGCAATGTTACTCGTATCCTTGGCGACAAAATCCCAAGCGGCGCGCTCCGCGAGCGTTTTGCTCTGTACATAAGGGGTCACATCCTGTCCGGTGGGGTCGGTCCAATCCTCTTCATTGAACACAGCTTCACGGCCGCCCCGCCCATAGCAAATGGCGACCATTGAAGACGTCAAGACAGCGCGTCGGATACCGGCATTGCTTGCAGCGCCAAGCACGCGCAAAGTCCCGTCAACCGCGGGTTTGATCACCGATTGCGGGTCACTTGGCATTTTCATCGGGAATGGCGAGGCCATATGAAAGATGCCATCGCATCCTGTCATGGCATCCGCCCAGCCGGCGTCATCCAACAGATCGGCCCGGGCGAAATCGACATCGCCGCCCGCATTTCCGTTTGCCAGAATTTCCTCGAGAGGCGCGATGCGATCTCTGTCCCGCACCGTCGCACGGACGGCATATCCTCGCGCCAGGAGCGCCAGTATCGTATGTCCGGCAATGAATCCTGAACCGCCGGTAACCAGGATGCGCTCGCTCATGAAGCCCCCGCCACTTGCCTGGACGTCGGACTAGTCTCACCGCGCAAGAGATCGATAGACGCCTCCGGCGCTTCCTGCATGATCCAATGGCCAGCATCCGGAATGACCGAAACTTCTGCAACGGGCAACAGCGATCGCACATGCGCTATGCGTGCATCGAGATGTCCTTTGACGGTGGCATCCTGCTCACCCCAGGTGAGATGTGCTGGACAGCGTAAAGTCGGCAGAACGTCATCTAGGATCGATGAACGGGAGATTGAGCGTGAGCGAAACGGTTTCGGGACACAGTTGAAGAGATGGCCGCGGACGGCTTCCTCGGTCGCCATTTCTTCGCGGGAAAGCATGAGGGCGATGAGATTGGCGCGGGCACCGTCTCGAAGATCCTGCGGCAATAGTGTGTCCAGACGTTGCATCGCCGGGAGCGGTCCCTTTGGTCCGCCGAAACCTGCCGAGCCAATTAATGTAAGATGTGAGACGGGCGTCGTGTCCCGAGCCGCGATATGCGTGCCGATGATGCCGCCGAACGAGAATGCGGCCAGTCGCGTCGTTTGGCCCGGTGGCAGGAGCCTGCGCAAGTCTTGGACGATAGCATCGACAATATCATCGATTGTTTCCGAGTGCCGGTTTCGGGCATCGCCAAAGCCCGGCATATCCGGGACGAGTACATGAAAATCCCGGGCCAGCTGCTCGATGACGGGAACCCAATGTAGCCAAGAGCCGGATCCACCATGGATCAAGGTCAATGCAGGACCCGTCCCAAATACATGCCATACGCATGCGAAACCGCTCCCCGCATCGCGTCCGAAGACATTGGCGGAGCGGCGCAGATTCTCGACCCGTTCTGATATCCAGTCGCTCATGGCACTTTCCTATCGCTCGGTTCTTCGCCGATGCCAAGTCCGATTCTTTGATGGATCGCTGAGTTGTCCAAGACGTGATAGATGAAATACTCGAATTGGCCGCAGAAAACGTGAAAGGTATCCCCAACCTGTCGCAAAGTCTGGTTGCCAAGATACCTGAGTATAAGGCTGCCGCTGAGCGGTCCTTCGACAAAAAAGGGAATGTTGCAATGACGAACAACCGGGACGCATGGGTCTGCGATTACATCCGAACGCCGATTGGCCGCTACGGCGGTGCGCTGTCCAAGGTGCGACCTGACGATCTTGCAGCCCTTCCAATTCAGGCTCTGAAGGATCGCAATCCCGATATGGACCCCGGTGCTGTCGATGAGGTTCTCCTTGGTTGCGCAAACCAGGCAGGCGAAGACAATCGCAATGTGGCGCGCATGGCGCTTCTTCTTGCCGGTCTGCCGGATTCGGTGCCGGGCATGACCATGAACCGGCTTTGTGGTTCAGGGATGGATGCGGTTGGAACGGCGGCCCGCGCGATCCGGTCCGGCGAGGCGGATCTGATCATTGCCGGCGGCGTCGAATCCATGAGTCGGGCGCCTTTTGTCATGGGGAAGGCGGACACGGCGTTTTCGCGATCGGCCGAGGTCTTCGATACGACAATCGGCTGGCGCTTCGTGAATGCCGCAATGGAGAAAGCCCACGGCATCGATTCCATGCCGGATACGGCGGAGAATGTTGCTGAAGATTTCAATATCAATCGCGCCGACCAGGACGCATTTGCCCTTCGCTCGCAGCAGCGCGCCGGGGATGCCATGCGGGAGCGTCTGGGTGAAGAGATAACACCGGTAACGATTCCCGTGCGGCGCGGTGACCCGATCATCGTCTCAACCGATGAGCATCCACGGCCGAACACCACGCTCGATGCTCTGTCTGCCCTGCGCACACCGTTCCGTGAGGGGGGGACCGTGACGGCCGGCAACGCGTCCGGGGTGAATGACGGCTCGGCCGCGCTCATCATCGCCAGCGAAGACGCCGCAAGGGAGCATGGTCTGACGCCGATCGCCCGTGTTGCCGGTATGGCGACGGCTGGCGTTGCCCCACGTATCATGGGTTTTGGCCCCGCGCCGGCCAGCGAAATCCTCTTGAAACGTCTCAACCTGTCGATCGAAGATATCGGTGTCATCGAACTCAATGAGGCTTTTGCCGCTCAGGCATTGGCCGTCCTGCGGGCACTTGGCGTTGATGACGATGCCGAACATGTGAACCCGAACGGTGGTGCGATCGCGCTCGGACATCCGCTTGGGGCGTCCGGTGCCCGGCTCGTCGGCACGGCAGCCCTGGAAATGCAGCGCCGCGGCGCGAACCATGCCCTGTGCACAATGTGCATCGGCGTCGGTCAAGGCATTGCGCTCGCGCTTCAGAGATAGGTTGCAGTTGCGCAAAATCTCTAACCACCAGAGATTGCCGTCAGCACAAAGATTTCGGCCCCCGGCTCCAGCTGGGTCTCCAGGCTTGCCCGTTCACCATCGACGAAAACATTGATGTGTTTCCGTATCGCCGGGGAAGAATCGCGAAGCCGGTCGCCCATGCCGGGCCAACGATTGTCGAGTTCGTCGATCACTGCACTGACGGACGTGCCTGCGACTTCGAGCCGCGATGGTGCTTCGGGAAACAGGGCCAGAAGGGCCGGTGTCAGCGTGACTGTGACGCCTGGCAATGCGGTCGTCATGTATCGAGCACAAGCGTTTCCACAGAGTGGATCGCGGGGAGATGCTCGGCAATGCGGGTCCAATTGTCACCCTCATCAATGCTGGCGTAGAGCGATCCCGTGTTGGTTCCAAAATAGACACCAACGGACTCGAGGTTATCCGTTGCCATCGCCTGACGGAGAACGCCGAAATAGACCTTCTGCTGAGGGAGGCCGCCACGTAGTGCGTCCCAGCTTTGGCCGGCGTCTCGTGTGCGCCAAACGGCAGCCTTTGCATCGGGCACATAGCGGCCCTGCATGTCGCCATTCAGCGGCAGGAGATAGAGCGTGTCCGGATCTCTTGGATGCGCCGCCGCGGGAAATCCGAATGTGGATGGGAGGCCGGCTTCGACGCTTTGCCAGGTCTCGCCAGAATCATCGCTTCGATACATACCGCAATGGTTCTGCTGATAAAGGCGATTGCTCATTTGAGACGCCATAACGAGGCTATGCACGCATTGGCCGAATTCCGGATAGTTTTGCCCCTCCGGCAGGAAGTCCGCGCGTGTGCCCCTGTTGCGCGGCTCCCAGGTCTTGCCGCCGTCGCTCGTGTAGAATACGCCTGCTGCCGAAATTGCAGTCCACATGTATTCAGGATTGCTCGGATCGACGACGATGGAATGGAGGATGAGGCCGGCACCTCCAGGCTGCCAGTCGGCACGGGAGGGGTGATCGCGCAATCCTTCCATTTGGGTCCAGGTGGCGCCTGCATCGTCGCTGTGAAAAAGCCCAGCCGGTCCGACGCCTGCGAACAGGGTTTCTTGACTTTGGGCAAGACTCCAGACGGATGTAATCGGGTCTTCGCCTTCAGAGTAGGTCAGCCCCTGGCTCGAGTGGCTCCAGGTCTCGCCGAGATCGGTTGATTTCCAAACGGCCGGGCCGAACCATTGATCGCCACCAGCACCAAAGATGGTTGCTGTCGCCGGATCGGCAATCACATGGTTCATCGGCCAAGCCTGGCAGAAGGGGCCGCGTGATGTCCATGTCTGACGGTCACCGTCGCTTTCAAAGATGAAGACGCCCTTGCGCGTTCCAAGCAGAATGAAAACCTTCATGGGAACGAGGCTCCATGATCTTGCCAGCCGACTTCAGAGTGCCGTGGTGCAGGGGAATTGGCAACGCCTGACGAGCTTGACCGTCAAAAGTGACAATCTTGTGCAGGCATTGATTGCTGCTCACCGTTCGTTTTGGCAATCCTTGGACAGACAAACAGCGAAAATTGCGCTCTAATCAGCTTGTTATGGGTGAGTTCAAGGGTACCAACTCTGCGAATATCATGTCGGGTCGGACACTAGTGTCGCGATTTCGCGACAGCGAAGACGAAGCGGCGTTTCTGAGGCACGTCGGCCGGGAGACTTGTCGTTGGTCACGGGGAAGTCTTTTGCTCATCGCGCTCTATTTGGGCGCGCTTTCTGCCCTGCTGCTGTATCAGCTTTCCGACAGTCGCTGGACCATCGTCCTGGTTCCCGCCGTTTCGGCTGGATTGCTTCTCGCTCTACGAGGCTTCGCGACGTCGGAACGGTATGCACGCATGCACCAGTTCATTCTTGTTCATGCAATTGCGTTTTCAGGTATCGGCCTCCTGCTGATATTGCTCTTGGCACCGGAAGCTTTGAATTCGGTCATCTCGTCTCTTGTACTTCTTACTGTTGCGGCCTTTGCGCTACTGCCGCTGATTTTTGCGTTTTCGC
Source organism: Methyloligellaceae bacterium (assembly GCA_965228615.1). GTDB lineage: Bacteria > Pseudomonadota > Alphaproteobacteria > Rhizobiales > Methyloligellaceae > CBDDHT01. The sequence continues at coordinate 2,789,914 of CBDDHT010000004.1, read as the reverse complement.
TCATCGCAATCGGCCTGCTCGTGCTTGCAGTCGTTGTCATTCTTCTGTTGTCGCCCGGCATCGACTATTCCGCTGTTGCGGGGCATCTGACGATGCTGACGGCAACTTATGCATTGGGAGCTATCATCGGTTTTGGAATTGAAGGACGGCGACGCCAAGCCTTTTTGCAAAAGCGTGAGCTCGAGATGCGCAATCGGGAAGTCGCGTGGGCCGGCGAGCGTGCTGCCGCTGCAGACCGAGCCAAGTCCGATTTCCTGGCAACCATGAGCCATGAGATCCGGACACCGATCAATGGCGTGCTTGGAACAGCGCGACTTCTTCTAAAAAAGGGAGGCCTGAGCGACGAAGTCGATGAGGCGTTGCAGATTATTGACCGCTCGGGTGAAGCTCTGCGTCGCCAGATCGACGATGCCCTCGATATTACGGTGATCGAAGCAGGACGCTCTGTCATTCAGAACAAGCGTTTTCGTTTGATGGACGCCATAGCAGAGGCACTTGATACCCTTCGCCCCCTGGCTAAGGAACATGGGCTTGGATTGGATCTGACAACCTCGGATGATCTGCCTGAAGAAATCGTTGGCGATGAGGGCCGGTTGAGGCAGGTCGTTCTCAATCTTGTCGGAAATGCCGTCAAATTCACAGACGAAGGCGGGATTGCCGTGACCGTCGAACCGGTCACCGTGCTTGCCCACCGCGCTCGATTACGCATTACGGTTGAGGATACTGGAATTGGTATCGCTCCAGAGGACCAAACGCGGATTTTCGAAGCTCTGACGACGGGCGCAAACGGCGACAGCAAGCATTATGGGGGAACGGGACTCGGCCTTGCAATTGCGCAGCGTCTCGTCGCCGAAATGGGGGGTGAAATCAGCGTCACCAGCGAGGTTGGCGTCGGTACGACGTTCTTCTTTGAAGCCGATTTCATCGTCCCCGACGACACACTCGATTCGATGCCCTCGAAGCCGGAGATGACCGGCGATCGCAATCAATTAGAACTCAGGCTGCTGCTCGTAGAGGACGATCCTGCAAGCCGGTATGTGATCACAGGGTTCCTGGAACTCGACGGTCATAAAGTCACGGCAGTCGGAACAGGAAAAGCCGCCATTGCGACGTTGGCGGCAGAAAAATTTGATGCAGTGCTTATGGATCTTCAGCTTCCGGATTTCAGCGGTCTTGAACTCCTCGACCGTATCCGGCTCATGACAGAACAGTCCGACATACCGGTTATTGTCGTGACTGCAAACATTCTCCCCGACACGGTTAAGACCTGCATGGCCCGGGGAGCAACGGACGTTATCGAAAAACCCATTGACCCGGATCAACTCGCGGAATCACTCGATGGGTTCGGGCCGACGGATGCCAGGCAACCGCCGAGAAGACTGGGGGTCGAGATTCCTCATGCCTTCGATCAGGAAACATTTGTCACATTGCTTGACGTTTGTGGCGCTGGCCGCGTCTTGCTCTTGATGAAGGATTTCGAGTTGGCGATGCACGGCCATGCTGAGGAGCTTACAAAAGCCCTTCGCAGCAAGAATAATCTGGAGGCCGCGCGCGCCGTACACAAACTTGCTGGTGCTTCCGCTTGCTACGGGGCGACCAAGTTGGCGGATGCATCGCGCAATCTGGAGCATGTACTACGCGATGATGGCGGATCGGATACAATCGACCGTTTGCATTGGGAACTTGAGGTCGCGCTCAACGATCTGGAGCCGGCGCTGGGGACGCTTGGCGCAGCATTGGAGCGCGCTGCCACAGGTGCAAAGCCATCCGACGACGAAGACGGAGATGCTCATGAGCCGATCGGCACACCCAATTTGTAGCCGTGCCCTTTGACGGTAACGATGAGTTTTGGTGGGCCGGTATGTTCGATTTTTTTGCGCAATCGACTGACCAGGACATCGACCAATTTCGGTTGCGCTTCATCCGTTCCCTGACGGACGGCATCCAGTAGGAAGTCACGCGAAAGAACCCGACCGTTCGCTCTTACCAATGCAGTGAGCAGATCGAATTCAGCTCCCGTGAGGGTAACTTCATCCTCGCCGTTACGGGTGAGACTCCGTCGAGCTTCGTCCAATGTCAGGTCGGCGAAAGACCAAAGGGTCGTGTCCTCGGACGATGAAGAGCCTCCCCGCCCGCTGCGTTTCAGGACATTGCGGATGCGTGCCAGTAGTTCGCGGGCATTGAACGGCTTCGTGACATAGTCGTCCGCCCCAAGTTCTAGTCCGGCAATCCGCATCATATCGTCGTCGCGTTGCGTAACGAAGATGATCGGAACATCCGACTTCGCGCGGAGCTGGCGCGCGACGACCAGGCCATCTTCATCGGGAAGCTCAAGATCCAAAAGGACCAGATCGACCCTCTGTGACTGAAATGTGCGAATGGCGTCCTGCGCCGTTGGTGCCTCCAGAACGCTGAAGTTCTCCGCTTCCAGATAGGCGCTCAGCAGCGCACGTACGGAAGGTTCGTCTTCCACGACAAGCAGTTTCGGTCGTTGTTGCATGTCAGCCCCCAATTTCGATGAGCGGTCGCGTTTCAGATCCATTCTAGTGCGTTGTTGCAAGACCAAATGTGGCGAGCAACAGCATGCCGAGTCCGGCAAAGAAGCTCAATAAGGTCACTGCCGGGATGACAGCCGCCAATACAGTTACGGTTGGTAGGACATATCTGTGCGCGTTCATTTCACCTCTCCTTGATGCTCTGCCGACTGCGAGACGCCGGCGCCTTGATTAGCAAATGGGAGCGATGAGCGAATGACGGGTCGCCGCAAGGTAAATGGAAAGTAACTCTTGTTACGTTGCCGAAATCGTAAGAATCCGATGTTGCAAGCCGTTGTTCTAAAGTGAGGAATCCGTGGGAGCGAAAATCCTTATGTTCTGCGCAAGACCCTTAAGTCGGGCTTCACCGACTTGCTTCAAATTGATCCGATCGCCGATTTGGGCCGCTGTCTCCTCGCCGCACAGAATTGTTGTTCCGTGTTTCGACAGAAGGTTTTCGATGTGTGCTGCGATATTCACCGTACGACCGACTGCACTGTAGTTGAGGCGATTCTTGGCTCCCACATTACCGACAACCGCAGGGCCGGAATTGAGAGCGATCTTGACGGCATAACCAGGTGTTCCGGCAGCCTTGGCTCGATTCTGCTCGGTATGAACTGCCGCCAGAATCTGCTGTGCTGCCTGGACGCCGTGAAAGGCGTGGTCCGGATCATCCGCAGGCGCCCCCCAAATTGCCATCACTGCATCTCCGATGAACTTGTCGACATAACCGCCGGTGGCATGAACTTCGTCGACAATGATTGAAAGGTAGGTGTTTGTCAGGTCCATCAGCCTTTCGGGACTCACCTCCTCGGACAGCGCTGTGAAACCTGTAAGATCCGCAAACATAACTGTGATGTCGCGTCTTTCACCGCCGGTCACAGGGAGAGCGCCCGACGCGGCGATGCGGTCAACGAGTTCTTCTGTCAGGTAGTGATTGAAGGCCGACTGAACGAGGCGGGCACGCCGCTCCACGAGAAGAACACGAGCCAGATAGGCAATCATCATTGCAGTTGCGATTGCAATCCAAATGCTGCCGGTCGGCAACCAGATTTCGAACCCAAGCGATATGCTACTGGCGATTTGGAGGGCGATGGCGGCCGACAGTAATATCGGCAGCGTCCACCAGGGTTGAATCTGAAATGCAAACCATGCCGCCGCAAAGACAAAAGCCGCTCCGGTCAATGCGAAGAGCCAAGTTGGCGCCACTTCGGGAACGTGGCCGGAAGCAACCGCATTGATCGCCGCAGCGTGCAGGAAGATGCTGGGGATCTGACGCGAGCGGGATGTTCGATCACGTGAGCGGCTCAGCGTACATGCGTTGTCCGGCGCGACAGCTGATCCTTGCGAGGTTTTGGGTCTTGCCATAAACCGGTCTGGCGACCATTTCCGGTCTTCTCCGGCAAGCGTCGTTCCAATCAGTACGATCTTGTCTTGAAACACTTGGCGCACGGCTTCCGGATCCGTCCGGGCGCATTGTAGGACATCCGCCATGCTGTAGGTCGCGATCGTTTCCAGCGGACGCTTCGGTGCCAGTCGAACTTTTGCAGGCATGTCTGCTCTGCCCGACTTCTTCAGGAGAAGTCGGGATAAGGTTGGGAGACGATCAATCCGACCATGATCGTCACGAATGGAAATCTCCGCCTCTACCGAACGGTGAACCTTGTCAGCATCCGAATGCACCTCGATTGCGCCAAACGCGTCGCCTCCCTGATTGAAGTCGAGAGCTGCCTGAAAGCGAAGAGCAGGGACGGTGCGCTCGGATCGTCCCAGTACGATCCGTGACTTGTGTGCGGACAATGAGCGAAGAAACCCACTCTCCCAACCGGATGTGAAGTGTTTGTCGGGGTAAGCAAAGACGATGTCGAAGCCGATCGCAGTGGCGTCGGCTTTTACGAGCGCGTCGATAAGGTCCGCCCATTTCGGAGCCAGCAAGACGCGTGGCATGTCTCCGAATTTGTCCAAGCTTCGTTCGTCGACAGCGACGACAGCCACCCTATCGGGCACGTTGCTGTTCTCGGTTGAGCGCAGGAGATGGTTTTGAGCCAGGGCCAGATCATATTGAAACGTATCGATCGGATTCAACGGTCCGGCATAAAAGAGCGCTCCCCCTGCCAGAGCCGCAAGCAGGAGAGCAATATCGAGTTGAAGGAGCTTTCGCACGTGGACCGTCCTGGCTAGAGCGCTTTCAAAGAATACGGAATCGTTTGATGGGGCCCATTTCGCCCATCGGCGTCGTTCCGAAGCTTGCCCGATGCGACGGCATCGCGCCGCGCTCCGCGCCTTGCCGAATGAACGAAATGGGCTCCATCAAATGATCCCGTATTCTTTGAAAGCGCTCTAGTTGACGGGCTCTTGAATCATCGAAAGCGGATCAAAAGAGGGGCGTCATCAAGATTGGAGTCATCGCTTGCAGCAACAATGAATGAGGAACTGTCTGCTGATGGCTTTCCCTCTCGTATTAGGGTCAGGCGATATGCTCGCCCGCGTTCCAGTGGTTTCGCATCGTCGGGCCAGGCCGCAATTGCACTGGGAAGCGCAACGACGATATTCTCGCCGGCATCTCCAAGGGATTTGATGGAAATCTGATAAGTCGCGGAACCGTCGAAATTTTCCAAAATGAAAACCGGCCTTGGCGCCAGAACCGGCGGAGTCGGCGCGCGCAATTGGATGCCGGCGGGGTCCCGGTCGGGATCGATATACGTCACGCGATGAATGCAGGTGCCGGATTGTGACGTCTCAGGTGTATGTCCTGTCCACGCGAATTGCTTCTGGGCAAGAACGAAGCGGCCGTCGCCTTCTGCAGATATGACAGAGCACAGCGCGAGGTGAGCGATCCGTATCTTGGCATTCTGGCCGAGTTGAAGAACAGTGTCGGCCTCGATTGTTTGATATGCCGTCACCGCCGGCACAATATCGCCGGAGGCCTCGAGGACCAAAGCGACGGCATCGCCGGCAGCGGCAGGTGTTGCTCCAAACGCCAGCGCGGCAAGAAGCGCAATCGTCGACGATGCCCTCTTCGCGTGTGTTCGGCGTGCACGGCAACCGTCAATTCCGGCGACCTGCCTATTCCACCACGTAATCCACTGTTGCATATGCCCATTTGATCCTGCGGTTCGGCTGGTCGTCAAGTTTCGTCTCCAGCGGTTTGCGAAGTCTGCTAGCGAGAGCGGCGATGAGTTTCTTTGGATCCTTCAGCGCTTCCAGATCCAGATTCTCACCAAGAATGTCGTCGACGTCAGCAGCGTCTTCGACGACCAGCGCAATCAAGCTGCTCGGTCCGCGATCCGTCGCCTCGAACGCGAAGCCATAGGTCGCATCGGGCAATGAGAGTGGTGCGTGGGCGCGAATCCGACCGTTCTTGCCGTAAGACTTGCCGAAACGATTGGGAAATATCTGTGTGAATGTACCGTCTGGGCCCTTGTCGAGGAGGAGCAGTTTGCCGGCTTCGGATGCAGTAACGCGAAACCGGACATCGGTTCCGAATTTCGGACGCTGCGTCGGCAAGACTTCGACCTTGAGATCGAAATCGTTCTTGTGCGTGAACTGGGCTTTGGCGTCTTCGACAATGCTTTCGTCAGGGCTTTGGCTGGATTGTACGTCCGCCGTAATGTTTTCGTCCTTGGAGGTAGCCACGGTCTTCTGCGTAAGCGGAAAGACGATTTCTCCGAGATAACCGTCCGATGCCAACAGTGTCGGTGTTAGTCCGAAGCGGCAGGCCAAAGGACGTGCCTGGCACGCTTTCTCTGATTCTTCCTGAACATATGTCAGGAGCTCGGCTGCTTTGATCCTGCCATCGCCACTTTGATCGGCCGCCTTCTTACGGAGACCGTGCAGAAATGTCTGCGTAAACAAGCCACCTTCCGGCGAATCGAATGCAAGTTGTGACGATGCCGTCGCCGTCCAGATGGCTGACTGGCCATTTTGCCCCGGTGCTGGTTTCGCTTCGACTTCTATAAGGCGCGTATTCACTTTGTGCGCGCGTCTTGCCGTATCCGAGAGGTCAAGAACTGAGCGGGTTGCGATGGCCGAACTTCGCGGGGTGAGCGTTCTAAAGCGGAAGTCCTTGTTATCCGGAATAACCCTGTCGAGTCCTCGCGTGATTGTTCCGGCATGGCAGGCATCGACGATAACAATGAGGTTTCGTCCTTCTAGGCGTTTGACCAGCGCGCCCAGATCGTCATCGAGAATGAGGTTTTTGAGTTCCACAGGCGCCAGCGTGAGTTCTCCGGCGCCGTCGCTCGGTACCAGGGCTTCATCGAAGCGGTCGCCGTCAGGTTCGTCGCCATCGGCGTCTTTGGCCTGCGCGCCATGACCGGCAAAAAAGAACACAACCCGGTCGCCCGGCTTCGTACCGTCGATCAGCCACGACTCGAAACTCTTGATGATGGCCTCTCTAGTGGCGGCGCCATCTGTGAGGAGTTTCACCTGATCTTCTTTGAATCCGTAGTCTCGGGTGAGAAAGGCAGCGATGGTCTTGGCGTCTTTCACAGCGCCGCGCAGATCCCTGAGGCCGGGATGACCTTCGATTGTGATCTGGGGATAGCTGTTAATCCCGATAACCAGTGCGCGGTCTACCGCAACAGCGGGCGCCGCCGCGATGCCGAAAAGCCCGATTGCAATGAGGATGGTGCTCAGGAACCGCATGTCCGGCTCCTCTCAGATGTGAATGCGCCTTTTAGGCCAATCTGAAAACGCGTCGTCTTCAGCCATCGGCGCAGAACCGTTTCCAGCTTCAATGGGTTCTGTGTTGCATTCAGGGGGGCAAGTTCGCGGTGCAGGCCTCGTAGTGGCTTCTCACTGGCAACAAAAATGAGAAAATCGGCGCCAAAAGGTGCTGAAACCCGTGTCCGGACATTCCAGCCGCCCGTTGCTGACCAACGGATCGGATCGTTGTATTGCTCAAGGGGAAAGAGAAACTGTGTCGTGCCGTTTGAGGCAAGATTGATCACAGTGAAATGGGGATAGTCGAATTGATCGACGCGGTATTCGACGGGGCATCCCTTTGCGTAGAGCGTATTTCCCGGCAGAAGTTCCACCTTGAGCACATGCCCGTCCTTCATGAGGTCCAGGAGATAGGCGCGAAGGCGACGCGCGTCGACCGCAGCCTGCAATCCAGCAGGCCCAACGCCCGATGCAAGAACATCGCCAGATGCATTCGAGAGTTCGCGCGTCGAGGCATTCCAGATCAGTTCAGCTGCGTTCTGGTCCTTGATGATCCGAGCCCGCTTGATCGACAAGGGTCCGCTCTCGCCTTCGATCGCAAGGGAAATTTCATTGCGATTGGTGGCGGCAGTGTCCGAATGCGGCGGAGGGGTCACTTTCTGTTTCGACAGGATTGCAAGGCCTCTGTCCGCGGCAATGAGTATCGGGACCTGGCGATTACGAGAGCGTTCTTGAACGTTTGGCTGCAGATAACCGATTATCTCGCCTGCTGTGAGCGTACCGTCGCTATCCTTGTCCGCGAGGCCCTCAAGCGCCCTTGCCGCATAGTAGGTCAACACCCCGCGCGGCCGCTCGTCGATATAGACCTCTTCGACTGGCCGGGCCTCATGAGTGGCGCCGAGGAACACGACATTGTTCGGGAGTTCCGGCTGCGGTTTGAAAGCAGGTGTGACAGGAGCGGGACGTGCCACCTTGGTCTGGAAGCGGGTAAAGCGCTTGCGCGGTCCTTTCCGCTTCTTCGCACCGATCGATCCGATTTCCCGAACGAGGCCACCGGAATGACAGGCATCGGCTATAAATACGATGCTTATCTTTCGTGCTTCAGCGGCCTTGAAAAGAAAGTAGAGTTCGTCGTCCCGAATCTTCTCTTTGGCATTCGGTCCGGTTTCGGAAAAGGAATGAAATAGAAAGAACTCGTCGTAGCCGTCGGCCTCGTCCTTGTAAGCCTCGTCGTCCGTATCTTTGATGCCGTGGCCGGCGAAATGAAGGATGACGACATCGTGCGGCTTCGCGATCTTAAGAACTTCGGACCAGGCCTTGTCGAAAGCGTTTCTGCTCGCTTCCGCATTGATCATGACACGCAACTCGCCGGTAACGATCCCTTTCAAGACGCCAGCCATGTCGCGGGCATCGTTTTCCGCGCCGCCCAACTGTTGATGAAACGGATAGTCGTCGATCCCGATCACAAGCCCATGAACCGCACCAAATGACGGACGCGCTGTCAGGATCGCGATTGCTGCGATGCAAACGCTCAAGAACCGCATGGCTTGCCCCATTCCTGCATCAATGTCGGTGCGAGCTGAAGCTCGACCCGTCTGTCGAGAGCACGTCTTTCATCATCACTGTAGCGACTTGGATCATCGGCTACGAAAGGCACATGTTCACCAAAAGATCGAAGATGCACGGTCCCGTTGTAACCGCCGGCTTTTAGTTCTGCCGCGACGGTATCGAGGCGTTGGCCTGCGAGACGGCAGTTCCTTTTTGCGGTGCCAACAGTATCGGTGTGGCCCGAAAGATAGACGTCCTGGTGCTTCTTTCGTTTGAGATAGGCGAGAAGCACATTCACAGCGGCGGCACCTTTGCCGTCAAGCTGGTCTTTGCCGAACTGGAAATTGATTGGGATTGGGCGGGATTTTGGTCGCACGCCCCGAAGTGAACCAACGAAAATCCCGCCGAGCTCGCCGTTGCGCAGTTTTGGCGGCGTCACAAGCTCTCTCGACAAGAGACTGGCCGTCGTCTGACGGTGCAGGATCAGTCTTGCCTGATCTTCGCTCGGCAGGAGTTCCGTCTCACCCTTGCAGACGGCACCCCATTGTTCGACATTCTTAATGTCATTCACAGCATCCTGATAGTGAACTGCTGAGCGGTCATAGCGACCGTGGTCGTCTTCGTCAGCGGCTTCCTCGACCTCGGCGAGCGCAAAGGAAAGCTGCCAGACCGAGCCGTAAGTTGCTCCGTCCTGGAGGAATGCTCTCAGGCTATCGAGTGACTCTCCTGCACCAGCCTTGCGGTAGAACGCGTCCACATGGGAACGCGCAATGCGGCGCCCAAGGCAATGAACCTGAGTACTGGAGCAGGTCGCCTTGCCGGATTTGGCGCGGGTGTAAATCACCTTCAATCTGGCGAAGTCACTTTGTGTGAAAGCGCGGTCGACTTGCGCTGAAAGCGCCTCGCAGGTCTCGGCGTTTGCCGAACTTGAGGGATGGAACGCTGCCGCCAGCACGAGTACCGCAAAACAAGGTCTCAGGATCATCGAAGCAAATCCTCCCCTCAAACAAGCGATCGGTCGCCCGATCTCGATTATCGCCGCTCATCGACCCATGTCCAATAGCAAGTCTGCGAAACTGGAGATGTCGTTGGCCTTGTGGCTAATATTGTGGGGGGAGATTTCTCGCGGGTTCAAGGCGGGTTAACGGGCGGTAACGTCGGCATGAAGGGTGATCAGAATCAGCTCGGGCGTGCAGGCCGCAAACAGTATTGGCTATTGCATCCTCTCGGGTTCACCGCCCATAACGCGCGAGCTGTCGATCGTCTGTCTCTGAGCCAGGCCCCGAATGGCATTGAGTGTTGATGCTCCAAATGCACCGTCGATACGGCCGCTATAAAGACCGGCTTGCCGCAAGAGCTTCTGCAGCTCACGCCGGAATTGGGCTGAGCGGCCGCGATGATTCTGGGTCATTTGGTAAATGGCATTCTTTTCACCGGCCTTTAGCGCGCGCATCATATATTGTGCTGCCAAGGGAGGGTTTGACTGGCCGGACGGCGAAAAGTCGTGAATGAGACCGAGCCAGGCCCAAGCATATGGAAGGTTCTTGTCCGCGGCTTTTTGGAACCATTTGAAGGCTTCCCGATAGTTCTTCTCGCCGAACAGCGTGCTGCCGAAGTTTGCCATTCCCCAATCATTGCCGGCTTGGGCCGATTTCTCATGCCACCTGCGTGCCTCCTGCGGATCTTTGTTTCCACCCTCTCCGGAAGACAACATGTTACCCATGACATTCATGGCGACGGCATCACCGAGTTCCGCTGCCTTCCGATTCCATTTGAGCGCCTCAACGAGGTCTTTCTGGCCGCCTGCGCCCGTGTAATAGAGTTTGGCCAAATGCCGAATTGCGAGCGTGTTTTTGCGCTGCGCCGCCTTGTAATACCACTTGCGTGCCGCGCTGATGTCCGTCTGAACCCCGCGTCCGTTGGCGTACATGAAGCCGAGGTTATGCATGGCCGTACTGTTGCCCTTTGCAGCGGCCTGCTCATAAAGGTGGCGGGCTTTTTCATAGTTCTGTTCGACGAATTTGCCATTGTCATAGTAGTAGCCGAGATAGTTTTGGGCTAACGAGTCCCCTGCAGTGGCGGCCTTGCGATACCATTCGATACCCTTGGCTGGATCTCTCGGCCCTCCATTGCCGGAAATGTAGATCGATGCCAGGCGGGTCATGGCTTCGGTGTTGCCTTTTTTAGCCGCTTTCCGATACCAGTTTCGCGCCGAGTCCTGGTCCTTACTCGTGTGTCGACCGGAAAAGAGAGCATCCCCCAATTCCACCATCCCCGTAGTATTGCCGGCATTGGCCGCCTTGCGATACCAGTTCAGCGCCTCATTGAGGTCCTTTGCGACAGATAGTCCCCTCGCATAGAAATAGCCGACCCTATGAAGGCCCGATCCATAACCTTTGTCGGCGCTACGTCGATACCAACGCAAAGCTTCATCGGTGTTCTTGTCGACACCACGGCCGAACTCGTACATGAACGCCAGATTGTACATCGCGGTCAGATCGCCGGCATCGATTGCCTTGAGATACCATCGCTTGGCTTCAGCAAAATCCTGGCGAACTCCCTTGCCATTGTCATACGCGTAGCCAATTGCATTCATTGACGGCGCAAAACCGGCGTTGGCAGCCTCAAGGAGCCAGCGCTGGGCCTCCTTCGGGTCCTTTTCGGTCCCTCGGCCGCCCCGGTGCAGATAAGCGATCTGATGCATGGCAGGGACATACCCCAGGTCGGCAGCCATCTTGTATGCTTTGAATGCCTTTTCAAAATCCCGTGCCGCCGTATCTGTATACTCATAGTAGTAACCCAGATGGGCCTGCGCGGCGGCGTACCCCTTGGCCGCCGCTTGCTCATATTGCTTGCGCGCGTCTTCATGACGTTTATCGGCGTCGAGAGACCGTCCGAGCTGGAACATGTATCGGGACGATTCCGGAGCGTCTGCGAGAACCTTGCGGCAGGCGCGAATAGCTTCCAGACTTTTCTTGGTGAGGTCGACGTAAAGAACGCCATCTGTGACCGCTTGTTCGTCGTAGGGATCGGCGGCGAGCTTGTCGCACTCATTTGCCGATACTCCTGAAAGGATCGGTTTTTTAACGATCCGAGGAACAATGTGGCTGGTCAATACCTCGGGCTCATCGGGTTCCTGATTGGCATCGGGCGGAACCAGAAAATAGTCGCCGGTGAGTTCGTCGTAATAGGCAGGGCGTTGCAGATGCTGCTGGTTGCCGGCCAGTTTCTCAACTTCCCGGCGAACAGCGCGAGCGATCTTCGGTAGCGAAAAACCCGGGCGGGTCAGCATCGGCGCAAGAATGCGGGTGTAGACCGAATTCGGATTCGGATCATTGTCTGATATCCGGTCGAGAGCTGTCTGTCCGACGCCGGCGGAGTACATGATGAAGGTCCCGGCCGGCGCTGCCATTCGAGCGAATCCGCGCGTTCCGCCAACCGTTCGGCCGTAGCCTTCAAATGGATTGTCGCGGCACGCATCGAGAATCAGGACATTCACGCCCGGGCGGCGGCTGCGCAATTCCGCCAGAACGCTATCGACCGCAATCGCCTCGCCCTTGATCAAGGATTCCTGGCCCGACAGCGCGGATGGAATATCGGTCGGCAGTAGATAGTTTCGGCCATCGATTTCGATACCGTGGCCTGCAAAGAAGAACAGCGCTTCATCTCCCGGCTCCAGTTTGGAAACCGTTTTCTGAAGGTTCAGATTGAATTGCCGACGCGTGACATTCTTTGCCAGGATGACGTCAAATCCCACCTGTTCGAGAATTTTGGTGATGGTCTCGCTGTCGTTCACGGCCTTCTTGAGGTCGGCGACATTTGCATAGTCGTCATTGCCGACAACCAAAGCCACGCGTTTGGCGAAAGTCTGCGACGGGCCGGCGCCCATGGCCAAACATACGATGAACAATGCGAATAGTATCTGTCTCATGTGCCACTCCCTTGGCTCAGAGACGTCTCTCTGCTGCAAGATTATCGCGCTTGCACGGCAAATTGTTCCGCACAAGAAGCCCTGCCTATAGTTACGTGACTGATATCGGAATTCAATATTCTTATCGGGAGAAAATCGAGGCGTCAGGGAGCGAAAATGGGTGTGCTGTTACCTTGCTGCAACTTCATTCGGCGATGGCCAGCCAGTCGAACAGCGGCTTCAGAATGGCAAACCTATTGTCGCAAGTCTTTATGAAGCTCGGTTTTGCGGCGTTGTCCGGATCTTTGATGTCACTCCACGCTGTCAGACTCTTTTGCTTCAACAGGTTGGCCCGCGGATGGTCCTTGGGATAGCCGGGCGGCACGCGCTTTAGGTCCGGTTTACCCAGCCGCAACCCGTCCGCTACGAGAGATTGGAGAATGTCGGCCAGTTTCACCCCATCCTTGCCCACGACACGTGCTCGGAACACCTCGAGGGCGGATTTTTCGAAACCGAACACACCAGCACCAAAAACCAGGCGGTCCGTCTCGAGCGCAAAGAACCAGCGTGGTGGCGCAGATACGTCGATATCAGGAAGAAAAGAAATATGGAGATGAGTGTTGTAGGGCGTTTTGTCTTTGGAGAAACGGAGGTCTCTGTTGATACGAAAAATCTTCGGTTGGTGCGCAATGCCGGTCAGCGATTCGAGGCGAGCGGCCATCGCGTCGCCAAACGCTTTTGCTGGCAGTTTGATCGCCTGCTCATATCCTGCCTTGTTATCGATAAACCAGTCGCGGTTGTTGTTTTCCTTCAGCTCCTTCAGGAACTGGACGGACTCTTCCGGAAACTTCGAAAACTTGTCGTCGGTCATGGGGCCGGGTTCCTTTCGCGCTTCACTTTGGCGGCAGCGCCGATACGAATTGGAGCGTGAGGGCGATCCAGCTTTTGATTGCTTCTTCGTCACACTCTGAAGCGTCGACGAAGACCATTCCACCCATCCGCCTCGCGCCAAACTCGACCGGCGTTGCGCCTCTTCTGGAGAGCGCTTCCACCTCACTGTCCTTGCCGACACGAAACATGAAACACCGCTCGCCGCTCTTGGCCCGATCGGCACCGCCAATCATGTTGCCATGGTGGAAGAAACAGATGCCTCCCATCATTCGCTTCTCGGAAACGCCGTCCATGTCCGTCAATGCGGACCGAAACCGTGACGCAAGCTCTTCATCATAAGCCATGATCTCTCCTTTACCGGAGCCATCCACCCAGCAAGGCGAGGCAGAGAGCGGAGAACATGATCATCGAAACGAAGGTCGCAATCATACCGATGCCCCGGCCTATTCCCCATCCGGTGCGATACATGTCGATCGCATGAGCGAGGCGTCCGGCAAAGAGAAGGCTACCGCCCGCCCAAAGCAAAGCCGGTGCTGCGCCCAGAAACTCCGCACCTGCCATGGCGAGAAGTGTGATCGGTACTGTCTCCGTGAAGTTGCCGTGGGCGCGCATGTGGCGGGTGAGACGCTCATTCCCGCCATCCAGAAACCGAATGCCGGTTTTTGCTCTCAGGATGCCAACCGCAAATGTCATCGGTATCTGGACGAGTGTCAGCAAAGCGATGAACGTAATCGTAATCGAGAATGTCATCGGAATGTCTCTCAATCAGATGGCGACATCGTCGTCCTGGCCGGCAGAATCGTGCGAGAAATCTTCGTTCTCTGAGCCACAGGACGACGATGACTTGAATAGATCGATGACTAACTCTGCATGCTCTCATAGGTAATCAGAGCAATGCGAGCGCCTTGTGGATCGGCAATCGTTGCCATCCGGCCGACACCCGGCGCGTCCTGCGGTCCATCGAGAACCGTAGCACCAGCCCTCTTGGCGCGTTCCACGCTGGCATCGACGTCGGTCACGGTAACATAGATGGTCCAGGCGCCTTCTTCGGCTGGACGTGGCGAGAATCCACCGATAGGCCCCTCGCCAACCATGATGCCCGAATAGCTGGAGCCATCCTGCATCGGCATATCCGCGACCGACCATCCCATGACGTCACTGTAGAACTTCTTGGCGGCTGCGATGTCTGGTCCTGCGAACTGAATCCATCCCGCTACGCCCGGTGTTGTCATAGATGTGCTCATCTCGTCCTCCGTGTCGTTTGCGCCGTTCTAATCGGCAGATGACACAAGGACGCGCGAGCCGTGACGAATCCGACAAGGATCAGATGTTTTTTTCGCAATCGGCGATTTTGTTGAGCAGATGGCGGTGCTCGGGCTCGGTTGGACCGAGGGCGAGCGCACGTTCGAAGGCTGTTTTTGCGCCGAGAAAGTCTTTCATTTTCATCAGGAACGCTGCCCTGGTTGTATGAAACCACCGATAAGACTGAAGCTCGGTTGAAAGCGCATCGAGTTTGGCGAGTCCGGCCTGTGGGCCATGAACCTCGGCAATTGCTGCAGCATGGTTCAGCCGCACGACGGCGGTGGGTTCAATGATCGTCAAAGCCGCATAGAGACGCTCGATCTCACACCAATCCGTTTCAGCGGGTTGCCGGGCAGTGGCATGCACTGCCGCAATCGCGGCTTGGATCTGGTAGGGACCCGGCGCGGCATGTCTGAGTGCCTTATCGAGCAGAGCCTGTGCTTCGGCGATCATCGCCTGATCCCAGAGTGTCCGGTCCTGCTCGTCGAGCATGATGAGATTGCCGTTCGGATCTGTTCGTGCCGTTCTTCTCGAATGCTGGAGCAATAGGAGCGCAAGCAGTCCCATTGACTCGCTGACAGCGGGAAAAAGATCCAGCAGAAGGCGTGCAGTGCGGATTGCTTCTTCGCACAGCGGTGCCTTGATTTGGTGCGATCCGGCACTGGCCGACCATCCTTCATTGAACGTCAGATAGATCATGAGAGACACGGCCTTCAGTCGCTTATGTCGTTCTGCAAGGTCAGGTGTCTCGAAAGGGACATCGGCGACGCCGATCACCCGTTTGGCGCGTGTCAGCCGCTGTTCCATCGCACGTGGGTTGATCAGAAAGGCCCGAGCGATTTCGGCGACGGATAATCCTGCGACAATTCTAAGCGCAAGAGCGGACTGATCCTGCGGGTTCAAGTCTGGATGGCAACAGATGAAAAGCAGTCTGAGGACGTCATCACGTAGCCCCGCGGCATCTATGTGGCCAATGACATCGTCCTCTGTCGGCTCTAAAAACACGTCGGCCGGTACTCGGTCCGCCGCGCGTGCTGATTTGCGTAGAGTGTCCACGGCAGCATTTCGCCCGGCGGTCAGCAACCACGCGAGTGGGTTGCGAGGCAGTCCCTGCTCGGGCCAGATCTGCAAGGCCTTGAGGCAACTCGACGAGAACGCTTCTTCGGCAATCTCAATATCTCGAAATTGGCGTGTCAAAGCCGCAAGGGCCTTCGGCCGGATTTCGGCAAATCGCGCTTCGAGCCAAGTATTCGGTTGGCTCATGAAAGGTCTAAAGTGCCACCGGCCCAGGCGACTGGCCTGACTTCGATGGCATCATGCGAGGTGGCCAACCGACTGCCAAGCGCGATGGCTTCTTCGAGCGTATCGCAATCCACCACATAGAAACCGGCAAATCGTTCCTTCGTCTCGGCAAAGGGACCGTCGACCACGACAGGATTGGACTCTTTTGCCTGCGGCGGCCTGACCGTGACGGCACTTGCAACTGGCATCAGCCTGGCGACGGCGAATTGACCTTTTTTCGCGAGTTCTTCCTGCAGGTCGTTGTGCTTCTGCAGGATTGCTTCCTGCTCGTCTGGCGGCAGACGGTCAAAGATGCCTTCTGCTGCATAGATCAATATCGAATAGAGCATGACTCTCTCCAGTTTGGCGATGGCCTGCAAACAAGGACGTCCGACAGCCTACGATTCCGACATTGCAACAGAAAGAGGCATAGATTCGCTGTCCCTGATAACGGTGAATGTCGGTCCTGCCGGCTTGAAGCAGATTTATGTTCCTGTTATGTTCCGGCTCAATTCACTGAGGGAGAACGGCGATGGCCGAAGAGTTGGTTTTCTATACGAACCCCATGTCGCGGGGGCGAATCGTCAGGTGGATGCTTGAAGAGATCGGTGCCGACTATCGGACCGAGATCGTGGAATATGAGACGATGAAATCGCCTGACTATCTTGCAGTCAATCCGATGGGCAAAGTTCCGGCTATTCGTCACGGGGAAACTGTCGTTACGGAATGCGCGGCGATTTGTGCCTATCTTGCGGATGCCTTTCCCGATGCCGGCCTTGCACCCGCACTTGGCGATCGCGGCACGTACTATCGATGGCTTTTCTTTGCAGCCGGGCCGTTGGAGGCTGCCGCGACAAGTCGAATGCTTGGCTTCGAGCCGACTGCCGAACAAGCGAAAACGCTGGGTTATGGAACCTATGCGAGCGTGATGGATACACTTGCGGCCGCTGTATCGGCGAATGCGTTCATCGCCGGAGACGGCTTCTCTGCGGCAGATGTCTATGTCGGGTCGCACATCAATTGGGGCCTGCAGTTTGGCACGATTGAGGAACGGCCGGCATTTGCGGACTACTGGGCACGTCTCAGTAGCCGGGAGGCCTTAACGCGCGCAAATGCCATCGACGATGCCGACATGCCAGCGAATGCCGGTTCATGAACTTTGAGCGACTTGTCGTGATTGCACAAAGGCTGCAACCGACCTTTCGATGTCCTGTGACGTTGTCTCGGCGGCACAGACGCTGACGCGGATGACGGGCTCGTCGAACCAGATCGAACCGCCGCACCAGCACTCGCCGGAGGCCTGCAGGGTCCGGAGTGTTTCCTCGGTCTCTGCCGGTGTGTCGCATGCCACCAGCACTTGGTTGAAGACAACGTCGTTGAGAATTCGAAAGCCGTTTTTCTGCAGGCTTGCGGCAAACTGATGTGCACCATCGCAGAGCTGATCGATCAGCTCTGTGACACCCTTTTGTCCGAGTGTGACCAATGTGGCCCATAAGTCGATACCCCGTGCGCGGCGCGACATTTCAGGCGCATACATCATGCCGTCCCGGTTTTCGCTGAACTGCAGATAGGACCCGGTCGCGTGAAGAGCCGATGCGAGTGCGTCGCGATCACGGCAGAGAATGATCCCGCTGTCGTAAGGCGCATTCAGTGTCTTGTGGGCGTCTGCGGACCAGGAGTCTGCGAGTTCGATCCCATCGGTCAGATGTCGGGTCTTAGGCGAAGCGGCGGCCCAAAGTCCAAAGGCTCCGTCGATGTGTATCCATGCGCCGGCAGTCTTCGCTTTTTCGCAAAGGGGCCGGCATGGATCGAAAGCGCCGCTGTTTACATTGCCGGCTGCAAGAATGAGTAGCGTCCGCTCGTCAAGCTCCGGGACCTGATCGGCAATCATCCGGCCCTGTTCGTCGCAAGGAACCTTGAGGACACGATCTTTGCCGAGACCCAGAAAAGCCAAGGACTTGAAGACGCTGCCATGAGCCTGTTCTCCCAGAACGACCTTGAATTCCGGTGCGCCGAAGAGCCCGTCCGCAGCGACATCCCAATTCTGACGTTGCAGAAGCGTATTTCGTGCCGCGGCAAACCCGCATGTGAGCGACGTCGAAGTGCCGGAGACAAAACCTGCTGCGGTTCCCTCCGGGAGACCGAAGAGCGATGCAAGCCAGGATTCGCAAACGGCCTCAAGCTTGGAGGCGACCGGTGACATCACGTGGAGCGCTGCATTCTGGTCCCAGCTGTCGGCAAGCCAGCGAGCGGCAAGGGCCGGCGGGTGGAGGCCGCCATTGACGAAACCGAAATACCGGCCTCCGGTCTGCGCGACCGTCGCCTGGCCCCCGATCGTGTGAAGCCGTTCGAGCATCTGAGCCGGGTCGAGGCCCTGTTCGGGTATAGGGCCGTCGAACGCCGCGAGATTCTCTATCGCTGCCGTACTCGGAAAGACCGGCCGGTCTCTAACCGACCCGATGTAATCTTCGGCATAGCGGTGGGCTTGCTCCAGCAGGGGCAGGATTTGTTTCATCCGATTTCCTAATCAATGCCACGCTCGATCCCTCACCCTAGCCCTCTCCTTAGGGAGAGGGAATCAAAGAGCGGTCTGCATATGCCCTCTCCCTGGGGGAAGGGTTGGGACAGTTGTGCAACGTTGATAGTCCACAAAGATGGTCAGACCCACTGATGGAAAACCTTGTTTGCGATTTTCCAACCTTGGTCGATCTTCACCAGGTTCAGAAAGTCCGTAAAGCGCATCCCCTGCCAATCGTCGATCTCAAGGCGAACATTCGCTGTATCGCCTGCCATATCGATGCGCATGGATGTAACCTCCAACTCTTCAGCAGCACCTGTCGCTTCGACAATGTCGAACAGAATATGGATCGGTCCGGCAAGGTGGCTCACGCCGTCCTTGTAGAGGGTGCCGTAGATATCGGCGTTTTCATGAAACGCGCGTTGCATCCGCTGAAAATCGCCCGTCCTCGCCCCCTCAATATAGTCTTGTATCGTCGCTCGAACTGCTTGTTGTTCGCTCAGGACTTCCGGAAGTTCACTCATCTAACGTCATCCCCTTTGTGCGGCAAAGGCGGCGTCGGAGCCGCATCGCCAATGTCGCAAGGTTGAACTTGCATTAGAAAATAGTGGAGACTGTGGAGCATAACAGATACAGATTAGTGTGATTGTGCCCATAACAGATTGAATTAGCGCAACTGTACTTGTTAGGCTTGCTGCTGCAACTCACGGTAACGCTCACCATGCAATCGACATCGGAAACGACGGCAAAGCCGGGTTATCGTTATGAAGTTCTTGCGGACTTCATAACGTCGCTGGTTGACGACGGTGTTCTCAGGCCCGGCATGCGTGCACCTTCGTTACGGAAAATCTCGGAGCAGCACGGGGCAAGCCTGTCGACGGCGCTTCAGGCCTATCGGCTGCTTGAGGACCGCGGCGTACTTGAGGCACGACCAAAGTCCGGCTTCTATGTTTCCGCGAAGTGCAAGGTCTCACTCAAAGCGCCAACGACATCGAAACCGCCGCGTAGGGCAACGCATATCAGCATCTCGCGCAGCATTCTGGATTTGATGATCCAGTTTCGTGACCCGGATCTTGTGCCGCTGGGCGTTGCTATCCCGAGCCCCGAGCTGCTCGCGGCAGGAAGCCTCGACCGTTTCCTGGCCCGTACCGCCAGAACCAAAGGTGGGCAATACAATCTCTACACCCAGCCCCAGGGCGATCCGGATCTGAGATTTGAGATCGCCCGGCGATCATTGAGATGGGGACATGCACAGTCTCCGGAAGACATGGTCATTACCTGCGGTTGCACGGAGGCGCTGTCCCTGGCGCTGCGAGCGACAACCAAACCCGGAGATACGGTGGCGATTGAATCACCGACCTATTTTGGTCTGTTGCTAGTGCTCGAGGCTCTCGGCTTGAAGGCCCTGGAATTGCCGACGGATGCGCGCGAAGGTCTTGACCTTTCTGAGCTTGAGTCCGCGCTTGAGCGCAAGCGTTGTCGGGCCTGTCTGATTACGTCGAGCTTCAACAATCCGCTTGGCTTCGTCATGTCGGAGGAAAAGAAGCGGTCCATTCTGGAAGTTCTGAGCCGTCATAGAATTCCTCTGATCGAAGACGACGTCTATGGCGATATCCACTTTGGAACGGAGCGGCCTCGCCCGTTCATGGCGCTCGATCCCGAGGCTGATGTCGTTTATTGCAGTTCCTTCTCCAAGACGGTAGCGCCCGGCTATCGAGTCGGTTGGGTTGCATCCAGCAAGCACGGTCAGGCCATGGTCGAAGACAAGCTTGCGCAAACGCTTTCTGGACCGGCGCTTCCGCAGGCAGCCCTCGCCGCTTTCCTTTCATCGGGTGGTTATGACAATCATCTTCGCCGCCTGCGCCGAGCTCTCACGGACCATATCGACCGGATGGCGAGAACCATCGATCGCTGTTTTCCGGATGAAACGCGGATGACCCGACCGGCCGGAGGGTTCGTCGTCTGGCTCGAATTACCGAATGGTATCGACAGCATTCGTCTTTCGGAATTGGCTCACGAGAAGGGCATATCCATAGCGCCCGGAACGGTCTTCTCGCCGACCGATCGGTTCAAGAATTGTGTTCGGTTGAGCTGCGGTCACACTTGGAATCCGCGTATTGAACAGGGTGTGGAGACATTGGGAAATCTGGTGGCATCACAGCTTCGGACATCTTGAAACCAGGAGTGCGGGTTGATGACCAACGAGATCGATTGTCCTTAGTTGTTCAGGCGGTCCCAGCCAAACACTTCCAAAGGCTCATCGATGCCCTTCAAAGTATGATGGCCATAAGACGTAAACGGCATATCGGCGGCATCGACAAACCGGCGCGACATGAGAAGCGGGACGCCAATTGATTTGGTTAGCGCTTCCAGACGCGCCGTTCGATTCACAGCCGATCCCATAACGGTGAAGTCCATCCGCGCCGGGGCGCCGACATTGCCATAGACGACTTGCCCCAGATCAAGCCCTACTCCAAAGCGTATTTCCGGTTCGCCATCGCTGTTTCGCTGCACGTTCAACGCGCGAAGGGATTCGAATGCTACCTTCGCCGCGTCGAGTGCGGCTCTGCAGGCGGCTTGCTCGGCTCCAGGCATGTCGACGGGAAAGATAATCAGCATCGCGTCACCGATAAAGCTCAGTATCTCTCCACCATGAGCGCTGGCAGCTCGGTCGACATGCTCGAAATAGCTATTGAGCATGCCGAGTAGTTGATCGGAGGTCAGATGCTCGGTCAATGATGTGAAATCGCGAAGGTCAGACAACCAAAGCGCAGCTTCAATGACATCGCCATCGCCTCGTTGGATTTGACCGTCCATCACGCGTTGACCGGTCCGGTGTCCAAGATAGGTATCGAGAAGAGCAGTCCCGATGGAGTGCAAAGCCATGACTTCCACAATCGGGTTCAGAGTCCGTGCAAGAGCATCGAATTTCGCAAGATCGTCTTCAGTGAAACCCTCTGGCTGATCGGAGCAGACGATGAAGACGCCTCCCGGCGCTTTCGAGAAGAGGAGGAGTTGGCCGTAATAGTCGGAGAATCCCTTCTCGGCCAAGTCGAAGAGAAGGTCGTGGTCGGTCTCGTGATTGAGCGTCGTCAGGTCGCGTCTATAAGGTTGATCGGTTTTGATCATCGTTTCGATCGGGCTGCCGTCAAATGTCTTACCCGATTGAATGCCATGGTCTCTCGGCAGGAGCGTTGCTGTTGCTTCGCCACGGATCCAAACAGCTTCTTCGACGTAGATCTGCGGGTGCAGCGTCCGGGCAAAAATCGAGAGGCGTCCGACCGGCGCGCCGGCACGCACCAACTGCTTGCCGAGTTCCGCAGTGAGGACGTGCAGAGACTCGAGCATCCGGCCTTCGGTCAGGAGCCAGCATGTAATCTCAGAAAGTGGCCAGCCCCGGTCGGGGCCGAACAGGACGTTCGTGTCATCTGTACGGTTGTTGCTCATAGTCGGGCGATCTTTGCTCTTCAACTGTTCACGTCCGGTCTCGGTCCTAGTCGCGCAACGAATCTGCCAGATGATCGATCAACGCCCTCACCCGCGCTGTCAGATGCCGATTTGGCGGATACACCGCGTAGACACCATATTGCGGTGCCTCGAATGCCGTAAGAAGCGGTTTCAGTTGACCCGTCTCCAGGAAGGGCTCGATGACATAGTGAGGGCACTGCCCAAGCCCCATGCCGCCATGCGCCATCTCCGCAATTGCGCGGGGTGAATTCGCATGAAAGGAGCCCGACACTCTGACCGTGCTATCTATCCCATCGATACGAAAACGCCAATTGAAGGGATCAGCTGTCCAGGTCGGGATCAGGCAATTGTGTGTTGCCAGAGCTTCGGGATGATCGGGTTCGCCCAAGCGATCCAGATATTCCGGTGATGCGCAGATTATTCGGCGCATGTCTTTGAGTTTTCGGGCGATGAGCGTTGAGTCCTGCAGCTCACCCAAACGGATTGCCAAATCAAAGCCATCGTCGACCACAGAGACCCGCTGGTCGGTCAGATGCAGGTCGACCGTGACTTTCGGGTGTATCGCCATGAATGGCCGGATAGCAACGACCAGGTTGGTGCTACCGAAAGAAGTCGGCGCCGTCATCCGGATCGAGCCGGCCAGTTCGGATTGGCGCTCCTGAACCACGGATTCCAACTCTTCGAACTGGTCGAGCAGCAGTTGGCAGCGCTCGAAGTAGGCGCGTCCGACATCGGTTAGGACGACACTGCGTGTGGTCCGATTGAGAAGTTGCGCTCCCAACCGCTCTTCCAGCTGGCGTACATATTTGCTCGCCAGTTTGGTCGTCATATTGAGGCGCCGCGCCGCGCTGGTGAACGAGCCGTCTGTTGCGACTGCAGCGAATGTCCGCATCCCTGCGATGGTATCCATCACACCTCCTGAAACGAAATCGGTGCATCACTATTGTCGCCATTATGTACATAATTACTCCATAAATTAGTCGATTATAGTTTTCATCGTCCAGGGTTAAATTTCGTGCGTGGTTGGCTGTATCGACCTGCCGCCCCGCAAGATTGCTGAAAATATCTGCCCTGAAAGGACGAATCCCATGTCAAACGCTATCCGAATTCACCGCCACCCGCTTTCCGGACATTCCCACCGTGTCCAGCTCTTTGCCGCACTGGCCGGTATCAATCACGAGCTGGTCGAAGTGGACCTGTTGGCCGGCGAGCACAAGAAAGAGCCATTTCTCTCGCTCAACCCTGCCGGTCAGGTCCCTGTCGTGGAGGACGGTGAAACGGTGGTCTCCGACTCAAATGCCATCCTGGTCTATCTGGCCCGGAAATACGCCCCGAACTGGCTACCGGAAAGCGCTGAGGCTTCGGCCGAAGTCCAAAAGTTCCTCTCGCTTGCCGCCGGCGAAATTGCGAGCGGCCCGGCGACGGCGCGGCTCATCACCGTGTTCGGCGCCGACCTCGATGCGGACGCAGCCAAGCGGATTTCCGCCCGGGCCTTCGACCGTCTGGAAGCGCATCTGGAAGGCCGTGAATTTCTGGTTGGGGACGGGCCGACGATCGCCGATGTTGCGATCTACTCCTATACGGCGCATGCCCCGGAAGGAAACGTCTCTCTGGCGGCCTATCCGAATATTCGCAGGCTCCTCTCCAGAATTGAAGGTCTCAAGGGTTTTGTGCCCATGACCCGAACAGAGGTTGGTCTGGCCGCCTGAGCCGAAGCAGTAGGCGGGCAGTCCCGCGCTGCCCGCCATTCTCAAAAATCATGCACTGAAGTCCAATGTCCAACCGCGCTCAGGAGACCGACATGTCCGAAATCAAAGAATGGCACAAAGAGACCTCGCCCTTCCATGCCGGCGAGCAGGCGATCCAGCAGCGTTTGGGGGTACGCGACAATGCTGAGAGGCTCGGGCGAAAGGTGATCCGACCGTTTCTCCCGGAACAGCATCGCGACTTCTACGCGAACCTGCCGTTTCTCGTCGTCGGAAGCGTCGATGAGCGGGGACGGCCCTGGGCATCCCTGTTGGCGGGAAAGCCAGGATTTATTTCTTCACCTGACCCGCAGTCCTTGATGGTCGATACTTCTCCACAGCCCGGCGATCCGTTGGCTGGAGCGATCGTCCCGGGCGCACCGCTGGGTCTGCTCGGAATCGCTCTCGACTCGCGGCGGCGGAACCGGGTGAACGTACATGTGTCCAAAACCGGCAACGGATGCATCGGACTTGCGGTCGACCAGTCGTTCGGGAATTGCCCGCAATACATTCAGACACGTGACATTGAATTCACAACTGACCCGCAACAGCCGGTCGCAATTGCTCCCACAGATCGCTTCTCGTCGCTGAATGCGGCAGCGACGAAGATGATCCAGACGGCTGATACTCTCTTTGTATCCAGCTACGTCGAAGCCGGTGCCAATGCCCAGATCGAAGGTGTCGACGTCTCGCACCGGGGCGGCCGGCCGGGTTTCGTCAAGGTGGAAGGCAAAAGGCTGACGGTGCCCGACTATGCCGGCAATTCTCACTTCAACACCCTGGGTAACTTCCTGGTCAATCCGAAAGCCGGACTGACATTCGTTGATTTCGAAACCGGCGACCTTCTGATGCTGACGGGAACGGTGGAGATCGTCTGGGACGACGATCCTCAAGTGAAAGCGTTTCGCGGTGCCGAGCGCGCCTGGCGGTTTACCTTGGATCATGGGATCCGGTTGAGCGCAGCATTGCCAATGCGCTGGTCGTTCGGGGAATTCTCCCCCAATTCATTGATTACCGGCGACTGGGATGAAGCAGCAGCCACGCTGGCCGCCGAGGCCAAGCGCGATGCCTGGCGGGACTATCGCGTCGTTCGTGTCGAGGATGAGAGCGATGTGATCCGGTCATTCTATCTTGAGCCGGCGGATGGAGACGGGTTGATGTCCTATGATCCAGGGCAGTTTCTGACGATCCGGACCTTGCCTGCGGGTGCCGTTAAACCCGTCGTCCGAACCTACACATTGTCGTCGGCGCCGGCTGACAAGTTTTACAGGATCTCGGTCAAACGGGAGGCTGCGGCTACCGCTGACGTCGCCCCCGTCGTTGTGTCGAACCATCTCCACGACACCTTGAATTGCGGCGACATCATAGAGGCAAAAGCACCGCGCGGTGCTTTCACACTCGACACTGCGGAAGTGCGCCCCGCCGTCCTGCTTGCCGGTGGCGTCGGGATCACACCGATGATCTCCATGGCCCGTCAGGTAGCGCACGAAGGACTGCGCACCCGCCATGTCCGTCCCCTGACAATTTTCCATTCGGCCCAGACGACGGGACAGCGCGCCTTCTTCGATGCTTTCCGTAACCTCGAAGAATCGACAGGCGGTGCCATCCGCTACATTTCGCTTATCGACAAAGCGGCGAATGGTGAGAAGCCAGGTCGCGACTTCGATAGCCTCGGCTATATCACGGTCGATCGGTTAAGAGAGACCCTCGCCCTGGACGACTATGACTTTTATCTCTGCGGCCCGGCGGGATTTATGCAGGCCGTCTATAACGCCCTGCGCGAACTTGGCGTACGGGATGCCCGGATTTTCGCAGAAGCGTTTGGTCCGGCCTCGCTAGAGCGTCAGCCAGATGAAGGGGCGATGATCGAAGCAGCGCCAGTCGAGACTGCTGACCAGTCTGTTGTGACGTTTGCAGAGTCGGGTTTCGAGCAGCCCTGGAGCGACGGCGACGGCTCGCTACTTGAGCTTGCGGAAGCGCACGGTCTCGCGCCGGACTATGGATGCCGTAGCGGGACGTGCGGAACATGTGCCGTAAAACTTCTGGCAGGCAAAGTCGCCTATCCGACAGAGCCGACAGCCGCGCATGCGGATGACGAAGCTCTGATTTGCTGCGCTGTTCCGGCCGCGGGCTCCGAGACCTTGACGCTGGGGCTGTGAAAACCCTCTCGGTATGGCTGGCAGATCGCGGATCAAAGTTGGCTTTGCGTTGGGGTGTTGTCTGGAACCGGAACGCAGACGCGATAGGAGATGTCTTCTGCTCCTGCGCTCACTTCCGCGATGGCAATCTCTATCCCGTAGACATCGCTGAGCGCCGCGCTCGTCAGGACTTTCACGCTGGAGTCGGCGGCAACGATGCGGCCCGCCTTCATCAGCACCGCATCGTCGGCAAAGCGCAACGCATGATCCGGATGATGCGACGAAACAACGATCGTCCGCCCTGCATCGGAAAGCCTGCGGATGCACTCGAGAACATGGAACTGGTTGGCAAAATCGAGGCTCGCGGTCGGCTCGTCCATAAAGATTACAGGCGCTTCCTGGGCGAGGGCGCGCGCAATCAATACGAGCTGGCGTTGACCACCGCTAATTGCCGTGAAGCGGCGTTCGGCCAGGTCGGCAATGTGGAGTTCGGCCAATGCGTCTCGGGCAATCCGGCGGTCCGCTGTTCCCGGTGCGGATAGCATGGACAGATGCGGTGCGCGGCCCATGAGCACGACATCCGCTACGGAATATGGAAAATAGCCTTCAACCGCTTGGGGCACATAAGCGGCGCGCTTGGCGATTTCGCCGCGCGGCAGTGCAGCAAGATCGTCGCCGCCAATCAGAATTTGTCCACCCTGGTGTTTCAGCAAGCCGAGGAGCGTGCGGAAAAGGGTCGTCTTGCCGCATCCGTTTGGACCAAGGAGTGCGGTGACGCATCCGCCTCTAATCAAGATGCTCATGTCACGGCCGACCGGGTGACCGGGATAGCCGATGGCCAGGCCGCGGGTTTCGATCTCTAACGCCATGACAGCCTCGCACGCGCGAGAACCCACAGAAACAATGGTGCGCCCACGAAAGCGTTGAGAACCCCGAGCGGAATTTCGACCGTGGTCGCGGCGCGGGCGATAGTATCGACACCCAGGAGGTAGGCAGCGCCAAGGAAAATTGTTGCCGGCAGCAGGCGCGAGAATTCGGGTCCGACAAGGAACCGCGCCATGTGTGGAATGATCAGGCCGATCCAACCGATTGTGCCGGAGATGGCGACCACGGCAGAGGTCGCAAGCGTCGCGCAGATTACCAGAAGCAGACGCAGCCTTTCCGTATTGACGCCGAGTGCGCGAGCCTCGTCGTCACCCAACGACATCAGATTGACCCGCCAGCGCAGGAAGAACAGCGGCACGAGACCGAGCGCAACCGCCGGCCAGGCGGTCGCCAGATCGGAATAGGTGACACCGGCAAGCGAACCCATGAGCCAGAATGTGATTGCGGGCAGTTGATCATAGGGATCGGCAAGGAAGGTCAGGACGGCAATGCCCGCGCCCATGACAGCGCTGATAACGACACCGGCCAGAACCAGAACCAGGATCGGGTCATGGGCGCCTTTCACCGCCCGGGAAACCGAGTAGACCAGGGTCACGGCACCGAGGCCGAAGACAAACGCCATCGCCTGAATCCCCGCAACGGGGAGGGAGAGGAAGATGGCTAGCACAGCGCCAAGGCCCGCGCCTGCCGTGACGCCAAGAATATCCGGTGCCACCAGGGGATTGCGAAACACGGCCTGATAGGTCGCTCCTGCTGCAGCAAGGGCTAATCCAACCAGTAAAGCCGACACAAGCCGCGGCACACGGATGTCCATCACAACCGCACGCGCCTGATCCGGCAAGTCCTGTGGCACGCCCGAAAGCGCTTCCCACAAAACGCGTCCGACGTCGCCGACCGTTACGGGAAACTGGCCAACGGTGGCGGCTGCAAAGAACAAGGCCACCAAACCGCTTGTGGCGATAAAGGCGAAGAGTGCGCGCCGTGTCCAAACGGTCCTTCGAGTCGGGATCGCCGATACCTCGGCCATCGTCACAGTTTCCTCGAACGATCCGGAAGGCTGCCGGGACCGAGGATTTTCGCAAGGTGATCCGCATCCAGATCCAGATGATAGAAGAAGGAATAGAAATCGCGGGTGTGGGTGGGCAGTTTTGCGAGGAATTCACCCCCGTAAAGCACGGACAACAACCATCGCAGGCCGATCAGGCGGTTTGCCGATGGTGGACGGTCGAACCAGCCGAAGGGGATTGTCGGAGACAGATAGACGCGTCCTTCTTTCACGGCACGTAACGTCTGCCAGACGCCATGGGTCCAGATCAGTTTGTAGAAATTCGGGTCCGTGGTCAGTACGACATCGGGATCCCAATTCAGAATTTGTTCCAGCGAGACCTTGGTGAGACCGCCCGTGCCTGCCGCATCCGCAACATTCACTGCTCCTGCATGAGCTAAAAGCTCGACATTGATCGAGCCCTTCAGACCAGTGTGCAGGCCATCGGCGCCGCGCCCGTAGAACACCCGCGGACTCTGAGTCGTTGATGCTGCGGCGCGCGCCGCTGCCAACTCATCGATGATCGCTTGAGCCTTCGCGGCACAGGCGCGGCCGCGTTGCGGACGGCCGATGAGGTCTCCAACGGTTATAAAGGCCTGTGGAATGTCGTCAAACCGTCCGTCTATCAGGGCATAAGGAATGCCCGTCTGCGACTGGACCCGGTTGGCCAGCGAAACATAGGTGGATTTGATGGAACCATAATCCAGAATGAAATCGGGCTTTATTGCCATCACCGTCTCGAGATTGGCGGTGCCACCGCGCCCCGTCAGACGGCCGATCGTGGGAAGATTATGGTACTTCGCCGGAATGCCGGCACGTTCGTTGCCGCGCAGTGCCCGGGACCAGCCCGCCAGGAGGTCTGGCGCCATCATGTAGAGGAAGATCGACGCCGGAGGGCCGGCAGGAAAAACCTTGGACACCGTTTGCGGAACGGATAGGGGGCGATTGGCGGAATCTGCTCGTCGCTCCCCGGCGGAAAGGCCAATTCGCGGCGTGCCGAGCACGAGGCTGCCGGCACCCAGCCAGCCAAGCATACGCCGTCGGTCCATCTGCATCCTAGCCTCGCAAAGTCGCGTTTCGATCCGACGTCATAATAGCCCCTAGAGTGGCCGCGTGTGCTGCGCAAGTTACCGCACTTGCGTGCCACTCATCTCAGAAGTCCGGCTAGTGCAATCGGTTCGTTTGAACCGCACGCTATTTGTCCGAGATGCAATGAAAAAAATCTACCAAACCGTCAGGCTGATGATCGTTCGCAAAGATGGATGGTTATTTTCGCTGGAGCAGGTTCGCGCGCCGAATGGCCACAAACGTGATGGCACAACCGACGATGTTGCCGGCGGCCATTACGGCGAAGACCATCCAGACGGACCCGAATGGGGCAAAGAGAAAAGCTCCGGGTATCGTCACGATGCCGACGCGGACGATCGCCGCAATCAGTCCGGGGATCGGCCGGCCGACGGCGTTCAACGCCCCCGTCATCACGACCATTGCGCCATAGGCGATGAGGCTTGCCGGGAGTATGCGCATGTAGAGAGTGACCGATTCGTTGATCGGCGCGGACCCGGTGAAGAGGGCAGCAAGCCATCCACCGCTAAAAAACAACAGCACTGCGAGGACGAACCCATAGGCAGTCACCACGCCGACTGCGACGTGCAAAGTGCGACTCACACGTGGTTTGAGACCGGCGCCGAAATTCTGGCCGACGACGGGACCGATAGCCGTTGCCAGTGCCATGAATGGCACCACGGCAACCAATTGGATGCGGCTTGCGATCCCGAAGGCCGAAACGGCCTGATCGCTGATGAAGGCGAGTGCCGCCGTGATCGCAGCTATGCCCACCGGATTGATGACATTGGTTCCGGCAACCGGCAATCCGAACCGCAAGAGCCGGTGCCCTATGGCGGTGCTCAACCGTCTTCTCGGAGCGCGAAGCTTTACCTTGCCAGATAGAAAGACTGCGAGAACCAGAAACATGACGATCCGCGAGACGAATGTCGCGAATGCTGCACCGGTCATTCCAAGTTCCGGTATCACCGCGAAGCCGAAGATAAAGACGGGGGCGAGCGCGATGTTCGAAACCGCTGCGATCGTCATGACGGTTGCAGGTCGAATGGCATCTCCGGTTGCGCGAACGACGGCATTACCGACCATCGCGAGGGAGAGAAGCACAAAGCTCGGATACCAGATTTGCATATAGGAGACGACCAAATCCAGCGTCGCTCCTCTGGCCCCCATCATGGAGAACAGCGGTCGGGCGGTGATCAAACCGAGGCCGACGATAACGAGGCTGATGACAAGGGTCAGGATCAGTGCCGCGCTTGCCCGTACATGGGCACGCGGCTGATGCCCTTTTCCCAAGGCTGGCGATACGACGGCGTTCGTCGCCACGGCCAAGCCCATCGCGGCGGCGGTCAGCACAAGCTGAATAGGAAGCGCATAGCTGATCGCTGCAAGTTCGATGTCACCGAACTTTGCCAGATAGTAGGTGTCGGCAAGGCCGATGCTCATCACCATGAGAACGCCCCAGCCCGTCGGCGTGGCGATACGCGCCAGATGATGCTCGACCGGTCCCTGGGTCAGACGGCCCTTTCGGCGAAGCGGCGCTTTTGGCGTTGCTCCTGTGGGAACGGTTCGCAACGATGGAGGCATGTGGTTAGATGTGCGACCTTTGGCGCTGCTGTTGATTGGTTCGTAGCTGGATACAGTTTCACACGCAGAGTTGTATTGCAGGCAAATTCGCCGAGGCCCACATAGAGGCCGGTTGAAAATTTCCGGAACCGAGAAAGGACCGACGATCATGAGCTGGACGACGCCGAAGATCGAAGATCTCAACTGCGGCATGGAAGTGAGCATGTATTATCCGGCCGATGAGGGTGATCCGCTTTTTCTTGCCCGTCTTGCCGCCCGGCAGAAGGCCGATAAACGATAGTCGGGAGTGTCGGTCCCGGCCCTGGCCGTCGAGCGTAGCGCTTTCGATACGCGGACTTGTCTGACATGCTTCGTGTCCTTGTTCTAGGCGCAGCGGCCGGTGGCGGCCTCCCGCAATGGAATTGCAATGCGCCAAACAGTGCGCGCTTCTGGCGAGGCAACGAGCCGCTCCCGGCGGCCACGCAATGCTCGATCGCGGTGAGTGTGGATGGATCGTCCTGGGCCCTCGTCAACGCATCGCCCGATATCCGTTCGCAGATCATCGCACGCCCCGAACTCCAACCGCGTGCACCCGAGCAATTCGGGCTTCGCGACAGCCCGATCCATTCCATTCTTCTGACGAATGGCGATCTCGATCACATCGCGGGGCTACTGACGCTTCGCGAACGCCAGGCATTCGATCTTTATGCGACATCGGAGATTCATCGCATCTTGAGCGACAATCCGATTTTCAATGCACTGAACCCCGACTTCGTGAAGCGGCGAGAGGCACAACTGGACTGTCCGCTTGAGATTGCCCCGGGCCTGGATGTCGAGATGTTTCCCGTGCCTGGCAAGGTCCCTCTCTTCCTGGAGGGTGAAACCGTCGTGACGGACCTTGTCGGCGAACAAACTGTCGGTGTCCGCTTCTCAAAGGACGATCATACCGTCTTGTTCATACCGGGATGCGCGCGGCTTACACCCGACTTATGTGAAACGTTGCGGGGCGCAGACATATTGTTGTTCGATGGAACGGTCTTCCATGATGACGAAATGATCCGCGAAGGCGTCGGACAGAAAACCGGCCGGCGCATGGGCCACACGCCCATGTCCGGCGATGAAGGATCGCTGCAAGCTTGCCGCGAACTCGAGATCGACAGGAAGATCTACATTCACATCAACAATACAAATCCGGTTTGGCGTCCTGACAGTCCCGAGCGGCAGGAGGTGGAAGCGGCCGGTTGGGAGATCGCCTTCGACGGCATGGAGATCACTTTATGAGCGCAGCCTGTCTGGATCCCGCCGCACTTGAATCCGCGCTCCGGCAAATCGGCGAAGAGCGCTATCATCACCTTCATCTCTTTCATCAACGGCTCCATAGCGGTGGCTGCACGATCGACGAGGTTCGCGCCTGGGCCCTCAACCGGTACTGCTATCAACGGACGATCCCGCTCAAGGACACCGCGCTTCTCTCACGCATGGACGATGTGGAGTTGCGCCGTGTCTGGCGCCAGCGCATTCATGACCATGACGGCGAGATCGGAGATGCGCCGGAGGGCGGTCTGCGCCGATGGCTGGCGCTGACGGACGGTCTCGGTCTCGACCGCGATTATGTGGTTTCGCTGGAAGGCGTTTTGCCCGCCGTCCGCTTCGCTTGCGATGCCTATGTCCGGTTCGTTTGCCAGCGCAGCCTGCTCGAGGCAATCGCTTCAAGCCTGACGGAGCTGTTTTCCCCGACCATTATCAAAAAGCGGGTCGAAGGCATGCTGGCGAACTATGATTTCATCACCGAGGATACGCTGCGCTACTTCAGTCACCGCATGTCGGAGGCGCCGCGCGATGCCGACTGGGCACTCGCCTATGTCAAGGAGCATGCGCGAACGCCCGAGACACAGCGGGCCGTGCAGGATGCCCTAAAATTCAAATGCGGGATGCTCTGGGTGCAACTCGATGCGATCCAGCATGTCTACGTGAACGGAGCGCCGGCCCCGGGGGCGTGGCGGCCGGGCACGGCAATCTCCAGGCATTCGACGTGACACGAGAGCTTCAGGCATCCGATGTGCCGCTGCTGCCACGCGGTGTCCGTTTGAAGTATTGCAAGGTCAGGGATGCATGGTTTCTGCTGGCACCGGAACGGGCATTGAAGCTCGATGCCATCGGCATCGCGATCCTGGGTGTCGTGGATGGCGCGCGCGATTTCGATGCTCTCGTCTCGAAACTACAAGAGGATTTCGAAGCCCCGCGGGAGCGCATCCTTGAAGATGTCCGGAACTTCCTGACGTATCTGATTGGCAACCGAATGGTGGACATTGCATGACCGCTCCCGCCGTATCGCTCGCCGACGAAAGTCTCGCCGAAGCGCCGGTCCCGGTTGCATTGCTCGCCGAGTTGACCCATCGGTGCCCGCTCAGTTGTCCCTATTGTTCCAATCCGTTGGAGTTGACGCGGCGTTCGGCTGAACTCTCGACGGAGGAATGGGTTCAGGTCTTCGTTCAGGCCGCCGACATGGGCGTTCTGCAGGTCCACTTATCCGGCGGCGAACCTGCCGCTCGCCGCGACCTGCCCGACCTGATACTCGGTGCAGTGAAAGCAGATCTTTACACAAACCTGATCACATCGGGTGTTGGGTTGAAACGAGATGTTTTTGACGCATCCGTGGAATACGGTCTCGACCACGTTCAGCTTTCGGTCCAGGGATCCACTGCGGAGACAGCCGACCTGATCGGCGGTTATCGGGGCGGTTTCGATATCAAGATGCAGGTGGCACAATGGGTCGTCGACGCCGGCTTGCCGTTGACCGTCAATGCCGTGGTTCATCGCAAGAATCTCGACACATTGCCACAGACGATCGAACTTGCCGAGCGCCTGGGTGCGCGCCGCCTGGAGGTTGCTCACACGCAATATCATGGTTGGGGTTTGAGGAACCGGGCCGCACTCATGCCGACGATCGACCAGGTCTTAGCTGCCAATCGGATCGTTGCGGAAGCCGGGGAACGGCTGAAAGGTATCCTCGCCATCGACTATGTAACCCCGGATCATTTTACGCAGTTCCCGAAGGCCTGCATGGGGGGCTGGGGGCGAACCGGATTGAATGTCGCTCCCGACGGTATGGTCTTGCCCTGCCACGCCGCGCAGACGATCCCTTCGCTGACCTTCGAGACCGTCAGACAGCGTTCGCTCGCCGATATTTGGCAGACAGGCTCCGCGTTCACGGCCTTTCGAGGCGTTGACTGGATGATTGAGCCCTGCCGAAGCTGCGAGCGTAGAATGATCGATTGGGGCGGCTGCCGATGTCAGGCCTTTGCCATCAATGGCGACGCGGCAACGACCGATCCGGCCTGCTCGCTGTCGCCCCGCCATTCCGAAATCCGCGCGGCGGCCAATCCGAGCGCGGCGGAGGCGCAG
This sequence comes from Methyloligellaceae bacterium, assembly GCA_965228615.1. Classification (GTDB taxonomy): domain Bacteria; phylum Pseudomonadota; class Alphaproteobacteria; order Rhizobiales; family Methyloligellaceae; genus CBDDHT01. The sequence goes on along the minus strand of CBDDHT010000004.1, from coordinate 2,755,951 downwards.
GCTGACTTCATTTACCGGACGATGAGCTGATTGATACCCGAGATGTTGTCAGCCTGATGAACTGCCGAACTGTTCCAACCTGCGATAAAATCTTTTCGCTGTAGACCCTGCAATCGCTGAATTGAGGTCTCAATGGGCTTCGTTTTTTGCTAGGTGATGCGGTGGTTGGCTTCATCACTTAGACAGGGGATTTCATGCCGGACTCCAAGTTACCGATATCGGAAGCGGATATCACCGAAAAAGCTGCAAGCGGTGAGGGCGTTCTCGCAGTCCTGGGCTCAGAGTTTCTGACTGCAAATGTCTCATTGGAAAGTCTGGGCAAGTCGCTTCTGGTCCTGACCAACAAGGATATCTATCAGGCCGGCATTCGCCTCGTGCCGAAGGGTGAGAAAGGTTTCAAGAAGGAAAGGGGCGCCAACAGCTTTTCGGTCGACGATTTACGGAGCATTGAAACCATAGAACGACCCATCCCGGACTGGATCGGTTTCTTGGGCTGGTTCCTTCTGATCGGCGGTATAGCGGTTATGGGTGCGGCCTTTGCGCACGGCGGCGGCTTCGTCATCGCCATCGCGCTCTTCCTTGGGCCCGTCTGGATGTCTGTTCCAGGGTCGCTTTTGATCGCCTATGCAAAAACAGGCAAGAATGCCTATTTGGTATTTACGTTTCACGACCACGAATTCGCAGTCGCGTGCCGTGATTATTCCGAAGACGGGCTCGCCGAATTCAAACAGAAGTGCGCTGAGAGAATTGAGGAGTGATAGGGTGTGCGCCGCGCCGTTGAATGGGTGCGGTGGGCTTGCCGAGTTGAATGGAGCGGCGATCCGGTCAATTCAGTCGCACGACAAGCTGGCATTGCTCTACGCAAGAGATCGGAAGGTTTGGTTGCGGGGGCAGGATTTGAACCTGCGACCTTCAGGTTATGAGCCTGACGAGCTACCGGGCTGCTCCACCCCGCGCCAAAACAATCGCGGCACGGCCTGACCGAAAAGTTTAGCCGTGCGCCAAGACCGGTATTTGAAGATTTGGTCTGGGCTCGCCGGGCCCAGCGCTTGTGCGTTGGTCAATCCCCGGCGTCATTGAGCTGACACATATAGGGGAGCGCCGTCGGACTTGCAACACCCTCCGCACTTCATTTGTGCGCTGCGGCAAATAAGCCGCAGACAGGCTTGGTTGAGCCGTGCCGCAATGGTTCGAAACGCCGGTCACTTATTCAGAACGAGCAGAGCAAACATGGCAAAGCTCAGGATGGCGCCAAAGACGGCGACATGCTTGACGATGCTCTTGATCCAGCTGCTGAGCGGGTATCCCCCGATCATCTTGGGCGCGCCTCCCTGATTGTCGTTTGCCATGAAACTTGCCGTTTATCTGCGTTGAAGCCCTATTGCATTCGCCACGGCATTGGTGGGCGATAGGTGAAGCCGAGCGGGACGATCTGGTGCGACCATAGATTCGTCTTCAAGGTTCCGCCACCCTTCAGCGGTGCGTTGTGCATTGAGTAGTTCAGTTTGTATTCCGTGAACCAGGAAAAGCTGTCCGCTACGAAAACACGCCAGTCTACGCCGGCCAGCACCTGGAAGGTCGGGCCTGTGATCATATGCTTGTAGGTGCGTGTCTCGCGCGGCTGGCCCTCGCGCCACAAATAGACATGGGGGAAGGTCGGGCCGACACCGATGCCGACATAGGGCGTGATCCGCGGATGAATACCCTGGAAGCGCACCATGCCGTTCAGTGCGATAAAGTTCAGGCCGTGGGTGAAGTCGAGGCGCCTAAAGGTTTCCGTCACCCATTCCTCCTTGGGAACGGGTTTGCCGTCGCGTGTTCCGGACTGCTCGAGTTTCTGACGATGCCAGAGAATGGCCTTGGCGTGGGTGTAATCGAGCATCGCCCCGAAAACGGGTTTCTTCTGACTCCAATAGGTGAAGCGTGCGCCCCAATAGGGCTCGGTCTGAGTCGACTCGCTCCGCCACAGAGCTTTCTTCATCAAAAGATCGGTGCCGCCCGGCTGATTGAGCCTGAGGTCGCTCTTCTGGTGAATGCTGCCGCCGGCGTAGACGCCCACATCGAAATTGCGTGCCCGCAGTGTCGGTTGACCTTTGTTTCCCGTCTCGGCCTGCTGTTCCGAGGGGTCGACATTCTGGGCGAAGGAAAGGGAGCCGATCATCGCGATGCCGGCCATTGTCTTGCCGAGCACTGTGATCAGATTGACGATGAAACCGATCCCGGCCGTGGCAATGATCAGGCTGACCGAAAGCAGCGATGCCAGTCCGAGGCTTCGTGCAAAGCCGTGGATCGTTTCGAATTCCATGGATTGATGCACGTTCCACAATGCGAATGCGCCGACGCCGATCCATGCGAGGGCCAGGCAGCCCCGCCCAAACCGCGGCAGCGACAAATGTGCAAACGTGCGTGAAATGGAAGGGAAGGTGAGCGCTCTGGAACGACTTTCAGCCATTGTCTATCCCGTATCGTCTCTTGGCTTCGGAGGGATTTGTTCAGCCTCAGTTGACTGCCGGCGCGGCGCGCCAGAGATATCGCGTGATCCCGAATACGATCTGGTTGATCCAGAAGTTCGTGCTGACCGTGCCGCCGCTCTTCAGCTTTGCCGTGTTCCGCGAAAGGGCCAGCTTATATTCGGTAATCGAGGAATAGCGGTTCGACACGAAAATTCGCCACTCGATTCCGCCGAGAACCTGGAATACCGGACCCGTAATCTGAGGCCCGAGTGTCCGGGTCTTCCGCGGAAAACCAGCCCGTTGCGCATCGACATGGGGCACCATAAGCCCGAGACCGATCCCGAAATAGGGACGGATTCTCGGGTGAAGCCGCGAGATTCGAAACAGCCCATTCATCGTGATCGAGTTCAGGCCGTGGGTGTATTCAAGCTTGCGGAACGTATCTTCGAACTTGCCTGACGCCGGTACCGGCTTGCCGCCGACCTTGCCCGATTGTGTTACCACCTGCTCGTAGGCCGTTGCCTTGGAGTGGGTGAAATCGACCATGCTGCCGAGGGCAGGCATCGTTTCAGCCCACTTGATCCCACGTGCGCCGTAGAATGGCGAGTCGATGAGAGACTCGTTCCACCAGCGAACTTTGTTTAGTTTGACGTCCGTGTCGTCAGGCGCCTTCAGGATCACGTCGGAATTTCTGGCGACGCTGCCGCCGAGATACAGCGCGCCCTGGATTTCCGAGCCCGCAGGCGAAGCGGCATCGATCTTGCCGTATTTCGACCCACCGTCGCCCGTATCGGCAATCTGCGCGAAGCTTAAGGCACCGAGTGCGGCAAGACCTGTTCCGGCCTTATGGAGAATGTCCGTGACAAGCAGGACCTGCGATCCGACAAGACCGCTTACAGAAAGGCATAGGAATACCACAACAGCCTGCGCGCCCGATCCGACGAACTGATGCAGCATCGCCAGGGAGGCACCAAGTGACGGCGCTGTCTCGACATACATGAGTGTGGATGCAGCGGCGAAGGCCAGCCCGGCAAGCGCTGCGGCGGCGCCGGCGATCTCGCGAACACCATAGAACCTGTTTGTCTTGGAAATACTCGAAAGCGGTCGGTGGTCCGTTCCGCTGCCGACACCTGCCCACACAAGGCCGCTCCGCGCCAGTATGGCTTGAGCATCTGCCGCGAGCCGGTCGGCTCGACCGATAAATTCTCTCGGAGTTATCAAGGGATCCCGTGCCCCAAAACTGCGCCGGATAGGGCGCTGATTTATTGTGGGCGGACCGTAGTCAATTCAGGATCGCGAAGCAATGCAATAGAGTGCGCTGGTGCGTCGCATGTTCGAAAGTGGCATTGTCCCTCGCCAGGGTGATTTTCCAATCGGGAACTGATACATACGATCCGCTTTTTGGCATCTCGAACTCTATTTGAGGAAGCGAGCGAAAGAATGTCGGACAAACCTCTATCGATCGCACGACGCATCGGTTTGATCGGTCGCGCTATACTGTTGGTCATATTGGTCTTTTTCTTTATCGACACATCGGTCGATATCTGGCCAGCGGTCGGCATACATTCCGAACTCTGCAAGAAGGCCGAAACGATCCCCGAGGGTGAGCGGGCCGCCTATCTGGAGACCATCAAGCGAGAGGCCAAGGTCAACTGCGAGTTTGGCGATATTCCCATCGCCAAGGTCAATATCAGCGGATTGAAGACATTTCTGTCGGCGGATCAGGGCATGATCGGACTGAGCGCCATCGTCGCGATGATCGGTGCTCTGTTCCGGTCTTTGCTGAGTACGGCGAATGCGTTTCGTGGAAGCGGCCGGGCCGACAACTCGCTGACATGGGATCTTCTGCGCCCGTTTCTGGCAGGCGCGCTGGCAGTAGTTATTTATTTCGGGCTTCGCGGGCTCTTCCTTCCCTCGGTCAGTGTCACGGAAATCAATCCCTATGGCTTTATCGCCATATCCGGCCTAGTGGGCCTGTTCATCGATGAGATGATATCAAAGTGTTTCGCCGCGCGGGATGCCGTGAAGGGGCGTGCTGCGGGCTAAGCGGCTGACACGGCCACTGTCATCCCGCATCGTCATCCCGGACAAGCCAGCCGCAGGCTGATGCAGATACGGCAGCCGGCGTAACGAGGTCGGTATGCCCGGCTTCCTAAAACTCCCAAGCCGGAACCGTTACGATGAAAGGTGGCCGGGGAAGACATAATCATCGTTCGGGTCCTGACGGTCTTCCTCCTGCACCAGTTTGCTTCTGGCTTCCTTGCCGATCCATCGCCCCACATGCCTGCCACGCATGCGGATCGTGCCATCCGCGCGCCGGGCGAACAGCCAGCGCCGATCCGCCAGACGTTCACGGAGCCAGTAGGGGAAGGTGAATCCCAACATCATTCCGGCAAGCGCATCGGAAAAATAATGCGCGGAGACGAAAAAGCGCGTTGCGGCAAGCCATCCAGCGATCACGAATACAACGACGCGGGTTCGCGGCCAGATGATTGCGATTACGGCTGCAAACGCACAGATCGTGGTCGCATGTCCCGAAGGGAATGACGCGAAGCTCGACGAAAAGGTGAAGGGTTCGAAATGAAAGGACCCGAAGGTCTCGAAGTGCTTCGGTCTGGCGCGGCCAAGGATATTCTTAGCGAGATTCGCCACGATCCCGGAGGCCGCGATCGCGATAAAGAGAAAACCGAATCCCTGCGCCAACAGGCCATGGGCAGCCCTGGCTCGGGGCCCGAGATCGCTCGTCCGAAGCGCAACGAGCAGAATAACAGCACCGCCCGAAATAAAGAGAATCCAGGCCGATTTGCCTGTATCCGTTATACTGCGGAAGAAGTTGATGACCGCCGGGTCGATCGACTGGACGGCTTTATAGACCAGCGGATCCAGCAGCAGGAAAGTGGCCGCCACCACAGATCCTGCGATGGCGGTCTTTTCGATCAGTGAAAGCTCGGCAAACCAGCGCAATATAGTCTTGTCTTGGGACATTGCGGGCCCGCTGAGCGTTTTCATTTGACTATTTTGCCTTAACGGCTGCGTCGGTTAGCTTGCCGAGGGCGCCGGTCATCTTCTTGAAGACGGCGTCCTTGTCCGTAATGGCATGGCGCGCCTGCATGGACGCGGGCGTCGAATAGGCAAGCCAGACTTTCCCTGCGTCGTCTTCCCAGGCAAGGGCCTTCATCGGCAGATCGATCCCGATCTTGCGATTGGACTGCATAAGCGGCGTGCCGAGCTTTGGATTGCCGAAGATGAGCAATTCTGTCGGCTTCAGCTCAAGACCAGCCTTCTTGGCACCGGCAGCATGATTGACACGCGTGAAAACCGTGATGCCTTTGCTCGTCAGGATCTTGGCCAGGCGGTCGAGCGTTGCGGAGACCGAATGGGCGCTTTGCTTGACGACCATGTTGTCACCGGCCTGAGCGCCGGTTGCGAGTAGTGCGAAGAGAGCCATTCCGGCAAGAAGATGTCGCATCATTGTCCTCATTGGTTACGCTGGAGTTACTGCTGTAAGCCGCGGATCATTCCGCCGGCACCTTGGGGGCCTCACTCTGGAGGCTGCGTTTGCCGCGCCAAATGAAATAGATGTTGCGGCCATAAATCAAAAGCCCGGTCGCCTGTCCCAATATAAAGACGGGGTCGGTCCGGTGAATGGCGTAAATGAGCAGCATGGTGCCGCCCAGGAAACTGAAGTACCAAAAAACCTCGGGCACGATGCTCTGGCGCGCGCGCTCGGAATAAATCCATTGGACGATGAAGCGCATGGAGAACATGAGCTGGGCCGTAAATCCGACGCTCAGCCAAATCAGCTCGGTCGTCGTGATGCTTGCCCACCAATCGGCAAATCCCGAAAGGTCCATCGTTTCTATCCTCTTACGCCGTTTCGGCTCTCGAGCCTCTCAGCCGAATTGCCGGGGCTTGTCGTAGCCGAGTCTTCGGCAATGCCCGGAACGATCGTGCGCTTGCGAAGCCAGGTGACGCCGAAAAGATCGTATATGCCGATCAGCGCGCGGCCAAGGTTCGTATATTTCGACTCTCCGGCAATACGGGGGCGGTCATTGACCGGTTCAAAGGCCACCTCGAGCCCGTAGGTTTGGAAAAGAGCCGGCAGATAACGGTGCATGCTGGTGAAAAAAGGCAGGCGCAGGAAGGCATCGCGCCAATAAACCTTAATGCCGCAGCCCGTATCGGGGCAGTCGTCCTTCAGGACCTTGTCTCGCAGCCAGTTGGCGAATCGCGACGCAAATCGCCGCGAACCGGCTGCCTTGCGCGTGGCGCGAACACCGCCGACGAGCGCCGGACCGGCACTTCCAGGCTCTCCCAGTCGTGCCAGAAGAGAGGCAATGTCGCGCGGATCATTCTGACCGTCCCCATCCATCGTCGCGATGACAGGGTTCTTTGCCGCGGTAATGCCGGTGCGCAGTGCCGTACTCTGCCCTGAGGTGCGGTCATGCCGCAGGTATCTTACCGGGCCATCTGCCGTTACGAGCGCCTGGATCTCCTCGCGTGTGCCGTCGTCGCTGCCATCGTCAATCACGATGACTTCGCCCAACAATTCGGCCGGAACGACCTCGATGGTCTCTTCCACGAGGCGCCCGATATTTCCCGTCTCGTTAAAAGCAGGGATGACGACGCTGACGCGCATATGTGCCCTTTCGCGCGGATCACGCTCTTTTGGCGCGTTTCGTCGCACCAAAGCCCGGCACCAATAGCAAGCTTCCTTTGCGGTGCACAACCTTGTAAATCACGGTGCCCGCAGACGGGTTTCCCCCGGAACCCGGGCTTGTCATTCGCAGGAGTCACGCCGTTTTGTTCGCAATTTGTCTGAAAGCGCAGACCAGGATCCTGTGATGACCGAACAATCGAGGCCGAATACCGGCGCTGAACCGCAATACGCCCTTTGGGCCGTTGCCGCGCTCCTGCTGCTTTTGGCGCTCCGCGTGGTGGCGCTCTGGTTCAACCAGACGGACCTCTTCTTCGATGAGGCGCAATACTGGTTTTGGGGAAAAGAGCCGGCTTTCGGCTACTTTTCCAAACCGCCCATGATTGGCTGGGTCATTGCAGGCGTCACCAGTGTTTGCGGCGATTCCGAATTTTGTGCCCGTCTCGCATCGCCAATTCTCCACTTTGGCAGCGCCCTCTTCGTCTTCACGGCAGCGCGTGCTCTTTTTGACGCCCGGATTGCTGCCTGGTCGGCCATTGTCTATGCGACGCTCCCCGGCATTACCTATTCCTCCGGTATCATATCCACGGATGTGCCGCTTTTGTTCTTTTGGTCGGCAGCGCTGTTCGGCTGGGTCAAACTCGTGCAGACGCGCAACATCGGCTGGGCCCTTTGGCTGGGCGTCGTCATCGGGCTCGGGCTCCTCGCCAAATATGCGATGGCCTACTTCTTTCTCGGCATCGCGCTGGTGCTCCTTGTCGATCGAGAGAGCCGGTGGCTGCTCACCCGGGTGCATTTGGCGCTGATTGTGTTTGTGCCGCCATTATTGCTGGTCCCGAACATTCTGTGGAACCTGGACCATGGGCTCGTGACGCTGACCCACACCGCAGCCAATGCGAAATGGGGAGGTGCGCTCTTTCATCCAAACAAGGCGCTGGAGTTTTTTGGCGCCCAGTTCGGCGTATTCGGCCCGATACTGTTCGGGAGCTTGATTGCGATCGTATTGCGCTTCAGCAAGCTTGACCGGACAGCCCGCATGCTTGTCGCTTTTTCCGTGCCAATCATACTCTTGATCACCGTCCAGGCGTTTCTGTCCCGTGCTCACGCCAATTGGGCTGCTGTCGCCTATCCGGCCGCAACAATCCTGGTGACGGCAACAATGCTGCGTCTCGAGTGGCGGCGGTTGTTCCGTACATCCCTGGTTATGCATCTGGTGATCGTGGCGCTCATCGGGGTCGGGAGCGCACTTGCCCCAAGCTTGGCGCTACCGAATCGTGCGGGACCCTATGCGCGGGTCCTAGGCTGGGAGGAACTGGCTGGGCAGGTTCGCGAAAAGTGGGAAGAACGGCGTTATTCAGCAATTCTGACGGAAGATCGCATGCTGTCGGCCGAACTTCTCTATTATCTGAGAGATTCGGGCGCTCGGATCGTTGCATGGAAGCCCGGGCCTGTGCCGCGGGATCATTTCGAGCTGACCCGTCCCTACACGGAAGATGTGGGCGGGCCGGTACTGTTAGTGACGCTGCGACCATCCGTCGGCTATGTTACGAGCCGATTTGCGTCTTTTGAGGACCTCGGGGCGGTTTCAGTGCCGACGGGGGCCCGAAGCGAACGGACGGTGCGCTTATTCGCGCTCGACAAATTCAAGGGCCAACGCCGGTGAGCGAACAAACGGCTGATCGTCAGGAACAGAACGTGTTGCGCGGTTTCTTCACCGCGACATGCTGTGTCGGTCTTGTGGCGTCCGTTCTGTTCGTCGGCTTTCCCGGCATCGATTTTTGGGTCACCGATTTCTTCGCCTTCGGCGATCAGGCCTTCCTGTTCAACTGGACCGAGCCGGCCAAGGATCTGCGCATCGTTTTCAAGGCGATCTTCTGGATCGCGGGCATTGCGGCCATCGTCGGATTGGTTATGGCCGTCTACAACCGGCGCCGCTTTCTCACATTCGGCTTTCCACAGTGGCTGTTTCTGTTGTTCTGTCTGATTATCGGACCCGGCATCGTTGCCAATGTTCTGTTGAAGGATACCTGGGGGCGCGCGCGTCCCTTCCATGTTCAGGAATATGGCGGAAGCCAGAAATTCACTCCGGCATTGGTGCGCTCGACAGGGTGCACGAACAATTGCTCTTTCGTCAGTGGAGAGGCAGCATCGATCTATGCCGTGTTTTTCGCACTGGCCATGATTGCCAGACGTCGGCAGTTGCGCATTCTGCTACTGGGCGTCGGGGCGGGGACACTCTCCGGGTTTGTGCGAATCGGACAGGGCGGGCACTTTCTATCGGACGTCGTCTTTGCCGGCGTTTTCATGGCGTTGGTGGTACGGTTTCTGTACTGGTTGATGTTCGAAAAGGGCGCGAATGCCTTTCAGGAACAAGGGCCAGTTCATGAAGCCATCGCCAATAGCCCATCCTCAACTGCGGCGCTTTCCAAGAACGCCGCGCGCAAACTCGGAAGCCATGCACGGACACGTTGGGCCCCTACTGCGAGGAAAGGGGTTGAGGCGCTGTCTGGGGCGCGTATGCTGCCTGATGCAGCGGGCCGGCTGACCCGTATCATGCGCGATAAGGTGAAAGGCCGAGGCGAGAGGCCGCGACTTGTACGCCCAGACCTATACGATCCTGATTGACGACAGTCGCCCGCGCGGCGGCTGTACCTATCTGTTCGAGTGCCCGGATGCCATCATCGAGGCACGTCGGCCCGAAGAGGTCGACGCTGCGCTTGTCGAGATCGAGACAGCGCGCGCCCGTGGTGCCTATGTCGTCGGATATTTCGCCTACGAGCTTGGCTATGTGCTCGAGCCGAAGCTGCGGCCCTTGCTGCCCGAGGGTGAAGCGCCGCTTCTCTGGTTCGGCGTCTTTCCCGAGCGGAAAATTCTCGAGCCGAATGAACTTGCCGAATTTCTCGCCGTCGGCGACGAGGCGTCCTACAACCTCAAAGACGTGATGCACTCGATGGGGCAGGAGGACTATCAGTCCCGCTTCGGCCGGTTGAAGAGCTATATCGCGGCCGGTGATATTTATCAGCTCAATCTGACGCTCAAGGGCCGATTCCGCTTCGATGGATCGAAACGTGCCCTCTACCGCGATCTCCGGCTCAAGCAGCCCGTCGCATACGGTGCATTCATAGAGACACCTGAGCAGACGATTCTATCGGCTTCGCCGGAGCTTTTCCTTGCGCTGGACGGGAACAAGGTCACCACGCGCCCAATGAAGGGTACGGCGGATCGGGGAGCGACTCTTGCCGAAGATGAGGCGATCCGGCGATGGCTTCGAGGCGATGAGAAATCGCGTGCCGAAAACCTGATGATTGTCGATCTCATGCGCAACGACGTCGGGCGCATGGCGCGCATGGGAAGCGTTCATGTGACGGATCTCTTCAGCATCGAAACCTATGAGACGCTGCATCAGATGACGTCGGGTGTTACGGCAGAGCTGCGGGATGGCATCGACATAAAGACGCTCGTCGAGAGTGTCTTTCCGCCGGGATCCATTACGGGTGCTCCGAAAATGAGAGCGATCGAAATCATCCGTGAACTCGAAACCGAACCGCGCGGTGTTTATACAGGCGCAATCGGCTATTTCGGTCCCGATGACACCGCCTGCTTCAATGTTGCGATCCGTACCGTCACGATCGGCAGTGAGGGTCATGGTGAGATCGGGATCGGCAGCGGTGTGGTCCAGGACTCTGTTGCCGATGCGGAGTATGCCGAATGTCTGCTGAAAATGCGTTTCCTCACAGACGATGTTCGCGATTTTTCGTTGTTCGAGACGTTGCTCTATGAGCCCGGTGCCGGCTACGCGCTCCTTGAGCGGCATCTGGCGCGAATGGCGCGTTCGGCAGACTATTTCCGCTATCCCTTTGACGAAGCCGCCGCGAGCCATCTCCTGGCAAGCAAAGCCGAGAGTTTCGGGGCCATGGATCAGCGCGTGCGGCTGGTACTGGCGCGCGATGGTGGGCTGACCGTTACGAGCACAGCGCTTCCACCAGGCTCGACGCCGGCAGAGATGCGTTATGCGATCTCCAAGTATCGCGTCGCATCGGGAAATCGTTTTCTGTATCACAAGACGACTGAGCGTGCGTTGTACGACAATGAACATGCGCGCATGTCGGAGCGCTTTGGCACGGACGAAGTTATCTTTCTGAATGAGCGCGGAGAAATCGCCGAGGGCAGTCGAACCAATATCTTCATCGAGAAGGACGGAGTCCTTTTCACGCCGGCGCTCGACTGCGGACTTTTGCCGGGAACCCTGCGCGAGGATTTCATCGCACGTGGCGAGGCCCAAGAGGCGGTCCTGACAATTTCCGACCTTGAGACCGCCGACCGCGTTTACCTGGGCAATTCGGTTCGCGGCCTTCTCCCAGCGACGTTTGTCGATGAACCACTCGCTGAAACCGTCGAGGCGGTTTAGACGCCGTCATTCGAATCTCAGAACCATCCCGCTCCCCCGGCCCAACCACCCAATAAGGGTACCTTCGGGGTGATTGGGCCGGGGGAGTGGGATGGCTCGGCGAGCCTCGCGCAAAATCCGCCGAGCGCAGCACTGGCGGGCACTGACGCGCTTGTGAGCGACTTCCGGCTAAGAAACGCGATCGAATCTTGATTTTGGCCCGGAATTGGCGTTGATATTGCAGTGCACAATAGCCATGGCGCTGCACAATCGCAGCCAATTCGGAGCGCATGCATGTACGACCTAAAGGGAAAGTCCGCGATCGTCACGGGATCGACGTCCGGCATCGGGCTGGGAATAGCAACGCGGCTGGCAACAGCCGGAGCCAATGTCATGGTGAATGGACTTGGCAACGAGGAAGATAATCGAGAAGCGATCGATCAGGTTTCCGCCGCCGGGACCGAGGTCGCGTTCTCCCCGGCCAACATGATGCGTCCCGATGAGATTGCGGGATTGGTGGAAGACGCCACGGCAAAATTCGGTTCTGTCGATATTTTGGTGAACAATGCCGGTATTCAATATGTCTCGCCCATTGATGAATTCCCGCCCGAAAAATGGGACGCCATCATTGCCATCAACCTGACGTCCGCATTCCATACGATCCGCGCCGCGGTGCCCGGAATGAAGGCAAAGGGCTGGGGCCGGATCGTCAATATTGCGTCAGCCCATTCACTTGTTGCCTCACCCTATAAAGGAGCATATGTCGCCGCCAAGCACGGAATTGCCGGGTTGACGAAGACGGTTGCATTGGAGTTGGCCGAGCAAGGTGTAACCTGCAATGCCGTTTCACCCGGCTATGTCCTGACGCCGCTGGTCGAAGCTCAAATCCCCGATACGGCGAAAGCGCGTGGTATTTCGGAAGAAGAGGTCGTCCGGGATGTGATCCTCTCGGTTCAGCCGACGAGACAGTTTGTCAAGATAGAGCAGGTTGCCGAGGCGGCTTTGTTCTTGTGCTCCGACCCAGCGGGCCAGATCACCGGCACCAACCTCACTGTCGACGCCGGCTGGACTGCGCAATGACAGCGACCGCACACGACCCCAAACCCGTCAACGTCGCACTTCAGGGTGGCGGCGCTCACGGAGCTTTCACCTGGGGCGTGCTGGATCGAGTTCTCGAGGATGGCCGTATCGACATCGAGGCCATCAGTGGCACCAGTGCAGGTGCAATGAATGCCGTGGTTCTGGCCGACGGATACGCCATTGGCGGTGCCGAGGGTGCCCGTGAGGCTCTTGAGCGTTTCTGGCAGGCCGTAAGTCGCGAGGGATCGAAAAGTCCCATTCAGCGCTCGCCGTTCGACATTTTCTGGGGAAATTGGAGCCTGGATCACAATCCTGCTTATCTGATGTTTGATGTCATGAGCCGATTGGTGTCGCCCTATCAGTTCAATCCACTCAACATCAATCCATTGCGTGATCTGCTCGAAGCCGAGGTCGACTTCGATCGCGTGCGCCATTGCCAGGACGTGAAGCTGTTTCTGTCGGCGACGAATGTGCACACCGGCCGGGTCAAAGTGTTCAACACCAATGAGGTGACGTCTGACGTGGTTCTCGCCTCGGCCTGCCTGCCGTTTCTCTATCAAGCGGTGGAGATCGACGGGATTCCCTACTGGGACGGCGGCTATATGGGCAATCCAGTCCTCTATCCATTCTTCTACGATTGCATTTCGCCGGATGTCCTCCTCGTCCAGATCAACCCGATCGAACGGATGGAGACACCGCAGACGGCTCGCGAAATCCTGAACCGTGTCAACGAAATCACATTCAACGGCTCTCTTCTCAAGGAGCTCCGTGCTGTTGAATTCGTTACGCGTCTGATCGACACGGGCAAACTCGATGCCAACGAATACACACGCGTCTACCTTCATCTCATCGAAGGCGGAGAGGCCATGCGTCCGCTGTCCTCGTCCAGCAAGGTCAATGCGGAGTGGGCGTTTCTGACACATCTCCGAGATATCGGCCGCTCGACCGCGGATCTCTGGCTCGAAAAGAACTTCGAGAGCCTTGGCAAGAAATCGACTGCAAATCTTCATTCGCTCTTCTCGGGAGGTGAACCAAGAACGCATCCGCAGCCAGGCGCAGTTGCCCGGTCTGTGGAAGCTGCAGGCAACGATAATCACGCCGGCAAGAGCGATGATCCGGCTGGCAATGATGCCAAGGACGATTCTAACTAAGAGTTTTGTGCAGCCGGCGTCCAACCGTCCGGCGCCATTTCGAAACCATCGAATTGGAATCCCGGCGCAACAGTGCAGCCGACCAGAGTCCATTGGCCCAGGCTTTCCGCACATTGCCAGGCTGTGGCAGGGACGACGATCTGGGGACGCTGGTCGCGCAGCAGATCGTTACCAAGGATGTGACGGACGTCGGCACCCGTATTGTCGGCAATCGCCAGCGAGAGCGGCGCGCCGGCATACCAGTGCCAAACCTCTACCGCATCCACGCGGTGCCACCGCGATTTTTCGCCAGCACGCAACAGAAAGTAGATGGCGGTCGCATAGGCGCGGCCGTCTATGCCATCCGGGTCGCGGAACATCTCGGCGAAATGCCCGCCTTCGGGATGGGGCGCCAGATTCAGCAGGCGGATAATCGTATCTGCATCAAGCCCCTCACCGGCAGCAGGCAGATCGCCCATCAGCCTTGGTCCTTACGTTTGCGGATCTCGCCAAATATACGCCACGGTTCCTCGCCCTGCATGCCGAGTCGCTCCTGGATTTCCGGGCTTGACGGGCGCAGAAACGGATTCGTCTCCAATTCCTGACCGATTGTCGTCGGCAGCGTTGCCAGGCCGCCTTCACTCAGCTGGCGAACTTCGTCGGCGCGCTTCTGGAGAGCGGCATTGTCGGGCTCGATCGTCAACGCAAAGTTCGCGTTCGACAATGTGTATTCGTGACCGCAATAGACGACGGTTTCGGGCGGAAGTGCCATGAGTTTGGAAAGCGAATTCCACATGGTCTCGGCGGTACCTTCGAAAAGCCGGCCGCAACCGAGCGAGAAAAGTGTATCTCCCGTGAACGCGACACCGGGATCGGCAAACCAGTAGGAAATCTCGCCGGCCGTATGGCCTGGCGTTTCCAGGACCTTGGCCTTGAACGAGCCGAACGCGACCTCGTCGCCTTCGCTGACTTCGACATCGATTCCGGGAATGCGCGCGGCTTCAGCCCGCGGCCCGACGATGGTGCAACCGGTAGCTTTTTTGAGGGTCGCGTTTCCGCCCGTATGGTCGGCGTGATGATGGGTGGTCAGGATATGGGTGAGGGTCCAGCCCTTCTCGTTGAGCGCAGCGGTAACGGCCGCAGCCTCGGGTGCGTCAATCGATGCCGTGACATTGGCGCTCGCATCGTGGATGAGAACCCCGTAATTGTCGCTAAGACACGGAAACTGAAGAATCTCGAGGTTTGTCATCGGGGGTATGCTCCGGCTCGCTAGGTTGTGAATGCATTAAGGCAGAAGAAGCTGCGTGTTGGGCAGTGCAAATCGTCTGAGTAGATTGAACTCGGCGCCAGTATGTAGCATCCGTTGGTGATGCTGAAAATGACGCTCGAGCGTGAAACCGGGTTTCGGTAGGCAAAACGCCATGCAACAGGACGTCATCGATTTGAGGGAGTTCTATGCCCGGCCGCTTGGTGGTGTGGTCCGGCATCTGATTACCTATCGCGTTCGTTCTCTATGGCGGAATGTGACAGGTATGAGCGTTTTCGGCCTTGGCTATGCAACACCCTATCTTACCGTCTTCCGAGGCGAAGCGACGCGCGTTGGGGCTTTGATGCATGCGGCCCAGGGCGTCGTGGCGTGGCCGACGGATGCGCCGCGACAGACAGCCCTTGTCGATGAAGACGACCTGCCATTGCCGGATGCTTCCGTGGATCGATTACTGGCCGTGCACAGTATGGAGCATGCACGCAATGTTCATGATCTATTGCGTGAGGCTTGGCGTGTGCTGTCGCCCGAAGGCCGCCTGATCCTGGTGGTTCCCAACCGAACCAGTGTCTGGGCCCAGAGCGACACGACCCCGTTCGGCCACGGTCAACCCTATAGTCGGGGTCAACTGGCGCGCCTTCTTCGCGAAGCGATGCTATCGCCCACAGGCTGGAACCACGCTTTGTACATGCCCCCATTTAGTTGGCAGATCCTGTTGCGCTCCGCGATCGCATGGGAGCGCATTGGAACCGTCCTCTGGCCGGTTTTTTCAGGTGTCATCATCGTGGAAGCAACGAAGCAGATCTATGCCGCGACGCCCCATGCCGATGCCAGGCGCGTGCCCGGGCGATTGCGCACCGTTCCGGCACGACCGGTTTCGCCGCGGAAAGGGCTCTAGGTCAGACGCATAGTTTGACAAGCGCATTTTTTGATTGGCGAACCGCGCCGCAAAACTCTCTAACTCTCGAACTATGATCAATTGTCGGCGCAAGGATGCCGGCGTTTCCACATGAGGTGTGCATGAAGCAACCCCGTAACGCGGGCGTGGGGCTTGTCATGACGTTGCTTGCCTTGATGCAACAGGCATCAGGGCTTCAAGCAGATCCGGCGTCGGGGCAGATTTCCAAACGGATCGATGGAGATGCGTGGGACCCTGATAGGAACGTCGCCGCTCCTGTCGAACTCTCGCCTTCAGATGATGCTGCGGAGGTCCAAACGAGCCTCAGCCATTGGAGTGCTTATCTTCGCGGTCAGGATCGCCAGAAAGTCGAAAATCTCGAAGCGCTGATATTGGAAGACTTGAAGCTCCCTGTACCTGCTCCCGCTGACGGCCGAATGTTTGACTTTTGGGTCAGCTCACGCGTCGAAGGATTGTCCGACGGCCTCGATCAACGGGACGTCACGAGTCGTCTCGGTGCTGACTACATGCTTAGCCGTTCCGTGCTTCTGGGAGCGATGTTCGAGTTCCGGGAAACTGAAGGAGGAACTGGTGACAGCCAGTTCATCTCCGGGGACGCGACAACATATCTGGCCGGTCCTTATGTGGGGCTTCGGCTAGGCGAGAGCTTTTCGCTGGATGCAAAGGCGGGCTGGGGCCGGGCACTGGATGCAACCGACCACGGCATCGCGGCAAGTCATGGCGAGGCGGACCGTAGCGTTGTCAACGCCTCTGTCAAGAATACGTGGCAATTGCACCGATGGCTGCTCTCGCCCACAGCAACCTTAAACTATACGCACGAAGCGCCGGCCGGATCTCATGAAGATGGTTCTGTGACACGCCAACTCTCTATAGGCCCGGAGCTTCGACGACAGCTTCGTACGGATAGCGGACAAACAATCGAGCCGTTTGTAACCTATCGCGGCACTGTCGAAGGGCGATCGGACATTGAAGGTCTCGATCTCGACGCAGCCATTGGCGGCGGTGTGAGTGTCGCCAAGGAAGACTCCTATCGGATCGATGCGACAACCGAGATCGACGATTTGGACGGCGATCCGAGTTTCAGCAGTCGCCTCAAGGTTACAGTGCCTCTAGACTGAGACTAGAGCGCTTTCAAAGAATACGGGATCATTTGATGGCGCCCATTTCGTTCATTCGGCAAGGCGCGGAGCGCGGCGCGATGCCGTCGCATCGGGCAAGCTTCGGAACGACGCCGATGTGCGAAATGGGCCCACCGAAGGCCGGTTTTTCGCGCTCGCCGGACGTCGTTACGACCCGCTTATGGTCAGCAAAGACCACAACGCGGATCGTGCCTAGCCTGCAAACGCGAAAAGCCGGTCAAACGATTCCGTATTCTTTGAAAGCGCTCTAGAGCAACGTGCGTTTAGTCAAACGCACACAAGTTGCTCTAGCAGCTTAGAGTCGATCAACTTTTCTGCGCTTTGTCGATTCCGACTAAGCGCAGGTTGATCTAGGCTGCGCACGTTCAAACCGAGCGCGTAAGGCCGCCGTCGATCCGTATATTCTGTCCGGTTATGTAGCCGGCGCCGTCGGATGCAAGAAAAGAAACGGTCGCGGCAATCTCCTCTGTCCGGCCATAGCGCTGCATCGGTATGCTTGCCCGGCGTTCTTCCTTTTCCGGCAGGCTGTCGATAAAGCCTGGCAGGACATTGTTCATGCGAACATTATCGGCCGCATACTTGTCCGAGAAGAGTTTCGCGTAAGCGGCGAGCCCGGCCCGAAAGACACCCGATGTGGGGAATGCAGGATCGGGTTCGAATGCCGCAAATGTCGAGATGTTGATGATCGCGCCGGATTTTTGTGCCTGCATGATCGGGGTTACTAGGCGTGTCGGGCGGACGGCATTCATCAGATAGACGTCCATTCCGAGATGCCAGTCCTCGTCGCTGAGTTCCAGAACAGGTCCCTTGGGGCCGTGGCCGGCGCTATTGACGAGCACGTCGATCCGGCCCCAGCGCTCCATTGTCAGATCGACAAGGCGTTTCAAATCGTCATTCGACTGATTGGATCCGGTAACGCCGACACCATCATATTCTTGCGCCAATGCTTCGCCTTTGCCCGAAGAGGAGAGCACAGCGATGGCAAACCCATCATCAGCAAGCTTCCGTGCGGCGCCGGCGCCCATTCCACTTCCGCCGGCTGTAATCACAGCTACTTTCTTGTCTGTCATGATGCGATCCTATGAGATCCCTTCTCGAGCTATCGGGACAGGAGAAAGACTGCCTGTTCGCCAATCAGGTTTTGCATGAACATCGGTACGGCAAAGCCGAGACGCTGGCCATGCACGTTGAGGGTTTGGACGCGTTCCACCTTTGCATCGATGTCATGGCAGAGCGCCATGAAGTCCTTAATGGTACAAAAGTGGATATTTGGTGTCTCATACCAGGCCTGAGGCAGGTTGGCAGTGATCGGCATGCGGCCGCCGAACATCACCTGACCGCGAATGCGCCAATGGCCGAAATTGGGGAATGAGACGATCGCGCGTCGGCCGATGCGCAACAGTTGCTCAAGGACCTGACGCGGCGCATGGGTCGCCTGGATCGTCTGGCTCAGTATTGCATAGTCGAAGGCTTCGTCCGGATAGTTTTCCAGATCGCTATCGGCGTCGCCCTGCACCACGGACAGGCCTTTGGCAACACAGCGATTGACGCCGGCCTGGCTCAGCTCGACGCCGCGTGCGTCCACATTTCGCGTTTCGGCCAGAATACGCAGAAGCGTGCCATCGCCACAGCCGACATCAATCACGCGCGATCCCCATTCGACCATCTCGGAGATGAGAAGAAGGTCAACACGCCCGCCCTCGTCCGATTCGGGGGCGAGGGAATTGTTACCGGTTCTAATAGCTTGCGTCATGGGCGCCATCCGTCCCCTCCAATCCGCGCCGTCGCGCTGCGGCTCCCAGAAAGCCGCCAATGGTCTCGAAGAGTTCCGGTTCCTCGAGCAGGAACGCGTCATGTCCTTTGTCGGTCTCGATCTCGACAAAGCTCACATTGGCTGCAACGGCGTTGAGGGCTTGCACGATCGTGCGGCTTTCCTCCGTTGGAAACAGCCAGTCTGACGTAAAGGAAACGACACAAAAACGAGTTTTGGCGTTCTCGAACGCACGTGTCAGCGATCCGCCATGATCGGCAGCCAGATCGAAATAATCCATGGCGCGCGTCATGTAGAGGTATGAATTGGCGTCGAACCGCTCCACGAATGTAAAACCCTGGTGGCGGAGATAGCTCTCGACCTGGAAATCCGCATCGAAACCGAAGGCCAGTTCGTCACGGTCCTGGAGATTGCGACCGAATTTTCGATGGAGGGCCTCGTCGGAAAGATAAGTGATATGCGCCGCCATGCGAGCAACCGCGAGACCCTTTCGCGGCAATGTATCTTGCTCAAGATACTTTCCGCCACACCAGTCGGGATCCGCCATAACGGCCTGCCGCCCGACTTCATGAAAGGCGATGTTCTGCGAGGAATGGCGGACGGCTGTTGCAATCGGGATCGCAGCGAAGACACGGTCGCCATATCGGGCCGTCCAATCGAGAACCTGCATGCCGCCCATGGACCCGCCAATGACGCAGAAGAGATCGGGGATTTCGAGGTAATCTAGAAGCCTTGCCTGGGCGCGCACGATGTCGCCGATCGTAATGACCGGAAAATCCAACCCGTAAGGCTTTCCGGTCGCCGGATTGTCGTCGCTCGGCCCGGTCGAGCCCATGCAGCCACCGAGCACATTGCTGCAGATAACGAAGTAACGGTCCGTATCGACCGGTTTGCCGGGGCCGATCAGTGTCTCCCACCAGCCGGGTTTCCCGGTAACAGGGTGGATGTTTGCAACATGCTGGTCGCCGGTCAGCGCATGACACACAAGGATGGCATTCGATTTTTCGGCATTGAGATGCCCATAGGTCTGATAGGCAATCGAAAACGGTCCGATTCGGTCGCCACCGTCGAGTTCAAGCGGCTCGGTCGCTGGAAAAGTGACGCTTTCACTATCCGAATCGCCGATCTGTGCAAACTCAGCCAAGGAGCGAACTCCGTTACCGTTTCTTACGATGTCATCCATTGGGTGGCCGCCACGAAAACACAAAAAAACCCAGCCATGCACTCGCATCAGGGCCGGGTTCTCGCGACACGGCCTTTTAGCGAGTTGTTTAACGTGGCTGCAAGCCGGCCGGCCAAATCACCACGAGATGCGATTAAGCCCCGTTACCGCGCCGGGGTCAAGTCCCGCGCCGCATGGCGATAGCCATATGGTGAAGCTGGAACTTTCCTTTGATTTTCCGCCATTGCGGTCCTATCTAAGGGCCCCACGCTAGGGACATTTGCCCGAAATACTGCGTCTTTGAAGCGCTTTCCGACAGGCCGCGACATTATGAGCAATGCGCCTAAACTTGTGCCCCAAAAGGGCATCCTCGATATCCAAGCCTATGTGCCCGGCAAGAGTTCGGTCGACGGCGAAGGGACGATCATCAAGTTGTCGTCCAACGAAACGCCTCTGGGTCCGAGTCCGCTGGCCGTTGAGGCGTTTCGCGCGGCATCCAGCGATCTGGCCCGCTATCCCGATCCGTCGGCTTTCGGCCTTCGACAGGCCATCGGCAGGAAATATGGCCTCAATCCAGATCGTATCGTATGCGGGACAGGGTCGGATGAGCTTCTCGGACTGCTGGCGCAGGCCTATCTCGGGCCGGGCGACGAGGCGATCTACACCGAGCATGGATTTCTCGTCTACAAGATCGCGATTCAGACGAATGGAGCGACACCAATCGTCGCCCCTGAAACGAACCGTCGGACAGATGTCGATCAGATCCTGAACAAGGTGAGTGAGCGTACGAAGGTTGTCTTCATCGCAAATCCGAACAATCCGACCGGGACCTATCTTCCCTTTGACGAAGTGCAGCGATTGCGCCATGCGCTGCCGAACCATGTGCTTCTGGTGCTGGATGGCGCCTATGCAGAGTATGTCCGCCGTAATGATTACGAAGCAGGCTTGGAGCTGGTGGCGACAACCGAAAACACTGTCATGACCCGGACCTTTTCCAAGATCCACGGGCTGGCCGCGTTGCGGGTCGGCTGGTGCTATTGCCCGGAAGCCGTCGTCGATGTGCTTAACCGGATTCGGGGGCCGTTCAATGTGACCGGACCAGCGCTGGCAGCTGCCGCGGCGTCGATCGGCGACAGTACGCATTTGGACAAGGCCTTGGCTCACAATGAGAAGTGGGTTCCGTTGCTGACCGAAAAGCTTGAGGGACTGGGACTTGGCGTCACACCGAGCGTCGGAAACTTCCTATTGGTCCATTTTCCGGAAGGGGCTGGAATGACGGCGGCCGATGCCGACGCCTATTTGATCTCGAAGCGCATTATCGTGCGCCGCGTCGCATCCTACGGATTTGAGAATGCACTGAGGGTCACGATTGGGACGGATGATGAGAACCATGCTGTCATAGCGGCACTCGGCACGTTCATGGGGCGAACTGCTGGCGAGAGCGGTTGCTGAGATGTTTGAGCGGATTGCAATCATTGGGCTTGGCCTGATCGGATCGTCTATTGCCTGGGCCGTACGCAAGCATGGGCTTGCAGAGTGTGTCGCGGGTTTTGATGCCTCGGACGACGTCAGAGCGCGCGCCCGCGAATTGGGGTTTGCAGACGATGTTCCCGACGCGGCTGAAGAGGCTGTGCAAGATGCGGATCTGGTCATCGTTGCGGTTCCGGTACGTACGACGGCAAAGGTGGTTGAGGGAATTAAGGCTCATATCAAAACGGGCGCGATTGTTACCGATGTCGGATCCGTGAAAGAGCCGGTCATTCGCGATGTCAGCGAGCATGTGCCTGATGACGCCGTGTTCATTCCCGGGCACCCTGTTGCGGGAACGGAGTACTCCGGGCCCGATGCCGGTTTTGCGGAACTGTTTGAAGGGCGATGGTGGATCCTGACACCTTGCGCCAAAAGTACCGAAGAAGCAGTCGAAAAACTCTCTCGTCTGCTCGAGGCGATGGGCGCCAATATCGAGACGATGTCGCCCGATCACCATGATCAGGTGCTGGCAATCACCAGCCATATTCCACATTTGATTGCGTACAATATCGTCAGTACGGCTGCCGACTTGGAGAAGGTTACGCGGTCGGAGGTGATAAAATTCTCTGCGAGCGGCTTTCGGGATTTTACCCGTATTGCTGCAAGCGATCCAATTATGTGGCGCGACATATTTCTATCCAACAAGGATGCCGTGCTCGAAATGCTCGGCCGGTTTTCCGAAGATCTTGCTGCGCTCCAGCGTGCAATCCGTTGGGACGACGGGGCGGCGCTCGAAGATCTGTTCACGCGAACGCGTGATATTCGCCGCGGTATCATCGAGGCGGGGCAGGAGACTGCTGAACCCGATTTCGGACGGCATCGTTCAGGTGGATCAGATGAGTAGAAGTGAGCATTCTTGCCGGGGTTGCATAGCGTGACGGAGCATTGGGTGTTTGCTTACGGTTCGCTTATGTGGCGTCCCGGGTTCGATTTCCTGGACTCGGTCGAAGGAATCCTGGAAGGGGCCCACCGATCCCTCTGTGTCTATTCAGTGGTCCACCGCGGAACACGCCGCCGTCCTGGATTGGTTCTGGGACTCGATGTTGGCGGTCGATGCAGGGGGCGCGCGTTTCGGGTTTCCGCCGAAGATTTTCCTCACATTCGAAACTATTTGCGGGCGAGGGAACAGGTCACGCGCGTTTATCGTGAGGTGGTGCGACCGATTTCACTGGTTGGCGAGGGGACACGCCGTGTCCGGGCCCTCTGCTATCTGGCAGACCGCCTGCACCCGCAATATGCAGGCCTCCTGCCTCTTGGCGCACAAGTGCGTCATGTGCGTGAAGGCCACGGCAAATCCGGCAACAATGTTGCCTATGTCGTGAATACTGTCCGCTGTCTCGAAGACATGCAGATCCACGAACCCACACTCCATCGCGTCATGGCAGAACTCGGATATGGACCTGGACGGGTTCGCTAGATCAACCTGCGCTTAATCGGAATCGATCAAGCGCAGAAAAGTTGATCGACTCTAAGCTGCTAGAGCAACGTGCGTTTGACTAAACGCACGTTGCTCTAGCAGGCAGAAAGTCTTGCTCAGACAGCCATGGCCGACGGCTTCGCTCCGTAAGGAACGTGCGCATTTGGAGAAAGCGGCAGCAGATCGGTCTCGACCGAGTCGCGCTCGTGCGCCGTTTCAGCGAGAAGATGGATATGGATCTCGTTGGCGCCGAGCCGCGCCCCGGTGTGGCGCAGATAGGCGAGATTGAGCGATGCAGCATGCTCGGTAGTCTGCCCGACGGCCAGAACGGTCCGCTCCCCTTCGTCATTCCGGTGCACCAGAATATAGTTGGCGCGCGGCAACTCGGGACAGGCAAACAGGGAATACACACTGTGCAGATAACGCTCGCCGGTCACGCCACGCCAGTAGTGAAAGCTCTGTGCAATATTCGGTTCTGCACAGACAATCGCTGGCTCGTTATCGCGAGCGGATGTTTCTTTCCAACGTGAAATTTCGATTATCTTTGCCATCGGACTTATCGTTTTCGTAAATGGTCGGCGCGGTTCACTTATCCACATTTGCTCAGCTTTGGATTTGGGTGGCTGAATCACGAAAATCAAGCTTGCCTCATAAATATCACAAAGTCGAGAACAAAACGAGAACAGAAAGCCAAGATTCGGACTTCGCTTTGAAATCACTCAGCAAACTAGCTGCACTTCGAGTAGCCGCAGCTTCTGCAGCTATGACAACCCTCTTGAAAAACGAGTGATGGCTGGAGGCATTTGGGGCAATAGCGTGCGGTCTTGTTATCGATTCGCTGGAATTCGCCCTCGGATGGATCCTCGTTCTGAGGCGCAAATTTCCCATGTTCGCTCTGCATGAAGCCAATATCGATCAGATGGCGCTCAATGATACCGCCAATCGCGGCAAGCAGGCTTGGGACATAACGCCCATCGAGCCATTGCCCGCCGCGAGGATCGAAGACGGCCTTGAGTTCTTCGACGACGAATGAAACGTCGCCGCCCCGTCGGAACACAGCACTGATCATGCGAGTCAACGCGACGGTCCAGGCATAATGTTCGAGATTCTTCGAATTGATAAAGATCTCGAAGGGGCGGCGCCGGCTGTCCTGCACAATATCATTCAAGGTGACATAGATTGCATGATCGGAGTCGGGCCATTTGAGTTTGTAGGTATATCCGGCAAGCACCTTGTCCCGTTCCAGGGGCTCGGACATATAGACAATATCGCCACCTTGTTCGCTTGCCGGCGGCGGTGAAGCGCTAAGCGGCAGACTAGCCTGGCTGGCAGGTTCCGAAGGGGCGGCGTGTGTCTCTCCGGTTGTCAGAACGGAACCGGTCACGGGATTGGGGCGGAAGGTCGTGCACCCTTTGAGACCGAGGTCGTATGCCGTGTCATAGAGTTCGGCAAAGTCCTCGAAGCCGATATCCTCCGGGCAGTTGACGGTCTTCGAGATCGCGCTGTCGACATGGGTCTGGAGCGCGGCCTGCATCTCAAGATGATCGCGTGGGTCGAGGTCGGCTGCGGTAACGAAACTGTCGGGGAGTGCCTCGGTCGGTCCGTACATGTGCCTGAAAAGACGGTGGGCATAGTCCTCGACCCTCTCTTCTCGCGCGCTTCCGTCTGCTTCGAGCAGACGGCGGCGATAGGTGAAGTCGAAGACCGGTTCCACGCCGCTGGAGACGTTCCCGGCAAACAGAGAAATCGTGCCGGTCGGAGCGATGGATGTCACCAGCCCGTTGCGCAGGCCGCAATCGGCAATCGTCGTGCGCACATCCTCATCGAGGCGCGCGGCTGCAGGTCCACGCAGGAACTGGTCGCGGTCGAAGAGCGGGAACGCGCCTTTCTCGCGCGCGAGTTCCGCGCTCGTTCGATATGCGGCGCGTTCGATCGACGCCATCCAATGGCGCGTCGTCTCGACAGCATCGGCTGAGCCATAACGTTTGCCGGTGAGAATCAGAGCGTCGGCCAGACCGGTGACACCGAGACCGATACGCCGTTTGGCAAAGGCTTCGTGACGCTGTGCCTCGAGAGGATAGAGCGACACGTCGATAACATTGTCGAGCAGGCGTACCGCGGTGCCGGCGAGTTCACCGAGCCGCACTTCGTCAAGCCGGGCATTGTCGGCAAAGGGATCGCGCACAAGCCGGGCAAGATTGATCGAGCCCAGGAGACACGCGCCATAGGGCGGCAGTGGCTGCTCGCCGCAAGGATTGGTCGCCTGAATCGTCTCGCAATAACTCAGATTATTGAGCGCATTCACACGATCGATGAAGATGACGCCGGGTTCTGCATAATCGTAGGTTGCCCGCATGATTTTCTGCCAGAGCATGCGTGCACTGAGCGTGCGATAAACTTTCCCGTCGAACACGAGGTCCCATTGCCGGTCCGCCCGCACAGCATCCATGAAGGCGTCGGTGACAAGGACCGAAAGATTGAACATTCGCAGACGCTTGGCATCGGCTTTGACAGCGATGAACTCTTCAATGTCCGGGTGATCGCAACGCAGGGTCGCCATCATGGCGCCTCTACGCATGCCTGCGGACATGATTGTGCGGCACATGGAATCCCACACATCCATGAAGCTGACCGGTCCGGATGCCTCGGCGCCGACACCTGCCACAAGCGCACCCTTGGGGCGCAACGTCGAGAAATCGTGCCCGATACCGCCGCCTTGTTGCATGGTGAGGGCCGCTTCTTTCACATGGTCGAATATCGAGGCCATGTCGTCCTCGATCGTGCCCATGACGAAGCAGTTGAACAGGGTCACCGAGCGTTCCGCCCCGGCGCCGGCGAGAATCCGGCCGGCTGGCAGAAACGAAAAGTCGCGCATCGCGTCCAGGAACCGGCCGGTCCAAACCTCGCGAAGCTCAGGGCTCTCAGGCGCCGCGACGGCGTGAGCCACGCGGGCAAATGTCGCTTCCGGGTCGGCATCGACAGGTGCTCCGCCGGCTGACTTGAGCCGATACTTCTGGTCCCAGATCTGTTCGGAAATGGGTGCGAGAACGGAAAAAGTCTGGGCCATAGTGAACGAACTTCCGGGTAATGTTCACTATTTGTACCAAAGGGTATCAAGCAGGTCAAACGACCGATCACAGCGATCGGTCGTTGTCGTTAACGCGACCTTAAAGCCGGTCGTCTCACTCCTCGTCCGGCGACACATACATCTGCATGAAACCGACTTCGCCAAGCCGGTTGAGCAGATCCAGCTGGCCTTCGAGCCAGCCGATATGGCCTTCCTCGTCATGAACGATGGTCGCAAACAGGTCGCGGGTGCCGATGTCGCCGGCCTCCTGAGCAACGTTCGAGGCTTTGGTGTAGAATTCGCGTGCGTCGTACTCATCACGCAAATCCGCTTCGAACATGTCTTTAAGCGTCTGCGCCCTGACCACGCCTTCGGACGCAATCATGTCGGGTTCACCTTCCAGGAAGATGATGCGCTCCATGAATTGATCGACGTGACCCAGTTCCTCCTGCATTTCCTCTTTCATTTTTGCCGACAGCTTCGTCATTCCCCAATCGGCCAGCACATGGGCGTGCAGGAGATATTGGCGAACGGCGTTCAGCTCCATGGTCAGAGCTTTCTGCAGGTGTTCCAGAACGTCCTGATTGCCTTTCATTGGCGAAATACTCCGGTGTGAGATTGGTAGGATGGACCGCTCGTGTGATGGCTCGAGGATCCTTATTTCCGTTTATGGTGATTGGAGAGCATTCATTCCAGACGCGAAGTGCCGCATGCGACCACGACTGCGGCCAGAATAAGGGCTCCGGCGGCGAGAAGGGTCGGCAAAGTGAAGCTGCCGGTGTGGTTTGCGATAACCCCAGCCGCAGCCGGTCCGATCATCTGCCCAATGCCGAAACTCGCGGATGCGAGGGCGAGCGACTGATGTCCGCCGGTTGGTGCATATTGGCGAACACCGGCGATGCTCAGTATCGTCAAACCCATGATCGTGCCGCCAAGAAGCGTCGCTGCGACAACGACGCCGGCCAGCGAAACCCACAGCACACTGGAGATGACGCCCGCCGCTGCGACCAGGCAGGCGACGATGAACGCGGTACCGACACTGGTGCGCGTCCCCAGATGTGACCACATCGCGACGGAAGGAATGGCAGCCAGACCGAGCACGATCCAGATGTAGGGCTCGCTTGTCTGGATCTCGGGTTCGGACCGCACGATGGCGACCAGGAAGGTTGCCGTTACGACATACCCGAATCCAAAGAGGCCGTAGCCAGCGATAAATGCCCACATCGCACGCCGGTTCGATGTCGCGGCTTCGGTCTTGTGGGCCACAGCGGGTGCCGACTGATTGTCCAACGAAGACTTGCCTGGAATGAGAAATACAGCGGCAACCGAAAATAATGCGGCGATCAGTCCGGTGGTCATCCACAGGGATCGCCAATCGCCATCGAGTGCGAGGAGTGTGGACGTAGCGATCGCCGAGACAACAATGCCAGTCCCGACTCCGGCAAAGTGGGTCGTCGCCAACGTCGCTTCGCGGGCCGTCGCGAGCCGTTCCAGCACCAGGGTTGAAGCGAAGATAATGACGATTGCACCACCGGCACCGCCGATGAAGCGCAGGACCAGCAGGGCCGGCATGGTTGATGGCAGTGCCATTCCCATTGTCGTAACGGCGCTTGTCACAAGGCCTGCAATGAGCCAGTGGCGACGCGCGCCCGGAAGACCGGGAACTGCAGCGCCGAGTGCACCGAGCAGGTAACCGAGATAGTTGGCGGACGCGATGAGGCCCGCCTGGCTGCTATTCAGATCCAGAGCCTCGGCCATTGGAGGCAGGATCGGTGTATAGACGAACCGGCCAATGCCCATGGCGCCGGCCAAGGCCAGCATACCGCCGATTGCCAGGCGACGGGCTTCGCGCCGTTTGATTGAAGATTGCTCGACAGTTTCTGGCCGCGCCATTGGTCGTCCTCAACGCTCGACGCTAAACAGAACGTAGCCGCCTCACAAATGGAATTCTCTGATAACTGCTATCGCAAAGACTGATCGTCCGGCGATC
The DNA here is from genome assembly GCA_965228615.1 of Methyloligellaceae bacterium. Lineage (GTDB taxonomy): Bacteria > Pseudomonadota > Alphaproteobacteria > Rhizobiales > Methyloligellaceae > CBDDHT01. The sequence continues at coordinate 2,727,985 of CBDDHT010000004.1, read as the reverse complement.
TCGTGGACTCAGATTGATTCACGGCATCAATCGCCGTGGGAGGAGGATTTGCGCTTGCCGCAGCCTCCTCGACGAGACGCCATGATGCCGGTTCGATCGTCGCCTGCAATCTCGCGATAAACTCTTTGCGATGAAGACCCGGTGGGATCGGCTCCAGGAATTCAACCACCAAGGTGCCGGGATAGCGACGCCAGGACCGGCGCGGCCAGAAAAGCCCGGAGTTGAGTGCGACCGGGATGCAGGGAACCTCGAGCGCTTCGTAGAGCGGAATGATGCCGGACTTGTAGTCGGGAGGGGCTCCGGGTGCACGTCGTGTTCCCTCTGGAAAGACCACGATTTCGCGACCTGCTGCGGCCCGGTCGCGAACGTCCCGAACCATTTTTTTGAGCGCCGAAGGACCGCGTTCCCGCGCAACGAACACCATGCGAAATTTGTGCGAGAACCAGCCATAGAACGGAATCCACTGCAATTCGCGTTTCATGACCATTGCCGGGTCGCGCATCAGGGGAATGAGGCCGAAAGTGTCCCAGGCGGATTGATGCTTCGATGCCACGATGACCGGACCCGGTTGCAGATTCTCCAGACCTCTCACCTCGAGACGTGTTCCCACCACGAGACGCATCAACCAGATGCTTGCCCGCCCATGAGCCGCGAGACCGGCCATTGCCCAGGAGCGCGGCCCAAACAGCAACCCGCTACCGAGAACCAGGAACAAAGCTGTCTGGACATAGAAGAGGACTGCAAAGAGGATCGAACGAACCATTGTGAACGTTACCGCGCTCAATTCGATTGAGCTTGGCGTCGCCGAGCCCAGCGTGTTGCCCCGTAGCGTGCCGCGGTGGGAATGTATTTCACATACTCCCGGAACAGTACCTTGAGTGTTTTCGGGTTGCCCCACCAGCGGTCGATTGGAAAGTCACGGGCAACAACTGCGTAAGGGATGAAATGCTCGCGCGGCATGACCCTTTGCAGTTCCACCAATGTGCGCGGCATGTGATAGCTCGAGGTCACAATGATCAACGACTTGAAATTATTGGGGCGCGCCCAGCGTTTTGTCTCTATCGCATTGCCTCTTGTATTCAGAGCGCGCCGGTCCAGATCCACGCAACAGTCGAACAGCGCCTCATCACCATTCACCAACTCGCGCAGGTCCTTCTTCGTCGTCGAGCGATTGACACCGGTGATCAAAAGCCGTTTTGCCTTTCCATCGGCGAGAAGTTCTACTGCTGCGGCAATGCGGGCTTTGCCGCCGGTGAGCACAACGATGGCATCTGCGCCGTCTCCGACATCACCGGGCCGGCGTTCCACCGAATCCGCGAATACCGCAAACCCGATCAGGAACACCGCCATAGCGAAGGCAGTGAGCGACGAAAAGAACCTGAGCCCGAATGTTAGGATGTCCATTCTGGGATCCTGAGGCTGGGTGCTACCGGTGAGCGTCTACAAAAAACACGATCACGCATCGCCTGCAAATGGCATTTGCGCGATAGACGACGACTGACTGTCGCGATGGTTAAGGGCGCGACTTCAATATTCTGTATACGCCATAACGCGATGTTAGCATGCATAGCGATGCGACGATGACAACAACCAGGAGTAGTAGCGCATATCCAGGCCAATCCAGAACGGCTGGCCCGATCAGGCGGCGAAACTCGCCGGCAGCCAGCGACTGTCCTCCCAGAAGCTGCATGAAGACCGGCAATAAGATGAACATGAATGTGGCGGCAATAGCGCCAACGGTTCCCGCTCTCACGCCAACCACAAGAAAGTGTTTCTCAAACTCGCGGGCGATAAACCGATCCTTCGCACCTACGAAATGCAGGACTTCGATAATTTCCCTGTTCGAGGCCATCGCACTTTGCGTTGCCGATACGATCGTCGCAACGGTCGCCGCGGCTACGAGAATCAGCACGGCAATACCGCCGAGTGCCATCGATCGTGTGACCGTCTGAATCTGCGCCTGCCAGCGCCGGTGATCATCGAGAACGGCATAGGGAAAGTTGGTTTGCAGGATTTGGCGGATCGTCACCAGATCGGGAGGAGAGGCCCGATCCAGCTCGATTGAAATGAGACGCGGGATTGGCAATGCCGTCAAGACGTCGGACTGGCCGAGCCACGGTTCGAGTAGCTTTGCAGACTGTTCGGGCGTCAGCGGCGTGACTTTCCGCACACCGGCCTGTTTGGCCAGAAACAGGGTCACGTGGGTCACTTGTTTGTCGAGGTCTGCGTCGTCGCTTGGCGCAATCTGCACCGTGACCTCGCTCGCAAGATCTCGAAACCATGCCGATGCCGATTGGTGAACGAGATAGACGGCGCCCGCTGTGAGGCAAGCGAGAAAACACATGATGGCAATCACGACGGTCAGCGCCCGTCCGGCAACCGACGCCGGCGGCACGATCGGCGTGACGGTCCCGGCAATCGTTCGTGGTGAAAAGGCATCCACGAGACTGCTCAGCGACCGTGCTTTGAGTACGTCAGCCCAACGGATGTTCATGTCTACCCATGAATCATGAGATGCCCGTCCTGCAGGACGAGGCGGGGGGCTGTGAACTGCTTGATGAGCTGATGATCGTGGGTTGCGATGACCACAGAGGTTCCGAGTCGGTTGAGTTCGATGAACAAGCGTAGCAGACGGCGAGCCATCTGCGGATCGACGTTACCGGTCGGCTCGTCGGCAAGCAGGAGTTCCGGCTTTCCAATAACAGCGCGCGCTATCGCCGCTCGTTGTTTTTCCCCACCCGAAAGAACCGGCGGATAAGCATGCATCCGGTCGCCAAGACCCACCCATTTAAGCAATTCGGTCACGTCGTCCTTATACTCGGACACATTCCGTCCCAGAACACGCAACGGCAGCGCGACATTTTCCCAAGTCGTCAGATGATCGAGCAGCCGGAAATCCTGGAACACAATGCCGACCCGCCGGCGCAATTCCGCGCGGGCCGATGCCGACATATCGGCGATATTGGACTGAAAAAGATAAATCAGGCCCCGGCTCGGCTTGATTGACATGAACAAGAGGCGCAACAGCGTCGTCTTGCCCGCACCGGAGGGGCCGGTCAAAAAATGGAACGATCCCGGTAACAAATGGAAGCTGATATCCCGCAGGACTTCAGGGCCCATCCCGTATCGTATCCCGACATGTTCGAAACGAATCACGCGCCACACCTTCTATAAGTTGTTCGTTCTGCGAGGCTGCAACCTCCGCATACCTCAAAAAAATTCCTTGCCCAAGGGACTTTATGGGAAACTCCATTCTTTGTATCAATGCTTTTTGGCACCGGCACGCTGACGATGGGCCATATCGGAACAGAATGGCAAGATGAGCAAGATCCTCGAATGCGTGAGTTGCGGCACCTGCTACGAGAGCCCGGCGGAATTTCCCGTTGAAGGCCGTAAGGTTCGCTGCGCCAAATGCGGAGAAGTCTGGCACGCGATTGCCAAGGAACCGGACGAAGATCCGCCCGGAACACCTGATCTTGGCGATGATGACGACGACGAGCTCGTCTTCCGCGAAGATGACGATGCACCGGAGGCGGAGACGCCTGAAGAGGATGCGCCAGATGATTCGGAACCGGTTGAAGCGCAGGATGAGGACGCGGACTCCATAGATGAGGAGCCTGCGGAAGAAGAAGACGAACCAGAGCCGGTCGAGGCGGCGGCTGACGAAGCCGAAACGGCGGATGATGACGACGCACCATCCGAGGAAGCCGATGAGCCTGAAGATGAACCGGAAATAGAAGACGACGCACCGATTCAGAACCCACCCGAGGTGCGAGACCCGGTTTCCGACCCGCCGCCGGGAGCCCCTGCACAATCGTCGATGATGGCTCGCCTTTCCAACGGGATGGATGGCGTGACGCTTGGATGGGTTGCGCTGGTTCTGTTGTTCGCCGGAATATCCTATTCGGCGTATGAAGGGCGCGTCTCGGTCGTGCGCGCCATCCCAGGGACGGCCTGGGCCTATGAAAAACTCGGAATACCGGTGAATGTCCGCGGATTGGGCTTTGGTCCCGTCGCCTATCATTGGGCGGTCGAAGCAGGGCGTCCCATTTTGGAAGTCGAGGGCGAGATCCGAAATCTGACAAACGCCACCCTGACCGTTCCAACTGTCGTATTTGCCCTGCGCAACTCTGTTGATGTGGAAGTCTATCAGTGGGCCGCGGATATTCGAGAGGAGCCGCTTCCCGGAGGCGAGCGCACTTTGTTTTTGGCCCGAATTCCATCGCCGCCGAAATCTATCGGAAGCGTTCAGGTGCGGTTTGCCAGGTCCCGATGACCGTCACAGCTGACGGATCGAACATTGAGGTGCTGTTTTCCACAGGCGCCATCGCCGACCGTGTCGAGTGTCTGGCCAAGGAAATCGCACGTGGCGCAACGGAAGATCTTCTCGTCATTGCCGTTCTGAAGGGCAGCTTCATTTTTGCGGCAGACCTGCTGCGCGCGATGCACGGCGCCGGATTGCGGCCGGAAGTCGATTTCATATTTTTGGCGAGTTATGGCTCAGGCACGGAATCATCGGGTAATGTCCAGATTTTGAAAGATATTTCGTCCGGCGTCCATGGTCGGAATGTCCTGCTGATTGACGATATTCTCGAATCGGGTCGAACCCTTGCCTTTGCCAAAGCGCTGATATCCGATCGGGGTGCCGCCTCGGTCCAAACCTGTGTCCTGCTCGACAAGACCGTCGTACGCGCCCAGCCCATATCGGCCGATTTTCGCGGCTTCGTGTGCTCCGACGACTTCGTCATCGGCTATGGGATGGATCTGGCACATCACTACCGCGAACTGCCCTTCATCGGCCGAATCAGGCAAAATCACTAACCACATTGTCGTTGGGCTGATCTGGGATTGAGATGATGGCACGCATCCTGGTTGCCGAGGATGACGCTCCTGTTCGTGATTTTGTGCGCCGGGCATTGGAAATGGACGGGCATCGCGTCACGGCTGTTCACGATGGAGCTGAAGCCCTTGAACGGCTCACCTCGCCGGCCCAGTCATTCGATCTCTTGCTCGCCGATATTCGCATGCCAGTCATCGACGGCATTGCATTGGCATTGCAGCTTGCACGCGATTGTCCGGATCTGCCAATTCTGCTGATGACGGGATATGCACAGCAGCGCGAGCGCGCTCACGGATTGGAAAAAGTGATCCTCGGTGTGATCCAGAAACCTTTTACCCTGGAGCAGATCCGCGACGAGGTGAATGCGGCGCTCTAATGCCAGTTGCGAGGGGCGGCCGCGGAACCTTCGAATCAGACTCTAGAGCAACTTAGAGTCGATCAACTTTTCTGCCTTTAATAGATTCCGATTTAGGGCAGGTTGATCTAAAACTGCCGGATAAGACGTTCGAGATAATCGAGTTCGATCAATGGCCGGGTTGGATCGCTGAGTCGCTTACGCAGTTCTTCCAGGATTTCCCGGGCGCGTTGAATATCGATTTCGTCGGGAACCTTGACGGACGTGCCGAGGTCGGGGCCTTGGGTCCGCTCGGGTCGGCCGAATGGATCCCGGTTGCCCTGATTGCCACGCCCCATCTGTGCGCTCAGACTCTGCAAGACCTGCTCCGCAAGGCTCTGGGTACCTTGACGCATGAGATCCAATGCGAGGGTCTGCTGCTCCGTTGCCCGGTCAAGGTCGGACTCGCCCAACGCACCCTTTGCATCGCCCATAGCCTTGCCGGCGCCATTCAGCTGATCAGGTGGCTTGGCGCCAAGCCCGCGCAGCTGCTCCATAAGGGCGCGGAGGGCTCCCTCGATGTCAGCCTGACGGTCGCCAAGGCCGGCAATGCCGCCCTTGCCCTGGCCACGTCCCTGACCCTCGCCTTGTCCGGGACGTTGGCCCCGACCCTGCCGCTGTCCCTGCTGCTGGCCTTCGCCTTCGCCCTGACCCTTGCCGCGACCTTGTCGCTTGCCCTGGCCGTTTTCACCACGCAGAGCATTGAATGTGTCGTCCAGCAACTTCTGCTGACGCTGAATGAGATCGCCCAAGCCTTCTAGCGTCTTCATCATGCGTTCGGACTGGGAGTTGCGAGCGAACGTTCCCATTTGCAGGCGCTCGAGCATGTTGCGAAGCTCGCTCAGCATCCGCTGCGCAAGATCGCGGGAACCGGTTTTTGCAAGATCCTCGATTTTTTTGAGCATCTGCTCGAGATCCTGCGCGGACAACATGCGCTGATTGCCCAGGGGGTTCATATTGGCCATGTTGCCGTTGCGCTGCGCGCGTTCGGCAAGGGTCTGCAGATACTTGTTGAGAGCCTGCCTCAGTTCGGCCATGAGACGCTTGATCTCGGACTCGGGCGCACCATCCTGGATGGCGCGTTCCAGACGCTCTTGCGCTGCTCTGAGCGCACGTTCCGCATCAGGTAGATCGCCATCTTCGATTCGCAGAGCGATATCCCACAATTGCTTGACGACACTGGCGAGAGACTCGATGTCATCATTGCCTTTGAGGCGCCAAAAGGCGGTTCGCAAGCCGAGGAAGACGACCTTGTCGGTCATGAACTTGTCTGGTGCGATTGTCAGAGCGTCCAACGCCAATGCGACATCGTCACTGTTCTTACGGCTGCGAACCAGATTTCGGCGTTGCTCGATGACGGCGCGTGCCAGCGGCTTCGTGAATCTGCGGGCCGGAAGGACCATATCGAACGGTTTGCTCTCCCCCACATTTCCTGCCTGGTCGCGGGCCTGCAAGGTCATTCTGACTTTCAGGCCCGCCCACGGATGTGCGGTGAGATCTTTGAATGTTCGTCCCGCGGCGGTCTTTGCGTTGGTTCGCGGAAGGGTCAGCTGAAACGTTGGCGGTTGGATCGTATAGCTGTCGTCCGTCTGGCTTTCAGCCGTATCATCGGCAAGTGCAAAGAGTGCTTCGGCGCCCGCAACGCCATAATCGTCACGGACTTCGTAATTCAGTCGCAACGCGCCGCGCGGCGTCCGATCCGGCTCCTCGGTCAAGACGATCGTCGGAGCGCTATCCTTGACCACATCGAAGTTCCAGGTGGTGATCGCATGGTTGGATGTTCGGACTTCAACGCGTGCCGATTCTGACAAAGCCACTCTGTATTCCGTGACGCCCTTTTCCTGGCTCGCCGGCTCGATGGTTTCGGCTGGCGCCGCCTCGGACGATGTCATCACCAGTCTCGGAGCCGACGCTTCCGTGCTGTTGATCCGGACCAGGAGAAGGCTTTTTTCAGGAGCGGTGACCTGCCGAATGCCCTGGGCTTGGCCCGAGGTATCCCTGCCCTCTGCCAAGACGATCGGCGCAGCTCCCGTGTAGATTGGTGGCGTTACCCAGGCATCCAGCCGCAGTGAGGTTAGGACCGGTGGCTGTGTGAATGAAAATGCCGTCGCAACCCTGTCTCGCATTGACCCGGTCGTCGCTGCGATGGAGACAGCGATGACTAGAAGCAGAGCGGCGCGCAAAGCCATCGGATCGAGCCGATCGATCCTGGGACGCGGGCTCCCGGCCTTAAGTCGGCCGACTTCGTCTGCGATGCGCTGGCGATGGGCCTGCCAAAGAACCTTCTGCTCGTCAGAACTCGATTCGGGGAGCGTATCGTCGAAGGTTGTTGCCGGGCGGTGCGGGACCCCCGAAACTTGCTCCAACCGGCGCAAGGCCTCGTTGCGCGAGGGCCAGCGAACGCGCATCAGCGGCATCAGTGAAATTAGTCCGCCGAGAGCGAACAGCGCCAGCAGGCCCTTATGGACCCATATGGGCAGCAGCGGCCAGAGGCCAGCGAGCGACGCGACCAGAAACAGGCCGCAAATCAGGAAGGGCCAGAAAAGTGCCCGCCAGATCTGCTCGAAAAGATTGGCAGTCTTGGCAAGCCGGATCTTTCGGTCGAGCGTCCGCGCCGCATCGCGCGAAGGGTCGACTACCGTCTCATGCTTAGGCATCGTCGAAAACTACCATAGTCTCGATGCTGGTTTCGAGCAGTTTCGGCGCCTTTCGAGGCACAAGCGTGGCCGATTTCCCCGGCCCGTCGATCACGTCTCGGTGAGCCAGTCCGGTATTTCGTCCTGGCCAATAAGCGCCTCGTAGTTGGACCGGGGCCGGATCACGGCATACTTGTCGCCATTCACGAGAACTTCGGGCACCAGCAGGCGCGTATTATAGGTTCCCGCCTGCACGGCGCCATAGGCGCCAGCGGTCATGATGGCCAATCGATCGCCTTCCTTGAGTTCCGGAAGCGCTCTTTCGAGTGCGAGATAGTCGCCTGTCTCGCAAACCGGTCCAACAATGTCGGTCATCACATCTGTGTCGTTTTGTCGCTTCTCGGCGATCGGCCAGATGTCGTGATACGCATCGTAAAGTGTCGGGCGGATAAGATCGTTCATCGCCGCATCGACAATCGTAAATGTCTTGTCCGTGCCCTTTTTCACATAAATGACTTGCGTGACCAGGATCCCGGCATTGCCTGAAATCATGCGTCCCGGTTCGAACAAGAGCCGGCAATCAAGCCCTTTGGCAGCGGCTTTGACCGTCGTTGCATAGGTCTTGGGTTCGGGGGGGATGTCGTCGACACCGCGATAAGGGATGCCGAGACCGCCTCCGAAATTGACGAAGCGGATGTCATGTCCATCTCGTCTCAACCGTTCGGTCAGCTCTCTCAACAGCGCGAAGGCCTCGGAAAACGGCTCCAGATCGGTGATCTGGCTGCCGATATGCATATGAACGCCTATCGGTTCGATACCCGGCAACTTCGCGGCGTGGGCATAGAGTTCGGGGGCCCGGTCATAGGGAACGCCGAACTTGTTCTCCGCTTTTCCTGTCGAGATCTTCGCGTGGGTGCGGGCATCGACATCCGGATTGACCCGGATCGCTATCGGGGCGGTTGCCCCCATCGATGCGGCTGTTTCGCTGATAGCGACAAGCTCAGGTTCGGATTCGACGTTGAACGCGTAGATTCCCAATTCGAGGGCCCGGGCGATTTCGCTGCGCGTTTTGCCCACACCCGAAAATACGACCTTCTTTGGCGAGATACCGGCTGCCTGCGTGCGTTCCAGCTCTCCGACAGAAACAACATCCATGCCCGCCCCGAGGCGGCCGAGCGTTTTCAGGACGGCAAGATTGGAGTTCGCCTTCAGCGCATAGCAGATCAGCGTATCGGAGCCTGAGAAGGCATCGGCAAAAACTGAATAGTGCCGCTCAAGCGTTGCTGTCGAATAGCAGTAGAAGGGCGTACCAACCGCGTCGGCGATTGTGCTCAGGGGAACGTCCTCGGCGTATAGCACGCCGTCTCTGTAGGCGAAGTGGTGCATGGTCGGTCGCTTAGGTGGGCGCGCCAGGCTATGGACCTAGCCAGCAGCCCCGGATCGGGCAACCTAGAAAAGCTGCGCGAAAATTGCAGTGATCCCGGCCGAGCTTTTGCCGGGCGGGGCTTCTAACGGGCCTTTGCGGCCGCAGGCGGAAAGGCTGATTGCCGTCGCCAGCACGACCACGACACCGAGTGTTTTGGTTATGCGCATTTTTGAGCGCCCCTGTTTTCAAGTGCCAATCAGCACTCCTTTTAGCCTGATCGGCTTTCTCTTTCCAAACGCTTTATCCAGCGCCGCGCCATTCTCGACACGTTGCCTGGCGCTGTCCCACCATAGCTTTTCCTGCTTTTGACCGAGTTCGCAACCGAAAGAACGGACATGATATCGTCCGTAATTCGGGGCTCGATCTCCTGCATTGCGGATAGTGGCAGGCGCCATAACTGCACATTTTCTTCATCGGCCTTGGCAACCACGCGGCCCGTCACGTGATGGGCGTCTCGGAACGGCAGACCGGCCTCGCGCACAAGCCAGTCTGCGAGATCGGTCGCGGTTGGATGGCCGCGAGCGGCGCTGCGGCGCATGGCGGCCGGGTCCGGCTCGAGATCGGCGATCATGCCGGACATGGCCGCAAGAACGAGCGAAAGAGAATCGAGCGCATCGAATGCCGCTTCCTTGTCTTCCTGCATGTCCTTCGAGTAGGCGAGGGGCAGACCTTTCATCACCACGCTGAGACTTTGAAACGCCGCGATTATGCGGCCGGTTTTTGCCCGCACGAGTTCGGCTGCATCGGGGTTGCGCTTCTGCGGCATGATGGAAGAGCCGGTAGAAAAAGCATCCGATAACCTGATGAAGCCGAATTCGGATGACGCCCAAAGCACAATTTCTTCGGCAAGCCGGGAAAGATGGACGGCTGTGATACTGCAGGCGGCGAGCGCTTCGAGTACGAAGTCACGGTCTGCGACCGCATCCAGAGAGTTGGCGGTTGGTCGCGCAAAGCCGAGGGCCTTGGCAGTCATTTCGCGGTCGATCGGGAACGATGTGCCGGCGAGGGCTGCGGAGCCAAGCGGGCTTTCATTCAACCGGTCGCGAGCATCGGCAAACCGGCCGCGATCCCGCGACAGCATTTCGACGTAAGCCAGCAGATGATGTCCGAAGGTTATCGGTTGGGCCGTCTGCAGATGGGTGTAGCCCGGCATGACGACCTTGGCATGCGCAAGGGCCTTGGTTGCCAGGACTTCCTGCAGGGTCGAAATCTGTTCGTCCAGATGGTCAATCGTATCCCGCACATAGAGCTTGAAATCTGTTGCAACCTGATCGTTTCGCGATCTGGCGGTGTGCAGGCGGCCTGCGGTAGGTCCGATAAGCTCGGCAAGGCGTGACTCGACATTCATGTGGATGTCTTCGAGCGCCCGGGAAAAGGTAAACTTGCCACCCTCGATTTCTGACAGAATCGTGTCTAGACCTGCGGCAATGGCGTCGGCATCTTGCCTTGAAATAACCCCGGTCTCCGCCAACATGGCGCAATGAGCCTTGGAGGCGGTAATATCCTGGGGTGCCAATCTTTTGTCGAAATCGATAGAGGCGTTGATTTCCTCCATGATTTCGGCAGGGCCGGCATCGAACCGGCCGCCCCACATTCTGTTGGTCATGTGCTATCGCCCCGATGAGAGCTTGCCCGACGTCACTATGATCCGAAACGAGCCTGGATATGAAACGCCATGGGTGCTGAAGAAACCGAAAGCCAAACGAACCGAATTCCGAAATCTACCTATGTGTTGGCGGCGATCCTGGCTGCAGTCGCTGGTTTCGTTGGGATATACGTGACTTTCGGGCCGTATGGCAATGCACCGGTCGTGCCGGTTGCAACCACCGTTAAGCCCCCTGAAACGTCAAGCACCAAAATGGTCGCGCCGTCGGAGCGCTCGGGCGGAATTGCCGGTCTCAATAAGGGCGAGCTGGCGTCTCTTGTCATTCATTCCAAACCGGTCGAGCTCGCAGACGTCAATTTCATTTCCGGAGAGGGGACAGGCACCTCGCTGGGCAAATGGCAAGGCAAAGTCGTGCTTCTCAATCTGTGGGCCACCTGGTGCGCACCCTGCCGAAAGGAGATGCCGTATTTCGATGCCCTCAAAGCGGAGTTCGGCGGTGATAATTTTGATGTGGTCGCCGTCAGCATCGATCGGGGCGGTCTCGACAAACCTCGAGAATTCCTTGAAAAGATCGGTATCAAGGAGCTCAAACTCTATAACGATTCGTCTGGCAAGATTGCGCCGGCTCTCAAAGCCTTTGGCATGCCGACCACGCTCCTGATCAATCGCGACGGGAAGGAAATCGCACGTCTCGTCGGGCCAGCCGAATGGCATTCCGATGACGCCAAGGCGCTCATCAAAGCAGCGATGGGAAAAAGCTGATCTGTATGCGCAGGCCCTAGCGGGTGGGCACAGGCTCATCACCGCGATAGTCGTAGAAGCCACGCTGGGTCTTGCGACCAAGCCATCCTGCTTCGACATATTTCACGAGCAACGGGCAGGGACGATATTTGGTGTCGGCAAGTCCCTCATAGAGAACCTGCATGACGGCAAGGCACGTATCGAGACCGATGAAATCGGCAAGCTCCAGCGGGCCCATCGGATGACGCGCACCGAGTCTGAGAGCCGTATCGATCGCTTTCACGGAGCCGACGCCTTCATACAATGTGTAGACGGCTTCATTGATCATCGGTAGGAGAATGCGGTTCACCATGAAGGCAGGGAAGTCCTCCGAAACCGCAATCGTTTTCCCCAAACCCGTCACGAAATCCGTGGCGCAGGAAAATGTTCCTTCCTCGGTCGCAATTCCGCGGATCATTTCGACCAGCGCCATGACCGGAACCGGGTTCATGAAATGCATGCCGATGAATTGCTCGGGTCGATCGGTCGAGGCCGCCAAGCGCGTGATCGAAATCGATGACGTGTTTGTAGCGACAATTGCGTCGGAACGCAGCACCGGGCAAAGATCGGCAAAGATGGCGCGTTTCACATCTTCATTTTCGACTGCCGCCTCGATTACCAGATCCGTGTCGGAGAAGGCATCGAACGTCTCGGCGACCGAAATATTGTCCATTGCCGCCTTGCGCTGCTCGTCTGTAATCTTGGACGAAGCAACCTGACGTGCAAGGTTGCCGTTGATCGTCGCCAGCCCTTGTTCGATTCGGTCCTTTTCGACGTCGTTTAATGCAACCTTGTAGCCTGCCAGTGCGATCACATGAGCAATTCCGTTGCCCATCTGACCCGCACCGATCACTCCGACTTTCTTGATTTCCATTGTCTGCAGCGCTTTCTAGGTACCGGCTTTTTCGAGCTCGGCCGCGAGCTCCGGCAAAACGGTGAAGAGATCGGCCACCAGGCCATAGTCAGCGACCTGGAAGATCGGCGCCTCATCGTCCTTGTTGATGGCAACGATCACCTTGGAGTCTTTCATGCCGGCAAGATGTTGAATGGCACCGGATATGCCGACGGCGATATATAGATCGGGTGCAACGACTTTTCCGGTCTGTCCGACCTGGTAGTCGTTTGACATGTACCCAGCGTCGACCGCGGCGCGGCTAGCGCCAATCGCGGCACCGAGCTTCTCGGCAACAGGGGCGATATAGGTCTCGAAGTTCTCGCCCGACGCCAGTCCCCGGCCGCCGGATATGACGATGCTGGCAGATGTCAGTTCCGGGCGGTCCGACTTTGAAAGTTCGGCACCTTCGAAGCTGGAAACACCCAGAGCATCGGGCACCGCAATGCTCTCTATTGGTGCGGGCGCGCCTTCTTCAACGGCCTGGAAAGCCGTGGTACGGACCGTCATGACCTTTTTCGCATCATGAGATTGTACCGTTTGGATGGCATTTCCAGCGTAGATCGGACGCTCGAATGTATCGGGTGAGAGGACGGCGCTGATCTCAGAAATCTGGCCGACGTCCAGTTTGGCTGCCACACGTGGCAAAAAGTTCTTACCCGTTGTCGTAGCCGATGCAAGGATCGCATCGTAGCTATCGGCGATGGAAAATGTAAGCGCCGCCATCTCTTCGGCCAGCCCTGTCGCCAAATGCGGTGCGTCTGCCAGGAGGATCTTCGCGGCTCCCTCAAGCTTGGCCGCTTGATCTGCAACACCGGAACAGTTTTCGCCGGCAACGAGTATATGGACATCGCTGCCGAGAGCCGTTGCCGCCGACAATGTCTTGGCTGTGGCATCATTGAGCGTCGTGTTGTCGTGCTCGGCGATAAGAAGGGTCGCCATCAGATTACTCCCGCCTCATTCTTGAGCTTTGCGACAAGCTCGGCGACATCGGCGACACGCACGCCCGCTTCGCGGGTCGCGGGTTCAGCCGTGTTCTGGACAGTCAGCCTCGGTGCCGTATCGATCCCAAAGTCCTCAAGAGCCTTCTCGTCGATCGGTTTCTTTTTAGCCTTCATGATATTCGGCAATGATGCGTAGCGGGGCTCGTTAAGCCTGAGGTCGGTTGTGAGAACGGCGGGACGGTTCAACAGCACTGTTTCCAGCCCGCCATCGACCTCCCGTGTCACGCGAACCTTGTCATCCTCAATCACGATTTTGGATGAGAATGTGCCCTGGGGCCAATCCAGGAGACTTGCGAGCATCTGACCGGTCTGATTGCAATCGCCGTCGATTGCCTGCTTCCCGAGAACGACAAGATCGGGGCTTTCCTCGGCAACAATCGCTTTGAGGACCTTGGCAACGGCAAGGGGTTCCAGCGTCTCGTCGGTCTTGACCAGGATGCCGCGGTCGGCGCCCATGGCAAGCGCTGTGCGGATCGTCTCTTGCGCTTTCTGGGGACCGATCGAGACGGCGACGATTTCCTCTGCCGTGCCGGCTTCCTTCATGCGGATGGCTTCTTCGACTGCAATCTCGTCGAAAGGATTCATCGACATTTTGACGTTTGCCAGCTCAACGCCGGAACCGTCGGATTTTACCCGGATCTTCACATTGTAGTCGACGACACGTTTGACCGGGACCAGGATCTTCATGGACGGCTCCGTTAGGATCGGTGGCTCGTTGGAGCGGTCGGCGAAAAGCAGGGGAGAAGGCCGTTCGGTATTCCCAATATCCCGGCTCTTCGCACATGCGAAAAGCGGCCGCGACCGTACTCGCGGGTCAAACCCAAGTCAATGCTCCGAAAGATGATTTTCAGCAGGTGCGACGCTTTTGACGCGCTGCGCACCGATCCCGATCCACAAGCCGCTGGCTTAAGCGCCTCCCGCAGTGCGATCGAACAGTAGAACGCCCGGCCGGCGCATGAAGAGGATCAAGACCGCACCGGCGGCCAGACCGCCGATATGCGCCCACCACGCAACATTCTCTTCGGTTGCGGTGATGGCACTGAAAAACTGCAACCCGACCCAGAATCCGAGTGCCCAGATTGCAGGAATGCGGATGGGAATACGCCACAGGGCAAGGACCCAGACTTTGACCTTTGGATGAAGCATCAGGTAAGCCGCGATAATACCGGCCACGCCGCCGCTGGCCCCGATCAATGGGATGTCGGATTGAGGTTGAGCCCAGGCGTGTGCAAGCGCCGCAGCGACACCGCACATAACGTAGAACATGATGAAACGGACATGACCCATCGCGTCTTCCACGTTGTCGCCGAAGACCCAAAGAAACGCCATGTTGCCGATTAGATGGATCCAGCCTCCGTGCAGGAACATATAGGTCACGAGGGTCAGCCGCTCAGGAACTGGCACAGCGCCGTCGGGGATCAGCACATGGCCCGAGACCAGAAGGCCGCGACTGAACAGCTCGATGGGAACAACGGCAAAGGCCTCCGCGAGACGGCCGAGCGGAAAGATAAACTCGGTCTGAAAGACGACGAAAACAAAGACATTCATCAAAATGAGCGCAACAGTAACATACTGAAAAGATATGCTTTTCAGTGGGTTGCGATCATGGAGAGGAACAAACACTTGCGGCGGCCTCTAGCGGTTCGCACCGGGCGTCCAAAGCTTGTCGCCGGCCCCCTTGGCGTTGACATAGCGGCTGGCCACAAACAGGAAATCCGAGAGCCGATTGGCATAGCGCATGGCCGGATCTGAGACGGTCTCGCCATTCAGACCGTTCAGAGCAACCATCAACCGCTCGGCCCGGCGACAGACGGTGCGCGCAACATGGAGTGCCGTCGCACCGGGCGTGCCACCGGGAAGAACAAACGATTTGAGCGGTTCGAGTTCGCTGTTCAACGCATCGATTTCACTTTCGAGCCGTTCCACCTGGCTGTCGGTAATCCTCAAAGGTTCATATTCGAGCGGCTCCCCGGTATCCGGCGTGCATAAATCGGCGCCAAGATCGAAAAGGTCATTCTGTATCCGCTCCAGCATGGCGTCGACCATGGTATCGTCCGATGTCAGATTCTGACGTGCCATGCCGATCGCGGCATTGGTTTCGTCGACTGTTCCATAGGATTCGATCCTGACATGATGCTTTGGAACGCGCGTGCCCGTACCCAGCGCCGTCGTGCCGGCATCACCGGTTTTTGTGTAGATCTTGTTGAGGACAACCATGGAGCAGACTCAGTTCCCTTTTAAGTAGATCGCCACCATGATGATGATAACGGCAGCGAATTGAAGCATTACGCGCCAACGCATCAGCGTTTGAGACAGTGACGCACTGCCGTCACGCAGCATGTTCCAGAGACCGAGGCTCAGCACCACGGCAACGGCGCCGACCGCAAATGGGATTAATCCGTAGAAGAGGCTGTTCATCCGCTATCTAAACGGCCAATGGCGCCAATTGGCAAGCGCTGTGCATTCAAGTCGTGTCCGGCGCCCGCCAATCCAAGGCCGGAAGTGGCCGAAATTGCCGGTCGCCCTCACGGGAATTGGCATGGACAAAGCGCGACACTAATGGCCTGCCGTCATCGCATCGAGCATACGTGTCGGGAGAACGCGGCGAGCAAATGCCATCAGATGTGTCGGGATGGTGACGAAGTATCGGGGGCGAGGATTTTTGCTCTCCAGAGCATGCACGAGTTTTGCAAGAACGGCTTCCGGACCGAGCTTGAAACGCGTAGCACCACCGGCTTCCATTGCTGCGATCCGACGCGCATAGTTCTCGGCATGAGGCGATCCATTCAGATCAATGTTTTCCCGGTAGGCTGCGAGGGCATGGTCCGAAAATCGGCTCCAGATCGGACCCGGCTCGATGAGCGACACATAAATTCCAGTGTCCTTCAATTCCCGCCGCATTGCGTCCGTGAGGCCTTCGAGCGCAAATTTGCTGGCGTTGTACGCGCCGCGATATTTGAGCGATACCAATCCCAGGACCGATGAATTCTGCACGATCCGCCCGCCTCCGTTCGCCCGCATCGCCGGTATCAAGCGGGCTGTCAGGTCGTGCCAGCCGAAAAAGTTGGCCTCGAATTGCTCGCGAAGTGCCTCTGTCGGCAAATCTTCAACGGCCCCCGGCTGGCCATAGGCACCGTTATTGAAGAGGGCGCCGATGCTTCCCCGCGTCGCCTGGAGAACATGGTCGGCGCAGGCCGCGATCGACTCGGGCTCACGATAGTCGAGATAGAGGGCTTCCAGGCCCTCGTTTTGCAGCGCTGCGATATCCTCCGGCTTGCGTGCCGTGGCAAAGACGCGCCAGCCTCGCTTGCGCAATCCGTGGGCGCAACACTCGCCGATACCGGACGAACAACCAGTGATGAGAATCGAACGTTCGCTCATCGTCGTGGTCTAGCGACTCAATAGAGGCAAGGGAAGGATGATGGCGATCCGTTTCAATACAAGCGCAACGTTGCGGCGAAGGTTGCTTTTCCGCACTGCCCCCTACCCGTGAGGATACCGTCGTCCTGAAGGGTGAGCGATAGCGAACAGGCCTCGTCTCGCCACGTCAGGCCCCCTTGACCGATGCTGCCTTTGCCACCGCGGCCTTCTGCATCAGGTAGCTGAAATGTCCCGCTGAAATTCCCTGTTCCGGCATCCAGTTCGGCGACATCGATGGTTGCAACGAAATTCTCTTTCTCTTGTCGAGCGATTTGAACCGCGAGGAGCGGATTTCGATCGAGGATTGTTCGAAGCGCGCCTTCCTGCAGAACCCAGTCGCCGCTATTGAGCGATTGGACCAAAGCAATGCGTTTGAGCGTCTCATCGTTCTGGCTGAATGCGGCTTCAACGGCCCCGCGCCGGATGTTGATGTCGTCGCTTTTGAGCGCCGTCTCGAGGGCATCGAATGCGGCCTTACGCGCATCTCGAAGTGCTTCTCGCGCCTTTGTTCGGGCTGCCTCGACGGCCTTCGCTTTCTCGCCGTGGGCTTTTTCTCGACTTGCAAGGATTTCGAGGCGTTGAGTTTCCGCGTCGAGTAATTCGGCCTTTCCATCGCTCTTCAGTGTTGCGAGTTCCTCGGCCTGCTTTGCCTTGAGCTTCTCGATAGCAGCCGCATGCTCGGCCTTTATCTTGGCAATGTCCGCTTCGAGCGGAGCCGTCAGCGCTTCTGCCTTTTTCGCAAGTCCGTCGATCGCTTTGGCTTGTGCCGCCTCAAGGGCATCGAGTTCTGCAATATTGCCAGCCTTCAAGGCGCTCAGTGCCGCTGCGTGCTTGGCATTGGCAGCTGCGATCTCCGCCTTGTAACGGCTCACGCGGCTCAGATTTTCTTTTTGAAACGTATCGAGTAGGACCTGAGCGAGTGACAAACGCTTGGCGGCTTCACTCGCTATTTCGGACCCTGCGACGACCGTCGGACGTGCGAAAATATCGCGCGGTTTGCCGAGCTTGCCAACGCCATTTTCCAAGCCAATCCGCACCGACCACTTTCCGGCCCGATAGGATGAATAGGCGATGCCGTAGAGGGTACGAACATTGTCGGCGGGTACCGTTTCTACGATCACAACGAACGGCGCAAGCTTGCCGGCTGAACCGGGTGCTTCGCTATAGAGTGCGGCAATCGGCGATATGCTTGCCTCGATACGCTGTTTGAGCTTAGGCTCGACAGCATCCCCTTCATTGACTGTAGCGACTACCTTAAGACCCGACACTTTCCAGTAAGCCGGCAGGAGCGGTTGCAGCGTCTCGTTGATACGCGCCGAGCCCGGTTCCTCGGGCGAGGTCTTGGGATCTGTAGTCTCTGCGGCATGCGTTCCGAATGAAAAGAAGGCAGCGACCGCGGCAATCGCGAGGAAGCGAGGACTCATAACGACAGCCTCCAGAAATGATTTATGCGTCCTATCTTGGACCGGCTGTCACACAAACGAAAGAAGCAAAATCGACTATGCCTAAGCCGCCATTGCTGAAAAGCCGCTGTGGCGCCCGTTACTGAATCTTCTCGACGACGGCTTCGACGCCGCTGATTTCTTGAATATAGCGTGCAGCCAGGTCAGGAAAATCGGTAAAAACGCCGTCGATTCCAACCGCGAGAAAGAGGATTTCCATGAATGCCTCGAGTGATTCCGCATAGTCCGGCAGAGCATCGGCGCGGAGCGTATAGGCATGGACGATTAGCCCGCGTTCCTTCGCGGCATCGGTCAAATCCGTCGTGACCAGGTTCTTCTTTTCGTCGAGACCTTCAATCAGATGGTGTGTCCAAGGCCCGATACCATCCGCAACCTTCGCAATCGCATCCAGACCGTCATCGGTCATGAGTTCGTCGAAATCCACATTCGGTGCTTCGTTCCAGTCATTCTCGCCAAGAAGTTGGATGAGATTGCCCTTGTAGCCAAGCTCACCCCTGATGCGTTGGGTCTCGTTCCAGTCGAAGCACTGCAGATACATGGCATGCTGCTTCGTGCTGTAGCCATATTTGGACAGGACTTCGATGACGATCTTGGAGATATCCTGACCTTCGGCCCGATGAAATGCAGGTTTCTTGATTTCGGGGTAAATCCCGACATCCCGGCCGCTGGAGGCGTTCAGCCCCTGGATCAGCTCAATCTCTTCGGCCAGAGTTGCAATGGCGAACCGCGACTTGTTCAGGGGGAACCGGGTCGGATAGACGGCTTTTCCGGTCTTGATATCGATACGCTCGTTTACGGAGAGCCGGCGGATCTCCGCAAGCGTGAAGTCGATCGCATAATAATGGCCGTCCTCCCGCTTGCGATCCGGGAAAACTTTGGCGACATCGGTCACCGTGTCGAGATGTATGTCATGCAGGACGATCGGAACGCCGTCCTTGGTCAGCACCACATCCTGTTCGATGAAATCGGCGCCTTGCCCGAATGCCAATGCCTTCGCTGCAAGGGTGTGCTCGGGTAGATAGCCGGAGGCACCGCGATGTGCGATCACCAGCCGCTCAGAGATTTCGGTCTGCTTTGCCGATTGGGCGCTGAGTGACGAAGGTGCTGTCATGAGGGCCATGATTGTCAGGGCGGCAGCGAGCCGCAAGCGGATTGTCATTGCGGATATCTCACGTTTCCAGTAGGCGGCGGGCGATGACCTGGGCCTGGATTTCGGCGGCACCCTCGAAAATCGACAAAATGCGGGCATCGCACAGGATCCGACTAACGGGATATTCAAGTGCGAATCCGTTGCCGCCATGGATCTGTAGGGCGTTGTCGGCCGAGGCCCAGGCAATCCGGGCTGCAAGCAGTTTCGCCATTCCGGCTTCCAGGTCCGAGCGTCTGCCCAGATCCTTCTCGCGTGCCGCCGCATAGGTGAGCTGGCGCGCCGTCATGATTTCCACGGCCATGTGAACGATCTTGTCCGAGACACGGGGGAAGGAGACGATCGGTTTGGAAAACTGGATACGATCCTGTGCGTATCGGAGGGCTACGTCGAGGGCGGCCTGGGCAACACCGATCGCTCTAGCGGCGGTCTGAATGCGTGCTGCTTCGAATGTCTGCATCAATTGCTTGAAGCCTTGTCCCTCAACCTCTCCAAGCAGGTTTTCGGCTGGGACCTTGAAGCTGTCGAAGGAGATATCGTATTCCTTCATGCCGCGGTAACCGAGCACCTCGATCTCGCCGCCTGTCATACCTTCGGCCGGAAAGGGGTCGGCGTCGTTGCCGCGAGGCTTTTCCGCCAGGAACATTGACAGGCCGCGATAGCCCTCTTCGGCCGTTCCGGTGCGGGCCATCAAAGTCATCAAATCGGCGCGAACCGGATGGGTGATCCAGGTTTTCTGTCCCGTGATCAGATAGTGGCCGCCTTCACGCACGGCCCGCGTCTTGATCGCTGCCAGATCCGAGCCCGTATTCGGTTCCGTAAAGACGGCAGTCGGCAGGACTTCGCCCGATGCGATAGCCGGGAGCCAGCGCGTTTGCTGCGCTTCGGTGCCACCCTGCAAGATGAGTTCGGCAGCAATCTCCGAACGGGTGCCCAGCGAACCAACGCCGATATAGCCGCGCGACAATTCTTCTGAGACAACGCACATGGACTCTTTGCCAAGCCCTAATCCGTCGAATTCCTCTGGGATCGTGAGGCCGAAGACACCAAGCTCGGCCATCCTCTCGATCGTGTGGAGTGGAATATACTCGTTTGCAAGATGCCATTCATGGGCATGCGGGAGGACCTCCTGGTTGGCAAAGCGCCGCATTTCGTCGCGCATTGCTTCATAGGTGTCGTCCAATCCGGTATCACCGAACGTCGCGCCCCCTTCGGCTCCCTGAAGAAGTTCGGCAATTCGGCCTCGAATCTCTGGTTTTCCACCATCGTGGATCAGTTCGGCGACAATACCGCTCTTGAAGCTTGCGACGTCGTCGTCGCTCAGGCCGAGGTCCGTCGGTCGAACGAACTCCGTTTGGCTCATCGGAATTCCGCCGGCCATCTGCGCAAGATATTCGGCAAAGGCGGCCTGCACGATCAGGTTTTCGAGCTCGCCAAGCCGGTCTTCCCCGTCCATGCGCTCAGCATAGGCAGCGAGTTGGGTGAGCGCTTCGACATAGGTCGCCAGCCATGCGAGGCCGTGGGCTTGGTGCTGCGCCCGCTCCAGCGCCTTGCTTGACGGTCTCCCGTCTGGCGCAAGTGTTGGCCGTAAGGCGCCACACGCGCGATCCAGCAACGCCCGGGAGGCCTTTGCCGCCTCTTCAAACCGGCCCGTATGCTGCGCCGATGGGATATGTGTCGTGAGATCGCTGGTTCCGGCCGCGAGTGTCATGGGTCCATGCTCCGGGTAAGGCTATGTCGCGGCGCAACATAGCGTGTGACGGCCCGGATGCAAGGTCCAGCCCCCGCGGTGCGCGCAATTATCCCGGCGCATTCAAATCAGAATTTCATCCGGACACGAATGAACGGCCCGACAATACAGGTCTTCCGTTGGCAGATACTCGCTCGCGCCTATTCCGCCGCCGAGTGACGTGGTGCAAACATGGCGTCGGTCTGCTGCTGCCGTTGCTGGCCTTGATCAACCTGATTGCCGTTCTGGTCGAAGCCATGCGGCTGCTGGGGCGTGGTTGGCTGAAACACTTCTTCGACGGGCTGAGCCAGGTGAGCTGTTTGCTGAGGCGGTGTCGCCGGATAGACGTTCCCGCCAAGGCTTTCGGGCATATTCGGTGTTCCAGCCACCGGTTCCGGCATGGCAGGAGACGCTTGCGGCTGGGCTGGGGCAGGCGCCTCAGGTTCGCTCGGCACGGCCTGGAACACATCCTGCCTTGGGAGAGTCTCGACAGGTTCCGGCTGTTGCTGCGGTGGAACCGCGAATATCTCTTCGCTCGCCGGTTCCACAGGCACCGGTGCCGGAGACTCAAGTACGGGCTGGCTGGTCAAAGCCGCACGCTCCGTTCGTTGTCCCAAGTCGTCTTCGATGACCTCGGCCTCTAGAGGACGGATGGCCTCCAGGAGATCATCGAGTTTCTTGATCGCGACATAATATTTGTTGCGCATCAAACGCCGTTCGACCTCATTGCGCAGTTCTTGAATAGAATCTGCAAGGTCCTTCTGCATGAGGGGATTGTCCATACTGTCGCTTCCCTTCGACTTCCACCGCATCGCGCATAACTTGCGCCCGTGCCATATTACGTGCAGCAGGCGTGGAGAGTCCATGCCTGCCAATCGTCCAAGACATCAGTCCTGGACATGGTGCCCGATTCGACAATGACTCGGAAATGCGGTCAGGGTTGGGCCGCGTATTCTTTCATTGCCTTGCGAAATGCGTCGCTGAAAGATCCGTCGGACGGGCCGTCATACACGCCGGCTTCTCGAAGGTGGTCTTGGAGTGCGCGTCGCGTCGCGTCCGTCCAAAGCTCCCTATGATTGAACAGATCGCCTTTGAGATCCTGGCTACCCGCTTTCAGCGCTTTCGCCAGCCAGATCGCGGCCTTTTTGCCGTCGGCCTTGACGCCGCGTCCGACATCGTAGGCATAACCAAGATTGTACATGGCATCCGGACGGCCGTTTTCGGCTGCCCGGCGAAACCAATGGGTTGCTTTCACGTCGTCATGCGGGACTCCGCGCCCTGCGAGATACAGATAGGCTAGGCCTTCCATTGCGCCGGTATGGTTCTTTTCGGCTGCCCGCTCGAACCATTTCACGGCCTGATCATAGTCCCGGCCGCCGACTCCCAACCCGTCCGCGTAGCGCACGCCCAGGTTGTACATGGCGACAGCATAGCCACTCGCGGCTGCCTTGCGATACCATTGAACGGCCAGTTCGTAGTCTTGGGGGACGCCACCGCCGGACGCATAGAACACGCCAAGAATGCTCATCGCCGGGGCATATCCGGCACTTGCCGCTTTTTGAAACCACCGCGCGGCATCGTCATAATTGTTCAGAGCGTGGTTCGCACGCCCTAAATGGTAGAGAAACCGCGTTGCTTCGGGATGTGCCTCCAGCGCTGTCTGGCAGGCTTCCAGCGCTTTTTGGCCGTCCATCTTGGGAACGCGGACGCCGGGAGCCACCCGATTTGGGTCGCGCGGGTCCCCAGCCAGTCGGTCACAGTCATGGACCGCGGGTTTTGCAGTGTCAGCCTCAGCCGTACTGAGACCGATTCCTGCTGTCATTGTAAGCGCTGCTATGCCAAGGAAAGCCGTCTTCACGAGTTTGCCTTTCGATTAAACTGCGGACACAAAGTCTGCCAATTGCCGGGCGATGGTGCAATGGTGAAAGGAGCCATGCCGACACTAGGCGAAGTCTGCAGCAATTGTGCTTCAATGCGAGCCATTAACGTATTGTCGAAGCAAACAAGATCATTATCCTGCTTGGAAGTGTTCAATTAAGGTGGTAACTGCAAGTCTCTGAGATCGCGGGGACAAAGGCTTCAATTCTCTGTGAATCGGTATCCGTGGACCGGCTGATTGTGATGCCGGGCGGGTGGCTATGGTTGCCGGCACGTTTGCTCGGCTGAACCCGGCGAAATTCGTTCGCCTTGAACAAACACCGAAGATGGGGTGGATGTCTAATCTTGGCACAGATATCCAGGACAAACCGTCCATTCAGGCGCCCGCACGAGGGCCGCAGGGATGGCTGAGTCTTGGATTGCGAGCGCTGATCGGGCTGTCGATCCTGGTGTTTCTTTTCCTTTATTTTGATTTTGCGGAAATCGCCAAGCATCTGCGTGCCTTGGAGCGCGGTCCGGTTATCGGGGCCTGTCTTGTGCTTGCCCTTCAATATGTCCTTGCGAGCGGACGTTGGTGGGCGATTCTGCGGCGGCTCGAAACGCCAATCGCGGGCAGGGAAGCGCTGGCGATGTTCGGGCTGGGAGCACTCGCAAATCTCGTCCTGGTGACATCCGTTGCGGGCCTTTCCGTGCGAGCCTTTCTTCTGGTCCGGCTTGGCGTGCGCGCCTCGGCCGCGGCTGCGTCATTGGTCGCAGAACGTATGGCGGCAATGACGGGGCTGATTATCAGTGTCGCAATCGGCTCTATGTTTGCGTTTTCGCTGTTGGCGCCTCATATCGCCAGGCTTGAGACCTCTTGGTCGATGGCTGTTTATGGTCTTGGTGGGCTCATGGTCGCGGGTGCCGGCATTCTTGCCATATGGCGCTATGACTGGGCGAAACGGTTCGTGCAGCAGGTGCGAGTCATATTTGGGTCCTACGCGACGACGGTCTTTCTGATTGTCCTGAGCTTGCTGATTGTTGTTGCGGGCTTCGCTGCGGTTGCCGTTCTGGCGCGTGGAATGGATATCGTGCTTAATCCGATCGTGCTGATTGCCATCCTGCCATTCGTGGCATTCGTTTCGGCGCTGCCGATCAGTATCGGCGGATGGGGTGTGCGCGAAGGCAGTATGGTCGCCGGACTGGGTCTCATGGGCGTTGGTGCCGAGGAAGCCGTGGCCCTCTCTATCGCATACGGCCTTGCTGGCCTCCTTATGACCTTGACCTTGGGCGCGATGGCGTCGTTGCTCTGGATGCGAGGCTCGAAAATTCTGGCGCGCGGAAAGCTTGCATCGCGCCACGAACTCAGTTAGCCCGGACTTCTGACACTGCCAATGCCCATGATGCAGGGATGGCGTGTCATGTCCCAGATTCGTGAAACGCTCTATCGGCGTTCGTTGTGCTGATGTTCGGAATTACATTGGGCGCAACGGTCGCTTTTGCGGCCAACCGTCACGGCTTTGCAAAAAATGCGCCTCTGACTAGGGACAGACGCCCAAGTCTCATGTATAGTGCGCTGCACAATAACCCGATGGCTGCCGGATTGCCGGCTGAAAAACAATCGGGAGCTACTGGTTTCCAGCCCTGTAGCCAGGGATTCCATAACCAAGAATCGTAGCACGATCACGCGTTTTCTCGCAAGCAGGGCGGTGGCACGCTTCCTGGAGCGAATCCGCCGATGATCGTTGTAAGATCTCCGCATCTCGGTTCTGACAATCGGAGCAATATCGCATGTCCGCACAGCCAATAATCGATCTCGCTCCGAAGATCGCCGACGAAATCAAACCGACCACTTGCTATATGTGTGCCTGCCGGTGCGGTATTCGGGTGCATCTCAAGGATGGCACCGTCCGTTACATCGATGGAAACCGCGATCACCCGATCAACAAGGGGGTCATTTGCGGCAAAGGCGCTGCGGGAATCATGCAGCACAGGTCCCCGGCCCGATTGCGCTCGCCTTTGAAGCGCGTCGGTCCGCGCGGTTCCGGCGAGTATAAGGAGATATCCTGGGAAGAAGCGCTTTCCACGGCCACCCGCTGGTTGAGCGAGGTGCGGCGGACGGACCCGAAACGCCTGGCCTTTTTTACCGGACGCGATCAAAGCCAATCTCTGACCGGTTGGTGGGCGCTGCAATATGGTACGCCCAATTACGCGGCGCATGGTGGCTTCTGCTCGGTCAACATGGCCGCTGCCGGACTCTACACATTCGGTGGTTCGTTCTGGGAGTTTGGTGAACCCGATTGGGAACACACCAAGATGTTCATGCTGTTCGGCGTTGCCGAAGAACATGGTTCGAATCCGCTGAAGACCAATCTCGGCAAGCTCAAGGGGCGGGGTGCGAAATTTGTCTCAGTCAATCCTGTTAGGACCGGATATTCAGCCATAGCTGACGAGTGGGTAGGCATTAAGCCCGGAACGGACGGTTTGTTCGTCGGTGCGCTCATTCATGAGTTGTTCCGCACGAACAAGATCGATCTGGATTATCTCGTTCGCTACACCAATGCGCCTTGGTTGGTCATTCAAGAT
Organism: Methyloligellaceae bacterium; assembly: GCA_965228615.1. Lineage (GTDB taxonomy): Bacteria > Pseudomonadota > Alphaproteobacteria > Rhizobiales > Methyloligellaceae > CBDDHT01. The sequence goes on along the minus strand of CBDDHT010000004.1, from coordinate 2,702,205 downwards.
CCAGGCGCAGCAGATGACGGGCTCTTTGTACGCGATCCGAACAAGACGGCGCCGCATCGCGAAGAAGGCGTACCGCTTGCTTACGACAAGAAAACCGAGACATTCGTAAACGCAACCGAGGCCGATATTACGCCCGCACTGTTCGGCGAGTTCACGCTTCCCGATGGGCGCAAAGCCGTGCCCGTCTTCGAACTCCTTGCAAAGCACTTTCTCGAAGAGACTTACGCGCCGGAAGCCGTTGCACAGGAAACAGGCGTTTCGGCAGAGACAACACGCCGGATTGCCGCCGAACTCGCCCGCACCGCATTCGAGGAAGAGGTCGTCCTCGATATTCCCTGGACCGATTGGGCCGGTCGCAAACATGACAAGATGATTGGACGGCCCGTCAGCATGCACGCCATGCGCGGCATCTCGGCGCACTCCAACGGTTTTCAGACATGCCGCATGATCCATGTCCTGCAGATCATGCTTGGCAGCATCGATTGTCCTGGCGGGTTTCGCTACAAAGCCCCTTATCCAAAACAGACGCCGCCCTGGCTGAAACCCGTCGGTAAGCCCGGCGAGGTTCTGCCAACCGAACCTCTGGGGGGCCCCCATCTCGGCTTCCCGACAGGTCCGGACGATCTGCTCGTTCATGGCAATGCCATCCCAAACCGTATCGACAAGGCTTTTAGTTGGGACGCGCCATTTGCAGCACATGGCATGATGCATATGGTCATTGCGAACGCTGCCAATGCCGACCCATATCCGATCGATGTACTGTTTCTGTATATGGCCAATATGGGCTGGAATTCGGCGATGAATGTGCCGGCCACGATCGGCCATCTGACGGAAACCGATCCCGATACCGGAGCCTACAAGATCCCGAGGATCATCTATTCCGATGCGTACTATTCGGAAACCGTACCCTATGCGGATCTCATTTTGCCCGACACAACCTATCTGGAGCGTTGGGACTGTATTTCCATGCTCGATAGGCCGATCTCCGAGCCGGATGCTCCGGCAGATGCCATTCGTCAACCGGTGGTCCAGCCGGACCGCAACGTACGCCCTTTTCAGGATGTTTTGCTTGATCTCGGCGCACGCCTGAAACTCCCAGGCTTTGTGAACAAAGACGGGAAGGCGAAATATCCGGGCGGCTACTCGGATTACATCGTCAATCATGAGCGAAAACCGGGTATCGGTCCGCTTACCGGCTGGCGGGGCAAGGACGGTAAGAGTTACGGCAAGGGAGAGCCCAATCCCAAGCAGCTCGAAAAATATATCGAGAATGGCTGTTTCCATGTGCATGAACTGGAGCCGGGGCAACGTTACTACCGGCACGCCAATAAGGCCTACACGGACTTTGCCGTCGATATGGGATTCCGTGCCGAAGGCTCTCACATCGTGTTTCAGCTCTACTCCGAAGTGATGCAGAAATTCCGCTTGGCGGCACGCGGGCACGGCGCAAACCTGCCACCGGAAGGCCATAGGCATCGTGTCGAGACTTATTTCGACCCGATCCCGTTCTGGTATCCCCCCTTCGAAGGGGCAGCCCTGAATGAAGCAGAATATCCTATGCACGCCATCACCCAGCGTCCGATGCATATGTATCATTCATGGGGATCGCAAAATGCCTGGTTGCGCCAGATCATTTCCGAAAACCGACTGTACATCCAGCGCGCACGCGCGGAATCACTCGGCGTGAAAGACGACGATTGGGTCTGGATTAAGAGTTATATCGGACGAGTGAAGTGCCAGGTCCGGCTAATGGAAGGTGTCAATCCGGATACGGTCTGGACATGGAATGCCATCGGCAAACGGGCGGGAGCCTGGAACCTTGACGAAGACGCGCCGGAAGCCAAACGAGGCTTTCTGCTCAACCATCTGATCTCCGAATTGCTTCCCGACCGCGGTGGTTATCGTTTCTCCAATTCCGATCCGGTGACAGGGCAGGCCGCCTGGTATGACCTTCGTGTTTCGATCGAGAAGGCGGAAGCAGAAGCGAAGGAGACTTTGCCGCGGTTCGAGCCGCTCGGCCGGCCAGCGAACATTCCTGCCGCGCCTGATAGCCTTGCATTCGGCGAACAATTTCAGGAGGCAAAATCATGACGTCTTTGCCCAAGAAAACGAAAAAGAAGCTTGGCCTTGTAATCGACCTTGATACCTGTGTCGGGTGTCAGGCCTGTGCCACCAGTTGCAAGGAGTGGAATACCACCGGCTACTCGGCACCGCTAACCGATCAGGATCCCTATGGCGCCGATCCGCACGGGGCCTGGTTGAACCGTATTCATGGGTATGAGGTCGGCGAAGGTGAGGATAGCCGGACGGTGCATTTCCCTCGCTCATGCCTGCATTGCGAAGAGCCCGATTGTGTCACCGTGTGCCCGACGGGTGCATCCTACAAGCGGGAAGAGGACGGGATCGTTCTCGTCAATCCGGATACTTGCATCGGCTGCAAACTGTGTTCCTGGGCCTGCCCCTATGGCGCGCGGGAATATGACTATGCACATGGCGTCATGAAGAAGTGCACCTTGTGCGTCGACCGCATCTACAATGACAATTTTCTCCCCGAAGACCGGATCCCCGCGTGCGTCCGGGCGTGTCCGACAGGCGCGCGCCATTTTGGCGATCTGGGTGATCCCGAAAGCGACGTTTCGAAACTGGTGGCCGAACGCGAGGGTTTCGACCTCTTGCCGGAATTTGGATACAAACCGGTCAACCAGTACCTCCCGCCGCGTCCGCGCCGTGACGGTCGCAGTCCGACCGACGACACGCCGCCTCCCGCTGCTACCGAAACTGCCAAGACGGCCGCCGACCGCCTGTTCGCGTGGGCTGACCGCATGCTGACAACATAGGCGTCGACCTCCCATGCATCCCGCTTACTCCGTCATTTTCTTCACCACCGCATCCGGCGCCGGGTACGGTCTGCTCATCTGGATGGCTTTGTTCGGTTCGCTCGGGCTGATCCCGGCAGAACGCTGGCTTGGTCTGACCGGATTCGCTGTCGCGCTCGGGCTCGTGACCGTCGGACTCTTGTCTTCGACTTTCCATCTCGGACATCCGGAGCGCGCCTGGCGCGCTTTCAGCCAATGGAAATCATCCTGGTTGTCGCGCGAAGGCGTGGCCGCCGTTGTGACTTATATTCCCGCAGGCCTGCTGGCGATTGCCTGGGTGTTCCTTGAATCAGCGACCGGGGCTGCGGGCGTATTGGCAATCCTGAGCATCGTTGCGGCCCTCGCGACGATCTACTGCACGGGAATGATCTACGGATCGCTCAGAACCATTCGCCAATGGAACGATCCGTTGGTTCCGATCAATTACGTGATCCTCGGCCTCGGGACTGGGGGCGTTCTGTTTGTCGCGTTGCTCGAGGCATTCGATCGTGCCCACATCTTGGCCGTCATCGCTGCCGGCCTATTTCTCATTATCGGTCTCGTTGCCAAGTTGGTGTATTGGCAGCGGATCGACAATGCGCCGAAAAAGTACTCAACAGGCGATGCGACAGGGCTCGGCCGGTTCGGCAAAGTCCGACCTCTCGAGCCTGCACATACTCGGCCAAACTTCGTCATGCGTGAGATGGGCTTCACCGTTGCCCGGAAACACGCCGAAAAACTCCGCAAACTGGCCATTGTGTTTGGATTTGCCGCCCCCGCTGCGGCAGTCGCCGTCACTCTTCTTCCGGGCGCGCTTGCCGGACTGGGCGGCGCTGCTCTTGCCGTCTTTTTCGCGGCCGTCGGCATCGTGATCGAGCGTTGGCTGTTCTTTGCCGAAGCGCAGCATGTGGTCACGATCTACTATGGGCAGCCTGCGGCCTAGAGCGATTGGGGCCTGGCAGATGCAATTCCGCCAGGCCTCCGAATCTCAGGCATATGATGCTTCGGCCTCCGGCTTGTGGAGGGCGACGACGAACACAACAGCTGCTCCGTTGGCCCAATAGTACCAGGCATCGATACCGCTGAATCCGAGCAGGATCGGGGCCGCCAGGAATGTGACACCGACAATGCCGTCCACGGCCAGATGGAAAGCGTAGGGCAGGACGCGGAAGACGCCGAGTTGATGGTCGGTCAACAGCGTCAACGTAAAGGCTGCAATTCCTGTCACGAACGCAAGCCAGAATGCCAATGGATTTGAGCTCCCGAGTTGGAGGAGGAACGGCGCTGCCATGAGGCTCAGAGCAACCGGATAATCGAGATAGGCGTGAATGTTCCGAGTGATGAATCGTGGGTCCATGAATGAAGGTCCTTCGGTAAGATGTTCAAGACGACACAGTGTCGTTGACAGACCTTCATCTGGCTCTGGGGTGGAATTCCTTCCATGCATGATCGTTCGGGATGATTGATCGATCGTCCGGAACGTACGCCGCGTCGGTATTGCGCTACATTTGGGGCGGTTGCTCGTCGTATTTCAGGACTGTTTCAGGACGCCCTTGAGAAGCATGCGCGCGCCCCAGCCATAGGCAGTAAAGAGAACGAGCAGGTAGATAATCAAGACAACGACCATGATCGCCGCGAGGATCGCTGGAGAGAGCACGCGCATGACCTCGCTTATTGCTTCCCGAAATGCCGGTCCGTCCGCAGCAAAAGAAAGACCCGCCAAGAGCACAATCGAGATCACCAGCGAACTCAGGAGCGAAAAGATCACCATCCTGCGCCGTTCCTCCTTCGAAAAGACGCGGCGATGGTCGCTGACGAATTTCTGGGCAGCAGCCATGGCGCAAGCCGTGAGAATGACCACGCCGGTCGCCGATGGGAGTTCGATCTCCAGAAACAGTGGGACCAGACCAATCGCGACAGATAATCCCATATAGCCGATGGAGAAAATCAGGAGATAGGGGCGCAGACTGACGGATTCGTCCATGGGATCTCTTTTCGCGCGTGCTCTCCGGAACGCCAGATGACGAGCCAACCTATGATGTTCCAATATCCACGACGACAATTTCCGGTGGGACGCCGAGGCGCACGGGCATAATGGAAAAACCCAGACCTCCGGAAACAATCATGTGCTTTGGCCGGCTCGTCAGCGAACCATGCTGCTCGACAATGTGACCATAAGCAAAACGATTGTGGTGACGCGAGGGCACGATCGGTGAATAACCGAACAGGCGCACCTGTCCACCATGGGTATGTCCGGCAATTGTCAGGCAAACGCGATCGGGCAACTTGGGGAAAATATCCGGCTCATGGGCCATCATGATCACAGGTGCATTGTCGGTGATCTTTGCCATCGTCGAAGGGATATCATCGACGCCTCTCCAGCCTCGTCTCCCCCAGCGTTGGCCCGGTAGCAACGCCAGTTGATCGCCCAATCCGGCCAGCCAGAATCCGTGACCATCCTTTTGTAGCCGGGCCGCATCATTTTCATAGACGCGGATGCCAACGCGCTCCAAAGCAACCTGACCGAAGATCGGTCCATGGCCTTTTCGCTGGGCGGTTCGATCCTCCCACCAATCGTGATTGCCGAGAATGGCGTGAACGCCGAGCGGTGCGGAAAGGGTCGAAAGTGCCGTCGACCACTCGCGCGAGTGCACCTGTTCACCCACAAATCGGTGACTGGCGACATAGTCGCCTAGGAGAACGATGAGGTCTGGATTCAAATCATTGGTTTGCTCCACGATGTAGCGGATGCGCTCGGGCGACATCCAGGGTCGGCAGGCATGCAGGTCTGCAAGGGCTGCAATTCTGAGATTGAGATCGCGCGGCCATCCCGGCGGTCGGATCTTGTATCGCTGTACCCGCAATCGGAATGGCTCGATGCCAACGGCGTAGGCTGCCGAGGCGAATCCGCTCAAGGCAAGTGCCGCAAATCCAGTGAGGAACCGGCGTCTGTTGATCATCGTTTGGTATCGGTCTTTGTATTCGAAATGTGCGCAAGATTGCGCATGCGCATCGTCAAGTGCTCCTCTAGCAGTGCAAGATGCAGATTGTGTGCAGCAGCTATGGATTCATTGCAGGGATCGCGGGTATCAAGGTTCGTCACTTGTTCTGACGGGCCGTATCTATCTCGAATTCGTGTTAATCGTGCCCAAGCTTGAAGGAGGCGACATGCCATACGTCGATGTCGACAGTGTCAAAATCTTCTACGAGGAAACCGGGGCCGGTCGGCCGCTCATTTTCCTTCACGAGTATCTCGGCGATTGCCGGAGCTGGGACGATCAAGTCAGGGCTTTCTCACGCGACTATCGCTGCATCGTCATTTCCGCGCGCGGCTATCCGCCATCCGATGCACCAGAAGACGAGACGTCATATGGCGTGGAAATCGCGAAGAACGATGTCCTCTCCGTTATGGACCACTTGAATATCGATCAGGCGCATCTGGTCGGACTCAGTATGGGGTCCTATACAACGCTCTATTTGACACTCACCCATTCCGAGCGTGTCCTGTCGGCAGTCGTTGCCAGTGGCGGCTCCGGGGCATTCAAATCGACACGGCAGGCATTCATCGACGAGGCTTTGGCGCTTGCCAGCCAGATGGATGAAACCGGGACTGTGCCCGCGGAAGCCATGGGGCTCGGTCCCGCGCGGCTCCAGCTGGAGCGGAAGGATCCCAAGGGATGGGCGACATTCGTTTCCAATCTCGCTGAGCACTCGCCAAAGGCGGCAGCCATCACATTGAGGCAGATTCAGACCAAGCGTCCGTCTCTCTTCGATCAGGAAAGCGAGCTTGCGGCAATCGAAACGCCTGTATTGCTGATGGTCGGAGACGAGGATGAAGCCTGTCTCGACACCAATCTCTACCTCAAGCGCACGATGCCGTCAGCCGATCTCGTCATGTTTCCCGGTTCCGGCCACACGATCAATCTCGAAGAACCGGCCCTTTTTGCACTGTTTGTCGGTCGTTTTTTGAGCGCGGTCGATCGGGGGACCTGGCGTCCGCGAGATCCGCAAGCCCGCCCCAAGACCGGTGCAGTCACAGCGTTGAGCTTTGGCGATCAGCCGTCTGAGCCCTGATCCGGCGCCGGTTTCGGCGTGTCCGGAGTGGCACTCGCTTCGGCCTCCTCGTCATCCCCGGCATCTTCATCCGATTGGATTTCGTCCGGTTCTTCCTGGATCTCGTCCGGTTCGTCGTCAATTGGATCCGGCTCTGCTTCGGTAGCCTGTGGCTCGGTGGCATATGGCAATACGGAGGGCAGCTGATCCACACTCGGTTTTCCTAAAAGCTCCAGGCGCCACGGTATGCGGACTTCGCCTCTCCCTTGAAACCTGCCGTGGATGACGACCTGCTGCGTTCGTGCTTCCCCCATTGCGTCCGCGAGAAAAACACTGTCTTCGATCTTGAACGGCAGCGCCTCGGTGGCGAGCCGCCAGCGCTCGCGCTCTCCTGGTAACGTCAGTATCACTTCACGCTCGTCGCGCCCGGTTTCTGCCGCGATACGGGGATGCAGATGGAAGCGAACGGCAAAGGCGCCATCGGACTTTTCGGCCAGGTCCGTGAGACCGCGCGGCGTATGCAGCAAGTCCTCGCCCATGATGCGATCGCCCTCTCCGGTTAGCAGGAGTCGACGCTTGTGCATGATACCGAAACGGCTGTCATAGCCGTCATGGGATCCTTCGATGATGACCGACGGATCCCGATGCTCGATACTCGAGGAAACATGCGGAGGACCGATCAAGCGGGCGGCCTTGGCGGATTCTCCCAGGAGCGGCGTGACAACAAACTCACTGGACGATGTGTCGCACACGGTCACCGTCGAATGGGCGGCGGTCGAGCGGGCAACCAGCTGCCATTCGTCCTTGTCGCGCGGCGGCGCCCCGCAATTGATGATGATCGGATCCTGCCCCGAACTCAGTTCGAAGGAGAGTGTCCCGGCATGGGCCATCTGGCTGTAGGCGCTCGGTGCAATGGCACCCATGTCTGCGATCAGGATCGTGTTGCCGCGGTGCAGTCGGTAGTATCCGGATTGGGCCGCTTCGGAGACGGGCCGTCCCTGGATATCGTCATAGGCGAGGACATTCGCGAGTGCGTCGGTCTGCGTAATGCCCATGCCGTTGAAATGCGCGAGTGATCCTTCGCCAAGACGGAAGAACCGAATCATCGGCATCATGCGATCGATGGCCGCATTCAAAGATGCTGGCGGCAACTGATCGCGTGCAACGAAGCACTGCCGCAGGGGGAGTATGTCGAGAAGCAGATCGACGAGCACGCCAGGGTTGCGGCCCACATGACCGCCATCCGGCAGGACCTGGGCTTCGAGTTCATCACAGAAAGGTTTGATGAACGGTTCGGTCGCATCGGGGCCTTCCGGTGCGCAGAGGCCGGCCAACAGAAGGGCCGACAATGTTACCAGGCGCGGCGCACCATTCGGCACATCGCTATAGCTTGCGCGCAAATAACGGATCTGCCGTGTCAGACTGGTGAGCACTGCTTCATAGTAGCTGGGCTCCGCCCCCTCCAATACGACTGTCGCATGACTGAGCCACGAGATGATACGACGCGCAACGATGTCGGGTTCCCATGCCAAGCCGCCAATGTTGCCATAGGCAATCATCCAATCCTGGACCAGGGCTCTCGCATGCTCGCGTGAGATATCGTCGCCGGCAACCCGCAAGTGCCGAAGCCAGCCGAAGCCATGCAACTCGCGCTGCCAGGCGATCGACGGAGGATTGATGAAGAAGGGGGACTCGGAGCCTGTCAAAGCAATCGAGCCTGCAAGGCCGAAATGCCCGTGATAGATTTCCGTTGCGAAACTGGGATCGGCGGTTCTGAGGTCGTGCGGCACAAGCAGGAGCTGGTCGACCGGGCGGCCGCTAAACCGCCAGCGATACAGCAGGGATTGCTGCAGCTGACGCACGGCAGATCGCCGCGCATAACGCGCTACGTCGACTGCCAGCCGTGCTCGGCTTGTGATCGTCTCAACGCGCATTGGATAAGGTCTAACTTCCGATCGTGCTCACTTCGTTGGAAGCAATGACGATCGAATCCCATGTCTCGCATTTCGAAAACGCATCTTCGGGCTCCATTAGCGGTGGATCAAGATATTTCGGCCTGTATTGCCAGGCATATGTGCGTAACGTTAAGCCTGTTCATGAAAGGCTTTGTGCCCTGTGATCAGCCGATCAGTTTCAACCTTGCCGCAAAGAAGCCGTCCATGCCGCCCGCATCCTCGGCGTCGCCGACCGAGAAATGGGGCAGGGTTCGCAGTGTGCCATCGGCCGTCAACCAGTCGGATTGATCGGCAATTTCGCTTTTTCCGATCAAGTCGATTTGCACATTGTCGTTGCGAATAAGCAGCTTTGCGATCTGCTCCTCGCCTTCTTCCGGCTCCAACGAGCATGTGCAGTAGACCAGATTGCCCCCTGGACGCAGCAAGGTCAGGGCATGATCCAGCAGCCGTGCTTGAAGAGACGCCAGTTGCGGAATATCTCTCGACCGCTTCACGTGAGGAATGTCCGGATGGCGGCGGATCGTGCCCGTTGCGGAGCAGGGTGCATCAAGAAGAATGGCATCGAAGCGGTCGCCTTCGGGGCGCCATTCACGCGCATCGGCCTCAATGCAATTGGCTTTCAGTCCGAGTCGCTTGAGGTTGTCCTCGAGCATGGCCACGCGGCGTTGGGCATTATCGACTGCAGTGACATCCGCGCCTGCCGCAGCAAGTTGCGCCGTTTTGCCGCCGGGTGCCGCACAAAGGTCCGCCACGCGTTTGCCGTCGACATTGCCCAGGAGGCGCGCGGGTAAAGCCGCAGCAGCGTCCTGGACCCACCATGTTCCCTCATCAAATCCCGGCAAGTCTTCGATGCGGCCCTTCGGACGCAGGCGAATGCTCCCGGTTGCAAGGACGCTGCCACCGAGCTTGTCTGCCCATCCTTCCGGGTCGGATTTGACGCTGACATCCAGGGGCGGCTCTTGCAGATGTGCCTCGGCCATCGCGCGTGCCGTTGCCGCGCCATAAGTCTCGCTCCAGCGATCCCAAAGCCAGTTTGCCGTGTTGAGATGCGGTGCGTCCTGACCGGCCGTCAATTCGGGACCGGAGCGGGCGATGCGTCGAAGAACGGCGTTGACCAGTCCGGCATAGCGCTGCGTCTTGCGATCTCTCTTGCATTGCTCGACAGCCAAATTGACCACTGCATGAACGGACATCCCCATAAACTGCAGCTGTGCAACTGCGGCCAGGACAATGCTCAGCAGCGGGCCGGTGTCGCCTTTCATCGGGCGTTCTAGCAGTCCGAAAAAGAGATCCTCGATCTGGCCTTTCCGCCGCAATGCGGTTGCCACGATGGCGCGTGCCAGAGCTCTGTCCCGGGGTTCGAGCTTCGAGAGTTTGCCTTTGGTAACGGAGGCTGCGAAGGCTGTATCGAGAGGGCGATGATTGATGAGAATGTCGGTCAAGAGGGTCACGGCTGCGTGCCGTGCCGGCATGCCACTACGATCACTCTGATTCCGACGACCAGACCGCTCGGCATCACGGTTGATACTATCCGCCATGATGGCCTGGGTTAGCTCGCAGAATCAGCCCCATGGACCGCTGCGGTCCGACGGGTCTTCCCAACGGCTTTCGTGATGGTACCGGGAATGGTCGGACGACTGGTCCGGGCCGTGGTCGACCTGCCCCCACAGATGGGCGAGCTCGACGAGTTGCTCGACCCGGTTGTCCGTATTGGGATGAGTGGAGAACAGATTGTCCATGCGGGCCCCGGACAGCGGGTTGATGATGAACATGTGCGCGGTCGCAGGATTGCGTTCGGCCGCCACATTTTCGATCTGCTCGGCGTTGCCGGCGATCTTTTGCAGAGCCGAGGCTAGCCACAATGGTCGCTGACAAATCTGCGCGCCCAGGCTGTCGGCCTGATACTCCCGGCTGCGGCTGATGGCCATTTGCACAAGCCCGGCAGCCATCGGCGCCAGAATCATCATGGCGATGGTACCGATCATACCGAACGGATTGTTCTGGTTGTTTCTGCTTCCAAAGAACATTCCAAAATTTGCCAGCATCGAAATCGCGCCTGCGATCGTTGCCGTAACCGTCATGATCAGCGTGTCGCGATTCTTGATATGCGCAAGCTCATGCGCCATTACGCCGGCGACTTCTTCCATTGTCAGCATTTCGAGAAGGCCGGTCGTGGCCGCGACGGCGGAATTCTCGGGATTGCGTCCTGTTGCAAAGGCGTTGGGCTGCGGATTTTCCATGATGTAGACCCGCGGCATGGGCAAATCGGCGTTTTCCGAGAGTTGGCGGACAATGTCGTAATATTCCGGTGCCGTATTGGCGTCGACCTCCTGCGCACCGTGCATGCGCAGGACCATCTTGTCCGAATTCCACCAGCTGAAAATATTCATGGCAAGCGCCACGCAGAAGGCGATCAGCATGCCGGACTCACCGCCGATCATGAAGCCGATACCCATGAAGATCGCCGTCATGACGGCCAGCAATATGGCTGTGCGGAAATAGTTCATGTTCGATCCGTACCGTTTCGAGTCCACGCCCTAACATGCAGCGGCATGTCGCGACGTCCGAGGCATGTAGTTTGCTCGATGAAAAAAAACGACCCTCGGCTCACGGAATACCATGCCCGACCGTGTGGACCAATACTCAGCCGCTCGCTGAAACGCGCAGCAGGAGTTTTCCGGTCGTGCCGCGCCCCTCAATAATGTCGTGTGCGGACGGGGCATCTTCAAGCGCCATGATGCGGTCGATCGCCACATCCAGTTTGCCTTCCCGGTACAACTGGAAGAGGTCGGCCGCGCGGCCGCGAACCTCGTCTGACGTGGCCATATAGTCTGCGAGATGAGGGCGTGTGAAAAAGACGGATCCGGCTTCGGCCAATTCGAGCGGCGCAATGGCCTCGACGACGCCCGAACTCGTACCGAAATGGACACATGTCCCGCGGCGCCGGAGGGACCGCAGGGAGCGGGCAATCGTGTCGAGGCCGACGGAGTCATAGACCACGTCAACGCCGCGACCATCCGTAATATCCATAACCCGTTCGCGAAAATCCTCCTCGCGATAAAGGATCGTATGATCAGCGCCGCGTGATTTTGCAATTTCGGCCTTTTCCGGCGATCCGACGGTGACGATAACCTCGGCACCACGGGCCTTTGCAAGTTGCGTCAAGAGTTGACCGACGCCGCCAGCACCGGCGTGTGCAAGGCAGATATCACCGTCTTTGAGTGCGAAGGCGGAATGAGTCAGATAATGCGCCGTGCAGCCCTGCAGCTGTAGGGCGGTCGCAATATCGAGTGGGATGTCATCGGGAATCGGGACAAGCTTGCGCGTAGGGACCGCGGCCAGATCGGCATAGCTGCCGCGATTGATGCAGTATCCAACGCGGTCACCGACAGCGACATCGTCTGCGCCTGGTCCCAGTTCGATGACTTGTCCAACGCCTTCCATGCCGATGACCATAGGGAGCGGTGTTTTGTAGGTGTCTGATTTGGCGTAGATGCCAGAACGCATATAGACGTCAATGAAATTGATGCCCGTATAGTCCAGGGCAACCAATGCTTCGCCTTCGCCAGGCTTCGGGCTCGGAACGTCCAAGACCTCGAGTGCGTCCGAACCGCCGAACCTGTTCACGCCAACCGCTCTCATGGTGAACCTCACTTCATTGGGCCGGGCAGTACGAAGCACCGGTCGTTGACATGGTCTGATGTGTGTAGTCTACGATTTCGGTTCAACAAATGATATCATTTTTCGGGACATCATGTCCCAAAAAATGATATCAACCTGATGCTCACTTCCGTTCAAAGGATCTCAAATGCTCACCATCTATGGCCGCGCCAATTCGTCGAATGTTCGCAAAGTGCTCTGGTTTGCGGGGGAAACTGGTCTTTCCTACGAGCGGCTCGATTATGGCCGCGGCTATACGGCCACGGACTCGCCCGACTATCTGGCACTCAATCCAAATGGACTGGTTCCGACCCTTGTCGATGGAGAGACGGTTATCTGGGAGTCGAATGCCATACTTCGGTATCTTGCGACCAAATATGCGCCCGCGAGCTGGTTGCCGCAGGATCCGGATCTGCGTGCCATTACGGAGCAGTGGATGGACTGGCAGCTTACGACGATTGCACCAGGCATGGCGCCGCTCTTTCTTGGCGGGCATCTCGGTCTGCCACCGATGAACGATCCGGAGAGAATTGCCCAGGGCCATGCCACGTCGACGCAGGCGATGACTATTTTGGCGAACCAGGTCGGCAATACGGGCGCCTATGTCGCCGGCTCGGAGATTACGGTCGCCGATTGTGCCATTGGAATGTATGTCCATCGCTGGTTCGCGCTCGATATCGAGCGAACGAGCCTACCCGCACTTGAGACCTACTATGGACGCCTCTCGGAGCGGGCGCCATTTTGTGAATTCATCAAAGACGCTGGCGTTTGATTGGATATCCGGTCGGCATGTCCCGGATTTGCGCGGGATACGTTCCTTTTGACAAAGAGTCGGTTCGCATTCGACGCGAGCCGACTCTTGTCAGGCTCGATTTGACACTTATGTGAGTATCGGACATCCGCGCATCCGGGGGCTTCTTTTATGAAAAGGAAGAAGCCATGAAGCGTAATGCACTTTTAATGGCCGGGGCCGTCAGCGCCGCAGCCCTTGCGACGTCACTTGTCTCGGCAAATGTCGTTTTGGCCCAGGAGGCGCCAGTCACGCAGTCCGTGGCGGAGCCGAAGGCACAGGAAGAACCGACAAAGACTTCCACCGGCGATTCAACACAGTCCGTCCGTCAAATCGTTATCGAGCCCAAAGCGGCCGAAGACGACAAATCCAAGCCTGTGACCGCTGCAGAGATTGAAACGAAGGGTCCGAGCACCGAGGAGGCCAAGACCGTTGCTGTACCGGAGAACGCGGCGAAATCGGAAAACAAGGCTGATTCGTCTGCCGATAAGGTAGCTGTGGCTGAAGACCAGCCAAAAGCCGAAACGGCAACTAACGACGTCAAAGCTGATCCGGACGTTGTAGCGAAGACCGAAGACGCTGCAGCAAAGACGGAAAAGGCCGATGAGACTGCCGCAGCCGATGCTGCCGAAACGGAGAAAGCCGCCAAGGAGACAGTGGCTGTGCCTGTGAAACGCAGCCGTGAAGAAATCGTCCTTGCGCTGCAGTCCGAGCTCAAGCGCGTTGGCTGCTACGGCGGCACGATTGACGGTGTGTGGGGTGAGTATTCGGAAGACGCCCTGGAGGCATTTCGTTATTTCGGTGAGATCGATCACGATGACGCCGAGCCTTCCGAGGCGTGGATCGCTCATGTGAAAGGTGCGAAGAAAACGATTTGTCACGCTCACCAATATGGCGATGCCTACCCTTATCAGCGTCAGGGATACGACAACGGCTATCAAACGCCGTCTTACAATGGCTACCGGGGCAGTTATCCTGGAAGAAGCACCTACCGCTACTGATCAATTCGGAACTGTTGCGATACCCGCCGTTGACGATGTGTCAGCGGCGGGCGCGGCGCGCAGGTGCAATCGATCATGAGTATCTGTGCAAGAAACCTGTGCCGCTCATCTCTCCGCAATCCCCAATCCCATTAATTTATAAGGACTTAGCCACGCGACGTTGAACCGACCCAATTATGACCGTATTAACTGCCATGGTACGAACAAATTCTGCGGTGATTCGGCAATGGCACCGCAATGACCGCGCTGCATAGGCGGCGCGCAGCCCCCAACATACGGCTCGCTCTTATCATGCGCTTTCTCTTCAAGATTTTTTTCTCGCTGATTATCTTCGTAGTTTTCGCTTTCGGCGCGATTACCTGGTTGGTACCGACGGAGACCGTACGCGACCAGATCACCGCGGTGATCAAGCAGGAAACCGGGCGCGAACTGACGGTTGGCGGTGAAACATCCTTTTCATTCTATCCGAATATCGGCGTGAGACTGGGCGATGTGGCGCTTTCCAATCCTCCCGGTATCGAAGGCGGACCGGTCGTGCGGATGGCGGCATTGGAACTCGGCCTCAAACTCACCCCGTTGATTACGGGGGATGTTGAGGTTCAGCGCTTTGTCCTTGAGCGTCCCGTCTTCGATCTTCGGGTTGACCAGACAGGCCGGAAGAACTGGGAGTTCTCGAAACAGGACGCGATCCCTGCATCCAACCGGGCGGCAGCGCTCCGTCAACCTCGCCATGTACTTGCACAGACGGCAGGCGGAACCTCGCTTGTCCGCGATATCCGCCTTGGCGATGTGCGGATCGAAGATGGCATTGTCAATTTCACAGATGAGCTTACCGGTGCACAGGAACAGATCAGCGCGATCAATGTGACCGTCGCCATGGAGCGTCTGAGCGAGCCGCTCGATGCGAAAGGCGATCTGATCTGGCAGGGCGAGAAGATCGATTTCGACGGCAGCGTCGGATCGGTACAGACACTGACGGGGGGTGAAAGCACGCCGGTCAGGATGACCATCAAGTCAGGACTGGTTGCTGGAACGTTCGACGGCAATGCCCGGATTGGAAATGCCTTGCTGGTGGCCGGCAAACTGGATGCGAACGCCTCGTCGGTTCGCGATCTGGCCTATTGGCTTGGCAGCGATTTGCCATCCGGTGGTTTCGGTGCGGGAAAAATCGCCGGCGACGTCAATGCGACAGAGCAGAAGATCACATTTTCCGACGCCAGGCTTACGCTTGACGGCATGACGGGCCAGGGCGATGCCTCTGTCACGCTGACCGGGTCGAAACCCTATATTCAGGCCGCCATGGCGTTCGACAAGATAGACCTCAATCCATTCCTGAATGCCAAACCTTCGGCGGCGAGGCGCCGTTCAAGCCGTATCCGAAAAACGACCACGACGGTGATCAAAAGCAAACAGCCGAGCCCGGAGCAGGGCGACACCCTTACCGATTTCATTGATAAGCTGAACACCGGCGACAAGGGCCGAGCGCCGAAAGAGGTCCGAGGCTGGAGCCAGACCGCGTTCGATTTCGGTGGAATGGCTGCGGTCGACGCGGACGTGAATTTGACGGCTCAGCAATTGCTTTATCAGAAGATCAAGGTCGGCAAGAGCGTCGTCACAGCGTCGCTCAAGCGTGGAGTCCTCACCGCCGATCTCAACGATATGCGTCTCTATGAGGGACGCGGAACGGGGCGGCTCAAGCTCAATGGCGCGAGTGCAGCGCCCCAGCTCGCCATTCGGCTTAATCTGTCGAATGTGGCAGCGTTGCCGATCCTCAGGGATGCCATGAAGTTCGACTGGTTATCGGGCAAAGCCAATCTTGCCATCGCGCTGGCCGGGGCGGGGCGCTCGGAAAGCGAACTCATGCGCTCGCTTCAGGGCAACGGCAATCTCGCGTTTGCCGACGGAGCCATAGAGGGCATCAACATTCCGAAGATGGTGCGCGGATTGAAGCGAGGGCAGTTTGGTGGCTGGAAGCGCCTTGCGTCCGAGAAAACGGATTTCTCTTCGCTGACCGGCACGTTCACAATGCAGAATGGCGTTGCGACAAATCGCGACCTCAAAATGATCGGTCCATTGGTTCGTCTGGGCGGCGCCGGCACCGTATCGTTGCCGAGGGAGCGTTTGGACTACAATGTCGAGCCACGTATCGTTGCAAGCCTGCAGGGCCAGGGAGCGGATGATGGAAAACGCGGGCTTCTTCTGCCGTTTCGTGTGCATGGGCCATGGGACCGTCCGAAGGTTACGCCCGATCTGAAACGCTTGCTGGAGAATCCGGATCAGGCTGTTGAGACGATCAACAAGATCGGCGATGCGGTGAAAAAACTGAAGAAAAACAAAAACTTCGGCAATGTCTTGCAGAATTTCCTGGGCCAGCAGGGCGGTCAGCAACAACCGGCCGAGGGCCAGCCAGCGGATACGCAGCAGGGGCAGCCCCAGCAGGTCTCGCCACAAGACGCGTTACGTCAGCTTTTCAATAGGTAGCGCATGTAATTCGGGATCGCTTCAAGACTCTTTTCAACCCTATCCTTTTTCGTCGTACCCGGGCTTGACCCGGGTATCCATGCATTAGAGCGGCGAAGTGGTGGTAGCGCATGTTCTTGAATTCCGGACGACAGCATGGATTGCCGGATCAAGTCCGGCAATGACGATGTGTTTGTTCCTAGGGCCGCACCAGGCCACGAATGAAAGTGGTCAAATTCTGCTGCTGTCCCCTGTGAAAACACCGTGCTAAAAGCCGCCCATGTCCCAGTCTCCCAATAAAGTCGGGTTCGTCTCCCTCGGTTGTCCGAAGGCGCTGGTCGATTCCGAACGCATCATCACGCGGCTACGCGCTGAAGGTTACGAGATCGCGCCTCAATATGAGGATGCAGATGTCGTCGTCGTGAACACGTGCGGTTTTCTGAATTCCGCACGAGATGAGTCGCTCGCTGCGATCGGAGAGGCGATGACGGAAAATGGGCGCGTCATTGTCACCGGATGCCTCGGCAACGATGTCGATGCAATCCGCACTGCGCATCCAGATGTGCTTGCTGTCACCGGACCGCAGCAATATGAGGCGGTGGTCTCCGAGATCCACAATGTTCTGCCGCCGCGGCACGATCCCTTTGTCGACCTCGTTCCGGCAGAAGGCATTCGGCTGACACCGCGCCACTATGCCTATTTGAAGATATCCGAAGGATGCAACAATTCCTGCTCCTTCTGCATCATTCCGGATCTGCGCGGCCGGCTCGTCAGTCGCCCTGCGGCCGATGTGATGCGTGAGGCTGAGCGCTTGGTGGAAGCAGGCGTCGGCGAGCTGCTCGTCATCAGTCAGGACACCAGTGCCTATGGCGTCGACCTCAAATACGAAACCAGCGAATGGGCAGGTGCACCGCTCGCCGCCCGGTTTGTGCCGCTGGCGGAAGCTCTTGGCAGTCTCGGCGTCTGGGTCCGCCTGCATTATGTCTATCCGTATCCGCATGTGGACGGCGTATTACCGCTGATGGCGGATGGGCGCATTCTGCCGTATCTCGATATCCCGTTTCAGCATGCAAGTCCGAACGTCCTCAAAGCCATGCGCCGACCAGCGGCACAGGAAAAGACCCTCGGCCGCATACAGAGCTGGCGTCAGACCTGTCCCGAACTTGCAATCCGCTCGACTTTTATTGTCGGGTTTCCGGGGGAGACGGAAGAAGATTTTTCATTCCTACTTGAGTGGCTGACGGAGGCCCGGATCACCCGTGTCGGCTGTTTCAAATATGAGGACGTCGATGGAGCCAAGGCAAACGACCTGCCCGGTCTGGTGCCTCAGGAGGTGAAGGACGAACGATTTGCCCGCTTGATGGAGCATCAGAAGGAGGTTAGTCGCAGCGTGCTCGCCGAGCGTGTGGGCAAGACCATCGAGGTTCTGGTAGACGAGGTCGACGAGGAGGGTGCTATTGCCCGTTCGGCCTGGGACGCACCGGAGATCGACGGTTGCGTTTTCCTGAATGGCGAGACGGAGTTGGCGCCGGGCGATATGGCAACCGTGACGATCAAGCATGCCGACGAGTATGACCTCTGGGGCGAACTTGCACCTCGGCAATAAGAGACTTTTGGCCTCTGATCAGTCGTGACGGTGCGCCGATATGATCATTTGTCTTTTCGAACGAAGAGATAGCCACGTCTCTTGAGCACTGGCGACCAGGACATATCGCTGTTGTCAAAGATTCTCTCAAATTCCGGGATATTCGATGCTTCATCGGCGATCAGAACAAACCCGTCATTTGCAACATGCGCAGCCAATCCGCGAAGAACCGTCGTTCGGTCATCTGGCGCCAGCATATGCAGTGTCCTGTCGATTAGAATAACGTCATAGATTTTGATCGGTGCAAATTCACGGATATCCGCGACGATCCCCTCAATAGGCAACGCTTCTGTCTCGGCATCCTCCATCAGATGCTTGATCCCGGTCGGTGAAAGATCAACGGCTGTAACGACATGACCCAGCCGGGCTATGAAAAGCGCGTCACGGCCCTGACCGCATCCGACATCAAGAACCGATAGCTTCGGATTGCCGAGGGACTGGAAGAATTCAACAAACACCTTCGTCGGTTCGCCAAGTGCGTTCCGGGATTCCTTATAGTATTCCTCATAGTTCGTGCTCATATGTGGGGAAGCCCTGCGTTTCAGAGAATCGATCGCGCAGTGATGTAGATGCCGAGCAAAATAATCGCGCTGAAAAATACTTTGCGGAAGGCTGCCTCCGATAGGCGTTGTCTGACCTTCTGTCCCAAAACCATCCCGATCAATGCCGGGACGACGCCGGCAATCGACAGCGTGCCTAGCTCCATCGTGAGAAATTTCTGTTCGCCAAGAGAGAGGGCGAGGGCGGCGGTCGACACCGTGAACAGAACGCCCATGGCCTGGATAAGTGTATCGCGTGGCAGACCGATCGCTTGCATATAGGGAACGCCAGGAAAAACAAATGATCCTGTCATTCCGGTCAGGACTCCGTTGACGGTCCCGACGACAGGAGACAGCCAGAACTCGGACTGGCTGAGGTTCGGCATCTTGGGACGAAGAAGTCCATATGAGGCATAGAGAACCAGGAGACAACCGAGCAGTGCCGATAAGAGCGATGTGTCGACTGTCGCCAGAACGCGAACCCCGATCCACGTTGCGACACAAATCGCGAGGAGCAGACTCCAAAGCCGACGCAATATGGCAAGTAGCTGACCGCCGACCAACGCCTGCCAGATATTCGTAATGAGCGATGGGAACAACAAAAGGGCCATCGCTGGTTTGAGGCCTAGCGTTGCGGTCAGGATTGCAAGAGAGACAGTCGGTACGCCAAGTCCAATGACGCCCTTGACGAGACCTGCCAGCAGAAACGTCACGCCAACAATGACAAGAGTGTCAGTTGTCCACATGGGAACTGATCTACCCGCCGCCCCGCTGAAATGCACGGTCGAACTTTTGCAAAAAGGCGTCTGCGTCGTTTTGTGCAAGTCCGGTGAAGTCAAGTGTGATACGCGCACGTGGCAGTGCCAACAAGCCGCCCAGCGTCTGAGAGGGCAGGGAGTCGAATGTCAGTTCGACCTGTCCTGGTGGATGCTCGAGTATGACGCGCCCGTCCGCATCGAGCTTTGCAGCCGGGGCGAGCACATACAGACTGCGTTCGAACTCGGCGGGACCAAGAGACATGATTTTTTCGACCGGCGCCGGCGTATCTGCCACCCTCAGCCTCCGGCGACCGGTGGCCAGACTGCGACCGAATCGCCTTCGGTCAGAGTTTTCGCGTCCGCGGTGGCTGGCGGCGTGAAGGTCCCGTTGATCAGGATGAGGTGGCAGGCTTCTCGCGGAACCTGATGGCGGCCCAGCAGGTCGCCCACGGTCATGCCATCGGGTAAGTCGAGATCGATCTCATTGCGGACCGCACCCGCCGGGAGGTAGGCGCCAAGAGACGCATAGAGTTTCAGGGTAATCTTCAAAGCATACGTTCCTGTCTCTTCGTCAGGCAGGCCCGATGCCTTGTGAGGTCGCCACATAGGCTTCGGCCAGCCGTTCCGGCGATTTGAGCAACCGGTCCTTCCAACTGCCGAGCGGCAGCTTCGTCTGGATCAGGCCACGCAGGATGCCGATATTCTCCGTCAGGCCGACAGCCTGAGCACCGACCAGTGTGTCGCCCGAAAACTCCAGCCGCAGATAGCGGGAAGCGTCCTCGTCTACCAGTCGCGCCGATTCGCCGCCATCGACACCCATCCAGGCACCGAAGGAAGACGATATCAATCCCATCGTATCGAGCACATTCATGTTCAGGCTGCCCTCATGGGGCGTGACATTGCCTGTCATGTTGAGAGCCGCGAGACGACCATGTTCGACCGCTGTCGGCTGGATGGCGAGTACGCTGTACTCGCCCGTCGAAAGATCGAGGGCTTGCACGACGTCGCCGGCGGCATAGATATCGGCAACGTTCGTCGCCATATGCTTGTCGACCCGGATACCGACATCCGTCTCGATCTCGCTGCCTTCAAGGAAGTCGGTATTTGGCGCGACGCCCGCCGCGACGACGACGAGCTGTGCGTTCAGCTTTTTGCCTTCGGAGGTTTTGACCTTCAAACCGGGCTTGTTCTTCTTTTGCTTGATCTTCTTAATGCGCGTTTCGGTCAGGACCCGTACGCCCTTGGCTTCGCACCAGCGCTGCAGCATGGCGCCGGCAGTCTCGTCCATCATGCGGGGCACCATTCGGTCCCCCATCTCGACGACAGTCAGTTCGACGCCCTTGGCCACCAGGGCCTCCAGAATAATCGAGCCGATGAACCCGGCGCCGATTAGCACGACCGGATCTCCTGCTTTGGCCTTTTCCGCGATGGCGCGTGCGTCTTCCAGTGTCCAGCATGTGTGGACACCGGGGTGATCCAATCCCTTGATCGGTGGGCGGATCGGACTGGCACCGGTGGCAATCAGCAGTTTGTCGTAGCCGAGCGTTCCGCCATCTTCGAGGGCGATCGTGTGTGCCTGCGGATCAATGCTCTTTGCGCGCGCCTGTTTGTAACCGATACGCAGCGCATCATAGTGCCCCGCATCGTGACGCAGATATGTGCCTTCCTCGGCGATATCGTCGGTGAGGAAATAAGGGATCGCCATGCGCGAATAGGGCGGCTCGTTCTCGCCGCCCACAAGCGTAATCTCACACGCCGAATCCGCCTTTCGCAGCGTTTCGGCGGCGATCACGCCGGCCGGGCCGGCGCCCAGGATGACGTAGTGCATCTTTTTTCACCCCGGGCGTCGGCTCAAACAGCCAGACGCGATAGTGTTTCGTTGCTGGGAATGCCGTCGTCGGTCCAGCCCCGAAGCTGGTAATATTCCGGCAGCATCTTGTCGAGGCCGGTCGTCAGGCCTTCGGCAGGTCCGCTCTTGGCGGCATCTTTCAGCAACCGTGGCGGCAGCGTGTCGTCCTTGCCGGTAAAGCCGGCGGCAAGATTGAACTGGCGTTCCAGATTCCAGATCCGCTCGCCGACTTCCAGCATCTTGTCCACAGTCCAGTCGCCTTCGCATCCTGCATTCACCTGAGGCGAAATATCCTCAAGGGTCCAGGCGAAGGTGGTGAAGACACAGAGTCCCGATGAGTCGACCGCTGCTGTTGCATCCTGGAATGCTTTCACGAGTCCCGCCTTGCCGTCGGTCGTCAGAGGATCGGTCTTCTCGGGAATGCCGAGAATTTCCGAAGACACCGTGTAGCTGCGCAGATGACAGGCGCCCCGGTTGGACGTGGCATAAGTGAGGCCCATGCCTTGGATACCGCGGGGATCGTACGCCGGAAACTCCTGGCCCTTGACGGTCATCGAAAGCTCGGGACGACCGTATTTTTCACACAGCCGTTTCGAGCCGAGCCCGAGGACCTTGCCGAAGCCTTCGGCCTGGCCCGTGAGCTCTGCTGCTTTGGTCAGCGCCTCGGCCGAACCGAAATTGAGCGCCAGCCCTTCCGTATCTGCGTCGGTGATGATTCCATCGCCATAGAGTTCCATCGCAGCGCCGACCGTGGCGCCGAAGGAGATCGGGTCGAGGCCCTGCTCGTTACAGATGAAGTTTGCAAAGGTCAGCGCTTCCAGATCGTTGACGCCCGTAGCGGCTCCGAGTGCCCAAGCAGCCTCATATTCGAGACCGCCGGACGCGCCCTGATACTGCGGTCGATTGACGACCGTATAGTGTTTCTCGTCGATCTTGGAGATGCGCCCGCAGGCGATCGTGCAGCCGAAGCAGGCCTGATTTGTCAGAAGGTTCGGCTTGCCGTCCGAGCGGCGCGGCTCGGCCATGGCTTCTGCCGAGATATCGTGCGCGCCTTCGAATTGTACATCGCGCGAGTTTCGTGTCGGCAGGGCACCCGCTTCGTTGATGACATTCATGAGCACCTGTGTGCCGTAGGTCGGCAGACCTTCGCCTGTCACCGCATTGTCGGCGAGAACCTTCTTGCCGGCTTTCGTCGCATCCATGAAAGCGCGGAAGTCGTCGACGGCGACGCCGCCCGTGCCACGCACGGCGACGGCCTTGAGATTCTTCGAGCCCATGACCGCGCCGACGCCCGAACGCCCGGCTGCCCGATGGAGATCGTTGACGATACAGGAATAGAGGACGCCGTTCTCTCCGGAAACACCGATCGCTGCAATATGCATCATCGGATCCTGGTGTTGCGCTTTGATCGCCGCATCGGTCTCCCAGACGGATGTTCCCCAATGTTCGGATGCGTCTTTGAGCTCGGCCTTGTCATCGATCACGGCAAGATAGACCGGTTTCTCCGACCGACCTTCGAAGATGATCATGTCCCAACCGGCGAATTTCATTTCAGCGCCGAAATAGCCGCCGGAATTGGAGCAGGCGATGGCGCCTGTGAGCGCGCCCTTGGTGATGACCGAATAGCGCCCGCCGGTCGATGCGCATGTTCCGGTCAAGGGGCCCGTGGCGAAAATCAACTTGTTGTCGGGACCGAGCGGGTCGACTTTGGGGTCCATCTCTTCCATGAGATATTTGGACGCCAAGCCACGCTGCCCGAGATACTGATTGGCCCACTCCATATTGAGGGGCTCCGATTTGCATGTTCCTTCGGTGAGGTTCACGCGGAGAATTTTCCGTGTCCACGCCATGATGTGTTTCTCTCTTCTTAAGCTTCCTCGTCGTGCCCTAAGGGCACTCCTCGCTTTTTTGGCTTCCCGGTCGTGCCCTGTGGGCACTCCGCGCCTCTTGGGTTTCCTGTCGCCGAATCCGTTTAGCGGTGTCGCGCTGTCAGTGAGCAGCGCGGGCGCCGGAGTCGGTCTTGGAGGCCCAGATCTTCATTTTCTCGTAGCCGGCCTGCTCGACATCGGCATAGACGATGGCGTCCGTGGGACAGGCCTTGGCGCATTCCGGGTCGCCGCCGCACTCGTCGCACTTGATGACTTTGCCGGTTGAGGAATTGTAGTTCACGGTGCCGAAGGGACAGGCGATGGTGCAGACCTTGCAGCCGACGCACAGCGTGTCGTGAACGACTTTGACGCCTGAGTCGTCTGTCGTAATGGCGTTGACCGGACAGGCCTGCTGGCACCAGGCTTCGTCGCACTGGGTGCAGGTGTATGGTACGAAGCGGGCTTCGTGATGGAAGTCGAATACGCGGATGCGCGATTTCGAGGGGTTGAAGACCCCTTCCTTCACATAAGAGCATGCAAGCTCACACTGCTTGCAGCCTGTACATTTGCCAGGGTCGATTACCAAGGCTTTGTGCATAGTTCATTCCCTCCCCATTCGGGCACAACGACTAAGATTTGCAGCCTGTCGTTCAGCGCGTTTCGGCCGAGCGGGACCCGCCTGCGCTGTTCATTGAGCCCTCAACCTTAGCGGAAATCCGTGTGGCGTCAAAGGGGCAGCATGTGTCTCATGCCGCTGAAATTCTCTACGCCGCAACGCGGACGCCGCCACCTTCGAGCAGCATGACCTTGTTTAGGAGCTTGACGCAGGCATAGATTGCGGTGATCGAAGGTGCCGGGACTTCCACCATCTTGCCCATTTCGAGGATCGAACCGATCAGGGCTTCGGTTTCGAGAGACCGGCCGGCTTCGACATCCTGAAGCATCGATGTCTTGTGCGCGCCGACATTTTCCGCGCCAGCAATCCTTTTTCCGATCGTGTGCCGGAAAGTGACGCCAAGCGCCTCGGCGATTTCTTGAGCCTCGTGCATCATCTCGGCCGCGAGTGCTCTCGTTTCCGAAAACTGGCAGATGTCGACGAGGGTCGCGTGGGTGAGGGCACTGATCGGATTGAAAGACAGATTGCCCCAGGCTTTGAGCCAGATTTCCGAGCGGATATCGTCGAGAATCCGAGAGCGGAAGCCTGCGCCAACAAGGAGATCATAGAGTTTTTGCGCCCGCGCGGACGTCGATCCGTCGAGTTCACCCAATGGGAAGCGATCCCCCTCCACGTGACGAATAACACCGGGTTCGGTGACGCCGGCGGCGGGATAGACGACACATCCGACAATCCTATCCGCATCGATATGTCTTGTCAGAAGCCCGCTGGGATCGAGTGAGAGCAGGCGCTCTCCATCATGGGGTCCGCCGTGCTTGTGGAAATACCACCAGGGCAAACCGTTCTGGACGGTCACGATGACTGTATCCGGTCCCATCAACCGATCCATCTCGCGCGCGACCTGATCGAGAAAATGGGCTTTGACCGCCAGAATGACAACGTCCTGGGGACCGGCATCGGCGACCTTGCCGACGGCTTTGACCCGGGCGACATGCTCGCTGCCATCCTCCCAGATCAGCTTCAGGCCGTTCTCCTGGATCGCGGACAGATGGGCGCCCTGATCGATAACGGTTACATCTTCGCCGGCGAGCGCGAATTTTACGGCCATCAAACCGCCAATTGCACCGGCACCAATGACACAGACTTTCATGCTCTCCTCCTCTTAAGCTCAGTCAGGCCCTATTGCACGAAGCGGTTTTCGAGCGTTCCAATGCCCTCGATCGTGACCGAGACGTTGTTTGAGGGCTCTTTCATGGATCCGACTCCGACCGATGTGCCGCAGGCGATGACGTCCCCTGGCTCGAGGGTCATGTCGTGTGACAACAATGAGACCAGGCGATGCGGCGGAAAGATCATGTCGGCCACCGGGTAATTCTGGCGCTCGGCACCATTCAGCACCGTCTTGATATGCAGTCCCATGGGATCGATGTCCGTCTCGACAACCGGCCCGAAGACGCCAAACGTATCGAAGCTTTTCGACCGCACCCACTGCGCGAAGGTCGGGTCCCTGCCGATGATGTCGACCGCGGTGATATCGTTGATGCAAGTATAGCCAAAAATATGGCTTGCGGAGTCCGCTTCCGATACGCCGCTGCATCTCTTTCCGATCACGATGCCGATTTCGCCCTCATAGACGATCTTGCCATCGTAGGAGGCCGGGCGGCGGATGATCTCGTTTGGTCCCAGGAACGCATTCGGCGCTTTCAGAAGATAGAGCGGCTCGGGTGGTACCGGATTTCCGGCCTTTTCGGCAAGCGCGTGGAAATTGTTCCAAAGACAGATCATCTTGCCTGGGTCGCAGGGGGGCAGAATGCGCACATCTCCCAAGGATACCGTCGCGCCGCTCGGTGTCGCTCCGGCGAACATATTCCCTGTCGCGATGGAAATTGTGTCGCCGTCGAGCGTGCCGAATCCGGGCTCTCCGTTTTTCTCGAAGCGCAGCCATTTTGCCATACACATATCCTCCCATTGCCGATGCCAGGTTCGCACATCTTCGGCGACGGAAGTCAGGTTTCAAACGGTATTTGCTGAGAAACAGCGTTTCCCTAATGGCAAACGCGTCGGAGGACGGCCCTCCGGTCGGATCTGAGGATGCCGGTGTGAGGTCTGAGCCTTAGGATTTCGTTACGCAGACGCTACGGCGTGGCTTGAGGTAGAAAGATTCTTCCATGGTGATGCCTCCGGTGATGAAATGGCCAACCGGCGGCGTATAGGAATAAGTCACCTCAGCCAGGATCACACATTGGGAAGGAAGAACAAGACCGTTCGGAACCGTAATGGCACTGCCGGTTGCGCGCGCCGCGCCATTTCGCGACTCGCTCCAGGAAACGGTTGTGTTGCCATCCCCATCCGCTTCGACATTGGTCAGAACAATCGACAGTGGACCTGATGTGTAGGGTTCGATGATCGCGGTTGAAGCCTCGAAGATATCCTGAACCGCGGCATCGTCGACCTCCTCGACCTGGGCAGCCAAATCGCCGGTAGCACTTGCGATTGCTGTCACACGGCGGTCGATTGTCAGGGCATGACCGAATTCGACGGCACCCAGAAAGAGCGTAATCATGATGGGTACGATCAGCGCGAATTCAACGGCGCTGACACCACTGGTTTCTTGCCAAAACCGAAGGCGTTTCCCCATAGCCTGCGATGGAAACCGTTTCATATCCAATGTCTCCAGCTCGTTCTCTAGCCGTCAAACGGCTCGTTGCGGAAAGCGGCTGTCGCCGTAAGAAGACGATTGCCGTTGCCCATATTCCCCAAATCCAGCACAGGCAAATCCGCAAGCAGTGACCACTCGTAGAAGATGCGAACGACGACGATGTCCCCGCCATTGCCGGGGTCGTACTGGAAGCCTCCTGCGAGATTGCCATCTCCGTCGATGGCGTCAGGAACGTTGACGTTCGTGAAATTGTCGAATTTTCGCACGTCGACAATGAGGCCGCCTTCGCAGTCGAAAAGACCAAAAATATTGCCGCAAACTTCAGTCTTGAACTGCGACTCGCTGAATCCGGAGCCTTGAGCCTGCCCCGTTCGGATGAGACGGCTTGCTTCAGCCACGGCATTTTCGAGCGTGAATGTCGCAAGGAACATCAATCCAACTTCGATCAAGGCGAAGAGCAGCAGAAAGAAGGGGCCGGCAACGACACCGAATTCGATCGCTGTCGAGCCCGACCGCGCATGTTTGAAGCGCCGCCAGCGCTGTCGCAGCGTGTTGCGAGGTTTCGCTTGAGCGTGTTCTGACAAATCGGACATTGGACAACTCTGTTTTCCCGTGCACGGACAGGTGGGGACTATTGAGACATGGGATGATTAAGTTGACGTGTAAGAATTCAAGAATCTTGAATAAGGTGAAGCAATTATAAAACTGAAGAATAAAATTATAATAACATTATATTACAATTGTATAATTTTGATTATTTGATGTTTTACTTTGTTTTTTTACAGAATGTCAAAGAACAAAGATCATTCTTGCTCATCGAATAGAAGTGCGCGCGGGTCCGCCAACTCGGCAAGTCGCACGGAAACATGCAGAGGTGTCGCCATGTGGCGTAAACTCTTTCCAAAGGTCGACCGGTTCCGCCGAAACCGGTCCGGTGGTGTCCTGATTACCTTCGGTTTGATTCTGCTCCCGATGATGACCGCGATTGGCGTTGCCGTCGACTACGCGCGCGCCTTATCGGTCAAGAGCCAGATGGGGAACGCAATTGATGCGGCTGCCCTTGCCGTCGGCTCGACCGTCAATGCCGACGATGATGCGGCGACAGCCCAGGCGCAGGCCTATTTCGACGCCAATTTTCCGCCGAATACACCCGGCGTGTCCGTGACCATCTCGGTCTCGACAAACGAAAACCAGATCTCGATAACGGCCAATGGTTCGGTCGAGACGACATTTCTCAAGCTTGCCGGTTTTGACGAGATCTCAGTGCATTCGTACACGGAGGTGACGAGAAAGCAGAAGAAGATCGAACTCGTTATGGTTCTCGACAACACGGGGTCCATGAGCTGGAACAGCAAACTCTCGGGGTTGAAGAGCGCGGCCAACACCCTCTTGGACACATTGTTTGACGGCGCACAAAATGACGATGTGAAGATGGGGCTCGTCCCGTTCGCAGCCGGCGTCAATATTGGTACCGAATATTTGAATTCGGGCTGGATCGACGTAAACGCCCAGTCGGCCGTGGCCAGCGAGGATTTCCAGGCTGGAGTCAATACCTTCACGCTCTTCAATCAACTGGGAAACGCCAGTTGGAACGGATGCGTACGCGCTCGGGTTGCTCCCTATGACACAAGTGACACGGTGCCCAGCGGCAGCACGGTTGCGACTCTCTGGGCGCCTTATTTCGCGCCTGACGAGCCAGACTTCTGGTGGTATCCGAACGGCTACAGGAGCGACGGTAACTACGGTAGCAGCGAGTATGACTATGATGCGCGTCAGCGCTATACCGGCAAATACACGGGATCAATTCCGGGTTGGGAAGATGACGGGCCGGATTTCAATTGTCGCGTCCCGAAAGTGACGCCTCTGACGTCGGTCAAGGCGGATCTCGAAACGGGTATCAGTCAATTGACGGCATCCGGGAGCACTGTCATTCCAGCGGGTCTGGCCTGGGGGTGGCGGGTGGTCTCACCCAGCGCGCCTTTTACCGAAGGTGTCGGCTATGATGATGACAAGACCATCAAGGCGATTGTCCTTCTGACCGATGGAGAGAATAGCGTCGGCGGTGGTCTCGGCAATCATAATAATTCTTACTACAACGCCTATGGGTATGCGCAGTCAGGTCATCTGGGTTCGACAAACGGCAATGCTGCCGAAGCGACGCTCGATAGCAAGACCACCACTTTGTGCAATAACATCAAGACCGATGGAATTTTGCTTTATACAGTGACTTTCCAGCTGGCTGACGGGCCAATCAAGGACCTGATGCGGGATTGCGCAACGAACACCTCGATGTATTTCGACTCGCCGTCGAATTCCGAACTGACCAACGTCTTCCAGCAAATCGCCGTTGGTCTAAGCGAGCTTCGCATCAGCCAATAAACAGCACTCTTCCAGGAGATGCGGCACGCGAAGGCGGCCGGTGGTGCAAAGAGCACGCCGGCCGTTTTCTTTTGGATGGTGCGCAAGGTCCTGTGGACGGTGGACATCCGTCTACTGGGGTGCCTGGCCACCTTCGGCGACGGTTTGGGCAATGCTGAGCTTGCTTTGCGTCGATTTTGCCAGCACGTCGAAATGCGTGACCTCGTCGCCCGGTATGAGAGCGGGTCGGCATGTTGGCTTACATGCGAACGAATAGAGTTGTGAGCCCTTGGTCACAGTGACAATGCGACGTGTGTCGGCTTTCACCGATATTCGCTTGCTCAGAATTTTCCGGTGTTGCGAGTCAAGAACAATCATGTTCGTAACGCCCACCGTTTTCCCGGTGACGACAAGTAGCTTGCCATTCTGGACAGAAACATCGGCAATTGACGGGTTGCCGACAATAATTCCCACACCTTCTGTTTTAAGAGACACGGTTCGCGCCTGGTCGATCGGAACCTCAATATCGGCAGCCGATGTGGCCGTTATGGTGGCTGATACCGTGAAAATGGCCAGAAGCGCGCGGCGCAATGCACTCGGCGCAAAGTTGGAGAAACGCATAACTAACTACCCCTAAGAATGATCCCCGGCCCAGAGTGTGCGTCCGAAATGGTGAAATAAAAGCAAATGGACGAACCGTTCGGGCACTCTCTGAGTGTGGAAAGTCGGAATGGTGGCATTGTTTCGGTAGACCCGAGGGACATCGATGTCATGTGTCGGCGAAGCACTGAAAACAGTGATGGAGCCCCGAAAAGCCCTGAAACAAAAGGCGAAGTTGCTTCTTAATAGCTTGTTATCTGTAATATTTAAGTATTTATAAGTTAAAAATAGTATAAATCATTTGGTTAATGAAAAATTGCAGCGTTGAGAAAATATATTTTATGTTAACTTCGTTCATTAACTTGGCCGAAACGCCCTATCTGTATGCTCCTCGTAAGTTCAAGACGCCGGAAGGGAATGCGGCAGACAGAACTGGTGCTGTTACAAAACCTATAAGGGAGAGTCATCATGAAGAAACTTTTTGAGCAGTTCGCGAAAGACGAGTCCGGTGCAACAGCCATTGAATATGGTCTTATTGCAGCCGGTATCGCTGTCGCCATCATCGCGACCGTCAATACGGTTGGTGATGACCTGAATACGCTGTTCGGTACCGTTAGCGGTAGTCTCTAATATTCGTTGGAGACTTTCAGCTGGCCGGCAAAAGCCGACAGCTCAATGAAATCGAGACCGCCCGCCAGGAATGTCGGGCGGTCTTGCCGTGTCTGGATCGGCGATTTCGCGTCAGTCTATTCGGAATGTCGATGATCCGAGATGGGTCTTTTACAGGCAATTTACGTCCATCGATTAATATATCGGACCAACCGAACAGAGGTTTGCAGTGGCGGGTACCATGAGTCTTGTCATACCGGTCTTGATCGTCTTCCCAGCGGCAATGATCTTTGCGGCTGCGATGGACTTTTTCACGATGACGATACCGAACAGTCTCTGTCTCGTCCTTGTCGCCGGTTTTTTCTGCCTGGCCCCGTTCGTCGGCCTTAATTGGTCTGCATTCGCAATGCATGTCGCAATTGGCCTTGCTATGTTGGCCCTTGCGTTCGGCCTGTTCCTGCTGAGTTGGATTGGCGGCGGTGATGCGAAACTGTTCGCGGCCACCGCGCTCTGGATGGGTCCGAACCATCTGCTTGAATATGCTGTAGCAACGGCATTTCTCGGCGGCATACTCACCCTCGCCTTCATCATGCTGCGTTTCCTTCCAATCCCAGCAGGTCTCGCAGAGCATGAATGGATTGCCCGTTTGCACAGCCGAATGAACGGTGTGCCTTACGGGATTGCACTGGCTGGCGGCGGATTGTTTGTCTATCCGCAGACAATTTGGATGATGGCGCTCGCAGGTTGAGATCGGTTCGCCGAGCCTCTCGTCAACTGCAAACGTACGAACAGTCACAAAGACGGTTTTCGTCTGATCATCGGTGAGAACCGCCGTGACCGAATTAGCGTTTCAAAGTTCCATCGACCGGCAAATTTCCCGATTTTCTAACCGTTACGCCTGCGCGAAATCGTTTTGGCACGGCCATTAACCCGCCGTTGACGAATTGGTGGGCACAGTAGGGGCGTTGCATACCCTAAGTGTTGATGATCCTGAGTCCAAGAGGTCTTTCCTGTCATGAAGCGAGCGCGAATCATAGTCCTGGCGATTGCATTTGCAGCGGCAGGTGGCGCGGCATTCATCGCCAAGGGCATGATGTCTGCGCCGCCTCCGACGCAACTGGTCGAGAAGAAGATCGACACGATTCAGGTTCTTGTCGCGGCCAAGGATATCCGTCTCGGCGACTCTGTCACAACCGCTCATATGCGATGGCAGGATTGGCCCCGTACGGCCGCAACACCGGGCTACATTACGCGCTCTCGGCAACCCAAGGCCCTATCGGGTTTGTCGGGCGCCATCGCCCGCGCTCCCTTCCTGACGGGTGAGCCCATCAAGGACCAGAAACTGATCAAGGCCAGCGAGGGCGGCGTCCTCGCCGCGATACTTCCCACCGGCATGCGAGCAATCTCGACCCCGATCCGCGAAGAGACAGCGGCAGGTGGTTTCATTCTTCCCAATGACCGAGTCGATGTGATCGTGTCCCGGCGCGTGCGAACGTCTCGAAAGGAAGAACATGTCAGCGAGACGGTGCTGCGCAATGTTCGGGTTCTGGCCATCGGTCAGATCATTGAGCAAAAGGGCGACAAGAAAGTCGCCAACGGCAAGACGGCGACGCTCGAACTCGGTATTCGACAGGCAGAAGTCCTCGCGCTCGCCCGGTCGATGGGTGAGATATCGCTGGCGCTGAGAAGCCTTGCAGACGTCAACCCGGCCAATGGCGGCGGTCCCAAAGTGAATGACGACTTTGGAAGTCAGCGCGGTGGCGGCATCAAGATACTGAAATACAGCGTGCCGACGACGGCCTATGGCGTCAACTGACCGATAGAGCAGTGCGCACGATTTCGAATAGAGGCAGGATTATGCGAAAGCCATTTAAGAGTGCTGGGAAAACATGCACAGCGATTCTGAGTGCGCTGGTCATCGTTGCGCTTGCGACTCTCATAGGTGCTGAGGTCTGGGCGAAGAGCGGTAGCCAATCCGTTCTGCGATTGCCCGCAAACATCGCACTCCCCGCATCTCGAACAGTCACGATCGGGTTGAACAAGTCCATGATCGTAGAACTGCCGCGCGATGTGCGCGACGTCCTGGTCTCAGATCCAAAGAAGCTGGATGCCGTTGTCCATACCGGTAGACGCGCCTATCTGATCGGTGTCGCCGTGGGTCAGGCCAATGTCTTCTTTTTTGCCAAGGATGGACAGCAGATGCTCACGTTGGAGGTGAGGATAGAACGCGATCTCTCGGCTGTCTCCAAGATGCTCCATCGCTTGCTGCCGGGCTCGAACATCAAGCTTGAAGCCGTGAATGACAATGTTGTCCTGACAGGTTCTGTCCGCAACGCTTCGGATGCATCCCGCGCTGCCGACATTGCGGGGCGTCTCGTCGATGATGAGGACAACAAGAAGATCGTGAACATGCTCAACGTTGAATCGAAAGAGCAGGTTCTCCTCAAGGTGACCGTTGCCGAATTGCAGCGGAATGTCATCAAGCAACTGGGCGTCGATCTCGACGTGCTGCTGAATGGCGGTAGTGTCAACTTTGCGAAGCTGAGCACGCTCCGGTTCCCGTTCACCGACGGGATCCAGCAATCGGTTGCGCAGTCCGGTCTGAGCTGGACGTCCGGTGCGAATCGGGCACAGGCTGTCATTCAGGCCCTGGAACAGAACAATGTACTTCGGACATTGGCCGAGCCGACCCTCACCGCGATTTCCGGTGAAACAGCCAGTTTCCTGGCAGGTGGCGAGTTTCCTGTCCCGGTTTCACAAGACGGCGATCGTATCTCCGTCGAATTCAAACCATTCGGAATCGGACTTTCCTTCACGCCGGTCGTCATGTCGGAAGGTCGCATTTCGCTGGCCGTATCGACGGAGGTGAGTGAGCTGACGAACGAGGGTGCGGTAACGCTGGCAGCCATCACCATTCCGGCACTCAAGGTCCGGCGCGCCAATACAACGGTCGAGCTTCCGAGCGGTGGTTCGATCGCAATTGCCGGACTGATTTCGGACGAAACGAAACAGGCTATGACCGGCTATCCGGGGCTCAAGAATCTGCCCGTTCTCGGCGCGCTCTTTCGCAGCCGCGACTTTGAGAAGTCGGAAACCGAACTTGTCGTGCTGGTCACACCCTATGTGGTGGACCCGACGTCGCGGTCGAAATTGTCCCGACCTGACGACGGATTCGCCCCGGCGTCCGATGCCAAGACAAATCTTCTTGGACACATGAACCGCATCTACGGGCGACGTCCGGAAGACATGCCGAGCGGCACCTACAAGGGCGAATACGGCTTTATTATCGAATAGCGAGTTTGTGAGGAGATCGATATGACATGCGTAACGGAAAGGCGACGATCTTCCCGCGGGAGACAAAGCCGGAAGATTCGAAATCTGGTGCTTATGGGCACGGTCGCCGCGCTGGTCGCCGGATGCAACGCACATGCGGGCAAGCAGGTCCGCGGCTGGGTGATCGCCGATCCGTCGGAGCGTCATCCCATTCATGTCGACAAACGTGAAGCGTTGCTCGAAATCTCGGTTCCTCGCGGCGCCGACAGCATGACCCACCAGCAGCGTGCCGATGCCTACGAGTTTGTGGCCAACTACAAATCTGGCGGCGAGGGACGGCTTGTCATTCGCGCACCGAGCGGCAGCCCAAATGAAATCGCAGCGATGCGGGCGGTCGATGAGGTGCGCCGGATGGTTCGCCGCGCCGGCATTTCCAGTCGTGCGGTTCACTTTGAACCCTATACGGCCGACGGCGATCCGTTTGCAGCCGTGCGAATGTCATATGAGCGCATTGTCGCAATAGCGCCTAAATGCGGTCATTGGCCGAAGAATCTCGGTCAGGATCCGCGGAATCTGCCGCACGCAAACTTTGGCTGCGCCCAGCAGCGCAATCTTGCCCACATGGTTGCAGACCCGCGCGATCTCCTTGGTCCACGCCAGTCGACCCCGCGCTCCAGCGAACGCCGGGACGTGGTCTGGGATAAGTACATCAAAGGCGAAACCACAATCACCGAGCGCTCTGACGAAGAAAAGGCGAAGGTCAGTGAGGTTCAGGGAGGCGGAGAATGACGGATCCGGCATACTCGCATAGTCCCGAGCACAGTCACTCCGGACACGACAACATTGTTGCTCCGGGCGCGGCGATCGACAACAGCGCCAGGCCGATCCCGCGCATCAATATCCAAGCCTTCTGTGACGACCCGGCAACGGCAGAGAAGGTTCAGGAGGCAAGCCACGACCGCCGTTTAGCGAAGGCGCACGTCACGGTTCAGATGGGTGGCATGACCGCGGCATTGAGTTTCTACTCGAATGCCCCGACGCCGAATCTCATTATTGTGGAGTCTCAGCTTCGTTCCGACGCATTGCTGGCGCAACTCGAACAACTTGCTGCCGTCTGCGATAGCGGCACAAAGGTTGTCGTTGTCGGTCATGTGAATGACGTGTTGCTGTATCGCGGCCTGATGCAACAGGGAGTGAGCGAATATCTCGTCGCACCGCTCTCGATTTCTCAGGTCATGGAATGCCTTTCGAACATCTACAACGACCCAGAATCCGATCCGGTCGGTTCCGTCTTTGCATTCGTCGGTGCCAAGGGCGGCTGTGGGTCCAGTACCATTTGTCACAATGTCGCCTGGTCCATTTCGCGGGGCGTGCAATCGGACGTGGTCATTGCCGATTTCGACCTGCCGTTCGGTACGGCAGGTCTGGATTTCAATCAGGACCCGGTTCAAGGTTTGGCGGACGCTTTACGATCGCCGGAGCGCCTGGACGAAGTTCTGCTCGATCGCCTGCTGTCGCGATGCTCGGATCATCTTTCTCTGTTTGCGGCACCCAGCACACTCGATCGAACCTATGACGTGACAAGCGAAGCGTGTGAAACCGTTATCGAGGTAATCCGCAAATCTGTGCCGTTTGTCGCAGCGGATATTCCCCATGTGTGGACGGCCTGGGCGGAGCAGCTTGTCTACGAGGCCGATCAGATCGTGATTACCGCTATTCCCGATCTCGCCAATCTGAGGAATGCGAAGAACCTGATCGACAAACTGAAGGCTTTCCGGCCCAACGATAAACCGCCGTTTTTGGTTCTCAATCAGGTCGGTGTTCCGAAACGTCCGGAGATTGCGCCGAAAGAATTTGCCCAAGCGCTGGATTCGGAACTGCATGCGGTGATCGAATTCGACCCGCAGACATTCGGGACCGCCGCCAACAACGGTCAAATGCTGGAAGAGGTCTCCGAAAAGTCTCGTGCTGCCGACCAGCTTCGGGAGCTGGCTTTCGCCCTGGCAGATCGAACCGAGCCGAAAGAAGGCACAACCTCCATTCTTGGACCCATCCTGAGCCGTTTTGGGCTCGGCAAGTCAGGGAGCTAGGCAATGTTTGGCAAGCGTGGCGGCGGGGGCCCTCCGAGGCCTCCGGTCGCGAATACCGGTGCGCCGGCTATGCCGGGCTCCGAAGTGCCACAGGCACCCCAGCAGCCAGCGCCGCAGGCGCAGCAGCCCACCGCACCTGTTCAGCAGCCCGCCGCACCGGCTCAGCAGCCAGCGGCGCCTGTGCCCCAGCAAGTCGCACAAGCACCATCGCAAGCGGCCCCTCGTCCTGCGGCCCCCGATGCCGCTCCGGCAGCGCCATCGCCTCCTCCTCCTCCAGCAGCAGCTGCTCCCCCGCGTCCGGCGAAAAAGGCCGCGCCGCCGCCTGTCGAAGCTGCGCCCAAGACCATGGCGCCGGAACGCGAACGGTCGGAAGAGTATTATGACGTCAAGACGACGGTCTTTAACGCGCTGATCGATACGATCGATCTGACGCAACTCGCACGGCTCGATCAGGAATCGGCCCGAGAAGAGATTCGTGACATTGTCTCCGAGATCGTGTCGATCAAGAGCGTTGTCATGAGTATCGCCGAGCAGGAAGAGCTGCTCGAGGATATCTGCAACGATGTGCTTGGCTATGGGCCGCTCGAGCCATTGCTCGTGAGGGACGACATCGCCGACATTATGGTCAATGGCGCAGGTATGACCTATATCGAGGTCAACGGTAAGGTCGAGCCGACCGGCATCCGGTTTGCCGACAATGCGCAGCTGATGAACATCTGTCAGCGCATCGTTAGCCAGGTCGGCCGACGCGTCGATGAATCCAGTCCCATCTGCGACGCGCGCTTGCCGGATGGCAGTCGTGTCAACGTCATCGCTCCACCACTGGCCCTTGACGGCCCGACGCTCACCATCCGTAAGTTCAAGAAGGACCGCTTCACGCTTGATCAGCTCGTCGACTTCGGTTCGATTTCACCCGAAGGGCGAGACTTGCTCGGCATCGTCGGACGTGTGCGCTGCAACACTGTGATATCCGGCGGTACCGGTTCCGGAAAGACGACGCTTCTAAACTGTCTCACGGCTTTCATCGAAGAGGAGGAGCGCGTCGTTACCTGCGAAGACTCCGCGGAACTCCAGCTTCAGCAGCCTCATGTGGTCCGTCTCGAAACCCGACCTCCGAACCTGGAAGGTGAGGGGGAAATCACCATGCGTGATCTCGTCAAGAACTGTCTGCGGATGCGTCCTGACCGGATCGTCGTCGGTGAGGTTCGAGGGCCAGAAGCCTTCGACCTGCTTCAGGCTATGAACACCGGCCATGACGGTTCCATGGGAACGCTTCACTCGAATAGCCCGCGCGAGTGTCTCAGTCGTATCGAGAGCATGATCCTTATGGGCGGTTACAACCTGCCGTCCAAAACAATCCGTGAGATGATCGTCGCTTCAATCGATGTGATCGTCCAGGCATCGCGTATGCGCGACGGCAGCAGGAAGATCACGCATATTACTGAGGTTCTGGGTCTCGAGGGAGATGTCATCACGCTACAGGATCTGTTTGTCCATGAGATCCAGGGAGAAGATGCCAACGGCAGGCTCGTAGGTCGTCACCGGTCGACCGGGATCGCCCGGCCGCGATTCTGGGATCGCGCCAAATACTTCAATGAAGAAGGGCGACTGGCGGAGGCGCTTGCCGCTGCCGAAGTCTCCGATAACCAAGGCCAGCCTCTCGGTGAGTCCCATGCTTGATCAACAACTCCTTCAGATTGCGATCATCTTTCTCGCAGCGCTCGCCGTTGGCGGCGTGGTCTATGTTCTGGTCATGCCGTTTCTGTCTGGCGAGCGCAAAGCAGACAAGCGTGTCGCCAGCGTCTCGACGTCACGGGGCGCACAGCGGACGGGAGCGGGCAAGGAGCAGGGAAGCACGCGCAGGCAGGAAGTCCAGAAGACGATCAAGGACTTGGAGGAAAAGCAGAAGTCCAAGAAAAAAATCACACTTACCGCGCGTCTTGCGCGAGCGGGTCTGAACGTGACGCCGCGCGTCTTCTATCTGGCGAGTGCCGGGGCGGGCCTCGTCCTTGGCGTCGTCCTTTTTGTGACCGGCACGCCTCCCGTTGTTTCAGCGCTTGCCGCGATTGTCGGCGCCCTTGGCGTCCCGCGTTGGCTCCTCAACCATTTGGGCAAGCGCCGGCAGAAGAAATTCGTCGCCGAGTTCGCCAATGCCATCGATGTGATTGTTCGTGGTGTCAAGTCGGGACTCCCGCTGAACGACTGTCTCCAGATTATTGCCAGAGAAACAGCCGAGCCCGTCCGCTCGGAGTTTCAGGCTGTTGTCGAGCAACAGAGTGTCGGTATCCCGCTTTCGAAAGCCTTCGAGCGGATGTACGACCATATGCCGCTTCAAGAGGTGAACTTCTTTGGAATCGTGATTGCGATCCAACAGCAAACCGGCGGTAACCTGGCCGAAGCGCTCGGCAACCTTTCGGCGGTTCTGCGAGATCGTGCAAAGCTGTATGGCAAGGTTCAGGCCTTCAGCGCCGAGGCGAAAGCATCGGCAGCGATTATTGGTTCGCTGCCACCCGCTGTTATGCTGCTCGTCTATCTCTCGACCCCCCAATACATCGCGCTGCTATGGACCGAGGAATTGGGGAACCTGCTCCTTGCGGCGAGTGGATTCTGGATGCTGTGCGGTGTTCTTGTCATGCGCAACATGATCAACTTCGACTTCTAGGGCTGAAACATGGTTGACTTCGTCCAGCAGCTTCTCGAGCCACAGTTCGCAATCGTGGTGCTGACGGCAATCGCTGCCTTCGCAATGGTGGTGACTTTTACGCTGCCCTATCTTTCCGGCAATCGCCTCGATTCGCGGATGAAATATGTCTCCAGCGAACGCGACAAGATGCGCGCCGAGCGTCTTGCAGAACTTGCTTCCAAAGACGGTCAAGGTAGCCTGCGTTCGACGCCGAAAGGTTTCATGAAGCAGGTCGTCGAGCAGTTGAATCTTCAAAAGCTGCTTGAGACGGACGAAACACGCCAGAAGCTCAAGATGGCCGGCTTCCGCGGACAGGCACCCGTTTTCGCTTTTCTGTTCTTCCGAATGGCAATGCCATTTGTCGGATTCGGGCTGGCGATCTTCTATCTGTTTTTGGTCCGCGACTTCGAGCTCCCTCCGCTCATGCGCATTTGTCTGGCCTTTGGTGCGGCCTATTTCGGGTTCTATCTTCCAAACCTGTTCGTTGCGAACCTGATTCAGCGACGTCAGAAATCGATCAAGGACGCGTTTCCCGATGCGCTGGACCTGCTGCTGATTTGCGTGCAGTCGGGCATGTCGGTTGAGGCTGGGTTCGGCAAGGTTGCCAAGGAAATCGCCGTCCAGTCGATCGAACTGGCGGAGGAATTCAGCCTTACGACGGCGGAATTGTCTTATCTTGCGGAACGTCGGCAGGCTTATGAGAACCTTGGCATCCGAACCGGTCTCCAGGGCGTGAAAGCTGTGGGCACGGCACTCATCCAAGCCGAACGGTACGGAACACCCCTTGGCCAGGCGTTGCGCGTCATGGCGCAGGAAAACCGAGATCAACGCATGGCCGAAGCAGAGAAGAAGGCGGCGGCTCTGCCACCAAAGCTGACAGTCCCGATGATTGTCTTCTTTCTCCCGGTCCTGTTCGTTGTCATTCTCGGACCGGCTGTCATCAAAGCCATGGCCGTGCAATAGGGTACCGCGGTCATCCGGCCCTTTTCCGCTCTCATTGGATGGTTGGCCCGCAATATCAAATCCTGCGAATGTCACCGAAGCCTAAGAGCAACATGCGTCTCACGAGACGCTTCCAAGTTGCTCCAGCAGCCTAGAATCGATCAATTTCTCTGCACCTAGTCGATACCGATTCCACGCGGGTGGATCTAATCGCTCGGACATCGGAAGCACGGCATGGGGTTCTTTCTAGCGCCCATGCCGACCGGCAATGGTATGAGTGCTGTCAAATCGATGTCGTCGCAGAAGGCAGCGGACTCCAACTGCAATCAAACAACCAAGCGCTGAATATTCTTGCTTGGGCTTGCGCTTCTCTTCAGCCATCGCCTTGGCAAGGCGACCTTGGTTCGCGTGTCGATCATTGTGGCGTTTTGGTAAAGAAGTCTCTTCTGCGTTCATAGCCACGCAAAAGACCTTCTCCGGGGAGGGAGAAGGTCTTCTTTTAGCCCAGAATTTGGATCGAAAGGTTTTTTTAGAGCCGGAACGGGAGCTTCTTTTTCGGCGCTGTCGACTTTCTTGCAATCGGTTTCCGGCGTGGTTTTGATACAGGTTCGATAACTTCAGTGATCACACCATTGTCGGCATTCGGTGGTGCCAGGGATTTCGGTGCAGCGTGTGGCGTCTTGCCTGCTGGCATTTTCCCTTCTTTCGCCGTAGCGAGATGAACGTTCGATGGCGCGTCGTTCGGGGCAGTCACAACAGGTGGCTGCTTTTGCGCAGCCATTTTGATTTCATCGCGAACCATGTTGCGAAGAAACTCCGTATTCTTGCCTGCTTCATCGCCCGAAAGGTCAACGGAAGCCACTTGCTTGGCTTCGCCGAATTTTCCTTGAAGGCCGAGTACGAGTGCCAGGTTCTGGCGCACTCGGGGATCGTCGTATCCGGAGGCCATGGCTTGGCGCAGGATCGGCTCTGCGCGATCGGCTTTCCCATCCATGGCGTAGGCAAGAGCGAGATTGTTCAGAATTGCGGGGGCGTTAGGCTTCTTTTCGAGCGCCGCTTCGAACAGTCGCTGAGCTTTTCCGTACTCGCCCTTTTTTGCATGAACGGCGCCGCGTGCCGACAATGTACGCCAGTCGCCTGCCATCTTGGTCTGGACGGCACGATCAAGAAGTTTTTCGGCAACGTCTGTCCGGTTGAGATCTGCAGCAAACCTTCCGAGAGCCGACGTTATCTGCGGGTCATTGGGATGGTGCTTGTGGGCGATTTCAAGGATATCGAAGGCTTCCTTCTTCTTACCCATTGCCCTCAGGTTCATCGCGTAGCTCCAGGCAGCTGCCGGATCCTTTTGGTTCTTCTGGAACTGGCCGGCCCAATAGCTTGTCGCGGCCTGCAGCTGGTTGCCTTGGGCGGCCGCCTGACGGGTTGGAGCCTGAGGGGTTGCTGGCTTGCTCAAAGACTGGACGGCTCGATCGCGGCCGGATGGCGAGCAGCCGGCTGTAAGTGTTATCACTGCCGTACTCATGAGAAGAATGATTGTGAAGCTGCGCGTGTACGCGGCCCCGGAGAGAGGCACATGCTGCATACTGAAATCCTCTAAGCGCGCCTACCGAAGCGCTCTATTCTGCCTGAGTGTTATATTCCGGCACAGTCGTCAAAAAAGCCTTAACCCGATAGACGACGAGCAAAGGCAGCGGCTTATCGTGCGGAATTCCAACGCGGTGGGCTTGCCTGCTTTCCAGCTTCTGTGGGAGAGAATCTAAGGTGTCCGGTTGACCGGTATGAATGGCGGAGGTGCTCAAGATGAAGGTTTCAATTCTCGACGACTATTTCGATACGCTCCGCACGCTGCCTTGTTTTGCGAAGCTTGACGGACATGATGTGACAATCTGGAATGATCATGTGCAGGACGTCGATATGTTGGCCGAGAGACTGGCTGAGACGGAAGCGCTCGTTCTGATCCGAGAGCGGACACAGATCCGTAAGGCCCTTATCGAGCGACTGCCGAACCTCCAGCTCATCAGCCAGCGAAGCGTCTATCCGCATATCGACGTCGAGACCTGTACGCGGCAGGGGGTTGTCGTGTCGTCCAGCCAGCATCCGGGCACACCCTCCTTTGCGGCAGCAGAGCTTACCTGGGGTCTGGTCTTAAGCGGCATGCGGCAAATCCCACAACAGATGGAATCGCTCAAAGCCGGCAACTGGCAGATCGGAGTGGGCAATACGGTGCGAGATAAAACGCTCGGAATTTTCGGATATGGCCGTATCGGCGAGGCGGTCGCCGGATATGGGAAGGCCTTCGGTATGAACGTTCTGGTTTGGGCAAGCGAAGGTTCGCGTGCGAGAGCCGTTGCAGACGGGTGGGAAACGGCAAAGAGCAAAGAGGCGTTCTTCCAAGACTGCGATGTCCTGTCTCTGCATTTGCGCCTTTATGATTCGACGCGCGGCATCGTCACAGCCGAAGACCTGGCGCAAATGAAGCCAGCGTCTCTTTTGGTGAACACAAGCCGTGCCGGACTGATCCAGCCTGGCGCGCTCTTAAGGGCCTTGCAGCAAGGCCGGCCCGGCGGGGCGGCAGTGGATGTCTTCGACACGGAACCCGTTCGCGATTCGGAAGATCCGCTTCTGCAAATGGACAATGTCGTCGCCACGCCACATATCGGTTACGTCACGCAGGAAGAATATGAGCTCCAGTTCACGGACATCTTCGATCAGATCAACGCTTTCTCCGAAGGGGCTCCGATCAATGTGGTGAATTCGGAGGTGCTGCGAGGGGCGTAGATGTCGTTGTTTTGCAGGCCGATATGGCTGTGGTTCTGGGTGCGGTACGGCGGGAAAGTGCCGTGGTTTTGAGATTTGAGTTTATTTCGCTCACGGCAATTCCGCGCTGACGCGCGGGCCTCCGCGGGGGCGCCCTGACCGGGCGGCGGCCGCTTGGCCTTGCCTCGCTAGTCGCTCGGTTGTTCTTGGTTCCATGAGAGATCGTGCCATGTTGTTGGTGCTATACGGCGGGATGGTGCCGTGTTTTGAGATCTGGATTCATTTCGCTCACGGCTATTCCGCGCTTTGCGCGGGCCTCCGCGAGGGCGCCCTGACCGGGCGGCGGCCGCTTGGCCTTGCCTCGCTGGTCGCTCGGTTATTCTTGGTTCCATGACAGATCGTGCCGTATGGCTGGTGCTGTACGGCACGATTTCCAATAGGTACGAGATAACCGCGCCATAGTGGCGCGGCAAGCGCGACTGCGCGCCGGCCGGTCAGGCCGCCACTGCGGAGGCCCGTGCCGAAGGCACGGAACAGCCGTGAGCGAAATGAATCCAGATCTTAAGACCACGGCACCATTCCACCGAACAGCACCGGCTCATTTTCCCAATGCCACATGGGAACAAGGATCACCGCGCCTTAGTGGCGCGGCAAGCGCGACCGCGCGCCGGCCGGTCAGGCCGCCCCCGCGGAGGCCCGCGCTTCAGCGCGGAATAGCCGTGAGCGAAACAAACTCAGATCAATCAACACGGCCCGATCATGCCGGACAGCACCAACAACACCGATCGTCAAACCGTCTCTCCGCGTTCGACAAGCTCACATTTGGCATCCTCCGCCCATTGCAAAAGCTCAGGCATCGCCAGAATATGGTCGCGGTAGGCCGCGGCCGTTCCATCGTCGCCATGGGCGGCCAGGTCGACGCCATACGTCCTGAACCGCGAGGCAACAGGAGCATACATCGCGTCCGCGATCGTGAAGTTGCCGAAAAGAAATCCGCCGCCGACACCATGCTCGGCCCGGCACATGCGCCAGATCGCAACGATCCTCGAAATGTCGGCTGCGACACGGTCGTCGTCCGCAACCGGTGCAAGGATACGCGTGAAATCCATCGGCATCTTGTCGCGCAGATGATAGAAGCCTGAGTGCATCTCCGCGGCAACCGATCTGGCCAGGGCACGTGCGCCGACAGTCTCGGGCCAGAGACCGGCATCGCGATGGTGTTCGGCGAGATACTCCATGATCGCCAGCGTATCCCAGATCGTCATGTCGCTCACGATCAACGCCGGTACGAGGCCTGAAGGCGAATGCGCCAGGATCTGCTCGCGGTAGTTCGGTTCCCTGAGATTGACCTTCTCCTCCTCGAAAGCGAGCCCGCATCTGGTCAATGCGAGCCATGGCCGAAGACTCCAGGACGAGTAGTTCTTGTCGCCGATCACGAGCGTGTAGGCAGTGCTCTGCATGTCTATCCCATTGTGTTTGTGCCGTTGGCTTGGCATTAATCGATCCGCCACCAAGCCATCATTCGTACCCAAATCATAGCGGTTTCATCAATGTCATATCAAAGCTACGACGAAACTCTCGACCAGTTGCTCATTCCATCCGATTCCGAAGCTGAGACCCGTCAGGTCAACCTGGTCCGAAAAGAGGACCTTGATGAACTACCCGATCACCATCGTGCCTGGCTCGACGCTGTCGGATTCACGGCCGGCGCTGGGAGTGTCGTGACGCTGCCAGGATCTGAAGGCAAGATCGAAGGTGTCGTGATGGGTAAAGGCAAGGAGGATGGCGAGTGGTCGGCACTTCTGCCAGGGGCTTTGCCGACGGCCCTGCCGCAGGGGGCCTATCATCTCGCAGACGACGTCGGTAATGCCGAACAGGTCGCGCTGGCATGGTTGCTCGGGTCCTATATTTTCGAGCGCTACAAGAGCGCCGACTCACGAACGCCTCGTTCGTTGAAAGTCCCCGCCGGCATCGATATCGACCGGGTACGGCATCTGGCGCGTGCCGTCTATCTCGGGCGCGATCTGATCAACACGCCGGCGAGCGACCTTGGGCCTGCCGAGCTAGAGATGGCGGCGCGTGAACTCAGCGATGCCCATGGCGCAGAGATCGAAGTGACGACGGGCGATGCTCTGATCGATCGGAACTTCCCGATGATCCATGCGGTCGGTCGGGCGAGTGATCGGGAGCCCCGTCTCATCGATGTCCGGTGGGGCGATGCCGAGGCTCCCAAGGTCACGTTGGTCGGGAAGGGCATTTGTTTCGATACGGGCGGGCTCAATCTCAAGCCCGGCAATTCGATGGCTCTGATGAAGAAAGACATGGGAGGCGCCGCCGCCGTTCTTGCTTTGGCCTCGATGATCATGAGCGCCGGGCTCAAAGTTCGTCTGCGGGTCCTGGTGCCGGCCGCCGAAAACAATGTCTCGGCCAATGCGTTCAGACCAAGCGACGTTCTC
This sequence comes from Methyloligellaceae bacterium, assembly GCA_965228615.1. Lineage (GTDB taxonomy): Bacteria > Pseudomonadota > Alphaproteobacteria > Rhizobiales > Methyloligellaceae > CBDDHT01. The sequence goes on along the minus strand of CBDDHT010000004.1, from coordinate 2,657,729 downwards.
CACAGCCGCAATGGTATGACCGTCGAAATCGGAAACACAGACGCCGAGGGCCGTCTGGTTCTCGCCGATGCCCTTTCTCTGGCGGATGAGGAGACGCCCGACTATCTGGTTTCGATGGCAACCCTGACAGGCGCAGCACGGGTTGCACTCGGCCCCGATCTGCCGCCCTTCTATTCCGACGACGATGCCTTTGCCGACGATGTGCTTAAATCCGCATCCGCGGTTGCCGACCATCTCTGGCGGATGCCGTTTTGGATGCCCTACGACAAGACACTCAAGAGCAGCGTTGCCGACGTCAATCACATCTCGGACGGTCCATTTGCCGGCTCGGTTACGGCGGCGCTGTTTCTAAAGCGGTTTGTCGCCAAGGCGGAGCGGTATGCCCATCTCGATATCTACGGTTGGAATCCGAGCGCAAAGCCGGGCCGCCCGAAAGGAGGCGAGCCGCAAGGGGCCCGCGCTCTGTTCGATACGTTTCTGCGTATATTCGGCACATGAGCGCGCCTGAGCTCGACCGGCGCCTGAATGTGTATCGCGCGGACCTCGCCGCAACGGTGCTTGAAGGCCAGGTCGAGGCGGCACGCTTTGTGGAAGGCGAACCGCGGCAAGTCGTCGAGCCGGTTGCGCCTCTGCGGGGAAGCCCGCGGTTCGATGCGCGTCTCGATACCGAGGTGCTCTATGGTGAAACCGTTCGCGCGTTCGACGAGCATGAGGGCTGGTCCTGGGTCCAGGTCGACCGCGACTGCTATGTGGGATATGTGCCGAGCGAGGCGCTTGGGCCTGTATCTGAGCCGGGTACGCACAGGGTTGCGGCGCTCCACACGCACAGCTATCCGGTCCCCGATAAGAAGGTGCCGCCATCGACCCTTCTCACCTTGAACGCCGAATTTGCTGTTGCGGGGGCAGCGCATGGCGAAACCGGTTTTGTGCAGATTGCATCGGGGGAATTTGTGTTCGAAAAACATATTTCTCCCATCGGAGAACCTGAACCTGACTTCGTTGCTGTCGCAGAACGGTTTCTCGGCACGCCCTATTTGTGGGGAGGGCGCACAAGCCTTGGCATCGATTGTTCGGGCCTGATTCAGTTGTCGCTGCAAGCGGCAGGACGGCATGCGCTCCGCGATAGCGACATGCAGGAAGCGACGCTCGGTGAAGCGTTGCCCGACCCGAAGAATCATGCGGCACTCAAGCGCGGTGATCTCGTCTTCTGGAACGGCCATCTCGGGGTTATGGTGAATGGCGAAAATGTCTTGCACGCAAATGGGTATTACATGCAGACCGTCATCGAACCACTCTCTGTGGCTGTCGAACGCATAGCCGGAATCCATGGTCCGGTGACGGCGATCAAGCGCCTCGACTGACAAGATCCAATTGATATCGAGGCAGTGGTACCCAATCAGATGAGCAAAGAGCCGACGACCGATCAACAGGAAAAGCCGCGTTGGCTCGATCCGCTACTTTGGGTGGCAACAGCTTGCCTCGGCGTATTGATTCTCTCCGAAGCCCTTGGGTTCTCTGAACCTCTGCTTCGTGCGGCAATGATTGTCGGTGTCTGCATTGCAGGCACAGGTATTGTCATCGTCCAAGCCAAACGAGTGTGTTCCAAATGCGGTACCAGGTACGGCTATCATCTGCGCATCGTCAACCAGAACACGTGCCGGCAATGCGGCAACGAGTTCCCGAGCTGGCCGTTGGATAGTCGAAAATGATTGAAATGCGTATGGCCAACCATGACACCGGAAATGGATGCGCACCCGACCTGGTGGGGAACAGGTCGGGTGCATTGGGATGATGGGGGCAGAGGCGCCTTACGGCGCATCTGTTACTGGTTGACTGGCTTTTCCTGGTCAGTGTCCGCAGAACCCTGGGACTCGGGAACGACGAACAGGCTTCCATCTTCGATTGAAACAACGTCTTCCGGTTCCAATTCGAACTCGTCACCGTTGCCTAGTCGAAGTGTGCAACTCGAACTGCAGACACCTTCGATTCTCTGGCCCGGCGCGAATTCGACAAGTTCCGAAGCATCACCTTGCAGGACCGTGATTTTCTGGTCACTAGCTTCGTTGTTGGTGATGGTAGCGGCTTTAGCGGGCACCACCGCGAGGAGGGCCAGCAGGATACTGCTACCAATAATCGAACGTTTCATCTCAAGTTCCTATAGTTGGTATCAACCGCATTCCATGATGATATCGCTGTCTGATTCTGCGCGACTTCATCTCCTGGGTCATCCGTGACTCTGAACAAGTCATGATGGTGGTTGAAAATTGCATCTCGAATTTGCAGTTGAAAAGCAGATTTTTTCGGTGTTTGATATTTGTATTGCCGATAGATGAATTTGACTGGACGGAAGCGAGTAATGGACGTCAATCTCGCCCGCACATTTTTGGCGGTTGTTGAAACAGGCAGCTTCGTCGACGCCGCTAATCGCGTCCATGTCACGCAATCAACGGTTTCCAGCCGCATCAGGTCGCTGGAAGATCTGATCGGCAAAACACTCTTTGAACGTTCCAAAGCAGGCGCGAGCCTGACGGTCGCAGGCGATCAGTTTCGGAAACACGCGATTGCCCTTGTCAGGGTATGGGAGCATGCTCGGCTCGAAGTCGGGTTGGACGAGGAGTATCAGGATCATATTGCAGTCGGTGGACAGTTCAGTCTCTGGGACGGTTTCATCTTGTCCTGGGTTGCTCAGCTACGTACGCAAATCCCGGACATTGCCATCACGGCTTCGCTCGGTTTCTCGAGCGGGCTAATGGAGCGTCTCATCGAGGGAACGATCGATCTGGGCGTGATGTATCGACCCGTCCAACGACCTGGTCTGAAGATCGAACATCTCTTCGACGAAGAACTCGTCATGATAACAAGTGGAGATGCGCGGCTGCGACAGCCCAGCGATAGCTACATATTCGTAAACTGGGGACCGGAATTTCAGGCTGATCACGCATTGGCGTTTCCGGATGAGACTCGGCCGGGCCTGTTTTTGGATATTGGCACGCTGGGGGTGAACTATCTTCTCGGCAGAACGGCCACCGGATATTTTCCGATACGCGCCGCCCGGCCGTATTTGGAGTCTGGAGAGCTACGCGTGGTAAAGCGGGCCCCGCGATTTGTGTATCCCGCGTATGCGGTCTATTCCGAGGAAAAAGACGATGCAGTCTTCGAGCCTATGCTTGAAATTCTGCGTGATCTCGCCGGGAGTCTGTAAAGCGTCGCTCTTTCGTAGGAGCAGGCGCAGGTTAGAGATAGTAACGCAATTTCGTAAAAATGCCGCCGGACGACAAGGCTTTCCGGGGGCGTCTTCCTCCCGAAAACTGAGCGAAAACCTATTCGGGTCACCGGTAGCCAAGATAGTCTGAGCTTATCGCATCGTAGGGACTTAATACGTCGCTATTCAATTGCTTTTTCGAAATTTGAAGGGTGGCTCCAGACTGATCCGTCAGCAGTTCCGAGGGAAAGAGTGCTGTAGTCCCGCCCGCAATCGCCAGCGGAAATCCAATCAAGCCAACAGAAATCAGATAGTGTTTCATCGTCGTCAAAGCTTCCCTCATTGGCGTCTTAGCGCTGTGTGTTCTGATTCCCTTCTGACACAGGTTAAATGTATTTGAAAAACGAGATTTTCCGCATATTAAAAACGAAAAATTCAATTTATGCTTGGTCGGCAACATGGCGCTGGAGGTTGCCCGCAAGGCGGAGCACCGGATGCAGCGTCGAAACTGGAACGCTCAAAGAATTCGGATGGTGCCCTCTGGGTTGATCCTGAAGCGATCACCCGATTGAAACATCGGGTTTTCGTGAACGACGACAGGCGCACTCGCCCAGCACAGACAGCACCGCCGACTTCACGTCCGATGAATGCACTGAGAATCGGATAGAACGCGTCTTCGCGTTTCAGGCATTCTGTTCGCTTGTTGACATCGAGCAGCAGTATCGCGCGCTGTCAGGGCACAGGCTGTGTCGAGGAAGTTGTCACAGCGGTTTGTGCGTGCGCCGGCACAGGAATCATGTTCATCGATGCCAAACGGATCTGTCCGCAATGCGGCGCCCGATATGGCTATCACCTCCGCATCGTCAACCAGAACGCCTGTCGGCAATGTGGTGCCGAATTTCCCAGCTGGCCACTGGACATCGAGAAGGACTGAGCGCTCTCTGTCACGACAGGGTGGCACATGACACGATAGAAACCATCTGCATGCGCCCTCATTTCATATTCAGCTGATCCATATCGGACGAAGCTTCCGAGATCGCCCTGCTCCGCATTTTTTGAGCGGTAAGGCCACCGATGACGGCAACTTTGTCATCCAAAAGTGATCGCCTGCGGGAGGCGATCCGGACGTGGAACGGCATGTCGGCAATCGGAAGCCTGTCTTGGTCCGCATCGGTACAGATTGCGGCACTGCGCAGCAAGCGGGCGGTCACGTTGCGAATAGACGGTATCGTGCGGATCAACTATGAGTAATCGTCCACCGCGCCATGCTTTTTTGGTGGGTCACTGCGTCTGGGACCCCACCCATGCTCTTTCACAGTCAATTATTCGTACTTTGCTTTCTACCGGCGACGATCGCTCTCTACTACGCTCTTGCCCATGATCAACGCGCGCGCGAGCTGCTGCTGATCGTTGCATCTCTGCTGTTCTATAGTTGGTGGGACGTCAGATTCTTGCCGCTTTTGCTCGGACAAACGCTCGTCAGTTGGCTCGCGGCGAAATTGTATCAGCGGTACGCATTCAGACCAATTCCAGTCCTGGCAATCGCGCTGAATCTCGGTGCACTCGGCACATTCAAGTATCTAGGTTTCTTCGTTGCGGTTCTGGAGGATATCACCGGATTGCAATTTCCGCAGAATAATCTTGTCCTGCCCATCGGTATCAGCTTCTACACGTTCCAGATTGTCTCCTATCTCGCTGACCTGCTGAGAGGCGGCGCGCCGATCTATTCTCTGCGCCGTTTCACCCTCTTCGTCGTTCTCTTCCCGCAACTAATTGCAGGGCCAATCGTCCGTCATCACCAGATCATGGCGCAGTTCGATTTGGACCCTATCAAGCCGGGTGTAGCCGAACGGATTAGCCGGGGCCTCATTCTGTTCGTGATCGGAATGACGGAGAAGGTGTTTATTGCCGATAGGCTCGCCAGGGTATCGGACCCCATATATGCGGCTGCGTTTTATGGTCCGACCGACATGTCAAACTCCGCTCAGGCGACGGTCGGATTTGCATTGCAGGTATACTTCGATTTTGCTGCCTATTCGAACATGGCCATCGGAATCGGGCTGATGCTGGGGTTGATGCTTCCTGAGAACTTCAATGCCCCATATCGCGCACTTACGCTCTCCGAGCTCTGGCAGCGTTGGCATATGACGCTGACTAAGTTCTTAGGTGACTATGTCTTTATGCCGCTGGCGCGGCGCCGTCGCGGATGGCGGCAATACATCACGGCCACAATGGTCACGATGGGTTTGTGCGGTCTTTGGCATGGCGCCGGTTGGACATTCGTGATCTGGGGCCTGCTTCACGGGATCGGCCTCATTGTCTGCCGTGTGTGGAGAAAAGCGTCCGTACCGTTGCCCAGCCTGCTCGCATGGTTTCTCACGATCGGCTTCTTCTTTCTGACCACCGTTCTCTTCCGGTCGCCCGATCTCGAGACGGCAGGCAATATTTACTGGGGGTTTCTCGGAGTGCGGGGCACGGGGCAATTGCCATCCGTCGGGACATTGGCTTTACTCCTTTTGGCGGGAGCGCTGTCGTTGTCCAAAGTCACTGGTGTGATGCTTGCCAAGGAACGGCTCGAGCCGAAACCGATGGTATTGGCGGGAGCTGTCGTCGTCGCCGTCGCCTGCGTGCTCGAGGTCGGTATCGGTGAGATCGAGAGTTTTGTCTATTTTCAATTTTGATGCTGCATCATGAATGTCCCGAATAGTCTGTCTTGGACCAGCTTTCTCAGGGTGCTTGTGATCGCCACAGGCGGTCTCTGCCTGTTGATCTTTGCGTTCATCGTCCTGGTCGACCCCTATGGCAGCTTTGGCAATCGCGCCCTCCTGGCTCATGTCGCCATGGATGACGAGCATCGGGTCATGGGGCCTGGCCTCATTCACACGGGCAGATATGACTCAGCCATCATCGGAACGTCGGCCGTGCGCGCGATGTCCCCCGAAGCACTCGGCTCGGCGCTCGGAGGACGGTTCCTGAATCTTGCGATGAGCGCTGCTCAGCCTTGGGAACAGTTTCGGTTAGCCAAATACTTCGTTAGCAATGCCAGGGACTTCAAACAGGTGATCCTGGGATTTGATGCATCATGGTGCAAGCAAGATACGGACAAGGTACGTTCCATATTCAAGAAATTTCCGGATTGGGCATATGACCGGAATGCGCTCAATGACATTCCACACATCTACCATTCCCGGGCGCTGAAAATCGCCATTTTGAAGGCCATGCATCATTTGGGCTATCGGCATTACCTGCCTTTTTTCGAGAATGGATACAAGAAGGCGTACTTGCGCAAAAGCACTTACGATGCTCAGAAGGCGCAACGGTCGATCTGGCGACTGCGACCGCACGGTGTCCAGCCTCAATCGCCGCAGTATGTTCCGACGCCTGCGGAGATATCAAGCTGGCGGTTTCCAACGCTGACATGGATCGAGGAGATCTTGCAGGCCATCGACGGCAAGGCGGTTGCCATCATGATTTTCATGCCTGCACACATCGCCGATCAACCTGATCCCGGAAGCAGGGCCGCCGCCCGTGAAACAGAGTGCAAGAGCCGTATTGCCGATCTGGCTGCGCGACATCGCGCGCATGTGATCGACTTCAGGTTCACCTCGCAGATCACGCGCACGGACACGAATTACTGGGACCCGATCCATTATCGAAAACACATCGCCGATAAGATCATCGCAGCGATCACCGCGGCAGTTCGTGGCGAGGCAGACGACTCGGCACGCAACTGGCGGCTTTTAGCCGCTCCAACAAATCGGTGAGTGCGTCCGCGTGACCTAAGCCGGGCCAGGGCTCTTCTTCGAACGCTGAAATCTGACAGCATCCAACGCGCGAACGACGTCGTTCATTGTCACAATTGTGTGTATCGATTATTGGGGTCTCCGCTCTTCGGATGCCGATCAATAAGCTGTCATTATCGAGGCACCTTATGGATTTCCGAAACGCTCCAATAGCTGCAGTTTGCCTATTGGATTCCGAGGTGGCTGAGTCCCGCGAAACCGGTATTGCAACCCTCTGAACAGCTGTAAATGGCAATTATCCACAGTTGTTGCATTTGAGGCACAGTATCTGTGGCGCCAAATTGTTCAAATTTATCAGATAAATGTGATCGATTGAAAGAGTTTGGTGTTGCTATTGCCTGGACTGTTGCAAATAAACCACGGCAATTCCAGATTGCCGATTGTATGCTGATTGAGTGCTTGGGTCGTGTTTTGGGGGATTAGCGTCATGTTCGCTAAGTTCTGCTCTCTGGCGTGGATAATGCTGGCTTGCATTTGTCTGTCGGCCGTGGGCGTCTTTGGTGTGACGGATGCGAACGCCGATAAGTATCGCGAGGCGCGTTCTGTCGATCGCGAGTTTAGGTTCGGCGTGCTCTATCATGAGGACAGCCGCTTCAAGCGTGTGATGGGCATTCAGGACGACGCGCGGGAAGGAAGCGTCGCCGACATCAATTTGGAGCTTCTGGTTGGTCGCTTGAATGGGGATACCGGGCATGCCGTGTTGGATTTCTTCTTGTCGCCGCGTTTTCGCTTTGGCGGCTCGATAAATCTCGATGGCGGAACGAGCCACGGCTCGATCGGCCTCGCGTGGGACCATTATCTCACCGATCGTATCTTCTTCGAATCCTCATTGAGCATAGCCGTTCATGACGGCTATACGGGAAACCGAAACGTCAGAGCGCGAAAGCTCGGCTGCAACCCGATCGGGCATCAGTCGGCCTCCCTCGGCGCGGATGTGAGTGACCGCTGGCGCGTGATGTTGACTGTCGAGCATCTCGACAATTTCGGCCTGTGCCATGAAAATGCCGGACTGACCAATATTGGGGTCCGCGCGGGTCTCCAGTTCTAGCCTGGATGCTCTATGTACCGGCTTGTGCATCATATATCCATGTCGGATGCACTCATGGGTACATGCAACAAGTTTCCCAGAATCTGAAGGCCTTTTCGGAGACGAGCATCGTCAGCCTCGTGAGTCAGACATACGCGGATCGAATTGGGAGCATCATCCGCTCGTGCCGCAAAGCTGCGCCCATCACTCACAAGCACGCCGTGGCGGGCACTCTGTGCGCGGAAGGTGTCCGCTCTTCGGTCTTCCGGTAGCGACATCCAGAGATGGAAACCGTGCGGATCTGCCGTGAATTCGGCATTCCCCAGGATGGAGCGGGCAAGTGACTGGCGATGTTCGGCAGCTTTTCTCTGTTGGGTCGCCAGTTTCATCGCAGTTCCATCCCGGATCAAACGGGCCGCGATTTCCAATGTCATAGGCGGCGTCATCCAGATGCTGAGATTAATTGCGTGATGCAAAGCGGGAACCAAAGGTGTTGGCGCATGCAGGAAGCCGACCCGCAATCCAGGGGCGACCGATTTCGACAGGCTCGTGACATAGATCGTATGTTCGGGCGCCAACGTTGCGATCGGGGAGGGTCGATCTGCTTTGAGGGGGCCAAAGACGTCGTCTTCCAAAAGAATGACATCGTGTCTCTGCGCGATCTCAGCGATTTGCATGCGCCGGGTATCTGCGAGCGTAACGGTTGTCGGAACTTGCAGCGTCGGCATCAGATAGAAAGCCTTTGGCTTCGCATGTGTGCACAACTCTTCAAAGGCTTCGGGAATTGCGCCATCGGCATCCATGGCGACGGCTGCTGTGTTCAGACCGAGCCGCTCGGCCATCGCCCGAATCGGCATGTAGGAGAGCGTCTCCGTTAACAGCAGATCACCCGGCCTCGTGAGGGCCATCAACGCGCAAAGCAGGCCGTGCTGTCCGCCCATTGTCGCCAGAACCTGATTGGGTCCAGACGTCACGCCACAGTTTTCGAGCCAGATAGCTCCCGATTCATTGTGATGTCCGAGATCTTCGTTTGTCTGGTAATCCAGGAGAGCCGGCAGTGCCTCGCTCCTTGAAATCTCTTTGAGAACATGCCGGATATGCGGCTCGGCAATTCCGGGGATCGGCAGGTTGCGCGAAAGATCGATCGGTCCCGATCTTTCGCGGAGCAGGTTGGATTGCCTGTCCGTCTTCAAGGCGAGATCGGGCGATCGAACAAAGGTGCCGCGCCCGACTTCCCCCTGCAGCAGAGCCCGCTTAACAGCTTCCGCGTAGGCCCGGCTTGTCGTGTTCGCAGAGATTCCCAGCTGATAGGCCAGTTCTCGGTAAGGCGGGAGGCGGGTGCCGATCGCCAGACGCTCCGAGGCGATATCCTCGGCCATCGCCTCGACAATCTGGAGATATTTGGGGCCAAGCCGTCCGCTGAGATCGGGTATCCACATTGCAATCAGATCAATATCTTTATTGCATCGATATATTGCACAGTTCAATTTTAAGATCAATAAGCTCAATTCCAATTGGACGATACCTATGTCGCTCGTTTCCCCCTCTCTAGGGAAAGGCATCGCCTTTTCGCTGATCTGCCTGGTGCTTATCGGCATGATGCCGATCATCGCCAACCTCCGCTCGTCCGAGGTTGGGGCCTTACCGTTCGCGTTCGCCCTATCTGTCTGGCAGTCCGTCTTTGCGTTGCCGGCTCTGGGCCTTGAGCTAAAGAGTGGAACGCCGGGGATTTTTGGCGTCTATCTTTCCCGGCGGGAGAGATCCTGGATGATTGCCGTGGTGCTCTTCACAGGAGCATTGTTCGGATTGTCCACATATCTCTATGTCCTGGGTGTTGGAAAAGCGGGTGCAGCCAATGCCGCCATCGCCATGCAAGCCTACCCATTGTTCGCCATTCTCTGGGAAAGCCTGTTCCTCAAGCGGAGAAAATCGGCTGTCGAGCTGGCTCTCACAGCCATATTGATCGGTTCGCTCTACTACCTCGGAACGGGCGGCACATTTCAGATATCGGGCTTGTCGCCTTGGTTTCTTGTTTCTCTGGCTGTGCCGTTGCTATGGAGCATAGCGCACGTGATCATCAAGGAAGAACTGGGTCGTACATCTATCACCCCGGTACAGGTGACTTTTTTCCGTGTCACAATCTCGACGCTGTTTCTGTTCGTTGTTCTTGCGATTGCCGTTCCGTCAGGAATCGCCGCCGGCACGAGCGCGATCCTACATACAATGTCGGCGGTAATGGGCTTCGTTTATTTCCTCGAATTGATTGTCTGGTTTTATGCCGTCCGACACATTGACGTGTCGTTGGCCAGCTCGATTACAACGCCATGGCCCGCCCTAACCATGATACTTGCCGTCGCCTTCCTGGGGGATACCGTCAGGAATTATCAGATTGTTGCACTACTTATCGTGGTCGGTTGCATCTATGGGCTGACGCTTGCGTGCTTTCGGAAGGAAAAGGCCACGCAGAAGCGTGCCAACAACATTCGCTAAGAACCCTGCGCCGGTTGTGGGATGGAGACAGGCCTCAATAAGTGAGATTGGAGCGCAAACCATACGAATTCAGTTAGGCGCGACGCGCTCCAAGGATTGCGGGTTGTTGCAAGTCAGCCCGTCGGCGGCATGTCCGATAGCATCCGGATTGTACCTTCGCGATCAACACGGACTCGATCGCCCGATTGCAACACCGGGTTGGCGAGTATCAAGACAGGTATGGTTGACCACCCCATTTGCCCTGCGACAACAACACCGACGGGAAGAATTGCGTCTCGATCGCCGAGGATCAATGCGCGGGGAGCAATATTGCGGTAGAGCAACTCCAACATGACAGCACTCGACGAACTTGATCCGACCAGCTGCGGGATGACCAGTATTCTGTCGGCGATGACCTCACCGAATTGAGGATGCCCGGCGAGTGAAACGACGGCCGTTTCAGGGTTCACACCACCCCAAAAACTGATCGGCGCCTCGAATCGCAGGACTGTGCCCTCGGCTTCGCCCTCGATCAGAATGTCCGTTCGCCAGGTCATGACCATATCTCGGGATTCGGCACAACCCGCCCTGCAACAGCGCTTTCGACGCATTCGCTCAGCGCCCCGAATTGGGGCTCGTATCCGGTGTTGCCCATTGCATAGTGAGCGAACTTTCCCGAGTTCGTCATCATCACACCCTTGCCTTTGGGTAGGATCGGAGTGACGACGACACAGGTATCGACAACGAATTCCACGCCGAGACCGGCGAGAGCGTTGCGTGTGCCGTCGCTCTCCAAATCCGACAAAGTGTGCCTGCCAAGACAGACATAGACAGGCGTGCGAAATGGTCTCCCCTTGGCCAATCTCAACAGTTGCCGACATTCGTCGCCGGAAAAATGCGGGCTGCCGAGAGCCACGCAATCGATCGTGCCGGAAGTGGACAAACTGAGAGAGCGCCGGGCGGCATCGATCATATCGGCATCGACAATGATCGTCTCATCCGGGTGCTCGTCCTGAAGAGCCGCCTCGAGATTGCCGGCTTCGGGGGTGACGCCGACAATGTGGATCAAGGCGACGGCTCCCGTTGCCGCTGCGGCCGCGCAAAGCGCCTTGAGTTGATCCTCGTTTGGCTGCACGGCGAGACCATCCACGACACAGACAGCATCGCCGGCCTCACGTCCTATCAATGCGCCGAGAACCGGATAGAACGCATCTTCGCGTTTCAGGCGTTCCGACAGCTTGCTCACATCGACCAACAATCTTGCTCGTCGATCCCCGGTGCGATGCAGGCCGTAATTGGGCGCGCGCGCCGTCAGGGCGCAGGCGATGTCGAGGAAATCGCCATATCGGTTTGTGCGCGCGCCGAGAACGGTGTTTGCGAAGGCCACAGCATTCGATTCACCCCAGGCTATTTGTGCTCCGAGCGCTGGCCGCGCGCCTGCCTGATAAGGCGCGCAGGTCCAGGTTGGCTGACATCCCATTTGCGTGTGGGCTGTCATCAGGCGAGCAGCCATGGCCCGCCTGTCTTTTGGAACACGGACCTGGTCGGGATTTAGGAGGTTGAGGGCGCCCACATTGGTGGTCGTTGGAACTTTTACCCGGCCGCCATTTGCAGCCAGCCGCTCGCAATACAGAACGCCTGAATCGCCATGATAGAGGCATCCGTCGATGTGGCTGGAGACAATGGGAACCAGTCTGTCGGCACCTAGGATCCGGGCGGCTTCGACGACAAGTTGCAGGGCCAACTGCTCGGCCGTGTTTCCGTCTGCACCTGACACAATAGCCTGCTCGTCTGCGGTCAGGGTCAGCATCTACCTGCATTTCCTAAAGTGCAGCGCCCTACCTCTGCAAAATGTCACAAATCAATACCCCCGCGATCGATCGACAATGTTCTCCAGCTGCTCTCCCGCTTCAAATCGCTCTATCTGATTGAGAACATAGTGGCAGACGGCGCGCTCGTCCGAAATCGAGGCGTTGTGAGGAGATATGACGACACGGGGATGAGACCAAAGTGCGCTATCGGACGGCAGAGGTTCTTCCTCGAAGACATCCAGTGACGTCGCCCACAGCGATCCATCGTCCAGACATGACAAGATGTCTGTCTCGACCTGGAGACCGCCACGCCCGGCATTGATGATAACGGGGCCGGGAAGCAGGCCATCCTTTGCCAGGCCTCCGATCAGCTGTCGATTGAGAATGCCTTGGGTTTCCGGCGTGAGTGGCAGGAGCGAAACCAGAATATCCGTCCGCGCAAGAAAATCCGTCAATCCGTTCTGCCCATCGAAGCAGGTAATGTCTCCGAGGTCTTTTGCCGTTCGGCTCCAGGCAGCGACCTGAAATCCAAGCATGGCGAGCTTCTCGGCCGCATCGCGGCCGAGAACGCCCGTGCCCATGATGCCGACACGGACCTCGTTGGCGCCCGGTTGCGGCAGCTCCTCCCATTTGGCTTGCGCCTGCAACGCACGATATTCAAGCACGCGGCGCTGATGCAGGAGCACGTGAAGCGTCACATATTCGCTCATCCGCATCGTCAGATTGGGATCAACGAAACGCACAAGAGGTACGTCCGGTAGCGTCTCATCCCGAAGGAGGTGATCTACGCCGGCGCCCATATTGATGATCAGCTGGAGATTAGGGAGCTTGGCGAGTTCGCCATGAGGCGCGCGCCAGACCATGGCAATGTCGATTTCCGATACGTCGCCGGTCTCTGGCCAAATTCTGACATCGCGTGTCGGATTGCCCTGCCGAATTCCCCCGGCAAGTTGCTCCTTGTCCATGCCGCCGCTGATAATGAGGAGTGCCATCGGTTCGCTCAGTTCGCTACGGCGTCCTGATAGGCAATCTCAAGCTCGAAGGCTGCCGCCATCAGGGCCTTGGTGTAATCGGTATCCGGGCTGTCGAAGATTTTCTGTGACGGGCCTTGCTCGACGACTTTGCCGCTTCGCATCACGATCACATAGTTGGCGAGTGCGCGAACGACTTTGAGATCGTGGCTGATGAAGAGATAGGCGAGCTTGTGCCTGTCCTGCAATTCGCGCAACAGATCGACAATCTGCGCCTGGACCGACATGTCGAGAGCGCTGGTTGGCTCATCGAGCATGACGAACTTCGGCTCAAGTACCATGGCGCGGGCAATGGCGATGCGTTGGCGCTGGCCGCCGGAGAATTCATGCGGGTAACGGTCCTGCAGATTGGCGTCGAGACCCGTCTCCTCCAACGCGTTGCCGACGCGCTCGCGGCGTTCTCCATAGGTCATCTCCGGGCTCTGAATGAGAAGCCCTTCCTCGATGATCTGCCCGATCGACATACGCGGGCTGAGAGAGCCGTAAGGATCCTGGAAGACGATCTGCATTTCGCGGCGTAGGGGGCGCATCTGCTTTGAATCATAGGCGTCGATGCGCTGTCCAACATAGGCGATCGGGCCTTCGCTGGAAATGAGACGCATCAGCGCCAGCCCAAGCGTTGTCTTGCCCGAGCCGGATTCGCCGACGACGCCGAGTGTCTGGCCTTCCCGGAGTGCCAGCGACAGCCCGTCGACCGCCTTGATATGGTCGACCGTGCGGCGCAGGAGGCCGCGTTTGATCGGGAACCAGACCTTGAGATCTTCGGTCTCCAGAACGATTGGAGCTGAATCGTCGGCCTTTGGCGGATCGCCCTTGGGTTCGGCATCGAGCAGATGCTTCGTGTAGGCATGCTGCGGATTCGAGAAGATATCGGCGGTGGGCCCGTGTTCGACGATCTGGCCGGCATTCATGACACAGGTTCGATCGGCCATCTTCCGAACGATGCCAAGGTCATGGGTGATGAGAAGCATGGCCATTTGGAACTCCTGCTGCAGCTCCTTGAGCAGCTTCAGGATTTGGGCCTGGATGGTCACGTCGAGGGCCGTCGTCGGCTCGTCGGCAATCAGAAGGTCCGGCTCATTGGCGAGGGCCATGGCGATCATCACGCGTTGGCGCTGACCGCCCGAGAGCTGGTGCGGATAGGAGTTTAGGCGTTGCTCGGGATCGCGGATGCCGACCTTGTTCAGCAAGTCGAGCACACGTTCGCGGGCGGCGCTATCCGAAAGTCCGCGGTGTAGTTTCAGGATCTCACCGACCTGCCGCTCGATCGTGTGCAGCGGATTGAGCGAGGTCATGGGTTCCTGGAAGATCATGGAGATGGCGTTGCCGCGAATGCGGCGCAGTTCGCTGTGCTCCATGGTCATCGTATTCTCGCCCTTGAACAGGATCTCGCCTGTAGGATGAGATGCCGCCGGATAAGGCAGAAGCTGCATGATAGAAAGGGCCGTGACGGATTTTCCCGATCCCGACTCACCGACCAGAGCGACGCTCTCGCCGGGTTTGATATCGAACGAGATCGAGTCGACAGCAAGGGTTTCCGTTTCGGACGAACGGAAAAGAACCGACAGATCCCTGACGTCGACAAGAGGCTTATCGCTCGATGCTACCATGCGGACCTCTGCACGGTTTGTATTTCAGGATTTCCCATAAGCCGGCTCACGAGAATGTTTTTCGCGGATCGAGGGCGTCGCGGACGGCCTCGCCGATGAAGATCAGAAGAGAGAGCATGACCGCGATGACGCAGAATGCGGTGATCCCGAGCCACGGGGCCTGGACATTGGATTTACCTTGCGCGAGCAACTCGCCGAGAGACGGTGAGCCGGGCGGCAGTCCGAAACCCAGAAAATCGAGAGAGGTCAGCGTGGCGATGGAGCCGTTGAGAATAAACGGCATGAAGGTCAACGTTGCGACCATCGCATTGGGCAACAGATGCTTGAACATGATCTTGGCATTCGATAGCCCAAGCGCACGTGCGGCGCTGATATATTCGAAATTTCTCCCACGCAGAAATTCGGCCCGCACCACACCCACCAACGACACCCAGCTGAACAGCAGCAGGATGCCGAGAAGGATCCAGAAACTCGGCTCGATCACGGCTGCGATGATGATCAGCAGATAGAGCGCCGGAATACTCGTCCAGATCTCGATAAAGCGTTGGAAGATGAGGTCGGTCCAACCGCCGAAATACCCCTGAACCGCCCCGGCCGAGACACCGATGACGGATGAGATGACTGTCAGCACGAGTCCAAAGAGAACCGAAATTCGGAAGCCATAGATCATGCGTGCAACGACATCGCGCCCCTGGTCGTCGGATCCAAGCCAGTTTTCACCCGAAGGCGGGGCCGGCGCCGGGACGGGCAGGTCGCGATTGATCGTATCGTAGCTGTAGCGGATCGGTGGCCAGAGCATCCATCCGCCCCGCTCTTCGACAGCTTCGATCACTGCCGGGTCGCGATAATCGGCAAATCCTTCGAGAGGGTCGTCCTTGACGAACTCGGCCTCTTCATAGTCGAAAAGAATCGGGAAGTAGGTACTCCCCTCTACCTGGATGATGTAAGGGCGGTCATTGGCGATAAACTCGGCAAACAGACTGACCAGGAAAAGCAATAGGAAGATCCACAAGCTCCAGAAACCGCGCCGGTTGGCTTTGAAGTTGAGCCAGCGCCGTCGATTGATCGCAGACAGCGAAAACCGGCTTCGTGTCGACGGGGCGGTCTTGCCCTGGATTGTCACAGGATCGGTCTGAGCATCCATGAGCCTCAGACCTCCCGCGTCTCGAAATCGATCCGCGGATCGACCCATGTATAGGTGAGATCCGAAATCAGGCTGACGACAAGACCGACCAGCGAAAAGATAAAGAGGGTCGCGAACACGACAGCATAGTCACGGTTCAGGATCGACTCGAAGGACAGCAGACCCAGGCCGTCAAGTGAGAAGATCGTTTCGATCAGAAGTGAACCCGTGAAGAAAGCGCCGATGAAGGCCCCTGGAAAGCCTGCGATAATAATCAGCATGGCATTCCGGAAAACATGGCCATAAAGGACTTCGCGCTCGGTAAGGCCCTTCGCCCGCGCAGTCATGACATATTGCTTCCGGATTTCATCCAGGAAGGAGTTTTTGGTCAACAAGGTCGTGGTTGCGAAGGCACTGAGCGCCATCGAGATAAGCGGCAGGGTCAGATGCCAGAAATAGTCGATGATTTTCTCGTACCAGGGCAGCTGATCGAAGTTTTCCGATGTCAGTCCCTTAAGCGGAAACCAGTCGAGGAACGATCCGCCGGCAAAGAGTACGATCAGAAGAACGGCAAATAGGAAGCCTGGAATCGCATAGCCAACGACAATGACAGCGCTTGTCCAGACATCAAAGCGGGCGCCGTCCTTCACTGCCTTGCGAATGCCGAGCGGGATCGAAATTCCATAGGAGAGTAACAGCATCCAGAGTCCAAGCGATATGGAGACCGGCATCTTCTCGACGATCAGGTCCAATACCGCGATATCCCGGAAATAGCTCTCGCCGAAGTCGAAGCGGATGTAGTTCCACAACATCAAGGCGAAACGCTCATGGGCCGGCTTGTCGAATCCAAACTGCTTTTCAAGTTCTTTGATGAACTCGGGATCGAGCCCTTGCGCACCGCGATATTTGGATGTGACGCCGGCGTCACCGGAGCCGAGCTGCGCCTGGGCACCTCCACCAGCATCGCCTTGAGGTCCGCTTATGCGCGCCGTCGCGGCGACGTCCGTGCCAGTCACCTGAGCGATAATGCGCTCCACCGGACCGCCTGGCGCGAACTGGATGACGATGAAACTGATGGTCATGATCCCGAGCATGGTCGGAATGATGAGCAGCAGTCGGCGGACGATATAGGCTGCCATACAGCTTCAGGCCTTCATTCTGTTATTGAGCCGTCAATTTGGCAGCTTTCGCCGTGTCATACCACCAGGTATCGATCACGGCGCGGGCATAGGCCGGTTTCGTCTCGGGACGTCCGAACTTGTTCCAATGGGCGATATTGTGGGACGCCTTATACCAGTGCGGCACCCAATAGTGTCCGGCGCGCAGGACCCGGTCGAGGGCACGCGTTGCCGTCACGAGATCGGTCCGGCTCTTGGCTTCGATAATCTTCTCGATAAGAGCGTCGACCACAGGATCCTGAATGCCGGCGAGATTGAAGCTGCCTTTCATACCGGCAGACTGCGTTGTCCAGAAATTGCGCAGTTCGATGCCGGGTGTCAGGTTCAGCGCATAGCGTTGAATGCTGACATCGAAATCGAAACTCTTCATCCGCTGCTCATATTGCGACGGGTCGACCCGGCGGATCTTCGCATCGATCCCGAGTTGCGCCAGATTTTTGACATAAGGTGCGATGACACGCTCGAATCCGGGTGAGAAGATCATGAACTCGACCTTCAGTACCTCTCCTTCGGCGTTTCGGCGTTTGCCGTCCTTCTGCTTCCAGCCTGCTGCATTGAGAAGCTTGGTGGCCGCGCGAAGATTCTTGCGGATCCGTCCCGAACCGTCCGTTACAGGCGGGCGATAGGCCTCCTCGAAAACGGGCTTTGGCAGCTTGTCGCGATACGGTTCCAGCAAAGTGAGTTCTTCGGCAGAGGGTTTGCCGGTCGCCTTCATGTCCGAGTTTTCGAAGAAACTCGAGGTCCGCTTGTAGAGGCTGTAGAAAAGGTTCTTGTTGGTCCATTCGAAATCGAAGGCATAGGCGAGGGCTTTTCGAACACGGATGTCCTTGAAGCGTTCGAGCCGCGTATTGATGAAGAAACCCTGGGCCCCGGATGGCCGCTCGTCCGGAATTGTGAGCTTTATGAGACGGCCGTCTTTGATCTGCGGAATATCATAGGCGGTGGCCCAATCGCGGGAGGTGAACTCCTCTCGCAGATCATAGGCGCCGGCCTTCAGGGCTTCGAGTTCTGCCGTCCGGTCACGATAATATTCGTAGCGCAGCTCCTCGAAATTGAAGCGGCCGCGATTGACGGGAAGGTCAGCGGCCCAATAGTCGGCCTTGCGCTTGTAGGTGACGAATGTCCCCTGTTTGAAATCGGAAATGACATAGGGGCCTGAACCGAGAGGGGCATCGAGCGTTGTCTTGTCGAACTCACGGGTCGCGTAATAGGCCTTCGAGAAGATTGGCAGCGTGGCGACAAAGAGCGGCAGATCACGCGTTCGCACCCCCTGAAAATCGAATTTTACCCGGTGGGGACCGAGAACGGTCGCTTTGGTGACGTCCCTGAGGGGCAGGCGGATATTCGGGTGGCCTTTTGTCTTCAGGATATCCAATGAAAAAGCCACGTCTTCAGCTGTCAGCGGCGAGCCGTCGGCGAATTTGGCTTCGGGGCGCAGATTGAAAGTGGCGGTACTTCGGTCCTCGGCGACTTCCACACTTTCTGCGACCAGACCATAGACCGCATCAGGCTCATCGAAGGCTCTCACCATGAGGGAGTCGAACAGCGCCGATAGGCCCTGCGCAGCGTCGCCTTTCAGGATAAAGCCGTTAAAACTGTTGAAGGTTATCCGGCCTGCCGTGCCGATCATCGATAATCGCCCGGCTTTGGGCGCATCCGGATTGACATAGTCGAAATGGGTAAAGTCCGGCGGATATTTCAGTTCACCGAAGGCCGACAGCCCGTGGACCTTTTCCGCCGCCCATGCTGCCGGTGCTGCGAATGCCGATGCTGCGATCACACAGACCAGAGCAATCAGTGGATTCCTGTGCGAGCCCACGGCCTAGTTGACCTCGGCAAGCCGCTTGGCCGCCTCCTGGTCGTACCACCAAGTCTGCACGAAAGCGACGGATTGCGACGGTCCGGGATCGGGCCGCCGGAGTTTGTCCCAGTAGGCAACCCGGGCATAGGGAACGTGCCACTGAGGTACGATATAATGGTTCCACAGGAGCACACGATCGAGCGCTTTTGTTGCGGCAACCAGATCGGCCCGCGATTTGGCGAAGATGACCTTATCGATGATGTTGTCGATCGCCGGATTCTTGATGCCGATGAAATTGCGACTGCCTTTCCGGTCCGCCGACTCTGTGCCCCAGAAATTGCGCTGTTCGTTGCCGGGCGATTCAGACTGCGCGAATGTCGCGACGATCATATCGAAATCGAAGCCCTCTAGGCGGCTTTCATATTGCGAGCTGTCGACCAACCTGATCGCGACTTTGATGCCCAGCCGGCCGAGACTCTGTGCATAAGGCTGTACGATGCGCTGAAAGGCCGGCGAAACGAGTAGGATCTGAACGCTCATCGTCTCGCCTGTCTCGGCGTTGGTCAGCACCCCATTCTTGTTGTGCCATCCCGCCTGCTTCAGCAGTTTAATGGCCTTGCGAAGCTGCTGGCGATGCGCGCGCGGCGTATCGTTCTTCGGGTTCGTATAGGGCGTTGTGAAAACCTCGGGCGGAACCTTGTCGCGAACCTCTTCGAGAAATTCGAGTTCCCGGCCCTTCGGAAGCCCTTCGGAAGCCAACTCCATATTGGCAAAGTAGCTGGCGGTTCGGATGTACTGGCCATAGAACAGGTTCTTATTGGCCCATTCGAAATCGAAGGCGAGGTTGAATGCCCGGCGCACGCGTGGATCCGAGAATTTTTTCCGCCGCGTATTGAAGATAAACCCCTGCATGGGCGCGCCGCGCTTCAGATCGATCTGGCGCTTCACCACCCAGCCCTTCTGGACAGCCTTGAAGTCATAGCCGGTGGCCCAGCGCTTGGACAAATTTTCGTTGAAGAAATCGAGGCGTCCCGCTTTGAAGGCTTCAAAGCCGATCTGGGCATCGCGGAAATACTCGAACCGCAGCGTATCGAAATTCCACATGCCGACATTGATCGGCAGATCCTTGGCCCAATAATCATCGCGTCGCTCATAGACGATATTGCGTCCCGCGTTCACTTCCTTTATGCGGTAGGGGCCGGAGCCGATAGGAACTTCGAGCGTCGATTTTCCGAGATCGCGCGGATTGCCGTCCTTATCCTTCGCGGTCCAGTAATGTTTGGGCAAAATGGGTAGCTGGCCGACGATCTGCGGCAGCTCGCGGTTGCCTTTCACGTCGAAGCGAAACGTGACCTGCCGTTCGCCGGTTTTTTCGGCCTTTACGACGTTCTTGTAATAAAACCGATAGGCCGGGCTGACGCGCTTGAGCTCTCCAAGTGTGAAAACGGCATCTTCGGGTTTGACGGGCTCGCCATCGGAAAAGCGTGCGCCTTCGCGAAGCTGAAAAGTGACGGACGAGTAGTCGTCGGGATAGCTCGCCCATTCCGCGAGTAATGCATATTCGGTTGAGGGCTCATGGGCGCTGTCTTCCATCAACTGATCGTAGATCAGAGACAGCCCCGTGGCCGCGTTGCCTTTGACCGGATAGGGATTGAGGCTGTCGAAGGTTCCCTGCGCGAACATGCGGATATCGCCGCCTTTGGGTGCCTTGGGATTGACCCATCCGAAATGTTTGAAATCAGGCCCGTATTTCGGCTCGCCGACCAGCGACAGGGCGTGATGGCGTTGATCTTCGGCCGAGGTTGGCAGAGGGCCCCAGGAAAGGCCAAAGGCGAGGAAAGTTGCGGCAATAAGGGCTAATCGTGACGACATCGCTCTAATCGACTCCCGGCGCCGGGGGCGCCGCGAGGCGCGCTTGAGCCAGCGCACATGATTATTCCGAACACATCCCTAACATGACGACGACGGATCGGTCCGCCAAATTACAATTTGTTTATGGCCGGCGGTCTCTTGCGCTGCAGACGGTATCGGGGTGGTTCAAGGCGCGACGCTATTGCGTGGTTTTCGCCTCAGCAGGCGCCGCTTCCGGCTGTTCAGCCTTCGCTTCTGCGGCAGGTGCCTCCGGCAACGGAAGGGGCGAGGCGCTCAATGAGCGGAGATAGGCGATCAAATCGGCGCGCTGGTTGGGTTTTTTGATCCCCGCAAAGGCCATTTTCGTGCCCGGCAGCCATTTCTTGGGCGCTGCAATAAAGCCATCGAGCTGCTCATAACCCCAATTTCCACCCTTTTCCTTGATCGCCGTGGAGTAAGCGTAATCGCCAGCCCCTTTATCGCGCCCCACAACCCCGTACAGGCTCGGTCCCGTCGGCTTCTTTTTGCCCTCTTCGTTGCTGTGGCACTGGGCACACTTTTTGAAGACTTTCGCTCCTTTTTCCACATTTGCGCTCTGCATCAGCATGGCGATCGATACTTCTTCTTTTTTCTCGTCGCCTTTGCTCGCCGCGTTGTCGGCTTCCGCAATTTCCACCTCATAGCCCGGTTTCTCGGGCGGATGGGCCGCAAACAGCAAGTTTGACACCGTTCGCATGCCAAAAAGGACCAGGACTGCGAACAGAACCGCACCTACGATTTTGTTGAATTCGAATGAATCCATGGGTGAAGACCTCAGTTAGAAGCGTGCTATGGGGCCGAGCGGCTTTGCAACACAGGATTGGGCGCGACTATAATGGCTGAATCGCGAGTTGCAACACGCCCGTTCGTCGCGTCCGGCGGCTTTTTTGCGGGCATCATCGAGACAGACCGCTATGAGCAAGGTGCTGGTCGTCATCCCGGCGCGTTTGAGCGCGACCCGGCTCCCCGACAAACCGCTAGCCGACATCGCCGGCGAAGCCATGATTGTGCATGTCTGGCGACGGGCGAAAGAAGCTGATGTCGGGCGTGTGGTTGTCGCCACGGACGCCGAGGAAATCGCCAAGGTCGTCGCGAACGCAGGTGGTGAAGCCGTTATGACCCGATCCGACCATCCGAGTGGTTCCGACCGGATCCACGAGGTGGTCAAGAAGCTCGACCCCGACGGAGACCTGGATGCCGTAGTGAATGTTCAGGGCGATCTGCCAACGCTCGAGCCGCGGCTGATTTCCGATTGTTTGCTCCCCCTCTCCATCCCCTCTGTCGATATTGCAACGCTCGCCGCGGAGATCACCGATCCGGAAGAACGCGACAATCCGAATGTTGTGAAGATCGTTTCCGGCCGGCCGAATGAACGTGGCGTCATGCGGGCATTCTACTTTACGCGGGCCACGGCGCCGTATGGCGACGGGCCGCTCTATCACCATATCGGGCTTTATACGTTTCGCCGCCCCGCACTCGACCGCTTTATCGCCCTGCCGCCCTCGAGCCTGGAAAAGCGAGAACGTCTGGAGCAGCTGCGGGCCATTGAGGACGGTATGCGCATTGATGTCGCACTCGTTGACACCGTCCCACTCGGTGTCGATACTCCTGCCGATCTGGAAAAAGCCCGCGAATTGCTGTCCGCCGGCCAGGACTGAAACACCCGATGACATCAAAAGCCAAGATAGCCTACCAGGGCGAGCCCGGAGCGAATTCACACCTCGCATGTCTGCACTACGATGACAGCTTTGAGCCGATGGCATGCCCGACATTTGAAGATGCACTGGATGCTGTGAAGTCCGGTACAGCGAGCCTCGCAATGATCCCGATCGAGAACTCGGTCGCGGGTCGTGTGGCCGACATTCATCACCTGATGCCCGAGTCGGATCTCTATATCACTGCCGAACATTTCGAGCGCGTGAACCATCAACTGCTGGCATTGCCGGGGATCACGGTCGGTGACCTGAAGACCGTTCACAGTCACACCCAGGCGCTCGGCCAATGCCGCAAGACTCTGCGCGGACTGGGGCTGACCCCCATGCCCGAGGCTGATACGGCCGGGTCTGCTCGCATGATCAAAGAAGCGGGCGATCCGACGCAGGGTGCGATTGCCACGGCGCTCGCCGCCGAGATCTACGGTCTTGAGATACTGCGGGCCGACATCGAAGACGCAGATCACAACACGACCCGCTTTATCGTTCTCTCACCGGAGCCGGACGATGCCGAGCCGGATGAGGCATCGGTTATAACAACATTCATCTTCCGGGTGCGCAACGTACCGGCCGCGCTCTACAAAGCCCTCGGTGGTTTCGCGACCAACGGCGTCAACATGACCAAATTGGAGTCCTATCAGCTCGAAGGTACTTTTAGCGCCACCATGTTCTATGCGGACATTGAAGGCCATCCGACCGAGCGGCTCGTTCAGCTCGCCCTCGAAGAACTCTCTTTCTTTTCGAGCGAAGTCCGCATTCTCGGCACCTATCCCTCAAGCCCGCTCCGCAAGACATTCGGCGAGAATGGATTGCCTGTTGGAGGCACTGTGAGACCGTGATGCCATATCGAAAAGATTGTCGACTCTGAACTTAAAGCAGACATAAGCCCGTATCGGATGGCCCATCCAAACCCTCCCTCGTCGTCATTGCCGAGCTTGACCCGGCAATCCATGCAATCGTGCCGTAAGCAATGCTGGTGCAGTTCGGTTGAGATGCCCGCAAGACGCACCACTGTATAGATTCCCGTGTCAAGCACGGGAATGACGACGGCGGGACGGGCGGCACCCATAACCAGGATCTCAGCTGTCGCCTGCCGAACAGAACCGACGAGATATTACTCCGGCTGCAACACGAATTTCAGCACCGTGCTTTCGGTAATGATCCCTCCGCGATCGCCGGGTGTCAGCGAGCCGTAGCGCGTTGCAAAGGACTGCGGGAGCGGCCTGGCACCTGTCGGCGATACCCATAGGCGCAGGAGATGCCGCTTCTTCTCGGGCTCTGCCCAGTCCTCGTAGTCCGTCCGTGAGTGCAGCAGTTGGTGATTATGCAGGAACTGCATGTCTCCCGGCCGGAAATCCATGGTGAGATTCAATTCCGGATCGTTGCAGAGCACATCCAGGAAGTCTATTGCCTCCGCTTCGAGATCCGTGAGGCGACGAGCCTCGGGGAAATTCTCCTGGGCCGAGCGGATATACTGACCGACATAGATCGTCGTCAGGTCACCCGCGTACCAATTGAAAACCGGAACATCGAACCAAGGCTTCTTTCCGGGCGGGATCTCGCCGCGTCTGTCCGTCGGATAAGCGTGAAACAGAACCTCCCACAGATCGGGCCTGCGCTTTAGGATATCGTCATGCAGGGTCACCGAACTGACGATCCGGCTCGCGCCACCCGACATTGCAGTCTTCAGACAGAGCAGGGCAACGATGTCGGAGCTGTCCGTGTGATATTCGAGCCCCCGGTTCGTCTGATAGTAGCGCGTGGTCTGTTCGCGAATGTCTTTGCCGATGTCCCGAACATGGCCAAGTAGATGTCCCATAGCATTCTGCGAACGAAACTTGCCGAAGTGGGATCCGATACCGAGATAGGCGATTGCCGCCTCCGGCACCGAATAGCGCTCGACGGGAAAGCCACGCAGTAGGACAAATCCCCGCCCCGTCAGAACCTCCTTGAGCGTACCGGCCAGCCGCTCTGCGAGCTTCGGGAGCCGGAAGGTTTCGGGGCTGATCTGATCCATCTCCCGCCCATCTGCCACATGCTGACGGATGGCGGCGTCGATCTCTTCCAGCTCCTCGGGCGTGAACTGGAAAATCCAATCGGTCTGCTTCGCAAGGTCGCGCCCGTACCAGGCAGCAGGGCCGCCAATCGGTCCATCCGGTCTTTGCGGTTCCGCCTCGGCATAGGCCTCTGACATTGTCTGCTCCGTGAGAATGAGATGTCTATTGGGAAGTTGAAGGCAACGTCTCATTCTTAAATTGATATGTCTATTTCATTTTTCTCATAGATTGATAAAACAGATTTATGAATGATAATGTCACGGTCCGTCAGCTCCGCGCCTTTCTGACGGTTGCGCAGGAACGCAGCTTTACCAAGGCGGCGGCGCGGCTCAATCTCACGCAGTCCGCTTTGACGGCATCGGTCAAGGCGCTGGAGGCCGAGATCGGGCTGCGTCTGTTCGATCGTACGACCCGCACCGTCGAGTCGACGATGCATGGTGAGCGGTTTATCCCCGTTGCCGAGCGACTGCTCGAAGATATGGGGCGGGCGCTCGACGATCTGCGGGCGCATGCCGAGCGTCAGCATGGTCTCGTCGTGATTGCCGCGACCGCAACGGTGATCAATCATCTGCTCGTGCCTGCCATGCGGCAGCTCGCAGAGGACTATCCGGGCATCCGTGTCCGCCTTATCGAGGAGTTGACTGGCGGTGCCGTAAACCGATTACGCAATGCCGAAATCGATCTGGCGCTGACGACTCTGGAAGGATCGGTTGCCGGAATAGAAGCACTGCCAGTTCTTCGCGATCGTTTTGAGCTTGTCTGTTCGCTCCGCCATCCGCTGGCAGCGAAGCAAACGCCTTTGCGCTGGTCTGTATTTTCCAGTCATGAGTCGATCGGTCTCTCCCGGCAGAGCGGCATCTATGGCTTGCTGGAACGTCATCCCCTCGGGCGGCGGGCCGTGCAGGACATGCGGTATGAGGTTTCATCGGTTGCCGGCCTCAGGAGCATGTTCGAGAACGACCTCGGTATTGCGGCGATCCCCGGGCTGATGGCCAGCGAGATGGCACAAGGCGGTATCGTACGCCGGCCATTGGTTCCCGCGATTTGGCGGACGGTTTCGCTCGCCATGCGCCTCGGGCGATCTCCAACGCCGGCGGCAAGCACGGTCATCGCGGCGGCGCTTCGCCGGCTGAATGCAATCAGTGACAAGACCGTCGTGCCCTTGGTCGACAAGACGGCGCTTGAAATGCGGGGCTTTGATCTCTCCTGAAGGGCGGCTTCGGGACTTGCCAATCAAGCTCTCAGATATTTCTCGCGCAACATGGCGTAGATCGCCGTCCAGTCCTGGCTCCCCCGGTCATCGGCCTGCGCGGCTTCATAAGTCTTCTCGGCGACCTGTGCCATTGTCATCGGAATATCCATTGCGGCTGAAAGCTTGAGCGCAATGCCGAGATCCTTCTTTGCCAAATCGATCATGAACGCCGGAGAAAGATCATCCTTGAATACGCGGGCGGGATATGTGGTTGCCATATGACCTTGCCCCGCTGCGGTGCCGCTCATGACTTCCACCGCAAGGTCGCGTTCCAATCCAACGCCTTCCGCCAATGTCAGCACCTCGGCGGTGAGGACATTGGAAACTGTCGTCATGAGATTGTTGATGATCTTCATTCGGATGCCGAGACCTGGGCCGCCGCAGTCGATGATGACGTCGCCCATGCATTCCAGGATGGGACGCGCCTGTTCGAGATCGTCTGCCGTACCGCCTGCCATGAACAGCGAATGCCCGGATACGGCTTGAACGGACGTGCGGCCCACGGGCGCATCCACCATCCGCAATCCCCTTGCGGCAAGATCGGCCCGGATCGCGTCGGTTTCCAGCGGATGGATTGTCGACATGTCGATGACCAGCGCATTTTCCGGCAAACCTTCAGCCGCCCCGTCAGCGTCGAACAAAGCCTTGCGAACAATGTCGCCCGTGGGCAGCATGGTGATCAGAATTTCAGCGTCTTTGCCGGCTTCCGTGCCGGATGATGCGTCCAGACCTCCATTCGCGACATGCTGGCTCCGTGCTTCTGCCGACATGTCGTAACCCGTCACTCGGTGGCCTTTCGCCAGGATGTTGCGCGCCATGGGCAGCCCCATCGTGCCGAGTCCGACAAATCCGATATTCGTCATGGGAGTCTCCTAGTCAATGGGATGTGGCAGACCGCCAGAGGGTGGTGTTTTGGCAAGCTGCTTGAGAGCGCAACAATGGCGCGAATGGCAAGGGTTCGACGGTCCAAGGTGCACCAGAATAAGTCCGATCGATCCCGTGCTCAAGCTTGCAAGATGCAAACCAAGCCGCTTAAATCGACTTGAACCGTGATCCTGATGTTGCGAATGCTGCGCCAGATGAACAAAAGCCGGTTTGCGAAAGTACAACCTCGGTGAGGAGCGACCCGTGGCTATTCTGACGGATGCCAAATTGCCGGATGGTGCCGTATCAATCAGTGGCAGCGTCCATCATTCCACTCAGATCGTCTGCCCCCATTGTGCACACGAACAGGGTGAACTATGGCGATCCAGCAGGCTTGATGATGGGTGGAAAGCCGCTCAGTGCATTGCGTGTGAGAAGCCCTATGCGTTTCGCTTCAGCCTGTTTCTCACCTGCGTCAGCGATCAGGACGTGAGCCTGGTGAAGGCGCCGCGGCTTGCACACCGTTCGGATTGAATTCACAAGCCGGCGGGGCGCTTCCTCAGGCCGCCAAGTCATGGGCGACCGTCGCGGTGCTCCGCAAATGATGAACTATTCCGCCGCCTGCCGCTGTCCGCCATCCAACTCATCCAGACGCGCCAGGATGTAGGCCCGACGTTCACTGGATGATTTAGCGTCTGCATCAGCGAGGATCTGGTAGACCTTTCTGCCCATCTCCTTCATGAGCTTGCGATCCTCACCCTTGTCGGCCAGCTTCGGGACATGCAGCGTCGTGTCGGAGCCAAATGAATGTAGTGTCTCGCTCCCATCCTCGCTCATCGGCTTGGTCGTGTCTTCAGGTGCGGTGCCTCTCACCAGCTCCCGCAGCAGGCGCCGGCACCGATAGACGCCAATATCGGATGTGCCCGGATTCTCCATGGCATGTACGGCGATGCTGCGCTGGCTGCAGATCGCATCCCAGTCGCCCGGCGCTCGCTGGCCGATTTCGTAGGGCCGTTCCACCTGCCCATCCAGAAAATCGATCTTGTCATAGCCGCAATCGTCCTCGCTGCCGTGGCCGCCAGGGTCGACTTTGTCATTGAAGTGTCGCCAGCCGAACAGAATGCAGTTGGTATCGTCGACGGGCACATGCCACCGGGTCATGCAGACCGTGGTGTGCCGGACCTCATGGGCCGTCGGCATCAGGTTTGCGTTCTGGATCAAGTGCGGGAAGATCATCTCCGTCATCCGCACCCAGATCTTCTCATCATCGACCCGCCGGCCGGCAATGAAGGTGATGCCGTGGCCGTTGCGGGTCTTCTCCCAGTCCATCACCGGGATGTCTTGGAACGCCGCGGGAAAGTTGAGCCCGTCCTTCATGCCCTGGTCGACGCTTTCGACCGTCATGTTGTTGTGCAGGATCGCTGTGTGCACGTGATCCATGATGTTCTCGTAGACCTGCAGCCAATTGCAGGGATAGATATTCGAGAACGCCACGAGGCGGTTGCCTTCCGGATAGCGATAGGCGTCGTAATCGGGGAAGGCCGGCTTTTCCTCGGGCGGCCCCATATAGGCAAATACGAGACCGTGCTTCTCGAATGCGGGATAGGCGCCCTGGCACACTGTGTCATAGAGCTTGCTGTCTTCGGGTTCGGCGGGCATCTCCAAGAGCGTCCCGTCGATATCGTAGACCCAGCCATGGTAGCAGCAGCGGATCCCCTTTGGCTGAATGATACCGAATTCCAGCGATGTGCCGCGATGGCTGCAATGGCGGTTGAGCACGCCGACCCGCCCGGAACGGTCACGGAAAGCCACGAGATCCTCGTTCAATATGCGAATGGCTTTCGGAACGTCCGTCAGCTCCTCCGACAGGCACACAGGGTGCCAGAACTTGCGCATATATTCGCCGAGCGGCGTTCCTCGTCCCGCATGCGTGATCTCGGCATCATGGGCTTCGGTTTTGGTTTGGTGGTAACCGCCGTATGGGGCAGGCTTTTTTTCCGACCCGGACATTCGCAATTCCTATCGTGTTTGTGCGTTCCGCGATAATCTCATCGGAGCATATCAGCAAACATTTGCTTGGAAAATTGCCCGCCCCATTCACGGCGTGCATAGGATGCCCCCATGTATCGAATGGCTCCGCACTGTGAGACCGCAATTGGCAATCGGGCAAGACACCGATCTGTCAAGCTGGCGTGCATTGCTCAACGGCGGCCCATGGCACGTTTCTGACGGCCAGTGGTGCAGCAGTTTGAGTCCGCTAAGAGAGGATAAGCAGCCGTCATCGGTGGATCAACAAGAGGGCCGAGTTTGACCCAGAGCGGCCCTCAGATGCAGAAGAATTGTCCAACGTGGTAATGGCAATCACCAGGTTAGTTGTGGCAACGAGGAGGGTGTCACCCTGCCGGTTCGAGCGGTAGTACACTGAGAGGAGTCGCCCTTGTCATCGGCGGACGAAACCCGGCGATC
Source organism: Methyloligellaceae bacterium (assembly GCA_965228615.1). Taxonomy (GTDB): domain Bacteria; phylum Pseudomonadota; class Alphaproteobacteria; order Rhizobiales; family Methyloligellaceae; genus CBDDHT01. The sequence continues at coordinate 2,628,433 of CBDDHT010000004.1, read as the reverse complement.
TGCGCTCAGGCAATCCAAATCATGTAACTCCACATCACGGACAGTTGATCCGCGCACGGTGCCGCCGATTGATCTCGGTCAACGAGGCGCGCGCGCAGCCGGGGCATACAGCAATCTGGATTTGGTTCGACAGAAACGAGGATTTCGCCATGAGACAGTCATTCGTTACCGCCGCCATGGGCCTCGCTCTGGCCGCCTTTTCGCTCGTGCCGGCGAGCGCGCAGCAGCCCCGGGGCAGCATGCCCGGGATGGGAATGGGCATGATGGGCGGCGGTTGCCCCATGATGGGCATGATGGGCCGCGGCATGAGAGGCAGGCATGGCCATATGGGTGCCATGGCCGAAGGTCGCCTCGCTTATCTCAAGGCTCAGCTCAAGATTACCGACGTTCAGAATTCCGCCTGGGGCGACTATGCAGATGCGGTGAAGGCCCGTGTGGCCGTCATGCAGGGCATGCGCGAGAGCATGATGGAAGCTATGCAGAAGGGTGATGCCACGGCCCGCATGGACGCGCGCATCAAAGGCATGGAGGCAATGCTCGACGCCATGAAGGCAGTCAAGCCAGCGACGGAGAAGCTCTACGCCGCCTTAGACAACGATCAGAAGAAGATCGCGGACGAGCTGATCGGCATGCATTGCGGTGCCATGTGACGTGGCAGCGGCGAACAGACACACTGTCGATTGGCGGAAATGCTGTGCACGTTTTATTTGGATCAAAGCTGGCTCTGATGGGATGTCAGAGGAGCAGACGCGTGCTTTTCTCAAGGCTCTCGAGGAGGATCTGAGACCTTCGACGTGATCCAGCTCGGACCGGCAAAGGAAGGACTACGATCATGTGGCAGAAGGCTTCAGTGATTCTGAGCTTCATCACGATCTCGGTCGCCCAACCGCTCTGGGCTGCTGCGCAAACGACGACGAAACCAGATGCTCCACAATCACCGCAATGGCCTCATAGTCATGCAAACTGGCAAATGTGGAGTGATCATACGGCGCAAAACCTACAAGACCCGCGTTGAAGCACACCAGGATGTGTCCGACTACATCGAGATGTTCTACAATCCGACACGGAAGCACGTGAGGAACGGGATGCTGTCACCCGTCAACTTCGAGCGGCAGCAGAAAATGACAACCGAAGGTGTCTAGAGAAATCGGGGCTATTCACTTCTTTTCGCGGAAGGTCTCATGACACCCTTTGCATGAACCAACGATTTTTCCGAACAAGGGCTTAGCGGCCTCAAGACCATCATCAGCCGCTTGTTGAAGTGCCGCCGCATTTTCTGCCAATCCGCGAGCACTCGCCTCAAACTCCTGCCATTTCGACCAGATTTCCGCCTTGGCTTCACTTGGATGTCCGGTGCTTCCCTTTGGAAATTTCGCGGGAATCGATTTCGCGTGATCTGAAATTATGCCCGCGCTCTGTGCTGCCGCAGCAGCGTCCCAATCCGACTTACCTTGCACCATGGGCGCCAGCACCTTCATGGCTGACGCGATCCCCTTCATGAGTTCCATGCGTTCTTTGACCACACCCGTCGCGCCCTGATGGGCGAGGGCTAACCCAGCAGCCAGAATGCAAATGCTCGAAAAGACCAATGCAGGCCAAATACGAAGTCTCATTAGCTTTTCGCCTTTCAGTGTTGTTGCTCAGTCGATTGAAAAGATGTGTGGAAGACCGCACCTAACAGACCTACGTCGGCCAGCGAGCGAGAGTCAGCCCACACAGCTTCTACTCCGCGTTCTCGACAGAAATGATACGGAACTGCTTGTCTCGGCCTTGCTTGAGCTTGAATCGGACTTTGGCCCCGGTTTTGACAGCCGAAAGATCGACGCGACGCGTCACCGGCAGATCCATTGTCATCTTGGGCCATCCTAGGGCTTCCACAGGTTCGTGAGTGACGTTCACACTGCGCTTGTCAGCATCAACGGAATTGATGACACCCAAGGCTTCGGCTTGATCAGTGTCTTTGGGGGCCTTCATCGAACTGTGGTCGTGACCCTTGTTCTCCGTCGCGTTGGCTAGAGATATCGGGGCCGTTACAAGACAAGCCAATGCGCCCGCAGCGATCATACGACTGAAATGTCTCATCTGTTTTTCTCCGTATTTCTGGATTTGCTGCTGACCGGGGTCCGTTTGGTGGTCCAGTTCCAGAGTTAGAATCTGGCGCGGTTTTGGACCAGCGGTAGGCTGGCCGGCTCCATAGCGTAGGTCAGCCGGGTTGGCGGTGGCAAGATGGCTTGCGGGGCCGGAGGCCGATAGCCAATCAAAACGGAATGAAATCGTGCAATATCTCAGAGGCAACCCGAACGCGCGAATTGGATTTGAAGTTCGATGCGAGTTCGTGTCGACGCAAATCGTGAGCAGAACAAAGTTCTGGAACGCGTGCTGTACAGTTTTCACTCTTGAGCACGTCCCCTTTTGGCACTTGTCGGTCGTGCCACAATCAGGTCGAAGACGGCTCAAACCGGCCGGCAGCCAAGGGTTATCCATCGGAGGAATGCTCTCTAATGGTCCAGCGATCGACCAGGCGCAAGGCGATCGCCCGGCAAACGCAAGAGCCGTATCACAACCGGAAAATCCACAGACACCAAACGAACAATGACGGCATGGGCAACGAATTCCCTGATGCAAGAATGAATCATCACATCTGCCAATGCGATTTTTATTGCTTGCCGATGTTAAAAAAATGTCCAAGCATGTCAGCTTTTAAACTTTTTGTTCACATTGATGAGGCTTTCTTTGGCCTTGTTGCCTAATTCTTGGACAACTTGTTCTTTGTGCATATCCGGGGGGATGAGATGCGGTTAGCTCGATTGAAACGCCTGCTGTCGGCTTTATTAGGGAGCATGTTCATTGCAAGCTGGGCGCTCTCCGGGCTGGGGATCAGTTCTGCGGCTGAAGAAAAGTCAGACGATTTGGCGACCTTGAAGGTCAAATACAAACGGCCTGACACGATACCATTCCCAAAATACAACCGTTATACGCCGGAGAAGGCTGCTCTCGGCAAAATGCTGTATTTCGACCCGCGGGTAAGCAAGGCGCAAAACATGACATGCGCCAGCTGCCACAACCCGTCATTCGGCTGGGAGGCACCGGTCGCGCGTGCGATCGGAGCACAAAACACGCCGCTCGGGCGACATGCGCCGACGGTCCTCAATCAGGCTTGGGGGGAAAAGCATTATTTCTGGGATGGCCGAGCCTCGACGCTCGAAGAACAGGCCAAGGGCCCGATCCAGGCGGACGTTGAAATGAACATGCCGCTCGACGAGCTGGTCAGCCGGTTGAAAGGCGTCAAGGACTATGTCTACTGGTTCGATCGGGTGTTTCCGAACGAAGGGATCAACGAGGACACGATTGCCAAGGCCATCGCGACCTATGAGCGAACGGTGATCGCGACCTATTCGCCCTTCGACCGCTGGCTGGCTGGTGATGAATCGGCGATCTCGCAATCCGCAAAGCGTGGTTTCAAAATCTACAACAATGAGGCGCGCTGTGCCGATTGCCATTCGGGTTGGAATTTCACTGACAACAAATTCCACGATATCGGCCTGGCATCGGACGATATCGGGCGTGGCAAATACGAACCCGAAAACAAGACGGCCAGACATGCCTTCAAGACACCGGGGCTGCGTGACCTCACCCAGCGCATGCCGTTCATGCATGACGGGTCCTTGGCGGATCTTGAAGAGGTCATCGCGCACTATGTGACCGGCGGTATTTCGAGACCGTCCCTGTCGCCGCTCATGCAACCGCTGTTTCTTACCGAACAACAGACGGCGGATCTGATCGCTTTCCTGAAAACGCTGACGGGCAAGAAAGACATTGTCGCTTTGCCCATCCTTCCAAACTGAGGGTTGTGACATGTCGATTAGGCAGAAGATCTTTCTTGGCTTTGCGGCGGTTGTCTTCGTCGGGGTGCTGCAGGGTGTCTATTCAATTTGGAATGTGGGCAATATCTCCAAAATGATGGATGTTGCGTTCTCCAAACCGTTCGCGGCGGTTGAGAATGCGCGCGGTGCCTGGAGCGATTTCCGTCACGTCCAGGACCATGTGACAAAAGTCGTTTCCATGACGTCCCCGGTCGAGACATCGGAGTCTCTTCAGACGTTCAGTTCGCGATATGCGCGATTTTCCATCAGACTCATAAAACTGAAGGAAGCGACGCTCTCGGAAGACTCGGGTACCCTCCTTGAAAAAATTGAGCGGTCGGCCGGCATCTGGAAAACTCATGCCCTGACCCTTCTGGGTGCCAAGCCCTCCGAATCCATTCCGTCTCCCCATCTGATGCATGAACTGCAGGCCGGAATCGCCAAGGACCTCGACGGACTGGTCGATTTGACCCTTTCGGAAGCCGGCACGCTGAAAGCTGATATCGGAGACCAGATCGGAACGGCGGAGCTGCTTGGGCTCATCTTTCTTGTCTGCAGTGCGTTGCTGGGTGCGTTGATGGCTGTTGGTATCGGCCTGCATATTGTCCGCCCGCTTCAACGTCTGCAGATGACGATGGCCCGGATCGCGGAAGACGACCTTGAAGCCGAGATCAGTGACGCCGAGCGCAAGGATGAAATTGGGGCCATGGCGACGACCCTGTCTATCTTTCGAGAAAATGCCCTGCAACGGGTGGCTCTTGAAGCAAGCACGAACGAGGATCAGGCAGCCCGCTCCGCTCGCCAGCAGAAAGTGGACCAGCTCATATCCGATTTCCGCGAGAGTGTGACGATCGGTCTGGAATCGGTGCGCAACAATACGGGTCAAATGGAAGCGACGGCGCGCGCCCTAACGTCGACTGCCGAACAGACTTCGCAACAAGCGACAACGGCGGCGCAAGCGTCCGACGAAGCTTCACAGAACGTCAATGCAGTCACGGCGGCCGCGGAGCAGTTAGCCAACTCCGTCGAGGAAATCTCGCGCCAAGTATCGGCTACAACCGACATAGTGCACCAAGCCACAAGCGCGGCAGAGGAGTCTGACACCAAGATTGGAGGCCTGGCCGAAGCGGCGCAGGCCATTGGGGATGTACTCTCTCTCATTCGTGATATTGCCGAGCAGACGAACCTGTTAGCCCTAAATGCGACCATCGAGGCCGCGCGCGCCGGAGAGGCGGGCAAGGGCTTTGCGGTGGTTGCATCCGAGGTCAAGGAACTCGCGACCCAGACCGGCAAAGCGACCGAAGATATCGCTGCGCAGATCACAAATATTCAGAGCCAGACCGGGGACGCCGTTACCGGCATTCGACAGATTGCCGACATCATGAAAGACGTCAATTCAAAGACCGCCGCCATCGCCACCGCCGTCGAGCAGCAGGGTGCCTCCACCGAGGAGATCTCGCAGAGTGTCCAGCGGGCGGCAAGCGGATCGATCACGGTGTCCGAGAATATCTCCGGCATGACGAGCGCTGCCAGCGAGACGTCGCAATCGGCGGACCAAATGTTCAATGCATCCCACGATGTAACCGCCCAGGCCGAAGATCTGCGGGGAATCATCGACCAATTTCTGGACGAGGTGGCGGCCGCCTAGCCGGATCCGGCCACTCTCGGAGGATGTTCTTCCGGTCTAGCTTTTGCGCTAAATGCGCGACCGTCAGCCACTGGCGCGTTTGACGTGCCTGTTCGTTGGGATTCGTATTTGGGCAATGACCGAGAACAGGCGTCAGTGATTGTCATCGGTCGTTCGGATTCCCTTCATGCCTCGAGGCGTGGGTTCTGAAAAGAGAGAGAGCTCCGCTATAATTGTGCATTCAGTATGCCCCGCTCGTCGAACCGGTTCACCTGACTCACCCCCACCCGCCGGCGCCAGCGTTTGTAATTCCGCTCCGAAAGTCGGAACTGACAATTGCTTGCCCGGTCTTTTATGCAAATCCAGGGGCTTGATCAATCTGTTCAGAAGACCATATGCCTTGTGATGCCAAGGCTCACTCGGATTGGGCTGGAGTTGGAACGCAACCGCTACGCAGGCATCCTACACAGCAACAGTTTGTTTTCTGGCCAGATACGTTATCTGGGAAGTAACGTGCAAATCCGTGAAACTCTCGATCATAAGTGACACACATATGCGCCACGAGGAGCTGGGCACGCTCAGTGGTGATGTGCTGATTCACTGCGGCGACATGTTCGATCTGTTCGAGCGGAACCATAGTGATCTCCGCGAAGTGGATGCGTGGTTCTCGCGTCAGCAGTTCGACCTTATTCTCTGCATCGGAGGAAATCACGATTACCTGCTGGAGGAGCGGCAACGCGCCACCAGCAAGATCTTCAAGAACGCCATCTACCTGGAAGACCAAATGCTGGTGCACAACGGCATTACCTTTTACGGGACACCCTGGGTGCCGTTCCTGCAGAGCCATGCATTCCACGCCAACGACGATGAGTTGAGGGAAAGGTGGTCAAGAATCCCCAAAAGTACAGACATCTTGATTACCCACACGCCTCCTGCAGGGGTGCTTGATCGATCCAGTCGTGGGCTAAATCTTGGATGCCGCCATCTAACAAGGAGCGTTTCGAATTTAGCGCCTGTAATTCACTGTTTTGGGCACGTCCACGCGAGTGGAGGTATACGGGAATCCGGTGACACCATCTATGTGAACGCTTCCTCTGTGGACAGACCGCAATCGCCCCTGCGCCGCCCAATAGAGATCGATGTGTGAGGCGGTCGATTGTGACACCGTTTAATTGTGGACCCAGTGTAGTGATTCCACGGCTAAAGCATACTTCGGCTGACGCTCCGGCATAGCATGTCGCCATTTGTTACTTTTCGGTCGTGTCACAATCAGGTCAAAAACGGCTCAAAACGGCAGGTAACCGGACTTCATCCAGCTTGGATGACTAGTGAGTACACGGCTCAGGTTTCAGAATAATGGGTCTTACTGGCGATCCGTCAGGAATGCCTCATAGCCCCCAAATCCCGTGTGCCGGATTTCCAGTTTCAAATCGACACTCTGCGCGGCGGCCTGAGCCCGGGCGACTGTATCTGCGTCGTCAGCCTGAGCGAGATAGACCATCTTTGTATAATTGCCGAAATAGGTATCGCGGAGTTTCGGAAAACGGTCGAGTCCGAGACCCCGGAACACCAGCTTTTCAAAATGGCGGGCAAGAAAGTCGGTCAGGAAAAAGCAGCCCGGCTCTTTGGCGATCATCTCATGGAATTTCGCGGAACCCGTGAAAACCTCATAGCAATGGGCACCGCCGATACTCTCTACGCCTTCCTCGTCCAGCATTCGCTGCATGGCGCCGCCGGTTCCACAATCGCTGTACAGCGCGAGGACACGGTCGTAGTGCGCTTTGTTCCGACGAATTTTTTCCCGCAAGCGTTCCGGCAACTGATCGGGGGCGTTGTGAAGCGAGGCCGGAAGGCACTCGACGCGCATATTGTCCCAGCCGTTCGTCTGCAGGATAGCGATGATCTCCTTTGCAATCGCGCCACAGCAAAGAACGAGCGTATCGGGCGACTGGGTCATGACGACACCATCTCAGTGATAGTGATGCTGAACGCCCGTCTCGAACATCGCCACGATATTTTCCGGCGGCACTTCCGCTTGGATATTGTGAACGCTGTTGAGAATATACCCGCCGCCTTTGCCCAGAATATCGATGACGCGGCGCGTTTCGGCGGCAACCTCGTCGGGGGTCGCGAACGGCAGGACTTCCTGGGTATTGATCCCGCCCCAGAAGCAGAGCTTGTCGCCAAACTCCTCCTTGAGACGCTCGGGCTCCATATTCTTGGCGGTGACTTGGACCGGATTCAGGGCATCGATACCGATGTCGATCAGATGCGGAATGAAATGATACGCAGATCCACAGCAGTGAAAGCAGACCTTGGCTTTCTGATTGGTGAGACTCTTTGCCGTCTCGACCATCCTGCGATGGCGCGGTTTTAGGTATTTGGCGTAGATCCCTTCGGGGTCGAACATGCAGCCCTCCTGGGTCCCTAAATCCTCGCCGAAATAGATGATGTCGATATTGTCCGGGCCAGCAGCTTCGATCACGGTTTCGGCGGTGTCGCACCAGAAGTCGCAGAGTTTGTCCATCATCCGTGTCAGGGCTTCCGGGCTCTTGTAGAGGTCTTTCAGATAGGCCTCGAATCCACGCATGGCGTAGCCGCGGTGGATGACGCCTCCCGGAAGATAGAGGCAGACGGCATGGTCTTCGCCGCTTGATTTGATCTGCTCGACCCGTTCCCGAACGCCATTGGCGAGGCCTGGATTACGGCCGTCGGGCCAGTCATTGGCTTCAACGACCTCGACGGTGAGCTTGCCTTCGTAGAACGGGCCGTCCTTGTGCAGGAAGTGCTGGTCGACATCCTCTTCGGTGCGTTTCCAGTGGACGCCGAAAATGTCCATATAATTGTTGTCGTCGATCCAGCGATCGGCGCCGCCCTCGTAGGGGCCGGGCTGAACATTGCGTGTGTCCACGCCGAACTTGTGAAGGATTTCTTCGGCCGGGTGGGCAACGGAGTGGATGATGGACATCGCCTCTGTCGGCGTCTCGACGTGGAGATGCCGTTTGAGCTTTTCGTAGGCGGCCAGCGTGATCGTCGTGAACTCCGCGCCACCGAAGTCGATTGCCACCCGGTCCGGCTCTTCATGGTTGAGAGTAGCCAAAATGCGTTCGCGATGTGTCCAAGTCATGGTTCGGGACCTCCCGGGTCAGAAGAAAGCATCTCAAAGGTCAAGCGGGCAGGCTGGAGGCTCTTATGGCGCGGCGACCATGTCTCTTGCCATTTCCACGGCTCCCGGCGCGTCGATCCCGTAGCCGTCGGCGCCGATCTCCTCTGCGAATTTTTCATTGATCGGCGGTCCGCCAATAAGAATCTTGACATTGACGTTGCGCTTCTCGTTTGCGTCGTTCACCGCCTGTACCGCTCGCCGCATCTCCGGCATCGATGTTGTAAGAAGACCGGACATTGCAACAATGTCGGCGTCGTTCTCCTGGGCGGCTTGGATAAACTCTTCCGCGCCCACATCAGTCCCCAGATCGACGAGGCGGAAGCCCGCGCCTTCGAACATCATGCCGACGAGATTCTTCCCGATGTCGTGCAGGTCGCCCTTCACCGTTCCGAGAACGACGGTGCCGATCGGTTTGGCACCCGAACTTGCCAGCAGCGGCCGCAAGAGATCGAGCCCGGCCTGCACGGCTTCCGCGGCCATCAGCATCTCGGGAACGAATATCGTACCCTCACAGAACTTCGCACCGATGACATCCAGGGCGGCGATCATCCCGTCATCCAGGATCGTCTGTACATTTGAACCAGCGTCGATTTCGGCCTGCACGAGGCGCGCCACTTCGTCCTCGTCATACTCCAGTACGGCGTCGTAGATTTTCTGAACGCTCACGTTTCCCTCCCACATCAAGAGCCAGGGACCTGCGTGCTGGTGCAGGCCTCGCCTCGATCCAAACAGAGCCATGTGCCGGGCCGACGCAACGGAGAAACAAATCGGTTCAGCACATATATCACAGGTATATCAGTGAATGGATTGGGTTGACTTGCACTGATCTGGATCAGTCGGCCACTGCAACATGACCGGAATTCGGGATTCCGGCTCGTCTTGTTTCGGGGAGCGGATGTGGCCGAGTCCAATCGGACAGGCGCCTCGAGTGGCATCTCCGGATGGCCGACCAATTACAGTCTCAATAGATATCTGCATGCGCAGATGGTAAGCCGGCGCCGGGCATAGCCAGCAACGGCAAACTACGGAGCATCGGCTCATCTCCTTCCGGAAATTCCTGAATGCAGGAGAAATCTTGCGGGTGAATGCAGGAATGTCGCCGGTGAGTGGAAGGTTTAACCAGCTTCGGGAAACAGAGAGGGACACATGGCTGAGTCGTATCAAACTCTGACTTACGAGGTGAAAGACCGCGTCGGTATCGTCACATTCACCCGTCCGAAACAGCGCAACGCGTTTTCGCAAGAGCTCAAGGATGATCTACTAAAACTCTTTCGCGCACGGCAATATGACCGCGAAATCGGCGCCCTGATCATGACGGGTTCCGATGGTGTTTTCAGTGCCGGCGGCGATCTGAAATCGCTCAACGCAGCGGATCGTCCGATCGACCAGGATCGAAGACGCATCTATCAGGTCCATGATTGGTTTCAAGTCCTGCTCAATCTTGAAATCCCTGTCATTGCAGCCGTCGACGGGCCCGCCTATGGCGGTGGATTCGGACTGGCTCTCGGGGCGGATTTTATTCTGGTGTCAGAGCGTGCGCGGCTCTGTTGTGTCTTTTCCCGCATCGGGCTGGTGCCGGATGTGGGTTGTCTGTTCACGCTGCCGCGCATTGTCGGTCTGCAAAAGGCGAAGGAGATCGTCTACACGAACAGACCGATATTCGCCGAAGAAGCCAAGCAACTCGGCATCGCCATGGAGATCCATCCGCACGAGACATTGATGGACGAAGCGATGGCGTTGGCGCGGCGGTTGACCAAAGCTTCGACAGCGGCGATCGGCTGCAGCAAACGCATCTTGAACCAGTCATTCAACCTGGATGCTCAAGCATTGGTGGAAATGGAAGCCGCCGCGCAGGCCGTGTTCTTTGCAACCGCCTATCATAAGGACGCGACAGCGAACTTTTTGAACAAGCAGCCCATGGACTTCAATTGGGAGGCGATGGACGCGGAGGAGAAGAAATAAGGGTAACGGTTACCTTGCCGGCCGTGCCGGCGGGCTTGCAACGAGCGCTGCTGCAGCGCCAACAAAGGCCAATATCGCAAGTACGGTGAGCGAAAGATCATAGGATCCGGACATATCTCTCAGGACGCCGGAGATCAACGGGCCCATAGCCTGGGCAACGACCTGGATCGTCAATGCCAGCCCGCGAATGGCACCAAAACTGCTGCGCCCGAAATAATCGGCCCATGCAACGGGGAGCATGGTCACCAGCCCGCCGATCCCTGCGCCGAACAGTGCCGCGGCACCATAGGCCATCAGGGCGCTGTCGATCGAAAGCATGACCAGACAGCTGGACCCCAAGACGGCGGCCGTCAGAACCAGAGCCAACCGTAGTGGCACCCGTTTCGGCCAGAAACCATAGCCGAATCCCACAACGGCCGAGAGAAGCGAAAATGTGCTGACCGCCGTGGCGGCAACGGTCGGGTCGAGACCGCGCTCGATCAAAAGGGGAGCCTGATGGAGGCTGATACCGGCCTGGACAGGATAGACAAGGAGCGTAAAGAGGGACAGCAACCAGAAGGCCGGCGTTGCCAGCGCTTCCCGGCGGCTGAATGCCGGTTCCGTATCCGGCGCCGGTTCTGCGCTTTGACCGGTGGATGCGTCATATCTCTTCTCCCGCTCGCCTGAATTCGGCGTTTCGTCGCCATCGGGCCGGAGCCCCATGTCCTCCGGTCTGCGCACGAGAAGGAGCCAGCACGGAAGGAAGCCGACCACCAGTACCGTCAGGCCGACCATGAGCCAGGCAGTCCGCCACCCATTCGCGAGAATGGCAAAATGCGCAATCAGCGGCATCGCCACCAGCCCGGCCATCATGGCTACCGTCGCAATGGAGGTGACAAATGTTCGCCGCCGTACGAACCAATTCACGATCGAGCCATAGATGCCAATATCGTAGGGCCCGGTGAAATTCATACGAGCGGTACAGAAGAAGACATAAAAGAACAGGAGCGAGTTGGTGAAGGACAGCATCAGGAGCGCCACGCCTGTGCTCGCTACCGCCAGGCAAAGAATGGTCCGGGCGCCATGCCGGTCGGCGATTGGTCCGATCAGCGGGGAAACAATAGCCCCAAGTACACCACCGACGGAGACAGCGAGGGAAATCTCCGTCATCGACCAGCCGAAATCGGACGTCATCGGATCGACGAAGATGGAGAGCGTGGCGACCGCTGGGCCCTGCCTGGAGAAAGAAGCCGCACAAACGCAAGCCAGGATGACCCAGCCATAGTAGAAGGGCAGCCTGTCTGCGATTCCCTGAACAAGTCGCTGGCGCACCTAGCAGTGTTTCCCTTGGTTGAAGTGAGATTGGCCCGAACCAGTCGAAGGGCGCTTATTTGAGTCGTATGGTGTCGAGATCGTGCGTGCTAGGAACGAACCTATCCTCTATCGGTCAAGGAGTTGTCTATGATTCCATGGGTCCATCTTGACTCGGCCGATATGCCGGATGACGGCGGCGAGCTGCGGCTGATGCAGCGCGGTACGGAGTTTTCCATAAGACTGGGAAACACCGAGCTGATGAACAGCCGTCTCGTCGGGTCCGAAGAAGCGCTGGCCACGATGACGATCGAGAGGATCAACGGCCGAGCCAGGCCTCATATCCTGATCGGCGGACTGGGGATGGGATTTACGCTACGCGCTGCCCTGGCGGCGCTTGGCGGCGGCGCCCGCGTGACGATCGCTGAACTGGTGCCCGCCGTTGCTGCGTGGGCCAGGGGGCCAATGGCCGAGATATTCGGTGATTGTCTTGATGACCCGCGGGTCGATCTCCACGAAGGAGACGTTGGACCGCTGATACGTGGAGAGACGGCCACCTATGATGCGATCCTGCTCGATGTCGACAACGGCCCCAAGGGGCTTACGCGCAAGGCCAATGATGCCATCTACAGCCTGGCAGGTTTGAAGGCAGCGCGCTCTGCATTGCGTCCAGCCGGCATGCTGGCCCAATGGTCGTCGGCGCCGGACGCAAAATTCGCACGGCGTCTGATCAAGGCGGGCTTCTCGGTCGAGGAGGTCAAAGTACGCGCGAATGCCAAGGGGCGAGGCCCCCGGCATGTCATCTGGCTTGCTACGAACGCAAATGTCTCAAAGCCGTAGCTGCCGGGCGTGCTAGCCGCGTCTTTTGTTTTTTCTGGCTTTTCGAGCAGCGTATCGCCGATCACGTTCGGCTTTGCGTTCGGCTTCCATCGCCAGGACGATTTCGGCTTCTTTCTTCCGCTCTGCTTCCCGCGCAGCAGCTTCTGCCGCTTCGCGCTCGGCTTCTTCCGCTTTCAGCCGTTCCGCTTCTTCGCGCTTCAACCGCTCGCGTTCCGCACGGCGGTCCTCGCGCGCTTTTGCAATGGCGACCCGCTCGGCGCGCTTGGCAACCATCTCCGGATCATCCGGTTTTGGCGCCGCTTTGAATTTCTTCAGCATCTGCAGCTTGGCATTCGCCGCCGCCTTCCGGCGATCTTCCAAGCCGCTCCCTTTCAATTGCATGATTCAGTCTCAACCCTTGTGTACATAGGTCTTCAGTCGTCGAGCCGGACGACCGTGGTCGGCAGCCAAGCATCGATTGGATGTGATGATATGGTATGCGAACTTGTTTTCTAGCCCATTGGCTCACTCGAAACAATGTTTAGATCGAACCGTTGCGCAATTGGACGCAAGTTGGCTCGATCAAGCCGCCGGCGACAGTCTGCTATAAGCATCTGCGACGATACCGAAGGCGTTCAGCCGTGCCTGATGATCGAAGATCTGCCCGGTTACCATGATCTCGTCGGCACCCGAATTCTCGATAAAGTGCGCAAGACCGTCTTCAATCGTCTGCGGTGAGCCAACGAGCGAGCAGGCGAGCACATGCTGCAATAGCGCGCCGATTTGCGGCGTAACGTGCTCCTCATAATTGTCGACCGGTGGCGGCAGACGGCCGGGACGACCGGTGCGATTGTTGACCATGGCCTGCTGGTGCGAGGAAAACAGGCGCCGCGCCTCGTCGTCCGTATCCGCGGCGCAGATGTTGAGGCCCAACATGACGTAGGGCTCCGGACATTGCTCCGACGGTTGAAACCGTTCGCGGTAGATTGCCGGAGCCCGCTCGATCTCGTCCGGCGCAAAATGAGAGGCGAAGGCGTAGGGCAACCCGAGCATCGCCGCGAGCTGCGCCCCGTAGAGGCTTGAGCCGAGGATCCACACCGGCACGTCGAGCCCTTCGCCCGGGACGGCTCTGACCTTCACATCAGGCTTGGACTCGCCGAAATAGCCCATCAGCTCGATGACATCCTGCGGGAAATCATCGTCGCCCGAGGCGAGGGTGCGCCGCAGGGCCCGCATGGTGGTCTGGTCCGTTCCTGGTGCTCGACCAAGGCCGAGATCGATCCTGCCGGGGTGAAGCGCGGCGAGCGTGCCGAACTGCTCTGCAATAATGAGCGGTGCATGGTTGGGCAGCATGATACCGCCAGCGCCCACCCGGATCGCCGAGGTCGCGGAAGCGATATGCGCAATAACCACCGATGTGGCAGCACTTGCGATACCGGGCATGTTGTGATGTTCCGCCACCCAATAACGATGGAAGCCACAACGCTCTGCACACTGGGCAAGCTCAATCGTGTTGCGCAGCGATTGCCCGGCGTCGCCGCCTTCGATGATCGGCGAGAGATCGAGTACGGAAATTGGAATTGTCATGGCCTGACCATACAGATCTGTGTGAGATCTAGACAGTCATTTGGTCCACGGCCTCGCGTTGTCGTCCTCGATCCAATTCACGAGGCTTCGTCACCGGCGTCTCTCTCAGTCGCTTCTCCAATTCGGCATTGTTTGCAATCAAGCGGCCGGCAATGAGATTGAGGAAGTAGAAGCCGAAGCTGGGATTTTGAAAGTAGAGCTCTTTGACGCGGTCGTATGAGATCGTCAGCAACTCGCCACCTTCGACGCAAACGAATGTCTGCGTGCGCTGATTGTCAGGCGAAACAATCCCGATTTCCCCGACGATCTGACCAGGGCCGAGTTCGACGCCGATTTCCTCCAGCACGAAGCGTCCACTCACCGTGTAGAACATCGTATCGGCAACGTCGCCTTTGCTGAAGACCCGATCGCCCTTTGCAAATTTGCGTCTGGCACTGTAGGCCCCAAGCCAATCCATCGACATGGCCATATCGGGCGACAGCTTTACCTGCTCGATCAGATTGACCATTTGATGCAGCCGCAGCGCGTTGAGCGGCAGCAAGACAAGGTTCAACACGATCTGCGGATATGACGGCGCCAGAACCCCATAGGAGAGAAACAATGCGCTGGCGCAGATTGCTACGACTCGCAACGGGATCATCGTTTTCATGGAATAGGTCGCGATGGAAAAGCCCGCCGCAAGAAACCCGACTGCATCGATCCAACCAGCAGACTGGCTGAAGACGCCGATGCCGAACAAACTCTCCATCACTTCCCCCGGAACGCACAGCAGCAACTGCTTTACAGGAAGATCATAGAAAACAATACCCTGTACCGTACCTGCAGCACGGGCTGGCTAAGTCAGGGTATTGGAGAACTACAGACGGTTGCGGGTTAAGGGGAGCAACAGTTCTGCGCAGGTGCCGGCGTCCGGAATCTTGGAAAGCGCGACACTGCCGCCATGAAGCTCCATGATCGCCCGAGAGACCGCCAGGCCCAGACCGATCCCGTCATGGCCGCGACTTAATCCGGTTTCGCCTTGCGTAAATGCACCCAGCATCTGCTCGACCCGCTCTGAATCAATGCCGGGTCCCCGGTCACGTACCTTAAGGCAGAACCCGCCATCGCTATGTTGGCAGGCGTGGATTTCGACGGTCTCACCCGGTGGCGAAAACGCGATTGCATTGTCCAATATCTGTTCGGCGGCCTCGGTCAACTGGACTTCGTCCGCCATGATTTTGACGGGCGCATCGGGATGGATGAACGGCTGGATGTTGATACCGGCATCGACGGCACGAGAACGAACAAGCTCCAGACATTTTGTCATGAGGGCTTCGGTCGCTACGACGGTCTCGGAGAGCCGAAGCTCGCTAGTTTCTGCCGACGTATAGTTCAGGACCCGGCTAATCAAGCTTTCGAGATGTTCTGCCGAATGCAGGAGGTCACGGGATATTTCCGCATAGCTTTCGCCACCGAGCGGCCCCAACTGCTGATCGGCAAGAATCCTGCCGAAACCGAGAATGTGATTGAGCGGCGTTTTCAATTCATGGCTGATTACACCCATGAATCGGTCTTTGACGCTTCGCGCAACAGCAAGCTGCCGTCTGGCATCGTTGAGCGAGTTCTCACGAGAGACAGCCTGACGATGAAGTTCGAGCTCATGAACGGCAATCTGTGTCAGATCCTCAAGATATGCGATGTCCGGTTCCGAAAAATCAGGGCGTGGTTTTGTGTCGACCAGACACAGCGAACCAACCCGCGTTCCGTCTTCGAGTATGATTGGTGCGCCAGCATAGAATCGCAATCCGGGTTTGCCGACCACTTGAGGGCTATTGCAGAAACGCGGGTCTTTTGACATGTCGCGGGAGACCAGGACATCGCCGCTCAGCACTGTATGGGCACACATTGAAATGTTTCTTGGGCTTTCGACGGCCTGCGGGCCGACACAGGCTTTGTACCAGGTGCGGTCTCGATCGACGAATGTCACGCGCGCCATCGGTGTGCCGAAATGCGTCGCAGCCAGGCGGACGATTCGATCGAATCGTTCGTCACGTGGCGTATCGAGGATCTTCAGCTCATGGAGCTTGCGCAGTCGCGTTTCTTCGTCTGTACCTGCAAGTGTAGGAGACAGCAGTTCCTGATCCGTTGAGGGTACGGTTCGTTCGCGATCTTCTGCGGGAAATTCAAGACTCATGGCACATCCCCCGGCGCTCGCGACCGAACCGCATTTCAAGAGTGGTTGGTACCAAGAGCGATCATACACAGCCGATAAGTGCCCGAGACTGACAAAATTATCGTTAACGAGAGATGGCGAGGAAACGGTCGGTCGGTCGTGCAGGAAGCGATGCCGACTATTGAACCCAACTCCGTCGCGCCCGATAGGTTTCGACAAACCGTTTAATCTTGTCGTTGTGCTCCCGCGTCAGCCCGATATCGTCGAGGCCGTTCAGGAGGCGATTTTTGTCGAAGGGATCGATCTCGAATGTGTAGCGTGACTGGTCGGGTCCGGTGAGGCTCTGCGTTTCGAGATCGATGGCGATCTCCGCGCCCGGGCTTTCGTGGAGCTGTTCGCGGAGCGTGTTGCACGCAGTTTCCGACAGAATGACCGGGAGGACGCCGTTCCTGACGCAATTATTGTAATGGATATCCGCAATGCTAGGCGCGATGATTGCTCGAATGCCGTTCGCAACCAATGCCGTCACGGCGTTTTCGCGAGACGAGCCGCACCCCCAGTTCACATCGGTGACGAAGATGCGGCCATTCTTGTAGGGGTCCCGATTGTAGATGAAGTCGGTCGCCGATCCGTCGGCATCGAAGCGCAGGTCATGAAGAAGAAACCGCGGATAGTCGGGATCATCATCGCCCTTGCGAAGGAAGCGGGCGGGAATGATCTGATCGGTATCGCAGTTGGCAATATCGATCGGGACCGCAATCGACGTGAAGGTTCTGAACGGTTCGGGAGAAGGCATGGCCGACATCGTCAATTCTCCCTGATGAGCTGGCGAACGTCGGTAAAATGTCCGGTTATTGCCGCGGCCGCCGCCATGGCCGGGCTTACGAGGTGCGTGCGGCTATGCATTCCCTGTCGTCCGCGAAAATTGCGGTTCGATGTCGAAGCCGAGCGCTGACCTGCCGGCAAGGTATCGCCATTCACCGCGACGCACATGGAGCAGCCGGGTTGGCGCCACTCCATACCGGCATCCCGAAAGATCGTGTCGAGCCCTTCAGCCTCCGCCTGCTTCTTGACCAGGCCGGAGCCGGGCACGATGAGGGTTGTGACCTTGGCTTGTCGCCCGTCGACAATGGCCGCAGCCGCGCGAAGATCTTCGATCCGGCTGTTTGTGCATGAACCGATGAAGACCATATCGACGGCGATATCCGACAAAGGCATCCCCGGCTTGAGATCCATATATTCGAGCGCCGCATGCATGGTTGCCCGATCCGATGCGTCGTCCTCATCGTCGGGGTCGGGGATGCTCTCCGTTATCGGGAGGGCCCATTGCGGGCTGTTGCCCCAGGTGACCATCGGGGCAATTGTATCGCCCGCTATCGTGATCTCCTTGTCGAAAGAAGCATCGTCGTCGGACGGCAGCGTGCGCCAATATGCGGTGGCTTTTTCCCACTCATTACCCTTGGGAGCGTTTGGCCGCCCTTTACAAAAGGCAATGGCCTTTTCGTCCGGTGCAACCATGCCGCACCGCGCCCCGGCCTCAATGGTCATGTTGCAGACGGTCATGCGGCCCTCCACCGACATGGCGTCGATCACAGGTCCTGCATATTCGATGGCATAACCGGTTCCACCGGCGGTGCCGATCTCTGCAATGACGGCCAGGATCACATCTTTCGGCGTCACGCCAATGCCGAGACTGCCGTCGATCGTGATCCGCATGGTCTTCGGCTTGCGCTGCCACAACGTCTGGGTCGCAAGGACATGCTGGATTTCGGTCGATCCGATGCCCATGGCGATGCAGCCGAGCGCTCCGTGCGTCGACGTGTGAGAGTCGCCGCAAACGAGAACCAGTCCAGGCAAGGTGATCCCTTGCTCGGGCCCGATGACATGGACGATACCCTGGCGCTCGTCGGACAGGGGATAGTGGGTAAAGCCCAACCTGTCGGAAGATTCCGCGAGAACCTCGACCGCTTCACGCATTTCGCCCGGTGGGATGTCCGACAGATGCTCGGCGGTCGTCGGCACACTGTGATCGGGAACGCCGAACAGCTTGGCAGGCTCGGCCAAATCATGCCCCTTCGCTTCTAACGTAGCAAAGGCCCGGAAGTGCAGGTCGTGAATGAGATGCCGGTCGACATAGAGGAGGACATTGCCATCGCCGCGTTCATGAACGACGTGATCGTTCCAGATTTTCTCGAACAGTGTTTGTCCCATGCAAGATCCATCGCAGGCTGAAGGCGTCCTGCGGATACTGGGGGGCTGCCATGGCAGGGTCAACTGGCATCATGTGGCCGGCCCCAAAAAGAGACATGCGGTCGGTAGAGTGGCGAGGGGAAGATTGGGAGTTTTTTTGCTTGGCGCTACCGCCCTGCGGGCAACTTGGGGCGAGCCCGCGTAGCGGGCTTTCCCTTGCTCCTGCTGTGCTCGTGGATCGTTTGTGGTTTTTTGTTGGCGCTATCGGGCTTGCGCCCTACTTGAGCGCGAGCCGGCAGTAGCCGGCTTTTCCCTCGCCACCTTTGTGCGGGAGGATGGTACAGCCCGCTACGCGGGCTCGCGCTCAAGTAGCCCGAAGGGCGGTAGCGCCAAGCAAAGACTCACAATCCCTCGACTGGCACAAAGCCAACCAACCAGCACCACTTCCTAAGCAACCCGATCCTTCGGCTCTTCGCCCGCGAAGAATGCCATCGCATTCTCGAGCACCCGAAAGCCCATGGCATTACGCGTTTCAATCGTAGCGCTACCGAGATGGGGCAACAACACAACATCCTGCCGCTTGACCAGACCGGGTGTCACAGCCGGTTCCTCTTCGAAGACATCCAGACCGGCACTGCCGATCACGCCTTCATTCAGAGCCGCGATGAGATCCTGCTCATTGACCAGTTCGCCGCGGCCTGTGTTGATCAGAATGGCATCCGATTTCATCTGACGCAGGCGCGCGCCGTTGATCAGATGCCTGTTTTCCGCCGTCGCCGGACAATGCAGGGACACGAAATCACAGGACGGCAACAGAGCGTCCAGGGTTTCCGCCTGCTCGGCCTGCGTTTCAGCAAGAATGGCAGGATCAACCGGCGAGCGCGACTGAACCTTGATTTGCATTCCAAAGCCGTGATGCGCGCGCCGGGCCGTTGCCTGGCCGATGCGGCCATAGCCGATAATGCCGAGCGTCTTTCCGGTCACCTGTCGGCCCATCATGTGGGTCGGCCGCCAGCCGGTCCAAAGACCGCTCCTGAGATGACGTTCGCCCTCGCCGACGCGGCGGGCAGTGGCGAGAATGAGCGCCATGGCCAGATCGGCCGTCGCATCGGTCAGAACATCGGGCGTGTTGGTAATGGTAATGCCCTGACGGACGGCGGCCTCCACATCGATATGATTGTAACCGACGCCAAAATTGCCGATGAGCCGTGCGCGGACGGAGTCGCCCGAGAGCACGTCGGCATCGATCTTGTCGGTGACCGTCGGGAACACGGCATCGTAAGACCTGAAGGCGTCTTTCATCGCGTCCTGAGAAAGCGGATCGTCGTCCGTGTTCAATGTGACGTCAAACTCATCCGCCAGCCGCTGCTCGACATCTTCAGGCCAGCGCCGGGTTACGAATACTGTCGGCTTGGTCATCGGTTTGCCTGGCTTTCCGGCATCATTTGCGTTTCCTCATGTCTCAAGCGCGATCTGACAGCAGGCAGACGAGATCATTGCCGCCGATGATCGTTCTCGGCGGCGACCCTCTGAGAGAGAGCGTCGCCGCCATGGATAAACCTGGATTGGCCGACCGGTGCCTTAGGCGTCCGGATAGACCGGGAAGCGGTTGCACATTTCCTGGACCTGGGCCCTTACGGCCTTCTCGACATCCCCATTGCCTTCTTCGCCATTCGCAGCAAGGCCATCGACGACGTCGACAATCCAATTGCCGATCTGCCGAAACTCGGTTTCGCTGAAGCCACGGGTCGTCCCGGCTGGCGAGCCAAGTCTGATGCCGGACGTGACTGTCGGCTTTTCCGTATCGAAGGGGATGCCGTTCTTGTTGCAGGTGATGCCCGCATTGCCGAGCGAACGCTCCGTCGCGTTCCCTTTGACGCCCTTCGGCTGAAGGTCGACGAGCAGGAGATGCGTGTCCGTGCCGTTCGTGACCGTTGCGAGGCCGCGCTTGTGCAACTCGTCTGCCATGGCCTGCGCATTTTTGACGACCTGGGCAATATAGTCCTTGAATTCCGGCCGAAGCGCTTCGCCGAAGGCGACCGCCTTGGCCGCAATCACATGCATCAGCGGGCCGCCCTGAATGCCGGGGAAGATGGCCGAGTTGATCTTTTTCGCGATTGCTTCGTCATTGGTGAGGATCATTCCGCCTCGGGGTCCCCGGAGTGTCTTGTGGGTCGTGGTCGTTGCCACATGCGCGTGGGGGAATGGCGAGGGATAGAGGCCGGTCGCGACGATACCGGCGAAATGCGCCATGTCGACGAGGAAGAAGGCGCCAACCTTGTCGGCGATCTCGCGGAAGCGTGCAAAGTCGATAATGCGCGGGATTGCCGATCCACCTGCAATGATCATTTTGGGATTGTGCTCGAGCGCCTTGGCTTCAACCTCATCATAGTCGATGTCCAAGGTGTCTCGCCGCACGCCATACTGGACGGGGTTGAACCACTTGCCCGACTGGTTGGGTTTGGCGCCATGGGTCAGATGACCGCCTGCGTCGAGGCTCATGCCGAGAATGGTGTCGCCGGGCTTCAGCAGTGCGGCGAACACGCCCTGATTTGCCTGCGAGCCGCTATTTGGCTGCACATTGGCAAATCCGCAGTCGAACAGGGTCTTGGCTCTGTCGATGGCAAGATTTTCGGCGATATCGACATACTCACAACCACCATAGTAACGCCGCCCGGGATATCCTTCGGCGTATTTGTTGGTCATGACGCTGCCTTGCGCCTCCAATACGGCACGGCTCACGATGTTCTCGGACGCGATCAACTCAATCTCATCGCGCTGGCGACCCAACTCCTTCTTGATCGCATCGAAAATATCGGAGTCGCGTGACTTGAGGGATTCCGTGAAAAAGCCGGTGTCTTTGTTGATGGCATCCATACCTGACCTCCTATGTCTAGGTGAGCTATCCAGTCCAGCCGAGGCCGGCTGCGATGCAGTTCATTGATTGCAATAACGGGATTGAAAGGGTTTGCCCAGAGGGCTTGCGCGTTTCGCGCAAGAGATCCACCTGTAGTGCCTGGATCCGATCGAGGTAGGGCCGGTCGGCATTGAAGCGCAGATACAGGTCGTGGAAGCGTACGCCGATTTCCCTGTCGCCGTTCAACAGCAGAATGGCTCTCCGGCTTCGCTGGTATTCCGATGAAATTGCGCCGAAGATGGATTGACGCGTCTCGGCGTCGCGCACGAGCGACGCATAGGACGATGCGATCTCCATATCGGCCTGGAACAGAGATTTCTCGACCTCGTCGACCATCAGACGGAAGAGTCGGCAATTCTCGAACATGGATCGGAGCAGGGCCTCACCGGCCTCGCCGCGGAACTTGCAAAAGGAGTCCACAGCCGTTCCGAATCCGTACCAACCCGTAATCAGGTGCCGGTTCTGCGACCAGGCAAATACCCAGGGAATGGCACGCAGGTCATCGAGGCTTGCGGCACCGAAACGTTTGGCGGGCCGTGACCCGATCTTGAGGCTTGCAAGCTCTTCGACGGGGCTCGCTTCCTGAAAGTAATCGATGAATCCGGGCTTGTTCAGAAGCCCGTCATAGGCCGTCTGCGAGATGCCCGACAGGGCTTCCAGCGCATCGTCGATTTCCGGCGAATGGCGCGATGCGTCGGCCTCCAGCGAATGCGCCAGGACGGACGATGCCAGGAGTTCGAGTTGGTTCAACGCTGTGCCGCGGTTGGCATACTTCGAGGAGACGACCTCACCTTGATCGGTCAGTCGCATCTGACCGGCGATAGAGCCGGATGGTTGCGCCGCGATGGCATCTGCTGTGGGAAGTCCGCCGCGACTGACCGACCCTCCGCGACCATGAAAGAAACAGGGTTTGAATCCGAGTTCGTCGAGCGTATCGAAGATCTTGCGCTGCGCCTTTTCCAGCTCCCAGACGGAGCACAGAAATCCCCCGTCCTTGTTGCTGTCCGAGTAGCCAAGCATGATTTCGATGCGGTCCCCGAACGACTTCAGGCTCCGGCGCGCAATCGGTTCGGCGAGGAGGGATTTCAAGATCGCAGGGGCGGCTCTCAGATCGTCGATCGTCTCGAACAGGGGGACCACCTGAAGTTCGATCGTTTCAGACCCCATTCCGGCATAGCGGGCGAGCAGAAAAACGCCCAATAGATCGTCGCTGGACCGGGTCATCGACAGAACAAACGGTCCCAGCGCATTGGGGTCGGCCGTCAATCGAGAGTCTCGGATCATCGTGAATAGGGCGAACAGGTCCTGAGCCGTATCAGGCAGCTTTTCGACCGCGACGTCGCTCAAACTCTCCCGTGACAATTCGGCCCTGACGCGTTTGGACCATTCCGACGTTCCGTAATCGGGAGCGGGCCGTGTTTCATCCTGCGCCCAGATTGCCGAAAGTGCGTCCGTCGTGACGGTCGTGTTTTGGCGAATGTCGAGAGAAAAGGTCCTGAAGCCGAAGATCTGGGCTCGCCAACGGATCGGGCGAACATAGCGGTGAGCGAGTTCGCTGGCGCCGATGTCCGCCAGGGCTCCTTCGATTGCCTTCAGATCTTTGATGAAATCGGCAACATGGGGATAGGGGCGGACGTTGCCATCCCCCATCAAAGCGGAAACACGCTGCAGGACTGCCGTCAGTGCCTGGCGGAATATCTCCCCCGGATTCCGTGCATCGAATTCACCGACGGAACCGACGGATGCAATAATGGTTTTCAGGGCTTCGCGCGCATTGTCGCAGAGCGGCACGATGGTCGAACTGATACTCAATCGGGCTGCGGCTTCGATCAGCGACTCGCGGTGTCTTGCGAGTACGGCGTTTCGTGACCGGTCGAGAGCTTCTCGGGTCGATGCTGCCGTCACATTCGGATTGCCATCGCGATCGCCGCCGATCCAGGAATGAAACTTCAAGCAAGGCGAGACTTCGTGAGACTCCGATGACAGCGCCTTGAGCGCAGCGTTGAGCCGTTCCAGCATTTGCGGGGCGGCATTGAACAGGCTGTCCCTGAAGAACTGCAAGCCCCAGCCGATCTCATCGGTCAGGCTCGGCCGCGCGATGCGCAATTCGCCGGTCATCCACAGCAGATCGATCTCGTTGCGAATATCCGACAGATACGCTTCCCGCTCGCGCGGTGTCCATCGCTGTGTCTCCAGGGCGATCAGATTGAGATAGATTCGCCTGTGGATTTCGAGGACCGTGATGCGCTTTGCTTCTGTCGGGTGTGCCGTGAGCGTGGGGCCGATGAGAAGCGTTTTCGCCGTCTCCTCGATTTGCTTTGCGCCGATACCCTGCGACTGGCAGCGATCCAGTGCAGCGGCGAACGATCCTTGAACCGCGGCCGGACCTTCGGCCCTCTCGATCGCGCGGCGTTCCCGTATCGTCGTATTCTCATTGACGATCTTCTGGAGCTGAAACCAGATATTGAGAGCCTGGAGATAGGGAATGGCTCTGTCGCCACCCGGTATGTCCGGTGTCCTGCTTGCCGTCAGCGCTTCGGCAACGTCCGGTGCCCGGCGGCGAACCACATCCAGCCACAGCGAACGCAATGTCGATTCCAGTTCCGCCGCATAAAAAGCGTTTGCCGGTTCGCTGTCGGCAGCCATGGGCGTTTGGATCGCAAGTACCATCAAGAGTTTCCGGTTTCATCGTTGGCGGCCCCCCGGGGAGGCCGTGCAATCACTGCAGCAAATTGCGTGCTCGCGAACTTTCGGGCCCGCCGTCCGACCCGGCTGCGCGGCTGGTGCCGGCGTTCCGAACGGTCGGCCGGGCCTTGATCACACCGCGCTATTGCATGGCGGAGGCGATCGTCTCGCCGATCACGGACGGGCTTTCGGCAACCCG
Organism: Methyloligellaceae bacterium; assembly: GCA_965228615.1. Taxonomy (GTDB): domain Bacteria; phylum Pseudomonadota; class Alphaproteobacteria; order Rhizobiales; family Methyloligellaceae; genus CBDDHT01. The sequence continues at coordinate 2,603,976 of CBDDHT010000004.1, read as the reverse complement.
CACGCCAGCAGCGGAGAGGATCTCCGCCTTCTCGCTCGCGCTTTCCCCGAAGGCTGAAATGATGGCGCCTGCATGGCCCATCGTCCGACCCTTTGGCGCGCTCAGGCCCGCGACATAAGCCACGACCGGTTTGGAGACATTCTCTTGAATGTAGCTGGCTGCCTCGGCTTCCTGCGGTCCGCCGATTTCGCCGATCAGCGCAATCACATGGGTATCGTCATCCGTCTCGAAGCGTTCGAGGATATCCTTGAATGAGGAACCGTTGATCGGATCGCCGCCGATGCCGACGCTGGTCGACACGCCGATTCCAAGATCCTTGAGTTGAGCTGCGGCTTCATAGCCCAGCGTTCCCGAGCGGCTGACGATGCCGACATTCCCTTCCAGATAAATATGACCCGGCATGATCCCGAGGAACGCTTTGCCGGGCGAAATCGTACCGGCACAGTTCGGGCCGGTCAGGACCATCCGCTTCTCCTTGGGATATCGGAACATGTAGCGCTTCACGCGGATCATGTCCTGCGCGGGGATCCCGTCGGTAATGCAGACGCAGTAGCGGATGCCGGCATCGGCGGCTTCCATGATGCTGTCGGCGGCAAAGGGCGGGGGAACGAACACCAGGCTGGTGTCGGCTTGCGTTTCGGCCACGGCTTCTTTCACCGTGTTGAAGACCGGTTTGTCTTCGACGGTCTCGCCACCTTTTCCGGGGACGACGCCGCCCACCACGTTCGAGCCGTATTCGATCATCTCCTTGGTATGGAAGCGGGCCATGCGCCCGGTGATGCCCTGGACGATAATTTTGGAGTCGCCGTCGAGGAGAATACTCATCCTGCTTTCCTTCGTTCCAGAGCTTCTGTCATATCGTTCTTGCAGGCCGTGACCGCGCGTTCGGCGGCTTCCATGAGCGTTGTCGCGCGAATGATCGGCAGGCCACTTTGCGTCAGGATCCTCTGACCCTCTTCGACATTGGTTCCGGCGAGACGGACCACGATGGGGATGTCGATCTGGGTCTCGCGCAAGGCCTGGACAACACCGTCCGCCACCCAGTCGCAGCGATTGATACCGGCAAAGATGTTGACCAGGATCGTCTTGACGTTGCTGTCGGAGTTTACGAGGCGGAAGGCCTTGGCAACGCGCTCTGCCGTTGCGCCACCGCCGATATCGAGAAAGTTCGCGGGCTCGCCGCCTGCAAGTTTGATCGTATCCATCGTGGCCATGGCCAGGCCGGCGCCGTTCACGATGCAGCCGATGTCGCCTTCGAGGCCCACATAGGCGAGGCCGCGGTCCGCCGCCTGGCTTTCGCGCGGGTCTTCCTGCGACTTGTCCCGTAGCTCGGCGATATGCGGGTGGCGGAACAGGGCATTGTCGTCGAATGTCATCTTGGCATCCAGGGCCATGATCCGGTCGTCTCCGGTGACGACGAGCGGATTGACCTCCACCATCGTCGCATCGTAGTCACGGAAAGCCCGGTAGCAGCCGTGCAGCGTTTCCACGAACTGCGAGACCAGGCCAGGTTCGAGGCCGAGTTCGAAGGCGATTTCCCGTCCCTGGAAATCCTGGAATCCGACGGCGGGCTCGACCGTTGCACGCACGATCGATTCCGGATTCTGTTCGGAAATCTCTTCGATTTCCATGCCGCCCTGAGCCGACGCCACGATCATGATCCGCTGGCTCGACCGGTCCAGAACGAAGCCGAGATAGATCTCCTTCTGGATGTCCGTCGCTTCCTCGACATAGACCCGGTAGATGCCTTTGCCGGTATCGGTGGTCTGATTGGTGACCAGCCGGCGTCCGAACATATTTTCCGTTGCTTCGAGGATTTCGGAATCCGACGAGCAGACCTTGATGCCTCCGGCCTTGCCGCGGCCACCAGAGTGAACCTGGGCTTTGACGACCCACTTCTTGCCGCCGATTTCCCGCGCCCGAAATGCCGCCTGCTCGGGGCTGTAGGCAAGGGCGCCTCGGGGTACGGCAACGCCCAGATTGCTGATGATCTCTTTCGCCTGATACTCGTGAATATCCATGCGTGCTTCTCCCATGTTCAGTCAGAGACTGAATTGAAAATCGCCCGATGGCGACTTTCTTTGCCGTGGTCTGCCTGCTCCGCGGGGCCCAACCACTCCGAGTATAGACCTACTGGATGGCTGGGCCGGCGAGAGCGTCGGCTTCCGGACTTCCTCGTCAGACTTTTAGAGAATTATTCTGCTGCGATGGCGATCTGCGCGCCGTTCTGGCGATAGAAATGTTCGGCCGCCGCAACGCCGCTGCCAGCCTTGATCGGGATTCCGACATCCAGCATCGCCATTTCCGCACCCGCGAGTGCGCTCATGACCATCAGCTCATTGAGCTCGCCCAGATGTCCGATCCGGAAGACTCTTCCGGCGACGACGGATAGGCCTGCGCCCAACGACAGGCCGTAGCGATCGTATGCACGGAGGATGACCTGGTTTGCGTCATATCCGTGGGGGACGACGATGGCGCTGACCGTATCCGACTGCCATTTCGGTTCTTTGGCACACAGCTCCAGACCCCATGCATGGACCGCCCGGCGCACACCTTCGGCAAGGTGTGAATGGCGGGCGAAGACATTTTCGAGCCCTTCATCAAAGAGCCTGTCAATGGCGACGCGCAATCCGCGCAGCATCGACATCGGCGGGGTGTAGGGGAAATACCCGGTTGCGTTGGTTTTGATCATGTCGGCAAAGTCGAAATAGCAACGGTGCATGCATTCCGACTCGGAGGCCTTGAGCGCTTTCCGGCTGGCGGCCAGGATTGCAAGGCCGGCCGGCAGCATGAAACCCTTTTGCGATCCGGATACGGCAAGGTCGACGCCCCACTCGTCCATTCTGAAATCGATTGAGCCGATCGAGCTCACACCGTCGACATAGAAGAGGGCGGGATGCTGCGTCCTGGCGATGGCGGCGCCGACGGCGGCGATGTCACTCTGCACACCGGTTGCGGTCTCGTTCTGAGTCGCGAGAACGGCCTTGATGGTGTGGTTCGTATCGTCGCGGAGCCGTTTTTCATATTCCTCGACCGGCACGCCGGTTCCCCACTCGCACTCGACGACTTCGACGTCGAGGCCGAGCCGTTCGCACAGATCGATCCACAAATGGGAAAACTGGCCGAACCTGGACGCAAGCACCTTGTCGCCGCGTTTCAGCGTGTTGCTGATCGCCGCTTCCCAGCCTCCCGTGCCGGACGCGGGAAACAGAAAAACCTGACCCGTCTCGGTCTTGAAGACCTTCTTTAGGTCTTCAAAAAGAGGGAGCGTAAACTCCGGTAGATCCGGTGCGCGGTGATCTTCCATCGGAACATCGATGGCCTTGCGAACGGCCTCCGGAACATTGGTCGGCCCCGGAACGAATAAGTGCTGAACTCCCGCCATGTCAGTTTCCTCTCTGTCCGACGAATGGATGGTTTTGGTTGGTTGATCCCAACTAAGACCAGGGCAAAAAGTTCCGCAACGTGAGGAAGGACAGCCTAAATCTATCTTTAGGGTAGGTTTTTACCTATCCATATGGCCTGTTTTCAAAGTCAAAAAAAATCGACTACCGTAACGGCCAGTATGCTTGCTGGAAGGTCTGCTCTTGGAATATGACCCAACATCTGGATCGCCGATTTCTGTCGTCCTGGCTGACGGCAATCGCTTGATCATGACGGCGATGGCGGAACTGTTCGACAAGGATCGCCGGTTTTCGCTGGTCGCTACATCCGCGTCGTCCGAGGGCTTCCTGCAGACGGTCAGGAGAATTCCGGTGCATATCGGTGTGATCGATTGGACGTTGCCGACGCTCGGGGGTGCCAAGCTTATCGAGGCTTCGAATGCCTTGGAGCATGCACCCCGGATGGTCGTCTATGGGGACAATGCCGCCGACTTGCCGCGTCGTGCGATGACGGCAGGCGCCGCTGGATTTAGTCCGCGCGGCGATCGTGTGGAGGACCTGCTTGATACATGCGAGGCGGTCGCCGCCGGCCAGATGGTGTTTCCGTTTCTCGATGCCGAAGACATGCAGCGTGATCCTCTGGAGCAACTCTCCAAGGCGCAGCGCCGGATGCTGAAAGCCCTTTCGACAGGCAAGACAAACCGGGAGCTCGCCGCCGAACTCGATATCTCGACCAGCACGGTGAAGTTTCACCTTTCCAATCTTTACGACAGGCTGGCCGTGAAAAACCGGTCGCAGGCGATCGCCTTCTTCTATTCCATCGATCGAAAATTCCAGGATCTGTAGGGCCCAATCGATGATCAGTCAGATCCTTCAGCCTGGCGCTGCTGCCCACTTTGGGAGATTTCGTTTGCGTTCCGGAATCACGCCCGTCGACATTGCCCGACCCGATCCGGCAATCCATGCGGAGGTGGCGAAACAATGGGTCGGTCGATCCGGAAAACGCACCCAATTCGTCATTCCAGCGAAGGCTGGAATCCAGTACGGCAGCAAAGAAGAGTGAATACAGCTCTGGATCCCAGCCTTCGCTGGAATGACGATTATTGACGCTTTGGAGGATAGATCAAGAGTCTGCTAATTTTATAAAACCAGAAGAAAATATGCAGCGCGTTAATTGCGCAACACGCAACGCCACATAAATAAGAGGAACAGAATCAATGAGTTTTTTCGAAGTCGAACAAGCACCGGCACGCCTGAATAGAAGCGAGCTTGCCGTCCCCGGAAGCCAGCCGCAGATGTTCGAGAAAGCGGCGCAATCGGATGTGGATGTCATCTTCCTCGATCTGGAAGACGCCGTCGCGCCGGACGAAAAAGAACAGGCACGGAAGAACATTATTGAAGGGCTGAACGATATCGATTGGGGCTCCAAGGCCATGTCGGTCCGTATCAACGGTCTCGACACCCATTACATGTATCGCGACGTCGTCGACGTGGTCGAGCAGGCCGGCGAGCGGCTCGATCTTATCATGATCCCGAAGGTCGGAACCGCATCGGATATCTATGCGGTCGACATGCTGGTGACCCAGATCGAGGATGCCAAGGGTTACAAGAAGCGGATCGGATTCGAACACATTATCGAAACGGCGCTCGGCATGGAGAATGTCGGCGCCATTGCGGCAGCCTCGAAACGAAACGAGAGCCTCCACTTCGGCGTTGCGGACTATGCCGCATCGACCCGGGCCCGCACCACGAATATCGGCGGCGTCAACAAGGACTATTCGGTCCTGACCGATCCGGGTGAGGGTGACGCCCGCGATGTCCACTGGGGCGACATGTGGCACTTCGCTCTCAGCCGCATGGTCGTCGCGGCAAGAGCCAATGGCCTGCGCCCGATCGACGGCCCCTTCGGTGATTTCTCCGATGCCGACGGATATGTGGCGGCCGCAAGGCGCGCCGCCGTTCTGGGCTGTGAAGGGAAGTGGGCGATCCATCCCTCGCAGATTGCATTGGCCAACGAAGTGATGAGCCCGTCTGCCGAAGAGATCGAACGGGCGAAGCGAATCCTTGCCGCGATGGCGGAGGCCGAGGCGGCTGGCAAGGGGGCCGTATCATTGGATGGGCGGCTGATCGACTATGCGTCCATTCGCCAGGCAGAAGTCATGGTCGAGAAGGACAAGCAGGTGGCGGCGAGATAGGGCGGCCAAGACCGTGAAGTGGAATCTGCACGAGCTGCCGGCGCGGAAATGTTGGCGGATCGTGCGCTTTCGCTCGGCCGCTCTTATGCCGAGCATTGTCTAGCGACCCGCACTAACGGGCCTCGCTATCGTTTGAACTGTGACACGCGACGTCTGAAGGCTCCGCCAATCGAATTGTGCGCGCCGGTGGGGACCTCAAAGTACCGGGCAAGCATGTAGCGCTCGCCGTCCTGCAAGACGCTGGAACGGTGAATCCCACCGGCATCGAACAGAATGAGGTCGCCACGATTGCCTGTACAGGCAATCTCCTCCAGGCCGTGGCGCTTCAGAAGATATTGATAGTGAGGCTCCGTGAAATGGCCCCAGTCTCCGGCATGGCCGCGCGTTACGGCTTCCCGGTTCTTCGGCCGTCGCCATTTGGGATTCAGGTGGGTTTTGGGCGTGAAGTAGAACGGCCCGTTTTTCGGCCCCACATCATTCAGATAGAGAAAAGCCTTGAGCTTATATGACGGGTATGGGTCATCGAAGTGCCTCGTATCGGTGCCGTTCACGAGACCGACGCCTGAACGCCAATCGACCATACGGCGCCAGCCTTCGATGTTCTCGCATGCATAGGATTTGAAAACATCGTCGACAAACGTGTCGTCGAAAAAACGTTTGGTCTCGGGCACCAGATTGTCAATGTCATCGATGCGCGTTTGAGGGTCGCCCTCGACCCGCATATATCCGCAACCTTCCGGCTCGATGCCTTCCGCCAGGGCGTGCAAGTGCTTTTGTACTTGCGGGAGAACGGCATCGGCCCAATCGGTGGGAAGATAGTTGCGAAGGACAACGTATCCATCTTCCTCTAGAGAACGAACCGCTTGTGCCACGGCATCGGAGTTTGGGGCTCTGCGGGCAGTGCAACGCCGCAAGTAGTTGATATGCCACCACTCTTCCCAAAGGTGGGGCGTAAATTTCCGAATGGCGGCGCCGGTGTAGTTTGCAAGCATCGACATTTTGCACCCAGTGTCTTGTGGTCTCAGTTCGCAATAATACATTGCTTGAGTGTGTGCGACATAGACTCAAATGAGAATGGCGATTCGCGGGCATTTTCGATGTGTTCAATGTCGCGACTGCCACTTTTTATCAAATATCACTGTTCCGACAGTGCCGAAAGGCCGTTGACTGAACGCCATGACGGTGGCCGTGTTTCCCTTCGCAACGTCTCGGAACAGTTCTTTTTCTGTAGAGATGACGCAAGGCTGTCAGCGCAGGTGAAGATCCTTCTCATTCCATCTGTTTTCGTGCAATCGGAGATCTTTTAAACAGCCGGCGCTCTCTGGTGCTGGCCTGGTACTGACGCTGTCTTGATGACACCGTCGCTGGTATAATTCACTGGAGAGGGTCACTGCGCGGCGAGCAGGTTTTCCTTTGCTACATAGCCGAGCTTCTTACCGTTTCGGGCGACGAGTGCCCATCCTTGTTCGGTCCTGATAAGCGTAATCATTGTCCCGGGTTTGAGGGTCCGCTTCGTCGGATCAACTCGGCCAGCCTTTGCGAAGAGATCGGACGGTTTGATCACCATATGTGTGGGCTTTGTTGGGATGGCCTGGATGTTTGCGCCAGGAGGTGCAGCCTTGGCGGTTTGCTTCACCAGTGGGAAATTCGAGCCGGCGATGTTCATTTGGGGAACCTGGCGAAGTCCAAATGTTTTTGCGCTGATCTCCGGTACCCGGGCGTCGACATAGGATGCCAATTCGGTCACCTCGATCAGCTTGTTTCTGTTGTCGTCGCCACGAGCCAGCGCCTGCAGCAAGGCATAGGTGAAGACACCGTGCCCGCGAAAACCCTCGAGTGCCGGCGCGTCATCCGTCGCCGCGGAAAGGACCGTCCGGCCCATTGCGCGGGTGAGCTTGTCCAAGGCCGCCACACGTTCCATGCCTCTGGTTGCCACGCGATGACCGGTCAACGATCCGCTTTCGCAGGTGTCGTATATGAGCAGAGATTTCCGTGCCGGGATGTTTGCAAACCAGCTTTGCCACTTCTTCTGGCCGATACCGCGCTTCGCGATGGAGTCGCCACCTTGGTAGCGGAAATCCTGCGGGATGAAATAATATTGCCCGTCCACCGTTTTTCCATGACCGGCGATAAAGAAGACGAAGACGTCGTCGGGCTGGATCTTTTTGGACAATGCGCGGAACGTCTTGTCCAGGCCCGCGGCCGAAACTTGCTTGTTGAGCAAACGAATGACATTGATTTTGGCGTAAAGGCCTTTGCCGGAAATCTTCAGAGCTTCGCCGAGCGCCGTGGCGTCGGAGACTGCATATTTCAGGCGTAGTCGGCTATCGAAATAGTCATCGACGCCCACGGTCAGCACATGCATCTGCGGCAATCCGGACTTGCGTTCAACCACCCTTCTGATCGTGACCGTTGCCTTGGTTGAAGCGATTTCATTGGCTGCATTATAGGCGACGACTGAGATCACGTTCCCGCCGGGCGCCAGCCGTAGTGTGCGGCTCACAACTCTAGCCTTGCGCGTTTCCGACGACGGGACACGCTCGAATCCTCTTTCCTGAATGCCGAGCGTCACGCCGTTGACGCGCCATTCGATACGGCCGATGCCGCCTCCGCGTCCAACGATCTCCGCATTGATGGATACCTTCTCCTTATTGGTCGTGGCCCCATCGTCCGGTGAGCGAAATCTGACGACCGGAGCCGCTCCTCTGGCCAGTAACTTGTCAAGATCGACACGGGCGGCAGCGTTCTTCACGGTTCCGCTCGGGTCACCTGCCAGCTTCTCGCGAACAAGGTCGGGCCGATAGAGCTGCTGGTAGAACTGGTCGATGGTGTAAGTTTGAAATCCGCGGACGACGATCAAATTTTTTACGCCATTCTTTGACGAAGCAAAAAAGCCCTCGGGTGTGATCGCAAGCCAATCCTCGCCCTCGGTTACGAGTGTCAGCAACAATGCGCCGTCATCCGTATTCCAAATCTTCACGATTCCGTCACCGCTCGCGGAGGCGATGCGACTGCCATCCGGCGAATAAGCGAGCTGGTTGACATTGTAACTATGGCCGGCCAGCGATCGGATCAGTTTGCCGCTACGGGCATCCCAGATCCTAACGGTCTTGTCCTGGCTTCCGGATGCCACGAAACGGCCGTCCGGCGAAAAGGTCAGCGCAAGGACGTCATCGTCATGCCATTTTCCGTCCCATGGAGAAGAGCCGCCAAAGTCAAACAGCTTCTTTCCGGATTCGACATCCCAAAGCTCGACGGCCCAGCTACCGCCGGTGACCAGGCGTTTCCCATCGGGCGAAAAGGCGGGCGCTTTGACAAAATTCGCATGGGCCTTGCCGGTCCAGAACTCCCGGCCTGACTTGGCGTCAATGAGCGAAAGCCGCCCCTTGCTGCCACTGCCGAAAACAATCTTCGATCCGTCGGGTGAAAACGCTACGGATCGGAACTCGCCGGATACCTTTGTAAGTTCCCGCATCAGTTTTCCGGAGGCGGAATTCCAGATTTTCAGAGCGGACACTTCCCTCCATGGATCGGGTATGAACTTGTAGTCGCTTGCCGCAATCTGCTTGCCATCAGGCGAGAAAGCGAGTGGGAGTCCGGAGTCGCCTTGCAGCTCGGTTTTGACTTTTCCCGACTTGATGTCCCTGATCAGAACCTGGAATTTGGCGTTGCTTTTGCGAGAAGGCCTGGAGGCGACACGCGCGCCATCCGGCGCGTGCGCCCAAACGAACTCAATATCCGTCGCATACTGAAGCTGCCCGGTCGCCGTATCCCAGCTTCTCGGGCCGGCGATCAATTGCTTGCCGTCCTTTGAGAACATCACAGGCGTGTCACGATAGTGCTGCCCCTTGAAGGATCGAATCTTCTCGCCGGTTTCCATATCCCAAACGACAATGCGCTTGACGCCACCGGTCGCGAGCCGGGATCCGTCCGGCGAAAATGACGCGGCATATACGGCATCGTGGCGCAGACTTCGCAGCAACTTCGGTTTGTCAGCATCCCAGATATCGAGGCCGCCTTCCGTGGTTCCGACGGCAATCTGCTTTCCGTCGGGGGCGAAAAGGGCAACACCTGCGCTGTCGCCATTCGAGGCGAATGCGCGTATCAATTCACCAGTGTCCGTGTTCCAAAGCTTCGCCTTGTCGGGACTGCCGCTCCGATGGTAGCCCGCCGTGACGATCCGCTTCCCGTCCTTTGAGAACGAAACACTCTGAACGCCTTCCTTATGAATCTTCTTCTTCAGCCAGAGCTGTTTGCCGCTCGCGGCATCCCAGAGCGCAAGTTCGCCGCCGAAATAGCCTGATACAATGAATGAGCCGTCTGGTGAAAAGGCCAACGAAGTCGCCGATTCAACTTCATTGTCAAACCCTTGTACGACTTCACCACTGCTGACGTCCCACATCTCCAGCTTCTTGTAAGCGCCGCCGACAATGCGCTTTCCATCGGGTGAAAACGCAATCGCACTGTGATTAACAGTGTCTCCATATTTCAATGTCTTGATGATCCGACCGGTGAGCGTATCCCAAATGCGGGTCCATGATCGATCGCTTGAAGACGCGATCCGCGCCCCATCCGGAGAGAATGCGATTGCGTTGATGCTCTTGTCATGGGGAAAAGTCCGGATCAGCCGCCCGGTCTCCACGTCCCACAACCGCACGGCCTTGTCGCTGCCTCCCGATGCAATCAGCTTTCCGTCCGGTGAATAGGCCACCGCGCTGATGTGGGACGTGTGGCCGATTTGCGGCGTCAGCACGGCCTTGGGCTTGTTTTCGGCGACTGCGCCGAACGCTGTGACCAGAGAGAAGATAAAGAGGGCGGGGATGGTTGCGAGCGCGCCGGTTCGCGCTCGACGTTCATTTCTCCGATCAAGCGTCACAACCATATTTGTCGCCCTTCCGGTTACGCGCCGGTCCTTGACAGGGAGCGCCTGACCTCATGCTCCGATCATAATGGTCTGCCCGGGATCGATATTCCAGCATTGACGTCGCTCTTCTCGACTAAATAGCTGCTCTCTCGTCCTTCGCAGAGCGTTTTCTGTTTGCTTTCGTCCGTCGACCACCAAACAGACAAGCCCGCGTTGCGCGCCGGACCGTAACGACTGAAATTACAGTAAAGCAGTCATAACCGACCCAGGCTTACCGTTGTCCAGTTAAGATTTGCGATGCTGCTGAATCATACATTCGCATCAAGGTGTTCGGTCGAGATTTACCTCTTGCAGACACATAACCCATTTCGTTTTTGAAGATGGTCCCCTCACCCATCCCTCTCCCCAGGGAGAGGGCTTGCAGCCTCTGAACATTGTGGCGTCGTCCCTTCTCCCTGGGGAGAAGGTTAGGATGAGGGGAAGAAGGTTTTTTGCCGGGAGGAGCCGAAACTCGACACGTTCTTAACCGGACACCAGTGGATCGGGCTGGAGGATGCGTGTCACGAATTCTTGACAGTGCGAGCCTCGGGTGTCGTGGTCTAAACCTTGACGTTCGGTAATTTGAGCCAGCGGATTATCGGAACTATGGTGTCGAGACGAAGTCTCGAAATTTGTACCCTGTGATGGGAAGGCGATAGTGGCGACACAACTCAGGCTCGGCCAGGCACGGCTGGAGACCACGACCAAGGTCACGCTCGCGGTACTTGCGCTCGCGAGCGGCGTCTACACCTATCTCGGTGTGCGCGGGCTCCTCAATGGTACGGCGAGCGTCGTGTTCTTCGGCGCAGTGATCTATTCCGCGGCCGTATCGGTCGGTATCTATGCCTTCTGGTCTTATCTCATGCGGTTTCTGCCGCATGTGGAAAGTGCGCGTGCACGCTCCGGTCTCTACCTCGCCATGGCCATCGGCTCATCGATGATTATCGCCATGTCGAGCTGGCTGAACGCGGCGGCGCTTGCCGGCTCCGCGGCGCTCGAACTGCATATGGCGAACGCGACCGAGACCTATCAGCAGCAGTTCGACCGGGCTCACTCCAACGCGCTTGCGGCGCAAAGTCTGCTGCCGGACATCCAGCTTGCCTCGAAGCGGTTCGCGAGCCTCGCGCAGCAGGAACGCTCGACCGGTGCCCTGACGGGCACCTCCGGGTCCGGCACGGTCGCCCAGCTTCTGACCCAAATGTCGAAGGATCTCGATCGTCTGGCGCAGGAGGTCAATGAAAGCCGCAACCGCGCCAAGCAGCAGTTCGAACAGGGCGGGCGGCATCTGGCACGCATGCGTGAGCTCTTGTCAGGTTCCGGCCCGATCGATGGGCGGGCCAATGCCTTCGGCGAGGAAGTGTTGAAGCTCGTCGGCGTTATCGCCGCGCTCCAGCAGACGTCTGTCGCACCGTCGGTCAAACGCGCCGCGGTCGATCTCGGAAAGACCTTCATTGCTCCGGTAGCGGATGGAACCAGCGTCTCACTCCAGCAACGCCAGACCGAGGTCGTGGGGCGTGTCGAAAAGGCGGTGCAGGCACAGAGCAGGGCGCTCGCCAACGCGGCCGATGAAATTTTGAACCGCGACCCGGCGGTCGTACCTCGCTTCCAGCCGATCTCGCCGCCGGAAGCGGTGCTGCTCTATGCGGGTGATTTCATGCCCAGTTGGGCCGGAGCGATCTCGATTGACCTGCTTCCGGCGGTTCTCATTTTCATCATGATCATTGTGGAGGGCGCCATCCGCCGGCACGATGGAATCGATCTGGACGCGGAAAATATGAGCGCGGCCGAGGTCATGCGCGGCATGGCGATCTTTCGGCAGATGGAATCGCGGTATCGAGCGCTGGACACTGCGGCGCCTGCGTCGGCGGACGCATCGCAACCGAGCGATGCAAAGAGCGACGTCCATGACGAGAAGGCGGAAGAAAACGTGGCGCGTCTGACGCCGAAACCATGAAGACCAAGGACAATACGGCAGCCGCGCAGCCCGGCACTGAGGGCGCAAACGGCTCGGGGCGCAGGAAAGGCAGGCGAAAGAGCAGGTTCGCCTGGTTCAACGAGGCCTTCGCCCTCAAATCGGTCTATCGTCTTTTGTTGGGCGGGACGGTTCTGGTCCTCGCGCTTGACTTCAAGGACATCTATGACGCGGCCAATGCACCGCTCCCCGGCAAGACGGACGAGCGCGTGCCGGTGACGATGGAGCCGCCAAAACCAACAGATCAGGTGCGCCCCTATCTGCCGCTGACCAATCCCGTTCGCCGCCCGGGTGCGAGCCCGAAGATGCCAGGATACGCAAAGCCGCAAACCGCCGAGAGCATTGGCGAGAAGATGACGTTCCGGCGCGGACCGAAGGGGGCCGCAAGTGCAATTGGTCGCATCGAGGTCGGCACGGCGTCGGAGCTGGTGCAGTTCATCAAGGGCCAGGAAGGCGAGATCAAGACATTGCATTTGCACTCTCCGGGAGGTGTCGTTGAAGAGGCCGTCAAAATGTCCGCCATGCTCCGCGAGGAGAAGATCGACACGATCGTTCCGGAAAACGGCTACTGCGCCTCGTCCTGCCCGATCGTGTTCGCCGGAGGGAAAAAGCGAACCGCGGCCAAGCGGGCCTGGATCGGCGTGCATCAGGTCTTTGCAGTCACGGCGTCACCCGGCGGCTTGCACGAGGGTATGGCGCGCGGACAGCGCGTGAGTGCCCGCGTTCAGGAACACCTTGCAAAAATGGGTGTCGATCCGAAGGTTTGGGTGAAGGCGATGCAGACGCCGGCAGACCAGCTCTATGTCTTCACGCCGAAGGAACTGTCGGACTATAAACTTGCGACGGACGTAATCGGGCGGTCGGACCGCAAACGGAAGGCGGCGGCACGCGATCGCCGAAAGTGAAAGACTGTCACGTTTCTATGAACGTGTCTTGCCGCTGCTGCCTGTTCATCGGTTCTCGCTGTGAGGCAATTGGAGTAGTCGCGTGCTCGCCTCAGGAAGTCGCATCTAGCGCAAGAGTGCGTCGTCGCTCCCAAGTGAGATTTTGTCGAATAGTCGATCCAACACTGTTGAGGGAAATTTCTGTACCTTCAAGCGCGGTATCACTGGTGTTTATCAGCATGTCTCATAGCAGCGTTAAAAGCGGCATCTTGGCGATTTTGATTTTCGTTACAACTATCGTTCCGGCGATGTAAAAGATGACGATGAGTGAACGACGAAAGCTTTGAAGGGCAAAAAGAGGAAGCGTCTGACTTACCGAAGGCCTAATCGGTCGCTAAGATCGTCCAATGGGCATTTCGGATATACGACTTCTCGTTGACGCGTTACTGGAACAAGAGAAATTCATAGCAGGGGGGCTTGATTGGCAAAATGGCCCACGCGACGGGCAGCGAAGATTGTCGGCTGCGCTGAGCGCCGATGGAGAAATCGGTGACATCAGGCTTGTTGTTGATGCCTATCCAGATTGGTTTGAACCAAAATTCACTATTTCTTTGATTCTTGCTCGCACTGTGTGCCGACTGGACTATGGAAATAACGCTTCTCACGTGAACCGCCCACCGGCGCCAGATGGGATAGAATTGGGGCTAATTACGGGACCGCATTTCCATGCGTGGCGCGACAATCGTCACCTTGCTACGCAAAAGCATTTGCCCGAAGAATCGAAGTTTGCGAGTCTGTTGCCAGCTAATGTGAAGGGATTTCAAAATGCCTTTCGCTGGTTTTGTGGTGAAGTGAACGTAAACTGCAGTGCTGGTGTTCCGGAATTCCCAAAATCGGACCGATTGTTATGAGTATCTTAGAAACGGTGCAAGAAAGTCTCGGTTCTTGGCCAAAGCCTCGGTTGGAAGGCGTGTGTGTGATCGTCCCAACCTTTTGCCTCTATCCGTCGTCCGCATTAATCGAAGTTGTAATTGAGGGCGGCACACAAACCGCAACAGTTTCAGACGGCGGTGGTGCATTCGATGAAATCGATGGCGCGGGAGATTATCGATTCGATACGTTTCGGGTGTTACGTGGGTTTGCAAAGAAGCAAGGGCTTCGGGTGAATGATGCTGGGGGCCTCTACGCGTCGCGAGTTCCGTATTCTCAATTGCCAGCGATGATTGCGATTGTATCTACAGCTTCAAAAGAGGCAGCACATCACCTGCTGAATCGTTTCAAGCCTCGGACCCGTCGTGATTTCCGCAAGGAACTTAAGAGCCAGCTTGAGATGAGGTTTCGCGATCACCTTCTAACAGAGATGCATCTGTCTGGTGCGAGTAACAAGCGCCACAAATTTGATTATGCAGTTCCGCTCCCAGGTGGACGTCAACTAATCTTGGATGCCGTGCTGCCCGACAGCAACTCAATTAACTCCGCAGTTGTCGCTCATATGGACCTTCGGCAGGTGTCTCGCGACGATATTGAGCAGCGGATCATCTACGACGAGTCTGACGCGTGGAAATCATCTGATCTTACATTGTTGACCGCCGGCGCTAAGCCTATTTCGTATAGTCACATTGGAGCAACGCTTGATCGAATGGCGGCATGACTGACCAAGGCAAGACATAGAAACAAAAGTTCATCGACAAAGCCAAAGAATTTGGCTGCGATGAAGACGCGAAGGCTTTTGAGCGCAAGTTGAGGCGGGTGGCAACGGCGTCGACCACAGAAGGGAAGAACGGCTGAGCGCTAGATAGGGAGCGCTGCGTCCGAATGCTTTGCTTGGCGATGCTTTGTCGCCACAACGGTATGCTTTGCCCGCCTATCTTCAGGCCCCGTGCAGTGTGTTATCCCCTAATCGGTTGCCTGGGCCGCTCGCGGGGCGGTCTGACCACAAAGATCCATGCTGTGGTCGACGCGCTTGGTCTGCCGATCGAATTGGCACTCAGCTAAGGCCAAGCCTACGACGGGCATCAGGCATTGGACCTTCTGAGTGATCTCCCGCAACAGGCCATGGTATTGGATGATCGGGCTTAAGATGCTGATGCGATCCGCACCCTCATCACCGATCAGGATGCATGGGTAAACAGCCCGTCCACGCCCCACCGTCGTACGAAGCCGGTCTTCTCAAAACACCTCTACAAGATGCGTAACATAGTCGAGCGGTTCTTCAACGAACACAAACCCTTCCGTGCCGTCGCCACGCGATATGATAAAGACCCGGACAACTATCTCGCAAGCGCCAAACGCGCCTCAATCGTAAGCGTCCGGCGTTGGCCGCCTTGCGTTGATATTTTGATGCCTGATGATGTTTGCAGTGGTGCCCGGCGGTATGGGCCTGCATGCAACCAGTTTTAATTAGGCAATTACAATCCCAACGATGCAACGGTTTGAGGTCTTTACGGGTGTCGAGCGACGCCGTCGCTGGTCGGCAGAGGATAAGTGCCGGATCGTGGCTGAGACGCGTGAGCCGGGTATGACTGTGGCGAAGGTCGCACGCCGTCACGATATCCATGCCAATCAGATCTACGCTTGGCGCAGACGTTATTCCGGTGATCCTTTGGACCCGGTGCTGTCTTCGGAGGCTGCCGCATTCATGCCCGTCACTGTGGTTCCCGATACTGCACCTGCGGCGGCTGGCGGCGAGAAGACAGAGCTTCCGGGTCTGATGGAGATCGTCCTCGCCAACGGGCGCCTGGTGCGCGTTGACCGGCATGTGGATGCCGGTGCCCTGCGCCGCATCCTCAGTGTTCTGGAAGAGCGATGATCTCTCCTCCGGCAGGTATGCGGGTCTATCTGGCCTGCGGTGTCACGGACATGCGCAAGGGCTTCCCCGGTTTGTCGGTCCTGGTCCAGGATGTGCTGAAGCAGCACCCGTTCGCGGGCCATCTGTTCGTCTTCCGCGGCCGTCGGGGCGATCTCATCAAGATCCTTTATTGGGACGGCAACGGTTTGTGTCTCTACGCCAAGCGGCTGGAGCGCGGGCGCTTCGTGTGGCCCCGCGCCAAGGATGGCACGATATGCCTGAGCCAGGCCCAACTTGCGATGCTTCTGGAAGGCATTGATTGGCGTACACCCCGGCGCACATGGGCTCCCGAGCTTGCGGGATAAAGCGCGACAATCGGACTCGGAGCCAAAAGGCGGCAAAGCAATTAATCAGGCCTTATGGACGATGAGGCCAATGCCCTTCCGGATGATGTCGAGGCGCTGAAGCAGCTCCTTATGGCCGAGCGCGCGGCACTGGCGGCTGCCAGGTCCGGTCTCATTACCACGACACTCGAGATCGAGAAGCTCAGGTCAGAGATCATGCGCCTGAAGCGTCAGGCCTTTGGCCGCTCTTCGGAGAGGCTCGATCGCCAGATCGCCCAGCTCGAGCTGAAGCTGGAGGAAGTCGAGACCGCGGCAAGCGAACACCCTCCTGTTCCTGCCGAGCCGGAGGCCCAGACGAAGGATAAGCCCAAACGCAGCCCGTTGCCGGATCATCTGCCTCGCGAGGATCAGGTTCACGAGACGGCGTGCGCTTGTCCCGCGTGCGGCGGCACGCTGCGCAAGCTTGGGGAAGACGTCACGGAAGAGCTGGAGTATGTACCAGGCCGCTTCAAGGTCATCCGGCATGTGCGGCCCAAGTTCTCCTGCCGGGCTTGCGAGGCCATCACCCAGGCACCGATGCCGCCCCGCCCCATCGAGCGTGGCCGGCCGGGACCGGGCCTGCTGGCCCACGTTCTGGTCTCCAAGTTTGCCGATCATCTGCCGCTCTATCGCCAATCTCAGATCTACGCCCGTGAGGACGTCGACCTCGACCGCTCGACGCTGGCCGGTTGGATTGGCCAAGTATCCTGGCTACTGCGGCCGCTGGTCGATGCGGTCGGGCGCGAGGTGATGGCATCGGCCAAGATCCACGCCGACGATACAACCGTTCCGGTTCTGGCGCCCGGTAAGGGCAAGACCAAGACCGGTAGGCTCTGGGTCTATGTTCGCGATAACCGTCCATCGGCTGGAGAAGACCCACCGGCGGTGCTCTATCGCTACAGCCCCGATCGCAAAGGCAAGTGGCCACGGGAGCATTTGACAAACTTCTCAGGATATCTGCAGGCGGATGGCTATGCAGGCTTCAACCCGCTTTATGAGACGGACGCGCAAGGCAAGGCCCGCATGACCGAGGTGGCCTGCTGGGCGCATGTCCGGCGCAAGTTCCACGACATCTTCGCAAGCAATGGTTCCGAGATTGCCGACGAGGCGCTGCAACGCATCGGGGCACTTTATGCAATCGAGAAAGAGATCCGCGGTCGCCCGCCCGACGAGCGGGCCGAGATACGCCAGGCCAAAGCCGGCCCGCTGCTGGACGACCTTGGGGCATGGTTCGAGACGATCTACGCCAAGGTCTCGGCCAAATCGAATATGGCACGCGCTATTCGCTATGCCCGTTCGCGCTGGCCGGCGCTTCAGTCCTACCTCTGCGACGGCCGGTTGGAGATCGACAACAATGCGGCCGAGCGCGCCATCCGTGGTGTCGCTTTGGGACGTAAAAACTGGCTGTTCGCAGGCTCCGATGCCGGCGGCGCGCGCGCGGCCCGGATCTACACGCTGATCGAAACCGCAAAGCTCAACGGTCTCGATCCGCAGCTCTATCTCACGGACGTCCTCACCCGCATCGCCGACCACCCCGTCAATCGGGTCGACGAGTTCCTGCCTTGGAACTGGGCAAATGAGAAAAATCCCGATATCGCCGCAGCTGCCTGAACGACGACACCGCAAGAAAATTATCCGCGGTCCTCACCAAACGCTTACGGAGGATCTGTCATGGGACGATGTGATCTTAGCGATTTCGAGTGGTCGTTGATTGAGCCGGTCTTGCCAAACAAGTCACGCGGTGTGCCGCGGGTCGATGACCGGCATGTTCTGAATGGCATCTTCTGGGTTATGCGCTCTGATGCGCCATGGGCTGACCTTCCTGAACGTAATGGTCCACACACCACCTGCTACAACCACTTCCACCGTTGGACAGAGGTTTGTGTATGGGACCGGATCATGGATGCCATCACAGAAGCTTCCGATGGCAACGTGCAGATGATCGACGGCACCAGCGCACGTGTCCATCATTCGGCAGCGACTTTAAAAAAGCCACCCAGATCGTTATCTCGGAAGAAGTCAAATTACAGTGACAGTGGATTAATATCTATAAAGTGTTGCTATCTTGATCGCCTGAAGCCTCACTCTGCTTATTCGTCTCACATAGCATTCTTAACAGGTCGCGACCAAAACCGTGTTGCGCAAATGCCTCTCGATGGCTTTTGTGCTACTTTGTACACAAGCAAACAGCCGGTATGTCATCGATGCCCTCAGCAACGTTTACCGTGCTAGTCGGCGCCGAAACGAAGGAGCGGCTTGAAAGGCTTGCAAGCAGTACCGGCCGCAGCCGTTCGTTTCTGGCGGCGGAGGCTATTGACGCCTATCTTGATGTCAATGAATGGCAGGGCTCCGGCATTCAGGCCGCTATTGCCTCGCTTGATGCCGGAGGCGGGATCACCCAAGTTTCGGCCAATGACTGGATCGCCTCATGGGACGATACGAACGAAACGACAAGCCGGCCCCACCCAAGTGATGACGTTTGTCTGGTCGCCCGAAGCGGTTGATGTTCTTGCGCGCCTATATCGTCAAAGACAATCCGATAACGGCCCGTCAAAAGGCGTTGCACATTCTTGATTCCGTTGAAACGCTATCGACCTAAAATCAAGACCTCGGCCGCCTCGGCCCTGTTCGTGGCACACGAGAGTTGATCATCGCCAGGACGCCTTTCGTCGTGCCGTATCGCGTTGAGGGGCAGTCGATACAGGTCTTGCAGGTTTACATGCTGCTTGCAGTTGGCCGGACAGACTCTGAAGTCTGGGTCCACGATTTGTTGGTTTCCGAATTGTATTGCCCTCAGCACGATTGGTTTGGGGCGCCGTTTTCGCTTGCGCTACCGCCCTTCGGGCTACTTGAGCGCGAGCCCGCGTAGCGAGCTGTACCATCCACCAGCAGAGTTTTAGCGAGGAAAAGGCCGGCTACTGCCGGCTCGCGCTCAAGTAGCCCGAAGGGCGGTAGCGCAAGCAAAGACTCATCAAAAACACGGCAGGATCGAAACCTTCGTCCGATGCCTGATCCAGCCGAGCATCAGGACCCTCGTATCCCCGTGCGCCAAGCCCGTAGACTCCATACTGCGACTCACCGAGAATCGCGATTTCACAGCTCGCAAAATCGTTGAAGAAAGGCGGGGGTAGCCGCAAAAATGCAAAACAACCCCATGCAAAGGGCGATTTCGACGTATTTGGCGCCGAATCTACCCGTCCGCGAAACTCTTGATCAGCGCCCACGCGATCGAGTGAGCACCGGGCACCGTGTAGCCGTCCGGATGGTTCTCCGCCAACATCGCGTGAATGTCGTCGCGGGTGAACCAGCGGGCGTCGATCAGCTCTTCCTCGTCGATGGTGATGTCGGTGGTCAGCGCATGGGCCCAACAGCCGAACATCAGTGTATGGGGGAAGGGCCAGGGCTGGCTGGCGAGATAGGTAACCTCGCCGATTTTGATGCCGACCTCTTCATACATTTCGCGGCGGACGGTCCCCTCAATGTCTTCGCCGGGCTCCACGAATCCCGCCAGAGTCGAATAGAATTTGTGCCCATAACGTCTGTGGTGGCCGAGCAGACAGCGCTCCCCATCGGTGATGAGCACGATCACCGCCGGGTCGGCCCGGGGGAAATGTTCCTGCCCACACGCCCAGCAGCGCCGCCGCCATCCGGCGTCGCGGGCGTTGGTATGCGCGCCGCAGCGCCCACAGCACCGGGTTCCGATGTGCCAGGCCGCGAGGCCGCGGGCCATGGCGTAGAGCGACAGATCGGCCGTCGGCATCGCGCCCTGCATGGCAAGGGAACGCAGATCAACCAGGGGTTTGAGGCTGTCCATACCGCCGGGCAGGGCGGCGGTTTCGGCGATGTCCAGGGAAAGGGCGAAAACCGCGCCTTTGTCGTCGCAGCCGAGAAAAAGCGCGGCGCTCGGGTCGAGGCCAAGGGCGGTTATGGCTCCAGGGTCATACCAGCGAATGGCGGTTTTTGCGCGATCCGGCGACGAATCGACGGCGAGATTGAGGTCCGCCAGCAGCAGGAAACGGCTTGTCGGATCGTTCAGACGCGCGGTGATCCAGGACTCGTCGGCGCGTTTCTCGGCGCGCCGGTCGAGATTGGGTTCCGTGCCGATCCGCGGAGTGGGAAAGGCGCTGCGTTGTGGGGCATCCATGGGGCGTCCTATGGGTCTGGATTTGCCGGCGGTCGCCGTGACGGCGCCCAATGTGGGCATTTCGGGCCGGCCGCACAAGCCATGCGGCCCGAAAGAACTTTCTTGGCGTCAGACCATAATG
Source organism: Methyloligellaceae bacterium (assembly GCA_965228615.1). Taxonomy (GTDB): domain Bacteria; phylum Pseudomonadota; class Alphaproteobacteria; order Rhizobiales; family Methyloligellaceae; genus CBDDHT01. The sequence goes on along the minus strand of CBDDHT010000004.1, from coordinate 2,583,203 downwards.
CCCCCTTGCGCCGCCATACCCAAACCCTGGTATATTGCAGCCGGGAGGTTGGCGACAGACGGGTCTCTCGCCAACCGGGTCAGGTCCGGAAGGAAGCAGCCCTAACGAGTCCGACGCGGGTTGTTTGTCCAGCCTCCCACTTTTCTTATCAGAGTGCCATTTGTCCACGGGCGGCAAGCGTATGAGCGAAGACAACACACCGTTCGCGGACGCTCCGGATCCGGTTGCCGGCAAGCCGGCCGCGTCGATCGGTGGCGCCTACACGGTGCTGGCGCGCAAATACCGGCCCCAGAATTTCGACGATCTTATCGGCCAGGACGCCATGGTGCGAACGCTGCGCAACGCGTTCGCAACCGGGCGCATTGCCCAGGCCTATATGCTCACCGGCGTTCGCGGCGTCGGCAAGACGACAACCGCGCGGATCCTCGCGCGTGCCCTGAACTATCGGAATGAAAGCGTGGACGCGCCGACCATCGATATGCTGGCGCTCGGCGAGCATTGCTCGCGGATCATGGCGTCCAACCATCCGGACGTCCTCGAAATGGATGCGGCCTCGCATACCGGCATCGACGATATTCGCGAGATTATCGAGAGCGCGCGCTACAAGCCACTTTCGGCTCGTATGAAGGTCTACATCATCGATGAGGTCCATATGCTCTCGAAGGCGGCCTTCAACGGTTTGCTGAAGACGCTCGAAGAGCCGCCGGACCACGTGCGCTTCATTTTTGCCACGACCGAAATCCGGAAAGTCCCGGTGACGGTGCTCTCGCGCTGCCAGCGCTTCGATCTGCGCCGGGTGGAGGTCTTGGAGCTTGGCAAACATTTCTCGCGCGTCGCCGAGGCGGAAGGTCTACCGATCGACGATGCGGCGGTGATGCTGATCGCGCGGGCGGCGGAAGGGTCGGTGCGCGACGGGCTGTCCCTGCTGGATCAGACGATGGCAGCGGCATCCGGGACGATTACTAGCGACGATGTCCGTTCGCTGCTCGGGCTTGCCGACCGGATGCGGGTCTTCGAATTGCTCGAGGCTGCGATGAGCGGCGATGCGGGCGATGCCCTCGGCCGGCTCGATGCGCTCCACGCGGATGGCGCCGAGCCGATCCAGATCATGGCCGATCTGGCCGAAGCCGTTCACGGCGTGACACGGATCAAGGCGGCCGGCGTCGAGGCGGGTGATGCGGCCATGAGCGAATCGGAACGCGCCAAAGCCGAAGAGCTGGCGGAAAAGCTTTCGATCCCGGTGCTCGCGCGAGCCTGGCAGATGCTGCTGAAGGGGCATGGTGAGGTTCAGGCCGCACCGCGCCCGCGAATTGCAGCGGAAATGCTGCTCGTGCGCATGTGCTATCTGGCCGATCTGCCGACGCCTGGAGATTTGGCGCGTGCGCCGGCTGGTGACGTTTCGACAAATGCAGGCAGCACGCGTGATACGCGGGCGCGTGGTCAGTTTGCAAGGGAGCAGGCGACGGCTTTACAGGTCCACTCCGAACCGGTCGCGGTTGAAGAACCGGTTGCGGTTGAAGAGACGGCGCCGCTCCCACAGCCACAGACCCTCGAAGAGATTGTCGCGCTTGCCGAGCAGGACCGCGATCTGATGCTCTGCCGGGCATTGTCGGAACAGGTGCGCCCGGTACGGGTCAGTCCGGGGCAAGTCGAAATCCGACTTCTTGAAGGTGCGCCGCGGACACTCGCCAACGATCTCGCCAAGAAGCTGGAAGGTTGGACCGGACAGCGCTGGATGGTTGCGGTGTCCGATGAAGAGGGTGACAAGACTATCGGCGAGGTGCGGCGCGAGCGCGAAGCCGAGGAGTTGGCAAAGATCAAACAGCACGCAGCCGTTCGCGCGGTGCTGGAACGGTTTCCCGAAGCAGAAATTACGGCGGTGCGCCCGACGGCGCCCGAGGATAAGGATTAGGACCGAGGTTCCATGGCGATCAAAGACTTTGCGAATATGATGAAGCAGGCTCAGGACCTGCAGAGCAAGATGTCGGACATGCAGAATGCACTGGCCGATACCCTGGTGGAGGGGCAGGCCGGCGCCGGTCTCGTCACCGTGTCGCTCAACGGCAAGGGGCAGATGATGAGCCTCAAGATTGACCCGAGCCTGATGAAGCCCGATGAGACCGAGATCCTGGAAGACCTGATCGTCGCCGCCCACACGGATGCCAAATCCAAGGCCGAGGTTGCGCTTCAGGAACAGATGCAGGAGCTGACCGGCGGACTGCCGCTGCCGCCCGGGATGAAATTGTTTTGATCCGTGTTTCTAGAGCGGTGCTTGTTTGCCGAACGGCACTGGCCGCATTGGGACGCTGATGGCACGCGCTTCGACGGGACCTGAGATCGAGCGGCTGATTCAGCTGCTAGGCCGGTTGCCAGGGCTTGGGCCGCGGTCGGCACGGCGGGTTGCGCTGCATCTCATCAACAAGAAAGAGCAACTTCTGTCGCCGCTTGCCGCAGCAATGACCGACGCCTTGCAGAGCATCGTCATTTGCGAGACCTGCGCCAATGTCGACACGAAAAGCCCGTGCCATATCTGCAGCGACGAGCGCCGGGATCCGACCATGATCTGTGTGATCGAAGAGGTCGGCGATCTGTGGGCCCTCGAGCGGGCGCAGGTGATCAATACGCGCTATCACGTGCTGGGCGGCACGCTCTCGCCGCTCGACGGGATTGGACCGGAAGAGCTGCGCATCGCATCGCTGATCGAACGTGCGAGACCGCCCGAGGTGACAGAAATCCTGCTCGCACTGAATGCGACCGTCGAGGGGCAGTCGACGGCCCACTATCTGACGGATCAGCTGGCGGATTGCGGCGTCACCGTCTCGCGGCTGGCGCACGGCGTACCGGTCGGGGGCGAGTTGGACTATTTGGACGAGGGCACTTTGGCCGCGGCGATCAAGTCTCGTAAGCCTTTGTAAAGGATAATGCTTCTTTCCGTGTCGTTGTTAAGCCGTCTGCAAACAATCGCCGCTAATTTTAGGCAATTGCGACCCGGTGGAGTTCAGTGATGGCAGCAGAGCACGATCGCCAGATCGACGATATTCGGGACCTTTGGGCTGAGGACGGACCTGGCGCTCGATCGGCGGACCCGGGCGCCGGTTCGGACCTCGAAGCCTTGGTCATTGAAACCATCGAAGCGCTCGCGGCCAAGGGAATCGGTGCCGATGACATCGAGCCTCTCTCACGGCTTCGAACCGCTGTTCGATCCCTTGCAACGGACGAAGAGCCTGTCGAACGCCGGAGCGGTGGCGTTCCTGCAAGCGATACAGTACTTGCACGGGTCTGTGTCGTGATCGATTTGCTCATTCAGGCCGGTTATACCCACGACAAGGCGGTTCAGATGATGACCCGTCAGCTTATGCTGTCGAACGTGGTTCTCCCGAATTCGGGCGGGGACGCGCGTGGCTGGAAACGCCTTTCGGATTGGCACAGCCATCTTGTTTACGGGCAGCAGTCGGCGGATGCAGCAGCGGCACAAGCAGCATTCCGCGACGAGCTCGCCGCGATACCCGCAACGGAGCGCCTGACGCGCGTGCTCGAAGAGCGGTTGTGGGATGGGCGCGGCGCCCGATAGGATCATTCTCCAGCAGGTAATGTCTGCTGTATATTATAATCCGGATTATGTGTTTCAACCACTTCCGGTATCGGATGTTCCGCCTGTTCACCGAAATCGAGAGTCTCGATCCGCCTGCCGCGGTTTGTCACTTTCTGAGACGATGTCAGGATCTTGTCGATATCCTTGTTGGCAAGGCCGAAATGGCGTTGCAGATCGAGAACGCGTTCCCGCATTCGCTGTACGTCCGTGAGCAGGTCTGCGACTTCTCTTTGGATAAGACCAGCCTGTTCCCGCATCTTCACATCTTTGAGGATCGCTTGCATCGTCTGAACCGCCAACATCAGCATGTTCGGTGAGACGATGACGATCCGCGAGCGATGTGCGCGCTGGATCAGGCTTGGAAAGTGTTCGTGCAGATCCGCATAGATCGCCTCTGATGGTACGAACATCAGCGCCGTATCCTGCGTCTCGCCGGCAAGGAGATAGCGTTCGGCGATATCGTCGATATGCTTTCCGATATCGCGGCGCACCTGCTGGACGGCACCGGTCTTGTCGACGGCATTGGTGCTTTCGCGGAACGCTTCGAAACCTTCCAGCGGAAACTTGGCGTCGATCACAATGTCCGGTGCGCCCGGTAGATGGACAACGCAGTCTGGCCGATTGCCGTTGGAGAGCGTTGTCTGGAACGAATAGGCAGCCTTCGGCAGACCGTCGGCAATGATCGTCTCCATACGCCCTTGCCCATAAGCGCCACGCGATTGCTTGTTGGCCAGAATGTGCTGCAGCGAGACGACGTTGCTCGAGAGCTCGGTGATGTTGCGTTGTGCCGTATCGATCACCGCCAGCCGCTCGTTGAGCTTGGCCAAACTGTCCGTTGTTGCCTGCGCCGACTCGTTCAGATTCTGCCCCAGATGATGCCCGACACGATCGAGCCGCTCGTTGAAGGCTCGCGAGAATTCGGTCTGTCGTGTGACACTGATCTCTGCGAGCGTCTGCATCCGCCCTTCGAGCTTCGCGAGTTCCGCCTCAAGTGCTGAGGATTGTGCAGCGCGTTCGGTGGATTCCTGCGATCGTCGGCCGAGATAGACGCATGCTACGACGAGCAATGCCATGAGTAGGACGACCACCAATCCAGCCACCACAAACAGTAGAGCGCTTGGTTCAGCTCCCAGAGTGAGCCCGTCTTCGGTCACGGCAGGCGCTCCTTTTCTCAAGCGTTTTCCGGACTTTGGTCCCTCTTACCGAAAAGCTATAAACCGAATAGGTTAAACAAAAGATCAAATCATGAACATTCTGCGCCGTGGATATTGACCGCGCGCTTGCCGTTTCCTATCTCAAGTCGTAAGGCTGCATGCACCCATGACCATTCGACCGATCATCTCGATTCCCGACCCGCTGTTGCGTGAAGTCAGTGAGCCCGTTGCGCAGGTGGATGACGATTTGCGCGCGCTTGCCGATGACATGCTCGAGACGATGTACGACGCGCCCGGCATTGGCCTTGCGGCCGTGCAGATTGCCATTTTGAAGCGCATGCTGGTGATCGACACGGCGCGTGAGGACGAGCCGAAAAATCCGATCGTGATGATCAATCCGGAGATCCTGGAACTCGGCGACGAGATGCGTCTTCACGAGGAAGGCTGTTTGTCGATCCCGGAATATTACGCGGAGATCGAGCGACCGGCCCGCTGCCGCGTCGGTTTTATCGATGCCGAAGGCAAGGAACAGGAGATGGTCTGCGAGGACATCCTGTCGACCGTCGTTCAGCACGAGATCGATCACCTCAACGGCGTGCTGTTCATCGACTATCTGTCGCGGCTAAAACGCGACCGCGTCGTGAAGCGGTTCATCAAGGCCAAGAAGGCGGAAGAGATGGCGTGAGCGCAATGCGCTCACACTGCCTTATCAAGCTTCCCGAATGTCGACGAAGCGACCGGCGACGGCTGCCGCGGCTGCCATAGCGGGCGAGACCAGATGCGTCCGGCCCTGACGGCCTTGGCGACCTTCGAAGTTCCGGTTCGAGGTCGATGCACAACGCTCGCGTGGTGAGAGTTGATCCGGATTCATACCAAGACACATCGAGCATCCAGGCTCCCGCCAATCGAATCCAGCTGCCTTGAAAATGCTGACCAGACCTTCCTGCTCGGCCGCCTCTTTGACGAGACCAGAACCCGGAACGATCATGGCGTTCACATTCTCATTCACCTGCTTGCCTTCGACGACCTTGGCAACGGCCCGCAGATCTTCGATGCGGCCATTGGTGCAGGAGCCGATAAAGATGCGATCGACTGGAATATCGGTAATCTTGGTGCCTGGTGTCAGACCCATATAGTCGAGCGAGCGTTGCATAGATGCACGCTTGCCTTCGTCTTCGACGGCATTCGGATCCGGAATGACGCCTGCGATCGAGACAACATCCTCCGGACTCGTGCCCCATGTCACGATTGGCGGAAGGTCGGCTGCATCCAGACGGATTTCCTTATCGAAATGGGCGCCTTCATCCGAATGCAGCGTCTCCCAATACTGCATCGCCTGCTCCCACGCGCCGGCCTTCGGTGAGCGTGGACGTCCCTCGAGATAGCTAAACGTGGTTGCATCAGGCGCGATCAGTCCGGCACGTGCACCGCCTTCGATCGTCATGTTGCAGACCGTCATCCGGCCTTCCATGGACAGCGCCTTGATGGCATCGCCCATAAACTCGATCACGTGGCCCGTTCCGCCGGCCGTGCCGATTTCGCCGATGATGGCGAGAATGATGTCCTTTGCGGTGACGCCTTTCGGGAGTGCGCCGTCGACAACGACGCGCATATTTTTCGACTTCGACTGGATCAGCGTCTGCGTTGCTAGCACGTGCTCGACTTCGGATGTTCCGATGCCGTGTGCGAGCGCGCCAAAGGCACCATGTGTTGCCGTGTGCGAGTCGCCACAGACAATCGTCGTTCCTGGCAGCGTAAAGCCTTGCTCCGGTCCAATGATGTGAACAATGCCCTGGCGCGGATCGACCTCATCGAAATACTCGACGCCAAAGTCGGCGCAATTCTTCGCGAGCGTTTCAACCTGAAGCTTCGATTCCGGATCGTCGATGCCCTGACTGCGATCGGTCGTCGGGACATTGTGATCGACCACGGCCAGTGTCTTCTCCGGTGCCCGAACCTTGCGGCCGGTCATCCGAAGGCCTTCGAATGCCTGCGGGCTTGTGACCTCATGAACCAGGTGGCGGTCGATATAGAGAAGACAGGTCCCGTCGTCTCTTTCGTCAACCAGATGATCGTCCCAGATCTTGTCGTAGAGCGTCTTTGCCGATCCCACGTTTCTCTCCTCGCAAACTCTTAAGCGTCAGGTGGCAGCGTCATCGTGTACTGCACCGTATAATCTGGATTTTGCACTTCTTCACCGGATTCCGGCAAGCTGTATATGCCGCGCTCGGCAGGCTCGAATGCGCTGGTAACCGGCGGAAGTGTTGTTTCCTGGCCCATATGCAGGCCCTCGAGGTCGACAGCGATACAACCTTCGCTCTGATCAGCACGCATGACGACGCCATAGGCTTGCCAGCGCGAGACAAAGTTACCGCTATCGTCTTCCGTCGTTATGGAAATAACAACGCGTTTGCCTATGATCTCCTGCGCCTTCGAATCATCCCAATCGGGCTCGTCGGCGGGAGACCCTTGGCTCATGTGGCCGTTCGTCGCGCCATTCTCTTCCATCACACGGGCTATGCGATCTTAGTCACTTTTTTCCGCACTCTCGGTGGTGGCTTCTTCCTCAGGCTCTGCCGGAACTTCATCGGCGGTCGCTTCGGCCAGGAGTTCCTTGGCCTGCTCGATCCAGTTCTCGCGCTCGATACGGCCTTTAAAGCTCAACACCTCGTCGACCTTGGCGATGTCGTCATCGGTAAAGTTCGCAATCTGCTCGAACTGAATGATCCCGACCTTGTTGAGACGCTTTTCGAGCTCGTCGCCAACACCGTTGATCTTGGTGAGCGGATCGCGTTCGCCTCGTGGCTTCTTGAAGCCTTTGAAGCGCTCTTTCTGTGCCTGCTTGGCCCGTGCATCCGTGCGCTCCGGAATACGGGCGGATTTTCCACGCCGGCCGCGCAGATAATATAGCTTCGCGCGACGCACGCGGCCCCGGCGAACCACATCGATGGAATCGATCATTGGCGAGTAAACGGGAAACACCCGCTCGACGCCCTCGCCATAGGAGATCTTACGGACCGTAAAGCTCTCATTGATGCCCTGGCCGGACCGAGAGATGCAGACGCCCTCATAGGCCTGAATGCGCTCGCGGCTGCCTTCGACCACCTTCACATTGACGCGCAGGGTATCGCCAGGACCGAACTCCGGGATCGCACGACGCGTCTCCAGGTCCGCGATTTGCTCCTTCTCGAGCTCTTCGATGACGTTCATCGTATGTCTCTTCTTGGTTTGGCCTGCCGCCCTGAGGGCTCATCGAGGCCGTTAGTTCTCATCCATCCGGCCAGTCGCACGGAAGCGAAATCGGCCGATTATTGGGTTGTCCCTGGACGAATTCCGGACAGCTGATTGCCTTTGAGGCGCCTGGCGGCCAAATTCCTCAAAGCTGCAGCAGCTTCCTGGTTCAGGGAACTCGGGCGGTTTGGTACAGCAATGACAGTCATTTGTCGATGGTTCGTGGCGAAAATTGGTGCCGGAATCGCAAATGAATCGCAAATAAGGTTCAAAAGACGCCGAACAGCCAAAACAAAGCCCCTAAACCGAGCACGGCATAGCCGATATGGACAGGTGCGTCCTCCATCCATTGCTTCATGCGTACCGCGTGCGGTTTCGCCGAAAATTCGACATAAAGACCGATCACGAACCACAGCGGATAGCCGGTCATCGCGTACCAGAACAGCGTCTCCACCTGACCTTTGAAAAGCGGCCTGAGATCCCATACCAGCCAGGAGAAAAGCACCGCTGCGAGCAATGGGAGCAGCCATGCCAGGCAGATGTACAGCAGGATCGAGTGATGCAACCAGATCGTGATGTCGATGATCTTATCGAACCACCGCAGTGCATGTTCGAAGAGGCGCCGCGCGGTCACGACTTGCGATATCTTGCCCAAAGATCTGGGCGTCGCTCCCTGGTGATCCGCTCTGCTTCGGCTTGTCGCCAATCGGCTATTTTCCCGTGGTCGCCGGACAGCAGCACTTCCGGGATTTTGCGCCCCTCCCATTCCCGCGGCCGCGTGTAGTGAGGATACTCCAACAGGCCCTGCTCGAAACTCTCCTGGTCCAGAGACTCGGCATCACCAATGATGCCCGGCAGAAGCCGGACACAGGCATCAATCAGTGCCATTGCAGCGATTTCACCGCCTGAAAGCACGAAATCGCCGAGCGACACCTCTTCAACGCTGCGCGCTTCAAGGACGCGCTGGTCGATCCCCTCAAAGCGGCCGGCAAGCAGAGTTACACCGGGACCCGAGACCAGTTGGCGAACACGCCTTTGCGTCAAAGGGTGGCCGCGCGGGCTCAGATAGATTAGCGGCAGGTCCGGTGCTTCTCGTCGAGCGCGGTCGATCGTACTCGCGACCACATCGGCCCGTATGACCATTCCAGGTCCACCGCCGGCAGGCGTATCGTCGACGGAGCGATGTTTGTCCGTCGCAAAATCACGAATATCGATGGTTGCCAGCTGCCAGAGATTGTCGGTGAGGCCGCGCCCTGCAAGGCTTTGCCCCAGCGGGCCCGGAAACATGTCCGGAAAGAGAGTGAGCACGAGCGCCCGCCAGCGATCCGGCGTCAGAACCATCGCTTGAAGCCTTCGTGACTGGCTTGAAAATCCAACGCTTCATAAAAGGCTAGGGCTTCAGGACGGCGTTTGTCGGATGTGAGTTGTACAAGAACGCAACCCTTGTCCCGAGCAAGCGAAACGGCATGTTCAATGAGCTGGCGACCAAGCCCCAAGCCACGTGCAGTTTCAGCGATCCGGACGCCTTCGATCTGCGCGCGTATGCCGCCCGTATAGGTTAAACCTGGGATAAAGGTCAGCTGGAGGCAGCCCATGACCTCGGAGCCACGGACCGCAATCAGCAGTTGATTGTTCGGGTCCGCATCGATTGCATCGAAGGCCGTCTCGTACTTGTTCCACTCGGCAGCGGGATCTTCGCGTGTCTGACCAAGCGGATCGTGCGTCAGGAGGGCGACGACGGCCTGAATATCTTCGTGCCCAGCGGGCCGGAATGCGATCGGGTCGGTCATTTTTCCAGCAGACCTTCAGGTGGATTAATCGAGAGGGAGCCACCGGCAATATCGACGGTCGGTACGACGTCTTCGGTAAATGGCACCAGGAGCGTCGTGCTTCCGTCTTCAGGGCGGATTTCCAGAAGGTCGCCGGCGCCGTAGTTCTGTACGCTGACAACTTCGCCGACTGTGGCACCATTCGCATCGATTACAGCCAGGCCGATCAGGTCCGTGTGATACCAGACGCCATCATCCTGTTCCGGCAATCTGGCCCGATCGACAAAAAGCAAAGTGCCTTTGAGCGATTCCGCTTGCGTTCGATCCTTGATCCCCTCCAGGCGGGCAACGATACCGTCCTTTACCAGCCGGACTTTCGAGAACGAGAACCGGCGATCGCCGGCCTCATTCTCAAGAGGTCCATAGGCACTGATGTCTTCAGGTGCCTCCGTATAGGTCCTGATACGTAATTCACCACGGATGCCGTGTGCATCCGCTATCTTGCCAAGGCATATGCGTTTGTCTTCGGACACGCTTACCTGTACCCGGCGTTCGCGCACGCCGGGCCTATCCATTTACTCGGCGGATGCTTCTTCCGGCTCGCTGGCTTCGGCAGCCGCGTCTTCAGCCTTTTTAGCTTCGGCGTCCAAACGCTCTTGCTCGCGGTCCTGGCGCTTCTGGCCCCACTGGGCTTTCTGCGGGTTATTGCGAGGCTCGCGCTTAAGCATGCCGGCGGCGTCGAGAAAACGATGGACGCGGTCTGTCGGACGGGCGCCGACAGACAGCCAATGCTTGATCCGCTCTTCGTTCAGTTTGATCCGCTCATCACTGTCTTTCGGTAGCAGCGGGTCATAGGTTCCGACGCGCTCGATGAATCGCCCATCACGCGGCGAGCGCGAGTCGGCGATAACGACACGGTAGAAGGGACGCTTTTTAGCGCCGCCGCGGGAGAGTCTGATCTTAAGTGCCATTGGGTGTTCGACTTTCTTTCTTGGGTTGAATTTCAGGTGTTCGGTTATTTCTTCTTGCCTCTCGGCAATCCGGGGAAGCCAGGCGGCGTTCCACCAAGGCCGGGTAAGGTTCCAGGTGGTAGACCAGGAAGCTGAGAGGGAAGGCCGCCAGGCGGCAAGTCCGGCAGGCTCGTTCCCGGAGGCAATGCGTCGGGCGGAATGTCAGGCATGCCGCCGCCACCGAAGAGCGCGCCAAGGCCGCCCTTCTGCTTGCCCATTTTCTTCATCATGTCCGCCATCTGGCGATGCATTTTGAGAAGCTTGTTGATGTCCTGGACGGAGGTCCCGGACCCTGATGCAACCCGGCGTTTGCGGGAAGCATTGAGCAGCTTGGGCTGGCGCCGCTCGCGCCTGGTCATGGACGAGATGATGGCTTGCTGATGCTTAATGACCGAGTCATCGAGATTTGCACCGGCCATCTGCTTCTTCATCTTTCCGATGCCTGGCAGCATTGAAAGCATTCCGGACATGCCGCCGATCTTCTGCATCTGTGCCAGTTGATCGCTGAGATCCTGTAGGTCGAAGGCGCCTTTGCGCAATTTCTTGGCGACAGCCTGAGCCTGTTCGGCATCGATATTCTCTGCAGCTTTTTCCACCAGGCTAACGACGTCGCCCATGCCGAGGATGCGGCTGGCGATGCGTTCGGGGTGGAAGTCTTCAAGTTCGTCCAGCTTCTCGCCCGTGCCGAGCAGCTTGATGGGTTTGCCCGTTACTGCGCGCATGGAAAGCGCGGCACCGCCACGTCCGTCGCCATCGACACGCGTCAGCACCAGACCGGTTATTCCGATGCGCTCGTCGAACGAGCGAGCAAGATTGACCGCGTCCTGACCGGTCAGCGAGTCGGCGACCAGCAGGGTTTCATGAGGATGGGCGATGTCACGGATCTCGACCGTCTCCGCCATCAATGCTTCATCGATATGCAGGCGGCCAGCCGTATCCAGCATCACGACGTCGTAACCGCCGAGACGAGCCGCCTCCATGGCACGCCCGGCAATACCGGCCGGGTCCTGACCTTCGACAATGTGCAGCGTGGTGATTGACGTCTGCTCACCGAGAACGCGCAGCTGTTCCTGCGCGGCCGGTCGCCGCGTATCGAGCGAGGCCATCAGTACCTTGCGTTTGTCGCGCTCGGTCAGTCGGCGTGCGATCTTGGCGCAGGTTGTCGTCTTACCCGAGCCCTGCAGGCCGACCAGCATGATTGCAACAGGTGCCGGCGCATTCAGATCGATTGTCTCTGCGTCCGAGCCGAGCATCGCGACAAGCTCGTCATTGACGATCTTGACGACCATCTGGCCCGGCGTGACCGACTTCAACACCTCCTGCCCGATTGCCTTAGCCTTCACCTTCTCGGTGAAGTCGCGGACCACTTCAAGTGCCACGTCCGCTTCGAGAAGTGCACGACGCACTTCACGCATGGCTGTCCCGACGTCGCTTTCAGAAAGCGCGCCGCGCTTGGTCAGACCATCGAGGATGCCGGATAGGCGATCTGAAAGTGTTTCGAACATTTTAGCTTCCCTGTCGGGCTCTCGGCCCGCACTTTTTTCGTCCCTGTCGGGCCTGCGGCGCTCCACGCCTCTTGTTTATTTTCCGGTCAGGCCTGCGGCCTTCCTCGCGTCTTGGTTGGCCTATTTTGCTGTCTTCGTGCTTCTCGTCTTGCGGATCTTGGCAGCCGGTTTTGGTGTCTGCTCCGGTGGGCAGTATTCCGCTAGGAAATCATTGAAGACCTGCTTCAGTTTCTTGTCATTCGCGTAGGTATCCAGGTTTTCCAGGAGGACGGTCAGCAGGTAGTTGTTGCCGAGGCCGTAGTCGGCATTGAGCGCTCTCAGCCGTGCGTAGGCCTCTTCTGTCATTGCGGCGTTGAAGCGCTTGGGTAGAGGGAGCCGCTTCTTGGTCATAATGCAGCTCTCAGTCCTTGCCTGGTCCAATTACCGTGTCGAAATGGGTTGCAGCGCTTTCGAACTTGTCGCGGCAGCCGGTGTTGCAAAAACCAACAACCTTGCCTCGATACCGTGTCAGCGAATCCGCGCTCACGGGTTTGCCCGACCAAGGGCAGGTTTCATTCACGCAATCTTCGATCTTCAGCGGACGATCCATCGCTATCCATCCATCACGTTAACGGCCCAACGCAAAACACACCCGTGGGCGAAACCTCGCTGACGGGTGTTGACCTTCTGCCTCTAGGGGCAGATCGGCGGCTCGGAAATCGGGCCGTTTCTGAATTCGGCGCGATCCTGGTGGAAGCTTGAGGTTAAGTCAAGCCGTGAAGAGCTATCAAAAGAGCTTCGCTCAACAGCGTCGAGATTGGTGCTCGAAGCCGTGCGCGAACATCGGTAGGTTGCTGCGCATGATCGTCACAGTCCAGAACGGAGCCTTTAGCAAATGATCTACAAAGTGGCTTTTATTGGGCTCGGCGTTATGGGCCATCGCATGCTGCGCAACATGGATAACCATGACGCTTTCGATCTGTACCAAGCATGGGATCCGGATCCGGAGGCTTGCCGAACCGTAGAGAAGGCTTACCCGCAACTCTCTATCGGGGAAAGTTCGGAGGCAATCATTGCCGACGATGCGACCGATCTTGTCTACATTGCCTGTCCACCGATCTGGCATTGCGATTATGTTTCAATGGCCGTGGCGGCCGGAAAGCCGGTCTTTTGCGAGAAACCGCTTGGAGTCGATATCGATGACAGCCGGCATATGGTTGAAGAAATCGAGGCTTCAGGGCTTCTGAACGCGGTAAATTTTCCATTTGCCAGAGGCGTTGCCGCAGATTTCCTCAAGACGGAGCTTGCTGCCGGTGCGCTCGGGCAGGTCGAAGGCGTCGATCTAAGGCTGCGTTTCTCACAGTGGCCAAGAGACTGGCAAGCTGGTGCGGCAGCGTGGCTGTCAGGCCGCGAACAGGGCGGATTTGCTCGGGAGGTCGTGTCTCATTTCGTGTTCCTGACGGAGCGCTTGTTTGGACCGGCGGAGCTTGAGGCGACGTCTGTCCGTTACCCTGATGGGCCCCACGGCACCGCGGCCGAAACGCATCTCTTGGCGACACTTCGTTGTACGGACACGCCCGTAACGATTGTTGGCACTGTCGGCGGAAAGGGCCCAGATCTTGTTGAATACACGGCTTGGGGATCGCGGCGGTCCTACCGTCTGTTCGATTGGAACAGGCTGTCGTCAAGTGATGGTGGTCCCTGGCGCGAAGCGCTGACCCATGTGGAAGACCCTCGCGAGGACGGATACCGGCGGATGCTCGATAACTATGAAGCGCAATTGAATGGCAACCCGCACACGATGGCAAGTTTTTCGGAAGCTCTTGCCGTCCAGGAGTTGGTTGAAGCAATCCTAAGTCGCTGAATATGATGCCGGCGGCGCGTTTGTCGCCGCCCGTCTTCAGGCCGTGGACGCGAATTGAACTGCGGCGTTAAAGTCTGACTCGAAACTCCTAAAGCCAGCCCTCTCCCCCGGCCGTGGTACCGAAAGTCGCCAATACGGCGACTTTCGAGATAGCCTCTTAAAACGCCGAATACAGATAGAACCAACCAACTTTGCTGTCTTTCGTATCTGCTTGATCAAGTGCGGTTACCCGATTTCGGCCGGCAATCTCTGTAGCCGGTAAAGCCGATCATGACGGTGGCGGCGGCAAGATTGCCCAGTCATCCGTTTCACTTGAGCGCGCGCCGGGAGTGATCTCTCGGTCGTACCAGGAATTCTAAGCCGAAAAAAAACAAGTTCTCCTGCTCAGTGATGCTTGTCGGGTGATTGACATTCAATTAGCTTAATTGAACTTCGATTGTATTGATCAGGTGAACAACGTTTCTTTCGAAGGTGGTCTAGGGAGGATCAATTTCATGAAACTGGGCAAGCTGTTAGGTGGATTTCTTGTCGTTGGCGTCGTTGCGTATGCCGCAAGCCCTGCGGTTGCAAAGAACACTATCCGGTGGGCCAGTCAGGGCGATGCTCTGTCCGGCGATCCGATGGCGGCGAATGAAGCGCCGACAAACTCGGCGTCGCGCAAAATTTATGATGTGTTGGTCTATGCGGACAAGGATCTGAAATTCATTCCTTGGCTCGCCACGTCATGGAAGCTCATCAACGATACGACTTGGGAATTCAACCTTCGCAAGGGCGTGAAGTGGCAGGACGGAAGTGACTTCACTGCCGAAGATGTGAAGTTCAGCTTCGAACGTGTGCTATCGCCGACATCCGACTTCAAGAAGCAGGTGAACAGCGTCAAAGAAGTCAAGATCATCAACCCACACAAGGTCCACATTATCAATACCGGACCAAATCCCATTCTGCCTAACCAGCTCACCAACATCTATATGATGTCGAAGGCATGGTGTGAAAAACACAATGTGACAAAGCCCCAGGATCGCGCCGCGAAGGAAGAAACCTATGCGGTGCGGCATGCCATGGGAACGGGACCGTTCAAGCTCGTTTTGCGAGAGCCCGATGTCAAAACCGTGCTCGTCAAGAATGAGAACTGGTGGGGCCTGAAGCAGTTTCCTCACGAAGTCGACGAGATCATCTATACGCCGATCGCCAACCCGGCGACGCGCGTTGCAGCACTTTTGTCGGGTGAACTCGATTTTGTTCTCGATCCGCCTTTGCAGGATCTCAATCGCATCAAGAGCACGCCCAATTTGAAGATTAAGCAGACCTCGCAGACGCGAACGATCTTCCTGGGTATGAACCAGGGAAAGGACAAGCTGCTAACCGCGACCGTTCCCGGCAATCCTTTGAAGGACAAGCGGGTTCGACAGGCTTTCTACCAGTCGATCAATATTGAAGCGATCAAGAAGAAGGTCATGCGTGGCTATTCCGTCCCTGCTGGCATCATCACTTCAAAGTTCATTCATGGCCATACACCTGAGCTCGACAAGCGCCTGCCATACGACCCGGCAGCCGCCAAGAAGCTATTGGCAGACGCCGGTTATCCCGATGGTTTCGGCATTCAACTGGACTGCCCGAACAACCGCTATATCAATGACGAAGGAATTTGCCAGGCGGTTGTCGGCATGCTGGCCAAGATTGGCGTAAAAGTGACGCTATCGGCCATCCCCAAGACCATTCATTTCCCGAAGATCAAGAACCGGGAAACGGACTTCTATATGTTGGGCTGGGGTGTTCCGACCCTCGACTCGCATTATGTGTTCTCGTTCTTGACCCGCGGTGCGGACAAGGGCTGGAACGGGACCGGGTTTGCCGATCCTGAAATCGACAAGGCGATCAATCAGATCGAGATCGAGACCGATTTCGCCAAGCGTGATGCGTTGATCGCCAAAGTGTGGCAACGGATGAAGGGCAACATCAATTATCTGCCATTGCACCATCAGGTCATCGTTTGGGCGATGAACGACCGCGTCGATATTCCAATCGTCGCCGATGACGGTGTCCGCTTCATCTATACGAAGTTCAAGAAATAGTCTCTGAGTCTCTTTCCGGTGGGCCTTACCCGGACGCACAATCATCGTGCGTCCGGGGATGGCGACACTTACGCAACCCGAGCCCTTATGGGACGCGGAAAGGTTGCCCCTGCACTTTGGGTGCGATCAATTTTTCTGTGGCTGGTTGATTCCGATCGCGTGTCGGTTGATCTGTCAGGCACTTTCTGAGATCGAGCAAAGATGACAGCTTATATAATTCAGCGCGTTTTTCAGGCCGTTGCGGTCATGATCGTCGTCGCGTTCGTCTCGTTCCTCTTGTTCAATTTCGTCGGCGATCCGGTCGACAATATGGTTGGGCAGGAAGCCTCTTATGCCGACCGCGAAGAGATGCGCGACAGACTCGGTTTGAACGATCCATTCATCGTCCAGTTCGCTCGGTTTGCGACCAATGCAGTGCGCGGCGAATTTGGAATTTCCTATCGGTTGCAGCGCCCCGTAGCGGCGCTGATTTCCGAGCGCATGCCAGCGACCCTCGAGCTTGTCGGCGCATCGGCAATATTGGCAATACTTCTCGGAATTCCGCTGGGCGTTTATACCGGAATAAGACGCAACGCCATGAGCAGCCGTGTGATCCTGACATTGTCGCTCGCAGGCGTGTCTTTACCGACATTCGTGATCGGTATTCTCCTGATTTATGTATTCTCTGTCGTGTTAGGTGTGTTGCCGTCATTCGGACGGGGGCAGGTCACACAGCTTGGCTGGTGGTCCACGAGCTTCCTAACCGTTTCGGGTTGGAAAGCGATCATCATGCCCTCCGTGACGTTGGCGCTATTCCAAATGACGCTGGTATTGCGTCTGGTGCGCTCGGAAATGCTGGAGGTGATGCGCACCGACTATATCAAATTTGCCCGCGCGCGCGGTTTGCCCAATCGCCTGATCAACTTCGGGCATGCCTTCAAAAATACTTTGGTGCCGGTCATAACGATTATCGGACTCAATGTGGGCTCTCTTGTCGCTTTCTCGATCATCACCGAAACGGTCTTCCAGTGGCCTGGTATGGGATTCCTGTTTATCCAGGCTGTCGGATTCGCAGATATTCCCGTGATGGCGGCTTACCTCGTCCTTGTTGCGACGATTTTCGTGATCATCAATTTCATCGTCGACATTCTGTACTTCGTCGTCGATCCGCGGTTGCGGGTTGACCGGTCGGTCGCAACAGACGGTCAGGAGTGATGTGATGTCGGAGAATCCACTTGGCGTCTCGCGGTCTGAGAACCGGTTACACCGAATTTTGGACAGTGATCTTTTCTATAGCTTTATCCATTCTCCCGTCACGGTCGTATCCGCAATTGTCACCGCGCTTTTTTTCATTGCAGCGGCCTTTGCGCCATGGGTGGCGCCTCACAATCCGTTCGATCCGGCAACGCTCGACCTGATGGATGCGTTCACCCCGCCGGCCTGGGAGTCAGACGGCAGTTGGAACTTCATCATCGGGACTGACGATCAGGGACGCGATGTCTTATCGACGATCATCCACGGAAGCAGGGTATCGCTGATCGTCGGGTTCTCGGCGGTTGCATTCTCTGTCGTATTGGGTGTCGGATTGGGACTGCTAGCCGGATATCTGGGCGGTTGGCTCGAGACGGTCGTCATGCGCCTGGCGGATGTGCAACTCACGATCCCGGCAATCCTCGTGGCACTGATGATCGATGGTGTTGCCAGGATTTTGGTTCCGATACACCTACGGGATGTGGTGGCGATCTATGTGCTGATCTTTGCCATCGGAATCTCCGATTGGCCGCGTTATGCCCGTGTGACGCGAGGCGCAGCACTGGTCGAGCGAAAGAAGGAGTATGTTTCGGCGGCCCAGGTGATTGGTGTCCATCCGATAAAGATCATGCTGAGCCACGTGTTGCCAAACGTCATGGGGCCGGTCCTTGTACTGTCCACGATAGGGCTGGCATTGGCCATCATCACTGAGGCCACGTTGTCATTTCTAGGTGTTGGCGTTCCCCCGACGCAACCGTCGCTAGGAACCCTTATTCGCGTTGGAAACAATTTTCTGTTCTCGGGGGAATGGTGGATCACGTTGTTTCCTTCGCTGGCCCTCGTCGTTCTTGTGTTGGCTGTCAATCTGCTCGGCGATTGGCTGCGAGATGCGCTCAATCCGAAACTGAGATAGGAGAAGGGCCGTGTCTCTGCTGGAGGTCGAAGATCTGCGGGTCGAATTTCCCACGCGGCGTGGTGCATTGCTGGCGCTGGATGGTGTATCGCTCAAGATCGATGAGGGGGAAGTGCTCGGCGTGGTCGGCGAGTCGGGCGCTGGAAAGTCGCTGACCGGAGCGGCGATCATCGGACTCCTGGAGCCGCCAGGACGCGTTACCGCAGGGCAGATTCGCTTCGAAGGTCAGCGCATCGATACGCTGTCATATGAAGAAATGCGCCGGATACGCGGCCAGAAGATCGGTGCAATCTTTCAAGATCCGCTGACCAGTCTCAATCCGCTTTACACGATCGAACGCCAGTTGGTGGAAACAATCCGCGTGCATATGCCGCTCGGCGAAGCGGAAGCGCGCGCCCGCGCGATAGAGCTTTTGGGCGAGGTGGGCATTCCGGCACCGGAACGCCGCATCAAATCCTATCCGCACGAGTTCTCAGGCGGCATGCGTCAGCGTGTCGTGATCGCACTGGCGATTTGTGCGAATCCAAAGCTGATAATCGCAGATGAGCCTACGACGGCATTAGACGTTTCGATCCAAGCGCAGATCATCGCGTTGCTCAAGACGCTGTGCCGCGAACACAAAACAGCAGTGATGCTGATTACCCACGATATGGGCGTCATCGCCGAGACCGCCGACAGGGTCGCGGTGATGTATGCGGGGAGGGTCGCAGAAGTTGGGCCCGTCCGGGATGTCGTTAAGGCACCAAAGCATCCCTATACCGAAGGGCTTATGGGCGCGATCCCGATGGTCGGCCACGACGTAGACCGTTTGACGCAGATCGAAGGTGCGATGCCGCGGCTGACTGAGATACCGGAAGGCTGCTCGTTCAATCCTCGCTGTCCGAAGGTATTCGACCGGTGCTGGACGGAACGGCCTGAGCTGGCAGCGGCGGGTGGCAAGAGCCAAGCGGCCTGTTGGCAATTTGGCCGGGAGGCTACTGATGCCGGATAGTCCGCAGGCTCAGATCCAGGCACGACCGATGTTAGCCATCACTGATCTGGCCAAGCATTTTGACGTGTCGAAGCCATGGTTGGCCCGCACGATCGAACGCCTCCCTCGACAGACTCTCAAGGCTGTCGACGGAGTGTCGTTTGAGATTGAGCGCGGTCAAACTTTCAGTCTTGTCGGTGAGTCGGGCTGTGGAAAGTCAACCGTTGCCAAACTTGTCGTCGGGTTGCATCGCCCGACCCGGGGCGCGATCAGCTTCGATGGGACCGACATAACCGACGCACGCTCCCGCGCCGACTCCGCCGCGCTGCGACGGCGCTGGCAGATGATATTCCAGGATCCGTATGCCAGCCTAAATCCGAGATGGCGGGTGCGGGATATTGTCTCCGAACCTATTCGTGTCTTTGGCCTGGCGGCGAACAAGCGGGACTTGAGCGATAAGGTTGGACAATTGCTCACCCAGGTCGGGCTTTCACCCGCGGACGGTGAAAAATACCCCCACGAATTTTCCGGAGGACAGCGCCAGCGCATTTCCATTGCACGTGCCTTGTCGTCGAACCCGGAATTTCTGGTGTGTGATGAACCGACTTCAGCCTTGGACGTTTCCGTGCAGGCTCAGATCTTGAATATCATGAAGGCTCTTCAACGGGATTTTGGGCTGACCTATCTGTTCATCAGCCACAATTTGGCAGTGGTGTACCATCTGTCCGACAAGATCGGTGTCATGTATCTCGGCCGGCTCTGCGAAGTGGCAACTGCGAAGGATCTGTTTCGAGATCCTCAGCACCCTTATACACGTCTCCTGCTCGAAACGATTCCCGACCTGGAGATGACGGGCCGTCAGCGGGAGCCAGTAGCAGGCGAAGTTCCCAATCCGATCGACCCACCATCAGGTTGCGCGTTTCATCCGCGTTGCCTTTTGGCCAATGACCGATGCAGAAAAGAAATCCCAAAACCCATCGATCGTTCCGGTCACCTGGTGGCTTGCCACGCGGCGGAGGAAGGCATGCTTCCTACAATTCATTCCTCGCCGCCAGCCGATCTCGCAGAGTCGTGAAAGGTCGCCCCAGTGATGTGGGAAAGGGTGAACACGATCATACTGCGTGACTTCATGGAGGCTACCAATGCGGGCACGCGCTTAAGCGATCAATGCCTCGACGATACGTTGCACGGCCAGGGCGTCCGCAAGTGTCGCCATTCTTCTGGTCTTACCGGAGAATATATCGGACGTAGCATCGAGATTTCGCATGATATCCGTATGGCCGCCGCTGTCGGCCTCGGCCGTTTTCTCATGCCACCGTTCACTTCTTGTGACGCTATACCGACCCCCACTATGAAGCCGGCAGGACATGCGCGTACCCCAAATTGTGTATTCGGTACCGACAGGACCGGCGCCTCCGCAATTTGCGTTTATTACCGTCGGAATGTCACCAAATGCGAGTTCCGCCAACAGCCTGATTTCCGCCACTCCAGGCTCAGCAGGAAAATGGGCTTTGCGATAGGAAATCTCTCCTTCACCGAACAGCCGGCGCGTCAGATAGATCCAGTGCGAGATCATCTCACGCGTAAACCCACCCTGTTCCCGTCCGGCAAGCCATGTCGCGTGGGCCTGGAAGTCACGCGGCCAATTGTTGAGATTGATGACAATATCAACCTTCGTAACGTCACCGATGTCGCCCGAGGCAAGTGCTTCTTCGACATAGGTGCTTGCCAGCGCATTGCCATGATTGAAATTCACGACATTCGCGACCTTGCTCTCCGCCACAAATCCAACCAGCGCTTCGGATTCCGCAACATTGATGCCCAGCGGTTTCTCACAAAGGATATGCCTGCCAGCTGTGGCCGCGGCGCGGACATAGGCACTGTGCGAAAGCGGCGGGCTGGCGATGTAGACGGCATTGATCTTAGGATACGCGATCACACTTTCCGCGCTCCTCATGATCTCTATCTCGGGGTGCGCTTCAAGCAACCTCGTCCGTGCATCGGGGTTCGGATCCCATGCACAGACGACGTGAAAGCCGGGATGAGCCTTCATGTTGGCGATCATCACGGCGCCGATAGCACCCAATCCGATAACCCCGATTCTGTGAGGTTCTTGAACCATGGCAAAAGAGGCCTCATAGGCAATGGTGGTTTAGAATTGGTCTCGGTAGTCCAACGAGCGCAAAGACTATCGTCAATGCGTAGCTTTCGAGACAGAGTCTTAGAATTCGGCTGTCGTGTGAACAAGCCTGTTTCCGATTTTCAGTTTTGCCGCAGATTGGGCTTGGCAATTCATCGACAGTTCCGTTGCTCAGATATTGTGACTGGTGAAATTGCAAAATGGGGCCTGCGGTTTAGTCATAGCGAGTTCAATCCGTTCCCAATGTGATCGGGTAATAGATAGAACGCGTTCGATTTGGAACCAGGTCCGTGCGGAATGAGTTTGAAGATGGTGATGCGCCAAGAAAGACGTGATGAGATGGATTTGAAGACACCGCCTAGGTCAGATTTTGATGACATATCTTCGTCTCCAAAAAGCGAGGCCCACTGGCCGCTTGTCACGCCCAGGACCGAGAAAGACAATCTCTTTGTCGGCTCGATCGAGAAAGCAATTTGTATTCTCTACGCATTCGGTGATGGCCGCGGTGAGCTCAGACTTAATGAGATTGCGCAAATTACTGGCCTCGGGCGTAGTGCCGCTCAACGTTACACGCACACCCTCTGCAGTTTGGGTCTTCTGCAGAAACTTGATACTGGGCCGGTCTACCGCCCTGCTCCGCGAATTTTGGATTTTTCGTTCATATATTTGCGATCGGATCCGTTAGTTGAGATCGCGACATCGCACCTGGTCGAGGCCAATAAGGTGTATGACGAAACGATCAATCTCAGTCGCAGACAGGATGGCGAAATGATCTTTATTGTCCGTCTGCCGGGTCAGGGCGGGTCGGAATCGCATTCGCTTCCAGGTGGTCGAATGCCGGTTTTTTGCACAACGGCAGGTCGCTCGATCCTTTCCCATTTGAATGACGATGAAGCGAAGCGAATCATTGAATCGAATGACCGTACACCCCTCACGCCAAAGACGATTACTGACATCGACGATATCATGATGCTTGTTCGTCAGGCGGCGAAAGATGGTTATTCAGTCGCTGATGAAGAGGGGCAACTCGGATTGATAACAGTTGGGGCGGCAATTCTGGACCGCGCAGGATACCCGGTTGCTGCGGTCAACATGGCCGCGCTACGCCGCAACTGGACGATTGCTCAGGTGAGGAGAAAACTTGGACCGTTGGTGGTCGATACGGCTAGAAGCATATCGCGCACATTGGGGTTTTCAGGGAGTTACTACGAGTCGTAGGTCGTGATCGATTGCAATCACCAGAACTGATGATCACCTAAGACTTGGTGCCAAATTTTTTGCCGGTATGTCCGTTTGACCGCGGAGCCGGTCAGGTATTGGAGAAAGCCCATGCGCCGACAATTCAGAGACATCGCCTTCACGAAGACGGTGGTCGGCGTGCAGGAGTCGCTCGGCGTACGCGCATTCGTCGAAGCTAGAGGGGAGGGAGCGGACTCCAGTGTAGGGCTGGGTCCGAATGAGTCCGCATTCCTGGCAACTCGTGACAGCTTCTATATGGCGAGCGTGAGTGAAACCGGCTGGCCCTATGTTCAGCATCGTGGCGGGCCGAGAGGGTTCGTTCGTATTTTGGACGAAATGACGATCGGGTTCGCCGACTTCACCGGTAATCGCCAATATATAAGCGTCGGCAACTTCATGCGGGACGACCGCGTTTCGCTGATCTTCATGGATTATGCAAACAAAGCCCGGCTGAAATTCTATGGACGGGTCAAGCTGATAGATGCGGACGACATAGAGACACTCGAGAAGTTGGTCGTCAGCGACTATCGGGCACGGATCGAACGCGGATTCGTCATCGCGGTAGAAGCTTTCG
Organism: Methyloligellaceae bacterium; assembly: GCA_965228615.1. Taxonomy (GTDB): domain Bacteria; phylum Pseudomonadota; class Alphaproteobacteria; order Rhizobiales; family Methyloligellaceae; genus CBDDHT01. The sequence goes on along the minus strand of CBDDHT010000004.1, from coordinate 2,559,961 downwards.
ATTGGAATTGTCCGCAGCATATTGTGCCACGATTCACCATAGAAGACATCCAACCGGCCATTACGCAATTGAAGCAACGGATCGCCGAACTCGAGGCCGAACTTGCGGAAGCCAAGAGTTCTTGAGTCGCACTCTTATTGTTGAAAATGGTTGAGGTTGCCTTGGTCGTTTCGAAACTCGACAGAATCCGTCCGATGCTCGAGCGCTCCATGTTTTGAAGCATAGCTGCGCTACTTGTTTCAGATGAGTGGACGGTTTTGTGCCTTCATTCGACGCCATTTTCGCAGGCTTTTTCAATTCTGTTCCAAGGAAAATTCAGGGGTGTTCCCCATAGCTACTGGTTATGACAAATAATAATCGTTGGTTATTGCATTTTCATAAGGAAAAGAGGAATCATCAGAATATTAATGTGTCATTATTGCAACATTAGTGGTCATATTTATTTTCAAAATACCTAATGTGATTTGACGAATCTATTGGTCGTCGACCTGAATGACAATCGAATGCCATCTACCTATTGATCAGTAGGCGTTGGATTTTTGAACCTTAACCAGCGCTGTCAAACAGGGAAACGAACAATGAGGACAATTGCATCCATCGCAGGATTGCTAATAGGGGGAGTCTTTTTCATCTCTCCTGCGGCGTCAGCAGATCTTGGGGGAGACTGCTGCGCCGATCTCGAAGAGCGCGTTGCTGAGCTGGAGGCAACGACGGTCCGCAAGGGCAATCGCAAGGTTACCGTCAAGCTCTCGGGACAGGTCAACAAGGTGTTGGTCGTTTGGGACGATGGCGATGACACAGATGCATACATCACGGACAACACCGAGAGCTCTACGCGTTTCCGCTTCACGGGCGCTGCCAAGTTCAAGCCCGGTTGGTCTGCGGGTTTCAATATCGAGGTTGAGGTCGAGAGTGCCCGCTCGGCCAGCGTCGATCAAAAGAGTGACGGCGACCCGAACGAGAATGCCGACGGCATCCTCGAAGGTCGCAAGATGGCTGTGTTCCTGAAGAACGACCGTCTCGGTACACTGTGGATGGGCCGTTGGTCGCCTGCGACAGACGATATCAAGCTGCACAACATCGCCGGCGTACCGTCCAATGATGCAACATTTGAAACGGGCGCTGGCTTCTTTAACCGGCTTTCCGGTGTGGCAGGCACAGGCGGGCTGATCAATCTTACGCTCGGCCAATTGACACCTAATGGCGATACCCGCCGCGCGAACGTGATCCGCTATGATTCACCGTCACTCGCCGGTTTCGTATTTTCAGCAGCTTGGGGAGAAGACGATCTTGCCGATATCGCGATCCGCTACAAGAAAGAGTGGAATTCGATCAGGGTTCTCGGCGGCATCGGTTATCTCTGGGACACGGATGAAGACGAAGACGGCGATATGCTGGGTTGCGGTCCGAACGGCGGTGCACTGAATGGCTTCGGTGCGGCAGCCGGTCCTTGCCGTTCACGCGCCGTCGATCTTGAGCGACTCGCGGGTTCGATTTCTTTCATGCATACACCGACAGGCCTCTATACCTATTTCGGTGCGCATCGTGACGAGTTTAACAACCAGTTCGCGCCAACGACCCTCTCTGGCGTGACAACCCGTCCGGATGCGACGCACTGGTATCTCCAGGCTGGTATCAAGCGCCGTCTATTGTTCCGGGAACTTGGAGCCACGACCATTTATGGCGAATATCAGGAAGGAGACGATGGTGCTGTCGGTGTCACGCTTGCCAATCTCGGCGTGGCAGGAAACTCCTTCGAAGTCGTCGATACCGAGATGACAGCCTGGGGCTTCGGGCTGGTGCAGGATATCGACAAGGCTGCTCTGCAGCTGTGGACCAGTTTCCACCACTTCGATCCCTCGGTGCAGGGCATTTCATCTGGGCAGAATGGCCAGAACTTCCAGACCGGCAGTCTGGATCTCGAAGAGCAGTTCCAAGTCCAAATCGGCGCCAAGCTCCGATTTTGATCTCCATCCAAATGAGGCTGTCGGCCCTTGGGGTCGACAGTCTTTTTTTGGTGCTGCCGGCGCAGCTAATCGTATTGAAAAGAGGAGCAGATTAGAAGCCATCGAGGGACGGCTGTTTGATGACAATTGTCCGTCAATGGCTGTCGCAGCTCGCTGACCATGCGCAGCATTTTCCTAGCGCGAAACGAAGGGCAGCGTGAGGCGAGGCTCAATCCACCAAGTCCTTGAAGAAAACAAACCTGCGAATTCCTCCGCCGATTGTTTTGTGAGAGGCATCCTCAGCGACATATTCGGTTTCTCCACCGAAACCTGATCTGCGATAAAGGCCGAGCGCAGCTTCCTGTAGCTCGGAGGTGCTGAGTTCCATACGCGTGTAACCTGCCGCGATCGCGACGGTCTCGGCATGTGCCAGCATCTTGCGCGCAAGACCCTGGCGCCGGATATCGGGGTCCACATACATGCGTCTGAGCTCAACGACACCATCGCGTAGGCGCTCCAGCCCGTACATACCGATGATCTGGCCGGCCCTCTCAGCGATCCAGAAGCTGTTGCCAATCGCTGTGTCATAGAACCGCTCGATCTGGCCGATCTCTTCATCGATCGAGTGCGCAATGTAGGTTTCGAATGCGGCACTGGTTTCGGGCGTGGAAAGTTCGCGATTGATCCTCGTGAACAGCGCGATCACCTTTGATCGGTCATCCTCACGATATGGCCTGATAGCGATGGAAGGATTCGCTGTTTTTTCACTGTTCTTAGGAACGTCGCCCATAGATCACCCAGTAGACACCGGCTACGCCGCAAGCGCCGCCGACGATGTTTCCGAGTGTCACCGGTAGCAGGTTGGCAGCGAGGTCGCCAAGGCTGCCGTCGGCGCCAGCAAGAAGACCAACGGGTATGAGATAGAAATTTGCGATCGAGTGCTCAAAACCAAGGGCAACGAACGCGCTAATTGGAAAGATGATTGCGAGCGTTTTTCCCGACACTGTATGAGCGGCGAAGCTAAGCCATACGGCAAGGCAGACAAGCGCATTGCACAGGATTCCGCGAACAAACGCCTGCGAGAAGGTAAGCGCCATCTTGCCTTCGGCAATCGCTATCGCTGTGGTTTTCATTGTGCCGGACTGAAGCACACCGCTGGTATGGACCAGAAACGCCAAGGCAATGGCGGCAGCGCCATTGGTAATGAAGGTCACGCCCCAATTCCGAAGTAGCGACGTCGTTGTGACCTTGCCATCGGCCCATGCCATGACGATCAGGTTGTTTCCCGTAAACAGTTCCGCTCCGGCAATGACGACCAGAACCAGACCAAGCGAAAAGGCCAGTCCTCCGAGCAGTTTTGCCGGACCGAAACCGAGCGTCGAGCCTGTGATGGCGACGGTGTAGAAGGCCCCTCCGAAGCCGATGAAGAGACCGGCCAGGAGGCCGAGCATGATCAGTTTATCGAGCGAAAGCGCCGCTTTCGCCTGACCTGCGTTCTCAATTCGCCGCGCGATCTCTGCAGGTGCATACGCGTCGATGTCCGTGATATTTGCGGAGGATCTTCCGATATCGTCCATCCCACAGGTCCCTTCTATTGTCTCGTCAGATCGAAGGCCAATCGGGGGAAATGTTATGGGACGTTTTGAATGAACTGTCCTGAGCTGGATCAAATGCCTGGATATTCAAGCGAGGCAAAACGACCGTTTTTATATTCGTTAGGGCTGCCCAGGGTTCATCAGCACCCGCAATGCCGCAACAGCTTGTCTGGAGAAAATGCCATCCGTAGCCATCAGTCCATCCAGTGAAACACAGCATCGAAGTGATGGAACTTGGCGTCGCTCAAAACGGTCTCGATTGCGATGTCCCGTGGAATCGGCTGTGCAACCTCTTCTCGGCTGAGGCGGATGAGATCATGGTAAGATAGTTGGCGTTGCACATCGGAGCTTAGCGACAACACGGCATTGGATTCGATGTGGTCAACGTCGTCCATCCGCGGCATGTACCTTGATGCGACCGCTTCCGCGTCATCCCAACTTTTCCAACCTTGTCCCATGACGTAGTAGGGGCTCAGCCGGTGAAATAGGACCCACAATCCGATGTACTCTTACTTTTGTCCGAGGCTCGGATTCACTTTGAATTCGGCGGTGTCCCGAAAAAACCAAGCGTCGATGTAGGAGGCATAACCTGAACCATAGTGATCCCATTCGCACTGTGACTTCAGATTGAAACGGCGACACAAGTCGGTGCATCGCTTTCTGTAAAATGTTTCGGCGAGAGACGGCGAGTCCCACGGGCTTGCGGGCCATTTAAGCGTGTTCTCGGCGCACGCACGGATAAAGTCTTCAGAATTGAGGTCAGGTAGCGTCATTCAATTAGATTATCAGTCCGTTGTATCTCTTTCGAATGATCGAACCGGATCTTACCTGGCTGTTTCTGCCCCAGGCAATATGGAGCCCGTTGCTGAAGGAGAGCAGCCTAAATTGGTCAAAAATGGCTGCTTAATGTATTGCAGCGGTCGTATATCGGTATCCCATTAGGTGGCTGAGAAGTTCCGATTGATGCCGTGATACACTTCCCCGCTGCTCACCCAGTCGCCGCCCCAACTTTACCTTTTCCGCTCAAAATCAAAACCCAGCGACGCCTGTTTGGGTCATCCGTGAGGGTCGTGCTAGATTCATGCGCAAGCGAACAACGCATGTTATGGAAGGGACCGATGCAGCGCGCTGCTTTTCAACTTTTTCTTGCCTTGGCGCTCTTCGTTGGCGGTACGCTCTATGCTCACGCAGGAAAGCGGGTGGCGTTTGTTGTAGGCAACGATGACTATGTGGCATTGCCCAAACTGCGAAAGGCAGTGAACGATTCACGCGCCGTTGCCGGAGCGCTGAAGGAAATCGGCTTCACAGTCATCACCGGAGAAAACCTCACACGACGAAATATGAACCGGCGGCTTGCCGATTTGCTGGGGACTATTGCTCCGGGCGACCAGGTCTTCTTCTTTTTCGCGGGACACGGCGTCGCACTCGGCGCGGAAAATTATCTGATCCCAAGCGACATGCCAAAGCCCGGCACCGGTCAACAGAGCCTCGTGCGCGACGAGGGTTACGCGGTCAGTTCGCTGGTGAACCGCGTGCGGGAGCGCGGCGCGCGTAGTACTATCTTTGTGCTTGATGCCTGTCGGGACAATCCATTCGCGTCGGTCGGGGTGCGCAGTATCGGCGGTGCGCGCGGATTGACGCGTGTGGAGGCACCAAACGGCGTTTTTATGTTGTTTTCGGCCGGTATCGGCCAGACTGCGCTGGACCGTCTCCCCGGCGAAGATGTCAATCCCAACTCGGTATTCACACGCAAGCTGGTGCCTTTGCTCCTGACACCGGGGCTGTCCCATGTGAGTCTGGCGAAGCGCGTACAGGAGGAGGTCGATGCACTGGCTCGAAGCGTCGGGCATGCCCAGCAGCCCGCCTACTACGACCAGATCATTGGCAATATAGTGCTAAGACCTGGTTCGGCAGACCAGCGTGTTTCGGCAACTTCCGCACCCCTGCAGGCCCCGATCAACGGTGCGGCGCAGGCATGGAATGCCGTCAAGGACACAAAGACAGCGAGCGACCTTGAAGCGTTCATTGGGTCTTTTCCCAATAGTTTTTTTGCCAAGCTCGCTCGCTCTCGTCTCGCTAGGCTGAAGAGTTCCAAAACTCTCGACGGAGTGACACGAGACAAGCCAGCCAAGACCGCACGGGAACGAATTGCGCTCGTCATTGGCAACGGCACCTACGGTGCTATAAGCGATCTTGCAAATGTCGGCCGGGACAGTGCGAGTATCCAACGCTCACTCAAGGCCATCGGCTATGAAGTAATCAAAAGACAAGAACTTACGGCATCGGAAATCCTGGCCGCGGTCCGCGAGTTTTCCTCGGGGCTGCGGCGCCCGGAAGTCGAGGCCGGCCTTGTCTACTACGCAGGGCACGGGACGCACATTAAGAACCAGTTTGCCTTGCTTGGTGTGGATGCCAAGATCGAAAGTGAAGAAAAAGTTTTGGGAACTCTTTCCATTCCCGATCTCCTAGCGCCACTCAGTGCAACGGGGAAACCCAATGTCGTGTTGCTTGATGCTGCGCTTGCCGGGCCATCGTCAAAGTTTGACAGAAAGTCCAATGATTCTGCCAATTTCCAATCCCGTGTTCAACGTTTCGAGAACATAGCCATCCTAGTCGCTTCAACGCCCGGCACCGTAGCAATGGATCAGGTCCCGGAACGTCCCGATATTGAGAACAGCCCATTCACCCATTCCCTGATGCAGCGTCTGACTGAAAGCGGCGTGTCGTTCGAGACACTCGCTGAGCAAGTCGCTAATGACGTTCTTCTATTGACAAAGAACGAGCAAAAGCCGTGGCATCATTCGAATTTTGAGAGCCCGCTCACTATGAATGGATTTCATAGGGCCGCACGTCAGTGAGCCAATTCGCTCCATTGATGGGATTGTGTGCGACTGACAGACCAGTCGTTTCGGCATTTGCAACGGTGGTCTGCCACCGGGTTCAATTTCGTCTCAGTCGCGCAATATGCGGTCCTCACGCCTACAGCATTTTGTTGCGATTTTGACTCGCACTCGTAGGTTTGCGCCACGAATGAGGCTCTGCCCTCACAAAGCAACTTTCGCAGATGCTATGGGAGATACAAACGTTGGAACAACCTCCTGCCGCAAAATAACTCTCCGCTTCCAGCCACTGCTCGCAGCCCAGCATCTGAGGCAGCACTCTCTGGCACCAACTGCACATTGCAATTATTGGCAATTCTGAGTCGAGTGCGGCGGCTCGCCCCCTCTCAGCGAAGTCGAAGAGATCGACTGGTGGACGTTCTTCTGAACGCAGCTCGACCGATTGAAAAAGAAATCCTTCACACCGACCGGATGAACAAACAGGAGATATTGATTGACGCATGATCCGCCGGCGATGAGGCGCATCACAGCGATACAACATAACCAGCCGCTGGTCGGCGCTCGATGAAATTTTTTGCATGGCATGCTTCAATTGCATGCGCACATCAGGTCCGGAAATGTAGTTGAAAAGGTTTTGATTGATGACCCATCGGCCTGTCAGTTCCGGCGCATTATTCTGACTGGCAAATGCATCCCATTGCTTCGGCCCGACCGCCAATATTTCCCCGATAAGATCTGTAACGAAGCATATTCCATCCAGAGTATCCAGGTCAGATTCGTTTAACACGGTTCGGAAATCCCCCTTAAACGGCACATGCTGGGCGGCGCAATTCTCCGCGACCGGTCGATCGTTTTGGCTTTCGCACGCGAAGAGTTTACGGCCGCCGAAAGACTGGCACGTTGATGCATGTCAAGTGGAGGGGTGTACCGGGAATAGCTGGAACTCAATGACTGCATTTATCTGGATTCGGACATAATTGAAGTAAGAGAAATTCAGCCACACAATGCGCACTAAACGAATGTCCCGATCTCGGGCGTCCAATCGGTGCAGAGCACGTGAAGTGTCTGATTGACGCGACAGTTTGATGCGCCATCGTTGTTCTTGGACACCTATCGCCAATTCGGTGAGTTACCCTCGACTGTCAAATTGATATCAACCGGCAGTATGGGTGATGTCCGGGCGTGATTGTTTCGTAACGAAATGAATATTTCAGGTCGTGTTAACGATGAGTACCGTATGGTACTGACTGTTCAATTGATCAAAATCAAGGTCAGGATCCGACCGAACACTTGGTTATTGACCGATTGTAAAGATTGCAAGGAGGTGGATTAATTTCCCTCCAGGGCGATAAATCAAGGTGGATGATGTTTATTTGTCAGTGAAAGGGATATTGCAGGCAATCGCCACTCGTGTAGATAGTGAGTGGTATTGCCCATATAACGGACATTGATAATCTTATCTCATTACCTCCCAAAGGGTCTCAAATCATGTTCGGGAACAGTTCTGCAAATTCAATTCGGAAGGCTCGGGACGCCTGTAAGGCAGCGGCGCAAGGGGACTTCGAAGCACGCATAATCGGTATTACGGAAACAGGCGATCTTGGTGAATTGATGCACGCGATCAATTCGCTGATTGATCGGTCCGATGCATATATCCGAGAATCGAAAGCCTGCCTCGACTATGTCTCACGCAACCAGTTTTTTCGCCTGATTATCGAAACCGGAATGGTTGGATCCTTTCTGGAGGCCGCACAGTCAATCAATAAAACGACCGACTCCATTAAGGAAAGGAACGACGAGTTCACCAAAGTCGGGAACAACTTTGAGCAACAGATGGGCAGTGTCGTTGAGTCGGTTGCATCGGCAGTGGCAGAGCTTCAGTCAGTATCTGATTCGGTCAATGAGGCGTCAGCGCGTGCCAAGGAGCAATCCTCGACTGTGGCCGCAGGAGCCGAACAGGCCTCAGCCAACATGCAAGGCGTTGCCGGTGCTACCGAAGAATTGACGAGTGCAATCGGAGAGATCAATCGTCAGGTCGTTCACTCGGCGGAAATCACAGCTGAGGCAGTCGAGAAGTCGAGTGCGATGAGTGATCAGATCAAGCAGCTTGCGTCGAGTTCGGAGAGGATCGGCCAGATCATTCAGTTGATCAATGAAATCTCAGACCAAACTAACCTGCTTGCACTCAACGCGACCATAGAGGCGGCCCGTGCAGGCAATGCGGGCAAAGGTTTTGCGGTCGTTGCCTCTGAGGTGAAGGCACTGGCTCAGCAGACCAGCGCTGCGACAGGTGATATCGCGAAACAGGTTGGTGAGATCCAAGCTGCCACGGAGCGCGCTGTGAGAGCGAGCACCGAGATCGATGACTCCATTGGACGCGTCAATGAGATATCGACGACGATAGCCTCGGCTGTAGAAGAACAAGGCACGGCAACCAAGGAGATTGCGCGCAATGTCGAGGAAGCCGCAGTCGGAACCAGCGATGTCAGCATGAGCATCGTCCAGGTTTCGCAGGCCACCAATGACGCGGAGGAGGCGGCGTCTCAAGTGCTGCAGTCTTCCACACAGCTGTCAGAGCAGGAACAGACCCTGCAGTCTCTTCGCTCCGACATGGATGATTTTTTGGAGGAAATCAGAAGAGTAGGTTGATCTGGCAGTCCCATTGAGGGACTGCGGCTGAAGATGCCCTGTTGTTCGGCAACTGAAACATCTGTCGGAGTGTTAGGAGTGGACTAAGGCGGGCCTACGGAATCCTCCACGATGTGCTCGAAGTAACCTTCGCACCCAGCGATGCCCGATAGCCAACTGAAAAGTCTCTTGCCTCAGGTTCTAAAAATCCAGAATGCAGCTCTTGCTGTCCGCATAAATTCGTTGGAAATAGACGGGCTCCTGCTGCTGTGCATAAGCCTTGGCGTGAATCTCAAGCAACACGGCGTTCGGTGCCAGTTTCAATTCCAGTAAGCGCTTTTTCGTCAAACGGGAGGTGCGGACGCTGTGGCGCGTTCCGACCGTCGATAGGCCGAACATCTCCTCCAGATACGGACGGATATTTACCATATCGAGCTCTTCTGGATCGATCCGGTCGAGCCCCGGGACAGCGTCAGCATCCAGGTACATTTCCGCATACACAATCGAGTTGTCGCTCATCGCCATGTGCCGGGAGATGCGAGTGTACCGTGTCGCGTGCTCCAGATAGTCCGACCATTCGCCGTGCTCATTTGTCAGATCGATCCGGACATCCTGCCGGGTGAAGCGTAGGGGCTGATCGTCCTTCTTCGAGCGAAATCGAAAATGCCATGTTGTTTCCGATAGAGGCTCGACAGAAGCCACGCGGCTGCCATCGCCACGCCTGCGCACAATTGTATCTGAGAGTTGAAGTTGACGCAGGGCCGCCTGGACCGTGCCGAGCGCGACACCAAGTATAGCCGTCAACCGCTTTTCCGATGGGAGCGGTTCGCCGGGTTTGAGCAGTCCATCGCGAATCGCCGACACGATCGCCAGCCGGACCGCCGATCGTTTTGTACGGCCGGGAGCGCTCATCATTTCCCGCATGCGTGTTGCGAGGAACGCTTCTAGTGGTGTGTCGGTCCCAGTCGTTCGCGTCGTCCCGGAAAGAGCCGTCTTGTCAGCCAGTGCGTTTTTCATATTGCAAAACTATATAGTTTTAGTACTGTTGTCATTCAGAAAACTATATAGTTTTGGAGTCGAGCGATGAAACAGCAGACGACCCGTGGGCCTGTGCCCCGCGAGATGGTGGGCGAATTCGAACCGTCGATCTGGCCTGGCAATGATCCTGCGCTTTATGGCAGTGCGACGCTCACGCCGAGCGACACGGTCGAGGCCAGAAGCTTTCAGACGTTTAGGATCGTCTACACGGTCGGCAAGCTCGGGATCGACGACACGGGCGGGATTCGGATCTCAACGCGGTTCATTACCGATGCCGGCCGGCCCCAGATGAACAACCCCTCAGCGCCAAATTATGTCACGGCAGAGAGTAATGGCGAGGGCCGTCTGCTGCTGACAAGCGGTCCGCACGGCGAGCGGCCCTGGAACAATTGCCTCACCGCACAGCAGAGCGGTGGCTACCTCAAGGAAGGTGATGAGATAACAATCACGCTAGGCGATACACGCCATGGATCGCCTGGAATGCTCATCCAGACATTTGCCGAGGAAGGCTATGAATTCCGCATGTCGGCGGACGTTCAGGCAACGGGCAATTTCATTCCTCTGTCGGAGCAGCTTTTTGCGCCGGTCGTGGCCGGACCCGCGTACACTTGGCGGGCAGCGTTGCCGACATTGCGCCGCCCGGGCGAGACTTTCCACTTCGGGCTCAAAGCTGAAGATGCATGGGGCAACCCGACGTCGCAAGCGTGCGGTCGTGTTCGGCTTGAGACCTCTGTCCCGGTAGAAGGCCTGCCGAAGGAGTTCGACTACACGCCCGAAGACCGTGCGATCTCTTTCGAGAATCTCAGTGTCGCGAATGAAGGTACGTTGCGGATCACAGTCTATGTCGATGGTGTGGAAGTGGCAGAGGCCGGGCCTCTTGTCGTGCGCGCGAGCGACGTCGCGTCCTATTGGGGCGATTTGCACGGCCAGACAGGTGAAACCGTCGGCACCAACAGCGTCGAAAGCTATTTCGACTTCGTACGCAATAAGTCGTTCCTCGATGTTACGAGCCACCAGGGCAACGACTTTCAGATCAACGGTAGATTCTGGGCACGGTTGAACGAGATAACGGCCGAGTATGATGAGCCCGGACGCTTTGTTGCGTTTCCCGGATATGAATGGTCGGGCAACACGGCCGTCGGAGGCGATCACAACGTCTTCTTCCGGAATGAAGGTCGAACGATCCGGCGCTGTTCTCATGCGTTGCTGAAGGATCAGTCCGACCTCGATACGGACGCCCACACGCTCACTGACCTTTACCGCGCTCTGAAAGATGAGGATTGCGTCCTCTATGCCCATGTGGGCGGACGTTATGCAAACATTCATTACGACCATGATCCGCGACTGGAGACGGCCGTTGAGGTGCATTCCGCCTGGGGGACCTTCGAGTGGATCCTGACTGACGGATTCAAGTTGGGAAGGCGTGTTGGTGTTGTTTGCAATAGCGATGGTCATAAAGGCCGGCCAGGTGCCAGCTACCCGGGATCGTCTGCGTTCGGCAGTTATGGTGGGTTGACCTGTTTTCTCACCGACCAGCTCGATCGCGACACGATCTTCGAGGCTATGCGGCGGCGGCATCATTACGGCACGAGCGGTTGCCGGATGCACATCGATCTGGGTGTCGACCTGCCGCAGGAGAGCACGCTGTTCGTCCGCAACCCCGAAGCGGTGCCCGATGCTGAGCGTCAGCAGGTGAGCCACGTCAAGATGGGCGACATCGTTCAGACCGCTGCAGACACGGTTGAGTTGACTTGCACCATCGCAGCCCATGCCGGGATCGAGCGGGTCGAATTACGCAATGCTGAAACAGTACTTGAAACGTTGCGCACCTTTGGTGCGGCAGACGTCGGCCGGCGTGTGCGCGTTTTGTGGAGCGGCGCAGAATATCGTGGCCGCGGCCGCAACACCGAATGGCGTGGGCGTGCACAGATTTCCGGCGCAACGATTGAGCGGTTCGAACCCATCAACCTTTGGAACAGCGAACGACTGTTTGAACAGCGCGGCTCGGACACCGTCGTCTGGGAGACCGTGACAACAGGCAACTTCATGGGATTCGATGTCTGGATTGACGGCAGTGAGGGGGGACATTTGTCGATCGTCACGAACCGGGGGGATCTGGAAGCCGATATCCGGGACATCGGTATAGAAGACCGGGTATTGGACGCCGGCGGGCTCGAACGCAAATTGCGTGTCTTCGGACTGCCCGACAAGCCACTTGAGCGTGAGATAACGTTCAAGCGCGAGATCAGCATTCAGCCGGGGCGCGACAATCCGATCTGGATCTGCGTCACGACCGAGGATGGCTATCAGGCTTGGACGAGCCCGATATATATCTTCCAGTGACGCGGCGGCAAAACTCCAGGCATTGAGTCTCCCGGCTCTCTTCGGGTAAGCACTGTCAGCCATCACTGTCATCGCGACCGTCCTGTTCGCGAGCTATCCGAAGGAACGACCATGAACGGTGCCGAAAGCCTTGTGCGTACTCTGCTTGGAGGTGGAATCGATGTTTGTTTCACCAATCCCGGCACCTCGGAAATGCACTTCGTTGCTGCTCTGGACAGTGTTCCCGGCATGCGATGTTCATTGTGCCTGTTCGAGGGCGGCGTCACCGGTGCGGCAGACGGCTACTACCGGATGGCAGGAAAGCCGGCTTCGACGCTGCTGCATCTCGGGCCCGGTCTCGCGAACGGTGTCTCCAACCTGCACAATGCCAAGAAGGCGAATTCCGGTATCGTCAATATCGTCGGAGAACACGCCACCTATCACATCGAGTTGGATGCGCCGCTCACCGCGGATATCGAAGGCATAGCCCGCCCGGTGTCTCACTGGGTCAAGACGAGTCGGTCGTCCGAAGACATCGCCAGAGACGGCGCCGAAGCGATTGCCGTCGCCATGGCACCTCCGGGTCAGATCGCCACTTTGATCCTGCCCGGCGACACGGCTTGGAATGAGGGAACAGGGCCGGCCGACGTGCCGGCTATTGCGGCGCGCAACACCGTTGCCGGCGATCGCGTTGATGCGGCCGCTGAAGCGCTACGTGACGCCGAACGCCCACTCATCCTGCTGGGAGGCGCGGCGGTCGAGGAAAGCAATCTGAGCCTCGCCGGCAAGATTGCAGCCAAGACAGGATGCGGGCTCCTGACAGAATGGGCAAATTCCCGCCTTGATCGAGGTGCCGGGCGGATCGACGTCAACCGCATTCCGTTCGTCGTCGATCATGCAGTCGCGATGCTGGAGGAATACGACACCATCGTGCTCGTTGGTGCCCGGCCGCCTGTCGGTTTTTTTGCCTATCCCGACAAGCCGAGCATCCTGACGCGCGATGGTGCGACGATCGTCGATCTGGCAGATGTCGCGGACGACATTCCGGCAGCGCTGGAGGCGCTATGCGATGCAACGGGCGCTGCGACAAGCGATCCTGCTGGCGTGGCAGCGGTTGGCGACAAGACCATTCCGAACGGCCCCATCAATCCGAGTAGCATTGCTGCCGTTCTCGGCGCGCTGATGCCTGAAAACGCCGTGATCGTGGACGAGTCGATAACGACCGGCCGCGATTTTTTCCCGGCGACAGCAGGTGCCGCACCCCATGCCTGGCTGAATAATCGGGGCGGTTCGATCGGCTATGGTCTTCCGGTGGCGACCGGCGCTGCGATGGCGTGTCCGGACCAGAAGGTCATCGCTCTAGAAGGCGATGGCAGTGCCATGTATACGGTTCAGTCTCTGTGGACGATTGCCCGTGAAAGTCTGGACGTCACAGTTCTGGTCTTCTCCAACAGAAGCTACAAGATTTTGCATGGCGAGCTGATCAATGTCGGGGTGCGGAACCCCGGTCCCCGCGCTGTCGATATGCTGTCGTTGACGCGGCCTGATCTCGATTGGGTTGCCATGGCGCGCGGCATGGGCGTCGAAGGGATGAAGGTCGACACTTGCGAGGATCTCGCCAGGGCTTTCGGAGCCGGCCTCGCGGTCGATGGGCCGTATTTGATTGAAGTGGAACTCTAGCAACTTCCGGTTGGGCATCTCCGGCCTTCGCTGGAATGACGAATCGGGTGTGCTTCCTGGATTGCCAGATCAAGTCCGTTGCATCGATCTGATTAGACGCAAAAGAGCCGGGGTAATGAAACCCCGGCTCTTCACATTGGCCTCGTCAATCAAACTTAGAACCTGAAGACACCGCCGACTGCGCCGATGCCGATGCTCAGGGTGCTCTTGCCGCCACGCTTCGTGAAGCCGAGGGACACGCGGGGGCGGGGTGCAGGTGCCGGTGCGACCGGGCGGCGGCGGGGAGCCTGCTGACGGCGGGGCTGTGATCGGCGTGCCTGGCGGGTCGGCGCGCGGCGAGCCGGAGCAGCATTGCGGGTGGCACGGTTGCGCTTGACCTTCGGCGTGTGCCGGACCTGCTGGATTATCGGGCAAACGCGGTGCTGATGAGCGGCCACGACATCGATTGTCGATTGGGCCGGTGTGTTGGCATCGAGGCCCGTCTTGGCATGAGCGTTGAACATGTGAACGCTTCCGCGTGAGCCACGTCCCCAGGCGCCATCGATCCTGCCGTTATAGCATCCGACACGCTTCAACTCGGTCTGCAACTGAACCGCCATCATGTAGGGGCTGGCGACCGGTGCAGGCGTGGTCAGAGCCGGTGCGGCTGCCGTTGCAACCGAAGCGCCCGTCGTTGCGTCATTGACCGTGCCAGTGTTCAGGCTGGCAAGTTTGACGCCGGATGCCGTGGCCTTGGCATTTGTCGCTGTCTGGCGCGGTTCGACTGCGATGGAGCGGACGGCTGCAATGCGGGCCTTGGCGATCGGCGCATACACACCATTGGGATAGCGTTGGAGGTAGACTTTGTAGAGTTCGGCGTTCTTGCTGGCTTCAACCGAGGTCCAGAAGGTGTGCTCGACGGTCGCGTCCGCAACGGTGATGACCTTGGCTGCCGTCTGTGTCTTGGGCTGCGCAGGTGTGGCGGCCACGGAGCGGTTCTTGTTGAAGTAGAAGCGGCCCGTGAGGGATGAGTTTTCCCAAGGCACCTGAGAGCTGTTTGTTGCAGCCATCACATCTTTGCGAACCTCGATCATCACGTCGTTGATGCTCGCGTCCGTCGTGTCCATGTGCTTCAGGAGCGCTTTGGTGAAGGGGCTGTTCCGGCCATCGCCATCAAGAGCGACATTGCCGGGCTCCGTTGCGAACGAAATCAGCATGCCTGCGGTCTTGTCGACGGCGGCGAGGCCCGAGGCGACATTCAGCGAGCGGCTTGCTTTGCCAAGCGTGTTGGCAAGTGGATTGTTGCGGCAGGCATCCAGAAACACGAGATTGACGCGTTTGGTGCGCTGCATCTGCCGCAAGACCAGGTTGAGACGGATTGATTCGAAGTCGAGATCGGCTTCTTCCTTCAGCGATGCATCGATGGGGGCGAGATAGTTGGTGCCGTTCACCTGCAGGCCATGGCCGGCATAGTAGAAAAGCGCCACATCGGCATCGGTGATGGCGCTTGAGAAGTCCCGGATTTTCCTCTCGAGGCCATCGCGATCGAGATCCGTGCCGGAAATGACTTCAAAACCATATGTCCGCAGCTTGGTCGCCATGTCGGTGGCGTCATTCCGCGGATTTTTGAGCGGAGCGGCGTTCTTATAAGCCGAATTGCCGATTACGAGTGCGACCCGCTTTTCAGCAAGTGCGGGGACGGTGGCGGCTGCAAGCGCCAATGTCGCCACGATCAGCTTGCTGGTTGCCTTCAGCAAACGCGCGGCGTTCAAACCAAAAACTGAATTTCTCAAGAAATACCCTGTCGGTGCCATTTGTCTCTCCCCTGGCGAAATATGTCCCGGTGGCAACGAAGTGTGGTCCGTGTCGTCGCCTGTATTTGAAATGTGGGGGCATTTCTCATGCGGGCATGTGATGGCTGTCACACTTCGAACATATTCCGGAAATGGCGGATTTGCAGGGTTTTCTCGTGTCTTGATCCCACCAACTGACCGAAGTAACAAAGGAAAGGCGCGGAATCTGCCGGATCATTCCGTTGGATTGAAGCGTTGATTGTCGGACCGAAACAAATCAGAACGTCTGAAAGCTGCCTTTGAGAATCGATCTTCTGCTGGGCGTGAATGTCAACATGCTTGGACTGTCTGGCGCCGAATTAGTGGGGTTTCCGTGAGCACAGGACTGATTGCACTTCTCGACGATATTGCCGGTCTCGCGAAAGTTGCCGCGGCCTCACTCGATGATGTGGCCACCCAGGCCGCCAAGGCAGGCTCCAAATCACTCGGTGTGGTGATCGACGACGCGGCGGTCACACCGCGCTATGTGGTCGGATTTGCTGCAGCACGCGAGCTGCCGATCGTTGCAAAAATCGCGAAGGGTTCTCTGAAAAACAAGATCTTCTTTCTGCTGCCGGGGGCGCTTGCACTCAGCTTGTTCGCACCTTGGGCGATCACGCCGCTTCTGATGCTCGGCGGCCTCTATCTTTGTTACGAGGGAACCGAGAAGATCTACGAGGCTTTGAGTCCGCACAAGGCCAAGGCGCATGAAGCCAAGATCGGTCTTGCCGACATCGATCCGAAGGCTCTTGAAGACAAGAAGGTGGCAGGCGCCATCAGAACCGATTTCATACTCTCCGCTGAAATCATGGCGATAACGCTTTCAGCGGTTCCCGATGCGGGTTTTTGGACCCAGGCCATTATCCTGGCGCTTGTGGGCGTCGGCATCACGCTTCTCGTTTATGGAGGCGTTGCTGTGATCGTCAAAGCCGACGATGTGGGCTTGGCGCTCGCCTCCCGCGAACCGGTCACCCCATTGGGCCCGCTCATTCAGGCTGTCGGCCGCGGTTTGGTGGTTGGTATGCCGGTGTTTCTGAAAGTGCTGGCGGTCATCGGTACGGCCGCGATGATCTGGGTGGGTGGCGGCATATTGGTCCATGGTCTTGAGGAGTTCGGTTTGGGAACCATCGCCCATGTGATTCATGACGCCGGCACCGCAACCGGAAAAACGATGCCGGTGATGGGTGGATTTGTGGCATGGCTGGTGTCGGCCGCCGGCTCGGGTATTGTTGGGTTGGTGGTTGGTGCTGTGTTGATCCCCATTGTCAGCCTTGTGCTCGTCCCCGCATGGCAGGGGATGAGTGCCCTAATCCGCCGATGAGGTAGAACGAAGACTAATCGGACAGCGGCCACTCGTCTGCCCAATGGTGTTTCGGTCCATGAGCGGCAATTCGTTGCACAGCCGATCGATGGCCGCTCCCCTCGATATGCCCATGCTCATATCCGACAACGGCCAGTGCCGGTGTGGCGGCTTGGATGAGTTCATTCGGCCGAAGGAGGAATTCGGGTCTGAACGGTCGGCCGTCCGGATGGGTATGGCCGGCGGCAAAAGTGGCGTAGATAAGCAGGCCGTTGTCGCGGATGGCCGCCACGATGTCGGGGAGAATGGGACGCCACAGATAATTGGTAACGATCACGCAATCGAAACTCTGCGGTGCAAAAGGAAACGCATCGCCGGATTCAAGGTCGGCTTCGAGCAGGTTGACGTCCGGTTTGCCGTCGAGGTCTGCAACGCCTGAAAGGTCACGGTCGACGCATGTCACGGTCAGGCCGTTTTCCAGTGCCAGCCGGGCATGCCGTCCGCCGCCACAGGCGAGGTCCAAGACGTGACCGCCGGGCCGGACGCCTGATAGAAAACGGCGAACCCAGCCCATTGGTTCTGACGCGCCGGCATGGCGTTTTGGAGTTGAGCCCATGGCATTCTGTTCCTCAGGTGCTGGCGACGGGTGTTTTTACGCCGGCACGTCGTGACAATTCGTTGACCGTTTGTGCTGCGTTTGTTTGCGGCAGCGCAGCAATCCCCATATAACGCTGATCATGAGTGAACAAGGCGCCATTCCATTTCGCAAGATGAACGGGCTCGGCAATGATTTTGTCGTGCTGGATGCCCGTGCGCACCCGCTCGCGCTCAATCCGGATATCGCCAGCCGAATCTCCGACCGCGAGAACGGCGTCGGATGCGACCAGTTGATCACGCTTGAGGACTCGCGCGATGCCGATGTGTTCATGCGGATTCGCAATGCCGATGGCGGCGAGGTGGATGCTTGCGGGAATGCCGCCCGCTGCGTCGCTGCCCTCATGGCTGTAGAGAAGGGGCGCCCGCAGGTCTCGCTTGAGACCAACGATGCCATCCTTGGCGCGGTGCTGAACGGCGATGGGACGGTGACCATCGACATGGGCGTACCCCGATTGCGTTGGGACGAGATCCCGCTGGCGGAAGAGTTTCGCGATACCCGCATGATCGAGCTTCAGGTCGGGCCGATCGATGCGCCGGTTCTGCACTCGCCGAGTGTCGTAAATGTCGGGAACCCGCACTGTGTCTTCTGGGTCGAGGATGTGGATGCATTCGATCTGGAGGGATTCGGCCCGATGCTGGAACATCACCCGCTCTTTCCCGAGCGCGCCAACATTTCGTTGGCGCAGGTCACGGGACCGGATTCGATTATCCTGAAAGTCTGGGAGCGCGGTGTCGGACAGACGCGGGCGTGTGGCACGGCGGCATGTGCCGTTGGCGTGGCATCCGCGCGTAAGGGGCTGACAGGTCGCCGCGTTGTCGTCACGCTGCCGGGAGGACCGTTAACGATCGAGTGGCGCTCGCCCGACGATCATATCCTTATGACCGGACCCTTTGCGCTGGATTATGAGGGCGAACTCGACGCGTCGGTCTTTGCTGTCGGTGCAAGCTTATGAGTGCGCCGCAGATTCTGACATTCGGTTGCCGGCTCAACGCCTACGAGTCGGAGATCATGCGCGCGGAAGCGGATGCGGCCGGGCTCGACGATGTCATTCTGGTCAATACTTGTGCGGTGACCAGCGAAGCCGTGCGCCAGGCACGCCAGGCAATTCGCAAGGCCCGGCGCGAGAACCCCGACGCACGTATTGTCGTTTCGGGCTGTGCGGCTCAGATCGAGCCGGGTCACTTCGCCGAAATGCCCGAAGTCGACCACGTCATCGGTAATGACGAAAAAACAGAAGCCGCGACCTTTGCGGCCCTTAAGGGCAACGATTTGGAGCGCGTGCGCGTCAACGACATCATGGCGGTTCGCGAAACGGCCGGACACATGATTTCAGGATTTGGTACACGGGCGCGGGCTTATGTTCAGATTCAAAACGGCTGCGACCACCGCTGCACATTCTGTGTGATTCCATTCGGCCGCGGTCCGTCCCGTTCTGTGCCCGCTGGCGAGGTCGTGACGCAGATCCGCACGCTCGTCGAGGGCGGATACCGCGAGGTCGTGCTGACGGGTGTCGATATCACCGCCTATGGCCGAGATCTGCCCGGAACATTGTCGCTCGGCAATCTGGTTCAGAAGATCCTGAAGCTGGTGCCTGAACTCGACAGGCTTCGGCTGTCTTCCATCGATTCCATCGAAACCGACAAGGCGCTGCTTGATGCGATTGCGAATGAGCCGCGGTTGATGCCGCACCTGCATTTGTCGTTGCAGGCCGGCCACGATCTCACGCTCAAGCGGATGAAGCGGCGGCACTCGCGCGACCATGCCATCGCGTTTTGCAATGAGGTCCGTGCTCTGCGACCCGACATGGTTTTTGGCGCCGATCTGATCGCGGGCTTTCCCACGGAAACGAATGAGATGTTCGACGGTACGTTGTCGATCATCGATGCGTGCGCGTTAACGCATCTGCATATCTTTCCGTTTTCGCCAAGGCCCGGCACGCCTGCGGCAAGGATGCCGCAACTCGACCGCCAGACTGTGAAGGCCCGTGCGCAGAAACTGCGCGAGCAGGGCAGGGCCGCACTGGCGCGCCATCTCGATGCGCAGGTCGGCCAGGATGTGCAGGTCCTGAGCGAAACCGAATCTAAGGGGCGCACGCCGCAATTCACGCCTGTCCGTCTGGATGGCGACACCGTGCCAGGGAGCGTGCTCATGGCGCATGTTACCGGCCAGGACGGAGCCATGCTCCATGGGACGCCCATTGCATGAGCAATGATAGCGGCAAGAAGCCGGGCCTGTTCGGTCGCATGATGGGTCGGGGAGGCGATGCGGCTGTCAGCGAAGACGACGCCGTCGATGGTGATGTGGTTGATAATGCAGCCGAAGCCGAGGCGCCGGAACCCAAAAAGGGATGGTTTTCGCGCCTGAAGGACGGGATGCGCCGCACGTCGAGCGCGCTCGCAGAGAACATCACGGCCATCGTCACCAAGCGTAAGCTGGACGACGATACGCTTCAGGAACTCGAAGACAGTTTGATCCAGGCCGATCTCGGCATCGATATGGCGATGCGGATCACCGAGGCGTTGGCAAAAGGGCGGTACGACAAGGAGATCTCGCTTGAAGAGGTCCGTGACGTGCTGAGCACAGAGGTCGGTGCCGTTCTGGGCCCGGTTGCCAAACCGCTGATTCTCAATCCCGACAGACGGCCGCATGTCATCCTGGTTGTCGGCGTGAATGGTACCGGCAAGACCACGACCATCGGCAAGCTTGCCAACCGCTTTCGCGCCGACGGGTTGAAAGTCGTTCTTGCGGCCGGAGATACGTTCCGCGCGGCGGCCATCGATCAGCTGGGTATCTGGGGTGAGCGAACCGGTGCAACAGTCGTTGCACGTGCGCCGGGCGCCGATTCAGCCGGTCTCGTCTATGACGCCTATGAAGGCGCGCGCCGGGATGGCGCCGACGTGCTTCTCATCGATACGGCCGGCCGTCTGCAAAACAAGTCCGATCTGATGGACGAACTCGCGAAAGTCGTTCGCGTGCTCAAGAAGATCGACGATGCAGCGCCGGACGACGTCTTGCTCGTCCTTGATGCCACAACGGGACAGAATGCGATGGCGCAGACGGAAGTTTTTCGCGAAATCGCTGGTGTGACGGGATTGGTGATGACCAAGCTCGATGGGACAGCACGCGGCGGAATTCTGGTTGCAATTGCCGCAAAATACGGACTTCCAGTCCATGCAATCGGGGTCGGAGAGGGTATAGACGATCTTCAGCCCTTCGATGCCGCAGACTTTGCCGCAGCAATTACAGGCCGTGAGACCTGATATGAGCGAGAATGTTCCGGCCCAGCAAGCCGAAGATGCCGAGCAGGAGTCGCCATTATTGCGCCTCGGTCTCGATTTCGGACCACTGCTCATTTTCTTCGCAGTGAATTGGCTTGGGGGTCTCTTCTGGGCCACCGGCGTTTTTATGGTCGTCACCGTCATTGCCTTGGCCATTTCACGGATCGTGACGGGAAAAATCGCCACAATGCCGCTGGTTACGGCCGGCTTCGTCATGGTGTTTGGCGGGCTGACGCTCTATCTGCAAAACGAGACGTTCATCAAGGTCAAGCCGACCATCATCTACATGCTCTTCGCTGCAGCGTTGCTCATCGGACATTTGATGGGCCGGGCACCGCTGAAGATCCTGTTGGGGCAGGCTTTCGAGTTAACCGAAAGCGGCTGGCGCATTCTGACTTTCCGCTGGGCTGCTTTCTTTGTCGCCCTTGCTGTACTCAACGAGCTTGTCTGGCGCAATGTCTCCAACGATAGCTGGGTGACGTTCAAGGTCTTCGGGTTGCTTCCGATCACGCTCATATTCGCGATGCTCCAGATCCGGGTTATTCAGCGTTATACGGTCGCGGAAACTCAGCCGGATGAGTGAATTGCGGCAGTGTTCGCAGACCCGGTGCCCTTTTCATCCATTGTTCGATAATTGTTCATGAATGTGCGGCAAATGGCGCATCAGATGCGTGGCGCGAGAGGCGGCACAATTGCTTATGCGTCGCCAACCGACGATCGGATCACGTCTGTTTGAATTAGATGTGACTGGACGATATCGGGGGGGCGACACCAAATGTATTCAGAGACCATGCGCCCGACGCGGTCGCGATGCACACCGCGACCGGTACCGTCCAGCGCATGGGCCGGTTCCAGATCCCACAACATGTGGAACGGGTCCACCTGAACGAACACGGAAGGTCCGAGGCGGAAAGCGATGGACGTGAAATCAAATCCTACAAGTCAGCTTCACCAGTCACCTATTCATCTGTTGCACCGCGTTAGTCAGTGCGCGAGCGACATTTTCAGCGAGGAAGTCCGCACCGGAGATTTGACACCCCGGCAATATGCGGTCCTCTTGACCGTTTCCCAGAACGAAGGACTGAGCCAGACCGATCTGGTCGAGCGTACCGGCATCGACCGTTCGACGCTCGCAGATATTATACGGCGCATGCTCAAAAAAGGTTTCGTTCACCGGAGAAGAACCAAGGAAGACGCCCGGGCCTATGCCGTCAGGCTGACTTCCGACGGTTGGGATGCCCTTCGCCGGGCGGAGCCGGCGGCAATTCATGCAGATGAGCGTATCCTGTCGGCGCTTGATCCGGCCCAGCGGAACGCGTTCCTGCTGTCGCTGTCGGCCATCGTCGATGCGATCGAGGCTCAAGAGACGACCATCTAGATCAACCTGCGCTAAATCGGAATCGATTAAGCGCAGAAAAGTTGATCGACTCTAAGAGGCTGTCTCGAAAGTCG
Source organism: Methyloligellaceae bacterium (assembly GCA_965228615.1). Lineage (GTDB taxonomy): Bacteria > Pseudomonadota > Alphaproteobacteria > Rhizobiales > Methyloligellaceae > CBDDHT01. The sequence continues at coordinate 2,537,413 of CBDDHT010000004.1, read as the reverse complement.
CCGTATTGGCGACTTTCGGTGCCACGGCCAGCCCTCTCCCCCGGCCCAACCACCCCGAGGGTACCCTTATTGGGTGGTTGGGCCGGGGGAGAGGGCTGGCTTTAGGAGTTTCGAGTCAGACTCTAAGTTGCTCTACGCCACTTGTAGGCGTCACACCTTGATGTTGAGGCGGCTTCCCGGCGGCTCAGGCTTGGCGGGAGGTCCTTCGGCATGAGGAATTCCAGCTGGTGTTGGCCCAAGAGGTGCGACATTCCTCTCGATTTGTCCGACGAGCACGCCGGCATAGGCCGATAGTGTTTGCAGCGTGAATGTATGGGGCGCGGCTGGCGCAGCAGCAGCAGCAGGCGTCGTCGGCGCCGTTGCCGTTGCGATGGGCGGCTTTTCGGCCTGCTTGTAGGCCGCCGGCTCAAATCCGGCATTTTTCGACGGCGTGCTCTGCCGCGGTTCGACCGCAGCCTGTCGCTGTCCGCTGATCTGCGGGGCAACTGGTGGTCGTGTTGGCAGATTGACGGGCGCCATCGGCAGAGTCCTTGAGGAATGGTTACCCCAAACTCTGCTTTAAGTGTTGCCGTATGGTTAACAAAACCTTTTCAGGCACCGCTTTGGTTCAAGATTTGTCGGCGCGCGCCTTGGCAATGATCGGAAGGATCTTATCTTTGAGTGCAGCCTCGCCGATCGGTCCGACATGCTTGTGTACGATCTGCCCCTTGCCGTTGACGATGAAAGTCTCCGGCACTCCGTAGACGCCCCAATCGAGCGCTGCACGGCCATTATTGTCGACGCCGACGGCGGCAAACGGATTGCCCAGGTGACCAAGAAAACGGCGTGCCGCTGAGGTATTGTCTTTGTAGTTGATGCCGTAGATGCGCAGCGACTTATCCTCGGCCAGTTTCATGAGGAAGGGATGTTCCTGTCGGCAGGGCACACACCACGACGCCCAGACATTGATCACCGCAACTTCACCTTCATTGAGTTGCTGGCTGCTGAAACCCGGGACCGGCTTGCCATCCGCAAGGAGTCCTTCCATTGCAGGGAGCTCGAACACAGGAGCCGGTTTGCCGATCAACGCCGATGGTAATCTTGACGGGTCCCCGGAAAACAGAGCCACCAAGAACAAGCCTGCAAGCGCCACGAACAATAGGAATGGCAGGGCCATGCGCAGAGGTCGGCGTGTCTTCGCGGTCACCTCGGGTGTCGTATCGCTCATGACGTCATTCAGTCCTCGGACTTTTCGGTTCGCGCCGACCGGCGTTTCATGCCTTGGTCTTCCAGCTCATTCAGTAACCGACGCTGGCGCCTTGCATCGCTGACGATCCAACCGATCAGCAATGTCAGCACGACCACGACGACACCGTAGGATGCCCAGATATAAGCGGCGTGACGCCCCAGATCCATCATGCTGCCAGATCCATTATGCTGCCAAATTCATTATGCTGTCTGTATCCCTGCTGCACTCTCAACCCTGCGGACCTGCATGGCCTGAATGCGCCGTCTCAAGATCTCGGAGCGCATTGCCATGAGATGCAGGACGAAAAAGAGGCAGGTGAACGCAAATGCCATCACAACAAGCGGCGTTAGCATCGACGAATGAATTGTCGGCCCGTCAAGCCGGATGACGCTTGCCGGCTGATGGAGAGTGCTCCACCAATCCACCGAGAATTTGATGATCGGGACATTGATAAAGCCGACGATTGCGAGAATGGCCGTCGTGCGGCCGGCACGCGAAGGCTCTTCGATTGCCTGCCAAAGGGCCATCAACCCGAGATAAAGGAAAAAGAGTACCAGCACAGAGGTCAGCCGTGCATCCCATACCCAGTAGGTGCCCCACATGGGTTTGCCCCAAAGTGAGCCGGTAATGAGGGCGAGAAGCGTAAAACAGGCACCAATCGGTGCCGCTGTCTTGGCCGATACGTCAGCGAGCGGATGGCGCCATATCAGCGAGACGACGCTCGACACCGCAATGAATGTGTACCCCATCATTGCGAGCCAGGCGCAGGGCACATGGATGAACATGATGCGTACGGTCTCACCCTGCTGATAGTCCGGTGGCGCGACAAAAAAAGTCAGATAAAGGCCTGCGATAAACAGCAAGACCGTTGCACCGGTCAGCCAGGGCAGCACGGCGCCCGAAAAACGCATGAACAGGGTCGGATTTGCAAATCTTTGCATCGCTTTACCGATCTACTCTCATTTTGGTTCGTGCATTCTAACAGTGAAAACGTGTGCTGCGGCAACGCGTTCAACTAAGGTTGACGCGAATTGCAGCAGCTGCGGCAATCGGCGACAGGACAATCGTTGCAAGACTGAGTGCCACCAGGATCATAAACGATGTTCCAAATGGCGCGGGCCCGATAATCACGGCATTCACCGCCGAAACACCAAAGATCAGCGTCGGAATGTAAAGCGGCAGAATAAGCAGTGACATGAGCAGTCCGCCACGCCGGATACCGAGGGTCAAGGCCGCTCCAATGCTTCCCAGGAAACTGATCGCAGGTGTCCCCACAATCATTGTGAGCAGCAATGGCCCGAAGGCCTCCAGCGGCAAATTGAGCAAAAGGCCCAATATTGGCGCGGTCAAGACAAGCGGGATCGACGTGGAAATCCAATGGGCAAGCGATTTGGCCGTCGCCACCAGTTCCAAGGGCATGCTCCCGAGAGACATGCACTCGAGTGTGCCGTCCTCGAAATCGTTGTGAAAAATCCGATCGACCGAGAGAAGCACGCTCAGAAGCAATGCGACCCACAGGAGACCTGGTGCTATGCGCGATAGCAGATTGAGGTCGGGTCCCAGCCCCAGAGGGAGCATCACGACGACGAGGAGGTAGAATCCAAGCGCGGTGCTGATGGCGCCGCCCTCGCGAAAGGCGAGGCGAAGATCGCGCGCGACAAGTTTCACGAACGGGTTCATGGCGTTGCCGGTCCCTGGCCGAGTATCAGGGTTTGGTCAAACTCCAGACCAAGATCGGCATGGGTGGCCGCAGCAATGATGCCGCCGTTCGTCAGGTGATCCTTCATGATCTGGGACAGGATCGCGCGGGATGCATCGTCCAGCGATACGGACGGCTCATCCAGCAACCATATCGTGCGGCGGGCAACGACAAGACGGGCCAGGCCGAGGCGGCGGCTCTGACCCGCCGAGAGGAACCCGGCTGGAATGTCCGCCAGATCGGCCAGATGCAGGCGTGTCAGGCTGTCTTTGATGTCGTCGCCACCCAGATACTGGCACCAGAAATCCAGGTTTTCAGAGACCGTCAGCGCTCGTTTGATCCCGTTGAGATGCCCGACAAAGTGGCATTGTTCCGACACGGTTGCTTCGGGCAGGCCGCCTTCCAGAACGATGCTGCCTTCGGAATGGGGAATGAGGCCTGCCAATGTCCGCAAGAGGCTGGTCTTACCGGCACCGTTGGGGCCGCGCAGGAGAAGTCCGGTTCCCGCATCTATCGCAAGCGACAGACCTTGGAACACTGTCCGACCGCCCCGCGTGCAAGCAAGATCTTTGGCGATTAGCTGCATGAATCCCATTCAATGGTGATAACCGCCATCCGGCACCGGATGGCAAAGACCAGCTATAAATCAAAGCCGCGCGCTATTGCCTTGACATTTACGCTTCATCGGGACGGTCACAATTCGATCATTGGCCTTGGCACCACGGCGGGTCCTGGTTATATGAGGCATTGCCCATGTGACGCCAGCGCAAAAACGGGTTGGCCGAATGGCGCATCAGGGCAGTCCCGATGCACTTCACAGTGGGGCGCCGCTTGCGACCTCGCCATCTCCTCGGCCTCTCTCCCTCCGTCGGCACACCGGCGGCGCGGCACATCGATAGCGCGAGGAGAACCCATGTCGCCACAAAACACGCAATCCCTGGATAGTTTCAATGCCCGTCGAACCCTTGATGTCGAGGGGCAGACCTACACCTATTTCAGTCTCGTCGAGGCGGAAAAGAACGGTTTGACCGGCATCTCGACGCTACCGTTTTCACTCAAGGTCTTGTTGGAAAACCTGCTTCGTCACGAAGATGGCCGCTCTGTGACCGCCGATGATATCAAAGCCATGTCGACCTGGCTGCAGCAGCGGCGCTCGAGCCAGGAAATCGCCTTCCGTCCGGCCCGTGTGCTGATGCAGGATTTTACAGGTGTTCCTGCGGTGGTCGATCTCGCGGCCATGCGCGACGCCATGGCGTCCATGGGCGGTGATCCGGGCAAGATCAATCCATTGGTCCCTGTGGATCTGGTGATCGATCACTCGGTCATGGTCGACCATTTTGGAACCGGCGACTCATTCAAGCGCAATGTGGACCGGGAATATGAGCGGAACCAGGAGCGCTATCAGTTCCTGAGCTGGGGCGCCAAAGCCTTCGACAATTTCCGCGTGGTGCCGCCCGGAACGGGGATCTGCCATCAGGTCAATCTGGAATATCTGTCGCAGACCATTTGGACGAAACAGGTCGGGGACGAGATCGTTGCCTATCCCGATTCGCTTGTCGGAACCGATAGTCACACGACGATGGTCAACGGTCTCTCGGTACTCGGTTGGGGTGTGGGCGGCATTGAGGCCGAGGCGGCAATGCTTGGTCAGCCGATCTCGATGCTCATTCCCGAAGTCATCGGCTTCAAACTCTCGGGCAAGCTCAATGAGGGCATGACGGCAACAGACCTGGTTCTGACTGTAACAGAGATGCTGCGGGCAAAGGGCGTCGTCGGCAAGTTCGTCGAGTTTTATGGTCCCGGGCTCGATCATCTGTCGCTCGAAGATCAGGCGACGATCTCCAATATGGCGCCCGAATATGGCGCAACATGCGGGTTTTTCCCGGTCGATGCCGAAACAATTCACTATCTGAAGGCGACCGGCCGGTCGGGCGACCGGGTTGCCCTGGTGGAAGCCTATGCAAAGGCCCAGGGCATGTGGCGCGACAGCGATACGGCCGAACCTCAGTTTACCGATTCACTCGCTCTTGAGCTTTCCGAGGTCGAGCCTTCCATCGCCGGGCCGAAACGTCCTCAGGACAGGGTGGCACTGAAATCGGCTGCAACGTCATTCTCGTCGGTGATGGGATCGGAATTCCAGAAACCCGGCGAGGCAGAGAAGCGTGTGCCGGTGGCGGGACGCGATCATGATCTCGGCCATGGCGATGTCGTCATTGCCGCAATTACGTCATGCACGAATACATCAAACCCGTCGGTACTGATTGCTGCCGGGCTGGTGGCGCGCAACGCCGTTCAGCGTGGGCTCAAGGTCAAGCCCTGGGTCAAAACATCGCTGGCGCCTGGCAGTCAGGTTGTGACCGACTATCTGACGGCAGCCGGCCTGCAGAACGATCTCGATGCCCTTGGTTTCGACCTTGTGGGCTATGGCTGCACAACCTGTATCGGCAATTCGGGCCCATTGCCGGAAGAGATTTCCGATGCCATCGCAGAGCAGGATCTCGTGGCGTGCTCGGTCCTGTCAGGCAATCGGAACTTCGAAGGCCGGGTCAATCCGGACGTCAAGGCGAACTATCTGGCTTCGCCTCCGCTCGTGGTTGCCTATGCCCTGGCCGGCAGTCTGAATATCGATCTCACAACTGAGCCTCTCGGCGAGGATGCCGACGGGAATGCCGTATATCTCAAAGATATCTGGCCCACCTCGCTCGAGATCGCCGATCTCGTGCGCTCATGCGTTACGGCTGATATGTTCGCGAAGCGCTATGCCGATGTGTTCAAGGGCGATGAGCAGTGGCAGAAGATCGCGTCCGGTGGCGGTATTACCTATGGCTGGTCCATGGGCTCCACCTATGTGCAGAACCCTCCCTATTTCGAGGATATGGGCCGCGAGCCGGAACCGATTACAGACGTCAAGAATGCCCGTGTGCTTGGGTTGTTCCTCGATTCGATCACGACCGACCATATCTCGCCTGCCGGTGCCATCGCCAAGGACGGCCCGGCCGGCAACTATTTGGTCGAACACCAGGTCGGGCCACGCGAGTTCAACTCCTATGGATCGCGGCGCGGCAACCACCAGATCATGATGCGCGGCACGTTCGCCAATATTCGCATCAAGAACCAGATGGTTGTCGGGACCGAAGGCGGAACGACCGTGCATCACCCTTCCGGTGAACGTATGTCGATTTATGACGCCGCCATGCGGTATCGCAGCGAGGGCGTCCCGTTGGTCGTTTTCGCCGGCAAGGAATACGGCACAGGTTCGAGCCGCGATTGGGCCGCCAAGGGCACGCGACTTCTTGGCGTTCGGGCCGTTGTTGCACAGTCTTTTGAACGCATTCATCGGTCGAACCTGGTCGGCATGGGCGTCCTGCCGCTCCAATTCGGTGAAGGAGATTCATGGCAGTCTCTCGGCATTCAGGGCGATGAGGTCGTTACGATCGAGGGGCTTGATTCACTGAATCCGAGACAGAACGTTATGGCCTCTATCACTTATGCCGACGGTGCGATGCGCGAGGTAGAGCTGGTCTCACGCATCGATACGGACGATGAGCTGGAATATTACGAGCACGGTGGAATTTTGCAGTATGTGCTCAGGAATCTCGCCGAAGCCGCCTAGAGACCGAGTCAATCTGTAGACAGCCTTCGTTTGCGAACATTCACACCCCTCCCTGACGAAATATCCGGGAGGGGTGTGTTTTCGTTGGTCGAGGCAGCGCCTGAAGGAGGCTGGCGCTATCCAAGAAACGATTTGCTCAATATCACGGTTTTCCGGCAATCTCTCACTCAGTCGTGACTGGCAATTGAGGGTCCAAATCGGGATACTGGAATCTCATTTGCTGAGGGGGGGGGACATCTCAGCGCGACCTTTGGCATGGACAACGTTGGATCCAAATCTGAAATGACGAGCAAATTTGCAGTCTTAGGTATTGTTCTCGCTCTGGTGACGACAACCGCAATAACGGCGGCTAATGCAGAAGACCGGACGGTGAAATCGTCAACCAAGCCCGTGCTGGAACTCTATACCAGCCAAGGATGCAGCTCCTGTCCGCCGGCCGACAAACTCCTGGGCCGTTACGCGTCGCGCGGCGATGTTGTGGCACTGACGCTTCCCGTGGACTATTGGGACTATCTAGGCTGGAAGGATACACTTGCCAATCCGATCTATTCGAACCGCCAGCGGTCGTATGCGATAGCTCGTGGTGACGGTCAGGTCTACACACCGCAGATGGTCATCGATGGCTTAAAACATGCGGTAGGCAGTGTTCAGTCATCGGTGGAGCGCGCTATACGCGTGTCTCAAAAGAAGATTGCGGATAACCGCATTTCGCTCTCGATGACGGCGAAGGATGATGCGCTGATCATCAGCACCGGTGCCGCGCCCCAAGGCGCAAAGATCCGCAAAGGCACCATCTGGCTGGCATTGGTTACAAAAAAAGTCACTGTGAAGATCAAGCGCGGCGAAAACCGGGGACGCACGATTGCTTATTATAATGTGGTTCGAGAACTGACACCCGTCGGTAAGTGGGAAGGAGAATCGATGTCTCTCAAACTCCCCAAGAACCATCTTATGAAACGCGGCGCTGACGGCTGCACGGTGCTTCTGCAAGCTGAGAACTCCGGGCCGATCCTTGCGGCAGCAGAGATCAAAGACTGGTGATGAACTTGGCGACTGCGTGACGATCGCTCTATGATCTGGAGGAGCGAGATCGAAACGCGACATCTGAGAGATGAGCCATGCGAGCCTGCGCGATTGTTTCCGTGGTCTTCCTTTGTCTGAGCGTCCATGTTGTTGACGCCGCTCCTGTAACCAGTCGTTGTCTCGCTGTCGCACAAGCGGCGCCCGGCGTCGTACCGGTTGCCTATCGGCAAGCGGCACTTTCTGACAGCGAACTGCGGCTGACATTTATCGGTCACTCGACATTTCTCATTGAAACCGCCAGTGGGCTGCGTATTGCCACCGACTATGCCGGGTATGCCGGCCGCGGTGTCATTCCCGATGTCGTCACGATGAACCATGCGCACGAGACCCACTACACCGACTATACCGATCCAAAGATCAAGCATGTGCTGCGAGGCTGGAACCCGGATGGCGGGCATGCCGAGCATAATCTGGAGGTCGGCGGTGCCTATATTCGGTCGGTACCCACGAATATTCGTGTTTGGGACTCGACCGAGACCGAGGCTTTCGGCAATTCCATTTTTATCATTGAAGCCGCCGGTCTTTGCATCGGCCATCTCGGCCATCTGCAGCACGAATTGACACCGCAGCAACTTGGTCAAATCGGACAGCTCGACGTGGTGCTTGTCCCTGCAGACGGTGTGTGGACCATGGATCACGCGGGAATGGCAAAGGTGGTCAAATCCTTGCAACCGCGGCTGGTCGTGCCGATGCACTATTTCGACTCTGGTACGCTCGGTATCTTTCTCGACAAGCTAAGGGCTGATTACGATATCCGCGTCAGCGAGACAGCATCGGTCGTGCTCTCCCAGGCCCAGCTTCCCAAAAAGCCACAAGTCCTAGTATTGCCAGGCTATTGATGTCCCCTGGCGGGGCATCAATCTCGTCCTATTCTCTGTCCTAAGACTCGTACAGGTGGTCGCCCTTCTAGAAAGAAATCCCGCCGGCCCCAACGCCGATTGAAATCGGGCCACGGCTAGGCGGTGGCGCAGAGCGTCGTTGCGTCGGTGCTTTTTTCCTCGATGTTGGCCGCTTTGCGGTCCGGCGCTTGGACGACGACTTTTTCCTCGTCGAGGGTGGCTTTTTCCTTGTCGAGGGTGGTCGGTGCACGGCAACGCAACTATCGCCTTTCTTGACGGTGCCACGTCCGCATGTCAGCGGGCAAACGCGGTCTCCGCCACGTTCGCGCAGGTGAGCGTGAACGCTGTCAATCACCGACTTGGACTCTGGAGCCTCGGCCGAAAGAGAGAGCTTTGCGTAGCGATTGAAGGCAGTCATGGCGCGCTTGGAGCCGTTGCCCCAGTCACCATCAATGGCCATTGCATAGCATCCGGCAGCTCGCAGCGCCTTCTGCAATCCCTTCGCCAGATCACCTTTCGACAGTTCCTCTACAACTGGCGGCACATCCGGGCGCGTTGCCGTTGGCAAACTCGCGACCTTGATCTCGTTCTTGGCGCTCTTCGCCTTTGCTGCAGCCAATTCCTCGCGGCTGCGTTGCTCAGCCAGTCGGAGCCTCGCCAGCTCTTTTTCCAGCAATGCCTTTTCCGCAAGCCTGGCCTCGGAGGCTGCCTTCGCTTTCGACTGCTCAACCGCGATTGCGCGTTTCTTGTTCTTTAATTGCCTTATCTTCGCTTTTGCGATGACAGCGAAGTGCCCATTCGGATGAGACGAGAGAAACATCTCGTAAAGTTCAATGCTCTCGCTGTTCTTGACGGCATCCCATGTCGCAAGCTCCAGCGCCGAGTCGTCGGGTATCAGCCTTGCCGTACCCTCGGGCTCCACCACGACCTTGCGATTAAAATAGAAGTCATCCGTCATGGAGCTGCTCGTCCATGGCGTTTGGCGATTTGCAGTAACCTTGATCACTTCCTTGCGAACGCGCCGCATCATTCGCGCCACGTCAAGGTTTGGTGTTTCGATATGCTTGACCAGTGCGGTCGTAAACGGGCTATTCGTGCCATCGCCATCGAGTGCAACATCGCCGGGTTCGGTGGCGAACGCGATCAACGTTCCGGACGCGGTCTTCACGCGCGCAAGTCCACGTGCTGCAGAGGCGGATGAGCGTGATAGGCCCATGCTTCTATGAAGGGAGCGGGCCAGCGGATTGTCACGGCAGGCGTCCAGGAACACGAGTTTCGTGCCAGCCAGCCTCTCCATTTGCTTAAGCACACCCGTTAAGTCGACAGCCTGGTAGCTGAGATCCAGTTCGTCCTCGAGCTGTGCGTCAACAGGGATGAGAAAATTCCGCCCCTTAACCTGCAAGCCGTGACCCGCATAGAAAAACAGGGCCACATCGGCTCCGACGAGTTTTGACTTGAATTTCTTGAGCGTTTTCCCGAATGCCCGGAAACCCAGATCGACACCGGAGACAACGTCGAATCCAAGCCTCTCAAGGGATGTCCTGATAAGCTTGGCGTCGTTTTTCGGATTTGGAAGTGGTGTCGCTTGCTCGTAGTTGGAATTGCCGACAACCAATGCGACGCGTTTTTCAGCAAGAGCGGATGTCGATGACAACAGTCCGATCGAGATTGCAATGCCAATGCCCCATGCCCAGTGGGTCATCTTGATTCTCCCTTGTCCCCTTACGGTGGCCCAACCGCATCTTAAGAGTCAGAGTACGGAAAGTAAAATGAATGTGGCATGAATGTCGCTGAATGCTTAAGTCAGCTGTTGCATTTGCGCAGGCCCAAGCCGAACAACGGCAGCCGACGGTTTGTGGGACAATAGCCGTATCAATGATCGCATGCCGATCTCACGCGCAAAGCACGAATCGAGTCCAGAATTCACGGGGCGATTCCGTTGGTTAGTTGAGTACGAGCGGTAAACACACGTATGAAGTGTTGACGCATTGTGAATAAGTTTCACCCGGGGTGGGGCGCAGAAAAGATAGCGTTAATAGAAGGTTAACGGAACGCGAGCCATCAACGCCTGTGGTGATTGTGCAACACTGTGCGGCGTTTCAACCATCAGACCACAGATTCGACTCGACTATGGCGGGTTCCGGCGCAAAGGTGCCATTCAATAAGACAAATTTGAAAAATTGGGCGCAAACAGAAGAAGACAAGCGCTTTGACATGAAATTTAGGACAGAGCGTTTGGGGGACTTGGTTGAGATGAGAGAAACAAGCAAAAAGCGAATTCTTCATACAGTTTGTGCAAGTGCACTGCTGTCGGCGATCGGATTTGCTGCTTCGACAGACATGGCACATGCTACGAGCCAGACCACCGAAGAAGCGTTGTCCGCATGCACGAATCAGTCATTTCTCGATCCGTTGTTGCTGATCCAGAGAACAGAATCGGCTGATAATTGCGCAGGTCCGAGCCAGGCAAGTGTCTCAACCCAAGCTCTCGGTGAGTCTCATCAAAGATCCGTCGATGGGATGCAGGGTCAGCTGTTGAATGGTGGCAGTGCACTCGGGCCGTTCTTCGTATTCAGTTCGCATCCGCAGGGCCGCTTGGCATTTACCGATCATGACGGCTTGACCGGGAGCTTCAATCCGACATTCAAGATGCCGGAGCATCATGTCGATGATTTCACGGTGATGGCCTCGATCGGCTACGACCTCACCAATGGCCGAATGGCACGTGGCGGCATGAAGGACCGTCCCGTTAGCTCAAAACTCTGGCAGGTTGGCGCATTTGTCGGGTACGAAAATATCAAGACAGAGCTCGGTGCAACGCCATTCATCGCCAACACGCTCAATCTTAACAGTGCTGGTGAAGCAAGAAACAACTCACTGCTGATCGGTGGCTATTCACTGATGGCGTGGAAGAAATGGTACTATCTCAGCATCATTAGCGGAAACTTCGGCCATACCGATGTCACGAACAATGTTCTTGGTGCAAACACTGGCTACGACTCACGAGGCTTTGTCTCCGGAAGCGCGGTTGGTTTCATAAAGACGCTTCGTCAATCTGCTGGCGGAATGAAAGACGGACCTCGCGGCAACGCGCTTAAGATGGACGTACGGGCCGGCTACAGCTACTCATACCATGAAGGGGATGCCCACACTCTCGGCACGCTCCAGGTCGGCGAAAGCGAATCCAAAACGATTGCTGGTTCCGCAAGCGTGACCTTCTTCAAAGAGATCATCTCGGGCGATGCCGTTAAGAAGCCGTATATCAAGACAGGTGTGAAGCATCGGTTTGATCATGAAAATACGCTTGTGATCCCGACGCAGACCATCCAGGGCAACACGTTTACCCAGACGAAAATCGACTTTGATGACAACGATACCTTCTTCAACGTCGAAGGTGGGCTCGCGATCGCAAAGCGTAACGGCACCTTCAACGGAAGCATGTTCTACGAGACAAATGGGGACTCGGACACCGTTGGCGGACGTCTGACCTACACCATGAAACTCGGACAGAACTAGCATTTAGAACAACAGACCAAGTGTCTCATCATCACTGACTGACACAATGGAGCGCTCCAAAAGAGCGCTCCATTTTTTTATGTCGTTCGCGAATGCAAAGACAGGCCATTCCGGTCGCCACAGCGTGACCGGAACGGTTGATTTATCGATCAACATCAAATCGCGAGTACCCGTCCGGTGTACGCAAACAGCATCCGTCCGCGTTCAATCGTCTCGGGATTTGCAAAATCCTGAAAACCAGCGCATGGCAGGCTGGGCTAAAAGCTGATGCCGCCAATACCGACGCTTATGCTGAGCGATGGTGATATCGCGGGTCGATAGGACGAGTTGTCATACCGCGAGTTGTCTCTGACAGGTTTGGCATGCTTTGCAGGATATCGTCTGGATTGCTGGCAGGGCACGACCGATCCATCCTTTGCGGAGTGGCGATGCAAATCGGTACGCGAGGCGTGTGTCGTGCATTGGGTATGAAGGCCTGCTTCTGCGGGGGCCGGGAGTGCTGTTAGACAGAACATCGGGACTGCAAGAAACAATCCTGGCAAAGCGAATTTTTTGCGCATCGGGGCGTCTCCTCAATTGATGGCCAATGGGCCAAATGCGATATTGAGCACCAACCATTCGGGATCCTTGTTCCCGAATTGCCCGTTGGTACGGTTGCTCCCTAGCGCTTCTCCAACGCTCCATTTGGTAGCCGGCGACGTGTTTTGCAAGTTTGCTCGACCGCGGCGTTCGGTAAATCCGCATTCACCGCTGCTGCCGGCTCATCGAAAACGAGGCGACCAAATCGCTGGACTCGGCCCGATTTCGAATTGTTTTTGTTGCTGTTGCTCAGAATGTCGGGAAACGGGCAGGTGTCGCAAATCCGTGCAGACGGACACGGAAAGTCCATTCAACGGAGAATTAACCAACTTATTACAGCCGCCGTTGGTATCAGAATTTGATCCCGCCGCCGAGCGCACGACCGATACCAATGCCGATCGAGAATGTGCCACGACGCTCGCTTGCGGGAGGTGTTTCCTGCCGTTGAGGAGGCGGCCGCTGTTGACGCTGAGGCTGAGTCCGTGTCGTTCTCTGACGTGTATTGCGCGTCGATGCACGCTTTGTCGATGGGCGTTTTACCGCGATGCAGCGGCCACCTCTGAGCACGGAACCGCGTCCGCAGGTGATCGGACAAATCCGCTTGCTGCCGCGCTCCCTATAGATAGCTGCAACCGAGTCGACAACCGACTTTGATGTCGGTGCATCGGCCGGAAGCGACAGCTTGGCATACATGTTGAACTTCTGCATGGCGCGCCGAGAACCGTTACCCCACTGGCCGTCGACACCCATGGTGTAACAGCCGGCGTTCTTCAGGGCCTGCTGCAACAGCCTCGCAAGCTGGAGAGGTGTGTGCGTCTCGACTGCCGTTGGCGCCGCAGAACGCGCCTCTTCTGCCAACTTCGCGACTTTGACCTCAGATTTCTGAGTTTTTGGGGCTGTCGGTATTTGAGCCGGAGCGGAACCGACTTTTTCTGCAGCTTCCTTCTTCTTCAATTCGGAGATGAGAGCTTTCGCTATGATGGCAAAGTTGCCATTCGGATAGGCTGAGAGGAAACTCTCGAACAGATAGACATTGCCACTGTTCTTGACGGCGTCCCATGCCGAAAGCTCGAGCGCCGAATCATGCGGGACCAGGCTTGTCGTTTGCTGTGGCGGAGAAGGCGGGCGCGCTTCGACAATGATGTCTCGTCTCGCCGATGCGACGACAATGTCCTGCTTGTTGAAGAAGAAATCGTCTGTCAGAGAACTGCTGGTCCAGGGTGTCTGCCGTTTGGCCGTCATCTGAAGCACATCTGACCTGACACGGCGCATCATCTGGGCGACGTCGAGGTTTGGCGCTTCGATATGTTTGGCCAACGCGGTCGTAAACGGACTGTTGGTTCCGGTTCCATCCAGTGCGACATCGCCTGGCTCTGTCGCAAAAGCAATCATTGTGCCTGATGCCGTATTGATCCGCGCGAGGCCACGCGGTGTGCCGTCCCCTGACGAACGTGTCGCGCCCATGCTTCGATGGAGTGTTCGCGACAATGGATTGTCACGGCAGGCATCCAGAAAAACGAGCTTGGTTGCGGCTGCGCGCTCCATTTCTTTGAGCACACTATTCAGACGAATGGTCTGATAGTTCAGATCGAGTTCGTCTTCGAGTTCGGCGTCGACGGGAATGAGATAGTTCTCGCCCTTCACTTGCAGGCCGTGCCCGGCAAAAAAAAGGAGCGCAACATCAGCGTCTTGAAGTTCTCGTTTGAATTCCTTGAGCTTGCGTCCAAATTCCCGAAATCCAAGATCGAAACCGGAGACCACATCAAATTTGAGGCGCTCCAGCGAAGCGGCAATCAGTTGCGCATCGTTTCGAGGGTTGGGCAAAGCTGTCGAGTGCTGGTAATCGGAGTTCCCGATGACGAGTGCAACGCGTTTGGCGGCTGCCGGTATTGCTGAACCGGCCAATATCGCCAGTCCCAATGCGATACCGAATCTTGAGTAAGACATGATTCGTCCCCGCTGTCGTGCAAGCCCCCACTGCAATTTAGGATTATTCGTCCTTCAAGTAAATGAACGGCTCAAGGCGGGTGATTTTCGCCAGCGAAGTCGGACTATGGCGAACAAGGGTGCAAAGTCACCGAATTGCAGATCAACGACTGCCAACTCTGTTGCAGCAATGTCACGTCGCGCGCCGGATCCAGGACGCATCAGCGCGTTCGGCTCGACACCCATATTGTTGTCATTGATAGTCGGTAATGAAGTCAGACGGCTGCGTGGTTTGCCAACGGAAACATCCGGGCGGACGCGGGAGGTCCGGCAAATGATTTTGACGCGCAAATGGCAATTCGGGTGCCTTGGAGTCGTCTTCGGGCTGTCGATGCTCGTGGCGCTGTCCGTACACTCTGAGAGCGCCTGGGCCCAGCCTCAGACGATCCAGGACGTCGGTTCGGCCTGTACAAGATCGACAATCCTTATCGGAGATCCGCTGACGCCCGTGATCCGGCCTGCGGACAATTGTACGGGTGCGAACGACGGCGTTTACATCAATTCCATTGGCGAAGCCCACAGGCGCGCCGTGGCGGCTTTCGGCAACTCGCTCATGGATGCAGGCAATGCCCTCGGGCCTTTCGTGGCGTCGGCTATCGCGGTTCAGGGCCTTGGCACCAATACGACACATGACGGCCTCACGGGCAGCTTCAATCCGACATTCGATATGCCCGACCATGAAGACACCGACTTCACTGTGACCTTGTCGTTCTCATACGATGTCGGCCGTCGTCGCCTTGGCGGTCGGAAGGATGTAGCACCGCGGCGGAGCAAGTTCTGGCAGATTGGTGGTTTTGCGGGGTATCAAACGCTCGAAACGGAATTGGGCAATACCATCTTTACAGCCGGTCTCGGTCTCGGCGGTGCAGGCTCGGCCAGAAACAATGCGGTCCTGGTCGGCGGTTACTCTCTGATGGCCTGGAAGCAGTTCTATACGTTTAGCACGATCAGCGGCACCTTCGGCCAAACGGAAGATTTCAACGCGGCTCTTGCAGCGACCTCGAAATACGATACCGACGGCTATGTGAGCTCAACCGCCATCGGTTATGTGATGACGCTTGGCCAGCGCCGTGGAGCAAAAGACGGTGGCCGCGATAGAAATCTCAAACTGGATGCTCGCGCCGAGCTGAGCCATTCGAAGCATCTCGGCCGCGCCCATGTGAATTCTGCCGGCTTCCGGATCGGTGAAAGCCGGGTCGAGTCTCTGACGGGCGGTTTGAGCCTGTCGCTTTTCTCCGAGATTCGAAAAGGCAATGCGATCGTCAAGCCGTACATCAAAGGCGGCATTCAGCAGCGGTTCGACCATGACAATACAGTCTTCATTCCAACGCAGATTATCCAGGGGAATACCATTAACGGCACCGAAGTCAGCTTCGATGAAGAAGATACCTTCGTCTTGGTTGAGGGCGGTGTGTCGATTGCCCGAAAGAAGGGGTCCTTAAACGGGAGTGCCTTCTATCAGGGGAGCGGCGATGCCGATGTCGTCGGCGGCAGGATTGGCTATAATTTGAGACTTGGCCCGAACTGATCACTCGCCGAGCGCCTCGCTCAACCATAGATCGAGGCAGGCTGGTCCGGCATGCTTCAAGCCCGGGCCCCAGCGCACGGTGTCGCGGCGAATGCGATCCACTTCAACGCTTGGCGCTGCCGCGATTTCCACTGTATGGCCGATCAACCACTTCCCGATCTCCCGGGCCACCACTTCGATATGAAACTGGATACCCAGGACATTCGGCCCGTGGGCAAAAGCCTGGTTCTCCGCAATTTGCGTCGATGCGAGCCGTGTGGCGCCATCAGGCAGATCGAAGGTGTCTGCATGCCAGTGCAAGACCTGCCAATCATTTTCGACCAACGGTGCGAGACAGGATGTCTTACCCTCCTCCGTGGGGTCAATCTTGGCCCAACCTATTTCCTTGGCTCGTGCCGGGTAGACGTTTGCGCCAAGGACCCGGGCGATAAGCTGCGCTCCGAGGCAGATTCCGAGAACCGGGCGGCCGGCACGCAATTGTCGCTCGATCAGACGGAGTTCGTCTTTGAGAAACGGATAAAGCGCTTCGTCGGTGGCGCCGATCGGCCCGCCGAGGACGATCAGCAGTTCGGGTGTTTCGTTTTGGATATCAAGCCGGTCGACCCCGGCATCCAGCATGGTCACAGAGACATTGCGCGCCGCGAGTGCCGGACCAAAGCTCCCTAGATGCTCAAAGCAGACATGGCGGATTGCGAGCGCGGTCAGCTCCGATTTCATGATGCGTCCGATTTTGCCGTTGCAACCACACCGCACCGGCGAGGATCTCCCGCACCGACAATTCTCCCCTCGGTACTGCGATGAACGGCATGGACACCGCCGAAGAAGAGATTGGCCTCGGGCCAGGCGTCGCAATCGTCGAAAGCACTACGGAGTGCGTCCCGCTCATCGGCCGGGAATGATGCCGTCCAGGGGCCATCTTCGTAGCTTAGCTTGCCCCCCCTTTCGATATGCAGCCGCGCAGCGCTGACGGCTTTTTCAAGCGAGAAACCGCGTTCGATGAGATTGACGGTCACCTGTAGGATTGCCGTTCGAATTCGGTTCGATCCGCCCGAGCCAAGGGCTGTCATGCCGCCATCGCTGTGACGAATGATGGTTGGTGCCATCATGCTCGACAAGCGAGAGCCCGTCGGCCACGCGTGGAACCCTTCCGGATTAAGGTCTTCCTCGCCAAGCATGTTGTTCAGCATGAATCCGCAACTGCCGACCATGCGGCCATTGCCTTCGCCATTGGAAACCGTGATTGCAGCGGCATTGCCATTGCGGTCAATGACGCTGATATGCGTTGTCCCGCGCCTGCTCTGCCAATGGGTCTGCAATGCGCGGAAATGTTTTGTCAGGACGCCGTCATGGATCATCGTGGACAAGTCTTCTTCGGCCCGTGCCAGGTTGGTCTGCGTCATCACGTTGGCCATTGCCAGAGCGGAGGGGCCGCCAGGCGTCGCCCGCAACTGCTCGATAAGGCCAAGGCCAAAAGCAATAAGAGTGCCCCCGGCTGAGGGGGGCGGATTGAAGGCAATTCGCGTGCCGCGGTGAGTCCATGCCAATGGCGCGCGCCTTTCGACACGGTAGGAGGACAAATCATCCAGTGTGAGGTGGCCACCATGCTCACGTGCCTGTGCCACGATTGCTTGTGCAATCTCTCCTTCCGTAAAGAGTCGTGATCCCTCTTGGGCAAGGGCTTCGAGAGTGTCTGCGAACTCCGGAACCCTATAAATGTCATCGCCGGCGAGCAGACGGCCGCCAGGTGCAAAATACTTTGCCGCATTCGGCGTCGCGGTCAGGATTGGTTCGATGATTGTGAAGAGATAGGCCTGGAACTCGGTCATGGCGACGCCGGCACGGGCCACGCGCGCCGCCGGCTCGGCAATTCGAGACATGGGGAGACGACAAAGATCGTCATGAATGGCAAAAAGGCCAGGCACGATACCTGGTGTCGCCGATGAACCGGCGCCGATATGAAATATCTGGGTTGCCGGTCCGAAATCGGCCTCGATCGGATAGAATTCTATGTCTTGTGTTGCGCGCTGCCGCCGCGGCGTTTCAGCGAAAAAGTCGTAGAGTCGCGTTTCGCCGCTCTCGGCGAGATGTGCCATCATGAATCCGCCCCCGCCAATCGACGAGAGCACAACCTCGGGGACGCACGAAGCAAGCAACCCGGCAAGGGCGGCGTCGAATGCATTCCCGCCATCTTCCAGGATTTCGCGGGCAGCGTCAGCCGTGACCTCATGGCCGGCCGCGACGACGCCTATTTGCAAAGCGACTCAAGCGGGAAGGTCAGCTTGGCGCCGTTCACCGCCTCGACATACATATTGTTGTTATCGACGATATGGAACCAGACATCGTCTTTGCCGCCCTGACCGGTCAGTCCAGAGTCGAGATCGGCCGTCATCGACGCCGGTATTCTGATCTCGCGCCTCACGCGTTTGCCATACCCATCCTTAACGCGCCGATATGTCGTGACATCGCGGAGGATGAGAAGCGGATTGCCGCGGACGTCGCCTTTGCCACCCCAGGTAAACAGGAACTTGCCGTGCTTGTTGTCATTGGTCTTGACGATAACGACCCCCGAGCCTTCTCGACCGGGTCGGAGTACAAGCTTGTCCTTCTGGCGGCTGTTATACGAATCGCGGGAAAGTTTGCCGGTTGCGACTTTCACGTAACGCTCGGGCTGGACCAGGAAATCCCGATTCATCAAACTGTCGAACTCGTCATAGACGAGATTGCAGTCGAACCGGCCAGCAGCGTCGGACGCCGCTGGTGCCAGCAACAGTCCCAGGGTCGTCAGAATGCATGTTAGTGCTCGTTGCATGACACTCTTACTCCACCAGATAGTGCTCGACAGGCCTTGAGAGAACCTGCGTCCGGTCTTTAAAGATCGGCAACTTCTGGTCCGGCTTCACGGACATCGGCATCCACATGGTCGGCGAATATGACGAAGTTCTGGCGGAACATGTCCACAAGGGCACGGGCCTGCTCATCGTAAGCACTTGCATCGTGCCAGGTTTCGCGAGGCGTCAGGATCTGTCTATCCACACCGTCGACACCGACAGGGACTGAAAAGCCGAAGATCGGGTCCTCGCGCATTTCCGCTGTTGCAAGTTCGCCTGAGAGAGCGGCGCTCAGCAGTTTCCGTGTTACCCCGATGGGCATTCGACTGCCGACTCCGTAGTTGCCGCCTGTCCAACCCGTGTTCACCAGCCAGCAGTCCACGTTATGCTTCGCGATGAGCTGGCGAAGAAGGTCACCATAGACACTCGGGTGGCGCGGCATGAACGGCGCACCAAAACACGTGGAGAACGTCGCCTGTACGCCTTCGACCCCCTTTTCCGTACCGGCAACCTTGGCCGTATAGCCCGAGAGGAAATGGTACATGGCCTGCGCAGGATTGAGTTTGGCAATCGGTGGCAGAACACCAAATGCATCAGCCGTGAGCATCACGATATTTTTCGGATGGCCGGACGTGCCTGTGGCACTCGCATTGGGAATGAAGTCGAGCGGATAGGCACCGCGCGCGTTTTCCGTCAACGTGCCGTCGTCAAAGTCTGGCGAATGATCGTGCGCGTCGAGTACGACATTCTCGAGAACCGCACCGTAGCGGTTGACCGCAGCAAAGATCTCAGGCTCGGCCTTCTGGGACAGGCGGATCGTCTTGGCATAGCAACCGCCCTCAAAGTTATAGATGCCGTTGTCGGACCAGCCGTGTTCGTCGTCGCCAAGGAGTGTGCGGACCGGGTCGGCGGACAAGGTTGTCTTTCCAGTACCGGATAGCCCGAAGAAAACGGCCGTGTCGCCCTTGTCGCCCACATTGGCGGAGCAATGCATCGGCATGACGCATTTTGCAGGCAGCATATAATTGAGATAGCCGAACACCGATTTCTTCGTCTCACCGGCATAAGATGTGCCACCGATGAGAACGAGACGCCGGGAGAAATTGCAGGCAATGACGGTCTCGGAATGCGAGCCATGGCGTTCCGGGTCAGCCCGAAAGCTGGGCAGATTAACGATCGTTAGGTCCGCCTCAAAGCGATCCAACGCCTCGCGTTCAGGCCGGATGAGCAGGTTACGAATGAACAATGAATGCCAGGACAATTCGCAATAGACACGTGCCTGCAGCCGGTATTCCGGATCAGCACCCGCATAGAGCTCCTGAACGAACAGATCCCGCCCGGAGGCGTGAGCCAGGAAATCCTCGTACAGCCTGTCGAAGGCTTCCGGTGACATCGCCTGGTTGTTGTCCCACCAAATGCTTTCTTCGGTCTTCTGGTCGCGGACCAGAAACTTGTCCGTCGCGGACCGGCCGGTGTGCTGGCCTGTGGCCACGCAAAGTGCGCCACTCTGAGCGATCCGCCCTTCGCCACGTTTCAAGGCGAACTCATAGAGTTGCGCCGGCGACAAGTTCATGTGATGGGTGCCAGGACTTTCAATGGGAAAGTTCTTATCGGCGCTTACGTCTGTTTCGATGGCTGAAACTGCCACAGCCTTCCTCCCGTAAAGAACGCGTCGGCTCGTGCAAGCGCATGGACCACACCTTGCCCGATTGCTTTGAGGCGACGCACGCTAAGCCAAGCGCCTCGCTGAGGGCAACCCGCTAAATGGACTATATGGAAACGAATCAGTCTCTACCATCGTCAAAAAGCAGGGATAATGGGCTGCGGATTAGCTTTTTTCGCCGTTGCGAGCATCTTTGGCGAGCTTGATGAAAATTTGCCGAATTGCATCTGGACCGGGCAAAAGGCTCGGAAAATCGAGCCGCAAAACGGCGTCATTGAGCCGCAAGTCGCAGCCCTCGCAATCGCATCCGACCATTTGCCATGGCCCTGGGTCGGCGCCTAGAAGCCTGGTCGCATACAACGCAACCGCATCTGCGTGATCCTCATTCATATGGGCGATGATACTGAGTTCGGCATCAGCCATGGCCCGGCTCGGTTCGCCTGGCAGCAGCAGAGCTTCGGGGTCCAGTTCCCGAATGCGGCCAAACCCGCCGACGAAAAACCCGCGCTCAACGGTTAACCGATAAAATGCGAAGTCTGCGAAGCCGGCATAGAGTTCCGAGGACGGGTTTTTGGCCAAAAACCGGTGTTGAAGTGTCGGTTCGTCCGTCGCTTCGAGTGCACCGGTTACGGTAATGCGACTGCCTTCCAAAGGATCGATATGCTCGGCTATATTCTGGAAAAGCAAGCTAGCCCGAGGGTTCACCTGCAAATTCTTCGTATGCGTCGCGAGCGCTGACAGGAGAAGAACGGGCGCGCCGTCGGATCCTGTTGCGGTTGTGACCAGGGAAACATGTGGATCGCCCGATCCACCGTCGATCGTTGCCAAAGATGCCGTCTGTGCACCGCGTATCAGCCGGCGCGCATCGAGCGCTTCTGGGGCGTTAAGCAATGTCACAAGTGATTCCATTTGCCTTGATTATGGGATTGCCAAACATTTTCCGCACGATACGCTATAGTGAGCGTGCCACAATTTGCCCAACTTAGGGCCATAGATGCCGCAGCTGGGGACGTTAATAAGCCGCTGGCGCAACAGACGTCCAATTGGAAACGAGTGTTGCTCCGGCACCTAAGAATCGATCGACTCCTGTGCATTCAGTCGATCCCGGTTGAATGCAGGTCAATCCAGGGCGACCATCATGCCAACAATTGCACTTGTCGATGACGATCGGAACATATTGAGTTCTCTGCGTCTGGTATTAGAAGCCGAAGGCTACAAAACTCAAACCTACAATGACGGCGTGTCCGCGCTAGACGGGCTTGCCGACGATCCGCCTGACCTCGCTATCCTCGATATCAAGATGCCGAGAATGGACGGAATGGAGCTGTTGCGCCGGCTGCGCCAGAACAGTGAGTTACCGGTCATATTCCTGACTTCCAAGGACGAAGAGATCGATGAACTGTTCGGCCTGAAGATGGGGGCCGACGATTTTATCAGCAAGCCCTTCTCGCAACGCCTCCTGCTAGAGCGTGTAAAGGCCGTTCTCAGGCGCGCACAGCCACGCGAAGCCGCGGCCGGTGAGGTGGAGACGACGAAGATCCTTGAGCGCGGGAAGCTCAAAATGGATCCGGAACGTCACACGTGCCAGTGGGAAAACAAACAGGTTACCCTTACGGTCACCGAGTTTCTGATCCTCCAGGCATTGGCCCTTCGTCCGGGGGTCGTCAAAAGTCGGGATGCGCTGATGGATGCCGCCTATGATGATCAGGTCTATGTGGATGACCGCACAATCGATAGCCACATCAAGCGCCTGCGAAAGAAGTTCAAGGCCGTAGACGACAGTTTCGATGTGATTGAAACACTCTATGGTGTGGGGTATCGCTTTAAGGAGAGCGGCTGATTCGACCGCCTGATCCACAAGGTTCCGGCTAAAATCGGAATCGGATTGGCTAAAATTTACTTAGCGGAGGCACTTCGGCAGGCGCAAAAGTGCGGAGTTCTCCAGGTCGTGATTGCCTGCCATCCATTCCGCGTAGTTCACGTTGTGATCGCTCTTCGCCGAGCAGATGCCGCAACATTACGAAGCGCGAATTGAATTTGAACCGGGACAGATGGCCGTAATCGAACGCCGGTCGCATGAGATTGAAGACGCAAAGCCGAAGCCGCGCAGATTGCACTACGCGGTACGTCGGATTTCTGAGCGTGTCGAAACGTTTTTTCCATTTCGCAGCCTGACGCGCCGGATCGTCTTCCTCAATCTGTTTGCGTTGGCCATTTTGGTCTCGGGAATTCTCTATCTCGACCGGTTTCGGGCCAAACTCATCGATACCAAGGTCGAAAGCCTACTCACCCAGGGCGAGATTATCGCCGGTGCAATTGCCGATAGTGCCGGAGTGAACGGTGACCAATCGGGTTCCCAGGAGGATTCCGGCCAAGGCTTCGTATTCGGTGATTTGGAGAATCCGGCAGGCGATGTATTCGGAGCGTTGCAGTTTACCCTCGATCCCGAGCGGACCGCGCCGACATTGCGCCGTCTTATCAAACCAACAGGCACACGCGCGCGGATTTACGACCGTGACGGAAATCTCACGCTGGACTCTGACAACATTTACGTGCGCGGTGAGGTTCTTCGTTTGGAACCTAAACCGTCCGGTGACGAGCGGCCGGGCTTCCTGAGAACGACCTGGCGGAAGATCCGAGCCTGGTTGTGGTATCAGGATCTGCCCGTCTATCGCGACATCGGCGGTGCGAATGGCCGCGCCTATCCCGAAGTGGTTTCGGCACTGACCGGTACGTCTGTCAAAATTGTTCGACTGAACAAACAGGGCGGTCTGGTTGTGAGTGTGGCCGTGCCGGTGCGGCGCGCCCGTGACGTGCTTGGGGTGCTGCTACTGTCCACGCGAGGCGGCAGCATTGATGCCATTGTCGGCGAAGAGCGATTGCGCATTCTGAAATTTGCGATGTTTGCCGCCATCGTGACCTTGCTCTTGTCGATGCTACTTGCGCGGACGATTGCCGGACCTATTCAGCGCTTGTCCGGTGCGGCGGACCGCGTCCGGCGTGCGATCGGGGCTCGGGCGACAATCCCGGATTATACGCATCGGACAGATGAGATCGGCGACTTGTCAGGCTCGTTGAGCGACATGACGGCTTCGCTCTATCAGCGGATCGAGGCGATCGAGCGTTTTGCCGCCGATGTGGCCCATGAACTCAAGAATCCTCTGACGTCTTTGCGAAGTGCGGCGGAGACGCTCTCGCTCGTGAAGTCAGATGAGGCGCGGGAAGACTTGATCGCGGTCATTCAGCATGACGTAAAGAGGCTTGATCGCCTACTTAGCGATATTTCCGATGCATCGCGATTGGATGCCGAACTGGCGAGAGAAGGCGCCGATCTTGTCGATATGGCCACATTGCTGCGAACGATCGCACCCACCTTTCAGGACGATCATGCCAAGCACGCAAAGCGCGTTACTCTCGATATCGCCGAACCCCCTGCAAGATCGACCGGATATGTTGTCCAGGGACACGATATCCGGCTCGGCCAAGTGATGACGAACCTTCTTGACAATGCCCTATCTTTTACGCCGGAGAAGGGTGAGGTCGTCGTGACCGCGAGAAGGCTTCATCGCGAAATCGAGATTTCGATCGAAGATGAAGGGCCGGGTATACCGACCGAGAATCTCAAGAAGATATTCCAGCGCTTCTATACTGACCGGCCCGGCCACGAAGGCTTTGGCAACCATTCCGGTCTTGGTCTGAATATCTCAGAGCAGATCATCGAGGCGCACGATGGCCGGATCTGGGCCGAAAACAAGACACCGCCCGATGGGCGATCTAATTCTGAAAACTCGACAGGTGCGCGTTTCGTGATCCGCCTCCCAGCCGCGAAACCTAAAGTCCGGCCGACCAGAGACGCTTGAGCGGTGGGTTCGGAGTGTCTTCTCCATGCGACGACCGTGGCCTTGGCCGGTCGAGCTGCTTTGATCAGGGGGCCAAGTGGCTCTGGAAAGTCAGATCTCGCCATACGCTTCATTGCTGACTTTGCGGGCGACGGCGCTGCTCTCATCTCGGATGATCAAACATTGGTATCGCTGATCGATGACAGGCTGATCACCCGATCGCCGAAGTCCATCGCAGGATTGATCGAAGTCCGGGGCGTCGGTCCTTTGCACGTGCCGTATCAGGATCATGCCACACTCTTCATGCTCGTCGACCTTGTGGATAGCAGTCAGATCCCGAGACTGCCCCCTGATCCTCTCCCGCGAGAACAAATCCTCGGCCGGCAGGTGCCGTTGAGCGTGCTGGCTCCCTTCGAGGCGTCGGCACCTTTGAAGCTGAAATTGTTATTGGATGGCAATCTCGTATCCGGTTGAGAAGGCCGACGACAGGACTTTCGAATCGGACTCTGAGATTGATCTTGCCTTAGCTGGCTGCTGCGGACAAAGATACGGTCCCCGCATCGTGTGGGGCTTGCAAGTGGATTGGGTATCGAATGATAGGTCTCGTTGTTGTTACCCACGGACGTCTGGCGGAAGAGTTCCGCGGTGTCCTTGAGCATATCGTCGGTCCCCAAGAACAGATGGCCACGATATGCATTGGCCCGGACGATGAACCGGAAGGACGGCGAGACGAAATTCTGACCCTCATTCGAGAGGTCGATAGCGGTGATGGAACGGTATTACTCACCGATATGTTCGGGGGGACTCCTTCCAATCTCGCGATTTCGGTCCTTGAAGAGGCAAATGTCGAGGTCGTGGCCGGTGTAAATCTCCCTATGCTGATTAAGCTCGCCAGCATTCGCGGGGAAACCAAGATGGCTGATGCCGTCAATGAGGCGCTTGAGGCCGGCCGCAAATATATCACTGCAGCAAGCCAGATCCTGACAGGTCATCAATAGTGGCTTGGGCATAAGGTGTCGACGCAGTGCCTTTCCCGGACTATGAGACAACTTCGATAGTCTTCTGCATACCGGAACGGATGCGGGCAGGGTGTCGGGGACGGCAAAACCGAAAGACGAGCCATGGCTGACGAATCGTCGCTAATCGACTACTATGGCAGTGTGCATAGTACCCGTGTCTACGGGACAAGCTCCGTCAAATATGTGCGATTCCTGCGTCCGCAGATTCGCCTTCTGAATCCCAAGTCGATTCTCGACTATGGCTGCGGGCAAAGCTGCCTTCTGGAGAGCCTCGCGCTTGATCCGACGCCCGACCTGCTCCGCTACGATCCGGCGATCCCGGACTATGCGACGCCGCCAAGCAAGCCTGCCGAGCTTCTCGTCAATATCGATGTACTGGAGCATATCGACGAGGCGGATCTGGACGATGTTCTTTCGCAAATGCGGAGCCTGTGCGAGGAGGCAATCATTGTTGTCGACACGTCGCCTGCCAAACATACACTACCGGATGGTCGCAACGCGCATGTGACACTCCGCTCCCATGATTGGTGGCGTGAACGGATCGAACGTCATTTTGGGCCGGTATATGCAATACCCGTTCCCCGACGCTCGCGCGCGGCATTTCGGACATGGCAGGGCGGCCTGGGCTCCCGCATTCGGTTCTTGTGCTATCGGGCCTCCGAAAATCTCGTCTACTACGCCAGGCGACTTGTGGGGCGGCACAAGCAAGACTGGAAGCAGAGCACAACAGGGTGAATGACGGGCCCACATCGTCCCGGAACGAGCATGTTGCCGAGGTCTTGATCTGCAATCGCAAAGGGTTGCATGCCCGTGCGTCTGCCAAATTCGTCAAATGTGCCGAACGCTTCGATGCCGAGGTCAGTGTGGTCCGCGACGGTCAGAGCGTTGGAGGGACATCGATCATGGGCCTGATGATGCTTGCAGCCCGCAAAGGAGATTCCATAACCGTGCGGGCCGAAGGGGCGGAGGCGCGAGAGGCATTGGACGCTTTGATCGCGCTGATAGGGTCGCGTTTCGGCGAGGACGCCTGATACCAATTCCCGTATAAGTATTTTGAGATAAGGATATAAGGATTTCTTTATATCGTTATTGCATCGTGCTGCTGGAGCCGGTAATAGGGTGCCCAGACAGCGGACTCGACTCGCCTGCGCCATCAAAATTGCAGCTCGATCGAGACACAGCCAATCGTGAAAGGCGGACGCCATGGACTACATCGTAAAAGATATCGAACTCGCGGACTGGGGCCGAAAAGAAATCGCAATTGCCGAAACGGAGATGCCTGGTTTGATGGCTGTCCGCGAGGAATATGGTTCTTCGCAGCCGCTCAAGGGCGCACGGGTGGCAGGTTGTCTGCATATGACGATCCAAACGGCGGTTTTGATCGAATCGCTCAAAGCTCTCGGTGCCGACGTACGATGGGCGTCCTGCAACATCTTTTCGACGCAGGATCATGCTGCTTCCGCGATTGCGGCAAGCGGTACGCCGGTTTTCGCTTACAAGGGCGAGACCCTTGAGGAATACTGGGACTATGTCGATCGGATTTTCGACTGGGGTGACGGCGAGACAGCCAATATGATCCTGGACGATGGCGGCGATGCGACCATCATGGTCATCCTTGGCGCACAGGCCGAAACCGATCCTTCGGTGCTCGACAACCCTGCGAACGAAGAAGAAGAGGTTCTTTTCGCGACCATCAAGAAGCGGTTGGAGAAGACACCCGGCTGGTTTTCCAAAGTTCGCGATGCGATTCGCGGCGTTTCAGAAGAGACGACGACGGGCGTGCATCGCCTTTATCAGATGCAGGAAGCAGGGACGTTGCCGTTCCCCGCGATCAACGTCAACGACTCCGTCACCAAGTCGAAATTCGACAATCTTTATGGTTGCCGCGAGAGCCTTGTGGATGGGATCAAGCGCGCGACGGACGTGATGCTTGCCGGCAAGCTGGCCGTTGTTTGCGGCTACGGCGACGTGGGCAAGGGATCGGCAGAAAGTCTGCGCGGCCAGGGCGCACGCGTTATGGTGACCGAAATCGATCCGATCTGCGCACTCCAGGCCGCCATGGAAGGTTATGAAGTGGCGACGATGGACGATGCCGCCCAACAAGGCGATATCTTCATTACCGCAACGGGAAATAAAGACGTCATTACCGTCGATCATATGCGCCAGATGAAGGATCGGGCCATCGTCTGCAACATCGGTCACTTCGATTCTGAAATTCAGGTCCAGGGGCTGCGCAATTTCAAATGGCACAATGTGAAGCCGCAGGTCGACGAGATCGAGTTTCCCGATGGCCGGCGTATGATTCTTCTTGCGGAGGGACGTTTGGTCAATCTGGGTTGCGCTACGGGTCATCCAAGCTTCGTCATGAGCGCGTCCTTCACAAATCAGGTCTTGGCGCAAATCGAACTCTGGAAGAACCATGAGTCCTACGCCAATGAAGTGACCGTTCTTCCCAAACATCTCGATGAAAAGGTTGCACAGCTGCATCTGGACCGTCTGGGCGCGAAATTGACGACGCTCAGTGCCGAGCAGGCCGATTATCTCGGCATACCGGAAACGGGGCCCTTCAAGCCCGAGCACTATCGCTACTAGCGACATTCAATACGACGTCGCATGAGGATCGTCCTCACGGTCATCCACATGCGATGTCAAATGCGGGATTATCTGCGTAAACTAAGGTAATCTAAGACGATTCGCCCTAGCTAAGAGGTCCGCACGCCGTCCTCGTTTGTCGGCAGTGCGTTGTGTCATTGCGTGCAGGCCATTGGGGGTGGTTTGGAGCGAGCGCAATGGAATGTGGCCCTGGCCACGATAGAGCCGGCTTGAGCTGGCAAAGCAGGAACGCTGTCGTCGCAACAGTGCTTGTGTCGTCGGGCATGAGTTTGCCTGCGTCTGCCGCGGTCCCGAATTTGGAAGAAACGGCGACTGACCTGCGGGGCCTCATCATTTTTGGGCTCTGGGCCGGGCTGACGCTTTTCGCGATCGTCATTTCAGCTGTCGCTATTTTTGCACGAAACCGGGCGCGCAGGGCTGAAATCCGCGCAAAGGAACGCGGACAGGCACTCGACAATGCCCGGGCAAATCTGGAAGCGCTCGTCACCGCCGAACCGCAGGTCTTGGTGCACTGGGACGACGAAGGCGTGCCGCGGATCAAGGCCAATACTCTGATTGCCGACCTTGGCGTCCCGAGCGATTTGCAGAAACTGTTGAAGCTGGATACGTGGCTGGACCGCGCTGCCGCCGGTGAGGTTAAGTCTCGTCTTTCGATGCTGACAGGCAATGGATCGGGCTTCAACGTCATGTCCAAGACATTGGCTGGCAGCTATGTCGAAATCGATGGACGCGCTTCTGGCGGCGGAACGGTTCTGAAGATTCGCGATCTGGCAGGGCGTCGACAGGATTTGGCACGCGTTGCCGAACAGCATGCGCAATTGGGTAACGAGATTGCCGCACTCCGCTCGGTCCTGGATGCGTTCCCGGCACCTGTATGGCTGCGCGATGGGCATGGGAAGATCGAATGGGTCAATCGCACCTACTCTAAGGCAGTGGAAGCCGCGAATGCGGAACAGGTCCTTCGCGATCAAATCGAGCTCTTGCACTCCAGATCCCGGCAAGCTGCAGAGAAGCACTTGAAAGAGAGCGAGATCTATCGGGGACAAGCCGAAGGGACAACAGCGGGACGGGACAAGGTCTATGACACGGTGATCCTCCCTCTCGGTTCCGCGAGTGCCGGCTTCGCAATGGACAGGCCGGGAGACGAAAACGGAGACGCCGCAAATCGACTGGAGTCCTATGCGCAAGCGCTGAACGGTGTTGCGACGGGTGTCGCTGTCTTCTCGCCGGACGAAAGGCTGATCTATTTCAACGAAGCCTATTGCACGCTGTTTGCGCTGAATGTCGATTGGTTGCAGAGCCGGCCGCGCCATGGCGAAATTCTCGATCGCCTCCGGGCTCAGAGCGTGCTGCCGGAAGAAGCGAATTACCGGGAATGGAAGACAAAGCAGCTTGCCCTCGGAGGGAGCGGTGCACCAGCCGACAACCGGTGGCATCTACCCGATGGCCGATCGATCCGGGTTGCAGGCAGCAAACGCGAAAGCGGGGATGCAACTTTCTTCTTCGAGGATGTGACAGAACGTCTTGCACTGCAGAGTCGATACAATTCACTGTCGCGCGTTCAGAAAGAAACCCTGGATAAACTCCGCGAAGGCGTCGCTGTGTTTGCGACGGATGGTCGGCTTAAGCTATACAACCCGTCTTTCGCCCGGATCTGGTCTCTCGATGATCATGCTCTCGATGAGGAGCCGCATATCGACCAGGTTATCGAGTGGTGCCGCATACGCTTCGATGACGATACGGTCTGGGACGATATTAAGCGCGCGGTGACGAGCATCGATTATGAGCGGCCTGTCCTCGAGCGACAATTGTCGCGTCCGGACGGAAGCATTCTTGCCTATTCCGGCTTGCCGTTGCCCGATGGCGCGATGTTGCTCACCTATGTGGATATCACCGATACCAAAAGGGTAGAGGATGCGCTTGTCGAGCGTGCCCAAGCGCTGGAAGCGGCCGATCAGCTCAAGAACACGTTCATCTCCCATATTTCCTATGAGCTACGCGTCCCGCTGACCAACATTATTGGCTTTGCTGAATTGTTGTGGGGGGATGTGACAGGTGAATTGAACGATAAGCAGCGCGAATATGTTTCAGATATAAGGGCATCCAGCGACACGCTTCTCGCAATCATCAATGATATCCTCGATCTTGCAACCATCGATGCGGGTGGTCTCGATCTGAATTTGGTACAGGTTGACGTACAAGAGGTCATCGATGCAGCCATTCTCGGCGTCCGCGAGCGGCTGCAACATGCAGGGCTCGACCTCGACGTGGAGATCGCGCAAGATTTGAACGAGTTGATCGCGGATCAGAGGCGCGTAACCCAAGTGCTCTACAATCTCCTGTCCAACGCCGCCGGTTTTTCCGAAGAGGGCGGTACGATTCGGATTGCCTGTTTCAATGAAGCCGGTGATATAGCGATTTCGGTGTCTGACGAGGGCATTGGTATTCCTTTGAAGAATCAAACAACGATCTTCGATCGATTCATCAGTCACACGCATGGCACCAGCCACAGAGGGGCCGGTCTTGGTCTTTCGATCGTCAAGAGCCTCGTGGAGCTTCACGGTGGTGCGATCGCTCTGAAATCCGCCCCTGGCGAAGGGACGACGGTAACGGTTCGCTTTCCGAAGCGGCAGATGACGTTGCCAACCGGCGAAGAAGATGCCGAAGACAAGGCGACGGATACGATCGGAATTCCGTCGATGGAGAGCGATCAGGACTCTTCGACTGCCGCCGCATGAGCGCCCACCTCAAATTAGACGATGTTGACCTGGCGGGTCTGGCCGATACGGCGGAGGCGCTCGCGCTGGTGCTGCGCCCCGGCGATGTCGTAACCCTGTCGGGTGCGCTCGGTGCGGGCAAGACCGAATTCGCCCGCGCCTTGATTTCGTCAATCGGCGGCGAAGCGCGACGAGAGGTGGCCAGTCCGACATTCTCGATCGCGCAGTCCTACGAAACGGCGCGTATGACAATCACCCACTTCGATTGTTATCGACTTCAATCGGCTGACGAGCTGGAAGAGCTAGGAATGGATGACGCTCTGGCCGAAGGATTGGTCCTCATCGAGTGGCCGGAGAGGATTGACGGTCTGCTTGCCGACGACCGGCTTGATATTCGAATTGAAGACGGACGGGGTCACGACGTCCGAAAGCTGGCGTTGAGTGGCCAAGGCGCATGGTCCGAACGCCTTGAACGGTTCATTGCCTTGCAGGCCTTTCTGGCAAGAGCCGGATGGCAGGAAGCGCATTCTGTGCTGCTGCAGGGCGATGCATCGCCCCGTCGCTATGTTCGTCTCCAACGAGGGAACGACTCGGCACTCTTGATGGATGCGCCACGCCAGCCGGATGGCCCACCAATTCGGGACGGATTGCCCTATAGCAAAATCGCCCATCTGGCGGAGGACGTGCAAGCCTTTGTCGCCGTTGCCGAGTCCTTGACGGAAATAGGCCTCAGCGCGCCAAGGATCATCGCACACGACCTGGCTCACGGCTTTCTGATCCTGGAAGACCTGGGAAATATGGTCTACCAGAACTCGATTCCGGCCGGCGCAGATCAGCGGATGCTTACACGTGCGGCTGTAGACGTACTTGTCGCGGTTCGCAAAGCGCCGCCTCCAGACCAACTACCGCTTCCAGAGGAACGTCTGCATACTCTGCCCCTCTTCGATCGGGGAACGTTCTCGATCGAGATTTCGCTCCTTCTGGATTGGTTCTGGCCGGCCGTACATGGTGATGCGGCACCGGACGGTCTTGCAGAGTCATTTGATCGCATCTGGGATCCACTTTACGTGCAGGTGCAGACTGACGAACAGGGGTGGCTGCTGCGAGACTATCACTCACCGAACCTGATATGGCTTGCGGAGCGAACAGGGATCGAGCGTGTGGGAATCATCGATTTTCAGGATGCGCTTCGCGGACCCCTCGCATACGATCTGGTGTCGTTGCTACAGGACGCGCGGATCGATGTGCCGGCCACGCTTGAAGATGACATGTTGGCCCACTACTGTGCGGTATGTACGGCAGACGATCCTCGCTTCGATACCGTTTCATTCCAGACTAGCTATGCAATCCTTGGCGCACAGCGAAACACGAAGATCCTGGGAATTTTCGCGCGATTGTCTGCCCGTGATGGCAAGCATGGCTATCTGGATCATATCCCGCGCGTGTCCGCCTATCTAGAACGCAACCTCAATCACCCGGCTCTCGGCGAACTCAAGGCATGGTATGACACCCATCTTCCGTTTGAAAAAAGATGTATCCATAATTGACAATGATCGGCGGGATAGAACCGGCCGGTTGTACCTGACCAGATGAAGCCGACATCAGCATTCGTATTGGCGGCAGGCTATGGCCAACGGATGCGGCCTCTGACCGACCATTGCCCGAAGCCGTTGGTAAAGCTGGGTCCCAAGCCGCTTCTCGATCATGTGCTCGATCGCCTGACGGATGCCGGCGTAACGGATGCGGTCGTCAATGTCCACTATCTGGCGGATCAGATCGAACAGCATGTGACGATGCGTGAGGCGCCACGGATCGTTATTTCCGATGAGCGAACCGCACTTTTGGATACCGGTGGCGGTGTGAAGAAGGCTTTGCAGCACTTTGGTGATCGTTGCTTTTTCGTGCACAACTCCGATTCTGTATGGATCGAAGGTTCGACAGCGGCGTTGGATCGTATGACCGAGACATGGGATCCAGAACATATGGATGCTCTTTTGCTTCTGGCTGCGGCCAACAAGTCTGTCGGCTATACAGGGTCGGGCGACTTTTCCATGACGCCGGATGGTCGAATTCATAGACCAAGCGAAAACGAAGTCGTGCCCTTCGTATTTGCAGGCGTGTCCATCATTCATCCCCGTCTTCTCGATGATATGCCGGAGGGAGCGTTTTCGCTCAATCTGCCGTGGGACCGGGCGATAGAAGCGGAGCGCGTTTTCGGCCTCCGTCATGACGGCATATGGATGCATGTCGGGACGCCAGAGGCACTCATGGAGGCAGAGAGGTGCCTCGAAGGTGATGACATCGCCGAATAGTTCAGGTGCTGGGCGGCTTGAAAGCGGACCGTATGCGGTACCGCGGCTCTTCACAATTCCGCCGACTGCGTCATTTCTCGATGTCTTGGCGCGTGCCATCCTGGACGGCAATCTTCCCTGCGTCGGAGGGCAGCCACCCGACCCGTTAGCGCTTGCAACATACACGATCTTTCTCCCGACGCGCCGGGCCTGCCGCGCAATGCGTGAGGCGTTCTTGCGCATGACAGACGGCGAGGCGCTCTTGCTGCCGCACATCCGTCCTTTGGGCGAGGTCGATGAGGAAGCGGAGTTCTTCTCTGGTGGAGACCTTTCAATTGCCGGCAAGGAAGGGCTGGAGATGCCGCCCGCGATCGGCAATCTGGAGCGAAGGCTCGCGGTGACGCAGCTCGTGCTTGCGTGGAGCCGGACAATGCGAGCGAATAGCGTACCGGGTGCGCCAGGATTTCCGGCGACAACACCGGCCCAGGCCGTGTCGCTGGCAACCGAACTCATTCGTCTGATGGACGAGTTGGAGTCGGAACGCGTCGACTTGAAAAAGAAACTGAACGATCTGGCCCCTGAGCGTTTCGCCGAACACTGGCAGCTGACGACGACATTTCTTCAGATCGTTACAGAGCACTGGCCGCAGTATCTCAAGGATCGCGGTGTCACATCGCCCTATGCGCGGCGCGATGCCCTGATGGCAGCCGAGACTGAGCGGATGCGAAATGCGCCACCGCAGGGGCCCGTTATTGCTGCCGGATCTACCGGCAGCGTGCCTGCTACTGCAGCGCTGTTGAATGTCGTTGCCCGCTTGCCTCTGGGAGCCGTTGTCCTTCCGGGATTGGATATGAACCTCGATGACGAAAGCTGGTCTCTGCTCAGCAGTGATCATCCCGAGCACCCCCAATTCGGCATGGCCCAACTTCTTCAGCAGCTGGGAACGGACCGAAAAGATGTCGTCCCTGTTCCCGGTACAAGCCCTCGAGCCGGTGAGGTGGCACGGCTTCGACTGGTCAGCGAAACCATGCGTCCCGCCACCACGACGGATCGGTGGCGCATCTATGGGGACAGTGAGCCCGAAGACACACTAGACGCAGCGCTTGATGGCATAACGGCAATCGAAGCGCCAACGGCCGAGGATGAAGCCGAAACGGTTGCGTTGCTGCTTCGCCAAGCGGCCGAAGTTCCTGGCCGAACGGCGACCCTGGTCACGCCCGACCGCGTCTTGGCCCGGCGCATCTCGGCCCGATTGGAAAAATGGGATATCCGAGTTGACGATTCTGCCGGACGCCCGCTTGCAAGAACGCCGCCTGGCGTGTTTCTCGATCTCATCGCCGAAGTGGTTGGTAACGGGTTTTCTCCGGTTTCCCTGCTTGCTCTATTGAAGCATCCCCTGGCGCGACTGGGCCGCCCGCCAGCGGCCATTCGACAGGCTGCCCGCACGCTCGAACTCATTGCATTTCGCAGGCCCCAACTTGCATCCGGGTTGGCGGGTGCGCGAGGCGTAGTCGAGCGAACAAAGGCCACGTTGGCTGAAAACCCTGAAAAGCGATCAGTGATAGGCCGGCTGGGCGAAGCAGGATGTCTTGAAGCCGAGGCGCTGCTGGGCGACCTGCAGTCTGCGTTCTGGCCGCTTTTGCAATTGCAAAACGGGGATGCACATGGAGTGCGCACTTTTTTCGAGGCGCATACCAAGGTTGCCGAAGCGCTTGCGTGTGATGAGAGCGGCGATGTCTCCCATGTCTGGCGAGGCGATGCTGGCGAAGCGCTGGCATTGCATTTTGCCGAGATTTTATCGGGAAGTGCGGTCGATCCGGATATCACGGCGCGCGACTATTCCGAGTTCTATCGCAGCTTGTTGCGCGGTGGTGTCGTGCGTCCCCGGCAAGCAGGGCATCCACGGCTGTCGATCCTCGGGCCTTTGGAGGCCCGTCTTCAGCGCGCCGATCTCGTCATCATTGCCGGCCTCAACGAAGGGACATGGCCGAGGATCGAGGACCCCGATCCGTGGCTCAGTCGTCCGATGCGTGCTGCGGTCGGCCTTCCAGCCCCGGAGCGCCGAGTCGGACTGGCAGCCCATGATGTGGCTCAACTCTTATCGGCGCCGCAGGTCGTCGTCACAAGAGCCGCCAAAGTGGATGGCGTACCGACCGTGGCGTCGCGTTGGGTCCTGAGGCTCGGTGCATTGCTTCAGGGGTTGGGAAAAGAGAAGGCGGTGGCTTCTGAAGATCCGTGGCTCGCATGGGCACGTCAGCGCGATCATATCCCGAAATATTGTCCGATATCACCCCCGGAGCCGAAGCCTCCCCTTGTCGCACGGCCGCGTCGGATGAGCGTAACACGCATTGAGGAATGGATCGCCAATCCCTACGCAATCTTCGCGCGCGATGTCCTTGGCCTGGAGGCACTGGACCCACTTTCCGGTGAACCGGATGCGGCACATCGCGGCCAACTGATTCACCACGCACTGCATCAATTTACGGCACGTTTTCCTGACGCGCTGCCACCAGATTCGGAAAAGGAACTTATTGATATTGCTGATAATTTATTCCGCGCCCTCGGCGGACATCCGCGCGTTTGGGCATTCTGGAGACCGCACTTTGCACGCTTTGCCAAATGGTTTGGAGCAACAGAAGCGGATCGCCGACACCATATTGCGGAATGCCATTCCGAGGTGCGAGGAAAACTCGTTATCGACGCGCATGCAGGCGCGTTCACATTGACGGCGAGGGCGGACAGGATTGATCTGACAGAGGATGGAGAACTTGTCTTCTACGACTACAAGACCGGAACGCCACCCCGCCGTTCGCAAGTCGATTCTCTGATCTCGCCACAGCTGCCGCTTGAGGCTGCCATAGCGCTCAGAGGGTCTTATGACGGGCTTGATGTCAAGGCGGTTTCGGATCTGCGCTATGTGCATGTTCTGGGAGCCCATGATGCCGGTAGTGATGCGCAGGCAGCCGGAAAGCCTGTGCACGATCTGGCAGTCGAGGCACTTGGTGAGCTCGAGATGCTGATCGCGAGGTTCGATGAGATCGAGACGCCATATGCCTGCCTTAGGCGGCCGGATTTCCAAGGACGCTATCGCTTTGACGACTACGCCCATCTGGCACGCGTCGGTGAATGGACCAACAGCGACGAACAGGCCGGGTGACGCAATGGACGTTGCTGCAGTCAAAGAGGCAACCGACGCCAATCAGGCACGTGCGGCGGATCCTGCCGCCTCGGCATGGGTCTCTGCAAATGCCGGGACAGGAAAAACCCACGTCCTCGTCAATCGCATTCTACGGCTTCTGTTGGATGGAAACCGGCCTGAGGGCATTCTTTGTCTGACCTACACCCGGGCCGCGGCGGCGGAAATGCAGAACCGGCTTTTCCGAGAGCTCGGTGCCTGGGCGACGATGTCGGTCGATGAACTGGACGAGGCGCTGACCCGGCTGACAGGAGCAACTCCGAGTGCCGAGGAAGCGGCGTTGGCACGCCGTCTTTTCGCTCGCACGATCGAAACACGCGGAGGTCTGAAGATCCACACGATTCATGCCTTCTGCGAACGACTCTTGCACCGGTTTCCTTTGGAAGCCGGGATCTCTGCGGATTTCACGGTTCTTGATGAGAGAGGCGCCTCCTCCCTCAAGCAGCAGGCAGTCGACAGAGTCCTGTCTCAAGCTGCAGAGGATGCCGACGGCGTGCTCGGAGACGCCTTACAGCAGATCGTGGCCAGATCGGCTGAACAATCCTTTCGCGAAATTGTCGAGGTTGCACTGGCAGAAGACATTGCTGGCTCAGGCGACAGGATGTTGACGGCTTTGGCGAGAGATCTTGCCATCGATTCTTCCGACAACGCCGACCGAATTCTCGAAGACCAAGCCGCTGTCATTGACGATGAAACCATGCAGCTTGCCATCGAGGCGTTGGCGGAAGGCACGATTACAGATCGGCGGACAGGGGCCGGCCTCGCGGCAGCTCGGACATCCAGCGAGCCGAGTCAGCGCGCCCGTGCCCTACGCGAGACATTGTTAACAAAGACCGGAGAGCCCCGGAAATCCCTTGCGACGCGCCGTATTTCCGATGCCTCGCCACGAATCGTTGATGCTATGAGTGAGGCACGGGACAAGCTTTACGCGCTGGATTGCAAGCGCCGAGCATTCAGCGTCTTTGAGGCCAACAAGGCTCTCTTTCGTCTGACCGAGGCGATCGCGAAAGACTATGATGACCGCAAGGCAGCTCAGGCGGCGCTGGACTATGACGATCTGATTGCGAAGACGGAGAGCCTACTTTCGCGCGCCGATGCTGCACCCTGGGTGCTCTACAAACTCGACGGCGGCATGGATCATATACTGGTCGACGAGGCACAGGATACGAGCCCTCAGCAATGGCGAGTCGTTGCGGCGTTGGCCGATGAATTCTTCGCAGGTGAAGGCGCGCGGGATGAGACCCGGACGGTCTTTGCCGTCGGTGACGAAAAGCAATCCATTTACAGTTTTCAAGGCGCCGTCCCGGCTGAATTCGGCCGTCAGGGCAGGTTATTTCGGGACAAGGCGGCGGCTGCAGGAAAAGCTTGGCATCCCATCGATCTCAATCTGTCTTTTCGCTCGACAGCGCCCGTATTGGAGAGCGTCGACCGTGTCTTCTCGAACCCGATTGCTGCCGAAGGCCTGACCGGTGACGGGGCGCTCATCGTTCATTTCTCTCATCGCGTCGACGATGCGGGGCATGTGGAACTCTGGGAGGGTGAGGAAACAGAGAAGCCCGAACCGTCAGGTCCATTTGACCCGCTTGGCGATCGGATTCGGCCAGGAGAAGCAGCCACGGCACTTGCTGATCGGATAGCGGAGACCATCCAGGAATGGATCCGCACAGGAGCGCGTTTGGAATCCGAGGACCGGCCGATCGCACCGGGAGATGTTCTGATCCTCGTGCGCCGCCGCGATCCCTTCGCGCAAGTCATGATCAAGGCTCTGAAATCGCGTGGTCTGCCAGTCGCAGGATCCGATCGCATGCGTTTGCAGGATCAGCTTGCCGTCCGGGATCTCATGGCATTGGGTGATTTTCTTCTGATGCCCGACGACGACCTTTCTCTGGCGGCTGTCCTCAAGAGCCCGCTTTTTGGACTGGATGATGACGATCTCTTTCGATTGGCGCATGGGCGGGGAGCCTCCCTCTGGGATGCTCTGAAAGCCCGAGAGGGTGATGCATCGCTCATAGCGAGCGCGGCGACACGGTTGCGCAAACTTCTCGGACGGGTCGATTTCGATGCGCCATATGAGCTATATGCCGGCTTGTTGGAGGAAGACGGTATGGCGCTCAGACGGCGCATGCTGCAGCGTCTGGGGCCGGAGGCGGGTGATGCGCTGGATGCGTTTCTGGCACAAATCCTCGCATTCGAGGAGAAGGAACCGCCAACCCTGCAAGGCTTCCTGGATGACCTGCGACGCGGCGACGAGGAAGTGAAGCGCGACCTGGAACAGGGGCGCAACGAAGTCCGGATCATGACAGTCCATGGTGCGAAAGGCCTGGAATCAAGTATCGTTTTCCTGCCTGACACATTCTCGACGCCGGCGACTGCCGGACCGGGACGGCTTCTGCCATACGAAGTTGAGGGGCACTTCAAGAGCGCCATCTGGGCGCCGCCCGGAACCAGCGGGCTGGCGATGACGGCGGGTCTGAAAGCAGAGCGCGATCGCGCGGCGAGGGAGGAATATCACCGTCTTCTTTATGTTGCGATGACGCGCGCGCGCGACCGGCTCTATGTTTGCGGCTGGCAGGGGCAGCGCAAACCTCCCGACGGCTGCTGGTACAATCTCGTTCGCGATGCCCTCGGCGACAATCTCGAAGAGGCCCAGGATGCCAAAGGTCGAACGATTTGGCGGTTGGCAAGCGAACAGAGGGCTGTCGTAACCAAGGTTGGGGAGCCCGAGGGCCGCACTGATGCCGTGCCGCTTCCGGATTGGGCCTTGCGTTCGGTCGCTTCGGACGAACAGGCTGCGCGATCGCTAACGCCCTCGGGCGCTTTGTCCGAAACCGAGATATCTGATCAGATCGTTGATTCGCCGCTGGCGCTTGCAAACGACAATCGCTTTGCCAGAGGCTTGTTGATCCACACGCTGCTCGAGCACCTGCCAGGACTCGATCCGGTCGCTTGGGAGGCATCCGCCGGCCGGTTCGTGGAGGCCAGGGGAAGGCAGATGTCGCCGACGCAACGTGATGAAATCGTCACGGAAACGCTGGCCGTGTTGCGCGATTCAGAGTTTACGTCAGTATTTGGGCCCGGCAGTCTTGCCGAAGCATCGCTCGCTGCCAGATTGCCAGCAGCCGATCCCAATATGCCAACAATCGACGTTGCCGGGCAAATCGATCGAATTGTTGTCACGGATCAAGAGATTTTGATCGTCGACTACAAGACGAACCGGCCACCGCCGGAGCATGTCGAAGACGCATCACCGTCATATATTGCGCAGCTTGCCCTGTATCGCGCGGCTGTTCGCCGACGGTTTCCCGGCAAACGTGTACGAGCAGCTCTGCTTTGGACAGCCATCCCCCGACTGATGGCATTGCCCGATGACCTGCTCGATGCGCAGGAGCGCCGTCTCGGAATAGCTGCCATGCATGGACTTGACGCCTCTGGGGCTCGCACATAGTTTCGATACAAATCGAAATAGCCGTCTCGCGGAACCTGCTGCGGATGCGGCGCAACAGGAGTGATTGATATGGCGAGCGAAGCGGTTTCGGACGATACATTCGAGAACGAGGTTCTAAAATCCTCGACTCCTGTCGTCGTTGATTTTTGGGCCGAATGGTGTGGACCGTGCAAGCAGATCGGGCCGGCACTCGAAGAGATTTCCGAGGAAATGAACGGTCAGGTCAGGATTGCGAAAATCAATATCGACGAGAATCCGTCGACGCCGATGAAGTATGGCATTCGTGCGATTCCGACGCTGATGATCTTCAAGGACGGCGAAGTGGCGGCAACCCAGCAAGGCGCTGCGCCCAAAGGCAAGCTCCTCGATTGGATCTCAGGCACAATCGGTAGCGCGTCATCATCCGCAACAAGCTGAACGAATTGTCGTCTGGAATTATCGCGCCGGCCTGAGTTCATCGGGCCGGCGTTTTGCATCTCTAAAATATGCCGCTCTCGGCGGGATTTGCACGTCGGGCGCTGTGTGCCGCCTTGAAGCCTGCGCCTGGTATTGGGAGTCACGATTAGCGGGTGTCAGTGCTGAAGGCTCAACACATGGCCTGCAAGAAAAAGCGAACCACAGATCAACACCCGCACAGGTTCGGCACCGCTGCGTGATTGGCTCAACGCAAGGGCTTGCTTCAGGCCTTGAACGGGTTCAGCGGTTAGACCCGCAGTGCGGGCGATGTCGGCCAGCTCATCAGCCCCCCACGCATTCTCTTCGCCGGGTATCGCTAGTGTGCCTGTCCACGCGGCGAGGCCCTTGAAGGCGGAAAAAAAGCCCAGCGCGTCTTTGTTATTCATCATACCGCTTATGAGATGCAGCGGCCGCGGCGAGCGTTCTTCCAACTCGGCCATGGTTCTCGCGAGTGTCTCGGCGGCAGCGAGGTTGTGTCCGCCATCCAGCCATATTTCCGTAGCCGGAACGGTGTTCTCGTGTAGTGGTCCGGGCGCAAGGCGTTGCAGACGGGCAGGCCAGGTTGCTGCGCCAAGGCCGGTCTCCAATGCGGCGATCGGCGGGTGGCCGGAAAAGAGGTGCTGTGCTGCAGCCACAGCAATCCCTGCATTAGTAAACTGATGCCGGCCGGGTAGACGCGGCAACGGGAGATCGAGTAGCCCACTTTCCATCTGATAGATCAGTCGGCCATGCTGTTCATACGCATCCCATTCCTGACCATATCGACTAAGCGGTGCGCCGATCTCCTCGGCCCGTTCTTCGATGACCTCCAGAGCAACCGGCGTCTGTGGGCCAACGATGCAAGTTGTTCCGGTTTTCAGGATGCCGGCTTTTTCACGGGCGATCTTGGCGATCGTCTCGCCGAGAAACTGTGTGTGGTCGATGGACACCGGTGTAATCGCTGTCAATGCAGGCTGATCGATCACGTTGGTTGCGTCGAGCCTGCCACCCAGCCCGGTCTCGAGAAGAAGGAAGTCCGCCGATGCTTCGGCGAATGCAAGCATCGCAGCGGCCGTCGTGATCTCGAAAAATGTAACCGCATCGCCGGCATTTGCCGCCTCGGTGCGGAGCAGGACATCTGCCAACCCTGTTTCCGAAATGGGAGCTGCACCATCACTGCCGGCAAGCGCAATGCGCTCGTGAAATCGGACAAGATGAGGCGATGTGAAGCAGTGCGCACGGTGTCCTGCCGCTTCGAGGATCGCCTTGAGAAAAGCAATAACCGAACCTTTGCCGTTCGTGCCTGCTACGTGAATGACAGGCGGAAGGTCCTCGTGCGGAGACCCCAGCCGCTCCAGAAGTGTTTCGATACGGCCGAGCGACAAATCGATCGTCTTCGGGTGGAGCGCCGCGAACCGTTCCAGGATCAAATCGCTTTCGACAACGACCTCATCGGGCGAGACCAATGGAGCTTCGCCACTATTGGATGGAAAGGCAGGCATAACCTAGGTCGCGCCTTCCTCAGGCTGAGCGGTGCGTTTCGTTTTGCGACTTCGTTTCTTTCGCTTCTTGGTAGGGGCAGCGTCCATCAACGGGACTTCCGTAACCGCCGTTCTTGTTTCTGCCGGCAATGCAAGTGCCGTTGTCTGATGACTCTCATCGCCATTGGGAGGATCGTCCTTGAGTTTCGGTGCATGCATCAGCATCCGGCATATCCGACTGAGCGTATTGCGAAGATCGTGGCGATGGACAACTGTATCGACCATGCCGTGATCGAAGAGATATTCCGATTTTTGAAAGTCTGCCGGGAGCTTTTCCCGAATGGTCTGTTCGATCACCCGAGGTCCTGCAAAGCCGATGAGTGCGCCGGGTTCGGCAATGTGGATGTCGCCCAGCATTGCATAGGATGCGGTGACGCCACCTGTTGTTGGATGTGTCAGAACGACGATATAGGGAAGGCACGCCTCCCGCAGTTCCTGAACGGCAACGGTTGTGCGCGGCATCTGCATCAGTGACAGGATGCCTTCCTGCATGCGGGCACCGCCGGAAGCGGCAAACATGATGAACGGGGAATGCAGTTCTTTGGCCGCGCGCATGGCGATAATAACGGCTTCTCCGGCTGCACGGCCGAGCGACCCCCCCATGAATCCGAAATCCTGTGCAGCGGCAACGACCTTGAGACCGTCGAGGGTGCCGGATCCGACAAGAACGGCATCTGTCATGCCGGTTTTCGTACGTGCGTCTTTAAGGCGGTCCGTGTAGCGCCGTTCATCCCGAAACTTGAGCGGATCGGGGGACACGTCGGGTACGGAAACCGATTTATATTTGCCGTCGTCAAACAGCGCCGCAAACCGCTGCTCCGCAGACATTCGCATATGATAGTTGCTGCCGGGGACGACGAACTGGTTGGCTTCCAGGTCCTTGTAATAGACCATCTGCCCTGTTTCCGGGCACTTTACCCAGAGATTGTCAGGCATCTCCCGCTTGCGCAGAATGCCTTGAATCTTCGGGCGTACGACGTTGTTGATCCAGTTCATGACCTAACCAGTATAAGCTCTTTTGCCGCTCATTGCGCGGGCTGGGACGCTGGTGTGGTTAAACCCGATGCTAGGTCTCTGACAATGGAAATAACGCGGCCCGGCGTTTCCGCGGTTGCCTTGCCATCCGGTGTCAAGCTGTCTTCGATTGCCGAAACCAATGCCGATCCCACGACAGCGCCGTCAGCTCCTTCCACGATCTTGCGAACCTGGTCAGCAGTTCGCACACCGAAACCCACACAGACCGGTAGATCTGTATGTCCTTTGATGCGGGCGACATGGGCATGGACATCCGCCGCGTCCGGAGCTTTCGTTCCCGTGATGCCGGCAATGGAAACGTAATAGACGAAGCCGCTCGTATTCGAGAGGACTGCCGGCAGACGCTTTTCATCCGTCGTCGGCGTTGCTAAGCGAATAAAATTGACGCCTTGGGCAAGGGCGGGAAGGCAGAGTTCATCATCTGCCTCCGGCGGCACATCGACAATAATCAGGCCATCGACGCCGGCGTCCTGGGCATCTGCCAGAAAGCGATCCACGGGATAGATGTAGATTGGATTGTAGTAGCCCATCAGGACGATCGGGGTGGATGAATCTGTCTCGCGAAACCGGCGCACCATGTCCAACGTGTCGGACATCTGGTGTCCTGCTCTCAGGGCCCGTTGCGATGAAGCCTGGATTGCGGGGCCGTCGGCCATGGGATCGGAGAAAGGCATGCCAAGTTCGACGATGTCCGCGCCGGCGGCGGGCAATTGTTTCAAGATCTGGTACGATGTCTCCAGATCCGGATCGCCTGCGGTCACGAAAGTGACAAGCGCGCCGCGGCCGGCGGATTTCAGTTCGGCGAAACGTCGGTCGATGCGGGTTTGGGAAATACTCACCGGATCAAACCTCCATGCCCAGATGACCTGCTACGGCAAAGATATCTTTGTCGCCACGGCCGCACATGTTCATAACGAGAAGATTGTCGGGGCTGAGCGTTGGTGCAAGCTTACCCACATAGGCCAGGGCGTGGGCCGGCTCAAGCGCTGGGATAATGCCCTCCATCTTCGTACAGAGCTGAAAAGCGTCGAGGGCTTCCTGGTCGGTCACGGATCCGTAAGTGGCGCGGCCGGTATCTCTCAGCCAGGAATGTTCTGGTCCGATACCCGGATAGTCGAGTCCGGCTGAAATCGAATGGCCGTCTAAAATCTGACCATCCTCATCCTGGAGAAGATAGGTACGGTTTCCATGTAGCACTCCGGGCTTGCCTCCATTGAGGGAAGCGCAATGCTCTGCCGTCTCAAGCCCACGTCCCGCGGCTTCAACGCCGTGTATCGCGACATCGGGGTCGTCAAGGAAAGGATGAAACAGTCCGATGGCATTCGAGCCGCCACCGATGCAGGCCACGAGCGTGTCGGGCAGACGGCCTTCGCGTTCCATCATCTGTTCGCGAACCTCATTGCCGATGACGGATTGGAAATCCCGGACCATCGCCGGATACGGGTGAGGGCCCGCCGCCGTGCCGATGATGTAGAATGTGTCGTGGACATTGGCGACCCAGTCGCGCAATGCATCGTTCATAGCGTCTTTGAGCGTGCCGGTCCCTGACGTAACGGGGCGAACATCCGCCCCGAGCAGGTTCATCCGAAAGACGTTCGGTCGCTGGCGTTCGATATCGGTTGCACCCATATAGACGACACAGGGCAAACCGAAGCGGGCGGCGACCGTGGCAACGGCAACACCGTGCTGACCGGCGCCAGTCTCGGCGATAATCCGTGTCTTCCCCATACGTTTGGCCAGAAGGATCTGCCCAAGGCAGTTATTGATTTTGTGAGAGCCCGTATGATTCAACTCGTCCCGCTTGAAGTAGACCTTGGCTCCGCCATAGTGGTCGGTCAGGCGTTCGGCAAAATAGAGCGGGCTCGGTCTGCCGGCATAGTGCGCCAGGAGGTTATCGAACTCTAATTTGTATGCCGGATCCTCTTTCGCAGCATTGTAGGCACGCTCGAGATCCAGGATGAGCGGCATAAGCGTCTCGGCCACGAACCGGCCTCCATAGAGGCCGAAATGCCCGCTTTCGTCAGGGCCGGTTCGGAAGCTGTTGGTCTTAATATTTTCGGTCGGAGCGGACATGGGCACTACTCTTTTGCGTGTATTGGGCTGGCTGACTTGGCAGCCGTGATGAATTTTCGAATAAGCGTCGGATCTTTTTCGCCGGCCTCGCGCTCGACGCCGGAGGAGACATCGACCATCCGGGCGCCGGTGCTTGCAATGGCGCCGGCGACGTTTTCGGGACTAAGACCGCCT
Organism: Methyloligellaceae bacterium; assembly: GCA_965228615.1. GTDB lineage: Bacteria > Pseudomonadota > Alphaproteobacteria > Rhizobiales > Methyloligellaceae > CBDDHT01. The sequence continues at coordinate 2,492,473 of CBDDHT010000004.1, read as the reverse complement.
GAGAGCATGAAGGCGCGATCATCGGCAAGATCCGCGAGGGCTTTCCAATCAAAGGGAACGCCGTTGCCGCCAGGGAGAGCATTCGCGTCGGCTTTGGGCGGTTTCGCGTCGTACAGTACGAAGCTGCTGACGTCCCGGAAAGGAGCGGTGTCAGAGACATCGGCAGCATTTTCGATGCGCACCGCCTTGATGACCTTGTTATTGCACATGCGTGCTATTTCGGAGACGCGCTCGGGCGTTTCCGAGCCATGAAGCTGAATGAAATCCGGGCCGACCTCGCGTTTGATATCGGTGATATCCTGATCCGTCGGATCGACCAGGAGGGCGACGCTCTTGGCGCGACCACCTGCACGTTCGATCAAGGCTCTCGCATCCATTCGACCAACATTCCGTGGGCTTCGGGAATAGAAGACGAGGCCAAAGTAATCGGCACCCGCGTCTAGCGCTGCATCGAGCGCTTCCGCCGTTTTGATGCCACAGATTTTGACCTCAACAGTCATTTTGTCCTCGAAGCCGCGAATTGCAGTTCTTTCGACCGGGCACAAATCGATCAAGCTCGCCGTCCCCAGTGAGATTGAATTGTTGGTCCCGCTAGATCAACCTACGCACAGACGGAGTCGGCTAAGCGAAGAAAAGTTGCTCTAGACGTCGGATCTTCGCCCGATGGGCGAGCGCCAACCTAGAGAATCAGCCGTTCGGAGTCTATGGCTACCGATCCGCCCGAGGGAGCAATCACGGGCTCTATGATTGCCACACCACCAGCCGAGTACGCACGCTGTCGGCGCGGAAAGTTCGTACCATCAACAGCGTAATTTTCTACGACTAGATGCGTTCAACTCTCAGCAATCGTCATCGTCGTCATCATCCTCGCCGTGATATCCCGGATGGTCGCGATTGAGCCGCTCACGAAGCTCTTTGCCTGTCTTGAAGAAGGGTACAAACTTCTCTTCCACAAAGACCGTTTCGCCGGTTCGCGGATTGCGACCTTGCCGGGCTGCGCGATGTTTGACGGTAAATGCGCCGAAGCCCCTGAGTTCAACGCGATCACCTCGGGCCAGTGAGGCGATAATCTCATCTAAAATGACATTGACGATTCGCTCAACGTCCCGCTGGTACAAATGTGGATTCGCAGCGGCTACTCTCTGGATCAACTGTGACTTTATCATCGGTGTGCCTCGCAGACTGCGAGTTTCGTACAATAAGTACTATTTATCAACCGTCTAGTTGGCCCGAGGGTGCCAAAGCGACAGTAGACCGTCCAGCTGCGTACCGCCTCGGATCGGTTTGCCGAGATCAATGACCGATTGAACCGATTCCGGAGCGAGACCGGTTACTGTTCCAACTAGCTTGGCGGCTAATCCGGAAAGGCCGAAGTTCGCTGCGTTTGATTCTTCCCAATCGACAATTTTCAGATCTTCGGGAATTTGCTTTTCTTTTTCGAGCCAGCTTCTCGCAACGGCTTCACCGCCCAACGCATCGACCAGCTTATGTTCTTTCGCCATTCGGCCGGAATAGACGCGACCTGCTTTCAAGCCGGGCACGCTCTCCGGATTAATCAGGCGACGGCGCGCGACAAGTCCAAGAAACCAATTCTGCGCCTCCACTACCATTTCCTGCGTTACCGCTCGCGCAGCTTCATCGACAGGTCGGAAAGGTGATGGATTGGCTTTGAGCGCACCGCTACGAACTTCTTCGACCTTGATGCCCAGGTTTCCTAGGAGTTCGCTCAATTCCGGCCACTGGACGATGACGCCAACGGACCCGGTGATCGTGTTGCTCCTGGCGACGACATAGTCACCGCCAAGCGCGATCATGTATCCTGCCGATGTTGCAATCGTGCCCATGACGGAAACGACCGGTTTTTTCTCCGCCAGTTTGCGGATGGCCTCATAGAGCGCTTCGCCACCGGTGGTCGTCCCGCCGCGGCTATTGATATTCAGAATAACGGCTTTGACGCTTGACGATTTCGCAACTTTGGCAAGAAGCTCCTGCTGTTTGCGATCATCCTTGATAAAGCCTGAAATCGTAACGCGGGCGACATGCGGCTTGGGTTCGAAGATGGATGTGACTTTTCCAGACAGGAATGCCAATGCACCTAACAAGGCGACGCCAAGCACAACGGCCAGCACGCGCCAACCTGTCAGTTTTCGCTTCAATTTACGACGATCAACAAGTAGCTCGGTTTGGAGCGTCATCTGGATCGGTCCATACGCAAAGGATCATGAACGATTCGGCAGTCCAGTGCTGATGCACTGGACTGCCGGGCTTTGAAGAGTTCGACTCTACGATCACACAGACGAAACTGATTTAGGCTCAGGATTCGTCCGCCTTTGTATCCGTGCTGGCATGAGCTTCGATCTCCGTGTCCCCACCAAGATCTTCCTCGTCGTCGTCCGCCGCGTCGCCGCTGTCCTGCTGTGCCTTGCTGAGAGCGGCGCCCAGAATATCGCCAAGCGATGCACCGCTGTCGGTGGAGCCATATTGCTTCACCGCCTCTTTTTCCTCGGCTATCTCCAGCGCCTTGATGGAGACACTGATCTTGCGCGAGTTCTTGTCGATCTGGGTGATGAATGCATCGACCTTCTCGCCGGCGGCAAAACGATCGGGGCGTTGTTCCGAACGGTCTCGTGACAAGTCGGAGCGGCGAATGAATGCGGTCAAATCGGAATCCGCCAGTTTGACCTCTAGGCCATTGTCGCGGACATCGATGATCTCGCATGTTACGCGCGAACCCTTGCGAAGTGTGCCGGAACTTGCGGTATCGAAGGGGTCGCTTCCGAGCTGCTTGATGCCGAGGCTGATGCGCTCCTTCTGAGGATCCGCGTCCAGCACGACAGCTTTCACCATGTCGCCCTTCTTGAATTCCTTAATGGCTTCTTCGCCCGGAGCGCTCCAGTCCAGGTCGGACAGATGCACCATGCCGTCGACACCACCATCGAGACCGATGAAAAGACCGAATTCGGTGATGTTCCGCACCGCACCTTCGACGGTCGTGCCCGCCGGGTTTGATGCTGCGAATGCATGCCAGGGATTCTCCTGAGTCTGCTTGAGGCCCAGGGAAATGCGACGCTTTTGAGGATCGACTTCCAGCACCTGGACTTCGACTTCCTGGCTGGTGGAAATTATCTTGCCCGGATGGACGTTCTTCTTCGTCCAGCTCATCTCCGAGACGTGTATCAGACCCTCGACACCGGGTTCGAGTTCAACGAATGCACCATAATCGGTGATGTTCGTGACCGTACCCTTGAAACGGCTGTCGGCCGGGTATTTCTCCTCGATCTGCTCCCAGGGATCCTTATCCAGCTGCTTCATGCCGAGGCTGATGCGCTGGGTTTCCGGATTGATGCGGATGATCTGAACCTTGACCGTGTCGCCGACCGAGAGGATCTCGCTCGGGTGATGGACGCGGCGCCACGCCATGTCGGTCACATGAAGCAAGCCGTCGATACCGCCGAGATCGATAAATGCGCCGTAGTCGGTGATGTTCTTCACCACGCCCTCGATCACCTGATCTTCCTCAAGGCGTGCGACGATCTCGTTTCGCTGCTCCGCTCTGGTCTCTTCCAGAACCGAGCGACGCGAGACCACGATGTTGCCTCTGCGGCGATCCATCTTGAGAATCTGGAACGGCTGAGGCGTGTTCATCAGCGGGCCGATATCGCGAACCGGGCGAATGTCGACCTGACTGCCCGGCAGGAAGGCGACGGCGCCATCGAGATCGACGGTGAAACCGCCTTTCACCTTGTTGAAGATGACGCCTTCGACGCGCTCGGTCGCGTTGAATTTCTCTTCGAGGCGAACCCAGCTTTCCTCGCGGCGCGCTTTTTCTCTGGAGAGAACGGCTTCGCCGAGCGCATTCTCGACGCGTTCCAGGAAGACTTCGACTTCATTCCCGACTTCGATCTTGGCTTCGCGGCCTGTCGGTGCGAACTCCTTGAGCGGCACCCGGCCTTCGGTCTTGAGTCCGACATCGACAACTGCAAGGTCTTTTTCGATGGCAACCACTGTGCCTTTGACGACGGCTCCCTCCTGAAGTGTTGATCCTTGGAGAGACTCATCGAGTAGTGCTGCAAACTCCTCCGTCGTGGGGTTGAGTTCGTTCATTTGTGGTTCGCTCATCAAAACTCCTGATACACGGTCAATGACCGGGCGTCGTCGCGGTGTTATGGGCTTATGCCCTATGCCTGTGCCTCAGCATCCGGTCGGTCGTCATCGACAAACCGGTGCCATGAATTAAGTGTCTGCCGACAGTGTGTAAGGAAACGGCGTTGCCAATACAGATAGGCCCCGCCTTAGTTGGCGCGGCCGGTCGCAGCGTCGATCAGTTCAACGGCAGCCTTGAATGCCGCCTCTATATCCAAATTTGTCGTGTCGAGCAAGTGCGCGTCTGAAGCGGGTTTCAGTGGAGCATTATCCCGCTGACGGTCACGCGCATCGCGTTTGACCAGATCTGCCAAGATTGAGTCATAAGTACTCTCAGATCCGGCGGCGTTCAGCTCTTTCCAGCGACGTTTAGCACGCTCTTCTACTGCTGCGATCACATAGATCTTTGCGTCCGCCTCGGGGCAGACGACCGTTCCGATATCACGGCCGTCAAGTACGGCACCGCGCGCTTGATTGGCGAATGTCCGTTGGAATTCAAGGAGAGCCGCACGGACAGCCGGAAATTGCGCCACGATCGATGCGGCCTCGCCTGTTCCCCGGGTTCGAAGAACGGGGTCGTTCAAAGTGCCGGCATCGATCCTCGTGGCTGCAAGCGCCGCGGCCGAAGGATCGTCGACAGCGTTGCCGCCGGCAGCAACGTCCCGAGCCACCGCGCGGTAAAGAGCGCCCGTATCGAGATAGGCAATGCCGAAATGAGCGGCGATCCGCCGGGCGATTGTGCCTTTGCCCGAGGCCGCTGGGCCATCCACCGCAATGATCATGAGTGATTCTCGCCACCCGGTTCGATTTTCGCTCCGAGGGAACTCAGCAGATCCGTGAAGCCTGGAAAACTCGTGGCAATCATGGCATCGTCGTCTATGGCCACAGGGGCTTGCGACGCGAGTCCGAGAATTGCGAAGGCCATGGCGATGCGATGATCCAGATGGGTCTGAACGGTAGCACCGCCCGGCGCCTGTCGTGCTCCGCTGACACTGAGCATATCGCCATCGACAGCGACATCGACACCACATGCTGCGAGGCCCTCTGCAGTGGCGGTCAGCCGGTCGCTTTCCTTCACTCGAAGTTCGCCAAGGCCTTCCATCCGCGTGGTGCCATCGGCAAAAGCCGCAAGGACCGCAAGGCACGGATATTCATCGATCATCGTTGGCGCGCGTTCCGGCGGAACCGTGACGCCTGACAGCGGTCCGGAACGTACCCTGATGTCGGCAACATCCTCACCGCTCTCCATTCTTTGATTGATGAGCGTGATATCCGCTCCCATTTCTTCAAGTGTTTTGTAAAACCCGGTGCGCGTCGGGTTAACGAGAATATTCTCGATCGTCACCTCAGACTCTTCGCAGACCACGGCTGCGGCTGCCAGGAATGCGGCGGAACTCGGATCTCCCGGAACCGATACATTGCGCCCATGCAACTCGCCATCGCCGTTGATAGTGATGCGGCGCCCATCTCTACTCTCGACGGTTTCGAGTTCCGCGCCGAAATATGTCAGCATCCGTTCGGTATGGTCGCGCGTCGGGGCGCTCTCGATAACCGTTGTTGCTCCCGACGTGTTAAGGCCGGCAAACAGAATTGCGGATTTCACCTGAGCGGACGGAACCGGGAGTTTGTACTCGATCGGAACAAGATTTGCGCAGCCGATCATGACGAGGGGGAGGCGCTCGCGATCCTCTTCGACCACCACACCCATCTGCGTCAATGGAGCAAGCACGCGGCCCATCGGGCGCCGTGACAGCGACTCGTCGCCCATCAGAGAAACCCGCATATCATGGGAGCCGATGACACCCATCATCAAGCGGACACCTGTGCCGGAGTTTCCGAAATCCAGCGGGCCGTCTGGTTCGGCAAGCCCGCCGACACCGCGTCCCCTTACGATCCAGTCGGAATTTGGACCATTCCCCGGTTCGACGATCGCGCCAAGCGATTTCAACGCTCGGGCGGTTGCAACAACGTCATGACCTTCGAGGAGACCCTTGATGCGCGTTGTTCCGGTGGCGAGCCCGCCCAGCATAAGTGAACGGTGGGAAATCGATTTGTCACCCGGTACGCGCACCCGGCCCTTCAAAGACTCCGATTTGCGGCTGATCAACTGATTGGGCATCTCTGGACGATCTCTTCGAGGCTTTCGGTCTACCGGATAAGGCATCTTTGCGACGCGTTATCGGGCAGTCCTATTGTGATGGCTGGGGTGATGTCATCTATTTGCTTTTGACAGAGCGTCGTGGTCGTGGCAATGGGGGGCGCGTTTTCTATATTTTTTGGAGCTACCAATGGCGAAAGTCGCTGACCGTGCGGCAGTCAAGGCCGCGCGCGGCACAAAGCGTTTGTGCAAGGGCTGCGGTGCAAAATTCTATGATTTGAACCGGGAAGACATTTCTTGCCCAGCGTGTGGTGCGGTGTTCGAAATTGAAGCACCTGCCCCCGTTGTCGCGGCAATCGTTAAACCGAAGGCGGCGCCGAAACCGGATGCAGAAGCCAAACCCGAGGCTGCGGCCGACGAAACCAAGACGGCGAAAGACGTCGATGAACCCGAATTCGTCAGTCTTGAAGAAGCTGATGGGGACACAGCCGACGTCGATATCGAGGATGATGTTGTCGTTCTCGACGACGATGACGACGCCGACGCGGATACGCTCCCGGATGGCGAAAACGATGATTCCTTCCTCGAGACTGAGGATGAGGGCGACTCGAATGTTTCCGATATAATCGGCACGCCAATCAAGCCCGGAGACGAAAGTTGAGGCGTAGGCCGGACGGTCTGTGAAGCACGATATTTTTCTTGTTTGGCAGCCGCAAGCGCTATACCTAGGGAGAACCTAGGCGCGGGCCGATTGGTGTCTGCGATGACGCCATCCGGCTGAAAATGGGGCCATAGCTCAGTTGGGAGAGCGCGTGAATGGCATTCACGAGGTCGGCGGTTCGATCCCGCCTGGCTCCACCATTTTTCCTCGCACAACATAATCAACGGATTGAATGTGTCTCCCTGGGCGGCAGGACGAAATTCTTGCCCGCAGGCAAGTGTTCGGGGCAGCCGATGCAGCCTCTGGAAATCTGACCTTTCCCAGCCCTAACGATTAGGCGAGGTGGCTTGATTTCAGATTGTTTCGCACCCATATTTGGATGGAGATTGGCTGGTGCCTTTGGGGCCGGCCAAAAAAATCGCGGGTCCAACTGGGCTGCGCAAGTTTATCTGCCGGACATGGCTAGGTCGCTTTTGAAAGGGCTGTATCAATGTCGCGGACGTCCATACTATCGAGTCCTCTCCTGTTGGGCTTCGAGCAGATCGAGCAGGTTCTCGATCGCGTCGGCAAAGCGTCCGGCGACGGGTATCCTCCTTACAATATTGAACGGCTGGATGGCTCTGACGATGCGGCAGAACGGTTGCGAATCACGCTCGCAGTGGCCGGATTTACGCGCGATCAACTGGATGTCACCGTTGAAGACAATCAGCTGACCATTCGTGGCCGGCAGGAAGACGACAAGTCACGCGAATTTTTACATCGTGGTATCGCGGCAAGGCAGTTTCAGCGCACGTTTGTATTGGCCGAAGGAATTGAAGTCCGAAACGCTGATCTGGAAAATGGACTGTTGGCGATCGATCTGGAACGACCGGAGCCTGAACGCCTCAGCAGAACGATTGAGATCGGTGGCGATTAAGGCCGGTACCGCGACCCAAGTATTAGAGGATCGATCCCCCTAAATGCTCGCAGATCGAATATGATTGCGCGCGGGTTGATCCAGTGTTGAGAGGATATGACGATGACCGACAATGAAAAGCTGGATCCAAAATCGCTTGGTGAAATGAGCGAGATTGAATTTGCGCGCCTCGGCGACGGTGAGTTGGCTTATGTCAAAGAACTCGATCCCGAGGAAGCCGCGCGCCTTTTCCCGGCACTGGAAGGCTTGCCGGCAGGGATCGACCTGTTTGCGCTTGTGTCGGCCGATGGGACACCGCTTACGCTGACAGATAGCCGTTATTCCGCCATCGCGAATGCATTCGAGCACGATCTGGAGCCTGTAAGCGTTCACTAGAGCCGTGCGTCCACATGGACGCGCAAACAGATGCACTTCGACTTGGCAAATTGCAGTTGCTTTGATTGAGAAAATCGCGGCGGACAGATCGTTATGCCGCGTGGGACGTGGCGGCCTCTGTCAAAACCGCATAGAGCGCTGTGCTGTCCTTGGATGAGCGCAGTTTTTCGAGCGCATCGGTTCCCCGCAGCAGCCGGGAGATTCGGGCTAATGCCTTCAGATGGTCGGCACCTGCATCTTCGGGCGCCAGCAGCAGAAATACAAGATCCACCGGCTGATCGTCGATCGCGTCAAAGTCGATCGGTGTCTCCAACCGGGCAAACAGGCCCGTAATCCTGTCCAGACCCGATAGTTTACCATGCGGGATCGCAACACCATGTCCGACGCCCGTTGAGCCGAGCCGCTCGCGCTGCAAAAGCGTGTCAAACACTTCGCGTTCCGAGAGCCCTGTAAACTTCGCTGCATGTGATGCGAGTTCCTGCAGCACGTGTTTCATGCTCTTCGCTTTCAGCGACGCAATAACACCTTCGGGTTCGATAAGATCACCTAGATCCATAAGACTTCGAATCCTTGTATGGGAGTATGGCGACGAAACGCGCCGGCCTTAACCGGCGTTTTCCGAGGGTTCGCCTGGATCGACCCAGCCAATGTTACCGTCTTCCCGACGGTAGACGACATTAATGCGTCCGTGACTGGCATTGCGGAAAACAAGCACAGGCTTGTCCGATACGTCCATTCGCATCACAGCGTCGCTCACGGGCAGCACCTGGATCATGGTTTCTGTCTCGGCGATAATGACCGGATTGTCGTCTTCTACAGTCTCTTCTTCGTCCTCAGCGGCCTGAATCACATAGTATGGAGCAGCTGTCTCGATGTCCTGAGCCGGTCCATGGTGGTTCTTTAATCGCCGCTTATAACGTCGCAGACGCTTTTCCAAGCGTTCCAACGCCAGATCAGCGCTTGCATAGGCATCAGGCGCTTCACCGCGAGATTGCAGGCTCAATCCGGATTTGAGTTGGATTGAGCAATCTGTCCGGAAGTTACCCCGCTCCTTTTCGATCCGTATATGACCTGGCAGGCTCCGCCCAATGAATTTGTCGACGGCCTGCTCAATTCTCTGTGTCACATAGGTCCGTAGTGCATCGCCTACGTCCAAATTCTTGCCAGTTACCTGTAAATCCATTCTGCCCGGGATCCTAATGCCAAGCCCACTTGGCCCGAGCCGCATGTCACAGGATGTGCCGGGCGCCCACCAAGTCTACCATCTGGCGCGCCCGCATCGTCAACCGCATTGACGTGACTGGCCCTCAGTTATGGCCGCGGAACCTAGACCAACGCAGCAAGCGCTGTCAAACACAAAGACAGGCCATGAATGTGGTGCTGCCCAGCCGGTTCAGCGCTTGATTATCTTCTGTAAAGTCCTGTTTTATTACAAAAAAATGAAACCCAACATCGCAGGTAACTCAGCTATGTGCCCGCAATGCAAGTTTCTTCTCGCGCCGCCTTTGAACAGATGAAGGAATGCGCAAGGCCTCGCGATACTTCGCCACAGTTCGGCGAGCAATTTCAACGCCTTGTTTTTCCAGCAGGTCGACAATTTTGTCGTCCGAGAGAATCCGATCGACCGGTTCATCGTCAATTAGCTGCTTAATGCGATGACGGACGGCCTCGGAAGAGTGCGCATCTCCGGTTCCGGACGATGCAATTGCCGATGTAAAGAAGTATTTGAGTTCGAATATGCCGCGCGACGTCGCCATATATTTGTTTGTGGTCACGCGGCTGACGGTCGACTCATGCATGCTGATGGCATCGGCAATTGTCTTCAGGTTGAGCGGCCGCAAATGCTGTACGCCGTATGTGAGAAAGGCGTCCTGTTGACGGACGATTTCCTTGGCGACTTTCAGGATCGTGCGTGCGCGCTGGTCGAGGCTCTTGACCAGCCAGTTTGCCGTTTGCAGGCAGTCATGGATGTAGGTCTTGTCGTCGCTGGACGTCGCCGATCCGCTAACGGTTGCGTAGTAGGATTGATTGACCAGTACTTTCGGTAGCGTGTCTGAATTCAGTTCAACGTGCCAGCTCCCATCGGGAAGCTGGCGGACGGCGACATCAGGGACGACGGGTTGTACCGTCGTATGACCGAATTTGAGCCCTGGTTTCGGATTCAGCGCCTTGATTTCGGCGATCATATCCATCAGTTCGTCCTGGTCGCATGCACATGCTCGCCCCAGCGCACCGAGGTCGTGCGCTGCCAACAGGCCGAGATTGTCAATCAGTGCGGCGATGGCCGGGTCGTATCGGTTGCGATCTTTGAGCTGCAAGCTGAGGCATTCCGCGAGGGACCTTGCGAAGACACCCGCCGGGTCGAAGGTCTGCAATGTCTGAAGCGTTTCATCAACCAGCTCCATTGGTGCCGATAGTCGTTCGGCAAGACCGTCCAGATCGCCGCTGAGGTAGCCGGCCTCGTCCACCATGTCGATCAGGTGGCGTCCGATGAGACGCTTTGCCGGATCGGCAACCGCAAGCAGAAGCTGTTCGTTCAGATGATCCTGGAGACTGATATCCTCAGCGACAAAGGCTTCCAGATTGGCGTCGCCGTCGCGAGGCGCCGCTTTGCCATTGACCGTCGACCAATTGGAATCTGCGACAGGTTGCACAACAGCATCGCCGCCGGAATCCGGATTGAGGTTTTCCGAATCTGTATCGAAGACCTCTGCCGGGTTGCTGGCGATCGGCTCACTGCCAAGATCAAGCCATTCTTCATCGCTGCTGCTGGCCGAGGCATCGGGCGCGTCGGGCTCGCCAGTCACCTCTGCCCGAGGGGCGTCACTGCCTTCTACATGCTCAAGCAGTGGATTCCGCTCGAGTTCGGCTTCGACATAGGCTGACAATTCCATATTGGAGAGCTGCAGCAGTTTGATTGCCTGCTGCAGTTGCGGCGTCATGACGAGGCCTTGCGCCTGCCTCATCTCAAGTTTTGCCGTCAGCGCCATGGTTTCTGTCTTAGATCCCGTTTCTGCTCTGCATCTTCTATAACGCTATAAAGTGAACTGATCCCCAAGATAGACGCGTCGAACGTCCTCATTCGCGATAATTTCTTCCGGCGACCCTTCTGTCAGCACCCGTCCATCGTGAATTATGTAAGCGCGATCAATCATTTCCAGAGTTTCACGTACATTGTGATCCGTGATCAGCACACCGATGCCCCGCTTCGTCAAATGGCTGACAAGTGCCCGGATATCGCCAATTGCGATCGGGTCGATGCCGGCAAATGGCTCGTCCAGGAGCATGAAGGAGGGACGCCCGGCGAGGGCGCGCGCAATTTCGACACGGCGGCGTTCACCACCTGACAGCGCAATGGATGGTGATTTTCGCAACCGCGTAATGCTGAATTCTTCAAGAAGTGTATCCAGCTGTTCCTGTCTTGCCTTCTTGTTAGGCTCGACCAGCTCCAGCACGGCGTTGATGTTCTGCTCGACCGTAAGGCCACGAAAGATCGAAGCCTCCTGTGGCAGATAACCGATGCCAAGCCTCGCGCGCCTGTACATCGGGAACCTGGTGACGTCGTTGCCATCAATCTCAATCCGTCCTTCATCCGCCGGAATGAGACCGGTGATCATGTAGAACACCGTCGTTTTCCCAGCACCATTCGGTCCCAGTAGGCCAACCGATTCGCCGCGCGCGAGATTGAGGCTTACGCCGCGCACGACCGGTCGTCGCTTGAAACTCTTAACAACGGATTGGACGCTCAGACGTCCCGCGGCATGCGACGATTCACTCTGAGGAGAGTCGCTCTGCGCCGGCTGTTCGGTCTGCGCACCGGGTACCGGTATGGACATCAGCTTAGCCAATGAGCCTTTCGCCCCTAGTTGAAGCGCCGACCGGTTAAGATTCGATGAAATGCAGGTCTATTGAGACGGGGAAGGGCGGCGGATTTCAGTGGCCCATGGAGACGGTTCTCCATTTTTTTCGGTCTTCTTTTTGTCATTCTTCTTCTTCGGCATGAATAGACCTTTGACACGAACAGGCTTCCCGGTCTTGGCATCTCGTCGGTTCTCGAACCGGCTTTGCCCCGTCTTCAGATTGATGACGAGGCGATCACCCTTTAGCACACTACCCTCGCCTTGGGACAACACCACGTTTCCGCCAATAACGACTGTTTGTTCTTTGACGTCGAAGTTTGCCCAGTCGGCGGTGGCGGTCTGTTTCTTGTCGGTGGTGATGAGCACCTTGCCCTGTGCCTTGATTTTCGAGATCTCGGAGCCTGATCCAAGACCGCCGTCGCCGCCTGTGTAGGTGACGTGGAGTTCCTTGGTGCGCATTGTCATCGTGCCTTGAACGGCCTTCACATTGCCGCTGAAAATGGCGATCTTGGTGGCGTCGTTGACCTCAAGCGTGTCCGACTCGATGTCGATGGGCTCATTGTTGTCGGCAGCGAATCCGGCGAAGCCTTTCCCCAGTGTCTGGGCGCCGACAGGTGCGATGCTGACGGCCAAGACGATTGAAGCCAATCCAGCCATTGCCATGATGAGCCAACCTCGAGCCGGGCAATTCGTGTCGCCGAGCTGCATCGCTTTGGCATGAATTCGATGGTTTCTGTTCATTCAGCTTTCACCAGTTTGTTCGCCGGGCGTTTGCGCATGTGAACGCGGACCTTGTCTCGGAAGAAGACACGGCTTTCCGGAACTCTGATTTCCAATGTGTTGGCATGGACTGTCCCATTTAGGAGACGTACCACAACCGGATCGTGGCTTCGCATTATCTGCGACTTCATGTCCATTGTTGCGGTCTTCAAACTTGCCGACATTCCCTTGGAGGTGGTCACTTCGATATTGCCGAACAAATCGAGCTTTTCATCCTTGGTATAGAAGGTACCCTTTGGGGCGGTCAGACGTGACCATGCCTTTTTCGCATCGAGCATTTCCGCTTTGATCGTATTCAGGCGGAGCGTATCGGGCTTGCTGATATCCTGCTCCGCATAATCGGCCGTAACCTTGTACTTGCCGTTCTTGCCGGTGGCGCCTTCCATCTTTGGATTGATCATGCGAAGCGCACTGTCGCTGATCTCGACGCGATCGACGCTGGCTGTCGAATCGCCGAAGGTGAATGTTAGATTTGATGTGAAGAGAAACGCGGTGAGAAGGAACACTGCAACGGATGGCAGGGCGATCCGCAGAATTCGGACCATTCTGCTGTGATTGTAGGCCTTGCGAAATGCCTTTGCCCGGTGCGGGTCCAGCGGAACCACAAAGGCATGACGATCGACGCTTGGCAGCCCCTGGTTCGCCTGGCTCGTCATGATCCCAATCGTATCCAATCGAGCAATTCCCGGCGCCGGTAACCCAAGCGGAGCGCCAAAGATTTGCTACAAGCAGTTTCCCGGAGCGATGACATCCTGCGGCGATATCGCGGTTCACTCCAGCGCAATGGCCTCACGCTACGCGAGATACACTGCGTTCCAAATTTGATCACATTGCGACGCAACATAGTGCCTTGTCGACATGTTTTCGATGTCACGAATAATTGTTCAATCAGAACATGCACAGTCGCGAATAGTACTGACGTGCTTAATGCGAGAAAATGTCTTCGTCTTGCCAGCCCTTAAGATCGAGTTCGGCACGCATCGGCAGGAAACCGAAGCAGGTTTGGGCCATTTCCATGCGCGATTCGCGGGCGAGCATCATATCGAGCCTCTCTTTTAGCGCATGCAAATGCAGAACGTCAGAGGCTGCATAGTTCAACTGCTCTTTCGACAGATCTCTTGCGGCCCAATCTGAGGATTGCTGTTGCTTCGAGAGATCGAGACCGATCAATTCTCTGCACAGATCCTTGAGACCGTGCCGGTCCGTGTAGGTTCGGACGAGCCGCGATGCGACCTTCGTGCAGTAGACCGGCGTCGTCATGATACCGAGATAGCGGTGAATGACAGCCAGATCAAAGCGGGCAAAGTGATAGATCTTCAGGATACCTGGATCGGCGAGCACACGTTTCAGGTTGGGGGCGTCATAGCCCTCCGGTTCGAACTGCACGAGGTGGGCTGTTCCATCGCCGGACGACATCTGAATAAGACAGAGCCGATCTCGTAGCGGATTGAGGCCCTGAGTCTCCGTATCGATCGCGATCGACTTGCCAAAATCGATATCGGACGGAAGATCGCCTTGATGCAGCTCGACAGACATGGAGTTAAGCCTTGAACAGCTCGTCTTGGAAAATATGGTGCCCAGGAGAAGACTCGAACTTCCACGACCTTGCGGCCACTGGCACCTGAAGCCAGCGCGTCTACCAATTCCGCCACCTGGGCGAGCCGCACCTGAGTTACTCGGGCCGCTCGGGCTTGTCAATTCGTCGCAAGCCCTTCACTTGAATTGAGTGCCCGTGTATTCGTTGAGTTCTGTCGTGCATGAGCATGACAACGCTTTGGCGATCTAGCCGTTTGGACGAGGAACGAACGCCGATGAGCTTGGCCTTGGACAACACGAGCCTGGTGACAATTTTCGGTGGGTCCGGTTTCGTCGGGCGTCATGTCGTGCGAGCGCTCGCAAAGACGGGCGCGCGTATGCGTGTTGCCGTACGCCGCCCCGACTTGGCGGGGCATCTGCAGCCCTTGGGCGGCGTCGGTCAGATTCATGCGGTGCAGGCGAATCTCAGATATGCGAACTCGGTTGAGAAGGCGGTCGCCGGGGCGGACGCGGTTATCAATCTCGTTGGGCTATTGGCGGAGAGCGGGAAGCAGCGCTTCGATTCCATTCACGTCGAAGGCGCAAAAGCGATCGCGGATGCCGCAACCGAAGCGCACGTCCGCACTATGGTTCACATGTCGGCAATCGGTGCAGATGAAGCGTCACCCTCGCGTTATGCGCGGACAAAGGCGGCGGGCGAACAGGCCGTTCTGCAAGCCTTTCCAGATGCCGTCATCTTGCGAGCATCGGTGATCTTTGGTCCGGAAGACGATTTTATCAACCGGTTCGGCTCCATGGCTCAGATTGCACCGGTATTGCCATTGGTGGGCGGGGGACGCACGCGCTTCCAACCTGTTTTTGTGGGAGACGTGGCAGCGGCCGTTGTTGCCAGTCTGAACGGCAAAGCCGACGCAGGTCGTATCTATGAACTCGGCGGCCCGGAAGTCGCCAGCTTCAAGCAGATCCTCGAAATGGTTCTCCGGCATGCCAAGCGCAAGCGGGCCTTGGTATCGCTCCCATTCTGGCTCGCGGGATTACAAGCTCGTTTTCTTCAGCTCCTGCCATCGCCGCCGCTAACGGTCGATCAGGTGCGTCTTCTCAAGAGCGATAGTGTCGTAAGCCAGAATGCAATTGCGGAATCGCGGACGATCGAAGCCCTCGGTATCAAGCCGGTTGCGATGGAAGCCGTTATTCCGAGTTATCTGGAACGCTTTCGGCCGAAAGGTGAGTTCTCTTCCAACTTTATCTAATTGGATCAGCTGTAGGCGACTACCAGCAAGAAGCCGCCAAGCAGAAATCGGTAAAGAACGAATGGAACGAAACTCATGCGCCGCACGATGGCCATGAGGAATGCGATCGCGGCCAGGGCGGAGAGAAATGACAGTGCGGCGGCAATGAGTGCGTCGGTCGGCACACTCTGACCGGATTCATTGAGTTCAAGTGCGGTCAAAAGGCCCGCACCAGCGATTGCCGGGACACCCAGCAGGAATGAGAACCGTGCTGCTTCCGCTCGCTCGAAGCCTAGAAATCGCGCCGCAGTGATCGTCACGCCGGAGCGACTTGTTCCTGGGATCAGCGCCATTGCCTGGGCCAGTCCGATGATCATGGCGCCCTTGAAATTCATCTCCTCCATCACCTTCGTGCGCTTACCGAACCAATCGGCAAGGAGGAGGAGAAATCCGAAGATGATCGCGTTCCATGCAACAATTTCGATGCCACGAATCTGATCCAGCAGTCCCGTCACTTTCAGAACAACACCGAAGATGACGGCAGGTATCGTCGCAGCTGCAATAAAAAGGGCGAGCTGACCCTCCCGAGTCCAACGCATCAACAGGAGTTGAAAGGTTCCTTTGGCAAGGGAGAGGATATCGCGCCAGAAATAGACCAGGATGGCAAAAAGCGAACCGACATGGACCATCACATCCGTCACAAGCCCCTGATCCTTCCACCCCGTGAGAGCCGGAACGAGGATCAGGTGGCCTGACGATGAAATCGGCAAAAACTCAGTGATGCCCTGGACGATTGCCAGAACGACGATCTGCTCGATTGTCATCGGAAGCGGTTCTCTCTTCAGGCTGCTTGTCGCATTCGCGGACCGGTTCTATACCGAACGAACGCGTTGACGCAAAATAGGCCTTTGGAGAGCTATGCTGACTTTGCTGCACTATCCGCTCTGTCCGTTCTCGCGAGCGGTGCGTTTGGGACTCGCGGAATGCGGAATAGCGGTCGAACTGCAGGAAGAGCGGCCATGGGAGTGGCGTCCGGAGTTTCTTCAGATCAATCCGGCAGGCAGTCTACCGGTCTTGCAGGACGGCGAAGGTCCGGCATTCATCGGCAGTTACGCTATCTGCGAACTGCTCGCCGAAACAGGCCGCGATAAGGAGGCGGGGGAAGGGCGGTTCATGTTTCTGCCAGGCGATGCGGCGGAAAGGGGCGAAGTGCGGCGCCTGGTCGAGTGGTTTCATGTCAAATTCGATGGCGAGGTTACGCGATATCTATTGGACGAAAAGGTCTATCGCCGGTTCAATCGGGAAGATCGCGGTGCGCCCGATATGGAGCTTGTGCGGGCCGGTCAGGCCAACCTGCGTTACCACATGCGCTATATCGGGTATCTGGCCGACAAGCGGAACTGGTTGGCGGGAGAGCGCATGAGCATGGCGGATCTTGCAGCGGCCGCGCATATCTCCTGCGTCGATTTCCTGGACGATGTTCCCTGGGACGAGAGTGAAACTGCCAAGGCCTGGTATGCCCGCATCAAGTCGCGGCCCTCGTTCCGCGCCTTGCTCGATGATAAGATTCCAGGACTCAATCCGCCGGAACACTATGCCGATCCGGACTTCTAAGTCCGGAAAACAAATGGATGACCTCAAGACCCGCATTCGCGAGCAGGCCCGGATCGCCGGATTTGAAGCTGTGCAATTCACGGTGGCGAAAAGCATGCCGGAGGCCCGTGCCTCTCTCGATTCCTTCATTGCCAATGGTTGGCATGGCGATATGGATTGGATGGCGCGCACAGCCGAGCGCCGCAGGGAACCGGCTGCTCTTTGGCCCGAAGCCCGTAGCGTAATCGTGCTGGCTCTCAACTATGGTCCGGTGGACGACCCGTTCAAGTCGATTGGCCGGCGGAAATGCGGAAGTGTATCCGTGTACGCCCGCGGCAAGGACTACCACGACATCGTCAAGAAGAAGCTCAAACAGGTTGCCGGCTGGCTTCATCGGGAGACAGAGGCCGAGGTCAAGGTCTTTGTGGATACGGCACCCGTTATGGAAAAGCCCCTGGCCGCCGCTGCCGGTCTAGGATGGCAGGGAAAACACACGAATCTCGTTTCGCAGAGCCATGGTTCGTGGCTCTTCATCGGTAGTATATTTACGACACTCGAGCTCTCGCCCGATGCACCGGAAACCGACCATTGCGGAACCTGTCAAAACTGTCTTAATGCCTGTCCGACCGATGCTTTCCCGGCGCCCTACAAGCTGGATGCTCGCAGATGCATCTCCTATCTGACGATAGAACACAAAGGCCACATCGCACCCGAATTCCGGCGTCCAATGGGTAATCGGATATTCGGCTGCGACGACTGTCTGGCGGTCTGCCCGTGGAACAAATTCGCCACGGTAGCGACCGAGGCACGGTTTCATGCACGCGATACTGCCGATAGCCCACCGCTCAAAGAATTGCTGGCGTTGGACGATGGCATGTTTCGTGAGCGCTTTGCCGGTAGTCCGATAAAACGGACTGGCCGGGACCGGTTCATCCGGAATGTCTTGATCGCAGCCGGCAATTCCGGCGATATGTCGTTGCTGCAGCCGATCGAGGTGTTGCTTGGAGATGGGTCCCCGCTCGTTCGGGCAATGGCTGTGTGGGCAAGCGGACAGCTCATGAATGAAACTGCGTTCCAGAACCTCCGGTCGAAACACGCACCGAGCGAAAAGGATGCGGATGTGCAGGCTGAATGGCGTCTCGGGTGTGTTGAATGAAATCTCTGTTTTGTTTCGGCATCGGGTTCTCGGCGCGTGCTATTGCGGAACGGCTCAGGTCCGGGGGTTGGAATATTGCGGGTACGGCCCGATCGTCAGAAAAGTGCCAATTACTGGAGAGCGAAGGCTTCACGATGGTTCCGTTTTCCGGAGACCGGCGAGAGGAACAAGTCGCGGAGCATCTCCAGTCGGCGACACATATTCTGGTTTCAGTGCCACCTGGTGAAATGAGAGACCCTGTTCTTGAGAACCATCGAAACGATCTCAAGGAAGCGCCGAACATCGAATGGATCGGGTATCTGTCAACGGTCGGCGTCTATGGCGATCATGATGGAGGCTGGGTCGACGAGACGACAAAGCCCGCGCCCGTGAGCAAGCGCAGTCAGCGACGTGTCGAGGCAGAACAGGCATGGCGAGAGCTTGCATCCGAAATCGGCGCACCGTTGGGTATTTTTCGGTTGTCGGGCATCTATGGTCCTGGACGAAATGCACTTGTCAATCTGCGCCGTGGACGTGCGCGGCGGGTCATTAAACCAGGCCAGGTCTTTAACCGCGTTCACGTCGGAGATATTGCGGGCAGTGTGCTGGCCTCGATCGCACAGCCTCGATTGGACGCGATCTACAATGTCACGGATGACGAACCAGCTCCGCCGCAGGATGTTATAGCGTATGCTGCCGAATTGCTTGGCATGCCCCGTCCGCCCGACATTGCATTCGAAGACGCGGATCTCAGCCCGATGGGGCGCAGTTTCTATGGAGAGAACAAGCGCGTATCGAACGCTCTCATCAAAAGTGAGCTTGGCGTTGCTTTGACCTATCCAAGCTACCGGGAAGGGCTGGCAGCGCTCCTTGAATCCGAACGAGGCTAATCGTCCGAATTATTCCCCACGGACTTCTTTCACGGCTTTCTTGATCAGCTCAGCAACAAAGACCAGCATCTTTTCCAGATCTTCGGGCCGGGACAGACGGTGCTCGCCGTCTTCGATAAACTGCAGCGCGATGTCGTCGCCTTCAAGTAGATCCTGAAGGGCTGTTGCATGGGACCACGGCACGTCCGGGTCGCGCATGCCCTGCAGGATGCGAATGGGGCAACCGGGAGCAAACGCCTTTCCGGCAAACAAATGCTTGCGTCCATCTTCGATCAGAGCACGCGTAATTGCATAAGGTTCGCCATAATCGGAAGGGCGAAAAAAAACGCCGTCCGTTTCGATAGCTTGACGCGCATCAGGTGTGAAGTTGTCCCACATAAGTGCTTCGGTCATGTCCCAGGCCGGCGCAATGAGGACTGCGCCACAGATGCGCTTTGAGTCGCCGGAAGCCGCGAGCGCGCGCAGGATCAGCAATGCGAGCCAACCGCCCATGCTGGACCCGACGAGAATCTGTGGCCCCTTTGCGACATGTTCCAGGATGGCCAGGCTCTCTTCCAGCCAACGGGTCATGGTCCCGTCCGTAAAATCGCCTCCAGAGGCTCCATGTCCGGAGCAATCGAAGCGGGTCATCGGGACTTCATACTTCGCCGCCCACTCCGCCAGGATGCTGGCTTTTGTGCTGATCATGTCGGACTTGAGGCCGGACAGCCACAAGAGGCCCGGAGCGTCGTCTATGTTTCCGGGGCTCGCCAGATAAGCGATCTTGCGCGTCCAGCCATCGGCGCCGGTAACTTCGAGGAATTGCGGATTCTCTTCTGCCATCCTATGAAACGCTCCTCATTAGACAGGCCATAAAGGGTCCCGACCCGATCATTCATTCAGCCACAGTCCTCCAGCTCATTCCGAAGCTCGAAACGGGCGGCGCGGAAATGGCCGCCGTCGAGATGACCGCAGCGCTCGTGCGCGCCGGCGGCCGCTCCATCGTGTTCTCCGAAGGCGGGAGAATGGTCGACGAGATAGTCGCCGCAGGCGGTGAACATGTCGTGTTCCCCGCTGCGACCAAGAACCCTGTTCGCATGCTTGCCAATGGTCTGTCGATAGCGCGTATCGTCAAATCGCGCGGCATCGATCTCATTCATGCGCGTAGCCGGGCCCCGGCCTGGAGCGGTCTCCTTGCGGCGCGGCGCACAGGCATTCCGTTCGTCACCACCTATCATGGTGCTTATGGAACGCGTGGGCTTTTCAAAAACACCTACAATAGCGTCATGGCGCGAAGTGACCGCGTCATTGCAAATTCTCGCTACACTGCGGAGTTGGTGCGTGCGCAGCATGGGACCGGTGACGATCGCCTGCGCATCATACACCGCGGCGTCGATTTGGAGCGGTTTGATCCGGCTTCGATCAATCCCGACCGAATAGAACGTCTGCGTGAGCAATGGGGCGTGTCAGCCAATCAGAAGATTATTCTACAGGCAGCGCGACTGACGGATTGGAAAGGGCAGCGCTATGTGATCGATGCTGCCGCACGACTCCGTCACGCGGATGGGCTTCGGGACGCGGTATTTATCCTTGCGGGGGATTCTCAGGGCCGTGAGGCCTATGCGGGCCGTCTTCGCGACCGCATCAAGCATCATGGGCTGGAAGACAATGTGCGGCTCGTAGGTCATTGCAGTGACATGGCGGCAGCATACGGGACCGCATATGTGACCGTCGTGGCCTCGACCGATGCCGAAGCGTTTGGCCGTTCAAGCGCTGAGGCTGAGGCGATGAAGTGTCCGGTTATTGCAACGGATCTGGGCGCAACAGCAGAACATATGCTGATCGATAGGGATCATGTTGATGGCGTTACTGGCTGGTTGGTTCCGCCCGCCGATGCCGACCGTCTCGCTGACGCTCTTTGTCTCGCACTTTCGCTTGACGAGAAAGCGCGGCGAACGATTGGCGAACGTGCGCGGAATCACATCGCTGCCCATTTCTCCGTCGACCGTATGCGCATGGCCACGCTCGAGGTCTATGACGAACTGCTGCGATCGGCGCTTGCACATGCATATTCACAATCCTCTATGCGCGGCGTAAGTCCCGAGAAAGCTTGACTTGCCGTCGCTTCTTTTCGATCCTATACACCACACCTCCTGGTGGGCGGGGAGAGTAACGCCGGCCGGGATATGACTTCAGGGCATCAGAGGAGAGGCCGACATCGCACGCCGACCAATTCGGGCAAAACCAATGCCCTCAAAGGACGGGCCCCGCGCCAATCAGGAAATCGAGGCCGAACAAGTTCAACTCATCGACGAAACCGGCGAAAATGTCGGACCCACCGATACCGCGGAGGCGTTGGAGCGGGCTCGGGAGGCCGGCCTCGATCTCGTCGAAGTCGCACCCAATTCGAAGCCGCCGGTTTGTAAGATCCTCGATCTTGGAAAATACAAGTATCAGGCCCAGAAGAAGGCTGCCGAGGCGCGCAAGAAGCAAAAGACGTTCGACGTCAAAGAAATCAAGATGCGTCCCAATATCGACACGCATGACTATGACGTCAAAATGCGTGCGATTCGCCGCTTTTTCGATCAAGGCGACAAGGTCAAGGTCACGCTGCGGTTTCGCGGGCGCGAAATGGCCCACCAGGAACTCGGATTTCAGCTCTTGAAACGCGTCAAGGACGAGACCGAGGAGCTGGCCAAGGTAGAACTTGAGCCAAAGCTCGAAGGCCGCCAGATGATCATGGTGCTTGCTCCGCGCTGAGCGCGGAGCTTTTTCGCTCCTTCACTTACGGTTACTGCGTGCATTTGGCACGGGTATCGGCACTCCCGCCGGACAGCACCGCCAAATCCATCCACTAAACCTTGTCCGGCGCCCGCGATCAGCGTATATAGCGGCCTCCGAGCCGTCCGGCGGGGCATGCCGAGTTGGCTCACAATGCTTGAATTGACGATCTGAAAGGACCAAGCAAAATGCCCAAGATGAAGACGAAAAGCGGCGCAAAAAAGCGCTTCAAGGTGACGGCCAATGGCCGGGTAAAGTGTGCCCAGGCCGGTAAGCGCCACGGAATGATCAAGCGGACACGCAAGTTTATCCGCAACGCCCGTGGCACGATGGTTCTGTCGGACGAGGATGCGAGAATCGTCAAAAAGTTTCTCCCCTACGGACGCTGAAACCACCGTATTAGACATATTCACCAAGGAGCCTATCCATGTCCCGTGTTAAACGCGGCGTCACCAAGCACGCCCGTCACCGCAAAATCATTACATCGGCCAAAGGTTATTATGGTCGCAGGAAGAATACGTTCCGTGCGGCCAATCAGGCGGTCGAAAAAGCCGGCCAGTATGCCTACCGCGACCGCAAAGTCCGCAAGCGCAACTTCCGCTCGCTATGGATTCAGCGGATCAACGCCGCGGCGCGCGAGCATGGTCTGACCTATGCGCGATTTATCGACGGCCTGAACAAGGCCGGGATCGAGATTGATCGCAAGATGCTGGCGGATCTTGCGGTACGCGAACCCGAAGCTTTCAAATCACTGGTCGATCAAGTGAACGCCTCCGCCTAGGCAACACCGTTCGTGCAAAGCGCGAACTGCGATCCATGGCGTGAACCATGACAAGCACTGATATTGACGAGCTCGAAACAGAGCTTTTGCGCACGGTGGCTGACGCAGCCGATCTGCGCGCATTGGAAGATGCCCGTGTGGCAGCCCTTGGAAAGAAGGGCCGTGTTTCGGCTCTTATGAAGGGCCTCGGGCAGATGGAGCCGGAGGATCGAAAGACATTCGGCCAGGCCGTAAACGGTCTGAAAGAGCGTCTCGGGACGGCGATCGGCGATCGAAAGAATGCGCTTGCGGCGGTTGAACTCGAAGCGCGGCTTGCCACGGAGCAGGCGGATGTAACACTGCCCATGCGGCGCGGACCGTTGGCCGAAGGCCGGATCCATCCGGTGAGCCAGGTCATGGATGAGATCGCCGAGATCTTCGCGGACATGGGATTCAAGATTGCTGAAGGTCCGGACATCGAAACGGACTTCAATAATTTTACGGCCCTGAACATTCCGCCGGAGCATCCCGCGCGGCAGGACCATGACACCTTCTATTTTGCCGAACGGCCCGATGGCTCGCGCCCGGTCTTGAGAACGCATACCAGCCCGGTTCAGATTCGCACCATGCTCAACCAGGAGCCGCCGATTCGAATTGTGGCTCCGGGACGGGTCTATCGTTGCGACTCGGATCAGACCCACACACCGATGTTCCATCAGGTCGAAGGTCTCGTCATCGATGAGAAGACCCATATGGGTCATCTCAAATGGGTGCTTGATGAGTTCTGCAAGGCGTTCTTTGAAGTCGATGAGGTGAAGATGCGGTTTCGTGCCAGCCACTTCCCCTTCACCGAACCGTCTATGGAAGTCGATATCGGTTATGCCAAGGTCGGCGATGAGATCCGGCTGGGCGATGGCGACGAGTGGCTCGAAATCCTCGGCTGTGGAATGGTGCATCCTAATGTTCTGCGGAATGTGAATATCGATCCCGAGCGATATCAGGGATTTGCATTCGGCTTAGGTATCGACCGGATTGCCACGCTGAAATACGGCATGCCGGATCTGCGTCCCTTCTTTGCCGCGGATCTGCGATGGCTCCGCCATTACGGCTTTTCGCCCCTCGACGTTCCGACCCTCGCCCGAGGCCTGTCATCCTGACGAGGTCCGGGCTTCTTCTGCTGACCGAGACACGGACATGAAATTCACTCTCTCTTGGCTCCGGGATCATCTTGAAACTGACGCCGGGCTCGACACCATCTGCGAAACGCTTACCCGTATCGGGCTTGAGGTCGAAGACGTTTTCGATCCGGCCGAGGCGCTTGCGCCGTTTGTCGTCGGTGAGGTCGTCGAAGCGACGCAGCATCCCGACGCGGACCGGCTCAGGGTTTGCAAGGTGTCTGCCGGCGGCGAAATCGTGCAGGTGGTTTGTGGGGCTCCCAATGCCCGGACCGGCTTGAAAGGTGTTTTCGCACCGCCGGGAACCTACGTCCCGGGCATCGACCTGACATTGAAGACAGCGAAGATCCGCGGCGTCGAATCTTCCGGCATGCTGCTTTCCGAGCGCGAGTTGGAAATTTCAGATGAGCATGACGGCATTATCGAGTTGGCTGATGATGCCGTTGTCGGTGCGCCGGCAGCGCCGTCGCTTGGATTGGATGATCCGGTCATCGAAATCGCGATTACGCCGAACCGGCCTGACTGCCTTGGTGTCGCGGGGATTGCCCGCGATCTGGCTGCTGCGGGAGTTGGGAGCGTCAAGGAGAACACGCCGAAGGCGATCGATGGCACATTCGAAAATCCTTTTCCGATTGCTCTGGAATTCGACGAAGGCCGATCTGATGCATGCCCGGTTTTTGCCGGTCGTCTGGTCAAGGGCGTATCGAATGGCCAAAGTCCGGATTGGTTGCAACGCCGGCTCAAAGCGATTGGCCTGCGGCCCATCAATGCCCTCGTCGATATCACTAACTATGTTTCTTATGATCGAGGCCGGCCTCTCCACGTCTACGATGCTGACAAGCTGACGGGGACAATCCGTGCCCGGCTTGGTGCAGAGGGAGAGGCTTTCGAGGCGCTGGATGGTAATCAGTATAGTGTGAGCACTGAGATGTGCGTCATCGCCGACGATGCTGCGGTCCTGGGGCTTGGCGGTATAATGGGCGGTGAATCAACGGGTTGTACCGAAGAAACACAAAACGTTTTCATCGAATCGGCGTTCTTCGATCCGATCCGGACGGCGAAAACAGGCCGCAGCCTCAATGTTCAATCGGATGCCCGCTATCGCTTCGAGCGCGGTGTCGATCCGGCCTTCGTCGTACCGGGACTTGAGCTGGCAACGCAATTGGTCATGGATCTGTGCGGCGGGACGCCTAGCACGACAACTGTTGCCGGGGCGGTGCCAGAGTCCGATATTGTCATCGATTTCGACGTTGCGCAGGTGAAGCGACTGACGGCGCTAGATCTGCCGGAGACGACGATCAAGCGTATCCTCGCAGATCTCGGTTTCTGGCTGTCCGGCCATGGGCCCGAGTACAAAGTGGCCGTGCCGAGTTGGCGCCCCGATGTCAGTCAAGGGGCCGATCTCGTCGAAGAGGTCTTACGGATCGTCGGTGTCGACGAGGTGCCGGCAACGCCGCTTGACGCATTGGAAGGTGTTGCGCTTCCGGTTTTGACCCAGGGTCAGAAACGCGTCAGAAGAGCCAGGCGATTGCTTGCCGGTCGAGGACTGGTCGAAGCCGTAACCTGGTCGTTCATCCCTCAACCTCATGCCGAGATATTCGGTGGCGGGTCCGATACCTTGATTCTGGACAATCCGATCTCGACAGAAATGTCGACCATGCGTCCGAACCTCCTTCCTGGCCTGACGACGGCTCTCCAGCGCAACCGCGATCGCGGTGCGCCCGAT
This sequence comes from Methyloligellaceae bacterium, assembly GCA_965228615.1. GTDB lineage: Bacteria > Pseudomonadota > Alphaproteobacteria > Rhizobiales > Methyloligellaceae > CBDDHT01. The sequence goes on along the minus strand of CBDDHT010000004.1, from coordinate 2,466,836 downwards.
GTCTCGCTGTTCGAAATTGGACAGACCTACGAGGGCGCGGAGCCTGATGACCAGCGCTTGGTTGCAGGGGGCGTTCGCGCGGGCCGAGCAAGTCTGCAAGGCAACGGTCGCCATTGGTCCGGTACGATCGCAGAGAGCGGCTGGAGCGAGGCCAAAGCCGACGCTCTGGCATTGCTTGAATCTCTCGGTCTCGATCCCAACAAGGTTCAGATTGTCCGAGATGTACCGGATTGGTTCCATCCAGGCCGATCGGGCCGGATTCAGCTCGGTCCAAAGACGATCCTCGGTTACTTCGGAGAATTGCACCCGGCTACACTCGGTCAGATGAACGTTGCAGGTCCGGTGGCAGCCTTTGAGGTTTATCTCGACGCGCTTCCCAGAGCGAAACGCAAGTCTCGTACGAAGGCCGCCCTCGACGTTTCGGACCTCCACTCCGTTCGCCGAGACTTCGCCTTTATTGTGGGGCGTGACGTGGCTGGCGGCGATCTCGTCAGAGCGGCTCTCGGTGCAGAAAAGCGTTTAGTCTCGGACGTGAATATCTTCGATGTCTTCGAGGATGACAGTGTTGGCGCCGACAAGAAGTCACTCGCTATCGAGGTGACGTTGCAGCCGCGCGACAAGACATTGACCGATGCCGAAATCGAAGAGGTCGCGGCCAAGGTCGTTGCGGCAGTGTCGAAGGCAACGGGCGGTGTGCTTAGAACGTAGTCTGGTTGCTACTGTGCGTACCTGAAACTGAAGACCAACGTGCTGTTGCCGTTCCATTCATAGCGGGATACGCGGCAATTCGAACCAATGACCGGCGCAGAACCCCGCATCACAACGCGCTTGCCGTTGCTGCTGATCTCGCCGTTGACGCGATAACCGAATTTCCGGCGGCAACGACTCGAATAGACATAGGCCGTTCCGCTGTAATTATTGCCCGATTGTCGGCCAGTAAACAGCAGCGGGTCTACAAGCGATACGGCGCGTGCCATCCGTGAACTCGGTCTTTGGTAGTAGAATTTCCGGCTGTTGCCCTGTTTTGCAAGACGCATGAGGGACCCATTGTGATCCCAGAACGTGCGCCGGTTGGCAGCGCGTTGACGTTCCTCTTCCTCGCGTCGCCGGCGCTCGTCTTCAAGACGGACGAACTCACGCTCCTTCCGCGCTTGCTCGTCGCGTTGCTTTGCCTCCAACTCTTGACGTTTGCGCGTCTCTTCGGCAGCAAGGCCGTCTCGTGCAGCACGAGCCATATCAGCGAAAAAGCCGTTCGAATATCGTCTGAGAAAGGCATCCCAGGCAGCAACATTGTTGATCCGCTGCGCCATCTCGAATGCCGTGGCCTCGCTGATTTCATTTGTTTTTGTCTTAGGTTGCGACGTCGGTGGCGTCTTATCCGTGTTGCCGCTCTGGCCGCTCTTCGCGAAGTAGAATTCGCCAAGCAAGGAGACCGAAAGCTCGGGTGTCTGTTTCCCGCCCGTCAATTTATTGACGTCTGATGCCACACGGCGAAAGAGCGGGCCCACTTCCAGACCCGGTGTTGCGATATGTTGCAGGAGTGATTTTGTAAAGGGGCTGTTGCGGTCATTTCCGTCATCGGCCACCTGGCCGGGCTGGGTTGCGTAGGCCACCAGTAGACCCTGGGTGCGCGTCATTCGGGCGAGACCCCGTGTCTGAGCGATATTGCGCGTGCGGGCGACGGCGCGTTTCAGATTTGCTTCCAGTGGATTGTCGCGGCAGGCATCGAGAATAACGAGGCGCACACCTTTGACCCGTGACATGTCGGCGATGACGTCGTCGACTTTCGCCATCTCATAGGGCAGGTCGGCTTCATGCTGCAGCTTCGCATCGACTGGCATCAGATAATTCTGGCCTTGGAACTGCATACCGTGCCCGGCGTAATAGAACAGTGCCGCATCCGCACCGTCCATTGCTCTTGCGAAGCGGCGGAAGGCGTTATCCATCGCGGATTTCGTTAGATTGGATTCAGCGATGACATCGAAACCAAGCAGCTTGAGAGAAGTGGCAATATCGCTCGCATCATTTGCCGGATTTGCGAGTTGCGGCGTATTTGCATAGGTCGAATTGCCGATAACCAGCGCTACGCGGCGCTGGGCTAGCGCTGTGTCGGCAACAAGCGAAGCAATGAGCCAGAGCGACACGAACGCCATGACGATGCGGATGTGTGACATCGTTCCTGCCTGAATGACCGAAATTGGCACGAAAATCCCGCATATGCGGGACTTATTCGCATCAGCCTAACCATTCGAAGCGCCTACGGCAATTGCCTCAAGATCGACGGAAGACCAGCGAAACTTGGATCTGACGTATACGCTCAATTGCAGTAGGGTTGCCTGGGAAGATTGGAAGAAGAGGGGGGATGGGATGAGTTCTCAGGTCGAATTCAGCCTGGAAGGCGGTGATGATTCTGAAAGTGATTCCATCACCTGTCGCGTTCAAATCAACGACCAAGAACTGTTCGGGCATGAGGGGACGTTCAAGCTCAAGGCGAACATCAAGGTTCACGACAGCCGCGGCATCGACGAGAGCGCCGTGCTCTTCGAGAAAACGTTTCAGATTAAGCAACCGCTCGAGGTTTTTGAAATCCCGCGAAAATCGATCCAGGCCTACAGTTACAAAGGCCGTATGATCGATATGGAGGTCCATACCGTTCTCGAGGTGGACGATGCCATGATCTTCGACACGACGGTTTCGGAAGAGCAGGAATTGAAGATCGGTCTGAAGCCGCCGGTGCGAACAGACGCAAACGCGATCGTAGAACCTGGTGACAGTTTTTTCTTCTATTCAAACCTCAAGGCGATCCCGATCGGCAATCAGTTGATGACGATTGGGCTTGCCGCTGTCGGCGCCATCGTGATCGCATTCAATATGACGATCGGAACTCATGATCAATTCGTTCCGGAGGCAAGTGTCTATTTTTACGACCATAGGGATTCCGACGGCGACTCGGAATCGCCGTTCATGAAAGCGCTTATGGGAAGTGGGGCCCTTGGAGTCGCGCTGTGGTTTGCCATCAAGGATCAGTTGCGACGCTATATGACGTTTCGCCTTGGCAAATTGCCGGAGCGACTTCAGCCGGAAAAGGAATATCGCGCTTCCGACTTCTTCACCGGTCGCTCAAAGGTGCCGCTTGAGAATGTCACGTTGCGGTTCGTCGCGTCGAACATGGAACATGGACAGTATGAGCGCGGGTCTGGAACAGACCGCCGTACGGTCAGTTTCAGTGAACCGATCAGAGGTGTTGTGATCTTCGAGAAGACCGTCCCCTCTATCCCGGCCCGGATGCCGATAGCACCCTACTTCAATGACAGGGTTAGCTTTACGACCATGTTCGAACTTCTGTATCCGCCCTACATGACGTCGTCGACGCACGGGATGAATGTTCACTGGGAAATACAACTGTTGCATCCGCTGTTTGTCGATCAGGAAATTATCGGACCGAAGGAACGATTCAAATATGAGGACTTTCTGCGGTCATGACCGGTTTGGCCGATTTCCTTCCTGTCTGTGATGACTTCGACGACCATCTGGGATTGTTGGAGATGGATCTCGCGAAGGCGCGGCTTGTCGTCTTTCACGGGGCAAGCGGCAGTGGAAAATCAACCTATTTGAACGAATTGCTAAGGGCACATGCCGATTTCTGCAGTCGTTCCGCTGTCGTCATCGGAGACGGTAAGATCGACTGGCGCGCCGTACCAAAACCGGCGACCGAACTTGTCGTGGTGGAAGAACTCTTGGAAAATCGGGAAGTCATGGATGTTGCCAGATTACTGCGAGCCGGTCATCGGGTAATGGCAGCGAGCCACTTGCATCCCTGGGTCACAGGTTTCCTTGGCGTTGCCTGGCCGACGGTGCAATTTGCGACCGATCGCGATCCAACGAAAATCGAACGCCTGCTGTCGCGTCGCGGTATTCGCTACGATCCTAAGACAGTCGCCGCCTTCTGCAGAATTCACGGTGCGACTTTCACAGATGTCGACATCGTCCTTGAGCATTGCGGCGGTCGTGATTTCGATCGGGCGTTCCGGAAATTTCAGCGCTATTGCTCGATCGAGCGGCGCCCGGCTTAGAGGCTGTCTCGAAAGTCGCCGTATTGGCGACTTTCGGTACCACGGCCAGCCCACTCCCCCGGCCCAACCACCCCGAGGGTACCCTTATTGGGTGGTTGGGCCGGGGGAGTGGGCTGGCTTTAGGAGTTTCAAGTCAGGCTCTTAGCCCGCGAGAGGTTGCTGCTGTGTTGCGCAATGAATGCCGCCACCTGCAAAACCGAGAGGATCGACATTCAGCATGACGATCTGCCGGTCCGGATGCAGTTCCGCGAGCAGCGCATGCGCCGCGGTGTCGGCTTTGTCGTCTCCGAATTCGGCGCCGATCACAGCTCCGTTGCAGACATAATAGTTCGCGTAACTCGCCACGAATTCCGGATCGTCTGCTCGAATGCGAACAGGTTCATTCAGTGTGATGATTTCAAGTTTGCGACCGTTGGCGTCGGTTGCAAACTTGAGAATCTCGTGTGTCTCTAGCGCGGCCGCGGACCACGGATCGTTTGGGTCCGGCCGTTCCGGGAGCTGAATCAGTACAACGCCCGGCTCCACGAACCGCGCCAACGAGTCGATATGATAGTCGGTGATGTCGGCGCCTCGCCGACCCGGCGCCCAAATCATCTTTTGACCGCCGAGTGCATGGAGCAGTCTCCTCTCTATTTCATCGCGCGCGAGAGTGCTTCGGCCCGAGGCGACCCAGGAACTCTCGTGGGCAAGGAGCGTGCCTTCTCCATCGAATTCGACGCCGCCACTCTCCCCGACAACGCCCGAATCAAAGCGATGCAGTCCGAGCTTTCGAGCAATACGAGCAGCAATTTTGCCGTCGCCTGCAAAGGATTGCTTCTTGCCCCAACCATTGAAATTGAGGTCTGAGATGGCGAGATCTCCATCGGGAGAACGCACAAAGGTCGGGCCTGAGTCCCTGCACCACAGATCGTCAACAGGCATCGGCCAGATATCAATATTCGGTCCGAGCCTGACCCGCGCACCAGCGATCTGGTTGTCCCGCGCGAGCATCACGACAGGCTCAAACCGATTAATAGCTTTGGCTATCGTCGCGATCGTGCCACGAACGGCTTTCAGTTCCCTGCTGTTCCCATAGATGGCGGCCCGTGCCGGCCATTGCATAAAAGTGCGCAGATGGGGCGACGATTCGGGCGGCATTTTGAAACCGGAATCCTTGGCAGACGCGTCTCTATCCTTGGCATGAACAACATGACCGGGTGGCGCCGGCCAGAGGCTTGCCAGTCCGACTCCTATGCCAGCTCGTAGAGCGTTGCGGCGCGTAAACTGTCGATCAGCACCCTTCATGACGGCAAGCCCGACTGCACGCCACCAATTTTATTGGCCGTACCGGTCGTGATGTCGGACCCATGACATTGTATGGTCAAGACCGTCTTCATCGCGCCCTTTGGGTACCAGATCCAAATATTGATAGGTCGTGATAAAGGGGTCGAGCCCTCGCGCATAGCAGGAATAAGTGTGGAAGAGCGTGTCGTCCTCATCCCTATAAAACACACTCAGGCCCGGTGCCTCGGTGCTTGGGAAAGGTTGGCGCGCGTAGTTATAGGTGACCCCGCCGGAAGCGACCTCATCGGCACTGAAGCTGACATGAAAGTCCTGGTTGAAGTCCGTATCCAGCGACGAGACCCAGGGGAATGTCCATCCCATCCGGTTCTTGAAGGCATGGATCGTTTCGGTTGATGCACGCGATATGGCCACCAGTGTAACATCGCGCTGGTTCAGGTGAACGACAGCCGGTTCGAAATGGTCCGCCAAATAGGAGCATGATGGGCATCCCTGCTCCCAATCCGGACCGTACATGAAATGATAGACAACGAGTTGTCGGCGGCTATCGAACAGGTCGCAAAGCGAGACCTGGCCTGCAGTGTCTCTAAAGGTGTAGGTTTTTTCGACCTTCTCCCAAGGTAGATCCTGGCGTTCTTTGGCAAGGGCCGCACGTGCCTGAGTGAATTGTTTTTCCTTGGCAAGAAAGGCTCTTCGCCTCTCCAGCCATTCATGATGCGATACGATCTGGTTTTTCATGTGTCTCGTTCCTTATGAATCCAAGACTTCGTCAGCTCGGTCGGCATTTGCGTCGAGGTAGGCGCCGAGTTCATCCAGGCTCTCTTCCCAAAAGTGCCGGTATTGGCTGGTCCAGTCATGGACGTCCCTCAGTGCTGAGGGGTTGGCACGGTAGATCCGGAAGCGGCCTTGCGTCTCCCGGGAGACGAGACCGGCGTCGAGCAACACTTTCAAATGCTGTGAAACGGCTGCCATCGATATGTCGAAGAAGCCCGCAATTTCTCGGACAGGTCGCGCTCCTGTGCGCAGCAAGTCGAGCATCGTCCGTCGATTTGGATCGGCGATCGCGTGGAAGACGCTCATTTGGGCATCTGCATTCTGCATATCTTCATTTAAGTAATCGCTTAAATGAAGATATGCAAGCAGATTATTGACGAGATATGCGGGATTTTTGGTCCGACCTCCGAGTATCTTGCCTGTATACTGAAGTTGGTTTTGTCGGCAGTTCGCGGCTGCCAACTTGGTAGATCGACAAGGTTCAAAGAAGGGAACTGGTATGGGTCGAGACGTAACGATCGCACTGCTTGACGAAATTCAGGACGGTTTCAACCGGCACGACGTGGATGGGATATTGTCGCATTTCGTCGAGGACTGCGAATGGCTGATGGCGCGCGGACCCAACGCGCCTGAAGGCCGGCGCTGCCTGGGGAAAGACGAAATTGGCACCGTGCTCCGGGAACGCTACGGGGAAATCCCCGATATGCGCTGGGAAGAAATCCAACACTGGATCTGCGATCAGACGAAAGCCGTCTCGGAATGGGTGGTTCGCGGCACGCCTAAGGGAGGCGCATCCTTCGAATATGTCGGCTGTGATCTTTGGGAGTTTCGCGATGGCTATGTCACGAAGAAGGACACCTACTGGAAATATGTCGGCTGAGATCTAATTGCCCACGATTGTCCGCGATTCACTGAGGAAATGTTGAATCGCTTCAAAGACATCATCTTCGGTGCAGTCCAGATCACCCGTGTAGATTTCCAGTGGTGGCCTGTATCCGGGATTTATCGATGGCGCACTGTTCGGGGTGGTTGCAAGCCGGTGGAGTGTGACGTTGATATACTTCATCGAAACGGACGGACCGACCAGTTCTTTGACTTCGACGTCTTCGATTTCCGGCCAGCTAATGATTGTCGCCTTGCGCCACCCAGGACGGAACCAGATGCCCTGATCATCAATTAGCAGGGCACGCCTCCGCTGAAACAGCCCGTCACCCCAGATCCACCAAAGGCAGCCAGCCACCAGGGCGCCGAAGATGTACATGCAGTACCATGCTGCAGACCTCAAAAATTCGGGCCCGCTCACGAACATCAAGATGCTTGCAAGAAGCAATGACGAGAGGAAGAGCGCTGGAGAGATCAGGCTCCACAGCTTGTTACGCGCAATCAGGCTAGGGGTGTCCGCTCGCATATTCGATCGATCTGTCCGGCGTTGAATTCGGTTCGACTAGTTTCCGATTCCGGACACTATGACAACCTGCGAACGGATCAACCTCCCTGCATCCGATTGTTTGCGACCCTTGGCCGCGTTCCATGTCGGATCGCGTGAGCTGGCGTCTCAGATTTCCTCAGGTACCATCTTGATTGCGCCGCAGGGGCACTCGGCGACACAGATCCCGCATCCTTTGCAGAAGTCATAGTCGAACTTGAACCGTTTCCCGGGCCCGAGTTTGATCACGGCATTGTCCGGACAGACGCCATAGCAATTGTCGCACTCGAAGCAGTTGCCGCAAGACAGGCAGCGGCGTGCCTCATAGAGCGCGTTTGTTTCATCGAGTCCGCCAAGGACTTCGCCAAAGGTCGTCTGACGCCGTGCGATGTCGAGTGTCTGCTGCACGGTCTCCGGTGCATTTGCATAGTACCACGGGTTGAGTTTCTGGAAGTCTGCCAACTCGTGTCGCGGCCCGGCATCGTAGACTTCTCCTTGCAGCCAGGCATCGATGCAGCGTGCTGCATGTTTTCCGTGACCAACCGCAACCGTGACAGTGCGTTCGGAGGGAACCATGTCCCCGCCGGCAAAAACGCCTTTATGGCCGGTCATCATTTGAGAATTGACCTGAATCATTCTGTCGACAATTTCGACCTTATCCAGTCGTTCGACAAAAGACGTGTCAACATTCTGGCCGAGAGCCATCACGACCGTATCGGCCTCGAGTTCGTCATACTCGCCGGTGGGTTCAGGGCGGCCATCCTCGTTGAGACGCATACGCTCCACGACGATCTTGTCTCCAGCACCGACCTCTTTGATGGTCGTCAGCCAATTGACGATCACACCTTCCTCGATAGCTTCGTCCATCTCGAAATCGTGCGCCGGCATTTGGTCCCGCGTGCGCCTGTAGACGATCACTGCTTCTTTGGCGCCCAGTCGTTTCGCCGTGCGTGCCACATCGACGGCAGTGTTGCCGCCACCATAAACAACGACGCGACGACCAAGCATCGGCTTGTCTTCCGATGTTTCCATCTCGCGGAGGACGCCGACTGCGTCGAGGATCTTTCCAGCATCGGCACTCGGAATATCGACCCGATTCGCCAGATGCGCGCCAATGGCGAGGAAGACGGCATCGAAGTTGCCGGCGGCGCGCTCTTTTGCAATATCCTCAACTTTGCGATTGAGGAGTATTTCCACGCCGATATCGCTTATGCGCTGAATGTTCGCCTCTACAATATCGCGCGGCAGGCGGTAGGCGGGAATGCCAAAGCGCATCATACCGCCTGCAACTGGTCCAGCTTCGTAGATCGTAACCGCGTGGCCCAGTCGGCGGAGATGATAGGCTGCCGAGAGCCCAGAAGGACCGGCACCGATAATGAGGATCCGCTTGCCCGTATCTTCGGCAATCGTCTCTGGTGTCCATCCCTGTTTGCGCGCTTCGTCGTCGAGGAACCGTTCAACCGCGTGAATATTCACAGCACTGTCGATTTCCTTGCGATTGCAGGCGTCTTCGCAAGGGTGGTAGCAGGCTCGACCCATGATGCCGGGCAACGGATTGTTACGCATGATCTCCTGCCATGCACCGTGATAGTCGCCCTCTTCAGCAAGACCCAACCAGGCCTGAATGTTCTCGCCGGCCGGGCAGGCATCGTTGCAAGGGGGGAGTCGGTCAAGATAGACCGGCCGTTCCGTTCGCCAGCTTCCGGTCTGGTTCTCAAGGCTGGTTCCGACCTCGAGTGTGATGGCAAATGGGGCTGTCGTTGGAACGCTCATACCGGCTGCTCCTCGTCTTCACGCAGTAGGTCGAATTCACGAATGTTCTCGTCGCACATGGCCTGGAGGCGCTGGATCGCTTCTTGGCCTTTGTCGCTCTTGAAGAGATGGGCGAAACGACGTTGCGGTTTGAGATATTCGGTAATGGGAATGCGGCGACGGATCGGTTGGCTTTTCGTTACGCGGCCATGTTCCGCTTCGAAGAGTGGGAAGAACCCGGTTTCGACAACCAGCCGCGCGAGCTTGATCGTGTCGTGACTGGCGCAGCCCCATCCGAGCGGGCAGGGCACATATACGTGAATGTAGCGCGCGCCGCGATAGGCCATGGCGCGGGTCACCTTGTCTTCAAGGTCTTGCAGATAGGCGACAGACGCAGTTGCGACGAACGGAATGTTGTGCGCCATCGCGATCCGGGGCAGGTTTTTTCCGGTGCCGAACACATTGCCAAGTTGATCACCCACCGGCATCGTTGTTGCTGTTCGGGCACCGCCAGGCGTTGCGCCCGATCGCTGCACGCCCGTGTTCATATAGGCTTCGTTGTCGTAACAGATGTAGATCACGTCATCATTGCGCTCGAACATTCCTGAAAGGCATCCGAAGCCGATGTCGACCGTGCCACCGTCACCGCCTTGCGCAATGATACGCACATCATCGCGGCCCTTTGCTTTCATCGCCGCAGCCATACCGGTGGCAACGGCGGGTGCGTTGCCGAACAATGAATGCATCCATGGGATTTGCCACGATGTCTCAGGATAAGGTGTCGTGAAAACTTCAAGGCAGCCGGTCGCATTCGCGGCCATGATCTTGCCCTCGGCAGCGCGCATTGCGGCATCGAGCGCGTAGCGGGCACCCAGAGCCTCACCGCATCCCTGACAGGCTCTGTGACCTGAGGTGATCGCGTTGGTACGTCCCATACTGGCCTGGACCGAGCGATTGTCCGCATCGACCAGCCGGTTACCGACGGTAAACGTCCCCTTCTGGTAGAATTTCACCTTCTGGGCATCGGAGATTTCATCGAGTTTTGTCATGGATTCGCTTCTCTTCATTCGCCAGCCACTGGGGCCGTCTTATCGCGATACAGCCGTTTCAGGATGTTCTCGGCGATTGGTCCAGCACCGATCTGTTCGTGCTGACGTGCCACCTCGGCCTCGACGACCTCACGCTGTAGATCCAGAAAATGGAGATCGTCGATTTCGTCGCGTTCCGCGCCCTCGAACAGTTTCGATAGGGACGGCACCGTGATCGGTCGCCCTCCCAGTCCCGCAATAACCGTCGTGACATGAATGCCGGTACCCTGCATGGCCATCATCGTGTCGTTCGCGACGACCCCGCCAAGACCGACCGCGAGAGATTTCTCCAGAACGACGACCCGTTTTGCGCCCTTGAGCGCATTTCGCAGCGCTGCAGACGGGAATGGCCGGAACGAGCAGATCGTGACCACACCGATCTTGTGGCCGTTGCCGCGCATGGCATCGACCGTATCTTTGACCGTTCCCGCAACCGATCCAAGCGTGACGATGACGGTCTCGGCATCGTCCAGTTTGTAGGTTCGGATCAGACCGCCGGATTGGCGACCGAACTGTGTCTCGAATTCAAGCGCAACTTCGGGAATGACATCCAGCGCCTGGATCTGCTTGTCATGCGCCAGGTAGCGCACTTCCATAAAGGCTTCCGGCCCAACCATCGCGCCTATGGAGTACGGATTGGTTGGATCGAGAACCTGGCGGGGTTGAAACGGCGGCAGAAACGCATCGACCGTCTCCTGGTCGGGCAAGTTCACGCGCTCATAGGCGTGGGTGAGAATAAAGCCGTCCATGCAGACCATGACGGGACAGGAAAGGCGCTCTGCGATCTTGAAAGCCTGAATGTGCAGATCCAGGGCTTCCTGATTGGTCTCGGCAAAGATCTGGATCCAGCCGGCATCACGCATCGACATTGAATCGGAATGGTCGTTCCAGATGTTGATGGGGGCGCCTATGGCACGGTTTGCGATCGTCATCACGATTGGCAAACCGAGACCCGAAGCGTTGTAGACCGCCTCGGCCATGAACAGCAGGCCCTGACTGGCCGTGGCTGTATAGGTGCGTGCACCGGCTGCGGACGATCCGATTGCGACGGACAGGGCTGCAAATTCGCTTTCCACATTGATGAACTCGCATGGGCCGACTTTGCCTTCTCGCACGAGTTCGCCGCAGTGCTCTACGATGTGGGTCTGGGGGCTGATGGGGTAGGCGCAGATGACCTCCGGTTTGCACAGCGCCACAGCTTCGGCGACCGCGTGACTGCCTTCCAACTGTCTATGCATGGACGGATTCCTTTGTCTGGGCGGCCGCATAGGCTGCGCGCGCCGCCTCGATGTTCCCCTCGGCGATTTTTTCGGGGAATTTCGACGTGATCGCTTTTTCAACCGAAGCGAGGCTGATCTGACCGGAAATCGCGGCAAACCCTCCGAGAAGTGCCGCATTCGGAACCGGCTTGCCGACGTGTCGTCTCGCGAGTTCGGTCGCGTTGACACCGCGAATATGTTCGCGAGGGAGCGACTGGAGTTGTTCGGCAACACCGAGCTCTTCCAGGGGTTTCAGCGAGTTTATTAGGACATATCCGTTGGGCTTCAGGCCTTGGAACACATCGATTGCATGGAACAGGGTCGGGTCCTGAACAATGACGGCGTCGGGCGCGAGGATCGGTTCGCGGAGCCTGATTTCCTTGCTGTCGAGCCGACAGAAAGAAACAACCGGTGCACCGGTCCTTTCGGAGCCAAAGGAGGGAAAGGCCTGGGCATAGCGACCTTCGGAAAACCCGGCGATCGAGAGCAGTTCTGCCGCCGTCACCACGCCCTGGCCGCCACGACCATGCAGGCGAACTTGAAACATCTTTCGTCTCCTCTCCCTAGAGCAACGTGCGTTTAGTCAAACGCACACAAGTTGCTCTAGCAGTTTAGAATCGATCAACTTTTCTGCGCTTAGTCGATTCCGACTAAGCGCAGGTTGATCTAGATTGACCGAACCGGGCCTGGCTTTGATTTGCCTGACTGGTCACCGTCGCTAGCAACCGGCGTTATTCGGCGCTGCTTGGGTGTTTTGCCGATCCCGGGGTGAACGAATTTGGCGGATCAAGCGTCTCATAGAACGCTGCCAGCTCAGCCTTCGCTTCTTAGAGATGTCCGACATTGTGCTTTGTCGGATACTCGGCACGGCGATTATCCAACAACTGGAGCATTATCTTCTTGATCAAAGTCGGGTCTGTATCTTTTCGGACGATGTAATCTTGATGAAAGACGTGGCAGAAGTAACGGCCGTAATAGAGCTTTGCGACGAGATCATTCTCGATGTCGGATGGCAGCGTTTCTAACCAATCGCGATCATCGCGGCGCCGAGCAATATCCAGGGCGACAATGTCTTCGACATCACAGGTATGGACCGCGTATTAGCGCACGATGGCCCCTGTGGAAGCACATCTTGATTATGTGATGGCTGGATTTCGCCTTGGAAATGCGGAAGAAGCGCGTGGGCGTACGGCACGCAAACGTCTCGCTCTGATCGAGTCGGCTCAGGACCAGTTGCGGTTCAGTCGCAAGCGCTCGAAGGCGGGCACCGGCGCCGCAGGGTAAGCGTCCCTGCTCCGCACGTCATTTATGAGTTCACCGCCTAGAGCGCGCGGTAAGGCTTTGGCATAAGCAGCCAACGGCCATTGACATAGACGAGCCCGTCGAATGCTAGGCCGAGCCTCTCGCCGGGTTTCACGAATTTGAACCGCACGATCGGTATATTCGGCTTCATGTGCGGGACGACCTGTTTGTATCCACCTGGGAAGACTTCGAGGGCCTTCTTGCGCGCAATGAGGTCAGTCGTCGATGCATAGAACATCAACAACTCGGTTTGACCTTCTTTCGGACGAATTGCGGGCCGCCCCTTCCACATCGCACTGTGTGTCTTTTCTAATGCCGACGCGAAAGGCTCTTTGTAGACAACACGATAGTCGTTTGGTGCCGGACGCAGTGTCGCGGTTAACGCCGCTAAATCTGCCCCCGAGACAAAGAACTGCTGAAGGAGCGCGCGAGCGCCTCCATCCGTCGGTGGAAAGCTCTTTGTCGATATCTGTTTTGCCGAAGTTGGTCGGCCGCCGGCCATGCTCTGGACGATCTGCAGAACGCTCGCGTTCGGATTGGCCGCACATGCCGCTTTTAGGAGGCCAAGCCGACTTTGGATGGCGCTCTGGGTCATCGCTACAGTGGCACCGCCGCGGGCTGTGATGAAACCGTCCGCCCAGATGACATAGTTGGCCAATGAGCTTTGATCGTCGACGGCAAACGCCTGCTGGCAGGAGCGTTTCATGTCAATCGCGACTGTTTCAGCGGAAGCAGGAACGGCGAGGCCGATGCCAAAGACGAGCATCAGTCCATGATAGGTGAATTTGATCATTGCAATCCGTACCTCCGATGAGCAACAGGATGGGGTTGGCGCCTGCCATGAGATAGGACAAAGAAAAAAGGAAGCCAAGGCGGTTGGTCGTATGCCCTGTTTGATCTCGCCTTGGGGTGCGGAAGGCAAATCCAGCCGGTCTCCTCAAAAACTGTTAAAGTTGTGAAAGTGAGGACGATGGAGCCATGGGTCATGACGACATTCCAGGCAGCGCTGGATACTCGCATCCAGAGTGAAGTACTCGATCTGTGTACAGCTTGCGGCAAATGCGTTGAAGTCTGCCCGATGCCCGAACCGGCCGGGCTCGGCATTGCTGAGGAAGCTCAGAACAAGGCGATCGTATCCGGCGTTATCGATGTGCTGAGCGGGGGTAATGGAACAGAGAATGCCCATCAGTGGGCAGAAGTCTGTACGGGATCCGGGCATTGCATCGAAGCCTGCCCCGAAGGCGTCAATCCTCGCTTCATGCTGGCGATGACGCGTCTCGAGACACGGCGTCGCAAAGGAGAGAGGGTTGTCCGAGAAAAGGCTCGCGCGAGCTTCGGGACGATGTCGCATGCTGTTCGCGCGCTCTCCAGTCTGCAGTTGCCTGGAGATATCCTCGAACGCATCCATCCGGGACCCCGCAAGGTCATTGGTCAGGGCGAGCCGCCGAAGGTCATCTTCTATACAGGATGCAATCTGTTACGGACGCCGCACATCGGATTGCTGTGTCTTGAAGTCCTGGACGCCATGGGCATCACATACAAGGTGATGGGTGGCCCAGGCCAATGCTGTGGCATATTTCAGTTTCGGGAAGGCGATACGGCTGCGGGAGAGCGTGTCGCAGGCGGTGCAATCGACCGCTTTGCGTCGACAGGTGCTTCCGACGTGCTGACATGGTGTCCGAGTTGCGTCGTTCAGTTCAGCGAAACGAACCTCCCGACGTTTGAGGAAACAAGAGGCGCGCCTGTACCCTTCGATATGCCGCCATTCTATATGTGGTTGTCAGAGCATCTGGACGAACTCAAGCCCCTCATGACGACACGTGTGGAGCGCCGCGTTGCTCTTGTCGAGCGGCCAGGCATACCGGGTGCGCGCGCGGCTGCCGTCGAAATTGCGAAGGCGATACCCGGTCTTGAATATGTGCCGTTGCCCGACGTGCCGCGCGTTTCGCTCTCGTCGAATTATCTGACGCTATTGCCGGACTTCAAAGAAAAGCTGCAAATCGAAGAGTTTGACGCCTGCGTGGCTGCCGGGGTCGATACTTTGGCCACCGTCTTCCATCCCTGTCATCGCGAGATGTGTCATCTGGCTGAAGACAGGCCATTCGAGATCGTCAATCTCATGGAACTGGTTGGCGAGAGCATCGGCGTGCAGGTGCCCGATCTCTTCAAGAAACTAAAGATCATGGGTGATGTCGACGGCATTCTCGCCGCCTGCGCAGATATGATTGAACAACACAGACTTGATGTCGGCGAACTCAGAAATCACCTCGAAGCTGAAGTGATCCATGGCAATCCGTTCTCAGGCGTTTTCTCGCAAGACTAGAGCAACGTGCGTCCGGTCGGACGCACATGAGTTGCTCTAGCAGCTTAGAGTCGATCAACTTTTCTGCGCTTTGTCGATTCCGACTAAGCGCAGGTTGATCTAGTTGTGAACGCTCTCGTCGGTCCGATTGAGTGTTCTGCCGCGCTCGATCAAAGTCTCGATAACCGCGATGAACCTTTCGCCGGCAGGTCCTGTCGGGCAGGCCCAATAGTCCATCACGCCCTGGCAAATCGTGAACAACGCATCGGAATCTCGACTGTCCTTGCCGCAGATGACGATGGCACCCGTCTTGCCCATGCGACGCAGATGCGAATGCAGCCAGGCAACGAAACCGATTGCGCTGGGCCCGCTCTCGGAAAAGCGGAAGCAGACGACTCGAAACCGTCCCTCGGCGTCAGACTGGCTGGCAGGAAGGAACTCGAACCATGCCGTTCCATCGTTGACACAGGCGATTGACCTGCTGGAAGGAGAGGCGCCGGCGGGCAAGGGTTTCCAAACGAACTCACACCGAAAAAACGACGTGTCGGCCTGTGCAATGACCCGGCACAACCGTTCGTCGAAGGCATCCTCGGATTCTTCCATTGCACTTCTTTGTTTGCGGCCCGGCGATTCGGATCGAACACCATATTGGGATGCTATGCGCGTACTCGCAATCTGCCAACACGGACGCGCATCAGGCCGAATTGCCGTACTTTCAAGTTCATACCAGCCAGTATTTGTCTTCATCGTCGGGGGCAAGAAGTACCGATGCCTCATCGGTTAACCGGGCGAGGTCGCGAAACGCCGAATAGGCAACAGCATCTGCTCGGCGCCCGTCTTCCAAGGCGATGTCGACATCGGCCTTATCCCACCGCCAGAGTGCCAGTTTGAAAAGGATATCGCGTTGCGTGTTTGCTTTCTTGACGGCAGCGGCGCACATGATCTTCGATTGTGCCTCGATCATGCGATCCGCCTCCGCCTCCGCTGCCGAACTCGCCGGATCGCTTGAAGCGTCGCCAAGCCATTTCTCGATTTCTACGAACAGGTCGAAGAGTTCTTTGTGGCTATTGCCTTGTGGCTCAGATGGCGACTCGTCGTCGCCAATCACGGCCTCGATCTGCTTTCTCAAAGCGATCGCTTTCATAACATGTCCTTAGATTCGACCCCGAAAAATGCGAGGCTTTCGTTTATAGAAGTCAGGAACCGACGTCAGTCACGTGAATGCACCACAGTCATTGGTCTTATCGCAGGCGCGGGTTCCGCTACAAAAGCGAGGCATGGCCCAGTTTAATTGCGGAGAGTGCCGCTTCGGTTCGGCTGTGTGCGCCAAGTTTCTCGTAGCTTCTTTCGATATGGGTTCTGACAGTGTTTGGCGATAGCGATAGCTGCCGGGCAATATCTTTGTTGCTCGCGCCTTTGGCGATCCAATCCACGACTTGCTGCTCTTTCTTGGAGAGACTGCCACGCGCTGTCCGGGGGCAGAGGTTCTCATCGTGGTGAAGGAACATTGTGGTGCAGGCATGGATGCGACGGCGATCGAATTCGCTGAGATCGTCGATCGGACGGCCGAAGGCGATGGATGCGTAGTTGACCTGCCCTTGTTTACTGACAATCTGCATTGCAAGACCGTCACGAATGCCATGTTCGGCCATCAGCGAATACAGCCCGTCGATTACCGGATGGGGTTTGAGACTGTCGGCGATATCGAGAAACCGAACCGGCGAGCAGGAAGAAAGTGCGGCGCGCACCAATGGATCCTGAACGAGGCAGCCATTGTCTCGATAGTAGTCTTCGATCGCTACTGGAAATGTCGAAAAGAGCGGCGTCCATGGATAACGCTCCAACCCGACCTCGAAGCGGAACGAATAGGCGACGGCCGCCAGGCCATCATACTCGCCGATGAAGCGCTGATAGAGCCGAACCAGGCTGTCCTGGTTTTGACAGGCCACGATTTCGTCGGATAACGCCATAGCGCCGTCCTTTCATCAATGGCCGCACGGCCGCCCGGACGTCCCGGCCGCCAAAAGCCATTTATTGAGATGTAGGAGTCTGCGCTTGATGTTTGGAGCACACCAATCGCATAGGCTTCACGTGGCTGCGCAGTGCACCTTAATCCATGCGACATAGCGCCTCAGGGTAGAATGAGCCCTCGACCAACTGCGGCCAGGGCGGCCTCGACGCGCGTCGAGACCCCGAGCTTTTTGAAGCAGCGCCGGACGAGCGTATCGACAGTATTTGCCGAGATCCCAAGAATTCGGCTGATCGCGGAATTGCTCTTCCCCTGGGCGATGAGTTCAACGACCTGCAGCTCTCGATTGGATAGTTTTTGTGCCTGACGGTCTTCCACCAGTTCATTGTAGCGCAGATGCATGTGCTGGCAGATCGCTTGGAGTTCGAGCAATTCGGCTTGCGACAGTCGGAGTTCATGGTCTTCCGAACCAAGTCCGAAATATGCGATTTCGCCCGGCCGTGCGAAAACGGGTACCGCGATCCCATCCCGAAACCCGGTTGCCTTCAGATCGTCGAGGAACGCCTGCTGCTTTTGATTGAGGTCCCTGAGATTGGCGATTTCGAACCAGTGAAACGGTCGCCCACTCTGGCGGGCCTCGGACATGATCGGGTCGATCTCGAAATAATCGGATTTCAAATAGTGGTTCACCCAAGCCTGGGGGAATTCCGAAATGCGCAAGCCGTCTTCGACTGGAATCCGCTTGAACCCCTGAGCGACATAGTGATAGCTCGAAATCGTAAACCCGTACCGGCGCATGAATTCGATGAAGTAGCGTTTCAGGTCTGAAGGCGTGTCGATATTCATCGTATCACTGATGAATTCGTCGATGCCGCCGGACATGAATGGGTCCAATTCGTTGGAATGCATAATATCGAAACAAGATCGAAAGCACCGATAGACTATATCGGTGCCGTGGCGCTCGGAAGCGCCGGTTCGATACAGTGATCGCGGGACGACTCCGATTGTTTGATCTCGATCAACGCTCGGTGCGAGATGCTTGATAAACAATCCATTCAACGTCTCAAAAGGATTCAGTCGACAATGCATGCGCGGGACATCATGACGGCACCGGCGATCACGGCCACGCCGCAGGCCACCATTCTCGAGGTCGTGACGTTGATGCTTGAGAACCGAATCAGTGCGTTGCCGATTGTCGACGAGGGTGGGGCAGTTGTCGGGCTGGTGAGTGAGGGGGATCTCATTCGACGTTCTGAAACGGGCGCACGCGACTATTCCTCCTGGTGGCTTGCCGCCGTTGGTGGAAAGGTCCGCCTTGCAGAGGAATTTGTGAAGACTCACGGGATGACCGCTGCGGACGTCATGACAAAGGATGTTGTGATCGTCACGGCGGACACGCCCGTATGGCAAATCGCCGAAACACTGGAAAAAAACAAGATAAAGCGTGTGCCTGTTATTTCGGACGGAGCGCTGGTGGGCGTTGTCAGCCGCGCGAACCTTCTGCAAGCACTCGCGGCTCAACGGGAAAAGCTTCTGGAATCTCCGTCAAGCGATGACCGCAAAATCCGAGACGTCTTGATCAATACGCTTGATAGCGCGGCATGGTCCGATCTGTCGCACCTCAACATCGTCGTCCTGGATGGCGTTGTTCATTATTGGGGAATCGTTCGCTCAGACGCAGAGCGGCAGGCGCTAAAGGTGGCTGCCGAAGAGATTGCCGGTGTTCGCGACGTCGTCGATCACATGCATCGGTCACTAACGTTGGTTTGACTTGGAGATTGAGTTTTTTCGGCCTAGATCAACCTGCGCGTAACCGGCATCGATTAAGCGCAGAGAAGTTGATCGACTTTAAGCCGCTAGAGCAACGTGCGTTTGACTAAACGCACGTTGCTCTAGCGGCCAAAAAAAGGGCGCCGCCGGGTCTGCCCGACGACGCTCTTGTTTAGCCGGCGTCTATATTTTGGCCGAACGGGAGGGCCAGAGCCGACTACGGATCAGTTGATAAAGTCCGGCTTCCAGGACAACGCTGCGCGGACAGTGTGTGTTTCCATATCCAGGGTGGCACGCACATCATCCTGGATGCGGCGAGCGGCGATGATGATACAGCACTGGATCGTCGTATTGCTTGCGGTCCGCGCCTCTCCCTCCAGGTCCGAGTATCTGTATTCGAACTTCATGGAAAGCGTGTCGCTGATCTTCGTCTCGACGCCGCCGCCAACAGTGAAGCCCTGCAGATTGTCCGGCATATTGACGGTGAGGTTCGTTGGGCTGTTGATCGGTGGAATGAATCCTAACGGATCCGTCACGGTGAACTGAAACTGGGCCTTTTCCAGCTCGACCTGGGTGTACGCGCCGAGGCCGTAAATCAATGTCTGTGCGGAAGCCAGAACACCAACGCGGCCGCCGACGGAAAAGCTGTAATCCTGCTCAACTGTACCACTGCCCGTAATTGTAGACAGGGGTATGTTGAAGGCGCCGCCAAGAATTGAGAGACTAGTCGTTGTGCTGGAATTGAATTCAGTCTCATCGCCAGATGAGAAATCAATGTCGGCAAAAGCACCGACAACCACATTGTTCCCAACTTGAAAATCGAATCCGACTTGTGCCGTGCCCATGAAACTGGCCTCGCCGAGATTCTCGAAGTCGAAGGCTTGCGACTGAATCAAACCGGCTAACGGAAAGAAGGTCGGGCCGCAATTGGCCGGGTTACAGAGGCCGATATCTGCGTTGCGAGAACCGTCGAGCGACATGTCACTCAACGAAATCGACGCACCGACACCACCTCCCAGTGAGAGGCCGGTCCAATTGAATGTCGGTGCCTGTGCGGAAGCAGTGTTCTGTGTCGAAAAGCTTGCGACGAACGCAAGGGTAACGAGCAGGCGCAAAGCGCCTGTGCCGATGAGAACGCGATACATAATACCCACCCTACTCAGATCGGCGCGCAAATACGCTGCGTGCCGACTACGATTTGTACGTCCATTCCGGACCGGAATTCCCTCGTCCCAGAATGTGAGGGCAGACTAGGGGAACCCCGCGGCGTAAGAGAAGCAATTTCGGCAATTGTGGCGTAAATCTGTTTCCGGGTGTGAGATTTGGGCAACAGTATGGCGTAATCAAGGCGGCAATCTTACCTGCTGTCCCGTGAGTTCTGAAAGCGTCCAATGTGATTCTAACAACCGATTCAAGTCAGTGCTTTATCGGTGCAGGTCGTGCAATTCTTGTCTCTGGATTTCAAAGAATTTCGTGGCATTGCCGGACCTGTCTGCGGAGGTTGGGCAGGGCTCCCACTCGGCGTGATCCCCGACGCAAGCGGAAACAACATCACGGAAATTGGTGCGCCGATCACCGGCGGTAGTGATATCGACAATTCGGTCGTACCCGAACTTGACCTGACCTATTTCTTCACCTCTCATCTGCCAGCGGAATTGATTCATGCCGTAACGCTGCATGATATCGATGGCAAAGGAACCATACTTGGTGATCTTGGAAACTGTGGCTCGATACGGACGCTACGGTCAGCACAACCGCAGGTTTCACGGTCAGCGCCGATGTCGATATCGATCCTTGGATCTTCGGTGTCGGCCTTGGTTGGCAATTTGGTGGGGTTGAAGAAGTTCGGAGCTACAAGTAACCCGGCCTGATCATGCCGAAGACGCGTCGTCGGAAGGTTCGATCGGTTGGCCTTCCGGCGTTCTGCTACCCGTCCGATAGCGAAAGGTTCCGGTGCCCGTCGCGAGTAGCGAGCCGCGTTCGTCCCTGACTTCGGCATCGGAATAGAACACCGTGCTCCCGCCACCGCGCTTCTTCGCGGTGGCGATCAGCATACGACCTTCGGGCTGACCGAGATAATTGGTGGTCAGAGACAGCGTCACCGCCCGTCGTATACGACCGGGATAGGGACAGTAGCAACCCGAATGTCCGGCGATCGTATCGATCAGCGTGGCAAAAATGCCCCCATGAATGCGCCCTGAACGGTTGCGCAATTTGTCGCTGATATCGAGTTCCAGCTCCGCAAAATCCTGACGCCAGACAGTAATCCGGTAGCCAAGCAGCAACTGGAATCCGGATGGTGTCTCCTGGGACAACGGGTCGTAGTCGGGTGGAATATGGTGAATGGGCCTGTCTTGCATAATGGGCGCAAACTGCGATGATCGGCGCTGTAGATCAACCTGCGTTTGTTCGGAATCGATCGGCCGCGGAAAAGTTGGTCTGCGCTGACAAGGCGACGACGAGCCGAGACGATGACGAAAGAGATGAGTTGGCAGGCGGTACAGGCCTATCTCGAAGAGCGGCGTCGCTCGGTGATCGAGGAGATTCGCGCCTATCCGGGTCCAATTACGGGTTGCGACGCGCAGTTCAACCATCTAACCGCAGAGCGCCGCCTGCTGAACGCCGAACTCGCCCGTCTCGATGTCGTGATGCAGGATGGGAGAGAGACGCTAGGAGCATTCCTCAGGAATTCGCCTGTGATCGATCAGCGGGATTTTGGCCAAACAAGCACCACCGGACCTCTATGAGCCTTTGAAGTCCGGTTTTCTTTTCTCGAAGAATGCCGTCATCCCCTCTTTCTTGTCCTGGCTCGCAAAGAGCATTTGAAAGGACTTGCGTTCGAATGCAAGGCCTGCCTCCAGGGATGTATTGGCCGCCTGCAATATGGATTCCTTGGTCTGCATGACGGAGAGCGGGGGCAGCTTGGCGATCTCCGTCGCTATCTCGAGGGCTGTGTCCAGTACGGCATCGTCAGGGACGACTTCCGACACAAGGCCGATACGATGGGCATCGGCAGCCGTGATCGGCTTGCCGGTGAGACACATATGCATGGCTTGGAATTTTCCGACTGCTCTGGTCAGGCGTTGTGTTCCGCCGGCACCGCACATGATGCCGACCCGAACCTCTGGCTGGCCGACGCGCGCGCCTTCGCCGGCGATCAGGATATCGCATGCCATGGCGACCTCGAGACCGCCACCGAGCGCGAAGCCATTGATCGCCGCAATGACCGGTTGTGGCGTTGTCGCGATCGCATTCCAGTAGCGCTCGGACCGGCGCTTATAGATTTCCACTGGATCGGCATTGATGAATTCGTTGAGGTCGGCACCAGCGGCAAAATTGTCCCCTTTGCCGGTCAGGATCACGGCTCGCACGCTTTCGTCGTCATGGATCGCATCAAAGGCTGCCGCGAGGGCCTGGCGGGTCGCTGTGTTCAGTGCATTGCGTACCTCCGGCCGGTTGATGGAGATGACCATAACTCCGCCTTCATGCCGTTCCGACAAGACCAACGCATCCTCACTCATCGTGCTCTCCATAAGGTTTGACCAAACAGCGCAGCCTATGACACGCTCGCCGGCCCGCAGCAAGGCGGCAACAACAGATAAGACGAGGGTGACCAATGAAATCTCCGCAGACCGAAACCTATTGTGTGGCTGTCGTCGGTACAGGCGCGATGGGCCAGGGCATCGCACAGGTCTCTGCCATGGGTCGTATGCGCACGATCCTGTTCGACGAGGCGGAAGGTGGAGCAAAGCGGGCGCAGTCGCAAATCCAGGCGCGGCTTGATCGACTTGCTGTGAAAGAGCGGATCACTCAGGACGATGCAAAGGCATTTGGTGGCTATGTCGAGGTCGCGGAGCGCTTGAGCGATCTGACCGATGCAGACGCTGTGATCGAGGCAGTATTCGAGGACTTCGATGTCAAGGCAGCGCTGATCAGCGCTCTGGAGGATATCGTATCCGAGGATTGTATCATCGCTTCTAACACATCCTCGATTCCGATTGCGTCTATGGCACGAGATGCGGTCAACAAGGGGCGTATCGCAGGGTTTCACTTCTTCAATCCGGTTCCACTGATGGCTCTCGTAGAGGTGATCGAGGGGCCGGACACGCTCCCTGACGTAACGGAGGCATTGGTTGTGCTCGGTCAGAGGATGGGCCGGACGCCGGTTGTCGTGCAGGATGCCCCCGGCTTCCTCGTCAATCTGGGGGGGCGTTCATACACAACCGAAGGCTTGCGCATCGCCCATGAGGGCGTTGCGTCACCCGCTGAGATCGATGCGATCATGCGCGACTGTTGTGGTTTTCGCATGGGGCCGTTCGAGTTGATGGATTTGACCGGCGTCGACGTCAACTATCCCGTATCCCAGATTGTCTATAACGGCTACATGCAGGATCCGCGCCTGCGCACCTCGCCAATGCACAAGGCCCTGTTCGACGCCGGACGACTCGGGCGCAAGACCCGCCAAGGCAATTTCCGCTACGATGAGAAGGGTGCAAAGATTGATCCGCCGTCGCCGGACTTGCAGACCGATGTTTCGCCTGCGGAGCGTGTATGCCTGGCAGAGCCGGACGAGGCTCTCCAGAGATTCTGCAATTCAGTCGGCCTGACGGTCGAATCGGGCGACGCCGCCGACTTGCCGATTCTTGCCGCACCGCTTGGAGAAGATTGCACCCATGTCGCCGTGCGTACGGGTGCCGACTATCGTCGGCTGGTAGCGATTGACCTGACAACGGATACCGAAACGCGATTGACGATCATGACACCGCCCGGCGCAGATCTGCTCTATCGCGATGCAGTCGGCGCGCGCATTCAGCAGTCCGGTCGTGCCGTTACGGCAATCGCCGATTCGCCTGGCTTTGTCGCTCAGCGCCTACGGGGCATGATCGCCAATCTCGGCTGTTACATGGCGGAAATCGGATTGGCCGCGCCGTCGGATATCGATCTCGCCATGAAGTTAGGGCTTAACTATCCCCTCGGCCCACTGGAGATCGTGGAGGATATCGGAGCGAAGTCTCTTCTAACGATCATGACAGAGCTGCAGGAAATCACCGGAGAAGAGCGCTATCGCCCGACCCTTTGGCTCAAGCGCCGAGCGCTTCTGGACCTGCCAATACACCAACCATCAATGTGAGATTGAACCACCCCTCCTTTGACACGCAATGGCGTGAGTCGTGACGCGCGGTTCGCACTAATCGCATATGCGTTCCGGAAGGTCGGCGAATTCGACGATGAGCGCCTCGTAGACCGGACGTTTGAACGGGACAACCAAACCCGGCAGGTCACCGAGTGGTGCCCAGCGCCAGGCATCGAATTCTGCTTTGTGACCAGGTTTGGCGCCAATATCGAATTCGCTGTCGTCACCGTTGAACCGCATCGCGAACCATTTTTGCCGTTGACCGCGATACTTGCCCTTCAGTGCCGAGCCAATTCTCTCGGCGGGCAAATCGTAACTCAGCCAGTCTCTGGATTCCGAAACGATGTCCGCATTCTCTGTACCGACTTCTTCGCCAAGCTCACGAAACGCCGCTTCACGTGGGGCTTCCCCTTCGTCGATGCCACCTTGCGGCATTTGCCATGCAAACACTTCGATGTCCCCATCGACCTCGGCGATTCGGCGTCCGATCCACACCTCGCCTATCCGATTGAACAGGCAGATTCCGACACAGGCCCGATAGGGAAGCGAATTTGGATCAACTCTGCTGCTGGGCATGGATTGCTGCGCTTAGTGGAATAAGGACGAGATCTTTGTCTTTCAGTGTCTTTGCCCACTCGGACAATCGATCGATCGTGATTGGCAGGCTGGAGGCTACGGCAATAGCGAGGCCGTTCTCCTTTGCAATCGACTCGAGCTTTGCCAGCGCAGCGTCGATCCCATCACCAGTCTTGGCCGCATCGATATTGATTTCGCTTTTGGCAAAACCGAGATTCAGGTCTTCTGCCGTCTTCTTTGCTGTCGAGCGCTGGGACGTGCCGTTGTCAACATACAGTAATCCGCGTTTGCCGATTTCCTTGAGGACCGGCTGGAGAGCCGAACGCGCTGCCTGAAATTTGGTGCCCATATGATTGGTCACGCCGACATAGCCGGTGACGCGCGACAGGATCCAATGCAATCGCTTTTCATTCTCTTTGGGTGTGAGATTGGTCAATAGCGTATGGGGACCGGGATCATTGTCCGGATAATCGAAAGGCTCCAGGGGAACTTGTAGCATCACCTCATGCCCACCCTCACGAGCCTTGCGCATCCAACTCTGAAGGTTTGATCCGTATGGACCGAGAGCAAGCGTAACGGCGCCAGGCAGTTTCTGAATAGCGCTCGTCGTCTCGATATCGGATAGGCCGAGACCGGTTATCAGGACTGCAATTCTGGCCGGCTCACCTGGTTGCGGCAACGCTGAAATCTTGATGGGGCGGGCGTAGACATGACTTGGCCGACGCCCATCGTCCGCGATCCTTGGCAAAGGGCCGACACTCGAATTTTCAACCAGTGAATCGATTGGAACGGGCGGTAGTACGATTGCACCGCCGTCACCGGCTTTTGCGCGTTCCAGCGGTACGCTCTGCCGCGGTCTTATCGATTCTGCTGCCGGGCTCGCGGCGATCCCGACGATGGCGACATCCGGCGGTGTCTCAAACTTCCCGGTTCTTTTCGAGGCTCCAGGTTGCCCAACTTCGGACTGCGCCGGCGTGGCCGGGCTGGGGCTCAGGCTTGCCTGGGTCTTGCCGGCCCGGCTCACCGGTTTCGGCGCCACCGATTCTAGCGCCGACGCTGGGCGACTTGTCGGATCAATTTTGAGGACAGCAACAGGCTCGCCGCCCATCGGATCACCAACGACAGCAAACCATATGATGGCAGCTGCGAGGGCGCCAATGCTTGCGGCAGCAGTAATCGCCAACGCCTTCATATGGTGTCGCTCCCCCGGACCCCCGGTTCCAGACCGCTCCACGGCTGATCATGACGATCAGCCGTGGAGCGGTCCAGGACCAATTCGTGATACCTGAGGCGGTACGCCGGGCGTATCACGCAGCCCGAGACTCTCTACTCCAACCTCCGCCTAATACGCTAGATCAACCTGCACTTAGTCGGAATCGACAAAGTGCAGAAAAGTTGATCGACTCTAAGCTGCTAGAGCAACTTGTGTGCGTTTGACTAAACGCACGTTGCTCTAGTCCACCGCACCGATGGGAATGCGCTACGTCGAGAATGACCGCGCACCCATCCAATTCAAGCTGCCCTAGTTAGCGATAGACTTTTTGACAGGCTCGTTAGTCGCCTTGATGCCACGAACGAAGTTCAGTGCCGCCTTGAGCTGGCTGTCCTTCTCCTTGTCCGTGGGAACATAGGCTGAGCTGCCGGTTTCTTCGTTTCCGCCTTCGCTTTTCAGATGACCGCGCAAACTCGCCTCGCCACGTGGCTTGGCCCGTTTCTTGAGTTCTTCCGGCAGTTCTTGCTCCACGACGATCGTGGGATCGATACCTTTGGCCTGGATCGAGCGCCCTGACGGCGTGTAGTAGCGCGCTGTGGTCAATCGAATAGCGCCACTCGTGCCCAGCGGAATGATCGTCTGCACCGAGCCCTTTCCAAATGACCGTGTTCCAATAATTGTTGCCCGGCGATGGTCCTGCAGTGCTCCTGCGACGATTTCCGACGCGGATGCGGAGCCACCATTGATCAGCACGACAAGCTTGTTGCCGCCTGTTATATCGCCTTCGCGGGCATTGGAGCGTTGCGTCTCTTCGAGATTGCGGCCTCGCGTCAGCACAATAGCCCCTTGGTCAAGAAATGCGTCGGATACGGCAATCGCCTGATCGAGAAGACCACCAGGGTTGTTTCGCAGATCAATCACATAACCTTTGAGATCGCTGCCGATTTCCTTCTTCAGTTTGTCGACCGATTTTCTCAGACTTGAAAATGTCTGCTCGTTGAAAGTCGTGATCCGTACGTAACCGACATTCCCTTCGGCGCGGGCCTTGACCGGATTGATGCGAATAACGTCGCGGACAATCTTGATATCGAACGGTTCATCCGCGCCCTTGCGCACGACCGTGAGGTTGATCGGCGTATTAACCGGTCCGCGCATTTTCTCGACGGCTTCCTGCAATGTCAGTCCGACAATCTGCTCGCCGTCCAGATGGGTGACAAGATCACCGGACAGAACCCCCGCGCGGGCCGCCGGTGTGTCCTCAATCGGGGATACGACCTTGACGACTCCGTTTTCCATCGTGACTTCGATACCCAGGCCGCCAAACTCACCCCGCGTTTGCACCTGCATGTCGCGGAAATGCTTGGCGTTGAGAAATGCCGAATGCGGATCGAGATTGCTCAGCATCCCATTGATGGCCGATTCGATGAGTTTCTCGTCGTTGGGTGATTCGACGTAATCGGAGCGCACACGCTCCAGCACATCACCGAACAGATCGAGATGGCGATAGATATCGGAGTTCGCAGCACTCGCAGAATGGGTGCGCGTAAGATTGTAGACAGTTGTACCGGCAGCAAGTACGGCCAGAACCACAAACGTCCATAGAGCAAATTCAGACTTCCGCATCATCCTTGCACCTTCTTTGGCCCCTCGGCCCACCATGGATCGGGGTCAATCGGCCGCCCGTCCTTCCGAAACTCGACATAGAGGACAGGACGCTTCGGTTCGTCCTCTTTCCCGTCCGCCACCGATGTACCCATAATTCCAATCGGCTCGCCCTTGAGTACGAACTGACCGAGACTTACGTCGATTTGGTTCATCCCGGCTAGCAGGATATGATATCCCTCGCCAGCATTGATGATCAAGAGTTGCCCATAGCTTCTAAACGGTCCTGAATAAACGATCCAGCCGTCCATTGGAGATGTGACCTGCGAATTGCCGCGGGTCTGAAGCTCCAGACCTTTGGTCTTACCACCAAAACCGTCGTCGGAAGCAAACTTTGTAAGTGTCCGACCTGATACAGGCAATGGCACTGTACCACGCGCTTTTCGAAATGGTACCGATGGTTTCATTCGCCCCGGACTTGCGAGAGCAACACGCTTGGTCGGTTTCAGCTCGACAACCGGCTTGTCGCCAAGTTTTTTGCGTTGCTCCGCCTCGAGTTTTGCCAGCCGGGCCGCTTCCGCAGCACGCAATTCTGCTTGTTTCTTGGCCTCGGCTGCTCTGAGCTCGGCGATCCTTTGCTCTTCGGCAGCCTTGAGTTCCGCCCGCTTTTGGGCTTCTGCCTCACGTATTGCAGCAAGGCGTTTTTCTTCGATGGCGCGCTGTCTGGCCTCTTCGGCCCTGCGCTCCGCTTCCTCAGCCTTTCTGCGGGCTTCTGCGGCTCTCTGTCGCGCTCTGAGCAGTTTGCCTTGACCCCGATCGACCGCCTTGACCGTCTTGTCGATCTCCTTGTCCATGCGAGACAAGAAAGCGTTTAACTCGGTAAGGTTGTTGGCATATTGCTTTGCAGCCGATTGGATGCTTGCCAGTTGGACTTGGCGCTCGCTCAAGCGCGCCTTTTTCTCAGCCAGCAATCCATCGACCCGCTCTTGTTCCAAAGCGAGTTTCTCGCTCTCCTCCTTCACGCGAATTTGTTCGATCCGTGTTCGCTCCTGAAGATCAACCAGATCCTCGAGATCGCGCGTCAACCGCGCTGCCTGCGTCTCGAGTTCCGGCAGAATCGACGCCAGCAGCATGGCACTGCGAACCATTTTCAAGGCATCGTCGCGCTGCGTTACGAGTGGTGGCGGAGGTTGCCTGCCGATTCGCTGCATCGCACCCAACAGCTTCGCGACCGTATCGTGGCGTTCGTCAATGGATCGGCGCACTTCGCCTTCCTGCTTCGTCAGGTCAAGCAACCGGTCTTCGGTCTGTAAGAGGATTGATTCGCTTTCCCGGATCCGGCGTGCCGTCTCAATCAGTTGGCTGTTGAGCTTGGCGCGCTCGCTCTCGATGACTTTAACATCCTTGGCGACGGCCTGCTCTCGTCCCCGGACAGTCTCTAGCGCCTTACGTCTGGCTTCAAGGCGTTGCTGAGCCTGGATCTTTTCCTGTTTTACCTTTTCCAGCGCTCGTTGCGTCGCTTCTAATTTCTTTTGGGCCTCGATTTCTTCAGGAGTCGGTTCGGGCTGTTTCTTTTCCGCTGCATTCTCTTGTGCCTCACCAGATGCGTCTTTCGGCTTCTGTTTGCCGTCGAACGCGTCTTGCAGGAAATCGGATTCTTGCGCATTGACCGGCAGGCCTCCCGCAGTCGGGAGCAGCAATGCGATCAGGATCAAACAGGCGAAACGTGTGACTTGGATCGATCCTGCGATCATGTATGGCGTAAGATTGCGATGCATATCTCTTTTCTCAGCGCTGCCGGCGCGCCGGTATCCTGAAGACCCGACCTTGTGCAAACGGGCTGAGCCAATCAAGGATGGTAACACGATTGATTTATAAAAGCGGCCATTCCGCGGCAGTATGTTCATTCGCGATGGTATGGGTGTTTCGCCAATATCGTAACAGCGCGGTACAGCTGTTCGGCGAGAATGCAGCGCGCCAGTTCATGTGGCAGGGTCATCGGCCCGAGCGATAGGCGCTCATTTGCTGCCGTCAGCAAATCGGATTGATGCCCATCGGCGCCACCGATAGCTAGTACCAGGTCGCGCACGCCGTCATCGCGAAGCGCAGCAATATGGTGAGCCAACTGTTCACTGGTGCGTGTTTTGC
Source organism: Methyloligellaceae bacterium (assembly GCA_965228615.1). GTDB lineage: Bacteria > Pseudomonadota > Alphaproteobacteria > Rhizobiales > Methyloligellaceae > CBDDHT01. Next base: position 2,437,167 of record CBDDHT010000004.1, on the reverse strand, counting down.
CGTGCTCGTCCATTGCAATGAGATGAGCCTGGTCTGGGACCTTGGCCAGCAGCGCCGCTGCTTCGTCACTCTGTCGGTCGCGGCCCGTGCTGCGTTTTCCCGAGTTCGTCTCAAAGACCGTGAGCGGCCCCAGTCCGAGAGAACGGCCCAACGGCGCCAGCCTTTCCTGATAGCGAGACATCAGTGCCCGTTCGGCATGGCCTTTGAGGCGACCGACGGCGACGATGACAAAACGCATGATCGGCCGACGTCAGCTGGGGACGACGGAGAGATCTTCCGGTCGGTCGGACGACCACATCTTTTCGAGATTGTAAAACTCGCGCACTTCCGGCCGGAAGATATGCACAATGACATCTCCCGTATCGATCAGAACCCAGTCGCAATGGGGCATCCCCTCGACACGCTTATTACCGTAACCCTCTTTCTTGAGGGCCTTGAGCAAGCGGTCGGCAATCGCACCCACATGTGTGCGCGAGCGTCCCGAAGCAACGATCATCTGATCTGCAATGGTGGATTTGCCAGCCAATGCGATCGATACAATGTCCTCCGCTTTCGCATCGTCCAGAGTTTCCAGCATCAAGCTTAGCACTGCAGCCGCATCGGCGTTGATAGGCCGATGTTCGGCTATGGGCGTACCGCTTTCGGTCGCCTCAGTCGTTGTAGGCATACTCAGGTGGGTGTCCCTTCGTCATGCTGCCGTCGATTGCCATTTGGCCTTGCCCAAACCGGACAACGCCATTCTATCTCGAACCTGGCGAAAACCAAGCCTTTGCTGGAATCATAATATGCGCGAAATGTGAAATTCAAGCGTCGCAAGCGAGACCTGTCCCGCAACAAGCGAACTCCAGCCATCTTCCAATCTATCAGGCTTCGGACAATCGCGTCAGTTTTTCTTCGTAGCAGGATTGCAACAAAATTGTTGACAATGTTGTGTGTAAAAATCAATTTTGAGGGAAATCGACGTCTGAAGAGGCGCAAGTCCGATGCCCGACGAGAAAATTGTTAAGCTTGCTGCTGTTTCGTCATCCGCTGCAATGGCGGCGTCGGATACGGAGCGCCTCGTCGAAGAACTGCGTCGGCGGATAGTCGGGCACGAAGTACCGCCTGGCACACGTTTGCGAGAGCATGCGCTGGCACAGGAATTCGCAGTCTCTCGGGGACGGGTTCGCGACGCATTCGGCATTCTCGAGGAACGCGGTCTCATCGAGAGAATCCCCAACAAAGGTGCGGTCGTCACCCGGCTGGAGGCCGACCGGATTCAGGAATTGTTTGAAGTCCGGGAATTTCTGGAGGCGGCGATGGTCCGTCTTGCGACCGAGCGCGCCGGTCCAGAAACCTGGGAACGCCTCCTTGATGTGTTCGGAGACTCTTTGAGAGACGCGGTCGCAGCCAATGACTTCGATTCCTATACAGCGGCCGTGAGCGAGTTCCGTACAGCGTGCATTGCCGCCGCCGAGAATGAAACGCTCAAAGACCTGTTGGACAGTCTTTATGACCGGATCCAGGGAATGACTCGGCGCCTGGTTCTTGTGCCCGGGCGCGCAATGGAAGGCTTTCGTCAGCATCAGGAAATTCTGCGCGCGATGCGCGACGGCGACGCTGACCTAGCCGAACAGCTGAAACGCGAGAACATCCGCACCGCGCGTGAGTGGTTTCAGCGCTACCAGACATATCTTTTGTGAGGAAAGCCGGATCGGATGGAAACAGAATCAAACAGCAATCCCGCCTCCGGGCCCTTGGTGGGTCTGCGCGTCGTTGAGTTCGGCTCCACGGTCGCCGGCCCGTTCTGCGCCCGGCTTCTCGCTGATTTTGGAGCTGACGTCATCAAGATCGAACAGCCCGAAGGCGACACCATTCGCTCAATGGGCACCCAGCACGACGGTCAGTCGCTCTATGCAGCATCGATCCTGCGCAACAAGCGCCTGATATCACTCAATCTTCGCGACGAAGCGGGGCGGGAGCTTGCACGAGACCTCTGCCGGAAAGCCGATATCGTCGTCGAGAACTTTCGTCCGGGAACGATGAAGCGATGGGGGCTGGGCTATGATGAACTCTCCCAGGAAAACCCTGGTCTGATCTTTGTCCAGATCAGTGGATTTGGTCAGGACGGACCCTATAGTACGCGTGGTGGCTACGGCGTCGTGTGCGAAGCCGTCAGCGGTATGCGCGAAATCACCGGCGACCCGGATCGTCCGCCGCCGCGCGTTGCAACCTCGATCACGGATTACATTGCCGGTCTGTATGCTGCGTTTGGCGCTGTCATGGCCGTTGTCGAACGTCATCGGACCGGCCGTGGGCAGATAGTCGATTCGGCGCTCTATGAGGGGGCGTTCAGCTTCATGGAGCCGCACATTCCAGCCTTTCAACAAGCGGGGAAAGTCGCTGAGCGCGCAGGACCAAGATTGCCCGGTAGCACGCCAAACTCTCTTTACGAGACCGGCGACGGGCGTCAGATCGTCATTACTGCTGCCGCAGAAGCGGTCTTCGCTCGTCTGGCGAACGCAATTGGCAAACCGCATTTGGCAGACGATCCTCGTTTTTCATCGAACCTTGCGCGCGTTGAGAATGAGGATGCGTGCGATGCCGAGATCAGCGAGTGGACCAGAACCAAAACCACAGCTGAAATCGAAGCGATCATGGTTGATGCGAAGGTGCCCGCAGCACGCATTTACACCGTCGCTGATATTTTCGACGATCCTCACTATCGCGCGCGCGAAATGCTCCTGGATGTCGACGACGCCGATCTCGGCGCGGTGACCGTAACCGGCATTGTGCCGAAACTCTCTCAGACACCTGGTGCCGTTTGGCGGGCGGGACCGCGGATCGGTGAAGACACTTTGGCTGTCTTGAGGGACGAGTTGGCTTTGACCGAACAGCAGATCCAAGGGTTGCAGCAAAGCGGCATTGTTGCCGGCTTGTCGCCAAACGCTGAAATCTGAACGCAGAAGAATTGAACTGGGAAAATTGAATGGCTTCCAAATCCATAGAATCCGAAGTGACCGGCTCGGTCTGGAAAATTGAGAAATCCGTTGGAGACCGTGTGGAAGAGGGGGATGTCATCATGATCCTTGAGTCCATGAAGATGGAAATCCCCGTCGAGGCGCCGGAAGCGGGTACGTTGAAAGAAATCCTTGTCCAGCCGGAGGACTCGGTGGAAGAGGATCAAGCCCTGTGCACGATCGAGACATGAAAACGGACAGGGGAAGTACCGACGTCGATGACGGATCGGTCAATCCGCTCATAGACGAAGTTCATATCCGTCGCGGATTCGCCCAGGAAATGGGTGGTTCCGAATCCGTCGAACGTCATCGCTCGAACGGCAAGCTGACGATCCGCGAGCGCATCGGCCGGCTTACCGATGAAAACAGTCTGCGAGAGATCGGAACACTTGCGGGCTCGGGGGAGTATGACGAGAACCACAAACTCATAAGCGCAAAACCCGCACCCTATGTTGCCGGCCTTGCCCGTATCGATGGCCGCCCCGTGGCGATCGGCGGCGAGGACTTTACGGTTCGCGGCGGAACAACGTTCGGTGCCATGAGACGCAAGGGCGGGCAGGGTGGCTTTATCGAGGATCTGGCCCATCACTACAAGATTCCCTTGGTCAATCTGATCGACGGTGCCGGCGGAACGGTGACGTCGGCGAAACGCCGCGGCTATGTCGTGTTTCCCGGCGTCGATGGTTTCGAACGCTCGGTACAGCTGTTAGGTGAGGTCCCTGTCGTCGCTGCGGTTGTCGGTACGGCTGCAGGCGGTCCGGCAGGGCGTGCGATCCTCTCGCATTTTTCGCTGATGGTGCGGGGCACGAGTCAGGTGTTTGCCGCCGGCCCGCCCGTGGTGAAACGTTCACTTGGTCAAGACATCGACAAAGATGAACTCGGCGGTGCCAAGACTGCCGTCGACAAGGCGGGCACGATCCACAATGCCGTGGACACGGAAGAAGAGGCATTCGAACAGATCTGCAAGTTCCTTAGCTTCATGCCTCAGAATGTCTGGGAATTGCCGCCAAACGTCGAATGTCCTGATCCAACGGATCGTTGTGAAGACGCTCTTGCGCACATTGTGCCTGACAAGCGGACGCTGCCCTATGACATGCGAACGCTCGTCTCGTATGTGGTCGATTTGGGCTCGATGTTCGAGATCCAGCCGACGAACGGGAAGGCTGTCATTACGGCATTGGCGCGGCTGGGAGGACGTCCCGTCGGCGTTATCGCCAACAACCCGAAGATCTATGGCGGTGCCATGGACGCGGCCGCTGCGCGCAAACAAATCCGTTTCATGGAATTGTGCGATACGTTCCACATCCCGATTGTCTTCTTCGTCGATGTTCCAGGTTTCATGGTCGGTCTCAAAGCCGAACAAGAGGGGACATTGCGAGAGGGTATGCGGGCCGTCTATGTCGCCGGTCAACTCAGCGTCCCGACCATCACACTGGTCATCCGAAAATGCTACGGGATGGCAGGTATGGCGACCTGCAACAAGAACGATATCGATCTAAAGCTGTCTTGGCCGACTGGAGAGTGGGGCTCGTTGCCGGTCGAAGGGGGTGTTGCGGCCGCGTTCAGACGCGATATTGCCGCCGCTCCCGATCCCAAGGCGCGCGAGAGAGAATTGGAAGCGGAATTGCGCGCCTATGCGTCACCCTTTCGCACGGCCGAAGCATTTGCGGTAGAGGAGATTATCGATCCGCGGGAGACCCGGCCGATCCTCTGCGAATTCATCGCTCTGGCGGAAGGCCGTTTGCGCTCAAACCTCGGGCCGAAGGCGAAAGCCGGCGTATCGCCATAACCGCTCATTTCCGACAACCATATCTCTATCAAGGACGAGACCGTACTGTGTCGCCAATATCCAAAATTCTGATTGCCAATAGAGGCGAGATTGCCTGTCGGATCATACGAACCTGCAAGGAAATGGGAATCGAAACAGTTGGGGTCTATTCCGAAGCTGACCGCAATGCTCTGCATGTATCGCTCGCCGACCAGGCAGTGGAAATCGGGCCGCCGCCGGCCCCGAAGAGCTATCTCGATGCACAGGCCATACTCGAGGCTGCAGAGAAAAGCGGCGCGGATGCTATTCATCCCGGTTACGGCTTCATGTCGGAAAACGCGAACTTTGCGGCACAGGTACAAGAAGCGGGCTTGATATGGATCGGACCGGCATCCGAAACAATCACTGCCATGGGCGACAAGGAGCGCGCGCGTGCGATTGCCCGCGAATGCAACGTACCGGTCCTCCCGGGAAGCGATCGGTTCGATTCTGCCGAGATTGAAAATCTGGATGCCATTGCCGATGGGATCGGCTACCCGCTTCTGGTAAAGGCGGCGGCCGGAGGCGGCGGTATCGGAATGCGTGTTGTGGAGTCGTCGGACAAGCTTGCCGCGGCGATCGAGACGACACAAAAGCTGGCCGGACGAACTTTTAGCGATCCGTCCGTTTATCTCGAACGCTATGTTCCCAATGCGCGCCACGTCGAAGTCCAGGTCTTCGGCTTCGGCGATGGCGACGGTGTACATATCTTCGACAGGGACTGCACGATCCAGCGTCGTTTCCAGAAGGTGATCGAGGAGGCGCCGGCGCCGTCGCTATCCGATGGTGTTCGCGCAAGGCTCCATGAGGCGGCCTTGTCTTTGGTCCGGGGGCAACGCTATCTCGGTGCCGGAACGGTCGAGTTTGTCTATGACTGCGACCGTGACGATGTGACGTTTCTGGAGATGAATACGCGGATCCAGGTCGAGCATTCCGCAACCGAGATGGTCACCGGGCTCGATTTGGTCCGCTGGCAGATTGAGGCCGCGTGCGGAGGCCTGACCGCACCGGCGCAGGATGAGTTGTCCTGTGATGGGCATGCCGTGGAATGCCGCATCTATGCGGAACGTCCAGAGAAGAACTTCTTTCCCTCGCCCGGACCGCTGGAAACCTTGCAGTTCCCTGATCAAAGCGATGATCTGCGGATCGATACCGGTGTTCGCGAGGGCGATGACATCACGCCGTTCTACGATCCCATGATCGCAAAAATGATCGCCTCCGGCCAGGATCGAGTAGCTGCGATTGCCCGTATGCGGCGGGCATTGGCGGAGACAAAGATCTCGGGGGTCGGAACGAATCTCTCGTTCCTCCTGGAGGTTCTGGATGATCCCGAATTCGAGGCCGCCAATGTAACGACCCGCTACGTCGATGCGCGTCAGGCCCGCTTGAAAGCCGGGGGCTGATAGACGTCGAACGTTAATCGGGGCGGTTCTTTTCACGTATCTCGGTTGAAGAGATATCTGCAAGGCGCAAATTCAGCAGTGTCCAAACAGGAACATTGGCTGTCGAAAGGCCGCCGACATCCGCATCGTCAATGCGATAGTCGGCCAGGACCTTCGCCGCAGGGGCGCTGAGAGCCTTGTAACGATAACTGGGCCGGTCGATAACGGCGATCGGAACGAGATTCGCAATATCGCGCCAGCCGCGCCAGCGATGAAAGGTCGCCAGATTGTCGGCACCCATTATCCATGTGAATGCAACGCCGGGAAATCGCCGTTTCAAGACCGTCAGGGTGTGAACGGTAAAGGGGTCGGGATGGCGCGCCTCGAATCCTGTGACGTCGATGCGCGCATGACGAGCCCAGAGCCTTGCCAGTTCCAGGCGTCTCGCAAAGGATTTCCGGGCATCGGGGGATTTCAATGGGTTGCCCGGCGTTACGAGCCACCATAGACGGTCGAGCTGGAGGCGTTTCAGTGCAACCAGACTGATATGCCTATGCCCGTCATGAGGCGGATCGAACGAGCCCCCGAGCAGGCCGATGCGCATTCCCGAATATGCCGGGGGAGGTCGGCGCAGAATCTCTGCGCTAACGTCCATTTGCTCAATTTCCGGCATTTTAAGTGATCACGGCCGGGTCTGCCCCGATCCACGGACACGATATTTGAAGCTCGTCAGTTGTTCGACTCCGACCGGACCACGCGCATGCATCTTGCCGGTGGCAATACCGATTTCGGCGCCCATGCCGAATTCGCCGCCGTCGGCAAACTGGGTCGAGGCGTTGTGCAGAACGATTGCGCTATCGACCTGGTTGAGAAATTTGTCCGCGGTCTCTTGATCGTCAGTCACGATCGCATCGGTGTGTTGCGACCCATAACGTGCGATATGGTCGATCGCATCGTCTACCCCGTCGATGATCTTCACTGAAATGATCGAGTCGAGATATTCGGTGACCCAGTCGTCTTCCGTCGCCGGGGTGGTATCGAGACGGCTTGCTTGAACAGCGGCGTCACCGCGCACTTCGACGCCTGCGGAAATCAGCGCCTCGACAAGAGGGGTCAGATGGGTTGCCTCGGCAGCCCGGTCGACAAGCAGGGTTTCAGCCGCGCCGCAGATCCCTGTGCGGCGCATCTTGGCATTGACCACGATATCTTTTGCCATCTCCAGATCGGCCTTGCCGTCGACATAGACATGACAGAGACCTTCAAGATGGCTGAAGACCGGCACGCGCGCATCGGACTGTACCCGGGAGATCAGATTCTTTCCGCCTCGCGGAACGATGACGTCGATTGCGCCATCGAGACCCTTGAGCATCAGGCCCACGGCTTCGCGGTCGGTTGTCGGTACAAGCTGAATGGCTGCCTCGGGCAATCCCGCAGCTCTTAATCCCTCGACGAGTGACTGATGGATTGCCTCGGCGGAACATGCGCTTTCGGAGCCGCCGCGCAAGATGACGGCATTTCCTGCCTTAAGCGACAATCCGCCTGCATCGGCGGTGACATTGGGTCTGCTCTCGTAGATGATGCCGATAACGCCGAGCGGTACCCGTACGCGTTCGATCTGCAACCCATTCGGGCGATCCCAGGTTGCCATGACAGCGCCAACCGGGTCGTCGAGTGCCGCGATATCCTCCAGACCTTTCGCCATTCCTTCAATACGATCCGGCGTCAGTCTCAATCGATCGATAAAGGCCGCTGGTCTTTCCCGCGATTTGGCAAGCTCGACGTCCTTGTCATTTGCCGAGATAATGGCGCCTTCTCTGTCGCGGATCGCCGTCGCCATTGCCTGCAGGGCTTTGTTCTTAGTGTCGGTGTCCGCAAGGGCAAGTTCACGTGCCGCTGCCTTGGCTGCCTGGCCAAGTCCACTCATCACGGCTCCGACATCGTCGCGCGCGTCATTCAGTTTGATTGCCGCGTCCACCATTTCTCGTCCTCTTTTCGCTCTTCTGCGTTAGAGCCATATCGTCTCGATGGATCAGCTCCGATCGGCCACGGTAGCCCAGTATATCTGCGATTTCACGGCTTTTGTGGCCGATGATCCGCTCTGCATCGGATCGAGCATAGGCCGAAATGCCACGCCCGAGAATTTTACCATCGGCCAAACGGATAATCACCGCATCGCCTCGATCGAATCTGCCCTCAAGCTGCGACACGCCTGCGGGCAGCAGACTGTTGCCTGCCTGTAGGGCTTGCGCGGCACCCTGATCGACGATGACCGAGCCCCGGGGTTCAAGCGATCCGGCAATCCAGCGCTTGCGAGCGGCCACCGGTGTGGCTTCTGCGAGAAACCATGTGGCGGGGCCGCCGTCGGCGAGTGCCTTGATCGGATGAAGTTCCTTGCCGGTGGTAATGACCATATGCGTACCGGCCGCGCCTGCGATTTTGGCGGCCGTGATTTTCGTGACCATGCCGCCCCGCGAGAGATCCGTGCCGGTATCGCCCGCCATCGCTTCGATCTCTGGCGTAATCTCGGTAACCTCATCCAGGCGTGATGCATTCGGCGATTGCAAAGGCGGTGCAGTGTAGAGGCCGTCGATGTCCGACAGCAGCACGAGGCAGTCGGCACTCATCATGCTGGCAACACGCGCCGCCAGTCGGTCATTGTCACCGTAGCGGATCTCACTGGTTGCAACCGTGTCGTTCTCGTTTACCACCGGAACGGCCTTGAGTTTGAGCAGCGTCTCTATCGTGCTGCGTGCGTTGAGATAACGCCGACGCTCTTCGGTATCGGAGAGCGTCAGCAGGACTTGGGCCGTTACCAGACCGTGCGCTTTGAAGTGCCCGGCATAGGCATGCGCCAGATCGATCTGACCGACAGATGCCGCGGCCTGACTGTCTTCCAGTTTCAGCGGACCTGCGGGCAGACGCAGGACATTGCGACCAAGCGCAATCGATCCAGAGGAGACGACGATGACCGAACGTCCCTCGGCGGCAAGATCCGCGATATCGCTTGCGAGCGAGGCAAGCCATTCGGCCTTCAGTGTGCCGGTTTCGGTATCGACCAGCAGTGATGATCCGATTTTGATGACCAGACGCTTGGCCTCGTTCCACTCCGTTCTCATGGCCGCCAACCTGCCTCTTCCGGCTGTACGACATCGGCGGCCTTGCCCGTGTGGATCGCCGCCGCGATTTCACGCAATGCACTGCGTACGCCTGCACCGGTAACAGCGGAAATGCACAGAGGATCTTGTCCACTAACTTGGGATATGGCTCGGCGCTTTTCAGCTAGCGCGTCCTCACCAACTGCATCGCACTTGTTCAGTGCGATGATCTCCTGCTTTGAGTCGAGCTCGCCGCCATAGGCCTCCAGTTCTCCGCGGATCGTCAGATATTCTGCGGCCGGGTCTTCCAGGGTCGCGTCGATCAGATGCAGCAAAACGCGGCAACGCTCGACATGTCCAAGGAAGCGGTCGCCGATTCCGGCACCCTCGTGTGCGCCCTCAATGAGGCCGGGAATATCGGCAAGCACAAAGTCGGTTTCGTCCACGCGCACCACACCGAGATTGGGAAACAAGGTCGTGAAGGGATAATCGGCGATCTTCGGGCGTGCCGCGCTGACTGCAGCCAGGAATGTCGACTTGCCCGCATTTGGCAATCCGACGAGACCAGCATCTGCGATGAGTTTTAGCCGGAGCCAGACCGTCAACTCCTCGGCAGGCTCTCCCGGATTGGCTCGACGCGGTGCGCGGTTGGTCGACGACTTGAAATGGCTGTTTCCGAAGCCGCCATTGCCACCTTTTGCAAGCCTGACCCGATCGCCAGGTTCCGTCAGGTCTGCAAGCAGCGTCTCATTGTCTTCGGCAAATACCTGTGTGCCGGGCGGAACCTTGAGCACAATGTCGTCGCCTTTTGCGCCGGCCCGGTTTTTTCCCATTCCGTTCCCGCCACGTTTGGCTTTGTAATGTTGCTGGTAGCGATAATCGATGAGCGTATTCAGATTGTCGACGCACTCCGCCCATACATCGCCGCCGCGTCCGCCATCGCCGCCATCCGGTCCGCCAAATTCGATGTATTTCTCGCGACGAAAACTGACGCAGCCATTTCCGCCTTCGCCGGAGCGAAGATACGCGCGTGCTTGATCAAGAAATTTCATCGTTCATCTGCCGGCAAAGGGTCTGTCGAAAAGGCAAGGCATATCCTGCGCCTGCATTCGCGAGGCTGGGCCAACTTCGAAAAACCAGAATCCGCAACATGACACTCAACAGGCCCTAACCCGAAGTCAGCGACCCATAACACGGCGCCGCATCTCGAGCGATCATGACGACAATTGACCCTTAAGGCCGCGCCATCGCGAACGCGTCAGCAGAAATTCCTGCGCGGGGACGTCCCGTTCAAGTGCGGCAATTCGAATTCTGCTCTCGCCGATACATGAAAATCCGCATTTCTCGAGGACACGCCGCGATGCAGCATTGCCGACCCGCACGTCTGCTTTCACATCCTCAATAGACTCCGAATCGAAGATGTTCTCAACCAGTGCCTGAACCGCTTCGGTCGCGTATCCGAGGCCCCAATAGGGCGCGCCGAGCCAGTAGCCGATATTGGCTCGCCTCGGAGAATCCGGTTCTTGCCCGATCATGCCCAGAATAGAGCCTGGCGAGTCGGCGCGTGCGATCGTTCGTGCCTCACCATCAAGGTCGGGCATTGCGGCATCCTGCCATTCCACCCATTTCATCACCTGGTCTTGGGTCAGTCCGCGTGGCGTGTTTATGCACTGTTCGGCAATAAGGGGGTTACGGGCCAGCCAAGCGATTATCGCCGCATCCCCGGCGGCGAGCGGCCTCAGAACAAGCCGATCGGTGTTGAGCGAAACGGGCCTGCGTCCAGGATCAGACATCCAGCTTCCGGATCTTTCCGCTGCGACCATTCTGCCTTCCTCTGTCCGCAAAAAAAGGGAGACGGTATTCCGTCTCCCCTTCGAAACTCAAAAGTCCGCCGGGGTGGAATGCCGGCGGTATCGTCGTTCCGCGGCTTATTCGCCGGTCGGGTCGACCGAGACATAGACACGGCCACTGCTTCGCGTTGCAAAGGACACATTCCCTTCGCGCACTGCAAAGATCGTATGGTCCTTACCGATGCCGACGCCTTCGCCGGGATGCCACTTGGTGCCGCGCTGGCGTGCGATGATATTTCCTGGAATGACGCGTTCGCCGCCAAACTTCTTGATGCCGAGACGGCGACCCGCGGAGTCGCGTCCGTTGCGGGATGATCCGCCTGCCTTTTTATGAGCCATTGTCTGCTCCTCTCAAATTCTTGTTGTCGGACTAGCCGTCGTCTTCCATCAGTTTCTTGGCTTGACCAATCCAGTCGTCGCGCTCGATGCGGCCCTTGAAGTTCAACTCGTCATCGACGCGCGAAACGTCTTCGGCACTGAAACCGGCAACCTGCCAGTAATGGTAGATGCCGAGAGCATTCAGTTTCTCTTCGAGCTTCGGTCCAACGCCCGAGATCTTCTTCAGATCGTCGGCCGTTCCTTCAGCCTCTTTGAGCTCTGTAAATGCGCGTGCGGCTGGTTCGCTCGCCGGCTTCGCCTCTGGCGCTTTTTCTTCCTCAGCGGGCTTCGCCGCGGGCTTTTTGGCCGCTTTTGCCTTTGAGGGTGTTTTGCCGTCGGTGAGAATTTCCGTAATACGCAGGGCCGTCAGATGCTGACGGTGGCCGTGCTTGCGGCGGTAATTCTTTCGCCGTTTCTTCTTGAAAACGAGTAGCTTTGCCGCACGTTTCTGCTCCAAGACTTCTGCTGCCACGCTGGCACCCGCGATCAATGGCGTGCCGACCATCGGGCCGCCATCGCCGCCGAGCATCAGTACTTCTTCAAGAGACACGATATCTCCCGGCTCGCCGGTAACTTTCTCGATTTCAATGACGTCGTCGGCGGCAACGCGATATTGCTTGCCGCCCGTGCGGATCACCGCATACATGGGCCTTTGTCCTTTTCAATTCCGCGCCCTTCGGTGCCGCTTACGATATTTCGCGGACTTTTGCGCATGAGCGGGACCTGATCGGCCGGTCCGAACCTCGGGCAGCGCCTTCAATGCCTTGATATGCGCGCACTATACGTATGGAAAGTGCCAAGTCAATTCTTGCAATCTTCAGTTTTAGCTCGGGTGTGCCGCTTCTCGTATCACTCTATATATACGCAATGGATTCCAGGCCTGGATTTAGAGGCATGAGCGCAAGGATAAGACGATGGGACTGCTCGATATGTTTACCGTGGAAGGTCTGCGTGTCCTCTCCACGCTGTTTGTCGTCGCAATTGGGATCGGCGCGCTTGTAATCGTTGTCCTATTCGTCATCGATGTTTTGCAAACCCGTGATGCAATCCGGCGGAACTACCCGGTTATCGGTCGTTTCCGAGGGTTTTTCTCCTCCCTTGGCGAGTTCTTTCGTCAATATTTCTTTGCGATGGACCGAGAGGAAATGCCGTTCAATCGTGCCGAACGCGAATGGATCTATCGCTCGTCCCAGGGGCACGACAACACCCACGCCTTCGGATCGACAAAGTCGATTACGCCCCCGGGGACGGTTATTTTTGTGAATTGCCCGTTTCCGACGCTCGATGAGCATGCCGAAACGGTGCCGCCCGTCACAATCGGACCGCATACGACCCATCCCTATAAGGCCAATTCGATCATCAATGTTTCGGGGATGAGCTACGGCGCAATTTCCAAGCCGGCCGTTCTTGCACTGTCGAAAGGAGCTAATCTCGCCGGCTGTTGGATGAACACGGGTGAGGGCGGTCTCTCGCCTTATCACCTGGAAGGTGGGGCCGACATTGTCTTTCAATTCGGTACGGCGAAGTATGGCGTCCGAAATGCGGAAGGCAGTCTCGATCGGAAAAAACTCGAGGCGGTGGCTGCCGAACCGCAGGTCAGAATGATCGAAATCAAAATGAGCCAGGGCGCCAAGCCAGGGAAGGGCGGTCTCCTGCCCGGTGAGAAAGTCACGCCCGAGATTGCCGCTATTCGAGGAATCCCGACGTTTCAGCCTTCGATTTCGCCCAACCGGCATCCGGAAATCAACTCGGTTCCCGATCTGCTGAATATGGTCGACCACATTCGCGATATCACCGGCAAACCGACCGGCTTCAAGACCGTGATCGGCGCTTATGGCTGGCTTGAGGAACTCTGCGAAGAAGTGCATCGGCGCGGAGCCGTGCACGCACCCGACTTTATCACCATCGATTCCGGCGACGGCGGAACCGGCGCAGCGCCGATGCCGCTCATGGACAATTGCGGTTTGCCCATCCGAGAAGCCCTGCCGATGGTCGCGGACACGCTGATCCGCTATGGGCTGCGTGAACGAATTACTCTGATTGCGTCAGGCAAGTTGGTAACGCCGGCCGAGGTCGCCTGGGCTTATTGCGCGGGAGCAGACATTGTCGTGTCGGCACGTGGTTTCATGTTTGCGCTTGGCTGCATCCAGGCACTGAAATGCAATCGCAATACCTGCCCGACAGGCATAACAACCCATGACAGACGGCTCCAGCGCGGTCTGAACCCCGAAAACAAGGCCGTCCGCGTCCAGAAATTCGTTGACAAGATCCACTACGGCGTTGGCATCATCGCGCATTCCTGCGGTGTGCCGCATCCGCGCGCACTGAAGCGATTCCATTGCCGTATCGTTCAACCAAATGGCCGCTCTGTACCGCTCGATGAGCTCTATCCGTTGCCGGAACCGCAATCTGCGCCGCCCCGCGCTGCCTGACACAACTACTTTCAAGGTGCACGAATGAGCATTCACGCCGCCCTGCATCATCGGACGACATATACCTATGACCGCAAGGTAGGTCTGGGACCGCAAGTCATTCGTCTCCGGCCGGCGCCACACGCGCACACGCCGATCCTGAGCTATGCACTCAAGATTGAACCCGACGGTTATTTCATCAACTGGCAGCAGGATCCGCACGGCAACTATCAAGCAAGAGTCGTGTATCCCGATCCCGTCGAGCGTTTCCAGGTTGAGGTGGATCTGGTTGCCGACATGTCGGTGCAAAACCCTTTCGATTTCTTTCTCGAGCCCGATGCTGAAGAATTGCCTTTTGCTTATGAGCCAGACCTAAGACGAGAGTTGGAGCCATATCTGCAGCCCGAGCCGGCTGGACCGTTACTCCAGGCCTGGCTTGATAAGCTGCCAGAGTTTCGCGGGCCCACCATAGATTTTTTGGTCGAGATCAATCAGCGCCTGGAGCAGGGCATTGAATACCTGATCCGCATGGAGCCTGGCGTTCAGACTTGCGAAGAAACGCTTGAGCGGGGCCGGGGGTCCTGTCGCGATACGGGATGGCTCCTCGTAGAGGCCTTCCGCCATTTGGGATTGGCGGCCCGTTTTGTCTCCGGCTATCTCATTCAACTCAAACCGGATGTGGCTTCGCTCGACGGCCCGTCTGGAACCGATCACGATTTTACCGATCTGCATGCCTGGGCCGAAGTCTATTTGCCGGGTGCTGGATGGATCGGAATGGATCCAACATCGGGACTATTCGCAGGCGAAGGGCACATCCCGCTCGCAGCGACCCCGAGGCCGCGTAGTGCCGCTCCGATAACGGGTTCAGTGGGAGAGTGTCAGGTTCAGTTCGACTTCGAGATGCAGCTGACCCGGATCAGCGAATCTCCACGGGTCACGAAGCCCTATTCGAGCGATCAGTGGCGGGCGATCGATCGACTAGGCGACGAGATCGATCAGATCCTGGATGCAAACGACGTTCGGCTGACCCTGGGCGGTGAGCCGACATTCGTGTCGATCGATCATGTTGATGCAGAGGAATGGAATACGGCTGCTGTCGGCGATACCAAGCGTCCCCTGGGCGATGAGTTGATCCGGCGGCTTCGAAAGCATTTCGCTCCCGGCGGGCTTCTGCACTATGGGCAAGGAAAGTGGTATCCGGGCGAGCCGCTGCCGCGTTGGTCATTCGCGCTGTATTGGCGGCGTGACGGCGTGCCGCTCTGGCAGGACGAAGCCATGATCGCCAGAGAGGATGACAATCGCGAGCCCGATATTTGCGCTGCCGAAGAGTTTACCCGCGCGATCGCGACGCGGTTGGAGGTTTCACCCGATGCCGTGTTGCCGGCCTATGAAGATCCGTGGCATTTCATGGAGCAGGAGCGGAGGCTGCCGGAGAATGTCACGCTTGACGACTCCAAGCTGGATGACCCTCTGGAGCGTGACCGTCTAGCGCGGGTCTTTAGCCGCGGCTTGAGCAAACCGGCAGGGTTCGTCTTGCCGGTTCAGCGCTGGAATGCCCGTGACGGCCGCAGTCGTTGGTTCAGCGAGCCATGGAGCATGCGAACCGACAATCTGGTGCTGATCCCCGGAGACTCGCCCGTCGGATTTCGCCTGCCGCTCGACTCGCTGGAACATGTGTCAGAGGTTGACTACCCCTATGTGGTGCCCGCCGATCCAATGGCGGAACGGTCGGACCTCCCTAAGCCGGACGCTGCCCGACAGCCCTATCTGCAGGGTAGCGATGCTCCTGATCCCAATCGTCAGCAGGTTAGCGAGCAGTCGATTGAACAAGGGCGTGTCCGGGCTGCATTCTCGATCGAGCCGCGCGATGGCCGGCTTTGCGTATTCATGCCGCCGACAGAAAGTCTCGAGGACTATTTGGATCTGGTTGCCGCGGTGGAAGATGCGACAGCAGAGAGCAAAATGCCCGTCCACATTGAAGGCTATGGACCGCCGTCGGACCCGCGTCTCAACGTCATCAAGGTCACGCCGGACCCGGGCGTCCTCGAAGTCAATATCCAGCCTGCGCACAATTGGCGTGAGATGGTTCAGATCACCAAGACCCTCTATGAGGAGGCGCGCCTCTCTCGCCTTGGTACCGAGAAGTTTCTGTTGGACGGTCGTCACACCGGCACGGGCGGTGGTAACCATGTCGTCGTCGGTGGCTCTACGCCAGCGGAGAGCCCGTTCCTGCGACGGCCGGACCTGCTTCGCAGCCTCATTACCTATTGGCAGCACCATCCAAGCCTCAGCTATTTGTTCTCGGGGCTGTTTATCGGTCCGACAAGCCAGGCGCCGCGTATCGACGAGGCCCGGCACGACGGGCTCTATGAGCTTGAGCTCGCCTTCGATCAGATCCCCGGCCCCGATGCAGAAAGCCAACCCTGGCTGATCGACCGCATCCTGCGAAATCTTCTGATCGATGTCAGCGGCAATACCCATCGCAGTGAGATCTGTATCGACAAGCTCTACTCTCCCGACGGACCGACGGGGCGCCTTGGGTTGGTGGAGTTTCGCGCATTCGAGATGCCGCCACACGCGGAGATGAGTCTTACCCAGCAACTCCTGCTGCGCGGGCTAATCGCGCGGTTCTGGAAAAAACCCTATTCCGGCAATCTTGTACGATGGGGGACGACACTCCACGACCGCTTCATGTTGCCACATGCGGTTTGGGCGGATTTTGAAGACGTGATTAACGACATGCAGTTGCACGGATTTCCGTTCGAATCGGCCTGGTTTGCCCCGCACTTCGAATTTCGCTTTCCACGCTATGGAACGGCACAATATGGGCCGATCGAGATTGAACTGCGTCAGGCGCTGGAGCCATGGCATGTCATGGGCGAAGAAGGGACCACGGGTGGCACGGTTCGCTTTGTGGATTCGTCCGTCGAGCGGCTGCAGGTCCGCCTCTCCGGCCTTACGGACAGCCGCTACAGGTTGGGCTGCAATAGTTGCGAAGTTCCCCTTCAACCTACTGGAAAAGCTGGAGAATGTATCGCCGGCGTCCGGTTCCGGGCCTGGAAAGCCACATCGGCGCTGCATCCGACTCTTGATGTCGATGCGCCTCTTGTTTTCGACCTTTACGACTCATGGACCGAACGCGCGGTCGCCGGATGCACCTATCACGTTGCTCATCCTGGCGGTCGTAATTTCGAGCAATTTCCGGTCAATGCCTACGAGGCCGAGAGCCGCCGTCTGGCGCGCTTTTTCGATACGGGTCACACGCCGGGCCCGTCGGATGCGCCTGTTAAACTGGCCAACAATGAGTTTCCCATGACCCTCGATTTGCGCCGTGCCAGGGCTGCACCCAGCGGGTAGCCGAAAGCCTGCCATTCTCCTATTCTCCCGCCGCACGAAAACAACGAGTTGGAACGCAGCGTGAGCGATCCCATCCGATACGAGCACCCGGCCGCGAATTCCTTGATCGCGGACTATATGCCTGTGTCCGGCCTCTACGATGAGATGATGGACGGAGCGGGCGGGGTGCGGCCGCACTGGCGCCATTTTCTGTCGGAACTGGGGCAATTCTCCGATCCGGAAATCGCGCAGCTTTGGGATGCAGCCCAGCGCCTCGTTCGAGAGAACGGGACGACCTATAATGTCTATGACGAGACCGGCGAGTCGGCGCGTCCTTGGCATATGGATCCGATTCCCTTCCTGATCAGTTCAGAGGAATGGCAACATCTTGAAGCCGGTTTGATCCAGCGAGCCCGGCTCCTCAATGCGCTTGTCGACGATATTTATGGCGAACAGGCACTGCTTGCTCACGGTTTATTGCCGGCGCCGCTTGTCTTCGGGAATCCCAATTTCCTGCGTCCCTTGCATGGCGTGCGCCCGCCGAATGGTATCCATCTGAATTTCCTCGCCTTCGACCTGGCCCGAGCGACGGATCAGCGGTGGTGGGTCCTGAATGACCGGACCCAGGCGCCGTCTGGTGCCGGATATGCCTTAGAGAACCGTATTGTCCTCGCGCGGACGCTGCCAAAAATTTTCCGCGATGCGCAAGTCCACAGGTTGGCTGGATTTTTTCAGGCTCTGAGCGACAATTTCATCGAATTGACGGGCAGGGACGACCCACTCGTCGTACTGCTGACGCCGGGTCCCTATAACGAGACCTATTTCGAGCATGCCTATCTGGCGCGCTATCTCGGTTTTCCTTTGGTGGAAAGTGCCGATCTGACCGTTCGCGACAACAAGGTCTTCATGAAGACGCTGAACGGGCTCAAACAGGTCGATTTGATTTTCCGCCGTGTCGATGGCGATTTTTGCGATCCGCTTGAACTGCGCAGCGACTCGCTGCTCGGCGTCGCAGGACTCGTCGCGGCCGTACGTGCCGGCAATGTGGTTGTTGCCAACAGTCTGGGAAGCGGCGTCGTTGAGTGCGAAGCCTTGATGAGCTTCTATCCCGGTCTCAGTCGAATGCTTCTCGGCGAAGAACTCCTCATACCATCCCTTGCGACCTGGTGGTGCGGCCAGGATGGTGAGCGCGACTATGTGGTCGAGAACATGGATCGCCTGGTGCTGAGAAAAACCTTCTCCGACACTTCCATCCTCAATCATCGGATCGATGGAAATCCTCCCGGTCACGTGGCAGGCTCCGACAGGAAATCGGTTCTGAACCGGCTGCAAAGGCGCGGCTACGAGTATTTCGGTCAGGAGACTCTTACGCTGAGCACCACGCCCACGTGGAGGGAAAGCGGGCTTGGCCCAAGCCCGATGATCCTCAGGGTCTATGTCTGTGCAGACAGCCAGGGTGGCTACAAGGTGATGCCTGGTGGTCTGACGCGGACCGCCGAAGGCGCCGGGGCGCAGGTCGTCACCATGCAGCAAGGCGATGCCAGCAAGGATACCTGGGTGCTCTCAGAGGCTCCCGTCAGCACATTCACGCGGCTGGAAGTGCCGGATCAAATTGTTACGCTCAGGCGGAGCGGTAGCGATCTGCCGAGCCGTGTCGCGGATAATCTGTTCTGGCTGGGCCGATACGCCGAGCGGACGGAAAACTCGGTTCGCCTGATGCGCAGTATGATCCTGCGTCTGGCAGGTGAAGCGGGTGCAGGCGACGATCCGCAGACCCTGACCCGTCTTACGAGTTTGCTCGTGGAACTCGGATATCTCAGGCAGCGTACTGCCCGCAAAGCGGCTGCGGGTGGAATACAGGCGGTCGAACGGGAACTGGCGATGCTCCTCTTCGAGCGCGAGCGCGAAAATGGTCTGTTCAATCTGCTAGGCAATCTTCAGCGCACGGCTTCGCTGGTGCGCGAACGCCTGAGTCTGGACTCCTGGCGAATCCTGAACGGAATGCATGGCAAGGCCATGAGCCACGCGGCGATGATACGCCTTGATGTCGATGACGCGCTTGGATTGCTTAACCACATGCTTCGCGAGCTTTCGGCCTTCTCCGGAATGCAGATGGAGAACATGACGCGCAGTCTCGGTTGGCGACTGCTGGATATCGGCCGCCGGGTCGAACGTGCAACGCATATGGCAAAGCTACTGAGGGAAATGGCGGTCGACGGAGATCCGGCTGGCGAAGGGCGATTGGATCTGCTCTTGGAGCTTGGCGATAGTTCGATGACCTATCGCACGCGCTATCTATCGACGGTGCAGCTACCTGCGGTCGTGGATTTGTTGTTGACCGATGATTCCAATCCGAGGTCTGTTGCCTTCCAGGTCGAGACACTGAATGCGCATATCCAGCATCTGCCGCATGATCGCGACACCGCGACCCTATCCAAAGAGCAGTATCTCATTACATCCATGAGCAGCCGTCTACGCCTGATGGATGTTCATGCGCTCTGCAGTAAGCAGAACAAGCGCGGCAAGCGCGCGGAGTTGGACAAATTTCTTCAGAGTAAGGAAGCGAAAGCCTACGAGCTCTCGGAGGTGCTCGCGCGCCGATATTTCAGCCACGTTTTGCCCAAGCGCAGCGCTTCCGCCGGCGGTGTCGTTCCGTGATCTACGACATCAGTCATCGCACGGTCTTTTCCTATGCGACGGATGCGGCGCTGTCGCAGCATCTACTTCATCTGGCGCCGCGGGTTTGTACCCATCAGGTCTGTCACAATCATGCGCTTTTCGTTGAACCTGCACCGAAGCTGACGCGAACGGATCAGGATTTCTTCGGCAACCCGACAACCTATATGACCGTCGAAGAGCCTCATCAGAAACTGTCGATCGTCTCGTCGGCCAAAGTGGCCATCCTGACGACGGCGCCGCCTGTCGCAGAAGAAACCATCGCCTGGGACGACGTTGCGCGGACGCTCGCGGAGCGGACCGATCGCGGTTCGCTCTATGCGTTTCAGTTTGTCTTTGATTCACCCTTCACCAAGTCGATTGATGCTGCAGGTTATGCCGAACCGTCATTCCCACCCGGGCGTCCCATTCTGGAAGGGGCCGTCGAATTGATGTCGCGCATCAATTCCGACTTCGCCTATGAGGGGGGCGTGACCGACATCTATACGCCCGTCGATCAGGTGCTTGAGGACCGGCGCGGCGTCTGCCAGGACTTTGCGCATCTGCAGATCGCCTGCCTGCGGTCGCTCGGTCTTCCGGTTCGTTATGTGAGCGGATATCTGCTCACCCATCCCCCGGAAGGCGAAGAGAAGAAGGTGGGCGCCGATGCGTCCCATGCCTGGCTGGCGGTCTGGATACCGGACCATGGCTGGGTCGATCTCGATCCGACCAACAACATGATCCCGAGCAACGAACACATCACCGTGGCATGGGGCCGCGACTATGGCGATGTCAGCCCGATCAACGGAATGGTCCTGGGTGGCGGCGAGCATGAAATCGATGTTGCCGTCGACGTGCGGCCAGCCGGTGGGTGATCGGACGACGGACTCGGCGGGATTGGGCCAGCTTAAAAGACTGACCGACCAATCTTGGTTGTAAAGAGTTCCAGGGCTTTGACGCCGGCGCAGGAATTGCCGTGCGGATCGAGCCCGGGTGACCACACGGCGATAGTCAGCAGCCCCGGTATCACGCCAATAATCCCTCCGCCGACACCACTCTTGGCTGGAATGCCGACACGAAACGCAAAACTGCCGACGGCATCGTAGAGTCCGCAGGTCATCATCAGTGCGTTGATCCGTTTGGATCGCCGCCGAATCGTGATGCGCTCGCTGCTCGTCACGTCGACGCCGCCATTGGAAAGGAACGATGCAGCCCTTGCCAAATCGCGGCACGACATGGCTATCGCGCATTGATGAAAGTAGGCATCGAGCACCGCATCGACATCGCATTGCAGATTGCCGTGGGCTTTTAGGAAATTCGCAATGGCAGCGTTCCAATAGCCGTGATCACGCTCCGAAGCTGCAACTTCCGGATCGAAGTGGATCTTCGGATTTCCGCTCAGCCGGCGCATTTCCGCGAGTATGGCATCTTTGCCTTTGGCTTCGTTCGCCACGACATGGTCCGTTACCACGTGGGCGCCGGCATTGATGAATGGGTTGCGGGGGATGCCTTTCTCGAATTCAAGCTGCACCAGGGAATTGAACGGATTTCCGGACGGCTCCCGTCCGACGCGCCGCCAGAGCTTGGAGCCGACCTTGCTCAAGGCCATGACCAGAGTGAAGACTTTCGAGATGCTCTGGATAGAGAAAGGCTCGTCCGCATCCCCAACGACAAATTCCCGTCCATCGACGCATTTGATGGCAATCGCAAATTTGCCCTTCGGGATTCTGGCTAGCGCCGGGATGTAGTTCGCGACATTGCCTTTCGCAATGTCGGGTTCGACCTTTGTGTGGATCCACTCGATGACGGCTTGATAATCTTGGGGATCGCGCATCGAAGTTGCCTCAGCCTGTCAAGCAGCAGCGGTTTCCGCTGTTTCCGGTTCGCTACCGAAATAGGAGCGACCGATCGCACTTGCCAGGCTCTGCAGATTAATCTGAACGCGGTCCAGATACTCGTGCAGACCTTCGCTGATGGCCTGCTCGATGGAATAGGCCATTTGCGCTTCCAGCTCGGTCATGCCGTCCGGCTCAAACGCGACATTCGCGAGTTCAGGATCGTGCCCCAATTGATCGAGATACCTGTCGATCTGTTGCACGCAGCTGGCCACGGAGCGCGGAAAAGATGGATTCAGCAGAATGAAGTTTGCAACCGTTTCCGGTGTCATGCCGCTGGGCTGGACACGCCGATACCCATGATATCCGGCGACCGAGCGCAGCAGTGCATTCCATTGACTGATATCGATAGGAGAGCCGATATCGCTCACGCTCGGCAACAGCCTTTGATACTTGATGTCGAGCAGACGAGTCGTCTGGTCGGCCCGGTCAATCGCCTTGCCCAGATGATAGAAGACCCATCCCTGATCGCGGAACGTCGTTCCCTCGAAGACGCCCGCGTGGAGCTGGCAGCCTTCCTTGATGTCCTGACAGACATAGGACAGGTCTGCGAGCCTCAGGTCCCGCGGCCTCAGTTCGGCGACCGCTTTATAGAAGACGTTCAGTTGAGCCCAGACTTCGATACTGATCAGATGACGCAGACTGCGTGCGTTCTCCCGCGCCGCCCAGACAGACTGCAGGATTGAATTGGGATTATTCCGATCGAGTATATAGAAATCGATGACCGCATCGGCTGTGGCTTGCCCGTGGCGCGCGAAAAATGCCTCTTCATCGCCATAGAGATGTACGATGGGCAGCCAGTCCTGCTCGCCTTGGCTGTCGCGGGCGAAAGACTCGTTTACGTCCAGAATACGGGCGAGGTTTTCGGCACGCTCGACATAGCGGGCCATCCAGAACTGATTTTCGGCGAAGCGTGAGAGGAGACTATTCAAGGACCCAGGTATCCTTCGTACCGCCTCCTTGGGAGGAATTGACAATCAAAGACCCTGACTTAAGGGCGACGCGCGTCAGCCCGCCAGGTAGAACCCATGTATTCTTGCCCGTGACCAGAAACGGCCGCAGGTCCACATGCCGTGGCTCGACGCCCGTCTCGACGAGCGTCGGGCAGACAGAAAGATCAATCATCGGTTGCGAGATGAAATTTTCCGGCCGTGCAACCAGTTGCCTGCGGCAATCCTCCAGCTCCTCTTCGCTGGCTTTCGGTCCGACCGTAATGCCGTATCCACCGGACTCGCCAACCGGCTTCACCACCAGATTTGCGAGATTGTCGAGCGTATATTGCAGGGCATCCGCCTCGCGGCAGATATAGGTGTGTACATTCGGAATGATCGCGTCTTCGTTCAGGTAATATTTGATAATCCGAGGCATATAGGCGTAGACGGCCTTGTCGTCGGCAACGCCTGTGCCGACGGCATTGGCCAGCGTGACCTTGCCCTTGCGGTAGACCTCCATGATGCCCGGAACGCCGAGCGCACTGTCGGGCCGGAAGACGTGCGGGTCCAAAAAATCATCGTCGATCCGCCGATAGATCACGTCGACGCGGCGCAGCCCGGCTGTCGTCTTCATGTAGACCAGGTCGTCTTCGACAACCATGTCGAGCCCCTCGACCAGAGGCACACCCATTTCACGGGCCAGGAACACATGCTCGAAATAGGCTGAATTATAGACACCCGGCGACATCAGGACGATCTGTGGGTCGTCGATACCCGAAGGTGCCATGTCCGCAAGCGCTTCGCGAAGCCGAATGCCGTAGTCGGAGACGCGGCGCAGCCGGATCCCCTTCATGAGATCCGGAAATGCCCGCAAGAGCAGATGTCTGTTCTCAATCACATAGGATACGCCCGAGGGTGTTCGGGCGTTGTCCTCAAGCACGCGGAAGATCCCTTCACCGTCGCGAACCAGATCAACGCCGCATATATTGACGAAGCTGCCATGAGGAACGCTGACCTCGGCCATCTCGGCGCGGTAATTGTCGTTCCCCTTGACGAGTTCCTCGGGCACCACGCCGTCGGCAAAGATGTGGCCCTTTCCGTAGACATCGCTCAGAAAGAGATTAATCGCGGCAACCCGTTGCACAAGCCCACGTTCAAGGACAGACCATTCACCCGGTGAAATCGGGCGGGGGATCACATCGAAAGGGAGGACGCGATCAATGGCATCGCGGTCCGAATAGACCGTGAAGGTAATGCCGAGATTGTAGAGTTCGCGTTCGCAGTCCCGTGAACGCCGCCGCAACGCCATGGGGCGCATCTTGCCAAGCCAGTCACTGATGGCCCGCGTGTGATCGAGCGGTGTGGAGGCCTTCCCGAAGAGCTCGCAATAAAAACCGGAGGCATCGTAGTCCTCCAGCAAACCCTTCGTCGCAGGGCGCCCCCCCGAAGTCTGGGACATTCGCATAACTGCCACTTTAGGTGAGCAAAGCGGCTTGGACCATAAGGAAAATTCGAAAAACCGATACCTTGCCCGCACGCGCGAGCCAAGCTACAAGGTGCCCTTCTCGATCCGCCCGAGGCTTCGAGAAAACGACCCGATGCGGAGAGGTGCCGGAGTGGTCGAACGGGGCGGTCTCGAAAACCGTTGGGCGTGCAAGCGTCCCGAGGGTTCGAATCCCTCCCTCTCCGCCATTTTTGTCGCAACCCAACCAGTTCAATATTTCCACCCAGCTCGGACATGCCCATCATGAGAAAGCGATTGGCAGCCAAGAAGCGCTCAGCAATCTCATCGCTGCTCTTATGGTTAGTCGTGTGCTCCATGGCCGACAATGCGGCTGCCGCTGTAACTCCGCGCGAGTGCCGTGCAGACTATGGGAAGCTGATTTCGGAGATCGAAGGAAACCGCGAAAAAACCCTGAAGGAAATCCGTGTTGCCATTTCAGAGGCCTCGGACAAACGGACTCGTGCAGCGCTTGAGCATGAGCTGGAAAGTGTCTGGGAAGAAGAGGAGACGCAGCGCAATCAAGCTTCTGTCATACTGCTCGATTGTCTGCGTGCTGCGAAGGCTGCCGATAAATCAGGGGGCTGAGGGCGTTTGGCGACGCCTATAATTTTCCGTCATACATCGAGACGGTCTGATGGGTTAATCCAAGTGCGCGATAGAACGCGCGAGCAGGTTTATTATCGGGCTCGGTGCTCACCCAGATCTCCGCGCATTCATGTGTCCTGCCAACCTGAATGACCGCTTCCAACAGCCGGGTCGCGATGCCTCGCCGCTGGAAGGCCGGCGCAACACCGAGATTGTCAATGTACAGTTCCGGTGCCTTGTCGGGTTGCAGAAGAATTGCGGCTTGTGCCTGGCCGACGACCAAACCCTCGGCAACAGCAATACAAAGGATGCGATTGGGCTGATTCAAAAAGTTCGTCAGGCGAGCGTCATCGAGATCGTGGTCGAAGACATCGTTCGCAACGTTGGCGAGGAGCGCGGCATTCTCGGTTCCGACGATCTTGATCAGAAATTCCATAAAGGATTCTCCGGGAGAGACAGCAGTTGAGCGAATTTGCCGACCACTGACGGCTGAAAGACGGCAAAATCCATGATTTGTGTGGGATACCTACCGAAATCCAAGACAGTTTTACGCAAATTTTCGAGCAACTGATGGATTGAAATCAATCTGAGATTAGGCCGGACCCGCTAGCATTGTTCTTCACAACAGATCGGAATCCGTTCGGTGCAACAGCCTGTCGGGTTTCGCAAAGGCGCGATGTTAGAGCGTCCACGGGAGCTGAAGAGCTATGTCCGGCCCGCAATATCTTGAACACGATCCGATCCCCGAATGGGATCCTGTGGAGGGACGTCGCAAGGCGCGTCGCTATGCGGCGCCTACCGATCCGCGTCCGGGCCGGCATGGTCGCCTTCTGCTCGCCTATCTGCTGTTTCTTTGGCTTTTGGAGCCCATCGGTATTAGCCATCTGGTCACGACGTCCGCGGAATCGATCGTTGGCGGTGTGACGACAGCAGCAGACGTCGCGGGCGACAAGGTGTCGGCTGCCGAAGACAATATGATGGCCCTCCAGATCATGATCGAAGATTTCATGCGCTAGCAGTCTGACGCGAGACCGGTTCCTCGCGGATCGGCCAGTGTAGCAGTGCCGATATGACACCGAGAGCAATGCTGACGATCCACATGGCGTCATAGGAACCGAGCCAGTCGAAAACCGCACCGCCGAGCCATGCACCGAGGAACCCCCCGAACTGGTGGCCGAGAAAGACCATTCCGAAGATCATCGCCATATAGCGGGTTCCGAAGAGGACCCCGACAAGGCTGGTCGTCAGCGGCACAGTGCCAAGCCAGAGAAAACCGATCGACGTTGCGAAGACGAGCACCGACACTGTCGAGACCGGCACCAGCAGGAACCCGAGAAAGATTCCGGCACGGGTCAGATAAAGCAGACTGAGGACGTCTTTCTTGGCGTATCGGTCGCCCAGCCAGCCGCACAGATAGGTGCCGGCAATATTGGCGACACCGATCAACGTCAGTGCCGTTGCCGAAAGCCACGGCTCGAAGCCGTTGTCGGCAACATATCCAGGAAGATGTATGGCGACGAAGGCGAGATGGAATCCGCAAACGAAGAAACCGGTATTCAGAAGCCAGAAGCTCCGCGATCGCCATGCCTCGCCGATCGCCGAGGACACGGACATGGCCTTATCGGTTGTCTCTGCATTAATGCGTCCGGAAATGCCATAGGCCAGAGGCACGATCGCCAGGCAGGTGAGTGCAAGAAAGATCAGGCTCATGCGCCAACCCGTGCCTTCGATCAGGGCGTGTGCATAGGGCAACGACAGAAACTGACCGATCGATCCGCCCATCGAGGCGACCCCGAGGGCCTGGCCGCGCCGTTCCGGCGGTGCCGCGCGGCCGACGGTCGCCAGGATAACAGTAAACCCCGAACCGCTCAGGCCGAGCCCGATAAGGACGCCGCCGGCCAGGACCTGCCCGCCGTCTCCGCCCCAGGACATCATCCAGAGACCGAGCCCGTAAGCGATACCGCCGAGAGCCGTGATACGGCCTGAACCGAATCGGTCGGCGATTGCGCCGGCAAAAGGGGCACCCAGCCCCCAGAACAGATTCATCAAGCCCATCGCCATTGCAAAATTGGCGCGCCCGCTGCCGAGTTCCGCCGAAATCGGCGTGAGATAGAGGCCAAGTGCCTGCCGAAATCCGACCGAAAGTGCCATGATCGCAGCCGCGCAGACGATGACGATTAACAACGGTTTTCGCATGCCCGTTCCCCGGATTCGATGGAAAGCTGGTGCGACCTTATGTGGTGAGATATCATCGGGAAAACGAATAAGTATGATGAATCCATTCTGTTTGGTGATGATAAGTCATGAAGCTTGATCTGGAGATCGACCTGTTGCGGGCCTTTGTAGCCGTTGCCGAGACGCGACATTTCACCCGGGCGGCAGAGCAACTCAATCGGACGCAATCGGCTGTCAGCATGCAGATCAAGCGCCTGGAAGACGTCGTCGGATGCCGGCTTCTGGACCGAACGCGGCGCCGGGTCGCGCTGACGAGCGAAGGCGAAAAACTCTTCGACTATGCCTGCCGTATGCTTCAGCTCAACGCCGAAGCGCTATCGAATTTCGGGGCAGATAGCGTTGCCGGACGCGTGCGCCTTGGAGCAACCGATACGTCCATGGTTTTTCTTCCCCCCGTTCTTTCGGTATTTGCGGAGCACTATCCTCTGATCGAGTTCGAGATGACCTGCAATCGCAGCTGGGAAGCGCTCGACGCGTTCGAGGCACGGGACGTGGATCTGGCTCTGGTGACCCAGCCCTGCGGTAGGGAGGGCGGCATTCTGGTCCGAACGGAACCCTTACGCTGGGCCGTCTCGGCGCGCAGCAATGCAGGGGACCTGGATCCGCTTCCACTGGCGATATTCGGTCCAGGCTGCATCTATCGTGAGGCCGCGCTGAGAGCGTTGGATGGGTGCGGGCGGGCCTATCGGCAGGCCTATAACAGTCCCCACTGCGGCGGGCTGGACGTTGCCGTGTCTGCCGGTCTTGCGGTTACGATCGTCCCCGACAGCGCGGTCGGCCCCGGCCTTCGCGCGCTTGGCAAGGCGGAAGGGTTTCCCGAACTACCGCAGATCGAACTCCTTCTCTATACGCGTCGCTCAGGACGGTCATCGGCGGTTGAGGCGTTTGCCAATATCATTCTCAATACGCTCGGAGCAGGAGGCGAGGCCGGAGCACTGCCGGCGGACGCCGTTGCTTAAGGGTGGTCTCAGCCTGAAGCATGCCCCTCACCCAAACCCTCTCCCGAGGGAGAGGGCCGTTGACCTCTGGCCTTCGCCACGGCGTCCCTTCTCCCTGGGGAGAAGGTTAGGATGAGGGGATGGATGTTTCGATTGAGCCAGGATGATAACTGCCAAATTAGATCAATCCGGAGTTCTGCGGCTCAGGTTCGACTCGCTAGAAGCTTGATGCCTGCGAAAGCAAAGAAGGCGCCGAGCGTGCCTTGAATGATACGTCGTGCTTTGCCGTAGACACGGACCATGGGTGCTGTCGAAAAGGCGACGGCATAGGCATAGTGGATCGTGAGCGAGAAGAACGTCGTCCCGACAACGATCGCGACGGCCACCCAGAGCGGTGCATCCGCCTTGAGGCCTAGCGAGAAGATCGCAATCCAGGCAAGTACGGCCTTCGGGTTGGTCATCTGGACAATCAGACCACGAACATAGTATTGGCGTGGCGCCATGGCGTCGCCATTTAACGCCACCGCTTCGATGTCATGGCGCGAAGCGGCAGAGCGGAAAGCCTTGTAGGCAAGCCAGAGCAGGAACAGTCCGCCGGCTATCTTGATGAATGTGAGTGCGGCCGCATAGGTCGAAAGCAATGCCGACAGTCCCATGGCAGTCAGGACCGCCCAGATGAAAGATCCTGTCGACACGCCGAGAGCGAGAGCGATTCCCGACGATCTGCCGATGCTCATCGATGTCCCCAATATCGCAAGAATGTTGGGACCCGGGCTCATGATCGAGAGCAGAAACGCGGCATAAGCCAGCAGGATACCGGGGACGTAGAGTGCGAGTTGTTCCATGGATTCGGCCTGTTGAAAAAGGTACGAGGGAGACGTTCTCTACCATATTGACCTCCATGTATAGTTCGGCAATCATCAAACTATGAAAGACGGTCCGGATTTTTCAGCGATTGCAGCTGCCATGGGAGATCCCGGGCGCGCCAACATGCTCCAGGCTCTTATGTCGGGCATGGCGTTGACAGCGGCAGAGTTGGCGCGGGAGGCGGGAATTACCTCGTCAACCGCGAGCGGGCATCTTGCCAAGTTAAAGGCCGTCGGTCTGGTGACCAGTGAGAAATCTGGTCGCTATCGCTATTTCCGGTTGACCGACGCCGACGTGGCGCATGCGGTTGAAGCCCTTGTTACCGTTGCGGCCCGGGCCGGGCATATGCGAACCCGGCCAGGCCCGAAAGACACGGAAATGCGGCTTGCGCGATCGTGCTACGACCATCTGGCGGGGCGGTTCTCGGTAGAGCTCTTCGAGCATTGGCTATCGGTCGGCGTGCTGCGCCGCGATGGCGAGACCGTGCGTTTGACGGAAGTGGGCCGTGAACGCGTTTCTTCTATCGGAATTGATTTGGCCACACTCGAGAAGAGCCGGCGGCCGGTCTGCCGAACCTGCATCGATTGGAGTGAACGCCGAAACCATCTCGGGGGCGGTTTGGGCGCAGCCATATTCGCTCACGCGCTCGCAAAAGGGTGGGCGCGCCGCGATGATCGCTCGCGTATCGTCAGATTCAGCGCTGGTGGTGAGAAGCGATTTGCCGGCTGGTACGCCAGCGGGAGCATCACAAAA
The DNA here is from genome assembly GCA_965228615.1 of Methyloligellaceae bacterium. GTDB lineage: Bacteria > Pseudomonadota > Alphaproteobacteria > Rhizobiales > Methyloligellaceae > CBDDHT01. The sequence goes on along the minus strand of CBDDHT010000004.1, from coordinate 2,407,545 downwards.
CGCTAAGCGGTCGTCACGACCGGTTTCCAGCGGGAAACTTCATTGAGGTCTACTTCCCCCGTCCATCGGCCGACTTGGTCATGATCCTCTGTCCCATGGGAATCGAGAAGCCCCTCGAAATTCGCCCGCGAGGCGAGTTCGTATCCGAGGCGGCTGTATAGTGTGCCGTAGGCTTTCGCGTCACTTACTTTGTAGCCATTTTGGGCCAGATGGTGATTGAGCGCTACGAGACCGACTTTCGAGGCATTTCGTTCGCCGTGGAACATGGATTCGAGGACAAATACGCGTCCGAAAGCGAGGCCGTAACCGCCGCCGACCAATGCGCCATCTTGATTGTGAACTTCGAAGGAATGAGCGAAGCCCATCTTGAAGAGTTTGCAATAGACGGCCGCGAGTTCTTTACGGATCCAGGTGAGGGGCGGGCGGCCGGGGCGCGGTTCGGCACACCGTGCGACGACGGTGGAGAAGTCCGTGTCGAATGTGACCCGATAACCTGAGTTCCTGATTTGCGAACGTAGACGACTATTGATCTTCAGTGCACTAGGATCGACGATCATGCGTTCCGCCAGCGTCCACCACTTCAATGGGCCTGCATGAGATTCGAGAAAAAAGCCGAGCCGATTGGCCTGCAGCACCGTTTCGGCAGTGATGCGGCGGGCAATGCCACCGAACAGCATCTCGAGGGCGACCACATTGTCGCGCGATGGCATGCGAACACCACCTTTCAAGAGACTGATTGCGCCGGCCAGAAAAAGTTTGGGCACATGCCGGACACGGTTCGGATGAAACGTGTAGGCGATAGCAACAGGCCAGCGAATAACCGGTTCGAATGTCTGCACCAATGTCGTGGACATGCCTTGTCTCCTGGATTCAGTATTGCGAGGAGTGCCCGATTTTCTCAGGTGAGCTACACGGTCGGCTGCAATGACCTTTCGGTCGCGTCTCGCTCGGCTTCAAGCCTTTGAAGACTCTGGCGGATCTTTCGTAGACGAACCCGAAATGCAATAGCGCAGGACGGGTAGGCTACGTTGCCGGGGTCAGTAATGCCCGAGACGGATTCAGCGTTTTCGATTTCGATTTCCAGCGAAGCGGCTGTCTCGGTCAGGTCGGCGATCATCAGGTTGATCTCATGGGCTTTTTGCTGTTCGACTTGGGTCGTCCAGGGCCCCTGTTCGGAAGATGTTTCGTCTAAGCTCATGTTCTGTCCAAATCGTTCTGCTGCGAGTAATCACGTGGCTAACGATTCAAATTCCGTGCCGATCGGATGGGCCTTTCCTGCCGATAATGGTAAATTTTTTGTGCCGGAGTGGGACGGTTAATTCTCAGCCCACGATGAATTGGCACGTTTGTGCAGATTTGAGGCAGAAGATTCGAATGCCAGAGCGAGTCGCGCTGACTTGTGCATGAACGCAACAGCAAGTATCAGGATGGGCAGGAAACCATGAGAAATAACGGCCTGGACGCTTACCCGCTTGTTGGACTCAATCCGGTGGGAATCAGACAAAATTCCACGGTTTGCCGACAGAATGTCGGGACTCTGAGCGTAACAGCCGATCGAAAGGCATCAGCGGCCCGGCGGGGAGGGCATATTTTCGAGAGATTCCGATTCGACGCTCACTCGCTCGCAGCAGCATCTTAATCGGTATGCTAGACAGCGAATTGCACAGTAGACTAATTCACGACCTGACCCTTGAATTGGAACGTTCGGTTTCGAATCGTCCGGTTTCACGAAACGACACGGGATTGCGACGACTATGGTGGACTCACGTTTCTTTACGTCCCGTGGCCCCTTCACTCTTGCGGATATAGCCGAGCGGACCCGTTCGTCGCTGCGAGATTCTGCCAATGGCGACGTGTCCATCACAGGTGTTGCATCGCTGGAAACTGCCGGAGATGGCGACATCAGCTTCCTGATCGACAAGAAGCGCCTCAAAGATTTCCAAGATTCGAAGGCTGTTGCCTGTTTCGTGAGTGCAGAGGCAGCCGACGATGCACCGAAAGGCATGGCTGTTCTCATCAGCGAGGATCCGCGCCTTGCATTTGCAATCGTCTCGGCAATGCTTTTCCCCGACGCCGAGGCCGATGGCTGTATAAGCGAGGCCGCGAATATCGCGCCGAGTGCAGAGATCGGTGAGGGAACAACTGTCGAGCCGGGCGTTGTCATCGAGGCCGGCGCATCTGTCGGTGCCGGCTGCATCATTGGGGCGAATTCGGTCATCGGCCCGAATGTCGTTCTCGGCGATGGTTGCCGGATTTCAAAAAACGTTTCGATTACCCATAGCATCATCGGCAGCAACGTCATCGTTCACTCCGGCGCCAGCTTGGGCCAGGACGGATTCGGCTATGTCCAGGATGGACAGGGTTTGCGAAAAGTACCCCAGCTCGGCCGCTTGATTGTCCATGACGATGTTGAAATCGGTGCCAACAGTGCCGTCGATCGTGGAACGAGTGATGACACGGTGATCGGTCAGGGTACGAAGATCGATAATCTTGTTCAGATCGGACACAATTGCCGCGTAGGCCGCTTTTGTATCCTTTGCGGTCAAAGTGGACTGGCTGGAAGCGTGACCCTCGGCGATGGTGTTGTGATCGGCGGGCAGGTTGCCGTCGTGGACCATTGCCATGTGGAGTCTGGAGCAAGGGTCGGCGGCAAGAGCGGTGTGACCCGCCGCGTGGCAGCGGGAACCGAGGTGCTCGGTTATCCGGCAAAGCCTGCTATGGAATGGCGTCTCGAGCAGATTGCACTCAAGCGGCTCGGCAAGGAAATCCAGGCAAAACGAAAGCCCCGAAAGTCAGACGAGACCTGAAGCGCTGTGATCGCCAGGCTTTGGGAGAGTGCCTGAAAGGAGAAAGGGCAGGCGATTGGCGCCTGCCCCATCCGACCCATATAAACTCGTCGCCGCCAATTGTCAGAATGTCATGTCGTCGGTATCGAACTGATCCCAGTCCGTGACGCCTTCGATCGTGACCCGGTTGCCGTGATAATCGCCGACAACCAGATAGCCACTTGGATCGTCATTCAGACTGGCCCACAGCTGGTACGTGTTCGTCACGCTATTGTCGCCGAAATGGATCTTGTCGACACCCTTCTCGTAGCCTTTGATCGTGTCCTGGCCCTGACTGATGACGAACACATCGTCCTTATCGGTCCCGATATAGGTATCGTTTCCATCGGTGCCGGTAATCTTGTTCGCGTCAGGTTGTCCGTGGCCTGGCGTCTCGACAGTCTGATCCGAGAAGCTAAGCAACTCGACATTGGTGAGGATGTCGGTTCCATCGGCGCCGTTGTCGAGATGCTGTACCGTTGTGAACCCGTGCGCGTCGGTGACGATTTCATAGTTGACGAACAGATCTGTGAAAAATGCCGTATCCAGATCGCCGGCGCCGCCATCGATATAGTCATCGCCGCCGCCGCCATACAATGCGTCATCACCTTTGCCGCCAAACAGGAGATCGTTGCCGCCAATGGAGCCTTCGGTCACGTCGATCCCATCGCCATAGAGCGTATCGTTGCCAGCCTGGCCGGCAAGATAGTCGTCGCCGCCGATCGTGCCATCGCCGAGATGAGTGGCATCACCGATCAGGATGTCGTCGCCGCGCCCGCCATTGAGCGCATCGTCGCCCGCTACTTCGTCAGGCCCGAGAGCCTTGATCGCATCGCCGGCCATGCGATCGTCGCCGGCACCGCCTTTCATGTCGTCGTGTCCGACACCACCCTCCATGACATCGTCACCACGACCGCCATGCATCCAGTCGTAACCGGTGCCGCCGGCCATGCGATCGTCGCCACGGCCGCCTTTCAAGGCATCGTCGCCATCTTCACCATTGATGACATCGTTTCCGTTGAGGCCGCGCAGAAAATCATCGCCGGCTCCGCCATAGAGATCGTCGTCGCCGTCCAGACCGATGAGGCTGTCGTGACCGCCACGACCAACAATCAGGTCGTGACCGTCCGTCCCCTCGAGATAGTCGTAACCGTCGGTGCCGACGATACGCTCATGAGCGATGAACACGTCGTCCTGGAGATGGTCGATGCCGGTCGTGCGCAACAGGACGTCCGAGAAGCTAGTGTCCTTTATGTCGGCGAGAAGCTCCGGGAATTCGGCAAGCCGCTCCTCGAAATAGAAGCGGTCGCCATCGCGGAGCCGCATGAATTGATCGAGGACGATCGCATGGAACGTCGCGCCGAGTTGGGAGCCTGCGACTTTTTCTTCCGCCAGGCCGCCGACCCACAAATCGACATCGTCAATGGATCCGTACACGGCGGCAAACTGAGCCTCGAGTTCCGCATTGCTGGTGAGTTCCGAGAAGCTCGCATAGACCGGCAGACCAAGCGCGATCCGCATGTCGTTGAGGGTCGGTATGCCGTGGTCGCGGCCGCGCATGATGTTCAATGAGGCGAGATCGCTTCCTGGACCTCCATTGCCGAACAGAAGATTGCGAACGTCGTCGACAATGTTCTCATCGATCTGCTGGGCCTTCGAACTGCTCAAGCCGCGCACGAGTGGATCGACGCCGTCGCCCCCGCCAAGGGCGGATGGATTGAAGAACGCGCCAAACAAATCCAGATGGCCGGAATCGCTTTCCGAACCGTCTTCCTTGGTCCGATGCAGGACGCTGCTGAGCTGGCTGTGGCCCAGGCGGTAGGCAGCCGTGGCAAACTCGGTTGAAATCGAAGGGTCGATGCTTGAGTCGTAGCCTTGGTACTCCGGGATGTTCTCGGCTCCGAGCAGGAACGGAACATATTCGTTGAACACGACATTCTGGTATTCGGCTTCGACAATGATCTTGGCGCCGGTGAAGAGCTGCTCCTCGGTCCAGTCGGGATGCTCCTCGCGCAGCCTGTCGACCTGATGATTGTGCTCGCGGATCCAGACGGTATGCATCGAGATGAGAGCGCTGTTCTCGTTCATACGAATGTCGCCGCCCACGAACATTTCGTCGCGGCTGCCGCCATCGACCAGGTCAGGATGATCTTTGTCGAAATCGGGATAAAGGCCGCGCATCTGGCCGAGGGTCGGTGCCGAGTCGTCTTCGCCCATCAGAAGATAGGCACTGTTGCCGGTATCCGCTCGCAGAAGCTTGGTGGTCTCTTCGCTCGACCCATAGATGTTGCTGGCATCGGCAAAGCTCGTAATCGCATTGGTCTGTTCGCGCGCCACACCGTTCGCGCCGGTTCCGTCGGCGACGCTTGAGCGTGTCAGTGTAATCGGCTGGCCCTGCTGAAAGACAGGATCGTTCGCGGGAATGCTGACGACGAGCTGTTCGCCCGAGGCCGCAGGTGTCAGATCGATGTCATGATCGAGAAACTGACCAAAGAACGTGAAGAGGTCTGAGGCGCCGTACGTACTTTCGGTGGATTGCTCCTGATTGACGATCGTATTCGAAATCTCGCGCGCGTTCGGGCCTTGCCTGATGCTGCCGACATTGTCGGCGTAATCGGCGTCCGCGAGGCGCTTGAATTGGGTGTTTGCCGCGCCGCGTTCCGTGTCGATCAGATTGTTTCCTCTACCGTCGGCGGTGCGCTGTTCAAGTGTCAACAACCCATCGGTAAACGCCATACTTTCCTCCGCAATACCATCCTGCCACGCCGAGAGGCGCTACTTCACAAGTCTGTGAATACGCCTTGCGGAGCCGATGGTCTGCATGCGGATAGATTAATCCTAAACAAGGCCGGTAAACGGTGACGGAAATCAGGCCGCCGCGTCGTCAGCCCTCGCTTTAAGAAACGCTGCGATATGAAACTGCGCCTGTGCAGGCTCGTAAATGAAGTCACGGCCGATCGGGCACGCGCGCCTGGCGCGGCAACCTTCCTTTCGGCAGTCTTCGCCGGCAGGTGAGGCGACGTGCCGAACGCAAGCGCCAACATCGTATGACGATCCGCTGAACGCTTTGACCGGGCAGGTCGAAAGACATGGCTGGTCGGGGCAAGTGCTGCACGGGGACGGCCGGGTGTCAGGCGACGGCAGATCGATAATCTCGGCAAATGCGAGGGCGCCGCGATACGCATGCCAGAGCCCATAATCGGGATGGATGAAAACACCCAATGGCGAGGCGTGACAGGCTTCTGCCCTCTGCGCCCAGCGCTGAAAGGGAAGATGCGGCTTTGCGAACGGAAAGAACGCCTTGGCATCGAATTGTGCCGCGATAGCATCGAGCACATCGCGTGACCAATCGTCGAGCAAATGCTTGTTCGGATCACGCTCGCCTGCGAACCGGTCCCACATCGCGGGGCCGGCGTTGCCAACGAGAATCAGTGTGCCGGTCGGGCGGTCTTCGAGAGTGTTGGGAACTGCATCGTCGACATCGGGATGAAAAGCGCCACGCGGTGTCAGCCCCGTCTCGCGGATCGACTGCTCGATTTCTTCTATCTGCATAGGTCGACTGAAATAGCATCGTCGGCGCCATTCGCAAACTTTGACCTGCAAAGGGACCGGCGGCCCTCGCGAGAGGGGCGGGGCCGCCGCAAGCAATCATCGTCGGGTGGTCGTTATCTGAGCCGTACAGCACCGCGATTGGTACGCGCGCCACCGGTACATCGGCACGGTACGCGAACCGGCACGCGGACGGTTTTTATGACGGTCTTGATTTTTGGCGGCGACGGGACGCGGACGGTCCGCACGACCTCCTTGTATTTCACCACGGGTACGCGAACCGTCTTGACCACTTCTTTGATTTTGACGACCGGGACGCGGACTTTCTTGATCACCTCTTTCACGACGGGAACACGGACTGTCTTTGTCACTTCTTTGATGATCGTCCTGATCTTGGGTGTCGTCGTCACACCAAGAACGCCGTTCCAGTTACGCGCCGCTGCCAGTGCAAGCGGTGCCCGTTTCTGAAGCCTTTTTGCGGTCAGAGCGAGATCGCTGTTCGGATACCGCTTCAGGAAGGCTGCAAACGCTTCCGCCGTATTGCGGGAGACAGCCTCGAACCATGCGAGCATCTCGACACGGCGTTCCAGGAGTCGACGGATGCGAATACCCAGAGGGTCTTTCGGATACAGCGCGAGGAAGATCTCGTACACAGTCACATTGTTCTGCAGGATCACGACCTCATAGGCTTGTGTCGGTGTATAGGAGCGCAACTCTTTGCGCCAGGTCGCATCCGATTTGACAGGCGATCGGTCCGCCGTCTCACCCGAAGTGCCGGGGAAAAACTGGAACGGCTCGGTCAATGCTGTGACCTCCCAGGGTGTCTGACGGCCTTTGGTTGTTTTGTGAACGGCAAGGCGCACCTGCTGGAAGACACTTTCCACGGGCGTTCCCGGTTGCTTTGCCGACTTGATCAAGGCGGCGGTGAACGGGCTGTTCTTGCCTTCGCCATCTTCGGCGACCGCGCCGGGAGATGTCGAGTAGGCAACAAGTGTGCCGGCCGGTGCGTTGACGACGGCAAGGCCGCGAACATGGCCGCCTTTGCCCCGGTTCGAGACAGGTGCAATCTGGCTGTTCCAGTTCTCGGAACTGTCGGCAAATGGGTTGTTGCGACAGGCGTCAAGAATGAGGATCCGTGTCTTGCTCGGAACGGAATCGAGAATGTTCACGATATCGGCCAGACGAACCGACTCAAGGGGGACATCGGCTTCGCGTTTCAATTGCACGTCGATGGGAAGCATATAATTGACCCCATCGACCTGTACGCCATGGCCTGCAAAATAGATCAGGGCGACCGATTCTTGGTCTTTGCTCGCGAGCTTCTCCGCGAACGCACTCACGGATTTGTAGAGTTGCGTCTGGTTCAGGTCTCGCCCAAGGCTGACCTCGAATCCTGCCGATGTCAGCATCTGCGCCATGGCCTCCGCATCACGAACCGGATTTTCCAGGGCGCCAACACCTTCGTAGCTTGAATTGCCGATAACCAATGCAAAGCGTTCCTGTGCCTTCGCCTCGACGGACAATCCTGCCGCAATGGCGAGAGCAAGGCAGCCGAATAGGGCGCGTCTGACAAATCGAACCAGACTGCCCCCTTCAGTGTTTCGATGCTGGTTCCAGACCTCTTGGATCGGATTCATCATGACTCTCCCTGTTTCGATGGTTGTCACCACAGGGTTAGTCGAGCTGGTGCCGCAAAAGGTTCACACGCTCGTTTTCGAGGAAATTTCCGCTGAATCTTCAGTTCAGGTGGTCGTCGTGCGTGAAATTTCGACCCGAAACCAATCTTTCCCGCCGAGGTGTGAATTCTCCGCAAATCTGATCTGGATCAGATTTGGGTCCGGCGGGGCTGCCATACGGGAGAACGCAATTGATTTCGGCCCTTTGAGTCGATGTCGCCGCTTTGGGAGTGAGAGATGGATGACGTTGCCGCGAAAATTATCGAAATCTTGAAGAGCAACATGTCGTCGGCGCCGGCAGCCTTGGCGTTGGAAACACCACTCGGTGAACTCGGTCTCGAGTCGCTCGATATAGCGGTGATTGCATTCGACATCGAAGACGAATTCGGAATCGAGCTTCCCTACACAGCCAATGACGGTATTGAAGATTTCAGTACGGTTGGTTCGGTCGTCGAAGCCGTAAAGGCGGTACTCGATGCGCCTGCGGCTGCCGCCTGACAGTTTTGCAGGTGCGGCCGAATTCAATCAATCAGCTCAATAGTTGAAACAAGGACTTCAGAATGACCGACGCACACGCCTATGCCCAGACTCTTGGCGAAGAGCAGAGCATCTGGTTCAAGATCTCGCCTTTCGTGAACGCCAAGGACCCCATGGACGTGCTGATGCGGATGAATGAGCGCTATGGCGGCTGTATCCCGATCAATGTCGGATCGGAAAAAATGCTCTTCTTGAGCGACATCGGTCATATCCGCCGCGTCCTCGTCGAGAAGGTCGACAGCTATGTCAAATATTTCGAGGGCCTGAAACCGATTTTCGGCAACGCGATGATCACTGTCGATGGTACGCTGTGGCAGAAGCTCCGCAAGCCGCAGCAGCCACTCTTCCATCCGAAGGTCTATGAAGATTATCTGCCGCATTTGCGACAGAGCATTCATCTGCGCGCCGACGAATGGGCCCGCTATGCAGATAGCGGAGAGACAGTCGAAATGGTGGAGCAGACATGGTGCCTGGCGGCGGATATGGTGTGCCGGGCGCTCTTCGACCGCGATATGCCATTCAATCCGGAAGCCGTGTTCGGTGCTGTCAAAGCCTATACCGATGTTGAAAACCACAAATCCATTCGCTTGAAGAAGGTTGCGGGCGGGCTGACCGAAGTGACCGATAACGAAGAGGCTGCACAGGCAATCGGCGCCTGGCTTTCGCTTCCCGAGGCCGTCATAGGCGCAGCTCCATTGCAGGACCGCGATAAGACCCTTCTGTTGATGCTCCAAGCGGCCGAAAGAGATACCTCGGCTCCCGAATTCGATCACCAGCAGGTGCTCGATGAGATGAAGCAATACCTTTGGGCCGGCACCGAGACGACGGCGCTGACTTTAGGATGGGTCTTCTATCTCCTGTCGCAGCATCCGGATGTGACCGAAATGATTCGCCGAGAAGGGATGGAAGTCTATGGCGACCGGGATCCGTCATGGGACGATGTTCAGAAGCTGACCTATACGCGCTCCGTTATGCTGGAGACACTACGCCTATTCCCTCCAGCTTGGGCGCTCATCCGGACAGCGACGGAATCCGACGAGATTGCCGGTCACCAGGTCGAACCTGGGGACCGGATCGTACTGTCGCCCTATGTGGTTCATCACAATCCGGAATATTGGAGCGATCCTGAAGAGTTCCGTCCCGAACGGTTCGAGCCCGGATGCATGCAGAAACGTCTCAAATACAGTTTTCTTCCATTCGGTGGCGGCAAGCGGTTCTGTCTCGGGGGCCAACTGGCCCAATTGGAAATCGTCCTGGCGCTGACAATGCTGCTGCGCAGATTCGATGTGGACTATTGCGGCGAGGTGCCGGCACCGATCAATGCGACAGCCATGCTCACACCAAAAGGCGGCTTGCCATTCCGCCTGCATGCGCGCGCTTGAGAGCTCGGCCACGCCCCCCAAGATGGCTTTTTGGATGAGCCAAATCTGTCATGCCAAGAACAGTCAGTGAGGAGAATCGTATGTCGGCGGAGACAGTTGCTGCACAACTGAGTCCCTACCAGGTCGAACTGACTCAGGGAGAAACTTACAAATGGTGCCGCTGTGGCCGAAGCAAGAACCAGCCTTTCTGTGACATGTCGCACGAGGGAACTGGTATTGAGCCGCTCGAGATGATCGCTGAAAAGAGTGAGGCGGCAATCCTCTGCGGCTGCAAGGAAACAGATGACCCGCCCTTTTGCGATGGGACTCACAACATTCTCTGATTGGATCGGTGCCAAGGGTGCAACACAATAGCGCGCCAGGAATTTGGGTGCCGCGTCAATTCGCCTCGACGCAATTGACACAATGCGATGCGCGGAGGCACACGATGGTCGTATGATTGCTTCGCTGGAAAAGAAGTTGGTCCGGCACATCGCGTTTAGGACTGCGAAGGGCGACGATGGACGCTGAGGTGATCCAAGGGCTGGGACGTTGCGGGACCTGTCCGGTCCGCCACTCGGGACTCTGCAATGCACTGACGAGCGAAGAACTCGCGCGCTTCAGGAGCATCGCGAATCTTCGCGCGTTCCAACCCGGCGAGCGTATATTCTTGAGCGACGAACGAAGCGAATTCTTCTCGGCAGTGTTCACCGGTGTCGTGAAGGTCACGAAAATCCTGTTCGATGGACGTCAACAGATGGTTGGCCTGCTGATGCCTCCCGATTGCCTTGGTCGGGTATACGGGCGGACAAATCCGTTCTTTGCGGAAGCGGCGACGCAGGTCGAGCTATGTTGTTTTCCGAGAGACCGCTTCGAGCATATGCTGGAAGAGTTCCCGGATCTCAAGCAGCGCCTCCTCGAGCAGACGCTGGACGAATTGGACTCGGCCAGAGAATGGATGGTCTTGTTGGGCCGAAAGACAGCCGAAGAGCGAGTCGCCAGCCTTTTTCTGATCTTGGCGAGCAGAACGACTGCAACGGCCAAAGATCAGTCCTTAGGAGCGGAACGCAAGACCCTTGAGCTGCATCTGAGGCGCGATGAGATCGCGGACTTTCTCGGTATGACCTACGAAACTGTCTGCCGACAGATTACGGCGCTCCAGAAACAGGGCCTGATCACCAAACTGGGTCGGCGGCGTTTTTCGGTCGTCGACCTCGAGGCACTCTCGCTGGCCGCAGGATAGCTCCTTCCGCGGATTGCCTCTGAGACGGCTGATCGCATGCCCAAAAACCCAAAGAAATCACCGTTTGTGACCTGGATCATATAGGCGGCTGTCGGTCGGTCTAAGCTCAACCCTTCATCGGATTCCGAAGCAGGAGCTACCGGTTGTGATTGACTTCGACGTTATCGCCAAATCGCCTTCGACGAGAGAGCCATTTCCGTATTTCGCCACGCCTGGCGTTCTCAGCCCGGTCGATCTGGCTGCGGTTCGCGCAGATTTTCCCGATATTCGTAAGCCGGGGATCTTCCCACTGAGCCAACTCTCATACGGCCCTGCTTTCGCGCGATTGATCGACGATATTCGAAGCTTCGAACTCGAAGACATCATGGAGGAGAAGCATGGCGTATGCCTCTCCGACAAGCCGTTGATGATCACGGTCCGCGGACAGGCTCGAGAGAAGGATGGCCGAATCCATACGGATTCGGAAACCAAAGTTGTGACCTGTCTGCTCTACCTGAATGATATCTGGGACGAAAGCGGTGGACGATTGCGATTGCTGCATGGGCCCGACGATCTCAATGCGTACATTACCGAGATCCCCCCCAATGGCGGCACATTGGTGTCTTTCCTAAGGTCCGATAATTCCTGGCATGGCCATGAACCTTATCGCGGTCCCCGCCAGTATGTGATGTTCAACTGGATGATTTCGGAAGCCGCACTTGAGCGTGAGCTAGCACGTCACAGCATGTCGGCGACGGTGAAACGGCTCAATCCATTTGCATAGAGCAGTAAGCGCCCATTTGGACGCACGCGCATCGCCCCATCGCCGTCGAGCGGATACGTCTCTTTGTCGTTTGACCGAATCTCGAGTGGGCATCCGTTGATCTAGAGGAGATCTGGAATGGCAAGAACAGCGGCATTGGCTACAGACGGCCAGCAATCCTGCGATCCGGTTGCGAGCAGTTTCACCGACGCGCTTCGGGCTGGGGCGCATGTAAGGCAACCTTTCGATCATTGGCTATTGGACGGAATCCTGCCGCAGGGATTCTGCGAGGCGATTGCCAGCCTGCCGTTCCCGCCGCCCGACGGAGCAACATTCGATGGCCGTCGCGAAACGAACAACGCAACGCGCATCTTTTTTAATCCGCAGGTTCAGCAGAGCTTTATCGTCGCTCGCCGGCTTGTCGATGGATTTATGGCGCCGCAGGTCATCAGCGCGATCGAGGACGTCACAGGCACGGATCTGACCGACACCCGGTTGAGAGTTGAGTACTGCCAGGACACGGATGGATTCTGGCTTGAGCCGCACACCGACATTCCAGTGAAGAAGTTCACTATGTTGATCTATCTATCCGGCGACCCTCGTCTGCGTTTGACTGGTACCGACCTCCACGAGGGGCCACCCGATCACGCCTATGTCGGATCGGCGCCTTACGGCAAGAACAAGGGCGTGATTTTTATTCCTGGCGATAACACTTGGCATGGCGTCGGGCATCATCGGTTTGAGGGCGTGCGAAAATCAATCATCGTAAACTATGTCGCGTCGGATTGGCGCGATACGGACGAGCTCGCGTAAAGGGAGAGGTAATGGATCAATCTCCATCAACGAAGCGGTATTGTATTATTGGCGCCGGTGCATGTGGCCTTCCGGCCGTAAAAGCGTTCAAGGAACGTGGCATTCCGTTTGATTGCTTTGAGAGCGAGCACGACGTCGGCGGCATATGGAATCCGGACAGTCCACATGCGGTCTTCGAACCCACGCATCTCAATACGTCGAAACGCCTGACGCGCTATACGGATTTCCCGATGCCGGCCGACTATCCGCAGTTTTTAAGTCGGGAGCAGGCATACGACTATCTTCGTGCCTATGCGCAGCAGTTCGGTCTCTATAAGCATATCTCCTTCGGTCAAACGGTCGATTCGGTAGAGCATACGGGCTCGCGCTGGCGGGTCATGATCGCGAATGAAGATCAACCACGCCATTATGACGGTGTCGTTGTCGCAAACGGCCATCATTGGGATCCCAAATACCCGAATTACCCAGGAAGCTTCGATGGTGAGATTATCCATTCTCATGACTTGAAGACGACCGAAAAACTTCAAGACAAAAGGGTGCTCGTCGTCGGCGCCGGTAATTCAGGTTGCGACATTGCAGCGGAAGCAACTCATTGTGCGACCGACGTTATCCACAGCATGCGACGCAGCTATCATTTTCTGCCGAAATTCATCTTTGGTCGACCCATCGACGTAATCACCGATCTCACGGCCCGATGGCCCTTGCCACGCTCTGTCCTCAGGGCGCTCTACCGGCTGGTTCTTTCGATCGTTGTCGGACCACATGAACGCTACGGATTGCCGAAACCTGACCACAAGCTGTTCGAAGCCCACCCATCGGCGGCAGCCGCCTATCTGAACCATCTTGGTCTTGGGCGCATTGATGTAAAACCCGACATAGAGAGACTGTGCGGTAATTGCGTGAAGTTCAAAGACGGTAGTCGGCGAGAGGTCGATCTGATTGTGCTGGCGACCGGTTACCAAGTGAGCGTTCCGTTTATGGATCGGAACTTGTTTGTGGATCGCAATGGCTACTCGCGACTGTTTATCAACCTCTTTCACCGAAAGTTCGACAACCTCTTTGCATTGGGATTGCTGCAACCGGCAGAGGGCAGCTTTTGGCAGCTTGCTGACTATCAGGCGCAACTAGTCACCAGTTTCATCGTTGCCAGTGAAGTCAACGCTAAGGCAGCAAACTGGTTTCGTGCACTCAAAGCATCGGCAACACCCAAGCTGGATCACGGCGTAAACTACGTTGACAGCGAACGTCATAGACTGGAAGTGCAGCACTATAGGTACCGCACCTATGTTAAGGGTCTGCTCAAGAAACTGGGCCCTGTTTCCAGGCAACGTCTTGCGTTCCCGTCTCATTGTGAAAAGCTTACCTATCAACCTGCTCCGGCATCCGATGTGGAGCGCAACCTCCGTGTCAAGGTAAGTGCCGAGTTTTAGAAGCAAGACGCACTGCCAATGCCACGACGCAGAACCTTATGCCATTCATGAGCCCATGACCTAAGGCTCGTCATCCGGCCCAGGAATCTCAATATCGATCTTGAGCGTCGATATGGCATCACCGTGATTGGTCCGGACCCGCATCTTGTCGGGTTCCACTGAGATATGGTTGACCTTGATATGCCTGACGATCACCTCGAGGATTTCTTCACGCAACATGGCGACGAGATCGGCCTGTCCCACAAAAGCACGTTCATGGGCAAGCAAGACCTGAAGCCGCTCACGCGCAACTGGTGCAGAGCCTCGTCGTTTTAGCAAGCCCAGCATCATTAAGCAGCCTTCCCACCGAAGAGCGTCCCGAAGAAGTTCTTCTTGACCTCCGGAATCAGCATCGGCACGGCTTCACCGGCAAGGCGTCTGGCGGCATCGTGATAGGCCTGTCCGGGCGGGCTCGTTGCATTGCTGATCGTCACAGGTATTCCAAGGTTCGACGCCCGAAGAACTTCCTGACTTTCAGGCACGATACCGAGAAGCGGCAAGGAGAGGATTTCGAGAACATCTTCAATGTCCAGCATGTCACCATCTGCGGCGCGCACGGCGTCATAGCGTGTCAGCAACACATGCTTCTCGACCGCGTCGCCGCGTTCTGCGCGTATCGTTTTTGCGTCCAGCAAACCGATAATGCGGTCGGAGTCTCGAACCGATGAGATCTCAGGATTTGTGACAATTGCTGCAATGTCTGCATGACGCATGGCTAGAACAGCACCGCGTTCGATGCCGGCAGGACTGTCGCAGATGATCCAATCGAATTTCTTCTTCAACTCACGGATTACGGTCGCAACACCTCTCTCGGTCAACGCATCCTTGTCCCGCGTTTGCGATGCCGGCAGAAGCGAGAGGGTCTCCAGCCGTTTGTCTCGGATCAGAGCCTGCGCGAGGCGGGCGTTCCCCTGGATGACATTAATCAAATCATAGACAACCCGGCGTTCAGCCCCGAGCATTAGGTCCAAATTGCGGAGTCCGACGTCGAAGTCGACTACGACAACCTTCTGCCCGGATTGCGCCAAGGCTGCGCCAATTGCAGCCGTAGACGTCGTCTTGCCGACGCCGCCTTTGCCGGACGTCACGACGAGAACCTTCGCCATTGTGCTCCTCTCCATATCGTTTCTCTTCTCTGGATCGATCCGCACTCGGCCGGAATTGAGTGCAGAAAAGTCGATCGGGCCTAAGCTGCGCTAGTCAAATGGTGTCAGGATCATCGATTCTTTTTCGAGCCGCGCCTGTACGGGCCGGCCGCGCAGATGCGCGCCCATCTCGTCGGCTGACTTGTAGAGACCGTTGATGGCGACGAGTTCGGCGTCGAACTTGGCGCAAAAGATGCGCGCACGCTCGACGCCCAGGGAACCGGCGATCGCCCGCCCGCGCAGGGTGCCGTAAACGTGGATCGATCCACCGGCGACGATCTCCGCTCCTGATGCAACGGACCCCACAACGGTAACGTCGCCTTCGGGGAAGACGATGCACTGGCCTGAGCGGACCGGAGATTCGATCAGGAGCGATCCGTTTTCTGGGAGAGAATCGGACGTTGGTTCCTGCGTCTCTTTGGGTTCGGATTCTGCTTTGGAGGGTGGCGGGTCTTTTTCATCTGCCCCCTCCAGCGGGTGCGCTGTCGGTGTACCATTGGTCAGGGGAGCAAACTCCGGGCCGACCCATTCCGGGTCTACGCCTTCAACAGCGATTGTGCGAATACCGCGTGTTTTGAGATCCTCAAGCAGGCCCTCGACGGCTGGTTTCGTGAATGTACCCTGAGACAGATCGATGATGACCGGTCTGCCCGCGAAGAAGCCGGCCGAGCGGCGCATCGAGGCGTCCAGATCATTGAGCCATTCGCTAAGAGGGGGCTGTGGCGCCAGCACAAAGGCCAGAAACGACCTGCCGGCAAACCGGAGCGCACGGGAAGCACCCGTATCATGAGTCACGTCGACCTTCACTTTCCCTGCGCCCATTGATTTAGGCGCTATAGAGTTAACGAAAGGTTAACGCGTGTATCGAGTGGATTTTTCACTTTCAAATGAGTGGAGTAGTCGGCGGATGGGAGCCTTATTCACTCCGTTGTTTGGCCGCGGGTTTGCTTCGCGTGTGATTGCAGGCGGCACCACAGATCACTCGAGAATCATCAATGCCAAGCCAGAACGACTCCTGACAAACCTTCCGCCGGATCCTGAAAATCGAGCTTTCGCACGGGCAAGGAAAGAGGCTATGTGTCAGTCGTCGCAGAAGTTCGTACGGAGCCTCCGGAGGAAATCGTGAGCGTGGATACACAGGTCTTGATTGTTGTTTTCGATGCCCTTCGACCGGAATTTGTGACGCCTGACCTCATGCCGAACTACCACGCCTTCGCGACACGAGGCGTCCAGTACGCGAACTACCATTCGACATTTCCGACCGAAACCAGAGTGAACCAGTCTGCGGTCGTCACGGGCTGCTATCCGTCGCGACACGGTGTCGTTGCCAACAAATTTATTGAGCCTGTCGGCGCACCAGATGACGTTCTGAATACGGGAGACGATGTGCTCTTCGAAGCAGCCATCGCGCGACTCGATGGCAAACTTCTCGATGTGCCCTCGCTTGGCGAATATCTCGCGGGCTCGAACCTTCGATACGCAACGATTAGTGCCGGAACGCCGGGAGGCGGACGTCTTATCAATATCAAGGCGGAAGAAGCCGGGAGCTTTCGTTTTTCCATGCGGCGTCCGGAAGCCACAGCCCCCGACGGTGCTCTTGCGGCGCTCCAGGCGCGGATTGGGCCGATGCCCGACTATGTTCGCCCCGCAATCGATTGGATCTCCTATGCGGTGGATGGTTATCTCAACTATGTCGAGCCGGAAATCGCACCGGATGTCATGTTGCTCTGGCTGTGCGAGCCAGATGAGAGTTTCCATTATCTGGGCATTGGCTCTCCGGGGTCGCTTGAGGCGATCCGTCATGTGGACGCCGAGTTCGGTCGGATATTGAAAGCCCGAGCCGGTGATATCGAATCCGGTCGTTTGCAGATTCTTGCCCTTTCGGATCATGGACAGATCACACTGGATGGAGAGCCGCTGGACCTCGCTTCCGATTTGACCGCCGCCGGCTATCCAACGGCCACACGTCCGAACGGCAATGCCACTTCCGTGGTCGTCGTCGACAATGCCGGTGGATTGTGGCTTCCCCGGTCCGATCCAGAAATGCTCGAAAACCTGATTGGGTGGCTTCGGAAACAAGAATGGTGCGGTCCGGTTTTCACCCGCGATGGTGTTGCCGGGACTCTTCGTCAGGCAGAGATTGGTCTCGATCATCGCCGTGCACCGGATATCAGCCTGTGTCTGAAGGCTCGCGACGGTGGCAATGAGTGGGGCATCGAAGGGCATACGGCACACGATGCGCCCTATCCTGTCGGCGGTGGTTGCCATGGCGGTCTGAGTGCCTATGAGTTGCACAATGTGCTTGCCGTCGGAGGAAGCAAGTTTGCCGAGGGGCGAGTCGTTGACCTGCCTGCCGGCAATGTCGATATCACCCCGACGGTTCTGTCATTGCTCGGCCTGGAAATACCGAGCTCGCTTGATGGACGGATCTTAAGTGAGAGCTTTCGCCATTCGGACCAGCCGGCAAATGAGCCCGATCACCAAATCCTTACATCGCAGAATGATGAGGGTGCTGTGACGCATCTGTCGGTGACGACATATGCCGGCACACGTTATCTCAATCGGGCCTGGGTCGAGTACTGACTGCCACCGGCGTAAGGTCAGCAAACAAGCACTGGGAGGGGCTATGACCAATACCAAGGATCGGCCGAGAACAGCCGAAGAGCTGAGCGCATTCGTCATTGAGCGTGACATCCGGCATGTGAAGGTTGGTGTCTTCGATGCGGATGGAATCCTGCGCGGCAAATATATGAAGCGGGAGAAGTTTCTGTCGGCGCTCGAAGGCGGATTCGGTTTCTGCGATGTCGTACTCGGGTGGGATTCCTATGACCAGCTCTACGAGAATCCGGGCGTCGACTATACGGGCTGGCATACAGGTTACCCGGATGCGCCGGTAAGGCTCTTGCCGGATACCGCGCGCGAACTTCCGCTCGAAGACAATATGATTTTCGTTCTCGGCGAGTTTGTCGGCGACGCTGAAGCGGTTTGTCCGCGCGGCACGCTGCGGCGTGTGCTGAAGCGGGCCGGTAATCTTGGTTTCGATGTGATGGCTGGCTTCGAGTACGAGTTCTTCGTGTTCGACGAAACGCCACAATCCGTTCGAGAAAAGAACTATCGGAACATGACGCCCATGGCGCCGGGATTCTTCGGCTATTCGGTCATGCGTGCGACGACCGATTCTGACTTTTATCGGGGTCTACTCGATCTTTCCGAGACTATGGACTTTGCGCTCGAAGGGCTGCACGAGGAAACAGGGCCCGGCGTTCTGGAAGCTGCGATCGTCCCGGCTTCAGGCGTCGAGGTTGCCGACAAAGCGGCTCTCTTCAAAACTTTCACCAAGATCTATGCCCAGAAGCAGGACAAGATGGCGACCTTTATGGCGAAGTGGTCGCCGGATTGGCCGGGTCAGTCGGGCCACATCCACATGTCCCTGTGGCGCGACGGTGTCTCTGCCTTCCATGACGACAGCCAGGAGCATCGCATGTCCGAGACGATGCGGCATTTCGTTGGCGGACAGCAGGCGCTTATGCCGGAACTGCTCGCCATGGTGGCGTCGACAGTCAATTCCTATACGCGTTTGATCCCGGGATTCTGGGCGCCGACCGATGCCACATGGGGGGTCGATAATCGCACTTGCGCGCTTCGCGTCATCCCAGGGTCCGAGAAATCACAGCGTGTCGAATATCGCGTGGCACCGGCGGACGCGAACCCCTATCTGGCTCTTGCCGCTTCCATCGGTTCCGGTCTGTGGGGCATCGAGAACAAAATCGAACCGACGGAGCGCGTCACTGGCAATGCCTATGATCAGACGTTTCCCGACAAACAGAAACTGTCGTGGACTCTGCGACAGTCTGCTGCGCGCCTGCGGTCTTCCGAAGCAGCAACCGAACTTTTCGGACAGGCGTTCGTCGATCACTACGCGACAACCCGCGAGTGGGAGGAGGATGCATTCCGGAAAGCCATCACCGATTGGGAGATGGAGCGATATTTCGAGATCATATGAGTGAGATCCTAAGCTGCATATCGCCCATAGACGGACGGGTTCTTGCCGAACGCGCTTGTGTTAGCACGGAAGAGATCATCCACGTCTTCGGTGAGGCGCGCAGAGCACAGTCCGAATGGCGGCGGATGCCACTTGGAGAGCGTGCCGCAATCTGCAATTCAGCCGTCGATGCCATGCTGTCGGTGGCAGACGAGATCATCCCGGAACTGGCCCGTCAGATGGGCCGTCCCGTCCGCTTCGGGGAGGGGGAACTAAACGGTTTCAAAGAGCGCGCACGTCACATGATCGAGATTGCCGACGCAGCGCTCGACGATCTGGTGCCGGAACCGAAGTCCGGCTTTTCACGAAGGATCAAACGCGAACCGCTCGGTGTCGTGCTGACAATCGCGCCATGGAACTATCCCTATCTGACCGCGGTCAATTCGATCGTCCCGGCTCTGATGGCGGGCAATGCGGTAATCCTGAAGCCGGCGCGTCAAACGCTCCTGACCGGTGACCGTTTTGCAAAAGCGTTTGCGGAGGCAGGTCTCCCCGATGGTCTTTTCCGTTCGGTTCTGATGAGCCACGAACAGACTGCCGGTATTGTCAGCGCCCGCCTTGCCGACATGGTGTGTTTTACCGGATCAGTCGGAGGCGGGGCCGCTATGGAACAGGCGGCTGCCGGCCAGTTTCTGCGACTGGGTCTGGAGCTAGGCGGCAAGGATCCGGCCTATGTTCGGGCCGACGCTGAGATCGACTTTGCGATCGAGAATCTGGTTGACGGTGCCTTCTTCAACTCGGGGCAATCGTGCTGTGCCGTCGAGCGGATCTATGTCCATCGCGATCTTCATGACCGCTTCGTTGCTGGTTTCGTCGATTTCACAAAGAGCTATGTGTTGGGGGACCCTCTTGATCCTGAAACGACATTGGGACCGATGGTCAATGCGAAAGCCGCGGCATATGTCCGCGATCAAGTGCGTGACGCCGTAACCAGAGGTGCGGT
This sequence comes from Methyloligellaceae bacterium, assembly GCA_965228615.1. Lineage (GTDB taxonomy): Bacteria > Pseudomonadota > Alphaproteobacteria > Rhizobiales > Methyloligellaceae > CBDDHT01. The sequence continues at coordinate 2,387,200 of CBDDHT010000004.1, read as the reverse complement.
TTCGCACCTCGACGAAGACGGTTTTCCTATGAGCGAGAAAGGAACGCCCTATCTTGCTCCGCACGTTCTTACCGGTGTGGATCATGGCATGACGATCATGCGGGATGAATCGTTCGGACCTGTCATCGGAATCATGTCGGTCGAAAGTGACGATGAGGCTGTAAGCCTGATGAATGACAGCCCATTCGGACTGACGGCGTCGTTATGGACAAACGACGAGACAGCCGCGTACGAAATTGGCAATCGTATCGAGACCGGGACTGTCTTCATGAACCGCTGCGACTATCTCGACCCGGCCCTTGCCTGGACAGGCATCAAGAATTCAGGACGTGGCAGCACGCTGTCGCAGGTGGGTTACGAGCAGCTCACTCGCGCCAAGAGTTTCCACATGCGGACGGAGATCCCGGCATGACCAGCACGATTCGCGAATGGAGTTATCCAACCCGCGTGATATTCGGAGAAGGTGCGAGCCAAGGGCTGGCAGGCTACTGCTCAAGTCTCGGCATTATGACGCCTCTGCTTGTGACTGATCCAGGCCTTGCACGATCTGACATGGTTGCGTCGATCATTACCGACCTTGGTGCTGGCGGTGTCGACGTCACACTTTATTCGGGCGTTCAAAGCAATCCAACGGCGGCGGATATCGATGAAGGCGCAAAAGTCTTTGAAAACGGCAGGCATGACGGTGTTATTGCCTTCGGCGGGGGTAGCGCACTTGATGCTGGCAAGGCGATCGCCTTCATGAGCGTCCAATCCCGTCCGATTTGGGATTTCGAAGATATCGGCGACAACTGGACTCGGGCTACGGCTGTGGAAGTGGCGCCGATCATCGCAGTGCCGACGACCGCAGGAACAGGTTCGGAAGTTGGACGTGCGAGCGTCGTGACCAATTTAGAAACGCACGTCAAAAAGATCATCTTTCATCCGTCGATGATGCCCAAGATCGCTCTTCTCGATCCGGAGATGACGCGAGGACTTCCTGCCCATCTAACTGCCGCAACCGGGTTCGACGCCTTTGTCCACTGTCTCGAAGCTTTCTGTGCCCCTGGGTTCCATCCGATGGCGGATGGCATCGCGCTCGAAGGTATGCGGTTGATTGCGAACGCACTACCGCGGGCTGTTGCGGATGGCGATGATATGGAAGCGCGCGCGGACATGATTGTCGCAGCTTCCATGGGCGCGACCGCATTCCAGAAAGGACTTGGCGGCGTGCATGCTCTCTCTCACGCCGTCGGTGCCCTTCACAACACCCATCACGGCCTGACCAATGCGATCCTCCTTCCCTTTGTGATGCAGGCGAACCGGTCGGCGATCGAAGAAAAGACAGATCGCATCGCGCGCTATCTGGGACTCGAACAGCCAGGATATGATGCTGTCTTCTCATTCATTCAGGCCCTGCGGGCGCAGATCGGAATACCACCGAAACTCAGCGAACTGATCTCAGAAACAGTATCTGCCGACGTGATCGGTCCACGGGCTGTTGAAGATCCGACTGCCGCAGGTAACCCGATCCGGCTGAGCGCAAATGACTATGCTGAGATCTACACCCGCGCCGTGGAAGGCCGGCTCTGAAAGCCGGATGCGTTGTCAGAGTGTTTCTGTGCGACGCGGAAAACATACGTTTTTACAATAGGTTGCGCGGCCTCCATCTGTTTTCATGATTGACGCATTGAAACTAACAATTTGAACTGTCGGTGCATGCGGCCATTTATGGGGCTTGCCAAAGAGGGCAAATTCTCGAGGGTGGAGACGACTGCATGACGAGCCAGGAACTGCCGAGCCAAGCCGAGATTGTGATTATCGGGGGCGGTATCGTTGGCTGCAGTATCGCCTATCACCTGACAAAGCTCGACCGTCGCGATGTGGTCCTGTTGGAGCAAGGCAGTCTCAGCGGCGGAACCACATGGCATGCTGCGGGACTTGTGGGGCAGCTACGCTCGCAAGAGAGCATGACACGGTTGATCCGCACGTCGACTGAGCTTTACGCCTCGCTCGAGGAAGAGACCGGGCAGGCTACGGGCTGGAAACAATGCGGCAGTCTGGCGATCGCGCGGACGCCCGACCGCATGACAGTTCTCAGGCGGACAGCGGCCAAGGCACGCGCTTACGGTGTCGAGGCAGAGCTGGTATCGGCGGAAGAGGCCGCAAAACATTGGCCGGTCATGCGGATTGACGATGTCGTCGGTGGCGTCTGGCTACCGGGAGATGGCAAAGCCAATCCAAGCGATTTGACACAAGCGCTTGCCAAGGGCGCCAAGCAGCGCGGCGCGCGGATTTTCGAGAAGACCCATGTGAAGAGCGTGACTACCGACAAAGGGGCGGTCACCGGCGTGGAGACCGCCAATGGAACGATCAAGGCGGAAACCGTTGTCATCGCTTGCGGGCAATGGTCACGGCAGGTCGGACGCGAATGCGGCGTTACCATACCGCTCTATTCCTGCGAGCATATGTATATCGTCACGAAGCAAATCGAAGGCATCACGCGTGACCTTCCATGTCTGCGTGACCCCGATGGTTACATCTATTTCAAGGAAGAAGTCGGCGGCCTGGTGATGGGCGGTTTCGAGCCGGATGCCAAACCTTGGGACATGCCGCGCATCCCTGACGATTTTGAGTTTTCGCTGCTCGATGACGATTGGGATCAGTTCGAGATCCTCATGGAGAACGCGATACATCGCGTTCCTGCCTTGAACGAGACCGAAGTGAAGCAATTCATCAATGGTCCAGAGAGTTTCACTCCCGACAATAATTTCATCCTTGGCGAAGCCCCGGAAGTGCGAAACATATTCGTTGCAGCCGGTTTCAACTCCATGGGGATTGCGAGTGCAGGGGGAGCGGGCAAGGCTCTGGCCGAATGGATTATCGAGGGCGCGCCGACAATGGATCTTTGGCCGGTCGATATTCGCCGGTTCGCGCGGTTCCACGGCAATGACAATTGGCTGAAGGGCCGGGTCAAGGAAACGCTGGGCCTGCATTACAAAATGCCCTGGCCGAACCGCGAATTCGAGAGTGCGCGTCCTCTTCGCCGTTCTCCGGTTTTTCATCGTCTTCAGGAGTTTGGGGCCTGCTTTGGTTCAAAGATGGGCTGGGAACGCCCGCTTTGGTTTGCGCCCGGCGAGACTGCTCCAAGCATGGAATATTCGTTCGCGCGCCAGAACTGGTTCCCGTTGGCGCAAGCCGAGCACAAGGCAGCGCGAAACGCCGTTGCGTTATTCGATCTTTCTTCATTTTCAAAACTTCTGGTTCAGGGCCGGGATGCCGAGACGGTCCTGCAGCATTTGTGTGCAAACGATGTTGCCGTCGAGCCCGGACAATCTGTCTACACCGGCCTCCTGAATGATCGCGGCGGCTATGAGTCGGATCTTACGGTCACGCGGCTTAGCGAAAGAGCTTTTCTGCTCGTAACCGGTTCGGCACAGGCGATCCGTGACCGCCATTGGATCGAGGCGGGCATCGGCGAGGATACGGCAGCAACTGTCACTGATATGACGTCGGCCTATGCGGTCTTCGCCGTGATGGGGCCGAATGCCCGCACTTTATTGTTGCGTCTGACCAACGCCGATCTTGGGAACGACGCCTTTCCCTTTGGCACAATGCAGCAGATCGATCTCGGTTACGCCTCGGTCATGGCACTGCGCATGAGTTATGTTGGCGAGCTCGGTTGGGAACTCTATGTGCCAACCGAAATGGCCGTCGGTGTCTATGACGCTCTCGTGGAGCAAGGCCAAGACCTCGGCATCGTGCAGGCCGGGTATTATGCACTTGAGTCGCTCAGGGTCGAGAAGGGCTACCGGGCCTGGAGCCATGAGCTTTCTCCGGACGACACGCCATTGCAAGCCGGCCTTGGATTTGCGGTTGCCTTTGACAAATCATCGTCTTTTGTCGGACGCGATGCCTTGTTGCGCCAGCGCGATAGCGGTATCGACCGGCGCCTTCTGCTCTTCGCATTGGATGATGCTGATCCGGTTCTCTATGGCGGTGAGTTGATTCTCCGCGACGGCGAACCGGTAGGCGATCTCCGCTCTGCCGCCTATGGACACACGCTGGGGCGTGCCGTAGGTCTCGGCTATGTGCGATGCGATGGGATCGCCTCGGACACAGACCTTCTGTCGGGAAGATTTGACATCGACCTTGCCGGTACGAAGCTTGCGGCAACACCGCATTTGCGCTCGCCCTATGATCCGAATTCAGTTCGGACAAAGGCTTAGATTTTTGAGGTTTTCGACCGGGTCGTCTTGGTGTCGACACGCTAAGTTTACCTCGGAATGTGAACGCAACTGTCAATATGAGGCTTGGTGTTGTATGTCTCTGATCCGTTCATCAAGAATCTATTGGTCAACAAGGTGACCCATCGCAGTCGGCTTTCGACGTCTTCTGCGATCTGGTTTTGCCGATTGAACGCCGCTGAGTATCCAGCGGTCGCACGCGCAGCTCATATTGGTTGATCGTCTGATGCGCCAAAGCACGATATTTGAGTGGTAACACCATGACAGGTACGGAGATTCTGGTAACCGCCCTCGGAGGCATAACGCTCCTTTTGTGGGGCTGCCGTATGGTGCGGACCGGCGTCATACGGGCCTATGGTTCCGAGCTACAGCGCTTTATCGGGGGGTGGTCCGGAAATCGCATTAAAGCCGCAGTTGCTGGAGCAGCAGTCGGCACGGCGTTGCAGAGTTCGACGGCGACAGCTTTGCTCGTCAGCGCGTTTGTCGGCCAGGGTGCGATCGCCGCGACCGCTGCTCTTGCCGTCATGCTTGGTGCCGATCTAGGATCGGCGATCGCCGCATCGATCTTCTCGTCGGGCGTGTCAGCGGCTTGGCCTGTTTTGGCGTTCGGGGGCTATGTGATCCACTCGGCCTATGACGGCCGCAATGTACGCGTGAAAAACCTCGGCCGGATATTGCTGGGGCTGGGGCTTCTCTTCCTCGGATTGCGCGTTATCGGGACCGCATCTGCGGACTTGTCGGCAAGTCCGATCGTGATGCAGATCATCAGTGCCGCATCCAGCGAGCCGGTTCTGGCACTCCTGCTTGGTGCTGCGCTCACATGGATCGCATATTCCAGCATTGCCATCGTACTGCTCGCCGTCGCCCTTGCCGGCGCCGGAGGCGTATCGGCGGAGCATCTCTTTCCAATGCTACTTGGCGTCAATATCGGCGCCGCCCTACCGGCTCTGAGCGCGACATTGGGCGAGCCTTCCTCGGTCCGTAGAATTCCGCTTGGCAACCTGTTGTTCCGCATCTGTGGCGTCATGGCCGCTTTGCCGTTCTTGACGCCGGCAACGGAACTGGTCGTCGGTCTGACAGCCAACGCCGCACATCAGGTCGTTCTATTCCACCTGGCATTCAACACGATCCTCTGCGTCGTCTTTGTCGGTCTCACAGGGCCGGCGGCGTGGTGCACGCGGCAGCTTCTACCGGATCCGATTGACTCGGAAACTACAGTTGGTCCGCGCTTCCTCGACGTTGCTTTTCTTGAAACACCAGCAGCGGCGCTTGCGGCCGCATCGCGTGAGACACTTCGGATTGGCGACCTGATCGAGGAGATGCTCGCGAAATCAATGCAGGTCTTCGAAACCGACGACCGTCAGTTGCAGGCCGAAGTCATTGCCCTCGATGATCAGGTCGATGAACTCAATGAAGCAGTCAAACTCTATCTGACCCGGTTGATGCGCGATGAACTGACCGAAGAAGATAGCGAGCGGGCCGTGGATATCCTGAACTTCACGACCAATCTCGAGCATGTCGGTGATATCGTCGACATGAACCTGATGGAGCTTGCCGACAAGAAGCGAAAGCACCGGCTCCAGTTTCCCGATCACGGATTGGCCGAACTCCGAACTATGCACGCGCGTGTGATGGACACGCTGCATGTGTCGCTGAACGTCTTCATGTCACAGCAGCCCGATAGCGCTCGCGATCTCATTGCGCGAAAGAGCGAGCTGCGTTCGCTTGAGCTTGCAGGTATGGAAAAACACATCGAGCGACTGACCTCCGGTCAGGTCGAAACGCTCGTGACGAGTGCGATCCATGTGGACGTGATCAGAGATTTCAAGCGGATCAATTCCCATCTGACATCCGTCGCCTATCCCGTACTGGAGCGGGCAGGCGAATTGAGACAAACGCGACTCAAGAAAAAGTCCGAACGTCAAATCAAAGCTCGGGTCGTGACCGGTTCATGATCGGGAGACTTTGATCGCACTATCCCGTTGCGACGATTACGATAATACCAAACGCCAGCAATGAAGCCGCTGTGAGGCGGCGCAAAATCGCGCCTTCACGCAAAAAATAACCGCCAAGGATAACGGACAAAGGGATCGATGCCTGACGCACGGATGTAACCGCGGCGACTTCACCCCCCATCTGATAGGCCAACAAGATAAAGTAGTAGGATGTGTAAGCGAGGATTCCAGGAACAATAATCCAGGCCAATCCGGTTGCTGTGATAGCGGCTCGATCTCCGGTCTTAGCGGCGTTGCTTCCCCAATAGAGCGTCGCAAAGAATGGAACGAGCAGGCCCTCTATCCAGAACATTTGAACCTGCGGGCTGATCGATTGCATCAGACGCGCGTCGGCGAGTGAATAAATCCCCGTGCCGACCATGGCCAACAAGGCAAAGCCGAGCGTCAGGGGATCTTCCAGAAAATGCGTGCCACGGCGATAGAGAAGCAGGAATCCACCTGCAACAGCCAGTCCGATCCCCGCAATCGTGAGCCATGCATAGTGCTGTCCCAGAAAGAGTACGCTTACGACCACGATGAAAACGGGCGATGCCCGGATGATTGGATAATAGGTCGATAGATCACCCCGTCTGAGAGTGGCTGTCAGGCACGTGCCATAGATCACCTGACCGCACCAGGAGACGAGCAGCAATGGCCAGAGAAGCCATGCGGCCATAAAATCGTCGCCTGCGAGCAAACCGTGGATCAGGCCGCACAATGACAGCGTTGCCGTAAGCGCAAGATAGCCGAGGCGGGGATCGCCACTCTTTTTGAGCAGCATATTCCAAATGGGATGCAGTCCGGCTGAAACGAGCACAAGCCCTGCGATCAGGGGCGTCATGCCAGATTCCATTCAGTCATTTGAGTCGAGCTGCAACGTTGCGAGTGCCCAAAAGGCTGCCACTGGTCCGATCTCGACCCGCTCCTTGAGGCAGACCAGGCTCTCTGTCATCCGGTTCTTGCTGTCGCTGATTTCCAGAGCATGGAGCCGCGTATCGAATCCAAACTCTGCGCGAGATACCACGCCTACGCCGATGCCGGCGGCGACGGCCTCGCGTGCGGCATCCCGCCGGTCGGCTTCCATGGCAATCTGATAGTCGAGCCCTTTGCTGCCGAGCTCCGACTCAAGCGATGCCCGCGTCGACGATCCTCTTTCGCGCATTACCAGCGGCTCGGTCGACAATTCTTTCAATGATATCTTCCGGCGATTGGACCAATCATGGTCCTTGCTGACAAAGGCAACGAGCGGATCACTCCGCAGTGTCATATTTAGGAGGCGGTCATCATCGGCCCACTCCGGCAGCACTGCGACGTCCGCCTCATAGTCCTTCAGCTTGGTGAGAACTTCATCAGAATTTCCGATGCTGAGAGAGACCGAGATGCCGGGATAGGACTTTCGGAATGTTCGGATGAGTTCGATCAGATGCATAGGGGCATCGGCTGCAACGCGCAATGTGCCTGTGCGGAGCGCATGACTCTCGGAAAGAAGCTCGATCGCCTCCTTCTCCAATTCGAACATGCGGCGCGTGACCTGAAAAAGCCGCTCGCCAATATCCGTCATGACGACTGTTCGTTTGCGCCGCTCGAACAGGCGCACATTGAACCACGACTCAAGCTTGCGGACCTGATCGGAGATCGTCGGTTGCGAGAGATTCAACTGTCTCGCGGCATTGGAGAAACCACCGTGAAGCGCAACTGCATGAAACGAGCGCAGCTGAGAATGATACATAGTCACAACCTATAGAAAGCATCAAATTAGTCGATTTGACTGATGGTAGGCTTGCGGGTTCTCATTGGTCAAGGTGGGACGTCGGATCCGGCATCCCTGACGTTTCGATTGAACCGCTTCAGGAAAATGTGACATTGCTGTTACAATTGCCGGATAGGTGTTCCGCCGATGTCGAATGCCCGATTCATCTGCTGTGGCGCACAGTGAATGCAGATCGATCGCGGTTGTTTTCTGACTTGAGTGCTCGGTACGCATGGTGATCCCAACGGGTCGGGAGCTCGTTTTGTGTTGAATCCGGGATGATCCCGGGCCGGGGCCGAATTTGGCCATGGGAAGGAGCAAGTGAATGCAGCGTCGCTTTTTTAGAAATGTGAGTTTGTCGGCTTTGGCCGCAGTGATTGCCGGTACGATGGCCGTCAAGACGGCTTCAGCCGAGGATCTCATCGTCTACACCGCGGTAGAGCCTGAAGAGCTTTCGGGTTTTGCCAAGGCGTTTGAGTCCAAGCATCCGGGAATCAAGATCAAATGGGTTCGCGATTCGACCGGAATCATGACGGCGAAATTGCTGGCCGAAGGTAAGAACACCAAAGCCGATATCGTTTGGGGGCTTGCAGCGACAAGTCTCCTGCTCTTGAAGGGCAAAGGCATGCTGGAGCCCTATGCCCCTGCCGGCGTAGATAAGCTCGATGCCAAATTCATCGATAGCGATAAGCCGCCGTCCTGGGTTGGACAACGCGCCTGGATCGCGTCGATCTGCTTCAATACCGCCGAAGCAAAACGGCATAAGCTACCAATGCCGACATCCTGGGAAGATCTGACGAAGCCGGTCTACAAGGGGCACATCGTCATGCCGAACCCAAATTCCTCCGGCACGGGCTTTCTGGATGTTTCCAGTTGGATCCAGATGTGGGGCGATGAGAAAGCTTGGGGCTTCATGGACAAGCTACACGCGAATATCGGCGTCTATACGCATTCAGGCTCCAAGCCCTGCAAAATGGCAGGTAAGGGCGAGTTCGCCGTTGGCGTTTCCTTTGCCTACAAAGGTGCACAACTGAAAGCCAAAGGCGCACCGATGGAAGTTATCGCACCGAAGGAAGGTGTGGGCTGGGACCTGGAGAGCTTCGCGGTCGTCAAAGGTGCCAAGAACATGGCCGCCGCCAAGAAGTTCGCCGACTGGTCGGTCGCGAAGGATACCAACGTGATGTACAACGAGGCTTATGCCGTCGTTGCCTATCCAGGCGTCGCCAAGCCAGTGAAGCATTTCCCAGAAACCTTGGGCAAGCTCATGATCAAGAACGATTTCCTGTGGGCCGCTGAGCACAGAAAAGAGATCTTGAAAAAGTGGCAGGACCGCTATGGTTCAAAGTCCGAGCCCAAGAAAAAATAACGAACTGAAATAGAGCATGCCCCCGGCGACCAGATCGCGCCGGGGGCACTTATTCGAGATGTGGCGATATGGAAGCAAGCGCTAAAAGCAGCACAGATACAGCATTCCTTCGCGTCGTCGATCTCAGCAAATCCTTCGGCGATTTCCTTGCATTGAAGAACATTTCGCTCTCGGTGGATGAGGGCGAGTTGATTTGTTTTCTCGGTCCGTCGGGCTGCGGCAAGACCACACTGCTGCGAGCAATTGCCGGGCTCGACTTTCAAACATCAGGCCGCATCATTCAAGCTGGCGAAGACATTTCAGCGCTAGCGCCGACCGAGCGCGATTTTGGCATTGTGTTCCAATCCTATGCGCTTTTCCCCAACATGACTGTTGCGAAGAATGTCGGTTATGGTCTGAACAGTCGCAAGCTTGCCCGCTCGGCCACGAACGCGCGAGTTGCAGAGTTGCTGGAGCTTGTGGGTCTGCCCGATTCCGGACCGAAATACCCGTCTGCCCTCTCGGGGGGGCAGCAGCAACGTGTGGCGCTTGCCCGTGCCCTTGCGACGTCTCCGGGTCTGCTGCTGTTGGACGAGCCGTTGAGCGCTCTGGATGCGAAGGTGCGGATACGGCTGCGCCATGAGATCAAGGATCTGCAGCGCCGTCTCGGGATTACGACGATCCTCGTGACTCACGATCAGGAAGAAGCGCTCGCTATGGCCGACCGCATCGTGGTGATGAACCATGGCGTTATCGAGCAGGTCGGATCGCCGACCGACATCTATCGCGAGCCGCAGACTTTGTTTGTTGCCGATTTCATCGGTGCCATGAATCAATTGCCGGGCAAGGCCGTCAGCGCCACATCCGTGCAACTTGGAGACATGGTTTTGGACTGTGTCGCCCACAAGCTGGCCGATGGCGCGGACGGGATCGTCTCGATTCGCCCGGAGGATGTCGTCCCGCACGGTGAGGGTGCGCGTTCACCTGGAGCGCCCGATATCGTCGCCAACGCAAACAATGCGCTCGATGTGACGGTCTCGGAAGTGGAATTCCTCGGGTCCTATTGGCGGGTTGTCCTGACCGGCGAGAAACTTGGCGGTGCCGAATTGATCGCCGACTTCTCCATCAATGCGGTAAAACGAATGTCCGTTGTCGAGGGGACGCCTCTGACCGTCGAGTTGCCGCCCGACCGGCTTAAATTCTTTCCGCCCAACCCGGACATCAGCTGAAATGGCTGTCGCCCAGGACGTTGCTCGCCCGCGCCGGCGTTTGAACGGTGAAGCGCTCGTTATGATGATCGCAATCACCGCGATGGTGATTGCTCTCTTTGTGCTGCTTGTCCTGCCGCTCTACGCCATGCTGTCAAAGAGTTTCGAGAACGACGATGGCGTCTTTGTCGGATTGCTGAACTATCGAGAATATTTCACGTCGACGGGGCTCGTGCAGTCCATCTTCAACAGCTTGACGATCGCAGCTCTGACGACAGTGATCGCCAGCACACTGGCATTTATCTATGCCTACGCATTGACGCGAAGCTGCATGCCTTTCAAGCGTGTATTCCGGTCCATTGCGACAATCCCGATCCTGGCGCCTTCGCTCCTGCCGGCGATTTCGCTGATCTACCTCTTCGGCAATCAGGGTATGATCCGCGAGCTGCTGTTGGGAGAAAGCATTTACGGCCCGATCGGCATCATGATTGCCATGGTCTTCTATATTTTCCCTCATGTCATGATGATCATGGTTACGGCGCTGTCGACAACCGACGCCCGGCTTTACGAGGCGGCACAGGCGCTCGGCGCTGGGCGCTTGCGCGTGTTTTTCACCGTGACAATCCCCGGCGCCCTCTATGGCATAATCTCTGCCGCGGTTGTGGCATTCACCCTGACGATCACCGATTTCGGTGTCCCCAAGGTGATCGGCGGCCAGTACAATGTGCTCGCAACCGACGTCTACAAACAGGTCGTCGGGCAGCAGAATTTCTCCATGGGCGCTGTCGTCGGCATGGTTTTGCTCCTGCCCGCGATTGTTGCATTTGTGGTCGATCGCTGGGTCCGCAAGAAGCAGGTTGCTCTGCTTTCGGCGCGCGCCGTTCCATTCACACCCAAGCCAGACCGCATGCGCGATGGATTGTTGTTCGCATTCACGATCCTCATGAGTGTCTTTCTGATCGGCATTCTGGGCGTTGCGGCCTTCGCATCCTTCGTCAAATTCTGGCCTTACGACCTCAGCTTCTCGCTGGTGCATTACGATTTTGACGCCATCGATCCAAACGGATGGTCGTCATTCACCAACAGTCTGGTGATGGCGGGCCTGACGGCCGTCATCGGAACCGTCATCATTTTTCTTGGTGCCTATTTCGTCGAGAAGGGGCGTGGCTTCACAATGCTGCGCGGAACGCTGCACATGCTTGCCATGGTGCCGATGGCCGTCCCGGGTCTGGTTCTCGGTCTCGCCTATGTCTTCTTCTTTGCACCTGCCGCCAATCCGCTGAACGTGATGTACGGCACGATCGCGATATTGGTGCTTTCAACGATTGTGCACTTCTACACGGTAAGCCATCTGACAATGCTGACAGCGTTGAACCAGATCGATCGCGAGTTTGAATCCGTGTCGGCGTCTCTCAAGGTGCCTTTTTACAAGACCATGGTGCGTGTCCATGTGCCGGTTTCCTTGCCCGCGATCTCGGAAGTGATGATGTATCTGTTCGTCAATGCCATGACGACCGTGTCTGCCGTTGTGTTCCTGTATGGCCCGGATACAAAACTCGCCTCTATTGCGGTCCTGAATATGGATGATGTCGGAGATCAGGCGCCTGCCGCAGCCATGGCGATGATGATTGTCGCAACCTCGCTTACGGTGCGTATCCTGCATGGACTTGTCATGCGTTCGATCAACGCCAGAACTCAGGCTTGGCGCAAGACCGGCAGCTCATAATTTCACACATTCCCCAGGAGATGTCCGTGTCGGTATCAAGCAGCCACACCGCACATAGTCCCAGCCAATCCGAGAGCGACAGCAATCTGTCGTCTCGGCGTAAGGATTGGTCGTTGCGATCGGTTGTCGGCGAAACACGTGATCTGGTTCAACGCGACGCGGAGCTGTTTCTGCATCAGTCGGTCTCGACGCCATGTCTCTCGGCTGTGCACAAGGCCGAAGGAATATTCATTGAGGACATGTCCGGCCGCCGATACATGGATTTCCATGGCAATAACGTCCATCACATCGGCTATGGGCATCCCCGGTTGAAGGCGGCAATCAGCGCTCAGATGGACGCGTTGCCTTTTGCGCCGCGCCGCTTTACCTGCGATGTCGCTGTCGCTCTTGCCGAAAAACTGAAAAAGATCTCGCCGGAGCCATTGAGTAAGGTTCTGTTTGCCACGGGCGGCTCCGATGCCGTGGAAATTGCACTCAAGGTTGCCCGTGCCAAGACGGGCCGATTCAAGACGATTTCATTCTGGGATGCCTTCCATGGCGCAGGATTCGGCGCCTCAAGTATCGGCGGCGAGCAATTGTTCCGAGGAGCGGCGATTGGTCCGCTCTTGCCGGGTTCGGAGCATGTGGCACCGTTCGCCTGCTATCGCTGTCCCTACGGGCACGACGTGGATGCGAGCGGCGCACCGGATCTCGATGCTTGTAAGACGGCGTGCGCCCGCATGGTGCGATACGTCCTGGAACGGGAAGGGGATGTCGCGGCTGTTGTGGCGGAGCCTTTCCGAGCGGTCCCTTATATCCCGCCGCCCGGATTCTGGAAGGCCGTGCGCGAGGCTTGCGACGATCATGGCGCGTTGTTGATCTTCGACGAAATCCCAACCGGCCTCGGTAAGACAGGTCGCATGTTCGCCTGCGATCACGACGGTGTCGTGCCCGACATCCTGGTTCTCGGTAAGGCACTCGGGGGTGGTATTCTCCCGATTTCTGCCGTCCTCTGTCGTCCGGAACTCGATGTCGCGGGTGACTATGCTCTGGGCCACTATACCCATGAGAAAAATCCCGTCACAGCACGCGCGGCTCTGACGACCATCGAGATCATCGAGGATGAAGGACTTGTCGACAATGCGTCGCGTGTCGGTGCACATGCTCTTGCGCGACTGGAGGACATGAAGAGTCGCCATTCTCTGATTGGTGACGTTCGTGGCCGAGGATTTCTTATCGGGATCGACCTTGTCGAAGATCGAGAAAACAAGTTGCCTGCACCCGATGCCGCTGAATCCGTTCTTTATGCCGCATTGGACAAGGGATTGAGCTTCAAAACCACGATGGGCAACGTGCTCACTTTGACGCCATCGCTGGTGACATCGCGTCAGGAAATGGACCACGCCCTCGATGTACTCGAGGACTGCATAGCCGGCATTGCTCATTCTAAGAGCCAGGCATAAGCAGGAACTATAAATCAAATTGAATTAAACGATTTGATCAATGGACAAGACCAGAGCAACACTTGTGGCAGTCGGGCTCAGGATGTCCGCCGACCAGATTTCGTTATGAACCGAACTTCATTCCAAGATGGACGTGATCGATAATATGCTCGACACACCGAACAACAGCGAGACCACTGTCAGTGATCCCTATTTGCTGACACCGGGTCCCTTGACCACGACAAAGCGGACGAAAGAGGCCATGCTCCGCGATTGGGGGTCCTGGGATGGTGACTTCAAAGCCGTCACGGCGGACGTCTGCAAGCGACTTGTCGCCATGGCCGGCGGTGAAGGTAGTTACGACTGCGTACCTCTTCAGGGAAGCGGGACCTATGCTGTCGAAGCCATGCTCGCGAGCTTCCTGCCGAAAGACTCTAAGACGCTAGTGCTCATGAACGGCGCTTACGGGAAACGCGCCTCCAAGACGCTGGAGTATCTGGGCCGAACATTCGTGCCTGTGGACAAGGGCGATTATGAGCCGCCACTGCCGGAGGAAGTTGATGCGCTTCTGATGGCGCAGCCCGATATCACGCATGTTTTCGTCGTTCATTGCGAGACGAGTTCAGGCATTCTCAACCCGCTCAAGGGCATTTCGGACGTCGTGCACGCCGCAGGACGAAAACTGATTGTCGACGCGATGAGTTCCTTTGGTGCGGTGCCACTGACAGTCGACGATATTCCTTGTGAAGCGCTGGTCTCCTCAGCCAACAAGTGCATAGAAGGCGTGCCTGGCTTCGGATTCGTGATCGCCAAACAGGCAGCACTGGAGGAGGCCAAAGGCCGTAGCCATTCACTCTCCCTCGACGTGCACGATCAGTGGGTCTATTTGAAGAATACCGGGCAGTGGCGCTTTACACCGCCGACGCATACGGTCGTCGCGTTCCTTGAAGCCCTGCTCCAGCACGAAGAGGAAGGCGGCGTCGCCGGGCGAGGTGCGCGCTATGCCCGCAATCGAGATGTGATGGTGGCAGGTATGCGCCACATCGGTTTCGAAACGCTCCTTGAGGATTCCTGGCTGTCGCCGATCATTACGACGTTCTTCTGCCCGGTTCATGCCAACTTCTCGTTTCAGCGGTTCTATGACGAACTGAAATCGCGCGGCTTCATCATCTATCCCGGCAAGCTGACGGAGGCCGAGAGCTTCCGAGTCGGAACCATCGGACAGGTGAATGAGCAGGTCATGAACGCATTGCTCGATGCGGTAAATGCGTCTCTAGAGGCAATGGGTGTCGACGATTGCAGTTCCGGTCAGAGGCGTTAGCGGGCGCTGATGAACGATATTGCACAGCGTGCGCTCGACACGTTTCCGGGCGGCATCGCCAATGGTGAGTATGGGCTAAGTCCTGAGCAACTCATCATGATCGAGCGCGGCGAGGGCTGCCGTCTCTGGGATAGTTCGGGCAATGAGATATTGGATTTCTCGATTGGATGGGGATCCTGCCTTGTCGGGCATGCGCGCCCGGAGGTCGTAGAAGCCGTCCGTGCGCAAGCTCTCGATGGCTCAAATTTTGCCTATCTCAATCCGCATGCTCTCGCTGTCGGTGAGGAGATCCGGCGTATTAGTCCCGCGGCCGAAAAGCTGCGATTCTGTGCCTCAGGTACCGAAGCCACGAGCTATTGTGTGCGGCTGGCACGCGCGTTTACCGGACGTCCCAAAATCCTCAAGTTCGAAGGTGCATACCACGGCGCCAATATCGAGGGGGTGACGAGTCTCTTTGCAAGTGGTCATGTCGATATGCCAGAGCCGGAACTGACCAGCGCCGGCACGCCATCCGCCACCGATACGCTGCTTGTCGCGCCATTCAACAATCTCCAGGAAACCCGTCGGATCATGGCTGCTCATCGTCATGAGCTTGCCGGTGTGATTGCGGAGCCCCTGCAGCGATGCACGCCGCCCATCGAAGGCTTTCTGCCTGGGTTGAGGGACCTCTGTACCGAGTTTGGGGTTCCTTTGATCTTCGATGAGGTCGTGACAGGCTTTCGTCTGGCCTATGGCGGTGCTCAAGCCTATTACGGTGTCACGCCGGACCTGGTGGCTTACGGCAAAGCCCTGGGCGGCGGTTATCCCATCGGCGCCTTCGGCGGGCGGGCAGATCTCATGGGACAGGTCGAAGAAGACAAGATCGGTAGCGCCGAATATGTCTGGATGGCGTCGACCCTCGGTGGCAACCCTGTCTCCATGGCAGCCGCCCGAGCCGCGCTCGGTGTGCTCGGCCAGGATGGAGTTCATGAGCGTCTGCATGCTCTTGGCCGTTATTTACGCCATGGAATTGCCGAGGTTCTGGCCGCACATCAAATCGAGGCTCAGGTCATTGGCGATGGACCCTTGGGGCAGATGATCTTCACGACGGATGAGATCCGCGATCACCGTTCGGCGATGACAGCCGACAAAGAGCGGGCGCGGGCTGTCATGCAGGGGTTGTTTGCCCGCAAGATCTTTCTCAATCCGATGGGGACCAAGCTGTATCTCTCGATCGCTCACGACGAGAGCGTTATCGATACATTCTGTGATCGCCTGGACGACACCTTGGGTGAGGTGAAGGGGTACTCAAGATAGGTGCAGCAGCTTCATAGGAGTGGATTTAGTAGACGACCTGGTCGAACACATTCTTGAGAAAGTAGAGGCCGAAGAAGCACATAAGGCCCGCTAGCATCGGTGTTGCGAGCCAACCAATCAGAATGCTCCCCAACACGCGCCAACGGATCCCTGCGATACCCTTGAGCATGGCGATGCCGACAACCGCTCCGACGACGGCCTGAGAACTCGAGACCGGAACGAGTGGAATGGTCGGCAATCCACGCGCGGACAACCACGCCTCGAGTGCTTTCGACGCAAAAAGTATGAGGACGATCGAGTGCGATACGACGGCGACGAACGCGGCAACCGGCGAGATCCGGCCCAGCCCGCCGCCGACGGTCATCATCACGCGTTTCGAGTAGGTCAGAACGCCGACGGCAATCGCGAGCCCGCCTAGAAAAAAGAGTTGAATTGTTGACGATATGGTGACGCCATTCGCCAAAACGATTTCTGGAAATGGCTTGGCCGGCACGAAGACCCCAACCACATTGGCAATATTGTTTGCGCCAAGAGCGTAGGCACCGAAGGCACCAGCGAGCAGCAGGCCGACACGCGTGTAGGCGTCGGTTCGCAAAAGATGTAGCTTGGACCGTCGCAGAGCGAACGTGATGCCCTTATAGAGCGTGACTGCGATAGCGGCCGAGAGTAGCGGGCAGATGACCCATGTGCTGATGATAGTTGTCAGTGTCGCTGTATCGGTTGGTTTCCCGGAGAAGAGGTTCCAGCCAACGATCCCTCCGACAATCGCCTGCGTCGTAGACACCGGCAGGCCGGACTTGGTCATCGTGTAGACTGCCGCTGCGGCTGCGAGCGCTGTCATAAATGCACCCGGCAACGCTGAGACGGCGCCAAGTTTTCCCAATGTGTGAGATGGTCCGGCGCCGCCAACCACGGCTCCAAGCACAACAAATATGGAGCAGATGATTGCTGCGGTGCCCCATTGCACCATGCGGGTTCCGACAGCTGTACCGAAGACGTTCGCGGCATCATTGGCCCCGAGCGCCCAGCCCAGAAAGAGTCCACTCGTCAGGAAGAGGAGTACCGCCGGTTCGATCGACGAAAACACGTTAAGCCGTTCTCTTGATGGCGTAGATTGCGAGGCGGTCGGCGACGTCCTCAGCCCAATCGGCCACGTTATCGATATGCTCGACGAAATCGCGCAGATGCGTCTTGTGAGAGAGCTCAAGGTCCGAGGAGAATATGTCTTGCTTGAGCTTGGTGCCGATCTTGTCGGCTTCCTTCTCGTAGAGCATCACCTTGTGATTGAAGTCCGAGACGGCATGTGGCGTTCGAAAAAAGCAACGTGCGGCAAGAACAAGGGCATCGGCAGCTTCGACGGTCATATTGGTGAGCTTCTTGAAACCCGGCTTGAACTCGTCTGGTATGTCAGGCTTTTCGATATGGATGGCCCACAAAGCGCCTTCGAAGAGATTGACCACATGGTCGAGAGTCTCGATGAGGCCGAGAACATCGCCACGTGCATCGGGTATCAGCGTGTGGGTGTAAAGCTCGGTTTCGATCGTACGCCGCAGCCGGTCCGCATCGCTTTCCATCGTGTTCACGGCGTTTAGTTTTTCTTCGAAGTCGCCATTTGCTCCATCTCTGAGATAGGTCTTGATGGCCAGCTTGAACATGACAGCTGACTCGGAAAGCTTGTCCAGAAACTCATCAATCTGACGTTCGAGATCTTTGGTACGACCAAAGAGGCGCAGTTTCTCCATAGAGTATGACCATCCTTGTCTCGGCGCCCTGACACGCTGTTTTCTTTAGCTTTTTGGCGACCGGCATTCCAGGAAACGGCCGTAAGATTGGTAGCAATTCTACCGTGTCGGGCGCTGCCAAGATCGCGTGGGCGTTGCTTTGGCCGTAGATCGGAAAGCCGGCATTTGCAGTGCGGCTTTGTGGATCAAAACGGTCGGATTTTCGTTGCTAAGTGACACAAATTCGATGCGAAACATCAAATTCATTTGCTAGATGGATCGATAGCTTTTTTCGATTTATCCGATAATATCGAAAGTGTTAGCGTCAGTGTCGTGATCTAAGACCTTGGTTGTGGATGACATCTGGGCACATTAGGATTGGCGTCATCTGCATGTCGCTGTCCAACTGTAACTAAAGACAATAAGCGTCCCCAGAGCGCGCCATATCGCCTTGCCGGTAGCCACCGTTTTCAAAGGAGGTGCCGGGCAGTGACCTTGTTGGGAGGAACAGAATGAAAATTGGCTTCCGTGAATCTAAACGGACTTGGTTGGGCGCTGTCTCATTGGCTGTGCTTGCGACGGTCGGTATGGCGGGGCAGAGCCTCGCCGCTCAATGCGAAAATCCTAAGTCGCTGACATTTGCGATGGTGCCGACGGAAGAGTCGGTCGCAGAGCTGCAGCTCTATAAGCCGATTACCGATCGGATGGCGAAAGAGACCGGAAAGAAGATCGAATTCTTCATGCCGACATCCTATGCCTCTGTGGTCGAAGGGCTCCTCAGCAAGTTTATTGATGTCGCCGTGCTTGGCCCCTATTCCTATGTCATCGCCAGCTCGAAAGAGCCGTCTGTGGAAGTCTTTGCTACTTACGCGAAACGTCCTGGACATCTGCAGGAAGAGGGGCCGGGATATAAAGCGGTACTCGTCTCGAAGAAAGGATCTAAGTTCACCTCAATCGACTCTCTGAAGGGTTCGATTCTGGGTTTGGTCGATCCTGGCAGCACGTCGGGCAATTTGTTTCCGCGTGTTGTGTTTGCACCGAAAGTCGGCGGCAATCTCGACAAGTATTTCAGCAAAGTCGCCTACACAGGTAGCCACGAGCTCTCCACAGTCGCCGTTGCCAAAGGCAAGGTCGATGCAGCCTTTGTCGCTTCTCATCGTTTCGACAATGTCGTGAACAAGGGCGAAGTGAAGATGGAAGACTTCAACTTCCTCTGGTCATCGCCTCCGATCCCGCAGGATCCTTTCGTGTATCGCAATACGCTTTGCGATGACGTCAAGGAAAAGATCCGCAACACGTTCCTTGGCTTGTCGACAAAAAATGCCGGCGAGAAGAAGTTCCTCGACAACGTCAAGTCGAACAAGTTCGTGCCGATGTCGTCAAAGGATTACGACGTAATCAGGGCCCTCAAGAAGGCCAAAGACGCGCGTAAGAAAAAGAAGGGCTGAGACCCAGCCATCGAGCAGGAAGCGCCGCCAGACGGATGCTTCCTGCACTCCTTCTCTTGAAACCTGATTTGAGGCTGGGCGGACCGACATGTCGATCCTCGTCGTTAAGGACCTGCGGGCGCGCTACAGCGGATCTGGTCCCGAAATTCTCAAAGGCATCAGCTTTGCTGTCGAAGCCGACGATTTCTACGCGATTATCGGGCCGAGTGGCGCTGGCAAATCCACGCTCATCAGATGCATCAATCGACTCGTGGAGCCGCAGTCCGGCGAAATCCGTCTGTATGACAATGATATTTTGACCCTGTCGCACCGAAAACTGCGCGAGCTGCGTCGCAACATCGGTATGATTTTCCAGGAGTTCAACCTGATCAATCGCATGTCCGTCATGGACAATGTGCTCTCGGGCCGATTGGGCTACATCGGGAACACGCGGGCCCTCTTCCGATTGTTCTCGAAGGACGACATTGCCCGCGCACTCGGCATGCTCGACCGGGTCGGGCTTTCCGATCATGTTGACAAGCGCGCCGATGAGCTTTCCGGCGGTCAGCGTCAACGCGTCGGCATAGCTCGGGCATTGATGCAGGACCCGAAGCTGCTGCTTGTCGATGAACCGACCTCAGCGCTCGACCCAAAGATCTCTCGTGAAGTCATGGCCCTCATCAAGGAAATCGCCGCCGAGTTCAAGGTTCCGGTTCTCTGCAATATCCATGACGTGCAGCTCGCGACGGAGTTCTGCAACAAGATCATCGGTCTCCAGGACGGCGTCATGATGTTCAATGGGCCGACCGAAACCATGGAACAGGCAAATCTCGACGAGATCTATGCCATGGAGGTCCTCTAGTGGCGGCGATTGCAGCGTCCCTTCAGCGTGCGGAGGAGATTTCGCAGGCGCGTGCCAGGAATCGCTGGCGCCAATCGCTGATTTATCTTGGTCTTGCCTTGCTTGTTGCCTGGAGTGTTAACACGACGGTCATCCAGGACACGGACTGGGAGCGCATCGGATCTGTCGGCAATGTTCTGACGGCAATCGGCGGCTTTCTCAGTGTCGACTGGGATCTTGTTCCCAATCTTCTGAAGCCGGCTCTTGAGACAATCATGGTGGCGACGCTTGGCACTCTGCTTGGGGTCATTGTTTGCATTCCGGCGATTTGGTTCGGCGCACTGAACATCACGCCATACATGCCGGTGACCTATCCGTTGGCCAGATTGGCAATGACGCTCAGCCGCTCGATACATGAAATCGTCTGGGCCCTGTTCTTTGTCGCGGCCGTCGGTCTTGGTGCGCTGGCCGGTGTGCTTGCGATTGCCGTTCGTTCGGTTGGCTTCATCGCGAAAATGTCTGCCGAAGCGATTGAGGATCTGGATCCCAAACCCGTTGAGGCGATCCGGGCTGTAGGCGGTAGCCAGTTTCAAGTCTTCATTTATGCGATCCTGCCGCAGGTCTTGCCCGTGATGATCGGTGTGATCATCTTCGAATGGGAGATCAATATTCGCCGCTCGTCGGTCCTCGGGCTCGTTGGGGCAGGCGGTCTAGGGCTGGTTTTCTTCCGCCAGCTCAATACGTTCAATCATCCCGGCGTGACGACGGTCATCCTGGCCATTTTGGTGCTGATCCTCTTTGGCGAGGTCATATCCTACTTTGTGCGGAAGGCGATCATTTAGGACATGGGCAGCGATACCGCCACAAAGACGTCCACGGAGCAGGCCGTTCCGGTGCGCGAATGGAGCCGGTTCAAATTCCCGAACTCGCTCTACCGGTATTGCGGCGTATTGCTCGCTGTCTTTTTCATTAGTTTCTCGATCTCCTATCTGAACATTCCGCTCGACCGCTTTCTTGGTATGTTTGGCCGCGTTGGCACGTTGCTCGCCGATCGCTACTACCCGCCGGACCTTGAGTATGTCCTCGATACGGATTATCTCGGGTCCGTCGTCGAGACGATCCAGATGGCCTATCTCGGCGCGCTGTTCGGTCTGATCATGGCTGTTCCCCTCGGTTGGTTCGGTTCGGCCAACATGACCCCGAGCCGCCGGTTCGTCTATCCGATCGCCCGTCTCTTCACGATGAGCGCGCGCGCCGTGCACGAGACGATCTGGGCAATCCTGTTCGTCACGATCTTAGGCTTCGGCATGCTGGCCGGTGTCCTGGCGCTGACAATGTTCTGCACCGGTTTTGCGGGCAAGCTCTTTGCCGAGGAAATTGAGGCGATCGACATGGGACAGGTCGACGCCATCCGCGCCACGGGAGCCAACGATCTCAAGGTTGTGGCATACGGCGTGCTGCCACAGGTCCGCGTCGCGTTCACGGGGATCGGCATTTATACCTGGGACGTGGCATTCCGTGCGGCAACGGTTGTCGGCTTTTTCGGCGCCGGCGGTATGGGGTGGTATCTCAAGCGCAATGTTCTGCAGATCGAGACCCTTCGCGTCTCGGCGATTCTCGTATCGATCATTGTGCTGGTTCTGATTTCAGAAATTTTCTCAGCGTGGGCGCGGGCCAAAGTCGCGAAGTCGAAATAGGCTGGATCACTGTCCTGCATTACGTAGACCATGGTGCCATGGTGCCATGGTGCTCGAATCCGCTCAGGAAACGGGAGCGTTTTCCCGGTCTTTCGCGCCTGATTTTGAAGCGGTATCCGATCCGCTGTCGCGCTTAGGGCGTGCATGATCTTTTGCGAGCGCCTCCGTCAACGCGAGAAAGTCTTTTATGAACGGACGATTTCGCCGCGCTTTCAAACAGACGACATACGCACGTGTGAACATCTTGGCATCGGAAATCTTAAGCGGATGAAGGTGGGGATGAGGCGCAAACTCGCTACGTGAAATAACGCCAATGCCGAGCCCGCGTGTAATGGCCTCACGCAGTCCCTCTCGGCTCTCGATTTCGAGTACGGGTTTGACCTGCACGCCTGCTTTCGCCGCCGCGGAATCAAAGGCCTCCTGTGTGGTCGACGCTTTTGTCCGCACCACCATCTCCTCGCCATCGAGGTCGCTGAGCCGAATGCGTTTGCGTCTGGCAAGACGATGCTTGTTGTTCACGATCACGAGGATCTTGTGTTTGTTGAAGAAGGTCGAATGAATTGTATCGCTCTCGCAGTCCCGTCCAACGACGCCGATATCGGCGCGAAACTCATCCAGATCCGCAAGGACATCGTCAATGACGCCGAGTCGCACCGCGCAGGAGAGTCCCGGTCGGCGCTCCTTGAAGGCCGCAAGAAGCTCCATGACGTCAAAGGGTCCGACAGCGCTCAACTTCAGCTCTCCGGCATCCAGGTTACGCACGGCATTCAGATAGCTGATCGCTTCCTGTTCATGACCATAGAGGTTGTGCGTGATCTGAAACAGCGTCTCGCCGGCACCTGTCAGACTGACAGTGCGGCCGCGGCGATGAAAAAGCTCAACGCCAAAGCGGCCCTCGAGATTGCTCACATGGGTCGAGATCGTGGGCTGACCGACGTTGAGCCGCCGCGCCGCCGCTGTGAAACTGCCTTCCTCGGCGACATGATGGAAGGCCTCGAGCCACTTCTGATACATTGATCAAATCGATAGCGGAGCAGGAATTTCGAATTTTGCCAATAGTATTCCGAGTGCTATCAAAGCGCAAGAGAGAGCCCACTACACCGGAGCAAAGTTATGTCGGATTCGTCTGCAGTTGAAGTCAACGGCGTCACCTATCGTTTGCCCAGTCAACCTGTCGCCGTGGTCTGCATTGACGGCAGCGATCCTGAATATTTCGACGCCGCAGCGCGTGCCGGCGTCATTCCCAACACCCAGCGTTTCATGGAGGAGGGGTTTAACAGTGTCGCACACTGCGTCATTCCGAGCTTCACCTGCCCGAACAATATCTCAATCGCAACCGGGAGCCCGCCAAAAGTGCACGGGATCTCCGGCAACTTCTATCTCGACCGGAACACTGGCGAAGCCGTTGTCATGACAGGGCCGGAACTGATGCGGGCACGAACGATCTTCGACGTCTACTCGCACAACGGCGTGAAGGTTGTCGTCATTACCGCCAAGGACAAGCTTCGCAAGCAGCTTGGCAAGGATTTGAATATCGCCGGCGGCAGCATCTGTTTCTCTTCGCAGAATGCTGATAGCTGCACAATGGAAGAGAACGGAATCGAGAACATTCTCGGCAAGATGGGCCGCCCACTGCCGGACATGTACTCGGAGGAGCTCTCGCTGTTTGTTCTGGATGCCGGTATCAAACTTCTGGAAACGGATCCAAAGCCCGGGCTTCTGTACCTATCGCTGACCGACTATGTGCAGCATAAGTATGCGCCGGACCATCCCCAGGCCCTGGCCTTCTACAAGGCGCTCGACGATCGCTTTGCGACACTGGAATCCATGGGGGCGATCGTCGGCCTTGTCGCTGATCATGGCATGAAGGACAAGTGCGACGCTGCGGGCGAATACAACATTATTTTCCTGCAGGACCGGTTGGACGAGCGGTTCGGGGCCGGAAATACAAAAGTGATTTGCCCGATCACAGACGCTTTCGTCGGTCACCATGGCGCCCTTGGCGGATTCGTTCGCGTCCATTGCTTCAACGATACGTCGGCTGACGAGGTTATCGAGTTCATTCGGCCCATCGAGGGTATCGAGACCGTGCTGAACCGCAATGAGGCCTCAACGACATTCGACCTGCCTTACGATGTCGAAGCGGATGCCGTGGTGATCAGTAGTGAGAACTATTGCCTGGGCGCTGCCCGTGAAGATCACGATCTCGAAGGGCTCAATGGCGAGCGGCTCAGGACCCATGGCGGCGTCTCGGAACGCGATGTGCCTTTCGTGTTGAGCAAGCCCTTGAATGCCGACTATGCGGCCAAGGCATCTGCGGGAACCATCAACAATTATCAGATCTTTGACTATGCCGTGAACGGCACGGTCTGAGGACGGAACCATCATGACAGTTGAATCGCGTACGGCCCGTGCTGCCGTTTACGACGCGCCGAACACACCCTTCGCCATACGCGACCTCCCGGTTCGTGATGTGGACGCAAACGAAGCGTTCGTGCGTATCACCATGTCGACAATCTGCCGCTCCGACATACACTCTTATGAAGGGCACAGGCCTAATCCCTGTCCTGGTATCCTCGGCCATGAAATCATTGGCGTCGTCGAAAAGTTGGGCGGGAATATTACCCACGACATGCGTGGCGACCCGCTCGCCGTCGGCGATCGCATCACCTGGACCGAGTATTTCTACGATGGCCCGTCCTACTATCGCGACATCCACGATATGCCGCAAAAGTCCCCTGGCGTGCGCAAATATGGCCACGACCTGGTGGAGACCGACCCACATCTGCTCGGCGGATTTGCCGAATATTGCTATGTGGTGCCTGGCACCGGAATCCTGAAGCTCCCGGACGAGCTAAGCGACGAGGAAGCAACGCCGATCAACTGCGGTGTCGCGACCATGGTCTCGGTGACTGAAGCGGCCGGGATCGGTATGGGCGATACCGTTGTTGTTCAAGGCCTGGGCTTGCTCGGCCTTTATGGTTGCGCGATGGCAAAATCTCGCGGCGCGCGCCTGGTTATCGGGCTGGACGCTGTGTCGGACCGGTTGGAGGTCGCCAAGAAGTTTGGCGCCGACGTTACGATCGATGTCACGTCCATGTCGGAATCGGAACTCGTCGAGAAGGTTCGGTCTCTTTGCCGGCCTGACGGTGCCGATGTTGTCATCGAAGTCTGCGGAAGCGAGAAAGTCGTTCCTGCAGGCTTGGCTATGCTTCGCGTCGGCGGTCGCTATACGCTCGGCGGTCTCGTCAACCCGAATGCAAATGTCACGATCGATGCCAATGTTCTGGTCAAGAAGTGGATCACGCTTAAGGGCATCCACAACTATCACCCGCGCCATTTGATCCAGGCTCTGGATTTCGTGATGGCGAACCGCGACCGTTTTCCATTCAAGTCGATTGTGGATTCCAAATTCGGATTGGATCAACTCGATGAAGCCTTCAAGAAGGCGTCCGAGCGATCGGTATTGCGGGCAGCAATCGTTCCCTAGAGCAACGTGCGTCCGCTTGGACGCACATAAGTTGCTCTAGCAGCGTAGAATCGATCAACTTTTCTGCTTTTGGTCGATTCCGACCAAAGGCAGGTTGATCTAGGAGTTATGGTCATGACGACGCCATCCCCGAAGTTGAGCGTTGATCCGAAAGGTCTCTACATTGGCGGCGAATGGGTCGAAGCCCAGACCGGCAAGACGCTGGAGACGATCAATCCCTCGAACCGCGAGCGGTTGGGCGAAGTTCCTATGGCCGGCGAAGCCGATGTCGACCGCGCGGTACAGGCAGGCAAGAAGGCCTTCGAAGACTGGTCGCGTATGCCGGTCGTCGAACGGGCCGGATATCTCGTCAGGCTGGCCGACGCTATTATGGAACACAAGGACGAGCTGGCCTTGATTGACGCCGTCGACAGCGGCAATGCCGTGTCCGGAATGCGCGGCGACATGGTTTGGACCGCCGACACGTTGAAGTATTTCGCAGGGCTGGTTACCGAAATCAAAGGCGAGACCTATTCGCGCGAAGCGCGCCATCTGAATATGACGCGCCGCCAGCCCTTTGGCGTTGTCGGCAAGATCAACCCCTTCAATCATCCATTCCGGTTTTGCGCCGAGAAAGCGGCGGCCCCCCTGGCCGCCGGCAACACTGTTGTGATCAAGGGGCCGGAGCAGGCGCCACTTTCCAGCCTTCGATTGGGAGAGATCTGCGAAGAGATCTTTCCGCCCGGTGTTGTGAATGTCATCACGGGCGGTGCGGAAGCCGGCTCCGCTCTGGTTCGCCATGAGGACATACAGCGTATCGGTTTCGTTGGATCGGTGGAGACCGGCCGGATCATTGCACGCGAGGCTGCCGATCGGCTCAAAACAGTATCGTTTGAACTTGGCGGAAAAAACCCGATCATTATCTTTCCGGATGCCGATCCGGAGAAAGCCGCAGCCCAGACGATCAAAGCCATGAACATGAACCGGCAAGGGCAATCCTGTTCGTCAACGTCACGCGTGCTTGTCCATGACTCGATACGCGAGACCATGACAGAGGCTCTCGTGGCCGCAGCCGAGGCGATACCGATCGGCTTTCCTTGGCTCGAAGGAGCCGAGATGGGACCGATCGTTTCCCAGGCGCAGTATGACCGCGTTCTGCATTATGTCGAAGCAGGCAACGCCGATGGTGCGCGCTTGCTCACTGGCGGGAAGGCACCGGATCTTGATGAGCTATCGAACGGTTTCTTCATCGCGCCGACAGTCTTTGGCGATGTGACGCCGGACATGCGGATTGCCCGTGAGGAGATTTTCGGACCGGTCCTGTCCGTGATGTCTTGGTCCGACTATGACGACATGCTCAACATTGCGAACGGCGTCATGTACGGGTTGACCGCATCGATCATTACCAATGATCTCGAAAAGGCGATGGAAACTGCCGAACGCGTCGAGGCCGGATATGTCTGGATCAACTCATCGGGACGTTATCTCGGCGTGCCCTATGGCGGCTGGAAACAGAGCGGCATCGGGCAGGAAGAGTGCTTCGATGAACTCCTGAGCTACACGCGAATCAAGAATATCAATATGCGCTGGTAGCGCGCTTGCGACTGTGAATTGCCTGACTGCGAGCTGACTCCACTTCGGGACTCACGCGTTAGAATTTCAGCACAAAGCTCGCTGTCAGAAAGTCTCCCTTGAACCGGTTGACGGCGTGGAACTCATGCAGCCATTTGGCGATGAATGTCACGTCGCCCTTTCGCTTGGAGGGCGTCCATGCGATCGCCGGGCCAATTCCAGCAGCTTCTCCTGAGAATGATCCAAAAACAGCGCCGTCACCGCTGTCTCCTGTAATTTGGTCGTAAGCATATCCATGGATGCCGACGGAAACCGATCGCGATAAGCTACGGTTGACCATATACTCCACGAAAATCTCCTGGCCCGATTGATAGTCTGTCTCGGGATTTTCGAGGTTGTAGGCGTGTCCGAGTAGGAGCGATGCCTCAAGCTTGTGATCCGGATTGCGATAGGTTGTCGCAAATACCGATTGGAAGCTCCAATATCCAAAGCCGCCATTTGCCGATCTGGGCGCATCGAACGCGCCGCTCGGCGTGACGATATATTCGTAGAGATTGAAATGGAAATCGCCTGCCTGCCAGAGAAGAGAGACAGGGGTTATAAAAAGATCGCCGACGGCATAGCGGCTGTCTTTTGCAATCGTCGTTGTGCCGCCCTGCGTCTCGCGAGTACGTACCGTCGAGTCAACGATGGGTATTCCGAGAACTGTGGCTAGGCGTGCTCCAAAGATGCGGCGATCCGTGACGAAAGCCATGGTTGCATAGTCGACGAGAGCATCGACGCTGACGCGGGCCTCGCCCTGGCCGATCTTTTGCTTTCGATCGGCCGTATAGCTGAATGTGTTGTTGCGGACATAAACCCCTTTAGCCGGCGCCAAGGCCAAGCCAATGTCACCATAAGTGCCTGGAATATAGTTGCTGAAACCGCGTTCCGCCGCCCGTAGGGGGGATGTGAATGCAAGAAGCGTTGCGGCGAACAGGAGCAAGCTGAGAATTCGCCAAAGACCACCGGATCGCCGATTGATTTTACTAAAATGCATTGTCAATTCACCGGTACGCACTAACGGAAAACACATCAGTTTGACTGAATTGACGGGACATGACCGGCGAAATCGCCCCTATATGAGAGACATTTCTTGGCCGTGTGGTAATTGTCACACAGTGAAATCCGGACGGGAATACGGTCCAGCCACATGTGTAGAAGACAGTTACGACTTGCAGTCCTGATTAAAAATCGGGCAATGTTTTGAGTAGCTCACACTATGTTGGTAGACTTGCGTACTCCACGGTTCAATGTGTTTTGGCACTGACCGAGTAATCCATGGCCGTTGCATTGGAGAGACTAGGTGGCCCTCGGAAAAGACGAATATGCCAAGCGCGCGCTGGATTTCGTCGAGCGCTTGCAATCGCTGAGAGAGTTCGACGACATCAGTCGCGAGCTTCTCACGGAGCTAGAATGGTTTGGATTTACGTATCTGACGACGTGGTCGATGCCGGGCCCCGGGGAGTCGCCCCTCGACGGCGTATTGCTCAACAATCGTCCGGCTGACTATGTCGACCACTATGTCGAGCAGAATCATATCCTCTACGATCCGGTGATCACCGAACTGCGTAGAAACACGGATGCCTTCTCCTGGAGCGACGTTCGCGACACACGGAATCTATCAAAATCCGAGATCAGGATCATGGACGAAGCACGCGACTTCGATGTCCGTGAAGGATTCATTGTCCCCATCATGTCGGCCTCGGGCTCGATCGCACTCGTCAGTCCATGCGGTCGCGATCCAAATCTGACGCCGCGTGCGCGATCCGCACTTGAGATTATCGGTATATACGGTTATCAGGCGTTGCGCCGGGCTCTGGTCCGCCGTGAACGGGCGCAGACACGTACCCCTTTGACACCCCGCGAGCGGGAGATCATGCACTGGGTTGCAGCTGGCAAGACTGACGACGAGATTGCGGATATCCTTTCCATATCGACGACGACCGTTACGTCGCATGTGGAGAATGCCAAACTTAAGCTCGATGCGTTCAAGCGTACCTACGCGATCGTACAGGCGATCCGGTTTGGCGAAATTTCTCTTTAATTCCAGCAAATTAACAGGTCTCTCCTAGGAAATTAGGATACCCTCGCGCGAGCGGGCCGCAGATCATGCTCACTGGCTATCTGTCAGTTAGGAGTAAGTTCTGATGGTCATTACGCTTCAAGGGAGTGAGCGGCCCGCTAATACGGACTATTTCGACAAGGTCTTTCGGATGCGTCACGAGATTTTCGTGACGGGTCGCGGCTGGTCCTTGCCGACCGTGAACGGCCGCGAGATCGATCAATATGATGTCGATGAAACAACCTATTTCTTGGACATCAACGAAGACGACGTCATTGAAGGGTCCGTTCGGCTGACCCCAACAGAGGAATATTCATTGCTTGCCGACTATTTCCCGCACCTCGTCGAGAATGGCATGTCGCCAAGAGGGCCGGGTATCTATGAAGCGACACGCTACATCGTGTTGCCGCAAAAAAAGAACCGACAAAACAACCGCGCTGCCAAGGCACGCCTTCTCAGTGAAATGCTGCGTTGGGCACTCAAGCGAGATGCACAATTCATCCAGACCGTAATCGATACGGCAACACTATCGAGTTTTGTCGAGATGACGCCGCAAACGATTCCGCTTGGTCTCTCATCGCCGTATGGCGGTGGACGCACGGCGCCCGGCGGAGGCGAGTGCATGGCCATTCGTTGGCCGGTGAATGTCGAGGTTCTGAGCGACATCGTCGCATATGGCGGACTCGCCCCTCACTTGGGCGGCATGCCACCGGGTCTGACCGGCGACGACGCATCGATAGTCGTTCGTCATTGAAAAGTCCAATGACAAGCAACCGAGATCAGTTTGAGAGGAATTGTAATGAGTAAACTCGCACGACCGATCACGCCGGACGAAGTCGCAGCCTACCATCAATCCGGTGTTGTTTTGCTCCGAGGTATTTTGGATCTGGCATCTGTGAACACGCTTCGGCGTACCATTGATGATGCCGTGACGACCATGGGCGAAAGCCCAAGTGGTTATGATTTGAGTGCGCTAACCCGCGCAGGTGAGCTTAGCAACGATGCACTGCTCGAAGCCGAGAGCGACGGTCAGCACGACGTTGCCTCGATCATGGAGCATATCAAATCGACGGGTAAGGAATTCCTGTTCGACAATGCCGACAAGTCCGGCAAGGAGGGCAGCTTCCTTCTCGATACAGGTATCGCCTCCCGCCTCAAGCCGTTCCGCCGGTTTGCGATTAGTGGTCCGGCACGCGAAATTGCGTCAGGCTTGCTGAATGCCGACCAGGTCAACTTCTTTGGCGATCAGGTATTCGTCAAGGAGCCTGGAACGCGCGAGCGCACGGCGTTTCATCAGGATGCCACCTATTTCGAAATCGATGGCGATCAATGCTGCGTGCTATGGGTCCCCGTCGATCCGGTCACGCTCGAAAACGGCGCCATGATGTATGTGCGTGGCTCCCACCGCGATGGCACGCTCTATCAGCCCAATGTCTTCGTTTCGCAGGCACCTCTCCCCGGCGCTGAAGGCGAACCGCTGCCGGACATCGAAGGCAATCTGGATGACTATGACATCGTCCACTTCGACGTGGAGCCTGGCGATGTCATTGTGCATCACTATCGGACCGTCCACGGCACCGGCGGCAATACGAGCCGCTATCAGGTTCGCAGGGCCGCGTCGCTTCGCTATTGTGGAGACGACATCCGCTACTGCAAGCGGCCGTGGGCTCCCAAACAGCTTCATCATACCCATCAGTTGAAAGATGGGGATCCATTGTCCGGTCCGGATTTTCCGGTCGTGTGGACGCGTCGAACCGAGAAGGAAGCGGCGTGAGGCTGGGCGATCAGCCAACAAGCCGCGAATGCCCATTGAGCGAAGGCGATTAGCGATGACCTACTGCAACGGATCAGGCTTCGGCGAACAGAGCGAGAGCAATTCGTTCATCGAACATGACACGCGTCAGACGATGCTCGAGCTTCTTTCCCAAGCTCACAAGATTGCACGGGAGGAAAATCTCGAGATGATCGAATATCTGATCAGTCTTGTGATCCTGGAGGTTCGCGACACGCCCGAGCTCCACAAGTCCGAGGAGGCCTCCGCTCCGGAGGCTTAGTCGGTGCTCCCTTGGCGAGAGCGCGAGCCGGCGTTGCATCACAGGCCACGCCGGCTCGTTCATCCCTTCACATTCAGTACCTGTCGAAGCGTGTGAACGACTTCGATAAGATCGGTCTGGGCGGCAATCACGGACGATATGTCTTTGTAAGCCGCGGGGCTTTCGTCAATAACATCGCGGTCCTTGCGGCACTCGATACCCTCCGTTGCCTTCCGATGGTCTTTGAGCGTGATACGGCGCTTCGCCTCACTGCGTGACATAGCCCGGCCCGCGCCATGGGAGCAGGAACAGAAGCTCTCCTGATTGCCCTTGCCGCGAACGATAAATGATCCGGTACCCATGGAGCCGGGGATAATACCCAGATCGCCGTGGCGTGCGCGTACGGCCCCCTTTCGCGTGACCCATACATCCTCGCCGAAATGCATCTCCTTCACCGCATAATTGTGATGGCAGTTGACAGCCATACCACCGACTTTGAAGCGCGGCAGGTGCTTGCGTAGAACGCGCAACACGGCATCCATCATCGCTTGCCGATTCTCCCAGGCATAGTCCTGTGCCCAGGACAGCGCGTCGACATAGTCATCGAAGTGCTCCGTCCCCTCACTCAGATAAGCAAGATCGCGCTCGGGCAGATTGGACAGATGGTGACCCATGTCTTTCTTGGCAAGCTCGATAAAGTATTGTCCGATCCTGTTTCCAGGTCCCCGGCTTCCCGAATGCAACATCACCCAGACCTGATCGCTCTCATCAAGGCAGAGTTCGATGAAGTGATTGCCGCCTCCAAGCGAGCCGAGTTGATGCGCCGGCCCGCGATGAGAGATGCGCGGGTGTTTATCGATCAATGTGTCGTAGCGGTCGGCGAGATCTGTCCAGCGCGTCGTCACCGACGCCGGTACAGTCTCCCAGCTGCCTTTGCGCGCCCGTCCTTTGACACTGACAAAGCCATGCGGCACCGCCCTTTCCACTTCGCTGCGAAGCTTTGTGAGATTGTCCGGCAATTGGTTCGCTGACAATGTGAGGCGCCACGCCATCATCCCACAGCCGATATCGACACCAACTGCCGCTGGAATGATCGCCCCTCTGGTTGGGATAACCGAGCCGACCGTCGCGCCCTTGCCCACATGACAGTCCGGCATCGCCGCGACATGCTTGTGGATGAACGGGAGCTTTGCCACATTTTGCATTTGCGCAATGGCGGCGTCTTCAATGAGCACATTCTTGGTCCACATCTTAACGGGACAACTGCCGTCCGTCTGATGGTTTTCGTACCCACTCATGGGTTTTCTCCTGAGGTCTATTCAGGTTGAGAGTACCCCCTGAGGCTATTTGCCAGGGAGCATGATATGATAATTGAGTGGTGCGTGCCCGTGAGGCTGGAGCTTTTTCGCGCCAGCATGTCTGGTCGACTCTTGACGGGTGTCAACCAATCAGACGCCGACGACTCTGAGGTTCACAGAGCAAGACTGTCGTGATTGGGGAACTCACCGGAGCCAATGCGAGATTGATGTGGCGTTGCTACAGGCAACAGGACCTTGTTGGGTCCGTGAATCTCGAAAGGGTTATCGAGCCTGTGCAGGTGACGGGCGTTGCACGGTGTATTTCAGGTGAGTGATCATAATGGGTGCGTGATACGCCGGACCGTAAGAGGTCGCAAGATGAATTTGATTGCCTGACGACATTGGTAATGAAGCAAAAGGATCCGAAGCAGAAAGGATCAGTTTTCGAAATGAAACGGATGGCGTGGATAACAATGTGTCTCGCTCTGCTCTCTCTTGTCGAGGGCGACGGCGGCTTGATTCCATCCGTCTCGGCTTCCGAAGTGCAAGCGGATGCCAACTGTAAGCTGGTGTCGCAGACAGGTGGACGCGTGACATCGGTCGTCGACGGAGAGACGGTAACACTTCACGATGGCAGAGCCGTTCGTCTTATCGGAGCCATGGCACCAAGAGCGCCGGATTGGTGGAAGAAATCCGAACCCTGGCCGCCAGCAGAACTTGCCCGCAAGGCGCTTTCAGACTTAGTGCTCGGCCTTGAAGTCGAGTTGCAATTCGCCGGCCGGAAAGAAGATCGCCACGGCCGTCTGTTAGCCCATATCTTCGTCAACCGTGGTGCCGAACATATTTGGGTGCAGTCGTCGCTGATCGAGCGTGGCTTTGCGCGGGCTTATTCGTTTCAAGGCAATCGGATGTGCGTGCGATCCTTGCAAAGCCGGGAGAACGGTGCCCGTGAAGCAAAGCTCGGTCTATGGTGGCGCAAGACATATGCTGTACTGGACGCCGGCAGGCCCAAGAGCATTTTCCCCAGAATGCACACCTTCCAGATTGTCGAGGGCACCGTTATCGGCGTCAAGAAAACCAAGCGATGGACCTTCGTGAATTTTGGAGCGAACTGGAAACGGGATTTCACGATTGCGGTTCAAGCCAAGAATCGTCGCCTGTTCGCCAAAAGCGATTTTGCACTGTCTTCGTTGCGCGGCCGGAGAGTCAGGGTGCGAGGCTGGATCGAGAGCTGGAACGGCCCGGCGATAAAGGTAACGCATCCTGAAGAGATTGAGGTCGTCGGTCAGACACCGACGCCTGGTGCTTCAAAAAAACAGAACCCGGCGCCTCAGACGCCGGGTTCTGTTGATCTTTAGGGCATACTGCCTTCATTCGAATTCGAATGGACCAGTTTGCGCTATTCGTCAGACGATGTGGTTTCGCCCGAATCGGCCTCTCAAGCGGCTGCCTGTGCTTCCTCTGAGTCCGACGCGGCGCGGGCACCGCGTCCGGATTTGGAAAGGACCTCATCGATCTTGGCGATCGCACTCTCTTCGTCGATCTTGTTCACCGCAGCGATTTCGCGAGCCATCCGGTCCAGAGCGGCTTCGTAGAGCTGGCGCTCCGAATAGGATTGTTCGGGCTGCGTTTCCGACCGATACAGATCACGTACGACTTCGGCAATGGAAACCAGATCGCCAGAATTGATCTTGGCCTCGTACTCCTGTGCCCGACGGCTCCACATCGTGCGCTTGACCCGGGCTTTGCCCTTCAAGGTGTCCAGCGCCTTTTTGACAATCTTGTCTTCGGAAAGTTTTCGCATGCCCACGGTTTCGAGTTTCGTGGTTGGAACACGCAGTGTCATTTTGTCTTGTTCAAACGTAATAACGAATAGCTCAAGCGTGGCGCCGGCGATTTCTTCCTCCTCGATGGAGACGATGCGCCCAACGCCATGCGCCGGATAAACGATGAATTCGTTCGTCTTGAAACCTTTTCTTTGCTGAGGTCTTTTTTTTCCTGGCATACGCGATTGTCCCAATCTCTGTTGCATTGGCCGGCAGAGCCGGTTCCGGGAATAGAGCAGCACTCGCAAAAAGCGAGCCCGGTTACAGCGTAAACGGCCGCATATCCGTTCACCGCCGCTCCGTGATCCATTGCGCAACACGATTCGTGCCCTTGCACAGGGGCGCAGACAAGCCTGTCCGCCGCATTCGTCCCCTGTCCGCCCGCGTCCCGCAATGGGGCGAAAAAAAAGCCCACCCCGCATGGGGCGGCCCCTTCTTCAATAGATTATGGCGAATTCCGCCATTTCAAGCGCGAGCTTAACACATTTTTTACACAATCGGAACCGGCCGCGTGGGAATTCGGGGGGATGGGCCGTCCCTATAATGCTAGGATTCACTAAAATGGTTAATGACTTAGCCTAATGCGTTGAGAAAAAAATCTATCCTGAGTGGATCTTACAACCGACAACAGCCATCAAGCCATTAATCTCCTTCGCCAGGCTCTGCCGAAAAATATTTCTCGAATTTGCCGGATTCCGTCTCATACTTCTCGGCGTCCGGTGGCTGATCCTTTTTCGTCGTGATGTTCGGCCACTTTTCTGAGTATTCGCGATTGACCTCGAGCCACTTCTCCAAGTCCGGCTCGGTGTCCGGTTTGATGGCCTCGACAGGGCATTCCGGCTCGCAAACGCCGCAATCGATACACTCATCCGGGTGGATAACGAGCATGTTCTCGCCCTCGTAGAAGCAGTCGACGGGGCAGACCTCGACACAGTCGGTGAATTTGCACTTAATGCAGTTCTCGTTGACGATATACGTCATTCATATACTCCGCGTTGCATGCCGGGGCGGGCGCATGATGCTGCGCCCAAGTGCCCAACGAGCGGGAATTCCCTAGCTCAATCCTTCGCATTGCACAAGCGCATGGATCGCATCACTGTTTCGGGCGTTGGTATAGTTCGGTATCGAAACTACTTAGCGTTCTTCGAATTGACAAGTGCGACGTCGTGACAGGCGTTATTCATGACCTCAGGCGATCCAGTTTGCGGCGCTCTCGCTTGGTCGGCCGACCTGCGCCCGGCTCGCGAACAGCGGCTGGGGTGGGGTGGGGCGTCGGTTTTTCATCTTTAGTCGGTTCAGGTGTCAGATCTTCATACAGTGTCCGGGCTTCGCTCGCCGGTCCACGACGCTCACCGACGGACAGCACCTTGACCACGTGAAGGCGTCGATGGAGCGTCGCGGTGATGACGTCACCCGCGCGAACGGTTCTTGCAGGTTTCGTAATCCGAACGCTGTTCACTCTGACTTTGCCGGATTCGACGAATTTTGCGGCAAGGGTTCGGGTTTTCACCAGGCGGGTAAACCAAAGCCAGCGATCGAGTCGTTGCCCAAGGATCTCCTCGTTCTCGGTCGCTTCACCGGTTTCCGGCATGGGTTCAGGCATCTTCACGAACACCGGACTCAAGATCCTGCTTGAGCTTCTGAAGAGCTGCAAATGGAGAATCGGGGTCGATCTTGTCCTTTTCACGAGACTTGGGACGCCCCTTCCCGCGCGAAGGCCCGGAGCGCCTGGGTGGACGGCCCTTCTTTCCACCGTCTTTGCGCGAATGCCGACCCTGGCGCTCGTTCGAGCGGCGGGTATCGGGTCGTTGCTGTGCAGGACGTCTCTTCTTCGGGCGCCATATTTCATCGATCGCCGGCTCTGCTGCAGCGGGCGTCTTATCGTCGGATGCGCTTTCCACTTGAACCGTTTCCGCGGAAGTCTCGGGCGTGTCGTCGGGCGCGGCAACGGGGACGTGTTTTTGTTCTGACCGGAAGCCCAGGGTCCGCAGGACGGATGCAAAGTCTTCACCTGAGCATCCAACAATCGACATCATGTCCGGTTGCACGCGGAAACCGCCATCACCGGTCGCGCCCTCGGGGGCGGGTTGCGGCTGAGCGGGCGTCGGCTCTTTGCTGGCTTCTTTGGCCTGAGTGTCCGGGGTTGAAGCAGCTGGGGCCTTCGCGTCTTCGGCATTTGCGGCAGGTGCTTTGGTATCGGGAGTGGCGCGGTTTGCCCGCCAGGACACCAGCGGCCGTATCATGTCGGCAAGCCGCTCGAGCATATCGATACGCACGACGCGATTGCCGCAACGATGAAAACCGGAGACACGATAATAAGCGTCGGAGAGCAACGGATCATTGGCGGCCGACGTCAGCCCCTGGCGTGGCGGTTCGGGGATGGCGTCGGGGGTCAATCCTGTCTCCTTGCCTGTTGCGAGGGCCCAAAGCAGAAGCATCAACTCGACCGGGGCCGGCTTGAGCAAGACCGGGATGTAGATATTGAAAGCGCCGAATCTGACACCGTATTTGCGGAGCTGTCCGCGAGCATCCTGGTCGAGTGCACGGATCTCTTCGGCAACGGTCTCGCGCTTTAGAACACCGAAGCTCTCGACAAGCTGAAACGCTACCCCGCGTGCAAGCCCCTGGACATCTTCGGCGGTCGCAAGGTCTACAAGCGGTTTGATCCGGCTTTCGATATGCGTGGTCAGCCATTTGCCAAGCCGCGCCAGAATGCGCTCGCGATCGGGAGCGGTCAGATGCTCGTCGGCAATGAGCGCGATATTTGGAGCCAGTGGCCGCTCGCCGGCTTCGAGAATGGCGACCTCTGACCCTTCCCACAGGATGCGACCCGCAGCGGTCAGGGATAAGGCCTCGTCCGAGGCCGCGACCAGGCGGGCAGACCGTTCGGTCAGTTCATGCACCAGAATCTGAGCTGCCGCATGCCGGGCGGCCTTGCCTTGCAGGCCTTCGGCTTTCGGATCGGGCGTGAACACAAAGCCTGCGAGCCGGCCGACAAAATGCCGTTCCACGTGGACTTCGCCATCTTTACCGATTTCGGCGAACAGGTTTTCTTTATCGCGCATACTCTT
The DNA here is from genome assembly GCA_965228615.1 of Methyloligellaceae bacterium. Classification (GTDB taxonomy): domain Bacteria; phylum Pseudomonadota; class Alphaproteobacteria; order Rhizobiales; family Methyloligellaceae; genus CBDDHT01. The sequence continues at coordinate 2,349,854 of CBDDHT010000004.1, read as the reverse complement.
GATCAAAGTGCTGGTTCGACGGTCGACAAAGCGTTGAGTCAGATTTTCATGGAGAGCGTCTGACAATCGATCTTCGATCTCGCGGGTTCTCTCCTGCCAATGGGTATGGTCTGCCAGCCAGTCCGGCCGGTGCGAGACGAATGTCCAGGTGCGGATGTGCGCGATGCGATTGGCAATCGTATCAATGTCTCCGTCGGTCCGGTCGGCCCAGGATACCTGCTCGGCAAACCAGTCCTCGGGGATCGTCCCGGGATCGCCCATCAAAGGCTTGTAGAGTGCGGCGATGAGTTCGGCATGGGCCTGTGCCGAGATCTTGCGATAGTCCGGCATCTGGCAGACTTCCCAAAGGCGTTTCACAGCCGCCGGGGAGACGGCCATGGCCTTAATCTCGGTGTCGTTCGCCATCGCCTCGAGCGCAGCTGCATCGTCGGACTGACGTGCACGCGCCAAGCGGTTGCCGTCTGGCACCGCACGAAGGCTATCTTGCAGACTGTCCAGGGATGCATAATCCAGTTCGCGGTTACGCCACTGCAGGGTTTTAACCTGCTCGAACTCGTGGGCTTCGAGTCGGTTGACCAGATCCGAATCGAATGGCGCTACGGTTCCGCTGACGCCAAATGTCCCATCATTGATGTGCCGTCCCGCGCGGCCGGCGATCTGGGCAATCTCGGACGGCGTCAGTTCGCGATGATTCTGACCGTCGAATTTGCGGCTGCCGGCAAACGCAACATGGTCGACGTCGAGATTGAGTCCCATGCCGATCGCATCGGTCGCAACGAGAAAATCGACTTCGCCATTCTGGTAGAGTTCGACCTGGGCGTTGCGCGTTCGCGGACTCAAAGCGCCCAGAACCACTGCAGCGCCACCGCGTTGCCTGCGGATCAGCTCGGCGATCGCATACACCTCGTTCGCACTGAAAGCGACTACGGCAGAGCGGCGGGGCAAACGAGAGATCTTTTTCTGCCCGGCGTAAGTGAGCTTTGAAAGACGAGGCCGGGATATGAGGTTTGCGCTCGGCAGGATATCGCGAACGGGATCGCGCATGGTCGAGGCGCCGAGCAGCAGCGTTTCCTGCGAGCCGCGGGCATGCAGGAGGCGATCGGTAAAGACATGGCCGCGTTCAAGGTCCGCGGCAATCTGGATTTCATCGATAGCCAGAAACGCCACATCGAGGCCGGTGGGCATGGCTTCGACCGTCGCAACGTAATAGCGCGGCGAGGGCGGCTTAATCTTCTCTTCCCCAGTTATCAGCGCGACGGCCGGTGCACCGACGCGCCCGACGATCCGGTCATAGACTTCACGAGCTAGCAGGCGAAGCGGCAGTCCGATCATTCCGGACTCATGTCCCAGCATCCGCTCGATTGCGAGATGCGTCTTTCCGGTATTGGTCGGTCCGAGGACGGCCGTGACATTTCCAGGACGAGCGGACTGACCTCTTGGCAAACTCATAAAGCGATCCTTTTCGCATCGGCATGCCGGTGCGGTTGCATTAAGATTTGGAACGATTGTCGAACGAATGCCGTCCGAATCGCTCACTCCCACTGATTCAACATTCGTTCACTACGAGATGTTGTGGTGAAAACCAGGGCCGGCCCAAGGTTGCTTGATTTCTTGGACGCGATGAGCCCTTGATGTGCTGCATACGTTAATATCGTGCCCTGCGCTTTGTATCGACCTGGTGCAGTCCCGAAACATTGGATGTTTGCCGCTTTGGCTGATTGATTGCCACGAAGGTGTCCGGCTTCCCGAGGCGTATTCTGATCGATGCATCATAGGCCCTACATAGCGTGCCATTTTAACGAATAGAAGGCATCGGGAACGCCTCATGCACGAATCGGGACAGGGTACCCATTCATGATGTGTTCCCTACGACATATTGTGACGCACCTGCTTGACCACACTATCCACGGCGCCAACAATATCTCCCGGTCTGTCAATTGGTTAACGCCATGTCTCGTATGGGGATTGCCGGAGCGAAACCGATCGTGCCAGCCCGCTTGTTAAGGAATGGAAGATGGCGTGAACGAGCCATGTACGAATCAGGTGCATGCGATGAGTCTCAAAATGTTCCCTACGACATATGGTGATTGGTCCGCACAAAAACGCAAATGCGACGGATCTTTCATTTAACAGCTCGCCGATCGGTTAACACTGTGTGCCATATGGGGTTCGACAGTGACTTTTGCAGCCGTGATTATTTGAACTTGACCAACGATTGGTTGTGGCCACCGGCAGTCCGGACCTGAAAGACAGTCGAGATCGCAGACGCTTGCCCATAAGGGGTCGGAAGGCTCAGATGATAGGGCACGTATGCGCGTGTCCCTGGAACGGGGATCAGCCAAACTTCAATGTCGTTGGTTTTTTGAAAGAATTTCAGGCCCTTGTTGTTGGGCGCGTGGCCGGAGACCGGCGCGTATCTGATGCGGCAGACAACGGCTATCCCCGAGTAACCTTTCTTGCCCGATCTCGTAACGCGCACGGTCTTTTTGTGCGAAAGATTGAGATTGAAGCGATGCCGGCCATCGAATACCGGCACGCTCTGCCGACAGGCATCTTCATGGTTCTTTCCCGCATTATGGAGCTTGGTCAGAAAAACCGCGGATAGCGGGTCGAGCACGTCCGTTACGTGAGCATTCGTGACCGGAACGGCGCGTGGATTCTCACGCATATGCGGCTGCGTAACGACTGCGTCGACGCGGTTTCCGGCAAAATTCATGTCCAGCTTTCCACGCTTCTTTTTGGACTCGAAGTGCAATCCGTACTGTTTGGGGAGTGGCGAGCTGTCTTTCATCGCACCGCTGCTTTGTGCACCGCCTTTCAAATCGAACAGCAGACCTTTGATGATAAAACCCATCTCCAGCTTGGTTTCGCCGCGCAGCGTGTAAGAGCCTTTGCCGATGTCCGCCCAGAGCTTGAATTTGCCAAGATTAGTCCCGAGGAAATGGACCTTGTAGACGGCGAACATCTTACTCACCGAGGGTTTGGCACTCACGGTACTTGGAAAGCAAGAGAGCCCAAGCATCAAGAGGACAAGGCGACCTAGGCTTTTGCGATGGCCAGTCAGCATGCGGTAAAGCCTCTCAGATGGCGCAACGGATAGGTCGCGACGGCGGCGGAAAAATAGACACGGAATTGGTCAATTCTATGAGTCAATGAACCGAAGCATTATTGGTTTGGACGTCGCCACGCAATGCCTGTTCGTTCATTGTGTTCCGTCAAGCAACCGGATTTCCAAGTCCTGCGCTTGACGAAACAGGTGAGAAGACCCTATAGCTTCGCGCCGAACCTAAGCCCAAGGCCTTTTTTGGTCTGTGGGCCTTTTGTATTGATGCCGAGGCCAAGAGCTGTCGGCCAATTTATCTTAGAAGGAGGCCGATTATGGCCCGGCGTTGCGAATTGACCGGTAAAGGTGTTTTGACCGGCAACAATGTGAGCCACGCTCATAACAAGTCGCGGCGGCGCTTCTTGCCCAATCTGTGCAATGTTACGCTCATCAGTGAGGCTTTGGGGCGCTCGGTTCGATTGAAAGTCTCTGCACATGCGTTGCGCTCGGTTGAGCATCGCGGCGGTCTGGATGCGTTCGTTCTCGCCGCCAAGGACAGCGAGCTGTCTATGAAAGCGCGGCGTCTGAAGCGTGAGCTGCAGAAAGCCCAAGACGCTACGGCTGAAAGCTGACCGGTTCCTATAGCGAACGCCAGCGGCATTCGCCGAGCGCTGCGCGCAATACAGCCCCTATCATAGATGTGCTGCGACGGTTGTTGCCGGCACAAGGCCGTGTCCTAGAGATCGCGAGCGGTACCGGGCAGCATGTTGCGGCATTTGCCGGGGCATTTCCCGACCTGCATTTTCAGCCAAGCGACCTCAATCCGGCAGCGCGGGACAGCATTGTTGCTTGGATTGCCGCTGCCGGTGTGGAGAATGCACTGCCACCCCGGGAAATCGACGTAACGGCTGCAGAATGGGGCAGGGATCTGCCGGCACCGTTTGCTGCGATCTTGGCCATCAATCTCATACATATCAGCCCGTGGGCGGCGTCGCTTGGTTTGATCGAAGGTGCTGGGCGGCTGCTCGCAGCTGACGGGATTCTCTACCTCTATGGTCCCTACAGTCGCGGTGGTCGTCACACAGCAGACAGTAACGTGGCGTTCGATTTGAGCTTAAGGCAACAGGACCCGCATTGGGGCGTGCGCGATCTGGACGAGATTGCAGCCGAATTGGAGCGGGTCGGTTTAGCAATCCAAGAGATAATTGAGATGCCAGCGAACAATCATTCGCTCATCATTCGCCGAACCCGCCTTTAATCGCGCAGAACGAACTGCATCATCAGTGTCCGTTGAAATGCCGGATTGAAATTGTCATCCGAAATTAGCGTGACGATCGTCTGCCCTTTTGCGGACCGATGGATTGCAATGCCTTCCATATTGTCGATTTGAGTAGCGCCACGCAGATCCAACAAGATCTTTCCGTTGAGCCGTGCGCCTGGCTTGATGTCCTGACTTGCAATACGACGGACGCGGGCCGCGATCCCGCGTGAGAAGCTGAAGCGTCGTTCAAGCACGAGGACGTCGCCACCAGGTAGCGTCGCCGCGCCCGTGACGTCGAAATCGTCGAGGCGGACCAGGCTCAAGGCCAGAGTCTTGCCGCCCTTCAGGATCCAGGCGCGATGATTACCATCCTTATTCAGAAACTGCTCTGTGAAAGCCAATAAGGCGCCCTTGTGGGGGCCGGCATTCAGAAGCGCCAGGGCTTCGAACCCTTTGTTGCCCTTGGCCCGTTTGATGATCGACGGAACTTTCACATAGTGCGATGGCCCGGCAAGTTGACCGCTCTTTACTGGAAACAAGCCAATGCGATGGAGTCGTTCGAACCCCACATAGAGAGGTTGTTTCAGGCTGCCTCGCCTGACCGGTGCAATCGCTTCGGCATCGCGATAGCGGCCGCTCGTCAGAGGCTTGTTCTTGCGCGCCTTCAGCGAACCCGTACGTGCATCCTTCAGGCCGATGAGCTTTCCATTACGCATCTCAATTCCTGCAGACAACCACAGGCCGGCATCTGACACGGCGATCATACGCGTGCCGTCCCGATTGAGCGTCAAGCCGGAATAACCACCCAAAAAAGACGATTGAGATTTCAGGACGATACCGCTGCGCCAGATCAACGACCCAGGGGCCAATTGTGCTGGATCGCCCTGGTCGAGGGTAATCGGCTCCGCAGCAATCGCAATCGATTGAGGCGCAACGCTGCTGAACTTGGGTTTGGCCTTGAGTGCGGTGGTGCCGAAAACGAATACGGCAAGGCTTACGGCAAGCCCAATTGTGAGATATCGCGAACGGCGCGTGCTCAATGGACCTTGCGACCTCGGCCGCGCATTGGGCTACCGCCTGGTCCCGTCTCGTCGAAGAGTTCCGCAAGCTTGTCCGTCATCGCCCCCGCCAGCTCTTCCGCATCCGTAATCGTGACGGCGCGCCGATAATAGCGTGTTACATCGTGCCCGATCCCGATTGCGATCAATTCGACCGGAGAGCGCGTTTCGATCTCTTCGATCACTTGTCGAAGGTGGCGCTCAAGATAACATCCCGTGTTGACCGACAATGTCGAATCATCGACTGGAGCACCGTCCGAAATCATCATCAAAATGCGTCTTTGCTCCGGCCGACCAAGAAGGCGCCGATGTGCCCATGCTAGCGCTTCTCCGTCGATATTCTCCTTCAGCAAACCCTCGCGCATCATGAGGCCGAGATTGCGCCGTGCGCGCCGCCAGGGTGCGTCGGCCGCCTTGTAGACGATGTGGCGAAGGTCATTCAGGCGACCCGGGCTCTGGGGTTTTCCTGCTGCCAGCCACTGCTCGCGCGACTGGCCGCCTTTCCAGGCGCGTGTCGTAAATCCGAGAATCTCCACTTTGACGCCGCAGCGCTCCAGCGTGCGCGCCAGAATGTCCGCGCAGGATGCTGCCACCATGATCGGACGCCCGCGCATCGAGCCCGAATTGTCCAGCAGCAGCGTCACCACGGTATCGCGGAAATCCGTGTCGCGTTCGGCTTTGAAGGAAAGGGCGTGCATGGGATCGATGATGACCCGTGTCAGGCGGGCGGCATCGAGAACACCTTCGTCGAGATCAAAGTCCCAGCCGCGGTTCTGCTGCGCCAAAAGCCGGCGCTGAAGTCGGTTGGCAAGTCTTGATACGGCGCTGTGGAGGCTCGACAGCTGTTTGTCGAGGAATGTCCTCAACCGTTCCAATTCTTCGGCGTCGCAAAGCTCTTCCGCTGTAACCATCTCGTCGTTGGCCTCGGAAAAGACTTTGTAGCCAAAGGCTTCTGGGTAATCGAGAACCGAGACATTCGGGCGCCAGGGCTCGGCAGTACTGTTTTGATCCGTATCGCCCATATCGCCTTCGAGATCGTCCAGATCACCGAAATCGGACATCTCGAAATCGTCACCACCTTCACCGGTTGCTTCGCTCTGTTCCTCGGCGTTCAACTCGGCTTGCTCGGCACCGGCGCTCTCGTCGCCTGCATCCGGTTGGCTATCGGGTGTCTCGGCATCATCGCCATCGTCGGTCGTGTCGTCCGACCCGTCGTCGAGATCCTCGGTCAGATCAAATGCGGAGAGCATCTCGCGCAGAAGCGCGCCGAAAGCTTCCTGATCCTCAAGCAATTCAGGCAGTCGCTCCATCGCCGAACCGGCACGGCGCTCAACCCAGGGGCGCCAAAGATCAACGATTGGCTGGGCGCGTTCCGGCGGTACGGCGCCGGTCAGGCGTTCGCGGACCATCAGAGCAATGGCCTCTTCGAGGGGAGCGTCGGCGCGATCCTTGACATCATGGAACTGCGCCCGTGCGTAACGCTGCTCAATCTTGGCAGTCAGATTCTGTGCCATGCCGGTCATGCGCTGGGAGCCAATGGCTTCGACGCGCGCAAGTTCCACAGCTTCGAAGACGGCGCGGGCCTGGCCCGAGGGCGGTGCCAGAGACCGGTGCATCTTGCCGTCATGGCAGGCGACCATCAGCGCCATAGAGTCCGCCTGGCCACGGATTGCAGCCAGCTCTTTCTTGGTCGGGACGCGTGAGGGTTCGGGAACCATGGCGACACCGCCACGCAGCGCCGGTGGATCGGAGCCGAAAACCACCTGCAACTCGTCATCGCCGGCAATCGCGCGCGTGCACAGCGAGAGGGCCTCCTTGAAAGGTTCAGCAGGTCCGGCCTTGCGCTTCGATGACACCGGCATTTCGTTTTCCGTCTAGCTCAGTGCGACATTGGCAGTGGAATCCGGCAGTTCTTCGCCGAAACAGCGCTGATAGAATTCAGCCACCAGGCCACGTTCAAGCTCGTCGCATTTGTTCAGGAAGCTCAGCGCGAAAGAAAAGCCGACATCCTGGAAGATCTCCGCATTCTCGGCCCATGTAATCACGGTACGCGGGCTCATGACCGTTGAAAGATCGCCATTAATGAATGCATTGCGCGTCAGGTCCGCGACACGCACCATATTTGCAATCGTCTCGCGGCCTTCGCTCGTATCGTAGCTTTTCGCCTTTGCGAGAACGATATTCACTTCGTCGTCATGAGGCAGATAGTTCAGGGTCACGACGATCGACCAGCGGTCCATCTGGCCCTGGTTTATCTGCTGCGTCCCGTGATAGAGCCCGCTCGTGTCGCCAAGGCCGATCGTATTTGTCGTCGAGAACAGGCGGAACGAAGGATGCGGGCGGATAACGGTGCCCTGGTCAAGCAATGTCAGTTTGCCTTGCACCTCGAGAACACGCTGGATCACGAACATGACGTCCGGGCGGCCCGCATCATACTCGTCGAAGACGAGCGCCGTATTGCTCTGCAGGGCGTAGGGCAGGATGCCTTCCTTGAACTCGGTAACCTGCATACCGTCGCGCACGACAATTGCGTCCTTGCCAACCAGATCGATACGGCTGACATGGCTGTCGAGGTTGACCCTGATGCAGGGCCAGTTCAAGCGAGCCGCAACCTGCTCGATATGAGTCGATTTACCTGTCCCATGATATCCTTGGATCATGACCCGCCGATTGTGTTTGAACCCGGCCAGGATCGCCATGGTAACGTCGCGGTTGAATTGATAGTCGGGATCGAGATCCGGCACATGCTCGTCGGTCATCGAATAGGCCGGCACCTCGAAGTCCGTATCGAAGCCAAACATCTGGCGCACCGACACACTCATATCGGGCGCGCTGGCGACCCCTTCATTTCGGTTAAGGCTCATGTCTAAAGAAATCCGAATAGGTTCAACGGGTCGCCTCGAAGGAAGCATGGGCAACCGGACAAAAAAAGAGGGACCGTTCAGCACAGTCCCGTGCGTTTGAGATAATTATAGGCTTGGATCACTTCGCGCAACTTCTCCTCGGAACCACCGCCGCCGACATTGGCGTCCGGGTGATGGCGTTTCACCAGTTCCTTGAAGCGCGCTTTGATCTGCGGCTTGGTGGCGGAAGGGTCGAGCCCCAACGCTTCCAGGCTCTTGCGTTCGACATTGCCGACGACGCGAAAAGGCGATTTGCTCTCGGATGTTCGCGCTTCACCGGCATCCCCAAACAGGCCAAGTGGATCCGAGGCCGTGAAGCCATGGCGGAATCCGTTAGGTTCAGGATCGGCGCCGTCGCGTCCGGCCTTATTGGATCCCACGGACCAGGTCGGCCGATGCCCGGTAATATCGGCTTTCTGGAAGGTCGCGACCTCGTCGTCGCTCATTCCGTCGAAATAATTGTAGGATTTGTTGTATTGCCGCACATGATCCATGCAAAATGTGAAAAATTGCCCTTCACGTCCGCGGCCGCGCGGTGCCCGGTACTCGCCGGCGGTCGAGCAGCCTGGCCATTCGCACTCCGGATGCTCGTCGCGGGCGCGGCGATCCTGATCGGGCTTGACGCGGATGCTGTCAAAGTATTTTGAATTGAGCTTCATTGGTTCGAAGTATGAGGCGAACGTTGTGGCAAAACAAGCCGGCGCTGCGCCGCACACGGTTTGCTCCGTGCAACCAAAACCGAGGGTCTAATGTCCATCGAAGAGTCCATCACAGAGAAATTGAAAAATGCCTTCACGCCAGTTCGGCTGGAAGTGTTGAATGAATCCCATCTTCATGCAGGCCATGCCGGCTCGCCGGGAACCGGCAGCAGCCATTTTCGTGTCGAGATTGTATCCGACCTCTTTTCCGGCAAATCCCGCGTCGAACGCCATCGTCTGGTCAACGATGCCCTTGCCGAAGAACTTGCCGGGCCCATTCATGCCCTGGCAATCAAGGCCAAGGATCCGAGTGAGGCCGGTGCCACCGACAATCCGTTCATAACAAAACCATAGCGCACGCAGGGAAGATAAGATGGTCTTCGGAGGAATCAACTATATCGCTGTCGTAATTGCGGCCCTGACCGGGTTCGGCGTTGGCATGGTTTGGTACATGGCGCTTGGCAATCTCTGGATGGCTGCGCTCGGCAAGACCAAAGACGATCTCAAACCGCGGCCATGGCCGTTCATCGCCTCGATTATCTCCCTACTGATCATGAGCTTCATGCTGGCAGGCGTTATCGGTCATCTGGGTGAAGGTCAGGTGACTGTGAAGAATGGGCTTATTACCGGATTCACGTTGTGGCTGGGATTCGTCGTCACGACGATGCTCGTCAATCATGCTTTTCAGGGCGCGAAGCCGCAACTCACGATCATCGATGGTGGCCATTGGTTGGCGGTCCTGCTCGCAATGGGCGCGGTTATTGGTGTCTTCGGAGTCTAAACACGACGTCTGATGGTCTCCGTAAAGGTGCGACCTATTAGACGAAAATCTTGCAACCAACGGGGTGCTTGCAGGGCCCATCCGGGCTCTCCATAATGCCGCGAATACAATGTTTTGGGGAGGAAATCGCTATGTCAGATGACAAGCTCTACGACGTGCCCGACGCTTGGAAATCCCGTGCCTTCGTCGACAATGATGGCTATCAGGAGATGTACAAGCGGTCCGTCGAAGACCCCGAAGGTTTCTGGGCCGAGCATGGCAAGCGCATCGACTGGATCAAGCCTTATACGAAGATCAAGGATACCTCCTTCGAATATGACGATGTGCACGTCAAATGGTTCGAAGACGGCACGCTGAATGTGTGCGCCAACTGCGTCGACCGGCATGTGGAGACAAAGGGTGACCAGCCGGCGATCATCTGGGAAGGCGATGATCCTTCCGTCAGCAAGATTTTCACGTTCAAGGAACTCAAGAGCGAGGTCTCCCGATTTGCCAATGCGTTGAAAGAGATCGGCGTCAAGAAAGGCGACAGAGTCACCGTCTATATGCCGATGATCCCGGAAGCGGCCTTTGCCATGCTGGCATGCGCGCGCATCGGCGCCGTCCATTCGGTCGTCTTTGGCGGATTTTCTCCGGATGCGCTGGCGGGGCGCATCGTCGATTGCGATTCCAAATTCGTGATCACGGCCGATGAAGGCCTCCGCGGTGGCCGAACAATTCCGCTAAAGGCAAATACGGACGCGGCATTCGAATCCTGCAAGGGCGATGAAAAGATGCTGGTGGTCAAGCACACCGGTGCGGACATCAGCATGCAGGAAGGGCGCGATTTCTGGTATCACGAACTCAAGGAAAAAGTGTCAGACGATTGCCCGCCGGAAGAGATGAGTGCGGTCGATCCACTGTTCATTCTATACACATCGGGATCGACAGGAACGCCGAAGGGTGTCCTGCATAATGGCGGCGGTTACATCGTCTATACGTCGATGACACACCAGTATGTCTTCGATTATCACGATGGCGATGTGTTCTGGTGCACGGCGGATGTTGGCTGGATCACCGGCCACTCCTATGTGCTCTATGGCGCGCTCTCCAATGGTGCGCCGACGCTTCTGTTCGAAGGTGTGCCGAACTACCCCGACGCTGGCCGGTTCTGGCAGATTTGCGACAAACACAAGGTCAATATCGTCTACACGGCACCGACGGCCATCCGAGCATTGATGGGCGCGGGCGAAGAGTATGTGAAATCGACGAGCCGGGAAACGGTCAGGCTTCTGGGAAGTGTCGGTGAGCCCATCAATCCGGAAGCCTGGGAATGGTACTACCACGTGGTCGGCGACAGCCGGTGCCCCATCGTCGATACATGGTGGCAGACCGAGACCGGGGGTATTATGATTACGCCGCTGCCGGGGGCGACAGCGCTGAAACCGGGATCTGCGACGCGGCCTTTCTTTGGCGTTCAGCCTTGCCTGCTGGATACCGAAGGCAATGAGATCGAAGGGGCCGGCGAAGGCGCACTCTGCATTCGAGAGTCGTGGCCAGGCCAGATGGTTTCCGTCTATGGTGACCATAAGCGTTTTGTCGATACCTATTTCTCCGCATTCAGAGGCTATTATTTCACCTCGGATGGCTGCCGTCGCGACGAGGACGGCTATTATTGGATCACCGGGCGTGTCGACGATGTGATCAACGTTTCTGGCCATCGTATGGGAACGGCGGAGGTCGAGTCGGCTCTTGTGGCGCATCCCAAGGTCTCGGAAGCGGCCGTGGTCGGCTACCCGCATGACATCAAGGGGCAGGGTATCTACTGCTATGTGACGCTGATGGCTGGCGAGGCCGGAGGCGACGATCTCAAGAAGGAGCTGCGCGACTGGGTGCGCAAGGAAATTGGGCCTATTGCTTCACCGGATCTGATTCAATTCTCTCCGGGTCTTCCGAAGACCAGGTCGGGTAAAATAATGCGTCGTATTCTGCGCAAGATTGCCGAGGACGATTTCGGTGCGCTCGGCGATACCTCCACACTGGCCGAGCCGGCAGTGGTCGATGAACTCATTGAGAACAGACAGAACCGCGCCGCGGGATAGTCAAAAAAACGAATCGTGATCGACAGAAGACGGGCGCGGCGATAACCGCGCCCGTCTTTTTGAATTGATCCATTTGATCTATTTGGACAAGCGCGGGATAGCCAAGCGGGTGGCGATGTCTCGGAACGCAGTCCGCAGCTCCTCGCCATTGTCGGCATTGAAGAAATAGTCATCTGAGGTTGCGCAGTCCTTAAGCGTCTCTTTGGCAGACTCGGGAGCTTGAAATGCAACCGCGTAGACAATCACTTCCTTGTCTTTGATGTTCCCGCAAAGGCTCTCCGCCTGATTTGTCGATGTCCTGTTTTGCCGGCCATTCTTGTAGCTCGTGTTGAATTTGCCGTCGGTCATCAGGATCACAGCCTTGACCGTTTCCTTGTCGCCATATGGGACGGGCGCGCTTGCGGAAGGCCAGATTGCCGACCAGTTGGGGGACACGAGATACCAAGACCACGCGATTCCAAGGTGGCCGGCCGTCCATCCACGAGCCTCGTAGCTGTCAATCGTCCTGTTCAAAAGCGACTTGTCATCCGTAATCGGCAGAACCTCGGCAGGCGGGCATCCATAGTGGTCGTTCGTCGGCCTGCGTGGATTGTTCATGGCATTCAGATAATGGTTTCGCTGAGGGATCACATCGCTGAACTTGTATTTGCCCGATCGTTCGAAGACGCACCCGTCAGCACTGACGCCGTCGCTTACGGTTTTTGAATAGCGGCCGGCGTTAACCGAAGCAGAATAGGGAGCCAGTCCGATACGCACTTTGCGCCGGGTCTGATTGTCCGAGATCAGGATGTCGATGGCATCCTTGGCTGCAATCTTTAGATCTTCAAGCTTGGAGCAGGGATCGCACATGGACCCTGTCACATCCAGCATCATGGAAAGCTCAAGATCGCGGTTGTCGGTTTTAAAAACCGCAGTCACGCTGCGGTCCAGCTCAATGTGCGAGACTTTGAAGATACTTGCAAAAGTTGTCTCGACATGGAGTTTTGCCGATGCCGTCGCTTTATGTGACAGAGGGTCAGTTGAGATTTGGAAGCCCTTTACGGTACCGCCATTTGCGCCAGTCTTGAAGTTGGCATTGAAGAAGCTTCGTGCCAATTCTTGGGCTTCTGCCTCGTCGAGATTATCCGTTGCCATGGCTTTGGCGGCTGCGAGGGCAGCGGAATCCAGGGCGCCCATTGCCATGGTGGAGACATTGAAAGCCCGCCAGCCGTCCAGTGCGAGGCCCATGAGGCCGATCACCGGGATAATCGTAAGCCCGAAGATGATGGCGGTGACGCCACGTTCATCGCGGGCAAATGGGGATTTGAAGACCTTATCGAAACACATAACCTTGTCTCTCCCTGGCACATCGGGTGGGTATTGCCAGGAAGGTTGCAAGGCGTGTGCGGGTCAGGCCGGAATCGGACAAAAAAGTCGTTGCAGCGAACATCGTCGTGAAAAATCCGTTAAACTTAAGCAGTAACGAAGTTGTCAATTGCGATTGACACGCGACGGAAAGACTGTGGCCAGCGAGCATTTGGCGACGCGTGTTTCACTTCGGCACGGTTTCGGCTCGAAGCGAGGCACCCTATTCGTGACACGCCTGCGCCGTGAAACTTGTCAGTGGCTGACATGTCGTGGCCATAAGCCGTGACTACGATTGCCCGAAAATGTTCAAAGGCATCAGAGAGGAAGCCGAGAGACATGAAACGTTCAGCGAAATACCGGTTTTTGCGAGCGGGATTGGCCGGAATGGCGATGTCCACAGTTGCCGGGGTAGCGATCGCGGCGCCGATGGGAGATCCAAAAATCGGTCAGCCGGCACCTGCATTCACGGCAACGGACTCGAACGGCATGCCTCGAAAGCTCAGTGATTTCCGCGGCAAAACGGTCGTACTTGAGTGGACCAACCATGATTGCCCCTTCGTGCGCAAACACTATGGCTCCAGCAACATGCAGGCGCTGCAGAAAGAGGCGAAAGACAAAGGCATTGTTTGGCTCTCCGTGATCTCGTCTGCTCCGGGACGCCAAGGTCACGTCGATGGCTCGAAAGCAAATGCGCTCACGACTATGCGCGACGCAGCCCCGACCGCAGTCCTTTTGGATCCCGAAGGAACGCTTGGACGCGCTTATGGAGCACGCGCAACTCCCCATATGTTCGTTGTTACACCTGAAGGTAAGCTGGCATACAAGGGCGCCATCGACGATAGGCCGTCTGCAAATCCAGCCGATATTCCAGTCGCGCGCAACTATGTCCGCACGGCGCTAGGCGCGCTTACAAAAGGAACGCAGATCGATCCTGCTGCGACGCGGGCTTATGGTTGTTCCGTCAAGTACGGTTTCTAAGCCGGTCGACTCCGAATGTCGGCAAGGCTGCATTAGCAACTCCCAAGGCCATTGCAAGCCAAAGCGTGCTGTCTGAAATATTGGCTGCTGAGATCCACCATCTCGGAGTCTTGGCATTGTCAATGAATGTGTCGCTGTGATCAAAATTGAAATATTTGATTAATCATCACGTCATGTGGTGTCGATAAATGCCGAAGTATTTTTTAAAATTTTAATGATGTGCATCGTATAACTCGATCAAATTTAGAGACGCCACCTCTATCATTATCTAAGGCGTCCAATTTGTTCAGGTAGGTGTGCATTTGAGTGCTTTAATACATGCAAACACAGGTGAAGACGATCTTGAAGGCGTCATAGACTCCGATGCATCGTCGTCCAATGCTACCGTTGTCCCAAAGCTCGAGGCGCTTGGTGCACTGGCGAGTGGTATTGCCCACGAGATCAACTCGCCTATCCAATATATCGGCAACAACCTTCAGTTCATCGCCGATGGCGTGACCTCTTTGGAAGCCGTACTCAAAACCTACGCGGATCTTTGCGACGTCGCTCAGAATCAAGACGGTTTTGAGCAGCTCGTAGACAATGTCGAGCGATCCAGAGGCGATGCAGATCTTGAGTTCCTGATCGAAGAACTACCGGAAGCAATCCGGCAATCTCTCGATGGTGTTCGGCAGGTTGCACGCCTTGTATCGGCGATGAAGGAGTTCGCTCATCCCGGTAGTACAGATAAAGAGCCGGCAGACATCAACGAAACGATTGAAACGACCGTTGCACTCAGCCGGAACGAGTGGAAGTACGACGCATCTATAGAATTCGATCTTGCGGAAGACCTTCCTATGGTCGATTGCCAGGCTGGCGAATTGAGCCAAGTCTGGCTGAATTTGATCGTCAACGCCGCTCAAGCGATTCGGGCGAAACCAGGCGAAGGCCAGGGGCGAATTTGGATCAAGACAGCCCTTCGTGAAAATGCCGTTGAGATTGCTTTCATCGACAACGGTATTGGTATCCCTGACGACATCAGAACGCAGATCTTCGAACCGTTCTTCACGACGAAGGATGTCGGCGAAGGCAGCGGCCAGGGATTGGCCATCAGCAAGGATATCATTGTCGAGCGCCATGGTGGCGAACTCCATGTTACGTCCGAAGATGGCTTGGGAACCGGTTTTGTTGTCCGCATTCCGATCCGGAGTTGTGACGACGCCCTTATCGATCAACATGGAGCCGTCGCATGATGCCGCGAGTGCTGTTCGTCGACGACGAACCATTGGTTCTCAATGGGCTGCGCCGAATGCTGCGTGGTCGACGCAAGGAATGGGACGTCAGTTTTGCCGGTTCCGGCCAGGAGGCGTTGGGTCTTCTTTCCGACACGCCTTTCGACGTCGTTGTCTCAGACATGCGCATGCCGGAAATGACTGGTGACGTATTGCTGCAGGAAGTCGCGGCGCAGCATCCCAACTGCGCACGTCTAATCTTGTCCGGTCATGCGGAATTATCGGCAATTCTCGGTGCTGTATCTCCGGCACATCAATTTCACGCGAAGCCTTGCGACATGGCCGTCTTGGACCGCTCTCTGTGCGCAATTCTTGAAGTCCTGCAGACCACGGTTGGTGGCGAAGAACAAGGGCGGCTTGTCGGAGCGAGGCACTTGCCGTCGACCCAGGAAGCTCTGCACACGCTTGCCGAGCATTTGGAGGGTGCATCCCCCGATCCCGAGGAGACGCACAGGATCGTTGCCGGCGATGTCGCCATGACAGCCCAAGTCCTGCGTCTGGTCAATTCGGCGTTTTTTGGAAAGCCGACGGTAACGCTTGATTTGACCCATGCGCTCAACGCTCTCGGGTCCGAGTTGCTGCGCAGGCTCATGGACGAAAGTAAACTTTTCCGGCCGAGTGCTGGAGGCGCCGCTGAAGACGAAGTAAGGGCACTTAATGATGCCGCAAGGCGGCTTGCCGATGCAGTCGATGTCGCCGCGAAGCACGCCGATCATCTAACGGACCATGTCTCGCGCGCGCGTGTCGCTGCGATGCTTGCCAGCGCCGGACCTTTGGCCTGTAACGGGCTTTCCTTGGAATCCGAGTTGTCAGGATGCGAACAGCAAACGGCGGTGCTGCTGACCTTGTGGGGATTCGATCCGGAATTGATCGCTACAGTCACGCAGCGGCGTGCTGGAGAAAAAACAGATTTTGATGGGGTAGCGGAATTGTTGCGACTGGCATGCGCGAATTTCCATCGCGTGTCATGAAAGCAAAGGAGTTCTTTATGAGAATTATTCAATTCAACAAACGTGTTTCTACGAAGGCTTGTGCCATTTCTCTCGCTGCATTCGCCTTTGGGGCGCCTGCAATGGCGAGCGATGCCAACCATGGTCAGAGCTTGACTTTCGGTATCGTGCCACAACAGTCGGCAACGCGTCTGGCGCAGGTCTGGCTGCCATTGCTCGACCATTTGGCCAAGGCGACCGATGTGAAAATCCGCTTCGCGACGGCGAAAGATATCCCCACATTCGAGGCATGCCTAGCCAATGGCGCCTACGATGTAGCGTATATGAATCCTTACCATTTCACGATGTTCAACCAGCTCGTCGGCTATCGTGCATTCGCCAGACAGGCAAACAAGAAACTCCGCGGCCTGGTTGTCGTCCGCAAAGACAGCAAGTACGAAACTCTAGAGGATCTCGATGGAACCACCGTCGCATTTCCGTCCCCCGCGGCATTCGGAGCGAGCGTAATTCCGCGCGCGGAGATGAAGCGCCGGGAAATGGCTGTCGAACCAGCTTATGTTAAGTCGCATGATTCGGTTTACCGGTCGGTCGTTGCAGGATTGTTTCCAGCCGGAGGCGGGGTGCTGCGTACATATGGCAATGTGCCGGCTGTCCTCAGCGATCAGCTGCGCGTTCTCTACAAGACCAATTCTTATACGCCACATGCATTCGCCGCTCATCCACGTGTTGAGACCAAAATGATCGAGCGTCTCGTCGAAAACATGATTGCGATGAACGCCGAAGACACAGGCTTGCTGAAGCCACTAGGAATGAAGGGATTTGAAGCTGCATCGAACGAGGATTGGGACGACGTCCGTGCGCTCGAGCTTTCCAGCGGACAAACCAAGATTGTGACGGACGATCGCATCTCATGTCATTCCGGCTAAAAACCATCCTCGGAATTGCGCTGATTGAGGCGCTACTGCTGTCGATCTTGATCGTCAGCGGGTTGCACTATCTGAGTAGCTCGAACGAGCAGCAACTGCTGCAGCGTGCCGACACGACCGCGAAGCTGGTGGCCACAATGACCGGCGACGCGGTCGTTGCTGTTGACCTCGCGACTCTCGATGCGCTCGTTGAGCAGACCCTACGCAATCCGGATATCATCTATCTGCGAATTCGCAGCTCGAAAGGAACAGCACTTAGTCAGGGCGGAGAGGGCGCCGCCCTGACTGCTCCATTCAAGCTTGACCGGTCTGTCGAGGATGCTGCCATTGACAATCGTCTGGATGTCACGGCACCGATTTCGATTGGCGGCACGACATTTGGTCACGTAGAACTGGGCATATCGACTGCGGCACTGCGTTCGACACTCACTGACGCATTTACCTGGATGGCTGGTATTGCGCTGTCGGAGATGTTGCTGGTGGCCTTGCTAGGTCTTATCCTGGGAACGTATCTCACGAGACAGTTGAAAATGCTGAAAGCCGGTGCGCGTCAGGTGGCCGGTGGTGATTTTGGTCACCAAATTCCAGTGACTGGGAACGACGAACTGTCGGATACGGCGCACAGCTTCAACCGGATGTCACAATCCCTGAAGGAGTACGCCGAAATTGCCGAGAATGCGAGAAAGCGTGCCGAGGCGGGACGTGCTCGCG
Organism: Methyloligellaceae bacterium; assembly: GCA_965228615.1. Taxonomy (GTDB): domain Bacteria; phylum Pseudomonadota; class Alphaproteobacteria; order Rhizobiales; family Methyloligellaceae; genus CBDDHT01. The sequence continues at coordinate 2,331,846 of CBDDHT010000004.1, read as the reverse complement.
CTGAAAGTACACTTCAACACGCTCTGGACAGTATGCGCGATGGTGTTCTCATCGTGGGGAAGGACGAAACAGTCCTGCTTGCCAACGATGCCTATCGAAAAATCTACGGTATTGGCGATACTGAAGTGGCTGACTTCCAAGACGTGCTGGCCTGTCAATCCGCCACTGTGGAGGGCGATCCGGATACTTTTGTTGACCGGAGAATCGAGCAGCTGCGCGCTCCAGCCGAAAACACTCGCTGGGAGTTGAGTTTGACCGATGGTCGTCGGCTGCTCGTCGCTCAACATCCCATGTCACGTGGTGGAATGGTCATTGTCGAGACGGACATCACAGCATTGTACGAAGCCCAGGAAGAAAACCGCCAACTCCAAATGGAGCTCATGCAGCGCCATAAGACCGAGGCGCTTGGGACACTGGCTGGTGGTATGGCGCACGAGATCAACACTCCGGTCCAGTTCATTTCCGACAATGTTACTTTTCTGGCAGAAGGTGTCTCCGACGTCTTCGGCATGATCGAGGAATTGGCTGACGGCAAGTCTGAAAATCAAGCCGTTCTGGAAGATCGCATGCGTCATCGCCTCGAAGAAATTGATTGGACCTTCCTGCGTGATGAGATACCCGGTGCGCTGGATGAAATGTCAAAAGGGGCTTCGCGGGTTCGCGATCTTATTGCGACATTCAAACAGTTCGCGGCACCAACTTCTCAAGAGAACGAATTTGAAGATTTGGTGGACGCCGTCCGAACCACAATCGAGGTTGGCACGTCGGAATGGGAATCCAAAGCCGATGTCAGATTGGAAGCGCCGGAACATATGCCGCGCGTGCCGTGCAAACTGGCTCAGATCAATCAAGCTGTTCACAGCCTCCTGTCGAACGCAGCCGATGCTGTTGAGGACTGCGCTGATTCACGAATAGGTTTGGTGATAGTACGTCTCGGCTATGACGACGATCATGCTTGGATCGAAATCAGTGACAATGGATGCGGAATTCCGGCGACGGAACAACGACGAATCTTCGATGCACTCTATACAACCAAAGATCCAGGACGCGGCACAGGTCACGGTTTGGCTTTGTGCCATAGCATCGTCACGCGCAACCACAACGGTCGTTTGACGTTCGAGTCTACGGTGGGTGAAGGAACAACATTCAAGATGACGCTGCCTCTCAAACTGTCAGGCAGTGGTTTAGAAACCGTCGCGATGGCGGAAGCGTCATAGTAAGACCACACCCCCTTCAGATCGCTCTGACTGCGACCCGCTGGTATTATCGACTATGCGAAGGTGTGTTTGGCTACACTCAGTTGGCTTCGGCTGACGCGATGCCCTCATCCGATGTCAGCATGCGCTGAACACGGACAGGTTCGACCAGGCCATGCAACTCATGCATGTTCATGATCTTCTGCAGGGTTGCATCCGAGACTTCGTTCTGAGCTGCGAGCGCCAGGCTGCCGGACGTCGTACGTAGGTCCTGCAGCAACATGTCACCACAAGACAGTTCGGATATCGCAATACTCAAATTGACGAGCTCACCATCATCGGACTTGTCTCTATCCAGGAAGAATCCTCTGGCAAGCGTCAGCAAACGAGGGTCGAACAGATGTTGTGACCTGGCCAACTCGTCGAAATCCTTTGACGTCGGAGGCCGTCCCTCCGTTGCGTCCATCAATTTTTGCAGGAGAAAGAGAATTCTAGCATTGAGAGGAATGTCATTCCCCTTCGTAGTGTTGAACGGATAGCCTGAGCCGTCATAGGCCTTGTCTCGATAGTAGATGGCCTCTGCAATGCCCGACATTCGTGGGATGTTCAGTAGCAGGTTCTTTGCCACTTTCGGCGCTGAAGCAATCAAGTTCTCTTCGACTTGACTCAGTTCCTCACTTCGCTCTCGCTTGGCTCGTACCTCTGCGGGCAATGCAACTTCCCCGATCGACGACAACATGATCGTCATGTCAAGTTCCCAGGCGTTGACGTGCTCGACGGCGCCAGCGAAGCGCTGCGCGACGCTGCGCAACCGACTGATATGTTTGAATGTCTTGGGATCATTGATTGCCAGGATGTCGACTAGAAGTTTGACACTTCCTGCGAGTGTTTTGTGAAGCAGATCGCGTTCTGCGACCATGATGCGATGGTGATTGATGCCGTCCTCAATCGCTTGACTGAGATCGTCTAGAGAGCAGGGTTTCTTGAGATAGCGAAATACCTGACACTCATTGACCGAGTCGACTGCGATCTGCCGATCCGACCCGCCGGTCAGCATGATGCGAACAGTATGTGGAAACTCCTCCAGCGTCTGCTTTAGGAAGGCGATGCCATCCATTCCCGGCATCTGCTGGTCGCTGACAACCACGGCATAAGTGGCACTGCTCTGAAGGCGCGCCAATCCGTCTTCTGCACTCGTTGCCGTATCGATGTCAAATTGACGGCGAAAACGCCGCTTAAGGCCATTCAACACATTCTCTTCGTCATCAACTAAAAGAATCTTGGTATTCATCAATCGTCACTCATAGCATGAAGCAGTGATTGCAAAACTTGCTGTCCGCGATTGTACCTAGAATTGTTATAAAAATTCGCAAAGATCAGGCTCGAAGTTTCGATGCGAACTTCGGCTAGTTTGGGTTTCGGTAACCATCCCTGCAGTCATGCGTGCAATGTCTGTTTTTATCTGATTTCCGCCAATCTATCGTCAATGGATATTGGGTAGAATTACTGCAATTCGCTCCTCGCCATTGATATCTGGTGGCCGGTCAACACTGCCGTGAGTATGAACAAGTGGAACGGGCACTGCCTCGAATATTGGTTGTTGATGACGAGCAAGCATGCCTGGCTGCTCTGCAGCGCTCGTTGCGTCAAAGGGAACGAACGTGGCAGGTCACAGCAATGGATGATCCGCGCCGTGCCTTGAACTTTGCACGGGAGCAACCGGTGGACGTTGTTGTTTCGGATATGATGATGCCTGGTCTGAACGGGCTCGAACTGCTTTCCGAAATCAAACGCGATGCACCCGATACGGTCGGAATGATCCTGACGGGCTCGGCGCGTTTGGACACGGCACTCGATGCGATAAACCGTCTCCAGATCTTCCGTTATCTCGAAAAGCCATGCCCGCCAGATGTCCTGTCGCTGGGCATTGAGCAGGCAATCGAACATCGGGTGAATTTGGATGGTGCCAAGGCTATCGGGTTCGTCGACCACAACAAGAAGGGCGTAACGCGAGATCAGCTCTTGTCGGCGATGGACCATTTCGTTGTCGGTCTTGCCATCGTCGATGATGACGGTCTGATCAAATACTCCAACAAGAGTGCAGATGCATTCCTGTCGTGCAAGGATGGCCTCTTTTGTTCGCCAAACGGCACTTTGCGTGCCCAGGATACAAGTGACAATCGTGCACTCTATGACGCGATAACGACAGCAGGCGAGACAGGAGTGCATGCCGGTATGTCGCGAAAGGTGATCTCAATTCGCCGGCCATCCGGCTTGCGGGAACTTGTGGCCTGCATATCACCTCTATTCGGTTCTCGTGAGCATGTTGCCGTTTTTCTCTGGGACCCCGAAACCGGACGGAGCCTGTCAGCTTCGCTTCTTACGGATCTATTCGAACTCACTCAGACCGAAGCGAAGATCGTAAGCCGGCTTGCTGCCGGAATGTCACTGGCGGAATCCGCTGACTTCGCCGGTATTACGACGAGTACGGCTCGGACATATTTGAAGAATGTTTTTTCGAAAACCGATACGACCCGTCAGGCTGATCTCGTCGGTTTGGTGATCGCGTCGGCTATCGGACTGCAGGCAGCTTCCTCCCACTAGATCAACCTGCGCTTAATCGGGATCGATTAAGCGCAGCAAAGTTGATCGACTCTAAGCTGCTAGAGCAACTTGTGTGCGTTTGACTAAACGCACGTTGCTCTAGTTCAGAACTCTCGCTGTCGCAATTTCAAAGGACCGCAAAAGCGCTTCATGCGGGGCTGTGAGGGCGGCGGAGGCTGGAATACAGATCCCGGTTACCATGAAGACGATGGGCACTTGTCACCGTCGACACGGGATGGAGATGGGGAGAGGAAACGTCGCCGTTTTGAGATCCGCGTTCCAGCCTGCCAGTAAGGGTTCCATTTCTGCATTGTCGATGTTGAGGATGATGCCGCAAGACAGTCTGAAATACAGTCCCCAAATGGGGATAGACGCCTGAGGCGCCGCCATACCACAGAGCCCCTTACCAATTTTGGCCCACAAACTGCTCCGCTGAGTGCGTTGCCGCTGTTCGTGTCTCGGAACGGGACGGCAACCGTGTTTTGTCTCGGAAGGGAGCGAATAGTTGTGCCGAATCGCCTCAAATATTTGGACAGCCGACGCATAGGGAATGCCAACGGAACGAATTATGCGCGCGCTGCTTGCCTGACCTCGTTCATCCTGATTGCCTCGGTATGGCCTGCGCACGCGGACAATGTTCGCGGTGCCTGGAGCGATGTGTTCGATTGGCCTATTATCGCGATTCATTCCGTCTTGACGCCAGACGGCCGGGTGATGACCTACGGAACGGATCAGAACGGCAAGCAGACCGGAAAATTCGTCTACGATATCTGGGATCCGGAAGCCGGTCCCGAGGCTGGCCATATCACTCTGCAGAACACGACAAATACCGATATTTTCTGCAGTGCGCAGTTGGTGCTTCCCGGCTCCGGCGATGTTCTCGTCGCCGGGGGCGACAATTTTGTGAACGGTGGGACGAATAACACCGGTAACAAGAATTCGACCCTGTTTCGCTCTGCGACGAACAAATTGACCCGTGCTGCCAACATGAACCGAGCCCGGTGGTATGGGACGGCAACGGCACTTCCTAATGGGACGGTTTACCTGCAAGGCGGCGCAGGTGGCGCCGACCGGCCTGAGATTCGTGCGGCAGACGGAAGTTTCAAACTGCTGAATGGCGCTGACACCAACAGCTTGAATTGGTTCTATCCACGCAACTTCGTGGTCCGCGACGGGCGCGTTTTCGGCTTCGATTCCAGTGGCAACATGTACCACATCACGACCCAGGACTCGGGTCTTGTGAGCCCTGCCGGTAAGCTCCCAAGCGCCAATACGGCAAACGACTCAAGTGCTGTCATGTTTCGCCCGGGCATGATCCTGCAATGCGGCGGCAACTCAAAGGGCGCAGTGGTGATCGATGTGACCGGTCATCGGGCGGATGTGTCAGCAACTGCGGACATGTCCACCCAGCGCCGGCTGCTCAATACGACAGTGATCGCCGATGGCCGCGTCGTTGCAACCGGTGGCAGCCGGCAATGGAACAAACTGGTCGGCGTCAACAATGTGGCCGAGATCTGGGACCCGGAGACGGGCGAGTGGACCCAGGGTGCGGTGGCCGACAAGCCGCGATTGTATCATTCGACAGCGTTGCTTCTGCCGGACGCGCGTATCCTTGTGGCTGGTGGCGGTGCCCCAGGGCCGGTCAAGAATCTGAATGCTGAAATCTACTCGCCGCCATATCTCTTCGATGCCAACGGAAATCTCGCCGAGCGGCCTCTGATTGACGACGCGCCCAATGTGGTGTCGATCGGTCAGAGCTTCGCCCTCGATGTTTCCAGCGCCAGTCCGATTGCGCGAGTCACCTTCGTGAAGACCGGTTCGGTTACCCACAGCTTCAATATGGATCAGCGGTTCTTGGATCTGGCGTTCAGCGCAGCCGGCGGCACACTAACGGTCCAGGCGCCGGCGAATGGCGCAGATGCGCCTCCCGGTACCTACTTGGTCTTCGTGATCGACGACAAAGGCGTGCCTTCCAAGGCGCGGATCGTCCAGGTCAATCCGGCTGCCGATCAGACATTCGCTGTCAATTGGACGCCGTTGGTTGGCGGTAAGGGTGGAACGGAATTCGAGCTCGCCTGCCAGTCGGATGAAATACTTGTCGGCGTGCATGGACGAGCAGCTTCAGGCCTCAATGCAATCGGTCCGCGCTGCGTGTCGCTTGACGACCAGGGGCGCTGGGTCGGCGACCCCGTGAACCGCGGAAGCAAAGGCGGCACGGGCGGCAGCGTGTTCTCAAGGACATGCGCCAGGGATCAGGCTGTTGCCGGCTTCAAGACGCGTTCCGATACACTGGTCAAGCGGCTCGAAATGCAATGTGCTGCGCTGAACGGTTCCGGACGCGTCGAGGCTGGCGGTGTCTTTCTTGGCGCCATCGGCGGGACGGGCGGCAAGGAGCGAGGGGCGTTCCGTTGCCGTACCGAAAATCCTGCCCATGCAATCTACGGGCGAACCGGCAGCCTAGTTGACGCATTCGGCATCCTTTGCCGTCCGGTCGACCTCCCCGAACCGCCGGATACAGGCAGCAATACTGTTTCCGATATCGCTGGCGAGACGCAAGTCGTCGAAGATGTCGATGCATTCGTAATCGACGGCAATTCGAACGACTATGGCTGGGGCGAAACGGAAGATGGCAAAGGGATCGTCGTCTGGAATGGAGACGGTTTCGACCTGTTGTTTGATGTGGGTGAGATCCGGTTTAGCGATCGCACAGTCAAACTCGGCGACGATGAACCCGGCGATCCGGGGGATCCGGGTACGGGTGGCAGCGAAGTCACTGATGTTCCGGGCGAGACGCAATATGTCGACGACGTCACCACGTTCATCGTCTCTGGAAAGTCCAGCGATTATGGCTGGGGTGAAACGGAGGATGGCAAAGGATTTGTGATCTGGAGTTCCCAGGGCTTCGACATCCTGACCAATGTCAAAGAAATCCGATTCAATGATAGGACCGTCAAACTCTCTGACGATGATCCCGGAGGCGAAGAACCAGGCGGCAACGACACGGTCGCCGATGTGCCGGGCGAAACACAGTATATCAACGACGTCGACATCTTCGTCATCAATGGCAAATCGAGCGACTATGGATGGGGGCCGACCGACGACGGAGATGGGGTCGTTGTTTGGGGGAGTACCGGCTTCGATATCCTGACCGATGTGCGCAAGATCCGATTCGACGACAAAACGGTTGAGTTGTCGACATGACGCATATTCGAGCAATCGTTATTCGACTGATTTGCCTCGCGGTTGTGTCTCTGACCTTGGTGGCGGTCGATCATCGGTCCGCAGCAGCCACGGCGTCGTTGGTCGATCATCGTGGCAAGTCGGTCTCGGAGAACGACCTGCGTGGCCGGTACCTTCTTGTGATGTTCGGTTATACGCATTGCCCCGATGTCTGCCCGACGGGTCTGTTGACCATGACGGATGCATTGCGAAATCTTTCGCCATCGTCTTTGGGAAAAATCTTACCGGTTTTCGTAACCTTTGATCCCGCGCGCGACACCCCAGGGCATCTTGCTGAATATGTGGCTGCCTTCCACCCGCGCCTTGTGGGGCTGACAGGTTCGAAAGCGGTAATCGACAGATTAGTCCATGACTATAGTGTTATCGCTGTTCGCCGTTTCGGTCAGACGGATCGCGAATACTACTTCGACCATACCGCGCTTTTTTACCTGATAGGGCCCGATGGCGCGCAGATCGCGCATTTTGCCCACAGCACTCCCGCCGAATTGATCGCACAGAGTCTGGAAAAGCGCCTGAGTGATTGACGACACACTCGTTTCCCGGCTTTTATTCGCGCACGGCCATCAACCCTTCCACTGGCTCGAACCTCTTGTGCCAGCGCTTTCCACCAGGAGATTCCAATATGAGCAGTTCCGACGAATCAAAAGAGAAAAGCGAGCCGAAACCACCTGCAAGCGAGCCGGCTCCGCCGCCAAGTGGGCATGTGCCTAGCTGGGTATGGGTTTTGGGCGGCCTTCTGGTCGCGGGATTGATCTACACGACGGTTCAAATGCGGCAGTCGCAAGACCTTGCCAATTCCGCCGGTACGCAGCTTGAATCGGCCAAATCCGAGCTTGCGACGTTGAAAGACGCCGGTGAGAAGGCCAAGGCAGCTGCGGGCGATGCAGAAGGCAAGATTGCCGGATTCACGAAGGAGATAACGGACCTCAAGGCAAAACTTGCGGAAACGGCCGAGAAAGCCGGAGTCGAAGCAAAGTCGGCAGCGGAAAAAGTCGGAGCACTTGGCAAGCAGCTCGCCGGTCTGAAAACGAGCCTTAGCGAAGCGGAGACGGCGCGCGATACGAAGAGCAAGGGCCTGGATGCAGCCAATGCCGCGCTCTCCGATGCGAAAGGCAAGCTCGCATCGATGAAGGTCGAATTCGAAAAGGCCAAGGCAGATCTTGCGGCGGCGAAAAAAGGGATGGCGGATGCCGAAGCAAAAGCGACATCCCTCGCGAGCGAACTTGCGACAGCCAAGACCGAATTGGACGCTGCGAAAGCGGAGCTTGCCAGAAGCTCCAACTAAAGATTGCAAAGGCATCCTGCGTTCAACCGAATGCAGGATGCCGCGCATCTGTAGCGCTGTTTGGGCATAGGAGCCCGTCGCCAACCTAAGGACCGCCATCGCAATGAAGCTATACGTCACACCCCATTCGCCGTTCTCCCGCATGGCTCGGATGATGGTGATTGAGGCTGGCCTGGACGATGAGGTCGAGCTGTTCGTGGCGAAAACGCGTGTCCCTGGCAGTCCCTACTACGCGATCAATCCGTCGGGTCGTGTTCCCTATCTCATCCGCAACGATGGCACCGGTATCGAGGAATCCGAATTGGTTTGCGCCTATTTGGACCATGTGGCCGGAACGCGGATCGCGACGATTCCGGACGGCGAAATCGGCTGGGAGTATCGGCGTCTCAACGCTCTGGCCCGCAGCCTGACCGATGCCATCAGTGTCTGGTTCCGAGAAATCCTCAGGCGGGAGTCCGATCGTTCGGCGACGATCATTGAACATGAAACAGAGCGCTGCCGACGCCTCGCCGATGTCTGGGAAAATGAGATCGACTGTCCCTTGATGCAGGGACCTATCAATCTGCCACAGCTTACACTTGCGAGCGGTCTCGGTCTTGAGGCCTGGGTTGCCGATTTCAACTGGCGGAAGGGCCGTCCGAAGTTGACGGCGTGGATGGACCAGATATCAGAGCGCCCCTCAATGATTGCAACACAGAGACCCGACGATTCATGAGGTGAACAGGCGCGTTGACCACAGTCGTGTCTCTAGCGCCCGAGCTGCCTTCTCGATGAGGGCCTTGATCCCGGCCGTTACGAATTCTCTGTCACGATCAAACCGTTGTCGGCATGCCATGCGGTCACATCAAAGGCGACATTGTCTCCGAAACTATCGACAGTCGTCTCTGAAGGGAGAGCGTCCGGGGTGTAGCTGGTCTCCGCAGTATCGAGCCGCCTTACTCTGGGTTGCTCGGAGAGCCAGCGCTCGGCGGTTAGCAGAGTGCTTTGCCGTTGAACGACCGTCCAGCTGTAATAGTGATGCGGTACGACAATCTTCGGTTCGATCCGGGCAATGACGTCTGCCACCATAGGATTGCCCATCACGTGCTGACTGTCATCGACCGGCATCAGTAGAATGTCGACCGGACCAATGCTGTTCCAAACGGCCTGTGGTGGATTGTGTCGATTATCACCCCAATGCAGAATTCGCAGGCCGCCTGTTTCGACTGTGATCAGACAATTGTCCCAGGACCGTGCGTTGTCGGGCGGGCTGAGAGATTGTCTGCCGAACATGCTGTTGATGCGATGCATGTCATAGGTTGCATAGGTCGAGTCGATGGCGTGTTTGTCGGCAATGCCGGTGATACATATATCGCCCAATTCATAGGTCCCGATCAGACGATCGAGAAGAACGCTTGCGTCCAACAGATGGAGCGCGTCGTGATCGAAGTGGGCATGCGTCGAAACACCGATGTCCACGCTTGTCATGGGAAAATCGTGAAAATACCAGTCCCATTTGCCGGTTGGCAGATTGCGCCATGGGTCGATCATCACGGTCAATCCGGACGGTGCGGTAATCCGAAAGGCTGAGCTGCCAAAGAACGCAAGCTTGACTGGTTCGGTGCCGCTCGCTTCCGTTTGGAAGTCGATCATCCGATTGTGATTGGTCTGTTGGCGCCAGGCGTTCAGACCAATTTGTTCTTTGAATTCACTCACTGGAATCTCACTCCTTCTCGATCGATCCCATAGGGTAGGAGCCGGCTTGGGTCCAAACAAGGTGAGCGATGTGCATCGAAAGGTGGCCGGCGATTGTTCCTCCTGGCTGTGATCAGTAGGATAGCCTCTGAAAGACGACTTGCCGTCGATCTGTCGAGGAGAAATCTGTCATGGCTGTTCTGACGCCCGTGTTCAAAAAGATCATCGATGCACATCGTCTCGGCTATGTGGGTACCGCGAGCCCTGACGGGACACCGAATGTCTCGCCCAAGGGCACATTCATGGTCATCGACGATAATCATATTGCCTTTGGAGAAATCCGCTCACCGAACACGGTTGCCAATCTGCGCGTCAATCCGCAGGTCGACATCAATTTCGTGGATCCCTTCACCCGCAAGGGGTGCCGCATTAAGGGGCGTGCCGTGTTTCTGCGGCGCGGTAGCGAAGCCTTTCAATCACACTTGCCGAAGTTTGAAGCGATATGGGGTGAATTGTGTGACCGCATGAGTATGATCGTGATGGTTTCGGTCAAACGTGCCCTGCCTCTGATGTCGCCGGCCTACGATATCGGCGCGACCGAAGACGAGCTGCGTCGCACGTGGATTGCCAACTTCCAGCAGATGCACGATTCAGCAATGGAAGACGCCTGAAACCAAGATTCTATCGATCGAAACAATGCATCTCATGCCTTTGCATGGGGTTGTTTCGTCTTTTTCCGGATTCCCCCCTCCCAATCGACACCAAAAAGCGGCGCGCGGCGTGTTCGATGTAAGGGCAAAGATCTGGGGCTTGCACCTGAATGATTACGTGAGCGCAGGTCGTCACCCTGCTTGAGTCTTGTCGAGTCTCGGGCCGAAGTCCAGCATCTTGCAGACAACCGCTGGGAACGTCCGATTTAGGGGGGTATTCATCGCGCGCTGTTATCCCTGTTCCTGTTGAACGTAAATCTGGGGTGGGATCGTTTCAATGGCTTGGGCACACTGATTATGTCGCCGGCATTTTTCGACGAGATCGGTGGAATGGCATGCCTGGAACGCGTGCATAAGATATTTTACGGCAAGCTTCTCGACCACCCTTGGTTGAAGGGGTTTTTCGAAGGCGTGCAACGTTCACACCTGGAATCGCAACAAAGCGAGTTCATGTGCGGGGTGTTCGGCGGACCGAGGATCTATGGCGGGAGACTGCCCAAAACGGCCCATACGCATCTATTAATCACGGAAGAAGTCTTTCTAACCCGGCACGAACTTCTCAGACAGTCGCTGGTCGAGGTTGGAATTCGCCCCGATCTCAGAGGAAAATGGCTGGCCTATGATATCAGAATGCTGAAAGTTCTGGTCAAGAAAGACGTTTCAGAGTGCTTCGGTCGCTACAAGAATGAGGCGGTGATTTCAGTTCCGTAGCCTCTGGGATTTGAGAGCAGAAAAGAGATGAGTGTTGGTTGATCGTGTCCAACACACTGAAAGAAAATGGCCGCCCAAATTATTTGGCCGGCCATTTCCCTATTGTTACAAATATGCTGCGATTGGTTGGCACGCAGCTCTAGCAACTGTCTTTCAGTATCAGTAGCAGTTGCGCCAGCAATTCCGCCAGTGGTTGCGCCAGTGGTTACGCCAACCCCAGCCATAAGGCTGCACGTTGCCCGAACCACCCTCAGGGCCCATTTCCGACAGGACATCCTTCAGCTTTTCAGCCGGGACCTCCATGCTGGACAGCTCGCTGTCTGGAATATCGTAAAACTTGCCATCACGACTTCTGAGAATTGCCATATAGACTATCCGTATTTTGTTTCGCGCCCGGTACGGCGCACTTAAGGGCATTAGGCGACTTAATGCTAGGCAAAAAATGGTAATGGCCAAAGTCATAGTCGCGTGTCCGCGCCCAATCGACAGTGATCGGGCGCGGACCAGAATCGCTTATGCCGGGGGCTGGCAGTTACCTCTGCCATAAATGCCTTCGAACGGGCCGGTGCACACCATGTGTCGTGGGCAACGGGCCTGGCCGCCATCGCGGCCCGGTTTGGAATCGCATCCTTTGAGCGGCTGGCAATTACCTCGGCCATAGATCCCTTCATAGGGACCGGTGCAGACTTTGCCGGACGAGCAACGGGCTTGTCCGCCATCGCGGCCGGGCTTGGTATCGCAACCTTGAGCGAGCGCAGGCGATGCAGTGAACATTAAGGCGACAGCGAAAGCTGCAAAGTGCCATTTCATACGGTATTTCTCCCAAAGGTTTTTTATGAAAGTGTCTGATGAAAGCTGATGCCGACGCGATATCGATTCAGTCAGGCTCGGTTGAAAGAGCGAGGGTAACTACGCACACTGACGAAACGATTCATAGCGGAATATTGCAGTTGTTCAGCGCGCCAATTTTGGGATGGACGACACCATCCAAGAGCACTTTCTATTGTTCCCGGCGCTCTGTAATCTGTTGACTGAGTGATGCGGCAGGCAGGCCGCATAGGATCGAGAGGACGGCGGCAATGGTGACCCAGACGACATACACGATTGAGGGCAGTTATTACGAGGCCTGCAACTGCGAGGCGATCTGTCCTTGTCGCCGCCACAACGGCGTCGCGAAAGGGTTGTCGACTTACGGCAATTGCGACTTCCTCTTGTCATGGCAAATCGACAAGGGCGATGCTGGCGGAACCGATCTCTCCGGTGTCGGTGTCGGCATGGCCGGGACCTATAGCGATCACGAGGAGGGGTCTCCCTGGAGCGTCTTCATCTATATCGCCGAACATGCCAATGACGATCAGTTCGAGGCCCTGAGTGCGATATTCAAAGGCGATGCCGGCGGCAATATCCTTTTCACCAAGTGTATTTCGAATGTCTTAGGCATAAAACGAGCGCGGATCGCATTCGACCACACGCCCGGAGCGGAGCTGATCCAGATCGACGACATCGCTTCGGCCAAGGTCGAGCGAAACGCAGAGTATGACGGCACGGTGAGCTGCGGCATTCCCGGTCACGATCATCCAGGTCAGGAGTCTGTTTCGAGTCTTGCCGTCAATGACGGTGAACTGCAGTGGAGCTACGAAGCGCGGTGCGGATTTGCGACCGACTTTGCCTATTCGAGTGATTAGACAGCAAAAGCGATGCAGCCATCATTTCCGCAGGCCACCTATCGCAACGGTGTGGTTGTCCTCGTCGCCATGGCGATGCTGTGCTGGGCATTCTTGCTCTGGTCGATGGCCAATATGGATACGCCGTTCGTCCGGTTGATGATGCCCGAGAAGACTGCATGGTCGTTTTCGGAGGTCGCGATTGTCTGGCTCATGTGGGCCGTGATGATGGGGGCGATGATGCTGCCTTCTGCAATGCCGATGATCCTGGTTCATCGGCGGATTGCGACCGACCGATCCATGCCATCGCAGATACCCTCTTCAAACCGATGGTTCATGTTCGCCTATCTGATCACCTGGTCTGTCTTCAGCATTGCTGCGACCGGGTTGCAGTGGGGCTTGCAGGCTGCTGGGTCGCTTTCGCCGATGCTGGCGGTTGGCGATCGCTGGCTTGCGGGTGTCATACTCGTTCTCGCGGGCATAGTGCAGTGGACGCCGCTCAAGCATGCCTGTCTGGAGAAATGCCGGACACCTATCGGTTTTCTAACGACCGAGTGGCGAGATGGGGATTATGGCGCCTTTATCATGGGGCTTCGGCATGGCGCATATTGCGTCGGATGCTGCTGGGCTCTTATGGCCTTGCTGTTCGTCTTCGGCGTCATGAACCTTTTTGCAATCATCGCACTCACAACGATCGTTGCTGCCGAAAAGCTTCTTCCCTTCGGTGATCTCCTGGGGCGGATCGGCGGTGCCATACTGGTCGTCTGGGGCGCTTGGATGCTCGCGGCTTGAACAGCATTTACTCTTTTCGACAAAGGACTGGTGACGCCTGGTTCAGCATCGGATTGTCGCCAGAACTCATACTCGCGTAAGCTCTTTCCATTCGATCTGAGGGAGATGACTGTGCGATGGATGATGCATCACTAAGCGCTACCGAGCGCGAACTCATTGAGATCGCAAAAGCCTTTGGCGAGAGGCATGTTTCACCGCACGCAACCAAGTGGGAAGCCGAGCGGCGGTTCCCCCACAAGACCTTCGTGGCGGCAGCGGAGGCCGGACTGCGTGGCTTGTTCGTCCCAAGCCGCCTGGGCGGTGCCGGGCCAAGTTTCGCAGGCGCCGCCCGCGTGGCGGAGGAACTCTCATCCCACTGCATGGCATTCGCGTTCGCCCTGCTTGTCCACAATAATCTCGCGGGCGCCGTTGCGCGGTACGGCTCGAACGACCAGATCGAAACATACCTTCCGGCGTTGCTGAGAGGCGAACGGATCGGCGCTTTCTGTCTCACCGAGCCTGAAGTCGGCAGCGACGCGACCAAGATTACGACCCGCGCACAGCCGGATGGTGACAACTGGATCCTGAACGGCGAAAAAGCTTGGGTCACCAATGGCGGTGTTGCCGATACGATGAGCGTCTATGCGCAGACAGATCCGGAACAGGGTTGGCGCGGCATTGCCTGTTTCCTGGTCGATACGGCCTCGCCCGGTGTCCGACGCGGTGACACCTATGAGATGATGGGCGCGCATGCAACCGCAGCCGGTGGCATGCACTTCGAAAACTGTCGGCTCGGTCCCGAGGCACTCTTTGTCCCACCGGGCGAGGGCTTCAAGGCCGCAATGGCTGGCATCAATCTGGCGCGCATGCTCGTTGCGGCCATGTGTTGTGGTGCGGTGAGGGCCTGTCTTGATGCAGCGCTCGACTATGCTGGGAAACGGCGGGTCTTCGGCAAACCCGTCGCGGCATTCCAGGGCGTGCAGTTCCAGCTTGCCGATGTCGCGACCGATCTTGCAGCCGCTCGCCTGCTGACCTATGAGGCAGCCCGCGGGCTCGACGCAGGACAGACGGCCATGATCCCAGCCGCCCATTCGAAAAAGTTCGCAAGCCGAATGGCTCTACCGGCGATTTCTACCTGCATGCAGGCCTTGGGAGCGGAGGGTTATCGCACACACCATCTTTTCGCGCGTCAGCTAACAGCTGCAAAGATGACCCAGTATATCGATGGCACGACAGAGATTCAGAATGTGGTAATAGCGCGCGAATTGCTCAAGGCGAGAAACATCAAGGTCGATTGAGAGACAGGATCCATTTGCACCATTCCAATTGAACCTTCTTTCGTTGGAAGAAGGCTCAATTGGTGGCACATGGTCGCTGTCTCTATGTAAAGAATGGAGAATTCAGCTGTCTGCTTGCAGTTTCAACGGGCGCCGCATCAAAGACACGGGTGTAGAAAGCGGCGTTCAGTTTCTTTGCCGTTTTCGGAAATGCATCGATTGCAAATGCCTCTGCATGTTTGAGCGTATCGAAGACATCAAACCCGCCAAGCGTCTGCGTGTTCAAGCCGCTGAGCCAGGTCTTTCCGAGTAAACCTGGTTGTTTGCGAAGGACGGGATTGCGATCGCGCCAGGGGGCTTTCTCGAAAGGCACACTCACCTGGACTTCCGTATAGACAAAGGCACCCGGTTTTCGATCGAGCCTTCCATCATAATGCGCAGAGTTCAAATCGCGGCTGGCGGCTTCGGTTGCACGCGCATCGAAAATCCGCGTGGTCAGAGCGACTCCGAGCTCCTGAGCAACGTTCGGGAAGAAGTCGGTCACAAATGACTGGGCGGTGGCTATCGTTTTGAAAGCATATAAGCCGCCTACGGAACCGTTTCCTCTCCCTGCCAGCCAGGTCTTGTTTAGGAGGCCGGGCTGGGCCCGCAAGGGAGCGATTAGCTTCTGCCATCCGGCCCGCTCGAACGGAACCGAAATCTGCAGCTCGGTGTAGACGAACGCTTCGGGTGTCGTCTGCTTTCCCTGGCTCGCTCGCGTTCTGTCGGCACCTGCCGACAGTGCGGTGGCGCTCGACGCGACAAGTGACGTCGCAAATGCGCTACCGGCGAGAGCCAGTGCCTGTCGACGATCGATGCCATCGTTTCGGGTGTCATTGCCGTCGATTGTTTCTTTCGCCATGGAAGGGTTCCTCATAGAAATATAGCGATCGTTATTTTTCATATGAAAGATGTAAGATAACGATCGCTATCTCGTCAACAAAAATATAACGATCGCTATAAATGAGGTTTGAGTGTGGTTGAGAAGCCCAATCGAAAGGACGAAACGCGTCGACGCATGTTGGACGCCGCGGGACAGAAATTCCGCTCGCATGGTTATGCGGGGATTGGCGTGGACGGTATTGCCAAGGCAGCCGGCGTAACATCGGGTGCGTTCTATGCCCATTTTGGATCGAAAGACGGTGCATTCGATGCCGCCCTCGAAGCAGGGCTCGACGAAGTGATTGCAGCTTTGCCGAAATTCCAGAAGGACTCTGGATCAAAGTGGGTGGAGGCCTTCGCCCATTACTATCTTGGCCGGGCACACCGAGCGGATTTGCCCTGCGGATGCGCGATGGCAACGCTTTCGCCGGAAGTCGTCAGATCGGCGCCCGAGACGCACGCCTTATACGAAGCGAAAATGGACAAGATTGCCGAATTGGTTGCAAAGGGACTCAAGGGCGGCAGTCCGGGGGAGCGCCGCGACCGTGCTTGGGTGGTGTTGAGCGTGCTTATCGGTGGATTGACCGTCGCTCGCGGAATGCGACGTATCAAGATGAGCGACGAGGTTGCGGAATCGGTTATCTCAGCAGCGATTGCAGCCGCCGGGAGTGTGCGTGGATAAGATCGCCGAACGCTTGTTCAAGCGTGTTTGCTGCCGTCCCAGCGAATCCATCCCGTACCCTTATGACCGAAATCGAAATCGTCCGGATGAAGGATCTCGGCGAGGATTTCCAGGGACTCTGCGAGCCGCGGTCCGGGCCGGTTGAAATATTGGTTCCCGTCGGCGACGACGACATTGCCCTGACGAACAGCTTTGAGATCGCTCCATCCCGGATGGGCCGCCAGAAGGTGCATCTCTTCGAGCGTCCGCGGAATGTCGAAACCGCAAGGTTGCACCAGAACGATATCGGGATCGCTGGCCTTCAGGGCTTCCCATTCGAGCCAGGGAGCATGAGTACCCGCCTCACCGAATAGGTTTCGTCCGCCTGCCATTTCGATGAGCTCGGGCATCCAGTTTCCCGATGCCATGAGCGGTTCGATCCATTCGATGGACGCAACCGTCGGACGTGCCGTCAGCGTTGCAGCCTGGTCGCTGATGGCTTTCATACGGCTTTTCAGAGAAGAAACGAGCGCATCGCCCTTCTCAGCAATGCCAAGACGCCCTGCAACCGTTCCAATATCGGCCCAGAGGTCGCCAAGCGCATCGGGCTTTAATGACACGATATCGGCATTGGTCTCAGCGAGAGTGCAGACGGCCTCCTCGACGTCCCGAAGGCTGACAGCGCAAACTTCGCATTGATCCTGGGTGACGATTACATCGGGAGAGACCTCGGACAGGCTGTCGGGGAAGACCCGATAGACCGAGAGGCTGTCTGCCACGATGGTCTTGATCCGCTGATCGATCTCGGCACTGGCGCCATCGACGGGAAACTTCGGTTCCGTCAAGATGGGTAGGCTCTTGATATCAGGCGGAAAATCACATTCGTGGCTTCGTCCGACAATCCAGTCTCTGCATCCGAGCGCGCAAACGATCTCTGTCGCCGAAGCGATCAGCGTTACGACACGTTTCGGTTCTGGAGCGGACTCCATCGGCTGTTCCCTAGAAGCGCCGCTCAACCATCAGTTTTTTGACTTCTGCGATCGCCTTGGCGGGATTAAGGCCTTTCGGGCAAGCCTTGGCGCAATTCATGATGGTGTGGCAGCGATAGAGCCGGAAGGGGTCTTCCAGATCGTCGAGCCGTTCGCCGGTTGCCTCGTCGCGGCTGTCGACCAGCCAACGATATGACTGCAGAAGTGCGGCAGGGCCGAGATAACGATCGCTGTTCCACCAATAGCTCGGGCACGATGTGGAGCAGCACGCACACATGATGCACTCATAGAGACCATCGAGCTTTTCGCGATCTTCGCGCGATTGTTTCCATTCGCCCTGCGGTTCCGGACTTTCCGTCTGCAGCCATGGTTCGACCGAGCGATGCTGTGCATAGAAGTTTGTAAGATCCGGCACCAGATCCTTGACTACCGGCATATGGGGCAGGGGATAGATTTTCACCGTGCCTTTGATCTCGTCCATGCCGCGGGTGCACGCCAGCGTGTTCGTACCATCGATATTCATGGCGCAAGAGCCGCAAATTCCTTCGCGGCAAGAGCGCCGGAAGGTCAGGGTCGAGTCGATCTCATTCTTGATCTTCGTGATCCCGTCGAGAACCATAGGGCCGCATTCATCGAGATTGACGTGATAGCTATCGATGGTCGGGTTCTTGTCGTCGTCAGGGCTCCAGCGATAGATCTGGAACTCGCGCCAATTCCCTTTGCCATCCGGCTCGTTCCAGGTCTTGCCTTTGCTGATCGTCGAATTCTTCGGCAGAGTCAGTTGGACCATGAGATGAGTCTTTCCTTGCGGCTCTTGTTAAGCGTCCCGCCTACTGCTTGGCGCATTGGCCGGGTGCCGAGGTCATGAACTTGCCCGTTTGGACCTGTTCCTCGACCGACAGTTTGGCTTGAATACTGGCGGCTTCCGATTTGTTTTTCGTAACCATGGCGACGACAAAAGCCTGCTGGCTGTCGCTGAGCGATGCCGCCTTGGCAGCGATGCACTCGCATGCCTTGGGTGGCATTTTCAGTTGAACACCGCATTGCTTCTTGATCGTGTCCAAATGCTCCTGGGCTGCCCAGCTTGCACCGATGGGTAGAAATGCCGCCAGAACAAGTGTGGCGATGAGGGCGAAGATTGCTTTCATGCTGATCCATCCTTTCACCCTGCCGTTTGTTCAATACACCCTCGCTTTCGGTTCGATGTACGAGACATCGTTGGTCATCGTGTAGGTATGCACGCTGCGATAATCGATCTGTACATCATGCTTATCGTCATCGGACCAAGCGAGGGTGTGTTTCATCCAGTCCTTGTCGTCACGGTCCGGATAGTCTTCGCGGGCATGCGCACCGCGGCTCTCTTCCCGATTGACTGCGCCCCAGACGGTGACGGCCGCCTGAGCAATCAGGTTATCATACTCCAAGGTTTCGATCAGGTCGGTGTTCCAGATCAGCGAGCGATCCGTGACCTTGATGTCGTCGCCTGCGCCCCAGACTTCCTTGATGAGCGTCTTGCCTTCGTCCATGACCTCGCCGGTGCGGAACACGGCACAATTGGTCTGCATCGTGCGCTGCATCTTGAGCCGCAACTCGGCGGTAGGCGTGTCGCCGGCCGCATGGCGGAACGTGTCGAGGCGGGAGAGCGCCAGATCGCCGGCATCGCTCGGCAGGTCCGGATGGCGTGCTCCGGGTTCCATGGTATCGGCGCATTTGAGACCCGCTGCGCGTCCGAAGACGACCAGATCGATCAGCGAATTCGAGCCGAGCCTGTTGGCACCGTGAACCGAGACACTTGCTGCTTCTCCGATGGCCATCAGTCCAGGCACGACAACATCCTCGTCGCCGTTTTTCTTGGTCAGGACTTCGCCGTGATAGTTGGTCGGGATGCCGCCCATATTGTAGTGGACCGTCGGCAGGACCGGGATCGGCTCGCGGGTCAGGTTGACGCCTGCGAAGATCTTGGCCGACTCGGTAATCCCCGGTAGACGCTCCGCCAGAATGTCCGGGTCCAGATGATCGAGATGCAGATAGATGTGGTCCTTGTCGGGACCGACGCCGCGGCCTTCCCGAATTTCCACGGTCATGGAGCGCGAGACGACGTCGCGAGAAGCGAGATCCTTTGCGTGGGGCGCATAGCGCTCCATGAAGTGCTCGCCTTCCGAATTCGTCAAATATCCACCTTCACCACGCGCGCCTTCTGTGATGAGCACACCGGCACCGTAAATGCCGGTCGGGTGAAACTGCACGAACTCCATATCCTGAAGTGGCAGGCCGGCACGCAGCGTCATCGCGTTGCCATCTCCCGTGCAGGTATGGGCCGATGTGCAGGAGAAGTAGGCGCGGCCATATCCACCGGTTGCCAGAATGACTTTGTGGGCGCGGAACCGGTGCAATGTCCCATCGTCGAGACACAGTGCGACCACGCCGCGGCAGGCGCCTTCGTCATCCATTATCAGGTCGATAGCGAAATACTCGATAAAGAACTCCGCTGAATGGCGTAGCGACTGTCCGTAAAGCGTGTGCAGCATGGCATGGCCTGTCCGGTCGGCAGCGGCACAGGTGCGCTGGGCCGGCGGGCCTTCACCGAACTCGGTGGTCATACCGCCGAAGGGACGCTGATAGATCTCGCCATCTTCGGTGCGTGAGAAGGGTACGCCGAAATGCTCGAGTTCATAAACGGCCTCGGGCGCGTTACGGCAGAGATATTCGATCGCGTCCTGGTCGCCGAGCCAGTCCGAGCCCTTCACCGTATCGTACATGTGCCAGCGCCAGTCGTCCGGGCCCATATTGCCGAGCGATGCTGCAATACCACCCTGGGCGGCAACCGTGTGACTGCGTGTCGGAAAGACCTTGGTGACACATGCGGTCTTTAGACCGGCCTGGGCGCAGCCGAGCGTCGCCCTGAGACCCGCACCGCCGGCGCCGACGACGACTACGTCATAGGAATGATCGGTAAGCGGATAGGCCTGTCCGTTGACGGCAGGCGCCGCGCCGTTTCCCTTTTTGCTCGTCGCCATGGCTTATGCTCCGAAGCTGAGTTTGAGTATTGCAAATACGGTTGTCAGAGCGAGGAAGATCACGAAGAAGTTGTTCAGCACCAGCGAAACGATCTTCGCGCCCTCCGAGCTCACATAATCCTCGATGATGACCTGCATACCGAGCCGCATGTGGATGAGGCCGGATAAAACCACGGCCAGCATCAGCACCGCTACGATCGGCGATGAAAGATAGGCTTTGACGGTTGCATGATCGGCGCCGGCGAGGTTCACCAGGGAGACGACCAGGAACAGGATCAACGGCACATTGGCGATGGCGGTCAGGCGCTGGCGCCAGAAATGGTCGGTGCCTTCCTTGGCCGAGCCAAGGCCGCGTACACGGGCGAGGGGCGTTCTTAGATCGGCCATCTCACAGTGCTCCCATGGTCATGTATCCGGCGATCCAGATGATCGCCGTCAGCAGCACGGATGCAATAATCGAGAGGCGCGCCATCATATCGGCGGTCGCCAGTTCGAAACCGCGACCCGTGTCCCACAACAGGTGCTTTAGGCCACCAAGCATGTGGTGAATGAGGGCCCAAGTGTAGCCGAACAGGATCAACCGACCGATGATACTTGCGAAGAAACCATTCACATAGGCGAAGTAATCCGGCCCCGAGGCGGCGGCGATCAGCCACCATGCGAGCAGGATGGTTCCAAAGTAGAGCGCCGCGCCCGTGATCCGATGCACGATCGACATCATCATGGTCAGTAGAGGCTTGTAGATTTGCAGATGCGGCGAGAGGGGCCGCTCAGCGGGCGTCTTGGCGTTCGCCATTTATTGGTTCCCGTTCGAAATGAATCTCTTGCGACGTTTTATCGCGATGCAACATAAGCGGCAATGGTCACTTGGATGAATTGCAGCTGAATGTCCGCTACATTGGGCTACAATCACCGCCTTTCACACCATGTTGAAGGCGAGAATCGCGAATGTGAGGCTATCGCGGCACTTCCGACAGGCGGGAATACCTGATCTGGGACAATTCTCTAGCGCGGAATCAACGCCCAATAGTCCAGATCCAGCAACACACCGTCTTCATAAGCGCCTTCGTCATTCTTGTAGGGGAATTCGGCGCAAGTGCGATCTTTTACAGCGAGAGTCCGCAGGCGAAGTGCACCTGCGTCGCCGCGCCCTGGAATCTCGACACGGTCCAGAACCTCGGACCATGCATAGATCGTATCGCCTGCGAAGGCCGGTGCCACATGGCGCCCGCCATTGATCCCGGCGACATGGAAAGCATTGGCCAGGCCGTTGAACGAGAGCGCACGGGCGAGGGAGATGATGTGACCGCCATAGATTAGCCGGCGGCCGAACCGCCCCTGACCCTCGGTATGCTGGTTGAAATGGACCTTCGCCGTGTTCTGATAAAGGCGTGTCGCGATCTGATGTTCGGCTTCCTCGATCGTCATGCCGTCCGTGTGGTCGATCTTCTCGCCGGCTTTATAGTCGCCCCACAGATATGCGGAGCCTGCCAGGCTCCTGTCGTATGCGGCTGTATCGAGAGCAGGGAGCGCCGATCCGAGGGCGTCGGCGGATAGTTCGGCGGCAAGATCGGGAACAGTCGGCTCAGGTGCAGGAAGGGCCGGGTCAGACTTTCGGACCATCACCCAGCGCACATAGTCGAGGACTATGTCGCCATGCTGGTTAGTACCCGTCGAGCGGACATAGACGACGCCCGTTTTTCCATTTGAGTTCTCGCGAACGCCGATGACTTTCGACCGCGTGCGCAGTGTATCCCCCGGAAAGACTGGCGCTGCAAATCGACATTCCGCATAACCGAGATTGGCGACGGCATTCAGCGAAATATCGGGCACCGTCTTGCCGAAAACGATGTGGAAGACGAGCATGTCGTCGACCGGAGCTCTGTCATAGCCGATGGCTGCTGCGAAGGGCGACGAGGACTGGACGGCGAAGCGCCCGCCATAAAGGGCGGTGTAGAGAGCCACATCACCTTCAGTCACTGTGCGCGGTGTGGCGTGCTCAATGACTTGGCCGAGCGAAAAATCCTCGAAATAATTGCCTCTGTTCGTCTTGTTCATGCAATCCTCAAATCCGGGGCTTCAAATCCAGGCCTCAAAGCCCGGGCCCTTCGCCGCCTGGAATCAAATCCTGTCCAAAACCGATGATATGGCCATCCGGATCCGTAACATCGAACTCTCGGCATCCATGCGGCATATCCCGTGGCCCATCCTTGATCTCTACGCCTTTGGCCAGAAGTTCGGCATGGTAGGCATCGACATCGTCGACATAGACATAGGCTGCCCAATACTGATTGACCGGCGGTATAGCCGCAGGGTCTCGTGATTGATCGAGAAAGATCGTTACGGTGCCGCGTCCGACAATGCAAAAGCACGGAGGCTCACCCCAGAATTTTCCGGGGTTGAAGCCCAGTTTCTCACTGTAGAATTCAGCGCTTTTCTTTACATCGCTCACTTGCAATACGGCCGCCGAGCGGAGGTGCTGGACCGACATTGTCTACTCCTGACCTAGTTCGACTCGATAGTCCTGAAGCCAGCCCACTCCCCCGGCCCAACCACCCAATAAGGGTACCCTCTGGGTGGTTGGGCCGGGGGAGTGGGCTGGCTTCAGAACATCTAACACAGCGTCTCAGGCTTCTGCTGCTTGTGCGATAGCATCGGCAATGGCCACGGTTCGAACCGCCATTTCGGCGTGCAGTCGCTCGACCATCGTACCTTCCAATGTAATGACACCCTTGTCGGCGTTTTCCGGCCGCTCGAACGCAGCGATGATCTTGCGGGCCATGATGACATCGTCTTCCTCGGGCGCGAAAGTACTGTTCGCGACCGCGATCTGGCTTGGATGAATAAGCGTCTTGCCGTCCATACCCAGCATACGTCCCTCGGCGCATTCCCTGGCGAAGCCTTCTTCGTCGCGGAAGGAGTTGTAGACGCCGTCGAGGATGTCGAGACCATAGGCACGTGCCGCGGCAAGTGCGTGCATCAGCCATGGGATCACGGCGATGCGATCATCGGACAGAGCGGCCCGTCTCTCTTTGGCGAGATCGTTGGTTCCCATAAGAAAGGCCGTCACGGGCGCGATGTCGCTGGCGGCAGACTGGGCGATGCTCTGAACATTCAGGATTGCCAGCGGCGTCTCGATCATGGCCCAGATCGTCAGATTGGATGAGGCATTGGCATTGGCAATCGAGGCACGAACATCGAGAATATGCTCGGGCGTCGAGACCTTGGGAAGGAGCACAGCGTCCGGGCCCGCATCGATCGCCGCAATCAGATCGTCCTCGCCCCACTCGGTCTGGAGATCGTTGACGCGGATGACGACCTCGCGCCGGCCGAAACCGCCGGCACGCACGGCATTGGCAACGCGATCACGCGCACCAACCTTCTCCTCCGGTGTGACCGAATCTTCCAGATCCAGGATCACCGCGTCTGCCGCGAGGGTTTTTGCTTTTTCCAAGGCTCGTGCGTTTGAGCCTGGCATATAGAGCGCGCTTCGGCGCGGCCGGTTTACTATCATTCGGGAGACCCTTCCGCTATTTGCTCCGCTCTCGCTATTGTTATTCTCGCATGAGTTCATGACCTAACAGCGCGGAGCGGCAGGGACAATATCCGAGCGCGAACGCTCAGACCATGCCCTCAAACGTCTTAAATGAAGGAAATCGAGACCGTGGCAACCGTTCTCATCATGTCGTCGCAGGTCGCCCGTGGAGCCATCGGCAATACGGCGATCCGGTTCGCGCTCGAGCGTCTGGGTCACACGGTGTTTGCGTTGCCCACAATCCTGCTCTCAAACCACCCCGGGCATGATGTTTCGGCAGGGCGCGTGGTTGGTCCGGCGGTGCTCAAGGAGATGCTCGATGCGCTGGAGAAGAACGGCTGGCTGGAAGAGGTGGATGCCATCCTGACCGGCTACATGCCAAGCCTTGACCACGTTGCCATTGCCGTCCTGGCGATCGAGAAGATCAAGTCGCTAAATCCCGAGGTGCGCGTAATGGTCGATCCGGCATTCGGCGACGACCCAAAGGGGCTCTATGTCGACCGCCGTGCGGCCGAGGCCATCGGCGCCGGATTGCTACGTCGGGCTGACATCATCACGCCGAACCGTTTCGAACTCGAATGGCTTGCCGGCCGGCCGGTAACCGACACGAGCAGCGCGCATTCCGCGGCGCAGACATTAGATCCTGAGCAGGTTCTAGCAACATCGATTCCAAGCGACGACGGATTGCTCAATCTCGTCATCAGCCGCGGCTTCTCGGTCGCAGCATCCGTTGCTCAGAGGACGGTCGTGCCTCACGGTACGGGCGATCTGTTCGCGGCTCTCTATCTTGCGCAGGAGTTGGCCGATGCCCGAAGTGCCGATGCGCTTGCACTAGCAACGGCCGGTATCGAAGCCGTGCTCGATATCACCGGCGAAAAGGACGAGTTGGATCTCGTCGGATCCCAGGACCGTTGGGCCAATCCTGATCCCTGGCCGACTTCCGAGGAGGATGTGCCCGATGTCATGCTGCCGGAATGGCGAGGCAATGGTTCGGATTGGGTCGCGGGCGTGGATGGATGCAAAGGCGGCTGGATCGCCGTGTTTCACGATCTTGCCGGCCAAGGCGAAACGCACGCCAGGTTCTTCGAACGTTTTACAGATGTTCTTGATTCGGACGAGGAACCGCGCATCGTCGCCGTCGACATTCCCATTGGGTTGCCGGAGCAGGCACGGCGCGGCGGTCGGTCGTGCGACGTGGAAACGAGAAAGCGGCTCGGTGGGCGTCAAAGTTCGGTCTTTGCGGTTCCGGCGCGGCCGGTCGTTGCTGAAAACGACTTCGGCGAGGCCTGCCGTGTTGCTCTCGAACATTCTGAACCACCGCGCAAGGTCTCGCTGCAATGCTTCAACCTGTTCCCCAAGATTCGTGAAGTCGATGCGCTGATGACCCCATCGCGTCAGAATGCCGTCTTCGAATGCCACCCGGAGTCCGCATTCGTGTCGATGAACGGGGACGTGCCGCTCGATGAGCCAAAGAAGGTCAAATCGAAGGTTCACGAGCCGGGACTGGCATTGCGCCGCGGTCTTCTCGAGACACAGGGCTTCCCGCCGTCGCTCTGGAAGGATGCGCAATTTGCCGCCAGCCAGGTTGGTCCCGACGATTTGATCGACGCCTGCGCCTGCGCCTGGACGGCCGCCCGGATCGCCGACGAGAAGGCTCAGCGTTTCCCGGACAACCCGCCGCTTGACGGAAAGGGCCTGCGGATGGAAATCTGGTCCTAGGGGCTGTCTCGAAAGTCGCCGTGTTGGCGACTTTCGGTACCACGGCCAGCCCTCTCCCCCGGCCCAACCACCCAATAAGAGTACCCTCGGGGTGGTTGGGCCGGGGGAGAGGGCTGGCTTTAGGAGTTTCGAGTCAGACTCCCAGGGTCAGCCGCTTACCGCACAAACCCGATTGATCCGGCCGTTCCTGGCTTCGTCCGGCTGATCGAGCCAAGCAACTCCACAACACGATCAGGATCGTCCATGACGCCGAGCACCCGCGCTTGCCGGCGGGCCTGCGCAAAATCGCCTGGTGTCAGATTGCCCGGTGCCAGGGCGTCCGGCGGCAGATCCGCGAACTTGAAGAACACGGCGTAGGCACGCTTGAGGCCGGCCGGATCGAGGAACGCAAAGCGGATATGGAACGTGAAACGCCGCAAGGACGCGCTGTCGAAGCGATCCATCAGGTTTGTCGTGCAGCAGATGGGCAAAGGATGGTCTTCCATCCATGTCAGCATCTCGTTGACCTGGGAGATCTCCCAGGAGCGGGTCGCGTCACGGCGATCGAACAGGAAGGTCTCAGCCTCATCAAACACCAGCATGGCGCCGGCCTCGTTGGCTTCCTCGAAGGCTTCAGCAATCCGTTTCTCAGATTCGCCAAGGAATGCGCCGAGTAGGTCGGAGGCACGCTTGTGGATCACCTCGACGCCGATTGCACTGGCTAGATAACGAGCATAAGCAGACTTGCCGGTGCCGGGAGGCCCGGAGAGGCAGAGCGAAAAGGCGAGTTGCCCCGACCCGGTGAGCCGAGTGGCGAGGGCCGCGAGATCGACATCCGCTGTTGTCAGCGTGGCGTCGAAATCCGGGATCTCGGCGACGCGCCGTGTGACCGAGCCGGAGACGGCGCGCACGATTCCAAGAGCCGCAGACTCGACAGCGTCGCTGCCCCCGCCTGCCAGCCTTGCGGCGATGAGGGCCTTTTCGAGAATGGCCGGCGTTGCATCGACCCGTTTGGCAAGGGCTGCGACTTCTTCAGGGCTGAGCCCCACGCCGACGCGTCTGTCGAGACGCTCAAGAATGCGTTCGCGCTGTCGGGCCGGCGGCAGCTTGAGTTCGACCGCAAGTGTCATCCGGCGCAGCACCGCCGGATCGATCTCGCTGATATTGTTGGATGTCCAAAGCACAGGCACCGGATTGGTTTCGAGCAGGCGGTTGAGATAGAGTTTCGATCCGCCCCGGCGCATAAGCTGCCAGGCAACATCCTCCATTTCATCGAACAGGACTGCGGTCTTCTCTGCGCCTGACAGGAGCCGCAAGGCAAAGACCAGATCCGACATGCGGCCGGAGCGATCCGACTCGCTCGAAATCGTAACTTCTTCACCAGCCCCATAGAGCGAGAGATCAGCAGCCGCCGCGACCAGCTTGGTCAATTCCGTCTTGCCTGACCCCGGGGGCCCATAGAGCAGAATGTTGACCCCGACCGCTTTCTCTGCCGCCGCGCCCTGGAGGACGTTCGCGATAAAATCGCGGTCCTTTGCGACGTGATCGTAATCAGAGAGGTTCAGGCCGGCCTTGAGCGGTTCGCCCAGCAGCGCGCGGCGCATGCTGGGGAAGTCATCGAACCGTTGATCGAGACAGGCATCAACCCGCCAGGGAATGGAAAAGCGGCCCCCGCCACCGGCGATCCGCTCGTCATGGTCGTTGAGTTGCAACAGACCCGATGCCGCCAGTTCTCCAAGTGGCGAAATGAGATGCTCGATGGTGCGGGCAGGCTCGCCGACCATGAGCGCGATCGCGCGGCCAAGCAAGCCGTGGTCGGTCATCGTGTCGCAAAGATATTCGACCTGATTGAAGCGCGTATAGCAGGCGACGAGACCGATGATCTTCCAGGCCTCTTTCGGCAGGCCGAGTTCATCTGTCAGCAGTGCCACATTGCTCGCAAGCGGCTCCGGGCGCGGTGTTTCCTCGGCCACTCGGCGAAGATCACGGATGACCTTGTCACGGTTTCGCCGATAGGCCCGGTCGAGATCCGTGTAACGGAAGCGTCCCGAATAGAGTTCGCCGACGATCGTGCCGATCTCCTGAGGGATCGGCAGATCCATGGTCTCGCGACGCTCATTCAGCCAATAGAGCAGGCTGCACGTTGCGCGCAGAGGCAGATCGGACCGCTCGAATATGCGTGCGAGATAACGCGCAACGAGACCGCGCTCGACGTCGCCGCCCTGCGTTTCGATCTCGTCTTTCTCTTCGGTCTTGCGTTTGGATAGCCAGCTCATCGGTCCCTCACGAGGCTGTGGTTTTAGGGACCGAACGCACCGATGGGAAGCAATGATGCGGTTTGGGAGCGTTTTTTTGCGCCAGGGATTCAACCGGCATTAGACCTGCCGGCTCCCGACTCACCG
Organism: Methyloligellaceae bacterium; assembly: GCA_965228615.1. Taxonomy (GTDB): domain Bacteria; phylum Pseudomonadota; class Alphaproteobacteria; order Rhizobiales; family Methyloligellaceae; genus CBDDHT01. Next base: position 2,303,491 of record CBDDHT010000004.1, on the reverse strand, counting down.
AAGCTGCGCCAGTACTGGTGTTTGATTCGAAGTTCCTAAAGCCGGCCCACTCCCCCGGCCCAACCACCCCGAGGGTACCCTTATTGGGTGGTTGGGCCGGGGGAGTGGGCCGGCTTCAGGACCTCATGAATCTATCGATCAGGCTGCCTTCTTGAGCAGATTGCGGTTGATGACCGTCTCGGCGATCTGCACCGTATTGAGAGCGGCGCCCTTGCGAAGATTGTCGGAGACGACCCAAAGGTTGAGGCCGTTTTCGATGGTTGCATCCTCGCGGATCCGCGAGACGAATGTCGCGAAATCGCCGACGCACTCGACCGGAGTCACGTAGCCGCCATCTTCATGCTTGTCGATGACCAGGACGCCTGGCGCTTCGCGCAGGATATCGCGCGCTTCGTCCGCTGTAATAGGATCGCGGAACTGGATGTTGACCGCTTCCGCATGGCCGACGAAGACGGGCACGCGAACACAGGTGGCGCTCAGCTTGATCTTCGGATCGAGGATCTTCTTGGTTTCAGCCAGCATCTTCCATTCCTCTTTCGTGTAGCCGTCTTCCATGAAGACGTCGATGTGAGGAATGACGTTGAAGGCAATCTGCTTGGTGAATTTCTGCGGCTCAGGCGTATCGGTTACGAATATGCCGCGGGTCTGCGTCCAGAGCTCTTCCATGGCTTCTTTGCCGGCCCCGGATACGGACTGGTATGTCGAGACGACCACGCGTTCGATGCCAGCCTTGTCATGCAGAGGCTTGAGGGCCACGACGAGCTGCGCTGTCGAGCAGTTCGGATTGGCAATAATGTTCTTCTTGGTGAAGCCCTCGACCGCGTCGGCGTTCACTTCCGGCACGATTAGCGGAACGTCGGCGTCGTAACGCCAGGCGGACGAGTTGTCGATCACAAGGCAGCCCATACGTCCGATCTTCGGGCTCCACTCCTTGGAGACGGAGCCGCCGGCCGACATTAGTGCAAACTGGCAAGTCGAGAAGTCGAACTGCTCAATGTCCTGACATTTCAATGTTTTATCGCCGAAAGACACTTCCACACCGATCGATTTGCGCGATGCTATAGGAACGACTTCGGACACGGGAAATTCGCGTTCGGCGAGAATTTCCAGCATTTCGCGGCCCACATTGCCCGTGGCGCCGACGACGGCGATCTTGTAACTCATTGTTTTGTCTACCTTTGATTGCCACACTTAGTTGGGAGGCGGCGGATCCGGTTGCAAGTCTGTTGTTACACGATTCAGGCGAAGTTGCGCCACCCGGTCCTCACTAAAAAAACGAATCACGGAATGTTGTGAGATTAATTCGCGGAAAGGTAGGCGTCCGAAACGTCCCTGGAACTGGCTGAAATCGTTGAATATCTGCCGAAAAAGCACGTATCAACCCTTCGGTAACGGGCATTGTTCTAGGGCTTGCGCTCAGAGGGGAGGATTGATCAATATAGCAATAAGCAACATCAATCGACATTGATGTAAGCTTGACTCGCAGTTTTTGGAACTTTCTGTATCATATAACGGCAACCAGTAGGCGCTATCGCCAAGGACAAATTCCGGATTTCGCGATTCTCAGATTGAACGACGGGGTACGGACAGGCGCCGATTTCTAGTGGAGGAACGACTGACAATGCAGCAACCGCATAACCCAAATAACATTTTCTCACGCCTCGAAGGCGTGTCGCGGCGCGACTTTTTGCGCGTCGTCAAAGAATATGGAATGACATCGACGGCCCTCGGCCTCGCCGGTCTCACGGGCACCGTCTCACTTTCGACACTCGCAAAGGCTGCGAATTCCACTTACGACAAGCGCTTCAAGAACAAAGCCAAGGCAACGATCAAGTTCGGCGCCGACGGCATGAACGAGCGGATCCAGAAGATCCAGTTCTCCGGTTGCTTGCAGTGGGTTCGTGACGTTGAAGAGCGTACGGAAGGCGCGTTGCGTGTCGAATTTATCGGCTCCAACCAGCTTTGCGGACAGCTCGACTGCGTGAAGAAGACCATGCAGGGCATCGTCGACATGTATGACTCGTCGACGCAGAATGCTGCGGGCGGTGCGCCATACTACAACGTGCTCGACTATGCCTACATGTTCCCGACACGAGCTTCGCTCTACAACTTCCTGTATCATCCAGACAGCATGAAGCTTTTCCGTGAACCCATGGAAAAACGCCACAAGCTGAAAGTTCTTTGGAGCCACGTAGAATTGCGCGGCATCATGCTCGGTAAGGGCTGGAAGGATAAGAAGACAGTCACCAGCGTGACAGAGCTCGCCGGTACGAAAAACCGTGTGACGGGTACGCAGCTTGGGCGTATCGCCATGACGCTGATGAAGTTGAACCCAGTGCCGATTGCCTGGGAAGAAACGCTTGATGGCCTGAAGCAAGGCCTGATTGACGGCGCCGAGACATGGTCGTCGGCGGCATGTTTTGCCAACATGGCTCCAGTCATGGCACAGGATGTCCAGCTCGACTTCTTTGCTGGCACGCACGCCACGGCAATGCGTACGCAAACCTTCGACAAACTGCCTGCAGACATTCAGGACGCAGTCATGGAGTCGGCCTTTGCAACGCAGATGTGGGTCCAGGGCCACAACGAAGCCGGTCTCGTCAATGTTTGCGGTGCAAGCACGCCGCAGCATCCGGGCACGATTTATGAGAAAGCCGGCGTCCGTGTCGCCCAACTTTCTCCTGAGGCATTGAAGGAAGCCGAAGAGATGTGCTCGCCGCAGCATCATCCGAAGGAGTGGGAATCCTGGCGTGAGCGTCTGAACAAATGGTCAGGCGGACACGACACCTATAAAGAGATTTCCGCGATTGCCAACCAATTCCCGCGTGGCAGCGAGGCGATCCACGTCGAGCCTCGTCGTTGGTGGCGTTCCTAAGTCTCTGACACACTCGATTACGAAGGCGGCCCCGAATGGGGCCGCCTTTTTTTGTGCGCATCGATTGAAGGTTTGAGACTCGATTGACGTCGCTTGGGTTTCAATGCGGCGATTTTCATATAATCGCACCTGACGATGCGCCAAAAAAAAGCCCTCTCCCGGAGGAGAGGGCTTTCGGTGTGACCGGTTTCCCGGCCGCACGTTGCTCTAGACGTTCTTGTACTTCTTGATCTCTCCACTCTTCACGCGTGCGAGATAGGAGTTCAACTCCTTCTTCACGATCGGAGCGAGGATGTAGAGACCGAGGATATTCGGGACACAGATCAGGAACACCAGAGCGTCCGAGATATCCAGGATGGCGCCGAGTTGCAGCATGCAGCCCAATGCCACGAAGATGCAGAAGATCAGCTTGTAGATGCGATCCATGACAATCCCTTCACCGAACAGATAGGTCCAGCCCTTCAGCCCGTAATAGGACCAGGAGATCATGGTCGAGAAGGCGAACAGCATGCCTGCGAAGGCCAGCGGGATCGGGAACCAGGAGATCTGCTGCTGGAAGGCGGCGGATGTCATGGCAATGCCTTTGGCGTCGCCCGCGAAGCCCGGATAGGCGACAGCGGTCGTACCGATGACCAATGCTGTGATCGTGCAGATGATGATCGTGTCGATAAAGGGCTCGAGAAGTGAGACCATGCCTTCCGTGATCGGCTCGTTCGTCCGCACGGCCGAGTGAGCGATCGAGGCGGAACCGATACCGGCTTCGTTCGAGAACACGGCACGCTGGAAGCCTATGATCATGGCACCCAGGGCACCGCCTGCAACGCCTTCGCCCGTGAACGCACCGTCAAAGATGTTGATGACCGCCTGCGGGATAGAGCTGAAGTTCATGAAGATGACGATCAGCGCGAAGAAGCAGTAGAAGATGGCCATGAAAGGCACGATCTTCTCGGTGACCTTGGCGATCGATTTGATGCCGCCGATGATCACTGAGGCGACCACCAATGCCATGGCGATCCCGAAGAGCCAGCCCTTGTCGGCGAACCAGCTTCCCTCGGTGCCGCCGGTCACGTTGACGAACTGCACAAAGGCCTGGTTCGATTGGAACATGTTGCCGATGCCAAGTGCGCCGATAAAGATACCGACGGCGTAGAAGATGCCGACAAAGCGACCAAATCCTGCCATGCCGCGTTCGGCAAATCCCTTATCGAGATAGTACATCGGACCGCCTGAAACCGACCCGTCCGGGTTCTCGTTTCGATATTTGACGCCGAGGGTACACTCCACAAACTTGGTCGACATGCCAAGGAAACCGGCAAGAATCAGCCAGAATGTGGCGCCGGGACCGCCGACCGTCACGGCGACGGCGACGCCGCCGATGTTACCGATGCCGACAGTACCGGAGACGGCTGTTGCCAGCGCCTGGAAGTGCGAGACTTCACCGGCGTCGTTCGGGTTCGCATAATCGCCGCGAACCAGCTCGATGGCATGCTTGAAGCCTCTGAGGTTGATGAACCCCATATAGAAGGTGAAGAACACGGCGCCGACGACCAGCCAGAGCACGACGAGTGGCAGCTGGGCCCCGAAAACAGGGATTTTGAAAAAGACGATCGCCGCAACGATGTCGGTGATCGGTTGCACCAACGTATTGATGGTCTCGTCGATACCGGCGGCGGCGGCCGGCGACGTCAGAACGGCCAAAAGGCCGAGCATCGTCAGTATGCGTTTCATGGAAGTCTCCCAAAGTGAAATAGCGTCTCGGCCGACGACTAGGGTACGACGGTCACCGGTACCGGCGATGTCTGGACAAGAGCGGCTGGCAGGCTGCCGAACAGCATGGCTTTAAGGCGAGATTCGCCTAACCTTCCGATAAAGATCTGGGCGACGTCATGCTCTGCCGCGAGTTCGACGAGCGTTTCGCCTGGATGCCCATGGCGCACGATGCTGGTCACGTTGACGCCACTCTCTTCGAGCGATTTTGCGACGGGATCCACGATCGAGCTTTGGGCCCTGTCGATTTCTTCTTCGCGGCGCTTGTGGCGCTCGGCAAGTTCGTCGGGTGTATGAAAGCTGTAGGGAGACCATTCAATAATGTGGGCCAAAACCACGTTGGCCCCACCGGCCTTCGCCCGTTCGGCCGCAAAGGCGACTGCACGATTGCTGCCTTCGCTGCCGTCCACGGCAACTAGAAAAGTATTGCGCATTGTATTCCCCTCGTCGGGTTCGAAACGATGAAAATCCGCGGATTTTCATCGCAATTCGAGCTTTTGGAACGATGGAGCGTACAGTAAGTGCGCTCTGATGTCGCATCCTAGAGCCAAGAATCGCGAAATGATGAGTCCAGACGGCCTTAGTCCAGATACGAAGTCAGTCGTACGAGGGATTGATAGAGCTCGTTTTATTGCCGTTGCAAAACAGCGTTAACCATTCGTTTAGAATCTGCGCTCGCGTCGGCCGCACCGTCTCGCGCTTAGTTTGCAGCCTTGCGGCTTGGGACCAGTTCTTTGATCTCATCGCATTTGGCAGACACGAACTCGTTGACCATTTTGGTGACCGTTCCACCCATGGCATTGAGGCTGTTATCCAGCTTGGCGCCGGGCCAGATGACGCCGTAGGCCAGCATCGGCGCTTCGATATCGCCCCAATTGATCTGGCTTTTCACGGCCTTGCCTTTTTCAAACGTGACTTCGGGTTGAATCCCCACGACGACGTCGTAGGATTTGCCTTGCGACTTGCGATCAAGCGTGCAGGCAACCTTGTGAGCCTTGAGCTTGGCGACATAGGAGTCGGAACCAGCCGCCTTAGCGAGCAATTCGCGTGAGACCGTCAATTTTGTCTTACATTTGGCTGCGCCCCACGGCCAATCGATCTTTCCGCCGGTCACCATCTCTTCAACATCCTCCTCGCGCCATGTCTTGATGATGTCGCAGGAAATGTCCGGACCTTCCGCATTCTTGGAATAGAGCACGTCGCACATCTGAATCTTGCATGTTTTGCGCTGCTCTTTTTCTTTCTTCTCTTCGGGGGTCAGAACGCGCTTCTTTTTGGCCGATGTCGGGGCGGGTTCCTTATCCTGCGCAAGCACAGGAGTAGCGACGGCCAGAGAGAGCGCGAGCAGTGCGACAAGAGATGTAGTGTGCATTTTTGATTGGGCCTTTCGCGGCGAGACAAGCATGCGTGGGATGACGCGTTTTTGCGATAGGAGAGCGACTGAATTGTGACAGACGATTGTACCAATTTCACTGAAGGACATGCACACGCATCCGTTGACAATGACAGCCGACTTGCGGAAGTCTTAACTCACGCACTAACCCGCCGCCGGCCGCCTTCAAACGCATCCCGGAGTTCGTCCAATGATTCGACTACAAATTGCTTTTGCCTGTGCATGTCTTGTTTTCGCCTCTCCTACGCTTGCCAAAGAGTTTCGAATCTTACCGGTACACAGCGGCAAATGCCTGGACGTACCGCGGAGCTCAACGAAGCAAGGAACGGCGATTATTCAATGGGACTGTACGGGCAATCCCAATCAGCAATGGGATTTTCGCTACCTAGCGAACAACAAGTGGAACATCGTCTCGAAGCTGAATGGGCTCTGCCTCGATGTTCCGGGCTCATCAAATCAATCCGGCGAGAAGATTATCCAATGGCCCTGCACGGGCAATTCGAACCAGCAATTCGTTCTGGTTCCGATAGGCTCGCCAACCGAGTTTCAGATTTGGGCTGCCCATTCGAACAAATGTCTGGATATAGCTAATAATGATCCAAATGCCGGTGGAAAATTGGTCCAATACGACTGTAAGGGCGTGCAGGATCCCGGTGCGCTCAATCAGCGGTTTACGGTGCAGGTTGCGAGGTAATCCTAAGAGCCGACAAGAGAAAATTCGGCATGCCATTGCGGGTGGACTGCCCATGAATGCCCCGATATGAATTCTGGTGCTGCGACCAACTCCCGCCACTGGCTCATTGGGCTTGCTTTGATTGCCCTTGCTGCCGGGATCTTGTTGGCCATGGGGCGGGCGCCGATCTGTACATGCGGGACGGTAAAGCTATGGCACGGTGTTGTACTTAGTTCGGAGAACTCTCAACATCTCTCGGACTGGTATTCGCCCTCGCATGTGATCCACGGCTTTCTGTTTTACGCGGTGCTTTCGCTCGTCGCTCCGGGCTGGAGTATGGGTGCGCGGGCCATCGTTGCCATTGCCGTGGAAGGCGCCTGGGAGATTCTCGAAAACACCGACATGATCATCAATCGGTATCGCGAGGCGACGGTGTCGCTCGACTATTTCGGCGACAGCGTGCTCAATTCGGTCAGCGATATGACCATGATGCTGGTCGGGTTCTGGCTGGCCTCGCGGCTACCGGTTTGGGTCACAGTGACGGCAGCCGTTGCCATGGAACTCATCGTCGGTGCAATCATCCGCGACAATCTCACCCTCAATGTGTTGATGCTGCTCTATCCGCTCGACTTCGTGCGCGCGTGGCAGGCTGGTGGTTGAGCTCAGGCAGTCTTTATGACTTTGTCGTACTCGGATTTGTCAGAGCAACTAATGGGACATCTGGTTCGCTCGCGGGTATTAAGGACCCCGTAGGCCTTCGAGCGGGAGGCTTGGCAGATTCTGGTACTAATCTGGATGATTACATAGATTTTCGGCATGGTGGAGAGTGATTCCAGTCGCAGGCGGACACATGAGCAGGTCACATTTTGGCGTGAGAAAGGCCCCGATTCCGTCGAGTTTCTGAAGGGCCGTTACAAGAGATTTGTATATCCGCCGCACTCCCATGACCGCTACATGATCGGTCTCATCACTCAGGGTGCGATAGAGATCGTCGAGCCAAAACGCAGGGCGACCGTCTCACGGGGGCAGGTGATCCTCTACAACGTTGATCAGGTGCATTGGGGACACGAAGCCTCTACGGACGGTTGGACCATCCTCGCGACATATCTGCCGGAGCAAATGTTGCAACAGATTGCGTCCGACGTCGGGTCTACGCCGCGGGGCACGATTGCGTTTGGGGAAATCTCCGCAAGGAATCCAGAGATGGCGCGCGGGATCGCCAGGCTTTATTCGGATGACGATATCGAGCATGAGAGCCTGAGGCGCAGATCGCTGCTCCTGGACATTGTTGCTCAGGCCCTGACGTTACACGCTGACCGTTTCATTCGGTCGCCACGCGTTCGCTCCGAGGACCGTGCCGTGCGCATTGCGCGCGAATTCTTGAACAGCAACTTTTCGCAGAATGTTTCACTCGGCGAGCTGGCAGGCGAATGTGGCATTAGTCGCTATTGGCTGATCAAGGCATTCAAGTCCCAGGTGGGAATTCCACCCTATGCCTATCTGACCAACGTGCGGATACGTCATGCAATTTCTCTATTGAGACAAGGTGCCCAACCCGTCAAGGTTGCGTTTGAGTGCGGGTTCTCTGACCAAAGCCACCTGACGCGAACATTCAAACGTTTCGTTGGTGTGACGCCCGGTCGATTCATGGCCCAATAGCTCGCTTTGCCGTGACAATGCAAACAGCGTTTGGGCCAGAGAAAACAATATCGTTCAAGACAATCCGACTTCGGTCTCCTAGCTTTGCCAGTTCATGAAACGGTATTTCTAAGAGAAGCGGATGACCCGAATGCAGCACGAAGATGAATCCAGCGGACCGATCATGCGACTGTTCGAAGCGCGCGCCAAACCTGGACGTGCCGACGAACTCGCGCAAAAGCTCTCCACATCATCGATCGATGTGGTACGGAACAAACTAGGCAATAAAGGATATATTTTCGGACGGAGCCTGACAGATGATAACGATATGTTGGTGTTCGCCTCGATTTGGACGGACCTGCATGCCGTAAAAGAGCGGTTTGGAGAGAATTGGCAGAACTCGTTTCTCCCAGAAGGCTATGCGGAACTGATAGATGAGTGTTCTGTTCGCCACTTTGTTTTGGCACCGGGATCATATCTACAGCTGGCCAGTTGAAGCCTGCCCGCGTTTCCACACACCCAAGACGTTGACTTGGGGGAAAGGAATCCTGGTCAGGGGAGTGGCGAGACGACGCGCCGATCGAACGCGATTCCTTAGTTTTCATCGGGTGGAAAACTGATTGCCGCCGCAATTATTTATGTCTGCTATTGATATATTTTTGGCCGTATTGCGGCCAACTCAGAATAGGCCCTTATTACCTTATAACCAGTCATTATGAGGCTCGTATTGGTGAGTGCTCTGCCTAGCAGAGAGAAGTGCGATTAAGCCGTCACACCGGCTCGGTCTGGTAGACCGATTCAATGCCCTGCCCCCAGGCTTCGCCTGATGCGATGCAACGTTCGGCCATTGCGGCGTCCAGTAGCTTGTTCAGCAGCCAACGGTCGAGGGCTATGCCGGCCAGGCATCCGGCCGCCGTCGCGATACGATCGTGGGCGACGAAAGGTCTGGCGACGAAATTGGCACCAAAGCTCTCCAGATGGGTGCGCGCCGTCGGGTAGGTGGTTGCTTCCATACCTGTTAGTAGACCGCTGGCGGCAAGGATCAGGGCGCCCGAACATTGCGAGCCGACAAGTTGGCGCTTCGGATCGAGGGCAAGTCGCGAGAGATAATCCGCATCCTGCATCATCGTCCGGGTCAGAGGCCCGGAGGCATGAACCACGGCATCGGCATTGCGGGCTTCGTCGATCGTGCCATGCATGGGTACTTCCAGACCGGCCATGGTGATATGGCGGTCCTTGGTACCGAGAAGCCGTACCTGCCAGTCCCGTCTTTCCCTCCCAAACATCGTCACCGGGCGGCTCAGAAAGTCCCAGTGGAGAAAGACATCGATGTCCGTCGCGCCGTCAAAAGCAATGATGGCGATGCTGGTCATTGGTTCACCCGCTGAGAGCGTCAAGCTCCGCGATGATGGCGTTACCCATGGCTTCCGTCGAGATGGACTGTCCGCCGGCCGCGACCAGATCAGCCGTGCGTAGCCCCTTCTCAAGGACCGATGCGATGGCATTGTCGAGGAGATCGGCCTCGGCGCTCATATCGAACGAGTAGCGTAGTGCCATTCCGAAACTTGAAATGGTTGCGATTGGATTGGCTTTCCCCTGACCCGCAATATCGGGTGCCGTACCGTGGACGGGCTCGTACATCGCGCCACGCTTCCCGTTTGCGTCTTCCGCACCCAGAGCGGCCGAAGGAAGCATGCCGAGCGATCCCGTCATCATGGCGGCCTCGTCGGACAGCATGTCGCCAAAGAGATTGTCGGTTACCAGAACGTCGAATTGTTTAGGATCCCGGATCAGCTGCATCGCGCAATTGTCCGCCAGAATGTGAATGAGCTCCACATCGGAATAGTCCGCGTGGGCGGCTGTCACAACTTCGTTCCAGAGGACGCCGTTCTTCATGACGTTGCGTTTGTCGGCGGAGTGAAGCTTGTTGCCACGCTTGCGTGCCAGCTCAAACCCGACACGAGCGATACGATCGATCTCGCTGGTGGTATAGACCGTGGTATCGACAGCACGCTTCTGGCCATCCTCGAGCGTTACGAGTTCCTTCGGCTCGCCGAAATATGTGCCGCCGGTCAGCTCCCGAAGAATGAGAATGTCGAGACCCTCGACAAGCTCTCTTTTGAGGCTTGATGCATCGGCTAGTGCCGGATAGCAAACGGCCGGGCGGAGATTGGCAAAGAGATCGAGATCCTTGCGCAGCCTCAGCAAGCCGGCCTCGGGCCGCACCTCAAAGGGGACGCCATCCCATTTGGGGCCGCCTACGGCGCCAAGGACGATGGCGTCGGCCTTCAGAGCCTTGTCGACCGTCGCATCTGTCACCGACACGCCGTGGGTGTCGTAGGCGCAGCCTCCGACCAGATCGCTCTCTGTATTGAAATCGGCACCGGTATTCGAGGCGAGCCATCCAACGACGCGCTCGACCTCCGTCATGACTTCCGGTCCAATTCCGTCTCCTGGAAGCATCAAAACGTCAAAGGTCGCCATGGCTCGGGGCTCCACGCATCAATTTCTGGATAGATCAACCTGCGCTTAGTCGGAATCGACAAAGCGCAGAAAAGTTGATCGACTCTTAGGTGCTAGAGCAACTTATGTGCGTCCGACCGGACGCACGTTGCTCTAGTGTTCAGGATCGTGTTGTTGGCGTTTTGCTACCGCAGGCGCGAGAATCGTTCAAGTGCTCCGCCAACAAAGAGCTTCTTGCCGCCCGAAAAAGAAAAGGCGCCGCCCCTGAAGGGCGGCGCCGTCGGTCGGATGGACTTGAGGCCCCCCTCAGAGATTTCCTTTTTTCATCTCCGCGGCAATATGGTCCGCCTGACGGATCGCCAGTGCCACGATGGTCAATGTCGGGTTCTCCGAGGCACCCGTTGTGAACTGGCTCCCGTCCGAGATGAAGAGGTTCGGCACGTCATGCGCCTGTCCCCACTTATTGACGACGCCGTCTCGCGACTTCTCGCTCATACGGTTGGTGCCAAGATTGTGGGTCGACGGGTAGGGCGGCGTCGGGAACGTGCGCGTCGCTCCAACCGCGTCATAGACTGCCGCGCCTTGTCCGTAGGCATGGTTGCGCATGGCGATATCATTGGGATGATCATCGAAATGCACATTGGGGATTGGCTGACCATGCTTGTCCTTCTTGGTCGGGTGCAGCGTGATGGCATTGGACTCCTGCGGCATGTCTTCGCCGACGAGCCACATGCCTGCCATATGGTCGTACATGTCGAGAGCGCTGGTGAATGAACGGCCCCAGGCACCCGGATCGAGGAATGCTGCCATGAAGGGCAGGCCGAGTGACAAAGTCTCCAGTTCATAGCCACCTACGAATCCGCGCGAGGTGTCGTGTCGGGATTCGTCCGTGATAATGCCGGCCATGGTCGTGCCGCGATACATATGCACCGGCCGATCGAAGACGCCGTAAACACTGCCCGTCATGTGACGCATATAGTTGCGTCCGACCTGTCCCGACCCATTGGCGAGACCATCGGGGAACATGCTCGACGCCGAGTTTAGCAGCAATCGTGGCGACTCGATCGAGTTGCCGGCGACACAGACAGCCCGGGCCTTCTGGAGCTGCATGTTGCCGTCCTTGTCTGCATAAACGACACCCGAGACGCGGCCCTTGTCGTCATGCTCGATCTTGAGCACCTGGGCATTCGAGCGAACTTCGAGCTTGCCGGTATTCTCGCCGCGCGGGATTTCCGCATAGAGCGTCGACCATTTTGCGCCCGTCTTGCAGCCCTGGAAGCAGAATCCGATCTGCTGACAGGCTGCACGACCACCCCGGGCGGCTGAATTGATCGCCATCCGGCCGGTATGGCAGGTCTTGTAGCCGAGCTTGTCGGCGCCGGCTTTCATGATCTTAAAGTTGTTGTTGCCGGGCAGGCCTTCGATGCCGTTGGTTCGGGTCACGCCCATCCGATCTTCGGCCTTGGCGTAATAAGGCTCCATTTCCTGAAGCGTGATGGGCCAGTCGAGCAGGTTAGCGCCGGGGACAGCACCATAGGTGGTGCGTGCCTTGAATTCATGCTCCTGGAAGCGGAGCGAGGCGCCGGCCCAATGGACCGTAGAGCCGCCGACGGCCTTCACGATCCAGGCAGGAAGGCCGGAGAAATCCTTTGCGACACGCCAGTCTCCGGATGTCGTGCGCTCATCCAGCCATGAAATTTGCGAGAACATTCCCCATTCATCGTTGGAGAAATCTTCTATTTCATGCCGTCCGCCGGCCTCGAGTACGACTGTGTCGATACCTTTGAGCGCCAGATCCGTCGCGAGCGTTCCGCCGCCGGCACCAGATCCGACCACCACCACGACGCTGTCATCGTTGAGTTCATATGGAGCTGCCATTTTTTCCTCCTACACCCAATCGATGTCGTTGAAGCCGCGTTCGATATAGCCGCCCTTTGCAGCGGAAGGCCCCTCATATCCGAACTTCGGCCAGACGGCGGTGTTGTTGTAGATGCCGGTAACCAGGCCGCCTCGGATCTTTTGGAAGAACGGGCCGCCTTCGATCTGACGCAGTAGCGCAACGCGATCGGCCTCCCAGCCAACATCGATATAGGAACGGCCATGCTTGCCCTTCGCGAGGCCGTTCAGCATTTCGACGCCGAATTCGAGTGTGGTTTTCAATGCCGCATCGTTTCCGGCGCCTTCGTCATAGCCTTTGAGCGCCTCGGCATAGTGTTTGTCCGCAAGGCGGTCATGCGGATAGATATCGCGCGCCATCTGGACGAGCGTGCGCATGGTCTCCGGCTTGAGATTTTTGACTTCCATGGCCCAGGCGCCCGTTGGGCACGATAGGGTACCGGAGCCTACGAGCAACGCCGCCGCGCCGCCTGCCGCCACAAAGTCCCGGCGCGAGATCCGGGTCTGTTTATCGGTTACTCTCATTGAGGTTTCCTTCCATTCAATTCGTTCTGTCTTATTGGTAGCGGCCGTGTCGCTGCAGCATTTCGATCTTGTAGCCGTCCGGATCCTGGACGAAGAAAAAGCGCGCCATAAGGCCGCCGTCCCGATGGAATTCGACGATCTTTCCGGGCGACAGTCCTTCGCTTTCGAAGCGCGCATGTTCCGTGTCGAGGTCTTCGACCGCAAAGGCGATGTGACCATAAGCGGATCCATGCTCGTAGGGTTGCTCCTGTCCGTGGTTTATCGTCAGTTCGACCTCGAAGTCGGCTTCGCCGTTGCGCATATAGACAAGTGTGAAGTCATCGAATTCGAAGCGGTCGGCGATCTCGAGACCGAAGGCGCGTTTGTAAAAGTCGACGGACTTTGCCTCGTCCAGCACCCGGATCATGGTGTGAATGGCCTTCGCCATAGTGCCTCCCTAGCTGTTTCGGTTTACACGCCGAGCCAGACTGTTTAGCTCGAAACTAGGAGAGCTTACGCGCTTAACTGAGCAGCGGGTGGTATGGAGATACTACAGGGAAGAGAGGGCTGTTCGTCGGCTGCTATTCGGCCGCGACGAGTGCTTCCGCTTTGAGTGCGGACTGCCTGTTGGCATTGCCTTGCACTTCGCTGACATAGGTCAGGCAGGCACATCGCAAGAGCGATGTGAAATTTGCCGCTTCACCGCGAAGCTCGACGACTTCGTCGTGCAGGATGGTCAGGAATTTGGGAAGGCTCATGCTCTGGGCGACGGCGATTTCTTCCAGTGTCCGCCAGAAGGACCGTTCGAGCCGGATGCTCGTGGAGTGTCCGCCGAGGCGGACCGACCGCGTCACATATTCATAGTTTTCGGGTGCCTGACCGGCAAAAATTCGACACATGAACGCCTCCCAACGCTTGTTCTTGGTAGGGAGTATACCGCGTTATTGCGGCAGGGTCGAAAGGGCGCTAATTGCGCCGTGCCGCGTCCATCCACAATCGACGTCACGCACGTGATCCGGGACAGTCTGGATTACTTTGAATTGAAAGCTCCTAGCAGCGCCGAGCCGCCCCTCAGGACCAGGGACGGGCCGCCGAAGCTTTCTCTTCGAAATTGTCGATTGCGTCGCCTTTTTGCATCGTCAGGCCGATATCGTCGAGGCCTTCCAGCAGGCAATGCTTGCGGAAAGGGTCGAGTTCGAAGGCAATGACACCACCGTCGGGACCGCGGATTTCCTGAGCTTCCAGATCGACCGTGATCGTGGCGTTGGCGCCGCGGTCGGCGTCCTCCAGGAGCTTGTCGATCTCTTCCTGCGGCAGCGCGATCGGCAGAATGCCGTTCTTGAAGCAGTTGTTGTAGAAGATGTCGGCGAAGGATGGCGCAATAATGCAGCGCAGTCCGAAATCCAGGAGGGCCCAGGGCGCATGCTCGCGGCTCGAGCCACAGCCGAAATTATCACCGGCAATCAGGATCTTGGCATCGCGATAGGCTGGTTTGTTGAGCACGAAGTTCGGTAACTCGTCTCCATTGTCATCGTAGCGCATCTCGAAGAACAGGCTCTTGCCAAGCCCCGTGCGCTTGATGGTCTTCAGGAACTGCTTGGGAATGATCTTGTCCGTGTCGATATTGATCATCGGCAGCGGTGCGGCAACTCCGGTCAACGTATCGAATTTATCCATGATGCTCTCGTCGAATGGGTAACGGTCATGTTGACGTGTGTTTTGGAGCCATGCGGGCCCCCGGTCAAGTTGAATGCAGCAAACCAAGCCGCCCGCTCCGCCTGTCCAACCACCCCGAGGGTACCCTTATTGGGTGGTTGGGCCGGCGGAGCGAGCCGCTTGGCTCAATCAATAAAGTCAGCGGCGTGCCCGCTGCGGCGCGACCTTCTTGAAACAGGCCGTCATGATTTCGCAGCGTTTCGGCCCGGGCGGATGGACGTAGTCCCCGGGCAGATCCTTCAGAAATGTGCAGATCTGCTTGAGGCCATGATTTGACAGCCATCCATCCCGGCGCCCGCGTTTTACTGCATAGCAATCCGCATTCGGTTCGCTTCTGCCGTAGATTTGATGGCCGCATTCATGGGCGTAGACATAGAGTTGAACGGCTGAGGGGAGCGTCTTGAGCCGCTTGCGATTCAAAATAATCAAGCCCCGCGTTGCTCCGCCATAATCCCAAAAACTATTTGAAATCAATGTCGGTGTACGTCCGCACCCCATCATGCGCCCGGCGATCTTCAGCTTGCCCGGTGCGATTTTTTTGTCTTCAGGTGCCGCGAAACCGGATGTCGGAGTGGTCGCCATGCAAAAACCTGTAACAATGATGGCGAAGCAGAGGCTCACTCTCATAATCGTCTTCCTGACGCCAAATTATTGCCGGTTTGCGCGACTTTGCTTCGGCGCGGCGTCCTTGAAGCACTGTTGCATCTGTTTGCAACGTTTGGGGCCGGGAAGATGATCCCAACTTCCTTTCAGTTTCGAGATGAAGCCGCAGATCTCTTCCATGCCCGTCTTGGTCAGCCAACCGTAGCGGCGCCCGCGTTTGACTGCGAAGCAATCGGCTGCTTCCTCGTCCCGGCCGATAAACTGATGTCCGCATTCATGGGCAAAAACATAGAGTTTGACAGGCGTTGGCAGACCTTCGAGGCGCTTGGTATTCAGGATGACGAAACCGGGGTAAGCGCCTCCCCAGCTATCGAAATTCGGGTCGATGACGGTTGGGCGACGTCCGCAGATCATCCGATATCCGTCAATTTTTAGCTCGCCTGGCTGCACAAGCTTCACATCGTCTCCCGCCTTCCCCATATATTCGTCCAGCGTAAGGTCGAGATCGAATGGCTGCGAGGAGTTGACAGAGAATTCGGCCGATGCATCGACCGTAATCGCAACCCAGGCAATGAGACACGTGCCGACGAAGGGCGAGATGAATGAACGCAGCATTGGGGATTCCCTCAAAACGGCAAACTGACCCTACGACGGTGCAGGCACTTGATCAATGCCGGCTCGCATTCCCTGGTAAGTTGGGGCCTGAATAGGCCTGGAATGCCGCTCAAAATAGTGTGAAGCACACCACACTAGAGAGCGGAACTTGGGCGCGTTAGACTTGGAAAAAGTGAACTTGGGGTGGGACAGCCGAGCAATTAGGAGCGTTGAAATGGCGATCAACAGACGGAACGGTATACACCTCGTTTTGGCGTCGGTGTTTGCCAGCATGATGGCTATGGGTCCTGCAGGCATTGTCGCATCGCCGGCAGCCGCAATGAGCCAGCCGAAACCCGACCCGTCCCCGAAAAGCAGACCGACTTGTGAATTCGGTCATTCTTATTCGAAGAAGAAGGGCAAATGCGTTGCCGTTCAGACCTGCAAGGACGGTCAACGTTGGAGCAAGTATAACGGCGCATGCGTGCAAAAACGTTCGGATGCGTTGAGCGACCCGAGCCTCTACAAAGAGGCCAGATGGTTAATTGAAACAGAGCAGTATTCGGAGGCGCGCGATTTGCTCTTTTCGATGTACGACCAGGAAGACCCGAAAGTCCTCAACTATATCGGGTTCACGACACGTAAGCTCGGCGATGTGGACAAAGGCATCACTTATTACATGAAGGCCCTTGCCAAGGATCCGAACCTGAACATTGCCCGGGAATATCTGGGTGAGGGCTATCTGCAAAAAGGCGATCTCGCGAGCGCGAAGGCCCAGCTTGCCGAAATCGCCAGACGTTGCACCGGCGAGTGTCCCGAGTATGAAGTTCTTGCCGAAGCCATCGGCAACTACATTCTCGGCGAACCGATGCCTAAAACCTGGTAACCGGCATTTGATGATAGACGGATGCGCTTTGGGCATTGGCCAGGAGCGCATCCGCGTGACTCCGGAATGGTATTTCCTGACCAGGTGCGTTGCGGCATGCCATGGACTCTGGAAGCAAGCTGCGCCACACACGCTACGACGTTGTCATTGTCAGTGCTGGGATCCTAGGACTTTCGACTGAAATCCCTCAGGCGCTTTCATGTCATTGTGAGCGTGGACAGGTTGAGCCCACAACGCCCCGCACAATAAGATCGTTTGCCGATCAACGGCCCAATGATGAGAGGCGGCTATAGCCGATCCATGTTTCAACAAGGTTATCCTTGGCTCAGGTTGAACTCGACGCTCTTTGGGTTATGTCTCATTGCCTTGGTCATTGGCATAATTGCAATGTTCAGCAGGGAGCAGAGCCCAGATGTGGATCGTTCGTTGCCGAATGATTGCAGGCCTGCCGTTCTGAAAGCGGTTACGAGCGGGGATGAGATCGATATTCTCCACAACACGGGCGAAGCGACGGCGTGGGTGCGATCTTCGGTGCGGCTACGTGGTATCGTTGCGCCTCGACATGCGCCCCTGGCCGGCTGCAAGGCCGAGAGGGATATGGGGTGGGAGGCGACGAAGTACCTGAAATCCCATCTACCCGGTGCTCATCTCACATCCTCGCTCCTTCGTATCTGTAAACCCGAAGCGGCGGGGGAAGACGGGCGTCAGGTTGCTGATATCTATCTCAAGTACAAAGGCCAATGGCGGAGCGCGGCGGTCGATATGGTTGAAGCGGGTTATGCATACCCGGCTGATGAGAGCCCAAAGGCCGCTTGGTGCGATTGCCTTGAGGTCGGCGTTTGTCCTCCTGCGCTCAGGTGGCGCTTCAAGAAAAAACAGCGCTGGTTTGATTGACCTCGATCACTCCTGTAAACGCAACCGTCGCAAGAAGCTTCACAATCCAATTCTCGATCGGCAGCGGCAAGTTGAGCTGCCCATCTCAATCCAGAACATTCGATGACGAGGTCTTATGCAACAGCGGAAACTTGGCAATACAGGTACGACGGTTTCGGCCATTGGGATTGGCGCCATGTCCTTTTCCGATTTTTATGGCCCGACGGATGAAGACAAGTCTCACGCGATCCTGTCGAAGGCCCTCGATCTCGGGATCGATCATATCGATACCGCGAATGTCTATGGCAGCGGCGTTTCGGAAGAGCGGATCGGGTCGTTTCTCGCCAAGCAAGGCGCGCAGCGACAAGATATGTTCAAGATCGCGACCAAAGCTGCAATGAAGCGCGATGCAGATGGCAACCGTTTGTTCGACAACAGCCTCGAATATCTCAACGCCGAGTTGGACAAATCCCTACAGCGACTCGGTGTCGATCAGGTGGAACTGTTTTACATCCACAGGCTTGATCCCAATCGACCGATCGAAGACGTGACGGAAACGTTGAGCGAAATCGTCAAGTCGGGGAAGGCCCGTCAGTTCGGACTATCGGAAGTGGCTCCGAGCACACTGGCGCTGGCGGCGGCACTCCATCCTGTAGGAGCAGTGCAGTCGGAATACTCCCTGTCGACCCGTTCTCCGGAACTGGGATTGCTTCAGACCACGGCGAAATCAGCAACGTCGCTGGTGGCGTTCAGCCCCGTCGGCCGCAGCCTGCTGACGGACAAACCGCATTCCTACGAGAAGAGTCAGACAGTCAGCTTCCTTAAGGAAAATCCGCGGTTTCAGGAACGCAACCTCGAGCGCAATATCGCGGCGACAGAAGGATTTCGCGCGCTCGCCAGTGAGATGGGTGTCAAGGCATCGTCATTGGCGATTGCCTGGCTCCTGCACCAGGGGGATCACATTCTCCCAATTCCAGGGACACGTTCCACGGACCATCTCGCAGAGCTCGCGGCCGGTGCCGAGATCATTCTCACGGAATCCGATCTGCGCGCGATCGATCGCCAATTGCCCATCGGTTGGGCTCATGGCGACCGATATTCCGTGGCCCAATGGGTCGGGCCGGAGAAATATTGTTAAGGTGCTGTCGCACAGTTCTAGGTGGAATGCTCGACCAGCGCGATGACCGATTTCACGCCCACGATCGCACCCAAGGACTTTTCGATCACATGAGCTTGCTGCGGCGTCATGTCACTGACGCGCAAATCGGCTTCGAGCGTGTCGCCCGCACCGTTCTCGGTGCTGACATGGACACGCTCAAGGCTCAATCCGAGCTTGGCAAAGGGCTGCACGAGGCGCGCAACCAAGCCCGGATGGGTGTCACCGGTTACAAAATAGAAGGCTTTGACGGTGTCAGTGGCCGGCTGTGATGCGCGGGCCGTAGCTTGCTGAGACATGGATTGTCTCCTTCACGATTGGATTGTCAGCGAATAGGAACAGTTATTCCCGGCGCCCTCAGGCGGCCGGGTCTGTAATTCGCCCAATGCGTCCAATGTGAAGCGACTTCGTCATGGGCTGCATCATACCCGTGACGGGTTAAGAAACAAGAGCACAAAAAGTCCGAGTTATACCAGCGGCGGTCAGTATTGACCCTTGTCATGGCCTCAAACCGGTCACTTGGGCAGGCGCAGTGCGCAGGACGATGCCGGCGCATCGTTCAAGCACCGGAACGTACCCGATGGCCGGTTTCAGGCCACCGGAGGCCGCGTGCATTTGCCCGCAGGCGTCGTTGCGTCCTGCTTGCAGTACCCGGCACTGCGGCGCAGAATGCGCCTAACCTGAGAACAAATGCACACGGTGACAAGGGTCAATACTGACCGCCGCTGGTATTAAGCCTGAGGCGCCTCTGCGGTCACGAGACATTCAGCCCATGTGAGCCAAAGCCCGTCGTCGCGCTTTTCAGGCTTCAAAAAGGCTTGGGCGGCGGGAGGCGGGTTGTTTGCCATCTCCTGCAACTGCTCGACGGATTCGGGGCCTGCATTGAGACGCTGAACCCAGGGATCGAATGCCATGGGTTTGAGCATGATCTCATAATGGCGGATTTTGAAACCTGCCTCGTCCAAGCGGCCAAGCCATTCGCCAAGCGGCAGGGCACGTGCGTGACTCGGGTCGCGAATTTTCTCGAACTCGTTGTAGAAGGCATCGGCTTCTTCGAGTTCCGCTTCGGTGAAGCCGGATGTCGTGTGCTTGTCCGGTGCAACATTGTCGACCAGTGCAAAGGTGCCGCCGGGTTTGAGAACACGGGCCGATTCGGAAATGAAGCCTTCAATATTGGGAAAATGGTGCGGCGCGATGCGGCTAGTCACACAGTCGAAGCTGTCATCCTCGAAGGGCAGAGCCTCGGCGTCGGCCTCTTTGAATGAAACATTCTCGATGCCGCGTTCCTTGGCCAAATCCGCAGAGACCTCCAGCATCTTCGGCGTCAGGTCGCTTGCAACGACATGGCCTGATCGTGCGGCAAATGCGAGCGCCGTATGGCCGGCGCCCGTTGCCACATCGAGAACCTGCCAATCGTCTTTGGGATCGGCGAGTTCCACTATGCGATCGAGACTGCGGCCTTTTGCGTGCACTGGGCTCACCGCATAGTCTTCGGCGCTCCGTGAGAATTGCGATTGTACGAGTGTTTTTGACATGGCGCGGTTCTAACGCATTGTCAGGGCGCGTGTCGATGCTGGCGACGCTGGATCCGATGATATCCGTACGCCCCGATTCCAGTCCAAGGCTCTATAGTCTGTGATGGTGATAAAGGGCCGGGAGATACACCACATGCTGCGGCCAACAATTGATGAAGATGTCGAAATCTTCAAGCGTCTGTGCGAAGGCGACAGGCTTGAAGATCAGACTTGCCGCCCGGTCAAAGGTGGCAGGGTGATACGCGGTGAGGATTATCGTGAGAGCTGGACTTATTGTCGTGCGAATGCCGCAGAGCCAGCAGGCTGGGTGATCGTGTTCGACTTCAATCCGCGCAATCGTTCGGCCGAATTCGGTTATGGCGTTGCGCGTGAACTCCGCGGACAGGGCATCGGCCGCGAGATGTTGACGGCCTTCTTTTCGCGGACGTTTGCAGACACCGATCTGAACAAGCTTTATTGCTCGACCGCCGCCTTCAACACGCCGTCTGTACGGCTGCTGAATGGTCTGGGTTTGTCGCGTGATGGTGTCTTGCGCGCGCATCATGAGCGAGACGGCGAGCTGCACGACACCTTCATCTACAGCCTCCTGCGCGGGGAATTTCTGCCAGGCAATACTTGACCGCGGGCGGCGCGCCGCGCGATATCGCGCACCCAGCCAAGGAGATATTTCGTGCGCATCGTTTTCATGGGGACACCGGATTTCGCAGTGCCAACGCTCTCGGAGCTTGTCGGTGCGGGCCACGACATTGCAGCCGTCTACAGCCAGCCGCCGCGTGCTGCCGGGCGCGGGCAAAAGTCACGACCCGGACCGGTACACAAATATGCCGAAGAGGCGGGCGTGCCGGTTCTGACACCGGTGAGCCTTCGGGATGCGGAGGCTCAGGCGGTCTTCGCCGCCCATGCGGCAGATGTCGCCGTCGTCGTCGCTTACGGGCTGATCTTGCCAACCGAGATCCTTACAGCGCCCGTCCATGGCTGCCTCAATCTTCACGGCTCGATATTGCCGCGATGGCGCGGCGCAGCGCCTATCCAACGCGCCGTCATGGCGGGCGATTCCGAATCCGGCATTGCCGTCATGCGAATGGAAGAGGGGTTGGATACCGGGCCTGTCTGCCTGGTGGAACGCATTGCGATCGATCAGGACATGACTGCAGGACTGTTACATGACCGTCTGGCGATACTCGGTGCCGATCTGATAGTCCGGGCGTTGGCTGCTTTGGACCGCGGCAGTCTGGACTGCGCCCCGCAGCCGGAAGAGGGCGTTGTCTATGCCGAGAAGATCGACAAATCGGAGGCTCGGATCGATTGGTCGCGCCCTGCCGGCGAGGTGCACAATCTCATTCGCGGTCTTTCGCCATTTCCCGGCGCCTGGTTCGAGCATAACGTGAATGGCCGGGCAGAGCGGATCAAGGTTCTTCGCTCTCAACGGGCCGATGGTGAAGGGGATACGGGAACGTTGCTCGACGACAAGCTGACAGTTGCCTGTGGATCGGGGGCCGTACGCCTCGTCCAGGTTCAACGGGCCGGAAAATCACCAATGATGGCCGAGGATTTCCTGCGTGGGTTCGATCTGCGAGCGGGTACCCGGCTCGATTAACCATAGGAATGATGCCCGCAAAGACAGGGCTGCCCGCTGCGAGCTAAGATGGCCTGACGAGGAGGCGCGTTTAGCGACGGAGCGCTCTCGTGGCAGGTCTGCATATTGTTTTTGCTGCCGGGCTGGCGTTCGGCGGTCTGTTTGTTTTTCCGACGGTCGGGTCGGCACAGAAAATAATCTCGGTGAATACCTGCTACAAGTATGGCGCAGGCATAGAGAGGCGCGGATGCCTTCACGGGCAACGCGGACGTGTGCGCCGTAAAGCAGATCGTACGCCCAAAGCGCGTCGTGCGGTCAAGGCGCACATCAGGGGCAATCACAATGGTGTGCAAACCATCGCCTATGGTCGGCATCGCCGCTATGGCCCACGCCTCAAATCCCATCGCTACAAAGTCCGGCATTTCAAAAATTTCAAAGCATTTGCATTCCCGGAGCAGCATCTTTTTCCGCCCTACTATGAATCCAAACGGCCGGCGCCGAGACAGAATCTGGCGGCGAGCCGCATCAAGGCCGGCCTGACGGTTCGTCAAGGGTCGCTGTGGCGCGGGTCCATCAACGCCGGCCTGACAGTCGAGCAGGGATCGCCGAAGCGGAGTGTCTTCAAGGGCGGGCGAACCATCGAACGCGGTTCCGTCTGGGCAGGTCACATCAGGGAGGGCAAGACGGTTCAGCAAGGGAGTCCTTGGGCGAATCCTCGCCGCAACTGGCGGTTCTCTGGCTTTGAGGCGCCGGTTCGCCCGAAGGGATTAAACTACTACCGTGCCAGACACCCCCGCAGCGCACTTGTCCGACAGCGCCGGATCGCGAAACAACCCCGCGTCGGAGGCGCCAGATATCGGCAATTCCGTTATTGAGCTGTGAACGGATTTTTTTGCCGGTACCGGGCTTGAACGTTGCGTCTCGAAAGGGCATCTCCCTGAGCCATGCCCCGCTATATGCTTACCATCGAATATGACGGCACGCCCTATGTGGGCTGGCAGGTCCAAGACAATGGCCCGTCCGTTCAAGGGCGTCTCGGTGAGGCGCTGCATGCCTTCTGCGGTCAAGATCTGACACCGAGCGGGGCGGGGCGCACGGACGCGGGTGTGCACGCCCTGGGTCAGGTCGCTCACATTGATCTTGCGAAAGATTGGCCGGCGGACACGGTACGCGATGCGTTGAACAGCCATCTCAGACCCGATCCGATTGCGGTTCTGGAATGCGTTGAAGTCGACGACGGCTTCGATGCGCGCTTCAGCGCCCGGCAACGGCACTATCGATATCGCATTGTCTGCCGCCGTGCGCCGCTGGCCCTGGACAGCAAACGCGCATGGCGGATTTCGCGGCTCCTCGATCCGGACGCCATGCAGTCCGGTGCGGATCGACTGATCGGCAAGCACGACTTCACGACATTCCGTTCAGTGCACTGCCAGGCCAAGTCGCCGGTGAAGACGCTGGACAGTCTCACCGTGAATTACGGTTCCGGCGGTATCGAAGTGAATGCGAGTGCGCGTTCCTTCATGCACAATCAGGTTCGCTCCATCGTGGGAGCTCTGAAACTGGTCGGTGAGGGCAAATGGACGGCGGATGATGTTACGAGGGCGCTGGCGGCCTGTGACCGCTCGGCCTGTGCACCGGTTGCCCCGGCCCACGGCCTCTATCTGGCACGCGTTGATTATTAGAAGGGGTAAAACGATTGATTTTCAATAGGATAGCGACCGCCGGCCTGGAGTGTGATGGCGGTCACACGCGTTTTTCATGCTGAGCCCTATCTATAGTTCAAGACACGGCGACAATGAATTCGCCGCAGTGGAGATGCGGAAACGCCCACTGAACTGAATTAGGGCCGGGCTGATCCCCTCCGTTCCAAGCAACGGCCCAACGAGCCGGGCGTTTGAGGAGCGCGCCCGGCTCATTGATTCTTGGGATCACCATCGCGCAGGAAATCAAAGATGCGTGTGATATCCGTGCCCGGCGGGTAAGCCTCGGAGCAGCGCTTCCAGATATCCGCGACCTGCGACCCGATCTCGGTCGGCGTCTCAGCCGCTGCGACATTCTCATGATACAGCGATACGTCCTTACTGAGCAGAGCCGCGGTAAATCCTGCATCGTAAGTGCCGGTAACGATCCGCTGGGGAAACTTGTCTCGGCTAGCGGTGTTCTGACCGGTCGAAACGTTGACCACATCGACGATTGTCTGCATGTCGAGGCCGTGTTTGAGGCCAAAGATGACAGCTTCGGATGTCGCCGCGAGCGCTGTTGCAGACAAAAAATTGTTCAGAAGCTTCAATGCCTGACCCTGTCCGGGCTGGTCGCCGACGTGAAACGGATTGCCGCAAAAGGCATCGATGATCGGGCGATGGCGGTCGAGTTCCGATTTCGGACCGGCCCAGATCAGAGTAATTGTGCCGGCAATAGCGCCGGCTCGTCCACCGGATACCGGCGCATCGATATAGCCGATCCCGGCTGCCTTCAGCGTGTCGAAGGTTCGCCGCGACGCGTCCGGTCCGATGGTCGACAGATCGATCACCAGCGACAGGCGCCGTTCATCGAGCGCCGCGATTTCGGCAGCAACCGCTTCGACGATTGGACCGTCGGGCAGCGACAGGAACACCGTGTCGGTTTCGGCGCAGACCTGAGCCAGTGAGGCAGCGGCGCGTGCGCCATCCGGCGTGCGCTCCTCGCTTCCCGCCTTGTCGAAGCACAGCAGATCGAATCCGCCCTTGGCAATGTTGGCGGCCATCGGTGCGCCCATCTGGCCAAGGCCGATAAATCCGAGATCGGGAAGCGCGTCAGTCATGGGAGTCCTCACACTATGATGTTGTTTGCCTATGCCCTCACAGGATGCGTTGCCGTACGCATGCAGAAGGTCGTTTCGCTGATGGTCTGTATGGAAGGCACAGTTTGTCGATGAGGTATCGTGACCGTAGGTCGTTTGTAAAGGCATCTGAGATTGAAGTTGCTCAGAGTGCGTTTCTTCTGGTCACGCAGGTTTTATTCGCTCAACTTCCAGCCGCCGCTTAGTCTCCGCAAATCGTGACATCCGCCAGACTGTTAGGGCCCTCGCATGACCCGAATTCTCTTGTCGATTTTCGCTCTCCTGATCCTTGTGCCACTTGCGCAGGCCGCCGATGACACAAAGAAGGATGGTAAAAAAGCCAATCGGCTGGTCAACGAGGCCTCACCCTATCTTCGCCAGCACGCCTACAACCCGGTTGATTGGTACCCCTGGGGAAAGGAAGCGTTCGAAAAAGCCAAGAAGGAAGGCAAGCCGGTCTTCCTGTCGGTCGGTTATTCGACCTGCCATTGGTGCCATGTCATGGCGCGCGAGAGCTTTCAGAACGAAGACATCGCGAAAATCCTCAATGAGAATTTCGTGTCGATCAAAGTCGACCGCGAGCGCCGTCCAGGTGTCGATGAAACCTACATGCTGGCGACTGAATTGATCAGCCAGCGTGGCGGCTGGCCGAACACGGTCTTCATGACTCCGGAACGCAAACCCTTCTTCGGCGGTACCTATTTCCCCCCGGATCACTTTACGAACCTGATCGGCCAGGTCACGACGCTCTGGAAGACCGAACGTCCGACCCTCGAGTCCGACGCTCATCGCATCTCCGTGATGATCGGTACGGTCATGACGCAGCGGGTGGCTGCCGCCGAACTCACGCCAGCGGCTCTGGCAAAAGTCACAGACGAGATTCTCACGGAGCATGACGTCTTCAACGGAGGATTTCAGACGGCCCCGAAATTCCCTCAGGAATCGCTTCTCTTGTTCCTACTGCGGCTCGCGGAAAAGGATGACAACAAGAAGGCGCGTGAGGTCGCTCTTCTCAGTCTCGACAACATGATCCGTGGTGGCATCAACGATCAGGTCGGCGGTGGTTTCCACCGATATGCCGTTGACGCGGAATGGCGCGTCCCGCACTTCGAAAAAATGCTCTACAATCAGGCGCTCATCACCAAGGCCTTGATGCGCGCTTACCGGCTGTCCGGCGCCAGGCGTTATGCCAATGCGGCCCGGCGCACGGTCGACTATGTGCTCGCGGATCTGACCGATGCCAATGGCGGTTTCTATTCCGCTCGCGATGCAGAAAGCGATGGCGGTGAGGGGCGGTTCTACGTCTGGACTGGTGAGACGCTGCGCGAGGCCCTGGGCTTGCGGGATGCGCTCTTTGCGGAAACGGTTTTCGGCGTTGCCGACGGCGCCAATTTTCAGAACAGTCTGTCCGTTCTCTATCTTGCTGGGACGCTTGCGGAACTTGCCAGCAAGACCGGCCTGACGGTCGAAGCGTTCAAGGAGAAGCTTGAGGATGTTCGCGGGCGTCTCTTTGCCAAGCGGGCGAAACGCCCGGAGCCGCACCGCGATGAGAAGATCATCACCGCCTGGAACGGCATGATGATCGCGGCTCTTGCAGAAGCAGCCGAGATGCTGGACGAGCCGCGCTATCGTGAGGCCGCTGTTAAAGCCGGAACGTTTCTGTGGGAAACGATGCGGGATGCCACCGGACTCAAGCGTGCCTATTTCGAAGGCAAAGTTGAGCTGCAGGGACGTCAGGACGACTATGCCTATGCGGCTCTTGCTTTCATTGGCCTCTACGATCTGACCGGACGTGATACCTGGCTCGAACGCGCTGAAGAGACTACAAACGACATGGTTGCCCTGTTCAGGGATGATACCTCGGGCGACTACTACGTCTCTGCATCGGTCGAAACATTCGGACGCTCGAAGGCGCGGACCGATGGTGGCATGCCGGCGGGCAATTCCGTCGCGCTCGAGGTCTTTTCAAAACTGACAGAGCGAAGCCGCAACCCGGAGCACCGTCGCCGGGGAGATGCCTTGCTCGCGGCACTGTCAGGTCTCGGGCTGCAGAGCGGCGTCGGTAGTGGATATCTGCTGATGGCAGGTGACCAGATGCGGCGGGGCGAAACCGGGCCAAATCGTTTTCTGGCCAAAGGCGTTGTCCGCGCAAAGAGTTCCTACGATCGCAATGCCGGTCGCCTGATTGTCGCTCTGGATATTGCCGAAGGATGGCATATCAACGCGGACAAACCTCTCGAGGATTTTTTCATTCCGACCGAATTGAAGGTGAAGGGCACCGAGGTCGCAGCGGTGGCCTACCCGAAAGCCGAGCGCCGCAAGCTTGGATTCCATGACAAGGAGCTGGCCCTCTACGAAGGACGTGTCGAAATTTCGGCCGCCGTGCCCGCCACCGAAGCACCGACAATCCCGGCGGAACTCACGCTCCAGGCATGCAGCGATGAAATCTGTCTTGAGCCGCAGACCGTGCGTTTGCCGGTGCCCAATAGGGTGCGATAAGTTTGGTGCTCGGGCATCCGTCTTTATCGCGCCGATACCCTTTTGATCCGACCGGCGGCGGTTTACACTTGAGGGGCAATGCGGTCACGTCGGGCCAATCGGCATCGGTTCAGATGTGAAATGAGAGGACAATGGATGCGGTCAATTGCGCAACTGCTTTTCGTCGCCATCATCTTCGTCGGATTTTCCGGACCTGTCTTTGCGGACGAGCGCTTACCGGAGCTGGAAAAATTCTTCGGAGCCTATGAAGGCAAGACGATTTCAAAGACGACGGAGGGATTGAACACCAGAGATCTCTCCATCAAAATCAAGCCTTACAAGGATACAGGCTTCACGGTCTACTGGACCACTGTCCTCAAAAAAACCGACGGTACGAACAAGACCAAATCGTTCAAGATCTCATTCATAGAAAGCCAGCGTGGAGGAATTTTCGGGTCCGCCATGCGGCGCAATGCATTCGGCCATGCCGTCCCACTCAATCCACTCAAGGGCGAGCCCTATGTCTGGTCGTCCGTTGTCGGCGACCTCATGGTCATTCGCGCGCTCTATATTGCCGAGGATGGTGGATATGAGATGCAGGAATTCTCAAGAACGCTCACCAACGGTGGGATGACGACGCGATTCGAGCGGATTCGCAACGGTAAGCAGCTGAAAGTGATCACAGGCGAATTGAAGCGAATGGAGTAGGCGGTTCGATCGTTCCCGCTCATCCTCGCAGCAGGACGCGCATTTCCATACCGTTCTTCGGCAACAGGAACATCTGACCCGTCGGTTTGGGATCGAATCCCGGTTCGACTTCAAAGCGTGCGGCTCGCACGAATGTGGCGATCATGATCGTGGCTTCGATCAGGGCGAAGGCGGCGCCGATACAGATGCGGGGCCCGGCACCGAAGGGCATATACTGAAATTTCGACGGCTTCGCTTTGGCATCCGGCGCAAAGCGCTCGGGGTCGAACCGGTCAGGGTCGTCCCAGAGATCGCGATGGCGATGGATCGCGTAAATCGGAATAATGCCGATCGTTCCCGCAGATATGGAAACGCCGTCGACGACGACATCATCGACGATGTCACGCACGATTATCGGCGCGGTCGGAAAAAGCCGTAGCGATTCCTTGACCACCTGCTGGACACAAACCAGTTCGGAGAAATGGTCCGACGTGATAGCGCCGGATGGGGCGACACGTGCGACTTCATCGAGAATGCGTTGTTCCCATTCGCGGCTTTGCGAAACCAGATAGAGTGTCCAGGTGAGAGCGAGTGCAGTCGTGTCGTAACCCGCTACCAGGAACGACACGATATTGTCGACCAGAAGCTCATCGGACATGGACTTACCCGATTCCGGATCGGTTGCCAGCGCCATGCGTGCAAGCAGATTGTCTCGATCGTCCGCGGTGTTGCGGAGCTGTCGAATGCATTCCCCGACAGATTGGCGCAGCCGCCTTTCATGGCCACGCATCCCGGCGCCGCCGGGCCGTGGGAACCAATGGGGCAGTCCGAGCATCCGGTAGACGATCCACCAATTGGCACCCGAAAAATAGGCGCCATGTCCTTTCTCGATGGCGGAGATGACGTTCGTCGCCCCATCCGCGAGCATGGTGTTGGCGATGACATGAAATGAGGCGCGGAGCATGTCCTTGTGAATCGGGCGCGGCCCAGAGGTCTCGGACTCACGCCACTTCGAGACGGTGGCTTCAGCCGCTTCCGTCATGACGGAGCCATATTGCATAAGCTCCGAATGCCGAAATGGCGGTGCTGCAACGGCACGCTGCCAGCGCCAGTCGTGACCTTCCGATGAGATCATCGCATTGCCGAACATCGGCTCCAGCACCTCGTTTTGCAGCCGGCCCTTGGGAAAGGATTGATGATTGGACAGAAGCAGCGTGTCGACGACCTTGGGGCTGGTAAAGAAAGCCATGCGCGGGGGGCCGGGAATAACTGAAACCGGTTTTCGATAAGCGTCATCGGGGATGACCTGCAGATTGTTGGCCAGAAGCTGAATGAGATTGAAGGGGAAGTGTCTTGCGCGTGGATTCGAGGTTGCGCGCGGCAGAACAAGCGGATGATCGGAAAGGGCACTAGCAGCCATCGGGACGCTCGACGCGTTCACGGAGATGGTTCAGCGGTTGCCGGTCCGTCGAAACACGATTGTAAAGCGGCTCGTAATCTTCCCATTCGGTCTTGAACAGCTTGTCGAGAAACCGGGTGCCGAGGCCGTAGTTTCCCGTGTAGCGCGAATGATGAAGCGAGTGATAGGTCGTGCTGGTGATGATCCGGCCAGTCCATCTCAGATAGTCCTTGGACTTCAGCTCGAAATTGGCATGGCTGAACGAGTTGATGATCAGATAGCCGATATACCAACCGGCGACACCGTAGAAATTCAAGCTGTAGACGGTGTCGACTGCCGCCAGAAACCCGAGCATTCCGATATTGAAGACAAGCTTCTCGGTGAACGAAAACGAGATTGCGGTGAACGGACTATTGAGATGGCTCTTGTGATGCTCGATATGAATCCAATGCAGCGGTTTGAGATGAAAGGCGCGATGGGACCAGTAGTGCCAGATCTCGGCCCAGCCAGTCGTGATCAATGCCGAAATGACGAACGATATGAGTGTCTTGTTTTCGAAGAAACCGGCAGCGAGGCAAAGGCCGAGGAAAACAGCGTGTATCGGTGTGTGGATCGAGTTCTTCAGCTCGCGCTTCAATTGTTTGTCGGAGATCTCGAGATCGTAAATCCGGCGCTCGCAAATCTTCCATTGATGCCGGTCCGCAAAATACCAGATGACCGCCATGACATGACCGATCGTTGCGACGACGACGAGGACTGTCCATTCGAGTGGCGTAGCCATGATTGCGTTTCTAACATCTGCGTTGCGGAAATAGCTGGACGCCGAGTCGCGCGCCGTCTCCAAAGATCAAAAAGTCTATGGTCCGACTGACTTCGCGGAATATTATGCCGCACACACCATTTTGGCGACTGTCAATGAAGGCCCGCCCATCTGCCCCATCCCGGCCGGCAGCAATCCCATATCAGTCGCGTTCTTTCTTGGTAATGCGAAACCAGGGATCCAGTTCGAAGTCGTATTCGCGTCCGTCGCGGCAGCGGGCATCGTCGACCTCGTATCGGTGATCGTCCTGGTCGAACTCATAGCGGCCGCCCTTGCACCCATGCGCACCAATCGCCCAGGAAATCGCAGAATACTCTCTCGGTGTCACGGGCCGGTCTGCGAACGCGGGAGAAACGACCGCCATTGAGACGAATGCAAATACGATTGTCCTCATGCCACTCTCCATCATTGGACCAGGAAACTAGGCTTTATACGTCCAAAGATGGGCAATTGCGTCGCATGGGCCATCATTTTTCATGGAATGGCCAATTCCAATCCCCATATGCCCGTTCCGAAGCCATTCGTTCGATCAACCGGAATGAAGCCGATATTCGATTTCTGCACATCGGTTGGTCAAGGGCACGTTTGGCGTTTTTTACAGGACAAGGGAGAGGTCTGATGATCAAACAAACGCTTGCCGTGGCCGCGATGGCGGTTGCGCTGCAGACATTGCCTGCTGCAGCGGCCTCGCATGCACCGAAAGTTGGTTACATCGCCTTGCAGAATTCAGGCGAGAGCCTCACGAGCGAGTTTATCGGAACAGAGGTGAAGAACGGTTCCGGCGAAGTAATCGGCCGCGTCGTTAACCTCATGTTTGGCCAGGATGGGCGCATCACCGGTGCGGTTCTTGCTGTTGGCGGATTTGCCGGGATCGGTGGCAAGAAGGTCGCTGTTCCTTTCGAGACGCTGACGGTTGCTCCCGGCAAGGATGGCCGCAAGACGCTGACCGCCAATCTCGACAAGGAGAGTTTGAAGACGGCCCCGGTCTTCCAATCGCTCTACGACCAGGAGGGCGGTGTTGCCGAAACGACGAAGCGTGAGCTCTCGAAATGGGGCAAGAAGGCACTCGAGGCTGCAAAAGACGTAGGCGAAAAGGCAAAGGAAGCCTACACGGAAGCCACCAAGCCGTCGGAAGGGAAAAAGCCAGCCCAGTAACTGGAACTTCGGCGGCGGCCATAATTCACGGAATGAAGTCCGCATCTCAGATTGGCCGCCGCTGCTCTCATTCAGCTGAGTTCGGACGCCCGTTGTCTGGATCAACCTGCCCTAAATCGGAATCGATCAAGGGCAAAAAAGTTGATCGGCTCTAAGCTGCTAGAGCAACTTGAGTGCGTTTGACTAAACGCACGTTGCTCTAGTGGGCCTGGTGCGTAGCTGTGGCGGCGCCGGGTGATCGCCAGAGCGGCAGGCCGAACATCAGCAGAAACGACGTATTGAGCAGGGCGTTCAGTGGCGCCCCTGCAAAGATCGACGCCGTGCTATCCACGACAAACCAAACCCCGATACTCACAAGGATCATGGACCGTGCGAGTTGTGGCTCGCGCGGATAGAGGCGGGTCGCAATCAGCCAGAGGAGGATGCCCCAACCGGTCATGATCCCACCCGATATGGCGAACACGAGCCGGAGTTCCGGCGTGACCACGCTGTGTGCGCCATCGATCGGCCATAGGATGAAGTCGAGGAGAAACATCGTCAGACCGGCCGTTGCCGGGTAAGCCGCGACAACGACCAGAACGCCAAAACCAATAACGAGAGCCGATGCGGCCCTCAACCATTTCGAAGCCGATTGCGTGTGCATCGATAAGATCTCCTGTTCCATTCGGATGGACGGGAGTTAGGCGGGAAGCGGGCCGCCCGGCAATTACCTGCAAGGTAAGTGTGGACCCCTGACGAACGCGATAAGATCGCGAATGTGTCAAACCGGGAGATTGAATCGCATGGACGGCAGTTTTGGCGCGCTGTTGAAGGACTGGCGCGGACGGCGCCGGATCAGTCAGCTTGATCTCAGCCTCTCGGCGGATGTATCAGCGCGCCATATTGCATTTCTGGAGACAGGACGCTCGAAGCCGAGCCGTGACATGGTTGTGCAACTGTCCGAAGCCTTGATGATGCCGCGTGCCGATCGCAATGCACTTCTCAATGCAGCCGGATTTGCTGCGCTTTATCGACGCCGAGATCTCACCGATGCGGAAATGGTGCACGTCCATGCTGCCGTCTCCTGGATGCTGGAGCGACATGATCCGTACCCGGCCTTGGCTATCGATCGTCATTGGTCGATCGTCATGGCCAATCAATGCGGGACGGCGCTCCTTGGCGGTATTGGTCTACAGGTTGGTGACAGTCTTCTCGAAGCGATAACGGATTCTCAATTTCTCAGAGACGCTGTCGAAAACTGGTCTGACCTGGTGCGTCATATGTCCGTCAGACTACGCACGGAAAGCGCACATCTCGGGGGTGACGCCGTTCTGGATGCGGCCGCAGACAAGCTGTCGGAGGAGGTGGATACAACGCACGACCTATCCGATGCGACATTGGAGGCCGTGGTGCCGACGCGATATCGTGCCGGGGATGCGGTGCTGTCTTTTTTTTCGACTGTCGCCCAATTCGGGTCCGCCGAAGACATTGCGTTGGCCGATCTGAAAATCGAGTTGATGTTCCCGGCGGACGAGGTGACCAAGCAAACCCTTATGGCGGGTTCGTTCTGTTAAGACGGTTGAACTGAACCATCGTGCATTGCCTTGCGTTGCGGCCAGACTCAACCTGCGCCCGATCCGGAGATCGAGCGCAGGCAAAGGGTCGGTCTTGGGAAATCGTATGTTCTATTGGTACCCGGCAAAGGTGCCGCTTGCAATCAGGCCGCCTTCGATTGCAGTTCTTCAAACAAATCGGCGTTCGGGCAAATGCGTCGTGTCTCAGCGATATCCTTGTGCTGCGTGCCGTCGAGAAACTTTTGGCAGGTTTCAAGGTTCTTGCACTGGGTGCATGCCCGCATTGCACAGAGATACCGGCCAATACTGGGAGAGTTTCGCAGCTTTGCAAATTCCTCTCCAACGCCGAGTTGATCTGCCATCGTGGTCGCTTTGAGATACTGCCCCTGCGCAATGGACTGTTTTCGTTGTGCCGAGATGGCCCAGAACACAGCGCCCATCAGAAGCAGGATCGGAAGGATCATGGTGGCGACGGCTTGTGCACTTAAGGCAATCATCGGTTCGCTCCTCGGTCTAGATTTGGGCATCGCGCCCTTCATGAGTGAGAGAATGCATGATTTTGTCTGATAGATAAAATGAATGATCCAAATAATTTAATAGACAATACCTTGCAAAAATGAATTCGGTAGCCGTAGCGCCGAATTCCTTCCGAACGCATCAGGCACTTACGACAATTCTTGCAGAGCATTTTCAATGAAAACCGAGTCATTAAAACTGCTCTAGGTCGTTGATTCGACGCTCTTTCCGGGCGCAAAAGTCGATCCTCTCTTGCTGAAAGAGCTCTAGTTCCTCAGTGCAGATTGGGAAGATTCAGGCCTCGGCAGCCAAATGTCCGGCCAACCAGCGGGCCGTGCGAAGCAGGCGTCCGTCGTCGCGCCGCGGTCCGACCAATTGCACGCCGAGCGGCATCCCGTTGGCTTCGAGCAGTGGGATCGTTACGCATGGCACGCCGAGATAGGTCCATAGCGCATTGAAGACCGCGTCGCCGGTGGTTTCCAGACCCATTGGCGCAGGGCCGGGTGAGGCTGGCGTGAGGATTGCGTCGTAGCGTTCGAAGACTTCCTCGAGGCCGGCATAGAGAACCTCGCGCCATTCGATGGCAGTATTGTAGTCGACGGCGGTAATCCCACGGCCTTCCTCGATCCGTGCCGTGAGGATGTCGCTGACCTTGTCCGGTGCCTTGTCCAGGTGAGGGCCGTAGTTCTTGGCAATGTCGGCAAACATGATGCATCGGTGCCAATGCCAGCCTTCCGCAAATGTCGAGGGCAGGTCAACGTCGTCGCACATCTCGCCCAGGGCCTCGGCAAGCTCACCAAAGGCTTCCTTGGTGACATCCTCTGCCTGATCCCAAACGGGTGTTTTTGCGAATGCGAGTAGCGGCGTCATCGGCGGGTCGCCGGCTGCGATTTTCGCAAGCGGCGGCCGGCTCCGAGGCCACATATAGCTGTCGCGCGCGTCATAGGCGGTCATGCATTCCGTAACCAGTGCCATATCTTCGATCGAGCGTGCATAGACACCCATCGTGTCCAGCTGCGGAGACTGATTCAAGACGCCCGCCCGGGAGATCAATCCGAAGGTCGGCTTGAATCCATACACGCCGCAGAAGGATGCCGGCCTGATGACAGACCCACCGGTCTGCGAGCCGACGGCAAGGGGCGCCATCAGATCGGCAACTGCGGCGGCCGATCCACTGGATGAGCCGCCGGGTGTGTGCTCGATATTGTGCGGGTTCCGCGTCTTTCCTGGATGGCTGCCGGCGAGCTCGGTGGTGACCGACTTGCCGAGGATAATGGCCCCCGCATCGCGCAGACCGGAGATCAGTGCGGCATCGTCAGAAGGCTGGTTTCCGTCATAGACCGGCGAGCCGTGTTGCGTCGGCATATCGCCTGTATCGACGATATCCTTGATTGCGACCGGCACGCCGTGGAGCGGGCCGGTTCCCATTCCGAGCTTGCGCGCGTCGTCCGCCATGCGTGCCTGTGCAAGAGCATGCTCGGCATCGAAATAGGTCCAGGCCTGAACCTCATCCTCGCGCGCTTCGATACGGGCAATACAGGCTGAAACATACTCTTCCGAGCTGATCTCACCGTCTGCGATCATTTTGGCCGCTTGCGCCGCCGTAAGCGTAACGAGTTCGGGACTGGTTGCGTCCACGTCTTTACTCCCGGAGATGTTCCAGTGGGATTGGAATCAATTGTCGTTATCGACGTCTTCTTTTTCGACTTTGCTGCCGCCGGCTTTGAGCTCGCCCCAGGTGAACCAGACTGCGATACTCATGATCGCCAAAGAGACGACCCAGAGATCGGGCTCCATCACATAGACATTGATAATGCCGACGAACAGGAGCAAGCCGGCCAAGGCGATCGAGGCAAAGATCCAGTCTGAAATCATCGTTTCAAGTCCTCACGGCATGCGAAGCCGTTGTCATTGAATTCATTGTCGCTGCAATTCACGGTTTTGCCAATCGCGCTAACGGCCATAGACGACCTTCGGTAACCAGAGTGCCAGTTCCGGGAAAATGTAGAGCAGTGCCATGGCGACGAACACCATCGAGAGGAACGGCATACAGCCCTTGAAGATCTCGATCAGTCTCACATGAGGGGGGGCCACCCCCTTCAGATAGTAGGCCGCCATGGCCATAGGTGGGGTCAAGAACGAGGTTTGCAGGTTGAGCGCGACCAGGATACCGAAGAACAGCGGATCAATGCCGAAATGCGGTAGAAGCGGTAGGAAGATCGGAACGAAGATGATGATAATCTCGCTCCACTCCAATGGCCATCCGAGCAGGAAGATGATGATCTGCGCCAGGATCAGGAACATGATCGGCGTCAGGTTCATGCCGAGGATGAACTCTTCGATGATGGAGTGTCCGCCGAGATAGGAGAAGACGGACGAGAAGGTCCAGGAGCCGACAAAGAGCCAGCACACCATGGCCGATGTTCTGACGGAGAGGTAGACGGATTCCTTGAGTGCGTCCTTGCTGATTCCACCCCATCCGATGGCGCCGGCAACGCCGACAAAGAACCCGACTTCGAGCCCGTGCCAGGTGAACTGGTGTTCGGCAAAACGCTCACTGAGATCGGCACTGGCGAACATGAAGAGATAGATCGCACCGAAAGCAAGACCGGCGAGTGCGCCGGTGCCACCGATCGCAAACAAGGGCTTGAGCGCCGGCGTACGGGGTTGAATCGGGAAACTGTCTCCGCCGAAGAAGACCGCCAGAGAAATCGCCAGGGCGACGCCCAGACTCACACCCGGTCCAAATGGCATGATCTGGTCGCCGATCGGAGCGACGCCGAGAAACTTCGCCGCGAGTACGCGAAGCAGGAAGTAGATGACATAGATCGCCAATGTGACGATCCCGCCAACGCCGATTGCATATAAGACGCGGTTATAGGGTTTGGGTGTGTCAGCTGACTCCATCCATTCCGGTACGATCTCGCCATTTCGGATCGAGGCGATGCGGTAGCCGGATGCCAACAGGATTCCGCCAAGCGCGCCCATTGAGGCGGCTTCTGTCGGCGTCGCCAAGCCGAAGAGGATGGCGCCGAGGACTGAAAGAATGAGCATCGCCAGCGGCACGAACGATGTCAGGACCATCAGCCAGATATTACCTTTCCCCATATCATCGATGTCTTCCTGACTCGGCTTGGGCGCGATCGACGGATTGAGCCAGGAGCGGAAGATGACGTAGAGAATATAGAGGCCGGCGAGCAGAAAGCCCGGGAGGATGGCGCCGGAATATAGGCGCACGACCGACATGCTGGCAGCGGCGGCATAAACGATCAGCATGATGCTCGGCGGGATCAGAATCCCCAGACAACCGCCGGCACAGATCACACCGGCCGCGAAAGACGTGTCGTATCGCGCCTTGAGCATCGCCGGATAGGCGAGGAGGCCCATGAGCGTCACCACGGCGCCGATAATGCCTGATGCGGTTGCGAACAGCGCGCAGGTGCCGAGGGCCGCGATGGCCATGGAGCCCGGAAGATGACGCGCAGACATCTGCAAGGTGAAGAACAGCCGGTCGACCAGATTTGCGCGCTCGACGATATAGCCCATGAAGAGGAACAGGGGCACGGCAACCAGCACATCGTTGGCCATGACCGAATAGGTCTGGTTGACCAGGAGATCGAAGATCCGGTTGTCGAAGATCGACTGCATGCGCTCCGGATCGTAATAGGCGTAATAGCCGAAAAAGATGGCCATGCCCATCAGGGTGAAACAGATCGGAAAGCCCAGCATGATCGTTACGATGAACAAGCCCAACATCAGGACGGCGACTTCAGGATTGCTCATTGCCCAGCTCCCTCTTTGCGAGCTTCTCGCGCTTCGCGTTTTTGCTGGGCTTTGAGCTCTTCTTCGTGCTGAGCTATGAGCTGCAACTCCAACTCCTCGACATCTTCCAGATGCTGTGGCCAGGTTCCGGTTTTGATGCAGATGATGCAACGGCACATCTGCGCGAGGCCCTGAATGAAGAGCAGACCGGCGGCAATGGGCAGGATCGATTTGAACTGTGAAATCGGCACGCCGGCCGGGCTGTTGATGCTGACTTCGCCGGTTCCGTAATTGTAGGACCAGGAGTCGCTCGCATAAACCGTTCCCTGGACGATCAGGGCGATGATGCCGGGATAGAACAATAAGAGATAAAGAATGAGTTCGACGGTTGCCTGCGTTCGCGGCTTCCAGAGCCGATAAACCACGTCACCACGCACATGCGTGTCCCTTGCCAGCGCGTAGGCTCCGGCCATCATGAAGAGCGTGCCATACATCATGTAGCTGATGTCGAAGGCCCAGGATGTCGGGTCGCGTAGAAGATAACGAACGAAAACTTCGTAAGCGGTGCCAAGTGTCAGAAGAAGAATGCACCAGCCGAATATTTTCCCCGTCCAAGCGGTGAAACTATCAACGTAAAAAATAAAACGTTCCATGTATTGTGCCCTGAAATCGCATCAAATGTGGCGCAACGCAATAGGGGTACGAGCGGCGCGAAAATCGCGCCGCTCGCAAGCGTGTTTTTGAGTGTACGTCTTCCCCCGGTGACCGAATGTTCAGGTGAACTTCGGCAACTTGCCCGGGAAGTAATGCTCGTATGCGAGCTTGTAGTCCGCAGCGTTGACCAGGTCGTAGAACGCGACGCGCTGTGACCAGGCCTTCTGGCTGTCAACGACCTTCTTGAAGAAGGGGTCGGCCTTGTTGAACTTCTCGAGCACCTTGTCCCAGGATGTGAGCTGGGCTTGCATGATCGAGGACGCCGTGCGGTGGACGTTCACCTTGTGCTCGTTGATCAGCTTCTGCAGATCGATCGAGTACTGGTTCATGGCCCAGCCATAGTTCGCCGTATTGGCTGCCTCAGTGGCATATTCCAGAATGGCTTGCTGCTCTTTCGGCAGGCTTTCGAACTTGGCTTTGTTGATGATGATCTCGAAGAACTCGGCTGCCTGATGGTAGGAGCCCATGTGATAGTCCTTGGAGACGTCGTGTGCGCCGAAGCGGCTGTCGGCCGTTGGGTTGTTGAACTCGAAAGCTTCGATGACGCCTTTTTCGAGGGCCGGCATAATCTCGCCGCCGGGTAGCTGGGTCACTTTGAGGCCCATGCCCTGCATGATGTCTGTCGCAAGGCCGACGGTGCGATACTTGAGGCCCTTGAGCTGATCAGCTGATTTGACGTGGAACTTGAACCAGCCGAGTGGCTGTGTCGGCATCGGCATGCAGAAGAAGCCGACCAGGTTGCGTTTCAAGATGTCCTGGACCAACTCCCGATAGAGCTCCTTGCCGCCGCCATAATGGATCCAGGCAAGGATCTGAGAGGCGTTCGCGCCGAAGACAGGGCCTGTACCGAACAAAGAGGCGGCCTTGTTCTTCGAATACCAGTAGGCCGTCACCGTATGGGCAGCATCAAGAATGCCGTCATGGCAGGCGTCCTGGACCTGGAAGGGCTTCACGACCGCACCAGCGGGCAGCAGGTCGATCTTCAGCCGATTGCCGGCCATCTCTGTGGCACGCTTGACGAACTGATTGGCCATTTCCTGGAACGGGCTCGTCGCGCCCCAAGATGATTGCATCTTCAGCGTAACGGTCTGTGCCCGAGAAATCTGCGGGAATGCAACGGTTGCCGCCGCTGCACCGGATGCGAGCGCGCCTCCTTTGAGGAATTTGCGCCGGGTGACCTTTTTCGCAGTCTCCTTGGCTGTCATGTGTGTAGTTCCTCCCATAAAACAGTAAGAGTTGTGAACGGCGCCGAGCGTTAACCCGTCGAGCGCTCTTTTTGGAAAGCCTGAAAAGAGGGTTTCAAGCCGTATTCAAATGAGCCAACTTGGCCATGGAATCATTCTGCCTATCCCTTCATTGGACGCAACTAATCTTTTGTGCACGTGCCAGAACAGGACTTTCTCGCTGAAAGTGAGATAAAATTTTAGTTGATTGTGGCAGCAATGGCACAGCGGAATAAGGCGCCCTTTGTCAAATGGGGCGAATTTTTGACACATTTCCGCCGCAAATCGCCTGGGACGGCCGTTAACCCGATATCAACCTTAACGATCCATGATTGGAATTGTTAACAGCGGCCCTTGAAGTGTATGCGTAAGGCCCCCAATTTAGTTTGGTCAACGGGTTAATACGGATACGGCGACGAGTGTCGTTGATAATCTGCAACGATAGGCCCGAAGACACAGAGGTATCAAACTCATGGGGGCGGTTATGCGCCATAAGTCTGCGCTGCGCTGGGTATCCAGCCTGTTTTCTGTCACATTCCTGACTGTTGCAATGTCGTCTGCTGTAGGCGCCGTTGAGCGGAAAGCGATCGTGGCACTGGACGCCAAGTACCCAATGGGTTCGATTGTCGTCGATACGTCGGAAAGACGTCTCTTCTACGCACTTGGGAATGGTCGGGCGATCGAATATCCGGTCGCCGTCGGCAAGCCCAAGTTTCAGTGGTTCGGAACCACCTTCATCCAGAAGAAACGGAAAAACCCGGGATGGTCTCCCACGCCGCGCATGCGTCGTATGGGATATCCCCGCTACGTTCCGCCCGGACCGCGCAACCCACTGGGAATCAGGGCCATCTATTTAGGATGGTCAGAATATCGGATCCATGGAACCAACGCACCGGGCTCGATCGGCCGGGCAGCCTCGAGTGGATGCATTCGCATGCACAACGCGGATGTCGCCGACCTTTACGAGCGCGTCCATATCGGCGCACCGGTTCACGTAATCCGCTAAACGCAGACCGCACATTTGGACCTATTCGAGCAGCCTTTTAGTTCAACCTAGTACCCATAAGGCACCGATAAAGGGGGAATGAACATGAAACGCATAACCACTCTCACAGGCATCTTCACCGCACTCGGCATCACGGCAATGGCATTGAGCCTCGTTCCGGATACGGCACACGCCGGTCCATTCTCGGCTCTGTTTGGCAAAGGTGGCGCCGGTGGCAAGGCGGGACGCTACACCACGTCCTTCTCGACAAAATACTCACCGAACCAGATTATCGTCAGCTTTGCTGATCGCCGCCTCTATCACATCGTGGCACGTGGCAAGGCTGTCAGCTATCCGATCGGCGTGCCTGCAGGCAATGCCCGTTGGGAAGGCACCATGCGCGTCTCTCGCAAGGCCGTGAATCCTCGCTGGACCCCGACCCCGTCGATGCGCCGCGAAAATCCGAAGCTCCCGATTTCAGTCCCGGGTGGCCACCCGCGCAATCCTCTTGGCGTTCGCGCGCTTTATCTTGGCAGCTCGCTGTATCGT
Organism: Methyloligellaceae bacterium; assembly: GCA_965228615.1. Classification (GTDB taxonomy): domain Bacteria; phylum Pseudomonadota; class Alphaproteobacteria; order Rhizobiales; family Methyloligellaceae; genus CBDDHT01. Next base: position 2,262,684 of record CBDDHT010000004.1, on the reverse strand, counting down.
ATTCACGGTACGGATGCCCCTTGGACGATCGGCAAGGACGTCACGCACGGCTGCATCCGTCTCTACAACAAGGACGTGGTCAATCTTTATAGCAAGATCCGTGTCGGCACCCGCGTGACGGTTACGTATCGGCGCTTCAAGTAGTCGATCGACGTTTCGTTACAAAACTTATCCGAAGCGGGCGGCGCCAAGCGTCGCCCGTTTTGCGTTTGTCGTGCTTGCAGCGTCCCTATGTCCATTTGCAATGCCTGATTTCAGCCGCCATTGTCTGTCAGGAGACTCGGTTAGCGTTCTTGAACTTGCACCGATTCGAGATCGGCGCACCGAAGCAACTTAGGATCGATCAACTTTTTTGCGCATAATTGACTGCGTCGACGCTCGCGTTGATCTGATAGGATGCAAATAATGACACGGCAGATCCTTTCAACTTTGGCGGTTATCACGGTGTGGGCCTCAATGGCCGTACCGGCCACGGCCCATCCGCATGTTTGGGTCACCGTCAAAAGCACGCTGCTCTATGACAAGAGCCAGCGGATTATCGGTGTCCGTCATCGATGGACGTTCGATGAATTCTATTCGGCTTTTGCAGCACAGGGGCTGGACAAGAATGGCGACGGCAAGTTCGACCGCAAAGAGCTGCATGCGCTTGCCGAGGAGAATGTGGTTTCGCTGAAGGAGTTCGACTACTTCACCTTCATGAAGGCGGGCACCAACGATGTGGCGATCGAACCGCCAAAGGACTATTGGCTCGACCATGAAGACGGCGTTCTGGTTCTGAATTTCACATTGCCGCTGAGCAAATCCGTCGATGCCCGCAAAGTGGCATCGAGCCTTTCCATCTACGATCCGACTTACTTCGTCGCTTTCTCATTTGCCGAAACCAATCCGGTTCAACTGGCGTCTGCGGCGCCAAAGAACTGCTCGGTCGGACTCCAGCGCCGCAAGAACGAGCAGGTCGAAACCGCAAGTCTGACGGAATCATTCTTCGAAGGATTGGATGCCAACAGCGGATTTGGATCGAAATTCGCGCAGACGGTCTCAATAAACTGCGATGGCTGATAAGTCAGGTCGCCGCCGAGGTTCTTTTGGTCTCGGCGTTCTAGCTGTGTTGATCGCGCTCTTTTTTGCGATGGCCGCCGAGAGCCAGGCGCAGTCGAGCCCTTTCCAGGTTCCGACACCGGACGCGACGACGTCGGCTCCATCAAATGCGCCCACATCCACGCTACGAACCGAGGCAAGTGCCTGGACACGCTTTTGGGCATGGATCCAAACCACCCAACAGAATCTGCACCGCAGTCTCGCGAAAGCAGTTCGCAATTTGAAGAATGAGGGCTCATTGGCGGCCGGGTGGGTGCTGGCAAGCCTCAGCTTTCTTTACGGCATCGTTCATGCTGCCGGACCAGGCCACGGCAAAGCTGTCATCTCATCTTATGTCATTGCCAATGAGCGCACCGTCAGGCGCGGTATCGTTTTGAGTTTCCTGGCAGCCGGAGTCCAAGCGCTTACAGCTGTCGTTATCGTGGGCGTCCTGGCCGTGATCCTCAATGCTGCGGGATTGAGAATAAGGGCGTTCGCCAGTTGGATGGAGACAGCGAGTTACGCTCTGATCGCCATCGTCGGCGCCTGGCTTTTGTTCAGTCAGCTCCGCCGGGCGATCATCCCGAAATCCAGCAGTCATAGCCATGGTCACGACCATGACCATCACCACGATCATGACCATCACCATCACGATCATGACGGCGACGCCTGTTGCAATCATGGGCATATGCCGCAGCCCGATCAGCTTGATGGCGATCTCGACATCAAAAAGGCGGCCGCGATCGTTTTGGCGGTTGGCATCAGGCCCTGTACCGGAGCGCTGATCGTTCTGGTCTTTGCTTTGGCTCAAGGCATATTTTTGGCGGGTGTCGGGGCCACATTCGCAATGGCGCTTGGCACCGCGATCACTGTTTCCGTTCTGGCGGCCCTGGCCGTCGGGTCAAAGGCTGTGGCGCTCCGCTTGGCAGGTGGTCACGGCGTTTGGGCAAACCGGATATCACTGACTGCCGGGATCGGCGGGTCTGCCTTTGTCCTCCTGCTCGGTGCCATGCTCTTTATCGGCTCGCTTGGACCGACAAGGCCGTTCTGAGACCTTGTGTCCGTTGCAGTGGCAACTGGGAGCGGGATGAATGGGCGGTCTCGACGCTTCGACGGCGAAAACATCTGAGAATGGTTTGACAGCTTGTCCGGTCTGCAAGGCGCCGGCGCCACGGCGCTTTCTGAGCGTCGGCGGTCAGGATTACTGGCGCTGCGATCGGTGCGAAGCACGGTTTCTCGATCCTTGTCACCACCCCACGGCACAGAACGAGTATCGTCAGTATCTCTTGCACGAGAACGATCCAGGCGATCCAGGCTATCGAAAGTTTTTGTCGAAACTCGCCGATCCGCTCCTGGCCAAGCTGGAAAAAAATTCGCAAGGACTCGATTTTGGCTGCGGCCCGGGCCCCGCTCTGGCGGCAATGTTGCAGGAGGCAGGTCACCGGATATCACTCTACGATCCGTTCTTTCACACGGACGACGCGCCCCTATCGCAAATCTTCGATTTCATTACCTGCACAGAGGTCGCCGAACACTTCCATCACCCTGCCGAAGAATTCGGCCATCTCGACGAAATGTTGAGGCCCGGCGGTTGGCTGGGGGTCATGACCTGCTTTCGGACCGACGATGCACTTTTCGCAAATTGGCACTACCGCAAAGATCCGACCCATGTGGTCTTTTATTGCGAGACGACGTTTCAGGAGATCGCACGCCAGCGTGGATGGGACTGTGAATTCCCGGTGAAAGACGTCGTCCTGATGTACAAGCCGATCGAATGCTGAGGGCTTACTTTGTTCCAGGCCCTATTTTGCGTCGTGGAAAATAATGCCGGCGGTGTAGCGTTCGCCGCTTCGCAGCCGGCTCACACCGTGACGCATCTTGACTCTGTAGTAGCCTCGCTTGCCTTCTTTCGGTCGTTCGTTGACCGCGAATAGGGCGCCGTGCCCTTTCATGAGGGGCACGACTTCCGTTCGCGATTGCATCCGGGGACGTTGTTCCGTCAGAACGAACTCGCCGCCGACAAAATCCTCACCGGGCGTGCTCAAGAGAATGACGATCTGGATGGGAAAAGCCTGCTCGCCATACAGATCCTGATGCAGGCAGTTATAGTCACCCGGTCCATATTTCAGGAGCAGTGGTGTCGGTCGTGACTGACCGGCCCCATGACAGCGCGCGAGCATTTCCTCCAGCGTGTCCGGATAGCGGTGCGCCACGCCCATGGCTTCCATCCATGAATTCGCGATCGGTGCCAGATGCGTGTAGAGGGCAAGCCGCAACGCGTCGATTGGTTGGGGCAGCGGGTAGTCGAAATATTTGTACTCGCCAGAGCCAAATCCGTGTCGTGCCATTACCACGCGGCTCCTAAAACTCTTGTCGTTGCCATAAAGCGCGGAGAGTGTGTCGCAAACTTCATCGCTGATAAGCCGGCCCGTTAGCGCAACCCCGTCGCGGCCGAGATCATCCGCAATCTGCGCCCAGTCCAGCGCATTCACACGACGAACGAGTATTTCACGGCTTTCCCTGCGCGCCATCCTTGGGCCTCCCTGAGCATGTCAGCTGCTACACGCTATTGGCTTTCCGGCCCAAGGACCTCCCATTTCTTGCGCGGAATTGATTTGCCTCAAACGTTGCGCGATCCAGAAGTTTATACTCCGCCGCAATCAATTCGAAGGAAGGACCCAACATGAACCGGTGTATCAGGGCAATTTCTGCCGCAGTCATTCTTACAAGCGCGAGCTCTGGCCTATCGATGGCTGAAGACAAGGCAACATTCACCGTTCAGTCACTGACCTTGGAAACCGCCCTTGAACTGGCTCAGGCCACGCTCAAGAAATGCCAGGCCGAAGGCTATCAGGCTGCGGTGAGCGTCGTGGATCGCGGCGGCAATCTGCAAGTGACATTACGCGACAGATTTGCAGGCGCACATACACCCGATACCGCTTATCGGAAGGCCTGGACGGCTTTGAGCTTCCGGACAGATACACTGGAACTCTCAGAGTTGACGGAGAAGGGTGAGTCCTGGGCGATCCGAGGTGTCACCAATGCGCTTCCGATCGGCGGCGGCGTTCAGATTCGCCATGGCGACGGCAGCCTGCTCGGCGCAGTGGGTGTGTCCGGTGCTCCCGGACCGAAGAACGATGTCGTCTGCGCCAAAGCTGGCCTGGCGGCAATCGAGGACAAGATCGCCTTTTAGGGCACTGTCTTCTCAGCCAAACGGCACTCAATCGTTTTCGATTGAGTGCCGGTGATCGCTGTTATACCAGCGGCGGTCAGTATTGCCCCTTGTCACCGTGTGCATTTGTTCTCAGGTTAGGCGCGTTCTGCGCCGCAGTGCCGGGTACTGCAAGCAGGACGCAACGACGCCTGCGGGCAAATGCACGCGGCCTCCGGTGGCCTGAAACCGGCCATCGGGTGCGTTCCGGTGCTTGAACGATGCGCCGGCATCGTCCTGCGCACCGCGCCTGCCCAAGTGACCGGTTTGAGGCCATGACAAGGGGCAATACTGACCGCCGCTGGTATTAGTCGTCGGCCTGAGGTGTCTTGTCTGGCATCCAAGCCGCATCGAAAAACACGATGGCTGCCAAAATCGCTCCCGCTACGCCGAGGGCGCCAAGGCCGATATCTTCGAAGGCAGCGGGTTTCAGATCGAAGGCGAGAATGGCGATATTGACGTAGGTGATCAGTGGCAAATGCATTGCGATGCCGTACCGCGCACCACGGCCGCGTGTGATCATGCGCGGTACAACGGCCCAGCGGATATAGACAAAGAATGCGGTATTGACGGCGCAAGCGACGACGAAGTTGATGGCCTGTTCCGACATCTTAACATCGAACAGATAATCCATCGCCATATAGTAGCCGATCATCAGGGTGGCGAAGACTGCGCACGTCATGCAGATCAAGACCCAGCGCTTCGTAAATTCGTCACGTGTAACCTGGGGGGTCATTTGCTTGTCCTGAATGAGGCGGGAGTGCCCGTCTTTTGCTGTTCAACCGCGTTAGCATATAGCGCGTTGAACGCGCGTTCCTCAACACTCCGGTCCGGCTTGAAATTTTCAGACCGCTTGAACCAATTGCTCTCCCGACGCGACCAATGGGTAAACGCTCGTGTCATTATGGGAGCAGTCAATGCAACAGCTCGTACCAGAAAACGGTCGATTTTGCCCACGATCCAGGGATCGAATTGCAGTTCTTAAAGCCGTCTCGATCGTTTTGGTCGCGATGGCCTTACTTCTCGCGGTCAGCCTTTTCTATCCGGTGCACGGGCTCTAGAGCGCTTTCAAAGAATACGGGATCATTTGATGGCGCCCATTTCGTTCATTCGGCAAGGCGCGGAGCGCGGCGCGATGCCGTCGCATCGGGCAAGCTTCGGAACGACGCCGATGGGCGAAATGGGCCCACCGAAGGCCGGTTTTTCGCGCTCGCCGGACGTCGTTACGACCCGCTTATGGTCAGCAAAGACCACAACGCGGATCGTGCCTAGCCTGCAAACGCGAAAAGCCGGTCAAACGATTCCGTATTCTTTGAAAGCGCTCTAGGTCAGACGGATGGTAGTTTCAGAACAAATCTGGTCTCGCTTGCATCGTCGTCGAATTCGATGGAACCCCCATGGGCTTCCAAAATCGAGTGGACGATGCGCAGTCCGAGACCGGTACCGCCCTCTTCCCGCCGCGTGGTGAAGAACGGGTCGAAGATCTTGTCCCGATTGAGCTTAGATACGCCCTCACCGTTATCGGTGACGGTTATGGTCGCGGTATCGTCGTCGGCGTGGAGATCGATGGTTACCGCAGTTGCGGCATGTTGAACCGCGTTGACGACAAGGTTGGAGAGTACGCTCTCCAGATTGTCATCCGAGATCGGTGCTTTGATGGTGTCCTGTCCGTTTAGTTCAATCTTACAGCTTGGTGATTCGTGCTGAGCTTTAATTCGCTCGAGGACAGGCCGGATCTCAATGGCGTCTTCCGCCGGTACGATGTTGTCGGCGCGGGCAAGCTCGAGCAGGCGGTTGGTTAGCTGTCTGAGCCGGTCGGTATCGGCCAGAATGTTGTTGATGAAGCGCGACCGTTCTTCGTCCGACATGGTGTCGCGGTGCTCGCCGAGAAGCTCGGCGGAGCCACGGATCGACGTGAGGGGTGTCTTAAACTCATGCGAGATCCGGTTGGCAAAGTCGCGAAGATAGGTTGAGCGTTGCTGCAGGCTGTTGGCCATATCGGAAAAGCTTCCCGACAAGAGTGCAAGCTCCTTGGTTCCCGGCCGCTCCAATGGCTGCAGCATCTGATAGTCGCCGGCGGTCGTGCGATTTGCGCGTCGGATGAGTTCGTGGATCGGACGGGAGATTGTCCAGGATGTGAACAGGCCGAGGGCAATCGTCAGGCCGAGGATTGTCAACCCCGCCAGGATCAGTCGGTCCCGCTCCGCATACATGTCCTTGATGATGTTGTTGGGCGTACGCGAAAGGTAGACGACGCCCCAAACTCTTGACTCGTGGATCACCGGATAGGCAGCAAAGATACGAATGAAGGTGCCTCGGCTGATCGATGCGATCGGTGGTGTGGCATCGGAGAGACGCTGCCTCAGGACGCTCGTATACTGTCCGCTCAGCCCTTTTTGAACCTCCTCCACATGCGCAAAGGAGAGACCGATTTCATTGCGGCCGGCAATCGTGATGCCTCGATGATCGAGCAGTCGCATCCCCGCAAGCGTGGTCTTCTGTGCATCAATGAAGATCCTTGTAATCTCTTCGCCGATTTCCAGGAGAACGGGATCAGGCGGCGTATCCGGTTCGGCGCCATCAGGGCGTGATGGCAGGACTTCATTTTTTGCGAGGTCGACCAGTGGTTTCTGCGGTGTGTAGTAGAGATGCCGGTTGGGATCGTAGCTCGCGGATGGATCGCTTTTTGAACCGTCGCGGGTGCTTATGTCCTGTGATGATCGGCGGCCGGCGTCGACTGGAATACCGTGGGTTTCCGGAGAAGGTATCGTTTTTACGATACGCTCTTTCAGCAGTGCACCGATCAGAGCTGCCTGTGAAATCAGTTCGATTTCGGTCTCCTGAACGAGCTTGTTCTCGTAGATCCGAAAGAAGACGAGACCGCCGACCGGCAGAATCAGCACCAGAAGATTGACGATCAGCAGAACCGTCTTGACTGCAGGGTACCGTTTCATGGCCATGCCTTAGGTGCAGGTGCCGAGTTTATATCCGACACCGTGAACGGTCTCGATCAGGTCTTCGCAGCCATATTTTTCGAACTTCTGCCTTATGTGGCGAATGTGGCTGTCGACCGTCCGATCGCTGACATGCACTGTTAGCCCATAAGCCCGATCGATGATGTTGTTGCGATCCAGGACATGCTCGGGTCGTTTGAGGAAGCCTTCCAAAATGGCGAACTCCGTTGCGGTGAGCTGCACCGGTTCATTTGCCCAGGTCACCAGATGACGAATCGCGTCCAACGATACATTGCCGTGGCTCAGAACATCGCTGTCGCCTTTGACTTCAGGCGTTGCTCGAAGGCGCTTGAGGATAACTTTCACACGCGCCAGCAGCTCGCGCGGACTGAACGGCTTGGTCACATAATCGTCGCCACCGATTTCCAGTCCGATGATGCGGTCGACTTCTTCATCGCGTGAAGACAGAAAGAGGACCGGTACGTCGGACGATTTTCGGATTTCCCGGCAGACCTCTAACCCGTCGAGTTCCGGCATGTTGATGTCGAGAACCACCAGGTCGGCTTCGCTGCGCGTGAATTGCCGCAAGGCATCGGCTCCGTCTTTGGCGAGGAGTGTATTCATGCCTGCCTTCTCGAGCGTGAATTTGATCACGTCGCGAATATGCGGGTCGTCGTCAACAACCAGGATAGTACGTGCCGTCACGTTGAGCCCCTCTTCGGTTTTTAGTACTTGCCCACCTCGTCCACATCTTCAAGGCTTTAGACACTGATAACAAAGTCGCCAAAGTGAGACTGTGTTGCCGTCGCTGGCCCTCTCCCCCAGCCCAGCCACCCAATAAGGCTACCCTCGGGGTGGTTGGGCTGGGGGAGAGGGCCGGCTTGAGGATCATCCGAGTACCTATTGGGGAACCGGCGCATGGCCGGCTCCCGTTTCATATGGGATTTCTGACAGGTTTTTGGAATGTCAGGCAGTCTTTTGGCGTGTGAAAATCAATCCACTCGCCACAAGCAGAAAGATGAGAACCAACCCTGCAAGAGCCGCGGGCTCTGGTGTCGATCCACCGCTGAAGCGCGAGGCCACTTTGGTCAATCCCGGTTTGACGATGGACGGCCCTGTCCGTTGAATGCCAGGTATGGGCTTCAACTGGGCTGAGCGGCCGCGGTTGGGATATGCGAACTCCGTCACCCCGTCGACCATGGGAAGAGGGACATCGCTCTGCTTGGCCAGCAGCGGATCCTCATTGATCACTTTTCGGGAGACAGCGACGAATGACGTCCATTGTGTGACAAGGGAATGTTCCAGTCCCAGCTTGGTGACAGCATTCTGAAGGCTGACATCGGATGCACCGCTGGTGCGCAATCGAACCGGACTGCTCAACTCCCTCATATGGTCGGCAATCCGGGAGCGAGCCCAAATCGCGGGGAGTGCGCTTGTCGCACTTTTGGTGCTCGTCTCGGGCAAGGTGATTGTGAGCGGCAAGGTCGCGACATTTCCATTGACGCGTCCTTTTACAGTAATGGTTTGTCGCCCTGTCGCCTGAAACCGTCCCTGGATTCGGATGGAGTCGCCGGCGAAGAGATCGGGGATCGACGCAGGCGTAATGCCTTCTGCTTCCAGGTCACCCCAATCGATTTCGATGTCCGTCAGAAGCGGGGATTGCAATCGGTTTGCAAGGTCGATCGCTGCATCGTTGCTCTTTTCGGTTGGATCGATGTAGCGCACAAATCCGCGACCCTTTCGCGCCATTTCTCCAAGCAGAAAACGGTTCACAGATGTACCGACGCCGAAAGCATAGATCCGTGCCTGTCCGATATTGGCGCCAATGAGATTGAGGACGTGGGCCTCGTTGCCGATATATCCGTCGGAGAGAAACACAACGATCCGCATTGTTCCGCCGGCAGGACGGACTGCAAAGGCCTGTCGGATCGCATTGGGAATTTCGGTACCTCCGCCGGCTGTCAAGGACCGGACATAGGCCAGCCCCGCAGCCTTGTTGGCTGGCGTTGCCGGTACCGGGCCTGTCGTGAACTCCGAAGCATTGTTGGAGAAGCGGATGACGCGGAAATAGTCCGTCGGCCTCATCGCCTGGAGTGCGTGGCGCATGAACGTTTTCGATGCGGCGATCGGCTCGCCATTCATCGAGCCCGATGTATCGAGGACGAAGACCAACTCCCGTGACATGACGTCTTTAGGCTCGGGAATACTCGGCGGCTCGATCATCAAGGAGAAAAAGCCGCCGCGATCATCGCGGTGCGCAAGAAACCCTGCCTGCGGTTTCTCGCCCGTGAGCTCGTAGCGGAGGACAAAGTCCTTGTTGTCGATTGTCCGGCCTCTTTCCAGGGAGATCGATTTGGAGGCCTCGCTGTCGGTGACAGCAATCGGGTGAGTCGGACTTGTCACGGCCGCGATGGCTGTGCCGGAAGTCAGTGCAACGGTGATTCCAACCCGGTCGTCCTCAATCGTTTCCGGTGTCGTCAGGCCTGATACGTGGGGATAGTCCGGTGCCGGCGAGAAGGACCATTGTCCCGCCGCGCGAGGGGATTGCCGGTCTTCGGGAACCTCGACACGCGATGTGCCGTCGAAAACAACCGTCGCGGACGGTGGGGATCGCTGCGGATCGGGAATGTATCTTGGTCCGACGACAAGTGGCACGACCAGTTCGTAACGTCCGTCGATGCGCGGCACTGTTTGAGCATAGGTCAGCGTGACCTTGATCGGCATCCCCGGCATCAGATTGGCAATGTCCTGGGTGAACATATTGGGCCTGTGCTGTTCGAGGAGTGCCGCCGCTTTGCCTTCGCGCTTTGCGGCTTCGAATGTTTGACGCGCCGACGCGCGCTTTTCGATCTTTGCCTGCACGATCTCGTCGCCCACATGCATCTGCATGGCCGTTACAGCGCCATCCTTGTTCAAGGGAAACAGATAGGTTGCGTTGAGCGCCGAGGCTGTCGGATTGGCAAAGGTCTGAATAACCGTCACGCTTGCAAGATCGCCTTGAACATTGGCGGAGATATCCACGCGAAGCGTCGGAAAGCTGATGGTCTTTCCATCGACCATGGCCTCGATCCGCCCGCCACGTTCATCCGTTGCGCCATGGGCCGGAAAGGGGACTGCGGCTGCCGCTACGATTGCGAGACAGGCGAGCCCACGAATTGCCGTCATGCGATTAGGCATCATAGATTCACTCCTTAGCGAGATGCGATATTGGTTGCGGCGCGGGGGAACGCCGTCCGGGTTGGGAGGTCGAGCGCCGCGGCGATTGCCTGGCCCCAGGCACGATGCTCACTCTCGGGAACCGATTCCGGCGAGATTCGCTGGACCGCTGTCCAAATGCGCTCGCCATGGTGCAGCCAGCGCCATACGGCGGTGGCGACGTTGGTCGTGATCGTGCCGCGCTCCGATACGAAGCTGACGTCGATGCGGAAAGCTGTTCCGTCGGGTGCAGTTGCACGGTAGACGGCGGTCGGAACAGGCTCGAAGCTCGCGCCGAGATAGTCCACGTCGAAACCGAGCCCTCGAAGGCATTCATCGGGCGCGTGCAGATGACGCAAGGGCGAAGACGTGCGGATAACCATCAAAGTGTGATTGCCATAGCGTGCCTTCGCCGCCGTCCCGCCGAATTGCGTGAAATAGTCTTTTTCCTGAGACGAGAGTTCAATCGGCGCCGCGGCATGGCCTTCGACCCAGAGTGGCAGAGTGATGGGCTTTTCCTTCCGCGCAACGTCTACCGGCGTTCGCGGCAGAGAGATGATCAGGACTGCCGCAAGAAGGAGTGCCAGTCCGCCAGGCAGCGTCATCATTGCCGAGCTCTGCCGTGTTTCAAACCACCAACCTTCCTTGCGAACCCGGTCGGGTACCGATCCCAGCGGAACATCGAATGTCCGGCAGCGGCTCGGTAGCGGGCGATAGATCGTCCGGCCCCAGGCGATGAGGGGGATGGCTCCGAGACCAAGCGTGGTCAGGCCAATAAGGTCGTGCCACGGCTCGGCCATCACATCGGCACCCCAGAACCAATCCGGACGCGCAATACCGATGGCAAGGACAGTGATGCGAAACATGTTCGATGCCAGCGCTGCGGCCAGAACGATCGCGGCGCCCGTCAGTGTCTGGTGAAGGCTGGGGCGGCAGATCGCTGCGACAACAGTGAATCCCAGCGCCAGAAGAAGAATCGCACGCGCACCGGAGCAGGGAAGGTCGACCAGCACGTCTTGGCCATTCAGCACAATGCGGACGCCTTCGCAGATTGTATCTTCGAAGACCGTGCCAAGTACGGCGCAGGCGCCATCGGCTGCGAGACGCTGCAATCCATAGCCGGCGGTCCTCTGAACAATACGCTCGAGCGGCAGCGAGAACGCAAAGCCGATCGCAAGCCAGAATGGGGATACGGCGCGCATGCGAGAGGCCGTACCGAACAGGAGCGCCAATGCATAGACATCGATAACCAGCGTAAGAGCGCTAACCGTATTTATGGCAAGGATCTGTCCTGCCATCCGAACCGCGCCGGAAATAGCGAGAAGCGTGATCGCTGTATCGGTTTGAGGTTTAAAGCCCGCCCGCGTCCTGCTTGATACGCTCCAAACAAACAGTCCCACAATGATGGCAAATACCCATGCACCGTCGGACCCATAAGATGGGTCGCGCCAGGTCTCAGCGAGCCAAAGCAGTGGATCGATTGCTAGAAGAAGAGCCGCGCCCGCGAAGGCCAAACGTGCCGCTGTCGTTTTTGTCATTGTATGCCCCGTCGTGATCATCAACGAGGTTTGTAGAAGCGGGAGATGCAGAGACGACGTTGACCTCAAGGATTTTCCGCTGACGGAATATTGCGATTTTGTGCAGATGGAATTTCATCGAGGCAGACCGCCAAACTTGCGACGGGACCTTGGCGATGTGTCAGAATCCTTCCTCAAAAACTCCAGAATGCAGCCCGAGACGTGCCACCATTTTCAGTCATCCTATTGAATGTGAGCAACGGGGCCGCGATAGCGCACCCGGGTTCACGGTCGCCAGCCCACATACGCGTTAAGTGCCCGTTTGCGGGTCTGCGGCCGCGTGCGAGCAGCAAGCATATGCTGCCGCGTTTTTGAGCAGCCGATAACCGGTTGATCACATCAGCATCCGTCGGATCGGACCTGCGGATGCGCAAAACCAGCTATGAGGAAAGTCATGAAAACAGCACTGATGACTCTGTCCATTCTTGGCCTTGTGTTCGCAATTTCAGGCCCCGCTGCAGCCGTTGGATCGAAAGGCCTCTCCGTCGTGACCAGCAGCCCTGCAGCCGTCGTACAACAGACGACGAAATGCAAGCCAGGCGAGAAGTGGGACGAAGCCACGCAAAAGTGCATGGAAGACAAAGGCTGATAATCGCCTGTCCCTTCTGACTAACTTCTAAGGTTTGAGCGTCCGCGTCACTCGCCCGGGTTGAGTGGCGCGGCCGTGTCGGTTTGATGTCATGATCCGACGGATTGTCTGAAAAGATCCATGAGGTCCGAACGCGTTTCGATGCCTAATACCAGCGGCGGTCAGTATTGCCCCTTGTCACCGTGTGCATTTGTTCTCAGGTTAGGCGCGTTCTGCGCCGCAGTGCCGGGTACTGCAAGCAGGACGCAACGACGCCTGCGGGCAAATGCACGCGGCCTCCGGTGGCCTGAAACCGGCCATCGGGTGCGTTCCGGTGCTTGAACGATGCGCCGGCATCGTCCTGCGCACCGCGCCTGCCCAAGTGACCGGTTTGAGGCCATGACAAGGGGCAATACTGACCGCCGCTGGTATAAGCCGAGCGCTTGTGGCGGGGAGATCAATCCACGCTCAATGACATCACCATCGCCAAATCCGCCAAAGGGTTGGAAGCTACATGGATTGCTTTCGCATCCTCCGAGGCCGAGACCTGCGGTAACATGAAGCCCGAAGAGATGCCCGCCATGCGGTTGGAAATCTGTTCGGGACCAGCCGTGAGCCTCATAGGCTTCAACGATCCGGACATACTCCGGTAGACCGTAGCAATGTGCCGGATCGAAGGTCAGGACATCGTGCCGGGGCCTGAGACCGCCATAGAGGCGAAGGTTTCGGGCATCGGCAGCCGAGAACAAGGCTTCGCCTGCTGAAACGGGCGGTCGATAAATCTCGGCGATGTGCCTGTGAGTCTCGTAATCCAGCGGATCGCAAATGTCTTCGAACCAGGCGAGATCGAAGGATTCTATCGCGTGGGCCGCGGCCAAGGCATCGGCGCGCGCATATGAGTTCAACGCATCGACGGCCAATCGCTTGCCGCACCCAATGATCGCAAGCACTGCTTCAATGCGTCGGACGTCTTGGTCAATTGCGGCAGATCCGATCTTGATCTTTACGCGATCGAGGCCAAGGTCTTTGAAGCGCGCGACTTCGTCTTGCAATCGATGGATGTCGTTATCAGGATAGTAGTAGCCACCACCGGCATAGACGGGTATCGGACCAGCGTCGGTTGATCGACCGAAACGCTTGGCAATCATGCGATATAGAGGTTCGTTGCGGGCTTTTGCCGCGAGATCCCAAAGTGCCATATCCAGAGCGCCGACGGCAACGCACCGTTCGCCATGGCCGCCCGGTTTTTCGCCCTGCATCATGATCGACCAAGCTCGAACTGGATCGATCACATTTCCTTCGGCGTCGTCTAGTACATCGGGAGCGGCAGCCAGAAGGCGTGGCGCGAATCGCTCGCTTATGAGACCGCCTTGGGCGAAACGGCCGACCGAGGCGAAGCCGTAGCCTGTAAGCGGGCCATCCTCGCCACGAATATCACTGACCACAGCGATGAGGCTTGTGGTCAGTGATAGAGGAGCGATCGTTGGATCGGCATAACGCGAGATGGGAACCGTCTTTTCCCGAATATCGACGATGCGCATCTATGCTGCCATCGCTTTTGCGGCTCCCACGGTTTCTATCGTTCGAACGCACGCCTGAGCCGCTTCGGCGCCCTTGATGACAAAATGCTCAGTGAAATACCGTGTATGCTCGTCGTGCCCATGGAACTGCTGCGGTGTCAAAACGGCAGAGATGACGGGTATTTCCATGTCCAACTGCACGCGCATCAAGCCGCTGATGACGGCATCTGCGACGAACTCGTGGCGGTAAATGCCGCCGTCGACAACGAGCCCGGCTGCAACGATGGCTGCATGACCGCCGGCTTGTGCGATCAGTTTTGCCTGCAATGGGATCTCGAACGCGCCGGGAACATCGAACACATCGACGCCGTAGGTGTCACCGGAAAGCTTCTTGAGTTCGGCAAGAAAGCCCAAGCGGCTCTGGTCGACGATATCCTTGTGCCATCCGGCTTGTATGAAGGCGATACGCCCCGGCCCGTCTGGATGTGACCGGGTGTTTGTGTTTGCATCTGTCGTAGGTAGGGTCTGATTCATGGTGTTCCTCGAACGTTGCAACCAGAATCAGGACGCACGGGGAACGGCACTTTGGCCGGACGGAGTTGACCAGTTTGTGCCATGCCCGTTCTCTTCCATCCGGACTATCACCGTCGGCCTTGGGATCACACCAAGTCTGCTGACCCCGCCGGAAATCCGGTCGGGCGCTCGCGGGCTCATGCATGATCGATCGCTTGATCCATGCCATCACCGCCGGTGGGGACTTTCACCCCGCCCTGAGAACGCGGGCCACGCCTTGGCTTGGCCCGCGGCAACTATCTGCGGGATTGTCGAGGTGCGTCAAGTCGGAGAGTGGCAAAAAAAATCGGCCGGAGGTTGATATGCTCTCCGGCCGATCTCCAGATCAGGTCCGTTTATTTAGTATGTCGGACGCGGCGGCGGGCGATAGGCCGGCGGACGCTTCGGTGCAGGCGCCCTGTAACAGGCACCCCAGTAGTAGCCCGAATACTTCCAGTGGCACTTGCCATAACCGTTGCAGATCCGCTTCCGGTATTTGGCCCAACGCCAACGCTGACAGCCATTGTGCCAGCTACGCTTGAGTTTCCAGGCAACGTCTATCAGCGGCGATTGCGCTTTGGAATCAATTCCCGGAATCTTTGCTGCAAGCGCTGCGGGTGCTGCAACTGCGGAATGATTTATTGATAGATTCAAAAGCCCTGCGACCGCGATTGCCATCGCGGCCAATAGAATTTTCCCCATACTTTGTCCTCCTTGGAGAGCAGAAACACAGTCCTCGAAAGACCGCCCTGGCGGCAGTCGGAACGATTCTGCTCTGTCTTGGTTCCCCGGTCCGTTAAAGATGGGGTCGATTGCGAAGATATCAAGTTCGTGTGATTGATTCTATTGACATTTCTGTTGGTGGTTATCGAGGCCGCGAATGGCAAATCAGCCCCCATCTCCTGACCACCAGCGGCGCCGGTTGTTCTGATAACTCCGATAGGTTCTGCGTGGTGGAGCAGTGCGCCTATAGCGCCGCGGGTCTTCATATTCCCGGTAATAATACCGACCACCATAGTAGAAACCGCCGCTGAAACGCCGATCCTCAGACGATCGGCGGCGCTGTTTCCTGACCTTGGGCTGTGGCGGGGTGAGGAGGCTCGCGAACTCTGCTGATGCAGTTTTTTGTAGCGCTTTCGTTCTGGCGGCAAACGCCGCGACTTTGCCCGGTTTTGCTTTGAAGTCTTTGTCCTTGGCGCGTGCCAGGGTCATGAAGTACCGCCATATGCTGGCTGGCAGGCTACCGCCCGTTACGCCACGCATGGACGAGTTGTCGTCATTGCCGACCCAAACGCCTACGACGAGATTACCCGCAAAGCCGACGAACCATGCATCTCTGAAATCCTGACTCGTTCCTGTTTTGCCATAGGCCGGGATCGGCAGACGGGCGCCGCGTGCCGTGCCATGGCTCACGACGGTACCAAGCATCGAACGAAGGTGGTCGCCAACCATCAGCTTCCATTTGCCGGCCCCTTCCGGTGGTCTGGCTAGCTTTGCATCCTGGCTCCCGAGAGCGGTCACGCCCCAGGGGTGAACAGGATAGGCATCGGCAGAGATTGCCGCATAGGCCGATGTCAGTTCGACAAGATTCACTTCCGATGTGCCAAGAGCAATGGACGGTGTCGACTGCAACGTTGTCTGAATGCCGAGATCGCGTGCAGCACCGATTACGTCATCGCGCCCCGAGGCCTCGGAAAGCCGCACGGCAACCGTGTTGATTGATGAGGCAAATGCCTGTTGCAGTGAAACATTGCCTCGGAAGTTGTGGCCAAAATTCTGTGGTGACCATTCTCCGATGGTAAGCGGCTGATCTGCCAC
Organism: Methyloligellaceae bacterium; assembly: GCA_965228615.1. Taxonomy (GTDB): domain Bacteria; phylum Pseudomonadota; class Alphaproteobacteria; order Rhizobiales; family Methyloligellaceae; genus CBDDHT01. The sequence continues at coordinate 2,246,212 of CBDDHT010000004.1, read as the reverse complement.
GCGCATATTCGGTTGAGCGCCTTTTCTCAACGCCGCCATATAGACGAAAGTCTTGAAGGCGGAACCCGGTTGACGTTGCGCCTGGAAAGCTCGGTTGAACTGGCTCTTGCCATAGTCCCGGCCGCCGACCATCGCCAGGACACGGCCATCGGGTCGCATGGCGACGAGAGCCATCTGGCTAGCCTTGACCCCTTTTCCCCATCGCACCAGGACATTCTTGAGGGTCCTGTCTGCCAGTTTCTGCAGAGTGGGATCGAAACTCGTTTGGACTTTGAGAGGCGTCGACTTGCCATCTTCCGGCAATTTGATCGTCTGTTCGATCCAGTCGGCATAGTAGGCGCCAAAGTCGTTCGGTTTCTTGGCTCGAAGCTCCATCGGCTTCAGGCTGGAACGCCGATCTGCTGTGAGAGTGCCCGTTTCGACCATTGAGCCGAGGACAAGCTGTTGGCGCGCGATGGCGAGTTCGGGGTGACGCGTCAGTTTGGAAGGCGAACGAAGGAGTGCGACGAGATAGGCGGACTCGGAAATGGTAAGGTCACCGACCTGTTTTCCAAAATAGTGGCGCGCTGCCGCCCGAAGCCCGTGGCATCCGGAGCCGAAATAGGCTGTGCTGAGATAGCGCTCGAGAATCTGGTTCTTCGTAAGGAGCAGTTCCAAGCGAAGGACGATGAGCAGTTCCTGGAGTTTCCGGTCGAATGTGCGATCGCGCGACAGATAAGCGATCTTTGCCAACTGCTGTGTGATTGTGCTGCCGCCTTCGACAACCCGGCGGGCGTCGAAATTGCGTTTGGCGGCGCGAATGATGCCCTTTGGGTCGATCCCATAGTGGGAAAAGAAGCGGCGATCTTCCATGGCGACCAGTGCGTCAATCAGGTGCCGGGGTAACTCCTTGACGGTCACCGGTGCTTCGACGCAGCCGCCACGGTGGGCAAACGGTTGCCCTGCCGCGGTGTGAATGACCAATTGTCGTTCGGTCCGTTGCTCAAGCGTGCGCTCCAGTGGATACAATTGCGCTGGCGAGGGCAGAGATTTGACGGTTACGGCCAGGACGCCAGCACCTGCAAGAACTGCAAAGTTCATCGACGGTGAAAGCAGCGGGATGGTGGGCCGCCATCTGCGGCGTCTGCCCGACGGTTTGGGTTCAGATGGTCTGGTCATGACCAGCCAAAGATAGGTGAGGGCAGGCCCGAAGCGTCCGGCGACCGGTTGTGTCGGACGGCGCGGTTCGATCGCGGGTCTATCTGATTCCGGTTCCAGCGCCAGCGGCTCAACAGCCTCGATACGTGCCGTCAGACGTTCTGAACTCGGCGCCGAGATCTTGCCGAATGGCGGGTCGGATTTGAAGGGCGTCGCCGATTGACTGGTTGCGCCTTTTGGAATTGCCGGGTCGACCGAAGGAACTGTAAATGTCGGCCAGCGCCAATTCGGTCGTCGAATTTGAGGACGTGGGACGGCAGGCAAAGATGGCATTGAGAATTGCGCAATCCGATGCCTTGTCGACATTGCGCTGTCTTTCAGCCGTGCTGCAGGCAGCGAGGGTACAGTGACTTTTGGCACACGCAGGCTCACAGCCCAGCCCAGTCCCTGGTTAATCCGCCTGCCCAAAATCTGTGCAGCGGTGCTGATAGCGACAAGCAATCCGAGGCTGCCGCGCCACAGCATTCGCATAAGAAAGACAAACCCACTGCCGGCAAGCAGAACGGCTGCGACCGTCAGCGCCGCCAGATTCCGGCCTTGCTGCGCACCAGCCCGTCCGACACCGTTGACCACCTGACCCGTTCGACTGCGGAGTTTCTCGGTATCAACACGGGTCGCAAGTTTCTTCAGCGCCGATGGATCGGTCCTGCCGATTGGCTTTTCAAGCGGCCGGTAACTATCGATACGGATTGTCTTCCGGACTGTGTCTTCGCCGTGGGGTTTCGCCGCGGGTGCCCAAGTCTTCGGTCTGAAGCTTTGCGACACCCTCTTGCCATCGTGCCGGCTCACCCCGCTGTCGATTACGATTTTTGTGACTTTGCGTTCGGACAGTCGGCGGGCTGCAACCCTCCCGAAACCGTCTTTGCCGGTCACCGGCTTGAACCGCGCCAGTTTGGTTGCTCTGCTCTGCTTCAGATCTTGCGGACGGAATTGCACGACAAAAGCATGCTGCGCACGTGTAACCGGTCCCCGGATGAGCCGCTCCACACCTGCCCCAATACCCGTCGCCCTGCGGCGGGTTCGAAATCTACTCAGCGGACCCAACTCTTGCCTCCCCAGCCAGCAAACCCGACGAAGGCTCGCCAACGTACTCAACAAACACGCGTTATTAAGCCTCTAGCAACACAGCGAACGCGTATGAGTCAATTATGTTCCGACATTCCCGTTAACCCGACAAGGGGTGCGAAACGATGGCGGCGAACCCGTTTTGCTCCGATATCTGAATAACCTTAGCCGCATTAACCTGGATGTCGCTCAAGAGGTTCGATCGGAGGCGCCTGCTTCACCGGCAGCAGTTCGATCATGGAACAGCAGTTTCAGAATATGCCGGATTCCGCACCTTTCGAGGTTGTTGCTAGGGTTGGGGCGTTGCTGGAATATTGTGCCGAATAGATATGGAGAGGTTGTCAATGTCAGATTTTACCGGGGTTAAGGCCTGTGTTTTCGACGCATATGGCACATTGTTCGATATTCACGCGCCAACATCGCGAATTGCCGGCGATCTTGGTGACAAGGCCCAGCCAATCTCAGAGATGTGGCGACAGAAACAGCTCCAATATACTTGGCTCCGAAGCCTCATGGGAGCACATGTCCCTTTCCGGCAAGTGACGGGAGAAGCGCTGGACTATGCACTTGCGGCCCATGGTGTGGATGATGCCGATATTCGCGAGCGCCTGTTCAGCCTCTATATGACCCTCGATGCCTATGGCGATGCCGGATCGACCTTGGATGCCTTGCAGAGCGCTGGATACAAGACCGCGATCCTGTCCAATGGTTCCCCCGATATGCTTGGGGCTGCCGTCGAAAGCTCAGGCCTCGGACCGAAGCTCGATCACGTGTTGTCCGTCGAGGATGTGGAGATTTTCAAACCGGATGCACGCGTTTATCAACTTGCGGTCGATCGGCTTGGTATCGAGCGCTCCGAGATCTGTTTCGTCTCGGCCAATGCGTGGGATGCAGCCGGCGCGGCGCATTTTGGATTCCAGGTGGCGCATCTCAACCGGTTCAATCAGCCGCCGGAAGGGCTGCCGGGAACGCCTAGGGCGATCATGCACTCGCTCGCGGACCTGCCGCCAAAGCTTGCCGGCGCCTGATGACGTGAATTTGTGCAGTATCCACAATCCGCACGGATTGCCTCGACGGACAAAGTATGTCAGTATTGCTGACCTATTGGGGTCAATTACGATCTACCGCGCCCTGGTTGTTGTAACCGACTGGCAAGCAGCACCGGAGACGCCCAAAGTGAGCCATGCGACACGTCACCCTCGATGATAAATATGATTTGACGCAGAGCCGCATCCTTTCGAGCGGAACCCAGGCCATTATTCGCCTTCTGCTGATGCAGCATGAGCGCGATAAACGCGCCGGTCTCAACACAGCCGGTTACATTACGGGATATCGCGGTTCACCGCTGGGCGGAGTCGATCAGCAGCTCGCCCTGGCCCAGCGCTATCTCACAGAGCGCAGCATCGTCTTCCAGCCGGGTTTGAACGAAGATCTTGCAGCGACGGCAATCTGGGGCACACAACAGGCTGAGCTGCGCGGCGAAGGCAAGTATGACGGTGTCTTCAGCCTGTGGTTCGGCAAGGGGCCGGGAGTTGACCGGTCTGGAGATATATTCCGCCACGCCAATCATTCCGGCACGTCAAAGCATGGCGGTGTACTCGCGCTTATGGGCGATGATCACACTTGCGAATCGTCGACGTCTGCTCATCAGTCGGAATTCGCCTTTGTCGATGCAATGATGCCGGTGATCAACCCTGCAGGCGTGCAGGAGATCTTGGACTATGGCCTTTATGGCTGGGCGCTCTCTCGCTTTGCCGGTGTCTGGGTCGGTCTCAAATGCGTCAAGGACAATATCGAGCAAACGGCTTCGGTTGATGCCGGAATCGACAGAATTTCGGTGCTGACGCCACAGGACTTCGAAATGCCGCAGGGCGGGGTTAATATTCGTCTTGCCGACACGGCTCTTGCGAAAGAGGAGCGCCTTCATCTCTTCAAGCGACCCGCAGTCCTTGCCTTTACCCGCACCAACAGTCTCGACAGGCTCATTTATCCGGGCGGCCGGGACCCGAAGATTGGAATCATCACCACCGGGAAGAGCTACCTTGATGTTGCCGAGGCACTCGACCTACTCGGCATAGATGAGGACGGCGCCGCGAAGCTCGGCGTGCGGCTCTACAAGGTGGCGGTTGTATGGCCTTTGGAGCCGGAAGGCATCGCAGCCTTTGCCGAAGGTCTCGACCAGATCGTTGTGGTCGAAGAGAAGCGTTCGCTCATTGAGACGCAGCTCAAGGAGCAGCTCTACGGAAAGCGCAATGCGCCTGGCATTATCGGCAAGCGTGACGAACGCGATGAGATGCTTTTTGCAGCGCATGGATCACTGGAACCTGTCCAAATCGCTATTGCGCTGGCCAAGCGTATCCTCGCCGGCAGGGACGTTCCGGAACTGAAGGATCGGCTGGCCAAGCTGGAGCAGGCGCGTTCCCATGCGCATAACGCTCCGCATATTGCCGACCGCGTTCCTTATTTCTGTGCAGGGTGTCCACACAATTCATCGACGGTCGTACCGGACGGTGCGCGTGCTTATGCCGGTATCGGTTGCCATTACATGGTGCAGTGGATGGACCGTGAGACCGAAGGCTTTACCCAGATGGGCGGGGAAGGTGCCAATTGGATTGGTGAAGCGCCATTTTCCACCAGGCCGCATATTTTCCAGAATATCGGCGATGGCACATACATACATTCCGGGATTTTGGCCATCCGCGCAGCGATTGCTGCGGGCACCACGATGACGTTCAAGATTCTTTACAATGATGCGGTTGCGATGACGGGCGGCCAGCGTCTGGACGGTGGTCTGACCGTACCGCAACTCGCCGAGCAGATGGCGGCCGAAGGCGCCCGGCGTATCGCAATCGTGTCGGATGAACCCGACAAATATCCCTCCGGATCAGCCTTTCCGCTGGGAACCGACATTCGTTCGCGCGACGATCTCGATGAGGTCCAGCGAGAGCTTGCCGGGGAGACCGGTGTTTCGGTTTTGATCTATGACCAGACCTGCGCTGCGGAAAAGCGGCGGCGACGCAAGCGCGGCCTTTATCCCGATCCGCCCAAGCGGGCCTTCATCAATGAGGCCGTATGCGAGGGATGCGGTGATTGCGGACTGAAATCCAACTGTGTGGCTATCGTGCCCGCCGAGACGGAGTTCGGCCGCAAACGTGCCATCGACCAGTCAGCCTGCAACAAGGACTTCTCATGCGTCGAAGGATTCTGCCCAAGCTTCGTTACCGTTCACGGCGGTGAGCTTCGAAAAGGCGTGGAGCGCCGGCAAAGCGCAGGCGTGGCCGCACCTCAGGCCGTCGCACTGCCCGATCCCACGCTCCCCGCGATCAACCAGACGTTCTCGATGGTTGTGACGGGTGTTGGTGGGACAGGCGTCGTGACGGTGGGCGCTCTCCTGGCGATGGCCGCTCATATTGAAGAAAAGGGCGTCGGTGTCATCGATATGTCCGGGCTCGCCCAAAAAGGCGGTGAAGTGGCCGTCCATCTGCGCATCGGCCGGACCCCTGAAGACATCAACGCAATCCGCGCTTCCGTTGCAGGCGCGGATCTGATCCTGGGTTGTGACCTTGTGGTTGCTGGCTCGGAGAAGGTCTTATCCACGGTTCGCGAAGGGGTGACGACGGTCATTGCCAATAGCCATGAAATGATGACCGGCGATTTCACGCGCTCGCCCGATCTTGTCGTTCCGTCCGAAACGCTCAAGCTTGCGCTCGAGGCGCGTGCGGGAAAGAGGCAGACACGATTCATTGATGCGCACGCCTATGCGACCAGTCTCCTTGGCGATGCGATCTCCGCCAATCTCTTTCTTCTCGGCTATGCCTATCAACTTGGCCTTCTGCCGCTCGGCTCCGAATCCATTACCGAAGCCATACGCCTCAACGGTGTGGCGGTTGAGGCAAATCTGAGCGCTTTTGCCTGGGGCCGTCTCGCGGCCCACGATCTGGCGGCCGTTGACGCCGCAACACGGCCCGTTGTCACGCCATTGCCCGATCAGCGCCGGCCGAAGACGCTCGATGAGCGGATTGCCTATCGCGTGGACTTCCTGACCGGTTATCAGAATGCCGCTTACGGCGAGCGTTACCGTCAGAAGGTTGAGATTGTTCGGGAAAGTGAGCAGATGAAAGTGCCGGGCTCCACGGCGCTTACCGAGGCGGTTGCGACGAATTACTTTAAGCTATTGGCCTACAAAGACGAATATGAGGTGGCGCGCCTCTATACGGATGGCGGATTCCGCGATCGATTGGCGAAAACCTTCTCTGGGAACTACACGCTGGAATTCTATCTGGCGCCACCGGTGTTGGCTCGAAAAGACCCCGTTACGGGATTGTCGCGCAAGACCGCATTCGGTCCCTGGATGATGCGAGCATTTTCTGTTCTTGCAAAATTCAAGGGCTTACGCGGGACATGGGCGGACCCATTCGGACGCACCGCCGAGCGGCGCACGGAACGCCGCCTGATCTCGGATTATGAGGCGTTGCTCGACGAAGTCATCCAAAAGTTGGGGCCCGAGACGCTTGCGCTTTCGCTTGAGTTGGTGAGCCTCCCAGAGACCATCAGAGGGTTTGGGCATGTCAAGGACCGTTCGATCCGTCAGGCAGACGCGCACCGCGCCGACTTGTTAACGTCCTTGCGTAGCTCAAGTGTGGCGGAACGTCACGCAGCCTGAATGATGGTTAACAACCCCGGTTATCCAAGGATTCTTGTCGCAAAATTCACCAACCCTATGATGAAATTCATCACAGGGCATACCCCGCCCTCGTCCTTTGCACTGGACAACCCCGTCTCATTTTTTTCAAGTTGTCCCAAAGGTGACTTGATCCAGAACGCAAAAGGGCTTTTCTATGACGCCCTGAGCTGACGTGACATCAAGATCACGACAATGATTTCGCAGAAAGTGCGAGGCACAATATGGGTGGGAATGCTGGGGACGCCGCAACCGCGGCGGACACCTTTCCAAAATTGCTAATCCGCAATGCGGATATCTATGGTGACAGACCGGCCACGCGCGAGAAAGATCTCGGCATCTGGCAGACATGGACCTGGGCCGATGTTCTTGAAGAGACTCGCGCTTTCGCGATCGGGCTAGAGACTCTCGGCATTGAGCGCGGCGATGCGGTTGCGATCATCGGCGACAACCGGCCACGGCTCTATTGGAGTTTCGTTGCCGTACAGAGCCTCGGTGGTATTGCCGTTCCGGCATATCAGGATTCAGTGGCCAAAGAGATGGCCTTCATTCTGAATCATGCCGAAGTGAAATTCGCGATCGTCGAGGACCAGGAGCAGGTCGATAAGGTGCTGTCGGTTGCCGATGAAGTGCCGTCCCTCAAGCATGTGATCTATGATGATTCTCGCGGCTTGAGAGACTACGACCACACGCATCTCCATAGTTTCGAAGCCCTGCAGGAAATTGGCCGGGCTGAGATGAGCCAAGGCCCCGATGCGGAAGCGAGATGGCTCGACGAAATAAACAAGGGCAAAGGCAGCGACGTCAGCGTCATGCCTTACACGTCGGGGACCACGGGTCAGCCCAAGGGCGTGATGCTGACACATTCGAACGTGGTCGAAACATCGACGAACGCAAACGAATTCGACAAGCTCAACCAGCATGACGAAATGATCGCCTATCTGCCGATGGCGTGGGTTGGCGATCATATCTTCTCGTTCGGCCAGTCCTTCGCAGCCGGCTTTTGCGTCTCATGTCCGGAAAGCCCTGACACGGTCGCGCAGGATCGCCGGGAGATCGGTCCAACCTTCTTCTTCGCGCCGCCGCGCGTCTTCGAGAATATGCTCACAAACATCATGGTGCGCATGGAAGATGCCGGTTTTCTCAAGCGCAAAATGTTCCACTACTTCTTGAAGGTTGCCAAACGAGTGGGCCCTGCTGTGCTCGATGGAAAGTCTGTCGGCGGCATGGATGCATTGATGTACTGGCTTGGGAAAATGTTGGTCTTTGGTCCGCTGAGAAATCAGATTGGATTGACGCGGGTGCGTGTGGCCTACACAGCGGGTGAAGCTATCGGACCCGATATCTTCTCCTTCTATCGGGCTCTCGGCATCAATCTCAAACAATTGTACGGGTCAACCGAGGCCAGTGTGCATATTACGATGCAGCCCGACGGCGAGATCTACCCAGACACGGTCGGCAAGCCGGCGCCGGATGTAAACATCCGAATTGCCGATAATGGCGAGGTGCAGTTCACAAGTCCGGGCGTCTTCTTGAAGTATTTCAAGAATGACGAAGCGACAGCATCGACGAAGACCGAAGATGGCTGGGTGCACACGGGTGATGCCGGCTTCTTCGATAATAACGGCCATCTCAAGATCATTGATCGGGCGAAGGATGTCGGGCAGCTTAGTGACGGCACGCTGTTCGCACCGAAATATATCGAGAACAAGCTGAAATTCTTTCCGAATGTAGCTGAAGCCGTGGCTTTCGGACATGATCGCGACTATTGCGCCGCAATGATCAACATTGATCTGGTCGCTGTGGGCAACTGGGCGGAGCGGAACGATGTCGTCTATGCCTCCTACCAGGAATTGGCAGCCCATCCGCAGGTCTATGAAATGATCGAACGTGACGTTGCCGAGGTAAACAAGGCACTGGCTTCGGAACCGAACGTTGCCGGCTCACAAATCAAAAGGTTCCTGATCCTTCACAAGGAACTCGACGCGGACGATGGCGAGTTGACGCGGACCATGAAGGTGCGCCGCTCGCTTGTTGAGGACCGCTACAAGCCGCTGGTTGACGCACTCTACGATGGCAGCAAAGACTGCCATATCGAAACCGAAATGACGTTCGAGGACGGACGGACCGGTACTATCAGCGGCGATGTCCGCATCGTTGACATGGAAGTGCATCCCGTCGCCGTACAGAAGGAGGCGGCTGAATGAGCCTCGGTCATAACCAGCAGCAAGACGGCCAGGACGGAGAGATCATTCTTTCCGTTGAAAATGTCTCATTGTCCTTTGGTGGCGTGAAGGCGATCCGCGATGTGTCTTTCGATATTCGAAAGGGTGAAGTTCGCGCCATCATCGGACCGAACGGTGCCGGCAAGACTTCGATGTTGAACGTTATCAATGGCTTCTATCATCCCCAGGAAGGGACGATAAATTTCTTGGGCGAAGCACGCTCGCGGATGAAGCCGCACGATGCGGCGCGAAACGGTATTGCGCGTACATTTCAGAATGTGGCGCTGTTTCGCGGCATGACCACGCTCGAAAACATCATGACCGGTCGGATCCCGCGTATGCAGACCAGCATGATCGGCGAGACATTGGATATCTTTCTTGAGGCGATCTACTTTGGACCGGCCCAGCGACGGGAGATGGAGCAGCGGGAATTCGTCGAGCATGTGATCGACTTCCTCGAGATCCAGGCCATCCGAAAGACCCCTGTTGGCAAGCTGCCATATGGCCTTCAGAAGCGCGTTGAGCTTGGCCGTGCTCTGGCGATGGAGCCGGATCTTCTTCTCCTTGATGAGCCGATGGCTGGCATGAATTTGGAGGAGAAGCAGGACATGTCCCGCTTTATTCTCGATGCCAACGATCAGTTCGGCACGACGGTTGCGCTCATCGAACATGACATGAGCGTGGTGATGGATCTCTCCGACCGGGTCGTGGTGCTCGACTATGGTCAGAAGATTGCCGATGGCACACCGGATGTGGTGAAGGCCGACCAGAATGTGATCGACGCTTATTTGGGTGTGTCGCACTAGGTCATGACCTAGGGCACGTCGCCTATCGCATAACGACGGGAGCCGTTTTGATGCTGGAATTCTTTATCGGTGTTTGGGAAGGGTTTATTGCTAATCCCGCAGCCGAAATCTGGAGCGATCCCGCTTATCTCATTCAGAATACGGTTGGCGGTTTGATGGTGGGGATTCTCTACTCCCTCGTCGCTCTCGGTTATGTCCTGATCTATAAAGCTTCCGGCGTCTTCAACTTTGCTCAGCCCATGATGGCGATTTTCGCGACCCTGGCGTTGATCATGTTCCACGACAAGATCCTGTTTCCGGCAATCGGATCTGGATACGGCCTGTCGATCGTTCTTTCGATCCTCGGCAGTATGGCGTTCATGGTCGTGCTTGCTATCCTCGTCGAGCGGTTGATGTTGCGCCAGCTGGTCAATCAGCCTGAGATCATTCTCTTCATGGCGACGATCGGCCTCTATTTTTTCCTCGAAGGCTTCGGCGAAACCGTCTTCAACAGGATCGCTAACAGCCCGATCCCCATGGAAGCGCTGGGCATCGAAATCGGACCATTTTTCGTCGGCGAGGTGATGTTCCAAAAGGTGGATGCGACAGCTGCCGTGGTTGCGGCAATCATGGTGATCCTACTGGCGGTGATGTTTCAAAAGACGTCCGTCGGACGCGCATTGCGGGCCGTGGCGGACGACCATCAGGCTGCGCTCTCCGTCGGGATCCCGCTCAATGTCATGTGGGTGATTGTCTGGGTGGTCGCAGGTGCAGTGGCACTTGTTGCCGGTCTGATGTGGGGCGCCAGTGCTGGCGCCGTAGATTTCGGAATGGTCTTTGTAGCGCTGAAAGCGCTGCCAGTCCTTATTCTCGGTGGCTTTACGTCAGTGCCAGGGGTCATTATCGGCGGATTGATAATTGGCGTTGGTGAACGTCTCGCCGAGATTTACTGGTCGCCTTACCTTGGCGATTCGATAGAGAGCTGGTTTGCCTATGTTCTGGCTCTGATCATTCTGTTCTTCAGGCCCGAAGGTCTCTTCGGCGAAAAACTCATCGAAAGGATCTGACGGGCATGCTGTATCGTGAAGCCGGACAGTTTAAGACAAGCTACAGTACGGATCAGGCTGTCTTTCCGATTAATCAGGACAGATGGTTCGTCATAGCCGTCGTGCTTGCGGCCTATCTCGCGGTTCCTATGGTTGCGACCAGCTACTGGTATGAAGTCATCCTCACGCCAATCGTCGTCATGTCGTTGGCGGCGCTCGGTCTCAATGTCCTAACGGGCTATTGCGGGCAGATTTCGCTTGGCCATGGCGGCTTTATGGCAGTCGGCGCCTATTCCGCCTTTAAGCTTGCGACGGCGTTTCCGGAAATCAACGTTGTTTTTGTATTCCTGCTCAGCGGTTTGTTTGCAGCCTTTGCCGGGGTCATTTTTGGCCTCCCGAGCCTCCGCATTAAGGGATTCTATCTTGCGGTTGCCACACTCGCGTCCCAGTTCTTCTTCGAATGGATGTTCCAGCAGGTCGGATGGTTCTCGAACTATTCGCCGTCCGGCACGATTACGGCACCGCATCAGGAATTCATGGGTTTTGTCATTTCCGGTCCACGGACACCGGGCGTGACCAAATATCTTATCGGTCTGACATTCCTGGTGGTTTTCTGCGTCATTGTGAAGAACTGGGCGCGGTCGTATCTCGGACGTTCATGGATGGCCATCCGCGATATGGACATTGCTGCCGAGATCATCGGAATCAAACCGCTCCAGACAAAGCTGCTTGCCTTCGCACTTTCTTCCTATATCGCAGGCGTTGCCGGTGCGCTCTATCTCTTCCTGATGCGTATCAGCCTGGAAATGGAAGCCTTCGACATCATCAATATTTCGTTCCCGGTCCTCTTCATGATCATTGTCGGCGGACTCGGATCGGTCATGGGGTCTATCTTCGGTGCAGCGTTCCTGATTATGACGCCTGTTTTTATCAAGAACTTTCCTGAGCTCACGACCGCTGCGGTCGTTATCGGTCTCGGGATCGGGTCGGTCTTCTGGCTCGCAAAATATGGCGCGATGCGCTGGCTGGGACTGGCAGCCGCGATACCGCTCGGTCTCTATGTCGCTACCACTAAGTTCGCGTCGAACACTGCGGAACACATTGTTTTGATGTTCTTCGGCATTTCCATCGTTCTGGTGTTGATTTTCGAACCGAACGGATTGGCGCGTCTTTGGCAGATCGCGAAGGAAAAACTCAGATTATGGCCATACCCGTACTAGGGGGAGGGTATCGACTGACGTTCTAACCCCCTGACCGAAGGCGCAATTGCGCGCTTCAAGACCAGCCGTTAAGCTGATTATCCGGATTGCATGAACAAGCATAACTCGCAAGGGAGGAAATCGAATGTACATCCGCAGACTAGGACTGGGACTCGTGGCTGCCGCCATGTTTACCGCTCCGGCATGGGAGGCGCGGGTTTCCGCGGTCGAAGCTGCCGAGTCGGTATTTATCCCGCAAGCGTCGTATCGGACGGGCAAATACTCCGTCAACGGAACACCGTTCGCCAATGGCTTCGATGACTATCTCTCGATGCTGAATGCACGTGACGGTGGCCTTGAAGGCGTCAAGATCGACACTGAAGAGTGCGAATTTGGCTACAACACGGACAAGGGTGTGGAATGCTACGAGCGTTTCAAGTCCAAAAACCCGGTCGCCTATACCCCGCTCTCGACAGGTGTTACCTACAAGCTCGTTCCTAAAGCTCCCGTCGACCAGATCCCCGTTCTCTCATCGGGCTATGGCATGAGTGCTGCTGCCGACGGACGTTGGTTCCCCTACGTTTTCAACTTCCCGACGAGTTACTGGAGCCAGGCTTCGGCATTCGTTAGCTTTATCGGCGAATCCGAAGGTGGATTGGACAAGCTCAAAGGCAAGAAGATCGGCTTGATCTTCCTGGAATCAGGCTATGGGCGCGAGCCGATCCCACTGCTCAAGGCGCTTGCTGAGAAGTACGGCTACGAATTCCAGGACTTTTCGGTTCCCGGTAAGGAAATGGAAAAGCAGCAAGCCCAATGGCGTAAGATCGTCAAGTGGAAGCCCGATTGGATGCTGATGTGGGGCTGGGGCAACATGAACCGTGTGGCGATCCGCCGTGCATCTGAGTTCGGTTTCCCGCTCAACAAGTTCATCGGCGTCTGGTGGTCCGGTGCGGACAGCGACACGAAGCCGCTCGGCAAACTCGCCAAAGGCTATCGGGCCGGTAACTGGCACGCTCCTGATGCGTGCTGCCAAGTCCACAAAGACATCCTGAAGCATGTCTACGACAAGGGTAAAGGTCACGACAAAGCGCAGGTCGGGCAGGTGCTCTACAATCGCGGTGTTGTGACGGCTATGTACATCACGGAAGCCGTTCGCGACGCCATCAAGGCTAAGGGCGGCAAATCACCGACTGGTTCGGAAGTGCGTGATGCGATGGAAAAACTCAACATCACCGCGGAGCGCTTGAAAGGCATCGGTTTCGAAGGCTTTACGTCTCCGATTAGTGTTACGTGCGCCGATCACGAAGGCTCTGGCCCGGTCATCATTCAGGAATGGGATGGTGAGAAGTGGAACGTCGTCAAGAGGGGAATCAAACCTCTGGCGAATGTCGTTCGGCCAATGCTTGAGGCTGCTGCCAAAAAAGAAGGCACGAACTTCGGCTACAAGATGCGGGACAACTGCAGCTAAGCCAAACACCGAAGACACGCCTCGCGGAAGTTTCCGCGGGGCGTGATTCCAACTTCCCGTTATTTTGAAAGAGGCTCGATAGGTCCGTGAACGCAGCCGCTCCGCTTCTCGATGTTAACAATATCGAGGTCATCTACGATCACGTGATCCTCGTGCTCAAGGGTGTCTCTCTGAATGTGCCCGACGGCGGGATCGTCGCAATCCTGGGCGCCAATGGTGCAGGCAAGACGACGACGTTGAAAGCGATCTCGAATCTGCTCGGCGCGGAGCGCGGCGACGTAACGAAGGGGTCGATTCACTATAAGGGTGACCGGGTGGACCATATGACACCCAACGACCTGGTGAAACGCGGTGTCATCCAGGTCATGGAAGGACGGCATTGCTTCGAACATTTGACGGTCGAGGAAAATCTCATGACAGGCGCCTGGACGCGCCGTGACGGCAAGGCCGCCGTCAACGCAGACCTGGAACTGGTCTACGGATATTTTCCACGGCTCAAAGAACGGCGAACAAGTTTGGCTGGGTATATTTCCGGCGGTGAGCAGCAGATGACGGCAATTGGCCGGGCACTGATGTCGAGGCCGAATATGATTCTGTTGGACGAGCCGTCCATGGGCTTGGCACCACAACTCGTTGAGGAAATTTTCGAGATCGTGAAGCGCCTCAACAGCGAACAGAATGTGAGTGTGCTCCTTGCCGAGCAGAACACGAACATGGCTCTCCGTTATGCGGACTACGGCTATATTCTTGAGAATGGACGTGTTGTGCTCGATGGCGAAGCGTCGGCATTGAGGGATAATGAAGACGTGAAGGAATTCTATCTGGGCGTTGCCGGGGATGACGCCAAGCAGTCATTCCGCGATGTGAAACACTATAAGCGACGCAAGCGCTGGCTGGCCTAGCCAAGTCATGGATTCGTGACCGCGGTCGTCAGCGGAAGCCGTACATTGGGAGTGCGACCGAGCATTCGGTCGAAGAGGGTGCCATGCGACGTTACTTGGTTGTTGACCTGCACAGCCTGACGGTCGCTTCATGAGCGGTCCTTTCTATGACGATCTTGAATCTCGCGATCCGGAGAAACGTGAACGCGACCTCATGGCAGCTCTGCCAGGACAGATCCGCCATGCAATGTCCAAGGCCGAAGGCTGGTCGAAGCGGCTGAGTGGTGTGGATGCCGATGCAGTAACGTCGCGCGACGTCCTGGCGGATATCCCTGTCCTGCGCAAACCAGAGCTGGTCAGCCTTCAGCAGGAGCGGCCACCTTTCGGCGACCTAACCGCGACGCCTGCAAGCAGTATGACTCGGGTCTATATGTCACCGGGTCCTGTTTATGAGCCTGAAGGTGCGGGGGCCGATTGGTGGCGTGTGGGGCGTGCGCTCTTTGCGGCCGGCGTAAGGCCCGGCGATCGTGTGCAGAACTGCTTTGCATTTAATTTTACGCCCGGCGGTTGGATCATGGATTCAGGCATCCGGGCAATCGGTTGTCCTTCGATTGCAGCCGGCGTGGGCAATACCGAGATGCAGCTGGCGGCCCTCAAGAACTTCAAACCCACTTGTTTCACAGGGACTCCGGATTTCCTGAAGGTCATTCTGGATAAAGCGGACGAGATGTCCGTGGATGCAAGTTCGATAACAAAGGCACTTGTTTCGGGCGGGGCATTGTTTCCATCGCTAAGGCAGGAATATCGCGATCGCGGCGTCTCGGTCTTGCAATGTTATGTCACGGCTGATCTCGGCCTGATCTCATACGAGTCTCCTGCAATGGAGGGCATGATCGTCGATGAGGGCGTGATCCTTGAGATTGTACGCCCTGGATCGAACACACCTGTTCCTGCCGGCGAGGTCGGAGAGATTGTCGTCACCACATTCAATCGGGACTATCCGATGATCCGTTTCGGTACGGGCGACCTCTCAGCCGTCATGGAAGGGGCCAGTCCGTGCGGGCGCACAAATATGCGCATAAAGGGGTGGATGGGTCGGGCCGACCAACGGACCAAGGTCAAAGGGATGTTTGTCGACCCGGAACAAGTCAATGCGATCGCCGAACGCCATCCCGAACTTGGGCGAGTGCGGGTGGTCGTGGCGCGTGTCGGCGAACAGGATGTCTTGACGCTAATGGCAGAATGCGAGCAAACCAGCGAAGGACTCGCAGATCGAGTCGGGGAAACTCTTCAGGCGATTGCCAAGCTCAAGGGGGCAGTGGATATCGTCGCGCCGGGTACACTCCCAAATGATGGAAAAGTAATTTCCGACGAACGGTCCTACGACTGAACGACACACGCTGCTGCCGGCCCCCGGTGTCGGCGTTTGTGTAGCAAATATTTCTATACACTAACGCAGCCTCTTGATCGCGTGGGAGCGAGGGCCATTTGTTTTTCATGGCAAGGGCAATGGTGGCAGGTCCCGGACAGGCTGCGGTCGACCGGAGTCGATTGAATACGGTCCGACCGGGGTGCCGAAGAGCCATCCGAAGAGGATTCTCATGACATTACAAATTGGTGCACAAGCTCCTGATTTCGAGGCAGACACGACGGAAGGGCGGATTCGTTTCCATGAATGGATGGGTGATTCCTGGTGCATGATGTTCTCGCATCCTAAGGATTTCACGCCCGTCTGCACGACGGAACTTGGTTGTATGGCCGGGCTCAAGCCGGAGTTCGATCGGCGCAATTGCAAAATCATCGGTCTCAGTATCGATCCGGTTGAAAATCACAAGGAGTGGTCCAAGGACATCGAAGAGACGATGGGGCATGCACCGAACTACCCCATGATCGGTGATACGGATCTGGCTGTCGCCAAGCTTTACGGCATGCTGCCTGCCGATGCCGGTACAAGTTCCGAAGGGCGCACGCCAATGGACAATGCAACCGTTCGCAACGTCTATGTCATCGGTCCCGACAAGGTCATCAAGGCCGTTATCAGCTATCCGATGAGTACGGGACGCAATTTCGATGAGGTACTACGTCTCCTGGATTCCGCTCAATTGACCGCCGATCACAAGGTGGCGACGCCGGTCAACTGGCAGCAAGGTGACGATGTCATCATCGTTCCGGCGGTTTCCGACGAAGAAGCGAAGGCAAAATACCCTGACGGATGGAAGTCGCCGAAGCCATATATCCGTATCGTGCCGCAGCCGAATTGAGAAAACCCCGACTGACGCTAAGGCTGTCTGCTCGATTGTCTCTGATCGAACCGGCCTTTGGCTGAACTGTCGCATGGAAGAAAAACTGCGCCGCGAGCCCAATCGGGTTCGCGGCGTTTGTTTTGATGAGAGGATCGATTACAAAGTCAGCCAACTGCTTGATCGCATTCCAGGGGCCGAGAATGCACAAGCCCGATGACGTCTTTGCAGAGGTATCCGAATGTCCGGCGAACCGCGCAATCCCGCCTTGGCAACCGACTGTGTGTTGTTTGATGCAAAGGGGAGAG
Source organism: Methyloligellaceae bacterium (assembly GCA_965228615.1). Classification (GTDB taxonomy): domain Bacteria; phylum Pseudomonadota; class Alphaproteobacteria; order Rhizobiales; family Methyloligellaceae; genus CBDDHT01. The sequence goes on along the minus strand of CBDDHT010000004.1, from coordinate 2,229,117 downwards.
TCTTGCTGATACGGCGTGGCAACCCTCCGTTTAAGGGACGTTATGCCATACCCGGTGGTTTCGTGGATGTGGGGGAGAGTGTGGAAGCGGCGTGCCGCCGGGAGCTCAAGGAAGAAACGGGCCTGAGTGTCGGGGAGCTCCGACTGGTCGGTGTCTACTCGGAACCCGAGCGTGACCCGCGCTCACACGTGGTGAGCATCGTCTATATGGGTGAGGTGAAGACGGCGAAGCCCAAGGCGGGCGACGACGCAAGCGATGCACGGTGGGTCAAATACTGGCGCCGCGCCAAGTTAGCCTTCGATCACGCAGACATTCTCAGCGATGCGGACGCTCTTCGGAAATCCATCCGCAATCGCTGAAATGCAAAAAATGCTTAGGCAGCACCCGAAACTTTGGACGCCATTTTCTGCAGACGTACGATGCGGGTGCTAAGCGACGTCGGGAGGCTGGCCCGTTCACGCCCGCGCGGTTGGTCCGGAGCCATGATCTGAGCGCTCTCGACAACACGATTGGCCAGAAACTCGAAGTCTTCGCCGCAACGCTTGGCCGCTTCGCCGACCACCCCATAGACGCCTTCCTGGTGCCCCAGGTCGAAAATCGGCATGTAATGGGCCTGTGATTTCGGCACCAAAGTCTTGTAATCGCGAATCTGCGCAAGGCAGAAGGAATCGTGATCGATATTTGCCGACGTATCCGAATTTCCGTCGAACTGCATGATCCACTTCGCATACTGGCGCGGCATTTCGTCGATCCAGTACTGAAAGGCCTTTGCCGGGCGTTGGTTCGAGACCGAAAATTTGACGGAAATGTAGCCCATTGGCGCCATATTGCCTTCCGGCAACTCCAATTCCATAGGAGAGCGCGTCGCCATGAGCTTGCGAATTTCCCAATCTTCGCGCCACTGGCGAACCTTGGGGCCCATGTTACGCAAGCCCTGCATGGAATAGAGATCGGGCGCGAGCGGAATGACGATATGGTCGCATCCGACAAGTGCTGCCCGGTTGATGGAACCGAGATTCGGGCCGAGATCGACGAGTGCGATATCGGCATCATAGTCGAAGCCGGCATTGGCAATCAGACGTGCGAATGCCGTCGTCACGCGGAATGCGCGCTCTTCGCCCGAAAGACAGCGCGGCCAAGTTGCCGACAACTCGTCCTCGACCTCGGCGAGCGCCAGATCGCCGACCAGCAATCCGAGCCCATCGGCACGTTCGTTGACGTGTGGATTGGCAGCAATATCCCCTACGCCGCGAAACAGCGGCGATATCGAGCCATAAATCGTTTGATCTTTCTCGTTCTGCAGAATGTTCCAGAGACTGTCTTCGTCCAGGAACATCGCGCTCAAATTGGCCTGCGGATCCAGATCGACCGCGAGCACCCGATGCCCGAGCCGTTGGAACATCCACGCCAAGTGATAGACAAGAGACGTCTTGCCGACGCCTCCCTTGTTATTAAAGAAGGCAATAGTTTTCATTGGACCCCTTGCACCCCGCCGCCGCTTTACCGAGTTGACAAGGACGATCATGTGTAAATCGCCGAATCAGTGCGTTAAGAATGACCGGGTGCCCGGATTTGTGCAACCCATCGCAGCGGAAGAGTTTGGGATCGCCTGTTAAATTATTGGGTGAGCCCGGTGGTCTTGCGCCGCCGCAGAGAATGCGGTTCCGTGTTTGATGGATGCCGGATTTCGCCTTGAGGGTGGCAAATTGCCGTGCACTGAATGACACGTCTGCCCGGCATTGTTAAATTTAGGCTTGGCGATAGGGAGCTGTCTCGCTGACAGCTGAACGGGGGTTGAGAGGTGGTGACGTTGTGACGCCCGATCCGCAAGATTATGACTTCGAACTCGACCAGGCGCTGGCGGCTGTCGTGGGCCTTCGCACGATCATTCCCGAAGACGCGTTTACGGCCGAAGTCCTTGGCACGGAGCGTGCCGGCAATGGTGCGGTGATCCGCTCTGACGGGTTGATTCTGACCATCGGTTATCTGGTCACCGAGGCTGAAACTGTCTGGATCACCTTGTCAGATGGCCGTGTTGTGCCAGGGCATGTGCTCGCATTTGACCAGGTCACCGGGTTTGGCCTGGTGCAGGCCCTCGCGAAAATCGACGTGCCTCATCTCAATCTTGGCAGTTCGTCGCGCGCGAAGGTCAATTCCCGCGTCATTCTTGGCGGCGCCGGCGGGCGTGAGCAGTCGGTTGCAGGGCGCATTGTCGTCAAGCAGGAGTTTGCGGGGTACTGGGAGTATGTACTCGACGAGGCGATCTTTACATCGCCCGCCCATCCCAATTGGGGCGGCGCTGCACTGATCGATGGCACCGGCTCTTTGCTTGGTATCGGATCACTGCTGCTCCAGCACATGCGCAATGACGGGGACAATGAAGACGTCAACATGATTGTGCCGATCGACCTGGTGAAACCGATTCTCGACGACCTCTTGACCACGGGCCGCTCGAGCCGTCCGCCGCGTCCCTGGATCGGCCTCTACGCGACCGAGGTTCATGACCATGTCGTTGTTGCGGCTGTTGCAAGCGGAGGGCCGGCAGCGCACTCGGAGGTCGCTGTCGGGGACATCATCCTGGCGGTTGATGGCGAAGACGTCGACTCGCTGGCGGAACTGTTTCGCAAAGTCTGGTCCGTTGGCGATGCCGGCGTGGATATTCCTCTCCTGATCAATCGCGATGGAGAAACCTTCGATATCTGGATCCGCTCCGTCGATCGCAATGACCTTCTGAAATCGCCGATTATTCACTGAACGAAGAGCGTCTGCTTATTTATTCGAGCGGCCTAAAGCATGTTGCCTGGGACCGTCGCTGCCGTTCGCACGCCTTGCTGCCATGCAATGCAAATCGAACATGCCAGCCTTGCAGTATTCGCCTTGCGCGGCGACGGCAACGACACTAGATCATCCGGCGTTCAGTGGGGCACGAAAGCAACCCTTGGTGCGTGAAACTCATCCCCATCGATGAACGCAACGAAGACGGTTGATCGGCACGGCGATCCGGAAACATGCGGGAAATTCTCAGGCCGATAACAGCGCTCCTCCTGAGCGTGGCAATCCTGTTGCTCGGAAACGGACTTCAGATCTTTATCACTCCCGTTCGTGCGGAAATCGACAATTTCACAGCATTCGAAATCGGTATTACGGGCGCCTGCTATTATGGCGGCTTGCTCGCCGGTTGCTATTTCTGTCCGATGGCCGTTGCCCGGGTCGGGCATATTCGTGCCTTCGCAGCATTCGCAGCGCTTGCGACATTGGCGCCTTTGGCGCTTCCCATCTCGTCGAATGTTTTTGTCTGGTGCATGCTGCGTGCAATGACCGGGATTTCATTCGCAGGTCTCTACATCGTCATTGAAAGCTGGCTGAACGGTGCAGCGACCAACGCGAACCGTGGTACCGTTTTCGCGATCTACACGGGCATCAACCTGACCGTCATGGCCGCCGGACAGCTTCTCGTCATGACCGGCGATCCGGCTAGTTTCGAGCTGTTCTCGCTTGTCGCTATTCTCATCATATTGGCGGTAATCCCAGTCACGTTGAGCAAAGCGGCAACTCCGCTACAACCGAAAGCGGCGCGGCTGCGCCTGCGCTGGCTCTACCGCATATCGCCGGTCGGTGTTGCGGGATGCCTGTGCGCCGGCCTCGCCAGTGGTTCGTTCTGGTCGCTCGGTCCGATATTCGGCACGGGTTCTGGCCTTGGCGTTAACATGACGGCATTCTTTATGGCAGCCGTCATCCTATCGGCAGCCTCGGCTCAATGGCCGCTTGGTTACCTCTCGGACCATCGCGACCGTCGTCACGTCATCTTGCTGGCAGGGGGTATTGCACTGATCGCGAGCATCGGCCTGGCGACAGGTGCGGGCGAGGGAACGACGCTGATCATTGCACTGGGGGCCCTGTTCGGGATCGGGGGCATCCCACTCTATGCTTTGAGCGTCGCGCACGGCAACGACTTCGCCGATCGTGAAGATGCAGTGGATGTCAGCTCGGGGCTCTTGCTGGTCTATGCATTTGGTGCCGTCGTCGGCCCGCTCATGGCGTCTTATGTGATGAACCATGTCGGGGCAGGCGGTCTGTTTGGCTATACCGCGACGATATATGCGGTCTTTATGGTCTTTGTCGTCTGGCGCATGCATTTGCGAGAAACGCCTTCGCTCGAGGGGCGAGAGGACTTCGTTGCTATGACTCGGACATCACCGGTTGCATTGCAAATGGATCCGCGCTCGCCATCCGAGGCGGAGGACGTCTGCGAAGTAATGACAAAAGGCAGCGTGGAGCCATGATTGCTGGCAGAATCAGGCCGTTCAAACGCTCCAGACATCGTCAAGCAGACGAAGCCAGTTGAGGCCCATGATTTTTTGGGTTTTTTCCTCGCTCCATCCGGCGCGCTCCATGGCAGCCGTTAGATTCGCGAACTCGCCGATGACGGTGAAGCCTTCGGGGTTTTTGATCTCGCCGAAATTGGTGAGGGAGCGCGCATAACCCTTGTCTTCGGTGATCCACCGGAAGAAGTCGTCGTCATGGCCCTGAGTGAAATCGGTGCCGATCCCAACCCTGTCCTCACCGGCAATATTGACGACATAGTCGATCGCCTCGACATAGTCGTCGACCGTCGCATCAGTGCCGCGCGCGAGAAACGGCGTGAACATCGTGACGCCGATGAAGCCGCCCCGGTCGGCGATAAAACTTAATTCCTCGTCCGTCTTGTTCCGCGGATGCTCTTTCAGTCCGGCGGGCAGGCAGTGCGAGTAGGCGACCGGCTTCTTGGATGCCTCGATCACATCGCGTGAGGTGGTCGCGCCAACATGGCTGAGATCACAAAGAATTCCCACCCGATTCATTTCGGCAACCATCTCGTGGCCAAAATCCGACAAACCGGAATCGGTGGATTCGTAGCAACCGCTGCCGGCAAGATTCTGTGTGTTGTATGCCATCTGTACGATACCGACACCGGCATCCTTGAACAGCTGAATGAACTCAAGCCGGTCCTCGAAGGCCGATGTGTTCTGGAAACCCAGAACGATGGCCGTCTTTCCCTGAGCCTTCGCAGCATGGATATCGGCAACTGTGCGTGCCTTGACGATCAGATCGTCATGCTCTTCGAACCAGCGATTCCACTGGCCGATATTGAGCATGGTTTCACGGAAGCCCTCCCAGACCGAACAGGTGCAGTTGGCGGCTGTTAGGCCACCTCGGCGCATATCTTCGAAGATCTCTCGGCTCCAGTTGGAGATGATCAGCCCGTCGAAGATGATGGCATCGCGATGCAGGTCTTGGCCCGTCATGGAGTATCCTAATGTTTGCCGTGCCTTGAGGCCGGTTATCAGAGATAGATCGTCCGCACGATTTCGTCGTGGTTGCCTTCCAGCGCCTTGACGAACCCGCCATCGGAGACGAGGCCGTCCCGCAGAATGATGAAACGGTCGGCAACATTGAAGGCGAGGGCGAGATTCTGCTCGACCATCAGCATGGTTGAGCCGTCTTCCTTGAGCGCCTTGATGATGGTGCCGATCTCCTTGATGAATTGAGGTGCCAGGCCGCCGGATGGTTCATCGAGCAGAAGCAATTTCGGCTTGGCCATCACCGCACGGCCGATGGCCACCATTTGTTGCTCGCCGCCCGATAGCGTGCGGGCATGCTGCTTGCGCCGTTCGGCAAGGCGCGGGAAGTAGCCGAACACCTTTTCCAGCTGCTCCTCGACGTCATCCCGGCTTCGGATGATGGATCCGAGCCGCAGATTGTGCTCGACCGTGAGGTGCGGAAACAGATCGCGCGACTGGGAAACCTGGATCACGCCGTGGCGAAAGATCTTGTGAGCCGGAAGGCCGGTAATGTCGTGTCCATCGAACATGACCTTGCCGGCAGATGGGGCAACGAATCCACTGATCGTGTTCAGCGACGTCGACTTGCCGCTACCATTGGCACCGAGGACCGCGACGGCTTCGCCTTGGGAGACGGAATAGTCGATACCGCGCAGGACTTGCTTCGTGCCGTAGGAAACATGCAGGTCCGTAATGCTCAAGAGTGGGTTATCCGTGTCCAAGATAAGCCTCCAAGACCTCGCGGTTCTGTCTGATTTCCTGTGGCGTGCCTTCGGCGATCTTCTGACCGGAGCTGAGGACGACTATGACGTCCGACCCGGACATGACGAGATCGATCACATGCTCGATGAGCATCACAGCAATGCCCTCTTCACCCGCAAGGCGGCGGATGATTTCCATCATACGATCGCGCATCGGTGGTGAGAGGCCGACGACGGGTTCGTCCAACAGCAGGAGAGGAGGTTCGGTTGCGAGTGTGCGAACGATCTCGACCATGCGCTGCTGCCCCCCCGACAGATCCTTGACCGGCTGGTCGGCGATGGGACCAAGATCCATAAGATCAAGCAGGCGGCGTGCGCGTTCTACGCCCTCGCGCTCCGCTTCCCGGGCCTCTGGAAGCCCCAGCATGATACCGAAGAACCCGCTTTTGATTTTCACGTGAAGGCCGGCAAGTACGTTCTCGAGCGCCGTCAGTTCGGGAAACAATCCGCCATTCTGGAATGTTCTGCGCACGCCTTTGACCGAAATGTCGTGCGGCGCCAGGGTGTGTATGGGCTCGCCCTTGAAATGGATCGTGCCGTCGGTCGCTTGGACATAGCCTGATATTGCATTGAAGAGCGTTGTCTTACCGGCGCCATTCGGTCCGATAACCGCGCGAACCTCGCCGGCATTGGCATCAAAGGTCACACCGGATAACGCCTGCAGACCAGCGAAGTTGACGGAAACGCCATCGAGTTTGAGAAGTGGTTCCATGTTAGGTCATGAACCCATGAATGGCACACGGTTCTGCACTCTGGAATTGGCATCTGAGAAGGCGGAAAGGCGCAGGAAGCCTCTGCTGGCTTTCAAGACTTTCCAACGCGCTCAGAGGCCAATTCCAGGGTGCCCGTTGGGTTTGGTGAGGAGGGTCTGCCTGCTGGCAAAAAATGCTCGATAAGGCAAAAAGCCTTCTCTTGCGCTTGTTTCCCATCATTCAAACCCTCCTGACCAAACAGAACCGTGTGCCATTCATGAGTTCACGACCTTAATCCCGATAGTATCGTTCGTTGAACATGGGAGATATCTTGCGCAGCAGGCTGACCAGTCCCTTCGGCAAGAATAGCAGGACGAGAACGATGCTGATGCCGAAGAACAGCTCATCCATGCCTGGGAACTGACGGAAATATTCCGGCAAGGCGGTCAGTGTGATGGCGCCGAGGACGCTGCCGATGATGCTGCCCGTACCGCCGACCAGCACCATGGCGAAGTGTACGATCACCTCCGTCAGGCCGAAGGACTCGGGAAAGACGCGCTGAGTCAGTGCGGCATACATGGCTCCGGCAACACCAACGACCGCGCCGCTCCACACAAAAGCCAGAACGATATAGTGGGCAGTGTTGATACCAAGCGACGCTGTCGAGGCTTCATTATCTCGAATGGAAACGATGGCTCGTCCAATCCTCGAGCGCATGAGATTGGATGAGGCTTTCAAGATCAGGACGACCAGGAGCAGGAAGACGTAAAATTTCGGTGCTTCGGAATCGAGCGCAAAGCCGAAGAAGTCCAATGGTGGAACTTGCAACCCGTCGGAACCGTGCGTAACCGCATCGCCGTGCAGATAGACCCAGCGCATCAGTTCCCCGAACGCGAGCGTAATGATGGCGAGATAATAGAGTCTGATTCCGCGAAGCGCCGTCACACTGGCTAGAAAGCCGGACAGCCCGCCGGTAACAGCGGCGGCAATAATCGCCATCCAATAGGGCACACCGGTATAGACGATGAGGATCGCTGCCGTGTAGGCGCCGATGCCGAAGAAAGCCGTATTGGCAAAGGCAAGCTGCCCGAGATTGCCGATGACGATGTTGAAGCCGAGCGTGACCACGATATACACCAGGATGGCGTTCACCACCCAGAGAAGATACTCGTTCGCAACGAATGGAATGACGAGCGCAACGATCGGAATGAGGTAAAAGAGGCGCCGCCATTTGGACATGGATGCGGGCGTCACGGGAGCTGTTGTTTCGCTCATTGTCTGCCCCTCACACCCGGACCGTTACGGTCTTGCCGAAGAGGCCCGCGGGTCGGATGACCAGCACGGCGACGATCACCAGATAGGCGGTAATGTCGATCAGGGCCGAATTGATATAAGCGCCGAAATACTGTTCGGACACACCAAGGAGGAGCCCACCGATGACAGCCCCTCCGAGCGAGCCGAAGCCGCCGAGCGTCATGGCCGCGAAGCCTCGGATCAGGAAGGTCGCGCCAAGATCGGGATGCAGCAGGGAGATCGGTGCGATCAGAATGCCGCCGATGGCGCCCATGGCGAGGCCGACACCCCACATCATTTCATGAAAGGAGCGCACATTGACGCCGATCAGCGTTGCGCCGCGCTCCGACTGGTAGACGGCCTGAATGACTGTGCCGATCGTTGTCTTGTAGAAAACGAGAAAAAAGACCGCCAGCAAAACGGCCACGATGCTGCAAATGAAAAGCGCATCGCCTGTAATCACGACGTCGCCGAAGAATAAGGGTTCGACATCGAACACTTGCGGCATGGGGAAGACTTCCCGCCCCCAAAGCGTGCGCGCGCCGCCTCTCAGCACATAGCCGATAGAGATGCTCATCATGGCGAAACCGATATGCGGCCCCGCTTTGATGGGATCGATGAACCCCCGGCTGACGCCGACACCGATCAAGAACATCAGGATTACGGCAAGGAATGATGCCGGGATGTAGGGCAGGCCGACATAGATAACCAGCACATAGACCGTGAAGGCACCGGCCATGACAAAATCACCATGACCGAAATTGACAATGGTCGTCGCCCGATAAACGACGGTCAGGGAGAGTGCGATCAGGGCGTAAATCGCACCCTGCGCCAATCCACTGACTGTGAGTTGTAGAAACATCCGGCGTTGCCCCGTTTGCCGATGCCTGGAAAGACGAGCCGTCGCGTCACCCCCGGCGCCAAATCAACCCGCTCCCAACCGTGTAAAGATTGAGAGCGGGCGTTCTAATGAGTCTTTGACCTAGCGCTTGGAAGGCCGAGCGGCTCACACGCTTTCCCTGACGTGGTTAGACTACCAGGCCTTGCCCCAGGCAGAGAGAACGGTTGGATTTCCATCCACAAATCCGGCGACCGCCGATTTCTTGCAACCATGCCGGTCGGTTGGCGTCCAAGTCATCGCACAGGCAAGAATGCCCGTTTCGAGATCCTTGATCTTCTCGAGCTCGGCGATGAATTTCTCACGGGTGAGGTCGCGTCCGGCGGCCTTGAGGGCCTTAACAGCAGCAACGCCGCTGGCCATGGAGATCGCGCTGAACCCGGTGATGGTTTCGTTCGGGTTGTATTTGAGGATGATGTCGTTCCACTTTTTCATCTTCGGGCCATCGACCTTGTCGACAAACGCGTGCAGCACGAAGTAGTTCTTGACCGCATCCTTGTCACCGAGGCGTGCCAGCGTGTTCTCGAGATCCGTTCCGGCCGTTCCCATGACAGGCACGTCGAGGCGATACTTCTTGGCGTCCCGAAGGAAGATCACTGTCTCAGCTTCATACAGGCATCCGAGGATAAAATCCGGTTTGGCCTGCCTCAATTTGAGAACCTGCGCGGTTGAATCCGTCTGGCCGCGCTCAAGGGCCTGCGTTGTGATGATCTCGCCGCCATTCTTCTTGATAAAGTCGATCGCCGGGTCACAGTAGCTTTTTGCCCAGTCGTTCGTATGCGTAATCACGGCGATTTTCTTGGCATTCGGTTTCGACATCACGAAGCGGCCCATCGTGTCGCCATAGGCAGGGCCGGCCGGGACGCCATGAAAGATGTTCCTCTTTTCACTGACCGGCATCGTGATCTTCGGGTTCACCGCGTGGGCAATGATCCAAGGGGCGCCGGTTGGTGCGACGGTTGGTTTGACGGCCATCGCCACACCGCTGCAGGAATTGCCGTGCAGATAGAAAACCTTGTCCTGATGAACCAGTTTCTTGGCAGCGGCGATCCCTTTGGCCGGTGCGCAGGCCGTATCTTCCTGGACCATCTCGAATTTGCGTCCGTGGATGCCGCCCTGTTCATTGATATGTTTGAAGTAGGCCATGAGACCGATCTGCGTCTTGGAGTAGCTCGACGCATTGCCTGTGAACGGCCCCATGACGCCGACCTTGATGGTCGTATCGGTCAGACCGGTGGTATCGCCGGCGTTGGCCGTGCCAACCAACGACAAGGCACCCAAAGCGGCAAAGGCCGCTGTCCATTTATTGAATCTCTGGCTCATGACTACTCTCCTGGCTGCGGCGGGCGTTTCCGCCGTGTCTTGGCGCATTTGAAAGGCGCGAATCGAATGTCTAATCGGGAGACCGCGTCACGCCGGTGGCAGTGAAGGGGTGTAACGCGGGGCAGGGCAGGGGCGGCGCGCGACGCGTCAGTCGAAAAAACGCAAATCGGCATTGACTTGGCACAACGACCCTCCCCAGGGGATGGCAGATCCGTGTGTCTAAGGCCCGGATAAACCATCGAACTACGACGATGGTGTCAGATTGGATAGGAGGCTGTCAATTTTCAACGTGTAGGGTGATCGGGACATCTCGTCCCATTTTGCATAAATGGCGATGGTCCAGGGGGCCATATACGAGGATCTTCTGGGCACAATGACCAGCTCAGTGCGGGTCGTCCTTTGGTGCCTGAAAATCGATTGGCGCAGCCGTGATCTTGCCATTCGCAATGTCGGAGCGCAGAGCGCTTTGCGGTCGCCTGCCCGGTTCGCCGCGGCCTGCGCCGCCTGGGGTTCCGACGATGACCCGGTCGCCTACTCCTAGCCTCGTAACGATCTTTGATGGAATGACTTCAACAGTCCCATCGGCACGGATGATCTCGGAATGGGCAAGGCCGCCATCCTGACCGCCATCGATCCCTTTGGCGGGTTCAAAGTGGCGTTCGCCGCGATGTGAAAAGGAAATTCCCTCAGCCGCCAGGACTTCAAACTCCTTTACGAGCCCAAGACCGCCTCGCGTCGTGCCAATGCCGCCCGTGTCAGGTCGTAGTGCGCAGCGCCGGACACGAACCGGTGCTTCGAGCTCCATCGCCTCGGCCGGAACGCTCATGCAGTTCGTAGCATCGGTCTCGATCGCGTCGACACCGTCGCCGCTTGGGCCGGCCCCCGAACCGCCGGCAAGAAGGTCGCCTGTTACGAACGTCCGGCCATTGTGAATCCCGCCGAATGCCATGACGACCAGCGAGCCGGCGTTGGATCCGATGGCACGCTCGGGCATCGCTTGAGCAAGTGCGCCGAGCATGCATCCGGTGATCCGTTTGATCGTCGCGGTACGTGCATTGACCGGAGCGGGCGGCGATGGGTTGACCAGACTGTCGGGCGGCAGCTTCAGGTCGATCGGACGAAAACAGCCCGCATTGTTCGGAATCGCCGGGTCGGTGATCGCGCGCACGGCATAGCAGGCCGCAGCAAGCGATCCGGAGGGTACGCAATTCAAGGGGCCGCGCACTTGTCCGCTGGTTCCAGTGAGATCGAAATTTATGGTGTCGTCATTCACGGTTGCCGCGACTTCGATCCTGATCCGTCGATCCATGTCGACCCCGTCGTTATCGAGGAAATCGACGAAGCGATAACAGCCCGGATTGAGTGTTCGAATGGCGGCTCGCGTCATCGTCTCGGAGCGGTCGAGCAATTTCGCAAAGACTCGCTGGAGCTTGTCTTCGCCATAGCGGATCGCGGTTTCCTGGAGTCGCTTTGCTGCCAGCTGGCACGCTGCGATCTGCGCATGCAGATCGCCCATGAAGATATCCGGAATGCGAACATTCAACTTCAGGAGCGCCGTGAGAGTCTCGTCGAAGACGCCTTGTCTGGCCCAGCGAACCGGAGGAACGCGCAGGCCTTCCTGCCAGATCTCCGTGGAATCCGTGGGCACGGAGCCCGCGGTCTTTCCCCCGACGTCCTGATGGTGGGTCATCGCCGCTGCAAGCGCCAGCGGGCGGCCATCGCTAAAGATAGGCATGAGAATAGCAAAGTCCGGGAGATGCGTTCCGCCGTGATAAGGATCGTTGAGCATATAGATATCGCCCTCGATCATCTGGTCGAGCGGGAAGGCCTTGAGAATGGCGCCGACCGCCGGGATGAGCGTGCCGAGGTGAATCGGAATGGCGCAGGCCTGTGCAAGCGTCTGCCCATCGGTTGTGAACAGACTTGCCGATGCATCGAGCCCTTCCTTGACGATCGGGGAGCAGGATGCGCGGAGCAATACGGTCTCCATTTCCTCTGCAATGGTGTCGAGGCGGTGTCGGATCACTTCGATGGTGATGGGATCGTTGATCGTATCTGCAGACATTAGCCGGTCCTCTCAACGAGCAATGTGCCGTCGCCTTTCGCCGTTGCCGTCCAGCCCGGCGGGACAAGGGTCGTCGCATCGGCTTGCTCGATGATCAGGGGCCCTTCGAGTGGCTGTCCGTGCGCGAACGCTGCGCGATCGATCACGCGGGTATCGATCGGCTCATGATCTTCGAAGCGAACAGCGCGGATCGCCTCCGGTCTCGCTTGCGTAGCGCCGTCTGCGGCGTCTTCGGAACTCCGTGGTGCCTCAATCCGGTGAACGACGCGAAGGTTGACAATCTTCGCCGGTGCACCCGTCGCCAGGCCATTGACGCGCTCATGTTCCATTTCGAAGTCGCGATAGGCTTGTGCGAGACCGCTGTCGCTGCCGTCGAGAACGAGCGGAACCGTTAGCGTGTAGCTTTGTCCTATATAGGCGACATCGGCATAGGTATGGCGTTCAGCGTGATCCGGGTCCGCACTGTCATCGGTCATCAATTTCGATGCTTGCCCATGGAGGTTCTCGATTGCGCGCCCGATGTCCGCAGGGTCGGCGTTCTGGAGCGGTGTGTGGTAGGCAGCCGCGATTTCATGCTCGAGTGGTGCCGATAACAGTCCGGCAGCTGAAAGAACGCCCGGTCGGCGCGGAATAACGACATGATGATTGCCGATCTCATTGGCAAGTGCGACGGCATGAATGCCGCCGCCGCCGCCCAATCCAATGAGCGCGAAGTCGCGCGGATCGTATCCACGTTTGAGCGAAACCAGGCGAATGCCGTCCGCCATATGCGCATTGGCGATCCGATGGATCCCCGCCGCGGCTGCCTCCACGGATATTCCCATCGGTGTCGCGATCTTCTCTTCGATCGCGCGCCACGCGAGATCAGGGGCAAGCTTGAGCGTTCCCCCTGCGAAATAGTCCGGATCGAGATAGCCGAGCACGACCGATGCATCGGTCACCGTCGGTTCCGAGCCGCCGCGCGCGTAGCATGCAGGTCCGGGCTCTGCCCCGGCCGAGTGCGGTCCCACCTTGAGGCCGCCTGCGGCATCCATCCACGCAATGCTGCCGCCACCGGCCCCGAGCGTCACAATATCGAGCATAGGGACCCGAACCTTGTATCCGCCGACATCGGCTTCGCCGCAAACGCCTGATTGGCCGGCACGGATCATCGCAATGTCGCTCGATGTTCCGCCGATATCGATGGAGAGGAGATCGGCGCATCCGGCAGCCGCACCGGTCGCCGCGGCCCCGATCACGCCGGCGGCCGGACCCGAGAGGGCAAGGCGGATCGGGCGCGCTCGCGCAGATGCCACACCAGAGAGTCCGCCCCGCGATTGCATGACTTGAACCGGCGCCGTGCTGCCTGCCGCCTGCAGACTCGATTGCAGGCGGCTGAGATAGGTATCGACGACCGGTTTGACGTAGGCATCGAAGGCCGTGGCAACCGTGCGCTCATACTCCCGGAAGGCCGGATCGACTTCATGGCTCAGCGATACCGGGATGCCGGGAAGCAATTCGGCCAGTCTTTCGCGCACGCGCAGCTCATGGGCCGGATTGGCAAATGAGAACAACAAGCATACCGCAACGGCATCGACGCTCCGTTCGGCGAGTTTTTCGATGGCTGCCGTCAGACTTGCCTCATCAAGCGGTGCGACGACGCTCCCATCGGGTGCAATGCGTTCGGTCACCTCTGCCCTTTGCGCACCAGGCGCCAACCATCCCGGGGTCTCCGGTTCAAGCGCAAGATCGTAGAGCTGCCGCCGCATCTGCCGGCCGATCTCGATCGTGTCGCCGAAACCCTCCGTCATGATCAAGCCGACCCGCGCACCGGCCCGTTCGATTACAGCATTGGTGGCGACGGTCGTACCGTGGACGAAGCGTGTAATAGCCTGCGGTGCAACAGCGTGATCGGTCTCAAGAGTGGTGAGGGCTGCGCCGACCGCGCGACTTGGATCATCGCGCGTCGTCGGTATCTTGAAGGCAACCTCGCGGCCTTCGCCGCGACAGACGATATCGGTGAATGTGCCCCCGATATCGATACCCAATGTGTAGCCCTCGGATGACATGCGCCCCAACCATTTCTGTTTCGAGGAGGGAGACTATGTCAGCGATAGGATCGAGGACAAGATGGTTCAGGGTCACATGACAATCGGCGATTGCGATTGCTTCGGAGAATGCCGCTTCGTTCGTGACGATTGTGTCTTGTTTAGGCTCTGCTGTCCTTATTTCGTCATTCCCGTGCGCAGACACGGGAATCTATGCAGTGGTGCTGCTTGCAAGTGCTACATTTGAGTGCACCGGTGATGCTGGTCCCGATATTGTATGGATTGCCTGATCGAAGTCCGGCAATGACGAGATTGAAGGCCCCGGATCCAGTCCGGGACGTTCAATCGATTGGTTTGCGTATCAGCTGTGCGGAATGCCGGCGTGGGCTTCCGAGCCCCAGAGGGATTTGATGCGCGCATCCCGGCGGCAGCCCGTGCGGTAGAGCTTATATCGCCAGGGATTCTTCTTGTGATAATTCTGGTGATAGCCCTCGGCGGCGGTGAATGTGCCAGCCGTGCGGATTTTGGTAGCGATCTTCTTGCCAATAATGTTTGACTCAATCAGTGCCTTCTTCGAGGCCATCGCTGTCTTTTTTTGCGCCTCGCTCGTTGCAAACACCGCGGTCGTGTAACTCTCGCCCCGATCGCAGAATTGGCCGCCGGCGTCCGTCGGGTCGATGCTGCGCCAGAAGATGTGCAGCATACGATTGAATGAGATCTTCTTGGGATCGAATTCGATCTTGACGGCTTCCAGATGACCCGTATTGCCGGATGTCACCGTGCGATAGGTCGGTTTCTCAGTCTTCCCACCGATATAGCCGGATGTTGTGCTGAGTACACCCGGTACCTTGTCGAAATCCGATTCGACGCACCAGAAACAGCCGCCGGCGAAGATGGCGACCGCTTTGTTCTCAGTGGTTTGGGCACTTGCCGGCGCAGCCAGTAGAGCCGCGGCCAGGGCGAGGCCTGCGATTGTTGTAAGGGCTCGAGTCATCCTTAACCTCCGAACATTGCTTTCACATCCCAATATACGGATGCCGGCGCGAAAACGTTGCTCAGGTCTGTTCAATAGGACGTGATCGTCATTTTACGACGTCTCCATACTGATCGAGCGCATTGCGCACGATCTGATTTCTGTGTGTGGATGTTTTGTTTCTGCAGTCGACGTGTGCTGGCTTGGGAGTATTTTGTTCTAACAAATCAAATGATTATGCTGTGAGCATACGAGCTAAGCATGCAATCCGACGGGTGCGATATTTAGGTCATCAGATCATCTTATCGCAGCAACATTTATTACGATTGTACCTGATCCGCTGCGTTTGGTATCAGCCAGTACAATCAGCCTTGGAGCAGATCGTGACACAAATGCCTTGCATCGAGACAGCGTCCGCGCGTCGCGCGTCGGGTTATCCGAACGGGCGCCAAGCGCCAGCGATCCGTCTTGGTTTCAGGGCTATCAAGAAACACGTAGTGATCACGGGAACCTGGGTGCGCGGTTCCTTGTCATTGCGCATGCCATGAAGCCGGATTGAATTCCCGTCATTCATGGAATTTTGAGCGAAGTACGTTGAACAAGAACACAGAAGGCAATCGGAGAAAACATGGACGCGATTAACGACAGTGCAAGTAAGTGCCCCGTAATGGCCGGACCAGCGGCGTCAGGGAGTACGGCAAACCAACATTGGTGGCCCAACAAGTTGAATCTGAGGATACTCCGCCAAAACTCTTCCCTGTCCGATCCGATGGGTGAGGGATTCAACTATGCCGAGGCGTTCAAGAGCCTCGATCTGGATGCGCTGGTCGCCGATGTCGATGCGTTGATGACGGACTCGCAGGAATGGTGGCCCGCCGATTATGGCCATTATGGTCCGTTCTTTATTCGGATGACCTGGCACAGCGCAGGCACGTACCGCATCTATGACGGACGCGGCGGCGCCGGCTCCGGCACACAGCGCTTCGCACCCCTCAACAGTTGGCCCGATAACGGGAATCTCGATAAGGCTCGCAGATTGCTGTGGCCCATCAAGCAGAAGTATGGTCGGAAAATCTCCTGGGCAGACCTGCTGATCCTCGCCGGCACACGGGCCATCGATACGATGGGACTGAAGACCTATGGTTTCGCTGGCGGCCGCGAAGACGTTTGGGAGCCCGAAGAGGACATCTTCTGGGGGCCGGAAACCGAATGGCTTGGCGACGAGCGCTACAGTGGCGACAGAGAACTCGCCAATCCTCTCGGCGCCGTTCAGATGGGTCTGATCTATGTGAACCCGGAAGGCCCGAACGGTAATCCGGATCCGCTGGCATCGGGTCGCGATATTCGCGAAACTTTCGCTCGCATGAATATGAATGACGAGGAGACAGTTGCGCTTACCGCCGGTGGGCACACGTTCGGCAAGGCTCACGGTGCTGCCGATCCGGATCAATATGTTGGTGCGGAACCTGAAGGTGCCACCATTGAAGAACAGGGGCTTGGTTGGAAGAACAGCTTCGGCAGCGGCAAGGGCTCCGATGCGATCACCAGCGGCCTTGAAGGTGCATGGACCAGCAATCCGATCAAATGGGACAACGGCTACTTCGATCTTCTGTTTGGCTATGAGTGGGAACTGACGAAGAGTCCCGCCGGAGCGAACCAGTGGACGCCGAAAGATATCGCCGAGAAGGATATGCCGCCTGACGCAGAAGATCCTGAAAAGCGGCAGATGCCAATGATGTCCACGGCGGACATGGCCATGCGGATGGATCCCATCTACGAGCCGATTTCGCGGCGCTATCACGAGAATCCGGATCAGCTGGCCGAGGCCTTCACCAAGGCATGGTACAAGCTGACCCACCGCGATATGGGGCCTCGCTCGCGTTATCTCGGTAAGATGGTTCCTGCCGAACCGATGATCTGGCAGGATCCTGTTCCAGAGGTGACCCAAGAGCTGATCGGGGATGCAGACGTCGCATCTCTAAAAGGCAAGATCCTCGACTCAGGTCTGTCGGTTTCCCAGTTGGTCTCTACCGCCTGGGCATCTGCCTCCACGTTCCGCGGCAGCGACAAACGTGGCGGCGCCAATGGCGCACGTATCCGCCTTGCACCGCAGAAAGACTGGGCGGCCAACAATCCGTCTCAACTCGGGCAGGTCCTGCAAACGCTGGAAGGTGTCCAAAAGGATTTCAACAGCGCTCAATCCAACGGTAAGGCGGTGTCCCTCGCGGACGTGATTGTCCTGGGCGGCTGTGCTGCGGTCGAGAAAGCGGCAAAGGATGCCGGCCATGACGTGCAGGTTCCGTTTAGCCCTGGTCGGACGGATGCAACCCAAGACCAAACCGATACGGACTCCTTTGCTGTCCTCGAGCCGACGGCAGATGGGTTCCGCAACTATCTCGATAGCCGTCATAAGAGGCCGGCGGAGGAGTTGCTGGTCGACAAGGCGCAGCTGATGACATTGACCGCTCCAGAGATGACGGTTCTCGTCGGCGGCATGCGTGCTCTGAATGCGAACACAGGTGGAGCGGCACATGGCGTTTTCACCAAGCGGCCAGAGACTCTGACCAACGACTTCTTCGTGAACCTGCTCGACATGAACACGAAATGGCAGGCGTCCTCCGCCGACAAGAACGTGTTCGAGGGGCGCGATTCAGCCTCTGGCGATGTCAAATGGACCGGCACCGCCGCCGACCTGATCTTCGGTTCGAATTCCGAGCTCCGGGCTGTTGCAGAAGTCTATGCATGTGAGGATGCGCAGCAAACATTCGTCGCCGACTTCGTGGCGGCCTGGGACAAGGTCATGAATCTCGATCGCTTCGATCTTGCCTGATTATTGCGGCTAGGACGCCCGCTTAGGGCACCTTAAAGCAGTGGACAAGAAATCAATGCGGCGTTTCAGGGCAACTTGAAGCGCCGCATTTTCGTTTGGTTCAAGCCCAGGTCAAAGTCCCTACGACGGCTCCGGTCATGAGCGTTGCCAGCGTGCCTGACACAATTGTTTTTGGTCCGAGTGCAACGATCTCCTCACGGCGCTCCGGAGCTATGGCAACGAGCCCGCCGATCATGATGCCGAGGCTGCCGAGATTGGCAAAGCCGCAGATCACATAGGTCAGGATCAGTCGGCTTCGCGAGGAGAGTACCTCTTCTGGGAGGCCGGACAATTGCAGATAAGCCAGAAATTCGTTCAGGACGATCTTGACGCCGATGAGCCCGCCGGCGGCACCGGCTTCCGACCATGGGATGCCGACGAGCCAGGCAAGTGGGGCGCAAATCCATCCGAGGATACGCTCGATCGTCAAGGCGGTGCCCGCGACATCGCCGAAGAGCCCCAGCGCGGCATTGGCAAGCGCGACCAAGGCAACCATGACAACCAACATGGCCGTAACCATCGCCAGCAGACGGATCCCGTCCATAGTTCCCTGGGCGATGGCGTCCATACTGCTTGAGGTCGCCTCGGGCATCTCGATCTCGGCCGATTTCGGCCCGTCGGAAAAACCTTCCGGGACCATCAGCCGGGAAATCATCAGGGCTGCCGGCGCGCTCATGACCGATGCGGCCAGGAGATGACCTGCGGCGCCAGGAACGGTTGGCTCGAGTATCGTGGCGTAAAGCGCGAGAACGGTTCCGGCGACGGTTGCCATACCTGTCGTCATCATGGCGAACAACGCGCCGCGGCTCATCGCGTTGAGATAAGGGCGGATCAAGAGCGGGGCCTCGACCATACCAACGAAAATATTCGCGGCGGCGCTCGTTCCCAGCGGTCCTCCGACCCCTAGTGTCTTTCTAAGGGCCCAGGCGAATGCTCCGACGATCCGCTGAAGGATTCCCCAATGATAGAGGAGTCTTGAGAGGACGCTCATCAGAAGAATCAGCGGAAGGGCTTGAAATGCAAGAGTAAAAGCGAACTGGGGATTGGTGGTGTCGAAGGGTGCGGGGCCACCCGCTACAAAGCCGAACACGAACTGCATGCCCTTGAGCGTAGCGGCCTGGAGGGCGGCTACCGCATCGGCCAGAACCTGGAAGAAAATTTGTGAGCCCGGAATGCCGAACAACAATGCCGCAATCGCCAATTGACAACAGAGGCCTACGGCCCAAATCGTCACAATGCGCTGCCAGCCCGGCCCGAAGCGATCTTCGGACAAGCCCCAGGCGATCAGTGGGATTACCACCAAACCAATCATGCTTTGAAGCGCCAGTGTCATCGCGATGGTTTCCCCAATTTCGGCCGCCGTTGCAAGGCACAACATGTCGGCCTGTGTACTGCCAGCGGACGGTGAACCCTTGGCTTATGCCCACGATAAGAGATTCTGCTGACGGCATCATTGAAAGCGATTGGACTTCCGCGGGTTGGGAGTGCGATCTAATCATCGAATGACAGCGTCTCACTCTGAAGCAGGATATGGCGGTTATTGCGCTCAGGTGGGGTGCCAAAGCCAAGTACCGCGCACGATACCTGCGGTTGAGCTTAGCCAGAGCGGAGCTCGGATCGGCGGCGGAAGGGTAATCCTCCGCCGCCTTTTCATGAAGTCTCGCGCAGCAATCGACGATGCAGTATATGAGCGGTCTAAGAAAATGACTGTTGATAGGGCTGCGGCAGATCGGGCGATCCGGTTTCACCGCATTCCTGCGGTCTCCCGATCATGGAGTGTTCGACGATGACGAAGTGCGAGCATCTGCGCCCCTGCAATTTTGTGATCCTGTCAGTTGTGTTCGGACTTGCAAATCTGGGCTCTCCGCTGCGTGCTCAGGCCCAGACATTTACGAGCTACGTCTGCACCGGAGCTTTCTATTCCTTCAATGCGACCTATTCGGCGGACGGCGATAGCGTCATGTTGGAGTTGAACGATGGCCAGCGGGTCCAATTGCAGATCGCAGTTTCCGGCTCAGGTACCCGATATACCGGCTCGGGATACGAGCTTCACAGCAAGGGCAAGACGGCGGTGCTGCAACTGCCGAACGCCAATCAAATGACGTGTTCGGAGCAGGGCAGCGGCGACCAGGTGACCCCGCCGAATCCACAGGCACCGCAACCGGCGCGTCCCAGCTTTTCATGCAGTGGACGGCTTGGACCGACCGAGCAGAGCATCTGCGGCAATGCGCAGATCGCAAAGCTGGATCGCGACATGTCCAATGCCTTCTACTCGCTGCTTGGACGCCTCTCGCAAAGCGAACAGCGCAGACTGAAGTCGGATCAGAGGCAATGGCTTCGTCAACGCAATCGATGCGGCCGAAGCGATACGTGCATTGAACGTGAATATTACGACAGGATTGCAGCGATCAATGAGTGGGAGGAGCCAGGCGCGCCGCCGGCTCAACCGGCCGGATTCCCGCTTCCGGCGCAGAGCTGGGGCGGCATCGTCCGATCCGGTCCTGGAACCAACTATGCCAAGATCGGTTCCCTCAGCGAAGGCACGCCAATTACGATTCTCTCCGACACAGGTGTGGACTTTAACGGCTATCGCTGGTTTCAGATCCGATGGGGGCGCCGCACAGGCTATCAGTGGGGCGGCATAATCTGTGCGAAAGGACGGGCCTTGGCCGGTGCCTTCCAGGTCTGCAACTAGAGTCAGAGTCTTAACAACATGCCACATATCGACGAGACAGCTTTCGATGTCGAAGAGATCATCAAAGGCATCGAAACCTGGGCGGCAGTCGAGAGTCCCACGACGCACACGCCCGGCGTCAATGCAGTCATGGATTTGGCTGTGGCGGATATGAAGGATCTCGGCGCCGACGTCGAGCGTCTTCCGGGCCTCGACGGCTATGGCGATGTGGTCGTTGCGCGGTTCGAGGGTCAGGATGGGACAAATCAGCCGGGCATTCTCGTTCTCAGCCATCTGGATACGGTGCACCCGCTTGGTACCATCGATGGACCGCTGCCGATCTCGCGCGATGGTGACAAGCTTTTTGGTCCCGGCGTGTTCGATATGAAAGGCGGGGCACGGATCGCCGCTCATGCGATGCGGACATTGCTCAAGGACGGTCGGCGGCCGCGCCTGCCGGTTACGTTCATGTTTACGCCCGATGAAGAAGTCGGCAGTCCTTCTTCGCGCGAGAGGATCGAAGCCGAAGCCCGAAACCACGCCTATATCCTGGTGCCGGAGCCGCTAAAACCTGGCGATAAGGTTGTAACCGGCCGCCATCCGGTGATGCGTTTTACCGTGTCGACCCATGGCAAACCGTCTCATGCAGGCCTGCACAAGGATCATGGGAAAAGTGCAATCCACGTTATGGCCAGGTTGATTGACCAGATAGAAGGGATGACCGACTTCGAACGCGCCCAAACCTATTCAGTCGGTGTCATCAACGGCGGGACGTTCGTCAATGTTGTCCCGATACTCTGCCAGGCTCAGGTGCTCTGTGTGGCGCCGGACGATGAAGGCTGCGAAGAGATCACGCGTAATTTAATGGCATTGGAAGGTGAGGATGCGGGTGTCCGAATTGCTGTGCAACCTGGCACCGTGCGTCCGATTTTTCCGCCGCATTCGGGAACGCTGGCGCTATTCGACAGGGCAGCGCTTTTGGCCAAGGAGATCGGCGTCGGCTTGGATCACGGCCAGTTCGGCGGCGGAAGCGATGGAAATTTCACTGGAGCACTCGGTCTCGCGACGTTGGATGGGTTGGGCGTTGCCGGTGCAGGCGGTCATACGCATGAGGAGCATCTTCTGATCTCTTCGCTCGTCCCGCGTTGCCGTCTGCTTGCAGGACTTATAGAGACGCTCGACTGAGAAACTCGGTCGCATATGACGATTCTGTCCTTGCGACTAAGGTCCCGGGCACAGCCAAGAATTGAGCTAAGGAGTGAGGCCATGAACGAACGGCCGGATACCGGACAGTTTGCGCCCGTAAAAGAATTCCTGCCTGCTGACCATCCTGAGGTGCGCGTTGGCCGGGTCGGCGTACTCCTGATCAATCTTGGAACGCCGGATGCGACCGATTATGCCTCCATGCGGCGCTATCTGAAGGAGTTCTTGTCAGACTCGAGAGTCATCGAGTGGCCGAAGATTTATTGGTGGCCGATCCTGAACGGTATCGTTCTTATGCGGCGGCCGAAGAAATCGGGCGCGGCCTATGACCTGATCTGGAACAAGGAACTCGACGAGTCGCCGCTCCGCACGTTCACGCGCAGCCAGTCAGAAAAACTGAGTGCTGCATTCTCCGGGCATGGCAACCGGGTGATGGTCGATTGGGCGATGCGCTACGGAAATCCATCGATTGCCTCAAGGCTCGAAAACATGATGGCGGAAGGCTGCGACCGTATTCTGGTTTTTCCGCTCTACCCTCAATATGCGGCCGCCACGACAGCAACGGTGAACGACAAGGTTTTTGAGACATTGATGAGTTGGCGCTGGCAGCCGGCCATTCGCACGGTGCCGCCTTATCCGGATGATCCGGCCTATATCGAAGCTCTCGCCCAATCGATCCGAAAAGCAATCTCAGGCGTGGACTGGGAGCCCGAGGTCGTGCTGGCGTCCTACCATGGTATTCCGCAGAGCTACTTCCAGAAGGGCGACCCCTATCATTGCCAATGCCAGAAGACGACACGCCTGCTGCGCGATGCGTTGGGTTGGGATGAGAGCAAGCTGCGCACCACCTTCCAGTCCAGGTTCGGACCCGAAGAATGGTTGCAGCCTTATACGGACAAGACGATCGAAGCCCTTGGACAGGAAGGCGTCGAGCGCATTGCCGTATTGAATCCCGGCTTCGTTGCCGACTGTCTCGAGACGCTAGAAGAAATTGCAGGCGAGGGAGCCGAGATTTTTCACGAGGCCGGCGGCAAGGATTTTCTTCACATCCCTTGTCTCAACGACAGCGAAGAGGGAATGCACGTTATTGAAACGCTTGTCCGGCGTGAGCTTCAGGGCTGGATTTGAACAGGAACACTGCCTGAAGCCGCCCTATCTATTCAAACGCTTGTCTGTGATCCTTGAACAATATACCAGCGTTAGCGCAAATGCCGTCATGCCGCCGATGACGATTGCGAGATAAAAGATTTCCGCGTTGCTCATACGTGATTCCTCCGTGTGCTGGACGCGCATCCGGCCACGAGCCGGACAATGCCGCATTGATCGAAATCAGTGTTTGCATTGCAGTCACCAAGGACCAGAAAGGGAAGACATGGCCGATATCACACTGGATCAAGCCCGCCAGATCATTGCCGGGGCATTCGCTGAAGCAGCGACCCGCGAATTGCTGCCGCTCACTGTGGTTGTGCTGGATCGGGGAGGCCATGTAACGGCGGCCGAACGCCAGGATGGAGCCAGTGCAATGCGTTTTGAAATTGCCCGCGGTAAAGCCTATGGATCGATTGCGATGGGGCTCGGATCGCGCGCGCTTTTCGAGCGTGCCGAGCAGCAGGCCTACTTTATCCAGGCTATGAACGCGCTTGCCGGTGGATCACTTGTCGCCGTGCCGGGCGGTGTGCTCATACGCAACCAGGAGGGCACGTTGATGGGCGCCGTCGGTATCACCGGCGACAATTCGGACAATGACGAGGCAGCCGCGGTTGCCGGCATCGAGGCTGCAGGCCTAGTTGCGCAGGTTGCAGGCTAGCCGAACGTCAGATTCTTCGAGAGATTTGAGCGTTCGTCATTCCAGCGAAGTCCTTGGTGAGAAACCGGCAGCGAAATGCTGCCGGTCCGACTCAAGCTCAATACTCCTCAACATCCGGGTTGGTCTCGAAGAACATCTTTTTCATGCGCTCGAGTTCGGTGGATCGCATGGCGCGCTCGACGAGGATTTCGTAGTTGCGGTCCCACTGCTTACGCATCTTGGCGTTGAGCGTGAGACTCTTCATTGATGCGATATCCGGATCGAGCGTGCGCGAGCGCCTGGCATCGTCGCGCAGGTCCTCCCGCTTCCACTCTGGAATGCCGAGATCTTTGAGTGCATCCCAAAGAGAGCGCATATCGGTTGAAACGTCCGGCACATAGGTGCTGGTGTATAGGCTGTCGCCGTAGGTCGTTATCCCGGAAGACTGCATGAAGCTTGCTTCTTGGGCCGCTTCCATTGCTCTTTTGGCTGCTTCTTTCGCCGCAAGCGGGGAGGCCGCAGCCGCTCCCAGGAATTTTCGTCTGTTGATGTTCATCGAACACCCCTTGTCGTCGGCTGCGCAGACGCAAAGCCGAATTGAGCGTCCAAACGGACGGTTTCAGGACGAGGAATGTATGGAGCGGCAAGGAATCGCCACGTCCGCATTCTGCGGCTCGTTGCCCGGCGCCTGAAAGAAATCTGCGCGCCGACAGAGCGAGGTCAGTCTGTCATACCGGCTTGAAAATGCTCGTATTTGCCGCCGCTTGGCGCCATTGCAAGCCTCAGCCAGATCAGGCCGGCCGGTATCCGAATATGCCTTAGACGTAGTGATCGGAGCGCTGAGGGTCAAGGCTTGATGATATGCGCGAATCGTTTACCCATCGTCTCAGATTCATCTGCGTACCTCTAAAATTCACGGGGTTAAATCCCCATATCCATGGTGCGCCAAACGCAGATTTTTGGGGAGTTTAGGAATGCTTGACGTCGGCGGATTCGATATTTTCGTGATTATTGTCGTGGGGTTGATCGTTCTCACGGTGATGGCAGGCGTTAAGACGGTACCTCAGGGATATCACTATACGATTGAGCGTTTCGGCCGCTATACGCGCTTTCTTGGTCCGGGGCTTGGACTGATCATTCCGTTCATCGACCGGGTCGGCAAGAAGATGAATATGATGGAGCAGGTCCTCAATGTTCCAAGTCAGGAGATCATCACCAAAGACAATGCCATGGTGCAGGTCGACGGCGTTGCGTTTTTTCAGGTGCTCGATGCCGCCCAGGCGAGCTACGAGGTGAACAATCTGGAAATCGCGATCCTCAATCTGACCATGACCAACATTCGAACGGTGATGGGTTCAATGGATCTGGATGAGTTGCTCTCCCAGCGCGATGAGATCAATCATCGGCTTCTCACCGTTGTGGACGCCGCGACCAATACGTGGGGTGTGAAAGTCACGCGCATCGAGATCAAGGACATCAATCCACCGCGGGATCTGGTGGATTCGATGGCGCGTCAAATGAAGGCCGAACGTGACAAGCGTGCCGAGATTCTCATTGCAGAGGGACAACGCCAAGCTGAAATCCTGAAGGCCGAGGGTGAGAAGCAAGGTCAAATCCTGGCGGCCGAAGGGCGGCGCGAGGCGGCTTTCCGAGACGCCGAGGCTCGTGAACGCGAAGCCGAAGCCGAGGCAAAAGCGACGCAAATGGTCTCCGATGCCATTTCCGAAGGGAATGTGCAGGCCATCAACTACTTCGTTGCAAACAAATATGTGGATGCGCTGAAGTCGCTCGCTACTGCGCGCAATCAGAAAGTTCTGATGCTGCCGGTTGAAGCGTCCGGCGTCATCGGCGCGATAGGCGGGCTTGCCGAGATCACACGCGAAGCTTTTGGAGATAGCGGAAGCAAGCCTGAAAAGCGCCCCGGTGGCTCGGTACCGTCCACCTGATGAATTTGGAGGACTTTGATTGATGGAAGTGGGTTCATTCTTCTCTTCGCTGGGCGCATGGAACTGGTTGATTATCGCCGTCTTGTTCCTGGGGCTCGAACTTGCCGCGCCCGGTATCTACTTTATCTGGTTTGGTATTGCTGCCGCGATCGTTGGCGGCGTTGCGCTGACCAATGACATTGCCTGGCAGTGGCAGTTTGTGACGTTCGCGATCCTGTCAATCGCATCGGCTGTCGCCGCCCGGTCTTATATGCAGCGCAATCCAACCGAATCCGACCGTCCCCTTCTCAACAAGCGTGCCGAGCAGTATGTGGGTCGGCTCTATACATTGGCCGAACCCATCGAAGGTGGCCGCGGCAAGGTCCGTATCGGAGATACGCTCTGGCAGGTCGAAGGTCCGGACATGCCGGTCGGTACGCAGGTCAAGGTGACCGGCGCCGATGGCACCGTTCTCAAGGTCGGTTTTCCCGACGTCATGACGAATGGTTCAGGCAATATCGATCCCGCACGAGCCTGATCCCCCTATCGAAACCGGCGCGGCTTTGCTCGTTATGGTTTTGCCGTGATCGGGAACGGCGGAGCTTCGGCCATAATTAGAATCGAAATCCGCCGGTTCGACGCCAAGAAGGGATCGTCCGGAAACAGCGGTTCCGCATCGGCTTTTCCCGTAATCGAGTGAAACTGATTGTGACGGATTCCACCCGATGCCAGGATACGGCGCGCAGCGCGTGCGCGGTCGGCCGAGAGATCCCATAACGAGTAGCCCGGACGGTCGTACATGCGCGAGGCGTCCGTATGACCTGTAATTGCGATGCGGTTGGGCATTGCCTTCAGAACCGTGCCCATCTTCTTCAAGAGCTTGCGTGTCCGTTCGTAAGGTTCGGGCGATCCTTGGGGAAACATGGACCGACCTTCCTGATCGACAAGCTGTATGTGCAATCCTTCAGGGGTCTCCTCGACCAGCAGGCTTTCGGACAGTTCATGGATCTCGGGTAGCTCGCGCCATGCCTGGCGGAGCGAAGCCGCCGCGACCGCAAACTGACGTGGGCGCTCAATGTCGGTTCGCTCGATATCGTGGGTATTTGCTTCCGGTCCCTGTTTGCTCTTCGTGTCGTGGCGCTCGGCGGCGAAGTCGCTATCGGTCTCCGTGGGGATAGGCGCGACTGCCCGGACATAGTCGCGAACCGGTGACCCTTCCTTTTCGATCATACCCGCTTTTCGAGCGACATATTTGATGCCGAAAGCCTCGCGCATCGAGCCCGCGACCACCTGCAATTTCTCCTTGTCCTGAATCGAGAAGGAGATGATGAGAACGAAGAAACAGACGAGGATCGACATAAGGTCGGCAAAGGTGACCAGCCATTCCGGAATGTCCGATCCGCCACCGCCACCGCCTGCTTTTTGTCGTGCCATGTGACCTCTCCAGTCCTCCGCTCTACGCGGCTGCTGCTTCGGCAACCAATTCGGCGCGCTGCTTGTCTGTCATATAGGCCTGCAGCATTTCCCGGATCACATTGGGGTTCTTGCCGGCCCGTAGCTGCATGATTCCGTCGATCGTCAAGGTGGAGTTGAGGTCTTCGATTTTCCCCTTGGTGGAAAGCTTGTCGGCAATTGGCAGACAAATAAGGTTGGCAATGACGGCGCCGTAGAGCGTTGTCAGCAGAGCGACGGCCATCGCCGGTCCGATTGCGGCCGGGTCATCCATGGTGGAGAGCATCTGCACCAGACCGACCAATGTCCCGATCATTCCAAAGGCCGGTGCTGCATCACCGAGGGACTTGTAGATCAGTTTGCCTTCTTCCAGCCGATCAAGGTAGAGATCGCGTTCGCGTTCCAGCGTCTCGAAGATGACGTCTTCCTCGTAACCGTCAGAGACGAACTGTGCGCCCTTTTTCAGGAGCTCATCTTCGATATCGACATTTTCCAGACCGAGCGGTCCTTCCTTGCGTACGACATCGGCGAGGCGCGCGATCTCGTCGATCATATCCTTGGCGTCTTTGTTCTTGTGGGTGAATGCCACCTTGCCGCCAAGGGCAAGAGCTTGAAAGACCTTGGCCAGAGGAAACCTGATGACCGTCGCAGCCAATCCGCCACCGACCACAATACAAAGCGATGGGATATTGACGAACGTACCAGGGTCGCCGCCCATCAGGATCGCGACCCCGACGACCAGACTCCCCGACACAATGCCGATGATTGTTGCGATATCCATGACTGAACCGACCCGTTTCCTGCCACCACTGCGGGTTCATTGCCCGCCCCATGTGCCAAATCATAAGCTGGATGTCATAAGCAAAACCTAATTGTCGTGTTGTGTTCGGGCGTTCGATCAGTTTCACCAGAGTATGAAGCGCATCAAAAATCATGAATCCAATAAGTATTTCTGCTTAAAAACAGCGTTGTTATTTGATTAAGTGGGTTAATAAAGGGTTTTGATCGCGCGCTGTGGGTCTCTTGCATTAGTGCTTTGATAACCAACTGCAACGATAGCCGTTGCTCGCACGCCGGCATGGCAAGGTGCGACTGTTCAGCAAAGATCGGTGCGTCAGCGCTCGCGGGGTGTGATGGGTAGCGGCTCGTCATCATGGACGGATGCGGGTTCGCCCGGCTCATCGCTGTCTGTCTCGTCAGAGGTAACAACGGAGCGGGCGCCACGGTAGGTCATTCGGCCGACGGCCCCGACACCCTTTGCTGTCGTCTTAACCGCGGTGGTCGTAACGGACGCGGCGGTACCGACAACGGCAACGGCAGCACAGCCTCCCAGCAGGAAGGCGAGCAGTCCCAAACTGAAGAGTGGCATACGCAAGACCCCCGCCAACGCCCAAACCTCACTCGGAGCTATCTCCAAGAGTGCAGGAGTGTTGCCAGGGCAGCCTTAACGCGGGCCTAAGCAAACTGGTTAGCAAAGGACTAATACCAGCGGCGGTCACTATTGACCCTGGTCACCGGGTAAATTTGTTCTCAGGTTAGGTGCGTTCTGCACCGTAGTGCCGGGTACTGTAAGCAGGACGCAACGACGCCTGGGGGCAAATGCACCCGGCCTCCGGTGGCCTGAAACCGGCCATCGGGTGCGTTCCGGTGCTTGAACGATGCGCCGGCATCGCCCGGCGCACCGCGCCTGCCCAAGTGACCGGTTTGAGGCCATGACAAGGGTCAATAGTAACCGCCGCTGGTATAATACCAGCGGCCGCTGCCGCGAGAGGGTGTCTGTTCTAAGCCACGCCCGCGCGCAACAAATCATGCACGTGAATGATGCCGACGGGCCTGCCGTCCTCGGTCACGAACAGGGCCGTAATGGCGGAAGCATTGACGATCTCGAGCGCAGCGCTTGCAAGCGTATCGGGTGAGACCGATTTGGGATTTCCGGTCATGATTTCTTCCGCCGTCGCGGTTAGCAGTTCCGGACCCATTTTCCGTCGCAAATCGCCATCGGTTACAACGCCAACCAATCGGCCTTCGGCATCGGTGACACCAAGACACCCAAGGCTTTTCTCCGTCATCGTCACCAGCGCATCGCTCATTACCGTATCCAGACCGGCAAGCGGGATCTGATCGTCGCGGTGCATCAGGTCGGAAACATATTTCAGGCGTGCACCAAGTTGGCCGCCCGGATGGAATGTCTTGAAATCGCTTGCCGTGAAGCCTTTGCTTTCAAGAAGAGCAATCGCGAGGCAATCTCCAAGCGCCACCTGCATGACCGTCGATGTCGTCGGTGCAAGACCGTGAGGGCAGGCCTCGCTCGCCTTCGGAAGAGCGAGTGTTATTTCCGCAGCATTGGCAAGCGTGCTGTCGGCCCGTGACGTCACCGCGATCAGGGGGACGGCAAACCGGCGCGAGTAATTGATAAGGCTCGTAAGCTCCAGCGTTTCGCCGGACCAGGAAAAGGCCAAAACCACATCGTTCGGCGTAACCATTCCAAGATCGCCGTGACTGGCTTCGCTTGGATGGACGAATGATGCCGGGGTGCCGGTCGAAGCAAGCGTTGCCGCAACCTTCTGCCCCACATGCCCGCTTTTACCCATGCCGGTCACTATGACACGGCCTGTTGCGGCACGGATGGTATCGACGGCATCGGCGAAGGACTGCGATAGTCCGTTCGCAAGCGCATCTTCGATTGCCTTCAGACCTTTTCCTTCAAGCGCCAACGTGCGCTGGGCGGATTCCAGCAGCATGTCGTGCTGCGTTTTGGCATCGTTTACGTCTGTCTTGCGCGATACAGCCATGGTCATTCGGCGATTCATCTTTCTGGGCAGACTGGCCCGATTCTCGACAGTGCGACGGTAGCGCCGTTCTCAGTCTTTGTCTGTAGTTCTCCGTGCGGGCTACCCGCCGATGGTCAATCAATTTCCATCGGTAAACGCTCCTTTAACCCGTGTGCCACTACGATCCAACCGACAATGGTCTGACAATCGTCGCGACCAACAGTTTGCGTGCGCACAACGGGACCCGTTCAACTAACCGTTTCGTGCGCCGCTCGGAGTTGTTGAAAGTGGTGAAAACGGAGCGATTCCTGCGATCGGCCATCCCGCCCCTGCTGCTGGCGGCGGCATTTGCTTTCGTGTGGAAAAGTCCTTTGGCGGCGCAGGAGAGCCAGCCGCGGCCATTCAACGAACTCGATCCAAGTTTCGAGCGCAATGCCGATAACAATTCGAGCGACGAGGCGGCAGAGCAAGACGGTTCGGAGGAGGACGAATCCGAAAACGAAGAACGCGGTGTGGCACGTGAAGAGACGATCACCACTTCTCCGGACGATCAGGTCGTACAGGCAGAATCTGATAATGACATTGCTCCATTGGATGATCCAGATCCGGAGACCGGCCCCTATGATCCGCTAGGGATCAGACTCGGGAGCTTCCTCCTGTTTCCCGAAATCAGTGTTGAGAACCGGTACACGGACAATGTGCTGGATTCCGCGACGCAGCGCCGGGCCGATCGCGCTACGTTCGTCGAGCCGAGTTTGCGAATCCGTTCGAACTGGTCTCGCCATGAAGTTGACGCCAGTGTTGGGATGGTTCGCAGTTTCTACGATGAGTTCACATCGGAAAACGACGACGCCTTCGACGCACAGTTTCGCGGTCGGCTCGACATTCGCCGTCGAACGAATCTTGAAACGGAACTCTCCTACAGCACCGAACAGGAAAGCCGGAGCGACGTCGATTTCCCCAGCGGTGCAGCCGATCGTCCGGATGAAACCAATCGCAGTGCGTCCCTCGCACTGACTCATCGGATCAACCATGTGACGGCCCGTATTCGCGGTCAGGTTTCGGACGAGGAGTTTGGCGACGTTACATTGCTTGCGGGCGGCACAACCGACAACAACGAGCGCAACAATGTGCAACGGGAACTCAGCCTCCGTCTGGCCTATGCCCTCCGTCCCGATGTCAGCTTGTTTGTCGAAGGCAGTGGCAATGACATTAACTTCGATATTCTCCCCGATGGCGAGCCAACACGAAACTCGACCGGCTATGAGGTTGTCGGCGGTTTCAGTTTTGAGGTTGGCGGAAAGGTCAGCGGCGAAGTCGGTATCGGATACGCCCGGCAATTCGCCGATTCATCCGCATTGTCTGGCATGGAAAAGCCCATCGTTCGGGCCGATCTGACCTGGCGCGCAACAGGACTGACGACCGTCAATTTCGCGGCTGATTCTCAGATTGACGGAACGACGGTTTCAGACTCCATCGGATCGCGAACCCAGACGCTGGACTTTTCCGTCGAGCACCTGCTCCGCCGTAATCTGATCCTTGCCGCCGGCGTCAATATCGAATTCGAGGATTTCGCCGGTTCCGAATTCCAGCAGACCGACGTAACGACGACACTCGGCGTTGAGTATCTGCTCAATCGTTCATTGGCACTGACTGTGGACTATGAGCACACCGAGTTTTCCAGCACCAATGAGGGAGACGACTATACGGCAAACCAGGTCCAAGTCGGGGTTCGGGTGCGGCGGTGAAGCCGTATCCATTCATTAGTGTCTGGATTTCAGCAAATTTCGGACAACATTGCTGAATAACGAGACTGGATTCCAGCCTTCGCTGGGATGACGAGGGCGGCAACCTCGAATCGGTCAATTCAGAAGATCACCCGGGATCCTCGCGCTGTCCGTCGTCATTCCTGCGAAGGCAGGAATCCAGGCCAGCGCGCTGTTTGAACGTGCTGTGATATCTGAATTGAACTTCGCAAGGCTAAAGGAGCTTCCTGAGGGACTCCAGGAAGGCATGACCAATGTCCTCACGCTTCAGTGCAAACGCCACATTGGCCGTCAGAAACCCGACTTTGGAGCCGCAGTCGAAGCTCTTGCCGTCATAGACGAGTGCGGTGAACTGTTGGTTCTCCAGGAGTTTCACCATGGCGTCGGTGATCTGGATTTCGCCTCCGGCGCCGCGTTCGCCCATTGCCAGAATATCGAAGATCTCGGGCTGCAGGATATAGCGCCCCATGATGATCAGGTTCGAGGGCGCAGTACCCGGGGCCGGTTTCTCGATCATGCCCGTAACCGGAAAGGTACGCCCGTCGCCTTCGCCGATCGACACGATGCCATACTGGTGGGCATCTTCCGGAGCGACTTCCTCCACGGCGATGATGTTACCGCCGTGCGTGTTGTAGAGCTCAAGCATCTGCGCCATGCAGCCCTTTGTATCCGATTGAACGAGAACATCCGGCAGCAGCAGCGCGAAAGGTTCGCGACCGACGAGGTCGCGCGCGCACCAGACGGCATGACCGAGACCATGGGGAACCTGTTGGCGGGTAAAACTCGTTTGGCCGGGACCGGGAAGGTGTTCGCGAAGCATCGACAGCTCTTCGGTCTTGCCCCGCTCGTGCAAGACCGCTTCCAGTTCGAACTGCTTGTCGAAATGATCCTCGATGACGCCTTTGTTCCGGCCCGTAACGAAGATGAAGTGCTCGATACCGGCTTCGCGTGCCTCGTCCACCACATGTTGGATCAACGGACGGTCGACGACCGTCAGCATTTCTTTCGGCATCGCTTTCGTGGCTGGCAAGAAACGCGTGCCAAGCCCGGCCACGGGAAAGACGGCTTTTCTGATCGGTTTGTGCATGACGGCAGGCTCTATCACAGCGCGATTAAGTGTCAATTAAGGGTGATTCACGGAATCGCGAGAAAATCCGCCTGCATCCGGTGCCTGCAGTGCGTTCATTACGCTCGGTAAACCTCTGACATCCATACTTTCTCCATGTGCCGGGACTGTCCGGCCGATCGGAGAATAGACATGAGCGTGTTGGTAACGGGCGGTGCCGGATACATCGGCAGCCACATGGTTTTGCAATTGCTGGACGCCGGTGAGGATGTCGTCGTTCTCGACAATCTGTCGACCGGGTTTCGGTGGGCCGTGCCGGATGCTGCAAAGCTAGTGATTGGCGATGTTGCCGACCAGGCATTGGTCTCGAAGACCGTGCGTGCAAATGCCGTGGATTCGATCATCCACTTTGCAGGCTCGATCGTCGTGCCGGATTCAGTGAGCGATCCGCTTGGCTACTACGACAATAATACCGTCAAAACGCGTGCTCTGATTGAGAGCGCCGTCGAACTGAAGGTGCCCAACTTTATTTTCTCTTCGACGGCGGCTGTCTACGGCATGCCGGATGTAAACCCGGTCACCGAGGACGTCTCGCTCAATCCCATATCGCCCTATGGTTCATCGAAGATGATGAGCGAGATGATGCTGCGCGACACGGCAGCAGCCTTTCCGCTCCGCTATGTCGCGCTCCGCTATTTCAATGTTGCCGGCGCAGATCCTCAGGGACGCAGTGGACAATCGATGCCGAAGGCAACGCATCTGATCAAGGTTGCCTCACAGGCTGCCCTCGGGCAGCGGCCGCATCTTGAGGTCTATGGCACGGACTATCCGACCGAAGACGGCACATGTATCCGCGATTACATCCATGTCAGCGATCTTGCCAACGCGCACTCTGCGGCACTATCGCACTTGCGTCGGGGTGGCGAGTCACTTGTCTTGAACTGCGGCTACGGCCGTGGACATTCGGTCCTGGCGGTTATCGATGCCGTAAAGAAGGCCTCCGGGCGCAACTTCGATGTGCGACTAGCGGATCGTCGCCCTGGCGACCCTGCAGCGCTTGTCGCCGGTGCGGGCCGGATTAGGGAGGCTCTTGGTTGGGTGCCCGAACGAGACGATCTCGATCAAATCGTTGCCGATGCTTTTGCTTGGGAAGAGCGCCTTGATATGGCTGCCGAACGCGCACCAGCCACAAGAAATGATCCAATTCACGAACAGGTCTTCGCCGCTTCCTAGCTCAATACCTGGATTTCAGCCACTTCAACACTTTCCGTCGATCGATTGTATCGCGGGGTAGCCCTTAATTGCTCCGTCATCGTCGCATTGATCGCCTTGCCGGACTGTGATTGGGGTATGCGACGCTACGCCGCTCTCTTCGATTCATCAACCAGATCGATTTTGATATCGACCGGATCAGTCTGCACAGCGCACTCATGCGCCGTGCAACCGGCGTTGAGGTGGAATTCGACGCTGAAAAGCACGGAAAATGGTTGATTAGTGAAGCATTTACCACAATGTGGTCATACAAAGTCCGCAGACTGCACAGGTTGAACTTATAGTGCGGTCGCGGCCATTTGACTGCTGCCGATGGAAAATCTCGCCAGCCGGCGCAGGATCAGTTAGTTTAGCGTCCGAACTAATTCGTCAAGGATCGACGTGCGGGGGAGAACGCCATCTCAACCCATCATTTGGTGAGCAGCGCAATGGGGACTTCTCCCCAGGCACACTGCCGTCGATCTCTCACTTTGAAACGTCTTCGGTTGGGCCTTCCATCTCAGATGCTGATGGGATTGCCTGAGGCCAAGACGAATGAGGCATTGCATCATGGCTGACATCGTCATCATCAATCCGCGGTTCGAGAGCTCTTTTTGGGGCATGGAGGACGCGGTCGGCTTGATGGGCAAGCGCGCCAATCTGCCAGTCTCGTGTCTTCCGCTCCTGGCAGCGCTCGTCCCCGATGGGCATGACGTTACCGTCGTCGACGAAAACGTCCAGGAGGTCGACTACGAGCGATTGGGCAGGGCCGATCTGGTCTGCATCACCGGCATGAGCATTCAGTTCAATCGAATGAAAGAGATCCTAGCCGAAGCACGCGCACGCGGCACCATGACGGCTGTCGGTGGTGCCCACGCAACGGTCATGGAACACGACTTCGACGGGCTGACCGATGTGCTCTTCGTCGGCGAAGCGGATGAGACGTGGCCGCAGTTCATCAATGAATGGCAGGAAGGGAAACACGCGACCCGCTATGTGCAGGAAAACAAGACGGACATGTCGACCCTGCCAACCCCGCGGCTCGATCTGCTCAAATCCAAAGAATATATGTTCGGCAGCATGCAGATTTCGCGCGGCTGCCCATTCACCTGCGAATTCTGCGACATCATCGTGACATTCGGTCGGCGTCCGCGATTGAAGGAAAGTGCACAGGTGCTGCGCGAGCTGGATACGATGGTCGAAGCAGGCTTCCAGATCGTCTTCGTCGTCGATGACAATTTCATCGGCAACAAGAAGGCTATCAAACCGATTATTCAGGACATCATCGATTGGCAGCAAGCCAATGCCTATCCGCTGACGCTGTTTACGGAAGCGTCCCTCGATCTTGCTGAGGACCCGGAACTCATGGAGATGATGGGCAAGGCGAATTTCCAAAGCGTTTTCGTAGGTATCGAGAGCCCGAACGAAGAGGCGCTGAAAGAAACGAAGAAGCTGCAGAATGTGCGCCCGCGCGATGGAACGATCTACGACCGTATCCGACGCATCCAAGATTCCGGCCTCGAGGTCTGGTGCGGCATGATCCTGGGTTTCGACAATGACGATAAATCGTCGTTTCACACGATGCCTGACTTCCTGCATGAGACACGCATCGGGAATGCGCTGATCGGAATACTCTATGCTATTCCGACGACGCCTCTGTATGCGCGGCTGAAAAAAGACGGCCGCCTGAACAATGAGGAAGACACGAAGCGTTTTGGAACGAACATCGTTCCCGTCGGGA
Organism: Methyloligellaceae bacterium; assembly: GCA_965228615.1. GTDB lineage: Bacteria > Pseudomonadota > Alphaproteobacteria > Rhizobiales > Methyloligellaceae > CBDDHT01. The sequence continues at coordinate 2,193,260 of CBDDHT010000004.1, read as the reverse complement.
TGACGCGCGAAGAATTGCGCGACGGTTTCGTGAAGGTGATGACGGACGTCTATGACCGAGATGCCTATTTCGATCGGATCGACAGGCTCTTCCTCGACGACGGCTTTCAATACGCTGTCCACAAGCTTCCTTATTGGAAAGAGCATAAACTAGCGTGGGCCAAACGTTGCGCAGGCAACTGGGTGAAGTTCCTTTACATCTTCAATCGGCTAATGAAGAAGGTCGAAGATGAAGAGCTTCGCAACGAGTACCGCCGCCGCATGCGGAAGATCATGCGTGCTCGCTATAAAGAGCCGCATATCCTCTTCATCTATTCCATTAAAGTCGCCATGCACTACCACTTCAGAAACCTGGCGGACATGATGGCGGAAGAGTGGGAAGAGTCCCGCGAAGTAATCATGGATCGCGCGGCCTGATAACGGGTCGGCTGAGGTTTCAACAGGCCGGGTTCATCGTCTTTTCATTGCGGCCGCGGCAGGGTCACAGGAACAGATGACAAGCGGAGCGATTTTTTCAAAGACAATTGCGAGGCTCGCCGCTGGCGTCATTGTCTGCGGCGGCCTTACCACGCTCGCCGATGCGGCACCGAAGGGAAGCGCCTACCGCAAGCAGGTCGACCGGAATTTCACCGAATGGGTCGAAGACCGCAAGATCGAAGCCTTGTCCAAGGGAATTTCGGCAAAAACCTTCAATGCGGCCATGAAAGGTGTCAGGCTCAACTGGTCTCTGCCTGACCTCATCTGGCCGGATCTCGAAGCCGGTCAGCCGGCGACCCCTAAGCGAAAGAAGAAAGAGAAGCGTCAGGCAGAATTCGATCGGCCCGCGCTCTATTTCCCACAAAAGCATATAAACAGTCTCGTGAAGGCTGGACGGGTCAGGCTCAAGCAGTGGAGCAAGACACTGGCCAAGATTCAGAAAGACACCGGGGTTCAAAAATCGGTCGTCTTGGCTGTCTGGGGCCGGGAAACATCATATGGCCGGTTCCCGATTCCCTATTACACGGTTCGCGCCCTGGCGACACAGGCCTTCATGGGACGGCGCAAGGCCATGTTCCATGAAGAGTTCCTTCTTGCGCTCAAGATTCTGGAAGAGGGGCATACAACACGAAAATTGATGCGATCATCCTGGGCCGGCGCCATGGGGCACACCCAGTTCCTGCCCAGCCATTTCATGAAATATGCAGTCGATTTTACTGGCGATGGACGCCGCGATATCTGGAAGACAATTCCGGACGCGCTCGCATCCACGGCCAATTTCCTTAAGTCCCAAGGCTGGGAGGCGGGGAAGACCTGGGGATATGAGGTCAAGCTGCCCAAGGGATTCGACTGCACCCTCGAAGGCGCAAAGAACACCCGGTCGATCGGAGACTGGGTCAAGCTCGGGATCAAACGTACACGGGACCGTAAGTTTCGCGGTGACAGACTGCTCGAGGACGCCCGATTGGTCTTGCCAGCCGGCACGCGGGGCCCGGCATTTCTGGCAATGAAGAATTTCTCCGTGATCAAGAAATACAACGCGGCCGATCTCTATGCTTTATTTGTTGGCCATCTTGCGGATAGAATCGGCTCAAACAGGGCCTTTGAAGGTAAATGGTCCAGGGTCGCCGGCTTTACAAGAAACGAGGTGAGAGAGCTTCAACGCTGGCTGGTGAGCCGCGGAATTGAAGTCGGAAAGATCGATGGGCTGATTGGTGGCAAGGTTCGGGTCGCTGTAGGGACGTATCAGCGTTCGGCCAATTTGCCGGTCAATTGCTATCCGGGCCGCGGTCTTCTGAAGCGAGCCCGGGCCGCCGCGTCGAACTGAGTGTCGATCGATCGCGGCAGCGCCATACGAATTTCTATCTTTGCGTGGACGGAAACGGACGATTGACAATGAGACGCTTACCCCAGTCCCCCTTGCTGTTGCGCGCCGTCATGTTCAGCGCGCTGTCCTTCGCGATCGGGAGTCCAACCGTTGCCGAACCGGCGTCTGCCAATAGCGGTTTCAAGCGATTCCAGGAACGCATCTGGCCGGCCGCCAGGAAACGCGGTGTTTCACGGGCCACATTCGACAAAGCCTTCCAGAATGTGAAATTCAATCCGGAAGTCCTGAAGAAGGATTCACACCAACCGGAATTCAAGTGGCCGGCGTCCCACTACATCGCTCTGACTGTCTCGGATACCCGTATCGAGAAAGGCACGGAGTTGCTTGAGAAGTACAAGGACGTGCTCGACCGTATCGAGAAACGTTTTAAGGTCGACAGACATGTCGTACTCGCCATCTGGGGAATGGAGACGAGCTATGGCCAGCGTCTCGGCACCTATAGCATCGTCGAGGCGACGGCCACACTTGCCTATAAGGGAAAGTCGGCCAAGCGCCGGGCGCGATTCCGGAGTGAGCTGCTGACGGCACTTGCCATCCTTGAGCGTGGCGATACGGCTCCGGAACGCATGACCGGATCGTGGGCGGGCGCCATGGGCCATACTCAGTTCATGCCGGATACCTATCGCCGGTTTGCAGCCGATTTCGATGGCGACGGGCGGCGGGACATCTGGGACAATATCCCCGATGCACTTGCATCGACGGCAAACTTCCTGAAGAAGAACGGATACAGGTTTGGTCAGACATGGGGCTACGAAGTCAAGCTTCCACGCGGCCTCAGAACGACGAGCGGATCTCGCTCGCTCAAATCCTGGCGTGCAAAAGGCGTCAAGCGCATCGGCGGCAAGGCCTTCCCGCGGCCGGGTGACAAGGCGACGCTCTATCGGCCGTCCGGCCGCAAGGGACCGGCATTTCTCCTCGTGCGAAACTTCCGGGCCATTAGACGCTATAATCCGGCGAACAAATACGCCCTCGCTATTGGACACCTGTCGGACCGCATCCGCGGGTTTCCCGAGTTCGTCCAGCCGTGGCCCGATGGCTTTCGCCCTCTCGCAGGCGATCAGCGCAAAGAGCTGCAGACGCTGTTGGCCAAGAAGGGCTACGATGTCGGCGAGATCGATGGTGTTCTCGGCTCGCGCACACGCAGAGCCGTCAAGGCCTATCAGCAGACCAAGGGTCTCAAAGCCGATGGATTCGCAACGCTGGCGATTCTCAAGAAGTTGCGTGAAGACGGCTGAAACACGGTGAGAGAGCCAGTTGGCTCCTTGGTTCAAGTATGCGTGGCCAAGCACGAAAATCCTGATAGATTCTATTGAGATAGATCAGCTTGTTCGTGTCCGGTTTTAGGTTTAGTGGTCTAAGTGAACCTGATGCTGAATTGCCACAACGGTACAGCAATTCACCGTTTGGCAAGTATTCTCGTGCACGAATGGACTGGATGGTTTTGGAATTCGCTCTAAACTGCGCTCACGGTCCCATTTTGGGACACTGAGTAAATTAGCGGGTTGGGAATATGGTCTGTCATGCGTTTCTCAGTTCGGCACCGATGCGTTCACTCATGAACAATGTGCTGAGCATAAGGTTCGCCGCCGCGGCGGTGGCGACCTGTATGATGGCGAGCGTCGGTTCGGAGGCCGTCCGTGCGCAATCCATCGATCAATTCACACGCAGCTACATCACACCGTTCCCCGAGGGCGACCAGTATCGCATGGTCATCTTTGGCGATTCTCTGGGCGATGGGATTTTCACGGGCCTTTATCGTGCCTTCAAAGAAGAAGCCAATGTCGAGGTCGTGAAGAAGTCGAAGGTCTCCACGGGCTTCGTTCGCACGGACTATTACAACTGGAATACCCAGGTCGGCCAGATCCTGCGGACGCAGAAGGTCCACATCGCCGTGGTGATGGTTGGCGCCAACGATGTACAGGCGATCCGCTTCAAACGGAAGTGGCACAAGATTGGTTCCGATGGCTGGCGCGACCTCTATGGCAAGCGAATCGATCGTTTCATCAAAAGTCTGAAAGGTTCGAATGCGGCGGTCTACTGGGTTGGCCTTCCGATTATGCGCAAGTCCAAGTTCAACACGACCATGCAGATCATGAATGAGATCTTTCGTGAGAAAGCATTTCTGAATGGTGTGAAATTCGTCGATACCTGGAATGGCTTTGTCGACGAGTTCGGTCGCTATAGCGCCTATGGTCCTGATTTGAACGGGCAGGTGCGAAAGCTTCGAGCGCCTGATGGAGTCCACTTCACAACGCGCGGTTATCGCAAGCTCGCCCATTTCGTCGAACGCGTTATTCGCAATGATCTGAGGCAAGCCAAGACCGAGCGCAACATCCCCTTGGCCGGCGACGATCAAGAGCAGGCGCGCGCGGTCCGGCGTTCGCAGCCGCGCGCGCGGCCGACTGTGTCGGGGGCACTTCAAGATCGCAAAGGTCCCGCGGCGACACGTCAACAACGTCAATCGAGTGCCGAAGCCGCTCAGAAGCGGCCCGAGACGGCCGTATCGACAGCAGGGCGCAAGGGCAGCAAAGCGATTTCTGGTGTCGAGCTTGTGCGACCCGCATTCCAGGACGCGGCGCGCCTGGAAGCAGCCGCGGCAGCCTATGCACCCGCAGGCGAGATGATCGCCCTGGATATCGGCAATGGGCTCACGGCCCTTGCCTCCGTATCGCCATTTAGTGATCCGAACCTAGCCTCGATACGGCAGCAGTTACCGCTTGCCCGCCGGCCATATTTCCGGGTTTTGGTTCGCGGCGAGCGCTTGAGGGCAAAGACAGGCAGGGCGGATGATTTCAGCCGCCCGAAGAGCTGACGGAATACCAGCGGCATAGGATTCCGTAGTGAGCTGCGGCCAATTGGATGTGGCTGGAGCTAGAGAGAGTTTGAGTCGATCAATGCAACGCCTTTCTTGGCGCGTGGATTGGTTTAGTGGGGTAACCGAGTACGGAGCGTACAATGCGACGCCCGCGTGATATTGGGCGGAGTCTGAGGAGTCGATGGCTTAAGGAGCTTGGCTACGCAACAGCGATTGTTGCTTGTGTCGTCTTAGCCGCTTGGATCATCAGGCCTTGGCACTGGTTCGAAAGAGAGGACGGGGCAACACCCGATCTTTCGTCGTTCCAAACCGTCAACAGCGATTTGAAGGCCGACGCTCTCGTCCCAAAAGTGTGGCGCGAGGCAGCTGCGACACGTTCCCGCAAACGCGATCGATTGCCATTCAATCTCCCTCGAGCAGACGGTGACCTGGCACCCCGACCGTCGGCGCGTACCGACGCTGCCATGACGCACTTCTATGCCGCACTTCGCGGCATAGAAACTGGCGCGCGCATCAAGCCCGTCACAGTTCTCCATCTCGGCGACAGCCATATTGCATCGGACCGTTTCACCGGCGATTTGCGAACGCTTCTACAGGAACGCTTCGGCAATGCCGGGCGCGGCCTGATGATGCCTGGGTATCCATTCCCGCATTACAACGCGAACGGCGTTCGTTTTGCCAAGAGCGCTGGCTGGACGACGAGGAGTAGCCTGAAGAAACATCCAGGTCCCTACGGTTTAACAGGCGTCAAGCTGACGACGCGGTCCACGAAAGCATGGCTAAGGCTGACGAGTACGGCAGGTGCCTTTGAGTGGGCGGACGTTTCGTTTCTGGCGGGCCCTAAGGGCGGCAAGGCCACCGTGATCGTCGATGAGGTGTCGAAAGCGGTCAATACGCGCGCCAGTGAAATCGGCGTCAGAACGATTCGGATTCGTCGCAAGAGTTCGCGCCTGAAGGTCACGAGCAATGGTGGCGGGTCGGTCACCGTTCTGTCCTGGGCCATCGGCCATGACCGGCCCGGCCTGCGATATGTCAACCTCGGGATTCCAAGTGCCACGGCCTACATCACGCGGAGGTGGCATGACACCCTGATCGAAGCCGATCTCGCACGCCTGAAGCCTGACCTGGTTATTCTGGGCTACGGGACGAATGAAGGCTTCAACGACGGTCTGAAAATGGAGACCTATGAAGCACGTGTAACGGAGCTCATGGAGCAGCTGCAGCGTCATGCCCCAAGCGCCTCGTACATGGTGCTCGGACCCGCTGATGGGAACCGGTTCCCGCGTTATGCCCGGCGGGGGCGCTCGAACAAGACGTTGCGCAGTGCCGATTGTCGGCCACTCACCGCGAATGAAAAGAAGCGATATCGCTCCCTGGTCTCATCGAGAGCAAAGCAGTTGGCGCGATGGCATCCGCCGCCGAAGCTCGATGCAGTGCGCAAGACACTGGGGCGGATTGCCGGAAACACAGGAGCAAAGTTCTGGGATTGGTCGAAAGTTATGGGCGGCCCATGCGGAATCCATGACTGGGCCACCTCCGAGCCACGATTGGCATTGTCGGATCATGTGCATATCTCCGCCGAAGGCGGCCGCCGCACAGCGGATGCACTTTTTGCAGAGTTGATGAAGGGATTCGAAGCGCATCGGCGCGTTGCGAGCCGATGAAGCATGAATAGAGCTTGAGTTTGTTGCCGCTGGCATGGTGCGAGGCCGCTCCATGCTGCGGTCGAGTAGAAGTGGGTTGGGTAGATGCTGTTTCCGACGCTTGATTTTGCGCTGTTTTTTTTGCTTGTCTTTGGGCTGAGCTGGGAACTGAGACACAAGTTCGAACTGCGCAAGACGCTATTGTTAGGGGCAAGCTATCTCTTCTACGGTTATTGGGATTGGCGCTTCACGGTGCTGCTGGCATCGAGCTCATTGATCAATTACGTGGCAGGGCGACTGTTGTCGCTCACCGAGGATGACAAGCAGCGCCGCATCCTTGTCGGCACGGCCGTCGCGCTCAATCTCGTCATTCTGGGTTTCTTCAAATATTACGGTTTCTTCCTGGATTCCCTGGCGGACATACTCGTGACGGTCGGTTGGGAGCGTGACCTGCCGTTCATGGAGATCATCCTGCCCGTCGGGATCTCCTTCTTCACCTTCCAGGGCATCTCTTATGTCGTCGATGTCTACCGCCGGGAGATGAAGGCGGACGCCTCCGTTCTGGATGTCTTTCTCTATATCTCCTTTTTCCCCCAGCTGGTCGCCGGTCCGATCGTCCGGGCTGCGCACTTTCTTCCACAGCTGCGCCAGGCACCGAAACTCGAACGCTCCATGGTGACACTCGGCATCGTTCTGATCCTCGTTGGATTGTTCAAGAAAATGGTGGTCGCGAACTATCTGGCGACAGAACTCGTCGACACGGTCTTCTTTGACCCGTCCGTTGTTTCTGCACCGGACCTAATGCTTGCCATCTATGGCTATGCCGTTCAGATCTACTGCGACTTCTCCGGCTATAGCGACATCGCCATCGGTGTCGCGGCACTGCTTGGATATCGCTTCAACTGGAACTTTAATCAGCCATACAGAGCCTCATCGCTCAAGGAGTTCTGGCGGCGCTGGCATATCTCCTTGTCCGAATGGCTGCGTGACTATCTTTACAAACCTTTAGGCGGCAGCCAGGGCGGAACGCTCAAGACCTATCGCAATCTCTTTCTGACGATGTTTCTTGGCGGGATCTGGCATGGAGCAGCATGGACGTTCATCGTCTGGGGCGTCATTCACGGCAGCGCTTTGGCCATTGAGCGTTTCATCATGGGGCTGCGACAGAAGCGGGCCACCCCCGACATGAGCGTCGCCGGATATGGCCGTGGCACGGTCGGCGCCGCAGCCGTTCCTGTGCCGCGACGGGAGTCGTTCCTTGGCCGCGTTCTCGGCGTGCTGGTGACTTTCCATATCGTTTGCCTGGCATGGATCTTTTTCCGTGCGGAGGATTTCAGCGTGGCAATGAACTATGTCGCCGGCCTTGGGGATTGGTCTGAGCCTGCCGAACTCTGGCAACCATTCATGGTTCTGCTCGTCGGCTTGTCGCTGGCGGCGCATTTCCTGCCCAAAGACCTGATCACCAAGACGGCAACGCGACTTGAAGGGATTGGCATGATCCCCCTGGGATTGATCCTGGGGTTTGGCATTCTCATCATCGAGTCGGTGTCACCTGAAGGTGTCGCGCCATTCATCTATTTCCAGTTCTGAGAAGCGGGGAGCTCTCATGTCATTTGCAATGGATTTTCGGAGAGAGTCGGCAGCACAGCGTAAAGCAGCCGAATACACACATGCGCTCAATACGATCGATTCCTCATCTTCGGCCAAAAGTGAAAAGCGCATCCACCGGCTCAGTGTTCTCGGGGCGCTCTGTATTGCGGCAGTCGTCCTCGGCTTGTTCAACTCGGCGGCTCTCGTTCAGTATTCCTACAAACTGTCCGAAAGCGATTTGGGGATTCGCGTTCTGGAGGCGAGCGAGGAATGGCATGAACTCATGCAGCAAAAGCGCCTCACATTGGTCGTCGAGCGGATCAGAGACGCCGTTGGCACCGCGCGCCAGAGCCAATGGCAGGATCTGACTTTCGGCTTCATGAGGGCTGCCGACAGCGCCGATGATGCGTTGCCGCCATCCACAAAAGTTGCCGAGGACACTGTTGCTCCGGGCGCATATTCCAGCGCATCGCGATATTGACGCGCGGACCGCGTGCACATCGTTGCATGCGGAAGTCTGTCAGCTATCCAAATGAACCGTACGCCCCGGACGTAGTTTTGGAAAGCTGCTGGAGCCCCAAAATGTTAGCGCGGCAGGTCGGAGCTGCCAGTTAGGAAGATCTCGATCGAGCGGGCAGCCTGCCGGCCTTCGCGAATGGCCCAGACGACCAGCGATTGGCCCTGGCGCATATCGCCGGCTGCAAAAACCTTCGGATTGGTCGTGATGTAATCCTCGGTGTTTGCTGCGACGTTTCCGCGTTCGTCCAATTCAAGGCCAAGGTCGTTGATGGCGCCTTCATGGATCGGGCTCTGAAAGCCGATTGCCAGGAGAACGAGTTCGGCCGGAAGAATGAATTCGGTCTCGGGCAGGGGATTGCGGGCTTCATCGACCCTGGCGCATTTGACGCCGGTCACACGGCCCATCTCGCCAACCATTTCGAGGGTGCCGGTTGAGAATTCTCGTGCGGCTCCCTCGGCCTGGCTCGATGAGGTTCGGAACTTTACGGCCCAGTTGGGCCAAACCAGGCCTTTGTCTTCCTTCATCGGAGGGACAGGGCGAATATCGAGTTGGGTTACCGAAACCGCCTTTTGACGGAATGCCGTGCCTATGCAGTCGCTTGCCGTGTCGCCGCCGCCGATGACGACCACATCTTTTCCTTCCGCAAGGATCGGAACCTCATCCGAGATATCTTCATGGCCGAGACGCTTATTCTGCTGCACCAGATATGGCATGGCGAAATGCACGCCGTTAAGCTCGAGGCCGGTCGCGGGAACGTCTCGTGGTTTTTCAGCGCCAAGCGCAAGCAGGACTGCGTCATGGCTATCGATAATGTCTTTGACCGGATGATCCACACCCACATTTACATTGTAGTGGAACGTGACGCCTTCGGCCTCAAGCTGCTTCACGCGGTAGTCAATAGGTTCCTTTTCCATCTTGAAGTCCGGAATGCCGTAGCGCAGAAGACCGCCGGCCTTCGCTTCGCGCTCGAAAATATGGACTTCGTGACCACGGCGGGCCAGTTGCTGCGCGCAGGCGAGGCCGGCAGGGCCTGAGCCGACGATCCCTATACGTTTTCCTGACAGCCGCTGCGGTGGTTCGGGCTTGATCCAACCCTCCGTGATGGCTTTGTCTGCAATCGCCCACTCGATGTTCTTGATCGTAACCGGCACGTCCTCAAGGTTGAGCGTACACGCTTCCTCGCAGGGCGCAGGACAGATGCGTCCGGTGAACTCTGGAAAATTATTGGTTGAATGAAGATTGCGGGCAGCTTCCTCCCAATCCTTCTGGAAGAGAAGGTCGTTCCAATCCGGAATCTGGTTGTTCACCGGACATCCCGTATGACAATAGGGAATGCCGCAGTCCATACAGCGCGTTGCCTGTCGCTCCGCTTCCTTGTCTTCGAGCGGAGTTATGAATTCCTTGAAATGGCGAATGCGGTCCGCCGCCGGCTGATATGTCGTATCGCGCCGTTCAATCTCTAGAAAGCCTGTGACCTTCCCCATGCGGCTTACCCATCCCTCCGTAGGCCGATTTCGAGCTCGCCGGTGCCTTGGGCTTGTTGGCGCTCCATCTCTTCGAGCGCCCGGCGATACTCGACCGGCATGACTTTCACGAACTGCGGCAGGTAGGCGTCCCAATCATCGAGGATCTGACGTGCGCGTTCCGAATTCGTGTAGTGCAGATGATTTTCGATTAGCTGGCGCAGCCGCTCTGCGTCGAACCGCGTCATGTCCGATGCCACATCCACGAGACCATGGCTTTCCAGATCTCCGCCTTGATGGGCCAGATGCTCCATTTTCTCGTCTTCGGCGACAATGGGCTCCAGGTCCACCATTGCGAGATTGCAGCGCCGTTTGAAGTCGCCGATCTCATCGAGCACGTAGGCTACGCCGCCGGACATTCCGGCTGCAAAGTTGCATCCGGTCGGCCCAATGACGACGACGACACCGCCTGTCATATACTCGCAGCCATGGTCGCCGGTTCCCTCGACGACAGCGACGGCCCCCGAGTTCCGAACGGCAAAACGCTCGCCCGCAATGCCGCGGAAATAACATTCACCCGAGATTGCGCCATAGAGCACGGTGTTGCCGACGATGATGCTCTCTTCGGGAATAATCGCACTATCGGGAGACGGGCGCACGATCAGGCGTCCGCCTGAGAGGCCTTTACCCACATAGTCGTTGGCTTCGCCTTCCAGGTCGAGCGTAACGCCGGACGTGACCCAGGTGCCGAAGCTCTGGCCGGCTGTGCCACGGAAGTGGATCCAGATCGTATCCTCACGCAGTCCCTTGCTACCGTATCGTTTGGCGATTTCACCGGACAGCATTGCGCCGGCCGAACGGTCGGTATTGCGGATTTCCACGTCGAGCTTGACCGGTGTCCCGTCATCAAGTGCAGGTGCACATTGCTCGATCAGCTTTCGGTCCAGCACCCGATCCAGATGATGGGTCTGGCGCGCCATGTTGTAGATGGCGACATCCGGTGGAACTTCGGGTTTGTGGAACAGCTTCGTGAAGTCGAGCCCCTTTGCCTTCCAGTGATCGATCGCACGCTCTTTGTCGAGCCAATCGGTTTGGCCGATCATCTCGTCGATCGTTCGGAAGCCCATCTGGCTCATGAGCTCCCGGATTTCCTCCGCGACATAGAAGAAATAATTGATCACATGCTCGGGCTCGCCGCGGAAGCGCTGGCGAAGAACCGGATCCTGCGTGGCAATGCCGACAGGGCAGGTGTTGAGATGGCATTTGCGCATCATCAGGCAGCCGGCGGCAATGAGAGGGGCGGTCGAAAATCCAAACTCGTCAGCGCCCAAAAGAGCACCAACGATCACGTCGCGGCCTGTACGCATTCCACCATCGACCTGCACGGCAATGCGCCCGCGCAATTGGTTCAGGACGAGGGTCTGCTGTGTTTCGGCGAGGCCGATTTCCCAGGGCGATCCGGCATGCTTGATCGAGGTGAGGGGGCTTGCGCCCGTGCCACCTTCAAAGCCTGAGATCGTTACATGGTCGGCACGTGCCTTGGCTACGCCCGCGGCGACCGTACCGACGCCGACCTCGGAGACAAGCTTGACCGATACGTCGGCGTCAGGGTTCACATTCTTCAGGTCGAAAATGAGTTGTGCCAAGTCTTCAATCGAGTAGATGTCGTGATGCGGCGGCGGGGAGATGAGACCGACGCCCGGCGTCGAATGACGCACACGAGCAATTGTTGCATCGACCTTGTGGCCAGGGAGCTGGCCACCTTCACCGGGCTTCGCGCCCTGTGCCATCTTGATCTGCATCATGTCCGAATTGACAAGATATTCAGTCGTGACACCAAAACGCCCCGATGCGACCTGTTTGATGGCCGAACGCTCGGAGTCGCCGTTGGGCTTCGGCTTGTAGCGATTGCGTTCTTCGCCGCCTTCGCCCGTGTTCGACTTGCCGCCGATCCGGTTCATGGCGACAGCAAGGGTCGTATGCGCCTCACGGCTGATGGATCCGAACGACATGGCTCCGGTCGCGAACCGCTTCACGATATCCGCGGCAGGTTCCACTTCGTCGAGCGGGACGACCTGGTGGCCCATTTCCTCTGCGCCCTTGATCCGGAACAGGCCGCGCAAGGTCATCAATTGCTCGTTCTGTTCGTTCACCGTCCGGGCAAATGTCTTGTACTTCTCTGGCAGATTGCCGCGAACGGCATGCTGCAGGTCGGCAACCGTATCCGGTGTCCAGCTATGGGCCTCTCCGCGAAGCCGAAAGGCATATTCACCGCCGACATCCAGCGCATTGCGGTAGACCGGTGCATCCGAAAATGCGAGACGATGGCGCTCCACGGTTTCCGCCGCAATCTCTGCAAGACCGACACCTTCCACCTGGGTGTGGGTGCCGAAGAAATACTTGTTCACAAATTCTGAGTGCAAACCGACGGCATCGAAAATCTGGGCGCCGCAGTAGGATTGGAAGGTCGAAATGCCCATTTTGGACATGACTTTCAACATGCCCTTGTCGATAGCCTTGATGTAGCGACGGACGGCCTGGTCGGGTGTCAGGTTTTCATTCTCATCGGCCGCCATATCCTCGAGCGTTTCAAAAGCGAGATAGGGATTGATGGCCTCGGCGCCATAACCGGCGAGAGTGCAGAATTGGTGGATCTCATGGGCTTCGCCCGTCTCGATGACGATGCCGACCGAGGTGCGCAGTCCGCAGCGTATGAGGTAATTATGGACCGCCGATGTTGCCAGCAGGGCCGGCAAAGGAATGCGTTCCGGTCCGGTCAGCCGGTCCGAGAGAATGATGATATTGAAGCCATCCTGCACGGCCTTTTCGGCCCGCTCGCACAGATAATCGAGGGCGCCTTCAAGGCCGTTTGCGCCCTTTTCCGCCTTATAAGTAATGTCCAGCGTTACGGTCTGGAACTGGTTGTCGGCAATATCGCCGATCATCCGAATCTTCTCGAGGCCGCTATTGGCGAAGATCGGCTGCGGTGCAAAGATACGCTTCTTTTCCGATGTCCCCTCCAGATCCAGGATGTTCGGGCGCGGGCCGATGAATGTCACAAGCGACATGACCAGCTCTTCGCGGATCGGATCGATCGGAGGGTTCGTGACCTGGGCAAAATTCTGTTTGAAGTAAGTGTGCAGAAGCTTCGGTCGGCTGGAGAGTGCAGAGATCGGCGTGTCGCTGCCCATCGACCCAACCGGCTCCTGACCGACATGCGCCATTGGCGACATGAGAAATTTCAGGCTTTCCTGCGTATATCCGAACGCCTGCTGGCGGTCGAGGAGCGGGACATTGGAGAGCGGCGCAGGTTGCGGCACCGGCGGAAGATCACGAACCTGAATATGACCGCGGTCCAACCATGTTCGATAAGGGTTGGCCGATGCGAGTTCGGACTTGATTTCCTCATCAGAAACAATGCGACCCTTTTCGAGATCGATGAGCAGCATCTTGCCTGGTTGAAGACGCCATTTGCGGATGATCTTTTCTTCCGGGATCGGCAGGACACCGCTTTCCGATGACATGACGACGAGGTCGTCGTCCGTTACCAGATAGCGCGCCGGCCTCAGGCCGTTACGGTCCAGTGTCGCGCCGATCTGCCGTCCGTCTGTGAACGCAACCGCTGCCGGTCCGTCCCAGGGCTCCATCAAGGCCGCATGATATTCGTAAAAGGCACGGCGATCGGCCCCCATGAGCGGATTTCCGGCCCATGCCTCCGGTATCAGCATCATCGCTGCATGAGGCAGCGAGTAGCCGCCCTGAATGAGGAATTCGAGTGCATTGTCGAAACAGGCCGTGTCCGACTGGCCCTCATAGGAGATCGGCCACAGCTTTTCGATGTCGTCTCCCAACACCTCTGATGAGACGCTCGCCTGGCGCGCGGCCATCCAGTTCACGTTGCCGCGCAGCGTATTGATCTCGCCATTGTGGGCGACCATTCGATAGGGGTGTGCCAGCTTCCAGGACGGAAAGGTATTTGTCGAGAAGCGCTGATGGATCAGTGCAAGCGCCGTCGCGAACCGTTCATCAGCCAGATCGAGATAATAGGGTCCGAGCTGGTTGGCAAGAAACATGCCCTTGTAGACGATTGTCCGGCAGGACAGGGAGACGATATAGAATCCATTGTCGCGGCCATCGGTCTCGCGGAAAACCGTGTTCGAAATGACTTTGCGCATAACGTAGAGTCGGCGCTCGAACTCTGTGTCATCAGTGATACCTGCACCGCGTCCGATAAAGATCTGTCGGTGAACCGGTTCGGTATCGATGACGGACTGTGAGAGACAGCTATCGTCGACGGGTACATCGCGCCAGCCCAGAACTACCTGGCCCTCAGCCTCAACGGCGGCCTCGACGATCTCCTCGCAATGGCGTCTGAGCGGGCCGTCCGGCGGCATGAAAATATGACCGACGCCATAGTGCCCCGGCTCCGGCAATTGAAAGCCGACCTCGGCGCAATCGGCTGCGAAGAATGCGTGCGGAATCTGCACCAGCATTCCGGCTCCGTCACCGGCAAGCGGATCGGCTCCGACAGCGCCGCGATGCGTGAGATTGACCAGAATCTCCAGACCGTTCTGCACGATCTTGTGGCTTTTGCGCCCTTTGAGATCCACGACGAAACCAACGCCGCAGGCGTCATGTTCTTTGGCCGGGTTATAGAGCCCGTCCCGCGCGGCGATCGCGCGGATATCCTGGTGACCGGTCCTTGGTGAGTCGTTGATTGTCATCTGTTCCCACCCTTTTTGTGCCGCGCCATATGGCGATAAAAATCTCATAACGTTTGCCGCGCCATGGTGTGCCTCGCTGCGAACCGGTGTTCGCGGCGCGGACACGTCACCCATGTCGGAGCTCGAACCGCACGCGATCCGACCGATCGTGAGAGACGGATCTCTCAACCGGGGTTGTTGACCTCGCTTCCGGATGTGCCAGGCCGCGATGGCGGGATTTCGCCACCCCTTACTCGAATCACCCCAATTTTTGGGCGGACTGTGTGTGCGCCAATTCCCTAAGCGCCGTCCGCGTCCGAGACGATCCGAGAATTAGGACAGTGTTACTGTCCTAATCAAGGCACAAAATTGCCAGATTTGCCGTCGCGAGACAAGGTTAAAGGCATAGCGTGTTTTTCGGCCGCACCCAATGCATCGAAAGTACGCAGTTTGAGCATAAGTGGCTCAATACCAGCGACCTCCAGACATAGGAAAGCGGGCGCCCCCAAAGGGACGCCCGCCCACATCTAGCACGAACAGGGTTGCAGCCCTGTTGGGGGGGATGTGCTAGGCTTGGTTTTCGATGACTGTCGGACCGGCGTCTTTTGCGGTTCCGATGGCGATATTGCGCGGCTTCATCTTCTCCGGAACCTCGCGGACAAGATCGAGATGCAGCATGCCGTGCTCAAGGTCGGCACCGCGAACTTCGACATAGTCTGCGAGCTGGAAGCGGCGCTCGAAGGCACGCGATGCGATGCCGCGATGCAGATAGCTGCGCTCGGCCTCTTCGGCCTTTTTCTCGCCGCGCACGGTCAGACTGTTCTCTTTGACCTCAACATTGAGCTCGTCTTCGCCGAAACCGGCAACGGCCATGGTGATGCGATACTCATTCTCGCCAAGGCGCTCGATATTGTAGGGCGGATAAGATGGTGCTTCGACTTCCGATGACGCCATCGAATCGAGCAGATTCGCGAAGCGGTCAAAGCCGACGGTGGATTTGTACAATGGGGATAGATCAAATGGTCTCACGACACATCCTCCTTTAGAAGCGATATGGTGTTTCGCCCGCCAGACAGGCCGGGCAACTTCGTCGTTGCGCACCCGAAGTCGGCATGCGCTATACAAGATATGGGAATGCTTCGCGCCTTCGTCAAGCCCAGTTAAATCATTGAAAACAAATGTTATTCGCAAAATCGTCCAGCGCGATGAACCGCGGATGAACGCCTGGTTCGTCGAGCATTCAGGCGCTCGATGCAAGCCTGATGTTGGTTTTCACGCAACCAAAAAAACAGGAGGACTGACATGAAGACCAATTTCTTTCGGACGGCAACGCTTATTGCCGTAATCCTCGGTGGAGCCGCTGCAGCGAATGCAGGCGGTCTCCATGGTCCAGGTCTTAAAGGCGGCCTGAAGTTTGGCCATGGTCACTACGAATATTCTGCCAAGCACATGGTGAAGCATGGGCAGAGGCATGGTGGACGCTACGATCATCGTCCCTATGGCAAACGGGGCAAGCGACATGCCAAGACTTGCCTCTGGCCCCATGAAATCCGGCGCAAACTGCGCAATCGCGGTTGGTACGGCGTAAGAGTTATCCGTTTTCAGCCTAACGCGTTCATTGCGCGTGCCAGCCGCCCGAGCGGCCTACGTTTTCGGATCAAGGTGAATCGCTGCCGGGGTCGAATCGTCAATGCCGTGCCGATTGGGTACCGTGGTTGGTATTAGATCGGCGACCCATTGACGAGTGGAGAAAGCCGATGAATTCGGCGCTTGCCCGCCGCCGGTGATCCGGCGGCGGGTTCTCTGCTTGTTGCAGCCCTGCGATTGCGATAAATCCGACAGGCCGCACAGACTTCCCTTCTCGACGATCAGCCGCGGCCAGGATGCGGGTCCCCCAAATGGAGCTTGTTGGAACGGCGAGGAACACCGTCCCGATCGGAGCCCAGACCGGTGCGTTTGCCGGCGCTGATGGCAAGCGTCTGCGCTATGCGTGGTGGCGTTCGGCGCTGAAAGGCTGGAAGGGGACGGTTTGCATTTTTCCGGGGCGCGGCGAGTATATCGAAAAATACTTTGAAACCGTCGCGGATCTCAGACGGCGCGCATTCACAGTGGCGGCAATGGACTGGCGCGGGCAAGGCGGTTCCGACAGGCTCTTGAGGAACCCGCGCAAAGGCCATGTCGAGGACTTTGCCGACTACGACCGCGATATTGCAAAATTCATGGAAAAGGTTGTCCTTCCCGACTGTCCGCCGCCCTATTTTGCGATCGGCCATTCTATGGGAGGGCATATCCTGCTGCGGACTGCATGCCGCCGGGATTGTTGGTTTGATCGCATGGTGCTTGTCGGGCCGATGTTGCGGATCGCAGCGTTGCCGATGCCCGGGCCGCTCTGCGGTGCAATTTCGGAAATCGCGTCCTATGCAGGTTTTGGTGAGATGTTCGTTCCAGGAGGAAAAACTGTCGCAGCTGAAGAATTACCCTATGAAGACAATGTGCTGACGACAGATGAGGGACGTTTCTATCGAAACCAGGCCGTATTGGAGATCGCGCCTGAACTTGGAGTCGGGTCACCAACGGTGGGTTGGCTCCGCGCTGCGCTTTCGTCGATTTCCACAATGAATGAGCCGGATTTTCCACCCCAAGTGCATGTTCCAACCCTTCTGATCGCGGCAGCAAACGATCGCGTGGTGTCGAACCGCGCGATTGAAGACATGTCGGCATTGCTGAAAGCAGGCTCACAAATCGTGATCCGCGGAGCCCAGCACGAAATCCTGCAGGAACAGGATGGCATCCGCGAGCAATTCTGGGCCGCCTTCGATGCTTTTGTTCCAGGCACCCGCTGAGGCGGTGACCGTTTGCCGATTGCCTGGATTCCAGCCTTCGCTGGAATGACGAACGGGAGTGCTGTTGCGATATCAGCCATCGTCATCCCAGCGAAGGCTGGGATCAGTCATCTCGGATCAACCGTTCAGAACCTTGAGCACCGGCTCGTGCAGCCGCGGGTCGCCGACGGCGACGATACGGCTGCCATTGAGAGGATTACCGCCGTCCCACGTTGTGACCCGGCCGCCGGCATTCTCGATGATCGGGACCAGGGCTGCGATGTCATAGATGTTCATGGCTGCCTCGCAGACAATATCGATATGGCCTGCAGCCAGCAGACAATAAGCATAGCAGTCCGTACCGAAGCGACGCATGCGGACCTGCTGGGTCAAGGCATCGAAGCGCTCCTTCTCGTGGCCGGCCGCAAACATGCCCGGTGACGACGCGGCCAGGATCGCCTGGTCGAGGCTTGGACATTCGCGCGTGTGAATGATCTTCTCTTTGCCGGACCATCGATGATAGGTGGCATCGGGGCCCGACCAATAACGATCTCCGGTAAACGGCTGGTTCATGACGCCAAGACGGGGTTCGTCACCGGCAGCAAGGCCGATCAATGTGCCCCAGACTGGAAGGCCGATAATGAAGCCCCGTGTGCCATCGATTGGATCGAGGATCCAGCGGAGCTCCGAATTGCCGTTCACAATACCGAATTCTTCTCCGACAATTCCGTGATCCGGCCAGGCTGCCTCAATTTCCTTTCGCATGACCTCTTCTCCGGCCCTGTCGCCTTGCGTGACTGGGTCGAAAGCGCCGCGATTGTCCTTGTTCACAATATCGTGCTGTTGGCGAAACCACGGGAGAATGGTTTCTCCCGATAAATCAGCCAACCGATGCGCGAATGAGAGGTATGCGTCCATATCAGTCATCAACGGCATTCGACCGTATTTAAACAGGCTCTGCATATGTATTTTATTTCAGTATGTTGCATCATTTTTCTAATCTAATTTCTTTCAAAACCATCGGATCACGAACCGGTTTTTAAGGCACCACCAAAGTCTTGCGTAGTTTGGCCGCATGCACGCAGAGGTTTAAAAGGGTTGAATTTTGTGCGCCGCAATGTATATTTTTGCAATGCGGTATCGACTGATGTCGTGCCGCTGCCCTCCTTGGGCGTTTCCTCCCTAGACTTGGGCCGTTCGAAACCCGAACGGCCCTCTTTTTTTGCCAAATGCCAATGTCGTTTGTAATGCGGAAACTGCGGTTCACTCGGCAGCCGCGCGCGGCACTTGCAAGAGAACCGGCGCGGCCTCGATCAATTCATCCGCAACGATTGCCAGATCACGCGACAGATCGGCGAATCGCGGCAGCTTTTCGAACTTGGCTTCGTCCATGTAGAGCGAACGGTTGACCTCGATCTGCAAGGCGTGACGTCCGGCTGCGGGCTGCCCGTAATGCTCCGTGATATAACCGCCCGCATAAGGCTTGTTATGTGCAACGACATAGCCGAGGGCTTCAAGCCGCTGGCCGACATATCGGATCAGCTCCGGCTCGCACGACGTTCCAAAGCGGTCCCCAAGCACGAAATCGGGTCGCCGGCCCCCCTGGTCTGCGAGCGGTCCGGAGGGCATTGAGTGGCAGTCGATCAAGACGGCGCAACCGAAATGACGTTCAGCATCTGCGATCAGGCCCTCCAGTCCCGCGTGATAGGGTTTATAGAGCCTGTTGATGCGCGCCAGCGCGTCGCCAAGTGCGACGGGCTCACGATAGATTTCTTCGGATTCCGTGACAATTCGAGCGATTGTGCCCAGCCCGCCCACAACGCGAACGGATTGCGTGTTTGCATAGCGTGGCAGGGTCTCTGAAATTAACGCCGGATCGAGTTCGTAAGGCTCGCGGTTCACGTCGAGATAGGCACGCGGGAAATGCGCATGCATGAGCGGCAGCCCGAGACCGACGACAGGTTCGAACAAGGCTTCCACGAAGGCATCTTCCGATTTCCGCAGAGCCAGAGGCGTCAGCCTTGACGCGTCTATGAAGGCTTTTGGATAGACTCGTCCCGAATGCGGCGAGTTGAAAATGAATGGGCCCCGCCAGACATCGGGCATTTCGATGCGGAATGGCGGTTGCAGCTCGTCATCGATTTCTGCAACGCGTTTCGGACACATAAGGGATCGATGCTCTTCGGAAAGGCGCTTTCGCGCGGACGACCGTCTGCCGGATATGGAGTTGGAACTGTGCCAAGGTCAACCGGCGCTGTCCAGCAATGGAAAATATTTGCTGGGAATGGCGGCTTTAGGGCTGGATCGACCACCGCTTCATCGGATTCGATTGAGAGTGGGAACGTCGATCGGCCCTAAGCCGGTATGATCTGCCGCCGAACTGGTGCAGGATACCCTACAGGCGGATGCTCCGCGTTAGGACAAATAATCGATTGTCATTGCCGCCGCCCGGTGGGCAATGCTAGCGGACAAGGGGTCAGGCAATTATTTTTGGCGTGCCGACGGGGCGTTAACGATTTGCCGATGAATATGACGTGTAATCGATGAGTGATTCTATGAGGCTATGCCATGCCCCTCAATGAGCCTGAAAGCGGCAACCAGCCGCGCATTCTGCTTGCTGAAGACGATGAAGCCATGCGGCGCTTTCTTGCGAAAGCGCTCAAAAATGCTGGCTATGACGTTGTTGACTTTGCCAACGGCGCCGAAGCCTATGAACGGCTAAAGGACGAGCCGTTTACGCTGTTGCTGACCGATATCGTGATGCCCGAAATGGATGGCATCGAGCTGGCGCGTCGCGCCGCTGAGATCGATCCCGAGCTCAAAATCATGTTTATCACCGGTTTTGCAGCCGTCGCGCTCAATCCCGACAGCCAGGCTCCGAAAGACGCGAAAGTTCTGTCCAAGCCCTTCCATCTCAAGGACCTGGTGCAGGAAGTCGAGCGCATGCTTGACCCGCTCGCGTAGAAAACTGTTTTGAAAGTCCTGAAGCCGGCCCTCTCCCCCGGCCCAACCACCCCGAGGGTACCCTTATTGGGTGGTTGGGCCGGGGGAGAGGGCCGGCTTCAGGACTTTCGACTCAGGTTACAAGAGCAACGCAAGGGTGTGGGGATTCGCCCCACGCCACTGCTTGCGTCGCGGCTTCGATCCCGATATACGGAACCCTCGTCCTTAACCGGACCCGCCTCACGGCGCCCGGGCGCGTAGCTCAGCGGAAGAGCACTACGGTGACATCGTAGGGGTCGCTGGTTCAATCCCAGCCGCGCCCACCATTTTTTTCAAGCGACCACTCAGCGGCATTGACAGTTGATTGTTCCATGCGCCGCATCATGCAGACGTTGGTCTCCGGCCGCGACACGCAATCGATCGAACACTCTTTTCCGTCGAACGAACAGCCGTCCGCAGCTTGTCATGCAACGCAGAGTTGAGCGGTGAGAGGTTCATCTACCCAAAGAGCCGACAGGTGTAACCCATCTGTTTCGTCAATCGAAATCCTGCGGATATCGCGGGATTTGCACAGCTATCAACACCTTTAAGCCGCCCGATGGTCACCCGCGCTCAAATCTCTTATGACGGCTGAACAGGTTGTAATTCGAGGCAGTGGAGTAAGCGGGTATGGCAAAGAAACTAGGTCAATCGATTATCGATAAGGGTATGGTCGTCACTGGCACAGTCAGTTGTTCAGGAGCGTTGGAAGTGCATGGACAGATACAGGGGGATGTTCACTGCCGGAGTTTGACGCTGACAAATCCTGGTTACATTCACGGCGACGTGCGTTGTGAAAACGTGGTCGTGGACAGCAGAATCGATGGCTCCATCAGAAGCAGACAGGTTGTCTTGCGATCCGAGGCATGTGTCATCGGCGATATCCATCATGCATCGCTAACGATTGAGAGCGGTGCTTTTTTTGAGGGGGAAGTGCGCCGCTCCGAGAATCCGACCGAAGTGCAGTCTTCGCCGTCGCAGATCGGCCTGGCTCAGCCCGTGGCCCAAATGACTCCGGCAGAACACAGCATGCGTCGACCAGAACCACGCCAGCATGCACGGCCGGATCATCAGATTGCAGCTGATCACGAACGGTGGCGGCGCACCGGATAGAGCAAAGCGGCTCTCAGTGTCGTGAACGGCTCCATAGGCAAGGGGCGCCGCGCTCATCCTCTTGGATAACAAATAGAATTGTTGGTTCTCAGGCGGGCCGAACGGCGGACGACTGCACCCTTGGCGTGTATAAACACTATTTTAGCGCCTCCAGCATAATATCGAGCCCGTCGCGGGTGGATATATTCGCGTTATGTTGGGGGGAAACTTGTGGCACGTGGCCGGCGCGCAGGCATGCTTTGGGTTGTCGTTGCTGGCGTCGTCCTTGCACTGACGGTCAGGGCTGGGCATGCCGATCCCGAGCCCGCCAGTCCCGCCAGTCTCAAGGCGCAGTATCAGCGGCCGACGGTCATACATTTTCCGAAAGACAATCCCTATAGCCGCACCAAAGCGGCACTTGGAAAGATGCTGTTCTTCGATGTTCGCGTGAGCAAGGCGCAGAACATGAACTGCGTGAGTTGTCACAATCCTTCATTCGGCTGGGAAGCGCCGCTCCCAAAAGCCATCGGTGCTCAGAACACGAAACTGAAGCGGCATGCACCGTCCGTAGTCAATCTGGCATGGGTTACAAGCTTTTTCTGGGATGGACGGGCGTCCACCCTGGAAGAGCAGGCAGCAGGCCCGATCACAGCTCATGAAGAAATGAACATGCCGATGGAGGCATTGGTGAAACGGCTTGGCGCCATAGAGGGCTATCGGTTCTGGTTCGACAGAGCGTTTCCTGAAGACGGGCTGAACCAACGCAATATTCTAAAGGCGATCGCGACCTTCGAGCGAACGATCGTTTCATCGCCCTCTTCCTTCGATCGATGGATCGATGGCAACAAGGTCGCGATCTCGTCGGCGGCCAAACGCGGCTTTCGTCTCTTCAACGGAAAGGCTGCCTGTGCGGGATGTCATAGGGGCTGGAACTTTACCGACAACAAGTTTCACGATATCGGCCTGGATACAACCGACGTCGGTCGGGCAGCAGTCGACAGCAGCAACCGTCGAAACTTGCATGCGTTCAAAACGCCGAGTCTTCGCAATCTCACGCGAAGAAAGCCGTTCATGCATGACGGTTCGCTGACTGACGTCGATGCGGTCATCGATCATTATCAGTCGGGTGGGATAGATCGCCCCTCTCGCTCTGACAAGATGGTGCCATTCACACTCACGCGGTCGGAGCGGCAAGATCTGATCGCATTCTTGCGCACACTGGATAGCGGGTCCGAACCCGTCGCACTTCCGACGCTCCCGCACTAGGTCGCCCGCATGAAGATCAGACACAAGATCATCTTCGGTTTCGCGGCCCTGATTGTCATCGGGGCCGGCTACGGCGTCTTTGCAACCACGAGTCTTCGGACGCTCTCGAAGTCAATAGAGCATGTCGCATCGAAACCGTTGACAGCGATCGAAAGTGCGCGCGCGGCGGGCAGCCAGTTTCGAGCCGCTCGGGACATTGCAAGACAATCCCTGTCGTTCACGAACCTGGTTGACACCTGGGACACGCTCTTCGCCTTCGAGCGGCACTATTCAGATTTTCGAAGTGAGTTGGGACTCCTCAAACGCCTTGCACTTTCGGATGCAAATGAGACGCTTGAGGACATTCTGAAGGCTTGTGACGCCTGGCACGCTGAAATGCTCACGCTTCTGGGCGATGCGCCGGCATCGGTCATTCGGCCTGCACATTATATGCGCGCGATCGAAGCCGATATCGAGGAGGACCTCGATCAACTGGTCAAGGCAACGGTGTCGGCAGCGAACAGTCTCCAGACGACGATTTCGGAACAGACCGATCTTACAGAAAAACTCGCTGGCCTGGCCTTGATCTGCAGTTTGGCGTTGGCTTTGCTGCTGGCAATCTCTTTGGCGACGCAGACAATCGGACCACTGCGCAAGCTGGAAGAGGCGATGAAGCGCGTCGCCCGAAATGACTTCGATGAGGAGTTCGAGGGTGTGGAAGGCACGGACGAACTCGGTGAAATGACGAGTGCTCTCCAGACTTTCCGAGACAATGCCGTCGAGCGCATTCGTGCCGAACAGGATCTTCGTGTCAGTCGCGAGCGGTACAAGAGTCTTACCGAAGTTGGCACGGACTGGAATTGGGAGTGCGACGCAGAGGGTCACTTCACATTCGTCTCCGGTGGCTTCGAGAAAATAGTCGGCTTGTCGTCCGAAGAGATCATCGGTCGGAGTTGGCAAGAGGTCGCAACCGGGATCGATGGCGATTGGGATCGGCACTTCGCCGCGGTCGAAGCGGAACGCGCGTTTCGGAACTTGCGCTACCGTCGGAACAAGAATGAGGGGCCAACCTGCCATTTCTCCCTGAGCGGTGCGCCAGTCTACGACGCATCCGGTACGTTCGAAGGCTATCGCGGTGTGGGGTCGGATCGGACGGTGGAGACAGAAGCCGCCCTGGCCCTGGAGCGGCAGCGTCAGGAAATGGAGTCCGTGAATGCAAAGCTCTCGACCGAGCAGAAGCGACTCAATCTCATTTACCGCAATACGCCCGCGATGCTCCATTCGATCCTGTCAGATGGCACGATCGTCGAGGTCAGCGATTTCTGGTGCAAGAAACTCGGCTACTCCCGCGATGAGGTCATCGGCCGGTCGATCTACGACTTCATGGAGGCCGAGTCGGTTCAACGCATGCAGGCCAAGAACGTCAAAAGACTGTTCGCAGGCAAGGGCGTCGACAATGTGGACTACATTTACGTCCGGAAGGACGGCTCACTGGTCGATATTTGCTTGTCTGCAATCGTAGCGCCAGGCGCCGAAAAAGGTGAGTTGCAGACATTCTCGGTCGTGTTTGACGTCTCGGATCAAAAGAGAGCCGAGCGTGAGCTCGAATCCCATCGCGATCATTTGCAGGAACTCGTCGATGACGCGACGCAGAGCCTTAAGCATAAGGCCGTCGAGCTGCGCCAGGCCCTCGAAAAGGAGAAAGAGCTGAACAAGCTTCAGCGTGACTTCGTATCGATGGCCAGCCATGAATTTCGAACGCCATTGGCGATCATCGATGCAAGCGCGCAGAGAATCGAGCGGAGGGTCGAACAAAATAAATTGACCGCAGACGATTTGCTGCCACGCGTCGGCAAGATCCGGTCGGCCGTCGCCCGCATGAGCAGGCTTATGGAAAGCACTCTGACGGCGACGAAAATGGAAGAAGGCAAGCTCACCATTCAGACCGCGTCCTGTGATATCGCGGCCATCTTGCAGGAGAATGTTTCGCGGGTATCGGAAATCGCCCAAGGGCATCGCTTTCGTGTCTTTGTGGATGGACTCCCCGACCGCATACAGGCGGATTCCGGCGCGCTCGATCAGATCATCACGAACTTGCTTTCCAATGCTGTCAAATATGCGGCGGATGCGCCGCAGATCGATGTGATTGCAATGCGAAGTGGCGCATTTGTGACGATTTCTGTTCGCGATTACGGTGTCGGAATCGACAAGGAGGACCTGGACCGTATCGGCGAACGTTTCTTCAGAGGCAAGACCTCGACTGGGATCGAGGGTACGGGCATTGGGCTCAATCTCGTAAGCCAACTCGTTGCAATGCATGGCGGCAAGCTTCACGCCGACAGCCAGGTCGGCCAAGGCAGTACATTCGCCGTAAGTTTGCCGATCGCAGGTCCGGGTTCGGAAACCGCTGATGATAAGAAGGTTGCTTAGAAGTCGGCTCGACAGCCGTCAGAGCACCCAAAAAAAAAGTTGCGCTAACTCAGTGCGTTTCGCGGGCGATGGCATTGCAATAGAGCTGCTAATGAATTTGCATACCCTAATATAAATTTGATTTAGCTCTCCGAATTTGCTTTGAAAATTGGTCTTGTTGCCTCCATTAAGAGTCTGTTAACCAATATAGTGGCTAATTATTGCCCAATCGATGGAGGCAATGGGCCAATGGGAGTTTCTCTGGTTGCACATTTGAACGAGGAGCCGTGCCCGGTCACGGAGAAGCTCCTGGGTGAACTGCATCGATCGACACCGCCCGACGCGGTCGACATTGCAAAAGACCTTCCCGAGCCACAGCGAGCAAAGCTCGCAGCATTCTGCTACAATAAGCGTCATCTCCACGCGTTAGGGCTGATGATCGCATCGACCTGCGAGCGGGCGTCCCTGATCGCCGCCGGCGGCAGTGTCGGGGAGATGATTTTCCAACAGTCTCGCGATCCGGACAAAACCCTGGCAGCGGAGCAGCAGCCATTGGGCTCGCGGCCGCCGAAACCGATTTCTCTCGCGCAGCCGCAATTCGACTAGGACGGCGCAGCGATTTCCAAATCATGTCTCCGAAATGTGGGACCGATCCTGGGATCAGGGTGCGGGAGACCGCTGTCGTACCAGTTCGACTAAGGAGCATCGATGGGGAAACCACTACGAGCCCTCATTGTCGAGGATGCGGAAGCGGATGTCATTCTGCTCGTTCGGCATTTGAAACGGGCAGGATACGACCTGACATACCGGCATGTAGAGACAGCGAGTGGACTCCAAGAAGCGCTTGGAGCAGAGGCGTGGGACATTGTCCTAAGCGACTTTTACCTGCCGGGGCTCGATGCTTTCGAGGGGCTTAAGATCGTCCAGGAGACGTCGCCTCATTTGCCGTTCATTGTGGTTTCGGGAGCGCTGAGCGAGGAACGTCTGGTGGATGTGATGCGGGCAGGCGCCAATGACCTCATTCTCAAGACAAACCTCCCTCGGCTCGATCTTGTTATTGAGCGCGAGTTGAGTGAAGCGTTGCTCCATCGGCAACACCAGGAGACAGAAGAATCCTTGCAGCGGAGCGAGCAACGCTTCGAGCACCTCTACAACAATACGCCGGCGATGCTCTATTCGGCCGACGCCGATGGCATCTTGATCAAGGTGAGCGATTACTGGTTGGTCCGGATGGGCTATGAACGCGATGAGGTCTTGGGCCGGCCAATCATCGCTTTCATGGCAGCCGAGTCGGCACATCGGATGCAGCACAAGATCCAACCGCAATACCGGAGGGAGGGCGCAGTCAAAGATGTCGAACTGCAGTTCGAAACCAAGGCTGGCGATGTCTTCGATGTCTCTTTGTCAGCAATCGCCGAGAAAGATGCCAATGGCGTCATTCTGCGCTCACTTGTCGTTCTGCTCGACATCACAGAGCAGAAAATCAATGCCCGTAAGCTGGACGATCTGGTGGAAGAGCTGCGGCGTGCGAACACCGATCTCAAACGTTTCGCCTATGTCGCCTCGCACGATCTACAGGAGCCACTGCGGAAGTTGGAGCAATTCAGCCAATATCTTGCCGAAGATTGCGTTGGTTCGCTGAGCAAGGACGGTCAGTACTTTCTCGACGTCATTCGTCGCTCCAGTAGTCGCATGAGCCGTTTGATTCGTGATCTGCTCGGCTACTCAAAGACAGCAAATCGCGATCTCACGCCACAGGACATCGATCTGTTGGATGTCACAGAGGAGATTCTGTCGGACCTGGAGATTGTGGTTTCCGAATCGGAAGCCGTGATCCATGTTGATCGTTTGCCCGTCATCAACGGAGACGCAACGGCCATCGCGCATCTGATGCGGAACCTTATCGGCAATGCCATCAAATACCGACACCCTTCGCGGAGGCCGAAAATCCGGATTTCCACCATGAACGCAAAAGAAGGGGAAGGTACGAGCATTACCGTTGAGGACAATGGCATCGGATTCGATATGACGTTCAAAGACAGTATTTTCGAACCGTTCCGGCGGCTGCATGACAAGAACACCTATCCGGGATCGGGCATTGGTCTGTCTGTATGCAACACGATCTGCGAGCGTCATGGCTGGACATTGGATGCCGTGAGCGAATTGGACAAAGGATCGACATTCGTGATTTCGATTCCGCCTGTCGATTTCGAGATGCAGAAGGTCTTTCAGTCATAGAGGGCAATGTGCCGTCATTCACCGAAGGCGGCTCATAAATTCGCTAGAGCTCTTTCAGCAAAAGTTGATCGACTTTTGCGCCCGGAAAGAGCGTCAAATCAACGACCTAGAGCAGTTTCAATGACTCGTTTTCCATTGAAACTGCTTTAGAACAATCAAGACAATTCGGTTGAGTGCGAAACGCGTCCTGGACCGCGCAGATTTCCGGTCGAATCCGGGACGGGCGAAGCAGCAAACGGGATCGTCCGTGAGGACGAGCGTCTTGGGAATTGTGTAAGCGTTCCAGAGATGATGCCGGCAACGCATTGGCGCTGCTGACGACGTTAAGGCTTCCTGAATCGGATGCTTCGAATTTTAGCAAAAACTTATTGAAATCCGGCTAGCCTTTTCCTCTCTATCGCGGGCGCGAATCTGTCCGGTTTTGATTTGTCACCGGAAGCAAACCCCGGCAGAACTCGAGAGTATCGTGTTTGCATAAAGGCGAGCGTGCTATGGCGACAGCAAAACCGACGAATATCTTGATGGTTGATGACGACCAAGACGACATCTACATGACCATGAGACGGCTGTCGCAATCAAAGATTACGAACGGTTTTGTTTATGAGCTTGATCCGCGAAATCTTTTTGGGCGCCTTGCAGCTCTGGATTCGTGGGATCAGGGCGAGCCGAATGTCGTAATCCTGCTCGATATCAACATGCCGCGAATCGACGGATTCGAAGTTTTGCAGACGCTGAAAAAACACGAAAAGTATAAGGACATTCCGGTACTGATGCTGTGCACGTCCGACGATGCCGTCGACATGCTGGAATCGTTCGAGAACGGTGCCGATGGCTATCTCGTAAAGCCGATCGAACCGGCCGAAATGCTGCAAGCCGTCAATGATTTGACATCACATCAGATTCAACTTGTTCAGCAACACTGACACTGTCGCATTGTGTTCCCGGGCAAGCGAAACTGTTCCGGTTGAGTGCTACCAGTGTCGGCGGATTGCCGGTCTCAGTCCAAAAGCTCGTAGCAGCAGCACGGACCCAAGCCCGACGCCGGTCAGCGTTGGTGCTTTCTGACACTCCGAAATGATTGCGCGCTCGTAAACACTCCGCCAGACATCCCGCTTGCAAATCTCATCGGTACGAGCCACATGACGTGGGCGGACGGGACTTCCTTTCCCGTACGCCGATTGCATATGGGCGAGTGTATGTTTGAAGTCGAACTTACGTACTATCTATTGGCAGTATTCCTGGTGCTCGGATGTGCGATGGCATGGGCGATGAATTTCGTCATGCTTCCCGGCAATTGGTTCATCGTTGGACTGGCCTCGCTTTTCGTTCTTTGGGTTAGCGAAGGAACGGATGGCGGGATGAGCTGGGATACGGTCGGGATCCTCGTGGTTCTCGCGATCGTCGGTGAAGTCGTCGAGTTTATGGCTGGTGCAGCAGGGGCCGCAAAAAAAGGGGGCGCCCGGCGCAGCGTCTTTCTGGCCCTGGTCGGCGCCTTTAGCGGCAGCATCTTTGGCGCATTGGCCGGTGTCCCGATTCCCGTTATCGGGCCGTTGGTCGGCGCGCTCGCCGGCGCGGGTTTCGGTGCCTATTTCGGCGCTTATCTCGGCGAGACCTGGAAAGGCCGAACGCCCGAAATGAGCATGGAAGTCGGCAAAGGCGCCATGATCGGGCGTGTTCTCGGGACCGTAGGGAAGCTGGCGGTTGGAACCGTTATGATCGGTGTCGTGGCCGTTCACGGCTTCACATGATTGCGGCCGCAGTCAAGCGCGATGGCTGCGGGTCAATAAGTCCGCCGTCAGCTCGGGATCACCGGCAGTTCGACGCATGAGGCACGTTGGTCGTCGTGGAAGATCGTCTGGCGTGCAATTTCACTGCGTCCGTGAAGGCCCAGCGGTTCGCCTGTGTTCGGGTTGACGTCATAGTGCGGAAAATTGCTGCTTGATATATCGATCCGAATGCAGTGATGCCGTGCGAAGACATTGCTGGTTGCCTGAAGTCGAAGCTCGATCGGGTAGATTTCGCCAGTTTCCATGAACACTGCTTTTTCGAAGCCGTCGCGGTAGCGCATCCGCAGGATCGAATCGCCGAGATTCAACGCATAGCCGTCGGGATAGTCCACATTGGGTGGATACTCGTCGATCAATTTTACCGTGAAATCCGTATCGACGGCTGAAGAACTCACCCAAAGCCGGCACGTTACGACACCGGTGACTTCAGTGTTCTGTTCCAGAGGTTGCGTCCGAAATACGAGTACATCAGGACGTGCCGACAGCGGAAGCTTTTCGCTTTTGTCGCCTGACATCGTGCCGCTCTTCTGATCGAAGCCACCGCCTTCCAGGAAGCCAGAGGTGCCATAGTTTGCAAAGTTCCCGCCAACCGTCGGGACAGGGTTACTCGGGTCAAAATCGTACTGGTCCGGAGGCGTATCCGATGGCGCCCGTTCGGGTGAGAGCAACCCGCCTGGATGCAAATAGAGAACTTTGTCCCGAGCGCGGTCGAGCGGCCACTCCTGCTCGTCTCGCCAGCGCCCGCCATGCATCAGCCGGCCCATCGTGTCGCGCCTGCCGCTTCCGCCACCCATGACGAACAGCCTGACCGGTGCTTCATGATCCAGGCCGGTCGCAAGGCCTTTCAGATGCTCGTCGAACCAGCGTAGCCGCAGGCTGTTATTATCCTCAAGGGCAGCGTCCGCCCCGAAATCCACATCTCCGGCCCATGACTGCGTGAACATGTCCGCGCCGTGAAGCCAGGTTCCGATCACCAGCTTTTTGGGCGTGCGGTGCCGCTTCTTGAGTTCGGCATACTTCCAGAGCGTCGCCGTAATATGATGCCCGTACCAGGAAGTCTCGAGAAGGATCGGTATGTCCGGATAGTCGTCGATGAATTCTTCGATGCATAGGTCCGGCGTCTTCCAATAATCGTCATAGTCGGACCGGGTGAGCATATCGAAGAACCATTGCTCATAGTCAGGCGTGAGCCGGAGCGGCGATGCGCCCTGTCGCAAGGGCTGATGCTCAAGCCATGTCGTGAGCGACGTCCACATCTCATCGAGTTGGCGTTTGACCTGTGGGTCGGCGATGGCCTGCTTGGAAGATCTTGCCATGAACACGACATACTGGAAGGCAATGCCATATTCGCAAGTGCCGCCGTGCCGCATGGTCTGACGGAAGTAATTGTAGGGACCATCGAAGAGTGTCTGTGTCGATAGCTTCGGCGGGTTTCGTACCGCCAGCGCCTGCTGTGTTGCGGTCGTGTATGAGATCCCGAGCGTGCCGATTCTATCGCCGCACCATGGCTGATCGGCGAGCCATTGCATCGTGTCGTGTCCATCGTCTGCTTCGTGGCGCAGAAATGCGAACTCTCCATCCGACGACCAACGTCCGCGAACATCCTGAACGACATAGATGTATCCGCGCTGAGCAAAGAAGCGCCCCGTGATTGCGTGTGACGGCCGAGATTTGTCATATGGCGAGCGTTCCAGCAGGACGGGCCATGTGCCATCGACAGCCGCGCCGTCGCGTTCCGGGCGATAAATGTCCAGATACAGTGTCGTGCCGTCCCTCATCGCGACACCGATCTGCTTTTCGATCGTGCAATCGAACTGGCGCCACGAGCCTTCATTTGTCTGCATGCGTTTCAACCCAATCTATTCGCTGGATATGGACAGGGCGGCTATTTCTCGTCAAATCGAAGCCCCGACGTCTCTGGCAACATTTAAGGTATGGAAGGAACTCATTGCGATTGCCGGCATCGGCGTTCTTTTTCTTTACCTGCGCTCTTATGCGTTTTCGGGTCACGGTATCATCGATACGATGATGCCCGAAAGCGATCGGAATCAATAAGTGCTTTGAAAACGGTAACTTAATAGATTTCCGCTAAGAGTTATCTCCATAGGGCTGCCGCATGGAGACAATCAATGACTTTTAAAGCGCTCTGGGACCGTCTGCGTCTGTTCCGTGCGGATCGAAAAGGCGCTGTAGCCCTGATTTTCGCGGTTGCCGCGGTGCCGACGATCGCGGTGGTTGGGGCTGCCATAGACTATGGCCGCGCTCTCAATACCAAAACTAAGATTCAGTTGGCGCTCGATGCCTCCGCACTGTTCGCGGCATCCACCCAGTTCAAGACCGATGCTGAGCGTATTAAGGCGGCTCAGTACGCATTTGCTGCCAATATGGAGGGGTCCGGTTATGCTGCAAGTACGTCGCTTAACGTAAATATAGCCGACAATGCTGTCGTTGCATCCGGAACTGTCAATGTGCCGACCACCTTTGCCGCCTTGCTGGGAATGGATGGTATCGAAGTTCATGGCTTGTCCGAAGTCCCGCTGCCCGGAGGCGGGAAAGCGGAGGTCGTACTGGTCCTCGACTATTCCGATTCTATGTTAACGAACGACAAATACGTTACTATGCGGCACGCCGCTGAAGAGCTGGTCCGAATTGTCTCAAGTGACTTCACGAACGACGAGGTCAAGATCGGACTGGCCCCGTTCGCGGCGATGGTCTACGCCAAGCTCAACAAGAAGTTTGTTGTCCCGTCTGCCCATGGGCGAGACTATGATGGCAATGCAGGCAACAACAGTTGGCTTGGATGTACACAGGACCGGCGCTATCCGCACAATCTGGAAGCAACCAAGCCGAAGAACAGTGACGATCGTACGAAATGGGGCGAGGGCAAACCGGGCGACTGGTATGATCTGAACATCCATCCGGGCGCATGCAATATCTATGAGGCAAACAAGCTTCAGGTGCTGCCGCTCACGAACAACTTCAACAAAGTGAAGAAAAGACTGGCGGAGATGGAACCCGCGTTGCAGACCCATATCGCACTTGGCCTTGAGTTTGGCTGGCACGTAATCTCGCCAGCGGCGCCGTATAAGCAAGGCGTGCCCTATCGCACCAAGGATGTCGTGAAAGTCATCGTGCTGCTGTCAGACGGTGTTCAGACGAGCCGGGCATGGGGTCCGTCGGATACGCATTCAGCGGGGCAGGGAGAAGACAATCTGGAAGACATGTGCCGCGACATCAAAGATGAAGGCGTCCTTCTGTTCACCGTTGCGTTCGATTTGAACTCATCAGATACGAATGCACGTTTGAGCCGCTGCGCTTCTAACGACAAATATTTTCATGTCGCGCAGCAAGGCGGTTTGGGGCTCAACAATGCCTTCACGAAGATCGCCAATGAGATCCAGTACAGCATGCTGCGCCTGACCAAGTAGGTTGCTTTTGGCTCAGTCTGATTCGAAAGTCCTGAAGCCAGCCCTCTCCCCCGGCCCAACCACCCCGAGGGTACCCTTATTGGGTGGTTGGGCCGGGGGAGAGGGCTGGCTTCAGGACTTTCGAACCAGAAGATCAAGTGCTTGCCACAACCTCCTGGCGCTGCTGACCAAGGCCTTCGACACCGAGTTCGACCACATCTCCGGGTTTCAGGAATGTGGGTGGCGTCATCCCCAAACCGACACCCGGCGGTGTTCCTGTCGAAATGATATCGCCGGGCTGTAAGCTCATGAACCGGCTGACATAGGAAACGATGAAGGCCGGCGAAAAGATCATCGTTGCGGTCCGTCCGTCCTGGCGACGTTCGCCGTTCACAGATAGCCAGAGTCCGAGTGCGAGAGGATCGGAGATTTCGTCGCGGGTCACGAGCCAGGGGCCGACGGGGCCGAATGTATCGGCAGACTTGCCCTTGACCCATTGGCCCGAGCGCTCGATCTGGAAATGACGTTCCGAAACATCGTTGACGGCGCAGTAGCCTGCGACGTGACTCAGGGCCTGTGATTCGTCGACATATTTCGTCTCACGGCCGATGATGAGGCCGAGTTCGACTTCCCAATCCGTCTTGGTCGAACCGCGAGGGATGACGATTGCGTCGTTTGGACCACTGAGCGAGGAGGTGGCCTTCATGAACAAGACGGGTTCGTCCGGCACATCCAACCCTGCCTCGGCGGCATGATCGGAATAGTTGAGCCCAACGCATACGAATTTTCCAGGATTTCCGATACAAGCACCCAGCCGAACAGAGGCTGGCACCAGGGGAAGGGACTCGATCTCAATCTTTCGAAGATCTGCTAGATGATCGTCGGCGAGCATCCGGCCATCGATATCGTCGACGATTGCCGAAAGGTCCCGGACATGGCCATTGCCATCGACCAGACCGGGTTTCTCATTTCCCTGCGGACCAAAGCGTACCAGTTTCATGGATGAACCCTTCTCTCGTTGCGTTCGGCCTTCGATCGTGAAGGCGATGCTTGAGCAAAGGGTTTTAGCGCACAACGCTATGCAAGGTCATCCTTGTCTCGGGCAGATCAGACGGCGCGTGCTGTTGGTCTTCGCTGAGTGGATTGCGGTGCCGGTTGGTCGGCCGGTCGGCCGCCGCCATTGCGCACAACGTCCTTGAGATTCTCCAGTGTCATTTTCCGGGTCTTCCAGAAACGGACTGTACGTTGTGCATGCTGCGGTTTCAGCCGCATATAGACCTTCACCAATGGCAGGACGTGCGTAGGCTCCGACGAAATACCGGAATAGGGAGACAGAGCGATCTCCTTGAATGTCTCCGGTCCGAATTCCTTTGCGCGGCACAGAACGGCCAGAGGCGTGCCTGTATTGTCCGCGAGAATGCGCCGGGCGTCGTCGAACTCGATCTCCATCAGACGCGCGAAGCCGACCATGAATTCCATCGGTCGATCTTCCGCCACAAACCGTGTGAGCATCCATTCGGTCAGGGCGCCGCGACGCACGAGACTATCGACATAGCGTTCGACGGTCGATCTTGGTGACTCGTCCGCAGCTTGTTTCATGGACATGAGCACCTGGTCCAGCTGCTCCGTGCCGACGTCGGCGTAACGGTCGAGAATCTGTTCCCGAAGCTGACTCGACACCTTGTCCATCAGACCGGTCAGAACCTCTTTCGGAACATCGGCCCGATCAATGACAGCCGATTGCATGGTTTCATTACTGTGCGATCGATCGGCAATTTCACCCATCGTATCGTAACGGATTTCGGCCGATGTATTCTGGAGCAGGCCGACCACGACCTTATCGTCGCCATGTGTGACCAGTGATTGAGACAGGTCCGGACCGATATCGGGCCGTCCGGTGATGGCCTGCAGATGGTCTTGGCTCTTGTTCTGCGTGATCTCAATAAGATCCTGCTGACTGAGCACGGGACTTTTTTCAAGGATCGGCCGGGCGATGGAAATCTCATCATTGGCAAGCCGGCGAATCAGATCCGGCGGCGCCTGACCCTCAGCGGAGAGCCTGCCAGCCAACTCCTCGCGCATCTGATGCTCGAGGTCGTAAGCGAGCTGTTCCATGATCGCGCCGAACTGCGTGTTCTGGCCGTCGCTCAGAGACTCCGGCTCAGCCATGAAAACATCGGTAATCTCTCGCAGGAGATCGCGACGGCTCTCGTCGGACGGCTCGCTTGCTAGATGCACAAGCCGCGTCAAATGATCCACTTGGTTACTCAAGACACCCTCTCAACACGCCCGACCCTCGGTGAGTTGGTATGATCTTAGGGCAACAGCGTTTATCGAGTGTTACCAGAACGACCCGCGACGGATCTTTCGAAAAACTTCACACGCTTTGACGCGAAACGTTTTGAGTCTGCGATTGCAGACAACATCTCAATTAGCTCAACCGCAAACTTCACTGTTCCAATAATTCCGGGAATCTTCGAAGGCTAGAATAAAATTGACTTACTAGGCGTCTTATCTGGAGAGGGATTTGATGCTTTACCTGACGTTAAAGTGAGTCATTGTTAATCATTTCAGATGACCATGCGAGGAACGCCACAAATCAATCAAACAAGACGATTCACTCTGTTGACCGGGCCGCGATGCAAGAAAATCGACATTCTGAGCAATCAACGGCAATCGTTGACGTGGATTGCGACCAACCGGAAGACAGCGAAGAGTCATCGACGGAACTTGCAGCGTTTAAGCTTGCCTTGGACGAACATGCCATTGTCGGTGTTACCGACACCAAAGGCACCATCATTTATGTGAATGAGAAATTTTGTAATATTTCCGGCTATACCCGTGAAGAGCTTGTCGGCCAGAATCATCGAATTCTCAGTTCCGGCAATCACAGCCAGTCGTTCTTTGCCGATATGTATAGAACGATAGCGAATGGCGACAGTTGGCATGGAACGCTGAAGAACCGTGCGAAGAACAATTCCTACTACTGGGTTGAAACGACGATTACGCCGAGCCGCAACAAGAACGGCAAAATTAGTCGCTATATTGCGATTCGGACGGATGTTACGGCGTTGGTCGAAAAGGATAAGGCGCTACGCGACCAGAACGAGCGATTCAACAGAGCACTTGAGAACATAGCTCATGGGCTTGTCATGTTTGATTCCGAACAGCGGCTCATTGTCTGTAACCGGTTATTTGCGATCATGTACGGTCTGTCTGACGAACAGGTGGAGCCGGGCACTACAGTGAGTCAGATAATTGCCTGTCAGGTTGCGAGTGGCTTGATCGATCGGGAACAGGTCGAATCCGGTATCAGAGATTGGCTGGGGCGGCCGGGAAGCGAAGTCCTGACAGCGCAAACCCATAAACTTTCCGATGGCAGAACGGTCCAGGTAACGTTCGCGACTATGGCAGAAGGTGGATGGCTGGCAACACACGAGGATATCACCGAGCGAAAGCGGGCAGAGCAGGAACTCCTAACCCATCGCGATCATCTTCAGGATCTGGTCGACGAAGCGACCGAAAGTCTCAAATTCAAAGCGAAACAGCTAAGGCTGGCACTTGATAAAGAGAAGGAACTCAATGCGCTGCAACGTGAGTTCGTCTCGATGACCAGCCACGAGTTCCGCACGCCATTGGCAATCATCGACGCAAGTGTCCAAAGGATCGAACGGCGGGCCAAGAAAGGCGAACTAACGATCGACACTCTCACGCCCCGCATTGGCAAAATCCGTACTGCGATCGAGCGGATGACCCGTTTGATGGAGGATACACTGTCGGCGGCACGGATGCAGGATGGTAGAATCAACATTCTGGCAAAGCCTTGTGATATCGCTAGCCTCATTGAGGAAGTTGTGGAGCGTCAGCAGGAGATTGCCACGACCCACCGGTTTCGGCTGCGGTTCGAGAATCTACCCGAACATATTCAAGCTGACCGTGCCGCGCTCGATCAGGTTCTGACCAATCTAATGTCGAATGCAGTGAAGTATGCCCCCGATGCACCTGATGTGGATGTCGCCGCTGTCGGGAGCGGTGCCTATGTCATCGTCTCTATCCGAGATCGCGGTATCGGGATCGACAAGGATGATCTGAGCCGAATCGGAGAGCGATTCTTCAGAGCAAAGACATCGACAGGCATAGAGGGTACCGGAATCGGTCTTAGCCTTGTCAGCAAGCTGATCGAGCTGCATGAAGGTGCCTTTCATGTAGACAGTAAGAAGGGCGAGGGCAGTGTTTTTGCGATAAGCGTGCCTGTCGCCGGTCCGACCGATCAGAGAAGAGAAATCACTCTGGCTGCATGATGCAGCAGAGTTACGGGAGCATTACAGGAGCGGATCAATGGCAACGGTACTTTGTGTAGAAGATGAACCCGATCTTCGTGAATGTATTGCGGAGGAGCTCGCGGAAGAGGGATATGAAATCTTCGAAGCCCGTGACGGTCTTGAAGGTCTGCAGATGGTTCTTCGGCATAAGCCCGATATCGTCGTCAGCGATATTTCCATGCCCCGTATGTCGGGGCTGGAATTCGTTGAGAAATTAAGGACAGAGCATCCTGAACGCGCTGAAATGCCGTTTGTCTTCCTGACCGCATTCAATGACCGCGATGACATGCTAAAAGGCCTGGAGGCGGGAGCGGACGACTATCTGACCAAACCGGTCGACTTTGAACTGCTGCTGACCAAAGTCGCCTCGGGACTCCGTCAGGCCCAGCGGATGCTGGAGCTGAAGGAGAAACAACAGGCAAAACTCTACTGCGCGCTGACCAAGGACAAGCCGGTAGAGGTCGAGCAACCTAAGCCAACAATGCCCGCACACAAGCTTGTGCTTGTTGGTGAGAGCAATCCCGGACTATGGACAGTAAAGCAACAGCTGGAAGATCTTGGTCAGCACGTTCACGTATTCACGAGTGGGCGCGCTTATCTCAACAAAGCTGAGTGCATTGATGCGGATGCGATCTTCCTATGGCTGCAGACCGACGATATGCAGGCGCCGATGATCGCAACGATGTGCAAGGAACTCGACCATAAAACGATCGTCGTCCTACCGGAGAGTTTGCAGGGCGAGATGAAAAAGCCGGAAATGAATGGCGTACACGACGTTGTCTGCCTTCCGATAACGGACGCGGATCTTGTAAAACAGCTTAAGGCCTGGTTGGGCAGCTGAGCGACCGCTGCCTCATCGAGGCATTGCGGTCTCGGTTTTCGAATACAATCATTGAGGCCTGCTGAACGCCCGGCAGTGTCGAAAGGTCCGATGTACCGCTAATCGTGGGCAACGCACAATTTCGCCCTTCGTCCACGACCAAATACAATAGGCCTGAATTCGTGCCTCTCCGGTTCTGCCACCTCCCAATCCGACGTTAACCGTAAATGTTAGTGGTAGACGTCAGTTCTTCGGGTAATTCTGCCATTTGACACTAGTCTGCACCCTGAATGGACAGATCTAATTGAACGGTGCGCCGTTGTTCTGTCCGCGTTGTAGAAGCCGAGCAACTGTTGCTTGACGTGCTCGGTCGTTGGGGAGCAGACAGTGCGTAGCAAACGATTAAAAGTATTTGGTGCAATGCTGACAGGTACGGCCGCCTTTTGGGCCGTCGGGTCATGGGCGCAGACGGCGCCTGAGCCGGAAGTCGAAGTGCCATCGATCAGCACACTCGAGGGTGTGTCGCCGCCACAGGCAGATACTGACGATATCATCAAAAACAAGCTTGCGGCCCAAGTGCTCGGCAAGGCGTTGTTTTGGGATATTCAGGCCGGGTCGGACGGGCAGGCATGCGCAAGTTGCCACTTTCATGCCGGTGCCGACATTCGTATCCGCAATCAGGTCAATCCAGGTCATGACGATCTCTTCGACGAGAAAGTTGAAGGCGGCGTCACAGGCCCGAACGAAACGCTTACCGAAGCGGAGTTCCCATTCCGTAAGCTTGCGGATATCAATGACCGCAACTCGGAGATCCTGCACGACAAGAACGATCGATTCTCGTCGCATGGTACCTTCGCCGGTGAATTCGTTTCGGCCACAAAACGCCATGGCAAAAATTCGAGGCGCAGGGATCGTGGCAAGAACAAGCGCCGGGCGCACTATCGCCATCACGGCTCGAAATATCGGGCGGCCCGCGAGAAGTGCGATCTCAACTACGACCCGGAAAATAATCCGTTCCATGACCGCAATTTGATTTTCCGCAAGGTCGAGCCTCGGCATACGCCGACGGTCATCAATGCGGCTTTCAATCATCGTCAGTTCTGGGACGGCCGCGCAAACAATGTATTCAATGGCGTGGATCCTTTTGGGCGGCGGACCAACGAAGCCGTGCCGAGTGCCGGCGTGCTGGTCAAATCGAGATCCAGGCTGAGGGTCAAGCTGAAAAAACTGGAGATCCGGAATTCGAGTCTTGCGTCGCAGGCGGTTGGACCGCCCCTGTCGGATTTCGAAATGTCATGCTCCGGCCGGATCTTTCCCGATCTTGGCCGCAAGCTCCTGCGGCTGCGCGCGCTGTCATCACAACAGGTGCACCGCGGCGATAGTCTCTTCTCCCGCATTCGCGGCCTTGTCGATTACAGAGGTAAGGGCCTGAAGACGAACTACGAGGCTCTCGTGAAGAAGGCCTTCCACCAGAACTATTGGAATGTGAGGGGCAAGTTCACAATCCAGGAAGACGGCACGGTGGTGAGGGACAGGAATGGCTTCACCATGATGGAGCACAATTTCTCGCTGTTCTGGGGACTGGCCGTTCAGGAGTATGAGAAGCTTCTCATCTCCGATCAATCCAAGTTCGATTCCGGTGCACTCAGTGAAGCCGGAGAACGCGGCAAGGATATCTTCCTCAACAAAGGCAAGTGCGTGAACTGCCATAAGGGCCCTCTGCTCAGCGGTGCAACTGTTCCGCCACTGCAGAACGAGCAACTCGTGGAACGCATGATCATGGGCGACAATGGAATCGCGCTCTATGACAATGCCTTCTACAATATCGGTGTGCGTCCGACCTTCGAGGATCTTGGCGTTGGTGGCGAGGATCCCTTCGGAAACCCGCTCTCCTTCACGCTGCAATGGATCGATCTCCTGCGTGGCAACGATCCGATTGACCCGGGCGTCCGGGAAGTCGACTCCTGCAATTTCGAAGTGCCGTTCGATACCGACGACTGCTCGAGCGTCCCGAGCGATCCGAGTGTCATCGACAGCCTGCGCAGTGCCGTAGACGGTGCGTTCAAGGTTCCGATCCTGCGGAATGTCGGTCTGAACCCACCATATTTCCACAATGGCGGCCAGGCGACACTCAAGCAGGTTGTGCAGTTCTACAACCGTGGCGGCGACCGCCGTGGCCCGAATGGGGATGACACGACTGGCTTTGAAGGAAACAAGAGCAATCTCGATGCAGATATCCAAAACCTTGGATTGAGTGAAGATGAGCAGGATGATCTTGTGACCTTCATGCTGGAACTCTCGGATCCGCGCGTGGCCTGCCACAAGGGGCCCTTCGACCATCCCTCGCTCAAGGTCACGAACGGACATAAGGAGGTCGCAAGACGCAATGGCACGGCGAAGGACCTCATCCTTCACCTTCCTGCCGTCGGCAACCGCGGTCTCAAGGCGGTCGGCAAACCCTGCTTCCCGAACACAGGTGAGCTGTTCGGTGAAATGCAGGAAGTCCTGGCGGAGGTCGGCAAAAAGCCGCGTCGCAGGAACCGCCGTCGCTAGGCCCTCCTGAAGAGCCCTTTACTGCAGTAAGCGTTACGCCCGCCGGGAAACCGAGCGGGCGTTTCGCTTTCTAGAGCCCTTTCCGACCATATAGAGGCATTTGATGGCGCCCATTCCGCTCACTCGGTTAGGCGCGGAGCGCGGCGCGATGCCGTGGCATCGGGCAAGCTTCGCAACGAAGCCGATGGGCGGAATGGGCTCACCGAAGGCCAATATTTCGCGCCCTCCGGACCTTGTTACAATCCCCTTGTGGTCAGCAAGACCAAGGCGGGGATCGTGCCTTGCTGGAAGACGCGAAATACCGGTCAAATGCCTCTATATGGTCGGAAAGGGCTCTAGAGCACGTCGCGTTTGATTGGATTCATATGGTGCCCGCAGACATCACATTCGCGCTGGCGGTTCCGAAGATTGCGAAGAAGCTGCCTCAACAAGTTAGTTGCAGCCCGTCGGGGTTAGGCAATCGTCGCTTCATCAAGGCTGATCATTCCGGCGACACGGTCGCGGTCCTCGAACCCGATCATGGAAGCCTGCCTGACGCCTGGCACGACCGAAAGATCCGAGATTTCGCCGATGGTATGCTCGAATCGTGCCCAATGCGCGATCTCGCCCTTCGTCAGGTCTATCACGAGGATGCCGCACATAGGATTTGCACTCCGCTGTTTCAGTGCTTCGCCAACGGGCAGTTTCGCGAAACCATCATTCTTACGCGGCAGTGAGAGCCCGATGACGGCGTAGTTGTTGATGAAGGCAAGTCCTCGAGCATAACCCGGGCAGGCACAGACCGGTTCGAACTTTCCGGTTGCAAGGTCGAGCGAACCGAATTCGCAGGTTCCGGTATTGAGTAGCCAGATCTTGCCTTGATGACAGCGCGGCGAATGAGGCATCGAAAGCTGGTCGGACACGATTTCATTGTCCGGAACCGAGACAAGGATACCGCCTTTCCCCTGACCTTGCTTCCATCCCTTTGCTGTGTCGGAACGCGCCCGCGCGGTGACGTATTTCGGCATGCCGTCTTCCATTGCCAATCCATTCAGATGGCATCGATCTTCCGGCGCCATTGCCGAGATAAACGGCGGCTTCCAAAGCGGCGTGAAGCTGTGCTGGATGTCGGGCGTCGCGAGGCAGGAATACTGAGTGTTCACGAACACCAAGCTGCCTTTCCGGTCCATTGCCGTTTCGTGGCTGTGAACGTTCCCCGTAACAAAGCTGAGGCGCGGACAATAGAGGCGGTCGGCTTTGTTTTCTGCGGCAGTGGTGCCTTCAGGCAGAATGTTTCGAAAGTTCCAGATCTGATAGGTTGTGGTCAGCCAAAGCTGGTCCCTGTCGATCCATAGACCACGGCAGCCCTCGAGAAAGCGCTCATGGGCCCAGATCTGGCCGGCTTCGGTTAGCCCGAGAAAGAAGAGCCGGCTCTGTCGAAAGGCCGTGAGTGCCAGTGAGCATTCGTTCTCGAGCAACCAGTTTCTGAACCCGCCCGATGCAAGAATGAGTTTCTCGCTCGGGTTAGTCTTGCGCACGCTATCTGCTGCTTGTTCGCTCATAGTGTGAAGATAGCCGGACAGGCTTAACGAAGCCTTGTCCGACAGACCCATGAGTGTCTCTGATGCCCTTTGCATGGGGTTGTTTTTCAATTTTCTGTGCTCCCCCCATAAACAGTGCCTTGTTTGGGTAGGTGTTTCGTCGCTCGTAAGGGCCGGATTGGAAAGCAAAACGCCCGCTCGGTCCTACCGGCGGGCGCTCTGTGTCAGCATAAGGGATTCTCGTCGAGTCTTGGACCGAAGTCCAGTGATGTGATCCAGGATTTCCACCCGCGTTCAGAACTCGACGCGCTCAATGTCGTAGAAGTTGATGCTCGAGCCGTCCTGCAGCGTGATCGTGCCGTCGGCATCGTCCGAGAGGGTGAGGCTGTCAGCATCCTGGCTGGTGATCGATCCTTCGGTCAGGTTGATCGTCCAATCGACACCGAAAGTTCCGAGATTGGCGCCACCTGACGAGTCGTGCAGTTCGATCGTGTCTGTCCAGCTCGCGCCCTGACCGCCCCAGGCCGTGTCTGTTCCGTGACCTTCCCAGAAAACGAAAAGGTCCGATCCGTCACCGCCGACAAGCGTGTCGTTGTTGTTCTGACCGTAGAGCGTGTCATTGCCATCGCCGCCGTAGATCAGGTCGGCGCCATTATTGCCGTAGAGCGTGTCGTCCCCAGCTTCACCCACGACCGTGTCGGCACCGGACCCGCCATAAACGGTGTCATCGCCCGCGCCAGTATAAATCGTGTCGCTCCCGGCGCCGCCATACACCGTATCTGTCTGCGTTGCATCGCCGGCGTCATTGTCGAACGTGTCGTCCCCTTTGCCGAGCTCAACTGTAACGCCGCCCGTATCGGTCCCGTAAACATAATCGTCGTGATCTGACGCCGTTACGCCTTCGATGCTGGTATAGGCGTCGCCCTGGGCGTCGCCGCCTGTTCCGACACCAGTATCGAGATTGACGTTCACAGCCGCGCTGGACGTCGAATAGTCGACCGTATCCGTTCCCGTGCCGCCATCGAGCAGATCATTGCCGATACCGCCGGTGAGGGTGTCATCGCCATCGCCGCCAGTCAGGACATCGTCGTAGGTCGCGATCAGCGAGACATTGTCGATAAGGCCGCCGAGGCCATCATTGTCGCCGGCAGGCTCGCGAAACTCGAGACGATCCAGACCGCCGGTGCCGGTAACTTCGAATTCATAGGTCTCGAAATTTGTCGATGCCGGGTCGATGCTGCTCACCAACACGCCATTCCAGTAGACCTCCACGGTATTGCTCGAGGCTGCGGCGGCTGCGCGTTGTGCCACGTCCAGGTTCAACGTGTAGCTACGGTTCGCCTCTGTCTGGACATCCTGATAGACCTGATCGACGCCTCCGGAAGCATCCAACTCCAGAAATTGTTCGCCGTCCGACGCGCTCGCGGCATAGCTGATGTTGGACTCATCGCCAATTTCTACGAAGCCGCTGGATGCTGTCCATCCCGAAGTAGAGCTGTAGTACCCGTTGGATGCTACATCCACGTCCTCGAAACTGCCGTTGACGATCAGATTTTCATTCCCGGGCCACCCAACGGCCGCCCCATTGCCAAGCGTGAGATCGTTGGAACCAGCAAGATCGGTGACGGTG
This sequence comes from Methyloligellaceae bacterium, assembly GCA_965228615.1. Classification (GTDB taxonomy): domain Bacteria; phylum Pseudomonadota; class Alphaproteobacteria; order Rhizobiales; family Methyloligellaceae; genus CBDDHT01. The sequence continues at coordinate 2,149,836 of CBDDHT010000004.1, read as the reverse complement.
CCGCCACTTTCGCTGTTGAATTGCCAGTTTGAGACAAGGCCCTGTTCGCCCGCGGGGTCAGAGAGTTCGCTTGACGCATTATCGGCGATTTCCTGCGCTGTGCGCACATCATCGAAAATGCGGACTTCGTCGATGGAGCCATCGAAATACTGGTCTGTATCGTATCCGGTTCCTTCGCCATCCTGTTCCTGGCCGAATACCAGTGTGCCGCCGGACGAAATGGTAGAACCGGTTGCGAGGGTGCCTGTATAGGCAGATGTGCCGTCAACATAGATAGTGAGTGCGCCTGTGGAACTTTCCCAACTCACTGACAGCATATGTTCCGTGCCATCGAAAATGTTGTCCAGCGCCAATCCTGTGTATCGGATGTTGCCGTCGATCGCGATGACGATCTCGTTCGTATCCTGGCTCGCGAATACGAGGAACTGATTGGCTTGGCCATCGACCTCGTAACTGATCAAGGGCGCTCCGGAGAGAGACTGTGGTCCACTGGGCACGTGGTCGGAGGTGAAGCGGATTTCAAAGGTCAAGGCGGACGTTGGAAAATCGGTAATGTTGGCGATCGACGCTACATCCTCTACGCCACCGTTCGTGTTCAATATCAACTGAGGGGTACCGTTGGAAGCATCGTCGCCGACGAGAGTGTCATTGCCGGCGCCGCCGTCAAGCTGATCGGCGCCTGCGCCGCCATAGAGTGTGTCGTTCCCGGCATCGCCGTCGATCTCATCGGCGCCGGCGCCGCCGTAGAGCGTGTCATTGCCGTCACCACCGGAGATTGTATCACCTGTCCCGGTGCTGCCACTGCCCTCGACGATGTCTGTCGTGTTGACCAGATAGATATCGTTGTTGCCAACTTCGTCATCTACACGCGTGCCGCTCTGAGAGTCGGAGTCAAACTGCCAGTTCGTGACGAGGCCCGATTCACTGCCGGGGTTGGCAAGTTGCGAGTTGTAGTTGTCGGAGATCTCCTGCGATGTGCGGACATCGTTGAAGACGCGCACAAAATCGATGTCGCCACTGAAGACCTGGCTGGAACTAAAACCTCCGCCGACCGAATCCTGTTCCTGGCCGAGGATGAAGGTACCGTTGTTATAGAGACCGCCGATCCCTTGCGAGACGGAGGTCGAAGCCTCCAGACTACCGTCGATGTAGACCTGAAAGCTGCCACTCGACTCGTTCCAGGTAACCGAAATCGTATGTGGATCGCCGTCGGTCAGATCGGTAGAAATATTCAGATCTACACTACTTCCCGCAACATATGCCTTCAAAGTGCCATCCGACTTCTGATAGACTGTAAATTCATTCGTTTCCCCGCTTGCGGCATAGGAAAACAGCACGAATTCGCTCTGTGTCGTCGGAGCGGCCTGGAATGCCATTTCCACTGTAATGGCAGTAGACGGGAAGCCCTGGAAATTGGTTGCCCGGGCGTATTCGTTGGTCTCGCCCGTGTCGTTCAGGTCGAGTGTGCCTGTGCTGGCACCGGCGGTCTCATCGCCGCCATAGATAACGTCGTCGCCTGCGCCGCCGTTCAGGGTATCATCACCACCGAAACCGTAGATGATGTCGGTATCGGCATCACCGGATAGGGTTTCGGCGCCTTCGGTTCCGAACTGCAACGTCACGTCTTCGCTCGTGGTCAGCCCGCCACTGTCCGTGACCTGGACGGTAATATCGTGAGTATTGGTCGATGATCCGTCGATCAACGATCCGGTGTTCTCATAGAAGTTGATCGTTCCGTCGGATTCCCCGACGATAAGATCGATATCGCCATCGCCGTCGACGTCAGCAAAGGTCGGCGTGCTTTGAGCGCCAATATCCACATAGCCGAATGGATTGACAGATGGCGTCGAAGCGAAACTCGGACTGGCAGTCGTGCCGGTATTCTCGAAGTAGTTCAGATTGCCGGCTGATCCGCCAAGAAACATATCCATGTCTCCGTCGCCATCGGCATCCACGAAAGTGGGCGCGGAATACGTGCCGATATCGATCGTACCGCTGACACCGAAGGTCGAGCCGCTGACTTCAACGAAATTCGGGGACGAAGACGTTCCGTCGTTGCGGTGGAAATCCAACTGACCGTCTTGGCCACCGATAACGGCATCCAGGTCGCCATCATTGTCGAGGTCGACAAATGTGGGTGTGGAGTACGATCCCACATCCTCGGAACTTAATGGATTGGCGGCTCCGAATCGCTGAGTAAAGGCAGGCGCTGTACTGGTGCCTGTATTCTCGAAATAATTGACCGTCCCAACGGACTCACCGATGAACATGTCAAGATCGCCGTCCCCGTCGATATCAACGAAACTCGGCGTAGCGTCGCTTCCAATATCGACCAGTCCGAAAGGATTCTCGGAATGAAACGAGTAGGTGGGATTGGTTGCCGTGCCCGTGTTTTCATAATACTCGCTGTCGCCCCCGTACGATCCGGCATTTCCGATCATGATGTCGAGATCGCCGTCGCCATCAAGGTCGACGAGTACGGGAGCGCTATAGGACCCCACGTCGATGCCGTTGAAGGGATTGTCGCCGCCGGTCTGCTGCGTCAGATCGAGCGTGCCGCTTCCCGCAAGCGTTATGGCTCCGGTACTGGCATCGATCGAGAACAAGCCGTTGGCATCATCGGTCAACGCGTAGGTGAAAGTCTCGGCTGCGTCCTGATCAACTGCTGTTGCTGTTGCGACCGTCGTTCCTGTTGCTGCGCCGATTGCAAGGTCTTCATTGCCGGTAAAGGAAATGTCTGTCGGAGCTTCGTTTACATCCGTGAGATTGACAGTGAAATTCTGCGTTGCCGTTGACCCATCTGCCGACGTCGCCTTCACGTAGATCGTTTGAGATGTGGCCGTCTCGTAGTCGAGCTGATTGCTGTCGGCGACTGTCACGACGCCGGAATTCGCATCGACTGCAAAGGCACCGCCCACAACCGGATTGCCGCTGCCATCCACCAACGAATAGGTCACGCCGCTATTTGTGGCATCGCCATCGGACGCAGATGCCGTGATGCCGACAACTGTACCGTTGGCGGCATTTTCCGCGACGGTGTTGGCGGATGCATTCGAGTCGGTTGGCGTCGAGACGTCGAACTCGTCGATGTCGTTGACATTGATCGTGTAGGTCTGGGTCGAGGTCGAGCCATCGTCGGAAGTGGCGGTGACTTCGATGTCGTAGCTGGCGGCCGTCTCTCGGTCGATGGCGCCGGCAACCGTTACGACACCAGTATTTGCGTCGATGGCAAACAAGCCGCCTGCATCGTCCGAAAGGCTGTACGTCACATCGTCAGTGCCGTCGGCATCGGTTGCTGAAGCCGTAATGCCGACCGTTGTTCCGACCGCAACATTTTCGTCGACTGCGTTGGCGGTCGCGTTCGTATCGGAGATCGCACCGACATCGGCTTCATCAAAATCGGTCACATTGATGGTGAACGTTTGTGTCGACGTCGAGCCATCCAGGCTGGTCGAAGTCACTTCGATCGTGTGAGACGTGTCTGTCTCGTAGTCGAGGGAGCCGGCCACGGTAACGACGCCCGTATTGGCATCGATGGCGAAGAACCCGCCGGGGTTCGACGAGAGGCTGTAGGACACCGTGTCCGTGACATCGGCATCGGACGCGAGGGCGGTCACGCCAACGGCGGTACCCACCGTTGCGGCTTCCGAGACGCTGTTTGCCGTCCCGTCATTATCGCTTGTGGCCGTAACATTGAACTCGTCCACATCGTTGACGCCGATGTTGAATGTCTGCGTGGACGTCGAGCCGTCAGTACTGGTCGCGGTGACCTCAATCGAGTGGTTCTGAGCTGTTTCGGCATCGATTGCGCCGGCAACGGTGACAACACCGGTATTGGCATCGATGGCGAAGAGGCCACCTGCGTTGTCGGACAGGCTATAGGTGACTGTGTCTGTTCCGTCCGCATCACTTGCCTGGGCAGTGATACCAACGACGGTTCCGACGGAGGAATTTTCATCGACGGCGTTGGCTGTCGCGTTTGTATCGGAGATTGCTCCGACATCCGCTTCATCCGCGTCCGTCAGATTGACCGTGAAGCTCTGCGTCGCGTCCGATCCATCAGCCGATGTGGCTTTCACATAGATCGTGTGGGATGTGGCAGATTCATAGTCGAGCTGCGAATTGTCCGCGATTGTGACAACGCCGGTATTCGCGTCGACAGTGAACGGGCCGCCAACGACGGGATCGCCGCTGCCGTCGACCAGGGAGTAGGTAACACTGCTATTGGTGGCATCGCCATCCGCAGCGGAAGCTGTGATTCCAACCGCTGTTCCGTTCGCTGCGCTTTCCGATACGGAATTTGCCGCGGCGTTTGAGTCGGTCGGGGTCGAGACGTCGAATTCGTCGAGGTCGTTCACGTTGACCGTGAATGTCTGGGTCGATGTTGAGCCATCGTCGGATGTCGCCGTGACTTCGATATCGTAACTGGCCGCTGTCTCGCGATCGATGGCGCCTGCGACAGTCACGACACCGGTGTTGGCATCGATGGCGAAGAGGCCACCTGCGTCGTCAGACAGGCTATAAGTGACATCGTCGGTTCCATCGGCATCGGAAGCGAACGCTGTAACGCCAACAACCGTTCCGACCGATGAGTTTTCATCGACAGCGTTTCCGGCCGCATTCGTATCGGAAATTGCGCCGACATCCGCTTCGTCTTCGTCGCCGACATTGATCGTGAATGTCTGCGTCGATGTGGAACCGTCATCACTCGTCGAAGTGACTTCGATGACGTGGGAGGTATTCGTTTCATAATCCAGAGCGCTGGCTACCGTGACGACGCCCGTATTGGCATCGATCGCGAAGAAGCCACCTGGATTGGAGGACAAGCTGTAGGTGACCGTATCCGTGACGTCGGCATCGGTCGCCAGGGCTGTAACGCCGACGGCCGTTCCGACGGTTGCGCTCTCCGATACCGAATTTGCGGTGCCGTCATTGTCGCTTGTGGCGGAGATATCGAACTCGTCGACGTCGTTGACGCCGATATTGAACGTTTGTGTCGATGTTGAGCCGTCTGTTGATGTGGCCGTGACTTCGATGGAGTGATTTTGCGCAGTCTCCGCGTCCAGTCCGGCCGCGACCGTGACAACACCCGTATTCGCATCGATCGTGAAGAGCCCGCCGGCATCGTCCGAGAGACTGTAGGTCACCGTGTCGGTACCATCCGGATCGGTGGCAAGGGCGGTGATGCCCACAACGGTCCCGGCGGATGCATCTTCATTGACGGCATTGCCGGTGGCATTCGTGTCGGAGATGGCACCAACGTCGGCTTCGTCGGCATCCGTCAGATTGACCGTGAAGCTCTGTGTGGCGTCCGATCCGTCCGCCGATGTGGCTTTCACATAGATCGTGTGGGATGTCGCGGTTTCATAGTCGAGCTGCGCATTGTCCGCGATTGTGACCACGCCCGTATTTGCATCGACCGTGAAGGGACCGCCGACAACTGGATCGCCGCTGCCGTCGACCAGAGAGTAGGTGACGGTGCTATTGGTGGCATCGCCATCAGACGCGGACGCCGTGATGCCGACCGCTGTTCCGTTCGCTGCGCTTTCCGATACGGAATTTGCCGCGGCGTTCGAGTCGGTCGGGGTTGAAACGTCGAATTCGTCAAGGTCGTTGACCGAGATGGTGAATGTCTGGGTCGATGTTGAGCCATCGTCGGATGTCGCCGTGACTTCGATATCGTAGCTGGCCGCTGTCTCGCGATCGATGGCGCCTGCGACAGTCACGACACCGGTGTTGGCATCGATCGCAAAGAGGCCACCTGCGTCGTCAGACAGGCTATAAGTGACATCGTCGGTTCCATCGGCATCGGAAGCGAACGCTGTAACGCCAACAACCGTTCCGACCGATGAGTTTTCATCGACAGCGTTTCCGGCCGCATTCGTATCGGAAATTGCGCCGACATCCGCTTCGTCTTCGTCGCCGACATTGATCGTGAATGTCTGCGTCGATGTGGAACCGTCATCACTCGTCGAAGTGACTTCGATGACGTGGGAGGTATTCGTTTCATAATCCAGAGCGCCGGCTACCGTGACGACGCCCGTATTGGCATCGATCGCGAAGAAACCACCTGGATTGGAGGATAAGCTGTAGCTGACCGTATCCGTGACGTCGGCATCGGTCGCCAGGGCTGTAACGCCGACGGCCGTTCCGACGGTTGCGCTTTCCGATACCGAATTCGCGGTGCCGTCATTGTCGCTTGTGGCGGAGATATCGAACTCGTCGACGTCGTTGACGCCGATATTGAACGTTTGTGTCGATGTTGAGCCGTCTGTTGATGTGGCCGTGACTTCGATGGAGTGATTTTGCGCAGTCTCCGCGTCCAGTCCGGCCGCGACCGTGACAACACCCGTATTCGCATCGATCGTGAAGAGCCCGCCGGCATCGTCCGAGAGACTGTAGGTCACCGTGTCGGTACCATCCGGATCGGTGGCAAGGGCGGTGATGCCCACAACGGTCCCGGCGGATGCATCTTCATTGACGGCATTGCCGGTGGCATTCGTGTCGGAAATGGCGCCGACACCTCCTTCGTCCGCATCTGTCAGATTGACCGTGAAACTCTGCGTGGCGTCCGAACCGTCTGCCGATGTGGCTTTCACATAAATCGTGTGAGATGTCGCGGTTTCATAGTCGAGCTGCGAATTGTCCGCGATTGTGACGACGCCCGTATTTGCATCAACTGCGAAAGGACCGCCCACAATTGGATCCCCGCTACCGTCGACTAGCGAATATGTCACGGAGCTATTGGTAGCATCGCCGTCGGTCGCAGACGCCGTGATGCCGACAGCCGTTCCATTCGCCGCGCTCTCGGAAACAGAGTTCGCCGCGGCGTTCGAGTCGGTCGGTGTCGAGACGTCAAATTCGTCGAGATCGTTCACATTGACTGTGAATGTCTGGGTCGATGTTGAGCCATCGTCGGATGTCGCCGTGACTTCGATATCGTAGCTGGCCGCTGTCTCGCGATCGATGGCGCCGGCAACAGTGACGACACCGGTATTGGCATCGATCGCAAAGAGGCCGCCCGCATCGTCGGAAAGGCTGTAGGTGACATCGTCGGTCCCATCGGCATCGGATGCGAACGCTGTAACGCCAACAACCGTTCCGACCGATGAGTTTTCATCGACAGCGTTTCCAGTGGCATTTGTGTCGGAAATCGCGCCGACGTCGGCCTCGTCATGATCGGTGACATTGATCGTAAAGGTCTGTGTCGACGTGGTGCCATCGTCGCTGGTCGACGTCACCTCGATCGTGTGTGAAGTATCCGTCTCGTAATCGAGGGCATTCGCAACCGTGACGACGCCGGTATTGGCATCGATGGCAAAAAAGCCCCCCGGGTTGGACGAGAGAGAGTATGTGATGGCGTCCGTGACGTCGGCATCGGTTGCCAGGGCCGTAACGCCGACGGCCGTTCCGACGGTCGCCGCCTCGGAAACCGTATTGGCTGTTCCATCGTTGTCGGCGGTGGCGGAGATATCGAACTCGTCGACATCGTTGACACCGATATTGAAGGTCTGCGTCGACGTCGAGCCGTCCGTCGAGGTTGCCGTCACTTCGATCGAATGGTTTTGAGCGGTTTCTGCATCGAGACCCGCTGCCACCGTAACCACGCCGGTGTTTGCATCGATTGCAAACAGTCCGCCAGCATCGTCACTCAATGAGTAGGTGACCGTATCGCTGCCGTCAGGATCGGTCGCGACGGCGGTAATGCCGACGACGGTGCCGACCGAGGCATCCTCGTTGACGGCATTTCCCGTCGCATTGCTGTCGGAGACCGCGCCGACCCCGCCTTCGTCCGCATCTGTCAGATTGACCGTGAAGCTTTGCGTTGCATCCGATCCATCGGCAGAAGTCGCTTTGATATAGACCGTGTGCGACGTTGCTGTTTCGTAATCGAGTTGCGTGTTGTCGGCGACGGTGACGACGCCCGTATTCGGATCGACAGCAAAAGGACCGCCGACAACCGGATCGCCGCTGCCGTCGACCAGAGAATATGTGACGGTGCTATTTGTTGCATCGCCATCGGCAGCCGTGGCTGTAATGCCGACAGCGGTTCCATTGGCGACGTTTTCCGCAACGCTATTGGCCGAAGCGTCGGAGTCGGTGGGCGTCGAAACGTCGAATTCGTCCAGATCGTTCACGCTGATGGTAAATGTCTGGGTGGAGGTCGAACCATCGGTCGACGTTGCCGTGACCTCGATGTCATAGCTTGCCGCCGTCTCGCGATCGATCGCGCCGGCCACGGTGACGACACCCGTATTGGCATCGATGGCGAAGAGGCCGCCGGCATCGTCCGAGAGACTGTAGCTGACGGTATCTGTGCCATCCGTATCGGATGCAAATGCCGTGACGCCGACGACGGTGCCGACGCTTGCGTTCTCATTGACCGCATTGCCGCCGGCGTTCGTGTCGGAGATCGCGCCGACATCGGCTTCGTCATGATCAGTGACATTGACCGTAAATGTCTGTGTCGACGTCGATCCATCGTCACTTGTCGACGTCACCTCGATCACATGAGATGTGCCCGTTTCGTAATCCAGGGCATTGGCAACGGTGACGACGCCGGTATTGGCATCGATTGCAAAGAAACCGCCGGGATTGGACGAGAGGCTATAGGTAACTGTGTCCGTGACATCGGCATCGCTTGCAAGGGCTGTAATGCCCACCGCCGTGCCGACGGTCGCTGCTTCCGAAACCGAGTTGGCCGTCCCGTCATTGTCACTTGTTGCCGAGATATTGAATTCGTCGACGTCATTGACGGCTATGTTGAACGTCTGCGTCGATGTCGAGCCGTCAGTCGATGTCGCAGTAACCTCGATCGAATGGTTCTGCGCGGTTTCGGCGTCGAGCGCGCCCGCGACCGTAACGACGCCCGTATTGGCATCGATTGCAAATAGTCCACCTGCATCGTCGGAGAGAGAATAGGTAACCGTATCGGAACCATCGGGGTCGCTTGCCAGCGCGGTCACGCCCACGACAGTGCCGACAGAGGCGTTTTCCGCGACACCGTCGGCATTCGCATTGGCATCGGAAATCGCCCCAACGCCCGCCTCATTCACGTCCGTCAGATTGACGGTGAATGACTGGGTCGCGTCCGAACCGTCTGCCGATGTCGCTTTGACATAGATCGTATGCGAAGTCGCTGTCTCATAGTCGAGCTGCGTGTTGTCGGCGATTGTCACGACACCGGTATTGGGATCGACGGCGAATGGCCCGCCGACTACCGGATCGCCGCTTCCGTCGACCAGCGAGTAGGTGACCGTGCTGTTGGTCGCGTCCCCATCGGCCGCCGTGGCCGTTATGCCAACCGCGGTTCCATTAGCCGCATTCTCTGCAATGCTGTTCGCTGCAGCATTCGAGTCGGTCGGGGTTGAGACGTCGAATTCGTCAAGATCGTTGACGTTGATGGTGAAGGATTGGGTCGATGTCGAACCGTCGGTCGACGTTGCCGTGACTTCGATGTCGTAGCTGGCCGCCGTTTCGCGATCGATCGCGCCTGCCACCGTAACAACGCCGGTATTCGCATCGATGGCAAAGAGGCCGCCCGCATTGTCGGAAAGGCTGTAGGTGACGGTGTCGGTTCCGTCTGCATCGGACGCGAATGCCGTCACGCCGACGACAGTGCCGACGGACGCGTTCTCATTAACGGCATTGCCGGTGCCGTCCGTGTCGGAGATGGCACCGACATCGGCTTCATCCGTATCGGTCAGATTGACGGTGAAGGATTGGGTCGCCTCTGATCCATCGGCGGATGTCGCTTTCACATTGATCGTATGCGAGGTCGCCGTCTCGTAGTCGAGCTGCGTGTTGTCCGCAATCGTCACGACGCCCGTATTGGGATCGACCGTAAATGGACCGCCGACGACCGGATCGCCGGATCCGTCGACAATGGAGTAGGTGACCGTGTTGTTCGTCGCATCGCCATCGGATGCCGAAGCCGTAATGCCGACGGCCGTTCCGTTCGCAGCCGTCTCCGAAACGGAATTCGCACCGGCGTTTGCATCGGCGGGTGTGGAAACATCGAACTCATCGAGGTCGTTGATGCCGATCGTGAAGGTCTGGGTCGACGTCGATCCGTCATCCGACGTCGCCGTAACTTCGATATCGTAGCTGGCCGCCGTCTCTCGATCGATGGCGCCGGCAACCGTAACGACGCCCGTATTGGCGTCGATGGCGAAGAGCCCGCCCGCATCGTCGGAAAGGCTGTAGGTGACAGAATCGGTTCCGTCTGCATCGGACGCGAAGGCCGTGACGCCGACGACCGTGCCGACGGTGGCGTTCTCATTGACGGCGTTGCCTGTGCCATCCGTATCCGTGATTGCACCGACATCGGCTTCATCAAAATCGCTGACATTGATTGTGAATGTCTGTGTGGAGGTCGAACCGTCGGTACTTGTCGAGGTGACCTCAATCGTATGAGATGTGTCTGTCTCGTAATCCAGTGCGTTCGCAACCGTGACAACACCGGTATTGGCATCGATCGCGAAGAAGCCGCCGGGGTTTGATGACAGACTATAGGTGATGGTGTCCGTAACGTCCGCATCGGTCGCCAGGGCTGTGATACCCACGGCCGTACCGACGGTTGCTGCTTCTGAAACCGAGTTGGCCGTCCCGTCACTGTCACTTGTTGCCGAGATATTGAATTCGTCGACGTCGTTGACTGCAATGTTGAAGGTCTGAGTCGATGTCGAGCCATCGGTCGATGTCGCCGTAACTTCGATCGAATGATTCTGTGCGGTTTCGGCGTCGAGCGCGCCAGCAACGGTGACGACGCCCGTATTGGCGTCGATCGCAAAAAGCCCGCCTGCATCGTTGCTGAGGCTATAGGTTACGGTATCGCTGCTATTATCCGGATCGGTTGCGAGCGCCGTAATCCCGACCACGCTGCCAATAGCGCTGTTCTCGGCGACGGCATCTGCGGATGCATCGGAATCGGCAATTGCGCTGACACCGCCCTCATTTACGTTCGTGACGTTGATTGTAACCGTGTGATCGGTCGTGTTGGTTCCGTCCGAGGACCGGATCGTGATGTCATGGGACGTCGCCGTCTCGAAATCGAGCGCCTGTCCGCCGGCGAGCGTAACTTCGCCTGTGGCACTGTTGATTTCGAACAGACCGCCGGCATCGTCGGTCAACGAATATGTGATGGCTTCGCCAGTGGTGTCGACATCCGTCGTAGCCGCCGTGTAGATCACGGACGTATCGTTCAAATCTTCGGCGACTGTTGCGCCAGCACCCGACGTAAAGACCTGGGCATTGTCATTCACATCGGTGACGTTGATGGTAACCGTATGATCCGTTGTATTAGTCCCGTCGGATGACCGGATCGTAATGTCGTGTGACGTGGCGGTTTCATAATCGAGAGATTGACCGCCAGCCAGCGTGACCTCACCAGTATTGGCATCGATTTCGAAAAGGCCGCCGGCATCGTCCACCAGGCTGAATGTGATTGCTTCACCGGTCGTATCTGCATCGGTCACCGTAGCGGTATAGAGTATCGCTGCATCGCCGACATTCTCCGCAGCATTGTTGGAGTTGCCCGATACGAAGACCTGACCGGTATCGTTAACGTCGCCGATATTGACGGTTTGAGAGACACTGTCGTCGGGTGTTCCGCCTACTGTCGGATCGTCGACCTGAACTGTTATGTCGAATGCGGCATCGGATTCGTGATCGAGAACCGTACCGGCGCGAAGATGCAGCTCAAAGCCCGCGCCTGTGTCGACAATCTCGAATTTTGCAGCGTCTGTGCCTGCCAGAGAAAGCGTGTTGGTACCGAGACCGTCATCTGTGATGACGATGTCTGCGACTTTGATCGATGATGATGTGTCCGTAGCTTCGGATAGACCCGCCACGATATTCTGCAAACTTACGCTCGCGGCCTGATTTGTCGGTGGAGGAGTCGGATCCTCCGGTTCCGTTTCCGGGTCCGTTTCCGTTGTCGCTGCCGCTTGGGGGGCTGGTGCCGCAGGGGGAGGGGTATCATTCTCCTGCTCGTTTCGCTGGCCGACAAAACGTGTCGGTTGCCCGGTCGACGGGGGATCGATACTCACCGGATTGCGGGGTGCGTCGGTTTCCTGCGGAGCGAGTTCTTCTTCGTCGGGTGATCGCGATGACCTGTCAACGTCGTTGGAGACGGCTGGAGCAATCTCTTCCGATCCGGTTGCCGTGGCTTCGATGGGCGGCAACCCGGTTTGCGAAGGAGCGGAGGATTCAGTGAGTTCCGCCGTCGGAACTTCTTCCTGGTTTGGGAAGGCTGCGGCCGATTGCGGATCAAGCGGCGGCTCCATATGACCAGGTTCATGCATCACCACATCGTGGCGTTCCACGTCCTCGTCACTCAGGCGAAAGTCGTTTGCCTGCGAGAGCTCATCGTCCTTGCGATTGCCGCGCGATGTGTCCGGACCGTCTACTCGTTCAGCCATAAAACCTACTAACCCGTTTGCGGAAAAGACAATTCAAACCGTGCAAACATAGGAAGCTTGATTTGAGAAACCGGTAACAAATCGCCGACTTCCGCCGATTTCGTGCGTTATATTTAAGGAATGGTTGCGTTCAATGACGGCACGGCGATGCAAAGCCGAACCAGGCGTATCGATAACCGCCCGAGACACCGATTTAAGGCGGTTGAAGAGGCTCGATAGGCTCATTCGAGCGGATTGTCCGGCGACCGCACACCGCTCAACGACGCCTTAGGGTTAACGAGCCGCTAAGGATTGTCCTGTAATCCAGGCCTGTAGCGTAGTGTTTTGTGCCTCTCTGGGGGCGAAGGGTTTACCTATGGGCGACGCAGTAGCCCAGAGGGCGGAGCGTACCACCGCGACGTTTGCTCTGGAGCGGATTAGACAGCGCCTGAACATGCCGCGGCCGGTTGCGCAGACCGACCGGGTTCGCCCCTACGCAGCACCGATTCCAGAAACGGATCCGTCACCGCCCGCGCCTCTGCCGGTCATTGAAACACGACGCCGGGCGCCCAATGCGCCGATGTCTGATCGAGCCATTGAGTTCCTTCCCAATGCCGAGCAGAAACCTGACCGATTCAAAGCGCTAACGGCTGCGCTTTCGAAATGTACCGATCTGCCTCGCTCGGTATTGGTCGGATCATTTTTTCTGAACCTGCTTGGTTTGGCGATGCCGCTGGCCATGTTGCAGATTTACGACCGTATCCTCCCCAATAACGCGACGGATACTCTGGCGCTGCTCACTTTGGGATTGATGACCGCGTTCTTTCTCGAAGCTGTTCTTAAGGTCGTCCGCTCGCACGTCATGGGATGGGCCTCCGTCCACAACGGTTTTCATCGTCAGTACGATGCCGTCAACCACATGTTGCGGGGGCGTACGGCCGATATCGACAAGACTCCCGCCGGCGATTGGATGGACAGTTTCGATGCTCTCGGGGAACTGAACACGTTTTTCGGTGGAAACTCGCGTTTGATTCTCGTCGACCTTCCGCTTGCCGTCATCTTCCTTGCGATGATCCTGACGATTGGCGGATGGCTGGCTCTCGTTCCGCTGACCTTGATCACCGGTTTCGCAATACTGACCGTTCTTCGCGGCCGAAGGCTGCGCGAAGTCCTGATGGCGCGTGCCGATCAGGACAACAAGCGATACGACTTTCTCGTCGAGTGCCTCTCGGGGATTCATACAATCAAAGGCCTGGCGATGGAGTCGTTCATGCAACGGCGGTTCGAAAGGCTCCACAAAGCCTCATCGCTGGCCAGCTACGACACGGTTTTGATCGGGAACAAAGTGCAAGCGATTGGAAGCCTGTTTGCGAATGTTACGCAGATCTCGATCGTGACCGTCGGTGCACTTCTCGTAATGAACGGTTTGCTCAGCATCGGCGCGCTCGTTTGCTGCTCGCTCCTGTCATCGCGACTGACCCAACCCGTTATTCGCGGTCTCGGCGTTTGGTCGGAATTGCAGAATGTGGAACTTGCCGAAGAACGTGCGGCGAGGTTCAATGATGTTGAGATCGACGACATTGAGACCGAACTCGCGAGTCATGACTATAGATTGCCCGAAGTGCGCGGCGCGATCACTTTCGATGCGGTTTCCTATGATCCAGGTTCTTCCGAAGAAAGAGCGTTGCACAACGTCACATTGGAAATTGCGCCCGGCGAGTTCATTGGCCTGCGCGGTGAAGACGGGAGCGGACGGGGAATACTTGCCGCTCTTATTATGGGCGATCTCGCGCCATCGACGGGCACGGTCACGCTCGACGGTATCCAGCCCTATGGGAAATACCGCCGACTACTGAACCAGAGGATCGGTCATGCCGCGGCGAATCCAGTTGTCTTCGAAGGGACAATCCTGGAGAACATCACCATGTTCGGTCCCGGTATCCGGCTTGAGGCGGCGCGCCGGGCGGCCCAACTCATCGGTCTCGAGGAGGACATCCATCATCTTCCGGAAGGCTATGACACCTTGTTGGCGCAAGGTGTCGGCGATTCCCTGTCATCGGGATTGACGCAGCGGATCACCATCGCACGCGCGCTCGCAACAGATCCGAGAATCCTCATCTTCGACGAAGCAAACACGCTTCTCGACATGCGAAGCGACCGCTTGCTCCTCGCGGGATTGGAGAAGCTGAAAGGACAAGTAACGACGATCCTCATCAGTAATCGGCCTTCATCGTTGCGACTGGCGGATCGGATCTTTGAGATCAAGGACCAGCATGTGTCTCCCGTACTCAATGACCCGGCACCAAGTGCGGAACCGAAACGCGAACCCGTGGTCGCGTGAGGTAACATGAGCGTCACCGAACAGATTCAAAGCGTCGTCAGTCGGATGGGTGTGCAATCGTCCGGAGGTGCTGCCAGTCCGGTCCACGACCTTCAAGAGCGGTTGAGAGAGAGCTACGCCAGCCGTCATCTTGATGTGCTGGACGATGCAACCCCTGCGCTTGCCTGCGTGAAGCCGCTATTATGCGCCTTGGACTGGACAGGAGAAGCCCGACATCTCGAAGAGGCCTTGCCGCATTTCGACAAGGTGATGGGGCTGAGCGACGTCAGGGCGCTTCTATCGCGCCTGAACTATCATACCGAGCCGCGCCGACTGCGGTTGTGCGACATCAGTTCCGGCATGGCTCCGAGCCTTTTCGAATTGGATGAGGGTCGGTCTCTGTTCGCAATACTGAGCCTGGAGCCGGACGGGCAACTCCTGATCTTCGACGGAGGAACGCAGTCCTTTCGAACAATCCGTCCTTCGCGGCAATACGGAACCGTCTTTCTCATCCGCGCAATCGACCGGAAGGAGGCCGCAGAGAGCGACGGCAAATACGGATGGATCCAAGGTCTGTTTGGGAAGTTCCGGCGGACGCTCGTCACATTGTTCATGATGACCTTCCTGATCAATGTGCTGGCGCTTGCCGTTCCGGTCTACACGATGAATGTCTATGACAAGGCGATTGGCGCAAAATCGCCGATGACGCTGTTCTATCTTCTGGCGGGAATCGCGATTCTCGTTGCGCTGGAATTTGCTCTGAGAAACATCCGAGCCCGGATTGTCTCGTTCCTCGGTGCCCGCTTTGAAAGCCTCTTGTCCATCAGTGCTTTTGAAAAACTCATGCACCTGCCAGCGGTAATGACTGAGAGTGCGCCGATCTCATCGCAGCTCACCCGTCTCAAGCAGTTTGAGAGCGTCCGCGAAATATTCACCGGCGCACTCGGTAATGCGATTATGGATTTGCCGTTCGCGCTCTTATTCCTGGGGGCGATTTTCGCGATCGGCGGCGTGGTTGGCTTCGTTCCACTGGCCTTGCTCCTCATTTTTGTCGCGCTGGCTGCGATAACGATACCGATGACGCGCAACCATGTTCGACGTGCAGGAGAATCGAAGACCCGCGAGCGTCGTTTTTTGATGGAAATGACCGAGAAATACGGCACGATTCGACGTCATGGCGCCGAAGGCATCTGGAGCGACCGTTTCAAGAAGGTATCGAGTGAAGCCCTTGTTCAGCAATACAAGGCACAGCAGCTCAATGTGGCACTCCAGGCGATATCGCAAGGTCTTGTGATGGTAGCGGGAGTTGGCACTGCCGCGCTTGGTGCACTTCTGGTGCTATGGGGAAACCTGACTGTTGGTGCGTTGATCGCAATCGTTGCGCTCGTGTGGCGCCTTCTCTCGCCACTGCAATCGGTTTTCTTGGGACTCAATCGGCTCAGCAGCATCCTCGAGACCTTCAAGCAGATCAACGGATTGATGCGAATGCCGGTCGAACATGTTCCCGGTGAGGTGCCGACATTCGAGCGCAAGTTCCACGGCCATATCGAAGCCATTGGCGTCGGGTTTCGTTACGGCCGCCTGGGTGAGCCGGCATTGCGCGGCTTGGCGCTTGAAATCGAGGAGGGTGAGGTGGTTGCCGTTGTCGGCGAGAGCGGCGCGGGCAAGTCGACGCTACTCAAACTTGTTGCCGGCCTCTATCTGCCGCAAGCAGGGCTCTTGAGGATCGATCGATTGGATCTGCGCCAAATCGACATGTCCGAGCTGCGGCATGCCATTGGCTATGCACCGCAACGCCCGGAATTCTTCTACGGAACGATCGAGCAGAATCTCAAGCTTGCCGATCCGACCATTACCCCAGAAGCAATGTGGCAGGCCTTGTACGATGCTGGAATCGCCAAGACAGTCCGAGGATTGCCCGACGGGCTGGATACGCGCCTTAAGAGTGTCAATCGCCACAAGCTTCCGGGTGGATTCATGCAACAGCTAGGACTCGCGCGCGCTTATGTAAAAAACAGCCCCATTATCCTTCTCGATGATCCCGGAAGCCGGCTGGATCAGGCGGGCGATCAAGCCCTGCTCGAGAAGCTGCATGCTCTCAAGGGGAAGGCCACGGTTCTCCTGGTCACCCATCGACCGAGCCATATGAGGGCCGCAGATAGGGTCATCGTCCTCGATCAAGGAATGGTTGCTGCGGACGGGCCGCCGGAGGAGGTTGTGCCCAAACTGTTAAGTGCACCAGCTGCTGCCTAGATAGGTAACGATTGGTGTTGCTTATATTTGCGTTAAGTATGGTTGGTTTAGTCTGAACGTCGTCTCTTTTCGGAGAAAACGTAATGCGTCCTCGGGATGGACCGAATCGGACCTCGATCAGTGGTCAGCGTCTGATTCTGCCTGTTGAATTGGAAGACGGTCGGGTGCCGGATATGTTCGCGCGCCTGACTTACGTCGTGTCGGCATTCGTGCTGGCCGCCATTCTATGGGGCTCATTCGCTGAAATTCGCGAACTTGCAATCGCTCACGGCAAGGTTATCCCTGCCGGAACCGTGCGGCCTGTCCAACATCTTGAGGGCGGAGAGGTCGAAGCCGTGCTCGTGCGCGAAGGTCAGTTTGTCGAAAAAGGCACGCCACTCGTCAATTTGCGCCCCGTCACGGCGAATAGCGATCTCGGACAGCTGAGCGCGCGATTCGCCGCGCTTGAACTGCAGCGGGAAACACTCGCGGCATTGATCGAAAGCCGACAGCCGGACTTCGGCGAGTTGGGTAAAAAATTCCCAGCGCTCATTGCCGAGCAACGCCAGGTCTTTGTCACGAAGAAACGTCACCGCGAGCAGGAGCGCGATGCGCTTGTCGCCCGTGTGTCCCAGCGGGCGGCGGAATTGGCCGCGGTCAACAATGAGGTTGCGAGTCTCGAACGTCAGGTGGCGATTCAGAGCGAGCAGACGGCAATCCGCAAAGAGCTTTTGAACTCCGGCTATACATCACGCCGGGCTTATCTGGATGCTGAGTCATCGCTGGAACAGGTCAAGAGCCGCCTGTTTGCTGCACAAGGCCGCCAGCAGAGCACATCCGAGCAATTGGTCGAGGCAAAGAGCCAGCTCGAAGCGTCGGCGTCAGATGCCGAGCGTGCCTTGAGCGAAGAGCGGTCCAAGATTTCCGGCGAGTTGGCCGAACTCAAACAGCAGGTTGCCAAGCACCAGGACAGGGTCGACCGCCTGGTTGTGCGGGCGCCGGTCGGTGGCATTGTCCAGGAGCTCCCACAACGCGCGCTTGGGGAGGTCATCAAGCCCGGCGATCTCGTCGCGAGCCTTGTACCCGTGGATCACAAGATCGTCGCCGAAGTCCGCGTCGAACCGACCGATATCGGCCATGTGAAGGTTGGTGACGCCGCAGAGATCAAGGTCACAACATTCGATTCGGCTGTCTTCGGAGTCGTCAAGGGCACCGTCTCGCACCTATCACCGTCGACGTTTACCACCGAGGATGGTGCTCCCTATTACAAGGCTATCGTCAGTCTCGATCAGGACTTCGTCGGACAAGAGGCCGCCCCCCGCCGCATTCTTCCCGGAATGGTCGTCCAGGCCGATATCATCACCGGCGCCAAATCGCTAGTGCGCTATCTACTGAAGCCCGTCTACCGCTCACTAAACGCAGGCTTCACCGAGCGGTAGGGCAGAGGCTACACTCCAGCCCACTGATTCTCGAATGCATCTTCGACGCCTTGCCGGCGAACGATGTTGGGTGACAACCTACGACCGAATTCCGGAGCCTTCGATGCCTGCTATCATCACCCGCGGAGCAATAGGACTAGTCTGCGCCCTCTGCCTTGCGGTGGTGCCCACCATTGCGTCGGCACAGAAACAGCAGCCTCGGGCTCCGGCTTTGGCCGCACAGGGGAATGTGGTGCCGAAAACCGAAGCACTGCTGATGATGATTCGAACGACTCTCATCGCCCTCAATCATGCCAATCGCACGGGAAACTATACCGTCCTGCGAGATCTTGCCGCGCCATCATTCCAGGCAACCAACAACCCGGCGCGCCTTGGTCAGATCTTTGCCAAGCTCAGGGCCAAAAATCTCGACCTTTCGCCCATCGTATTGGTATCGCCGCAACTGTTGGCAAAACCGGCGATCACGGCGCAGGGGATGCTGCATATTCGGGGGTTGTTCCCGACGCGCCCACTGCAGATCAATTTCGAGCTGTTGTTTCAGCCGGTGACCGGCCACTGGCGGCTTTTTGGTCTGAGCGTAAAGGAAGGTCAGGCACCGAAGAACACCAAGCGGAAGTCGAAGAGGAAACCTTAAAGAGAGGGTCTTCCCATTTTCGTCCGGCGGTTAACGCTTCTTCAATTCCCTTCGCAGATGATGAGCCTTGTCGCGCATTTGTAGCGCGTAGCGCGACACTCATTCCGACATTCAGCGTCGCCTCCCACAATTGCCGAATGCGTACGCTCCGAATAACTGCTCGTTGCCGGCAGACTCCTTCACAACATCTCCACTCCTCCCATTCGCAGCCATTCGGTTGCAGCAATCCATATATGTCTGCAAATATCATTATAAAAGACATCTAATTCGAGGCAAGAATATCACCATCGTCCCGAATTGGTGCGCTGATTAACGCTTCCTCAATTCACTTGGCCGATCATGAGATCGTCAGCGCGGGAATTGATTTCCTGCGTGGTCTTCACTGTGACATGGGGATTGTTTTGCGCACCTGGTTCATTCATGCACGGCATCGTGGTGCCACTTCGAATAGAGGCGGCATCCTCTGCACGGCGCGCTTCAAAGCGTCAGTCGCTGCAATCGTGCTCGTGGGGTTGTCGGCAGGTTCGGTCAACGCCGAGAGTTTGCGAGATGCACTTGTTTCCGCATATCGAGAGAATCCTGCAATTCAGGCGGAGCGCGCCCGGCAGCGCGGCCAGGACGAAGCAATTCCACAAGCGATCTCCGGTTGGCTTCCCGTCGTAACTGTCGATGGCAGCACCGGTCGCGAGCGGACGCACTCTCGTCCGGGCGATCCCACGCATCTTGGGCCCGACAGCCTGGCAGTTGAACTTTCACAGCCGGTTTTTAATGGATTCCAGACTCTCAATGCCAAGCGCAAGGCCGAAGCGAACGTCAAGGCCGGCCAGGAACGGCTTGAAAACAGAACGCAGGAGGTTCTGCTCGAAGCAACGACCGCCTATATGGCGGTCGTCCGCGACAGGGCAATCGCAAAGTTGAGGGCGAGCAACGTATCCTTCCTGCAGACGGAACTGAAAACGACGATTGAGAGAAAGAAAGCGGGAGACCTCTCCAAGACAGATGTCGCACAGGCCCGCACGCGTCTCTACGAGGGTAATGCCACGCTTGCCCAGGCCGAGGCAGACCGGGATTCAAGCGAAGCGCAATTTGCTTCTGTCGTTGGGCATTTGCCTGGAACGCTCGCGCCGCCGCCGCCCATCGATTCACTCTTGCCGGCAAGTCTCGACGATGCTGTCATCATTGCGTCGGGTGGGAATCCGGCCATCAAGTCGGCGAAATTCTTACAGGAGGCGGCCGACTTCGAGATCAAGGAAGCCCGCGGCGAGATCCTGCCGAAGGTTTCAGTCGACTTGCGTTATGGCCGGGAGTTCGACAGGTCGCGAACAATCGACCGGGAAGACGAGAAGTCGGTTTTTCTGCGCATGTCGATGCCGCTCTACCAGGGTGGATCGGTTCACTCGCGGGTGCGTGAGGCGCGTCAAACCCATACGCAGCGCGGGTTCGAAGTTTCGGACACCTTGAGTCGCACACGGGCCGAAGTGCACCGCGCCTGGGAACAGTTGCGGGCGGCGAAACGGCGCCTGCGTGCGGCGAAGCTCCAGGTCGCCTCTGCGGAAGAAGCGCTCAAGGGCGTCAAGATCGAAGCTGATGTCGGCGAGAGAGCACTATTCGAAGTGCTCGATGCCCAGCGCGAGGTCGTCAATGGGCGGGTGGCGCGTGAGCGCGCGCGTCACGATCTTGTTGTCTCGAGCTATACACTCTTGGCGTCGATCGGACGGCTCTCCATTGACCATCTAAGCTTGGCAACGCCGGTCTATGATCCGCAGGACAATCTCTCCGAAGTGCGTTTCAATCCTCTCGGTGTTGCCGGGTTTGAAGTCGATCAGCACGAGCCGGCTGACGATGTTCAGAGCGACATGGGTTATTTGCCATGGAAGGCAAGCTGGCGTGATCGCGATCCAAGCCGCGTTGCGCCGCCCGAGGATATCCGAAAGCCAGCCGCATGGCGCCGGAAACCCAAGGTCATGGGCGAGCGCCGGCGAATAGATCCAACCTCGTCGCAAGGCGAGTGGGAAGCCGTCGTCGTCTCGACCGACGGTGAAACCCGAGAGAGTTTCGTGTGGTCACTCGATCTCGGGTCGTTGGAGTAACAACGCCTCCTGCCTGACACTGTCATTGTCCCCTAGTTGATGAGCGGCCTATATTCGGTCCGTTCAGTTAGAGCGTGTCTCCCAAAAGTGGTTGCCGGTTTTGGGGTAAAGACACGCGCCAAAACAAAAGTACAAAGCGCGACATGTGAGTTCGATCCGACTCGATGCGCTTTGGATGCCCGAGACCGGGATCGGTGATGGCTCATCTTTGCCGCGATTGCTTATGGATGGGAGAGACGATTGGCGCAGATTGCCCGCGCTGTCACAGCCGCCGCATGGCCGTGCACAGTGAGCTTCAGATGTTGTCTATCGCTCATGTGGACTGCGATGCGTTTTATGCCTCGGTCGAAAAACGCGATGATCCAAGCCTTATAGATAAGCCGTTGCTCATCGGCGGGACGAGTGGACGCGGCGTGGTTACGACAGCCTGCTATGTGGCCAGGAAGTTCGGACCGCGCTCGGCGATGCCCATGTTCAAGGCACTCAAACTTTGTCCGGATGCGGTGGTCATTCCGCCGGATATGGCGAAATATCAGGCTGTGAGCCGTCAGATCCGGGCTCTTTTTCAGGAAGTGACGGATTGCATCGAACCGGTATCGATCGACGAGGCGTTTTTGGATCTCGATCCCGAGCATCGCAAGCGCGATGAAGCGCCCGCCGTATCCCTGTCGCGGTTGGCCGGTGAGATTGAAAAACAGGTCGGTGTGACTGTCTCGGTCGGACTTTCCTACAACAAGTCGCTGGCAAAGCTCGCATCGGACATCGAGAAGCCGCGAGGCTTCGCGATGATTGGGCGGTCCGAGGCGCGTGCATTTCTCCGCGACTTGCCGGTTACGAAGATCCATGGTGTCGGAGCGGCAACAGCCGAACGTATGGAGCAGGCCGGTTGGACAACCATCGGGCAGCTGCAAGAGCTACCTGAAGAGGAACTTGTCGCGCGCTTCGGTCGGTTCGGTCGGCGTCTTGCGCTTTATGTGCATGGAGAAGACGATCGTCTGGTTTCATCCAACCGGTCTACGAAAAGTATTTCTTCGGAAACGACGTTCACGGTTGACCAGTCGTCGTTCGAGCCAATGGCCGAGGCCCTCGACCGTCTTGCCGAGCGTGTCGCGGAACGGGCTCGTGCGAAATCCATGGCGGGGCGTGGCGTCACACTGAAGCTCAAGACAAGCGATTTCCAGACGATCACCCGCAGCCGGCAACTCGCCTCGCCAACCCAGAGGACCGATCAGATACGGCTTGCGGCCCGGCATCTGCTCGAAAGAGAGATCGACGGCCGGCGCTATCGTTTGATCGGAATCGGCCTGAGTGCACTGGGTCCCGCTGACGACGCAGATCCACCGAGCCTGTTCGACTCGCTGGATTGATTATACTTCCCGACTATCGCACGACCCGCCTGCTAACGCGTTGTTTCATCGTCTTGGCTACTGCAGTTTCGAGTTGAGATGGTGCAAATATCGGCAGGGAGCAGATCTGATTGGCACAGGCGAATGCGGCAGGTTTTTCGAGCGCTGGGTATGTCACATCGGGGTTTGCCATTGGGGGGCCTGCAGGATCCCACCAGTCAATGCGTTTGGTTGCTATGGGCAGTCTGAGTGCCGCTCGGTGCAAGGACAGCGCGGTGCTGTTATCCTTCGGGCCGACAATCGTGATATGGGCTGGCTCCATCGCGAGTTCGTCGTCCGCAAGCACAATACCCACTAAGAAGCGACGTTTCAGTGCAACTGTATCGGTGGTGAGATACCCCATTGCATGGGCTGCCATGTCCCTGAAGCGCTGCTTGCCGAATGTTCGGTGCATGAGGTTTGCAAACCGTGCGAGCCGGATGTTCTCTTCGATATTCAGATGAGGATCGGCGAAGGCACCGCCTGTCGCGGCCGGCTTGCCGGTGGTGATATAACCTGCGATGTCATGGCGGAAGTGGGTTTCCATGAAGTCGCCTGCAGCCGCCGCTTGTCTCAACCACCGGGTATCGCCTGTAGCGCTGTAGAGATCGATGAGTCCCTGCGCCATCGCCAATGTGTCCGATAGGAAAGGTCCGCCGCGATCTTTTTCGCCGTGCAGAAAGCCGCCGCCATCGATCCGCCGGTTGGCCAGAACCCATTCGGCGGCGCGTATGGCCTGTTTCAGAGCGGCTTGATCGGCTGAAAGGCCGTAATAGGCGGTCAGGCCGGAAATCGCCCAGCCGTTTTCGCGAGCATAGCGGTTCGTGTCCACCGGTGGAGTCTTGGCAGCTTTCGCACGCTCTGCAGCACCGAGTTTGTAGAAATGCTCGCCCAGGATTTCCGCATCGACATCCGCATCCTGACTTGTATAGAAACTGCCGTCCGGGCTCATGAGGTGGGTGGTCAGATAGCCATGGATGGCCTCGGCGGCTTGTCGGTATTTTGCATCGCCGAAGAGTGCATATGCCCGGGAATAGAGGCGCAAGGTCTGGGCCTGGAACCACATGAGTTTCTCGAAATGCGGGGCAGACCAGTCGCGCTTGTGAGAATACTGATAAACGCCGCCCCAGACGGGGTCGATCAGAGATAAGGCTGCGTTCAGTGTTTCGCGGACGCGGTGCTCCATCTGCTTGTCGCCACCGAGGGCGCGCTCCATCGCATATTCAACCACTTCGGGTTGCATGAACTTCAGCCGCTTGCCCCAGCCGGCATGCTCTGTGTCATAGCTATCCGTCATCACCTTGAGGATCGCTTCGCGTTGCGCCCGCGCGAGGAACGGATTGGGCGAGCGTGCCACTTCGGCTCTTGGGGGCAGAGCAGGGACCTGATCGGGGTGATGCAGAATCGTATAGAGAATATTGCTCATCAGGCTCGGGCGCAGGAAGCCCTGAAACTTTGCGACTTCATTCCCATCCTGATCGAAGACGATGGTTGCCGGCCAACCCCAATCGCCATAACGCGACGCCAGATCAGGGTTTGCATCCTGGTCGACCCGGACAGCAATGAAGCCCGCATCGATAATCCGGCGGACCACAGGGTGGGCATAGGTTCGGCGTTCCATGAAGTGGCACCAGTGGCACCAGCGGGCATTCAGATCGAGGAGCACGAAGCGCTTTTGGGCCTTGGCAGCAGGAAACAAGCCGTCGTCCCACCCGCGCCATACGATCTCGGGAGACGGTGCTTCATCTGCAGATTTCTTGTCGGGTGGTTGTTGGGCAACGGCAATTCCCGATGCGGCCAGGGCAAATATGCCGATCATTGCGACGAAAAGAGAGCGAAACATGCGCCTGTGCTCCATCAAAATGGCAGGCCTTTAGTCTATTGGCGATGTGGGCGAGATGGCCAATCACGCCGCATCGCGGATTGGTGATCATGAGGCGCTGCACAGGCCGGGGTTTTCATGGCGTGCAAGACCGTCTAATACCTGCGGCAATCACGATTGACCGCCGCAGAAACTGCAATTTGGCCGTGTTTTCAGCCGAGGGAAAAGCGCGTGGTAATGAACGCAACCGGGGCAGGGATGCCCGAGCCCAGCGAGGCTCCCGAAAAGCGTCGATTCTGGCACGCACTCAAGCGCGACCGCTATGCCGGATGGTCGCTCTATTTCTGGCATGGAATGCGCGTGCGTGCCTGGTTCAATCTCATGCGCCGGAACAATTTCAAGACCAATCTGAAATGCCTGCCGAATGTCCTGTCGGTTAGCATGATCGCGCCCTGGAACTCGCTGCTTTACCGGATAACCGAAGCGATTTACAGGCGTCGGGCCGAAGCGACGGAAATACCGCCGCCGGTATTCGTTATCGGTCATTGGCGGACGGGCACGACTTATCTGCATGACTTGCTGGCGGCCGATCCCGCTTATGGCTATCCGACGACCTACGAGTGCTTCTTCCCCAACCATTTTCTGCTGACGGAGCGGGTGGCTCGTTTCTGGTTCAAATATGCCTTGCCGGAAAAGCGCCCGCAGGACGATGTCGAGGTCGGCGTGGATCGTCCCCAGGAGGATGAGTTCGCGCTCTGCAACATGGGTATCGGTTCCGTCTACTTCACCTGGGCGCTCCAGCATCAGGGGCCGGTCGATCAGGCCTATCTCGATCTGCGGATGCTGGGGGAAAACGAGAAGAAGAAGTGGAACGAGGCCCTGCTCTGGTTCATCCGGCGCGTAACCCTGCAGCAGAAGAAGCCGCTGATACTCAAGACGCCCCAGCACACTGCGCGGCTCGCCACATTGATCAAGCTTTTTCCAAATGCGCGCTTCATTCACATCGCGCGCAATCCGGCGGCTGTCTTCCCGTCCACGATGCGCCTGTGGAAATCCATGGACTCCATTCAAGGGCTGGAGAATCCGCCCAACGACGATCCCTGGCTTGAGCCCTACATCGTCGATCAGTTCATGCGTGTCTATCAGGCCTATGAGGATGATCGGGGTCTTATTCCAGATGGGCAGATTGCCGAAATCCGCTATGAGGATCTCGTCGCCGACCCAAAAGGTACGCTCAAGCGCCTCTATGGCGAACTTGGATTGGGCGACTTTTCGAATGCGGAACCGGCAGTGGACACCTATCTTTCCAAAACGAAGGACTACAAGACCAACGCCTATCAGCTTCCGCCGGAACAAAAGCGCCGGATCGAGAGTGCGTGGGGGCCGTATTATGATCGGTTCGGTTACGATCGTGCGCCAGAGCCGGGTGCGTGATAACCGCTACACATGTGCTTATCGCCAATCGAGAGAATTGAGTTTGTCGTGATGACGCCGGGTTTCGCTTGTCTGCCCTGGTTCTTGGCATTGCATTGATTGCCATCGCCGGCCTTCAGCCCGCCGTGACGTGATTCCGAAGTCGGGCAAATGCTACATTATCTCTTCGTCTTTTCACGGCACGAATCCGCCAAAGGCGCTTCGTCAGGCACAGGGCGATTTGGAACTTGCGATCAAGCGTCTTTCGAATAAGGAAGGTTGGAAGAACCCGCGGGTCAGCCCGAAATGTGTTCGACCCAATCCAACACTGCGATCGGAAGTAACGGCCGATGTGATGTTGACGCCGGATGTCAGGACCCGCCGCTCCTAAACGCAATGCTGGAAAGGCGTGATCTAGCCCTATGTCTGTACGTCGGGCGCCAAGCTCTGCCCGCGCTGATCAACTTGGAGTGAGCAGGTGGTCGACAGGCTTGGCCCAAAGCACGCGTTGGGCCAAACTGCAGGCATGCTCAGACTTCTCACACTCTGTGTTGTGATGATCGCGATGCTCGCTGTATCGACGAGCAGCGCAGTGGCGGATCAGATCGATGGCACTTGGTGCTCGCCGTCCGGACAGACCTTGTCGATCGACGGCTCGAATGTCGTGACGCCGGGCGGCAATAGCGTTGTTGCGCGATATGATCGCCATCACATCGATTACCAGATTCCGGAAGGCGAGAAAGGCGCCGGAAACCGGTTTGCGGCCGAACAGCTCAACGATGATCAGATTCGCGTGACGATCTCAAGTGATGGACAGCCGGACTCCGGCGCGCCGGAGATATGGACGCCCTGCAAACAGATCAGCTAATAGACCCATCCACATGGCCGGTGCCGCCGGCTGCCGAAACAACATGATCGAGTCTTTTCGGTCTCCCGAAACCATCGCCAACACAAAATGTCAGGACTATCGACAATGACCGACGCTTGTTCGGAGATCATACTGCATAACTATCCTCAGTCTCCGGTCGCGGAGAAAGTGCGGGTCGCGCTTGGGATCAAGGGTGCGTCGTGGCATTCGGTCGAGATTCCACGCTTGCCGCCAAAACCCGATCTCGTCGTCCTGACGGGTGGATACCGACGGACACCGGTCATGCAGATTGGCGCGGACATCTACTGCGATAGCCAATGCATCATCCGCGAACTCGAAAAGCGATACCCTGAGCCGAGTTTCTTTCCAACATCGGATGCTGGCCTGATGTGGTGCCTCAGCCGATGGACCGATGGCGTATTCTTCGATCTCGCGGTGAAGATCGTTCTTGGCTCTGCGGGAGATGAACTGCCGCGCGATTTCGCCGAAGACCGCGGCCGTCTTTATCTGGGGCCGGATTGGGCCGAAGGCCTCAAGGCGGCGGGCGCGGCGTTGCCTCATCTGGTGTCGCAAATCGATGCCCCATTGTCGTGGCTCAACAGTCAATTGTCGGATGGCCGCAAGTTTCTGTTGGGCGATAGCCCGGGCGCCATTGACGCACAGATTTACTATGCCGTCTGGTTTGTACGTGGCCGATGGAGCCAGGGACCGACCTACCTGTCGCAATATCCGGAACTTGAGCGCTGGGAAGACAATGTGAAAGCGATCGGCCATGGAAACATGCGCGATCTGGCCCCGAAGGATGCGATTGCGCGGGCTACCGAGTGCACTCCAGTTTCGCGAGGAACGGTCGCGGCAAATGATCCGCAAGGATTGACGTCAGGGATGCAGGTCGTCGTCTCACCCGACGTTGATGGCGGGGAGCAACCGGTGGAAGGGAACCTCGTGGCGGTCGATGCAGAGGTCGTTACGATCCATCGCGCTGAGCCTGGTATCGGTGATCTGCACGTGCACTTTCCGCGTGCAGGATATGAAGTCAGAATCCTCTGAGTCCTCCGAGGCACCACGACGAGATTGCGTTCCCCGACACATGCGCAGTCAATCCAGCATGCCGAGTTTCGAGAGGATCGACCTTCCGATAGCAATTCGTTTCGGTGCATCGGCCACAGTTGCCATGTCGATGCTTACGGCGAACGCATAGATGTTTTCGTTGCGCTCGACCCAACCCGTCCACCATCCGATTTTTTGGCTCCAGCCCGTCTTGCCATATAGCGCAAATGTGTCGTTGCGCTCGAGCCGAATAATATCGCGCACCACCAATTGCGTGCGCTTCTGGGCTTTGAGCATCTGTTTTGCGAGACGGGCCATGAAAGCTGTTTGTTCGATTGCGGTGATCTTCAGAGGTCCACGCAACCAAAACTGATCGACTGCGGTACCCACGTTCCGGTTGCCGTAGTCCAGCCGTGCGAGCCATTCTCGATATCTATCGAGCCCGATTCGGCGTGCGATCTGTTGGTAAACCGGCACGTTCGAAATGGGTATTGCGTCGCGCAATGACATATCTTGTTCCCATGCCTTAACGGGCTGCGGTTTTCCACCATAGGGGACGACCTCGTTTTCATCCTTCACCACGCCCGTTTCAAGGGCGATCAAGCTATTCGCGACTTTGAAGGTTGATGCCGGAACGAACGGCATCCTAGCTCTGACTGCGTTCACTAGGGTCATTTGGTTGCGCAACACGTCAAAGGCGACGAACGTGCCCACGACTCCATGCTCCTCGAACACTGTTTCAAGGTCTGTGCGCACCCGCGTGTCTATGTTTTGTGCACTGGCTTGCTGCGCGAGTGCTACTGCCGTGGCGACAGCCAGCATGTACAAGAACAGCTGTCGTGTTTGGTACCGCTTCAATGTGTTGATCACGGCTGCTTCATATCGGCGTGCAGGTTGCGACATCGACCGGCGCTATGAGCGTGCTTTTTGCTCATGACCGCTCGGCGGCATCGCGGTTCGCAACCGCTATCCGCCGGCGACGCCTTGGGTGTTCACATAAAGAGAATAGAGCGACTGACTTGCCGCCATGAACAATCGGTTTCGTTTCGGTCCACCGAAACAGACATTGGCACAGCGTTCCGGCAAGTGGATAAACCCGATGGAGTCTCCATCCGGCGCGACAACGCGCACACCGTCCAGATCCTCGCTTCCCATGCCCCAGCCGCACCAGAGATTGCCGTCGACATCGCAGCGCATGCCGTCCGGTGTGCCGCCAGGCCCGGCGTCGATATGCACCCGCTTATTGGCGATCGTCATGCCGTCTGCCCCGACGTCATATGCGAGAATTTTTCGATGCGGCTCGCCGCGCGATTCCACGACATAGAGAATGCTTTCATCGGGCGAAAAACAGAGGCCATTGGGGCCCAGCACATCGTCAGTGACGATTATTGCCTCTCCGGATTGCCCATCGACACGGTAGACCGCTTGCGGTGTTTCGGATTCGGCCTTGTGACCTTCGTAATTGCCGAGAATGCCGAACAGCGGATCGGTAAACCAGATCGATCCATCCGACTTCACGACCACATCGTTCGGCGAATTGAGACGCTTGCCGTTCCAGTTCTCCATGATGGGTGTAACGGAGCCGTCGATCTCCGTTCGCGATACCCGGCGCCCGCCATGCTCACAGGTGATCAGGCGGCCCTGCCGGTCCCTGGTATGGCCATTCGCGAAGTCCGACGGCTTGCGGTAAATGCTGACGGCGCCAGTTTCTTCTTCCCACTTGAGAATGCGATTGTTGGGAATGTCGCTCCACAAAAGATACCGCCCGTCACCAATCCAGACCGGACCCTCGGACCAGCGGCACCCGGTATAGAGCCGCTCCACTGCCGCACTGAAGATCGTGTAGGGCTGGAACCTGTCGTCCA
This sequence comes from Methyloligellaceae bacterium, assembly GCA_965228615.1. Taxonomy (GTDB): domain Bacteria; phylum Pseudomonadota; class Alphaproteobacteria; order Rhizobiales; family Methyloligellaceae; genus CBDDHT01. Next base: position 2,120,317 of record CBDDHT010000004.1, on the reverse strand, counting down.
GGATTTTGATCGCCGGATCGGGATAGCGTGGATGATCGCGCCAACCGGCGGTTAAGGGCGTTTCTGTCTTCATTGGCGGGTCCGATCGAATTCGAAGGTAATGATCTCCGTGTCTGCTATTCGGCAGCCCTTGGCTGTTCCGTCTCTTCCGTCTCGTCGATATAGGCTTCTGGTGCTTCCGGGGCTTCCCGTCGTCCATCTATAATCCGAATAATCGCCGGAAGCAGAATCATGGCACCGACAAGTGCGGTTGCGAGTAGCAGCGTGATGACTTCACCGTAAAGGCGAACCAATGGCAGTTCGCTCAGGATCGTGCCGCCGACACCGGCGACCAGGACGGCAGTCGATACGATCAGGACGGGACCGATTCTCGTGATGGTGGTCTCAATCGCGTCGCCAACATTGTTCCCCTTGCCGCGTTCCAGTCGATAGCGGTTGAGAACGTGGATCGTATTATCGACGGCAATCCCGAATCCGATCGTGAATGCCACCACCGAATTGAATTGCAGTCCCTTGCCAAACAGATAGAGACCGGCGCCAGCGATCGCGATGGGAAGAATATTGGGCAAAATACTCTGCAGCCCGGCGATAGGCGAGCGCAGTGCCAGTCCGATGAGCAGGATAATGACGGCAACTGCAATCATGAGGCTCTGATTGAGTTCACCGATCATCTCGGTGCTGGCCCGCGCGGACACCGGTACAAGGCCGGTAACGGTCATCTCGACGCCGGGCGCCTTGGCCTTGAGCGGTTCCAATGCCGCGTTCAACTGATCGATAAGAGCAAGAAGATCTGCCGCGGGCAGACTGGTAAAACTGCCCGTCAGGAGCGCGGCGCTGTGTTCGGCTGAGATGACCCGTTTGGCGAGTTGTGCCGAGTTGTCGTCGAGAAAGGCAAACAGCTCCTTGCGTCCCAACCCGCCATTGACAAACCAGTCCTCGATACTGTGGAGAGATGAAACCGAGTTGATCTTGGGATTGGCGGCTGCGACCTCGTGAACCGCTTTGATGAAATCCAGAGTCTGTTCGGTCTTTACGTCGTAGCCTTTCGGCCATTGGATCTGAAGGAGAAGCGAATTCGTGCCGGACAATTTTTCGTTGATGGTCTCGATCGCAGCCAGAGCCGGATTCCCCTGCGGAAGATTGTCCTGGTACTGATAGGTCGGGACATTCAGGGCATAAAGAATGCCGGCGCCGCCGGTGAGCAGGATGCCAACGATCGCTACGATAACGGCATTGTTGCGAACAAGGCGGGCGGATGAGGCAGACACCGCTTGAATAGCGCGCTGAATTGCATCGGATTCACTGCGCTGGGCGTCTTCGGCCGTGGCCTTTCGCAGAAGAAGCCGGCAAAGCGGCGGCACGGTCGCCATGATGCCCACATAGGCGAAAGCCGTGCCGAGTGCGCCCGTCAGGCCGAAGCTCTGAACGAAACCGTGCGGCACCAATGTCAACGAGAGAAGTGCAAGGGTCGTCGTTGCGGTCGTCAGCACGCATGCGGGTCCGATCTCGTTGACGGCCTTTGCAATTGCCGGCTCATTCGCCAACCCGCGCGCGATATTGCGCCGCACGGCAAACAGAAGATGCATCGCGCTCGCAAATGCAATGACGAGGACCAGGGTGGGAATAACGTTGGTGAGCACATTGATGTGCTGGCCGGCAATGGCCATGCCGCCCTTCAATCCCAGGATTGCGACAGCCGCCGGAGCCATGGCGATGACGACATAGGAAAATGAGCGGAAGAAAACCCAACACAGCAGCAACGCAGCACCAAGTCCGGCGAGGCGAAATGTGCGCTGATCGCGGATGAGGGCGCCGATGATCTCCACGCGCATCATCGATGAACCCGTCAGGGTCGCAGTCAGTCCCGATCCTTCAAGCAACTCCGCTGATAGAGCCTGAATTTCATTGGTGACGCTCGTCAACTCGTCGATATTACCTTCTTCGGCCGTGAACGACATGATGAAGAGCGCGAGCGTACCGTCCTTCGACAACAATCGGCCGCCGATGAGAGGGTGAGCCTGGAGATCTTTCTCCAGCGCTTTCAGATCCTCGGTGCCATCGAATTCAACTGGAAAAACCGGCGTTGTCTTGCCGGTCGAGTCTGGCGGTGTTCGGGCCGAGAAAATCGAGAGCACATTGCCGACATTCTCGACCAGGCTCAATTCCAGATGCAGGGCGCGAAGCTGCTCGAGACGTTCCGTGTTGAAAAGCTTGGCACCTTCGACGACGATGAGAATGTCCCGGTGGCTTGCAGGGAATTGCTTGTTCACATTCTCCAGATTGATGAAGTCGGGAGACGCAGAGCGAAAGATCTCGCGGATGTCGCTCGAAAATTCCAATTTGGTTGCCTGCCAGCCAAACAGGCAGGTTATCGCAACGACGATGGCCAATGTCGCGCGCGGGAAGCGAAGCGCCACGAGGCCGAGCTTTTCGAGGCCGAATCCAGCAGTCATGAGCTGAGGGTCACCTGTATAACGGACAGATATTTCTGTCCGGACGTCGGCGGCGATGGCACGGCGACGATTGTGTCTAGTCTGGGCACGGCTGTATTACTCGGCTGCAACGGCAGCGGTTACGTGCGCAAAAATATCTGCGGCTTCAAACACTTTATCCCTATCGACGTCAAGATGGGTAACAGCCCTGAGTGTCGTTGGGTTGAGTGCTCCGATCCGCAGTCCCTGCGCCAAAAGTGCTTCGCTAATCTGATGTGCTGTGCGGCCCGTCCGCGCGACACCGATTACGACGATATTCGTGTCGATCCGATCGGCTTCGACATCCATCGTCGAAATCGATGCCACTCGTTCGGCGAAGATTTGGGCATTCTTGTGGTCTTCGGCGAGCCGCTCGACATTGTGATCGAGTGCATAGAGCGCTGCGGCAGCGACGATACCCGATTGCCGCATGGCCCCGCCAACCCGTTGCTTCCAGCGCCAGGCTTCGTCAACAAAGCTCTGCGAGCCAGCCAAGGCGGCGCCGACCGGCGCGCCTAATCCCTTGGAAAAGTCGATCCACGCGCTATCGAACCCTGCAGTGAATTCCGCCGCGGGAACACCAGCTGCCACCTGTGCGTTGAGCAGGCGGGCGCCGTCCATGTGGAGTATGAGATCGTGGTCGTTGGCGACCGCGACAATCTCGCGCACCGCCGCCAGCGGCCATACGGTCCCACCAGCGAGATTTGCGGTCTGTTCGACCGAAATCATGCGCGTTCTCGGTTCATAGCGGCTGATCGGCCGGATGGCCTCGGCAAGTTGATCTGCCGTGAATACGCCATGACGTCCCTGCAGCATTTGTGAACTGGCTCGGGCCAGCACAGCAGCGCCGCCGCTTTCAATATTGAGAATATGCGACGTCTTGTCGGCGATGATCTCGTCGCCGGGGTGGCAATGAACAGCAGCGGAAATCTGGTTGCACATCGTGCCCGAAGGGAGGAAAACCGCCGCTTCCATGCCGAGAATCTCGGCAATTCGCTCGCAAAGGGCGTTCACGCTCGGGTCTTCGAACCGCTGCTCGTCGCCAACTTTCGCGGATGCCATGGCATCGCGCATACCGGCCGAGGGACGCGTTTGCGTATCGCTATAGAGATCGATGCGGGGTGGTGTCATGCGTCTTGTCTCGCGTGGGTTCGCAACGAGATATTGTCGTCAGGAGCAACCTGACGCGCCATTCGTTAAACGATTCATGGTTATGTCGGCCTTTTCGGGCCGGTTGACAAGGGTTCAGGCCGCACTTATGGTCCCGCGCAATCCGGCAGCCGAGAGGTCATTTTTGGCGGTCGTCCGGCAAAAAGAGCGATAGAGACGATGAAAGTAAGAAATTCACTCAGGTCAGTCCGCAAACGTCATCGCGACAACCGCGTCGTGCGTCGGCGCGGCCGTCTCTATGTCATCAACAAAGTCAATCGCCGGTTCAAGGCCCGCCAGGGCTGATATTGCTCCCCTAATCGTGACGCAGCTGCCGATCGTGCAGCGTTGACGTGCCGTGCGCCGGATATATTATCGGGCTCCGGATTGGCGGCCATGCGAGTCGATGTGGGGTCCTATGACAAATAGCCAAAAACGAACTCGAGGATTGCCTGGGCTGTTCTTTGCTTTCGCTGCGGGACTGAGCATCGTCGCAGCGCCCGCTTCAGGCGTTGTTGCCGAGCCGAAACCTGACACAACAGGCCTGCCGAAAGAGAACAAACCGGAAGCGGCGCCAGAGGTCGATCGCGGCAAACTCCTCTCCGATCTCTATGGACAACTCGTTGCATCGAAAGACGAGGAGAGCGCCAAGCTTGTTGCTGACGCAATCGAGAAACTCTGGCTTGCCTCGGGAAGCGATACGGTCGATCTACTGATGGGACGGGCGCTCAAATCGGTCGAAGAGAAAGAGCATGATATCGCGCTTCGACTCCTGGACGCGGTGGTCGCGATACGGCCGAACTATGCTGAAGGCTGGAATCAACGGGCGACCGTCTACTATCTGAAGCAGGATTACCGCAGCTCGCTCAACGATTTGCGCCAGGTCCTCGCAATCGATCCAAAACACTTTAAAGCCATCAACGGGCTGGCTCTGATCATGCAGGAACTTGGGGACAAGAAAGCGGCTCTTACGGCGTTGCGAAAAGGGCTGAAAGTCCATCCTTTCCTCGGTGGTGCGAAACAGTCTGAGAAAGAGCTTTCGCGTGACGTTGAGGGGCAGGGTATCTAAGCGGCGACAAAGCTGCGTTGCTGCCGGCAATCATCGCTCTTAAGTGCGTCGCCATATGGCTCTTCCCATTGACGTATCTCTGAACTAGGAAACAGCAGACATCTCTCTCGAACGGGAGCCGAACCGTCGATGGTCGATCATGGCCAAATCACCTGTACGCGCCGACTGGAATGGGATGCGATGCACCGCATTCCGGGGCACGAAGGCAATTGCAAGGCCTATCACGGCCACCGCTATGCCGCCGAGATCACTTGCCGGGCTCCACGGCTCGATACGCTTGGCCGGGTTGTCGATTTCTCCGTCATAAAGAATGAAGTCGGTGGCTGGATCGACAAGCATTTCGACCATACGGCGATTTTTCAGCGTGACGACCCCGATGAAGCGACATCGCAGATCGCAGCCGCCAATGAGAAGATGGGAAAGCCGGCCTACTTCCTCGATGGTCCGCCAACGGCGGAAAATGTCGCGCTGGAACTGGCTCGTGTCGCATCCGAACTCCTTCAGGCCTACGATATCACCGTCAGTGCTGTTAGGGTCTGGGAGACGCCGAACGCGAGCGCGACATGGCAGTGCGAATGAGCAGATCCTCCACTTCGGGTTCAAGCAATCGGGGCGCGTGTCATGACTGAGCGTGCCGTGTTGATTACCGGGGCTGCACGGCGGGTTGCGCGCGCATTGGCTCTGCATTTCGCGGAAGATGGCTGGAGCATCGGAATCCACTATCGGTCATCTGCCGGCGAGGCGGAGGCGTTAGCGGAAGAACTCGCGGCAAAAGGTGTGATGCATGGTCTCTACAAGGGAGATCTCGCAGACCCGGCCCTCTGCGAGCCAATCGTCGCCCGCTTTTTCGATGACTTTTCCGATGCGACGATGCTGATCAATAGTGCGTCGCTCTATGAGCACGACACAATCGATACACTCGATCCTGCCCGATTCAACCGCCAAATGCAGGTTAATGGCCTCTCGCCCATTCTGCTGGCGCGGGCGTTCAATGCGCGCGTGAAAGCGAATGGCATAATCATCAACATGCTGGATCAGAAGGTCAGCCGTATCACGCCGGACTTCTTTTCCTATACCTTGTCGAAAATGACTCTCTTCAATGCAACGCGGATGCTGGCGATGGCCTTCAGCCCGATATCGCGCGTAAATGCCATTGCACCCGGCCTGACGCTTCCAAGTGGTGATCAGACCGAGGCAGATTTCAAAGCGACGCACGACGAGACCCCGCTTGGAGTTGGCCCCACACCGGAAGATATCTGTCGTGCTGCATCGTTCATTGCGAGCTCTCCGGCCATGACAGGGCAGATCATTACGATCGATGGGGGGCGGCATTTTGAAGTCAACGATCCCGATGGCGATCTACCCAAGGCTTGATGATCATGGTTTCGGTTGATGAACATTGTCTCGGTGGTTGCCGCTGCGTCGTCATCGACTCATTGAGGTTGCCGTTCTCGATCGGAATATTCGATCATGAGAAAGAAGCGCCGCAGGAGGTCTGTATTTCACTCCGGTTATATGTGCCGGAAGACGGGCCTGCCGAGAGCATAGATATTTCGGATTATGTATCATATGCCGACGTTGTGAATGCCATCGAAGCATTGGCGCATTCAGGGCGCCATATCCTTCTTGTCGAAACGTTGGCGGAGGAGATCGCGAAGATTGCGCTTTCTGATCGGCGTGTCTCACGGGTTGTCGTCGATGTGCGGAAGACGGAGATCATCCCGGCAGCGGCCGGTGTCGGCGTCATCATCGAACGGATGCAGGAGGTATGAGAGCGGACGTCTCCGTCATTATCCCGGCCTTTCAGGCCGAGGCGTTTATTGGCCGGGCCGTTGCATCCGTGCGCACTCAAAGCGGACTTCGGACAGAGATTGTGATCGCGGCAGATGACGATATTGATTATTCGGTCGCGCTCGCGGCTGAAGATATTGATCTTGGCGATGTCGTTCAATGCCGTACGCCCCAGGCACGAAGTGGACCTTCGGCAGCACGCAATCTTGCAGCATCTGTGGCGAATGCCGACCTGATTGCATGTTTGGATGCAGACGATGCGTTTGAAGACGGCCGCCTTGTATTATTGGCTGCCTTGGCCGACCGCCATGGTGCTGCAACGGGGCCAACCGTAGAAATCGGCGAGGGCGGTATCGTACAACGAGCGGCCGGTCCAAAGGATGGCGGAGACCGATTGACGCCTGCCGATATTGCCAGTGTGCGGATGCCTTATTTCCCGGTGTTTCAACGAGAGCTGCTTGGACCGGGATGGCCGGATGTCGCGTTTGCCGAAGATATGGTTTTCAATCTGCATCTGGTCGAGGCGGCAGATACTTATGCGTTTTCCGAGGGCGCGCGCTATTCCTATTTCCAGCATGGTGCATCGGTGACCAACGCACCTGATGCACTGGCTCGCGCGATTACGGCTTACCGGCAGATTCTGGATTATCTCGATGAGGTGGATTGGTCGGACGTGGTGAAGGATATCGCGCGAGCGGTGATACAGGATGATCTTGCTGCGGCTGAAGGGACGTTGAAGGCATCTGGGCAAGTGCCTGCGTCTTGGAGAGATGCGATGGTTCGGAGTGTGGCTGGATCAGGAGATGATTGTTGAGGTAGGGAGCTAGGCGAGGGATTGGTTTTTGCTTGCGCTACCGCCCTTCGGGCTTGTTTGTTTCCCGGTCGGGCCAATGGCCCTCCTCGCCTCTTGTTTGAGCGCGAGCCCGAGTAGCGGGCTTTTCCCTCTCCAGGATTGTGCCGGTGGATGGTTCGGGAGTCTTTGCTTGCGCTATCGCCCTTTGGGCTACTTGAGCGCGAGCCGGCAGTAGCCGGCTTTTCCCTCGCAAACACTGTGCAGGTGGATGGTACAGCCCGCTACGCGGGCTCGCGCTCAAGTAGCCCGAAGGGCGGTAGCGCAAGCAAAAATACCATAGCTCCCGACACGGCATCATCTCAGTAAGGCACCGCCAGCCACCGCAGGAACCCTCCAAAAAAACCTCAACTATCCCCAGTGCCATCGTTGCCGACATAGGCAACCCGCAGCATGTTCGTGGCCCCGGGTGTCCCGAGCGGAACGCCGGCTGAGATGATCACGCGCTGTCCCGCCTCGGCCAAGCCTTCCTGATAGGCAATACGGCACGCGCGATCGACCATATCGTCCAGGTCTTCGGGATCGCTCGTCAGCACGCAATGAAGGCCCCAGACAACTGCAAGACGGCGACCGGTCGAGGTGATTGGCGTGAGGGCTATGATGGGCTGGGGCGGGCGCTCGCGCGCCGCGCGCAGTCCTGTTGCACCTGACGATGTGTAGCAAACGATGGCTGCAAGATTGAGGGTGTCCGCAATCGTGTGGGCCGCTGCGGATATGGCATCCGCGCCTGTTGCCTCAGGCTCGGTCTGCTGGGCATGGATCATGGTGTCGTAGAGTGTGTCTTGCTCGACTTCCTGTGCGACCCTGTCCATGGTCTTGACGGCTTCGACTGGAAACTCGCCGACCGCCGATTCAGCTGAGAGCATCACAGCGTCGGCGCCGTCATATACGGCAGTGGCGACGTCTGAGACTTCGGCGCGCGTCGGGACCGGAGACGAAATCATCGACTCCAGCATTTGTGTTGCGATCACCACCGGTTTGCCCGCATGGCGGGCGGCCCGTGTGATCTTTTTCTGTAGGCCGGGCACCTGCTCCAACGGCATCTCGACGCCAAGATCGCCGCGTGCGACCATGATGCCGTCCGACATTTCGATGATTTCGTCGAGCTGATTGATGGCGGCCGGCTTTTCGATCTTAGTCATGATCGCGGCGCGGCCGCGAGCGATTTTGCGCGCCTCGGCAACATCCTCACTGCGCTGTACGAAGGAGAGGGCGACCCAGTCGACGCCGAGACCGAGAGCGAAGTCCAGATCGGCACGGTCTTTTTCCGTCATGGCCCCCATGGGTAGGACGGCATCCGGCACGCTGATCCCTTTTCGGCTCGAGAGTTTGCCGCCAACAAGCGCGCGCGCGATGATTTCGTCCGACGTTGCTTCCGTGATTTCAAAGCGCAGTTTTCCATCGTCCAGAAGCAGGTGATGCCCTGTCTCGACGGCTTCGAAAATCTGTGGATGGGGCAAGTAGACGCGTTCGGACGTTCCCGGCTCATCGCGTGTGTCGAACCGCAGCGTCGCACCATCGTCAATGACGACACTGTCATCTTGAATGCTTCCGACACGTAACTTGGGTCCCTGCAAGTCTACAAGCAGTCCCACCGGGCGTCCCTGGTCGGATTCCAATGAGCGGATCGCGTCGTGAAGCTCCGTCAACAGTTCAGGAGAGGTGTGGCTCATATTGATGCGGAACACGTCCGCACCTGCCTCGAACAGGCGCTTGAGCATCTGTTGGTCAGATGAGGCCGGTCCGAGGGTTGCAACAATTTTTGCCCGGCGTTGTCGCCTCATCGCGCTTTCGCTTCAGCGTCCTTGTTATCAGTGAGACGAACCGTCCATGTCGGCTCTTCATTCGTGTCGACTTCAAAGAAGCCAGTGCGCTTATATCCGCGCTGCGCACATTGATCGACGCCCTCGACGGTGAAGACCTTGTCATCAGTGCACATATGAAGCTTGCCACCCCATTCGCCGCCGCGGTCATAGTCGATGACATAGACATAGTAGTAGCGGTTGATCAGCTTGCCTTTTAGCAGGGTCTCGCAGCTGTTGGACGCCAGATTCCACCAGCCTTCGCTCACCCACGAGCCTTTGACCGTCTTATAGCCAATGGCGGCGCCGACCCGGCTTCCGGTGGTGTTGCAGATCTTGAAATCGGCATAAGCGGGGGTGGCATCAAGGAATGCGGTCGCGCCCATGAAAAGGATGGCAAATAGCGATAAACGGGCGATGCGCGCAAAACTTGCGCGCGCAACGCTTGGTCTTGGCCTTTCGCGCAGGAAAAGCATGATCGCGTCCGCCCATTTGTTCCGGAGCCCCCGAGGCCCCGCTAAGCATCGCGCAGATTTCCTAAACATTCCTATATTCAGGGCCAAGAATGACGCGTTTGCCGGATTACGCACGAATACACCTTGAGTCGTTATTTTCCAGAAATGCGGTTAGGTCAAGGCCTTAGTCTTTGCAATGCAACCCAAATTCATGTGTCAAACTACGAACTCAAACGGATTTTCGTGTTGCAGCGCCAGTTAATCAAGCGAGCCAAACGACACAGTTTTTCGGTTGCCAAGCGCGCATTCGACAGACTGCTACCGCCATCTTGGCGTGGATTGGACGCACTTGCACATTAAATTCGCTCATACAATTGATGGACGAATGGGCTTTTATGTTAGCTCAGTGGCCTTCCGTCATCTCGCGAGCCGCCCCAATCGTCCATCGTCATTCCCGTGCTTGACACGGGAATCCATGCAGTGGTCCTTCTGACAGGTAAACGCAATTGCCTAGCGACAGTGTTGCTCCAAGCAAGATCGCATGGATTGCCGGGTCAAGCCCGGCAAAGACGAGGCGGAGGAGAGGCAACTTGATGATGGCGCTGTAGGAAGACAGTCGGCAACTGGGTGTCGAAACCAGCCCGCCCGCACAAGATCAATCGGATCGCGCAGGCCGTGCAGCATAGATGCCGGCGAGCAGAAAGAGGCCTCCGACGGTCTGCCAGAGCGAGACGGCCTCCGACAGGACAAGCCATGCCAGCACGACTGCGGCCAGGGCTTCGACGAAGATGACCAGAGATGAGAAAATTGCCGGCAGCATTCCGAGCGCATAAGCCGTCAGACCCTGGCCTCCGACGTGGCTGATCAACGCCAGTGCCAACAATGCTGCCGCACCTTCCCAAGTGGACGGTAGCAATCGGTCGTCGAGAGCGAGAGCGGCGATCAGCAGTAGCGCGGCCGTTACGATCGATGGATAAAACATGGTCTCGGCGGTACTCAGTCGCCGGCGGGCCCATGACATTGTCAGCACATAAGTGCCGAAGAAGAAGGATGTGATCAGCCCGTACATGTCTCCTGTCACATTTTCCGGATTGAACCGGGCACTGGCCCCGACAAGCAGGGACGCACCGGCAACGCCAAGGGCAACGCCGGCGAATATTCGCGCGTTTACGGTCTCTTTCAACACCAGCCAGGCACCGAGCGTGACGATGATCGGGGTCATCGTCGCAAGCAGCGTGGCGTTTGCGACGGAGGTTTTATGAATGGCAAGATGCCAGAAGAAGAGATCGCCGGCGAAAAGAAAGCCAAGCACCAGAATGGCGCCGCGATGTTTCAGCAGCTCGTGAGATCGATCCTCGGCCACAGTGCGGCGGCGCTCCCAACCGAACCAGAACCATAGAAACGGTATCGCCAGTGCCATGCGCCAGAATGCACTTGCGAAAGGGCCGACGTCGGCTAGACGCACGAAAATAGGCGATGCGCCCATTGCCACGGCTCCCAGTGCGAGCGCGGCAATCGAGACGAGTGGTGTCGGCGCAACGGTGTGCGTTGTCTCTGTCGTGGCGCGACCGTTCTTGTTCACATCAGGGCCCATATCCTGCGAAAGCGTCGCAGCCGGGATGCCCGCCCTAGCGCTCTCTAAGAGCGCTTACTATAGTGCCGCCCATGAACGAACAAGCTGTTGATTTACACGGCGCTGCTAGCGCCGAGATCACGCCATTCCGGTGCATCGAAGGCGATGTCGATAAGGGTTGCCTGCTGATCTGCGACCATGCGTCGAATGCCTTCCCAGGCGGACCCGAGGCTCTCGGCCTCGGGCTGGATCAACTGGAACGGCATATCGCATACGATATCGGCGCTGCGGCGGTGACGGAGCGTCTTAGCGCTCACATTGGTGCACCGGCGGTCCTATCCGGCTTCTCACGGCTCCTGATCGATCCAAACAGGGGGCTCGACGACCCGACGCTTGTCATGCAGCTTTCCGATGGGGCCGTCATTCCTGCAAACCGACATATGGACGAGGCCGAAAGAGCGCGGCGGGTGCGGCTCTACTACGAGCCATATCATTCGACGATCAATGCGCGGATCGACGCCGCAATCGATGCCGGAACGCCGCCGACACTCTTTTCCATTCATTCATTCACGCCGCATTGGAAAGGGCGACCACGACCCTGGCATGCGACCGTATTGTGGGATCGCGACACGCGTCTGCCGCTTCCCTTGGTCGAAGGTTTGCGCCAGGAGAAAGAACTGGTGATCGGTGAGAATGTCCCCTATTCGGGCGAGCTGAAAGGGGACAGTCTCTATCGCCACGGCACCGCCCGCGGTCTTGCACACGCGCTGATCGAGATCCGGCAGGATCTTATCGCGGATGAGACCGGACAAAAGGAATGGGCGGAGCGGCTTGCCGGTATCTTGACGCGGCTCTTCCAGGAGCCCGCTTACGCCAATGAATTTCGCACGATCCGCCATTACGGTTCTCAGGCGGACGCAAACGAGGATTGATCCCATGTCCGAAACAGATCCCAAGACGACCACTGAACTGGAAGCGGCAGCCTTTCGGCGCCTCGTCTCGCATTTGCGCGAGCGAACCGACGTTCAAAACATCGATATGATGAACCTGGCTGGATTTTGCCGAAACTGCCTGTCGAACTGGTATCGGGAGGCCGCCGAAGGGCAGGGGCTAACGATGTCGAAAGACGAATCACGCGAGATCGTCTACGGCATGTCCTACGACGATTGGAAAAACAAACATCAGACCGAAGCGAGCGACGCGCAGAAACAGAGCTTTGAAGAAAACAGGCCGCGCGAGCAACACTAACGTATTGAAACCAATGAGCTTTGTTCTTCTGCCCATCAAGGGCCGACAGAACAAAGACCGGAATTCTCATGGCGTCCTGGTGCGTGGCCACACGTGATCGAGGCGTCAACCAATTGAAATCATGAGAGATCATGGCGTGCCTGATGTGGCGGTATCGTCATGACAGTCTGTCGAAACGGAGCGGGGGATAATGAGCGACATTACGAGTGCAGAGGAAATCCAGGGGACGACGCGCGATCAACTTCGGGCCTTCATTGAGCGTATCGAGCGTCTGGAAGAAGAAAAGGCGGCCCTGGCGGCCGATGTGAAAGAGGTCTATGCGGAAGCCAAGGCCATGGGCTTCGACGTCAAGACACTCCGCACGATCATTCGCATCCGCAAACAGGACGAAAATGAGCGCAACGAGCAGGAAGCGATCCTTGCGACCTATATGATTGCGCTGGGAATGGTGCCGCCGGAGGCGAGTTGAGGAATATGTACTCTTGGTGGAAAACATTCAGCAAGATAGGTGTGGTCGGGCGTGGAGGAAAAGTCGGTCGCATAGGCGTTCCGTATAACGATCTGGATTGCTAGAAAGTACTCCACCACGGCCTCGTTACGAACTGAGTGAGGCACTCGTGCGCCATGACATTGCAACGACTAACAGCCGAAGATTCTCACGTTCTTGAAAATCCTGGTGTTGTATCCGTACAGATTGTCTCCAGTGAGAATGCGCCGGAATCGAAGGTTTCAATTACACGTGTAACAATGCAGCCGGGCGCAGAATCTCCTCGCCATAGGCATGAGAATGCCGAGCAAACATGGCTTGTAGAATATGGCGAGGCGACTTTGCTTCTTGCAGACAATGAAACCGCTCCGCTGCAGGCCGGAGATGTCATTCGTACACCCGCCGGTGACATTCACGGCATCACAAATACCGGTCGAAGCGAATTCGTCTATCTCACAATAACGACGCCGCAGCAGGATTTCAGCTCAGCGTATGAAAGGCATGAAAAAATCCGCAAATGAGGCTGACCGCTATCCCTCATGAACCCTTGGGTTCACATGTGGATTGCCGAAGTTTTTGCTCGGGATAAAATGCAGTACTGCGCGCCTTCAGAGCATTGTGTTCGCAATTGCTCTTCTGGACACGGTCGATCACCGACGAAATTTAAGGGAATGACAAAAGGTTGTGAGAAAAAATCAGCGTAGAGCTGTGCGGATCAATAGCGGCTTTCCGTCTGCCGTGCGACTCGCGTCAGAGGGGGCAGCTGCAAATGTCTTGATCGCTGCGCCCTGGAACCGAAGCGATGTCTGAATATGGGCGTGAATGCTGTTCTGGAAGCGGAAGACTGGGCTGCGGCTCGCTTCGACAAAGAGCCGGGACGCTTCATCATGATCCGGATGGCTGAGAGCGAAAGGTTCATCTCCAGCACCAGCTGCAGCGGCCGTTACAATCGGCATCTGAAGCTGCGGTTCGTAATGAAGATCAACCGAATGCTCATCCTGTTGCGGGATCGAACCAGTTATGTCTAGCGACGAAGCTGTGATCGAGCGATTAATCAGACCGGTGAGAGACGGAAGGCTGCTTGGAACGACACTCGCCAGCATCCGTTTCGGTTTGGATGAGGGTGTCCATCGGTCCTTGCCCATCTTTTTGAGTTTGGCCATGGCAATCCGACCATCGCGTTTCGTCAGGGGGCGACCGTCGCTTGGAACGTGCTTGCTCTTGCCATTCGGAAAGAGCATGGCCAGTTCGCGGCGAGGCACACGCGGCCAATGGCGAACGCGGCCCGTATCGACATGAACGAAAGGAATACCGGATCGCGGGTAGTAGCCGACACCACCGCGCTCTCTGATCAGCGCAGAATTCCTCAGATCTTTGACGGAAACGTCTGGGAAATGAATATCTGCTGCCTTGCCGAGGATATGCCGGCTGTTACGAGCCTGGCCGCCGCGGGTCCGGCGCAGCTTGTTATTGGTTGTGCGCGAACGAAACGCCGAGATCAGGTGAACCGGTTTTTGCGAACCGAGTTCCCGATGCAGTTTCCAAACCAGATCGATCAGCTCCGGATCCATTTTTGTGGATACGTTCCGGCGCCAGTCGCGCATGGCATGATTGATCTTTTTGAGGCCTTCGGGAAGAAACTTTCCGTCGACTTTGTAAGTCGTTTCGGTCGTTTCCTTGGTGTTGACGTTGTAAATCGCCAGAGTCCGGGTTTCAGCGAAGGCGCTGCCTGAAATGCCGAGCATCACAAGAGAAGCGACTGCTTTCGCGACAGATGATCGTGCGCACACACGCACATTCATTGCGGTGATCCCCCGTACCAATCCCAAGTGGCGCTTTTTGCGCCTTAAAATTCCCTTCGACAGACTGCCGGGCCGTCGTTTGTTCGGTGCGGTCTTCTGCGCCGATCGACGATCATCTTTGCCGTAGTCTGTTAACGAAAGGTAAAGCGGGAAAAGGGGGCTAAAACAAGGCGCTCCAGGTGATGGCCTAGATTCCTTCGCAAACTGTTGCCGGAGAGCGACAGTTTATGATCATTTTTGGGCAGGCGAGAGCAATGCGCTCGCCTTGCGATACTTAGGATCCTGCCTTTAAGCCGAGAGCCGATGCCATCCGTGAATCATGCCCGTAGATATCGCCGAAATAGCTGATCTTTCCGTTTTTATCGACCTGAGCCGTGAAATAGGTCACGTGGACGGGGATCTTGCGCTTCAGGCGGACGTGATGATTTTTGCCGGCCGAGATCGTTTTTGCGATCCGGCCCTTCGACCAGCCTGAGTCGCGTTTCAGAATGAGTTCCGCCAGTTGCCGAGGGTTGCGGACCCGCACACATCCGTGGCTGTAGGCCCGAACCGAGCGGTTGAACAATCCCTTGGACGTCGTGTCATGCATGTAGACCGAGTGTTTGTTCGGGAACATAAACTTTACGACGCCGAGCACATTGCGTGCGCCAGGCGGCTGATAGAAGTGATACCGGCGGACATCGACATTGCGCCAGTCGACGCGGCCGACATCGACGGGCCGTCCGCGATATTTGACCTGAAGACCGTGAGCTGCGAGCACCCGCGGCGCTGCCGAACCGAACCATCCGGATGACCGTGTCATCTGGGGCAGGATTTCTTTGACCTTGATGGAATTCGGCACGTTCCAATAGGGATTGAAAACGATGTGCTCCATCTCGTCACTGAATACGGGTGTCTGGTTCTTCTTTTTGCCGACGACAATCCGTTCGGCGTGAATGACTTCCTCATTGTCGATCACACGAAACCGGAATTCCGGAATGTTGACCTTCACATAGAGCCCGCTGAGGTTGTCCGGCAGCCAGCGCCACCGCTCCATGTTGGTCAGGATCGTCCGTACGCGATTTCTCGGGCGCACGTTCATGGCCCTTCGGGTTGCCGGTCCGACAAATCCTTCAGCGTTGAGGCCTTTTGATTTCTGGAATTCCTTGACGGTCTTGGCCAAGGCCGCGTCATAGAACTTCGGATCGGCATCGGGATTGTCGTCGGTAACCGCAACTTCGGCGTTCAAACGCTTGCGAACAATGGCGATCTGGGCATGGCGAACGCCGGGCTTGAGTGTCGGTCCCTTTGGAACGACGATGCGCTTGCGCTCCTTCGTGCCGCGAAAGGCGATCAACTTCTGCCGCAGGGCCTCGAATTGTGGGTTCTGCGGATGATAGGAGCGCAGGTGTTTCGCCGGATCGTCAGCTTGTGCGATTTTCTCGATGACATCGTGAGGATCGGGAAGGCGCAGGGTCGGGTCGAAATAGCCGCTGATCTCGGATGGCACGATGCGGCCGCCGCGTGCATCACGGGCATAAGCCAGAACGGCCCGGCTCATTTTCAGCTCGAGCTCGGCGAGCCGCACGGACGGCAGTTGGCCGTCATTCGCGCTCTCATCGTCTTTCGGTAAACTGTAGTCAGCGGCGCGCAGTCCGAAATCAGCCGCTTTTTGGATTTCATCGATAACGGACCGCGATTTCTTCGTCAGGCCGTTTTCGTCGACCCAAATCAGTTCCGAAGCATGGTCGGTGTAGAATTCAACAAGAGCGCCATGCTGGCTCTTTTGTTGCTTGTTTGCCTTTTTGAAGGGGCGTGCGAGCCGTTTTTGCACTTCGAACGATGTGGCATCGATCCTCGAAATGAGTTTTTCGGGGGCATCGGGCTCAACGGCGTGCACTGCCGTGACAAAACCTGTCCCGATAATGAGCCCGAGTGCGATTGAACCTGTTAGCCGCATTTCAAACGTCCCTCGACAAACTCTCGTTCTGTTGTCACCAGCCCCGGAAGAGCGCAGCCATGCGCCTGATTTCAGAGCCAGAATTCTCATTTTTCAGCACCGAATGCGCGTAATTCGCTAAGACAATTTGCTCTTGGGCGCGCGCTGAAAAACAATCTCCCATGACATTAAACGACCGAGGCCAGCCGATGGTTCACACCGGCAGCTGACTGAAAACTAGGGTGCCCCCCGCCGGTTTGCCAGTGTTTGCCGCTCATCATTACGTGAAGCGCGAAACTTTTCAGCGGGCTGTTGTAAATCTGCATCTGAGATATCGAAAGGTTGGAATGGGGCAAGTGATCGGCCCCGAGCCCTCGATCGGGCCCGGGTGCATTGTGATAGCTTCAGCTCACGTGAGCCTCGAGACCGAATTCGCGCATCTTGCGATAGAGCGTGGAGCGCCCGATCCCGAGCTTCTTGGCAATTTCGGTCATGTGTCCGCGGTAGCGGCCGATCGCCAGGCGGATCATGTCGGCTTCCATGTCCTCAAGCGAGCGGATTTCGCCGCCTTCGGTCAGGGCGGGGATACCGAGTGCATCGCGGCCGTTTTCGGCTGAAACAGAAATCGTGGATGGAACGGGTCCATCGTCGCCAAGGAGGGCCGGGCCCTCGAAGAGCGGCTCGGGTTCCGGGACGCTCGGGGCTGCCGGCACGGTGACCTCATAGCCCTCGACATGGGAAGCGATCTGCGGAAACTCGCCGACATCCAGTGTGGGCTCATCCGCCAGCACGACCGCGCGAAACACGGCATTTTCCAGCTGGCGAACGTTGCCTGGCCAGGGATAACGCTGCAGCATGTCGAGCGCGCGCGGTGAAACGCCGTCTATTCGCTTGCCTTCTTCAGTCGCGAATCGCGTGATGAAGTGCTGAACCAGCTCCGGAATGTCGTCGAGGCGCTCTTTGAGCGGCGGGACCCAGACGGGGAAGACGTTGATCCGGTAATAGAGGTCCTCGCGGAAGTTGCCTTCCTGGACCTGTTTGATCATGTCCTGGTTGGTTGCCGAGATGAGGCGGACATCCACCTTTACCGGGCGTTTGGCTCCGACGGGATCGATTTCGCCTTCCTGGAGCGCGCGTAGAAGTTTCACCTGGGCGTCTTGGGGCAGTTCGCCGATCTCATCAAGGAACAGCGTACCGCCATCCGCTTCCAGGAACTTGCCGGGCCGTTTATCGGTCGCACCGGTAAAAGACCCTTTCTCATGGCCGAATAGGATGCTCTCAACCAGATTTTCTGGGATAGCGCCACAATTGACCGCAACGAAAGGTTTGCCGGCACGATCGCTTTCGCCCTGGATGGCGCGGGCAATCAACTCCTTGCCGACGCCTGATTCGCCTTCGATCAGAACCGGGATTGTCGATTGGCTGGCGCGATTGCCGAGATCGACCACGCGGTCCATGACCGGGCTCTTGGTGATCATGTCGCCGAATGAGAGATGACCGTCCCGCTTGCGGCTGATTCGCGTGATCTCTCCCTCAAGGACGTTGATCCGCAGCGCATTCTTCAGCGATACTTCCAGGCGTTCCGGGCTGACCGGTTTGACCACGAAATCAATGGCACCAGCCCGCATGGCGCCGATAGCAGCGTCAATGCTGCCATGGGCCGTCTGAACGATGACCGGGGGAATGCCCGGTTTGGAGCGCAGTCGGTCAAGGACGCCCATGCCGTCGAGATCAGGCATGACGAGGTCGAGAAGCACAACTGATATGGGCTTTTCGTCGGGATCCGTAAGACGCGCCACGGCGGCTTCTCCGCCATCTGCGGTGGCCGCTTCGTAGCCGAAACGTTTGACGGTTTCTTCGATGATACGACGCTGGGTGGGATCGTCGTCGACGACCAATACGCATTTCGCCATCAGGAACTCGCTACTCATACTCGTTACAGAACACTGCACGGTTTTGCACCGCCACGGCCGGGTCGTTCCAAAAGGCAAGCCCTGCCGAACACGATGCGGAGCATATCGCGAAAAGGGTAAACGCGACCTTTATGCTGTGTTCGATTCTGGACAGATTTGTGCCGCGCCCATCGGTCGCCATCGGAAAGGCTTGAAGGGCTGCTGTCGGTGGCGCACATAAGGGGGTGGCATAAGTGCAGATCGATGCTGCTGCCGGAACCGAACTCAAGAGAGCCGAACAACTGAACAACATTCGATCGATCCCGATTGGACGTTGGTGATCTAGGAGAGACGAATGCGGGTTATGTCGAACGTCCCGTTCCCGAATGGTGTCAAAGGGAATGTTGTTCAATCACCGAGTATGGCGGCGGTCAGCAGCGAAAAGGATACGGATCTGGGCGCGATGCCGGAATGGGATCTCAAAGATCTTTATGACGGCATCGAGAGTGCGGGACTGACAAGAGATCTGGAAAAGGCGCGTAAGGACGCGACGGCATTCCAGGAGCGATATCAAGGTGCGCTTGGCGGACTTGCCAGCGGCGACCAGGCGGGCGCACGTCTTGCCGAAGCCGTCGGTGCCTACGAATCGATGAGCGACGTACTCGGGCGCATTGGATCTTACTCAGGACTTCTCTATGCCGCTGATACCGCGGATCCGGAACGCGCCAAATTCTATGGCGACATTCAAAGCAAGCTGACGGAAATCACCACCCACCTTCTATTCTTCGAGCTTGAGCTGAATCGGATCGACAATGACGTGCTGGAGCGCGCCATGTCCGATCAGGCGCTTGGGCACTACCGGCCGTGGATCGAGGATCTTCGCAAAGAGCGTCCCTATCAGCTCGACGATAAGATCGAAGAACTGTTCCATGACAAGGGACTCACGTCGCGAGCCTCCTGGAACCGGCTGTTCAACGAAACCATGACCGCACTTCGTTTCGAAGTCGATGGTGAGCAGCTCAGCCTTGAGCCGACGCTTAATCTGATGCTGGACCATGACGGAAAGAAACGTCGCGCGGGCGCGGATGCGCTGGCCAAGGTCTTTGGCGAGAACCAGCGTCTGTTTACGCTGATCACCAACACACTGGCGAAGGACAAGGAAATTTCCGATCGCTGGCGCGGATTTGAGGATGTTGCCGATTCCCGGCATTTGGCAAACCGGGTCGAGCGCCCGGTCGTAGACGCTCTTGTTGCTGCTGTCGAAGAGGCCTATCCGCGCCTTTCGCATCGCTATTACAGCCTTAAGGCGCGTTGGCTCGGTCAGGACACGCTGGCGCACTGGGACCGCAATGCCCCGCTTCCCGAAGAGCCGAAACAGAAGATCGTGTGGAACGACGCACAGTCGACGGTGCTTGATTCCTACAGGGCTTTCTCGCCTGATATGGCAGATATTGCCGCCAAATTCTTCGATAAGGGTTGGATCGATGCGCCCGTCCGTGAGGGAAAATCGCCCGGCGCGTTCTCGCATCCGACCGTTCCAAGTGCGCATCCCTATATTCTGCTCAACTATCAGGGCAAGCCGCGCGATGTCATGACGCTTGCGCACGAGCTTGGTCATGGCGTGCATCAGGTCCTTGCTAACGAGCAGGGACCGCTGATGGCGCCGACGCCACTGACCCTTGCGGAAACGGCAAGTGTATTCGGCGAAATGCTCACCTTCCAGAGTCTGCTGGCCAAGGTGGAGGACAAGCGTGAGCGCAAGGCTATGCTGGCGCAGAAGGCCGAGGACATGATCAATACGGTCGTCCGACAGATCGCGTTCTACACATTCGAGCGCGAGGTCCACATTGCGCGCCGCGAGGGTGAGTTGACGGCAGAACAGCTCGGCGAGATCTGGCTGGGTGTGCAACGCCGCAGCCTTGGGCCGGCTATAACGCTTGGCGAAGGATACGAGACGTTCTGGTGCTACATCCCGCACTTCATTCATTCGCCCTTCTATGTCTACGCCTACGCTTTCGGTGAGTGTCTGGTGAATTCGCTTTACGCGGTTTACGAGGACGCGAATGACGGCTTTGCGGAAAAATATCTCGATATGCTGCGGGCCGGTGGGTCGAAGCATCACAAGGATTTGCTCGCCCCCTTTGGTCTTGATGCGACGGATCCGGGTTTCTGGACGATGGGTCTTGGCCTGCTGGACCGTATGATCGACGAACTCGAGACAATGAGCTGAACGGCGGCAAAACCTGAATACCCGACGTGGCACCGATCGTTTGCAGGAGTGTCGTGAGTGAACGAACAAAGCGACAGAAGTAACGATAGTGAAGCCAATCGGTTGTCGCGGCGCGTACGCCGCTATGCGCGGGTCGGAACCAATGTCGGCAGCGTGGCGGCCCGTGTCGCAGGCGCCCGTCTCTTCGGCTACGATCTTAACCGCGACAAGAACGCGGCCGAACTCGCCAAGGCATTGGGCGGTCTCAAAGGCCCGATCATGAAGGTGGCGCAGCTCATGTCCACCATCCCCGATGCGCTGCCCGAAGAGTATGTCCAGGAGCTGTCGACGCTTCAGAGCCAGGCGCCGGCAATGGGATGGTCATTCGTCAAGCGGCGAATGGCGGCAGAACTCGGTGCCGATTGGCAATCGCGCTTCCGGTCGTTCGAGCATCAGGCTGCGGCCTCGGCATCGCTCGGTCAGGTTCATCGGGCAGTATCGCCTGATGGGCAGTCGCTAGCCTGCAAACTGCAATATCCGGACATGGAGTCGGCAGTCGAGGCCGACCTCAACCAGCTCAAGATCGTCTTCTCAATCCACAAGCGGATGGACCCTGCGATCGATACGAGCGAAATGCTCAAGGAGATCTCGGCCCGCCTTCGCGAGGAACTCGACTACCGGCTCGAGGCCAGTCATACGCAACTCTATCAGGAGATTTTCGCTGACGAACCCGGTATCCGTGTTCCAGAGATACAGCCCGACTTGTCGACGGGTCGTCTTCTGACGATGACGTGGCTCAAGGGGCGCCCGGTTCTGGATTATAAGGGCGCCCATCTCGAGCAGCGAAATCGTATCGCGGCTGCCATGTTCCAGGCTTGGTGGTATCCGTTCAGCCATTTTGGCGTCATCCATGGCGATCCCCATCTCGGCAATTATACGGCCTTTGAAAACGAAGATGGCCGGATCGGCGGCATAAACCTACTCGATTATGGCTGCATGCGCACCTTTGCACCCAAATTCGTGCAAGGGGTCATCGACCTATACAATGGGCTTCTAACGGACAATCGCGATTTGACCGTGCACGCCTACGAAACCTGGGGGTTCACGGATCTCAAGAACGAGGTCATCGATATTCTCAATATCTGGGCCGAATTCATCTACGGTCCGATGCTGGAAGACCGCGAGCGGGCATTGGCCGATGGCGTCAGCCCGGCGGAGTATGGCCGCCGGCAGGCCTTCCAGGTCCACCAGCAGCTCCGTGAGAAGGGACCGGTCAGGGTCCCGCGCGAATTTGTCTTCATGGACAGAGCGGCGATTGGCCTCGGCGGCGTGTTCCTCCATCTTGACGCAAAGATGAATTACTATCGGCTGTTCAACCAGGCCATCGAGGGTTTCGAACTGGATGAAGTCGGGCTCCGGCAGGCCGCCGCTTTTGGTGCAGTCGGGGTGCCGCTGCCAAACCCGGAAGGCGACTGATATGGGGTATGCGGACATACCGGTTTTCGCGTCCTCCTCAATAGGCTAGGTTGATTATGGATTTAAAGCCGAGTTCTGACGCGTAGAGAAGCTATGATTCGCTGAGAATCCGGGGGCTTTTGGTATGCAGAGGAAGAGGTCATGAACCGTAACCTGAAGCTCTTGACCGGGGCCGCAAGCTGTTTGGCATTTGCTATTCCGGTCACTTTGACGAGTGCCGCGCTGAGTCAGGCGCAACCAGAGACTCCGTCAACTCGCCAGATCGTGGTCGAACCGCAGAAAGAGAAAAAGCCTGCGGCGAAGGCGGTGGAACCTGCGAAGGCTGAAGTGAAAACCGGGGTTGGACAAGCGGATGCCGGCAAAGCCGAGAAAGCTGCCGCCCCTGAGAAAAAGGAGGCCGCGGTAACCGAAACGATACCCGCCGCTGCCACTCCGGCCAAAGTTGAAGAGGCGAAACCCAAGGAAGAGCCGGCTGCCAAAACAGTGGCTGTTCCCGAATCCAAAGATCCGGCCCCTGAAAAGCTCACCGAAAAGGTCAATATCGTCCTGACCCTCCAGACAGAGCTCAAACGTGTGGGCTGTTACCGAGGTCCGCTGGACGGTTTGTGGGGACCGCGATCCGATGCGGCGCTCGATGCATTCGCCAATTACGGCAAGATCGAGCATGACGATTTCGAGCCGTCCGAAGCCTGGATCAAGCATGTGAAGGCGAAGACGAAGGCAGTCTGTAACGGCCATTATGGCTATGCCCGACCTTACCAGCGGCCCGGATATCGCCCTGGCCACAGGCGACCTCCCGGCTACGATCGCAGACCCGGTTATGGTCATCCTCCTCCGGGTGGCTACCGGCGTGGCGGATACCGCTATTGATTGCGGCCAACCATTGCTGGTTGATGGGTGTGGTAAGGCCTGACCCGGCACACTGTCGGATCAGCCGCGCCTGACCACACCCGCCGCTGGCGGCTGAATTCTAAGATTGTAGAATCAAACTGTGTCCGGATGTTCGCAACCGTGTTCCCGACGGCATCGCCACGTACATCTTGGGGATCGTTTGTCGTTTGTGGGTTTGTATCTTGATGAGCGGTATGTTCGGCCGCTTCGCCATGAGCGTCGCGACCAGGATAAGTGCTTCTGTCGTTTTCACGGTACCCTCGCGCAGCTTTGAAGGCCAATCGGACCTAACGGTCGTGATCGGCGTTTCTCAGCCTCCCCGTGCTCCTATGGAGCGCGCGAAACCGTTGAACCGGTGTCGTTATTGTTTGTTCAGTTCCGTCTAACGATACGCGTCCAAGAGCGCTCGGCTGACTTCGATCGCGGCTGTTGTCGTCAGAGACCGACATCTGTCCGCCCAAGAGGCGGGAGCATTAAGGTAAACGAATCCTTACGTCCGCGACTACTGTTCAGTGTCGATGTGGTTAATGCGAGTGTGGCGAGGCTGCTCGGGGACATCTTGGAGATCAACTCAGAACCAGCTCAAAGCAGTTGGCCGCGGAATGTGATCATCGCGCGTTCACTGCCGGTGCCGTCTTCGTCTGCTCATGGTAGGAATATTCTTGCTCGAAAGTTCATTCGGCCGGAGCGAAATTCGTGGTTCTGAGTGGGAGAACAGTACATAAACCTGCCTGGAACCATATTCGTTGGATTGGTGCGGTAATCCGACCTCTGCCTGCATTGCGTCAATTTGCCTATAGGCAGGGCCTGACGATTGCCCAGCGCCTTGCGCATGTGATATCCCCCTCCATCAAGCGGATTTCATGACGGGAAGGGAACTATTATGGGCATAGACTATTCCGGTGGCCATGAAGCGATGGACTATGACGAGCATCGCAGCACCTATTCTATGTTTATCAAAGGCACGATCTATCTTACGGCCATTGTCGTATTGATCCTGATTGGAATGGCCATTTTCCTGGTCTAATCGAACTTTCATCATTTTTCTTAGCGCGCACTGCCGCGCTGCATCGCATTGGGCATTGTCTGCCATGATTACTATTGGAGTTCCGAGCGAGACCGATTCTACTGAACGTCGTGTCGCGCTCTCGCCTGAGACAGCCAAGAAATTCGTCGGATTGGGATGTACGATCAACGTGCAGTCGGGTGCCGGCAATGGCTCGCATTTTTCTGACGACGACTTCAAGGAAATGGGCGCGACAATCGTCCCGTCGGCGGCCGATACGGTGAAAGATGCCGACATCATCCTGACCGTCCGGCGCCCGGCAGACGATCTGCTAAAGGATGCGAAGAAGACGGCGATTCTCGCAGGAGCGCTCGATCCGTTTGGCGAAAAACCGGCATTGGAAGCGATGGCGAGCAATGGTCTCGCATCCTTTGCGATGGAGCTCATGCCGCGGATCACGCGGGCGCAGTCCATGGATATCCTGTCATCACAGTCGAACCTGGCCGGTTACAAAGCCGTGGTGGACGCTGCGGCCGAATTCCATCGGGTGATGCCGATGATGATGACAGCCGCGGGTACGGCGCCGGCAGCGCGCGTCTTCGTGATGGGGGCTGGTGTCGCAGGTCTCCAGGCAATTGCAACGGCAAGACGGCTGGGCGCGATCGTGACGGCAACGGACGTGCGGCCCGCTGCAAAAGAACAGGTTGCCTCGCTCGGCGCCAAGTTCATCGCGGTCGAGGATGATGAATTCAAGGAAGCTGAAACCGCGGCCGGTTATGCCAAGGAAATGTCAGACGAATATAAGCGCAAGCAGGCGGAACTGGTTGCCGAACATGTCAAAAACCAGGACGTCGTCGTGACGACCGCTTTGATCCCGGGGCGGCCCGCGCCGCGTTTGATCAGCAAGGAAATGGTCGAGAGCATGCGTCCGGGCTCGATCGTCGTCGATATGGCCGTCGAGCGGGGCGGCAATTGCGAGGTTGCCAAGCCGGGCGAGGTTATCCAGCACAACGGCGTCACAATCATGGGACGGCTCAATCTTGCCGGTGAAGTTCCCGTCAACGCATCGAGCCTCTATGCCCGCAACCTGCTGGCCTTCATTCAGCCGATGATCGACAAGGAAAAGGGCGAGCTTGCGATCGATTGGGAAGATGAAACCGTGACCGGAACACTCATCGCCAAAGATGGCAAGTTGGTGCATCCCATGCTGACCAAGGAGGACGCGTCATGAGAAACGGATTGAGCCGCATGATGGCCTTGGGAGTGCTGATTGCACTCGTGGCCTTTTTCGCGATCGCTCCCGAGGCAGCAATGGCCGCTGGTGGTGCCGGTGAAGGCGAGGTTTCGCCATTCCTGTATCGCTTTACCGTCTTCGTGCTCGCGATCTTCGTTGGCTACTACGTGGTCTGGAGCGTCACGCCGGCGCTGCACACGCCGTTGATGTCGGTGACCAATGCGATCTCGTCGGTGATCGTGGTTGGGGCGCTGCTGGCGGTTGCTGTCGAGGGAGGCGGACTCTTCGACGGTTCCGCCAATGGAACAGCAAAGACCTTCGGTTTTGTCGCGCTCATTCTGGCTGCCGTGAATATTTTCGGTGGCTTCCTGGTGACCCAACGCATGCTCGCCATGTACCGTAAGAAAGATCGCTGAGCATGTCCGCAAATCTCGTCGTCGTCCTCTATCTGATCTCCGGCATTCTGTTCATTCAGTCGCTTCGCGGACTGTCTTCTCCCGAGACGTCTCGGCAAGGCAACTATCTCGGCATGGCCGGGATGCTCATTGCTATTCTTACGACGTTGGCGGTGGCACTGCCCTCTGCGTCAACCTGGGTCCTGATTATCGTTGGACTGGCCGCCGGTGGCGGTGTCGGGGCGATGATCGCACGCCTCATCCCCATGACGGCGATGCCTCAGCTTGTGGCCGCCTTCCACTCGTTGGTCGGCCTGGCGGCGGTCTTCGTCGCTGCGGCAGCCCTTTATGCACCGGCGGCATTCGGGATCGGGGCACCTGGCTCAATTCCAGCAGCCAGCCTGGTTGAGATGTCGCTCGGTGTCGCAATCGGAGCGATCACGTTTACGGGTTCGATCATCGCCTTTACGAAACTGCAAGGGCTCGTTTCGGGTGCCCCCGTAGTATTCCCGAAGCAGCATCTGCTCAATGCCATTCTCGGCGCCTTGCTCATATTGTTTATCGTCTGGTTTGCCGTATCGGAGAGCCATACGGCGTTCTGGATGCTGACGTTCCTGGCATTGGCGATTGGCGTGCTGATTATCATTCCGATCGGCGGTGCCGACATGCCGGTCGTCATTTCGATGCTCAACTCCTATTCGGGATGGGCGGCTGCGGGGATCGGGTTCACCGTTGGCAATATCGCCTTGATCATCACCGGCGCGCTTGTTGGATCGTCCGGCGCCATTCTTTCCTACATCATGTGCAAGGGCATGAACCGTTCCTTCATCAGCGTCATTCTCGGTGGGTTCGGTGGCGAGGCTGCTGCTGCTGCGGGCGAAGCTGAGGAGCGTCCTGTCAAGCGCGGCTCGGCGGACGATGCCGCCTTTATCATGAAGAATGCCGGCAAGGTCATCATCGTGCCGGGATACGGCATGGCAGTCGCCCAGGCGCAGCACGCTCTGCGCGACATGGCCGACGAGCTCAAGAAAGAGGGCGTCGAGGTCGCCTACGCTATTCATCCGGTCGCAGGCCGTATGCCGGGACACATGAATGTGCTGCTTGCAGAAGCCAACGTACCCTATGACGAGGTGTTCGAACTCGAGGACATCAACAACGATTTCGCTCAGGCAGACGTTGTCTTTGTCATCGGCGCCAACGACGTTACCAATCCTGCAGCGTTGGAAGATCCGTCTTCGCCAATCTTCGGCATGCCGGTTCTCGAGGTCTGGAAGGCCGGTACGGTCATGTTCTCTAAGCGGTCTCTTTCTTCGGGATATGCGGGCATCGACAATACGTTGTTCTATCGCGACAACACGATGATGCTCTTTGGCGACGCCAAGAAAATGACCGAAGAGATCGTGAAGGCACTCTGAGTTCCTTGAATGCAGCCGTGATCGGACATTTATCCTGGTCGATCTGTGGGGCGCAAAAGCGCGCATGCTGCGACGCGGCCTTTGACCCTGCCTGCCAAGCCGGCTAGAACCCCCCGATGCCAACAGGGGGCGGCACAAGGGTGATTGAGATATTGAGCTGGCTGGTCGCAGGCTACGCGGCCATTTGCATCGCGGGCTTCTTTGCCGAGCGTCTCTTCATGTATTTTCCGGATCGCACCCGCGTGGCTCCGAAAGATATCGGCCTTCACGGTGTCGAAGAGATCGAAGTTCCGATGCCGGACGGAAAGACCCTGGTGAGCTGGTATGCCCCAGGTCCGACCAATAAGCCAACTGTCGTCTATTTTCATGGCAACGCCGGCAATGCAGCGGGTCGCGCGGACAAGATCGCGACTATTCAGTCGGCCGGATACGGCGTCATTTACATCAATGCACGCGGCTATGGCGGTTCGGAAGGGCGCCCCAGCGAGGCCGCCAATGTGGCTGACGCGATGCGGATCTATGATTATTTGCGCGGGCAGGGTCGGACGCCGGAACAGATTATTCTTTATGGCGAGTCGCTTGGGACGGGCACAGTGGTCCAGCTCGCGGCGGAACGGCCAGTCCGCGCGGTCGTCCTGGAGGCCCCACTAACCTCGACGGTCGACGTTGCGAAGAGCACCTATTGGTTTCTGCCGCTGCGTTTGATCATGTCCGATCAGTGGCGGACCATCGAGCATATCAAACGGGTCAAGGCGCCGATCCTGATCGTGCATGGGGAGCTTGATGCCGTCATTCCTGTTTCGCATGCGAAAAAACTCCATGTTGCGGCAACCGGTCCGGTCGCGCTCACAATCTTCCCGGATGGGGGGCACAGCGATCTCTTCGATCATGGAAGCTGGGGAAGGGTCAGCGAGTTCCTGGACAAACTGCCGGATCGTGCGCAATAGGATCTGTCTACAGCGAATGCGGACCGTGACAACGTCCGGATTTGTGGTATCTAAGCGCGCCATGACGGGTCCGGATTGGACAGCATTCGACGATCTGCCGGGAGGCCAATGAGCGATGGACGAAATCAAAACAGCGGCAACGGAAGTATTTAGCTCCGGGCTCGATTACACGCTCAGTCTGGCGACGGCTGTGGCGCTCCTCATCGCCGGTTTCATTATCGCCGGCTGGGTCAGCCGCAACGTCCGCAGGCGCCTGGAATCGATTGCCAAGTTCGATCGCACGCTGATCCCGATCCTCTCACAGATCGCGCGCTATGCGGTCCTCGTATTCACGGGCATTCTCGTACTCGCCGAGTTTGGCGTTCAGACAACCAGTATCATTGCCGTCCTCGGTGCCGCCGGTCTTGCAATCGGCCTTGCCCTGCAAGGGACATTGCAGAATGTTGCTGCCGGTCTGATGATGCTCATGCTGCGCCCGTTTCGCGTTGGCGACTTCATTGAGGCAGGCGGGGTCGGCGGTACGGTCGATGAGATCGGGATGTTCATGACTCGCATGCACACGTCGCAAGGTATCTTCGTTGCCGTACCGAATAGCGCCATCTGGTCCGGCACCATATTCAACTACTCCATGCGGCCGCGACGACGCTTGGATATGATGATCGGCATTTCCTATGACGATGACATCGACAAGGCACGCAAGATCGTTCTGGATTTGGCGAAGGCGGACGAACGTATCAAATCGGACCCTGAGCCGATCGTCATCGTCAAAGGGCTCGGTGACAGCTCGGTCGACCTCCAGCTTCGAGCATGGATCGATCGTCAGGACTTCTGGGATGTCAATTTCGAGCTGAACCGCGCCGTCAAATATGCCTTGGACGAAGCCGGCGTCTCAATTCCCTACCCTCATCGCCAGATCGTTGTTACCGGCGGCGCTGCGCAAATCGGCACCGCGGCCAACGATTAGAGTCTTTTCCGCTTTATCTGTTCGGCGCGAGACCGCCACTGGCAAGACGCTCCGTGCATGGCAGCTCTGCCGTGCGACAGCATTTCGACCTGCTGATCGGCGAGCTAGGTCCTAGCGCCGCCCGCCGGCCGAGGGACGGGTTTTGGCCTTACCGGGGATCAGACCCTCGCGCTGGGCGCGCTTGCGAGCCAGCTTGCGAGCGCGGCGGACCGCTTCGGCTTTCTGGCGGGCCCGCTTTTCCGAGGGCTTTTCGTAACAATTCCGGAGCTTCATCTCTCGGAATACACCCTCGCGCTGGAGTTTCTTCTTCAGCACTTTAAGGGCTTGGTCGACATTATTATCGCGGACACTGACTTGCACGTGCCTACGTCTCCGTCTCTATGGTTTTCAATTTCAGTCAAGGCGCATCCGAGCCACCGAATGGGTGTTCGTTGCCTCGTTTCGGCACCTGTATCAAACAGATTATCGGATGTCTAGATTAATGGATTCGCAATCAATCTCCCAAAAACCGAGAAAAATCGACTGATTTCAGCGGTCTATGGTTCTGGGATACTTCGATGACTGACTTTTGTTTCGGTTATTTTGGAATGAGCCGCGTGACATGGCCCATCTTTCGGCCTTCTCGCGCTTCCCCTTTTCCATATAGATGAACGGCTGTTCCGGGCTCCGCCGCCAATACATCCCATTCGTTGACCTGAGGTCCGATGAGATTGCGCATGACTGCATTGCTATGGCGGTCCGTCGTGCCGAGCGGCCAGCCGGCCACCGCTCGAATGTGGTTTTCGAACTGGCTTGTGACACAGGCCTCCAGCGTCCAGTGGCCGCTATTGTGAACGCGAGGTGCCATTTCGTTGACCAGCAACTCGTAACCGTTCCCCTGCTTCACCACAAAGAGCTCGACACAAAGCACGCCGACATATTCGAGCTTTGCTGCAATTTCCATTGCGATAGAGCGAGCCCGTTCTGCGACATCGTCGTCGACCTGCGCCGGCACGACGGTCTCCTGGAGAATCTGATTGGCATGCGCGTTTTCCGGCGGATCATAAAAAGCGACGGCGCCATCCCATCCACGGACGGCCAGCACCGATATCTCCCGCTCAAAGGGTACAAACCGCTCGACAATGGCTGGAGCGTTCCGAATCTCGGCAAAAGCGGCAGACGCTTCCGACAGCGCACCGATCTTGACCTGCCCCTTACCGTCATAGCCGAGTTGCCGGGTCTTCAAGAGCGCCGGACAGCCAATTTCGGCGAGAGCGTTTCTGAGATCCTCTTCGCTGTCGACGGGAGCGAACGGAGCCGTTCCGATACCCAGCGATCGGGCTAACTCCTTCTCCCGGAGCCGGTCCTGCGCGACGCCAAGTGCGTCGATCGGCGGTGCGACGGGTGTGATGCGCCCGATCACCGAAAGGGAATCTGCGGGAACGTTTTCAAACTCGTAAGTTGCAACATCAACCGAGTGCGCGAACAACTCAAGCGCGCCCTCGTCGTCGAAAGAAGCGTGGGTCTCGGTGCTCGCGACATCCGTTGCCGGTGCTTCAATCTTGTCGGAGTAGATATGGCATCTGAACCCAAGGCGAGCTGCCGCCATGGCTAGCATCCGGCCAAGTTGGCCGCCGCCGAGAATTCCGATCGTCGCGCCTGGTTCGAGCGGTTTATCGATGATCCTCGACATGCTCAGCCGGCGTCCGTCGCGGGCCGGTCGCCAACAGCTTCCATCCGCAGGCGCCGCCAATCGTCGAGGCGGGCCGCAAGTTCGGTATCGCAGAGAGCAAGGATTTGTGCCGCCAGCAGACCGGCATTGGCTGCCCCGGGCTCTCCGATTGCCAACGTGCCGACCGCGACACCCTTAGGCATCTGAACGATCGATAGCAGGCTGTCCTGGCCCGACAGCGCGCGGCTTTCGACCGGGACCCCCAGAACGGGCAGTGGCGTCATTGCGGCAACCATTCCCGGCAGATGCGCAGCACCGCCGGCGCCGGCAATTATCACCTTGAGACCTTGCTCGCGCGCGGATCTTGCATAGTCATAGAGGCGGTCGGGTGTCCGGTGGGCCGAAACAATCCGGTCGTCGTGGGCGATACCAAGTTCGTCAAGGACGCGTGCGGCAGCCTGCATCGTCGGCCAGTCGGACTGGCTCCCCATGATAATACCGACCAATGCCTTTGCCGAAGCCATAAGAGATACCCCGATTTTCCCCGAGAAAACGCGCGATTATAGGGGGGGTGACCGGAATAACAAGGCAGGCCGTCGGAGGGGTGTGGGCAAACTGGTTGCGTGGCGCAGAAAGCAGGATTTGGTGCCCAATTCTTCAAGCTGGCACAGAATGAAGCGAATCATTTAGTTTTATTCGGTATTCCAGATTGTGCGGAGCCGCGTTCGTTTGCTGTTGGGCCCGCTGCTCAATTCAGAGGTGCCTGACCAATCTGTCTGCACCGGACAAACGAGCAGATCGATTGAGCGGGATGGGGAGCCGGTTTGAATGGCGAAGACGGCGGCAGAGCGAAGACAAACCGGCGAACAATCGGTTCCCGTTGCAGATCGAATGAGCGACCCAGCCGGTCGCCGCCGTCTCCCGGTGGCTGGCAGTCTTATGGAAGATGTCCCGCAGTCGGAGCTGACACCGGCTGTCCGTTCTACCGTAATGCAGCTCATGGACGAGCTCGATCGCATGAGCAGCGAGCTTATGGAAGCCAAGCAGCGCGTGAGCGAACTGGAGGATATGGCCGATGAGGATCCGCTCGTTCCTGTCCTCAATCGACGCGGGTTTCTGCGCGAACTCGAGCGGACTCTCGCTTATTCCGAGCGCTACCAGACGCCCGGTTCGGTGATCTTCTGCGATCTCGATCGGTTCAAACGCATCAATGACGATTATGGCCATCGGGTTGGCGACGACGTCCTGCGTCTCGTTGCAGACACGCTGGTTCAGAATGTCCGGCGTTCGGACATCATTGGCCGCCTGGGTGGCGATGAATTTGCGGTCGTCCTCCAACGCGCGACAGCGGAACAAGCGCAAGTCAAGGCGGATGAGTTCATGGCGCGGGTCCGCGAGCAACATTTAGTCCATGAGGGCGTACAAATTGCGGTTTCCATCAGTGCCGGCGTCGCAGCATTTGCGCGCGGCGATACGGTTGTGGATGTGATGGAACGCGCGGACCGGGCGATGTACCGCCGCAAAAACGAAATTCGATAGTGCGGCAATTAATGGATGGTTGTCCGCTGTGGCGGTATATGCGTAGACGGCTGAGCTAAACGCTAAGCGATAATATCTGGCAGCAGTTGGTCTTCTATCCGAGAGATTTCATCCCTCAGCTGGAGTTTCATTTTCTTTAGCCGTTTGATTTGTAGCTGATCGCCGCGGCCCGAATCCTCCAAGGCATCGATCGCGCTGTCGAGATCGCGATGCTCAAGCTTGAGGCGGGCCAGGGTTGCGCGGAGTTCGCGCTCCTCCTCCGTTGCCATGAATTGCCTCTCCCTGTCCCCACCGCATGGACGGCCCATTGCGCGAGTATCGCGGCGAACGAATTGCGACGCAAGACTTTGCCTAATAGCTCATGAAATAATCAGTTGGCGGATTTCTGCCAATTCGATGAAAACTTGTCCACGGCGATTAGACAAACAGTCACCCGTTTGTCACAATCTTGGCCTCAACAGGCGAATCGTTAGGGAGGCAAAAACATGGCGCTGGACGCACATCTGGCGGAAATGTCCGAAAAACACCGTATGTTGGAGAAAAAGATTGAAGAGGAAGAGGCGCGGCCATCGGCCGATTCCTTGAAAATCAATACTTGGAAACGCGAAAAACTCCGTTTGAAGGACGAAATCGAACGGCTCAAACATGGCATGAGCGACGTCGCTTAGCGCGTCGGTTCATTCCAAGCGCGACAGTCGGGCCCAATCAGGGCGCGGTATTGAACAGGCGACCGGAAGTAAAGGCCTGATCTTAAGGAGCGATAGGTCTTTTTCGCTTCCGGTCCGGGGATTCGCTCGTGCTAGACGTCCTTGGCCATTTCCCGCAGAACATATTTTTGAACTTTTCCAGTCGAGGTTTTCGGCAATTCCGTAAAAACCACATGCCGCGGGCATTTATATCGCGCGAGATTCTCGCGGCAGAACGCGATGATATCTTCGCTTGAAATGCTCGCCCCGTCGCGGATCTCGATGAAGGCGCAGGGGGTTTCTCCCCATTTATCGTCCGGCTTTGCAACAACGGCGGCCGCCTGGACGTCCGGGTGCTTGTAAAGCGTATCCTCGACTTCGATCGACGAAATGTTCTCACCGCCCGATATGATGACGTCCTTCGAACGATCCTTGAGCTGAATGTAGCCGTCGTCGTGGAGGACCCCGAGATCACCGGTATGAAACCAGCCGCCGGCGAAGGCGTCGGCGGTCGCTTTCGGGTTTTTCAGATACCCCTTCATGACGATATTGCCGCGCATCATAACTTCGCCAAGCGTCTCTCCATCGTCGGTGACATGGGTCATCGTCTGTGAATCCATGACGGTCAAACCCTCGAGGGTCGGATAGGTTACGCCCTGCCTTGCCTTCTTTGCGGCGCGTTCGGCCCCCTCAAGTTCGTCCCAATCCATCTTCCACTCGTTGACGACAGCCGGACCGTAGCTTTCGGTCAGGCCATAGACGTGGGTGACATTGAAGCCGGCTTCCGCCATACCGGCGAGAACGGACTCCGGTGGCGGCGCCGCGGCCGTTACGAACTCCACCGACCGTTCGAGCGGCTGCTTTTCCTCATCGGGTGCATTGAGCAATGTCGCCATCACAATCGGTGCACCGCAGAGATGCGTGACGCCATGATCGGCGATCGCGTCATACATGGCCTTTGCCCGCACCCAGCGCAGGCACACATGCGTTCCCGCAACGACCGACACGGACCAGGGGAAACACCAGCCGTTGCAATGAAACATGGGCAGCGTCCACAGATAGACCGGATGCTTGGCCATACTGGCGGCAACGACATTCGCAAATCCCATCAGATAGGCGCCACGATGATGATAGACGACGCCTTTCGGGTCCCCGGTCGTCCCGCTCGTATAGTTGAGCGAAATGGCATCCCACTCGTCATCGGGCGGCTGCCAGTCGAATGCCGGGTCGCCCGGTGCGATGAATTCCTCATACTCGATTGTGCCAAGGCGCTCGCCGTCCTGTGCGAATTCCAGATCGTCATAGTCCACGACAAGCGGCTCGACCTCGGCCAATGCCAGGGCTTCTTTCATTGTCGGCGCGAATTCGCGGTCTGTGATGAGCACTTTGCATTCCGCGTGATCGAGCTGGAACGCAATAATCTGGGCGTCGAGCCGGGTGTTGAGGGAGTGGAGAACACCGCCCGTCATGGGAACACCGTAGTGCGCTTCGAGCATCGGAGGGACGTTCGGGAGCATGACCGAAACTGTGTCGCCTTTTGAGATGCCATTGGATGACAATACGGAGGCGAGGCGGCGCGATCTGGCATAGAGGTCCGCATAGGAGCGTTTGGTTTGCCCGTGGATTACGGCAATCGCGTTGGGAAAAACGGCAGCAGCGCGTTCGAGAAAGCCGATTGGCGTCAGCGGCACATAATTGGCTTCGGTCTTGTCGAGGTCGCGCTCATACGGATTTGCGCTCATGGACGGTGCTCTCCCGGGAGTTATTGGATGTCGGATGTTTCTTTGGACCGACTTTCCGCGAGGCTAGCGCCCGGGCGGTTTTGGTTCAATATCGCTCACGGCTAATCCACGCCAACGGCGTGGATTAGCCGTGAGCGAAACAGACTCAAATGGTCCAGCGAATCCCAATGTCGCCGGACTGCACCGGCCCAATTCCACGCTGCCAGATCGGAACAAGGATCACCGCGCCTTGGTGGCGCGGCAAGCGCGACCGCGCGCCGGCCGGTCAGGCCGCCCCCGCGGAGGCCCACGCCAACGGCGTGGATTAGCCGTGAGCGACATAGACCAAGAAGGTTCCGACAAGTCCCCATGCCGCCGGACCCCGCCAGTGACCCACCGCAGAGCCCGCAATCAAACCCCTGCAATCGCCCGCGCTCCATCCCAGATCAGTTTCAGAGACACCACGAAAACAAAAATATATGTCAGCCTGTAAAAGAGCTCCGCTTTGACGATTTCCAC
This sequence comes from Methyloligellaceae bacterium, assembly GCA_965228615.1. Classification (GTDB taxonomy): domain Bacteria; phylum Pseudomonadota; class Alphaproteobacteria; order Rhizobiales; family Methyloligellaceae; genus CBDDHT01. The sequence goes on along the minus strand of CBDDHT010000004.1, from coordinate 2,085,157 downwards.
CAGTTTGACACCTGCATAGATGGACACAGGTGCCAACGGTGCCAGCACGAGCGATGTCATGAGATTGGTTGCGTCGAACTGACCGAGGGCCGCATAAGGCACCAGCTTGATCCAATTGACGCAGGCGAAGAACACCGCGCTTGTGCCGGCAAATAGCTTGGGCTCCAGTCGCTGAGGAAGCAGATACATCTGGAGGGGAGGGCCGCCGGCGTGGGAGACGAATGAGGTGAAGCCCGCCACCGCGCCCCAGATACGCCCACTCATCCGGTTTGGCTCCGTATCGCCTGAGGCCCGCCATCCGAACCAATAATCCAGCGTAAAGAGTAGGGCGATGAGGCCCACGATCAGCCGGACATGATCGGAAGAAACGAATTCGGCTGTCAGCCAGCCGATGGCGATCCCGATGCAGGCGGCCGGCACCAGGATCATCAGATTTTCCGCATGCCAGGACCGGCGATAGGCCCACAGTGCGAAAACATCCATGGCGATGAGAATGGGCAGGAAGATGCCGGCGGCCTGGATCGGCGGTACAACCAACGCCAGAAGCGGAACACCGAGCATGCCGAGGGCACCGGCAAATCCGCCCTTTGCCATGCCGAACAGGATGACTGCCGGGATCGCCGCAAGATAAAAGACCGGGTCCGTGATCATGGTCCGCCATGGTTGATGCAAATCAAGGAAAGAAAAGGTAATCCGGTTATGACTGCGACTTTCGTGCGATCGACACAAGTCGCGTAATCCAAAGTCTACGCTTGGCAATCTTGCAATGGCCGGCGGTTAGCAGACATAGTTCGCTCCACGCATGTCGTCGAGCGAAGACGCGTCAGAACTGTTTCAGGGGAGGAGAGGCGCCATGGCAAGCCGGTATCATGAAGTCTATGAAGGCTGGAAATCAGATCCCGAAGCATTTTGGGGCGAGGCGGCCAAGGGCATCGACTGGGTTTCGCCACCAACGAAGGTGTTCGATCCGGAGGCCGGACTCTATGGTCACTGGTTCCCCGATGCGACGTGCAACACCTGCTACAATTGTATCGACCGACACGTCGAATCAGGTCGTGCCGATCAGCTGGCGTTGATCTACGATAGTCCGATCACCGGAAACAAGTGGTCTCTGACCTACGCCCAGCTTCTGGACGAAGTCGCAACTTTTGCAGCTGGATTGCAGAGCGTCGGCGTCGATAAGGGTGACCGGGTCATTCTGTATATGCCGATGATCCCGGAGGCCGTCATCGCGATGCTCGCCTGTGCCCGGATCGGCGCCATTCATTCCGTCGTCTTCGGTGGTTTTGCCGCGAATGAGCTCGCAACGCGCATCAATGACGCCAAGCCGAAAGCCATGGTCACGGCCTCATGCGGGATCGAACCCGGACGAACAATCGAGTACAAGCCACTGCTCGACGAAGCCATCGATATGGCCACATCGAAACCGGAAGCCTGCATTATCTATCAACGCCCTCAGGCCGAAGCATCGATGCAGGCCGGGCGCGATCACGATTGGGCCGGGCTCATGGAGTCCATGCGCTCCGAAGGCAAACGCGCGGACTGCGTCACCGTCGCTGCGACGGATCCGCTTTATGTCCTCTACACCTCTGGAACGACCGGCCAGCCGAAGGGTGTTGTCCGCGACAATGGCGGACATATGGTTGCGCTCAACTGGACCATGAAAAACCTCTACGATATTGAGCCTGGCGAGGTTTACTGGGCGGCGTCGGACGTCGGTTGGGTGGTTGGCCATTCCTATATCGTCTATGCGCCGCTTTTGACCGGAAACACGACAATCGTCTTCGAGGGCAAGCCTGTCGGCACACCCGATGCCGGTGTCTTCTGGCGCGTGATCGAAGAGCATAACGTCGTGTCACTGTTCACGGCACCGACGGCTTTCCGCGCAATCAAGAAAGAAGATCCGAACGGCGATCTGATTAAGAACTACGATCTGTCGAAATTCCGCACATTGTACCTCGCCGGTGAGCGGGCCGATCCGGATACCTTGGAATGGGCGGAGGCAAAGCTGTCCGTTCCGGTTATCGACCATTGGTGGCAAACGGAAACGGGATGGGCGATCGCAGCCAATCCGATCGGGCTCGGCGCACTGCCGGTCAAGCACGGCTCACCAACCGTTGCGATGCCCGGATATGACTTGCAGGTGCTGGATGAAGGCGGACATGAGGTCGCCCGAAATGAAACGGGCAACATCGCGATCAAACTGCCTTTGCCGCCGAGTTGCCTGACGACACTCTGGAACGATGAAGACCGTTTCCGCGAGAGCTATCTGACCGCCTATACCGGTTACTACAACACGTCCGACGCGGGTTTCATGGATGAAGACGGCTATATCTACGTCATGTCCCGTACCGACGACATCATCAATGTCGCAGGGCACCGTCTTTCGACCGGTGGTATGGAAGAGGTTGTCGCTTCGCATCCCGATGTGGCCGAGTGTGCTGTCATCGGGATTGCCGATCAGCTCAAAGGTCAGATTCCGGCGGGTTTTCTGGTCTTGAATGCCGGAGTCGATCGGACCAATGCAGATGTTGAAAAGGAAGTTGTCCAGCTGGTCCGCGAGAAAATCGGACCCGTAGCAGCATTCAAGACGGTTCTTACGGTGAAAAGACTCCCGAAGACCCGTTCGGGCAAGGTTTTGAGGGCGACTATGCGCTGTATTGCCGACGGGCAGGACTACAAGATGCCTGCGACGATCGACGATCCCGTGATTCTCGGTGAAATCACCGATGCCCTCAAGGATCGGGGGTTGTCGGGATAAGGCCCCTGACCCGTTGATCTCTGCCCCGGCTCCCGCATCGGAATCTGATTGTCATTCAACCGATATATCCGATCGGCAAAATGCGCTAGTTTGCCCCCGGGAGAGACGTCATCGGGGGACTTTGTTCATCTCATGTCAGTGAAGGATAAGACGGTCATCGTAACCGGTGCTGCCAGTGGCATCGGTCGCGCATGTGCGACGCGTTTTGCGGCCGAAGGCGCAAAGGTGGTTTTGGCGGATATCAACGAGGATGGCGGCGAAGCCGTTGCCGAGGCATTGGTCGAGGCGGGGCAGGAGGCCCGATTCGTCGGATGCGATGTTGCCGAGCGGCTTGATGTCCGCAACCTGATGGCCATGGTTCTTGAAGCCTATGGCGGTGTGGATGTGCTGATCAACAGCGCTGCCGTTCTCGACTCGGCGCCGTTTCTCGATCTGGCGGAGGAGGATTTTGAGAAAGTCCTGCGCGTCAATATCAAGGGAACCTTCCTCGTCAGCCAGGCCGTCGCGAAGCAAATGGTAGAACAGATCGGCGAGGGCAAACCGCCCGGCACGATCATTCATCTTTCATCCGTCAATGCCGTGTTCGCGCTGCCCGACCATATCGCCTACACGATCTCGAAAGGGGGCATCTCGCAGCTCAACAAGGCGATGGCACTGTCACTTGCTCCCCACGGCATCAGGGTCAATGCCATTGGGCCCGGCAGCATCATGACGCCGATGCTGGAGGAGGTGGCCAGCGATAAGGATATTTCGAACAAGATCCTGTCACGCACGCCGATGCTGCGTTTCGGCGAGCCAAGCGAAGTGGCGGCTATTGCCGCGTTTCTGGCGAGTGACGAAGCGAGCTACATTACCGGTACGACAATCTATGCCGATGGTGGCCGATTGCCGCTCAACTATACGGTCGAAGTCCCGGAATAGCGACTGCAACCGGCGTCAGGCTGCAGGCTCGCTGCTGTCTCCGGAGTCGTCGGTCGACTCTTCGACCTTCAGTTCCTTGAGTTTTGCGAACACGGATTCAGCTTCCAGTTTCGCCTCGTGCGCACTGTCTTTCGCAACCTGATCCATCGGCATCTCGGCTGCGACATCAACGCGTTTGATCGCCATCGCGGCCGCCTCTGTGGCTGCTTTATGCGCTGCGTGTTCGGCTGCGGTAACGAGCGTTGCGTGTTTGGGTTTGCTCGGCGCCTTGGCAGCAACACTCGCCGTTGCAGCAGCCGTGGTCATATCCGCAGGCATCAGCGTGGCACCCGGTGCAAGATTCTTCTCAGCCTCTTTTCGTTCTTTCTCGAGCCGCTTGCCGGCACGTTGCACCTCTTTGTCGAGGTCGACCTGCGTACACAGGCCGAGCGTAACCGGATCGGCAGGCTGCAGGTTTGCCGAGTTCCAATGGGTCCGCTCGCGAATGGCTTCGATCGTCGGCTTGGTTGTGCCGACCAGACGCATGATCTGGGAGTCTTTCAATTCCGGATGGCTGCGCAAGAGCCAGAGAATTGCATTGGGGCGATCCTGGCGGCGCGAGACCGGCGTATAGCGGGGGCCACGCTTGGTTTTGACTTCCGGGATCTCGACCTTCGGCTCGGACAGTTTGAGACGATATTTGCTTGAAGCCTGCCCGCGCTTGATCTCGTCGCGGCTCAACTGCCCTGACGCGATCGGGTCCATGCCCTTAATGCCAAGCGCCACATCGCCATCGGCAATCCCTTTGACCTCCAAGACGTGAAGCTCGCAGAATTCGGCGATCTGCTCGAATGTCAGCGATGTGTTGTCGACGAGCCAGACGGCCGTCGCTTTCGGCATCAGTGGCTTTCGCGTCATAAGGATATCCTCCGCTCTCGCGCCCCCTTCCGGCGTGAGAGGCTAGTCGTCAGAATGAAGGGGAATTGACCGATATATAAGCGTGCGGCTCTACAGACGCAATCATAGCGCATTGTATTCTTCGCGATTCCCACAAATTCAGCGAAATCACGGTCCTACTGCTGGAGCGCGTCAATCTGCAATCGCAATCAAACCGTAAGGACGATCTTGCCGATATGGGCACTGGATTCCATGCGCCGATGGGCTTCAGCGGCCTCGGTCAGCGGGAAGGTCGTATCGATTACCGGTTTCACGTCTCCCGCGGCCAATAGCGGCCAGACCTTGGCTTCAAGGGCCTGGGCAATGGCGCCTTTGACGTCGATCGTCTGCGATCTCAGGGTCGAACCGGTGAAAATCAGCCGTTTCAGCATCAAACGGGTGAAGTCCACTTTGGCTTTGGCGCCGCCAAGAAACCCAATCTGCACGATCCGCGCATCGGGTGCCGCGACACGGAAGTTCCGCTCGATATAGTCACCACCAACCATGTCGAGGATGACATCGGCACCGTGCCCGCCACTGGCTTCCTTGATGCAATCGGCGAAGTCTTCCTCGCGGTAATTGATGGCGCGGACAGCGCCCAATTCCTCGCAGGCCGCGCATTTCTCCGCGCTTCCGGCTGTTGTCAGAACATTCGCGCCAAAGGCTTTGCCGAGTTGTATTGCCGTGGTCCCAATCCCGCTAGAACCGCCATGAACAAGGAGCCAGTCGCCCGCCTGAAGTCCGCCCCGATCGAAGACATTCGACCAGACCGTGAAAAACGTCTCCGGGACTGCGGCTGCCTGGACATCGTCCAGCCCGCTAGGGATCGGCAAGGCGGCCGCCGCGTCGGCGAGGCAATATTCCGCGTATCCGCCGCCGTTCACCAATGCCATGACCTTGTCGCCAACGGCAAATCGCTCGGTGTCCGAGCCGGTGCCGACAACTTCGCCGGAAATCTCCAGCCCCGGGAGCTTTGAAGCGCCCTTGGGGGGCGGATAGAATCCTTTTCGCTGCAGGACGTCGGGCCGATTGATCCCGGCGGCGGCTACTTTCACCAGGATCTGACCAGGACCCGGATCTGGAACCGGTACTTGGCGAGGTTGAAGAACCTCAGGTCCGCCTGCTTCGACGATCTCGATGGCTGTCATCTCGCTCGGTGTCATGTTGCACTGCTCTGAAAGTTTCGGAATGGCCGTGACATAGCTACATTTCCAGATAGCCTCAACACCAGGATGCACGATCGAAAGGAGCCGGTGCCATGGATCTGGAAGAAACACGCCCCAAGAAACCGGGTCATTTTGAGATCGGTAGTGATTTATCGGAGCTTTCCGTCGCTGAACTGCGCGAATTGGTGCAAAAACTGCAGGCCGAGATTGCCCGAATTGAAGACACGATTAAGGTTAAAGAGAGCAGCCTGAACGCGGCCGATCAGGTCTTCAAAATTTAGAAGTGTGTGGCCCGCAGACATCGCCTCGGCGGAAAAGAATTAAGGATTAACCCTTTGTTAGGAAGTGGGCGCTAACCTTAGATTCATCCAGACATCTGGATAGCGAGTGGATCCTGTCCACTCTGTTTGACGCCTCCCTGTTAACTTCTTGAGCCGCCTTGTGCGGCTCATTTTTTTTGGCCAATCGTTAACCCCTCTCCGTTAACCTTGGCCATTCAGACGAGCCTTGATGATCCAGTCATTGGCCTGCATTATGCATGATGTTCGGGACGTAAACCTGGGGTGAGTAGAGATATGTCCGACAGTTCGAGTACCTGCGACGCAAACGAAGACGAAGCCGCCGAAGCCATTCCGTTTGGCGCCAAATTCACCCAATCCGATCAATTCATGACGATTTTCCGGGAAGGCATGGCGCTCGTCGAAGACACCGCCGCCTATCTCGACGGCGACGGACGGCGCGATTCAAAGGATCTGCTGCCACCGGTATCGCTGGCCTATGCGACGGAAAGCATGCGCCTGACCACGCGGCTCATGCAGCTTGCGTCCTGGCTTCTCATTCGCCGCGCCGTCAATGAAGGCGAGCTGACGACGGAAGAAGCCAAGGAGCAGGAGCACAAGGTCCGGCTGAAGCCCTACACGGAAGACCTGACGACACCCGGCCGCGACGAACTACCGGATCGGTTAAAGGAATTGATGCATGCGACAGCGCGCCTTCACGAGCGCGTTGTACGGCTCGACGACCTCATTCGCTCAGAACGCGATGGCGTTATCGAGAAGGCGGCTCATCCGCTTTCCAACCACATGGAGCGTTTGCGGGCGGCATTTCCGGGCGACGAAACGTCGTAAATCGGCTGTACCTCTTGATACTCGGCCGTAGGCCCGAGGTTGTGCCGACTTGCACTCCGGGCCGTCACAATGGCTTTTTCCCCTCATCCTAACCTTCTCCCCAGGGAGAAGGGACAAAGTTGAGACGACAAACGACCAAAAGCCCTCTCCCTGGGGAGAGGGTTGGGTGAGGGGATCAGCTGCAATATGGAAAGACAGCTATCCGGTCCTTGAAATGGAATCCGGATCAAGGCACCGAATAGGCCTGACGCCTACTTGATGAAGCCTTCGTATTTCTTCTTGAACCGGCTCAAACGACCGCCGCGGTCAATGAGGTGCTGGCCGCCACCGGTCCAGGCCGGATGGGTCTTCGGATCAATGTCGAGTTTCAGCGTGTCGCCCTCCGACCCGTAGGTCGAATGGGTCTCGAATTCGGTCCCGTCGGTCATGACGACCTTGATCTTGTGGTAGTCGGGATGAATTTCTTTCTTCATCTTGCAAATTCCTTGGCCAATTGCGGCTCCGTATATCGGATGTCCGCCCAACTGACAAGCCGCGCAAGGCAGTCCGGGGCGTTGAATCCGGCAAGGCCACGCGCTCGGCCGCGTTCCGGCTTGAGCCGCTGTTCATGCTGAGCTGAAATGCCAACTTGCCGTTCATGGCACGCGTCGGGCATTCTCGCGCCAATGTCAGCCCGGTCCGTATTCTTTTGGGACAGACTTCGGGCCGAAACGGTGATCGTGTCAATCGGGTGTCCGAACGCATGCAGCAACGAAGTGACAGCGAAGAAGACGGGGCGGTCCTGGCCGAATCCGGCAGCGAAGATTCGGTCTCGCCGACCCGCAAGCGACGTTCACTCAGGCCCCTCTTGCGCCTTCTGCCCTATCTCACACGATATAAGGGCATGTGCCTCCTTGCGCTCCTTGCCCTGCTCCTGGCGGCGTTTGCGACGCTTGTTCTGCCCATGGGCGTCCGCCGGATGATCGATCTTGGCTTCTCGTCCGAAAACGCCGGATTTATCGACCAGTATTTTGCGATGATGGCCGGGATCGGCGTTGTTCTGGCCGTGGCGAGCGCGGCGCGCTTCTACACTGTTAATTGGCTGGGCGAGCGTATCATTGCCGATTTGAGAACCGATGTATTTACGCATCTGACCCGGTTGAGCCCGGCATTTTATGACGTCACTCATTCCGCCGAAGTCATGTCGCGCCTGACGGCCGATACGACACAAATGAAATCGGTCGTCGGGACCGTGATCACCCAGACGCTGCGCAACCTCGTCCTGATGGTTGGCGCGATCGGCATGATGTTTTTCACGAGCGTCAAGCTGTCGGCAATGGTGGTTGCCATTATTCCGCTCATCATTTTGCCACTCGTCGCCTTTGGCCGCTCGGTCCGGCGCCTGTCGCGCACCGCGCAGGATACGCTGGCAGATTCGGCTGCCTATGCGAGCGACAATCTTTCGGCCATCCGGACGCTCCAGGCCTATGCTCATGAGCCGACGGTGGTTCAGAGATTTGCGATTGCCATGGAGCGGGCCATGCAGGCAGCGGATGCGAGGCTCCGTGCGCGTGCATTCCTCACGGGCATCGCGATATTCCTGCTGTTCGGGAGTATCGTCGGGGTCCTATGGATTGGTGCGCAGGATGTGCTCCAAGGCGACATAAGCGGAGGCACGCTGGGCCAGTTCGTCCTCTACGCCGCATTCGCCGGCGCGGCTTTTGGTGGCTTGAGCGAGGTCTGGGGAGAGTTGCAGACATCCGCGGGGGCGGCAGAGCGCCTTTCGGAGCTCCTGGCGGAGGAATCGGCCATCGTATCGCCCGAGCATCCACGGCCACTTCCCGAGCCGGTGGAAGGCCGGATCGAATTCTCCGATGTTACATTCGCTTATCCTTCAAGACCGGATGTCCAGGCGCTGATCGGTGCATCCTTCGTCGTCGAGCCCGGCGAGACGGTCGCCATTGTCGGCGAGTCCGGATCGGGCAAGAGTACGGTCTTCAGCCTATTGCTGCGGTACTACGATACGAATACCGGTCGGGTCAGTGTCGATGGCGTGCCGGTCAGTGAGGCCGATCTGCGACGGCTCCGCCGATCGATTGCATTGGTTCCGCAGGAAACGGCACTCTTTGCCGATACGGTGGCCGAGAATATTCGGTATGGCGCATCCGAGGCATCCGACGGTGCCATTGTTGCAGCAGCCCGCGCCGCCCACGCGGAGAACTTCATCCTGCGGCTACCCGATGGCTACGACACCGATCTTGGCGAGCGCGGAGCGACTCTCTCGGGCGGCCAGCGCCAGCGCATCGCCATCGCGCGTGCCGTCTTACGCGATGCCCCGATCCTTCTGTTGGATGAAGCGACAAGCGCCCTCGATGCCGAGAGCGAGACGAAGATCGGACTGGCACTCGACCGAGTCATGGAGGGGCGAACGACTCTGATCATCGCGCATCGGCTCGCGACGGTTCAAAGGGCCGACCGTATACTTGTCATGCATGAGGGACGAATTGCAGAGCAGGGGACCCACACGGGTCTACTTGAACAAGGTGGGATCTATGCGCGTCTTGCCGAGTTGCAATTCGATGCGCGGGCTACGCTGTAATCCACCGAAAGATACTGTTTGAGGTTTGATGCCGGCTGTTGCCGACTTCCGTTCGGTGGAGTCTCGTTGTCACATCTGCAGGCATTTTGCTTGTCCGACGTCGATCCATCTCGGCACGTTATCTTCTCAGCATCGCGTCAGGCAGAATGACCAACGCGATGACGGCAACATCGCGTTGGCTTCAGCTATGGCAAGAACATCGCCGTGTTCGCTTACCCGAAGATGAAGTCGCTTTGATTCAATGCACTCAGCTGGGTGTCCTCGAGGGTGATTGACCAGTCGTAGTCCATGTAGATCACCACATCGTCGCCGACCTGCTGCATCGTGTTGCCGGTGACCTGCGGGATGACCCACGATTCCTCGTGCAGATTATCCCAGTCGATCACATAGGTGTCGCTCAGGTCGATCTTGTCGATACCGACCTCGAAGTCGGTGATCGTGTCGTTGGCCGTACCGCCGATGGACGTCTTCTTGTCACCCGAGCGGAAGACGAAAGTGTCCTGTTCCCCGTCGGGCCCATCTACGGTGCCGCCGGTCAGGATATCAGCCCCGGCACCGCCTACGATGATATCGCTGCCGTTGTCGCCGAAGATCACATCGTCAAAGGTGTGGCCTGAGGAAACGTAGTCGTCCTCATAATCGCCGTAGATCACGTCATCGTCGCTGCCACCGTCGAGCGTGTCATTGCCGCGACCACCGATCAGCACGTCGTCGCCCATACTGCCGGACAGTGTGTCGTTACCGTCCCGGCCATCAATGCGGTTGTTGTTCCACCAGCCGATGATCTCGTCGTCATGGGACGATCCGATGAAGTCGTAGACTTCGACCACATAGTCACTGTTACGCACATCGTCGACATTGTGGCGGTTGAGAAAGATGCCGGTGTCGTTGTCGGCATAGCTCAGCGTGTTGTGGCCGGCGCCGCCAAAGATCTCGTCATAGCCGTTGCCGCCCTGTAAGAAATCGTCGTCACTACCGCCGTGGAGCGTGTCCTCGCCGTCGCCGCCGAAGAGCTCGTCGTTCCCGGCTTCGCCGAAGAGCGTATCGTTCTCGGTGCCACCATAGAGGTGATCACCTTCTTCCCCGCCATACAGCGTGTCGGCGCCGGCGTCGCCATGCATGTGGTCATAACCGTCTTCGCCATAAAGCGTGTCATTGCCGTCCCAGCCGAAGACAGTATCCGAGCCACCGCCGGCCCAGATCGTGTTCCCGGCCGTGTTGCCGTCGATCCGTTCGCTGTGATCGGTCGCTTCGACATTCTCGATCGAAGTCAATGTCGCAATACGGTAGAGGTGCTCGACCCCACCATGCATGTCCTCCTTGCCGAGATCGATGTCGTATCCGAAGGTCGTGCCAACGGGCATGCGCAACGTATCGACGTCCTTGCCGCCGTCGATGTGGTAGCCGATCATGTTGTAGGGATCGATGAGCAGACGGAACTCGTCGTTGCCAAGCCCGCCATAGAGTTCGTCGGCTGTCTCCTCGCTGTTGCCTTTCGCGAACATCACGTCGTCGCCATCACCGCCCGAGAGCACCAGCTTGGTGGTGAAGCCACCATGCATCGTGTCGGTGAACTGGGTGCCGACAAAACCTTCGATGCTGGAGAAGGTCTCACCCTCCGGTGTCGGTTCCGAATAGTCCAGTGCCAGTACAATGCCGCCGTCGGTCTTGTAGCTGTAGTCGACCGTGTCGAATCCGGCACCGCCGTAGAAAGCGTCAACACCGGCGCCGCCGATTAGCCAGTCGTTTTCGGCGCCGCCATAAAGATCGTCGTCGCCGTCGCCGCCATAGAGGGTATCGTCACCGTCGCCCCCGAACAGGTCGTCATTGCCGCTGCCGCCGTAAGCGCGATCATTGCCGCCGCCCCCGAAGAGGTTGTCGGCCTCCGTGCCACCATAGAGCCCGTCGACCCCATCGCCACCATACAGATCGTCGCGGTCATCGCCGCCGTATAGTGAGTCGGCCTCATTGCCACCATACAGATCGTCGTCACCACGATCGCCGTAAAGCCGGTCATGGTGGCTGCCGCCATAGAGCTCGTCATTGTCGTCGTTGCCGTAGAGGAGGTCCTTGCCTGCACCGCCATAGAGCTTGTCGTTGCCGTCAAGGCCGCGCAGCACATTGTCCAGATAGTTGCCGTAGACGATGTCGGCAAAATTGCTGCCCGTGACATTTTCGATGCTGGAATAAGTGTCGCCGGCGGCTTCGCCGCGCGTTCCGATACCTTGATCGAGATCGACGGTGACGGCACTTGCGGCGTTCTCGTAGGTCGCCGTATCCGTGCCGCGGCTGCCGTAGAGGTCGTCTGAACCGGTGCCGCCGTCCAGAATGTCGTCCCCGGAGCCGGCGTAGAGCTTGTCGTTGTGGTCGCCGCCGATCAGCCAGTCGTCGCCGCCGAAACCGTAGAGTTGGTCGTGGCCGCGATAACCGTAGATTTTGTCGTCCTCGAACTCTTTTCCAAAGAGATAGTCGCTTTTCGAGGTGCCTTTAACGGTATTGCGAACGGATTTCGCCATCGGATCTCTCCCCAGATCGGTAATTTTTTGCCCTGACGGCGGGAGAAGATGCTTGCCCTAATCTGCGGTTTCCCGCCGTCCCATGACCGATACATGGGTGGGGCGATGGAAATTCAGTGTGCGCCCCATCACACTGCGAGCGCGCTCTTGCACATCGCCGCGAACCCGAGCAACATGGCGCCATGATGCATGGTCTGAACGCAATCGATTGCGATGTGCACCCAAGCGTGCCCGGTCTGAAGAGCTTGCTTCCCTATATGGATTCTTATTGGGCCGATACGCTCATCCAACGTGGAATGCACGAGCTTGATTCAATCTCGTATCCGAGCAACTCACCTCTTACGGCACGCTCTGATTGGCGACCGGAAACGGGAAAGCCTGCCGCGACCCTCGAACAGTTGCAGTCTGAGTTGCTCGACCCGTTCGGCATCGATACGGCAATCCTCAATTGCCTGTATGGCGTGCAACTGCCTTTCAGCGAGGACATGGGCGCGGCATACGCCCGTGCCGTCAACGACTGGATCGCGACAGAGTGGCTCGACCGAGATCCTCGGCTGCGCGCCTCGATCCTCATTCCTATTCAAAGCGCTGAATTCGCGGTCGACGAAATCAACCGGCTGGCTCCGGACAAACGGTTCGTCCAGGTCATGACACTGGTCGCCGGTGAAACCATGTTGGGTCGTCGCCATCATTGGCCGATCTACGAGACCGCGCAGCACCATGGCTTGCCCATCGCCATCCACGCCGGCTCGAGTTATCGCCATCCCTCGACACCTATCGGCTGGTCCTCATATGCCATCGAGGATTACATCTCCCAGTCGGTTTCTTTTCAGTCGCAACTTGCAAGTCTACTCGCCGAAGGCGTCTTCAAGAAATTCCCGGACCTCAAATTTGTTATGCTCGAGTCGGGCTTTACCTGGTTGCCTTCCTTCCTCTGGCGCTTCAAGAAATACTGGCGCGGATTGACTATGGAAATTCCATGGATTGACCGCTCACCGGTCGAGATCGTGCGAGATCATGTTCGCTTCTCACTAACGCCATTTGATGGCCCCAAGTCCGAAACCGATATCGCCAAGGTTTTCGAGCATCTCGGTTCGGATGAATATGTGCTATTCTCTACTGATTATCCTCATTGGCAGTTCGACGGGAGCGATCCCCTTCCACCCGGGTTGTCAGATGAACTGGTCCGCAAAATATTGATCGACAATCCGCGCCAAACCTATGCGAGGCTCTCATGAACATCCATGTATCCGATGTCGAGGCAAAAAAACGCGCCGCCCGTGTCGGCCTCGCGATAGCCGATGGCGATATCCATCCGGCGCCAATAAGCCAGGAGACGATCTATCCCTACCTGTCCCGGCGTTGGCGCGAGCACATGGAAACATACGGGGCAATCCCGCGGCATCAATATCAGGAAGGTCCGGCCTACCCGAAAGGCAATCCGGATGCCTCCCGCCGAGATGCCTACCCGCCCGAAGGGGGGCGTCCGGGTTCCAGTCTGAGCTTCATGCGTGCGCAGCATCTCGATCCGAACAATGTCGAATTGGGGATTCTCAATCCGCTCCCCTTTACGCCCGGGAATGTTCAAAATCTTGACTTTAGCGCTGCGCTTGCGGGCGCGCTGAATGAGTGGCAGTTGAGCGAGTGGATGGAACAAGAACCCCGGCTCAAAGGGTCAATACTGCCGCCCTACGAAGATGCCGCTGCGAGCGTCAGGGAGATCAACAAGTGGGCCGGTAATCCGCACTTTGTCCAGATCCTGCTTCTCAGCCGAACAGCTGAACCGCTCGGCCAACGGCGCTACTGGCCGATCTTTGAAGCGGCTGCCGCCAACGATCTTCCTGTCGCCATCCACGCATTTGGATATGGCGGCAACCCGGTGACCAGCGGTGGTTGGCCATCATTCTACATTGAAGAAATGGTTGGCCATTCCCAATGCTGCCAGTCACTCCTGTCCAGTATGGTCCTTGAAGGCGTGTTTGAGCATTTTCCCACCCTTAAGGTCGTTCTCGTCGAAGCTGGTTTTGCCTGGCTGCCTTCCCTGTCATGGCGCCTCGACAAACACTGGCAAAAACTAAAAGGCGAAATTCCGCATTTGAAGCGACCGCCATCCGAGGTTATCCGCGAGCATATCTGGCTGACGACGCAACCCATGGAGGAACCGGATTCACGTCGCCATCTTATGGATATCTGGGATTGGATTGGCGATGACCGCCTGATCTTCGCGACCGATTATCCGCATTGGGATTATGACGATCCTTGCGAAGCGCTGCCGATCCGGATTGACGATGAGCGCCGCCACAAGCTCTTCCGCGAGAATGCACGCGCCGTGTACGGGATCTGATCTCATGCCACGGCACGTTGTTGCCACGACCGACGAAATAGAACCCGGCGAGCGCAAGGTTGTTACCGTCGAAGGCCGCGAGATCGTGATTTTCAACCTGGGCGGCGACTATGTCGGCGTTCTGAATCGCTGCCCTCATCAAGGCGGTAGTCTGTGTGATGGCGTGGTAACAGGACACATCACATCGGATGAACCGGGAAAATACAATTACGACCGCCCGGGGGAGATTGTTCGCTGCCCTTGGCATGGATGGTTCTTTGACTTACGCACCGGCCAATCCTGGGGGGAGCCGGATCGTGTCAAAACGCGCCGCTACGATGTCGAAGTCACCGAAGGTAGCGAACTCGTTGAAGGCCCTTATCGTGCCGAAACAGTCGATGTGACGGTCGAGCGAAAATACCTCACAATCCAGACCTGATGCATCCGCGACCACTGCTGGAGTACGGGGAACGTCGGATCGAGTATTCGATTGCAATATTCGCCATGGCGCACCCATGGCGTCAGACGGCACCAGTGCAGCAGCGGTCCGCAAGAACTTCATCCTGAGGAATATCCATTTCCCGATCATGGTGGCTAAGACGATCTGATCGCGGAGCGAGCGAATCATGACACCCGAACAGGTGATTGAAAAAATCAGGACCATAGCGGAAACCAATCCGGAAAACCTGATGGCCCGCCATTTCGACGCGGATTATTTCCGCGGCCTCGATGATACGCAGCGCCTGCGGCTGACAAAAGTCATCGCATCTGGAATCGAAAACCCCGATAGCCAGATCGGTGCTTACGCTATGGACCCGGAAGACTACAGCCTGTTCGCACTGCTGTTGGACCCTGTGATCCGCGATTTCCACGGCATTGGGGCGATGACAGCAATTGCTCAGCAACATGACTGGGGTGCCAGCGGAATGTCCTGCGATCTTGGCGCAATCGATTCACGCCTCGAAGACGTGTCCATGCGCGTGCGTGTGGCACGTAATCTCAGCACGTTTCCCCTGCCGGGCGCCATGACCAAAGAGCAGCGTGTGGCCCTCGAGGAAAAAGCTGTGGAGGCATTCACAAGCCTGCGTGAAGATCCGGCATTCGGCGGACACTACCTGTCCATCACGCCTGGCTCGACACATGAAATTGGCCCAACAGAATATGATCGACGTGTCAAAGCGCATCAGATGTTCAAGGATATGAGCGGCGATCGCTATCTCGACTCGGCGGGCATCAGCGCCGACTGGCCCTATGGCCGGGGAATGTATATCGCCCGGGATGAAGATTTTTTGGTCTGGGTCGGCGAAGAGGACCACTTGCGCATCATGGCCATGCGGCAAGGCGGTGACCTGATTGCATTGTTCGAACATCTCCGCGTGGGTCTCGAACGCCTGCAGGACAAGCTTCCGGCTTTTGCTACGTCGCCATCCTACGGCAACGTGACCAGTTGCCCGACAAATCTCGGGGCCGGCATGCGGGCCAGCCTGCACATGCGGCTCCCGAACCTCACCTCAAACGGCCAGAACCTCGCTCGCTTGAAGGAGCATGCCAAAATGCTTGGACTGGCCGTTCGCGGTGCCGGTGGAGAACATTCCGATGCCGGTGACGGCGGCTTGGTGGACATCTCACCTGTCGCTCGGCTTGGCGTCACGGAGATGGAGATCATGCGTCGTCTCTACGATGGCGCTGCGGCACTCTGGGAGATGGAAGCTTCTTGAGGTTTGCAGTCTGGCGCGCTGTCTAACGTTCGAAATGGCATACCTGCATCGCTCTGAGACAGTTCCGAGTTGCGATCTGTTCGAGCCGTGCTGTCGGCAGCTGGCGGGCACGTCACGTGTCGTCATCGGAAATTAGAAACAATTGCTCTTCCAGGATTACGAGCCGACGGTATTCGTCGCCGAAGATTTTCCCCAGCATGGTGAATTCCCTGTCCGACGTCGCCTCGAATGAAAACTCCAGAAAATAGCCGGTGCCGCTTGTTCCCGTGATCTTGGTCTTAATGAGACTATCGACGAAACCGCTTAGCGGGCCGGATAGTGAATGCGCCAGCTCCGCCATTTCCCTGATGATGATCTGGCGGGCCTCTTGCCTGTCCACATCGCCGAGTTCGATCGAAACCTGAGTATCGATAAGTCCTAAGACGTCATAATAGACGCCGCACACGGAACCTCGGCCGGACGTATATTCGCCGTCGGGGTCGTTGTAAGTTTTCTCAAGGTTGCCGAGACTGGCGGCTACGGCCTGGCCGTACTCGATCGCGGTTCCTTCAATCGGAACGCGCCTGACCACATCGCCTGCCGCACTTACGGCGAGGATACATACCTTCCTGTCATACTGGCTTTCACTAGCCTCAATGCTCCGCTTTTCGACGATGGCCTCGATCGCGGTGGACATTTGTTCCGCTGTATCGAGTTTGCGGATGTTCGCTGGCTCGGTCATGCGTCAGCCATTCTTCTTCTCGGGAGCCTCTGATTCTCTACGCAATGACACACCGCACCAGGGGCAATAGTCGATGGCAATGATCGATGACCCGCCATCGCGGACAGGTATGCCGAATTCCCCCAGGTCCTCGAACTGCCAGATGATCACGTCGGGATCGTCGAAGGGGTCCTCGCATGTGCTCTCGAGCTTGTCGGTCACTCGGTAGGCGATGTGGACGCATGGATAGTCGTTGACCTGCACGCCGCGCGCCTCGACCCGTTTCGCAAGCGTCCACTCACTGCAGGACCGGCATTCGTGGAAATGCTCGGTGTGTGCTTCATATTCCGGTGTATCCCAAACCTTTCGCGGCAGCGGTAGCGTTGCATACTCGGGATAGAGGCACCTGTATTCACTGCAGTCCATATGGGATTCCCATCAGAATGAAACGGGTTGGGCAAGCGCATCGGAACTTGGCGCTTCGGTTATTGAAACTCGCTAATACGCGGCCTGACGGGTCCTCCCAGAATCACTCGCCGATCGTGCATTTTGGGGGAGGGGCCATCGCACATTGGGCATCGTTCATCGATCGGATATCAGCACCATCTATCTGAGTAACTTTCGTGCTTTCATGTCTGAGATGTTCTCTGAATATTGTTTCCACCCACGGTAGAATTTTGAGGTTCTGTTTTTCAGTATCCCGGAAATTTTCTTATGATCTTTGTCTAATCCTGCGGGCCGATATTTGAAAAAAAACTCCCATTGAGAATTCAGTTTCGACAACGATCTCTTTTCTTTATCTCTCATAAACGAGCAGGTTATGTGCTGCTTCATATCTATCGTTCTGTTTTCTGCCTTTTTGAAACATTGTTTTTCAGCCTTTTCTCTTTCCGCCGTTGCGGACGCGGGAAATCCCAATATGTTAAGTCGTAGGGCGGAAAACCACTGGTCGCGCAATCGTTCCAACTCGGCGTCTGCCTGGGAAATTCCGCTGCCTGACGCAGTTCGCAGTGCCTCATGACCAATCTTGAAATCGACCGTCATTCCATACACTGCCGACATTCCGATATTATAGTTCAGCTTGGCTTTCTGCGAGGCATCGGGATTGGTTCGCAGCCCGAGCTGCGCAAATTGATAAGCTCGACTGATATCGGCGTCGAATGACCGGCGGTCCTTGGCCTTGCCTCTCCGAATGCGATTGATTCGAGGCAGGATATAGTGACTGCTGAGCCGAAGGGCCGACTTGGTCCAACCCCCGCGGGCCGCCAGACTCATCAATTTTACGGCCTGCTTCTCGTATTCATCCGCGGAGCCGGGGCCCTTGGATTGCCCGAGAAAACACACGGCCGTTTCATGCAGTGAAGGCGGATAGCCGCGTTTCGCAGCTTTGACATACCAGCCGCAAGCATCTGCTTGGTTCTTAGGAAGTGACAGAGCGGGCGAACCTTTTTCGTTCAGCCAGCCCAAATTATGCATTGCGGCCGCATCGCCATTGCTGCCGCTCTTTAGTAATTTTTCCAGTGCCGCCTTGTCTCCGGCCTTTGCAGCATCGCCGAGGCGGTTCGCTTCCTGTCTGGATGCCGCCCATTTCGCGTCGAGCTTGTCGGCAAGTGCCGTGCCGGTGCCCCCCAGGCTGATGGCCAATGCGATGGTCGGAATTGATCTAAACATAGAGGTGCTTGTCCCCCGTCCTTCATTGCCGTGAGCGATAGCGGCCGTTCTCGTCCAGCAGCGTGAGTTCGGATGCGATCCTGCTGATCGCGGGTATCATGCATCGCTGATCGACGAAGCCGTCACTCGTTCGCTGCCAGGCGTATAAAACGTCAAGGAATTTGGCCATGCGTGTGCGGGCCTTGTCTCGATAGCCCATATCGAAGACAACCCAATCGAACGCATCGCGGTATCTTCGATAGTTCTTCGTCGAGACCTTGCAGCCGGTCAGAGCGAAGTAATCCAGCCTTGCCATGACGGGAAAGGCCTTGGGGCTGACGCTGCCGGTTTTGAGGAGAGACGGGTCATAAGCGAAATCGAGTTTGGGTGTCGCGTTTCGGCCAAATCGCCCTTCGGCGTCAAGCAGCTTTAACGCAAAGCCGATGCGGCGCAATGAAGGGGGTATGCACCGTTCGGCAACAGCTCCATCGGGCTCGGCATGTTTGTCGCGCAAGGCTCGGAATAATGGCAGCGTGTGCCGCCGTGCATAGTGCAGATTGCTATTTGACCCCTCTTCGTCCGACCCGGCGAAAGCCAGGAAGTGGATGGCCGACTGCAGGGGACGCCAGTCGTCCATATCGTGACAGCCGGTGATCGCCTCATAATCCGCTTGCCGCAGAACATGATATCGCTCTATGGAATCGGGGTCGGCTAGGGCGGGCCAGACGAGCATCCCCAATACGGCGGCGAAAACCAAAATTCCAAATAGGCCGGCCCGGTTCGGCCCGTCACCAGTCGTCGTGCTTGAGGTGCTCATTAATCAGGTCAGGCTGCGGACTATGCTGAAACGATCGTTTGATATAGGAGAAGTCGAGCCAAGATTATCTTCAAAAACAGAAGGGTCACGCGAAAGTGTAGTCGTGTGAAGCCGTTCAGAGCCTCGCGCGTTTGCGTCAGGTCTATCAGATTGACACAGTCAGGACCCAGGACATTGCCACTTGTTGTATGCACGGAAGCGGTGTTGGAGCGTGTTTTGAATGTCCGCTATCCAGTATTTCAGCTTGTTTAGCGTTTCAAAATTCAATCTCTTTGTCGGACCATTCCTGATGCCGTAGGGCTGGGCCGCATTTCAGTTTTGCCAAATTTTTCGAGGTGATGTCCAGAAGCCAGGTTGAGGCGTAGTCAGACCAGGGGTCCAACAGTATTCGCACAGAGGTCGGATTTTCGAGTCTCATGTCACGGACAAACCAAGCGTCCTCATCCGTGACGGACGTCAGCCAGGAATCATCTTCCGGCTGTGCGATCTGCAAGGCGTATCCATTTCGGTTGACTCCTAGCTGTCTAAACCCGGTCCAAAATTCCTCTCGCTTAAACCACAAAACCAATCCGAACCCGCCGGTAATGCACCATGTTTCATCTGGTGCAATCAGACCGCAGGTCGGGTCTCCATAGTGATCTCCAACAAACGATAGCTTATTCGATTGTTTGTGCCGCAACTCACAATATTCGAATTCGTGGCTGAGAATGTAATTCTCTGATTCAGCCAACACCCTCTGGTTTTCCACCATAATCGAATCGGAGCCTGGTTATGTTCGAGCGACGAATTCCAGCAGATAAGTGCTGCCGCTTCAACTGTGCCACTTCCTCAGTCACTCACAACCGCAAATGGCACTCAGGGGAGTTTGCCGTGCCGCCAAACCGTGGCTGCAGCTGAGATATAACCAGGCAAAATTCGCATGTTATTCCGCTATAAGATGATAAGCGGTCGGTCTCTTCCGGCAAAAACGGACGGTATTAACAACCGTGGAAACTTTGATCGCGCCGGTTTGCCGGTAGGAAGACCGACGATCACTCAACTATTTTTTGCGTCCAAAACGATCTTCGTTCGTCAGTTCAACAGAAATGGCACATTGCCGACCTCGGGCTGGATAAATCCAACTGGGTCTCGGTTTTGTGTTTGTCACCAGAGCAACTGAAGTGGAGATCAGAACCATGCATTCCAGCTACCTTACGGATCCAGTCAGGTTTGTGGCGGAGCGACTGACATTTCCTGTGTTCATCGCCGCGACTGTCGGCCTGATGTTTGCGGTGCTTCAGACAGACATATCCCCTATTGCCGCGCAGATGGCGTTGTTTGCGACTGCCATCGTCACGGTTGGTGCTCTAGAGCGTTGGTTGCCGTGCGATCAGAAAAGTCTTGAGAAGGACCAATCCGATGGTCTGGTAAACTTCACGTCTTTCGCGGTGTTGATGGCAGTGGTTGACCCCGTCCTGAAGGTCATCGCACCGTTTACATTGTCCCTGTTTGTGAGCTTCGCCAAGCTGCCCGAAATATTGACGCTCGTTCCCGCAAGCTGGCCATTTGTTGCCAAACTCGCCTTGGCTGCCGTCGTCGCCGAACTGGGACAATACTGGATGCACAGGCTTGGACATGTCTCGTGGTTGTGGCGTTTCCATGCCTCTCATCACAGCTCTGCGCGGATGAACTGGCTGACTGGATTTCGCGTGCATCCGCTGAACATGGTCTATCACCACTTCGCAGGCATATTTGTTTTGATGCTGATTGGCGTCGATCAGGACGTTCTGCTCACCTATCTGACGTTGTCCGGTGTCGCGAATACGTTCCAGCACGCCAACGTCACTTTCAGGCATGGCTGGTTGAACTATGTCTTCAGTACGAACGATCTGCATCGCTGGCACCATTCGACACTACGGGGCGAAGCAAACAGAAATTACGGAGCCGTCCTGATCGTTTGGGACCTGGTCTTCGGCAGCTACTTCAACAAAAGAAACGAAAGGCCAAAACGGTTTGGACTGTTTTCCGGTACGAACTATCCGGCAAACAGTTATTGGCGACAGTTGGCTGTCCCGTTTTTCTGGAATAAGTGGGATGTCGACAATGTCGGTCACCGGGCCGGGCAACAGCCAGACTTGGTGCCGGACAAGCAATAGGTGCGACATTTGTCGGTACCGGTGTTCTTGGATTTCAGGTCGTCGCGTGCCCTGACGGCTCATCTCAACAAAGCGCGGGTGCTCTTTCTGCGCCCGCGCTTCTCCGCTTCTTGTCGCTGAAGACGAGCTGCCGACTGGCAGCAAATAACGTCACGCCGAGCGTTTGGCGAAGAAATCCGGCGTGATTACACTTCGAAAAATCTGCGTCCTTTCACCTGGGAGTGCGTCGGTCACTTTACACCCTAATGAAAGGAAGAAAGTCATGAACCTACGTCGCAAACTCACCCCTCTGGCTCTTGCGCTAACCACGACCGTTGGAGTGCTCACCACCTCGGTCGCAGCGCCACAACCGGCGTGGGCCGCAAGTGCGAAAACCTGTGGCCACTATGCCAGCAGGGCGGTCAAACTCTATCACCGCTACGTCGCCAAGGGCGGCAAGCGGCACAACATCGTGTGGAACGGTTCCTATTCGAGCCACTATAGGCACTGCCGCGGCATGTCGCTGAACAATGTGTCGTGGCTGCAGGCCGAGCGCTACAGGCGCCTCGTGAGCGGGAATTTCTAGCCCGCGTTCACGAGGCCTGCGGTCCGGTCCCGTCATACTCCGGTATGGCGGGACTGTTCGTTCCGGGCCTCTGCCATTTCCGGGTGGAGCGGTCCGTATTCCATGAATCTTGCGTCCTTTTCCAAGCCGGTGCGTCGATCAGTACAAACCAACATGAAAGGAACGGAACGATGAGAGTACAAATTGCACTGAATGTGCCTGATATTGATGACGCTATTGACTTCTACAGCAAGCTTTTCGACGCCGAACCGCACAAGCGCCAGGGTGGCTACGCCAACTTCATCATTGCCCAACCGCCGTTGAAATTGGTGCTATTTGAAAATCCCCGGGCCGACGGCCACCTACATCACATTGGTGTTGAAGCGCTGGAAACCGGAGAGGTTGAAAGTGCACAAACCCGTTTGCAGGATGCGGGCATTCTCGGCGAGGTGAAGAGCCAGACCAAGTGCTGCCACGCCAACCAGGAGAAGATCTGGTCCGAACCTCATAACGGTTTGCGATGGGAGTGGTACCGGATCACTGAAGACACGACCGAATCTGGAGAAGACTCGTTTGGCAAAACCTGTTGTACCGGCGAGCAAAAATCTGAAAATATTGGTGCCGAATAAGATGAAACCTGAGTGCGAATTGCGCCAGCAATGCCCATCCCCTATACGGGGATGGGCTGTCCACAACGGCGAGCCAAACGGATTCAATATGTCGAACCGAGTGCAGATCGATCAGCAAGGCTGGCAGGATGTCGAGAAACAATTGCGCGACTATGTGCGCGGTCGCGTATCGCCGGCTGGGGTCGATGATATCGTCGGCAACATCCTTCTGAGGTTAATCCAGAACCGCGACGCACTTCAAACTGCCGACAATCGGGAAGCCTATGTCCAGCGAGTTGCCACGAATGCGGTGACTGACCATTACCGGCGTCGTGCCGCGGAGGCGAGGGCGCTTGATGGAGTGAAAGCGGAAGCTGATACGGCTTATGCAACGGATGATGATAAGGCAGATAGAACAGATGAAGCGACGACAGCGATCACCCGATGCATGCATCCGTTCATCAAGAACCTGCCTGAAGCCTACCGCGATGCATTGACGCTGACTGAAGTCGAACATTTGAGCCAGAAACAGGCCGCCGAACGACTTGGATTGTCTGTATCCGGACTGAAGTCGCGTGTGCAGCGCGGGCGTGTTCTCCTGAAAAAAGCCGTCACAACTTGCTGCTCGATCGAAATGGACCGGCGCGGTCAAATCATTGACTATGAGCGTCGAACCAATTCGAGCGGCAAATCCTGCTGATATCCCTCCGTGTCGGAAAAATGCAGCTGCTCACGCGAAGCTTACACTGTCCAATTTGGGCGTACGTCGGATCGTTCGTGGTCCACTGCTAACAACTTCGAGGGCAGCGATTCTTCTCCCGCTGTTGAAATTAGAGTACATACGCACAGCCCTTCATGACTATTTCGCCTGTTAGCACTTCCGAGCCTCAAGGAGGCTCGAAGGCTGACGACCGCTGCTGCAGCCTAAACGGTGAATTAGTCGAAATACGGCTGCTATCCATTCGTAACCTGCCGACATTGGATCTGTTATGCGATAACAGAGTCTGACCCGTAGGCGATATTGTGGCTTTGCCGCTTCGTACAACTTAAAGCAATCAAATCCATTTCGGTTGAGACCCCTTTGGTAGTGGAATCAGCACGCATTGCTCCATCAAAAGCATCCTGCATTCCGCTGGATGCAGAAAGATTGATACGTGACTGTTTTTGCAACAAAAATCCTGCTAAGCTTTTTCATGTTGCGGACTGGATCATCTCATGATCCCGGACTCAGCTCCTCTTGAGAAGATGTAGTTTTCATTCAGAAACCTGACTCCTAGCGAGGAGTGAAGCCGCGGCCCCACCTACTTCGTTGCCGGTGCTTTGGTTCTCCTTTCATGCTCTTCCCCAGAAAGGGATCTACATGTCGAATGCTCAATTTCCCAGATTGGCGAACGTCGTCGCCCTCGTTCTGGCCGCTCCGTTCTTGTTGATGGCTGCCGCGCCATCTGCTTATGCGCAGTCCAATGAGGCGTGGGGCGCCATCTACTATTCCGACGACAAGGATGGCCAATTTGGCTCGGCTTGGGACAATAACGATCAGGACGAAGCCAGCCGAGAGGCCAAAAAGGCATGCAGGGTCGATGGCGGCCGCAACTGTGAGCTCGCGGTCGAGTTCCAGACTAACGAGTGCGGCGCGCTGGCGGAGGGAGCAGATGGTTGGGGCGCTGGTTATGGGCCTAACAAAAACGCCGCAAGGAGCAAAGCCCTCCAGGATTGCCGTAACGAGAGCAGTCAGTGCGAAGTGATCGAAGTTGCATGCAACAACGGCCTTGACGACGGCATGGACGACCAAAGATCCTCCAGCCTTGCAGAGCCGCTGCAAGAGGAGCTCAGGCGTCTGGGATGCTACACCGGCAAGATCGATGGAATATGGGGACGTGGGAGCCGCGCAGCGCTCGCCAGGTTCGCCAAGGAAGCACGTCTGAGACTTGGAAACCAACCCTCACAGAACGCATTGGATGAGGCAAAGGATACGGATTCAGATTACTGCCCTAAGCCGGCGAGGGTCGCGCCGAAGAAGCGCAAGAAGAAGCAGCAGAAGCGTAGGCGGCCAAGCCAAGCCAAGAAAAAAGTTAGTTGTTCGAAGGTAAGGACTAGCTGTACGGCCC
This sequence comes from Methyloligellaceae bacterium, assembly GCA_965228615.1. GTDB lineage: Bacteria > Pseudomonadota > Alphaproteobacteria > Rhizobiales > Methyloligellaceae > CBDDHT01. The sequence continues at coordinate 2,060,570 of CBDDHT010000004.1, read as the reverse complement.
AGGAACGCCTGACCTGCAAAAATGCGGATAGAATCAGCGAGCGGGTCAACTGTGAAAGAGAACTGAGCGATCATATTAGAGGATGTATGAGATCCTTTGGGTGCTGAGCGGAAGGGGTATGCCATCGGAGAGACGATCCACCGTTTTTCGCTCTTGGTCTCTGAGCCCTGATGTGCGATGTCGCCTTGTGAAGCCTAAGCGGTCAATCAACCCCTTCTTGTCTGCTTTCCACCAGAAATCAGCCGTCATCAGTGGATCGATTGGAAGGCCGAGTTTGACCCCTAGCAGACGTGAACCCGTGACAGATATCATTGCATCGGAATGAGTGCAGGGGCAGTTACGTAACCGAGCTGTTTTCCGTCTTTCGCGACCAAGGTCCAGCCGTTTTCGGTTTTCATCAATGTAAGGGTTGTTCCCGGTTTGAGTTTTCGAACGACGGTTCCCATGCCGCCGGGTTCTGGGAAAAGGTCAGCCGGCTGAAGCACGACATGGGTCGGTTCGATTGGGATGCGCAGCGTCTCGCCCGATGTGGTGCTTGCCAACGCCGCCGTTTTCTTTGCAAGCGGGAAGTTCGAGCCGACAATTTTCATCTGCGGCACCTGCCGGAAGCCGAAGGTCTTATGGGAGATCTCCGGCACCTGCGCATCCACATGGCCCGCGAGTTCGGTCACCTCGATCAGATCATTCTTGTTGGCGTCGGAGTGGTTGAGGGCATCCAGCAGCGCATAGGTGAACACGCCGTGCCCCTTGTAGCCTTCAAGCGCAGGGGCTTCGTCCGTTGCCGCCGACAACACTGTGCGTCCCATCGCCCGGGTCAGTTTCTCAAGAGCGGCGATACGTTCCATGGATCGTGTCAAGATACGGTCGCCGGTGAGCGATCCGCTCTCGCAGGTGTCGTAGAGCAAGAGCGACTTGCGTGCCGGGATGCGTGAAAACCAGCGCTGCCATTGATCCTGTCCGATGCCCTTGGTCGTCACGGAAGTTTCGTCCGTGTACCGGAAGTCCTGCGGAATGAAATAGTACTTCCCATCAACTGTCTTGCCGTGTCCGGCGAGGAAGAACAGGAAGACGTCGCGGGGGCGGACTTCGGTGCCGAGTTTTTCAAACACGGTTTCGAGCTTGTCGGCGGTGACTTCATCATCGACGAGGTTGGTGACCGAGACAGTTTCGTAGAGATCGCCGCCGGATTGGCGGAGCGCAGCGCTAATCGCCTTGGCATCTGGCACTGCGTGGGCAAGCCGAAGGCGGCTGTCCCAGTAGTCGTTCACACCGATGGCGAGGACATGAAGACGTGGTGGAGTCTTTGAAGACTGCCCGTCCCAGGTGACGGTGATCTTCGCGGGCTCCGACGCGATGAGGTTTTTGGCGTTGTAGGCAACGACCTCGATGGTGTTCTTGCCGGGTTCCAGCCAGAGTTCCTGAGTAACTGAAATAGACTTTCCGTCCGTTTTTGTCGCGTCCTCAACCAGGCGCTCGAAGCCACGCTTGGTATGTACTCCAAGGGTTAGTTCATTTACCCGCCACTCGATGCGACCGATGCCGCCGCCCGTGTCGGAAATCGTGGCGTTGATGGTGAGTTTGTCATCGGTGACCGAATTGTTATCAGAAGGTGAGGCAATGGCCACACGGGGCGCGCCGCCGCTGTCGATGATCTTGCCCAGGTTCAGCTTGGCGGCGGCCTCGCGTACCATGCCGTTTGGGTCGCCGGCCAGTTTTTCGCGTACGAGGTCTGGGCGGTAGAGGGCCTGGTAGAACTGATCGATAGCAAAAGACTCCAGCCCGCGTACGATGATCAGTGCCTCGGCTGCCTCCCTGGTTCCCGAAAAGAAACCTTCTGGCGTGATTGCAAGCCAGCCCTTGCCTGTTTCCATCATCGTGACGACAGGCTGGTCTTGTTTGGTCGACCAGATCTTCACGGTGCCGTCGCTGCTGGCCGTCATAAACTTGGTTTTGGTTTCCAGAAATCCTACGGAATGGATTTCACCTTGATGGCCCGTAAATGTGCGCAACAGGCGTCCGGTTCTTACGTCCCACAGCTTTGCGGTATTATCTCTGCTTCCGGACAAAATCTGGCGCCCGTCCGGTGAGTAGGCAACAGCTTCAATGAGATCGGCATGTGCGGGGGTGAGTGTCCCAAGAATGAGCCCCTCACGGACGATCGATCCGTCGACAAAGTATCGAATGCGCTTGCCTGTTCGTGCATTCAAGAGAGTAAGGCTTCCGCCTCCAAGAACAAGCCGTTCATTCTTCGGCGAAATCGCAAGAGCTTCTATGCTACGATCGCGTTCATCCTTGAAGGCTCTTAGCTGATTGCCGGAGATTCCATCCAGAAGCAAAGGTGTTCCATCAAGCCCAATTGACGCAAGAATAGAGCCGTCCAGCGAAATCGCGATCGCTCCTCCTACGGACTTATCCACTCTCAGATTTCTAGTTTTTTTGCCGTCCTTGAGTGACCAGATGCTGATGGTTCCGTTTCGATTTCGCGAAGCGAGTGTCTTGCCAGATGGGTGGGCTGTCATCGAGTCAATGGCAATGTCAACGATTGCGTCTTTGGGAACCAGATGCTCGATGTTGAATTCCGTTACAGGCGTTTTATCGGATGTACGGAAGACGCGCAGACGCTTCGCTTTGGTATCTTCGACGGCGAACATCGACCCGTCGGGCACTATGGCAAAGTTGTAGATGTCCAGCTTGGGCTGCAGAACATGCTCTGCCATTTTATTCCCGATCGTGCTTACCCTCGCACCGGTTGCTGCATTCCAGAACGAGAGAAACTTCCCATTGTTGGATACGATTTGAGTTGTCTTGTTTACAAACCTGGCATCCAAAAAAGTGCTCTCTTGCTTGAGTGTGCCAAGGTTTTTGACACGCCCGGACTTCAAATCCCAGATCGTCGCACCCGTTGCCACGGCAAGTCCATCCGGAGCAAACGACATGCTAGAAGAACACCTTGGGCTGCCCTTCGAGGACCGGATCAGTTCTCCGGAGTGTACATCCCATAACTCAAGCGGGATCGATCCACGGCAAGCGGCAAGGAAGCGCCCATCCGGCGAGAACGCAAGAGATAGAACTTCGACGACGCTGCCGAGGTGGCGCAACAAGCGACCATTCTTTGCATCGTGGACGGCAAGAGAGCTTGATGTGCCAATGGCAAGCAGCGAGCCGTCGGGCGAGAATTTGAGTGTCCTGACTGCATCTGCATCGATTTTTGCTGAATACAGTTTTTCGCCAGTTTTGATTTCCCACAGCTCGAATTCCACCGGTGCTTCACCATCAAGGAGTGCCAAAGCGTTATATCCCCCATAAGCTGCATAAGCGCCGTCGTCCGAGATCGCGATAACTGGTTGAGAGGCAACAAATGGACTTATTTGTTGAACACGCATTCCCGTCGATGGTTCCAATACAACGAGTATGCCTGCATTTTCGGCAAGAAATCTTGAGCCGCTGCTTGTGAGTGCGCCGCCCGAGTATACCCCAAACTCATCTTCTTTCTCTGACTTCTCTACCGTGAAGCTTCGCAAGAAATTGCCTGTGACTACATCCCAAATCCGGACCGCTGCTAAATGGTCAACGGAGATAATCTGTTTTCCGTCGTCGGAGAACCCCAGAACATTGATCTCTCCTTGGTGGCCAATAAGCGTACGGATGAGACGGCGATTGTTTGCATCCCAGATCTTGATGGTCTTATCGCTACTGCCAGTGGCAAGAGTCCTTCCATCCGGGGCATAGGCGATGACATCGGGGAACGAAGAGTGCTCGGTTTGTAATACGATCTCTGTCTCTATACTGGTTGAGCGGTTGGTCTTTGCATCTGGCGTCAGCAGGTTGAGCAAAACAGCCTCGTTGCGACCCCGTTCTGTGAACACGGAATTTGGATTTGTCTTTGTGCTCTTCAGAAACTGCCGCGCCGCTCGCTCGGTCTTGCTGCCCCAGGCGCCGTCGACGGGGCCCGGATCATAGCCGAGATCGGTCAGTCTCTGCTGGATCTTCTGGACCTCTGCCGGTCCCGCCATCGAGCTATCAACCGCCACCACCAGCCACAGACCAACCACGGCCAATAGCGCCGACAACCACCGTAGTCTCAGCATCACGTAAACTCCAGAGCCCAGCCCATCAGAGAATTGCGTATGCAGCATGATAACGGCACGGAGTCTGCGGGCAATGACTGCGGTACAAATGGGAAGTAACGCTATAAAACCATGCAGGGGGGCTGCGACTGCTTCTGGCAGATTTTGTTGATTTAGTGGGTTTTCAAAGAATGCGGACGTCTGCTTCTGTTAGGAGCAGACGTTTTCTGTTCCCGCCTTGGGCGTGATGCCCAGTGGAGGCGGGTTTAGATGGGTATAGGCACTGTTTGTCAGCCACTGTTTTAGGCTGGCTGGGCAGTTGGCGGTGGCTCTGGTCTTAGCTTTGCAAGTTTCCTCAGGTTCTGAACGGTGGCGGCTAGCAGGAACTCGTCCTTTGCCCCATTGGGGCCTCTGAGCCTCAGACGCCCCAGCTTCAGGATGCGCTTGAGATGGGCGAACAGCATCTCGACCTTCTTGCGGTTTCTGCGTGAAGTCTCATAGGCGTCCGTCTCGACAATATCGCGCGCCATATCCCGAGCACCTTCATAGATGCTGCGCAGAAGCTTGCGCGCGGGCTCTTTGGGACAGCATTGCTTTTTGAGTGGGCAGGCATGGCAATCAGCCTTTATCGCGCGGTAGCGCAAGAGACCATCCTTTGCGAGCTTGGCCTTGGCCTGACGTCCAGCCTGCCGGTATTGCTTCAAGGTCTTGCCGCCCGGACAGATGTAGCGATCCTCATCCACGTCATAGTGGAAGTCTTCTCGCGAGAAGGTTCCATCCTTTCGCTTTGATTTGTCGAAGACGGGAATGTGCGGCTCGATACCATGCTCATAGACCAACCAGCCCAGCATATCAGCGGCGCCATAGGCCGTATCGCCGGCGAGACTTTCGGGATAAAGACCAAAGCGGTCCATGGTGCGTTCAATCATGGTGCGGGCCGCACCCACCTCTGCCTGACGAATAGCCCGGCTTGCCTCGACATCAACGATGATCGCATTGTCGGTGTCGATCAGGTAGTTGTCTGCATAGGCAAAGAAGGCAGGTCCGCGCAGGGCGCCGGTCCATTGTGCTGCCGGATCGGACGGTGAGACGAACTTCGGTTGTTTTGCACTCGCGGCACCGAACGCGGCATCATCCAACGTGGCCAGATAGTCTTGAACTGCCCGGGGAGCATTGATGGGAATGTCTCCAAGACGCCAGTCGTCTCTAGGCAGTGAACGCTGCTTGTTGGCATCGGCCTGAATGAGACTTGCATCCACCGCAAAGCTTTCACCTCCGATCAAACCTTCATCCAGGCAGCGGCGCACGACGCTCTCAAACACGTGCCGCAAGATGTCGCTCTCACGGAAACGACCGTTCCGGTTGAGCGAGAAAGTCGAATGGTCCGGCACTTTGCCGTCAAGACCAAGTCCGCAGAACCAGCGATAGGCAAGATTAAGATGCACCTCCTCGCAAAGCCGCCGCTCTGAGCGAATGGCATAGCAATAACCCACCAGCAGCATACGTATCATAAGTTCGGGATCGATCGAGGGACGGCCGATCCGACTGTAGAATGGCTTCAACCGTGCGCGCGCATCATCCAGGTCAAGGAAACAATCGATCTGGCGCAAAAGATGGTCGCCAGGAACATGGTCCTCCAAACAGAAGTCGTAAAAGAGCTGTTCCGGAGCTTCCTGCCTGCCCATCATTGATCCGCCCTCCTTGCTAAATCACAGAGAAAACGGAATCACTGTTCGCTCTCAGCCGCAACCGACTAAATCAACAAAATCGGCACTGTTCTGCCGTTTGGCTGTCGGCTGGGCCGCGACTGCTCCCGGCACTACTGCGGTAGCAATGGACACAAAAACAGCCATTGTTTCGGCGCGGATCGAATGTCCTATTTCTCAGTCAGCTTAAGCTCAATCCGCCGATTGCGCCGTAGGGATTCCGGGTCTTCACCCGCATCCAATGGCTGGAATTCCCCAAAACCGGCCGCAACCAATCGTTTCGGCGGAACGCCTGCGTCAAGCAGCTGACGTACGACCGAAATCGCGCGGGCACTTGAGAGTTCCCAGTTCGACGGGAATCTTGCGTTCCTTATCGGTTTAATGTCCGTGTGGCCATCTACACGCAACACCCAGTTCACTTCCTCAGGGATCTCGTTCTGCAGCACCGCGAGCGCTTCGGCGAGTTTCGTTATCTGAGCCCGGCCGGTCGGATTGATCTCGGCTGAACCTGAGTCGAACAGGACCTCGGCCTGAAAGATGAATCGGTCGCCGACAACGCGGACATTTTCCCGGTCACCCAGGATCTTGCGCAGGCGGCCGAAGAAGTCGGATCGATAGCGTTCCAGTTCCTGCACCTTGCGGGCAAGCGCTACGTTCAGGCGGCGGCCAAGATCGGCAATCCTTGTCTGGCTTTCCTTGTCCCTGTTTTCGGACGCATCGAGAGCATCCTCCAGGGCAGCAATTTGGCGGCGGAGGGCGGACAGCTGTTGATTGAGAAGCTCGACACGCGCCAGGGCTTCGGAACTGATCTGTCGTTGCTCGTCGACTTCACTCGTCAGTTTACGGGTTCGTTCTCTGGCTTCGTCGGTTTCGCCCTTTGTTGAACCCAAGAGTCCTTGCAGTCGAATTTGCTCTGACTTGGACGAACTCAGCGATGCCGACACCGACGACAACTCGTCCTCAAGGGATCTGGCCTGTGATTTCTCGAGCGATAGCAGCTCGGTCAGTTCGGTGATCTGCTTGTTGAGACGCTGGAGTGCCGTGTCTTTGCCGCTGGCTTCCTGGGTGATGAAATATTGCGTCAGCATGAAGAGGGAGAGCAGGAACGTGACGACCAGCAGGAGCGTTGCCATCGCGTCGACAAAGCCGGGCCAAAAGTCGGCGCCGGCACCACGCCGGTTTCTCCGAGTCCTGGCCATAACTATTTCCCTTTTTTCTCTTCGACCCTTGCCGGCAGCTTGGCGTTGCGGGAAATCGACTTGAGCACGGTCGCCAGCTCTTGCTGCTGCTGCGCCTGCTCATCGACCCATTCGCGGACGACCTGCTGTTCCGCGCGCATCTGCTTGACGAGTTTCTGGATGCCGTCCGTCAGATCTTTGACGGCGGTGGTCGAATTGTCATTGAGGAAGCCCATTTCGAGCTTGCTGCCGAGATCTGCAATCGAGCGTTGGACGTCGACCAGAGCGAATTTGAGCTGCGGCGCGGCCCCTTGCTCGCCGGGCTCGACGGCTTGTAGTTCCGTAAAGCTCGACAGCCAGTCTTCCAGCTCGTTGTAGAAGCGGTTCTGGGCCTGACTGGCTTGGAGATCGAGGAATCCGAGGACCAGCGATCCCGCCAAGCCGAAGAGCGATGATGAGAAGGCCGTGCCCATGCCCTGAAGCGGTGCGGCGAGGCCCTCTTTCAGCTCTTCGAAGACGACGAGGCTGTCGCTGGAGCCCGAATCGAGCGAGCCGATGGTTTTTCCAACCGAATTGATTGTCTCAAGGAGACCCCAGAAGGTGCCGAGCAGGCCGAGGAAAATGAGAAGGCCGACGAGATAACGCGAAATATCGCGGGATTCATCGAGACGCGAGCCGATCGAATCCAGAATGGAGCGCATCGAACTGGTTGAAATCGCGACCGCGCCACGGCGATCCCGCAGCATTGTGGCCATCGGTGCCAGGAGAACCGGCGGTCGCTGGACGGCAAGGCCAGGGTCGGCAACGCGGAAATTGTTGACCCAGCGCACTTCCGGAAAAAGGTTCAGAATCTGCAGCACGGCGTAGATGATGCCGATCAGCAGCACGCCGATAATCAGCCCGTTCAGACCCGGATTGGCCATGAACGCGCTCCAGATCTGCTGGTAGAGAATTGCTGCGACGAACGCTACCAGGATGAGGAAGGCGACCATGTTACGGAGATAAATCCGAGGTCTGGAAAGGGTTTGATGCACCTGCTTAGATGCCATGTTTGGCTGCTGGCTCCCTTTAGCTGCCTTCTTCAAAACTCGCTTATCCTTAGCGCGCGCGTATGACATTAGGGTCTGGCCTGATGATTGTCATGTGATTCCGACCCAGACAAATGGCTAGAATATCCCGTTTGCAGATGTCCATGCCCCCTCATCCATCTCCGAGCAAGCCGGAATCCCGCAAGCAACTGACATATTTCCATAATATGGGGTATGGCCGACGCATGACCGTGCCTCCCTGGCAACTTGGACGCATTGGTCATCGGTTTTGGTCCTCCAGCATTTGCCGCAACCCGATGGTTCGGCATTTTTTGAAGAGGATATCATGCACGATTCGCGTGTTTACGCCTGCAAGGACGCAATCGATTTAAACGCCTAATTTGCGTTTTTTAGGATCGCCAGCAAATCGCGCTGCACAGCTTCGTTGCCTGCGACAACGGTTCCGGTATCGAACATATTGCCGCGACCGGTTATGTCGGTGACCAATCCGCCGGCTTCGCGCACGATAACGATACCGGCTGCGAGGTCCCAGGCACTCAGATTGTGCTCCCAGAAGCCGTCATAGCGTCCCGCGGCTACCCAGGCGAGATCGAGGGCGGCCGAGCCAGCGCGGCGTATCCCTGAGCATTTGACCATCAGGGCTCGCAGCTCGTTCAGAAAGCCGTCATGGTCCGGGCGGCCGCGATGGGGTATGCCGGTCGCAATCACCGCATCGTCGAGCGCTTGCCGCTGGGCAACGCGAATCCTGCGATCGTTCAGAAAGGCGCCCGTTCCCCGCTCGGCGGTGAAGGTTTCAGACGTCGCCGGATTATAGATGATGCCGGCAACCAGCTGCTTGTCGCGTTCGAGCGCGATCGATATGGCGAATTGCGGAATGCCATGCAGAAAATTCGTGGTACCGTCCAGGGGATCGATGATCCAGCGATGGGATTTGTCCGGACCCTCTACGACGCCACGCTCTTCCATCAGGAAGCCGTAGCCGGGCCGGGCCTTTGACAGGCTCTCCAGCAGGATTTCTTCTGCCCGCAGATCTGCTGCCGTCACGAAGTTTGCCGGTCCCTTGAGCGAAACCTGCAAATTTTCGACCTCGCCGAAATCGCGCGCGAGATGGCGCCCGGCCTTTCGCGCGGCGCTCGTCATGACGTTCATCAGTGCGGATGCGGGCATCGGGTTCCTTGTTTGCTTTCTTGTCGGCCCAACGACCCGTTCGGTTTCAGCCGGCCCGTTTGATGTAGGTCAGCTCATTGGTATCGACGATGATTTTCTCGCCGGCGCCGACAAAAGGCGGAACCATGACGCGGATGCCGTTCTCGAGGATCGCGGGCTTGTTCGAAGAGGCTGCCGTCTGCCCCTTTACAACCGGTTCAGCCTCCGTGACCTCAAGCGTTACCTGGTTTGGCAGGGTCACACCGATGGCGCGCTCTTCGTAGCTCTCGATGACAACCTGCATGCCGTCCTGCAGAAAGGCTGCCCGTTCGCCGAGCAACTCTTTCGGGAGACTGACCTGTTCGTAGTTCTCGGTATCCATGAAGACAAGCATGTCGTCTTCGGCGTAGAGAAATTGATGATCCTTCTGCTCAAGCCGAACCCGTTCCACGGTTTCGGAGGAACGAAAACGTTCGTTCAGCTTCGTGCCCTCGGTCACATTCTTGAGCTCCACCTGCAGATAGGCCGGGCCCTTACCGGGTTTGACGTGTTCGGTCTTTACGGCCATCCAAAGACCGCCCTTATGCTCGATCACGTTGCCGGGCCGGATCTCGTTTCCGTTGATTTTCATGACGGGTCACTCTGGGCGATTGCGTTTGGTCGGCCGCACAGTGCTTGCGGCTCTCTCTTTGCCCCGACTAGCCGCTTCTTAGGCAGGTTGCAAGTCCTGAAGCCAGCTCTCTTCTCCGGCTCAGCTGCCCCGAGGGTACCCTTATTGGGTGGTTGGGCCGGGGAGAGGGCTGGCTTTGGTGGTTCGCAGAATCGAGACCTATTGGTTCCTGATCCAGGCTTGCGCCGACTTCTCGGCTTCGGTTCGCTCATCAGGCGACAAACCGCTCATGAACAAGTCCAGGTTGAAGTCGATGACACCGGCATCGCGCGCGAGCAGATGCCACTTCGCCGCTTCGATCTTATCGACGGGAAGACCAAGTCCGCCCATGAATGCGCGCGCCAGTCTGTTCTGCGCAACCGGATTGCCTTTATTCGCTGCCGACTGCAGGAAGGCAGCGGCCTTGGTCGGATTTTTCGCGACGCCTCGGCCCTTGAACAACATGATCGCATATTCGAGCTCGGCAATGGTCAGACCGGATGCGGCGGCACGACCGGTCCAATAGGCGGCTTTCGCCGAGTCCTGTTGGACGCCGGTTCCATTGGCGTAGAAACTGGCGAGATCGTATTGCGCTTCCTTGTGGCCGGCCTTGGCCGCCTTCTCGAGCAGCGCCGCCGACTTCTTCAGGTTCTGCTTGCGGGCGCGGCCGTGGAGATAGATCAGTGCCAGATTATACTGCGCTGTGACATGGCCCTTTGTGGCGGCTTTTGCAAAGAGATCGGCCGCTCGACGCGCATCCTTCTTGATGCCTTCGCCTTTGGCCAGCATGAGGCCGAGGGCAAATTGTCCGTCCGTATCGCCAAGCTTGGCTGCCTTCTCGTACCAGCGGACCGCCTTGGCAGCATCGCGGGCCACGCCAAAGCCGTTGGCGTAAATCTCGCCGATAAGCGTGTGGGCTTCGGGTTCACCTCGTGCCGCCGCTTTCTGTGCTTCCTGCAAGGCGGTCAAATAGGCGCCCTTCTCAAATGCGCGGTAGGCGGGGTCGTCTGTATCACTGGTGTTGGCTTGCGCGCGAGCGCCCGCAAAACAGAGCCCCAGAAACAGGGCGAAGTACGATGCCAGCCTTACGAGCGACCGTATCATGCAGCCGTCCTCTTGGCGGACAATACTCTGTTCCATCCATTGATTGTTTCGGCCATTCCGTCTTGGGAGCGTGACCAGCGTCCCGGCGCGAGGCTGACAAAATCGCAGCCGAGAGAAGCAAGTTCGGCTGCGGCGTCGTGATCCGGAATTTCCCAGGCGACGCAAGGCACTTCGAAGAGTTCAGCCCACCACTTCACCATTTCACTCTGGCCGTCGCCCGGCGCGAATGCGACGTAGGACGCACCGAGTTCTGCAAACGCCATGGCATCGTGCCTGGACCGGCCGCAATCGATACCAATGATGGCCTCGTCGCCAAGCCTGTCTCTTGCGCTCTCATAGGCGTCACGATCGGCATCGATATGCACACCGTCGGCACCAATGGAGGCGGCTGCATCGATATCGCGATCGATGACAACGGCAACGCCATTGGATTGCGCAATCTCGCACAGCTCGGACGCGGCGGTACGGTCTGGTCCAATTGCCGTTAACAGCAGACAGGCAACGTCGCCGCCCGACAATGCGCCTGCCAACAGGCCTGCTTCAAGTCCGGCCGGTTCAGCAATCAGATAGAGCCGGCAATGGGTGTCAGATGCAGTCATGGAGAAGCCAACGCGTCTCAACAGAGATTTTGAACTGCCTTATTGCCGCAGATTATGGCGCAATCCGCAACCACGTGCATCAACTCAGTGTTAAGCGGTGCCTTCCAAGCGTCCCGCAGCCAGCCCTCTCCCCCGGCCCAACCACCCCGACGGTACCCATATTGGGTGGTTGGGCCGGGGGAGAGGGCTGGCCGTGGTACTGAGAGTGGCTCTTAAGCGGCTTGTTCCAGCTCCGCCTTCCAATCGCCTGTTGCTGCGAGTCCGTTCATCCGTGCGCGGTGCGAAAACGCCGCCTGTGCGGCCGCTTCATTCTCGGCCTTGCCGGCCCAAGCCTTGAGCGCGGCAGCCTGAAGGGCCCGGCCATAGGAGAAGGAAAGACCCCATGGCATATCGAATGCGGCGTTCATAGCCGACAGATGGGCGGTTGAGTCTTCGTCCGATTGGCCACCGGAGAGGAAGCAGATCCCCGGAACAGCGGCGGGCACGGTTCGCTTGAGGCATTTGACGGTTTGCTCGGCGACTTCTTCGACTCCGGCCTGTGTCGGGCATTCGGTTCCTGAAAGTACCATATTGGGTTTCAGGATCGTGCCCTCGAGGACCACCTTCTGGTCGAAAAGGGCGTCGTAGAGCGCATTGAGCGTTGCTTCCGTCACATCGAAGCAGCGCGCGATGTCGTGCGGGCCGTCCATCAGGACCTCTGGCTCGACGATCGGTACGATACTGGCTTCCTGGGCGAGTGCGGCGTAGCGGGCAAGAGCATGGGCATTCGCGCTGATGCACGCCCATGACGGAATTCCGTTGCCGATCGTTATGACGGCTCGCCATTTGGCGAAGCGTGCGCCCAGTTCGTAATATTCGGCGAAGCGCTCGCGCAGCCCATCCAGCCCTTCGGTGACTTTTTCGCCGGGCGAGCCCGCAAGCTCCTTGGCGCCCGTGTCGACCTTGATCCCGGGAATGGCGCCCGTGTCGGCGATGACTTTGGCCAACGGCGTGCCGTCCTTGGCGTTCTGCCGCAGGGTCTCATCGAAGAGAATGACCCCGGATATGTGGCTCTTCATTGCTTCAGTCGAGCGGAAGAGCATTTCGCGATAATCGCGGCGATTGTCTTCGGTCGACTCCGCACCGATAGAGTCAAAGCGCTTCTTGATCGTGCCGGAGCTTTCGTCGGCTGCGAGGATGCCTTTGCCCTCGGCCACCATGGCTTCGGCGATTTTTTCCAGTTGTTCGGTCATTGGACGCTCCCGTGGACGGATTTGCCAGCAGTCCTAAGCACACGACGCCTGCCGTTCAAGTGTGTTCGGCGACTTTTGTAACGTGTGCGCACATATTATTGGTGGTCGCGGGACGACCATTCTGCCGGCCGCGGCCAGCCCTCTCTCCCGGTCCAACCACCCCGAGGGTACTCTTATTGGGTGGTTGGGCCGGGGGAGAGGGCTGGCTTCAAGTCAATGGAATCTCAATCTCAGCCAAGCTTGCCCATGGCTGCTGCGGTATCGCACATGCGGTTCGAGAAGCCCCATTCATTGTCATACCAGGACATGACCCGAACAAGCGTGCCGCCCATGACCTTGGTTTGATCGAGATGGAAAATCGAGGAATGGGCGTCGTGATTGAAGTCTATCGACACATTCGGCTGATCGGTCGTGCCAAGAACGCCCTTGAGCTCCTGTGAAGCCGCGCGGGAAATGGCTTCATTGACCTCTTCGACCGACGTCTCACGTTTCGCGACGAATTTGAAATCGATCACCGAGACGTTCGGTGTCGGAACGCGGACGGAAACACCGTCGAGTTTGCCGTTCAGTTCAGGCAGAACAAGTCCAACCGCTTTGGCGGCACCCGTGGAAGTTGGGATCATGGACAGGTTTGCGGAACGGGCTCGATAGAGGTCGGAGTGCATCGTGTCGAGGGTCGGCTGATCGCCCGTGTAGGCGTGGATCGTGGTCATGAAACCCTGCTCGATGCCGATCGAGTCGTTCATGACTTTTGCAACGGGTGCCAGACAGTTTGTCGTGCAGGATGCGTTGGAAACGACCGTGTGTGCGCTTTCCAGTTTGTCGTGATTGACGCCATAGACGACGGTCAGATCGGCACCGCTGGCGGGCGCCGAGACGAGGACGCGCTTGGCGCCGGCGTCGAGATGAGCCGAGGCTTTCTCTTTCGAAGCGAAAATCCCGGTGCACTCAAAAGCAATGTCGACACCGAGTTCGCCGTGCGGCAATTCGGCCGGATTACGGACAGCCGTGACCTTGATCGGTCCAGTACCGATATCGATCGTATCGCCGTCGACTTTCACTTCGCCCGGATAGCGGCCATGAACCGAGTCGAACCGCAGAAGATGGGCATTGGTTTCGACCGGGCCGAGATCGTTGATGGCAACGACTTCGATATCCGTGCGGCCGGATTCGCCGATGGCACGAAGCACATTCCGTCCGATACGGCCAAACCCATTGATTGCGACGCGAACTGTCATGTGCTTCTCCTCAAGAATTGCTCGCTGACCAAAATTTGTGCACGTTTTGGCCGGATCACACGGGACACGCAATGCGTTAGTGGGTCACAGCGCGGCGAATCAGAGACCGATCCGGTCTCGATCAAACACGCTTGCAGCTCCGATTGGATCGCGTTCCGGTGAATGTTGTCCTTTTGAATGCGCGCCAAAATGGTCGGACAGGCCTTATCTGTCAATGGGTTCGCCTCTATTGGCGATTGGGGATCGCCAAACTTGTTGACGGGCTTGTTAGGAGACGCCTAATTTTGGCCTTGCGGGGCGCTAATCTTTGACATTCGAACACCGATTCACGTCACCCGCTGAAGAACCGGGTTGAGTAGGGGTATGGAACAACCGAATGCGTTGGACGCAGCTGCGTCGCGCCTGACGACGGCGCTGGTTGCGATAGAGGAGGCCGTGGCGCGACAAGAGAATGCAGAGGCCGAAACCCTCGCACTGAAGCGAGAGAACGAGGCATTAAAGCGCCAGATCGCCGATCTGGAGGCGGAGCGTGACGGCTTGTCGACGAAGCTCGACAGCCAGTCTGTTCTCGTCGATACGCTGAAATCCTCTCAAGACAAGGTCACTGATCACTTGGATTCGATCCAGGCATCCATTGAGGCCGTTTTGCGACCGGATTAGGCCGCTCACCGTCCTGAGAGACTGATTTGCTGCAACAATTCGCGAGGGGCTTGGTGGGAGATTTTTCCGTTCCAGGCCCCTTGTGTATCGTGTGATGCGTTTGCAGTTCTGCTGACCCGAAGCCAGCCCTCTCCGCCGGCCCAACCACCCAATAAGGGTACTCTCGGTGTGGTTGGGCCGGGGGAGTGGGCTGGCTTCGGCAAGGAAAGTCGCCGGTAAGCGGCTTTCGAAGCGTTTATGCGTGATCTGGTTTCTGCTCATGTTTTCAATGTGCTAGAATCAGCTGCAAAATCTTTTGTGTGAAACGAGCGACAAAGCAGCGACATGGCGCAGGTCACAATCACCATCAATGGCCGAACCTACCGCCTCGAATGCGGAGAGGGCGAAGAAGGTCATTTGCTGAGCCTTGCCGACCGAATCAGTCGGCTGGTCGATGAGATGCGCGCAAAGTTCGGCCAAATCGGCGATGATCGGCTGCTTTTGATGGCTGGACTGACGATTGCGGACGAGCTGACTGAGGCGCGGCGCCTGATTGCCGACCTTGAGGCCGAAATTGCCGAACGCAAGCCTTATCCGGCCATGTCTTTGTCGGTCGATAATGACGAACACCCCGAGATCGCCGATCAGATCGATGCCGTCGCGGATCGTATCGAAGCCCTCAGTCAGCAACTCGCCCGCACAGGGGCTGCCCCAATCCCGCGCAAGGGCTAGGCAGCCTGTTCTGCCATCTCCGTACAGCCAACGATCATGCGCAGCATGCGACGCGGTTCTGTGTAGTCGTCGACCGCGGCGTGCATCGATGCACGATTATCGAGTCCAAGCATCATATTGAGCGACCAGCTATGCCGGAACTGGATATCCGGATCGGTTGCGTAAGTATAAAGCTCGTCCAGCAGATCGTCGCTTTCCGACTGCGGCACGCCGTTGATCTTCATCGTGTAGCCGGGATTGACGTAGAGCACCTTGCGCCCGGTCCTGGCATGGGGACGCACGACCGGATGTACCACATCGGGATGCGTTGCACTTTGCTCTGCCGTGAGTGTCGGTGTTGCACCGCCTGTATTCCAGCCCCAGCGATGGGTTGCTGTCAGGCTTGCGATCCGTTGCTTCAGCGAATCGGGCAAATTCTCATAGGCGAGATATAGATTGGCCGCCAGAGTGTCTCCGCCTTGCGACGGAATCTGCGTGGAATAGAGAAAGATCGCGTCTGACGGGCGTTCCTCATAACTCAGATCCGTATGCCAGAAGGCTCCGGCCGGTTTCGGCGTCTCCCGCGACTCTGCTGTTCCCGTGTTGCGGGCGATGATCGAAACCTCGAAGGTCTCCGGGTGATGATATTGGTCGAGCACATGCGGCACGAGCGGCCCGAACCGGCGCCCGAAATCCCGCAACCATGGAACATTTTCCTCAAGCTCGGGTATGACAATGGCCACGTGATCGAACATGGCTTGTTCGACCGTATCGAAGTCCTCGTCGGTTAGGGGAGCGCGCGAATCGAGGCCATGGACGATGGCACCCATCGGGCCTTCGAGCGGTTCGATCTTGATCGTCATGACGGCGCTCTCTGCGGTCGTTTTCTCCCCGCGACCCTACAACAAATTTGGTGCCCCTGGACTCTTAACATTTAGCCCCTACATTCGGGGACTTGGGGCTGCCAAGCGCGTTAGGAGCACCTGATTCCCGGGGCCGATAAATTTCACTCGGGAGCTGACCCTGGTTGGGACCGTGGTCCCTTTCATTCGGCGCCCACCTACTTACGTAGGGACCCAGTGGAATCTAAACCCGCTCCGACGGCTTGGCGGCTTCCATCTCCTGGACTGGGCAAGGGATCGGCGATTTGCAAAAGCCGTGCGGCCATGCTTGTAAATCGCGATGACGGATTCATCGACAATTGATGACGCGAAGGCACTGCTGCGTAAGGAAGCCGCAGCAAGGCGAAGCGCGTTGACGGCAGCGACGCGGGAAACCGGTGCGCAAAGCCTTGTGTCTTTCGGGCTCGATTTTTTGCCAAATCCGGCTGATGCGACCGTGTCGGGCTATAACCGTCTCGGCGACGAGCTTGATCCTATTCTCCTCCTGTCGCGTCTGGCAGGAGAGGGACATCCGATTGTGCTTCCAATCACGCCCAAGGGGCGCGCGCGACTGACATTTCGGTGTTGGTCGCCCGGTGATGACCTTGTCGAAGGGCTTTACGGTGTCCGTGAGCCGTCCAACGATTCACCGCTGAAAGAGCCGACAATTCTGCTGGTACCGCTGCTTGCCTTCGATGCGAACGGGCATCGTCTCGGATATGGCGCGGGCTACTACGATCGGACATTGACGGATCTGCGCTCGAAGGGCCCGACAACGGCGATCGGAGTGGCGTTTGCCGAGCAGGAGATCGATGCCGTTCCCCACGATCAATATGATCAGCGACTGGATTGGATCTTGACGCCCGACGGACCGCGAAAGATTGAGGCCTAGCGGATGCGTATTCTTTTCGTTGGCGATGTCGTTGGGCGCGCAGGACGCAAGGTCGTCGACAAGGAATTGCCGAGACTGATCGACCAGTATGCGATCGACTTCGTCATACTCAATGGAGAAAACTCGGCTGGCGGCTTCGGCATTACCGAACACATCTTCGATCAGTTTCTCGCTGCCGGCGTCGACGTCGTGACAACAGGCAATCATGTCTGGGATCAGCGTGAAGCGCTTGTCTTTATCGAGCGGTCCGAACGGTTGCTCAGGCCGCTCAACTTTCCGAGTGGGACGCCGGGACGCGGTGCCGGTGTGTTCGAAGCGCGGAGTGGCGCGCAGGTTCTGGTGATCAATGCCATGGGCCGCGTTTTCATGACCGATATGGATTGCCCGTTCCGTGCGATCGACGAAGCCCTCGGCGACCGCGCTCTGAAGGATACGGCCGATGCCGTTTTCATCGACTTCCACGCGGAAGCGACCTCGGAAAAACAGGCGCTTGGACACTATGTGGATGGGAGAGCGACCTGTGTCGTTGGAACCCATACCCATGTGCCGACCGCAGACGACCATATCCTGGCCGGCGGTACGGCCTACATGTCGGATGCCGGTATGACGGGAGATTATCAGTCGGTTCTGGGAATGAAGACGAAGGAGCCGATCAACCGGTTCCTGACGCGCATTCCAAGCGGTCGGTTCGAACCGTCTCAAGGGGAGGCGACATTGGCGGGGCTCGCTGTGGAGGCAGATCCGGCAACCGGTCTTGCGACGGCCCTAGGCCCTGTGCGTGTTGGTGGAAGCCTGCGGCCTATCGAGCCGACATTTTGGGCCAAGCCGTCGGCCGCCGCAGCCGGGTGATCCCGGCCACGAGGGTCGACAATCAATCTTGTTAGCTGGGTTCAAAGTCCTGAAGCCAGCCCTCTCTCCAGGCCACGAAAGTCGCTATTGAGCGACATTCAAATCAATCTCTAGGCGCTCTGGACAGCCGGAAGGTCCGGTACTGGCGTTGCCGGCATCAAACGGTCCGGAAGCTGCTTGAGACACTCGATTGCGGCGTCGAGATGCGCGATGGCGGTTTCAGCCTCGTCATCGTCTGCGAACAGCGACACATGTGCCTTCGCGACGTGATCCGCAGCTTCATTGCAGAGTTCGCTGTAGCGCGCGAGTTCGGCCGCGCGATCTGCCGTGATTGGCGATTCGGCCGCCGTGTCGGCCAGCTCAAGCATCCGCTTGGCGGCGTCGGCAGTGGCGGAATGCATAGAACGGGTGCGCTCTTCGAGCGATTCGGACTTCGGGTCCATGGTCTTCTCCATTGCTCGCCGGCCGGGACATACCGCACGCCGGTACTCATACTTGGATCACCAACATTGCGGGTTTCTGGTTAATGGCCTGTTAACTGCGGAGCTGATTGCCGGCAACGCGCGTCGCTTGAGAAACGCCGACTATGGATTTCACGCCCGCCGGCTCCTATAAGGTGGAGAAATTCGGGCATGAAACAAATCTCCGGCGAAAAGATCGCCGGCCGCTGAGAGGCGTTGAAACGACAATGGCTGGCCATTCCAAATTCAAGAACATCATGCATCGCAAGGGACGCCAGGATAAGCGGCGCTCGAAGATGTTCTCCAAACTTGCCAAGGAAATCACCGTTGCAGCCAAACTGGGCGCGCCGGATCCGGATATGAATCCGCGCCTTCGAACCGCTGTCCAGGCAGCGCGTGCGCAGAATATGCCCAAGGACAATATCGAGCGGGCGATCAAAAAGAGCCAGGAAGCCGGTGGCGAGAGCTATGAAGAAGTGCGTTACGAAGGTTTCGGTACCGCTGGTGTCGGCGTCATCGTCGAGGCCTTGACGGACAATCGAAACCGTACGGCCGGTGAAGTGCGCTCGATATTCTCCAAGAATGGCGGCAATCTTGGCGAGACCGGTGCGGTCGCCTTCATGTTCGATCGTGTCGGGGCTATCGAGTATGACGCCGATGTTGCAACTGCCGACGCCATGTTCGAGGCGGCGATTGAGGCTGGCGCCGAAGATGTCGAGTCCGGTGACGACGGACATACGCTCTACTGCGAGGCCGACTCTCTGCATGACGTGGTGAAGGGCCTGGAGCAGACATGTGGCGACCCACGAAGCGCCGCCATCATCTGGCGCCCGCAAAATGCCATCGAACTGGATGACGAGGCTGGCGAGAAGCTATTGCGCCTTCTGGATGCCTTGGAAGATTCCGACGACGTTCAGAATGTCTATGCCAACTTCGAGATGTCCGAAGAAGTCATGGAAAAACTCAGCGCATAGAGCCTTTGTCGCTTCGTTTCCGTTGAAGGGGTTTTGCTGTGACGGCAGGTGTCGACATTGAGATCAAGCAGGTGAACGGTGAGCAGGTTGCCTGGATCACCATCGATGAAGAGCGCCGGCTAAACGTCTTGAACTCTCCCCGCATTGCAGCCCTCAAGGCGGCATTCGAGCATTTATCCAGCGATGAGTCGTTGCGTGCCGTCGTGGTGACAGGGGCCGGGAGCCGCGCATTTGTCGGTGGCGCGGATCTTCGCGAACTCGGAAGTCTCGACGAAGAGAGTGCGCGGGTGTTCATTACCGGTTTGCGCGAAGCCTGTGCGGCAGCACGCAACTGTCCAGTGCCTGTTATCGCCAGGATCAACGGTTTCTGTCTGGGAGCAGGCCTTGAGTTGGCGGCAAGTTGTGACATGCGGGTGAGTGTCGACAATGCGATTTTCGGGATGCCGGAGGTGCGGATGGGCCTGCCGTCGGTCATCGAGGCGGCTCTCCTGCCGGGATTGATCGGTTGGGGGAAGACCCGCGAAATGCTCCTGACCGGTGCGACCTATGATGCGCACGCCACGTTGGACATGGGATTTGTCGAGCGTGTGACGACCGTCGACGGGCTGGATGAAGTGGTCTCGGAATGGTTGGAAGGAATTTGCGCGTCGGCTCCAATGGCCGTGAAATCTCAAAAAACGCTGATGGCGACTTGGGAGCGGGTATCGCTTGAGGATGGGATCCTCGCAGGAATCGACTCGCTCTCAGAGGCTTACAGCACTGGCGAACCCCAAGAGCGCATCGCGGCATTCTTCGCAGCGAAAACGGAAAAAAAGGCAAGCTGATCAAGGGGCACCGACGACCAGCGCTTGTATAAGTTTCAGCACGTCTCGAACTTGGTCCGGGCACGTGGCAAACTGCGGACGATTCGCGGGGAGCGTGAACAAACTGAGAATCAGCTAGTTTTTCTGCGCGATCGAATTCGCACATGAAGGGGGACGCCTATCACCCGCCTGGTCCGCATCATTGGAATTGACCCGGGGCTTCGCAACATGGGTTGGGGTGTCATCGAAAGCGATGGCGTCCGGCTTTCCTACATCGCGAGCGGCGTGGTGCAATCGAATGCAAAACGTGCCTTGGCCAAGCGGTTACTGGAGCTGTTCGAAGGGCTGGTGATGGTTTTGGACAACTGGGAACCTCAGGAAGCAGGCGTCGAAGAGACGTTCGTCAATCGCGATGCGCGCGCAACGCTGAAGCTTGGGCATGCCCGGGGTGTCGGGCTTCTCGCCGCCTCCCTATCTGGACTCGTTATTGCTGAATACGCGCCGAACCAAGTCAAGAAAACCGTCGTTGGTTCTGGACATGCCGGCAAGCAGCAGATCCACACGATGGTTCGTCATCTTCTGCCTCGCGCGGCACCGAAAACCGACGATGAGGCGGACGCACTGGCGATAGCGATCACGCATGCGCACATGCGGGGAAGTACGCAAACGGCTGCCCTGGCGGCTTCCGGAACGGGGCCCACATGATCGGCCGGCTCAAAGGTCTCGTCGATTCCACTGGCGAGGATTGGGTGATCGTCGATGTGGGCGGCGTCGGCTACGAGGTGACCTGTTCGGTGCGAACGCTCGCGGGGCTTCCTGCGGTCGGGGAGGCAGTTACTCTTTCAATCGAGACCTATGTTCGCGAGGATGCAATTCGCCTTTTTGGCTTCGCAAGTGGATCGGAGCGGGCCTGGTTTCGTTTGCTGCAAGGCGTTCAGGGCGTCGGAGCGAAGGTCGCGCTGGCTCTTCTGGGGACGTTGACGACGGATGAACTGGCCAATGCCATCGCCTTGCAGGACAAGGCGCAGGTTTCACGTGCGCCGGGTGTCGGTCCGAAAGTCGCCGGCAGGATCGTCACGGAGTTGAAGGATCGTATTCCGGCCATCCTGAGTACCGAGGTTTCGGAATTTGTGTCCGGCAGCAGCGCGTCGTCCACACCCGTCGGTACGGCCGCCCTCGATGCCGTGTCCGCGCTGACCAATCTTGGATATGCCCAGGCTCAGGCAAGCGCCGCGGTCGCAGCTGCCGCGAAGACGGCGGGCGATGGTGCTGAAACCAAAGAGCTTATACGTCTCGGTCTGAAGGAGCTGGCGCAATGAACGAGCGCGTCCTCGGCTCCGATGAAAGACCCGAAGATCATGCAGAGGCCTCGTTACGGCCGTTGATCCTTGACGAGTTCATCGGTCAGAAACGCGCGCGCGAAAATCTGAGCGTATTCATCGAGGCTGCGCGATCACGCGGCGAAGCTCTGGACCATGTTCTGCTCGCCGGACCTCCCGGGCTTGGCAAGACCACGCTTGCCCAGATCGTTGCCCGCGAACGCGGCGTGAGTTTCCGCGCCACATCCGGCCCCGTGATTGCTAAGGCCGGTGACCTTGCGGCGTTGCTGACAAACCTCGAACCGATGGATGTCCTGTTCATCGATGAGATCCACCGGCTCAGCCCGGCGGTTGAAGAAATCCTTTATCCGGCAATGGAAGATTTCCAACTCGATCTAATTATCGGAGAGGGGCCGGCCGCGCGTTCGGTTCGCATCGATCTTGCCCGCTTTACCCTTGTTGGCGCCACGACCCGATCAGGTCTTCTGACAACGC
This sequence comes from Methyloligellaceae bacterium, assembly GCA_965228615.1. GTDB lineage: Bacteria > Pseudomonadota > Alphaproteobacteria > Rhizobiales > Methyloligellaceae > CBDDHT01. The sequence goes on along the minus strand of CBDDHT010000004.1, from coordinate 2,038,578 downwards.
CCTTGCGCGACCGCTTCGGTATTCCGGTTCGCTTGGACTTCTATTCGGTCGAAGAGCTTCAGGAGATCGTGCATCGCGGAGCACGGCTTTTGGAGCTGCCGATCGATGCTGGCGGAGCCCAGGAGATTGCCCGCCGTGCGCGGGGTACGCCACGGATTGCAGGGCGGCTTCTGCGGCGGGTGCGGGATTTCGCGTCTGTCGAAGGTGCCGAGACCGTCAACCGTGCGGTGGCGGACAGGGCTCTCAGTCATCTTGAAGTTGATTCGCGCGGTCTCGATGCGCTCGATCACCGCTACCTGCGATGCATTGCCGTGAATTATGGGGGCGGTCCTGTCGGGATCGAGACGATTGCCGCCGCCCTGTCCGAGCCGCGCGATGCCATCGAAGAGATTATCGAGCCCTATCTTCTGCAGCAGGGGTTCATTGCCCGTACGCCGCGCGGCCGCATGGTGACGCCATTGGCGTTTTCGCATCTGGGGCTCGATGCACCGCCGCCGCCGGCCAACGGTCAACTCGGAATTTTTGAAAACAAGAATGGTGACCATGGTTGAAGCGTCGGAGCGCTGGCCCGATTTCGGCGGTCGGATCGAAGGCGAGCGGCATGTCCTGCCCATTCGCGTCTATCACGAAGACACTGACTTTTCCGGATTCGTCTATCACGGCAGTTTTGTCCGGTTCTGCGAGCGCGGGCGCTCCGATTTCGTTCGCCTTCTCGGGATCGGTCATCAGGAGCTGATGGCTGGCGACGAAGGCGGTGAGCCATCGGCATTCGTCGTCCGCCACCTCGAACTCGACTACCGGAAACCGGCTAGGATCGGCGAGCTGCTGGAAGTAACGACCGCGTGTCTGGACATCGGAGGCGCGACTCTGACGCTCGGTCAGAACATCTCAAGGGATGGCGTTGACTTGGTCCGCGCCAAGGTCAAGATCGTCCTGGTTTCCATGTCCGGCAAGCCAAGGCGACTGGGGCCGCTGATTCAGGGCGCATTTCAACGTTTCGTTAACCAATAGCGCCGACTCTCGGTCCCAAAGCAATGGCGCTTTATCGTTGCGCCGTGAGCGTCTGCCTCTGGAGTGAGCGGGGGCGGCTCAAGCGCCCGATACAGACCATAATCCATTTTCGAAATTACGATCGAGGCCATCGTGACCGCGCCGGGATTCAGTAACGTGACGCTTGCCGCAACCGGGGTCGATCTGTCGATTATCGGACTATTCGTGCAAGCCCATATCGTCGTTCAGATCGTGATGGTCGGCCTCGTGGTCGCGTCGGTCTGGAGCTGGGCCATTATTGCCGAGAAACTTTTGCTTCTGCGAAGTACCAAGAAAAGCACCGACCGTTTCGAGACGGTCTTCTGGTCGGGCCAGTCGCTCGAAGAGCTGTATCAATCTCTGGTCAACAATCAGAACACGTCCATGGCCGCTATGTTCGTGGCCGCCATGCGCGAATGGAAACGAAGCGTCGATGCAACGGCCAAACCGCTGGCCGGCGTTCAGATGCGTGTCGAGAAAGTGCTCGAAGTCACGATTTCGCGGGAAATCGAACGGCTCGAACGCCGGCTGTTGTTCCTTGCAACGGTCGGGTCGACCGCACCCTTCATCGGGCTCTTCGGAACCGTCTGGGGGATCATGAATGCGTTCCAGGCAATTGCCGTCAGCAAGAACACGAACCTTGCGGTAGTCGCGCCAGGCATTGCCGAAGCCTTGTTCGCCACAGCGCTCGGGCTTCTTGCGGCCATTCCGGCCGTCATCTTCTACAACAAGTTTGCCCATGAGATCGCGCGTCATTCGCAGCGCCTTGAAGGCTTTGCCGATGAGTTCTCTGCAATCCTGTCCCGTCAGATCGACGTGAGGAGCTGACCGATGGGAGCAAGCACGGGCGCGCCCGATCGGCGGAAGCGAAGACGCCATGGCAGCGCATATATGCCCATGTCCGAGATCAATGTGACGCCGTTTGTCGACGTGATGTTGGTACTCCTGGTGATCTTCATGGTCGCCGCCCCGTTGCTCACGGTCGGCGTGCCGATCGATCTCCCCAAGACGGAAGCCAAGGAGCTGAAAGGTGAAAAGGAACCGCTGACGATCTCAGTGACCGGGAAGGGCTCGATCTTCCTGCAGGAAACGGAAATCCCTCTCAACGAGGTGGTTCCGAAATTGGTGGCAATCACCGAGCAGGGCTATGACGAGCGCATTTATGTGCGCGGGGACCAGCGAGCGAATTATGGGACGATCATGAAAGTGATGGGCACCATCAGTGCGGCCGGGTTCCGCCGGATCGCGCTCGTTACTGAGCTCGAAGACAGGAGTTGACCTGTGCGCAACGGTCTGGCGATGTCGATCGCGCTTCACGGCTTCGTTCTGGCCTGGGCGCTCGGTTTTTTTCCTGGCCCCGAGACCTTGCGGACGCCTGAAGTGAAGGCTGTTCCGGTCGACGTCGTCACGATTTCGGAACTCACCAAGATCAAGGCGGGTTTGAGAGATCGCAAAAACGCGAAGACCGCCCCGGTCGTAAAGAAGAAGACGCCGCCGAAGCCAAAGAAAAGGGCCAAGGTCAAGCCACGCAAGGTCAAGGCCGCGAGGCGAAAGGCTGCACCGAAACCCAAAGCCCGGCCGAAGCCAAAGAAGATTGCCAAGAAAGCGAAACCAAAGCCGAAGCCCGCCAAGAAGGCGGTCGATAATGCGGCTCTGGACAAGCTTGTTTCGAAGGCGTTGGAGACCAAGCCTTCCAAAACACGGCCAAAGAAAACGACGGCTAAGAAGAATTTCAATGCCGACCGGATCGCAGCCTTGCTGAATAAGGTTCCCGATGCCGGAGACCAGAGCCCGCAGGCGACAGAAGCGAAGCCGGATCCGAAGAACCAGGCCAAAGGGCGGCCGTCGGGTTTCGATCAGAGGCTGACGATCAGCGAGATCGATGCGTTGCGGGCCCGCATTTCTCAGTGCTGGGCGCCGCCAACGGGTGCGACAGGTGCCGATGCCCTTAAGGTTCGGCTACGCCTCAATCTTAATCGGGACGGTACGCTTACGCAGCAACCGCGGATCCTGAATTCCGGTACGTCACCATTTTTCCGGGTCGCCGCCGATAGCGCCGTGCGTGCGGTTTGGAAATGTCAGCCCTACCAGCTACCGGCCGCCAAGTACGATCTATGGCGCGATATCGTTCTCAATTTTGACCCAAGGGAGATGTTCGGCGGATGATATTCAAGCTCGGAAAAGCGCTCTTCTTCGCGGCTGTCCTGGTCGCCGGACTTCCAATCTCGACAGACAATGCCCGTGCCGTCGTCGAAATCGACATTACGCAGGGTACCGTTCAACCCGTACCGATCGCCGTGCCCGCATTTGGCGCGACGACGCTCGGCGATCAACAACTCGGGCGCGACATCTCGGCAGTGATCCTCGGCAATCTTGAGAGATCCGGTCTTTTCCGGCCGATCGAAGAAGCAGCCTTCATCGAAAAGGGCATCGATATCAGGCGGGCACCGCGATTTGGCGATTGGCGCATTATCAAGGCGCAGGCGCTGGTCGTCGGCGCCGTGAAGAGGCAATCGGATGGTCGGATCAGGACAGAATTCCGCCTTTGGGACGTCTTTGCCGGAAAGCAGCTGTCCGGCCAGCAATTCGCCACCAGCGAGGGAAACTGGCGGCGCATTGCGCATATCATCTCCGATGCCATCTATGAGCGGTTGACCGGCGAGAAGGGATATTTCGATAGCCGCGTCGTTTTCATCGACGAGACCGGCCCCAAGAATGCACGGGTCAAGCGGCTCGCAATCATGGATCAGGACGGTGAAAACATACGGATGCTGACGCGGGGGCGCGACCTGGTTTTAACGCCGCGATTCAGTCCGTCCAGCCAGCGGATCACCTATATGTCTTACGAGAGTGGGCGGCCGCGCGTTTACCTCCTCAATATCGAGACCGGTCAACAACGCCTGGTCGGAGACTTTCCGGGCATGACATTCGCGCCGCGATTCGCACCCGATGGCCAAAAAATCGTTATGAGCCTGCAGCGCGGTCGCTACTCCGACCTTTACATGATGGATCTCCGGACTCGTCGCCAACGGCGTCTGACCAGTGCGGATGCCATCGACACAGCACCGAGTTTTGCCCCGGATGGCCGGCGCGTGGTCTTTGAATCGGACCGTGGCAGATCCAAGCAGCTCTTTGTCATGAATATCGACGGTTCCGGTAGCCGGCAGATCAGCCGGGGTTCGGGACGATATTCGACACCTGTATGGTCACCCCGCGGCGATCTGATCGCCTTTACCAAACAGACGGGCGGCCAGTTTCTCATCGGCGTGATGCGTCCGGACGGTAGCGGCGAGCGGATTCTGACCGAGGGCTACCATAATGAGGGACCGACCTGGGCGCCGAATGGTCGAATCCTGATGTTCTTCCGTGAGTCGCGCGGCGCAAAGGGTGGGCCGCGGCTCTATACGATCGATCTCACCGGATACAATGAGCGCAGGGTGCCGACGCCCGCATTCGGTTCGGACCCTGCCTGGTCGCCGCTCTTGAACTGAGTGTTTACCCTTGAAAGTCCTGAAGCCGGCCCGCTCCCCCGGCCCAACCACCCGATAAGGTTACCCTCGGGGTGGTTGGGCCGAGGGAGCGGGCCGGCTTCAGGATTTTCAAGGAGACCAATGAGTCAATAAGACGCAGCCGATCCGTGATTCTCAGGAGAATCGGATCCTGTCGTGGATGAGGCTCAAGGTGCGGCAACTGGGTAACAGCCTGTGGAAAGCCCGGGTTTCTCGCCTCTTTTCGGCCTAATTGGCACCCTCTGACAGCAAACCGTGTCATTTTAGCATCAGCTACAGGGAAACTAACTGCCGAAAACCAGTCCTTTCTTGATATTGCAGCGAGCCGCACGCTAACTGAGACAACGGCAGTGGCCGTTAAACAAAGGAGATAGGACCATGCAGGGTTTAAAAGGCGTGATTGTCGTCGCTACCATCGTGGCCACAGCTGCTGCGTTGGGGGCTTGCGGACGGAAAAACGTAACGCACAAGCCAATGAAGCTTGGCGCTGCGGACATGGTGACGATCATTGAGCAGGCTGTGCGCGTCTAATTTGGCGCATTATGCAAGTCTGATCAACGCGGGGAAATCCCGCGAAATGATGGATAGCTGGATGTCGTGTCGACGGTATTGAATTTTACCGCGGACACGACTTTCCAGCGCCATTTTTTTACTGCGGATAATCCGCACACTTTCCAATACAAATGAATCGCTCAACGCCAGTCGGCGTTAAGTCTTGTTTAACGCTTCCAGCCAAGACTCCCCTGATAAGGAGACTAGGTGGATGGCGCGTACACGCATGCTTGCCCATGCCTGCAAAATTGCTGGTGTGGTCTTACTTGCGGCTGTTGTTGTGGGGTGTGCAAAAAAGCCGCCCGCGAACAAAACCGCAGAAGGCTCAATGGCTCCCGGCTCTGCGCGGGACTTTGTGGCCCAGGCCGGTGACACGGTATATTTCGACACAGATAGCTCTCAGCTGAGCGGCGCCGCGCGGGCTACGCTGCGGGCACAAGTTCAATGGCTTCGCCGTTACCCGTTCGCCACAGTGGTCGTCGCCGGCCATGCGGACGAGCGCGGTACCCGGGAATACAATATTGCCCTTGGTGCGCAAAGAGCGGAGGCCGTGCGCGGCTTCCTGGCGTCCAATGGCATTCAGGGGCGGCGGATCCGCACCACGTCCTATGGCAAGGAGCGGCCTGTAGCCGTCTGTGACGATATTTCCTGTTGGTCGCAAAACCGACGGTCGGTAACCCAGGTTACGCCTCGAATAGGCAGCTAAACAAAAACTGCGCTCGATCGCTGTTGATTGGGCGCAGTTGAAATTCCACCCATATGACGGAGATCCTTTAGTTTCGAGGGTCTCGATCGATGACAGTCGAAGACGTTTTTGCTCTCGCGTCCGTCGTGTCATTTGCACTCAGCGTCTATGGATTCATACGAACAGGCCTCGCGATCGGGTGGTCGCGAGCATGGAAATCGCTCGCACTTCTGATCATATTTTTCGGCTATTGCCTGGCGGGATTTGGCCTTGTCTGGTGGATTGCCGACCCGCCTGCACCGGAAGGTCGGGCCGTGGTTTCGACGCTTCTCGCGTTATTGTGGATTGGGTATGGAGGCGTGTGGCTTGTCCGCCTGGTCCCAAAACAGGATGAGCAACAGTTTCTGCTCCCGCTTCGGTTTCCGGGCCGGACCGATGCGGGTTTTGCTCTTTTGGGCCTTGCGGCTCTTATTTGTCTGGCAACCCTGTAGGATGCCTGCTTCTGCCGAACTGTGATCGCTTGCAGCTTCCGGGGCGGCGCGAAACCGGGTATATGCCTTCGAAAGATGGATTGCGACGGACGTTTCGAGCAATCTGGATCATTCGGCAATGGATCGATATACAATGCGTTTTCCAAGGCATTTTCTGGCATTTTTTCTTGGTTTTGCGATGCTGGCTCTGCTGGCTGAGCCACATCCGGTTTCTGCTCAGCAACCCGCCAAAGCGCAGCAGGACAGCCGGCTCGTAAACCGTATCACGCAGATCGAAGAGCAGATGATCGACCTCCAGGTCGTCATCGGAACGCTTCAATCCGTTGTGGCAAAAGGCACAGCATCTCCGGACGGTCAGGCACCCGCACTCGTTGGAGCGCCGGGCTCGGGCGATCTTGGTGCCCGTGTTCAGGTGATGGAAACCCAGATTCAGGCGCTAAGCGGACAAATCAGCCAATTGACGAGCCAACTGTCAGCGATCAGCGCCCAGCTCGGCGTCGCGCCGACTGCATCTCCCGATCAATCGGGCAACCTTCAGCTCGATCAGCGGGCACCGACGGCGCCTGCGCCGTTCGGGACGGTCACGCTGCAGCAAGGCTCGCCTCAAGCGCCTGCCGTACCGGCGCCTGTCGAGTCGGCACCCTTGGCCGCAGCACCGCCGGTTCAAGGTGATTCGGTCAGGGAAAAAGCTCTCTATGACGACGCCTACGGCCACCTTCTGCGGCGCGACTACGGGGCCGCAGAGTCCGCTTTTCAGCGGTTTCTGGCCTCGTTTCCGTCGAGCAATCTTTCGGGGAACGCCCAATACTGGCTTGGTGAGACCTATTATGTGCGCGGCAAGTACAACGAAGCCGCCAAAGCGTTTCTCGATGGATACAAGAAATTCGGCAGCGGTAACAAAGCTCCCGACAGCTTGCTGAAGCTCGGCATGGCATTGCAACAGCTTGGCGAAAAAGACACGGCGTGCGCGACCTTCAGCGAATTGAAGTCCAAGTTCCCCAAGGCACCGAAACACATTAAGCGGCGAGCGGCTTCGGAGCGAAAACGCGCCGGTTGCTGACACCATGACCTCAAGCGCCGTCTCGCCAGAAGCGTCTGCTCAGAAGGCTATCGAGCCGGCCGAGCGGGACTCGCTGTTCGCTTGTTTCTGCAGGTTCAAGACCCTGCTGCTTGCTATATCAGGCGGTGCCGATAGTGTTGCACTGTTGCATTTGGTCGCGAAATGGCGGGCATCACTCTCAGAAGGTCCCTCCCTGGTGGTGGTTACCGTCGATCATGGTCTACGGGATTCTTCGACGAACGAGGCGATGTGGGTCTGTGAGCGCGCGGCAGCCTACGGTCTCGAGCATCGAACGCTTTGCTGGCAGGGAGAAAAGCCACGCTCGGCAATTCAGGATGCCGCCCGACAAGCGCGATATGCACTGATTTCAGAGATGGCAATGGAATACCCGAACGCCGCAATCCTGACAGCGCATCATGCCGACGATCAGGCAGAGACCGTTCTGATGCGGCTCTTGAGAGGGAGCGGCGTGGACGGACTCGCTGGCATTCCCTGTTCTACATATTGGAACGACACTCCGGTTGAGCGTCCATTGCTTTCTCTCAGCCATCAAAGGTTGGTCGCAACGCTTGAAGATGCAGGACTCGATTGGCTCGAGGATCCCAGCAACGACGATAGCGCGTTCGAGCGAGTCCGCGTTCGAAGGACCATGGCAGCGCTCGGTCTTGACAGCGACAAGGTCGCACTCAGCGCCAGACGTTTACGCCGCGCTCAGGAAGCGCTCGACCATTCAACCGAGGCCGCGTTCCTGCAGGTCGCGCATGTGGACGAAGCGGGGTACTGCAGTCTCGATCTGGTGTCATTCCTGGCACTACCGGCCGAGATCGCCGTGCGTGTCTTGTCGCGCACACTCACCGTTGTTGGCGGAGGCGTCGACCGTTTGAGATTGCAGCGCGTCGAAGATCTTCTGGAAAGACTCCATCATAGTGATGGAGGAGGGCATACCCTTGCCGGATGCATGGTGCGCGTCGAAAGTGGCATCGTGTCAATCTATCGTGAGCCAGGTCGCGCCGGTCTGCCCGAACTGCATCTTTCCCATGGTGAGACAGCCCGCTGGGACAATCGTTTCACCGTCTCATTGGCTGATTCGGAGGCGGCACCGGTACTTGTGAAGGCATTTGATCCGCGTCAAATGAGCCGAATTGGCGAAAATAGTCGATTTTTGAGAGATATTCCTCCTCTGGCACGTGCGACTATTCCGGCTTTTTGGCGGCAGGACAGCCTTATTGCAGTCCCGCAAATTGGCTATTTTCAAAGCATTGAGCGTGAAAGAGAGGCCGGCGCGGCGCGATGCCGCTCCAAATTCATAACGAATGGCTGATTTACTGATGCCAGAGCCGGCTTGGCAAACAGCTTGCACGACCCTATTTTCTAGGAATGCGAATCCAAGAAAGCTGAACCAGACTACGATACCTCCAATCGCCGGATTGCCTAACGCCAGCGCCAATGTATCGTCGCCCATGCGAACTTGAGGATTAGCGGCCTCACCGAAAGGGACTTGTATGAATTCGAATTTTCGCAATTTTGCGATCTGGGTGATCATCGGACTGCTGCTGATCGCGCTGTTCAACCTATTCCAGACACCGGGTCAGCGCGCACGATCGAATGACATCAGCTTCTCCAAGCTGCTGGCCGAGGTTGAAAATGGATCGGTGCGCGATGTTACGATATCGGGCAACCAGATAACCGGGCACTACTCCGACGGCCGTACCTTTCAGACGTTCCAGCCCAACGACCCGTCCCTTGTCGACCGGCTGTATAAGAAGGGCGTCGAAATCAATGTGAAGCCGTCCGAGGACGATGTCCCGACGCTGCTTAACGTTCTAGTCTCCTGGTTCCCGATGCTGCTGCTGATCGCCGTGTGGATCTTCTTCATGCGTCAGATGCAATCTGGCGGTGGACGCGCCATGGGCTTCGGAAAGTCGAAAGCGAAGCTTCTGACTGAGCGCCATGGGCGGGTGACATTCGAAGATGTTGCAGGTGTCGACGAGGCCAAGGACGACCTTCAGGAAATCGTCGAGTTCTTGCGCGATCCGCAAAAATTCCAAAAACTCGGTGGGCGTATCCCACGCGGTGCCCTGCTTGTCGGACCTCCCGGAACGGGTAAGACGCTTCTCGCCCGGGCTATTGCCGGCGAAGCCAATGTGCCGTTTTTCACGATTTCCGGTTCGGACTTCGTCGAGATGTTCGTCGGCGTGGGTGCAAGTCGTGTGCGCGACATGTTCGAGCAGGCGAAGAAGAATGCGCCCTGCATCATCTTCATCGACGAAATCGATGCCGTCGGTCGCCATCGCGGAGCCGGTCTTGGTGGCGGAAACGATGAGCGCGAACAGACGCTCAACCAGTTGCTTGTCGAGATGGACGGTTTCGAAGCCAATGAGGGGATTATTCTCATCGCGGCCACCAACAGGCCCGATGTGCTCGATCCTGCGCTTCTGCGCCCCGGCCGGTTCGACCGGCAGGTGGTCGTCCCACGTCCCGATATTATCGGCCGTGAGAAAATCCTGAAGGTGCATGTGCGCAAAGTGCCGCTGGCGCCGGATGTCGATATGAAGGTCATTGCCCGTGGAACCCCGGGCTTTTCAGGTGCCGATCTGGCCAATCTGGTCAATGAGGCCGCATTGCTGGCCGCCAGACGTTCGAAACGGCTTGTCACGCAGGTCGAGTTCGAGGACGCGAAGGACAAGGTAATGATGGGCGCGGAACGGCGCTCGATGGTCATGAGCGATGAAGAGAAGAAGCTGACGGCCTATCACGAAGGCGGTCATGCACTCGTTGCGCTGAACATGGAAGCATCGGACCCTGTCCATAAGGCAACGATCATCCCGCGCGGTCGCGCTCTTGGTATGGTCATGCGCCTGCCGGAACGCGATCAGCTTTCCTATACGCGCGGAAAACTCAATGCCGACATTGCTGTCGCCATGGGGGGACGTGTCGCCGAAGAGGTGATCTTCGGATATGACAAAGTCACGTCCGGTGCTTCGTCCGATATCAAGATGGCGACGACCTTGGCCCGTGCGATGGTCACGCAATATGGCATGTCCGACAAGCTCGGTCCGTTGGCCTATGGCGACAATGAGGAAGAGGTTTTCCTGGGTCATTCCGTCTCCCGAACCCAGAATCTCTCTGACGAGACTCAGAAACTCGTAGACGAAGAGATCCATCGCATTGTCGACGATGGCTATGACATGGCGCGCACGATCATCACCGAAAAGCTGGATCAGTTGCACACGATCTCGAACGGGTTGCTCGAATATGAGACCCTGTCAGGCAATGAAATCAAGGATCTGCTGGATGGCAAGCCGCCGATCCGTGAATTCGACGATGACGATACGGCGCCGACCAGTACGGCATCGGCCGTACCATCAGCCGGCAAGGCCAAGAAGGGCAAGACCGACGAGCCCGACACAGGTGGCATGGAGCCTCAACCCCAGGCGTGACGCGGGACGTTTCGTCTCCGTTTCGCTGGTAGGCGGGTAGGGTGCTGATCCGGCATTTCGAGCATGACAACTCTGCTCCATTTGAAGCCGACGGGGCTTGTTTACGGTCGTTCGGCCTCTCTTGCCTGCGAGGCGGGGCTGGCTGGCGCGATCGCCGACGGGTCCATCGCATTCACGCAACTCGAGCTGATCGAGGGCAAGGCCGGCGCCGCGACCCGCCAAACGCGGACCTATTGCGATGTTTCACGCTCGCAGGAGCCTGCCGTTCAGGACCTGCTTGCCCGCATCGTACGTCCTCGCGCCGCCATTGCCGGATTGTCGCTTGAGCAGCCGCGGATTATGGGCGTGGTCAACGTTACGCCCGACAGCTTCTCCGACGGCGGGCTCTACAGTGAGGCGGAGACAGCGATTTCGCATGCGGCACATCTGGCGATCGCCGGAGCCGATATTGTCGACATCGGTGGCGAGTCCACACGACCTGGTTCTGAAGCCATCGATAGTCGGGAGGAACATAATCGCGTCATTCCCGTGCTGGAAGGTCTCAGAGGCGGTTCGGCAGTCGTCTCTATCGATACGCGCCGTGCGGCGATCATGTCTGCCGGTGCCAAGGCGGGCGCGCAAATCATCAACGATGTCTCGGCGCTGACCTTTGACGACGCGGCATTGGCAACTGCTGCACACACGGAATTGCCTGTCATTCTGATGCATGCGCAAGGCGATCCGCGAACCATGCAGCGCAATCCCACCTATGACGATGTCGTTCTCGAGGTATTCGATTATCTTGAGGGCCGCATAGCGGCGTGCGAGCAGGCCGGCATATCCAGATCGCGCATCGTTGCCGATCCGGGAATTGGTTTCGGGAAAACCATCGATCACAATCTGGCATTGCTGTCGGAACTGTCCATCTTCCATGGACTCGGTGTGCCGATCCTGCTTGGCGTATCGCGAAAGAGCTTTATTGGCACGCTCAGCGATGAGCCCGATCCTCAAGCCAGACAGATTGGGTCTGTCTCGGCCGCACTGGCCGGCATCGCCCAGGGTGTACAGCTCGTTCGTGTCCATGATGTTACTGCAACGCGGCAGGCCTTGAGGGTCTGGACTGCATCAATGTCCGGAATGGCACGAACCACCTAGAGTTTGTTAGCTATATTGGCGCACGCGTGCCGTCAGATGAAATGATTGATTACATTTTTTGAACCCCTTGCCGGCTATAATGCAGGCATAATAAAAATGACCGATGCGTGATAAGGGGTATCCGATCGGGGCATTTCAAGAAAATCGGTGGGTAGGGTAGTCATGGCGCGGGCATTGTTTGGAACTGATGGTATTCGTGGTCTTGCGAACCGCGATCCTATGACCTCTGAGGTGGCTCTCAAGGTCGGTATGGCTGCAGGCAAGATTTTCACCAATGGCGAGCATCGTCACAGGGTCGTGATCGGCAAGGACACGCGGCTGTCCGGCTATATGATCGAGTCGGCGCTTGTTTCCGGTTTTACAGCGGTCGGGATGGACGTGTTTCAGCTCGGTCCGATGCCAACGCCTGCCGTTGCCATGCTGACGCGGTCGATGCGTGCGGATCTCGGCGTCATGATCTCTGCATCCCACAATGCGTATAGCGACAATGGCATCAAGCTTTTCGGACCTGATGGCTACAAGCTGTCCGACGAGAACGAGCATGAGATCGAGGCTCTTGTGGGCGGCGATATGTCCAGCCTTCTGGCAAAGCCAGAGAAAATCGGGCGGGCGAAACGGATCGACAGTGCCCAGGAGCGCTACATTGAATTTGCCAAGCGCACCTTGCCGCGCAATCTCAGTTTCGAGGGGCTGCGCGTTGTTATCGATTGCGCCAATGGTGCGGCTTACAAGGTAGCGCCGCTCGCACTCTGGGAATTGGGTGCGGAGGTGATCTCGATTGGCGTCGATCCAAATGGCTTCAATATCAACAAGGATTGCGGCTCGGTCTCGACCGAGGCCTTGTGCCAGAAAGTCCGGGAAGTCCGGGCAGATATCGGTATCGCACTCGATGGCGATGCGGATCGTGTTCTGATCTCCGATGAAAAAGGCCGCCTCGTGGATGGCGACCAGCTCATGGCGGTGGTTGCAGCATCATGGCAGGCGCGTGGCCGCCTGGCCGGCAATGGCATTGTGGCAACAGTCATGTCGAATCTCGGCCTCGAACGCTATCTTGGCGATCTTGGATTGACCCTGGCACGGACCCCCGTTGGGGACCGCTATGTGGTCGAGCATATGCGCAAGCACGGTTACAATGTCGGTGGCGAGCAATCCGGGCACATGGTTCTGTCCGACTTTGCGACCACAGGCGACGGGATCGTCAGTGCATTGCAGATCCTTTCGGTCGTGATTGAAAGTGGCAAGCCGGTGAGCGAGGTCTGTAACCGCTTCGAGCCTTTGCCGCAGATACTGGAAAGCGTGCGGTTTGAAGACGGGCAACCGCTTGAAGAGCAATCCGTGCAATCCGTCATCGACGAAAGCAAGACGCGGCTTGGAAATACAGGCAGGCTTGTCATTCGCCCATCGGGCACGGAACCGGTCATTCGCGTGATGGCGGAAGGCGACGACGCCGATCTTGTGGGCGCTGTGGTGAATGATATTGTCGACGCCTTGCGAGCAACGGCAGCTTAGCTGACGGGCGCAACAGGCCGAGCATCCTCATAGCCATAAGCTTCTGTGCAGCTTGACCGAGCAAGATGCAGACGGAATTTGCGTCGTGTCCTGGGTTGTCGGCTCATCCTTTATTTGCAGGAACGATCGGCGGTGGATTTTCTCTTCACTGCCGCAATTCTGCCTGCGTGGTTAAACCTCTCTTAAAGAATAGGCCGCATAGTCCCAAAACGAGACAGCTTGAATGAACGGCTCCAGGCAACGGGGTGCACATTCAGCTGAAGTGGAAGGGGAAAACTATGAAATCGATGAGTCGTTCGATTCTTGCCGGCGCGGTCATTGCGCTCGTGCATGTTGCAGCGGCTAACGCGACCGAGCCGAGCTATCAAGGCTACAAAGGCGTCATCGACAACACAGGCCCCGCTCCGGTCTACAAAGGGACTCCGGTGCCGATCCCGCATCCGATCCCTGAGACCCATTCATTCTATGTTCGCGGCGATGTCGGCCTCGGTTCTCATGATGTTCCGGAGCTTGCGGTCAACGGCGTTGAGTTCGGTCAGGAAGACATGAACGAGGTCTTCACTGCCGGCGCCGGTGTCGGTGTCTATTTTCGAGATTCCTTCCGCGGCGACATTACTGTCGACTATCGCTGGGATGCCGATGTGTCCGGTGTCAATACGGCCACCGGCAATCAACACACGACCGAGATCGACAGCATTCTCGTCCTCGGCAATGTCTATTACGACTTCATGGACCGTGACCGGTTTACCCCTTATGTCGGCGTTGGTGCCGGATTCGTGAAACATGATGCCCGCGATCGCAGGGTCCTCGCAAGCGGGCAGCAGATTGCGACCGGCAATGGTGCCGATTCAACTGAACTGGCGTTAGCTGCCATGGCTGGTTTCAGCTACACGCTTCACAAAGGCCTCATGGTCGACGCCGGCTATCGCTACGTGTATCTCGGCGACACCAAGACCCAACCAATCAACAATGGCCAATTCGGCGCATTGGAAATCAATGAAATGCAGGCCCATGAGCTCCGCTTCGGTCTGCGCTACGAGATTTACTAGACCCCCAACGATAATAAAGACTGCCACCACACCACCCAACGTACCCCTAACTAATGGCGGGCCTCTGGCCCGCCAATTTTTTTGTAGGGATGCCTTATACTAACGGCGGTTACTAATTACCCTAGTCATTGCCTCAAACCGGTCATTCGGGCAGGCGCGGTGCGCAGTGCGATGCCGGCGCATCGTTCAAGCACCGAAACGCACCCGATGGCGGATTTCAGGCCACCGCAGGCCGGGTGCATTTGTTCCCAGGCGTTGTTGCGTCCTGCTTGCAGTACCCGGCACTGCGGCGCAGAACGCCTTCATCGAATCCTTCAACGGCAAGCTGCGCGACGAGCTATTGAATGAAGAGGTATTCACCAGCCTGGCCGACGCGCGTCGCAAACTTGCGCGCTGGCGCTACGACTACAACACCGTCAGGCCGCATTCGGCATTGAACGGTCAATCACCGGCAACCGCGCGCCGGGCGCTTGAGCAATTTGAGGGCTCCACGCCCGGCGCGCTCGCCAAACTCAAAGCAGTAAGATATTCAACCCAGGGACTCTCCAAATGAGCGAAGGAGCCAAAGGGCTCAGGTCACCCGGAGTGGTCGTTTGGCGATGTCAGAACTATCTGTTAGAGCAGCGGCCGGGATGGGCGCTGTAAACGAGATGGCCTATTTACCCGTCGGTGGAAATCGTCGCTTTTCGGTGGTTGCTTCTAGCGCGTGTGTGTTAGGGGGCAATATCGATGTCAGCGGATTTTCCCGGAAAAAATAATGGAAGTGATGATGTGTGGTCATCACCCTTCTCGATGATCTAATGTTGTTCCATTCCAATATATTCATTTTTGCATTTCTGCCGCTCACCCTATTGGGGTTCTATTTTTTGCACCGCATCTATTCGGGTGCCGTGCCTATCGTTTGGCTGGTCGCGACTTCCCTCATCTTCTACGGCTGGTGGAACCCCCGTTATCTGCCACTTATTCTCTTATCCATTGCAGTGAACATGCTGGTGGCGTACTGGCTTCACCGGACCCGAAGCCGCGCCTTACTCGTTCTTGGCATCGCACTGAATCTCGCAACGCTTGGTTATTTCAAGTATGCTTGGTTCATCACCAGCAATGTGCTGCCGACCGACTGGGCCGATCCTTCCTTGGCGGCGATTACCCTGCCGCTCGGCATCTCGTTCTACACGTTCCAGCAGATCGCTTATCTGGTTGACGTCTATCGCGGAGATGCGATGGAGCATCGCCTTTCAAATTATGCGCTGTTCGTGTGCTTCTTCCCGCAATTGATCGCAGGGCCAATCGTCCACCACAAGGAGTTGTTGCCGCAGTTTCGGCGCGCGGACATTGCGTCGCTCCGCTGGGAGCGGTTTGCGATCGGGTTGACGATCTTCGCCATTGGTCTGTTCAAGAAAGTCGTATTGGCAGATGGGTTCGCTCCATTTGCCGCTGCAATCTTCGAAGCCGCCGAAGCTGGAGTTGAGTTGCAATTTTTCGATGCCTGGATGGGGGCAACCGCTTATGGGCTGCAGCTCTACTTCGACTTCTCAGGCTATTCGGATATGGCCGTTGGAATTGCCTATCTGTTCGGTATCCGCTTGCCGATCAATTTCCTTTCTCCCTACAAGGCCGCGGGCTTCGTCGAGTTTTGGAGACGGTGGCATCGCACGCTGTCGCGCTTTCTCCGGGACTATGTCTATATCCCTCTCGGTGGGAACCGGCGCGGCATCTTCCGGCGCCATACCAACCTGATGCTCACCATGTTAATCGGTGGACTTTGGCATGGCGCCGGCTGGACCTTTGTCGTCTGGGGCGCGTTGCACGGCGCATATTTGGTCTTGGAGCATGTGTGGCGCAGACAGCGTGAGGCTCTGGGCGTTCGACGACGAATTCCGCGATTATTTGCAGTCTTATTGACGTTTGCCGCGACAATGTTCGCGTGGGTTCCGTTTCGGGCGCCGGATCTGATCGTAACTTGGGCAATCTGGCAACCGATGATGGGCATTGGTGGGATTTCGCTGCCGACATGGCTCGAACCTCAACTTTCGATACTGAAATCTATCGGTTTCCGGTTTGACGGCTTGAGCAGGGCGCCTGTCGTACCTGCAGAGATTTTGGCATGGTGCAGCATCGGTTGCCTGATCGTATTCTTACTGCCCAATGTCTATGAGATGCTCAAATGGCAACGCTCGGAACCTGGGGCGTTGGGCCTGCCGCGCACCAGATGGCAACCGATCTTGAGATCAGCAGTATTTGTGGGCATTCTGCTTTTTGTTGCTCTATCTAGACCGCATGCCACAACCGACTTCCTGTATTATCAATTTTGAATTCCGATCGTGGTGGCGTCGTCCGCACTCAGTCCGAGACTCTGCTAATGACAGAAATATCAGCGGATCGGATTGGCAGTATGGCAATAAAGCAAGAGGTCTAGATGCAGGGGAGCGAGCCATCAGCGCGTGTCGCGGAGCGGGATTTCAAGCGTTACACTCTCGCGGTCTTTTACACCTTGGTTAGCCTGTGGACAGTTTCCGCGCTTTTCGTATTGGCGGTTGCTACTTTTAATGCAACAAGCGATCGAGATGGGACTTGGCGACGCTTTGGCGCCAACCACTTTCATTTGCAAGACCAGCTTGCTCGCCTCACAGAGCGAAAATATGCCCTTGCGTTTGGAACGTCTCGCTCGAACCAGCTATCCGAGGCAATTGTTGGTAGGCCTCTGCTGAACCTGAACTATCTTTACGGAAATCCTGTCGTGGTCGCTGATCTTCTTGAGCAGCTATCGGATGCACATTGGCGCAACGTCGATCGGATTTATTATTTGGTCGATGTGCATACGCTTGATGCCTCTGCCTCTGTTCGAGACGTTGATACGTTGCTGAATGGCAACTCAATCATGGATATTTGGTGGCATGCTCTCGCCACTCTAAAATTTGGCTCGATTGCGACGTCACTGCGCGATGTCACCAGGAATCTGACGGGTGAGTATCCCCATTATATCGCAGCGGACGGAGAGGTCGTGCCAGTCAGCACTGATCGATATAGCGGCGTGTTGCCCATACAGGCCTGCGATATTCAAACAGAGAAACCAAAGTTGGACGCGGCACCAGTTCTTACCAGGATACGTGAAGTCGCCCGACGACGTGGCGTGGAAGTATATTTCTACACGGGCATTTTCACATCTGGTTATGCGTTTTCCCAACGAGACCTCATCGCACAGCACGCACGTGTTGTCCTGAAGCATCTCGATGATTTTTATCTATTCTATTTTGCGCCTGAAATCTCGAACGATTTTTCTCTGTTTATTGATGAAAGCCACCTCACTCTCAAAGGTCTTAAGCAACAATTCGCACTAGATTGGTCGAAGTTCCAAGTCGATGGAGACTCTCTTGAACGTCGATTGGGTGCACTGCGGACAGAGCTCGCCTCAATAGATCTAACGGGAGAGCGTCGCGCCTGTGATTGATTGCTTGTTTTTGAATCTCTTATTATTGCATCCCTGACGATCAGTATCCGCACTTTGTTCCGACAGCCGCTCCCCTGAAGTTGCAGGAGCTTGCATGGACGCAATCCATAATACCTTTGGCCTCTTGCGGACTGCCTGGTGCTTCGATACTCAGGCGGTGGGACACCCCTCCCCAACGAGGGGCACCTATCTGGAAGGGTAGTTACACCATGACAAATCTCTCACGGCCCGCTGCGCGGCCGAGCAATCCTCGTTTTTCGTCGGGACCTTGTGCCAAGAGGCCGGGCTACGATCTCACAAATCTCAAAGATGCATGTCTGGGCCGCTCTCACAGAGCAGCGGAAGGCAAAGCCAAGCTGGCGCTTGCCTTGGACAAGTCTCGCGCCTTGCTTGGAATTCCCGAAGATTATCTTATCGCCATCGTGCCGGCATCGGATACGGGGGCTCTCGAAATGGCCCTTTGGACCATGCTCGGCGCGCGCGGCGTGGATGTGCTTGCGTGGGAGAGTTTCGGCAAGGGGTGGGCGACGGACATCGTCAAGCATCTCAAGATCGACGATGTCCGTGTCATCGAGGCGGACTATGGCGAATTGCCGGATCTGAATGCCGTCGACCAGAGCCGAGATATCGTTTTCACCTGGAACGGCACCACGTCGGGTGTCCGTGTTCCCGACGCCGACTGGATTGCCTCGGATCGCGAAGGGCTGACGATCTGCGATGCGACGTCGGCCGTCTTTGCGCAGGTTCTCGACTGGCTCAAACTGGATGTCACGACCTATTCCTGGCAGAAGGTGCTCGGCGGCGAAGCGCAGCACGGCATGCTGATCCTGAGCCCTCGCGCTGTTGAGCGGCTCGAATCCTTCGAGCCGCCATGGCCGCTGCCGAAACTCTTTCGCCTGACGAAAGGCGGGAAGTTGAATCGGGCGATATTCGAGGGCGCGACGATCAACACGCCTTCGATGCTGTGCGTCGAAGACTATCTGGATGCTCTCGAGTGGGCCGAAAGTTTGGGCGGTCAGGATGCATTGGTTGCCCGATCCGACGCGAACGCTGAGGTGATTGCCGACTGGGTTGCGCGAACGGACTGGGTCGATTTTCTGGCCAAGACACCGAAATGCCGATCCAACACATCGGTCTGCCTTTCCATCGTTGCGCCCGAAGTTGCCGGTCTCTCGCCCGATGCCCAGGCGGCTATCGCCAAAAAGCTGGCGGCGACACTCGCCGACGAAGGCGTCGCCTTCGATATCGGCTCCTACCGCGACGCGCCGCCGGGATTGCGCATTTGGGCAGGGGCGACCATCGAGCGTTCCGACCTGCAGGCTCTGGTGCCCTGGCTCGACTGGGCATATGCCGAGGTCATGCGCCTCGAAGCCGCAGCTTAATCAAACCCTACGAACTTACATTTTCCAGGAGAGAGACATGCCGCCACGCGTCTTGATTTCCGACAAGTTGAGTGATCGTGCCCGAGCCGTTTTTGAAGAACGCGGCATTGAAGTCGATGTCAAAACTGGCATGGACAAGCAAGAGCTTGCCGAAGCGATCGGGGCCTATGACGGTCTGGCCGTTCGATCCGCCAGCAAGGTGACGGAGAAGGTCATCGCTGCCGCCGACAATCTTAAAGTGGTCGGGCGGGCGGGGATCGGTGTCGACAATATCGACATCAGCGCAGCCACCGCGCGGGGCATCATCGTTATGAACACGCCATTCGGCAATTCGATTACGACGGCGGAGCATGCCATCGCGCTGCTTCTGGCGCTGGTCCGCCAGTTGCCGGCTGCCGATGCCTCGACCCAATCGGGCAAGTGGGAAAAATCCGGCTTCATGGGCTCGGAAGTGACCGCCAAGACGCTCGGCATTATCGGCTGCGGCAATATCGGCGCCATCGTCGCCGATCGGGCGCAGGGGCTCAAAATGAAAGTGATCGCCTTCGATCCGTTCCTGTCGCTGGAGCGGGCCATTGATCTTGGCGTGGAAAAGGTCGAGCTCGACGATCTCTTCAGACGAGCAGATTTCATCTCTTTGCACACGCCGCTGACCGACAAGACACGTGACATCATCGACGCGGCGGCGTTGGAAAAGATGAAGCCCGGCGTGCGGATCATCAATTGCGCCCGCGGAGGTCTTATCGTCGAGGACGCGCTTCGGGCCGCTCTTGATGCCGGTCATGTTGCAGGTGCCGCCGTCGATGTCTTCGCCGAAGAGCCAGCCAAAGAGAATGTCCTGTTTGGGTCGCCCAATGTCATCTGCACGCCGCATCTGGGGGCGGCAACGGCCGAAGCGCAGGAGAATGTCGCCATTCAAGTGGCCGAACAGATGGCGGACTACCTCCTGACTGGCGCAATATCCAATGCCCTGAACTTCCCATCGATATCGGCCGAAGAGGCCCCGAGACTCAAGCCGTTCGTCACATTGGCGGAGCAAATCGGCTCGTTCGCCGGCCAGGTGACCGAATCGGGGCTGAAGGGTGTCCGCATCGAGTATGCCGGCGAAATTGCCGAGATGAACACCAAGGCCCTGACCTCCGCGGTCCTGAGCGGTGTCCTGGGCCCGCTTCTGGTTGGCGTCAACATGGTCAACGCACCGGTCCTGGCCAAGAATCGCGGCATATCGGTTGAGGAGGTTACCCGGGGTCAGGAAGGTGCCTATGGCACTTATATGCGCCTGACCGTCATCACAGAACGCCAGGAACGGTCGGTTGCAGGAACCGTGTTCTCCGATGGAAAACCGCGGATCATCCAGGTCAAGGGCATCAACATGGAAGCCGAACTCGGACCCCACATGCTCTATACGACCAATGCCGACAAACCCGGCTATATCGGTGCCATCGGCACGATCTTCGGCGAGAACCAAGTGAACGTTGCGACGTTCAATCTCGGACGAGACGAGCCCGGTGGCAATGCCATTGCTCTGATCGAGGTCGATGCCGGGATTTCCGATGACGTTCTCGCAAAGGTCAGATCGCTCTCCCATGTGGTACAGGCAAAGCGTCTGGAATTCTGAGGCAGGTTATCCGCGACGGTTGGCCAGGAAGACGCCGGCCAGAACAAGCGTGATCCCGACGATGTGATAGGTGGCGAGCGTTTCGCCGAGAAGCACGATTGCGAGGAAACCACCGATCGGCGGCACCAGATAAAGGAAGACACCGGCCCGGTTGCCGCCGATCAACTCGACACCGCGATTGTAGAAAATGTAGGCGATCAGGCTCGGGAAGACCGCCACATAGCCGATTGCCAGAAAGGTTGTGGGGGTGCCCTGCAATGTCCATCCCGACAGATGCTCGGCGATGAAGAAGGGCGTGATCGCAATGACGCCGATGAGGAATGTCATGGCGATAAAGCTGAGCCAGTGAATGTCCGGCCGCTTGCGCAGAAAGGCCGTGTACCCGGCCCACGTGACCATCGCAGCCAAGACCCACAGATCCCCCCGGTTCAGCCGGAGCGACACCAAAGCGTCCAGATCACCCTTGGTCACCATGAACAGCACGCCGGCCATGGAGACGGCGATGCCGAGGGCCTGGATTGCGGACAGCCGGTCGCCGAAGAATAGAAATGTCGCGATGGCAATCAGTACCGGTCCGCTCGATTGCAGGACGAGAGCATTGAGCGCCAATGTGTGATTCAGGCCGAGATAGAGAAAGGTGTTGAAGCAGCCGACGCTGACAACGCCGAGAAGCGTGAGGATCGGGAGGCTTCGAGTAATGGCAGGCCAGTCGCGTTTCAGATGAGGCAGTGCGAACGGCAGGATGATAAGAAAAGCGAGAACCCATCTCAGCCACGACAGAGCGACCGGTGGCACATGTCCATGAACGGCCCGCCCCATGATCAGGTTCCCTGCCCAAAACGTCATGGTCAGAGTCAGGAGCAGCGCCGCGTTGCCATAGGCGGCAGAAAAGACGTGCCGTAGCATTGCCGGAGCTCCGAATTGCGGGGGGCTGAGGGCCTGCCATGAGAGGCCCGCCGCTCTGTGTGGTCTTTACCGCAAGCGACGCGGCCTCGCAACGCTGGCGCCGAAATCCGCCGGGCGTTGGAGAGCCAACCGCATAGCGTGGGTGATAAACGCTGCGGCCATGCGGCAGCACCTCTTGCGACACGGGCCTAGCAGCACCATCTTTGTCCGTGCGCGTACTGTCGCGTTTATTGTATCGTTAGTCGCCGGGGGCAAAGACGAGATTCTGGGAGGGCCGACGTGCGTCGGCAGTGTCAATGAATCGCGACCTATGTCCGAAAATTCGACACATAGATGCGGCAATGCCGCTTGGATCACGCGGCTCGCTTGGTGCTCTTCTCCCGATATTGGGCAATTCAACGCAATGAGGTCATCAATGCGTAACCTATTCTCCCTGTTTGCATTTCTGTGGATGATTTTGGGCGTTAGCATCGGAACGGCACTAGCTGCCGATGATCTGGCTCTCAAGCGTGTACTGCTTTCAACTGGCGGTGTTGGTTATTTCGAGTATGAAGCGAAGGTGGACGGCGATGCCGAGCTCTCGCTCAATGTTCGCCTTGATCAAGTCGACGATGTTCTGAAGAGCGTTGTCGTTTATGACGACAAAGGGCAGACAGGCAGCATCAGTCTTCCCGGCAAAACGCCCCTGCGGGAAATCTTTCGCGAGGTTCCGTTCGGGCAGAATGCTCTTCAATCGCCGGTCGCATTGCTGAGCGCCTTGCGCGGTGCCGAAGTCGAAGTGGTTGGCGCGCGGGCCCTTAAGGGGAGGATAATTTCTGTCAGGCCAGAGAAGACGACACTGCCCGACGGGCAAGGCGTCGTCACGCGTCACAGGCTCAGTCTGATGACGGCGCAAGGCGTCCGCCAACTGATCCTTGAAGATACCGACCTCCTGAAATTTTCCGATCCCAACCTTCAAAAGGATATCGACCGCGTCTTGGCGGCCCTTGCCGAGGTCGGCGAACGCGATCGCCGATCCCTGCGCGTATCATTGAGCGGAGAGGGGCAGCGCACCGTGCGCGTCGCCTATGTCGTCGAGGCGCCTCTGTGGAAGACGTCCTATCGTTTGACGATGCCGAAGGACCCGCTGGCGACGGAAGCGGATTTGCAGGGCTGGGCCGTCGTCGAGAATCTGAGCGGCGAGGACTGGAGCAATGTCGAGCTCACCATCGTCTCGGGCAATCCCGTGACATTCCGCCAGGCTCTCTATGACGCCTACTATGTCGACCGGGCGCAGGTGCCGATTGAAGTCCTCGGGCGCATCATGCCGCGCACCGATTCGGGATCCGTGGCTACGGATCGTGTCGCGGCACTCGAGCAAGCCCCTCGCAAAGCAAAACGCCGCGCGCGGCAGAAGATGGCTGCCGCCAAACCATCGGGCGGCATCATGGGAATGATGTCATCGACACGTGCTGCACCGCCAGCGCCTGCGATGCCCGCGCGATCACAGGTCATGGCTTCCGCGAGCAGCGAAGCAACGTCCTACGTCATCTTCCGTCACCCGCAACCGGTGACTTTGTCGAACGGCCATTCGCTCTCGATTCCGATTGTCGCCCGCTCGCTCAAGGCCGAACGTGTTGCGTTCTATCAGCCATCGACACACGCAACGCACCCACTGGCCGCGATCGGTCTGCGGAACGATAGCCGAACGGCGCTGCCACCCGGCATCCTGACGCTCTACGAGCGCGGCGACCAGTCACGCATTGCCTATGTCGGCGATGCGACGATGAAGACGCTGCCGGCAGGTGAAAAACGCCTCTTGAGCTATGCACTCGACCAGAAGACACGCATCGATCGCGAGGCCCGCAGCCGCAAGGATCGTATCGCGACCTCCAGGATCGCAGGCGGCAATCTCGTCCTCAAGGTTAGCCAGCGCCAGGAGACGCTCTATCGGATCAAGGCACCGACCAATGAAGCGCGCCGGGTCGTGATCGAGCATCGCCGCAGTCCGGGATGGGATCTGACCGATCCAAAGGCCGACGATATCGAGCTCACATCGAGCCATTATCGGATCGTGCGCAAAGTAAAAGCCGGTGAAACTGAGACGATGCGTGTCCTCCTGGAGCGGACCGTCACCCAGCGCTATCTGCTCACATCCCTGACGCGGAACCAGATCAAGCTCTATGTCAGCGGCCGGGATCTGCCGGAAGCACAGCGCGAAGCCATCGCGATGCTCTCGAAGAAGCTGCAGACAATCGAAGATGCGGAGACCAAGGTTGCCGAGACGGAGCAGGTCATCGCGGATCTGATCGACAACCAAGGGCGTCTTCGCGAGAACCTCGCATCGGTGCCGAAGGACAGCGATCTTTTCCAGCGCTATCTCAACCGCATGCAGTCGGATGAAAACGCGATTGAAGCGTCCAAGACGTCGTTGGTGGCCGAGCGGAAGGCCGTTGCGGATGCACGGAAGGATCTGCTCGAATTTGCGCGCTCGCTGAAGTTATAGATCCGGCAACCAACGGCTTGATGGACAGTTGGTCATTCAGGTCTCGCAAATACGCCCTGAACGAAGCCGATCGCTCCATCCATCAATGAGCGTGAGGAGTTGATCCGCTTCGTTTTGGAGTCCGGACCGAGGACGAGTTCGATGCCAAGGGGTGGTTTCTTCCCGGGCGGCTTGCCGGCCTGCGCCTTCGTCCATGCTTTCTGCGCGTCTGTGATATCGCGCCAGACAATCTCCTGAAAGCCTGCACCGGCAATGGTCTCGCGCAATGCGTCGGGCGGCAAGAGATGGCTGTGGCTATGTGAACTCGCCCAGGGAACGGGGAGTGTGATCTCGCCTTCCGGACCGGCAACGATGTCCTGGAACACGAAGCGTCCTCCCGGCTTGAGGACCCTCAGAATTTCTCGATAAAGTGCCGCTTTGTCGCAGATGTTCATCTGCATCTGAACGGACCACGCGAGATCGAAACTCCCGTCCCTGTAAGGCATGTCCAGCGCACTGCCGTTCTCGAAGCTGACTTTGCCTGAGAGGCCGACGAGGTCCGTCAGATAGTTGGCGGCCTCGACGAACGCCGGCGTGAGGTCGATGCCCTGAACATGGCAGCCGAATGTCGATGCGAGGTAGCGCGCCGGTCCGCCGACGCCGCATCCCACATCCACGACCTTCATATCCGCCGAGATCTCGGTGAGGCCGGCAATTTCGATCGTCGCCTCCCGGCCGCGGGTGTGGACTTCATCCATGCCGGCAAGATCGTCGATCGTCAGGGCGCTCAGATCGAGGTCCGACGCGTCGAGCGCGGCACGGATGCCGGCACAGATATCGTCCTGGCCGTAGTGTGAGGCGACGCCCTGCGTGTGCAATTCCATGGTCCTGATCCTCTCGCCACTTGCGATTCATCGGGTTATAAGATGATTTCGCCCCGGACATACGCCGGGGCTCTTTGGTTTCCAAGGGCCTTTGATGGCTTGGGAGGAATTTTAATGGCAAACGTCGTTGTGGTCGGCTCGCAGTGGGGCGACGAGGGTAAGGGTAAGATTGTCGACTGGCTGTCCGAGCGGGCCAATATCGTGGTGCGCTTTCAGGGCGGACATAATGCGGGCCATACGCTGGTGGTCGACGGCAAGGTCTACAAGCTTTCGCTGCTGCCCTCCGGCGTTGTGCGGCCGGGGACCCTGTCGGTTATCGGCAACGGCGTCGTGATCGACCCCTGGGCGCTTGCCGATGAAATCGAACGCCTGAAAGAACAGGGCGTCCCGGTATCCCGTGAAAACCTCAGAATTGCGGAAAACGCGACGCTCATCATGCCCTACCATCGTGAGCTGGACGGCATTCGGGAAGCCGCCGCCGGCAAGGCCAGTATCGGGACGACGAAACGCGGCATCGGTCCGGCCTATGAAGACAAGGTTGGTCGCCGGGCGATCCGCGTTATGGATCTGCAGAATCTCGACAGTCTGAGGCGTAAGATCGACCGGGCCCTGACGCACCAGAATGCGTTGCGGCGCGGTTTGGGCGAGACGGAACTGGATGCCGAGGCGCTTCACAAGGAGCTCAGCGAGATCGCGCCGCGTATCCTTCCCTATATGGATACGGTCTGGTCCTTGCTGGATGCCCAAAGGCGGCAGGGCAAGCGAATTCTCTTCGAAGGGGCCCAGGGGGCGCTCCTCGATATCGATCACGGAACCTACCCGTATGTGACGTCATCCAACACGGTTGCGGCCCAATCGGCGACCGGGTCGGGAATTGGACCGGGCGCCGTCGACTATGTGCTCGGAATCACCAAGGCCTACACCACTCGCGTCGGCCATGGACCGTTTCCGAGCGAGCTGGAATGCGAAACCGGGCAGGCGCTCGGCGAGAGAGGCAACGAGTTTGGAACCGTAACCGGGCGGCCGCGCCGTTGCGGTTGGTTCGACGCCTGTCTGGTCCGCCAGACCATAAAAGTGTCCGGCATCGATGGAATAGCGCTGACCAAGCTCGATGTTCTGGATGGATTCGATGAATTGAAGGTTTGCACCGGATACCGGTTGGATGGAGAGGAAATCGATCACCTTCCGGCGGCCGAAGGGGCACAGGCGCGGGTTGAGCCCATTTACGAGACGTTGGAGGGGTGGTCCCAATCCACGGAGGGCGCGCGTTCCTGGGCGGATCTCCCCGCGTCCTGCATCAAATATGTGCGGCGGGTGGAAGAGCTGATCGAAGCGCCGGTGGCCATGCTGTCGACCAGCCCCGAACGCGACGACACGATCCTGGTCCATGATCCTTTCGAGGACTAGGCCATTGGACGCGCGTCCCTAACCACCTTCGCATCGTCTAGCCAACTGAAGCGACTGCCTGCAGCACGCCTGCATAGACCCCCGCGTTGAGCACGGTGGTCACGATGGTGGGTGAGTTAGTCAGGCTTGCTGTCGAGGCCTTCTCCGACCCTTCGTTTCAGCTTTGTTTCGACCGTAACCAGGTCGGCCGACATGATACATGTGCCAACTATTTGAAATAGCTGCGTAATCGTAGTTCCAGGCGATGGAAATGTTTCCGTCGTTTGCGCCAAATCCCGGCGCTCCTAAATGTTCAATCATACAAGCGGCACCGACCAAACGCAGGTTGGATCCGCCGATCAGAACACGGTTCTCGGAGGTCTTGGACCCGAAGAACCGAACCAAAGGAGAGCGAAATGAAGAAATCACTCATGGCCGTTGCTATCGCAGCCGTTGCGATGGCGAGCATGGGTGGAGGCGCACAGGCCGGCCATTTCAAAGGCGGCTGGAAGCACTTCCATCACAAGCACCACCACTTTTCCTTTCACAAAAAGCACTATTGGGGCGGACCCAAGAAGTGCTTCTGGGTGAAGAAGAAGCGGTGGGGCAAGTACGGCTGGTACTTCAAGAAGGTCTATGTCTGCAAGGACTGGAGGTACTACCACTACTAAGAGATTTGGCGCGGCCTCGGGTCAATCCCTAGCCTCTCTCCCCCTCGCTTGCTTGGCTGCGGGGTCGCACCAAACCGAATTGGCATGGAACGCTGCACCACCGGATTTCGAAGGATAGTCCCCAAACCTATCGAGTGATGCCCCCGGAGCTCGCGAAGCACGGTGGCGCAGCGTGAAACTGTCAGTCCCGACCGGAGCCCGGAGCGAATTTCGCTTCGGGCTTCGTGCGTTCTGGTTTTTGCCGACCGACTATTCGAAAAAATTCGACCCACCCCCTTTAAACATTGCTGAAACATCCCATTTAAGGGTCTGATCCGTGGGCCGGGTCTTGTATTTGCTACAGGCCTTCGAGGACTTCTCAAAACTGGCAAGACTTGAGGAGCTACTCGTGGGAAAATCACATAACGTGATCGTCGTTTCGGACGAGCACGACGTTCACGCCATGTTGCGCAACTTTCTGCCGCTGCATGGATTTAATGTCACACCGGTCGAAACCGGCGAAGAGTTGCGTCGCGCCGTCTCCGACGGCTGTGCCGATCTCGTCATCATCGACATAGAGTTGCCGGGCGAATGCGGGTTGGCATTCGCGCGCTACATTCACGAACATACCCATGCGGGGATCGTAACCCTGACCGTGGCCGAGTCGGCCGTCGACAGGATCGCCTGCCTTGAAGCCGGCGCCGACGATTGTCTCGTCAGGCCCGTCGACATGCGCGAGCTGGTTGCCCGCATGAAGGCCGTCCTGCGCCGCACGAAGGGTTCTGCCAGCGGCCTGTCAGGTGCCCGCCGGCCGGCGCGTCCGGACGTTCGTTTCGGCGACTATATTCTCGATCTGGCTGCTCACAAGCTGCTCGATCGCCAGGGTCATGAAGTCGCGCTGACGGCGATGGAATTCCGGCTCTTGAAGACGTTCGCCGAACATCCGAACCGGGCGCTCAACCGCGATGAGTTGGCTGAAATGGCCTATGACCGCGAATGGACCCCGTTCGACCGGAGTCTGGACATTCGCATCTCGCGTCTACGTCGCAAGATCGAGCGAAATCCCGCCAATCCGCAGGTCATCACAACCGTGCGCGGCGTCGGTTATCGGTACTCTCTGGCGAGCTGACGCAGTGAAGCGTCAGATTGCGCCCCAATAGGGGTGGAAGCCTTGCCAGGGATTTCACCGCCAACGACGTGCGGAACAGTATTGCCATTCAAGAACCTTTGCCGGCCCTGAAATAGCGATTAGCTTGATCCAGGGTTCGGCAATCGTTGCCGGCATTTGGGGTTGGCAGCGATGAGGGGAGTTGAGATGGCGAGCAATTACGAGGTCTATGCGCTCGAATATGGCCGGATGAAACGTTCATCCCGCGACTTCTATCTGCGGTCCCCGGATCCTCACGAGGGACCGCGCGAGATCACCTATTATGTCTGGCTGATCCGGAACCACGAGCGCACCATTATTGTCGACTTAGGGTTTGATCGGCGCTCGGGCGACGAGCGTGGACGCGTCATGATACGTGAGCCGCTGGATGCCTTTGCGGCCCTAGGTGTCGAGGTCGCGGAAGTCGATACCGTCATCATTACGCACATGCATTACGACCATGTCGGCAATGTCTCGGAATTCAAGAACGCAGAGTTCATTCTCCAGGAACGCGAGATCGCCTATTGCACGGGCAAGCCCATGCGTTACCCGGCCTGCAACTTCTCGTTCGATGTGGAACATGTCACCGATATGATCCGGGCAAACTTTCAGGCTCGCGTCCGTTTTGTGGATGGCGATGCGGAGGTTGCGCCTGGTGTTTCGGTTCATCTTGTCGGCGGGCACTCGGGCGGCTTGCAGTTCGTTCGGGTCGAGACGGAAGTCGGACCGCTGATCATTGCAAGCGATGCAGCGCATTTCTACGACACGGTCACGACGGGTAATCCGTTCACGATCATCGCGAATTTGCCGGAGATGATGGCTGGTCACGAGCGCATCTTTGAACTTGGCGCTGCGCCCGAGCGGGTCGTGCCGGGCCATGATCCGTTGGTCTCGGAGCTCTTTCCCAAATATATGGGTGATCCGCTGACCGTTGTGCTGACCGGCGAGATGCAGGGGGAGTCGCCGTTTGTGGCTTGGCGGGAAGGGAAGCGGTGAGGGCGGGGCTGGTGCCGTGTTGCTGGTGATGTCCGGCGGGAGGGTGCCGTGTATTTGAAATCTGGATTAATTCGCTCACGGCTATTCCGCGCTGAAGCGCGGGCCTCCGCGGGGGCGCCCTGACCGGGCGGCGGCCGCTTGGCCTTGCCTCGCTAGTCGCTCGGTTATTCTTGGCTCAAAGCGAGATCGTGCCGGATGGCAGGAGCACCACGGCAAGATCTCTCAAGGGTCTAAGACAACCGCGCCATAGTGGCGCGGCAAGCGCGACCGCGCGCCGGCCGGTCAGGCCGCCCCCGCGGAGGCCCGCGCACCAGCGCGGAATAGCCGTGAGCGAAATAAACTCAGATGGAACAGCCAACCCCCGATCCCACCGGACAGCACCGGCATAATTCCCCAATGCCACATGGGAACAAGGATCACCGCGCCATAGTGGCGCGGCAAGCGCGACCGCGCGCCGGCCGGTCAGGCCGCCCTCGCGGAGGCCCGCGCGACAGCGCGGAATAGCCGTGAGCGAAACAATCTCAGATCCACCAGCACGGCCCGATCCCGCCGGACAGCACCGACCCCATCCCACGATGCCAGATCAGAGCAAGAACAACCACGCCATAGTGGCAACGCAACCGTGCTTATCAACCGAACGGCCATTCGACTCCCGCAGCATCGCCTTCGTCGCGGAGCGCATCGAGAATGTCCGGTGTCAGCGGAACGCCCTTATCCTCGTGCCTTGTTGTGGCCCGACTTTCAGGCTCACCCGGCGCCAGGATCTCAGCAAAGCCATCGGCCCTGGGAAGCGCCTTGGCCCGGTCGTCGAGCGTCGCCATCCGCTCCTCGAATGTAGCAAGAGGCTGGAAGGCGTCGGCTTTGATCGCAATGAAGAGATGCCCGGTTCCCTGCGGTCCATCGAGACCGGTAAAGGGATTGCGCGCCTCGCCGCCGAAAGCCGCACCCGTAAAGACGCCGCCGAGAATGTCCTGCATCCAGGAGAGCGCAGCGCCCTTATGGGCGGCAAAGGGAAGAACGACACCTTCGAAGGCTGCTTTGCCGTCGGTCGTCGGGCGGCCTTCTGCATCGAGCGCATAGCCTTCCGGAATGGGCTCGCCACGCTGCGCGGAGAATTTCAGTTTTCCGCGCGCGACCATCGACATGGCCATATCGATCAGGAATGCGGGTTTGCTCTTGCCTGCCGGCGCGGCAAAGGAAAAGGGGCTGGTGCCGAAAAACTTGCGGGCAGCGCCGAACGGGGGCAGGGCGGGCGACGCGTTCGTGAACACAAGACCGAGGCAACCGGCCTCCGCCGCCTGAGCGGCATAGAGTGCCGCCATTCCGAAGTGGCCGCTGCGTTTCACGCCGGCCATTCCGATGCCGGCCTCATGAGCCAATGCGATGGCCTCATCCATCGCACGCGGAGCCACAACCAGACCGAGTCCGTCGTCCCCGTCGATATGTGCTGTCGCCGCCGCAACCTTGTTGACGGTGATTGCCGGGCTCGCGTTTGCCACGCCTGCGCGCAACCGGCCGCAATACATCGGCATGCGCACAACGCCGTGGGACCACACACCGCGCAGGTCGGCCATGACCAGGGCGTTGGCACAGGTCGCTGCGTCCTTGTCGGGCAGGCCATGGTGTGCGAAGAGCCCTGTCACGAATGCTCTCAGTTCATTGTGATCGATGAACCGCGCATCCTGGTGCTGGTCCGGCGTGTTGATGTGGTTCGATGTTGACACAGGAGCACCTTTCATTGGGAAGGGCAGGTTCGCATAGATTGCCGGATCAAGTCCGGCAATGACGACGGAGTGAGCAATCAGGACTCTCCAACCTCGTCATAGCCGGACTTGATCCGGCTATCCATGCAACGCTGTCGTCGGTCCGAAATTCGTCGAGGGGAACACATGCCACAAATAGATCATATCGTGCTGGCCGTTCGGGACTTGGAAGCGGCGGCAGACTCGTTTCGCGCGGCAGGCTTCACGGTCACGCCGAAGGCGGAGCATCCCTGGGGAACGGCCAACCGCCGCGTTCAGTTTCGCGGACGCAACTTCATCGAGATCCTCACCGTCGACCGGCCTGAACTCCTTTTCGAGCACGATCTGGAGTCCGATCCACGCCAGTTCAGCTTCGGCGCCTTCACACGCGATTACCTTGCGCAAGGTGAGGGCATGTCGATGTTTGTCATAGCCGGCACAGACGCGCAGCGCGATGTCGAGCGGTTTCAACGTGCTGGCCTGTCGACCTATGCGCCCTTCGATTTCGAGCGCGCATCGGAACTTCCCGACGGCAGTGTTATCCGGCTTGGCTTCTCGCTGGCTTTCGCCACCCCGGAGAACAGTCCCCGGACGTCTTTCTTTACTTGCGTCAATCGCAATCCGGATGTGTTCTGGAAACCCGAATTCGAGGCGCATGCCAACGGTACGGATGGAATCACGGAAGCCGTCCTCGTCGCCGAAGACCCGAGCCGATTGACTGGATTTACCTCCGGTTACGCCGATGCCGATGCCCGCACGGTCGATGGTGGCCTGAGCGTTCCCTGCGGACCGCATACGCTTTCCGTGCTCACACCGGATGCATTTCAACTCCGCTTCCCGGGCGCAGAAGTCGACCTTTCGGAAGGACCGAAATTCGGCGCAATCATGATTGCCGGTGCAAGTGAAGCAAAGTCTCTCGATATCAATGGCATGAGGCTTGAGCTGGTCGCTTAAGAGATTGCCTTGATCGACAAAGCACACGGATCGTCATCCCAGACCGCGTGGGGCGCAAGCCCCATCGCGAGATGTGGGATCCAGCGTAAGTAGTGGCGAAGCCGCATTTGAATTGGCGCCTGCGGCACTCCTAACGCTGGATCCCGGATCGGCACCAGCCTGCGGCTGGCTTTTCCGGGATGACGAGGTTTTTACTCCTCACCCTCCCAATAACTCACGCCGGTCCCGTTCGGCACGATCTCGAAAAGATCGTATGGCCCCCGGCCGGGAGGGCTTCCGGTGAGCATGGCCCGTTTGCCGGAGTCCGGATATTCGGCCACCTCCGGGTGGATCATCGTGCTAATGGCGAGATAACGAATCTCGGCGTCCGACGCGTTGATGATCTGATGGGCCGTTCCAGGGCCCGTCTTCGTGGAAACGACATCACCGGCCTTCAAAGGATACTCCTCGCCGTCATAACGCAGCGTGCCGCTCCCTTCGAGAATGACGAACATTTCCTCGTTGGCATGCTGGAGATGATAGGGCCATGCCTTATGCCCCGGCGGCACCACGACCAGGGTGCATCCAAGCATTTCCGACCCCAAAGCTTTGCCGACCCGCGCCACCTGCGCCTGAAAACTTTTGCCATTGCCCTGGGTCTCCAGAGGCACGTCGCCCATGTTCACAATCGGTCCGGTCTTGGTCACTGATCAGCTCCTCTAATTGCGATCCTCTGTCATGGCCCGATATCAGTAGACGTCTCCGCCGTCGACAAGTATCGATAGGACTTTGATCACTATCTCGGCGAAGGGCCGAGCGCATCACCTGCAACACGGAAGGGTTGACCAATGACTGCCGCGGAAGCGATGTCACCCCAGGAGCTTGCCGAGATTCGGCAACGAGCCCAGGCCGACTATGAAGACCTTTGCAGCAAGGGTCTGAAGATCGACATGACGCGGGGCAAACCGAGCCCCGAGCAACTGGACCTGTCGACAGAGCTTCTCACGCTTCCGGGAAATGGCGACTATTTCCTGGCCGACGGCGCAGACGCGCGGAATTACGGCGGTGCACAGGGTATCCCGGAAGCGCGCGCGCTCTTCGCCCCCATCCTCGGCGCACCGGCAGACCAGGTCATTGTCGGAAACAATTCGAGCTTGGCCGTGATGCATGACTGCATCTCGTTCGCTCTGCTGAAAGGCATTCCGGGCCACGCGCCCTGGTCGGAAGGGGAGCAGGTCGAATTCCTCTGCCCGTCCCCCGGCTACGACCGGCATTTTCTCATCTGCGAGACATACGGCATAGGGATGCATCCGGTCGCTCTGACCGGTCATGGGCCGGACATGGATCAGGTGGAGGAGCTTGTTCGCGACCCGTCCGTTCGCGGTATCTGGTGCGTGCCGAAATACAACAACCCGACCGGCGAGATCTATAGCGATGAGACGATCGAGCGTCTGGCGCGCATGGAGACCGGAGCACCGGACTTCAGGATTTTCTGGGACAACGCCTATTCGCTCCATCATCTGACGGATGACGAAGTTGAGATCCCGAACATTCTGGAGATGTGCGAAGCGGCAGGCCATCCCGACCGGGCATTCGTCTTCGGCTCGACGTCGAAGATCACCTTCGGAGGCGCCGGCCTCGGCGTCATGGCGTCATCGCCGCGAAACGTCGAATGGTTCGTCGGACATGCCGGCATCCGGACCATCGGTCCGGACAAGCTCAATCAACTTCGCCATGTGCGGTTCCTCAAAGACCATGAAGGCCTCATGAAGCACATGCGGGCGCACCGGGAAATCATCGCGCCGAAGTTCGCGACGGTCGAAGCGGCATTTCAGTCGCGGCTGGGTGGAACCGGATTCGCCGAATGGGCAGAACCCAGGGGCGGATACTTTGTCAGTGTGGACGTTCGGCAGGGGTGCGCCGCGCGGGTCGTCGAGCTTGCGTCGCAGGCCGGTATTTCGATGGTGGCCGCAGGTCAGACCTTCCCTTATCGCAAGGACCCGAACGACAGCAATCTGAGGATCGCGCCGACCTATCCGAGCTTGTCCGAAGTCAAGGCGGCTGTGGAAGGTATCGCCATTTGCATTCAGCTCGCAGTGAGCGAGAACCTGCTTAGCCATCAAGGGGAGCGTTGTTGATCCGGCTGACATCTTCCATGATGTCAAAGACATGCTCTGCGGTCACAGTGACTCCGATTGCTTCCAGGCGTTTCAGGTGCATCGTCTTATAGGTCTCAAGATACTCTCGACTGCGGAAGAGATAAGTGGACCCGAAGTGGCTGGTGCCTTCTTCAACGGTCCAGATTTTCCAGATGATGCCAGGTTCCTCGGCAATGCTCTCGGCGAGTTGCTTGGTTTGTGCCAAAAACTCATCGGTGATCGGGCCATCGAATGTCAGATGCAGATCCCAGATTTTGAGCGTGCTCATAGTTGGTTCTCCCATTGAGATGGAGGAGGTGCCGCTAGCGGTTCTTGCCGAGCTGTACAAAACTCAAGATGGCGAGCAACGCAAAGAAGACGGGATCGGACCAGCCGAACCCTGTGAATATCCCTGTCAGACAGGCATAAAGCGTGATGATGACCCCAATCACATTGGTCCACATCAGGCCGGTCAGAATGGTTCGGGCGGTATCGCTGCCATGGTCCGCATCGCGAAACAGAAAACTGATGAGCCCGATGCCGCCGAGAAAGATCGAATTATGCTGGGACAAAAACACGGCATATTGATCGTTCAACTGAAGGCCGTAATTCGGCCAGAGAACGGCCGGGGCAAAGAAGAGCGCAAGCGCGAAAAACATGTAGATCAGGCCGTGCCCGGTCAGGAAGATTTTGTTGCTCATGTTCAGTCTTTCCGTGGTTGAGGTAGCTTGTTGCGGAATTGGTTGAGTGTCTTGATCATCTCGCGTTTGTTTTGTGTGCTGAGACCTCCGAATATTTGATCCAGTGCGCGGTTGTGGATCGGCAGGAACTCAGCCACCTTTTGGCGCCCCGCGAGTTTCAGGCGCAGTACCCGTGTCCGTCTGTCGGACTCATCGACCGTCTTCTCGATCAAACCGGCTTGGATCAGGTTTTTAACCACCACATCCAGATTGCCGGACGTGCTCAATGTCAGCCGCATCAGGTCGTTGATCGACAACTCCCCCTTGTTGCTTAAGGTTTCCAGAACGTCCCATTGCGAAGACGTCAGGTCTGCCGAACGGAAAACCGACCCCATAGCGCGCATGAACAATTGCTGACTGCGCAGCAGGGCCAGCACCAGTGTTTGATTATCCCGGTCGCGGTTCTCGTGTTTCATGAGTGTTATATATCCCTAGTTAGGGATAAATTCAAGACTGGACGAACTGCTTTCCGAAACGGTCATTCATGCGGCGGCTGCAAATTCGGTTTGGGCTCGGAGAGATCGGTTCATGATCGTTCGATTTGGCCTACCATAGCTCCCATCAAGAACGAGAAGCAGGCAATGCCGCAGCCATCTAGGAAGATCATTGTTGCAGCCCTTTTCGTATGCGACATGCACTCTGCCGGTTGGGCCGCCTGCAGATATGCTGACGGGGCGGCAGCGGCCGAGCCCGGCTTTTCTCAAGAGGTCACGAACTCAAAAACCTGGGGTCGGGAATTCATGGAGCTTTATGGGAAACTGGTCAAAGACGATCAATCGGTCGTCACGACCT
This sequence comes from Methyloligellaceae bacterium, assembly GCA_965228615.1. Lineage (GTDB taxonomy): Bacteria > Pseudomonadota > Alphaproteobacteria > Rhizobiales > Methyloligellaceae > CBDDHT01. The sequence continues at coordinate 2,002,894 of CBDDHT010000004.1, read as the reverse complement.
CGGTACGGGATTCCGGCGTGGCGATGACGACGAAATGCTCCAGCCACGATCTGTTTCGGACCCATCTCGCCTTGCGTGGATGGAGCGAAGTCATCATGAAGGGCATACCGCCCGAACTTCAAAAGACCGGGCGCAGTTATACATTGACGGACAAGGGCCGGAAGAACCTTCGGGAGCTTCTATTGACGCTGGCAATCATGAACCAAAGCCGGCCTCTGTAACCTGATTTGGCAGTTCGAGGCGATGCGTTCGCAGTGCGTGAACGAGGGTAGGGCATAGCGATATCGAGTGACCACCGCTGGTACAAGTGCCATCGTCGAGCTTTCACCCAAAGGCAGAATATGTCCGAAAAGGGCAGGAAGCGGAAGTTCGCTGGGCTTGCAAAAGCGTTACGTCTTAAGTTTGCAAGCAGTCGTTCGAATGCAAAGCAGCCGCTACAAACTCGGGTGGTAGTGTTCAATCAGAAGCCGAGTCAGCTGTTCGCCACGTTGAGAAAGAATCTTAATGCTATCTGCAGACATAGATGAAAAATTGGTTGGATAGGTGATGACCTGTGACCTGAGCCCTTTGGCTCCCTCGCTCATTTGGAGAGTCCCTGGGTTGATGAAGGGCTCCCCAACGCGCCCTCGGTTGGGCGTTGAGTTTTCCGGACCAAATCAAGAACACGGGCTGGCTGCGTGTTCCGATTTCATCAGGTCCATCGGGACCTTGTTGCCGATGGCCCCGTGGGGCCGTTGTTCGTTGTAGTCTCTACGCCAATCCTCCAACTTTTCCGCCGCATCGGCAAGGCTCAGGAACCAGTGGGCGTTCAGACATTCCGCTCGGAACCGGCCATTGAATGCCTCAATGAAGGCATTGTCCGTCGGTTTGCCCGGCCGGGAGAAGTCGAGCATGACACCGTTCTGATAGGCCCACAGATCCATGTCACGGGAGATGAACTCGGAACCTTGATCGACACGGATCGTCTTTGGATAGCCAATACAGGCGCAGACCTGTTCCAGCGTTCTGACCACATCTTCACCGCGGTAGCTGAACCGTGGATCCAGCACCGGCACGTATCGCGAGTAGGTATCGACCATCGTCAGGATCCTGATCCGACGGCCCGTAGCAAGTTGGTCATGCACAAAGTCCATGGCCCAGACATCGTTTGGCCCAACGGCTTCCGTGCGATCCTCTCTGAGCTTTGCCTTCACCCGGCGCTTGGGATGCTTATTGCGTAACTGCAGGCTCAACTCATTGTAGATCCGGCGTGTCTTCTTGATGTTGATCTCCCATCCCTCCCGGCGCAACAGAACATGCACACGCCTGTAACCGAACCGCACACGCGTCTGACATATCTCTCTGATCCGCTGTTCCAATGCGGCCTGACCGAACCGGCGAGACTTGTAGCGATAGGTCTTCGGATCAAGCATGATCACCGAGCAGGCCCGGCGAATGGAAACCGACCAATCATTACGCATCTCATCGACCAGCGTTCTCTTCCGGCCAGGCCTTAGAGCTTTCGCTTAATGACGTCCTGCAGCATCTCTTTATCCAAGGATAGGTCCGCCACGATCTTCTTCAGACGCGAATTCTCCTGCTCCAGTTCTCGCAGCCGCTTCATCTCTGACGGCATCAGACCGGCGTACTTCTTGCGCCAATTGAAATAGGTCGCCTGGCTGATCCCGGCTTCACGGCATATCTCCGCCACCGGAACACCTTCATCTCCACGCTTCACTACAAACGCCTTCTGCGCGTCTGAAAATCTGGATGCCTTCATCGTTCTCCGCTCCTTCTCCCAGCCAAGGAAATGGAACAGAAAACTCTAAGCCGATTCGAGGGCATTTCCTGGGAGCAGATCATTGGCAACACAATGCTCTGTCAAAAAGCGGCAGCTTTACCCTTCATAAGAGCCGAAGGATAGGTTCAGGAAATCCAACATTCTGCCCCAATTCAGAAGTGCAGGTTATCTTCTGCAATGTCTGTGGTGCAGAAGATAGATGAATTCACACGTACTTCTGATCTCTAGGTGAGGCCTTGTCCACTCTGAGGTCATGACAAAGCAAACTCGCCACTTGCGAAATTAGCTTCTTATCGACATGCACGGACAAAATCGTCGAGCTCGCGCAACAGATGCGTTTCATATGCGATAAGTTCTTCTTGTTTCGATTGAGGCAGGAGAGAGAGCCCAAAGAACTGCCCAAGATCTCCATCTGTGAAACCGAGCATCGCCATCGGCAGCCGTTCCAGCAGACCGTCGCTGATCATCGCAGGATGATAGAAAAGGCCACGATTTTCTCTCAGCTCGGAATGGCAAATCGCTCCGTGCCTACATAGCATGTGATAGTGCTCTGAGAACGGTCCATCTACGTCTAGTGGATCGACCGTCAGAAAGACCGCGCTAGCTTGATCGAGAATCTGGTCTCGGGCTGGAAGCCCAGCCCGTTCGACAGCCGTATCGATCCACTCGTCATCGGTAAGGGTATGGTCGTGAGGGGCGGCCCAAACCATCGCCGCGAACGCTGCGCCTGCGTCAACTGAATCCCTAAGCGCACAGATCGCCTCTCCTGCCGCATCTTCGATCTCCGCTGGAAATTTGAGTGCGCGAAAATGCTCCTCTGAGAGATTCAGCGCAACATGAGCCAGCCCCGCTCCCCTTTTGTAAACGGTGCCGGTCTCTGAGATACCCGAAGTAACCGCTAGGAAGTGAGCAGCTACCGAATATAGCGTCAGTCCAGGATCGTATATGCGATCCAGAGTGTTGTGACTGAACGCCCGGTCTAAAGGCTTCGATTTCAAGCTTTGTTGGAAGTGAACTTCACAGTGGAGTTGTACGGCGACAGACCGCAATTCCAGCAAGGACGTCGCGGTGAGAGGTTGGCGCGAAAAATACCTGATCCCAGCATGGTCGAAAAACTGCGCGAATATGATTGGGCGGTTGGGATCGGCTTGGCCCTCAAAGTCGAATTCGAAGCCAACGGTTGCACGAATTTGCCATGGATTGCTACCATCATAAGGATCGCGGAAGTCAACATCTAACACCGTGTAGTAGTCTGCTCGAAACGCTCGGCGTTGAAAATCATGGAGCTTAATGAAATGATGAAACCCTCTATCTAACTCCTGCCGTTTCCAGAAAAGCACGTTCAAGGCATTGAATATTTTTCGCACCCATACCTTCCCGAATAAGGTCGAAAGATGGTCAATACCATGCTGATACTCGTGAGCCATCACGGGCCAGACACCGGCCAAAAAGGCGGCCTTCTCCTCGCTTATAGCTTTGTGGCGAGCCTCAAACTCGCTACGTGAAATCGCGAGGTGGGACGTGAAAGTGTACGGTCGATAGTAGCCTTGTTCTGACGCGTTTGGGAAAAACTGACCAGAGAGACGTTTGCCAAGTTCCGGCATTATATACGTTTTCGTATCGCGTTGCCGTTCTTATCGATCTCGATCGCACGACGCTGCGCGAGATCAAGAAGATTCTCAGAAATTCTGTCTGTGGAAATACAGCATGCACCCTCGAAATCATAGTTGCACCCAATGTCAGGATGGATGCACGGTCGCCTCTTGGTGCGCTCAGAGATTTGAGCGGGATCGATGGGTTCGTTCGATGCTTTCTCTTCAATGGTTAAAAAGTTACAGAATTCACCGTTCTTTGGGTCGAGGCGAGCCCAAGCTCGCAAGTCGCGCCCGGACGCCGCGAGAAGCGCCATCGCGGCGCCACGTGTCCACAGTGCATCCATGCTAGCAGCTGCAGTGACGAGCAATGCGTTCGGTATATCTATGACGATTTGGCCAACTCGCAATTCAAGCGTGTCGCTGGAAACCTTGCCAACGCGGTGCTCGAAATTTGCGCCGACACCAACATGCGCCTCAATGTATTCAAGAATGAATACGACCTGCTGATCGTTTAGTTCCTTCTGTCCGAGGTGCTCTCGAACAGCCGCCCCAAAGCTATTCTTACTTCCGTAAAAATGAAATCTATCCATGATTTGCTCGCAGTTTTTAGCGCGATGTTCCGTATTCGCATATCAAATCTAGCCAGATGTCGGAAAAGATTTTTAGCGAATAACGAACGCCAAATCGATCTTGCAACTGCACGCACTTGTCACTCGGCTTGATTTTCGTTTCCCGGTAAGGAATACCGTCCCCACTAGTATGCACAAGATTGTGTCAGCAACTTCCGCCTGCCGTTCGGACGTTAGCGTTACCTGCGTCAACACACATCCTCAAAACTAACGCGATCGCTGTCAATTGGTTGTTATTCTTGCTCTGGTTTTCCGACTTGTTGTCATTACAATGCCTACAGGCTCTGGTCAGTTCCATCAGGTGAGCACTGGTAAAACGGGCTCTGATTAGACCCTCGACGCTCATGGCCTGACGGCAGCAACTGGCAGATTTTGTTGATTTAGTCGGTTATCAGAATACTCGAACGTCTACTTCTGGCATGAGCGGACGTTCTCTGTTGCCGCCTTGGGCGTGGTGCCCATCTGAGGCGGGTGTAAATGGGTATAGGCACTGTTGGTCAGCCACTGTTTCAGGCTGGTTGGGCAACTGGTGGTGGTTCCGGTCTTAGCTTTGCAAGTTTCCTCAGGTTCTGAGCGGTCGCCGCGAGCAAGAACTCGTCCTTGGCTCCGTTCGGCCCGCGCAGCCGGAGCCGACTGAGCTTCAAGATGCGCTTTAAGTGCGCGAACAGCATCTCGACCTTCTTGCGGTTCTTGCGAGAGATTTCATAAGCCTCCGTCTCGGCGATATCGCGCGCCATGTCCCGAGCACCTTCGTGGATCGAGCGCAGGACCTTCCTGGCTGGCTCTTTGGGAGTGCAATGCATCTTCAGGCGGCAGCGGTCGCAATCGGATTTTATGGCCCGATAGCGGAGCAGGCCATCCTTGGGCGGCTTGGCATTAGCCAATCGTCCTGCGAGCCGATATCGCCGAAGGCTCTTTCCATCCGGGCAGATATAGCGATCCTCATGAACGTCATAGGCGAAGTCTTCGCGTGAGAAGGTTCCGTCCGTCCGTTTGGATTTATCGAATACGGGGATGTGCGGTTCGATGCCATGTTCGTAGACCAGCCATCCCAGCATATCGGCAGCCCCGTAAGCTGTATCGCCTGCCAGCGTCGCAGGATAGAGCCCGAAGCGATCCATGGTCCGTTCGATCATCGTCTTGGCGGCTCCCACCTCGGCCTGACGAATGGCGCGTGTACCTTCGACATCGACGATGATCGAGTGATCCGTGTCGATCAGATAGTTGGTGGCGTAGGCAAAGAAGGCAGGACCACGCAGGGCGCCGGTCCATTGCGCTGCCGGATCGGATGGCGAGACGAACTTCGGCTTTGTAGGACTGGCCGCTCCAAAAGCGGCATCGTCCAAGGTCTCGAGATACTCTCGAACCGCTTGCCTCGGTTCTATAGGCAGGTTCGCGATATCCCATTCGTTGCCCGGTAGCGAGCGCTGCTTGTTCGCATCAGCCTGAATGAGGCTCGCGTCAACAGCAAAGCCTTCGCCGCCAACCAAGTCTTCATCTATGCAGCGGTGGACGACCTCTTCGAACAGGTGACGCAGGATATTACTCTCACGGAACCGACCATGGCGATTGCGCGAGAAGGTCGAGTGGTCCGGAACACCCCCATCCAGGCCCAACCGGCAGAACCACCGATAAGCAAGGTTCAGATGAACCTCCTCGCACAGCCGACGCTCCGAGCGGATGGCGAAGCAATAGCCGACAATCAACATTCTGATCATCAGCTCCGGATCGATCGATGGCCGTCCGATCGAGCAATAGAACGGCGCCATCTTCGCCCGGATCCCATCAAAGTCGAGAAAACGGTCAATCTGCCGGAGCAAATGCTTCTCCGGAACGTGATCATCAAGGCAGAAGTCGTAAAAGAGCCGCTCCGGAGCCGCTTGCTTGCCCATCATCGATTCGCCCTCCATGCCAAATCACATGGAAAATGGAATCACGACAGCTCAAAGCACGCAAGCCGACTAAATCAACAAAATCGGCACACAATCGCCTTGAAGCTGCCGGGCAAAGTTTCCGCAGTACGCTCAACTTCTGACATGTTGAGTGCTGACAAGGTGCGGCGGATGCGAGCGCAGGCTGGCATCGGCATCACCGCCTATGGGGTGAAAAACCGAAGGACCGCTTCGGGTCTGTCGCGTCGCACAATGGCTCAGCAGCGCGAACGACAGCTTTGGACCGCGAGCGACGCCATGCGATCCAGTTAAACTCCACATTGTGGCGTTGCGAGAAGTTACCACTTGGAGCCCTTTAGAGATCTTCGAGAGATGTCGCGGACGCGAAAACCCAATGGGAATCGAAGGCGTAGGTTTGGCACTTTGCTGCCGATCCAACTCGCGCTGATTTTCAGCCACTGCCAGAGGTAGACCGGAAAGCTGGGGGAAAAAGGTTTTCGGCTCGAACTCTAAGCTGTGGTGGGTTTGGTGGAACCGTCGATGTAGGTGGGCAAGACCTCTTCCACAGGGGCTGGGTCGATGCCGATGTCCTCCAGCGTCAGCGCAGCCTCGTCGACCACGTTGTCGCTTTTCATCAGCTTTACTTGATCGCGGGTCAAGGGCGGGTTTGCAAGGACGGACAACAGGGCCGCCAGGGCGTCCCATGCAAAGAAGGGAACCGGGACAAGGGCCCGTCGCTTGCCGGTGTGCTTCAACACCAGGTTCAGTAGCGATTTGTAGGTGTAGATGCCGGGCCCGCCCAGTTCGTAGACCTTGCCCTGCGTCGAGGGATCGGCCAAGACCTTCACGCAGGCTTCCGAGACATTGCCCACGAAAACGGGCTGCAGTTTCGTCCGGCCCATGCCGAACAAAGGCAGGGCTGGCGTTGTTCGCGCTAAGCCCGCGAGGGTGTTGAAGAAGGAATCATCGGGCCCAAAGATCACGCTGGGACGGAGGATCGTCACGCCCTCAAACGCACCTTTGACCAAGTCTTCGCCCATTCCCCGGGCGCGCACATAAGGGGAGTCGGAGTCTGGGTTCGCGCCTACGCCGGAGATATGGATCAGCCGCTCGACGCCAGCATTTCTGGCTTGCCGGGCGACATTATGGGCGCCCTGCCCATGGATTGCGTCAAACGTCGTGCCGCTTTTCTCAACATAGTGGCCGACGGTATTGATGACCCACGCGGATTTCTCAACCGCCCGGACAACCGTTGACTCCTCCCATACGTTCGCGTGCACCAGTTCGATTTGCCCGTCCCGGCCCATCCGCTCGAGGAAGGATGCACGTTCGGGGTGCCGGACGGCGACCCGTATGGCGACCTCCTCGTCGACCAGGCTTTTGACAATCTGGCTGCCAAGAAACCCCGATCCGCCGAATATGGTGACGCGCTTGAATGCCATCGGGCTTTACTCCTAGACGAAGCATACTCCGAAAGCCCTCAATTCTCTTGCCGCATCGCATAGGCTTGAATATCGAAAGGGCAGAGTAGGCATCGGCGTTACCGTCTGCCGGCTGATCAATCCCTCAACCTCAACCGCATTGACCGTGCTTGGCAACTCAACCAGACTCGGTGCTTGGTCAAAGGCTCCGAACACAAAGCAACATGACGGATCCGATGCCTGCTGCAGCCAAATTCATGGAACAAACCGGGGGGCGGCGAGAAAAACGGAGGAACAACCCCATGCAAAGGAAAGGTCAACACTTCGATCGCAGCCACATAGCGATGCTTGCAGCGGCCAGAGGTGCGGAGTAGTGTAACGCTCAATTGACCGAGGGGGGCCGGCGGCAGCCGGCTGAGATTGGGCTCACGCCGTCCAACCACCCTTTGAACCTGATCCGGGTCATGCCGGCGAAGGGACAGGCGCTTGGCTCTCCCTTCTTGAAAAATCCAGGTTCTGCGGCAGTTTCATGCCGTCTGTCGCCAGGTGGCGGACGGCAAGCGATAACAGCGGAGTTGTCATCAGATGAATGTCCATCAACGCGATATGAAGACCCCTGAAGTCACCAAGGGATCGTTGCCGGCGAGCAAGAAGGTCTATTCGAGCCCGGAGGGCCATCCGGATGTGCGTGTTCCCATCCGGGAAATCACGTTGCACCCGTCGTCCGGCGAGCCGGCTTTCCCGGTCTACGATACGTCGGGACCATATTCCGATCCGGAAGCGACGATCGATGTGGAGCAAGGCCTGCCGCGCATCCGCGAAGCCTGGATCCGCGAGCGCGGCGGCGTCGAGGACTATGAGGGCCGGGACATCAAGCCTGAAGACAATGGCAATGCGTCCGGCAAACATCTGGCGCGGGAATATCCAAGCAAGCATCAGCCACTTCGGGGCGTCGGCGATGCGCCGGTGACCCAGATGGAATTCGCCCGGGCAGGGATCATCACGAAAGAGATGGTCTATGTCGCACACCGGGAGAATGTCGGGCGCCAGCAGGCTCGCGCCAGTGCCGCCGAAAGCGTCGAGGCGGGCGAAAGCTTCGGCGCAGAGATCCCCGAATTCGTAACGCCGGAATTCGTGCGCAGCGAAATCGCGCGCGGCCGGGCGATCATTCCCGCCAACATCAACCATCCCGAAACCGAGCCGATGATCATCGGCCGGAATTTTCTGGTGAAGATCAATGCCAATATCGGCAATTCGGCCGTCACGTCTTCCGTCGAGGAAGAGGTCGAGAAGATGGTCTGGGCGACGCGCTGGGGCGGCGACACCGTCATGGATCTGTCGACGGGCCGCAACATTCACAACACGCGCGAATGGATTCTGCGCAACTCGGCCGTGCCGATCGGGACCGTGCCGATCTATCAGGCGCTGGAAAAGTGCGACGGCGATCCGGTCAAGCTGACATGGGAGCTCTATCGCGACACGCTCATCGAACAGTGCGAGCAGGGCGTCGACTACTTCACGATCCACGCGGGCGTGCGGCTCGGTTATATCCACCTGACGGCCGACCGCGTGACGGGTATCGTCTCGCGCGGCGGATCGATCATGGCGAAGTGGTGCCTGGCGCATCACCGCGAAAGCTTCCTCTACGAGCATTTCGACGAGATCTGCGATATCGCGCGCCAGTACGATGTGTCCTTCTCGCTCGGCGACGGCTTGCGGCCCGGCTCCATCGCGGACGCCAACGACCGGGCGCAATTTGCCGAGCTCGAAACCCTCGGCGAGCTGACCAAGATCGCCTGGGACAAGGGCTGTCAGGTGATGATCGAGGGCCCCGGTCACGTGCCGATGCACAAGATCAAGATCAATGTGGACAAGCAGCTCAAGGAATGCGGCGAGGCGCCGTTCTACACGCTCGGGCCGCTGACCACGGATATCGCGCCCGGATACGATCACATCACATCGGCCATCGGTGCCGGCATGATTGGATGGTTCGGAACGGCGATGCTCTGTTACGTCACGCCGAAGGAGCATCTGGGTCTGCCCAATCGCGACGATGTGAAGGAAGGCGTCATCGCCTACAAGATCGCGGCTCATGCCGCGGATCTTGCCAAGGGTCATCCCGGGGCTCAGGCGCGGGACGATGCCCTCTCACGGGCCCGTTTCGACTTCCGCTGGGAGGATCAGTTCCATCTGTCGCTGGATCCCGAAACGGCGCTTCGCTATCACGACGAGACCCTGCCGAAGGACGCCCACAAGGTGGCGCATTTCTGTTCCATGTGCGGTCCGAAATTCTGCTCCATGAAGATCACGCAGGATGTGCGCGATTATGCCGCCGAACTCGAAGCCAAGGAACAGGGCATGGCGGAAATGTCCGACAAGTTCATGCAGCTTGGGGCCGAGGTCTATGTGGACGCGAACTCGGTGAAGAAGTCCAACGACGCGCTCTAGATTGCATTGCTCTCAACCGGAAACGGTTGAGAGCATACCAACTGTTTGAAGGCGTCTCGCAAGCGCCGGCCTGGTGTGGCGGTGACATTGATTGACCAACAGAGTGAGCCATCATGGTGATCCACGCGTAGATTATGAAACGCGGGCGCCTTGCGGCGGACCAGCCGCGAATGGAAATCCAATGCCGGGTCAATCGATGGATCCCAAGCCGCTTCTTGAATTCGAGGCCTTCAGCGACTTCCGTCAGGTCACCGACCGAGATGTCTATCATCCGCTGCCGGATGACTGGTTCATCGGCGTGACCGATGTCGTCGGCTCGACCAAGGCCGTCGAAGCAGGGCGCTACAAGGCCGTCAACATGGCCGGTGCGTCGGTCATCACGGCCGTGATGAATGCCCTGGACCGGCTCGACTTCCCCTTTTCCTTCGGAGGCGACGGTGCGCAGGTCGCCGTGCCGCCGGACTATGCGGATATGGCCCGCGAGGTGATGGCCAAGACGGCAACCTGGTCGGCAGAGTCGCTCGGATTGGAGCTTCGTGTCGCGCTAGTCCCTATTGCCGACATTCGCGCGGCCGGTCACGACGTGCTGGTTGCCCAATATTCTCCGGCGCCATCGGTGCGCTATGCGATGTTTGCGGGCGGCGGCGTCGAATGGGCAGAGGACAATCTCAAGGCCAGAACCTATGTCATCGAGCCGGCCAAGGCAGGCGATCATGCGGACTTGACCGGCTTGTCGTGCCGGTGGAAGCCGATCAAGACCCGTGCCGGCGTCATGCTCTCGCTGATCGTGCGTCAGGCGCCCGGTGTGGAACGCGAACGGTTCTTCAACGCCCTTCAGTCGATCATCGAGTTCATCGAGGCGGAACCGCGTGACACGAATCCTCTTCCGAGCAATGGACCGGATCTCGGCTCGCCGATGGCCGGTCTCGGACTGGAGGCACGCACTATGTACAGCACTGTCGTGCCTTTGTTGGCGATGCTCCGTTTGCTGCCATGGCGCATCTTTGCGTGGATTGTCGTGACGTTCGGTATCTCGGTCGGAGGATTCGATCCCAAGCGTTACCGGGCCGAGACGGTTCAAAACTCCGACTTCCGCAAATTCCACGACGGTCTCGACATGACCATCGATTGCACGCCCGAGCAGGCCGACCGGATCGAAACGATCCTTCAGGGTATGGAGGCGGAAGGTGTGATCCGCTACGGCATCTTCCGACAGTCGGAGGCGTTGATGACCTGCATCGTGCCGTCTTACTCCTCGGACAATCATCTGCACTTTATCGACGGTGCCCAGGGCGGCTACACGGCTGCGGCACGACGTCTCAAAGCCATGAACGCATAGGAGATCGACCCATGCCCAAGAGATTCGCCATAGCCGTGTTCGCTGTTTTCGCGATGTTGACCGTTTGGACCGTTGAGGGACAGGCCGGTATCGAAGCCCCGAATAAAAAGGCCGCTGCAGATACCTTTCTGCTGACCATCTTCCTGAAGCACGATCAGTCGAAAACAATCGCGCAAATTCGTAAGGAACTTGAGAAAACGGGCTTCTGGCGTGCCTTCCCGCCGAAGGGAATTGCCGTCGAGAGCTGGAAGGTTGTGATGGGGATCGGTCAGGTCGTCACACTTCGCGTGCCTGCTTCGCGTCTGAGAGAAGTCAATCTCGCGATCGAGAAAACGGCATGGGGCGCATTCCGCACCGAGTTCTATCCGACCTATGATCTGTGGCCCATCGTGCAGAAGACCAAGAAGGAGCAGGCAGGGACGCGATAGGGCTCTGGGACAGTTAAACCAGCACAAGCGACAGGCCTTGCCGCTTGTGCTGTAAGGAGTTTGGTTAGCTGCGCCGACCGTTGCCGTCCGGTGTAAAGCCGCGGCAGATATCTGCAACGGCCGGATCGAACCCGACCAGATGGCAAACCTTCTGCTTGGTCAGCGGATTTTGCCTGATCTGCCGTGCCGTTACGCGTGAACCGGCGCGTTGGGCGACAGTGGCAAGGTAACTGTCCTCGCAGTAGGGCGTTGAAATCGGATTGCCCTGTACGATCTGCCAGCGGCCATCGCACTGAATGGCACTCGATGCGGGCGGTGCTGTAAAGGCGAGAAATGGCAATGCGGCCAAAAAGGCGATACCAGTTTGTTTGATCATCTGTTTCTCCAATGTCGCTTGCGCGTGAGTGGCCCCCGGACGGGTCCTGTCGCACGACGCGGCGGTTGCACCAGTCTCGTCGTCTGTGCTTTGAAATGGTTGATACAATCCCTATCTACAAGCGGGTCGGAACTGCACACTTTCGTTACAGGCTCGTCATCAGGAGAACGAATATGACACGAAATCGCGTCGGCTTAGCGGCGCTGGTGGCATCGGTCGGCCTCTTCGCAGCGGCACCGGGTGCACTTGCAGCCTATTCTGCCGCCGACACCGCTGCCATGCTGCGTGGCAAGGGCTATCACAGTGTGCGGATCGCCAATGACGGGCCGGGCTATCATGCGCTGGCCTGCCGCGGTAAGGCGCAATATCACTTCGAGATCTCCCCGAGCGGCCGGATCCTCGACCGGGATCGTGCCGGTAAATGCGGTAGCCCGCCTTCAGGCGTTCATGTCCGCGCACCGTTCGTTGCGGTCGACACGGGGCGCGATACCCATGTGCGGGCGCCTTTCGTCGGTGTCGACAAGACGGACCGCGGCACGCGCGTCAGAGCGCCCTTCGTGGATCTGTGGATTCCGAAACGCCGAGACTAGGTCGAGGGGAGAGACTGCATGCCTTCAGACGCCATTCGTGTCGCCACGTTCTCAGGTCCGGGTTCCGATCCGGAAATGCAGGATGTCGCCTGGCCGCACGTGCCCGAAAATGCAGCGCTTATAAAGATCGGAGCCTGCGGTGTTTGTGGCACCGACATGCATATCCTCAAGGGCCATTGGCCAAAGCCGCTGCCTTGGCCCTTCACGCTGGGTCACGAACTTGCCGGTGTCATCGTCGAGAAAGGTCCGGACCTGAACCAGGATTTCATGGGCAAGCCCATCGCGGTCGGCTCGAAGATCATGCTGCCACCGCTCATGCCGTGCGGCAGTTGCGACTATTGCGTGCACTATCCCGAGAGCGCGAACAAATGTCTGACGCCGGTCTATTACGGCCGGTATCTCGGTTTCGACAAGGCGCCGCATCTCTGGGGCGGCTGGGCCGAGTATGTCTATGTGGATCTGGACATGCTGCCCGGAACAAAGATGTACAAGCTGCCCGACGACATGCCGCTGCTTCTCGGCTCGCTTTCCGAACCGCTGACGTCCTGCATCCGGGCGATCAACCGGGCAACGCGTGCGGGCGGTTTCAAATGGGGCGATACGGTCGTCGTGCAGGGCACGGGACCGATCGGAATTCTCTGCATTGCGGCAGCCCAGGAAATGGGAGCAGGGCGGGTAATCGCTGTCGGTGCTCCCGAAGAGCCACGCCTGCGCCTCGCCCGAGAGTTCGGCGCCGAGGCGACGGTCGATATTGAAGCCGTGACGAGCCCCGAGGGGCGGATCGCCAAGGTGCGGGATATTGTCGGCGGATTTGGCGCCGATCTCGTCGTCGACTGTTCAGGACATCCGACCGCCGGGCCGGAGGGCATCGAGTTCCTGCGCGACGGAGGCACCTATGTCGAGATGGGCCAATTCACGGATGCGGGCTCGATCGAGACGAACTGGCACCGCATCTGCTCGAAGGACCTCAATGTTCTTGGAAGCTGGGCCTTCACGGCCAACGATCTGCCACTCGGTGTCGATATGCTCGACCGCTGCCGTGACAAATATCCCTGGCGGAAGATGCAGACGCTGTTTCCCTTCACCGTCGACGGCGTAAAGGATGCCGTCGGCCAGGCGATGGCGATGAAAACGGTAAAGTCCACAATCGTGCCGTTTGAGGATATGCTGTAGCACTGGAATGGCGTGCGACAACCTGTTTGAACGCAGATGCGTTGGGTCAGTGTCATGTCCGTCGAGACGCGGTATGATCAGTGCCTGGAAACAAGGGAATCGATAGCAAGAGTGTGATGGCACATTCGGTCGATACATCGCCTGCAACACCACTCGATGGTGTTTCCGAGGAGCGCGAGCCGAGAATTGGGCTCGTCTCGGGCGTATTGGCGATTGCGGCCTTGGTCTTGTGGCTCGGCGGTATGGCGCTGACACTTGAGACCGTCCGCCTCGACGATCAGGCCAGCGGCAAGGTTGCCGTCCTCTTCTGGCCGACCCAGGACGCCGAGACCAATTTTCGCGCGATTGCTGCGGCGGGCGGCGCGCCGGTTCGTCCAGTAATCGGCTCGGCAGTCTGGATCGCTCATTCCGATTCGCCTGGCTTTGTAGGTCGCCTCCGCGCGCAAGGTGCGCGTGCCGCCTATGGCGAGATTAGGTTCGGCCCGATCTTCGCCGGCTGCTTCTCCTATGTGATGGGGGACAAAAACAAGCGGCCCGACTTTATCGTTCAGTGAAAATCCGGCGGGACAATGAGTTGAAATGGCTCGTCGCTCGGCTGGATTGTTACAGGCGTCGAGCCATGATACTCGCCATCGATCTGGACGGGCACGGGCGTGTCTGCATCGATGATCGTTGTCTGGCCCGCGATCGACGTTACAAGAGGATCGTCTTCGAGCCGTCCCATCGCGAGTTTGAGCAAGAGCTTCAACAGATCCAGCCGCGTGCGTGGCTGGAGCAAGACAGTCCGCAGGCCTGGCCGATCCAAAGCGGTTGACGGCGATAGTACGAATTCTCCGCCATAGTGCCCGGCGTTGGTGACGATCGCCCAGGCCGCATCGAAATGGGCGCCATCGACTTCGACGCGAAGCTCCGGCAGCGGGCCGGCGAGGGTGCTGAGAACCGGGCCTGTATAGGCCAGCTTGCCGATCCGCTTCTTGAGCGATTGGGATAGGCGGCCGACCACTTCGGCATCGAAGCCGGCTCCGGCCATAAGAAAAAAGGGTTCGCCATCAAGCGTGCCGCCGTGGACGGGAATGGCGCTGCCATCGATCAAAATATCGGCGATGCGTTCGGCGTTGCGGCCAAGCTTGAGTTCGGTCGCCATGACATTTCCGGTTCCGACGGGAATGATCCCGAGCGGCAGCTCAGTGCCGATCAGACCGGCGGCGGCGCCTCGGACCGTGCTGTCACCGCCGGCGGCGACAATGGCATCAAATTCTCCAGAGGCGGCGGCTTCCCGCGCCAGACGTTTGTCCGCTTCCAGGCTGTCGACGATCTGCGCGGTGATGAGCACGCCGCGATCATTCAACCGATCGATGACCCGCGCCAGCAGTTGTTGCCGGCCAGGGCCTGCACTGACATTGTTGATGATCAGAAGCCGCTTGCGCGGCGGGCATAGCTCAGCTGCTACGACGCCGGAACTCTCTCCGCGGCGGCGCTTCTCTGGACGGCTTTCTGGACCTTCTCGAACGCCCGCACCTCAATCTGACGAATCCGTTCCCGGCTGACGCCAAACTCCGACGAGAGTTCCTCGAGCGTCAAGGGATTTTCGCTGAGACGCCGGGCGGTGAAAATCCGCTTTTCACGTTCATTGAGCCCTTTGATCGCTTCCGCCAGCAGACCCTTGCGGTGGTCATATTCCTGGCTGTTGCCGAGCGCCGTTTCCTGGTCAGGATTGTCGTCGATCAGCCAGTCCTGCCATTCACCGGTCTCCGAATCGTTCCGGACGGGCGAATTGAGAGAGCTGTCACCCGCCAGACGCCGGTTCATCGAGACAACATCGTCTTCCGGAACCGATAGCTGAGTGGCAATCTGCTTGACCTGGTCCGGCCGCAGGTCGCCGTCTTCGAACGCCCTTAACTGACCCTTGATCTTGCGCAGATTGAAAAACAGCTTCTTCTGGCTGGCCGTGGTGCCCATTTTCACAAGGCTCCACGAGCGCAGGATATATTCCTGGATCGCCGCCCGGATCCACCACATGGCATAGGTGGCGAGCCGGAAGCCCTTGTCCGGATCGAAACGTTTGACCGCCTGCATCAGGCCCACATTGCCTTCCGACACGACTTCGCCGATGGGCAGGCCATAGCCGCGATAGCCCATGGCAATGCGTGCCACGAGGCGAAGGTGAGAGGTGACCATCTGGTGAGCCGCATCCCGATCGTCATGCTCACGCCAGTTCTTGGCGAGCATGTACTCCTGATCCGGTTCCAGCATCGGGAACTTACGGATCTCTTCGAGATATCGGGACAAACCACCAGGGCCCCCGACAGTGGGTAATGATTTCGAAGCCATTTTATCCGGTATCTCCAGGGCGGAATTGTTTCACTGTAGCGCTGCCAGCCCCGGCACCCCCTTTATACAATGTTTGGCGCCTATAAAAAACACCTTTACCTCAAATTGCCTAAAACTCCTGCAATGCGCGGCGAACAGCCGCGAAATCTGCCGGCGGCTCGCTCGAAAACTGCATGACATCTCTGGTTTCCGGGTGCTCGAATTGCAGGGTTGCCGCGTGGAGCGCCTGCCGTTTCAGGCCGGAAATCGCCGTTTTTGTCGCTTCAGGAAGGGTAAGAACCTTCGTTTTGAAGCCCGATCCATAGGTCAGGTCCCCGATAAGCGGATGGCCGATATGCGCCATATGCACACGAATCTGGTGGGTACGGCCGGTCTCGAGGCTGAGTTCGAGCAGGCTGGCGGCGACTTCACCCGCATCCGAATCACTATAAGTTTCGATCACTTCATAGTGAGTGGTCGCCTCTTTGCCGGTCTCTGGCACGACCGCCATTTTTTGACGCTGCTCGGGCTTGCGCCCCAATGGCGCTGAAACCGTGCCCTTGGGTCTTGGAAGCTTGCCCCATGCGATCGCCAGATAGCGCCGTTCGAGCGGCCCTGTTCGACCATGATCGGCGAACTGGCGGGAGAGGCGACTATGAGCACGGTCGTGTTTCGCGACGACCATGACACCGCTCGTCTCCTTGTCCAGCC
This sequence comes from Methyloligellaceae bacterium, assembly GCA_965228615.1. Lineage (GTDB taxonomy): Bacteria > Pseudomonadota > Alphaproteobacteria > Rhizobiales > Methyloligellaceae > CBDDHT01. The sequence continues at coordinate 1,986,202 of CBDDHT010000004.1, read as the reverse complement.
GGTGCACGATGCCCGGCCGCTTCACACCGCCGATACCGGAGAGGCTTTCGCCGCAATGAGCGATGAGGGCGTTGACCAATGTGCCCGTCCAGTTGCCCGCGGCCGGGTGCACGACGAGGCCGGCCGGTTTGTCGATGACGATAAGATCGTCGTCCTCATAGAGAATATCGAGAGCGATGTCTTCGCCGCGCGGCACGGCCGGCTCGGCAGGCGGCACGGTGATATCCAGCACATCGCCTTGTTTGACCCGGTAGTTCGGCTCTTCTATCGTCCCGCCATTGTGCCGGGCGTGGCCTTCCTTGATCAGGGATTTCAGCCGAGAGCGGCTGAAGTCGGCCAGGTGTCCGGCAAGGTAACGGTCCAGCCGCTCGCCCGCGTCCTGTTCATCGACGGTAAAGGCATATGTCTCGGGGCTATCGCTCGGCATTGGGATCCATGGAGAGATCGATCGATGTCGGCTCAGACGAATAAAGATGAAGCGGCCGGCAGCGGCGCGGATTTCACGCCCCGGCAGATCGCAATTCTCAAGGTTGCTGTGCTCGTCATGGGCGTGATCTTTATCGTCGGTTTTGCGACCCTTATCGGTACTATCTTCTATCAGTCCACGCAGCTTGCGGAAAGCGGCACCCAGAAAGCCGCGGTGCCGAGCGGCAGCGAACCGGTTTCCCGGATCGATGTGGGTGTCGGCGCAGACCAGACGGTGGAGAGCGTCACACTTGACGGCAATCGCCTCGCACTCCATCTCAATGGTCCAAATGGCCGTGAAGTCGCGATCGTCGATCTGCTTCAGGGCAAGGTCGTCAGCCGTGTGCGCCTGAAGCCCGAGTAAGCGTGATCCGTTTCAGCTGCATCGTTTTTCGTGCACGATCGGACCACGCCCCCATCGTCTCGTGGCCTATGTCTCGCTTCGCTGAACTTTTTGGAAGGCTCATGACGGACAATTGGGCTTGTTTCCGGCGCGCGATGTTGCCGGTCAACTGGGATAACGCTTCGGGCAACTGGCATTGAAGAATGTGCCTCCGTAACTGCATAGTCCTATCCCCGCGATGGATTGGAGATGCAGATGAGCACAGGTTCCGAACTCAACAAACAAACCGCTGTCATTACCGGGGCCGGACGCGGCATTGGCCGCGCAATGGCAATTGCCTATGCCGAGGCTGGCATGCGTGTCGTGTGTAGCGCCCGGAGCGTCGATCAGATCGAAGAGACGGCTGCGTCGATCCGGCGTTGCGGTGGACAAGCGCACGCACAGCCTTGCGATGTAACAAAGCCCGATCAGGTCGACGCGCTGTTCAATGCCGCTGTCGAGACCTATGGCGGGGTCGATCTGGTCGTGATCAATGCGGGCATGGCAGGCGAGCGGGCCACCGTCGAGGCGACCGATATCGAACGGTGGCGCGACACGATCGAGTTGAACCTTGTCGCCGCTTATATGCAGGCCCGAGCGGCCGTCCCCCATTTGCGCGCTCGAGGCGGCGGCAAGATTCTGTTCATGGGCACAGGTGCCGCACGCGGCGCCCGAACCAATCTAAGCTCCTATGCCTGCTCCAAAGCCGGTGTCGCCATGTTGAACCGGATCCTCGCGATGGAAGTGCGCCAGGACAATATTGCCGTCAACGAAATTATCCCCGGTCCCGTACGGACGAAACTGACCGGCGTCCCGGAGGAACGCGAAATCGACGATGCAAGCGGCTCGCCGATTCTGTCGGTACCTGGTGAGTGGATCAAGAATCCATCTGAAGTGGCGCCACTCGCGCTGTTCCTGGCAGGTTTGCCGAACAACGGTCCGACAGGACAGTCCTTCAGCCTCGTTGGACGCGATCTCTGGCGTACTTGAGGCAGAGCCGTCCGTTGCCGTTCCGATCACATCAGGCTCTGCACACACGCTCGTTGCAAAGGGGCCGCGTGCGCCGAGCCTTAAATCATAGCCTCACCTTGAACCTTTCCCGTTTCCATCGCGACTGAGTTGCATGCCGCAATAGTCCGTGCAGTCGCCGGACGGCAAGCAAGGAACGGAAAATGGGAACGTTCATCTGGCTCGGAACAGCAGTCGGCTTTTTTGCCGGGCTCATCCACGCTTTTCATCTTGTCCGGGAGCACCATGCAGCCGGGTCCGACGGCTTGGCTACAGCGATCTATCGCTCCATTTGGACGGTGATCCTGTGGTCGCTGTTCGGTGCCTATCTGTTGGCCCTCTGGATTTTTGGATCGGTACTGATGCTTCTTTTCGGAAGATCTCCATTGCACAGCCATCAAGAGATCGCGGGGCGAGCCACATGAACTACACAGCGGTCAAAACCGCCTGCATCATTGGTGCGGGCGTCGCGGGCCTTACAACGGCTAAGGCGCTACAGGGTGCTGGCGTCTCCTGCAAGGTCTTCGAGCGCAACGATCGGATCGGCGGCGTCTGGACCGATGGATATCTCGATTTTGGCGTCCAGGTGCAGAAAGAGCTTTACGAGTTTCCCGATTTTCCTCTGCCCCGTGACACGCCGAACTTCACGCCTGGTCCGGACTTTCAGCGTTATCTCGAAAGCTATGCTGACCATTTCGGCATTCGCGACCGCGTTCAGCTGGGCGTCACTGTCGATGAGCTGGAGCAGAATGAGGATAGAACCGGCTGGCGCGTGACCTTTTCGCAAGACGGCGAACAAACTACGCGAGCCTTTGATCTGGTGGTGATTTGCGTCGGGCTCTATTCCAACGTGCCTTACATGCCGGTCCTACAAGGAGCGGAAGATTTTGCGGGCGAGGCTATGCACGTCTCAGATCTCAAGTCCGCCGATCAACTTGAAGGCCGGCGCGTCGCCGTCGTCGGCTACGGCAAGAGCGCAACAGATGCGGTGCTCGCAGCGGAGAAACATGCTGAGGCGGCGCACATCGTCGTGCGCAAACTGCATTGGCCGATCCCGCGCAGGCTCGCCGGCGTGCTGCCGTTCAAGTGGGGCCTGCTCAACCGGCTCACCAGCACGGTCATTCCGCCATATAAGTCGCCGACGGCGCTGGAGCGGCGTATCCATTCCCTTGGCAGGCCTCTGGTCTGGCTCTTTTGGCGGGTGGTCGAACTTCTGTTGACCGTGCAATGCCGGCTTTGGTCGCGCTTCGGCACACGTCAGAGTCTGGTGCCGGATGCGCCGGTCGAAATCGACGCCTTCAGCGAAGCGGCAATGCTTCCGCAACCTGGTTTTTTCAACAAGGTCCGGTCGGGTCGCATAGACCTTCGCCAGGCGACCATCGAACGCCTGTTGCCTGAAGGCGCCGAGCTGAGTGATGGCTCGACCATCGACGTCGACACAATCGTCTTCGGCACAGGCTGGCGCAGCGACTACAGCTTCCTGTCGCCCGATATTCAGACCCGGCTCGGTTTCGAGGATGACGGCGCCTATCTCTACCGGCAAATCCTTCATCCCGGCGTGCCCAGGCTGGCATTCGTCGGATATGCGGCGACCGTCTCGAACACCGTTGCCTACAGCGTGCAAGCGCAGTGGCTGGCCGCATTGGTTTCAGGGCAGCATAGCCTGCCGTCCGCAGCTGAGCAGCTTGAAGAAATCGCATGCTTGCGGGACTGGAAGCGGCAATGGATGCCCTTCAGCCATGCCCGTGCCGCGCGGCTCCTTGTTCACATGCAGCACTATCTCGACGAGCTGTTGAGCGACTTTGGAGCAAATCCCCTCCGCAAGCGCGGTGTCCTGGCGCCCCTCGCGGAAGTTTTCGCGCCTTACCAGCCGAGTGACTATCGTGATGTCGTCGCGAACGATCGGTCGACTTCAGAGTGCCGGCCGGTGATCAGGTCTCGTCAAACTGCCGGATTGGCTCGACAGCATTGACTGCGAGCCGTCCTAGGGGGGTGCTGCTATTAGCCGTTTGACAAGGCCGACACTGCGTTGCTGCCGTTCAGGGCTTCAAACCACTTTAGAATGGCTTCGCGGGACGGTGGTAGCGCGACTGCCATTCCGCCATGGAAGGCCTGCCACGCTTCCAAATAGGGCGGTCTTACGCTGGTGAGCACGGGAACGCCGGCGGACACGGCCTCTGCGAAACACGACAACAGCCCGTGGCCTTCGGATTCCGCCTTGCCGAACTTGTTGATGACGACCAGGTCGGCGCCGGTCTCAATGGTCTTGCTGATGAACGCGCCGGCTTCTGCCAGTCCGCGGTGATCGAGACGGCAACCGCTGGAATGACGGCCAAGATCCTGGGAAATGCCAACGACACGGTCGCTGCCCACATCGAAAAGGCTCAATGGGGAGCAGCATTCGTCCGAGAGTGTTTCCGTTCCCTGGACGGCGCCGGCAAGCACGATGCCGCGCGACCGCAGCTCTTTGACGATCTCGCCGAGCAGGCCGTTCACGTCGCAGGCGACCTCGGATTGGATTGCCGCAACGGTCTGTGGGTCGGCGTCGGGCATGGTCAGTGTGCTCACCTCGTCACTTGCGCTTCTATCATAGGCGAAAATGACGGGTTTGAGACAGATTGTCTCTCATTCACCGGCACCCGTTCGCGATGTGGCCCGAGTTCAAAGACAGATGCGCCGGAAATCGGCGAGGATGGTCTTGACCGTCACGAGAAAACGTCCTGCTGCCACGCCGTCCACGACGCGGTGGTCCCAGGACAGGCTCATCGGTTGGATGAGGCGAGGCTTGAAGGCTTCCCCGTCCCAGACGGGTTCGACCGACGATCGAACCATTCCGAATATCGCGACCTCGGGTGCATTGATGATTGGTGTGAAATTCGTGCCGCCAATGCTGCCGAGGGATGAAATCGTGAAGGTTCCGCCCTGCATATCGGCAGGTTTGATTTTGCCGCTGCGTGCGTCCGCGGCCAGGTCGGCCATTTCGCCAGCGATTTCGTGGAGGCCCTTTGTATCCGCACTCTTTACGACGGGGACGACCAGCCCGTCCGGTGTGTCTGCTGCAACACCGATATTGTAATACTGTTTGAGAACCAGCTCATCGCCATCGAGTGAGGAATTGAATTTCGGATGTTCTTTCAGTGCGGCAGTGACGGCTTTGACGATGAACGGGAGGATCGACATTTTTCTCCCGTCCTTCGCTTCTGAATTGATCAGCTTTCGGAAGGCCTCCAGGTCGGTTATGTCCGCTTTCTCAAAGTTGGTGACATGCGGAATGATTGCGGAATTCCGTGCGAGGCTCGGGCCTGAAATCTTTGCGATCCGTGATAGCGGCGCGCGGCTAATGGGGCCGTATTTCGCATAGTCGACCTCGGGCCATGCGGGAAGCTCCAAGCCAAGGCCTGCGGAATGGCTATGCCGTGGTCCTGCCTCCATCGCACGCTTCACGAAAACGGTGACGTCGTCCTTTGTAATTCGGCCCTTTTGCCCGGTGCCGGGGACATGTCCGATTTCGACCCCGAGCTCCCGGGCAAATTTCCGTACCGAAGGAGAGGCATGGGCAAGTGCTTGTGATCCGAGCGATTGCAGAGAAGGTGCAGACAGCTGGGGGGAAGGTGTCGCTACCGGAACAATCGTCTCTTTTACCGGTCCGGTTTCGGATTCTACCGGCGGTTGCTCACGCTCTGCCGGTGGCTCGGTCGACGGAGCGTCTTGCGCATCGTCGCTTTTGATCAGAGCGATGACACTGTCCTTGCTGACGACATCGCCAGGCGACACCTTCAGTGCAACAATCTCGCCTGCGACCGTCGTCGGCACCTCTAACGTCGCCTTATCGGATTCAAGTACCACGACGATGTCTTCCGGTTCGACCGCCTCGCCTGCGGCGACGGAAATTTCTATAACGGGCACATCCTCGAAATCACCGATATCGGGCACACGAATTTCTGTGATCTTGCTCATCGTTCGCGCTTTCTTATCGTGTCCGGGGATTTTCGGCTGTCGTGTCCAGCTTGAGCGTCTTCAAGGCCTTCGCATGCGTTTCCGGAGCCTCGTGGCCATCGCGAACCAGTGCTTCGACGGCGGCCAATGCGATGTGGTGGCGATCGACTTCGAAGAAGGCGCGCAGATCGGGACGCTTGTCACTGCGCCCGAAACCATCCGTCCCGAGCGTGACATAGGTTGCCTGCACATAAGGTGAGATCAGCTGTGGGAGGGCGCGCACATAGTCGGTCGCGGCCACGACGGGACCTTGTCCATCAAGGCAGGTTTCGACATAAGACCTGCGCCTCGTCTCGCTGGGATTGAGTCGGTTCTGGCGCTCAACTTCCTCCCCGTCCCGTGCCAACTCGGCAAAGCTCGTGGCGCTGAAGATGTCGGAGGCAATGCCGAATTCCTGTTCGAGCAGATCCGCCGCGGCAAGCACTTCCATCAGGATCGTGCCTGATCCGATGAGGCGTGCGCGTGGCTTGTCGCCCGCACTTCCACGGCTCGCAATCTTGTACATGCCCTTGACGATGCCGTCTTCTGCGCCTTGGGGCATGGACGGTTGCGCATAGTTCTCGTTCATGACCGTGATGTAGAAGAATTCATCGATCTGCTCTCCCATCATCCGGCGCATGCCATAGTCCATGATGACGGCCAGCTCATAGGCATAGGCTGGATCGTAGCTTCGGCAATTCGGTACCGTCGACGCAATCAATTGGCTGGAGCCGTCCTGATGCTGAAGCCCTTCGCCTGAGAGCGTCGTGCGGCCCGCGGTGGCACCCAGAAGGAAGCCACGTGAGCGTTGGTCGGCCGCGGCCCAGATCAGATCGCCGACGCGCTGGAAGCCGAACATCGAATAGAAGATGTAGATCGGCAGCATCGGCAATCCGTGCAGGCTGTAGGAGGTTGCCGCGGCGGTCCAGGATGACATGGCACCGGCTTCCGTTATGCCCTCTTCGATCAACTGGCCGTCGGCGGCTTCCTTGTAGTAGAGCATCGAGCTCGCATCTTCGGGCTCGTAAAGCTGACCGTCCGGCGCGTAGATACCGATTTGCCGGAACAGATTGTCCATGCCGAATGTCCGGGCTTCGTCGGCGACGATCGGCACGATGCGTGGGCCGAATCTCTTGTCTTTCAGGATGCCGCTCATCATCCGTACGGCAGCCATCGTCGTGGACATTTCTTTGCCGTCTGCAGTCAGCGCGAATTTTGCGTATGCATCGAGATCGGGAACAGCGGCCAGGCTTTCTTTCGAGGCTTTCCGGACACGGACCGGCATATAGCCGCCAAGGGCGGTGCGACGTTCGCGCAGATAAGTGAGTTCTTCACTGTCCTCGGCCGGCGTAATGATGTTCATTTCTTCGACGTCCTGATCGGACAGAGGCAGGTCGAAGCGGTCTCGGAATTCATAGAGCGACGACGTCGCGATGTTTTTGGCCTGATGCGCGATCATGCGGGATTCGCCTGCACTGCCCATGCCGTAGCCCTTTTTGGTTTTGGCAAGAATGACCGTGGGGCGGTCCTTATGCGCCTTGGCGGCAGCAAAGGCTGCGTACAGTTTGCGGAAATCGTGTCCGCCGCGTTTCAGCGCATTGATGTCGGCATCTGACATATGGCTGACGAGGGCTTTGGTTCGCTCATCCGCATCGAAGAACTTGGCCCGGTTATAGTCGCCATCCTTGGCGCCCAAATTCTGATATTGGCCGTCGACGGTCTCGGCAAAGCGGCTGAGTAGGACATGGTCTGTGTCCCGTGCAAACAGCTCGTCCCATTCTGATCCCCACAGAACTTTGATGACGTTCCAGCCGGCACCGATGAAGAGCGATTCCAGCTCTTGGATGATCTGACTGTTGCCCCGAACAGGACCGTCAAGGCGCTGCAGGTTGCAGTTGACGATGTAGGTCAGATTGTCCAATCCTTCCCGCGCGGCAAGCGTTAGTCCGGCAATTGACTCAGGCTCATCCATCTCTCCGTCGCCAAACACGCCCCATACGTGGCGTCCTTCGTTGTCGGCGAGATTGCGCGCTTGCAGATAGCGCATGTAGCGCGCCTGATAGACAGCGCTGAGGGGACCAAGCCCCATCGAGCCGGACGGCAACTGCCAGAAATTCGGCATCAGCCAGGGGTGCGGGTAGGAGCACAGTCCATTGCCTGCGACTTCCTGGCGGTACAATGAAAGACGCTCTTTGCTGAGCCGTCCCTCCAAATATGCGCGGGCATACACACCGGGCGCACTGTGTGGCTGGAAATAGACGAGATCGCCGGCGAAGTCGTCGGTTCTGGCCCGGAAGAAGTGATTGAAACCCGTCTCGAAGATCTCTGCCGCCGATGCATAGCTGGCGATATGGCCTCCTAGTCCGCCAAAGGCTTCATTCGCGCGGACGACGATCGCCAGAGCATTCCAGCGCATGATCGACGTCAGGCGATTTTCGATGTCGATGTTGCCGGGATAGGCCCCCTGTTCGCTCACCTCGATGGTGTTTCTGTAGGCGGAGAAGGGTTGTTCAGCCGTCGAGAAGCCGTTGACGCGGGATGTCTGTTCCAACTGATGCAGAATGAACTGGGCACGCTCTTTCCCGCCAACCTGAGCAAGCGCCAGGAGGGAATCGATCCATTCCTGGGTCTCCAGCGGATCGATATCGCCGGTTTCGGTCCTCTTTTGGGTGCTCATCCTTGTCAGTCCTTCGTTTCGAGCCGTGTCGGTTCGTGCCTGATCTGCCGTGAATACGCGAATTCTGACATTATTTTTTGCCGTTCTTATGTGGTTTTTGACGATTTAACAGCATAAAATGCTTTGAAGGCAATATGGAGAAGCATGTTATGCTGTATGATGGCTTGGACGCCACCGATGTGAAGATCTTGAGGGAATTACAAGCGGATGGACGGATCTCGAATGCCGATTTGGCAAAACGGATCCACCTGTCGCCATCTCCCTGTTTGAGCCGGGTCCGTAGTCTTGAGCGCGAGAATGTTATCGATCGCTATGTCGCCATTCTTCAGCCAAGCAGTGTCGGGCTATCGTTGAGCGTCTTCATCCGTGTCGGTCTCGAACGCCAGATTGAGGAGAATCTGGAACGTTTCGAAGCAAAGATGGACGAGTATCCCAACGTCATGGAGTGCTATTTGATGTCAGGAGAATCGGACTATCTCTTGCGCGTCGTCGTCAAGGACATCACCGAGCTTCAGGAATTCATCATTCAGGAACTGACGAAAATTCCGGGCGTGGCGAATATCCAGTCGAGTTTCGCCCTCAAGCAAGTCAAGTACAAAACGGCACTGCCGTTGGAATGAGGTGCATGGGCGCTGAAGTGTTTCGTGTTGCTTTATAAGGCTGGTTATATATATAAAGCAGTCTCGTTTTGCTGTTCCAGCAATGTCGGCGATCGTCATTCCAGCGCAGGCTGGAATCCAGTGCGATAACGACCAATCTTGGAAGCAGCCCTGGATCCCAGCCTGCGCTGGGATGACGAATTGGGTGCTATCCCGGATTGGCTACGTCTCTGTTTTGTCATCTCCGCAAGGGTTGCCGAATGAAGTCCGGCGATGACGACGAGGGGTCTGCCAAATCGCACCAAGCGCGGCATGCTTCAGTGATACCAGGGATTGTAAGAGACGCCGGTGACCTTCTGCCCGTCGTGGTTCAGTGCACAGGTGCTGGCAGCTGACATGATCGAGCCATCAGCTTCAATCGAGAGAGATTTTGTGTCTGCTTCTGCCGAACCGGTTGGCTCTTCTACAAGTCCGAGATCGTTTGCCATCCGACTCGCTTCGGAAAGCTGCAGCCCGACAAGCGTTGGGCGGCAAAATCCCGCAATGACACGTTCAGACTGCGAGAATGTCGAGTAGGCGTATACACCAAGACTGATCAGCACCAGAATGGCGTAGAGGAGGATCTGGATCGTTATCCATCGACGGCGTCTGCGTGCGGACATGACCGTGACCTCTTCGATAAGAACTCACTCGGCAAAAACCGGGATCTCGAATTCGGCGGCGAATTTCGGATCGTTCTTGCCCGTTGTGCGCATGTGGATTTTCCAGATCACTTCCGTATCGTTTTCAGCGGGACCCGATGACGGCACGTCGCTTGGAATCTCGAAGCGGACCGGTATCGTTGTCCAATCATCCACTTTGTTGAGCTGTGTCGTTGCAATGCTCTCTTCCAGCTCGAAGAAGGGTGCAACATCGCGGACATCCGAGATGCGGCGCTCCGCTTCATGCGGCGTGTGGATGCTCTTGCTCCATTGCCGTGTAAACCCCGAAACGCTGACGAAAATGGGGCGTTTGGGTTTTCTTTTGAAACGAGCCCGAACCGAACCCTTGAACATTGTCCCGGGGCGTCCGGGAAGTGTCTCGATCGTGAGGGTCGAGCGGCCGAAACGGACCCAGTCGATTGTTTTCGCGATTGCGGTATGAACCGTCAGCAGCCCGGTCAGCACGAAAGCGGCCAAAAGGACAAGTATGGGGACCGATGCGCCCATGAGCTGCTCACCACGGTCCAGTGCCATGAAACCGAGAGCCGCCCACCAGTTGATTGCAAAGAGCCAGAGAAACAGAAGGGTGCCGAAAGAGGAATGGGTTATCGATCCGTCTGCCCATTGCCGTTTGTTCGTCCAGGGTTCGGTAACAGTCTGCAACCGAAATCTGGCTATGCGGCGACGGCTCATTGTCGGCTGGATCAGCAGTCCGTAGATGCCGTAAGCGCAGAGACCGAGAGCGAAGAGGGCGGCCTCTGCAGTGAAAATCGCGGGAATAACAGGGAGCCCATCGTTCTGGTGCCATGACGGGATGCTGAGAAGGACGGCAGAGAAAAGAACGATCCCCATCGCCAGAAGGGCGGCGGCAATCAAACGCGGGCCCACATTTTTGATGATTGCTGGATACTGTATCGCTGTTTCCATATCGATGGCTCGCAGTGAGTGAGCGCGGGGCTATGGTGAAGTCAGATGTTGCAGGAGAACATATTGATTGGCGAACAATGCCGTTTTGCCGTTAACCCGGTATTGCGAACGCTACAGCAGGCAAATCGAGACCCAATAACCCCGTCCGCTAGTTGCTGTAGCGCCCGGCCTGCCGCCGATGCCTGTTCGTCAGAGACGCTCATCAATTGTTGCCGAACATAATGCTGACCCGTGCCCTGATCTTGTGTAGGTCCAGATCGCCGATATTGCCTTGCTGAGGCGGTATACTATGACCGAAAGGGAGAGACCCGACGCCGCCGAAATTCTCATACAGATAGTCGGCACCGATGATGAGGTCTGGCGTCACGGCATATTCGATGCCCCCGCCGACTGCGAGGCCGGCAATCGTATCGCTGTCACTATGGTTCTGGACGAATGTTCGATTGGCATCGTCGTCGAACACAGACGCACGCTCCTCCCATTGAACTTTTAGAAGCGCTGCACCGATGGTTCCGAAAAATAAGGTCTTCCCCGCAACATAGCCGAGGCGTGCACGAAGGCTTGCCTGCCAGTCCAACTCTGCCTGGGAGCGATGGCTGAAGACGAAGGCCTCGTTGTTGACCATTTCCGTCCCGCCGCCGGGTATGATGTTGATGGCATTGAGACGGGTCCAATCAGTCTCGACACCGATCAGGAAGTTCCCCTGAGTCGTGAAATTGTAGCCGGTGTGAAAACCGAGCAGCCCGCTTTCGAAGTCCAGCTTGTCATTCCTTGCGGGGACAGGGACGTCCTCTGTCGGGAGATTGGCAATATAGGGAAAGCCGGAAAACATCGTCGCCGCGGTTCCCACATGACCGACATGGAATCCGAGATAGTAGCCGGCGAAGGGGTTGCTTGGGTCTTGTGCCGCCGCCGGGCCTGATGCCGCAGCCAGACCAATCAATGCGCAGGAAAGAACCCGTCCTCTACAGCTCTTCATCCATCGCACCGCATTTGAAAATCCGATTTTGACGTATGCTGTTCTTTGTTCGTTTGCCATTGCTCCGAACCCTCTCATATCCCGCTGGCGGGCGTTTTCTTCGTTGAACTCTGAATAGCGGAGGGGCGGATTGTGGAATTCATCCAGACGGATGAGGTTGGGTAATCGACTGATAACTGTTGTAAAATTGCCAACGGCCTGGATGCCGATCGAGATCGCCGAAATGGTGGGGCGTTGACGTAGGGTCTGAAACTCTTTCATCCAAATGGATGAAGGCCGGCTGAAAAAGCTGCTATAAGCAAGGGCACGGGACATCTGCATTGGGAGCGTTTGGGCAAAACGTTCGCTGGGTCACAGGATGTCGAGCAAAGTTGCAAAGACGGGGTAGAATATGCTGCGACCGGCCGGAACATCGGCTATGCGCCGTTGCTATTCGTGCCTCAGGATAGAAATTCGAATGCTCGCATTGTGACCTCCTGTTTTTCTGCCTGTTCGCAGGCCGAAGCGGAGATGTCCTGATTATGCAAGACGACCTTTTGGCGGCGATCGACACACTTTACGACTGTGTCGGCGACGATTTCGATCGTGAAAGAGCGCTAAAGACGTTTAGCGAAGTCGCTGACAATAGCGGTGTATTTATCTCGGACATCATGTCGGAACCTCGGAGTTTCCTGACGTTCGATGCCTACAATATTCCTGAAGACTCCGTGAAAGAAGCGACGTCCAGTTTCAACGAGCCGGACGACAACATCATGCTGAGGCTCTATCCGCTCTTGCCTGAAGGCGTGCCGACACTCGGAAGAAGCTTCTACTCCGACGAGGAATATCGCAAGAGCGCGATGTATCAGAGAGCGTCAAAGCCGTGGGGATTGCATAGCGAAGGCATTTGCGTTCTCTCGCGAGGTCCCGTCAGCGGTCGGATCTGCGGCTTCGTGCGGCACAGGCATCAAGATGAACTGGATGCCGAAACACTCAGCCGCATCGGGATTGCCGGCAACCACCTTCAACGGGCGATGGATCTGCAACAGCGAATGGACCGGCTGGAAGAGATCGTGGTCCAGTCGAGCAATATACTCGATCTGATCGAATTCGGACTGGTCCTGTTCGGCGCCAATCGTGCGCCGCTTTACATCAATGCAGCCGCTCGGGAGATCTTCGACGCCAGCGACGGGCTGCGCCTGCAGAAAAGCAAAATGGTTATCGGCGACCGGCAAGCCAGCGAGCAGTTTTCGCAGTTGCTCGATTCGATCTACGAGCCCGGACCGCAATTGCCGAATCCAACAGGTGCCATCGTAGCGGTTCCACGCCAGTCGCGCGCGCGGCCCTATAGTCTGATGATGGTTCCTCTGAGATCTCGCAGACCAGGCCTTGAAAGCACGACCGCCGCTCTCTTCCTCTTTGATCCCGATGTTCGCAAGACCACAGTCATCGATCTCTTTGTCTCATCCTATACCCTGACGCGATCGGAAGCGGAGCTGGCGCATTGTCTCGCCCTTGGCGAGTGCTTGGACGCCATCGCGGTCAAGAGAGGGGTCAGCCGCAATACGGTAAAGTCGCAGCTCCATTCCATTTTTGCCAAGACGGAGACCAGCCGCCAGTCAGAACTTGTGAGTCTGCTTTTGCGCTCGGTCGCCGGAATCGGGCTGCGTTCATCTGCATCTTGCGAGCGATAGCTGTACTGCGGACAGGGTCAGGGTTTTTCGATGTGTTCGTCACGAAACTGCTTTTGCTCGCATCTGCTCTAATCTATCGTGCGCTGTTCGCATAACTCCAGGGAGGGGACATAATGCCAATTGTGCGCATCGATATTCCGACGGGCTACTCAAACGACGTGAAGGACAGGATCAGGGAAGGGATCAAGGACGCGGTCAACGTGGCAATCGATCCGGGGCAGCAAGGTCGTCATCCTGAGACCTGCAAATGGATCTACCCTTCAATCACCGAGGCATATGGTGAACTCGGCGCGGGGCTGCCCACTGTGAGTATCGATACGAGACCAGGCCGCACAACCGAACAGAAGATGCATCTGTGCAGTTTGATTTGCGATCTCTTCGAGCGTGAGATGGGAACACGTGACGTCTATGTGATCCTGCGAACCTCGCCATCTGAAGACCATATTGCAGCAGGTGAACCGCTGCCTGTCTGGAAACCTTGACGTTTATGAGTTAGCGGTTTGCGAACCGCGACCCTAAGACACATTTGATCACTGAGACTCGTGAAAGCCATTGGTTTTCGACCGTCTCAGGCATGATGATTTGCGCTCGCATTTGCACACAAGTGCGTGACAGGCCTTGCGTGTTTCCCTGCTCCACATCTAATTCCAATGATCTTTTCACGGAGCAAACTTTATGACCGTGACTGAACCTACGAGATCGCAATCGCTTGCGTGTGATCTCTATGCCGATGTGACAGAGGCGCCGGTTGTGTTGAAACTGCCGTCGCGTGTCATGGCGGCGATCGAACGGCGGGAAGATATTGCCGAAGTCCTGATCAAGCTTATTCAGCTCGCCGTGGTTCTGGTATTCGCCATTCTCTATGCGCTGGCGCCCAAGCCCGGTTCGTGGACCGAATTCACGCTCGTACCCTACGCTTTGACCGCCTATTGCCTGCTCACGCTACTGGGGTTGGCGTGGGCTCTCAAGAGCCGTTTGCCGGATTGGGCCGTCTACCTGTCGATCGTCTTCGACATGAGCTTGTTGATGACGCTGCTCTGGAGTTTTCATATCCAGTATGAGCAGCCGGCTTCCTTCATTCTCAAGTCGCCGACGCTTCTCTATGTGTTCATATTCATTGCGCTGCGAACCCTGAGATTTCAGCCGCGATTTGTCATCGCCGCGGGACTCGCCGCTGCCATAGGTTGGCTGACCCTCGTCTTCTATGTTGTGACCATCGACCCCGACGACACGATGATCACGAGAAGCTATGTCACCTATCTGACGGACAATGCGGTTCTGCTCGGCGCTGAATTCGACAAGATCATTGCCATTCTGACGGTGACATTCGTCCTGGCTCTCGTCCTTAAGCGTGGCCGGAGCCTGTTGGTACAGGCGGTCGCAGAGAGTGCCGCCGCGCGCGATTTCTCCCGTTTCTTCGATGAGGGCGTCGCAAGCCAGATTCGCGGTGCCGACAACGAAATTGCGGCAGGCGAGGGGATCAAACGCGAGGCCGCAATTCTCAATGTGGACATGCGCGGTTTCACAACGTTGGCCGAAAAAATGCCACCGGCGGACGTCATGAGCCTGCTAGCCGACTACCAGGCACGGTTCGTACCTGCAATTCAGGATCATGGCGGCACGATCGACAAGTTTCTCGGCGATGGAATCATGGCGACGTTCGGCGCTGTCGAAGAGAATGAGACTTTTGCTGCCGATGCCCTAAGAGCGACAGACGCGATTGTCGAGATTGCGGATGCCTGGTCACGCGACCGAGCCGCCCAAGGACTTGCGCCGATTGCAGTCAACGCAAGCGTTGCCTCGGGCCCGCTTGTCTTTGGTGCGGTCGGAGGCCCGAACAGGCTTGAATATACCGTTATCGGATCGCCCGTGAACGCATCTGCAAAACTAGAGAAGCACAACAAGGAACTCGACGCACGTGCAGTGACAACGGGCGAGACCTACGATCTTGCCCTTGCGCAGGGCTATGTGCATGCTGCCGAACGCCCACGCGTCCGTACGGCCATTGCGGGTCTCGGAGATGGGCGAGACGTCGTGATCCTCAGTCGGTAATGTTGCCGACGTCGCTATAGCCGCCTACTTTCGATCGCTTTCAGTTAGCGACTCGAGGCGTTGGGCGAGGCTGCCGAGCCGCGAGCGAATCTTCGCGCCGCTATTTGCCGAAATCGGTTTCGGTTTTTTTGCGACCTCCGGTTCGGGAGGTGGCGGGGTCCCCTTTGGTTTGGGAACGTTCGTACTGGCCATTCCCTTTCGAACAGCGGCAGTCGGTGCCTTGGGAGCCGGTTTCGCGTCGCCACTCAGAATTTTGTCAGCCAGGTCAGTAACTTCTGCTTTGAGCCTATCCCAATCGCGTGTGGGCATGTCGCGGGCGGCGGCCAGTTCGTTGCGCAGGGCTTCGGCTTCCCGCCGCAAGCGCGCGTTTTCAGCTCTGAGGGGCTGGATATCCTCGTATTGCCCGGGTTCGGTCGGTCCGGGCTCTGCACGCGCTGCATCGGCGCGTGAAGTCAACTCTTCCATTGTGCTCTTGCTGGCAGTAACCGGGGCGGCAATCGGCTCGTCGACAACATGATCTTCAGTGCGTCCGCCACGATGGCGGATGTGACTCTCCATCACGCGAATCTGATTGTCCTTTTCTTCAAGGAGCGATTTGGAATCGGAAAGCCGTTGCTGCAGGTCCTGCGCAGCAGCCCGGCTCTTGTTGCGATCGACGAGATAGCGCGTCGATTTGGCTTTTTCTTTTTCCAGCGCGAGTTCGAAATTACGCAGTTTGATGGCGTATTGTGCCCTTAGTTCGTCCTTGTCCGCGTCCATGTCCGCGCGCGACATGGGAAGCGTGGCCTCCAGCCGTTGTGTTGTCAGTCTGACCGCGCGCCGCCAAATCGGCCGCGACAGCAAGAGGGCGATGACGCTGGCTGTCAGGAAGCCCAGCGCCACATACATGGCCGTTTCAATCATTCGTTCGCTATCCTTCCGACCCCCCGGTCGGGCAGTGAGACAATTCGGTCAGATGCCGGATCGCTTCTGCACGAGCGGCATACATATCACAGACGTTGCCTCAGCGGATACGTCTGTAAGATATGCAATTTTGCGGGATTTGAGGTGAAGGTTCGACGCGCGTGGAAGCGTCGAGACACCTCTCAAGACGCGATTCGCGAAGTCTTACAGACGGTAGAATTGCACTTGATAAGGCGGATCCTAATCTAGAAAGGATTCCATTTTGGACGACGCGTATATTTGAGGTAGCCGACATTGGCGCCTAACCGCAGGCCAATCCCTGAACGAATACGGGCCAGGGTCACATGATCGCGCGCCATATATGTCAAGCCGATCCCTCCAATCACATAAGCCGAACCGGCGATACCGCCATACATGGAGTAGATCTCGCGTATTTCTCGGAGATTATAGACCAAAACCATCGTGCGAGAGCCTTCGGCCCCTATGTCGAAACCGACTGACGGGCCCTGCCAGAAAACTTTGTGCTGACCGGCATTCTTGGTGAAAAGCGTACCTTCGCCATAGCGTAGGCCGGCAATGAAGGCGCCGCTCGCTTCCTCGCCGAGAATATAGCCGTTCGGGCGGCCGCGCCGGCGAAATGCATGCTCGATGGCACCGGCAAGTGACCGTGAGATGCTGCCAAAAAACTGATGTCCGGCGCTCGTGATTTCCCCTTCCGAAAAGGTCTCGTCGTCGGGTCTGTCGAGATCCCTTTCCGATCGATCCTGATAGGTGTCAGGGCGAATATCGGTCGGCTCGCCCGCCGAGGCTGGCTGTGGACGCTCCCGCGCCTGATCCCTGATCCATTGTGAGTCGTCTTGGGCAGAAACGGTATCGGCGGGCAAAAGCACAAGCGCAATCAGGGCGAAGAGCGCAAACTGGTTGAATCTGCGTATTTTGCAATCTGTCATGATGTCATCCCCACATGGGTTGCTCGATCCGAGACCAGCCCCAGGACGATTGTCGCGACATCTGCCTGAACAAACCGTTACCAGTATCAGCGGCGGTTCACTAATGACCGCCGCTGGCACAAGCCGTCGACGACGGTTTCTTTACTCCCTTGAGGCATACTCGATCGCATGATGGGCTTTCACCGAACACCAATCCGAATTTGGTTGAGATACGGTTTGTCGTGTTTGCTGGTCTCGGTGGTCGCCGCCTCATCGGCAGCATTTGCGCCGGCTCATTGGCGTGACGCAGCCACGGGGCTTGCGATTGGCGGCTTTGATCCAATCGAATATTTCTCACGTGGCGTTTCGCGTCGTGGCCATCGGAGCTATGAAGCCGTTTGGCGCGGTATGTCGTGGCGGTTCGTCAATTCGGGCAATCAGGCGGAATTCCAGAAAAATCCAACCGTCTATGCGCCAAGTTTTGCGGGTTACGATCCGACGGCAATCGCCGAGGGTATTTTGGTGCCCGGTCATCCAAGGATCTGGGCGACCCATGATAACAAGCTCTATCTGTTTCACGATCCGATCGATCGCGCCCTGTGGGTGAAAGATCCAGAGCGTGTGATCAGCAAAGCCAACGAGTTTTGGAAAAAACTCTCGCTTGAACTCCCGATC
Organism: Methyloligellaceae bacterium; assembly: GCA_965228615.1. Lineage (GTDB taxonomy): Bacteria > Pseudomonadota > Alphaproteobacteria > Rhizobiales > Methyloligellaceae > CBDDHT01. The sequence continues at coordinate 1,968,257 of CBDDHT010000004.1, read as the reverse complement.
GCCGAGACGGATTGAATTCCGGTACCTGCACCAACGGCGTCCTGTTGGGCGGCAAAGCTTCTTGATTTCAGTCTTTTAGCGGATCGTCTGCTCAATTCGCATCCACATTTGAGGTCGGAGCCGGTCAGCCGATTTGTGGCGTACGCCCCCATGCGACGAAACTCGAGTTTGCGAATTGATTGTCGGCCTTTCCGTAGCGCAATGGCTGGCCTTGCATGTCCAGTACCACGCCTCCTGCCGTTCTCAGGATTGCGTCGCCTGCGGCCGTGTCCCACTCCATCGTTCTTGCCAGGCGCGGATAGACATCGGCCGTACCGTTCGCGAGTAGACAGAACTTCAAAGAGGAGCCTGCCTGGGCAGAATCGGCGATTTCGTAGCTGCTTAGAAACTCTTTGGTTTCAGCATTTAAGTGGGATCGGCTCATCACTGCGGTCAGCCCATTCGGCGGTTGGCGCGTCGCGATAGGCGATAGTCTTGCGCCGCTGCTGTCCTGTATCGGCTTGAGCGTGCCTTGGGCGGACGTTGTGCGCGACGTGGTCAGATAGAGTGTATCGCGGGCAGGCGCATAAATGATGCCGAATATGGGGCATCCTTGTTCAATGAGTGCGATATTGACCGTAAAGTCCGATCGCGCATTGATGAATTCCTTGGTCCCATCCAAGGGATCGACCAGGAAAAAGGTCTCGTCCACTGTTGGAATGTCGCCAGCGCTGGCCGCTTCTTCCGAAATGATCGGGATATCAGGCGCAATGTCGGCGAGCGCTTCCAATATGACGATCTCGGCTTCTTTGTCCGCCGCTGTGACCGGGCTGGCGTCAGCCTTGAGCTCCACTGCGGGTGCCTCTCCATAGTAGGCCATAATGGCTTTTCCGGCTGCGTGTGCCGTTTCAATCAGGCGCTCGGTATGTTGGAAGACGTCTGTCACGGTTGGCCTTTTCTGAGCTTTCTTGGCTGAGTTGTCGGATGACACGCAAACGACTGATTCGCGTCGGTTGCGTTCTGTGGATCAATCAAAGTGACCGGGGTCGGGTCGCTTTCGCACAAAATCGTCTCAATGACAAAGGGTTAAGAGATGAGTGCGAGCCTTAGTTGGCAGAGAGTCCGCCTGTCGTGTATCAGGAGGGCATTGTGAGGCAATGAACCCTGCGGCGGAATCGGCGGCCCAAGGCAGGTGAGGGGAGCAGAATGTCAGCAGACAAGAATTTTAGCGAATTGGAATTCGCAGCGCTTATATCAAGCAAGATCTGTCATGACGTGATCAGCCCAGTGGGTGCGATTGCCAACGGTCTTGAAGTGATGGCCGATGACGACGACGAGACGATGCGCGAGCATGCGCTTGAATTGGTTCGTAAGAGTGCCACTCAAGCGTCAGCCAAACTGCAATTCGCAAGACTTGCATTTGGTGCGGCTGGTTCTGCTGGTGCCCAGATCGATCTCAACGATGCCCAACGCGTGTCGCAAGGCATAATGGAAGGCGGCAAACACACGCTATCGTGGTCGGGACCCGCTGTCACACTTCCGAAAAACCAGGTGAAACTGCTGCTCAACATGATCACGATTGCGCTGTCGACGCTGCCGCGTGGCGGCACAATCGATGTTGCGATCGTTCTCGATGGCGATCTGCCGAACTTCGTGGTGCGCTGTGCAGGAAACATGGCACGAATCCCTGAGGGACTGGACGTCCTATTGTCTCAGACGCAGGAGGGCAGTCTCGACGCACATTCCATTCAACCTTACTATACAGGGCGCATTGCAGATGCATGCGGCCTATTGCTTGAAACAGCGATCGATGGCGAAACGGTTTTTCTGAAGGCATCGCCCAAGGTGGAACAACTTTCCGAAGCTGTCTAAGATTAGAGTCAGAAATTTTTTGGAAGCAGCTGCGCGAAAATTAACGCGCGCTGCTTTATCCTCAATCCTTCGTAAACCCTTCTTGTTCACACTCTGCCCTTAACAACGGATGCGCGCGTACTGCGCAGCTGGTGCGCATATTTTAGTGTTTGCGGGGCCTTAGTATGGACGACCTTCTCAGCGAGTTTCTGACAGAGACATCAGAGAGCTTGGACGTGGTTGACGTCGAGCTTGTCAAATTCGAGCAAGAACCGAATAACGCTCAGATGCTCGATAATATATTTCGTCTCGTTCACACAATTAAGGGGACGTGTGGATTCCTTGGCCTGCCGCGCTTGGAGGCCCTGGCCCATGCTGCTGAGACGCTCATGGGCAAATATCGCGATGGTGCCCCCGTCACGCCAGCCGGCGTTTCCCTGATCCTTAATACTATTGACCGCATTAAGGATGTTATGGGGGAACTCGAAACGAACGAGGCCGAACCGGCGGGCAACGACAACGACCTTATCGAACAGCTTGAAAAGATGGCGCTTGGTGGGGGAGATGACGCAGCCGAGCCGAGCGATGCACCCGTCAGCCAAGAAACCACAGACGATCCGCCTCTCGATGTTCCCGAACTGGAGCGTGAACTCAAGCCTGGCGAAGTCTCGCTCGATGATTTGGAGAGGGCGTTCCAAGAAGCGGAAGGCCCTGATCTGAGCCTGCCCGAACCGGCTGAAACCGAAGCCGCGCCGGCTCAGCCCGAAGCTGAGGCTGCCCCAGCGCAGCCGGAGGCCGCCGCGCCTGCCGCAGCCGATGCAGCACCTGCCACAGCGACAGCCGAGCCTCAGGGTCGCGCGGCTGCAAGCGATACACCGGTAAAATCTCAGTCGATTCGCGTGAACGTGGATACGCTCGAGCACTTGATGACGATGGTTTCCGAGCTTGTGCTGACACGCAACCAGCTCCTTGAAATGGTTCGCCGGATCAATGACAGCGAATTCAAGGTTCCATTGCAGCGCCTCTCCGCCGTCACGGCGGAGTTGCAGGAAGGCGTGATGAAGACGCGCATGCAGCCGATCGGGAACGCCTGGCAGAAGTTGCCCCGCATCGTACGCGACCTTTCTTTGGAGCTCGGCAAGAAGATCGATCTCGAGATGAGCGGCGCGGATACGGAACTCGACCGGCAGGTCCTTGAAATGATCAAGGATCCGCTAACACACATGGTCCGCAATTCGGCAGATCATGGTCTTGAGTCGACGGAAGACCGTCTGGCGGCGGGAAAGCCTGAAACCGGTAAGATCAATCTGAGCGCTTATCACGAAGGCGGTCATATCATTATTGAAATCGCCGACGATGGGCGAGGGCTCAACGTCGAGAAGATCAAGTCGAAGGTCATCCAAAACGGTCTGGCAACCGAATCCGAATTGGAGACAATGTCACCGCAGCAAATTCAAAAATACATTTTTGCACCGGGATTCTCCACGGCGGCCGAAGTTACGAGCGTTTCAGGCCGCGGCGTCGGTATGGATGTTGTGCGAACCAATATCGAACTTATCGGCGGCAACTGCGACCTCAAGTCGGAGGCCGGCAAGGGGTCGACATTCATTATCAAGATCCCGCTGACGCTCGCGATCGTGTCGGCTCTGATCGTCGAGGCTTGCAAGCAGAAGTTTGCGATCCCGCAGTTGAACGTTGTCGAACTCGTTCGAACGCATGCCAATAGCGAGCATCGGATCGAGCAGATCAACGATACGCCGGTTCTTCGACTCCGCAACAAACTGTTGCCGCTGATTACGCTAGGTCAATTGTTGAAGCTCTCCGACGAGGAGACTGCGGAGATCGAGCTGCAATCGGATGCAGAAACGCTCGATGAGAACAACGACCAGAGCTTCTTCGTCGTTGTGATCCAAGTTGGCAACCAGTCATTTGGAATCATTGTCGATAGCGTCTTCGATACCGAAGAAATCGTGGTCAAACCAATGTCCTCGATGTTGCGCGACATCTCAATGTTCTCGGGCAACACGATTCTGGGGGACGGCAGTGTCATCATGATCATCGATCCCAATGGCATCGCACAAGAGTTTCCTGCACAGGCGCCTTCCGACACGGATGCAGACGAAGCCGAATTGGAGATTGCGCACGCCAGTGAACAGAAAACGGCGCTTCTCCTGTTCCGCGCAGGATCGGAGGAACCCAAGGCCGTTCCGCTATCTCTTGTTACGCGCTTGGAAGAGATTGATGTCGCCGAGATTGAGAACTCCAATGGCCGCCACCTCGTCCAGTACCGCGGTAGTCTCATGCCTTTGGTCGAATTGAGCGATGGCGCCCGGATCAAATCTGAAGGCAGTCAACCGATTCTCGTGTTCACTGATGAGAGGCACTCGGTCGGTCTCGTCGTCGACGAAATCGTCGATATTGTCGAAGAGCGATTGGATGTCGAATTGACGTCTGACGTCGCCGGCCTGATCGGCTCTGCCGTCGTCAAGGGCAAGGCAACAGCCGTAATCGACATTGGTCACTATCTCGCAGAAGTAATGGGCAATTGGGCAGATACAGCCGAAGATGTCGCTCTCGCCAAGAGTTCTAAGCTCTTGTTGGTCGATGATAGTCCATTCTTCCGAAACATGCTGTCTCCACTTCTCAACGCCGCAGGCTATGAAGTGACATTGACAGAGTCGGCCAATGAGGCGCTCGCCCTGAAGAAGAACGGAGCTGCGTTCGATATCATCGTCAGCGACATTGAAATGCCTGGTATGGACGGCATCAGCTTTGCCGAAACCCTCCAGGGTGATCCAGAATGGGGTGCGACCCCGCTAATCGCCTTGTCTTCCCACAGTGCGCCTCAGGTTATTGAGCGGACCAGACGCGCAGGTTTCTTCGATTTCGTCGGAAAGTTCGATCGGCAGGGACTGATGGAAAGTCTCAAGGAATGTGAGCGTAAGACGGGAGTAGCAGCATGAGTGCGGACGCCAATATCAACGCCGGCGCGACCGAGGCGATCGACGACGACGGATCGAGCGTGGAGTACATTACCGTGACCATTGCCGGTCAATTGTTTGGTCTGCCCATCCATGAAGTACAGGACGTGTTCGTACCCGACAACGTCACGGACGTTCCCATGGCGCTGCCTGAAGTTGCCGGCGTTCTCAATCTGCGCGGACGCATCGTGACCGCAATTGACATGCGCACGCGTCTTGGCGTGGCACCAACGGAAATCGATACCAAGCCGATGGCTGTCGGTATCGAGCACAATGGCGAGTCGTATGGGTTGATCATCGACAAGGTCGGCGAGGTTCATCAGCTGTCGCAGGCAACGTTCGAAGCCACGCCTTCGAATCTCGACCCGCGTTGGGCAAGCATATCGTCCGGCGTTCATCGACTGGACGGTGATCTGATGGTTGTTCTCGACGTTACCAAGGTACTTGCGATCGGCGATGCGTTGATCGCCGCGTAATGCATGCCCGGTGATGACGAGCCGGAAAATCTGACTGAGGAGAGGCCCTTATGAAACACTGCCTGGTCGTCGACGACAGCAGCGTTATCCGCAAGGTTGCACGCTGCATTCTTGAGGAATTGGATTTCGCGATTTCCGAAGCTGAGAATGGACAGGAAGCACTGGATCAATGCCGCGATCAGATGCCTGATGCGGTCCTGCTGGATTGGAATATGCCGGTCATGGATGGATTGAACTTTCTGACGGCACTTCGGTCTGAATCCGGAGGCGAGCAGCCTGCCGTGATTTTCTGCACAACGGAGAACGATTCAGATCACATCACGCGTGCGCTGGCTGCGGGTGCGAACGAGTACATCATGAAGCCGTTCGACAAGGACATTATCCACGCGAAGTTTCAGGAAGTCGGCTTGATCTGAAACGACATTGGCAAGTGAACGCCGGGATCAACCGGTTGCATGAAGCTCGGAACGGTTGAAGAGATTGATCAGTGTTTGCCATTGCTGGCAATCGCGAAACAGGGAGAGGGCAGATGGCGCTTACAATGGCTTCTACAGACGTCTCTGCAACAACAAAAAACGGCGGTATTCGTGTTGCTGTTGTCGATGACTCTGCTGTGGTTCGCGGGCTCGTTGCGCGCTGGGTCGACGAAGATCCGGATCTTGAGGTTGTCGGCCGCTATGCCAATGGTCAGCTTGCTGTAAATAGTATCGCCCAATCCGCACCGGACGTTGCTGTTCTCGATATCGAAATGCCGGTGATGGATGGTATGACGGCACTGCCATTGATGCTGAAGGCACAGCCTGGACTGCAGGTCATCATGGCGTCGACGCTGACCCGTCGCAATGCGGAAGTTAGCCTCCGCGCATTGTCGCTTGGAGCCGTTGACTATATTCCGAAGCCGGAAGGCAACAGCGGCGTTACGACGTCCAAGGATTTTCGCAAAGACCTGATCCGAAAGATCAAGGCTGTCGGTCGAAGTCGGGTGCGCGCGAGAGCTAGAACCGAGGCCCGGAAGGCGCCGGGCCATGCGCCGGGCCACGCGGTCGATTCCGCAAAGACAGTGCCGGTGGAGGCGGAGGCTACATTCCAACTCAGGCCAGCCTCTAGGATCACGCCCCGCATTCTCGTCGTCGGGAGTTCCACTGGTGGACCTCAGGCGCTCGCTCGTCTGATGGAGGGCATCGGGCCTGCAATCCGCGGGGTCCCTGTTCTTGTGACACAGCATATGCCGGCGACGTTCACCTCCATCCTTGCCGAGCATCTGGGTCGATCGGCCGGGTGTCAATCGAAGGAAGGGGAACTGGGTGAGGTCATCAAGCCCGGCGTCATTTATGTAGCGCCCGGTGGCAAGCATATGCGTCTCAAACACGGCGCAACGGAGCCCACAATCGAGATCTACGACGGCCCGGAAGTCCACTTCTGCAAGCCTGCGGTGGATCCGATGTTTGAGAGCGCAGCAAAGATTTATCGTAGCGCTACCCTCGGTGTCGTTTTGACGGGTATGGGACATGACGGTGCCGCCGGCGCGACACTCATTGCGGATCAGGGTGGGACGATCATCGCCCAGGACGAAGCAACAAGCGTTGTCTGGGGAATGCCCGGCGCGACCGCGCAGGCCGGGGCCTGTGCAGCTGTCTTGCCGCTCGACAGCATTGCACCGAAAGTAACAAATCTGCTTCGTGGAGGACGGTCATGAGCTCGACGGAGTTTGGCTATCTAAGAGATTTCCTCAAGGACAAATCCGGATTGGTCCTCACGGAAGAGAAGCAGTATCTACTCGACTGTCGCTTGTTGCCGGTTGCCCGCGATAACGGCATGGAGACATTGGCGGAGTTGGTCGCCGCGATGAAGCGGCCGGGAGCGACAGTCCTGCAGGCCGCTGTCGTTGAAGCTATGACGATCAACGAGTCGTTCTTTTTTCGCGACAAGACGCCATTCGACAATTTTACGAGTGTCATGATGCCCGCAATGCTCGAAGAGCGGCGGTCATTGCGTAAACTGCGGATCTGGTGCGCGGCAGCGTCTTCGGGGCAGGAGCCTTACTCTCTCGCCATGCTCTTGAAGGACATGTCCGACAAGATGGTCGGATGGAACATCGATATCGTTGGAACGGATTTGTCTTCCGAGATCCTGGAGAAGGCCAAGGCGGGTCTTTACAGCCAGTTTGAGGTTCAGCGCGGATTGCCGATATCGCTGCTGGTCAAATACTTCAAGCAGCAGGGCAGCCTTTGGCAGATCGATTCGGCAATCCGGGCTATGGTTCAGTACAAAAAGTTCAACTTGCTGGAAAGCTTCCGGGGGCTTGGCAAGTTCGACATCGTCTTCTGCCGCAACGTTCTGATCTATTTCGATCCGCCGACAAAACGCGATATCCTTGAACGGGCGGCGCAGCAGCTTGCGCCCGACGGCTATCTGGTTCTTGGCGCCGCGGAAACGGTTATTGGCTTGACCGATCAGTTTTCTCCGGTATCCGGTGTGCGTGGACTCTATATGCGAACAGACGCCACCAAATCTGCGCCAACGCCGGTCAGATCCAGAATTCCTGATCCTACTAGCGGCGGCGCGGTCGCTCGATCGGCGCTTCGCACCGGCTAGCACGGATTCTCTCACTTCAGCTATCATCCGGGGCCTAGCGTCATCTTCCGATATCTCCGAATCGGCATTGTCCTCTTCGCAGCCCGCTTGCCTTTGTTCCGCCTCATTTGCGCCAATATTGTTGACGGCGTACCATAAATGCCACAGGCATTGCTGAACCTGAACCTTGAATTGAATTGCATAATTTATTGATATTAAAGACAAAAAATTTCCGAAAGACAAAGAGCAGGAAGTTATCTCTGCCGTTTGCTGACGCGTCGGTAAGTCTTCGCAATTCGGGGTGCCCCTGATACAATTAAGGCACCAACATGGCGAAAAGCCAGATGCTGACTTTGGGGGCAATCATGTTTTCTTTGCGCAGACTTTCATCTGCAGGAGCGCTTGTCGGCGCTGCAACATTGCTTGCTGTGACATCGACACAAGCCGGATTGTGGAGCAGGTCCTTGCTCGATTTTGCTCCGACTTGCATCGATTCGAAGAACGGGCATCACAGAGGTGGTGCGGACAGTGCGATGGGTTCAGACCCTGCTGCCGGCGAGACCGCCACGCTGCGGCGAGACGATCAGGGCGCGATTGAGGACGAGATCGAGCAGATCGCCTTTTCATTGGGCCGCGAGTCTGTCGCGCCATCCTATCCAATTCCATCGGTCATCACTGAATGGGCCGCGCGCACCGACTGCCGCGATACGCGATGAACAGACGTTTGAATTGAGGCGTAACCCCCGTTACCCCTCAAGGCCGGAGTGATTGCTCCGGCCTTTTTTATTCTGTCCGGCGCATCCGTGTTGAAACACAAAATGTGTTGATTGGAAAATCGGCTTGGCCGCTGCATGGCATCCTGGCTCTCGAACGACCGAGTTCAGAAAGAGGCAGGGGGTCGGATTGGGTCCGATCGTCTACTCTCATGAAACAAAACGAGCCCCAAAAGGGGCCCGGTCATTTCTGTGTTGGACATCCAATAGGCAACCGGCCGCTCAGAGCGACTGATACACCCTCGTGCTCTTTTTTGCATGAGCGCTGATACGTGTGATGCGTACCCGTCAGGCCGCTTCCGATTCATCCTCCGGATCGCGCAACACATAGCCGCGTCCCCAGACGGTCTCGATATAGTGACGGCCTCCGGTTGCTGCAGCGAGCTTCTTCCGCAATTTGCAGATGAAAACGTCGATGATTTTCAGCTCGGGTTCATCCATGCCGCCATAGAGATGATTCAAGAACATCTCCTTGGTGAGCGTCGTGCCTTTACGGAGCGAGAGCAGCTCCAGCATTTGATATTCTTTACCTGTCAGATGAACGCGCGCGCTGTTGACCTCGACCGTCTTGGTATCGAGATTGACACGAAGCTGACCCGTTTGGATGACGGATTGAGCGTGGCCCTTTGAGCGCCGGACGATCGCGTGAATTCTTGCGACCAGTTCGTCCTTGTGGAACGGTTTCGTCATATAGTCATCAGCGCCGAAGCCGAGACCGCGGACCTTATCCTCGATACCGGCGAGGCCGGAAAGAATCAGGATCGGCGTCTGAACCTTTGAGACGCGTAAGGTCTTAAGGACCTCGTAGCCGCTCATATCAGGGAGATTGAGGTCCAGAAGAATAATGTCATAGTCGTATAGTTTTCCGAGATCGACGCCTTCTTCCCCCAAATCCGTCGTGTAGACGTTGAAGCCGTCAGACTGCAGCATCAGCTCAATGCTTTGAGCTGTTGCGCTGTCGTCCTCGATTAGAAGCACCCTCATGGCAATCCTCTTTTTAGTTCAGATCAGAGACCGCAGGTTGCCCCACCCGAGCGGCCGAGATCGTGGAACTTCAGAATCGTTAATTCCCATCAACAAATTAGGCTCCATTAGTTAACAAAATCTAAGGATGCTGATTTTTACGAGCCAATTCTCTGCGACGGGCCACACGCACTCTGACGCAATAAGACATCATCACCGGCACCGAAGATCAGCGAAATCTGCGAAAAACCCGAATCGGACTCGGAGTCCGTCGGGCGTGATCCGCCAACCGCTTCACCGCCTGCGCATTAATACAGAGTTACATAATCGGGAACTTTAGACTGGGGTCCGACGTCCACACCGAATCAGACCGCACCTCAGTTTTAGCAGATGAATGCACGCTCCGAAACGTCGATTGTCGGAATTGGACGTCAGAACCGCGCGGAATTGTCTCCACAAATTATTGTAAATCCTTCGATTTGGTTTACGCGCTCTTAAGAGGTGGTTTGCCAGACTCGCGCAATCGTCAAACCGCAGAGCTGAACGAGGCCGAAATCGTGCCCATACAGGCATTGGTGAATGACATTGCGGCTATTGCCACGCCCGACATCTACGGGCGAGTGCGGAGCATTCAAGGACTACTCGTGGAAATTGCCGGTCCGATTCACGCAATGCGCGTTGGGTCCCGGATAAGGATTTCCGATGGGCTGCGAGGCGATGTTCTATGCGAAGTGGTTGGATTTCGCAGAGACAGAGCGCTTGCAATGCCTTTCCGACCGCTCGATGGCGTGCGCATGGGCGCCAAGGCATTTGTTCAGCCGAGTGTTGCGGCCATCAGACCTTCACCGGCCTGGCTTGGCAGGGTCGTCAATGCCATGGGCGACCCGCTGGATGGTAAGGGACCTTTGATTCTGGGACCTGACCGCTATCCGCTGCGCAATAGTCCACCTCCGGCACATGCGCGGAGCCGCGTCGGAGAGCCGATCGACTTAGGCGTACGCGCACTCAATACATTCCTGACCTGCTGCAAGGGGCAGCGCATGGGGATCTTCGCCGGTTCCGGCGTCGGCAAGTCGGTCATGCTGTCCATGTTGGCTCGCAATACGCGTTCCGATGTCTCGATTATCGGCTTGATTGGCGAACGTGGCCGCGAGGTCCAGGAGTTCATTGAGGATGATCTTGGCGAGGAAGGGCTCAGCCGTTCGATTGTCGTCGTGGCGACCTCTGACGAAGCGGCCCTCATGCGCCGCCAGGCCGCCTATCTGACATTGGCGCTGTCGGAGTATTTCCGGGACCAGGGTCAGGACGTGCTCTGCATGATGGACAGCGTGACCCGTTTCGCGATGGCGCAAAGGGAGATCGGTCTTGCCAGCGGCGAGCCGCCGACGACCAAGGGTTACACGCCGACAGTCTTCAACGAGCTGCCGCAGCTTCTCGAGCGCGCCGGACCAGGAGCCGGAAACGGTTCGATCACAGGTCTGTTTACGGTTTTGGTGGAAGGTGACGATCACAATGAACCCGTCGCCGATGCCGTACGCGGTATTCTCGATGGCCACATCGTCATGGAGCGCCGGATCGCCGAACGCGGCCGATATCCGGCGATTAATGTTTTGAAATCCATTTCGAGGACAATGCCTGAGAGCGTCGCAGAGGCAGCGCGTCCCGATGTGGAACGCGCACGCCAACTTATGGCGAAATATGCCGATATGGAGGAGCTGATTCAGTTGGGCGCCTATCGGGCAGGATCGAGCCCGGAAGTCGATGAGGCGATCGCCTATCAGCCTCGCCTCGAAGCCTTTCTATCGCAGATCAAGGGGGAATCGGCCTCGCTTGAGGACGGATATGCGGCACTGGCACAGATATTGAATGGGGTGGAGCAGGACCACTCAGATGTTAGGGGTAACGCGTAATGAAGACACGAGACACACTGATCCGCTTGCGTCGTTTCGAACTGGACGAGAAGCGACAGAAAGTGACCGATATCGAATCAATGATCGCCGATTTCGAACAAATGGCGCGGGATTTGGACCGGCAGGTTGAGGACGAGCAGGCGAGGGCCGGTGTCTCCGACATTAATCATTTCGCCTATCCAACCTTTGCCAAGGCCGCGATCCAGCGTCGCGACAATCTGGCGACGTCGATCCAGGAACTTCAGGAAAAGCTCGATGCAGCGCGTGAAGAACTCGCTGAGGCCTTTGAAGAAGTGAAGAAGGTCGAACTGATCGAGGAACGCGATCAGGAGCGCAATCGTATCAGTCGAAATCGCGCCGAAATGGCCGAACTCGATGAAATGGGATTGCGCATGGCGGCAGAAACGCATTAGGCGTTTCTATCCTGACAACCGTGCGCAGCCGATCGAGCGCGGCATTTTCTAGGAATTTGAGTTGACCCGGACGGTGTGGGAAGCGCATCGGCCGGGCTTCGCGCGTGTGTCCGTATCGCGCCGCCGGGAAAGTTCACGCAACAAAACGTGACTGTCGATCCGATGAGGGCTGAGTTAATACGGTTCCAGTAAGAGTGGTTGTTAGTGTAGGAAGGTCGGCGCGGTGAACGGGTACGAAAAACCGGGGCCTCACAGGGTCGCGATGGCCGTGCTCCTGGCTCTTGTGGTGACGGCTTGTCAAACTGGCGGCAAAGACGACCCGGGCACTCAGCATTCCCAGACGACCATCGTCGCAGGGGCGGCGCCCACGGATGTCTATACCAAGTTGGCGCGTAAGGTTCGCAATTGCTGGCTCAACCCCGCTGATCCTGTTTTGACCAAGCACATCTTTCATGCGGTCGCCAATCCTGGTGGTACCGGTACAAACATCGTCATACATGAGCGCGCGCCGGATGGTCGCCGCGGATTGAAGGCCTATACCATCACATTCGAAGCGAGAGGGCGCGATACCAGGGTTCTTACCGAAAACCAGCGATTGCCCTATGCGCTAAGCCAGAAAATGGGGTCCGATGTCGGGCGCTGGGTTCAGGGAAGCACGCTTTGCGAAATCGCCGAGACGCGCGGATCGGCACCTGTTCCAAGCTCCGGAACTCGGATTCAGCGGGGAAGCCGCTGAGAGTCTGACTCGAAACTCCTAGTGCCAGCCCTCTCCCCTGGCCCAACCGCCCCGAGGGTAACCTTATTGGGTGGTTGGGCCGGGGGAGAGGGCTGGTCGTGGTACCGAAAGTCGCCAATATGGCGACTTTCGAGACAGCCGCTGAGTCATTTGCTCTTTAGATCTCAGACCTGAGCAACCGTCTTCAGCCGCGCTTGAGGATGGATCTCATTTTGAGATAGGACAGGCGTCTGAGCGCGGAACCTTTCAACGATTGAGCGGACATATGGGCGGATTCTCGGGCTCGTCAGAAGCACCGGTGCTTCACCCTGGCCGCCGGCTTCCTCAAAACCTTGTCTTACGGCCTGGATGAACTCCTGCAGGCGGCTTGGCGCCATGGCGATTTGTTGCTCTTCGCCGTCACCGACCAGAGCCTCTGCAAACTCCTGCTCCCACTGCGGTGAAAGAGTTACGAGTGGTAGACAACCCTGAGGGTTGAAATGCTGGGCACAGATTTGCCGTGCCAGACGTGTGCGGACATGCTCCGTAATCAGCTGAATGTTCGACGTGAAACCGGCCGCTTCTGCGACGCCTTCCAATATGGTCGGAAGGTCCCGGATCGAAATACGTTCGCCGAGGAGCGTCTGCAGGACCCGTTGGATTCCCGTAACGCTGATTTGTCCTGGAACGATGTCGTCGAGCAGTTTTTTGTCGCGCTCGGAGAGTTCGTCAAGGAGCTTCTGGACTTCCGAGTAGGACAAAAGTTCTGGCATGTGGGCTTTGAGAATTTCCGTCAGGTGAGTCGCAAGAACCGTCACCGGATCGACGACTGTGTAGCCTTTGAAGGATGCCTCATCCCGGCGATCGGCATCGATCCATGTTGCCGGCAATCCGAATGTCGGCTCTTTCGTATGCGTGCCTGGAATATCTATCTGTTCGCCAGTCGGATTCATGACCATATACTGATTTGGGAACAGGTTGCCGGTGCCAGCGTCCACCTCCTTGACTTTGATAATATATTCGTTGGCCTGCAGCTGCATATTGTCGAGGATCCGAACCGACGGCATCACAAAGCCCATCTGTGTTGCAAGCTGACGACGAAGCGCTTTGATCTGCTCGGTCAGTTTGTCCGACGGTCCGTTCGGATCTTTGATCATCGGGAGGAGAGAATAGCCAAGCTCGAGACGGAGTTCGTCCATTTGCAGGGATTCTGAAATCGGTGCTTCTGCCGGCTCCGGTTCGACAGCGTCGATCATCTCTTCGGCCGCCACCGTATCGGCAACACGTTTGTTCTTCTTGTCCGCATACCAGGCCAATCCGCCGGCCGCACCGGCGAGCGCCAGGAACGGAACCATGGGGACGCCCGGGAGAACGGCCATCAGAGCCATCACAAAGGAGGACATGCCGAGCGCTTTTGGATAGCCGGACAGTTGTTCGAATACCGCCTTGTCGGCGGCGCCATCGACGCCGGCCTTGGAAACCAGAAGGCCGGCGGCCGTCGAGACGATCAGTGCCGGGATCTGGCTGACCAGGCCGTCGCCAATCGTGAGAAGCGTGTAAGTCTGTCCTGCATCAGCCAACGAAAGGTCATTTTGACCCATACCGATGATCATGCCGCCGAAGATGTTGAGGACGGTAATAAGAAGCCCCGCAATCGCATCGCCGCGAACGAATTTCGAAGCACCATCCATGGCACCGAAGAAGGACGACTCATCCTCGAGGTTTTTCCTGCGCGTGCGGGCCTCTTCTTCGCTGATGAGGCCTGCGGAAAGGTCGGCATCGATCGCCATCTGCTTGCCAGGCATGGCGTCCAATGTGAACCGGGCAGCGACCTCGGCGATCCGGCCCGAGCCCTTGGTGATGACGACGAAGTTCACGATGACGAGGATCGTGAAGACAATGATGCCGATGACAAAGTTGCCTTGCATGACAAAGTTGCCGAAGGCCTCGATGACATGACCGGCGGCGTCGGTTCCCTCGTGGCCGTGGGTCAGGATAAGGCGTGTCGATGCAAGGTTCAGCGCTAGTCGCATCATCGTCGCGATCAACAGGATTGTTGGAAAGGACGAGAACTCTAGCGGCCGGTGAATAAAGAGCGATGTCATCAATATGAGGACGGCGAATGTGATCGATATGGCCAGCATCAAGTCGAGCATGATTGCCGGCATTGGCAGTATGAGAACCACCAGAATGCCGATCACGCCCAAGGCAAGGCCGAGATCGCCGCGTCCTGCCAAACCCAGGAGGTCACCGATACTGGGTAATGTCCCGTAAGGCCGTTGGCCTTCGGTCGCGCCGGGATCAGGCGGCAATGGAGCCGTCGTTTCGCTCATTGTGATTTCGTTTGGTCCGCGTCTAGTTCACCATGGGGCGCATGTCGCGAGGAACGGGTACCGCCAGGCCTTCGCCGGCATACTGTTTGAGCTTGTTCCTCAGAGTGCGGATCGAGATGCCAAGGATATTCGCCGCGCGGGTTCGATTGCCCAGGCAGTGGTCGAGTGTTTCCAGAATGAGATCGCGTTCGACTTCGGCGACGGTCTTGCCGACGAGATCGCGCGTTACGGCCTCTGCCGTTTGGGCCGCGATCGTAGCGGTATCCATCCCTTGCGAAAGCCCATCGACCCGTGCCCCGTCCGGCGTGCGGATTGCCTCTTCGCCGATTTCAGCGCCTGTCGATAGCAAGACGGCCCGATGGATCGTGTTCTCGAGCTCGCGTACATTACCCGGCCAGCGATTGGCCAGGAGTTGGCGGCGTGCTTCGCTCGAAAGCGGTCGTCTCGGGAGCCCATTGGCATCGGCATATTTGCCGGTGAAATGATCGGCGATTTCGAGAATGTCGGCCGGCCGTTCGCGCAAGGGCGGAACCTTCAGGTTGACCACGTTGAGCCGGTACAGCAGGTCTTCGCGAAAACAACCTTCGCGGACCGCTTCGGCGAGATCGCGGTTCGACGTCGCAATAATGCGAATATCGACTGAAACGGGAGCATTGCCACCGACGCGATCGATCATCCGCTCTTGAATGGCGCGCAGCAACTTTGCTTGCAGGCGAACATCCATTTCGGAGATTTCGTCGAGAAGGAGTGTTCCGCCATTTGCTTCTTCGAATTTGCCGACCCGCCGGGCGACGGCGCCCGTAAAGGCGCCTTTCTCATGTCCGAACAATTCCGATTCCAGGAGATTTTCCGGGATCGCCGCACAGTTCACCGAAATGAAGACCTTGTCGGAACGGGTCGACTTCTGGTGGACGTGGCGTGCCATGACCTCCTTACCGGTCCCGGATTCTCCTGTGATCAGGATGCTGGCATCCGATGCTGCGATCTGATTCGCGAGCTCGATAACCTCTCCCATCCTGTCATCGCGATAGATGAGTGCGTGCGAGTCGGCAGCGACGGCTTCCAACACGGCAGCGATGAGTTCGGCATCGGGTGGAAGGGGGATGTACTCCTTGGCACCTGCCTGAATCGCCGCGACCGCCGCGCGGGCGTCATGGTCGACTCCGCAGGCGACGACAGGAACATGAATATGCTCCGTCAGTAGCGAGTCGATCAGTCCTGCGATATCGCACGCGACATCCACCATAAGCAGATCGGCGCCTGCACCCGATCGCAGATCCTTGATTGCACTTTCCGTTGTCGGTGCGTGGGTGACCTTTGCGCCCCGATCCATGGCAATTTTCGTTGCCGCACTGAGACCACTGCTCAGGCTCCCGATAATCAGCAATCGCATTCCTGTCTCCTACTCCGCATTCTTGCGGCAATTGGGCCCGGCATACGGGGCCGTTCGCGAAATTTGGTTCAACGTCGATCCGGATTTCAGGCCGCTCGATCTGACTTGATGATTTCCGTCATCGTGACACCGAGCCGCTCCTCGACGAGTACGACTTCGCCGCGAGCAACCAGTCTGTTGTTCACGAAGATATCGATGGCTTCACCGACCTTTCTATCGAGTTCGATCACGTCGCCTTCATCCATCGTCAGCAAATCGGAAACCTCGATCTGAGTCCGGCCAAGCACGGCCGAGATATTGACCGGCACATCGAAGACGGCTTCCAGATCGGTTGCAGCACGTTGGTGCTCATCGATTTTCGGCTCGCTGGCTGTGCTTGGCGTATCTTCCGATGCTCCGGCTTGAGCCTTATCTTCGGACAAGTCGGCAAGGGGAACGCTGCTCGCTTCTGTTTCATCACTCATGCGGCTTCTCCGGGGTTGGCCATGTTGTTCATCTTTGTTCTTGTCGACCTGTTCATCGTTGGCGATTGATCATTCTTGGGCTGCGGTCATGCGCCTTGGATGAGTGCGCGTTGTGCGTCGAGATACGCGGTTACAGTCTTGATGATGCGAGAGCGCGTCGCTTCTGTTTCGTGCGCGATGCCGCCATCCGCCCATTCGAGCTTTGCATCTCCCACCGCTATTTCCGGATCGCCGACCAGCACGATTTCACCTTGATAACCCTGCTGTTTGGCAAAGCTCTCCATGCGTTGCTGCAGGTCTTCGATCAGGCTTTCATTGATCCGAACGGCGATATGAGGAGGATTGTCCGCGTACTCCAGGCAGTCCTTGAAGAGCGTTTCGATGCTTTCGAGGGGATATCGGCGGATAAGCTCGGGTGCCATCGTCTCGGCGGCTGCGAGTCCAATCTGAACAGCATCCGATTGCATGTCGTGCTTGGCGCTTTCCATCTCCTTGGTAACCGCTGTGAAGTTTGCCAGTATCTTCGACAGAGATTCTGAGATTGCGGCTTCATGACTATCCAGAGCCGTCCGGTGTCCTTCTGCGCGACCTTCTTCGAATGCGGCCTGCCGGGCAGCGGCAAGTTCCGCCTCAAATTCAGTGCGCAATTGTTGCTCGGGCGAGGGGGCATCGTTCGATGGCTCGAAACTTCGGTCAAAAAGATATTTTGCAGGTGCTGCCATGATGAACGCCTAGCCGATCAGTAGATCAGCTCATCCTCCCCGCTATTGCTGGAAAGGACGATCTCGCCCTTCGCCGCGAGGTCTTTTGCCTTGTTGATCATCCCGGTCTGGGCGTCGTCGACATCTTTGAGCCGAACCGGTCCCATAACCTCGAGATCGTCGCGCATCATCTTTCCGGCCCGTTCCGACAGGTTGCCGAAGAAGAACTCCCGCACCGCATCGTCCGCACCTTTCATGGCAAGGATCAACTGGTCGTTTTCCACCTGACGCAGCAGCGTCTGAATGCTGGCCTTGTCGAGTTTGGTCAGGTCGTTGAAGGTGAACATGAGCGTTTTGATGCGCTCGGCTGCATCCCAGTTCGCCCGCTCCAAGGATGTCAGGAACCGGCTCTCGGTCTGGCGATCGAAGCTATTGAAAATATCGGCCATGAGTTCATGGGCATCACGCTGGCGTGTCTGAGAGAGATTCGAGATGAACTCGTTACGGAGTGTGTGTTCGATTTTTTCCAACACCTCGCGCTGCACTGAGCCTGTCGCCAGCATTCGCTGAATGACTTCAAGGGCGAAATCGTCGGGCAGGATCGACAAGACCTGGGCGGCGTGATCGGAAGCAATCTTCGAAAGCACGACCGCAACGGTCTGCGGATATTCGTTCTTCATATAGTTCGCGAGAACATGTGCCTGAACATTGGAGAGTTTCTCCCACATGTTTCGGCCAGCGGGACCACGGATCTCTTCCATGATCGTTTTGACGCGTTCCTCGGGCAGATACTCGGCGAGCAGGCGCTCGGTCGAAACAGACGAACCGATGACAGCGCCGGCCAGGGACATCTGGGAGACGAAAACACCCAGCATCGTCTGAACGATTTTCGGGTCGAGATTTCCAAGGCGCGACATCGCAAGGGAGATATTGACGACTTCGTCATCGTCCAGCTCCTTCCAAATCGGCGCGCCATATTCGACACCGAGCGCGAGCAGGAGTACGGCCGCCTTGTCGACGCCAGACATGCTTTGCACATCCGGTACGGCCATAACTTCGTCCTGGATCTCTTCAGGCACTGTTTCGACCATCGCCATCAGTCGCCTCGCTTATTCATCTTGTGCGATCCAGCCGCGAATGATCGATGCGGCTTCATCGGGATTGTTTTGGACGATTTCCCCGACTTCTTGGATTGCCGTTGCTTGAATTGAACCTTTCGCACGTGCTTCGCGCAGGACCTCCATAGCCTCGTTTCGTGCCTCGGGGCCGGACAATGCCGACATGTCACCGCCGGGTCCCGCAATGGCAGTCCCATCCGCCGCCAACAACGCACCGGTTTCAGGATCTGTCTGAAGGGTCAGTTCACCGACATTATCTTGTTCTTCAGGTGTAATGATGCGTCGGACGAGCGGGCGTACGACAAACAGCAGAACCAGAAGACTCACAATCAGAATGACAGCCAGTTCAGCGATCTTGAAATAGTCGGTCTTGGACAGTGAAAAATCGAAAAGGCCTTCTTCCGCGCTGGTCTGGGCTGCGGCGAATGCCCCGGTCGCGAATCTGAGATTGGCAACATGAACCTTGTCGCCGCGATCTTTATCGAAGCCGATCGCGGATTCAACCAAGGCCTTGATCTGTTCGATTTCTTCCGCTGCTCTTGGACTATAGTTGACTTTGCCGTCCGCATCAGCTGCGTAGTTTCCGTCCACGAGAACCGCGACCGAGAGGCGTTTGATACGGCCAGCCTCGACGATTTCTGTCTTGGTGGTTTTGGAAATTTCGTAGTTGACGATTTCTTCCGTCTTGGCAGAGTTTTCCTGTTCCGACCCTTGCGCCTGCGCTTCGGCATTCGCCGCCGGAAGTTCATTTCCAACGGTCACGCCGTCGTTTGTGGTCGGCGTCGTCGAGGCATTTGTTTCTTCCCTGGTCTGAGAGGAGCGAACGACACGGCCGTCCGGATCAAAGACATCGGAAGTCTGTGTAATGCGGTTGTAGTCGATTTCGGCGGTGACCCGGACACGGGCGCGTCCGGCACCAACGACGCTGGAGATGATCTCCTGAATCTCGTTCTGCATCCGTCGCTCGAAGGCGCGATTGCGCTCATCGACACCGGTCGCGGACATCCCGTCCGCATCGCCTGACCCGCTGGCAAGAAGTGTTCCCGACTCGTCAACGACCGATACACGTTGTGGCTTCAGGCCCTCGACAGCGGAGGCGACAAGATGCTGGATAGCCTTGATGCGCGGCTTGTCCAGAGTGCCGCGCACTTTGACCACGATGGAAGCAGATGGCTCGGATGCGCTCTCTGCAAAGAGACGGCGTTGTGGCAACACCAGATGAACCCGTGCCATTTGGACGCGGTCGAGTGCGCGAATGGTTCGCGCAAGCTCTCCTTCGATTGCCCGCATCCGATTGATGTTCTGAACAAAGCTGGTCGCTCCCAACGTGTCGCCATTGTCGAAGATTTCATAACCGACGGTGCCTCCGGAAGGCAGACCGTCCTCGGCAAGCTGCATGCGTAGACGCAGGACCCGTTCTTCGGGCGCCATGATGACTGCGCCACCTTGACGGATCTCATAGGGAACGCCCAAGGAATCCAGTTTTTCAACGATCTTGGTCGAGTCTTCGAACGGGAGTTCCGTATAGAGAATAGCGAGCTGTGGCTCTGAGAATCGGAGCATCAGGAAGGCGAAGAAACCAATGAGACCGACAGCAACCGCTCCCATCGCCGCAATGCGTGCCGCACCCAATGTCCTGATGAACTCAGTCAGGCCGTTCACTTTGTCGAGGCTCCCATTCGTTAAGAATTGGCTGGCCGGACCTGGCGAGCCGAAAACGTTGGTTTTGCTTGGGACCGAACGGCCCGATGCGCTGCTAGGCAAAAATTACCCAGCAAAGTCCTAAGCAGACGTTAACCAACTGTGTATTCTTGGGACGACCGGTCGTTTTTTGAAGAGTGCTGTGGCGGATTGGAATGGCGTCGGCGTGGAGAAAGCGGCAGATATTGCCGGGTATCGAAGCCGGACCATGTCCGCGAGCGATCGAAATCCTGCATGTCGATGGGTGGCAGAAAACAAAAAAACGCGCCGGCCTCATAGAGGTCGGCGCGGTTGATTCTGCTAGATCTGTGCCGTCAAAGCAGCGGAACCACCATTTGCAACCGCCAACCGGCCAGCTACTTGCGGTATTCCTGAACCCGGGTTGCACGCAAACCGGGCAGACCATGTTTGTCGATCGAGCGCTGCCAGCTCAAAAACTCGTCGACTGTCAGAGTATAACGATCGCAAGCCTCTTCGAGGCTCAAGAGGCCACCGCGAACAGCAGCGACGACTTCGGCTTTGCGCCGGATCACCCAACGTTTGGTCGTTGACGGAGGAAGATCCGCGATCGTTAGCGGACTTCCATCTGGCCCGATAACATATCGGACACGAGGTCTGTATTGTTCGGACATACTCAACTCAATACACCTTCACCACCCACCCACAGACTAGTGGGCCCCGCTTAAGAATTGCCTAAACGTGACGGTTAACGGAACAGCAACGCTCGTGCCAGAATCACTCTGTTGGGGTCAATAGTGACCGCCGCTGGTATGAGTCGCCGTAGTGATCGTTGCCGCTTTCGGGCGTCTTTTGGCTTTCAATCGATGAGACTGCCGTCCGGGTTGCGGAAGGGGTGATGGTCACCGAAATCGCCGATGAAACTGGTATGGGTGGTGAGGCGCCCGTAAGGCGTGTCGTCCGGTTGCCAAAAATGAAGATGAATAGCCGGCGGTTCCTGATTGAAGCAGGAGGGACCGTCGGGATTGAGATCCAGGACAACAGAGTGGGCCGGACTGGGCGCGATCGTCGCCGGCCGGTTCGCAAATCGGGTCACAATTGTTCGGTGGATGTGTCCGCAGACGATGCCGACGACCTGGGGCTGATCAACGAGAATTTCAGCGAGTTTGTCCGCATTGCCGCAATTTTGACAATCCATATGCTGGATTCCGGTTTCGAATGGCGGATGATGCATGGCAATGAGTGTGGGACGTTCGCGGCCCGCGTCCAGCATGAGCTGTAGCCATGCAAGTCGGGGTGCATCCAGCTCGCCATGCGATTGCTTTGGAATCGTTGTGTCCAGCATGATGATCCGGACGGGATGATCGTCATTCACGAAACAATGCGTGCCGCTGGGCTCTTGCGATTCCGGTTTTGGGAATGCTGCTTGAAGGGCCGCGCGGTCATCGTGATTGCCCGGAATGGCCAGCAGTGGAATTTGCAGATTGGCGAGCAGGTCCAGTGCATGTTCGAATTGGCTTGATGTGCCGTCATCCGTGATGTCCCCGGTCATGAGGACGAGATCGGGTCTCGGCAGGAGGGCATTAAGGTGGCTGACCGCTCGGCGTAGGCATTCGGACGTGTCGACCTGCCGGTAAGCAAGCTTGCCTGCGTCTTTAAGATGCGTGTCTGTGAGCTGAGCAATAAGCATGCGGGTCCCGGTTTCTAGAAGAATGTGATGCCGTCTGGAGCGATACGCAGCCCCACATTGTCTCCCGGCCTGTAGACGCGCGTGCTGGGAAGGTCGACGATGACTTCGGGGCCTGCGCCGGTATGCAAGAAGACTCGTTGGTTTGCGCCGTGAAAGTGAACCGTCTCAACGCGACATGTGAGGACTTGTGGACCGGGCTCGCAGAGTGTTGCGGCTTCCGGTCGGAAGAATGCTTCGATGTTCTCTGAATTCGAAGGCGGAAGTTCCGGCATGCTTGCCAAGTCGAGGCGCCCTGCCGCCGTTGTAATACCGGTTTCGTCGCACTGACCTTCGATGCGGTTCATGGTACCGACGAACTCACCGACGAAACGCGATTCCGGCTTGTGATAGATATCTTGAGGAGTCCCGATCTGTGCAACGCGGCCCTTCGACATGACGACGACCCTGTCGCCCAAGACCATCGCTTCCTGCTGGTCGTGCGTGACATAGATTGCGGTAATGCCGAGTTGCCTCAGAAGCCGGTCGATCTCGCTGCGCAACGTGTCGCGAAGAGCCGCATCCAACGCTGTCAAAGGCTCATCGAGAAGCAGGACGCGCGGGCGAGCCGCCAGCGCCCGTGCGAGCGCCACACGCTGGCGCTGACCGCCCGACAATTGATCGATTTTGCGCCCGGCGAGTTCCTGGATCCGCATCATTTCCAGCACTTCGCCGGCTTGTGCTTCGCGGTCAGCGCGACCTATGCGCCGAATTTTCAGGCCATAGGCCACATTGTCGAGAACGTTCATATTGGGAAACAGGGCGTAGGATTGGAACACCATCCCCACATTGCGTTGCTCGATCGGCAGAGGCGTCAGATCCTCGTTATCGAAGAGGACGGCGCCTCCCGGATCGGGAGACTCAAGCCCTGAAATAATTCGCAGCATTGTCGTCTTGCCGCAGCCCGATGGGCCGAGAAGCACGATCGTCTCGCCGGCGTCAATTCGCAGCGTCGTGGAGGTCAACGCCTTCGTTCCATCCGGAAATGTTTTGGCGCAGTCGACGAGATCGATCGCCGTGCCGTCATAACTGATGCTCATGGCCGGTCCTCGGAACCGATGTCCGGCTCCGCAATCTGTTTGTTCAGACGACGCTCGAAATTTGCCGCATACTGCATGGCGACAAGCAACGGGATGATGAGAATGAAAAAAATCAGGGTATAGGCGCTCGCCACCTCAAGACGCATCGATGCATAGGCATCGGCAAGTCCGACGGGCAGCGTCTTGGTCAAGGGCGTATGAAGCATCCAGGTCAGATTGAACTCGCCGACCGAAAGCGTAACCACCATCAGCGATCCTGCGAGAATGCCCGGCTTGATGTTCGGCAAAATGATATCGAGAAAGCGTCGGTGCGCCGGTGCGCCAAGACTCGCCGCACCTTCCTCAAGCGTTGCGGGATCGATCTGCGACATGACCGCCATAACCGAGCGCATCATGAAGGGAAGCGTATAGAGCACGTGGCCGACGAGAATGAAGAGCCAGCTCTTTCGGAAATCGCCAAAGCTTCCATAGCCGATGATCAGGGCCAGTGCGATGGCAAGGCCAGGGATGGCGAGCGGAAGGGTAACGATCTCCTCGAAAATACGGCCGAGCCGCGACGGTCTGCGTGCGAGCGCATATGCGGCGGGCACGCCGATCAGAAGCGTTACGACAAGTGTCGCAAGTGCCAGCTGAGCCGACAGCAGCATGGTACCGGCATACAGCTCCCAGACCTCAATGATCCAACGAAGTGTTACGCCGCTCGCCAGACCACGAAAATAGTTCTCGGTTACACCGGCCGCCATCGACATCAGGGCCGGTACGATCAGGAAGGCGCAGGTGAGGGCCGTAATGGCAATCTGGATGAACAGGATGGCTCGGCGCTGGGTCATAGCCATCTTTCTCACGCCGCCGCCGCGACGCTTGTGCCGCCGAAGGAACGCGCCAGGCTTAACGTGATCCAGGTGATGAGACCCAGCACAATGGATAAGGCAGCCGCCATTGCGATGTTCGCGTTCAGCGTGAATTCCGTATAGATGACCATCGGCAGAACATCGATGTTCGTTGCCAATGTGAATGCCGTTCCGAATGCCCCCATCGCCGTTGCGAAACAAATGGCGGATGACGCAAAGAAGGCTGGATAAAGTGCCGGCAATATCACGTCCCGCATCACCTGCATCGGACCGGCGCCGAGCGAACGCGCCGCCTCTTCTACCGACTGATCGAGCTTCTCGATCGCAGCCATGACGGTTAGTAGAACACGCGGTATCGAAAAATAGAGATAGCCGACAAAGAGCCCCGTCATTGAATAGGCGAATGTAACGCGATCGCCGCCGAGAGCTAAAGACGTGTGCGCGAGGAGGCCTTGCCGACCGCCGAGCATGATGACCATGAATCCGACCACGACACCTGGGAACGCAAGAGGGAAGGTGAGCATTGCCATCAGAACGGAACGCCCGGGAAACTGGTTTCGCACGAGAAACAGCCCGACCGTCGTGGATAACACCAGCGTCATGAGCGTGACGCCGAGCGAGAGAAGGACCGTCGATATCAGACTCGAAAGATAGCGCTCGGTCACAATTAGTTCGAGATAGCTGGCACCGAAGGATGTCGCTTCACCCGGACCGCCTTTTAGACTGACAAGCACAAGTTGGGCCATTGGCAGCACGAAGAACGCTGCCGTGAGAATGACAGCGGGTATGATAAGCAAGGTCGTGAATCGCTCGCTTGTCATGTTTGGTCGCAGACGTTCACAGGAGACTCTTGGGTTTAAGGATTGAATTGGAAGTGTCCGGTGGCCCAAATGACCACCGGACTACATTGCGATCGGTTCAACGAACTTCTTTCAAATAGCGATCCGCGAATCCCTTTTGGACTTTTTCCATCTTGGCGTAGTCCAGGGGCGTTGCGCGTTTGTATTCCGCATCCGGAAGAAACTTGCTTGCGACCTCCTTCGGTAGGGCGATCGGGCGTGCCGGCTTCAAGAAGGCATTCGTCCAGACCGTCTGGCCTGCATCGGACATGATGAAGTCGAGGACTTTCTTGCCTTGCGCCATATTCGGAGCGTTTTTCACAAGGCTTTGGACATAGGGAACGATCACGGTTCCCTCGCAAGGGATAACGAACTCGAAATTGCCGTTTTCCGTGTACTTGCCCCGATAGGCATTGAAGTCATAGTCGAACAGGATCGGGATTTCACCGGAGACGACGCGTGCGTAGGACGTCTGCTTGGGTACGATTGGATCGTTCTTTTTGAGCGCCTTGAAATACTCGATGGCCTTGTCGAAATTGTCGAGCGAGCCTCCGAGTGCCCGATTGACGGCGACGGCGCCTGCATAACCGACGAACGCGCTGGAAGGATCAAGATATCCAACCATACCCTTGTAGTCGGATTTGGTCAGATCCATCCAGCATTTCGGAACCGGCTTCCCGCCGAGAGCATCCTTGTTCACGAACATCCCGAGCGTCCCGAAGTGCGTTGTGAACCAATGGCCGTCCGGATCCTTGAGGCCGTCCGGAATCTGATCGAAGCCTTTCGGCTTGTAGGCTTCGGTGACGCCTTTTGCCTTTGCCTTGATGCCCGAGGTCACACCGTAATAGGCGATATCGGCAACGGGGTTGTTCTTTTCAGCTATCAACTGGGACAGAGTCTGTCCCGAGTTCTTGTTGTCATGGGGCAGAGCGATACCGGTGTTCTTCTTGATGGCTTCGAGCTGCGACTTCCAGTCGGCCCACTGGGGCGGACAATTGTAGCAGATGGCCTGCTCGGCTGAGACGGCTGTCGTAAAGGTGGCCGACGCCAGGGCAAACCCGGCGATTGCCAAAACCTTTCTGCGGTTTATCATGTCAAAACTCCTTCTAATTTGGCGATTCGGAAGGGGTGAGTTATCGCTCGCCTCCATCGGTCCTATCGTCCGGTGCCGAGGCGAGCGATTCACCCGGACGAAGCGCGTGATCGAGAATCTTGATGCGGGGTTTTTCCCACGCACCGCGCTCGATATTTCTGAAAAGCAGTTGGGCGGCCTGGCGGCCGAGTTCGAAGGGACGTTGATCGATCGTGGCCAAAGTCGGCGAGACCATGTGGCCGAGGGCGATACCATCGAAACCTGTGACGGAGACATCTTCCGGAACCCGGTAGCCGGATGCCCTCAGTGCCGAAATTACCGAAAGTGCCAAGAGATCATTCGAGCACATGAGTGCCGTCGGTCCGCCCGCACCGTCCAGCACTGTCTGGATACCGACGCGATGGGAGTCATCGCTTGCCATATAGTCCACTTCGATAACCGGGAGAGGTGTCATACCTGCTGTTTCGAGCGCCGTGACATATCCCTCATATCGTCGTTGCGATCTGTCGGATGTCGCGAACTGACCGGCCACATAGGCAATCTGCCGATGGCCTTTCTCAATCAGACTTTGTGCAAGTTGGCGGGTTGAAAGCGCGTTATCGACGGTCACAGCGGGCCGTGCCGCTCTTCGTGGCTGATTATAGACAAGTACGTAGGGCACCCCCTCGATGTCCAGCATGTCGAGGGTCTTATTGCGGTCCGCGTCGGCCACCGTCAGGATCAACCCTTCAACATCGCGTTCGAGGAGGGTTTCGATAACGGTTGTCTCGCGCTCGGAACGATAGTCGGTGGCTGCAAGAAGAAGGGACCAGGCGTCGTTGCTCGCGGCCTCTTCAATGCCTGAGACCGAAGAGGCAAAGACAGGGTTCGTCAGACTGGGAATGATACAGCCGATGGTTCGTGTTCGCTGGGTCTTGAGGCTTCGTCCGATTGCGTTGGGCCGGAAGCCCAATCGGCCGATGGCGTTTTCGACCCGGTCGCGAACATCGGCACTGGTTGGGCCTGAACGATTGATGACACGGCTCACGGTCGCAGTTGAACAGCCGGCCTGTTGTGCGACTTCTGCGATCGTCGGTCGTCGGCTGGCCATGGTTCAAACTCACTGACTGAGCGGTGAAATTTCAAAATATGGAAACGTTTACACCCACGCAAAGCCTAGAGCTTTTGTGAGCCATGTAAATGCTTGCGTGAGACTTTTTCTAACGGCCCGGCGTTTCAGCAATGTGACAATCGCCACAATCAGCCGCTCAAAAACCCTTGGTCATTATGAACATCCGCCGGCGGCAGCGCGTTTCGAGAGTAGGCTAGCGTTTTGTAACGATTAGATGATTTGGCTGTTCGGCGATGCGGGGAGGGCTCTAGGACCGCCGTTTGGCACTTGTTCGCAGAACAAAACCGAGAACCTCTGCGACCGCCTGATAGAGTTCGATAGGGATGGTTTCATCCAGCTCGACACCGCTCAATGCTTCTGCCAGATGCGGATCGCTCTCGACGACGATTCCGTTTTCCTGGGCGATTTCGAGGATCTTTTCAGCGGCCGCGCCTCTGCCTTTTGCCGTAACGCGCGGTGCCTGCTTCGTGGCCTCGTCGTACTCGAGAGCGACGGCCAGATTGGGTTGGCTGTCTTCGCTCATGTGGTCTGATCCATGAAGGCGCCGACGGGTGGCTGACTATCTTTAGGCTCGCCATTTCTTGTATGAATTGCGCCGACCTTGAGTCCGATTGCCTCCAGAGCCTCTGCCAGATCGGTCATGTTCTCGGACAGCGCCTGGCTCGTCTCCGGCCGATCGGCCCAGAGCATGACACCGACCCGCCCCGCTTTGAGCGTGATTTTCGCATGAACGCCGCCGGTTGCCTCGAAATCGATCGAGAAGCGCATTTGCCACCCACGCGCCCCATCCGCGCCGGCATTACTGCCATCGCGCTGGATTTGAAACTGCGCCATACCGGTTTCGTTGCCGAGGAGCAGAGGCACTTCGGTGTTCCATTCCCCAGCTGTGCCCGTTTGCGCGCCGCCCGTTCGGTTGATGGAATCGCCAAGTGACGAGAGCTGAGCAAGGCGCACGCGTGCCAATGCGGCTTCAGCCTGGGCAAGGATGAGACGACCGGCTTCTTTTGCCGTGGCTCCATCCGGCAGGGTCGGCGAGGTCGGGCTTTGGGCTTGGGGGAGGGAACCGCGGACAGGTGGTTTCAGACGATCGCCATTGCGTAATAGCGCTGTGTCGGCGTCTTTGCCGAGCCATTGCTCAAGGCGGCTTGTGAGGTTGAGGAGTGCTGACTTCAGGTCGCCGCCCGCGCTCGCCTGAGGGCCTGCGCCGGTCAGGGCCGCCTTGCCGTTTGCAAGCAGGCCTTCGAGAAAAACGCCCGAGCGCATGATCGCCTGCTGCAGGGTCTGACCGTTCGGTGGCCGCCCCGTGATGTCGACTCGCGCATTCAGGAGCCGAAGCGTCGCATCTTCGACGGATTGCGGGAGACGAGGGCCGTTCTGCTTCAGCGCCGACAGATTCGCGAACAGTGCCGACATGCCGTCTTGCCGTCCGACTGCGCTCAGTACCATGTTGGCAGCGGCGGATAGTGGCAATCCGGGAGCAACGCCCTGCAACGCCAGAACCGGTTTTTGGCTGCTGTCACTGGCACCTAGGTTCCCTGGGCCAGACGACTGCAGGCTGAGTGACTGACCGGGCCTCAGCCCTGGCGGTAGCGCAAGATCAACCGTTGTCTTGCCGACCGAAACGCGCGTCAATCCGTTGTCAAGAACAGTCAGAACTTTGGCCTCGCCCAATGTTGCAGTTGCTTGTCCGGTTGCTCCTCCTTGACTGAGTATTGCAAAGTTCTGGTTTGGCCCTGAGCCGATCGCCTGCACCTGAAGTGTTTGACCCGGCGTCGCAGAAAGGGCTGGAGAGATGCTAACAACCGACTTTCCGATCGCAAGACGAGTGACACCGGCTTCGGTCTGAGCGAGTACCTTCGCGTTGGCGATCTGAGCTGGCTTCAGAACCGTATCGGCCGAAGTCGATTGCACGACCGGCAGTAGACGTTGTTCGGCCCCGCTGCCCTGGGCATGGAGGCGGATCGTCTGGCCGGATAGAAGCCCCGGTGGCAATGCGACATCGACGACTGTCTTGCCGATGGCGACCCGCGTGAGACCGCTATCGGTGAGGGAAACTACGCGCGCATCGGCTGTCGTTCCTGGCGTCAGCGTTTGGGCCGTCGCTGTCGTCTGGCCGAATTGCGATAGCGTTTGCGCCGTCTGGCTGCCTTGGACCGAAATCTGGATCGATTGCCCGGACTGGAGACCCGGCCGCAATGGCAGATCAACGATGGTCTTTCCAATCGCAACACGTGTCAGGCCGTTGTCGAGGACCGCCAGAACCTTTCCTTCTGCGACGGCGGAAGGTGACTTGGTTCCTGCGGATTGCAGAACGAGTGTTTGATCAGCGCCGCTTCCACGGACTTGTAGATGGACAGTATCTCCCGATTGCAGTCCGGGTGGGAGCGGTAGATCGGCTGTCGACTTGCCGATAGCGACGCGGGTCAGGCCGCTGTCGAGCGGCGTTACGACTTTCGCTTCGATGATCTGGCCGGAGGGCAATGCGCGAACGGGCGCGCTGTCGGCAGCGCGAACTCCGGTCGAAATCTGGTTCTGGACCACCATTGGCCCAACTCTCCTCGCACATCGCAACGGCCCGGAGGCGAATCACGCAAGACTCCGGGCGACTCTCGTATCCATTATGGCGGATACGTCGTTAACAGAGGATGCAGAGCGGAAAGCCGATGCTATTCCTGGATTTCGTTTGCCGTTACGGCGTCTTGATCGCCGTCACTTCGTCCAGCCTTATTTTCTGCGATCCAACGTTCAATAGAATGTCGGATCCGCTCATATCGACGCCATCTACGATGCCTGTCGTCGCAGTCGAGGCCTCGATCCGGCTACCCGATCCGTCAAGCGCGGTGATCGAGATATTGTAAAGGCCTTCAGGCGCAACGCCGCCTGTCGACGTTGTACCGTCCCAGCTGAAAACGTGTGATCCTGCACCCGCTGCAACATTTTCTTCGAAGACTGTGGCACCGCTCGAATTGGTGATCTTGATCGAGACGTCATTGCTGCTTGCAGCCAGGTTGAAGGGCCACTGCGCCAAGCCGGATTTCAGTTCGGCACTTGCGCCTGCGGCCGTTACTTCTTTGCCAATGTAACCAACCACATTCGTGATTGCGGATGCGGCGCTAAGGCTGATCAGCTGTTCGATATTCTCGTTCATCTTCACCGTCTGCTCGACCTCGGTGAACTGAACCAGCTGCTGCGTGAACTGATTGGTATCCAAGGGGTCCGACGGATCCTGGCTCTGCAACTGTGTGATCAACAGTCCGAGGAACTGATCGAAATCCTCAGCAATGGCGACCCGGTCATTCGAAGCTTTGCCGGCCGTCGACAGCGAAGAGAGGGGATTAACGTCCATTATCGATCCATCCTTGTCATATGCTGATATCCAGCCCATCCCGCGCCAGATAAGCGCGGGATTGGGTCAGTGCGGTATCAGATTGTTCGTCTTCGTGCGCATCTTCGATGCCAAGCAGGTCCGTGCCGGCTTCCGCGTCTTCGTTCCCTGCCTGATCTTCGCCAAGGCCGTCATCTTTCAGCGAGAAGGTCAGGGAATCGTCGCTGGTCTTCAGGCCGGCATCGTTCAACGCTTTTTCCAGCGTGCGAGCGTCGCGTTGCAGCATGTCGAGAGTCTCGGCGCGCTCAACCACCAGATGGGTCGTTACCTGACCATCGCGACCGACATCGAGGCGGACATCGATGCGGCCGAGTTCAGGTGGATCCAGGCGGATTTCAAAACGTTTGACACCGTTCTGAGCTTGAGCCGCGATGTGCACTGCCAGGGCGTTGACAGGCACTTGCGGTAGCTGCGTGGGTGCCGCGAGGGCTGTCTGATGCGCTGTCGGTGCCCTTGATTGCAGGGACTGAAGCGCGCCTGTCTCGGTGATTGTCGGTGCCTGCTCATCGCCGCCCGTCTCCTGAAGGGCAATCAGCGAGTGACCGAAGCCGGCATTGAGAGCCGGGGCCGGCTGGGATGGGGGCGGGGTTGCAGCACCTGGGGTGAGGGCGGAACCGTTCACCGTCGACGACGTATTGACGTGTGGTGATGTCGCCGTCTCGCCAACGAGTGCCGTCAGATTGATCGTGCGCGGCGTGTCGGTTGCAGGTTGCACCGGCGCGGGTGGGACTGGGGGGGCATTTGGGTGGGTCCCAGCCCGGCCGGTGGGCGTGGCTTCGGCCACGGCCTGCAAATGTGCCGATGCGTTCTGGGTGGCGGATCCAGCCGGGTCGGGACGGCCTGGATTTGACGCATTCGGCACAGGTAAATCGGGTATATCGGTGTTTGCCGTTAGCTGCGGCGAGGTCGGACCTTCGGGTCTTTGAGGCCCTGGAACACTGCCGGCAACTTTGTGCAATTCGCTGGCGGCCTTGTCGCCGGCACGGGTGAGCGTTGGTTCAGGAAGAGGCGTCGCGACTTTGGATGGATCGGATCCCAGCCTGATCGGCTCCGGAGCCTCTTTCGCTGTGTTTTGTCCAAGACTTTCGGTTGCATCGCCAGCGAGACCATCAGTCTGAGGCGCTGTTGGCGGTTGGGGCAAGACTGGCGCGGAACTTTGCGGTGCTTGCGGGATCGGCACGATGCCGAAGGGAGCGTCAGCACCTTCTAGCCCGGTTGTATCCGCGTGTGCACCAAGGAGACCAGTAAACGGCGTTGTTTTAGGAGGGAGCGTCTGGCCGTTCAAGTTCGCCGCCGACGTAAGAAGCGGATCCGTCCCGATGTCGGCGCCAAGCTCAGATGCAAGCAGGCCTGCAAAGATCCCGGCGGGGGAACCGGGGACCGCGGGCGCCGCCCCGGGGGAGGTCGCGACGCCCGCGTTTGGAAAACCTGCAATTATATTGGCTAATGCCGTCATCGGGACTTTTCCGAACGCGTGTACCTTGAACTGACCATGAGCAAGGCCTGGGCCAACTCTCAATTTCTATTTTTATTGTTTAGTTTCAATGTGTAAGGCGTTGCGCCTCATCGCTGCCGCAACCGACCGGCAGAATTGTCAGGGCAAGAATTGCCGGCTTGTGGCGAGAATTGCCGCCTAAAGGATTGATCAGCATGGGTTGCGATTGTCTATGGGCGACAATATGTTCAGCAGAGCGCAGCAGGGCGGAGTAATTCTCCCGGGTAGATGCTGGCGCCTATGTCTTTCGGGCATGACCTTCCCGAGTATTCAATGCGATCCTATGACAATGCCTTCCGATCAGTCACCTCAACCCTTTTCGCTGCATCTGCCGGGACCGGCGGCTGAGCGTCGTGTGGTTGTTGCCATGTCTGGCGGCGTCGACTCGTCCGTCGTCGCGGCGCTTCTCAAAGAAGCCGGATACGATGTTGTCGGAATCACATTGCAGCTTTACGACCACGGCACCTCGGTCGGGCGCGCCGGGTCGTGCTGTGCGGGCCAGGATATACACGATGCGCGCCGGGTCGCGGCAGCGCTCGATATTCCCCATTATGTCTTGGACTACGAGCAACGCTTTGAATCGGAGGTCATGGACGCTTTCGCGGACAGCTATCTGGCCGGCGAGACCCCAATCCCCTGTGTCTCCTGCAATCAGAGCGTAAAATTCAGAGATTTGCTCCAGACTGCAAAGGATCTTGGCGCGGATGCGCTGGCCACCGGACATTATATCCAAAGCCGTCTGGGTCCGAACGGTTGGGAACTGCATCGAGCAGTCGATAGTGACCGGGATCAAAGCTATTTTCTCTTTGCGACGACGCCGGAACAATTGTCATTGTTGCGGTTTCCGCTGGGCGGCTTGGAAAAATCCGAAACACGGCGACTTGCGGAACAGCATGGGCTGTCGATTGCGGCAAAGCCGGATAGCCAGGATATTTGCTTCGTGCCGTCAGGGCGTTATTCCGATGTGATCGAGCGCTTGCGGCCTGGTGCGGCGCAGGCAGGTGATATCGTCCATGTGGATGGGCGTGTTCTTGGCCGTCACGAAGGGATCATCAAATTCACAATCGGGCAACGGCGCGGGATTGGAATCGCGGCCGCGGAACCGCTTTATGTCGTGGGCCTTGATGCAGAGAACCACCGGGTCGTCGTTGGTCCACGTTCTGCTCTGCAGACACGGCACCTCATGCTACGCAACGTAAATTGGCTCGGTGATCGACCGTTAGAAACGCTGCGGAGCGAGGGGCTGGAGATCGCGGTGAAGATCCGCTCGACCCATGCACCGCTACCGGCGCGGTTGATCAAGGGGCCGGACGGCTTCGAAGTTCATCTTCTCCAAGGGGAAGACGGCGTTTCGCCTGGCCAGGCTTGCGTCTTCTATGACGGAACACGGGTTCTTGGCGGCGGCTGGATCCAATCGACGGAAATTCATGACACGCTTGCAGCAATCAAAAGCGGGTCCGAGACGAGGTCAATCGCGCAGCAGGATGCTGTGCCTTGCTAACGGCGCAAAAAAGGGCTTCAAGGTGCCCTCGATCGCTGCGCAATCCAGACAGGGGTGACAGAGTGCAAATGGGGTCAAGGATAGATGAATCGGCGGTGAAACGCGCTTACCGCCGTTGGGCGCCGGTTTATGACTTCACGTTCGGCCAGGTTGCCGATCAGGGTCGTAAGCATGCGGTCGAGATCATCAACAGGCGCCGCGGAAGCGTGCTGGAAGTCGGCGTCGGCACAGGGCTTTCTTTGCCCCGATATTCCCGCCATTTGCGGGTTACCGGTATCGATTTATCGCCGGAGATGCTGGAAAGGGCGCGCGAGCGGGCTTTGCCGCTGCCGAATGTCGGCGGTCTGTTCGAGATGGACGCCAGCGACCTGCAGTTCGAAGATGACAGCTTCGATACGGTCGTCGCCATGTATGTGATGACCGTCGTTCCGGACCCCGAGCAGGTCATGCGCGAATTGCAGCGCGTCTGCGCTCCCGGCGGTGAAGTGGTTTTGGTCAATCATTTCAGCCAGGAAGAGGGCGTTCGCGGCTGGGTGGAACAGCGCCTTGCGCCGCTGGCCCAGACGCTTGGGTGGCACCCGGTCTTTCCCATCGACCGTGTTCTCGGCTTTGAGGGCATGCGCCTTACTGAGACGTTTTCGCTGCGGCCCTTCGGCTTGTTCACGATGGTGCGGTTCATCAAGCAGACCGAGATTCCGGCCGATGCCAAGTTGAAGAAAGAGCCGATGGGTATCGAGCCCGGTTACGAGGTTGCAGCCGGCGCCTGACGGCACCCGTTGAGCATTGCTGACGACACCGCTTGACAGCGGGAAAGCGCGCTCATTATATCAGCGCCGGATATCACCTTTGTGGCGGAGTAGCTCAGCTGGTTAGAGCAGCGGAATCATAATCCGCGTGTCGGGAGTTCAAGTCTCTCCTCCGCTACCAATATCCTCTAAAAAATATGATCGTTTGCCGAAATTGGTTCTGTGGCCGCCAGTTGGTATGGACAGGCATGGCGCTGGGAATAGGCGATTTTTCCCAAAAGCTGCTTTTGAAACCGGCACCCTATCTATCTGAACAATAGAAAGATTTGTGCAGCGTCGATGGCTAGACGCCCTGTTAGGCTTGCTTTCGATTGAACCTTTTCTGTCCAATACAACACTAACAACTGATAGAGATGTCGCCGCAGGGGTGCGTCGGCGCTGTGGTCAACACTCGACCACGGTTTGGAGCAACGGAAACCGGAGGACTCATCCAATGACGGCTGACACCATAACTCATACGCGCCCGGTCGCTGGCTTGTTCGGATTTGCCTTTGGGGCACTGGCGCTTGTGCTTGTGCTTGTGCATTTCTGGGCCGGACCCTTTGCGCCTCAACAGCGTGCCGGTGTCACAATTGGAGAGATTGCCGGAGAAATTCGCGAGGCTGCCGTTCGCAAACTGAAGGGTGAACCGCAACCCAAAGCAGTTCCCGCCGAATGGGACACGGACCGTATGATAAAACTAGTAGCTGCTGTTCTGGCGGGCTTGGCTGTCGTGACAAGTGTCGCAGGACTGGTTCGTCGCGAGACGTGGAGGCCGGCAGCCGCTGGCATCGCGTTCGGAGTATGTGCTGTCACCTTTCAGATATTCACGTGGACGATACTCATCCTCGTAGGCGCGGTTATCCTCTATGCGATCATCAACAATATTGGCGATATTCTCGGAGGGTAACGGATCGTGATCGGCCGTTGGTCCGCAACGGCCGGGTTCGATCAACCGGCAACGACTGCCTTCCCGTTGTTCAGCACCACGACATCGCGTTCCACCACGCGTGCGCGAAACGATACGGTCTCCCCATCACGCCACATCTCGGTCCGGATCGTTTCGCGCGGAAAGACCGGCGCCGAGAACCGCAGCGCGAGGCTTTTGAGCCTGGCGGGATCGCCATCGCAGCAGCACTTCAAGACGGCATAGCCTGCGATGCCAAGCGTACAGAGGCCATGCAGGATCGGGGCTTTGAAACCGCTCTCGGCGGCGACCGCAGGCGAGGCATGGAGTGGGTTGGGATCGCCGGATAAGCGATAGATCAGTGCGGATTGCGGCAAGGTTTTGCGATCATAATGCAGGTCCGGGGCACGCTCGGGCAAGATATGAACCGGTTTCGTCGGGCCCGATGGACCGCCGAAGCCCCCATCGCCTCGGGCGAAGGTGGTCGAGGAAAGTGTTGCCACTTTGTCGCCGCTGGCCTGATCAGTGAGAATACGCTCGGAATAGATCAGCGCGCCTTTGTCAGCACCCTTGTCGATGATCTCGGTGACCCGGGTCTTTCCAACGAGGGTGGCAGCCGTAGGAATAGGTCCGTGCAATTCGATTGACTGTTCGCCGTGCAGAATCTTCTTCCAGTCGATTCCCGTTCCCGGATCGCGGGCCCAAAATCCTGGCCCGGCAAGGACCACGGGCAGGGTTGGCAGAGCCGCGAAACCATCCGCCTCTTCGAAGACAAACCGCAGTTCCTCGTTGTTCAACGGATCGGCACCAAGGCCGATGCCGAGCGCATAGAGGATGGTGTCTCCATCCGTATAAGTCTGTTCTACCGGCTTGAATGGCCAGTTGAGCAATGTGTCTGCATCGATTGCCATTCCGCAGCCCTCAGATCGGATCCCAACTAAACACGTCCTGCGAACGATCAAGCGCGTAAAAACTCGCTTTCATCGCCGGGATGGCGACATCGATGATGCTTTCGGGGGTCCAACCTTCGGCCGTATGCACGGAGCGGAGGGGGCGCGACTGACCCATGAGATAGATCTCATTGTTGCGGACACCAAAGACCTGGCCCGTAACGGCCTTGCCGGCTTCCGAGGCCAGCGCGACAGCGAGAGGTGCGATCTTCGCCGGCGTCATCTTCTTGAGTTTCTCGACACGGTCTTTCTGTGCGTCATCCGTTATCGGAATGCTGCCGATCATGCGGCTCCAGGCGAAGGGGGAAATGGCATTCGACGTTACATTGAAACGGGACATATCGAGCGCGATGGATTTTGAGAGACCGACGATACCCAGCTTTGCGGCCGCATAATTGGCCTGGCCGAAATTGCCGATCAGACCCGAGGTCGAGGTGAAATGGATGAAGCAGCCCGCTTCTTTCTCGCGG
Organism: Methyloligellaceae bacterium; assembly: GCA_965228615.1. Taxonomy (GTDB): domain Bacteria; phylum Pseudomonadota; class Alphaproteobacteria; order Rhizobiales; family Methyloligellaceae; genus CBDDHT01. The sequence continues at coordinate 1,931,801 of CBDDHT010000004.1, read as the reverse complement.
AAATGGGTGGCAGCGGCACGGCTGACATTGAAGCTGCCCTTGAGATGGACACCGACGACCGCGTCCCAATCGTGCTCGGTCATTTTGTGAAAGATGGAGTCACGCAGTATGCCGGCATTATTGACGACGATGTCGAGGCCGCCAAAGACATCCATGGCTTGGTCGACCATACCCTGAGCGGTCTTGAAATCGGCAACGCTACCAAGATTCGCGGCCGCCGACCCTCCGGCATTTTCGATCTCCTCCACAACCCTGTTCGCCGGTGCGTCATCCGTGCCCGAGCCGCTCTCGGAGACGCCAGGATCATTGACGATGACTTTCGCGCCATGGGCCGCCATGAGAAGGGCCAGATCGCGTCCAATGCCGCGGCCGGCGCCGGTAATCAGGGCAACTTTGTCGCTCAACAATTTCGTTTCGCTCACTTATCCCACCTATACGTTTGTATTGCATGGCCTTGGGCCATGTACTGTTGCTTGTCTCTGCGAATGCGCCCTACAGTTAGGTGATCGACGCTAGATTGATCAAGGTCAAGAATCGTGGTTGCGGAACTTCCTACGATTCAATAGCCGCGGTCTTCATTTTGAAATTCCCGCGGCTTCGTCGATCGGCGTGGGAGGATGGTCGTGGATCAAGCAGATTGGGAAGTCGTCAAGGCGACACCACTGTTTAGCGCTATGCCGGAAGAGGCCGTTGCCGATATCGTTGGTGAGCGCGGCCCGAAATCCTATGGAAAAGGCCAGCTTCTCTTCAGTCAGGGCGAGCGCGCGACGGCATTCTATGTGGTGCTCGATGGCTGGGTGAAGATCCATCGTATTACCCCTGATGGTGAAGAGGCGGTTGTTGGCGTGTTCAGCCGTGGGGAGTGCTTTGCCGAGGCGGCAATGTTCCTAAATGGGCGGTATCCAGCAGGCGCAGAGGTCGTCTGCCCGGCTCGCTTGCTGAAAATAGATGGGAAGACGCTGCGCCGGAAAATTCACGATAATCCGGATCTCGCACTTTGCATGCTGGCATCGGCATCGCGGCATCTGAAACTCCTTGTGGAGCAGATCGAGGAAATCAAGATTCTCTCGGGTCCGCGCCGCATTGCCGACTTTCTGGTTCGCCTCTGTCCTGAGCCGGACGGGGCCTGTGTGGTCGAGCTGCCTTACGAAAAGACCTTGATTGCCAATCGGCTCGGTATGAAACCGGAGAGCTTCTCCAGGGCTCTGGCAAAACTTCGTCCGCTCGGTGTTACTGTAGACCGAAGCAATGTTGCGATTTCGGATGTCGACGCGCTCTTCACTTACGCCGAGTATGGCGAGGCAATCGTAGACAAACTCAGCATCAACTGAACCTCGCGGACTCCGGCGCATGCCCGATATTGCATTGCGCGCGCTACAATGCCTTGCCGGCGGCGGAGCGGATCAGATCGGGAATGGCGGCGTGCATCCCAATTGGTCCAGTGTAAGTCGCATGAGCGCCCGTCTCTTCAATGGCGGTCGGAACGTCATCGGTTGCGTGCATGCCAAAGCCTGAGAAAAAGCCTGCGACAACGGTCGGGGCACCGTTTTCTGCGAGAGCATCGTGGAGGAAGGGTGCTTCCTCGAGATAGGCCGGCTCAACCGTTGCGAAGCGCCGTTCGGAGCGGAGCGCACAAACCATTTGTTGAGTTGCGGCGGCAGAGGCGGGGCCGAATTTCGATCCATGTCCGACAACCAGAAGACGGGCGGTCTCTGTTGCGCAATCAAGCTGTTCAGCGGCGTTCAAAGCATGTTCCAGAATCAGGTGCGGCAAGGCCGGGTCCAGGCCTAGCGGAGGTAGAACAGTCAGAAGAAGCGGACAGTCTGCAGCTGCTATGCGATCCCGGAGAATTTTCCTGACGAAGTATCCGTCGCTCATGCAGACAGGATAGACAAGGACCCGGTCCGGTCCGATCGTCACAGCGGCATCGAGTGCCGCCTCGAGCGCCGGATCACCTTTCAGGACGCCGGCTTCCACAGCAAGGAACAGACCTTGTTCTCGTAGAGCATCCCGATGATCGAGAAGCCAGCGATTGCTCTTGTCGTCACCGCGATCGCCATGCGCGACCAGAATGAGTGAAATCCGAGAGGCACGAGGTTCGGGGTAGGACGCGGATTGGAGCGCACTCAATGGCTCGTCCCCCGTGAGAGCGTGATCTTGTTGTGAACATTATACTTGCCGGACGGTCTCACCATGTGAAGGCGCTTGACCTCGGTCAGCGTCTCCGCGTCATAGATGACCAGCCAACCAGTTTTTTCCCAAACGCTGACAAGAGCATGTTTTCCGTCCCGATCGAACTCCACATGAGCAGATGTCTTGCCCGGAGCAGGGCGCAGCGTCTTGGCGATCTCGAGCGTCGACTTGTCGATGACATGCATCGCATCGCGGTTCTTGCCGAAGAACACGTCGACCCAGGCATACCGGGAGTTCTCGTGGCTGCGCATGAAGAAGCCGGGGCCAAGGGTTTTGAGTTTCTTGATCGTCTTCCACGTCTTCATATCGATGAAGCTCACCTCGCCGGTCCGCAGGTTCGGTGTTGCGAGAACGGTCGTGTCCTTGTAGGGCCAAGTGATGCCTGAACCGAGATGTGGCAGACCGGGCAGGTCGAGGCGGGCGACAACGCGTTTGGCGTCGAGATTGACGACCTGTCCGCCGCCGTCGCGGGCAGCCCCGATCACGCTGATATAATCCTGGTCGAAGAAGAAATCGTCGAGATAGTTGTCGACCTGAATTTTGCGGACAGGGAAGCGTTCCGTCTTGCCGGTGTCGCCGGAGTCCTTGCGATGGTCGTGCACCCATCCCTTGCCGAAACTTGCCGGCGGATCGTCGTCATAGGAGATTTCCCAAACCTCCTTAAGGTCCTTGAGTGCAGCGATGAAACTGCGGCGCGGGCGTGCGTCATAGACGGCCGAGACACGGGATGTGATGCCCTTCTCATTGGCCACAGGGATGATCTTGACGAGGCTCAAATCCCGAGCGTCGAGAATGACCAGATTGTGAGGCAGATAATTACCGACAATGACGTAGCGGTCGTCGCTGGATACAGCGGCATTGCGCGCATTGATGCCGGCACGAATCTCTGCGACGACCTCCAGATTGTACATGTCGAATTTGGAGATCCAGCCATCGCGCGATGCGAAATAGACAAAGCGGCCATCTGATGTGTATTTCGGGCCGCCATGCAGGCTGAAACGTGATTTGAAGCGATGGATCGGCTCGAACTTGTCGCCGTCCAGGACCGTGACGTGATGATCGCCGGTCTCGACCACCAGAAAAACATTGAGCGGGTCGGCGTCGTAAATCGGTTTGGCGGACTTGGCATCACCTTCCACAAGTTCGGCATTGTGAACGATATGCGTTTTCTCGATTTCCGCCGCGCCCCAGACGGGAATCTTGTCCAGCGGTTTGTAGATGTAGGTGGTGAGCGCGGCGATCTGCTCGTCCGAGAGCAGCTGCGAGAAGGGCGGCATCTGCGTCGCGCGCCGACCCTTGGCGATGACACCGATCGCGCGCTTCTTCTTCAGACGTCGCAAATTCTGCGGGATCAATGCCGGCCCAATGCGGCCAAGCCGGTCCTCTCCGTGACAGGCGGCGCAGTGCTTCTTGAACAATGTGACGACATCGCCCGCGGCATGGGCATTGCCGCCCGTGCCTGAAAGGAATGCGGCAAGGCCGAAAAGACTAAGCCAAGATGCGATGTGGCGTTTCATGGCGCTGTCCTCTGAATGGGCGGACTGTCAGGCGTTCTCTGCCTTCGGAAATACCGATCTCGTCATCCGTCAGGTAGCAGGCAGGGTCTTCCGCCCACGGATCGCCGGACAATTGCATGGCGCGCACGCGCGTATTGCCGCCGCAGATATCGAAGTGGCGGCACACGCCGCAGCGCCCGGATATGGTACGTGGCCGCTGTTTGAGACCGGCCATGATCGGGTCGCTCGTATCGGGCCAGATTTCCGAGAAGGCCCGCTCGCGTACATTGCCCAGATTGTAGTGCCACCAGAACGTATCCGGGTGGACGTTTCCGAGATTGTCGATATTGGCGACATTGACGCCGCTGGCATTGCCGCCCCACTGGGCGAGCTTTGCCCTGACATGTTCGGCCGCTTCCGGGAAATTCTCGCGCACCCAGAAGTAGAGAAACACACCATCCGCATCATTGTTGCCGGTGACGAACTCCTTCTCGATACCCCGCTCCACATAGGACCAGGCCGTATCGAATAAGGTGTTCATGGTCGAGCGCGTGATCTCCCACGCCGTGTCGTCGCCTCGGTTCTTATTGCCGCGCCCGGCATAAACCAGGTGGGAGAGATAGAATTTGTCGACGCCTTCGGCTTCGGCCAGCGCGAGAAGCTCGGGAAGCTCGGTGTGATTGTCCATGGTCATGGTGAAGCGGAGCCCCACCTTGATATCGTGCTCGCGGCACAGGCGGACACCATCCAGAGATGCTGCGAAAGCTCCTTCCTTGCCGCGAAAGGCGTCGTGGGTCGCCCCGATACCGTCCAGGCTGATGCCGACATAGTCGTAACCCACTCCGGCGATCGCCTCGATATTATGTACGCTGATCAGGGCACCGTTGCTTGAAAGGCCTGTATAGAAGCCCATCGACTTGGACCGTTCGGAGATCTCGATGATATCGCGGCGAAGCAGCGGCTCACCGCCCGATAGGATCAGAACCGGCACACGGAAACGGTGCAGGTCATCCATGACATCGAAGACTTCCTGCGTCGAAAGCTCGCCGGGAAAGTCCACATCCCCGGAGATGGAATAGCAGTGCTTGCAACGCAGATTGCAACGGCGAATGAGATTCCAGATGACGACGGGGCCCGGTGGGTCACGACGCGGGCCAACGGGTGTCGGGTTCCGGATTTCCTTAAGAAACTGGCTCAGGCGAAACATGACGCTCTCCCTGTGACGCGGGTTGGGCATTGCGGCCCCGCTTCAGGCGCAACCCGGTTTTTTTGAGAATTTTGGTGCTGTAGAGAATGTCCGATGCGCAGCACGCCGATCCCAGGATCTCTGCGATCAGAGTTGCTTTTTCACTGACTTCGTCGCGGGTCGATCCATGCACCATCGCGAACAGATTGTATGGCCAAAGAGGGCGGTGGCGCGGTCTGAGATAGCAGTGACTGACGCAATCAAGTGCACCGACAACGCCGCCCAGTCTCTCGGCATGATTGTCATCGACATCCCAAACGGACATGCCGTTGGCTGTCATTCCCAGCGCATAGTGGTTCGGGACAACACCGATCCGGCGGATTATTCCTGCCTCGGTCATGGCCCGCATCCGCCCCATGACGTCGTCCGCCGTCAGGTCAAGCTCATCGGCAATCGTTTGGTAGGGACGGGGGCTCAACGGCAGGCCGGCCTGTGTCGCCACGATAATGGCGCGGTCCGTATCGTCCAGGGTGTAGGTCATGCGTTCACCTTCAGGCCGATGAAGAACTCATGAAGTTTCGGGAAGGCGTAGACCTTCAACCCCGTGTCGATCTCGATTGAGGCGTTGATCTCATCGATCTGTTCGGTGCTTTCCGTCGCAAGGACGAACCAGATGTTGAGCTCGTGGTCGCGGGCGTAATTGTGGGCGACCTCGTCATAGGCATTGATGAGCGCCACGGTTTCGTCGAACCGGTCTTCCGGCGCTGCAACGGCGCAGAGACAAAAAGCACCGCCCATTTCTTCCGCATTGTACATCGGGCCGAACCGGGTCAGGACACCGGCTTCGCGCAACGTCCCGATACGGTTGATCAACGTCTGTTCATCGATACCCAACTTGTCAGCAGCTTCGGCGAACGGCCGCTCTGCAACCGGAAACCCGCCTTGCAGGGCATTGATGATGGCGCGGTCTTGAGCGTCGATCATGGCCGCCTCCTCAAGCTGCCGAAAGGCGCGCACCGCGCTGTTTGAAACGGCGGCGACTGAACAGGACGGCAGGCGGTCTGCGGATGGTGTCCGCAACAGACCTGAGTTCGTCGATCTGCCCAAGTACCGCCTCGCGCTGGCGACCGTGAACCATGCAGAACAGATTGTAGGGCCAGTTGGGCAGGCGCCGTGGACGGCGATAGCAGAGCGTAACGAAAGAATGCAGGGCAAAGGCCTGGCCAAGTGCATCGACGTCCTCGTCGGGGACGTCCCAAACGACCATGGCATTCGCCTTGTAACCAAGTTCGCGATGCCTGACGACCAGGCCGAACCGGGATACGATCCCATCGTCGATCAATGCGCCGAGCCGCTCGATGACACGAGACTCATCCATGCCGAGTTGCTGGCCGATGGATTGGTATGGCCGAACCTCAAGTGGCAGGCCGTGTTCAAGAGCCGCAAGGAAGTTGCGATCGTCCGTTGTTGTCGCTCGGACCGGTGTGCAGCGCGGTTTCGGTCGTTCGCCACCGGAGCTGCCGACAGCAAAACCGAGATCGATGAAATAGGGGCGTTCGAGAGGCAGATCGAGTGGTTGGCATCCAGTTTGATTCTCGAGGCGCAGCAGTGTTGCATCGATGCTCGATCGGTGCGGACCTGTGACGACGAACCAGAGATTGTAGGCGTGCTCCCGCTCGTAATTATGGTTGACGCCGGGATCGGCAGAAACGATATGCGCCACTTCTTCGAGGCGTTCGGCGGGCACCCGCATGGCGGCAAGCGTGCTGGCTCCGACGGTATTGGGCCGAACGACGGCGCCCACCCGGGAAAGAACGCCTTCGTCGCGAAGGCGCGAGAGTGTCTCCAAGAGACCGGCTTCCGTCAGGCCGTGACCGGTTGCCACCTCGCGGTAGGGCCGGGCGACAAGAGGAAATCCACGCTGCCATGCATCGATCAACTGGATGTCCGTTTCCGAGAGAGGCATGACTTATAGCCCGATCCGATGCGCTCGGGCCGTGAAGAAGATGCCACTGGGTTTCTCGAGAGGCAGCTCGGCAAGCTTGGCGAATGTGCGGGTGTCGTAGACATCGATCCGGTCGGCATCGCGTACAGAGACCCAGACCTCGTGGCCGCGCGGCGTGAATTCCATGTGCAGCACGGCCCGACCCGGCTTCATCTCGTGAACAATGGTCATGCTCGGGACGTCGATCACCTGTATCGTGTCATTCAAGGGATGGGCGAAGTTCACCCAGGCATGACGCCCGTCCGGTCTGGCAACGGCGAAGATCGGTTGGCCATGGACGGCGATGCGGCTGGTTTCGGTGAAGGTCTCGGCATCGAGGGTCAGCAACTCATGCCGACCGACCGCTGGCAATAGGAAACGGTTTCCTGCACGCGCCCAGCCCTCCAGGTGCGGCATCTTATAGACGGGGAGCTTTTTCTCGCCTCGTCCATAGCCGTCGAGAATGCGTCTGGGTGCCGGCTTGTCGGCCCAGAGATCGAGATGCACCATTCCGTCTTCACCGAAGAGCCCGGCGATATAGTGCCGCCCATCGCCCGTAATCAGTGCGTCATAGGGCAAAGCGCCGATTTTTGGGAACTTTGTGATTTTCGGGGTGTCGCCCGCAAGGTCGGCGATCCAGATCTCTCCGGCATCATAGAGCGTGAACACGAAACGGCGACCCGGTGCATCGACCAGACCGACAACTTTCGAGCGGCTGCCGTCGGCAGCGATGGCAGGAATATCGGCAACGGGTTCGAGCGTTTCGGAATCGAAAACCCGAACACCGCCCGGCTTGTAGTTCGAGACGGCAACGAGACGGCCATCGTCGGAAATGGCGCCGCCGATGGCGTTGCCCGACTGAACAACGCGTTTGTCGATCGCTCTCTTGAGCAGGTCGACCTTGGTCAATCCGCCATCGCGTCCAAAGACATAGGCATAGCGCTCGCTGCGATCATAGGTCATGGAGGCGTGCGAGAGATCGCCGAGGCCTTCGATTCGAGAGATGAGGGCACGCTGCGTGGTATCGACAAGTCCGAGCGAACCGCTCGCCCGTTCGACCACAAGGCCGAGATCGCCGGTCCCGCGAAGATGCAGACCGGTCGCATGCGCGGGTCTGGCGAGAGCCGCTGCGGCTCCGAGAGCGCCAAGTTTCAGGACTGAACGGCGCTTCATTTGGGAAATCCTTCCTTCAGTTTGTCGGCGATCCAAAGTGCCTCCATCCGCGTCAGCAGGTCTCGCCAGGGCGGCATGGGTGTGTTGGGGACACCGTCCAGAATTACTGCCGCGATATCTGCGCTGTCCGCGGCCTTGAGCGTTTCGGGAACGAGTGGGTGGCCGAGACCACCTCTCAATGTCAGCCCGTGGCACGATCCGCAGTCCTGACGGACGAGATGCGTCAGTTCGGCTTGTCGCTTTTCGTCGAGTGCAAATGCCGAGGTCGTGAGGCCGAACAGCAAAATCAGCCCGCAACTACTCGGCAGCCGCCAAATGGTCTGGCACGCGCGCATGACAAAATGTTCCCAAGGTAGAGGCAAGGCGAACCACCTCGCCGACAACAAAGATAACGGGACCGGGCAGCGCGACTTCGCGCACATCATCGGCAACACAGGTGAGTGTCGAGAGGAGATGCCTCTGGTCGGGCCGCGTCGCGTTCGAAACGGCGAGGACCGGTGTCGCAGGACCGCGGCCATGAGCCATGAGTTCCGTGGCGATCGTGCGGATGTTGGCGAGACCCATATAGACCACAAGCGTCGTGTCAGGGTCGGCAAGGCCGTCCCAATCGAAGTCCAGCGGCGCATCGGCACGGCAATGGCCGGTCAGGTAGCGAACGCTCGATGCACATCCGCGATGGGTCAGGGGGACGTTCAGCATTGCCGCTGTTCCCTGGGCCGTCGTGATGCCGGGGACGATCTCGAACGGTATGTGAGCGCGCGCGAGCGACAAGGCCTCTTCGCCGCCGCGCCCGAACATTAGCGGGTCGCCGCCCTTCAGGCGTACGATCGTTCGCCCGCTCTTGGCAAGGCGTACCAACGTTTCGTTGATCTCTTCCTGAGGTACCGGATGATGATGCGGTTGTTTGCCGACATTGATCCGTGCGGCACCTGCCGGTACCAGCGCCATAACCGCATCGGATACAAGCCGGTCATAGACGACGACAGTCGCCGTCGAGATGATGCGATGCGCCTTCACCGTCATCAGGTCGGGATCACCAGGACCCGCCCCGACAAGGAACACCCGACCTACTGTTGCCATCGCCGTCCCCTCGCTCATTTGCAGCCAATCTGATGTTGGCGAAATCGTTGCCAAACACTAGCGAGAGGACCAGGGAGTCAGCCTTGACTTTTGTTAATTGAAAGCGCGGTTGGCGGGGCTGTTTTGGTGCCGGAATTGACGGGCCAAGCTACTGTCATCGAACAGGACCAGGACCGCGCCAAACTTGTCGGCGAATTCGATATTGCGCTGTCCGATGCTATTCGGTCGACCGATGAGCGATGGCTGCTAGGGCACGACTTTCAGCTTGGCGACCATGTCGCGCTTTTCCCAATGAGGTCCGCAGATATAGGCATAGATTCCGGGAGCGAGTTCGACCGTTTTCTCGATATGCTCTTCGGGAAACGCCCGGTCTGATTCTTCTTCGCCCGCCTCCTTGAACCACACACTATGACTTGTACGCTTGTCCACATTGACCCAGCGGATTTTGGTGCCCTGTTTGACCTCGATATCCGTGGGACAGAATGTGTACTTGTACATCAGAATGACGGTATGCGGCTCTTCGCTCGATGGCTTGCCGAACATTTGCTGATAACGCTCTTCGGCTTTTTTGCAGACCGCCTCCTTATCTGAAGCCGCACCCGAAATGCCGCCTGCCAGGAAGACGGAGCCTCCTATCAGAAAAGCGAAGCCAAGCTCGAGGAACAGTCGTTTCATTGTTTCACCGCATTTATCTCTGCTTCGCCATTATCCAGACCGAAGCGGTACTCCAGAGAGACATGGTGGAAGCGTGCACTCGTATAGTCATCGTGAATGGCGATGCCGATCGTATAGAGCTTTCCGGCTTCGATCGAGATGTCGCCCGGCTTGTTGGACTTGAGAGGCCGACTCATCTCGACGGTCCAGGTGTCACCTTCGAGTTTGCCCGTTGCGGTGACCTCCGTTCCTCCGGTCATAACGCGATGATCCAGCACATGGCCGTTCTCGACCTTGCCACCTGAATTATAGCGGATCAGATCCATGATGGCGCCTTGCTTGTTTAGCTCGGCAATTTCAGCTTCATCCTTGAGCTTGTTCCAGCCGCCGCGCTTCTTGCCGCCACGTCCACGAATCTCGATCTTGGTGCGCGTATCGGCAAGATACTTGGTAATGCCTTCGGCGCTTTCCAGGCGCTCAACAATCGCAGCCGCAGCCGACAGATCATCGGCACTTGGTTCATGCGGCATATAACGCGAATCATGGTGGCAGGTTGCCCAGCAACCGGCCTGCTCAATGAGATCGATGCCTTGGCCGGCAAACATGATCGCAAGCTTCACCTGGTTCTCTTTGTCCATCTTCCCGCCATCGACAAAGGGGACGGGTGTATGGGGGGCGTTTGGCCACTGGAAGCGCAAATTTAGATTCTCTCCATCATGGCTTGCCTGCACCTTCACATCGATATGGCCTCTCTTGCCGGGAATCGGTGTCGCTTCGGCTTTCTCGCCCTTCACGATTTTGGCCCCCATGTCTGCGACTTCCTTGGCATGGCATTCCTGGCAGCGATCGCCAGCCTTACGGAAGGCACGTGCGCCGCCATGATCACGGCCGTTCTGGACCCATTCGAATGAGGCTTGCCCGGGATAGAACAGAGTGACGGTCTTGGCTTCGACACCATCCCATCCGGCACCGGTGCTCGGGGCAGGTGTGGCCGCAGCCGTGCTGGTCTCTGACGGATTTGCCGCGGGTGTTTCTGCCGCAGCGACTTTTTTGTCTGCGCTTTCTTTCTCAAGCTTGGCGACATAGTCGGCCAGTGCCTTGTCGACAGCTTTTTCAATTCTTGCCGCGACTTGTTTCTCGTTTGCTTTAGCGGCTGATTCCTTGGCAGCCGCTTCTTCGGCTTCGCGCTTCTCGACGCGCTTCAGGCTTGCGGTAAATTCCAACGGAATTTCGCGGGCGAAGGCGCGGCGAGGCGTTTCCAGCTCTTCCAATTCGGCATCTGTTAGATGATTGCGGACGCTGTTGTGAGCAATACCCTTGTGGCAGTCGATGCAGGTTTGTCCCGTCGTGAATGCATTAAGATGCTGCTTGCGAGCGCGAGGTTTTTGGAATTCGGGACTCATGGACTGGAAATTGTGACAGTTCCGGCACTCGCGCGAATCTGTCTCCTTCATGGTCTTCCAGACCCGTTTTGCCAGTTGCAGTCGCTTGGCTTCGAATTTCTCCGGTGTGTCGATGCTGCCCATCGCTTTGTAATAGAGTTCGCGCGAGGCCTCGACCTTCCGTATCATTTTGTGGATCCAAGGATCCGGAACATGGCAGTCTGAACATGTCGCCCGCACACCGGTACGGTTCTGGAAATGCACGGTTTTGCGATATTCCTGATAGACGGTGCTTTCCATCTCATGACAGGAGATGCAGAAACCCAGTGTGTTGGTGGCTTCCATTGCGGTGTTGAATCCGCCCCAGAAAATAATACCTGAGACAAAGAGAGCGGCAGATCCGACGATCGGTACACCCCAGAGGGTCCGCTTTAGCCATTTGCGTCGAGGTTTTTCCGTCTGCGATGCAGTATCGGCTTCACGCGCGGCGTCTGTGCCGTGTGTTTTTTCGTTTGTATCTGCCATGGACCCGCTCCCCCGAAAAAAAAGTGAAAAAAAGGGGTGGCTATCGAGCCACCCCCTGCGTCACTGCCTAGTCATTACGTGACATGGTTGATGCGATTGTAGACATTGAACTTGCCGGTCGGGGTCGACAGACCCTTGATCCGCTTTTTCTCTTTCAATGTCTTGGAGTCGTAGACCACGATCTCGCCGACAGGTTCCTTGTTGTTTTTGCGGTTCCAGACCGACACCCAGAATTCGGTTCCGTCCTTGTTGAATTCGATATGGACGGCAACCTTACCTTCTTCCTCGGTCACGCGAATGTTCTTCACGATCTTGCCGGTCTTCTTGTCCAGCACCTGAACGGACTGTTGGACTTCCGGCTCCGGATGTTTGGTCTGATCGAAGATCACATAGGGTGAAACCGGATGAGTGCGGATGAAGAGTCCGGGTCCGTCAGATTCCACGTTGTAGCAGACCTTCCAAGCTTGATCGGCGTGCTTCTCCGGATCATTGCCCCAGACAGCAATCTTGCCTTCGCCAAGATGGGTGGTGCCGGCCACCGGACCGCATTTCGGATCGACCCAGTTCGCGCCAGGTCCGGGGTGCGGTAGTTTGCCGACATCGATCATGGCTTCACGTTGCCAATCCTTGGTGTCGACAATGACCATCTTGTTGGAGGCATTGGCAGCAATCTGGAAATAGCGTCCTGTCGGATCGAAGAATCCGTCATGCAGGAATTTGGCTGTTTCCATCTTGACGATGCGCAGATTGTCGAGATCGGAATAGTCGATCTGCCACATCTGTCCGAGCTCCTTGCCTGAGATCAGGAAGGAACGTTCGTTTGGCGTCGTGTAAACGGCAGCCACGCGGCTCTCGTTCACATACTCACCGTCCACATTGGCGCCGCGGGTCGAGATGACTTTAAGCGGTTCCATCGTGGCACCGTCGACGATGACGGCATGAGGCGGCCAGTAACCGCCACCGATGACATACTTGCCATCGCCAGAGACTGCGACGTCACGAGCGTCGTAGGCGATCTGCGTTTCAGCAACCAGCATCTTGTCGGGTGTTTGGAAAAGATCGATCTTGTTGATCTTGCCGTCACGGCCCATCGTGTACCAGAAGCGCCCTGGATACTCGGGTTTTTCAAGCTTGTGATGTTCAGTGGCCTTGATGACATGAACCGCGTAGCCCGTGTTCACGTGAGCGACGATTTCATGTTTGTCGCCATCGATAATGGCAACCTTGCCGATGTCGCGCTCAATAACGACAAAGAAGTTCTGCCAATTGCGTCCATGCATTGGCTTCGTAGGATAGTCTTCGGGCTTCACATAGACTTTGGTGAGCTTCTTCATCTGGTCCAAAGTCATTTCCGGCGGAACCGGCGGTTCCAACTGGATGTATGTCGAGATGTCGCGAATCTGCTCTTTTGTGAAGATGTCGTCGAAGTTGTTCATCCCGCCTTCGGTGCCGAGCGTGATGATCTTTTCAAGACGCTTCTGACCGAGCTTGCGGGTTTCCTTGGGCAGCAAACTCTTGCCCGTGGCGCCTTTGCGAAGGACACCGTGACAACCTGCACAACGCTGGAAGTAGAGCGCTTTTGATTTCTCGAAAGCTTCCTCGGATAATTTGGGCTCCTCAGCGAAAGCCGCGGTCGACGTGAATGCCGCCAGGGCACCTGCCGTCAACACGGTTGCGACAAGGCCGCCCGACAAAAGTCTGTTCATGACGCACTCCCCATGAGTCATTCTGAAAGAGGTTGATCGATGCCATCAGGAGTAGGAGGACTGCGCTCGACATTCCTTGACTTTTGTTAACCGTCGTTCGTGCCGTTTCTGATTTGTAGGCAGAAGACGACAATGTCGAACCCAGCTGGCGACGGGCCGGGTCTGCATGATGGGGATTGGGGCCATGACCTCAGCGACGCAGCAAGCGATGAATGGAGGCGGGGCAATGAGGGGTCGTTCGCCTGTTTTTCAAACACTCTTCAGCCATGGGTTTCGCCCCTTCTTTTTGGGTGCGGGGCTATATGCCGCACTATCCGTTGCGGCCTGGCATTTGTGGCTGTCGATCCATGCCATGGGTGGTGCGCTATCGGACATGACGATCGCCGAACCAACGCATCTCTGGCATGCCCATGAGATGGTGTTTGGTTTCGGAGCCGCTGGTCTCAGTGGTTTTCTCCTCACTGCAGTTCCCAATTGGACGAAAACAGAGCGCCTTCACGGATTGGGCCTGTTTGTGATCTTCGCGGCATGGCTCTGCGGGCGTGCAGCGATGTGGTCGACGGGCGTACTGCCTGTGCCGCTCACGGCCGCTATCGACTTCGCCTACCTGCCTCTCCTGGGATTTCTGATTTGGAGAAAATTCGGCGCGAACCTGACGCCTCGCAATACCGTGTTTCTCGTTCTCGTTGCTGTATTGGCGCTGGGCAACGGGCTCTACCATGGGGATCGACTGGACATCGTTCCGGGTGGCATGTCGACGGGCATCGCAATGGGCCTGGCTGGGCTTGTTCTGTTGATCACCATCATTGGGGGGCGAACCATTCCAGGATTCACGAAGAATGCTATGACCCGCGCCGGGGCCGAAGACGGACTTCCGACGCAGAACGGTAGGTTGGATGCCGTCTGCATTCTCCTTGTTGCATCCTTCTTCGTCGCCTTTCTTGTCGAAGCACCCGGACCGTTAGCCGGCGGTCTCGCAGCAGCGGCGGCCATCGCGAACATTGTCCGCTTTTCGCTATGGCGAACCATGTCTGTTCTGACTCAGCCCATCGTTCTGGTTCTGCATGTCGGCTATGCCTGGATGATTATCGGTCTGGCTATGATGGCATTGGCATTAGGCATTGAATTCGGAAGCGAGGTTGCCGCTTTGCATGCTTTTGGTACCGGTGCCGTCGGTACGATGATCTTGGGGATCATGACCCGTGCGTCGCTTGGCCACTCTGGGCGGCGTATAGAGGCATCGCGGTCGACCGTGGTCGCTTATGTCTTGATATCGGTTGCTGCGCTTCTTCGAACGATCGTGCCTCAACTGTTTCCCGCTTTCTATCTGGAGTCGATGCTGGCATCCGCGACAGCTTGGATAGTCGCCTTCACCTTGTTCGTGATTTCATTCGCACCAATTCTCGTGGTTCCACGCCAGCCCAATCCTAGGGCTTAGGAACGATGGGACATTCTATTCCGCGGCAGTTCGTCCTCTTGCGGTACGCTGTTACCAAAACGAGCTTGATCAATATCAAGGCGAGGCATCGCGCCTCCATGGATAGCTGGTCGAAACAATTCCACTAGAGCAACGTGCATCGTGTCAGACGCACATAAGTTGCTCTGGCAGCTTAGAACCGATCAACTTTCCTGCGCTTTGTCGATTCCGACTGAGCGCAGATTGATCCAATCGGAGCAGAGGGTGCAATGGACTATGATCGCGTGTTCGAACAGGCTGTTGCTCAAGTTCGAGATGAAGGACGCTACCGTGTTTTCGCCGACCTCGAACGCGAAGCCGGTAGGTTTCCGATGGCCAGGAATTACGGTCCGGGGCCGGACGAAGTCGTGGTTTGGTGCTCGAACGACTATATCGGGCAAGGTCAGAACCCCGCTGTCATCGATGCCTTGAAGCTGGCCGCGACCCGGATGGGTGCCGGTTCGGGCGGTACGCGCAATATTTCCGGTACGCATCATTTGCATGTCGAGCTGGAGCGCGAACTTGCAGACTTGCACGGCAAGGAGGCGGCTCTTCTCTTTACGTCGGGTTATGTATCGAATGCAGCAACACTTTCGACGGTTGCGAAATTGCTCCCGAATTGCATCATCTATTCCGATTCATTGAATCATGCCTCGATGATCGATGGCATTCGTCAGTCGAGAGCGGATAAGCGTATCTACCGCCATAATGATATGGCGCATCTTCGAGAGTTGCTCACAGCGGATCATCCGAACCGTCCCAAATTGATCGCATTCGAAAGCGTCTACTCAATGGAGGGCGATGTTTCGCCAATTCGTGCGATCTGCGACCTTGCCGATGAATTCAATGCCATAACTTATCTCGACGAGGTTCATGCGGTCGGTCTCTACGGGACCCGCGGCGGTGGCATTTCTGAACGCGAGGGCGTTGCCGACCGGATAACGATTGTTGAAGGTACGCTCGCCAAGGCGTTCGGTTGTATGGGCGGGTATATTGCAGCCTCGAATGTCTTGATCGACGCGGTTCGTTCGATAGCGCCAGGATTCATTTTTACCACGAGTTTACCTCCGGCAATCACCGGTGCGGCGCTGGCCAGTGTTCGATACCTCAAAGAGCATCACGAACTTCGTCAAGCTCATCAGTCCCGCGCTGCTCGCCTCAAACGACTATTGGCCGAGAATGCCATTCCAACAATGCCAAGCAATACCCACATTGTTCCGGTGCTGGTGGGCTGTCCGGTGACGGCAAAACAGGTGACCGATTCGCTGATGCAGGAATTCGGTATCTATGTTCAGCCGATCAATTATCCGACGGTCCCAAGAGGAACAGAGCGGCTACGGCTGACTCCGTCGCCATTCCACGAAGATGTCGTCATGGATGCTCTCGTCACAGCACTTGTGGAGCTGTGGCAGCGCTATGAGTTGGATGTGGCTCAGGCGGCCTAGAGCAACGTGCGTTTAGTCAAACGCACACAAGTAGCTCTAGCAGCTTAGAGTCGATCAAATCTTCTGCGCTTAATCGAATCCGATTTAGCGCAGAAGAGTTGATCCAGAACGTTTCGTTTTTTGCTGAGCGCTCTGCAACGACAACCCACAGTCTTGTGCTGTGGCGGATAATGGATATGTCGATCTCGTTCGGGCTGAATGACGAATATACGTTCAGTGCGGCTATGCTCAATCTTCCGCCAACGCCCGCTCGATGAGGGCGCCAACCTCTGGCGAAAACTCGAGAGCCAGCGCGCCCTGACGTCCGGTCTCTGACATCTTCCGCCAGGTCTTCCGCAGAATTGCAATGATCTTGTCCGTGTCGTGCTTCTCGGAAAATCCGGCAAAATAGTATTCGAGAAAAACCACACAGGCCACATCTTCAAGTGCCTGTGCTTCCGCGTCGGTCTTCAGGTTTTCTTTGCGGACGAGAGATTGCACGCGGGCGATTTCGGCACCGTCATAACCGGATGTGTCGAGGATCGTCGCTGTTTGCTCGGCGTGCTGCTTCTTCAAATCGGTACGCCAACGTAGATATCCGATGCGGCCTTCGGGATAGCTGCTGCGGGAGACGGTCCAGCGGCAGATATGCTGTGCGCGTGCGGCGAGTGCCAGGAGTTCCGATGCCGAGGGATAAAGCCGGTCCAGAGTCTTTGACATGCGCTCGCCATAGACGAGTTCGGCAGGGCGCATCTGACCCCGGTCAGGGGTCTTGTTCGGATCGTCTGCATTGGCGGCATCGATCAGCGCGATGGCATGACGGAACCGCAAGGCGCGGTTCGCGTTTTCCTCGGCGAAATCGCCAACCAGTGTGGGAACATGTGCCATGACCTAGACCACCGGTGCACCATATCCCCAACTATAGGGGACGGGCCCAGAAAGCGCGATGACGTCGCCGTCGTTCAGGAAAGCACCCGTGTTGAGAGTTGTATGCAAGCTGCGGGTTATGTCGCGGCCGTTCCGAAGAATAAGAAAGACATCCCGCTCCGGCACCGAAAGCCGACGCATCAGATCGGCGACAGTACTGCCGACGGGCAGATCAACATGACGACGGATGCGTCGCCCGGATGCGAATCTCGTCAGACTGTTGAACAGACGTGCCTCAACGGTGATCGTTGCCTCAGCGCTATTATGACCCAGCCAGTCAGCTTTCACTGTTCTTGGTTCCCTCAATGAGGTGCATGCTCGAAGAATAACAGCGCCAAAGACGGCCGCGATTGATCTTTGTTAAGTCGGAGCAGATTGACCAATCAGGAGGTCACTGCAGATCGATCGTATCGCTGTCGCGCTCGACGATCTCCAAACCGTCACCAACCTTGTCGCTCGGGTGCAGAACGACCTTATCTCCGGCGGCTAAACCGCTCAGGACCTGGGCAACTTCGGCATTTCGGTGTCCGACTTCGATACGCGTGAGCCGAGCCTGGCCCGCGACAACCTTGAACACGCTCCAGTCCTTTCCGGTGCGAAAGAGCGCGCTGATAGGAACGCGAAGCGCGTTGTCAGACTTCCAGATGCTGATTCGGACGAAGACACGAAAGTCATGCCCAAGAGCTGTCCATGTCTCTTTGTCATCGACGATGTCGAGCACTGCGTTCACGCGCTGCTCCTCGATCCCGAGCGCTGAGACCTTGGTAAAACCAGCAGGATCTATTCGCTTGACGCGGGCCTTCAAAGTCTGTTCGCCGCCCCAGGCCTCGATCCGTGCCTCGGCACCAATCTTGATCTTCACGGCGTCGGTCGACAGGAGATCGGTTACAATTTCCAAATCTTGCGGATCGCCGATCTCCAGCAGTTCGGCACCGGCTTGCACAACCTGTTGGCTCTCATGGTGGATTTTGAGAACATTTCCACTAACGGGCGCGCGCACCTCGACGCAGCAATTGGCGTCGTCATCCGCGACCCCGAGTTGTTCGGGTCCGATTAACCGGGCTTTTGCGCTTTCGAGTTCGCGGCGTTTGAGTTCGAGATCGGCTTCGGCCTGGGCGACGGCAGCGCGTCGCACATCCACCTCCAGCTCCGCCTTTTCGAGTGCGCGTTCCGAGACAATCTTGCGTTCGGCGAGTCGTTTGGCGCGGGTGCGGTCGCTTTCTGCGAATATGAGTTCCGCGCGTGTTTGGCGAATTTTCGACTCGCCGAGAGAAACGGCCGCTCTGTTCGCGGCCACGGCGGCTTCCAATTCGCGGCGCCGCCGCACATCAAGGAACTCGGGATCTCCCGGTCTGATGACGGCAACAATTGTCTTGTCTTTCGTGACCGGGTCGCCAACCTCTCGCGGCGATCGCTGCATCTTGCCGCCGATCGGTGCGGATACGGTATAGACCTCGCGAATTCTGGTTTCACCTTCGTCGTCAATCGTCACCTCGATTGTCCCAATCCCGATCTGGGTTGTGTCGACCGGCACGGGCTGAGGCTGGAGAGCGTAGATAAGTCCGCCTATGGCCAATGCGAAGACGAGGGCGAGGAGAATGCGTTTGATCGTCAATCCGGACATCACCTTCATTCCCGCGTTTTCAATGCTCTTATCAAGTCGAGCCGGTTGATCCGCCGACGCACAAGCATGGCTGACACGCCGGCCGCAGCAATCACCACGAGGCTTGCCGCCGCATAGGTGTCCTGTTCGATAATGAATGGGATCGTATAGAGGTCGCTTTCGAAGCCTCTGATGACAAGGCGAGCGAAGCCGTAGCCGATGGCCCATCCGATAGGCTGGGCCAGGACCACAAGGATCGCCAGTTCCGTCATCAGGATGCGACTGACTTCCGTGTTCGTGAAACCAAGGACCCGGAGACTGGCAAATTCTCGCGCGCGTTCCGAGAATTGAATCCGCGCGCTGTTGTAGACGACCCCGAATGCGATGATGACGCTCAGAACGACGTAGATTGTCGTCGAGACCGTAATGTTCCGGGCGATTGTTTCGCGGAACTTGGCGAGCGAGACCCGCAGGAGTGCAATGGCCGACACGGCCGGCAGGCCCTTGATCGTGCGAAACAGGTCGCCCGTCAAAGCCTCGTCATAGGCGACATGGATACCGGTCAGCTGAGGGCCGTCGCCGAGCATTCGGTT
Source organism: Methyloligellaceae bacterium (assembly GCA_965228615.1). Lineage (GTDB taxonomy): Bacteria > Pseudomonadota > Alphaproteobacteria > Rhizobiales > Methyloligellaceae > CBDDHT01. The sequence goes on along the minus strand of CBDDHT010000004.1, from coordinate 1,912,419 downwards.
CAGAGCGTGGAAATCCATGTAGGCCAGCAGACCGAAATACGAGGTTATGATATCTGTAACGGTTGCGGTCTTGGTCCCGCGGCGCCCTTCCAGAATATCGACCTGAATCGTGTCGCCGCGTTGGATCGAGAGGAGTTCGGCAACGCGTTCGCTCACGACGAGCCCGTTATCGGGCAGAGAGACGGGCGTATGGTTTCTGTCCAAAATGCGGCTCAGATCCATGCCGCGAGGCTGTCCCTGGATTGAAATCCGTCTGCTTCGATGCCCATGCCTGAGTCGCACGGCAACGGCTCGATAGGGTTCGGCTCTCAAGATGCCAGGGAGTTGTGCGGCAGCCTGTAATGCACGACCGTCCTTCTCGTCGCTCAATGTGATCGTCGCGTCCTGCCGGTTGCTTTGAACATATGTGACATCGATCATCAACTCGAGACTGTCGAGCATGAAGGTCGCTGTGATCAACAGCGAGACGGCGAGTGCGGTCCCGAATGCGGTCACCGCCGAACGCACGGGCCAGCGAACCATATGCCGCAAGGCCATCATGGTGAGCTGCGTCATCGCTTTGAAGGCCGCCAGATGTTCAATTCCCATGCGTGCGTAGCGGGCCGGGGCAGGGGGCGACATGGCGACAGCTGGCGGTAGTTTTACGGCCGCACCGACAGACTTGATTGCCCCGGCAATGGATGCGCCGAGTGCGACGATTGCCGCGATCGCATAAAGCTCGGGGTCGCGCCGGAAGATCAGGAACGGAAAGTGGAAAAAGTCGCCATAGAACTTGGTGAGACCCTGGCCAAGCCATGTTCCCGCTGCAAAACCAATAACGAGCCCGATAGCTGTAATGGCGACGACGAGCTTCACATAATGAAGCGCTATTGCAGCCCGGCCATAACCGATGGCCTTCAGCAGTCCGATCTGCTCGCGCTCGAGAGCGATCAGCCGTGAGAGAATCATGTTGATCAGAAAGGCCGATACGAGCAGGAAGATCGGTGGAATAACACGGCTCATCGCAGCGAGTTGCTCAAGTTCGCTATCGATAAAAGCATGGGACTGATGGTCCTTCCGCCCATAGGCGCCGGTACCGCCATAAGGAGCGAGAATTCCATCGATCCGGTCGATCACATCCGGTTCAGAGGCATTCCGAAGAAGCTTGATCGCAACCGAGTTGAAGGCCCCCTCCAGATCGAAGATGGATTCGACCGCCTTATCTGACATCCAAAGAACAGCGAAGCGCTGTCCGTCCGGTACGAGATCGCCGGGTCCAAGGGCATAAATGAACTCCGGACACAGAGCGATGCCGACAATGTCCAGCTTGCGCTTCTTTCCACCGAGAATGGCCTGAAAACGCGAGCCAACACGAAACCCGTGAGCTTTGGCAAAGGCTTCATTGACGACGACCTCGTTGATCTTGCCAGGTCCCGGCAGACGACCAGACCGAATATAGAGCCTGTTGAGGCGGAGTGCGCGGTGATCGGGCAGGGAAATGGCAATACCGGTTGCCGGTTCCGCCATACCGGCGATATCGAGCAATGCCGCCTTCATGATCCGCGTCTCAACCGCAGAAACACCAGGAATTTCACGTAGTTGGTCAAGCAATGCGTTGGGCGCGCGTGTTGCCGCCGCGAAGACATCGGCAAATCGATAACGCTCATAGTAGGCTGTGCGGGTCTCGTCCAGAGAGCGAGAGGTGCCAACCGCGAGCAGCAAAGTCATGACGCCGGCTGCGATGACAAACGCGACCGCGAGGCCTTGCGCTGCCAGGCGGCGGAGGTCCCGTTGCAGTTTCTTGTCGAGTGCACTCATGACAGCATCACCAGCTCACGTCGCTTGCGTCGACGCGTGTCTCGTTGACCGAGACATCGGCGATGCGGCCGTCATGGAAGCGGAACACCCGGTCTGCGATTTTTTGGATCGCGGCGTTGTGGGTGATGACCGCAGTGGTGGTTCCGAGCTCTTCGTTGACGGCCGTCAGAGCCTCGAGCACTCGGATACCGGTTTTGCTGTCGAGCGCGCCCGTCGGTTCATCGCAGAACATGACCTCGGGACGCTTGGCGATCGCGCGGGCGATGGCAACGCGTTGCTGTTCGCCGCCCGACAATTGTGCAGGAAAGTGATCCGTTCGATCCTCGAGTCCCACCAAGGCCAGCGCGGCTTCCGGCGACATTGGGTCGGGCGCGATCTCTGTCACAAGGGCGACATTCTCCAATGCGGTCAGGCTGGGTATCAGATTGTAGAACTGGAACACGAAACCGACATGATCGCGGCGATAATGCGTCAGCCTGCGATCGCTGAGACTGGTCAGATCCAGATCGCGAAAGACTACGCGGCCGCCTGTTGCGCTATCGAGTCCGCCCAAAATGTTCAAAAGAGTGGATTTTCCGCTGCCCGATGGACCGAGCATAACCACGAGTTCGCCCTCGTAGAGTTCCATGTCGATGCCACGCAGTGCGTGTATCTCCACCTCACCTGTCTGGTAAACCTTCGTCAGTCCTTCCGTATGAAAGATGGTTTTGGACATGGGGCGGTAACAATTTTCGTCCGCAATGGCTGTGTCGTGTATGTCGATACGGTTTGAGCGAGTTCGCGCCTCACGCGATGCGAGCCCAGCCGGACCGGCTGCAATATCAAACTCATTTTCATCGCAGAGAGCCAACGCAAGGACATTGACCTGGGTCAGAACCCGCTGTTCAAGGGTTCCGACACGATCAAGAAACCGGCGATTTCCTGAAACTAATTTCTGCGGGATTGAACCGAATTCCCGCTCGGCTCCACCTTTTATTCAACGATGGAGGATGGAGAGGGCCTGTGGTCGATCCCAAACGTGTCTTGGAAGACTATTTGGTCACTTCAGCCAGACTGGGTGACCGCAAGGCAATGGCGGAGCTTGTGGTGCTGAGAGGTCCACGCCTGTTCGCCCACGCAATCCGGCTGTTGGGAGATGCTGAAGACGCTCGCGATGTGGTTCAGGAAACCTGGATCGAGATTTTTCGCGGGTTGAGAAAACTGAACGATGTGCGTGCTTTTCCGGCCTGGGCGACACGGATCACCACACGCCGATGCTCGCGAATCGTCCGCAGCAAACAGAGCCAACGTCAACTCAAGAATGCAATCGCCAACGACGTCGATGGTTTCGTCGGCGAAAGTGGAACCGAACAGGCACAGGCCATGCAGGTTCGCCGGGCAATATCGAGATTGCCGCCAGAGCAGGCCGCAGCAATTGCACTTTTCTACTTGGAAGATATGAGCGTCGCTGAGGTTTCCGTTGCGCTCGATGTCCCGGTGGGCACCGTAAAAACGCGCCTGATGCATGCACGTGAAAAACTCAAACAGTCTCTGGAAGGAGAGAAGGATGAGTAACGAAGAAATGAGCAAACTCGACAGGATGATTGAGGCAGCGCTGACTGGCGAGGATCGCGAGATATTCGAAAAGACAGAGGAACTGGGTTTCTTTGCCCTGGGTCTCAGTCAATTCGGAGGCAAGCTCGGCTGGGTCACCTGGGTCCTTATGATCGTACAAAGCATCATGTTTCTGGGCGCTGTGTGGTGCGGTTATCACTTCTACAATGCGGTCGATGTTCTGCCTGCCGTCAAGTGGGGGATCTCATGCGCCGTGCTTGCATTGATGGCGACACAGCTGAAGCTGAGCCTGACGCCTCAGATGCAGGCCGATCGCGTCATTCGTGAGGTGAAGCGGGTCGAGTTGTTGCTCGCGTCTCGGTTGAAGTAAGAGGGAATGTTTCAAGCAGTTGCGCGACTTGCAGCCAATCCTGCGGGCGAGGTGAACTTCAACGGAACATTGCGTATATTTCGTTATGAATCGTACCTCGCTCGCTCATTGGTTCGATGCGACCATCCTGGACCTTGGCCGCCAGTTCCGATGGTCGTATCTGCCCCCGTTGATGGTCTATTTCGCTGCCGGCGTCTCTGGACTGACGGCGATTGTCGGAACGTTTTTCGTAAAGGACTATCTCGGATTGTCTGCAGCATTCCTGGCAAGTCTGGGTTTCTGGGCCGGCATACCCTGGGCACTGAAAATGCCACTCGGCCACCTGGTCGATCTAATCTGGCGATGGAAGTCGGCGCTGATCTTCGTTGGCGCGGGATTGATTGCCGCCAGTATTCTCATCATGTTCGGGTTGATCGTACACACTGAAACTCTCACGACCGTCATGAGTGCTGAGTCCTGGTATGTGGTCAGCGCGCTACTCGCGCCATCCGGCTATGTGATTCAGGATGTCGTTGCCGATGCCATGACCGTTGAGGCCGTGCCGTCGGTCGACGACGAAGGCCAACCCATTTCCGACGCGCTGGCCAAGGCCCAGCACACAACGATGCAGACACTGGGCCGGTTTGCCATCATCGGCGGGCTGATGTTTGTCGCCGGGCTCAATATCTTCATGTTTTCCAACGTGGAAAAACTGTCGGAGGTAGAGCGGGTCGACATCTATGCCGATATTTATCTTTCTGCGCTTGCAATACCCGTCATTTCCGTTGCGGGGGTGTTTCTAGCCGGCTTTCTGCGTCGGTCTCGTGAGCGGCGCTTAGGCCAACAGGGCTTTAGCAAGGAGCAAATAGATTCGCTGCTTTTGGAACAGGAGAATCCAACCAAGCCCAACGGGTGGATATTTGGAGGCGGCTTTGTTTTTGTCGTCTTCACGCTCGTAATGGGACTCGGACAGGTCGCATTTGCTCAGGAGATCGTCTTTACGGGATCGATGGTGATTGTGCTGTTTCTGATGGGGCGCCTTGTCCGTGAGCTGGATAGGCGAGCAGCGCAGGCGCTCATTGGTACGGCGCTGATCATTTTTGTTTTCCGCGCTGTCCCTTTGCCAGGACCAGGTCTCACTTGGTTCAACATCGATGAGCTCGGATTCGATCAGCGTTTCCTGTCTGTCCTGAGCTTTATGGCATCCGGACTTGCGATTCTAGGAATGCTGGTTTTGCGTCCATTTATGGCACGTCGGTCGATTGCCGTCATTGTTGTGTTGCTGACGGTCGCGGGTGCGGTTTTGGCGTTACCGAATATCGGGCTCTATTTCGGCCTGCACGAATGGACGGAAGCGCACACAAATGGTGTCGTCGATGCACGGTTCATTGCCCTGATCGATGCTGCTGCGGAGTCGCCGTTGAGTCAGGTGGCAATGATCCCAATGCTTGCGTGGATTGCAAAAAATGCTCCCCCAAACCTTAAAGCAACATTCTTTGCGGTTATGGCGTCTTTCACCAATTTGGCGCTGTCTGCGAGCAGCCTCGCGACCAAGTATCTCAACATGGCATTCGTGGTCTCCCGCGAAGTGCGCGACCAAGACAATGGTAACATCTTGGTTGAAGCCGATTATGGAGAGCTTGGATGGCTTCTCATCACCGTTGCAGCGATTGGGTTGATCGTTCCTCTCATCACCATTTTCTTGGTCCAGATTTCTCGGTGGCGGACGGAGCAATAGCCATTGTGCCGCAGTCCCTGGACCCCTGTGCAATCTGTTCTACTATGAACAATATGCTTGGTGGAACCGTGGGGCCCGCATGACATCTGGGGGAAAAGAACTATCGTCGGTTGAGGCAAAGGCTTCGCGGTTGGATGCTCTGCTGCGCTCGGCGATCGATGCCATCATTACAATCGATCGGGACGGTTGCATAACCTCGGTCAATCCTGCCGCTGTGGCGCTTTTTCAGTATTCCGAAGACGATTTGGTTGGACAGAATGTCAAGATCTTGATGCCCGAACCCTACCGCTCTGAGCATGACGGTTATCTCATGCATTATCATGAGACTGGTGAGCGCAGGATCATAGGCATCGGACGTGAAGTGATTGCACGCCGCAATGACGGGTCGACTTTCCCAATTTATCTTTCGGTGAGTGAGTTTAACGTCGATGGCGAAACGTTCTTCACCGGCATCATACATGACATGTCGAAACGCAAAAATGCCGAGCGCGCGCTCAGTCATTCACAGAAGATGGATGCGATCGGTCAGCTGACCGGCGGTGTTGCGCACGACTTCAACAACCTGCTGACGGTCATTATCGGCAATCTGGAGTTGCTCGACATGCAGTTGGAGGAGGAGGGCGCGCGGGATCTTCTGCTCGAAGCGCAGGAGGCTGCGGACCTCGGCGCCAAACTTACGGCGCGCCTCCTGGCGTTCGCGCGCCGCAGTCAGCTTGAATCCATAACCGTCGACTTCAACGAGCTGATCCTGGGGTTGACGGATCTTCTGCATCGTACGCTCGGAAGCGCAATTGATCTCAGCACCGTATTGAGTACGGACTTGTGGATGACGGAAGCCGATCCGGGTCAGATCGAAACAGCTATTGTCAATCTTGCGCTCAACGCCAGAGACGCCATGCCTGATGGAGGAAAGCTCATTCTCGAAACGCGCAACGCGATTGTCGATGAGGAATACATTGCAATCGAAGCAGGTCTGGCACCGGGCCATTATGTGCAACTTGCAGTTTCAGACACAGGGCATGGAATGCCGGCAAGCGTTCGCGAGCGGGTCTTCGAGCCTTTTTATACGACGAAGGACGTCGGTCGGGGGAGTGGTCTCGGTCTGTCTATGGTCTATGGCTTTGCCAAGCAGTCCGGTGGTCATGTCACGATTTACAGCGAGGTGGGGAAGGGAACCACCATCAATCTGTATCTCCCACGTGTGGAAGATCCTGCAGATCAGATGCCGGACGACGATACGTCGAACGGTCTTCGGCGTGCGGCTGGCGAGCGAATTCTGGTTGTCGAGGATGATGCACGTGTCCGCAAATTGACGGTCACGCGTCTGGAGACGCTAGGTTATGACGTGCTTCAGGCCGAGAATGGCCCTCTGGCACTTGAAGTCATGGGCACGGCCGATCAGATCGATCTTGTTTTCACCGACCTCGTCATGCCGGGTGGCATGTCAGGTTATGATTTGTGTGCACGTGTGAGAGAGCGTTTTCCAGAAGTGCGACTCCTGCTGACATCGGGTTATGCGGAGGAGTTGGTCAATGCGCAAAAACTGGCCGACGAACATTTGAGCGTGCTCCGCAAGCCATACCGTCAGGCTGACCTCGCACGTGCTATCGCAGATGCGCTGGGTTGAAAACTCAGCCTTCCTCGATGTCGCCAGTAAACTTATAACCGGCACCCCGCACAGTGCGAATGAGTTCGGGATTGCTTGGGTCGGATTCAATTCTCTTTCGAAGGCGTGAAATCTGATTGTCGATACTGCGGTCGAGCGGAGTCCAATCATGGCCTTTCAGAAGATCCATGAGGCGGTCTCGCGTCAAGACGATATGCGGGTTGCGCAGAAACGCTTCGAGAAGTCTGAACTCCCCGGTGGTGATGTCACAGAGTTCATCGCCGCATCTCAGCTCCAACTTGTCGAAGTCGGCGACCCAGCCATTGAAAGCGAGCCGATCGTTTTCGGTGTTCTGCCCATCGGTCGGTTTTGACGTGACCGCTTCGCTGCGTCTGAGAACCGAACGCACCCGCGCCAGGACTTCGCGAATATGGAACGGCTTGGCAATATAGTCGTCCGCACCGAGTTCCAAACCCACGACGCGATCGATGAGTTCGCCCTTGCCGGAGACGATGATAATCGGGATGTCCGACGTCGAGCGAATGCTGCGCGCAATATCCAATCCGTCGTCCTGTCCCAGGTTGAGGTCAAGCGTGATCAGATTGATCGATTCGGAGGCGAGGCAGTCCGCGACCTCGCTGCTGGTCGAGGCTTGATGGACGCCATAGCCTTCTTGCTCGAAGCAGCGCTTCAGCAGTAATCGGACCTTCGGGTCGTCGTCCACAACAAGTATTTGCGCAGTCACGCGTCAGTCCTCGACAAAAGTTGCGATCTGTACTGCTCGGCGGGTGATCTGTCAGGGGATTCCCCTGACGTCGTGCTAAATCGCCGCACCCTGCAAAATGGCATTGTTACATTTTGTTACTTTGCGGCCAAACGCCTCTTACATGGCAATGATTTGATGATCCTCAACGAAAAGCCGCAGCAGCACATGAGGAGGATCGGACCATGTACGCATCCATCGCGGTACTCGACGAGACGAGAGGTTACAACCCCAAATCGCCACGAATTGAAGTTCCGCACGGTGGCCAGCGGGTTCGGAATTACTGCGCCCACGAGCCACTGTTCCTTGAAGGCGATGAAGCGCAGAACGTTTATGAAGTTCTGGAAGGTGCCGTATGCTGTTTTCGCGTGCTTGCAGACGGGCGCCGACAGGTCATTTCCTTCGCATATCCAGGCGATTTCGTCGGTCTTGAACACGGACAGTCCTATCGCTTCAGTTGCGAGGCAACCTGTGCAGCCCGCGTCGTGCAGCTTAGCAAGGATCAGGTTTTTCGCGCAGCGAACAACAATCCGGAACTCGGTCGACGGATCATCGAATGCACCGGTGACCAGATGGCCCGCATGCTGGATCATTTCGTCCTGCTGGGGCGTAAATCGGCGCTCGAGAAAGTCGCGTCCTTCCTATTGACGGTCGCACGCCAGAAGGACCTGGGCAATGGTCTCTCCGTCATCGTGTCTCTGCCGATGACGCGCGCAGATATCGCTGACTATCTCGGGATCACGAATGAGACTGTCAGTCGTTGCCTCAGCAAACTAAAATCGCGCTCTGTCATTGATTTACCTCACCCCCAGACCGTCGTGATCCATGATATCGAGAATCTTGAGATCTTGGGCGAACAGCAGGAACTCCTCTCGAGCGAGTGTTATCGCCAAGTCGCTTAGTGCAGCGTGCCTGATGGGACTCGGACGCGTTGCTCTCGCAGCATGAGGTCGATCGAAAGTCGCACGATCACGGTCAACGTGGCGGCTTTTGATTGAACCAGGTCATGCGACCAGGCCGGGCCGGAAAACATGAAGCAGGTGTCTCGATACGCGCACAGAGGCCGTATTCGCCAATCCCCATTGGTTGTCGATGCAGGATAGTCTTATGGGCGATGGCGCGAAACTCAGAATTGTATTCGGCATCCTGACCGCGTGTGAGAATCTGAGACAGATTGTCGAGAAGTTTGCTGCCATCGAAGATGATGACTTCTCGCCAGCTCAAGCATTGCTTCTTGGGCAGACGCCGGAACTTGAGGGGCAACTGGCAGTTCTCCGACATGCATCAGATCGCGAGATTGACGTGCCTTGGCCGTCGGCTGTGGTGCGGGAGCCTCACGGCGACTCGTCGGGTACATATGAGGACCAACCTGTAGAGCATGGCTTGTCTCAAGCCATCCGAAACCGGATCTTGTCCTTCGATGAGTGGATGGAGCCTGTTCTGGCGGCCGATTTGAACCGTCGGCTTGAGGAAGGAGCCTGCCTGCTGATCGTTCCAGTGGCTAATGAAGCCGTCGAGCGAAGTGTTTGCCGCGCGTTGCTTCGTTTCGCTGCCGATCGCGTGCAAACGCATGATTTACCTGCGACAACTGATTTTGCCGTAGACCAGGATTGATGGACTCTGAAGGGCAAACGAATGCCTTCCCGATGGCCTGATCAGTCCGGCCAGACACTTTTTTGACAATTTTCCACCGGGAAAAGCGATCTTGATCTATACCGCAGCGCTGGAAAATGCTACGCCTCAGCTTGAAAACCGCGAGAAAATCACCATTTCTTAAAGGAAATCGGATTTATGCAGTATGCGCTGTAATCCACTCCGCCGTCCAGCGCGGTATGTGGAGCGCAAAAGTCCAAAGTGTCGACTTGTGACACACCTGCATAGAACCGTATCGAATTGAAACCATATCCCCGCGGCGTCGCGTAGCCTCTCAGGACCAGGGACGGCAGTAGATTGTATCGTTGGGAGTTACGAAGCCCGCTTGCACCGAAGTGGGTTGTGAGATCAATAAATGGCAAAAACATACAAGAAACCGGAGGCCGACAAAGGCACCGAACGTAAGACGCGCAAGTGTCTTATCTGCAGTGAGCCGTTCCCGAGTGAATGGTCTGGCGAACGTGTTTGCAAGACATGCAAATCCAAGGCGAGTTGGCGTAACAGCTAGCACCACCTTGCATTTCTGACATCGCAACAGCTTTCGGCATGGTAATTGCTGTGAGTATGGAACAAGTTTTTCCGTGTTTCCGGAGGCTGTTCCATGGCGCTTTCCAGATCTGCCAGAATTCTCTGCATCGCTGCTGTTCCAATCTTAGCCACTGCGACCTATCTGCTGGGGGGCAATCATCCTCGAGCGGCAGAGCAATGGCGTTATGAACTTTTTGTCGACAACATTGAGCGTGTCGACAATATCGTCGTTGCCCAAGACGGCTCTCTATACGCCAGTCTTGAACGAGATAATGGGCGTGGCCAAATCGCCCATATTCGCAATCGCAGACTTGATATCATAATGACCGGGCTGCACAGGCCCGATGGTCTCTTGCTGTCGTGGCCTTTTCTTTACGCGACGGAGGAAGTCCAAGATGGTCGCATTCTCCGCTTGAATCTGGAGAATCATGCACACCGCGTTGTGGCTCGTCTCAATAAGGCGGAAGGCATCCAGCGCAATGTTCACGGTGAACTGGTCGTTGCGGAAGACCGAAAGTCAGCCGGGCGGGTCGTTGTGTTGTCCGGTGATGGCAGCGTTACGCCGATCGCAACGGGATTAAAGGGGCCCGAAGGGCTGGCGATCGGAAACGATGATCGGATCTATGTTGCTGAAACGCATACAGGGCGAATTTTGGAGGTTTCTTCGGAAGCCACCAACGTGCTGATCACTGGCCTCAACAAGCCGGATCAGATTGCCTTTGCTCCGGACGGCGCGCTCTGGATCACGGAGGACCGCAATAAGGGACGTGTCTTGCGCTTTGTAAACGGCAATCTCCAGACAATTCTGAACAATGTCGCAAAGCCTCAGGGAATTGCCTTTGGCAAGGATGGATCCGTGTACATTGCAGAACAGGGGCGCAATCGCATTCTCAGATTGCGGAATACGCCATTGTTCAAGAATCCTCGTCGATCAAAAATGCTCATCAGTTCCATCCAACAGTGAGCCGTTCGCCATAAAGCAGACGCCTTGCCGGACAGGCAGGTTCGGAATGTCGGATTTGTCGCACCCATCGCTGACTCAGATCACGGCACGCTCCGGTTGCATGGTCATAATGACCATCAAGCACCCGCCTTGCGAGTGTCTCTCCAGGCGGGAAGATCGAAGAGTGAGGTCAGTCACGATGTTTGAAACTCCTCAGGGGATGGCCCCTTTTACAACCGAGCCGATAACCCGATTTGCAGAGAACAACGCTCAAACACTCGCAACTCTGAACGGATCGATGGTTCAGGCATGGGCGGGTTGCAGTCGGGAAATGTTTGATCTGATCGGTGAGCGGTCAAAGGCTTATGCGCACCTGCCAGCAGAGATATCAGCATGTTCCAACGCACAGGACGTGGTCGCGCTGCAAGGCAGGTTTACGGAGGCCATGTTGCAGCACTACCAAAGCCACGCCAGCAATATGAGTACGCTCATGATGGGGCTATGGACGTTGCCGGCGGAAGCTGGCGCAACACCGGTATTGGCGCAAACGCAAAGCCCTTCACCGAAGAAGAGCCAGGATATGAAAAAAGTCGCAGTGGCGGCTGAAAAAGCGGCGTAAGGCAGACAGGCTTTTGCCGATCGGCAAGCACCCTATTGCAAGGCTACAAAGCTCCAACCGGACAGATTCCGGTTGGAGTATTTTATCGTTTCCGAGTGGCTCTGGTACGAGTCGCCCGGCTGCGGGAACTGGTTCCGGGACGAAGACACGCGACAAGACAGAGGCTTGCAGCCGTCCAGCGACTCCGTCGAAGCATGGCGCCTTCTGACGCGCGGAGAAGATCTGATCTTGGTCAGGCCCGCGCGAACTCGTTGCTGGTATGTCGATGAGGCATGCGTTTCGATGCACACTGCGATACAGGCAAGCCAGTCATGTCAGAGATTGTCGACAGAACATTTGAGCCTACCGGACCTGAGGGACGTCAGTTCGTGGCAAATCGCCAGGTCGTCACACAGCGCGATAACCCGGTGACATCGTCCAATCCGCTTTTCCATCGGTTCCTGCGAGATTCCTATACATCGACCGCCGTGCCGGAGGTCCTTGACCGTTCCTTCCACGCAGCTCTGGCACGATGGACATCGGGTCTTTCCCCGGCAGTCATTCTCGAGGCGTATTTCGATTGGGCTTTGCATCTCGCGACATCGCCGGGCAAGCAGGTTCAGCTGTCCGAGAAAGCCGTTCGAAAAGTGCTTCGTCTTGCGCTCTATGCAGCTCACTGTGCCCGGCAAGAAGGCAATACACCCCCATGCATCGAGCCGCTTCCACAGGATCGCCGGTTTCGTTCCGACGCCTGGAAGGCTTGGCCACACAATCTGATCTATCAGAGTTTTCTTTTGACGCAGCAATGGTGGTCGGTGGCGACGAGCGATGTTCGCGGTGTCAACGCGCAGCATGAAAAAGTCGTCGAATTCGCAACACGCCAACTCCTGGACATGGTTTCACCGGCTAACTTCCCATGGATGAACCCGGAAGTTCTCCAACGGACCGCCAGCGAAGCAGGCGGCAATCTCGTTCGAGGCAGCCTGCATTTCTGGGAAGATTTTGAACGAATCCTCGGTGGTAAACCGGTAAAGGGAAGCGAGGACTTTGTCGTCGGACGCGATGTGGCGGCTACCCCGGGAAAGGTTATCTACCGCAATGAACTGATGGAACTCATTCACTATGCGCCCACGACATCGGAGGTTAATGCCGAGCCTGTCCTGATCGTTCCTGCCTGGATCATGAAATACTACATCCTGGACTTATCGCCTCAAAACTCATTGGTGCGGTATCTGGTCGGGCGCGGCTTCAATGTGTTCATGATTTCCTGGCGCAATCCAGGACCCGAGCATCGCGACATCGGTCTAAGCGATTATCGCAAGCTCGGCGTCAATGCAGCCCTCGATGCGGTTGGAAAAACCTCCCCGGACCAAGCTATTCATCTGGTGGGGTACTGCCTCGGCGGGACGCTTGCATCCATCGCTGCCGCTGCCATGGCGCGCGATAGTGACGATCGGTTGAAGTCACTCACGCTGTTTGCTGCCCAAACGGATTTTACAGAGCCAGGCGAGCTGGGATTGTTCATCAACGAAAGTCAACTCGCGTTTCTCGAAGATATGATGTGGGAGCAAGGCTTTCTCGGCTCAGGGCAGATGGGTGGTGCGTTTCAGCTGTTGCGGTCAAACGATCTCGTCTGGTCGCGCATGGTTCGCGAATATCTGATGGGCGACCGGGCAGCCATGAATGATCTGATGGCCTGGAACGCCGACGGGACCCGTATGCCCTATCGGATGCATTCGGAGTATCTTCGTTGGCTTTTTCTCGACAACGATCTGGCAACCGGACGGTATCTGGTGGACGGGCGCCCCATCGCACTCAGCGACATACGGGTACCCATCTTCGCGGTCGGAACCCAGACCGATCATGTCGCGCCATGGCGATCGGTCTTCAAGCTTCACCTCTTGACCGATACGGAGGTTACGTTCCTGTTGACGAGTGGCGGGCACAATGCCGGCATTGTCTCCGAGCCGGGACATCCACGCAGGCATTATCAGGTTTCCACACAAGGGCCAGAAAGCCAGTATCTCGATCCGGATTCCTGGACGGCTCAAACACCGGTCAAGAATGGATCATGGTGGCCGGAGTGGGCGGAATGGCTTGAGAGCAATTCCCATGGCAAGGCTGCGGCAACTGCGCCGGGCGCAACGACAACCCTTGGCCATCCGCTCGGTGACGCTCCGGGAATATATATTTACGAGACCTGATCGCAATTGATCGGAGCCGGTTCGTCTCAAGATGCGCCTTGCGGACGGCTTGGCTGATGACCATGTTTCGGCCAGACTAAAACCGATATCGGGAGCTACAATCTTGCTGTCGACGTTTCTCGTACCGGCCTTCACTCAAATGCTGCGGAGTCTCGCTGCCTGGACCGACAAGGCTGCCGAGGCTGAGCGGCTATCGGGCGGAGACCCGGAAGCGCTCATGTCGCTTCGCCTCGCAGAGGACATGTTTCCACTTGCATCGCAGATCCGGTTCGCGTGCTTTCAATCTCAAGAGGCAGTCTTCCGCCTTCGCGGTTTACCCGTGCCTTCGACCCTGGAAGATGTGGCATCGGAAGGTCGAAATGCCGGTGAACATCCCGGCTCGCTCGCCGACGCCAAAGCCCGAATCGCCGAAGCCCTCGTATTGCTGGAAGAATTGGAACCAGGGGCACTTGATGAGGGTGGGCAACGTGCAATCGCTCTGGAATTACCGAACGGCATGACCTTCGACATGACCGGTGAGCAATATGTCCGCGATTGGTTGCTGTCCCAGTTCTACTTCCATCTGATGACCGCTTACGCAATTTTGCGAAACCACGGCGTCGACCTTGGCAAGGAAGACTATGTCCCGCACATGTTTCAGTACATCAGGCCCGGTACGATGCCGGAAGGTGGCGGTTGAGCAGGCTGGACCGGGTTAAACGCAACCAGGTGACATCAAGTACAATTGCTCCAGCCGGGTGGGTCAGGGTTTGCCTAACAGGGCAGTCCGAAACCTCACCCGCGCAGCGGAAGGATCCAGCAACCGTTTGAAGGCCGGGGGCGGGTCAGGCTTGACCCGGACGACCACAAAGCTTGGGCCGTTGCTTTGCCGCAGCATCCGTGCGCCCTGTTCGAGATCGGCCTCATGTTCAATCGTGCTTGTGACATTGAAACCGGCGCCGATGGCCATTTTCTCCAGATCGACCCCGCAACTGGTGTGGCTTTTCTGATATCCCGTCTCGCCGTAGTGACCGTTATCCACGCATAGGATGCCGAGATTGGTCGGTGCCATCACCGAGATGGTCGCCAGAGCGCCGACATTCATCAGTAGCTCGCCGTCGCCGGTTACGACGAGTACATGTCGATCGGGCCGAGAGAGCGCCAATCCCAGCCCGATCATTGTCGAAGCGCCCATGGCTCCGGCCATTGTGAAGGCATTGGAGCCGTCATCGGTGATCGCGGCAATATCTTTGGACGTACCGGCAAGACCGGAGACGATCAACAGCTCCTCGTGATTGCCGACGAGTTTCGGCACCGCATCTTTGCGGTCGAGCAGATAATTCGGTGCAGGGCTGGTTTGGTTCTCCATGCTTGTCATGATCTCAAAACGCCTTCGCGCCGATGAGTTTCTGGGTTAACAGGACGGCAACGCCGCTGCCGGACTTGAAAGCCATTTTCGCAGCAGCATCGACCGTCTCGGCAACATTGTCCGGTTCGTCAACGGGAAGACAGATGATGCCCATGGCTTCAAGGACAGGAGCAACGGCCTGGCCCATCGGCATCTGCCACGGATTGCCCTCGCCATACTCGCCACGCATGCTGATCAGAGTCAGAAACGGAAATCGGCCCCCTTTGACCAGAGAGAGGAAATTGATGCAGTTGCCGACGCCGCTGCTCTGCATCAGAAGCACAGCGCGGGCGTCGCCCAAATCGGCTCCGGCAGCGAAGGCGACACCTTCTTCCTCTGTCGTCAATGGTATGGATTGCACGTCATCATCGGCGAGTGAGCGATCGATAAGCTCGGCATGGCCGGCGTCCGGGACATACGTGAAGTGGGTCACGTCGTGGCGTCTCAACACATCGTAGATTTCCTGCTGCCAACCCATGCACTTCATCCCTGATGTGTGATGCTTCGACGACGTTTTTGCCCGATAGAACGGGTCAAGAGCGTACGCCTCTGGTATTAGGTCATGTGACCGGATGAGGCAATTGCTTCGGCATGCTTCGCAATCGAAAAGGAGTTGAAATGTCTAACGCATCGTCTGATCTCTTGATCGAGCGCGACGGACATGTCGCACGCCTCACGATCAACCGGCCGCAGAAACGAAATGCCATGTCGCTGGCTATGTGGCAGGCTCTCGGGGATCATGCGGAGGCATGTGCGGGTGACAGTGAGGTGCGGGTCCTGATTCTTGCGGGTGCCGGGGACAAGAGCTTTTGTGCGGGAAACGACATCAGCGAGTTCCCCACACTCAGGGCGACGCCCGAACAACGAAAGCAATATGATGCCGTCACGGCGAGGGCCTACGCAGCGCTTCGTACTTTTCCCAAGCCGACGATTGCGCGCGTTGCAGGCTTTTGCATTGGCGGTGGCCTCGAGCTGGCACAGCTTTGCGATATGCAGGTGGCGGCCGATACAGCGGAGTTTGCAGTGACGCCGGCAAAGCTTGGGATCGGCTACAAGCTGGATGACATACTGCTCCTCACCAGAAATCTTTCCGCCAAGCACGCCAAGGAGCTTCTATTCACAGGAGCGCGGTTCTCAGCTGCCGATGCGTTGCGCTGGGGATTGATCAATCGTGCTGTCCCGGCAGGCTTGCTTGATGAGGCTGTGAACGATCTCGCTCAACAGATTGCAGCCAATGCTCCGCTTTCCGTTGCGGCCGCGAAATCGATTGTTGAGGAAGCCGTGAAGGACGAGGGGGCACGCGATCGAGACCTGTGTGCCCGGCTTGTTGCCGAGTGCGATGCAAGTGAAGACCGGGTCGAAGGGCAGGCGGCATTTGCCGAAAAAAGAACACCCGAGTTTCGCGGGCGCTGAGTGGTGCATCTATTCGGCAGCGTTTGAACGCGCGTCATCGCTTGTAAGGATTTCCCTGAGAACAGACGCAGTTTCTTCGATGTCGGCTCGGGAGACGTCCATATGCGTGACTGCGCGCATACAGGTGTCGGATTCACAGCCAATCCGAATGCCTCGTTTTTCCAGCGCATCGGAGACATGCTGCGTCGTCAGTCCGGTGCCGGCGATATCGAAGAACACCAGATTTGTTGCTGTTTCCTCGAATTCGAGTGCGATGCCCGGGATTTCAGAAATCAGCTCCGCAAGAAGGCGTGCATTGTCATGGTCGGTCGCAAGCCGATCGATATTGTTGTCGAGAGCATAGAGGCCCGCAGCGGCCATCATTCCGGATTGGCGCATTCCACCGCCGAAACGAAATTTCCATCGCCACGCCTCGTCCATGAATGCCTTGCTTCCGGCAAGGACTCCGCCAAATGGACATCCCAGACCTTTCGAGAGGTCGAGCCAGACGCTATCGCACGGCTCTCCGAATTCCCTGGTTGAAACGCCTGAAGCAACGACGGCATTGAGCAATCGTGCACCGTCCATATGAACCTTGAGGCCATTTTCAGACGCGACCTCGGCGACAGCTTGAACGGTTGCTAGCGGCCACACTGTTCCCCCACCGCGGTTGACGGTCTGTTCGATATGGACGAGCCGGGACCGGGGGGCTTTCGGTTTGCCCCGATTGATTGCCCCTACAAGCTGCTCGGCAGAATAGACTCCATTCTTGGTTGGGAGACTGCGGATTAGCGAGCCGCAGAAAATGGCCGCACCTGCGCCTTCCGAACTCCAGATATGACATTTCTCTGCAGCAATGATCTCGTCGCCTGGCTCGCAGTGAACGGCCATTGCGACGTGATTGCACATCACGCCAGAGGGAAGGAACATTGCGGCTTCCTGACCCAGCATGTCGGCAACGCGTTCGCAGAGTGCATTGGTGGTCGGGTCCTCACCGCGCTGCTCGTCCCCGACCTCCGCTTCAGCCATGGCCTGACGAATGCCGGGGCTGGGACTTGTCGCGGTATCGCTGACCAGATCGATGTGAATTGGCGTCGTCATCACGTTGCCGACTCTGGCATCGTTTGAACCACTTCAGCGAGGCCTTCGACGAACCGGTCGACATCCTCCCGATTGTTGTAGAAGTGCACGCCCGCGCGGATGGCGCCGTCCTTCGAGGCCGCAATGACACCACGCTCGGCGAGAGCGGCCTCAACCTGGTCCGATGGTTGGTCGACAGCAATTGAAACGAGACCGGCGCGCTCTCCCCACGGTCGCGGTGTGAGCACACGCATCTGCCTGCGCTCAACTTCTTCGATCAGATGAGTCGTCAGATCTTTCACACGGGCTTCGATATTGGTGAGGCCGACCTGCTCGATGAACTCAGCCGATCGCTTCTGCACATTCAGACCTAGAAAATTCGGATTGCCGTATTCGAAGCGATGTGCGTCCGGTGCGAGCTCGAGATTGCGAACCATGCGGTCAAGCGACGTGAACGAAAACTTGGCTGCATAGGGAGGTGTGAGCATGGATGTCATTTCGTCGCTCGTAACCATGAAGCCGGCACCGGTCAGGCTGAACTGCGCCTTGTGACCGCCGGTTGCAAGAACATCCGCGCCCAGCGACGAAATGGGAGCCGACAGGACGCCGATGGCCTGGATGGCATCGACAATCATCCGGATCCCGCGCTCACGGCAGAAGGTCGCGATTGCCGGAAGATCGGCACGATATCCATTGCCATAGGCCACATAGGCGACCGCGATCATGCGCGTGCGAGCATCGACGACTTCTCGATACTGATCGACGGTGACCCGTCCCTGATCGTCAGGTTCCGCCCAACGGATTTCGATGCCCTTGCGGGTGAGATAGCGCCAGGGGAAAGTATTGTTCTCATGTTCGAGTTTCGAGATGACCAGATTGTCGCCCGTCTCCCAGGGGAATCCGTTGGCGACAATATTGATGCCTTCCGACGTGTTTTTGGTCATTGCGATATTGCGGGGTTCTGCTCCGAATACGCGACCGACCGCCTCCCGAGTCTCTTCCTGACCGGCCATAGAAAAGGCCGTCTTGCCAAGATTGTCGTAAACATCGTCGACCCATTCGTTCATCGCCGCACGAACGGTGAGAGGCAGCAGGGCTTTGCGGCCAATATCGAGATAGGCGTGATTGCGCGTTCCTGGAAACTCAGCGCGGATCGCCTCCCAGTCCGGTACGCCGTTTTTCGTAAATCCTGGTTCGATGTTTGGTGTCGGGGCCTCGGAACTCATACCTGATCTCGCTTGCGTTAGTGGGTAAGAATTTGGCCGAGGAAAAGTTTGGTGCGGTCGTTCTTCGGCGCCGAGAAGAATGTTTCGGGCGGTGCAACCTCGACGATCTCCCCATCATCCATAAAGATGACGCGGTGGGCGACAGTGCGTGCGAATCCCATCTCGTGGGTCACGACGACCATGGTCATGCCGTCATCCGCCAGCTCCACCATCACATCGAGGACTTCCTTGATCATCTCAGGATCGAGCGCAGAGGTCGGCTCGTCAAAAAGCATGATGCGCGGCTGCATGCAGAGCGAACGCGCTATCGCAACGCGTTGCTGCTGTCCGCCTGAAAGTTGCCCGGGATATTTGTAGGCCTGCTCTTCGATCTTGACCCGCTTGAGCAGACTCATGGCCATATCCTCGGCCTCCTGCTTCGGCATCTGTCGGACGAGCATTGGAGCAAGTGATAGATTGTCGATGACCCGCATATGCGGAAAGAGATTGAACGACTGAAAGACCATGCCGACTTCGCGTCGCACAGCCTCGATATTCTTCAAGTTGTCGGTGAGTTCGATTCCGTCGACGACGATGCGGCCGCGCTGGTGGTTTTCCAGCCGGTTGATGCATCGGATCATTGTCGATTTGCCCGATCCCGACGGCCCGCACACGACGACACGCTCGCCCTTCCGGATTGTCAGGTCGACTTCGCACAGTGCCTGAAAATCGCCATACCACTTGCTGACACCTTCGAGTTCGATGACGGGTTCGGCGTCCGAAGCATCGGGGGCGGATTCGCTCTTTGCCATGCGTTCACACTCTCATATCAGAACCGTCGTCCCTCATTCAGCCAGCGCTCGACCTGCTGGCTGTATTTGGAAAGGACGAAGCAGAAGAAGAAATAGACCATCGCCACGAACAGATAGGCCTCGATGTAGAAGCGCCGCCAGAGCGGGTCCTGCATGACGGCCGTTGTCGCGGTCAGAATATCGAACAGCCCGATAATGAGAACGAAGGAGGTGTTCTTGAGGGCTGCGATGATGTGATTGACGATGCCTGGCAGGCAGATCCGAAGGGCTTGAGGCAGAATGATGCGCCGCGTCATCTGCCAATAGGTGAGGCCGAGCGCTTCTGCCGCCTCATATTGCCCTTTTGGAATGGCCTGCAGGCCGCCGCGAATGACCTCGGCCTGGTAACAGGCAAAGAAGATGGCCATACCGATCATCACCCGCAGCAGCTTGTCGAATTCCAGCCCTTCCGGAAGGAAGAGCGGGAAGACATTGACGGCAACGAAAAGGATCGTGATGAGCGGAACGCCGCGGAGCGACTCGATAATCGTCACCGAAACGGCCTTGACGAGCGGCAGATGCGAGCGCCGCCCGAGAGCCAGCAGAATCGCAACAGGAAACCCGCAGATGACTGTCCCGGTGAAGAGAACCATCGTGAGAGGAAGGCCGCCCCATTGGGTCGTATCGACGGGTGTCAGTCCGAAGATGCCGCCCCAGAGCATGATCGCACAGGTCGTCACCGCGAAGATCCAGAGGGGAACGAGAATTTTCCATGCCCAGAAGCGGCGGAAGAGCGTGATCGTGAAAGATCCGAGATAAACGATAAGCGCTATAACGAGCCGCCAATGCTCTTCATAAGGATAGACACCGAACAGCATCGGCCGATGCTTCTCGGCGACAACCGCCCAGCATGCGCCTTCCGCATTCCGGCACACATCTGGATTCGCCGCATACCAGACAGGATCGATGAAGGCCCACTGGATCAGGCCCGGTAGCCAGGCAACCAATGCACCGGCAAGCAGGAGAGTCAGGATCGAATTGGAAATGGAGGAGAAGAGATTCTCCTTCATCCAGCGCAGGACTGCGATCTTTTCGGTCGGCGGCGCGCTGCGACGAGACGGCTTGTGCTTGCCGGGTGTCGTGTCGTCGACAGTCTTATCTGCCGGTAATGCCGTATCGTTCATGGCATCATTTCTCCGGGATCGCGACGAAACGGTTATAGATGTTCATAAACAGCGATATGGTCAGGCTGATCAGCAGGTAGACGGTCATCATCACGGCAATGGCCTCAACAGCCTGTCCGGTCTGATTGAGAGTCGTATTACCGACATTGACCAGGTCCGGATAGCCGATGAGAACGCCGAGAGAGGAGTTTTTCGTCAAGCTGAGATATTGGCTCGTGGTCGGCGGTACGATGACGCGTAGCGCTTGCGGGATCGTGATGTAGCGCATGATGAAGCCGCGCCGGATGCCGAGAGCCCGCGCAGCCTCGATCTGTCCGACGGGAACGGATTCAATGCCGGCTCGGACAATCTCAGCGATGAAGGCGCCAGTGTAGAATGTGATGCCAATCAGCAGTGCGATAAACTCTGGTGTGAGTGTCGCGCCGCCCCGGAAATTGAACCCGCGCAGCGCGGGGACGTCCCAGACAAGTGGTGCACCTTGCACAATCCAGGTGAGAAGCGGCAGCCCGAAGATGATTCCAAGTCCAGGCCAGAAAGTTGCGATATAGCGGCCTGTCTTTTCGCGGGTTGCTTGTGCCCAGCGCCCGAACACAAAGGCCACGACCAGTCCGACGACAAAAGCGACACCGACCCACATATAGGCCGGATCGGCGACGGGCACCGGGAAGATGACCCCGCGGTTGCCGATAAACACACCGTCCATCGGCGAGAGGGCCGCGCGCGGAACCGGCAGGTTGCGAATGACCGTCGCCCAGAAGATGACATGCAGGACCACCGGGATGTTCCGGCAGATCTCCACATAGGCCGATGCGAGGCGCGAGGCGAGCCAGTTTCGAGAGACCCGGGCGATACCCATCAGCGTGCCAAGGATCGTGGCAAGGACGATACCGCAGGCCGATACGGTCAATGTATTGAGAATTCCGACCCAAATCGCCCGCCCATAACTGTGGCTTGAATCATAGTCGACAAGCGCTTCACCGATATCGAACCCCGATGTTTCATTGAGAAAGCCGAAGCCGGTTGCAATGCGTTGGCGCTCGAGATTGGCGTGGACATTAACGTAGAGAAGATATGCCAGCAGGACGACGCCCAGACCGAGCAACACCTGATAGGCATAGCCGCGAAAGGCAATATTGTTGAGAAGCGACGTATCGCTCTCTTTGATTTGTCGGTCGGTATCGTGAGCCACGATTGTCCCCTGCAGCGGTGGCTCTAGAGCAACTTGTTTGCACCTATTCGGACACAATCAATTTGCACTAGCAGACAAAGACCGATCACTCCTGGTTCGTACCGATCGGACGGTCGCGAGAGAAGGGAGCGCATCGCTGCGCTCCCTTGCCATTGATCTATTTCATCGGGAAACCGTAGATCAGGCCACCCTTGGTCCAGAGTTCGTTCGGTCCGCGCGGCAGCTTGAGCGGTGATTTGTCGCCGAAGTTGTTGTCGTAGATATCTTTGTAGCTGCCGACCTGTTTGATGATGCGATAGGCCCACTCGTTGTCGAGGCCGAGCTTCTTACCGAGATCGCCGCCAACGCCCAGCATCCGCTTGACGTCTGGATTGCTTGACGACTTTTTCATCTCGTCGACATTAGCCTTGTGAACACCAAGCTCTTCGGCGTTAAAAGTGGCATAGGTGACCCACTTGATGATGTCGTACCACTGATCGTCGCCCTGACGGACACCGATCGCGAGTGGTTCCTTGGAGAACACGCCTTCGAGGATCAAGTGGTCATCGGGGTTCTTTGCGTCAAAGCGCTGATGTCCCGGGAGGCCGGCCTGGTCCATGGCCATGACGTCGCAGCGCTCGGAGAAATAGGCGCCAAGCATTTCCTTGGAGTTCTCGATAACGACGGGCGTGTATTTCATGCCACGGGCACGGAAGAGTGCGGCAATGTTCTTTTCGGTCGTCGATCCCGGCAGTACGCAAATCGTCGCGCCGTCCATTTCTTCGACCTTGGTGACCTTGACGGCTTTTCGCACCATGAAACCCGTGCCGGTGTAGAAGGTTGGCGGGCCAAAGTGCAGTCCGAGCGAGGAGTCGCGCGTCAAGGTAACCGTGGTGGTGCGCGACAGCATGTCGATTTCGCCCGACTGCAGGGCCGGGAAACGCTGCACCGAACTCATCGGGATATATTTGACTTTTTCGGAGTCGCCCAATGTGGCTGCGGCCACGGCGCGGCAGAAATCGACATCAAGGCCGGTATACTTGCCCTTGCTGTCTGTCGATGCGAAGCCGTAACGACCCTGGTGGACGCCGCACAGAAGCTGGCCGCGTTCCTTGATCTTGGCAAGAGTGGGGCCGTCGGCTGCCATAGCTGCCGAAAATGGGACGGCTAGAAGCGCGCCCAATCCCGCAACCGCTGACGCGAGTCCAAGAATTCGATTCTGGTTGATCACTATTCCATCCTCCACTGACACTAAGTCGTTCGTGCGGGCGTTCGCCCATAACTACCAGCAGGCAAAATTCCTACCGGAATCCGTGGTTGCCGCGGACCATTCCACGACGGTCATTCCGCCACCTCCATTGCCACCGGCGTATAGTCGTCCAGGGTGCGGAAGATCTCCATTCGCATCTTGAGGCCGTTTGCCAGATGCTCACTCATCAGTTGCTGTGCTGCCGGCGCATCGCCACGTTTCACCGCATCGAGTATGTCCAAATGTTCGCCGATGGTCCGATCCAGATTGGTCTCTGCATAGCGCGGAAGTCCAAACTCCAACTGGAATCGATTTCTCATCCGCTCGAACATGGATTGCAGCGTGTGATTGGCCGCCGCGCGAAATAACTCAAGGTGAAACTCGGCACCGAGATCATCGACGTCGAGTGCGTTCCGGCCTTTGGTTGTCTTCGCGTATTTACGAAGGGCTTTCTCAATTTCGAGCAATGCCGGCGTCGGTCCTCGTTTCGCCGCAAGAAATGCCGCCATGCTCTCCAGTGCCTGTCGAACCTCGTAGATCTCATGCAGATCGCCTAGCGAATGCCGGCGCACGAACGTGCCGCGTGCCGGCTGAACCTCGACTAGTCCTTCATGTTCAAGATCACGCAGAGCTTCTCTAATCGGCGTGCGGCCAATGCCGAGTTCGTCTGCAAGTCTGCGTTCGGATAGGGGCGTGTCAGGGTCGAGCCGCCCACTCAGGATGAGTTCCACCAGGCGCTTGTAGGCCCGTTCACGCTCCGACTGCAATACCACTGCCATACCGGCAAATGATCATGCGGGTACGGAACTTGTCAAGCGGGTTGAAGCGATTGCGACCTGGGGTGAGGACGATTGCCGATCAGGGTTTCGGACGGAGTGCGCTCGGTGGGCTTTGTTTGGCCTTTGACGATCATCGGTGAGCTCTGATGTCATCGACGACACCGATAATGTGGCGAGTCAGCTCGCCGTCTGGGTCGGCCAGCTCGTCGAGAATGGAATAGTGATCATGGTCTGGAAGAACGGCGAGCGACACCGGACAATCTTGCAATTGGGCCGCTTCTGCATACGCCGCCGATTGACGTTGCAGTTCACTGAGCTCCAAGCCGCCGACAGCCAAATGCAGGGGAGACATATCCGGTGCAAGCGTATGAAGCGGGCT
The DNA here is from genome assembly GCA_965228615.1 of Methyloligellaceae bacterium. Classification (GTDB taxonomy): domain Bacteria; phylum Pseudomonadota; class Alphaproteobacteria; order Rhizobiales; family Methyloligellaceae; genus CBDDHT01. The sequence continues at coordinate 1,888,072 of CBDDHT010000004.1, read as the reverse complement.
TAGTTGGGCAATCTCCGCTTCGTTGAGCCGCAACTTCTCGTTTAGATAGCTCAGTGCGATTGGCTCTAGATCGAAGATGCCGCTTATTGCCAGGCTTGCGCCCACGGCCTCATGACGTGCTGCCAGAGCGGCAAGATGACCGCCAGCCGACCAACCGCTGATCACGATCATTTCGGGGGCGAAGCCCAGTCTGTCCTCGTGCTCCGTGAGAAACGCAATGGCTTGCCAGATTTCGTCGACGATCTGGGGCAATCTTGCGTCAGGCGCCAGTGTATAGCCGACGAGCGCGACATCAATCCCTCTGGTGCAAGGGCCATGCGATAAGAAAGCAAAGGTCTCTTTGGAGTTTCGCTGCCAGTATCCGCCGTGGAGAAAAATAAGGAGCGGACATATTTCGCTCGTGGCTGAAAAGTAATCGAGGCGAGCTCTGGGCTGCTGCCCATAGGCGATATCGAGCTCTGCATTCTGTGCTGCGCGGGCGATTGCACTGCTCTGATCCCAGCGATCCAGTCGGTCCTGACTGTCGGAAACAGCCTTTGAGTTGTTGTAGGCCGCGTCGAGTTCGGCTTGATTCATGCCGCGATAGATCGACGTCGTTTGGTTTGGGTTTGCAGGTGCCATCTCAGGAATTCTCGACGAGTTGATGCTCGCATGGAGGCAGGCTAACTGCTCGTATATTAGGCAATTCTGCAGTGGATGAAATCGGATTCGTGAGCTTTGCGATCGCGCAGATCATCGGAACGATTGCGCCGCATGCTGGCGTTGGCTCGCGTGAATTGGCCGGTAGTCTAGCGCCGGATCTCGTAAACCCGGCCATTCTCGACTCCAACGACAAAACGCAAATCGCGTCCTGCGCCTTCTACGCCGATTGCCTTGTTGATCCTGGCAGGAAGAGAAACAATGCCAATTTGCCTGGGTCCGGCTTTTCCAAATCCGACGAAGCGCAGCTTTCGGCGATTGTCGGAAGGCAAAGCCAGATCCGGCCGGCCATCTGCGTTCACGTCGGCGATTGCCGAGAGGCGCATCTCCGTGGATCCGATCACATGATTTGAGAACCCGTCGATCGAGCCGATGGGCGTCAGCGTCCCGTCGGCATAGGCATAGAAGAACAGCGTCCCACCGATATGCGGTGTTTGGACATAGGCGATTTGCTTCTTGTCGCCTCCAAGAAAGTTGGCAATGCCGGCGACGTTCAGCCATCGATTTGCACGGCCGATAAAGCCTGTTGTCGCTCGTTGAACCAAGGCGCCGTTCTTGAGTCCATAGACCGTGACCGAACCGCCTTTTGAGATGGACGAACGGATCGTGATGACCTCGACCATCCCATCGCCATCGAGATCGGCGAGGCGGGGATAGCGGTCCTCAAAGACGTAGCGTCTGGGCAATGTGAACGAGAGGACTTCGCCGGTCGTTGTTTTGACTTTCAAGATGCCGGCTTCGATGCCATCGCCGAGAATGGCATGCCCATATCGTTTGGTCGGCCCCTCATACCAGGCAGAAGCGATATCGCCGGCCCCGCTATAGGTTGCAACGAGACCATCGGGCAATCCGTTTCGTGCCGGCCGCCGCGTTTCCGGAACGATCTCCGGTGGCACATTCGATGATCTCAATGGCTGCGGCCGCCAGGCCTCTTGTGCCGATGCGAGGTTGGTGCCTACTGTCAGGAGCAAGATGGTCGATGCGATCTTGCCGAGTTGCTTTACAGATCCTGCCATGGCTGCTCGAATTCATCCCGTTTGATTGCTGATTTGCCGATTGATACCGAGAGTGCTTATTTCTGATCCAATGTCAGAGAGTCATGTCACAGGCAAGACGATCTCCGAAAAGATCCTTTCGACCAAGTCTGGAACCGATGCCCGGGCAGGGGACGTTGTGGTCTGCGAGGTCGATCTCCTGATGGCGACCGATGGGTCCATGCCCATGACAATCGACTATTTCGAACAGATGGGCGGCGATCGCATTGCAGCGCCTGAACGGATCATGGTCGCCATGGACCATTATTCTCCGGCCCCCAACCGTCAGACGGCAACACTCCATGACCGTATTCGCAGATTTGCCGGGCCGCGCGGTCTCAAGGTCTTTGCTGTCGGTGATGGGATCGGCCATCAGCTGGCGCTGGAGACGGGCCGTGCTTCGCCCGGTAGCCTCATCATCGGTGCCGACAGCCATTCGGTGACATGCGGTGCATTGAATGCATTCGCAACCGGTGTCGGTTCATCGGATCTCGCAGCAGCCATGATCTCGGGAAAAATCTGGCTCCGCGTTCCGGAGACGATCCTGGTGACATTGGAAGGCCGCTTGTCGCCGAAGGTACACGCCAAGGATGTCGCTTTGGCACTCGTAGGACGATTGAGAAGTGACGGGGCTGCTTACAAGGCGTTGGAGTTCACTGGTCCGGCCATCCCCGACCTGGAGATTGACGACCGCGCACTTCTGAGCAATCTGTCTGTCGAAATGGGCGCCAAATGCGGCATCTTCGCCGCAGACGAAAAGACGTTTGCGTATCTGGACAGACGTGAGGCAGCGCAGGCACATGCTGAGGAAGCCGATAGAGACGCTGTCTACGACGACAGAGTGATCATGGATCTTTCGAACCTCGCGCCGCAGATCGCACTGCCGCATCAGGTCGACAATGTCGTATCGGTGTCAGACGCCGGAGCTATTCCAATACAAATGGTCTATATCGGTACCTGCGCAGGCGGCCGCACGAGTGACCTGCAGGAAGCAATGTCGATCCTGAGGACCGGCGGCAGGCTGGCCGAGGGCGTGCAGACAATTTTCACACCGGCATCTCGCGAGATCTTTGCCGAGACATGCCGCACCGGTTTGCTCAGCGAGTTCGTCTCAATGGGAGGAATCGTGCAGACCGCAGGGTGCGGCTCTTGCTGCGGGACATGCGGTGCTATTCCTGGCGACGGCGTCAACGTGATTTCCACTGCAAATAGGAATTTCAAGGGACGCATGGGGAATGCCGAAGCATCGATCTATCTCGCATCCCCGGCAACCTGTGCTGCTGCAGCTCTCACAGGCCACGTCGCTGACCCGCGAGGCTTCCGGTCATGAAGATCGAAGGCCGCGCGAGACTTCTCGGTGATCACGTCAACACCGACTATATCATTTCATCGCGCCGCAAGCGCGACAGTCTCGACCCTCAAGTCCTGCGAGCTTTTCTTCTCGAAGCTGTCGATCCTGATTTTGCGGCAACGGTGCAACCCGGCGATCTCCTGGTCGCCGGTCAGAATTTCGGCTGCGGTTCAGCAATGGAAGTCGCGGCAACTGTTGTTGTTGGGGCAGGCATTCGCGCGGTGCTGGCAAAGAGTTTTGCACGCACCTATTTTCGCAACGCGGTCAATAACGGATTGCTTCCCGTCAGCTGCGACACGGCATCGATCGGGGAGGGCGATCACCTGGCGATCCATCTCGGCGATGGACTGAGTGTTTGTAATGAGACAGCGGAGCAGACGATCGAGGCGGCGCCCCTGTCATCCATCGTGCGAACGATCGTACAGGCCGGCGGCCTCGTACCCTATATCCGCGAACATGGCGGATTTCCCAATCAAGGAGCAAACTTGTGACGAGCGACACAGCCTATCCCTATCGTCTCCGCCTGCCAGGCCCGACCGCCGTTCCCGAACGCATTCGGATGGCTATGGCAGGTCCCATGGTCGCCCATCGCGGTCCTGAGTTCAAAGACGTGCTGGGCGAAACGACGGCGCTCGCTCAAACGGTGTTCGGCACGACCAACCAGGTCATGGCCTTTACGAGTTCCGGCTCGGGCATGATGGAAGCAGGCGTTGCGAACCTTGTCGGGCGGGACGAGAAGGCGCTGATGTTTTCTCACGGCCAGTTCGGCGAGCGTTTTGCCACGATTGTCGAATCCCTTGGTCTGTCCGCTGACATCGTCGAAGCCCCATGGGGAGAGGCTGTTTCGGCTGATATGATTGCAGAGCGCCTGTCGAGCGGCGACTACAGCACAGTGATCGGTGTCCACAACGAAAGCTCAACCGGTGCAGTTGCTGATCTCGAAGCCATCGGCGCTGTCGTAAGGGAGACGCCGGCTGTACTCCTCGTCGACTCCGTATCCGGTCTTGGCGGCATTGACATGCGCCAGGATGAATGGGGCGTGGATGTTGTCATCTCTGCCTCGCAAAAAGCGCTCATGTGTCCACCCGGTCTCGGTCTTGCCAGCATCAGCGAAAAGGCCTGGAAGGTTATCGACGGAGGAGGCGCAAAAGCGCGCTTCTATTTGGATTTCAGACGTGCTCGCGATGCGGCTGAAAACGGCCAGACGGCTTTTACCTCACCGATCCCTTTGGTCTATGCTGCTCGGGAAGCGCTGCGCATGATCCATGCCGAGGGTTGGCCGAACGTGCTGGGGCGTCATCGTCGAAACGCGTCGGCATTGCGCGCCGGCGGCATTGCACTTGGTCTGCCGCTCTTCACCAAAGCGCCAATCCTGTCGGACACCGTTTGCGTGTTCGACATTCCGGAAGGTCTGGACGGCGTTGCCGTCATCCGACACCTCTACGAGCACTACAACACGGTCGTCGCCGGCTCCCGCAGCCGGTTGAAAGGCAAGGTCCTGCGTATCGGGACTATGGGCGGTTGCACGGAAGACGATGTCCGAACCGACCTGGACCATCTCGAACGGACGCTGGCTGAACTTGGCTGGCCGGTCGAGAAAGGTGTCGGTTTGGCTGCGGCCGAAGCTGAGTTTCAACAGGCCGCATAACCTCAATCCGACACCGGGTTCTCGAACGGCTACCCAATCACCTCGGCTTCTCCGAGGCCTAACCTGTCGCCGGGGAGTTTGCCTTCGGCTGTGGCGGCGTTCGTCTGTTCTTCTTGGGCGACCTTCTCTTGAGAGGCTGCAAGAACCGTATCGGCGCGTCCGAGTGGGACAACACAGACCCCGTCATCGTCTCCAATGATGATGTCGCCTGAGTTGACCGGGCAGCCGGCGCAAGCGATAGGCCCATCGATCATGCCGCCGAAACCCTTGTGAGGCCCAGCCGGGACAACCGCGCGCGTGAAGCACTTGAAGCCGAATTCCCGGATCTCTGCGACGTCGCGCACAGCGCCATCGACAACGATCCCGCCGACACCGCGCTCCATAGCGGCGCGGGTCATAATCCCACCCCAAACCGCGGTGTCCTCGAAGCCACCAGCGTCGACCACGAGAATCTCTCCGGGATGCGCCATCCCGATGGCCATGTGGAGGGCGGAATTGTCGCCAACCATACAAGTCACCGTCCGGGCCTGGCCCACAAGTGACATCCCCTGGCTGACGGGCTTGATGGCACCGGCCATTGTCTGCGTCCGGTTCATGCAGTCAGAGACGATTGCGGGGGGCAACGGGCGCCATGCATCGAGTTCGTCTGCCGAAAGCAGCTTGAAATCCGTTTCATAGCGTTGAATGGGCATGGTCGGGTCCTCGTTGGATTATGAGCGCGATTTGGGTGAGGCCTCACTATCGAGGCCGGTAGGTGTCGGCATCTATTTCATTTTCCGGCGATGGATGAAAGAGGCATCGGGGCTCAGCGCTCTAGAGCAACGTGCGTTTATTCAGACGCACACAAGTTGCTTTAGCAACTTAGAGTCGATCACCTTTTCTGCGCTTAGTCGATTCCGACTAAGCGCAGGTTGATCTAGAATTCGGCGTTCTTATTGATCGAACGCAATCCGCCGCACATCGTTTTGGAGGACAATGGATGTGTGCCGATCCGTTTCTTGCGGCATGATGATCTGACACCGCCTTTTACGGGCGCTTGTCCAACGTGATGAGGACACCATGGCCATCCGTGCAATAGCGGAAAAGCAGCAGTCTATCTCGCCCGAAAACGCTGATCCGATTTCGCTAATGGACGGCCTTTTCTCCAGATACTCCATCTCACCAAAGCGGCTTGGCGAGCCGGGGCCGAGTGATACGGAAATCCATCAGATCGTATCTGCGGCTCTCACGGCGCCCGACCATTGTGCCTTGAAGCCCTGGCGGTTCATTCACATTCCCCAGTCCGAGATGCGGGTGCTCGGCGACGTGTTCGCCAGTATCAAAGCGCGGCGCGATCCGATGGCGAGCCCGCAGGCACTCCAGCGAGAGCGGGATCGGGCGGCCGCGACGCCAGGGCTCATTGCGATTGTTGCAAGGCTCCGGACGTCTCATCCCCGCGTGCCTGTCTATGAGCAATATGTCTCGATCGGTGCCGCTATCCAGAACATGCTGCTCTGCGTTCATGGCCTGGGCTATGGCGCCAAGATGGTCAGCGGCTTGAAACTTCAGGATCCGGCTATGGCAGAGGCGCTTAATGTCGGCCCTTGGGAGAGGCTGATTGGATTTCTCTGTATCGGAACGCAAATCAATCCCCAGAAGCGGCGCAGGCGCCCCGATATTGCAGACCACCTCTCGACCTGGAGGGCGTGAAGTCCGCTGTTGAACTTTATGTGATGCAAGTTTCATCGCGCAAAAGAACCCTTTCAGGCTTTCATCGTTTTACCCAATAGACGCAGAAATTTTCGAGACCGGACGGCGGGCGGTGGAGCGCTTTGCAAGCCCGCCCGGTCCATCGGGTGGGATGGCAAGCGTGGGCGTGAAACGATTGTCCAGTTGGCCGAGGGAGAAACGCCGGGCGCAGTTCGATGCGCTGGTCCGGCCACACACTCGCTCGCTCTATCGAACGGCCCTGCGTCTTGTTGGCGATAGTCACAGTGCAGAAGACCTGATGCAGGAAACTTGTCTTAAGGCCTATCGCGCTTTTGACAGTTTCGAAGATGGGACCAACTTTCGAGCTTGGCTTTTTCGGATCATGAGCAACCTTTCAATTGACCAGGCCCGCCGCAACGCCCGAGCACCCTTCGTCGTCTGGGACGATGCTGAAGTGTCTCAAGCGGTGGTCACGAAAGGCGCCGAGCCCGATCAACCAGACGTTCATTTTCTACATAAGTCGTTTCGGGATGACGCGTTCCGTGCCATCGCGAAATTGACTCCGGATGTGCGGCTTGTCGTGTCGCTCGCCCTGATCGAAGGCTTCTCCTATCAGGAGATTGCAGACGTCGCAGGATGTCCTGTTGGAACAGTGCGCTCACGCCTCAATCGGGGGCGACAAGTCCTGCGGACAGCGCTCCGGGATTACGTCCCGCACGATGACGAGTCAGAGGCTGGCACCGGTTTCGCGACCAAGAACAGCAACGTTTGAGAGAATGAGAGACGACGACCGTGGCAAATAGATTCGATACGCCCCGCACGGCCAAATGTTGTGAAGCTGCGCGCGAAGGTTTGTCCGCCATGATCGATGGCGAGGCAGATGATGCGGAAGTGGTAGCGCTAAGAAAGCATCTTCAGGAATGCCGCGACTGCGAAGCGCATTTTGAAGCTTTGTCGATCCTGCACATCCGGTTACGCGAAGAGCTTATCGACTCGACGGATCCAAAAGCGGTCTGGCAACGGATCAGTGCCGAGCTCGATGCGGAAGACACCCGGTTGCGACAGCAAAATGCGCGCGATTCACGACCCGGCCTTGCACGACGATGGGCGCCGATAGCCGCCGCAGCCGTGCTGATCCTGGCAATCTTCATGGGTTCGTCCGGCTTGTGGATGTCCGATATCAACGCATTGCCGGTCGTTACCGAGACCAACCGCGACTATGAGACTTTCCGTGTGAGCGGTAGGCCGCTCGACGTCTCGGCGGCGAAGCCCGGTGAAGTCAAGCAGTGGATGGCCGCCAAGCTCGATTTTCAGTTACCGGGCAATATGTCGGGTCCCGCTGGATTCAAGCTTGCAGGTGGCCGGCTCTGTTCGTTCCTCAATCGGCGCCTTGCCTTCTTCCAGTATGAGAGCGGGAATGCGGGATTCTCTCTTTACGTCATGAAGAAAGCGGGACTTCGCCTGCCTGCAATGTCTGACTTTGCAACCGTTCAGGCGCCGCAGGGATTTACAACAGTGATTTGGCAACGCGAAGGGCTTGTCTATCTGGCTGTCTCTGAGTTGCCGGAGGATGAGGTTCAATCCCTTGTCGCAGACATGATCGAGCATTTTTCCGATCCGAAAGACACACATTCAAACAGACTTGAATTGCAGGACGACCAAAGAAACCCGTCACGGGCATAGAGAAAACGACTGAGACGAGATTTCGACGAACAAAGTCAATTTGGGAGGTGCGAATGACATTAAAGAGACCGAGTGACGAACAAGATACCGGCTGCGCAGATGTGCCGCTCTGTATGAGGCGCAGGGATGTGCTTGTTGCCGGAGCTGCAGGAACAGCGGTTGCTCTGCTTCATCCCCAGCTTGCTGAAGCAGGTTCAGCAACCGGCCAATCCATCCCAGTCTATCCCCGCCTCAAGATAGCAAAACTGAGCGATCTTAAGGAAGGCGAACCCGTCGCTTTCAACTACCCTTTGGATGCCCAACCCAACATGGTGGTGAAGCTCGGTGCCGAAGCACAGGGCGGTGTCGGGCCGGCAAAGGACATCGTTGCATTCAGCGTTCTCTGCAGCCATATGGGCGGCAGCCTACGGGGGCGCTACAAACACGACCACAAGTCAATGGGCCCTTGCCCTTTCCACTTCTCGACCTTCGATCTAACCAAGTCCGGCGCACCGGTTCATGCCAGCGCCACACAGAACCTTCCGCAAATCATGTTGGAAGTCGATGGTGACGACATTGTCGCGGTCGGAGTGAACGGTCTGGTCTACGGATATCGCGACAATCTCGCGGACGGAACGCTCGCTGAAGGGGCGGTCCTTCCGAAGAAGACCATGCGCGGCTAGACGCCTACCAGACGACCCAAAACCACACATTGCAGCGACTTTGACGGCTTTTCTTGCGAGGAGACGGACGGATATGTCACGGAAAATGAACCGCCGCGAAATACTCATGGCAGCGCGGAGCCCATCCATTGATTACGGCGTTTACGAAGAGGGAGCAGGGGAAGTTCCTATCCCGCCGGCACACGCCGAAATGCACCCGACAGCATGCGATTACTGCATCGTCGGTTGTGGCTATAAGGCCTACACTTGGCCGATTGACGATGAGGGTGGATCCAAGGCGGACCAGAACGCCTTTCATGCGGACTTCCCCGTTCGGGCCGCGTCCGGCCAGTGGGTCAGCCCGAACATGCACAATGTGGTTAAAAAGGATGGCAAACTGCACAACGTGGTCGTCGTCCCGGACGGAGAGACCGCCGTCAACCGGAAGGGTAATCACTCGATCCGAGGCGGCAAAATCGCGCAGAAGCCGTACAATCCGAATAAGCCGACGGCAGACCGTCTCCAATCCCCGATGGTGCGTGTCAACGATAGCATGCTCCCCATTTCCTGGGATGATGCCACATCGATCGTTGCCGAGTTGTCGAAATATGCGATCGAGAAGGATGGGCCGAATGCCTTCGGCATGCGCTACTACTCCTATCAATATTGGGAAAATACCTACGCCTTTTCGAAATTGATCTATCAGAATATCGGGACGGCAGTCGGTGCCGAGCACGACAAGCCGACTGGCAAGAACGACGCTGTCGGTCTGGATGACAGCGGTGTGGACGGCTTCTCGACATCCTACTCTGATTTCAAGCAGGCGGACGTGATCTTCATGTCCGGTTTCGACCCTTATGAGAACCACACCATCCTGTTCACGGAATGGATTGCACCGGGTGGAGCCAAGATCATCTTCGTCAATCCGCGCAAGAGCCCGACCGCGGTTCATGCCGAACGCAATGGCGGCCTGCATCTACAGGTTCAACCCAATACCGACACGGTCCTGAACAACGCCATCCAGCGCTACATCGTCGAGCAGGGTTGGGAGGATAAAGAGTGGATCAAACGGATGACGGCCAGTCGTGCCGACATCATGAAAGAAAAGAAGGGCGGCAGCTGGCGTCGCCGGACCTTCGGTCAGACCTATGAGGAGCACAAGGCCTGGTTGCTGTCGGTCGATGAATTCAAGCTCGAAAACGCCGAAAAGATCACCTGGGTTCCCAAGGAGAAGATTATCCGTGCTGCAGAAATGCTGGCGCGTCCTCGCGGGAAGACCCGGGTCAAAGCAACCTTCATGCTCGAGAAGGGTAACTACTGGTCCTTCAACTATCCGGCGAGCGCGTCTCTTTCCTCCCTGGGCCTCCTGTGTGGCGCCGGAAGTCGGCCCGGTCACAATATGTGCCGGGCCGGCGGCCACCAGCGCGGCGGCATGAAAGCCAAAGGTTATCCTTTGAGCAAGTCCTGGGTGAAGTCGAAGCACGGGCGTGAGGGCGAACCAGCGCCGATGCCGGTGAATTTCGACGAGTACGCCATGTCAGGCAAACTGCGCGTCGGTTACATTCTGGGGACCACCTGGCTCGACTCCATGAATGCCAGCCAGGCGATCCGTTTGAAGCTCGGCGAACTCACCCGTAAGCATCCGATCCAGCCGGCAAGCCTTGAGAAAGATGCGATCGTCGCAGCTTTGAAAAAGCGCATGGACGCAGGCGGCATGTTCCTGATCCAGCAGGACATCTATCCCAACTCGCTGACCGATTTTGCCGATATCATACTACCGGCGGCAACCTGGGGGGAGGTCGACTTTACCCGCGCTCAGGGCGAACGCCGTCTGAGAATCTACTCCAAATTCTGCGATGCACCTGGGGAAGCCAAACCGGATTGGTGGATCCTGGCACAGGTCGCCAAGAAGATGGGCTATGAAGGCTTCGACTGGAAGGATTCCAACGAAATCTTCGAAGAAGCGTCTTCGAAATCCAAGGGCAAGCAGTACGACTACGCGAAGCTGATCGAGACGGCCAAGAAAGAAGGCAAGACCGGACATCAGTATTTGCGCGAACTCAGCACGACCGGCTTCCAGCTTCCGGCGCGTATCGTCAAAGGCAAGCTCGTGGAAACCAAGCGGCTGCATGACGAAACCCTGCCGGATGACGAGAAGGAAGCTTCAACGAAGATTGTTCAAAAATTCAAGACCGCCAGCGGCAAAGCCATCTTCATGAAGGGTGACTGGAACCTGGTGAAAGATACCTTCGAACGGTTCCGTCCGAAGGGCGATGAAATCTGGGTCTCGAATGGACGTATCAACCACATCTGGCAATCGATGTTCGACGATACGCGGATGCCTTTCGTCAAGCAGCGTTATCCGTCCAACTTCCTCATGATCAACCCCGAGGATGCCAAAAAACGTGGCGTCGAAAGCGGTGATCTAGTCGCTGTTGAGAATAACGACGTCACGGATCAGCTCGGAAACACAACCACCGGAGTTGTCTCTCTTGTGGCTTACGTAACTGATGAGGTCGGTGTCGGGGTCTCCTACACCTATGCGTTCTATCCCGGACAATCTGCCGACATCATCGTGCCGGCGGTCACCGACCCTGTTACCGGTGTCTACAACTACAAGATCGGCAAAGGTCGCGTCCGCAAGATTGGCGAGACACCCCTGAAAAAGGTCGAAGGCAATATGTCCTTCATTCCACGGACCGCTGGTTGAGGAAGGCTGATATGACACGATTCACAAAATCGATCCAAACCGTTGGCGGAACGATTGTCGCCGTCACCATCGCAAGTGCAGCCTATGCAGGCGAGCGCCCGAAAGTCGACGACGCTCTCCTGGCAGAAGGAAAGGCCGTCTACGTCCATGAATGCGCCGCATGTCACGGTGTCGAGGGCGATGGTAAAGGGCCAGGAGCCCACTATCTCAATCCCAAGCCTCGAAACTTTGCGCTTGGAGTATACAAACTTCGCTCCACCCCCAATGGAGAGGTGCCGACCGACGACGACCTTTTCGAGACGATAACGCATGGCATCGATCGCTCGATGATGCCGGGATTCGCTGCCCTGTCCGAACGCGACAGATGGGCCCTCGTCGAAGTCATTAAACGTTTCGGTGGCATTGAAGAGGAAAAGGCTGAAGCCATCCCCGTACCCGCGGAGCCGAAGATCACACAGGCAAGCCTCGCCAATGGGAAGAAGCTCTATGTGAAGCTGAAATGCGGAACCTGCCATGGTGAAAAAGGGCAGGGCGACGGACCGTCATCTTTGACATTGAAGAATGACGCCAAAGAGCGGATCTATCCGACCGATTTCACCATGGGCGTCTATAAGGGCGGCTCGGAGCCGAAGAATGTCTTCAAGCGAATTGCCACCGGTCTCGATGGCTCGCCTATGCCTTCTTATGCGGCCGAAGCCAAGCCGAGCGAGATCTGGGACCTGGTTCACTATGTGAAGAGCCTTGCAACCGTGAAGTAATGCACGGCTGCCGGCATCGTCCACCCGCCGAGCCGGCAGCCAGATTTGGATGGGTCCTGGGCCACGTGTCCCTCCCGGCACGCTTCGGCCCGGGATCCATCCGTCCCCCTCACTCGCGTCACACCAACGCCTCGCAGCGGTGCGCCACGCGCGTCGCAGGATGAGGTTCGTGCGAAGGAATGATTTGATGAAGAAACTTGCTCTTACCCTGGGATTGAGCATCGCGTCGGCCACAGGGGCAATGGCAGCCTACAAGGAAAAGCCGGTTGCTAATGGCGGCTCGATAGCCGGTTCGGTTGTTTTTACCGGTACGCCGCCGACAATCAAAAGTCACACCATCAGCAAGGACAATGCTGTGTGCGGAGATGGGGAAGTGATCCCCAATCCGGTCAGCGTCGGTTCAGAGGGGGTGCTCGCCAACGTGGTCGTCTTCCTGGAGAAGGTGAAATCGGGAAAGGCCTGGCCTAAACAGGACTATGCGATCAACCAGCTCAAATGCACTTTCGAGCCCTACATTCAGGTGCTGCGCAAGGGCGCCAAGCTGACCATCAAGAACAGCGATCCGGTTTTGCACAACGTGCATCCCTTTGAGCATGTCGGCGACTCCCGCCGCACCATGTTCAATCTGGCCCAACCGAAGCTCGGCCAGGTTAACGTCAAGAAGATCAAGACGCGTCGCGGGCAGGTCGTCGAGCTCGTCTGCGATGCCCATGCCTGGATGTCCGGCTGGCTTTATGTGCTGGAGCATCCCTATTTCGCTGTCGTCGGCGCTGACGGCAGCTTCATGATCGAGGATGTGCCTCCAGGAAAATACAAGCTGAAAGCCTGGCACCCGGTGCTCAATTTCAAAGAGCAGGCGATCGAGGTGAAGGCTGGTGGAGCGGCAGCGGCCAAATTCAGTTTTGCGGCCAAATAGCGGCTGAGCATTCCCACAGCGAACTGTTTTACAGGCAAGATTGGAAACGTGATGAACGGCTTGTCAGCCATTCTCAGAGTGTCGGCAGCGGTTGTTGTCCTGCTGTTGTCCGCGCATTGGCAGTCGGCGGTCGCAGTGCAGGATGTGTCGCCCCCGGCAATCCTTCAGGACTATTTGCGTGCAATGTATGCGCGTGATGCCGCCGCTGCCTATGCGTTGGTCTCCAAGGCCGATAGGGAAGAGAAATCCCTCGAAGACTATCAGTCCGAAACCGGCCGATTTGCCGGCACGGCTTTGACGCTGGCTCGAACATTGTCGGAAGCCATCCGGTTCGAGCTTATGGCTGTCGTAATCGATGGCAACACGGCAACCGTCACATTTGATGTGGCACTACCCAATGCGAATGCCAAGGCCCTGGAATCAATCGTTCACAGTTTCGACCGCGAACGCCTCTCGCGCCTGGACGTGCCAGCCGTTGCATCGCGGCAGACAGCCATCCGCAATATGGCAAAGGGCGGACATTTGCCGATGCTCACCAGTCGCGGCGAGACGTGGGAGCTTGTGAAGGAGGAGAGCGGTTGGCGCGTTCACTTGAATTGGGCCGAAGCGGTAGAAGTGCGTTTTCGGTCGATAGTCGTTGGTGATCTGGGATGGTCTTTCACGCCGCTTCGGAATCGTGTTCTCGCCAAACCAGGCGAGACGATCGAGATGGCTTACCGTGTCCGCAACATTGGGACACATGAGACGACTGGTAAAGCACGACATGTGATCGGCCCGGAGACACAAGCCGCACATATGGAGATCATCTCCTGCTTCTGTTTCCTTGAGCAAACGCTGGCGCCTGGCGAATCCGTTGACATGCCGCTCGTCTTCCGTATCGGTTTTGACGCGCCGGATGACCTGCCTGCGTTTGATGTTCTCTACGAATTTTACGTGCTGAGCGAATTTCCCGAAGGGGCAGCAGGATGAGCGCCGCCCGACTCATCTTCGGTGCCGCACTTTTTGCTGTGGCTGGCTTGCTGTCAGCGTCACTCAAGGCATCGTCGAATGTGCCAACGCGCAGTGTTGAGATCCGTGTCACGGATCACAAACCGGGAATCGACGACTTCAAATGGCTCAACGTTGGATTCAAGGGATTGGCCGTCCACCGCAAAGGTGCCTCGCGTAGGACCGGTTGGATCGATCTGATCGGAGCGACGGCACCTGTCGACATCGTTCCACTCAAAGACGGACGATTCAAATCCCTCGGGACACGAGCACTACCTGCCGGCCGATACGATGCGCTGCGTGTGCAGTTCCTGCCTCCGGAGGGCGAACTGCATAAGGGGAAGACGCCGCCCCTGGTCGTGAAGGACACGATTGTTGCGATCGATCTCGATCTGCGAACCAAAAGCGACGTTCCGATTCTCGTCGATCTCTATGCGGAGAACCTGACGGATCACAAACCAGAATCTTATGCCGTGAAAGTCAAGGAGGTACGGGTCGGTGAATAGTCACGCATCGGCTGCAGGCGCAGCCATGAGCCCTCGGGAGCTCGATGAACTCGTCGACAAGTCATTGGTCCGCAAGTGGCTGATTACGGGAATGTTCTGGTTGATGTTCGGGCCGACGGTCGGAGCCGTCATTTCGACCTACTTCAACTACCCGGATTATCTCGGTTCTGCGCTGGAGTTGCAGTTCGGACGGCTTCGCCCGATGCATGTGAATGGTGTCATCTTCGGTGCCTTCTCAACGCTCTTTATCGGGCTCTGCTATTATGTCGTTCCGCGGCTTTGCGGTGTCCGTGTGGTCTGGGCCGAGTGGAGCCATATGCTTGTCTGGGTCTGGAATCTGGGCTTGGCCGCAGGCATGGTTGCTCTGGCATTGGGTTACAATCAAGGCCTCGAAGCCGGTGAATTCCCCCTCGCCATCGACATCGTCATCTTTGTCTGTCTGACGTTTCTTTGTGTGCAGTTCATTGTCACGACGGCCCGGAGAAAGGAACCGCAGCTCTTCGTTGCGATGTGGTATCTGCTCGCGGGATTTGTATGGACCGTGATGACTATAACGCTAGGCGCGTTCATCCTGCCTTACTTCATTTCAGGTATTTCGAGTGCCGCATTCCACGGCCTCTTCATCCACTACATTGTCGGTTTGTGGATCACGCCCGCAGGCTATGTGCTGATCTACTATTTCCTTGCCGCCAGCATCAAGAACCCGATCTATAGCCACAAGCTCTCGCTGATCGGCTTCTGGTCCTTGGCATTGTTCTATCCGTTCGTCGGGATCCATCATTATCTTTACAGCCCGATTGCAGATTGGGCCGAGACGCTGTCGATCATCACGTCAATGTTGTTGATCGTACCCGTATGGACCGTCTTGCAGAACTTCTTCGGCACGATGATCGGGCGATGGCGGGAGTTTGGAACAAACCTGCCTGCAAAGTTCCTTATCATGGGTTCACTGATGTACCTCATCGGCTGTTTCCAGGGATCGACGGAAGCACTGCGATCGATCCAGGAGCCGACCCATTTCACAGACTTCGTAGTGTCCCATTCCCATCTGACGATCTTCGGAACCTTTGTTGTCTGGGCGGTCGGCGGTCTCCTCTATGTTTGGCCCCGAATTCACGGCCGCGAGCTTTGGTCCTTCAAAGCCGGCAACTGGTCGTTCTGGCTGATCACCTGCGGTATTTCCACGATGGGCATTGTGCTGTCGGCCCAAGGTCTCCAGCAGGGCTATATGTGGATGGCCGGTGTTGAGTGGATGGATTCGATTGTCGCCATTCGCGCCTTCTGGTTCGTGCGCACGGTGGCTGGGATCATCATGGATCTCGGCATGACCCTTCTTGTCTACAACCTCATTCGAACGGCTATGCCGTCGCGGGCGAAAGAGCCTGCGGACGGAAGTGTTCCGGCCGCGGCCTGACGGAGTTGATCCTTCCATGACACCGAAAACTGTATGTCTCCTGGCGGGTTTCGGCTTTTTTGCCCTCGCCAGTTTCACCCAAGGCATTCTGCCGATGCTTGAGCCGCAGACGGTGACCAAGCGCGTAACACGGGTCGTTCGCACCGATCTTGGCCAGCTCAAATGGATGGAGTCGAAAGCTGTCGACTACACGGCCAAGGAACAGGAAGGACGGAAAATCTATATTCGCGAGGGCTGCTGGTACTGCCATTCGCAATATGTGAGGCCGGTGACCGGTGAGACGCGTCGATGGGGTCCTATCACCCAGTCGGGGGAGTATGCATATGATACGCCCCACCTGTTTTCGACGCGTCGCATCGGCCCGGACCTTTCACGGGTCGGGCTCAAATATAGTGACGAGTGGCACTATGCGCATTTCTGGGATCCGCGCGTCATTGTCCCGGATTCGATCATGCCAACGTTCAAGGCGCTGTTCGAGGCACCCAAGGAAAGGGCCGCCATCGTCGATGGACCCGATGGTCTGAAGACTTTGGAAAAAACGGATGCAACCGCCGCGCTCTTTGACTTTGATAAGGTGGGCGATAAGTCGGCGCATCTGCAATTGACGCCGAACAAGGATGGCCTGCTTTTTGTTCCGGAGCGTGGCAGGTATCCGGTCATCTGGACTCCGAACAAGGAATTCACCGGTCAGGCCGTCACCCTAGCCGTCGTGACCGATGAACTGAAGTCGCTCGTCGCTTATCTGCAGAAGCTCGGGATGAATCGGGGCAAGTGGCGCGATCGTTTCGAACCGCAGAATGTGGATTTCAGTCAGGGCGCGCTCGAAAGGTCGGACGACTGGGTCGATTTCGGAAAGACGGTCTATGATCGGCGTTGCGCCGGTTGCCATGGTGTCGAGGGCGACGGGAACGGTCCTGCAGCGACATTCATGTATAAGGACCGGCCGCGCGACTTTACCAAGGCCGTCTTCAAGTTCCGGTCGACATCATCGGATTCGCTTCCGACCGACGGCGATATTCTTCGCTCCATCGCCCGAGGGATCCGAGGTACGTCCATGCCGTCGTGGCACATGCTGCCGGAGAAGGACCGTCTCGCGGTCGTGCAGTACATCAAGTACAAGCTGGCCGTCGATAAATCCGATCCCGACGATCCCTATGTCGTCTTTACCGAGGAGGAGCCGGAACCACCCGCTCATATTGCGCGTGCGCCGGAGCCGTCTGAGGATATCATCGTTCAGGGAAAAGAGATCTGGAAGAAGGCGAAATGCTGGGAATGCCATGGCGAGACCGGCAAGGGAGACGGTGAAAAGGCTGCAGGTCTCAAGGATGACAACAAGTTTTCCATCATTCCGGCAGACCTGACCTCTGGCCAGTTTAAATCCGGTTCCTCAGTTCGAGACATCTACCGATCAATCTCGACGGGTTTGAGTGGAACGCCAATGCCCTCCTATTCGGACTCGTTCGACGAGGACGAGCGCTGGGCCTTGGCCTACTACGTTCTTTCCCTCTCGGCATTTACGGACCCGCTCACCGCAAAACCCCTGGCAATTGCCGAGACCGACCGGAAAGCGCTGAACGATCCGGAGGTCAGGGCGGGCAGATCTGAGGACGCCTATGGCCTGAAGAAGAAGGTTGCGGGCGATGAAGCAATCACCGGCGGAAACGCCTGGGCAAGGCGCCGCGGCATGGAGGTTCTTGGTCAAGCTGAAGCCTCCGGCAACGATACACCTCCAACCGTAGCGCGCTAGAGGAGACGAGACATGTTTGACGTCACGCTACTCCAGTTCCTCGTCGCAACATTTATGAGCCTCGGCGGTGTTTGCGTCTTCATCTGGGCGGTTCTGTCCGGTCAGTTCAACAACATCGAAGAGCCGAAATACAAGGCCTATCACACGGAGGTCGCCGAACATGTCGAAGACCAATGACAACGGGACCGATGCTAGAGAACAGCCCGCTCATGAGCATGTGGAGACATATGGCGGCGGGCATGTCGAGGGGCGACATGGCCGCGTCAACTTCTGGCTTATTGCCGTCTACACGATCCTGTTTGCCTGGTCGATCTATTACGGCCTGACCCATTGGGGCGGACTTGGACCCGGCCTGGACTATTAGGATGAGATCCTCATGGACATCGCACTGAAAGCCCTTCTTGCCTACACGATTCTGAATGCCGCGATCCTTTTGTATGACCTCGGCTTCAACATTTTCGGCTCCATGAGCCTGCTTTAGGGAGAACGGTGATGGGAGCAATCTGGGATTCCATGTCGGGCGCTGAAACCATGGGTTTCATCGTCTATCTGGCGATCACAATCGCGTTCTTCGTTTGGGTCGCCTATCTGGCGATATCGAAATAGCCGGGGCAACATGAGCGCATTCGCAATCGCACTCATTGCGGGATTTGCCGGCAGCTTTCACTGTATCGGCATGTGCGGTGGTTTTGCTTGCGGCCTGAATCATGACCGCGAAGGTGGCGTCTCTTCGCTCGTCGTTCGTAATCTGCTCTATAATGCGGGGCGGCTGACGACATATGCGTTTATCGGAGCACTAGCCGGTATCCTTGGTGCTGCTCTCATCAACGACTCGGAAGCCGGGATGCATGCGCACCACATGACACATCAGAGCGTGTCGGATCATGTGATGGGCATGGTGCTGGCCGGAGAACTGGGAACAGCGCAACGCATCCTATCGGCGTTTGCGGGTTTCTTGATGTTGCTGATGGCATTCGAGCTGCTCGGTTTGCGGCGGCATATGCCGCGATCCTGGGCGTTGATCGGCGGTGAGACATTCGCAGGGATCTTGAGGACGCTGCTCAGATCCAGGAGTCCGGCGGCGCCGCTGGCACTCGGCGTCGCCAACGGTTTCCTGCCGTGTCCTCTGGTCTTCGCGTTTGCGGCGATGGCGGCCGCGTCCGCAGCGGTGCAGCCGGCCGTTCTTACGATGGTAGCGTTCGGGCTCGGTACGTTTCCGGCGATGCTCTTTATGGGTGCTATGGGGCGAGTGATGTCTCCGAGGGTCCGGCATTGGGGCGTTCGCGCCGCCGGTAGCTTCGTTCTGCTCATCGGTATCGTGACCGTTGTGCGTGGACTTGCCCCTGACCTGATCCATGCTGGACACATGATGCCGATGACATGAGTGAGGGACTCTGCGAACATTGTTCGTTGCCTCTTGGCTCCTGGCCCTATGAGGGTGAGGGGCAGGGCGAGGTTCGGGAGTTTTGTTGCTACGGTTGCTTCATAGGCTGGCAGGCCGCTCATGGTGGGGGCGAAGAAGCCACGGCAGCCGGCTTTCTGATCCGGCTTGGAATTGGCGGGTTTCTCGCCATGAACATCATGCTTTTCAGTCTCGTACTGTATTCCGGTACGCTCGATGCGGAGATCGTGCTGAAGCAGGTCGTTCATTGGATTTTATTCGCACTGGCAACACCTGTTCTCCTGATCCTAGGTTGGCCATTCATGGTCGAGACCGGAAAAGACCTGGTACACGGACGCCTTTCTCCTTCGTTCCTGATCGTTCTTGGCGGGTCTGCGGCTTATTTCTATTCCGCGATCGCGACTTTCTCGGGCAGTGACCGTGTCTACTTCGATACGGCGACCATGGTGCTGGTGCTGTTCACGCTCGGACGCTTTCTCGAGGCGCATGGCAGAGCCCGAGCGACTCGCAGCCTGAGGCCATTCCTTGAACCAGAGAGCGCAATGGCAACGGTTGTGTGCGACGGAGCGAAATCGGAGCTGCCATTGTCGGAAGTCGAACCGGGGATGACTGTCTGCATAGAACCGGGTGCACGCATTCTGATCGACGGCAAAGTACACGAGGGTGTTTCCGAGGCTGGTGAAGCCTTGATGACGGGTGAGGCGCGCCCGGTTCCGAAACGGCCTGGAGTGCAGGTCTTGGCCGGAACGATCAACGGAGAAGGCACGCTGGTTGTCGAAGCCGCTGTGGCAGGTCTCGAATCCCGCTGGATCGGTATTTGCCGCGATCTGCGTCTTGCGCTCTCGCAACCCTCACGCGCCCAACGGATTGCCGATCGGGCTGCTCGCATCTTCGTGCCGCTCGTCGTGGCGCTGGCTGCGATAACGACGACTTATCATTGGTCACTGGGCGCAACGGACGCACTTATGGCTGGTCTTGCCGTCCTTGTGGTCGCCTGTCCGTGCGCGCTCGGCCTCGCGGCGCCGCTCGCAACATCGATGGCTATCGGCGATCTTGCGCGGCGCGGTATCCTGGTTCGAAGTGCTGGCGCACTGGAAACGCTGGGCCGTGTCGGAATGCTCGCATTGGACAAGACGGGAACCCTGACCGCAGGCCAACCGCGCTGTGTTTCGGTCGTCGGAGACGACAACGAGGCGGAATATTTGTTGATCGCTGCGGCAAGCGTCGCCACCCGGTCGCAACATCCCTTGGCCCGAGCTGTCGTCGATGCTGCCGAAGATCGCGGCGTGGACATCAAGGCGGCGCAAGACATCGAAACTGTTCCTGGAATGGGTGCGCGCGGCCTCTATGAGGGGGAACCCGTTTTTCTCGGTAGCCGGCGCTGGCTGATAGACTTCGGCATTGCAGTTCCGCATGAACTTGACACCCAGGCGAAGGCGTTCGCTTCGGAAGGGCGCATGATTTCTTTTGTTGCCTGGAGCGGCAAAGCACGCGGCTTGTTCGCGTTCGACGACCCAATCCATACCGAAGCTGTATCTCTCTTGTCGTGGCTGCAGCACATCGGAATCACGACGACTGTTCTCAGTGGCGACGGGCCACTGCAAACCGAGCGATTGTGTCGATCTCTCGGTATCGGGTCCTGGTCTGCAGAGCTTTCACCGGAAGAGAAGCGGCAGGCGCTGGAACGGCTGTGGTCCGAACGCCGTCCTGTCGCCATGGTGGGTGACGGACTCAACGACGCGCCGGCAATGACGGCCTCCGCCGTGGGAATCGCTGTCGGCCGATCGGCAGATCTGGCGCGCGAGATCGCTGAGGCCGTTCTGCCGCAAGGAGGGCTCGGTCTTCTGCCCCAGCTGATAACAACGGCCAGAAAATCGAAAACCGCCATATCGACTAATCTTGCATGGGCCTTTGGCTACAACGCGATAGCATTGGCTCTGGCAGCAAGCGGATCGCTGCAGCCTGTCGTTGCCGCCGCCCTCATGGCCGGATCAAGCCTGTTCGTCGTCGGCAATTCGATTTTTCGACTGACATCCAATCAGAATGCTTCAATATCGGGATCCACAGAGGCACGCGATCAGCGCACCGTCAGTGCCCCAACGATTGAGGCGATGAGCCGGCGAGCGCTATGAGGCGCGGCTTCAAAGACTGATTTCATCGCTATGTGGGCGCAACTGCCTAGCATGCCCAGAACGTACCCCGCAGGGGTCAATAGAACGACATAGTCGAAAACAGCAACCGATTTGTCGGCCCATTTAAACTTGTACGCGTCGCCTGGTGCCATGAGGTCATACTGATTGATGCCGTCTTCGCAACAATGACCGATGCTGGCTTCTCTGGCGAGTGCGCCCGCGGCCGAGTTCTCGAACTGAAGATCGAGACTATATGCGGAGACATGGGATGCGTATCGATCTTTGCAGACGATCCCCAATTCAATTGCCGCAACCTCTCCGGCAACTTTCATGACGACGAGACGACCATCGACTGGCCGCTCACTCGACGTCAGTGCTTTCGTAAAGAAGGTGTCGATACCGTTGCCGGCAAAGGCTTTGGACACGAGACCTTTGCGCTTGAGCCAACGTCGTTTCATAGAGACGGCGTGGCGAGCGACGGCGCCGGCCTGTTCGCCTCCGGTCAGGATCTCGAAGCTGACAGTTCCATTTTCTTCGAGACGACGCTTCTGACGGCGCCGGTTCTTGCGATCTCGTGCCGAGAATCGCGATGCATAGTCATCGTAGGTATCGGCAGCAGTGAGGTCGGCATACGGCGCCTCGCTTCGAGCCGAGGGCTGCAGGTCGAGTGTGCTCAACAGCTCCATCAGTGCAGCATCCTCGCGCACTTTCGGCAGGCATATCAGATGCGCGCCAAGTTCTTCGCGAACGAACTGCCATCCAGCTGCGAGCCATGCTTCGCGGTTTGGCCCGTCTTCTACGAGAACATCGCTATATTGCGTGACGGGGCTGCCCATCCAGCAGATCATTTTGAAACCGAGCTTGGCGCTGGCGATGAGCGGCCAGATCATCACGGTCCGTCCCGCGACGCGCCCGACTACAATGCTGATGGCCGGTGACCGCCGGCCTCTGGCGGGATCCGCGTAGGTGCGGCACCAATGCCAATTCCAGTTGAATGTCTGGAACAGTTGATTAGACGTGCCGGCGCGGGCGAAGAGATTGTTCCACTCCCGCTCGATCCCTTCCATGCCTTCGATATCGGTAATCACCTCGAGCTTCAATTCGGAGAAGAAGTCCACAGCTTGCGATGGCGCCGATTTCTTCTTTCCCGGCAGGAGGATCGCGAGATCATCAGCCAGGCTCAGGCGCCGTATGAGTGTTTTGACCATCATCCCTGGCTCCCTGCATTCTCTAGGGGCGTGTTTTTGATCGCCGCGCCCTTGCTTCGGATATGAGCCCATTCCGGACGTTCGAAGAGGAATGCAAGCGGGGTACGCCGGACAATCCAATACATGATCAGCGCGCCGGTTATTCCAGCCAGAGTGACGATCAGGGCAACGGAACCCAGGTCGGAGATGACGCCGAGTTTCAGGAGGATTGTCCGGGTTACGGCCATCGGGATCGTGAAGGCGAGATAGATGACGATCGATTGCTCGCCGCAGTATCGCAGCGCCGCGCCCCAATCGAACCGGGCGAGCAGGACAGAGCAGGCCACGACGGCACCAGCCCCTGCAAAGCCGAGGGCAAGATCGACAAGCGGCCAGTCGGCCAGGCCCGATTGCACGGCCATGAGGTTTATGGCCGCCCATGCAGCTAGGCCGACCATTGCAAGTCCCGGAGTAGTGTCAAGACGTTCGGCAGAGCGAAAGATCATGGGGGCCAGCACATAGCCTGCGTAAAAGTAGACGAAGTAGGCGGCGAACTGATCGACGATGTCGATGCCCGTGTCGAAATTCGAGATGGAAAGGAGTGCGGCAACAGCCAATACGATCCCAGGTGTCGTGGTTCGCAGCAATTTGGTGACGACGAAGAATATCGGCAGCATGTAGATGAACCAGAGCGTGCCGAATGGCTGTACGAGGGCATGGACGAAACTGTCTAGTGTCCCGACCGCGCCTTGTTCTGCAATGAAGATTGGTGCCTTGAACCCAAACTGAACAATGAGCCAGAGGACATAGAAGTAAGCGAAATGAACGACTTTGCGATCGATATAATCCGACCAGTCCCGATCGATCCGCCGCATAAGAAACAGTCCGGCAATCAGGAAGAAATCAGGCATGCGAAACGGAGCGGCGAACGCTACCAGATCGTTCATCCAGCTCGACTGTCCTGCCGCAGCCTCAACGCCCAGCGTCGAGTGCATCATTACGACCATAACGATACAAATGCCCTTAGCGTAGTCCACCCATGGCACACGATTGAAAGAACTGTCCCATTGCATAACGTTTCTTCCTCTATCGCCCTCAATATTAAGGAATAACGCAAGTCCGAGGCCAAACTGGCTGTCCGGGTTAACGGCTGATCATGGAAGCTGCGTTGTTGGCCTTTGGGAATGACGGGCTAGAGCAGTTTCAATGGAGACCGAGTCATTGAAACTGCTCTGGGTCGTTGATTTGACGCTCTTTCCGGGCGCAAAAGTCGATCAACTTTTGCTGAAAGAACTCTAAGGCTGTTGTCGATCGCCCTCCTGCTTTAGATCTGCCTGACGCAGTAAACGCAGGTTGCGACAGATGAGGGATAGAAACAGGTGAATCTCTTTGCGAAGCTTGGTGAACGTGCCGAACAAGGGCGTCCCATTCGTGTCGGCCTAGTCGGGGCCGGGAAGTTTGGATCGATGTATTTGGCGCAGGTGCCGCGAACGCCGGGGGTGCATCTAGCCGCTATCGTGGATCTTTCACCGGCGACAGCACGAAGAAGCCTCAAGCGTGTCGGGTGGCCGGACGAGCGATCGGATGCGGCGTCTTTGGACGCTGCGTTGAGAGCCGGGACTACATATGTTGGCGACGACTGGGATGCGATGGTTTCACATCCTGAAATCGAGATCATTGTGGAATGCACCGGCAATCCTATTGCTGCCGTCGAACATTGCCTCGAGGCCTTTTCGCACGGCAAGCACGTTATCAACGTTACAGTCGAAGCAGACGCGTTTTGTGGACCGTTGCTTGCGCGCCGGGCCCGAGATGCGGGCGTCATCTATAGTCTGGCCTATGGTGATCAACCGGCTTTGGCGTGCGATCTCGTCGACTGGGCGAGGACTTGTGGTTTTCCAGTCGTGGCGGCCGGGCGCGGGCATAAATGGCAGCCGCACTATCGCGAGTCGACGCCCGATACGGTCTGGGATCATTGGGGGGTGACGGCCGAACAGGCGGAGGCGGGCGGTCTCAACCCGAAGATGTTCAATGCCTTTCTGGATGGTTCGAAGCCCGCGATCGAGTCGGCCGCTATTTCCAATGCCACCGGACTGGAAGCGCCGAATGACGGTCTCGCTTTTCCGCCTGGATCGATCGACGATATCCCGACCCTGATGCGGCCACGGAGCGAGGGCGGGATTCTCGAGAGTAAGGGGATGGTTGAAGTGGTTTCGTCACTGACGTTAGACGGGACACCCATTCCGCAGGACATACGCAAAGGCGTGTGGGTCTGTTTCGAAGGTGACACCGACTATATCCGCCGCTGCTTTCAAGAGTATCAGGTCGTGACCGATCCGGATGGCCGCTACATGTGCAATTTCAAGCGCTGGCACCTGATCGGATTGGAACTTGGAATCTCCGTGGCATCTGTCGGCATTCGTGGAGAGCCGACCGGGGTTGCTAGCGAATTCAAAGCCGACGTTGCCGCGACGGCCAAGCGGGACCTGGCTGTGGGAGACATGCTGGATGGTGAAGGCGGCTACACCGTTTTTGGCAGACTCAGCCCTGCGCGGACGTCTGTAGAGAGAGGTTTCGTGCCACTGGGCCTTGCTCACAAGCTCAAAGTTGTTCGCCCTGTTGCCAAGGATCAGCCTGTGAGATGGGAGGACGTGGAAGCGGACGCGGCTCTCAACGCATATCGGTTACGTCGCGAGATGGAGGCCGGTTTCTTGACAGTGGCGGAAACGACGTCAAGCCGCTGAGTCAGACATCAATTGATCGGAAAGGGCTCTTGATCTCTATACGACTGACCGATAGGGGACGGGGTGCTGCAGCCAATTGTGATCCGAGTTCAGCCAATCGGTCATTTCCTCAAAAGGCATCGGCTTTGCAATCAGATAGCCTTGGAGTGAGCCGTAGCCCATTTCCTGTAGTTTGGCCATTTCCGCTTCTGTTTCTATTCCCTCGATCACGACATCGAGCTTCAATAATTTCGCCATTGTGATCAGAGATGAGATAACGACGCTCTTCTTCTCGTCCTGCAGCATCTTGCTGGTAAACGAGCGGTCGACTTTCACGCCGGTTACAGGCAGTGATGCAAGATGATGAAGTGCGGCATACCCGGTGCCGAAATCATCCAGTTCGATCTTGATGCCGAGGCTGCGAAGGCGTTCTAGCAGGTCGAGCCGTGGCGTGTCGTGTTCGTCCAAAAGAACGGATTCGACAATTTCGGCGCTCACATATTCAGGGCTCAGGCCATTGCGATCCATAGCCGTCGTGAGATCGTCGAAGACGGTTCCGAGTTCCATGTCCTGGGGGGACAGATTGACGGAAATGCGACCGAAATCGATGTCTGCATCCAACCATTTTTTCGCTGCCGCAAAGGCTTGGTCGAAGACTCGTCTTCCGATTCTGGTTGAAAGTCGATTTGCCTCGGCGACGGACAGGAACTGGCCGGGACTGAGAATGCCCTTTTTGGGGTGATCCCATCGTACCAAAGCTTCGATCCCGGTAACCGTCAAGGTTGCCATATCGACCTGAGGCTGAAAAACCGCAAAGAACTGATCGTGTTCCAGAGCGCCACGGATTTCCCGCTCGATTTCGGCGTCCCGGTCGATCTTGTCTTTCATCTCCTTCGTAAAGAAATGAAATCCATCTTTGCCGCGCTCCTTTGCCTTGTAGAGCGCTATATCGGCGTGGACCATGAGTTCCTCTACTGTCGCGCCATCGTCTGGATAGCGTGCGACGCCAAGGCTCGCCGAAGGATGGATTTCGGTCTTACCAAAAGGCACCGGGATTGAGAGGATATCGGTAAGTTCGCGGCATACATCGTGGGCGTCGGCATCCGGAGACGTGATCAAGGTAACAAACTCGTCGCCGCCCCATCGATAGGAGCGCCCGATTTTTGTTTCCTCGATTATGAGCCGCAAACGGCGTCCGACTTCATTCAGTAGACGGTCTCCCGCAGCATGACCCATGCTGTCATTGACACGTTTGAAGTTGTCGAGATCCAGGTGCAGGAGGGCAAATCCGTTTTCGCCGTCTTGTCGATTCAGCCGCTCCTCCATATCGTCAATGCAGCACCGTCGGTTGCGCAACTGCGTCAGTTCATCGAAATAGGCGATGCGTTTCATCACCTCCAGGTGTTTTCTCTCCTGCTTTGCCTGCTCACCTTCCAGTCGCTTCTTATCGATGATTGTATCTCTGTATGTCCGGTAAGCGCGTGCCACGGCTCCGATTTCATCGTCCGCATAGACGGTCACTTCCCGTGACGTGTCGCCCACGGTCAGCGATCTGACAGCGACGACAATTTCAGAAAGTGGGAGGCTGATGTTTCTGCGAACGAGCAAAATCGCAGTCCCAAGACCGAGGACCAGCGCAGCCAGTGTAAACATGCCAATGAGGATCCGGGCGGAATTCTCGTTGTCATTGGCAGTCATCGCGGCTTTGCTTGTAAAGCGGTGGATCTTAACGCGAAGCGCCTTGATTGAGGCATCCAGTTTGGCTTCCTCATGGCGAAGTTCGACGATGAGAGATTGAGCGTCGTCAAGCACGCCGGCTTGCAGATACGAGAAAATCCATGCGGAATGGTGATCGAATGCAATATGCGAAACCGCGATCTCATCCAGACGACGGGTGACGCCGGTCAGGAAGTGCGCCGTTTCCTCCGTCGGATCGCGTTCTCCGGCCTTCTTCAGGAGTGTCCGCGCACCGGCGATCTCGTGATTGATTTTGGTCGTCAGGTTGTCGAAAGAGCGGAGGGCTTGCTCAAAAACGTCTTCCGAGGCCAGGCCGAGATGCATGCGTTCGGCGGCACGAATGGCACGTTCGAAGTGGATCGTCTGTTCGCGTTGTTGAACGGTAATGCGTGTCAGAGCGTCTGTCAGTGGGATATCGCGTGTAGCGATGCCTTCGATCTGATGACCGATTTTGTCCATTTCCCAGATGCTGACGGTCGCGACAACGCCGAGCAGAGCGAGGCAGAAACAAACCAATCCCAAGATCTTGGTCCCGACGCTGGGAGCGCCAAGACGCCGAAATACACCAGTTGTTGCATCGGATGATTGTCCGATAGTCATCCGTCAAGACCCCGCCCACATGATCGATCGGTTCGAATATGCACGTATTGTATTGAGCTATTCCTAATCTTCTGTTCCAAACTCACTCATTATTTGCCGTCTGAGCCCGAACCAGTTCGCTAATCCTCCAAATACACGGACGCTCGAAGTCTGTTCAGCAATTCTTGCTGGGGGATTGAAGGTTTGGTCGGCCAGCTCTGCCGTTCGGAATGCGTCTTCGCGGTACCAATTGGCAGGATCATCTTCCACGTCCTGGATTCCGGCGTGCTATCGCACCCAAGGTGCACTATATGACGTTCGGCGCCTGTCGAATTGGTGCCGAACATGTTGCCAATCAGCTAAGAGACAAGAGCCAGTTTATGCCTCCCATGATCTCAATCTCGGGCGTCTCCAAGACCTATGCCGGAGGATTCGAGGCGCTCAAGCCCATCGATCTGGACATCGAAAGCGGTGAAATCTTTGCCCTTCTCGGGCCGAATGGCGCCGGAAAGACGACCCTCATCAGTATCGTTTGCGGGATCGTCAATCCGAGTGGCGGGACGGTTACGGTCGATGGCCACGATATCATCGATGACTATCGCGCTGCCCGTTCGTTGATCGGACTTGTGCCCCAGGAACTCACCACGGATGCCTTTGAGACGGTATGGGCGACGGTGACCTTCAGTCGAGGCCTGTTCGGCAAAAAGGCCGATCCTGACCATATTGAGAAGGTCCTCAGGGATCTTTCCTTGTGGGATAAGAAGGACAACAAGATCATTACGCTGTCGGGCGGGATGAAACGCCGGGTCTTGATCGCCAAGGCACTCTCCCATGAACCGCGCATTCTTTTCTTGGATGAGCCGACGGCCGGCGTCGATGTCGAACTGCGCCAAGATATGT
Source organism: Methyloligellaceae bacterium (assembly GCA_965228615.1). Lineage (GTDB taxonomy): Bacteria > Pseudomonadota > Alphaproteobacteria > Rhizobiales > Methyloligellaceae > CBDDHT01. Next base: position 1,859,629 of record CBDDHT010000004.1, on the reverse strand, counting down.
GGAATGTCGTGCGGGACCTGCGGCAGTCAGGTGTCACGATCATTCTGACCACTCACTATATCGAAGAGGCCGAAGAGATGGCCGACCGGGTCGGTGTTATCAATCATGGCGAAATCATCCTGGTCGAGGACAAGGCCGAGTTGATGCATAAGCTTGGCAAGAAACAATTGACATTGGAACTCCACCAACCGCTTGACGCTATTCCCGATCAACTGGCCCCCCATGATCTCGCATTGTCCCCGGACGGTGACGCCTTGACCTACGAATACGATACGCAGGGTGAGCGAACCGGAATTACAGGCCTTCTCAAAGATCTCAATGAGGCTGGAATTCGGTTCAGGGATCTCAATACGACGCAAAGCTCTCTCGAAGAGATCTTCGTCAATCTGGTGAAACGAGACCGATGAATTATCGCGCAGTCAGGGCAATCTATCTTTTCGAGATGGCGCGTACAGGTCGGACGCTGTTTCAGAGCATCGTCTCGCCTGTCATCTCCACGACGCTCTATTTCGTCGTGTTCGGCGCGGCCATAGGCTCCAGGATCACCGAGGTCGAAGGCGTGAGCTATGGATCTTTTCTGGTTCCCGGCCTGATCATGCTGTCACTACTCACCCAGAGTGTCGCCAATGCGTCGTTCGGGATCTATTTTCCGAAGTTTACCGGCACGATCTATGAATTGCTTTCGGCACCGATATCCTATTTTGAAATCGTGCTGGGTTATGTCGGCGCGGCGGCGACGAAATCGGTGCTGCTCGGACTGATCATTCTGGCGACGGCAGGTCTGTTCGTTCCGATGCAGGTCGAACACCCGATCTGGATGCTGGTCTTTCTTGTCCTGACATCGCTGACATTCAGTTTGTTTGGTTTCATCATCGGTATCTGGGCGGACGGTTTCGAGAAACTTCAGATCGTTCCGCTGCTGGTCATCACGCCTCTGGCGTTTCTTGGGGGCAGTTTCTATTCCATCTCGATGCTGCCGCCATTTTGGCAGACGGTGACTTTACTCAACCCCGTCGTTTATCTGATCAGCGGGTTTCGCTGGAGTTTCTATGAGATAGCGGACGTGGATGTTGGGCTCAGTCTTGCAATGATCATGGTCTTCCTTGCAGTCTGTCTCATTGTCATCTGGCGGATTTTCAAAACGGGTTATCGACTGAAAAGCTAGGTCGCGGGCTCATGGGAGCAACCGGTCGTCTTCAACGCGATGCTGAGATTGCCGTCGTCGGTGGCGGTCTTGTCGGCATGGCCATCGCTTATGGCCTGCAACGCCTTGGCCGCAATGTCGTTCTCTTTGATGAAGGCGATGTCGCATTGCGCGCCTCACGCGGTAACTTCGGTCTTGTCTGGGTGCAGGGCAAAGGCGCGAACCTTCCGGACTATGCCCGCTGGACCCTTAGGTCTGCCAAGCTCTGGAGCGAACTCGCTGCCGAACTGGCCGAAGAGGGGGGGCAGTCGGTTGAACATGCTCAGCCCGGAGGATTTCATATCGCCCTGAGCGAGGATGAGCTTACCGCCCGTGTTGCGATGCTGCAGGGTCTGCGCGATGCACTCGGCGGCGAATATCCGTTCGAAACGCTCGGGCACAACGCCCTGCGTGAGCATCTGCCGGAAATCGGACCGGAAGTCGTCGGTGCGGTCTACGGTCCCGAAGATGGCCATGCAAATCCGCTCTATCTGTTACGAAGCCTCTATGCTGCTTTTGCCGCAAAAGGCGGCCGGATCGTGAATGGTTCGCCTGTTCACACCGTTACATCTGAAGATGGTGGGTTTCGTGTCGAGGCGCAGGCCACGATACGCGTCGGCAAACTTGTCCTCGCTGCCGGTCACGGCAATACCAAACTTGCTGGCCAGGTCGGACTGAATGCGCCCCTGCGCCCGCAACGCGGTCAGGTCATCGTCACCGAACGGATCAAACCGTTCTTGCGCTATCCGACATTGAATGTTCGACAAGTCGGGGAGGGTGCCATTCAGATTGGGGACTCGAAAGAAGATGTCGGGTTTGATGATGGCACCACACCTGATGTTCTCGCAAAGATTGCCGCGCGTGCCGTTCGGACATTCCCGCTTCTGGAGGGCGTGCAGATGGTTCGCTCCTGGGCAGCCGTGCGGATTCTCAGTCCCGACGGATGCCCGATTTATGACGAATCCGAGACCGTGCCCGGTGCCTATCTCGTCAACTGCCACAGCGGTGTGACATTGGCGGCAGCGCATACACTGTCGCTTGCCAATTGGATCAATGGCGATCCTAAACCCGACATTGTGGAGAGCCTGAGTGCCAGACGCTTCGAACTTCACGCGACTGACTGAGCCAGGTGGTTCGGCGACGCTGACCATTCAATTCAACGGCAGTTCCGTAGCTGCCCACGAAGGCGATACGGTTGCTGCCGCGCTTCTAGCGGCAGGGCACTCGATCTTCCGTTCAACGCCTGTATCCGGTAATGCACGCGGTCCCTATTGCATGATGGGAGTTTGTTTCGATTGCCTCGTCGAGATCGATGGTCACGCCAATCGTCAGGCCTGCCAGGTTCTGGTGCGGGACGGCATGCGCGTACAAGCCATGCAAGGGGCCCGCCCCATGAAAGAAGCAGTCGATGTCTGAGATGGTCGATCTTGCGGTAATCGGAGCTGGCCCTGCCGGTCTTGCAGCCTCGACAACTGCGGCAAAGACTGGTCTCGAAGTGGTGCTCATCGACGATCAGTCTGCAATTGGGGGGCAGATTTATCGCGGTATCGAAAGGGTACATGGCGAACGTGAACGCGTGTTGGGAGCGGATTACGCAGTCGGCAGACATCTTGCCGAGGAATTGGCGGCGACGTCGGTCCGTCATCTGGATGGTGCGAGTGTCTGGCGAATTAGCAAAGAGCCGACGCTGTACTACACGCGGAAGAGCAAAGGGTCCGAACTCAGAGTCAGGCACCTGATCATTGCTACCGGAGCGATCGAGCGACCAATGCCGTTTCCCGGTTGGACGCTTCCCGGTGTGATGACCGCAGGGGCAGGGCAGACACTCTTGAAGTCGAGTGGGTTGGTTCCCGGCAGTTCCTTGATACTAGCGGGGAGTGGTCCCTTGCTCCTTCTCCTAGCCGCGCAATATCTCAGAGCAGGCGTTGCGATTGATGCTCTTGTTGAGACGACACCACGAGCAAACTTTCGCCGGGCCTTGCCTCATCTTCCCAAAGCGCTTGGAAATGCCGGGCTTCTTGGCAAGGGCGTGAGGTTGCTTCAGGAGCTTCGCGAGCATGGTGTGCGGCATTTCAAGGACGCAAGCACACTCCTCGCGCGCGGCGATGATACGATCAAGGAAGTCAGTTTCACATCGCAGGGCCGCGACCACACGCTGCCATGCAACCTTCTCCTTGTTCATCAGGGCGTTGTGCCGAACGTTCAAATCACTCGGGCACTTGGCCTCACCCATGATTGGCATGAGCTCCAACGTTGCTGGCATCCACGGCTCGCCATATTCGGTCGAACTGAAATTGAGACGATTTCGGTGGCTGGGGATGGCGGTGGCATCGGTGGAGCTCCGGCCGCAGAGCATCAAGGGCGTCTTGCCGGATTCGACGTCGCGCACCGGTTGGGGGCGATCGGACGGCAGGAATTTGAGCGTGCCTGTACGCCGGTTCAGCGGCGCCTCAGTCGGGTTTGCCGGGCTCGGCCATTCATCGACGCGTTGTATGCCCCTGCCGACGCGTTTCTTAGTCCGAGCGACGACACGATTGTTTGCCGCTGCGAAGAAGTCACAGCCGGAGACGTTCGTGACTATGTGCGGATGGGATGCCTCGGCCCGAACCAGACCAAGGCTTTCGGCCGCCCTGGCATGGGACCATGCCAGGGCCGGTTTTGCGGTCTGACCGTCTCCGAAATCATCGCTGATATGCGCGACCTGGCAACGCCCGACATCGGCTATTATCGGATCAGGTTCCCGGTCAAGCCGGTCACCTTGGGCGAGCTTGCCGCAACGGCGAGCGTCGAGGAGACCGCTGGATCGTGATGGATACGCCAATCTTCTGAGTCCGGCGCGTATTTCGGCGCTTGCAGCAACACGTGATCGCGCTTGCGCTCAAGGGCGCCAACATCCGGTTGCCGGGTCAGCACTATCGACAGGAAATTGCGCATTGCTCTGATACGGCTCGCAAAGGTCCGAATGGCTTCCGGCCTGTTGGCGACAATGCGTTGCGCAATCGTCTTGAAGGTTTCGGGCTCGCGGCCCCCGACGGTTCGGACGGCGTCCGTCGGCGCATTGACGGCAAACGTGCCGCGTCGGTACTCCTCCGCATAGAGGCAAAGTTGTGTCTGAATGAAATCGGTAAATCCTCGACTTTCCATTGTCTTCAGCGCTTTGAGGAATGTCGGCTGAGGAAGGTCTCGGTAGCTCACCTTTCGTCCGAGCACATCGCTCATGATGGTGGCAATCTCGTTCGGTGAGAGGAGTTCCGGTCCCGTCGGGCGGTAGACCTTGCCGGCGTGTGTTGCCGGATCGATCAGAGCGCCGACGCTGACTGCCGCAATGTCTTCGTTGGATGGAGGTGCATTCTTTTTGATGTCCCCGTCTCCCAGTGGCATAGGGAAGATGCCGAGCTGAGCGATCGGCTCCAGCACAAAGAAGTAATTTTCGGCGAACCAGCCGACATTGTTCACCGTAAGCGTCGTGTCAGGCATCAGTTTCATGATCTCGTCGTTCAGCCATGATTCCCGCGTGGCGACGGACGGATGGTCTGGATGACTGAGCCACTGGCCAAGCGTCACGACATGCTCAAGTCTTGCCTCGCTCGCCGCAATTGCGAAGACGGTACCGAAATGCAGCCCGTTCGCGGCTGTCGGCGCGCAATGATAGGCTCGCTGAATGCCGCTCATCGCTTTACGCATGTCTGAGAGCGCGTACTGGTTCCCGACAAAGATCTCAGCTCCTGCCGCCTTCAAGAGAGCCGCGCGATGATCGTCTCGCCGAACAAGGGCTCGAACTGGAAAGCCTTTTTCCAGAAGCTGCAGTGTCGTTGGAATGCCTGTGTTGCCAGCAGCGCTGGTGACGAGAAATTTGGGTTTGTGGACCATGATCGATTCCCTGGCTGAATGAGTGTGCAAGCGGCTGTCAGCGCCAAAATGTCGATCGCGGTCGCCGTTTGAGCGAGGAAATGACCTGTCAATGCGACCGAAATCGGCGAATATCCGGTAATTGTGAATGATGCTTTAATAAATCAAGTGCACACTTGAAAAAATAAACTTCGCACTGGAGAATTTTGAAATTACATGGTGGGACAGCGGAAATATCAGCTTTTATGCCCCATCGCCCGCGCGCTTGATCGCGTTGGGGACCGATGGACCTTGTTAATTTTGCGTGATCTTCACGCCGGGCCAGCGCGTTTTTCCGAGTTGCAGACGGGTTTGCAGGGAATCGCGACCAACCTTCTGACCACCCGCTTGCAGCAGCTGACAGACGATGGGCTAATCCGGCGCAAAACCACTGAATATGGCGTTGCGCTCTATGAGCTCACCGATCTCGGCACCCGTTCCAATGACCTGTTATTCGAATTGGCGCGGTTTGGAGGGCTATTTCCGCCGGATGTTCCGCCTCGCCGTCCGGGCAATCTCCGAACCGTGGCTGTGACTTTGAAAACGGCCTGCCAGCGGGTCATTACACCTGATATCAGCTTGATAGCAAGCATTGTCATAGATAACGAACACTTTGTTATTAAAGCAAAAAACAGTCATGTTGATGTGCTCTATGCGAAGGCGGATTCACCCGATGTCGTCATGAAAACCGAATACGAAACGATGGTCGCGGCAGCCGATGGCAGAATGCCCATGAATTCCTACATGGCGCTTCATGTTGCGACGACTGTGAACACGCCAGGTAAAGATGCCGAGCTACAAAAGCTCCTGGGTTCAGCGATGCAGCTCATGAATCAGGGGCACTGAAAAAGGATTGCTGTCAGGCGCATCAGCTGTGCTTCACGAAAAATAGATTCATTCTCAAGGCCAATTTTGCCAAATCAAACGCTGAATCCGGCCATTTTTAGCTTGCAGTGCGATTTTTTAGCCACAGCTGCAGCAACAAATCGCCTTAGTTCAACACTCAAAGCGCCACAAAGGAATTTTACCCGTGCGGCTCAAGTCATTAGGGGAACTTCTATGTCAACGATCGCGCTTGTAGATGATGATCGGAATATCCTGACTTCGGTGAGTATGGCGCTCCAGGCCGGCGGCTATCGCACGCAAACTTACGCGGATGGCGTCGCGGCACTGGAAGGGTTGCAGGCAACACCGCCCGATGTTGCCATTTTCGATATCAAAATGCCGCGTATGGACGGCATGGAGCTGTTGCGCCGGTTGCGCCAGCATTCCGATGTTCCAGTGATCTTTCTGACTTCCAAGGACGATGAAATCGACGAATTGTTCGGCCTCAAGATGGGTGCCGACGATTTCATCCGTAAACCCTTTTCTCAGAACATCCTGATGGAGCGGGTCAAAGTTGTCCTGCGTCGGGCACAGCCGCGCGAAGCCGTCACATCGAACGACCCGGAAAACAGTGTCATGGAGCGCGGCAGCCTGCTCATGGATCCCGACCGTCACGTTTGCACCTGGGACGGTAAGCCGGTCACATTGACGGTAACGGAATATCTGATCATGCAGTCGCTCGCGAAGCGACCGGGCATCGTCAAGAACCGCGATGCGCTAATGGATGCAGCCTATGACGATCAGATTTATGTGGACGATCGCACCATCGACAGTCACATCAAGCGTTTGCGGAAGAAGTTCAAGGCTGTCGATGACAGCTTCGATGCCATCGAGACGCTATATGGCGTCGGATATCGCTACAAAGAAGACTAGAGCAACGTGCGTCCGGTCGGACGCACACAAGTTGCTCTAGCAGCTTAGAGTCGATCAACTTTTCTGCGCTTTGTCGGTTCCGACCAAGCGCAGGTTGATCTAGAGCAACGTGCGTCCGGTCGGACGCACATAAGTTGCTCTAGCAGCTTAGAGTCGATCAACTTTTCTGCGCTTTGTCGGTTCCGACCAAGCGCAGGTTGATCTAGAGCAACGTGCGTCCGGTCGGACGCACATAAGTTGCTCTAGCAGCTTAGAGTCGATCAACTTTTCTGCGCTTTGTCGGTTCCGACCAAGCGCAGGTTGATCTAGAGCAACGTGCGTCCCGTCGGACGCGCATAAGTTGCTCTAGCAGCTTAGAGTCGATCAACTTTTCTGCGCTTTGTCGGTTCCGGCCAAGGGCTGGTTGATCTAGGTATTTTGGCCCCGCTCTCGATCAAGTCCGATTGAGAGCGGGGCGCATTCAATTCAGCGCGCCAATCACATTGCAGACGATCCGTCCTGCGGTGAGCGCACCCAAACCGTTGACCTCACGAGACGGCGCCAGCTCCACCAAGTCAAAGCCTGCGATCTCAGTGCGTTTTGCAAGGCCCGTAATCAGCTCGATGGTCTGCCAATAGGTGAGGCCGCCCGGAGCCGGAGCCATCACCGCCGGCATGATGGCCGGATCAAGCCCGTCGCAGTCAATGGTGATTAACACCTTCGCACCTTCGGGAACAGCATTGATAGCCTGCTCGACACCAGCCGCGTGAAGCTCACGGGCCGTGATGATTTTGGCGCCCCACGACCTGGCATCGGCAACATCGCCTGGCCGTGCACTTCCGGTGCCCCGAATGCCGACCTGAACAATGCCTTCGATCCAGTCCATCTCGGATGCCCGGCGCATGGTGCTGCTCCATCCCAGATGCACGCCATTGCGCTCTTCGCGCCAATCCATGTGCGCGTCGATTTGTACAATCCATAGCGGACCGTGGCCTTCATAGGCAGCGAAGACGGGGATCGGAACGGCGTCGTCGCCGCCAAGGACGATCGGCACAACGCCGGCGTCCAGGATTGAGCGCACCGCTGCGGTAATCCTCTCGCGATTGCCTTCCGGATCGGCCGGATCGCCTTCTAGATCGCCTAGATCGGCGATTGGTGCCCAACTGCTTTCGATCAATGCAGAGTCCAGATCGAAATCGTAATGCTCGGTCCAACTGGCATATCGCTCCATGGCTGCGCGGATTGCAGCTGGCCCATCTGCCGAATGTGAGCTCTTTCCGGCTTCATACGGCGTTGCCTGCGGGACGCCGAGAATGGCGATGCGCTCATTTGTAAGCGTTTCAAGGGTCTTAGAAGGGAGGTCGAGGAATGTGGACTTTGCAGAACGCGTCATTCGAGTGAGGCCTTTCCAGTTTGCCTTGGGGCCTGCCGTGTATTGCAAGCGGAGGTCTGCAATACCGCGTCATTTTGTGAAGGTCCATATCGCGCATCGCGTCCGCCCATCGACAGTGGCATAATCACGATCGATATCGTTCAATGCGCCGTGAGACGTGGAGCGGCGACCTGCCTTGGAGAGCATGCATTGTCTCAAGCAACGATTACCCAGCAACCCTATTGGTGGGAGGCGGCGCCGCCCAGGACACCGGCATTGGTTCCCGTTCAGGACAATTGCGACGTCGTTGTCGTTGGCGCCGGCTACACAGGATTGAGCGCCGCACTGACGCTGGCGCGCGCCGGGCGAAGTGTTCAGGTCTTTGATCGCCAGCGCCTGGGCGAGGGGGCGTCTTCCCGCAACGGCGGCATCGTAAGTGGAAATCTGCGCACCAGTTTTACAGGTGCCATCAAGGCGCATGGTCTTGAACGGGCAAAGGCAATGTTCCTGGAAGGCAAGAGAGCGCGAGAGGACCTCAAACGGTTTGTTGAAGAAGAGGGCATCGACTGCGACTTCCAGATGTCCGGTCGATTTACGGGCTTTCTCAATCCCACCGACCAGGACGCGCTCGCGCGCGAGGCCGATCTGCTCAATACCCATCTCGGAATCGATGCAAGGGTCGTCGCGCCGAGTGAACAGAATGGCGAGATTGGTTCCGCTTTATATATGGGGGGCATGCTGCGTCCGGATATCGGCGTCATTCATCCGGCGAAGCTGCAAGCGGGTATCGAGAGCAGAGCTGTTACAGCCGGTGCCCTGCTGCATGGCGAGTGCGCCGTCCAAAATATCGAACGGACAGGCGAAACCTATCGCATTGAGACGGCCCGCGGCGTCGTGCATGCCGGGCACGTCATCGTCGCGACGAATGGGTATACGGATGGGTTCGCGCCGTGGCTGAGACGACGGATCATACCAGCAGTCAGCTGTATGATTGCCACCGAACCGCTCTCGCCCAATCAGGTGCGTAATCTCATGCCGAGCGGACGCGCCTATGGTGAACAACGTCGCCTTTATAGATATTATCGGCCTTCTCCTGATGGAACGCGTGTCCTGATGGGCACGCGTGCACCGGCATTTAGCAGCGATCCGAAGCGAGCAACAGAGCACGTGCATCGGTCATTGATCGAGATTTTTCCGGAACTCGAAGGGGTCGCGCTGACCCATTCCTGGTCAGGCAATGTCGCGTTCAGTCTGGATCAGCTGCCGCGATTGTTCACCCATGACGGCATCCACTATGCCTGTGCATATTGCGGCTCGGGAACGGTTTGGGCGCGTTGGCTCGGCAACAAGGCGGCGTATCGCGTCCTTGGTATGCCGGAAGCCGAGTCCATGTTTTCGTGCGATCCGCCAAGGGCGGTTCCGTTCTACTCGGGAAAGCCGTGGTTTATGCCCTTGGCCGTCGCATGGTATGGAATTCAGGACCACGCCCGCATGAAGAGCAGAAAATCCTGATCAGTTCGGCATCACGCCTTGATACGGTGTCCGGCAGACCGCGTCATGCACCATGGTTGTAAGCGTGGTCAGATCGAAGACTGGCAGTTTTGTCGCCTTTTGAATGGCATGGGCATATGGCGGCAGATCGGTGCATTCCAGGACGATTGCACCAACGTCGGGGTGAGAGCCGATCAGCCGCCGCGCTGCTGCGCGAACTTCGTTCTCGATCTTCGTGAGATCCATCTCGTCGCGCTGCCCTTCCAGAATGACCTCGCGAAACTCCGGATAATCTTCCATGCCTTGAACAGCAATTGGAATGTCGCTCGCGCCAACTGCCGCAAAGTGTTTGGGCGTTAGTTTTGGCCCGCTGGCTGTTAAAATACCGACATCGTGCCGGCGGCCCAGGAAGTTGTAGACAAACGGCACCTGTATGAGGCTCGACGCAAAGATCGGAACGTCGACGGCATCGGCGAGTTCCTGCTGGTAGAGAGCGAGAAAACCACAGCTCCCGGTAATGGCCCGAACGCCTTCGGCTTCCAGCCGTTTGGCAGCATCGAGAAATGGTAGAATGAACTCCGGCGTCGGGTCGTTGACCAGTTGCGCGACTGTCGCCCCACGGACGGTCTCATAGAGAATCGGAAACCCGAGGCTTGACGGATTCTTGATATGGCCGGGAGGTTTGGGAAAGTGCGAATCGAGACAGAGAACGCCGATCGTGACGCCGCAGATATTCTGTCCACCTTTCAGCTTCATGTGGCCATGACCTAAAAGCGATCGAAAGCGTAGGGGGCGAGATCGATGTTCGGCCTGGTATGCGTGACGAGGTCGGCAACGATCCGGCCGGTCATCGGGGCCATGCCCAAGCCATAGTGGCTATGTCCGAACGCCGCGAATAATCCGGGGTGGTCCGGGATCTCGCCGATACAGGGAAGGCTGTCCGGCAAAGACGGGCGCACACCCATCCACTCTTCCGTGTTCTCCGTATCGAGATCCGGCACGATGCGCTTGGTCAGTTTTGCGAGAATTCTTGCGCGTTTGTAGTTTGGTGCTGCGTCGGCCTCTGTGAACTCAGCCGTTCCCGCACTCCGCATTCCCATCTCCATGGAACTCGTCACAAACTTGCCCTCTACATCCATGATCGAATGGTTGAGTGTCACGCCGGGGTCCTTGAAGAGCAGATGATAGCCGCGTTCCGACTGCAGTGGCACGCGTACGCCTAGCGGCGACAAGAGTTCGGCCGACCAGGCGCCGAGCGCTGTTACAACCTGCATCGAGGAAATCTCGCCGCGATCGGTCGTCACAATCCAGCCGTCGCCGTGCGGGTGAAGAGCCTTGACCTGTGCCCGCAGGATCTCTCCACCGTGTGCTGTCACCTTCTTTGCCAGCACCGCCCCGATCCGGCCCGGCGACAAGGCACGGGCTTGGTCTTTTATCAGGATCGCTGCTTGAAAATCGTGGGAAAGCGCGGGCTCTATTTCACGAAGCTGTCCGCCGTCGACGACTTCTACAGGTGCGTCGTGGGCAGCTCGAAGCTTCCAAGCATAGTCATCCAGGTTGATGGATGCAGCGTTTCGATAAGTGTGAATATACCAGGAGTCCTGCAAGAGTGATTCATGACCTGTACCAGCAAGGTGATGCCGGTACAGATCGACGTTCGGCCGGTTGAGTGCAGCCATGCCCTCGGAAATGGCGCCAATGCGATCGGCTCTCCCCGCTCGAAGGAATTTGACGGCCCAAGGCAGCATCTTCGGCATTTGCAGGAGTGGAATCGTAACGGGACCCAGGGGATCGAGAAGCATCCCGGGAATCTTCTTCCATAGTCCAGGAAGGGATTGCGGCACGCATGACCATGGTGAGATGACACCAGCATTGCCAAAACTCGCGCCCTGGCCGGGATCGTGTCTGTCGATCAGCCGAACGCGCCGGCCTTTTTCCAGAAGAGAAAGCGCACAGCAGATGCCGACGATGCCTGCACCGACGATCGTGACACTCGAATTGTCTTCCGAACTCATTGATCTGCTCAGTTGGCGCGTCTGGTTCGCGCCTAACGTACGACTGTTACGGAACAGGTGGCGTGGCGAACCACGCGCGCTGCGTTGGTGCCCAAAAGGAAGGCTGTGGCATCGGGTTTTTGCGATCCCACGATTATCAGATCCGCGTCGATGCTTTCCGCTGCGGCCAGGATTTCTTCATAAACCGTACCGAAGCGAACGAGGGTCGTCGCCTTCACGCCGGCAGCCGTGAGTTCGGCAGCCAGCGACTTGAGCTTCTCCCCGGTCTCGCCGGACGCCAAGCCTTCATAACTCTTGTCCAGATACTGAGAGACGATGGCCGGGCCTGCTGGTACGACACTGACAAGACACACGTCGGCATCGAAAGTGCCGGCAAGCTTCTTCGCCAAGGTCAGGATCTGTTGCGTGTGCTCGCCATCTTCCAGATCGATGGCTGCAAGGATGGTCTTGTACATTCTCTGTCCCTCCAAGGACGGGCCACGATCGCGCTATTTTTCGGTCTCGACTGCCGGAACGTTCTCGCTCCGGCGGCTCTGAGCGAGTTGCTGAAGGAGGACCGGAGCGATAAGAGCGAGTGAGGCCAAATCGCTTTCCCAACTCGGGGCGACGAGCAGAAGGCCGGCACAGACCATGACGAACCGCAGAAAGGCATTGAGAGGGGCGAGAAAGAAGCCGGCAACGGCCGTTCCGATCGCGAACACGCCAAAGGCACACGATAAGGACACCTGCAGGAATGAGGCCCAGGTGAAGTATTCGGGCAACACAAACAGCATCGTCGGTGCATAGACGAACACCATCGGCACCATGAGTTTTCCAATCCCGAGCGTGAAGGCATTGATGCCGGTTCTGAACGGGTTGGCGCCTGCGATTCCGGCTGCCGCGTAAGCGGAAGCACAAACCGGCGGCGTGATCTCGGATATGACGCCGTAATAGAGGACGAACATATGGGTCGCGAGCGGCGGAATACCCATCTGGGCAAGCGCGGGCTGCGCGACTGACACCAGCATGATGTATAGCGCTGTCGTCGGGAGCCCGGCTCCCATCAGGATGCAGGCGATTGCAATCAATACGAGTGAGAGGAACTGTTGCAAGGAAGGCTGGGAGAATACTTCCAGAGGAATGACACCCAATATGACATGCAGCCATTCGGCCATGTCGCGAGCACCGCTTGTGACCATGAAGCCGAGGCGGAAGGCAACGCCTGTCGTGTTGATCACACCAACGACGATACCAACCGCGGCGGCAGCAGCGCCGACCGCGAGTGCGTACTGCACCCCAACATGGAAGCTATCGAAGAGATTGGAGATATCTTCGCGCTCGTGCTTCTGCATGAGTGCGATGATCACACAGGCTGCCAGAATGCCTGCAAGAGTTGGAGAGAACCCGCCATCCGACGCCTTCCAGAGAATGAACACCATTAGCCCGCCAGGTATCACGAGCGTCAAGGGCTTCTGGAAAGACGTGAATCCGACGACGATACACATCATCAAACCGATGAAGGCGGCCATGTTCGGCGAGTAGCCGCTGAACAGCACGATCAACAATGCAAGGAGCGGCAATGCCGTGTGCCAGCCTTCGCGCCAGACTTTGACGAACTTGGGAAGCTGATCTTTCGGATAGCCTGCCAGGCCAAGCTTCTTGGCTGTGAAATGCACGATCGAGATGACGCCGATATAGTGCATGCTGGCCGGGATGATCGCGGCGAGCACGATCGTCGTGTAGGGCACCTCGAGGAACTCGGCCATGAGAAACGATGCCGCGCCCATGATCGGCGGCGTAATCTGCCCGCCAGCGCTCGATGCGGCCTCGACGCCGCCCGCGAAATGGCCGGGATAGCCCATCTTTTTCATGTTGGGGATGGTTAGCGATCCGGTCGACACGGTGTTGGCGATCGATGATCCGGAGATCGTTCCGAAGAATGCCGACGACACGACACTCACTTTGGCGGGACCGCCCGTATACCTGCCGGCGGCGATCATTGCGTTATCGACAAAGAACTGACCGAGACCCATGCGCTGCGCCACGACGCCGAACAGCACAAAGTGGAACACGACCGTCGAGACCACCCAGAGCGTGACGCCGAATATGCCTTCCTGCGGGAAGTACATATTGTTGATGAATTGCCGCCAGTCGACGCCAGGATGCTTGAGGACCTGCAAGGGCATGTGTGGTCCGAGCAGGGCATAGGCAATGAAAACCAGAATGATCAAAGGCAGGACGAAACCAAGCGACCGTCGCGCGATTTCGAGAACGAGCACGACAAGCGCTGTGCCGAGGATGATATCGGGCAGCGAAGGGTCACCCTGACGCAGAGCCTGTTCGGAGATCTCATATCCGAAGACGTTCAATCCATTCCATGACACGGCAAGAAACAGCGCCGCCATGACGCCTAGGAGGGCGAATATCCAGTCATAAATGGGCACGTTGCCCCAGCGCATGAACGAATTGGGATGGTACTCCAGGGCGCTCTGCGTCCGGATCAGCGGAAAACCTGCAAAAATCAAAATGAACAGGCCGGTGAGGTGCACGCCCATATGCTCGTGCTCGGGCGGTGTGCCGAAGCCTGCTGTCCAAATGTGATAAAGCGCAAAAGCGATTGCGATGGCATAGATGATTTTGCTGACGACGGGTCCGTTGTCACGTGTCGCCAGGGCCGTATCGTATTTCTTCTCAAGTTCTTCGGCTGCCTCGATATCGAGCTGGGCGGAACCGTCGGTGTTGCTGGCCATGTGCGTGTCTCCCCAATATTACCGCCGGGCAAGCCGAACGGATTGACGGAAACCGAGAACGTTCCGTCGCGCCAGACCTGAAAATTTGTTTCGGTGTATGGCTTGAGTATGCCAGCCGGAGCGGCGCGTCCTTGGACGGCAATGCCGCTCCGGCCAATCTCGTGTCAGACAGGGTTGAAGCCTGTTATTTGATCATGCCTTTTTCTTTGTAGAATTTCTCGGCACCCGGATGGAGGGGAACATTCAGTCCGTCCAGCCCCGCGAGCGCAGTTTCCAATGTGATCACCTTGCCCTTGGCATGGCCATTGTCGAGCAATTTGCGGGTCTGCTTGTTCCACAGCGCTTTCGTGATCTCATAGATGAGGTCTTCCGGCTGATCGGAGCTGGTGACGAAGATGCCATTCACCGCGAGCGTGTTCACATCATATTTGACGCCCTGATAAGTGCCGGACTTGATCGTCGAAGGGACATAGTAGGGAACAGCTTTGTTGGATTGTTTCACCTCTTCACCGGTGAAAGAGTAGAGATCCATGCCCTTCGTATTGTCGAGCTGGATCATCGCGGCGACAGGTGTCCCGGCTGCATAGAAATACGCATCCAACTGACCGTCGGCGATACGCTCGGCGCTCTGCGTATTGTTCAATTCGGCTTCGTCAATATTGTCGCGAGTGATGCCTTGCGCCTTGAGCATGATCTCAACGGCGATCTGGGTGCCTGAGCCGGCCTGCGCGATACCGACGCGCTTGCCTTTGAGGTCTTTCAACGAGCCGAGCTTCTTGCCTTTGGGGAGAACCAAATGCAGGTCTTCCGGGTAGAGGTTCGCGATGATGCGCAATTTCGGCTTCTTCTTGCCTTTGAACTTCTCAACGCCATGAAAGGCGTAGTAGAGCGTTGCCGCTCCCGAGAGCCCGGCTTCCATCTGGCCGGCATTGATGGCGGTCACATTGTGTGCGGATGCGTTGGTCGACTGTGCGATGGCCACCAGACCTGGAACTCCGCAGGTGCCGCCTTTGTCGCAAGGCCGTGAGCCGGGAGGACTGGAAATGCCGTTGGCAATGATGCCGCCGATCGGGAAATAGGTGCCGCCGGCACTTCCCGTACCGATGCGGAAAAACTTCATCTCTTGAGCTTGGGCAACCGAGCCGGCAAGAAGCACAGCTCCCAATGCGATGCCGAGCACTTTACTAATTGGTTTTGTCACTAGAGAAACTCCCCTTTTGGAACAGCCTTTCCATAGTGTTGTGAACGATGGAAAGAATGCCCCATAAGAGGGGAAGCGCCGCATCAGCACAAATTCTTAATTTCTTTATCTCCATAAATTTGCTTTATAGGCCGTGGCGATCCGTTCCAAAGGCCTTGTCGTCATGAAGCTGAAGCAACTCAGAGCCTTTCGCGAAGTCATGCTGACGGGCTCAATATCCGAAGCTGCCCGAAACCTGTATCGAACCCAGCCGGCAATCAGCTCCCTGATTTCCAATTTGGAAGCCGACCTCGAATGTGAGCTGTTTTCCCGGCGCGGCGGGCGGCTCCATCCTGTGCCCGAGGCCCACTATTTATTCGAGGAAACCAGCAATCTTCTGAGCCGGCTTGACGCCGTCGAGCGGAACATGAAGAGTTTGCGCGATCTTGAGCAGGGCGAGATCAGCATTGTGACCATGCCGGGGCCTTCCGTGTTTGTGCTGCCAGAACTCATCAGCCGGTTCGTCAAGAGCCGCAGCAATGTCAGGATCACGTTGACAACGCGGAGTTCACCGCAGGTCCACCAACTGCTTTCGACGCAGCAGTATGATGTCGGTCTCGCGGATGTCGGCTCGGCGCAGTTTGTGGATTCGGCATTGGTCAACGATGAGACCGTACATTTCGAGTGCCTTTGCGCCATGCGTGCCGACGATCCTCTGGCAACGCTATCTTCCGTCTCGCCGTCCGATCTCGATGGACAACCGATGGCTGCCCTCCACTCTGATCATGAGACATATGCGCATACCGAGCGGGCTTTTCGCGAAGCGGGCAGTGCCTTCAACCTTCGCTTTCAGACACAATACTTCATTCCGCTGCTCACATTCGTAGAGGCCGGCCAAGCCTATTCAATCATCGATCCCCTGAGCGCCGAAGGCTACCGGCTTTGGCGCCGGAACGATCCTCAGCTTGCTTTTCGACCCTTCAAGCCGACGGTCCCATTGGTCGCTTCGATCATGACGCCTGCTCACCGTTCGCTTTCAAGTCTGGCCAAAGCGTTCTCGCAATCGCTTCGGGAAGAAGTCTGGCGCATCAGGGCCGAGGCCAATGGCACCGTTTCCGCGACGGCGGCAGAATGACGAATTTTCATAACCAGGGCTCACAGAATGGCTGAACCGTCCATGAGAAGCGTTGCCGTTCTTGGAGCCGGGATTGTCGGTGTGTCTTGTGCGCTTCATCTGCGCCGACGTGGCTGGCAGGTCACCCTGATCGATCGAGGAGAGCCAGGCGGCGAAACGTCTTACGGAAATGCCGGCGTGATTTCCGGCGGTGGTTTCGTCCCGACAAATATGCCGCAGGTGCGTCGTCAGCTTCCGTCTTATGCCCGTAACAAGGGAACAGCACTCCGCTACACCCCTGCCCATCTGGCAAAAAATCTTCGGTGGCTCATTGGTTTTCTGGTCTCGGCAAATGAAAAAAGCGTCCGCCGGCGTGCAGCAGCGATGAGCGGATTGATCGGACTTTCAATCGAGGCGCATCGCGCTTTGATGCAGGAGGCCGGTATCGAAAATCGTTTGCGCGATACCGGGTGGCTAAAACTCTACCGAAGCCGTGAAGGATTCCATGCCGGCCGGTTTGGGCGGGAATTGCTGGATCAGTATGATGTCGAGACAGATTTCCTGAGTCCTGACGATATCCACGATCTGGAGCCCCATCTGAAGCGGATCTTTACCCATGGCTATCTCGTCAAGTCAGCCGCATCTGTCGACAGTCCTGGAAAAGTGACGGCCGCTTATGCCGATCTGTTTGCAAAAGACGGCGGGACTATCGTTCGGTCGGCCGCACGGGCCATAGAGCCGATTGATGGCGGCTACGAAGTCGTGAGCGAAACGCAGAGCGATCGCGTTGCTCATGTCGTCGTCGCGTTGGGGCCATGGTCGACCGATCTGTTGAAGCCACTCGGCGTTCGCATCCCTTTGGCCGTCGAGCGTGGCTATCACTGTCACTACACGGTCGAAAATGGTGCCGAACTCAAACGTCCCTGTCACGACGTCCAGGGCGGTTATGTGGTTACACCGATGGAACAGGGCTATCGCCTGACCACCGGTGTCGAACTTGCCGAACGGGACTCGCCTCCAACACCGGTTCAGCTTGAGCGCGTATTGCCCATTGCCCGCCAGGCGTTCCCTTTGGCTGGTCCTCTTGACAATGCGCCTTGGCTCGGCCGCCGACCGTCGATGCCGGATTGTTTGCCCGTCATTGGCGAAGCACCTGGCAGAAGGAATCTTTGGCTTGCCTTCGGGCACGGCCATGTCGGTTTCGCAACCGGTCCGAGCACCGGTCGGGTACTCACGGAGCTTATGTCCGGAGATCCGTTGTCAACCGATATTTCCGGGTTGTCGCCGGCGCGTTACGGACCCTGAACACGAGCGATCCATTCTTGAAGTTGCGATGCCGGTTCGCTGTTTGCGGACAGATCGGTGCTGCCTGCTGTTTCCATTCGATGATGCCCGTTTGACCGCCGCGAGGGTCTATGTCAGTATTCCATTTAACGTAGCGATATTCCAAATAGTGGAACATATCGTTAGTCACAAGGAACTAGGCCGCTGGTTGGTGAACCGAAAGACGCAAGCGCAACGCTTCAGACTGTCTCACGTGCGGTGGCCATGCTGCGGTGTTTTGACGAAGGCGCCGCGCGCTTAAGCCTCGCCGAGCTAACCCGGCGCATGCAGCTGAACAAAGTGACGGTTCTCAGGTTGGCTGCAACGCTTGAGGCTGAGGGGCTTCTGAACAAAGACCCGGACACCGGTGTCTACTCGATTTCTTTCGGTCTTCTTTCCTTGGGCAGAGCTCTGCTCGACCCGGCGGGATTGGTCGCGGAGGCCCAACCGATCGTCAATTCCGTTCAGGAAGCAACCGCCGAGTCGACGATGATCAACCTCCGGGATGGTCGGCACGCCGTGGTCGTCTACGAGGTGCTCTCCCCACATCCCGTGCGTTACGCCCTTGGCGTTGGTTACAGGGCCGATCTGCGCTTTGGTGCGGCAAGCCTTGCGATGCTCGCATTTCTTGCCGCCAATGAATGCGAGGCTTTGCTGGCAGAACCGATGCCGGCACGCGCCGATGGAAGCGTAGCAACCGAGGCTGAAGTGCGTGCTGCGCTGGATAAGGTTCGCCGCGATGGCTTTGCCACCTCAGATGGCCATCGCGTACCTGATGCGACCGGGTTTGCCGCCCCCTTTTTCGGCCCGGGCGGTTCTGTTTCCGGGTCTTTGAGTGTCGTCATGCCGGCGAGCCGGGCGCGGTCAAAATCACATCGCAAACACTGTGTCGAAGCTGTCTGCGATGGCGCTTGCGAACTCACAAAAAGGCTCGGCGGCAACCGGGCTGTCGGCTGAACGGAGGATGGACGATCTCATGATAGGCGAAGAAACGGCGACAGAAGGGACAGAGCGGCAAGGGCCGCTGCGAAATCTCCGCGTCCTCGACATTGCGACCATTATCGCAGGACCATTGTGCGCAAGTCTGCTTGCGGATTTCGGTGCGGACGTGCTGAAGGTCGAATTACCCGTTAAAGGAGACGGATTGCGCGCCTTGCGCCCGCACAAGGATGGCGTCTCGCTTTGGGCGAAGGTCGTCAATCGCAACAAAAAGGGTATTACGCTCGACCTGCGTACCCCAGAAGGCGTTGATCTCATCAAGCGCCTGGTGGCCGAATGCGATGTGCTTGTCGAGAATTATCGTCCGGGTACGCTAGAGCGTTGGGGACTAGGGCCGGATGATCTCTGGGCGGTCAACCCGAAGCTGACGATCTTGCGGGTCACGGCTTTTGGGCAGGAGGGGCCCTATTCGCATAAGCCTGGATTCGCACGTATTGCCGACGCCATGTCCGGGTTTCTGTCGCTATGCGGTCCGGCAGATGGGGCGCCAATTCATGCCGGCCATCCGATCGCCGATTCGGTAACGGGCCTCTTCGGTGCGCTCGGCATATTGACCGCGCTCCTGGAGAGAAAGGAAAACCCGGACGCGCCAGGCCAGGTGGTGTCGGTCTCGCTCTTCGAGTCCATGTTTCGTGTCCTCGATTTTCTGGCCATCGAATACGATCAACTTGGCGAAGTCCGCCAGCGTATCGGAAATCGGAATCCTTACGCGGCGCCGGGAGACTGTTTCAGGAGTCGCGACGGCAAATGGTGCACACTCGCGGCCAGCACGCAGCGCGTCTTCGAGCGTCTCGCCGACGCAATCGGCCGACCGGACCTCAAGACAGACGCGCGTTTCGCAACCAATACGCAGCGCCTGAGCAACGCCGATGCACTGGACGAGATTCTGATCGCCTGGTTCGCCGAGCATGACGCGGACGAAGCCTGTGAATTGCTTGACGCAGCATCGGTCACCGTTGCGCGTGTTCGCTCGATCGAGGACCTCTTCGCCGACCCACAGGTGCAGGCTAACGATATGATCATTCCCGTTCCGGATCCGGAACTTGGCGAGGTGCGCATGCAGGGCATAACGCCAAAACTGTCACGAACCCCGGGCTCGGTTCGCAATGCGGGCCCCTCGCTCGGGATGGACAATGATGAAGTCTACCGGCAGCGCCTCGGCTTGAGCGATGAGGAAATCGCAATCCTGCGCGAGAAACAGGTAATTTGATCGCGCTGCGAGAGGGGGACGTTTTTTGATGGCCCCCATAGGGAAAATGCAAATCCGGTCCCCATCGGTTCGCGCGCGCTAATCATGACCCGCAATCAGATGTTGCGCTGCAATAAATTCTCCCTATAGTCCCGCCGCATCCTCCTCGAACCGAACCGAGCCCAAATGACTCTGCGCAACATCGCAATCATCGCGCATGTCGACCACGGGAAGACGACCCTGATCGACGTGTTGCTGAAACAATCCGGAACCTTCCGTGAGAACCAGCAAACGGAAGAGCGGATGCTCGACTCCAATGACCTGGAGCGCGAACGCGGCATCACGATTCTCGCCAAAGTCACGTCGCTAGACTGGCAGGGAACGCGCATCAATATTGTCGATACCCCCGGTCATGCCGATTTCGGCGGAGAAGTCGAACGCATCCTGCATATGGTCGACGGCGTGATTCTGCTTGTCGATGCCTCGGAAGGTCCGATGCCGCAGACCAAATTCGTGCTGTCGAAGGCACTCAAACTTGGGCTGCGGCCAATCGTTGCCATCAACAAGATCGACAAGCCCGACCAGCGCGCGATCGAAGTGCTCGACGAGGTTTTCGATTTGTTTGCAGCGCTCGATGCGGACGAGGAGCAGTTGGACTTTCCGGTTCTTTATGGTTCAGCCAAGATCGGCTGGATGGCGGATGAGCCGGAGGGACCGCAGGATGGCATGGCACCTTTGTTTGAACGCGTTCTGGCCCATGTGTCGGAACCGGAATCCGAAGACGGCCCGTTCCGCATGCTCGCGACGACGGTGGAATCCAACCCATATCTGGGCCGTATTTTGACAGGACGAATTGCGTCGGGGACGGCAACACCGAATATGAGTGTCAAGGCGTTGTCACGCGATGGCAAAGTCATTGAGCAGGGGCGGGTTTCGAAGATTCTGGCGTTTCGCGGACTGGAGCGTGTGCCGGTCGAGAGTGCGGGCGCCGGTGAGATCGTTGCACTTGCGGGACTTACGCAGGCCACCGTTGCCGATACCCTTGCCGCGCCGGAAGTGACCGAGGCCATCCCCGCCCAGCCCATCGATCCGCCCACGCTGTCCATGACCTTCAGAGTGAATGATGGACCGCTTGCCGGGACAGAGGGCTCCAAGCTTCAGAGCCGCGTCATTCGCGAACGCCTGTTGGCCGAAGCCGAAGGCAATGTTGCCATCGAAGTCGAAGAGGCGGCGGAAGCCGATGCCTTTGTCGTGTCGGGGCGCGGCGAACTTCAACTCGCCATTCTGATCGAGAATATGCGCCGTGAAGGGTTTGAACTCTGTGTCGGACGGCCACGTGTCGTCTATCAGACGAATGATGCGGGCCAGAGGCTCGAGCCGATTGAAGAGGTCATCATCGATGTGGATGAGGCCTATTCCGGCCCGGTGGTTCAGAAACTGGCCGAGCGCAAGGCGGATTTGATCGAGATGCGGTCGTCCGGGGCAGATCGGACCCGGCTCGTGTTTCATGCCCCGACGCGCGGTTTGATCGGATATCAGACGGAGCTGCTGTCCGACACGCGCGGTACGGCGACCTTCAACCGTCTCTTCCACAGTTACGCGCCTTACAAGGGCGAGATTCCCGGCCGTCACACCGGCGTTCTGATCTCAAACGCAAACGGCGTTTCCGTTGCCTATGCCTTGTGGAATTTGGAAGATCGCGGGCCGCTGCTGATCGGTTCAGGCGAGAAGGTCTATCAGGGTATGATTGTCGGCGAACACAGCCGTGATAACGATCTCGAGGTGAATGTTCTCAAGGGCAAGCAACTCACCAATATCCGTGCCGCAGGCAAGGACGAGGCGGTCCGTCTGAAGCCGCCCCTCAAGCTCTCGCTCGAGGCATCGCTGGCTTATGTCACCGAGGACGAACTCGTCGAGGTCACGCCCCAGTCGATCCGCCTGCGTAAGGGATTGCTTGATCCCCACGACCGCCGGCGCGCGGAACGCGCCAAGGATAAAGTCGCTTGAGGTAACGTTCAGATATTGCCGTTGCGGCGGCACATAAAGCTGACCTTGGAGCGTTTCGACGAGTCGTTTCCGACCTGTCCACGTTCCGGAATGGGTTTCCCTCCGCGCTCGCGAAGCTCGAGATAGAAGGGGAGGGCGTCGGCTTGTTTTCCCTCCGCGCCTGCGACCTTCACATATCCACAAACATGAATGCCAGGCTCACCGACTGCCGATATGGCCGTTGTGTTGGAGAACTGGGCCGTTTGCGGATTGGAAACAATCTGCTTCACGCCACCATGGACGGCCGCGACCTGCTCGCTGGTCAATGTCAGGTGCCGTATGTTTGCGCCTGCCGTCGTTTGGACGCTGCCACCGGTCTGGCAACCTGCAACGAGAGTCATAATGAGTATCGGTGTAGCCAGATAGCCCGGGTTTTGGCCGATTATTTGAGAACGCAAACTCATGGACTCACCCCATACGCGACTTGCGGATTTTGGTCCACGCCAATTATGCACATGTCGTGCCACAATCTCAAAACCTGTCTCTAGATCAATCTGCGCTTTGTCGGAATCGACCAAGCTCAAAAAAGTAGATCGATTCTAGGCTGTTGGAGCAGCCTATGTGCGTCTGACATGACGCAGGTTGCTCTGGCGTCCGTTAGGGAAGGCCGAGCTGCCGAGCCGTCCTGCCAGTCATATTGTAAGGGTGTCCGGGCCGCCGAAGCGACCCGGACGGGGACAAGAGCATTGGGAGAGGATGGAAGACGCCCGTCGGCATGATACCGGGGGTTGCTGGCATAAGACCGGCGAACGCTTCCAACACTAACCGGTTTGAGAGAGGCCGGAACCAGCTTGGGCGTGCTGTTATGTTCCGGTTTCTCATCCCGATATCAGGTCAGTCGCGCCAGCGGCACGAATGGTTCAAAGGGCCAGCATTTTTTTGTACCTCACGACGATTGTTTGTCTGTTTTTGGCAGATTTGGTTATTTTTCAGGGAGAGGAATAAACTCCTTGTCTCCCGGCACCGTGTCGAAACGCATGGCTTTCCAATCCTCTTTTGCCTGTTCGATGCGTTCTTTCGAGCTGGAAACGAAATTCCACCAGATATAGCGCGGCCCATCCATTGGCTCGCCGCCGAGCAATAGGATACGGCTTGCCGTCCTGCCAATGACGGTGATCTCGTCGCCGGGCCGCAAGACAAGGAGCCGTCCGGCATCGAATGTGTCTCCGGCGATTTCAATGGACCCTTCTGCAATGTAGATCCCGCGCTCCTCATGAATTGCCGGCAGTGGCAGCTTGCCTCCAGGTTCAAGCAAGGCGTCTGCATAGAACATGTCGCTGGTCGCCTTCACCGGCGAGCTTTCGCCATAGAGATCGCCTGTGATGAGCCGGACCGTCGTGCCTGCATCCGAAATCTCCGGTAGGTCGCCGGCGCCATGGTGGACAAAGGCGGCGTCGGTTTCCTCCATTGATTTTGGCAAGGCGACCCAGCTCTGAATTCCGAACAGCTCTGCGCCCCGGTTTCGCTCATCCGTTCCGGTTCGCTCGGAGTGGACGATGCCGTTCCCGGCGGTCATCCAGTTCACAGCACCCGGTTGAATGGGTTGTTCGACCCCGAGGCTGTCGCGGTGCATGATCTCGCCACGAAACAGGTAGGTCACCGTTGAAATGCCAATGTGGGGGTGCGGCCGAACATCGATCCCTTCGCCAAGAATGAATTCGGATGGCCCCATCTGATCGAAGAAAATGAAGGGACCGATCATCTGCTTTTTGACAGAGGGCAATGCTCGTCTGACCTCGAAACCGCCAAGGTCGCGGGCGCGGGGCACGATGACGGTCTCAATCGCATCGCAGGCATTCTTGTCTCCAGGTGAAGGGTCGTCGCAGGGTTGCCAACTCATCTTGCAAAACCTTCTCCGAATTTCGTCGTGTGCCAGATCGGGATAGCCGCAGTCATCCCATTAGCTCGAACGTCTCTACATGCGCTTTCCTCGTTATAATGATGCCAAGTGGGCCATCATTGGAAAGCCCAAGATCGTCGACAGGATACGTGGTCAGGTTGATTTTTTAAGATGCATATTGCATATATCTTTTTTGCGGGAACCAAAACGGCTTCAATGTTGATATCTTAAGCATGGCATAAGCGGGTGAGCGATGTCGGAAACTGGAATGACCAACAACAGTAGCGTCAGTGGCTCTGGTCTCGATTTTCGACCGGCATTCGCATGGTTGAAAGCCGGTTGGTCCGACCTCTGGATTTTCCCTGGTCCGAGCTTGCTGTATGGGTTGCTTGTGTTTTGCTTGAGCTGGGTTGTTATTGCGAGCCTGTTTGCCTTCGATCTGAATGCTCATCTGTTCCCGGCATTAGCTGGCTTTCTAATCATCGGGCCCTTTCTCGCGATGGGTCTCTATGACAAGAGCAGGAGCATTGAACAGGGACATTCCGTTCGACCCAACCTCTTCGTGTTCGTACGAGCGAAATCGGCCATTCAACTGCTCCTCGCGGGCGTTTTGTTGTGTTTGCTCATCCTTTTATGGATGCGGACGGCAGTCATCCTTTATGCGCTCTTCTTCGGCTTGCAGCCGTTTTCAGGAATTGATCAAATATTGCCTGTCCTATTGGGAACACCATACGGTTTGGCACTGGTGGCCGTGGGCACTGCCGTTGGAGGATTATTTGCCGCCTTCGCATTTGCGATCAGTGTCATAGCTGTGCCTCTGCTGTTTGATCGACAAACTGATGCACTGACAGCCATGGCTCTCAGTTTGAATACGGTTTGGCGGAAGTTGGACGTGATGCTGCCATGGGGCGTGGTGGTTGTTATGCTTGTTACGCTATGTCTCGCATTGGGGCTCTTGCCAATGGTTATCGTGTTCCCACTGCTCGGCCACGCAACCTGGCACCTCTATCGCGCGACATTTGACCCGAAGCGGCTTGTTTAAAGCCGCGATGGAGACAGGGCGCTATTCCTTGTCTTGCTCGTTATATGTTGGCGGCGGCAAAGGTTTATCCTCGCCGAACAATATCCGAGCGGCGGAACCGTCCAGATCATCATATTGACCGCGGTTAAGCGTCCAGATGAACGCACACAGCCCGATAGTACCTAGCAATAAGGAGATCGGGATCAGGTAGATCAGTGCGTCCATCAGCAACTCGGCCGCGCTGGCTGCAAATTTTGGGTGTCACCGGAATTGGTATCCATAACTGTCGGCGCAACACAACCTGTATCGCTCGACACCGCAACGAAAACGAGATGCATGTTGGCCCCGATTATGAGTATTGCGGCAAGAGCAACCAGAGCGACAATCCAGGCGTGACGTCTGAAGTGGTGGAGAGACATCTCAGGACTTGCTCAAGGCGCCGACATAGACAGTCAGTATTTTGATCTCGACAGGCGTCAGGCGATGACTCCAATGCGGCATGTGACCTTTGCGACCATAAAAGATTGTTTCGTAGACAGACGCTCTGTCAGCGCCGTAGATCCAGATGTCATCGGTCAGGTTTGGCGCACCGAGTTCTTGAGAGCCCTTGGCGTTTTCTCCATGGCAACTCGCACAGTTTTCAGCGAAGAGCTTGTGCGCAGTTGACGAATCCCGCTGGGACAGAGGCTCCCGCCCGGCGAGGCTGCGAACGTAGCTGACGAGCACATGTATATCCGCGCGCGACAGGACCTCGTCCTTACCAAAGGCGAGCATCGAAGATGCTCGTGTGTCGTCATGTTGTGAATTAACACCGACACGCAATGTTTCGAGGATCTTGTCCGAACTCCCACCCCATAGCCATGCACTATCACGCAAATTGGGGAAACCGCGTGCGCCTTCTCCGTCACTCCCATGACAAACGGCGCAATTATCCCCAAACAATCTCGATCCAACTTTGATCGACAGTGCAAACATATCTGGATCAGCGGCTATCGACTCTATATCCGATGCTGCGATCCGCTGCGTCCACGAGGCTCTCTGCGCCGACGCGTTCGCTATGCTGTTTGCGACGGACTGACGGAGCGACGAGCCCAAGACACCAGGCGTATAAGAGTTGATCAACGGCCATGACGGCAGGAGGATCCAGAATATCACGGCAATGGCAAAGGTGAGGCCATAGAAGAATTTGACGGCCTTAGGAATTGGCGTGTTGAGTTCCTTGATTCCGCACCACTCGTGGCCGGTGGTTTCAATGCCGGTATGCGGGTCGCGCTCTCCTATGGACACGGTTTGTCATCCTCTTCAAGGATCCGCTTTGACGCTCGATCAAATGTGTCTTTGTTTCTGGGCCAGTAGGCATAGACGAGTACGCACAACGACAAACCGATCAGGTAGAACAGACCCCATGATTTTGCGGCATATGCGAGTGTCTCATGAGAGATTTCAATCACAGGCATTTGCTCCTAGTTGCTGGCTTTCTCGAACTTCACAAGCGTGCCTAGCATCTGCAGATACGCGACCAGGGCATCCATTTCGGTGAGGTTGCTGCCACCGTCTGTGCCGAAGTCTCGAACATTTGCCGTCTCTCCATATCGCTCCACAACGGCATCGGCATTGTCACTATCGGGATCTGCCTGCGCGGATGCATCATCGGCAGCAGCAGAAATCTGTTCATCCGTGTAGGGGACACCAACCATCCTTAGCGCCTTGAGATGGAGGTGAAGGTCGCGCGTCTGGAGCGGTGTGTCGGCAAGGAAACGATAGTCAGGCATCTTCGAAGTGGGCACTACTGATCTTGGCGCCTTGAGATGCTCAACATGCCAGGCGTCCGAGTACTTGCCGCCGATGCGCGCAAGATCCGGTCCTGTGCGCTTTGACCCCCAAAGCATCGGATGATCATATTTGGATTCCGCTGCAAGGCTATAGTGGCCATAGCGCTCGACTTCGTCTCGCAGGGTTCGGATCATTTGGGAATGACAGGCGTAACAGCCTTCCCGGATATAGATATTGCGGCCGGATAGCTCCAGAGGCGTATAGGGTCTGACGCCTTCCACATCTTCAACGGTCTCGTCGATCGTGAAGAGCGGCGCGATCTCGAACAGGCCTCCGAGCGAGCCCACAACGATGATGAGGACAACCAAAGCCAATGAATGGCGTTCGACTCTCTTATGGCGCTCAAGCATTTTACCTTACTCGCCTGCGACCTGGGCTGCGATTGGCTGGTCTTC
The DNA here is from genome assembly GCA_965228615.1 of Methyloligellaceae bacterium. Lineage (GTDB taxonomy): Bacteria > Pseudomonadota > Alphaproteobacteria > Rhizobiales > Methyloligellaceae > CBDDHT01. Next base: position 1,832,274 of record CBDDHT010000004.1, on the reverse strand, counting down.
CGACTGTTCGAGTTGACCCGGCGTGGCGATGGTCTTGTAGACATTGTAGAGGCTTATGACACCGCCCAGTAGAAACAACAGTCCTCCGATGGCCCGCGCGACGTAGTAGGCATGCATGGCATCGAGCGAGTCGATGAAGGAATATTCCAAGGTGCCGAAGGTGTCGTATGTCCGCCACATGAGGCCCTGTACGATGCCGGAGTTCCACATCGCCATCACGTAGATGAGCGACCCGATCAGGGCGAGCCAGAAATGGACTTCGATCAATCGACTTGAATACATTGCGGGCCGTTTCCAGAGCCACGGCACGAGTGTGTAGATCGATCCAAACGAGATGAATGCGACCCAACCCAGCGCACCGGCATGAACGTGACCGATCGTCCAATCCGTATAGTGAGACAGTGCGTTCACAGGACGAATAGCCATAAACGAGCCTTCGAACGTGCTCAGGCCATAGAATGCGGCAGCGACCATCATGAAGCGTAGCGCCGCATCGTCACGAACTTTGATCCACGCCCCGTTGAGAGTTAGCAGAGCATTCGCTGCGGACGCCCACGAAGGCACCAGCAGCATGATCGAGAACGACATGCCGAGCGTTTGAACCCAGTCCGGCAGCGCCGTGTAGTGCAGGTGATGGGAGCCGGCCCACATATAGAGAAACGTGATGCCCCAGAAGCTGACGATCGACATGCGGTAGGAGTAGATCGGCCGCTGAGCTTTGACCGGCAGGAAATAATACATCATTCCAAGGAAGCCAGCCGTCAAAAAAAAGGCGACCGCATTGTGCCCATACCACCACTGGGTCATGGCATCCTGGACTCCGGCAAACAGCGAGTAACTCTTGGCATGGGCAAAGGATATCGGCACCGCCAGATTGTTGACGATATGCAGCATCGCCACGAGCAAGATAAACGCGAGATAGTACCAGTTCGCGACATAGATATGCGGTTCTGCCCGGCGGGCGAGCGTCCGCATATAGAGTGTAAAATACAGGACCCAGACGATCGTCAGCAGAATGTCTGCATACCACTCGGGTTCCGCGTATTCCTTGGACTGGGTGATGCCGATGAAATATCCGCTGACCGCGAGCAGACAGAACAGGTTGTAGCCCGCCAGAACCACCCAAGGGCTTAGTGCATCGGGAAGGCGTGCGCGCGATGTCCGCTGAACGACATGAAACGAGGTCGCGATCAGAGCATTGCCGCCGAAACCGAAGATTACCGCTGTCGTGTGAGCGGGTCTGATTCGACCAAATTTTGTCCAAGCAGGATCGAAGTTGAAATCGGGATAAGCGAGCTGCCAAGCGGCCCAATCCCCTATGAAAAAGCCGAAAACTGCCCAGATCAATGCCGCGATCAGCCCGGCTTGTGTGGGATGATCGTAATACTCTGAAAGACGCTTTGGCAAAGCGTCACGGTCAGCGACAGCTCGAATGCAGGCAACTCCGGTCAGAGCGCCAAAGCCGACGACTATCCAACCCTGGGTGACCAATTCTGCCTGACGTCCCGATATACACAGTGCCAGGCCAAGGCAGGTGACCAATACAGCCATGGCAAGGGCCACGACTCTCTCGGTCATGGTTAGCTCTCGGAGCACGCCGCCACCTCCGTATTGTTGTTCGCTTCAGCTGCCTGCCCTTGAGACCGCCGAAGCATAGTCAGTAAGATGGCGGGTAATGTCCAAAAAAACGACTCACTGCGATTTGACCTGGCTTGCCAGCTGAAGAGCTTTTGCAAGAGCTTTGCGATTTGCGACTGCATCGGCAAGTGTATATCGGTCAAGCGTATCGAAGAATGCATCAGCCGCTTCGTCAAGGATTCCTGCCAATCCGCAGGGGCCTTCGATAATGCACGCGCTTCCGTCGCGCATGCATTCGACGAGGCCTGTCCCCGCTTCGGATCGGCGAATAACATGTCCGATATTGATGTCTTCAGGTTTGCTTGCAAGGCAAATGCCGCCGCCTTTTCCTCTGGTGGCGTTGATATGCCCCTCATGCACCAGCCACTGGGAGGCTTTGGCGACATGATGTGTCGATATCCCATAACGCTCCGCGATCTCGCGGGCGGCGACCAGCCGCCCGTCTCCAACCGCAAGGAACATGAGAATTCGCAGGCAATAGTCCGAGAATGTCGTGATTTGCATATCGCATTCATGTCAGACGCCAATTGACAATTCAATCGTTGAACCATAATACATATTTCAAATACGTATTATGGTTTGCCGAGGAATGCAACCCACCCCTTGAACAAGACCATCTTATCTCGCGTTCCGGGAGGCTAACGGTGTTGGGATTGATGCTGGGCTGTAGGAAAGGACTGAATTCAAGTGACAAAGGAACTCCCGCCTGGACTTGTGAAATCCACACAGACGAAGACCTTCACCGAAAAAACGATCCCGGCAAAACTCACGACGCTCCATGACACGAGTGTCGGTGTTTGGGGCAAGCTGGTCGTCAGTAGCGGCGAACTCGACTATGTCATCCCAGGACCGCCATATCTTCGTCAGCGGGTTGGTGCAGGCCAATACGCCATCATTGAGCCGGCTGTACCTCACCATGTGAGTCTGCTGGGACCGGTGGAGTGTCGCGTAGAATTCTATCGCGATCCCGATCGCGATTCTCAGGACAAGTGAAGATCGCTGCCGGTATCGCTGGAGAAATCGTGCGCAGAGTCAGCAGTATGGGGTTGCGTCAACGCGGTGATGGCGCGTCCAGACGCTGCATGATCTGCGCATAAAGCGCTTTGCGCTCGTCCGGTTCGATCCCGAGCATATCGGCAATATCGCCAAGACAATTCGATTCGCCGCTATCGAGACTCCGATCCATCAGGCTGACGAGGAAAGCACCGGTGAGCACATATTGTCGGGACTCGAGGCTGGCTTCCTGTCCCTTGGCGATCTCTTGCAAAGCGGCTTGAGGTTTGCGCTGAACGTCTTCCGCAGCATCCACCACAAATTGAATATCCATGCGGCGCCCAGTGATCTGACCGAATACATCTGCAACAAAGCCGATCTCACGATGGTCGATACTTCCGTCGGCCGACGTTTCAAGCAGCATCGCCATCCAAAGCGACGAATGGACAAGAGCAATTTCGTGCTGCGGTAGCGTTTTTGTCGCTTCGATCAACTCGTTGGTCAGCAGAGCCCGTTCGTTCGCGAGTGCCCGTTGCCCGACGGCGCCAATGTCCGTCTCAGCCGGAAGCGTCGTGAGGTTACGCCGCATACGGAGCATTCTGCGCACAGCACCGACAGCCAGAAACAGCCCGCCGATGAGGCAGATGACAACTGCGACCCATATTACCGTGCCGACTTCGTACACTGTGACCCCCTGAATTCAGAAAGAGTAGACAACCCAATGCGCTACGACAATCGCTCAAATATTGCGCCGGACCATGTCTGGACCGAATGAAGGCGTAACCGGACCCAGAATGTGGCAACTACGCCACAGCTGTTGACAAATTGCATCGAAATTGTGGCGTTCTTCTCGACCTAAACCGTATTCGCGCCTAGCATCAGGGGCATAGAGTATTGCGTTAATCAGCGCCGTGAGTTTTGCGGAGCGAGCCTTTCGTTTCCTTGAGGGAATGGGTGAGCCGGCATAACGGAGATCTCGGCGCCAAGTCTTGGGTGTTAGTTATGTGGTCCGTCGCTCAAGTTTCGCGGGATATCCTGCAGCTTTTCATCATCGCCATCTTTGCAATTCTGACCGGGGTTACGCTCGCTGCCAGCGGCGTTGGCGCGGCAGAGTTGTCCAACTCTACAGATCTTGTTCAGGTCGGGGCATCCCTCGTCATTCGATAAGGCAAGGGCGGCCGGTTCGCTCCGGCGCCAATCGGTTTACGGCGAGATTTCTCTGACCGAGACGACGCGAAATGTGCGCATTTCGTCATCATGCTCTCGGATGGAGACATACTCCCCCGGCTGAAAGGCATGTGCTCCAAAGCGATAGCCGGTCTCGTCGTCGTCCTCATCACCATCAATGTCATAGTGGAAGGCCCATTGGCCGCCGCGTTTGATGACGAGATGACCGATCTCGTCCTCCTCGTTGCCCCAGAATCGGCGGACCCGGCAGGCATCCTTGTCGGTTTTCCATGCGGCCTTTTCGATAAAGCCGTCTGCGTCGAGCGGAGCCGAAAACTCATACCCATGATCGCGGCTGCCGGCTGGGAAATCCTGGTCGCGGGCGAGTTCAAGTCGAATGCGGTGCATGGCTGTGACAAACTCCTGGTTGAGAAACACGATGTCCGGTGCTGCGCGTCATTAGTGGCCCTGGATCAACCTGCGTTTGGTCGGAGTCGATCGAGCGCAGAAAGGTCGATCGATTCCAAGTTGCTCTAATGCGACATTAGAATGGGTACACGAAGATGATGCAGCAGCTCTCGCGTCGCACCACCGAACAAACTCTCTCGAAGACGCGAGTGGCCATAGCATCCCATTACGAGCAGGTCGCAATTCTGTTCTGCCATTCGGTTGAGAATGACGTCGGCGATGGGGACGCCCTGGCGATGGGTCACAGATGCCTCGGCTTTCACACCGTGTCCTGCCAGACACAAGACCATCTCCTCGCCATGGGTGATTAATTCGTGACCCGATTGGTCTTTTGGATCGACTGCAAACACCTGCACGATGCTGGCACCGGTCATCAGCGGAAGGGCATCGAATGCGGCACGCGCGGATTGACGACTCGCATTCCATGCAACGATGACTCGGTTGCCGATTGTTTTCACGTCTTCAGGATTCGGTATGGCGAGAACCGGGCGCCCGGTCTGCATAGCGATACGAGCGGGTACATCGGTCCAACCGTCTGGTGATTCTTCCGTGTCCAGGCCCATTACGATCAGATCCGCGCAGAGTGCCTGGTCCGCGATTTCTTCGGCAATGTCGCCATGATGGGCATCATGTGACCGCCACTCCGATGTCACGCCGCAATGCGCGGCTTTCTCGGCGAAGACGGCTTCGATCTTATCCGCCCGATCCCGCAGGCCTTTGTACTGCATCTCAATCACGTCAGGTGGAACCTGGATTTCAGCCACGCCGTAGGCGCTGAAAATCTGTGGGACAATATGGAGACCCACATGGCGCGCCTCGTTCTTGCGCGCCAGCGGCAAGACAAGATCAAGCAGCGGCCCGGCTCTTTCATGCGTAGGGAGATAGGTCACGATTGTCTTGAAGGGCATGAATTCGATGTCCTTTTCACGCTCCAGGAGACGCCCGTCCCAACCGAATTCGATTGAGCCGATGGGTTGCCCCGGTATGACGTAGGATTGGGCGCCCACGAGATGGAGGAAGCCAAGGATCGGAGGTCGGCAAATCCCGCAGGCGCCCAAAGTCTGGCCGAACCGCTATGCGGCCGGCATGATCTCTACTCGTTCTGTTTCATTGGCAGGGTCCGGCGACCGGTTGTCGGTCGAACATGGTCCTGACAGGCCGAAGCCCAAATCCAAATTGTCGAAGATCCGGTCGAGTCGCTCATGGAGCGTAACCACTTGACTGCCATTGGCACGTTGCAGTCGGGCCTTTGATCGATAGACATCAAATTTAGGCATGGCGCATTCCGTCTACTTTTTGTCCGCGATAGATCCGCTGACTTCGATTACATTCCTCTTCAGTTGAATCAGTACGCCTGAGGTCGAATGTCTGCCTTGATGCAGATCAATCCGAGCCTTGTTCGCAATCGGGACGTTTAGACGGCAAGAAGATCCTCGAGATGTGGAGCAATCTTGTCGTTGGTAAGATGCGTGAGATCCTTTGCCATTTCCCCGGTAATGCTGGCTTTGAGCCCGTTCGGGACGAGTGATCGCAAGTCTCCAAGCATCTGTGGCGAGGCGACGACAATCAGTCGATCGAAATTTCCGTCATTGTGTTCTCGCACAAGGCGAGCAATGATTTTGCGGGCAAAGTTGTGCTTGGCGTCGCGCTGTGGACTTGAATGGGGTTCGAGCGCATGACGACCGGAGCCAGCCGAATCGAACGTTCGGCCAGGCCTGTCGGCATTGATTTCGCCGTCGGATTGGTTGAGTGCCGTGAATTCGCAATCCGGCAGTTCTCGTACGCCTCGCCCAGGTCCATCGTTGAGAAGAATGCGTGCGCGTAAGCCATCCGCGATCAAAATCCAGGTTCGTTGAGGTTTCATTGTCTTCTCGGTATTGATGTCGAGGCAAAGAGTTTGCCGGGTGCGCGGACACGATACGTTGATCGATATCAATGACCCCGACCCTAATCCCGGGCCTCTATGCACTGTGATGATGACGAACATGACCGTCAAAGAAGAGCAGGGCATCGTGAGCCAGGATGCCGTGATAGAATTCCTGGAAAATCCCGAGAGCTACGATCCGCGCCCTGAACAGGTCGAGCGGATCGATACGCATGGAGCGGTCGTGTTCCTGGCAGGCGCGCAGGCCTTCAAGATGAAGCGCGCGGTGAAACTGCCATATCTCGATTTTTCGACGCTGGAAAAACGTCGGCGTATTTGTAGGCATGAGATCGAGCGCAACCGTGTGACGGCGCCTGATCTTTACCGGGACGTCGTTCCGGTATTGCGCACCGAAGGTGGGAGCCTGTCACTGAAGGGTGACGGTGTGCCCGTTGAGTGGTTGGTGCGTATGCTACGCTTCGATCAAGCTCAGCTCTTCGATCGGCTTGCCGAGACCCGCAATCTGGACCTTGCGCTGATGGGGAATTTGGCAAGACTCATTGCCGCATATCACTGCGACGCTCAACGACTCGAATGTAACGACGGCCGTGTGATCCTCCAGAGCGTTGCTGATCAGGTCATCGCTGCATGCTCAAGACCAAATCAGGGCCTGAAGCCAAATGAGGCTGCAACATTTTCGAGGGATCTGGGTGAAGCGCTGTCAGCCGGGCAGAAGCAGCTCGATAAACGTGCGGGAAAAGGCTTCGTGCGGTTGTGTCACGGTGATCTGCATCTGAAGAACATCGTGCTTCATGACGGGCGCCCAATGCTCTTCGATGCGATCGAGTTTGATGATGGGATCGCAACCATCGATGTCCTCTACGATCTGGCGTTTCTCATGATGGACCTGTGGTCGCGTGGACTGAAAAGGCACGCGAATGTCGTCCTCAATCGCTACCTCGTCGCCTCGGGCGAGAGCGAGAATATCTCAGGATTGGCGCTCCTGCCGCTGTTCCTTTCCTTGAGGGCGGGGGTGCGGGCGATGGTTGCGTCCGATCTTCTGGCACAGATCGATCCCGCAAAAGCGCAAGAGGTGTTGGTTGAAATCAGGCACTATTTCGATCTTGCTGCTTCATTCCTGCGATCCGAATCGCACCGATTGGTGGTCATCGGCGGACGGTCCGGCACAGGTAAGTCGACGCTTTCGGCCGATCTTGCACCTTCACTCGGTCGGGCGCCTGGCGCTCTGCATGTGAGGAGCGATGTTGAGCGCAAGAGCCTACTTGGCGTGAGCGAAACGGAACGTCTTGATCGGCAAGGCTACACCAAGGCGATCACCGATCAGGTCTATAGCAGGCTTCTCAGTAAAGCGGAGACGGCGCTATCGGCCGGCCATTCCGTCATTCTCGATGCCGTCTATCTGAGACCAGATGAGCGCAGAGCCGCTGAGTTACTTGCTCGCAGAACAGATGCGGCGTTCACGGGTATCTGGCTTGAAGCATCTGAGCAGCGCATGAAGCAAAGAGTCGAGGCTCGTGTGAACGATGCATCGGATGCCGACGTGCATGTGGTTGAAATGCAGAGCGAAATTGATGCCGGTCCGATCAACTGGCACCGAGTGCAGGCCGATGCCGGGCCCCATGCGGTGTGCGAGCGTGCGAGAAAGATCGTTGCGATTGATCGTCAATTGCCGGCTGTGTAGAACGCGAACAGATTGCCGATTTGTCGATCGGTGAGCGGGTTGGCGATTCCCGTGATACGGTCGCCGCGCACACCGATAATCATACGGGCCGTAAACTCGGCGGGCGACAATCGCCTTGCCTCGTCAAAGAGATTGTAGGCCGGTCGTTCGAGCGCCAGGTCGGGTTGATCGTGGCACCCGGCGCAGAGCTCATCATGGAGTTTGCGGGCGCTCGACAGTTGGCCGGCAGTCGCCTCAGACGGCGTCAGGCTGGCAGTCTGGAGTGGATAGGTCGCGACCAGTCGGTCGAGGTCATTGTCATGATCGCTTAGCGATCCGGCCTCGAAGGAACGGCGCAGTGCATTGACGCTTTTGCGATGCAATGCAGGTTGAGGCTTGCGGCCCGCCTCCTGGTCCGCGAACCGGAGAAGGAGGTCGAGGCCGGCCAGAGCCCCACGTATGCGATCCGAAAGACCAATTTTCTGTTCCAATGAGAAATTATCGTCGGAAGAGCGTCTCAGGTCACCCCGCAATACCAACAGCTCGGCCGCCACGCGGCGCGCATGTTCGCCATGCGCATGACCGACGGCCGGCACCAACGTCATGGTGCCGGCCGTGATCCAGAGCGCAACGATGAGTGGCTTCGATACTCTCAAATCAGTTCAGTTTGACTTTCTGATCAATCGGAAGGCCTTTGTCTGCAGACCATTCGAGCATGGAGCCATCATACATTTTGGCGTCCTTGTTGCCCAACAGCTCATGCGAAACGAACCATCCAAGGCTCGCCCAATGGCCTGTGTTGCAGAAATTGATCTGCTTGCCTTTGGCGCCGGCACCGGCTGATTTGTAGAGCGAAGCAAGCTGTGTACTCGGACGGAAGACGCCCCCACCGTTCTTCGTCATCCAGTTTTCCGGAATATTGATCGCACCTGGGATGGTTCCATTCCGCTTCGCCAGTTTGTGGCGATTGACGCCGATGAACTGATTGTGGGGACGATTGTCGACGAGCGACGTGCCGTCTTTCATGGCTGCTTGAACATCGGCCTTCGAGACCAGCATTTCCTTTCTGAGGCTTGCCTTAAAGGTTTTTGCCGATGGTTTCACAGCACCTTTATCCATCGGATTGACCGGTTTCTTCGTCTTCTTGTCGACAGCGCCGTAGACGGCCATGCCGCCATTCAGCAACGATACCTTGTCATGACCCAGGACTTTGAAGGTCCAATAGACACGCGTACCTGTTCCCATATCGAGTGCTTTGCCACCTTGGGGCACGACGATCACATGCGTATTGTTGTCGATGCCAAGACCGCCAATGAGAGCCTCGAGCTTGGCCACGGGCGCAAGTTGGCCTGGTGTGCCACCGGCATCCTTTGCGCGCCATCCGTCCTTCAGATAGTTGGTCCAAACGGCCCCGGGAATATGTCCACGCAGATAGTCGGCCTTGGATTTGCCGGCAAGTTTACCGCGGACATCAAGGAAGACCACATTCGGTTTGCCGATGTTGGCTTTGACCCAGTCCACACTGACCAGTGGGTCGGCGGCAAACGCCGTTGTCGAAAGGCTGGCAAAGCCGGCTAAGACAGCCGTTGTCAGAATTTTCCTCATTTCGTTTCCTCCACCTTTGGTTTTCGCGTACTTAAATCGTGATGATTTTTTCAATTCTAAGGATCCGGTCGACGACCCCGTCCCAGTCTTCCTCCTGCATGACGATTGGTTTGAGTTCGAGTGTCTCTGTATCGCCTGGCGTTGTCGCCTTGCTCAGCGCTTTACGGACCGTCTCCCGATCGCAGAACAATCCGGTATCCAATATGAGCAGCTTGGGTGCGTCGGATGTCATATGTTCACCACCACATCCGCCTTGGTGATCGCAGCGCCCAGTTCCCGTGCATTGAGAAAGGCCATTGCATCCCTCATCTCTTCGACAGTTGTCTCCGGTTCGATTTCGGAGAGTTCGAGAAGTTCGGCCTGTTCGCCTGTCGCACTCTCCGGCGACACCGGTCGATCCATGAAGACCAACCTCACGGTATGACCGAAGATCGTCAGCCCTGCGGCGACGCGCATCGCTTCTTCGTGATCGTCACGCGCTAGAACCAGAACAGCCTTCGAATCTGTCGTCATGCGTTTCTCGTCATCTATAGGCTTACGACGCGGTCGGCTTCGCCCACCATCGCTGAGTTATTCATCTGACTGCCGAATGAGATGGGGCAGGGCGTCTCGTCTAGTTGGCGATGCCAGGATTCGTGACAGGCGAAGGCCTGGTCGGCCTGTTCCAGGCTTGCTGCAACCGATGCATCCGTCAGAATCTTGACCCCGTCATTCGTGAAGAAGGCACCCCAGGAAGCGCCACGCCGGTTCAGTGCCCGGGCCAAAGGGCCGAAATAATCTTTGGCGGCGTCAGTCGAAACAATGATCAAGACATCCATCATCTTCACCCTGTTCCCGCGATCGTTCGGCGGCCCAACAAAAATCCTCCGACCAATAAACCGAGAGAACCCAGAACCGCACCGGCGACGACAGAACGTATTCCAATCGGCGAGCTTGAAACTGGCGGCTGCTTCGAATCCTTGGAGCGGACGAGTTCGGGATACGTTGCGCTATCTGCGGGTAGTGCGCCGTCCGACGCCCAGCCTGACCATCCTTCCATGTAGACACGGACATCCCGTCCCGCCGATACATGGCGTGCCAGAAAGGCGATGCCGTCACGGGAACCATGGCCGTAGACGATCGGCTTTCCTTCATCGTCGGAATCTGATGCCGCCAAACGACGCATCGTCTTGCCATTCAGACGGGCAATCTCGACATGCTGCGCGCCTGGGATATGGCCGCCACGCGCGGCTCGGACGCGCTGGCCCCAATATTCGCTCTCGCTGCGCCCGTCGAGCAGTATTGGCGGTGTTGTGGAGCGTATTGACTGCAAAAGCTCGGAACGCAGAACGATGGCTTCGCTGCGTACAGGTGCCTGAAATACGACATCACGTGTGCTGCTGCGGGCCTCTCCGGGCTCCAGATCGACACCCGCTTTTGGAATGGGGGTTGTCAGAACCTGAACGGCCGATTGTCCCGCCAGATAGAGGAGGCCGGCCATGAAATCCCGGTCTCGTGCCGGAGTACCAGCGACGAGCACGGTCTCCTTGCCGGTCAGACCTGCCGTGCCAAGCAGCCATAGGAGCCCGCTGAGATTGGCCAATCGGTCATGTGGTCCGAGAATGTCGCTCGCCGGCAGGCATCTTGCCCGAGGGAGACTTGCTGTTTCACAGATGCTGGTCGGGCGGACGTCGATAACAACGCCAACAGCGGGGCCAAGTTTGTCAACGGCAGTGATAGAAGGAGCCGCGGCCGCCAGCGCTGCCGGTCCTGACACCAGCGCAGCAACAAACAGAGCGTTGTATATCCATCGTGTCATGGCGTCCGGTCGCATCCGCTCAACAGCCTTGAAAGCGTACTTTCTTTTCCGGTGCCGCTCCTGCTGCGGGCACTTCGGGTGGGTTTTCCATGTAGTGCGTCACAAGATCGAGGACCGAGACCATGCCGAAATCGCCAAGATCGACATCCTCGAACTGTTCGGCGGAGGTCACGGACCGCGAGGCCGCAAGCTCGGTCTTGGATTTGGCTGCGAGCGGGAAAGCCAATGCAGCGATCAGCAGACAGATGCCGAGCGATCCGGCGCAAAAAAACAAGCTTGCTTTGTCCATATGATTGTCTCCCGCCTAGAGTGAATCTTTCAAGAAGCTGAGATAAAGACCTGCCATCGCTACGACGAACAAAACGATCTGGAGAATGATCTCTATTTCCATCGCGGCTAGTCTCCCCGGTAGTGGCGAATAAGGTCGCCGAGCGGCACGGCTTTTCCGGTTTCCGGATGCGCAACCGGCGGCGTAAAGTGCGTCACGCCATCGCGATCCGTGGTCAGGGATTGCGGCGGGGAGACATACACATAGGCAAGGCTCACCACTGAAATCGCGGTGACCGCGATAACATAGGATTTGGTCAGAGTGCTGCCGATCGCCATATGAGGCTCTCCCTATGTTCTTGGTCGAAGACCTAATTCTTGCGCAGATAGACCTGCCATTGCGGTCCTGCCTTCACGGTTTCCAGGTGGGTCGCGCCGAGTGCAGGGCACATGGGCGGGATGGCTTCCATCGAGGTTGGATTGTCGATGAGAACTTCGATCACGTCGGCAGTGTCTGCATTGCCGACGGCCTTCTTGGTCATGAGCTGAGGACGCGGGCAACTGTCTCCGAGACAGTCGACACGAGCGGCGATCGCGTAGGTCTCACCATCGCTGAGTGTCACCTGGCCTCCGGATTTCGCAGGTTGCGGATCCTTGTTGCCAAATCCGAATAATCCCATTTTCTTTCAGCTCCAATTTCGTTGCAGGTCTATTCAGCCGGCATTTCCGAGCCGGTCATTCCCGATGCCGGTTTTTGCGTTGATGTCTCTTGCACAGGTTGGCCTAGCTGCTCGGACCGCTCGCGTTTCAGGATGGCCCGGTAGATGACGAACAGCACTGCCGCCTGGATGACGCCGAAGACGACCGCCGGAACGCCGAATGTCTCCTGCAACGTCTCCGCATTGGCAAAACCGAATTGCAGGGCCTCGAGATTTGGCTCTCCCGTCATGCTTGCAGGGGCCGGCGGCCAATAGTTGGCGGACCAGACCAGAGAGAACAGAAACATGCCGATGAAGGTAAACAAGAGAGCCCACATGGCACCGACATTGCCTTCGCCCGACTTGACCCAGGTCGAGACGGTACATGCTCCGGCCAGAACCATACCGACTCCGAAGATGAATAGCCCCACCATCTGATTGACGCCGACGTCGAAATGCATGGTCTTGCCTTCGCCGATCGATATGAATCCGGTGAAGCCGATGGTCAGGATCATCATCGCGACCAGAAGGGCCTTGGTGTTTCGGAAGCTCTTAAAGAGCATCGCGTCGCGAAGGGCTGCCGTATTGCAGAAGCGCGAGCGCTGAACGAGGAGGCCCACGACGGATCCAAACAGAAACGCAACCAGGCATTCTCCAATAACACCCATCGGTCAGGCCTCCAGGATTTTCTTGTAAATGAGTGATCCGACCCAGGCGCCGGCCACAATGCCGCTGATTGCGAGATAGCCGCCCATGTTCAGCTCGGGTGTCAGCCCGAAGAACGTCGAGACATTGCACACAAAGGCAAGACGAATACCGATGCCCATCAACAAGCCGCCAATGGTAATCAGGACCCACTCCGACAGGCGCCGCGGCACACGGATATGAAACTCTTTCGAGAGCACCGCACCGACGAAGGCACCGAACAGCATGCCGAGGCTGATATAGATTTTCCAGTAGCTGGCATCGGGCGGGAAGACGAGAGACCAGAACGGTATGCGCTCCAGGTCATCGCCCAGCACGGCCTCGGCCATGAGACCGGTCATCATGGTCTCGCCGCCCCCAACCGTCCAAGCGCCAACAATCAGAAAGAGAAAGATATCGAGCACGGCGATGGCGGCCAGCGCAATGACCGGGTCGAGTGTCTTCTTAAAGAACTCCATGGGCCTCCCTTCGATCTGTTGCAGGCAATGAGCCTGATTCGAAAGCCGCCCAATGGCGACTTTCCTTGCCTCGGCCAGCCCTCTCCCGCGGTCCAGCCACCCCGAGGGTACCCTTATTGGGTAGTTAGGTCGGGGGAGAGGGCTGGCTTCAGGACTTTCGAGTCAGGCTATGAGCCCCGATCGCACGGTTGCGGCTTGGCACCGCTTGTCTATGCTATGATAGGTAAGAGGGGCGGCAACAGGTGGTATTTATTGCCAACGTGCCATGAAGGGATTGCGTGCAAAGGTCGTTTGAATGGCAATCTATCTCGATAACAAGAGCGTATTGGACCACATGTTCAACGCCTGCACGACCGATCAGATCACTGAATTCTCTCCCGAAAAGCGCGGCTTCCGAATCCACGGTCATTCTACGACCATCAGGCTGGAGCGTGCCTTCTGGAGCGTTCTGGAGACAATGGCGCAAGAGGAAGAGACCAGCCTTCCCGAGATCATTCAGCGCATTCACGATGAGTGTATTGTCGCAAACGACAAGAATCTCGCGTCTTGCCTGCGTGTCATTTGCCTGAAGTACATCAATGTCTATGCGAGCTAACCGACATTGGCTTTTTCAGGCCAAAAAAATTAGATAAAAATCATTAAAAACAGTTAATTACATCCATAAGCGCAAGTTAAATATGCGCTGACTATGAGATCCAACTAAAAACGAATGCCATTTGTCGTCTGAACCCGTTTTCGACGACTGATTCGTGACATTTTCGCAACGCCCAAGTCGAAACGAAGCCTTCAGGCCCGTGAATTGACAGGCAATCCGTTACCCTGACGAATCTTCGCCACATTTCAACGCGTTAAGTCAGAGCCGAGGTCTCCTTTTAGTAGTATTGCGTATGAGGAGAGACTGCGATGTCGCGTATGACTGGCATCCTGTGTGGTGTGCTGACCACGTGTGTGTTGGCGTTTGTTGCATCTTCTGCCGTCGTTCAGGCGAGCGAGCAGGGAAGGGCCGTGTCCAAGCTCAACGGCAAGTTGAGTGTAGAGGGCGGCGATTTCGATTCGGACAATGGCGGGCTTGCCCGTGGGTCAGTGACGACACCGCTTGGTCATGCATTCGGTTTTCAGGTCGACGGCGATCTCGGCATTGTGGACAATGAAGTGCTGGGAGGAGCATCCTTCCACTTGTTTACGCGCGATCCCGGTCGCTACCTCTTTGGGGCTTTCGGCAGCTATCATGAATGGAACGGGACCAATATCAGCCGCATCGGCGGCGAAATGGAACTCTATCGCGGTCGTTGGACGCTGAGTGGTATCGGCGGCTGGGAGAGTGTCGATGTTCCGACGACGCTCAACGGTCTTGTGGTGACCAATAGGGATGACGATCACTTTTTCACCGAGTTGGATCTCTCCTGGTACCCAAAGGAAAATCTCCGGATCGCCGGCGGTTATCACTATGAAAACGAGCAGAATCTTGCATCTGGTTCATTTGAATACATGCCCCGCTGGGATGCTACGCCGGCAGCGATCTATGCCAATTACGATTTTGGCGAGGACGGATATAACCGTATCGTCGGTGGTCTCCGATTCTATCTCAACGGTCACGAGAACAAGACTTTGATGAGGAGGCAGCGCGAGGACGATCCATTTGGATACCTGCCAGTCTTTCCAACGATCGTGACGGTAGCCAACAACGGGGCAACAAATTTCTGTCCAGCCACAACCTTCTTCGATCTGGAAGAGAATGCGGGCTGTACCTGTCCATCAGGAACGGACTTCGCGGGCGGACCGCCTTCTGAGACGCGTGGCTACCGCTATTATGCCAAGACCATTTCTTTCGGCGACTCGAAGACCGAAATGCCGAGGCAGGGAACTTGCGAGATCCTCGACATAGACTAGATCATCGCAAATGCAATCATTGGCACGGATTTGGACTTGATTGCGACCCTTGGCGAATGGCCGCGCTATCACGTTGCTAGCAGCAGTGAATAGAGCGTTATCTGGCCGGCGCTCGTTTGCGATCGACCTGACGGCCTTCGAACGGCTGGCATGCATGGCCTTTTCGGTGAACAAATCCAGCTAGACGTGTCGAAGCTGAACGGCAAGTTTGGTGTTGTAGGCCGCGAATTCGACGCTGATCGTATCAGGCAATGCGCTGTGCTCATTAGTTGGGAACCCGAACACCCGAGCCAGATAACGTCCGGTTTTACGTCCAGGTTAGGGCGCATTCACGGCGAACTTCATAGGGATAAACTGCCAAAAACGGTCGACTAAAGGCCACGGCAGGTCGCACGCCGCATGAGCGTCTTAGCCGCCCTGTGGTGTTGTGGGCACGAACCCACGGTGTTGCAGCAACGCAACTCCAAAGCACTAATCGTCTCAATCCAGGCAGTTTCTCCCGGTTGGCGCATTGCCTGGCGGATTGTCGCCTCATTCTTCCGTGTACATCGAGTTGTTCTAGTACTGCGTAACGAGAATTATTATGTATTGCGGATCTCGTAGACTGCGCCTTTTGGCTGTGGCTGCATTGATGGCGCCCCTGCCAATCCCGGCTGCCCTTGCCGACTCCGGGCCGGCCGTTTCCCGAATCAACGCCAAAATTTCCGCCGAAGGCGGTAATATCGATAGCGATGGAGCCGGCATCGTCACCGGAGCGCTATCAGCGCCCCTCGGTCACGCCTTCGGTTTCCAAGTGGACGGTGAAATCGGTATCGTTGACGGCGAGGAATATGGCGGCGCCGCGTTCCACCTCTTCAGGCGTGACCCGAGCCGATTTCTTTTCGGCGCCTATGGCAGCTATCACCAATGGAAATCGATCAAGATCAGCCGCTTGGGTGCTGAATTCGAGATCTATCGCAGTCAGTGGACACTCGGCGGTATTGCCGGCTGGGAGAGCGTGGATGTCCCGACGACTGTCAATGGGTTGGCGGTCACAAACCGTGACGACGATCATTTTTTTACCGAGATCGATCTGGCCTGGTACGCGACCGATAATTTCAAGCTCTCGGCGGGCTATCACTACGAAAATGAAAAGAGCTTGTTTTCCGGTGAACTTGAATATTCGCCGGGATGGCAGGCCGCCGCGACTGTGTATGCCAATGCAGATATCGGCGAAGACAGTTACACACGGCTCACGGGCGGTGTCCGCTTCTATTTGAACGGCGGCGAGCAGAAATCTCTGATCCGCCGTCACCGCGAGGACGATCCACAGACCTACTCTCCGATCTTTCCCGATAGCCTGACGACTGTCAGTTCGCCAGCGGCGGCGGGTACAAACTTCTGCCCGTCTGGAGTTTTCGATTTTCCGTCATATGCAGGTTGTACGTGTCCGTCAGGAACAAGGCTTATAAGTGTCGGCGAGTCTGGCAATAACGTAAGATGCGTGGCAGTCAAAAGCGACTAATCGACGCCAATCACGAGAGCAGGTTGTGCCGGTAAGAGATGCCGCTAATTTTCCTGGTTCGACCATTCGGCTATGTTTGTCTTCATGATGGGTGTTGGTAACTTGCCTGTTGGCAGGGCGAGCACGCGATGAGTCTTCTGGAGGACACCTACCGAACCCTCACCCAATCTGAGTGGCTGCCGCACGCAGAACTGCAGACGTTTCAGCGGAAATCGCTCGAGCGGCTGTTGCGCCACGCTTTCGAGACGGTGCCGTTCTATCGAAACCGTCTTGATGTACTCTTTCCCGGTGACGGCAGTCTCGATTGGAGGCGTTGGGGCGATGTGCCGTTTTTGGAGCGGGAAGAGATTCAGGAAAACGCCGAGTCTCTTGTCAGTTCCGATGTTCCGGCAAGCCACGGCGACGTCAATGAGGCACAATCATCGGGTTCAACCGGACGGCCGATCCTGGTCAAGAAAACGGCGCTCAGCCAAACGGCATTCAATGCCGTGACAATTCGGCTGCTCAACTGGCACGAAATAGACAACACGACGAAACTTGCCTCCATAAAAGATGAGTTGCCAGGCATTGCGGACTATCCGGAAGGAAAACATGAAACCGGTTGGGCCGCCGTCGATGGTCGAACCGGTCAAGAGGGTCGGTACGCACGCCTCAACGTCAACACATCCGTGCACTTGCAGGCGGAGTGGCTGGTGCGCGAACAACCGGACTATCTCCATACATTTCCGAGCGTAGCTGCAGCACTGGCCGCGCACTTCAAAAGTGATCCCGGGCTCAATGAGGGACTAAGCCTCAAGCGTATTCTGACTCACGCCGAGGTCCTGAATGAGGAAACACGGGCTCTCTGCCGCGACGTGTTCGCTGCCGAGATAACGGATTGCTATAGCTCGATCGAGTGTGGCTACTTCGCCCTGCAGTGCGATCACTACCCCCATTATCACGTTCAGAGTGAAGTCAATCTCGTCGAGATTTTGGACAGTCATGGCCGACCCTGCAGCCCGGGAGAGACCGGACATGTCGTATCGACACCGTTGTTCGACTACGCCATGCCTTTGATCCGCTATCGCCAGGAAGACCTCGCCGTTGTGGGCGAGCCATGCGACTGCGGCCGGTCCCTGCCGGTCTTGAAACGCGTCGTTGGACGAACCCGAAATCTGTTTCGTTTTCCCGATGGGTCGAGCATCGTGCCTGAGCTCAAGACAGGTCCGTTCGAGGAGTATCTCCAGCCGCGCCAATGGCAGGTTGTGCAAACAGGACCGCTGGAAATCGAAGTCAGGATCGTTCCGCAGCAGTCCAGCAATCCATTGGACTTCGATGGCATGACGGCGCATATCCATCGCTCGTTGCGATCGGATCTCTTGGTCAAATACAGCGTGCTCGATAACATGCCCGAAGCACCGGGGGGCAAACACGAAGCCTATATCTGCGCTTTGCCAGATACCGCTGAGACCTAGAGTCGACCGGAGTGTTGACGGCGGCTCGGGCTCACCAGGAGGTTGTCCGGGGACGATTGCATGTTTGACGTGAGTTAGTGTTCCGATCTCATAGATATGGGAAGCCTGATGGGATGGAAGCACCTGGCATGAATGACGACAGCCCGGCAGCAGCGCGACGAACGCTGAAACGTTCGCTGACGCTGCCTCTCGTTGTTCTCTATGGCCTCGGCGTCACCATCGGGGCCGGTATCTATGTCCTCATCGGAGCGACGGCGGGTGTTGCCGGCGTTTATGCTCCGCTGTCATTTGTGTTGGCGGCATTTGTCATGCTGCCCTCCGCATGCTCGTTCGCAGAGCTTGTCGGTCGCCTGCCGCTGAGTGCCGGGGAGGCGGCCTATGTTCGCGAAGGTATGCGTTCGAAATCCCTGTCCGTATTGGTCGGGCTTATGGTCGTCGGTACCGGAACGGTTTCAGCAGCGGCTATCACCGTCGGCAGCGTCGGGTATATCCAGCAGTTTGTGGATTTGCCCGAGGGTGTGCTCGTTCCTCTGATCGTGATCGCGATGGGATGCATCGCAGCCTTGGGAATCCTGGAATCGGTTTCATTTGCTGCGGTCCTGACATTGATCGAGATCGGTGGTCTGTTGTTGATCATCGGTGCCGGAGCACTTGCCGGTCCGGACCTCCTGGAAGGATTTGCCGCCGCGCGTCCCGATGCCCTCGGCGACATTGCCTGGGGCGGTGTATTCGGAGCGGGGCTTCTGGCCTTTTATGCCTTCGTCGGTTTTGAGGATATGGTCAACGTTGCCGAGGAGACGCGCCGGCCCGAATTGACCATGCCGCGTGCGATCTTCATCACGTTGATCGTGAGTGTGGTGCTCTATGTTCTTGTGGCCTCTGTCGCGGTTCTGCTCGTTCCCATCGATGATCTTGCATCGGCAAAGGCGCCTCTTGGCCTTGTTTTCGAGCGAGTGACGGGCCTCTCACCCCTGACCATCAGTGCTATCGCAGTGATAGCAACGCTGAATGGCGTTATTGTTCAGATCATAATGGCTTCGCGTGTTGTCTATGGACTAGCGCGCCAAGGCAGCCTTCCGGCGCTTCTTGGTTCCGTCAGTCCCATCACCCGATCGCCACTGATCGCGACAGGTTTGATTGCAGGCCTGGTCTTTGTCCTGGCAGCGCTCTTCCCTTTGCAAGGTCTTGCGGAAACCACATCGCGGATCACGTTGACAGTTTTTGCGCTGGTCAATCTGTCTTTGTTCGCAATCAAGCGCCGGGGCGAGCCGCCTCCGCCAAAGACATTCGTCGTTCCGATCTGGGTCCCGGTTGTCGGGTTCCTATGCTGCGCGCTGCTATTCGTCGGCGATGTCTCCTGAAAGCCAAACTGACTGCCGGCCCTTTCGGCTCTAGCAAGGTCTTGGCCATGCATTGGTCTGACGGAGGGCTTCGCCTAGCACCATTGCGCCTGCAACCGCTATGTTGAGCGAGCGCAGCTCACGCTGCATTGGGATGCATAGGCGGTTGTCGACCCTATCATGTATGTCTGTCGGGACGCCGGCGCTCTCACGCCCGAGCATTATCAGGTCAGTGTCTTCAAAGTCGAAGGCAGTGTAAGCGTAGTCCGCTTTTGTGGTGAGAAGAACGAGACGTCCCGGTTGATCCCCGCGTAGCTCCTGGAAGGTGTCGAAGGATCGATGCCGAATAATCTGTGCAAATGTGAGGTAATCGAGACCTGCGCGCCTCAGAGTGCGGTCGGTCAGATCGAAGCCCGTCGGCTCAATAATGTGGACAGGGATTGCAAGGCATGCCGCCATGCGCAGGATCGTACCGGTATTTTGCGGAATATCGGGTTGATAGAGGACAAGGGCGACCATCTTTGCATCATCTGCCCGGCGCGCGCCCGGGGAGACCGGGCCAGGGGAGGAGCCCGACAACAAAGAGCGCGAGGGCAGCAACCACGATCGAGGGTCCTGACGGCGTATCCGCGAGAAGCGATCCGTAAAGACCGGCGACGGCCGAAACCGCCCCAACCAGCGCGGCGACAACCGCCATTTGCTCCGGCGTGCGCGCTACGCGGCGGGCGGTGGCCGCCGGAATAATCATTAAGGCGGTAATCAGAATGATGCCGACGATCTTCATGGCAATTGCAATGACGAGGGCGATCAGGCCCATGAAGACGAGCCGCGCCTGAGCCGGTGCGAGGCCCTCAGCCTGGGCAAGGTCCGCACTTACAGTCTCGACGAGAAGGGGGCGCCAAATCCAGAACAGCCCGGCAAGAACGATTGCACCGCCGAGATAAATCATCGCGAGATCGGCAACCGATACCGCCAGGATGTCTCCGAACAGATAGCTTAAAAGATCAATCCGCAACCAGGACATGAAGGCGACGAGAACGAGGCCGAGCGCCAGGGTCGCATGTGCCAGCAGCCCAAGCAGCGCATCGGTCGGCAATGCGCTCTGGCGTTGCAGGA
This sequence comes from Methyloligellaceae bacterium, assembly GCA_965228615.1. GTDB lineage: Bacteria > Pseudomonadota > Alphaproteobacteria > Rhizobiales > Methyloligellaceae > CBDDHT01. The sequence continues at coordinate 1,811,628 of CBDDHT010000004.1, read as the reverse complement.
GTAGCAGCATCAGTGCAACGCCCATTGCCACGCCAAAGACACCGATCATGACATTGATATCGAGGAGAAAGGCCAGAGCCACACCGAGGAGGCCGGCATGGGAGATCGTATCGCCGAAATAGGCCATGCGCCGCCAGACGATGAAGCATCCGAGCGGGCCGGCCACAAGCGCAACGCCAATGCCTGCAAGCAAGGCGCGAACGAAGAAATCATCGAGCATGATCATCGTCCTTCGCCGCCAAGGGCACGACCGTCCCATCTTCGGCATGGGTATGGTCATGTTCGTGACGATAAATCGCAATCGTTTCGGCTGCCTTGGCGCCGAACAAAGCGCGATAGGCCGGGTCGGCCGTCACTGCTTGTGGAGAACCGCTGCAGCAAACATGCTGGTTAAGACAGATGACCGTATCCGTCGCCGCCATGACGATATGGAGATCATGCGAGACAAGCAGGATACCGCAACCCGTTTTGTTCCGGATCTCACCGATGAGTTCGTAGAGTGCAATCTCGCCGCTAAAGTCGACATTCTGCACCGGCTCGTCCAGCACAAGCAGATCCGGTTTCTGGATCAGGGCGCGGGCGATGAGGGCGCGCTGAAATTCGCCGCCGGACAGTGTCTGAACTGGTGCCAGTTTCATTCCGCCGATCCCGGTCTGCTCGAGAGCCGCATCAATCTCCTCTTCCTTATGGCGGCTCGTGAGAGTCATAAAGCGGTGGACAGTCAGCGGCAGCGTCCAATCGATTGAGAGCTGTTGCGGTACATATCCGATGCGTGTGCCCGGCGCTCGTTCCGTTGCGCCTTCGTCGGTTTCCATAAGCCCAAGTACGGCTTTGATCGTTGTGCTTTTACCGCTGCCGTTCGGGCCGATCAGGGTGACAATCTCTCCCCGATGGACACTCAGCCCAACGCCGCGAATAAGCCAGCGTCCGCCCCGCCGGATACCAAGCCCCTCTGCGGACACAAGAGCTTCGGTCGGCATTCGGGAAGACGCGGTCTGATGTTCGGAATGCATCGCCATGAATTATCGGCCACCTTCAACGCTATAATATAACATCGCTTTTTGCATTTGCCTGCCACTTTCTAAAGCGATGAATCCGTCTTTCGGACTAATTCTCATCGCCATTGAGAAACCGGAAACAGCGATCAGAACTGCCAGGTCCTTTTGCCTGGTGATTTTTGGTGGTTCTGGGTCTGTTGCATGGCAGACACGCTCGAATTGGAACAACGACCGAGATGGAGATTTCTCACTTGCGTAATAAAATGCAATGTTACAACATAACATTTCAGATGTACATGATACGAATGTGAGCACGAATCGAGGCTCGGCGACAGTCGCCAGAGAGGGAACGAGCGATGAAAAGTCTGATTTCTTCCAGGCACGGTTGGTTGAAGGCTTGGGTGAGATCGGCGTGTTATTCGGCACGAATGATGACACAGCAGGCGTGGTGCTGAATCGGGATCTTGAAATCGAGTTTTAGATCACGTCGTTTTTTTTGTCGGATTCACGCTTCGGCATGGATCCTTGCTTAGATGTCCCCCCAACATCGAAGCGAAGCTGCAGCCCGGGTTTAGGCTCGGGTTGCAGTACTTTGTCTGACTGATTGTAAAGCGTTCCCGGCCACGACCCTCTTTCCTAGAGGGGAACGACAATGCTAAAGGCCGAGTTGCAAATGCTACAGGTCAGGCAATGTCAGCAGTTCGTTACACAGAACTTGTCGCATCTCTTCCTTCGACAGTTCCATTCGTGGGTCCCGAGACGCAGGAGCGCGCTCGCGGCAGGCCGTTCCAGGCAAGGATTGGCGCCAATGAAAGTGTTTTCGGACCGTCACCCAAAGCGATATCTGCGATGCAGAGTGCCGCCGTCGACATCTGGAAGTATGCCGATCCTGAAAACAATGATCTCAAGCTAGCGCTGGCAGCCCACCACGGTGTCGGGCCAGATAATATCGTTGTTGGCGAAGGGATTGATGGGCTGCTCGGCTACATCAACCGCATGCTGGTTGGTGAAGGAACACCTGTCGTGACGTCCCACGGCGCCTATCCGACCTTCAACTATCACGTGGCGGGGTTCGGTGGGCGTTTGTGTACGGTTCCATATCTGGATGACCGGGAAGATCCGGAGGCACTCTTGGATCTGACCATCCGGGAATCAGCATCTCTCGTTTACTTCGCAAATCCCGACAATCCGATGGGGACCTGGCATGGTCCCGATGCGGTCCAGGCTCTAATCGATGGTATCCCGGATGGCTCCGTTCTATGCCTCGATGAAGCCTATATCGAGTTTGCACGCGAGACTGTGGCGCCGCCGATCGATGTTTCGAACCCGCATGTTCTGCGGATGCGGACCTTTTCAAAAGCTTATGGGATGGCTGGGGCGCGCATTGGATATGCTATCGCCGAAGCATCCCTTGCACGCGCCTTCAACAAGGTTCGCAATCACTTCGGCGTCAATCGCATTGCCCTTGCAGGTGCGATTGCAGCGCTGGATGATCAAGCATACCTGGAACAGGTTCAAGCCGATGTTGCCCAAGCCTGTGAGCGGATCGCGGAAATTGCTCGAGCCAACGATCTGCAGCCGCTCGCGACGGCCACCAACTTCGTGACCATCGATTGCGGACGGGACGGAAACTTTGCGAAACGGATTCTCGATGGGCTCACAGAGCGTGACGTCTTCGTACGCATGCCGTTCGTTGCGCCTGAGAATCGCTGCATCAGGATCACCGCAGGGCGTGAACCGGATCTCGATCTGCTTGAGGAGATGTTGCCGCAAGCCCTGGCTGCAGCAGCCCGTTAGTGCGGCTTCAATTTGTCGAAGTAAGGTTGATTTGCCGGAAATGTAATAATATAACATTTTGCAGTTTTCGCTATATCGAACTGTGAGGGCCGAAATGGTGCGATCCATCTGTCTGTCTCTGATTTACGCAATGGCCTTGGGGATCTCGTTTGGGAATTCGGCAACCGCCGGCAGCGATGTCGTCGCTTCGATCAAACCGATCCATTCCCTGGTCGCGGGTGTCATGGACGGCGTCGGAGAGCCGCACTTGATCGTCAGGGGAGGAGACTCTCCACATACTTACGCCCTCAAACCTTCAGACGCCAAGGCGTTGGAAAAGGCAAAAGTCGTTTTTTGGGTCGGCGAGATCCTGGAGAAATTCCTCGAGCGCCCAGTCGAGACCCTGGCGGGGAAGGCCAAAGTCGTCGCGCTTTCGAATGCGCCTGGGTTGATCAAGCACGAGTTTCGCGAAGGTGGTCCGTGGGACGATCATGCACACGAGGAGCATGCGGACGATAAGCATGGTCACGACAAACATGCGGACGATAAGGATGATCATGACAAACATGATCATGACAAGCATGCTCACGACAAGCATGCAGACGATAAGCACGATCATGACAAACATGCGGACGAGAAACATGACCATGACAAGCATGCTCATGACGAAGTCGATCTGCATATCTGGCTCGACCCATTGAACGCAAAGGCGATGGTCGGCAAAATTGTATCAACACTCGCGGCCGTCGATGCAGGGAACGCGGCAACCTACAAAGCAAATGGACGCAAATTGGCGGGCAGGCTCGATGCACTGATCGCATCGGCCGAAAAGCGTATTGCGCCGATGCGGCAACGGCCCTTTGTGGTATTCCACGACGCATACCAATATCTGGAGAAGCGTTTCGACCTGAACGCAGTCGGCTCCATTACTGTCAGCCCGGAGGTGAAGCCGGGTGCCCGGCGCATTGCAGAGATGAGAAAGAAGATCGGCAAACTCGGGGCGGTTTGCGTTTTTTCCGAGCCTCAGTTCGAGCCTAAGCTCGTGGGTGTGGTCACCGAAGGTACATCAGCGAGAACAGGGATCCTCGATCCCGTGGGGAGCGATTTGCCTGATGGTCCGAATCTCTACTTCTCGCTGATGGAGCGCAACGTTGAGGCGCTGGTGGACTGCCTCGGCAAGACGAGTTAGGCGGTTCCCTGAGGCGGGCCGCCCATCATCTGATCTTCGGTAATCTGCGCTTCGATCTCATCGAGGAGCTGGGCGAGGACAGTCTCGACGTCCTCGCGCGACACGCCTTCATTCATGACGGCGCCGAGAAGCCCGGCCGCACCATGAAACGCAATGGCGTAACGCGGCAGTCCGTTTGCCAACTCCCAGGCCGATGCCGCCGGAATGAGCGCCATCTCGACGATATCCTGCGTTCGGCATACGGGGCAGTCGTCGTTGAGGTCATGCTCGACGATGGTCTTCAGATCCACATCCATATTCAGAGGTCCAGTTCGGCTGATCGGCAAGAGGGCTGATTGCTATGTGGGGGGCACGTAATCCAGAAGCTAGATCTTTTGTCCAGGATCTCGCTGTCGTCATTCTGACAATGCATATGCCAATTGTCCCGACGTTCCATCCGACTTTCGTGGCAAAACAGGAAGGCTTTCTAGCCTTCTCAACACGCTCTCGACCTAAAGCGAGCACCCGGCATTGTGTGAGACGGGGTCTTGCTGGTAAGTCGCTTGCGTTGTTTGGGATCGAAGCTGGCACTCGAGGGTGAGGAGAAAACAATGTTTGCGGTTGTAGTCGAATTCAATTTGAAGCCTGGCCAAGCGGATGCGTTCCGCGAAGCGATTCTAATTCAGGCGAAAAATTCGTTGGAGAAGGAACCGGCCTGCCGACAGTTTGAAGTTCATATCGACCGCGAGGATGCCAATCGCTTCGTTCTTTACGAAGCATATGATGATGACGCAGCTTTTGCGGCCCATCGCGAAACGGCGCACTATGCCGACTACAATGCTCTGGTTACGCCGTTAGTTGCTTCCAAATCCGTCATACAGTTGGATCGACTCTAAGCCTTCCAGGCAAGTAGATGGCTCCGGCAATCTCGACAGTCGGTACTCCCAAATCCGGGAATTGGCGCATGGAAGCGATCGCTGGCCAACAAGGCCGCGACAATCTTGCATTCATTGCCATCGATAATCGGAATTGCATGTGGTCGGGCATGGACGGTGAGGCGATCGATGTGCCAATGCAGGCGCTTTTTTTTGCGATCATGCCTTGCGAGTCGTGCCAGAATCCCACCTGGACCATAGGCGTTCCCGGCATAGGCATACCAGCCAGGGTCGACTGAATCCGCTGAAAGATGCGGGAGGTCCAGAATCAGCGATTCCTTCAGGTGAATTAGGAGTAGGTATGCGCCAACATCTTGGGGCAACAGAAATTTTTCAGGGTGCAGATCGAATCCGCAACGCGCCAGATCGACCGCCAAACCGGCAGGAAACAGGTCAAATCTGGTAATCATCGCTCCGAATCTCTATATATTGGAGGGTGCGTAATTCCATCAGTATGCACGTTTGCCTGGCGCGGAGGCGGGGGCGTGCGTATCTTCGGCACTGAAAACGCTCTTGCGTCCGGAGCGCGTCGGGGTCACTGATCCCTTGAAGTAGCAGAAATGGCGAGCAGGCCATGATATCCCGATCCAAATCACTATCAGATCCAAATTCAGGTGCAGATAATTCCGTTCCTGAGAAATCGACCAGAGCGAGCCGGCGTGCAGCACGCCGTGCCGAGCGGGTCGGGACGGTCAAAGTCAAGAAATATGGGTTCCTAGGGGCCTTCCTGCGACCGATCGGAATCTCCATCGCACTGCTTCTTGCAGGATGGGGCGCCATCTCCATGGGCACGACATTCTGGCGCAGCTATGAGCGGCACGCCCTCCACACCAAAGCGGTTCATGAAGACGAGAGCATTTTCGACATCTTCGTGAAGTCGGATCTACCAAAGGATGCCGTGAAGCTCGTTATCAAGGATGTGGACGGTAAGCTGCGGCGTGTTGCTGCAAGCGGATCGCAAACGGACGCATTCGTCAACAGCACGATCCTGATGCTCGATGGCGAGCGCGACCGGATTAAGATTGCCGCGTCGGAAGATATCGACCGTCTGTTCGATCATGCTTTCGCCGACCGAGAACAGATCCTCGAAGCCTACGCCGACTGGTTCTTCGAATGGAAACGATCCTATGTCGTTTTGAAGGAGACGATCACATCGGCGACCAATAGGTTTATCCAGACCGGTGAATATGAAAGCCTGAGCGAGGCGGTCGAGCGCGACGTTAAAGACTATTTCCTGCGCCATTATATGAGCCAGGTCTTGAAGCCTGCACTGCGCGACGAAATGATCACGCAGGAGATCGAGACGACCGTGCGCCGTGCCCATGAGAGCTATCGGCGCGTGGTGGCGAACGGCGATATGCGTCTGCAGCTCTTTATGGCGCAATATACCCAGCATTTGAACGATGTGCCGTCCAGTGCGTCATTGACCGACCTCAAGCTCGATTGGGATGCGCAGAAATGGAAGGCGCCGACTTATCTTATGGAAGATAAGGCGTTCGAGGGTGTTATCGGCCTCGGCCACATTGCGGCCGGCGGAACGATCGGAGCTTTGGCTCTCGGTCCTGTCATGACCCGCGTCGTCTCGGGGACCTTCGGTATGCTGTCGCGCCGGTTTGTGACATCCATCGGCACGCGTCTTGTTCTGGCTGAGAAGGGTGTCGTTGCCGGGACGCTCATTCAGCCTGCCGGCGGACAGATTGTCGGTGCGATTGCAGGTGTGGTCCTTGGCGTTGCGGCCGATTACTTCATCAACGAAGCCTACGAGGAATTCGATCGCGAGAAGTTCATCAATGCCAACCGCGATGCACTGGATACGACCATTGCGGTTTGGAAAGCTAAACTCGCCGCGAATGTCACGACCGCTGTAGATCGCTGGTTCGACGACACCCGGTCTAGCGTCGTCCTGGCGCAGGATTCCTAATTACACGTTCATCATTCCAGCGAGGCTGGAAGCCAGCGCTGCCATTGGCTGATTTCCAGAGCACATCTTGGTCCCAGCCTTCACCGGTATGGCCAGATAACGTGTTCATGCGCCTGACGGCCAGTCTCGCCTGCCGGTAACGATATCGAAAAACTCTTTTTCGCCAAGCCTATGCGGTTGGTGCTAAAGTTCGTATGGAGGCCCTGTGATAGCGTAGGGGCGTCCTCCAGATGGAGCGTTCGGCATATAAAAGACGACAGGCTGCGAAGAGCCGCTCACTAAGTGACGCGGTCCGAAGGGCGCGAGTGCGTCTCGCTGAAGATATCGACAATGTGGCTGAGCGCCGCGTGTCCGACCTCACTCGCCTCGAGATGCTGAAAGGCGAACTCGATGGGATCTTCTCGCAGATCCCAAAAACCGATCAGAGATTCGAACTCATCCTCGTGCCGTCCACGCCTGTAAGGCTATGGCTGGATATGTTCACCTATGTTGCGCGTGAGCCCGCAAACGGAAACTATTGCCTGATGCGAAACGGCCCGGATGGGCCGGAGGCCCTGGCAGAGTCGCCGGCCGCAAAGGAGATCATAGACCGTGTCATCGACTATGTTGCCGACGAACTTGTTCGCCGCGAGCGCGAGCTTCATGGCTACGCACGGCTCGAGCGCAATATGCAAACGCCGGCGCACCATATTCGGCGGCCGGCGATGCGATTGTCGGTGGCCTTTTTCATCATAGGCCTGGTGACCGGTATTCTGGCCTTGCTGTCGTTCTTCTACCTGGCTCCGATCTGAGAGCAGAAGGAGCGTCAGGTACTACTCGGCAGCTTCCTCGATTCTACCGCGTTTTTCGAATGAGCGATCCGGATTGCCCGGATCACGGCCCATCATCCGGCCCCACTCGTCATAGAAATGGCGCAGGCCGATCTCGTCGTGAACCAAATGATTTTCGTGGCGGGCTTGAACGACGCGGCGGGGCTCGGAATTGGGAAGCATCACCGACCCCTGCACCGACACGGCCACTAGGTCTTCGTGGAGATTGCGCCCGAACGGTCCCCAGATCGTGTTGTGATGATCGATCCGTGCTTGCCGGACTTCAGGTGTATCGCTCTTCAGGCCGAGGCCGCGAAACTCGATCATCACCTTGTCCGGACCAAGCGGGGTCTGGATGTCGACCCTCAGGGCCGAGCCACGCAGATTGAAATTGTGACCGGGGAAGAGGTCCACGAGGTACCAGCCATTGGGCGGCGTGTTTGGGAAAGACGCGTCGTCGCGGTCGGCAAAGCCGTCATACTCAGAGTAGTGCGGCGCGTAGTTGGCGAAAGTTATATGCCCGCCTTTGTGTCCGAAGCCCTTGCGCTTGAAGTAATCCTCGTCGAAGCCCGTGATACGGTTATGGTAGTGCAGATAGTCGTGATACAGCTCAGAGTTGGTGTCGTGCCAGAGCTTGTAGTTCGTCGGTAGGATAGCCTTGTGATAGTGGAAGACCTCGAGCGGTTCGACTTCCGTCCGTTTGATTTGTTCCTCGAATGCTTCGCCGCAGAAATCTTCAAGCGACTCGACCTTGTCGTTGAGGCTGACCCATACGAAGCCGCCGAACTTGACCTCGCAGCGAAGGCGCCGGAGGCCCATCTGCTCTTTGCAAACCCGGTCCTGATAGCCTTCCTTCTCGCGGCTGATGTAAACGCAGTTGCCCTTCATGTCGTACTGCCAGGCGTGGAACATGCAGGTCATACGCTTGGGATTGCCTGAAGGCTGACCTTCCATGAATGAACCCGCGGGGCGGCGTTCGATCATCATGCCGCGATGAGAGCAGACATTGAGGAATGCACGAATTCGATCATCGGGTCCACGCGTGATGATGATTGGCTCGCGTGCGATAGTGTGCGTTCTGAAGTCGTATGGTTTGGGCAGTTCCGACTCGTGACAGACAGGATGCCAGACCTTCTTGAAGATCTTTTCCTGTTCTTCCTCGTACAATTCCGGATCGGAATAAACCCGGCTGTCGACGAGGTCGCCCGCCGGAAGTTCAGGGGTGTTTAGCCATTGTTCGTGATTGCGTGCCGCCATCTCATTATCTCCCGTCTGGATCGCTGCAGTCTGTGGAATTTGCACTAATCTACAAAAGTCGCGCGTTGCAACCAAGAGCAAATAGTGAAAAAATTATCCCGCATAGTGACATGGAAATTTTCTTAAGGCAAAATCCAACAATGTGGAAATCCTTTAATGATTTAAAATCAATGGATTAACGAGCGCTACACCTCATTGATGACGAGATGTTACGTCGATTCGCGACACTCGACGGTTAACCGATCGGAACTGTAGGGTTGCGATCCGAGCAAGAAAATCGGCCGCTCCGAGCAGGAATCGGACCGGAATAGGGGCAGACTTCAGTCTGTCGAAGAGACCGCATCAAGCGTGACCGCTGGCGGCAAGGGGAGGACGAAACGCAATGGTTGGTACCGAATATTACAGCGAAGAGAATCATGGTCCGCACGAATATCTCGATCTCGGAGACTTTTCATTAATCGATGGCGGCACGTTGCCGGGTGCGAAATTGTCGTACAAGACTCACGGCACTTTGAATGATGCCAAGGACAATGCGATCCTCTTTCCGCACATGTACTCAGGCACGCCCAAAGCAATGGAGGGGTTTGTCGGAGAGGGGCGTCCGCTCGATCCGTCCAAATATTTCATTATTCTCCCCGGCCAGTTTGGAAACGGTTTCTCGTCGTCACCGTCGAACATGCCGGCACCAATGGATAAGGGGCGCTTTCCGAAAGTAACCTATGGTGACGACGTCGTCGCCCAGCACAGGCTCGTGACTGAGGTCTTCGGGATTAGCGAGCTTCAGCTTGTACTGGGCTGGTCCATGGGGGCGGCGCAGACCTTCGAGTGGGCTGTGCGCTATCCCGACATGGTGAAACGCGCGGCGCCGTTTGGTGGGACAGGTAAGACCACTCCGCACAATTTTATTTTCGTTCAAATGCATGAAAATGCCATCAAGTCCGATCCGGGCTGGAAGAACGGCGACTATGAAAGTGCGGCCGAGGTCGAGGCCGGCCTCAAGCTTCACGCCGAAATGTTCGCAGTGCTTGGTGCCTGTCCGGAACTCTATAAACAGGAGAAGTGGCGTGAAATCGGGTTCGACTCCCTCGAAGCTTTTATGGGTGGGTTTTGGGAAGCCTGGTTTAAATTCATGGATCCGAACAACCTGCTCGCCATGGGCTGGAAATGGCGTCACGGGGATGTGTCGTTGCACACCGATGGCGATCTGCCTGCAGCCCTCGGGCGCATCAAGGCGAAAATGTTCAACATTGCTTTCGCCAACGACATGTTCTTTCCGCTCAAGGATATCGAAGACGAGACTGCACTCATCCCAAATGCCGAATGCCGGGTTGTTGACAGTCTCTGGGCCCATTTTGCGATGTTCTGTTTGAACGATGCAGACAGGGAGGCCATCGACGGATTGCTCAGCGAACTGCTAGCGGTCGACGTGTAGTGCGACCGTTTCAATCTCCGTGACGGCGCCGTGTGGCTCGATGAGTCCGCGGCCCGTCATGCTGCATTGCCAACCGCCGTCTGCACGTTCAATCCGAAAAAGATTGTAGCGTGCCAGCTCCTCTGCTTTGCCATGAGCGACTGATGCCGAGGGGGCGGAAACAACCGGGATTGCACCTTGGTCGCTATCGATCCAGTCCGTCCGCTGCACGTGGTTATGGCCATAGAGAACCAATTCCGCACCTTCGTTTCTCAGTTCCTGGTACAGCGCGTCGACATCGGCAAGTCCGCGGCGCTTGTGCGCAAGTGATTCAAGCGGTGGGTGGTGGATGAGGACAATGCGAAAACAGCCTTCGGCGCCAAGGTGGCCCAGATGAGCGCCCAGTTGCTCGACTTCGCCTGGGCCCAATGCTCCGGCCGCTGAGAATGGCAAGGTGGGGATACCGGAATTCAAGGCAATGATCGCAATATCGCCAAACTGGCGGACGAAAGGAAAGTGTGAGATTTCTTCGCCGTCGCCCGTCATAAAGCTTTGCCATTGACCGATACTCTTTGACTTGGGCATCCGGACATAAGCGTCGTGATTGCCGGGAATGACCGTTATTCGATCCGGCGGACCAAGCTGCTCAAGCCACTGGCGCGCGGCTATGAACTCGCTTGGTAGAGAGATGTTGACCAGATCGCCCGTCACCGCCAGATGATCGATCAATTGTGTCTGCAGATCTGCAACCAAGGCATCCAGAATTTCGCGCCGATGCAGAGTCTTGCGCCGTAAATGCCAATTCAGATAGCCGAAGACCCGTTTGTTCATGAGTTCGCTCAGCGACGCTGACGGCAGCGGCGGCATTTGGATGTCGGTCAGGTGCGCAAGTGTGAACATCGGGGCCGGAAGGTTGGGAGCATGCAGCTAGCATGCACGATGGCGATCATGACGCGATCCTGTATCATGATTTGGGGCGCATAGGGGGAGAGCAATACGAATGCCGGCGAAGAACTTGCTAGGCCGAATGGTATCGCTCGGGACTCGACCCTATTGGCGGCTGACACGGGGGCTCACGCTTGGTGCACAAGGCATCGTTGTCGACGACCAGGAGAACATCCTCCTGGTCCGTCATGGCTATCGGCCGGGTTGGTTCTTTCCTGGTGGTGGTGTTGAGCGCGGCGAAACCGCAGAAGATGCACTGGTCCGCGAGATACACGAAGAGGCCGGAATCGTGGTTGAGGGCCAGCCTGAGTTGTTTGGCCTCTATGTGAATACGCCGAGGTATCCGGGCGACCATATTGCGGTCTACCTCATTCGCGACTGGTCCCTGCCGGAAGTACCCAAACCAAACGCCGAAATTGCAGAGATACGATTCTTCCCGCGTGCGACGCTTCCGGAGGGCACCACTTCCGGCACGCGTCAGCGGCTGGCCGAGCTGTTCGATGGCTCGGCACGCCGACCGGTCTGGTGACCGACGAAATCAATGTGCATCCGCTTGGGTGCACTTATATTGCTCTGGCGGCCTGGAATCGATCAACTTTTCGGAGACTAGAGCAACGTGCGTTTGGTCAAACGCACACAAGTTGCTCTAGCAGCTTAGAGTCAATCAACTTGTCTGTGCTTTGTCGATTCCGACTAAGCGCAGGTTGATCTGGATCAGCTGACAAGCTGTTTGGCGATGCGGGCGACGTGATGACCCTGGAAGCTGGCGAGATTGAGTTCTTTCTGGGATGGCTGGCGGGAACCGTCAGGTGCTGCGATTGAACCGGCGCCATATGGCGAACCGCCGCGCACTTCGGATATATCGGCGAGATCGGGAGCGGAATAAGGTAGCCCGACGATGATCATGCCATGATGCAGCAGGGTGGTGTGGACCGACAAGATGGTTGTTTCATTGCCGCCGCCGGTTCCTGTCGAAACGAAGACGCTGCCGATCTTGCCGATCAGAGCGCCTTCGGCCCAAAGCCGCCCGGTCTGGTCCATGAAGTTGCGCATCTGCGACGACATATTGCCGAAACGAGTGGGTGTGCCGAGAATGATGGCATCGTAATTCGCCAACTCGCCCGGATCCGCGATCGATGCCGGCTGCTCGACCTTCATGCCGGCACCCTTCATCGCCTCGGCGGGCATCAGTTCCGGGACCCGTTTGACGACAACGTCCGTTCCCTCGATTGCCCGTGCGCCGGTTGCCACCGCATAGGCCAGTGTTTCCACATGTCCGTAGGAGCTGTGGTAGAGCACCAGAATTTTCGCGCCATCCGCCATTAAGTGTCTCCTGGACCAACCAGCGCTCGGATGGAGTTATCCGAACCGTGTTGATCGACTTCATTGTCATAAAGCATCATTTCCGCGTTCGTTGGAACACGGGATGCTTCAGCCGTTCTCACGACCGATATCGGCAGCAGAACGGCGGCCCTCTAATTTCTCCCCCGATGACCCCAAACTATAGGGCCTTCGGGAAATCTCTGAACCCGTCCAAAGACTAAGTCGCACTGTGGACCGGTCCCAAAGTTCCGCATCTGACCATGATTCACCCGCTGGACCATGATCCGCCCGCGTGATATGCCACGCCAATCATGGTCTGGGCAACACGCAGAAAACTTCGTGATCGACGCAGGGGTTCCGTATCCCGTACACGCGTCCGCCTTCGCTCGCGCTGATCCGGCACCCCGCCGCCATTTCGCTTCCGTTTATCACCGTTTCCATGATTGGTCTCTGACCAGAACGCCTGAATTCATGACCAATCCACCAGGAGAGCCCGCGATGTCGACCACGCGGTTTACGATTCGGCCTGAACAGCCCGAGGATATTGGCATTGTTGCCCTGCTTTCTGCGCGTGCCATTGGTCCCGGTCGCTTCGCACGGACGGCCTATCGCGTTCGTGAGGGCGTTGGAGCGGCGGACGGGCTGTCATTGGTGGCGGAGCATGCAGGTACGGTTGTCGGCGCGATTCGGTTCACCGAAATCACGATTGGCGGACTAGAAGGCGCATTGCTGCTCGGCCCACTCGTCGTGGCGCCCGAAATGTCAGGTCTCGGTTGTGGAAAAGCCTTAATTGCCGCGGGGCTCGACGCGGCGCGCAACCTTGGCCACCACCTAGTCTTGCTGGTAGGGGATTTGGCCTACTATGAGAAGTCGGGATTCGAGCCATGTGCACGGGGAAGCATCACGTTTCCAGGGCCGGTTGATCTAAACCGGCTTTTGGTCGCCGAACTCGTTCCAGGTGCCGCGGAGCGGTTATCCGGGATCGTCGCGACACCCGCCTATGCGAACTGAAGGCAAAGCACCGATCATGGTTGCGGTCTTTGTTGACGGTGTCAGCGAGTCCTCAGCGTCACCTCGAAACGGGCGCCGACATCGCTTTCGAGACAAACGGCGTCCCCGCCGTGACGGCGCGCGATCTGCCTGACCAGATAAAGTCCGAGTCCAACGCCCCCACTATCCTCATCTCGCGTTTGCGACCGGAAAAACGGATCGAAGATCCGATCTCTTTCATTCTCGGGAACCCCCGGGCCATGATCGCTTACACGCAGATTGGCGCCATTCGGATTCGGCTCAACCGAGATCTCGATCCCGTTGCCGCCACCATGTTTGCTGGCATTCTCCAATAAGTTGCGGATGAGACGACGCAAGAGACGCTTGTCACCGCGGATTTCACATGGGCTACCGGTTGCAGATGCGTCGACGCGTGACGCCTCTTCAGCCGCCAATCCAAGCAAGTCAATGGCTTCGCTTGACGGTGTGCCGGATACCGTATCCAGACGACTGACCAGAAGGAGTTCCTCGATAAGATCATCCAGATCATTGATGTCGCGTTCGACGCGCCGCTGCAGGTCCTGCCGTTTGTCGGCGGGTGTGTCGGATTGTTCCAGAAGCTCGAACGCCATGCGGATCCGTGCGAGCGGAGATCGCAGCTCATGGGAGGCAGCTGCCAGTGTTTGCTTTTGTGCTTCGACAAGATGTTGGATTCGATCGGCAGCACGGTTGAAACTGGTGGCGAGTGCCGCGACCTCGTCGCGCCCTTCGACGTCCACGCGCGCTGTCAATTCTCCGGCCCCGAGTTCATCGACCCGCACTTGCAGCCTTTGCAGCCGCCGCGTCAGGCGACGCGCCATCGGGTAGGCGCCAAGGCCAAGGGCGATGACAAAGCTGACGATCACCGAGATGAAGCCGAACCCATGCATATGGTCGTCGCCATTGCCATCTGCCTGCCTCGCAATGACTTGTCTGCCATCGGTCAGGACGAGGCCGGCCGCTCCTTCTCGGCTGAAACTCCATCTGTGTTCACTGTCGATCTCGTTCAGGCGCTGAAGGGGAGGTCCATGAGCGGCCAGGAGTTGCCCTTGATCATTGCGCACGGTGATGTGTGCACCGATACGCTCGCCGAGTCGTTTGAGCGTCTCTTGCAAATGATTGTTCGATGCTGATTGCGCAGGGAGCGCTTCCTCGATCAATGCCTGGACGGCTGTGAAGGCCTTGCGTTCCGACTCGTCATCATCGCGAGCCCACCAGGCAATCGAGACCAACAGGCCAAAAAGGATGACGACCAGAAACAGAGTGAGAAAGATCTGCACATGGAGCTTTCTCACGCGCCGTCCTCCCGGTCCTGGTTCTGAGCGAAGACGTAGCCCACGCCCCGAACCGTTATGATGCGGCGCGGCTTGTCGGGGTCATCCTCGATCGCGCCGCGAATACGAGAGATATGCACATCAATGCTCCGGTCGAAGGCTTCCAGATCGCGGCCCCGGGAGAGATTGAGCAGTTGCTGGCGGCTGAGAACACGCCCGGGGTTTTGTGCGAGTACGTGGAGAAGATCGAACTGATGGCTGGTCAATGCGCGCGCCTCGCCATTCAGCGCAACGGTGCGCGCGGCAGGATCGATCGTCAGTCGGCCGAAGTGCAGTGCCGCATTCGGATCGGGCGCGCCGCCACCGGACCGCCGCAGAATAGCGCGCAGCCTTGCAAGGAGTTCTCGGGGATTGAACGGCTTGGGCAAATAGTCGTCTGCGCCAAGCTCAAGACCCACGATGCGGTCGGTGTCGTCGCCACGTGCGGTCAGCATCAGAATTGGGATTTGCGAGCGTTCACGGATGCGTTTGCAGATTTCCAACCCGTCGAGGTCCGGAAGCATGATGTCGAGGATGACGGCATCGAAAGGACTCTTGTCGAATGCATCGAGTCCTTCGGCAGCGGTCGGGCAATGATGAACGAACAAGGCATGCTGGCCAAGATAGTCCGATACCATCGAGGCTAGGGCGTTATCGTCCTCGATCATCAACAGGCGCTGGCTCATGGCACTTCCAGGTATGACGGCGTCCGGTATCGACCTGCGCCCAGGTGCATTTGATGGGTTGCAGGTCGCGGCAAGAGGCGCCGTGGGTACGGCGCCTCCGCTCTGTCGGCAGTTTAATGCTTTACCAGTGCCAGTGGTGGCGCTGTTCGATCTTATTTGCAAGGCGACCGCGCTGCATCGGTGTCAGAACTTCGGCCGCGTCGGTAATCGCTTTGGCAACCCGCTGCGATGCCTGATCTATCGCCGCGAACTGCTCCGCGCGGAGTGCCTCGACCTTCTCACGGTCGACTTTGCTGCTCAGCAGGGCAATCATGTAGGCATCGCGGTTATTGCGCATGTCCATAAACACCTTGCGAAGATCCTCCGATGCCTGCCGCAGAACCGGCTTCATCTTGGCCTTCTGATCGAATGTCGCGTCCAACTCCTCAAGTGCGTCGTCGAGCCGATGTTCGATAAAGCTCGAGAATTTGTCACCACCGTGCCAACCATGATGGTGTTTGTGCGCGGCAAAGGCGCCAGCGCCGACAATGGCGATAAGGAAACCGATAAAGATGTACCGGAAACGCCCGCGGCCTCGACGGCGGCACGAGTGCCGGTGAGATTCGCCATTCCCGGCCGGTCCGGATTCGTGCGGTTTTTGATCTGTCATGGGTCTGCTCTCCATTGGTTTGGTGCGTGTGGTCCAAGTCCGTGAAGAACAGATAAGACGGTGCTGTTTCGGGTGATTGTCCGGAATGTAAAGTTATGTTTCTGCGGCGTAAAAAAAGCCTGGTCAGTCCTCCGTGCCGCCTTTACCGAACTCAACGCCGAGCGCATTTTCATAGACTTTCAGCATCGCGCTCTTTGGCTCGTCCGCATAGCCCGCAGCCATCGCAGCCTGATAGCTCGAGATCATGGCATTGACGACCGGCAGCATGGCGCGCTTCTCGACACCCATTTTTTGCACATTGACGATGTCCTTGTAGGCGTCCTTCATCGCGAAGTCGGTGTCGAAGCGCCGCTCCATCATCCGCGGCACGAAATACTCCGAGGCAAAACTCCGGGAACTGGCAGAGGTGACCATGCGGGCGACCTCATCGGGATCCAGACCGACTGCAACCGCCAGAGGCAGCACTTCGCAGAGGGCGACAATGTTGATGTCGTAGATAATGTTGTTGATCGCCTTCATCGCCTGGCCCGACCCAAGCGGGCCGCCATGGATGACATCTTCTCCGAAAGCCTCGAGATAGGGTTTCGCGGCATCAAAGGCCTCTTTCGTCCCGCCAAACATGGTTGTCAGCGTTCCGTTGTGTGCCCGGAACGGCATACCTGATACGGGACAATCCCAATAGGCGATACCGGCCTTGTTCGCCTCTTCGCCGATGCTGAGCGCATCGGTCCGGTCGAGCGTTGTGTTGTCGATGATGGTCAGGTTCGGGCGCGCCGCGCTCTGAATACCATCGGCGCCGAAAATTGCGGCTCGCACTTCCGGGGCAAAAGGCAGGCAGAGAAAAATGAGGTCGCATTTGGCTGCGATCTCGGCCGGGCTGTCGCAGGCGATGGCTCCGGCCTCTGCCAGCGGCTCGACTGCGGGCGGGTACGGATCATGGACATATAGCGTCCCGACCGATTTCAACAGGTTGAGCGCCATGCCGCCGCCCATGCGGCCAAGTCCGATAAAACCGATCGTCTGCGATGCCATCTTGCGTGCCCTTTGCGACTGGATAGAAGGCGCTTCTTATACCAGTGCGCTGCGTCAAGACGAGTGTTCTGACTTTGCACAGACGACCATGCCACCCGCTCTCCCGGCCCAACCACCCAATAAGGTTACCCTCGGGGTGGTTGGGCCGGGGGAGCGGGTGGCATGGCCCCAACTGAAAAAAGAGTCAGTTCTTGTACTTCGCCAGAATGCGCCGGGCGGCCTGCAGCACGGCGTCGGCCATCGCCGCCTGACCTTCGGCCGTCGGGTGGAAGGCGCCGCTATAGGAGCTGGCCTGAAGAAGCGTTGAGGGATCGTTCTTGGCAAAGGGCAGGAGCTTACCCTTGATATCGGTAAAGAGATGGACGTTGGCCGTCATGAAGGCGTCGTTCGGCGTGCGGATCCAGCGTTGCCGGCTGGCATAACTGCGAAACAGGGATGGGCGATAGGGCAACCACTTCCCATCAACGAGTTTGGGAAACTTGAGCTCGTTCGGGTCGCCCGGCTCGACATCGCCGAGGCCGGCGCAAAGGCCGCGCCCTGCAAACCGCTTCACGTGATCGTCCACAAAGCTCCAGCCGAACTGCTTGGCATTACGGCCCATCAATTGGCTCAATTCCGCAGCCACAGCCTCTGCGCCGCCGATCCGCCGCGAGTCGAGTTCGTAGAGCGGGAAGACTTCGACGCCTGTCGTCGCGGATGGGCAGGCTGACCTCTGGTCGCCTAGCAGGCCGATAACCGGATAGGCGGTCAGGATGATCCGATCCGGTTGCTTCCAGGGAATATGGAGATGGTTGTGGATTGCGCGGCGAAGCATGCGGTAACGCGCTTCAAGTCCGTCGAACAGGGTGCGTGCCTGATCTGGAAGGAGAACGCTGCCTGTCAGCCGTCCAAGTTTCGTCAGCAGACTACCGTCCGGCAAAAGAGCGTGGGCCAGGAGGTTTGCAAAGCCGATGTCGTTCCCGCCAATGGACATGAGCAGAATATCGATCTTGCGTGCTTTCTCGCGCGGGCAGCGTTCGAGGAACAGGTTTTCCAGCTCGGGCAGGGCGCCCTTTGCCATATAGGTTGTGGGGTAATTCCGCATTTCGTAGTCGCGGCCGCCGCATTGTGCAGCTGCGACGTCGCCAAGCTGCGCGCGGTTCGGACCGACCGGGGCGTATTCGCCGCCATTATATTTGAGTAGCAGGCCGTTTGTGACTTCCGCACCGCTACAGGAAAAGCCGAGATAGGTGATGGCCCTTTTCGGATCCTCTAGCGCAAGTTGAAGGGCAACGCGCAGTTGATGCGAGTAGAGGGAGCGGTGACAGGGCTGGCTGGACCAGAAGGCGCTGGGGAGAGCAATCGTGTGTCCGTCATAGGTGATGGTGGATTTCTTGCGTTTCGGATAGTTCTCCAGTGCACCGCCGTTTGGGATCTTGCCGAAGCTTGTTGTCTGGTCGTCGTGCCAGGCGACCGGATAGTCGGGATTGCCGTCGGCGGAAGCAAAAGAATCGCCAACGCCTGCAACCAGCACATCGCGGATCTTGATTTTGGTGCGTGCCAGCTCGAGAGAGCCGGATGACACGGTCAATTCTCCGCCGCCAGGGTGGGGAACATCGAGAGAGATCGTCTCGCTGCATGGTTTGACGATCGGTTCGCCCGGAGCATCCTCTGTACCATCGGCGCGGAACACCCATTGGCAGGGCTCCGAAATATCGGCAGCCCTTGGAATACGTGCCGATATCCGGTGTTGGCGCGGGTTCACATAGTCATAAATATCCCCGCAAGCCTCGTGTCGGTGCGAGATAAGATGCCAGCACGTCATCGTAAATGCCGAACGCGCCCACCCCTGGGGAGTCCGAGCGCTCAGGTGGCGCTCGATCGAAAGCACATCCGGTTTTTGTTTTTGCTGTTCGAGATGGTCATAGGCTTGGCGATGTGGCTCAAGCAAGGCTGGCGTCGAGAACAGGCGAAACGGATTTTCCAGTTGCCACTCAATGCCGTTGGCAAGAGCAGGGTGAGGAGCGCCAAGAACCAGACCAAGCAAGCCTGCGGCTGCAAAGCAAATCGAAGCTTTGAGCGTGAGGCCAGTCATCGACGACACTACCATATCGGGTCCCGCAAACGTCTTGTCAGATACGCCGTCATCTTTGGCTGCGCAGTTTCGAGAGCATCTTTTCGCGCAGACTGTCCTCGATGGCGCGCCAATGCGTCAGTTGTTCCGGTGAAAGAGCCGCTGCAAGACGGCGCTGCTGGGTCTCGGTCAGCTCGCGCATGTCACCGCGCATGGCGAGCATTTTTCGCAAGGTTGGTTTCTCGCCCGGCGTGAAGCCATGGCGTTCGAACAGATCCAGCCGTTCCGAGATATTGCGCGTCAAGAGACGACGGAGCGTTGCCTCCTTCTCCTCATCCAGCTGCAGCTTGGTCAGGTTCCGTTCATAGTGGGCCTTGATCAGGCCTCGCACCTCGACCCTGTCGGCCTGGGCGCTCGGGGCTATCATGGACATGACCGTGCTGATCATGGCGAGACCGGCCAGCGTCTGCTGCATCTTCACAAAGGTCGGCATTCTGTTCCTTCCGGTGCCAGTGTTGCGGGGTTTGGGTCAGGGTGTCGCGGTTCCTTGTTCGACTGGCGTGAGCTTGCAATCGCTGTTCGCGTCGAATTGCGCGTAGACAGGATTGGGTCTGTTCAGGAATTCAGGTCGGCTCACTCGGCGATCGCCGTCGGCATCGAAATAGTCGGCGGTACCGTGTTCGAACGGAGGTTCGCTTTCGATCAGTTTCTGGAATTCTGCATCTGTCAGAAAACCATCATGATTGCTGTCGAGAAGTTCGAAGAGGTTTTGCGCATAACCGCTCCATTCAGTGCAAGTGACGATGCCATTCCGGTCGAGATCCCAGGCGCGCAAAGTTGCGACAAATCCGCTAGGGATCGCGCCGGCACCAGCGCCGAAAAGTGTCTTACGGCTTGCAAAATCCGTGTTGCAACCGGCTGTACCTAGCGCACAGACAAGCGAAGCAATTCCCCGTAAGAGCATGCGTCGTCCCTTCGACCGCTGCCCCCCAACAGCGAATATACGTGCGGGCCGTGTGCGACCCGTCGAACCTTATGCGAAGGAATTGGGAATGATGCGCTGCAAGCGCAAGGGATGGGCGAATTTGTCCTGACAATTCCTGCGACGGAACTGCAATTTCCAGTCATGCATGCCCCGCGTCAGGCGCAGCCCCCCTACGTATTGCGGTGGGTACCGCAAATGATATATTCAAAATATATTCTGTAACGCCGATGCCGGCCAGTCAGTTAGGGAGGCGGGAATAATGAAAGAATTGACGTCGCGCGAACGTGTGCTCAGGACGCTCCGGCATGAGCCGGTCGACCGGGTGCCGCTCTTTTATCGAATGAAGCACGAAGCCAAAGAGAAGCTCGCGCGCATTTACGGGATCGAAGACGCCTCCACCGGGCGCAAGCACAATCCCGATCTCGAGCTCCGTTTGGGAAATGATATTGTCCTCTACCAGATCGGCATCAACGCCGACTTCTCGCATCACCCCATCAAGATCGGCGAGACCTGGTACAATCATTTCGGTGTCGGCTACGGAAAATCCGGACTGGAAGTCCGCACGGCGGAGGAAGAGGTCGAATTTGCCAAGACCCAGGAATTCTGGGGCCCGGCGAAGATCGTGCCGGAGAATTTCCCGTCTTATTTTCCGATCAAGTCGGAGGAAGATCTCAAGAACTACACCTGGCCCGATCCTGCTGACCCGGCGCTGCTCGATCCCATCGACGATATCGTCGCGAAATATGGGTCTGACTATTTCATTATCGTCGATTTGTCCTCGACCCTGATCGAGGCGGCTTATGCTCACATTATGGGAACGCAGAACTTCTTCCTGCAGCTCTTCGATGAGCCGAAACTCGTGGAAGGCGTTCTTGACGGTCTGACCGAATATTATACCCAGCTTGGCGTGAATGCGATCAAACGCGGTGCTGATATGATCCGGGTTGGAGACGATGTCGGCGCCCAGCAGTCCATGATGATCTCCCCGGTCCAATGGCGCGAACTCGCGAAACCGCGTTTCAAGTCCATGTTCGACCGATTCCGCAAGGAGCGCGAGGACATCTTTATCAAACTGCACTCCTGTGGCGACTATTCGCCGATCCTGCCCGACGAAGTCGAACTCGGTGTCGATTTATCCGGATTGATGCAGCCGACAGGCGGCAATAAGGATCAGGTGGGGATCAAGCGGGACTATGGTGCCGACCTGGCTCTCGTCGGTGGCTTCGACGTCCAGCGTCTGTTGCCCCGCGGTAGCGTCGAAGAGGTGCGCAAAGGCGTGCATGACGTGATCAAGAATCTCGGCACGGGCGGCGGCTACATCTTCTCGCCATCGCATTACATTCTCGCCGATGTTCCGATCCAGAACATCTACACGATGCTCGAAGCGCAGCGCGACTTCGGCACATACGGAAAATATCCATTGAACTAGGGTGGTCACCGCGTCGCCAGGTGCAGGTGATGCGCTCAGGGCTGCTGCAATCGATCGAACTCGACGCACGCGACAGAGCGCGGAGTAACGGGTTCCAACGCGAGGGATGAATGAAATGTCAGATCCGGAACTGAAGATCCCGGAAGGCTGGGAAGGGAGAGCCCCGGACGGCTGGGAATGGGAGACACTGTGGACCGCTGTCGAGACGGGTGACGCCGACTATTCCCACTCGAGAGTAACCGAAGCAATCGACGCTGGTATCGATCCGCGGGTCATTCTGGACGATGGCCTCTTCCCGGGTTTCACCCTGCAAGGCGACCGGTTCTCGGCTCAGATCATCTTTATTCCGGAGATGCTCATCACAGCCAGGGCCATGAAGGCAGGTTTGGCGCTGATCCGGCCACTGCTGGCAGCGGCGGCGGAAAAGCCCATCGGTACATTCGTCATGGGAACCGTGCTTGGCGATATGCACGATATTGGACAGTCCATCGTTACGATCATGCTCGAGAACGCGGGCTTCAACGTCATCAATCTCGGGACGGATGTCCATCCCGACAAGTTCATCGAAACGGCTCTGGAAGAGAAAGCAGATCTTGTCGGTTTCTCGGCGCTGCTTTCAACGACGGTCTACTACCAGAAGGTCACCATTGAGGAATTCCAGAAGGCTGGTCACCGCGACAAGGTCAAAATCCTCATCGGCGGTGCACCGACTTCCCAGGAGTGGGCGGATGAATGCGGTGCCGACGGTTGGGGTAAGGACGCCATTGACGCCGTGAAACTGGCGCTCAAGCTTGTCGAAGAACCGCGCGAGGCCTGGGCCTAGGATGAGCGATCTGGTCACCGTCACCTTTCAGAGCGAAGACGAGGGTGGCCGCGACCGGACGACGTCCGCGTCGCGCGATACCTCGATCCTGGATGCCGCCCATGAGGCAGGCATCGAGATCGTTGCGACCTGCGGTGCGCGAGGACGATGCCGGAGCTGCCGTTGCAAGGTGATCGAGGGCGTTGTTCCTCCGCCGACGATGCAGGATACGATTCAGCTTGGTCATGAGGCCGTGCGCGAAGGATTCCGGCTCGCATGCCAGACACGTCTTGCCGACGATACGGTTGTTCTGCCGCTGCCGCCGCGATCGGAGGCCGGTCACCAGATTCTCTCATCGGAAACGAAGGCAACCGATGCGGCCGGATTCGAAATCGGTTCGGGCGTCGTCAAGCATGTGATCGTTGCCGAGACACCGACGAGTGAGCACCATCAATCCTCGGATCATGAAGAGGTTTTGAAAAGCCTGGAAATGGATCCGCCGCCGCGCGTTCCACTCGATATTCTGCGGAAGTTTCCGGCAGCGATCCGTGAGGACAAGGGCAAGGTAACGGTGACCACGTTCGAGGGGGAGATCCTCGATATCGAGGTGGGCGATACCTCCGAAAAGTCCTACGGCATGGCCTTCGACATTGGGACGACGAGCATCGTCGGTTCATTGCTCGATCTGTCGACGGGTGAAGAACTTGCATCGGTCGGTGGCATGAACCCGCAGGCGCCGTATGGCGGCGATCTGATGTCGCGCATAGCCTTCGCGCAATTCGATGCAAAGAAGCTCCAGACGCTTAGGGCAAAGACGCTCAATGCCTTGAACGACTACATCAAGGAAGCCTGTGCCGAGGCAGAGATCGATGCCGGCAATATCTACAAGATCGTGGTCGTCGGGAATACCTGCATGCACCACATCCTGCTTGGCATCGATGTGACCTATGTGGGTCTTGCCCCTTATGCGCCCGTCGCACGGGATTCGCTTGTTTTTCCAGCAACAGATTTGCCGCTGAAGGCCGCGCCAAACGCTCGTGTCTGCACATTGCCGATCGTTGCCGGTTTTGTCGGCGCCGATACGATGGCCTGTGTCATTGCAACACGCATTTACGAGAGCGAGGAGATCCGCTCCCTTGTCGATATCGGCACCAATGGCGAAGTCGTAATGGGCAATAAGGACAGACTTGTTGCCTGTTCATCGCCTGCAGGTCCGGCCTTTGAAGGCGCACAGATCCGTCACGGCATGCGTGGCGCTGTCGGAGCCATCGAGCGCGTTGAAATCGGGACCGATGTTTCGTGCACAATCATCGGCGGGCAGGCGGCCAGCGGTATATGCGGGTCAGGGCTCCTTGATGCCTGCGCCAAGTTTATCGATGCAAAAGTTATGGATGCGTCCGGTCTCTTCAGGCGCAGAAAACTTGAAGAGCTTCCAGAGGCGGTCTCGAAACGCATTGTCAAAGATACTCAGGGTGCCGAGTTCGTATTGGTTTGGGCCGATGAGGCTGCGAAGTCCGAGAACATTACTTTGACACAAGGCGATGTGCGCCAGCTCCAACTCGCCAAGAGCGCCATCTTCTCTGGCATTGCCATGTTGCAAAAGGTGATGGAAGTGCCAAACGACAACCTCAAAGAAGTGCTTCTGTGTGGCGGATTCGGTAACTACATCGATATCGGCAGTGCGGTGAAAATCCGCCTGCTGCCAGAACTGCCGCTCGAACGGATTACCTATGTCGGCAATGCAGCCGCCCTCGGAGCTCAAATGGCGCTGCTTTCGGAGACCGAACGCAAACGCGCCGACAAGCTTGCTGCCGAAATGGATCATGTTGCCTTGGCAGCACGCCAGGATTTCCAGGAAATATTCATCGACGGCATGAAGTTCTCAGGTGAGGAAACGGCGCGTCCGAAGCGGCGTGCCCGCACCCGTGCCGCAGCGGGAGAATGAGATGCGCATTGATCTTCTCTTCGGTTTTTTGGGTTCAGGCAAAACGACACTCGCAAAGAGGATCCTTGAGGAATGGGGACCGAAGGAACGCCTCGCCCTGATCGTCAATGAGTTTGGCGATGTCGGCGTGGACGGTGCGGTCCTCGAAGGCAACAATATCGACATCGTGGAATTGAGCTCCGGATGTTTATGCTGCACGCTAAAGGGATCGCTCTTGAATGCGATCGAGGAGATGCAGTCGAAGACTCCACTCGATCACATTGTTATCGAAGCGACCGGCGTGGCCGAGCCAGAGGAAATGCTGGCAACCTTTGCCGATCCAACATTTAAGGAAAAGTACGAGCTTGGCCCCATCACGACTGTGGTGGACGCACCGAAATACGCCAAGATCAAGCATGCGCTGGGACCTTTTTTCGTCGCTCAGATCGAGAAAGCCGACATGCTTGTTCTCAACAAGGTCGACCTTGGCGATAGCGAGACGCTCGATGGCACCAAGGATGACGTACGTGAATTGAATCCGGATGCCGTGATCCGGTTCTCCGAACGCGGCGACATCGATATCGCTGAAATCATGAAGGGGCCGCAGAGCCAGGTCGCGTTGCGCTATACAGGTGATGAAGATCATGATCACGCAGGCGATCACGAGCACAGCCATCATCATCGTCATGCGCCGGCCGATTCCTTTGTCATCGATATCAATGGCGATGTTTCCGCCGATGGTCTGAAAGCGTTTTTCGCCGCTGCGCCGGAAGATCTATGGCGCGCAAAAGGCTTTATGTCTGTCGATGGAAAGCCATCGCTGATCCAGTTCGCGATGGGTGAGCTGGAAATCACGGATGCAGACGCCCGCGACAAGAATTATCTCGTCATGATCGGTAAAGATCTTGATGCCGGTCCGCTTCGGGAGGACTTTCTGGCACGTGCCTGCGAGAGCGAGGACGCATGACCGCGGTCGCCGATATGGTCCGGACCGAGCCCAAACCGCGCTCATTGGCTGAGAGTGCATTTCAGCGCCTCATCCACATGATCACCCGGCTTGAACTCGAACCCGGCAGTCTGATCGTGGAAAAGGATCTGATGGCGACGCTTGAAATCGGTCGCACACCCGTACGTGAGGCCCTGCAGCGTCTGGCCATGGAAGGTCTTGTCGTGCATTTGCCGAACCGCGGAATGTTCGTCACGAATATCACGCCGGAAAACGCGCAGCACATCTATGAGTTCCGCGCCATGATCGATCCGCCTATGGTCCGGCTGGCCGCTGAGAGGGCGACACCGGACCAGGTAGGCGAACTCGACGACCTCCACAATCATTTTCTGTCCGCCAAGGCCGCGGATGATGTGGATGCCTACGTGCAGTTGCTCCGGAGCTATTACAATCTGCTGTCGGAGGCCGCCGGTAATATCTATCTCGCGGAGGTTATGCCACGTATCTTCAACCTGCATCTGCGGTTGTGGTTCTACATCGCCTCGAAACGCGGCGGCTGGCGCGAGGTGGTCGAAGCCCACGCGGATATGGCTGGCGCCGTAACCGCTGCGATCAGAGGGCACGACCCGGATAAGGCGGAGGCTGCCATGAAATCCTACATTGCAGGCCGTCACCAAGACATGCGCGATTTGCTGTAGACCCCAAGCCCGATCTGAAAGGGAGACACGTTATGAGCCGAGACCTCACACCGGAAGAAAAGGCCACCTTCCAAGGCTTCTATGGCACGGGTTCAAGCTGCACGAGCTGCGGAAACGCGGACGTTACGATCCGCATCTGGGAAAAATACGGTTCGACGTCCAAGGAGGTCGGAGGCGATATCAGTCCGGAAGGCATCGTCGCTGCCCTGGTTTTCTGTGAGAGTTGCGGGCACGGTCAGGTCGTCGCTCGTGAAGAAATCCTCAAAGCCAAGGAAGCAGCCTGATACGTCTTCGCGTATCGGACAGGCGGCTGGCAACACGACACAGGACCCCATCACATGAGTCACTTCGGGCCACTCGCCGCGTTGCACGTGGACTGGTCAGGATCGGTTAAAGGCGATCCTGCCCATGCCATCTATTTCTTCAAGGAAAAGGAATACATCCGCTGGAACGTCGATGAGGAATGCCTTTTCGACGGCTACCCAAGATCAATCGAAGAAGGGTGGCCGGGGCTTCTCGGGGTCTTTCCCGGTGTGCCGCTATCAGGCGCCATGCATGTCCCTGGTTGGGGTAACAAGATCTACTTCTTCTTCAAAGGCCAGGACCGGGTAGCAACGTGGGATGTGGTGGCCAATGCCCTTGATCCCGAGACCCAGGCAATATCCGAGGTGATGCCGGGCGAATTGGCTGCGGATGGGCACTTTGCGCCATTGCACGTAGATACGGGAGAGACGCAGAAGGTCTACGGTTTTCGCGGCGATACCTATTCCCGTTGGACTGTCGTGCCGGGCGAGACGCCGAGCAGCGAGGATGCCGGATATCCAAGGAAGATCGGCGATGGCTGGACCGGCGGACTAAGCGTCGCGCCGAGCTGTTGCGTCAACGTGAACTGGGTCCAGAGGAGCCGGGCCCTGAAGAACCGCAAGGTCTATTTCTTCCTCGGTGATCTCTACACTCGCTGGGACGTGCACTCTCACACGAAGAACTATCGTCTAGACGTTCCGGCCGGTTGGAAGGGATGGCCTGAGTTCGAGTGACTATTGACGCTCAATAGGGGTTGGCGTCCACGTCGAGTAGCGGGAAGGCGCTGAGAACATGGGGCTCCGCCACTGCGGGCGCCGGCGCCAGATAACTACGGTCGAGTTCGGCGAAGCTGTTCACACCAAGCAGGCCAAGCACTTTGGTGACTTCCTCCTCAAGGAGCTCCAGCAACCGTACCAAACCGGCAGGGCCTGCCGCCGCAAGACCAAATCCCTGCATCCGGCCCAATCCAACCGCGTCGGCTCCAAGGGCGATGGCTTTGACAATGTCGGTTCCTCGGCAGATGTTGCCATCGACGACGACAATCGCCTTATTGTCGATGGCATCTACGATCTCCGGCAGAACGGCGCAAGACCCGAGCCCGTGATCCAGCTGGCGCCCGCCGTGATTTGAGACATAGATCGCCTCAACGCCAAGTTCTACACAGCGCAGGGCATCCTGAGGCGTGGCAATTCCTTTGATAAAGAGCGGAATGTCGTGTCTTGCCTTGAACCGCTCAAGGCCGTCCCAGTCGAATGTTGCCTGAAAGTCCCAGTTGGCGCTGTTGCGCCGCGCCCATGATTTCTCGAAACGTTTGGCGATATCGCGCTCGCGGCGACTGTAATGCGAAGTGTCGACGGTGATAGCGAACGCGTCATATCCATTGTCGATCGCCTTGTGCGCCCAATCGCTGATCCAGTCGTCGTCGCCACGTACATAAAGTTGGAAGATCTTCATGTTGTCGGCGGATTTGGCAACGGCCTCAAGACCAGGCTGCGAAACCGAACTCAGCATGTGGCAGACGCCGAATTCTGCTGCGGCCTGGGCTGCGCTGGTGCCGCCGCCGGGATGAAAAGACTCGAGGGAACCGATAGGAGCGAGAATTATGGGTAACCGCAGCTTGCGGCCCAACAACTCTGTCGAACAGTCGACGGAGGAGACATTGTTCAGGACGCGAGGCCGAAAGCCCAGAGAGTCGAGCGCATGGCGATTGCGTCGCACCGTTGTCTCGGTTTCCGTACCGCCTATGAGATAATCCCAAAGATGTTGCGACAAATTCAGTTTCGCGCGTTGTACGATCTCGTGCAGGGTTTCGAAGTCCAGACTGGGTTCGTTCGACATGCTCGGCTCATTGTTTTTGTTGATGTTGTGTCATGGCACATTGATCGCGGGACCGCACGGAACTTGCGCGGCTTTTTTGAAGCATGGTCAAACGCGGCATTGTGTTGCGTGTTGGAGTGGTGCTGTCCGGCGGGATGGTTCCGTGATTTGTAGATCTGGATTATTTCACTCACGGCTATTCCACGCCCTTGGCGTGGGCCTCCGCGGGGGCGGCCTGACCGGCCGGCGCGCGGTCGCGCTTGCCGCGCCACTAAGGCGCGGTTGTCTCGGGCATATCGGAAATCATGCCGTAGAGCACCGGCCATACGGCACGATCTTTCGTAGAACCAAGAATAACCGAGCGACCAGCGAGGCAAGGCCAAGCGGCCGCCGCCCGGTCAGGGCGCCCCCGCGGAGGCCCGCGCATCAGCGCGGAATAGCCGTGAGCGAAATAGACCGGATCCCAAAAATACGGCCTGATCACACCGTATCCCACCAGCAACACAGCACCATCTCGCATGGAACCAAGAATAACCGAGCGACCAGCGAGGCAAGGCCAAGCGGCCGCCGCCCGGTCAGGGCGCCCTCGCGGAGGCCCGCGCATCAGCGCGGAATAGCCGTGAGCGAAACAAACTCAGATCTCAAAACCACGGCACCATCAAGCCGGACCGCACCAGCCAAGCACAAAACCACCGCGCCTATTTCTGGCTCCGCACATATTTCAGAAACTTGATCGCATACTCATCATCAGCCGTCATGACATCCGCGGCATATTTGAAATCGATGAAATCGATCGGCGGGTTCATAATCGGGTCGATCATGATGGCGTCGCAACCATTCATCATGGCAAGGGTGATGAAGGCATGATTGAGCAGCTTGCGTCGCGGAAGACCGAAGGAGACATTAGAGAGGCCGCCGAAGATATGCACTTCCGGGAAGCGTTCGCGCAGAGTCTTTACCGAGTCCAGATAGTGCTTGCCATAGTCCGGCCCGGCACCGACCGGGAAGACGAGGGGGTCGAGAAAACGGTCTTCGACCGGAATCCCGACCTTGTCCATCATCTCCATGCAGCCGGTCATATTCTCTACGCGCTCTTCAGCGTTCTGCGGCATGCCGCTGACACCGGAGCCATTCGCAAAAATCAGACAATTCTCTTCCTTGGCCAGATCGACAAGAACGTCACGGCCAGCTTCCAGACTGACCGAGTTGAGAGCAGGGCGGCTAAGGGATTTGTCGTAGACCTCGACACCGGCCCGAATAGCTTCGGGATCAGAAGAGTCGATGGCATAGGCAACGTCCGGGCAGATTTGCTGCGCCGTCTTGACCGTCCAGCGCATATACTCAAGGCGCTCTTCCGGATAGACCGTCAGCTCGTCCACGCACAGATCAACGATATGCGCGCCGGCGGTCACCTGGGACATGATGGCGTATTTGAAAAAATCCAGATCCTTCTCGCGAATGCCCTGGCCGATATGGCCGATGCGCTCGCTCTGAAGTTTCGCCGGGTCGGTCGGAAAGATGTTGGTGATGTCCAGATGGCGCTTGGTGCCGTCGAGGTCGGTGTAGACATAGGCCGCCTTGCCGTTCTCCTGCACGATATTCTTACTGGTCGCCTTGATGCGGCGCGTGGTGTTGATGTTCTCACCGATCACAATGAGCGTGTCTTTGTTCTTGGCCGCCATGTCCGTCTCCGTCCCGAAGCCTTGTTACTGTCGCCCCGATGGGCTGATATATATTTTGAATATATATTCCGTTTTCATAGCTGCCACCATGTGCGTTTAGGCGAGGGCCCCTGCGGCGTTGTGCATGCCCATGCGCCCTGATTGCATCCCCCATGCGTGTGTCATCGTGCGCCCTGCTTGCAGGGGTATCGAGCGCACCGTTAGAATGTCGTAAAGTCGCGGCCTGTATGCGTTATGCGCATGGGTCTATGACAATCGGCATCAAGCCTCCGGGATTGTGGTGTCGAAATCGGGGAGGACGGCGTACAGCCGCCATTAGCGAACAAACGAGAAGCCGCGGCAGGCAACGGTCATTTGCGTTCGAAACATGCCGCCACTCTCGTCAAAGGAAGGGCCGAGGCGATGACCTACCAGGAACGAGAGCTGTCCGAGCGGCTTGCCGAGATCAAGGGCGCGGAGGTCATCAAAAGCTTCTGCTACACCTGCCCCTGGCAGTGCCCGACCGAGGTCTATGTGCGGGACGGCAAGGTCGTCTATCACAAAGGCAATCCGGAAAGTCCCAACAATATCGGCTCACGCTGTGCCAAGGGCATGGCAAGCTGGTACATCACGCAGGATCCCGATCGCCTCAAATATCCGATGTTGCGAACAAACCCGAAAGGCGAGCCTGGTCAGTTCAAGCGCATCTCCTGGGATGAGGCCTTCCAGTTCATCGCCGACAAGCTAAAGATGATTGCCGACAAGTGGGGGCCGGAAGCCGTTGCGCTGACCTGTCATCACGATCCGAATACGGTCTTCTATCATCACCTGCTGAAGGATCTTTACGGCTCCCCCAACATGTATGCCCATACATCGGGCTGCGAGCAGGATCGGCGGGCGGCCTGCCTGACGCTGTTCGGCCATGTCTTCCCGATGCACGACTTCGCCAATTCGCGCTACGTCATTCTGTGGGGCATGAACATGCTCGGCGCCAATCAGGGCCTGTGGGAAAGCAGGGCACTGCTGGAGGCCAAGAAGAGAGGCTGCAAGCTTGTCGTCGTCGATCCGAACTTCACCGAGACGGCGCAGAAGGCAGACGAATGGTTGCCGGTCAAGCCGGGAACCGATGCGGCTCTGGCGCTGGCCATGTGCCACACGATCATTGATGAAAACCTGCACGATGCGAAATTCTGCGACCAGTATACCGAAGGCTTCGGTGGCTTCCGCGATCACTTGGTCGAGAAAGGGTACACTGCGGAATGGGCAGCTGAGATCTGCGGCATCGATGCCGATACGATCAAACGCATCGCCCGCGAGTTCGCAACAGCCAAGCCGGCCATGTCCGCAATCTTCAAGGGCTCAGGCTACTACACCAACGGTCATGATGCAGGCCGCGCCTGCTACATTCTCGATGCGATCACAGGCCAGGTCGATGGGCCCGGCAATCTGCATCTGAAAGACTGGGCACCGCTCGGGGCGCCGGTCGAGATCGACGAAGGGGCCATGGCCGAGATCAAGGCCGATCCGCTTCATGTCGCCATGGGCTACCCCCTGGCGCCGGATCTGCCTAACTCACGGCTCCCTGAAGCCGTCATCGATGGTGATCCTTATCCGGTCAAAGGCCTGTTCGTGCACTCGACCAATCCGGTCATGAGCGACCCGAACCGGGATCGCGTGCAGGAAATGTTCAAGCATCTCGAACTTGCCGTTGCCTGCGAACTCTTCATGAGCGAGACCGCGCTCGAATGCGACATCGTGCTTCCCGAAACGTCCTTCTACGAGCAGGCGGAGATCCGCCAGGGCATGTGGCTCGGGCCGGAAGTCATCATCTGTCAGCCGGCGGTCGAACGGGTGGGTGAGTGCAAGCCGCCTTACGAAATCGTTCAGGGCATCGCATCCAAGATGGGATGGGAGAAGCACTTCCCCTACGAGAAGTGGGAGGACTGGGGCGAGGTCATGATGAAGGACGTGCCCATGTCCCTGGATGAGCTCAAGTCCAAAGGCTTCTGGGCGGGCGAAGTTAAATATGGCCGTGTACCGGAAGGCCTGCCGACCCCATCGGGCAAGATCGAGATTCACTCATCGGAATATGAGAAGAACGGGCACAATCCTTATCCCGAATACACAGAACGCTCCGTCTTGCCGGATGACGATTATCCGCTCCAGGTGACGCACTCCAAGCTCTCCATGCATTGCAATATCGTCACGCAGAACAACCCGTATCTCATGGAGATCTGCGGCGAGAACTGGGTCGAGATCAACACGATCGATGCTCAGAAATACGGTATTCGCGATGGGGGCCCCGTCATCATCGAAAGCCCCAAGGACAATATCACCATGACGGCCAAGGTCACGGAAGGCCTGGTGCCTGGATGCATCTCGATTCGGCATGGTCATGGCTTCGGTCACTGGGCCATGGGTGCGGTTGCCAAGGGCAAGGGCGCACACTCGAACAATCTGATGGAAACGCACACCAATCCGGTCACCGGCGCGAATTGCTACAATGAGTGCAAGGTCCGGATCAGGCCGGCTTAAGGCGGAGAGCATCATGCAACACGGATTCTATTTCGATCAGCAGCTCTGCGTGAAATGCCACGCCTGCGAAATCGCCTGTAAGACCTGGAACGAAATCGATGTCGGCCCGCGCTGGCGCGAGGTCGTCAAGATCGAGGAAGGCGTCTTTCCGAATGTTTCGGCCATGAATGTGTCCATGGCCTGTATGCATTGCGGCGATGCGCCATGCCGCAACGCCTGTCCTGTCAGCGCTATCTCGAAAAGCGCTGAAGATGGCGTTGTGCTGGTCGATCAGAACAAGTGTATCGGCTGCGGATTCTGCACCTGGGCCTGCCCCTTCAATGCGCCGCAACTTTCGAGCACAGCCGGCAAGATGGAGAAGTGCACCTTCTGCCAGACGCCGGGCAAGGAACGCCCTCTCGATATGCCGCGTGCCTGCGAAGAGGTCTGCCCGACGGGCGCCATCAAGTCCGGCCCCATGAACGAGCTTGCCAAGGTCAACCGCGAGACGGCTGCCAAGAAGCTTGGTTCGTCCGGCATGCAGGGTTTGCCGGGATTGATGGTCGATGCGCACAACCGGTTTGGGCCGGGTAGCAGTTGATACTGCTACCCGCCGTCGTTTAGTTCGGCCGGATTTCGATCTTGCGTCCTGCCGGTTTCTCCTGGCTGCGTTTGGCGATCTTAATATTCAGAACACCGTCCTTGAACGCGGCGTCGATCTTTTCGCCATCTGCATCCGGCGGAAGCCGGAAAGTTCTTTGAAACGCACCATATTCGCGTTCAGAGAAGAAATAGGTCCGCCCGGATTCCTGGTGCTCGGAGCGCTTCTCTCCACGGACGACAAGACTGTTATCGTGGATGGAGACGTCGACATCCTCCGACTTTATGCCGGGCAGTTCGATGCCGATCTCGTAATAATCTTCGAGAGCCGATGCCTCTGAACGCGGTGCGAACCAGTCGGCAACTTTCTGTCCCATGCTCCGAAGAGGTTCATAGAGATTCGGCAGCCAGCCTGCGGTATGAGATTTCTCGACCATCGCGGTTTCCTTTTGCAATAATCTCCTGTTGGACTTGAGATTGCATAAGGAGGGGGTGTTCGCATTGACGTTGATCAGAGTCTCTTGGAGGCAGTCTCGAAAGTCGCCGTATTGGCAACTTTCGGTACCACGGCCAGCCCTCTCCCCCGGCCCAACCACCCATTAAGGGTACCCTCGGGGGTGGTTGGGCCGGGGGAGAGGGCTGGCTTTAGGAGTTTCGAGTCAGTCTCTGAAGAGACAATCAATACGCCTGAGGTATCGACGGATTCAGCGTGATGATGCTCGCGGCATCGACTCGAGCATCGAGCGCCGTCTACTGAACGCATCGAACCATTTCGACAGGGTCGGTCGTCCGTCGCTCCAGTCGATATCGAGAATAGCTTTTCGATACGCAATCCAGCCGATGCCGCAGGCGGCAGAGATTTGTGCGATATCGGCGTGTGCGGGATCGAAGGACTTCGCATCCACATCGAGAGCATCGAGCGCACGGGCAACCGTGTTGCGCATTCGATTGTCCCAGAACTCCCAGTGCAGTTCCTTCGGTCGGCGCTCCAGCTCGTGGTATAACAGAATGACCGCATCCATCATGCCATCGGCGAGGGCGGAAATCCTCAGTGTCTCGAACCGCTCTTTCCCTTCTCGTGGGATGAGCTTCGGACCTTCATGCAAACTGTCGAGATACTCGACGATGACCGGGCTGTCATAGAGCAGTTGACCTTCGTCGGTGATCAAGGCCGGCACCTTTCCTACCGGATTGACACCGCCATAGTCGGTCTTGGCATCCCAGGGGAAGGTCTCCTCCCGCTCGATACGGTCGCTCAATCCGCATTCGATTGCAGTCACGACGACCTTTCGAACATAGGGAGAGCTCGTACCGTAATAGAGTTTCATTTCGGATGTCCTTGTTCCAGGTGAGTGTTTGGAACCATCTCGCAGCGTGCGCCATGCACTGTTCTATCCTCTCCATCGTCATTCCCGTGCCTGACACGGGAATCCATGCAGTGGTGCTTCCGGAAGAATGCTCGGTCAAAGCGCGACGACGTTGCGATCCGCCGGATCGAATGGATTGCCGGGTCACGCCCGGCATTGACGATATTGAGAGCGCAGAACGTTCAATCGCCCGTCTACTGAACTGAAGAGAAGGAGGTTGGCTGAAGAAATGAATTGCTGATCGAAGCGACGATCTGCCCGTCCTTTTCGGTCTCCGCGCGTTTCTCGAGCCACTCCGGATCTGTCGCGAAGGCATCCCATTTGGTCTCGCGTTCTGCCAGCGAGTCCCATTGCAGCATGTAATAGAGATCCTGGTTGGACTCGCCCACGGCGACCGTCCAGAAGCCTGCCTGTCGGATGCCGTGCTTTTCCCAGAGCTTGAGCGTGATCGTATCGAAGCGATTGAGGAGTGCGGGCAGGCGTCCCGGGACGCAGTGATAAACGCGGAGTTCATAGATCATGGGATATGTCCTTTGGCGATGGAGCGAGTAAGGAAGTGAACGCATGAAATGCGTTCTGATAGCAGAAGCGAGAAGGTCCCGCCATCAGCGCCGCTTCAACTCGCACGCTCCTTCTGCCTTTCGCGTTTGGCTGTTTGCCGCTATCGTTCTCCGCATAAGAATGATCGCGCTTTTGGCGTGATCTCACAACAGGGAGGTGCGGCCACCGGTTGGCGACGCTGCTACCCGGCCGCAAGTGACAGTGCCGCGGTTGTTCTCGCGTCGAAAAGTGCTGCATGGCGTCGTGTCGGCTGCGACGGCGGCGTCATTGATATCCGTTTCCTGTGCGGAGACTTCCCAAACACTCCGCTTTGGGCTTACCCCCGTCTTCCTCACCAACGATCTGGAAATCCTCGAGCGATTGCAGTCCTATCTGGCGGTTGTTACGGGCCGGCCCGTGCAATTGATTCAGCGCCGGACCTATCAGGAAATAACGACCCTTCTCGTCAGTGGACAGCTCGATGCCGCCTGGATCTGCGGTTACCCCTTTCTCCGGTATCGCGACCAATTGCAGCTCTTGGCGCTCCCGGTCTGGAATGGCCGGCCTCTTTATCAGTCCTATCTCATTGTCGATGCGGATCGCGATGCGAACGGGATCGATCAGTTGAGCGGCGATATTCATGCTTTCTCCGATCCTGACAGCAATTCAGGGTATTTGGTGACAACGGCTCTGCTGGCGGAGCGCAAACTGC
The DNA here is from genome assembly GCA_965228615.1 of Methyloligellaceae bacterium. Lineage (GTDB taxonomy): Bacteria > Pseudomonadota > Alphaproteobacteria > Rhizobiales > Methyloligellaceae > CBDDHT01. The sequence goes on along the minus strand of CBDDHT010000004.1, from coordinate 1,776,024 downwards.
GGCCGTCCGAGTTCTTCTCCCGGTTCTTCTTCACCTATGGCCATCGAAATGTCGTGCGCGCCGTCTCGTCCGGACTTGCGAACAGCGGCAGCGTGGATGGTTATGTCTGGGAGGTTCTGAACGAAACGGAACCGGATCTGACGCGCCGCACGCGCGTCTTCCGCAAGTCCGATTGGCTTGGATTTCCTCCCATCGCAGGCCCTTCTTCGCCGCGTGATGTTGCGGCAACCAAGCTTTTGACCAGCGCACTCGTCGAGATGGACAATCACGAGGAAGGCCGCCGCATTCTCCAAATGCTGCGGCTCGACAGCTTCCGAACGCATGAGGCAGCGATCTTTGAATCCATCGCCAAAATGGTGCGTCAGGTACAGGGATTGGGATGATCTCGCGGCTTGTAAAACCGACCGAATGGCCGATCACGGTGAAGGTGCCGCTGCTGGTCGCATGCCTGATGGTTGCGGTAAGCACCGTGCTGTCCGAGCGCGTGTTGCAGCGCCTGAGCGACATGCAAAACAAGGATCTGCACGCTTTGGCAAACACCTATCTCGATGGATTGTCCGCGTCGCTTCAACCGCACGTGATGCGGGAGGATGTGTGGGAGGTGTTCGATACGCTCGATCGTGCGCATGGCAAGAGCACCGGCTTTCACCCAATGCGCACGGTCGTCACCAATGGGCGCAGCATCGTCCTCGCGGCGTCCGACCCCCGCTGGTTACCGGTAAAGTCGCTGTTGCCGCCCGATCTGGCGGAGAAATTTCCGCTGTCGGGAGAACTTGCGGTCGACACGGATACCAGTCGCGGTTTTGTGCGACGCGAGATCAGCCACCAGGGACGGACAATCGGTTTCGTCTTTGCGGAGGTCGATATCGCTCCGCTTATTGCGGAGCGCCGGAATGTCTTCGCGACACTGTTGATCACGAACGCATTGTTGACGTTGGCTTTCGCTGCAATCGGCTATTTCGCCATCCGACGCATGTTGCGCCCCGTCCGAGTCCTGACTCGTCATATCGACCGGGGACGACACGGCGAAGTCGCTCAAATCGCTAATGAACAGATTGCACGCGAAGGCTCGGAATTCGCGCGTCTGTTCCAGCGTTACAATGCGCTCGTCCACGCGGTCAACGAGCGCGAAGCGTTTGCAGCCAAATTGGCTGAGGAGGAGAAGCTCGCTAGCCTCGGCCGCCTTGCATCGGGGATGGCCCACGAAATCAACAATCCGCTCGGTGGTATGTTCAATGCTCTCGATACGGCGAAACAGCATGGCGAAGTCGCCGCGGTCCGAAAGACCTCCCTTAGATTGCTGGAACAAGGGCTCAAAGGCATTCGCGCCGTGGTCCGGTCGACACTGATGACCTATCGGCGTGAAGAGTCGGAAGATATTCTGGAAGTGGGTGCACTCGACGATCTACGCCTGCTGATTGCGCCGGAAGCCCGGCGCAAAGCTGTAGCGGTAGTCTGGGAGAATGAACTGACTGGCGACGTACCGGTGTCGGCGGGTGAGGTTCGGCAGATTCTGCTCAACCTGCTGCTGAATGCTCTTGCCGCCACGGGGCCTGGCGGTTCGGTCGAGTTTCATGCCGAGATGAGCGGTTCAAATTTGGAACTGAAGGTCGCTGATACGGGTCCAGGCCTTCCACCCGATATGGTCGTGTTTTTGCATAGCCAGGAGGCAGGTCGCGCACCGATCGATGACGACGGCGGCCTTGGCCTGTGGATGGTGCGCCGCCTTGTTCGCACCCTTAATGGATCGATTGAAGCGCGAACGTCGCCAAACGGTGGAACAACGATAACGGTCCGCTTGCCGGTTGCTGTCGATGAAGAGGAGACACGCGATGTTGCATGAAGGGTCCGTGATCGGCGTGATCGAGGACGATCCGATCATGGGCGAGTCCCTGCAGCAGCGGCTGACGCTTGAGGGGATGGACGCCGTCTGGCTCAAATCGGGTGAAGAGGCGCTCGATTATCTCGGGGATAATCGGCCGGACTTGATCGTCTGCGATATCCGGCTGCCCGATACCACCGGAGAACACCTTTTTTGCGAGCTGCAGAAGAAAGGCATGTTTCCTCCATTTCTCTTCATAACGGCCTATGGCGACATCAGCCAGGCCGTCCGTCTGGTCAAAGCCGGGGCAGGTGACTATCTGACCAAGCCGTTCGAGATGGACGCTTTCCTCGGTCAGGTCGATGAACTGCTGTCACGCCATAGCCGGGCCGAAGGCGAGGCGGCGCTTGGCGTGTCACAAGAGATGCGTTCGGTTGAGCGGTTGATCCGGCGAACGGCAAATCTCACATGTCCTGTGCTGTTCTCCGGTGAGACCGGTGTCGGCAAGGAGGTGTGTGCAACCCATATGCATCGCATTTCGCAATCGGCGAAAGAACCTTTTATGGCCGTGAATTGCAGTGCGATCCCTGCGGATCTGATCGAAAGCGAGATATTTGGCCATGAGCGCGGTGCTTTCACCGGCGCCACAAAGCAGCATCGGGGCTATGTGGAACGCGCAAAAGAAGGTGTTCTTTTCCTCGATGAGATCGGCGAACTGCAGCTCGCGTTGCAAGCCAAGCTGCTCCGTCTCATTGAGGCACGTCGCTTCTTTCGCGTTGGCGGAGAAACGCCTTTGACATTTGGCGCGCGGCCTGTCTGCGCCTCGAATGTCGACCTTGAGACAGCTGCGAAGGAAGGGGCGTTTCGCCAGGACCTGCTGTTCAGAATCAATGTCGTAAAGATAGAGGTGCCGCCATTGCGGTCACGGCCAGAGGACATTCCGCCACTACTCGCTGCCTTCGTTGATGAGTTTTCTGCGACGCTGGGCAAACCGATACGCGGTGTGAGCTCATTCGCTGAAATTCTGGCACTTGGCCACGAATGGCCTGGGAATGTCCGCGAGTTGCGCAATCGCGTCGAACGCGCGGTGGCACTTGCGAATGACGAGTGGTTGTTGCCCGCCGATCTGTTCCCCGACTTTCCGCAACTCGGCGACAGTGGGCATCAGAGCGGACTTCAGCCTTTGTCCAAGGTTCGGGATGCAGCGGAACGCTACCAGATCGAGCGAGCGCTCTTGGAGACCGAAGGGCAGATCGCCAAAGCCGCATCTCTGCTGGGGATCTCGCGTACCACAATGTGGGAGAAGATGCGTCGACTCGACATTGCGGGGGGCTTACCCAACTGATTCGTTCGGAAAACCGAACATCCGGCCTGGACTCATGTGAGGAACACCGAACGCCTCATCAACGTTGTCTTTCTAAGATTCTGAAATAACTGCATAAATATGCCCGCCATAACTGGCTTACACTTTGCTTTGCTTCGTCCCATCGATTCCGAAAAAGAATGTGGGAGGAATGCAATGAAAGCATGCAGCAAGCTGGTCGATGTCGGCCGGCGCCAGTTCCTGAGAGGCGGCACGGCACTGGCCGCGGGTACCGCCGCAGCAACCGTCATGCCGCGCGATGCGGCAGCGCGTGGCAATTCGGCGCGCGTGACCTATCCGTCCAATCGCCTGGCCAACGTCAAAGACCTCAAGGTCGATAGCCCTGTGGACATCACCTATCCGGACGGAGACTCGCCGGGCGTCTTGATCAAACTCGGTTCGCGCGTCAGCGGCGGTTCCGGTCCCGATGGCGATATCGTCGCCTACTCGGTTCTCTGCCCGCACAAGGGCTATCCGCTGGAGTTCAACGCCGGCGACAGGACCCTCAACTGCCCAGGCCATTATTCGCGTTTCGACTGCGAGATGGAGGGGCAGCAGATCTTTGGCATGTCCAATCAGAGCCTGCCTATGTTCGCCCTTCGGGTCGACGACAAGGGCGACATCTACGCCGAAGGCGTGGACGAGCTCATCTATGGCCGCACGTCGAACGTGCTCTGACGGAACGAGGGAGAAAAATATGACCTACAAGCGTGGTGTCGATCAGCTGCCGATCCCGCCGAAGGGCGCAAAGGTGCAGAATGTGACTTGCGATTTCTGCATCGTCGGCTGCGGTTACAAAGCCTACAGCTGGGATCTCAACAAGCAGGGTGGCGTCAAGGCCGCCGACAATGCTTTCGGCGTCGATCTTGCCAAGCAGCAGGGCACGGAATCCGAGGCCTGGTATCAGCCTTCGATGTACAACATCGTCGAGCAGGATGGCCGGCCGGTGCATCTGGTTATCAAGCCCGACAAAGAATGTGTCGTGAACAACGGACTCAATTCGGTACGGGGCGGCCGCCTTGGGGAGACTCGCTTCTCGGAACAAACCGGCACCATGACCGACCGTCTGCACCATCCGATGGTGTGGCGCTACTCGCAACACATGCCGACATCCTGGGACGATGCATTATCCCTGGTTGCCGATGTGACGCGCCGCGTCATCGATGAGATGGGTGAGGATGGCGTCCTTGTTTCCGCATTCGATCACGGCGGTGCAGCGGGCGGCTATGAGAACACATGGGGGACAGGCAAACTCTATTTCGATGCGCTCAAGGTCAAGAATATCCGCATCCACAATCGACCGGCCTACAACTCGGAAGTCCATGCCACGCGCGACATGGGCATGGGAGAGTTGAACAACTCCTACGAGGACGCGGAACTTGCCGACACCATCTTCTGCGTCGGTGCGAACCCGCTTGAGAACCAGACGAATTACTTCCTGGCTCACTGGGTCCCCAATATGCGGGGCGACAGCCTGGACAAAAAGAAGGCCATGATGCCGGGTGAGGAGCACGCCACGGCAAAGGTCATCATCGTGGATCCGCGGCGCACAGTGTCCGCCAATATCTGCGAGAAGGAAGCCGGAAAAGAGAACTTCCTGCATCTGGCCATCAACCCGGGCACGGACCTTGTGCTCTTGAATGCGCTCCTGACAGAAGTGGTCGCCAAGGGATGGCAGGCGAAGGACTTCATCGCCAAGCATACGAGCGGCCTCGATGCTGCGCTTGCCGCCAACAAGACAAGTGTCGAAGACGCTGCCAAGGCAACGGGGCTCAAGGCCGAGGATATTCGCAAGGCGGCGGAATGGATCGCCAGGCCCAAGGAAGATGGCAAGCCTCGCCGGACCATGCTGTGCTACGAGAAAGGCCTGATCTGGGGCAACGACAACTACCGCACCAATTCGGCAATCGCCAATCTGTGTTTCGCCACCCACAATGTGGGCCGCGAGGGGACAGGTTGCGTGCGTCTGGGCGGTCATCAGGAGGGCTATGTCAGGCCGTCGGAGGCTCATGTCGGCAAGCCTGCGCCCTATATCGACCAGCTCATCATCAATGGTGAAGGTGGCATCCATCACATCTGGGCGACGGACCATTTCAAGTCGACGCTCAATGCGGAGGAGTTTCGGCGTGCCTATCGGCGTCGGACCAATATCGTCAAGGAAGCCATGGAGGCCATTCCCTACGGCGATCGCGAGGCTCAGCTCGACGCCATCATGAACGCCATCCGTCGCGGCGGCCTCTTTGCGGTCGATGTCGATATTCTGCCGACACCGATCGGCGAGGCCTGCCATGTGGTTCTGCCGGCAGCAACGGCTGGCGAAATGAACCTGACCTCGATGAATGGCGAGCGACGCCTGCGTCTGACGGAAAAGTATATGGATGCCCCGGGCGAAGCCATGCCCGATTGCCTCATCGCGGCGCGCTTGGCGAATGCTCTCGAGACATCGTTCCAGAAGGCCGGCAATGACGACTTTGCCAAGAAATTCACTGGCAAGTTCGATTGGAAGACCGAGGAAGACGCTTTTATGGACGGCTATCATGCCAATGCCGGAGGCGGAAAGCATGTCACCTACGACCGGCTCCGCGCGATGGGCACCAATGGCGTCCAGGAACCGTGTGTCGGTTACAAGGATGGCAAGCTGATTGGCACCAAACGGCTGTTCACCGACGGCAAGTTCGGCACCAAGGACGGCAAGGCGCATTTCAAATCCGCCGAATGGCGCGGCATACAGGCCAAGGGCCGCGAGGCACAGCGGGACAAATATGCGTTCCTAATCAACAATGGGCGCAAGAACATGATCTGGCAGAATGCGTTCTATGACGTGCGCACACCGTTTGTCCGCGAACGTTTTCCGGCACCGCCCATCGAAATGAACCCGGAGGATATGAAGGAGCTTGGCCTCGAGGCCGGCGATCTTGTCGAGGTGACCAACGATGTCGGCTCGACCCAGGCCATGGTCTATCCGATCGCCACAGCCAAGCCGAAGCAGTGCTTCATGCTGTTCTGTTCGCCTTTGGGCCAGGTCGGGAACGTCATCTCGGAGCACACCAACGAGCTGATCATTCCCAACTACAAAAATGTCTGGGCAGACATCCGCCGCATCGGTCGCGCGCCGGAAGCGGACCAGATCAGCTTCAAGGCGTTGGAGTATCCAACGTCAGGTTAGACAGAGCGTATTGTCGAGACCCGCTCCACTTGCTGGAGCGGGTCTTTTGTTGCCGTCTCATAGGGTTTGTTTCCGGAAAGTTGCCTGTCGGTGCCACGCTTGCCTGGAATTGCACCTGAGTGATTTCGTCGTTAGCCATAACATTCGATCCGGGATTGGCTCGCTCGAAACATCCGATAGCACTGGATCGTTGGAGTTATCTCCAAAGCGATTGGACGCACGCCACCGGGAGACGGCCAAAGAATGACGATAACAGGGACATGTTTCTGTGGCTCCGTCAGCTATCAAATCGACGGCAAACTCCATGACGCGCGGTCGTGCCATTGTTCAATGTGCCGGAAGGCCTTCAGCGCACAGGCCTCCGCGTTCGCGCTGGTCGATCCGGAGGACTTCTCGTGGACGGCCGGTGAAGAGTTTCTCACGAGCTATGCGTCCAGGGGAGGTGCGGGGCTAAGGTTCTGTAGCAGGTGCGGATCGACACTGGTTGGCACTTATCATGATAAAGTCATGGGTGTGACGCTTGGATGTGTCGACGGCGATCCGGATGTGTCGATCGGCATGCACATTTATGTCGGCTCGAAGGCATCATGGGAGACGATACCGGCCGGTGTTCCTCATTATGAGAAAGGACCGCCGCCATCGGAGCGAGAGGAATGACCGATATCGTGCATGAGGTGCGGCCCGGCACGCTTGGCGCCACATACTCGTACCGTCTTGGGGACGATGGTTTGTACTGGCAGGCGGGTCGGACAAACGGACATATCGCATATGCTGATGTTACGCGTGTCGAACTGATCACCTATGCGGCGGAAGGTGAAACGCAGGGGCAATGCAAATTGAAGCGGCGTTCCGGCAAACCATTGAGGATCAGGACGCATAGTTTCGATGGGCTCGGAGACCTTGAAGATCGAACGTCGACATATCGGCCCTTTGTTCGAGAGCTCTGCAAGCGCATCGCTGCTGCGGCACCGCAAGCCCGCTTTCTCTCCGGCAGTACGACCATGTGGTACATTTGGATTGTGCTGCTTGCTGTTTTGGGCACCGTAGGTGTGTTTCTTCTATTGGCTATTCTGGGCGCACCGCCGCTGGCGTTCGACTTGATGTTCGGTTTGTTGGTTGTCGCTGGCATCATCCCGTTTGTTTGGCGGCAGATCCGACGCGGCGGCCAGAACGACTTCGACCCGCAAGATCCTCCAGCCGAATTCTTTGCTTAGAATGTCTTTCCCGTTGCATTCATACGTGATCGCGACAAGGCCAGATCGTACAGCCTGGTCGGCGTGGTTTGCGTGTCTTCTGTTGCTGTTGCCGATCGGCGCTCCGGATGCCGGTTCGGCCGAAGAGCTGTTACAGATCAAGGCGTCGAGCGGCGCCGAATTTCGGACCTTGCTGACAGGCGATCCGTCGACGGCCAAGGCCAATCTCATTCTGCTCGCCGGTGGACGGGGTGTCGTGAAATTGTCGAGAAGCGGCGAGATCAATGCCATGAAAGGCAACTTTCTGGTTCGCGCACGTCAGCTTTTTGCTGACAGGGGATATCTCACCGCACTCGTCGATGCGCCATTGGACCGCAGAAACAAAACCGGTTTGCTGGGCGGATTCCGAGTTTCGGTCGAACATGGCGACGATCTGGCGCGTGTTGCGGCAAGGTTGTACCGGCTGAATCGCAAACCCGTAGTCGTCATTGGGAACAGTCGGGGCAGTGTATCGGCCGCCAATCTTGCGTTGAGGGGGGCGAAGGGCACCGTTTCGGCCGCAGTCCTGACGTCATCCGTTGTGAAGGACAATGCCAAGGGGCGTTCGATCAAGGCCCTACCGCTGGGTCGTATCAGGATCCCGGTGCTGTTCGTTCACAACGAGGGCGACGCCTGTCATGCGACTCTCCTGAAAGATGTGATACCGGTTGTCCGCGCGATGAAGAGCAAGGTAACCAGAGCAGACTTGATCGTCGTAAACAGCCGCAAGGCGACCAGCGGTCATTGCAAGGGCCGTTCGCCCCATGGCTTTCTTGGAATCGAGAATCAGGTGGTCGAAAAGATTGTCGGCTGGTTGGAGGGGATGCTCTAGGTCGTTGATTTGACGCTCTTTGCTGGCGCAAAAGTCGATCAACTTTTGCTGAAAGAGCTTTAGCGTCTCGGCCGGATATCAATCGCGTATTGCCAGCTGGCAGACGGCGATGCGTTCGACTCTTTTCGAAAATACTCGAAGACGATCAGTGCCGATCCGGCTTGTTGCGGGTGTACGGCATAGCGCAACGTCCCCGGTTTGGTGAAACTTCCCGATCCAGGGCGTTCGTTCGAAAACGTCCAGCCCATGCGGTCGACCTTGATCAAATCCAAACCGCGGCTCTTCTTTGCGTTGATCCGCCACCCATAACCCATCTTCGGTTTGCCTTCGAGATGCAGTACGAGCGGCTCACCCACGGTCGTTTGCTTGGACAGGTTTTTCGAGCGTGCCGACGAGTCATCCTGATCCCAGAAGCCATGTAATACGAATGCTACCGCCGCCACGGACGCCAGGGTGTATTTGCAGATTTTCTTGGCGCTATAGCGCATTTGTCCACGCGGCTCAGGCTGCTCTTCGGTGAGTAATGAACTCTGCAGTCTATCCAACGATCGTTTACAAGCTATGAGCTGACAGGCACGACGCCGTGACCGGCTGTCCGCTATCTCGTGGCCGTTACCCTGAACTCGATCCGCCGGTCCTTCGCTTTGTTGGCAGGCGTATCGTTGGGCGCGACGGGGCGGGCATCTCCGAAACCGTAGGTCTGAAGGCGGCCTGCCAAGATACCTTTGCCGATAAGATAATCGGCAACCGCGTGCGCGCTGGAGGGAAAGCTTCTGGTTAGCCGCATTCCGCCCCGTTGAATCCGTATGACCGGAAACCTCCATCCTGACGGTCGGGCAGCGACTGGCGATGCCGGCTAGACTGTTGAGAATATGCTCGCTTTCCTTGTCGAGCGCGGAACTCCCAACCTTGAAATAGATGGCCCATGTCTTGGAAATTACATCAAGCCTGGTTTTGCAGGCTGTTGGAGAGATATCGCGCGCATTCTCGTTCGCACGTGCTTTTGCCGCGGCGACACGAGCGGCTTCCAATTCAGGATTTTAGTTGGATCCCTCGAAGATCAGATCGAACAAGATGGAAGCCGCAGGTGTAATCTGAAACCCGCCGGCAGCCTCATGCACCATGGGCGCCGGTGGCGATCGTCTTTTTCGGGTCGAAGAATGGCTTTTCAACGATCTCGGCTGCCAATGTTTCGGTCGGGGTCTGGACTTGCAGCTCCGTTCCCAGAGCCGTATGCCCCACTGTCGCCATCGCCAGGGCGATGTTGTTTTTCAGGCGTGGCGAATAAACCGCCGAGGTTACCTTTCCGACGGTCTCTCCATCCTTGCGAAGCGGCCAGAAGCTCGTGTTCGGGCAAGGCAACGGCTTGCCCTCGATCTGCAAGCCGATCTGTTTTCGGGAGACCCCTTCGGCACGAATGCGCTGCAAGGCTTCCTTGCCGACAAATCGCGCATCCATATCCAGGTCGACGAGTCGTTCCAGGCCGAGTTCGTAGGGGTTCGTCTCAATGTCCATGTCTGCATGGTAAGACAGCATGGCACCTTCGATCCGGCGGATCGACGAGGTGTGACCGGGCGCCAGACCGTAAGGCGTTCCTGCCGCCATGATACGTTCCCACAATTCAGACCCACGCGAACCGTCACGCAAATAAAGTTCGTAGCCCAACTCACTGGACCAACCGGTACGGGAGACAACGAGCGGAATGCCGCCGATTTCGAATTCCTGAAAGCGAAAATACCGCAAGTCCGCAATCGCCTCCCCAAATAGCGCCTGCATCACCTGCCTCGATTTTGGTCCCTGTAGTTGCAGGGGAGAAACGTCGGGCTCGTGAATGGTCACATCCAATCCGGAATGGAAAGCGACCCCCTGGGCCCAGAGGAGCACGTCGCTATCGGCCAAAGAGAACCAGAAATGGTTCTCGCCAAGCCTCAGCAGGATCGGATCGTTGAGAATTCCGCCTTCGGCATTTGTCAGCAGGACATACTTGCACTGACCGATCTGCATCCGGGATAAGTCCCGTGGGCTCAGAAGCTGTGCAAAGGCGGCCGCGTCCGGGCCGGTGATCTCGACCTGCCGTTCTGCCGCCACGTCGCACAGGATCGCGTCGTTCACCAGGTTCCAGTAGTTCTGGACCGGGTCGCCGAAATCGCGAGGGATGTACATGTGATTGTAGACGGAGAATTTCTGTGCGCCCCACTGCACCGTCGCGTCGAAATAAGGGGATTTGCGGATCTGGGTGCCGAATCCAATCTCGTCTGCGTTATTCATGTCTCATAGTTTTCCGAAGTTGCATTCGCGGTTCCCGGCTACACGATGAGATTGCAGCATCCACGCTCAAAAATGCAAAGTTTCGTTGAATCGGGACAGTGAGCTGATCGGCACAAAGGCTTGTCCGAGCGTCTGACCTTGGAGATTTGTCCGCATCTCGAAGAATAGCGGCATGTGTGATCATTCTCGGACGCCTAGCGCGACACGGGGCTGTTGCTCCACCTGCTCCGGCGTTCGAGCAACGCCAAGGCAAGAATTCGCGGGATGTGCGTGCGTGCGGCGTCGCAGTTTCTATCGGAATTTGTAGTGGGCTGTCATAGTCCCGGCGATGGCAGCCATCGGCACTTCTGAGACCAGATGCTGTCCGGAGACCCCTGACCGCTCCGACGATCTGAGCGGTCAACGGTTCGAACTTCGTCCGCTTGCGTCAGGAATCAGCCGTCATTGGCGGATCCGCGGAAAGGCCGAGTTTGACCCTGGGTGTGTAAAAACGTGGTGGCTGCTACGATTCTCCCATGATTCGGTCTGGAGGGTCGGATGAAGCGATTTGTCGAGGGTGCTGATCGGGACCAGGTGACACTTTTCCCGGAATGCCTTGAGGACTGGATCGATGAGAACAACCCGGTCCGGGTGATTGATGTCTTCATTGATGGGCTGGATCTCGGTGCTCTCGGTTTTTGCCGTGTTGATCCAAGAGCGACGGGCCGGCCGTCTTATCACCCCTCGGTTCTCCTGAAGCTTTACGTCTATGGTTATCTGAACGCGGTGCAGTCGAGCCGCCGGCTTGAACGCGAGGCAGGCCGCAACGTTGAGGTGATGTGGCTGATGGGCCGCCTTGTGCCCGACCACAAGACCATTGCCGACTTCCGCAAGGACAATGGGCCTGCGATCCGCAAAGTGTGCACGCGGTTTGTTGAGCTGTGCAGAGAGATCGGCCTGCTGGCGGGAGCCAGTGTTGCGATCGATGGCTCCAAGTTCAAGGCGGTGAACAACCGTGACCGGAACTACACCAAAGCCAAGATGAAGCGACGCATGGCGCAGATCGAGGAGAGCGTCGCTCGCTATATGCATCAGCTCGATAGTGCGGATCGCCAGGAGCCGAGCGAAGCCATTGCTATGCGCACGACACGGCTGAAGGAGAAGATTGCCAAGCTCGGGCACGAGATGCAGCGCCTGGAAGAGCTCGAATGCCAGATGCTCGAGGCAGCAGACGAGCAGATCTCCCTAACGGACCCAGACGCCCGTTCCATGGCGACGAGCGGGCGCGGTTCAGGCGTTGTCGGCTACAATGTCCAGACGGCGGTCGATACCGAGCACCATCTGATTGTTGCTCACGACGTGACGACGAGCGGATCGGACCGATTGCAACTCGTGCCGATGTCACAACAGGCCATGGTGGTGCTGGACGTCGAGGAACTCGATGTGGTGGCAGACCGTGGTTATTTCTCCTCGGAGCAGATCCTGGAGTGTGAGCGGGCCGGCGTGGGCGTTACGCTGCCCAAACCGCAGACGTCGGGTGGGAGGGCTCGCGGCCTCTTCGTCAAGGCCGATTTCCGTTACCTCCCCGATCAGGACGCCTATCTCTGTCCGGCGGGTGAGGCTCTGCCATTCACATCTCACAAAAGGGAGACGGGTGGTCTCAACATGCGGCGATACACGACCAAGGCTTGCGCGATTTGCGAGCTCAAGGATCGCTGTACAAACGCGCGCCAGCGTCAGGTCAGTCGTTGGGAACACGAAGACGTCCTTGAAGAGGTGCAGCGCCGCCTGGATGAGAACCCTCAAGCGATGCGCGTGCGTCGCGAGACCGTCGAACATCCGTTCGGGACGATCAAGTCGCGCATGGGGGCGACGCACTTCCTGATGAAGCGATTGAAGAACGTGAAGACCGAGATGTCCCTTGCCGTGCTGGCCTACAATCTCACCCGTGTCATGAACATCATCGGAGCCAAGTCGCTGATCGCCGCGATCCGGCAGTCTCTCTGTCTGATCTCATCAAAATGCGCTCTGGTGAACGCTTGGACCGCTCTCACGGCCTTCCGGTCGTCGATGTGCTTCGAATTGCGCAAAATCCGGCTCAACAACGAAACGGTCGCTCCCAACTGGACATGACGACGAGTTTCTACACGCCCAAGACCCATCTCAGACATCGTGGTTCGAAAAGGCCACCGCCCACGGACTCCGCTCTGGAAGCAGCTCAAACGATACCGACGGCAACTGCATAACGGATGCGCGCATGGCGGCGCAGACTAACTGAACTGCAATGTCCCTGTTCGCAATTGTGAGGCCCCTTCAAAATGTTGCCAGGCGGTATGAGCAGTGTTGCATTGTGTGCGCAGTCCGGTCCAAGCGCACAATCGAACAAACGAACCAGAACGGCGCGAGTTTCTTAACTGCGTCGATACAATTGCACTGTGCCGGGGCAGTGAAACTGCGGACCGTAACTTCCCGGATCATGCACCGACATATTGAGTTAATGGAGTTCTTGCTGATCGGGCTATTCGTTTGTCATGGCAAAGCTTGATAAACTCCCGGACCCCTACGTGGGAATACGCTCTTTCAGCCAAATTTTATCGTCTATCGAACTGCAGACTCACAATCACCCAAATGAAAATGCTTGGAAAAGAAGTTTCGACCTCAGTTTGTAAACAGAAATACTTAAGCCCAATCGATATTGCAAATTGCTCTCTATGCCCCTTCCAGCAAGCAATTATTGCCACTGTGAAATTCGCGTGTATGTTTTGCTATCTACGACTACAGGCGTCTCTATTGCAAATTTGGATGCAATTATTCAGATATGGCTGCGTTGAAACACTTTTTCGACAATTAGTTTTGCATAAAGAGCAAACTTGCTTCCAAGAGAGACTTCCCCATTTGATATTCGATGATTTCTTCTTTTTTGTCTTCGCTATGCACTGTCCATTCCGACTCAAAACCTTGCCAGCGCCGCATTGTTTGCGTTTGCGACATACTCTTTTGGTTTTGGTCTTGAGCGCGTCGAGAGCAACAAGGGTGGGTTCGCTAATTGGAATATTCAGCTTTGCCATTTGATTGAAACGGGACAAGGCACTCCTCCCCTTCACGCCCCAATGGCCATCAATGGCACCGGGGTCGCACCCGACTCGTTTCAACTCTTCTTGAAGGGCTAATGTCAGTTCGCGACCATCCAATTTCGTCTCAGGCTTGGGCGGAGCGATAGGTTGCGTATTAGTCTCTGTCAAAGCAGCCACTTTTGGAGTCTCCTTTGGCTCCTGTTGTTGCGTCAGCTGCTTTTCAAGTTCCCGCAATCTGCGCTTCATGGCCATCATCTCGATATCAGAGCGGCTACGTGCGACAGCTGCCGGAGCGCTCCCAATTTCTTCCTTGAATACAAATGGCTCGAGCAAAGAGGAATGACTCCAGGGCACCTGTTTGCCAGCCGAAACTTTGACCACCTCGCGACGAACGCGGCGCATCAATTGGGCAATATCTAATCCAGGGGTTGCGGAGTGCTCCAACAGCGCTTGAGCAAATGGGCTGTGCTTACCATCGCCATCTAGTGCAACATTTCCAGGTTGCGTGGCAAACGCGATGAGCGTGCCGACACCGGTCTCTTCACGTGCCCAGCCACGGCCAACAGCAGTCGAACGGGTACCCATGTTGCGAGCAAGTTTTTGAGCCAGGGGATTGTCACGACAGGCGTCCAGAAACACCAGGTTTATCCGTCGTCGGCGCTCCATCAGTGCCAGGATGGTGCGTAGTTTCACCGCCTCAAATTCGAGCCCGGCTTCGTGCCGGAGGCGCGCATCAACGGGTGCCAGATAGTTGCGGCCATGAACCTGGAGGCCGTGGCCCGCATAGTAAAACAGCGCTACATTTGCACCGTGAAGCTTTTCGGCGAAGCCGTTCACGGTGTCAGCGAAGTCCCGCATCTTGAGGTCAGTGCCCGTGACAACATCGAAATCGAGATCTTCTAGCAGGCTGGCAATAGCTTCAGCATCCGCTTTAGGATTCCTCAATGTCGTTGCATGTTGATAAGCGGAGTTTCCAATAACGAGCGCGACACGCTTTCCGGCGTTGACTGGGTAGACGGCCAAAGAGAGTAGAAAAATGCCACTCAACAATCCTGTCAACGCCCGTCCCATCAGTCGCTCCTACTGCGGCGATCCTACATCGGCCAGTGCTTTTCACGCGCCTGGCAGAGTCTCGAACTGACTGAGAGTCTACACGAATTAGATCAACGAATGTACTCGCTAGAGTAAATCAGACGTAACAGACCACAACGGCCGCTTCTGGCAGATTTTGTTGATTTAGTCGGCTTGCGTGCTTTGAGCTGTCGTGATTCCATTTTCCATGTGATTTGGCATGGAGGGCGAATCGATGATGGGCAAGCAAGCGGCTCCGGAGCGGCTCTTTTACGACTTCTGCCTTGATGATCACGTTCCGGAGAAGCATTTGCTCCGGCAGATTGACCGTTTTCTCGACTTTGATGGGATCCGGGCGAAGATGGCGCCGTTCTATTGCTCGATCGGACGGCCATCGATCGATCCGGAGCTGATGATCAGAATGTTGATTGTCGGCTATTGCTTCGCCATCCGCTCGGAGCGTCGGCTGTGCGAGGAGGTTCATCTGAACCTTGCTTATCGGTGGTTCTGCCGGTTGGGCCTGGATGGGGGTGTTCCGGACCACTCGACCTTCTCGCGCAATCGCCATGGTCGGTTCCGTGAGAGTAATATCCTGCGTCACCTGTTCGAAGAGGTCGTCCACCGCTGCATAGATGAAGACTTGGTTGGCGGCGAAGGCTTTGCTGTTGACGCGAGCCTCATTCAGGCTGATGCGAACAAGCAGCGCTCGCTACCGGGCAACGAATGGGATATCGCGAACCTGCCTATAGAACCGAGGCAAGCGGTTCGAGAGTATCTCGAGACCTTGGACGATGCCGCTTTTGGAGCGGCCAGTCCTACAAAGCCGAAGTTCGTCTCGCCATCCGATCCGGCAGCGCAATGGACCGGCGCCCTGCGTGGTCCTGCCTTCTTTGCCTACGCCACCAACTATCTGATCGACACGGATCACTCGATCATCGTCGATGTCGAAGGTACACGCGCCATTCGTCAGGCCGAGGTGGGAGCCGCCAAGACGATGATCGAACGGACCATGGATCGCTTCGGGCTCTATCCTGCGACGCTGGCAGGCGATACAGCTTACGGGGCTGCCGATATGCTGGGATGGCTGGTCTACGAACATGGCATCGAACCGCACATCCCCGTATTCGATAAATCCAAACGGACGGACGGAACCTTCTCACGCGAAGACTTCGCCTATGACGTTCATGAGGATCGCTATATCTGCCCGGATGGAAAGAGCCTTCGGCGATATCGGCTCGCAGGACGATTGGCTAATGCCAAGCCGCCCAAGGATGGCCTGCTCCGCTATCGGGCCATAAAATCCGATTGCGACCGCTGCCGCCTGAAGATGCATTGCACTCCCAAAGAGCCAGCCAGGAAGGTCCTGCGCTCGATCCACGAAGGTGCTCGGGACATGGCGCGCGATATCGCCGAGACGGAGGCTTATGAAATCTCTCGCAAGAACCGCAAGAAGGTCGAGATGCTGTTCGCGCACTTAAAGCGCATCTTGAAGCTCAGTCGGCTCCGGCTGCGCGGGCCGAACGGAGCCAAGGACGAGTTCTTGCTCGCGGCGACCGCTCAGAACCTGAGGAAACTTGCAAAGCTAAGACCGGAACCACCACCAGTTGCCCAACCAGCCTGAAACAGTGGCTGACCAACAGTGCCTATACCCATTTACACCCGCCTCAGATGGGCACCACGCCCAAGGCGGCAACAGAGAACGTCCGCTCATGCCAGAAGTAGACGTTCGAGTATTCTGATAACCGACTAAATCAACAAAATCGGCACCTCTGAGACTCGATGGGCCTTGGAGAATGAAGACCGCAGCTGAAGCCTGAACGGCCGCTAGATGCCAACGGGCACGGGTTCGCCGGCATGTTCCAATTTTGTCCGCAGCCTTGCAAACAGCGCCTCGAGTTCCTTGATGTCCTCGCCATCCATGGCAGGCCCCGGGGCACGGGCGAGCGGGCATGAGAGCGCTCCGAAACGCCGAAGCGTCTCTTTCCGCAGCGCCAAGCCGAAGCCGAATTGCTGCTCGTGCCGGATTAGGGGGAGATAGAGGTCGAACAGATCCTCTGCCGCGTCCGCCTGTCCGCCCGTGAACATCTCATAGATCCGGACCAGGGCGCCGATGAAGGCGAAGCCGGTCATGATCCCGTCGGCGCCGCGACGCAGTTCCTGGGGGACGTAGAGCCCGCCGTTGCCGGTGAGGATCGAAACGCGGCGCACGCCGTCCGTCGCGGGTGCGTTGCGCAGGGCCGTCAGCTTGCGGTGGCCCGGGCAGTCCTCGTGCTTGAACATCCTGATGCGCGGGTGATCGGCAATCAGCTTGTTGATCACGCTGTTGGAAAAATAGACGGTGGTGGTGGGCGGGTAGTCTTGCAGGCAGACGGGCGTCTCGTCATCGAGTTTGCCCATGACCTTGTCGAAATAACCGAGGATCTGTTCGTCGGTCTTGAGGCCGCCGATGCCGGCGATCATTAGGCCCGCGGCGCCTGCATCCATGGATGCCTTGGCGAGCGCAGCAAGGTTGTCGATGCCGGGGTTCGAGACCCCCACCAGAACCGGCACGCGGCCGCCGACCCGCCGGATGTAGCGCTGCATCAGCTGCGTCTGTTCGGAATCGGTCAGCTTCGGCGCTTCGCCCATGACGCCCAGCACCGTCATGCCGTGCACGCCCTGACCGATATAGAAATCCGTCAGGCTGTCAACGCTGTCGAAATCGACCGCGCCGGTTTCGGTGAACGGTGTCGCTGCGATGACGTAAACGCCCTTGGCCGTCTCATCCAGCAGTTCGGTTCTCATGATTTGGCCGCCATTTTGGTGCTCTGCATGCCTGGAACCGGCGCCGATCGTCACTCCGTTGCCTGCCCAGGCGGGATAAAATAGAGTATCGGGATCAGCTTCGACAAGCGGGTGATACCAGCGGCGGTCAATAGTGACCGCCGCTGGTATAAGACCGCGGTTCCATAAATGGGAGGGATCAATGTTCAGTTTTGCGCGTAGTGTAGCTCTTATCGCGTTTGCGGGCGTGATCGCCGCGGCAAGCCCGGCCCTGGCGAAAGACACCTACAAGGTCGGCCTCGACGGCACGTTCGCGCCGCACGCCATGCCGAAGCTGGCAGGTGGGGTCGAAGGGTTCAACGTCGATCTGGCAAATGAGATCGGCCGCCGTCTCGGCGTGAAAATGGACATCACGGCCGCGCAGTGGTCGGGCCTGCTTCCAGGCATGCAGGCGGGCACCTATGACTTCATCGTCGCGCCGACGACGCTGACCGAAGCCCGCTCGAAGAGCATGCTGTTCACCGAAGGCTATCTGAACACGGATTTCCAGTTCGTCACCAAGAAGGGTGCGCCGGCCGTCAAGAGTCTGGAAGGTTTCAAGGGCAAGACCATCGCCGTCAACAAGGGCTCGGCCTATGACCGGTGGGCGAGGGGACTGGCGGACAAGATCGGCTGGAAGGTCGAGTCCTACGGCACCAATACGGACGCGGTTCAAGCTGTCGTGTCGGGACGGGCCTTCGCCAATGTCGCCGGCAACACGGTCTCGGCCTGGGCGGTCAAGAAAAACGGGCAAATCCAGCTCTCCTACCTGCATTCGACCGGCAAGGTCTTCTCCATGCCGTTCCGCAAGGACAGCGTTGCGCTGCGCAACAAGGTGGAGAATGTCATCGAATGCATGAAGCTCGACGGCACCTTCGCCAAGATGAGCGAGAAATGGTTCGGCGTGACCCCGGTCAAAGGATCGGCGGCGGTTACGGTCTATCCCGGATACGGCCATCCGGGATTTGCGGGTCATGACGCGACACCGCACGAGCCGAAGTGCAAATAGTCTGATCCACGTTTCCGCATAACAGAACCGGACCGGCCATCCTGGCCGGTCCGGACCAAGGGCCGAACGCCGAGCGCAACCTGTGAACGCTGAACATCCCATCCTGGAAGCGCGCGGCCTCAGAAAATCCTTCGACGATCTGGAGGTGCTCCGTGGCATCGACTTCAAGCTGATGCCGCAGGAGCTGGTGTTCGTCATCGGCCCGTCGGGGTCGGGCAAGAGCACCATGCTGCGATGCTTCAACCGTCTGGAGGAGCCCACGAGCGGATCGGTGATCTTCGACGGCGTCGACCTGATGGCGCCGAAGACCAACATCAACACCATGCGTCAGCACATCGGCATGGTGTTCCAGCAGTTCAATCTCTATCCGCATCTGACGGTGACCCGGAACATCACGCTGGCCTTGCGCAAGGTCTCGGGCAAAAGCGCCCGCGAGGCAAAGGAGATTGCGCAGCAGATGCTCGCCAGGGTCGGGCTGGCGGACAAGGCGGATACGCATCCGGGAGAGCTTTCCGGCGGTCAGCAGCAGCGCGTGGCCATCGCCCGCGCCATGGCGCTCGAGCCCAAGGTCATGCTGTTCGACGAGCCCACCAGCGCGCTAGACCCGGAACTGGTCGGCAGCGTGCTCGAGGTCATGCAGCAGCTGCGCGATAGCGGTATGACCATGGTCGTCGTCAGTCACGAAATGCGCTTTGCCCGCGATGCCGCCGACCGCATCCTCTTTATGAGTGACGGCCAGATTGTCGAGGAAGGCACGCCGGACCAGATCTTCGGCAACCCGCAGCACGAACGCACCCGGAATTTCGTCGCGGAGATTTCCAGGTGAGCGATCCCCAGCCTCCCAGCCGCTGGGATCTGTTCCTCGAAACGTTCTTCCGCGAAGATCTGATCCGCGAATATTCCGGCGTCATCGGCAAGGGTGTCCTGGTGACCAGCGAGATCGCCGTTCTCGTGGTCGTCACAGGCATTGCGCTGGGGCTGCTGCTCGCCATGCTGCGCAGCTACCGCATCCGCCCGGTCAATGCGCTCATCGTTGCCTTTGTCGATGTCCTCCGCGCGTTGCCGCCGCTGGTCCTCATTCTGCTGGTCTTCTTCGGCTTGCCTTCCGTTGGCCTGACCCTGTCCAGCTTCGTCGTGCTGTGGCTCGTGCTCTCCCTCGTACTGGCCGCCTTCGCCGAAGAGATTTTCTGGGCCGGCATTCTCTCGATCCGCCGCGGGCAGTGGGAGGCCGCGCGCTCGACCGGCCTCGGCTTCACGCAGGCCCTGGTCTATGTGGTGATCCCCCAGGCCGTGCGCATGACCGTCGCGCCGCTCACCAACCGGACCATCGCCATCACCAAGAACACGGCCCTCGGCACCGTCATCGGCGTGCCCGAGATCCTGAACGAGGCGTCGACGGCACAAGCCTTCACCGGCAGCGCCACGCCGTTGATGATGGGCGCGGTGGCCTACATCCTGTTGTTCATCCCCATCGTCATTCTCGGACGCTGGATCGAGACGCGCTTCGCGTGGAGGCGTGCCTGATGGACCAGATCATTCAGAGCTTCTTCAACATCCAGATCATGTCCGAAGCCTCTCCCTTGCTCTTCCGCGGCCTCGGCATGACGGCGATGCTCTGTGCGGTCGTCATTCCGCTGGGTCTGATCGGCGGGCTGGTGGTGGCGCTGATGGCGATCTCTCAGAACCGGGCCATTCGCTATCCGATAATCGCCCTGATCGACGTCTTCCGCGCCGTGCCGCCCCTGGTGCTGCTCATCTTCATCTATTCGGGCTTGCCGTTCGCCGGCATCGAGATGTCGCCCTTCGTAGCCGTCTGCTTGGGATTCTTCCTCAACAACTCCGCTTACTACGCGGAGATCTATCGCGCCGGCATCGACAGCATCGGCGCCGGACAGATGGAGGCGGCGCGGTCCACCGGGCTCTCCAAGCTGCAGGCCATGATCTATGTGGTCCTGCCCCAGGCGACACGCAATGTGCTTCCCGATCTGCTGTCCAACACGATCGAAGTGGTCAAGCTCACCTCCATCGCCAGCGTCGTTGCGTTTCAGGAGCTCCTCTATTCCGCCGACATGGCCCGGTCGATCACCTACAATTCGTCGCCGATCATCATGGCTGCCGGCATCTATCTCCTGATCCTGTGGCCGGTGGTCCGGATGCTCTCGCGTCTTGAACACAGGGTCGGGCAGTGAGCGCAGCCTTGCAAGCAGCTGATCAGTTCCGCCGGATTGGTCCATTGTCATTGTCGCAGGTGGGCAGCTAGAAGGCCCACGACCGCTCCTGGCGCTTCTGAGACTCGATGTGCCTCAAGGAATGACGACCGCTACTGAAACCTGAACAGTCAACCCGCCAATTCACGGCTGCAATCTGGTCGCAAACAGCCGTCATTGATCAGGCGGTACAATAACGGTTCGTGGCCCGAAGGAGAAACTTTGGGCCGGTAGCTAAAATTATCTGCCGGCGCTAATCTCCTGCACTCGGGAGACCCAAGATGGAACGCCGCCTGGCCGCAATTCTGATCGCTGACATTGTCGGTTATTCGCGGCTGATGAACGAAGACGAAGCGGGCACCCACCAAGCCGCCAGATCCACATTCCGAGAGCTCGTTGAGCCCAAGGCGGTTCAATATCGCGGCCGCATCATCAAGGGGACCGGCGATGGTGTGCTGATGGAGTTTGGGAGTGCGGTTGACGCGGTGACCTTCGCCGTCGAGGTCCAGTACGCGATGCGTGAGCGCAACCACGATGTTCCCGATGACCGGCAGATCCTGCTTCGGATCGGGGTGAACATCGGCGACATCATCTTCGAGTCCGATGACATTTACGGCGATGGCGTGAACGTCGCCGCACGGATTGAGGGACTGGCGGAGCCCGGTGGGATCTGCGTCGCGCGCAGCGTCTACGATCAGGTCCGGGGTAAGCTGGATCTTACCTTCAAGTCCGCGGGCGAGCGGAAGGTGAAGAACATTGCCGAATCCGTGCCGGTCCACCAGTTGCTCCTCGATGATAAGGCCCAGCAGCTGGTGACGCCGGTTGCGGCCAGCTCTCCCGAACCGAAGAAGAAGCCCGACATTGCGTATGCGGCCGCGGCGTTCGCCGTGTTGCTTGTGGCCGGCGCTCTCTTCTGGTGGCAGCCGTGGGCCCCAAGCTTGGGCGACGCTCCTTCGGGGGAGCCGGCGAAATCCGCGGCGCTGACGCTGCCCGACAAGCCGTCCATTGCGATCCTTCCATTCGCGAACATATCCGGCGATCCGAAACAGGACTATTTTGTCGACGGTTTTACCGAGGACTTGATCACCAATATCTCGCAATCGAAAGAGCTACTCGTCATCGCCCGCAATTCCAGCTTCAAGTTCAAGGGGCGCGAGGTAAAGATCAAGCAGGTTGCCGGGGAGCTCGGGGTCGCCTACGTGCTCCAGGGGTCGTTGCGCCGGCTCGGCGAAAACATGCGCATCACGGTGCAGCTGATCGACGCCGGTAATGGCGCCCACGTCTGGGCCAAACGCTACGATACGCCGGTCGCAAAACTCTTCGATGTGCAGGACGAGTTGACCCGGGAGATCGCGGGCACGCTTCTGGCCAACATCGGCGTGGCCGACCTTGCCAAGTCGGCTCAGAAGCGCCCCAAGGATCTTTCTGCATATGACTATGTGCTGCGGGCGCGTGCGCAGTTCTCCTCGCACGAAAAGGAGTCGACGCTGAAGGCGCGCGCGCTGGTGGAGCAGGCAATCGCCATCGATCCCGGCTTTGCCGCAGCCTACGCGACGCTTGGCGACACGTTCATCCTTGCCTTCATCCTTCAGTGGGAAGGACCTGAAGCTCTTGATCGCGCCTATGACGCCGGGCGGAAGGCGGTTGAGCTGGATCGCCTGTCATCCATCTCGCACGAGTTGCTGGGTCGGGTGTTTCTGCGACGCCGGCAACACGATGATGCTGTTGCGTCCCTAGAACGGTCGATCGCGCTCAACCCGAACCGCTCGCGCAGCTATGCCAGCCTTGCCGATACGCTGACTTTCGCGAACCGGTCGGAAGAAGCCATCAAATTGGTGCGCAAGGCGATCCGTCTCGATCCGTTCTATTCCCCCCGCTACAACCTCTATCTCGGCCGGGCCTACTATTTCTCCAAACAGTACGACAAGGCGATGGCCCAGCTTAAGACTTGCGCAGCGCGGGCACCGAAATTCAGAGCCTGCTACATGTACCTGATTCCGACCTACGCGGAGCTTGGCCGACAAACAGATGCAAAAGACGCTGTGGCAAGGCTGCTGAAGATTGCGCCGAAATTCTCCATCAGCACATCGGTGCGGAAACACCTGCCATTTGTGCCGACTGCGATGCAGTTTTACATAAGCGGGCTTCGTAAGGCTGGCTTGCCAGAGTGACACACCGACTGCCGCGTGTGGCCGCTTCGTTGGCAAGGCCGAAAAAGCTGTAAAACTGTTCGAAATTGCTGAGACGCTCGGCGGCCGTGAGTTTCAAGCGGGTGAGAGAGATGTGCGCGCGGTTGAGGTCGAGCGCTGTCAGCTTGCGTGGTTTGTCCAGCAAGTAGGACAACACGTTGCAGCCGCCGGATGCGATGGTGACGACGTGGCTGTCCGGTTCAATCCTGAGCGCTTCGCGGTCGACCTCCGGATCTTCCCAGATTTGTGGATAGACGAGGCCGCTGAAGACGAGCGTAAACAAACGCTCCTGCAAGCCGTTCATCGAGATCGCCGGGTTCTGTTGTACCGCATATTTCAGCCAGCGGGACGCGCCCCGCCGACCGGCAGCGTCTTTTGATGACGCGTTACTATCGTCCGTGCTCTTCCTCAGCCGCGAAAACCGCGTTTGCTATGGGGACCTGATCGGGGTGGATGCAGATCTTGCCTTGATATCCCATATCCCGGCTGCGCTCGGCGATGCGCCGAAATTGTGCGATATTTTCGGCATACGGGAAGGGGGTGTCGATCGGCGACTCGATCGAGAGCGATCGAGAGGCCACAACCAGGGCTTCGCGCGCATCATTCAGTTCGGTTTCGTCAGGCGTCCTTCTTAGTCTGAGCGCTCGACAGTAATCGCCGGCACCGAATGCCAGTCGTGTCACGCGGCCGATGCCTTCACATATGGATCCAGCGTTCACAATTCCCACTGGTGTTTCCATTAGAGGTAGGAGGTCGATGGAATTCTTCGTCCGATCACCTCCGTTTTCCAGATGTGCAATCAGTGCGTCGGCAGCTTGCAATGTTTCCCGAAACTCAACCTTGGACAGCAAAATTCCGTCGAACCGAATGCCTGCCGGATCTGGATCAGCTGCGAGCAGGCGCTCACAGTCTGACAGCCCGAGTTTGAGATAGAGCCGTGCCGCCACAGGCAGTGGGACGTCTCGCTCGATACCGGCAGTCTTGCCTTCAAGGTCGAGGATCACTGCATCGGCTTCGGATTCCAATGCGCGCTCCAACGATGACGGCGAGGCGGACAGCAAGGATCTCATCGATGACATTGCGACTGCCTTATCGGAGGTTGGGCGACAAAGGGTATCGAAAGGCGAGTTTGGAGACAATTTCGCGAAAGAGCTTGTTGCGGGGCAACCGCGAAGGACTCGTGGAATGCCGTCATGACGAATGCCGCCGGTCCTCCGATGAGATTGTGTTGGTAATACTCTCCAAGATCGGGCTCGTCGGAGAGGATTGCCAGGCCGTTGATGGTGAGCCCCTCGGCAAGCAGCGCATTGCGTGACGGTCTGATTTTTGGTCCGACATTGGACCGGCCATCGCCGCTAACGTCGACGACCCGCCGGTTACAGCGACTGGGACCTGGCGCACGGAACAGAGGAGCTATGAAATGCAACGCTCCGCCAAGTGCCGTTCCGGTCCCAATGCCTTCCTCCGACGTATTGTACGGCCGTGCCAGCGCGTCGACGGTGGCAGCGAATGCAAAGGCTGATGTTTCGTCCCGGATCTGCGTCCACCCAACGGACTGCGTCTGTTCGCTGACGCCACTCCAATGAACCAATGTGACCCAGATTCCACCGGATCCAGTCGAGAGGATCGCGTCGATCACCAGCGGATGGCGAAAGGCCGCTGCGATACCGCCATGCTGCAAGCGGTATTCATACATATTGACGCTGGCAGACAGATCGACGGCGAGCACAAGAGCGAGGTCGCAGGGCGCTGATCTCTTTGCCTGAGCCTGGGATTGGGCCGGAATCCATCCGACGAGAATCAGCAGGAAGGCAAGGGTGCTCGCGCCCGCGATTCGCTCGATCATCGGTTGCAAAGCCTCCCGGAAATCAATGATATCAGGTGATTAGGGAGCTCGAAACAGTAGTATCCCGCACATCTGCTCACAACATAGTGTGGGCTGGTCATGCGTTTCCGAATCTTGCCTATTGGGTCAGGAATTGCTCTATGGGGGCAACGCAGGCTGTCCTCGGCAGCTGCACGACCGGATCCAATTTAGGGAGTTACTACCATGGCCAAGCTCTCCGTTTTCGAACCGCCCTCCTGTTGTGGAAGCGGCAACGACACCGAACTCAAATTCAAAGCCGACCTGGAATGGGCGCAGCAGAAGGGTGTCGATATCGAACGATTTTCGCTTGCGGCCCAGCCGGCGGCTTTTGCGGAGAACGCGACTGTTAAGACGTTGCTCGATACCGATGGCATGGACTGCCTGCCCTTGATCTTCGTCAATGATGAGGTGTTTTCGAAAGGCACCTATCCGAGCCGTACGGAGCTGGGCGAAAAGCTCGGCCTTGCTGGCGCTGAAGCGGAATAGGGGCGGCAATGAGCTTTCTGGATAATCCGACGCCGGTTCTTTTCTTCACAGGCAAGGGCGGCGTCGGCAAGACGTCGAGTTCCTGCGCCACCGCAGTTGCATTGGCAAAAAGAGGTCATAAGGTCCTTATTGTCAGTACAGATCCGGCCTCGAATATCCATGAGGTGTTCGGCTGCGATATTGCAACAACGCCGAGCCCGATCGAAGGTGTCGACGGGCTCTATGGTCTGAACGTCGATCCGGAACAGGCGGCAGAGGCCTATCGCGATAAGGTCATCGGTCCTTTTCGCGGCGTGCTGCCTGAAGCCGCTATCACGAGCATGGAAGAGCAACTCGCCGGAGCCTGCACGGTCGAGATCGCGGCCTTCGACGAATTCGCCAAGCTCCTGGCCAACCCGGACGTGACAACCGGGTTCGATCACGTGGTGTTCGATACGGCGCCGACAGGCCATACGCTCCGGTTGCTTTCGCTACCGACCGCATGGACCGGTTTTATCGATGGATCGGCTGCCGGTACGTCCTTCATGGGGCCACTTCAGGGACTGGCCGACCAACGCGAGCTGTATTCCGATGCGGTCGATGCATTGGCCGATGCCGGCCGCACGACGTTGATCCTTGTAAGCCGTCCCGATGCGGCGGCACTCGATGAAGCCGCGCGGACGAGCGTCGAGCTGGCCGAACTTGGCATCAAATCGCAGCAACTTCTGGTCAATGGAGTGTTCCGTGCCAGCGATCCGAATGATGCCATCGCATTGGATTTGGAGAATTACGGGTCGACAGCGCTCGAAAGCGTGCCGGCCGCGCTGTCCTCGTTTCCACGAACAACGGTTCCGTTGAAAGCGCGTCAGCTTATCGGCCTTGATGCGTTGGCAACTTTCTTCGACGCCGATGCAAGCGAGAGCGACGCTGCCGACAATGCTCCGGTGCCGGATCTTCCGGCTTTTGAGAGTCTGGTCGATGATATGGACAAGAGCGGCCGCGGCGTCGTCATGACCATGGGTAAGGGCGGCGTCGGCAAGACCACGATGGCGATCGATATCGCGAAGGCGCTGGCCGCGCGCGGTCATGAGGTATTGCTGACGACAACCGATCCGACAGGGCATGTCGCGCGCGCTGTCGTCGATGCGCCTGAGACGCTCACCGTCGAGGCCATCGATCCGGAAGCGGAAGTCTCCAAGTACCGCGAAGAGGTGATGCGCACCACCGGCGCTAATCTCGATGACGATGCCCGCGCGCTTCTGGAGGAAGATCTTGCATCGCCTTGTACGGAGGAGATCGCGGTCTTCCAGGCATTTGCTGCAACCGTGGACAAGGCACAGAACAAATTCGTGGTTCTCGATACTGCCCCAACCGGTCATACGATTCTGCTGCTCGATGCGGCTCAATCATTCCATGCCGAGGTGAACCGGCAGGCCCAGGCAGTGCCGGAAGCTGTCATGCAACTCTTGGAGCGGCTGCGCGATCCGGCCTTTACGCGCATCCTGCTGTGCACGATACCCGAAGCGACGCCGGTTCACGAAGCGGCCGAGCTGCAGCGCGATCTCAGACGTGCCGAGATCGAGCCCTATGCCTGGGTGGTTAATCAGTCACTCATGCCACTCGACGTCACCGATCCCGTCTTGCGTGCCCGGCGCTCGCAAGAGGCGCGTTACATCCGCGAAGTCGTCGACCAGCATACTGAGCGTGCGGCTTTGGTGCCGTGGCGTTTGTCGGATGCGTCTGCTGAGGCGGTTAGCGCGTCTGCTGCTTGAGGAAGGCATGAGGGCCGGTTGCTGGTGCGATACGGTTTGATGGTGCGGTACGGTGGGATCGTGCCGTGTTTTGAGATTTGAGTTTATTTCGCTCACGGCTATTCCGCGCTTTTGCGCGGGCCTCCGCGGGGGCGCCCTGGCCGGGCGGCGGCCGCTTGGCCTTGCCTCGCTAGTCGCTCGGTTGTTCTTGGTTCTATGAGAGATTGTGCCGTATGGCTGGTGCTCTGCGGCACGATTTTCAGTGTGTCCGAGATAACCGCGCCATAGTGGCGCGGCAAGCGCGACCGCGCGCCGGCCGGTCAGGCCGCCCCCGCGGAGGCCCACGCCAACGGCGTGGAACAGCCGTGAGCGAAATAAACTCAGATCCAACAGCTCGGCCCTATCATGCCGGACAGCACCAGCTCATTTTTCCAATGCCACATTGGAACAAGGATCACCGCGCCATAGTGGCGCGGCAAGCGCGACCGCGCGCCGGCCGGTCAGGCCGCCCCCGCGGAGGCCCACGCCAACGGCGTGGAACAGCCGTGAGCGAAATAAACTCAGATCCAACAGCTCGGCCCTATCATGCCGGACAGCACCAGCTCATTTTTCCAATGCCACATTGGAACAAGGATCACCGCGCCATAGTGGCGCGGCAAGCGCGACCGCGCGCCGGCCGGTTAGGCCGCCCCCGCGGAGGCCCGCGCATCAGCGCGGAATAGCCGTGAGCGATATAAATCCAGATCTACCAACACGGCGCCATGCCGCCGGATCGCAACAGCGGATATCCGTGATACCGCTCGAGGCCGCCCCATCCATACCCAAAAGCCCTCACAAAGCGGACAACATCTCCCCCAAATCCCACAATTAACCTATGCGTTTGCAGCATGGGGTAGGTACCCTGTCGCGTGTCGACCGTTCGTATTTGGCGATATAGATTATGTATTCAACATGGTGCGAGCCAATGAAGGACCGAAAGTGTCCGTGCCCGCATCCAGCGTTTTCCGAGGAGGACGGAAGATGACGGCGATCGTCGGTAGAGCGATTCCAGAACAACGCAAACGCGTGCTTGATGCCCTGCATCTGCGCGAGCCCGATCGGGTGCCGGTCGGCCTTTGGGGAACCGTGGAAGGTTATCAGAACCTCCGCAAGGGCCTCGGCATGCAGTACAATACCGATGTGCGGAATTATCGGACCGGGTCGACGACCTGGACGACCGATGTCGCCTTCGAGCTGGATCTGGCCGAGAAACTGGATCTGGACTTCGTGCGCATCTCGATTGGCACACCGGGCGGCTCTCCGGGCTTCCGCCCCATCAAGTTCGAAGAAATCCCGTTCGATATGGGCATTCCGCCGCCCGACGTTGAGATCAATGTCGACGAGTGGGGTGTCATCCGGAAATGGACGCCGCACGAAGAGGGCGGCTATTATGAGATGATCGGCTATCCGCTGTTCCATGCCACGAGCGCGCCGCTCGAGGAGGGACTGAAGCAGTTGGAAGCCTTCCCGTGGCCCGACCCATGGGATGAGTCCTGCTGGGTCGACTCTCCCATTCCTGGCATGACGTTGCGCGAATACTGCCGTTATGTGCATGAAGAAACGCCATTTGCACTCATGGGGCAGGGCGGTCGCGGCGGTCTCTTCGAGCAGGCCAAATACATGGTGGGCTACGCCAAGATCTTTTCCGACTTCATCGAGTCGGCGGAGTTCCTTGATGCCATGCTGACCAAGCTCACGGATCTCGAGATCGAATTCAACAAGGCCTTCCTCACGCAGTGCGGCGAATATATCGATTGGTTGCGCATGAGCCCGGAAGATCTGGCCAGTGAAAAGACAGCGTTCATGTCGCTCGACATGTACGAAAAGCAACTTCAGCCGCACTATATGCGTGCCGTCACGGAAACGAGGAAGTTCTATCGCGAGCGCAATCCGGAAGGACTGATCCAGTTCCATAGCTGCGGTGCGATCCCCGAGCCCTTTATGCGTAACCTCATGGCGTGCGGTGTCGATGGTTACGACAGCATGCCGCCCAAGGTTGCACGGCACTCGAACCCGGCCGCGAAGAAGCGCCAGCTCGGCAACGAGATGTTCTTCTATGGCGGTATCGACGTGCAGGAAACGCTTCCCTGGGGAACGGTCGAGGATGTCCGGGCCGAGGTGCGGGCGCGCATCTGGGAAGTCGGCCATGGCGGCGGCTTCCTGCTGAGTTCATCGCATCGTCTCGAGCATGACGTGCCCGTTGAAAACACCCTCGCCATGATCGATGAGTGTCACGAATACGGCAAATATCCGCTCCCCAAGGAACCGCCGCCCGGCGCCGATACGGGCGAGGGTTACGAGCCTTGGGATCCGACGCCGAAGCGCAGGCGCAAGCGCCGGCCGAAGGCGGAGGCGGCGGAGTAGCGCCCTTGAAGATGTTGACGATGCCACGTTTGCCACAGCGATATCGCGAAAAGGTTGGAAGCTGAGCCCATGCCGTTGGAAATCGATACCGAGAAAGAATTCGATCTCGAAGACCTGCAATATGATTTCGAGGATTCCCTCGAGACGGATCGCTGGACGGATGCGCCGCCCGAGGTCAAAGAGCTCTTTCATGAGCTTGAGTGGAACATTATCGACGGCGAGCACCAGGATACGGTCGGTTTCATCGATACTGCGCTGACTAAGGATATCACGGCACGGACCTTGATTGCGGGGCCTATGGCAACCGGAATTGCCGAGGTTGGCCGACGCTTCAAGATGGATGAGTATTTCCTGCCTGAAGTGATGATGTCGGCCAAATGCATGCACGAAGCCTTGGCCGTCCTGAAGCCGCTCATCATTGCAGAGAAGACGGCCGATGTCGGAACGGTTGTCATCGGCACCGTTCAGGGTGACTTGCATGACATTGGCAAGAAAATCGTCGCCATGATGTTGGAAGCCGCCGGGTTCACCGTTGTTGACCTGGGCGTTTCGGTCTCGCCCGAAGACTTCATCGAAGCCATTCGCGAGCACAGCCCGAAGATCGTCGGTTTCTCTGCCCTGCTCACAACGACGATGAACATGCAGTGGGAAACCCTGAAACTGATCACGTCCGAAGGTCTTCGCGAAGAAGTGAAGGTCTTCGTTGGCGGTGCGCCGATTTCCCAGGCCTGGTGTGATAAGATCGGTGCCGATGCCTATGCGATGGACGCTCTTGTCGCCGTGGAGAAGGCAAAAGCCTGCGTTGGCGAACATGACAACGTGCCCGGCGGACTGCCGGATCTGCACGCTGCGATGCTGGAGATCGACCGATTGCGCGAAGAAGCCAAGGCGGAAGCTGCAACAGCAGCGGAATAATAGGGACTGCCCGTCATGGCGACCGTTGAGGCCGTCGCAAACAAGACGCTGCGACCGGGGACCGTCGGTCCCATTGCCGTGGCTGCAATTCTCTTTCTCGCCGGCACGGCAAATGTGATCGGAGCCGCATGGGGTTATGGGCTCTTCCTGATCGCGACATTGCTGTTGGCATCTGGCGTCGTATTCTTCGCGATATTCGTGCTCACGCGCATGTTCGAAAGCGATGGATTGAGGCGCGTGTTCGGCGCGGCGCTATGGCTTGGAGCCTGGACCTATGTCCTGGCCGTCGCAGCGCTTGGCGGTCATTTTCTGCACGAAACACTGCAGGGCCGCATGGAATTCAAATGGATCATATTCGGACCGGTGGCACTTGCCGCCCTCGTCGTTCTCGACTGGGGGCTCTATCGCATCCTGGTCGCAGGGAATGCTCCGACCTGGCGGCGCTACGGTCATGTGGTATCGCGCGACACAATCGACTCCGTTGCCCTCAAGAAGACCCTCATCGACGAGGTTATCCTTCACAAGACATTGCTCAATGTCAGTCCGTTTCGCTGGGTTCGTCACCAGTTGATCTTCTGGGGCTTTGGATTGATGTTCGCGACGGAGATCCTCGCCGTGTTTTTTCGCGAGGCCTTCCCGGCATTCGGCATGACGACCCTGTGGCATGACCAGAGCCACCCGGTGAGGTTGGCCTTTGATTTCACATACGACATCACCGGGCTGATGGTGATGGTTGGTTGCATCCTGGCGCTCATCTATCGGGCCCGGGTGAATGGAACGCCGGATCAGAAATTCACGGATACGCCGACGGCTATCTTCCTCCTGGTTGTCGTGGTGACGGGCTTTCTCGTCGAAGGGATGCGTCTTGCACAGGGCGGCAACGCCGCAGCCTCTCCGATCGGAGCGCTATTCGCAGTCCTTATTCCCGAACGCGTTGCCCAATCCGGCTTTGTTACGGAGGCCAACTGGCTGTTTCACGTGCTCCTGTCGTGCGCCTTTATCGCCTATGTGCCGATCAAACGCCTCGTCCATTCCTGCGCAACACCGATCGGGCGCTTAATGAATTCCCAAAAAGGCATGTTGGCCGCAAAGAAAACGCATGCATTGAAGGGGCTTTTCCAGGGCAATCGCCGTGAGGGATGACGTTTCTTCTCCCAAGTTACTGCATTGCTGTTGCATGCGAAACTCAACGGCGCGATGATTGAAATCAGCTTAACGAGATGCGGGCGGTGCCACGGTAGTGTCGCTGGCCGAGAACCCGCGGAATGGTAGGAGACAGACGCTATGAGTGACCGGCCCGAAATGGACAAGACTGCCAAAAAGGGTGTGCAGCCTGGAAAAGCATCGGGCACAGTCAAATCATACAACGCCAAAAGAAACCCATTCGGCGGCTACATCACGGACGATGCCGGAAATGATATTTTCGTTCATAAGTCGGCGGTCGAGAGCGCCGGGATGGGCAAGCTGGAAAAGGGCCAGAAACTCGGCTTCACCATTGTTGAAGATGGTTTTGGCGGCTTCAAAGCAGAACAGCTAAACTCCGAGGATTGAGCGCTCGTCCAAGACGGCGGATCGAGCCAAGCGCAAAGCAGATAACAATCACGATGCCGACACTGCGCGACATACTTCAAAAGGAAATTGGCCACGTGAGATCAGGGCCGGAATTCGACGAGACGCTGCTCGACGATCAAGTCGTCGGCATGCGTTTGACAACAGGTGCGCCATGCTCATCCCATAGCGAGTTGTTCGCACCCTGGCCTGGCCCGGAGGATGGGATCAAGCGCTGGTTCCAGCTTGCTGGCGGTTCGGCTGTTGGTGTCGTCGAATCGACGGACGAGGGGGCCTCACTTGCAGTGGCCGTCGGACAATGAGCGTAGGAAGCATGGAGTGGAAGCGATTGCACACTTTTCTTCGGGTTGCCGAAGAGGGGAGTTTCACGCGGGCGGGACGGCGGCTAAATCTCAGCCAGTCTGCCGTCAGCCGCCAGGTCTCGATGCTGGAAGAGGAGCTTCATAGTTCTCTCTTTCACCGTAACTCCCGCGGTCTCGTTCTCACCGAAGCAGGCGAGGATTTCTATGAGACCGTCAAGGATATGTCCAACAAGCTGGCCATGGGGATCGCGCGCATCAACGAGCGCCAGGCAAAGCCCGAAGGCCCGCTGAAAATCACGACAACTGTGACATTCGGCGGGGCATGGCTGACCTCGCGGATGAACAAGTTTCATCAGCTTTATCCCGACATTTCGGTCTCACTGCTTCTGGTGGACAATCTGGAGCTGGACCTGACATTGCGGCAGGCCGATTGTGCCGTGCGATTTACACGTCAGACACAACTCAATCTCGTGCAGCGCTATCTGATGTCGATCCAGTATCGGATCTTTGCCTCGCAAGACTATCTCGACCGGCATGGCTGCCCCGAAACTGTCGATGATTTGGATAAGCACGAATTGATCGTTTACGGGGAGGATGTGCCGGCGCCGATTGACCATATCAACTGGCTCATGAGTGCTGAAATGCCCGACGGCACAACGCGCGAGCCGGCTTTGAGGGTAAACAGCGTCTATGGAATCTACCGCGCGGTGGAAAGTGGTTTGGGAATAGCGGCGCTGCCCTATTATATGAGTGAGCGCTCGGATTCACTTGTTCAGATACTCCCGGATTTGAAAGGGCCCGCGATCGAGGCCTTCTTCGTCTATCCTGAGGAGCTGCGCCATTCTCGGCGGATCCAGGTCGTCCGGGACTTCCTGCTCGAACATGTCGAGAAGGACAAGGCAGACGCTGCAGCAAGGATTGCGGAGGCGAAGGCCGAAGCGGAGGCGCAGACCAAGCCGAAGTCCAAAGCGAAATCCAAGTCAAAAGCGAAGCCGAAGACGAAGGTTGAGGGTTGACGCCGTGGCCGACACCGGCAAGGCGTCCGATCGTACCCGTCAGGGCGAACGACGGCTGCCCGTTCGAGCACAAACCGGGCCCTATGTGGTCGATGTGGAAGAGGGCAAGACCTATCTCTGGTGCGCGTGCGGTCTCTCCAAGACCCAGCCCTGGTGCGATGGTTCGCATGAGGGCACTGATATCGAGCCAATCGCGTTCGAGCCGCCCTTGACGGCGGAGTTCCATATGTGCGGCTGCAAGCGTTCCGACAACAAACCCTTCTGTTTCGGAAATTGCCGCGGCCATGATCGCCGCGCGCAGAGCCTGTCCGATGAACTCTTCTGAAGACCGCACCTACCGCGTCGTCGTGCGCCACAACATCGTAGTGGCGATCGAGACGCTTTTGCCTTCGCCAGAAATTGAAGTGGCTGCAACGCCATTGGAAGTTTCCAGTCAGATGGCAGCAAACCATCAGGCCAATGGCTGCCTTGATGGGCATTATTTTTTCAATGAACCAGAAACAGCCCGGCAATTCGCCATGCTGGGACTCGATTTCGTCCAACGCATGGTCGAAAAAGCAACCGAGCATTTGAACGAAGCGCATATCGCAGAATTTGGCTGGCAGAATCCGCACGTTCCGCAAGATGAGGATGAACCGAAGCAATGACCGATTTCAGCAATGTCAAAGCGCTGGCTTTCGACTATTTCGGCACCATCGGGAACAAGCAGGCTCTGGCCTCAATGGTCGACGAACATTTTCCGGGCAAAGGCAAGGCGTTCATGAAGCTCTGGTTTGCGACCATCCAGCGCTATTGCTTCCAAAACGGCATGATGGAGCGCTACACACCCTGGGAAGACCTGACCAAAGCGGCCTTCAAGCTCGCTGCATTCGATATGGAGATGGATGTCGCGGACGATCTGCGGGATGAACTGATCGCCGCCGATGAGAAACTCCCGGTCTATGACGACGCTCATGACGGTCTGTTCCGATTGGCGAACAAATACCATCTTTATGTTCTGTCCATGGGATCGGCTGCGATGATCAAGAAGTCCCAGGACAATTCCGCAATCGCCGGGTTCTTTGTCGACATTTTGACGACCCAGGAAGCGGCCGTCTACAAGCCCGGCCGCCGCGCATACGAAGTGGGCGTGGAAGCCATTGGCATGCCCGCCGATCAGATCGGCTTCGTGTCCGGCAATTCGTTCGATGTGCTGGGATCGAAGAATTTCGGTTTCCCAACCATCTGGGTCCGCCGCTACGGCCAACCTCTCGACGATCTTGGTAGCAGCGAACCCGATCTCATCGTCGGCAATCTGGAAGAGATGGCCGACGCGCTCGGAGCGTGATGCAACCGGCGCATAGGTTACCGGGTCAAGCCCGGTAACGACGATGGGGAGTATCACCTCAACCTCTGACTTTCGTCATTGCCGGGCCTCGACCCGGCAATCCATGCGATCTATCAGGATGTAATCTGTTCCCAGAGGTCATGCCATTCAGGATTGGATTCGACAATCAGTTCAATCTTCCACTGGCGCGACCAATGCTTGATGTTCTTCTCTCGCTGAATGGCAAGTGGCATCGTTTCGTGACGCTCGTAGAAGACGAGCAACTTTACCAGATGTTGGCTGGTGAATCCCTTGATCAGACCCTCGCGGTGCTCGTAGATGCGGCGAACAAGATCGTTTGTGACCCCGGTATAAAGGGTTCCACGCGGACGTGACGCCATAATGTAAACCCAACCCGCCATGCCGTGATGCAACCGTAGCATAGGTTACCGGGTCAAGCCCGGTAACGACGATTGTGAGTATTACCTCAACCTCTGACTTTCGTCATTGCCGGGCCCAGACCCGGCAATCCATGCGATCTATCAGGATGTAATCTGTTCCCAGAGGTCATGCCATTCAGGATTGGATTCGATAATTAAATCAATCTCCCATCGGCGCGACCAATGCTTGATGTTCTTCTCTCGCTGAATGGCAAGTGGCATCGTTTCGTGACGCTCGTAGAAGACGAGCAACTTCACCAGATGTTGGCTGGTGAATCCCTTGATCAGACCCTCGCGATGCTCGTAGACGCGGCGAACAAGATCGTTTGTGACCGCGGTATAAAGGGTCCACGC
The DNA here is from genome assembly GCA_965228615.1 of Methyloligellaceae bacterium. Taxonomy (GTDB): domain Bacteria; phylum Pseudomonadota; class Alphaproteobacteria; order Rhizobiales; family Methyloligellaceae; genus CBDDHT01. Next base: position 1,740,622 of record CBDDHT010000004.1, on the reverse strand, counting down.
GGACGCGACGCCATGATGTAAACCCAAGCGGCCATGCCGTGATGCAACCGCAGCATAGGTTACCGGGTCAAGCCCGGTAACGACGATGGTTGGGCCGCAAGAGGAGAGGTTTCGTCATTGCCGGGCTTCGACCCGGCAATCCATGCGATATGTCGGTCTGCAAGATACCGCTCGCGAGCCCCCATATCTCTGGCTAAACCAACTCCGCATCCGTCATGATCTCGACGAGGCTCGGGCCATCGTGCGCGAGGGCTTCAGCTAGCGCATTATCGAGTTCGTCCGCATTTGCAACCTTAAGGCCCTTGCCGCCGCAGAGCCGTGCGAAGGCCGCAAAACTCGGATTGTGCAGGCTCGTCTGCCAGACCGGCCATTCGCCGGCGCGCTGCTCCTTCGAGATCTTGCCCAACTGAGCGTTGTTGAGAAGGATATGCGTGATGTTCATGTTGTACTTCACCGCCGTCGTAAACTCGCTCATATACTGGCCGAACCCGCCATCGCCGCTGATGGAGATAACCTTGCGCCCGGCATAGTCCTCGAAATCCTGAGTCGCAGCCCAGGCACCGATTGCTGCAGGAAGCGAGAAGCCGATCGATCCGAGATAACCCGACATCAAGACCCTCTGGTCCTTGCACTCGAAGTAGCGGCCGAAGGAGTAGGTATTGTTGCCGACGTCGACGGCAATGACCGCGTCTCCCGGTGTGTGCCTGCCGAGGGCAGCGAAAACGGCGGCCGAGGCAATGCCGTCGCCATTATCGTCTTTTGCACGGCTTGCCTTCTCCTCACGCCATGCCTGCCAACGCCCGGCAAGTTCCGGTAACTGATCTTGTGCGGAGAGGGAGTCCGGGAGCCGTGAGCGAAACAACCCTGCTGTGATTCCAATCTCGCCCCACACGGGAACGGTTACGGGATGGAATTTGCCGAGTGCCATACGGTCGAAGTCCACCTGGATGATCGGTTTGTAGGGCGCAATGCCCGTATGGTTGGAGAATGATGCGCCGAACGCGATGATCAGATCGCTTTCATTCATAAACCAACTGGCGATGGGTGTGCCGGAGCGGCCAAGCACGCCGGCGGCATTAGGGTGATCGTCGGCAATCTGACCTTTTGCCTTGAATGTTGTAACGACCGGCGCTTTCAAGGCCTCTGCAAGGGAGATGACGGCTTCCATTTCGTCACGTGCGCCATACCCGACAATGATCAGCGGCTGTTTTGCCTTGGCAATAAGCTCCGAGGCTTCAGCGACGGATGCGGCATCGGGCGTTATGGCCGTCGATGTCATCCGCCCGCCCGGGCCCGAGGCTTTCGAGTCTGCATCGGGAATTGTCTGAACGTCGTCCGGAAAAATCAGATGCGCCACGTCCCGCTCGACGAGTGCCGTCTTGAGGGCCAGCGTTGTCAGTTCCGCATGGTTCGAGGTGTGCAGCACTGTCTGACTGAACGCGCTCACGGCCTCGAATGCGGATGCGAGATCGATTTCCTGAAAAGCACCCGGGCCGAACACCTGGACATTGACCTGACCGGTGAGCGCAAGAACAGGAGCGCGGTCGACTTTGGCATCCCAGAGGCCGGTCATCAGATTGGTTGCCCCCGGACCGGCGATGGTCAGGCAGGCTGCCGGCTTGCCCGTCAATTTCGCATAGCCGGAGCACGCAAAGGAGGCGGCGCCTTCGTGACGAATGCCGATGTAGGACATGGCGCCCTTGGCTTCCTGCTGCCGCAGGGAATCCGCAAGGCCGAGATTGGAATGGCCGACCATGCCGAAGACGCGTTTGATACCCCAATTGACCATGGTCTCGGCCATGACGTCCGTCACGGTGCGCTCGCGGTCCGGTTCGGCTTCCAGCCCGACATAGATGCCGTCGTCGCGCGCTTCGACGGGAAACATCTCCTGGCCCGAATCCTCATGGCCACCTGGCGGTTGGCCTGTCAGAGGGTCAAAGTCCCAGCCATGCCACGGGCAGCGAAGCCAACATTTTCCGTCGATGCCCTTCTCGATCGAACCTTCGCCTAGCGGTCCACGCTGATGCGGACAATGGTTGTCCATGGCGGCGAACTGGCCTTCGAAATGAACAAGCGCCAGCGATTTCGTGCCGGCCGTCACCGTCATCACACGGCCTTCGCCGAGGGCGTCCTGTTCGGCGACCTTGTGCCAGACAAGGTCCGTCGCGGTTTCAGTCATGAACAATTCCCTTTTTGCGATGTACCGTATTCAACGTCAGTCCGATGGTCGATCCAGACCGTGATGGCGATAGATGTCAGTCACCTCTTCTCCAAACAGAAAGTCGTGGAAGACCCTACCAAAAGCGCCGCCGTCACCGACAATGCCGACATGATATGTGGTGGTCGTGTCTTTCTCGATTTGCGGATCAAATGTCTGCATGGCAATGCGCTCGCAGTCGAAGAACTCTGGAAAAATCCGTTTGTAGCGCAGTGCCAGATGATAATAGACAATACTGGCGTCGGCAGCGCCCGATGCGATCAGTTCGGGGATTTCCCGATGATGAATGATCTGACTCTTGACCGTCTCGTCACTTCGCAGATAGGCGGCGATTGCCTCTTTCGACCAGGCGCCATCTTCACCGAGAGCCGTTATGATCCGTTCATAGACTTCGAAAGACGCCGTCTCGTTGACTGGATGTGAAATTGCCAGACGCACGTCGCTGCGCAGGAGGTCGCGAACGGTCATCACCTGTTTGGGGTTTTCCTTGGTGAAGAGAAGAGCGGTTCCCTGGCTCTCCATGAAAGGGCGATGACTTGCGACATGGCCCATCGATGCGAGCCGCTCGAGAACATCGCTTGGACAGATGAAGATATGCGGGTCGGCTGCAATCCTGATATTGCCGATATCGATACTGCCCGTCGATAAGGCGTCAATGATGATACGCGGTGGAGTCGTTGCGTAGAAAATGTCACCGACCTCGGGATGCGCTTTTGCGAAGGCCGCCATCGTATCGGCGAGAGCCATATGGTGATTGCCGTCGGAAAATACATACAGTTTCGCCGCTGCCGGATCGCCGTGAAGATCGAGCACAAGGTTCGACGGCGGTGACACGAGTTCGGCTGTATTCTCACCCGCAGGCAGGGCCGCTTCCCGTGGCCAGTTCAGAACAGGTCTCATGGTTTTGTAATCCTCGAAGCGGCAATGGCGGTTGCGGATCCAACCACGCTAGAGCCCCGCCGGATCCAAAAGACGTCGAAGTTGTTTGGGTTCGACGATATGGATATGGCGATCGATGTTCGAGATTGCCCCGCGACGGCGCAGACCAGCCAAGGTCGAAGTTACCGTCTGTCGGCTCGCACCAATCAGATTGGCGATGTCTTGATGGGTGAAGGGGATATTCACGCAGATCTCATCGTCCGCCATGGAATTCCCGCATGGGCGATAAGTCTTGATGGCCGCATAGCGCAGAAGAAAGCGCGCGAGACGTGTCTCGACATCGTCCGTTGCCAGATCGACCAGAGTCGAGCCAAGCGTTCTGACTCTGGCCGAGAGTATGCCGATCGCACGCATCGCGGCTTCGGGATGAGTCCGCAGGAAATCCAGAAAATTCTTTTGGGAGATGCAGTAGACCTTGGAGTCGACATTTGCCTCGGCGAAGATTTCTCGTTCTGCCCCTTGAAGAAGCTCCGCCACCCCAAATACTTCGCCTGGAAAACTGAACCAGAGAATGATCTCTTTGCCCGAAGGCGAGAGTTGATAGAGTTTGATGCAGCCTTCCGCCACGATGAATGCCGTGCGCGATGGATCCCCGGCTTCGAACAATAGGTCTCGTTTCTTCAGGCTGACCTGTTTGGAAAGCGCCATGAGCGAATCGATTTCGCCATCCGACAGGCTCGACATGAAGTCGGCATGGGCGTTCGACCAGGCTGCGTCCATATTGTATTCCGTATCCTGACCTGTCGCGCCGTTCCGCATCGCAGGTCTTGTCCCCGACTGACTATAGCCGAATTCATCGACAACGGAATGTCGAGTGCGAAATGTGTCGCCCATACGACAATCCGATTGTCTCCACTCGTGCTTTCCTCGCATGAGACTGGTGGCAGAATCGTTTCGGCTGGATGGGAGCCTGGGACGGGGAGAAGCCGCCGGCATCCCATGGGAGGGGATAACCGATGAGCGAAACGACGAACCCGGCGGAGCCGTCGGGCGTACTGCAAACCGCATTTGCAAATATCGAGGCGAGCGGTCGAAATCCCAAGCGCGTTGCTATTGGCTTCGTAACGGCCTGGGTCATGTTTTTCCTGATTTTGTTTGTGTTCCCGCGGCCGGAGGGATTGTCCGAGAACGGAATGGCCGTGCTCGCCGTCGTGGTCTGGGCGAGTATCATGTGGGTCTCGGAGGCGATGCCGGTCGGTATTACGGGTATTTCGATCCCGCTATTGCTGATCGTAACCGAAGGTATTCCATGGGCCAAAGGTAAGCCGCCCATGAGCGTCGTGTTTGGTGGTTTCACCAAGCATGTCGTCTGGCTGTGTCTGTTTGCATTCCTGGTCGGTGCCGTGATGCAGCTTCTGAAGATGGACCGGCGCATAGCGCTCGGTATTCTCGACAAGATCAAGGCGTCGAATGCCGGCCGCGTCATCTGGGGCATGTTCTTCGTCAATATCGTGCTGGCCTTCCTCATTCCGGCAGCCAACGCCCGTGCCGCGACACTGCTGCCGGTGGTGAAAGGGATCTGCAACCTCATCGGTGATACGCCCGAGGAACGCAGCGCCCGCAAGGCAATCATTATTCAATCGCTGGTCTATGGAACCATGATCTGCGGCGTGTTCATCATGACCGCGCATCTGCCCAATCTGATCATGGTGAATATCATGGCCAGCGACGGTTTCGACATAAGCTACCTGCAGTGGGCCATGCTGCAATTCCCCTATCTCGGCATGTTCCTGCTGACGCAATTGTGGGTCAGATATTATTTCAAGACCGGCGGTGTGAAGATTGCTGGCGGACATGACAAGATTCACGAGATGCACAAAGAACTCGGCCCTATGCAGAAGGCGGAATGGTCACTGCTTGCGGTGTTTGTCGGCATCGCACTGCTCTTCATGATGGGCAAGGGAAGCCCGATCTTCGAACTGCACCGCTTCCAACTCGGAATCATCGGGCTGGTCGGAATCATGGTGTTGTTTACGCCTGGACTGTTCCCGTTTACCTGGAAAGAAGTGCAGGACCGGACGATCTGGGGCACGTTTCTGCTCCTTGGCGGCGCCATCACAATGACGGCCGCCATGTCCAAGTCCGGCCTGGCGCAGTATCTCGCGGATCTGATCCATCATTTCGTCGTGGGTATGAACTGGTGGCAGGCGGTTTTGGCTCTGATGGTCGGGACCCACTTCATCCGGATCGGCATGCTGTCGAACGTTGCCGCCATCGCCATGCTGGCACCGATCACCTACGCACTCGGCGAGCAACTCGGTTTCCACAAGGTGGCGTTCATGTTGCTGGTTTGCGACACGGATACATTCGCCTATCTCCTGCCGACGCAGATCACGGCTGCGGTAATTGCCTATGGCTCGGACGAGTTCACGATGACCGACTATTTCAGAGTCGGCTGGGTCTCGGTCTTGATTGCCATCGCCTATGGCATTTTGGTTATGGCGCCCTGGTACGCATTCCTTGGATTGCCGGTTTGGGATCCGAGCGCACCCTGGCCGTTCTAGACCAGTCCGAATTCAAATCGCCACGGCGCCCTTTGCGGCTCCGTGGCGCAAAATGTTTTTTGGGAGATTACCGAGATGGACAAAGAGGTCGCCGACGGTTGGTTCCGGCCTGCATTTACGAAACAGGAACTTGACGAGAAACTGGGCGACTATGTCTCGCCGAAAGGTCTCTATGAGAAGACCAAGGCCATGCCGTTTCTCGGCGGTGTCACCTGCAATGTGGACCGGCTCGTCGCGGGAGAATGGACCGAGATCATCCTCGATTACACGGTCGGTGCCTCCGGCATAGCAGACGGTGCGTGGATCAAGGCAACGTTCAAATTCTATTCCGACTGGGCCCTGTTCCAGACGACCGACCCGACGGCAGCCAACTATGTCTCGGCGGAGTATCAGGCAGGACCGCTTTGCGAGGGGCAGAGCCCGGCAACCGTCCAATCGCTCAAAGTCCGGTTCGATCAAAAAGGGCATGAGCGTCCGTTCCAGAAAGCCGTCATCGTCGATACGGTCGACGGCTATCTGAAACCCGGGGATCACATCATCATTCGCCTTGGCGACCGCAGGGGCGGGGGGCCGGGAACGCGGGCACAGACCTTTGTCGAAAAAGGTTTCCGTTTTCGCTGCTACATCGACCCCCTCGGCACCTCGCGCTTCTGCGACATCCCGGGCGATGTTGTGATCGACATCGTTCCGGGAAAACCGAAGGCTCTCGAGATTGCCGGCTCAAGAATGCTGCGTCCGGGTGAGCCGCTGAACATCGGCGTTCGGGCGGAAGATGCCTGGGGCAATACATGCTTCGACGTGACCGCGCAGGTCGAGATCGAAGCGACGCGCGATGGTAGCGAAATCTATAGCCGAACGATCGACCTGGCGAGTAGCGGCTGGTGCTTCGCTGAGATCCCCGATTTGCCGACGGATACCGCCGGTGAACTGGCGATCACCGCATCATTGAAAGGCCATCCGGAGGTCCGTGACGCTACCTTCTATGTGACGGTCGATCCCGCCTGTCCGGCGCCACGCCTCTTCTACGGGGATTTGCACGTCCACTCCGACAACACGGTCGGCACAAACGACACCGTCTACAATCTGACCTATGGCCGCGACATTGCGCGGCTCGATTATCTGGGTTACACGGCGAACGATTTCCAGATCACCAAGGCGAACTGGGACGATGACGTCAATCTGATCCATGGTCTCAACGAGGACGGCAAGTTCGTCTGCTATCCGGGCACCGAATGGTGCGGAAACAGCTGTGCCGGTGGCGACCACAATGTGGTCTTTCTGCACGACAAGACACCGGAATTTCCGTTCGATGCCCAGGGCAATATCGCGCGCTCGTTCGAATGGAACGAGGACATGGATGCCGACACGATCCAGCCTGGCGCCTGGCCGCTTGAGGAGCTGTGGGCCACTTACGCCCATGATCCGGAAGGCCACCTCATCATGCCGCATGTAGGCGGCAGGCGCTGCATCATGGACTGGTATCATCCGGTCATGGACCGGCTGGTCGAGATCACGTCGGCCTGGGGGCATTTCCCCTGGCTCTATCACGAGGTCGCCAGGCGCGGTTACAAGCTCGGTGCATCGGCCAATGGCGATGAGCATCGCGGTCGCTGCGGTGGCGGCGTGCCCGGGACGGCCGTTTTCGGTACCAAGGGCGGTGTAACGGGCCTGATCTGCGATGGCCTCGACAGGGCGACGGTCGGCAAGGCGCTGCGCGCCCGTAGAACCTGGGCCACGACAGGCGAGCGGACAGTCGCAATCGCGAGATGCGGCGATCATTTCATGGGCGACGAGTTCGACCATTCCGGGCCTGCGCGCATTGACTATCGGTTCCTCGGCGATGTCGGCTGGGACGAGATCGCGGCTTTCGATCAGGATGGCCCCTTGATGGTCCGAAACCTTCAGGAGGAAGCCGGAATGTCCGAACGCCATGTCCGGGTGCGCATTGGCGGCGCACGTATCCGGGATCGTTATCGGTGGGCAGACTGGAAAGGTACCATCGACATCCGAAACGGTGTCATCAATGGATTCGGTGCTTATGGTCTAGAGCATTTGGAAGAAACCGTCTGGCGGGCAGGGCCGACCAAGATCGGCTTCCGCACCGATACCTATGGCGACGCCGATACGGTCGAGATCGATGTCTCGAACCTCGCCTCCAGTACGATCACTGTCTCCGGAACCATCGACGGCTACGTAAAAGTCGGCAATCCGCTGGACGGCAACCCCTTCGTTCATTGCCCCGAGTTTTCGCTCTCCGTCTGCGGTGCGGAACTGATGGAAAAGGGTAGCGTGCGCAAGGAGCTTGGCGGCACCGAACTCTTCGTCGCCATCGAACGGATTTCGGAGGCCCCGATGCCGCGCGACATTGCGGGCAGCTTCGAGGTTCAGCCTGGAAACGGTCCGCACGGCTTCCGCCCGGTCTTCTTGCAGGGACGTCAGATCGACGACGGCAAGGCCTGGACTTCGGCCATGTATATCAACTTCAAATAAGCGCACCGAAACGCGCTATCCTCCCGAAGGCGATCCCTGGCCTTCGAAGCTCTGCACGGCTTCGGAGGTCTTTTTCAATGGAGGTGATTTGAGACAGACAGGATTGTCGTTGTCTACTTTTCCGCCTGTCTCGCGGAGCGCTGTTTCAGCCCTGTTAGCCCGTAATTTGCCTGATAGCTATGTGATATCGCACGACTGACGCGTTGCCAGGTCTCCAGCGACCGGTCATCCGCGATTTCGAAGCTATCGAATCCGACGCGGGTCATGAACTGCGCCTGGTCGGGGAGAACGTCGCCTGTCGCCCTCAGCTCACCTGTGTAGCCAAGCTCGGTGCGAATGACACGGGCCTGGCTGTAGGCCCGCCCATCCGTGAAGGCCGGAAAATCCAACACGACGAGATCGACAAGCGCGATATGCCCGGCAAGTTCTTCGGCATCGTATGTATTCGCCAATTCGACGCCGACGCGGCCCTCTCTATCTGCCAATTTGTCCGCATCGCGGTTCAGCCGTGCAAGGCAAACGATTATGTCGCCTTTTGCAGGCAATGGATCGTCGTCCTGCAGAACGGTCCAACTGTCGTCGGCGATGTCGCCATTCCTAACGAGCACCATAGAGCGCCTCCTTGAATGGCGTGGGGCCTGTACGGCCATAGGCCTCGAGGAAGGTCTCATTGTCTTCTCGCAAGCCGACATAGGTATCGACCACGGTTTCGACGGCATCCACGATCCCGTCGCGCGAGAAACCCGGCCCGAGGATTTCTCCGATGGCGGCATTCTTGTCGCCATTCCCGCCAAGCGTAATCTGATAGAATTCCTCGCCCCGTTTTTCGAGGCCCAGAATGCCGATGTGACCGGCATGGTGATGGCCGCAGGCATTGATACAGCCCGAGATTTTGATCTTGAGGTCGCCGATCAGCTTCTGCCTGTTGGCATCGCCAAGCCGTTCGGAAATGCTTTGGGCTACAGGGATCGAGCGGGCCGTGGCAAGCTGGCAGTAGTCAAGGCCGGGGCAGGAGATGATATCGGTGACAAGCCCGGCATTTGCCGTGGCGAGTCCTTCCGCCTCAAGCGCGCGCCAAAGGTCATGCAGATCGCTTCGGGCAACATGCGGCAGTATGAGATTCTGCTCATAGGTAACGCGAATTTCGCCATGACTGAACTTGTCGGCAAGTTCGGCGACCGCACGCATCTGATCCGATGTCGCATCTCCCGGAATGCCGCCAATCGGCTTCAGTGATATCGTGACGATAGCATGTCCGTCGACACGATGAGGGGCGACGTTCGTGTCGATCCATCGGGCTAGTCCTGGATTGGCGTCACGGTGAGCGTTGAGTGCGCTCTCATCCAAATCGACTGGCCCATATGATGGAGGCGTGAAGTAGGTACGTATCCGATCCAGCTCGCCTTCCGGCACCGGAACAGAGGCGCCATCCATGGCGGCGAATGCGGCCTCAACCTCTTGGCGGAACGCTTCGGCTCCCAGCTCGTGGACGAGAATCTTGATGCGTGCTTTATACTTGTTGTCGCGCCGTCCATGCAGATTATAAACGCGCATGATGGCTTCAAGATAAGGGAGCAGGTCTTCTTCCCCGATCCACTCGCGCACCGTAATTGCGACCATCGGCGTGCGGCCCTGTCCGCCGCCCGCCAGGACCTCATAGCCGACCTCGCCATTGCGATTTTCTTTGACGCGCAAACCGATGTCATGGAAGGCTACGGCAGCCCTGTCTTCGTCCGATCCTGTCACGGCGATCTTGAATTTTCGCGGCAGGAATGAGAATTCGGGGTGCAAGCTTGACCATTGACGGATCAACTCGGCCGTCGGGCGTGGGTCGGCAACTTCATCGGCAGCCACACCGGCCCAAGGGTCCGCGGTCGTGTTGCGAATGCAATTGCCGCTTGTCTGGATCGCATGCATTTCGACTTCGGCCAGATGCTCGAGCAGGTCCGGCACCTCGGCGAGTTTCGGCCAGTTGTACTGAATGTTCTGGCGTGTGGTGAAATGCCCATAGCCCCGGTCGAACTTGTCGGCAATAAGTGCCAGCTGGCGCATCTGACGCGATGAAAGCGTGCCATAGGGAATCGCCACCCGCAGCATGTAGGCGTGCAGTTGCAGATACAGTCCGTTCATGAGACGCAGTGGGCGGAATTCGGGTTCCGTCAGCTCGCCTGACAGGCGCCGCGCGACTTGATCACGAAACTCGTCAACGCGTTCCCGAACGAATGCAGCATCAAATTCGTCATACCGGTACATCGGATGCTCTCTAACTTGCGAGACTGAACGCCGAAGCGGCATTGTTTGTATTGGCCAATTCGTTGCCGATCGAGGGACCAAGGACGCGGCGACGCTCGCGCATTTTGATCGGAACGAAGGAACTCGCCACCTGTTCGACCTTCATCAGGTAAGGATCGACGACAATATTGGCATTCGCGGCCTGATCGCCGGCGCGCTCGAGCTGGGCTATATCGAGATCGTCGATAGCCGGCTTCGCAGTTGCCAGCCGGTCGCTCCATTGACCTTCACCGGTCAGGAAGACAACGCCGCCGTCGCTCAAACGGTTGGCGGTAAGAACATGCAGACCTGTGCGTGCTTTGCTCATGAGATTATCCTGCTCTGAGTTCGATGTTGGATGAGACGTAGTGTGGTTGCTGGGGTTCTCTCTTGTCGGCCACGTGCTCGACGAATGCCGGCGCCTTCAGCCCAGACCGTCGCCAGTCGGCCCTGAAAAACAGAATGGCCGGTCCCGTGACGCCTTTTGCGCTGATTGTATCGGTGAGGGCATCGAGTGTGGTTGCCAGCACACGCTGATTGGACCGCGTTGCGTTTTCGGCGATGACAATGTGAGTTTCGGGCGACATGCCTGCCGCAAGGAGCGATTGTCGGATATTGCCGGCTGTCCGGACGCCCATATAGATCGCGAACGTGTCGTCGCCTCGCGCCAGCGCATGCCAGTCGTGATCTAGCTGATTGTCGGCCGTCATACCGGTCAGTAATGAGATTGCGCGGCCGCGCTGACGCTCTGTCAGTGGCAACTGCAGCGATGCCGCGGCGCCTTGGGCTGCTGTAATACCCGGTACGATCTCAAGCGGAATTCCAGCGCGGGAGACGGCGACCATCTCCTCGGTTGCGCGTGCGAAGATCATCGGATCGCCGCCCTTGAGGCGGACAACGAACTGACCCTTTGCGGCTTCGCGGATGAGAATGCGATTGATGTCTTCCTGGCGCGGCGAAGGCTTGCCGGGCGTTTTGCCGACAAAGATACGTTTCGCATCGCGCCGGGCGCGATCCAGGATTTCCGGTGAAACAAGCCGGTCGACAACCAGAACGTCAGCCTGTTCGAGCGCTTGCAATGCCTTGAGCGTCAAAAGATCGGGGTCGCCAGGACCCGCGCCGACGAGCGCGACCCGGCCGGATGCCGAATGCTCCCACCGGATGTTCTCCATTTCGACGTCCAAATGGGTGTTGGCGGCATCATTGTCGTTCGCTAGCACGCTGCTAGCAAATGGCCCGCTCAGCAGCCGCTCCCAAAGACGTCGGCGGACATGTCCGTCTTGGATTTCGATCGCAATTCTTGCACGCAGGCGACCCGCCCGCGCGGCGAGATCGCCGATCCTGTTGGGCAGGAGCGCTTCAATCCGACGCCGGATGCGCCGCGCCAAAACCGGCGCCGTGCCTTCCGTTCCAATCGCGATTGTCAGAGGCGCCCGATCGACGATGGACGGTGTCAGAAAACTGCAATGTTCCTGCACGTCGACAACGTTGACCGGAATATTGTGGGCGGTTGCGGTCACTGCGACGTGGATGTCGGTCTCGGTATCGCCGGTAGCCGCATAGACAAGCCGATGGCCTTCAATATCACCAACCTCAAAGGAGCGCCGATGGAGCGTTAGGCGGCCATCTTCGGCAAGTGAGACAAGTTCAGGTGCTGGCGTATCAGAGAGAACGGTGATCGCCGCAGGCGTCTTTGCGATCAGACGCACTTTCTGAGCAGCTGCCTCGCCGCCACCGACGACAAGGACGGACTGTCCTTTCATATCGACGAAGAGTGGAAAATATCTCACTGAAAACTCCGATCACGCCGTATCGCATCGATCCGCAGCAAAGTGCGGCTTCCTAAAGATAGTATTTTTTTCTAATAATTGCGATCAATAGGCTATGAAAAAGAAAAATTTGCTACAAATTTGCGATGTTGTAGAGCTTTGGAGCTTCCTGTGTCTCAATGAGCGCCGAGGAGGCTCGGTCTGCCGGTGAATCGGACAACGCCAGCCGACCGATAGTGGTGCAATGTGGATTACCGCATGGGTTCCGCTAAATTGGGCTTGTCACAGGCAGCTGCAATGTGGAGTGTAGGGCCGATCACCGCTCCTAGCTCAATTGGATAGAGCGTCGGGCTTCGAACCCGAAGGTTGCAGGTTCGAGTCCTGCGGAGCGGGCCATTCTCCCGATTATCGAAAATCCGAATTGCTTGTCGTGTTTGCGACATGGCAATGCGGGCCTTGGCGTGATCCGCTCCAGCAGCGGAAAGATCGGTTTCGTTGCTCAGATACGATCTTACCGAATGCCGGCGATATACCCTGTTTCATTGCTCGGCGACGCTATGCTCAATTCAAAGGCGAGGCCCTATACCGCCTGGGAGAATACCGCCAGCGCCCCAGTCGAGGCGCTCTTGTCTTTCATGATCATGACTGCCGATTTTGCGCCTAGGCCTCCTGCGTATCCTTGTTGACCATCTTGCCCTCAGAGGCCCCACTCGGAAAAACAAACCGCTGATAGAAGAACCCGATCCCGACCAACACGGCGCCGAGGCCGATGAAGGAGAGGGCACGTAGAATGCCGGAGAGATTCTCCATATCCGATAGGAACACCTTGCCGACGGTCAGAATGATGATCGCCAGCGAGGCATAACGCAGGGCCGCCTTTCCGCTCACGATGCCCGCCGCGAGGAGGCCGGCGCCATAAGCCAGCCAGACGGCGGAATAGGTATACCATTCGGTATCGCTGGTCAGACCTGTCGCGAGACGCGGTCCTTGAAACAGCGCACGGGTCTCGAGTGTCAGATAGGCAAACAGAAGCAGGAATGCCGTCGCGCCGATGGCCATGAGGTAGATCTCTGGTCGCCGGCCGGCCGAGACCCAATAGAGGACGACGCAGAGAAGCGCTGGGACCGCATAGGCCAGGATCAACAGATTGAAGACGCGGCCTTCGCCGATAAACTCATTGGTCAGCATCGGGTTTTCAAAGACGAAGTGGCCCGCCAGGATCGCCGCCAGAGACGCCATGCCAAGGATGGCGGACGCCCATTGGACCGTTACGCGTCCGCTCCTGTCGTAGACCTTCTGAAGGCCGATCGCGAGACCCAGCATGGTGATCGAATGGATAGCGAGTTCGGCGAGATCGAAGCTCGTCGAATAGACATTGCCATCATTCAGTGCATGGCGGATTTGCAACCCGAACAGAGCCACCACGCAGAGAATGCCGGCCGCCTCCAGTATCTGGATGGCAATATCGTCGACACGCTTGCGGAACAGCCAGGCGGCTGAGAAGAACGCCAGAGCCGGTACGCCATAGCCGTAGAGCAGCCAGTTCAAGATCGGGGTCTTACCGAGTTCACTGCCGATGATCACAGGGTCCCACACAAGCCGCGCCATGACGACCAGCGCCATTCCGGCCGCAAGATAGCGCAAGCCAACCACCGGGCGCTTCAAGGCGATCCATGCGAGGCCCGGGCAGATAAGCGCCAGCGAGATGGTCAGCCAGCCCTTCTCGAGCAGGATCGTCATGGCGAGTGCGAGACTGACCACGGCAGAGGCTGCGTAGATCCCCGAACGCCATTCACGCAAAAGATTGGCGCCGGCTCTGAGCATCATGTCGCTGGCGCCGATATAGAGCGCCGACATGACAAGGGCGAAAATCCCGAACGGGACATCGTGCTGGAAACCGGTCACCCGATAGTAGGCATAGGCGAAGATGACGATGGGCGTCGATGCCGAAATGCCGACCCAAAACGGATGCAGGCCACCGCGCAATGTATTGACGAACCCGGCCGCGGCAAATCCGGCGCCGAACAGACCACCAATCACGAGGAAATGCTGAACGGGTGGTGGCAATACCTTCGGTAACCCAAGGAAGTCGTCGAGCGGTCCGACGGGTTCGGTGATGAGGATGGGAAAATGCCACACCAGATAGACCGTGCAGAACAGAACCGATGACCAAAGCGTCAATGGCGCGAGGTTCGGCCAGCGCCAAGCGCTGGAAAGCAACAGCAGTGTCACGGCGGCAAGGACGAACAGGGCCGGTGTGCTATAGGCGTCGACCCTGACGAACGGGACTGCCAGGAAGGTGACTGCCATGAGGATGGCTGTCGCCGGCCAATCGACACCGATGAACAAATCACGGAATGAGAAGGTTTCAAGGTCCTTTCCGTCTTCACCCTCGGCCCTGTCGTGGGGGAGGAAGAACAGGCTGAGGCCCACAAGCGACAAGATATAGAAACCCATCGGGATGACATCGCCGCTCGACCAACTGCCGGCGAACCACAACAATCCCCACAATACGGCGCCGACCGTGGCGCTGACGGCCAGCCAAAGCCATCCCTTCAGACGTGCCGTGAAGAAAGTCGCACCGACGACGATCAGCAGATAGATGAAGAGCGACCAGGCGTCAGGTTCCTTGGAGCCGACGAGGGCTGGGGTCGCGAGGCTTGCCACGAGCCCTAGGGCAGCAAGGCCCGGCCCATGCAGAAAGGACGCGGAGAGCGCCGCGAATGCACATGCCGCCAGCAGCGCGAACGCGATCAAAGAGGGCAGGAAGCCGTATATTGCGTAGGCCGTGTAAACGGTAGCGAAGGCTGTCAGAATGGCTGCGGCGGTGATGACGCCTGGAATATAGGCGCTCGGCACGCCGGCAAGACTGGCGGTGAGATCGCGGCGTCGTGCAAACTCGCCGACAACACCGAGGCAGGCAGCGAATGCGGCGCCCATTGCGATCCGGACTCCAGGGCCGACAAGCCCGGCTTCGATGCTGTAGCGGACCATAAAGATACCGCCGAGCGCCAGCGCGATGCCGCCAATCCAAACCAGCCATTTGGTGCCAAAGGCCTGCTCCATTGATGCCGATCGCGACGGTGTTTCCGGCGCGGCGGCGGCGGGGGCCGGCTCGTCCGAAATGCTTTCTCCGTCATCTTTCATCGAGAGCGAGATTTGTGGCGGCGGATAGTTCAGCCAGGCTTCATCGTCCGGCTTGGTTTCGGACGGTGAGGCAACGTCCTCTTCCTCGAAGGAAGAATCCCCATCGCGTTCGGATTCGGCAGGCGGTTGATCAGGCTCAATCTCAGGGCGGACTTGTTGAGCGCTATCCGGTCGAATTGCGGCCTCGCCAGCCAAACCTGCTTGCAGATTGGCTGCCGCAAGCTTCGCGTCAATCGCATCGAAGCGCTTTTCCAGCGCCTCTAATCGGATACGGTGTTTGCGCAGCCCATAAAGCGCAAGGCCAGGAGGGACGAAAACCAGAGCAGCAAGAAACAAGAGAATCGTCACGAGCTCGTCCATCGTTCAACCACCAATTATCGCATGCCGCATCATGAACATTGTTCATATAACGCAAATTTCAAGATGGGACGGGTAAAGAATATCAGGATTGTGGGATATTGACGTCCTGCCCAAACCTGTTGGACGCACGACGAGGCGGATTGGTTCAATGAATGCTCCGGATTTCTCGTCTGTATTGTCGTTTGGTGGCTGGAGCAGGGGAAATCAGACGTTTGGCCGGAATGGGGCCGGGACGCGATGCGTGATCCAATCAGCGAAGGCGTGAGCCGAATGGGACGCTTCAGATTCGGCATTGAGGACCAGATAGTAGGCCGTATGTGACTCCGTCAACGGGTCCGTCTCGAACGGCCTGACAAGCGCGCCCGAGGTAATTTCCTCGTCTGCCAGAAAGTCGCTTTCCAGGATAATGCCCAAACCCTTTGCGGCCGCCTCGATAGCCATCGATGAACGGTCCAGCCAGACTTCTCTGCGAATTGGGAAGTCGAGACCGCGGGCGAGCAACCATGACTGCCATTGGATCGGATTGCGTGTTTGGATGAGAACGTGTCCGGAGAGATCTTCTGGCCCGCAAAGCGACGGGTTATCACGCAGAAGAAACGGGCTGCAAAGCGGTGACAGCCGTTCGGCAATGAGCGGCACGGCTCCCGTAACCCGCCCCCGAACATCGCCATGCAGGATGCTCACATCGACGTCCGCCAATCCGGCGCGATCCGGACTGGCTTCGACGCGGAGTGATACATCCGGATGCTCTGACATGAAATCGGTGAGCTGGGGTAAGAGCCACTTGCCGGCAATGCTCGGCGCAGCCCCAATGATCAATGTTGGCGCCCGTTCGATATCGGCAAGGCTGCGCGTGGCACGTGCAAGCCGTGCCATCGCTTCATGCACCTGCCGTTGATAGGCTTCGCCACCTTTGGTCAGTCGCAAACCGCGACCGTCACGTGTGAATAGGGGGTGGCCAAGAAAGGCCTCCAGGTTCGCAACCTGGTGGCTGACAGCCGACGGGGTCACGCAAAGCGCTTCCGCCGCTGCCTTGAAGCTGCCAAGCCTGGCGGCCGCTTCAAAGACGCGTAGAGCGTTCAGCGGCGGTAAGCCGAAGGGGCCGTTTGGGTCCAATTCCACAATGGGCTCACTGTGCTCCGATCGAGTGAATTATATTCATCAATGAGTGAAATATCACCATTTGTCTCTCTGAAATCTCTGCACTAATGCTTTAAAGCGAAGCTAATCATGGCGATTTCGTGATCGAACACAACAAGAGATTTTTTCATGCAATTAGATCGATTTGGCAATGCGCCTGCGACCGGGTTACCCTATGCGCGCGGGGAACTTCTACCGACAACGGCTGACGACCTTGCAAAACTAAAGGTCGCCTGGGGTCACATCCGGCGGCGCCGCGAAGAATTCGGTCCTGACTCGGTTTACCTGTTGAGCGGTCTTGAACGAAACCTGCAACTGGCAGAGGTCGATCTCGGCATCATGGACGATGAGATCGCTTCGGCTCTCTTCACCGATGACGTGCGAGCGCTTGGATTGGAGCATTTGGGCGGTCATCCGGAAACACATGAAGTCTTTCTCTTCAACCGCCTCACGGCCGCACTTCTAACCGCAGCCGATGTGATGATCGATGAAGGAGATGCGGTTGTCGGCGTATCGCCGCGCTACAGCCATCCTGCTGTAACGCGGGCAGTCGCTCATGCCAAAGGCAACTTCACCGATACGATGGGACTGGGTGCCTTCAAGCAGGAGATTGCCAGTCGCGAGCGATTGGATTGTGTCTTCATCACGCGTCTTTCGGTGAGCTATGAGATTCTGCCCGAACGGGATTTGACTGAGATCGTTGCAATCGCCAGGGATCGTGGTGCCAGGATCATGGTGGACGATGCCGGCGGCGCCAGGGTCGGTCCTGCCGTCATGGGGCAACCGAAGATGCTTGAACTCGGCGTCGATGTGGGTGCGACCGGCCTCGACAAATACGGTACGACGGGACCGCGCCTAGGCCTCCTTGGCGGGAAGGCGGATCTGATCGGAAAAATCCGGGCGCGCGCATACGAGATGGGTGTCGAAGCGCGCCAGATGCTCTATCCGGCGGTCGTTGAGAGCTTGCAGAATTACAGCCCGGAGAAGGTTCGCGAGCGTGTTGCGGTAACGATGGAAGCCGGCGAGGCGCTGAAGAAGACCCTCGGTCACAACAGGATCACCGAGACGCCCGTAATCGTCCAGCTCATGGCAGACGACATTCTGGAGATGGCCATGGAGCGTGCAGGCCTGGCCGAACCGCCCTGTGTCCCCTATGAGGCAACCGCCGGACTGGCCATGTTGCTGCTCCGCGACCACGGCATTGTCAGTGTGCACTTCGCAGGCATTCCTCCGGGAACCGCGGCACTGATGATCAAATTCCTGCCACCGGATGTGCTTGAGCGTTTCGGTGGACCGGATGCATTTGCCGAGGCGGTGAACGATGGCCTGGATAGACTCGCCGAAACGCTCAAGACGCCGAGTGGTTTGAAGCGTTTGCTCCTTGAAGGCTGAAGCGTGGGGCAGCTTGAGGTGCCATTTGAGAGTTGATCGCCTGGAGTGACGATCTCACCGATACTGTCGCAATAGGGCCGAAAGCAAAGTCACATGCCGGTTCGTGCTTGGCGACAATCGGGGCCGGCCTTTGATTGCGTTCACGCGAATCGGCGAAGCCGCCGATCTCAACATCTCGTTTCCTGACACGTCTCGGCGACATCGCTGTTGCATCGCAACAAAGCAGGTGGTGTGCCAACGGCAAGCAGGATGCAACGGCGTCGGTGGGCAGATGCGCTCGGTGACAAGGGGCAACCGTGGCCGCCGCGGGTACGAATCGGATGCTACGCAATCGTGGATTGCGCCTCTGAAACAGGATCGCAGGGTCCAAAATGGACGCACTCGAGTTCGGTATCTCGTTTTGTCAGGATTTCACTGAATTTGGCGCAAAAATGGCCCGTTCCATTCTTGTCGACAGAGAAATGCTCTTTGCGGAATCGGCAGTCCTTGCATCGGCCTAAAATGGACGTGTTCATGTCTTCAAGAACCGTAAGCAGTACGTCCTGCAACGTGGATTCCAGTTCGGCAATCTTGGCCGCAGATAATGACGACAGGGGGCCGAGCAACGTTTCCGGCGGCCCGCTCTTGGCAAGCTTACGTGCTTCGTCTGTCAGATCGAAACGGGCTCTTCGGCCGTCGATCTTGTCGGCTACACGCAAAAGAAGTTCCTTTTTCACCAGTCTGTCGATTGTCTGGGATGTGCTTCCGACCGTTGCCGAATGAAAGGCCGCAAAACTCTGCAATGTGCGTGAAAATCTGTTCGCATTGTTGAAGAATGAGAGTGCTGCCCACTGCGCATTCGTCATGGAGCTTGTTTTGTTTTTCGCGTATCCGAGATGGGCCAGAAACCTCAGGCGCATTGCGATTCGTTCGGCGGCCTCAATCGCTTCGTCAGCCATTTTCCCCCCATTGTGCCGACCTTCATGCTCAGTCTGAACCGCCATCCAACCGAGGCGAATCAGTCCCAATATCAAATCGGTATACGCCAGCATGAGTGCACCGACCTCCAAGTAACAGTGATTTAATGGCGTTATAATCGCGATTTCAGTTCGCAGTCATGATGTGTTCATTTTGCTGTAATTGTCGCTATTCGCAGGTCCGGTATGCTGGGGGAGTGATCATTTGAGGCAGCAGGATTTTAATCCGGCATTCATCTGGATCGGCTTCTCGTGCCGGACGCAGCCAACTATCATCCGGACATGCAGGTAGAAACCCGACTCGCTCTCAGTGTCAGCACGCTCGCCTTCGTCATAATGGCGTGCGTGATTCTTCTCCTCTGGACAGCTCAGCGCTCTGCTTACAACCACCAGAGCAGCAGCCACGCCTATGAAGAGCTCGGCGCTTATCTACAATTGACGGGTGAAGTCTTCCGAACTTTCAAGAAGGTGCGCAGCGATCTTATTCGCAAGGACGGTGCGCTCACATTCGATATCGAGAACGCGAAGACTAGGCTGGACGCCACGATAGCCAAGATCTGGAACCTGCAGCTCGAGGAATTCGAGATGGGGTTTCAGTCAGGGGACAATTCTCTGGAGACATCAAGGCTTGAGTCGATCCGCAAACACCTGAACGCGGTTTTCATGGACATCAAGCGGGCATTGGAACTCATCGAGAGCGGAGAGGCGGAACAGGCACATGAACTGTTGAACAAGAGTTTGCTGGTCCGGATCGATGCGAAGGTCGGCAGTCTGGTGGAAATCGCCGTTACCGACGAACGCGGAGAGTTGAGCGATGCGCTCGCGGAGATCGAATGGATTAATAGGTTTGTTCTTTGGGCGTCGGTCGCTGCGGGCATTATCGGATTGGTGCTGACCTCACTTGTTATCTACACGCTGGCATCGGGGCTTGGCACAGGACTGCGGCACCTGGAGGTCGGAGCCGAGACATTCGCCGTCGGTGATCTACGCCATCGGATTCCCGTCGAGGGCGGAAACGAATTTGCGAAATTGGCGCTAGGTTTCAACACAATGGCGCGTCAACTGCTCGATCAGCGAGAAGCGATTGAACAGGCCCGAAATTCGCTTGAGCGCCGTGTCGAGGAACGCACTGAAGAACTTCACGCCGCGAATACAGAACTGAGGCGCCATGACCAGAGTCGGCGACAGTTTTTTGCTGATATCGGCCATGAGTTGCGCTCACCCATCACGGCAGTTCGCGGCGAGGCGGAAGTCGCCTTGCGCGCGCGCGACGGTGCCGAAGAGATCTACAAGGCTGCCTTGAGCCGCATCGTCAATATCACTGATCAGCTGACGCGCTTTGTGAACGATATCTTCCTGATCGCGCGAGAGCAGGCAGGGGTTGCCGATATGAGGCGGTCCGTTATCGACCTCAGGATGCCGATACGCGATGCAGCCGATCAGATGCGGACGGTGCTTGCAGAGCAGGACGCGAACCTGATGACGATTCTGCCGGAAAAGGCGGCCCTCATCGAAGGGGACGATCAGCGCCTCTGCCAACTCGTGCAGGTTCTCGTCACGAATGCGGTCCAGCATTCGCAACCCGGTGTAACGATTCGAATAACGCTGCGACACGACGCTTTTGAATGGACTTTCAGAGTGGAGGACGACGGGCCGGGCATCTCGAAGAAACATGCGGCTCATGCCTTCGAGCGCTTTTACAGAGGAGATGGCGTCCCGGACAAGAGCCATATGAGAAACACCGGTCTTGGTCTGCCGATCGCCCGGTCAATTGCGAATTCGCATGGAGGGCGCATCTGGATTGATACCGCCTATACGAATGGGACGGCCGTCTGTGTCGCGATACCGGACATCTGTGAGCAGTTGGATGCTGAGGCTGACGAGATCGAGGATCAAAGGGCCGAGCTCGTAATATGAACCTGTTATTGATCGAAGATGACAACCGGATTGTGGAATTCCTCGACCGCGGTCTGCGTGCCGAGGGACACATGGTTCAGGTCGAGCGCAACGGCCGCTCGGGATTGGAACAGGCGCGACAGGGCCCTTGGGATGTAATCATCCTTGACCTCATGTTGCCCGAGATCGACGGACGTGAAATCTGCCGTACGCTTCGTATTGAGCAGAACATGACGCCAATACTGATGCTGACGGCGCTGGATAGTACCGAAGATATCGTTCATGGGCTCCGAATGGGTGCCGATGACTACATGCCAAAGCCGTTTGTTTTCGATGAACTTCTTGCACGGCTGGATAATCTCCAGCGACGACCACCTCGGATCGACGGCCGAGACCAGGAACGAGTCTTGATCATCGCTGACCTCCGATTCGATCGTGATGCGTTGATCGTAGAACGCGGTGGAAAGGAGATTGAGCTGACATCCCTCGAATATGCATTGCTTGAGTATCTGATGATCGAAGGCGGAAAAGTCGTCAGCCGCCCGAGAGTCTTGCACAATGTCTGGGGGGTGTCGCAGGATCCGCACACAAATGTCGTGGATGTCTACATTCGCCGCTTGCGCGCGAAGATTGATGATGGCTTCGAACCCAAACTCATCAACACAGTGCGTGGCCGTGGATATCGCTTTGGGACCCGGTCGACCGTTGCCGACTAATACCAGCGGCGGTTACTGTTGATCGCCACCGGTACTATGACGCGCTTTCGCTCAATCTGCTTTGGACAGAACTAGAGCCCTTTCCGACCATATAGAGGCATTTGACCGGTATTTCGCGTCTTCCGGCTAGGCACGATCCCCGCCGTGGTCTTGTTGACCACAAGGGGATTGTAACGACGTCCGGAGGGCGCGAAATATCGGCCTTCGGTGGGCCCATTCCACCCATCGGCTTCGTTGCGAAGCTTGCCCGATACGATGGCATCGCGCCGCGCTCCGCGCCTAACCGAGTGAGCGGAATGGGCTCCATCAAACGACTCTATATGGTCGGAAAGGGCTCTAGCCCTCGACCGTCATCGGTGTTTGGGCCTTTCGCGTTTTTGGACGGTTGGCGCGGTACGCACCGAGCGTCGCCCACGCCAGAATTTCGCGCGTTCCGGTATCTCGCCTGTCACGATGGTCCGGATCGGACCAAAGATTGGTCGTCTCACCGGGATCGGAGCGCAAGTCATACAACTCGCCCTCGTCGTCACCGACATAGACGACCTGCTTCCAGTCATGATCGCGGCGCATAATCACGAATTCGGCTGCCGATTGAATGTGATCGCGTGCCAACTCTGCGTAAACATAGTCGCGGAAGCGTCCATCGGGCGATCGGCCGTTGCTCAATATCGGGGTGAGCGACCTGGCCTCCCAACTGTCCGGTTGCGCGATGCCGCAAGCGTCAAGGATGCTGGGCGATACATCCATCAACTGCACCAGTTCGTCGCTGACCCCGATCTTCACCCGCGCCGGCGACCAAATGACCAGAGGCACGCGTAAGACCGTGTCATACATGGTCCACTTCTGGATATGGCCGTGGTCGCCTAGTGCATCGGCATGGTCGGAGCAAAAGATGACGATCGTGTTGTCGAGATAGTTTTTCCGCTCCAGCACATCCATGATTTCACCGACCTTTTCGTCGATCATCGTGACGTTCGCGGCGTAGTAGCGGCGCAGCTTCAGCAGATCCTCATGGGGTGCGCCCTCGCGCCATGCCACGCTGTCGATGTTGAAGTCGACCATGCTCTGGCGCAGACGCTTGTGCATGCTGGGCTGGCGGGCCAGTTCTTCGGCACTGACGTCCGGGACGGGAATGTCGACACCTTCATAGCGGGCGAGATGTTCCGCCGTGGGGTCATAGGGTGGATGGGGGCCGGGAAAGCCGATCTGGAGAAAGAAGGGCGATTCGGCCTTCCGGTCTTCGAGCCACCACCGGGCTGTATTGCCGACGAAATTGTCCGGGTGCATGTCGGAGTCGGTCTCCCAGACAAAACAACCGAGTGCATCGAGAAATCCCTTTGGATCGGCCTCGGCACGGGTATAGCGCGACGGCTTGACCAGCCCGCGCGCTTTCAGCGCCTTGTCCCATTCGTCGTAAATGGCCCGGTCGTGCTCCTCCAGGAAGAGTGGCCTGTCCTTGTTTTCGACAACGAAGCGT
This sequence comes from Methyloligellaceae bacterium, assembly GCA_965228615.1. Lineage (GTDB taxonomy): Bacteria > Pseudomonadota > Alphaproteobacteria > Rhizobiales > Methyloligellaceae > CBDDHT01. Next base: position 1,717,347 of record CBDDHT010000004.1, on the reverse strand, counting down.
TGATGGAACCCGCCTTTCGCGTCATAGGGGTTGATATGCATTTTGCCGATATTGGCGCAGTGATAGCCGGCGTCCGCGAGCCAGCCGACCCAGTTCGGCTCCCAAGGTTCGAAGTTCGTATAAACATTCGTGCTGTGCGGATAGACGCCTTGGAACATGCTCGCGCGCGAGGCAACGCAAACCGGGGACGTCACGAAGCAATTCGTGAATGACATTCCTTCGTTGACCAGGCGGTCGATGTTAGGTGTGTGCATCCACTTTGCGCCAAGCGCATTGATCGTGTCGAAGCGCTGCTGATCGGTGATGATCAAGACAATATTGGGTCGGGTCGCCATTGATTTCGCCTATCGCTTTTCGTGGAACAATCGAGAGTATGAGCACCATTTGAGAGCCAGCGCAAAGCGATTGTACCGATGCGTGATCTCAGATTCGTCGAGCTTGTAGTATTTGGTGACGAGAGCTTTCCCGATGGCAGTCAATGCCCGTCATGGCGTCCGCCAAGGTCGACACATGGTCGGCACAGAACTCAGTTCGTGAGACTGATCTCATGATCGCATCCGCTATCACTTGATCGTCTTCAGCGTACAACACTTTCACGCCATGCTCTTTTCGCACGAGGCTGCAATGTTGGATCAAGGTAGGGCAAGGACACTTGCAAGCTTCTTATGGCCACGCATCGTTGCGTGGTCGAACGGCGTTTTATCATCCCGATCAGCGAGTGTCTTGTTGGCACCTGCTTTGATCAGCATTTTCGCAATTCGAATATAGGGTTCCGATCCATCACCCAAAATGGCCACCTCCAACAAAGCTGTCCATCCTAAGTTGTTAACGCGGTTGACTGGCGCGCCCGCCTTCAAGAGCATTTCGACGATTTCAACTGCACCTTTGGCAGAGCCATAAATGACCGCACTACCGTCATAGACCGACGTCACCAAGGTGGGATCGGCACCCAGTTCGAGCGCGACGCGGGCCAACGCCGGATTCTTCGTTGTGATCGCGATATTCAAGACATCGCGACGTTTGCGGTCAAACGCATTGATCTTGGCGCCACTTTTCACAAGGAGCTGCAGCATCTTGAGGTTGCCGGTCCGGGCTGCAACAATGACTGCGGTATCACCGCGTTTGTCACGTTTTTCGAGGTTGATTTTGCCCGCACCAATCGTCGCTCGCACCTTCGCGAGGTCACCTGATGCGACATGCTTATGGAATTCCGAGCCTTGTGCGACTGCATCGACGACAGGGAAGAGGATAGCCAAGGAAACCAGGACAGCAGCCCAAACTGAGTTAAAGCCCATAGTCTAAAGTGCTCCCAATTACGTCTGACAAAATCATTGCGAACCAAGCTGAGTCACGGCTGACATTCCGCGCATGAAAAGTTGAGACAAGTATCAGGCACGGATCAGGTCGCAACGCCAGTGATGACCGAGTCATTTCTGCCGAAACTCAAAAATGCGAGAACGCACAACATGAAGACATGACTATCGATCATTGCAACCCTGGTCTTTACGACATCTTCAGTGGCAGGCGGCTTACGAAAAATCAAAGAACCCACCGTAAACAAAGGCGTAAGCTTGACGGTCCTTCAGCAAAACGCGTTCCGGCCGTAATCAGCCGTAATCTGTCTGGTTATCTGACGGCGGCTCATGACTTAAAGCGGAAGTCAGGCGCATCCTGAAGAGCGTTAAAGATAACCATGAACGCTTCATCAGTTTGTGCGTCCAATAACTCAGTGGCGACTACGTTATCTAGCCTATTCAAAAAGTCGCCGTCAGAGATTGTGTCTGGGATGTCCGCTACATAGTCATCGCCGCCACCGACCGCCGCCGACGTATGATATTCTCTTCTCTAACCTACTTTTTGTTGGTCATTTCACACACGTCTTCGCGTCTGTGGCTGAGAATGCGGCAAGGTCTGAGGCTGTCACAGTGACGATGACTGCCCCTTTTGCCCTTGATGAATTGTTTGCCTTAAGGGGCAATGTGAAGCTGTCGCCAACAGCGTATCCCCCTGCTTTAACAATTTGCACAAAATAAACTCCAGCGAAATTGTTGCGACCAAGTTTGTAGTCATATTCAACGATTGATCCATCTCCAACAGAAAGTATCCACTTATCTGCCTTGGCAGGTGTTGTCCCAACACGAGCACTGAATTGAAGAACACAACGATCGGAGTAATAGAGCCCAGATTGGGCCGTGTACGGCCTGGATTCAAATCGAGCATCCCCTTTGACGGTAAACGCCCGCAGCTCAATTGGAAGACACAGACTCAGTGCCAAAAGCCCAATCGCGACCAATCGTTTCAATTCCCGACCCTCCGCAAACCTGACTGCTGTAGCGATTCACAAGTTTCAATTCTTGCTTCAAGCACCCGAACGCCATCGCGTTCCTGGCAGAGCTGCCTATGAAACTGAGGTCGTATGGCCTGCAAGTACGAAAGTGGATGTTGATCCTGTTGCGCTGATCTTCTTCTGCCCGCATATGTACCTTGACGCTTAGCGGACGCTCTTAACACGACACTACACAAGGCTATTGATGTTGGCCATAACGTTGGTCCGTTCGGTAGGTCGGAGATTGGCAGATTTCCCCCATGCCACGGTCAGGCCGATCGCGGCTCAAGTCGGATGGTAACCGGACGTTATCAAGTTCGAGCGAAGGGCTCATATTTATGAGTGCACGGCCCAGGCCATGAACGCATGCATGACTTGAAGCTTCTATGGACGATTGAGACAGGATCTTCATCGTGTTTTACACGTCATCGGATGCGCAAATCCCTGGGTAAGCACAACCGCGACGTGCGTTTTGGTGTTGATCGTGGCCGAGATGTTGCCGGGCTTGCTCATGGGCCCGGACCATGGAAGTTGCAGGCCGACGGCCGTGAAGAAGTCACCCACCTTCAATGTACCGGAGGCCTGTCCGTTCCAGCAGCCGGAATAGGCACAGAATGAAATCGCACCATTGGTATTCACGTTGAGTTCGGTTGGTGTGAAGTTGCCAGGTGGGGAAACCTTGCAGGCCTTTGCGTCACATGTGATCTCGGTATCGTTGTTGTGGCACGTCCAGTCTGCGGCAAGAGCCGGCGCACTGAAGAGGCTCATTGCAACAACGCAATGATACAGACGACGCATTTCCAATTCTCCCCACCAAAGCCGACTGTTGCCGTTCTGGCCAATAGGTCCGATTTCGAAAAGTCAGGTCGCGGAAAGCCCGAATGTCGCACGCGCTTCGTCCGGACTTGCAACCGACTCGCCCATGAGTTCGATGATTTTCACCGCGCGCTCGACAAGGGCCGCATTGCTCGGAGCGAGTTCGCCGGCACCCAGATAAAGATTGTCTTCGAGGCCGACCCGCACATGACCGCCGAGCAGAACCGCCTGCGAGACCATTGGAAACTGCATGCGCGAGATGCCGAAGCCCGACCAGACGGCATTGTCGGGGAGGGCGTTGCGCATATGCAGCATGCTCTCCGTCGTCGAGGGCGCACCATAGGAGATCCCGAGACAGATCTGAAAGAGAGGCGGGGATTCGATAAGGCCATGTTTGATCAGCGACTTGGCCAGTTCGATCATGCCGGTATCGAAAACCTCGATCTCGGGCTTTACGCCGACGGCCTTTGCGCGCCCTGCCATATCGCGGAGATGAGCCGCCGTATTCATGAAGACGGTTTCGCCGAAATTGATGCTCCCGACATCAAGGGTGCAGATCTCGGGGCGCAGTTGCTCGATATGGCGTGTGCGTACCTCGGGTGAGGCGAGCGTCGTGCCTTCGCCCGGCACCATCGGGTCTTGCTCGCCAGGCACGTATCTGGCTCCGGGGCCGGTTGTAAGATTGATGACTACATCAGTGTCGGCGCTTCGGATCCTTTCGCAGACTTCTGCATAATGCTCAGGTGCCATACTCGGTTTGGCTGTCTCGGGATCGCGCACGTGAATGTGGACGATCGCTGCGCCGGCCCGCGCCGCGTCTATTGCGGATGCGGCAATCTGCTCTGGCGTCACGGGGACGGCCTCACTTTTCGCCGGTGTATCGGCGGCGCTCCCCGTGAGAGCGCAGGTGATGACGACTTTTCGAGACATGTTGAGAGGTCCCTCTTCTTGTTGTGGCGAGAACGGAGGTCGTTTCGATGGTATTCATGAAAGTCGTGCGCTGGCGCAGGACTTTTGAACTCGACTCGTAGGAAGGCGCAATCGCTGAGATGCGTCAAGCCTCGACAGTTCTGATATGACGGTATCAACGATATTGCCGGGGAGGCCGCCTGCCATGGAGCTTCACTTCGAAACGTTGACAGAAGTCGGCCGCAAACTCCGGTCCGGCGAGACCACCGCGGTGGCGCTGACGGAACGCATGCTTGAGCGGATCGACGCCTGTAATAGTCGACTCAATGCCTACGTCACCGTGACCGCGGCACTGGCGCGCGAACAGGCCCGACAAGCGGATGAAGAGCTTTCACGCGGGGATGACCGAGGGCCGCTCCATGGTGTGCCGGTTGCGGTCAAAGACCTTTTCGCGACCAAAGGCATCCGCACGACCTGTGGTTCGAAACTGTTCGAGAATTGGATCCCCGACTGGGATGCCACTGTCGTGACGCGATTGCGCGACTCTGGGGCCGTACTTCTGGGAAAGACCGGCATGCATGAACTTGCTTACGGTCACTCCAGCATCAATCCGTTTTTCGGCGCGATTGCCAACCCGTGGGCTCTGGATCACGACCCGGGCGGCTCCAGCGGTGGTTCGGCATCGGCAGTCGCTGCGGGACTTGCCTATGCGGCGCTCGGCACCGACACGGGTTGTTCCATCAGGCAGCCCGCGCATTGCTGCGGTATTGTCGGTCACAAGCCGACCTTCGGCCTGGTGAGCAAGGCAGGCGTATTTCCGCTCGTCTGGTCGATGGATCATGTGGGGCCGCTCACCCGTAGCGTCGACGACGCAGCGGCTGTGTTAAATGCGATCGTGGGCCGTGACGAGGACGACCCCTATTCGGCTTGTGCGCCGGACTCGCATGACGATGCGTCCGCCAAGACGACACTGGATGGTATTCGGGTCGGCGTCGTTCGGCGGTTCTTCTTCGAGGGATATCAGGACGTCATTGAGGTCGTCGACGCTGCTCTACAGGTTCTTGCCGATCAAGGCGCCGAATTGGTCGATCTCGACATTCCCGATATTGAGGAGGCCTTTTCGGCTGCGGCCAAGACCTTTGTCGAAGCATCCGTTGTCCATCAGGATGCAATCAGGAGACAGCCGGACGACTTTAGCGAAGAAGTGCGTACCAAGATTGAAAGCGGCCTTTCCGTGCCTGCGGTCAAGTATGCAGAGGCGCAGCATTTTCGCCGCGGCTTCATGGCGCGCATGGATCGGTTGATAGTGGAATGCGATGTTCTTGCGGCGCCAACGGCAACGATCAGCGCAGCGCCGATCAACGACCGGCCGGCGGATTATGGACGCAATGCCTGGAAGAACACCGGCATCTTCAATTTTACCGGCCAGCCATCTGTCTCGGTTCCTTGCGGCTTCACGGCGCGAGGTCTTCCGGTTGGCTTGATGATGACCGGGCGGCATTTTGACGACGCGAAAGTTCTGCGGATCGCGGGGGCTTATGAGCAGGCGACGGAATGGCATAAGAAGACACCAGCCATCTGACCGCCGCTGGTACTACGCCATCGCTTCGACGCGGTTCTCCAGAACGCCGACACCGGACCACTCGATCTCCAGCTTATCACCGGGGACCAGAAAACGCTGCGGCACGCGGCTTCCGCCCGAGCCTTCGGGCGAGCCGGTGGATAGAATGTCGCCGGGTTTCAGATGCAGAAAGGTCGAGACATATTCGATGAGCGTCGGGATATCGAAGATCATTTCTTCGACCGTGGTACGTTGAACCTCCTCTCCATTCAGGCGGGTCGAGAGAGCCAGGGCGGACGGATCGTCGATCTCGTCCGCCGTCACCATCCACGGGCCGCAGGCGCTTGAGGCAACAAAATTTTTGCCGGCCATGACGGAGTGTTTCTGCCAGGCACGCACGGAACCGTCATTCATGATGGTGTAGCCTGCGATGTGGTCGAAGGCTCTGTCCTTGGGGATCATTCGGCCTTCCTTGCCGATCACCAGAACGAGTTCGCCTTCATAGTCGAACGTGTCACCGACGGGCGAGGGCGGGCGTTGCAGTGGTTCGCGATGACCCACAACGGAGCCTTCGAACTTGCCGAAGATGAAAATGTCTTCGGGCGGAGGAATATCGCCTTCGACCGGGTGGCGTTTGGGAAAGTTGACGCCGATGCAGATGACCTTTTCCGCGTCATGCAATGGCGGCAGATAGCGGATCGCATCCAGCGTGACCGATGGTGTCCGCGATGCCGACCAATCCGCCAGCTCGTCCAGTGCATCGGCTGTCAGCACGGCGCGAATGTTCCTATAGCGGTCTGCGAAGTCGTCGGTGACAGGTACGATGCCATCGTCTTTCACTAGGCCGTATTCCGGACCGTTGCCACGCTCGAAGCTGATCAGTTTCATATCTCGTTTCCTTGCGAGCCTTCGCTCTTGTTGAGTGATGTTTCCAACGTGCCGTCCTTGAGGTCGAGTGAAGCCGTGAAAACCTGGCCTGCTGAGAGTTCTTCGGTCATGGTTGCCCCGTGGAGGGCTGCAACAGATGATCTGAGGGGTTCGAAGCGCGCTTTGAGGATTTCGTAAGGACGGTCGTCGCCGATGGCAACACTGTCTTTTGTGTAGGAACGCAGTGCGGCGGTCTCTCCATCCACGTTGATTTCAAGCACATATTCGACGCGTTTCGCGCCGGGTAGGGCGGCAAACGCAAGGATGTCAGCCAATCGTTTCCGCAGCGCCGTTATATCTGAATCTGTCACGCGGTCCCGTCCGATGCGCTATCTGTTCCAGGGCTCGCCGGCGCTCAGCTTTTCGGCCAGTCGACGGGCCGTCGCATCCAGCAGTTTCTCGCCTTTTTCCGCGCTGGCACGGCGGGCATCGCCGCGCACGCCGCTTGACGTAAAATCCTTGAACGATGCCCAAAGCCCGATGGGATCGCTGAGCGGAGAGTGGTCGCCCTTGCGATAGCCTTCCTGGTAGGCGTCGACAAGTTTGTCCTCTCGCACATAGCCCTGACCCAATGCCATCAGCATCGATGTTTCGGCCTCGCAGGCGTGCTGGAGATAGGGCTGATCTTCCAAAATCGCTGCATAGTCGCCGGCATTCTGCGGCAATACGGGATAGGTTGTTGTTGCAACCCGCAGACCGGTCTCTCGGGTCAACTCTTCGGTGAGCACGTTGAGTGCGGCGATATTGCCGCCATGACCGTTGACGATAAGGAGTTTCTTGAATCCGACGTCGCGAATTGACTGCACGATGTCACGCAAGAGCGCGTGGTAGGTGGCAAAGGAGATTGTGAAGGTCCCGCCGAAGGCAACATGGTGCTGCGCGAGCCCCGTCCATACCGCAGGCGCGACAATCACCGGATGATCCGTTCGCACGAGCCGGGCTGTTCGAAGGACGATTTCACTCGTAAGGATCGTGTCGCATCCCGTGGGCAGGTGAGGGCCATGTTGTTCCGTGGAAGCGACAGGCAGGAGAACGATCGCGTCTTGTTCTGCCAGAGCGTTGACTTCCGCCGCGGTCATGCGACTCCATTCGATCTCGTGTTGTGTCATATTCCAGCCTTCCAATAGTCTTCTATCGCCCAGATTCAGCAGACCCGGCCAATGATGCGGACAGAGGAAAAATCAATGCCTCCGACGATGACCATTCGCGACGTTGCGAGCGCCGATCATAATCAATGGTTGAAACTCTGGGACGGTTACAATGCATTTTATCAGCGTGTCGGTCCGACCGCGGTCTCATCGGCCGTCACAGAGACAACCTGGGCGCGCTTCTTCGATTCCTATGAGCCGATCCACTGCATTGTCGCCGAGGAGAATGGCACCCTCATCGGTATTGCGCATTACCTCTTCCATCGCAACACCACGATGTTGGGGCCGACCTGCTATATGCAGGATCTGTTCACCAGCGAGGAAGCGCGGGGCCGCGGGGCCGGTAGCGGGTTGATAGACGCAGTATATCAGCGGGCGAAGACCGCCGGCTCCACGCGGGTATACTGGCACACCCATGAGACCAACATGACGGCACGCCGTGTATACGATGCCATAGCGCAGAATTCGGGCTTTCTCGTTTACACAAAAGACCTTTGAGGCGCGTGTGAACAGAATCGTGACTTGATTTCAAACAACGAAGACAATGAGGGATGAGGATCAGGATCCATGGGGAATGAAACGATCTGCGTCGTTGGATGCAGCGGCTTTGTCGGCAGTCACGTTGCTGCCGAGTTGTTAAGGCGTGGCTACAATGTGCATGGCACATTGCGCGATGCGGAGGGGCCGAACGCCGACTGGTTGATGTCGGGTGTCGCAGCTGAGGCAAGCGGCGACAACGGCCTGACGCTTTTCTCGGCCGACGCCTATGACAGTGCTTCCTTCGCGCCGGCAATGGCGGGATGCACGGGCGCGATCGTTAGCGCGGGCTCGCCGGTCATCGAGCCAGCGACGATCGACCTGATGGCCGCCGTTGCCGAGAATGTGACGCAGGCGGCTTTGGACGCCGGAATCCGCCGGGCGGTCTACACGTCGAGCACTGGCTCCACAAATCCACCAGAGGGCGAACCGGAGCTGAAGAACGAGGTCGATCACTGGTCCGACCCGGATCTCCAGCTGGAGCAGAAGAAATATGCGGCCGTCGGCAAGACCCGAATGGATCGAACCGTGCTGGACAAGATGGAGGCATCGGATGGCGCCTTCCGCGTCGTGGTGATCAATCCGTCCATGATTGTTGGGCCAAGCTTTGCGCCCGAGCCCACGGTGAGTCAGACACGGTTTGCGGCGATCATTCACGGTGAGCGCCACGCGGACAAGATCCCGAATTCATCCATGTCCATGGTCGATGCCCGCGATCTTGCCGCTCTTCATGTCAACGCCCTGGAGAACGAGGCCGCAAGGGGCCGCTATTTCGGAGTCAGGCAGAGCTGGCACTGGCGCAATATCCTGGCGGCTCTGGAGCGCGTCTATCCGGACTACAAGATGCCCGATCCCGATCCCGACGAAGTGCCGGTGCGAGAAACGCGCTTCGACACGACGCGCCACGACTCGCTGGGCGTAAAACTCCGGGGACTGGATGAACTGCTCGAAGGCATGATTGCCGAGTTGAAACGCCGCGGGATGATTTAGGACGTCGACTCATAAACACGTAGCTGCAATCTGATTGCCGCAGGTGGCATAGGGGCAATAACAATCGGGCAGAGCGCCCGACCGTAATACCCAGAAGAGGCCGTTCAACACGTGACTGTCATCCACACGCGAAATGCAGCAAGACTTGGTCGGCAGAACAGGTTGGATGATTCACCGCTCAAGGTCAGTGAATTCATAGTGCATGATTCGAAGCTCCCAAGAGCCTGAATCACAATCGTTTAATGTCCGGCGATGCGATCGCAGAAATGTCCGGTTTCATTCGCACACTCACCGTCCATTCGACAAGTTTGACAAGGGCAAAAATGACCCATTGCTGACCTTCCCTGTACGGTTGCAGTACTTTAGTTTTATGTCGGGGATTTAGACAATTGGGGCAAGGCCTCCTGTCAGATTCGTGTGCGCGAGCATATGGATTGATGCCGAATCCGGTGCCGTACCTGGTTCTCTCGATGACGACGGTAGATACGACCGCCGCTTTAGCGGCGTCGGTCCGACTGCAAGCGGGCCGCCAGCAGGATGCCGCCAGTAGTGAGAATGAGCCCAGTCCACGCGAGCACGCTTGGCCACTCGCCAAGAACCGGTATGGCAAAAAGTGCTGCCATTCCAGGCACCATCGCCATCATCGCCGCGGTCGACGATGCGCCAATTGAGCGAATCGCGGTTGCGAACCACAGAAGGCCTAGGAGGCCGGGACCGATGCCCTGATAGGTGCCCTGAAGAAGGATTTCCGACCAATGCGCTTTTGCAAGTGCCTTCGGCAGAAACGCTAGGTAGAGTGGTCCGAACCAAAGAAGATTGACTGTCGGGATCAAGACCATCGCCTGCAAACCGGTCAGCTGCCAGGCCTTGGTACCGATCAGGTTAGCGGCGACGAGCAACGCCGCTGCCATGAACATGAGATGGCCGATCCAGGCATCGGACCCAACGCCGACAGAATCACGGTCCCAGCCGATCAAGCCGCAGCCGATGAGGATCACCACGATCCCGGTGACCCGCCAGCGGTCAGGACGATCCTTGAGCCAAAACCAGCCGAGCAGGCCGGTGAAAATCGGGAGCGTGCCATTCATCATGACTCCGGCGTGAGAGGTCGGGGCGAACTGCAACCCGCCAAAGGCTAATGCCAGATAAGGCACCCCCTGCCCGAACGAGATCAATAGGGTCTGCCACCAGCGCAGGTGGCGCGGCCAATGACGCCACAACAGCGGCGCAACGACGACAGCGGCAACAAAAAAGCGCAGCGCCATCATGTCGTAGATGGTCAGTGTCTGGATGACGCCCAGCCGTGACACCACAATCCAACCGGACCAGACGACCACGGCTCCGAAGGCAGCGAGCCATCCGATCTGGGGGTGGGCAGAGGTGGACATAGGCGGAATATCCTGAGGTGCTGGGGTCTGGCTTCCCGCAAAGAGCCCATGAGGGTTGGCAGAACGACAATGTGAGGGGAATCCTCATCTGCGATAGCGGCCAGCGACTGCTTGTTAGCGATGGTGCCATAATAGTCGACGGCCAGTGCCTTGATGCCGCCAATGTCGTCCATGACACATCATCTCAAAGCTCGGATAGATCCGAAACTGCAAGCCATACATCATTCAGTCATCAGAATTGCTCGCGATGGACGCGACGTCAGTCTCCTGGTTGACTTGCCTTCCAGGAATAATCCGGAGAGCTAGCAATATTGCTTCCGTGATACGCTCGATAGCTGTTGAGCTGATGAAAGTCAGCCGACACCTCTTTTGATAAGTTCCTCTCAGAAACGCGTGATCGTAGCGCTCCCGCTCCAGATACCGGTCAACCTGCGGGTCAGAAATAACAATTGAGAACTCCAATACCATTCAAGTAATATCTCTTCTTGGCACTCTTTCACCGACTGTGGGAGATGACGGGCTCGTCTGTTAACTGATCCATTCTCACCGTAACCGATGGGCTCTGGTGACTGGAAAATATGGCCCAGAGCGGCCTTGGCGTGATTGGGAAGCAAGCTCTGTGATAGCTCCCCAATGCCTCCTTCTCTTGAATCGCCGTACAGACTGAGACGAAGTCAATTCCACTTCCGAGGCAATCCGTAGTTATCGGCGTTTGTCGCGCAAAGCCGCACAGCAGGCGCTCGGATAAGAAGTCGGAGAAGAGGCGCTACTTCATTGAGGTCAAGCCGATCGATAAAAGAGCGCCACGAGCCGCATATTAAGCCGGGTGTGGCAGCCAAAGGGCTCAGGTCACTCGACCCCACCTCAAAATGCGAGGCGCTGCCGGTGGAATTTGCGGTCCTACCGGCAGCGCCTTGAGGTGGTTGCGAGTGCCGCGCCGGGTGGCGCTATCTCTTAGCGGCGGCGGCCGCCGTTACGACGCTTGCGCTTCTCGAAGCGATTGCCCTTGCGGGAGTTCTTGCGCTTCAACACAAAGCGCTTGTTTGCGCCGCGGGTGTTCACCCGCATCCGGGACTTGCCGCGGGCCCGCTTCGCCTCCTTGAGCTGATTCTGCAGCCGGTTCAGCTTATGGTGCCGCTTGGTGCCGACGGGTCGGCCCCAGACGCTCTTGTCGCGGCCCGTCACAGGGCGGTGAGCTTGCTTCTTCGACTTGATGTCCTTCGAGCGGATGCCTTGCACACGTTGCGGCTTCTTGGTGCCCACCGGGCGACCCCACACGCTCTTGTCGCGGCCGAGCGGCTTCTTGCCGACGCCGTGAAAGGCCTTATCCTGCACAATGCCAATCTTCATCGTGCGGCCCGAACGAGAACCGGGGTAGGGCGTGCGACGTTTGGGTATCAGTCCCTTGGCATTCAAGGCACGCCGCAGGTCGAGGAGCTTTCTGCTTTCAGGCACCTTGGCGGTAGCCCGGAGCTTGCCGGCGACATTCTTGATGCCGGAGCCAACGGCCTTCACGTCCTTGACGACGCCGCGAACGACGGCGGACTTATTGGCCTGCTTGCCGACCCACTTGGCGCCCTTCTTGACGCCGGAGCCGACCTTTCGAATGTCTTTCGTAGCACCCTTGACCAGGTCGGACTTGTTGGCCTGCTTTCCAACCCACTTGGCGCCGGTTTTGATGCCCTTACCGGCCTTGACCGTGCCCTTCTTGATCGCGCCGCCTGCTTTTCCGGCGGTCTTCTTGATATCGCTCCAACCAAAGGCTGCCGCCGGCGGAGCCGTGGCGATGCTGGTCGTGACAGTCGTGACGCCCGCAGCGCCGACGACCAAGGCAAGGGCCATGACAAAGCCCTTAAGTGTTTTCTTCATCAGTCTCTTTCCTTCGATATGCCCATCGGTGACAGGCTTCGGTGGGCAGTTGGGAAAGAGTCTCGGCACAGCAAGAGTCCTGTTACCGGCAATTCCGTGTTTCGATAAAAAATAAGTTTTATCAATAAGTTGCGTTGGTAACGATGGTCCGGCCCTGAAACCTGACGGAGCAGTTTTGGAAACGATGGAAACCAACCGGCAACCAACCGGAAACACCTCGGTTCTCTCGAGGCGCAGGCCTGGCCTGGGCTTCTCACACTTCTGTAGATCGTCATCGCTGAGAAGTACCGGCTTCAGCCTTTGGCTGGATTTTCCGGAGTGACGAAAGTGGTAATCCTCCATCTCGGGCGATCCACTTGGCCCGGCTTCGCCTTAATCAAGACTGTTCAGGCCTTGATGCCGGCAGCAATAAAACGGGGCCGGTCAAATTCTGGTTCCTGGTCTGCGTTGCGCCTGAGAAGAGCGAGACAATAGGACCGTCGTCGGCACTCTCGATAATCTCGGCTGGATACGCCTCCATACTCGCCGGAAGGAAGAGCGAAAAGTCACTCCCGGGCGTGCGGCATTCGAGTAGATCTCCGAGATCATTCCTGGTTATGCCGACTGACTGGATGTCGTCGTCCAGTGCACCGATCCGACTATGCAGCGTCTTCACAACATTCAGAGCCGGTCGCGGATTGTTCAACCGGTCGATCACGCCGTGATGGACGAAGAATCCGCGGTCGACATCGATCAGCGTGTCGCAAAAGACCCGGATATCCGGATGTGCTACCGAAAGGATCATCGCTTCGGCAATGCGATTGCCGACCCACAGATCATCGGAGAGGATCTGGGCCGGATTGTCCGAGCCAAGGCGAAGATGGACGGATGCTTTCAATCCGCTCTCTTCGAGTGCGGCGGAGATAACCGGAAAGGCATCGCCTGGACGTTCGTCAAATCCGAGCCGAACAATGATGCCATCCAGATGAGGCCGAAGCTTGGCCATGGCAGCGATTGCGTTGAACTGCGCAACATCGTCAACCGAGAAACCGTGATTGATGACATGGAAGTATGTGCCTTCCACTTTGATGTCGTCCTTGGTTCTCATCCGGGAAAGATAAATCGGCAGACTGGATCGCGCGGCGAGTTTGGCGAGCGCGTCCGCACGTGGCTCGATGTCCTGCCAGTTCAGGGTGATTTCCCAGTCGAGTATATGGTCTGAAAGCTCTGTAGCGAACGCGATCGTCTTTTCATCAGGGACATCGAAGCTGAACAGCGTGAAATCGAACCCGAGATGATGGAAAGCCTTGATGCGCTGCCGGCGCATCGGGTCGAGTAGATCTTTTGCCGGGATGCGCACATTGCGAATGCCCATCTCCTGCAGCGCCAAGAGATGATAGTCGTTGCGAACAGCCTTGCGATCGAACTCGTCGAGCGATCCCGTCGGGGGAATCTCTGTGATCTCCGCCCAGTTCTGCCTCAGATCGAATCCGATGGCTGGTTGCTCGATCTCCCGCGCATCGAGACCGAGAAGAGAGGCAGGCTTTTCCGTCGGCGCATCATCCAAAGTCGCTTCCGCCCCATAGGTTCGGACCATACGGACGACATGACCTGTCTCGTAAACATTGACGATGAAATATCCGAGTTTTGCACCGTCGTCGCGCCCGCCCTGTGTTCCTTCGGGCGGAGTCGCCCGCAGCATCTCGCTATAGTCCTGGCGCACGAAACAGATCGAGGGTGCAACATAATAGTCCGTCTCGCCGTGGCGATTGTACCAGTAGTTGTGAACGTGGCCGCAAAAGAACGCTTCGACCTCGTGCTTGTCGACAAGATCGAGAAACCACCGGCGGCCCGGCTCGGCCGTGTTGTCGTATTGATCGGGCTCATTCGGCGTCATCAGATAGGGCGGGTGATGCAGGAAGACCATGATGCGCTTGCCGTTAGACTGCTCAAGTTCATTGATCAGCCAGGACGTCTGTTCGCGGTCTGCAGGCAGGCCGGAATTGATCAATTGCGCATTGAGAAGAATGAAGCGGCAGGTACCGTGATCGAAGGCTTGAAACTGCGCACCGAATTCCCGCGTCCAGGCTTCGATCATGGCCTCGGTGACGGGATTGGCGGGCCCGCCGGATAACGGCTTCTCGCCAATGTCGTGATTGCCGGGAACGGAGTAGACGGTGTGTCCGATATCTTCGGCGATCGCGCGATAGGCATCTGCGGCCCGGCCATAGATCGCGCCGGTTTCCGGAACGGGATGAACATGGTCGCCAAGATGGATGACGAAATCGATATCCCGCTCATGCAAGTCCCTGGCGACGTGCCGAAACCGCGCGTTGGCGTGTGCATTCACCTCGTATGGCGAGTTGCAGCTGTCTTCTTCGGCATTGACATGGGTGTCGGAAATAACAGCGAACGAGAAGAGGCGGTTTCCCATCGCGTGGGACAGTGTTTTTCTTGACGACATGAGAGCGTATTCGTTTCGGTATGTGGCTATCGTGTGCTGATAGCACGGACCGTAAGCGGGAGCGAATTCGCGAACTCATGCAGAAGAGCTTGGAAGGCACAGCGTTCGCTCTCAATCGATCTGCAATCGCAACAAGTGCCACATGCACCACGCGGGGTTCGACTCGAGTTCATCCTGTTTGCGGCAGTGGATATTGAGAGAAAAACGACTGCTGCGGAGAACGCCGGTGAGGGTCGCCTCGGCACCTCCACTGCCGCCGCTATGCAATTCCGTCCGATATTGAAGCTCTACACCGTTGCGCAGTCGTGCGCTCTTCGTGCAGGTGTTCGGCGGACATGCGGTATCGCCGACTGTGATCTCAATCTGCTGTGGTTGGCGCCAACCGGGCCTGAAATCGAGACGAATACCGACCTTCGGATCTTTCAATGGGACGATCTTGATGGTTTCGGTAAGGGCAAGTGTCATCGAAACATTGCCGACGCTGAAGCGATGGACTTGCTCTTCGATGCGGTTCGGCTTCTTGGCGCCATCTGGCGCCGACATGAGCAACAGAATCAGACCGCCGGACGCAACCAATATGACGGTCAGCCCAAGACGAACGGTGTTCATAACGGCTCCAGTCGATAGACCGCGCGGCACAATGCCTCGCCGATTGGCCGCTCCCTAGCAAATGCACTCTGAACCGGGTTTGAGAGGCTCGTTCATCCCATGTTCAATCTATCTCCAAACAGATCGGAACATGATCGCTGAGTCCGTTGCCGCACCAGTCGTCGAATGAACCGACGCTGAAATCCTTCACACCGGTGAACCACCGCTCGGGCACGAACGCGTAGTCGATATGGTAGGTCGGGCCGTCTCGGCGGCGGTCTCGCCAATAGAGCGTCGGCGTTGTTTCCTTGCCCTGTTCTTCTCCGGTGATCCGGTGGTAGGCGCTATGGAGCCCCAGTCCTTCGAAGATGGTCACCTTCGTCATGTGATTGATGCGCCATCCTGGCTTGTCCCAGATGGCGTTGCTGTTGAAGTCGCCTGCGACCACTGCGTCTCTTGCGGTCAGGAAATCCCGGTACTTGCCGAGGGCCCGCCTCAACGGACCCGACTGGTGTTTTCGCGTGAGGCCCGCGCTTGCATTCTGTGCCCAGACGGCCAGTAAGTTGAACGCAATCGGTCCATCGATGTGGACTGGAGCGATATATCTCAGGGCGCGATGGTAGGGCTCGTGAAGCCGCGCGGCATAGCCGTTGAATGTGAATATGCCGAGGCCCTTGTTCCTGTTCTCTCCGATCCAGACCGGTTCGGACTCGATCCAGGAGGCCCGCTCGCGGGATCTGAGAATCTCCGGCATCGCGCATTCGCTGACGATAGCAATATCAGGCTTAAGGGCGAGTAGCGCATCGATCTTTCGATGCAGGGCCATATTGCAGTTCCAGGCGACGAGACGCATGGCGAGCACACTATCGTGCCAGCTTCGAACGCCCAAGAGAGACTAGATCAACCTGCGCTTAGTCAGAATCGACAAAGCGCAGCAAAGTTGATCGACTCTAAGCTGCTAGAGCAACTTGTGTGCGTTTGACTAAACGCACGTTGCTCTAGTCGTAGTAGACCATGATGGAGTGCAGCACGACGATACCATCAGATGCCTTTTCCGAATCGCGTGGTATCGAATGAAAGGTTAGCTTTAGGCTCTCTTGCGATGCCGTCAGATCTTGTGGAATTCGGATGGTGTCGGTGAGAGGCTGAACGCCGCGCAAACTCCATTCGGCTATCTGTTTGTTCCCGGCAAGCAGCCAAAGCCTACGTGCGCCGGCCTGCCTTGAAACCTCAGCCCGGACATAAGACAAATCGATTGTCAGATTGACGCCGGTTCCGACGCCCGGTTTCAGAGGCAATGTGAGGTGAGAGCGGTCTCCCGCCATGTTCAAACCATCCGCATCGGGAGCGCTCCATCCCGAACCGAGCAGTTCCGGCTCGAGCAAACCGCTTTGAAAGAAGTGGACGGTCAGGAACCGTTTGTGGCGCTCGGCGGTTTCGCTGAGAAGATAGACGGATGCGCCCAAGAGCAAGACGGCAACGGATATGACAAGTGAGACTGCAACCGTTGCTCGCAGAAAACGCTCGCCTACGGATGGCGCCAACGTTCCGTCGGTCTCGCTCAAGCCGAGCTGATGCGGTACCTGCCGAATGGTCTGGTCAGTGCGGGCTGCCGCTTGTGTCATCGGCACAAGTCTCCTCGCCACGATGGACATGCTCTTGCCGGGGGAGTTGTTGCGGCATTTGTCCGACGAATGCCTTGACGCGTAAGCAGCAAAAGTGTGTGGCTTGAGAGCGTGGGCCGCGACGCGTAAACAGACAGCTGGTTCCCGACGGGCAAATACTAATCGCGCGACGGTTAACAGCTGCCTACCGGAAACGTCCGCTCGGAAACTCCACATTATCCGGTCATCGGTGGGGGCGTTCGGCGGCGCTTCGACGCTGCTGGGAATCTGTGAAGTTTGACCGGCGCAACATCGCCAAGCGGGCGCAAGAACGCCATAAGAGTGAACCGAACCAGGGAATGACCATGGATGTAGCCGGACTCCTGCACACAGCCTCCACCTGGGTCATTCCCGTCTTGCTTGCGATCACCTTTCACGAGGCGGCTCATGCCTATGCGGCCTGGAAACTGGGCGACGATACGGCCGCCAGGCTCGGCCGCGTCAGTTTCAATCCGCTAAAACATGTCGATCCTTTCGGGACCGTCCTATTGCCTGCACTCCTCCTCTTTCTGCGGGCCCCGTTCCTGTTCGGCTGGGCCAAGCCTGTTCCTGTCATGTTCGGTCGGTTGAACAATCCGCGGCGCGATATGGTGCTTGTGGCGGCTGCGGGCCCCGCCATCAATCTCGTGCTCGCCGCCGCATCCGCACTGCTGATCCGAGGCCTATGGCTGGTGCCGGAACCGGCCGTTGCCTGGGCCGGACAGATGCTCACCAATTCGATCATCCTCAATCTGGTGCTGGCGGTGTTCAACATGCTTCCCCTGCCACCCCTTGATGGTGGCCGGATCGCTGTCGGCCTTCTGCCGGATTTCCTGGCTATTCCGCTCGCCAAGCTCGAGCCCTACGGCATGTTCATCCTGATCGGCGTGATCTTTCTTCTGCCAATGGTCGGCAGGCAGATCGGCGTCGAACTCGAGATCTTCAACTGGGCGGTGTGGACGCCGGTATCCTGGCTGTTGCCATTCTTCAGGACGTTGGCCGGCGCGGGGTAAGCGAACCGTAACCGAAATAATGTATACGCCATTGTTTCCAAATGTGTTTTCGGTGGAGACGATGCCATGAAACTGCGGAAATTCGGCTGTCTGAGCCTGATTGCCTGTCTGGCTCTGGGAAGCCGCGTCGCGATGGCCGAGCCACTCAACGTCGCCCTCGTGCTCGACGCATCAGGGTCCATGAACGGCACGCTTGCATCGGGAGCACGCAAGATCGTCGCCGCGAAATCGGCCGTCGGCGCGTTCGTCGGCCAGATCGATCCGGATATCAATCTCTCGTTCCGCGCCTATGGCCATCAATCCCATCGCTCCAAGCGCAATTGCAGGGATACGCAACTCATCGTCGGCTTTGGCGCGGCGAAAGCCAATGGCGACAAGATCGTTTCGAGCGCAAATGAGTTGAAGGCACAGGGATACACACCAATCACCTATGTCCTGGGCCTCGCTGCCGACGATTTGAAGCCGACGAAGGGCAAGCACACGATTGTTCTGGTCTCTGACGGCAAGGAAACGTGCAAGGGCGATCCCTGCCTTCTGGCGAGCAAGCTTGCCGCGGCCGATGTCGACCTCGTCATTCACACCATCGGTTTCGGTGTCGACGCCACGACCGAACGTCAACTGCAGTGCATCGCCAACAGGGGCAGGGGCCAGTATTTTTCCGCCAACAACATCGATGTCCTGACCGGATCCATGAAGGCAGCCGTCGAAAAGGCGGAGATCCAACCGGTGCGTGAGCCGTAACCGAAGTCCGCCGGCCGTGGCGTGACCGGAAAGCTGGAGATCCGCGGCGCGGATCGCCACGCCGTTCTCGATGCGGAGACAGGCAAGGAAGTGATCCGGCTCAGCTATACAAAGACGATCGATACCGTGCCGCCCGGTCTCTACAATGTGGAATTCGACAACGGGCTCTGGAAGAGCGTGGAGGTGAAGCGCGATGAGACCACGGTTCTGGAGCCTGCGGTCCTGAAAATCGAAAACGGCTACAGGCACGATATCATCGATCAGGAAACGGGCCAGGTCGTCAGCTCGGTGTCGAGAACAAGCGATGGGGGCAAGGCGGTCTTGATTCCGGGGCGTTTCGATATCCGGTTCGAAGGCACACTCTGGCGCGATGTGGTCCTGGAAGAGGGAAAGACCACGGTCCTCAAGGCAGCAGGCATCGACATCAAGGGCGCCGGCATGAGCGGCGTTCCCATCCTTGATGCCAGCGGCAAGGAAATCGCGAAAATCCGCTCGACCCGCAGCTATGCGGCGCTCCCGCCGGGCCGATACACGCTGCTTCTCAAGGATGGGACACGGAAAGAGATCGAGCTTGTCGAGGGTAAGACGGTTTCAATCAGTTTGAAGTGAGCGTCAGCTTCAGTGCAGCCGCGCGGCAACGATAGCCGCTTCGATGGTCTCGTTTCCAAGCGCCTTCTGCGCCTCCAGACGGTTGACGCCTTTGATCAGGACGTAGCGATCTTTGCCGCGCCGAACCTGAATGGGTCTCTGGGCAACCTCTTCGATAATCTGTTCGGCAATCTCTTCGACCTTTTGCGGGTCGAGCTCCTTGCGTCTGTCTGCGGGAACGTAAATTTCGTCGATTTTCACCTCCTTGGTACGCAAGTTTCATCTCCTCTCTCTGGCTTGGATTGCGTGTGAGCACACTGAAGACTGTTGCCGGTATCGTGGCGCTATACCAGTGAAATTTTCCTCGCTAATTGGTCTCGTTGGCCCGCCGTCATGCAGAAGGCTGGGGTCTGGGCAACAAATCCGTAGCCACGGCGCGCCCAATCTCGTTAAATGATCCGTGCCGGGAGCAATACGAACCACGGAAGGTGGCTATGGCTATTCTGATAAGTCGTGACGGCCGGTTTTATGATATTCCAGACAGTGAATTGAGCGGGTTGGAAATACCCGCTGAAAAGCTAAAAGATGTCCTTGCCGAGTTGGGACCAGACGAGGCCGAAGGCGGGGTTCAACCTTATGGTTGGAAGGACTGTGCGCCGCGGCGTCGCTGGCGGAACAATTGGCGGAACTGCTGGCGCAACTGCTACTGACGGGTTTGTTTGTATCGGTTCTATGATTGCCAACTTCCCTGGTCACTGGGCCAAGGGAGTTGGCAATTTTGCACTGTATTAACTAAGCACCTTAACGCTTCCGCATCTAATTCCGGTTATGCTTTGGATGAGTGCGGATGTAGCTCAGTGGCAGAGCAATGGCCTTCCAGGTCGTGTGCATAGGTTCGACTCCTGTCGTCCGCTCCATTTCTCCTCAAAAATCTGGCTTACGCTTCTTGTGCATGACGATCGCCAAGGCTGCGACCGCAACCACCGCTGCACCGCCGGCGAGGGACCAGCGCAGCCCATAGCTCTCTGCCGCCCATCCCATTGCAAGCGCACCGATGGCAGGCCCACCGCGTATGATCAGGCCGTAGAGACTAAGGACGCGGCCGCGCATGTCGCCGTCCACCTCCAGCTGCAACAGCGTCTGCATACCCGCACCGGTCAAGACCAGGGCCAGGCCAAGCACGGCGGTTGCGGGGAGTGCGACCCAGAGCGAAGAGGTTGCAACAAAAGCTGTCAGCCCGCCGGAGATCACGAAAGCGGCAATAATGACAATGGCGGACAGATCTGTTTGTTGATTGCGGCCCGCAAGCCAGAGACCGCCGCAAATGGCGCCGGCGCCGAAGGTCGATGTCAGAACGGCCAGTGTCTCGGGGCCGCCTTTGAAGACGGCCGCCGCAAAGCCTGGAAGCAATTCGACCAATGGTCGCGCACCAAGACCGATCGCAATCAACAGGAGAAGATTCACGGCTATTCGGCGATTGCTGAACGCATAGCTCACGCCTTCGCCGAGGTCGGTCAGGAAGCGCTTGCGCTGCCTGCGCGGTTTTGCCGGCTCCGTCAGACGCAGGCGAAGCAGGATGAAGACAAAGACGCAGAAGGAGAGAACGTTCAATCCGAACACCCATGATACGTGACCGGCGGCAATGACGCCGCCGGCAATGGCTGGACCGATAAAACGCGCCAGATTGAAAATGACCGAATTAATGCCGATTGCCGCGTTGAGATGTTGAGGTTCGACAAGGCTTGGAACGAGGGCCAGACGGGCGGGTTGATTGAACGCACTCACAATGCCGAGGAACAGGGAGAGGAGCACGATCGCATGAATCGTGATGGTGTCTGTGACCGTGAGCACGAAGAGCATGGCGGCCTGAAGGCAGGAGAGACTCTGACTGATCTGAACAAGCCGCAACCGGTCCTGCCGGTCGGCTACGGCTCCGCCGAACGGGCCGAGGATCACGGCGGGAAACAGGTCCGCGAAGGCGACCATGCCGAGCCAGAAGGCTGATTCCGTCAGTTGCCAGACGAGCCAGCCCACCGCGATGCGCTGCATCCAGGTGCCGATGAGCGAAATGCCATTGCCGAAGACATAGCTGCCATAATTCGGCGAGCGCAGAGTCTCGAAGATCTTCGCCGGCCCGGAGGCAGGGATCGGGGTATTGGTCGCGGGTTTGATGTGCAATGCCGTTGTGAGGCGCCGGGATGGGCGAGCCACAGAACCTATCACACTTTGGCGTTCGGCCAATCAGGCGGCATGGTCTGTTCACGGATGGTTGGACAAGATGTGATGGGGTGGGCATTGGTTTGTCCGCGCGCAGCCCTTAGATATCCGGGTCGGTAGTGGATCGGACGCAAAAATATGAATACGGATGGCAAACTTGTCGGGCTGCCTCAAACCGTCGATCTGGGAAGGATTGATGAGCCCCTGCTGATTTGCGGTGGCGCCTACTCGAATTTCGAGGCATTGAGCGCGTTTCTGAACGCCGCCGAAACACGGGGCTTCGGACCCGATCGCATCATTCACACCGGCGATGTGGTTGCTTATGGCGCAGACCCGGCAGCCACGGCGCAGCTGCTGCGCCGCTCGGGCGTTCACGCCATCCAAGGCAATGTAGAAGAGAGTTTGGCCCGTGGACGCGCCGAATGCAGCTGTGGTTTCGACGAAGGCTCTTACTGCGCCGAATTGTCGGCGGACTGGTTCGGCTTTGCTGCAGACCGCATCGACAAGCCTCTGAGAAACTGGATGAGGGAACGACCGCATCAGTTGACGTTCACGATGGCGGGTCGCAGCGTCCGTGTCATCCATGGCGGTGCGACCAGGATCAATGCATTCCTCTACCCCTCGACGCCCGAAGACGCGTTCGAGGCAGAGTTCGATGCAGCCGGAGCCGATGTCATCATTGCCGGGCACTGCTCGCTTCCGTTTACCCGTTCGGTGGGATCGCGCCTGTGGCACAATAGCGGTGCGCTCGGTATCCCCGCCAATGACGGCACGCCGCGTGTCTGGTACGCGCTGATGACTCCCGATCAGGGCACGATCCACTTCGAGCACATTCCGCTTGTCTACGATTACGAGCGTGCGCGCTCCAAGATGATCGCTGCAGGGCTGCCGCTCGGTTACGCGGATGCTCTAAGCACGGGTCTGTGGCCGAGTGTCAGTACATTGCCGGACGCCGAGCAGCGGCAGGCAGGGCGGCGGTTGCAGCTTGCGGCGTAAGTTTCGGAGAACCCGTCGCGCTACCGTCTCGGATTGCAGAAGGCCTGCGCCCAATAGATTTCCCCTTTGATGCGCTTGCCCTTCTTGTCCCGCGCAATGGCGACGCCAACACCAACATGCGTGTGGTCGGCACGCAGCATGTTTCCGTTGTGTCCCCAGATCGACCACCGCCAGCCGCTCATGGCATCTTCCGGTGTCGGATGATAGCGGGACAGATTCTCGCCGCTATAGCGAAGCTTGCTTTTCCGATTGCGTTCGGTCCGCGCTTTACCGAGGCCGAACTTGTTGGCCCGCACATTCGGGTCCTGGCCGCGCACGACTTCATGAGACAATTTCTTGTATTTCTTCATGGTGCGGGCATGGGATTTCGCCATCCGATAGCACTGACGGGAAAACCGAAGTTTCTTGCGGCCGTTGCGTGCCCGATGTTCGTTGAGCAGGGCGATAACCTTACACTCCATCCGGGCTTCCGGGCCCGTTCCATGGCATTTCGCATCAGCAGCGCTTGTTGTTGAAACCAGTGTCGCCATGCACAGGCCGGCAGTTGCGACGACGGCGGCAAATGACGTCTTCATACGTACTCCTTGATCCAGGTCATGTGCTCATGACTTAATCGAACATCTCGACCAAGACCGATATGACAAACAGAGACTATCGAATTGGGATTTGGCGCACTGTGCTCGCAAATGGACGCAAGAATCAAGACAGGCGTTGGGGTATTGCGCAGCGGCAACCAACCCTTCAGTTCGCGCAGAAGGCAGGAGGTGTGTCTCCGCCGAACAGGGCTGCTGCAGCCCGAAACCGTTCGCTGCCGCTCAAGGCGAGCTGCTTCTCGGTCACGGCCAGCACCTTCTCCCTAAGCGCAGCCTGTTCCTGGCTGCCCGCCTTGGCCTTTGGCAAATCTCCGAAATACCGGCGTCTGGCTTCGGAGAGCTTCGCTATCTCACCTGTCATCGCTGCCGCTTCGCGCAGAAGGGTCTGTGTCTGCGTGTCACCGAATGTTCCCTTGAGCGTTCCCATAACGCATGGCCAATGGCGCGCAGCGGAAATCTCGGCTTCGAGCAGGAAGGCATGACCGCTTTCAACGTTGCTTTGCTTGTGGCGCACATAGCTCCTGACCCGTTTCTTGCCATCGACCAGCAACAGCCGTTCCCCGGCGATCTTGATCCGCTTCACCTTGCCAAGATGGATCACCATCAGGTCTGTGAAGGCATGCATCATCCGGTCGGCCTGTTCACCCTGAGCGGCACTATATGGATTGTTGGGCGATGTGATTTTCGACGGTTCGAATTCAACGATTTCAAGCCTGCCTGTTGCTGCCAGGTTCACCCGGGCCTTGGCAAGACTGAGAAAATATTCCGGTGCCTGGGTGCCGTCATTCATTGTTTCCGGACTGAACCAGCGTCCCAATTCCTGATGTACCTTGCCATCGCGGATCGTGAGAATATCGACAAGCGGGACCGATAATCCGACGGCGACAGGTAGCCAGATATCGCTGACCCAGACCCCTTCAAGAGCGCTGGCATCGGTGGCATCATGCGAAATCGCCAAGGCCTCGGGATTCACGATCAGATCAATCTCGCGCGTATCGCCGCAAGCCTTCATGGCAGCCCGGAGCTCCTGCATGCGCAGGAGGGGATCGGACATGGCGGGAAGACCTTGCGCAATTTCCTTCATGGATTTGCCGCAAGCGGCCAATGCACTCTGGGGCGCAATCGCCAGAAGCGCGATGAACGAAAGCCCCAGCCAATGCGATCGGGCAGGGCGCGTAAATGATCGACAAACCAACATAGGCGCACCTCTTCACATACCAGGAGGATCGATCGTTCCACACAAATGCGTGCTTGGTATGTGGGGCGCCGCTTGTGTTATCCAAGAGCCCGATGAGTTGCGACATGTAAGGAGAAGCGCATGAGCCGAAAGCCCCGCATTCTCTCGCGCAGCGAGTGGGGATCCGACGACCGTCTATGGCGCGGCCGTTTCAATGGGAAGGATCTGGATACCGGCGTCACCGTTCTTTTCTACGCGACCGAGGACGTCGGCGTCGGCCCGCTCTGGCATGTTCACCCCTATGACGAGATCTTCATCATCCGCACAGGCAATGCCTTGTTCACGATCGGGGACGAGAAGATCGAGGCAAAGGCCGGCGATATTCTGATGGGTCCGGCGGACGTGCCCCACAAATACACCAACCTCGGTCCCGGGTTGCTGGAATCAACCGACATCCATCTCAGCGACGAGTGGATTCAAACAAACCTGGACGACCCTGAACTTGCGGAGGAGGCGTGAGCGAGTTGGTTTCCGGTGCGTCATTCCTGCTTCAACGTCACTGGTCTTTTATAACAATCACGAACTCTCAGGTTTGGGATCGCCCATTAACCGGTGCCCGTCTTTGCTGTCGCGCCCAGTGGCTCGAGCAGGCGGGAAATCTCATTGATATCGTCGATCGTTTCAAGTGAGCCTAGCTGCTCAAACAGCGGCGCGGTCTGGCTCTCGTCCAAAGAGCGAGAAGCACAGTCCGAGAACTTCTCGAACATCTCTTCTTCGCTCATCGCATTCTTCGGCCCGCGGCAAACCATTCGCTCGATCCGCCGCATCAAACGCCTGCCGTCCTTCATGGTCACAGCCAATTGTGCCCCCCAATCATTGCCGGCATCGGCATGGTTGTCCGGGTAGGGGGCGACGGAAATCCTGCGCATGACGGATCGCACAGTCGGATCGTCTATGGCAGCGTCTTCGAAATGGGCGAGCCGAACCGCGCCGTCGACCAGTGCACGGGCGTTGACATATTGAACCGAGAATTTTCCGCCGAGCGCGCCTTTGGGATCGGGATTGTCGGTGTGCGGCAACCGGTTTGGATGGGTCAGAATTTCAATCCGCTCGACATCGTCCGCCGTGATGCCTTCCTCCTGCACCAGGCTCAGCATCATCGCGATGGAGGGATGCGTACTGCCGCAGCAGGGGAACTGCTTGAGACCGTTGGCGTCGTCTTCGATCTCCAGCGGCGCGGCCCAATTCTCGAAAATCTTCTCCGCGTCGAAATTGCCTTCGCCGTTGAAGACGAGGAAGAACCCCTGGGTGCTCTCAAGTGCTGCAGGATTGGATTCATAACCCCGCTCTGCCAGCAATGCGGCAAGGAGACCGTTTCGCGCGCAGTGGCCTACATGGAGCGGTTTGGTCATTGTGCCGAAATTCGCCTTGATGCCGGAGGCAAGCGAGGCGGACAGTGCCAGTGACTTGGCCGTCTGTGGCACATCGAGCCCGAGCAGCTTGGCGGATGCCGCCGCAGCGCCAAACGTCCCGAGCGTCGCCGTCGGATGCCAGCCCTTGTTGTAATGTTCCCAATGGACGGCACGGGCAAGGCGGATGATCACTTCATAGCCTGCAACGAATGCCGTGATGAGATCGGCACCGGACAGATTGCGCTCCTCGGCGATCGCAAACACGGCCGGCAACAACGGCGCCGAGGGGTGACCGCCCATGAGGCCGTTGACGTCGTCATAGTCGAGCGCATGGGCTGCCGTGCCATTGAGCAGGGCGGCATCGAGCATAGCCGTGTGGCGACGCGTCCCCATGATCAGAGAGGTCCCCGGCGCATCACCGATGCCAGGCGTTTCCATCAACAGCGTGACACAGGGCTCAACAACGCCGGCGAGCGTGCATCCGATGGTGTCAATGATGGCCATCCGGGCCCATGCAAGCGCACGCGGTGTTATCTGTTCGCTGTCCAACGTGGAGAGCTTTTTCGCCATGCGTATGGCGATCGTATTGTCGACGGTTTCCATGACGTCTCTCGTTTCGGACACTTCCAGATATTTGTCGCGTATTCAGCAGATCGTCACTGCAATTCCGCACGCCGGATAGCCCGCCCCGGTCTCTCGCCGGTCGACTTTCCGTCGTGCCAGACACGGGTGCCATTGACGTAGACAGCATCGATCCCTTTTGCGGGCTGACAAGGATCCGCGAAATCCGCCGTGTCGATGATCGTATCAGGATCGAAAATCACCAGATCCGCGAAGTTGCCGACCTTCAATTCCCCGCGGCGCTCAATCCCGAAGGTCTTTGCCGTGAGCGAGGTCATCTTTCGAACAGCCGCCTCCAGCGGGAACAGCCCCTGGTCGCGTGAATAGTGCCCGAGAACCCGTGGAAAGGTTCCCCAGGCACGCGGGTGCGGGTGGGCGTCCTGCACGATGCCGTCGGAGCCGACCATGCTGTCGGGATAGGCAAGGATTCGGCTGACATCCTCTTCGCTCATCTGGAAATAGATCGCACCGCCGGGCACGAGTTTCTCGGCCGCGTCGGCCAGAGAGCATCCCATCTCAGCCGCGACATCTGCCAGATCCCGCCCGGCAGCCTCAGGCATCGGCTTGGACCAGGTGATCATCACCCGCTCGCAAAGCTCCACACGCTCAGGCTGAATGATCGTCGAGGACGCCGAATAGGGATAGACATCCAATCCGACGGTCTGCACCTTGCGAGCCTCATCGATCATCGGAAGCGAGACCTTCGACTTACCATGGTTCGGCGGCCCGACACATTTGTGATGAGAGATGACGACCGGAATACCGGCCTCGCGTCCGATGCGGAATGTTTCTTCAAGAGAATCGAACAAGAACTCCGCTTCATCGCGCATATGCGTCACATACATCCCGCCATATTCTGCGAGTGTCTTACTGATCTCGACGACTTCCTCCGTCGAAGACTCGCGGGCCGGCGGATAATAAAGCCCTGTCGACAGCCCGAGCGCTCCGGCTTCCATTGCTTCCGTGAGATAGACGCACATCTGCGAGATCTCGTTTGTCGTCGCGGGCCTTTGAAGATCGTCCATGACCGCGTGGCGGAGATTTGCATGCCCGCAAAAGCACACGCTGTTGACGGCTGGCGGATCGGCATCGAGCGCGGCGAAATAGGAGGCAAAGTCCGGGAACCGGGGGCTCCCATCGCGGATGAGAATGTCCATCGGCCGCGGCACCTCTCCGCGCTCCGGGAACACTGGCGCGACGCTCAGTCCGCAGTTCCCGTTGACGACGGTCGTCACGCCCTGGCTGACTTTGGCTTCCAGCAGGGGGATTTGCAGCAGCGCGTTGTCGTCGTGGCAGTGGGAGTCGATGAAGCCCGGCGCCAGGACTTTGCCACCGACGTCGATATCCTGGTCTGCGGTCGATGCACTGAGATCGCCGATTGCAGAAATGCAATCGCCATCGACAGCGAGATCGGCAACCTGCGAAGGTGAGCCCGTACCGTCAATCAGACGAGCGTTTCTGAAAATGGTATCGCAACTAGGCATCCCTCGATTGGCTCCTTTTGTATCGGCTCATATGGTTTGCGTCGTTTGGCATCTGAACTATGTGAGGTGCATCCACATTGGAATTCAGGAAGCCTGCGTAAACTACGTCGGCGCGGTTTTGTGGTGTGTTAGATTGCGCCGGTACGATCAGCAATAGCGCAGGCTATAAGACGCTGTCAGCCGTCGCTCCGCTTCTTGTGCTCCATCATCCTGGCAAGCCATCCATATGCGAGATAGAGCATCCCAACAAGAGCCCCCAGAGCGACAGCAACAGCCCAGAAGAACAGAATGTATGCTTGAACGGAGCCATAAGTGAGCATGTCCAAGACATCCCATCGGCCCGTGGTCAGATTTACTGCAGCTATGACAGTCAACGTGATCGCAATTGATAGTGCGAGTGACCATCCGGCCATTCGGTGCTGTTCAACTCCGTTGAAGGCGCGATCCTGACGGCCAACAAATGTTGCGCTTGTAATTGCTGCGCTAAACATGGGGCCGGCAATCATCAAGCGTCCAAAATTGATGCTGGAGAAGAAGTGGTCGAGCATTGCCAACGCGACTAGTGAGCATGCAAACAGAATGGCGTAGATTAACAAATATGGGCGCAAACTAAGAAATGGTGCCATCGGCTACCTTCAAGTTGCAGTGACAGTGTAATAAATACTAAAATTCGAATCATGCTTGGACTATGCGAATAGGACGGAACATATCGCTCTCAACATAGATCCGCTGTCAGAACATGCCGTTCATCAGACCGGTTCCAATGGCGCATTGAGGCGGCTGCCCTTGACAACGATTCCTCCCCGGTTGCCGATTTCTACTGAACCGTAGAGTGGCGCATACGCTTTGGGCAGCGGGCGGGCGTTTGGTGCCGCCAGCCAAAGTCGTAACAGGTGGCGCTTCTTCTCCGGCTCGGGCCAGTCGACATATGCCGTCCTGTCGTGGAGCATCGTGTGGTTGTGGACCCATTGCATGTCGCCGGGGCGAAATTCCATCTGCAAGTTAATGGCTGGATCGTTTGCCAGTTCGTCGAACAGGTCGAGAGCCTCCAGTTGTCGCTCGCTCAGCGGCGGCACTTCCGGAATGCGCCGGGCCGACTCGATGTAGCGGCGCACATAGAGGGCCGAGAGGTGGCCCTTGTGCCAGTTGAAGACGGGGACCTCGTGCCAGGGCTTTTCTCCTTCCGGGATCTCGCCGCGACGGTCCGTATAGAGATGATCGAATAGGAGTGGCACGAGGTCAGGCCGACGTTTCAGCATCTCGTTGTAGATCGTCATCGAACTGACCAGGGCCGAGGCGCCTCCCGACTTGGCCGTCTTGAGGCACAGGAGCGCGACGACGTCGCAATAGTCGGTATGGAAAGTCTGGCGCTCCCGCGTCTGGTAGATCCGTGAGGTCGGATCCTGGACCGCGTCGCGGCCCAGATCACGCACATGGCCAAGGACATGCCCCTTGGCATTCTGTGAGACGGCGTTGCCGAAATAACGACCGATGCCGAAATAGGCCGTTGCCGCCTCGCGGATCGACCACGTTTCGACCGGCAGGCCGCGAAGCAGCGCAAAGCCTCGCCCTTCGACGACCTCGTCGCGGATCCGGGTCAGCCTGTCACCGAGCAAGGGCAGGTGAAAATCCGCCTTGGTGATCTGCGCGATATCGGCTTTGGCCTCCGCCAAAGGGCGCATTGCCCGCTCGACCTCACCGATTTCATCGGGATTGAGTTTATGCAGCCACTCACTGCTATTCGTCTTGTCGGGGCCGTACCACACAGACGGACCATCCAAAGGTGGCGGTATGTCCCGCTTCCCGGGATGGGGCGTTCTCATCTCGACAGCAGACATGGTTTTTCCCTTGGTACGACCGAATTTTTGACCTTGTGTCTGTATGAGCAGCTTTGTCCTTCGGTGTGTGCCTTTTGGTGTCTTGCCTACGGCCGGAACCCGAACAGGCCCGAATATTGGGATAGAACGATTGCAAGATCAACTGGATTGCCTGGGCGCTGCTGGCTCGCGGACAGCAGTTCAGGCCTTACCGGATCGGCGTGACCTGACAACACGGTAACGCCGCGTAATGGATAGCAACCGAATTGGTGACGGCAGGATGTAACGCGAAACCATCGACCAAGGACCAGGATACCCCGTGTGATTCAATGCGCTTTGAGCGCGCCGGCTTGATCAGGGATCTGATTCGCGGATTTCCATCAGGGTCAGCGGCAAGCACCACGCCACGCAAACAGGCTGGACTTATGAAAGCATCCGATCAAAAAGATCACAGAAAGCCATTGCCAACAGGCGTCTACATATGAATCACAGTCGCGCTATGCTCAACATTTCCGCTAGGTGATCTCGGAAGCAGGTTTTGCGCCGGTGCTGAGCGGCAAGCGGCCGTCAATTGGATCGTTATGTGATAACGGCTTGTGACCCGAAGGCGACTTTACAGGACGGTAGCCCACGACATTCTCCGGCGCTAATCTTCCAGAACTGGGAGACTCGATATGGAACGCCGTCTGGCCGCAATACTCATCGCTGATATCGTCGGCTACTCGCGGCTGATGAGTGAAGACGAAGCTGGTACCCACCAAGCGGCCAGATCCACATTCCGTGAGCTTGTTGAGCCGAAGGCGGATCAGTATCGCGGTCGCATCATCAAGGGGACCGGCGATGGCGTACTTATGGAATTTGGGAGTGCGGTTGACGCCGTGAATTTCGCTGTCGAGGTCCAGTCCGAAATGCGGGAGCGCAGCCGCGATGTTCCCGAGGACAGGCAGATCCTGCTGCGGATCGGGATCAATATTGGCGATATTATCATTGAGCCGAACGACATTTATGGGAACGGCGTCAATGTTGCCGCCCGGTTGGAAGCACTGGCGGAGCCGGGAAGCATCTGTATATCCGACCGCGTTCTCGACCAAGTGGAGAAGAACGTGGATGTCGGCTTCGCTTTTACTGGAGCACAGACGGTCAAAAACATCGACAGGCCGATCAACACATACATGGTTCTGCTTGATCGCAAATCGTCGGGCGCAATTGTCGATGCTTCGAAAGCCAAAGGATTTGGCCGTTCCTGGCTTGTGGCGAGCGTTGTTCTGCTCGTCATAGTGACCGCCGGCGTTGCCGGCTGGCTGGCTTGGCCTACTTTGGTCGCTATCACTAGCGACCAACCGCCCTCGTTGGGCAGTCCACGGTTGTCGATAGCGGTGCTTCCTTTCGCCAATCTCAGCGGCGACAAAGACCAGGACTATTTCGCCGATGCGTTGACGGAAGATCTAACTGCAGACCTGTCGCGCATTTCCGGCAGTTTCGTGATTTCTCGGAGTACGGCGGCCACTTTTCGTGGCCAGACGGTGAACGCTGGTACCGTGGCCCGGGAGTTAAATGTTCGCTACTTGCTGGAGGGGACCGTGCGCAAGGCCCGCGAGAGGGTGCATGTCAGCGTTCAGCTGACCGACGGTCTGACAGGTCAACAGGTATGGTCGGAGCGTTATCAGAAGACGGCGGGAGACATGTACGCGTTTCAAAACGAGGTAACAGGCCGTGTCGCGCGGGCGCTTAATCTGGAGCTCAAAGAGGCCGTCAGCCGCCAGGCGGCGCGCGGAGGTGCCGGCAATCTCGACGCTGCGGATCTTGCGATCCGAGCATGGGCGGAGCTTTGGACAAAACCGCAAACACCGGAAACCAACGCGGCGGCGTTGGCCTATATCGCTCGCGCGTTGGAGATCGATCCGGACCATGCGGAAGCGAACAGCGTTGCAGCCTACGCCTATGCGCGTGCCGCCACCTACGGTTGGGACATGTCGCGCGAAGACGGCATCGGGAAGGGGCTTGCTGCCGGCGAGAAATCGGTGGCGCGAGAACCCAAGAATGCCGATACGGTTTATGCTCTAGCGTTTCTTTATTTTTTGGCGGGTGAGTCCAAGAAGGCGCAAGAGTTTCTGAGCCAGTGCATATCGCTCAACCGCAATCATGCGCCGGCTTATTTCTTCTACGGTCTGAATCTTCTCCGCCTCGGCAGCCCCCAGGACACGAGCGCCTGGATCGAGCGTGCATTTGCGCTTAGCCCGCGCGATCCGCTCCGGTCCGTATGGTACGGCACAATTGCCCGTGCGCAAATCTTGACCGGAAAAGATACTCTGGCCATAGAGACCGCACAAAAGGGCATTGCAGCGAACAGAAACCATCCGCACAACTATGCCGTACTTGCCAGCGCATATGCCCATCTCGGTCAAATTGAAAAGGCAAAGGCGGCGCTTCGCGAGTTCCGGAAAAAGCAACCCGGAATAACTGTCAGCCGATACCGACGCAACGTGACTTCCGATGACCCCACGGCAATCAAGACCTATGAGCGCCTGATGAATGGCCTGCGCAAAGCGGGTCTAGCTGAATAATGCAACGAAGTCCGTTCCTGGCACTTTGTCCCCGTGCCAGGGTCGCGTCGAGAATGGCTCATGACAGAAGGCAACCGGTCGTCATCCGACTTAAGTCATCTGTCTCGTATTAATGCGTACAAGACCTAGAACCCCGTAAGAGGTCGTTTGCAGGAAAGACAACGGTTTTTCCAGAGAGATTGATATTTCCGACGAGCGACAGCGGCTCATCTATCGGTTCGTTCGGTCAACTCATGATAGTCCCGACTTCACCGCATCGGTAAATCCCACAAATATCTGATCGCCCTTTTCAAAGACCGGGCGCTTGATCAGCGTCGGGTTCTTAACCAGCAACGACACGGCCTTGACCGCATCGATGTCTTCTTTGTCGCTATCCTCAAGGCCACGCCACGTTGTGCTGCGCCGATTGAGAACGGTTTCCCAACCCACCACATCGACCCATGCCTCAATCCGGGATTGCTCCACGCCGTCCGCCCGAACGTCGATAACCTGGAATTCAAGACCGGAGTCCGTGAGCCATTTTGCTGCCTTCTTGCAGGTGTCGCAGGACTTCAATCCATAGAATGTGATCATCTCGCTCTCGCTTCAGGTTGCGGTGACGGAGTTTCAGGATTTCGATTGTGTTTGCACGATGCCTTCGATCGCTTCTGCCAGCTCATGTTCGCGTTGCAGGATTTCTTCCGCCGAGAGTGCGAAACCCTTTATTGGCGATCCTTCCGGCTTCCAGGCAAATCCGCGCCACAGCACCAGCGCAGCAGGTCCCACAGCGCGACCATCCAGTCGGCCGAGAAGATCGTGAGCATAGGTGACCATTGAAAGAGATTCGCGCAAGGCCTTGTCATTAACGATCGCATCGATTGCATCATCGGCGAGTGTCGCCCCGAATTCGTCCGCCATGGCGCGCACAATATTTGCCTTCATTTGCAGCGCCCGGCGCTTGTCCGCCGCGACGGGTTTCTTGGTCTTCAGATTGGGGGCATCGACCAGCCAACTACACATGGGACAGAAGCAGTGGGCATCGGGCGAATACAGATGCTTGCCCGGGTCTTGTCGCAGATCGAATGAATTTTCGAGGAAGGTCGTAAACAACCGACTGAAATCGGGAATATCCTTTTCGTTCGGCCGTGCCTTCTTCGGGATGTCCCGATAGTGGCTTTTGATCCACGCCTCGGCAGCTTCGGGGAGCGCCGCATAATTGTGAGCGGTCTCGAACCGGATGAAGCCTTTCGTCACTGCATCCGCCATCCACCTCAAGAGTTGATAACTGCGCTGCTGCAGGTCAACCGCCCGGGTGATTGTGTCGGGGTTCAGCATGGTCGTTCCTTCGGCTTCTGCAAAAACGAAACCATGCATTGAAAGATGCTTATTTCATTCGCGCAATGCAAAGCCCAATTCAAAGATCCCCGACCATCTTGAAACGCATGCGGTATTGGTTCGGCGTAATGCCGGTCGTTCGTTTGAAAAGACGGCGGAATGAGTTGGGATCCTCGTAGCCGACAAGCGCGGCAATCTCGTCAATCGCGTCATCGCTCGTCTCAAGCATCTGTTTTGCTTCCTCGATGCGAAGGGTTTGCACATAGTCCAGGGGCGCATACCCGGTTGCGTTGGTGAACCGGCGCTTGAACGTCCGTGACGTGAGACCCGAAATCTCGGCCATTCGCGCCACCGGGTTCGCAAGTGCGTAGTTGTCCGCTATCCAGGTCTGACTTTGGGCAATGGCTGCATCGTCATGCTGCGTGGGACGCGCCATTGCGGCGAAGGGGCGTTGACCGTCGCTCCTGTCGCCGAACAGAAACAGTTTTGCTGTCCGGCGCGCTTCTTCCGCGCCGCAGAACCGCGCAATCAGATAGAGCGAAAGATCAGCCCAGGATGCAGACCCTCCGCTGGTGACGATGCGGTGCTCAAGGCCACTGGGAACGAGAACGCGTTCGGGCCTCAGCAGAACTTGCGGATAGCATCGCCGGAACGTGCCGCCCGCGCTCCAGTGCGAGGTTGCCTCCCGGTCATTCAGGAGTCCCGCCTCGGCCAGCATCAGCGATCCTGTACAGACGGAACAGATAATCGCGCCCTTGTCATATTGGTTGCGTATCCAAGCCGTTGCTTCGCTCCATCGGCCGGTCGGCTCCACGCCTGATTCCAGAATCAGGTCGCCAACGATGACCACATCGGCGCGATGGGCCTCGTCGAATGTGTGTTCGACCATCAGCGCGACGCCCATGGAGGTCCGAAGAAGGCCTGTCGCGCATCCGACGATCCGAGGCGTCATCCGACCGGGCACGGTCGGCCCGCCCGTCAGTTGTTCCCAAACGGTTCCCACACACGAAAAGACTTCGTGCAAGCCATAGACGACTGCGGCGGACACCTCAGGGACGGCAACGAGGCTGACGGAGACTTTTCTCGGTTGTGCTGAAACCGGCATTCTCAAGAAATGGCACATATGACCCGTTTATGTCGAATTCACGCCTAACCCATTGGGCGCCTCTTCTGACACAACGGCATCGCGCGGGCCGCCCCCCAGTCGA
This sequence comes from Methyloligellaceae bacterium, assembly GCA_965228615.1. GTDB lineage: Bacteria > Pseudomonadota > Alphaproteobacteria > Rhizobiales > Methyloligellaceae > CBDDHT01. Next base: position 1,682,457 of record CBDDHT010000004.1, on the reverse strand, counting down.
AACCGAACGGCTCGCCGACAAGGAGAAGGCAATGCTCGAAACATCGCGAAGACGGCTGCTTGGCGCAACCTTGGTTGGTGCCGGAACGATCCTCAACGGCATAGGTGCCAGGGCATCCGCAGCAGACTTGAAGACAAAAGGAAACATCATGCTGAACCGCATTCCCAATCTTCCCAACGGACTGGTCGAAGCGGCGAATTTTCCGCTGCTGGAGGCGATCCAAGGACGGCGCTCGCGCCGATTTGCGAAAGGCGCATCGATACCGGACGGACCGCTTGCCTACACATCGAAACTTGATCCGGAGCCGCTGTCGGAGCTGGAGCAGATGCTCCTTCTGACGACGGTCTCAGGAAACACGGGTTGGTCGAATCTGATCCCGCACAACCGCTTCTATAAGCCGAAGATCCCCAACTATGCAGGCGCGGCAGGCGGACGGACGTTTCCGTCCGCAGCGGGCTTCCACACCAGCGAGATTTTCTACACGGACGATAAGGGAGTCTATTTCCTGCCGACGCGGGACATGAGCGCCGCCAAGGCCAAAACGGCGGGTGAGACCACCGACCTGCAGGCCTATCTAGACGAGCACAAATCCCGCATCGTCAAACTCGCCGACGGCCGGTTGCTCACGCCTGCAGCGCCCCAGCATATGGAGATGCACAACGACTGGTGCGCGAACGTCCCCGGCAGCACATTGATCATACCGGTCGCCGATCTGGCCCAGCACATGCTGCTTGCGCTGTTTTACCTCGTCCAGAATGGCGCCTGTCTCTACGACGATGTGAACAAGCGGCCGATACCGGGGCTCGAAAAATTCAAGGCCATCGTCGATATCGAGAATGCCTATCCGCTGTCCTATATCGAGCAGCTCTCACTGACGGAGGTGACTGTAGAGTTATCGACCGCCTGTTACGCGGGCGCCTTGATGCTCCAGGCGATCGGGCTAGGCGGCTGGACGTATGCAGGCATCAATCCGTTCAGCATTCTCGGTGCGAGCGGCGACCCTGCCGTTCCGGGACTCGGCTTCCGCTATGACACATTTCCCGACCAGCCTTTGCCGCATGTCACAGGATTGGAAGGAGTTTTCGAAGGTCATTGCCCGCCACATTTCAAGGACATGCGTGCGGCCGTCCAATCGATCTTCGATCGGAAGTTCGGTGCAGGCGGACCGTTCAACACGAAAACGGAAGGGCCCTACAAAGAAAGTGCTGTCATTCGCGGTAGTGTGGCGCCGGTCGGAGAGGCGTTCATGGATTGCGTTACAACCATGGCGCAATACGTCTTCGACACGTTCGGACGTTTTCCAGCGACCGTGCCGGCGATCTTCACCTTGATGTATCTCCAGGCACACCAGCTCGACACAGGGTTTTATGACGAGCATTTCACGCCCGGCGCCTATCTGAGGACCCATGCCGAGCATGACAGGCATTGGCGCAGACGAAATGGAGAAGTATGCGCAACCCAAAGGAGTGGACCCTCGGCAGATAAATGTCCGAATTGAAGCTTTGAATTTCGGCTTATCTGCTTATTGCGGATGTGGCCAAATAAGCCACAACATATCGGCAATATGCCAGGAGCAGTCGTCGCGGCTATTTGCCAAGCCATAATCCTACGATAATCTCAAGTTTGCTCTGAACCTGCACACTTTTGCCGGCGGCACAAAGTCGCCGGTGGAACAAGAGGCTATAGGGGAAGGGGGGTGGGCTTTGGGCCGGGGGGAGAGGACCGGACGGCGTTCAGAATAACAACCCGCTGCCGTGACTGGCCTCACGACTAATGCCGCGTTCAGGCTATCGTTTTTGGCGACCCACCTTCTCCGGACGAGACCTCAGTCCGTGTTAGCATGAGAGTTTCACATGGAAGAGCGGCAGCATGTTCTCGGCGGCCATGGAGAAAACAATGAATCGACTGCTGGTTCCAGCCCTCATTAGTCTGGTGCTGGTATTCGCGTCACCAGCCTTCGCCTCCAAGCGCGTGGCGCTCGTGATTGGCAATTCAGCTTATGAGAGCGTGGAGGCGCTGAGAAACCCGGCGACCGATGCACAGGCGGTGGCTGGGATACTGAAACGTATTGGCTTCAATTCGGTCACGCTGGCACTGGACGTAGCAAAAAGCGCCATGGATCGCGCGTTGGCAGATTTTGCCGAACTGTCTGAAGGCGCGGAGATCGCGGTCCTGTACTATTCCGGCCACGGCATCGAGGTGGAAGGGAAGAACTACCTTATCCCTGTTGATGCATCGCTCAAGCGCGCCCGCTATGTCGCGTTCGAGGCCACGTCGCTCTCCTCGGTGATGGACGCGATGGAGGGCGCAAAGAAGCTGCGGCTCGTTATTCTCGATGCCTGCCGGAGCAATCCATTTCGCGGCCGGATGATGAGCACCGGTTCGAAGCGGTCGGTCGGAAGCGGCCTCGCAGTGGTTGCGCCCGGATCGAATACGCTGGTGGCTTACGCCGCACGAGAAGGCACGACGGCGGACGATGGTGTAGGGAAGCACAGCCCGTTCACGGCTGCCCTTCTGAGCCATATTGAGGCGCCGGGCGTCGAGGTGCGCAGATTGTTCGGCAAGGTTCGTGACGATGTGCTTGCCGCGACGGGCAACAGGCAGGAGCCGTTTACCTACGGTTCGATGGGCGGCGAGGCGCTGTTTTTGAAATCCGGTGCGTCGAAGGCGGATACGCCGAAACCGCTTTCACGAATTGCCATGTTGCGACAGGAGCTGGAGGCGCTGCGCGCCCGACTGCAAAAAAGAAAGGCTCAGGACGCCGGCGCAGCGCCGGCCGAGGAGCCGACCGCTGACGCCCCGGCAAAGCTGCTGAACGATATCGATGTTAATGAGCTAACCGGAAAAGCATGGAGCGGAGATGCAACGGCAGCATTCAGGCTGGCTCAGCATTATCAGATTGAGGGAACCCTGAAAGGCCTGGTCGTGGAATTTCTTATCAAGGCCTATCTCGGCGGAACCGGACCGCAGCGCAAGCGCGCCCTGTCCGACCTCCGTTCCTGGCCCGAGATCCACGAGAGGCTGCATGCAGAGCTTATTCGCATGGGCGCCTACAAGGGCAAGGCCAGCGACCCCTTGACAGAAAAGTCCGTCGAATCCCTCGATCGGATGATCGTCATGGATGAATCAAAGAAGCTTTGCCAGACGCTGACGGAAGACGAGGCAAGACTGAATCAGGATCCGGGCCAGGCGCTGAAAGCATGCCGGATAGCGGTTGAAATGCAGCCGGATGATGCCTTCGACAGTCTTCGATATGGATTGGCTCTTCGAGCTCAGGGGAAATTTGACCTGGCCTATGTTCGGATCGAGAAGGCCGCGTCGAAGAATGTCCCGGAGGCAATGCTGGCATTCGGAAGAGTCCACTATCTTGGGCACGGAACCGGCATCGACAAGGCGCGCGCGCGCGATTGGTATAGCCGCGCCATGAAAAGCGACCCGGCACAATCAAAGCCGTTCTTGGTGAAATTCGCCTCAAAAGATGACATTGAGGCCATGTATGTGCTCGGCATGGCCGAGAAAGGGTCGACCTTTGTCACGGTGGACAACAACAGTATTCTTGCGGGAATGCGGACAACATTTGGAAACACAGGCAAGGCCTGGTTCAGGAAGGCTGCGGCCCTCGGCAATCTTGATGCAAGATGGCGCATGTTGCAGCCGCTCGTTCGCGGTTCTGGATGTCTCGAGCTGTTCGAGGCGGCCCATGCGGGTTCGGTGGAGGCACGTCAAGAAATTCAATGGCAGACCAATCTGGTGCTGGAACCGCCGCCACCCAATTTCGGCACCCCGGGGCCCTTTCTTTGGCACAAGCAGAACTATGACTGTGTCGTTCCCCTATACGGAAAAACCGTATTAAGAAAAGTGATACGCTACTATTCCCGAGTGGATAACGACTATCACAATCATTACGAAAGGTTGGGACGCTCCTCCGCGCAGTTCTATCCGACGGTCTGCAGACAATATCAGCAGCTTCTCAAAGCCTCAGGATACTATAACGGGGCGATTGACGGCGATTGCGGGTCCGGAACGCAGAATGCCTTCCGCCGCTACGTCGGCGGGGAGTGAGGCCGGTAATGACCACACTGCTCCTTCGAATTGCCGCAACAGCCGTCCTGATGCTTGCGACGGCATCATTGCCGGCGCATGCTATGAAGCGCGTCGCCCTGATCATCGGCAATTCCAGCTATGAGCATGTCGAGAACCTGAAAAACCCGTCCAACGACGCCCTGGCGGTTGCCGCGGCCTTGCGGCGGATGGGGTTCGAGGCGGTCGAGCTTCGGCGCAACCTGTCCAAAAGCGCGATTGACCGAGCGCTTGCGGATTTCTCCGCTAAGGCTGATCGAGCCGACATCGCTCTCGTCTATTATGCGGGTCACGGGATTGAGGTGGCCGGCAGGAACTATCTCATTCCCGTCGATGCAAAGCTTCGCCGGGCCCGCCATGTCGGTTTCGAGGCTATTGAATTGGCGAAGATCATGGATACCCTCGAAGGCGCGGCAAAGCTACGGCTGGTGATACTCGATGCCTGCCGGGACAACCCTTTTCGCGAGCGCATGGTGCGCGCCGGCACGACACGTTCGATCGGCCGCGGCTTTGCCCGCGTATCACCAGGCGCGGACACGCTAGTCGCATTCGCGGCCAAGGAAGGCACCACGGCGGATGATGGTACGGGCCGACACAGCCCTTTCACGTCGGCCTTGCTCCAGCACCTGGAGACACCGGGCGTGGAAATCCGGCTGCTCTTCGGCAAGATACGGGACAGCGTCCTCGCCGTGACGAACCAGCGGCAGGAACCATTCACATATGGCTCGCTGTCGGGCGACGCGCTTTATCTCAAGCAACCTGTGTCGGATCCGTCCAAGGAAGCGTCAGCGCTCGAAAAGGAGATCGCGGCGCTCAAGTCACGGCTCGACAGCGAAAGGTCCCCATCGGCACGGCCAAAGGGCAGAGACACGAAGGTAGCCGTCGGCATGACGCAGCCTTTGGCGGAGGTGAAGGAACCACGGGACCTGCAGGCGGGAGACGCATTCAGGGAGTGTCCATCCTGCCCGACCATGGTCATCGTGCCTTCCGGGACGGTCATCATTGGATCACCAGAAGACGAAAATGGCCGGGACACGGACGAGGGGCCCGCGCTTCAGGTCCGAATTCTCCGGCCGCTCGCCGTCGGCCGCTTCGAGATCACATTCGCGAAGTGGAACGCCTGTATCGCGCAAGGCGGTTGCAAAGGGTATCGGCCCGATGTTGGTCGCTCAGGCGCGGACCGCCATCCCGTCATCAATGTCTCCTGGCACGATGCCCGGACCTATACGGCATGGCTCTCGCGCAAGACCGGCAGGCGCTACAGACTCCCGTCCGAGGCCGAATGGGAATACGCCGCTCGGGCTGGAACCAAAACACCATTCGTAACCGGGGAAACCATCACGACCAATTAGGCGAACTTTGATTGCCTTGGGGCGGAAGATGGACGGGAAAGGGTCAAGTGCCGCGCCAAACCCATCTCCGTCGGGAGCTTTTCTGCCAATGCATTCGGGCTCTACGACATGCATGGGAACATTGAGGAGTGGACCGCGGACGTTTATGGCGCCGCCTACGATTCAGCAATTCAAAATGGTCGAGCGCAGACCAAAGGCAATCCGCAATACCGCGTATCCCGCGGTGGCTCCTGGTACAGCGATCCGCAGGACCTCCGGTCGGCCAACCGGAATCGCACTTGGGCAAATGTCAGAAACCGATTTACCGGCTTTCGCGTCGTTCGCAGTTTGGATGACTCTGAATTGGCCCAATAATCACGGTTTCCGGAGTAGACCACTCGCCTGAACTCGCTTTCGCGGCACAACACACGTTCGACTGGGCAACGCCTCCAGAAAGCTCATCATGTCGACCAGAGCAAGAGGCAGGATCATGAGCAAACCTAGGGTCTGACACGAGTCGAATTTGACCGTTTGCCCGCCAGCAGCGGACGACAGCGTTTGCGTCACAGTTAGTCTCTGATGTGCCACAAGCGGCCGTCGCAAAGATCTGCTCACGGTTAGCCCGACCCCTGCTTTTCGAACTCTATCGGTGAAACGCCAGACTTCGAATGGGAAGTGCGCTAGGTTAGAAGCCGAGCTCTGTCGAATGATGTTCCACCAAAGGGCGTTGAAGTGCCATAAACAATGACCTCCCATAATCTCCCGGTCGTTCTTGACCTAAGCAGATGGTCGATCATCGGGCTCCACCTGGAAGATCCGTTCGGCGACGAACCGACCCTTTTCGTTCGGTTCAAGCACGCTTCAGAGCGCCGGTCTCAGGTGGTGGTCTTTCGTGGCGTGAGCGGCACTCTGGAATCTGGCTCGCTCTTGGACAGCATCCATTTGGCTGTCGTTTCCACAGCACAACGGGGGTGGGATCGAACGCGTCGCTTCGAAATCACAGACCTAGACGAAGGTGGGCCATATTTCTGGGCTGTCGGCTACGATGTCGTTGAAACGGACGACTGGAACTTGCCACTCAATTGAGAAGCGGACAATCGTCAGTTGTGTGGACTAGGGCGTCTATGGGTCAGACTTGGCTGTCAGTGCGAAAGCCAATGTTCGGTCGGTTGCGGGCAGATAACAGCCGAATTGCGCTGGATTGACTGCTTAGAAATCAGCACCGGTCGCGGATCCCGTAGCTATAGGTCGGCAGAAAAGTGCCATGAGCGGTCATAGATAATTGTCACTGCACCCTTGCAAGGCTGTCGCTGGCGACGAACCCTAGCGTCTTTCCATCCTTAGCAACCAGCACCCAGCCCTGAGCGACTCGAACCAAGGTCACCAAGGTGCCCGGGTTGAGTCTTGCGTTCGTCTCTGCGCGACCACCCTCCGTTTCGAACAACGCCGCCGGCTTGATCACGACGTGAGTAGGTTTGCTTGAAATCTCTGGCACGCCTGAACTGGCAGGCGCAACCGTTGCAGTCTGTCTTACCAGCGGAAAATTGGACCCCACAATGTCGAATTGCGGTATCTGCCGGATTCCAAATGCCTGGTGGCTGATCTCTGGCACGCGCGACTCGACGAAATCTGCCAGTTCAAGGATTTCGACCATCTTGTTATCGTTGCGGTCGGAACCAGCGAGAGCCTGCAAAAGCGTATAGGTAAAGACTCCGTGTCCCCTGTAGCCTTCGAGTGCTGGCGCATCGTCGGTCGACGCCGAGAGCACTGTCCGGCCCGTAGCCCGGTTGAGTTTGGCCATGGCCCATCCGGGCGCGACCCCGCGGGTGGCGATCCGCTGACCGGTGAGCGATCCGCTCTCGCAGGTGTCGTAGAGCATGATCGACTTGCGAGCCTGGATCTTTGAGAACCAGGCCTGCCACTTGTCCTGGCCGATGCCCTTTTCGCGAATCGAGCGGACATTCTTGAAACGGAAATCCTGCGGAATGAAGTAATAGTGTCCATCCACGGTCTTGCCGTGACCGGCGATGAAGAACACAAAGACGTCATTGGGGCGCACGTTCTTTGCAACGGTCGAAAAAGCCGTTTCGAGGCCCTGCACCGTGACATCGTCGTTCAGGAGAGCAGTGACCTTGACCATGGCGTAGAGCCCTTTCCCGGCGTTCTTGAGCGCGGCGGCGACGGCGCGGGCGTCGGAAACGGCGAAGTTCAACTGCAATCGGCTGTCGAAATAGTCGTCGACGCCTACAGCGAGCACATGGAGATTGGGTTTGCGTGATAGAGCAGCTACTTTCCAGTTCACGATGATCCTTGCCGGATCGGAAGCGATTAGGTTCTTGGCGTTATAGGCCACGACGTCGATTTCATTCTCACCGGGCGTCAGTTGAAGTTTGCGTCGGATCGTCAGTGTTTTTTTCTTGGCTTTGGGAAGTCGCTCGAAACCCCGGCTGGTCTCCGCGGCCAACGTAATTCCATTGACGCGCCACTCCACCCGTCCAATGCCGCCGTCACGGGCGGTCAGTTTCGCCGTCACGATTACCGATCCCGATTTCACGTTCCTGCCGACGGCAGGCGAGAGCAGGGATATGGCAGGCGGTCGCCCCGCCGCGATGATCCCGTCCAGGTCGAGCCTTGCCGCCGCCGATTTGACGTTTCCCAGCGGATCGCCGGCCAGCTTTTCCTGAACGAGGTCGGGCCGATAGAGGCTCTGATAAAACTGGTCGATGGAATAGCTCTCATTGTCGCGCACCACGGACAGGAGCTTGGCGCCGTTGCTCGATGCTGCGAAATATCCTTCGGGCGTGATGGCCAGCCACTGGGTTTCGTCGCTGCCGAAGAATGTTACGAGATGGGCGCCGGTCTCGGCATCCCATATCCGCGTGGTCTTATCCGCGCTGGCGGTGGCGATCCGACGCCCGTCCCGGGAGAAGGTCGCGTCAAGAACCGCAAGCGCGTGCCCTTCCAGTTTCCGCACCAGCTTTCCCGTCTTGGTCCTCCAGATCCGGACAACGCCGTTGCTGTGGCCAGTGGTGACGTGAAGGCCGTTCGGAGAAAACCGGATAGAGTCGACATGGCTGTCCTCGTTGCCGGTGACCAGCTTAGCGAGTTGACGACCTGTCTTCACGTCCCAGATCTCGCCCCCGTCGTCATCCGTTCCAAGTGCGGCCAGCTTTCCGTCGTCCGAAATCGCGACTGCAAACGGGCTGTCGCCGTTGTCGGTTGACTTCAAGATTCGGATATCGCGACCGGTTTCGATATTGAAAATTTTAACCTGGGAAACGCCGAAAAGCGCGACATTACTGTCGGGTGGAGCGTCCTTCGGCGGGGGCAATTCGACCGCCGCAATGCCGAGCCGGGAGCGCCGCGAAAAATCGATCATGGCTTTGTCGTGCGGCCACGCGGGCAGCAGTTTTCCGGTTCGTGCATTCCATGGCTGAACCTTGTCGTTGTCTACGGTCAGAACGGTCTCTCCATCGGGAAGAAACATGATCCCCGCTGGGACAGGTTGCCTGAGCGTGGCGAGCAGTTTGCCCGTTGCAGCATCCCGGATCTGCGCGCCTTTGGAACTCGCCGTGGCAATCCGATCTCCCGACGGTGAATAATCAAACCCGCCAGCTTTAAAGGTTCGCACAAGTCGGCCCGTGGTCAAATCCCATTCCTGGGCGACGGCACCGTTGCCGACGAGCACGCGTTTATTGTTAGGCGCGATCAGCACGCCACTGACCGGTGCGGACCGACCGCCGAGCGTCTTCAGAAGACGCCCGGTTCTGGCGTCCCATATGCGGGCGGTGAGATCGGCTGCGCCCGTGACGATGCGTTTGCCGTCCTTTGAAAACGCAGCGGTGCCTATTTGGTCAGACCCTTCGAACCGCTCGTGGCCTTCCAGTGAGAACAGTGGTGCGCCGGTGCGCGGGTCCCAGACATGGGCAACACCCGGCGTCCCTTCTCTTGTACCGACGGCGATAACCCGCGTTCCGTCGGGCGAGTAGCGAACCACCGAATATTGCGGTTTGGCCTCCTTTGCGGAGGATTTAAACGGTTCGAACGTGCGGACCGGACGCCCAGTCAGGGCGTCCCAGAGCCTGAGAGCTTTGTCATCTCTCCCGAGGATCCATTTGCCATCCGGTGAATAGGATATCGAGTGGATCTTTCCTTCGAAGTCGTCGATTCTAGTGCTGAATCGGCGTCGCACTGGATCCCAGATCAATCCTCGTCCATCCCCATCGACAATAGCGAACCGATTGATATTGGGGGCGAAAGCCAGGGCACGAATGTTCTGCCTGAAGCCTTTCAAAGTATGCAGCTTCTTCCACGTAACTGACTGGAAAATCCGCGCGTCCGGATCCTTTTTGTCGTCATCGCTATCCGACTCATCACTTTCCCATTCGGCAAAATATGTCAGGCCTTCCGTAAAGACCGGAGGATCGAGAATGTCGCCGCCCCGCCAATCTAATACGCGTCCTGTCGTAACGCTCCAGACGCGAAGAGTGAGAAAATCACCGCCCGTCAAGATTTTTTGTCCATCGCCTGAGAAGCTCATTGCCCGAAGACAAACCGGTTCCTCGACCTCTTCATCTCGCAGCGTGCGAAGGAGTTCGCCGGTCGTACTGTTCCATAGCTTCAAGGCGTCCTCTCCGCCGCAGGTGGCGACGGTCTTGCCGTCCGGCGAAAAGGCTACTGCAGAGACCTCTTCCGAATGACCGATACGAACCGAGACAGATGCCGCCTGACCGGCGGGAACGACCGCGTGGGATTTCCGATTTCCGGCAACCGCGGTGCTGTCAGCGATAGCACCCGCCAAAATGATTAGAGTCAGCGCACATTGAGATCTTTGAATGAGCTTGATCACCCAACGCCCCATCGGCAGTCGTAATCCCTCAAAACGCGTCAATAGTAATTTTGAACTCCCGCTGTTGCAACAAGGGCGAAGTCTCGCACCATCTGCAAGGGAGACGCTGCAACCACTATGCAGTCCCCTCTGGGCGAACATTTTCTCTGTCGTTCAAGGGTCGCACATCTTGCCCAGATCACTACGCAGAATGCACAGCAGTCGAGTAAGTTCGGGTATCCGCTTCGGGTCAAACTCGGCCTTGCCGCCAAGCCGTCGGTGACGGCTGATTCTAGATGGATAGCAGCCGTGAATCTGGAGATCGACCACTTAGGCTCGAGCAGGAGTCGCCACTCTTTGAGACCCACGGAATCTCAGATGTGCAAAAATGGTCGAATCGACACATCCGACAAACTGCTGTCGAGGCGCGATCGGCAATCTCGCCGCTGCTTCCAGAAATCATATGATTGAAACACCGGGTCTCATCCGGCGCCAACACAAATCGGCCTTGGCTACCTAGCGTAGCAAATGCCTTTCTGAAGGCCACTAAGGTTCCCCTTACAGTATTTGGTTGCACACATGTGGTCGCTCCAACAGGGGAAGCCGAGAGGAATACCCAAGCAATAATCCAGGCCCGCATAGGTCGTATTACCGCTTGGACAACAGATGAGGTTATCCATTCCCGCCCATTGGCGTCCGCAGGCATTGCTCTGGCATTCGCGGTCTCTTTTGCATGCCGAATAGGCTGCCTTCAGACTTGTCCTTTTGCCGGTGGTCTCCGAAGCTGCGGTAAAACTCACGACCACGGCCTTCGCCGAACTCCGCTCCGATCCGACAATCGGCCGCGCCGGAGCGCTCCGACGATCGATGCTTGCGCGTATCGACAAGGGCGCGGCCCATGAAGCCCATCCGGCCTATTGGGCTCCGTTTATCGTCGTCGGCGAGGGTGGGCGGCGGACCAGATGAAGAGATCTCCGCCGCTGATGACGTAGAACAGACTACTGTTTCGGACTGTTGGACGGGCTCTTTTCGGCTGTTTGGCACCCATTCCAGTTTTCCTTGAGTTTTGCGGTGCGCGCTCGAATGTCACTAAATTTTGCCCGGTATTCCTGGCGCTGGCTCTTCTGCTCTGCGTCAGAAAGCTCATGCTTGCGCAGATTGAGCTCCTGAACAGCTTGATTCAGTTTGTTGGCGCTTTCCGCAAGAGCCTTGCGTTCCGGCATGAGCGCTTCACGGCATTTTTTCGCAGCCTCGTCATCAGCTGCATGGGCACTGAAAGAAATCGCCAGGGAAACAACGATACTGGCAATCGAGAGGGTGCGGTTTTTCGTGTCGTTCATCTCATCTCCTTGGTTCCAAAAAGGTCATAGGCCCGGTTCACTTGCTCCGGAAGCGTTGGTCCCAAGTTCACGACGTAGTCTTCCAGAATCCAATCGATCACCACGTTAATGGCAGCCGAGATGGCGCATTATGAGCGATCCCTAAGAGGCGCTAACCCGCCAAAGACGGACATCCTGCGACGCTCTGACTTGAGGGTAGCACTAAGGGAAAAGCACTTCCAAGCGTGACGCCGCAAGCGAGAGAAAAGCGGTCCAGTGGGTGTGAAACCTTAGGCTCGTTCCTGGCCGGGCATTGCGTCCCATGCACTCAAGCGAGCATCTTCGCGACCTCTCAACTGGAGTGCATTGTCGGTGACGGTGACCTGAAATGACGGCGAGCCGCTGTCGCCTGTCACGCGCTCGTCGATGCCTTGCTCGATGTCGGTTGAGATCGCGGATGTTGAATAGAACTTTGGGAAATCAAGGACACAGAGTACGTTTCTGCGCATCGGCCAAGGCAGAGGGTTTGGAAGCGCAAATGGCAGTACGGTTCATTTTCGTCGTCGCAATTGTGATTTTCACAAACAGCACTCGGCTCGAAGCTGGTTCTCTGGGGATATGTAATGGATTGGATGGTTCTGCATGCGCCGAAGCGATATTCCATTCAGACAAGGAACAATGGCTCGCCGATTGCAAAGATAGTTGGAACAAAAATTCCGCAATCGAATGCCTGCAAGAAATGAAAAAATGTCTACCGCAGACTGTTCAGGAATTGAAGAAATTCGGGTCCTTTGAAGACATCTACGAAGAGGTTGGATTCTGTTTTGTCTATTGAAACACGAGCCATGATGCGGTCCGGCAGGCCTGCGTCCTATAACGCTGATTTCAGTCTGTGCAGCTTCTGGTTCGACTCAAAAACTGGTTCTCGCTCGACACTCAACTAGCGGATATCAGCGCGTCGCCCTCGCTTGGAGGGATATCGTAAGCCGCTAGAATGCAAGGCATAACTTGATGACTGTTCCGATGTCTTCCTCATCCGTGAATTCGCCTTGCAGAACGCTCTGTTCGTTCTTGTACTTACGCATGTCCTCTGGTTCATGACTCGAAACACAGGCGATCATCGCAGCAATGCATTCATTAGGTGAATTGATCCCGGCTGCATTACACTCCTCGAGCCAAAACGATTTATCGCTATGATAAAATGCCTCAGCACAAGCTTTGAAATTCAAACCATTGCAGACACCCAAATCGCGGGCCTCTACCTGATCATGTTGTGAGACGGCCAGACAAAAGACAGCCAACAAAAATAAGCGCATGTTGCATCACCCCATTTCCGTAATCTGATCGCTCATCCTCATCGTAAGATTCTAACGGTAACCCCTGAAAAAGGGGGCGGCAAATCAATGTCACCACCTAACCGATGGATACCGACCATTTAGGCTATGCGCCAGAAGCCGCTATCCGACAAAGAGTTTGATCAACCCCAAGAAAGCATTGGGATTGTTGGATCGTCACAGCAACGCCATTCAGGCATTTCCGCAAAATGCTTATTGCGTCAACGGTGCAGTGCTCAATCAAGGATCCAACGATGACCGCTCCGGGTCTTGGGCGTGTAGAAACTCGTCGTCATGTCCAGTTGGGAGCGACCGTTTCGTTGTTGAGCCGGATTTTGCGCAATTCGAAGCACATCGACGACCGGAAGGCCGTGAGAGCGGTCCAAGCGTTCACCAGAGCGCATTTTGATGAGATCAGACAGAGAGACTGCCGGATCGCGGCGATCAGCGACTTGGCTCCGATGATGTTCATGACACGGGTGAGATTGTAGGCCAGCACGGCAAGGGACATCTCGGTCTTCACGTTCTTCAATCGCTTCATCAGGAAGTGCGTCGCCCCCATGCGCGACTTGATCGTCCCGAACGGATGTTCGACGGTCTCGCGACGCACGCGCATCGCTTGAGGGTTCTCATCCAGGCGGCGCTGCACCTCTTCAAGGACGTCTTCGTGTTCCCAACGACTGACCTGACGCTGGCGCGCGTTTGTACAGCGATCCTTGAGCTCGCAAATCGCGCAAGCCTTGGTCGTGTATCGCCGCATGTTGAGACCACCCGTCTCCCTTTTGTGAGATGTGAATGGCAGAGCCTCACCCGCCGGACAGAGATAGGCGTCCTGATCGGGGAGGTAACGGAAATCGGCCTTGACGAAGAGGCCGCGAGCCCTCCCACCCGACGTCTGCGGTTTGGGCAGCGTAACGCCCACGCCGGCCCGCTCACACTCCAGGATCTGCTCCGAGGAGAAATAACCACGGTCTGCCACCACATCGAGTTCCTCGACGTCCAGCACCACCATGGCCTGTTGTGACATCGGCACGAGTTGCAATCGGTCCGATCCGCTCGTCGTCACGTCGTGAGCAACAATCAGATGGTGCTCGGTATCGACCGCCGTCTGGACATTGTAGCCGACAACGCCTGAACCGCGCCCGCTCGTCGCCATGGAACGGGCGTCTGGGTCCGTTAGGGAGATCTGCTCGTCTGCTGCCTCGAGCATCTGGCATTCGAGCTCTTCCAGGCGCTGCATCTCGTGCCCGAGCTTGGCAATCTTCTCCTTCAGCCGTGTCGTGCGCATAGCAATGGCTTCGCTCGGCTCCTGGCGATCCGCACTATCGAGCTGATGCATATAGCGAGCGACGCTCTCCTCGATCTGCGCCATGCGTCGCTTCATCTTGGCTTTGGTGTAGTTCCGGTCACGGTTGTTCACCGCCTTGAACTTGGAGCCATCGATCGCAACACTGGCTCCCGCCAGCAGGCCGATCTCTCTGCACAGCTCAACAAACCGCGTGCACACTTTGCGGATCGCAGGCCCATTGTCCTTGCGGAAGTCGGCAATGGTCTTGTGGTCGGGCACAAGGCGGCCCATCAGCCACATCACCTCAACGTTGCGGCCTGCCTCGCGTTCAAGCCGGCGGCTCGACTGCACCGCGTTCAGATAACCATAGACGTAAAGCTTCAGGAGAACCGAGGGGTGATAAGACGGCCGGCCCGTCGCTCTTGGATCAACACGGCAAAAACCGAGAGCACCGAGATCCAGCCCATCAATGAAGACATCAATCACCCGGACCGGGTTGTTCTCATCGATCCAGTCCTCAAGGCATTCCGGGAAAAGTGTCACCTGGTCCCGATCAGCACCCTCGACAAATCGCTTCATCCGACCCTCCAGACCGAATCATGGGAGAATCGTAGCAGCCACCACGTTTTTACACACCCAGGGTCACGAGCCGCCGATCCAGTGCGGCTGCCAATACGGCAGCTTGGCATCCGATAGCTGTTACAAATCGACGGTAAGCAGACATTTTCCGATGGAGCTTCGTGAAGTGCTGCCAGACGTCGTTGCGTACTGGATTATCGGAGTTAACCAGGCCTAAAAGCTAAAGATGCCGACAGCCGAAAGTCGTTTTCCCGCTCACAGTCACCCATCGCCGATTAGGTGGCGCAACTTGACCATGTTCTCATTGGAAGGCCGGCACACACCACGCTCCCATTGCTCAGCGGTGGAACAATTCAGCCCCAAGCGTTCGGCGAACTCGCTGCGCGAGAGGCCGCCTTCGTCCGTCGCCACGCCAGCTTCTCACCGAATGTCTCCTCACCGGAAACGGATCATAGCCAAGCCATTTGATGATGGCTGGAATGAATTTCACGGACGGCTCAACACTGTGCCGCTCCCACGTGATAACACGTGCTCGCATCCCCATTCGTTATCAATGCCAAGTCCTTCTGACGTATACTGCGGCGGACACGCTCGGATTTGATGCGCTCCCCCACTGTTTGTGGCAATGGCCAGACATCTTGCTGACTCTTCGCAGAAACACACCATCATTGGTTCCGCCAAAGGCAACGTAACTCTGGCGTTGACGAATTGGGTGACCTTGCGTTGCGTCAAGGTGATTGATTGCAGCCTGCGACTCTCCGAAAATCACCAGGTCTGTTGAATGGCTTTTGCGTCGAGCGGCCTAAGCGGGCCGGAGCAGATGAATGCGCCAGCAGCTTCGGGTGAGGCGGGGTGCACGAAGAATCGAGGAACAACCCCATGCAAAGGGAGAATAGATCAGAAAATGCCCGTTTTCTCGTTGTGGGTGAGTGCCGAATCCGGCACCTGGACTGTGAGCGCATCGAGATCGTTTGGCTCCAGCGACAGCAGGCGCGATGCAGCATCGACAAAGCGGTCCTGCTCGACGGCATCGACGAACCCGTCGGTCAACGTTCGGAACTTGGTGATGTAATCGTCCCGCGCGAACGGGCGAGCGCTGCCGGGATGAGCATTGGCCAGTGCCTTCTCGGCGACGATCGTACCGCCATCGTCAAGCGTGACGACCAACTCACCGCCAAAAGCTTTTTCAGCCGGATCGGCCGCGTGGTAGCGCGCCGTCCAGTCGTCATTCTCTTCCGTGCGGATCTTCTGCCAGAGGCGCACCGTATCGGGCCTTTGCGCCCGTTCATCCGCATAGGACGCCTCGTGATGCCATTCGGCGTCCTGAAGTGCGACAGCAAGGATATAGGTGATCGAGTGATCGCGCGTTTCGCGGCTTGCATTGGGGTCCATCTTCTGGGGGTCGCCCGAGCCTGTACCGATCACATAGTGCGTGTGGTGGCTTGTTCTAAGCATGACGTCTTTCACGCGGTCCCAGTCCCCATCGACGCGTTTGGCGACATCCGAGCCGATCTCCATGGCGAGATCGATAAGCGCCTGGGCTTGATACTCAGCCGAATGGGCCTTGGTGTAGGTCTCCAGAATCGCGCGCTTGGGCTCGCCCGCTTCAGGAAGCGGCACGTCATAAGACGCATCGGGACCGCCGAGCATCCATGCGATGACGCCGTCTTCGCCTTCATAGATCGGGGAGGGCGCGCCTTCGCCGCGCATGGCCCTGTCGACGGCCTCGATCGCCAACTTGCCGGCATGGGCCGGCGCGAACGCCTTCCAGCTCGAGATCTCGCCCTTGCGCGACTGGCGCGTGGCGGTGGTGACGTGCAGGGCATGCTGGATGGCTTGATAAATGATCTCCGGCTCGAGGTTGAGCATGGTGCCGATACCGGCTGCAGCCGAAGGGCCGAGATGGGCCACATGGTCGATCTTGTGTTCGTGCAGGCAGACGCCTTTGACCAGGTTCACCTGGACCTCATAGGCGGTGGCGATGCCGCGGATCAGATCGGCACCGCTGACGCCGCATTGTTGGGCAACGGCAATGAGGGGTGGGATGTTGTCGCCGGGATGGGAATAGTCGGCCGCCAGAAACGTGTCGTGGAAGTCGAGTTCGCGCACCGCTGTGCCATTCGCCCATGCAGCCCATTCGGCATCGACATGGGTCTCGGGCGCCAATCCGAAGAGCGTCGCGCCGTTTTGCCGGGGGTGCGCAAGAGCCTGCGCCCGAGCCGTTGCAGGAGCCGACCGATTGATCGCCGCCATCGCGACGCCGGCATTGTCGATGATGCGGTTGACGATCATCTCGGCCACGTCGTCGTCGGCCGGAACCGGGTCCGCCGCCATGACGGCCAGTTTATGCGCAAGCTGTGCCTCGCGCGGCAGCCGGTCGCGCTCTTTGGCGACCCGAATGTGATGTATTTGTGTCACGGACGAAAGCCTAACTTGAAACGGGTTAAGCCCACATCTATTTGTGAATTGCGTGGGCCTGTTTCCTCTGCTTCCATAGCTCGAATCGATGTTGGTTCGTTGCGGGCGGGCCCGGGATTGAACGGGGCTCGGATGTTCGGTGAGAAGCCATACACCAGATTTGGTTTTGCTTCCTACCGGTAATGAAAATTGAGGCTGGTCGAAAGGCACTCGGAGCCGAAACGCGATGTCACCGACAGATGTCATGGTTGCCGACGCGGCAATGCCGCCGACGGATATTGCTGACCCCAAATACTTCCATAAGGTGGTCGACTGCCAATGGGCGTGTCCGACGCACACCCCCGTGCCGGAATATATCCGGCTCATCGCGCAACGGCGTTACGGGGAAGCCTTTCTCCTCAATTGGGAGTCGAATGTATTTCCGGGCATTCTCGGTCGCACATGCGATCGGCCTTGCGAGCCGGCATGCCGGCGCGGCCGCGTGGATGAGAAGCCGGTGGCCATCTGCCGCCTGAAGCGCGTCGCAGCAGACCTTAAAGGCGACATCGATGCCTATCTGCCGCAGGTGCCGGCCGAAAAGAACGGCAAGCGCATTGCCTTGCTCGGCGCCGGACCCGCATCGCTCACCGTTGCGCGCGACCTGATGCCGCTCGGCTACACCTGTCATCTGTTCGAAAAGGACCAGATCGGCGGCGGCCTGATGCGCACGAATATTCCGTCCTTCCGTCTGCCCGCCGATGTGCTGGATGAAGAGGTCGGCCGTGTTCTGGATATGGGTGTCGAGGCGCATTTCGGGCACGAAATCACCAGCCTCGAAGAAGTTCTCAAGGGTGACTTCGACGCCGTCTTCGTCGGCACGGGCGCACCCCGCGGAAAGGATCTCTGGCTCGAAGGGCGCGAAGAAGCGTCTGACAACGTCCATCTCGGGATCGACTGGCTGACCTCCGTTGCCTTCAAGCATGTGGAGAAGATCGGCAAGCGTGTCATCGTCATTGGTGGCGGTAACACGGCGATGGATTGCTGCCGGACGGCTCTGCGTCTCGGCGGACGGGACGTACGGGTCACCGTGCGCAGTCCGCGCCAGGATATGAAAGCCTCGGACTGGGAAATCGAAGATGCCGAGCGCGAAGGCGTGCCAATCTTCGACAACCACAAACCGGTGGCCTTCCTGCATGAGGGCGGCCACCTGACAGGCGTTCGCTTCGCTCTGGTCGAGCCGGAATATGACGAGACCGGCCGCCGCTCGCTGGTAGAGACGGGCGAGACCGTCGATTTCGAATGCGACGATGTGCTGATGGCGATCGGTCAGGAGGGCGCATTCCCCTGGATCGAACGCGATATCGGGATCGAGTTCAACGAATGGGACGCGCCCATCGTCGACCGGGAGACCATGCAATCGTCACGGCCGGAGGTCTTCTTCGGCGGCGACGCGGGCTGGGGGCCGGAGAACATTATCTGGGCCGTGGCCCATGGCCATCAGGCGGCCATTTCGATTGATCTTTTCTGCAACGGAAAATCATTGCGGGACCGTCCGGCGCCTGGCGTCAGTCTGGTCAGCCAGAAGATGGGCATCCACGAATGGTCCTATGACAATGACTTCTCCGACATGAGGCGG
This sequence comes from Methyloligellaceae bacterium, assembly GCA_965228615.1. Taxonomy (GTDB): domain Bacteria; phylum Pseudomonadota; class Alphaproteobacteria; order Rhizobiales; family Methyloligellaceae; genus CBDDHT01. The sequence continues at coordinate 1,663,665 of CBDDHT010000004.1, read as the reverse complement.
GTGCCTGTGCCCCATGCGGACCTCGATGCCTCGCTTGAAAGCCTGACGGTCGAGGTTGAACTCGGCTATGACGAGAAGCTTGCCTTCAAGGAGGCAGAGCGCTGTCTCAATTGCGATATCCAGACCGTGTTCGTGCGGAATCTGTGCATCGAGTGCGATGCCTGCATGGACATCTGTCCCGTCGACTGCATCAACTTCACGCCGAATGGCGAGGAAGAGGAGTTGCGGGACCGGCTTCGCGTGCCGGCCGTGAACAAGACGCAGGATTTGTACATTTCACCGCCCCTCAAAACTCGCCGCATCATGGCGAAGGATGAGGATCTCTGTCTGCATTGCGGTCTTTGCGCCGAGCGCTGTCCCACCGGAGCCTGGGACATGCAGAAATTCACCTATGTCGAGGCCCAGGCCGACAATGCCTGCGTTGCCCATAGCCGAACCTACATCTAGGTCATGAGATCATGAGCCGGATCAACGAATTCGTCGTCAAATTCGCCAACGTCAATGGATCGGGTTCCGCCAGCGCGAACCTGCTCTTCGCCAAGGCGCTTTTTCGGATGGGACTCGCCGTCTCCCCGAAGAACGTCTTTCCATCGAATATTCAGGGCCTGCCGACCTGGTACGAGGTGCGCATATCGGAAGCCGGATATGCCGCCCGCCAGGAGAAGGCGGACATCATGGTCGCCATGAACCCGCAGACCTATCGCGACGACATCGCGGAGATCGCGCCGGACGGCTACATGATCTACGACTCCAGCTTCCCGCGCGATTTCGACCGCAAGGATGTGGAGGTGCTGGGCATTCCCATCGCCCGCATGTGCGCCGAAGCCTATATCGATCCGCGTGAGCGCCAGCTCTTCAAGAACGTCGTCTATGTGGGGGCACTGTCTGCCTTGCTGGATATCGAGTTTTCGGTTCTCGAAGAGGCATTGAACGATCGCTTCAAAGGCAAGCAGAAGTCGATCGCACCAAACCTCCAGGCTCTGAATATGGGCCGGGACTATGCCGAACTGAATTTCGACTGTCCGCTGCCCCTGCGCGTGAAGCGATCCAATGGCACGGATGACAAGATCATGGTCAGCGGCAACGAGGCGGCGGCGCTCGGATGCCTTTATGCGGGCGCCACGGTTGCGGCCTGGTATCCGATCACGCCATCGACATCGCTTGCCGAAGCGTTCGACAAGCATATGAAGCGGCTGCGGCTCGACAATGACGGCAAGAAACTCGGCGCCGTGGTTCAGGCCGAGGACGAGTTGGCGGCAATCGGCATTGCCATCGGTGCCAGTTGGAACGGTGCGCGCGCATTCACCGCGACGTCTGGGCCCGGCATCTCGCTGATGAACGAGTTCATCGGCCTTGCCTACTTTTCCGAGGTGCCGGTGGTGCTGTTCGATGTTCAGCGGGGCGGTCCGTCAACCGGGATGCCGACGCGGACCCAGCAGTCCGACATCATTACCTGCGCCTACGCCTCGCACGGGGACACGCGCCATGTGCTGCTGTTCCCCGCCGACCCGAAGGAATGCTTCGAGCTCTCGGCCGATGCCTTCGATCTCGCCGAGCGGCTGCAGACACCGATCTTCGTCATGAGCGATCTCGATATCGGTATGAACGACTGGGTGGTCGACAGGCTCGAGTGGGACGACACGCGTGTCCACGACCGCGGCAAGGTGCTGGGTGCCGACGATCTCGACAAGATTGAGAATTATGGCCGCTATCTGGACGTGGATGGCGACGGTATTCCTTATCGGACGATTCCCGGAACCCATCCGACCAAGGGCGCGTTCTTCACGCGTGGCTCATCCCACGATGCCTTTGCGCGCTACACCGAGGACGGTGTCATCAATGCCATGAATCTGGACCGCCTGCAGGCGAAGTTCGAACTGGCGGCCAAGATGGTGCCACCGCCGGTCTGGCATGATCGCGATGGGGACACGAAGCTGGGCGTGATCAATTTCGGCTCAACGGAACCGGCTGTCCGCGAAGGCCTCGATCAGCTGGAGCGCGAGGGTTATAAGCTCAACGCACTTCGCATAAAGGCCTTTCCCTTCACCAACGAGCTACAGGAATTCGCCGAGGCTCATGAGCGGATTTTTGTGATCGAGCAGAACCGGGATGCGCAGATGCGCACTTTGCTCATCACCGAAGCCGGACTGCCGGCAGACAAACTCATTCCCGTTCTGAACTATGACGGCATGCCTCTCAGTGCGAAATTCGTCAAAGAGAGCCTGCAATCCCTTATCGAAGGCGACAAAGCGGTCACCGAGGCGCTCAGCCTCGAGACCCGCATGAACTGAGTGAACCCATGACCTTCATCAAGAAGCCCAGCGTCCGCCATCCGAAACTTGCCAAGAACGCGCTCGGTCTGACCCGCCGCGACTATGAGGGCGTGCTTTCGACGCTCTGTGCAGGATGCGGCCATGACTCGATTTCGGCAGCGATTGTCGCGGCCTGCTTCGAACTCGATCTGCCGGCGCACCGGCTGGCAAAGCTGTCGGGGATCGGGTGTTCGTCCAAGTCGACCAACTATTTCCTCAATTACTCGCACGGCTTCAACTCCGTGCACGGCCGCATGGCCGCGATTGCGACAGGCGCCAATCTGGCCAACCGCGATCTCGTTTATCTCGGCGTCTCGGGCGATGGCGATACGGCATCAATTGGACTGGGCCAGTTCTGCCATGCCGTCCGCCGGCGCGTGAATATGACCTACATTGTCGAGAACAACGGGACTTATGGTCTGACGAAAGGCCAGTTTTCCGCGACAAACGACAAAGAGTCGAAGAGCAAGAAGGGCGAAGACAATCTCTTCGATGCGATCGACTTGTGCACGCTGGCGATCCAACTCGGCGCCGGTTTCGTGGCGCGCGGATTTTCCGGCGACAAGGCACAGCTCGTGCCGCTGATCAAGGCCGCCATTCGCTATGAGGGATTTGCGCTGCTCGATATCATTTCGCCCTGTGTGACTTTCAACAATCACGCCGCATCGACCAAGAGCTACGATTATATCCGCGATCACTCAGAAGCCGTTGGCGGGCTGGATTTTGTGCCGAGGCGCGATGAGATCACGGCCGACTATGACGAAGGCGAGACATTGCAGGTCGAGATGCATGACGGCTCGAACATGACCCTCCACAAGCTGGATGAGGACTATGATCCGCGCGATGCGAACGAGGCCTTCAAGACCCTTCGCAAGCGCTATTCCAATGGCGAAGTTGTGACAGGCCTGCTCTATATCAATCAGGACCAGAAGGACCTGCACAATCTGATCGAGACCTCGAAGGCGCCTCTGAACGGCTTGGACACGGCCAGGCTCTGTCCGGGATCGGACGCGCTCAATGCGATCAACGATAGCTTGAGGTGAGGGGACCAACTCCCCGGAAAAGGGAGGTGGCTATTGGTGTCGGTCGCCTTAGACCCGGCCCTTCCAGGGCACGACGACTTTTTCGACCCATCGCATGAAGAGGTCGAAGCAATAGGCGATAATGCTGATCACGACGATGCCCATGACGACAACAGCGGCCTGAAGGAACTCCGACGCGTCCGCAGATCAGATTATTTGGGAAATGTGGACCAAGCTGTTTCCACTGGCTAAATACGCAGCTAAACGATCCAGACCGAACTGTATCCATATTTTTCGACAATTGTATCTGTCTTTATCGTTTCTCCTTGCGCCCCAATAGTAGTGTCGGTGCAGCGCGTCAGAGAACGTCTCTTCTCAGTTGGTTTGTTGTGAAGGGAGGGCTGGTATTGGATGTCAACGAGGCATTCCAGTCCTTCGGGACTTCTGAGAGGAAATGTGCGATAGCGTGTTGTCGCGACAACGACAAGATCGGAACGATCCCCTCGTTCTTTGGGAGGCAAATGTGACATCAATATTGAGCGGAGACGGGAGGATTGAGTCTCGGAGCCGTTCCTTAGCCGACATATCTTTTGAAACGGGCCATTGTAAGATTGGTGGCGGGCCGGCTATGGGGCGAACAAACTTCGAAAAACGGCAAAGCGCATGACAGTGAAACAGATTTAGACGGTATAGGGCGAACATGTGGGAAGCCGTCGCGCCTTCCGAATATTGAGCCAGATTCAACCATAAAAGCGAAAATAGGACGAAACGCTATGAGCATAGAACTTATTACGTTTCTTTATTTTGTAGTTTTGTTCATCTCTCTATTTCTTGGGCTTCCCGTGGCCTTTGGTCTGGGGGGCACTGCTGTTATTTTCGCCGCGATATTCGAGCCACGCGCTTTGCTGACAATCCCCAGCGCGTTTTACTCCACGCCGTGGAATAATGTGTTGGTTACGGTTCCGCTCTTTCTTTTTATGGGGAGCTTGATCCGATTTTCGGGGATTGCCGAGGCTGCCTACGACGCGGTCTATAAGATTATCGGCCATATTGCTGGCGGCCTGGCCATGGGTACGGTCAAGGTCTGCACGATTTTTGCTGCCATTACCGGAATTACGCCGCCAGCGACAATTACGATGGGTCAAATCGCTTACCCATCAATGATCAAGTACAAATACAGCAAGGATATCGCAATCGGATCCATTGGTGCCGGCGGAGCGTTAGGTGCTCTCATCCCACCCAGTGTTCCTTTCATTTTCTATGGCCTCTTGGCCAAAGTTTCCATTGGCGGCTTGTTCTTGGGTGGAATTCTCCCCGGTATGATGCTTGCCATATTTTACATCACTTACATCGGTGTCCGTTGTCGGCTTCAACCTGAAATGGGACCGGCAGTGCCACCCGAGGAAAAATTCACCACATCCGAAAAGCTCCATGCCCTGGTGAGTATATGGCCGTTTATGCTGCTTATCGTACTCGTGCTCGGTGCAATCTGGGGCGGTGTCGCGACACCCTCGGAGGCTGCCGCTTTCGGTGCGACCGGCGCGCTCGTCATCAACCTGCTTTATGGCAGACTGACCTGGGAAGTGCTGAAGGATTCACTGACCACGACGGTGAAGCTTACCGGCATGGGTCTATGGATATTGATTGCCTCCAATATCTATCTGAACGTCTTCAATTCACTCGGCAGCCAGGAACTGGTGACGACACTGGTTCTCAGCATGCCAGGGGGAGAAATCGGCATCCTGGCAATGATGATGTTCATCATCCTGTTACTCGGCATGGTAATGGATGATTGGGCAATCATTATGCTGTGCACGCCCCTCTTCATCCCGATCATCGATGCCCTGGGCATTGATAAGCTGTGGTTCGGCGTTCTGTTTATCGTCAATATTCAGATCGCGTATCTCACGCCGCCTTTCGGTTTTGTCCTCTTTTGGCTGAAAAGCGTCATGCCTCCCGACGTCACCATGGGCGACGTGTACAAATCGGTCGGACCGTTCATCGTCCTGCAGGTGATCGGTTTGTTGCTGGTTTTCTTCTTCCCCGCGATCGCCACATGGCTTCCGGAATTGGCAAAGTAAGCAGCATGGCGCAAGACCGCGAACGATGCACAATGGTGAGAAAACAGGGGTCTTTCGATTCTTGGTGTCTTAGGATCCAAACGGCAGAAACGAAAATGCCGATGAGAGGTCGAACATGATACTGTGGAACGCAATTGAAAAAACGATCGACTTCATCGCCGAAGCAATGGGCCGGGTTGGCTGGCTGCTAATCCTATATTGCACGTTTCTCGGTGTGACAGATGTCTTTCTAAGATATGTTTTAAACTCACCATCTCTTTGGATTTCAACAACGCTCCAAATGGCTATGGTGTTGCTGGCATGCGTGGGTGGAATCTATTCGCTGAATGACAATGCGTTCGTCAAACTGGATCTCTTTTATGCAAATTTTTCCGCCAAGAAAAAAGCGATCTGCGACATCATCACGGTGACCTTTACGTTTCTATTCCTCGCTGTATTGATGTGGAAGGGGTATCAAGCAGCGATGCTGTCGGTTAAGTTGAACCAGCACACGCCAACGAGCATTCCCTTTCCCATCTATCCGCTGAAGATATTCTTCCCAATTACCGGCGCGATCATGATGTTGATTGTGATCAAAAAACTTGTCCATGATTTGCAGACCCTGTTCTCCAAAGAGTCTGATGCTGCATAGTCACTGATCTGTCCAGATCAACCTGCGTCCGTTCGGGCGCAGGTTGCTTTCGAAGCGGGATTGAGCGCCGATGCGGGCGATTGATAGGGTAATCAGCGATGCAGGCGGATCATCGGAAGGATAGAGCTGCGAGTAGCCGCCGTTGAGCTTTGCCGTCTCGATGAGCGTATAGATCCGGGCGGCGCGTTCGGCGTCAATATCAGAGCTTGCAAACAACCAGCTTTTCCACTCGAGGGCAGCGCCACGGATCGCGCTCGGCAGTGTTGTTGTCGTTTTCCATTCGCCCTTTGCCGGTATGGCGCGTGAATGCTTAGTCCGGACCTTCTCACACTGCTGCGTCCTGCCGGGACGCAGGTCAAGGTCAATCAATGAAAAGTGCCCAGCGCGATGCCTATCCGTCAGGCACGCGTTTTGACGCAGACTGTCGCCCCATATGGACCGTCCTTCGGGTCGCACGAGGTGGGGCGTTCGCGTCGTCAAGCCTCTCAACTGTAGCGCCGGGCTGCGCTTTTCGAGACTTTCCTCTCGGATAGATCCCGCCTGACGCAATTACGATCCGCAGCAGGGCGAGAAGTCCGAACTAAACCTCCTTGAGCACGGTCCTGTCGGCGGGTTGCCGGATTGCCTTGGAGCGTCGTGTTGTGGAGGACGAGCTGGCGGCCGGTAGCTCGGCGGTTTGTGGTGGCGGTCGAGACTATGCTCGCGCTGTTTCTGACGCGCACCCGATCGACCCTGTCCGCGACTTGGTTAAGACCGCGCTGGTATTACTCTTCTCACGTTAAGTACTGGAATACGGGTCGTGGGCCCCGCACTCGCAAACCCCGTCATCGGACAAGCTGTCGAATGCGACACCGCACAAATCTAAACCGATCAATTCGCTAACCTAACGCAGCACGTGCACGGCACACGGAGCATGTCGCACGATACGAGATGACGTTGAACCGAGGAAAAAATCGTCCAAACCAGGTTTATGAGAGCCGACGATTATACAGTCCGCATCAGCTTTTTTGGCGTAATTTGATACTTCGATGCCTGCCTGACCTGATAGTATTACAGATTCAATTTCATTTTCGTCGTTTAGACGGTCAGCCATCATTTCTTTGATTGTGTCATATGCCTTGGATTTAGCATCTTCGGGCATAAATGACTCGACCACATTGTTGACAGGCTCAATGACGTGAACGGCGATAATTTTGCCGTTTTCCGAAACAAGTGCCTTAGCCGCTTCTAGCGCCTTTAGACTAAAGCCTTGATCCAAGGCGCTCGCAATAATTATCTTGTTGTACATCACCCCTCCTGCTTTCAGGCAAATTCGATTGTGGTCCAGCAGATAGTCAATTCCTGAATCTCATTGGATTTAATCATTGGAAAGTCGGGGGTCCCGCAACAGGGTCGGTCGTGCCTTTCCCGTAAAAAATCCACTCATACGCCTGGATTGGCATTTGCCGATTCCAGGGATCTGTGTCGTACGTACGAATGGAACAGGTCCAGGCGTTTATACCTGGACCTGTTTTGGCTCATATGCGTTTGATTGGTCGCTGAGCCAATTAAAGTTCTCCGATATCTTTCAGAAACTTTTTCCAGATTTCCACGCCTTTGGCATTGCGTTTTGATCGTTTCGCAACCAGCGGCCAAACTTCGGCGATGGACTTGGCACGCATTCTCTTGATTTCTTCAGGGGCGAACTGGATCACTTCCCCGCCAGCGTCCTTGAGGGTTTTCAACGCATGCGCGACCCCCTCTTCATGCAGCTTGCTGGTTTCGAAATAAGTGCTCTTGAAGACGCCTTGAATGCGGTCTCTCTGCCATTGAGTCAGCGCGTTCCACTTGTCCAGGTTCACGAAGGTTTCCTGATGTTGAGCAGGACACCAACCTGGCTGAGCCGCATACTTGATGACTTCATGGAAAGCCATATCGTCGATACCGCCGGTATCCCAATAGGTACCGTCAATAGTACCCAGCTTGATTGCCGTATAGATATCGCCGCCACCCATGGCTACGGGAGCGCCGCCCATGGCTTGATGGAAGAGAGCCTGAGGACCACCTGCTCGCATCTTCTTGCCGGTTAAGTCCTCCATTTTGCGAACAGGGAACTTCGTGAACATTGCGTTGGGGCCTTGGTTGGTCCAACCAATCCACCGCAAATTACGCTCCTTGGCCGCTTCCTGGATCAAATCGCCAATCCGATATTTGGGATCGCCCCACATGGCCTTCCATGCCTGGTCCGTATTGGAGGCACCCATGGCCATACCAAACGCCAACATCCCCTCAGGCATATCACCACTGTATACGGACCCCCAACAGGCCGTTCCGTCAATCAACCCGGCTGCTGTCGCGCCGAACGATTCGGATCCGCTCGTGATCGCCCCAACCGGTTCCAGTTTAATTTTGACCGTGCCTTCGGTTGCTTTCTCAACCGCTTTAATCCATGGCACGACGCCACTTCCCCATCCGGCATCAGATGAGTCAAAACAGGGTTGGAATACCCATTTGGTTACTTTGTCTGGTTTCCCGTCCTTAGCGGCGGCAACGTTGGTGAACAACGCAACAACCCCGGCCAACAATGTCGTCTGAATTAGACGGTTTCGTTTCACGGCTTATCCTCCTTTTGCGATGGTATCTTCTGAATTCGCCCATCGGGTAAAGCACTCGAGTTGGTACCAAGCGATTTTTGGTAGCGATCCAAAGGTCGCGACTGAAAAGCTTTAGCACGATTTAGAGAACGAGACAGCCGCTCAACGGAGCCAAGAACCTTATCGGGGAAGCCATCGTGTTTCGGCCGCTCGAACTTCTGCAATGGAAAGCCGGGATCCCAAGCAGTCCCCAAGGACTGACAGGCCCCGTTGAAAATCAGTACCATGCAGATGATCTCACTTCCGCGATATCCCACCCAAGGCTCGGCGTTCGCTGACGCGCTGCAATTCTCCTGGCTTATTGGAGCGCAAGGAAAATCGATAGGGACAGATACAATTATGGATAAATGTGGTTACAGTTCAGAATTCTTCCTGCCTATTTTGTGGGCGGAAACGTAACACCGGCAGAAAAGGCAGGCGTTCCGGCGATTGCGTGCTTTCGGATGTGTTCAGGCTGGGGCGGAATATTGGTTCCACCTAAGTATGACAGGCGGTCGGCGAGAGGGTCCCGGAAGCTAGAGCCCAATTGGTATTCCCAGGGCACGGCGTTTTGCTGCTGATGCGTTGAAACGACTATAGGGCTTGGACCTGAATACACGCTGTATCCATCACTGCTCGATTCTGTGTCTCCTCAGCCTCGAAATTTTCGATAGCATCTGACCTTCCCGCGATTGGCGCTACCTGATTGCGCAGAGTTGAACGGTGCAAAAAAGATATCTGGAGATTGACAATGTCTACTGTCGGACACTTTCTGTCGAACAAACCCTGGTCGGGCGGGTCTGATCGAACTGGTGACATTTTTAATCCCGCAACAGGAGCTGTATCGGGGCAGGTGCTGCTGGCGTCGAAGGCAGATGTAGATGCCGTTGTTGATGTCGCGGCCGCAGCGCTCCCGGCGTGGGCAGCGACACCGGCGGCAAAACGCGCCACTGTGATGTTCGAGTTCCGGGACCTTCTGAAAAAAAATATCGATGAGCTGGCTGAATTGCTTTCGGCAGAACATGGCAAGACAATCCCGGATGCGAAGGGCGAAATCGCGCGCGGGATCGAAGTTGTTGAATTCGCCTGCGGCATCCCTCAACTGCTGAAGGGGGAGTACTCGGAGTCTGTGGCCGTCAACGTCGACAGCTATACGGTGCGCCAGCCTGTCGGTGTTGTCGCCGGTATCACACCTTTCAATTTTCCGGCCATGGTGCCGTTGTGGATGTATCCGGTGGCCATCTCAAGCGGAAATACATTTGTGCTGAAGCCATCTGAGAAAGATCCGACTGTGGTGCTGAAGATAGCAGAACTTCTTGCAGAGGCGGGCCTGCCGGAGGGCGTATTCAACGTTGTGAATGGCGATAAGGAAGCAGTCGATGCTCTGTTGGACAATCCGAAAATCGAGGCTGTCAGCTTCGTTGGTTCAACGCCTATTGGCCACTATATTTATTCACGCGGCACTGCGAACGGAAAACGCGTACAGGCATTATGTGGTGCAAAGAACCATTTGGTGGTGATGCCGGATGCAGATATGGATCAGGTCACGGACGCGTTGATTGGTTCTGCCTACGGCTCGGCCGGCGAAAGATGCATGGCAGTTTCAGTAGCTGTGCCTGTTGGCGAGGGAACGGCGGACCGGCTGGTTGAAGCATTGGAACCACGTGTCCGCGCGCTGAAAGTAGCGCCCTATACGGATCCGACTTCCGAACTCGGACCGGTCATTTCAAAACAGAGCTTCGATAAGATCAACAACTTGATCGACCAAGGGGTTGAGCAGGGGGCAAATCTGGTCGTGGATGGGCGAGATATTCGCCTTCAAGGCTACGAGGACGGATTTTTTATCGGCGGCTGTCTTTTTGACAATGTCACGACAGACATGTCGATCTACAAAGAAGAGATCTTTGGTCCGGTTCTCTCTGTGGTTCGCGCCGGCGGATACGAGGAGGCCGTCCAGATGATCAATGATCATGAATACGGCAATGGTACAGCGATCTTCACGCGAGATGGCGATGCCGCGCGCGATTTCTGGGCGCGGGTTCGTATCGGGATGGTCGGTGTCAACGTACCGATACCGGTTCCGGTGGCATATCACTCCTTTGGCGGTTGGAAGAGGTCGCTCTTTGGGGATCACCACATCCACGGCATGGAAGGGGTACGGTTCTACACCCGTCTGAAGACAATGACGTCGCGCTGGCCATCGGGAATTCGAACGGGCGCGGAGTTCAACTTTACCGGAGGTAAAGACGTTTAGGTCGTGAACTGATAAATGGCATATGGTTCTGCGTCTTGGAATTGGCCTCTGAGAAGGCGGAAAGGCGCAGGAAGCCTTGCTGGCTTTCAAGCCTTTCCAAAGCACTCAGGGGCAAACTCCAAGACGCCCAAAGGGTCTGGTGAGGAGGACCCGCTTTACAGCAAGCGATGCCGGCGAAAGAATGAATCATATTGGACCCGGACGCATTATTGGCGACGTAACACAGCGATCGACTCGGTTAACCTTTGGATTCCCGGTTCGATTAAGGAAACTGGAATTGCAGACACCCCCAATCGAAAGTAGAACTTCCCGATATCGAAATTCGAGTAGCACGGGGCGATCTGTTCAACTATAACGCCGCGCTCTTGGGCCTCTTGTGCAATCGCAGAAGCGCTCAGATCTCTATCTTGGTCTCTAAGTACAAAATTCGTTCCGCCATACGTACCTGTAACATCGAAGTCTGGCAGATACTTTCTGATGCTCTCGTCGGCCGCATCCCATCGAGCCATGAAGTCACTATGCAGGCGGCGGAGCTGACTCTCATAGTAGCCGAAACGCAAAAATACTGCGGCGGTATGCTGAAGTACAATTGGAGGGTGACGCAAAATTGTGCCGCGCACATCTCGGGCGGCCTCGATAAACTCGGGCTCGGCAACCAGATAACCGAGCCTCAATCCGGGTGAGAGCCCTTTTGACAGGCTTCCCAGGTAGATGACACGGCCCTTGGCCTCGGTACTGCGGAGCGGAAAAGGCGTGAAGTTTCGGTAGTCGACATCGCACTCATATTCATCTTCAACAATGAAGAAATCATACTCTTCAGCTGCTGCAATCAATTCCTTTCTGCGCTGTTCCGACATGGTGACTGTGGTTGGACATTGCCGGTTTGGCGTTGCGAAAACCAACGTCGTGCCGCGAAGCCGCTCGTCAACAATCAACCCTTCGTCATCGACCGGCTGAAATCGAACTTCGCCAAAACTTGCGCGCAAGATCTTGCGTGCGTCCGGGTAACCTGGATCCTCAATGGTTGCCACGCGGTTGCGCCCACCGAGCAATTGACTCGTGATGTAGAGACCGTTTTGACTTCCAAGTGTGACCAAAACCGAATCTGTGGTTTCAAAGACGCCTCGACGCGGCAAAATACGATTACAGACTTGTTCAAGTAGTTCGATGCTGTCGGAGTAGTGACTGTCCGCAGACCAGACCTTCAGGTCTTTTCTGTTCATGGCCAGCCGCGAACATTCTCGCCATTGTGAGACAGGAAATTTGTCTTCGTCGATTTGATTGCAAACAAATGGATATTCGAACTCGTACCAATTTTCTGGCCGGATGATTCGCCGCAAATCATCGGATCGCCGTCGCCAGTTCAAGCGCTCCCACAAAATGGAACTCGGTTTTGGTACAGATTCGTGAGCGCTTGGTTTTCTCTCGCTTGCGCCTTCAAATCTGCTGACGAAGAATCCAGATCGTGGTTTTGAGTAGATGAGATGTTGGTCTTCAAGAATTCTGTATGCAGCTATCACGGTGTTTATCGAGACCTTGAGTATCTGCGAAAATTGCCGGCAAGAGGGTAATCTTGTCTCGGCCTGGAGCACGCCTTCGAAAATGAGCCTCGAAATCTCGGCGACGACCTGGTCTCTGAGCCCAGCCTTTCCAGTCTTGTCTATCTCGATCCTAAACTGCATTCGACATCGTCTTCGGAGAACAAACCGTCATCAGTTCAATGCCTGTTGATCCGAGACCGGCATAAGCTCGGTTTTTGCTGTAGAGACGAACTCTTCAGGTTCAACGCGTTCCGCAAGCTCAGAGAGAACTGTCGCTGTGTGATCAAGCCAGTTAATTCGATCCCGATAGTCGATGACGTCGACAGCTGCGGCTTCGAACGGAACGATGACATAGAATTCGCAAGCTGGTGAAGCTACGAGCTCCTGTCGCGTTGGGCGATTGAGCGTCACCTTGATTGCGTCCACCGACACGCCAAGCATTTCGCGTTTCTTACGGCGGGTGACGTAATATCGTTGAGGCGCGGCTAGCCTACTGACGACGTCATTAGTATGTAGCTGCAAATTCCTTTTCATACGTAAAAATTATCAATTTTCAATACTTTACGCTATCAGAATCTATGTGGCGTCTTCTGCTCCGTCGTCGAACCCCAGGCGGCAATCAAGCGCTACCTGGAGCAGCACAACGCCGACGCAAAACAATGCCGATGGACACAAAACGCAGATTTCATCATCGAAAAGCTGAACCATCCGAATGAGTCAGTGCACTAGTGCCACTAAGCACACGGCAAGCGTGCCAACAAATCGACGCATGTGAACCTCCCAGTTCGTTACGCCGTTGCCGTAAACAATGACCCGCCCCACGTCGGGACAAATTACAAACGGGCAGACGAACGCGCGACCCGAGCCAAAGGCCCAGGCCGTGCTTCGCTTTGTTCCCGCTCGAAACCGCTAATCGCGGATCTCTTCCAGAGTCTTGCGCAGTGCTGCGCAGAGTTCGTCGATATGAGATTTGTCGGAAATGAACGGCGGAGCCAGAATGCCCGAGTCGCCGGTGAATTTGATGTGCAGGCCATTCCAGAAGAGCTTCTTCTGAATCTCGGTTCCGCGGGCGCCGGGTGCCGCGCCTTGCTTGACGTCGATGGCTGCCAAAAATCCGTAGCCGCGGATATCGGTGACCATGTCGATATCCTGTAGTTCAAAGACCGCGTCCAGGAAATACTCCGAAAGGTCGGCAGCGCGATCAAAGAGTTTCTCGCGCTCGAAAATATCCTGTGTTGCCAGCCCCGCCGCACACGCCGCCGGATGCCCGCCGAACGTGTAGCCATGGAAAAGCTCGACAGCACCTTCCGGTGCATTGTTGACGATCGCGTCATAGATCGCGTCGGAGACAGCCACGGCACCCATCGGCTGGGCGCCATTGGTGATTGCCTTGGCCATGGTCATGATGTCCGGCGTGACGCCGAAGGCCTGTGCCGCAAACGGCTTGCCGAGACGGCCAAAGCCCGTGATGACTTCATCGAAGACCAGGAGAATGCCATTCTCGTCGCAGATCTGGCGCAGGCGCTCCAAATAGCCTTTCGGCGGAACGAGACAGCCTGTCGATCCGGCGATCGGTTCAACGAAACAGGCAGCGATCGTCGATCCACCATAGGTATCGACAAAGCGCTGCAGGTCTTCGGCCAATTCCGCGCCGTGTTCGGGCTGGCCTTTAACGAACCGGTGTTCTTCCATCCATGTATGGCGCATGCAGACGACGTTCGGCATGACCCCGGAAAACGTCTCGCGGTTCTTGACCATGCCGCTCAGCGAAACACCACCGATATTGACGCCGTGATAGGCGCGTTCGCGCGAGACGAAGCGTGTGCGCTGTCCTTCGCCACGGGCGCGGTGGTAGGCCATGGCGATCTTCAAGGCTGTGTCGATGGACTCGGAACCCGAGTTCACGAAAAAGACGTGGTTGATTTCATCGGGCGTGAGTTTGGCGATGCGGCTTGCAAGTTCGAACGATCCAGGCTGGCCAAGCTGAAAAGGTGCCGTGTAGTCGAGCGTGAGCAGTTGCTGATGGACCGCATCCGCAATCTCGCTGCGGCCATGCCCGAGCGCACAGCAGAAGAGCCCGGAGGAGCCGTCCAGAATCTTGCCGCCTTTGTGGTCCCAGAGATAGACGCCTTCGCCTTTCAGAACGAGACGTGGCGACTCCTTGAAGTCCTTGTTGGCCGTGAACGGCATCCACTGATGTTCGAGAGTATTCGCGGTGTATTGCATGATAGGTGCACCTCCAAAAATCGCCGTCAATCAGCCGCCGGGGCTAGGCTGGAACCTGGATCGCGTGTGCGGCGCACCCGTCGACCCGCCTCGCTTGTTCCGAGAGGCCTGAAACGGTACTCTGCGCATTGGATCCATACTAGGTCCAAAACACGGATTTCGCTGAGACCAGACCATGCGTGACTCACTCTTTCAGCTTCCCCAGTCCGACGCAATGAGTTTGCAGTCGCAGATCCGCGAAGTCCTTGTATCGGCTATACTTGGCGGTCAATTGCCGGCGCATGACCGTCTTCCGTCAAGCCGGCAAATGGCGCGGCGGCTTGGCGTCTCCAGAAATACGGTTGTACTTGCCTATCAAGGGCTGATCGATGACGGATATATCCTGGCGCGCGAACGCAGCGGATATTACGTCAACGAGAAGATGCTCGCCGGTCATGCGGCGCGGCCGGAAGCGGTCGACGACGATGCGGATGGCAAGCCCGACTGGCAGTCACGGTTTCGCGTGCGCCCGACCCGCCAGGCGAATATCGACAAGCCTGCCGATTGGAAATCCTATCCCTATCCCTTCATTTACGGCCAGGTGGATCACATGCTTTTCCCGATAGCGGAATGGCGCGAGTGCAGCCGGCAGGCGCTTGGAAAACAATGGCTTGATGCCTGGACAAGCGACTTCAGGGATCAGGATGATCCGATGCTGATCGATCAGATCCGCACGCGCATCCTGCCACGGCGCGGCATCCTGGCGAGTTCTGACGAGATTCTGGTGACGCTGGGCGCTCAGAACGCGCTGTATCTGCTCGCCAGTCTCCTGGTAATGCGGGAGACTGTGGTTGCGATCGAGGAGCCTGGATATCCGGATGTGCGCAATATATTTCGGTTGCGTACCAACCGGGTCATGTCGATTCCGGTCGATGAGGAAGGACTGGTTGTCGACGACCAGCTCTCTCTTGCCGATATCGTATTTACGACTCCGAGCCACCAGTTCCCGACAACAGTCACCATGTCGCGCCAACGCCGTTCGGAACTTCTGGCCCTTGCGACGAAGCATGATCTCGTGGTGATCGAAGACGATTATGAGTTTGAAACGAACTATGTGAGCGATCCTTGCGCCGCACTCAAATCGCAGGATCGCGACGGCCGTGTCATCTATGTCGGAAGTCTTTCGAAGACATTGTTTCCAGGGCTACGAATGGGCTTCTTGGTAGGCCCGAAGCAACTGATCGACGAGATCCGAGCCCTTCGCCGTCTCATGGTTCGGCATGCGCCGAACAACAATCAGCGCGTCGCAGCACTGTTCCTTGCATTGGGACATCATGACGCCCTGATCCGTCGCCTCCATCGCGCTTATCGGGAACGCTGGAAGTGTATGAGCCAGGCTTTGTCCGGCCATCTGCCGGATTCCAGTCGCGTGCCGAGTTTTGGCGGTTCGAGCTATTGGGTCGAAGGACCGCCCAATCTCGATGCCGACCGGCTGGCGGTTGCGGCGCGCGATGCTGGAATCATCATCGAGCCGGGGAGTATCAACTTTGCCGTGGATCCCGCACCCAGGAACTATTTTCGGCTGGGATTTTCGTCCATTGAGGCTTCCAAGATCGAGCCTGGAATCCGCCAGTTGGCCGGCCTGATCGACGCGCGTTGACAATTCTCAAGGCCTGGCATTGCTGAATGCGAAAAACTGGCACTACTGCGCCGGGCCGTTAAGTGGCATCTGGCGAATTGTAATCTCACCCGAAGCGTGACCGCTCACGCTTCCAGTCGGCATTGGAGGAAATGATGCTGATAGGCGTGCCAACAGAAGTCAAAGTTCATGAATACCGGGTCGGTTTGACGCCGGCCAATGTACGCGAACTCGTTGCCCATGGGCATCAGGTCATCCTGGAACACGGTGCCGGTTCAGGCATCGGCATGGAGGATGCGGATTATGAGGCTGTCGGTGCTTCGATCGTACCGGATGCCGAGACCGTCTTCGAGCGCGCCGATATGGTGGTCAAGGTGAAGGAGCCTCAGCCAGGTGAGTGCGCGATGCTGCGTCCGGGCCAAATCCTCTTCACCTACCTCCATCTTGCAGCCGATCGAGAGCAGACCGAGGCGCTGATCAATTCAGGGGCGATCTGCATTGCCTATGAAACTGTGACGTCGCCGACAGGCGGCTTGCCGCTCCTCGCGCCGATGTCCGAGGTTGCCGGACGGCTGTCGATCCAGGCAGGCGCCTATTTTCTCGAGAAGGCCCATGGTGGCCACGGCGTTCTGCTTGGTGGCGTACCAGGCGTCGATCCTGCGAAAGTGGTGATCATTGGCGGTGGCGTTGTCGGGACCCATGCTGCGCACATCGCACTTGGGATGGGAGCGGACGTTTGGGTCATCGATCGCAATCCGGACGCGCTGCGGCGTCTCTGGTCTCAGTTCGGCCGTCCGCTGAATACTGTATTCTCGACACGCGATGCGATCGAGCGCCATTGCATGATGGCGGATCTGGTCATCGGCGGCGTACTTATCCCCGGCGCTGCCGCACCCAAGCTGGTGGATGCGGATCTTATCCGGCAGATGAAACCGGGCTCGGTCGTTGTGGATGTCGCGATCGATCAGGGAGGATGCTTCGAAACTTCCAAGCCGACGACACATGATGATCCGACCTATGTGGTCGACGGTGTCATCCACTATTGTGTGACCAATATGCCGGGTGCCGTGCCTAAGACGTCGGCCGTCGCTCTCAACAATGCGACGCTGCCATTCTCTCTTGCAATCGCCGATCACGGCTGGCGAAAAGCTCTGGATCTGGACCCGCACCTGCGTAACGGGCTGAATGTATGCGAAGGGAAAGTAACGCATGCGGCGGTTGCCGAGTCACTCAACTACGACTTCACGGAACCGGGCCGCGCGTTGGCAGCCTAATGTGAACCAGCGTTCTCTCAATCAGAGAGGGCGCTGATCGTCTCTTCGGTCATTATGCGGACTGCCCATATCGGCCATTGAGTCGCTATGCGGCGTGTTGGGTGCCGACGGCATGCTGCTGGGAGCGCTGGTCATGGGACCGCTCGGCGCGGCGGACTGTGGTGCTCTGTTCGGAGGCGGCGCAGATTGCGGCATCGAGCCAGGCGGCGGTGCCTGCTGACCGCTCGGCGGCGACGGCACACCTGTTTGACCGGCAAGGCTGTTGCTCGCGGCATTGGCATCCAGCACAATGTTCACCGCAAGGTCCCGGATCTCTTCAAGCTGGGAGGAGAATGTCTCCATTTGCCGACGGGCATGGAGATTTTGCAGCTCCAGCGCTTCGGCCATGTCCTTGGACTCGGATAGCTCGATTGCAAGCTGGAAGTTCGCGTCCGCGTTCTTGCGGGTGATATCAGCGATCTTTTCGTTCAAGGATCGAAGACTCATCGTCGTGGCGAGCGATGAGTTCTCAAGGCTCTTCCACGTCTTGTCGTTTGTGGAAACGAAGGTATCGAAGGCCTGCTTGGCCTGTTCGATACTGGCCTTCACCAGATCCCGAACCGACTTTGGAAGCTCGACATTCATCAACGGGTCCGTTGTCATCTCGTTCTCCTTCAAGTCGGTGCTTTCGGATGTGTGCTGATGGCGTGCATCCATAGCGAAACGTCTTTCTTCCAACCGATTGTCGACTGTGCCGTTTGAGCAGGAATTCTTCCGGCACCGATTCCCTTAGTCTAGCACATTGCCAACGACAATCCTCGTGTTTGCCCATTTTGCAAACATGTTTGTGTTAGTGTCTGATATCAGAGCGATCTTCGACCAACAATACGGATTAATGACGGCATAGCCATCGAAAACGATGCTTGGCTCGCGGTCGGCGATGGTTGATCGTTACTCGATCATTGCCGTCAAGGCCGTTAGTTGATCAGCCTCATTGGCCGGTTTATCCCAGCGAATCCGATGGATTCTGGGAAAACGCATAGCGACGCCCGATTTGTGGCGCTTCGAGTAATGGACCGCGTCGAATGCAACCTCGACAACGAGTTTCGGCTGTACAGCACGAACGGGACCATAGCGATCTGTTGTATGACTGCGCACCCAACGATCCAATTGTTTGAGCTCTTCATCTGTGAATCCGAAATAAGCTTTGCCGACCGGTACCAGAATCGACTTGCCATCGCTGTCGAGCGTCCAGGCACCGAAAGTGAAATCCGAATAGAAAGACGATCGTTTCCCGGAGCCGCGCTGGGCGTACATGAGGACAGTATCGATGGTCAGCGGTGCCCGCTTCCATTTGAACCAGTGCCCCTTCGGCCGACCGGCAATATAGGGACTGGACCGCCGCTTCAGCATGAGGCCCTCGATCCCTGACGCGCGCGCGCCATCCCGTAGGCTTCCAAGCTCGCTCATCGTTTCGAAAGCGATCAGATCGGACACGTCCATATGGGCGAGGGCTGTTCGGGCGTGCCAGGCTTCGAGCAAAACACGTCTTTCATTTAAGGGGAGCGGGCGGAGATCGTTTTCGCCATCGATCAGAATATCGTAGAAGCGGATGTGTGCCGGATACTGAGTCAGCATCCGTTTCGTGACGCTCTTTCGATTCAATCGTTGTTGCAGATCATTGAAAGGTGCAACGGTACCGTCACGAACGATGAGAAGCTCGCCATCGAGAACAACGTCTTGCACACCGGTGGCGATGATCTCGGGAAAGCTGTGAGAGATTTCATCGCCGGTTCTCGAGAAGAGTCGAACAGTCGACTCTCGCGCCGCGAGCTGAACGCGGATACCGTCCCATTTCCACTCGGCGAGAAAATCTGCTTCGGACAGGTTTGCGATATCACCTTCTTCAAGCGGGTGTGCCAGCATCAAGGGGCGAAATACGGCAGCGGTTCCAATCTGCGGTTTCGGTGCACTGTCGCCAAGCCAGGCAAACAGTTCGTCAAAAGGCGGTGTCAGCCCATGCCACAACTCCTCGATCTCGGCGACGTCGATGTCGCCCCACCTGGCGACGGAGATTTTGGCGAGGCGGCTGGAAACGCCGACCCGCAATGCGCCCGTCACCAACTTCAGGAGAGCCCAGCGACCCGTGGCATCAAGGCGGTTCAACCAATTTTCGATATGACCGGCGGCATCTTCGGTGGCTGCGTCCTGGAGCGTCTCGATGACGTCCTTGAGCCGGGGTGGATCGTCGACGCTTTCGCCTGGCCACAGCAGTGCGGCAGTCTCGGCTGTGTCACCGACATAGTCGCGTGAAAGCTGATAGAGGACCGGGTCCACCCGTGGCTCCATCAGGTCTCGCAGGATGCGCCGCATCGGCAACGAAAGCTTCAGCTCACCAGTGAGGGCAGCCAGCGCCCATCCTCGATCCGGATCGGGCGTCTTGGCGTAGTAGCGCGCCAGGAGACGCAACTTCCCGTTCCGCGACGGGGTGTAGACGAGACGGTCGAGAAGATCCGCGAATGCCTTCATTCGTCTTCATCCTCGCGCCCGATCAGCGATAGCGCAAAGCCGCGCCGCCCCGATTGTTCGATATGGTGGACGAGGGCGTCTTCGCGCCCGTGGGTGACCCAGATTTCCTCGGCTTCGGTCTCGTCAATGGTTGTCGTGAGTTCATCCCAATCGGCATGATCGGAGATGATGAGCGGTAACTCTACGCCGCGCTGGCGCGCGCGGCCGCGAACGCGCATCCATCCCGATGCAAACACGGTGACCGGGTCTCCAAGGCGCCGCGACCAGCGATCGCGCAGGGCGCCGGGAGGCGCCATCACGATCTCTCCTTCGAGTGATTTGGGGCTCGCTTCGCTGACAGGGAGCAAAGGGCCGAGTGCGACGCCAAGCTCCTCATATAAGGCGCACAATCTTATCAAGGCGCCATGTAACCAGATCGGCCGGTCATACCTTGCCGCGCGGAGGAGGCGGATAAGGCGCTGGCACTTTCCGAGGCCGTATGCGCCAACAAGATGAGTGCGCTCGGGGAAGGTCGCCAGCGATTGCAGGAGGCGAGCGATTTCAACATCGTCCGGCTCATGCCGAAAGACGGGGAGGGCAAAGGTCGCTTCCGTAACGAAGACGTCGCAGGTCACGGGCTCGAAAGGCACGCAAGTTTCGTCGGCGCGGCGCTTATAGTCGCCCGATACAACGGCTTTCATGCCATGATAGGTCATAACGACCTGGGCGCTGCCGAGAACATGGCCAGCAGGGGCCAGTGAAACATCGACATCGCCTATGCGTCGATGTTCGCCGAACTTCAATGTCTCTCGCTGTCTGCCGGCCTGATCACCCAGCCGTACGGACATAATTTCGGTGGTTTCTGGAGACGTCAAAACGGCGCCATGTCCGGGGCGCGCATGATCGGCGTGACCGTGCGTAACGATCGCCTTTTCGACAGAAGCATGCGGATCGATATGAAATCGGCCCGGCGCGCAATAGAGGCCGGATGCATCCGGGTAGAGCCACTGCGAGATTTTCGAAGTTGAACGGCTAGGCATGATATCTCAGAAATGGCTTCGACCGGCCCAACAGGTCAAGAGGCCCAGCATTGCAGTATGCCGGGGCTGTACAGTTCATGCCGGCTCAGCATAAAGTCCGCCGAACAGATTCGCTTCTATTCCCGATGCCAATATGATTCGAGTCAGACTGCGGAACGGCGGGATCAATCTGAACCAATCAGACGGCGGATGATTCCAGTAGCAATCTGAATTAGCGGGAGGCACTCCATGATCGGCACTTGGGCTGATTGGGTATTCTTGCTGGTCACAGGTCTCGTGGCCTTTTATGGCCTGACCTACCGCGATGCACGCGGCGAGAGACCGTGGGTTCATCTCATGTTCGGCGGACTTGCGGTGTTCTATTTCATGAGGGCACTCCTCTCAGATGTCCTTGGCGTCATCTGAATTCAACAACGAACTGAGAACTCACGGCCTAGGGGCGATGCATCCGCTGGAGCGCATCAATCTTCGGCACGCGCATGACTCTCTCAGCTTCTGGTTTTTGTAACTGCTCATAGAGATAGACGGCTCGGCTGCGCACCGTCGACACATGTGCGCTCCCGTACAGGATCTTTTGGATCACTCCAGGCCCGGAGACGGTCTTCTCATCGGTTCGGAGAGACGTCGCATAATCGGCGATCGCCTGTTCGTAATCGCCCATCCTGTCTCTGGCGATCCCTCTGTTAGCGTAAGCGGCTGCGAGAACAGCGCGGTCCGTCCCATCACGCTTGCCCTTCTTCTCCCGATCTAGAATGGCGATCAGTTCGGTAAATTGCGCGATAGAAGCTGCATAATCCTCTGTTTGTATCAACACCAGGGCGCGCCCCATCATCGCACCCCGATGTTCGGGGGCGGCTAGCAGAGCTTTGTCATAGTGCGCCATTGCCATCTCGAACTGTCCATCTTCCAGACGCAAAGTCCCAAGCTCGGTCTCATAATCGCCTGGAGGTTGGTTCGTCCAATAATGCAAAACGCCTGTTCCCACGACGGATATGCCGACAAACACTACCGCTACACGCAGGATACGTTGCCATACATTGAGCAGAGTGTTGAACGTCGTTCTAAGTCCTGTGGGCTGTGTCATCCTTAGACGTGTCGCCACGCTCTCTTGCAAGCGGATCAATGTCCTGCTTAGGGGCTCTAGACATTTCCATTTTGTAGGCCAGGAACCAGATCATTGTGCAGCCGACCGCCCACCAGAGAATTTGCCATAGCCAGATCGACGGCATCCCCAGCAGCCAAGTCGATGGATTGTCAGGGGCGCCAAACAAATCGTTGCCGATGGTTGCGCCCGGGCCAATGCCGAAGGCGAACCAAAGCAGGACGATGATCCAGGCGGCAGGGATCAGTTTGCGTTTTTCTTCACCGAGCGATGCGTGGTCGCGCAGGAAACTGTGAAATTGCAATTGATGATCGGAGTTTGCTCGGTTCTGGGTCAATGCGGACACAAGGATCGTGACACCGAGATTGCAGAGGATACCCCATCCAGCCGAGTGGATCGTTAACGGCCAGCGACCCCAGGGCAATTGGGTACCAACCAAAGCGGCAATGGAGCCGCCTATGGCATCGGTGAGTAGAACCGCAATCAGACCTGCGATCATACCAAGGGTCACACCAGTCCTTGTAAACCAAGGGATCCAGCACACCGCGAGGAGTGATGGGACCATCTGCAAGCCGAAAGCGATCGAGACGCCTCCGAGGAGAAGCAGAGCGTCCCTCGAAAAAGTTGCGATCAACAGGGCAGCAATCGCGACAAACGCCACGCCGATGCGGCCAAAGAATATTTGTTCGCCGTTGCCGGCAGAGCGATTGATGTAGCGCCGGTAAATATCCCGGCTGAGCATAGCGCCGGTGGTGGACATGATGGCGCCCCCGGTCGCTTGCATCGCCGCCAGTGCACACACGGCCAGAAGGCCGACAAGCCAGGGTGCAACGCCGGCCATCTGGTTCATGTAGAGCGGCGCAGTCTTGAAATAGGACGGAACGACGTTGTCTGCCGGTTGGAGTAGTCCAGCACCTTCGAAAACCCTTGAGATGGCAATGCCAGCATCATTCGCAATCGGATCTGCGCCCAAAAAGTGCGCGCTGACACCCTGGAGCATTGTGAAAACGATCAGGACAAATCCGATGATCAGGGACGACAACCAAACCTGCTGCGTGGCAAACGGAGCCGGACTCCGACTTGCGAAAGCCCACATGGAAAATGTGGGGGAGGCCTGAATTCCCATCAGCGCAATCATGTAGGTCAGGATCATGACGGCGGTCCAGAGACCGCCGATCGGCGTTTGTCCGGCGAAGGCGTCCGTCCTAAGGCCCGGTGTGTATTGGATCACACCGGGAATGGCGAAGTAGGCGTTGTGATCCCCGCTGCCGTAGCTCTGCGGTGTTCCCCATTTGCCGAGATCCGTTGAAGCGAGTTGGCCAAGTGCAGTCTGCAGAGGGGTCCAGCCGCCAACAAGGTTCAGTGCAATAACACCGGTCACAATGATTCCGACTGTCAGCATGGCCCATTGCAGTGCACCGACCTTGGCCGTGGCTCTCAGGCCGCCGGCTCCCACATAGAAAATCATCACTGCCGCTAAGGCCCACATCCCGAGTTCGACCGGTACAAGCCCATCGCTAAGAAAATTAAAGAGATAGCCCGAAGCGCCAAATTGAACACCGAGAAACGGAACTGAAAAGAGCAAGGCCACCAGGAGCGTGAGAACGCGGATCATATCGCTCTGGAAGTAGCTGGAGAGCATTTCTCCAGGCGTGACGAATCCGAAGCGCTTTCCCAGCATCCATTGACGCTTCAGAAAGAGAACGCCGGTGAGCGGGATCGCAATAGCGTAGAGCGAGGTGTAGGCGTATTGAAATCCGTCGCGGTAGATGAGCCCGGGTTGACCTAGAAACGTCAATCCGGAAAATGACACAGCTGTGGCTGCCAGAGCAAAAATCCAGAAGGGCAGAGTCCGGCCTGCAATGAAATGGTCGTCAGACGTCTTGATGGAACGCGCCGCTTGCAGCCCCCAATGGATACAACACGCCGAGTATAGGCCGACGAAAATGCACAGCCAGATGACTTTGAGCGCCATGGGTCTGCCTTTTTGCTGTGGCGGTCTCAGAGTTGAGAGGTGCCATCTCATCGGGCAATGAGATGGCTGAAGCCGACCTTCAGATTAGTGTTTTCCGGATGTCCGCCACGGCCTTTGCTGCATTGCTCAGCCGGAGCACACGCAGCTGGTTTCATGAGCCTTCTGAATACTCGACATGCTTCCCAGAATGGTTTCATCCAGCGCTTTGTAGTGCCCTGATACGACGCTCAAATAATCAGCGGCTTCGATTGCGCTCAATGCCGTCCGGATGGCTTTCCGAGCCGCCGCGTCCATATCTTTCGTGGCTCTCTTGAGCGATTCTTGCATGATCTTTAGTGCGTCAAAAACGGTATCGGCTGCCTGAACGGACGCGGCCAGTTCGCTGTCATCGGTGAGCGCGGCAATCTGGTGCGTCATGTCTTTCAATCCGGACGCCGTTGCCATCTCATTGGCTGTGATCGTTGTGTCGCCTGTATCGGTGTCGGGTGTGGTGCTGGCCTTCGCTACTGCATCATGTGCCGTCCGGGTCTTTTCCACGGCCATTGCGAGGGCCTCATCGGCCCGATCCGAGATCTTTTTGCCGCGTATTCGGACTGCGTCCATCTTGGTGGAAAAGTACTCCATCATCTGCGGCGTCCCCGTACAGATTGCCGGGTGTTTTGCCTGCTTCAAATACCCACGCAGATCCGTGGCAACGCGCTGGGAGACCCATCCTTCGTTCTGTTTCACCGATAGCTGACGATCAATTGCGCGCGATGAGACGAACCGGGTTGCGAAGCGATAAATTGCGGCCTCTGATTTGGGCAGACCTGACCGGGTCGAGATCGTTCTTCTAACAGTCTTATAGCGGGTACATGTACGCTCATACTTTCCCTGAAACGGCTTCCAGTTCTTGACCCAGCGTGCGCAGACGCGCCTCTTGACGGTCTTCGACACCCCGGGTCGGAAGAGCCATCGCCCGGGGCGCTTCTTGTCTCGCGTTCGAGCGGCTTTCAGAGCGGTTGATATGGCTTCGCTGTTGCGGTCGCGAATGGCCATAATTCCGTTGAAGAAATCCGCTGCACAATCAGCCGCTGGCCAAACAACGACCGTTTGATCCATCGCCGCATCGCCTTTTGCCCCAGCTTGCTTGAGCGCGATCCTTAGCCGGTTGATGCTCTTCCCATCTTGTCCGCTCAACGTATCGCCGGCTCGCAGTTTTACTTCGATCAAGACCTTGCGGGGCTTGCCTTTTCGCAACCCCTTGATGCTGGCCAGCATTCCCGTATCGTTCTTGACCGATTTCACCGACTTGCCGGTGACGGCGGCAAGCTCGGCAAGGTCGGATTCGAGGTGCAATTCCGCCCCGAGCGACTTCGCTTTCGATCGATTTGCCAGACGTAGAGTTACGAAAGCGGAGCCACCGACGGAAAACGTCAATCCGGGTTCGGCAACCTCGAGCATGGCATGCACCCCACCGGCCGCAAGCTCGTTTTTTGTGTTTCGTGCCTCTTCTTCCGGCTTAAGTTCGGGAGAGATGGCCATAGCCGATTGGCTTATGGCCAATGGTAGAATTGCAGCCATGGCCAGGCGACGGAAAATGGCAGAAGGAGCATGTCGGAATTTGCGGATCTGCAGTTGCATCAGCTTCACCTGTTCGGCCACGACTCACGTTCGGAACGATTAGCTTTTCGACCCACATGCCGTCAATTCAGAACGGTGGTCCTTTGGATGGACGCCTTGCACAAAAAAGAACTGCCGGTAAAGCGATTACCGGCAGTTCTCCGCAAATATGGTGCTCAGCAGGCTCGCAATGCCGAGCACCGCGTCGCCTAAAATAAGTCAATTACGCAATACTGTGACTACCCCGCTCAGGCGATGACGACGGCCCTCTTTGGTCCTGATTGCTAAAGGTTGACCCCGCTCTAGCAATGAAAAAACCGGTCTGAATGTCCCGGCGCGTCATGGGATTTACCTTAACGCTGGCGGCCTCCGATTGCTAGACAAAGAATGTCCTCCAAGGCCTGAAATACTACTTGACTATGCTGTTTTCTTGCGCGGTTTCCTTTAACCAAGAAGCAGCAATAATCCGACAAAAATCAATCTTTTTCAGCCTGTTGAAAGGCTAAGCTTCGATCATGTATTAGCTGTCGAGCCAATTTGAGAGTGACCGTCGGCTAAACGTGATTTTCGTCCGTAGGGATAGGATGGCATCACCCCGTGTACCCAGCCGAACCTCACTCTGATTTTGTGTCATTGCCTCCTGGCGTTTGGCCCGCACGCCAGAGGTCAAAGCGCTTTTTCAGCGACGCTTCGTTGGCCTTCCACCAGATCTCGTTGAGTTTCAGGGCGGTCTTGAAATTCTTCTTCGTCGTGGGAATGAATGACGCCAAAGCAACGTCAGCCTCCGCATGTTTGACAACGAGTGGCAGCGCCGAATGGCGCATTGGTCCGTATGGATACCATTGCGCCTGTGCCGCAAGTCGTTTCGGCTGCAACGCAAACGATATGAATTGTCGTGCGCGCTCCTTGTTGGCCGATCTCTTTGGAATGGCCCAATAGTTCGCATCGTATATCTGACGGTCCCAGAGGATTGCCGCCGGCGTATTCTCTGACACGATGCTGTTGAAAACGCGCCCGCTGAAAGCCGTCGTCATCGCGACCTGTTTTTCGCTGATCAGTCGAAGGGGATCGTGGCCATGGTTCCACCAAACGATGTTGTCCTTGATCTGATCCAGCTTCGCGAATGCGCGTTCGATCCCGGAAGCGGTTGCGAGCACATCGTAAACTTCGCCGGTTGGCACACCGTCCGCCATGAGCGCCAGTTCAAGCGCATATCTTGGTTCTTGGCGAAGTCCGCGTTTTCCAGGAAATCTCTTGAGATCGAAGAAATCCTTGGCTTTCGCTGGCTTGCGTTTCTTGAATGTCCGGGTGTCGAATACGATCACAGAGGACCAAGCGACACTAGCTACTCCGCATTCATGTAGAGCACCGGGCAGGAAATCGTCCAGCGCATCGCTTCCGCCATCGCCTTCCAAGATTTCGCGATGGTTGAGTTTTTCCAGATGGCCAGCCTCGCAGGCGGCTGCCAATTGCTGCGACCCCATATCGATGACATCCCAGCTTTTTCGCTCGGCATGGCCGAACTGATTTATTGCCATCGTACGGCCACCATGGACGACCATCTCGGTCTTCATCCCCATCGCCGCTTCAAAGCGAGCAGCATAGGCTAGATGCTGAGACCGTGCATAGGCGCCGCCCCAGCTCGCGATCGTAAGCGGCGAGTCAGCCATTTCAGGGGCTGGAGGGGTGGACGACTTTTGCGAAGGAGGTGTTGTCGCGCCGCTTTCTGTGGCCTCTATCTCATCGTTCGCGATTTCGGAAGCCGGTGTGGGCTCGGTGACATCCGATGGAGCGGTTTTTCCGACAGGTGCCGCTCCATCGCTCGTCGAGATTTTCTCAGTGTCGGTCGCGCCTCGCACAGGCGCATCCCCAACATCGGTGTTTTGATCGGCCGTTTGTGGTGGAGAGGCGCTCGATACGCCTTCGCTCGGTGGCGATGCCTCCGGGTCGGAATACTCGGGTGCTCCAGGAGGAGACCGGTCGTCTGCCGCCGAGGTGTTTTCGACGACTTCATTTTCTTTCAGGGCGCCATCGGTCTGCGATTCAGAAACAACGGGCACCGCTGCAATGGCGAGAAAGGTGGCTAGAAACACGCTGCGAGCGACAAAGCTTGGAGCCATGATCCATTCTTATCTGATTCGATTTAGCGAGAAGTATGCAATGAAATCAGATTGCAGCGCCATTCATGAGTCTGTGACCGGGACTGAGCTTGCACGATCAGTGCATTTTGCCAAGCATCAACCGTTCAGCGAGACTGGTGGGCCGCATCGTACCATTGCTGGCCTGCTTTTGCTCAAGACGGAAGGTTGGTTCCGCCAGCGGGCCCTGGATGATCAACGAGTCGACGAGTTCTGCAACGATGTTGCCAAACCTTGGGACACGGCCGAAGGCTTCATTGGCCACGTTAAACCGCCATTGAAGCTTGCGCGTTGCTATATCGATCGTTCCGCGACCCGTTACTGTGGTCCGCCCGGACACGACCTCGAGTTTGTCGGACTTGGCGTTGCCATCGCCAAGTTCGAAGCTTGCCGTCAGTGTTTCGAAGTTTCTCGAATTCCCAAGGACCGATTTCCAGCCACGAAGCGTCTGCTTGCGGGCGGCGGTGATAACCTTGAGTGGATCGATACTCAGTTTGCCAGTCTGCATCTTGATTGAGAGTTCGCCGTCGACTTTCTCAATCAGCTCACGCGTGGTGCTTCCATCGCTCGACAAGGCGAGCGAGAGTGCGGTGCTGGAACTGGTTAT
Organism: Methyloligellaceae bacterium; assembly: GCA_965228615.1. GTDB lineage: Bacteria > Pseudomonadota > Alphaproteobacteria > Rhizobiales > Methyloligellaceae > CBDDHT01. The sequence continues at coordinate 1,635,143 of CBDDHT010000004.1, read as the reverse complement.
AGGACTATCGGGAATAAAGAGTTCGATGCAGGTTTCCGGCGTCAGTTTGTCAAAATCGGCGGTAAGCTGAATGCGTGGTCGGGTCTTGCCAGCATCGAGTTCCATGCGCCCGCTACCCTTGCCGCCGCACATATCGAATATCGCGAATTCGGCGGCCAGGACTCCGGATTTCAATGACAGTGTGAGCGCCGTTTCCCCGATCGAGATCGGTTTTGCCTTCAGCTCCGAGGCGGACAGTCTCAGGTCAGCATCGAAATGATGCAGAAGTGGAAATGTCAGGCTCTTCACAGAATGGAGCGCCGGCTTGACGGTGCCGTTTTTGTATGGTGCTGCAAGATACTGTGAAAGATGGAGGTCGGTCAGTGCAAGCGTGCCTTCAAGGGCCGGGCGGGGTGTGGCATACTGCAGCGCAAGCGCGCCGGACGCCCGATTGCCATCAAGCTCGAAGTGGCCATTGTCGATGGCTATCTTCCGGTCGGCCCAGTTGACGCTTCCCGTCGCTGTAAACCGGCTCAAACCGCGACCCTCCGGAACAAGCAATCCGATCCAATTCACAAACTTTCTGAGATGCGGGACTTGAACCTCAAGCGTTCCAGCAATCTGAGCATCGTCTGCAATTGTTGCCTCGCCCTGAATATGACCCTCGATCATGGGCCCTGCGACAATCAGATCAATCTGGGATTTGGCAGAATCCGCAACGATCCTGGGTGCGCCGCTCTCAAGAGTAAATTCGACCGGTTTGCCGCGCCAGGAGAACTGCCCCTGACCCGATATCGACCCATCTTCCGCCAATGCGATTTCAGTCGCGATTGCCGTGAATTGTTTCCCGCCGTTCTCATTCACGAAGACGGCCTCGCCGCGTTCGATTGAGAGCTGCCTGAATGGTGAAGTTTGGAGTGTCCTGACAACAAGGTCCGCCCGGTTCGCAGGCGCTTCCTTTGGGCTGGCGGCAAATTCAAGCTTCGGTTCTGTCAGATGAACCCGATTCACCTGTAGGTTGCCTCTGATGAGAGACCAAAGGTCGAGTTCGATCCGCAGGCCGTTGGATTCCATTGCCTTAAAAGCAGGAAGGCGGTCCGCATTCACAACAGTGATACGCTCGACCTGTAACGTGGTACTTGGAAGATAGGAGACGGAAATAGGTCCGAGCAGCCTGACAGTGCCGCCGGTCCAGTCCGTCAGTTTTTGGGAAATCTGAGCGCGAAGAAGTTCGTTATCGAGCAGCGCGGCCCGTCCAAGGGCGAAGCTCGATGCGAGCAAAATCAGAGACCCTACCGCAAAAACGGTAATCGCCATCTGTGCTCGATTCTTCATACGACCCCACGACTAAAGCTACAAACATTACTCAACCCCACTCACACGCTTGCCAAGCGTGCAATCAATCAATCCCTTCATGCCTTTTTGGCTTATTACTGTCACCAGAATCGGTGCCAGCCCCGTGAGTTTTCTTTTAGACTGTTTCGAGGCAGATTGCGAGCCCTACCGGTCGCTATGATGCATAAGGAGTATGTTGATGACGGGTCCGCTGTGGAAACCTGGCGAAGAGATGACCAGGGAAAGCAATCTGGTGCATTTCATGGGCCGAATGCACGCCGCCACTGGGCTGGCCATCGACGATGTTCGCGCACTTTACCGTTCATCGCTCGAGAGACCAGGCGAATTCTGGTCGCTGATCTGGGATGAGTGCGGGATTATTGGCGAGAAGGGTGCAGCACCATTCGTCGTTAACGGCGACAAGATGCCGGGAGCGGCATTCTTTCCGGATGCCAGATTGAATTTTGCGGAAAATCTTTTGCGGTTGGATGGCGATGAAACGGCCCTCGTCTTTTGGTGCGAAGATTCGGTCCGGCGCCGGGTGAGTTGGCGCGAGCTGCGGACCAGCGTATCGCGTCTCCAGCAATTGTTCCGCTCACTTGGTGTGGGATCCGGCGACCGGGTTGCGGCAATGATGCCAAACCTGCCCGAGACGATTGCAGCGATGCTTGCAGCGACATCGCTCGGTGCAATCTGGTCGTCATGCTCTCCGGATTTCGGACCTCAGGGCGTGATTGATCGTTTCGGACAGATCGAGCCGAAAGTGCTCATTGCCTGCGACGGCTATTACTACAATGGCAAGCAATTTGGCTGTGGCGAAAAACTGCGCGAGGTCCTGAAATCGCTCCCCAGCGTCAAACAGACTCTGATTGTTCCCTATCTCGACAGAGCAAAGGAAGTTGCCCGAGAACTTGAAGGGGCGGTTGCGTGGGACAAGGCATTGGCACCATTCGAGGCGGAGGAGCTTGTATTCGAACGTTTGCCCTTTGCCCATCCCCTCTACATCCTGTTCTCGTCGGGAACGACCGGCGTTCCCAAGTGCATTCTCCATTCGGCTGGTGGAACGCTCATCCAGCATCTCAAAGAGCATCAACTCCACTGCAACCTGAAGGCAGGCGAAAAGTTTTTCTATTTTACAACCTGCGGCTGGATGATGTGGAACTGGCTTGTGTCCGGCTTGGCGTCGGGCGCGACGCTTCTGCTCTATGACGGCTCGCCTTTCTATCCGAGCGGCGAGGTTCTCTTCGACTATGCCGATACGGAAGAGATGGCCATATTCGGTACATCCGCCAAATACATCGATGCCGTCAAGAAAGCTGGTTTAAGGCCGCGCGAAAGTCATCGTCTGGAGCATTTGCGCATGATGGCCTCGACCGGGTCGCCGTTGGCGCCGGAAAGCTTCGATTTCATCTATGACGGAATCAAACCGGACATGCATTTGGCGTCGATTGCCGGGGGAACCGATATCGTCTCCTGTTTCGTCCTAGGGAATCCTCTGCTTCCCGTTTGGACCGGTGAGATTCAGGGCCCTGGCCTGGGCATGGCCGTCGAGGTCTTCGATGACGACGGCAACACTGTCAGCGACGGGAAGGGGGAGCTCGTCTGCACGAAGCCGTTCCCGTCCATGCCGATCGGCTTCTGGAACGACCCCGACGGACAAAAATATCACGATGCCTATTTCGCCCGGTTCGACAATGTATGGCATCACGGCGACTTTGCGGCTTGGACGCCTCATGGCGGGATGATTATTCACGGCCGCTCGGATGCAACGCTCAATCCGGGCGGGGTTCGCATTGGAACCGCAGAGATCTATCGCCAGGTCGAGCAACTCGATGAAGTTCGCGAATCGATCGTCATCGGTCAGCAGTGGGACGACGACGTTCGTGTGATTCTGTTTGTCATATTGGATGGCGATGCCGTTCTCGACGAAGCACTCGAGACCCGCATCAAACGGCGCATCCGGGATGGAGCATCTCCAAGGCATGTGCCCGCGAAGATCGTTGCGGTTCCGGATATTCCCCGCACGAAGTCGGGAAAGATCACGGAGATCGCGGTTCGCGACATTGTGCATGGTCGTGACATCAAGAATAAAGAGGCGCTCGCCAATCCGGAAGCGCTGGACTTCTACAGGGACCGGCCTGAGCTGACAGGTTGAAGTTGTATGCTGCAGACCTGAAGCCGGCCTGCTCCCCCGACCCAACCACCCACGAGGGTACCCTTATTGGGTGGTTGGGTCGGGGGAGCGGGCCGGCTTCAGGAATTTGGAAAAAAGCCCGCGCAAACAACGGCCATCATTCGGCGCCGATACCCGGCCGGCCGGCTGCGATCGCGCGGTGGATCAGAATGACAGGCGCTAGTCCGATGATAACGATGGTCAGGGCCGCGGGGGCCGCATCTTCGAATTGATCGAGTGAGGCCAGCGTATAGACGTGCGTTGCCAGCGTGTCGAAGTTGAAGGGCCGCAGAAGGAGCGTTGCGGGTAATTCCTTCATGGAGTCGACGAACACCAGCAATGCGGCTGCGCCAAGGGCGGGAGTCAGGATCGGAAGATGGACCCGCCAGAGTGTCTGACTGACGGTAGCGCCGAGCGTTCGCGCTGCGGCATCAAGATTTCTGGACGTTTTGGCCAGGCCAGCCTCGATGCCGCCAAGTGAGATCGCAAGAAAACGCACGGAATAAGCAAGAATGATCGCAAAGGCGCTTCCCGAGAGGATCAGTCCGGTCGATATGTCGAACATGCTGCGGAATGCGGCGTCCACCGCATTGTCGAAGTTAGCGAGAGGGACAAGGATCCCGACGGCCAGGACGGTGCCAGGAACGGCATAACCGATCCCGGCAAGGTTCGTCATCGTGTGCACCAGCTTGGAGCGTGTGGCTCGGCGCGCATAGGCAAGGATGACGCCAAAGGTCACGGCGAGGGCCGATGCGGCAAGAGCGAGCAGGAGGCTATGTTTGCCGGCTTGCCAGAACGCGGCCTGGGTTGCCTGGTCGATATTGTCGATTGCCGAGCTAACAAGGCTGGCAACCGGTATGACGAAACCGATCAGGAGCGGCAGCGCGCAGGCAAGGGTTGCGAGCAATCGACCTGCTGGTGAGAGAGGGTTCTCGGGCAGATGACGGTATTTTCCTGTTGTGTGATGGAAGCGCTGACCGCTGCGCCCGGCACGTTCGATCCAGATCAGTGTAAAAACGAATAGAAGCATAACGCAGGAAATCTGGGCGGCTCCTGTCAGGCTGCCGCGCTCCAACCATGTCGTGTAGATGCTGACCGTCAGAGTGTTGACACCGAGAAACTCCACGGCACCGATATCGTTCAAACACTCCATGAGTGCGAGCGAGACGCCGACGGCAAGAGCAGGGCGTGCAAGCGGGATTGCAACCGAGCGGAATGCGCCCCACGCCGTTCGCCCGAGAGTGCGGCTGACCTCGAGCGCACAGACCGATTGCTGCAGGAAACTCGCACGCGCCGTCAGATAGACATAAGGGTAGAGCACGAACGACATCACGAAAATGGCGCCGCCGAGCGATCGGATATCCGGGAACCAGTAGTCGGCGGCGCTCTGCCACCCGAATAGTGCACGTAAGCTCGTCTGAAGTGTGCCCGAATAGTCCAGCAATTCGAGATAGGAAAACGCGATGATATAGGTCGGCATGGCCAGCGGAATGAGAAGCATCCACTCGAAGAGGCGTCGCCCGGGGAAACGGTACATCGTCACCAGCCAGGCCGTGCCCGTACCGACGATGAGCGTGATAGTGCCAACCCCCGCCATGAGGCCCAGCGTGCGGGCGACGGCCAGCGGCAGAACGGTCGAAATGAGATGCGGCCATGTATCCCCGCTTGAGCCAGCCGCTAAAACAGCGATCGCGACGATCGGGGCTCCGATGACGATCGTGATCAGCAGCGCGCCGAGTGACCAGCCGAAATTTCCGGATTCCTGCACACGGCCGATACCGTGGTCGACCCAGCGCCGAATGTCGCTCGCAATGGACATGCGGCACCTCTATAGATATCGCAAACAGCCGGCAAGCCGGCGCGTCGCCTTGTTCGCAGCGAAGTGGACGAGGTTCCAGTACACAGGGCTGTCATGAAACTGCGGTTTGCGGCCGGTATTGTCGCATTTTTGGCGCTTGTTGCGACCTGGGCGATATGGCAAAGCGCGCCCGTGATGCGTCTCGGTGCAGCTTGGTACGCCAAAACGCTCTGTTCGGGCGTTTTTGTCGGTGGACGCCAACCGCAACGCGTCATTGCCGAAGATGTGCTGCTCGGCATGAGTTCAAGTCTCAGACGATTTCAATCGAAGATCGACCGCTCTCGGAGCCTCGTGACGGCATCGTTATACGGGTTTTTCCAAGCGCAAGCGCTGTATCGCCCGGGTTTGGGCTGTACGTTGCTGACAGGCACCGACATTCGGGCTTTGCAGGCTCAGATGCCGGTGCGCCCGCTGCAAAGGGCGATCCTGCCCGATACGCAGCCATGGCCATACGGTACTTCCGTGGCGCCGGCCGCCGCAAATGGATCGGATGCAATTGCGGCATTCGTCGAGTCCCAGTTCAAAGAGCTTGATCCTGACAAGCCTCGGCGCACACGTGCCATCGTTGTCGTTCATCGTGGCAGACTCGTCGCCGAAGCCTATGCCGATGGTCTTGACGCACGTTCGCCTTTGCCAGGTTGGTCGATGGCGAAAAGCGCAATGAATGCGCTGGTGGGTATTCTGGTTGGTGAAGGGCTCCTGTCGCTCGACGATTCGAATCTGCGCAGCGAATGGAGCAGCAATGACGATCCGCGCCGAAACATCACCGTGGCGCATCTCTTGCGCATGACGAGCGGTCTGGCGTTCGGCGACCCCGATGCAGGGAGACTCAATGACGTACGCCGTATGCTCTATCTGAATAAGAGTACCGCTGGTCTTGCGGCGTCCAAGCCGGCTATAGCGGAGCCTGGCAGCCTTTGGTCCTATTCGAGCGGGTCGACGAGCATTCTCTCCGCGATTGTCAAAGATGCGGCATCCCGGCGAAACGCGCCCGAGATTTCATTCCCGCAATCGGCGTTGTTCGACAGGCTTGGCATGTCCAGTGCGATTTTTGAACGCGATGGCGAGGGAACACTCATCGGTTCTGCCTTCCTTCATGCAAGTGCACGGGACTGGGCACGCCTCGGGCTCTTGTATTTGCAGGATGGCGTATGGCGTGGGGAGCGGATTCTGCCCGAAGGCTGGGTGACGGTGTCGCGCAGTCCCGTGAAGGAATCGAAGGAGGCCTATGGTGCGCATTTCTGGCTCCGGGCATCCAATTCCATACGCCCGAACGAAACAGATCGGGGTGATCTGCCTGGCGATGCATTTTTCATGTTGGGCCGTGGCGGCCAGATGGTGGCAATCATTCCATCAAGGGACGTTGTTGCAGTGCGGCTGGGGCTGACTCGGGATCGCTCCGCGTGGGATCCTGAGCGTTTCGTTACCGATCTCATTGCGCTTTTGCCCGACGGTCGGTCTCGTCTGCAATAAGTGTCTCTTTCGAGAGCCCTGAAGCCAGCCGACAAGGCCTAAGCGGTTCGATCGGCAGGAAACACCACATCGATTCGAGTTCCCGAACCGGGATGGCTCTCGATATGCATGGCAGCGCGGTTGGCCTCTACCAGCGCCTTACTGAGCGGCAGGCCAAGACCGGTACCGCTCCGATGACGCGGCGCCGTATCGAGCTGCCTGAAAGGTTCGAAGGCTCGCCTGACGTCGGCAGCCGACATTCCAACGCCAGTATCCCTCACGGATATCTTGATGGCTCCGTCCGGCTCGTGAGTGGTCGAAGCGATAACCTGGCCGCCCGACTCGGTGAATTTGACAGCATTCGACAAGAGATTGAGCGCGATCTGTTTAAGACTGCGGCGATCCGCCAGAACCGGAGGTAAATCCGGCGCCAATGATGTGCGAAGCACGACCCGGTCGCTCTGAGCCTGGGGCTGGATCAACTTCACGGATGCGGCGATCACTTCATTGGCGTCCACCGCAGTGAAGTTCGGGGCGAAATTTCCAGTCTCGATTTTCGTGAGATCGAGCAGATCATTGATAAGACTGAGTGCATGTCCGCCGCTTTGGTGGATGTCATCGACATAGCCGCGATATTTGACGTGTCCGATGGGGCCGAGGCGTTCTTCCTGCATCAGCTCTGCAAATCCGATGATCGAATTCAAAGGCGTGCGCACCTCGTGGCTGATCTTGGCAAGGATCTCGAGATTGGAAGCGCTGATGCCCAGGATCGGATCGGGTGGCGGAGCAGTATCGTTCTCTCGAACTCGCTGTGCCGGCACGGCATCCAGAAAAACCCAAATCGGGTCTGACGGGCTGCTGGTCACGGCGAACATTGCCGTCAAGGTCCGTCCCGGCTCTGCCTGCAGACGGAGGCTGAGCTGATGATCCTTATCGGAAGCTTCAGCACCCTGATTGGAGCGCCCGCAAATACGATCCAGCGCATCGGGGGCGTCGAGATCGAAATAACTGTCGAATGACTGGCCGATCAGTCCGTCTTCCCGGGCACCGAGAAGCGTGGCTGCCATGGTGTTGGCGGTCAGAATCCTGCGTCCCTGATCGAGTTGAATAAGCCCCTGATTATGCATGGCCGCGATGGTTTCCACGACAGCGATAGGGCTTTGTGACGACGGGTGTATGCTCGGGCCTGGATGCAAAGTGAGGAGCCAATAGCGCCGATCTGCATAATGGATGCGCTCGCCGGATACGGGCATCTCGATGCGTCGTCCGCTTTGCGTTGCGGCAGACCACAATGTCTCGGCGCCATTGCTTGACGTTGGAACAGATTCGTTGCCCGTCACCGTGCCAGGAAACAGTGTTCTGAGCCCGCCTAGGCGGATGATTTCAGCGCTGTCGCGATAGCCAAAAGCAAAAGCAAAAGCGGAATTCGCAGCCAGGATTTCGTCGTCCCTGCATAGTGCGAGCCCGGCCGGGATGGCCTCCAGCAATCGCTCGACGAAAGGGAGACTGTCATCTGTCAGGTGAGCTGGCACCGGTTCATTTATGCCCTGCGGCTCGTCGAGCGACGGCATTTTGCCACCTTTTTCCGCCGGTTCTTCGGCGACTTTTCTCTTATTAATAAGGCGAGCAATTTCCGCGAGGACCTCGCGGTCCCTCGGACTTTGTTCCAGCTCCGGCGTATCACTGCGCTTTGTCATAGCGATCGCGCGCGGAGACTTCGGACAATCGGTACGATCATCCAGCCAACCATACCCCTTTTCACCCGACCGAGATCGGGCGCCCACTAATCTTTTTGGGCAAGCCTGCCGCCGCTCGACATGCCTGGATCGTGGTGGCTCCTCGTAAGGTTTGCATAGCGTGAAACGGCTGGGTCGTCCACTCGGCGGATCGGCGTCTGCCGCTCATTTCGTATTGTGCATCGCACAAAGACGCATTGCGATGGTTTTTGCGATCCGATATCAGTGGAACGCTGACAACTGCTGAAAGTGGGCAAGATCGAGATTCGATCCTGTCCGAATCTATTTGCGAAAGACAGGAAGAGGAACCTGACAAATGACCGAGAAGCCCCCCTTTGAAATTCCGCAGCCCGTTCGCGATATGGCGGAGCAGAACCTCGACCAGGCGAAAGACGCATATGGCAAGTTCATGGACGCGAGCCGAAAAGCGCAGGATATGATGGCTCAGTCATCTGATGCTGTGGCAAGTGGAGCGAAGGAAGTCCAGGAAACTGCGGTAAAATATACCGAAGAGAACATGAAATCGGCCTTCGAATTGGCTGACAAGCTCGTACGGGCCAAAGACTTCCAAGAGGCGCTCGAGATCCAGGGCAGTTTCGCACGTCAGCAGATGGAGGCCTTTTCGCGCCAGGCGCAGGAATTGACTTCACTTATGGCCGAGGCCGCAAAGAAGACCCAGAGCTAGCCATTTCGGCGGCGCGCGATCCGCTCCTCCTGATCGGCTTTTTCATCGTTGATGTGCATTGGTATGCAACGCCAGGCAAAGGGATCCGTTATTCGACGAATGGGTGCATTGTGCAATGCACAAATCATGTTGCGATGCGGTATATCCTTGATATTATCTGAGTCGACCGGCTCCACGGACAACAATCCGACGTTGGCCACAGAGCACGGAGACTCACTCTTGAGTCGTTGAACCCTGCTGCCGTCGATCGGTATCGATCGAAGGCAGAGCGATCCAGATGCGGATAAAATTCTGTGAGGACAACTATGTCGCAAGTTAAAGCGAATACGGTTAAGCCGGCATCGGCGAAGACCGGTTCGGCAATGAAAAAAAACACATCGCCTCAGGCGAAAACGGCTGTGGCGAAAACGATACCGACTATGGCTGGAACAGAATCGGCTCGGCTGTTGGCCGAGTCGGCCATAACGAAATCGCGCGATGCCTATGAGCAAGCCAAAGATGCTATGGAAGACGCTGTCGAAACGCTTGAAGCATCGCTTGATAAGGCGGGAACTGGCGTTACCGAGATGAACCGCAAGGTCATGGACATCACGCAATCAAATTTCAATTCGGGTTTTGAATTGGCGCGTTCATTGGCCGAAGCACGCGATCTATCGCAGATTGTGGAAATTCAGAGTGCGTTCGCGCGCAAGCATTTCGAATTGCTCGCAGCGCAAGCCGAAGAAGTGCGGACTTTGGCAGCGAAAGTGTCCAGCGAAACTGTCGAGCCGTTTCGGTCACACTTCTCAAGAACCATGAAAGCCTTCGACACCGCTCACTGACAGGCATATGGCATCGTCCGTCCTTGATGATGTGAGGTTCCTGTCACCATCCCAACGCCGATCCTTGAGGGCCCGCCATTGCGGTCGGGCCCTTTTTTTGTGCGCGCCGTAATGACCGACCGACTGCAACCGGGGCGTCCCATCCGGCTGGCATTATAGAAGTTGCTATCTGCGTGACACGGGGAGTTGACCTTCACGGGTATTGGCAGTACCCACGCCTTCACAGATTGCATATTCATTCTCGATGCAATTTGTTTGCGACAGGTTGAATCTGGCGCCTCAAGCGCTTAGTTTGCTGCCAGATTTCGACGCATTTGGTTTGCCGCTGTAGCTCAGCAGGTTAGAGCGCTAGATTGTGGATCTAGAGGTCCCTGGTTCGATTCCAGGCAGCGGTACCAACAGCCTGTTTCCCACTGCGGCGAAGCATGGCGACCGATTTCCTTACATGACGCACTTGGTTGATTGCAGACCGCCGTAGATATTTGGCGTGTGTCTGATAGGGCCGCTGCCGCTGCGCTATTGGGAGATGAGCTTTCGCTTTTCACACTAAAGGCAGCGTCCTGTAAGCGACGCCGAGGCCTTGGTGCGCCGGCCGCTGGCATTTGGACAAAAGAAGAAGCCGGCCCCTTTCGGGACCGGCTTCGCGTTTGTGTCAGACTGTTGTCGGTTCGATCAGAATTTGATCTTTGCGCCGACTTGGATCTGGAACTGCTCTTCGAGAACCAGGCCACCCGTCTGGAAGTTCTGGCCATTCTGTCCGGAGGAGATGCCCTGGACGGAAGGATCGAGGTGCCGGAAGCTCGTCCACAGCTGCATGGCAGCTTTGTCGATGTCCTGCACGAAGCCGAAGCCCCAGGTTTCCATCTCGGTATCGACGACCTCGAATGTGTTGCCAGCCTGGCTGAGGTTGGCGATGGTCGAACCGACACCGGCGTCATCCGATGCGCGATACTCACCGAAGATCGTGGTGGCACCGAGTTCACGGAACATCATGCGACGCTTGATACCAGCTTGAATGTACCAAGTGGTCGGATCCGGACGGGTCGTCACACCGGAAAGCGCGGTCGGGGCGAATTGATTGTTGAACTCATCCCTAAATCCGCCGAAGTAGGCATAAAGGCCTGTCGGGGTGTGCATGACCGAGATTGAACCGGCGAGACGCTCGAAGTCGGTCTCGACTTGGCGGCAAGGACCTGCACCAGCAGCGAAGCCATTCAGAGCCGTCAGACCTGGCTGGCCACAAGCCTGCATGTCGTTATCTTCGTCTTCGTCGGTATTCCAGTGATAGCCGATGCCACCGACAACCCGAATGGAGTTCCATTCTTTCTTGTAGCGGATCGCGACGTCGGCAACATCATCTTCGCCCCAAGAAGCTGAGAAGACGAAGCCTGCCAGCGAAGGCGTATCATAGCGGATGATATCACCACGGCTGGTATCACCATTGCGCTCCAGAGCGCCGAGGGTGAGGTTGACGAGACCGCCAGCACCTGTGACGCCTTTGAGGCGGTTGAAGAAGCCACGGCCATTAAATGCCACCGCGCCACCTTGAGGCGTGCCGGCAATGTTCAGAAGCGTAATATCGTCCGTTGCAGGTGAGTAACGACCCATCCACAAAGTACCGAGACGATCGCTCTTCAAATAGAGAGCTGCCTTACGAAGGCCGAGCACACCATCACCATTCTCGTTCGGGGCGCCATCGCTCTTCTGACTAACGGCAGAACCGGCGGCGCTTTGAGCCGAGATTTCGATCAGGAAGCCAGACGACCAGCCAGGCTTGAATTTCGCAGAACCTGTGAAACGGAAGCGCGTGTTGCTTTCCGTGTTGTCCACGATATATGCGTCCGTGTCATCGCCATCGTCCCAGATCAGCAAAACCTTGTTCACTTGACCTGAAAGTTTGACGGAAACCTTCCGGTTTCCCTTGCGGACCGTCGTTGCTTCGAGTTCAGCAACGCGCTCTTCGAGGTCGGCGCAGCAGTCGCCGCCCAAATCAGCTGCTTGAGCAGGCGTCAGGGCGATACCGCCCATCATCAAACCGGCCGCGGCTGCGATGGTAAAATGTTTAGTCATCGTAGTCCCCCGTTCCATCATCGTGACGCCGGTCTTTCCATTTTGTCACCCGTTGTTGTGGTGACTGTTTTGGTCGGCGTGTGAAACGCCCTGAGCCCTTTGCACCAGCCCATTTACGGCGTCGATAAAATCATCCTTACCAGCCCGACCGGAAAAGCGAAGGAAAATGCGACCTATGTGCCGACGATTCCAAAAAGGTGTGGCGCAAGTGACACAGCTTTGCTCTTGGGAAATCAAAGTCGTGCCACCATGTATGAGGTCTGCAAAATGGTGGGAAAACAGCTAATATATTGAAATATATTAAGAAATCGTCACGAAAGACAATTTGTAGAACATGTTTCGACTGATTTTTGGGCCTGAGCCGCCACTTTTCACGACTTGTGGTCTTAAGCGACGGGATTTTCTGGATTTCCCCTTACCCTTCATAGGTTTCGCAGGCAAAGCACGAATCGTGTGCCTGTGGAAGCGAGGCGGCAATTGATTCTCTTGTTTGGGTTGGTCCCATGTGTTGGATTGTTTTCCAGAAACAGGCCTTGAGTTCGAAATAGCGTTTTCGGCGCCTACGATGGAGAGGAATTTGGAGAATCGGCAACGGTCGGGCGGGGATGTGTGTCGAGTCCTGTTTGTTGTGACTCTGCTATCGTCCGTCGGGCTGGTTGAGCCCACTGAAGCCGGGCGCTGTGCTAGCGAGCATCTGCCCGGCGCTATGGACCGTCCCGACGGCTTTCCATCAGGGCCCCTCACGCTCATTGTTCCGTACGGGGCCGGAGGAGGATCGGGCCAGCTTGCTCGTGCAATGACGCAAGCCTTTACCGAACTCACGGGCGTTACGATCAATATCGAATACAAACCCGGTGGCAGCGGGCGGAAAGGGATGGATGCATTTCTTTCCACGCCGAGTGACGGGAATACCATTCTGCAACATGTGGACGATGCAGCAAGCGCTCATGCGCTGGATGAAAAGCGGCCGAATCCGGCGATCGACCTCGCTCCTCTTGCAACTGTCCAGGTGACGTTTTCTCAGATCTATGTGTTTGCCGATGAAAAAAGGTTCGCCGATTGGAATGGTCTTATCGCGCACGCAAAAGAAGAAGGGACGAGTGTCCGCATCGCGACAGTCTCGCGAAAAGGCTCTATGGAGCGACTCAATCTGCGCCTTATGGCGGAGCACTATGGATTAAAGATCGAACCGGCGACATTCTCGGCAGGGCGCGGTGAGCCGGACCCCGCCGGCAAAGGGCCGGCACATGCCCTCCTCGAGCAACCGGGCGATGTCAGGCAGTTTCTCGATTCCGGAAAATTCCGGCCGATCCTGACGCTCCTGCCCAATCGCGTTCCGGCATTCGCCGACACACCGTCCATGTCGGATGCGGGGCTCGATTTTGAACCGCTTCTGCGATTCCGCAGTTACTTCGCAAAACCCGATGTGCCGAAGGTCCGTCTCGATTGGCTCAAATGGGCGTTTCAGAAGGCTTATTGTCAGCCAAGCTTTCAGGCCTTCAATGCAAAAGCCTATATGCATCCAACGGAGAGCTTTCGCGATAGCGCTGGCACCGCCAGATTGATTGACAGCACTGTGACCGCGTATCGCAAAATGCAGGAGCGCTTTGGTCTGAGCCGTTAGAGCGCGTCGTGACGGACCGGGCTCTTATGTCGCGCACCGAATTCTTGTTCTGACACTTTTTCTATATCCCAAAACCGGCGCCGGCTTTTGGGAGTCACGCTGCAAGGGCAAGGAAATCCGGCAGGACTATTTTGCTTCGGCCGTAAAGACACCATCCCAGTCTTGAGGTGGTGGCATGTCACGGAAGGCGGCAACACGATCCCGATAGATATTCACGAGAACGCCAAGGCCAAAACTGTCCGCACTGTCGGAACAGGCCTCGATAGCGCTCAGTGTGCCATCCCAATCCTGGTCACGATATGCGGACAACAGGTCGCCCATTCGATCGCGCAGTTTCCGGTACGCAGGGTCGCCAAGGACATCTCGCCGTCCAAGGACCGTGTAGATGATTTCAGGTTCTGTCTTGCCCTTCACCCGGATCGCATCGATCTCGATCGTGGCGAATTCGGAGCGAACCTGTTCGGCAGTTTGCGAACCGATGATCATCGGCACGCCATAGACCCTCGATTGGCCCTCCAGACGGGATGCCAGATTAACGCTGTCACCGAGCACCGTATAATCAAAGCGCAGATCGGACCCCATGTTCCCGACAACGCATTCGCCGGTATTGACGCCGACCCCCATATCGAGCGGCAAGAATTCCTGACCAGCCTCATCCGCCTCTTGTTTGCGCGCGGCGTTGATGTTGTCGATGTGCTGCAACATATCGAGAGCCGCCTCGCATGCGCTCAACGCATGTTTCTCGTGATCGATCGGGGCATTCCAGAACGCCATGATCGAGTCGCCCATATATTTGTCGATGGTCCCGTTCCGCTCGACGATGGTGTTCGACAGCGGGGTAAGAAAGCGGTTCATGAGACGCGTCAGGCTTTGCGGATCCTCACGGTAAAGCTCGGAAATGGTCGTGAAACCTCTGACGTCGCTGAACAGGAACGTCATGTTCCGGGTCTCACCTCCGAGAACGAGTCTGTCGGGGTCCTGGGCGAGTTGCTCGACGAGTGCCGGGGAAAGATATTGGCTGAATGCATCACGAACCTGGCGCCGTTCGACCTCACCGCGAAAATAGTTGAAAGACAGCATCGCGAGAAAAACGGCAAAACTCGATACAAGCGGGAAGGCAACATCCACGAGGAGCCTGGATTCGGTGTACAGATACCAGGATGTCCCAACCATGACGGATGCGATGGTTGCTCCCATCAGAAAAATCGCCGTTGCGCCGACCATGGGCGCCAGAATGATGAAGAGCAGGCCGACCGCCAACGCTAAGCTGAGTTCGGCTCCGGATGCATAAGCCGGTCGCAGAAGACCGGATTGGGTGAGGATATTCTCCAACACCTGGGCATGGACTTCGACGCCCGGCATCGCAGGATCGAGAGGTGTCGCCTTCAGATCGAACAACCCCAACGCAGACGTTCCGATGAGAACGAGCTTGTTGGCGATGCGTTCGGTTGGAACTGTGCCGTCGATCACGTCTTTTGCGGAGACATAGCGGCGTTGGTCGCGGTCCGTGAAGTGGACCCAGAATTGTCCGAAACTGTCCGTCGGGATCTGGGCTCCGGCAACCACCACATTCTGCACACCCGCCTCGTTGCTCTTGACGAGAAACGTGCTCTGGCCCGTAGCCACGCGCAGCAGCTCCATGGTCAGCGACGGAACGATCTTTTCTTTTGCGACCAGCACCGTCGGAACCTTGCGGACGATGCCATCCGGGTCGGGGAGAATGGTTACCATCCCGCGACCCTTCGCGGCTTTCTCCAACATCTCGATGTTTGGGACGAGGGCAGGGTATCGCAGCAGGAATGGTTTGGGGTCGGCGCCGATGGTTGCAATCGGTGCCTGCGCGATATTGCTCGTCCTTATGGATGAGGTGCGCTGGGCATATGCGGATTGCGCAACGACGACCCTTGACGCAGCGATCGCGTCCGACAGGATCTCATCATGGTTTCGCGCCGCCTCGATCTCATCGCGTGCCGACTGGCTCAAGTTCGGAATGTCTTTTGCGATCACCTGTGGCGATGTGCGGTCGGGTTCGGGGAACAGCACATCGAACGCGATCGCGACGGCCCCTTTGGCCGAGAGATTTTTGACGAGTTCCGCGACAAGATTGCGCGGCCAGGGCCATTGGCCGAGTTTTTCCAGGCTGGCCTCGTCGATGTCGACGATCACGACCGGTTGCTGTGTGGCAATGCGCGGTTTCGCCGCCTGATAGAGATCGAAAATCTTCAGCCGCGTCAGCTGGACGGCGGGTGGATCGATGAATCGAATTGCCAGCAGAAGCGCGAGTAGCGAGCCGCCGATAAGCCGCGACCAACCGAAACGGCGCGCCATGGGCCCCAGCACTTGGAGAATCCTGCGATACATTGTCGGCCCCAGCCCCGCCGGCTCAGCTGCGAACGACTTTTAGACGACGCCACTATTCGTCGAGGCGGCGCTGCTGTCATCGCTATATGTGATGTTGACACCGGAGTCGGCGTTGATCGAAGCCACACTCACGAACGAGTCTCCGCCGCCATCTACATCGACCTGAAGCTGATCGACAGCACCATCGCCACTTTCGACCACGCGAACGAAATCGCCGAGATCATCCTGGTCGGTGCCTTCGCTTCCATCGCTGTAGACGGTGAAAAGACCACTCAGATCGATCTCGTCGCCAGCGCCGAAGTCATAGTCGGCGATCAGATCGGCGGCATCGAGATGGCTTAGGACAAACGTGTCGACGCCTTCGCCACCGGTCAGCGTATCGAATCCGAGCCCGCCGGCGAGGATATCGTCGCCGGCACCGCCCGAGATCAGATCGTTGCCGTCACCACCATCGATGATGTCGTCACCGTCTCCGCCGGTAATGACATCGTCACCTGTGCCGCCATAGAAAGTCTGGCCGGCGAGTTGCTCCGACAAGGGTGCACCGACGTCAGGGAGAATAACGGTGTCATTGCCGGCACCGGCATCCGCGAAGGGCCCGTCGCCATCGCCGTCCGGAACGACACTGTTGAGATCGACCGTATCGTCCTCGTCGGTGAAGCGTCCGGTAACGGGTTCAGCCGCGATCTCGACGGAGGATGTCGCCTGGGCCGTGCTGAATGGCGTATCGCCGCCGGTTCCCGTCGCGCTGATGTCGACAATCTCGCCTGCTTCGCCGGCACTTCCGTCCCAGGCGTGGAAGGTGAGGGACGGTGGGGTCTCAACGTGCCCGGCCGCACCCGGATCGGTCGTCTGCGCGGCGGCATCCGGAACGAACCGAACGATCATGTCGAAGGCGAGAAGGAATGCGGCGCCAAGGGCAATCGCCGGGAAATTGACGAAGCTGCCGTCGGCGGATCGATATTGCCAGGTCCCGCTACCTTGCGTCTGAGCTGCCGTCACGGCGATCCCGATATCCGTGTTCGGATCGGCATCGCTTGCCAGGTCGCTCACCAGATCCGCGACCACGGTTCCCGCATTCGCATCCTGTGCGGCAATGGTTCCTAGATCGTGAGCGCCGGATAGCTCCGGCGCATGGTTGGACGAGGGGATGTTGAGCGATTCGAAACCAACAGCGACATAATCCTTGGTCTCGCCGGATGTCAGTGTGAACTGGCCTTCGGAGAGGATCCGATTTCCGTTGATCTGCTCATTGCTCGGCTCGGCACCAAGATCGATGGACGCAATCCCGTGGTCGAGGAGGCTCGCAAGCTCATCGTCCTGAGAAACACCGTCATGATTTCCGTCGACCCAGATCAGCAGGTCGTCATAGGCGGCATCGTTCGCATCGATCTGGCCGTCGCCATTCTCGTCGAGACTGGCCAACGCTTCGAGCGAGTCTGTGAAACCGCCATCGCCGAAATCGGGCGAGAAAACCTCGCTGCCATCCTCAATGGCGCCCGACCCGTCCAGGTCGATCGCCAGAATGCCGTCCTCGCCACTGGTCCAGCCAATGGCGTCCTTGGTGCCGTCCGCATCGAGATCGAAACGAACGCCATCGACGGCGCTCGTCAGATCGATGCCGGCAGCGCCGAGATCCAGAATGATCGGATCTTCGAAAGACGTGACTTTGACATTGTCGATGACAAATCCATCGAAATTGAAGGACGTAATCTCGACCTTATCCACGAGAGTTGGGGCTGTTGGACCTAGCGTGATGGTCCCACTCATTGCTGGCGTAGTATTAGTAATGAATACCTGAGCACCACCCAGAAAACCCGTGATGACCACAGGCGCATGACTCGCCGGAACGACAGCATCCAGGCTTTCGAAGGTAAACTCGCCGCCACCGCTCTTCGTGATGTTGACATCCTCGATGCCAATCGCCATCGGTGCCGGTGGATTGGACACGAGCTGCAGTGCCTCACCGACCGAACCACCGATTGGGTTTCCGATGAGGCTACCGGATTCTCCATTGGGCGTGAATGTGTACTCCAGTCCGCCGCGGGTGATCGTCGTGACGAACATGTTGGTCGCTATGCCGTCGAAGGTTTCGGTCGTTGCCGCGAGATCCACATTCGCCGTCAGCAGCGTAACCGGACTGGTGCCGCCGGTACCCGTATTGCCATTGTCGCTGAGTTCGAGCGTGATCGTATCCACGTCGTCTCCGGGCGTGCCCGAATTTGTGTACTGCACGTTGCTCGGCGTATCGAGATAGGCCTCGATCTCAGCAATCGTGCCTGTAACGGTCACGGTCTGCGTGCCGGTTCCCGTCACCACAGGGCCGGATGTCCCGCCCGGTGCGGCCGTCAACGTTCCAGCAACGGTCTTGAAGGTCAGTGTCAGGTCGCCTGTACCCAAATCGGCATCGGAGAAGGTGACATCCTTCAGATTGAGATCTTTCGCCACACCCTGCAGCGCGATGAGATCGCCGGTCGGCAGGTTTGCGGCGGCTGGATCGTCATTGACGGCTTCGACGCTGACGATTGTTGTTGCCGGGGCACTGTCGGCCGTCCCGTCATTGACGACAACGGTCACCGTCCGGTCGGTCGTGTCGGGGTTTTCGCTTGTATTGTCGTAGCTGAGAGACCGAAGAACCTGCTGATAGTCAGCAAGCGAAGCGGACCCCGTCAGCGCAAGCACGCCGGTTGCCGGCGTGTAGACCGCCGTAATTCCGGTGGTGCCTGTGTTGACGGCAAGCGATTCCGCCGGGCCATCGGGCCGGTTCGTCAAGGTGATGGTGGCGGACGACAAATTGGAGTTGTCGACGTCGCTCGTCGTCAGGTTTAAAGCATCGACAATGCTGGTCAGGCCATCGCCCTCGGCAAAGCTCGCACTGAAGCCTGTTCCGCTGGCAGGACCATTGAGGTCGACGGTCGGCGCATCGTTTGCGCCATTGACTGTCACTGTCAGGGTCGTCGTAACTTCGTCACCGTCCGCATCGGCAATGGTGTAGGTGAATTGATCCTGGACGCTATCGCTGTCATTCAGCGCGTCGACTGTCGCATTGCCATTGTCCAGTTTGTACACATAGCTGCCATCTGCATTGAGCGTCAGCGTCCCGAACTCGCCGTCTAGGTCCGTGCCGACGGAGCCGCTCGTTCCTTCGTTGACGCTCCCTATGCCAACGACAGTGAGCGTCTGATCTGCACCAGACTGATCGGCCACCCCATCGGTCGTGTTCGTATCCGGGGATCCGCTGATATCGACACCGGTCAGCACGTTCCCCGTAGCATCGGGCGGGCCGTCTTCGACGACGCTGTCCGTGTCGGCATTGGCGACAGGCACATCGTCGATAATTTTGATCGTGAAGGCGGAGTCGACCGCAATCGAATCGCCATCCTGGTCGGTCGCAACGATGATCGAGGACAGGTCGAGCGTGAGCGTATCTTCATCGGACGGCGTCGAGTCGCTCGTTGAAACGGGATGATCCAGTGGCGCTTTCAACGTGAAGGTGTAGTCTCCGTTGGCGGAAACGACGAGCGTGAAGATGATTGAATCAGCCGGATCGAACTGGCCGGGTGTGCCGCCGGCAGCATCGACATAGGCCGTCAATGTATTGCCGTTGACGTCGTAGTCCACGGTTGCAGCGTTCGATGTCAGAGCCGGGAGGCTCGACGTGTCCGTCGAAAGCGCAAAGGAAGCACCGCCGGTCGGCCCGACGACTTCATCCGCACCGACTGAGACCAGACCTTGCAGTGAGCCACTCGCAACGGCGGATACAGCCGTCAGATCGGCAGGTATGTCGCTGTCGTTGCCATCGGCATCGACAGTGTCTTCATTGCCGGTCGGCAGGGCTTCTTCTTCGACCGTGTTCGTGACCGTGCCGACAAGCTTGGGCAGATCGTCGTCGACGGTAACGACGAAACTGCCGTCGGCACTGTCGCCGTCGGAGTCGGTCGCCGTGAAGTTGAATGTCAGATCGACATCGTTCTCTGAAAGTCCCGCCGGGTGGTCAATCGGACCGGACAGATCGAAGATATAGGATCCGTCGCCGTCGTCAGACAGCGTCACTGTGAAAACCGTCTCCCCGTCGGCCGTCGCCGTTAAAACGGTATCGTCCGGCGAGAGTGCATAGGTGATCAGTTCGCCACCCGATGTCAGGGTGAGGGCAGCAAGTGTCGCAACTGCATCGGCGCTGAACGTCACGGCGCGATCGCCGTTGCCCGCGGGCGTGCCGCCGTTCAGGACAGCATTGGCATCGTCTGCGCCGAAATCGATATTTAGCGAGCCGCCTACCGTCGTCTCGTCGCTATCGGTATCTATGGTCGCATTCGTGACAGTCGCGTCGTCATCGGTGGCAGCATCCATGTTGCCTGTGGCCAATTCGTCTTCGTCGACGAGCGCGGCCTCCGATGCTCCAATGATCGGTACGTCGTCAATGACGTCGATCGTGAAGGCGGACGTGACCGATATTGCATCGCCGTCCTGGTCCGTTGGAATGATGATCGACGAAAAGTCGAGTGTCAGAGTCTCTTCATCGGATGCCGTGGCGCCTGTCGTCGGATCGAAATGGTCCAGCGATTCTTGCAACGTGAAAGTATAGTCGCCGTTCGCCTGGACCTGGAGCGTGAAGATGATCGAGTCAGCCGGATCGAACTGGCCAGGTGTTCCCCCGCTGCCATCCACATAGGCCGTCAGAGTGTCGCCCGAGACGTCATAGGCAACTTGTTCCCCGCCTGAGGTCAAATCCGGAAGGTCAATCGTGTCGGTCGAAAGGGCAAAGGACGCACCGCCGGTCCCACCGGTCACTTCGTCGGCTCCGACGGTGACCAAGCCCTGCAGCGAACCGGTTGCAACGGCCGAGACAACTGTCAGGTCCGATACGATATCGGTGTCGTTTCCATCCGCATCGAGCGTGTCTTCATTGCCCGATGTGAGGGCTTCTTCTTCGACCGTTCCCTCGACAGTGCCAGTGAGTTTCGGCGCGTCGTCGTCTACGGTGACCGTGAAGCTGCCACCTGCGGTGTCACCGTCCGAGTCGGTGGCGATGAAATCGAAGGCAAGGTCGATGTCATCTTCGCTGAATGCGTCCGGATGATCGATGGCGTCTACGAGATCGAAAATGTAGGAGCCATTGTCCGTATCGGACAATGTCACCGTAAAGATCGTGCGCCCGCCGGCGGTCGCGGTCAGGACCGAAGCGTCCGGTGACAACGCATAAGCGATCGAATCGCCTTCTGACGTCAGGTTCAGCAGGTTGAGTGCCGTGATCGTACTGGTATTGAATGTGACGGCTCTGTCGCCGTCGCCGCTTGGTGTTCCGCCATCTACGACAGCGTTTGCGTCGTCTGCACCGAAGTCGATGTCGAGTGAGCCGCCAACCGTCGTCTCGTCGCTATCCGTATCGACGGTCGTGTTGGTGACTGTTACATCATCACCAGTCGCGACGTCGTTATTGTTCCCGACAGCAAGATCGTTTGGCGGGCCCGCAAGATCGTCCTCGTCAACGAGAGCGTCTTCCGGCGTTCCAATCACGGGACCGTCGTCATCGACGGCAACGGTGAAACTGCCATCGACCGTGTCGCCGTCGGAGTCGGTTGCCGTGAAGTCGAAGGTCAGGTCGATATTGTCTTCGGTATTCGGATCGGAGTGGTCGAGCGTGTCTTCCAGATCGAAGACATAGGACCCGCTCCCGGTATCGGACAGGGTGACCGTGAAGATCGTGCGCCCGCCCGCTTCCGCTGTCAGGACTGTGCCGTTGCCGGTGATGGCATAGCTGAGGGCATCGCCCTCAGAGGTAAGGCCAAGGCCCGTCAGTGTCGCAATGGCATTGGCCGCAAATGTCACGGCCCGGTCGCCGGCGCCGGCCGGTGTGCCGCCGTTGACGACAGCATTCGAGTCGTCCGAGCCGAACGCGATATCCAGCGTTCCGCCAACCGTGGTGTCGTCGGAATCGGTATCGATGCTTGCGTTGGTGACCGTCGCATCGTCGCCGGTCTGCGTATCCATATTGCCGACGGGCAAATCGTCCTCGTCGACAAGTGCTGCTTCCGGTGTCCCGATTTCCGGGGTGTCGTCATCGACCGTGATAACCAGCGTACCGGTCGCTGTACTGCCGTTTCCGTCGATGACCTGGAAGGGCAGGGAGAGGGTGATCTCGTCCTCGGTGCCACTGATCGGTTCATCGAGCGGCTCGAAGAAGTTCACGGTAAAGGTGCCGCTCGCGACATCGTTGATCACGACCTGGAAAACCACGCCGGACGGTGTGCTTGCGGTCAGGGTATTGCCCGAAAAACTATAGGTGACGACTTCGCCGCCGGACGTCACCGTTCGGCCAGCCGTATCGGTGACTGCTGTTCCATTCAAAGAAGCAAAGTTGATGCCGCCGGGCCCGTCCAGACCAAAGTTGATCGGCAGCGAACCGACGACCGTCTCATTGGTGCTGCCGGTGCCCGCATCGATATCGTCGTCGCCGCCCTCATTGTCTTCGACATCGATTGCGATCGAGATGGTCCCGGCCGTCGGCACGCCGTTGCTCGAACCCGCCGGTGTGGGCGTCAACGCAATGGTCAGCGGATCGCCGTCCGCATCGGTAACGGTAAGCGTCAGCGTGACGCCACCGAGGCCCGTATCGCCGAGCAGATTGAAAATGTCGTCGAAGGAATTCTTGATCTTCTTGAGCAGATCCTCGGGACCGCCTTCAGGGTCGAGGCTTTCGAGCAGCGGTTCGATCCGGTTCTGGACCAGGGTCTGCACGAAAAAGAGATCGGCGACCGTCAGATCGAACGTCGTGACGCCGTCCGCGCCCGAAATGGTGATGCCCTTCAGGGGATCGTCCAGAACGGCCTTGAGCTCGCGGGTTTCCGGGTCGAGCAGGTGGACGATGCCGGAATGGCCCTTGACCACGGCCAGGAAGAACTTTCCGTCCACATTCACCTGATTGCCGTCGGCGCCAATATTCAGCTCGACGATTGGCGCTGTTCCGCGGATCGCCATGATGGCGACCGGGGTCTGAATGTCCATTTCGCCGCTTGGGGCGATCTTGCCGCTGACAAAGCCGAATGTGCCCTTCACCAGATTGAAGAGCATCGAGTTTGACTGTCCGCCCGGCTGATAAACCAGCTCATTGAGGACCATGCGGGCCTCTGCGGACAGCGAGAAAACCGTCTCGTCGACGAATGTGATGCCGAGTTCGGCGCCTTTGCCGGTCTCGACCACATCGCCCTTGAAGACCGGGTCGCCCTGCTTCAGCTCGACCTTGACGCCATTGGTCCGCGTGGCCGTCGCCGTGCCGTTCAGCGTTGCCACTTTTCCGATGGCTTCGGCGCCTTCGGGTGCCGTTGCCTGTGCATATTGTCCGGGAAATTGCGGTCCGGCGAGACTTTCGACGACGTCGCCCAACACTTTCGCCCCGTCCGGAGAGACAAGCGTCGGCCTCGCATCCCCGGCGAAATAATCCTGGATGTGAAAACGTGCGCCGTCCGATCCGGTCAGTACCAAATCTTCGCCAATCCGGGAATAATCTCCAGATATCAAAAGGTTAGGGTCTGTGATGCTAACGGAATTGTCGTGGATGCCGAGCGACGTGGTCGGCTGTTCGATCGTCGCTTGTATGCTCGTAGCCAAGGGAATCCCCCGTCAAAATCATTGACGAAATCTTAATGCATGCCCCCCGGCAAACAAGCCCGTTCGTAGCTGATTGTAAATATTTGCGGCTACTTTGTGGCGGGTTTAAGGCGCTGACAAAATTGAGGAATCGTCAGCCGCGCCAATCAAAGTTCAGGAGTGGACGAAATGAGACGCGCCGGCTCAATCAGCCGACGTCGTAATTGAGAACAATGAGGTGTGTGTGGACCCGGGCCGGGCAGTCCGATCAGAGTTCGCCGGCCTGCCTCTTATCTGCAGTCTTCTGGGCCGAAAGCCCGGCAACGATGCCGCCGATGAATCGGGCCCGGATCCGGTCGGTCACGACATGAGCCCACTGGGTGCTCAGATTGAACGAATAGACAGGAACATAGCTCAGCATGTGATGGTGGGCGACGGGGTGATCGAAAAGATTGTCGAGAACCAGCGTCTCGTCTTCGATCCGAACCGTTACCACCGCGTGCAGAATCTTCCGCTTGCGGTCGCGCACCACGGCGACCCGGAGCGCATCATTCGGGAAGCCGAGTTCCAGCAGGCTGAAGAATTTCAGCGTTGCGAAATCCTCGCAATCGCCGGATTGCTGGAGAAACTGAAGTGGGCTTGCCCAGTGGTCTTGAACGCCGTGGACCGCCTTGTCTTTGGCATAGCGTACGACGTTATTGGCGAATTTGTTGAGCTCGCGGATCTGTTCGCGAGGGGCAAGCGGGCGAAGACGGGCGATTTCCTGGCGCCATTTGCGCACGCGCGGCGGGCAAAGCGTATCGGCGGATGCACCGCAAAATCCATACAGCGGGCGCTCTTTTTCGACTTGGGCGAGGACGGATTTCCAGTCCAAGAGGGGAGAAAACCCCTCGGTTTTCAGCTCCAGAGAACCAAAAAGCCCGAAGGCTGCAAGATCCGCCTGCGGCAATGCAGGCCGTTCCATTTCGCGTTTTTCTGTCGGCTCGGGAACGAGGGCAGATGCCGACGTCGCACCGATGGCGGCGGCCAGAAATCCCGCAGCTAAGTAAATGGCTATACTGAAACGTATCACGACTGCCCCCTTCGCAACTGGAGGCAGTCTCTCAAAAAGACCTTGAAATCAGGGAAAAACACTCATTGAAATCAAAGACTTGTTTGAATCAAATTTGAACGGTTCTGTTAACGTTCGCTTAGGGCTTCCTGCTTTGCCTTGAGGATCGGTTTGAGGAGATAGTCGAGGAT
Organism: Methyloligellaceae bacterium; assembly: GCA_965228615.1. Taxonomy (GTDB): domain Bacteria; phylum Pseudomonadota; class Alphaproteobacteria; order Rhizobiales; family Methyloligellaceae; genus CBDDHT01. The sequence continues at coordinate 1,610,220 of CBDDHT010000004.1, read as the reverse complement.
ACTCTTGTTGCCGGTGATAATATCGACCGTCGCAACCATTCCGGGGAGAACCGGGAGATTTTCCGTCCCTTTCTTGACCGTCGACTCGACGGCCCGCACTGTGACTAGATAGTAGCTCTCCTGATTGGCCTCATCGACGATGCTGTCGGAGGAGATGACCTCGACCTTGGCGTCGAGGCCGCCATAGACGGTGAAATCATAGGCCGAGAGTTTCACGAGTGCCGCCTGTCCGGGACTGATGAAGGCAATATCCTTGGGTTGGATCCGGACTTCGACCAGCAGGTCATCCTCGACTGGCGTGATTTCGACCAAAGGCTCGGAAGCGCGAACCACACCACCGACCGTATTGACGTGGAGCTTGTTCACGACCCCTTCAACCGGAGAGCGGATCTCCGTGCGATCGACCCGGTCGCTTGCACCCCGCAGAGTCTGCTCGACAACCGAGAGTTCCGACAGACGCGTATTCAACTCTTCCTGTGCCGACTGGCGAAATTCGAGCCGGCGTTCCTCGGCGAGCCGCCCCGCTTCGCGGATCGCAGCCTTTGCCCGCGGGATCGACGTTTGCGTCGTGGCAAGCTGCCCTTCCAGATCGCTGATTTCGCGCTCCAGTTTCAGCAGATCCGTCTTCGGCACGATGCCGCGATCCGCAAGGGGTTTTTTGATGCCGTGTTCTTCCTTGGCAATGGACAGACTGTTCTTGATCCGCTTTTCGGTTTGTTCGAGCTCGGCCAGTTCAAGCTCCTTCTGCTCCAGCCGGTCGCCGAGCACATTGATCTGGTTTTCCAGACTGACCTTTCGAATACGGAAGAGGTTCGTTTCGTTGGCGACGGCGTCCGAGCCGGTCTTCGTCAGGATTTCCGGGAAGGCCAGGTCTTTGATGTCCTTGCCCGATGCCTCTGCGCGCAATCGTGTGATCTGAGCCTTCAGCGTTGTCTGTTTGGCTTCGAGTTCGCCAAGATCCGAGGAAAAGCCCGTGTCATCGATCCGCAGCAGGACCTGTCCCGCCTTGACCGTATCGCCTTCCGCAATCTGGATGCCCTTGACGATGCCGCCCTCGAGGCTTTGCACGATCTGGGTCTTGGAAGAGGGAATGACCCGGCCTTCACCGCGTGTGACTTCTTCCACATCGGCATAGTAGGCCCAGGCGAAGAATGTTCCAAGCAGGCCAATGAGAAGAAGCACGAACAACGCTGAGCGATGTGACGGTGCCTGATGGAGCGCGGCTTCTGCGTCGCGCGCGAAATCGAGCGTGTCGCGTTGCTGATCGGTCGTGACCCACGGGGCGGCGGTCTCATCGCCGTCGCCGCTCATAGCGGACGCAAAGGGCGCCTCGGACCGGGAGGCGCGGCCTCTGGCCGAAAAACCCGCACGCACAAGCAGTCCGAAGATGATGACGCATATGCCGAAAACCGACAGCCAGATATTGTCGTCCAAGGCTGGAACCGGGAGACCGTAGGCCTGGCGTGCCGTTTCACCCAGAGACGGATATGCAATCAGCGCCAGAGCAGAAGCACCAAGAAAAATCGTGATCAGCATGAGCAGGCTGATGAAGAAGCTGGAGTCCCCGTTGGCTGCCGGCGTCGCTTTGCCTGCATTGTCGATTGCGTCCCATTCGACCTGGGACAGGCCTCCGCCATCCTCGGTTTGTGGATAGTCTTGTAGCGCCCTGCGTCTCGAGCGGCGGATGAGAATGCGCTGAATGATCCAGCCGATCGCAATGACCAGACCCAGCCAGGTCAACAACGCCCAGCGCTCGTCCTGAAGCCAGGGGAAAATTTCGGTCAGTTCCCGCAAATGGATCATATGCGACTGTTCCGCACCATGCCTCTAGCCGGAGATGCGCCAATGACATTGGCGCGCAGGCTTCGCTCGCTTCAGGTGATCGAGCCGCCGTCTATCAGGAGTGTGGCGCAGCACTTGTCAAGTCGCGAACCCGGTCGCCCGTATCCGACCATGGTGGGAAGGCGATCTTGTGATGCTGCCCAAACGAGCAGAAGACCGGGGAATACAGGCGGCTTCAACGCTTATCGCCGGCCCGAATAATAGACCATGCGGGAGTGGAAGCATTCGCACTTCTGCAGCATTTCTGCATCGCCCTGTCGAAGGCGAAAGACTTTCTTGCGCAAAAATCCATAGGCCTTGCCGCAGCTGATCTTGGTTTCATTGGCCCAAAGAAAGAGCGGATTGATATGGGAAGCAGCGCCGCCGGCCGTGTAGAGCGTCTCGCGTCGTCCCGCGATATCGATCGCTTCGTCGAGGCGCGCGCGTACCTCATTGATCAGGATGAAACGGTCCTTGTAGGTGTAGCTCACAAGCTCCTGCGCATCGGACATGACACGGCAATAGGGGCCGCGATATTTGTCGCCTGCCTGCACCTCACCCGCCATTAACAGAAGGCCGATCAGCAATGCGTATCTCAATCCCGTCATCTGACCCTCGATGCGCTTAGATCAAAAGCGCAAAGTTGTCGTCAGCACCATGCTGCCTGGACTCGGAGCCAGTGTCCCATCGGCCTGGCAGTCGTTCAAGCGTCAGTGGCGGACATAAACGCCGAATCCAGGTCACTGTGGTTCGATTGTCACAATTTCTCGGCCGAAGACGCCTGTTTCTCTTCGGCTCCTTCGGAAGCATCCGTCCTGCTGCCGTCGTTTTCTGTTCCGTCTCCGGAATCGCGTGGCGTCTCACTCGTCTTGTCCGGTGCAGGCGTGACAACCGGCTTGCGCATCGTGATCCGCTTGATCTCGGCCGGCTTCTTGGCCGCATTGGCGCGAAGCTTTGCCATCACCTCTTCACGCGGGCCATCGGCGACAACGCGCTTGTTCTCGATCACGACCAGACGGTCGATCAGCGCAAGCATTGCCGAGCGGTGCGTGGTCAGGATCAGTGTCTGATCGTCTCGGATCGATGCCTTGAGCTTCTCCAGCAATGTCCGCTCTGATGCCATGTCCATCGCTCCCGACGGCTCATCCAGAAAGACAATCGCTGGATGGGCCAGGAAGGCGCGGGCCAGGGCGACAGCCTGACGCTGGCCGCTCGACAAAAGGCGACCCCCTTCGCCGACCGGCATGTTGTAGCCCTGAGGATGCGTCGAGACGAACTCGGACACGCCGGCGAGTTTCGCCGCGCGGACAACGGCATCGTCCGACACCTGCGGCGATCCGAGGATGATGTTGTCCCGGACCGAGCCATGGAACAAGGTCGCGTCCTGGGCAACGAAAGCCACGTTGCGCCGGACTTCGGAGGGGTGATACTGGCGGATGTCGACGCCATCGAGCAGCAGCGATCCGGATGTTGGAACATAGAGCCGGGAGATCAATCGGCCGACTGTTGTCTTGCCCGAACCGATCTTACCGATGATTCCGACCCGCTCTCCGGGCTCGATCTTGAGTGAGAAATCGGTCAATGCCGGCGTTGCTGCGCCGGGATACTCGAAGCGTACATTGTCGAATTTGATGGCGCCGCTCTGGATCGTCTTGCCGATATGGCGGCCCACATCATCGGCTTCGCGGGGCAGCGCCATGATGCGGTTCAACATGCGCAATGACTGAAATGCCTGTTGTGAGCGCCCGATGGTCGAGGCGATCTGTCCCAGCGGTCCGACGGCGCGTCCCGCCAGGATCACTGCAGCGATGATGGCGCCAGGCGAGACCTCGCCCTGATCGAAGAGATAGACCCCGACGACGACAACACCCACGGTTACGAGCTGCTGCAGGAACGACGTCAGGTTGAGGCCGAGGGAAGAGAGAAAGCGCAGTTTTTCCGTCGTGCGGGCGTTCTGCGCAACGAGTTGCTCCCATTGCCGCTGAAGCTGACCCTCGGCGCCGGAGCTGCGAACGGTCTCAAGACCTGAGAGCGATTCAAACAGGAGTGAATGCCGATAGGCGGCTTCGGACTGTGCCTTGTTGACCGTGCGGCTGACAGGGATCTGGATGATCAAACCGGCTAGGATGACGAGCAACACCGCGACTGCCGGCACCAAAGCTACGATGCCGGCGATCTGAAAGATGATCAGAATGAACAGGCCGATGAAGAGCAGATCCGTGACCGTCACCAACGTGTTCGACGTGAAGAACTCGCGGACGATCTCATAGTCTTTCAGGTGATTGGCGAACTCGCCTGTTCTCAGCGGGCGGTTGGCCAGGTCCATCGCCATGACGTGCTCGAACAGCCGGCTTGCCAACAAGACATCCGCACGGCGTCCGGCATTGCCGATGAGACTGTAGCGAACCGTCTTCAGTATAAAATCGAAGGAGACAGCCAGCAGCATCCCGATCGCCAGGACCCACAAGGTCGAGAGCGCCTTGTTCGGCAGCACACGGTCATAGATGTTCATGACGAACAGAGGCGCGGCCAGCGCCAGGATGTTGACGACCGATGCAACGATCAGGACCTGTATGTAGGTCGGCCAAAGAGGCGAGACGGCGCTCCAGAACCAGTTTCTCTTCTCCGTCTCGGCACCATCCACCGATGTCTCTTCGACCCGGTATTCGGGCTTCAGAAGGATAGCATAGCCCGCATAGCCCTTCTCGAGCGCGTCGGCTTTGATCGTCGTGGGATGATCGCCATCTTCCGGTATGAGGACCGACGCCTGACCACGGTCATCGCGGCCGAAGAGTATGACAGCCTTCTCGTCCTCCATGATCAGGATTGCCGGAAGCAGCAATTCACTCAGTTTGGAAAGGGGCTCGCGGACGATCTTGGCGGCAAGGCCGGCGCGTGCCGCAGCGCGCTCGACGAAGCTCGGTGTCAGTTGCCCGCCCGGAAGAGGAAGTCCTGCAACGAGTGCAGGGCCCGGTTGGGGACGTTCGTGGTGACGCGCCATGGCTATGAGGCAGGCCAACAGAGGATCGAAGCGCGACTCATGAACGGACGTGTCGTCCGCCTGTTCGGAGTCTTGCGGTACGATTGCTGTTTCGGGCTGGCTTTCCACGCTTTCGCCTTTGGCGTGTGATCGAGACAGACTAGATCAACCTGCGCTTGGCCGGAATCGACAAAGCGCAGAAAAGTTGATCGAATCTAAGCTGCTAGAGCAACTTGTGTGCGTTTGAGAAAACGCACGTTGCTCTAGTGATAGTTAATCGTCGTCGTCACGATTCTCGCAAATCGTCGCAGAAGACTTTGCAGCCCATTCCGGCGAAGACAAGCCCAAACTAGTTGGCGAAGTTAAGGAACAAGTTGTTCTGTCCGCGTCGTGGAGAATAGCGGCTCTTCGTCTCGGCCTCCTTGGGGGCCGGCATACGAACCGTATCGCGGGCATAGGCCTCGGCCTGTTTGGGGGCATCGATGCTGAGTGCACTGAGGAGAACGCCAGCACTGGCAAGGACGCGATATTCGGCGAAAACAACGGCTTTGCGCGCCGTTCGCTCCGCGACCTGCGTGGCGAAACGCGAGTTTTGCGTATCAAGCACGTCGAGAAGGGATCGCTCGCCCACCTTGAACTGTTCCGTGTAGGAGTTCAGCAACTGGTTGACGGCGTTCAGCTGTTTGCCGAGACGATCGAGCTTGCGGCGCTGTTGGACACGGCGGTCCCAGGACAGCCTGACGGCTTCTTCCACATCGCGATAGGCCTTGTGCAGCCCGTAACGCTCCTCGTCGACGCGGCGCACCTGCTCCTGCTTGTTGGCGGCGCGAATGCCGCCATTGAAAACCTTCCACCGCATCACGAGTTCGGCCCGGTAGTCCGTTTCGTAGCCTTGAATGCCTTCGAGATCGTCGCCGAGCCGTCCGCTGACCTCGAGTCCGATTTTCGGCAGGAATTCCGCTGTGGCCTTCTTCACCTCACCATGGGCTGCTTCCAGATCGGCTTTCGCGACATTGATTGCCGGGTTGCGATCGCGTGCAACACCGAGGACTTCCGCCACGGTTGGCGGGAGCTTTCTGGCGATGGAGCCGGGGGTGATGTAGCGCTCAAGCGGGACACCGATGAGCCGAAAGAGCCTGATCTTGGATGCATTCAGGTCTTCCTGTGCCTGGATCGTCCGGGCTTCCGCGTCATAGACGCGCTCTTCGGCCTGTTGGCGATCTGCAACGCTGACGGCCTGGGCTTCGGTTCCTTTCGATATCCGGCCAAGTATGTCCTTGTGATAGTTGAGGTTTTTCTGGGCCAGGGCGAGAATCGTTTTTCGCAATCCGACGTCGAGATACTCTTTGGTGACGTTCAGTGCGATGAACTCGGATCGTTCGTAGACCTTGTGGGACGCGCTATCGACACGAGCGGCCTGTCTTTGCACCTCGCCACGGCGCTCGAACCCGTCGAAGAGCAGCTGGCGCATAATTGCGTTGCCCTCGCGCCGGTTGAACCAGTGGTTCTGATCCCCTGCCGCCCGTGTTCCCGGGTCGCTTTGTTGCTGGAACCCGTTGCGCACTTCGAGATCGAGTTGGGGAAGATAAAGGCCCTTGGCCTGCTTGAGCTCGAATTCCGTCGCCTCACGATTGGCAACGGCCTCGCCGATTTCGGGATTGGCTTCAAGCGCGACCCGGATCGCGTCTTCGAGCGACATGGCTGTTCCGGAATCAACGGGGAACGTCCAAAAAAGGATGGCAACGACCAGCCCTTTGGACGGGAAACGGCTTATCTGGCCAGGTTTCCGCATGTCACTCCCACGAACACCGTTTACTCACATCAACGTAGAAACTCGTTTCAGCGGTTCAGATCGGCTGGGTGCGAATCATATTTTCGCCCAATACAGCCACAATGCGTCCATACTTATGATTCCGTAACAACGATCAGCGGTTAGCACAATGAAACCACGGCAAATCGGGGTTGGATTGTGGCAACCCTGTGTTGCAATTGCCACAGGTTGAGGGCTGGGAAGCAACGGGGACCAAAAGAGAGGCCCTGCCTGTCGTTTTCGGTAGCTTATGGATAGTATCCGAGGTGTGGATGGCCTGTGGATAAGTCAGTGTGTGTCGAAGTCATAGTCAAGCGGAATGATTTCGATGTCGTACAAATTTTCCCCGAGAACCACATTTCCATGGATGTACTCGAATGGACGCAATCGATCCGGTGTGACGAACGTTCCTGATCTTTCTTTATTGGCTGGTATAGTTCCTTGCAGGGTCAATTTGCGCGATCGGATCGTCCGGCCATTCATGTCCTTGTATGTGATGAGAAACCGCAGATTATGAATCGGCATTTTTGTTTTGTTTTGCAGTGTTATGATTTCTTTCGATGAATGTAATGTCTTATCATATTTTGCCAACCCTATGTTATTGCGTATGTTTTTATTCTTTTTGATGGTTTTTTGAGCCCCTCGCGTCTGCGCCGCGACGCTTTTCGTCTGGGGTACCAAGCGTCTCAACGCGCCGATGGGCGTCACAAGGCTCTCAAATCGTGTGCCGATAAGCGAGAATGTGGCAATACCAGCCAGCTTTCCGCCGGCGTTGAAAACCGGGCCGCCGCTTGCGACGGGTGCGATGCGCGTTTTCAGGCTATAGCGAAGTGTACCGCCGCTGTTCCTTTCGCGGCCGATACGATTGGTCATGTTTGATAGCGTTCCGTCCAACGTTGTTCCGAGAACCAGAACAGGATCTCCGGACTTGGGCTCTTCAGACACTGCCATCGGAAGGGGCGGCGCCTGAAACTCCGTCTCCAGAACCGCCAAATTCCACGGTTTCGAGCGGTTCTTTATTTGAACCGGCGCAATGAGCGGCTTGTTGCCGCTTGTCGACATGGACCAGGTCGTCGCATCCCGCACCACATGCAGATTCGTTGCGACAAGGCCGGTGCCGACAAAGAAACCGGTACCATGACCGATTGGCGCACCACTCTCATCGAATGCGATGATGTGGACGACGGACGACCGCGCTTTTTGGCTGATTGTTGCGACTTGGTCCGGATCAAACGATTTTTCCGGTGGCGATCCGATCGACAGCTCTTTCGAGAACTGTTCTGCCCACGCGGGGGCCCCTGATGGCGTGCTCTTGCCAGGAGACGTCTGCGCCGCAGCCGTAACCGACTGGAGGCGCCATCTGTCTTTTGTCCAGATGCCGGATTGATAAGGGTTCGCTGCAAAAATAAGCGAGAAGAAGAGGGTTGTTGCAATTGGTGCGGAGCTTCGGTCCCTGAAATCGGTACTGGAGACAAGCGATGCCGCCAACCGGCTGATCGGTCGCTGCGATGTGTTTGCATGGGACTGCAACTTCACCTCGTACAGCCTATCCGTTCGCGCCATCAGTTTAGGTTGACGCCATTGTGAACCGGAGAACAAGTCTCCCCCCAACGCACACTCAGACCGAGATTCGTCAAGGAATAGGCCAAGAAAGTGTCACAAACTTGCAATTGCACACTGTGGTCCACAGCTGATGTGACGCGTGTGCGGCACGAGGGCTGTTGACTTTCGTCGACCACAACCGATTTTGGGAGTGATGTTGCACTCTCGAGAAATAACCTTGCGCTCAGCAATTGGCTTTGTCGTCTGCGCGCTTGCACTGACGCTCGCATCGGTTTTACCGACCTTTGGTGAGAGTGCGTTTTCGCTCGACAAGGTCAGAGAACAAGTCAGGCAGGATTATCGTCAGGTCCAGCATATGGTGCCCGAAGCGCTCACCAGGAAGTTGGCCGACGACAAGAATATCCTGCTCCTGGATGTGCGTGAAAGCGATGAATTCTCCGTCAGTCATCTTGCCGGTGCGAAACGTGTCGATCCCGGCATATGGCGCTGGACATTCATGAACAAGTTCGAGAAGGCAGCAGCAGGAAAGACTGTCATTTTCTATTGCTCGGTCGGAGTCCGCAGCTCGAAGCTGGCGGCCCGCGTGCAATCGGCACTTCTCCATGCCGGTGCCAAAGCCGTCTACAATCTCGATGGTGGCATCTTCGCCTGGCACAATGAGGAACGTCCGCTGATCGATGTCCGTGCCCCGACCCAGTTTGTGCATCCATACGATTCGAACTGGGGCAGGCTGGTCACGCGCCAGAGTTTCACGCGAATGGCGCCCGCGGCGCGGCCCGCACAATAGGTCTCTTTCCCGTCTGGCTACGCTGTCTGTTTCGAAGAAAACGCAAACCGCGCGATCGTCGACAGGATGATCACACCGGCCATGAATGATCCTTTGATCGTTCCTGAGATTTTCGAGACACCGATGCGCGGTCGATAACGCACGGGGATGTCGCGCGTTCGCAGGCCGGAAACGGCAGCTTTGATCTGCATCTCGATCGTCCAGCCGAAATTGCGATCCTGCATATCCAGCCGCTGCAGCGCCTTCGCCCCGATGGCGCGGAACGGTCCGAGATCCGTGTATTTCACCCCCCAGATCATACGCATCAGGAAACAGGCAAGCCAGTTGCCGAAGAGTTGCGGCGGTGTGAGAGAGCCGGCCTCTGCTTCACCGAGTGCCCGCGAGCCGATGACCATGTCGCATTCGTCCGAAGCGATGGGATCGACGAGCAAACCCATCTCTTCCGGGTGATCGCTATAATCTCCGTCGAGGAAGACGACGATGTCCGTGTCGTTGAGCGCCGAAATGCCGCGCAGGCATGCCGCGCCATAGCCGCGCTCCGGTTCGTGAACCACAAGCGCACCGGCGGCCTCTGCGACGCTCGGCGTACTGTCCGTCGAACCATTGTCAGCCACGACGATCAAGTCGACCCAATCCGGGATATCGCCAAGGACCTTCGCGATCGCACGCTCTTCATTGAGTGCTGGTATGACCACACCGACCCGGTGGTTGTTACGCATGTCTCAACTCCATTGCGCAGTCTTTGCTTCCGGCTGAGAACCGGAACGGTTGCGTGACCAAAATTCGATTGCGAGCGCTACCCAGACCGGAATCCAAACAAGCCAGACAAACCCATCCGAATAGAGGGACAGCGAACCCCGGCTCATGAAATGGAACGCTGAATAGTAGAGAGGCAAGGTGGCGGTGGCCAAGAGAAGGCCAAAGACCGGCCTTAGTACCAAGAACGGCAGGACCCACAGAAAATACCAGGGGAACTGGGCCGGACTGACCAGGAACATCGTCGCCGCGACGATTGTCCAGCGAACGACAAGGTCGTCCGCGTCGCGGTGGGGCCGCCAGCTGAGCCCGAGGATGACGAGTGTCAGAACCGAGGCCAGTAGTCCTCGTGTCACCAGAGCGGCCGGCACCACCGTGATACCGACGGCGTCCAGCAGCCAGGATACGGCGTTCTCCAATCCCGGCATCAAAGCATTGTTTGTTCGCCACTCATTCGCATAGGCCACCAGACCCGACGACTGGTCCAGCCCGGCTGTGACAAGCGGATAGGCACACAGAATACCGATAATGCCTGTAATTGCGATTGTGGAGATGAGCTGCCGCGGCGCGCCGAGCAGCGGCCGCCACACGAGCGGCAGGAAAACGACCGGCCAGATCTTGGCGCCCGCTGCAAGCGACAGCACGACAGTTGCCCATAGTGGACGTTTGCGAATGGCAAGGAACAGGCCGCCGACAACGAGCGCAGCGACGATGGCCTCCATATGTGCCGAATTGACGAGCTCTTTCACGGCAACAGGATTCCACCAGTAAAGGGCGGCCCAAAGTGGGGAGCGTCCGAGCGCCAAAAGGATTGCCACCAGAAGGATGGCCGTCGCAACGTCGAACGCAAGCAATACACCGCGCCAGGCGATCAGGCTCCAGGGTTTGATGATGTGTGAAATGGCGAATACAGCCTGGGTGACCGGCGGGTAAAGCGTGCGAAGCTCTGGATGGTTGACCCGACCGATGAGCAAGCCGGAATCCCGCGCGAGGGCTCCGATGACCGTCATATCGGGATCGGCCTTCGCCGCGTCTGCGGGTGATGTCGCGTAGGGGTTCACGCCTTGCGCCGTCACACCGCCGTCCCACAGATAGCGCTGATAATCGTCTTCGAGCGCAGGTTCGCTCGTGATAAGCGCCAGGCGCATGGCGATTCCGACCATAACGATGAGCACAAGGATGCCCGTCGGTTTTGGTCCCGCCTGGCGGATCGTTGACGGTATCAACCAGGCCAAAAGGAGGAACACCAGGCCGGCGAAGATCAGTCCGCCGGATAACTCCAGCACCGGCATGTCTCGCACCAGGACGTCATAGCCGAAGCGCGGCGAATACCATGCCAGGGTGCCGGCAAGCGCGACAAGCATGGCACCGACCGCCACCCAGGGGGTCAGCAATCGCACCGGAACCGATGTCGAATTGTCTTTCAAGCGCGCACCGCTATCGATTGCTTAGAGTCTGACTCGAAACTCCTAAAGCCAGCCCTCTCCCCCGGCTCAACCACCCCGAGGGTACCCTTATTGGGTGGTTGGGCCGGGGGAGAGGGCTGGCCGTGGTACCGAAAGTCGCCAATACGGCGACTTTCGAGACAGCCTCTTAGGCAGAAAGCGCTATGGATCGGGAATGGTACGGGCGTGTTGTATGACGGAACGAAAGTGAGCAGGGGAGCCTCCATTCTTCGACTGACACGGAAGAAATGGCATCCCCATGAGCGGAATCAAAGAGTTTCGCGAGACGGCGTAAATGGCGTCGCGTTCCTATTTGACCTAATTCCCATTGTGAGACATGGCGACCAAGCTCGCGGCCGCCTTGTCTCTCTCACGGAACTAACCGCCGCTAAAGCTGCCGCGTGACTGACGGGGGCGCCTTGGAGTCGTCGATTTTTTGCGTGAACTGGTCGTGCTTCGCGTGGATTTCTTTTTCTTCTTCTTCTTTTTGGCCTGGGCCAAAACAATTGGCTTGCTCTGCGTCACGCTGGTCGTGCGATCGGTTGCAGATGCTGGAACTCCCGAAAAGGCAGCCAGGGCCATAAATGAGAGTCCCGTTCCCAGTGCAGTTAGAACTTTTGCTTGGTGTGCCATGTACAGTCTCCCGATTAAAAGTGTGCGTATCCAGGACGCGTTGCACTGTGATGGGAGATAGAGGTGTGTTCCGTCGATTCAATCGATCTCACGAGTCTGTGTAAGGTGTTGATCGAACTTCGCCAAAGGGTCAGGTTTTGGCCATCTCGCGAAGCCGGAATTTCTGGATTTTACCCGTCGATGTCTTCGGCAAGGGGCCGAAGACGATATGGCGCGGTACTTTGAAGCCGGCCAGATTCTCGCGGCAGAACGCGATGATGTCGTCGGCGCTCGTGTCGTTTTTCTCCGGAATGAGCTCGACAAAGGCACAGGGTGTCTCGCCCCATGTCTCATCAGGTTTGGAAACGACAGCGGCGTCCATGATTGCCGGATGGCGATAGAGAACATCCTCAACTTCGAGAGAGGAGATGTTTTCGCCGCCTGAAATGATGACGTCCTTCGAGCGATCCTTGACCTCGACATAACCGTTGGGATGCCACACGGCGAGGTCGCCCGAGTGGTACCATTCGCCGGCGAATGTCGCGTCCGTCGTTTTGGGATTGCCCAGATAACCCTTCATGACGGAATTGCCGCGAAACATGACCTCGCCCATGGTCGTGCCGTCTTTAGCGACCGGTTCGTTGGTGACCGGATCGCCGACGATCATATCTTCGAGCATGGGATAGGAAATGCCCTGATGGGCCATAAGCGTGTGCCGTTCACGCTCCGGAAGCGTGTCCCATTCCGCCATGGGGGCACAATAGAGCGCCGGTCCGTAGCTCTCGGTCGCCCCGTAGAGATGCAGCACTTCGAAACCCATGGAATCCATTGCCGCGATCACGGCGGACGGCGGAGCAGCGCCACCCGTAGCGCACAAGACCCGGTGTGCCGGTTTGATTTTGTCCCCATCCGGCGCGTGAACGAGCAGGTTCAGTATGATTGGCGCCCCGCACATATGGGTGACCTTGTGAGCCTCGATAAGCGCAAAGATCCGCTTGGGCTCGACGCGTCTCAGGCAAACATGCGTGCCGCCGAGCGCGGTGACCGCCCATGTGAACGTCCAGCCCGAGCAATGAAACATGGGCAGGGTCCACAGATAGACGCTTTCATGGTCGAGCTTGAGGGTGACGGCATTGCCCATGGCGGCAAGGTAGGCGCCCCGGTTGCTGTAGACAGCGCCTTTCGGATCACCGGTCGTGCCTGAGGTATAGAGTAGACAGATCGAATCCCATTCGTCACGAGGGCCGGGATAAGCGAACGCCGGATCTGCCGACGCCAATATGCCTTCATAGGTCTCACCGCCGAGCTTGGGAGCGGCAACCTCTTCCGGATCGCTGATCTCCACGACGACAAGATCAGCTGCCGCCTGTTCGAGCGCTGGAGCGATGGTGTCCTCGAAGTCGCGATCGGCCAGAAAGAGTTTTGCTTTGCCGTGCTTCAGGCAGAAGGCGATGGTGCCCGCATCGAGGCGCGTGTTGATCGGATTGAGCACGGCACCGATCATCGGGGCTGCATAGTGGGCTTCAAGCAGGGCCGGTGAGTTGGCTGCCAGGATGGCGACCGTATCGCCGTGCTTGATGCCGCGAGTCTGTAGCGCATGTGCCAGGCGTCGGCAGCGCGCGTAGAATTCGCTGTAGGTATAGTGGCGCGAGCCGTCGATGACGGCGGTCCGATCGGGCCAAATCGCGGCCGAGCGTTTGATGAAACTGACCGGCGAGAGAGGAACATAGTTGGCAGGGCGCTGCCGGAGTTCTGAGAGGTCTTCTGTCATCGCTGTTCAACTTTTGCGGCTTGCAAGGAAGCGTGGGTTCGTCTGGCGGAGTTCCGCCTCGAGCATGGCGATCAAGCGGGGCAGGAGTTCGGGATGGCTGGCATCGGATATGCTGCCGTCGCGAATTGACTTGGCCAGGGCTTCAACATCCGTGCCCCGCTCTCTCCCGATATAGCCAAGCAGGTCCTGGGCCGGCTCCTCGCTTGCGAGGCGCCGCGAAGCAATGGCCAACGCGTTGACCGCCATCGCACCGGCATAACGCTTTTCCGCGGGGAGATCGGTCAGGATTTCCTGTTGGAGTGTTTCAAGCGCGACGTCGAGCAACGCGCGGACTGTCGAGATGTCTTCAGACATGGACGCTGATCTCCGTCAGCGCATCATATTCCATCTCGCCTGCCATAAGACCGGTCAGCATGAACTCGAGAGACGGCTCGCGTCCGGAAAGGTGCCGCTCGCCTTGGAGCAGGGCGATTGTGGACCATTTGGCGGCTGCCAGAATCTCCCAATAGGCGAGGGTTGCTGGGTCGAGTGGTTCATCGGCGACGGCGTTATATCCACGATAGAGAGCATCTTTTCCAGCGATCCCGCCAGCTTCGCGATCGTCTTCGCCGAAGCGCCAGCACCTGGCGCAAAACCAGCCGAGATCTTGCTGGGCGTCGCCCCAGTGGGTGAATTCCCAGTCGAGCAATCCCGTGAGGCGACCGTGGTCGACAAGGTAGTTTCCAGATCGGAAGTCCCCGTGACAGAGTACGAGCGACCGCGTCTCTGGCGCATTGGCGTCCAGCCAGCAGAGGGCATATTCGAGAGCGGGGCGGGCAGCCGAGATAGAGTCGATACACTGTCTGAGTTCTGCTACCGCCGCTCGTGCCGGTGAGATTGCCGGTACTGTCAGGAACGGAAGGTCGCTGCGTGGCGGGCTGATCTTGTGCAGCTTCGCGAGTTCGGTGCCAAGAGCTTCCGCCAAAGGTTCGCCAAAGTCGGCAATGTTTGGATTGCGGACAATCTTGCGGGCCTGTGCGACGCCTTTCAGAAAGCCGGAAATCATGAAGCTGGCGCCGATCACCGAGGGGTCGTCGCAGTCGGCAATCGGCTCGGGCGCCAACACACCGGCGCTGCGAGCGGCTTTCAGGCAGGCAAACTCCGAAGCCCGGTCCAGGCTCATTGGAAGGCCGGACGGGGCATCCGTTCTCAAGGCCCACACATGGTTTCCGGCATGGTCGCCGTCTTCGACGTCGACAACAAGCCGCCAGTTTTCTCCGACCGCACCGCCCGACATCAGATCGATGGATCCAATGCGAACGTTTGTCGCTCCGATGGTCGCCGCGAGCCAACGCTCGAGCGGTCCGAGATCGTCCGGGTCGAGTGTCCTCGAGCGCGTTTCGTGCGCCATCAGCGACCCCAGGACCAGAATTCGTTGCGCTCTTGCGCATAGGTCTGGGCGAGCACCATCTTGTGCACCTCGTCGGCCCCATCGAGGATTCGGGCCTGACGGGCATAGCGATAGATCCACTCCAGAATCGTATCCTTCGAATAACCGCGCGCGCCGTTGAGCTGGATCGCGGTATCGGCCGCCTGATGGAGCAGGTTCGCCACATGAACCTTGGCCATGGAAACTTCCTTGCGTGCGAAATCGCCCTGGTCGAGCTTCCACGCCGCGCTCATCACCAGAAGGCGTCCGATCTGGATTTCCTTGGCAACGTCGCCCATCATCAGCTGCACGGACTCCCGATCCGCCAGCCTGATGCCGAAGCCTTCGCGTTCATCGATATAGTCCTGGGCAATATCCATGCAGCGTTTGGCAAGACCGAGCCAGCGCATGCAGTGGGTGAGGCGGGCAGGGCCGAGACGCGTCTGGGCCACCTTCATGCCGCGTCCGACATCCAGTAGCCGGTCTTCATCCAAGACCTCCATGTCGTGGAATTTTATCTCGCAATGGCCGCCATGCTCTTCCGGTCCCATGATCGGGACCTTGCGCACGATCTCGAATCCCGGCGTGTCCTTATGGAACATGAAGGCGGTGAGTTCCCGGCGCGGTTCGTCCGAAGTCTTGGCGAGCAATATGAAATGCGAGGCGCAGGCGGCCCCCGTGATAAACCATTTGTGCCCGTTGATCACCCAGCGGTCATTGCCTTTCGGGGTTGCCGTTGTCCGGATCATGGTCGGATCGGAGCCGCCGCCCGGATGCGGTTCCGTCATGACGATGGCGCCACGGACACTGCCGTCGATGATCGGCTGAAGCCACTTTTCCTTCTGAGCTTCGGTGCCGATCTGATTGAGGACGCGCATATTGCCATCGTCCGGCGCCGCGCAGTTGAAACAGACGGGTCCGAAGATCGAGCGTCCCGCCTCTTCGTACATCACAGCCTGCCCGACGAACGGCAGCCCCATGCCGCCGCGTTCTTTCGGCATCTGCGGCGCCCAGAGACCAGCCTCCTTGACCTTGGCCCTGACATCCTCCAGCACGTCTTCGCGAATATTCTCATGCTCGTCATAGTTTTCCCGATCGGCCTCGAGCGGCACGATGTGGGTGTCGACGAAGGCGCGAACGCGCTGTCGGACATCCTCGATTTCGGGACTGAGTGTGAGGTCGATCATGGGTTTGGTCTACTCCGGCACATGTTTTCGAGGCAAGACATCACGACGGCAGGAGCACGCCCTTGCCCGTCTTCCCGGTGTCGAAGATCTCATAGGCCCGCTCGGCATCCAGAAGCGGGAAGCGATGGGAGAAGAGGCTTTCGACGGGAAGCTGGCGTTCGGCAATATATGCGGTGCATTCCCTCTGCCAGTCGCGGCTGAATGTCCACGAGCCAACGATCGAGACCTGGCGGCGAATGACGTCGTGTGCGACATCGTAGGTCGCTTCCGATCCAAGGCCGACCAGCCCGACCTTGCCCCAGATCTTCGCTGACTTGACCGCGTCGTGTGACGCCGACGGCGAGCCGCTACATTCCAGAACATAGGGCGCGCCATGACCGCCTGTGAGATCCTTGATGGCTTCGACGGCATTGTCTTTTGATGCATCGATAATCGCATCCGCACCATAGTCGCGCGCTTTCGCCAGCCGCTCCGGCGACAGATCCACGGCGAGGACACGGGCGCCCATGGCGACGCCCAGCATCGTTGCACTGAGGCCAACCGGGCCCTGCCCGAAGACGGCAAGCGTTTCGCCTTCCGGCATCTCGATACGCTTGATGGCGCCATAGGCCGTGCCAGTCCCGCAGGAAATCGCTGCACCGACGACAAAGGACATGTCATCCGGCAGGGGCACCAGCGTATGCGCCGGGACCTTCATGAAGCGGGCATGGGCGCCGTGACCAGACTTTCCATAGACCGTCGAGCCCTGTTCGCAGAGCTGTGTCCAGCCGCTGGTGCAATTCGCGCATGTTCGGCAGCCGTCATAGTGGTGGACCATGAACCGGGCGCCTATCGGGGCCGTGGAGTCGCCGATATCGCTGCCGCGTTCGACAATGACGCCACAAGGCTCGTGACCTGGAATGAAACTGGCAACGCCCGGGTCAGGCGACCGATAAAGATGCAGATCGCTCCCACACATCCCAGAGGCCATGATTTCAAGCACAACCTCGTCGGCCGCCGGTTCCGGGTCCGCAACATCGCGGATCTCAAGCTGTCGGTTGCCGGTGAAGATGACGGCTTTCATGTGTTTCACTCTCAATTGGGGCAGATGGCACGCTCGGTCCAACGGATCACAGACCTGTTTCAGCAGCTATCGATGAATTCTGCAAACAGGTCACCGGCTTTTTTGTCGAACAGATCGATCCGGCCGGTTTGTTCGAGGATGAGAAGGCCGGTGGCCTGAGCAATGGCTGCTGCCGTCAGGGCGGCAGGATCCTTTTCACCAGCAGTCTCGAATTGTTGCTCGATGAGCGAGAACACGGAGCGCAATTGTGCGTTGAGCGCTTTGTTGAGCCCGGCCGTCAAACCGACGCGCTGAATGCCGCCGAAGAGATAGAGCCCGAGAGAGAGGTCGTCCGGGTTCGACCGATAGTAATCAAAGAAGCCCTGAAGGCCGGCGCGAGCAGCCGCACGCGGATCGGCGCAATCTGCAATGCATTGATTCACATCGTCTTTCAGAGCAATGAGTGACTGCGACAGTACGGCGGCATAGAGCGCTTCCTTGCCATCGAAATACGGATAGACCGCGCCGGTGGTACAGCCGGCCTCGGTGGCGATCGCGCGCATCGATGCGCGCTGCAGGCCTTCCCGGCTGAAGACGGCCTTCGCGGCGTCAACGATCATGCTGCGGCGAACTGCGCGCAGTGTCTCGCTGCGTCGCTGCTTTGCCCGGATCGGGATCTTCGTCGCCATAGCGCTCGCTCGCATTACTTTGGTGCATTGATTGGGCGATCGGCGGTCCAATCATAGGTTCCGAGATCCCGTTCGCGGACCGCTTCCTGCCAGCCAACCGATTCGGATCGCTTCTTGAAATTTTGGCCCTCTGGAGAATGACGGGTAATGCCGTCGAAAACTGTCGCAATCATCTGTGTATTCTGTAGACCCATGGCATCGATGGCTTGATTGATCATAAGCTTCTGCATCATGAGTTGATTGACAGGGACACTGCAGAGCCGCTCTGCGAGGGCCTCGACTTCCGCATCGAGTTCATCGTCCGCGACGGCCTTGTGGATCAAACCGATCCGTTCCGCCTCCCGCCCATCGATCTTGTCGCCTGTAAACAGCATGCGTTTGGCCCCTTCCGCACCGAGCCGATAGACCCACATCGCTGTTGTCGGGCAACCCCACACCCGTGCGGGCATGTATCCGATCTTCGCCGTCTCTGCCATGACCACCAGATCGGAACAGAGTGCGATATCCGATCCGCCCGCGACGGCATATCCGTGAACCTTGCAGATCACCGGGCGATAGCTGCGCCAAAGAGACATGAAATGATCGGTGTTGCGCCGCATGAAGGCGTAGTCCTTCATCGGGTCCCAGGGCATCTCCTGCGTAACCTCGTTTGGGCCTGCCGTCGAAGCGTATGCCGTGAGATCATAGCCTGCGCAGAAAGCACGGCCGTTGCCGCTCAGGACGATCACGTGGATAGCCTCATCGGCATTTGCCTCGGCTACGCAATCTGCGAGTTCCTTGGGCAGGTCCTGATCGATTGCATTCAGGACATCGGGGCGGTTTAGCGTAATGCGTCCGATACGTCCGTCCTTTTCGAAGGTCACTTTCGCCATTGCTCGTGCTCCCACATCCCTATTATGCATCAAAAATAACATCGTTATATCAAAATGCAAACGTTACGAATTGATACTCACCATCCATGGTTGGTGCGGGGAGTATCACCCGAAGGACTAAAGCCGTCTCCTGTTGCTTATGCTGTTGACGCCGGGCTAGCTTGCCGGGGGCGGATTGGGTCCGGGCAATTGCTTGTGCGGGCTCGGATTCGGTGGATCTCCGCTCTGACTGACGCGCCGGCCGAATGCCGGCCATCCAAATCCTTGGGAGGATTACAATGAAAAGAATTCTGGGAGCCGTTGCTGTTGCCTCGGCCGTTGCCTTCACAGGCATGCCTTCGGCGGATGCCAAAGTCCGCCTGAAAATGGGCTCTACCTTTCCGAGTAAACTCGTTCAGCTCGGAGCCATGGGCCGCGAGCTCGAGAAGTCCGTCGATCGGATTTCGGGCGGTGATATTCAGCTCAAGTTCTTCGAACCGAAAGCTCTAGTCCCGGCGCTGGAATTGTTCGATGCCGTAAAAAGCGGATCGGTCGATGCGGGCTGGTCGACGCCCGGATATTGGCAAGGCAAGGAACCCGCATTGGCTCTGTTTTCCGCTGTGCCGTTCGGACCGAGCACCGGCGAATATGCTGCCTGGCTGTTCTTCGGCGGTGGCGAAAAAATGATGCAGAAGATTTACGCCAAGCATAACATCCACTCGATGATCTGCGGCGTTATCGCGCCGGAAGCCTCAGGCTGGTTCCGCGAGGAAATCAAATCGATCGATCAGCTCAAAGGCAAGAAGATGCGCTTCTTCGGCCTTGGTGCAAAGGTCATGCAGAAGCTTGGTGTGGACACACAGCTTCTTGCCGGTGCCGATATCTATCCGGCACTGGAGCGCGGCACGATCGACGCGACCGAGTTCTCCATGCCGGCGATCGACCTCAATCTCGGCTTTTATCAGGTTGCCAAGCACTACTACTTCCCCGGATGGCATCAGCAGTCGACCATGTTCGAGCTGATGATGAACAAGGGCAAGTGGGACAAGCTCAACAAGACCCAGAAGGCGCAGATCGAAACGGCGTGCCGGGCCAACGTGACCTTCGGCATGGCGCAGGGTGAAGCCATTCAGGGCAAAGCCCTCAAGACGCTCAAGGAAAAAGGCGTTACGATCCACCGCTGGCCCGATTCCGAACTTGCGAAGATCAAGGCGGCATGGGACGAAGTGGCCGCAGAAATCGCCGGCAAGGACGCCTCCTTCAAGGAAGCCTGGGACTCCCTTCAGGCCTTCCGCGCCGACTACAAGATCTGGGGCGATCTCGGATATCTGAAATAGGCGATAATTGATCAGTTGATGCGCCGAGGCCCTTGGGTCTCGGCGCGTCATGGCCTGCGTGTGTCGCATGCGGGCGAATGCCCGGTTTTTCGACGGACAATGGGGAGACGAGCGCAATGGGGGCATTGCTCAAGCTGGCGCGCGGAATTGAATGGCTTCTCGCTACCATCGCAAAGGTCGGTGCTGCGGCTGGGTTGATGCTCGTGTTTGTCGTCGTATTCGACGTGGTGACGCGTTACTTCGGCGTGCCCAAACCGTTTGGTTTGAATTCGACCCAGGTTCAGGAATCGGAGTTCTGGCTCCATACCGTGCTATTCTCGCTGGTCATCGGATATGCCTACATGTGCCAATCGCATGTTCGCATCGATCTCCTTCGCGACCGCCTGAGCCCGCGCGCAAAATACATTCTCGAGATCCTCGGTTGCCTGCTTTTCCTCTTGCCCTTCTGCTTTGTCGCCATCAACTATCACCTGCATTACGTTTACGCTTCCTATTTGGAAGGCGAGGTTTCCAAGTCGGTCATCGGCCTGTCCCATATCTGGATCTTGAAGGCGTTCCTTCCGACATTGTTCATCCTCCTGCTGCTCGCTGCCATTGCACAGCTTATCCGGTCGGTCGCTGGATTGATGGGCCGGTTGCCTGATGACGAAGCTGCGCGAACGATCGGCGGGGGGCATTAGAGATGGACTTTATCGATCTCCTGCCGATCTTCATGTTCGCGGCGCTCGGTCTGCTTCTTTTCTCGGGCTATCCGGTTGCGTTCGTGCTCGCCGGTGTCGGCCTTTCATTCGCGACCATCGGCATCTATGTGGATGTCTTCTCGCCGGCCCAGTTCGGTTCGATACCGTCGCGGATCTTTGGCGATCTGGCCGAAAACCTCATCCTGACTGCGATCCCCATGTTCATTCTCATGGGCACCGTTTTGGAACGGTCCGGCGTTGCGCGCGATCTTTTGAACTGCTTGCAGGTTCTTCTGCGTCGCGTCCCCGGCGGTCTGGCGCTGTCGGTCACCATCATGGGGACGATCATGGCTGCGACGACCGGCATCATCGGTGCATCGGTCGTCATGATGACGCTCCTGGCGCTGCCTGTAATGCTGGAACGGCGCTACAGCGTGCCGCTCGCGACCGGAACCATCGCGGCCTCGGGCACGCTCGGGATCTTGATCCCACCCTCGATCATGCTCGTGATCATGGCGGATCTGCTGGCGAAATCCGTCGGGAATATGTTCGTCGCAGCGTTCTTTCCAGGGCTCATCCTGGCCGGCCTCTATATTCTCTATATTCTGATCCTCTGCCGGTTTAAGCCGAGTCTGGCGCCGGTGCCGGAGGGCCAATTCGGACCGGAATCAAAACTGGGCGTCTGGCTCATGGTCCTGCGGAGTTTCATCCCTCCGCTTTTTCTGATCTTCCTGGTGCTCGGTTCGATCCTGCTGGGTTGGGCAACGCCGACAGAAGCGGCGGGCGTCGGAGCGGCCGGCGCGATCTTCCTGGCGTTTTTCAATCTTGTCGTGTTGCCGACCCTCGGGGTTGCCGACCAGGATTTCAGTCACCCCGATGAGATCAAGGACATCATCGATGCCGATCCGACGGGAGAGGGCCTGTGGGGCGAATGCAGGCATTTTGGCCGCGTTATCTGGGATGCTGGAAAAGGCACGGCTCAGACCAATGCAATGTTGTTTGCCCTGTTCATCGGCGCCACTGTCTTCAGCTATGTCTTCCGGTCGCTTGGCGGCGATGACATCGTCATCGATCTCGTCGAGGCACTCGGCTTCGGGTCCTGGGGGCTGTTGCTGTTGATCATGGGGATCGTCTTCATCCTCGGCTTCTTCTTCGACTGGATCGAGATCACGCTCATCGTTCTCCCGGTCTTTACGCCGATCATCACCGAGCTGGATTTTGGAGACCATGTGGACAAGTTCGAGGTGGTGTACTGGTTCGCGATCCTGATGGCCGTCAATCTGCAGACCTCGTTCCTGACACCGCCCTTCGGCTTTGCGCTCTTCTATTTGAAAGCGGTTGCGCCACCCGAAGTGAAGATCCAGCAGGTCTACAAAGGCATCATTCCCTTTGTCCTCCTGCAGCTCACGGGTCTCGGCTTGGTGCTGGCGTTTCCCGAAATCGCGTTATGGCTGCCGCGGGTCATGCTGAACTGACGATCCGCAGCAGTGTGAGAAGTCCGGGCTAGATCAACCTGCACTTAATCGGAATCGATTAAGTGCGGAAAAGTTGATCGACTCTAAGCTGCTAGAGCAACTTGTGTGCGTTTGACTAAACGCACGTTGCTCTAGCCGAGTGCGAGGCTCGCGCCACCGTCCACTGATAGGACGGAGCCGGTCATGAAAGAGCCGGCATCGGAGGCGAGGAGCAGGAGAGGGCCATCCAGCTCCTCCAGATTTCCGACGCGCGCTTGCGGAACGCTGGCAATGATCCGTTGTCCCGCATCGGATTTAAGAAACCCTCTGTTGAGATCGGTCGCGAAGTAGCCCGGCGCGAGTGCATTGACTCGGATGTTGTCGCGCGTGACTTCAAGCGCCATTGCTTTGGTGAGTTGGATAACCGCCGCCTTCGACACCGCATAAGCCGAAACGGAGCGCAGTACGGAGAGGCCCAGGACCGATGCGATGTTGACGATCGATCCACCTGTCTTGGCCGCGCGCATTCGCCGACCCGCCTCACGGGCAACCCGCGCCACGCCATCGAGATTCACGTCCATTGTCTGCCGCCACTCATCCTCATCCATATCGAGAAACGATGTTCGACTCGGAACGCCGGCATTGTTGACAAGTATCGTCACCGGTCCGAGGGCTGTCTCCGCTTCATCGAATGCGGCTGCGACCAACTCCGGTTCCGTGACATCCATGACGACAGGAACAGCTGATCCACCTGCCGCTTCAATCATCTCGACAGTCTCAATGAGCTTGTCGCGCCGCCGTGCGGCGACGGCGACGTTAGCACCTGCTTTGGCGAGCGTTTGGGCAAAATGCCGCCCAAGGCCGCTCGAAGCACCGGTGACGAGTGCGCCTCTGTTATTCAGGCAAAACCGTTTTGATATGCTCAAAAGTCGTTCCTCACTGCCGCTGGTATAATGCGCTGCCCGTGCCGAAAGATCCCGACCGATAGTCGGAAAGATCTAAAGGTCGCCGCCGATCATTGCGAACGGCGCTCTATCGCTTACGGGAAAAACGATCGACAACGGACCGGGCTCGCGCTGCCGTCTCCGCAAGCTTCTCGGGATCGAGCGTCGGATGAATTTCGAACATCAGACTGGTCTCGCCGAGTGCGTGTGCAATTGGAAGAGGCTCGACCTTGGCATCGGCATAGGCCTCCTCCAGGTAGATCTCCGGACAGCTTCCGGAGAAAGCACGAATGCCGTCATCGACGAGGGCGGCCAGGACCTTGTCACGGTTGTTCCGCCGCGTGAGGCGCTCGGGAACGATGAACGCATAGAACTTGTAGAACGCATGGCGAATGTCATTTGTCGGCATCGGCGCGCGCAGTGCCGTGCTTGAAAGGAAAGCATCGGCCCAGATCTTCGCGTTCCGTGTGCGGCTCGCAATCCAACCATCGAGCTTGGCGAGTTGGCAAAGGCCGATGGCCGCCTGCATTTCGGTCATCCGCCAATTGGTGCCGATCCCCGTATGGACCCATTTGAACCCTGGCTTGTCGCTGGGTTGGCTGATCCGCTCACGGCTCTTGCCGTGATCCTTGAACGACCAGGCCCAGTCATACGCCGCCTGATCCTGAAACAATGTCATGCCGCCTTCGCCGCCGGTCGTAATGATCTTGTCCTGACAAAAGGAAAGGGTCGACCCATGTCCGAATGATCCGATTGGTTGGCCGCCGATCTCGGCGCCGATGGCCTGGGCACAATCCTCGATCACATACAGATCATGCTTCTTGGCCAAAGCCATGATGCCGGGCATATCCGCCGGCCATCCTGCCAGATGCACAGGGATGACGGCCTTGGTGCGATTGTTGATCAGCGGCGCGATGGTGTCCGGCGTCATGTTCTGCGTATCCGGATCCACATCCGCGAACCGCGGCGTTGCACCGATAAGGGATGCGGCGCTGGCGGATGCGATGAAACTCCGTGCCGTAACAATGACCTCATCGCCCGGCCCGATACCGAAGGCCTTCAGAGCGAGTTCGAGGGCCACCGTACCGTTTGCCAGTGCGATGGCATGGGGCATGCCAAGTCGCTCGCCCATTGCCTGCTCGAAGGCACGAACCTGGTGCCCTGTCCACTGATTGACCTTGCCGGAGGCCAGGACCTCGGCGACGGCCTGGATCTCGTCCGAATCGAAAAACGGCCAAGCTTCGTCATGTTGGCGGTTTGCGCCAGGAGGTAGGAAGGGTTTCATGCGATCCTCTGCAATTCCGGCGCCGACACTATCGCAACGGATCGCCTTGGGGAATGCCAAGAGCGTGCATCATGGCGTCATTGACGCGATGGACGTCGAAGCGTTCTTCGGCAAGAGCGCGGCTACGGACACCCATTTCCGCAAGGCGGTCAGGATGTTCGAGCATCGTCTTCATCGCGTCGGCCAAGGCAGCCGAGTTTTCGATCGGCACCAGGAGTCCGTTGATATTCTCGATCACTGTCTCGCGGCAGCCTCTCGTATCGGTGGTGATCACAGGACGGCCGGTGGCAAGAGCCTCGAGAACGGTACGAGGCATGCCTTCGCCATAGGATGGTAGAACATAGATGTGGCAATGCTCCAGGTGAGGCTTCACATCGTCTGTCGCTCCCAGATAAGTCACCGACTCGGCATAGCGGCTGAGTTCCGTTTTCGGAAATCCGGCCGGCCCTGATTCTTCCGGACCGACAAGAAACCATTCGCTCTCTGGATACTGAGGCTTCAGGCTATGAGCGGCTTCGCAATACTCGCGGACGCCTTTGTAGCCGACAAGGCGGGCGATCATCAGGAACGTCAAGCCGTTTCCGATGGCCGGGAGCGGTGTCGATGGAAACCGGGAAAGGTCCACACCTGAGCCCGAGACGATGTGGACCGGCAGGTCAGGGGGGACGCAACCGAGATCGATCAGGACCTGCGCGTCGTCGGCATTGTGAAAAACCGCAGCGTGGGCACGTGCGAACGCGCGCCGATAGAGTGCCGCGCTGACACGCCGGACCAGCGTTTGCTTGGCACCGCCTCCTGTCAGAAAGGCATAACCGAGACCGGTCAGCATAGGGACGATGTGCGGGACCTTTGCGCGGGCTGCGGCCAGCGTTGCATAGATTGCCGGCTTCGGCGTGTATCCCATGACGACATCGGGCTGCCAGCGCCGCATGAGAGCGGTCAGGGCCTTGAGCGCTTGCAGGTCTGCCAGGGGATCGAGCCCCGTGCGCGAAAGGGGATAGTCCACCGTCTCGGCGCCAAGAGCCTCGACGGCAGCTCGTGTCTCCGGTTCGAAATCGGGAGCGGCGCAAAGCAGCGTGTGGCCTTGCGCGATGATCGCTTTCAAGAGCGGTCCTCGGAACTGGATGAGCGAAGGTGCGTAGGACGCGACCAGGGCAATGCGTTTAGTGGTCAATGGAGTGTCCGAGACACAGGCTCCCAGGCCTCATGTTCGTCAGCCTCTTCCTCGATCGGCGTCGGGGCCTGTCCGTAACCTTCGACGCAGCGCTCAAGGATGATCCGCACGGCGGCTGCATCGTCTTCTGCAATCGCGCTCTCCAGCAGATCAAGTTCTTCCCTCAGCCGCGATAGCGAAAGTGAAGGTTCTGAATTTTTCATGATGCGCGGGTGCTTTGTCCCCGTCGTCTGTTCGCCGATGAGCAGTTCTTCGAAGAGCTTTTCACCTGCGCGCAGACCCACATATTCGATGGCGATGTCGCCGTCAGGCTGGTCCGCGTCCTGCACGTCCAAGCCCGACAATCGGATCATGGTCCGGGCGAGATCGTCGATCTTGACCGGTGCGCCCATATCCAGGACGAAGACATCGCCGCCTGTCGACATGGCGCCGGCTTGAAGAACAAGCTGTGCCGCTTCGGGGATCGACATGAAGTAGCGGATGATATCGGGATGAGTGACGGTTACCGGCCCGCCGCGCTCGATCTGCTGGCGGAACCGGCGGACAACGGAACCGGATGAACCGAGCACGTTGCCGAACCGGACCATCGTAAAGACCGTATTGCCGCTCGCTTCGGCGGCAAATCCCTGCAGAATCAGTTCTGCCAGTCGCTTGCTTGCGCCCATGACGCTTGTCGGGCGTACGGCCTTGTCGGTCGAGACCAGGACGAAGCGCCCGACGCCGAGTTCGCGTGCGATCTCTGCCGTCACGAGCGTCCCGAATGTGTTGTTGTGCAAACCCATGACCGGATTGGCTTCAACCAGAGGGACATGCTTGTACGCCGCCGCATGATAGATCGTATCGACCCCGTTTTCTGCAATCGCGGAAAAGACCGGTTGGCGTTCGAGCGTCGAGCCGAGAATGCTGACGATCTCGGTATGAGGATGGCCGGCGCCATCGGTGTCAGGAGATGCCCGCAGTTGCTCGACCTTGTCGATACACTCCGTTTCGATCTCGTAGAGGGCCACTTCGGAATGATCCAGGAGAACGAGGCGGGCAGGGCCTTGCATTAGTATTTGGCGCGCAAGCTCCGAGCCGATCGAGCCACCGGCCCCGGTGATCATCACGGATTTCCTGTAGATGTCGTTTGCCAGCAGATCCCGGTTCGGCGGAACCGGGTCGCGGCCCAGGAGATCGTCGATATCGATTGGCCTGAGATCGCTTACCTGAACCTGGCCCGAGGCAATATCAGCGAGTGCGGGAAGCGTCTTGACGACGACGGGCAAACTTTCGACAGACCGGATAACGTTCCGTCGTTTACGGCGCGACGCTGACGGGATGGCGAGGAAGATTTCCTTCACGCCATCGCGGCGGACGAGTTTTTCGATCTTTGCCGGCTGATAGACCTTGAGCCGATTGATGATCTGGCCCCAGAGCGATTTGTCCTCATCGACAAAGGCGATTGGCTTGTAGCGCGTGCTGCCCTCGAGAGCTGCGACAAGCTGGACGCCCGCATCCCCGGCGCCGTAAATCGCGACGCGCTTGCGAGGATCGAAACTCGCAGGCGTCGTTCCCGGCATTGACTTCAGCAGCAGGCCGGCCGCATGGCGACTGAGCCTGATCAGGAATGCTGCGTTGAGTCCGTAGATTACGACGACGGACCGCGGGACGACCGAGTTGCCCACGCCCGACAACAGCACCACCAATACCCAAATCAGCACGGCAATACCGATGGTGATGTAGATTCGCGTCGAGGCTTCCTGCTCGATATAGCGTGTCACCAGACGATAAAGTCCGCGTACATGGAAGGTCGCGACACCGATTACCGGCGCTGCAATCATCAGCACAATAGTTGTCCAGTCGTCGGGGACGAAAAAAACGCTCAGCCTTAGCGAATAAGCGGCCCAAAGCGCGGTCATCAGCAAGGCGAAATCCAGACCGATCAGCATCATCCGCTTTAGCCAGCGGGGCTGCTGGATCAAGCGCAACCGAAGCGAATGGCCCGAAATTGACACGTCTAAAACACTCCTAATAGGGGCAGGGCCAACTCAACAAGGCCGGGAATGCGCCCCATGACCGAGTTCTAGCACGCAAATCGCCAGAATCGGATGGAATTGACAGCGCCTGTGGAGCAATGTTTGCGAATTTCTGCTCGGACAGTTGCGCGTTGGAAGCGGACCATAGACAAGCCACCGGACAATGGAAAGCGCAGGCCAAAAAAATCGTCAATCGACGATAACAACCAAGAGACGGCGCGGCCCATGGGCACCCATAATGATAGTCTGCTCGATATCCGCCGTCCGCGACGGACCGCTAATTAGATTAACCGCCCTTGGCAGGGATCTCTGGCCAAAGCGCGAGCGAAGGCTGTTCCAGGCATCTTCGTAGGATCCGGCCACGTCGTTGGCGGCGATCACGATGACATGGGTCTCGGGGAGGAAGTTGTGTGTCGTCGGATTGTCGGGGCCAGACACCAGAAACAGCGTTCCTGTTTCGGCTGCGCCCGTTAAGGCGCGGCTCATGGCAACCTGGTCGTCGCCGATGACCTGTCCCTCATGGCGTTGAAGCGCCGGCACGCGGTCCCACGGCATTTCGCCGAGAACTGGGTCTGTGCCGGTCTTGATCGTCGCCGGCAGGTTGTTGTCGCGCAGATAGTTCGCCACCAGTTTCGGTACCGCGTCATTGCCATCGGCACGTCGGATGTCGACACCCTGGCCTTCCAGATACTCCATGAAGAGCGTAATCCGCTCCTGATCGGCCTTGCGCGCGCGTTCCGGTATCAGGTTCGACTTATGCGTATCGATGCGCTGCCTGACGGCAGCAATCCGCTTGGCATCCTTTGGCTCTGCCTTCAAGGCGCCGCGGACGGCCCCCAAAATGCGATCGCGGCCTTGCGTTGCTGGTTCGTTCATCGGCCGACCCTCCGCTCAGGGCGTTCACGCCACATCTGCTGAAACGTTCGCCCTTCCGGAGCCGGCAAATCCCGATGCCGGGTCCATGCGCCAGCCATCGGCATGAAGCGGAACCGCCGGCGTCTGCCGCCTGCGAGGCTCATAACGGGTTGCGACAGCGAAGTCGCAAGATGATAGAGGCGCGGCCGCTTGGCCAGGAATGCCCAGAGTTTTAGACTCAGGCGTTGTCGGCGTGGCGTTTTCCCGGTCTCGAACTCCCGCTCGCGCCAATGGCGCATCATTTTCGGCAGCGGAATGCGCATTGGACAGACGGCCTCGCAGCGGCCGCAGAAGGTCGAAGCATTCGGAAGATGTCCTGCCTCATCGACACCGATCAATGACGGGGTCAAAACGGCGCCCATAGGCCCAGGATAGACCCATCCATAAGCATGACCGCCGACTGCGTTATAGACAGGGCAGTGGTTCATGCAGGCGCCGCAACGAATGCATCGCAGCATGTCGCGGAAGACGCCGCCCAGCATTTCGCTGCGTCCATTGTCGAGAATGACCACATGAAACGCGTCCGGTCCGTCCGGATCGCCGTCCCGCTTCGGTCCGGTCGTGAATGTCGTGTAAGTCGTGCATTCCTGACCAGTCGCCGATCGTGCCAGCACGCGCAGAACCGTTGCCGCATCCTCGAGCGTCGGGACGATCTTCTCGATGCTCGCTATGACGATATGCGTGCGTGGAAGAGATTGCGTAAGGTCGCCATTGCCCTCATTGGTCACAATGACCGAGCTTCCCGTCTCGGCGATGAGCATATTGGCACCGGTAATCCCGACATCCGCATTGAGAAACTTTTCGCGCAGGACGCCGCGGGCTTCGGCCACGAGAGCACTTGGTTCGGTCAGCAGGCGGTCCTCGGGGAGATGGCCGTGTGCCTCGCGGAAATCGGCTTCGACCTGCCCCATGGTGAGGTGGACGGCAGGTGCAATGATATGGCTCGGTGGCTCCTTGCGCAGCTGGATCAGATATTCGCCGAGATCGGTCTCTGCGACTTCCAGTCCGGCGTCTTCCAGATGCGCGTTGATGGCGATCTCTTCGCCCACCATGGATTTGCCCTTGGTGACGAGCTTTGCACCGGCATCGCGGCAGATGTCGAGTATGATGCGCCGCGCATCTTCGGCGGTCGACGCCCAATGAACATGGCCGCCCTGGTCCTTGCAGCGCGATTCATATTCTTCGAGATAGAGATCAAGATGCGCGAGCGTGTGCTCCTTGATTGCGCGCGCCTCGTCCCGCATCGCGTCGAACTCGGGGAGTTTTGAGCGGGCATCGGCCCGTTTGACCACAAAGCCCCGCTTAATATTCGAAAGGGCGCTCTGTAGCTGTTCGTCCTCAAGAGCACGCGCAGCGTTGGCTTTGAAAGCGTGTGATGTCGATTTCATCGTCGCTTGCTCCCGCTCGCGGCTATGGCGGGTTCATCCGTCATTCCTGCCAGGACTTCCGCCACATGACGGACCTCGACCGGACGACCGTCTCGCGTGATCTTGCCGGCCATGTTCATCAGACATCCGACGTCGCCCGCCAAAAGACAGGCTGCTCCGGTATCCGCGACGTTCCGCGTTTTCGATTCGACGATGGCATTCGAGACGTCCGGATATTTGATGGAGAAGGTCCCGCCAAAACCGCAACAGACTTCGGCATCGGACATTTCGACAAGCGTCAGGTCTTTCACGGTTTCGAGAAGCTTGCGCGGTTGGGACTTGATGCCGCATTCGCGCAGTCCAGAGCATGAATCGTGATAGGTCACCGTTGCCGGGAATTGCGCGTCTACGGCTTCGACACCGCGCACGTCGACCAGGAAGGAAATAAGTTCGTGAACCTTGTCGGCAAAACGCGTGGCCTTGGCCGATAACTTCGGGTCATCGGCAAACAGGGATGGATAGTGGTGCTTGAGCATAGACCCGCAGGACCCCGAAGGGGCCACCACATAGTCAAAGCCGTCATAGGCTTCGATGACCTGTCGGGCGATCGCTTTGGTGTCGGAACGATCTCCGGAGTTATAGGTCGGTTGACCGCAGCATGTGACACCGGTCGGTACTTCGATCGTACAACCGGCATCTTCCAGGAGTTTTACGGCAGCAAAGCCGACGCTGGGGCGAAACAAATCGACGAGACAGGTTACGAACAGGCCGACGCGAGGGGTATCCATTTGGCGTGACTCACGGTTGTGATCGCTGGGTCAGGTCATGGATAGCATCTCGAACCCCGTTTGCGCACCGCTCACCGGCAGACTTATACGATGGTAGCGCAAATGCGACGGAGAAAAGAGGCGTGATCCCCGGATGCAAGGGGAGCGTCATCCGCAGACCACAGTCCACGAATGACGGCTTTTGCAGGGCTATTTTTTCGAGAATGTCTTGAGATATGCGACGATATTGGCGCGCTTTTTTTCCTGCTTGATCTTGATGATCATCTTACCGCGGCCTTTGGCCAGATCTTTCTTGCCATTGTCCTCAAGATACTTCTTCAGATACTTGGTCGGGTCCACGAGGTAACCCATCATTGTTTCTTCGTTCCAGACGAGACCATTTTCGCCGGCGTCTCTCATCAGCTTGGAGTACTTTTTCCCCATTCCCTCGAACGTACCGGCCTTGCGGCCGAAAATGTCGTTGAGTGGTGGGCCCTGCTTTATTTTCGCACCTTCGCCAACCGCGTGGCAGGCTTTGCAGATGCTGAATTGTTTCTTGCCTTTATCCGCATCGCCCGCAGCATTTGCCGACGCGGCAAATCCAACGGCCGCTACGGCAGCGACTACTATGCTGAGCCCAGATTTCATTACACTCGTCTCCTCTTTACGAATGGTCCGTCGGACCGATGGTCTCTTATGTTTTTGCAATTCTATCGGCGCGGACCATATCAGACGCCTCAAATATGTTTATGCGTTCAAAGGTAGCATCTTGAATTCGGGGTATTCGGGACATTCGGATCAATGCAGGTGCGGCAGGTCGAGCCCTTTGTCCCAATAAGGCTCCGGACCGAAGCGATCTGCAAGGAAATCCACAAAAACCCTCAGTTTTGCCGGCACATACTGCCGGCACGGGTAGACGGCATAAACCGCAACTCTCGGTGATTCATGATAGTCGGGCAGGACGATTTGCAGTCGACCCGACTTCAATTCCGGACCGATATCCCATGTCGACCGCAGGCCGATACCCATTCCTGCCAGTACGGCCTCACGGACGACTTCCGTTGAATTCGTACGGATATTGCCGTTTGTGCGTGCAGTCGTGAGCCCGTCCGGACCCTGCAAGCGCCAAACGTCCTGGGCCGCTGCCGCAAGACAATTGTGCCCCGCAAGTTCGTCCAGAGTCTGCGGTTCCCCACATCGTTCCAGGTAGGACGGTGCCGCGCATATGACCCTGTGGCTCGGGGCCAGTTTTTTGGCAACGAGGCTTGAATCCTCAAGCTCCGCAATTCGGATTGCCACGTCGAATCCGGAGCCAACGATGTCGGCAAAGCTATCGGACAGGTCCAGATCGAGATTGATGTCCGGAAACTGCTCGATGAAGCTTCCGAGATAAGGCGCGACATGCATGCGGCCAAAGGCCGTCGGCGCTGTGATCTTGAGCGTGCCCCGGGGCGTCGCGTTGCGCCGCGCCACATAGGATTCGGCTTCCTCGATTCCAGCCAGGATGTTCACGATGCGATCATAAAATCCCTGGCCCGATTCGGTGAGCGTGAGCTGGCGTGTCGTACGCTGAAACAGCCGCGCACCCAGCCGATCCTCCAAATGACTGATTCGCTTGGAGACAACCGCTGGGGACAGGCCCATCTCCCGGCCGGCTGCCGACATATTGCCGGCTGTTACGACCCGCGCGAAAATTTCCAAATCACTGATTGGTGTCACCGACGATCCTGTCTATTTTCAACACTGGAGAACAAATCTATTACGTTTTTCAATCTAACGGCAACTATAACGACAACTGGATTAAGCGTGTCAATCCCTCTAGGTCGTGAATCGCAATCGTTCCTGCATCGCCAATTGAGTCGCCGCGTCCAGCGGATTACAAGTGCGGTGGCGAATAACCGACTCGCTCGTGACCTAGGTTAATCAAGCGCGATAGGCGATATGACAAACGCATTGGCGCCTGCGGCGCTGCCGGCCCCGAATCCTGAGATCGTCAACCGGCGCAGCAAGCTTGTGGCAGGTTTGCAGCGCCTGGTCGGACAAGGCAGCGTAATATCCGACGCAGCGGGGTGCCACGTATTCTCGGCCGATGCCTGGTCGGGCCTGCAGGCCATGCCGTTGGCGGTTGTCATGCCTGCGAGCACCGCAGAAGTTGCACATGTCCTTGCCTATTGCGAATCGGAAGGCATCAAGATTGTGCCGCGGGGGGCGGGAACGGCGCTCTGCGGTGCGGCCTACCCCTCTGAAGATTCCATTGTGTTGAGTATGGCGCGGATGAACCAGATCCTCGATATCGATGTCGAAAATCGAATCGCGCGGGTCGAAGCGGGCGTGACGAATGCGGCGCTTTGCCAAGCGTCGGCGGCTTCGGGGCTGCGTTTTGCACCTGACCCCTGGAGCCGGGATGTTTGTACAATATCAGGCAATGTGGCGATGAATGCGGGGGGCCTGAATGCGGTCAAACACGGTACGACGACCAATCATCTTCTCGGCGTGACGATTGTGCTGACCAACGGCACGGCTGTGGAAATCGGCAGCGGCATTCTGGAAGCACCGGGCTACGACCTCCTTGCGCTCATTTGCGGATCGGAAGGGCAGCTCGGCGTTGTGACCCAGGCCATGGTTCGCCTTGTCAGCGCGCCGAAGTCCGAGAGAGCGATGTTGCTGGGCTTTACGTCGTTCGACGCTGCGGTCACATCAGCCATGGCGATCAACGCCTCGCCGTCCAGGCCCACGGCAATCGAACTCATGGACCGATCTTCGGTCCATCTTTGCGATTCATATTCCAAAGCGGGCTATCCGGTGGATGTGAATGCACTGCTCATTGTTGCGTTCGAGGGCGATGAGAAAGAAATCAGCGCGGAACAGGATCTGGTGGAGAGCCTGACCGCGGTCAACAGCCCAACGACCGTGACGAAGGCAACAGACGAAGAGGAGAGTGGGGCCCTCTGGTCGGGATGGCAGTCGGCCTATGGTGCCATGACCCAGCGTGGCGGATATTTCTGCGTCGATGGCACCGTGCCGTTGTCAAAAGTGGAAGCCGTGATCGACAAGATCGACGGCCTGGTTCGGGACCGCGGCCTTCGAACGGCAAACATCTTTCGGGCCGGCGATGGAACACTCCGCTGTTTCGTCCTCTTCGATCGGGATGATCCGGCACAGGTCGAGCGTGCGAATGCCTGCCGCGGTGGCATTCTCGAGTTCTGCACGCGCGCCGGCGGGTCGATCAGCGGCGAAATCGGGATTGGGCTCGAAAAGCGCGATTTGATGGGAATTCAGTTTTCCGCCTACGATCTTGCCCAGCAAATGCGCATCAAAACGGTGTTCGACCCGCACTGGTTGCTCAATCCGGGCAAAGTGTTCCCCTTGCGGAGGGGACCGGGAGACAATCCCGATACGGAAACAGGGGCGGGATGATGGTCGGGCTCGCAATGGATATCGTGAATCCGGCGAACGAGCAGGATCTTGTCGCGCTTGTGTCCGAAACAGGGCATGCGGGCGCCGCGCTGGAGGTGTGCGGCCGCGGGACCAAACGCGATATCGGCCGCCCGATGGATGTTTCACAAGCCGTAGAATTGTCGAGATTGAGGGGAATCACACTTTACGAACCGGGCGAGCGCGTGATCCGTGCGCAGGCTGGAACATCGTTGAAATTGATCCGCGACGCCTTGGGCGCGAACGATCAAGAGCTTGCGTTCGAGCCTGTCGATCTTGGGATCCTGTTCGGCAACAAGCCCTGGCAGGGCTCAATCGGTTCGGTGTTTGCTGCCAATCTGTCAGGCTCACGGCGCATATCGGCGGGAGCGGCACGGGATCATTTTCTCGCCGTGCGAGCGGTCAATGGACGCGGCGAAATCATCCAGTCTGGATGTCGGACGCTGAAACATGTCGCCGGTTATGATCTGTGCCGGGGGTTGGCGGGCTCGTGGGGAACGCTGGCCATCTTGAGCGAAGTGACGATGCGCGTCATGCCGAAGGCGCAGGAAATTCGAACGATCTTTCTGCGCGGATTGGAAGACACGGTCGCGATCGAAGCCATGAGCACGGCCATGGGGACGCCATTCGAGGTTTCGGGCTCCGTGCATCTCGGCCCGGCATTGATTGGTCGTCTGAGCGACGTTGGGTTTTCCGATGGCGCTCCGGTTACCGCCATGCGTCTGGAAGCTTTGGAGGCCACTATCGATGCCCGTGCGGCATCTCTGATGACTTTGCTCGAACCATTCGGCGGAGCGGAACAACTCGAGCATGAGGCGTCGGAGGTCTTTTGGTCTGAATTGCAAAACCTCAAATTCCTGTCGCCGACAGCCAAAGCCTTATGGCGCCTGTCGACGACTCCAAGCGATGCACCACGGCTGGTCTCGCTGATCTCACGTACGACCGACTGCCTTGCGGCCTATGACTGGTCGGGTGGATTGGTGTGGCTTGAGATTCCGGAGTTGAGCGATGCTGCGGCAACCGAGATTCGTCACGTGCTGTCGGAGATTCAGGGTCATGCAACGCTCTTGAAGGCACCGCAGGACCTGAGGGCGGTTGTCGACGTCTTTCAGCCGCCGGAACCTTATGTTGCCGCATTGACGAAGCGGTTGAAGCAAGCTTTCGATCCGAACGGTGTTCTGAATCCGGGTCGGATGTTTCCAGGAGTGTGACACACGCGATGGCCAGCGCATTCGACACTCCACCGACGAGTCTGGGACCGACCGAAATCGATACGCTCGTCGACTCTTGTATTCACTGCGGGCTGTGCGTCAGTGTCTGCCCGACCTATCAACTTACCCATGACGAACGGGAAAGCCCGCGCGGCCGCATCGATCTGATCCGATATATGCTGTCAGAGGGCGGGCAGGCCGGCCGCGACGTGCAGCCGCATCTTGATCGTTGCGTTCCCTGTTGGGCCTGCATGACGCCGTGCCCGGCCAAGGTCGATATTCGCCGTATGTTCGACATTGCTCGAGCATATCTGAACGAAACCCAGAAACGCCCGATCAAACAACGCGTTGCGCGCGATGCATTGGCGAGTTCCGTATCGCAGTCAGGACCGGCAGGCCTGACCGCACAAGCCTCGCGATTCATCCAGCCGGTGCGCCATGCGCTTGCAAAGGTTGGTATGAAGGGGATGGCGGGTCAGAGTGCGTTACCGGCTGGAGAACAGGTTCAGACCGGCGTTCTGCGCCCGCGCGGCAAGATCGCCGGGCGCGTCGCACTCTTTTTCGGTTGCGCCCAACAGGCAAAACGACCGCAGGTCGGTCAAGCCGTGCTTCGCCTATTGACCGGACATGGGTTCGAAGTTGTCATGCCCGAAGGCCATCGCTGTTGCGGGGCTGTGGATATTGCTTTGGGGGATGAGCCGGGTGCGCGGGGTTGCGCGCGCAAGAATGTGGACGTCTGGACCCGAATTCTCCGAGATGAGCCGCTCGATGCCATTGTAACCGCGACACCGAGTTGTGCACTCCGGATCAAGGAATATGGCAAGCTCCTGGGGCGGGACCAGGGTTATGGAGGGCGTGCGGAACGCGTTGGTGCACTTGTCCGAGATATTGCGGACTTTCTGACCCCGATTGAGCTCAGGCCGCCGCGCCATTGGTCCGGTCTGAAAATCGCCTACCACACCTCCTGTTCCGAAAAACATGGACTAGGACAAGGAGACCTGACTGCCGATCTTCTGCGCAGCATTGGCTATACGGTGACGGCTTATGGGGCGGGAGAGGTATGTTGCGGGGCAGCGGGATTCTTCGATGTCCTGCAGCCGGAAGATGCAGCGGTTCTTCGCGATCGCATGGTTG
This sequence comes from Methyloligellaceae bacterium, assembly GCA_965228615.1. Lineage (GTDB taxonomy): Bacteria > Pseudomonadota > Alphaproteobacteria > Rhizobiales > Methyloligellaceae > CBDDHT01. The sequence continues at coordinate 1,573,780 of CBDDHT010000004.1, read as the reverse complement.
CGGGAATCGAGACCGACGCTCCCGATATGCTCGTGACCAGCGATCCCGCATGCCTCGCCCAATTCACGGCAAAGACCGCACTGCCGGTCGTTCATACAGCTGAATTGATCGATTGGACTTTAGGCGGCCCTTGCCCCAAGGAGCTTGAAACTCTTGCAGATAACGTCCAAAAGGTCGTCCGCGCGACTGCGCATACACCTTCAGTAGAAGACGAAACGGAGACGACAGATGGCAAGCGTCGGTGGCGCCTCAGAAGACGGGCAGGCTAGTGGAATTGAGATTCGCGGCGAGATCAAACCCGGTTTTGAGCAAGTTCTGACACCCGAAGCCCTTGCTTTCGTCGGTGCGATCGCGCGCCGCTTTGAAGACGAGCGCGTTCGGTTGATGAAGGTCCGCGCCGAGCGACAGGAAGCTTGGGACGCTGGCGCGTTGCCGGGATTTCTCGAAGAAACCCGCTCCGTCCGTGAGGGCGATTGGAAGATCAAGGGTGTACCCGCCGACCTATCCAAGCGCTGGGTCGAGATTACCGGCCCAACCGATCGCAAGATGGTCATCAATGCGCTCAATTCCGGCGCCGATGTCTTTATGGCCGACTTCGAAGATGCCTTGTCACCGACATGGACCAACCTGATCGAAGGGCAGATCAACCTCATGGATTACTGGCATGGGGACCTTGCGTTCACGGATCCGAAATCCGGAAAGGACTACGCCATCGGCGACTCTCCGGCGATGCTGCTGGTTCGTCCGCGCGGTTGGCATCTCACCGAGGAGCACGTTTATGTGGACGGCAAGCCGCTTGCCGGCGCCTTTCTCGATTTCGGTCTCTACGTGTTTCACAATGCCAACACGCTCGTGAACAAAGGCTCCGCACCCTACTTCTATCTGCCGAAGATGGAGAGCTACCAGGAAGCGCGGCTGTGGAACGATGTTATCGTTCATGCCCAGGAGGCGCTTGGCATCGACGTCGGTACCATCAAGGTCACGGTTCTCATCGAGACCCTGCCGGCAGCCTTCGAGATGGATGAGATTCTCTATGAACTGCGCGATCATATTGTCGGTCTGAACTGTGGCCGCTGGGACTATATCTTCTCGTTCATCAAGGTGTTGCGGAACAAGTCGGATTACGTCCTGCCGGATCGCGGCCAGGTCGTCATGGGCGACGCATTCCTGAGAGCCTACAGTCTGCTCTTGATCAGGACATGTCATAAGCGCGGTGCCTATGCCATGGGCGGAATGGCTGCCCAGATCCCGAACCGGCGCGATGCCGAGGCCAATGAAAAGGCAATGGCGGCCGTCAATGCCGACAAGAAGCGTGAAGTGACGGATGGGCATGACGGAACCTGGGTGGCACATCCCGACCTCGTTCCGGTTGCGCGCGCGATCTTCGAAGATCTGATGCCCGGCGATAATCAGCTCGAAAAGATGCCCGAAGGTCCCGATATCAGCCAGACCGACCTGCTGAAAATCCACGATGGGACACGGACGGAAGCCGGCCTGCGCATGAATATTCGCGTGGGCGTGCAATATATCGAGGCTTGGCTCCGCGGCAGTGGGGCCGTCCCGCTCTATAATCTGATGGAAGATGCCGCTACGGCGGAAATCTCCCGCACGCAGGTCTGGCAATGGATCCGCCACGGCGCAACATTGGATGATGGACGCACCGTGACCAAGGAACTCGTTGATAGCCTCTTTGACGAGGAAATGAGCGGTTTACGTTTGGCTCTGGGTGCCGAAGTCTACGATTCGGGACGCTTCGAAGAAGCGATTGAGATCTTCAGGTCCCTGCTGGCATCGGAAGATCCCGATCCATTCCTGACACTTTCGGCATACCGGTACATCTGTACCCAGGTGGCGACGCCTCTACCCAGCTACGGGTGAACAGTTTCTTAGGAAAAGCCGACTAGTCTCTCAATTCCGATGGGGATTGGGGGCTGCGATGAGTGCTGCGCAACGACAGGTTTTCCGTATTGAGCGACTGCAGTCGGGACCGGAAGGTGCGGTGCCGGAGGCGTCCGATTCTCTTGCCGAAGCGCGCCATCGTGAAATTATGAACGCGCTGGCGGCACTCAAGAACCTTTCAGCCCTCAACGAAGGAGAGAGCGTCTCCCCGGCTGAGGAAGTCAGGGCTGTCATCGACGAGGAGTTCAAAGCCGATCTCCTCGAAGCGCGGAAGCTCAAGGAAGAACTGAACGGTATTCAGGGCGCGATCGACGAAACAAAGAGAGAGATCGCCACGCTTCATCACACCGGTGTCGATGACGAGAAGCTCAATCGGATGACGGATGAGCTCAGCGCTATCGTGTCGGGAACGGAGCAGGCGACCGAGTCCATCCTGTCCTCCGCGGAAGAAATCGATCAGCGCGCAACCGATCTCGCCGCTGCACTATCGGGCACACCCCAGGGCGATCTTGCCTGTGATATCCAGGATCAGGTTATCAAGATCTTTGAGGCCTGCAACTTCCAGGATCTTACCGGCCAGCGGATCAGCAAGGTCGTGACCGCATTTATGTTTATTGAAGACCGCGTCGCCAGGATGATGAACATCTGGGGCGGTATCGAAAGCTTCAAGGATGTGGAGCATGACGTGATACCCAAACGCGTTGGCGACACGGCGCTGCTCAATGGTCCTGCATTGGATGACGATGAAGAAGTCGCGTCTCAAAATGACATCGACGCATTGTTCGACTAAGCGTCTGGGCACTTGCGCTAATAGGAACCTCGTCGCTTAAGCAGTCCCACTCTTCATCCCAGCCTGCGCTGGGATGACAAATTCAAACCGTCAGGAAAAGAACTGAGAGTCCAGGCTGCCTAAAGTCCGCCAAGGAGGCGTTTAAGCTTTAGAACAGCGCTTGCCGGGCTCGTTAGCACGGATATTGAGACCTGTTCGTTCACGGCTTCTTTCGCCTGCGCCGTCGAGAACTGCGCAAGCATCAGCACATCGCATTCTTCGAGCTCTTTTGCCGTTTCGGCCACAAGAGCGTTATGGGTTTCGGCATCCCCGTTGCGGAGTGCCGTCATGGCCTCAGGCACGCACGCCGTCTTGAGCTGGACAGATTTGCCGGATGCTTCGCATAGCGCGTTGAATTCCTTTTCCATGGACGGGATGCTCGGACCGAAGGTTGCTAGGAGGCCGATGGTGGAACCCTGATCTATCGCGGCTTCAAACATCGCCTCGTTCGGTTTCAGAACCGGCATCGGTGCGAGGTCCTCCGCCACGCGCTCGATCGCAGGGCCGAATGCGGAGCAGGTGAACAGGATCCCGTCGCTGCCGCAGTCCTTGACATAGCGTGCGAGCACGCCGAAGCGATGGATTATCTTTTGGTTCAGCCGACCAGCGCGATTCAGATCTGCAGCCAATGAATCGTCAAGCAGGCTCGTTACATCTGCTTCCGGCCACTCCGACTCGAAGGCCAATATGACGGGTTCAATCGCGACAGAAACCGCGTGGATCAGGGCAATTCGAGGCATGGAACAATCTCAATAGGGAAGTGATGGGCGGGGTCGCGGAACACTAACATGCCCAGACAGAAAATCGACGCTCACGCTGCAAATTGCTTTGCGACCTGTTGACCGAAAGCGTCGTCATTGGCCGTGCTTCCAAGGTCCTGCGGCCGCTGCCTTCGGGCGGCGGATAGTCCGCATGGGATTGCGTCCCCAGCACGATCCCGTAGCCATCCCGCATTGCCTAAAAAAAGAACTGTTACGTATCGAAGTTGACAGCCTTGGTAATGCTATCAGAGAAGAACAGGAGCCGTTCTCCGGAAGCTGAACCAAGAGGGAATGAAAGCCATGGACTTCCATCTCAATGACAAAGTCGCTTTGGTCACAGGCGGGAGTCGTGGCATTGGCCGCGCGGTTGCCCTGACTCTGGCGAAGGAAGGCGTGCGCGTCGCCATCTGCGGAAGGACCCAGGAGAGCCTGGATCAGACGCTGAGTGACCTTCGCGGTTGCGGTGTCGATGCCTGGGCTTTTTCCGCCGACGTCAGCAAGCTGGAGGATATCGAAAGTCTCGTCGAGCGCACAATGGGTGCAGCTGGGCAGATCGACATTCTGGTCAATAATGCCGTTACCTCCACCAGTGCGCCCTTTGACCAGCTCACCGATGATCAGTTCCGCTACCACATCGACGTCAAGCTGATGGCCTATATCCGGATCGCTCGTCTGGTGCTTGGCCATATGGAGAAACGGGGAGGCGGGCGCATCGTCAATATCGGCGGCATGACCGCGCGCATCGTCGCCCCGTTCCGCATGACCAACGGCGTCGTGAATGCCGGCGTTTCGAATTTCACGAAGCAGTTTTCCGGCTATGCCGCCCGGCACAATGTCACCGTCAACTGTGTCCATCCCGGATACACGGTCACGGAGCGCATCATGCAGGTGTTCGAGCGTGAGGCGACCGAAGGGGGAACCGATCTCGATGCGGTCATCGCCAAGCGCACGGCCGACATTCCGTTGGGTAAACTGATCCAGCCGGAAAACCTCGCCTCTGCCGTCTTGTTCTTCTGCTCTCCCATGGCCGACATGGTGACGGGGCAATGTATCGCCGTCGACGGTGGCTCTGGGGAAGCGGTGAACTACTGAGGTTGCTGAGCTGAACCACAATTCGCGGTCATCGGTCGCAACTTGGTCGCGATTGCTCTTCGCATCGTGCCTTGTCAAATCTGAGCACATTCGAATGACAGAATCGCGCATGGGATATTGTCTCTGAGGGAGAAGCAGTCTGCGCCGGCATCCTTGAGAATTGTTTTTTTCATCGACAAGTTGTCACGCTCGGTATGGGCAGGATCACGAATAGGAGCTGTGAACATGAGCCAACACATTGGCATTGTTGGCTGCTCGGCTGAGGGGGCTGCCCTTTGCTATCGCACAATCTGCGTCGAAAGCACCGCATTGCTCGGCCCTCACTCGCATCCCGAAATTTCGATGCACACTCCATCCTTGTCTGATTACGTAACCTGCCTTGAGCGGGGCGACCTGAAAGGCGTCAGCGAACTGATGCTTGCGTCAGCGGAAAAACTGGCAAGCATCGGCGCTGACTTTCTCATCTGTCCGGACAATACTGTTCACCAGGCATTCGACCATGTTGTCGAGCGATCCCCACTTCCGTGGCTGCACATTGCCGAAGTTGTTGCACGGGCCGCCAAACAGCGCGGATATTCATGCCTCGCTTTGCTGGGAACAAAATGGCTTATGTGCAGCAACGTCTACACGGACAAGCTTTCGGAACAAGACATTGCATGCAAATGCCCTGATGACGCCGAAATGGACGAGTTGAACCGCATTATTATGGACGAACTGGTAAACAGCACATTCAAGGTGGAAGCTGTTGCCTATCATCAACAGGTCATCAAGCGGATGAAGCAATCTGGCTGCGATGCCGTAATCCTTGGATGCACGGAAATTCCACTCATCATCAATGACTCCAACTCTTCGCTGCCAACACTTGACTCGACCCGGCTTGTTGCTCGTGCAGCCCTACGCAGAGCGATCTCCGCCGTTAGTTGAAAGCGCTACCCCCAAGTCCGGAATAGGTCAAAATCGGCTATTGTCATGGTGCGCCAATGACGGCTGTTTGTCGGAGGATAACTGCCAAGATCCGTTGATTGACTGCTTGGACTTCAGCAGCTGTCGCGGGTCTTCTGAAAGCATCGAGCCTCGAAGGTACCAAGTGCCGTCTTCTTTTCAGTTGCTTGAGATTAACCCCACGGCCACCGCAATCTGATTTTTGATTGGTTCTATGTTTGAATGCGGCACAAATTTGCCTTTAGGCGAAGCCGATGCCGTTACCAACCTAGCGCAACACTTCGCAAAAGTTCTTTTCCGGGAGACCTTCATGCCGAAAACCGGTGTTCAGCTCCTACTGATAATCACGTTTCTGGTCGGTGGCGTCCTGGAGAGCCAGGCCGCGAAACGTGTTGCGCTCGTGATCGGCAACTCGGCCTATGCGCACACGCGCAAGCTTCCCAATCCCGGGAATGACGCTACGGCCATCGCTGACAAGTTGAAGGCCTTGGGCTTCGATCGTGTCACGCTGCGAAATGATCTGGGCTATCGTGACATGCGCCGGACGATCCGCACCTTTGGCAGCCAGGCACGGAGCGCCGATGTGGCGGTCGTGTATTTTGCTGGCCATGGATTGGAGGTCGGGGGGCAGAATTATCTGGTTCCTACGGACGCGAAACTGCAGTCCGACAACGATCTTGAATATGAGGCCGTCACCCTTGGATCGGTTCTCAGAGAGGTTCGCAGTGCCCGCAAACTGCGCCTTGTGATCTTGGACTCTTGTCGGAACAATCCGCTCAGCTCGACGATGCAGCTATCGCAAGGGATCACGCGAAGCGTCACGCGAGGATTTTCGCGCATCGAGCCTGAAGGGGACGTCCTCGTCGCCTATGCAGCGAAGCACGGCACGGTCGCTGCAGACGGAGATGCTACCCACAGTCCTTACACGGCGGCGCTCCTTAAGCACATACCGGAGCCCGGCATCGACATCAGGCGCATGCTCGGCAAAGTGCGCGACAGCGTACGGGCAGCCACCAGTGGCAGGCAGGTCCCACATACCTATGGTTCGCTTGGAGGAGGTCACCTCTATCTGGTACCGCCAAGCGGCCAGACGGAACCAGCGGCTCGCCAGAACGGAAAGTCATTGGCCAAAAGGCGGGAACCAAGTCCACAACCGCCGCAGCGAAAACGCGTTCCCGTTTGCGATGGCATCGTATCGACGGTTCGCGGCGTCCAGCGCTGTCTCAAAGTTGGCCAGTCTTTTCGAGACTGCGACGACTGCCCGACGATGGTGGCCATTCCTGCCGGCAATTTCTTGATGGGCGATACCAGGCAGCGGAAAGTAACGATCGGGCACAACCTGGCTGTCGGTAAGTTCGAGATTTCGGAAGGGGACTGGCACGCTTGTGTAATGACGGGTGATTGCAAAGCAGGAAAATGGCGGCGGAAGAACTACCCGAAGACCTTCATTTTCCGAAGTGACATCGAGACCTATCTGGACTGGCTGAGCAAGCGAACAGGGAAGCGTTACCGCCTGCTCAGTGAGGCGGAATGGGAATATGCGGCGAGAGCACGCACAAGCACGAAATACTTTTTTGGCAGCGATGCAAGCCAACATGCGAAATATGCCTGGACTATTCTCAATGCGACAGGAAACCTCACAGCAGCGCAGCCCGCCGGCGTGAAACTGCCCAACGGGTTCGGCTTGCATGACATGTATGGCAATGCGATGGAGATCGTCGCAGATTGCTGGCATGCATCACTGGATACAGCGCCAAGCGACGGTTCGGCCTGGAAGACAGATTGCGAGGGCGAGGGCGTCCTAAGAGGTGGCGGAACGATGTCACCTCCATTTGCCGCCAGCTCGGCCTCTCGCGTCAAAGACATCGGGTCACGGTTGGGCAACAAGGGGTTTCGTATCGCCCGCACTTTGTAGGGCGCGCGGAACTGATACGACCGGGCGCAATGTCGGTCAGGGCGCTTACCGGTTGTCGTGGCGATACGGCATTTGCGGCAGATGGCGGTCGTGAACTGACCGCTTGAGGGTCTCTGAACGATTACGAATAGCTTTGCTACCTATCGGCTGCAATGCGCCACGAGTGAATCCGGCCAACGCAACAAATCCTAATTGCCGGTGTGCCGCGCGGTATCTCGAGACTGCGTGACATGCACATACACCAGCATGCTTGCCGTCGCCGCAAAGAAGCACCAAACCGAAACATAGGCGTTCTTGAAAAATAAGGCAGCGACAACAAAGCCGGCGAGAACGACGTAAGAAAAGAGCCGCACAATACTGTGTGATGAAAACGAGAAACACAGCGTTGTCGAAAGCACGTAGATGGGCAAGTGGAACCACGGTTCGCGAAATTTATTGGTGTAGACCATGCCATAGTCGCGGACGAACGCCTGGTAGGGATGTTCGAGCGTGAGCAAAATCATCCAAATCGAGAGCCCGGCTCCGCAAACCGCGCAGGCAAGGATCATGCGACGCCGCTTGGGGTCGGGCTCGATGAGATAGGCCGATATTGGCGCATAGACCGGCCAGAAAAACACGGCAAATCCGACAAATCCATGGATCAGTATGGGGCGGCAAGCGCCTGCAAGCGGGTCTGCCATTTCCAGCCACAGAAGGCCTTCTATGGCCTGCTGCGCGGCAAACATCAGTGGAATGGCCGCAAACATCATTGTGTGAGCTGTCTGCATTCTCGATGCCTTCCAGACAGAGGCCGCCCCGAGACAGCTGATCACCGCTGCCGCCGAGAAGCTCGCCGTCGCCGAAAAGCACATTCTGCAAAGCCCCTGATGTGTGTTGTTTGAAAACGTTCCCGCTTCCGTGTGCCGCAAAGCGCCAGTTTGCCTCGCTGCTTGCTCACAAACGCTTGCTTTGAAGGAAGATCTCAAAACCAGCGTTGTATCTAAAGCTTGTCCCGGTCGCCCGGGTTCACCGTACGCCCACTGAATCTTCGTGCGACTGTCGCGGAGCGGCGTTCTTCACCCACTCATTTTGTGTTAGCAATATGGCGCTGAGCAGTTCCAGCGCAGTTTCACAAGCAGCATCGGGTCACTCTTGGCGAGCAAGAGTGGTTCGACTTTTATTGCATGAAAAATGACGGGCCGGGGCGTCGTATCTGGGTAGGAAAGGGAGAAATCTATGAAGCGCGTGTTTTCGATTGTACTGGCAACTATGGCGGCCACGGTGATTTTCTTGTCTGCATCGGCCACCGTAGATACGGCCGAAGCAAAGCAGTGCGTCTGGAACAAGGCCGGTTTCGTCTTGAAGGTCGCCTGGTATCCAAAAGACACGGTGTTTGTCCGCGACGAAGACAAGAAAAAGACCTATGTGAGCGGGAATCCGCTTCAGGTCGATACGATTCCCCTTCTTCAGGGCAGTTGCCGGAACAGCAATGACAATGTCGCAGCACTCAGCGTGGTCGGCAGTGAGATCATTCGCGCATCGATCATAGCCGCAAGCTTTGTGACGATTGTCGGGGGCACGGCTGCCGTATGTCTCGCAACGGTGGGTACCGGTTGTGCCCCTGCCGCCGGCGTCGCAGCAACAGCCATTGGTGGTGTCTTGGCCGCAGGTCAGGGCTTTATCCCGCTGACAGACGATGTGTTCGCTCTCGCCAGGCCCACAACGTCACGTTACACAGACGTTTGGGGCACGGCATTCTCTCCGCAGTACAAGGACAACTCAGGCGGTCCGGTCAACTGATCTGAATTGAATAAAGGGCAACTGTGATTCAAGCTCCTAGGAGCTTGAATCATGGGCTATCAAACGACCGCCGTTGAGAGTTTGGGTTTCCGTCCGTCTCACTCGATATTAGGTTGTCGGAGCATGGCTAAGGCCCGGTATGAATTCCTGATGTGTTGACAGCGTAGAGCTTCTCTCTTCGCCGCGTTGTGACCGGGCGGTCCGGGAACGCAAGCTGATCCCTGTCGCGCCAGTCGCGCACATAGTTGATTTCCATGAGTCTGCGGACACCTTTGATCGGTCGTTGATCGAAGCCATGCCAGGTGTCCTTACCTGGGATGAAGATAACCGCCGAGTTGAATTCAGCGGATGACCGTCCGACCCACTTGCGGTCGGCGTCATAGATGTCCGTGCCCCAGTCCTCCGCTTCCGGTCCAGTGCACAAGTAGATCACCATCGAGAAAAGCTTCTCAGGGATGTCTCTGTGGGGTTCGAGCCAGGCGCCATCGGTATCCTGGATATATTCGATGCGCAGAAAACGTCCGTCGGCCTCGATTTCAACCGTCTCTTCAAGCTGCAGCGCAACCTCCGGTCGCTGCAGCGCGTCGCAGAGGACGGAACAAGCTGGAAACTGTTCTCGCGCCGTGGGTGTGAAAAATGCGCGGCTCCGATTGTAGGTGTCGCGCGTGCCATCGGTGTCACCAAGAACCGGCGGGGCAATCGGCAGCGTGAGAATGCCCGTGCACATCTCCTCGGGCAGCACGTCATTCAGTTTCCAATGCAGGTAGGGTGTTTCGGTACGGTTTGCGATACGCAGGGCGCTGCAGAAATGCTCCGCGACGATTGCGGCATCCGGGAGTCTGGGATAGGTCATGATTCTTCTCCTGGGCGGCGGCGGGGCGATGAACCGCCCGCCGCGCTCCGGTGCAATGAGGGCTCGGCTGTCACTGGGAAAATTGCAGTTTTCTCAGAACAGACGGCGCGGCGCCCATTGCAGGACTTTCCGTGAAATTTCGTTGGATTTGGCCAGCCCGCTGACGCTATGGCGCCATCTTTCGCGCCAGGCGTACCAATCCGAATCGACATAGCAGAGCTGGAGGCTCATGCGTTTGCCTTTCTGTGGAAGGAATCCGTGAAATGAGTGATCGCAGACCCGGAACATCACCATCTTGCCGTATTCCGGCGGAAACTCGAACGCGCAATCGTCGCGATTGTCGCTTGCCAGAATCCTGAACTGACCGCGCTCGTACGGCCACTCGTGGCTGAAGCCGAGAATCACGGTCGCGATCTTGTGCTTTGAATCGGGATGCGAATAGCCTTCGTTATAGGCACCGGTCGTGTTCCCCATCATGACGATCGATGCGGGACAGCCGTCGAGATCGATTTCGAGTTTCGTTTCGACCAGGCGCCGGAAACGGTTGCTATACAGCTCCTGCAGAACGGCATCGAAACTGGGGCCGTAATCGAGCTGCCGCATGGCATAGCTTCCGCGATAGGGAATTTCGGGTGCGTCGGCTAGGACCTCTTCTCTTCGTGCCGGCTTCATCGCCTGGTCGACATAGGCGAAGTCGTAGGGGCTGCGGCGCAACTCCGACGCGAGAATTGCGTGCTCGTCGATTATTGCAAATGGAGGGTCAATCTGTGCCATCTTCTCCGTCCTCTTCTCTTGGGTGTTCCGCCTAGAATCTGGGTAGGTTGGGGTCTTCGTTTCGGTTGATGCCGACGCCTTCGATCTCGATGAGCCATTCGGGACGGCAGACAGCGCCTTCCACGATGAAAACGGGCAAGTCCGGAAACTCGGTGCTGAGATGTTTTTCGACAGCGGCATAGTCGGCAGGATCGCGCAGATAGACGATCAGGTATTTCATGTCGCCCAGACCCGCATCGCCTGAGAGCAGCAAAGCGTCGATATTCTCAAGCGTGCGATCGAGTTGGCGCATGACGTCGCCCCGGTGAACGACTTCCCCATCGCGGTCGATGCTTGCCGTTCCCGATATGAAGTAGTGGGACCGGTCCGCATAGGCGACACGCGTGCCGCGCTCAAAGGTGACGTTGTAGTCCTTCGTCAGGCACAGGCGATCGAAATCGTTGAGATAGGAAATCTGCTCTTGCTTGAGCCCGGGAACCGAATAGGCATCCATGGCGACGAGGTCGTGCCGGTGAGCGCATGCCCCCTCGATTCCCGTGCTCGCAATATAGTGGCTCTTTCCATTCATGCCGTGTTCGGCAAACAGATGTCTCCGGCTGTCGACCATGTCCTGGTAGAACACATCGACGTCTTTCACGTAGATCCAGGTGCGCACGCAGTTGCCACGAAGCGTGCCGCCCTGTTGCTTAAGGGTCCCGATGAGATCGTCGAATACCTGTCGCGTCTGGTCTGCGGCGGAGTGGGTGCCGTGATCGTCGCTGGCGCAAAGCCGCGTGCTCCAGAGGTGGTGCTGCTTGTTCTTCTCGACCAGGACATGCCGTTTTGACAGGCGACGCTTCTGTACTGGCGAGCCGCTTTCGAGATGATAGGCAAGCATCGAAACTTTCGAGCCGGACAGTGGTGGCTGTTGCACGATCGATACGGCCACGGGGCTCTCCGGCGTATCGCTTGCAAGGCCTGTTCTTGTCAGTATCTCAGCCTGGTTCATGACATCGCTAACGAAAAGCCGCCGGAATATCGCCGTGTCCGGATCAAGGTCGAGGGCGCGCATCTGCTCCTGGTAGCGCTGGTCGATATCGGCGACCTGCTCTTCGAAGCTTGCTCCCGGCGAAGCCGTTATGCCGATGAAATGCTCCGTGTCGCCCATCGGTTCTGAGAAGCTGCTATGTGCTGTTCCGCTCGTTTCCGGCATGTCGGGTTTTCTCCTGATTCGTCTCTTCCGCCGTCTGACTTGTGTCGACTTACCTAGCCTGAGTTGAATCTATTTTGATGATCTCGATCACATTTCTCGAAACTGAAGATGGCATTGTCCGGTCGCCGTCGCTGCTTTGCACCCGCTTGTGAAGGGGCGCGAGTCGCGATGAGGGAAATCGACAGAAGGGGACAAACTCGATGCCATCGACGTTCGAAACAATCGCGGAAATTATCTCGGACATCAGCGAAATACCGGTCGAGGAAATCAGCGAGAAAAGTCACGCAATCACGGACCTTCAGATAGACAGCCTCGATTTTCTCGACATCGTTTTTGCGATCGACAAGAAATTCGGCATCAAGGTGCCATTGGAAGCCTGGACACAGGACATCAATGAAAATCAAACCCCGTCGGAGGACTACTTCGTCATGGGCAATCTGTGCGCGCGAATCGAAGAGCTGATAACGGCCAAAGCAGACGCGGATCCCGCGACCGCAGCGGCTTGACGCCTGGAGCTTCGCAACGTGCGCTTGGAATATTTTCAGATGATCGACGAGGTCGTCGCGGTCAATACCGCGGAGGCCAGCATTGTAGCGCGGTCCCGGGTCCCAGGCGAGAGTCCGGTCTTCGAAGGGCATTTCCCAGGTTATCCGTTGACGCCGGGCGTTTTGCTTATCGAGACAATGGCACAAGCATCGGGCTTTCTGATTCTGGCTCTCAATCAATTCAGCCAGATGCCGCTCCTGGCCAACGTCAAGCAAGCCAAGTTGCGCGCGCCGGTGAAGCCGCTCGCGGAACTCACCATTCGCGCATCGAGGGAACATGACGGCTCCGGTTTCGCCGTCATGAAGGCGGAGATCCATGAGGATGGTGCCTTGGCCTGTAGTGCCGAACTCACGCTGAAACTGATTCCATTCCCGACAACGGAAATGCGTGAGCACTTATTGGCAACAGTCGAGCGCGCTGGGCTAATGGCAACGGAGAACTGACATGGCAGACGGGAACGAGGAGGTCTGGATTACAGGCATTGGCCTCGTCAGCTCTCTGGGCGAGGGCGTGGAAGAACATTGGCAGAAACTGCAAAACGGTATTGCGCAGCAACCAGTGGTCGATGTTACCGCCTGCGCGCCTTATCCCGTTCATCCGCTGGCCGAGATTGATTTCTCGAAGCAGATTCCCAGGCGCGGCGACCTGCGCCAGATGGGACAATGGCAGCGCCTCGGTGTCTATGCCGCAGGGCTTGCGCTTTCCGATGCGGGGATCGCAGGCGAGCCGTCACTGCTGAATGAGACCGACATGATCGTCGCCGCAAATGGCGGTGAGCGGGATGCCGATGCCGATTGCACCATCCTCTCGGAAATGGAAGGGCGCAATGATCCCGAAACCCATCTAAACGCTGCACTGCAGGCGCATTTGCGCCCCACTTTGTTCCTTGCGCAACTTCCCAACCTGATGGCGGGGAATATTTCCATCGTTCACAAGGTCTGTGGATCGTCCCGAACTTTCATGGGCGAGGAAATGGCCGGTGTTTCGGCAGCACAGGTTGCGGTGCGCAAAATTGAGAGTCGGCAGTCGCAACTTTGCCTTGTCGGCGGTGCCTACAATGCCGAGCGCGAGGATATGCAGCTCTTTTTCGAGCTCGGCCACTATCTGTGGCCGGATGAATTTCAACCCCTTTGGGAGCGTCACAAAAAGGGGGGTGGAATCATAACCGGCAGCGTTGGCGCGTTCCTTGTTCTAGAGGCGAAACAGCATGCTCTGGCCCGTGGGGCACATGCCCATGCGCGCATCCATGATGTGCTCGCAGACAGATGCGCGCGTGAACCGGGAGCCGCAACCGACAATGCGATGAACCAGTTGGAATGCCTGCGTGATCGCATCGATTCCGGTCCCTTGGCGGTCGTGAGTGGTGCCTCTGGCGCCGAGCCGATTACCAGTGAGGAGCATCGATACCTGAATGCGATGTCGGACCAGGGGCTTGAAATTGCGGTCCGGTCTGTCGGCTCGAGGTGCGGTCATGGCGTTGAGGCGCAGTTTCCTCTGAGTCTGGCACTTGCGGCATTGTCGGCCTCGAAAAAGCAGCTCTTCAAACCTTCAGCCAACTGCCAGATCGAAACGCCTTTCGAGGGCGTTCCAGATCGTATTCTTGTCACCGGTTGGGGACATTGGCGCGGCGAGGGGATGGCTTTGGTCGAAACCGTGCATTAGGTGCGCGCAAAGAAGGAGGGCAACTCCCATGGCAGGGCAAATACGAGACAGGAAGGGCCGCCCCGTTGTCGTCGTTACGGGGATCGGGATCGTTACCTCGTTAGGACAGGGGAAAGACGACAATTGGAATGCGCTCGTGGCCGGCCGGTCCGGTATCCGCGCGATTAGCCGTTTCCCGACGGACGGTCTAAGCACAAAGATTGCCGGTGCGATCGACGACCTGAGTTCGGATTATGCGAGCGCTCCGGAGCTTGCCAAATGTCTCGCTTCAGCTTCCATCACCGAAGCCGTTTCCCAGGCCGGAATTGGATCTCGAACATCCTTCCCGGGTCCGCTCTTCCTTGCAACACCACCTGTGGAGATGGACTGGGCGTCGCGCAGGCAACTGCATGATCAGAGCCGAAACGGTAGCGATGTTGCATATGCCGATCTAATTCGTACAGCCCATGACGGCGCCTATCACGACATGCATGCCTTGTTCAGTTTCGGAAGCGTGGGCGACTATTTGGCCGATGCATTCGGGACCCAGGGTCAGCCGATTTCCCTCTCGACAGCATGTGCATCCGGGGCAACAGCGATCCAGCTCGGCGTGGAGGCCATCAGGCGCGGTGAAACGGATGCTGCGCTCTGCGTTGGAACGGACGGGTCGATCAATGCCGAGTCCCTTGTCCGCTTCTCGCTCCTGTCGGCACTATCGACACGGAACGACCCGCCGGAACAGGCAGCGAGACCGTTTTCGGGCGACCGCGATGGATTCGTTATGGCAGAGGCGTCGGCCACGCTGGTGCTCGAGTCTCTGGAGAGCGCCAAGGCCCGCGGTGCCAAGATCCTGGGTGTGTTGCAGGGGTGCGGTGAGCGGGCAGACGATTTTCATCGTACGCGCTCGAAGCCGGATGGGACCCCGATCATCGGCGCGATCCGAAATGCGCTTGACGATGCGGGCGCGACGCCCTGCGAGATCGACTACATCAATGCTCACGGCACCGGGACACCGGAAAACGACAAGATGGAATATTTATCCCTCGCATCCGTTTTCGGGGAACGTCTTGCAGCGACACCGATCAGCTCCAACAAATCCATGGTCGGCCACACGCTGACTGCTGCAGGCGCCGTCGAGGCGGCGTTCTCGCTTCTCACGATCGGTGAAGGAACAATCCCGCCGACAATCAATTACAGGAATCCCGATCCTGAATTGCCACTCGACGTGGTTCCGAACAGGAGCCGGGAGAGCGACGTTGGCCGGGTTTTGTCGAATTCGTTCGGATTCGGCGGCCAGAATGTGTGTCTGGTCCTCGCGGCCGAGCCGAGCTGAGGGCGTGCAGCCATGCGAACGGAGGATTTCGAGCGGCCCATGCAAGTGATCGTAACCGGCGGAAGTCGGGGGATTGGCCGAGAGATCGTCCGCACACTTGCCGACGACGGCTTCGACGTTCACTTCACTTATCGCGAGTCGATCGATGACGCGAACGCGCTTCTTGCCGAATTACGGGCGAGTTGGCCGGAACAGAGATTTGAGACGAGTCAGGTCGACCTCGCCGACCACTCGGAAGTGGAGGTCTTCACCGAACGTCTGTCCGAGTCCGATACACTGTATGGCCTCGTACACAATGCCGGCCAATCATATGACTGCCTCACGGCAATGGTCGACCGGGATCGCGCGGAAGAGACCATGCAGGTCAATTTCTGGTCACTGACGCGCATGGTGACCGGGGCCGTCCGCCCGATGATGCGTGCCCGTACCGGACGGATTGTCGGCATCGGTTCGATGGCGGCTCTCCATGCGATGCCCGGCAATGGGATTTATGCCGCGACCAAGGGCGCAATGCTGAGTTATCTGCGCACGGTCGCGGTTGAGCTGGCACGCAAAGGCATAACGTCGAACTACATTGCTCCGGGTTTCGTGGATACGGACATGCTTGCCGCTTATGCAGGCCGCCGCCAGCAGATCGAGACGCGGATTCCCGCCGGCCGGTTTGCCGCTCCGGCTGAAGTGGCGGCATTTGTTGGATTTTTGATGTCCCCGGCAGCGCAACACATTAACGGAAGCGTCCTTCCCATCGACGGCGCCATGAACGCAGGAGTTATGCTCGATGTCTGAGACCCTCACCGAGATCAGGCCTCATCAGCAGGCCTCGAACGCCATGCGTGCTCTTCAGCTCAGCGCCGAGAAAGAGTTGAGGCTTGTTCACTTGCCGCTGCCGCCGCCGCCCGTGGATGACGAGGTTCAGGTGCGCATAGGGGCCGTGGCTTTGAACCATATCGACGTCTGGGGTTGGCGAGGCATGGCGTTTGCACGGCGCACATTGCCGATCGTGATCGGCGCGGAAGCCGCCGGTGAGATCGTTGCCGTCGGTGCAAATGTTCAAGCCTTATCCGAAGGGCAAACGGTTGCCCTTTACGGTGCCGAAACATGCGGCAGCTGTCAGGCGTGCCGCGAGGGCCGCGATAATTTCTGCGACGATGTCGGCGGGATCCACGGCTTCCATATTGACGGTTTCGCACAGGAACGCATCAATATGCCGGCACGGCTTGCCATTCCGGCGCCCGCTGGCCTTGACGCGCTTGCCGCCGCCACAGCGCCCGTCACTTTCGGTACCGTCGAGCATATGCTCTTCGACAATGCGAAGCTCGAGCCTGGCGAGACCATTCTCATTCACGCCGGCGGGAGCGGTGTCGGCACGGCGGCCATTCTCATGGCCAAGGCCATCGGAGCGACCGTTATCACGACCGTCGGCAGCGATGAAAAGGCACGCAAGGCATTGCAGCTTGGCACCGACCACGCGATCAACTACCGGGAAAACAGGTTCGAGCGCGAAGTGAGGAAGCTCACGAAAAAACGCGGTGTCGATGTGGTTTTCGAGCATGTCGGCGCGGATACCTGGGCCGGGAGCATGTTTTGTCTGCGCAAAGGCGGACGTCTTGTGACATGCGGGTCGACAACCGGCCTTACGGCCGAAATCAACCTCTTTCAACTGTTTCAGCAGCAGCTTCGGCTCTTCGGGAGTTTCGGCTGCTCGATGCAGAACGTGCGCGATGCGCTTAACAAGTTGGCATCAGGCACGGTGCAACCGGTTATCGATGAAGTCATATCGATTGAAGATGTCGGGATGGGATTGAAGCGACTGGAATCACGGGATGTCTTCGGCAAGTTCATGGTCACATTGTAGATGACCCCTGTCCTACAGGGCAGAGACTGATTGAGAAGGTCGCCGCCGAATGCGTCGAAAAGGCCGTACGATTGTTCCTGCACTGGCAGATCTGTCTGCGGCTGCGCTGTTTCATGGCGGCAGTGCGCTGTTCGGTCTCTTGCCACGTCAGCCGGCCATCGCATTTGCCGCGCGTCTTGCACGCAGGGTTGGGCCATGGTTGCCGCGTAGCAGGGTTGGCCGAGACAATCTTCGCATTGCTTTTCCTGAATTGGACGAGCCGGAGCGAGAAGCGATCCTCATACGAATGTGGGAGAACTTTGCCCGATCGCTGATCGAGTACATGCATGTCGACAAAGTGTTCGACTATGACCCAGAGCGACCCCAAGACGGGAAGGTCTTAGTTGAGGGTGTCGAGCATTTCGTTTCGCTGCGCGATGCCGACAAACCGGCAATCATCTTCACGGCCCATTTGGCGAATTGGGAGTTGCTCGGCATCTGTGCCGAGACGTTCGGGCTCGACGTTGCGTCTCTCTTCCGTGCACCAACCAATCCGCATCTGGCGAGACGGCTCGACAAGGCACGGTCGGGCCGCATGGGCAGGCTCATTGCATCACGTCCGGGCGTCAGTCTTGAACTGGCAGGAACCCTGGAGCAGGGCAAGATCATTGGCCTCCTCGTCGACCAGCGGTTTCATGGCGGCATCACGGTGCCATTCTTCGGGCAGCTTGCGGATACAAACCCGCTTCTTGCGAAATTGGCCAGGCACTATGATTGTCCGGTCCACGGTGCAAGGGCCGTTCGGCTACCCGATGGCCGCTTTCGTCTCGAAATGACGGATGCCATCCACTTGCCCAGAGACGAAGACGGGCATGTCGATGTCGAGAAGGCAACGGCCGCAGTTCAGGCCATCGTCGAAGGGTGGGTGCGCGAATATCCGGACCAATGGATGTGGGTTCACCGGCGCTGGCGGTTCGGAAGAAAGACCCGTGTTCGTCCGAGCCCTGCCGTTGGAGCGTAGGAATATCCTACCGCGGGATGTCCTGTTTTTGTCAGATCCGCTTGGCGACTTCTTCAAGCATGATTTCCGTCGCCCCGCCGCCGATGGATTGAACGCGTGCATCGCGAACCATGCGTTCGATGGCAGCTTCGCGCATATAGCCGAACCCACCGTGAAACTGCTGGCAGTCATACATGACCTTGTTGACCAACTCGCCGCAATAGGCCTTCACCATCGAGACTTCTTTAACGCAATCAACGCCTTGCGCATCAAGCCAGGCCGAGTGATAGACCAGCTGCCGGCCGGCCTCGACTTCCGCCATGCGCTGGGAGAGCCGCTGACGAATGGCCTGTTTGTCCCACAGCGTTGCCCCGAAAGCCTTGCGCTGGCGGACATAGTCGATGGTCATCTCCAGGGCCTTGTGCGCTTCGCCGAGGCTCTGCATGCCGAGAACCAGGCGTTCATTCTGAAAGTTCTTCATGATCGAATAGAAGCCATGATGGGTCTGTCCGAGGATATTTTCCTCAGGCACGAAGCAGTCCTCGAATACGAGCTCTGCCGTGTCGGAGCTGTGCCAGCCCATCTTGTCCAGCGAGCGCGAGACGCCGAACCCTTCCATGCCTTTCTCGACGATGAACATGGTCATCGCCCGCGATCCCGGATTTTCGGTTTCGGACTTGGCGGCGACGAAATACAGATCCGCGTGAACGCCGTTGGTGATGAACATCTTGGACCCGTTTAGGAGCCATCCGCCCTGAACCTGGCTTGCCCGGGTGCGCGTTCCGGCCACGTCGGATCCGGCATCCGGCTCCGTCACCGCAACTGCCGTGATCAGGTCGCCCGCGATAACCCCCGGCATGTATTTGTCCTGCTGCGCATCGCTTCCGGCATTCGCCAGGTGAGGGGAGGCCATGTCGGTGTGGACGAGGATGGTGATGGCGACACCCCCGAAGGTGCAGCGGCCCAGTTCCTCGGCAAGCACCATGGTTGCCAGCGTATCCATCTCTGCGCCGCCATATCGTTCCGGATAGCGAATTCCGAAAAAACCGAGTTCGCCCATCTTCTGCAGCAGGGCTCTCGGCGTCATCCCGTCTCGCTCCCACTGTTCGCCATGGGGAACAATCTCGGTTTCGACGAACCGCCGCACCTGATCGCGCAGCATGTCGTGTTCTTCGCTGAAGTAGATGCTCTGACTCATCGTCATGTGTGTCCGTCTGTTGCTGCTACAAGCCGCATCGTCGATTCAGCGATCACGGCCTCTTCATTGGTGGCAATAACGCACACATCGACTTGCGAATCACCCGTGCTGATCCTGGCTTTGCCGGTATTGTTCGCCTCAAGGTCCAATTCGATCCCAAGCCAGGCCGATTGCTCACAGATCATCCGGCGTATATGCGAAGAGTTTTCTCCGATACCTGCCGTGAATATCAGGGCGTCGAGGCCGCCCAGAGCCGCCGTAAGTGCTCCAATCTCGCATGCCGCACGATAGCAATAGAGCGCAATCGCTTCGCTGGCACGCGAGTCTGTGCTCGCCTCTAGTTCCTGCATGTTGTTGCTGATGCCGGATACGCCCAGCAGTCCCGACTCGCGATAGAGCAGGTGCCGGACCTCGCTGATACTCATCCCTCGGTTATCGAGGAGATCCAGAACGACGCCCGGATCCAGCGCGCCGCAGCGTCGTCCCATGAGCAATCCGTCGAGGGCCGTGAAACCCATGCTGGTCGCAACGCTTCGCCGTTCGTTCATCGCGCACATGCTGGCGCCATTGCCGAGATGGGCCGCGATGACGCGCCCTTCCGCGGCGTGACCAAGATGTTCAGGCAGTTGCCGCGCGATGTAGTCATATGAAAGGCCATGGAAGCCATAGCGAATAATGCCATCGTCCGTGAGGCGCCGCGGCAATCCATAAAGTTGGTTCAGTCTGGGTTGTGTGCGGTGAAAGCCTGTATCGAAGCAGGCCACCTGTATCGTGCCGGGTGCGATTTTCCTGACGGCATCTATGGCGGCAAGATTGTGCGGTTGATGAAGGGGGGCGAGTGGCACCAGGCCTTCCAGTGCTTCACGGATCTTGGCGTCGACGATGACGGGTTCGGCAAACGCGCGCCCGCCATGAACCACACGATGCCCCACCGCCACCGGATTCAAGTCGCTAAAACGGCTTTGCAGCCTGTCGAGCAACTCGGAAATGATCCACGCATGGTCCGCATCCTGCGGAATTGCTCGCAGCGCACCGGTTGCTTCGATCGCGCCATCGTCATCCGAGGCCGTGAGCGTTGGGGCCCGTCCGATGCCTGCAACTTTACCCTTGATCAAAGGTCCGGATGTGACATCGTCAGCCGGGTAGGCAGCAAATTTCAGGCTTGAGGACCCGGAATTGACGGCAATGACCACGTCACGCATTTCTGGTGCTCCGTATTGAATTGAACCTGTCCTGATACCAGTCCGGAGCAGCAGATCAATTGGTTTTCTTCGCGTTGGACTTCTGCCAGCGCACATCATGCAGGCGGGTTGGCCGGCCGTTTTCCATGTCGCGGAACCCGGCAACATAGTTTGCGGTCATATTGAAAATGAGCGGTTTCGGCTGGGCGGGGCCAAGCCATTCTCCCGTTCCGTCCAGGTTCATCTTGAGAGTCAGGCGCAACGGCAGGACGACACTGCCGGTTGTTTTCATGAAGGCGCCGGTCTCCAGGGCATGGAAGAGCACGACATCGGTGAACGAACTGCGGCCGGGCACGGTAATCGGATTGAAGAGCCGCGTCTCCTCTTTCGGCGATTTGCCGAAGTGCAGATTCTGGAAGCTCTTCGACTGGTTCGTGTCGAGATTGGTCACCGAAAGATCGAAGGACAGGACCGTTCCGCGGCGCGCGCCATCATTCGAGATCGTGATCGGAATTGCGAAGACGTCACGATAACCCTCCCTGAACATATGGATCAGAGGCGGCTGGTAGACCCTCAGACGCGCCTGCTTGAGAACGGTCTCGTAGAAACTGAAGCCCGAAAATGCCAGCGCGACAATAGATACGATCGTTGCCAGGCCGGGCCGGAATCTCGCAAATATTCCCTGATCCTGGGTCTCCGAAGCTGCCGGGTCACCGTGGCGTCCTGCAGTGTCTTCCGCTGCAACCGCGCCGAACACCGTGACGGATTCAAACAGCTTCCCCAATCTCTGAAATTGATCTCGATTTCGCATCGATGTCATGGGATCTAACGCGTACCTCTAGTCTGCCCCGGCGACGATACTGCCGTGATCGGACCGAATCATGGAAGCGATTTTCCGCTTGCCAAGCGTGTCCAAGGCCGAGCGGCTTCGCCAGTCATCGGATCGCGCTGTCCATATTGCACGGATATTCGACACTTTTTCGACGGTCGTCGTGCCCTGCTATAAGGTGGCAATGAGCCCAACCGTCGCTGCCATTGTTCTTTTTTCGGCGCTCCTTCATGCATCGTGGAATGCTCTGTTGCATGGCGGGCGCGATCGTCTGTGGACCATGACGGTCATGAACATGGCGATGCTCGCCGTTGCAGTCGCCGCC
Source organism: Methyloligellaceae bacterium (assembly GCA_965228615.1). Lineage (GTDB taxonomy): Bacteria > Pseudomonadota > Alphaproteobacteria > Rhizobiales > Methyloligellaceae > CBDDHT01. Next base: position 1,551,857 of record CBDDHT010000004.1, on the reverse strand, counting down.
ATCCCATTATTGCCTGCGCCCGAGCCTGCAAGTTGGCCATATATCGTCCTCTCCGGTGTTCTGGAGGTCGGATACAATCTGTTTCTGATCCAGGCCTATCGCTATGGCGATCTCGGCTCGGCATACCCGATTGCAAGAGGCTCTTCGCCCTTGCTGGTCGCGGTCGGGGCAATGGTCCTGGTCGGTGAAATGCTTAGTCCCTTGGCGATGACAGGACTCATTCTCGTATCGGCAGGGATCATCACCCTGGCGTTCGATGGCCGGCGACTGAATGTCCGCTCCACCGCGATGGCGCTGGCGACCGGGTGCTTTATTGCGGCCTATACAGTGGTGGACGGCATTGGCGTGCGCCTGTCCGGCAACAGCTTCGCCTACACAGCCTGGATGGTCGTCGCTTGGGCGCTGCCGATGCCGATCATTCTGATCTGCGCGCGAGGCAGAGATGCCTTTTATGCGCCTGCGCGCGAAGTTTGGAGAGCGGCCGCAGGCGGTCTTGTCGCTTTGGTTGCCTATGGCGCGATCATCTGGGCCATGCAATCGGGTGAAATGGGACCGATTTCCGCTCTTCGCGAGACAAGCGTTGTTTTCGCTGCACTGATCGGCTGGCTGTTCCTCAACGAGAAACTGACAGCCTACCGAGTTGCTGCCTGCATCGTAATCGCCATCGGGGCCGCGCTCTTGGGGCTCTAGGGCGCTCTGACGCCGAGATCTGCAAGAGATGTATTTCCGGAGATGAACAACTCCCGTCGTTTCTGGCCGCCCCGCAGAAAGAGCACAACGACCTTCTTCACACGGCAGCGGCGATAGCCATAGTCGACACTGTCATGCTTATACATGCAGGCAATCATGGATCGCTTGCACACGCGATCGCCGATCTTCCGCAGTTGTCGGCTTTCATCATGTTGCTGCGGATCGAATTCGACCGACACCGCTTCCGCCTTTCGCTGCGGACTTGAGCTGCGGCAAACCAGAACGGCCCTGTTGATGCGACGCCTTGGCGGATTGCGGGGTTCGGGGCGTGGCCGGATCGACGTGGGCGGCCCTTGGTCTCGGCGCGCGACGATGATGTCGCCCCCGTTCGGTGCGAGGCGTCCGTTCAGCAGGTCCTTGTAATGCTCAGACCCCATACCCGGCGCTTCAACGTAGTTGATGTGTCGTGTGACCCGACAGGAGCGCAAACCTTCACGTCTGTTCTTGAATTTCTGGACGCATTTCTTGAGGGCATTGATGCAAATCTGCCTGCGAACCTGCCCCGCGGCATTGGGTTGGTTCGTAAATCGCTGAGATTGAGCATCTTCTTTGATCTTTCTGAATTGACCGTCCCGCTTGTGAATTCCTGACCCTTCCGCGGAACAAAATATCGTGTCGAAGCGTTGGGCGTGAGCGTTTGTCGTTAGAAACATCAATGCGAATACTGCAAAAAAACCAACTCTCATGACGGGCCTCAATGCTCAGTTTGTTGTTTGTTCGCTGACTCTTGAGTTTTCTGGATTTTTATTTGACCAACCGTTCCGTAACGGGCGTTAGAAATACCAATGGCGACTGTCATGGTCAAATCAAATTCAGTCCACGTCGGATGGCAATGTCAATCAATATGATCAGGGACTACCGTCTGCGATACATCGCGACGGCAGCCCCTGATACACCCGCTGGACGCGTTTGCGCCGACGACGTTATCCGCGCCGACCGCGGCGGTTCTTGCGCGACTTGTTCTGAAATTTCGACTTCGAACGGCGATCGTTGCGGCTGCTACGACGCTTGTTCTTTTGGCCGGCGTCGCGTTTGCGTTTAACCGTCGTTTGGAAGCGCTGGCCGCTCTTGGCTTGGTTGGATCTTACGTTGCGGGTCGTAAAGCTCTTTACCTTTCGGCTCGGCTTGAGGTTCTGGCGCGTAATGCCCTGCACCTTGCGCGCCGGGGCACCTTTCCCGAGCTTCTGAAGTTTGAGCGTTTTCGTGCCGATCGTGCGGTTGGCGGCCTTCCCGCCCGGCTTGTAACCGTTCCGATAATCGGGATATTTGGGCTTGCGCTCGGTCACCTTGCAGCGCATGGGCCAGCATCGAACGATATCCTTGGCGCCGCGCCCGATCGTCTTGCCGGCCTTTTCGACACCGCGCCCGACCTTCTTGGCGGCTTTCCGTGTCGCGTTGTCGAGGGCGCCGCCGCCTTTCTCGATGCCACGACCGACAGCCTTCACGCCCTTCTTGGCGGCCCCGCCGACCGCCTTGGCACCCTTCTTGATAGCCCCGCCGATATCGCCGAGGCCAAAGGCCTGAGCTTCCGTTGCACTAGTAAGTGCGGTCGTGCCGGTGATCACACCGGCGCCGCCCATAGTCAATGAGAGGGCCATGAAAAGGCCCATGAGTTTCCGTTGCATTTCTCCAACTCCCATTCTGTTTGTCCGTCACGGACGTCTTGTCGACCGGGAGTTGGGGTGCGTTGGTGCGCAATCGGCGGATTGTTACGTTTCTCTGGCTGTGAATGTGAAAATCATATGCAAGTCAGTGGGTTGGGAGTGTATCGCTTGGTGCGGCACTTGAAATGAACGATACGGATGGGCAACGAGATTTCAGTCTATTTCGCTCACGGCTATTCCACGCCGTTGGCGTGGGCCTCCGCGGGGGCGCCCTGACCGGGCGGCGGCCGCTTGGCCTTGCCTCGCTGGTCGCTCGGTTGTTCTTGGTTCCATGAGAGATAGTGCCGTATGGCTGGTGCTATGCGGCACGATTTTCAGTGTGTCTGAGACAACCGCGCCATAGTGGCGCGGCAAGCGCGACCGCGCGCCGGCCGGTCAGGCCGCCCCCGCGGAGGCCCGCGCAAAGCGCGGAATAGCCGTGAGCGAAATAATCCCGGATCTCGACCCCACGGCCTATTCATGCCGGATCGCACCGGCTCATTTTTTCGATGTCGCATCGGAGCAAGAACAACCGCGCCATAGTGGCGCGGCAAGCGCGACCGCGCGCCGGCCGGTCAGGCCGCCCCCGCGGAGGCCCGCGCACCAGCGCGGAATAGCCGTGAGCGAAATAATCCCGGATCTCGACCCCACGGCCTATTCATGCCGGACAGCACCGGCCCAATTCCTCGATGCCAGATCAGAGCAAGGATCACCGCGCCATAGTGGCGCGGTAAGCGCGACCGCGCGCCGGCCGGTCAGGCCGCCCCCGCGGAGGCCCACGCCAATGGCGTGGAATAGCCGTGAGCGAAATAATCCCGGATCTCGACCCCACGGCCTATTCATGCCGGATCGCACCGGCTCATTTTTTCGATGTCGCATCGGAGCAAGAACAACCGCGCCATAGTGGCGCGGCAAGCGCGACCGCGCGCCGGCCGGTCAGGCCGCCCCCGCGGAGGCCCGCGCAAAGCGCGGAATAGCCGTGAGCGAAATAATCTCAAATCTCAAGACCACGGCCCAATCTTTCCGGACAGCACCAGCTCATCTTACCAATGCCACATGTGAACAAGGATCACCGCGCCATAGTGGCGCGGCAAGCGCGACCGCGCGCCGGCCGGTCAGGCCGCCCCCGCGGAGGCCCGCGCATCAGCGCGGAATAGCCGTGAGCGAAATAATCTCAGATCTCAAGACCACGGCCCCATCCCGCCGGACAGCACCAGCGTAAATCAGCAATGACCAATGGATCTCGATCCGCTCACCTCACACCTGCGGATCGACGATCTCGTCCAGTGGCCAGATGGGACGGCGAACATGTCGATAGGTCAAAGAGGCAAAGTCGTGCGACGTGATACCGCCGCCTTCGTCGACGACCGCGATGCCGGACGCTATGGGTCCGTAGTCGGCCCGGAAATGCTGTGCCGATTTCACACCGAGCACCGTCCGATCAGATGGCTCGATACCGAAGGCTCTGAAAAACTGCTTGTCGTAATTCTGTGCGCGGTTCGAGGCCAGCACGACATCGATGCCACCGACTCTGACCACGGCTACCGGACCGATGTCCAATGCGAGGCCGGTCGACATCGGCCCTTCCAGTTTGAACTGTCCATCGTAAAGACCGAGCACCGTCCCTGAGATCTCGATTGGCGCGCCGTAGGCCGGGTCCACCTTGCCGCCGAGATGCAGATCGATCATCGCGCCGGCACCCGCTGCGGCGCAGTGCTTGACACTTTCCGGGTCATAGAGCGCAGAGAAAGCGGCGTTCCTCAGATCGGCCTCGATCATGGTGCGGAGCAAGCCGGTGGAATCGGCATAGCCGCCACCGCCGGGATTATCGGCGAAGTCGGCAATGACGAACGGGCGTCCCGGTTCGCCTGCGGCTCGTGCTTGCTCGACTGCTCTTGCCGACGAGATCAGTTCGATGGTTGTCGTCTCGCGCGTGCGCCAGATCTCGTCTCTCAGCAGATGGACAGCGGTCTCAGCTTGCTCGTTGCCAGCGTTCGCGACCACGACAGCGCTCGGCCCGACATTCGGAATATCCGCCCAGCCGAAGCCTGCATTGATCGACGTCGACAACAGTCCATGCTCGGCCGCAAGCCTGTCACCCAGTGCCAGCGCCTCGCGCATGGGACCGGGAGCCGTGGTGCGGCCGTGGTCGACGCCATCGAGCTGTGCTCCCTGAGCGAACCATACCTTCGGAGAGACCTCTCCGCTTAGCGTTCGGGCAATCAGATCGGCGCATTTGGTTGCCGTTTCATGCTGATCGATATGGGGATAGGTGCGATAGCTCACGAGCACGGTACAGAGGTCCGCCAGTTCTTTCGAAACGTTCGCGTGGAGATCCAGCGTAACGCCAATCGGAATCCTGTCGCCGGCTCGCGCGCGAATGCCTGCCAGCAGGTCCGCCTGCGCGTCATCGCGCCGTTCTGCCACCAGGGCACCATGAAGCTGCAGCAGCACCGCATCGAGCGGTCCTTGTTCTTCGATGGTCTTGAAGATGCTACCCGCGATGGTGTCAAAGGCTTCGGTGGTTACCTTGCCGGATGGCGTCGCATCGCCGGCAACGGCGAAAACCGGATCCCATCCGTGGTTTTCGCAAGCATCCATGAACCCGGCGATTTCAGTGTTGGTGCCGGTATAGGCAGCACGCATTTCGTCTTCGCCGAATTGCAGCGCTCGGGCGCGATAGGCGTCGAGCCCCGTCGGCAGTTTGGAAAAGGTGTTGGTTTCGTGCTTGAAACCCGCGATCAATACGCGCGGCGCCATTTCTTAGTCTCCATATGTCATTGGACCGAGGCAGATATTGTCAACGCACTGCGGCGCTGAGTGACGATGCGGCGAGGAACGGTATGGCAATGATAACAATCGGAGTGTTGCTAATCCTGACAAGTCCGTCCTTTGTTGGTGCGTTGATTTGATTTACCACGACTTCAATGATGCATCGAGTTCGGACGGTCTTTGTTGCGACCGATGTCCTGGAGAATAGACCCGTTGTCGTCCCCCGAATTGCCATCAAACTCTGGAGATAGGAACCAGCGAAGCATCGGCTGCGGAAGGTCTGTTCGCTGGGACTCCCTCGTTTGGCGTATCGTATTTTTCGCCATGTGCGGCTGCGTGTTCGTCCTTGCGATGGTGGCTCTGCGTATCGCAATCAAATATTTCTTCGACTGAAAAGGCCAGGCGGGCGTCGCCCCGGTCGTCGCGGCTCTTCCGCGATGCCGTTACGGGCGTCGTCTCGCGAGCGGGTCCCGCGTCAGTTTCTTTCCGGGCCCGGTGAGGTCGAGCACCATCGGTATCGACGGTCCGTTCTCCTGATGAAAGAACGTCTTTCCCGCGATCTTGAATCCCAGCGCCTTATAGGACGGCATCAGTTCCGGCACACAATCGATGTAGCATTCCTGAATGTCGAGGCGCAGCCCATAGCGGGTCACGGCGGAAATCAGTTTGATCGCGGCAGGCCCCTTGCGCTTCGACTGCTTGACGATGAACTTGGTACAGATCCCCGTGGCATCCGGATGCAGGGGCGATAAGGTCATGCCATAGAGTTCGTCCAATACGCCGAGCGAGCCTTCCGAGGGGAAGTTGGCGCGCATGGTGCCGAGCAGTTCGCCGGCGTCGAGCGCCACGAATGTGTGACCGAAGCTATCGAGATTGTCCTGGATTATGCCGGTGTCATGGTCGGCGAAAGGGGATGTGCGACCGAGTTCTCTGCAATAGACCTCGTATCTGAGGCGGGCCGCATCGCGAAGCATCTCCTCCGTCCGGCACAAATGCACCTCGATTGACTTGCCGCGCAGCAGATCCTTCTCATCCAGGGCGATTGTCGCATCCGACGCAAGTCGAGCATCCGAGACTTCGGCCAGAAAGTGCGAGAGCCGGACAGCCAGGGCAGGGGCGTCATTCTCGAGGCGCCAGAGCATCCCATCGTCGATGATGACGGCCGATGTCTCGGTGTCCGCCGTGACGGTTGCGGTCGCGGCGCATCCCTTTAGAAATCCGATCTCGCCGATGGGCGTGCCCGGCCCCAACCGATGGGACCGCTCGCCCGACGTGCCGAGCTTGATGTTCACATCGACGAAACCGTCCTCGATGACATACATGTCCGTGTAGTGCTGGCCCTGCTGGCGCAGGACTTCGCCCGCTGCAAAGTGAACGCGTTTGCCATGAGCCGCGATAGCATCCAGGTCGAGACTGTCACGGATTGCTGGGTTGGACCTGTTCTCGCTGGTCATGATCGGGCCTCGAAAATGCTCTGCTCTAGATCTTGGAAATTATGCATTTATGGCGCTGCGATCCAGAGCAATTCGGCAATGAACGCTATGCGTTCTGCGGCAGGTGCCTGTCGCCGGCTCAACCCTTGATCGTCAGAATCGGTTCCATCCGGGCTACAGCCGCGGCAATGTCGGCACCTGTCATGGTCTCGATCACCGGCGTCGGATCTTTGTAGCAGCTCGGAGCTTCCTCCATCAGCGAGGCCTCGAGGGCCGATGCAACGTCCGGGCGGAGACCTTTCCGGTCGACCTTTGTCACAATTCGCAGGCGTTTGAGTTCATCCGGGTCTTTCCGCCGAGCAGCGCCGCGCGGCTTGACGCGGCCCGCGCCATGGGCGGCCGAGCAGAGCGATGCGACATTGCCGAGGCCGCGCAGCAGCCAGCTTGAAGTTCCCATGCTGCCCGGTACGATCACCGGGTGGCCATCGGGGAAGTTCGGGTCGGCCTCATCGCGTGTTGCCGGGCAGGCGCCCTTGCGGTGCAGCCATGAGCCTTCGCTTTGCGACCAGATCAGATTGTGCGGGGAATCGTAGACAAGCGTCAGGCCGACTTCCCGTCCGATGCTCTCACCCAGGGCTTTGGCCGCCATGAGCGTCAGATGCAGCCTGTTGGCGACGGCGAAATTCGCGACATTGTTCATGGCCGAGAGATAGGCCAGCCCCTGCTCGCGGTGGGGCCCTTCGGTCGGCAGCATGAAAAAGTCGTTGAGAGGGATGGGCGCGCCGGTGGGCCAGTCGCGCCTGGCCTTGCGCAGAAACGATTGACCGATGCGCGCGCCGATACTCACACTTCCCGAATGGGCCATGATGGCGACATGTCCCTTGCGCAATCCCCAGTGATAAGCCGTCTGCTTTTCGTGGATCGCGGCGATGCTTTGCAGTTCGACGAAATGATTGCCGCCGCCGATCGAGCCGATCTGGTCGTCGCGGCTGGCACCGCCGCTTCCGGTGATGAAATCTTTGAGGCCTTCATAGATATGGTTCGCGGCGAATCGGCCGCCGGCATGAACGCGCCTTTCTTCCTCTTGCCCGTCCGCCGACTGTGGTGCTCCGCCCGCGGCAAACAGGCCCGGCAGACCATCGCGAAACAGAGCCGTGCGCTGATCCGGTGTCATTGCGATGTCGCGCCCGCCTTCGAAGAAGATATGCCGCAACCGCTTGTCCAGACCGTCACCCGCGGCCTCGAGTTCCGACAGGGTCACGTCGGTCATCACGAACCGCATACCGCAGCAGATGTCCGAGCCGACAGCCTTAGGGATCACCAGGTCATGGGTCTCAAGGCATGTTCCGATGGGAATGCCCCGCCCGTCGCCGCGATGAAAGTCCGGCGTCAGGGCGACACGCTTCAACGCGGCATCGGCGCTCATATGTCCCGTGTTCTTCAAGGCATCGACGATCGTCACCAATTGCGAGAGCTTGCGCACCTCATCAACCGCTTTCGGCTCGATCGGGACATCGTCCCGGGCAAACAGCGAAATCGGAAGGCCTTCGTCGTTGCCGACATCGATGCGCGTAGCGCTTATCCGCTGAGTGTTCTTCATTGTTGGGACTCGGGTCTCTTCCTAGAGGCTTCGATCTGAATATCAAATGGCATAGGAGATTGCGCATGAACGAGGCATGAAGTTGCGAACATCCAACAATGTCGACGATCGCTATTCCAGCCCGCACAGTTGCAATCACATTTATCGGCACCGGCCCCATGCGGATGCACCCGCACGATGGCGATGTCGATCATTTGCACATCCGCATCACGTCCATCGGTCGTGGCGACCAGGATTTGATTCCAGATGCCGGACTTGCGCCATCGATAGAAGCGGCCGTCGCAGGTCGTATACGGGCTATAGCAATCGGGCAGATCGCGTCATGGCGCCCCTGACCGCAACATCCAGAAGGTGCCGTTCAGCACTCGTCGGCGGTCAACGCGCGGCACACCCCGAGACTTGGCGAATGAAACAGGTCGGATAATCGATCACTCAGGGTCAGTCATTTCATTGCGTATGATCCGAAGCTCCTGGGCGGTGAATCACTGTCGCGCTGCCGTCAGCAATTCCTGCTAGGTAATCTTAGAATTGAATTTATGACCGGTAATAACTGGATAGCTGCTGTCACTATAGAGCCGCTAAATCGGCCCCGTTTAACCCGGAGCCGTCAAACGCGTTTACTGGGTAAATGGGTTAAAAAGGGCGGAGAGCCGACGTTCGCTGCGCGAGCGAACACTTGCGGCAACTTCCACAAAGCGGACCTTCCCAAACTCTGAAATCTAGAAGTCGGCTAGGGACGCTTCGAGCCCTTAGCGGCGGCATCAGTACCGCATCGTTCACGGTGGTTCATCCGTTGGTGGAGTTGAAAATGTCAGCCCAGTTCATTGGTTTCAGTTTAATTGTGCGGAGAGCTTCGAGGAGCAGGACGACCCCCAATGCGAACGCAGCGCCGTCTCTTCTAATAATCTCGAATTCGCGATGATCAATATCTGCGAAAGTAAGCCTTTTGGATATTATATCAAAATTCTCATGCTTGAGGCAGGGAATAATAAGAATGTCATCTCCCAAAACGGTCAAGTCTGGCGGGAAGCGGAACAGTTAGCGTGTTGTCGTACCTTTTAGTTCTTCAAATATCTGTTCACCGGAAAGCAAGTCATTTCCGAGCTTTACCTTCCTGGCAAATACAGTGCCATGTGGCGGATTCCAAATATCCCAATTGTCATTCGGGACAACGAAGTTACCGGAAAACGTTACACCGTCTACAGCCTCGTTTAGCTCACGCTTTTCGCGACTGGCTACTAGCTCCTTGACATCGCTAACTTGCTTCCTTGCCTTTTTTAAAGATTGGTCTCCGTCTCCATCAAGCCGGACGGTGTGTTTCGCTTCGATGTAAGAATAGACCCCTTCAATCGGGATTTTTTCCTTTCGTGCAAAGGTTTGCACATTTCTTACACTAAGTCTTGGATGTGTCATCGGATCATGAATTAGGATGTCGTCACCGAAAAATTTCCCTTCTGCGTTCACAGCATACCCACGAGAAATCCCAAATCTACTAGGGAGCACTGTCTTCAGCACATGGCAAAGGGAAATCTCAAATTCAGTCCCATAGTCGAAGTTGTGACCAACTTCGATCCCCTCAAACTCAGCGAGGAACCTTTTTTGCATGTTCTCAAGATAGTCTTTGTACATCTTCACAGCCTGACTGCTTATACAAGCGACCGTATACATTTCTCGCCAAAGGATCGAGGTGGTCTTCAAAGAGGACGTGCCCGCAATCTACGGCCAGCTTAAGAATGGCAGCATTGTCCGAATCGGCGACATTGATAAATCTTCTAGGCTCGCACCTGCAGCGAATGTCTGGAATCACGGGCCGCGGCGCATCAAAGCGTAGGTGGCGCGAACGGCAGCTCAGGGCCGTGAGCGCCAGGTCACTTGCAGATCGGCAATGGACGCCGCGGGCGTTTCGGAAGTGCGTTCCTCCATTCGTCGATAATCGGCTGGAGCGTTTCCTTGGGCCAGAATTTGGGAGAGCGGATTGCCTGCAGGCAGGTCGCGTTCCAATACAGTCCGGCGCGTTTCAGGGACTTCCGGTTCTTAACCGCCTTCGCGACAGAGTCGATGTCGCGGGACTCGGGATAGATATAGAGCGTCGTTGGGTTGTCTCGCACCATCGCGATAATCTTCTTGGAATTTGACGGCGACCAGGTCGTGCATCCATTGCTGCGGCCGCTGGTGTAATTCACCAGCTTTCCGTAGGGAACGTATCCGTCCTTATCCGCATACGGGCTTTTCGGATTCTTGTAGCGGCACCGCCGCCTCAAACCAACGGCCTGATGTCCGCCTATCGCGCGCTCCCAGGCGTTTGCTGTTTCATCCTCCCCAACAAACGGTAGGAATGCGCGAACGAAAGGGATCCTTTTGCCTGAACGGCGATAATAGCCTTTGAACGACTCTCTCGTTTCGGCCGTCATATAGACGCCGCCCGCGGTCAGGTTCGACCCCTCCGCATTGCTGAAGTTCTTTGCGCATCGCCGACCGTTTGAGAAATTCGCGCGCCGCAGTTTGCGCCCGTTGCCATAACCTGACGAAATCGCGCGGAACGACTTGTCCGCCTCGCAGATCATGTAGAACCGTCGCCCCAATCGGCCATTGCGCGATGAGCTGGGGCGCGTCGCATCCATGGAAAAGTAGCAGGGATTCTTGACCAGGCCTTCGTCTACTTTTCGACGATATAACGCGCGCGCCCTCTTCAAAACCACGGGAGCGATCTTGCCTTCGCCCGTACCGACATGCGCTCGCAGCCACGCGGGAACATCCGTGGACCGCTCGGCCGCGCGAGAGAGGTCGGATCCCGGCAGGGGGAATATGATGACTACGGCAAGGGTCATAAGGAGCGATCGCAGCGGCAACGGTGTATTCCTCCTGCAGAAGCGTTCTCAACACGCGTCGAGCATAAGTCGCTTAGGCAAAAAGCGCCATGGCGCGGATATTTGGATCTGCCTACCAACGTTGAGGAGGGTAATTGTGGCGGCACCAGAGTGCATTGGCAGCGAGCGAGAACAGCCCGCGCGACCAATCGTCGTATGAGCCGGGCGAAGGTTTTGCAGGATTGACGTCACAAGAGGCACCGACACCTGTCTAGTTGCCTGTGCCCGCCGCAATGTCCTTCAGCTCCTTTGTTCGCTTTCGCGTCATGTGGGCGAGGCAGGTTGAGACAAGCAGGGATTCCATCGTGCCGCCGCGCGCTTCGAATCCCTCCACTTCGCAGGACTTGTCGCGAAACGGAATCCAGGCGCGCTGAGCGCTTCTCAATGCGGCCTCTGCCCCTTTGAGGTCCGGCGGCAGGTCGGCATCGGTCTCCTTCATGGCGCGGACGGCGGTTCGGTAGACCCGGTTCAGCTCCGCATCGGCGGCCTTGTAGTCCTGCGCCGCGCAGATATTCATCGCCGTCTGAGTCTGCGGGTCGCGACAGTCGACGGTGTTCTGGGCTTCGGCGGCAAGCGGCAAGAGGACGGCGACAAGGGCCGCAGCCATTGTGAACCTGAATTTGAGCATCGATTGCGCTCTCCGTTTCCTATGAAGTTTCGGCGTTAACATCGCCCGCGTTGATGATCGGCACAAGCTTGCCCGATTGTCATCGCCAGTTCATTGCGCTTGCCTGAGTGAGAACGCTTTTACGTGCACTGATCTGGCACAGTGCGTTCTCGTGCTAATGTCTGCCATATGCAGTGTGCGCTTCTTAGGAGAGCAACGATGAGGATCGCCGCCAGAACTCTGCCGATCTTACTGTTTGCCGTGATGTTTCTTGCCGCTCAGATCATCTCAGGTCCCGGTGCCGCCTCCGGCACGGCGGAGCAATTGAAGGGCAGCGCGCTCGAAAAAGCCGTTGCCGGAAAAGTCGTCTATATGAAGACCGAGGGCGTGACCTTGCCCATCCGCTACAAACGCAACAAGACAATGACCGGAAAGCTGCGGGCCGTCGCATCGTTGCTGGCGGTGAATACGCCATCCAGCGACAGCGGCAAATGGTGGATCGACAAAGACCGGCTGTGCCAGCGCTGGAACCGCTGGCTCGACGGCAACACCTTTTGCTACACGCTCAAGCGAGCTGGCCAGACCGTCCACTGGGTGCGCAACGACGGACGCAAAGGAACGGCACGCCTGGCGAAATGAGCCGGCTTCGGGAAACTGGAGTCGGACTAAGAGCGCGCGACGTTGCCGCCCTCGAATGCCGTGACCTTCTCGACCAGCTCTTCCGGCAGCGGGGCGGAGCGATGCGTCTTCTGGTCGGTGTTGACCCAGACAACCTCTCCACTCGCGCGCAGATCGTCGGCGTCCTTGGGGTGTATCTCCAGAAGGAATGTGAGGGACGTGCGCCCCAGCCGCGCGGTGCGGACATGCACGTCTATGTCTTCATCGAACGCGATCGGTTGCTGATACTCAACCAATGACCGCACCGTGTGATAGTCCTCGCCCCTGCGCTCGACCTGTCCCATATAGTCGTAGGCGAGGGCGCGAAAATACTCGGTGATCGCCGTGTCGAAATAAGTCAGATAGTGGGCATTGAAGACGATTTTCTGACAGTCCACTTCGGCGTAGCGGACGCGGAACGGCCAGGCAAAGCGGAAGTCGGCTTTCGCCATCGATCACGCTCTCTTGCGGGCGTGAATGAGCCGGGTCATGCCGGGGATCATTTCCTCTTCCTCGACATCGCTAAAGCCCGCGTCCTTCATGCGCTGGGTCAGCCAGCCTGGCGTGACCGAGCGCGCCTCCGGCGTAAAGGCCATGTGCTGCAGTTGCCAGAGAGCTGCCATTGGCGGGCCGCTGCGATCGTCTTCGACCATAAAATCATGCACCAGAAAACGGCCGCCATCGGCGAGGCAGTCGAAGGCATAGTCGACAAGGCGGGGGACTTCGCTGCCCGGAACGCCGCTGAACAGATAGGACATCAGAATGACATCCTGTTCCTTGGGCCATTCGACCTGTAGCGCGTCGCCCGGGATATAGCGGACACGGTCGACCATTCCCGCCTTGGTGACGAACTGCCAGCCGATTTCCGAAACGTTCGGGAAATCGATAATCGTCGAGTTGAGGTTGGGGTTGGCCTCCAGCAGCCGGATGCTCATGGCCCCGGTGCCGCCACCGACATCCAGCAGGTTTTTCGCATTGGACAGGTCAACCAGCCGAGATAGCGTACGGCCGGGCCCGAGAGAGCCGGCGTGCTGCGATTCGCTGTAGATCGAGGCCTGCTCCGGATCCGACATCCAATGCTGGTAGGAGTCGACAGCATCGGGTTCGAGCGACCCTTCGATGACCTCGTTGAGCTGGCTGAGAAACGGGTACATCTGCTGATCGATCTGATAGCGCAGATAGTCACCGAACTCGTGCTTCGACTCGCGCGACAGGAAGACCTCGGCGCCGGGTGCGTTGGAGTATGAGGTGTCGTTCCGGTCGACAAGCCCGACGCTCGTCAGGGCTGTCAGCAGGGTCGTCACGCGGTTGGCCGGTATCTCGGTCTCGGTTGCGATTTCGCTGGCGGTTTTCGGCTTTTCGGCGAGGAGGGTAAAAACGTCAATGTGAAGTCCCGCAAAGAGCGCTTTCGATGCCATGAAGCCGAAAGCGATTTTCGAAACATCCTCGGCCGTTTCGGCCAACTGTACCGACATAGGAAACCGGTCCTTTCCAGTTAAAAAAATTGCCGCCCAATGGATTTGGACGGCTTCAATGTGAATTGGATGGCCTATAGGTAGTCGATTGGGCCGCCCGGATCAAATTCGGGCGGTTTCAACGCACAGCTGGGAGGGGAGGACCCACAGGGGTTGTGCACAAATTCGCTAAGTTTGCCATGCCTTTACACCTCGCGCTTCGCCAGAAAAGCCTGTGGCCCGACACATTTCAAGGACACGTGAATGATGGGCGGGCGGGCAAACAACCAGGCCTTCTGTCGTCGGATCTTGCCTGTTGTAGACAATCGGTTGGCCGGAAAGGTCTGTGACCGTCATCCCGGCTTCTCGGCAAATCAGATCCCCTGCGGCGATATCCCACTCGCAAAGTTTATGGGTAGTCACACTGATGTTGCTTTCCCCGGCACCCACCTGAGCAAGGCGCATCGCGATGGATGCGACGATGCGCTGATGCACGAAACGCGAACCGAAAATAGCTCCGACATCTGCAGCATTCTGCTCACCGTGCCCGAATGTAACGATGCTCTCTTGCAAGCTTTTGATGGGATGCGGTTGAACCTGTTTTTCATCCACAAAAATGCCTGCCCGGAATGCCGCGCAAATTGTTCTGTCCTGCGCCGGCATATGAACAACACCGACGACCGGATTGTAGACGCCGTCCGCGTTCCTCTCGACCAACCCGATTGAGATCGCAAATTCATCCGACCGTCGGATAAAGGATCTGGTTCCATCGATCGGATCGACAATCCAGACATATTTTGCGGTCAATCGTGCTTGGTTGTCGTCGGCCTCTTCCGATAGCCATCCGTAATCGGGACGGGCCTGCAGAAGTCGTCGATGCAGCGCGCTCTCCGCAGCCTTGTCGGCGAGGGTAACGGGCGAAGCATCTGCTTTGGTCGAGGTGCCGAGATCTTCACTCTGAAAAATCGGCATGATCTCGTCGCGGCCGACGGCCTGGGCGCTCTCCGCAGCCAAATGCATGTCATCAATGAAACCGGTCATGCGCGCATTGTCATTTCACTGGGTTGCTCCATGGACCATCCGCTTCCCGATCGGCGAGCGTGCTTTCTGGGCGTCGGCGCACTGCAACCGATGTTCCTGTCGCAAGAGTTGGGATACGATTGGCATGTCTGCATTTCCGATACTAGATCAACCTGCGCTTAGTCAGAATCGACAAAGCGCAGAAAAGTTGATCGACTCTAAACTGCTAGAGCAACTTGTGTGCGTTTGATTAAACGCACGTTGCTCTAGAACGAGATTGCTAGGATCGCCTGATGATTGAATATCTGTTGATCGGTATCGGCTTGGTCTTGGGATTGGGCGTGGTCGCGATTGGAGTCATCTTGGCAGCCGGTTCCGCTTTCGGTGACAACAAGCTGCCGGGCATTGTTTCGCTTATTGGCGCATTCTGCGCGCTGATGGGAATGATCGCGATTGTCAACGGACCATTTGCCGGCCTCTCTGCTGTCGTGGTCGGGGCATTGCTAGTTGGCGGGGCGATCATGATAGCGCGAAACAAGGGATAGCCTTCACCCGTCCAGATGCTGCGGGATCAATCCTCGTTGCGACAGTGACTCTGGCCGTCGCCTTTGCCCACGAACACAATCCGTAGAGCCGTTTCTGCCTCCTCGATGTCAGACCTGCTGTTCGCCGTCGGCCGGATTCCGCGGCCCCTTTGAACCAATTGCGTTCCTTGAGCGACCCATCAAGCAATACAGCGACAAGCGCAAAACCCGAAACGTGTGGGCACTTTCCCGCGCGTTTTTTTATCGATCGAGGACGAACAGAATGAAACATGCTCAAAGAACGCTCGCCGCCCTGGCAGGCTTGCTGGCTGCTGGAACGGCCAGCGGCGTTGCACAGGCAGCGACGCAGCTCAAAGTTATACATGACGGATTTGGCCAGAAGGCTATCGAGGTGATTTCCGAGGACGGAATCAGCTGGACGAAGATCAAATCCAAGGCGATCGACCTTCCCATAACGATCGGCGCCGGGAAGACCGACCACCTCGTATACAGCTACCGCCTGTATCAGCCTGGCGGCGGCGGATTCCTGGTCAACGAAGCGTTCAGCGATGGAATGCCTGTCCGTGTCGACAAGAGCTTCTTGCTGACCGGCTCGACAACGAACATCAGCACCTTTCAGCGCACGCAGATCCTGCAGGCCTGCAATGCCGGTCTCGACCGGGGTGAGACGGTTGCGGAAGGGCATGACCTCATATTCGGCCCCCATGTACAATTGGCCGTCTCTTTTTCCAAGGAAGGTTTCAGCAGCAGCGGGGCAAGCGGGCTGGGCGAAGAGATCGGTCAGGGCAGTGCCTTGCTTCCGCTCAAGTGTCTTCCGGCCAAGCCGAAGTCGACGGGCGGGCCTGTGTCCGAGCTCGACGACATGAAGGTCAAGGATCTGAAGCTGTTTCTCGGGACCTTTTCGCATGCCGTGTCGAAGCCGTCGCTCGGCAAGGAATGCAAGAAGGGCCGCATTCACCTGCGCGCCAAGACGAACCAGGCGGGACCCGTAAAGCTCAAACTCTGGACCAAGGTCGGCAATCAGCCGATCAAGGGCGAAGTCATCGATGTCGTATCGACCCATGCCGGATCCGGTATTTACAAGGCAGAGGTCAAGAAGTGGATCAGCGTTTCCAAGACCAGTGTCGTTCAGGCGAAGGTCGAGGATCTGGTGACCCAGCCGATCGGCGCTCATGATGGCTGGAAAGACATCACCCTCCGGTGCAGCGCGCCCGGAGGCCTGGGTCTTGCGGACGTTCCGAGTGAAAACCCAGGCGATGGTGGAACGCTCATTCCATTGAAGGTTGTTGGAAATCTGACGCTTGGCGACCACGCCGGAGCGGCACAGTTCAAGCCGCGCACAGGCACCGTCACCTTTCGACTTGTCAGCAATCGCGCCGGAAAAACGTCTTATCGGCTGGCCTGCGGCAGCGGTCGCGAATGGACCGGCACGGTGAATACGAAGTCGCACGTCGCCGGGAAATTCAGAGCCGTCGGAACGCACAAATTTGCGGTGACCAAAACGGTCGATGTCAAATGTGCGCTGCGCAGCATGTCCATGCCCGGCATGCCAGCTGTCGCTCTTGCGGAAAGGCTCTATGTCGTGAAGGAAGGCCGTCCGACGGCCGGTGGACCCGATGAGCTGAAGGGCGACACGGGCACCCCCCGGCCCACCCATTCGGCGGCGCGGGAACTTGAGCGGCTGAAGAAGCTGCGAGAGTTGCGAAAGCGTCGCGAGGCGGCGAAGAAAGCTGCGGAGGCGAAACGCCGCCGCGAAGCCGCAAAGAAAGCGGCCTTGGCCAAGAAGCGACGGGAGGCGGCAAAGAAAGCAGCCGAAGCCCGCAAGCGCCGAGACGCGGCCAAGCGCGCTGCCGACGCTCGCAGGCGCCGCGAAGCGCAGAAGAAAGCCGCGCAGGCTCGCCAGCGCCGGATCGAAGCGCAACGGCAGAGGCAGGAGCGTGCCCGCCGGCTGCAGCAATCGAACAGGCTCAAGTCCCGCCGGACATCATCGACCCGCTCGAGAGCGAACCGCCTCTAGAGCAAGGTGCGTCCACCTGGACGCACACGAGGTGGCGACATGCCGATTGGCAATCCCATGCCTCGGTTTCGAGTGAGGAGAGTGCGATGTATCCGCATCGCGCTCTTCTCTTTTTGCGTCTGCGGAACCATTCGGAATGAAGATGACATGCCATTGTTCTAGCGAAAGGACTGCGAAAGAGGGCATTTTCGACTGTTATGCGTTCCACCATCGAATAGGAATTTTTGGGGAACTGTCACTGGAATACGGGTCGCCGACAGAAATGCGGATGGCTAAGTCCCGAGACCTTCGGACAACAGATCGAAAACCAGACGAATGCGCAGGTTCGTTCTGAGTTCCCGGTGGGCCACCAGCCAGGTTTCGATCTGTATCGGCTCAAAGGCGGGAAAGGGATCTTCAAGCTCGGGATATGTCTCGGCGACATCGTCTGGCAGGATTCCGATTCCGAAGCCTTGCCGAATGAGCTCCAGCGCCATGGTCACGCTTGCCGTGTTGAAGTTGAAATTCGCTGTTGTCAGATCGATGCCGCGCGATGCCATGAGCCCGAGCCGCTGTTCGGGATGATCGAACCCGACGAACTGCATCCCGGCCAAATCGGAGGCCCGCGATGGGCGGCCGATCTCATCGAGATAGGCCGACGACGCATAAAGACGCCCCGCCGTGTCGCGCAGGCGTTTCGCGAACAGGTTTTCGTCTTGGGGGCGGGCGTGACGGATCGCAATGTCGGCCTCCCGCCGCCGCAGGTCGCTGAGTGCGTTCGAAGCAATGATCTCGATCTGAAGTTCAGGCGCCCGGGTTCTGAGCTCTTTGAGAATTGGCGGCAGATAGAAGGTTGCCATACCGTTGGTGGCGGCGATCACGACCTGTCCGGTAACGGTCTGGGATTGGCCCGTGGCCGCAACGGAAATGCGGTTTGCGGCATCGCCCATGCTGCGAAAATGCTCGAGCAACTCGGCTCCGGCCTGTGTCAGCAGAAGCGCACGCGATGTCCTCTCGAAGAGTGTCACGCCAAGCGCCTCCTCGATCCCTGCGACCTGTCGGCTGAGCGTCGGCTGGGTCTGCCCAAGGGCTCGCGCGGCCGCCGATAGCGAGCCTTCTTCGGCCGTGACAAGAAACGCACGCGCCTGGTTCCAATCGAAAGCTGATCTCTGCCACTCCATCATTTACGTATACCAGAACTAGAAAAATACGCAATTTCGTATGGAGAGGAACCGATCTAGAGAATGGGCCGACGTCAGTCTTAAAGCAGGTGCGTTGGTCGCGATGAAGCACAACAGGCATTCGGTCGGATCGTCCTGGGCATGCCGGGCCACCGACCTTCGGACAGAACGCCCCGCCCCGAACCGAGAGAGCATTCTATGAAACTTCTGAGGAAATCGGAGTGGGCATTGTTGGCCCTCATCCTTGTCTATTCGTTCATTCCAGCTTTCGGTGGATTGCTACGCGTCCTCGAATTGGCGGGCGGCCCCGCGATCATACCGGAGAACCCGCGGGCTTTGGCCGCTCCCTTTCCGGTCGTGCTCCACATCTTGAGCAGTTTCCTGTTCTGTATCATCGGCGCGCTGCAGTTCCTGCCAAGTATCAGAACGCGTCACCCGGCAGCCCATCGCGCCATCGGCCGCACCATCGCGACTATGGGCTGCATCTCCGCTGCCAGTGGAATGTGGATGACCCATTCCTACGTCTTTTCCGAAGACCTTCAGGGACCTCTGCTCTATTGGGTGCGGATGGTCCTTGGTTCATTAATGATTGGGCTCATCGGGTGGGCCGTGATCGCGATCCGGTCTCGAAAGATTTTCCGGCATGGTGCCGCGATGCTTCGTGCTTATGCGATCGGCCAGGGTGCGTCGACACAGGCAGTCTTGGGTATCGGCTGGATGATCACTATCGGAACTGAGCCGCAGGGCGTGCTCCGCGACGGCCTGATGGTATCGGCATGGGGGCTCAATCTATTGGTCGCCGAGGTTTTGATCGGGTGGCTCTTGGCGCCGAAGAGATTGACGGGAAATCAGAGTGACGGTTCATTGAACATCTAAGTATTGGCAAGAGCATGTGTAGCTGATGCGGTACGGCGTGATGGTGCCGTGGTTTTGAGATTTGGTTTATTTCGCTCACGGCTATTCCACGCCTTTGGCGTGGGCCTCCGCGGGGGCGCCCTGACCGGGCGGCGGCCGCTTGGCCTTGCCTCGCTAGTCGCTCGGTTATTCTTGGTTCGATGTGAGATCGTGCCGTATGGCCGGTGCTATACGGCACGATTTTCAGTGTGTCTGAGACAACCGCGCCATAGTGACGCGGCAAGCGCGACCGCGCGCCGGCCGGTCAGGCCGCCCCCGCGGAGGCCCGTGCCGTAGGCACGGAACAGCCGTGAGCGAAATAAACTCAAATGGTCCAGCCAATCCCTATCCCACCGGACAGCACCAGCGTAATTCCGAGAAACTGCAAGACACAACGAATAACCGGCAACCAGGCGCGGATGAGCCGCAAGCGGCAAATTTCCTCACATTGCCGCGCGTTTGTGCGATATACCCCGGCAAGGCCTCTGCACCCCTGCCTGGATAGGGCGTGCTACTCCAGCGCACCGCCATCAGGCGGCAGAATTCCGAAAGCAAACAATGATGAACATCGAGGGTGTCATTCCGGCACTTGGTCAGGCGTTGATCGAGCGCGGTTACACAGAGCTGACCCCTGTGCAGAAGGCTGTGGTCGCTGCCGAACTCGGCGATGCAGACGCCCTGGTATCCGCCCAGACAGGCTCCGGGAAAACCGTCGCATACGGTATTGCGCTTGGCCCGACACTGCTTGGCGATGCAGACCGCTTTTCCAGATGTAGCGCACCGCTGGCATTGATCGTTGCGCCCACGCGCGAGCTGGCCCTTCAGATCAAGCGGGAGCTGGACTGGCTCTACAAACAAACAGGCGCTGTCGTTGCATCCTGCGTCGGTGGTATGGACATGCGCGCCGAGCGCCGCGCCCTTCACCGGGGCTGCCACATCGTCGTCGGCACACCTGGACGTCTGCGCGATCATCTCCAGCGCAATTCGCTCGTGACACGGAACCTCAGGGCCGTGGTCCTTGATGAAGCGGACGAAATGCTGGATCTCGGATTCCGGGAGGACCTCGAATTCATTCTCGAGGCAACGCCCGCCGAGCGGCGCACCTTGCTGTTCTCGGCGACGATCCCCCGCACCATCGCCAATCTCGCGCGGAAATTCCAACGCGACGCGGTCCGGATCGAAACCGCTGGCGAAGCCAAACAGCATCTCGACATCGCCTATCGAGGCCTCGAGGTCGCGGCGGGCGAGAAGGAAAACGCCATCATCAATGTCCTGCGCTTCTATGAGGCCAAGAACGCGCTCGTCTTCTGCAACACCCGTGCGGCCGTCAATCACATGACAGCACGGTTCAACAATCGTGGTTTTTCCGTCGTGGCATTGTCGGGCGAGCTGAGTCAGGAGGTCCGGACCCAGGCGCTGCAGGCCCTGCGTAGCGGGCGGGCCCGCGTCTGCATTGCAACGGACGTTGCCGCCCGTGGCCTCGACCTGCCGGACCTTGAACTGGTGATCCATGCCGATCTGCCCACCAACCCCGACACCCTGCTGCATCGCAGTGGCCGCACTGGGCGGGCAGGGCGCAAGGGTATCAGCGCCTTGATCGTGCTGCCGCGGGATCGGCGGCGGACCGAGCGTCTCCTTAAGTCAGCGAAAATCGAAGCCACCTGGGCACCGCCCCCATCCGCCGACGAAGTCACGCAAAAGGACGACGAACGCCTCCTGGCGGACGCCGTGCTAACCGAAGCGGCACAAGAGGGCGAACAGGACATCATCGCCAGGCTCCTGGCGCAGCAAAGCCCCGAGGATATCGCAGCAGCGTTCGTGCGCCTCTATCGTGCGGGCAGATCCTCGCCTGAAGAACTCGCTGTGGTCGACCCCCGTCAACCCCGAGACCGCCGCACGGCAAAAGAGCGCCCGCAGAAGAAGAAGCGCCAGCAGGGTTTTGCGAGCAGTGTCTGGTTTTCCCTCTCTGTGGGCAGCAAGCACAATGCCGAACCGCGCTGGCTCATTCCCGTCTTGTGTAAGGCGGGGAACATCACAAATCGCGAAATCGGCGCAATCAAGGTCCACGGCGCCGAGACCCACGTCGAACTCAACGCGGACTGCGCGGACCAGTTCCAGGCGGACCTCGGCCCGAGCCGAAAGCTGGAAAAGGGCATCACCGCGACACGCTTGGACGTCGTCCCGATGGCCCCGATTGAGCCGCCCAAGCCTGTCAGGCCGTCGGTTCAACGGGCCAAACCTGAGCAACCGGATACACCGGAAGCCCGGAAACCAAACCGCAGGGAACGGCGCCTCGCACAGTTCGGACCGCCCCGCCGGGATGATGATGCTTCGGGCAGCACGCCACAGACAAAGCCGAAGTCCGATGCGAAGCGCCCCGCAAAGAAGAAGAAGCGTAAGAAAAAAACCGGCAAGTCGGCGGCAGCAAACGCGACACGGAAAGATAAGCGTGAACGCTCTCATAAGGCATGATGCCTATTCGGGTATGTAATGTACTGTCACCGTAAAGCGGAAAGAGTCGACGTCTCCAGCGCCGATCGTTTCGAAATTAATACAATCACAGCAACTCCGTGTGTTGCCGCAACCATGCATCCAACGTTTCGAATGCGATGCTATGGCGCTCATAGAGTTTCGACAGAAACAGCCAAGTCTCGTCAGCATCGGCAGTGATTACGATCCCATTGATAAACAGAAAGGTATAAGTAGCGGCAAATGCCGTGCGTTTGTTGCCATCGATAAAAACGTGGTTCTGGGAAAGGCTTTCCCAGAGTGCAGCAGCCTCGCCAACAATATCGGGATAGTAACCTGTTTGCGGCCGATAGAGGGCGGCCTCCAGCTGACCGGGATCGCGAATGCCGCTCGATCCACCATAGCGTTCGATTTGATCGTCATGGATAGCCAGAATATCGGCAATCGTCAGATAGTCGGTCAATCGGTAAACCTTCTATCTGGCTAGCTTTTCGTAAAGCGGACTGAAGCGTGCATGGCTGGCTTGATAGGCGCTCATCACGTGGGGACGCGCTTTACTGTTTCGATGCTTCTCGAGCAGGTCAGCAATCGCCTCTTCAACCAGACTTTGCATCTGTCGGCCCTCTTCACGGGCCAGGGCGCGCAACGCCTCGAGCAAATCGTCTTGCACCTGGGTCGCGAATTTCAAGCGTGTCGTCGGCATATGAGCCTCCATCATTCGGGATAAAGGCTATCTTCTTTCATCATGAAATGTCAAGATATTCTATAAATACCGTTTAAAAACAGTCAGGTAGATTTCCGAAAGTGGTGCAGTGATTGCGCTTATTGAAGGCGGCAAGTCTAGAGCACAATCGATCAGACGAGACCCGAAATACGACCACGAGCCATTCAATCGAGCTGCTAGGCGCCTTCCGTCGTCGATGCTCAGTGGGCAGTCTTCATGACCGAATGGTCCTTTGCATCGGCCGCCACCTGAAGCTTTACGATGATGTCGGGGTTCTTCGCGCGCCCGGCTTGATGCGATCTACCAGCCACCCGTCTCCAGCCAGGACTCGAGCATCGGTATTCGGTCCAGGCCCCAGAACGGCTCCCCGTCGACGAGGAAAAAGGGCGAACCGAATACGCCTTTCGCAATGGCTTCGTCGCTGGCGGCTTTCACCTTCTCCTTCATAGGCCCGCTGGAAATCCCGGCCTCGATCTCGGCCGCCCGGAGTCCGAGGCTAGCGCCGACGGAGGCGACATTGGCAGGCAGCGTCATGTCCATGGCCTCGGCAAAATAGGCGTGAAAGGCGCCCCGGGCGAAATCGTGTGCCAACTCTGGTGCGTGTTCCTCGACCCAGTAGAACGCACGGCTCGCCGGAAGCGCGGTTATCGGGTGGTTTTCCGGCGGTCGGAACGCAAGGCCGGTTTGACGCGACAGCCGGGCCCAGTCGCGGCGTGCATAGTCGCCCTTCATCGGTGTTGAGCTCAGGCCGCGGGCCCCGGTGTGCTTGAAGGCGACGCCGAGCATGTAGGGACGCCAGATCACAGTGCGGCCATGGCGGTCCGCAATCTCGTCGATGGTGGCTGCGGCGAAGTAGGCGTAGCCGGAGCTGAAGTCGAACCAGAACTCTATCGGCGATTTTGGCATTGTCGGTTCCATCAAGGGTTAGCGAGTCCCCACGGTCAATCAAAAGCGCATTACTGGTGCTTCTGAAACGGCCAATTGTGAGAAAAAACACCTAGCCAATTGATGAGCAAGTCATACCTTGAGCTGTTGGAACCAGCGCATCCAAAAGTACAGCCGTGTGATAAGCCCGGGCTAGGTGTCTAGCAAAACCGATATCGCGCCGTCCCAGTAGGCCGTTAAGACGAAGATCGACAGAATCGTCAACAGCGTCGCAACGACCGCGAACGCAATGCCTGCGAATTGAAGCAGTTTCTGCAGCATGTTCCTCTCCAATACATGTCCGATGTTGCCCAAAGCTTTTGAGGCATTCGGTAGTTGGAGAGGCTGAGGCCCAACGGCAATGTGTTGTTACCATTCGCTACAGGAATGAAACGTTATTGCCGATGGCAACCGCTCGCCTCGTCTCCATCAATGGAGTCCACATTTTCGTCATTGCCGGACTTGATCCGGCAATCCATGCTGAACAGGAGGGAGGTTTTGAGGCAGCGGATAGGGTAAGCACTCAGCGGTATGTTTCGGGCAAATTACTTACGCCTAACAGTGCAGCTCACATTGTATGCGAGAGAATGGGATCCATCGATCTCATCGAGATTGAACCCCTGTTTTTGGGCCTCACTCTGAAACGCTTTATGCAAAACATGTCTCAGTTCCGCATCGATTCCGTCATCGGAAATTTCCAATTGGTCCGGAAGATCATCCCCGTCGCTTGTTTCGCGGTCGGTGTTCTCGGTGTCTTTCCCATTGCCGAATATATTATTCCAGCCGGCTCGGTAAGCTGGCGTCGACACGCTTGAAAAATGACTAATAGACGATTGGGATGCTGACTTGGGCGCCGCTTCGGTCTTGCTGGTCGACTTATCTGCAGAGGAGGTTTCAGCAGCCGTTGCAGACTTATCGGCCGCTGGCTTCTTGGCCTCTGACTTTTTTGCCCCGGCATCGGCCTTCTTAGGCGCTTTTACATCACTCATAGTCTCGTCACTTCCTTCATAAGACTGTCAGATCGTTATCCTGGAAATTTTCGGCATTAATATCACCTCTGGCTGATGGTGCAATCAGCGCTGAACACTTCGTTTTTGTCATGTCCGTCTCCTGTCGCTGACGGACTCCGTCTCTCTTCTCCCTCAAGTGATTCATGTGCGACGCGCAAGAGTTCTGGCGCCAACTGCCATCGCGGACGCCATCGTAACTTGGCACATCGGCAACTGCTGTTTTTGCCGAAAACCGGCAACGTCTAGTCTCTGGGCATGCGTTTGCGAATCGGTCCATGCGTGGTGGCTTCGCGATAGAGATTGTCCCGACGCTATGAAACAGAACGCTTCCATCGTCTCAGCCATCAATCGAGATCGATTTCTGGCAGGTCGATGTCGCCGCTATCCGTCGTGGAAACGAGCGCTCGGACAGCCTTCTTCGCCATCTCTGGGGGAGGGGGTGCTCCCATATTCGAGGAACAACCCCATGCAAAGGGCATTTCCGGGGGTGTCTCGCCGCCTATTCCGCCGGCGCGCCTGCCGGTTTCTCGACCTCGGGCCGGCCACTGCCGAAATACTCGCGCAACCGCTGGAAGGTCACGAACAGCACGGGAATGAAGATCACCCCAAGCACCGTCGCCGCCGCCATGCCGCCGAACACCGTCAGGCCGACCGATATCCGACTCGCGGCGCCGGCGCCCGACGCAAACACCAGCGGCAGCACACCGAGAATGAACGAAAACGCCGTCATCAGCACCGCGCGGAATCGCAGGCGCGCGGCATCCTCTGCCGCCTTCGCAATCGGCTCGCCTTCCTCCCGCAGCTGCTTGGCGAACTCCACGATCAGAATCGCGTTCTTGGCCGCAAGTCCGATCAACAGAACCAAGCCGACCTGCGCATAGACGTTCAGCGCAAGCCCCGTCAGCAGCATCAAGCCGATGGCGCCGAAGATGGCGAAGACGACCGAGAGCATGACCGACAGCGGAATGGTCCAGCTTTCATACTGCGCGACGAGGAACAGATAGGCGAAGAGGATCGACAGGGCGAAGACCAAGTTACCGGCTTCTCCGGCCTTCTTTTCTTCCAGTGCCATGCCCGTCCACTCATAGGTGTAGCCGTCGGGCAGGGTGGCGCCCAACTTCTCCATGGCGGCGTTGGCCTGGCCCGATGTGAAGCCGGGCGCCGGGTTGCCGTTCACGGTTGCCGAGCGGAAGAGGTTGTAGCGCTCGACGCTCTCCGGGCCCTGGATCGGGCGCACGGTGACGAAGGCGTTGAGCGGAATCATCGCGCCTTCCTTGTTGCGCACATAGGCCTGGCCGATATCCGTCGGCTCCGCGCGCGCGTCACCCTCGGCCTGCACATAGACCCGGTAGACGCGTCCGAACTTGTTGAAATCGTTCACATAGTAGGAGCCGAAATTGGCGCTCAGCACCTGAAAGATATCGGAGACATCGACGCCCTTGGACTTGGCGAGTTGCCGGTTGACGTCGACGAAAAGCTGAGGCGCGTCCGCGCGGAACGTGCTGAAGACGCGGCTGAGTTGCGGGTCGCCATTGGCGGCGACGATGAGGCCGCCGAGGGAGGAGGCCAGTTCCGTCGGTGCGCGCCCTTCCGTGTCCTGGAGAACGAACTCGAAGCCGCCCGTCGTGCCAAGGCCCGGGATTGCCGGGATGTTGAAGGGGATGATGGTCGCGGTCGGGATCGCCAGCAGCTTCGGCACGATGGAGCCAAAGATGGTTTTCAGCGATTTGTCGTCGCCGCGCTCGTCCCAGGGCTCGAGCGTCGCGATGAGCAGGGCGCCATTGGACGCGACTGCGCCCGAAAGAATGGAGTAGCCGCCGACCGCAATCACGTTCTTGATGCCCGGTGTCTCCATGAGGATGGTCTCGACCTGGGAGACGACGGCGGCCGTGCGTGGCAGTGCTGCGCCGTCGGGCAATCGCAGATCGACCATGAAGGCGCCGCGGTCCTCCTGCGGAATAAACCCGGTCGGCACCAGGGTCATGAGGCCGCCGGTCGCGACCGAGAGGCCGGCAAAGGCAACCAGGCTTATGGCCATCAGGCGGATCAGGCGTCGCACGAGGCCCGCGTAGCCGTCGCGCGTCTTGCTCAGAATTTTTTCGAACCATGCCAGCGGTCCGCGCGTCACGGTTTTGGGTGGGCGCAGGATTGTGGCGCACAGAGCAGGGCTCAGGGTCAGCGCGTTGATGGACGAGATCGTCACCGCGGCGGCGATCGTGGCGGCGAACTGTTCGAACAGCCGGCCCGTGAGGCCAGGCGTGAAGGCGACCGGGATAAAGACCGCGAGCAGCACCAGTGTTGTCGCGATGACCGGCCCGGTTACTTCTTCCATCGCCCGGCGCGTTGCGGCCTTCGGCTCCATTCCGTCGGCCATATGCCGCTGCACATTCTCCACCACGACGATGGCATCGTCCACCACGACGCCGATGGCGAGTATCAGCCCGAACAGACTGATCGTGTTGATCGTAAATCCAAGCGCCAGCAGCGCAGCGAAAGTGCCGATCAGGGAGACCGGGATCGCGATCGCCGGGATCAATGTCGAGCGCCAGTCCTGCAGGAAGACATAGACGACAAATATCACCAGCCCCAGCGCCTGCAAAAGCGTAATGAACACCTCGCGGATCGACGTCGAGACATAGAGCGTCGTGTCATAGGTGACCGAAAAGGCCAGGTCCTCGGGAAACCGCTTGGAGAGATCGCCGAGCGATTTTTTCACGCCTTCGGCAACATCCAGCGCATTGGCGTCCGGCAGTTGATAGACGGCGAGCAGGGCGGCCGGTTTGCCGTTGAGCTGGCCATACCAGCCATAGGTCTCGGCGCCGAGCTCGATCCGCGCCACGTCGCGCACGCGCACGAGCGTGCCGTCGGCCTTGGCGCGCACGATGATGTCCTGAAATTCGCTGGCTTCCGTCAGCCGGCCCTTGGCCTGGATCGTGTACTGGAACTGCTGTGTGCTCGGGCCCGGCGGCTGTCCGATGCTGCCCGGCGAGACTTGCACATTCTGGTCGCGGATCGCATTGATCACATCGCCTGCGGTCAGTCCGAGGCTGGTCAGCCGGTCCGGCTGCAGCCAGATGCGCATGGCATAATCGCGGCCCCCCAGCAGGTCGACGCTGGCGACACCCGGCACGCGCGAAAGCGGATCGCGCAGATTGATGCTCGTATAGTTCGACAGGAAAATATCGTCATAGGTCTCCTTCGGCGAGTAGACCGAGACGACCATCAGCATGGCGGTCGACTGCTTCTTGACGGAAAGGCCCTGGCGCGTGACGTCCTCGGGCAGCTTTGGCGTCGCGAGCGAGACACGGTTCTGCACGTTCACCTGGGCCGTGTCGCCATCGGTTCCGACCGCGAAGGTGACGGTCAGCGTGTAACTGCCGTCATTCGTGCTCTTCGACGACATGTATATCATGCCTTCGACGCCGTTCACCTCGGCCTCGATGACCGACGCAACTGTTTGTTCAACGACCTGCGCATTGGCACCTGGGTATTTGGCCGTGACCTGAACCTGCGGCGGCGTCAGCTCGGGATATTCGGCGATGGGAAGCACGCCAAGAGCGAGCATGCCGCCCAGCACGGTGACGATCGAAATGACGAATGCGAATTTCGGTCGGTCAATGAAAAAGGCGCTAAGCATTTAGCCGGCCTTTGCCGATTTCTGCGTCGGCTGGACCGTGGCGCCGGGTCGGACTTTCTGAATACCTTCGACGATGATCGTCTCGCCCTCGGTCAGCCCCTCGCTGACGACCAGTTCGGTTCCCGTGCGCTGCCCCGTCTTGATGGGCCTCAATTCGACCTTGCTATCCTTGTCCACCACCAGGACGAACGGCCCGGCCTGGTTTTCCTGAACCGCTGCTTGCGGCACTACCAGGGCTTTCTTCGGGTCGGACGAGACGAGCGATACGGTCACGAACTGGCCCGGCAGGATCAGACTGTCCGGATTGGCAAAGACCACGCGGGCCTTGATCGTGCCGGTGTCCGCATCGACCTGATTGTCCAGAAAGTCGAATTCGCCGTCATGGGGATAGATTTCCCCGTTGGCCAGTTTGATTTGCGGCTTGAGCTTTTCGGCGCGCCCCTCTTTGACTTCCCTTTTGTAGTCGAGGAATTCGCGTTCGGAGATCGAGAAGGTGATGTGGATCGGGTCGAGGGTGACGACGGTCGCGAGGACGCCGCTGTCCGGTCCGATCAGATTGCCAACATCGACGGTCGATTTGCCGATACGGCCGGAGATCGGCGATGTGATTTTTGTGTAGCCGAGATCGAGTTCGGCGCGCACCAGATCAGCTTTTGCCGCTGCCACACCGGCCTTGGTCTGCCCTTCCTGAGCAACGGCCTCGTCATATTTGGCGACGCTGGCCGTGCCCTTGTCGACGAGCTTCTTGTAACGGACGAGGCTTTGTTCCGCCTGAAGCAATGCAGCTTCCGCTCGCGCCACCTTCGCCTTGGCCGCGTCGCGATTGGCAACATATTCGGACGGGTCGATCTCGAACAGGAGCGCATCCTTTTTGAGATCCGTGCCTTCCTTGAAATCCTGCTTATTGAGGAAGCCGGTCACACGCGCCCGAAGCTCAACCTTCTGAAAAGCCTCGCTCTGCCCGACAAATCCAATGGAGCTGGCAACCGGTTTGGAGGTCACAGGCGCAACGACCACCGCAGGAGGCGGGCCGGCGGGCGCGGCCGCTTTTTTCTCGCTCTGGCAGGCCATCAGCATCAGGGGAAGCCCGAATACGGCGATTCGGAAGACTTTTCGACAATGTTGCGACATAAAATTCCCCTTCTGGCGACGGATGGCCAAATAGCGCGTCCGGCGCGCGCGGTTCGATCTTATCGGCTCGATTTCGGTCCGCAAACCTGCATTCGTGCACCTTGCTGGGCTCGAGTCTATGCGGTAGAACGCGCGCACCTCCACACAGGCTCCGGATTCATGGCGAAAAAGAACAAGCCCTCCCGGCCCAAGGCACGATTGCCGAAGGGCCTTGTCGACAATGATGCATCGCAAATCCGTGCGATGCGGACCATGATGGAGCAAATTCGTGACGTCTATGAGTCTTTCGGGTTCGAACCGCTGGATACGCCGGCCTTCGAATACACCGATGCGCTTGGAAAATTCCTGCCCGATCAGGACCGGCCCAATGAAGGCGTTTTCTCATTTGAAGACGAGGACGGCCAATGGCTGTCGCTGCGCTATGACCTGACGGCCCCGCTGGCGCGCTACGTCGCTGCCAATTATGACGGGCTCGCAAAACCGTTTCGGCGCTATCAGACGGGACCCGTCTGGCGCAACGAAAAGCCAGGGCCGGGCCGCTTTCGCCAATTCACCCAGTTCGACGCCGACACGGTCGGGACGGCGAGTGTCGCTGCGGACGCCGAGCTTTGCATGCTAGCGGCCGAGACCCTTGAGCGGATCGGTATCCCTCAGGGCGCCTTTCTGATCCGGTTGAACAACCGCAAGCTGCTCGATGCTGTTCTAGAGCTTTCCGGCCTCGATCCGGCGGACCCCGAAGGCGCCGGGCAGAGAATGTCCGTGCTGCGTGCCATCGACAAGCTTGACCGGCTCGGCATCGATGCGGTCGGCATGCTGCTCGGGGAAGGGCGCAAGGACGAGTCCGGCGATTACACCAAGGGCGCGGGTCTTGCGCCGAATCAAATCGACATGGTTCTGCGCTATGTAGGCGCCGGAAGCGAGGGGCGGGGGCAGACCCTTGACGCCCTGACGAGCCTCGTTGAGGAGAGTGAAACGGGCCGCGAGGGCCTGACCGAGCTTAGGACGATGGACGAATTGCTGAGCGCAGCCGGCTTCGATAGCGACCGTGTCCGGGTCGATCCCGCCGTTGTGCGCGGGCTCGATTATTACACTGGTCCCGTTTTCGAGGCCGAGCTCACCTTCGAGACCGCCGGCGAAGATGGCGGTCAGACGCGCTTCGGCTCTGTCGGCGGCGGTGGCCGCTATGACGGGCTCGTCGAGCGCTTCAAGGGCGTCCGCGTTCCTGCAACCGGCTATTCGGTCGGTGTCTCGCGGCTGCATGCGGCGCTGGTTGCGCTGGGTAAGGCTGGCGCTGAGGACGCTTTGGGTCCCGTGGTTGTGCTCGTCATGGACCGCGAGCAGTTGCCGACCTATCAGAAAATGGCAGGCGATCTGCGTGCTGCGGGTATTCGCGCCGAAATGTATCTCGGCGAATCCGGCATGCGTGCGCAGATGAAATATGCCGACAAGCGCGGCGCGCCCTGTGTCGTCATCCAGGGCGAGGACGAGCGCGCGAAGGGCGAGGTGACCGTCAAGGATCTGATCGAAGGCTCGCGCCTTTCCAAAGAGATCGAAGACAATACCGAATGGCGCGAAGGCCGGCCGGCACAGGTCTCCGTTTCCGAAGGCGATCTCGTCACGGGGGTGCGCGATATTCTGGCCCGCCACGAGTCCTGACCGATGCCCGCCGAAACCGCCCTTCAATTCGAGGCGCTTGAGGCGCAGGCCGGCGCCTTGATGGATGTTTTCCGCGAGGCGAACTATGAGCCCGTGGCCCCTGCCATTCTGCAACCGGCCGAGATTTTCCTCGACCGCGTCGGCGAAGCGATCCGCTCGCGGACCTATGTCTTCACTGATCTGGAAGGCGAAATTCTGTGTTTGCGGCCAGACCTGACGGTTCCAGTCTGCCGGCTTTATATGGAGCGCCATCCGGAAGCGGATGTCGAAGCACGCTACTCCTATAATGGGTCGGCCTTCCGCTATCAGGCGGAGCCGCGCAAGAGCGGCCAAACCCGAGAATTTCGTCAGGCTGGTATCGAGCTGATCGGTGCGCCCGAAAGCCTCGATGCGGATGCGGAGGTCTTTGGGCTGGCGCTCGATGCGGTTCGCACGGCCAATCTCGAAGGTTTCAAGGTGCGCCTCGGCGATCTGGAAATGTTCGAGGCGCTCATCCAGGCTATCGACATGCCCGAGCGCTGGCGGTTGGCGCTCTGGCACAGCTTCTGGCGCCCGCCGGCGTTTCATGCACTGCTGCGGCGGTTGGCGGACGACGACCGCGACGGTGGCGTTTCAGCGCCCCGCGCATTGATCGCCAAACTTGACCCGGACGATCTGGAAGGCGCTGAACAGGCCGTCAGCGCGCATCTGGATGCCAAAGGCATTCCGGTCGTCGGAACGCGCACGATCCGTGAAATCACGGAGCGCCTGCTGGATCATGCCGCCGATTCCCGCGAAGGCTCGTTGCCCGACAGCGCGGTTGCATTGATCGAAGACTATCTGACGATTTCCGGGCCACCCCGCGCGGCCGCCGCGCGGATCGCCGATCTGGCACGTTCGGCCGATATCGATCTCGACAAAGGGCTTGAGCGTTTCTCGGCCCGCATCGATCGGCTGGACGAATTGGATATCGATATCAACGCAACCGAGTTCGGCGCCGAGTTCGGCCGGGCGATCGAATATTACACCGGCTTCGTCTTTCAGATCGAAGTGCCGGAATATGGCCGCGCCGGGCAGATCGCCGGTGGTGGCCGCTATGACGGATTGCTGAGCGAACTCGGAGCATCCGAACGTGTCGCGGCGGTCGGCTGTGCGATCCATACGGAGCGGCTACTCGCGGCCGCTGGGGGAGGTGGCTCATGAGCGATGAACAGATCGTTCTCGCCGTGCCCTCGAAAGGCCGCCTGATGGAGCGCACCCTGGAGGTGTTTGCCGAAGCCGGGCTTGAAATTCGCAAACAGGGTCACGAGCGTGGTTATCGCGGTGAGATCGTGGGGATCGACAGTGTCGATGTTACCTTCTTTTCGGCCTCCGAGATTGCCGAGCAGCTGAAGCTCGGACGAATTCATATGGGCGTGACCGGCGAGGATCTCATTCGCGAGACCATGGCGGATGCAGACGACAAGGTCGAATTCGTTGTGCCGCTGGGCTTCGGGCAGGCCGATGTCGTTTTGGCAGTGCCCGACTATTGGATCGATGTCAGCAATATCCTTGACCTGGACGATGTCGCCGCCGTGTTTCGTCGCCGCCATGGACGGGCGCTTCGGATTGCAACCGGTTATATGAATCTCACCCGGCGATTTCTGGCCGAAAAGGGCGTTGTCGGCTATCGGATCGTCGAAAGCGTCGGCGCGACGGAAGGCACACCTTCCGCAGGCACCGCCGAAGCGATCGTCGATATCACGTCATCGGGGGCGACATTGCGCGCCAATCACCTGAAAGTTCTGGACGATGGTGTCGTTCTGGAGTCGCAGGCCAATTTGATCGCATCGCGGATTGCAGACTGGCCGGAGGGGTCACAGGACGTGCTCGAGACGATATCCGCAAAGCTCCGAACTCTGGCCGAGGCACCGGCGGAGGACGCCTAGCCGGACTTGTCTTCGTTCGAACCGTTATGGGTTCCGAGCCGCCGAAGCTGTTTGAAGGCCGACCACAATTGCGGTGACGACTTGATGCGTGCCTTGGCGCGGATCTGCATGTTTTCGAGCAGAACATGGATTCTGCCAGATGCCGTCAGTGGCAAGAGAGTATGAAAGAGTTGACGTTCCTCGGTGCACCAGCGGAGTTTATAACTATCGTCGCCGACGCCGCCGTCGAAAATCGTAATGCCATGCTCGGCACAGCTTGCGACCGTCATGCGGAACAGATGCTTACCCGGTTGGTCGTGCCGCAGCGGCCCGTTGGTCGTGCCGATGACAAGTCCATAGAACCGGTTCTGGTAGAAAAGACCGAGATTTGCCGCGACAAGTTCGCCACCGCATCTGAGCGCATGAATGCGCGGCGAAACCGTCACTGTTTCATGTGGCATCGTCACGAGATCGCGGTAGAAGCGACGGATGTCCGGATCGGCAAACATGTCGGCGATGCCAAGCTCTCCGAACCGCTCGCGCTTGCGGTCCATGATCCACGCAAGGACGTCGAGGCGTTCGTGGCGGTCATCGACCTGTGTGAAGGAAAGCGCGCCATGGTTGGCAAGATTGCGCTCGGACTTTCGAAGCTTGCGCCGGCTGCTCGACGAGAAGGCGTTGTTGTAGTGCGCCTCCCAATCCTGCTCGAGCGCAAACCAGTGCGCGCTGCCGGCCGCGGGCGTGTGCGGCAACGTGGCGAACGGGTTCGCAAGTCCGGAG
Source organism: Methyloligellaceae bacterium (assembly GCA_965228615.1). Classification (GTDB taxonomy): domain Bacteria; phylum Pseudomonadota; class Alphaproteobacteria; order Rhizobiales; family Methyloligellaceae; genus CBDDHT01. The sequence continues at coordinate 1,518,221 of CBDDHT010000004.1, read as the reverse complement.
ATAAAATCGGGCTGCGCTGCCAAGTGTACCACGTCGATGGCCCCGATCCGATCGATGATGTCGGACCACAGACTTTGGAAATCCGGCGCCGTTTCTCCGTCCCACGCTTCACGGCAAAAGAGCCCGGACGCGTAGTTGCCCTGATCGCCACCCAGCCATTCCAGAATGCGGCAGCCACGATCGCGCCGGATCCCGAACGGCAGGATCGCGATACAGCGGCCGGCATCATTGCTGACGACGACAATCCGGATGTCCTGCGCGCGCTCTTCACCCGATCGACCGAGCCAGGCGGCAACCCACTCGTAACTCTGATGCGGCGACGCGGCGGCGGATTCCTGGAAGCGTTGCCAGACCTCGCGGACAGCCTCCATCCGGTCGACGATCGTAATATGGAGACCGGAAGACCGGAAACCGGTCCCGAAGTGATCCGCTGCGAAGTCAATGCTCATTTTGCTTGCTCTTGAAAGAGGCCATCAGGTCTCAAGACCTAAGCAACATGGGTGCCATGCTGTTCGATTGATGGCCGCTTCACAGGGACAATCCGCCCGTGAATAGGGCATTATTGGCGGAAATGCTTGATAACGTCTGAAGAGGGTTGAACGGAATGTGAACGCGCGTGATGTGCTATCAGGCCGCTAGCACCAATTTTGGTCGGTTGCTGCTAGAGATCGGGAAAGATACGCGCTTTCATGCGATCGCTATAGGCGACAAGGTTTGGCAGCGATGCCGTGGCGTCCTTTATGGGCGTTTTGAAGGGTTCGGCCAAAGCATTGGCAATCGTCCCCCAGGCAGCACAGTCGATTTCGCGCGGCCTGTCGCCACCGAAAAAGTCGTCGTCGCCGAGAATGACCGAAAGGACGTTGATATCCTCGATTGCGAGTTGCTCGATCTCGTGGCGTTCATGGACGCCGCAGCCCTGGCTTTCGATCCGTTTGCGCGTTGATTTCTGGACCATGCCGAAGATCGTGCCACGCAGGAGTTTCGGCATCGACCCGAAGAACTGTTCTCTCACAATTCCGGCATTTTCCGGCATCACCCAGCGTGTGTAGAGCAGCGGAAAATAGAGATGGTCGTCGATCATGCGCGCAATCGCATGATGATGGGCGCGGTCGACGTCGCTCAGGCCTTCGCCCAGCGGATCGCCATATTTCTCCTTGAGATAGGCCAGGATGAAATGCGAATCGGCGACCGTCGTGTCGCCATCCACGATAAACGGGCACTTGCCTTTCGGCGCTTTGGACGGATTTGTGACCTCGATAATCTCATATTCGAGGCCGGCAAGGCGCAGATAGGTCTCAACCTTTACGCAAAAAGGGCTGGGATTGGGCAATCCGAATGCCCTGGCAAACTGATGGAGCTGGATCATGGGCACCGCAATAAGCCGCATAAAAGATGTCGTCAACAGCGTTCAAACCGAGCCGCCGGTCTGATATAGGAGCAGTCTTGCCGCGTGGGCCCGTAGCTCAATTGGTTAGAGCCGACGGCTCATAACCGTCTGGTTGTAGGTTCGAGTCCTACCGGGCCCACCACTTTTTTTGTCCCTGTCGAGGCTATGCCACTCCACGCCTCTTGCCGTTCGTGGCGAGTCAGATCATCTTCGGGCCTGCTTGTGCCTGGGCATGCCTGCAGAAGCAAACAGACAGGCGGCTGCCCGGGGGGCGAGCACTATCGCTCGGCGCCCTCAGATGGCCTGCAATCTGAAGGCCCGCGAAACGGCAAAAAAAGTGAGATGACGGATGCACTGGGCGTGGACGACGGGCATTTTCGGAATGGCGGTGTGTTGCGGGGCGCTTGGGGCCGGGGCCGTCGAGCCGCCGACCTTTGCCTTTCCCGTTTCATGCGAGTTGGGCCAGACCTGTTTTGTGCAAAGCTACCCCGATGTCGATCCAACCAAAGGCGTGCGCGACCATAGCTGCGGATCGTCGACCTATGACGGCCACAAGGGTACGGATATCCGTTTGCTCTCGACCGCAAAGGCAAAGAAGGGTGTTGGCGTCGTCGCCGCAGCTGCCGGCAAGGTCAAGGCGCTCCGGGACGGCGTTGCGGATCGTCTGATCGGCAAGAACCTGTCAGCTGTAAAAGGCAAGGAATGCGGCAACGGTGTCGTTATCGATCATGGCCGAGGCTGGGAGAGCCAATATTGCCACATGCTCAAGGGGAGCATTCAGGTTGTTAAAGGGCAGAATGTTGCAGCGGGAGAAAGACTTGGATTCGTCGGTTACTCCGGCCAGACGCAGTTTGCGCATTTGCACTTCGCAGTGCGGCACAACGCCAAGACCATCGATCCATTTACGGGACGGAAATTGTCGGAAGGGGCGTGCGGGCCGAAAGCCAAGAACTCCCTATGGAAACCAGACGTCGGCGCGGCACTATCATCCCGCAAGGGTGAATTGATCGATCTCGGTTTTGTTGAGAAGCCCGTTCAGTCCAAGGTATTGGAGGTCGGCAATCCGCCCGTAAGTATCGTTTCGCGGAAAAGCCCGGCGCTGATCTTCTATGCGCGATTCATCAATATGCAGCCAGGCGACAGCTTGAAGCTCTCGATCTGGGGTCCCGAAGGACCGATCGCCAGTGGCGCGCAAAAACCTGTCGATCGCGCTAAAGCCCACTATCTGGCTTATACCGGACGCAAGCGCCGCGGTGCGGTATGGGCCGCAGGCGCGTATCACGGATCCGTTCAATTGATCCGGTCCGGCAAAGCGATATTGCGAGGGAAAGCGACGATACAGTTACGTTGAGCCGACTTTAATCGCATCACTGACGTGGCTCTTGCCGTTGAATGGGAATCGGTTCATCCCTCAGTCAGCGTTCAGAACGATACGCCCGGTGACTTTGCCGTCCTTGAGATCCTCGAGTGCCTGATTGACCTCGGATAACGGGCGTGACGTAACGGGGATCTGATGAACTTTGCCCGCTTTCACAAGTTCGATCAGTTCCCGAAGCTCCTGGCAGCTTCCGACGTGGCAGCCACGGACCGTCAGTGCCTTTTGCGGTAACCAGGGGAGCGGCATCTTGAAATCACCGCCATGCAGACCAACGACGACATAGCGTCCGGTCTTCACCAAGGCGTGTACCGCCAAACGCGACGTCGCCGGAATTCCGACGGTATCGAGGACGGCCAGAAGACGATTGCCGGCGATCCTGCGCAACTCCTCAAGGGCGTCATCGCGGGAGCTATCCAATACGGCATCGGCTCCCATCTCCGTGGCGGTCTTGAGTTTTTCCGGATCGACATCGATCGAGATGATGCGTTGATGTCCCAACGCGCGCGCGATCGAAATGGCATTCAGACCGAGGCCGCCAGCCCCCATGATCGCCAGCCATTCCCCCTCGCGCAGCGGATCGATCTTCTTGAGCGCGCTATAGACCGTCAGGCCGGAACAGGCATGGGGCGCAACCGTCTCGATGTCGAGTCCCTCGATATCAACGAGGAACTTCGGATCCTGGACGAGAACGTGGGTCGCATAACCGCCGTCCTGAATGAGACCCATGATCCGCATGGCCATGCAGTCGTTTTCCCGGTCCTCTTTGCAGGCCAGGCATTCACCACAACCGATCCAAGGGAATACAAGCATGACCTTACCGACCGGCGTGTCGGACGCGTCCGGTCCTGTCGCAATGACTTCGCCCACCATTTCGTGTCCCATGGCGACAGGAAGCTTCATGCCGCGGTCGGCCATTCGCAAAACGCCTTCCTCGCCGAGATCGAAGTATCCTTCGCCAATGTGAATATCGGAGTGACACACACCCGAGCGGCGGATCCGGAGGAGTACTTCCGATCCGTGCGGCGTCGGGATGTCACGTTCCCGCGCTTCGAGCGGTTTGCCGAATTCGACCAGATCATAACTCGTATAGGTTGCCATCGGTCTCTCCTCGATTTCCGGTCCAGCATTCGCCGGAGGGTCGACTCCGTAAAATACAATGTCTGAAGTGTCTCTATATCGAATTTGGATGCCAAAAACAGCGATCATCTAAGGAGAAGACGGTTTGGATCCCCTCAGAGAAAAGGTCTTAGGTCGGAGGCTGGCTGCGCGATCCATTCCCCCTCTCTGATCATAGACGCGATTTCGTCCATCAGTATCGCAATGACCGCATCGGTCGCTCTTGTGTTCACGCGGTCGGATGGCATGCCGAGTATGAGCTGCCGGCGACCTTTCGATGGCGTCGTCGTGCGCGTCTCGATATTGCCGGTGCTCAGCTCTTCAGTGATGGATGAGAGAGGCATAAAAGCGTGGCATTCTCCGGCTTTGACCAATGATTTGATGACCCAGAAAGAGTCGACGTCAAAAGCGGATTTGAGGGTCACGCCGGCTTTCTTGGCGATTGCGTCGACGACCAGCCGGACGCCATATGGCCGACTGGGTAGTGCCAACGGCAGTGAGGCAACCTTCTTCATCGAAATCCTTGGACCGACACCGGGAAGCGAACCGGGCGGGCTCAAGAGCACGACGTCTTCATACAGCAGTTCTTTCGTATGCAGGTGGAAGTCACCGGACGGGCCATAGAGGAAGGAGAAGTCGATATCGCCGCGCTGAAGCAATTCGATGAGATAGACCGAGTATCCTTCAACAAGGCGAAGCTTCACACCTGGCAACTCCCGGGCGACGCGACCGACGAGCCGCACCGCAAGAACGGTCGTAACCGTCGGCATCAAACCAAGAGCTACATTGCCTGAGACTTCCGTCCGGATCGTCTGCACATCGTGGAAGGATTGTTCGAGCTGCCGTATGAGGCCTGATACGCGAGCAAGAAGTTCTTTGCCGGGCTCCGTCAGATCCATTCCCCGCACGTGGCGGGTGAAAAGCTCGACCCCAATCTCGTTTTCCAAGAGCTTGATATGTCGGGAGAGCGCGGGCTGCGCGATACGGAGGCGATCGGATGCTCGACTGAGCGATCCGGCTTCGGCCAGGCAGATAAATGTCTTCAGCTGTTTGAGGTCCATAGCATAAGGCTTCGCATTTCGTTATCGTACCTATTAAAGCATTCTAGTTTTCGTATGTCTTCCTGCAATCGATGATGTTGAAATTCTGCGTTTGGGAGAAAACTATGATCATCCCCAGTCGACGTCGTTTGCGATCCGGTGGCGATAGATGTCCTTGAATCGAGAACTCGACGGATTGCTGGTTGTCTCGATCGAACAGGCCGTTGCCGCACCCTATTGCGGTCTCTTGCTTGCCGATGCGGGAGCACGCGTCATCAAGGTGGAGAGACCCGAAGGCGACTTTGCGCGCGCCTATGACAAGGGAGCAGACGGACAAAGCGTATTTTTCGCCTGGCTCAATCGCGGCAAAGAATCCGTTTGTCTCGATCTCAATGCTTCCGACGACGTAGATCTTCTTCGCTCGATGCTGCGTAAGGCGGATGTGTTTCTGCACAATCTTGCGCCGATGGCATTGGAGAAGCGGGGATTCGCCGGCCCGAACCTTCGCTCGAAAAATCCTGGTCTCATCACCTGCGAAATCACAGGCTACGGCCGCCATGGGAAGGCGGCTGAGAAAAAAGCCTATGACTTTCTTGTTCAGGCCGAGAGCGGTCTCTGCTCTGTGACGGGTACAGCAGACGGGGCATCGCGGGTCGGTATTTCGATCACCGACATTTCGACTGGATTGACGTGTTTCTCAGCCATTCTTCGTGCGCTGATCCAGCGTTTTCACACGGAGCAGGGGGTCGATCTGTCGGTCTCGATGTTCGATGTCATGGCCGATTGGATGAACATGCCGCTTCTGGGGCATCGTTATCTCGGCGGCGCACCCGCACGATTGGGGCTGACGCACGCCTACATCGCGCCATATGGCGCCTATGCGACCGGTGACGGCGGCCAGATCCTGATTGCCATACAGAACAATCGCGAATGGCGAACCTTCTGCACGAGTGTCCTTGGAAAACCCGAACTCGGGCCGGACCCGCGATTTGCCGACAATACGGATCGTGTGACGAACCGGCCGGCGATGGACGAAGAGATCGCCGCGGTCTTTGGGCAAACGGATCTGGACGACTTGATGACAACGCTCAATGCCTCTCGGATCGCATGCGCGCGGCTCAGCAGCGTAGCGGATCTCCACGAGCACGAATTCCTGCGCAACCTGCAAATTCGTTTCGGGAGTGCCGACGTGATGGTCGCCGATCTGCCGGTGCAGACTGACGGAGGGCGCGCGACGAACGTTCCCGCATTGGATCAGCACGGGGCGTCCGTGCGTCAGGAATTCGGAGCGAAGTCATGAACTACGAGCTGGACCATCAGGATATTCGGGACGGTGTCGCACGTCTTTGCACTGACTTTCCCGGTGAGTACTGGCGCAAATGCGACCGTGAACAAGCCTATCCATCCGCTTTCGTCGATGCCCTGACAGAAGCAGGTTATCTGGGAGCACTGGTGCCTGAAGATTATGACGGCCTTGGTCTTCCGATTTCGGCAGCGGCAGCCATTCTGGAAGAGATCCATCGTGCGGGATGCAACGCCGGTGCGTGTCATGCGCAGATGTACACGATGGGCACGATCCTCCGGCATGGATCGGATGAGCAAAAACGTCGATATCTCCCCAAGATTGCCGAAGGCAGTTTGCGCCTCCAGGCATTTGGCGTCACCGAACCGAGCAGCGGCACCGACACGACGGCCTTGCGGACCACCGCTCGCCGTGAGGGCGACGACTATGTCGTAAACGGTCAGAAGTTATGGACATCGCGCGCGGAACATTCGGATCTCATGCTGCTGCTTTGCCGCACAACGCCAAGAGACCAGGTGTCCAAGAAGACCGATGGGTTGTCAGTTCTATTGGTCGATATGCGGGATGCGAGCGACAAGACTCTCACGATCCGCCCGATCCGAACAATGATGAACCATGCGACAACCGAATTGTTTTTCGATGATATGCGCGTACCCGTAGCGAACCTGATTGGCGAAGAAGGCAAGGGTTTCCGCTACATACTCTCAGGCATGAATGCCGAGCGGATTCTGATTGCTGCAGAGTGCATCGGCGATGCCAAGTGGTTCATTCAGAAAGCGGCCGACTACGCGAAAGAACGCGTGGTTTTCGATCGGCCGATTGGCAAGAACCAGGGCATTCAATTCCCGATCGCCCAGTCTTACGCGCAAATGCGCGCTGCAGAACAGATGTTGCGAGAGGCTGTCCGCCTCTATGAGGCTGGTGAAAACCCTGGCGAAGAAGCAAATCTCGCGAAAATGCTCGCCGCCGATGCGTCCTGGGCGGCGGCGGAATCCTGCCTACAGACCCATGGCGGTTTTGGTTTCGCCGAAGAGTATGACATCGAACGCAAGTTTCGCGAGACACGCCTTTGCCAGGTCGCGCCCATTTCGACCAATCTCGTCCTGAGTTATGTCGCGGAGCATGTGCTCGGCATGCCGCGCTCTTACTGAGTCTGCATGTCCGAACTGCATTGATCAGGTACTGTTCCTCTGGAACTCCCGCACATGCCGGTCCGGCGCATAATCACGCCGATATCCGATCGGCAATTGCCAGAATACGATGCATGTCCCGTAGCACAGGCTTCTCGATCAGTTTGCCATCGATGACCACGAGCCCGGTGTCGGCTTCCTCGAACGCAGCAATGATGCGCCGCGCGCGCGCGATACTCTCCTCGTCCGGCGTGAATACCTTGTTGAGCCCCGCGATTTGTTTGGGATGAATCGAGCCTTTGCCACTGAAGCCCAAATCGCGGGCTAGAATCGCTTCGCGCTCCATCCCGTCGGGATCCTCAAGATCAAGGAATGGCACATCGATTACATCAAGACCTGCACCGGCGGCGGCATGGACAACGCGCGACCGCGCATAGAGAAGCGGTTGCCATGCATTCTGGCAGCGCAATTCGGCAGCCATATCGACGCCGCCGAAGAACAGGGCATCAATACGCGTACTGGCACGGGCGATGTCGTGGACGGCCTCAAGCCCCGCATTCGTTTCGATTATGACATGCAGACGGGTATCATGCCCCCGCTCGCTCAACAGATTATCGAGCCAGACCACCTCGTCGGGAGTTCTGACCTTCGGCAGCATGAGTGCCGGGGGCGGTGTATCCGTATTGAGAATGGCCTGAACGTCGGCAACGCCGAAACCATCCCTCAGGCAATTGATCCGCACGATCCGCTCAACCCCGTCATCGGTTTGCGGTTGGGCGAACAAAGCCAGCGCACGACTACGTGCTTCGTCCTTGTCCTTCGGAGCAATCCCGTCTTCAAGTTCCACGCAGACAATGTCGGCACCCGATGCCAGCGCTTTCGGAAACATGTCGGGCCTGAGGCCGGGCGAAAAGATGAAACTGCGGCGGGGGCGCACGATACGTTGTTGACTCATTGCGATCATTCACTCTTCTCGGTTGTGGCCATTCCACAGATTCGACAATCCGTCTCGTTTGTACAATTAAAATGTGAATGCCAGCGCTATGCCGCTATTTGATACCGGTGTCCAATTGCATGCGTTTGAATTTTGCTATGGAACCTATCATCGCATTCTAATTTCTCGCTACCTAAAGCTCCTTATTGTGGATCGATCGCAGCTTTGAAACGCGGTTGCCGGCAAATACTGCAGACAGCAGATGGCCGGCTTAGCTGCTGGCTAACAGCGGCAGCCCAGCTGATAAATACAATAGGGAGGAAAGTTCATGCATGATTCTGCAGTGACGTCGTTTTCGAACCGTCTCTTCGGCAGGACGCGACGCGGTATCCTGATAGCCGGTGCGGCTGCCCTCATCGCAACTGCCGGCGCAGGTAGTGCCATTGCGAAAGATAAAAAGGTCCTGTTGAAGACACCGGTCGCCTTCAATACGGAACTGCCGGTTCTCGGCGACACGATCAAATGGTTTGCCGACAATGTGAAAGCGGTGTCCGGCGGTACGATCCGCGTCAAGACGTACGAGCCAGGCAAACTCGTTCCAGCCTTCCAGATTCATCAATCGGTTTCGACCGGCAAGGTCGACGCCGGCTATACGGCATCCGCTTATCTCGGTGGCTCTCTGAAAGAGTCCATCATCTTCTGCACATTCCCGTTTGCCCCGGACGCCATCCCGTTTCTGGCGTGGTTCTATGAAGGGAATGGTTTGAAGCTTTATCAGAAGATGTATGACGATGCCGGCTACAATGTGAAGGCCTTTCCGCTCGCGGTCATGACCCCTGAAGGAGGTGGCTGGTTCACGAAAAAGATCGAAAAACCTGAAGATTGGAAGGGCGTGAAGCTCCGGATCGGCGGGTTTGCATCTTCGACATTGAAGAAGCTGGGCGCCGTGCCGACGCTCATCCCCGGGGGCGAGATCTTCTCCGGTCTGGAAAAAGGCGTCATTGACGGAGCCGAAATGGGCGTTCCTGCAGCCGATATCCGTGCGGGATTCTACAAGGTCGCCAAATTCTATCATATGCCCGGCTGGCAGCAGCCGACGACATTCATGGAACTGATCATCAACAAGGATGTCTGGAAATCCATGAGCGAAACCCAGCAGGCCCAGTTCGAAGCAGCTGTTCGCGCCGCCAATGTCTATAGCATCACGAAGTCGACGTCGGCGCAGGCTGCGGCGCTCAAGGAAATCGAGAGCAAAGGCGTTGAGATCGTGCGTTGGAATGACACGATGCTGAACGCCATGCGCAAAGCGTTCGACGAGGTGATGGTGGAGACGACGGCTGCGCATCCGAATGTGAAAGTCATATGGGACGACCTGAAGTCTTTCATGGCCAACTACAAGTTCTGGGAAGGCGCCGGCTACATTCCTCGTAGCAAGCAAGCCCTCCAGTAGCACTGCGGATTGCGCGCGTTGCAGGACCAAAATACCATCTCCGATGTGCTGGATCATCTGATCCGGCGCATCGGCGACGCCACGAGCTGGCTGTGTCTGGCGCTTGTGGCATTGATCGTTTCATCCGTGATGCTACGTTATGTACTCAGCGTCTCCTCGCTCGCATTGGACGAATTGCAGTGGCATATCTATTCGCTGTCGTGGCTGATCGGCTTTTCCTATGCGACGGTCGAAGGCAGTCATGTCCGGAACGACATTCTCTACAACAAGTTCTCTCAGATCGCGCGTCTGCGCATCGATCTATGTAGCTATCTGTTTCTTCTTCTGCCCTTTGTCGGCATTGCAATCTACCATTCCGTCTTCTTCGTGAAATGGGCCTATCTGCAGAACGAGGGGTCGCTCGATCCTGGTGGTCTGCCTTATCGATGGATTATCAAGACTGCTCTTCCTGTGGGGTTTGCCCTGCTTGGTCTATCGGCGATTTCGCGAATCATCGATCTGTCTCGACAGATCGCGTCGCTTAAGAAGGCGCGAAACTGATGTTCGTGGAAACCATCCTGCTGGTCGCCATGTTCCTCGTATTTGCAGGCCTCTTGCTGACCGGGTTCCATGTCGCCTTCTCCCTCTTTGGCGTATCCGTCCTGTTCACCGCCATTGCGCAGTTCTCGGATGAACATTGGGATACCGCGACCGGACTCGAATTCGACTTCTTCGGCATCGTTGTCGAGCGGATCTACAGCCTGATGACGAACTGGATTCTTGTTGCCGGAACGATGTTCATCTTCATGGGATACATTCTCGACAAATCAGGGATTGCGGAAAGACTGCTGACCTCGACGCAGGCATTGTTCGGTAATGTCCGTGGCGGTATCGGCGTTACGGTTGCGTTGATCGGTGCCCTGCTGGCAGCGAGTACCGGCATCATCGGCGCATCTGTCGTCCTGCTGGCCGTTCTCAGTCTGCCGATCATGATGAAACAGGGATATTCCAAAGAACTTGCCGTCGGGACCGTCGCCGCATCGGGATGTCTCGGAATCATCATCCCGCCGAGTATCATGCTGGTCTTTATGGCGGACCAGATCGGTCTTCCGGCCGGCGATTTGTTTATGGGCGCCGTATTTCCCGGACTGATCCTGGCGGGTCTCTATGTGCTCTACATCCTCATCTATAGTTTTTTGAGGCCGGAAGCGGCACCTCTGCCGGCGGACAAGCAGCCGATCGGTTTCAAGACCTTCGTCAGAGTTTTGTTGGATGCCGTTCCACTGATTCTTCTGATGGTCCTGGTTCTGGGATCGATCATCGCCGGAATTGCAACCGTGACGGAAGCAAGCGGCGTTGGTGCTGCGAGCGCGCTGATCCTCGCCTTCTTCTATCGCAAATTAGACCTGTCCATGATTGTGGAGTCCCTGCGAGGGACGTTCAACACGATGGGTTACATCTTCGCCATCATTGTCGGTGCGAGCGTCTTCGCATTCGTAGTGCGTGGCCTGGGTGGTGACGAGATCATCGAAGAAGCGTTGGGAGGCCTGCCATTCGCGCCGACAACCATCATCCTGCTGATATTGTTCTGCGTCTTCTTGCTCGGCTTCTTTCTCGACTGGATTGAGATCACCTTCATTGTTCTGCCATTGATCACGCCGGTTGTGGCCAAGATGGAGCTGGCAATCGACGGGTACGGCGTCGTCGACAAGCCTGTGTTGGTTTGGTTCACGATTCTGATTGCGGTGACGCTGCAGACATCCTATCTGACGCCGCCGGTCGGTTACGCGCTATTTTATGTCAAAGGCGTGTGCCCGCCGGAAATCGAGATGAAGCACATCTATCGCGGGATCATTCCCTTCGTGATCCTGCAACTGCTGGCGGTCATGATCGTTTTCTATTGGCCCAATCTCTCGACCTGGCTTCCTGCCGTGGTCTATGGCTGAGGAGTGCTTGGGCATCGGCGTTATGCCAAGAACCCCGGGTCGGCCGAAGTGTCGGTGAGATGGGTCCAGCCAACCTCTTCATCGCTCGGCTGCATCACAAGCTCCCCGTCAGTGCCATCGGCGGCGCGGAACCAATCTGCGACTTCGCTGCCCGTTACGAACAGAGTGTCGTTGCGGGCGACAAGTAGATCGAGAACTTTCTCAAACCAGTAAGCTCGATGCGGTACGCCGATCAAATGCGGATGCAAGGCAATCGTCAAAACGCGGGGGCTTTCGGTGAGTTCGTTCTCGAAGATGGATAGAGTCGCCTCGACGCGTCGAAACATTTCATCCGACGAATGATGTTGTATTGCCCAGATCGGCACGTCGTTCAGTTCTGCAGTGTAGGGAAGCCCAATGAGTGGTCCATGCTTTGTGCGGATCCATACAGGCAGATCATCAAGAAAAAAGTCAGCAAGCCAATCGACATCATTCTCTTTGAGAATATCCGGCGTGTGGAATGTCTCACCGAGACCCGCTCCAAGCCAGCCGCGTGTCTTGGTCCCGGTCAATTGCTCTAGCCGGCTGAGACTTTGCTCGATGACCTCGCGTTCATTCGTCTCCGAACTGAGCGATTTTTGGACATAGCAATGGCCGACAAACTCCCAATCGGCTTTCAGCATCGCTTCGGCGCACTGGGGATAGATGTCGGCACAGGCCGCGTTCATGAAAGCGCTTGCCTTGATGCCCCGCTCCGCCAGCAGACGCATGATGCGCGGCATTCCTGCGCGCATGCCATATTCGACCCAGGCCGCGTTGGGGACATCAGGAACAGGTGCGTGACCATGCGGTGCTGGAAAGACCGCCCGTGGCATTGGGCTGTTGAATGGCCAATATTCGACATTGAGGACGATGTGGACAATCAGCGAGTTGCCGTTAAGTGGCGCGAGCGCCTTGCGCTCGGTTGACATTTCATAAGGCACACGTGGGTTGGGCCATGGCATGGTCGAGTTCCCTGACCTAGGCTAAGCCCGTAGCTCCGTCTTGTCCGTACCCTCGTAAAGGGCCGCAACCATCCGCTGTGTCGAGTCTTCATGTACTGCAACCGCCGCTGCATCGAGATCGGCCTTCGGGCTCGGCATGAGGTCGAAATGGCCGTACTCGTCGACACCGCGAACAAGAACGGCGGCGTCACGGATCTTTGTCTGACGAACGGAAGTCGGGATATAGCGGAGTGCAAAACCAATGCGCCGATCGTCCGTCGTGTTGGGGTGCGAGCCGTGCGCCAGAAGCACGTGATGGAGTGAGAATTCACCTGCTTTCAGGACAACATCGGTCGCTTTGTCTTCGTCCACGTCGACGGCGATTTCCTGCCCGCGGGTTAGAAGATTGCTTTCGTCGAACGTATCGTTGTGCGTGACCTGACCATTGCGATGGCTGCCGGCAAGGAACTTCATTGCTCCGCTTTCGAGAGGCACGTCCGAAAAGGCGAACCAAGCCGTAATGATCTGATCGTGAGGCTCGAGACCCCAATAGGTCGCGTCCTGATGCCAGGAGACAAAGTTTCCGTCCTTCGGTTCCTTGATGAAGAAGTTCGAGGTCCAGCAAAGGATGTTCGGGCCGATAATCTCTTCGACCGCATCAAGAATTTTGGGATGCCGAACGAGTTCATCTGCCCATCTGAAGAGCAAATGGGTTTGATGCCGCATCTTCGATTGCAGCGGGCCGCCATTGGCTTTTTCGACCGCCTCAAGGCGGTCCCTGTAGGATTTGGCTTCCGTCGTGTTCATGGCGCGCAACGGAAAACAGTAGCCGTCGCGCTCATAGGCCTCGCGCAGGTTCGATCCGTTTGCGTCGCTCATCTCACTCTCCCTCATGCGCGTCTCGACAGTCGCCTTGAGAGAGTATCGCTCTTTTGTTCAGGTTTCCAATCAGGCGATTTCGGGCGCGGCATCAACAACGGGACGGGGATAGAGGCCGGCTGCCTCGACAATCGGTGCAATTGCCGCTTCCCACAGGATTGCCATGATGTGAACGCCGGCAACGCCTTCTATCTCGCGAACTTCCTGAATCTGCTCAACGCAAAGCTTGATCCCCTCGGCACGCCAGGCATCACGCATAGCGATCTTGTCATCCGAGTCGACGCCCTTCACGGCGCCTTCCATCCGTTTCATGCAATCATCCGGGACGACGATGCCCGGCACCTGATCGTTCAGGAATTTGGCCATGGGCGTGCTCTTCAGCGGCCCGACGCCGGCAAGGATCGAGACTTTCTCGTGGAGCCCCATGTCCACCACGCGCTTCATATATTCCCTGAACTGCCCCATGTCGAAGATCATCTGGGTTTGTACGAAGTCTGCGCCTGCTATGACCTTCTTGGCCAACCTCAAAGGGCGATGTTCGATGGGCGACGAGAAGGGGCTCGCTGCCGCTCCGATGAACAAACGCGGACCGCCGCCTTTGATTTCGTCGCCGCATTGGAAGCGGTTCTCGTCGCGCATATCGCGAACCATGCGAATGAGCTGCATCGAGTCGACGTCATGCACGTTCTTGGCGCCCGGATGGTTGCCGAAGGACTGATGATCGCCGGAAAGGCAAAGCACATTCTGGACACCGTGGATATTGGCACCCATGAGATCACTCTGGATTGCCAGCCGGTTGCGGTCCCGGCACGTCATCTGAATGACGGGCTCCAGGCCGTTTTGCGCCAGCAGAATGCCGGTGGCGATGCTGGAGAGACGGACAATGCCGGTCTGGTTGTCGGTCAGGTTCGCGGCGTCCACATGATCCTTCATCATGTCGATCCGCGAGGTGACGAAATCCTTGTTGATGCTGCGCGGCGGACCAAGCTCGCCGGTGACCGCGAAATGGCCGGCGGCCAGGACGCGCTCAAGGTTGCTGCCTGATTTCAGTCCTGGTTTCGCATCGCCTGGTGCGAGGGCTGTCTGTTCGGCTACGGCACTCATGAATTCTGTCTCCGTTTCCGATCAGGCGTTGAAGAAGTCGTCGTCATCGAGTTCTTCTTCCTCTTCTTCAACATCGTCATCGTCATATTCGTACTCGATTTCCTTCTCGATCGAGACATAGATCCCATCGTCTTCCTGTTTGACCGGATAAGTCTCGATCGGGCGTTCGGCCATGCCGCACAGGGCACCAGTTTTCAGGTTCCACTGCCAGATGTGCTTGGTGCATGTCAGCGTATCGCCTTCGAGTTCGCCGGACTCGTCCAAGGGTTCGGCCATATGAGGACAGTAGGGCGGGAATGCGCGGAGATAGTCGCCCATATTGGCGATCATCACACCGACCCCCTTGACCTCGAAGCGCTTCAGGGACCTTTCCGGGACATCGGCGACAGCGCAGACGCGCATCCATTCGGCATCGGCCGCAACTTCGGGCTCGATTGCAAGCGCCGGCGCCTGTGCCGTTTCCGCTGCCGGCGGTGCAGGCGGGGGAGGGGCGGTCGGCCTTTCTTCGATGAACGGGCTTTCAGCGCGCGGCTGGTGCAGGTCGTCGCGCACGACAACCTTGCGCATGCTGCCGCCCCGGCTGGTCGACCAGTCCTTGGGCGGCTGAATATCCATGAGTTCTTCCATGAGGTCGAGATTGTCGACCTGATCCCAGATCTTGGACCAGACGCAAGGCATGGAATTGTCGACTTCGCACTTCCCGTTTTCCGACCCGCCGCACGGACCGTTCATGAGCTGCTTCGGACAGCGCGTAATGGGACACAGGCCACCCGTATAGTGGATCACGCAGTTTCCGCATCCGACGCAACGTTCTTCCCAGATGCCGGGTTCCGTCGGTTGCCCCATGAAATTCGTGTCGAGGCCCGGATAGACACGGGTGCCCTCATAGCGTTCGGCCATCGTCTGGACGCCAACGCCGCAGGCCATCGACAGCACCGCGTCATAGTCGCCGACATCCTCGTCAATCGGCTGGATGAACTCCTGCACGCATTGGCGTTGGACGGTGACTTCTTCGACCTCGACCTCTTCGCCGTTCGCAGCTGCGGCTGTCCGCAATGTGGTAGCTAATGCGCCGGTTTCTTTCTTGCCGCCCGAGAAGCACACGGAGACGCAGGTCCCACAGCCTACGGCGAGGACCTTCTTCTTGCCTTTGAGCATCTTCTGGATGTCGGCGAGCGGCTTTTGCTCTGCAACGATCATCGGCGTTGTCTCCTCTTTAAACCGTGTCGGCCGTTAGACTCGATTTATCTTGCGGAGCGCTTGAGACTCCGTTGCTTTGAATGCGGATGGGATTTGGGCCCAAGGCTTCAATTTCTTTTGTCAGGGCGTCGACGGCGTCTTTGAAGGCGGCGGCACCGTCATCGGGCAGATGCACCATGCGCGCGCGCGCGCCATCGAGGCCGACGTCCTCCAGCCATTCGCGAATCCAGTTCACACGACGATCAGCATTGAAATTGCCGGTCGAAAAGTTGCAGCGTCCGGGCTCGCAGCCCGTAACGAGAACGCCATCGGCACCCGCTTCAAATGTCTTCATCACGTGGAGATTGTCGACGCGGCCGGTGCAGGGCATGTCCACGATATCGAGTTCATCGCTGCCAGCAGATGGATGCGCCTTTGCGGCCGATTTGCAGTTAGGGCAGGCGAAGGCGACGATCTTCGGAGCTGTCGACGGCTTGGTAGCTGGTAACGTATGAGCTGCAAAGAACTCTTTCACTTCGGCGTTGAGGTCAACGTCAGAAAACTGGGTCATGCCGATCGCGCCGGTAGGGCAGGCCGCTGCGCATAAACCGCAGCCCGTGCAGGTGTCCATGTCGACGGCTGCCGCTCCCAGAATACCGCCGACGCCAAGCTTGTCCGGATCGATCCTTGCGGCGCCGAATGTGCAGGCCCTCACACAGGTGAGACAGGCAACGCAAATCCGTTGATCAACGACGGCAATCGGCCGATCCAGCAGGTAAGGATTGGTGATTGCCTGAGCGGCGCCAGGGGCCGGCAGATCCAACACCAACTCGGCGGACTTCGCGCGCGAGACGCAGACGGTCAAATAGTCAGATCGCTCATCGACCTCGAGCACCGTATCGCGATGATCGGGGTCGCCTCCGACGTATTTTGTCTTGCAAGTGCCGCAGCGCCCGTCCGAACAGGAGCTACGAACCTTGTAGCCGTTCTCAACGAGCACACGCAGGATCGACTTGTTTGGCGGAACAGGAAAAACCTCGCCTGTGCTTGCGATCTTGATCGAGAAACTCTGAGTCGCTTCTTCCGCCTGTGCACTCATCAATGAAGGCTTTCCCATCACCCATAGGAAATCGCGCCGTCCGAAGGCGACGATCCAAAAAATTGCAGCGAAGTATGAATTGCCCCCAAAAACCTGACAATAAGCGCCAATTGGGGGGCACCCCGACGTCGGGGCATGGTTAAAGGCCGCAAGCGATGCCGGGAACTGCGGAAATTTGGCTATTTTCGCAGCGTTCGCTCGCATATTCGAATGCGAGCTATCAAATGAGCGAAGCCGTCTGGACAGGTCTTACCGCTGACAAAGCACTCGCGCTATGGTTTGGCGGTTAGGACATTCTGGCTGAGTTTCAACCGGCTCCTCCTAATTCGAAGCAATTCGAACCAGCAATCGCCGTTTGGGCTGCCGCAGTTTCATAATGAGTGCTGGTTGGGAATTGCTGCGTACCCGCTACTATCGCAGTCAGAAATCATATGTCGCCTTATGTCACTTTTCCGCCGACCGGCGGCGGGCCATTTCGCGACCGCTGGCGAGGGCAAGCCGTCAATAAAACCGATTTCGGTTGCCATTTGAATGTTGGCAACCGCCTGTTCGATATTGCCGCCATAAGCGATCCCGAGCAAAAGCGGTTGCAGGCAGAGGCTTGTCTTGACCCTCGGGGCGAGCACACGGTTCGATTGACCGAGATCAATCATCAAATTCTTGATCGGACTAAGCTCGCCGTATCCGGTTCAGCGGTTGGTACTGGAGTGCTCAGCTAGGTTAGACGGTCGAGAGGGGCCTCAAGATGACAACCGAACTAAAGAAAATGCAGGCGCCTCATACCGGCGACGCGACACGCCGTCAGGTCTTGCAGTTCGCCTCTGCGGCGGGACTGTTGGCCAGCTGCGGTCCGTTCTTCCATGTTCGTCCGGCGCGCGCAGCCAAGACGCTGAGAATCCTGCAGTGGAACCATTTCGTGCTCGGTTATGATGCCTGGTTCAACGAGACCTATGTCAAGGAATGGGGCGAGGCGAACGACACAGATGTGATCGTCGATCGCGTCGCAGAGCCGACACTCAATCTGCGGGCCGAAGCAGAGGTACAGGCACAGGACGGCCATGACCTCTTCATGTTCGTGACCCCGCCGCCGAAGTTCGAGGATCACGTTGTCGATCACGCCGAGATCTACCAGGAGTGCGAACGCCGCCATGGCAAGCCGATCGATCTGGCGATCAAGAGTACCTACAATCCGAAGACGGGGAAATATTTCGGCTTTTCAGATAGTTATTCACCCGACCCCATCAATTACCGGAAGGACCTCTGGGACGACGTCGGGATGATGCCTGACAGCTGGGACAATATTCGAATCGGCGGCCGCAAGATCAAGGAAAAGCACGGCTTGCCGGTCGGCATCGGCCTTTCGCCCGAGATCGATACGGGAATGGCCATGCGCTCGATCTTGTACGCCTTCGGCGGTTCGGTCCAGGACGCGTATGGGAATCTCTCCCTGAAATCGAAGGAGGCGCTGGAGGCCATCAGGTATGTCAAGGCCCTCTATCAGGAGGCGATGACGCCCGCGGCGCTTACCTGGGATTCTGCCTCCAACAACAACTTCATGCTGACGGGTAAGGGGTCTCTCACTGTGAACGCCATCTCAATCACCCGAATCGGCGAGACACAGAAAATCCCGGTTACAGAGCACATTCATCTAGCCCGCCCGCCGCAAGGGCCGGTGCGCGGGCTAGGCCTGGAGCACATCATCAGCGTTTATGTGATCTGGAAGTTCGCCAAGAATATAGACGGCGCAAAAAAGTTCCTGATTGACTATGCCGGCCAATCCAAGACTGCTTTCGAGGCGAGCAAATTCTACAATTTCCCGAGCTTCCCCGGCACGGTGCCAGACTTGACGCAGAGGTTGGCAAATGACCCAAGGGCTAAGCCATCCAACAAATATGCTGTGCTTCAGGACGTGCTCGACTGGACCGTCAATGTCGGCTACCCCGGCTATACGACTGCAGCGATCGACGAGACCTTCAACACTTGGATCCTCAATTCCATGTTTGCAAAGGCCGCCACAGGCGTCGCCTCGCCTCAGGATGCCCTCGACGATGCGCATGCGCAATGCGCTGCGATCTGGGAGAAATGGCGGGCTCGCGGAAAGATCTGATCGAACCCGAAGGTTGATCGCTCATGAGATCCGGGCCGGATAGCCTTCAGCGCCCCAACTGCGGTGCCGCCGCGGAGATCGTGAAGACTCCGTCGTCCTTAACGTAGAGATAGCTTCCAAGGTCGGGCCGGACGCTCTCGTCCTGTCTGAATAGGAAGCCACAGGATTCTCGGTTGCCAAGTGACCGCATCCGATCACAAAGGCGATCATTCTTGACGACGCTGACACCGGCATCGGTGCCAAAAGGCCCGCGCACGGTCAGACGTCCCTCGCTGGTCCGATCAAGAAGATAACGCTGGTAGTTACGCCTATTGGTCGCAATGACAGTGCGGCCGAACAACAGCTTCTTGATGTCACCGTTCTTGAGCTTCACCGCCTGCGAAACATCATGGCCATAGGGCAACTTGGTGACCCCAGCACGTCGGTACCCTTCCGCGAAGTGCTCCCTATCCTTGTCGAGTTTGTAGAGACCGATCCGGCGAAGCCGCATCAGATTCTCGTGTGGGACGAACCCGAGGATGCCCAAGATCTCAGCTTTGGCTTCCTTCATTCGTCCAAGATAGGCGTAGGTCGGTGCCAAGTACCAAAGGAACAGGGAGGCGCGTGGTTGGCCACGAAGGCCCTTTTTGAGGCTTTTCGCAGCACGCAAATAGTCCCGGTTGCCGAACTGGATCTTGCCCAGATAAAGATCGTAGTGCGGCGGAGGCTTCGGATTGAGACGAAAGGCCTTCGAGATGATCTTGAGCGCCTCTTTGTGATGTCCGGCCTTTGACAGAATTAGCGCCTGGACCACATAGCCGTCGGCATTGTTCGGGTCCAGCTTGACGGCATTGGCAGCCGCTGCCAGAGCCTGGTCGTATCGGCTATCCGCCAACAGCACTTGTGCCAGCACCGAATAGGCTTCCGGAATACCGGGATCCAGCGCCAGAGCGGCAAGAATGGACTTGCGCGCCCGCAGGCGGGCCTCAATGACGGAACGTGTCGGCACGACGTAGGCGACGCGCCATACATAATGGCTTACCAGGGCGTGACCGATATATGCGCGGGCAAAGGATGGATCGCGCTTGATGGCCTCCTCATACATCAACAGCGCCGTGTTCAATTCCTCGGTGTAGCTAATGGAGAAGCTGTGCACTGCTTTCTGGCCGCGCAGATAGAACTCATAAGCCTCCAGGTCGTCGGTCTTTTTGCTTGCAAGTTGGGCTTTTTCGCCTTCTGTAAGCTGCACATAGAGCGCGGAGACGATACGCTGTGTTACCTCGTCCTGAAGCGCGAAGATATCCTTGTAGTCTCGATCGTAGCGCTCGGCCCACAGATGACGGCCAGTCGTCGCGTCAGTGAGTTGGGCATTGATGCGAATGCGTTCGTCGGCACGTCGAACGCTCCCCTCAAGCACGTAGCGGACGCCGAGTTCTTCGGCGACTTGCTGCACGCGTATGGGTTTCCCCTTATAGGTGAAGACCGAATTGCGGGCGATCACGAAGAGCCCGGAGACCTGCGAAAGATCCGTGATCAGGTCGTCGGTCATGCCATCGGCAAAGTACTCTTGTTCGGCATCGCCGCTCACATTTGCGAATGGCAGCACGGCGATGGACGGCTTTGCCGGCAGCGGAAAAGCCATACGCTCGACCTTGGCACGCTCAATGGCAGCTTCCCAAGGCCGTAGCACGGCAAGTGCCGCGCCGGTTGCGATCAGGAGCAGGCTGGCGGCGACGACGGTCCATCGCCACCAGGGAGTTTCTGCTGCGGAACTTTTGAATGCAGCGTGCGATTGGTTGCCATCGATCGACACCCGGTAGACGCCGATCGGTTCGGGGATGTTCTTCACCCGCTTCTCGCCGAGCGGCTCGAATTCGAGGTGCGCCTTGCCCTTCGCATGGTTGTAGACGTAGCGGGAGACAAAAACGCCGCCCGGCTCGGCAATCTGTTGAAGCCGGGCGGCGATATTCACACCATCTCCATAGATGTCGTCCCTGCTGACGATGATGTCGCCGATATTTATGCCGATGCGAAACTGGATCTGACGGTCTTCGGGGATCTCTGCGTTCCGTTCCTCCATGGCGTGCTGCACATCGAGGGCGAAGAGCACCGCATTGACGACGCTGCCGAATTCCATCAATGCACCGTCGCCGGTCAGCTTCACGATCCGGCCGTGATATTGCTCAATCTTCGGCTCAACCAGTTCCTTTTCGATGGCCTTGAGCTGCGCGAATGTCCCCTGTTCGTCCCCTGCCATCAACTTGCTGTAGCCGACCACATCGGTGACGATGATTGTCGACAGGCGGCGCTCTTCAAAGTCCGATTTCACCACGTGGTCAAAATCCCAACTTTTGAGTCGCTCCAAGCAATATGCAACCGGCCGGCCATTGCTTGCTGCAGTCCCGAATTCAGAATCTCTTTCGACCTGGGCCGGATTGGCTGCGGAGAGACCATGGTTGATCCACAGCGCAGTCGCAGTGAGAGTGTCAAATTCGCCGTTGCAGGGCCATGACGTGGGTCAATTGTCGTGTTTGCAGCAAGACCTTGTCACTCTAGGCAAAACCTTGGACGCGGGTCCGACACAACCGCAAGCGGCACTTTCTCTCCGTGCCACGACCAGTCCAAGAACGGCTCAAGTCAGATGGCAACCGGACGTCATCCAGTAATGGTGAATGGATTCGTATTTTTGAGTGTATGACCTAGAGACGATAGACCCGCGCGGCAGTGCCATGAAACAGCGCGGTTTTCTCGTCAGTCGAGTAATTCTCCGAAAGCCTTTTGAGGGCGTTCCAGAGGACCGTGTAGCTGCAACTCAGCTTATCGACCGGGAAGTTCGATTCGAACATGCAGCGATCGACGCCGAATCGCTCGGTTGTATGGTCGAAATAGCGGCGTGTCGCGGTCATCAGTTCGAGGCTCGTCGGAGGCTTTGGACGGTCCTCCCAGCCGAAACCGTTTATATCCATGTTGAGACCGCCAAGCTTGGCCATGACGTTCGGGCATTTGGCCAGCTCGTCTATGGCCTTACGCCAATATTCGAATACCTCTTCCGTTTTGCCCGCATAGGGTCCGATGCCCAGAGGTCCGCCGAAGTGATCAAGTATGATGGTCGTGTCGGGGAATGCGCGCGCCAGATCCGTCACCTCGGCAATCTGTTCGTGGCAGCACCAGGCTTCGAATGTCAGGTTCCGAGATGCCAAATGTTTGAAGCCCTGGCGAAAATCGTCGCGAAGCAATAATCCAGCAGGCGGATTGGTTCGGTGGTTCCGAATGGCGTCGTGCTCATGCCAAAAGGCGCCGAGTCTTATGCCGCTGAAGCGGCCCTGACCGGCTTCGATTTGCCTGTCGAGGATATCGGCTGCCTGGTCTCCAAGCTTCAGGTCAGCCGTTCCGACGATGCCTTTCGCGATCTTCGTCGTGCCTTCAGCGCCTGATACTGCTGCATGGGTCATCTCGGCGACTGTCTCGGTCTCGCCGATGCACCGGAAAGCCTCCGGCCCATCCGGCTTGAAGAAAGCGCCGCATTCGATGAAGACGGTCGACACGACATTGTGCCCGCCGGCAAGGTCATCGCGAAATTCATCGATCAAGTATTGCGTCTGAACACTGTTGACCCGTCCGGTCCAGAGATGGTGGTGCGGGTCGCAGATCGGCAGATCGGGTTCAAGGGCTTGCTCCTGGGTGAGAGCGAGCCAGTCCTGATTTGTCGATTGCGTTGCCATCGGTGTTTATCCCTTGTCGTCGCGGCTTTCCGATGAACGCGCTCGGATACTGTCTTCGCGTGCTTGTGTCGCTGCGATCATTTCAGCGACTGCGGACTGCAAAGGTTTGGTGAGCGTCTGCAGGGCCATTTCCGTCGTGCCGCCACCAGTGGCAGCCTCATCCGCAATCTCCTGTGGTGTCATGCCGTTCTCGATGAGCTGGGCCGTCGCGAAGAAGGTCTCACCGGCCAGCCGATAGAGATCGGCCTGGCTGACATCCGTTGCCTTGTCGGCAGAGACGCTCACAAGGATGTTCATGAAATGCGCAAAAACCGCAGGCCCGCACCCTGTGAGATTACAGACAATGCGCATGTCCGTTTCGGTCATCCGGTAGGGCATGGCAAAGGGGCGAATGAAGGACTCCACTCTGGCGACATCATCTTCAGACGCGCGGGGACCAGCAGTCACAATCGAAACGCCGCGCCCGATGCAATGGGCCATGGAAGGGATGACTTTGACAACCGGGGCTCCCACGAGGTCGCCGACCGCTTCGACGGGAACGCCGTTCGTGATGCAAACCAGGATCTTGTCGGCTGTGAAATGCGGTGCCAATTCGCGCACGATATCGAGATAGGGGAGGGGTGGCACACAGACGAAAACGAGATCGCTGTTCGTCACGACTTCGGCCGGCTCCCGGATGTCGAGCGCGGGATGCGCGCCGGTCAGTTGTGCGAGGACGTCTTTGTTTCGGCTGGCGGCGCTGAGCCGATAGGCGTTCTGGTCGCCGAATTTGTAATGAGCGTTGATGAGCATGCCACCCATCGCACCGATTCCGATGAGCCCGACCTGACACGCATCCGACATGTTTCGTCCTCTTGGGTTGACCGGTTAGTAGCCCCGTTCGAAGTCGACCAGGTTGAGCATGGTCTCGTCTGCTAGATAGCGCCGCGCATTCTCCACGACGACCTCGGCAACCAACGTGTCGCGATCGGGATGCAGACCGCCGAGATGCGGCAGCACCGTGATACCTTCCGTTGTCCAGAAGGCATGATCCTCTGGTAGCGGTTCTGTTCGGAACACGTCGAGGACAGCACCGGCGATAGTGCCGCTCTTGACGGCAGCTACGAGATCATCGTCGACGACCGATGCGCCGCGTCCGAAATTGAGAAGATAGGCGCTGCTCTTCATCTGGGCGAGACGGATCGCGTCCATGAAATTGTCTGTCTCCGCCGTCAGCGGAAGCAGGAGCAAAACAAAATCCGATTGTGCAAGAACGGTCTCGGTTGCATCGGGTGCATGGACTTCGTCCACATGCGCAACCGGCCCGGGGCTGCGCTTGGTTCCGACAACACGGATCTCAAGCGCCTCTGCCTTGCGGGCGACTTCCTGACCAATGGCGCCCAGCCCCAGAATGCCGAGGGTCTTGCCCGCGAGTGGCTCGGAGACCTTTCGCTCCCAGCGCCGTTCGGCTTGGGCAAACGCGAAGGGGACGAAGGGTTTCGTCAGGTGAAACAGGGCCGCCAAAATGTTCTCGGGCATTTGGATTCTGTGCGAGCCCTGCGCGGCCGTCATGACGAAACGGTCGTTGACATCATCCCGTGTCAGCCAGTCATCGACGCCTGCCGAAAGTGTCTGCAGCCAAGAGAGCCGGGGCATGGTGTCCAATGCGCCGGCTGGCGGTTTCCAGCCGACAAAGGCGTCAACGCGCGCGAGATCGTCCGCTCCCGGCATCTCATCGGGCGTCGCGCACAGGATCTCGAGTTTGCTGGAGAGACCGGCATCGGTAAGGGCGCGCGCGTAAATGTCTGCGTCCTTCGAGAGGATCAGAAGAAGTTTCTTTGTCACGCGGTTATTCGCCTGTCAGGGATGAGAGATCTTCGAGGATGGCGTTGTAGTGGATTTCCGGGATTTTCATCGCGGCTGCAAAGTCTTTGAGCTTCTTGCGCTCGCGGGCGGAGACGCGTTCATCGGCCAACAAGACCAGATAGGCTGCGCGCAGAATCGTCTCCTTGGCCTTTACGTCGATACTCTGGCAGGCGACGGCAAGCTCCGAGGAAAATTTGGTTGGCGATTTGGCTCGATGATCGGCGACCACGGCAACTTCAAGCTCGCCGATTTCCTTGCCCGTTATCTGGTGGTAGATCCGGCAAATCGTCTCCTGCTCGCGATTGTCGAGCGTACCGTCGGCGGCCCCCATGGAGACCATGGCTTGCAGGATCAGTCCTTTATGTTGCGTGTCTTCCGTCATCTTGGGTCAGGCCCTGAAACTTGGCTCAAACAGCGAAGGAATAGTGAGACCATCCAGCCCGCCGCTCGTCAAGGCCCTGCGCCAATCAGAGCGCAGCAGATCTATCCCTTCTCGGCCAGCGCCGCGAGCGCTTCACTTAAGCCTGGGATGTCGTCTGCGCCCTGGCGAACTTCCAGGCTGGAGTCCTGGAGATCATCGCCAAAGCGCTCCGCGCCGCCACCGAGATGGACGGCAAGGAAGGCCTCGGCCGCAGCGTGGAAGGACATCCGGTTTTCCGGCCGCGCGAATCCGTGCCCTTCATCGGGATACAGGATGTAGGTGACGGGCAGTCCTTTGTCGGTCATTGCCTGGACGATCTGATCCGACTCGGCCTGTTTCACACGGGGATCATTGGCGCCCTGTCCGATCAACAGCGGCTTGGTAATGGCATCGGCCTTGTGGATCGGCGAGCGCGCCTGCAGCAGCGCTTTGCCGTCTTCGGTGCGGGGATCTCCCACACGGCGAGCGAACGTTTCGAAGAATGACGTCCAGTAGGGCGGGATCGTCTCAAGCAGCGTCTCGAGGTTCGAAGGGCCCACAATGTCGACGCCGCAGGCAAATTTCTCGGGTGTGAATGTCAGGCCGACCAGCGTTGCGTAGCCCCCGTAGGATCCGCCCATGATGGCAATCTTGTCAGGATCGGCGATCCCTTCGGCGATGGCCCAATCGACGGCATCGATCAAATCGTCATGCATCTTGCCGGCCCATTCCAGGTCGGCGGCATTCAGAAACGATTTTCCGAAACCGACCGAGCCCCGATAGTTCACCGAAAGGACCGCATAGCCACGGTCGGCAAGCCATTGATGGGCCGGGTTGAAGCCATAGCCATCGCGCGCCCACGGGCCGCCATGAACCAGCAAAACCATCGGTCGTGGCTCATCGGGGCGTGATGCGCCCTCACGCGTGCTGCATTTCGGGAGGGAGAGATAGCTGACCAACCCCAGGCCATCACGCGCCGAGATCGTGACCGGATGCATAGGCACCAGCGGTTCGCCCGTGAGTTCCGGGCGGCTGTCGAAAAGCTCGCTGAGCGACCGGGTCTCACGATCAAAGAGATAGAATGTCTCGGGGCGTTCGGCTGCCGCAGCCGCCACGATCCAATGTTTATCTTCCTTCGTCCGGTTTTGCAGCGCGATCTCACCGGGAAGCTCGGATTTGAGGAATTCGAGATCCTTGCCGACTTGGCTGTCGAGCGCCGTCCATTCGCGCATTTCATGGTTCACGGCGAACGCCTCGATCTCGTAGGTGGTCGGGTGCTGGAGGACATTGGAAATGTCGGCGCGGTCGGACTCGGCAACAATTGTTGTCTCGCCCGTGGCCAGCGTCATGCGGGTGAGGGCCGCCATGTCGCGCCCGCGCGAATCTCTCAGGTAAAGTCCTTCGCCCGATGCGTCGAAGCCGAACAGGCCGGTAGCCAGATCGTCTTCATGGGCAATGCGCATGAAGGGCTCCCACTCGCCGTCCTCGATCTTAAAAATCTCTCGCCCGCCTTCTTGCTCCAGTGTCCGCACACCGATCCGGAGATTGAGACTGCGATCGAGTGCGACGCCGCCAAAATCCCGATCGTTTTCGAACACAAGCTCGCGTTCGCCATTCACCAGATCGACCTTGTAGAGATCGTGCCAGCGAGGGTCCCGGTCGTTGATATTGATCATCACCGTTGTCGGCGACGACCAGCTCATGCCCGCAACCTGCGCATGGATACCTTTTAGCGGCGTGAGGTCGACAGGGCTGCCGCCCTCGGCAGGGACGGAATAGACGTGCCAGTCCTCGTCGCCTGCCGTATCCTGGGCGTAGAGGAGATGCGAAGCGTTGCGCGCCCAGAACGAAAAGCGTATGCCGCGACCGCGATCATCGGTTACGGGGCGTGCCGAACCGAGGTCCCCAACTGGCGCGACCCAGATGTTGAGTACGTCATTATGTGGGGCAAGCCAGGACAGGAGCTTGCCGTCCGGGCTAATCTGGCATTGCGCCCGCGTCGGATTGCCGAAGAGTTTTTGGCGCGGGATGAGGGAAATGGTCTTGGTTGACATTCGACTGAAAACTCCGTCGCGGGCTTGCTATGCATGTGGACCGACATATGGCGGCAGGCCGACCAATCGTCCAGTGGTGATTTGCGGCGTCTCTCGGATGGTGGCGGTGCCGTGACGGACAGGCCGGAAATCGATCTCTTGCTGCTGTCGGACGAACGGCCCGGCCACTATCATTTGGCCGATGGTGTCGTTGCGGCGATGGCACGCATCGCGGATGTGACAGAGACCCGGCTTTGGGTGCGTCGACGTCGTTTCATTCCGATGCGTTTTCTCCGCTGGCTCGTTGCGCGCACGAATGTGCCGCCGGAGACAATCTTGTGGCTTGGTTATGGCCGGCGCGCGGCGGATCTCGATGTTGCGGATATCGTCATTTCCGCCGGCGGGGAAACGCTGGTTGCCAATATTGCGGTCGCACGTGCAATCGGCGCGGCAAATATATTTTGCGGATCCTTGCGTTCGCTGCCTCCGGAACTCTTCACATTGATCGTGACATCTTATGCCCGCTTCGCGAACCGGCCGAGACATCTTGTGACGTTGAAACCAAGCGCGGTCGATCCCGATGCACTCGGGCGTCCAAAGGACGCTCCGGCGTACAGCGCCGCAAATCCGCCGGCGCGCGCGGGATTGCTGATCGGCGGCAATTCCGGTCTCTTCCACTATGAGCGTGACGAGTGGGAGCGACTGTTTACAGCCCTGGAAGACATAAGCCGGGCGTGGGGAACGAAATGGCATGTTTCCACATCGCGGCGTACCGATGACTGGGTTGGCGATGCTGTTGCCGAGCTGGCGGCAAACGGAAGCGCTATTGAGCGCTTCATCGACTATCGGAACGCCGGTCCGGGCACACTTACCGAAATCTTTCGCGCAACAGACATCATTGTCTGCACAGAAGATTCCAGCACCATGCTTTCTGAGGCAATCTCGGCCAGATTGCCGGTGATCGGCGTCGCTCCACACCAGCATGCCTTCAAGCCCGAAGAGGCAGAGTATCGGCAGTTTCTCCTCAAAAACGGCTGGTGCCGCGGTATCGAGATCGATGCGCTCAATGTTCCCGCGTTCGAAGCCGTCCTCGGCGAGATCAAACCGTTGGATGCGAACCCACTCGATAAATTGGCCGCCGATATCAAAGGCCGACTTACACCCAGGTTCTGGCAATAGCGCGGCTATAGGAGTAACGGCGCGATTGCGGAGGCGCGGACTACTCTGCCGCTGCTTCGCTGTCGTCCAGCCAGTTTTCGATTTGCGGGAGAATCTTGTCGGCAGGCTGATAGCCCTGCGTGACAATCCCGAAGCCCTCGCTCGGTTTTCCGGCGAGAAGTGTGGGAAAGCCGGTGACGCCGACCTGCCCGGCAATTTCAAAGTCGATCTTCGTGATCATTTCAGCGTCTTTGGAATCGAAACGTTCCCCGTAAGAGCCGACGTCGAGCCCTTCGAGGCCGGCGAGAGAGACGAGCGTGTCGCGATCCGTCGTGTCCTGGCCGTGGGCATAGAATGCTTCGCTCACACGTCTCAGCATGCGCAGGCCGAGAGCCGCATCGAAGCTTCTTGCCGTAACAACGGCGCGGCAGGCAGGCTCGGTGTCATAGACAAAGCCGTCCCGCTCAAAAAAGTCGTAGTCGAACGATTGGCCGGATCGCGCCTCGACATTCTCCCAATGGTGGCGGATCGTCTTCTTGTCATCGTCGGTCATGGCCTTTTCGTTGCCGGCACGAAGACCGCCCATAACGATCTGAATCGGGACCTGATTTGCGAACCGTTCGGCAACTTCGGCAATCACCGGCGCAAATCCCCAGCACCAGGAACACATGGGATCGGCGAAATAGAGCATGATATTCTGATCGGGGTCTTGAGTGGCCATTTGGGAAGATCCTCGAGAGAGCGAATTCGCGCGCATTATTGCGGCCTTGGACGGAAATTGCCAGACCGGGACATATCGGAACGCTGGAGCACTCCATTCAATTGGTTGTGTCTGCCGCGCCATTGCAATAGAAGGCCCGCGACACTTCTCATTCCATCACACTGACATCGGCAGCGGGTTTCTATGGCCAATCCTCAATATGTTTTCACGATGCAGCGCCTGAGTAAGACCTATCCGGGCGGAAAGCAGGTCCTGAAGGACATCACACTCTCGTTCTTGCCCGACGCAAAAATCGGTGTCGTCGGCGTCAATGGCGCCGGTAAATCGACGCTTATGCGCATTATGGCAGGGATCGACACGGAGTTTACGGGTGAGGCATGGGCCGCCGACGGCATCAAGGTCGGCTATCTCTCCCAGGAGCCTGAACTCGACGAGAGCAAGGACGTCACGGGCAATGTGATGGATGGCGTCGCCGAAAAGCAGGCTTTGCTGACGCGCTACAACGAACTCGCGATGAACTACTCCGACGAGACAGCGGAGGAGATGGCCAAACTCCAGGATGAAATCGACGCGCAGAATCTCTGGGATCTCGACGCGCAGGTCGACATGTCGATGAATGCGTTGCGTTGCCCTGAAGGCGACGCCGATGTGACGGCCTTGTCGGGTGGTGAGCGCCGCCGTGTCGCGCTATGCCGGTTGCTGCTTTCCGAACCGCAAATTCTGCTGCTCGACGAGCCTACAAACCATCTCGATGCAGAAACGGTCGCTTGGCTAGAGGGCTATCTCCAAAACTATCCGGGCTGCGTGATCATGGTCACGCATGATCGCTACTTCCTCGACAATATCACGACCTGGACGCTCGAGATCGACCGAGGGCAGGGCGTTCCCTACCAGGGCAACTACTCCTCCTGGCTGGAGCAGAAGCAGAAGCGGTTGGAGCAGGAGAAACGCGAGGACAAGTCCAAACAGAAGACGCTGGCGCGCGAGCTCGAGTGGATCCAGGCGAGCCCGCGTGCTCGCCAGGCCAAGTCGAAAGCGCGTGTCTCGGCTTATGACAAGCTGTTGGAGTCGGCTGGCCGCGAGCAAAACGGCCAGGCTCAGATTCGCATCCCTCCAGGGCCCCGCCTTGGCGATCTGGTGATCGAGGCCGAAGATTTGGACAAAGGATTCGAGGATAAGCTGCTCATCGAGGATTTGTCCTTCAAGTTGCCACCGGGCGGTATTGTCGGCGTCATTGGCCCCAACGGTGCTGGCAAGACCACATTGTTCCGCATGATCACAGGACAGGAAGAAGTGGACGACGGATCCATTCGCGTCGGCGACACCGTTAAGCTCGGCTATGTCGACCAGAGCCGCGATGCGCTCGACGACGGCAAAACCGTGTGGGAGGAAATCTCCGACGGCAACGACCTGATTGCGCTCGGAAAGTCCGAAGTTCAGTCACGCGCCTATGTCAGTTGGTTCAATTTCAAGGGTGGCGACCAGCAGAAGAAAGTCGGGCAACTGTCGGGCGGTGAGCGCAATCGTGTCCATCTGGCGAAAATGTTGAAGTCGGGCGCCAATCTGCTGCTGCTTGACGAGCCTACCAACGATCTCGACGTCGAAACGCTCTCCGCGCTCGAAGCGGCATTGGAGGACTTTGCCGGATGTGCTGTGGTGATCAGCCATGATCGCTTCTTCCTCGACCGCATCGCCACCCATATGCTGGCCTTTGAGGGCGACAGCCATGTTGAATGGTTCGAAGGCAATTTTGCGGATTACGAAGAGGACAAGAAGCGCCGGCTCGGTGACGACTCGATCATACCGAAACGCATCAAATATAAGCGTTTCAGCCGCTGATGACTGGCTGAGCCAGCTAGCTGCCGAGCGCCCATAGCAGCGCATCGACGCTGCCATTGTGCTTCTGGATATAGGACAAGAAGATGTCGCGCTGGAAAGGCACCAGCCAGAAGCCAAGAACCTGTGCATCGCGAACTTTGAAGGACTTGCCGCGCTTAACGAGATGCCAGCGCACGTCATAGACGTTGCCGTCCCTCAAGGTCACATCTGTGGCTACGTGATAGCCCTTTGAGTCCCGCTCACTATCTCCCGTGATCCGGACTTTCGTGATGCGATATTGCTTGGCTTGCTGCATGGCGTAGCGGGCCATGAACCAGGCGACACCTGCGAAATAACCCGTACGCCGGTTGGAGGGGACGGCTCTGGCATGTTTGCCGAGTGAGAACGTCCCGATGCCTTCCATATCGCCATGGCGCTGGATGACACTTGCCATTGCGGCGATCGATCCGGATTTTGACGCCGCGATAAGTTCTCGCGCGACTTTCCGCATGAAACGATTGGCGTGATCCGGTGCTGCCTCGGCGGCAATCGGTACGGAGACGACGATCAGGACAAAAAGCACCGACAGGCAGTTACGCAGCACTCTGCGGGCCCTGAAAAAGGGGCGCACGTTTTCGAGAAATTGGGGCGAAACCGTCATATCGCTTCCATATCCTGTCATGTGACCCGGGTTTAGCGGACCATACCAGCGCAGGACCCTAATCCTAGATTGGGCCAGAATCCTGTCAATGAACTGTTTTTTGAAAGCGTCGTTATTCCCTTATAGGACGACGCAACTTTTCAAACGCTGGCTCGATCAACGGTCCTCACGAGGTCTTGACTGGTTGGTGAACACACACCGATGCAGATTGATTTGCAAAGAGATCATGTCTTCCACACGCTGTCTAGGTCAAATAAGCTATAAATAATAGGTGGTTATGCTAAAGCGCTCGCTGGTTGCCGCACTTTCCGCGCTGATATTGATCGCGGTGAGTGGTCCATTATCCGCCCAATCCGAGGGCAAGAAAGCACCTGAATGGGTGATTTCGGAATGGATCAATTCGTCAGGACTGACGCTCAAGGATCTTCAGGGAAAAGTCGTTGTTATCGATTTTTTTCAGCTCTGGTGTCCTGGATGCAACAGTTTTTCGATACCGCTGATGGATCATTGGGAGAAGGTTTTCGCGTCGGAAGCCGACGCGGGCCAGATCCAATTTGTGAGCATTCACACGGTCTTTGAAGGGCACAGCTATCAGCGTCCTGAAAAACTGAAGAAATTTATCAAGGAAAAAGGCATCAAACATCCGGTCGGCGTCGACCGCCATATCGACGGGCAGCGACTGCCTGAGACCATGCGCCGCTACAATACTGGCGGTACGCCGGAGATGGCGATTATCGATAAGCAGGGGAACATTCGTTTCCAGAAGTTCGGGTACTTCGAGCCGGCCTTCGGCGAGGGACTTATCAGGCAGCTCTTGGCAGAGAAGCCGGTCATCTGAACACGCAGCCGGCGCCACTATCCCGCGGCGTCGACCCATCCTGAGGGCATTTGCGTCCAATATCAGTTGGTTAGCTCACTCGCGGAAGGTCTCCGCATGTGGTGATCCGCGGAGCACGGCCTAGCGTAAAATCGGTGTTATGATCGATACGTCTTGAAGGGCGCGGGCGAGGGACTACATCCCCGTTGGAGCGGCCCATGTCCTTTGGGCGGCTGACACGTCGATCCAACGACTGTGCGCTTTAACAAACTGATGATCCTAGGGAGAGAAAACAATGCGTATTCATGTGCTAGCCGGTCTCACGGCGCTCGGATTGCTCGCCGGTCCGGCTCTTGCCGATGACCACAAGACTGCCGCACCAGATGGCGCTGCTGTTTATTTCATTACGCCGACTGATGGTGCGACCGTTTCCAGCCCTGTGGCGGTGAAATTCGGCCTGAAAGGCATGGGTGTTGCACCGGCCGGTGTGGAGAAAGCAAAAACCGGACATCATCATCTGCTGATCAATCAGAAGCTTGAGGATTATGACAATCCGATTCCGGCTGACGAAAAGCATAAACATTTTGGCGGCGGTCAGACCGAGGCGAGCATTGAGCTGAAGCCCGGCAAGCACACACTCCAGCTTCTCGTCGGGGACCACAACCATATCCCGCATACGAAGCCCGTCGAATCGAAGGTGATAACGATCACGGTAAAATAAGGTTGCGATGACCATAGCGTCGGCGCGTGCACGATCCACACGAAACGCCCTTGTTTCCATCGACCTGAATTGTCGGCGCTCCAGCTTTTTCTGGAGCGCCGCTTACGTTAGTTTGCCGGCTTAACGAATTTGAGTGTCATCCGATCGCTCTCACCGATGGCAAGGTATTTTTTGCGATCCTGATCCTTGAGCCGCAGTGACGGAGGCAAGGTCCAAACGCCCTTGGGATGGTTGCGCGTATCCTTCGGGTTCGCATTGATTTCGGACTTTTCCGCCAGCTTGAATCCGGCGGCTTCCGCCATTTCGATGGTCTGCTGTTCATCCACATAGCCGGACAAGGCCTGGGGATCCGGAATTTCATCGGGGTCGGCGCGGTGCTCGACAACACCGAGAACGCCGCCGGGCTTCAGTGCGGTGAACATGGCCTCGAATATGGTGGCTTCATAGCCGAACTTCATCCAATTGTGGACGTTTCGGAATGTCAGGACAATGTCCGCGCTTCCAGCCGGCGCAATGTCTGTTTTGGTTCTCGAGAGCTCCGTGACAATGACCTCGCTGAAGAGATCGGGCCGATCCGCCAGTTTCTTGGAATAGCGTTTGAGGGTTCGCTGAATGAAGGCGGACTTGGCTTGGCGATCCCAACTTGCACCATAGTACCGCCCGGTTCCCTTCAACGCCGGCGCCAGGATGTCGGAATACCAGCCGCCGCCCGGCCAGATCTCAACGACGGTCATGTTCGGCTTTAGTCCGAAGAAGAGCAGGGTCTCCAGCGGATTTCTGTATTTGTCCCGCGCCTTCGCTTTTTCCGATCGGTGATCTCCGGCTATCGCGCTCTTCAAGCGGTCGCGCATCGTGTCATCGGCGGTTGCCGGTTGCGGCAGCAGGGCACTTACAAGAAGGGCGACGATGGTCGCCGCAAAGGCGCGTTGGCGATTGAGGCGGACGATCGGCATATCCTGGTTCTCCTGAACGCTCGAGAGTGATTGGCACCGCAGTATAGAGACCCGGCGTTTCGGGCTCCATATTCACAGCGTTGAGGATTGCGCATTTCTCAGGTTGACATATAAAGATATCTTTATATCCTTAATCGAAATTTCAGAGGTTCGTGCGAAACACTCAACCATGGCGGATGGATTGAACACAGAAACGGTTCTGGCCGGTCTCAAGGCTGCGGGGGAGGCGACGCGGCTGCGTCTCATCGCGCTCCTGGCGCATGGCGAACTGAATGTGACCGATCTGACGCAGATACTGGGACAGAGCCAGCCACGGATTTCGCGGCATCTGAAACTCCTGACCGAATCAGGTCTTGTCGAGCGGCACCGCGAAGGTAGCTGGGTATTCTTCCGTCTTGGCGACGGCGGGGCGGCATCGCTTGCAGAAGCCATTGTCGCAAGTCTCGATCCACTCGATCCTGTTTTGGCCCGCGATCAGTCTCGGGCCGAAGCCGTAAAGGCGACACGGGCAGAAGCCGCCCAGGCCTATTTCCGTGATCACGCGGCGGAATGGGATGGTATCCGCGCCCATCATGTTGCGGAAGATCAGGTTGAAGACGCAATCATGAAGGCGCTTGGGTCCGGTCCGTTCGAACTCTTGGTCGATCTGGGAACCGGAACGGGGCGCATTCTCGAATTGTGCGCGGACCGCATTAGCCACGGCATCGGCGTCGATGCCAATCCGGACATGCTTGCCTATGCACGGGCGAAGCTTGACGCCAAGGAACTCAACCATTGTCAGGTTCGTCAGGGCGATCTTTATCGCCTGGCGATGGAAGATGGCGAAGCCGATGCCGTCATTATCCACCAGGTGCTTCACTTTCTCACCGATCCGCCGGCAGCCCTCAATGAGGCCGCGCGGATTCTGGCGCCGGGGGGACGATTGATCGTGGTGGATTTCGCCGCCCATGAACTGGAATTCCTGCGTGAAGAGTTTGCGCATGAACGTCTTGGCTTTGAGGCGGGACAAATGGCGCAATGGATTCGCGAAGCCGGTCTCGGCGCATGCGAGCATTTGAGCTTGAAGCCGGGCCGCGGGGCCGGGGCCGACAAACTCACGGTCTCGTTATGGACATCCAAGAAATCAGGCAGTCGTAGCGCCGCGCATTCGCGTGTCGCCGGCGCAGAACTAACGGTATCCCAACAATGACAGACGAACTGACGCGCAAAAGCCGCCTTGTCGGTGACAATGAGATCCGGGTCTCTTTCGAGTTCTTTCCGCCGAAGAGCGACAAGATGGAACAGGACCTGTGGACGGCGATCCGGCGCCTGGAGCCAATCCGACCCCAGTTCGTGTCGGTGACCTATGGCGCTGGCGGCTCGACGCGGGAGCGCACCCATTCGACCGTGGCCCGGCTGGTCCAGGAAACCCTGATGGTGCCGGCGGCGCATCTGACATGCGTTGCTGCCACTCGCGACGAGGTCGATGAGGTCGCACGGTCCTACTGGCACGCTGGCGTTCGCCATGTCGTGGCGCTACGCGGCGATCCGCCGGAAGGGGCAGGCGCCAAATATGCGCCGCATGAGGGCGGCTATGAGAGTTCCGCCGATCTCGTGGCAGGACTCAAGCGCATTGCCAATTTCGAGGTGACGGTGTCCGCCTATCCCGAAACGCATCCCGAGTCGCCGAGCATCGAGGCCGATCTCGATATGCTGCAGGCGAAGGTCGACGCAGGCGCCGATCGCGCGATTACCCAGTTCTTCTTCGAGACGGATTCCTATCTTCGTTATCTCGATCGCGTTCGGGCGCGCGGTATCGATATTCCGATTACGCCGGGCCTGGTTCCGATCCACAATTTCAAGCAGGTTGCCAGTTTCGCCAGCAAATGCGGAACAACGGTCCCGGAATGGTTGGCACGGCGCTTTGAGGGCTTGGAGAACGATCCCGAGACGGCCCGCCTTGTGGCTGCGGCAGTCGCCGCCGAACAGGTTATGGAACTTGTCGATCGGGGGATTACGGATCTGCATTTCTACACTTTGAACCGTGCCGATCTGGTTTTTGCGATCTGCCAT
Source organism: Methyloligellaceae bacterium (assembly GCA_965228615.1). Classification (GTDB taxonomy): domain Bacteria; phylum Pseudomonadota; class Alphaproteobacteria; order Rhizobiales; family Methyloligellaceae; genus CBDDHT01. The sequence goes on along the minus strand of CBDDHT010000004.1, from coordinate 1,482,348 downwards.
CTGATCGGTCTGAGGTCGTCCACGAAACATAAACCGGCGACCGGTGCCCTTGTTTCGGCTCCGGCAGTTCTGGAGATGGCGTCGTGACTCGCGATGATCGTATCAAGGCGTTGGCGGCTGCGGCTGCCCGGCGCATTCTGATCATGGATGGCGCCATGGGCACCATGATCCAGCGGCATCGATTGGACGAGGACGGCTATCGGGGCACGCGTTTTGCGGATCACGGTTTCGATCTCAAAGGCAACAATGATCTGCTGGTCCTGTCGCGTCCCGATATCGTGAGCGAAATCCACGATTCCTTTTTTGCGGTCGGCGCGGACATGGTCGAGACCAACACATTCAATGCGAATGCCATTTCGCAGGCAGATTACGACCTCGCCGATATCGCCTTCGAACTGAATGTGGAGGCGGCGCGACTTGCGCGATCGGTCGCCGACGGCTGGTCAAGAAAAACACCGGATCGACCGCGATTCGTCGCCGGTGCGATCGGACCGACAAACCGGACCGCGTCGATCTCGCCTGATGTGAACAATCCGGGTTTTCGCAATGTCATATTCGATGAGTTGGTTGCGATCTACGCCGTGCAGACGCGCGGCCTGATCGAAGGCGGAGCCGACGTCATCCTTATCGAGACGATTTTCGATACCCTCAATGCCAAGGCTGCCGGATATGCGGTCGAGAGTGTTTTCGAAGAGGAAGGCATTCGGCTGCCGATCATGGTATCGGGGACGATTACCGACTATTCAGGACGGAATCTTTCCGGGCAGACGCCGGAAGCTTTCTGGTATTCGCTTCGTCATCTGAATCCGTTCTCAATCGGTATGAACTGTTCGTTTGGCGCAAAGGAACTGAGGCCCGCGGTCGCGGATATCGGCGCCGTGGCGGAGACGCTTGTCAGTGTCTATCCGAACGCCGGCCTTCCAAATGAGATGGGCGAGTATGACGAAACGCCGGAAGAGATGGTCGCCCAGCTCGAGCCGTGGGCGAAGGACGGTCTGATCAACATTGTGGGTGGCTGCTGCGGCACGACGCCCGAACATATCGCCGCGCTGGCCAAGGTAATGGCCGGCTATCCGCCGCGGGAGATCCCGACGATCAAACCGGCCATGCGTCTCTCGGGTCTCGAGCCTTTCGTCCACTATTAGGCAAGAGCACAGGCAATGGTGTTGAGGCCGAAAAATGTGACCACCATGGCAAGAAAGACGACGAAGAACAGGGCGATGTGACGCCACATCCGTCGATATTCCGGAAGCGCCCGCGCTTCTCTGGAATAGAACAGGAAGGGCCGGGTCATGATTGTCCAGTATGCGGCCGCTCCTTCGGAGGACGGATCGAGTTTTCTAACAATCGCAAGTAGATCCTGATGGTATTTCCAAATCATGCGCATCGCGAGAATGAGAAATACAAGAGGTATGGCGGCGCCAGCGATCGGGTGAAGACATAGGATTTTGGCGTCGGTAGACGTCAAATTTGAACCCAAAGAACTAGCCATGAAACCTCCTCAGGCGGCACGAGATGGTTTGGAGAAAGAACAAGTGACCACGAGCGCAGCAGCGACTTTCATTAACATCGGAGAGCGGACCAATGTCACCGGTTCGGCAAAGTTCCGCAAACTGATCGAGCAGGGCGACTATGCGGCAGGTCTCGAGATCGCGCGCGGTCAGGTCGAAAACGGTGCCCAGATCATTGATGTAAACATGGATGAGGGCATGCTCGATTCCGAGGAGGCGATGACAACCTTCCTCAATCTGATTGCGTCCGAACCCGATATCTCCCGTGTTCCGATCATGATCGACTCGTCGAAATGGTCGGTCATCGAGGCAGGATTGAAGTGCGTCCAGGGACGGGCCGTCGTCAACTCGATCAGTATGAAGGAAGGCGAAGAGGCATTCATCGAGCAGGCCCGGAAAGTCCTGCGCTACGGCGCCGCCGTGGTCGTCATGGCTTTCGACGAGGACGGCCAGGCCGAGACCGTCGAGCAAAAAGTCGATATCTGCAAACGTGCCTACAAGATCCTGACGGAGACCGTCGGTTTTCCGCCTGAAGACATCATCTTCGATCCGAACATCTTTGCGGTCGCAACGGGCATCGAAGAGCACAATGGCTACGGCATCGCCTTCATCGAAGCCACACGCCGCATCAAGCAGGAGCTGCCGGGCGCCCATGTCTCGGGCGGCGTCTCGAACCTCTCATTCTCTTTTCGCGGAAACAATGCCGTTCGCGAGGCGATGCACTCGGTCTTTCTCTACCATGCCATCCGCGCCGGACTGGATATGGCGATCGTCAATGCCGGTCAGTTGATGATCTATGACGATATCGATCCAGCGCTGCGCGAGTTGGTCGAGGATGTCATTCTCAACAGGCGGGAGGACGGTACGGACCGGCTTCTTGAGGCGGCTGAGAACTTCAAAGGACAGGGCAGCAAGGCGAAGGAAGAGGATCTGTCCTGGAGAGAAGGCCCGGTCGAAGAGCGCATCGTCCATGCGCTCGTCAACGGTATCGCGACTTACATCGTCGAGGACACGGAAGAAGCACGCGCCAAGGCTGAGCGCCCGCTGCACGTGATCGAAGGTCCGCTCATGGACGGTATGAACGTCGTCGGCGATCTCTTCGGGGCTGGCAAGATGTTCCTGCCCCAGGTTGTGAAATCCGCCCGGGTCATGAAACAGGCCGTTGCTCATCTCCTTCCCTTTATGGAGGAGGAGAAGCGCGAACTGGGCCTGGAAGATGCCCATGCAGCCGGCAAGATCGTCATGGCGACGGTCAAGGGCGATGTGCATGACATCGGCAAGAACATCGTTGGCGTTGTGCTTCAATGCAACAATTACGAGGTGATCGATCTTGGCGTGATGGCGCCTTGTCAGAACATTCTCGATACGGCGCGAAAAGAAGGCGCAGACATCATCGGCCTGTCCGGCCTTATCACACCGAGTTTGGATGAGATGTGCCACGTCGCTGCCGAGATGGAGCGCGAGGGACTCGATATTCCTCTGCTCATTGGTGGGGCTACCACGAGCCGGATTCATACGGCCGTCAAGATCAACCCGAACTACAAGCGTGGCCAGGCGATCTATGTGACCGATGCCAGCCGGGCGGTCGGCGTCGTCTCCACCCTCCTGTCCCACAGCGACCGCCAGCCCTATGTCGAAAGCATTCGCGAGGACTATGCCAGGATGGCCGAGTCTCATGCACGTGGGCGCCAGGATAAGAAGCGCCTGACGCTGGATGACGCGCGGCGCAACAAGCATCCCGTTGAGTGGGGGTTCTATCAACCACCTGAGCCCCGCTTCATTGGCACAAAGACCCTGGGGAATGTCGATCTGGGTGAACTTGCCCGCTACATCGACTGGACGCCTTTCTTCGCGACATGGGAACTCAAGGGGCAGTATCCGCGGATCCTCCAGGACGACAGTATGGGTGAGGCGGCGCGGCAGCTGTTTGCCGATGCCCAGGAAATGCTATCGCGCATTGTCGGGCAGAAGTGGCTGACCGCAAATGGCGTTGTTGGTTTCTGGCCGGCAAGCGCAGTCGGAGATGACGACATCGTTGTCTATCCCGACGAAGAGCGCAAACAGCCCTTCGCGACATTCCACACGCTGAGGCAGCAGATTGCGCGAACAAACACGCGCTCCAACGCCGCTCTTGCAGACTTCATTGCACCTCAGTCCACAGGACTGAACGATTATATCGGTGGTTTCGCCGTGACCGCCGGGCTTGGCGAGGAAGTGCGCTCGGAGATGTTCGAGGTGGCGCATGACGACTACTCGAAGATCATGCTGAAAGCGCTTGCCGACCGGTTGGCCGAGGCGTTTGCGGAATGGGCTCACGAGCGCGTCCGTACGGAGTTCTGGGGCTACGCGCGTGACGAGGCTCTGGGCGTCGACGATCTTATCGCCGAGGGTTATCGCGGCATCCGGCCCGCGCCGGGCTACCCTTCGCAACCCGATCACACAGAGAAGGAAACGCTATTCCGTCTGTTAGGGGCAGAGGACCGGGCTGGCGTCAAACTGACAGAGTCGTTTGCCATGTGGCCGGCGGCTTCGGTGTCCGGACTATATTTTTCCCATCCCGAGAGCCACTATTTCGGCGTCGGCAAGATCGAACGCGACCAGGTCGAGGATTATGCGCGGCGCAAGGGATGGCCGATCGAGACAGCCGAAAAGTGGTTGTCGCCAATTCTCAACTACGAGCCTCGGGCCTTCGCGACAGAGGCTGCATAGGTCGCCGACAATTGTGATCGGTGGCCAGGAAGTGCGATCTGCGGTGAGTGTTGGGATTCTGCAAGAATCCCGGCACGGAACACTTGGCGAGAATTGGTTGTCCAACGGGCACTCTTGTTGGTCACGGTGTATGCTTATTCATGGAATTGACGGACACATGTGAGAAGGTCCCACAAATTTCAGGCTGAGCTGTAAAGGGTCGTGCAAGATGAAATTCCCGCATTTCGCAATCGCTTTTACACTTTCCATCGTGACTTTTCTTCCCTTCGACACCGTCCTCGCCGCGCCGGACGCCGAGTCCTGGATGACCGTGCGGGCCAGGAACCATGCACGCGTCAACAAATCCGTTGATCGGGCGCGTGCGGGGCTCCTGAGAATGTTTCAGTCGGCCGACGTCGATGGCGGTGGGATTTCGGCGACTGACCACGATCTTCAGCGCAAGGTCTCTTTCGCCCAGCAGAGATCGGCAAAGATCGGGCGGTGGTTGCGCATGGATTTGGACGGCGATGGTCAGATCACACTGTCGGAACTAAAACTTTCCCTCGGCAAGCGAGCGCGTCAGCCGATTCGCTCGCAAGGTGTTTCGCTGGAGCCGACCGCTGAGCAGATTGCAAAAACTCTGGATGCTCTGCTCAAGGAACAACTGAAAGGCGATCTCGATGGCGATCAGGTCCTAACTTTCAACGAGATGATCGCGGCCGCGAATGCCGACATCGAGAAACGTTTTGCCAAATATCGCGCACGCCGGACCGAAGTGCCGATGAGTCTCGATTTGGACGGCGACAAGATTGTCTCCCGCGAAGAATTCATGTCGATCGCGAATCAAATCCTTGAGCGGTTCGACAGCGATGGCGACGGTCGGTTCTCAGCCGTAGAAATTGCAGACCTCAGGTCAGCTGCAAGTCGCCTTCAGCAGGCCTTGCGTGCGGCAGAGCGTGAGCGCCGACGAGAAGAAAAAGAACGCAAGCTTGCTAAGAGCTGTGGATTTCCAAAGGCACAGCCGGGCGCGAAGCTTGTTCTTCTGAGTGCAGCGCGCGGACGGGCGCTCTCATCGGTCAACCTTGGCGATGACACCGTTTCGGTCAGCGTTGCCAATGCCTGGATAGAGCCAGGGACCGCGCCGCTCTATATCGTGATCGCAAGCGCTCGACCGATGATCTGGCAATTCAGCGGGTCTGTCGATCGCCTGCAGTCTGTGGTAGTTTCAGCCCAGCGGCGGCGCGCGGGCAAGAAAGCTATGGCCGGCGTGATCGGTGTCGATGCGAGCCGCGTGCACATTCCGTCCCGGGTCGATTGTCTGCGATACTTTCGCGGGTCTAAAAGCAGTCGGTCACTCCGCGCAAAAGCCAGGGTCAAGGCCCTGACCGGACGCTTGCCGGATCATGTTCTATCCACATCGAGCGTTAGCACCGTAAGCCTGCCTGGGGGCATTTTCGACAGGGCGGCAGCCTATGAGAACGGCGTCGTTGTACCCCAGAACAGTCCCGGGGCCACTCTCTGGCGCCGCTTCGAGCGCATCTATCCTGGCGGTCTGGTGACAATCGATCCGTCGAAAGTGGTCGCCGCTGGAGATGTGAAACCTTATGGCGTCTTGCCCGAACTGGCAGGTCTTGCCGGCCTCATCGATGACGGTTCGGTAAAGATCATTGCCACCCAGGATGTTATTCGCGTGGGGGAAACCGAGATCATTTCAGGCGGAGGCGCTGATCGCGTCATACTGCAGGGAAACAGGAAGGCCAGGGTAGGTAGACAACCGAGCGAATTCCTGATCGTAAAAAAGATCCAGTTTCCTGCGGGTCTCGGCGGTGCCCTATCTGCGAAATTCCAACTGGCGCCGGGCGTACCCGAACCAAGCGGCAAGTTTGGCTACTCCTGCATCCGTTATCAGGATACCGGCAAACCGGTTCCAGGAAGTCGAGGATGCAAGTGACACTCATTTCCTGCGGAGCAGCCAGCGAGCAACTCTCGCTGCTCTGAGGGCGATCGTTTCGACCTGGCCGTCTTCGCTTAGATCATTCCGAGGATGAGGACGCCTAAAAATCCGAATGCGAGCGCTGTCGTGATGGTCATCAGTTTGATCGAGATACCCATGAAACGCCTCCTTAAGTAGCAAATTGAGCCGCTACTACTGAAGGAGCGTAAGTAGAGCGAACGTAATGACCAAGGAAATTCGTTGCTGCGATGCAATAATTGCATGCGTTGCACAATGGATGATTGAACATCGTTCCATCGAATAATTCCTAACGCTGCCCTAATGTTAGCGGCCCGCGTTGGCACTGGATTGCAGATGGATGACCCACTAAAGTCGGCCTCGTTTTTTCAGCTGGCGTCGACTTTGGGGGGATCTACCATTGGGACAGGGTGCACTCGACGGTATTCGCGTCTTGGATTTGAGCCGTGTTCTGGCTGGTCCGTCTTGCACGCAACTGCTTGGCGACATGGGCGCCGAGATCATCAAAGTGGAACGCCCGGGCGTCGGCGATGAAACGCGGACCTGGGGCCCGCCCTATGTGATGTCGGCAGACGGCAAGGAGACGAGCGAAGCCGCCTATTATCTCTGCGCCAATCGCAACAAGCGCTCCGTCACGATCGATATGTCGAAGCCCGGCGGTGTGGCGCTCATCAAGCGGTTTCTGAGTTCCTCCGACGTTGTCATCGAGAATTTCAAGGTCGGTGGACTGAAGAAGTACGGTCTGGCCTATGAGGATCTGAAAGACGCATTTCCCTCACTCGTATACTGCTCGATCACCGGCTATGGGCAGACCGGTCCGAATGCCGCCAGACCTGGATACGATATGATCGCTCAAGGCATGGGCGGGCTCCTGAGTATGACAGGCGAAGCTGACGGTCCTCCGGTCAAGGTCCCGGTCGCGATCAACGACATCATGACCGGGATGTATGCCTCGGTTGCAATCCTAGCGGCACTGCGCCACCGCGATGCGACAGGTGAAGGGCAGCATATCGATCTCGGACTTCTGGATGTCCAGGTTTCCTGGCTCTGCAATCAGGGGCTCAACTATCTGACGGGCGGCGTGATCCCTGAGCGGATGGGAACGCAGCATCCGAATACGGCGCCCTATCAAGCCTTCGCGACCGCCGATGGCTTTATCATTATGGGGGCCAATAACGACGCCCAGTTCGAGCGTTTCTGCACAATGGCCGGCCGAGAAGATCTTCCCAAAGACCCGCGCTACGCGACAAATGCCGAGCGCGTGCGTAATCGTGAAACATTGGTGCCTGAAGTCGAAGGCATCTTGAAGGCTCATCCGAGTGCGTATTGGATCGAGGAACTTGCAAAAATCAACATTATGTGCGGACCGATCAACACGCTGGATCAGGTGTTTGCCGAACCGCAGGTGCAGCAAAGGGAGATGAAAATCTCCATGCCGCATGAACTTGCCGGTAGTGGCACGGTCGACCTGATCGGCAATCCGATCAAGATGTCCGGGACGCCGGTGGATTATCGTCTGCCACCGCCGACGCTTGGCGAGCATACAGACACAATACTGGAGGAAGTCCTGGGGCTGGACGAGGCTGGCCGGCAGGCTCTTCGCGACGACGGCATCATTTGACATCAGGCGAGTCGGATGATCGCTGCATGTATCGGAAGCACGCGGCCTGCGGCCTGGATTGCCGGATCAAGTCCGGCAATGACGAATAGGGGACGTTTTCGGTGTCACTGCGCTTGCCGATGCTTCGAGTAACGATTGGAGTGCAACCAAGAGGCGCGGAGTGACCGCAGGTCACGACAGGGACGCAAAAAAAGAGAGGCATTCAGTATATGTCGGTCAAAGTGACATTCGTCGGATCGGGGGATGCGTTCGGTTCAGGCGGACGCTTCAATACCTGTATTCTCGTGGAGGCCCCGGAGATCTGCTTTGCGATCGATTTCGGCTGCTCCAGCCTGATCGCGATGAAGGCGCTTGAGCTGTCTCATAATATGATCGACGCGATCCTCGTCACGCATATTCATGGCGATCATTGCGGCGGTATTCCGTTTCTGGTCATGGACGGAATGCTGGCGGCCAAGCGCAAGTCACCTCTCACGATTGCGGGACCCGCGGGCATCAGGGAAGGACTCGACAAGATCCGCGATGCGCTCTTTCCAGGCATGGATGCCATGGTGCCGAAATTCGATATGGACGTCATCGAAATGGAAACGCTGCAACCTCACGAGTTGCGCGGTCTGAAGGTCACGACCTATCCGGCAATCCACACGGTCGAGACCAATCCGACTTCCATGCGGGTCGAGGTGGCTGGCAAGGTCATTGCCTATACCGGGGATAGCGAGTGGACGGAGCACATGCCGGCATTGGCGCGGGGGTCGGATCTTTTCGTCGCCGAGTGTTACTTTCATCAGAAACCCGTGCCCTTCCATCTGAACTATCCTGTCATTCAGGAACACAAGCACGAGCTCGAAACCAAGCGCATCATCCTGACCCATATGCAGGATGAAATGCTGGCCCGTGTGGACGATGTGCCGGAAGAGTGCGCTTACGACGGTCTTGTAGTTGAGATCTAGGAACAAAGGAGGAGACCATGGCGATAACGATCTACCACAATCCCAGGTGCGGAACCTCGCGCAATACGCTGGCGATGATCCGCGAGAGTGGCGAAGAGCCGGAAGTCATCGAGTATCTCAAGGCCCCGCCCAGTCGCGACCGTCTCGTTGCGATGATCGGCGAAATGGGCATTTCCGTGCGTGACCTTCTCCGCCAAAAGGGGACGCCCTATGACGAATTGGGCCTGGACGACCCCAAGTGGACCGACGATCAGTTGATTGATTTCATTGTCGAGCATCCGATTCTGATGAACAGGCCGGTTGTCGTGAGCCCAAAAGGCACAAAGCTCTGCCGCCCGTCCGAAGAGGTCATTGAGCTTCTACCCGATGGAAGCATCGGCGGTTTCACAAAGGAAGATGGTGAAAAGGTTGGCTAGTTTTTCCGACAAGCAGTCGAATGAGCCGCTCGAAGGCACAGCAGTCGGCATTCGTCTGGCAACACGGGACGATCTGTCCGGAATCCGCGACCTGTTGGGAGTTACGTGGCACGCCACATACGACTCCATCCACGGGCCGGAGCGCGTGGCTGAAATCACCAAACGTTGGCATTCGGTCGAGGTGCTGACGGGATTTCTGGAGCATCCGAATGGACGTCTGCTGGTCGCAGAGACGAAAGATCAGATCAATGGGACGGCTTATGCGCAGCTTGAGCCGGACAGGTTTGTCGACATTTTCAGCCTCTACGTTGCTCCCGGCAGCCAGGGGAGCGGGATCGGCAAGGCATTACTCAGCACGATCATCGATGCCTATGCGGATGTGCCTGCGCTGCGGCTAGGCGTCATGCCCGAAAATACCCGCGCTATCCGGTTTTACGAGCACAACGGTTTCAGAGTCATCGGTAAAGGAGAAGAGGATTGCGGGCCTTGTACCGGTATCGAGCATCTGACCATGGAGCGCCGGCTGGCATAGGGTCGGACCGGGATCACGACCTTTATCCAAGTTGCATTATCGTCGTCGACGCGCCAGGAGTCGGCCAAATCAAGCTGTGAGCAGTGATAATTCAAGGGATATGAGCATGGAGCGCTTCAAGGCACTGTTGGTTTCGAGAGTCGAAGGTGGACAGAATGTCGAGTGGACGGAGTTGAGTGACGACGACCTCATGGAAGGCGATGTAACGGTCCGCGTCACCCATTCGACGCTCAATTATAAGGATGGGCTCGCGGTTACCGGCGCGGCACCCATCATCAGAGAGTATCCGATGATTCCGGGCATCGACCTCGCCGGCGAAGTGATTTCCTCGTCGAGTTCCGACTACAAGGCTGGCGACAAGGTGTTAGTCAACGGTTGGGGACTTGGAGAAACCCATTTCGGGGGATATTCGGCTAGAGCGCGGGTAAAATCGGACTGGTTGGTGCCTGTTCCCGATGCCTTTTCCTGTGCCGATACAATGGCGATCGGTACAGCCGGGTACACGGCGATGCTCTGTGTCCTGGCACTCGAAGATCACAATGTGACGCCGGACAAAGGTCCGGTTCTCGTCACCGGTGCTTCGGGTGGGGTCGGATCCGTCGCAGTCGCGGTTCTCGCAAAGCTGGGCTACGAGGTTCATGCGTCGACAGGCAGGACAGCGGAAGCGGACTATCTCAAAGGCCTCGGTGCTGCCGAGATTGTCGACCGGGAAGAGTTGTCAGGGAAAGCCCGCGCACTTGGCCGCGAGAAGTGGGCCGGCGCGGTTGATGCGGTCGGCTCGACCACGCTTGCCAATGTTATTAGCCAGACGAAGTACTATGGCTGTGTTGCCTGTTGCGGTCTGGCACAAGGGGCTGACCTTCCGACGAGCGTCATGCCATTCATCCTCCGCGGTGTGACACTTCAAGGTTGCGAGTCGGTGATGGCGCCCAAGGAGAAGCGGCTGGAGTGCTGGCAGCGATTGGCTGCCGATCTGGATACGGCGCACATCGCGTCGATTACGGAAACTCATCCGCTGGACGATGTCACGAAACTGGCACCCGAGATCGTTGCGGGCAAAGTACGCGGCCGCGTCGTCTTTGAAGTGAGCTGATTCAGAGAGTGTTCTGAAAATCGCCCAATGGCCGACTTTCAATGCCTGGGCTGGCTTCAGGACATTCGGATCAGACTCTCACGATGAGCCAAGCGGGAACTTTCGCAGCAGAATCTCATCGAAGCCATCGAAGACAAGGCTTGGGAGCGTGGCAACGTCCTCAAAACCGTGCCTGCGATAGAAAGCCAGCGCTCGCTCGTTGAAGCTCGATGAAACGACCCAAAGGTTACGCGCGTCGGGGTTGGCGTCTTGCTCAAACCAACGCAATAGGGCGGAGCCGATACCGCGACCCTGCCAATCGGGCAAGAGCGCCAACATCTCGAGGTAAGGGCCTATCAGCCATGGATCGCGGATCGAGATACAGCCTGTGAGGTTCTCGCTCTGCCATATGCCGAGCTTCCGAGCGCCGGCATTGGTACCGGAATCTGCGAGATAGTCTATCAAGGTCTCATCCGCATAACCCATGCGCGACCAAGGCTCGATGCGCGCGATTGCCGAACCAAGAGTCTGTGCGTCCGAGGTCGACAGCGGCGACAGAATAGCCGGTCCGATATCAATCGGTTGATTCGAAGGTGAGCGGTGCGACATTGCGGCGCCTCTTGGCGGCCTTGGCCTTTGCGGTTTGGGCGAGTGGGGCGGCCTTCTGGTCGCCCGGCGACCATGTATAGCAGGTCGTGGCGATCTCGGGCTTGCCGGCTGCGAGCAGTTCACTGACTGTGACGAATCGATATCCTTTGGCGCGAAGTTTCGGAATGATCAGCGGGAGCGCTTTCGCTGTATTCCAGCCGCGACCATTGGCATGGGCGATGATGATCGATCCCGGCCGCACGCCTCGCAGGACTGTCGATGCGATTGCCCTCGCGGATCGTCCCCGCATGGGGTCGCCCGTCACAACATCCCACTGGATTGCCGGAAGGCCGGCTTTCGCCACTGCCCTCAATGCCTGTGCATTGCAGGTGCCATAGGGGAATCGGAACAGACGCATTTCCTTCGGAACCCGCGCAAGTGCGTCCGGATGCTCTCGCACGCAAGCTCTGGAGGACAGAGACTTCCTTGTGAGCATATAGGCCGATTGCGCCAGGGCGATCTCGTCATTGAGTATTTTGCCTCTGACACGTCGCATGTCGCGATGTGTCCAGCCGTGATTGGCAATTTCAAAGAGAGGATCGGAAAGAAGCTGCTGGCCGCGCTCATTATGCGTTGCCAGCCATTTGCCGCTGGCGAAGAAGGTCGAGCGCACTTTGTGCTTTCGCAAGTAGTCGACGATCGGTCCATCGTAGCCATAAACGAGACCGGACGTCTCACAAAGATCGAAGGTGATCGCAATCAGCTTCTTTCCTGGTGGCAGCTTCACCCGACGTATGGCGCCATGCAGATGCTTGGGGAGCGGTTTGACCGATTTTGGGGCGGCCGCACGCAATGCGGCGAGGTTGAGCGGGATTCGGCGCCGAACCGAGGTTTTTTCCGAAGCCCGGCCCGCAAGATTTGCGGGTGCCCAGCATCGTGCCTGGAGCTGTGACAGCTCGGATGCCGCATATGTGGCCTGTGTCGAAGCCGTCAACAGGGCGCCGGCAACGAGCAAGAGCCACTTTTGGAGGTAGGCGGTCACAATCAATCTTCCCTAGCGACAGCGATCTTGGAGCACAGTTAGCACGATCCGATGGTCGAATAACGACAATCTGTCACACCCGTTCCGCGTCCTAAAGGTGAGTAAGTCGTTGCCAATGTTTCTAAACTTTTAAGTGTTTTGGCCGATCCTGCCAGCTGAATTGCAGTGATTGGTAGGGGTCCAGTAATGCGTTCTTCAATTCTGAAAGCGACGTTTGTCGCCTTAGCCGTCGGTATGTCATCTTCAATCATGGTCACGGATACGGCTGATGCCATCAGCCTTCCGCGCACGATGGCAGATGGAAAAGTGTGCCGAATGCTATTGGGGGCAGCTCATATGCATAGCGGCAAAACATTCAGGGCAGGTGCCACGAAGCAAGCTGCCTTCGAAGCCGCAGTCATGCGATGGAGCCGTTTCACGGCTTGGGAGTATGGTCCCGAATGGGGCGATTTTCGTAACGCGGCGCGCCAGACGGCGAGTTGCACACCGGCGCGCAGGGGCGGGTGGAAATGCAAGGTCGAAGCGCAGCCTTGCAGGCACTGACGTTCTGCTGAATAGCGTCATCAAGGTGACGGATTTCGTGAAGTCAAAGTCTCGCTCCGGCATTGTTCGGGCGGGACTTTTTGATGCTGCCGGCATGAGTCTAATGCATGGACGCAAATCTGTGCGTCGCTTGTGCCTCCGTGATCGACCTTTGAATATGCCTTGCCGTCAGCCGGGTTTGATCTTACATCTACGGCAGGTGTGCTATGGCTTTGGAGAAGGTACACCCTCGGACGACCGGCTAAGACGCCATGCCCCGCCATGGGCAGGATGACTTTTCCCGACAATCTGAGAGATATGAAAGCCGCAACCGCCGTTGTGAATTCGGCTCAGGCCATGAGTTCATGGCCGAACTACAGAAAGTTTGAAAGCGGGAAAGGAGATCCCTATGCGCCAGAATGGAACCGTGAAATTTTTCAACCATACGCGTGGCTTCGGCTTCATTGCTCCTGACGACGGCGGTAAGGATGTCTTCGTTCACATCACAGCACTGGAGAAATCCGGAATTGGACCGCTCGATGAAGGCGACAAGGTGAGCTTCGAAGTCGAAGACGATCCGCGTGGCCGCGGCAAACAGGCCGCCAACATCGAGATGGGCTCATAAGCCTCGGGGCGACAAGACGCTTTGACATAGCCGCAGGGCCCGGTTCACCCGGGCCTTGCACTCATGAATGACGATCGAAACAAGGACCAAACGTGGCAAAGGAAGAACTCCTCGAATTCGAAGGGACGGTCACCGACATCCTGCCGGATGCGCGGTTTCGCGTAAAACTCGATAACGATCACGAAATTATCGCCTATACGGCGGGGCGGATGAAAAAGTTCCGTATTCGCACCTTAGTTGGCGATCGCGTCAGTGTTGAAATGACGCCTTATGATCTCGACAAAGGACGTATCGTGTACCGACACAAAGACGAGCGTGCACCTGCGACCCGTGGTCAGCAGAGACGGAATACGCGTCGCCGACGCTAAAACTTCACGATCCGTTTTTTTCGGGTCGGGTTGCGAACCCACTGCAGAATTCTACGAAGCTTGAACGCCTGGTCGTCGGCCCGGCGCATATTCCTGTGCGAGCACGGCACTGCGGCCGGGTTCATTCTGACAACAAGCCGTCTCGTCGATCTTCTCTAATCGTCGCTGCTGCTTTTTCTGCAATCATAATCACCGGCGCGTTCGTGTTACCCGATGTAATTGTGGGCATGACCGAAGCATCGACAACACGCAGATTGGCAAGCCCGTGAACGCGTAGCTTTTCATCGACAACAGCCATCGGATCGTTCCCCATCTTGGCTGTTCCGACGGGATGAAAGATCGTTGTCGATATATCGCCGGCTGCCTTGGCGAGATCCTCGTCCGATGCGATTTCGGGGCCGGGTTTGAATTCCAGCGGTCGGTATTTTTGCAGCGCAGGCTGTTCAGCGATTTTTCGCGTGAGGCGAATGGCATCTGCCGCAACCTGGCGATCCTTGGGCGCTGAAAGATAGTTTGGCAGGATTTCCGGGTGAACGTGCATGTCCGGACTGGTTATGCGGACAGTTCCGCGGCTCTCGGGACGCAGATTGCAGACGCTTGCCGTGAAAGCCGGGAACGGATGGAGCGGCTCGCCGAAAGCCTCCAATGTCAGGGGTTGGACATGATACTCCAGATTCGGCGTGTCGAATGATGGATCCGATTTCGCAAAGGCGCCGAGTTGTGACGGTGCCATGGACATCGGCCCTTTCTGCAGGAGCAGATATTCGAGCCCAATACCGATCTTGCCCAAGAGACTGTTCGCGCGCTCGTTCAGTGTCTTCACGCCGCTTACCTTGAAGGCGCACCGGACCTGGAGATGATCTTGCAGGTTTTCGCCGACGCCTTCGAGTTCGTGTGTGACGGGAATACCGTGTTCACCAAGCAGAGATGCGGATGCGATCCCGGACAATTGCAGGATCTGAGGAGACCCGATGGCACCCGCCGACAGGATAACCTCTCCCTTTGCCCCGGCGAACGTATTGCGTCCTTGGTGCTCAAATTCAACGCCGACGATCCGGCGGCCATCCAGGCGCAGGCGCCTTGTTTGAGCGTGTGTGAGAATTCGCAGATTGGCGCGCTTGCGTGCCGGCTTAAGAAACGCTTTTGCCGTGTTCCAGCGAATGCCGCGTTTCTGGTTGACGTGAAAGTAGGCGCATCCCGAATTGTCGCCGCGGTTGAAATCGGTGATCTTCGGTATGCCGGCCTCGGCTGCTGCGTCGCGGAACGCATCGAGGATTTCCCATGAGAGCCGTTGATGCTCAACCCGCCACTCGCCGTCGGTGCCATGCATGTCATCCGGTGTTGGCAGAGCGGCATGATCCTCGGAACGCTTGAAGAAGGGTAAGACATCGTCCCATCCCCACCCTGCGTTTCCCAATTGTCGCCAGTGATCATAGTCTCTGGCCTGGCCGCGCATATAGATCATGCCGTTGATCGACGAGCAGCCGCCCAGCACACGGCCGCGCGGGTAGCCGAGGCTGCGCCCATTGAGCCCGGGATCCGGAGCCGTACGATACCCCCAGTCGGTGCGAGGATTGTTCATGCAATAGAGATAACCGACGGGAATATGAATCCAGATGTAATTGTCTTTACCGCCAGCCTCCAAGAGAAGCACCGAAACATCCGGGTCTTCCGATAGCCGGTTGGCCAGCACGCAGCCGGCGGAACCTGCGCCGACGATGATGTAATCATATGAGCCGAGATCGCTGTCCATCGCCGTGTCCTCGCTACAGCCTCTTGCGATCATGCAGAGTCATATGATCGCAATCGGCTCCCCCTGTCACCGCAAGCCGGCAACGAAGCAAACCCGACTATAAACGGCGCAAACTCCTCGTGGGCAACGATTTTTCGGCAAAATCGTTATCGGTCGGCTGGCTTTGCGATTCGATCTCTCAGGTGGCCTTTTGCCTGTTGGCCCACTGATCCAGCTTGGCCGCCATCTGATCGCAGTCCAGGGGAAGGGCAACTGTGCCTTCGAAGGTCTTGGAAATCTCGGCCTGCTGGGATTCATCGCTGAGGACGGCGATCAAATTGGTCTCGCCGGAAGGAACTCTGGCCGCAAGTGTCGCGCCGTCGATGTCATCGCTCGTTGGCCAGACCAGAATGGCATGCGCTCGCTCTTTGGTACCTTTTTTGAGAAATGAGACCCCACTCGTGAAGACACGCACGTCAGTCCCGAGGTCTTCCAGTTGACGTTGAACAGCCCAAAGTCCCGAATGGCTTTCACCAACCAGCACAATGCGGAAGCGTGCCGCTTTTGGCTTGGGGTTCTTTGCTGGAACGGTCTTGTGGGCATTCAGGGCCCGACAGAGCCTGGTATTCTCTCTTTGCGTACGCTCGATCATACGATCGGCTTGGCGTAGGTAAGAGGCGATTTTTGCCTGCAGAAGATCGTAGTCGACGGGTTTCGTAAGATAATCGTCTGCACCTATCTTGAGACCTTCCAACTGATCCTTTCGGTCATTGAATGCGGTCAGGAAAATCACGGGCATTTCAGAAAACTCAGGATGATCATTGCGTAGGGCGCGAACCAGCTCATGCCCATTCAATCGTGGCATGGAAATGTCGCTGACGACCATGTCGGGTTTGTGCCGCAGGATCATTTGTAAACCCTCGACGCCATCGCGTGCCTCATAGGTCGTGTAGCCCGTGTCCCGCAACTCCTCGGCAATATCTTCCCGAAGATGCGTTTCATCTTCAATACACAGAATGCTCGCCATGCCATCAAATCCCAGTTGAGTTCACAGATAGGGTTTCGATTCAATCAAGAATACTCAAAATGCCGCAGCTGCAGATGCGTGCTCACATAGTTTTATTCCTACGATTTAATTGTCAGTTAAATCTGCCTTGCCAGAACGGTTGCATTGGGAATTACACGAATATTCATTGCATGTGCGATGTCTGATCAGTGCGCGTTTCGGCGTAGCAACCAACTGAAGATCGTCGATCGGCATTGAGGATACCGGTATCGGGTTC
The DNA here is from genome assembly GCA_965228615.1 of Methyloligellaceae bacterium. Lineage (GTDB taxonomy): Bacteria > Pseudomonadota > Alphaproteobacteria > Rhizobiales > Methyloligellaceae > CBDDHT01. The sequence goes on along the minus strand of CBDDHT010000004.1, from coordinate 1,465,426 downwards.
AATCTCGGTCGACAGCCAGCAAGACGCGAGGGGTGTTTTCACCGACCGTTTTCCGATCCCCGTCAGGCGCCCTATCGGATGCCCTGGACCGCCAGCGCTCGGCTCAGCGCGATACAAGGAAGCAGCGGCAGTAATGTAAAACAGGCCATCGTCGTCATCACGGCGGTCAGACTGTAGTGATCGCCGATCAAACCGAAGGCGACAGGCGCTGCGATTCCAGCGATCGTTGCAATCGAATAAACCGCGGCAAAGCCGCGAGACCGACGGTCGCTTCTCGTAAAATCGCCGACCATACTATAGGTAATCGTGGACGAGCCTTGAAGAGCCATCCCAACCAAAGGAAGGAGGATGAAAGCGCTCACCAGTGGTGCTTGCAGAATTGCAACGATGCCGACCGCCGTAAGGCACTCCACGAGGATCAGGGCGCGAATGAGTCCCACGCGCTCCGCCAGAAAGCCGCAGCCGAATTTGCCGAGAACGCCGCCGGCCAACGTCAGGACCACGGCGAAAGTTGCGAGATGGGCGGAGACTTGTTTCTCGGTAAAGACGAAGGCAACGAAGGTCAGAAACCCTGCCTGCACGCCGGTATCGAGAAATACGACCAGAACAAGGGCAGAGAAGCCGGTCCGATCCTTGATGCCCCAATCATGCCGGGCTATCGAATGGTCTGCATCAGAAGCGGCCGGCGGCCTGGAGCCGACGTTCAAATGGCTCAGCACTGAATAAAGTGCGATGGCCGAGACAACCGCTATCAACCCTAGACCTGCTACGACAATCTGCCAGCCGATGCTGAAACCGATCAGCAACGAAAAAATGGCCGCAAAGGTCAGCTTGCCGATATCACCCGATGAATTGTAGGCGCCGAGCGCCGGCCTCATGCGACTGCCTTCAAATGTCCTCGTGATAACCGCAGACGAAAGTGAATGCTGAAAGGCGGCACCGCTGCCGGCAAGTACGAGAGCGGAAACCGCGCCGACATAGCTGCCGGTCAGCGTCAGGGCGAGAATTCCAGCGCCAGAGCAAAGGAGGCCGAAGACCAGAAGCGCGCGCTCGCCGACGCGTTCGGAGAGAATCCCCGAGGGGATTTCAAAGAACATCATGGCGCTACTATTCGCAGCACGAATGACTCCGACTTGAGCGTATGTAAGACCGAAGGCCTGCGCCAATACGGGCAGCAGCACATAGAGGAGCGAGGTTAGTCCGTCCTGGACCGCATGAGTGCCGCAGCATGCGGCAAGTATCAGTTTGCGCTGTCTATCCACGAGTCGGTTCGCTCCGCAAAGACAGTTCTCTTTGCTGCCGTGCACCTGGAGACGGGCAGCTTCAGGTCGTGCCGGTCGGACCGTCAGGGCGCAAAGAGGGAGTATGCAAGTCCGCTGTCGAACGGAATGACGGTCGTTCGATATGGACCGTCCGACCGCGAAACATAATCGAGGTAAGGCGCAAGATCATCCGGAAAGGTGCGGATGTTGTCGGCGAGCACCAACGCGCCCGGACGCAACTTCGGCTCGAGGAGCTGCAGGACCGGCTGATAGAGCTCTTTCCAACCATCGAGAAAAACCATGTCGATGGGGGCATCGACCGATTGCAGCGTCTGCAGAGCGTCGCCTTCGCGAATATCGGCTTGTTCGGAGAGTTCAGCTTCGGCCAGGTTCTCGCGGGCGCGAGCGACCTTGTTCGCTTCAAGCTCCGACCCGATAACCTGGCCGCCGCAAGCTTTGACCGCCGCGGCGAGGTAAACGGTCGATATTCCGAACGACGTTCCGAATTCGACGATCCGCCGGGCACCGATGCTCTCCGCACAAAGCGTCAGGAATTGACCCATTTCCGGATCTATCGAGAGATATACATCTTTGGGATAGAGGTGCGCGTAGCCATCGAAGCCGGGTTGCACGCGCTTTGCCTCTTCGATTGCAGGGCGAACTTCAGCAAGCTTGCCGTCGTCAGCCTTGGCAAGCGCATGTTCGCGCGCAAGAACGGCCTGAACTTTTGGATCGAGAAGCGGATGCATGTTTCTTGTCATCTGGATCGTCAGCGATTTCGAGCTGCCGCAAAATAATCGTCTGCGGCCGACTTCAGGAGTTTCGGGACGTGGGCATAAACGTAGCGTGCGCCCGTATCGAGGACCGACCGAACCGTTTGACGGTTTCCGGGCATCCCAGAAATTCGGCCGGCCGCAACAATCTTCGCCAAGGTCGATTCAATGGCCTGAGCAACCGGTTCTGCCTCCAGCTGTCCTGGAAAACCCATGGATTGGGCCAGGTCGGTCGGGCCGATGAAAAAGACATCGATGCCATCGACGGACAGGATCTCATCCGCATTCCCGATTGCTTCGGCCGTCTCCAACTGCACGCAGACGAGTGTTTCTTCATTGGCCATCGCCGTATAGTCGCTCGGGCTCATCGTCAGGTCGTAGCGTGCGGCCCGTGTCCCACTTGCGTGCCCGCGTTCCCCGAGCGGGTGATATTTGACCGCGGCGAATGCGGCTTCGGCATCGGCCCGGTTATTCACATGGGGAACCTGGACGCCCATGGCCCCGCGATCGAGAACCTGCAGGATATGATCGGGGCGCTTGGACTGCGGGCGCGCAATGGGTGTGAGGTCGGCGGCTTCGGCAGCCATCACCATGAGTTCCAGGCCTTCGATCGACATGGTGCCGTGCTCGCAATCGAGCAGCACCCAATCGAATCCAAGACCGCCCGCCATTTCGACGAGCTGCGGAGACGGCACCATGATGGACAGGCCGAAGGCCGGCTCTCCCGCATGGAGTTTGGCTTTCATTTTGTTGTGCTTCATCGAGATCACACCCTAAGCGACAGAATAAGCGGTCCGTAACCCCAGATAGAGCACATAGGCGAGCAGCATGACCATGCCCTCCCAACGCACCAGCTTTGCACCGCTCGCAACGAAGTAGAGCGCAAACGCAGTTGCCAGCAGCATCACGGTTCCATCGACAAGCGGTAGGGTTTGCGAAATGACCAGCGGGCCGGCCATGGCCGCAGACCCGAGAATGGCCAGCAGATTGAACAGATTGCTGCCGATCACATTGCCATAGGCGAGATCCGTGTGGCCGGCGCGTGCCGCCGCCACAGCGCTCCCCAACTCGGGCAGGGATGTGCCGACGGCAATGATTGTCAGCCCGATCACATCTTCCGAGACACCGAAACGCCTGGCCAGTGCGACTGCGGCATCAACGAGCATGTCGGCACCGAAAAGCAAGGTCGCAAATCCCGATGCGAGCAGCAGCAGAGCGATCATCAGATTTGGGGACGCTTCGGCGCCTTTCGGTGGCGCCGCCGGACTTTCCATGGCCTTTGGATCGGTACGGCTTCTGACGCGCAAATAGTCCGCCGATATGAGCGCGACCATCAGCATCACCATGATCAGTCCTTGCCAGAAATAAACGGTTCCCTGCAGGGTCAGCAACACGACCGCCAAGGTGATGAGCAACAGGATGATGCCATCCGGCTTAAGCACGTTCGGCGGACTTGGGATGGGCCGAATGAGCGAGGCCGCAGCGAGGATCAACAAGACATTGGCAATATTGGATCCGAAGACATTGCCGATTGCGATGGGCGAAGATCCGCCGATGGTTGCCCGCACGCCCACGACGAGCTCCGGCATCGATGTGCCGGCACCGACGATGACCATCCCGACAAATAGCGGCGACAAGCGGTATCGATAGGCAAGGGCAACCGCGCCGCGCACGAGCGCTTCCCCACCGATGAGCAAGAGCGCCAGACCGATCAGCAGAAAAACTACGGTCATATGGATGTCGTCGCGGAAGAGCGCATTACGCTTGGGCTGGCCTCGGGAAGGTCGTGGGCAAGGAGGGCTTGTCGATACATCATGTGTACAATAGCCAATGTCGATGGTCGATGCGACCGGCCACGGAATTCGCGATACAGCATGTGGACATTTGTCATCAGGCGTTCAGGCGAGTCCCATCTGTCATAGCCGCGATCGCAAAAGGCACGGCTGGATGCGATTTTGAATGCAGCCGCGTCTGCCCGGGTGCCGTTCGAAAAGTGCTTGCGCGCATTCTCCAGGACGAATGCCCAATAGTCTTTGACCGCGATGACATCCTCGCGGGTTGCAAATGGTCCGTGGCCTGGGACGACAATATCGACATCGAGGGCGAGGATCCGGTCGAGGGCGTGAATCCAGTTCTCAAGAGGTCCGGCCCACATGACCGGGGTCGAGCCGATGAACAGAATATCGCTGGCAAACAGTGTTCGTGCATCCGGCACATGAACCATGAGATCGCCATTGGTATGCGCCGGTCCGACTTCGATCAGATGGACCTCTCGTCCGCCAACACGGAGGTTCAATGTGCCGCTGAATCCACGCTTGGCCGGCGTGTGGGTGACGCCCGCGAAATCGTAAGGCGCGCACATAGCCTGAAACCAATGACCAGCCTGGCGGCTCCTTGCGGTCGGCAGGCGTGCCAGAAAACGACCCATTTTCTGAAAGGCCAGAAGGGTTTTCGGTTTGTGATGCGCCATCTCGGCGAGACTGGCATCGGTGGTGATGACATCGGCATCTGCGAGGAGTTGATTGCCCCAGAAATGGTCGCCGTCGGCATGGGTGTTGACGACCTTGTTGATGGGGCTCGTCTGATGATAGGGCGCCATGGCATTGAGCATGGTTTGCGTTTTGGGGACATCCCAAAGGGTGTCGATCAAAAGGGATTCCCCGTTGCCGACGATCAGTCCGGCATTGGCCTCGCCCCAGGATCCATTGGGTACCATCCAGGCATAAGTATCGTCAGCCAAGGCGTACAGACCTTCGGCAAACCGCGGCTCTTCACCGTAGCGTGTGCGCAGTGCATTCGTCGGAACGATGCAACGCTTGAGCAATGCGTCAATACTCACCGTTCATCTCGGGCAACGGTTCTGACGCGCTGACTGCTTGGCCGTGCTGCACCGATGACCTTGTTGCGGAGAACGCCGATTTTTTCGACTTCAAGTTCCACGACATCACCTGCAGAAAGGGTTCGGCCGAGTTCCAGGCCGCATCCCCGACCCTGGTCACCCGAACAGGTTCCAGACCCGATGAACTCACCGGGATAGAGCGTTTCCGAGCGCGAGATATAGGAGATCATTTGCTCGAAGGTCCAGTGCATGTCGGCCGTCGTGCCGCGGGACCACGTCTCGCCGTTGACCCTTGCCTGCATTGTCAGATTGTAGGGATCGGTGATTTCGTCGCTGGTAACGAACCAGGGACCGATCGCATTACCAGTGTCGAAGTCTTTGCCTTTGGCCGGCCCCAGCCGGCCGCTCATTTCCTGCATCTGAACGTCCCGCGCCGAGAAGTCATTGAAGATCGTGTAACCCGCAATATGGTCGCGGGCCTTGTCTTCCGGGATGTTGCGGCCGGGCGATCCGATGATAACGCCCCATTCGAGTTCATAGTCAAAGGCACGCGTATAGGCCGGCATCAAGACGTCCGCGTCATGGCCGACGACAGTAAAGCGGTTGGACTTGTAGTAGACAGGCCGCTTGTACCAGGCGCGATTGAGCGCATGAGCGAGCGAGCGTTTTCGGCCCAGGACACGCTCGATAAAAGAATCAACCGGTGCCAGAGGCCCAAAGCCGACAATGCGGGTTGCGTTGATAATGTGGTCTTCGAAGGCCATGAAGTCCCGGATGGATTCAGGTCGCGGGATAGGGGCCAGCAGTTCGACGGCATCGAGATCGATAACCACTCCGGGCGGACGCTGGGTGAGTGCATAATCGATCACCACATGTGCCATATAGCGTGCGTTTGCGCCTTCGCGCAGGAAGGCCAGCATCGACGCGAAAAAAGGAAGTGAAGCGCCGTCCTTGGCTTGAGCCGCGGCTTGCAGAACGGCAATTTTTTGGTCACCGGCAACGAGAGCGCCGATATACGGCACGCGGTCGGCGCCCAGAAACGTCAGCAATTTCACATCATAGTCCCCCGGAAATCACTATTGTCATCGTCACCTGGGCGTTTTTGAGGTCGCGTGTGCGATGTGTTTTGCTGCGCGAGGACTTGCATGCAAGACTGACGGTCATGAAATGCTTGTGTCGGATCCCCTACGGATTGGCTATCGCATTGCTGCTCTTTATGTCGATCCAGACGTTAAGGGTTCCCGTCCATGCTTTCGAGGTCGGTGTCGATCTTGAGCTTGTTCTGGCTGTGGACGTCTCACTTTCGATGGATCTGGACGAATTGCAGTTGCAGAGGCAGGGCTATCTCGCCGCGTTTCGGCATCCCAATGTCATCGCGGCAATTCAGTCGGGACGCCGGGGGCGGATTGCGGTGACCTATCTGGAGTGGGGCGGTGTCGGAACAGGGCGCATGAGGGTGCCGTGGACGCTCGTCAGTGACGTGGCGTCAGCCGAGGCTTTTGCCGCGGTTTTGGCACGCGCAGAAATCAAGCAACTGCACCGAACATCAATTAGCGATATCATTATCCGGGCCAGCCAACTCTTTGAAACCAATGGATTCCATGGTGAGCGGCATGTGATCGATGTTTCCGGCGACGGGCCCAACAATCACGGCCCTCTTGTCACGGCAGCCCGCGATGCCGCGACTCGTGCAGGCATTACCATCAACGGTCTGCCTATTCTCCTGAAAGCCGGAGAGCGGCCATCTTGGTTCGATACGGGATTGCTGGATTCCTATTACGAAGACTGCGTAATTGGCGGACAGGGTGCCTTTATCGTGAGCGTGCGCAAGAGGTCCGAATTCGTAGAGGCAATTCGCCGTAAACTCATTCTTGAGATCGCTCAGACTCGGATGAAGGTCATGCGCGCTCAGATGCGGACACCGGTGATGCGAACGGACTGCCTGATCGGCGAGAAGCTCTGGAACGGTTGGCTTGAAAGCCCGGTTCGCTGATTCCAATCGCGATTTTGGCTACGAAATCCTGTCGGCCCCCCACGTTGATGTGAGAAATGCGAGGATAATTCACCATAAGCGAGTTGCAGCAAGGGCTTGTGTGTCGGAGAGTTCAATTTGATTCGGGGGGTTGATTCGCGACTCATGGCAAAGACAAGGCTGGCAAAGAGCTCGGCTTCCGGGCGCCATCCATTGCTGACGTTCATGGTGTATTGCGCCATGGCGATCGTTGCTGTTGCGTTTGTTGTGGGGCTTCACGTGCAGTCCGGCATCGCCTTGATGCCGTCGATCCTGCTTGGTGTCATTCTCCTGCTGGTCGTCGGGTCCTGCGAGTTTGTCATCGGGCGCGCTCGGCGTGCCACGGAACTGGCAGGTCGGGTCGAGCACATTGAGGCGGCATTGGCGGAAATGTTGCGCGAGAGTGCCCAACCGGCACCTCAAGAAAAGTCAGCGTCCGAAGTGCAGTTCGTGCACCATGTCAACGATCTGAATATGCGACTGTCCACATTGGAGCGGCTCGCCGAGGAGTTTGCGGAGCAGACAGAAGCTGACGTTGGACAGCAGGCCGCCCATGATTCGCATCAGGCTGCGGCATTCACTGCTGAAATCCAGCGCCTTAGCGTCGATCTCGACAGGCTGGATTCTCGGATCGAAGCCGTCGTCGGGCAAATGCAGTCGGAAGGGCGCGACTGGCAAGACAGGATTACTTCGGAGCTCAAGCTTCTGGAAACGCTCGTCAAACAGATGGCGGAGCGCTTGTCGCTGGAGCAGCATGAACGCCGGCAACAGCATCTGAACGCCGCTGCCGCAAAGCCGGCGCCACAGGAGCCAGAGGCACCTGTTCCGCCCGCGCCGGAAATCCCCCCGGAAGTTCCCGATGTCGGCATAGCGAGCCGTGCCCCTGTCGAGGATCCTATGTTGATGCCGGAAGCGTCCAGTGGGCCCCTCGAAGCCCCCGCGGCGCCAGAAACGCCGCGGACACCGACAGCAGAATCCGAACCTGCAAATCTTCCGATGCAGGAGCAGGTTGCCGTTGCCGATTCGCATCCGGCGACAGGCGCCGAGGTCACCGTCCTCGACGTGGTCAGGCGCTCGATCGAGGCCAACCGGATAGACCTCTATCTGCAGCCGATTGTTACATTGCCCCAGCGCAAAGTCCGCTATTATGAGGCGCTTACGCGTCTGCGCGACGATGGTGGCGAACTGATTATGCCGAGCGGCTATCTGCGGATTGCCGAGCAAGCCGGCATGATGCCCCTGATCGACAATATTATGCTGTTCCGCAGTGTGCAGGTTCTGCGGCGCCTCGGCGAGCGGTCGAGCGCACGAGGCGTTTTCTGTAATATTTCGGTTCATTCGCTGGTTGATGCGGAGTTCTTCCCGGAATTCATATCCTTCATGGAGCAGAATCGGTCTTTGGCCGACAGCCTCACTTTCGAGTTCACTCAGGATATGCTCAAGGCATGCGGTCCGATCGAACAGGAGAGTTTGCAGGCTCTCTCGTCACTCGGTTTCCATTTCTCGCTCGATCATGTGCACGATCTCGATGTCGATTTCCGGGACCTGCACGAAAGGAATTTCCGGTTCATCAAAGTTGAGTCCGATGTTTTCCTAAATCGCATGTCCGAAGCGGGCGCGCGCATTCATCCTGCAGACATGCGAGCCTATCTGGAACGCTTTGGACTTGAGCTGATTGTCGAGAAGATCGAAGACGAGCGCAGTCTCACCAATATCCTCGATCACGATGTCGCGCTTGCCCAAGGGTATCTCTTCTCCGAGCCGCGACCTGTCCGTCCAGAAGTTTATGGTCGTGAGGACGACGCCGAGGCGGCTTAGGGCCGGCTTCAGGGCCTAAGCAGATTATTTGGGCATCGACAGTTGCCGGCTCAGGCCTTATTGAGGCCGCTATGCAAAAATCTTCCGTCGACATACCAATCATCGATAGCATTTCGGAACTGGGGAACTCCTACAGAGTCTGGCTTTGCGATGTCTGGGGCGTCATCCATAACGGCGTCTCCGCCTTTGAGAGCGCAAATGAGGCCTGCCGGCGATTTCGAGAGGCTGGCGGTATCGTCATTCTTCTTACCAATGCACCGCGCCCGGCATTCGCCGTCGAAAAAGGCTTTGCCAACTATGGTGTTGATCCTGAAGCCTATGATGCCATCGTCACGTCAGGCGATGTGACGCAGGACGAACTCTTGTCGGCGGGCGCCAAAGGCATCTTCCATCTTGGACCGGAACGCGATCGCGGTCTGTTCGAAGGAACCGATGCGAGGCTTGCCGAGGCACAGGAGTCCGACCTCATCGTATGCACCGGGCTCTTCGACGATACGTCGGAGACGCCGGACGACTATCTGGCGCTCATGAGAGATTTTATTGCGCGCGGCGTACCTATGGTCTGTGCCAATCCCGATCTCATGGTCGAGCGGGGGGAGCAGTTGATTTATTGCGCGGGCTCCCTGGCCGTTCAGTATGAGGAACTTGGAGGCTCGGTTGTCTATGCCGGGAAGCCGCACGGTCCTATCTATGATTTGGCGTTGGCACGTGCATCCGAGTTTGCAGATGGCCCGGTTTCACGAGCAGACGTTCTGGCGATCGGCGATGGTTTGAAAACCGATATCGCCGGAGCATGTCGGGCTGAGATCGATGTGTTGTTCGTCGCCAGCGGGCTGCATATGGGCACGGGAGATCAGCGTGGCGCACTCGATCACGCTGCTGTCGAGCGCCTCTTTGCAGATGATCCGTCATCGCCACGGGCTGCGATTTCGCGCCTGAGATGACAATGAGACCGTAGCAGTCTGATATTTTCGGCTTAGCTATCGAACAGGGCGTCGACGCTTGTTTGATCGTGCCCTTCGCCGTCCTTCGCCGGACCGTTCAGAATGAGATCGCGCTTGCGAGCTTCACGCGCCGCTTCTTCGTCGGTGAGCTGTCCGCTATCTTCGATGCCGGCGGCGTCGACGAACCGTGTCACGCGCTGCTCGATAAACTCCAAGGTTTCAACGACCTTGCTGATTCTCTGCCCCGTAATATCCTGGAAGGAGCAGGCTTCGAAGATGGCCATGACATTGTCCTGCACGACCGTTTGATAAGCTTCGGCATCGTCCGTGTCGGCGGCAAGAATGGTCTCGGCACTCTCCATGATACGAGTCGTCGCGTCTTCTGTTGCGGTGATCACCGCATGAAGCTCTTCGCCAGCCATCGGCAAGCGCGTCTCTTTCAGCTCGTTCGCACCCAGCTCGCCGATTTCCTGCTTGGCGCGATCGATATGAGCGGCAATGTCGCGGAACTCTTTGTAGACGTTCTGATCGAGTGTATCGAAAAATGTCCGCATGGACTGAATGGATGTCTCTGCGAGTTCAAGCACGTCGACAAGATTGATTTCGCTCTTGTCACGAATGCCGTCGATGGCCGCGCAGATGCGCGCCTGGTCCGGTTGGCCCATGGGGTCGCTCCCGACATTGGGTTACGAGGAATTGAAAGCATCGGCGCCGGCCGGGCCCGTTTAGGCCTCGGCTGGCGCGGGATGTGAAGGGAAGATCGCTGCTTAAGCTTCGAAAACAGCGTCGATTTTCGCTTTCAACGTTGCGGCGTTGAAGGGCTTGACGATGTAATTGTTCACACCGGCCTTCTTGGCGGCAATGACGTTTTCGGTTTTGGACTCGGCTGTGACCATGATGAAAGGCGTACGCGCGAGAGTGTCATTCGAGCGGACTTCTTTCAGCAGCTCGTAGCCGGTCATCGGCTCCATGTTCCAGTCGGATATGACAAGCCCGTACTTCTTCTTCTTCATCTTTTCGAGAGCCTGCGTCCCGTCCGACGCATCGTCAACTTCTGAAAAACCAAGTTGTTTCAAAAGGTTGCGAATGATCCGGATCATTGTTTTGTAGTCATCGACGACAAGCACCGACATAGATGTATCTAAAGACATTCTACTCTCCATCCCCAGGATCGGCTGCCGACAGGCGGCCAATCACCCTATTCAAACTTGCGTCTCAGACACTCCCACTTGAGCCGAACTGGCAAAAAGGGACTTGCAGCCGCAAACTGTAGCGAACCAACCGTATCGCGCTTCGCTAAAAATAGAGTTAATCCGGACACAGTCATTCATTCAGCATGCTGGCAATGGATCCGGAGGCCCATGCGAACGCAGTTGCAGCATGGGGCTGCCTTGGATATTGTGCAGCGCGAAAAAGAACGGGATTGGGGAATTTACCGATATGAGCGACGCTACCGCGAAGAACGGGCAGGACAAGCACGGCTTCTTTTTTGAGGATCTGTCCGTTGGAATGTCGGCGCAGTTCACAAAAACCATTACCGAGTCGGATATCCAGCAGTTTGCGGATATCTCGGGCGACGATAATCCGGTTCATCTTTGTGAGGACTTCGCGTCGGAGACGGTCTTTAAGGAGCGCATTGCGCACGGAATTCTGACAGCGGGTCTGCTATCGGCAGTGCTGGGCACAAAGTTGCCGGGGCCGGGTTGCATCTATGTGTCCCAAAGCCTCAATTTTAAGGGGCCGGTCAAGATCGGCGACGAAGTGACCGCCAATGCCAAGATCACGCATCTGGTCGACGAACGCAGGCGCGCCGTGCTGTCTTGCGAATGCATCGTCAATGAGAAGGTTATTCTCGATGGCGAGGCTGTCATGCTTGTCCCGCGCCGAGCTAGCTAGGCGAGACGATCCAGATCGAGCATAAATAGCGCGATGGAGGTTCTCCGCGACTATCACTCGGTGCCGAAAGGTCTGCAGGGTTCGGTCCTTGCGATTGGGAATTTCGATGGCGTGCACAGAGGCCATCAGGCCGTGCTTGAACTGGCGAAGACGGCCGCACGAGACGCCGGTCGGCCATCCGGCGTCATGGTTTTTGAACCGCATCCCCGACAGTTCTTCGAACGGGATCGGCAACTGTTTCGCCTTACGCCTCTTCCATTGAAGCTCAGCCTATTCGAACATCTGGAACTCGATTTCGTGGTTGTCCTGAATTTCGACAGGTCGCTGGCGAGCCTGGAAGCCGAACGGTTCGTTGGCGATGTGCTGCGTGATGGACTACGCGTCCATCACGTCATTACCGGTCATGACTTCAAGTTTGGACGCGGGCGTGGAGGCTCGGCAGAATCGCTGGCGGCCATGGGTCCAGGCAACGGTTTCACATCCTCTGCGGTGGCGCCGGTCGGGGAGGGGGAAGGCGTCTTTTCTTCAAGTCGTGTCAGAGCATTGCTGCGACAGGCAGAGCCACGAGCGGCGGCCGATATGCTCGGATATTGGTGGTGCGTCCGCGAGCAGGTGATCGGCGGCGCTAAGCGAGGCCGCGGTTTGGGATTTCCGACTGCCAACCTTCCTGTTGCGCCTGGGATGGATTTGGCCCACGGCGTCTATGCCGTGCGGGTGCAATGGGAAAACCAACGCTTCGATGCTGCCGCCTATCTTGGAACGCGTCCGACGTATAACGGGACCGAACCGTTCATAGAAATCTTCTTGTTCGACTTCGATCACGATATTTACGGCGCCGAGATTGACGTCGAATTGATCGCGTATCTGCGTGGGGATGAGCGGTTCTCGGATTCGCAAGCGCTCAAGGCGCAGATTGCGAAGGATTGCGAGGCCGCGCGCGCTGCTCTCGCCGAAATCACGCAAGATGACCCGATGTTGGCTTATCCGTTGGGACGCCGGTTGGCCGGGTCCTGACCGGCTTGCTATTTCACTTCGAATGGCAGATCGAACGTTGTCGACGAGCCACCGATCTTGTCGTTTAGTGTGGTGTTGGCGATATACTTGCCGGGCGTAATTCCGTCGAAGCTATATGTGAGCTGAATGAAATATTCCATCATCTGCTCACGGCTCGAAAGCGTATAGCGCGCTATGGCTTCTTCTTCGCCGAGCACTTTTCCATCGCGTGACTTGACCTTCAAATCGGCTGAGATGTTCGACCGCAGAATGCCGTTTTCCGTCACCCAGCGCTGTCCGACCGGCTCCACATAGACAAGTATGTCTTCGCCGGTTTCGAAGATGTTCGACTTGCGAACATCATAAATGCCGTATCCGGTTGCCTGTTTCGTGACGAAAAATGCGTTCCTGACGGCGATCTGAGACTTATTCCAGGTGGCGAGCAGTGCTTTGCGCATGGTCTCGATTGCCGCCGCATGCTCGCCTTTCGAGAGGTGGGTCTCAGCCTGCGTTGCCAGTTGCACGGCGTCTCCGGCATTGGCGGGCAGATTCATCGTCATCAAAGCCGCGAATGCCATTGAGATTGGACGTTTCATAAGAGCTCCTCGCTTCAGAGAATCCGCATCCGGATTGTTCATGGCTTGCCGAACCGCGTCAAACCAGCATTCGCGCAGTGGCAGAAATCGTAAACACTACTGGAATGTTTTGAGGGTGGTTGCTAGGTCATGGGCCAGCAAGAAAAGCTCTGGAATCAACAGAAATGACCGATGACAAATCCGCAGGGCGCGATTGGCGCGAGACCCTGTTTCTCCCGAAGACCGATTTCCCGATGAAAGCCGGCCTGCCAAAACGCGAGCCGGAATTGCTCGCGCGTTGGGAGGAGATGCGGCTCTACGATCAACTGCGCGAGCAAGGGCAGGGACGCAACAAGTTCACGCTTCATGACGGCCCGCCCTATGCCAACGGCCATCTCCACATCGGGCATGCGATCAACAAGGTCCTCAAGGATGTCGTGACGCGCTCCCAGCAGATGATGGGTAAAGAGTCCAACTACGTTCCCGGATGGGATTGCCATGGCCTGCCGATCGAGTGGAAGATCGAGGAGCAGTACCGGTCGAAAGGCAAGGACAAGGACGACGTTCCGATTCTCGAATTTCGCAAGGAGTGCCGGGAATTTGCAGAACACTGGGTCCAGGTCCAGAGCGACGAGTTCCGCCGCCTCGGCATCGAAGGCGATTGGCAGGACCCTTATCTGACCATGTCCTATGGGGCGGAGGCGCAGATCGCTGCCGAGGTCATGAAGTTTGCCATGAACGGGGCACTCTATCGCGGCTCTAAGCCGGTTATGTGGTCGGTCGTGGAGCGCACCGCCCTTGCAGAAGCCGAGGTCGAGTATCAGGCCTACGAGTCCGATACGGTCTGGGTGAAGTTCCCCGTAGCATCGGGTGACAATGCTCTCGCAAACGCTTCGGTCGTGATCTGGACGACCACGCCCTGGACACTGCCCGGCAACCGCGCCATCTGTTTTTCATCGCGGATCGACTACGGCCTTTATGAAGTCACCGCGGCGCCGGACGAGAATTGGGCGCTGCCGGGCGATCGTTTGATCCTTGCCGACTCCCTTGCCGGCGAAGTGATGGCATCCGCGCGTGTCGATGCTTTCGAGCGACGGAGCGATGTCACGGCCGATCAGCTTGCAGCCCTGACCTGCACGCATCCGCTGGCGAGCCATGGCTATGGGTTCCAGGTGCCATTGTTGGCGGGCGATCACGTCACCGAGGATACGGGCACCGGATTCGTTCACACTGCGCCCGGTCATGGCCGGGAAGACTTTGATGTCTGGACAGAAAACGCCCGCGTCCTCGAAGCGCGCGGTATCGATCCGGCTATTCCTTTCACGGTTGACGCCAACGGCGCGTTCACAAAGGACGCGCCCGGATTCGAGGGCCGACGCGTCATCGACGACAAAGGAAAAAAAGGCGACGCCAACAAGACCGTTATCGAGGCTGTGGTCGGCGCAAACGCGCTTCTGGCCCGTGGCCGGCTCAAGCACGACTATCCACATTCATGGCGGTCGAAAAAACCGGTGATCTTCCGAAACACGCCACAATGGTTCATCGCCATGGACAAGGATATCGATGGTGACGACGACACGCTAAGATTACGTGCATTGAACGCGATTGGTGAAACACGGTTCGTTCCGGAAGCGGGGCAAAATCGACTCCGCGGCATGATCGAGCAACGCCCTGACTGGGTCATATCGCGCCAACGGGCCTGGGGGGTTCCGATTGCGGTCTTCGTGCACAAGGAAAGCGGCGAGGTCATTCCAAATCCGGGCTTCAACGGTTCGGGCGACCTGATCGATCGTGTGACAGCCGCGTTCCGGGAAGAAGGCGCCGATGCCTGGTTCACCGACGATGCCAAGGTGCGCTTCCTGGACGGGATCGTCGCGGATCCGGATGACTGGGAGAAGGTCGACGATATTCTCGATGTGTGGTTCGAGTCTGGCTCGACCCATGCCTTCGTGATGGAAGCCCGTGACGATCTTAGTGTGAACCGCACCAAAGACGGCGGCGCCGACGAGGTTATGTATCTGGAAGGTTCCGACCAGCATCGCGGCTGGTTCCACTCCTCACTTCTTGAATCTTGCGGCACCCGCGGCCAGGCACCCTTCGATGTTGTCCTGACTCATGGCTTCGTCATGGACGAAGAGGGGCGCAAGATGTCGAAGTCTCTTGGAAACGTGGTTTCGCCCCAGGACGTGATCAAGCAATCGGGTGCGGAAATTCTGCGCCTGTGGGCCATGAGTTCCGACTATACCGAAGATCTCCGGATCGGACCGGAGATCTTGAAATCCAACGTCGATGCCTATCGCAAGCTGCGCAATACGATCCGGTTCATGCTCGGAAATCTCTATCATTTCGAGCCGGGGCTGCGGGTCGAAGCGGATGATATGCCGGAGCTGGAACGGGTGATGCTGGACCGTCTGCATGGGCTCGATGAACTGGTCCGTACCGGCTACAACAGTTTCGACTATAAGCGCGTGTTCCATACGCTGTTCAATTTCTGCATCGTCGATCTCTCGGCCTTCTATTTCGACGTCAGAAAGGACGCACTTTATTGCGAGCCCTATGACAGCCCGACCAGGCGCGCCTGCTTGACGGTTCTTGATGAGATTTATTCGTGTCTGACAGCGTGGCTTGCGCCAATGCTGTGCTTCACCATGGAAGAGGCATGGCTTGCGCGCAATGATGCGGAAACGTCCGTGCACCTGCGCAGCTTTCCCGATCTGCCGGACGCGTGGCAAAATGACACGTTGGCCGACAAGTGGCGCCGGATTCGTCTGGCCCGGCAGGTTGTGACCGGTGCGCTGGAAGTCGAGCGGCGTGAAAAACGGATCGGATCGAGCCTTGAGGCTGCGCCTCGGGTCTTTGTAGAGGATCAGGCGATGTTCGAGACGCTTTCCACCGTCGATTTTGCCGAAATCGCCATCACCAGCGATCTCATTCTTGAACAGGGCGCCGGTCCGGCAGATGCCTTCAGGCTGGACGAGATATCGGGTATCGCCGTCGTGCCGGCGCTTGCCGAAGGGAGCAAGTGCGCACGGTCCTGGAAAATCTCGACGGATGTCGGTTCCGACCCGGAGTTTCCGGAACTGACACCGCGCGATGCCGAAGCTGTCCGGCAGTTCGACGCCCGCCGAATGGCTGCGCAATGAGGTCGCTCTGATGGCAAAACGGTCGCTCCGCCGCTGGCTTTGGGGCCCGTTCTCCTTGTTTGGGCTGGTGCTGCTGATCGTCACTTTCGTCGCCGATCAGGCGCACAAGTGGTGGATGCTCCATGTCTACCGGATTGAGGAAAAGGGCAAGGTCGAGGTGACATCTTTCTTCGATCTGGTGATGGTCTGGAACGAAGGGATCAGCTACGGGCTTTTTGCACAGGATCCGTCGGGGCAATGGATATTGATTCTTTTCGCCATAATGGCGTCATGCGGCCTTTGGATTTGGATGGCGCTTTCCGAGAATGCCGTGGCAGGAGCGGCCATGGGATTGATCATCGGTGGAGCGCTTGCAAATGCCGTGGATCGCGGTGTTTACGGCGCCGTTGCTGACTTTTTTTCCCTCCATGCCTTCGGCTACCATTGGTATGTTTTTAATATTGCGGATGTGGCCATTGTCGTCGGCGTGATAGGTTTGCTCTATGAAGCGTTGTTCATGGGACACAAAAAGGTCTCAAACACATCCTAGTAATCTACAAAAGTGCGCATAAATGCGCGACAAACAGGGCAAATCCAGTGACGCAATCTCGTGCACGCCGATCGACGAAGCCGGCAATCTTACCGGTTTTGCTGGCTACGCTGTTGTTGACGGGCTGCGCTGGTGGCGGTGGAGTCGAATTCGAGGGCAAACTCTTCGAAATGGTTGGCCTGTCGGAACTTGGAAAGCCGCGTAAGGACCCGAGTGTCGAGACACGGGCGCCTTTGGTCGTGCCCCCCAAGCCCAAATTGCCGGAGCCTGGGGCCCGCAAAACGGCGGCTGCACCTGAAAACTGGCCAGTCGATGAGCGCGAGGTCCGCGCCCGCGAACTTGCGGCTGCCAAGAAGAAGCTCAAAAACTATCGCGACAATGGCGATTGGAGCAAACGGGCAGGCATCGAGGAATTCGACAATATCCGCAATCCTTTGAACCGCCGCACCGGTGTGGCAGCAAAGAGTTCGAAGGGCATACAGATCGAAAGCGCGCGGGAGGATGTCTCGGTTGACGATCTTGAGAACATTGCCAACAATGTCGACATGGAAAAGCTGAAGGCGGACCGCAGACGGCAAGCGGAAGCCGATGCTAAAGATCCGGATTCGAGTTGGGTCAGCAAGCCTGGGGACGAGAAGGTTTTCAAGGAAAACGGGCCCGACGATGTCGAAAACATGAAGGGCGCCTGGTAGGTCGTCCTTCCGATTTCCGCCTTTGTGACCGGTCCAGCGACCGGTTGCGTCCCAAACCTCACGAAACTTTAACTGGATTTTATGGACCGTTGCGGGGCATAGAGCGCAATCGGTGGCTATCATCGTCGTTTCGGCTCGAACAACGCCCGTCCAGCCAGACGCACATAGGATGCTGTAGCAGCTGAGGATCGATGGCGCTTCTGCGCAGAATCGATTCCGACTGTGCGCAACTTGATCTGCGGCGACTGAATGGCCAAATCTCTAGGCGGCAACGCGTAGATGTGACCTTGAAACAGGAAGCGGTTCATCAGAATGATTAAGGCGATCATTGACGACTTAACCCGCCCGCTTGCGTCTCGCGCGGGCTTTTTTGTGTCTATAGGGATCTTTGCAATGGCAGCGATGGCTCTCGCAGCACAGCCCGTTGACGCCAAGGTGCGCGCGGCGCAGTTCAAACTGGACAATGGCATGGAAGTGGTCGTCATTCCCGATCACCGGACCCCGGTTGTCACCCATATGGTCTGGTACCGGGTCGGGGCGGCAGATGAGCCGATCGGTACATCGGGTATCGCGCACTTCCTTGAGCATCTCATGTTCAAGGGCACTGAGAAAATTCCACCTGGCGAGTTCTCCAAGATCGTTGCGCGCAATGGCGGCCAGGATAATGCGTTCACGTCACAAGATGTCACGGCCTATTTCCAGCGGATCGCCAAGGATCGCCTGCCGCTTGTAATGGAGATGGAGGCCGATCGGATGATCAATTTGCGCCTGACGGAAGAAGACGTCGTCACAGAGCGAAAGGTGATCCTTGAGGAGCGCCGTACACGCGTCGACAATGATCCTTCGAGCATTCTTGGCGAGCAAATGACTGCGGCATTGTATCGTTCCCATCCTTACGGCATCCCGGTCATAGGATGGGAGCATGAAATGGCCGCTCTCGACCGTGAAGATGCTCTGGCCTTCTACAAGGAGTTTTATGCGCCCAACAATGCGATCCTGGTGATTGCCGGCGATGTTACGGTCGAAGAAGTCAAGAAGTTGACCGCAGACACCTACGCCAAGGTTCCGGCGGTCAGCGACATCTCCAAACGCGATCGTCCGAAAGAGCCGCCGCATCCCGCACCGATCCGCGTCAAACTCGTTGATGCACGTGCAGGCAAGGCGACTGTCCAGCGCTATTATTATGCCCCGAGCTATAACACCGCGGAGCCCGGCGATGCCGAAGCACTTGATCTGCTGATGAAAATCGTCGGTTCGGGCTCGACTAGCCGCTTATACAAACAGCTGATCGTCAAAGACAAAATGGCTGCCAGTGCCGGTGGTTGGTATTCTGGATCCAGCCTCGACTCAGGACGGATCGCCGTCTACGCCATCGCATCCGAGAAGGTTTCGATTTCCGATGCGGAGGCGGCCATTGATGCCGTTCTTGACGATGTTCGCGAGAATGGCGTCACCCAGCAAGAGCTGGACAGGGCACGCAATTCCTATCTTGCGGACCGAATCTATGGATCGGACAATCAGTCCAGGCTGGCTCGGCGTTATGGATGGGGGCTTGCATCGGGGCGTACCATCGAGGATATCGAGTCTTGGCCGGAGCGGCTTCACAAGGTAACGCTTGAGGATCTTCAGCGTGTCGCCAAACGCTATCTCGATATCAAACGGTCTGTTACCGGCGTATTGCTGCCGAAACCGACCAAGGCTGTAAAGGCAGATGATGCAACGCCAAAGCGTGATTCTTGAGGTCGATGAACATGAGCCATGCATCCAGACAGAGGCATTTCTTGCCGAATTGGATCGAAAGTGGTCTGAGCCGATTGATGGTTCTGGCACTGTTGTTGTGCGCGCCCTTTGCGGCAGGAACGGCTAGCGCTGTGGATATTCAGCGCGTCGTCAGTCCCGGCGGAATCGAGGCCTGGCTTGTCGAAAGCCGCCAGGTGCCGCTCATCGCCATGCGTTTCGGCTTCCAAGGAGGCTCGACCCAGGATCCCGATGGTAAGGCCGGATTAGCCTATTTCGTCTCCGGTATGCTGGATGAAGGCGCAGGAGACCTGAAGTCACAGGAATTCCAGGAACGTCTGGAAGACGATGCCGTCAAACTCTCATTCGATGCATCGCGGGATTACTTCACAGGCAGCCTGCAGACGCTCACCAAGAACATGGACAAGGCCTTTGAGCTGACGCGACTTGCGCTGAATGAGCCGCGTTTCGATGCCGAGCCCATTCAGCGGATAAGGGCACAGATTCTTGCCAGTCTCGCGTTCGACAAGAAGGACCCGCAGAAAGTTGCCTCCCGCGAGTGGTACAAGCTGGCGTTTCCAGATCATGTCTATGCGCGTCAAATAAAGGGCACCTCAGATACGGTGCGGGGGCTGAGCGGGGATGACATGAAGGCATTTGCCAAGAGTGTCTTTGCGCGCGATACGCTCAAGGTTGCCGTTGTCGGTGACATCGACGCCAAGACACTGGGTACCGTTCTTGATCGCGTCTTTGGCGATCTTCCAGCGAAAGCCAATCTTGCTTCGATCCCCGAAGCCAATGCACCGGTCGGCCCGCGCGAACACATTACCGAGATGAATGTACCGCAAGCGGTTGCACAGTTCGGCCATAGCGGCGTGAAACGCGACGATCCGGATTTCGTTCCGGCGTTCGTGATGAATTACATTCTCGGTGGTGGTGGATTTTCGTCGCGCCTTACGGAAGAAGTGCGCGAGAAGCGTGGGCTCGCCTATTCGGTCTACAGCTATCTGTTGCCCTATCGATATGCTTCGGTCTACGCCGGAAACGTTGCGACCGAGAACAAGTCCATCGCAAAATCGATCAGTGTCATCCAGAAAGAGCTCGAGCGCATGGCCGTCGACGGGCCAAGCGAGGAAGATCTCAAGAATGCCAAGCAGTATCTGACCGGCTCCTATGCTTTGCGGTTCGATACGAGTTCCAAGATTGCGGGCCAACTGCTTTGGATTCAGATCGAGAATCTCGGCATCGACTATGTCGAAAAGCGCAACACGTTGATCGATGCCGTTACGCTCGATGACCTGAAACGGGTTGCAAGGCGCATTCTTCAAGCTGACGGTTTGATCGTCTCCATCGTTGGAAAACCAACAAAAAAGGCCGTTGACGGTTGACCTAGACGGTCGGAAGGCGCACCCACTCTTCGCGGAAAGATCAGGTGAGGAGAAGGGCCGCCCCATGCTTGTGCAATCGATAGAAGGCTGTCTCGAGTCGGAGATCGGAGAAGCGGGCCTTTCTCAGGAAATGCTTGAGGCAGGGCTGGGGCGGCTGGTGCCTGCTCTAGATACTCTCAGGCGCGACTATGAAACAGGCGCCCTTCCGCTGCTCCAGGTTCAGGACCGGCAGGACGATATTATTGAAGCCGAAGCCGCTCTTTCGGCTCTGATGGACAATGCCAAGACACTGGTCTTTTTTGGGACCGGCGGATCCAGCCTTGGCGGCCAGATGCTGGCGCAGCTTGGCGGCTGGTTCATCCCTGGCGAGCAGCCGTCAGGACAGAAGAAGCGACCGCGAACGCGTTTCTATGACAATCTGGACCCTCGGACACTTGAGGGGACGCTGGCAGGCCTCGATCTCGAGCGCACGCGTTTCGTCGTCATTTCGAAATCAGGGACGACGCCGGAGACGATGGTCCAGTTTCTCGCGGCGCTGCAGGCTGTCGAGACCGCGGGCCTCAAGGATCGTGTCGGTGACCTCTTCCTCACATTGACGGAGCCCGCTCATCCCGGCCGTTCGAATGGCCTGCGGGAGGTTTCCGAGGCACGAGGCATTCGTGTTCTCGATCATGATCCGGGGATCGGTGGGCGGTTTTCGGCGCTCACCAATGTCGGCCTTCTGGCGGCGCAGGCGCGCGGTCTCGACGCTCGCGCGATTCGCAAGGGAGCCAAAGGGGTTGTCGACAGCCTGCTGACCGTTGGCAGTCCATCCGATTTCGGGCCTGCAATTGGCGCCGCGGCTACGATCGGGCTTGTCCGGGAACGCGATATTCGCGGTGTCGTCATGATGCCCTATACGGACCGATTGGAGCGTTTCGGACGCTGGTTCGTCCAGCTTTGGGCCGAAAGCCTCGGAAAGAACGGGCAGGGGACATCCGCCATCGCAGCCCTTGGTCCGGTTGATCAGCACAGCCAGCTCCAGCTCTTTCTGGACGGGCCACATCAGCACCTTGTGACAGTGCTTCGCCACGCGAGCGAGGGAACAGGTCCCATCATCGATGCCGCACTTGCACGTGAAGCCGGCCTGCCTCAAATCGGCGGCCGCGCCGCGGGCGATCTGGTGGCTGCACAACAACGCGCTATCCCCGAAGCACTGGTTGCCGCCGGACGCCCCGTTCGCGTCATCGACTTGTCCACGCTGGATGAGCAAGTGCTTGGCAATCTCATGATGCACTTTATGATTGAGACCATACTCGCTGCGCGCCTGTTGGATGTCGATCCGTTCGATCAACCGGCAGTCGAAAAAGGCAAGATTCTGACGCGAAAATATCTGGAGCAGTCGACATAGACTCGTTCAACGCTGTGCATTTGATCGCAACCGATTGAACGCAGGTTGATCTAGGAGCGCCTTTCATGGCCGTTCGCCAGTTACCGCCATCACTCGTCAATCGCATCGCCGCCGGCGAAGTGATTGAGCGGCCGGCCAGTGTGATCAAGGAACTGGTCGAAAACGCCTTGGACGCAGGCGCCAAGCGGATCGAGGTGGTCGCGGTTGCTGGCGGGCTGTCACTGATACGCGTGACCGACGATGGCACCGGCATGACCGAGCAGGATGTTGAGCTGGCCGTCGAACGCCATGCGACATCCAAGCTCGACGATGACGATCTGATGGCCATTCGCACGCTGGGCTTTCGCGGCGAGGCCCTGCCGTCCATCGGTGCGGTCTCCCGGCTGACGATTCGCAGCAAGGCGCTATCGGCACCGGAAGGGTGCGAGATCGTGGTGGATGCGGGGGTGAAGGCCATGCCGCGGCCCGTCGCCGTCAATGGAGGGACGCGGATCGAGGTCAGGGATCTTTTCTATGCAACACCCGCCCGGCTCAAATTTCTCAAATCCGAACGCGCCGAGAACGCCGCCATATCGGATGTGGTCAAGCGTCTCGCAATGGCCCATCCGCAGGTTGATTTCACGCTCGTGAGCGGGGAGCGAACCACGTTGCGATTGAGCGCCGCGATGCCGGGCGATGGCGCCGCCGAGCTTGAGCGACTGTCACGGATAATGGGTGCCGAGTTCATGACCGATTCGGTTCCCGTCGAGGCGGAACGCGAAGGGCTTCGCATCAAAGGGTTTGCGGGCCTGCCGACGCTCAACCGTGCGAGCGCCATCATGCAGTTCCTCGTGGTCAATGGACGGCCTGTTCGTGACAAACTGCTCTCGGGCGCCGTACGGGCGGCCTATGGCGACTTTATGCATTTGGGGCGCCATCCGATGCTGGTGCTTTTTCTGGACGTCCCGCCGAGCCGTGTCGATGTGAATGTCCACCCTGCCAAGACCGAGGTTCGCTTTCGCGATCCAGGTGCGGTGCGCTCCTTGATCGTCGGCGCGCTACGTCAGGCGCTGGCGGAGGCGGGACACCAGACGGCCTCCGCTCTCGCCGATGCGGCGGTCAGCCGGTTTCAACCGGGGGACAATGCCCGCCCGCCCCGTCAGGCCTGGACGCCGAGAGTGGTCAGTTCGAGCGGTGGGCTCGGCGAGATGGCGCAGGCGCCAATTACGGCTGTCGATCAACCCAGCGGCGATGTCCGACCGCACGAGGCAACCCCGGAGCCGAGCGAGGTCGCCAACCCGCTTGGCGCGGCGCGGGCACAGCTTCACGACACATACATCGTCGCTCAGACAGAGGACTCGGTCGTGATCGTAGACCAGCATGCCGCCCATGAGCGCCTGGTCTATGAGCGCATGAAGGCGGCCCTGACTGAGGGAGGCGTCGAGCGCCAGGTTCTGCTCATTCCGGAGATTGTCGATCTTGAAGCTTCGCAGGCCGACCGCCTTGTTGCCCATGCCGACGCCCTGAAGACATTCGGCCTTGTGGTCGAGCCGTTCGGACCAAGTGCGATTGCCGTCCACGAGGCGCCGGCGATCCTCGGCGATGCGGACATCAAGGGGCTGGTGCGCGATCTGGCGGACGAGATCCAGGAGGGCGGCAGCAGTGTTGCGCTCAAGGAACGCCTCGATCATGTCTGTGCCACCATGGCCTGTCACGGCAGTGTGCGGGCCGGAAGGCGACTGACGGGAGAAGAAATGAACGCGCTCCTTCGCGAAATGGAAGCCACGCCCCATTCGGGCCAATGCAATCATGGCCGCCCGACCTATATCGAGCTGAAGCTCGCGGACATCGAGAAACTTTTCGGGCGGCGCTGATCCATGGTTAAGGTCCTCGCCGTTTTGCTCGGCCTCGCCATTGCCGGTCTTCTGGGCCACACCATCTACGATATGGTCGAAGGACCGGCGGCGACCAAAATCGAAGATGGCACGGTGCGCGCCGCAAGTGCCCGTCATCCCGGCAAGACCGTCACCGCGCGAACGCGGCGCATGCGTCGCGGGGACGATGTCTATTGGGAAGTCGAGCTTCCCGGCGCAAACTGGATCGCTTGTGCGGCGGATTGCGCAGAGACGTTCCGAACCCAGCATCTCGATCTGATCGACACGATCGAAGAGAGCGGGCGGTAGATGTTTAGTCCCGGCATTTGATGGAGCCCACTGCACTCATCGGCTTCGCCACCTGTTGCGCTGGATCCCACATCCCGAGATGGTGTTTGCCCCCAAGGTCTGGGATGACACGCGGGACCCAAGCATTGGAATCTATCCACTCGAGCACGCCTGCCAAATGCCTAGCCAGCTGATCGGCGCAGCAGGCAATCGTCGGCAAGGGCTGTGACAGGTGTGAAATCCGTATGATGCTTGTAGTCGGGCCGAGCGAGCTTGGTTTGACGGTTGCGCACAGGATTGAGGATCAAGGAAAAGATCGGCCGGTCGTGTGGCGACATGTTGGGCGGTGAGCAGTGCAGTAGCGTGTCATGAAAGATAAGGCCGGTTCCCGCCGGTCCCGTGGCTGAGAAGAGGCCGCCCTTGGCCACGAGATTCGATACGACGTCCCGGTCGACGACCCACAGAGGATAGCTGGTCGAGACCGTGTCGTGGAACGTCGGCTGGACGCCGTATTTGTGCGAGCCGCCAATGAACCATAAGGGCCCGTTGAATTCGGTCACATCATCCAGAAAGATGTGAAGATTGAGTGCCAAGGGTTCCGGCACGCCATCGTCGGCATGGTGGGTTGCGAAGTCATAATGCCATTGCCAAGGCTCGCCATCGAACGCGGCCTTTACGTTGACTTTGACCTGCTGAATATAGAGATCGGGGCCGAGAATCTGTTGTGCCGGCCCGACGAGGCGCGGGTGATGGCAGAGTTTGTGAAAGAGTGAGTCCCGCAGGTGGAGGCCCATGGCTGTGCGGACTTCGCCGCTGTCTTTCTCACGAATATTAGCGTCGGACTCTTCACGGAAGAGCGGTTCAAGCGCCGCATTGATTGCAGCCAATTCTTCGGCCTTGAACAATTCGGGGAGAACAAGGAATCCATCGCGCTCGATCTGCGCCATCTGATCGTCAGTGAGCTTCACCTGTTTTCGCCCTTTGATCGACTCGGAAACACAGCAATTGCGTGCTCTGCGAGGATCATAGCTGATGCAGGCTGAGATCGAAAAGCTCTGGAAGCGTGTTCTTTCGGTCCGTCGGTGCGCGAGGAGATGTCTTAGAACTGGACGAAATCAACCGGGGTGTAGAACCGTCGCCAGATTTTCCCGTATGCGGTCGCGTACCGGACGGTCGTTGGCTGGCCTCACGAATGTCTGACCGGTGACCTGCTCGAAGAGCCTGATGTATTTGCCGCTGAATTCGAGCAGTGTTTCGTCCGGGATGTCCGGGATCGAATCTCTATAGGGATCGCATCTCGCGCTGATCCAGAGCCGCAGGAACTCCTTGTCCAGGCTGTCCGGATTTTCTCCCGATGCCATCCGTTCATCGTAGCTGTCGGCAATCCAATAGCGGCTTGAGTCTGGCGTGTGCACCTCGTCCGCCAAGGTGATCCGACCGTCTGAATCGACTCCGAATTCGTACTTCGTGTCGACAAGGATCAGACCGTTCGCCGCTGCAATCTCACGGCCCCGTGCGAAGATCGCAAGGCTGAGTTCCGCAAGTTCGTCCCAGACGGCTTGTGAAAGGATTCTCTTGTCGACGATTTCTGCCGCCGTGATGGGTACGTCATGCGCGCCTGCGTCACCCTTCGTTGTCGGCGTAAGGATCGTATCAGGCAGCTTTTGATTTTTGACCAGACCTTCGGGGAAGTGATGCCCATACATCTCGCGTTCCCCGCGCTCGTACATCGGCCAGATACTCGTTTCCGTTGAGCCCGTCAGATAATCGCGAACGACCATTTCGATGGGCAGCATATCCAGCCGCTTTGCGATGATGACATTTGGATCCGGATAATCGATCACGTGGTTCGGGCAGATATCGACCGTGTTTTCGAACCAGAAGCGTGCCGTTTGGTTCAGCACCTGTCCCTTGTATGGAACAGCCGCCAAGACAATGTCGAATGCCGATTGCCGGTCCGTTGCGATCATCACCCGGCGACCATCGGGCAGATCATAGGAATCGCGAACCTTGCCGCGTTGAAAGTTCGGCAGCTCCGGAAACGCGGCATCCGTCAGGCAGTTTTCAAGGAGCGATTTGAGGTCAGGCGATGTGTTCGGCATCTTCGATAATTTCCATCGGATTTGTGTCTCAGTCGACCTGGAGAAAGATGACCTGCGTATCGCCGTAGGTCCGCTGGTCCAGCGTCTTGAATGCGTCGGGCAGTGCAATCTCGGCATTCTCGCTTTCTTCGAAAACGATGACGGCGCCCGGCGCAAGCCAGCCGCCTTCGAGGGCTCCCGCAAGTGCCTTCTCTCCCAGTCCCTTCCCATAGGGCGGATCGAGAAATACGCAATCGAACGGATCCTGGCCGCGTAGCGGGCCGAGCGCGCCCGCGTCGCGTCGCCAGACCTTGGTATTACCGGTCAGATCGAGCGCTTCGATGTTGCGCCGCTGCAGGGCGCGTGCGTCGACGCTGTTGTCGATGAACAGGCAGTAGCGGGCACCTCTCGACAAAGCTTCAAGACCGAGTGCACCGGTTCCGGCAAAGAGATCGAGGACCCGGGCATCTTCGAGAGCAAAGGCCTCGATGCCATGCGCCAGAATGTTGAAGATGGATTCGCGCACCCTGTCGCTCGTCGGGCGTACGGTCTTGTCCTTCGGAGCTGCAATGGTCGCGCCGCGAAAACGCCCGGCGACGATCCTCATGTGTTGCCGCGCCGTTTCGGTTTGGCCTTGTGCGGTGTGACAAGGCCGAATTGCAGCGCCAGTTTCGCCCCGAGTTGTTCGCTCAGCACCTTTGTCGTGATTTCTTCGACGGCGCCAGGCTGAAGACTGCCGAGAATGAACGGTCCGTAGGAGACGCGGATGAGACGGTTCACGTCGAGGCCGATTGCCGCAAGGACCCGTTTCACCTCGCGGTTCTTGCCTTCGCGCAAGCCCATGGTCAGCCAGATGTTGGCGCGCTCGGCACGATCGATCTTCGCATCGATCGGACCGTAAGAGACGCCATCCACTGTAATGCCGTCCTTGAGTTCATCGAGCTTCTTTTGGGAGATGCGGCCCCGCGCGCGCACGCGATAGCGCCTCAGCCAGCCCGTAGCCGGCAGCTCCATATGCCGTGCCATCGCTCCGTCGGTGACAAGCAGCAGGAGTCCTTCCGTCGAGAAGTCGAGACGGCCGACAGATATCACGCGCGGCAGATCGTCCGGTAGGGCATCGAAGACGGTGCGTCGCCCTTCAGGATCCTTGTGGGTGGTCAGCAATCCGCGGGGCTTGTGATAGCGCCAGGCTTGCGGACGCTCGGCCGCAGCCAGAGGCTCGCCGTCGACGGTTACGGTATCGTCGGGGCCGACCACGCAGGCCGGTGAGTCAAGAACCTGTCCGTTGACTGCGACCCGGCCGGCTTCCACCCAGCGCTCGGCTTCGCGGCGCGAGCACAGCCCCGCGCGGGCCATGGCTTTGGCAACGCGCATAGGTGCGACAGCGCCCGTTGACGCGGTTTCCGTTTTCTTCTGTTTCGTGCTCGCCACTTGACTTATTGTGCCTCGGTAGACCGTGTTTCCGAAAATTGGATGTTGAATATTGGACAATCAGGCTCGCCGCGTAGTCGCGAGCGCTGGGCAACGGACTCATGACCGACAGCAAGGTTGCAGAAGAGCGCGCGCCGGACAAGACCAGTCCTCCGATGGCGCTTGCGTTGCGCGAGGCGGAGGCGGCGGCAGCACGCGGTGAAGTTCCCGTCGGTGCTGTCATCGTGGCAGCGGATGGGTCCGTAATCGCGCGGGCGGGTAATCGGACGCGCGAGCTGAACGATCCAACGGCCCATGCGGAAATTATCGCCATTCGCGATGCGGCCAGCCAATTGGAGAGCGAGCGACTGCCTGATTTCGATCTCTACGTCACACTTGAGCCCTGTGCCATGTGTGCAGCCGCGATCTCCTTTGCGCGCATTCGCAGGCTCTATTTCGGGGCCTATGATGAGAAGGGAGGTGCGGTCGAGCATGGTGTCCGATTCTTTGGGCAGCCCACATGCCATCACGCCCCGGATGTCTATGGTGGCATTGATGAGGTTAGGGCCGGGACGATGCTCAGAGCGTTTTTTGCGGATCGGCGCTGAGCGCGGCATCAAGGGCATGTTTGAGTTCATCCTTCATCGGTCGCGCCGAGTCCAGAATCTCGTGAATCTTATAGAACTCAAGAACCTTGAAGCGCGAGACGATCGGCTTGATGAGAATGTCTGGCTGCTGCCGCTCAAGTTTTTCCCGGACAATGGCATTCTGCATGATTTGAGAGGCTGCAAGAATGGCCTCCAATGCCGATGGCGGCTCTTCGGGAACGTCGCGAACCTGTATGCCGGTGACGTCGACGGCAACCGAGATTTCGACATCGGACGCGAGAATGTCGAAGGGCAGGGGGTCGGCAAGACCGCCATCCATCAAAATTCTTCCCCGATGCTCGACTGTGCGGAATACGGCCGGAAGCGCCATGCTTGCCGCAACTGCCGGCATCACGGGCCCGTCGTTGATAACGATTCGGGACTGCGTGTTGTAGTCCGTGGCGATGACCGAGAGCGGGATCTGAAGCTTGGCGAAATCATCCGGAAGTGCGCCGTCGAATATCACTTCCATCAGCGAAATCGGATTCATCGCCGCTGCCGAAAGCGGGCGCAGGTTCCACAAGTCGGAGAGGTTGTCGCCGGCAGAGGCAAGCATACGCCGCAAGATTTCGGTGCGCTTCCCGAGAATGGAAGTGGCCCGCTCGGCGATTTCCTTCGCGGGCATGCCGGAGGCATAGGCGGCACCCAGAATGGCGCCAATACTGCATCCGGCGATCACATGCGGCCGCAGCCCTAATTCCTCGAAGACTTCGATTGCGAGAATGTGGGAAAGACCGCGTGCGCCGCCACCGCCGAGGGTGAGACCGATGGTGGGATTGTTACTGGCCTTGTGCTGCTCTTGCATGGTCTCGCTCGCGGTATGTCAGGGAGCCTTGAAAAAATCCGACAAAAGTGCGGCCGTTTCATCCGGTCGCTCTTCCGCTAGGAAATGCCCGCAGGGCAGCGCTTGACCGCGCACATCTTCGCACCAGGACTTCCAGACATCCAGCGTGTTCGAGACGGTCCCGACGGAACGACCGCCGCCCCATAGAATAAGCGTTGGGCACGATATCTTAGTGCCCGCTTCCTGATCGCTTCGATCGCAGGCCTGGTCCACGGTATAACCGGCGCGATAGTCCTCGCAAAAGGCGTGAATATGGGCGGGATCTGAAAACGCCGCGCGATAATGCGCCATCGCGTCTTCGGTGAATGGCGCAAGGCTTCCTGCCGCGCTCCAGCGTGCCATCATTGTCTCGTGCCAGCCTGCCGGATCGGACCCGATGACCATTTCGGGAAGCGGCGCGGGCTGTGCCAGGAAGGTCCAATGGAATTTGCCCATGGCGCCCTTCGCATCGAAATCGACCCAGGCATCGAGCGTCGGCACGATGTCCAAAACCGCAAGACGCTCGACCTTATCGCCATGGTCCAGTGCCAACCGGTAGGCAACGCGCGCGCCGCGATCGTGAGCGGCCAGACGAAAGCGCTCATGACCGAGTGCCGTCATCGCTTCCACCATATCGAGGGCCATGGCGCGCTTGCCATAAGTGGCGTGCTCCGAGTCGGTCGGCGGACAGGAACTGGCGCCATAGCCGCGCAGATCGGCACACACCAACGTGAAATGCTTCGCCAGTTCGGGCGCCACCTGATGCCACATGACATGGGATTGGGGATAGCCGTGCAGGCAGAGAAGCGGCGGGCCATTGCCGCCTGTGCGCAAGTAGATCTCGGCGCCGGAGGTTTCGATGCGCCGCTCCTCGAAGCCGGGAAAGAGATCAGGGAGTGTGTTCACGCGGCGCTCTCCTCGCGCTCGACCGCACGCCAGCCAATATCCGAGCGGCAGAAGCCTTCGGGCCAGTCGATCTTTGCGACGGCCTCGTAGGCGCGTATGCGCGCCTCGCCGACAGTCGTGCCCCGCGCCGTCACGTTGAGAACGCGTCCGCCGATGGCAACGAAATCACCATCTTGTCGAGCGGTGCCGGCATGAAAGATCTCGACATTGGGATCGCCGGCAGCCGCGTTAAGTCCTTTGATGACCGAACCTTTTTCATAACTGCCTGGATATCCCGTGCTGGCCATCACGACCGAAAGGGCGGCGTCGTCGTACCAGTGCAGGTCGAATCGGTCGAGTACGCCGTCGACGGTCGCCTGCAGCGCCGCCAGCAGATCCGATTTGAGGCGCATCATCAGCACTTGCGCCTCCGGATCGCCAAAGCGGACATTGTATTCGATCAGTTTTGGCCCATCGTCGGTGATCATCAGGCCGGCATAGAGAACGCCGCGATAGGGGTGACCGGCCTCGGCCATGCCGCGCACGGTCGGCTCGATAATCTCGTCCATGACCTGTTGGCAGAGGTCGTCCGTCAGGACAGGTGCCGGCGAATAGGCGCCCATACCGCCGGTATTGGGACCTTCATCCCCGTCGAGGGCGCGCTTGTGGTCCTGTGCCGTGGCCAGAGGCAGGACTGTTCGGCCATCGACGAGCGCAAAGAAGCTTGCTTCTTCGCCGACAAGGCATTCTTCAATGACAACTTCGGCGCCCGCGGCACCGAAGGCACCGGCAAAACAGTCATCGATTGCACTGACGGCCTCATCGGCCGTCAGGGCGACCGTCACGCCCTTGCCGGCGGCAAGTCCGTCAGCCTTGATCACGATCGGAACGCCCTCGCGATGGACATGAGCTTTGGCCGCCTCGGCTTCGGTAAAATGACCATAGCGCGCCGTGGGTATGTTGCAGCGATCCGTGAGGGCTTTGGTGAAGCGCTTGGAGCCTTCGAGCTGCGCGGCTGCCTTGCTTGGGCCAAAGACCTTGATGCCAGCCGCTTCGAGGTCGTCGGCCAGACCCGCGACGAGCGGGGCTTCCGGTCCGACCACGACGAGATCGATGGCGTTTTTTCCACAGAATTCGACGATGGCCGCATGGTCTCCGGCATCCAGCTCAACACAATCTGCCTCGTCTACGATGCCACCATTACCCGGGGCTGCGAAAAGCTTGGTCAGCAGCGGGCTTGCGCCAATGGCCCATGCGAGCGCATGTTCGCGGCCGCCAGATCCGATCAAGAGCACATTCATGGCCTGAATCCATCCGCATCTGTTAGTCTTCCGCTTCCCTTACCATTACCCGCAACCCGTGCAAACGAGGATGAACGACGTGAGTGACGCCGCTGGATCGCAGAGCAATGTGCCTGAGCTGACAGTCAGTGAACTCTCCGCGGATATCAAGAAAACCGTCGAAGGCGCCTTCGGCTATGTGCGGCTTCGCGGCGAGATTTCGGGTTACCGCGGCCCGCACTCGTCCGGGCATTGCTATTTCTCGATAAAGGATGAGCGTGCACGCATCGAAGCCGTTGTTTGGAAAGGTGTTTTTCAGCGCCTGCGCCACAAGCCGGAGGAAGGCCTGGAGGTTGTCGCGACAGGCCGGGTGACGACCTATCCGGGAAGTTCGAAATATCAGATCGTCATCGAGGCCTTGGAGCCGGCCGGTGTCGGCGCTCTTCTGGCGCAGCTTGAGCGGCTCAAGAAAACGCTGGCTGCCGAGGGACTGTTCGACGAAACGCGCAAGCGACCGCTTCCTTTCCTTCCCGATGTGATCGGTATCGTTACATCGCCGACAGGGGCGGTCATCCGCGATATGCTGGCCGGGTTCACGGAACGGTTTCCAAGCCGGGTGATCGTCTGGCCGGTCCGGGTCCAGGGCGAGACCAGCGGTCCTGAAGTTGCGGTGGCGATCGATGGTTTCAATGCGCTTCCACCGGGCGGTCCGGTTCCGCGTCCCGATTTGCTGATTGTGGCGCGCGGCGGCGGCAGCCTTGAAGATTTGTGGGGGTTCAACCACGAAGCGGTCGCCCGGAGTGCTGCGGCAAGCGATATTCCGTTGATTTCAGCCGTCGGTCACGAGACGGACTGGACGTTGATCGATCTCGTAGCGGACGCACGGGCGCCGACACCCACGAAGGCCGCCGAATGGGCGGTCCCGATCCGCTCGGAGCTGCTGGAGCGCTCGGCCGATCTGGGACGGCGGCTTGAGATCGGCGTGAGACGCGGTCAGGAGGCGCGTCAAGCCGCACTGCGAGCCGCATCGCGTGGGCTGCCACGCCTCGCCGAACTTCTAGCACTGCCTCGTCAACGCTTTGATGGCGCCGCGGGACGTCTGTCGCGTGCCTTGATTGCGAATACACGCACGCACCGCAGTAGCCTGGAACGGCTTTCGGGGCGCCTGCAGCCACGCCTCCTCGGGGAGCGATCCAAGGCCGGTCGCCAGCGTCTCGGCGCTGCTGCCCACGGTCTGGAGCATGCTTTCAAGCAAGGGGCACAGCGTTGCCGCGCGCGGCTGGATGCTCAGGCACGGCTCCTGCTATCGGTGAGCTATCACGGTGTTCTCGAACGGGGGTTTGCGCTGATCCGCGACGATGAGGGGCAAATGATCCGGCGTAAAGAAGCGCTCTCGCCGGGCAGCGTCGTCGATATCGAATTCGCCGACGGACGGATCGGGGCCGCAATCGGAGGCAAGCCGAAACCGGGAGGCAAACGAAAGCCGGATCCCACGCCGCAAGGCTCTTTGTTCTGACAGGATACCAGTCGATAGCCAAGCAGGCTCTTGTGGGCTGGTTGGCACCAGGTCAACCGTGCCGAATCGGTTAGGCTTCTTGGTGCTGGCGTTGCCACGATTGAGCCACTATGGTTCGCGCATTGCGTATCGCGCGACGACGAATGGCTGGCAGGCTGACGATAAATTCATCGACGTCAGCTCGCCTCTTACCGGTGTGAGGCATTTGCATGAACCGCCATGAAACTCAGTTCGGCCTCAAGGGCGAGGCCAAGCTCAAATTTCTCCAGGGGGAGTTTCAAGTTCTGAGCCCGGGCGATTTTGTGCGCTGTGCCGTGACGGATCAGCCAATTCGTCTCGAAGCGCTCCGCTATTGGAATGTCGACCTGCAGGAAGCCTATGCCAGCGCCGAGATTTCACTGCAACGCCTGCGCGATGTGAGGGAAGCGGGCGCGAAGGCCGAATAGTACGCCGCTGTTATTAGGCTGAGAGAACGCCCACAAGGATCAGGAGGGCGCAGGCGATCGCCGGAATGATCCAGCTATGCTTCTTCACAAAAGCTGCCAACGCCATCTCCGCCGCCCGCCTTTCGTTGCGCCGAATTCGCTTCCGAAACGTCAATCCGAGCATTCTAAGAGAGGCGCAATGTGGGGCAATTGGACCATGGTTCTGCGATAAAGGGCCTAGAACCAAGGTCTTGAGACGAAAGATCTAAGACTAATACCAGCGGCGGTCAGCGTGAACAGAAAGTGCTTTCTGTAGAAGCGCAGCCAAAGCCTCGGGTTTGTCAAATCTGGCCGTGACTGGGAGTGGGCGTGCCTCGGATTTGAGCCGGCCGGTAGGGCCATCGTTTTCTGCGAGGCGCACCTGGTCCTTTTCTGTCGTCACAAGCTGCGCGCGCTGCCGGTGTGCCGCGGCCAGGAGCATTTCAGCGTCGAGATCTGTCCAGGAATGATGATCCGGGAACGCATGCTGCTCTACGAGTGAGGCTCCGAGATTCGTCAGGGTGGTAAAGAATTTTTGCGGTCTGCCGATTCCGGCAAATGCGATGACCGGCCGCTCGGCTAACCATCCAGTCTCGCCCTCCGGCTTCAACGTGGCCCGCAATACAGGTTTGCCGAGACGTTCGACGATCTCGATCAAGGGATCGGCGTTGCTGCCGGGTCCCAGAACCAACAGGATATCCATACGCTCCAGTTGATGGGCGAGAGGAGCGCGCATGGGCCCCGCAGGGATGACGCGCTGGTTGCCCAGTGCGGCCTCACCGTCAACGACGACGATCGACAGGTCCTTTTGCAGACTGGGGTTCTGGAAACCATCGTCCATGACGAGGATGCTCGCACCGTCGGCGATTGCTGTTTCGGCGCCGGCCACACGATCGGCACAAACAACGGTCGGTGCTTGTCGCGCGAGCAAGAGCGGCTCGTCGCCGACATATATTGCGGTGTCCTGATCCTGGTGAACACGATAGGGGCCGGTAACACTGCCGCCATATCCGCGACTGAGAAACATGGGCCTTTCACCCATGGCGGCAAGAACTTTGGCGACGGCAATTGCGACAGGCGTCTTGCCGCTGCCGCCCGCAGTCAGGTTGCCGATACACACGACTGGA
This sequence comes from Methyloligellaceae bacterium, assembly GCA_965228615.1. Taxonomy (GTDB): domain Bacteria; phylum Pseudomonadota; class Alphaproteobacteria; order Rhizobiales; family Methyloligellaceae; genus CBDDHT01. Next base: position 1,431,062 of record CBDDHT010000004.1, on the reverse strand, counting down.
ACCGATGCGCGGTAACCGTCAGTCCGCCTCCAGCGGCGGACGACAATCTCACCATAGAGGGCGGCGAAGGGTTGCAGAAGGGTGGACCAAGCTCCCGGTGCCGCTTGCCACCAGGCTGGTGCCCTAAGAGGCACGTTTATAGCCTTCCTTTGGCGGCAGATAGGTTTTAAGCGCTGTGACCGATATCGGGAGCGCGCCGCTCAGTCCGTCGATGGCGGCGCTTCCGCGTGCAGCCATATGGCGGCGCACCTCACCGCTTCTCAGGAGGCGCGATACTTCGCGTGCGAGTTCGCCTTCGTTCTGGACTTCGATGCAGCCTCCCTTTTCGATAAGCACGCGGTAGGCATCAGCGAAATTGTCGTGGGCAGGCCCCGTAATCGGTACGGCGCCGTGTTTGACGGCCTCGATGGGGTTCTGACCGCCGCGGGAGACGAGCGAGCCGCCGATGAAGGCCGCGGATTCGAGGGCGTAGAAAAGTCCCAGCTCTCCAATTGTATCGGCAATGTAGATGTTGCAATCGGGGCTGGGAGCGTTTCCTTTGGAGCGGCGTGAGAATCGCAGGCCCTTGGACGAGACGAGCGATGCAATGGCATCGCCGCGTTCAGGATGGCGTGGAACGATGATGGTGAGCAGGTCCGGCCGTTCTCGCGCAACATCGTCGTGGGCTCGGATGATCAGCTCGTCTTCCCCATTGTGCGTGCTTGCTGCGAGAAAGACCGGGCGTCCTCTAATCGCGGCCTGCAGCTTCCTCAACGCCTCCGGCTCTGCGGGTGGCGGCGGGGCATCGATCTTGAGGTTCCCGGAGGTGACGACATTCGGTGCGCCGAGCCGGGAAAAATAGCGCGTCATGGTCGCGTTCTGCGCCAGTACAAGATCGAGCCGGGCGAAGAGGGGTCCCGAAACGGATGGCATCCGGCGCCAGCGACGATAGGACCGGCGCGACATGCGGGCATTCACGAGAACCATCGGAATGCTGCGTTCATCGGTCGCCATTACCAAATTGGGCCAGATCTCCGATTCCGTGAGCACGGCGACGGTGGGTTGCCAATGATCGAGAAATTTCTCTGTAAACCTGGGGCCATCGATCGGCATATATTGATGCAGGGCGCTCTCGGGAAGGCGGGATCTGGCGAGATTCGCCGACGTGACGGTTCCGGTTGTGACAAGGATGGAAAGATCGGGGCGATCACGATCCAGCTCGGCGATCATCGGGAGAATGGCGTTCGTCTCTCCAACACTTGCGGCGTGGAACCAAATGAGGGGTCCGTTCGGACGTGGCACGCTGGCGATACCGAAGCGTTCCGCCAGGCGGCCTGCATCCTCTTTGCCGTGCCGAACCCGCCAGCTGAGAAAGCGCGGGGCTGCGCGCTCACCAAGATAAGACAAGGCATGGTAGGCCTTGAGCAGCAGTCCCGGTTTACGCCTGACATTGCGAAATCCCGGCCGGGCGCGATCAGGATCGCCACCGGCCAACCGATAGGCGCGATCGGTGACTTCGTCGAGCGCCTTGGTCACTTCGCGGCGCTTGGTTTCCAGAGTGTCGGGATCGGCGTCCCTTTCGACCCAGATCGGATCGCCGACGACAATCGCCAGTTTGGAAAAGGGGAGGCCGACCGTTAAGCGGCTCCAGTTATTGAGTGAGAAGAACCGTCCGGTCACCGTGGCGCAAGGAACAATAGGGCGTCCCGACAGACGTGCCGTTGTGACAAGTCCGAGACCGGCCTGTCGGGCAGGGCCTGGGGGAACTTCGGCCGTCAGCATGACGCTCCAGCCCTTCTTGAGAGCTTTGAGGGCACCGCGCAATGCGGTCGCTCCACCATAGTCGCGTTTCCTGTCGCCGGCGCCCGCACCGCGCAACGGATGCATGCCGAACCGCTGGATGACCTGTGCAACGACCTCCGCATCCTTGTGCCGCGCAATCATGATCGCCACATCCATCGGCCCGGAGCGCGGCTTAATGAGCGGGGTCATCAAGAACTGCCCATGCCAGGTGGTGCAGATCAGGGGGGCGACCCCAAAAAGAGTCTCGTCGGTATTGCTGGGTTCCCGAATGACGCGGCTCGTTCGGTAGACAAAGCGAATGTAAGACGCAACGAACCACCCGATGGCACTCATAGCCTGTGGAGAGGAGAGGAGGCGCTTGAGCATGGCTTCGCTAGCGTCTCCGTCACTCGCCCGCTACGGCAGGTGCAGCCGACCGTGCTTTGGCCTCGTTTTCCATATCTGCCTGATCATCTTTTTCCGCCGCGGCGTCTCCCCCGAGCTGCGTCCGGTAAAGTTCGGCATAAAGACCGCCGGCAGCGACAAGTTCATCGTGACGGCCGCGCTCCACGATCCGTCCGTTGTCGATCACACAGATGATGTCCGCCTGTTTCACCGTGGATAGCCGGTGCGCGATGACAAGCACTGTGCGTCCGCGCATCAGCTTTTCCAAGGCATTTTGCACCTGCGCCTCGGCCTGGCTGTCGAGAGAGCTTGTCGGCTCGTCCAGAAGCAGTATGGGAGCATCCTTGAACAGAGCGCGTGCAATCGCAATGCGTTGTTTCTCCCCGCCGGAGAGGATGTTTCCGGCTTCCCCGGCCTTGGTGTCGTAGCCGTTCGGCAGGCGGCTGATGAACGCATCCGCCGCTGCGGCCTTGGCAGCCGATACGATGGCGCTGTCGGTCGATACGTCGGACCCGTAGGCAATGTTAGCGCTGATCGTATCGTCGAACAGCACCGGCTCCTGGGTCACGAGAGCCACGGAGTCCCGCAGGCTGGCGATTGTAACTTCCGAGATGTCCTGTCCGTCGACGGTCACACGGCCCTCTTGAGGATCGTAGAAGCGCAGAGCGAGGTTGATCAACGTGCTCTTACCCGCACCGGATGTGCCGACAAGCGCCACGGTTTTTCCGGCCGGAACCGTCAGAGAGACGTCGTGCAGCACCGGTTTGTCGGCTTCGTAGGCAAAGCTTACATTTTCGAACTTGATCGTGCCGGCATCCAGCGCCAGCGGCGGTGCGTTCGGTATTTCCTTGAGATCTCGCTCCTGGTCGATGATGCCGAAGACCCGACTGGCGGCGGCAACGCCTTCCTGAATGGCCGTTTGCAGTGTCGCAACACTCTTGAGCGGTTGGTAGAGCAGCAGTGCGGACGTCATGAAGCCCATGAAATGCCCAAGCGATACGGCGCCGGTCAGTCCTTTCTGGCCGACCACATAAACCGCAAGTGCAAAGCCGCAACCAACGAGTACTTCCACCGCTGGTCCGGATGCGGCCCGAGCGCGGGCACCGCGCATCGTGAACTCGAGTGTCCTGTTGATCGCTTTCGACGCACGGGCGACCTCGAAATCCTCGCGCCGGTATGCGCGGACCACGCGCATACCGCGGAGCGTTTGGGATATCAGGGCGCTGAGGTCGCCGGTTTCCTGAAGGGATTTTGTCGTCGATTTGCGCATCTTCTTGCGCTGACGGCCGAGCAGAATGATTCCGATCGGCATAAAGACCAAAATGATCCCGGAAAACCGCAGATCCATCCACATCATGACGCCAACGAGTATGACGACTTTGAGCGAGTTCTCGACCAGCGCGACGATGGCTCGGCTTGCGGTCTGTCTGATGAGAGCTGCGTCGTTGAGAAAGCCTGCAATTAGCCGCCCCGAGTGCACTGATTGGACCCAGCTGAGATCGGCACTCGATATGCGCGCGAACATGGCGATGCGCAGATCGGCGATGAAACGGTGTCCGAGATAACCGACGGAAACCCCGGCAACATATTCCGCGATTGCCTTCAAGACGGTTACGATTACGATACCCGCCGTTATCGTCATCAGCATGTCCGGATTGCGTGCGACGAACACATCGTCAGCGGCCATCTGGATGAGGAACGGCACGGCACCTGTGGTTGCCGCAGCAAGCGCCATGGCAATGACGGCCAGAATGACCAGACGAATCCGCGGTCGCAGATGTTCGTCCCAGATACGCCTGACGACCATCTCGGTCGTATAGGTGCTCTGCAACCCATCGTCCTTGCGCTTCACATCGCGGGATTCAGAGAAGAGTTGGTCGCGCACTTCGATTTTGTCCGATCCTCGACTCGAAGCCTGGTGCCGCCCGGCTTCTCGGGATGTCCCACTCTTCACCGATTTCTACCAGTAAAGGGGGCAATCCGCCATACGACCTGGTCAAACAGGTTCAACAGCCTTCATCCGGTTCCAGAAGACGATGCATATGCACGACGAAGTAGCGCATATGCGCATTGTCAACCGACCGCTGCGCCGCTCCCTTCCACGCGTCATAAGCCGCCGCATAGTTGGGGAAAATGCCAACAATATCGAGGCTGTCGAGATCTTTGAACGTTACGCCGTCCAGGGATTCGAGCTCACCACCGAAGACGAGATGAAGGAGCTGTTCGTCCGTTTCCTGATCAGCGGTTTCCGACATCGTTTTTCAGCCTCCGTTCCAGTATTGGCCCCAGTGCCCTGCACTAGAGAACCGCGCCCTTTGTCTGGGCTAGCAGCAGGGCGTGCAAGGCGGGTCCGGCCACGATAACACTGTCTTTCCGGGGGGCTTCGAGATTATAGACGAACGCATCCCCCCGGCGCGTCGTCACCCGACCTCCCGCTTCCTGCACCAAAAGGTCCGCCGCCGCAATATCCCACTCATTCTTGCCCGAAAGCGAGAGAACGCCGTGAAAGGCGCCTGACGATACCAACGCCATGCGATAGGCAATCGAATTGACCCATCGCGTCTCAACCTCAGGCCAGGGTTCCGGCCAGATATCCCGCTTGAGAAGCTTGGATCCGACGGCAAGTCTACTCCCGGCGATCATTGTCCGATCATCCACCGTCACGGGCTTGCCGGATAGGGAGGCGCCTTTTCCGGATACAGCCCTGTAATAGGCATCCGCCGCCGGATTGAAGACGGCGGCAAGCACCGGATGCCCGTCTTCGACCAGCGCGACGGACACTGCCCATTCAGGCGTCTCTTTCAGGAAGGCCCGCGTTCCATCGATCGGGTCGACAATCCATACGCGCTTGCGTTCAAGCCGATCCGCCGTATCCGCCGTCTCTTCGGAGAGCCAGCCATAGTCCGGCCGGGCGCTCATCAGACGATCATGGAGCAGATCGTTGACGGCGATATCGGCCTCGCTCACATCGCTGCCATCGGGCTTGCGCTCGGTTTTCGGAGAGGATCCAAAATATCCAAGCGCAAGCGCACCCGCCTCCCGGACAGCATCGAACAGAAGTGTTTCATCGCTTGCGTCAGGCGTGTCCAGCGGCGCCATATCCGTGTCCTTGAGGTCATCGTTACTGATTGATTTAACCCGTTAATCTCTTGTTTTGCATACTAATTTTTAACGACCCTTTTTAGGGGATTAGAGAGATTCATCGGGCATATTGAGACGCATAAGAGGTTGCAAAAGACAACCGATAAAAACGGTCGCGTAAGACGACCGCAGGGAGTTAAAAGTGAGGCGTCAAACCCAGTCGCAGGGGCTGGCTGCTCGTTGGCAGCCTGTACCCCTCGATGTCAATCCTTTTCAGTTGCCGGTCCGGTTCAATTTGAGCGTCGAGAGCTCCACCGGGACGGCACTGACGGATTGGGACCATGTTATTATCAGACAAGGGTCGATTACCGTCGAACGCCACGTTCCCGGTGTTGGTTATTGCCGTGAAGAGCACGCTATCGAGACGTTTTCAGGCGTTGCCATACGTATCGATACGACCGACGGCTCTCCCGATGGGTTTGCGGTATCCGTCAATCTCCATCACGACGATCCGGAACTCTGCATTCCGCTACATATGGCATTCGATATGAACGATGCCAGTGCTCATTGGCAGAGCTGGAGCAGAATTCTCGGGCTCCCGCTTTTGCTGGCTGCCTCCGATGGCTCATGGCGTGAGCCTTTCGAGCGTCTCGGGAAGCTTGCCGTCAACGACGCGTATGCACGTCATCCTCGTCTGTGTTTGCAAAACAGACGTTCATTGGTTTCATCCACACGCAGCAAGGCCGCAGGGCATAATCGCCCGACTGTACATAGCCGGGAGATCATCGCGCGCGACTGATTCGGGTATTTTGGGCTTGTTTTGCAAGTCCTGAAGCCTGCCCTCTCCCCCGGCCCAACCACCCTGAGGGTATCCTTATTGGGTGGTTGGGCCGGGGGAGAGGGCAGGCTTCAGGACACACGAACAGCAACTCTAAGAGCCCGCAACCAAGGCAATATCCAGCACCATGGCTGCAAAAATGAGCGCGCCGAGATCGCGGTTGGATCGGAATCGCGCCAGACAGTTTTCCGGATCCGTGGTATCCAGCGTTGCGATCTGCCAGGCGAAATGCGCGGCTGCGAGTGCCACACCGCCGAAATAGGGCAGGCCGCTCCCGGCCAACCACCCGGCTGCAAACAGACCGGCAAGCGTCGTGCCGTAGAAAAGCAACAACCATCGCCGTGTCGTTTCGCCGAACCGCAATGCCGTCGAGCCCAGACCAAGCAGGGCGTCGTCTTCCTTGTCCTGATGGGCATAGATCGTGTCATAGCCGACGATCCAGGCCATCGTAGCACCGTAGAGAAACCAGGCCGCTGGATCGAGGCGCCCGAAAACGGCTGCCCATCCCATAAGCGCCCCCCACCCGAAGACGAAGCCCAGCACCATCTGCGGCCAGTTCGTAAGGCGCTTCATGAACGGGTAGATTGCAATCGGCAGAAGCGATGCGATGCCCAGGAAAATCGTGAACCAATTGAATTTGATAAGGACGAGAAAACCGATCAGCGACATCGACACCATGAAGATTTGGGCTTGCCGGACGCTGATCTGGCCTGCGGGGATGGGGCGCGATTTGGTCCGCTCGACACGCGCATCGAAATCCCGGTCGACAATGTCGTTATAGGCGCAGCCCGCGGCCCGCATGACCAACGAACCGACGGCAAACAGGAGCAGATGCCACAGGTTGGGCAGTTTTTCGCCCGCAGCGCCGGCGGCAAGTGCCGCTGACCAGCAACAAGGCCATAACAGCAGCCATACGCCGATGGGCCGGTCCGCTCTGGCAAGTCGAAGATAGGGCGCGGCCCAATCAGGTGCAAATCGGTCGACCCAGTTCCCGCGGACGGCATCTGCAACCGGTTGAAGAGGGCTATCGCCCCGCGGACCTGTCATTTGTTCCCGATTCACGTGCCTGTCACCGCCTTACAAGTTTCATAGGCCGTATATGATTTTGTTTCATCACTATGGCAAGGCGCGCACCCGGTAGCCACTTTCACTTTCGTGAAATCGCATGGATACGTGGATCCAGTGTACGGTCCGGGGACATGGTTGAGGTTTTCGGCTCGTCTCCCGTCATTGCCGGACTTGATTCGGCAATCCATGCCAAGACCTTCAACATTTGGGATAAGAGTCTCAATTATGGACCAGGCATCGCAAAGACTATTCATCGACCAGCCGCTTGTCGCAGACGCTGAGATCGTCTGTACGCCTGCACAGGCCAACTATCTCGGCAATGTCCTTCGTCTTGGTTCGGGTGCCCAAATTCTGGTTTTCAATGGAATAGACGGAGAATGGCTGGCTGAGATCGTTGAGGTGCGTAAAGGGCGCTGCCGTTTGAGCGTCGTCATGCAGATGCGCCCGCAAATCGAAGGCCCCGATATCCACTATTTGTTTGCGCCGCTCAAACGTGGCCGTCTTGATTACATGGTACAGAAGGCAACCGAGCTTGGCGTTGCCGCATTGCGGCCCATCATGACGAAGCGAACCGTTGCAAGTCGGGTCAATCTCGAGCGCATGCGCGCCAACACAATTGAGGCGGCCGAACAATGCGGCGTCTTGCGTGTCCCAGAAATCGCGGAGCCGGATCGCCTCGATCCCATGCTTGCGGGCTGGGATCCAGAGCGGTTGCTGATCTATTGCGATGAGGCGGCGCCGGTTGCCTCGCCGATTGCCGCGCTTGGCGATATGGATGCCGGACCACTGGCCGTGTTGTGCGGTCCGGAAGGCGGCTTCGACGAAGAGGAGCGCGCGCAACTATCCAAACAGACTTTCGTCCGGTCGATTTCTCTGGGCCCCAGGGTTATGCGTGCCGACACGGCAGCAGTCGCCGCTCTTGCCTTGGTCAATGCTGTCCTGGGCGACTGGCGATGACGATCCAGTTCGGCAACGCTTCTATGTTTGATGGGTGCGAAACGCGTACTGCATTTACGCGCAATTAAACAATATTCTTGGCGGTGTTTTAACAGCGTTGCTTTAGATTTGTTGCGGAAGAGAAGAGGGGGGAAAGATGTCACGACGCGTTCTACGGACAAGTATCGGATTGATATCCGCCTATCCTGGTGCCTGCGCCGCCACATGGCTGTTGGTCGCCGGTCTGATGATTACTGCCAAACTCACATGGGCGGTGGCCGATTGGCCGAATGATCCCACGCAATATCCGGCCGGTTATCAAATCAATCAAAAATCGTCGCGGCTGGCCGTAGCTACCGCACAGACCCTGCTGAGGCCTAAGCACGTCCGAGCATATCGCCCCGTGTGATGAGAGCCGTCCGTACAAAGACCGGTATTCCAGTGGAGAAACGACCTAAACCAACGTCGGCGGTTGGGAACTCCGTATCGCTTTCTCGATGTATGCTGCACTATCCGGTTCTCTGACGCGTTCTCAGCGCGCTTGCAAAGCCAGCTTTGGCCGCGCATAAGTTTCGCATCCGCGGCTGGCGAGCCGCTGTTCCAGCTGCCGAAAGGCCACACAGTTCACCCCCGGAGCCATTCATGTCGACCCGCGAGGACACACCCAATAGTCCGCCTATCGAGTCGCGCGACGCGCTTGTGGCAACGCTTGAGCAGGGCTGCAAACCGCCTGAAGCGTGGCGGATCGGCACCGAACACGAAAAATTCGGATTCCATACGGAAGATCGCACGCCGCTCGCCTATGAAGGGCATGGCGGCATACGCATGCTTCTCGATGAGATGGTGAAACGCTTTGGTTGGGCGCCGATCCTCGAAGGCGACAATGTCATTGCCCTGAAGCAGAAGGATTGCCCGCTTGGCGGCAATATCTCGCTTGAACCGGGCGGACAGTTCGAGCTTTCAGGCGCACCGCTGGAGACAGTGCATCAGACCTGCAGCGAGGCCAACACACACCTCGCCCAGGTTCGAGAAATTGGCGAAGACCTGAAGATCGCCTTTCTCGGCCTTGGTTTTTCCCCAAAGTGGACCTTGGAAGAAACGCCGACCATGCCGAAGGCGCGCTACGGCATCATGCGCTCCTATATGCCCCGCGTCGGCGATCATGGCCTCGACATGATGCACAGGACCTGCACGATCCAGGTCAATCTCGATTTTGCTAGCGAAGCCGACATGGTGAAGAAGTTTCGCGTCGGGCTGGCGCTGCAGCCAATTGCGACGGCACTGTTTGCCAACTCACCCTTCAAGGAAGGCAAGCCAAACGGCTTTCTCTCCTATCGCAGCGAGCTCTGGCGCGACACGGATCCGAACCGAACCGGGATGCTGCCGTTCGTTTTCGAAGACGGGATGAGCTTCGAGCGCTACGTCGATTATGCGCTCGATGTGCCGATGTATTTCGTCTATCGGGGCGGCAATTACATTGATGCCTCAGGACATTCGTTTCGGGATTTCCTCGACGGCAAGCTTGCGGCCATGCCTGGCGAAAAGCCAAACATCGGAGATTGGGCTGATCATCTGACAACGATTTTTCCAGAGGTACGACTCAAGCAATTCCTTGAAATGCGCGGCGCCGATGGCGGACCGTGGCGCCGGATCTGCGCGCTGCCCGCCTTCTGGACCGGGCTCTACTATGACCAGGGCTCGCTGGATGAAGCATGGTCTCTCGTGTCCGAATGGACGGCGGAGGAGCGTCAGGCCATGCGCGATCAGGTCCCGGTTCTCGGCCTCAAGGCCATGCATCGCGGTGAGACAATCCAGTCCATTGCCAAAAAGGTTGTGCAGATTGCGCATCGCGGACTGGTTGCCAGAAAGCGCCTTGACCGCCTTGGTCAGGACGAGACCCAATTCCTGGCAACTGTCGAACGCACGGCGGAGGAGGGGCGAACCCCTGCCGAGGAACTGCTCGATGACTATTCCAACAAGTGGAATGGCGACATCGATCGCATCTTTGCGGATTATGCCTGCTGAAATCTCGCGCATATTGTGTCGACGGTTCGGGAGCGTCTATCTTTCCTTCAGCTAGATTTCTGCGCCTTTGCGCTCAAACCTGAAGGGAATGGAACAATCATGACGCTTGTCGATCTGAGCCGTGAAATCACGCACATGATGCCGAGGCTTCCGAACCACCCCTCGATCGTCGTCTCGACCTATGCCACGCATGACGAAATCCGTGAGGCCGATGGGTACGAATTTACCAATGCCACAATGGCGCTGGCCATGGGCGATCATGCCGGCACGCATGTCGATGCGCCGGTTCATTTCGACTCAAATCCAGACGCGCTCTCGGTCGATCAATTGCCACTGGAAACCTTCTTCACGGAAGCCGTTTGCCTCGATTTGTCGCACAAGCCTCTGAAGTCCGACATTACGGTCGAGGATCTTGAAGAGGCCGAGCGAGCTGCCGGTGTCGAGATCAAGGCGAAGGACACGGTTCTGCTCCACATGGACTTTTATCGCAGGACCGAGGGGACGCCTGGCTATCTCACTGATTTTCCGGGCCTGACCAAAGACAGTGCCACCTGGCTCGGCAACAGGGGGATTTCCATGTTCGGCGTCGAGGCGGTCAGCCCGGGCCGCCCGGGCCGCAATAATTTTGAGGTCCATCATGTCTGTCGCGACATGGGATTCACCCACATGGAAGGGCTGATCAACCTCGAAAAACTCATCGGCAAGGGACGGTTCAGGTTTATCGGCTTTCCACTACGAATTCGGGGAGGGACCGGAAGTCCGATCCGGGCCGTCGCGTGGCTGGAAGACTGAGATAGCTGATCCATGTTGTGATGGTCGGGATTAGTCCCTGTCACGACCGCGTCAGAACTAGCAGCGGCCGTTGACCACTCAGTGGTAGGTTGGCCGAGAAGTGCCAGGCGCGGTCGTCGCAACGAGTTTCTCTAAGCTTACCCCACCTCAAACTCCCGTTTGCCGTGAGAGGCCCGCCTCCGCGATTCCCACCCTCTATCGGTGAAACCCCAGACTTCGAAAGGGCAGTGCGCTAAGCTAAGAGTCGGGCTCTGTCGAGTGATGTTCCGCTAAAGGGCGTTGAAGTGCCACAAACAATGACCTCCCATAATCTCCCGATTGTTCTTGACCTAAGCAGATGGTCGATCATCGGGCTCCACCTGGAAGAACCGTTCAGTGACGAGCCGACCCTCTATGTTCGGTTCAAACACGCCTCGGAGGGCCGGTATCAGGTGGTGGTCTTTCGTGGCGTGAGCGGCACTCTGGAATCTGGCTCGCTCTTGAACAACATTCATTTGACTATCGTTTCCACAGCGCCACGGGGGTGGGATCGAACGCGTCGCTACGAGATCACAGACCTTGATGAAGGTGGGCCGTATTTCTGGGCTGTCGGCTACGATGTCGTTGAAACAGACGACTGGAACCTGCCAATTGTTTGAGTAGGGGACCATGGCTATGCAAAACATCAACCTGACGCAGCATCGATATGATTTCTCCTGGCTCGTAACGCTTACCCTGGAAACAAATAAAAAGCATTATTGCGAAACAAACATATCGGCTGATTTCTGATCAGGAGATCGATGAAGCCATGCAGAGACTCAATTGATGACCGAAATGGGTCTTGGGCGTGTAGAAACTCGTCGTCATGTCCAGTTGGGAGCGACCGTTTCGTTGTTGAGCCGGATTTTGCGCAATTCGAAGCACATCGACGACCGGAAGGCCGTGAGAGCGGTCCAAGCGTTCACCAGAGCGCATTTTGATGAGATCAGACAGAGAGACTGCCGGATCGCGGCGATCAGCGACTTGGCTCCGATGATGTTCATGACACGGGTGAGATTGTAGGCCAGCACGGCAAGGGACATCTCGGTCTTCACGTTCTTCAATCGCTTCATCAGGAAGTGCGTCGCCCCCATGCGCGACTTGATCGTCCCGAACGGATGTTCGACGGTCTCGCGACGCACGCGCATCGCTTGAGGGTTCTCATCCAGGCGGCGCTGCACCTCTTCAAGGACGTCTTCGTGTTCCCAACGACTGACCTGACGCTGGCGCGCGTTTGTACAGCGATCCTTGAGCTCGCAAATCGCGCAAGCCTTGGTCGTGTATCGCCGCATGTTGAGACCACCCGTCTCCCTTTTGTGAGATGTGAATGGCAGAGCCTCACCCGCCGGACAGAGATAGGCGTCCTGATCGGGGAGGTAACGGAAATCGGCCTTGACGAAGAGGCCGCGAGCCCTCCCACCCGACGTCTGCGGTTTGGGCAGCGTAACGCCCACGCCGGCCCGCTCACACTCCAGGATCTGCTCCGAGGAGAAATAACCACGGTCTGCCACCACATCGAGTTCCTCGACGTCCAGCACCACCATGGCCTGTTGTGACATCGGCACGAGTTGCAATCGGTCCGATCCGCTCGTCGTCACGTCGTGAGCAACAATCAGATGGTGCTCGGTATCGACCGCCGTCTGGACATTGTAGCCGACAACGCCTGAACCGCGCCCGCTCGTCGCCATGGAACGGGCGTCTGGGTCCGTTAGGGAGATCTGCTCGTCTGCTGCCTCGAGCATCTGGCATTCGAGCTCTTCCAGGCGCTGCATCTCGTGCCCGAGCTTGGCAATCTTCTCCTTCAGCCGTGTCGTGCGCATAGCAATGGCTTCGCTCGGCTCCTGGCGATCCGCACTATCGAGCTGATGCATATAGCGAGCGACGCTCTCCTCGATCTGCGCCATGCGTCGCTTCATCTTGGCTTTGGTGTAGTTCCGGTCACGGTTGTTCACCGCCTTGAACTTGGAGCCATCGATCGCAACACTGGCTCCCGCCAGCAGGCCGATCTCTCTGCACAGCTCAACAAACCGCGTGCACACTTTGCGGATCGCAGGCCCATTGTCCTTGCGGAAGTCGGCAATGGTCTTGTGGTCGGGCACAAGGCGGCCCATCAGCCACATCACCTCAACGTTGCGGCCTGCCTCGCGTTCAAGCCGGCGGCTCGACTGCACCGCGTTCAGATAACCATAGACGTAAAGCTTCAGGAGAACCGAGGGGTGATAAGACGGCCGGCCCGTCGCTCTTGGATCAACACGGCAAAAACCGAGAGCACCGAGATCCAGCCCATCAATGAAGACATCAATCACCCGGACCGGGTTGTTCTCATCGATCCAGTCCTCAAGGCATTCCGGGAAAAGTGTCACCTGGTCCCGATCAGCACCCTCGACAAATCGCTTCATCCGACCCTCCAGACCGAATCATGGGAGAATCGTAGCAGCCACCACGTTTTTACACACCCAGGGTCATTTCCGGATAAATTCACATTGAGAAAAATGCGACTGGAGTGCTTACGTAAGCGGACGCTCTGCCGAGACGCCGCTGTCGAAGTAAATCCAACCTCAAGACTTGTGGACGTAGAGCGGCATCGAATCCTCATCCAGACCTGCCACCCACCCCGGCCCGTCATGAGCCATCCACAGTGCTGCGGCCAATCCTGCAAATGCGCGGCTGGCTTCCAGATCCGTCTCTGAAAATGAATTGCGGACCGAGCTCGCGCAGATAATCACCCCGAGATATTCGCCCTGCCAGAGCATCGGTACCTGGATCGCAGAGCCGGCGCGAAACGTCTGCAGAATTTTCACGAAACTGTCGTGATGGCTCGTATCGCGAAGAAGCAGGGCACGCTTCGTCTTGGCGACATGTCCTGGATGGCCGAGTTCGAGGGGAATTCTCTGGTGATATTGCTCGGGCTGAAAATTCACTGGCGCGGTAACCAGATGATATTTCGCGTCGGGCGTCTTCATGAACGCCGCAGCAGCGCGTCCGGGCTCCGTACCCTCGGGAAGATTTCCAGGAGTCGTAACCGCGGCCGGATCACCCATCAGGGATGGCAGCATCCGCGTGATCAGCCAGAGGGCGTCCTCCGGGTTTGAAGCAATCGCAGCGTCTTCGGCCGTGCGGGCCAGGGCCAGAGTGACGTTGCGGTGAAAACTACCTGCTGACACGGCGCGGACCTTTCTATTTCAAAACACCTGGCAGCCAGAGGCTGAGTTCGGGAACCAGCATCAATATGAGCAGGCAGAAGGCAAGCACGCCCACAAACGGCAACACGCCTTGGATGATCTCCGTTATCGGGCGGCGCACCATACCGGTGAGCACATAGAGCACCATGCCGACGGGTGGTGAGACCAGGGCGATCTCCATATTGAGGGTGAAAATGACCGCATACCAGATCGGATCGAGCCCAAGGTTTACAATGATCGGATGAAGAAGGGGCAGGACGATGTAGATGATCGAAATGACTTCGAGAATCATGCCGAGAAAGAACAGGAGAACCATCGTTGCAGCGACAAAGACCCATGGGGTGAGTTGCATGTCGGTCACGAGCCTGAGCAGGTCCTGACTGAGCTGCATCTTGGTCATGACCGATCCGAGAACGTTCGATCCGGCAATGATCATCAAGATCATGGCTGACGTGATGAGGGCGTCCCGAAAGGCCTGATATAGATCGGACCAGCTCAAGGAGCGATAGACCAGGAGAGACAGAAAGAGCGCATATGTTACGCCGATAGCGGCAGCTTCCGTGGGCGTGAAGATCCCTGAGTAGATCCCTCCGACCACGACGACTGGGAGCAAGAGGGCAGGGGCCGCGCGAAGCGTGTATCGCCAGCGTTCCGACCAGCTTGCCTTCGGTATTGGTTCATACACACCGCCCCTGACACAAACGATGACTGAGTAGAGGATCAGCAGGGCGGTCAGGAACAAGCCGGGGATGATCCCGGCGATAAAGAGCGTGCCGATCGACTCTTCCGTGATCTCGCCATAGAGCAGCATCGGAATAGACGGCGGTATCATGATCCCGAGCGTTCCGCTCGCGGCGACCAGGCCATAGGTGAAGCGGCGCTCATAACCACGCTCCAGCATCGGCGGCACGGCAACGATCGCCATGCTGGCTGCGTTGGCGACGGAACTGCCGGTAATGCTGGCGCCCAGTGCACTTGTCAAAACCGTCGATACGGCCAGTCCGCCCGGAAGATGGCCGACCCAGCGCGTGACCGTCTCGAAGAGAAGTTCGGTCACGCCTCCGCGACGAAGGATCTCGCTCATCAGAATGAACAATGGTATCGCGATCAGCAGAAAGGACGTCGTTCCTTCGAAGAGTGACGATGGCAGACCGAGGAGGCTCGAGTCGCCAATAACAAAGTAGCCCGACACGAGACCGACAATCGCCAGCCCGATGCCGACCGGAATCCCTGTTGCCAGAAAAACAAGAAGGCCTATGAGGATGCCGCCGGCCAAGTTGCGGTTATTCCGCGATCACGGGGCGGAAGTCCGCATCGCGGTGTTCCACGAGATGCCAGCGCGCCAAAATGCGGGTCCCGAGCTCCAGCGCAAAAATACCAAAGCCGATCGGGATGGCCAGATAGGGGATCCACAGCGGTGTGTCGATCTCCGAGGCGCTGGTTGCCTGCATCATATGTGCGATTTGAACGAATTTGACGCCCAAATACACCGCATAAATGCAGAAGGCACCGGCAATCGCATCCGTGATCGTCCCGATAACTCGCCGGCCTCGAACAGAAAGGCGACTGATCACGATGTCGACTTCGAGGTGTCGGCCAAGGCGCAGTACATAGCCGGCAGCAAGAAATCCCACCCAGCAAATCGCGAACGTACTGACTTCGTGGCTCCAGCTTGTCGGGCTGTTGAAGATGAAACGAAGGACAACCTCGTACTGAACGATCAGAAAGATGCCGAGAAGCAATGCCGCTGCTACGAGTGCAGCAGCGGCGCTGATCCATCCGACCAACCTGTCGAAAGCTGTAAAGGCGCGTTTCATTCGCCCATAATTCTGGTCGATCCTCTCGAGTGTCGCTTAGCGAAGAGACTCCACCCAGGCATGGAGTGCTTTGTGCTCATCGCTGGCACGTCCCTGCCAAGCCTTGTAAGCCGGTGCAAAGAGCGTCTTCCACTTTGCCTTATCCTCGGCAGACAGAACACTCGTCGCAACACCCTTGTCTTTCATGAATTTGATTGCCTCAGCATCGCGCTTAGCGCTGATGTCGATCGACCATCGGAAAACTTCATCGCCCGCTGTCGTCAGCGCCTTTTGATGATCCGGCGACAGAGAATCCCACTTTGACTTGGAGATGTTGACGGCCATCACACCGAAGGTGGCGCCGGTGATCGTTGCATGTTTGACGACTTCCCAGATTTTTCTGCTTTTCAGTGACGTGACGCCAGTAATTGCCCCATCGATCGTGCCGCGCTGGATAGCGAGATACATTTCGCCAGGTGACATGACGACGGGAGAGGCGCCAAGTGCGCGAAGGCCCTCGGCCGCGAGACGGCCATAGCCTCGGATTTTCATGCCTTTGAAATCGCCGGATTCAGCCAAGGCTTTCTTGTTGTTTCCAAAATCGAAGAGAGAGCCATAGAACATGACGTGCACGGTTTTCATGCCGCGCTTGCCCATTGCGTCGGAAAAAGCCTTGAACAGCTTTCCGTCCGGAGCCCATGCCTTCGCGGCGTGCTTTGCGTCTTTGAAAAGAAACGGGATGTCGTTGAGTTCGGAAACGGGATCTGTCGACCAGACACTGGTCAGATTATAGCCCATGTCCGCTCCGCCCGAGACAATACCGGTCGCAATTGCACGCGCCTTGTAAAGCTGGCCGGCCGGGTAGACCTCAATCTTCAATTCGCCTTTGGTCAGCTCACTTACGCGCTTCGCCAGCATGTACTGGCCTTCCGCATTATGGTGTTTGACCGGTAACGTACCTGCATAACGCAACTTGGTTTCGGCGAATGCCGCGGAGATCGTAGTGGCTGAGAAAACAAGGATTGCTGAGACGACTAAGCGCAAATAATGGGACATTCCAGTTTCTCCTTTACTGACGTGAATTCGGCGCGACTTTCAACGTAGGGAACTGATTGCCCCTCCAAATAAAACCGTTCGTATACAAAGGTGTCTAAATGACAGAGCCGCGTCAAGCATGGGCGCAGCGCCTTGCTATGATCTCAGAGCATAGCCGGCAGTTTCCTCAAGAGCGGAATAGCGCAATCGGATGTCCGAGCCGGACATCCGTTGCTCAACCGTCAAACCCACGAGAGCGATGCCGGATTGAGATCCGATAGGCTCGCAATCACATGCTCGGCAAGTGCGTCGATGCTCGATGAGCTTGCGTTGGGCGCCCTGAGAAGAGCGATCTCGCAGTCCGGCAGTTCCGGAAAACCCTCATTGGTTCCAAGAAGCCGCATGTTCGGCCTGATGGCGCTCTCCGGAAAAACGGACAGGGCAAGACCGGAAGAGACGGCAGCCGAAAGGGCGGTGGCGCTGGGGCTCGAATAGAGAATGCGGTGCGACTTGTTTATCCCATCGAGGGCTTTGACGGCCGCCGCACGCCAGGAGCAGGTCGTGGGGCCGAGGGCGAGCGGGATGACTTCGCGGCGTTCAACCCTGTGGCGGGGAGATGCAACCCAAAGAAGCCGCTCGCGACGCAACACTTCGCCCATGGATTTGCCGTCGCCATAAGTGACGATCGCCAGATCGACGTCGCCGCTTTGGGTTCTGTGAAACAGCTTGCTGGAGCCCTCGCAAAAGATCTCGATCTCGACCAGTGGATGGGTCCGCGCGAATGCCGCGAAGATCGCAGGCAGAAATCGCTGTGCATAGTCGTCCGGTGTTCCAATCCGCACATGGCCCTCCAGCTCGGGTTCCGTGAGAACGGCAAAGGCCTCATTGTTGAGTGTCACAATCCGCCGGGCATATTCGAGCAGATGCTCTCCATCGGGCGTCAGCTGGTTGATTCGTCCATTCTTGGTAAAGAGGGGCCGCCCCACGCTTTCTTCCAGGCGTTTCATCTGCATGCTGACCGCCGACTGGGTCTTGTGCACTTCGCAGGCGGCACGCGTAAAACTGCCGGTTTCGGCGATAGCGACCAACGTTCGGAGCTGATCGGTGTCGAGCAGGGGATTGGGCATGGCGATCCATCCATAAGAATGTGTGATGCATACAATAAAAAACATTCGTTGGACTAATCAATACGCGTCCCTCATATATCGGAGGCAAGGCTCAGACTGAGCCGGCACTTCTGACAACCGACTTGGCGAATTCACTCGCGGCGGGAGTTCATGGCTCCGTGTCCGAGGGCGATCCGTCATGCTCAAAGCGAGGATGAAACATGATGACCAGGGCACAATTTGCGCCCCCTTCGGTTTCGCAGCCGACAGGTAGGCACTCTTCCACGAACGGACTGAACGATGCTGTACGCACCGCGTTAAAGCAGCTGAAGCATCTTTTCGTCGTATGGAAAAACCGCCGAGCCATCTTGCGTCTCGCTCGGCATAACGATCGCATGCTGGAGGATATTGGCCTTAGTCGCGGCGATATCGATTGGGCTTTGTCTCATTCCCTTATCGATGATCCGTCGCTTGCACTGGCTAAGCGAGTTGCACGGCGACGCTCCGCAGCCCAGTGGGCCCGTCGCCCCGGTCTTCAAGTGAAAGACTGCTAACGCGGCAACGGTCCGCAAACAACGCGTTACTCCCGGTCCGGACTGGTCTCCCAGGCGCTTGCGCTTCCAGTCCGGGCCTCATTCTATTTTCGAGTTGCACTCGAACACCCCGAAGCCGGCCCTCTTCCCTGGCAGGGCCACCTCGAGGGTACCCTTATTGGGTGGTTGGGCCGGGGGAGAGGGCCGGCTTCAGGAATATCCCAAGCTCTTACCGCCGTCCGCCGAGCACCATGTCGAAAATATCGTCCATGGACGATCCGTCGCCATCGGCATCAAGCATCTGACCGAAAATGTCGACGCCATTGGTTGGACCGGGCGTGCGTTGGGGCACCTGACCGCCGCCCAGGATCACCTTCGCCAGATCGCCGAATGGATTATCGGCTGAGGACGTCTGAGGTTGGCCGCCGCCGAGCACCTGACCAAGGATCGATCCAAGTGGATTCTGTCCGTTTTTTGACAGCGCCCCCATAACCATCGTGGCGATGTAGGGAAGCATCTTTTTCAGCAGTTCCGATCCGATTCCGGTCTGCTCCGATGCACGCTGCGCTGCCGCCCGGCTGACATCCTTGGAGCCGAGGACATGGCCCAGAATACTCTCGCCGTCGTCGCGAACATTGCTGTCGGCAAAGACCTGCTCGTCATCGTAGTAACGTTCATGACGGCCGCCGCCCAGTGCTTCGAGCAATGAGCCGATACCTTCAGGGTTGGCGGTATTGCGCTTCAGACCGCTCGAGAAAGCCGGCAGCAACTGCCGAACCGCCTCCGCGGTCTGCGCCTCTGAAAGACCGAACTGGTTCCCAAGATTGGAAAAGGCCTTTCCGCCCTGCGCTTGGGCAATCATGTCATACATATTCATCGTCCGTCCTCCCACAACTCACGTCTTCCCAATGCAAATGGGTTGCTGCCACAGGCGGTACAAGCGGCGCGTGATGCTGGCAAGCGCGAATTTGTAGGCCCGTGACACTGCGATGGCAGTAACCTAGGGTGGAAGAGACAGGTCGATCGAGGCCATCCAATTCGTTCGCGTAGGGAGGTTTGCATGTCTGTCCACAAAGTCATCGAAATCATGGCCGACTCCAAGAAGGGTTGGGAAGACGCAGCGCAAAGCGCCGTTGCCACGGCATCGAAGTCCGTGAAAAACATCAAGTCGGTCTGGCTCAAAGACCAGAGCGCGATCGTTAAGGACGGAAAGATCGCGAGCTATCGCGTAACCTGCAAGATCACCTTCGCCGTCGGAAAATAGCGTTCAGCCTCTGGGTGTTGTAAACGGCCAGAGCGTGAACCGCCGCTGAAAAGTAGCGACGGGCTGTTCGAGGCGTGTGCCCTGCTCCTCAAGCCGGGTGATCAGCCGAAACACGAATATGACTGCGAGAATGCCGAATGCCGTCCCGCCGGCGAAGTTTCCGGCCAGCGCTCCCGCTGCGCCGTAAAAATGGCTGCCCAGCAGAACGAAGGGTATGGTCCCAAGCGTCGCACGGCCCCAATTGAAGAGTGTCGAATAGTGAGGACGTCCGAGGTTGTTGTAGGCCGCATTCGAGATGAAGAGTGCGCCGAAGAACACGAATGCGGGACAAAGCCATAGGCTGAATATCGCAATGAGTTCGGCTGCCGAGTCGCCGACGCCAAAGAGCTGCGCAATGTAGGCGTGCGCGATGGCCAGGAGACCCCAGACGATCGCGACATAGACCGTACAGAAGATAAGGGCGTCTCTGAAGGCCGAGCGCACGCGATCAAACCGGCTGGCACCGATATTCTGACCGAGTATGGGGCCGATTGCGCCCGACAAAGCAAAGATGGTGCCGAATGCAACCGGTACCACGCGCCCGATGATGGCCCACCCTGCGACGGGGCCATCGCCGAATGTCGCGATCTCCGACGTGACGTAGGCATTGCCGAACGGCGTCGCCACATTGGTTAGCATCGCGGGAAGGGCAATGCCGGATATGGCCCGGATGTCTCCAAGCCAGACCATAAAGCGGGGACGCTCCCACAGGTCATGAACCGCAACGACGCCATGGAGACCGACGGCAACGATCACGAACCGAGAGGCGACCGAAGCCATCGCGGCTCCGTCGACACCGAGATCAAGAACAAAAATGAAGATCGGGTCGAGGATCGCATTCACCGCACCACCCGACAGCGTGACATACATGGCGCGCTTGGCATCCCCGACAGACCGCAAAAGGGCAGCTGCCGACATTGCCACGGCGAGGATCGGCATCGAAGGAATGATGATGCGCAGATAGCCCGTCGCCAGGGTGTGCGCCCGCTCCTCGGCGCCGAGAAGGCTGAGGAGCGCCGGAACCATTGGCCAGATCGCAACCGCCAGGACGGCTGCAACCGCAGCTCCAAAAACGAGGGCGTTGGTTGCTAGTTGACGGGCGCGTGCGTTCTCTCCGGCGCCAATTGCGCGTGCCACCAACGCCGAAGTGGCAATCGACAGGCCGATCCCGATAGAGGTTGTGAAAAAGAGAATCGAACCCGCATAGCCGATTGCCGCCGCGACTTCGATTTCGCCAAGGAGGCTCAGAAAGTACATATCGGCAAAGTCGACCAGGAAAAGCGCCATCAGCCCGATGGAGCCGGTCGACGTCATGACAACGACATGCCGCATGGTCGAGCCCGAGACGAACCGGGCTGGCGGCGACCGTTTTACGTTTGTTTCGGACATCGTGCGGTGTGCCGATACGTAGTGGCGGGAGTTGAAAACTCACGGTCTGAAACTTGCTTGTGCGGTGATCGAGAGGACGATGTCCTCGATCGACTGATTAAGCCAAACCAGTCAGTTCAGGCTTCCCAGAGCCTTCGAGAAGCCGCTTAGGGAAATCGGAATGCCGATGCCGGCTTCGGGCGTATCGAAAATGATGAAGATTGCCGTCTTGCCTTTGCGAAGCTGGTCATAGAGTGCAACCGGGACTTCGGCGCGTGCCAGGCAGCCCGCCTTGAAGCAACGCCAGAATGGCACGTTTCCGACGTCCTTGCCATCGACGGACAGTCCTAAACCCCGTGGAAGCACAATGCCGAGCGGCGCCTGTACCTGCAATGTCCGATCTTTACCGTTGGGCGTCTGAAAGAATGTGACGGTCAGGCCAACGGTCGGCCGGTCTTCGGACGTGACCTTCTGTTCGACCCAGCAGATTTCTCGCTTCGATCCCGGCGGCTTTCCGCATTTGACATCCCAGAAGCCATGCGTCGCCTTGACGGTGCCGACTTGCGCCACTGCAGGTGCGGCGACAAACCCGGTCGCGATAATCACGGCGAGGGCCGCGACGATCATGAAGACTGCGGGAGGACGGCGTTTTCTGAAAGGTGACAATGCGCGCGGCACAATTGGAATGCGCTTTCCGGCCTGAACAACGATCATAGATTTCTTATCGGCTCCGAATTTTCCGTGCGCTTAGTCCCCGTAAGGGCCATTCGCTTAGGATTCAGGCTAAAATTGGACACAGTCAAGGGCGTGGCATGCCCAGCAAGGCCGACAACGTCTGAATTAACGCGTAGATTTGCCGCAGCTTGCAACACCTGCTGCCGGTTGCCAATCGAAATCCCAACGTGTTTGTTCGCTTAGAGGAATGTCTAAGAGGCCGATGGCTGGCCTCTCTTGGCGCGAAGGGGCTCGCGTCGTATAAAGCCGCGACCAGATATCTGGGTCTCGAGGAGGGGATTCATGCACAGCCACTTTTGGCGTGGGCTCGTTATGGGAGCTCTTGTTTTATTCGCACCGTCATTCGCTGCGACGGCGAATGCGGCGGCAGGCGTCTCCGAACCCTGGCAGTTGGGCTTCCAGGATGCCGTGACGCCGATTGCCGAGCAGATCCACGATTTCCATACATTCGTGCTCTATATCATCACGATCATCGCCGTGTTTGTGCTGGCGCTGTTGATCTATGTGATGGTCAAGTTCAACGAGAAAGCCAATCCGGAACCGACCAAGACATCGCATAATACGATGCTGGAAGTGGCATGGACGGTGATTCCGATCATCATTCTGTTGGCGATTGCGATTCCATCCTTCAGGTTGCTATTTGCGCAGTACAATTTTCCGACGGCTGATTTGACCATCAAGGCAATCGGAAATCAGTGGTACTGGAGCTATGAATATCCGGATGACGAAATGGCATTCGACTCCGTTATGGTCGAAGATGCCGACCTCAAGCCCGGTCAGCCGCGGATGCTCGCCGTGGACAACGATATTGTTGTCCCGGTCAACAAGAATGTGCATTTGCTGGTGACCGCCAATGATGTCATCCACAACTGGACCATTCCGTCATTTGGCGTGAAAGTCGACGCCGTTCCGGGCCGTGTCGTCCGGGCATGGTTCAGGGCGGAAAAGGTCGGCACATATTATGGACAATGCTCGGAGCTTTGTGGGGCACGCCATGCTTTCATGCCGATCGGCGTGCGTGTAGTGAGCGAAGAGGATTACGCGAAGTGGCTGGTAACGGCCAAGGAGCAGTTCGCGTCGAACGATCCTGCTGGAAAGAGCGACAAGCCCGCACCGCGGCAGCTCGCCAACCTGCCGCAATAGTGCGGTCGGACTGCAGGCGTTCCGAAGCATATTAACGAGGATAAGGCGACATGGCATACGGTGCGAAGGCTGGGGATCACGACGATCACACACCGACAGGGTGGAAGCGTTGGGTCTACTCGACGAACCACAAAGACATCGGCACGATGTATCTCATCTTTGCCATCATCGCCGGTCTCATCGGTGGTTTCCTCTCCATGGGCATGCGTGCCGAGCTCATGGAACCGGGCATGCAGGTCTTCTCAAACCCGCACACTTTTAACGTCTTTACGACGGCCCACGGGCTGATCATGGTCTTTTTCATGGTCATGCCGGCCATGATCGGGGGATTCGGGAACTGGATCGTGCCGCTGATGATCGGCGCGCCCGACATGGCCTTCCCGCGGATGAATAACATCTCCTTCTGGCTTCTTCCGGCTTCGTTCGCGCTGCTTGTCATGTCACTGTTTGTCGATGGACCGCCCGCCGGTACTGGCGTCGGAGCCGGTTGGACGCTCTATGCGCCCCTGACGACATCGGGAACGCCTGGTCCGGCAATGGATTTTGCAATCCTATCGCTGCACGTGGCAGGTGCGTCATCGATCCTTGGTGCGATCAACTTCATCACCACGATCTTCAACATGCGTGCACCGGGCATGACCCTTCACAAGATGCCGCTGTTCGTTTGGTCGATCCTCGTCACTGCATTTCTGTTGCTGCTGTCGCTGCCCGTTCTGGCCGGTGCCATCACGATGTTGCTGACAGACCGCAACTTCGGAACGACCTTCTTCGATTCCGCCGGTGGTGGCGATCCGGTGCTCTATCAGCATCTCTTCTGGTTCTTCGGGCACCCGGAAGTCTACATTCTGATTCTGCCCGGTTTCGGCATGGTCAGTCACATCGTTTCGACATTCTCCAAAAAGCCCGTATTCGGCTATCTGGGCATGGCTTACGCCATGGTCGCGATCGGTGTGGTCGGCTTTATCGTCTGGGCTCACCACATGTATACGGCAGGCATCTCATTGAACACGCAGGCCTACTTCGTGGCGGCGACCATGGTCATCGCCGTTCCGACAGGCGTGAAGATCTTTTCGTGGATTGCCACCATGTGGGGCGGCTCGATCCAATTGAGAACACCGATGCTGTGGGCGATCGGGTTCATCTTCCTGTTTACGGTGGGTGGTGTAACCGGCGTCGTGCTCGCCAATGCCGGCGTCGACCGGGCCATGCATGACACCTATTATGTCGTCGCGCATTTCCATTATGTGCTGTCGCTGGGTGCCGTGTTCGCCATCTTCGCCGGCTGGTACTACTGGTTCCCGAAAATGACTGGCTATATGTATTCGGAAGCCGTTGGTAAATGGCATTTCTGGGTCAGCTTTATCGGTGTGAACCTGCTGTTCTTCCCGCAGCATTTTCTCGGATTGGCCGGCATGCCGCGTCGCTATGCGGATTATCCGGATGCGTTCGGGCCCTGGAATATGGTTTCGTCGATCGGCGGTTTCATCGCCGCGGCCGGTGTCTTCATTTTCCTCTTCGGCGTGTTCCAGGCGTTCTCACGCAAGGAAGTTGCCGGAAACAATCCATGGGGTGAATCCGCCACTACACTCGAGTGGACATTGACCTCTCCACCGGCTTTCCATTCCTATGATGAACTTCCGCGCTTGAAGTAACGCGGTGTATGAGGCGCTGTTGATTGCAGCGTCTCCAAGGCTGAGTGATCAAACTGATGTCGAGCGCAGAATCCAATATCGATGTGATGTCGAGCCAAGGCTCGGATGCGTCGGTTGGCGACTTCGTCGCTCTGATGAAGCCCCGGGTTATGTCGCTTGTGGTTTTCACCGCGCTCGTCGGCATGGTCGCAGCACCCGGCGCGATGCATCCCGTGATGATCGTTGCCTCGCTGCTTTGCATTACCGTCGGTGCGGGCGCATCCGGGGCCCTCAACATGTGGTACGACGCCGATATCGACTCTCGGATGGCACGTACGGCTTCGAGACCGATTCCGCGCGGGCGCGTCACGCCGCAGGAGGCACTCAGTTTCGGCGCTGTTCTATCGGGCGGCTCCGTGCTGATGCTGGGGTTGATGGTCAACTGGCTCTCGGCCGGCCTCCTCGCGCTGACGATCTTCTATTATGTCTTTATCTACACCATGTGGCTGAAGCGCAGTACGCCGCAGAACATCGTTGTCGGTGGTGCCGCCGGCGCGTTTCCTCCCATGATTGGCTGGGCTGCCGCGACAGGAACCATAGGCCTTGAGCCCATTGTCCTGTTTCTCATCATCTTCATGTGGACGCCACCCCATTTCTGGGCCTTGGCGCTTGTCCGGTATCGGGATTACAAACGTGTCGAGATTCCGATGCTGCCGGTCGTTGCCGGTGCAGCGGAGACGCGCAAGCAAATCCTGATCTACTCGCTCATTCTCATTCCCCTTGCGTTCGCACCGAGCGTCCTGGGTTTCGGTGGCTGGCTCTATACAGCGACCAATGCCGTTCTTGGCGTGATGTTCATCTGGTATGCGATCGCAATTTTTCGCAGCGACGGAGGGACAGACGGCGACAGGAAGGGACGGCGACTTTTCGGTTTTTCGATTCTCTATCTCTTCGCGATCTTTGCAGCTTTGCTGGTTGAGCACGGCATCGGTGCTTCATATTTCGTGCTGACGCCGTTGCTTGGTGGGTAATGGACGCCGATGCAGAAAACAACGATGAACAGAGAAAGCGCCGCCAGAGGATGCGCTCCCTTGCCATTGCGTGGACACTTGTCGGTATCGTCGTGCTCTTCTTCGTTGTTACTCTTGTGCGTCTCGGGGCCAATGTCCTCAACAGGCCGTTTTGAGGACATGGCGTGATGGCGAAGGCAGATTCTGGCAAGACGCTAGAGACATCCCGGCACCGCAGTGTGGCGTTTGCGCTCGCAGGGCTGGTGACTCTGATGCTGGGCTTGTCGTTCGCCGCCGTTCCGCTTTACCAGTTGTTCTGTCAAGTCACGGGATATGGAGGCACGACGCAACGCGCAGAGAGCCTTCCGGGAGAGGTGCTGCAGCAGAGCGTCTCGATCCGATTCGATGCGAATACGGCTCGGGGTATTGCGTGGCGGTTCAGACCCACAACCAAACCGATGCAAATTCGCCTCGGTGAGCAGGGTCTTGCTTTCTATCAGGCCCGAAATCTCTCATCGGAGTCGGTGCGCGGCACGGCAACATTCAATGTGACGCCGGAAGGCGCAGGAAGCTATTTCAGCAAGATCGAGTGTTTTTGTTTTACGGAGCAGGTTCTCGCACCGGGTGAGACCGTCGACATGCCGGTGACATTTTTTGTCGATCCGGAAATGATGAACGATCCGGATGCCCGCAATATTCGCGAGATTACGCTCTCTTACACATTCTTTCCTGTCGAGGACGATGAGGCGACTGTCGCCGAGTCGAAGACCGGGGAAGGGCGTTCATAATGGCCGGGAGTATCGGCCTTCGCTTGCGCTCGTGGTGCAAAGCTGACAGATGAAGTCCACCTGTCAGCAGGCGAGCGATACGTCGACGGCCGATGAGATTTAAGGGCTAGGAAGCCTGGAGGGGAATATGTCAGGAACACACGCCAATCGTCACGATTATCATCTCGTCGATCCGAGTCCCTGGCCGGCTGTCGGAGCGATCGCTGCGTTTGTCCTGGCCGTGGGCACGGTCGGCTATTTTGTGTCCGCAAAGGAGGGCGAGCCGCAGCTCTGGTATGTGGTGCCGGGCTTTGCGCTGGTGATCCTCACCATGGTCTGCTGGTGGCGCGATGTCATCAAGGAAGCTGAGGTTCGCAAGGACCATACACCGGTCGTCCAGCTCCATCTGCGATACGGCATGATTCTGTTCATTGCCTCCGAAGTGATGTTCTTCGTCGCTTGGTTCTGGGCCTATTTCGATGTGTCATTGTTTCCCGGCGAAGTCACCACACTTGCCGGCACCGATGAAAAAGTCGGCATGGTTGCCCGCGATGCATTGACGGGAGGAACCTGGCCACCGGTTGCCAACGAGAATTTCCAGAACACCTTCGATCCCTGGGATCTGCCGCTGGTCAACACGCTGATCCTATTGACGTCGGGAACGACGGTAACCTGGGCGCACCACGCCTTGCTGCACAATGATCGCAAGGGCGTTATCTGGGGCCTCTTCTGCACGGTGATCCTGGGCATCCTCTTCACCGTCTGCCAAGCCTATGAATATGGCCATGCCGCTTTCAATTTCTCGGGCCACATTTATGGATCGACCTTCTACATGGCGACAGGCTTTCACGGGTTCCACGTCATTGTCGGGACGATTTTCCTCGCCATCATCCTGTTCCGTGTTCTTGCAGGTCATTTCACGGACAAGCAGCATTTTGGCTTCGAGGCTGCAGCCTGGTACTGGCATTTCGTCGACGTCGTCTGGCTGTTCCTATTTGCCTGCATTTACGTCATCGGGGCAGGCGCAACGCCGGGAGCGCACTGACCGGCCATCGGAAAAATCGTTACCGATGTGCCGCAACGAGCGCTCTAGTGGCCGGCTTCTGTATTAGGGACATCGAAACGCAGTGTCGTATGCATCCGTCTCTCCTCTTTCGGCAGGACTGACAGGGTCGTGTCCTCGCTGTGGCCAGGGCCGACTCTTCGACGGTTTTCTGACACTTCGCCGCAAGTGTGAGGCTTGCGATCTCGACTACGGATTCGCCGATGCAGGAGACGGACCAGCCGTCTTCGTGATCCTGTTGGTCGGATTTCTTGTCGTCGGCTCGGCTCTTGCCGTCGAAGTGATGTATCAGCCGGCCTATTGGGTACACGCAGCCCTCTGGCTGCCGATGACACTGATTCTGTCACTCGGTGTCCTGAGGCCTCTGAAGGCCATGCTCGTTGCCCAGCAATACCGTACCAAAGCGCGTGAAGGCCGATTGACGTCCAACTGATTCGATGGGCTCGAAACCTGCAATGAAATTGAGAACCCTGCTCTGGCCGACGCTTGCCGCCGGGAGCGCGCTAATCGTGCTTCTGGGACTAGGGACATGGCAATTGCAGCGACTGGGATGGAAACAGGATCTCTCAGGCCGCATTGCGGCACGGGCTCATGCCGCGCCGGTTGGCCTTCAAAAGGCAATCGCACAATGGCGGGATGCAGGAGAGGTCGAGTATCTGCGTGTCAGGATGAGTGGCGCTTTTCTCAATGCGCGGGAAGCGCATGTCTTTACCGTTCAGAAAAGCCAGACGGGCTGGCGTATCGTTTCGCCGTTCGCGAGTGGCGATCACATCGTCCTCGTCGACCGTGGGTTCGTGCCCGATTCGTTGAAAGCGCCCGAAAGCCGGTCTGCAGGAAGCGGAGCCGGTATTGTCACAATCACCGGATTGGCGCGGGTTCCAGGCAAACAGGGATTTTTCGTCCCCGACAATGATCCCGATGGAAACAACTGGTTCTGGCGCGATGTGGAAGCCCTATCAGCGTTTCTGCTAGATGCTGGCGATCGTGCTCGTGCTCTTCCGTTCGTTATTGAGGCGGACGATACGCCGGTTGCGGGCGGCTGGCCGCG
Organism: Methyloligellaceae bacterium; assembly: GCA_965228615.1. GTDB lineage: Bacteria > Pseudomonadota > Alphaproteobacteria > Rhizobiales > Methyloligellaceae > CBDDHT01. The sequence goes on along the minus strand of CBDDHT010000004.1, from coordinate 1,402,418 downwards.
GGGTGGCGTCACGCGGCTGACGCTTTCGAACAGACATCTCGAATATGCCCTGACCTGGTACGGGCTCGCGGCAACGCTCGTTTTTGTCTATGGTTTTTTCGTTTACGGACGTCTTCGCGCATTAAAAACGCCGGATTCCAGCGGCTCGGGCTGATGCCCAAAGAGTGCGTTAGGTGGCTTGTTCAAGCGGAGCTTCCTCGGTACCGTGCCGGGCCAGCGCGAAGGAGCATTCATGCGCTATATCAGCACTCGCGGCGAAGCGCCGCCATTGGGCTTTGAGGATGTTCTGCTGACGGGGCTTGCCTCGGATGGCGGGCTCTATGTGCCAGAGCATTGGCCTTCGCTGGAGCTCGACGAGATTACCGCTCTGCAAAGCCGTCCCTATTGGGAAGTGGCTGCGCGAATCATGCAGCCATTCGTCGGCGAGGATGTGCCGCGCGAGGAGTTGCGCGAGATCGCACTTGAGACCTATCGAAATTTCGGACATCCCGCCGTCGCGCCGCTCGTACAGATCGGACACGATCAGTGGGTCCTGGAGCTGTTTCACGGACCGACGCTGGCGTTCAAAGACTTCGCGATGCAGATGCTCGGGCGGCTCATGGACAGAGCGCTGAAGCGCCGCGGCGAGCGCACAACCATCGTTGTTGCAACGTCGGGCGATACGGGGGGGGCTGCCGTCGAGGCGTTTCGCGGTCGCGATGCCATCGATATCGTCGTGCTTCATCCCCATGGCCGGGTCTCCGATGTGCAACGCCGTCAGATGACGACGGTCGCAGATGCGAATGTCCACAATCTTGCGATTGAGGGCACCTTCGACGACTGCCAGACAATCGTGAAACGGATCTTCAATGACCGCTCTCCAAACGCGAAGACGTCGCTTTCGGCGGTCAATTCGATCAACTGGGCGCGCATTATGGCGCAAACCGTCTACTACTTCACGGCAGCCCTTTCGCTCGGTGCTCCGCGACGTGGGTTGACGTTTTCCGTGCCAACCGGAAATTTCGGTGATATTTTCGCAGGTTACGTCGCCCGAAAAATGGGATTGCCGATTGATCGTCTCGTTATAGCCACGAACGTTAACGACATTCTCGCGCGCGCATTGGCCTCGGGCCATTATGAACCCAAAACTGTAATGGCAACGTCGAGCCCGAGTATGGATATCCAAATCTCCAGCAACTTCGAGCGTCTCTTGTTTGAGGCGTCCGGCCGCAATCCAGCGAGTGTGCGCTCAATGATGCAGGACCTGCACGAGCAGGGGAGCTTTTCGATATCACCTGAACCCCTGGGTCGAATGCGGACGACTTTCGCAGCGCACGCCATCCACGAACCCGAAGTGGCAGAAACGCTCAAGGATCTGAACGAGAGTGCCGGTTATCTTGCCGATCCGCACACGGCCATCGGTGTGGCGGCGGCCCGGCGTGAGGGCAAACCGTTTCCTGGCGCCATCATCACACTTGCGACGGCCCATCCGGCCAAGTTTCCTGATGCCGTTGAATCGGCGACAGGTCGCGAACCGGTTCTACCAGCTCATATCGCTGAACGTCTGCAAGGCGAAGAACGGTACGATGTGATGCCGAACGATTATGGACATGTCGCCGCATTCGTGCGCGACAAATCCGGCGCGGTATTGGAGTCCCTTGCATGAATGTACGCATGAGCCGCCTGGCCAATGGAATGCGTCTGGTGACGCATCGGATGGATCATGTGGAAACCGTGACATTGGGCGTTTGGGTCGAGGCGGGCGCGCGCTCCGAATCCCAGAGCCAGAACGGTCTGTCGCACCTTCTCGAGCATATGGCCTTTAAAGGCACGGAGCGCCGCGCCGCACGCGATATCGCCGAAGAAATCGAATCCGTCGGCGGCGAACTCAATGCCTCCACAGGTCTGGAATCGACCACTTACTATGCAAGGGTCCTTAAGAACGACGTGCCGCGGGCACTGGATATTATCAGCGACATTCTGCTCAATCCGCAGTTCGCTCCGGAAGAGTTGGAACGCGAGAAGCACGTCATTCTCCAAGAGATTGCCGGTGCTCAGGATTGTCCGGACGATGTCGTATTCGATCTAGTTCAGGAAACGGCATTCCCGGGACAGGCGTTGGGGCGTCCGATTCTGGGCACGGCAGAGCATGTGCGCGCCTTTCAGCCGGATGATCTCCGCGCCTATCTGGGAGAGAAATATTCGGCGGACGGCATGGTTCTGTCGGCGGCTGGCAATGTCGATCACGATCAGGTTGCGGCACTGGCAGAGGAACTTTTTGCCGGGCTTGGCCGCGCGCCTGCCCTTGCACCGGAAGCCGCCCGCTACTGTGGCGGTGTACGGAACGGACCCCAGCGGTTTGAGCAGAGCCATTTGGTGGTGGCATTCGAAGGCCCGGGATACAAAGGCTCGGAAATCTATACGGCACAATTGCTGTCCTCGCTTCTGGGAGGCGGTATGTCCTCGCGATTGTTCCAGGAGGTTCGGGAAGAGCGCGGCCTCTGCTATGCGATTTACAGCTTTTGTTGGGGCGTTGCCGATAGCGGGTTGTTTGGCGTCCATGCCGCGACGGGTCCCGAACAAATGTCGGAACTGATCGAGGTCTTGGGGCAGGAGTTGTCGCGCGCAGCCGTTACTGTTCCAAGCGAAGAGGAACTGGGGCGGGCGAAGGCTCAGGCGAAAGCGGGCCTGCTGATGAGCCTCGAGAGCACTGGCGCAAGAGCCGAGCAGCTCGCGCGACAGGTCCTGGTCTTCGGACGCCCGCTGGATATAACGGAGGTTGTGGAGAAGGTGGAACACGTCACGCCTGAAGATGTACGCTCTATGGCAGAGCGAATCTTGGGCGAATCGGTGCCGAGTGTTGCAGGGGTAGGACCGCACGCGCCGTTTGTCGGCAATGAAGCGCTCTCGCACGCATTCGGCCGTGTCGCCACCGCGGCTGCAGAGTAGGGGGAATTGTCGTATGGCGTTCTTGAGATCGGTATCGGCGCCGGAACAAGGGCCAGTCATTTATGGCGAATCGCTTGTCTTGCGGATGCCGCAGATGAACGATTATGCCGCGTGGGCGGAGTTGCGGGCTCAAAGTCGGGATTTTCTTACGCCCTGGGAGCCGGAATGGACGAGCACCGAATTGACACGGGCGTCCTTCCGTCGCCGGTTGCGGCATTACTCCAAGGAATTCAAGGATGATGCCGGCTATGCCTTCTTTTTGTTCAACTCGGACGACGATAGGCTGGTTGGAGGAATAACCCTTTCGAACGTTCGTCGTGGGGTCACACAAGCCTGTGCGTTAGGATACTGGATTGGTGTGCCTCACGCCCGATGCGGCTTTATGACTGCCGCGGTCCGGGCTGTGGTACCATTTGTGTTCGACAACTTGCGTTTGCACCGTCTGGAAGCGGCATGTCTGCCGAGTAACAAGGCCTCGATCGGTCTCCTCGAAAAGACAGGTTTCGCGAATGAGGGGCTGGCGCGGCGTTATTTGCGCATAAACGGGCGATGGCAGGACCATCTTCTTTATGCGCTCTTGGAAGACGATCCGCGACCCTGAAGTCTTCGCGACTTCTGGCTGTGGAGCGTTGAGTGGACCTTTGATGCGAGACGTCTGCAAATTTGCGCGGCGGGTCCATGAGCGAGCTTAAGGTGCGCAGCAACAAATCCGCACTGCTGGGGCTCGTTTGGCTGGTCGCGCTCTGTGCCACGCTCTCCTGGGCGACGATGGCGCGTGCGCTCGATGCAATTGTCGTCGATCCCGATCTCGATCGGATCGACGTCACATTGCTCGGCGAGCTTTACCAGAATCGCGGCGACCGCTTACAGATCGAAACCGTACCGGGACCAGGCGGCGTTGCCGGGCGAATGGTGGTTCCGGCGTCCACCGCCGGCACCGATCCGAACTGGATGGTCTTTGCACTCAGGAACGAGACCGATCAGCGCATCACGCGCTGGCTGACGGCGCAGCGATATACCGCGGCAGGCTCCAAGGTCTTCTGGCCGGATCTCGATGCCGCGCGCATTGCCGATGTCACGCCGTCGCTGGGTTTCCGGCCGGAGCGCATCGTCAATGACAGAGCCGACATCTTTCGCGTGACGATCGACCCGGGCCGGACCGTCACATTCGTGGCCGAGTTGTCATCGGTGCAGGTTCCCCGCCTTTCTCTTTGGAAAGCACAGGCCTATGAACGCAAATTGCAGGACCGCATGCTGTTCAATGGCATCCTGCTGGGCATCGTCGGCCTGATGGCGATTTTCCTGACCTCCGTCTATGCCGCAAACCACAAGGCGGTGTTCCCTGCTGCCGCCCTTGTTGCCTGGAGCGCGTTGGCCGTCTTCTGCATCGACTTCGGCTTCTGGCACAAGCTCTTCCATTTGAGCGTTGAGGACTACGCCGCCTACCGGGCAACGGCGGAGGCGGCGCTGGCTGCCAGTTTCGTTGTGTTCCTCTATACGTTCCTGCGAATCCAGCTCTGGCATAACTGGATCAAGTTCGCCTGTTGGGCCTGGATTCTGGGACAAGCGGGCCTGGTTGCCCTTGCCGTGATCGATCCGACACTGGCATCCGGTCTGGCGCGGGCGTCCTTTGCCTTCATCGGATCGTTTGGCACCGTGCTGATCGGGTATCTGGCGTTGCGCGGCCAGGAGCGCGCCCTGTCGCTAGTTCCGACCTGGCTGCTGTTTCTTGTTTGGATCTTCGGCGCGGCAATGGTCATGTTGGGCGATCTATCTGGCGAAGTCGTCGTATCGGCGGTGACGGCCGGTCTGGTGCTGTTGATCGTCCTGCTGGGATTCACGGTCACGCAGTTCGCATTCCGCACCGGCGATACGGGTCCGGGCATGATGCCCGGCAAAATGGCATTGAACGCTCTGGCGCTGGAGGGTTCTGACTTGTCGGCCTGGGAGTGGAATATCCGCCGGGACGAGATCTCCGTCGGTCCCGATGTCGAGCATGCCTTGGGATTGGCGCCCGACGCCCTCAAGAACAGCGTCGATGCATGGTTGCAGCAGATCCATGTCGGCGAGCGCGAAGGTTTCCGTCAGATGCTGTGGTCCGTGCAGGAGCATGGCGACGGCGAGATCAATACGGAGATCAGGCTGCGCCGGGCCGACGGCAGCTACCTCTGGTACAATCTCACGGCACGCACCATTGCGGCGACACAGCCGCGGTCTCTCAAATGCGTTGGGTTGATGCGCGACATAACGTCGGAAAAGAGAGCGCATGAGCGTCTCTTGCACGATGCCGTCCATGACAGTCTGACGGGACTGCCCAATCGGGAAATCTTCGTCGACCGCCTGAGCGTTGCCGTTACCCGGGCGCAGAGCAACGAAGGGATCCGCCCGACCGTTCTGTTCCTCGATATCGATCGCTTCAAGAACGTCAACAAATCGCTCGGTCTGGTCGTTGGCGATACGCTCCTGCTCACCGTTGCCCGCCGCCTCGTCAAGCATTTCAATCCGCAGGATACCCTGGCCCGAATCAGTGGCGATCAGTTTGCGATGCTTGTCGTATCGGAGGCTGAACCTCACCAGATCGCGATGCTGGCAGAACGCGTGCGGCGCTCGCTGCGCAGCCCAATCCGGATTTCAGGCGAAGAAGTCATTCTGACGGGGAGTATCGGCATTGCCGTGTTCGACGGTCAGCAGCAGACCCATATGGATCTGTTGAAGGAGGCGGAAATCGCCATGTTCCGCGCCAAGAGCGCTGGAACGGATCGCATTGAGATCTTCAAACCGAGCATGCGTTCGGAGGAATCGGAACGTCTGCCGCTGGAGACGGACCTGCGCCGGGCGCTGGAGCGTCAGCAAATCAATGTCATGTTCCAGCCCATAACGCGGCTCTCCAACAACTCACTTGGCGGTTTCGAAGCCCTGCTGCGCTGGGAGCATCCCAAACTGGGGCTGATTCCGCCAGATGAGTTTATTCCGATCGCCGAGGAGACCGGGCTGATCGGGCAACTCGGACTCTATGTATTGAACCAGGCATTGGCGCATGCGGCGCATTGGCATCGCGCTCTACCGCGTGCGACCGATCCGCTCTTCGTTTCGGTGAATGTATCGAGCCGGCAGCTCTTCCGGCCCGATCTCATTCAGCAAATGCGACATGTCCTCAACCGCGAGACCGTTCCGCGCGGGACACTGTGGTTGGAGGTGACCGAATCTCTGGTCATGGAAAATCCCGAGCGCGCCATCGAGATCCTCGAAGTTCTCAAAAGCTTCGGCGCACGCCTGTCCCTTGACGATTTCGGCACCGGTTATTCGTCGCTCAGCTATTTGAACCGGTTCCCGTTCGACGTCATCAAGGTCGACAAATCGCTCGTGCGCGAAGCCGGTACCGAAGGCGCGGCGCCGGTCGTGCTGAAATCGGTTGTCGCTCTCTCCCACGAACTCGGCAAGATGGTCGTGGCAGAAGGCGTCGAAACGGAAACGGACGCCGTCTATCTGCGTTCGATCGGCTGTGAATTTGCTCAAGGTTTCTATTATGGCGAGCCAATGGAGCAAGCGGATGTCCTGGTGTTGCTGTCCGCGCTTGCCAAGGCTGAGAAACTGACGCCTCTTCGCCAACGTGCGTCGCTCTCGGGCAATGACCAGCAGCCGGCACCGCAAGTGCCGGCCCAGAGACCGGCGCGGCAGGCAAAAGGCGCGAGGCCCGCAGCGCAGGCAGCGCGCCAGGCGGCGCCTCAGCCGGTACCCCAAGCCGTGCCTTCGTCCGTGCCGCAGCCGCCAGCCGCGAATCGCCGCAAAGAATCCCCCGCACCCCCGCCGCAACCGAAACCGGTCACAAGCGCTAGTTGATTACGTTCGGATCGACCGGGATTTTCGACAAAGTCCGGCGGCCTTACGCGCGTCCGGCTTCGCTGACGAGATGCGCGGGATTGATGCCGATCTTGGTCATTGCGCGGCTGTACTTGCCCTCAACATCGTCGTCGAAAATCAATTCCGCATCAGAGTCGCAATTCAGCCAGCCATTGGATTGAATCTCGGTTTCCAGCTGACCCGGTGCCCAGCCGGCATAGCCAAGCGCCAAGAGCGCCCGGTCCGGTCCCTTGCCACGCGCAATTGCCCGCAGGATATCGATTGTCGCCGTCAGGCAGACGCCATCATCGATCGGCAGCGTACTATCTTCGGCGAAATAATCCGCACTGTGGAGAACGAAGCCGCGTCCGGTCTCCACTGGACCGCCAACATGAACGGCCATTTCTTCCAGGTCTTCCGGGATCGAGATGCGGTCTTTCTCCGGGATGATATTGAGCTGCTCGAGCAACTCGCAAAAATTGATGTGCGGTGCGTGCTGATTGACGATGATTCCCATCGCTCCGTCCGATGAATGCGCACACAGATAGATCACCGTGCGCGCGAAGCGCGGGTCCGACATCGACGGCATTGCAATCAATAACTGCCCGTCGAGATAGATTTCGTCCGTAGTCACGGAAAACGCTCTCCAATCCAGCCAAACTTCTAGCTAGAGTAACCGGGTGAGCGCCTATTTGTGAAGGTCTTGACAGGCGGTCTGTTGAGAGATAGCGCGACGTTCGAGATGACCCTCTTTCACACAACCGTGATAGGGGACTGAACTTCGGACCCTCGAATTCGTTATATCTCGTGACTAGACTTTCGATGTTGAGGCGGTCCAGCGTGGTACGCGGCATTCATGCTGGCACCGAAAGGCTTGTTGCCCTTTGCAATAGAGTTGGCATCGGCACGATACAGGGATTTCTCATGCGTCATCGCTACGTTTCTTCACTTGTGGCCCTTGCAGTCGCATTGGGTGTTTCCTATCCGGTTTCCGCCGCGTCGAATACTGCCTCGCCATGGCTGCAGAAGTTCCACTCAAAAACCCGCCTGGTGGCCGGAAAACTCCCGAATTCAAGCGGGAAAGAGCAACTGGTCGTCGGTATCCACCTCACTTTGGATTGGGGATGGAAGACCTATTGGCGATCGCCGGGAGATGCGGGCATTCCGCCTGGATTTCGTTGGAACGGGTCGACGAACCTCAAGAGCGCGACAGTGCTTTGGCCGGCTCCGATACGATTCGCAGACCCGGCGGGAAGCTCGATCGGGTACAAGGGCGAGGTGGTTCTGCCTGTTCTCCTGGAACCCGAAGATCCCACGCAACCCGTCAACGTGAAACTTCAGCTGGACTATGCCATCTGCAAAGATATTTGCGCACCGGCCGAGTCCAAGATGACGCTCGCCGTATTGCCGTCCGCGGCAAATAAGAGCCCGCATTTGGACCTGATCTCGCGCTTTATGAGCCGGGTTCCCGCAAAGATGGGTGAAGGCAAGGGGCAACTCCCGCGCGTGAAGGCATTTGCCGCCGATGTGACATCGTCAAAGCCGCACCTCTCTGTCGAGGCACTGTTTGCTCCCGGTGCCGGCAGTACGGATCTTTTCGTAGAAGGGCCGCCGGAACTCTATATTCCGCTTCCAAAACAAGTCGAGACAATGCCCGACGGACGCGTTCGATATCATGTCGAACTCGACGCGGAGGCCGGCGTCAAGACGCTCAAGGGCCAGGAACTGACCTTCACTCTGGTGTCCGACAAGGGGCAGTCCGAGACGCGCAAGACCGTCGATTGACGGGCACAGCGTTGTTTCGCTTCAGTACCTGGCCCGAATGAGAATGCGCCTGACGGCGACGGACTGAGTATTGGCTTGGCGTTCTTCGAGTGAGCCTATAAAACTCCGGCAATTCCAATCACAGTTTCGGAGGGCGTCATGTCCATTGCAGTAGGCGAAAAGCTACCGGAAGCAACGTTCAGAGTTATGACCGCAGACGGGCCTGCGGAGAAAACTGTTGCCGAGGTCTTCGGCGGCAGGAAAGTTGCGGCTTTTGCGGTGCCGGGGGCATATACACCGACTTGCCATGCCAAGCATGTTCCCGGTTTTCTCGACAATCTCGATGCGCTGAAAGCGCGTGGCGTCGATGACGTCGTCTGTATCGCCGTCAACGATCCGTTCGTATTGGGCAAGTGGGCCGCCGATACCGGTGCAGAAGGGAAAATCACGTTTCTTTCCGATGGCAATGGCGAGTTTACACGTGCAATCGGTCTTGAGCTGGATGGCTCCGCCGTTGGTCTCGGCATGCGCTCCAAGCGATATGCCTTGCTGGCGGACGACGGCGTGGTCAGCGTTCTCAACATCGAAGACGTGCCGTCTACGGCGGACACTTCAAGCGCCGAAGCTCTCCTGAAGTCATTGTAATTCGAGAGGGGCCCGGCTTTTAGCCGGGTCCCGATTGCAACGGCAATATTGTGGCTCGCCCCCGTCCTTCGGCCGCGCTGGCTTTCACGCTTCTGGCCGCAGGAACCATTGTCGGTTTGGCAGGAATCGATCTGGTCCTGCCTGCCATCCCCGGCTTGCCGGAGGCGCTTGGCGGGACATCTTCCGAAGCCCAGCTGGTCCTCGCATCCTATGTGGCTGGCACGGCTGCCGGCTTACTTCTGTTCGGTACGCTTGGTTCTAGAGTCGACCGCAGCAAGCTTTTGATCGGCTCGCTGATTCTCTTTGCGGGTGTGTCTTTGGCCTGCACGCAGAGTCCGACAATCGAAATCCTTATCGCCCTTCGCTTTCTGCAGGGTATAGCGTCATCGGCCCCGGCCGTTTTCGTGACGGGCGTCATCCGTGCCCATTACGATGAAGGCGGCGCGACCAAGGCAATCGGTTTGCTGGGCAGTATCGAGTCCATGGTTCCTGCCGGCGCCCCTGTTCTTGGTGTTTGGCTTCTGGGGTTCGGCGGGTGGACTGTGTCCTTTTGGCTGACAGCCGGATTGGCTGCGGTTGTTGCGATTGGCATTACCGCCGCCGGAAATCTGTTTCCAAATGCAGAAGGAGGCTTTCGTGGCGGAAGCTACCGCCGTCTTTTCAAGTCTCCTGTCTATTGGCGATATGCCGTCAGTCATGCTCTGGTGCTGGGCGGCCTCCTGGTCTTTGTTCTTGGGGCGCCGACCGTCATTGTCAGATCGCTTGGCGGCTCTCTCGCCGACTTCATCGTGATGCAGGTCTTGGGCGTTGCGTGCTTCGTCGTTGCCGCAAACCTTACGGGCTTCCTGGTTGACCGTTTCGGTGCGGAGCGAATGATTATGCTGGGCTCGGTCATGGCGGGCGCCTCGGCGCTCATGCTGCTAGGCTATGGCCTTTGGGGCGGTACAAACACCCACGTGCTGACAGCCTTGTTTGTTCCCATGAATACCGGTCTTGGACTTCGTGGTCCGCCCGGCTTTCTGAGAGCTGTAATTGCGGGTGATGGCGATAATGACCGGGCAACCTCGGTCGCTGTCCTGGCCATCACATTGGCGATCTCAGCCGGCACGGCGATCGTTGCGCCCTTTATCGACCATGGCCTTCCAGCCTTGTGCCTGGCCGTTGCCTTCATGCAGATCGTCGCCGTCATCGTGCTCGTGACATTGCCGCGACTACCCGACTGAACCAGGCCCTCGTGGAAATCCAAAAAAACAGCTCGCGGCCGGTCTCGATTGAGAGCCGGCCGCGATGGCTAATGTCAGTGTGTCGGGCGCTGCCGCCAAGACATGAGCACCATCAGTTGCAGCGGCCTATTCGTCGAGAGCGGACCTTATCCCCATAACGGTCCAGCTCGATTTTGACACGGTTGCCTCTACGGCAACCTTCGACAAATATCTTTGCGCGGTTGAGACCTCGTTTCTTGAAGTCCTGCAGCACTTTGCCGAGCCGTGGCGATTTGCACGGACCCAAGACCTTCTCTGAACTCGTCTCGCCATAGGGGGAGATATCGACGCGTACCCGCTCGTTCGAAATGCAGGCCTCGACAATGAAACCTCTACCGGCGGCATCCTTGATACTGATTCGGCGGAAGCCTTCGTCCTTGAGTTGGCGTACCAGCTGATCCCGGGTAAGCGGTCTTGGGCATTGGCCGATTTTCTGCTCATCGCGGATTTCGCCAAACCGGTTCAAGATCAGTTCGATCCGATCGTCACCGCGGCAGGCTCGAGCCCCGTAGCGGGGAAGCACGTCGTCGGTCACGCGGACGCGCGTATAGCCTTTTTTCTGCAAGACTGCGGCGATCTGATTGGGATTGATGGGCGGCTCGCAGCGGCCGATCCGGCGCTCCCGCTGGATCCGGCCATTGCCGACGACAACGAGATCGACCCGGTTCTGCCCCCTGCAGGCCTCGACGAAGAAGGGCGGAGGCGGCGTGTCCTTTTCAACTTTGATCCGGTCATAACCTCTGGAGCGTAGCCTTTGGGCGACCTCGCGGCGAGACAGGATCTGACGGCATCGGCCAAGCTGGCCAATCTCGCGGACTTTCCCGAAATAACCGACCCTCATATCCATGCGCCGGTTGTTGAGGCATGCCGTCCCGCGATAGCCTCCGCGGCCCGTATCTTCGAGAAGGATCTCTCGGTAGCCTTTGTTGCGCAAAATATCGCGTGCTCTTGCGATATTGATGCGGGATCGGCATTCGCCGATTTTGGCGCTGTTCTTGACACGGCCATTCGGCGCGACCTCCATTTGGAGGCGATCACCGCCGCGGCAGGCTCTGACACGCGATTTCGTCAGGCCGCGATAGAAGATCTCGATCTCGGAATATCCGGCGCGCCGAAGGGTTCGAAGAATAGTGGCATCCGAGCCGCCGCCCAGATTGAGCTGAAGTTGCGCCAGTTCGATTCTTTCGGGCTCGCCAGACGTCCCGGTTAGAGCAATCGGATTATCCTGCTGCGCAAGGCCTGGCAGGGTTCCCAGAACAAGTGTCGCAAGCGTCATCGCCAATCTTTGCACCGAATATCCTCCCCAAATTGCTTAGTCCGTGTCTTCTTGAGACTGGTTTATGGCAAAACCGGATGCGGTAGAAGCGCTGAGCCATTTCCAGCATACGGATCATTGCGGCCATACATGACAATATCGGGACAATGCACTCATTGTTCTACCCCCCGGCCGATCGCCGAGTTGATGCGCCATGCGTAACTAAGGATCCAAGCCATTGATCTTCAATGCAAAGCGCCGCATCAATTTTTTGAACATCATGCCGCACCTCATTTAGGGTGATAACGCGCAATCCGACCTTGGTTTCGCCGGAATCTTCGTTATCGTGGATATCTTCGAGACGTGTGCAGGTCGGTCTATGCGAAAACCCCTCAACGGTATCTTGTTAACTTGGCTGGTTGCGATGATCGCAGTCGGACCGGGTTTGCCGTTGGCGTGGTGTTTTAGCGGTGCCGACCATTCAGCCATTGAGTTCAAGGCTCCCGGGCTTACTCACGGTCCGCATGGTTCATCCGCTCATCCTTCGACATTCGTCGAAAGCGCGTCCGACACACAGCACGTGATCGATTGTATCGACAGGCAGCCGATTCCGCCGGCCAGCTTTGTCGCCCAGGCGGATGATGTCGGCGAAGCTGACATCGATCCTATGCCGATACCGCACATCGACCTGGCTCTGAATGTGATCGAGCCGCTGAGCGGTGGCGTCGATGCTGGTATTCCTCCACCCTTAGACCACGTGTCTGCCCAGGTTCTTATCCACAGGACCGTCGTCCTCCTAATCTGAGATCGTTGACCGTTTGGTGTGCCGGCGCATTTCCATGCGCGCGGTGATTTTTGCCTGCGAATCAATGATCTGGGGGATGAAACATGGCTGGTTTGGAGCGCGCAACGCTGAGATTGTGCCTGCTGGCTGGAGTGCTGATTGGATTGACCGGGTGCCAGCCATCGGCACGCGAAACAAGCGATCCGGCACTTGCCGAGAACCGACCGGTGTCGGTGGCGTCGGCAATGACGAGAAATACGCCACAGGTGCTGGCAGCGAGAGAGGCGGCACCACGCCTCAACAAGCTGACGATGCGGGCGGCGATGCAGCGTGCCGTGCGCTACAGTCCTGTTCTACGCGCTGTCGCCGAAGAAAAGAAAGCGCGCCGGGCAGAGACCTATCAGGCCGGCCGGCGGCCCAATCCGGAACTCACAGCCGAGATCGAAAATTTTGCAGGTTCGGGCGATTTCGAAGGGTTCAAGAGCGCAGAGACCACGATCAGCCTGACCCAGGTCATCGAGCTTGGCCGAAAACGCATGAACCGCATCCGTGTGGCGTCATTGGACGAGGATCTTGCCAATTGGGATTATGAAGCCGCGCGGCTGACAATTGCCAGCCAGACGCAACAGGCGTTCGTCGATGTCCTGGCATCGCAGAAGCGGCTTTCTGTCCATCGGGCATTCGCTACGATCACCAAAAGACTGACCGATACGGTTCGCGAAAGGGTCGATGCAGGAAAGGTCAGTCCCGTCGAGTTGAGTCGTTCCGAGGTCGAGCGCGCACGTGCCAGCGTCACCGTCAGAGAGGAACAGGCGAAGCTCCGGGCTGCCAAACGGAAACTTTCCCTGTTCTGGGGGGCCAGGCGCGCGGACTTCGGAACCGCTGTCGGCCGGCTTGCGGCAACGAACCATTTGCCTTCTCCAGCGCGTTTTCAGTCGTATTTGGATCGCAACCCGACTTTGGCCCGCTGGGTGGACGAGATGGCCAAAAGGCAGGCGACGCTCGAGCTCGAACGCGCCCGCCGCGTTCCTGACCTGACGGTCGGAGCCGGCGTCAGGCAGATCGGCGAGACGGACGATACGGCAGCCGTCGCAACACTCTCCATCCCCCTGCCGTTCTTCAACCGAAATCGCGGCAATATCGATGCGGCGAGCGCCCGGGTTACCAAAAGTCTGTATGAGCGCGATGCCGCGCGTATCGATCTCAATTCAAGGTTTATCGAGGCTTATGGCGTTCTTCGGGCATCGGAAGCCAAACTCCGCGCATTGCAGAACGAGGTGCTGCCGGCCGCAAGAAAGGCTTTCGATGCGACCGAGCGTGGCTACCGGGAGGGCAAGTTCGACCTTCTCAGTGTCTTGGATGCACGGCGGAGTTTGATCCAGACTCAGCTCGACGTCGTCGATACCCAAGCCGAATTTCACAAGGCCAAGGCCCTGATCGAAGGGCTGATCGGCCGCGATCTCTATTCACTCTGACCACAGTCCATAAGGAGACGACGTGACGATGCGCACTACTACACTGCTTCTGGCTGGCAGCACGCTGGCACTACTGACGTTTTCCGTCAGTGCAGGTTCGACCGACAAGGAAACAACAATCACCGGGGCACCGCATAGTGCTTCGATGAAACTGGCGCAAGCCAAGCGCGACACGCATGAAGGTCATGATCACAAGGATCATGCCGACGACAAAGATCATGCCGATCACAAAGGGCATGACCACAAGGACCACGCGACAGAGAAAGAGCATTCGGACCATAAGGATCACGACCACAAGGCGCATTCGAAGTCCGAAAAGGCGAAGGACCATAAAGGCCAAGATCACAAGGATCATGCGGATCACGAGAAAGATGGTCACAAGGACCACGCCGACGACAAAGATCACGCCGATCACAAGGGGCATGACCATAAGGACCACCCAGAAGAGAAAGAGCATTCGGATCACAAAGGCCACGACCACAAAGCGCATTCGAAGCCGAAAAAGGCAAAGAGCCACGAAGGTCATGATCACAAGGATCACGACACCCACGATCATGAGAAAAAAGAGAAGCGATCAGATGTGCAGGATGGCTCGGACCACAAAGGCCATGAACATGCAGAGAGTGAAAAGCCGAAGAAAGCAGACGCTCATGATGATCACGGGCATGGCGACGAAGGCCATGGAGCGCATGTCGATGTCGTCAAACTGACGGCTGATCAGCAGAAGGACTTCGAGATCACGACCGAGGTCGCAAGAAGCGGTTCACTCGCAACGCAGATTGTTCGCCCCGCAGAAATCAAGTTCAACCAGGACCGCGTTGCCCATGTTGTGCCGCGAATTGCAGGCGTCGTCCGCACAGTTTCGATTAGCGAGGGTGACCGGGTAAAGGCCGGCACGATCATGGCCGTCCTCGACAGCCGGGAACTCGCCGACTCCAAGGCATCCTTCCTCGCGGCACATGAGCGCATGCTTCTGGCGCGCGAGACATTCTCTCGCGAGGAAGCGCTCTGGAAAAAGAAGATTTCTTCGGTTCGGGAGTATCTGAACGCCAAATCGAAATATGCCGAGAAGCGCATCGATCGGCGCGGTGCCGCACAGAAACTCCTGGCCCTCGGTTTCAGCAAGAAGTTTCTGGATAACCTCATCAAATCCGATGATGAGATGTTGACTGCGTATCAACTGGTAGCGCCATTCTCGGGGACAGTGATCTCGCGCCATATATCGCGCGGGGAGGCTGTCAGCAGCGGAAGCGAGGCCTTCCTCCTGGCCGATATCGCGGAATTGTGGGTCGACATCACGATATATCCAAAGGACCTTCCGCATGTGCGCGAAGGCTTGCACGCGGATATCGATCTGGGTGACGGGTCGACGCCTGTCCGCGGGCGCATCGCATTCGTCTCGCCGCATCTTTCAGAAGCTACGCGGACAGCCTATGCGCGTCTGAAACTCGCTAATGTCGATGGGCGTCTGCGTCCAGGCATGTTCGTCAAAGCCAACATATCTGTCAGCACGGAGGCGGCTGAGATACGCGTCCCCAGGACCGCGATCCAGCGAATCGAAGAATCGTCCGTCGTCTTCATCAACAAGGATGGAGAATTCAAGCCGCGGCCCGTCAAAGTCGGGCGCGTCAACGGCCGTTATGCCGAGATCGTATCCGGTCTCAAGAAAGGCGAGTCCTTCGTCACTCGCGGAGCCTTCACGCTCAAGGCCCAGCTCTCCAAAGCGAGTTTCGACGATGGCCACAACCATTAGAAGAAGATCATGCACGCATTCATCGAACGCATACTCGGACAACGATTGCTGATTCTTTTGTTCGGCGTGGCGATTTTCGCCGCCGGCTATCAGAGTTATCGGGATCTTCCCGTTGATGCCTTTCCCGACGTGACGCCGACCCTGGTGCAGGTTTTCACTGAAACCGAGGGCCTGGCGCCCGAAGAGGTCGAGCGATACGTCACCTATCCCATTGAAGTTGCAATGAACGGACTGCCGGATCTGAAGGAGATCCGATCCGTTTCCAATTTCGGCTTGTCGGTCGTGAACATCTATTTTGCCGACGGAACCGACATCTATTTCGCCAGGCAGCTGGTGAACGAACGACTGCAACTGTCCCGTGAGGAAATCCCCGAAGGGTTTGGCGATCCGGAGATGGGGCCGATCACCACCGGTCTTGGTCAGATTCTGTTCTACTTCGTCGAAGACGAGAAGAGCCAGCGGTCCGCCGAGGAAATCCGCGAGATCCAGGATTGGCTGATCAAATTCAACCTGCAAACCGTTCCGGGCGTGACGGAGGTCTTGTCTCTTGGCGGCGAAGTCAAACAGTTCAAGGTCCATGTCGACCCCAATGCTCTGCTTCGCTATGGCCTCGCGATCGGCGATGTGACGGATGCCATCCGCGTCAACAATGGCAATGTCGGCGCCCAATACATCGTGAAGAACTCCGAGCAATATCTGATCCGCTCGGTCGGTCTGGCGCGCAACATTGCCGACATCGAGAGCATCGTCCTCAAGGTCCGGGACGGCGTGCCGGTCTATGTGCGCGATGTCGCTGACGTCGGTATCGGCGGTGAGGTGCGCCAGGGGCTGGCGACCATGAATGGCAAAGGCGAAACCGTTGCCGGGCTTGTGCTGAAGCTGATTGGCACCAACACATCCAAAGTCATTGCGGACGTCAAGGCGCGGCTGGAGAAGATCAATGCCTCACTGCCACCGGGAGTGGAGGTCGTACCCTATTATGATCAATCGCGCTTGGTGCTTGCGAGCGTCGCAACGGTAACGGATGCGCTCATCCAGGGCGTCGTTCTGGTGGCACTGATCATCCTTCTCTTCATGGGCGGTATTCGACCGAGCCTTGTCGTCGCGCTCTCCATTCCGTTCTCGGTGGCAACAGCCTTCATCCTCATGCGAGCTTTCGGCCTTTCCGCCAATCTCATGTCGCTGGGCGGGATCGCGATCGCGATCGGAATGATGGTGGATGGTGCGATTGTCATCGCCGAGAATGTCGATCGCCTGCTGAAGGAAGACCACAAAGGGCTCACCAAGCATCAGATCGTCGCGCGTGCCTGCGCCGAAGTCGTGCGCCCCATCGGGTTTGCAATTCTGATTATTATCGTGGTTTTCCTACCGCTGTTCACGCTGCAGGGTGTTGAAGGCAAGACTTTCAAGCCGCTTGCCATCACAGTCTCCCTTGCGATGCTGGGATCTTTGGTATTTGCCGTTCTGATCGCACCTGTGCTGGCAGAAATGCTGATGCGGCGACCGGCGGCGCGTCCCGGCAAGAAGGGCCTCAGGAGAAACTTCGGCGATTTGGTGGTTGGCTTCATCTTGTTCTTCTATCGGCCGCTGGTCACGCTCTTTGTAAAGGTCCGGTTTCTGGCCGTGCTGCTTGCCGGGGGCATGCTGGCTTTGGGCGTCTGGGTGTTTCCGTTTCTCGGTTCGGAATTCGTCCCGCGATTGAACGAAGGCGACCTTCTGGTTCGTGTGACCATGGCGCCTTCCATCTCGCTCGAAGAATCGCGGGACACCGTTCTCAAATTCGAACGACAGCTCCTCAGAGATTTTCCAGAGGTCAAACGCGTTGTATCGCGCGTTGGGCGTGGCGAGGTTGGTGCCCATGCGGACCCGGTGAATAGCGCCGAATCCTTCGTCGAACTGAAACCGCGCGAAGAATGGGAATCGGGGCGCAGCCCTGAAGAGCTTTTCGCCGCGATGAGCCATGGGTTTGAAGGATTCCCGGGAGCCCGGTTCAACTTCACCCAGCCGATTGCCGCGGCGGTTGACGAATTGCTGACAGGCACCAAGGCAGAACTCGCCATCAAGCTGTTCGGCTCGGATACGGAAGTGCTTAAAAGCAAAGCAGCCGAGATCCAAAGGGCAGTTGCAGGGATCGCAGGGGCGTCCGATGTGCAGATGGATCAAGTCACCGGCACGCCGCAACTTCGCATCCGTGTCGACCGGGAAGCGATCAGCCGCTATGGGGTCAATGTAAATGATGTGCAGTCCGTCATTCGCGCAGCCATTGGTGGCGATGTCGCCGGGCAGATTTTCGAAGACGTAAAACGCTTCAATATTCTGGTTCGCTACAACAAGGATGCCCGCTCCACACCTGAGGCCATCAAGGCCGTCGTCATCCGGACCCCGTCGGGAACACTGGTACCGCTGGATCAGATTGCGACGGTCGAAGAGATCGTCGGGCCGCGTCAGATCACCCGCGAAAACGGCCAGCGGTTCATCACGATCCAGGCCAATGTGCGCGGCCGGGACATCGGCTCCTTCGTGGCCGAAGGGCAAACCCGTATCGCCGAGGCGGTAAAACTACCAGCCGGTTATCTGGTCGAATGGGGCGGGCAGTTCGAGCTTCAGCAGGAGGCCAACAAGCGTCTCGCGATCGTCGTGCCTATCACGCTGGGGCTCGTATTCCTGCTGCTATTCCTGAATTTCGGGTCCCTTAAGAGTTCACTGCTGATCATGTTGAATATTCCCCTGGCACTGGTCGGGGGCGTCGTCGCCTTGTGGCTCGGGGGACTGAATCTTTCGGTTCCCGCTTCGGTCGGCTTTATCGCGCTATTCGGTATCGCGCTGGAGAACGGGATGGTGCTCGTCACTTATCTCAACAGCCTTGTGCATGCCGGTAAGCCCATCAATCAGGCCTCGATCGAGGGCGCGTGTATGCGCGTGCGACCTGTCTTGATGACAGCGGCAACGACGGCACTCGGACTGATACCTCTCCTTTATGCAACAGGAACCGGTAGCGAGGTTCAAAAGCCTCTTGCCACGGTCGTTGTGGGAGGTCTGGTCAGCTCAACAGTTCTGACGCTACTTGTGCTTCCGGCGCTCTATCGCTGGTTCCTGCCTAGCTCACTTAAAGCCGAGATGATGACGGAACCATCATTGCAGTCGGTGCCGGCTGAGTAGGACGGTCAAACTGAGCACGCAACAATCGAGACGAGCTGAATCGCGTAAGGACTGGTAGCCCATGGATTGGTCATTGTTGATTGCTGGGTACAAGCTTCGCCGAATAGCTGCGATTTTTTGGATAAGCGGACTTTGTTCGATCTCCAGTTCGAATGGCCATGCGCAGATCGACAGTAGTTTCGAAGAGCCTGTTCAGTTCGTCTCAGCTGTCCCCAATGAAGGCATGTCCTTGAGAACGGCTGACCGGAAACCTGCCCGCAGGATCGTCGGTTGGCTTGAGGACGTTCTGCTTATCGACGCTAAGGTCCATTTGAACGCAGTGATGCATACGGGCGTGATCGTCTCGGCAATCAATGCGCTGAACCTTGAGAATTTCGTTCGCAACGGGTCTGCCTGGGCACGTTTTTCCGTTCGCAGGGCAGACGGGGAGGCAGTGACCATAGAGCGCCCGGTGGTCCGGTTCTATCGCCTGCGGACCGAAGGAGCGCCCGACAAGAAACGTCCGATCGTACAATTGAAGCTGTGTGTTGCCGGCTATGTCGAAGACGCCGACTTCATCCTGCGGGACAAGACCTCCAAGGGATATTCGGTTGTGCTTGGCCGCAGTTTTCTTGCCCGGAAACTCCTGATCGACCCCAGTCGTAAATTTGTTGGGCGGGGCGCCTGCTAGGCGGTGGGCTCACAAACACTGAGACACAATCCGATGGCTGCCAGTTTGATGAAGGCGAGGACGTTTACCGCAAGCTTGTCCTAGATGTTCAGTCCCGGCATTTGATGGAGCGGGTTGAGCTTGAATCTTTTTGGCTCAGCTGTCCAGGTCTTGCAGATGAACTCATAGGGAGTGAGGCCTTTGAGTGTCTTTAGACGCTTGGCGTAATTATAAGCGTCGAGGAAGGTCTGGAGGTGCTCGTGTAAGCGGTCGTGGCTTTCGTAGTGGTACCGCTTGACGGTAGCGTCCTTGATTGTTCGGTTCATGCGCTCGACTTGGCCGTTGGTCCATGGATGGTGCGGTTTGGTGAGACGGTGATCGATGTCGTTCTGAGCGCATGCCAGATCAAAGGCATGGCAACGGACGAGCTCCTTGTTGGCGAGCATCTGCTTTATCTCAGAAACGGTCCATCCGTCCCCCTTAGGATCGGTAAAGTGTGTGCCGTTGTCGGTCAGCACGGTGTGGATCTTGTAAGGGACGGCTTTGATCAAGTGGCGTAGAAAGTCACCAGCGACGCGGCGCGTTGCACGCTTGTGTAGCTCGGCAAAGGCGAACTTCGAGGTTCGGTCGATGGCCACCAGCATGTAAAGCTTGCCCTCTTCGGTCCGAACCTCGGCGATGTCGATATGGAAGTATCCAATGGGGTAACTCTTGAAAACTTTCTTCCTCGCCTCATCCCCTTTGGTCTGTGGCAGCTGGCTGATCCCGTGACGCTGCAGACATCGGTGCAACGATGACCGGCTCAAATGCGGGATCGTCGCCTGCAGCGCGTAGAGGCAATCATCCAGCGGCAGGAGCGTGTACCGGCGGAAAGCAACAATCATGGCTTCCTCTTCCGGGCTCAATACGCTGGACCGCGGCTGCTTGGGTCCGGTTCGCTGATCCTCTACTGACCTGCGCTTCTTCCATTTGGCCACGGTCTTCGGATTGATGCCGTGGCGCTTCGCGAGAACTCTCAGGCTCTCTTGACTATCTTGTATTGCTCGACGCACCGCCGCCGTCGTACGGGCGCTGCCGTGAAGAACTTGTCCCATAGTGCCTCCTTCCAGCCTTGCGACAAGAATGCACCATCAAAACCTGGGACCAAACATCTAGAGCGTGGCGAACCGTCTGCAATGCTTGATGTGATTGAAGAACGGTTCAACCTGATTGCCGTCGCGGTACAGATGCGGGCTGAAGTAGATCGAGTTTCTATGACTTCGCTCTGGCGGGATGTTCGGTTACCCTCCGCGTTCTCGAATTGGATGCCCGATCGCGCCATGGCACTCCTGATGGCAACACCCCCAAGAATTCACTCAACATTTTCTGGTCGTCAACGCGGGGAACACCGCGAGTCTTGTTGGGCTGAACAGACCGGATAATCGACCAACAAAAGTCAACTATTTCATAACGCGTGATCCGAAGTTCCCGTGGAGCTTGAAGCAGAGTCCCCCTGTGGTCAGTAATTCCCGCAAAGTAATCTCAGAAGTGAAATTGCAGCCGGATCTGGAGGGCAAGCAGCCATCATCAGAGAGCCGCGTCTAAGGCCCCTTGTGACCCCAAACCGTCATGAATGAAGATTCGCAGGATAACCCTAGAACCGAGCAGGAATCTCTGGCAACCTGAAGACTCTCCACCGCCGAAATAAGCCTTGCGAGAATCTGATGATGTGCCTCAAGTGCCAGTCTGCTCCTGTATGCAGTGTTTGTCATGCACACATTCCAAGACATTTCCCTAGGGCATGCGGCCTCAGGCCTCGCTGGCAAAGAGAACAAGAGATTCAGGGGGTGAGCGGTCTGGCTACGCGGAAGCCAAGCTCGTAGTCGCGGAGATCGGCGGTGCCATCGAAGCGAAAAGCCGAACGGAGCCTTCCCGGACTGAAGTGCCAGGAACCGCCGCGAATACCACGACGACTACAATCACCGCTCGTCCGCGATGAGCCGTCGGAGGGCGCGCCAGCGTAGGTTTCATTCCAGCAATCATCGACCCACTCCCAGACATTCCCATGCATGTCATGGAGACCGAAGGCGTTTGACTTGAAGCGGCCGACCTGTGCCGTCTTCTCGCCAACGCCGTCGTTGCAGCTCATATTCTTCCAGTTCAAGGATGTGCTGCGATCCGCACCATTCGCATAGGCACAGAGGTCCTTTTCACTATCTCCAAAGTGAAATCGCGTCGTCGTACCGGCGCGCGCCGCGTACTCCCATTCGGCCTCCGAAAGCAGGCGATACGCCTTTCCTGTCTTGCGCGACAACCACGAAACATAACTTTTTGTATCGTGCCATGAAACATAGATCACCGGTCTCTGACCGCGCCCCCAGCCGTGATCATATGGTTTGTAGCTGCAACCCTTGTCGGAAACGCAGGCCCTCCATTCGGCGAATGTCACTTCAAACTTGCCTACCGCGAAAGGCCTCTTGATCGTCACACGGCGCTGCGGGCCTTCGACATCCTCCCGGTCCCTCTCTCCCTTCGGCGAACCCATCATGAAATTGCCCGACGGCACCACTACCATCTTCGGGCAAACGCCGCAGTCCTCAAACTCATCGCCGGGTTTGAAGCCGCGATTTTGCGCTGGCCCCTCCTTCTGCGGAAACTCGCCGTCTGCGGTCTTGGGCTCGTCATTCGGGTGTTGCTTGCCGAGCCGCGTCTCCATTGCACTCAATTGGGCCTTCAATGTCGCCAGAATCTGATCGTGACTACTCCCCCTGGCAAGTTTCGCGACATCATGATGTGTGGTGGCCTGGCTCTTGTCCGAACCGACTTCAGCCAGCGTTAAGCCGATCATTAGTAACGGGAATATTCTCTGCATCAGTGCCTCGCATTGAGAAATTCTGCATCCTGGTAATGGCGCTATAACGTACATCATCAATCCCAATCAGGCCCTGGAGATAAGGGGTGATGGGAACAGGTTGACAACTGCAATGTTAATTGCGCGTAACTGATCGTGACGACCGCTCCTGGCACATCTGAGACTAGATGAGGCTCGATGCCTGACGACCGTTGCTGAGCCCTAAGCAGTCAATCAGCGGATTTTCGACTGCTTTCTGCCCGCAACCGGCCAGAATATGCGTTCGGTGGCGATAGCCGAATCTGACCCTATGTATGGACCGGCTGCGGTTTGCAATTGAGTAATCGCAGGATATCGGAAGTCGCTGATATGTATCCGGCCTGTTGATCGGCTCGCGGGCCGTGGCCTTGATGGGAATACGCACGCGCCATTGGTCTCATTAGCGGACAGGTTGGCGAGCAACCATTAGGGTCATCAGACTTTGGGTGCGTTTCTTGATCCGTTCCATGCAGTCATCTCAATCGCGAACGTGTGTGAGGGGTTGAGCCTAGACGGCCGTCACCTCGATCCGATGTGTGTCGAACCTGTTGCCGTGCCTCAGGATGCTCCATGCGATCCGTGCCAGCTTGTTGGCAAGCGCCGCGGCGAGCTTGTTTTTGTGCATGCGCTTTGAGGCCTGCTCAAGCCAGGGTCCGAAGCTGAACTTCTCCCAATTGTGCGGCCGCATCAGAATGATGTGTGCCGCCTGTACGAACAGGGTGCGCGGGTATTTGCTGCCGCGCTTGGAGATGCGTCCCAGGATCGGCTTGCCGCCGGTCGAGTACTGGCGTGGGACCAATCCCAACCAGGCGGCGAAGTCGCGGCCCCGATCGAACGCCTCGCCGGTGCCGATGGCTGCCACCATGGCTGTCGATATCATCGGGCCGACACCGGGAATGCTCATCAGTCGCTGGCAATCGTCATCTCGTTTGCCGACCAGGTCTATCTCGCCCGTGATGGTTGCGATCCGCTCATCGAGCCACAGCCAGTCCTCGTAGAGACCGACGATGAGATCGATCATGCGCGGTGATATCTCGTCCTGCCGGTTCTGCAGGATCGCAAACAGAGACGTGCGCAAGGCATGCGCACCGGTGCGCACAGTGATCCCCTGTTCGATCAGGAAAGCACGGATCTGATTGATGGTTGCCGTGCGCCTGGAGACCAACCTGGAGCGAACGCGGTGCAGCGCCTGCAGATCAAGCTGGTCCTGGCTCTTTTCGCCAACCAGCTTCAGGTTCGGACGCAGCGCCGCCTCGGCAATCCCTTCGGCGTCGTTGTAGTCATTCTTCTGGCCCTTCACGAAGGGCTTGGTGTACTTGGCCGGAATGATCCGCGGCTCGAACCCAAGCCGGCGCAATGTCCGACTGACGAAGTGGGCGCTGAGACACGCTTCCAGACCGACAATGCAACGCGGCAACTTCTCGAACGTCGGAACCAACGCGAGGCGTTTGATCTTGCACCGCAGAACAATACGACCATCGGGATCAAAGCCGACTATGTGGAAGACGTCCTTGCCGATATCGACGCCGATACTCGAAAGCTCGGATGGGGCCTGTTTGGAGGTGGCTGACATGGGATGCTGCTCCTATGGTTCGCAGGTCTAAGCCTGTGAAGGCTAACCTGCTCGCTCCGTGGGAGCAGCCGGTCCATCCCATTAGCGGTCATCGTTAGATTCTTGATTGAGCACTGTACCATTGACGCAATCGGCACTTTGCGGAAATGTCTAAATGGCGTCGCTGTGATGATCCAACAGTCCCAATGCTTTTTTGGGGTTGATCAAACTCTTTGTCGGGTTAGGGGGGGCTGGCACATAGCCTAAATGGTCGGCATCCATCGGTTTGGTGGTGACATTGCTTTGCCGACCCCTTTTTCAGGGGTTACCGTTAGAATCTTACGATGAGAATGAGCGATCGGATTACGGAAATGGGGTGATACAACATGCGCTTATTTGTGTTGGCTGTCTTTTGTCTAGCCGTCTCACAACATGATCAGGCAGAGGCCCGCGATTTGGGTGTCTGTAATGGTTTGAACTTCAAAGCTTGTGCCGAGGCATTTTATCGTAGCGACAATTCGTTTTGGCTCGAGGAGTGTAATGCAGCTGGGATCAACTCACCTAATGAATGCATTGCTGCGATGGTCGCCTGTGTTTCGAGTCATGAACCAGAGGACATGCGTAAGTACAAGAACGAACAGAGCGTTCTGCAAGGCGAATTCACGGATGAGGAAGACATCGGAACAGTCATCAAATTATGCCTTGCATTCTAGCGGATTACGACATCCCTCCAAGCGAGGGCAGCGCGCTGATATCCCTTATTTGAGTGTCGAGCGAGAACCATCTTTTGAGACGAACCAGAAGCTGCACAGATTGAAATCAGCTTTATTGGACTCAGGCCTGACGGACCGCATCATAGCTCATGTTTCAATAGACAAAACAAAATCCAACCTCTTCGTAGATGTCGTCAAGGGACCCGAATTTTTCCAATTCCTGAACAGTCTGCGGTAGACATTTCCTCATTTCTTGCAGGCATTTGATTGCGGAATTTTTGTTCCAACTGTCTTTGCAATAGACGAGTGCATGACTGGCGACAACGGCTCTCAGCGAAGTCAGGTCACCGACAATGCAATCCAGTTGCGGGGCGCAGCCGGCTACTCGCGAAGATGCCCACTCAAGCGCATGACACGCAATACCAGTCCAGGAACGAGCCATAGGTTTCACACCCACTGGACCGCTTTTTTCTCGCTTGCGGCGTCACGCTTGGAAGAGCTTTTCCCTTAGTGCTACCCTCAAGTCAGCGCTTCGCAGGATGTCCGTCTTTGGCGGGATAGCGCCTCTTGGGGATCACTCATAATGCGCCATCTCGGCTGCCATGAACGTGACAATCGATTGGATTCTGGAAGACTGCGTCGTGAACTAGTGACCAGCGCTTCCGGAGCAAGTGAACAGGGTCTATGACCTTTTAGGAACCAAGGAGATGAGATGAACGACACGAAAAACCGCCCCCTCTCGATTGCCGGCATCGTTGTTTCCCTGGCGATTTCTTTCAGTGCCCATGCAGGTGATGACGAGGCTGCAAAAAAGTGCCGTGAAGCGCTCATGCCGGAACGCCAGGCTATCGCGGCAAACGCTCAGGAGCTGAATCAGGCTGTTCAGGAGTTCAATCTGCGCAAGCATGAGCTTTCTGACGCAGAGCAGAAGAGCCAGACCCAGGAATACCGAGCCAAATTCAGTGACATCCGAGTGCGGACCGCAAAACTCAAGGAAAACTGGAATGGGTGCCAGACAGCCGGAAAGAGCCAGTCCGACAATCCGAAACAATAGTCCGTTTTACATCATCAGCGGCGGAGATTTCTTCACTTGGTCCGATGCCCACCCTCACCATGGGAAAATGGATATTGCGAGAGCTTCAATGCCCGCTTCCGAGATGAGCTTCTCAATGGGGAAATCTTCTACACCCTGAAGGAGGCCCAGACCGTCATTGAGGAATGGCGGAAACACTACAACACAGTCAGACCACACAGCGCCCTTGGCTATCAACCACCAGCGCCCGAGGCAGTGGTCATGTTGGACCCAAAACCATCAATGCACTAACAATGGAAGTGGACCAATCGAATGGGGCTGATCACGATACGGCTTACGGGGCTGCCGACATGCTGGGCTGGCTGGTCTACGAACATGGCATCGAGCCGCACATTCCCGTATTCGACAAATCCAAGTGGACGGATGGAACCTTCTCGCGCAAGGACTTTACTTACGATGCCCGTGACGTCTGCCCTGAAGGAAAGAGCCTTCGGCGATATAGGCTCGCAGGACGATTGGCTAATGCCAAGCCGCCCAAGGATGGCCTGCTCCGCTATCGGGCCATAAAATCCGATTGCGACCGCTGCCGCCTGAAGATGCTGTGCACCCCGAAGGAGCCCGCGAGGAAGGTCCTGCGCTCAATCAACGAAGGGGCTCGGGACATGGCACGGGATATCGCCAAGACACAGGCCTATGGGACCCCTCGCAAGAACCGCAAGAAGGTGGAGATGCTGTTCGCACACTTGAAGCGCATATTAAAGCTCGGTCGGCTCCGGCTGCGCGGGCCGAACGGAGCCAAGGACGAGTTTTTGCTCGCGGCGACGGCCCAGAACCTGAGGAAACTTGCAAAGCTAAGACCGGAACCACCACCAAATGCCCAACCAGCCTGAAACAGAGGCTGACTAGCCGTGACTATGCCCACCTAAACTCGCCTAAAATGGGCACCACGCCTAAGGCGGGAACCGGAAAACGTCTGCCTCTACCGGAAGCAGACGTCCGCGTTTGCTCAAAACCGACTAAGTCAACAAAATCGGCACTTCTCGGCCGCGCGACGGTCACGTCGAAATCGGCTCTTATCGGATGGTAACCGGTCGTCATCCAATTTGGGGGATCTAACATGCAATAAAGCGTGCGTGGCTTGGTCCTGGTTTGACCTTACCGATAGGGTCCCATTCCCTCCCGCGCCAATTCGTCGGCACGCTCGTTCTCGGGATGGCCGGCATGGCCTTTTACCCAATGCCAGCGGACATCGTGAACCTGCCGTGCTTCATCCAGGCGCTTCCAAAGGTCGACATTCTTGACGGGTTTCCTCGCGGCGGTTTTCCAGCCGTTGCGCTTCCAGTTCTTCATCCAATCTGTAATGCCGCCGCGGACATAGTTCGAGTCCGTATGGAGATCGACCTGAGAGGGCCCCTTGAGCGATTCAAGCGCCATGATCGCAGCGATGAGCTCCATGCGGTTGTTTGTCGTCTCGGCTTCTCCGCCGTTGATCTCTTTGCGGTGTTCGCCATTCATCAGAATGGCGCCCCAGCCGCCAGGGCCGGGATTCCCCGAACAGGCACCATCGGTGTAGATCACAATTTCAGGGGTGTCGCCGCTCATTCGATCTTGTCCAATCCATATTCGCTTGTGGCCGTTACCTGCGCGTGAAAGCGCAGTTTGCGTACATATTCAAGAGGATCCTTGGGCTTCACCAAGGCCTCCTCTGCCGTATTCAGCCAGTCATAGACGCGCGTCAGCAGGAAACGAAGGGCCGCGCCGCGGGCCAGGATCGGTAAGGCGTCATACTCGCTGCTCGTGAGGGGGCGTACCTGCGTGTAGGCCTTGAGCATCGCGCGCGCCTTCGTGACATTGAAGGCGTTGTCCTGTTCGAAGCACCAGGCATTCAGGCAAATGGCAATGTCATAGGCGAGAGCATCGGTGCAGGCGAAATAGAAATCGATGAAGCCTGAAATCTCTTTGCCCATGAAGAAAACATTGTCGGGAAACAGATCCGCATGAATGATGCCGCTCGGCAGCCCGTCGGGCCAGTTGGCCTCGAGGAATGAGAGTTCGGATTCCATTTCGCCGGTGAGTCCGGCGAGGATTGTCTCGGCCCTTGCGCCAGAAGAGGCGAGCAGGGGGCGCCAGTCCGTCACCGAGAGGCTGTTGGGGCGCGAACCCGAATAGGTCAGCCCGGCCAGATGGAATTCCGCCAGTGCGCGCCCAAGGGCCGCACAATGCTCCGGCCAGGGTCGGCGGATCCACAGGCCTTCAAGAAAGGTTACCATCGCGGCCGGCCTGCCTGCCAGCTCGCGCAGCATCCGCCCGTCTCGATCGTGCACGGGCGTCGGACACTGAAATCCAGCTGATGCCAGATGATCCATCAAGCCAAGGAAGAAGGGCAGGTCGTCCGGGTCGACACGCTTCTCATAGAGCGTCAGGATGAACGGACCTGTTGCCGTGTGCACAAGATAGTTGGAATTCTCGACACCTTCGGCAATGCCTTTGTAGGACCACAGTTCGCCGATGTCATAGGTCGCAATGAAACGCGCGAGCTCGTCGTCGGGAACTTCAGTATAAACAGCCATTATGGTCGGACGATCACGTATCAGGCTGCCGCGGGGTCGCGAAGCGCCCGCGGCAGTTTGAAATGGACGTTTTCCGTCGCGGTCGGAACTTCCTCGACGGTGACGTCATAGCGCTCCGAGAAGGCCTGGATCATTTCATCGACCAGGATCTCCGGTGCCGACGCACCGGCCGTTATTCCGATTGTCTTCAGACCGGCGAATCTGGACCAGTCGATTTCTTCTGCCCGTTGCAGCAGCATCGCGTCCTCGCAGCCTTGCCGCAGGGCGACTTCAACCAGGCGTTTTGAGTTCGAGCTATTCGGTGCGCCGACCACGATCATCCTCTCGCAGCGGGCGGCAATCGCCTTGACGGCTGCCTGACGGTTCGTGGTTGCGTAACAAATATCATCCTTGTGGGGGCCAACGATATTGGGGTACCGGGCCTGGAGTATATCGATGATCTCCTGGGTATCGTCGACCGAGAGCGTTGTCTGGGTCATATAAGCGAGGCGATCAGGGGCGACAGCCTCGAAACTGCGGGCATCGTCGGCAGTCTCGACAAGACGGACCGATCCTTCCGGCAATTGTCCCATTGTGCCGATGACTTCCGGGTGACCGGCATGGCCAATGAGGATGATTTCCAAACCATCGTCATGATGCCTTTCCGCTTCCACGTGAACCTTGGAGACCAGCGGGCAGGTTGCATCGAGAAAGAACAGTTCACGCTCGGTCGCCGCTGCCGGTACGGACTTGGGGACGCCATGGGCCGAAAATATGACAGGCGCATCCGTTTCCGGGATTTCATCCAGTTCCTCGACGAAGATCGCCCCCTTCGCCCGCAGATCATCGACAACGTACTTATTGTGGACAATTTCATGGCGAACATAGACCGGAGCGCCGAATCTCTCCAAAGCGCGCTCGACAATCTGAATCGCGCGGTCGACACCGGCGCAAAAACCGCGGGGGGCGGCTAAAAAAATGGTTAACGGTGTGCGGATTCCCGCATTTTCGGCAAGTGGGCTGTCAGGTCCTGAAGTGTTCATGTTCATTATGCCTCGAGGCCCGTTGACTTCGTTGGGAAATGGCGCTTGCGATGCATCGGCATGCCGGATAGGGTCTCCGTCACTGTCGAAAAATCAATGGCAAGTAAGCCTCTAGGGCGTCGCCAATGTCAGTGTATAGATGCTCGTAATAAGGGCCTGTCAAGATTTTGGGCGGGGAAAAGTTGAGGGTTTGTGTGAAGCCGTGGTCCGACATAACACGGAAAGCGGTGGTATCGGCGTTCGTGGCGGTACTGGTGTCCGGCTGCGCCATTTCGCAGCTCACATCACCATTTAGCTCACGATCAAAGAAAACTGCCGACGCACCTAACGTTTCCGAAGAGCGCCTGCTCGAAGCCGCTCGCACGGATACCACCGGGCAGGTTGCGCTTGCGCAACAGGCGACCGGCTGCCCTGACTTTACTGTTTGGCCACGCGACAAGATGCTGACTGTCTACGAAATCGGTCGAGTTGGGGATGGGCTAGGCATCCTTCATCGCGGGGAAATCACCAAGGTCGCGCGAGAGTGCCAGGTTTCGTCATCCCGCGTGCGAATCAAATACGGGTTCGCAGGCCGCGTGCTGCTTGGACCGCGCGGACAGCCCGGTCCCGTTACGCTTCCGCTCAAGGTCCATGTGACCGATTCCCAGAGAAACATCGTGTCGACGGAAAACACGAAGATCAACGTCAATGTTCCACCCGATACACCGGTTGGCTACTTCTCTGCGGTGAAAGAGTTGAGTTTTACCATCAAGCCGGGTGTCGCCGTCGGCGACTACCAACTCTTCATCGGTTTCGACCG
Organism: Methyloligellaceae bacterium; assembly: GCA_965228615.1. GTDB lineage: Bacteria > Pseudomonadota > Alphaproteobacteria > Rhizobiales > Methyloligellaceae > CBDDHT01. Next base: position 1,372,346 of record CBDDHT010000004.1, on the reverse strand, counting down.
GTCCCACCCCGGAGCGGGATAAGCGCAACTCCATCCCTTCGTCGGCGTCTCCAGAAGCTGGATTTCGCTGCTTCGACATCAGTCGAATGCTGTCACGCATACTTGAATTCTATACGACGAAAGCGGACCTTGCTCCGCATTGACTCGGGTACCGCACAGCCTATGATCGCCGAAGTCATTGGAGACAATGATCAGGACCATTTGAGTCTTGCGGGAGAGACCGGCTCTGTCCGGCGCCGAAGGAGCAACCGCCCCGGAAACTCTCAGGCAAACGGACCGCAGGATGATGGCACTCTGGAAAGCAACCGGCATCGATTGAGCGTGTTGGTTCACCGAAGGGGATAGGCGCTGTTGCGTTAAATCTCTCAGGTTCCGTGACAGAGGGGGCGGGTCTTGAGCTTAGGCTCGGGATGCGGTCTTTTGAGTTGCACGGAGCCGAATTGCGATGAACGCCACTGCTGCTACGTCGACGGTCGATCTCAGCCTTCAACATACGCCATTACACGACTTGCATCTTGAGCTAGGCGCCAAGATGGTACCCTTCGCCGGCTTTGAGATGCCACTGCGTTATCCGCCCGGAATAATCGCCGAGCATTTGCAAACGCGCAGCGCTGCCTCCCTGTTCGATGTTTCGCATATGGGACAGGTCGAGATTACCGGACCAAGTCATGCAGTCACATCCGCGGCGCTGGAACGCCTTATGCCGCAGGATATTCGGGGTCTGGCATACGGACAGGTTCGCTATTGCCAATTCTTGAACGACGATGGGGGCATTGTGGACGATCTTATGGTCACGCGTCCGATCGGACCGGATCGGGATGGCTGCCTGTCCCTGGTGATCAATGCAAGCCGGATTTCGGAAGACCGGGATTTCTTGGAGCGCCAGCTTCCCGACGATGTGACCTTGAGCGAGACGTCGACGGATGGCCTCATCGCGCTGCAGGGTCCCGCGGCTGCGGAAGTCATCGAACGGCATTGCCCGGAAGCCGCGGAATTGACGTTCATGACGGCGACGGTTGCGGTCTTCGATGGCATCGAATGCCACATCGGCCGGACCGGATATACCGGCGAGGACGGATTTGAGATCTCTGCCGATCACGCTCACATAGAGACTGTTGCGCGAGCTTTGCTTTCGGACTCGAAAGTTGAACCGGCGGGTTTGGGCGCGCGTGATTCACTGCGTTTGGAAGCAGCACTCAGTCTCTTCGGGAATGAACTGGATGAAGCGACTTCACCCATCGAAGCAGGGCTTGGCTGGTCGATCGGCGCCACGCGGAAGCAAGATGGAGGATTTCCGGGCGACGCACGGATCCTCGATGAGATCAAGAATGGGCCGAAACGTCGTCTGATTGGCATACGGCCGGTTGACCGTGCGCCAGCCCGAGAAGGAACGGAGATCAGATCGGACGATGATCGAGCCATCGGCCATGTGACCAGCGGTGTGTTTTCTCCATCGTTGGAGCATCCAATTGCCCTCGGTTACGTCGAACGTGAGTACGCCAAAACAGGCGCCGAGATCGGGCTGGTCATTCGCGGCCGCAAGAAGACGGCGCATATCGTCAAGACACCGTTTGTGCCACACAGATATTACCGGACAAGCAGCAGGTAAGGGAGCGAACAGATGAGCGACATGAAATATACCGATGACCACGAATATGTCCGCGTCGAAGGCGATGTCGCGACCGTCGGGATCACGGTCTACGCACAGGAGCAGCTTGGCGATATCGTCTATGTCGAGTTACCCGAAAAAGGGAAATCGCTCGCCAAGGGCGATGAGGCGGCCGTCATCGAGTCCGTCAAGGCAGCTGCCGAAGTCTACGCACCGATCACGGGCGAAGTGGTGGAAGCCAACGCCGCATTGGACGACAGCCCGGCACTCGTCAACGAAAGCCCGGAGAGCGATGCCTGGATCATGAAGATCAAGATTGCCGATGCATCCGAGCTCGACGGCATGATGGACGCAGCCGGATATAAGGAATTCGTAGCGGGGCTCGATTGATGCGTTACCTGCCTCTGACGGATGTCGATCGCAAGGCGATGCTGGCCGATATCGGCGCCGCGTCCATTGACGATCTCTTCGCGCCGATTCCGGAAGGCGTGCGGCTGAAAGAGCCGCCGGACGTCGCCCCGCATATGAGCGAACTTGAGGTCGAACAGCGCCTCGGTCGATTGGCCGCAAAGAATGTCGCGGCCGGTTCCGTTCCCTTCTTTGTCGGTTGCGGAGCCTACAAGCATCATGTGCCGGCAAGCGTTGATCACCTCATACAGCGCTCGGAATTCCTGACTGCCTACACGCCTTATCAGCCGGAGATATCGCAGGGAACGCTGCAGTATCTCTTTGAGTTTCAGACACAGGTCGCGCTCCTGACAGGCATGGAAGTGGCCAACGCATCTATGTATGACGGCTCGACGGCCTGTGCCGAAGCGGTCCTCATGGCCAAGCGTGTTACGCGCCGAGGCAAGGCCGTTCTGTCCGGCGGACTCCATCCGCATTACCGTGCGGTCGTCGAGACGATGACAGGTCTCGCCGGGAGCGAACTTGTGACGCTGCCGCCGGTAATCGACGATAGCGAAGATCTGGCGTCGCAGATGGACGACAACACCGCTTGTGTCGTGGTTCAGATGCCCGATGTCTTCGGGCGTATCCGTGATCTGACCGAGCTTGCGGCAGAGGTGCACGCCAGGGGTGCGCTGCTGGTCGTCGCCGTCACGGAGATGATTTCGCTTGGTGCGTTGAGGCCGCCGGGAGCAATGGGGGCCGACATTGTCGTTGCCGAAGGACAATCGATCGGTAATGGGCTCAACTTCGGCGGGCCCTATGTCGGCCTGTTTGCGACCCGTGAGAAGTTCATCCGCCAGTTGCCGGGCCGTGTCTGCGGCGAGACGATCGATGCAACGGGCAAGCGCGGCTTCGTGCTGACCCTCTCGACCCGCGAGCAGCATATCCGCCGGGATAAGGCCACCAGCAACATCTGCACCAATTCAGGGCTCTGTGCGCTTGCCTTCACGATCCATATGACATTGCTCGGCGAGGCCGGTCTCAAAAAGCTGGCAACAGTCAACCATGCGAACGCCGTCATGTTGGCCGAGCGACTTGCGGCAATGGACGGTGTCGAGCTCGTCAACGAGACCTTCTTCAACGAGTTCACCTTGTCCCTGCCGCGCGATGGCCGGGAGGTTGTCGGTGCCCTGGCAGAGAAGGGCATCCTCGGGGGCGTGCCGTTTGCGCGATTGGTTCCGGACCGGCCCGATCTCGCCAATCTGATGATTGTAGCCTCGACTGAAGTGAACACGGATGAAGACCGCGATGCCTATGCCGCCGCACTCAGGGAGGTGCTGTGATGATGAACCGGGAAGGACGGCCAACAGCGCCGGAGGATACAAGCGAGGCGAATGCAGGAACGTTTACGGGAAACCGGGCACTCCAGATCGAAGAACCTCTTCTGTTTGAACTCGGAACCATCGAGAACACAGGCGTTGATGTTGCCGAGCCGGCATCCGTGACGCCACGCCTTGGCGGTCTGGAGCGGCGCGGTGAAATCGGCCTGCCGGGGCTCTCGGAACCCGAGACCATGCGGCACTATGTGCGTCTCAGCCAGAAAAACTACGCGATCGACGCGGGCATCTATCCGCTTGGTTCCTGCACGATGAAACATAATCCACGCCTCAATGAAAAGATGGCGCGACTGCCCGGATTTGCCGACATTCACCCCCTTCAGCCGGAAGAGACCGTCCAGGGTGCCTTGGATCTTATCGTTATGCTTGGGGCCTGGCTGATGGAGCTGACCGGTATGGCCGGCGTCGCAATGTCGCCGAAGGCCGGTGCGCATGGCGAGCTCTGCGGCATGGCAACCATCCGGGCTGCACATCGCGCGAAGGGCAATGATCGGTCGATCGTTCTGGTTCCCGAATCTGCGCATGGAACGAACCCGGCCACCGCGGCATTGCTCGGATACAAAGTCAGATCCATCCCCGCCCGCGACGACGGCACGGTGAGTGTCGATGCCGTCCGCGAGGCTCTTGGGCCGGACGTCGCCGGCATCATGCTCACGAACCCGAATACCTGCGGTCTCTTTGAGAGGGAAATCGTGGATATAGCGGATGCGGTCCACGAGGCCGGGGCCTACTTCTATTGCGACGGCGCCAATTTCAATGCGATTGTGGGTCGTGCACGGCCGGGCGATCTGGGCATCGACGCCATGCATATCAACCTGCACAAGACGTTCTCGACCCCGCATGGGGGCGGTGGCCCGGGTTCAGGCCCTGTGGTCCTGTCGGAAGCGCTGGTTCCGTTTGCGCCTCTGCCGACCATCCGGCGTGACGATGCCATGCGCCGGCTTGTCGAAACCCCTGATCAGGCGGAAGACGCGCAACCCTTCGGACGTCTGACCGCGTTCCACGGCCAGATGGGCATGTTCGTTCGCGCCATGTCCTACATGATGAGTCATGGCGGTGATGGCATGCGCCAGGCATCGGAAGATGCCGTTCTCAGCGCCAACTATGTGCGTACCGGATTGCGCGACGTGATGAGTCAGCCCTTTGGTGATCAGGTCTGCATGCATGAGGTCTTGTTCGACGATTCCTGTCTCAAGGATACAGGTCTTTCCACGCTCGATCTGGCCAAGGCCATGATCGACGAAGGCTTCCATCCGATGACCATCTATTTCCCGCTGGTCGCCCATGGCGCAATGTTGATGGAGCCGACCGAGTCGGAATCGAAGGCAAGTTTGGATCAGTTCATCGCCACGATGCGTCATCTCGTGAAAACGGCGCAGGATGGAAATGGCGAGCATTACAAGTCCGCACCGCATTATGCGCCTTTGAGGCGTCTGGATGAGACGCGAGCTGCGCGTCAACCGGTTCTTCGCTGGCGGCCGCCGGAACCTGCGGCAGCTGCTGAATAGGCACACGCTGCCGTAGCGCAATCGTAGGACTGGACCAGGCAGGCCACAGCCGGCATTCTATTGGCTTGGCGTTGTATAACACCTGGAGTCTCAATGTTCAGATTCGGAATTCTTCGGGCCCTGGCAGCGGGCGGTGTCCTCGTGATGACGATCACCACGGCGCAGTCTCAAAATCCGGATATGCAGTGGACCACCGGTGGCTATGACGACCGGGGGAGTTATACCGCCTATCTCGCCTACGGGGTCCCCGAGACCGATGACGTCCAATTCAATGCGACATGTACCTCCCGCAAAGACACAGGCATTGCGCCTGCTGTCCTCGGCTACAATACCGGCAATCTGCGGGAAAACGCCCGGGTCAACGTGGAGTTCCTGGCCAATGGCCAGCAGATCTATCAGAAGCCCGGACGCGTCTTCGGGACGCGCGCCGAACATGGCGTATCCGGCGTACGATTTCGGCCGAGTTTTCATGACTATTTCTGGCAGGTGCTGTCCCGTGGAGGCACGCTCAGCTATCGCATCCAGGGCCGCCAGATTGCGACGATCAATCTGAATGGCGCTGCGGGTCCGATCCGCCAGTTCACTGAGACCTGCAAGAGTCCGGGAGGCGCGCCGAAAGTGGTGACGGGCAGCGGCGGCGGCGCCAGCACCGACAGGCCGGTCCCTCCACGGCGGTCAACGCTCGATCGCCGAAGCTGTAGTCAGCTTGGCCGATTGAAGTCGGTGAATTCAAACGTTCCGCTGACCCTGACCTTCACAAATCGATCCGGCAGCCATCGCGCAATCCTTTGGCTCGACTATCAAGGCCGTCCGATCGATTACGCTGCCCTCAATGCGGGGCAAAGCCATACGCAGCAAACCTTTGTCGGCCATCCTTGGATGTTCACGGACGGCCCGGGCAATTGTAAGGAAATCTACGTGCCGCGGTTGGGCGATACCAGGATCGATATCACCAAGTAATAGTCGTTCGTCAATTCGAGTTGCGTTCCCGCTGCCTGCCACCGGTCCGCCTCGTGACTTCGATGGCGGCGTCTCTGACCTTTGCCGCCATTTCCGGTGCCGCAGAATCCGTCAGACGAGCTGTCGGTCCGGAGATTGAAATACCTGTGACCGACCGTCCCTTGGCATCATATATGGGCGCCGCGATACAGCGCATTCCGGAATAGCACTCCTCGTCGTCAAGGGACCATCCGCGCTCTCTTATCAAATCGAGTTCCTCAAACAGCTTCTTTGGCGAGGTCAGCGTCTTGGGCGTGAACTCTTCAAGCCCGACATGCGTGAGGATCGATTCCACTTCCGAGCGATCCAACTCGGCGAGCAGCATTTTGCCGATTCCCGACGCATGCATCGGGGTGCGGGTGCCAGGTGGAAAGAATGCGCGGATTGGATTGGACGTCTCAATCTGACTCAGGAAGACGACGTGCCCATCGTTGGCGACAGCGATATTGGCGGATTCGCCAGTTTCATCAACCAGCCGGCGCATAACGTCGTAACCCGCCTCCACAATCTTGTTGCGGGCAGTGAAAGCACAGCCGATCCGGAACACTTCCACGCCGACGCGCCATTCCTGAGTCGATTCCTGAAATTCGACGATGTCGTTTTGCTGCATTGTGACGAGGAGACGGTAGGCAGTCGACGGCGGCAAGCCGACCCGCAGAGCGAGTTCGGTCAGCGCAAGGTTTCCTTCCTTCGACAGGATCCGCAGAAGCTGGATACCGCGGTCGAGCGACCGGACGGTTCCTGCCTTGGCACTGTCGTTGTCCAGCCGGGGACGCCCTCGGGAGCGTCTGTCCAATTTCTGCTTGATCGCCATGCATGACCTCATTGTCCGAAAACCGATTATTCCCAGGATACTCGTAAAAAAATTTTTTTCAAAAAATCAGTGTGAAAAAATGAAAAAATAATTCCTAAATTAATTCAACGAACTATCGTTCATAAATTCGTTTTTGAAAAAATAATTCAGAAAAATTGACATGGAAATGGATGATCTTATCCTGAAATCGACAATTTTCAGGAGGAACCAAAATGGCCGCTCATATCCCGGTTTTCGCGGGCCAGAATCCCGTTTTCATTCCCGGTCCGACGAACATTCCCGATCGCCTGCGTTATGCCATGAGCATCCAGACGACCGACCATCGGGCACCGGATTTCGTGGAACTGCTGGCGCCGCTGCTCGACGACATCAAGAAGGTGTTCAAGACGGAGTCCGGGCAGGTCATCACCTTTCCTTCGACCGGCACCGGCGGTTGGGAGGCATCCATCACCAACACGCTATCGCCGGGTGACAAGGTTCTCGTAGCGCGGTTCGGTATGTTCTCTCATCGTTGGATCGATCTTTGTGAGCGTCACAATCTCGATGTCGATGTGATCGAATGTGAATGGGGCGAGGGCGCGCCTGCCGAACGCTATGCCGAAAAACTGGCGGCCGACACAAACCATGAGATCAAGGCCGTTCTGGTGACCCACAACGAGACCGCGACAGGCGTGCGCAGCGATGTGGCCGCGGTCCGGCGTGCCATGGATGCCTGCAACCATCCTGCCTTGCTTTACGTTGACTGCGTCAGCTCTCTCGGTTGCATGGATTTCCGCATGGACGAGTGGGGTGTCGATCTAGCAGTCACCGGATCGCAGAAAGGTTTCATGCTCGCGACCGGAATGGCGATCATCGGCGTCAGCCCGAAAGCCCTGGAAGCCATCAAGACGGCAAAGTGCCCGCGTTGCTTCTTCGATTTCCGGGACATGGCCGGCGCCAACCAGAAGGGCGGCTTCCCCTACACGCCTCCGCTGCAGGTCATGTATGGCCTTTCGGAGAGCATCAGGATGTTGTTCGACGAGGGGCTCGATAACGTCTTTTCTCGGCACTACCGCATCGCCCAGGGCGTCCGCGAAGCCGTGAAGGCCTGGGGATTCGAACTCTGTGCCAAGAGGCCAGAACTCTATTCGGATACGGTGAGCGCCGTCTATGTGCCCAAGGGGTTCGATAGCGATGTTCTAACCAATCACGCCTTCGATGCCTATGGCATTTCATATGGCGTCGGTCTCGGTGAAATGTCGAACAAGGCGTTCCGTATCGGCCACCTCGGCTCGCTGACGGATGCTATGGCGCTCTCCGGAATCGCCGTTATCGAGATGGCTATGAAGGATCTCGACTGCCCCATCGAGCTCGGCTCGGGCGTTGTTGCCGCGCAAGACTATTACCGCAATTCGCGGGACGAGATTAACGCGGTCGCCGCGTAGAGGAGGGCGAAACTACCATGGAGATTCCGACCTATGACAATGTGCTGACCGCCCATGAGCGGATCAAGCCCTATGTCCACCGGACGCCGATCCTGACAAGCACATATTTCAATGAACGCTCTGGCGCTGAGTTGTTCTTCAAATGTGAGAATTTTCAGAAGGCCGGCGCCTTCAAAGTCCGCGGCGCCTGCAATGCCGTCTTCGGCCTGGACGACGCACAGGCCGCCAAGGGTGTGGCGACGCACAGCTCCGGCAATCACGGTTTGTCGCTCAGCTACGCCGCCGGCCGCCGGGGAATCAAGGCGACCGTGGTCATGCCGCGCACAGCGCCCGAGGCCAAAAAGGCGGCCGTCCGCGGATATGGAGGCACGGTGGTCGAGTGCGAACCGAGCACATCATCGCGCGAAGCCGTGTTTGCGGAGGTGGTTGCGGAGTCCAGTGCCGATTTCATCCATCCCTATAACGATCCACGCGTGATCGCCGGCCAGGCCACCTGCTCGAAGGAAATGGTTGAAGATCTGGGCTCGTTCGATGCCCTCGTCGCCCCCATCGGTGGCGGGGGAATGATCTCCGGGTCGTGCCTCACGCTTTCCAACATAGCGCCTGAAACGGAAATCTATGCAGCCGAGCCGAAGAACGCGGATGATGCCCACCGCTCGTTCAAGGCCGGCCATATCATCGCTGACGATGCGCCCGAAACCGTCGCCGATGGCTTGAAAGTGCCGCTCAAGGAACTCACATGGCATTTCGTCTCGAACCACGTCACAGACATTTTTACGGCCACGGAAGAAGAAATCATCGACGCCATGTATCTGACCTGGCAGCGCATGAAGATCGTCATGGAGCCGTCCTGCGCCGTACCGCTCGCGATCATCCTGAAAAATCCAGAAATCTTCGCTGGAAAGAAGGTCGGCGTGATCATCACGGGCGGAAATGTCGACCTGAACAAATTGCCCTGGCTCAAAGCTTGAATCCGATTGGAGCACGTCCATGAACAAGCATTTCGATCCTGACAAACACGAAGTTGGTTATGACATTCCGGCAGCTGTCGGCATGTCTGAAAACGATATCCAGACACCCTGCCTGGTGCTCGACCTCGACGCTCTCGAGCGCAATATCAGGAAGATGGGGAAATTCGCCAAGGACATGGGCGTGCGCCATCGCGTGCACGGCAAGATGCACAAATCCGTCGATGTGGCATTGCTGCAGGAAAGACTCGGCGGCTCTTGCGGCGTTTGCTGTCAGAAGGTCAGCGAGGCCGAAGCCTTCGTTCGTGGCGGCATCAAGGATGTGCTCGTCTCCAACCAGGTGCGCGATCCCGCCAAGATTGACCGTCTGGCCCGCATCCCGACTCTCGGAGCCCGCACTGTCGTCTGCGTCGACGACGTCGAGAATGTCGCGGACCTCTCCGCTGCGGCCCAAAAGCACGGCACGACCATCGAATGTCTCGTCGAGATCGACTGCGGCGCCGGACGTTGCGGCGTCACGACGACAGAAGCGGTTCTGGAGATCGCCAGGGCAATTGCCGCAGCCCCGGGTCTCAGGTTCTCCGGCATCCAGGCCTATCAGGGCGCCATGCAGCACATGGACTCGTATGAAGACCGCAAGGCCAAAATCGATATTGCTGTGGCCATGGTCAAGGACGCTGTCGACGCGCTGAAGTCGGAAGGCATGGAATGCGACATCGTCGGTGGGGGCGGTACGGGTAGTTACTATTTCGAGGGCAATTCCGGCGTCTACAACGAACTGCAATGCGGCTCCTACGCCTTCATGGATGCCGACTATGGCCGGATCCTCGATAAGGACGGCAATCGCATCGATCAGGGCGAGTGGGAGAACGCGCTGTTTATCCTGACATCCGTCATGAGCCACGCCAAAGCAGACAAGGCCATCTGCGACGCGGGTCTTAAGGCGCAGAGCGTCGATAGCGGTCTGCCGACGATCTTTGGCCGCGACGATGTCGAATATGTCAAATGCTCAGACGAACATGGCGTCATCGCCGACCCGGACGGTGTGCTCAAGGTGAATGACAAGCTCAAGCTCGTCCCCGGCCATTGCGACCCGACTTGCAACGTTCACGATTGGTATGTCGGCGTGCGGGACGGCAAGGTCGAGACGGTTTGGCCCGTTACCGCGCGGGGTCTGGCTTACTGAGAGCGTAGGCAAACGCCGACAGGCGGGCAGGCAGACTTGCCGCCGGTCGACGGAACTCTCGTTCGATCCGTGCACCGGACAAATCGGGGCGGTGGCAGCGATGGCTGCCGCCGTTTTCACGGAATTCGTCGTGCCGTCCGTCACCTTTGGTGTGACGGAGAATGCCGCTGTTGTCCGCACATGGAACAATTCGTTTCACAATTGCGGGCAAGCGTCTGTATCCCATCCAAAATCGTGCATCGTTGTTTGGACCAATGTCGCAGGTCTGTGCTAGGCCGGATATTGCTAGGCTCGAACACAACAAATGCCAAAAAGGCGTTATGCTGGTTGAGAACTTGGTACCAGGACTCTCGATCAGGCAGCAGATCGTCGGATCGTGATCTGCAACGATAATAGACCGGGAAACGCCTGAATGGCTTCTGACCTAAAGCAAGCCGCGATTGACTATCATCGCGCATCTCCCCGCGGAAAACTCGCGATTTCCGCTACCAAGCCCTTGGCAAGTCAGCGAGATCTGGCATTGGCCTATTCGCCGGGCGTTGCCCATGCCTGCATGGCAATCGCCGAGGATCCTGCACAAGCGGAAGAGCTCACGGCCAGGGGAAACCTGGTTGCCGTCATCTCCAATGGTACGGCCGTTCTGGGACTAGGCCGTATCGGGCCGCTGGCATCGAAGCCGGTAATGGAAGGCAAAGCGGTCCTCTTCAAGAAGTTTTCCGGCATCGACGTTTTCGACATCGAGGTCGACGAAACCAAGGTGGAGCCTTTCGTTGAAGCCGTGGCGCGGTTGGCTCCGACATTTGGTGGGATCAACCTTGAAGATATCGCCGCGCCCGAATGCTTCGAAATCGAGAAGCAACTGCGGGAGCGGCTCGATATTCCGGTCTTTCATGACGACCAGCACGGAACCGCGATTGTCGTCACGGCCGGTATCCTCAATGGTCTGAAGATCGCGGGCAAGAATATTGCGGATTGCAGGTTGGTTGCTTCTGGCGCGGGCGCAGCGGCGATTGCCTGTCTCAATCTTCTGGTCAGCCGCGGATTGCGCCGCGAGAACATAACGGTGTGCGACAAATTTGGTGTTGTCTATGCCGGCAGGACAGAGGAAATGGACCCTTACAAGGGTGCCTACGCTATCGAGACATCCGCACGAACCCTTGACGAGGTGATCGGTGGAGCCGACATTTTTCTCGGGCTTTCCGCGGGCGGCGTTTTGAAAAAGGAAATGGTCGCGAAGATGGCGGATACGCCGCTGATCTTTGCACTGGCCAATCCGGACCCGGAAATCCTGCCCGAAGATGCATCGAGCGCCAAACCCGATGCCATCATTGCCACGGGTCGCTCGGATTATCCAAACCAGATCAATAACGTACTCTGCTTTCCGTTCATTTTCCGAGGGGCATTGGACGTTGGCGCCAAGACAATCAACGAAGAGATGAAGCTGGCCTGCGCCCAAGCAATCGCCAAGATCGCCGAGGCCGAGGCCTCGGACCTGGTGAAAGCAGCCTATGGCGCCGACAAGCTGACATTCGGTCCCGAACACGTCATCCCTAAGCCATTCGATCCCAGACTCATCGTCGAAGTGCCGATCGCAGTCGCCAAGGCGGCAATGGATAGCGGTGTGGCGACCCGGCCGATCGAGGACTTTGGCACCTACCGCGAGAAGCTGTCTCGTTATGTCTTCCGGTCGGGCACGATTATGAAGCCCGTCTTTGACAGCGCGACGGCCGACCCTCGCAAGGTCGTATTTGCCGACGGTGAAGATGAGCGTGTTCTGCAGGCGATCAATCAATGCGTTGAGAGCGGCATTGCGGAGCCGGTCATCATTGGTCGCCGTAGCGTGATTGCCGCACGGATTGCCGATCTTGGTCTCAGGATCAAGATGGATGTCGATTTCAAGGTCACTGACCCAACCGACGGTCGTGGCCTGGAGCAGTGTGTCGCGTCGTATCAGCAACTCATGGGCCGTCGAGGCGTCATTCCGAAGGATGCGGAACGCCGCGTTGCTACGGAACCAACCGTCCTCGCCCTGTTGCAGTTGCGTTGCGGCCTGGTGGATGCCGCGATCTGCGGAATGGTCGGTCGTTTCGAATATCATCTCAAGCATATGCGCGCCATCATCGGCGAGGGCCATGGTGTTCGGGACCTCTCGACTCTCAACGCCCTCGTCCTACCGTCGGGAACCTGGTTTATTGCGGACACTTATGTTTCACCGGATCCCACAGCGGCGGAAATCGTTGAATTGACGCTTCTCTCTGTTGCCAAACTCAGGCGACTCGGTGTCGAGCCCAAGGTTGCCTTGATGTCTCACTCCAATTTCGGAGGACGGCCTTCGCCATCGGCATACAAGATGCGGGATGCGATGGCCGAACTCATCGCACGCGATGTCGATTTTCCGGTGGACGGCGAAATGCACGCAGACGCTGCACTTTCGGAATCCATCAGGCGGTCCGCATTGCCCGACACCCGGTTCAATGGTCAGGCCAATCTCTGGATCATGCCGAATCTCGATGCAGCCCATATCTCCTTCAATCTTCTGAAGCAGCTGGGCGGTGGCGTCTCGATCGGACCGATCATGCTTGGCGCTGCCAAACCAGCCCATATCGTTGCCCAGTCCATAACCGTTCGCGGTCTGCTCAACATGGCGGCGGTCGCCGTCGTCGATGCGCAGGGGCGAAGCGAGCAACCGAAAAATTGAGTGCGCTGAAACCGATGCGCGAACCGGAACGACAACGGGAGAGATCTCGCCATGACGGATGAACTGCACGACGTTGATCCCTTGGAGACACGTGAATGGCTCGATGCCATCGAGGACGTTATCGACCGCGATGGCGGCGAACGCGCCCACTTCTTGCTGGATAAGGCTGTTGAAAGTGCACGTGCCCGGGGGGCGGCACTTCCATTCGGCGCGACGACGCCCTACCGCAATACGATCCCGACAGACCAGCAGCCGCCTTTTCCGGCGATGTCGAGCTTGAATGGCGGATCCGTACGATCAATCGCTGGAATGCGATGGCGACCGTCGTTCGTCGCAACAAAGTCAGTTCGGAATATGGCGGACATATCGCGTCATTCGCATCGTCGGCCGTGCTCTACGATATCGGCCTCAATCACTTCTGGCGCACGCGCACCGAAGAGCATGGCGGCGATCTCGTCTTCTTCCAGGGCCACACCATTCCAGGCATTTATGCCCGGGCCTTCATGGAAGGGCGCGTAACGGCAGATCAGCTCGACAACTTCCGTGCCGAGACGGGAGGGGAGGGGCTATCGAGCTATCCGCACCCCTGGCTGATGCCCGACTTCTGGCAGTTCCCAACCGTCTCAATGGGACTTGGGCCTCTGTGCGCCATCTATCAGGCACGCTTCATGAAATACATGCACAACCGCGGCATGATCGACATGGCGGACCGCAAGGTCTGGGCCTTTCTTGGCGATGGGGAAATGGATGAGCCGGAAAGCCTTGGCGCTATCGGATTGGCCGCGCGCGAATCTCTCGACAACCTGATCTTCGTCGTGAACTGCAATCTGCAACGGCTTGACGGGCCCGTACGCGGCAACAGCAAGATCATCCAGGAGCTTGAAGGCACGTTCCGCGGCGCAGGATGGAATGTCATCAAGCTGGTCTGGGGCTCGGGCTGGGATCGCCTTTTGGACAATGACGACACGGGCATGCTCCAGCGTCTCATGGACGAGACGGTGGATGGCAATTACCAGGCCTACAAGTCCAAGGGCGGGGCTTATGTTCGCGAGAACTTTTTCGGCACCTACCCTGAGACCAAGGCGATGGTCGCGGATTGGAGCGACGAAGAAGTCTGGGACCTGCAACGTGGCGGTCATGACCCGCACAAGGTCTATGCAGCGATGCACCGGGCGGCAAACACCGTCGGTCAGCCGACCGTTCTTCTCGTAAAGACGGTCAAGGGCTACGGTATGGGAGAAGCGGGGGAAGGTCAGAATATAACCCATCAGCAGAAAAAGATGGCTGAGGATCAGCTATTTGCTTTCCGCGACCGCTTCAAGATTCCTGTCGAAGATAAGGACGTTCCAGAAGCGCCCTTTGTCCCGCTCGGAAACGCCCAGCGCGATTACATCATCAAGCGCCGCGAAGCGCTCGGTGGGGCGTTCCCGCAACGGGTCTACAAAGACGCGGCCAGGCTGGAAGTGCCGGAGCTGGCCGCATTCGACGCGCTTCTCAAGGATAGCGGCAAGCGCGAAATCTCGACGACCATGGCCTTCGTCCGGTCGTTGAACATTCTTTGCCGGGACAAGAAGATCGGCAAATATGTCGTGCCGATCGTCCCCGATGAAAGCCGCACTTTCGGCATGGAGGGGATGTTCCGCCAGCTCGGCATCTACAATCCGAAAGGCCAGCTTTATAAGCCCGAGGATGCCGATCAGTTGATGTACTACAAGGAATCCAAGTCGGGTCAAGTCCTGCAGGAAGGCATCAACGAAGCCGGCGCCATGGCCGATTGGATCGCGGCCGCGACCAGCTACTCCGTCCATGGCGTTCCGATGATCCCGTTCTACATCTTCTATTCGATGTTCGGTTTCCAGCGAATCGGCGATCTTGCCTGGGCCGCAGGCGATGCCCGGTCGCGTGGTTTCCTGATCGGCGGAACCGCAGGTCGCACGACATTGAATGGCGAAGGGCTGCAACATCAGGACGGCCACAGCCATATCATCGCCGGCACTGTCCCGAACTGCGTGTCCTACGACCCGACCTTCGCTTATGAGATCGCCGTCATCATTCAGGACGGTCTGCGGCGCATGTTCGTCGATCAGGAGGATGTCTTCTACTATCTCACTACGGAGAATGAGAATTACAACCATCCCGGTATGCCGAAGGGTGCAGAGGAAGGCATCGTCAAAGGCCTCTATCAGTTCTCGAAAACGTCGAGGCCGGGAAAGAAGCACGTCAATCTGGTGAGCTGCGGCTCGATCTTCCGTCAGGCGATGGAAGCCGTCGAGATGCTGAGTGCCGACTTCGGCATCAGCGCCGATCTTTGGGCGGCCACGTCCTTCAATGAACTGACGCGCGAGGCCCAGGACGTTGAGCGTGAGAATCGCTTCAATCCGACAGCCAAGCCCAAAGACGCCTATGTGACGAAGACCCTGGGCCAGGCCAAGGGGCCGGTGATTGCCGCCACCGACTACATGAAGAGCTACGCGGACCAGATCCGCGCTTACCTGCCGCAAAGCTATCATGTGCTCGGCACTGACGGCTTCGGACGTTCCGATAGCCGGGTCGCGCTTCGTCGCCACTTCGAGGTCGATGCCAATCATATCGCCGCGACGGCAGTCTATGCGCTTTTCAAGGATGGGGCCGTGTCGGCCAAAGACATGGAAGCAGCCCAGAAGAAATATGCCATCGATCCGGCAAAGCCCAATCCACGCACTGCGTGAGCCAGGAAGGGATCAAGACCCATGTCCACAATCGAAGTGAAGGTCCCCGACATCGGCGACTTCTCAGACGTTCCCGTAATCTCGATCTTTGTCGCGCCGGGGGATACGGTCGCGGAAGAGGATGCACTGATCGAGCTTGAGTCCGATAAGGCAACCATGGAAGTGCCGAGCCCGGTATCCGGTACGATCAAGGATCTGAAGGTCAAGGAAGGTGACATGGTCTCGGAAGGGGCCGTGATTCTACTGGTCGAGGCCGGAGACGTCGTCGCTCCTGTCGAAGCACCGAACCCGAAAGGCCCTCAAGAACCCGAATCGCGCCCACCGGTCGCCAATCCAGCAGCGGCTGCGCCCCAACAGGCGGTAAACCCCGCACCAGCCTCAGGCGGTGCTCTGACGCCCGTGGACGAGGCAGGATTCGCCAAGGCGCATGCGTCTCCATCCGTGCGTGCGTTTGCCCGGCAGCTCGGTATCGATCTCGCCGCGGTTACAGGGACGGGCCGCAAGGGCCGTATCCTGCGCGAGGATGTCACGGGCTATCTGAAAGGATCGCCCGCCGCCGCGCCATCGGCTGCCGTATCCGCGGAGGGAGCGGGCATCCCACCGATACCGGCTGTCGATCACAGCAAGTTCGGACCGGTCGAAGACGTCGACATGCCGCGTATCAAGAAGATATCGGGGCCGGCGCTGCATCGTTCCTGGCTCAACATCCCGCATGTGACCCATAACGAGGAAGCCGATATCACGGAGATCGACAAGTTCCGCAAGGAACTGGACACCAAGGCCAAGGAAGAGGGCTACCGGGTGACGCTCCTGTCGTTTCTGGTGAAAGCCAGCGTCTCGGCACTGCGGTCCCACTGGGAGGTAAACTCGTCGCTGCATCCCGATGGCGACAAGTTGGTCCGCAAGAACTATTTTCACATCGGCTTTGCGGCCGACACGCCGCAAGGCCTGGTCGTACCGGTTATCAAGGATGCGGACGCAAAGGGCATCGTCGAGATCTCGAAGGAGCTTGGCGAACTCTCAGCCAAAGCGCGCGATGGCAAGCTTAAGCCGGCCGAGATGCAAGGTGCCTCCTTTACGATCTCATCTCTCGGCGGCATCGGAGGGACATCGTTCACCCCGATCGTGAACGCACCGCAGGTGGCAATCCTTGGCGTGACCCGATCGAAAATGGCGCCTGTGTGGGACGGCGAAGCCTTCGTGCCGCGGAACATGCTGCCCTTGTCGCTTTCCTATGATCACCGGGCGATCGACGGAGCGCTGGCGGCGCGCTTCTGCGCCACACTCAAATATCTGCTCGGCGATGCACGCCGGCTCCTGTTGTAAAGAGAACAGAAATGGCAAAGATCGAAGTCAAGGTTCCGGATATCGGCGATTTCTCCGATATCCCGGTCATCACCGTGTTCGTCAAACCGGGCGATGCGGTGGCCGAGGAAGACGCGCTGATCGAGCTTGAGTCCGACAAGGCGACCATGGAAGTGCCGGCGCCGACGTCGGGCACTGTCGCCGAGGTCTCGGTCAAGGAAGGCGACTCGGTTTCCGAAGGGGCGCTCATTCTCACGCTTGAGAGTGAAAGCGAGGCGGCGATCCCTGCCAAAGGCGCGGTATCGGGAGATGCAACCACAGGTCCCTCGGAGCCGGCAGGATATGGCTCTCCTGCAGGTGCGCACGAGACGATAACCGTTTCTGTCCCGGACATTGGCGATTTTGACGAAGTTCCCGTGATCTCCGTGTTTGTCAGCGCCGGCGACGAGATCGAGGCGGAAGCCGGGTTGATCGAGCTTGAATCGGACAAGGCGACCATGGAGGTGCCGGCACCGACGGGCGGCAAGATCGTCGAGGTTCTGGTCAAAGAAGGCGACAGCGTTTCGGAAGGCACACCCATTCTGACTTTGTCGACCGGGGTTGCTGCCGTGGAACCTGCGGCACCGGCTCCGGTTGAGGCGCCCGTATCGCGCCCGACGGCCCCCGCTACGGGCGACATCCATGCCGAGGTCCTGGTTCTTGGATCCGGCCCCGGCGGTTATACGGCAGCATTTCGTGCCGCCGATCTCGGTCTTCAGACGGTTCTCGTCGAGCGCTGGCCGAGCCTTGGCGGTGTCTGCCTCAATGTGGGCTGCATACCGTCCAAGGCTCTTCTCCATGCAGCCAAGGTCATCTCCGAGGCCGAAGAAATGGGTGAGCACGGCATCACCTATACGAAGCCCAAGGTGAACATCGACAAGCTGAGAAGCTGGAAGCAAGGCGTCGTGGATCGTCTCACGGGCGGGCTTGCCGGACTTGCAAAACAGCGCAAGGTGCAGGTCGTCGATGGCACGGGAACCTTTGCCGGGCCGAACCTGATTTCCGTCACCGGCGAGAATGGAACGAAGACGGTCTCCTTCGATCAAGCGATTATCGCCGCCGGGTCGGAAGTCGTGGAATTGCCTTTTATTCCGCACGACGACCCACGGGTGATCGATTCGACGGGTGCCCTGGAACTCGAAGATATGCCGAAGCGCCTTCTGGTGATCGGCGGCGGTATCATCGGTCTGGAGATGGCAACGGTCTACGAGGCGCTTGGATCGAAGATCACGGTCGTCGAGCTGATGGACCAGCTCATCCCTGGGGCCGACAGGGATCTCGTGAAGCCGCTGCACAAGCGCATCGAGAAGCGCTACGAGAACATCTTCCTGAAATCCAAGGTCACGGCCGTTTCGGCCGAGAAGAAGGGATTGAAAGTCACCTTCGAAGGTCCGGATGGCAGCCATGACGATATGTTCGACCGCGTGCTCGTCGCCGTCGGTCGGCGTCCCAACGGCAAGATGATCGGGGCCGAGGCGGCAGGCGTCGGCATCGACGAACGAGGCTTCATTCCGGTCGACAACCAGATGCGCACCAACGTGCCGCATATTTTCGCCATCGGCGATATCGTCGGCCAACCGATGCTCGCCCATAAGGCCGTACACGAAGGCAAGACCGCAGCCGAGGTCGCGAGCGGACTGAAGACGGCATTCGATGCCCGCGTCATTCCCTCCGTTGCTTACACGGATCCGGAAGTTGCCTGGGTGGGCATGACGGAAAACCAGGCGAGAGCCGAGAAAGTCAAATACGGCAAGGGCATCTTCCCCTGGGCCGCGAGCGGACGTTCGCTGAGCCTTGGCCGGGACGAAGGGCTGACCAAAATTCTGTTCGATGAGACATCCGATCGGGTCATTGGCGCCGGGATCGTCGGGCCGAATGCAGGCGATCTGATTGCCGAAGTCGCGTTGGCAATCGAAATGGGAGCCGACGCTTCGGATATCGGCCTGACCATTCATCCCCATCCGACGCTTTCGGAAACTGTCGGGATGGCAGCCGAAGCATTTGAGGGTACGATTACCGATCTCTACATGCCGAAACGCAAGTAGCGGACCGCACCGCAGAATTTTGAGAACAGGAGACCGAAGCCGATGACTGACTACAATGCATTTGTCGGACAGCTGGAAGATCAAATCAAGGCGTGGCAGAAGCAAGTCTCTGATATACAAGAGAAAATGCAGGGATCGAGCGGTGGTGCCGAGGATCAGTACAAAGAGCAGATGAAGACGATGGAAGAAACCATCGCCAACGCGATCAAGATGCAGACCGATCTCCAGCGCGCCAATGAAGCCGCCTGGACGGATCTCTCGCGTGGTGCTGCCCATGCCTTCGAAGATTGGCAACGTGCCTGGGCCGTTGCACTCTCAAGGTACAAATGAGCCGTGGCGTCATTGATGGACGACAGTCGGGACGCACCGTGCGGGGAACTCACGACGCGGACCCTTGCCATGCCGGGCGACGCCAATCCGAGCGGCGATATATTCGGCGGTTGGGTGTTGTCGCAAATGGATATTGCCGGCGGAATCGCTGCGGGACAGCGTGCGCGCGGCCGCGTCGCAACCGTCGCGATCAACGCCATGACGTTCTTCAAGCCGGTCGCGGTCGGAGATGTCCTGTGTGTCTATGCGGACGTCACCCGGGAGGGAAACACGTCTCTTGAGATTTCGCTGGAAGCCTGGGCCTTGAGACAGCGTCATGGTGAGCGTGTGAAGGTCACGGCTGGGAAATTCACGTTTGTCGCACTGGATGACGATGGAAAGCCGCGCCAGCTGCCGTGAGCGGAAAGTGCTCTTGAGTACATCCCGCATCAAGTGCGGGATATAAGCCGGTAGAATATAACCTGGCCTCGAGCGCCCTAATCAGTTCAAGCGTGTCTTCAGCTCATCGATATTCTTGTCGATGAGTTTGGTCGATGCGGCCGGGGTCATCTTCTTGTCGATGATATTGCGCGCGACATCGATGGCGACGTCCACAGCCATCGAGCGGACTTCATTCGATGCCTGCTCTTCGGCGCGGGCGATCTTTTCCTCGGCGATCTTGGTTCGCCGTTCAAGTGTCTCTTTCAACCGCTCGCGCGTTTCCGCCGCCAGAGCCTTCGCTTCCTTCTTGGCAAGCGCGATGATTTCTGCTGCCTCTTCCTCGGCGTCGCGCTGCTTGCGCTCATACTCGGCCAGGACCGATTGGGCTTCCTCCCGCAAACGGCGGGCTTCG
Organism: Methyloligellaceae bacterium; assembly: GCA_965228615.1. GTDB lineage: Bacteria > Pseudomonadota > Alphaproteobacteria > Rhizobiales > Methyloligellaceae > CBDDHT01. The sequence goes on along the minus strand of CBDDHT010000004.1, from coordinate 1,352,094 downwards.
TCCAATTCCTCGCGGATGGCATCGGCCCGTTTGTCCAGCATGCCTGCGATCATGCCGGGCACCTTGAGGTAGATCAAAATCCCCAGAAAGACGAAGAACGACGAATAGACCCAGAATTCCGCAGTATGAAGCATGATTGTCGCCCTTACTCCGCCATGACCTTGCCGACAGCATCCGTCACTTCGGCCTTTGTGACGCGGCCTCCAACGAGGGATTTGACGATGGCTTCGGCTGTGTCGGCTGCGATCTCGTTGACTTTCGAAAGTGCAGCGGCCTTCGAGCCCTGGATCCGCGTTTCGGCTTCCGACGCCATATCGGACAGCTCCTGATCCACGGCAGCGCGCTCGGTCTCGATTTCAGCCGAGAGCTTGTCACGGGCCTCCTGCGCGATTTCATGCGCATTCGCCCGTGCCTTGGCCAGTGCCTCCTCGTAGGAAGCGATCGCCGACTCGGTTTTCTTCTTGAGCTGCTCGGCCTGGTCCAGGTCATTCGCCACTCGATCGCGGCGTTCCTCCAGGACCGTTGCGATCCGCGGCAGGGCAACACGCGCCATGATCAGATAGAGCGCTCCAAAGGTAAGCGCCAGCCAGATGAGCTGCGGTGCGTAGGTGGACGTGTCGAGTGGGGGAAAGTTGTTCCCCTGGTCGACCGGTTGTCCGACCTCCGTGGTCGTCGTTGTCGTACTGTCTTTCGTTTCGGCCATAGGGTCCTGCTCGTGTCAGGCAACGGGGTGAGTGCCTGCACCCACCCGTTTGTCACGGTGGCGCGCTCTTTTAAGTGAAGAGCAGCAGGAAGGAAATCAAGAGGGCGAAAATACCCAGTGCTTCCGTCACTGCGAAGCCGAAGATCAGCCGGCCGAACTGCCCGTCTGCTGCCGAAGGATTGCGCAATGCGCCTTGCAGGAATTGTCCGAAAAGATTGCCAACGCCGATGGCTGCTGCACCTGTACCGATAGCCGCGAGGCCGGCGCCGATGAGCTTTGCTGCTGCTGGGTCCATGAAACTGTCTCCGTTGTCCTAGATGTGGATGTGATCCGGTTGAAGGGAAATTTCGGTGTTGCCGTTGCCCTATGGTTGCGACCTAGTGGCTCGGGTGGAAAGCGTCGTGCAGATACATGCAGGTCAGCATGGCGAACACATAGGCCTGCAGAAACGCGACAAGAAACTCGAGAGCCGTCAGTGCAACGGCCATGATGAAAGGAAGCGGTGCGATCACGGCTGCGGCGCCGGCCCCGAGCAGCATGGTGATAAAGCCGCCGAAAACCTTCAGGGTGATATGGCCGGCCAGCATGTTCGCGAACAGCCGGACCGAGTGGCTCACCGGTCGCGAGAGAAATGAGATGATCTCGATCACGACAACCAACGGCAGAACCCAGGCGGGCACGCCCGACGGCACGAAGAGTTTTAGGAATCCAAGGCCGTTCTTGATGAAGCCGACGATGAGCACGACGACGAAAACCAGGATCGACAGGGCAGCCGTCACGGCAAGATGGCTTGTCACGGTGAATGCGGTCGGCACCATGCCCAGCATGTTGACGAACAGAATGAACATGAAGAGCGTAAAGACGAAGGGAAAGAACTTCTGTCCGTGCGGGCCAACATTGTCACGCACCATATTGGCGACGAACTCGTAGGCGATTTCGGCCACCGACTGGATGCGGGACGGCACCAGGGCGCGTCCGCTCATGCCCCAAATGGTCAGGACCGAGATCAGTGCGACCGCAATGACCATATAAAGCGAGGAGTTCGTGAATGATGCGTCCAGACCAAAAAGATCAAGGTTCATGAGCCGCTTGATCTCGAATTGGTGGATGGGATCGGGCATTCCGCCCCCGCCCGTCGTCTCGGCTGCCACTTAACCGCTCCCAATCATGCGTTGCCGGGCCCGTCTTCCCGGTCTGAATCCGTCGATGCCGCAGGTCCGGTGGTCCTCGAAAGAGCCTCCGCCGAGCGCATCACGCTCCTTAGACCTGCCGCCGTACCCAAAAGAAAGAAAATAATCAAGAGGACAGGAGCCGTACTCAACCATTTGTCCAACTGCCATCCGATTATGCTTCCGACCAGGATCGATGCCACAAGCTCGCTTGCGATCTTGACGCCCTGGCTAAGTGCACTCCTGTCGCGCCGCGCGGCCGCGTCCGGATCCTTGTGGTCTCGCAGCTCTTGAAGACGCGCATCGAGCTTGTCCAATCGATCGAGATAAGAATCACCATCTGATTTGTCGGTGGAATTGGTGACGTTTTGCCGATTATCAGTGGGATCCGCCATGCCTATGCCTCGTGCCAGCCGGCTTGGCCTTGTTGCGCGCAACTTAGTTTCGCTGGGCTGGCGCTGTCAAGGCACTGAGACCTTAGTATAAGATGCTGTTTTTAAAAGATAAATTGCGTTCTTTCGTGGGTCCGAAAGTCGCATAGGGCCGGCAAAACTGCGGTCGACGACAATGTGGCATTGAATTCGGCCACAAGCAGGCCGACAAAGAGCCCCGAAAACGGCAACGGCCAGCCTCGAAGGCTGGCCGCTAAATCCTTGCCGCAATCGTCGTCGACGGCCTGTCTATGATGCGGCCCGCATTGGCGACTGCAGGACGCGATTCGCCGGTATTGGCCGGTGACCGTCTTTCATTGGAAGCAGGTTTTTGTTCGTCTGAGCGGTAAACGCACGGGCTTTTCCGCTTAACTCTTGCTCGGGTGCGACGACTTCAGGTGTCGCGACCGGCGTCATGCGCGTGGCACGGCCTTCGAAACGCGCACCTCTGGCCATGATTATGGATCGCTGATGGATGTTGCCGTCGACCTGGGCCGTTGGTCCAAGTTCGACCTCGCTGGCGCGCAGATCGCCTGTTACGCGGCCATTGACCATCAAAATCTTGGCTTCGATGCTGCCGTTGACCACACCTGTCTCGGCGACGGTAACGGCCGCCCCGCGCACATCGCCGTTGACGGTCCCGAAAATCTCCACAAGACCGGTCGATTCAAGCGTACCCTCAATCAGCAGCTCCGGCCCGAGAACCGAACCGGCATAGCGTCCCGATACGAGGTCGATGGACGGCGCAAACTCTTTCAGGTTGGCGATCAGCGAACTGGTCTTCTTGTCTTCGACGATAGGCTTTTCTTCGATGACCGGCGCATCGAAATACGTCTCAGATTCTGCTCTGAGCATGTCTATACCCCCCACCTCTACGCTGACACGCTTCGAGGCCTCGAGCTACGCATTACTAATAAGACACACTAACTTAGGTTCGCGTCTTAACTTACGAGATCAAAGAATCGTGGACTTTGTATGGCGCGTCAAGTGCGGAGTTTAGGGATCACGGACAACGTGAACATGACAGCTATGCAGATAATTGGCACCAAACGACTGCTGCATAACGGAAAATGCCCCTGTGAGCGATCACAGGGGCATTCGGAATTAATGATTTGTGATGTCCTCACCAGCGGCCGCGGCACTCATCGTAGCGGTTCCACCAGTAGTTGCTGCCTGTACGCTTGGCTTTTTTGAGCATCCAGCCGCAGTTCGGGCCACGTCCACGACCGCGTGCACGGTGACGTGGGGGCGGGGGCGGACCGGCATCGACCTGGCTGGCGATGGCGATGGCTGCGATCCCGACCAGAATGCCGGCTGCGATGTCCTTGCCGCGCACTTTGGCTTCTGCCGGTGAGGCGAGGGTGCTGGCCATGATGGTGATGGCGACGACGGCGGCTGTGGCTGATTTTGCAAAGAATTTCATGTGCTTGTCCCCGGTGATATGTGTGTTCGTGTGTCGTGACTTAGAGATGGAGAGGGGCTTGGCGATTGGGTGTGACCGCCATCACAACGCGTATCAAATGTATCAAAAAGATTCGGAGGGTCTGGCCGTTTGTCCACCGAACCAATTGATTTTCAACGCAAAACGCCCTCGGAAGAGATCTCCCGAGAGCGTGTGATATCTGTGATGTGTCTGAGCCTACCAGCGGCCGCGGCACTCGTCGTAGCGGTTCCACCAGTAGTGGCTGCCCGTGCGTTTGGCCTTTTTCTTCATCCAGCCGCAATTGGGTCCGCGTCCACGGCCACGTCCGCGATGGGGCGGAGGGCCTGCATCGACCTGGCTGGCGAGGGCGATAGCTGCGATTCCGACCAGAATGCCGGCTGCGATGTCCTTGCCGCGCACTTTGGCTTCTGCCGGTGAGGTGAGGGTGCTGGCCATGATCGTGATGGCGACGGCGGCGGCGGCAGCTGATTTTGCAAAGAATTTCATGTGCTTATCCCCGGTGAAGTGTGTGTATTCCTATGTCGTGACATAGAGATGGGGAGGATTTCGGTGAGAGGATGTGACCGCCGTCACACCGCGTAACGAGTGTAACGAAGTGGATGAAACCGGTTCAAAAGGGTTTGCGCATTCTTTGTATTTAAGATCGCCTGAAGATTTGACGATTGATGCTGCATACTCTGTGCGTTGCCGCATGCACCGATCGGGGCAAAGACCCAATCATTCGGATGACGGGGAAGGGATGACGTGACCGGGGATTTTCTAATACAGGCCGCCGTCTTCCTGGCTGCGGCGGCGATTGCGGCGCCGATCGCGAAAAAGCTGCAGGTCAGCTCGGTTCTTGGGTATCTGGCGGCCGGCGTGTTGATCGGGCCCTACGGCCTCGGTTTTGTATTCGCCGTCTATCAGGTCGAGAGCATCCTGCACATTGCCGAATATGGCGTTGTCCTTCTGCTCTTTGTCATCGGACTGGAGCTCAAGCCGATCCGGCTCTGGGCGATGCGGGGGTCGATCTTCGGTCTGGGTGCGGGACAGGTGTTCGTGTCCGCGGCATTGATCGCACCGCCTGTTGCGATGCTGCTGGATGTCGCCTGGGACAAGGCGACGTTCATTGCCCTGGCGATCTCGCTTTCATCGACGGCCCTTGTCCTGCAGGTCCTGGAGGAGAAGGGCGAGCTGACCAGGCGTCATGGGCGGGCCGCCTTCTCGGTTCTGCTCTTCCAGGATTTGGCGGCCATTCCGCTCATTGCCCTGGTGCCGCTGCTGGCAACAGGCGGCGGGGGCGACGGGCTCTCTTGGCTGGGTGCGGCCAAGGTCATCGGCGCAATCGCCCTTGTGATCGTCGTCGGGCACTTTGTCCTGTCGAAGATATTCGCGTTCATTGCTTCGACCGGTGTGCGCGAAGCGATGACCGCAAGTGCGCTTCTGACGGTCGTCGGCGTTGCGCTTCTGATGGAGGCAGCCGGGCTTTCCGCTGCACTCGGCGCGTTTCTCGCCGGCGCCCTGCTGGCCGACTCGTCCTATCGCCATCAGATCGAGGCCGACATCGCCCCTTTCGAGGGGCTCCTCCTCGGACTGTTCTTCACGGCCGTCGGCATGGGCCTCAATCTGCAACTTCTGGCCCAAAAACCCATATTGATTGCCATTGCTGCGATCTCGCTCCTGGCTGTCAAAGCCGCGGTGCTCTACGGCCTTGGCCGGATGCGGGGTCTCGAGAACCGGGCGGCGCGACGTCTGGCCCTCGCGGTCTCCCAGGGCGGTGAGTTCGCCTTTGTCCTGTTTGCGACCGCGCTCGGCGAGAAGGTGATCGACCGCGATATCGCCGAGTTCTTCACGGTTGTTGTAACGCTGTCCATGCTGGCGACCCCGGTCCTGTTATTGCTGGACGAACTCCTCACCAGGGAGCCCAAGACCGAGGAGCCAAGCTACGACAGTATGCCGGAAGAGCAGGGGCATGTAGTCATTGCCGGCTTCGGGCGGTTCGGTCAGATCGTTGCACGTGTCCTGCGCGCCCGCGGTATCCCGTTCACGGCCCTCGACGAATCGGCCGGACAGGTGAGCTTCGTCGCCCGCTTCGGCTCCAAGGCCTATTATGGCGATGCGGCCCGTCTCGACATTCTGGAAGCAGCGCAGGTGGATAAGGCAAGTGCGTTCGTCCTCGCCATGGACAATGTCGATCGCTCGCTGACGACGGCCCGCCTCATGCGCCAGCATTTTCCCAAAGTGCCCGTCTTCGCCCGCGCCCGCGACCGCCAGCACACCCACCAGCTCATGGACCTCGGCGTCGGCGTGATCCAGCGCGAGACCTTCCTCTCCGCACTGGACCTGACCCAGGATGTGCTCAGGACGCTTGGTTTTCCCGAGAAGGATGTTCTGAACACCGTCGAGACGTTCCGGGAATTCGACGAGCGTCACCTCTTCGAAGACTACGCCCACTACACCGACCTCGAGAAAATCCAGGCCCACGCCAAATGGCGCTCCGAAGAGCTGGAGGAGCTGTTCAATCAGGACGTCGAAGATCTAGGCGATGGGGGCGTTGGAGAGAAGAAGCTTTGACGTCTGACTGGCCGAATTCAAGTTCGGATGCTCGAAAATCACTGGATATTCCTTGTTGATTGGCTTTTTGATGTCGGCTTTTTCCATTATTGCAGAAGTATAATAGCGCAGACGGCGGGCCAAAGACCCGCCGTACGCTCTCTCGAAAGAGAAACTTTGTGCACTCAAAGGTGCTTGTTAACGGGTGGCCCTCGATCTCTAAGCGGCTAAGCTTGTTGGTCACCCAGCTAACAGTCATACACTCTAAAACTATTTTGACAACTGATTCAAATCAGGATTTCACTAGAATCATGATCTAGGTTTCATTGTTTTTGGTGACGAAAATCCCATCATATTTGTGGATTGACTAGATTGGGAATGGTCATCCTTTCAGGGAAGTGTAGTTGGGCAGCTGCTATGAAATATCGTCTTGGCCTCGATATCGGAACTAATTCCATCGGTTGGTGCGCGCTCAAACTGAGCGAGTCTGGAAAGCCGGTCGGTATTCTCGATAGCGGTGTTCGCATTCTCAGCCCGAACGAAGAGGCAGGCAAAGACCCGCAATCCAAAGCATCGCTCGCCGCAGACCGGCGCGCAGCACGCGCGACACGGCGGCGGCGGGACCGTTTCATTCGTCGCCGCGACAAGTTGATGGAGCTGCTTGTTGAGATCGGACTGATGCCGGCCGATCCGGCGGAGCGCAGGAAGCTGGAACAGCTCGATCCCTATTGGCTGCGTGCCGCGGCATTGAACGAGTCGCTCACAGCACATGAACTCGGTCGTGTGCTCTTTCATCTGAACCAGCGACGCGGCTTCAAATCGAACCGCCTCGCCGACGCAGACGACAATGAGAAGAGCGCGACAAGGGCAGGTATACAGTCGCTTGAGGATGCTCTGGACGCTGCCGGTGCCAGAACCCTTGGCGAGTTCCTGGCCCACCGCAATGGGCGAGACAAGTTCGGGAAGCGGCTTCCAGACGGTGCAGGATTCGTTGCCCCCAAATCCGTGCGCTTTCGACCGACGTCGAAGGGCGCAAAGAACCTTTACGCGTTCTACCCCGTGCGCTTGATGGTTGAGCGGGAGCTGATCGCGATCTGGTCTTTCCAGGCACCGCATCACCCGCAACTGACCGAAGCGGTTCTGGAAAAGCTCAAATGGATAATCCTGGAGCAGCGACCGCTCAGGAAACCGGCTGTTGGGCGATGCACCTTGCGGCCGGACGAGGACAAGACAGATCTTGGCGGAGTGTTGGTGGACAATGGCGAGCGCATACCCAAGGCGCATCCGCTATTCCAAAGATTCCGGATATTGCAGGATGTCGCCCAACTGCGGATCGTCCGTCCCGGAGTGGGCGAACGCCGTCTCAAGCTTGCAGAGCGCGATGCGCTGGCCGGGCTTCTGATGGCGCGGAGCGGCCACACGGTAAAATTCGACAAGCTGCGATCGGCGGCAAAGCTGCCCGACGACATCCGGTTCAATTATGAGCTGGCCGGCCGCACAGGTCTGCCTCCAGACCAGACGGCAGCGAAGCTCGCCGCCGGAAAGGCGTTCGGCAAACAGTGGCGGTCGTTCCCCCGCGAGCGGCAGATTGAAGTCGTCGAAAGGCTGTTGGCGGTCGAAGATCCATCGGAACTGAAGAACTGGCTCGCAGCACGTTTCGAGATCGACCAGGCGCAGATCGACGCCATCTCAGATGCGCGCTTGCCGCAGGGCCACGGACGGTTCGGCCGATCCATTCTCGCAGATCTTGTCAATGTCATGGAGACACAGTGGAAGGAGGATCGTGAAGACCCCGAAACCGGTGAAGTCTATCGCCGGCCTCTTGAATATTCGGAAGCGGTCGAGGCTCTCGACCTGCACCATTCCGACCTCAAGGCCGACGGCCGGTCCGCCAGACTTCCCTATTATGGGAGTGTTCTGTCACGCCACGTCATTGCCAAGCCGGATGCGCCACCCGGCAGCCAGGAAGCGATCGGGCGGGTGCCGAATCCGACTGTGCATATCGGCCTGAATCAGATTCGCAAATTGATCAATACCTTGATCGATGTTTACGGCAAACCGGCCGAAATTGCGGTCGAGTTGGCGCGCGAGTTGAAGTTGAACAAGAAGCGCAAGGACGAGATCCAGCGTGAGAACCGTGAGAACGAGAAGAAGAACCTGGACCGGCGGAAGAGGCTTGAGGCGCTGAAGCAAACCCATAACCTGGACGTGGCTGATACCTACGATGCGCGCCTGAGATTGCGCCTCTTCGACGAGCTGCCGGCGGATGAAAGGGTTTGTGTCTTTACAGGTGCGCCGATCAGCATGGAGCGCCTCTTTGACGGTTCGATTGAGATCGAGCATGTGTTGCCGCACTCGGCCACGCTTGACGACAGTTTCGCCAACAAGGTGCTTTGCACACGAGAAATCAACCGCATCAAAGAGAACAAGTCGCCTGCTGAGAAATGGTCCGGCGACGAACTCCAGACAATCGTCGAACGGGCAGAACGGTTGTTCCCGCGAAAGGCATGGCGATTCCAGCCTGATGCGATGAAACGCTTCGAGGCCGATGGCGGTTTTCTGGCGCGCCAACTCACTGACACGCAGCATATGGCGCGGATGACGAGAACCTATCTGGAGCATGTCTGCGATCAGGTTTGGGGACCGCCGGGCCGGCTTACGGCGATGCTGCGTGCTAGGTGGGGCCTTAACGATCTTCCCGGCGATCATAACTATGCCGATGTCAGTCGGCCGAAGAACAGGAAAGACCATCGGCATCATGCAATCGATGCCTTCGTCGTTGCCTGCACGGACCGAGGGCTTCTCAACCGCATGGCCCGGGCATCCGGACTCGCGGAAGACATGAACCTGGATCGTCTATTTCCAAAAGGCGAGTTTCCGGAGCCATTCGAGGGGCATCGAGACGCGCTTTTCGGGAGTCTTCAGCAGATCGTTGTCAGTCATAAGCCCGACCACGGTATCCCGCCTGGTGCACAAGAGAATGCGCATGTGACGTCGGGTCAGCTTCACGAAGAGACTGCTTATGGACCCGCCGACGATGTGATCGACGGCAAGCACTACAATCTCGTGGCACGCAAGAGGGTCGACGCGCTCAACGCCAATATGATCGATCGTGTGCGGGACGCCGAATTGCGGTCCCGTCTGAAAACACTGGCCACCGAAGCAGAGCGATCCGGACAGGATTTAACTGAAGCGCTGAGGGCATTTGGTGAAGCCAACGGCATCCGAAGGGTCCGTGTCCTTGAGACGCGCCAATCGACACGGGAAGTCCTGCATGGCAATGGGTATCGGAAAGCCTATGTACCGGGTGACAATCAATGCTGCGATATCTTCGAGCTCTCGGATGGGAGCTGGAGCGGCGAGGGCGTTACGGTTTTCGATGCAAACCAACCAGGCTACCAGCCGGAATGGCGCACTGCATTTCCGGATGCCCGATTGGTCATGCGCGTGCATAACGGCGATCTCGTAGAGGCGGATTTTGGCGACGGTCAGAAAATCTATCGTGTTGTCCGTCTAGAGCCGTCGGCCAAGCGGATTCGTTTGGTCGCTCACTTGGACGCCGGGTCGTTCCAGGAACGCCACAAGAACCCCGCCGATCCGTTTCGATGGAATTTCGCGACATATAAGCGGCTGAAGGATGCAAAGGCATCCCGTGTCCGTGTCGATCCGATCGGCCGTGTGTTTCCCGTGAGTGCTACCGGATGATTGGTCGTATCGTCGAGATTGCCGAGGATGGCCGCCATCTTTCCAAAACGCGCGGATTCATGAAAGTGAGTGCCGAAGGCAAGGAACTAGGCCGTGTCCCGCTCGACGATATCTCCGCCGTCGTCGCTTCGGCACATGGGATCACCTATTCGAATAATCTTCTCGTAGCACTCGCGGAGCGCCGGGCACCTCTTATCGTCTGCGGGGCCAATCATCGACCTGCGGCATTTTTATGGTCCGTCGACGGTCATCACGATCAGGCGGGCCGTATGGGTGAGCAGGCATCGGCGAAGAAGCCGCTGAAGAAGCGCCTCTGGGCCCAACTCGTTCGGACAAAGATCGAAAGCCAGGGTGCCACGCTGGAAGCGGTCGGTGTTCCGAGCACGGGATTTCGCCTGCTCGCCCGCAAGGTGCGCGCTGGCGATCCGGACAATGTCGAAGCGCAGGCCGCCCGCCGCTATTGGCCGCTTCTGTTCGGCGAGGAATTTCGGCGTGATCGTGCTGCAGATGGCCCCAACGCGATGTTGAACTATTGCTACACTGTGCTGAGAGCCGGCACGGCGCGAGCCATTATGGCGAGCGGGCTTCATCCGAGTCTCGGTCTGGCGCATCGCCAAAGGGCGAATGCATTCGCGCTGGCCGACGATGTTATGGAACCTTTCCGGCCATTGGCAGACTTGCTGGTGCACGAGCTCATCAGGGACGGCGCCGAGCATGTGGACAAGGAAACGAAGCCAGCGCTGGCAAAGATACTCGTTGCGGATATGAGCACGTCGGACGGTGTCAGTCCTGTCGGCGTTTGTCTCGAACGTTTGACTTTGTCGCTCGCGCGGTGCTTTTCGGGTGAGGCGTCGGAACTAGATTTGCCACGCCGGCTTTTACCATTGGAAGCATAGGAGCAATGGCCGCGATTGTTTCGAGTCTAAGCGGATACAGGATGATGTGGCTTTATGTGATGTTTGATTTGCCGGTAGGGACACCGAAAGAACGCAAGTCAGCAACCCGCTTCCGGAAATTCCTGTTGGATCAGGGGTTCGAAATGGCACAATTCTCAGTCTATCTGCGATTCGCCGAGAGCAAGGAAGCAGCCGAGACCTACATCGGGCGGATACAGGGCGCGTTACCTGCCAGAGGTAAGGTTCACATCGTCACCTTGACGGACAAACAATATGGAAATGCACGAATCTTCACGGGCACAAAGCAAGAACGGCGCCCCCAAAATCCGGACCAGCTGGTGATGTTCTGACGATGATTCGGCCAATTCTGTCCCTCCTGAACAAAAAAAAGACCCGGATTTTCCGGGTCTTAGATCAGCATCAAGTTTAGCCGCTTAGAGATCGAGGGCCAGCCGCAACTATCAACTCAACAAACGACGCTCAGCGTGAAGTTTAGCCGCTTAGAGATCGAGGGCCAGCCGCAACACTCGTCGATCTGCAGCAGCCTCCTTGGCCAGTTTAGCCGCTTAGAGATCGAGGGCCAGCCGCAACGAGAGGTGCAGCCAAGTCTCTTGAGCGTGCAGTTTAGCCGCTTAGAGATCGAGGGCCAGCCGCAACAGACTTTGTGCCTGACATGCAATCGCAGGAGTTTAGCCGCTTAGAGATCGAGGGCCAGCCGCAACTGATTGTCACAGCTCTGAAGTGGGCAGATTAGTTTAGCCGCTTAGAGATCGAGGGCCAGCCGCAACCTGTCAGCCCGCCTGCGCTTCATGTGGCGTAGTTTAGCCGCTTAGAGATCGAGGGCCAGCCGCAACTGCGCAATGAGCTGTTCACGCCAGCCACAAAGTTTAGCCGCTTAGAGATCGAGGGCCAGCCGCAACGACCAGCTCTCAACAACGGTGCGCGGTCGCAGTTTAGCCGCTTAGAGATCGAGGGCCAGCCGCAACTGCGCGGCCGCATCTTCGACGACGTTTCCAGTTTAGCCGCTTAGAGATCGAGGGCCAGCCGCAACAGACGTGTCAAGATTTACCCTGACGTGCCTAGTTTAGCCGCTTAGAGATCGAGGGCCAGCCGCAACAGCGGCAGTGGTGTCAGTTGTCGAAAGAATAGTTTAGCCGCTTAGAGATCGAGGGCCAGCCGCAACTCGGACATGAAGCGATCCATCAGATCCGGCAGTTTAGCCGCTTAGAGATCGAGGGCCAGCCGCAACACGACACCATTCGGGAAATCATGGCCGCGTAGTTTAGCCGCTTAGAGATCGAGGGCCAGCCGCAACTTGTTCCACATGACGCCCATAAAAGCCCATAGTTTAGCCGCTTAGAGATCGAGGGCCAGCCGCAACCGCTATGTCTGCACCGGACAATCAGAGTTTAGTTTAGCCGCTTAGAGATCGAGGGCCAGCCGCAACAAAAGGCGTTGCGCAATCATCGGGCACAAAAGTTTAGCCGCTTAGAGATCGAGGGCCAGCAGAGATAGCGACCGGGCTGCCAGGGCAAGCATCGCCACACAAGCGTTTGCCCGAGCCTATGGACTTCGGTCCGATACCTTGAGAGACTCCCGCAGAGTCGCGGGCACTCCCTATTCACCACCTGCGACACGACGCTCCCCCCAATTGAACGCAATGCGAACCGGTTTCGACCGGGATTGGCTTCGCTATCCTTTATCTTTGAATGTACCGGAAAATGGGGGTCCGCTCAAAAATCGAGGAACAACCCCATGCAAAGGGACGTTGGCTAAGATAAACCGCCGTTTTCGGTAGCCACGGGAAAGCGCACTATACGTGGACCATCGCTCGCCGCGGACGAGAACCACTGCGGCGCTTACGCTTGCTGACAAGTCAGTGCCCGCCGCTTATTCGGATTGCTCGTCCTCGTCAGCACGCCGCTCCGCCGTCAGCGCAGATGCAACGAGCCCTGTCGGAACCGCGACGACGCCCAGGCCCACCAGCAGCACGAAGAACGTAAAGACCCGGCCGCCGAAAGTGACCGGAAAGATATCGCCATAGCCGACTGTCGTCAGCGTGACGACGGACCACCAGAGGCTGTGCGGGATGGATGCGAAGGCTTCGGGTTGTGCTTCGTGCTCGAAATAGTAGATGCCGACGGCACTCAGGTAGAGCAGCAGCAGCGCGATGCCGGCAAAGACGACCAGTTCGTCGCTAACACGTCTGAAGGCTGTCATGAGATGCTCGGCGGCCCGCATATGGCGGAACAGTTTTAGCAGTCGCAAAAGGCGAAGCAGGCGGAAGGCGCGTACGGAGCGCAGGTCCGTACCGAGCCCGATATAGAAGGGAAGCACCGCAACAAGATCGATGATACCCCAGAAGCTGAAGATGTAGTTGCGCGGTCGGTCGGCCGCGAAAAGGCGCACGAAATATTCGAAAGTGAAGACGGCGACGACGATGGCTTCTTCGATCCGGAGCGCCGTGTAGAGCCAGGGCGGCAGGCCGGGGATCGACTCGATGGTCAGCGCGATGACCGAGATGACGATCAAAATGCAGATGATCAGATCGAACTTGCGCCCGAAACGGGGATCGTCGCCGCGAACCAGAGCTTCAAGCGTGCGGCGCCATTTGGGTCTGTTGCTGGTGGCGGTGGCTGGTTCGGCCATGGCGAAGGGACTCGTTGGTATCGGGTGTGCGCAATTTAGAGGAAAGTCAGCTCAAAGTGCATCAGGTGTGTTTGGATAGCGATTAATCTGGTCGGCAATGGAAAATCGCCCCCCGCAATAATGGCGTAAGCGTTTGGTGAGGACCGCGGATAATTTTCTTGCGGTGTCGTCGTTCAGGCAGCTGCGGCGATATCGGGATTTTTCTCATTTGCCCAGTTCCAAGGCAGGAACTCGTCGACCCGATTGACGGGGTGGTCGGCGATGCGGGTGAGGACGTCCGTGAGATAGAGCTGCGGATCGAGACCGTTGAGCTTTGCGGTTTCGATCAGCGTGTAGATCCGGGCCGCGCGCGCGCCGCCGGCATCGGAGCCTGCGAACAGCCAGTTTTTACGTCCCAAAGCGACACCACGGATGGCGCGCTCGGCCGCATTGTTGTCGATCTCCAACCGGCCGTCGCAGAGGTAGGACTGAAGCGCCGGCCAGCGCGAACGGGCATAGCGAATAGCGCGTGCCATATTCGATTTGGCCGAGACCTTGGCGTAGATCGTCTCGAACCATGCCCCAAGGTCGTCCAGCAGCGGGCCGGCTTTGGCCTGGCGTATCTCGGCCCGCTCGTCGGGCGGGCGACCGCGGATCTCTTTCTCGATTGCATAAAGTGCCCCGATGCGTTGCAGCGCCTCGTCGGCAATCTCGGAACCATTGCTTGCGAAGATGTCGTGGAACTTGCGCCGGACATGCGCCCAGCAGGCCACCTCGGTCATGCGGGCCTTGCCTTGCGCGTCCGTCTCATAAAGCGGGTTGAAGCCTGCATAGCCATCCGCCTGCAGATATCCTGAGAAGTTTGTCAAATGCTCCCGTGGCCACTTGCCTTTGCGATCGGGGCTGTAGCGATAGAGCACCGCCGGTGGGTCTTCTCCAGCCGATGGACGGTTATCGCGAACATAGACCCAGAGCCTACCGGTCTTGGTCTTGCCCTTACCGGGCGCCAGAACCGGAACGGTTGTATCGTCGGCGTGGATCTTGGCCGATGCCATCACCTCGCGCCCGACCGCATCGACCAGCGGCCGCAGTAGCCAGGATACTTGGCCAATCCAACCGGCCAGCGTCGAGCGGTCGAGGTCGACGTCCTCACGGGCGTAGATCTGAGATTGGCGATAGAGCGGCAGATGATCGGCAAACTTGGAGACCAGAACGTGGGCCAGCAGGCCCGGTCCCGGCCGGCCACGCTCGATGGGGCGGGGCGGCATCGGTGCCTGGGTGATGGCCTCGCAAGCCCGGCAGGAGAACTTGGGCCGCACATGCCGGATGACCTTGAAGCGGCCTGGTACATACTCCAGCTCTTCCGTGACGTCTTCCCCAAGCTTGCGCAGCGTGCCGCCGCACGCGGGACAAGCGCACGCCGTCTCGTGAACCTGATCCTCGCGAGGCAGATGATCCGGCAACGGGCTGCGTTTGGGCTTATCCTTCGTCTGGGCCTCCGGCTCGGCAGGAACAGGAGGGTGTTCGCTTGCCGCGGTCTCGACTTCCTCCAGCTTCAGCTCGAGCTGGGCGATCTGGCGATCGAGCCTCTCCGAAGAGCGGCCAAAGGCCTGACGCTTCAGGCGCATGATCTCTGACCTGAGCTTCTCGATCTCGAGTGTCGTGGTAATGAGACCGGACCTGGCAGCCGCCAGTGCCGCGCGCTCGGCCATAAGGAGCTGCTTCAGCGCCTCGACATCATCCGGAAGGGCATTGGCCTCATCGTCCATAAGGCCTGATTAATTGCTTTGCCGCCTTTTGGCTCCGAGTCCGATTGTCGCGCTTTATCCCGCAAGCTCGGGAGCCCATGTGCGCCGGGGTGTACGCCAATCAATGCCTTCCAGAAGCATCGCAAGTTGGGCCTGGCTCAGGCATATCGTGCCATCCTTGGCGCGGGGCCACACGAAGCGCCCGCGCTCCAGCCGCTTGGCGTAGAGACACAAACCGTTGCCGTCCCAATAAAGGATCTTGATGAGATCGCCCCGACGGCCGCGGAAGACGAACAGATGGCCCGCGAACGGGTGCTGCTTCAGCACATCCTGGACCAGGACCGACAAACCGGGGAAGCCCTTGCGCATGTCCGTGACACCGCAGGCCAGATAGACCCGCATACCTGCCGGAGGAGAGATCATCGCTCTTCCAGAACACTGAGGATGCGGCGCAGGGCACCGGCATCCACATGCCGGTCAACGCGCACCAGGCGCCCGTTGGCGAGGACGATCTCCATCAGACCCGGAAGCTCTGTCTTCTCGCCGCCAGCCGCCGCAGGTGCAGTATCGGGAACCACAGTGACGGGCATGAATGCGGCAGCCTCCGAAGACAGCACCGGGTCCAAAGGATCACCGGAATAACGTCTGCGCCAAGCGTAGATCTGATTGGCATGGATATCGTGACGGCGTGCGACCTTCGCCACAGTCATACCCGGCTCACGCGTCTCAGCCACGATCCGGCACTTATCCTCTGCCGACCAGCGACGGCGTCGCTCGACACCCGTAAAGACCTCAAACCGTTGCATCGTTGGGATTGTAATTGCCTAATTAAAACTGGTTGCATGCAGGCCCATACCGCCGGGCACCACTGCAAACATCATCAGGCATCAAAATATCAACGCAAGGCGGCCAACGCCGGACGCTTACATAATGGCTTCAGACTGAGTGCTTCCTCTTCGTCATTCCCGTGCTCGACACGGGAATCCATGCCGACGTGGCTCCAGCACCAGTGGTTGTTTCTATCGTGGCATCCGAGCCAATTCCAAGTCAGCATGGATTGCCGTGTCAAGCACGGCAATGACGAGGATGTGGGCTAAACCGCTTCGAGATACTGCTCGGCTTCTTCGAGGGTGACGGAGACGAGTTGGCTGACGCCGCGCTCTGCCATGGTGACGCCGAACAGGCGGTTCATCTGCGCCATGGTCACCGGGTGATGGGTGATGATGAGAAAACGCGTGTCGGTCATGCGCGTCATTTCGTTCATCATCTTGCAGAAGCGTTCGACATTCGCGTCGTCGAGCGGGGCGTCGACCTCGTCGAGGACGCAGATCGGCGAGGGGTTCGTCAGGAACACGGCAAAGATCAGTGCCAGAGCCGTCAGGGCCTTTTCGCCGCCTGACAGCAGTGACAGGACCTGCGGCTTCTTGCCGGGCGGGCGGGCAAGGATCTCAAGACCGGACTCGAGCGGGTCGTCCGACTCCACCAGCTCCAGGCTGGCTTCGCCGCCGGCGAAGAGGGTCGTGAAGAGGGATTTGAAGTGCGTATTGACCTCTTCGAAGGCCTCGAGCAGGCGCTTGCGGCCTTCGCGATTGAGGTTCGAGATGCCATGCCGGAGCTTGGCAATGGCTTCGATGAGATCTTCGCGCTCCGTCTCGAGATTGTCGAGTTCACCGCCAAGCTCTTCGGCTTCCTCTTCGGCGCGCAGGTTCACACCGCCAAGGCGTTCGCGCTCGGCACGCAGCTTGTTGACCTTCGCGTCGGCGTCCTCGGCTGTGGGCAGAGGCGCGCCTTCCTTGAGGGCGGCAATGCCCAAACATTCTTCCGGGGCGCATTCCAGCTGATCGCGGATGACGCGGGCCTGTTCGGCACGCCGCTCGCGCGCGCCTTCCAGACGCGCTTCGATGCGGGCGCGTTCCTCACGGGCCGTGCCCAACTCGCCCTGGACCTCGCGCAGCGTCGTATCCGCCGCCCGGAGCAGGTTTTCGGCGGCCGCCAGGGCATCGGCTGCCGCGTTGCGTTCGTCTTCCGCAACCGTCACCTGGTTCAAAAGTTTCTGGCGCCGCTCCGCAATCTGGTCGGGAAGAACGGCGAGGCTTTCGAGTTCGGTCTGGGTTTCGGCGGTGCGGTCCGTGAGCGATGTCGCCTGCTCTTCGGCACTGGCAATTCTGTTGGTCCATCGGGTTCTCTCCCCCGAAATGGCCTTGAGCCGTTCCTGCCGTAGCGTGAGTTCCCGCTCCAGTGCATTGAAGGCCGCCCGGGCATCGGCATGGGCCGTCCGCTTTTCGTTGACGATTTCGCGTTGCGTCTGCAGGTCCGTTTCCAGTGCTTCGAGAGCGGACACGTCGCCGAGCGCAGCCTGGGCTGCGGCAAAGGCCTGGCGCGCCTCGGCCAGGGTCTCAGCCGTGCGGGTCTCGGCCTCGGTCAGGGCGCCGAGCTCCTGACTGGCATCGCGCGCGGCGTGTTCGGCGGCGGCGAGTTCGTCGCGGGCGCGGCTCAGGGTTGACATGGCTGTGCGCCAGGTCTCGCGAACCTGTTTCTCCTGCCCGACGGCCTGGGCGGCTGCGGCACTCGCGGTGATGAGTTCCGCTTCCGCTGCCTGCGCTGCGCCGCGTGCGGTTTCGGAGTCGTGCGCCAGACCTTCAAGCCGGTTGCGTTCGGCCAGCCGGGTCGCGGCGGCGGTCGGGGCATCGGCAGCGGCCGTGTAGCCATCCCAGCGCCAAAGGTCACCTTCGCGCGATACCAGCCGCTGGCCGGACTTCAGGCTGTCTTGCAGGAAGCGTCCGCGCTCACGGTCGACGACGCCGACCTGTGCCAGACGACGTGTCAGCGCATTCGGCGCGTCGACGAAACGGTGCAGGGGCTCGACGCCCGCAGGCAGATCCGGATCGTTGCCGGGAGGCGAAAGAATGCCGCGCCAGTGCGCCGGCGCCGAAAGATCGTCCGGCGCGGTCAGGTCGTCGCCGAGGGCTGCGCCCAGTGCAAGTTCGTATCCCGGTGCCACGCGCATCTCATCGACGATCGGTGGGTGGGTGTTGTCGTCCGACGGCCGGAGCAGCTTGGTGAGTGTCTGGACCTCGGTTTCGAGTTCCTGCGCTCGGAGCGCCGTTTTTCGTGCATGCTCGCGGGCTTCTGCTTCCGCCTCGCGCGAAGTGGCGGTTCTTGTTTCCGCCTCGCCGACGGCATCTTCGTGAGACTTCGCATCTTCGCCAAGACGGGTAACGCGTTCCGCGAGAGCCGTCATGTCGCCATGCAGACTGTGCTCGTGACGGACGCGTTCGAGCTTTGTAGCGATTTCTGCGGCTTCCCGCTCTGCCCGCTGTATGCGGGCCTCTTCCGACTGAACGGATTTTTCCTGTTGCTGGCGCTCGGACCGAGCCGCGGCGTGAGCACTGGAGACTTCCGAGAGCCTGGCTTCGACCTCACCAAGCTCGTTGCCAGCTGCGTCCATGACCTCGCGTGCTTCGATCTCGAGATCCGCACGCCCCGCAATGGCCTGGGTCAGTTCGGCCTCTTCGCGCTCGAGACCGGCAAGAACGTCTGCCGCTTCCGTGCGCGCTTCACGCTCACGGGTAATGTCCCGCTGCATCTGTTCGAGCCGTGCTTCAAGATCGCGCCGGCGCTCTTCGATGCGCGCCTCTTCCTTCTCCAGCGTGTCGCGCTCGACCGTGAGGCGGTGGAGAACGGCGCCGCGTGTTGCTTCTTCGTCGCGAAGTTTTGGCAGGACTTCCGATGCATCCACCTGGGCCGTGATCGCCTCGGCCTCGGCCGCGGTCAGCCGTCCCACTTCACGGACCGTGTTCTGCATGGCGGTCTCTTCCGCCTCGACGCTGTCGCAGGCGGCCGTCCAATAGATGTGATGGCGAAGGGCATCGGCTTCGCGAACCTTGCCCGACAGGTCCTTGTAGCGCTTCGCCTGGCGTGCCTGGCGTTTGAGACCTTGAAGCTGCGCGGTCATCTGGCCGGAGAGATCCTGCAGACGCTCGAGATTGCTCTCCGCTGCATTGAGGCGCAGCTCGGCTTCGTGACGCCGGGAATGGAGTCCGGCGATGCCGGCCGCATCTTCAAGAATGCGTCGCCGCTGCTGGGGTTTGGCACCGACGATTTCGCCGATCCGCCCTTGTTGAACGAGGGCTGGAGAGCGCGCTCCCGTGGCCGCGTCTTCGAACAGCAGACGAATATCGCGAGCCCGGACGTCCTTGCCGTTGAGCTTGTAGGCCGAGCCGACCTCGCGCTCGATGCGGCGGGCGACTTCGATCTGATCGCTGTCGTTGAATTCCGCCGGCGCCTTGCGTTCGGAGTTGTCCAGGAAGATCGTAACTTCCGCCATGTTGCGCGACGGCCGTTTATCGGTCCCAGCGAAAATGACGTCGTCCATGGCCGAGCCGCGCATGCTTTTGTAGGACGTCTCGCCCATGACCCAGCGGAGCGCTTCGAGCAGGTTCGATTTGCCGCAACCGTTCGGGCCGACAACACCGGTCAGCCCGCGCTCGATGACAAGCTCGGTCGGCTCAACAAACGATTTGAAGCCCAAGAGCCTCAGGCGCGCGATCTTCACGTTCGTTTAGTCCCTCAAATGGGGGAGGCAGACTGCCTAACTGTTTGGCGATTCGATCGGTGCTTTTTATACGACCGTCAGCTGCTTTTCAGCTCGATCATGGCTTTGACCTGCTCGAATGTCAGGGCACCGCGTGTCTTCTTCCCATTGATGAAGAAGGTCGGCGTCCCCGACACGCCAAATTCCCGTCCCCGCTGCTTCACCCACACCAGCCCGTCGATAATCGCTTGATTCGCGACGCATTTGTCAAATGTTGCGCGTGTCATGCCGGTCTGGGCGGCAATCTTGAAGATGGGGTCGTGGCGTACTTCCTGGGAGACCCAACTGCGCTGCTGGGCGAGGAATTTCTCTGTTAATATGAAGAACTTATCGGCTGGAGCGCAGCGTGTGACAACGGCTGCCGCGGCCGCCTGCCGACCGATGGGAAACTCACGCAAAATATATCGTGCTTTGCCGGTGTCGATGTAGGCTTTCTTGACCTGTTTGAACGTTTTTTGATGAAACGCCCGGCAATGTGGACAAGTCAGCGAGGCATATTCGACGATCGTCACAGGGGCATCCGCGCGGCCCATTGTCCTGTCGCCGAGAGGGCCTGCCTCCAGCAATGCGGTTGCGGTCGGCGTGCCATCCGGGTTCAGACGACCGGCCTCGCGCACAGCGTCGCCACTGCCGCCAGCCTGGCAGCCGGCGAGGCTCAATACGCTCGTCATCAGAAGCGCGAAAAGTGCCTGTCGTCGTTTCACCAAACCAATCCTCCCCCAAGGAAATGGCAATGCTTATTTGATTTTTCTGCTTCGCCAATCATGCACCGGCTGGCGGCTGTGGACAATGCCGTGCCGCCCAGCCGTGATTTGGATGAAAGGACGGCTTGTTGTCAGCCTTTCAGAAATGGCTCCATCGCTTCTTCGAGTTGCCGCAGACTGCTGACACCGCGGACCATCGTGCCATTGACGAAGAATGTAGGCGTCGACTGGACTTTGAAGACTTCGTTGCCGCGGGTGCGGACTTTGATGATGTTGTCCAACAGCGCCTGGTCGCCAAGGCATTCATCGAATGATTTTTTCGACATGCCCACCTGCTTGGCGATGTTGAAGAGCTGATCGAGTGGCTTTTTCTCGCCTTCCGGCAGTCCTTCGCCAAAGGCCCAGACGCTCTGCTTTTCGTAGATCGCTTCGACAAAGGGATTGTATTTTTCCGGCGCCGCGCAGCGGGTGAGCATTGCTGCCGTGACCGCCAGATTATTGAGCGGGAATTCCCGAACGATGTAGCGAACCTTGCCTGTCTCGATGTATTTTTTCTTCAGGTCCGGCAGGACCGTCTTGTGGAAGTTCGCGCAGTGCGGGCAGGTCATCGACGAATATTCGATGATGGTGACCGGCGCATTCGCGTCGCCGACGGGATGATCGGGCAGGGCGCCCTTTTCCATTAGCTGGGCGAACAGCGGATTGCCCTTTCCGCTCTGGGCTTCGGTGTCACCGCCAAGGAAGTAGTATCCTCCGACTCCGGCCACGGCGGCTGCGCCGAGTCCGAGCATCATCACATTGCGGCGGGACGTGCCCGCGCTCGAACCTTTCGCGTCTTCGCTCACAGTCTTATCCTCCATATCGTCGGACCGGGCCCCGAAATTCGAGCATCGCGGTCGTCCGTCTACGTTTCAATCTTTTCTCTACCACGGCGAGAAACTGGCGGCCATCTCACATCCGCGTGTTGGCGCTGTTACTTGGGCCATAAGTTAAGAACGAATTGGACGCTTTTGCGTTCACGCTTCGGAATGATTTTAATCTTGTTCCGGCGCTGTGACGCGATCGCCAAGCCGCTGCACGGCCTCGCGCAAGCCCTCGTCTTCGATACCGGATAGATCCAGTTCGGCAGGGGCAAGGTTCGCGTCCCTTCTCGGTGAACGTCTTTGCTCCTGCCGCCGATTTCGGCGCCTTCTGACAGGGCCCTGAACGATCTTGATCCGACCGATCGCCCGGTAGCCAAAAAACGTATTGATGCGCTCGATCAGCTGGGGGACGGCGTGTTGCACTTCCAGTGCACGCGGACCATCGACCCGAAGAATCATCGTTGCGCAATCCTGCGCATTGCGCGCGAGGCTTTCACCGTCGTCACTCTCGAATGCACGCCGCGGCCAGGCCAATCTTTCAGGTTGCGTGAATCCGGCGAACTCTGCGCCGATAATGACCGGCCAATCCGTAATCAACGTCGCGGATGGGAACCCATTGGCTTCGAGTGCCGGCCGGGCGATATCAGGCACGAACGCACCCACAGCCGTCGCCGTCGCATATCGTGACCGGCGCCGGGCCCTGGTGCTTTTCGCGCGCTCGCTCATGTGGAAAACCGCTTCTCTGCCGCTGGCGTCAACTCCAAGCCTCTACCATAAGGAAACCATGGCGCGAAAGAACGAGCAATCGAAACCCGAAGCTGCTTGGCCCAAAGGGCGCCGCCGCAATGCGGTCAAGGCACTGCTCGCCTGGTACGACCGGTCGGGTCGGACATTGCCCTGGCGGGCAGACACAGGCGTTACGGCGGACCCCTATCATGTCTGGCTCAGCGAAATCATGCTGCAGCAGACGACGGTCAAAGCCGTCGCGCCCTATTTCGACGCGTTTCTCAAGCGCTGGCCGCGTGTCGAGATGCTGGCATCGGCAGATCGCGATGCGGTGTTGGCGGCCTGGGCGGGACTTGGCTACTACGCCCGGGCTCGTAATATGCACAGCTGTGCACAATCGATTGTCGCGGAGCATGGCGGGCGTTTTCCCGACACAGAAGAGGCGCTTCTCAAGCTGCCCGGTGTCGGGGCCTATACGGCTGCCGCCATTGCGGCCATTGCATTCGATCGGCCCGCGACCGTCGTCGACGGGAATGTCGAGAGGGTCGTCTCGCGGTTGTTTGCCGTGCAGATCCCGATGCCCAAGGCGAAGGCTGACATCCGTCGCCACGCCGCGACGCTAACCCCAGTAAGCCGGCCCGGGGATTTTGCGCAGGCAATGATGGACCTCGGGGCAACGATCTGCACGCCGCGGCGTCCGGCCTGTGCTCTATGTCCGCTTATGGCGGACTGCGAAGGCCGGATCGCAGGTATTGCGGAGACTCTGCCGATCAAGGCGGTTAAGGCCGAACGGCCGACACGGGAAGGGAACGCCTATTTTGCCGTTCGCAGCGATGGTGCCGTCCTACTTAGAAAAAGACCGGACAAGGGCCTTCTCGGCGGGATGATGGAAGTTCCCAGCGGCGAATGGTCGAAGAATAGCAGGCGGGAGGGCGGCAACGGCGAAGCACCGATCACAGCGGACTGGGACCGACTGCCCGGAAGCGTCAGGCATACCTTCACCCATTTCAATCTCGAGCTGACGGTCTATGCTGCATTGGTCGCAGCTTCGGACGCAGCAGCATATGGAAGACTGCCGAGTGACGCTCGATGGGTTGCCGAGGACGATATTGGCGATCAAGCGCTGCCAAGCGTCATGCGCAAAGTCATTGCGCATGGACTTGAACATTTGTTGGACTGATCTTCTCCGGCACTATCGCGTTAGCTGGCCGTCATTCCGAGCTGTTGGCGGGCTTCCTGGCGCAGGATATCGATGGGTTTGAGTTCTCCATCGGCCTTGAAATGCCAATAGGTCCAGCCATTGCAAGCCTCGAGACCCTGCACTTTGGCGCCAAGTTTGTGGATCGATCCCTGGTTGCCGTCATAGGCGAGGGTTCCGTCCGCGCGTACATGCGCTTTGATCTTGGCTTTCCGGTCGAAGAGCTCGCTCCCGGGCTCCAGGATGCCGAGTTCGACAACTGTGCCGAAAGGCACGCGTGGTGCGCTTCGGCGGCTACGTGTCGTCGTCAGGCTCTCGGTATCGAGAGGCGTGATGCGGGAGATGCGCTTCTTGGCCGTTTTCACATAACCGGGATCGCGCTCTATGCCGATCCAGTGACGGCCCAGCCGCTTGGCGACGGCGCCGGTCGTGCCGGTGCCGAAGAAGGGATCGAGCACCACATCACCCTGTGAGCTGGCGGCCAGAATCACTCTGTGAAGCAGGGACTCCGGCTTCTGCGTGGGATGGGCCTTGCGGCCCTCGTCATTCTTTAGACGCTCACCGCCCGTGCAGATCGGCAGCAGCCAGTCGGAACGCATCTGTACGTCGTCGTTCAATGCCTTCATCGCTTCGTAGTTGAACGCATAGCGGGACTGGGCGCTCTTGGCGGCCCAGATCAGCGTTTCGTGGGCATTCGTAAACCGCCGGCCGCGGAAATTGGGCATCGGATTCGTCTTTCGCCAGACGATGTCGTTCAAGATCCAATAGTCGAGATCCTGAAGCACGGCGCCGACGCGGAAGATGTTGTGATAGCTGCCGATGACCCAGAGGGTGCCGTCCGGTTTGAGGGCCCGTCTGCAGGCCGCGAGCCATTCGGATGTGAACTGGTCATAGGTGGCGAAACTGGAGAATTTGTCCCAGGCATTGTCGACGCCATCGACCCGTGTGTTGTTCGGTCTGAGGAGACCGCCGTCCAGCTGGAGATTGTAAGGCGGATCGGCAAAGACGAGATCGACACTCTCCGCCGGCAATTCTTGCAACTTCTCGATACAGTCGCCGACCAGAATCTGATCGAGTCCAAGAGACTTACTCGTCCCACCCATGGGTACGCCCCTACTCACGCATACTGTTACTGGATCAACCTGGGTCTTGTCGGCCTCGACAGGACCCGGAAAAGTCGATCGCTACTATTTTGCCAGCGCGGCGAGCGTCCGGATGAGACGGGCGCCTACTGCGCTGGTTACAACCCACCGCTATGCTGCGGCGAACAGGGTAAACTTTGACTTAACTCAGGAATCTTACCGACTTAAGGCGGGTTCGTCTAACGTCCATCGGTGGGCAGCTCATCCGGACAGTCCGGCTGATTCTCCGGTGCAGCGGCCGCGAAAGCAGGATGGTCGGCGCAAAGCTTGTCGATAGCGTCTGCAAGCGGGAATTTGGACATGTCGAGTCCGAATAGGCGGGCATTGAAGACCTGTGGCACAAGATAAAGATCGGCGAGGCCTGGACCGTCGCTAAAGCAATAGGGTGTCGGATGTGTTCGTCGCTCCAGCATGGCTTCGAGGTCGGTGAAGCCGACCGCCAGCCAGTGCCGATACCAGGTCATGGTGGCATCGTTCGACCAACCATGTTCGGTTTCCAGATAATTGCGGATGCGATGATTGTTTACGGGATGAATTTCGCAAGCGATGGCCTGAGCGAACGATCGCGCCTGCGCTCTCGCCTTCGGATCATCGGGAAGCAGCGGCGGAGAGGGAACCAGTTCCTCAAGCAGTTCTATAATCGCCGTCGATTGGGTCAGGACAGTGCCGTCCATGACCAGAGTGGGTATCAGGTTCTGCGGGTTGAGCGTCCGGTATTGATCAGGATCGATATCGCCGATGGGCACATACTCATAGGTGAGGCCCTTGAGGTTGAGAGCGATGCGGACCCGCTGTCCGGCAGAATTTCGGTACCGGCTGTACAGTTTGAGTTTCATAGAAATGTACTCCGGTTTGATCTTGGCCGATTGGATGTTCGCACAAGACTAGCCGACTATCCGCTGCTTTGTTCAATGGCCTCGCGAATCGGGCGGAAGGAGCGGCGGTGATGCGGCGTCACACCGAGATTCTGAATTCCTGTTTTGTGATCCTTTGTTCCATAACCTTTGTTGCGCTCCCAACCGTAACCCGGATAGGTCTTGGCGAGGTCCAGCATCATACGATCGCGTGATACTTTTGCGATGATCGAAGCGGCAGCAATCGAGACGGATTTTCCATCCCCTTTTACGATGGCCTTTGTCGGACAGCTGCAATCGGGGCAGCGATTGCCATCGATGAGCGCAATCGCTGGCGATGCGCCAAGATCGCCGAGTGCCTGGACCATTGCCCACATGGTGGCGTGGAGAATGTTGTCGCGATCGATACGGGCAACATCGGCTACGCCCAAGCCGATCGTGGCTGTCGCGGTTAGTTGATCAAAGAGGGCATCGCGTGCGGCTGGCTTGAGTTGCTTCGAGTCATCCAAGCCATCGGGAATGTTGTTCGGATCGAGTATCACAGCAGCTGCAACGACCGGTCCCGACCAAGGCCCACGACCAGCTTCGTCGACACCGGCTACAGGACCTTCGAGGCGGCGCATATATTCGCGCTCAATTTTGAATGATGGCGCCATGGCCGTACTCCGGCTGCGTGACATGAGGTGAGTGAGTGATCACCGGTGTGCGACGCCAATCAACCGCCTGCTAGAAAATCCAGGACATGCTTATTGAAGGCTTTTGCATCCTGCCAAAGGCCGAAGTGACTGACATCCTTCATAATTATAAGCTTGGACTTCGGTATGAGGCGATCCATCTTGCGGACATGGTCGATTTTGATGATCTCGTCATGCTCCCCGACGGCCACGGCAACCGGTGCCTTGATGGATCTGAGCTGCTTGTCGGTAAAATTCGGTTCCGACGACCACATTTTCGAGAGCGCCGCCACGAATGACCCGAATTGATTCGGAGTCCGAGACTGATCCTTGTAGTCGAGCGCTGCCAGTTTCTTGTAGTTGCCGAAATTCGTGCCGGTGGCGCGTTTCATGCCCGATCGATTGTAGTTTGTTCCGAAAACAAACAGTTTTTTCAGCCGCTTGGGATTCTTGATTGCGATGTCCAGACCGACAACGCCGCCATCGCTCCAACCGACGATCGATGCCTTTTCGATCGATAACTTATCCATCACCGCCAACACGTCAGACGCCATGAGGTGGTAGCTGTATTGCTGCTTGCCGCGCGAGCTTCGGCCGTGACCCCGGCTGTCGATGGTGATGACTTTGTACTGAGCGGCAAATGCTCCGATCTGGCTGCCCCAATGTTTGCTATTGCCCATGCCGCCATGGAGCAGAATCAGAGGCTCGCCTTCGCTATAGATATCGAAGAAGATCCGCGCCCCGAGCCGTTCGACGATTTCCGTTTCATCCTGGCGTGGTGGCGTGCCCGGCCTGGAAAGCGTCTTCCACCGGCTTTTCGTTGACGCGACATTAGCAGCCAGGGAGGCAGGCTCGGCCTTCGCTGACTTATTCGCCACATTTGTCTTTGTCGCCACGCCTACCTTGCCGTTTATTTCCGATGCAAAGCTCTGCCAGGCCTCGAGAGACGGCCCTTCGGCGTGGGACGCCGTGGTCGCTAGAGAGCCTAAGACCAGTGCGACGAGGGATATTCTCGATGTCTTCATCAGCATTCGATATGTCTGACTCATGGCACAAGTGTCGTCGATCAACGTGAAATTGCCAAGAACGGATCGCTGGAAATCCAACGGAATCTGACACGACGCGAAACGCAAAGCCGGTTCTAGATCAGCCTCATCTGTTGGCCCTTGAGCACAGGCGGGCGGAACAAGTCGTTCCGCAGCGCATAACTTCTCGCATTGAGCTTGTGTCGCTTTGCTGCCAACTCGAACCGCCGGCCGATCTGCCAAGCGTAAGGCCCGCGTCCGCGCATGCGCTCACCCCATTTGGCGTCATAGTCTTTGCCGCCACGGATGCTCCGGATCAGAGAAAAAATGCGATCGACACGATCGGGATAATGCTCTTCCAGCCATTCGCGAAACAGATCGCGAATTTCAAGCGGCAGGCGCAGGAGCACAAAGCCGGCCTCGCAGGCGCCCGCGGCACTGGCGCGCGCCAGGATCGCCTCGATCTCCTGATCGTTGAGCGCCGGAACGATCGGCGCCACCATAACCGCTGTCGAGACGCCGGCATCGGAAAGGGCCTCGAGCGCCGCCAGCCGCCTATGCGGAGCGCTCGCGCGGGGTTCCATTGCACGGGCCAGCTTGGGATCCAGAGTCGTGATCGAGATCGCGACCTTGACCAATTTTTTTTTGGCCAGTCGAGAGAGAATATCAATGTCTCGCAAAACCAGAGCCGATTTCGTGACGATACCGACGGGATGCTGCGTGTCCTCCATAACCTCCAGGATACCGCGTGTCAGTCGGCGCGAGCGCTCAATGGGCTGATAAGGATCGGTATTGGTCCCAAGTGCGATCGTGCGCGGCTCATATTTGGGATCGGCGAGTTCGCGCTTGAGGGCGTCTGCTGCGTTCGTCTTGGCAACCAATTTTGTCTCGAAATCAAGGCCTGCCGAGTGGCCGAGAAAGCAATGAGTCGGGCGCGCATAGCAATAGATGCAGCCATGCTCGCATCCCCGATAGGGATTGATCGAGCGATCGAAGCTGATATCGGGCGATTGGTTCCGGGTGACAATCGTTCGCGCACTCTCTTCGGCTACTTCCGTTCGGAAAGCGTCGAGTTGGCCGAGACCTTCCCAGCCATCGTCTGCGTCATGGCGTGTCAGAGAATCAAACCGCCCGGTCTGATTCGAAGACGCACCGCGTCCGCGCCGTCGATTGCTTTCAACAGCGCGATCAGGCGCCGTTTCGGGCGCGAATCGTTTTGCTGCAATGCGGGTCATTGCTTGACGATAGAACCGCGATTAGAACAAATCAAGAACATTAATCGAATTGCGCACAGAAAGGCTTGCCCGTAGAAATCGCCTGACTATAGTCCGCGCCATGATTTCCGTGATTATTCCCACGCTGAACGCCGAGAACGGTCTGACCAAGACCCTGGCCAGCCTTGTTCCGGCGACGGTCCAGGGTTTGATCCGCGAGGTGATCATCGTCGATGGCGGCTCGCGCGACGGGACGATGGACATCGCCGACGTCGCCGGGGCGCATTTCATTCGCGCAGAGCGGGGAAGAGGCACGCAACTGGATGCAGGCGCAAAAGCGGCGCGTTCGAACTGGCTCCTGTTTCTGCATGCCGACACTATCCTTGAACCGGGATGGGAGCAGGAGACGCAGGCCTTTATAGAGCGTGTCGATGCCGGCGAGCGTCCGGTGGCGGCGGCGGCGTTCCGGTTCGCACTCGATGACTATGGCATGAAGCCCCGGCTGCTCGAATCAATGGTCGGGCTGCGTTGCGCCGTCTTCCGCTTCCCATATGGCGATCAGGGGTTGCTGATGCCGCGTCATCTGTATCAAACAGTTGGCGGCTATCGCCACCTTCCGATGATGGAGGATGTGGACCTTGTGCGACGTCTGGGCCGGCGACGTATGGTCATGCTCCGTACGAGTGCCGTGACAAGTGCCGTCAGATACAAACGTGACGGTTACATCTCCAGAGCGCTGCGCAACCTCTCCTGCATCGTGCTCTACTATTTGCGGGTTCCGCCGAAGACGATTGTCCGACTCTATGGCTAGACGGCGCGCGGCGAAAACGCCGCGTCCGGATCAACCCTATCGAAAGCGTCTGGTATTTATGGCTAAGGCGCCAGTCCTGGGAACAGTAAAATCACGACTGGCCAGAGACATCGGTTGGGTGAAGGCAACCGCATTCCATCGTCATAGCGTTCGAAATCTGACGTTGAGATTGTCCCGGACCGGACGCTGGGACAGTATCCTGGCGCTCGCACCGGACAATATGCACAAAACGGCTTTTCCATCATCAGCCGGTCTGATGCGCATTGCTCAAGGCACCGGAGACCTCGGGGCGCGAATGCACCGTGTCATGGTTCATTTGCCACCCGGACCGGTTATCATCATCGGCACCGACATCCCTCAGATATCACAAGAGGGGATTGCGGAAGCCTTTCGTCTACTCGGTAACCGGCAGGCCGTTCTTGGACCCGGAAAAGATGGCGGCTATTGGCTCGTAGGGCTCCGGCGCTCTCCGGCCATCCCCGTGCTATTTCGGAATGTTCGCTGGTCGAGCGCCCATACGCTGGACGATACGCTTGCGAATGCAGGTCCCGACACCGCGCTTGCCGATACGCTCGAAGATGTCGACGACGTCGGGAGCTACCGCCGCCTTGAAACAGCGGCCATGCAGGTCATTCATCCACCGTGGTGGCGCGCGGAGAGTTAGCTTCGGATTTTAAGGTCCTGAAGCCGGCCCTCTCCCCCGGCCCAACCACCCCGAGGGTACCCTTATTGGGTGGTTGGGCCGGGGGAGAGGGCCGGCTTCAGGAGAACCTGCAAATCGGAGAGCTAGAGTTCCATCTGGTAGCTCGCAGGAATCCAGCGATAGCCTGGCCCTTTCTTCTCGACGTAGCCAACGGCGGGAAACGGCATGTGATATCCGGTTGCAGGGATCCTCTCGGAGGCAACCATATCGAGGACTCGTTTGCGGGTTGCGGCGGCTTGTCCTTTGTCCATATCAAAAACGACGTGCCAATCGGGTTGCTGAAGCGATGCCACATAGTGGTTGGTTGTGTCGGCCCAAAGGAGCAGCCGGCTCGAGCCGCTCTCCAGGTGATAGATCATATGTCCCGGCGTGTGCCCGAACGCCTGCATGGAGCGAATACCCGTCACAACGTCGTCGCCGGGATTGATCATTTTGATACGGCTTGCCAGCGGTACGACATTTGCCTGAACGGCTTTCGCGCGCCGAGCCATGTTCTTGTCGGGTGAAAACGCCAAGTCCGGTGCCGACCAGAAGTTGAACTCGATGGCGCCGACAACATATTCCGCATTGGGAAAGACAGGCTCGTTGCCGTCCATCAATCCGCTCACATGATCGGGATGGCAGTGGGTTATGATCACCATGTCGACTTGATCGGGCCGATAACCGGCCTTTGAGAGTGCCGCCGCGGTCTTGCCAGCGCCCTTGTCACGGCGTTCCTCGCCATAGCCGGTATCGAAAAGAACAAGCTTGCTGCCCGTGTTCACGATGACCGGTGTGAACGATATCGACATTTTGTCGCCGGGCAGATTGTTGGCCTGCATGTGGGCCGCCACCTCTTCAGGTTTTTTGTTGTTTCCGAAGATTGGATGCACGCGCGGTATCTTCAGCGCGCCGTCATTGAGTGTCGTGATCTCAAACTGGCCAAGCCTGAAGCGATAGTGGCTCGGCTTGGACGCGCCAAGCATTGGTGCCGTTGCATGAGCGGGGGCGAGGCCAGACCGTCCCAAGGCCGGAACCAGCGCCGCACCGGCTGCTGCTTTCAGAACTGTTCGCCGCGAAAGGTCTTTAAACATGGGAGCGGGCATAGGTGAAACTCCTCTATTGCGTATCGCGTCAGCTTTCGACGGCGGCGTCGGTCTCCATGAGGCGTGGCATAATTTCTACGAAATTGCAGGGTCGGTGGCGCACATCGAACTGGAATTTGAGAATGCCGTGCCAGGCGTCTTTGCAGGCTCCCGGTGAGCCGGGCACACAGAACAGGTAGGTGCCATTCGCGACGCCTCCGCATGCGCGCGATTGAATTGTGGATGTCCCGACCTTCTCGTAACTCAACATATGGAAAAGCGCGGAAAATCCATCGATTTCCTTCTCGAAGAGCGGGCGGACGGCTTCCGGCGTCACATCGCGTCCGGTGAAACCGGTGCCGCCGGTTGTGATGACGACATCGATCTCCGGATCGTCGATCCAGGACTGGATCTTGGCTCGGATCTCGTCGACATCGTCCCGGGTGATTGCATGCTCGCTCAGAATGTGTCCTGCGTCGGTGATCATGCTGGCGAGCAGGGTGCCGGACTTGTCCGTCTTCTGCGTGCGCGTGTCGGAAACCGTCAGGATTGCGACATGAATCGGAATGAACGAGATGCTCTCATCGATCCTGGACATACGCTTCCTCCCCCTGTTTTCTTTTCGTCCGGGCGATTTACGCGCCCAGATAGACCCGGCGTCAAGAGGCAGAGATACAGCCCCAATGACTGGCTAAACTAGCTTAAAGCCTTTCTGCTGCACAAAAGCGCCGAAATCCGCGCGTTCGGGCTTCGCATATTGCCGTGCCTTGTCTTCTGACCAGCCATAGTCATCGACTTCGCCGAAATCCGAGACGTATCGCTGAGAGCGGTACGGCCAATGGTTGGTCCGCCGGCGGTCGTAGACTTCCACATGCTCTTTCGAGTCTGCATCATCGAACCGATCTGTGTGAATCGTCGCCGCGAGTGGCAAGCGAAGGCTGATATAGCCGTCGCGCGCAGGTGTTCCGAGGCCGAGCCCGGCAATTGGAAACACATGGTCGGGCAGCCCCAGAATATCGCTAACGGCGCCGCTGTGATTGCGAATAGCACTGATCGGGCAGGCACCCAGCCCGGCGGCTTCGGCGGCGAGAATAAATGTCGAGAGCGCAATGCCGGCATCGACGGCTGCATTGAAGAATGCGTCGAGATGGTCGTTGGGGAACGGCTTGTCCCGCCAATCGTGAATCTGCCTTTGCCGCCGGTTGTTACCGAGGAAGACGAGGAACGACGGCGCTCCGGCAATCCATTCCTGCTCCTCTACCAAGGTATTGATCTGTTTGCGGATATCCGGATCTTCGACAATCAGAATGTCGCGCTGCTGGAGATCGCTTTTCGAGGGTGAGGAGAGGGCGAGCGCGCAGAGCGAACGGATCATTGCCGGTTCGACCGGTTCAGGCTTGAACGCCCGGCAGGATTTGTGCTCGGCAAACAGTCTCAGGAGCGGTGTATCGGGCAGGCACCCGTCCACGGCGTCTCCAAATCTGAGAGCAAGCGTTTCATCGATGGTCGTCACAGGGATCCCCCACAGTGGTTTGTTAAGCGTCGAGCGCGTCTCGGATCGAAATAAAATCGCGCCATGCAAGCCGCTTTCCGACCGGATTGCGGAGCAGATAGGCGGGATGGAGGGTCGCCAGAACACGACGCTCTTTACGGCCGAATTCCTTGGAGCGCCATTTGCCGCGCAGACGCATGATACCTTCGGTTGTCTGAAGCAGCTGTTTGGCAGCCGCCCCTCCGAGAAAGACCAGAATATCCGGATCGACAAGTTCGATCTGCCTCTCCAGGAATGGCGCGCAGGCCTGCACCTCCTGAGGACTGGGTGTGCGATTTCCCGGCGGTCTCCAATAGACCACATTGGTGATGTGAACCTCATCTTCCCCGAGTGCAATCGCATTCAACATTTTGTCGAGGAGACGTCCGGCACGGCCCACGAATGGTTGCCCCTGAATGTCCTCGTCGCGGCCTGGTGCTTCGCCGATGAACATGATTCGTGCCGATGCGCTTCCTCGATAGAAACAAAGATTCTTCGCTGTCGCCTTCAGGCCGCATCCATCGAATGCGGCGAGGGCTGCATGCAGGGCATCCAGCGTATCGGCGTCTGATGCAGCAGCATTTGCACCTTTGGCGGCAATATCGGTTTTTCCGGGTGGCCGTGGTCGGGGCCGCGGTGCCGTTTCAGCGGGCTGTGCGACAGGAGCCTTTGTCTGTTCGACGGGGCTCGTCGATGCAGCAAACCAGTCGACAGGCACGTCGCCAATGGCCTCATCGATACCCATGGCCTCGTACCAGGCGCCAATGACGGAATTCGGAGATGGATCGCGCGGTGTCATTGTGCACCAGCATAGTACGGGCACAGGGCCGTTAGCCAGCAGCAACCGGCAACAGATACGTGCGATGTGGCCGCAGGCCGCGTTTCACACCGGGGTGTAAACTACTTCGCCAATTCTCTCGCCTGGATCCTACGTTGGGAGGGTCGAGTGGGTCTGGCTTTGCGAGCCTGTTTCCTGGCGGCAGGTTTGCGTCTTGAGGTCGTTTTCTTCGCTGGTTTTGGCTTTGACGCCGCAATTTCTCTTAAAAGATGGCCATCCAGGACAGTGAAGAATGCTTCCATGGCTTCATCGAAGTATGCGTCGAGATGTGTGCCATCGCTGTTTGCATCGGCCTGCGAGGACGATTCCAGACGACGTACGATGGCCCCCAATGTCGATGTCTGCGCGTGGTCGGAAAGGCGAATACCGCCTTTCGGGCCACGAACCGTATCAAGAAAGCCCTCCTGACGCAGCAGCGTACAGATCTTGAGCGCCATTTGTTTCCGCAATCCAAGTTCTTCCGCCATATCGGCAACCTTGATGAGGTTGTCACCATGGTTGTGGCAAAAAACGAGGATTTTTACAGCGTCAGAGGTTTGTTTCGTCAGTTTCATAGACGCCCGACCTATGTCTTCGTGTTTATGCCGTGCTCTTTTTCCGGTTCAGCTTCCAAAGCTGTGAGAGAACATACGGCACATCGGATTGCGGTGGTAAGCTGACATGCACTTCACGGTCAAATACGTCGGAAAGCGGGGCATCTGTCAACACATGGCGTGGAAGACCGGACGCTGTTGTGCGTCCCTGGTACATGAGGGCGATCTGATCAGCATATGAAGCTGCGAGGGTAAGATCATGAAGGACGACGACAGCCATGGTCAGACCGTCGGAAGACTCGTGGATCAACGGGTTGCTGATCTCATTGCGGTTTGGGACTCCACAGCCGCAAAACATGAGGGCTGCGCGTCGACTCAAGTATCGATAGTGTTGAGAACAAGGATTGAGAACGCGCCGCCACAGCGGTCAGCGAAGACCTTTTCGGTGTAAACAGTCCTAAGCGCTGCTCAGCTGATCATTCGGCGATCCACATTAAACTGGAATTGGAAAGTCGATAAATCAAAACGAATGCCACAATAATCACCGTTCATCGGAGCGCCGAGGTGACTGCTTAGGTTGTGCTTGTTAATCCATGTCATGTTTGCCGGGGCATGGAATGCCACGAGTCAGGCACTTTGCGTCAGGGTGCCAATGCGATTCAACAATCAAGAAGATGGAGAGCGAACGTGTATATCGCAATGAACCGCTTCAAGGTCATCAAGGATGCCGCGAGTGATTTCGAGAAGCTCTGGAACTCTCGTGAATCTTACCTGCACGAACTGGATGGCTTTGAGGGCTTTCATCTCCTTCGCGGTCCGGAACGAGAAGATCACATCCTCTATGCGTCCCATACGCTTTGGCGCCGCTATGCCGATTTCGAGAAATGGACGAAATCCAAACAGTTCCGCAAAGCACATGCGAACGCCGGTTCGAGTTCCACGCGTTCGCTTTATCTAGAGTCACCTGAATTCGAAGGATTCAGTGTCATTCAGGAGGTAGCTTTGGACGGTACCAAACAGGTGATTGAGACTGAATAAAAAATCGAAGCGCAATAGTGCGGGACAGCCGACCGCAGTCTCACCGTAGTGCTGCCCATCAGAACTATCTCGGGCCGACATAAGGCGGGTCGAGCCGCGCATCTGCACAACGATGCCCGTTCCAGTATCGGAACTCACCGCAATTCGACGGGCGTATGACACCGCCGCCATAGGTTGGGCCAAGATACTCGGGGGCGGGTGCCGATCCCGGCGTGGGTATTGCCCGTTCGGCGTAGATACCCCCAGGCTGACCCGACACTGAGCCATCTGGACCATGCTGTCTTTGATCGTAATAGGGCGCGCGTTCTTTGGGGTTCTCGGCGACATAAGTCTGTGCCGAGGCTTGGGGTACAGTTGCAATGAAACCTGCGACCATAAGAGCAGCGATTGCGACGCGAAACATACAAGCCTCCCGAGGGGACTATCGATTAGACCGACACAGCGCGGCCTGACTTGGCCTGACAGCCAAATGTTCCCTCCTAAAATGGCCATTGCAAGGGCTCGTTACAACCGCGAGGAGCCGCCGATCAAGGTGCAATTGAATGAAAACGGCGTAGGCACACCATTTGACCGATGCGGTGCACGGCTTTATCGAGAGGAGGTGGCGAAAAGGAGAGGGCGTGAGCATGAACGACAGGCCGGAACGAGAGTCGATGGAAGTCGACATTGTGATCGTCGGTGCCGGGCCTGCGGGTCTGTCGGCAGCCATACGATTGCGTCAGCTCGCCGAAGAGCATGACCATGATCTGTCCGTCGTCGTCCTCGAGAAGGGATCGGAAGTCGGGGCTCACATACTATCGGGTGCCGTTATCGACCCCAGCGGCATCAATCAACTCTTCCCGGATTGGAAAGAGCGTGGCGCACCGATCGACACGCCGGTTACACAGGACCGTTTCCTGTACCTCGGACCGGAAGGCGATGTGAGCCTGCCGATATTCCTTATGCCGCCATTGATGAGCAATCATGGATGCTATGTGGTCAGTCTCGGGCAGGTTTGCCGCTGGCTTGGCGAGCAGGCGGAAGCGCTAGGCGTCGACATCTTTCCAGGCTTCGCCGCATCGAGCCTCATCCACGACGACGACGGTGCAGTCGTAGGTGTGGCAACCGGCGATATGGGGATCGGCCGCGATGGCGAGGCCAAGGACGGCTATACGCCGGGTATGGACCTTCTGGCGAAATACACACTGATTGGCGAAGGGGTTCGCGGTTCGCTTACCAAGGAGCTCATTGAGAAATATGCGCTCGATGCAGAGTCGGAACCGCAGAAATACGGCATCGGACTCAAAGAGCTTTGGGAAGTCGATCCGTCGAAGCACAGGCCAGGGCTCGTTCAGCACACAATGGGCTGGCCGCTCGACAATCGCACCGGCGGCGGATCGTTTCTCTATCACTTTGGCGATAACCTGGTTTCGGTCGGTTTTGTGGTTCATCTCAACTACACCAATCCGCATCTATCGCCCTTTGACGAGTTTCAGCGGTTCAAGACCCATGCGGCCGTTCGCGAAGTGTTCGATGGCGGTCGGCGCATTGCCTATGGCGCACGAGCAATTTCGGAAGGCGGCGCTCAGTCCATCCCGCAATTGGTCTTTCCCGGCGGTGCTCTGATGGGATGCGCTGCAGGCTTCTTGAATGTGCCTCGGATCAAAGGGTCCCACAACGCCATGCTCACAGGGATCATGGCGGCCGAGGCGGCTTTCGAGGCAATCCGCGATGAACGTGCCCACGACAAGCTGACGAGCTATACGCAGTCTTATGCAGCCGGTCCGGTCGCGCGGGAGCTGAAGCGCGTTCGCAACGTGAAACCGCTTTGGTCGAGGTTCGGTACGCGTCTTGGCGTCGCACTGGGCGGTGTGGATATGTGGCTCAATACATTGCTACCGTTCCTGGGGCACACGCTCAAACACGGCAAGGCCGATCATGCCGCTCTCAAGTCGGCGAAAGCCTGCAAACCGATCGACTATCCCAAGCCGGATGGTGTTCTCACATTCGACAAGCTGACCAATGTTTCGTTCTCGGCGACGAACCACGAAGAGGATCAGCCGATCCATCTGCGCGTCGGCGATATGAATGTCCAGAAATCCGTTGAATTGGAGGTCTTCGCCGGCCCATCCGCACGCTACTGCCCCGCGGGGGTTTATGAGTGGGTCGATGACGGCCAGGTAGACGGCGGCAAGCAGTTGGTGATTAATGCGCAAAATTGCGTGCATTGCAAAACCTGCGACATCAAGGACCCGGAACAGAATATCAACTGGGTCTGCCCGGAAGGTGGCGGCGGACCGAACTATCCAAACATGTGATCGTGAAGAGAGGGGGTCATGAGAGCGCCTTTATTCCTTGCAGGATCGGGCGAATGGCGTAATCCTTGCGCGCAGAGAATTTGGCTTCCAACATTGGATGGCGAAGCGGACACACATGACCGGCAATATCAAGCGTGCAATGCGATGGGGCAAGGTTACGATTCTGGCCTTGGCCCTAATTGGAATAACCGGAACTTTCTCAGACATTACAGCGATCAATCAGACCAAGGCGGAGCCTGAATCGCTTCTGGGCAACTATCTGGCTGGACGTTTTGCGAAGAGCCAGCGCGATTCGAAAACCGCGGCGGATTACTACGGAAAAGCGCTGGAAAGGGACCCGGAAAACGACAGAATCCTCGAGCAAACATTTATGCTCGCGGCGTCGACCGGATCGTTTGAAGAGGCGCTGGGCCTGGCGGAGAAGGTCATCAAGTCCACGCCGGATCATCGTGCTGCGCGCTATGTATTGGCGGCCCGCGCCTTCAAGAGCGGCGATTTTCAGGGGGCAGACGATCACCTGTCCAATGTGCGAAGTGCGCCTGTCGACGATCTCACGACAAGATTGGCGCGTGCCTGGATCAGCCTTGCAAAAGGCGAGCCCGATGCTGCTTTTGCACGATTGGCGACGGCCAAGAAAGCGGAATGGTCGGAATATTATCAGCTCTATCACAAAGGTTTGATTGCGGATCTGGCAGGTCGACCGAAGGTTGCGAAAGAAGCTTATGCAAAAGCGTTCAAGAAGAATCCACGGACGCTGAGATTGGCTCAGGCCTATGCCCAGAGTGCCATGAGCGGGAAGGACACTAAACTCGCCAGGCGGATATTGGGAACACATATCGGCCGCTCTTCGGGCCATCCTCTGACGAAGGCACTCCTGGCGGACATCGACAGCGGGAAGCCGGTCGGCATTCTCATGCAGAATGCCGGCATGGGAATCGCCGAGGTCTTCTACGGCATCGGCGATGCGCTGACGGGTGAGGGCGGTTTCGAACCCGGTACGATCTATCTGCAAATCGCCCGATACATGCGACCGGAATTTCCGCTCGCGAATATCGCACTCGGCGAAGTCTACGAGTCGAGTGAGAAGTACGAACTGTCCATCAAGGTCTATGACAGCATTCTGGAAGAATCGCCGCTCTGGATGAACACGCAGGTCCGAAAGGCGTTCAGTCTGAATTCTCTCAAGCGTGTGGAGGAAGCCAAGACGCTGCTGGATATGCTGGCGGACAAATTCCCCAAGGAAACGCGGCCGCTCAATGCACTTGGCAACATCCTGCGATCTCACAAGCGATATGGGGAGGCGGTCGAGTATTACAGCCGGGCGATTGCACTGATCGAAAAACCGACGAAGGCCCAATGGCGACTCTATTATGCGCGCGGGGTTTGCTACGAGCGTTTAAAGGACTGGCCCAAGGCCGAAGCCGATCTCGAAAAGGCGCTGTCGTTGGACGGCTCGCAGTCTCTGGTGCTCAACTATCTCGGTTACTCCTGGGTCGACCAGGGCAAGAATCTCGAGCGGGCGATGGGCCTGATCCGCAAGGCTGTGAAACTGAAGCCGGACGACGGCTATTTCGTGGACAGTCTCGGCTGGGCCTACTACAGGCTTGGAGATTTTGACAAGGCGGTCGAGCATCTGGAACGCGCGGTGGAGCTGCGTCCAGACGATCCGGTCATCAACGATCATCTCGGTGATGCCTATTGGCATGTTGGCCGGCGGGAAGAAGCCAAATATCAGTGGACACAGTCTCTGACGCTGAAGCCCGAACCCGACGATGCGAAGAAGA
This sequence comes from Methyloligellaceae bacterium, assembly GCA_965228615.1. Lineage (GTDB taxonomy): Bacteria > Pseudomonadota > Alphaproteobacteria > Rhizobiales > Methyloligellaceae > CBDDHT01. The sequence goes on along the minus strand of CBDDHT010000004.1, from coordinate 1,313,245 downwards.
CCCGAACGAAGCTTGCCGAAGGTCTGAAGGATTCGCAGCAGACAAAAGCCGAAGTCGAAAAAGACGAGCCGGAAAAGAAAGCGCCGAACTGAGTTCCGGTGCGCTCGCGATGGCGCGGTTGACGGAGCTGGCGGCAGCAAAGGTCAACTTGACCCTGCAGGTTCTGGGGCGTCGACCGGACGGCTACCATGAGATCGCAAGCCTGACGGCATTCGCCGATCTTGGTGATCATCTGTCGCTTGTGCCTGGCGATGAGCTGCGGCTTGACGTTGTTGGCGAGAGTGCAAGTGCGCTGACGACTGACAATCTGGTTCTCAAGGCTGCCCGTGCTTTCATTGAACTCCGACCCGAAGAAAGAGCAGGGGCATTCAGTCTGCAAAAGTCATTGCCCGTGGCAGCCGGACTAGGTGGAGGATCGGCAGATGCTGCCGCCGCGATACGGCTTCTCATGCGTGCAAACAACATCGTACTGGACGCCGAGGAGGCAACCAGCCTCTGCTTGGACATCGGTGCCGATGTACGTGTTTGCCTCGGCAGCCGGGCGGCGATCATGTGGGGCATCGGAGAAAAGCAGATCGCACTTCCAATGCTCCCGCTGACACCTGCGGTCCTGGTCAATCCGGCCGTACCGCTTTCGACGCCTGCCGTCTTCCGTGCATTGTCTGCAGGCAATGTCGCTGACGAAATCGACGAGCCGGAGCCGGTCGGCCCGTTTGCGGACGCTGAAGCGCTTGCGACATTTTTGAAGCCTCGTGCGAACGATCTGGAGATTGCGGCCAAAAAGTTGGAGCCGGCCATTGAAAAGGCGCAGAACGCATTGCGCGAAACTTCGGGCGTGCTCCTGGTGCGCTTATCAGGTAGCGGCCCGACCGTTTTTGGTCTGTTCAAGGAGGGCAACGAAGCAAGCGTCGCCGCGGCCCAGATCGCCGAAGCGCATCCTCAATGGTGGGTACGGGCAACCGCTCTGTCTTGATCGACTCTAAGCTGCTAGAGCAACTTGATACTCAACAGACCCTAGTGAGCGCGCTCGATACAGAAGGCAATGCTCTCGAGCATGGCAGCCTTGTAGTCGGACTCCGGAAAGATCGCGAGGGCGTCGTGAGCCATGGTGCCATAATGACGGGCGCGTTCGATCGTGTCGGCAAGCGCGCCATGCTTCTCCATAAGTGAGATGGCACGCTCCAGATCGCCATCGTCGACATCGCCCTCTTGAAGGGTCATGCGCCAAAACTCGCGCTCGTCATCAGAACCTCTTCGATAGGAAAGGACAACAGGGAGGGTGATCTTGCCTTCGCGCAAATCGTCCCCGACGGATTTGCCGAGCTTCGCCTGTTCGCCGGAATAGTCGAGGGCATCATCGACGAGCTGAAAAGCAAGACCCAGATTCTTGCCGAATGACCGCAAGGCGTCCTGTTCCTGCTGCGGGCGTTCGGCGACGACGGCTCCGACCTCGGCTGCAGCGGAGAACAGCGCGGCAGTCTTGGCGCCGATAACGGCGAGATAATCGTCCTCGGTCGTCGCCATGTTCTTGGAAGCTGCAAGCTGCATGACCTCGCCTTCGGCAATTATGGCCGCGGCATTGGACAGAATGCGCAATGCTCCCATCGAGCCGACATCGACCATCATCTTGAAAGCCTGGCCGAGGAGGAAGTCGCCGACAAGCACGCTGGCCTCATTGCCCCAGAGAATGCGGGCCGTGGTCTTTCCGCGTCGCAGGTCGCTCTCGTCGACGACATCGTCGTGGAGAAGCGTTGCCGTATGCATAAATTCGACACTTGCAGCGAGCGTCACATGCCCGGTGCCTTCGTAGCCGCACATCCGGGCTGCGGCGATCGTCAGCATTGGACGAATCCGCTTGCCGCCTGAATCGATCAGGTGCCGGGCGAGTTCAAGAATAAGATCGACGTCCGACTTCACATTGTCCAGGATGATGGCGTTGACACTGGCCATTTCCGGGGCAACGAGATCGCTCAAAGGCTGCAAACTCGCTTTGCCAGCACGCACGCCATCCAAAGATACGACTACACCCAAGAGAACCCCCGGCTCACATTATGTTCAGCGGAGTATATTCAGACGTGTCGTATGGCGGTCAAGTTGTTAGACTCGGGACATTATGCCCCTGCCATCGCGGGAAATGCACCGGGCGTTTCGGATGAAGCAGCGTATGGGAATCCTCATTTCGTGAAAGAAGTACTGCGGAGCAATGATGTGGTGCTCTTATCCTTCGTGGATGCACTGCTGAAAGACGCCGGGATCGAGCATGCGGTCCTCGATGGCAATATGAGCATTACCGAAGGCTCGATCGGGATATTTCCGCGCCGGGTTTGCGTTGCCGAAGACGAGTGGATGCAAGCGCGGCGCATTCTCACCGACGCCGGACTCGAGGAAAATGTCTGCAAGGAGTAAGGCTGAAACTGGTGTTTCGAGCGCGGAAGATGCCGCCACCGGGCGAACGGCTGAGTGCGCACAGGCAACCAGCCGGGATGCCTTTCTAGATGGTCGGCTGTTGCTCACACAGCCGCTTGACGGGCCGCGTGCGGCTATTGACGGCGTTCTTCTGGGTGCCGCAATTCCAGTTGACGATCAACCGGGCGAGCGGGTCCTCGATGCAGGCGCAGGAACCGGCATCGTCTCATTGACACTGGCGTCGCGCACCGGGCTGACGCAGGTCGTTGGGGTGGAACGGCAGTCTGAACTTGCCGTCCTGGCGCGCGAAAATGTCGCACACAACGCCTTCTCGACACGGGTCGGTGTTGTTGCCGCTGATCTAACCGACAAGCTCACAGGTCTCGAAGCACTCGGGCTGGAGCGGGAGAGTTTTCATCACGTCGCGGCCAATCCGCCCTATTACGCGAATGGTACGGCTCGCCCTCCGGCATCGCCCGCGAAGCGCGACGCCCATATGGCAGATGCGGATACCATCGAATCGTGGATGCGTTTCCTGGTGGCGATGACCAAGCCCGGCGGTACGTTGACGCTCATTCACCGCCCCGAGTCGTTGCCGCGGATCCTCGCTGCTGCGGACGGGCGTTTCGGCGATCTTTGTGCCTTCCCGCTCTACGCCCGCTCAGGAGAGCAGGCGACGCGCATCATCGTGCAAGGCACCAAAGGCAGCAAAGCACCGCTTGCGATTGCGAGTGGCTTGATTCTGCATGAAGAATCAGGAGCTTATCGGCCCGATGTCGATGCAGTCCTGAAAGGGCGAAAAACGCTGACCATCCGACCCGTAAGAACCTGAAAGGGCGCCGACTTCGGCAGGTGTGCTTGATTCGGCCTGCCCGGCGCGTATCTATTGCACATGACATCATCCGAAAAGACGCCGTCCAAGAGCGGCATGAGCTGGCTGCGCAGGTTTTTGCCGCGGCGCTGGCGCGAAACCGGTCCGATTGTTCCCGTTCTCCGCTTTAGCGGGCCGATCGGGATGGCAACGCCTCTGCGGCCGGGATTGTCCTTGGCGACAACTGCACCTCTCATTGAGCGGGCATTTACGATGAAAGGCGCAAAGGCCGTCTGCCTGTTGGTCAACTCACCGGGCGGTTCTCCCGTTCAATCCCGGCAGATCTTTGAGCGGGTTCGTGCCCTTGCGGATGAAAAGGAGCTGCCCGTTTATGTCTTCGCCGAGGACGTTGCTGCATCGGGCGGCTACATGTTGGCCGTTGCCGGCGATGAGATTTTTGCCGATCCTAGCTCGATCATTGGATCGATCGGCGTTGTCTCGGCCGGATTTGGGTTCAACCAGATGATCGAAAAGATCGGTGTCGAAAGGCGTGTCCACACGTCGGGCGAGAACAAATATGCGCTCGATCCGTTTCAACCCGAAAGCCCGTCCGATATTGCTCATTTGAAATCGATCCAGGAAGATGTGCATGAGACCTTCATCGATCTGGTCAAAGAACGGCGCGGGAAAAAGCTGGATGCGGACAGCAAGGATGTTTTCTCAGGACTGTTTTGGTCCGGCAAGCAGGCATTGGCGCTTGGCCTCATCGACGGGCTTGCCGACATTCGCTCGACCATGCGCGAAAAACTCGGCGACGATGTGCAATTGAAACTGATCAGTCCGCCGCGCTCATTGTTCCGTCGCGGTGGAAACGGTGTATTCGGAGCTTTGCAGCAGACTGGACAAGGCCACGGATTTCGTCTGCCGACACTGGCCGATGATTTCGTTTCGGCGATCGAGGCGCGGGCCCTCTGGTCACGCTTTGGTCTGTGAACAATGACCTAACTCGTGATGCGGGGGGCAAGACGATGCCGCAGCTCATCATTCTGGTTCTCGCCGGCGTCGGCCTTTGGGCAGGCTATCGCTGGTTTCGTAAGGAAATGGGCCGGGTTCAAACCGATCTCAAGGATGCCGAAGCCGTCCTGAGAAAGAAGCAAGGCAAGGATATCCCGACCTTGGAACTCGATCCGGAGACCGGAGCCTATCGTCCTGTGGAGCACGATGATCGCTAGCGCTGTGCGCTGATGGCGGCCCTATCAAAGCGCATACGAAGAGCTAGAAAGTTCTTGCGCGATTGCATGATCCTCGTATGACAGGGGGATTGCAGCTCAAACCGTGCGCCGAATTCGGTCCGATCCCATGAAACCCGCAGAATCGATGGCCTCCCTTCGGCCGAAACAGTCCTTTCAGGACCTCATTCTCGTCCTGCAGCAATTCTGGGCAGCTTATGGTTGCGCCATTCTGCAGCCTTACGACATGGAAGTCGGTGCCGGCACTTTCCATCCCGCGACGACCCTGCGTGCTCTTGGGCCCCGTCCCTGGAAGGCCGCCTATGTGCAACCGTCCCGCCGGCCGTCAGACGGGCGCTATGGCGAGAACCCGAACCGCCTGCAGCACTACTACCAGTTCCAGGTGATCCTGAAACCAAACCCCGACGATATCCAGGACCTTTATCTGGAGAGCCTGTATCGCATCGGCATCGATCCGAAAAACCACGACATCAGGTTTGTCGAGGACGATTGGGAAAGCCCGACGCTGGGCGCGTGGGGCCTTGGCTGGGAGGTCTGGTGCGACGGGATGGAGGTCTCGCAGTTCACCTATTTCCAGCAAGTCGGCGGTTTCGATTGCGACCCGGTTTCAGGCGAGCTGACTTATGGGCTCGAACGCCTCGCCATGTACTGCCAAGGCGTCGACAATGTCTACGACCTCAATTTCAACGGCGGGGAAGGCGACGCGCGACTGAGCTATGGCGACATCTTCATGCAGGCCGAGCAGGAATATTCGCGGCACAATTTCGAGCATGCCGACACGGAGATGCTGTTTCGTCATTTTCGAGACGCGGAGGCGGAATGCCAGGCGCTGCTGGCGGCCGGCGAACCGGAAGCTGCTGCGGACGACTCACCAAGCAAACAAGCTCACCGAATGGCCTTGCCGGCTTATGATCAGTGCATCAAAGCCAGCCACATTTTCAACCTGCTCGATGCCCGCGGCGTAATTTCGGTCACCGAGCGCCAAGCCTATATTCTGCGCGTTCGCGATTTGACCAAGGCCTGTTGTGCGGCTTGGTTGCGGACTGATGGTGGGGGAGGTGCGCAGGGATGATCGCGCCGAACCACTGGAACTGGAGCGTTAAGACATGAGTGATCCGATGGGCGAAGCTCGGTCGGTTGCGGACATTCAGCGTGTCGCGTTGGCTGAAACCTCGGATCGGTTCGACGTCGTCGTCCCGTTCGATAAGATCCCGAACTAGGGTAAGGCAGACCGATGGGCGAGCTGCTTCTGGAGTTGTTTTCCGAGGAGATCCCTGCGCGGATGCAGCGCCGGGCTGCCGACGATTTGGGCCGGCTCGTCTGCGAGCGCCTCGCAAAAACCGGTTTTACTTTCGGCGAGACACAAGTGTTTGCGACGCCGCGCCGGCTGACGCTCGTCATCGACGGTCTTGCCGATCGTTCGCCAGATGTGAGCGACGAGCGAAAAGGACCGCGTGTCGGTGCGCCGGACAAGGCGCTCGAAGGGTTTCTGCGTGCTGCGGGCCTAACATCCATCGATGATGCGGAAATCGTCTCCGATGCAAAGAAGGGCGACTATTATCTCGCCCGGATCGAGCGCCCGGGACGGGATGCAAATGAGGCCGTTGCCGAAATCGTGCCGGACATCATCCGGCAATTCCCCTGGCCAAAATCCCAACGATGGGGCTCGGGTCGTCTGAAGTGGGTGCGCCCGCTGCATTCAATTCTGTGCCTGCTGGACGGCAATGCAGTTCCGATAGAGATCGAGGGCATTGCCAGCGGGAACCAGACTCTTGGACATCGGTTCCTCGCGCCGGAGCCCTTCTCGGTGGACGGATTCGACGATTATGTTTCGAAACTCAAGCAGGCCTTCGTGGAATTGGATTCCCACAAGAGAGAGCGATTGATTCTTGACCAGGCGTCAGAAATTGTCGCAGCAGCGAATGTTGCCTTTGTCGAGGATCTTACGCTCGCCATTGAAAATGCCGGATTGACCGAATGGCCGACGGTTCTGATGGGGACATTCGATGAAGCGTTTCTCGAAGTGCCCGGCGAAGTGCTGACCACGGCCATGAAGAGCCATCAGAAGTGCTTTTCGGTGGCCGACAGCGCATCGGGCAAACTCGTCAATCGGTTCCTGCTGGTGACGAATCTGGTGGCTGAGGACGGCGGTAAGGCCATTGTCGCCGGCAATGAGCGGGTCATTCGCGCACGGCTTTCCGATGCAAAATTCTTCTGGGATCAGGACCGCAAGCAACCCCTTGAATCCCGTTTGCCGGAACTCGGCGGCATCATCTTTCATGAAAAGCTGGGCTCGCAGTCGGAACGCGTTGAACGACTTCGCCAACTGGCCCGCGAGATTGCACCGATCATCGGCGCCGATCCGGGGCAGGCGGAGCGCGCGGCAGCGTTGTGCAAGGCCGACCTGGTTACGGATATGGTCGGAGAGTTCCCCGATCTGCAGGGACTGATCGGTCGTTACTATGCGCTCGATCAGGGAGAGGATGCAGCGATCGCCGCCGCCGTAGAGGAGCACTACAAGCCTCAGGGGCCGCAGGACGCAATCCCCTCCGAGCCGGTTGCCATTGCCGTCGCCCTCGCGGACAAACTCGACACCTTGCTCGGTTTCTGGGCGATCGACGAAAAACCGACCGGATCGAAGGATCCTTATGCGCTGCGGCGTGCAGCCCTCGGTGTCATTCGCATCCTGCTGGAAAACAAGGTCCGCCTGAGCCTGGCTAATCCGTTGCGGTCAGGACTTGCCGCGTATCAAGAGCAGCGGGGCGCCGATTTCGGTCACGACTTTGATGTCACGAGTTTTCACGCTTTCTTCGCCGACCGCCTCAAAGTCTATCTGCGGGATCGCGGCGCACGTCACGATCTGATCGACGCGGTTTTCGCAATTGGCGCTCAGGACGATCTGGTCATGTTGGTCAAACGCGTCGAAGCTCTCGGCACGTTCCTGGATACGGATGACGGTGCCAATCTGCTGGCTGGCGTGAAACGCGCACGCAATATTCTTCGGATCGAGGAAAAGAACGACAAGCGCACCTACGAAGGAGAGGCGGATGCTTCTCTCTTCGAGCAGGATCAGGAGCGCGTCCTTGATGCGGCCATTGCTCAGGCCGTATCGGCCTCGGCGAAAGCAGTTGGATCGGAAGATTTTGCTGCCGCCATGGCAGAGATTGCGAGGCTTCGCGCACCGGTGGACGACTTCTTCGATCATGTCACTGTCAATGCGGATGACGAGAAACTCCGCGAGAACAGATTGCTTTTGTTGAATCGTATTCGAGTCGCGACACGGGAAGTGGCCGAGTTCGCAAAAATCGAGGGCTAAGCCATGACGAAGCCGGCTCATGTAACCATCGTCACCCTTGGCGTGGAGGACTTGGTCGCCGCGACGGCGTTCTATCAACGCCTTGGTTTCGTGAAGTCGGAAAGCGCCAGTCAGGCCACAATCAGCTTCTTCAAAGCCGGGGCTGTTGTCCTTTCACTATATCCGCGGGATGCGGTCGCAGAAGATATCGGTATCGAGTCGACCGGCATTAGTCCGGGTTCTGTAACGTTGGCGCAGAATCTCGAAAGCGAAGCGGATGTCGACGCGTTCATGGCCCATGCCGTCGGCGTGGGGGCGAAGTTGCTGAAACCTGCTCAGAAGGCCTTCTGGGGTGGGTATAGCGGCTATTTCGCAGATCCTGACGGCCATGTCTGGGAAGTCGCATTCAATCCGTTCCTTCCATTACGAGAGGACGGCTCGCCCGTGCTTGCCGATTGACCCAGTTGTTTTTCGGATGATGCTTGGTGGTGATTATCCTCGCTTTACCAGCAACATGCGGCCGCGAGCGCGAATGCGGAAACCTGACCCATTGTGTGCAATGAGGTCAGGCAGTACATAGAGCCCGAACAACTTCTCAAGGTCTTCATCCCAATGAGTGAAAGCGCAATGGCTGCAGATCCGGCCACCAAATGGGTGTACAAGTTCGGAGCCGGCGTTGCCGATGGCAGTGCCGACTTGCGGGATTTGCTGGGCGGCAAGGGTGCCAATCTCGCCGAAATGGCGAATCTTGGCCTTCCTGTACCCCCTGGATTTACGATCACGACCGAGGTCTGCTCGTCCTATTATGACAATGACAGGAAGTTGCCGGATGACCTTGGGCAACAGGTCGAAGAGGCCCTCCAATATATCGGTCAGGCTGTCGGCTCGACGTTCGGTGACGCGGATAATCCGCTGCTGGTCTCCGTGCGCTCCGGTGCCCGGGCTTCGATGCCCGGAATGATGGATACGGTTCTCAATCTCGGCCTGAACGATGTCACGGTCGACGCCCTGGCGCGGCGCGCCGACGACCGTCGTTTCGCCTATGACAGCTATCGCCGCTTCATTCAGATGTATTCGGACGTCGTCCTCGGCGTCGAACATCACTTTTTTGAGGACATTCTGGAGAGCTACAAGAATCTGGCCGGCTATTCGCTCGATACCGAATTGGATGCGGACGAGTGGATCGAGGTGATCGGGCAGTACAAGGATTGCGTGGAAGCGGAACGCGGCGAGCCGTTCCCGCAGGATATTCATGACCAACTCTGGGGCTCGATCGGGGCCGTATTCGGATCCTGGCAGAATACCCGTGCAAACACCTATCGCCGCCTGCACGCTATACCGGACGATTGGGGCACGGCGGTCAACGTCCAGGCCATGGTCTTCGGCAATATGGGCGACACGAGCGCCACAGGGGTTGCATTCACGCGCAATCCCTCGACCGGCGAGAAAGCGCTGTATGGCGAGTTTCTGGTCAATGCACAGGGTGAAGACGTTGTGGCTGGAATCCGCACGCCGCAGAGCCTGACGGAGGCGGCCCGCCAGGAAGCCGGTGACGACAAAGTCTCGCTTGAAGCGCTCATGCCGGAGACGTTTGCCGAGTTGAAGGCGATCTACGAAAAGCTGGAAGCACGGTACCGCGATATGCAGGACGTGGAATTCACGATCCAGGACGGCAAGCTCTGGATGCTGCAGACGCGGTCCGGCAAGCGCACGGTCAAAGCCGCCGTCCGCATTGCGGTCGACATGGCTGAAGAAGGTCTGATCAGCAAGGCCGACGCGTTGAAGCGGATCGATCCGGGGCAGCTCGACAATCTGCTCCATCCGATGCTCGATCCGGATGCCGACAAAGAGATCCTTGCGAGCGGTCTGCCGGCTTCGCCCGGTGCGGCAACCGGCGAGATCGTATTCGATTCCGATGAAGCCGAAAAACTCGCAGGTCGCGGGCAGAAGGTTATTCTTGTCCGGGTCGAAACAAGCCCGGAAGACATTCACGGCATGCATGCCGCCGAAGGCATTCTTACAACCCGCGGTGGCATGACGAGTCATGCAGCGGTGGTGGCGCGGGGCATGGGCCGACCGTGCGTGACAGGTGCGGGCTCGATCCGTATCGACTATGATGCGGGAACCATGATTGCGGGCGGCAAGACCCTTGCCAAGGGCGACATTGTCACGATCGACGGGACATCAGGCCAGGTCTTGCTTGGCACCGTTCCCATGCGTCAGCCTGAGTTGACCGGTGACTTCGCGACTCTCATGTCGTGGGCGGATGAGACGCGCCGCATGGGCGTGCGCGCAAATGCCGATACGCCGCGCGATGCCCGCCAGGCACGCGAGTTCGGAACCGAAGGGATAGGCCTTTGCCGGACCGAGCATATGTTTTTCGATCATGAGCGCATTCTTGCCGTACGCGAGATGATTTTGTCGGAGGACGAGAAGGGCCGTCGGTCTGCGCTCGATAAGATCCTCCCCATGCAGCGTGCAGATTTCATCGAGCTCTTTGAGATCATGGGTGATCTGCCTGTAACCATTCGTCTGCTCGACCCACCTCTGCACGAATTCCTTCCGCATGAGGAAGAAGAAATCGTCGAAGTTGCGGAAGCGATGGGAACGAGCCTGAAGCTGCTCAAAGCCCGGGTCGAGGATCTGAAAGAGTTCAATCCCATGCTCGGGCATCGAGGGTGCCGGCTGGCGATCTCGTACCCGGAGATTACGGAGATGCAGGCACGGGCCATTTTCGAGGCCGCGATCGATGTCGCGTCTCGCACAGGCAAGCCGGTCTTGCCGGAAGTCATGGTGCCTCTCATTGCGGTGCGTGAAGAGTTTGAATTGCTGCGGGCGATCATCGACAAGACGGCTGAAGCCGTAAAATCGGAAAAGGGCGCCGAACTCGACTACCAGGTCGGGACAATGATCGAGTTGCCGCGGGCGGCATTGCGCGCCGGGGAAATTGCCGAAACGGCCGAGTTCTTCTCGTTCGGTACAAACGACTTGACCCAGACGGCATTCGGCCTGAGCCGCGATGATTCAGCGAGCTTTTTAACCGAATATATGACCAAGGGTGTTTTGACCGTCGATCCATTCGTGACGATCGATCAGGACGGCGTTGGCGAACTGGTCGAAATCGGAGCGGAACGCGGACGAAAGGTCCGTCCCGATATCAAGATCGGCATTTGCGGCGAACATGGCGGCGATCCGGAGTCGATAGCGTTCTGCGAGCGGCAAAAACTCGACTATGTGTCGTGCTCGCCGTTTCGTGTGCCGGTCGCACGTTTAGCCGCTGCCCAGGCCGCACTCGACGAAAGCGCATAAGTCGCGAACGCCGGCTCACGCCTTAGTATCTGCTGATCCGGCTGATCTTGGAGCCTTCGAGCGTCAGATTGTACATGAGGCCCTTGTTGCCGAACACGAAGCCGATGATCGGTCCGCGAATGCTGTTTGTGTCGATTGCGCCGCCTGCGCCAACTGTTACCAGCGCAACGGAACCATCTACACCGATCTTCCAACCGTCGGCTGCGCGAAAATTCTGCAGAGCTCGTTCGGTCATGAACATCAAAATGACGGAACGCGCCTGAGCGCCAAGCTGGAAGCCGATGGATGCGGCGACCGTATTGTAGAAGCCCAGCGTCTTGCCGCGCCTTCTCAGCGCGCCTTCGCCATACTCGCCGCCAATTCCGATGCCGGCCTTTACGACCGTCGGGAACACCAGCATTGCGACGGCCTTGTCTGCGAGTGGTCTGGCGCTGCCGACCTGGCGGAAGAAGCGGCGCAGCGTTTCATCCACATCGGCTTCGATTTCGGCGGCAGAGGCAGCCTCGGCTTGTGGAACCTGATGAGGAGCAGCAATGCCAGTTGTCAGGACAGCGGCTAAGCCCAATGTCGACAAAATACGTTTGATCATTTTCTTTTCTCCCCCACACTCACGAAACAGACTTACTGAGTGTGTTGTCCCCGGTTTGGCACTTAGGTGGTGTGTATAAGGCAGTTCGCCAAGGGGAAACATAATTTCTCCGCAATTCATTCCAATTTTCTCCCTAATTCACCTGCACATTCCCCTTCGACACAGACGGGGAATCAGGCACTTCGGTAGGAATTAACCATCTGTTAATACCTCTCCTGCCTAAATGACTGACCCTTTGGGGATGCTCCTTAGACGCGGGTTAACCGCGCAAGGAGTTGGAGGGGAAGTCTTGCAGCCCGAAAACGGGCGCAATCTTCCTGAGCTAACAAACGCACCGAAAAATGGTGCAAACGGGCTACGTATGGGCAATGGAAGACTGCGCCTCGTAGGGGCGCTTGCGACTATACCGGCCGTCGCCGTTGGTTACGCGACCGTCGATATGAACAGCCTTTCAATGCAAATCGAACTGGCTCTATCGGGTGCGAACTCGGCACACGGGCGCCAGACGACCGCAACTGCGGCTGAGAAGCCGCGGGTTTTGGTTCCTTATGAAGCGCGTCGTTTGTTCCTTGCAGAAGGCAAAGGTCCTCGCGCGGATCTTTATCTGGAAGTTCACCGCTCAAGTTATACACCGAAAGCGCCGCGGCGTGTGGTCGCAACCCTGACGCCGGTCGATATAGAAGTGTCAGGCCGCAAGGTCGGCAAAGGCACGAAAGATCATGTCGTCAATCGCAAGAAAAAGGGTGAGCGACTGAAAGCGCCTGTGACGACGATCGTCAGGCAAGCGCCTAAGACAGTCAAAGTCACGCCTCCGCCAGCGCCTTCGACCGGCACAGCAGAGCTGTTGCTCGCGTCGGTTAGGAAATCGCTCGACCACCAATTCGACGGAACACACGCTCCTCACTCGACCGGCCTGTCGGCCAAACCAAAGATTGCGGCGATTTCGCGCGGCATGGTTTTCAAAGGCGAGACGGAAGCCGATTACCAGACGCGTCAACGCCGTTGCCTCGCATCGGCTATTTACTTCGAAGCGCGTGGCGAGCCTCGTAAGGGGCAGATCGCGGTGGCGCAAGTCGTCATGAACCGTGTTCGCAGCCCTGCATTCCCTGATACGATCTGCGGTGTGGTCTTCCAAGGCCAGCATCAGCGCAAGGGATGTCAGTTCTCGTTTACCTGTGACGGCATCTCGGATGTTGCACGAAGCGAAGCGCAATGGCGTGTGTCGAACAAACTGGCCAAGCAGGTTCTCAAGGGCGATCTCTGGGTCAAAGAGATCGACAACTCGACGCATTACCATGCGAACTATGTGAGCCCGCCTTGGCGCCGTCAGATGAAGCGCATCAAGAAAATCGGCCGCCACATCTTCTATCGCGCACCGGCAGTTCCGATCCGTGAGAAGACGGACGTTGCTGAAGCGTCGGCATCCAAGAAGACCGATCTGGTCGTTGCGCAGAACGAGCCTGTCGCCGACTGAGGCTGGTCGACTCCAGCGTGTCTGTCATCATCCCGACTTGTTTGAGCCTTGCCGCGCTGGACGGTGTTGATCCCGCGCGGCCGCGAGAATGTGCAGTACCTATTGCGGCATCCCGCGCGGTCGAGATCAATGGATCAAGCAACTGTGGCTTTCAATTGATCCGGTTTTAGCAGGATAGCTATCTCGTAGTACCGCTCCCAAAATATCAACAATCGTCATCCCAGCGAAGGCTGGGATCCAAGCCTGTTTCTGTGATTCTCTGTCGCCGGACTGGATTCCAGCCTTCGCTGGAATGACGAGTTGGGTGTGCCTTCTGGATCGGTCCCCCCTTTGCTGCATTGCCTCTGTATGGTCGGAATGGGCATTAGCTTTTGAGATTGATCATCCTTTCAACGGCGCGACGAGCAGGGTCTGCTATCGCAGGATCCACCGTTATTTCTTCTCGCAAATAGACCAGAGACTCCAGAATCTTCGGCAATGTGATGCGCTTCATATATGGGCAGAGATTGCAGGGGCGCACGAATTCGACGCCTGGCGTTTCGACCGCAACATTGTCGCTCATGGAACACTCGGTAACCATCAGCACCTTCTTGGGCTGCTTCGCTTGGACCCAGTCGATCATGCCGCTCGTCGAGCCGGTGTAATCCGCTTCTGCCAGGACGTCGGGTGGGCACTCGGGATGAGCTATGATCTTGAGGCCCGGATCTGTCTCGCGTGCTGCCCGAAGTTCCTCTCCCGTGAATCGCTCATGCACGATACAGCGTCCTTTCCATGCGATGATCTCAACGTCCGTCTGAGACGCGACATAGTTCGCAAGGAACTCGTCGGGGAGAAAGATGACCTTCGGAGCGTTGAGGGCTTCGACGACCTGCACGGCATTGGACGAGGTGCAACAGATATCGCATTCGGCTTTCACGTCGGCTGACGTATTGACGTAGGTAACGACAGGAATGCCTGGATAGGCTTCTCGAAGAGCGCGTACGTCAGCGCCCGTAATCGACGCTGCAAGGGAGCAGCCGGCCTCTTTTTCGGGGATCAAAACGGTCTTGTCGGGATTCAGGAGCTTGGACGTCTCAGCCATGAAGTGGACGCCGCATTGGACGATGATGTCGGCATCAGAGCGTGCGGCTTCCTTGGCAAGTTGCAGCGAGTCTCCGACAATGTCTGCGATGCAGTGAAAAATCTCCGGCGTCATGTAATTGTGCGCCAGGATCACCGCGTTGCGTTCTTTTTTGAGGGCATTGATCGCCTTCACATAAGGGGCAAAAGCCGGCCATTCGACGGGAGGCACTACAGATGATATGCGATCATAGGCGGGCGCCATTTCGCGCGCTAATTCAGGCGTGTAGGATAGATCCGGCATCTTAAGGACACCATGCTTAAGGGCCGCGCCGGATGGTGTGGCGTGCGTTTCCAACATGCTCATTCTTACACTCCGTTTGAATATTTATGCTCATAATGAGTATAAATATGATGTGAACAATCTGACCAAGAGTCGATCCGCTGACGATGATTCCGATTGCAGTAATGCTCAACAAGAACATAAGCGATCCTGATGAAGATTTCCAGTGCGGTGTTTCTCAGGGTCCAAACCAGGAATGCGTCCATGGCTTCATGGTGTGGTGCCAGATCGCAATTCAGGCCTGCTCTGTTCTGGTGTAGGTAGAATGCCGCACTGCAAGGATCGCAGCCCGGCAATGGCCAACGGACGCAGGGAGACAATTCACAATGAGATTGAAGGACAAGGTCGCAATCGTGACCGGAGCGGCATCAGGATTTGGCGAAGGTATCGCGCGCACATTCACCGAGGAGGGAGCGTCGGTCATCGTTGCCGATATCGATGAGGCGGCAGGGCAATCTGTTGCTGATTCTTTGTCCGGTTCCCGGTTCGTCCCGTGTGATGTCACGAAGAGCGACGACGTTGCGAAGGTCGTAGCCGCTGCTGAAACACACTTTGGTGGCGTCGATATTCTGGTCAACAATGCCGGGACGACTCATGCGCGAAAGTCGATGCTGGAGGTTACCGAGGAAGAGTTCGACAAGGTCTATGCAACCAATGTGAAGAGTATCTATCTCGGTGCGTTGCATGGCGTTCCGGCTCTAAGACGCCGTGGTGGCGGGGTCATTCTCAACATTGCCTCAACGGCAGGTCCAAGGCCAAGACCGGGCTTGACTTGGTACAATGGTACAAAGGGGGCAGCGATCACCCTGACCAAATCCATGGCTCTCGAACTGGCAGACGACAAGATCCGTGTTTGTGCGATCAATCCGGTGATCGGTGAGACGGCTCTTCTGTCAGCATTCATGGGTGGACCGGATACGCCCGAGCTCCGAGAGCAGTTCGTTTCCACGATCCCATTGGGGCGCATGGCGCGACCGGACGATATTGCCCGATCTGCCTTGTTCCTGTGCAGCGATGATGCTGAATTCCTGACCGGCGTCTGCCTGGATGTTGATGGCGGCCGCTGTATCTAGTACCTTAGCGCCGTGGCCCGACATAGGTCAGACGGACAATGCCGCCGACAGGGCCGATGACGGCGCAATATCCGGTTTCACCGTCATTTCGGCCCATCGCCATTGGGCGCGATTGACGACTTGGCCGGACGTGTCTTGCGCGGAGATCAGACCACAGCCGAACCATGGTTGCCGACATAGGAATTGCGCTGTGCCGGACTCCAGCCTGAAAGCGCCTCATCCCTCGGGCGATAAATCTCCACGCCAAGCGGAAAACAAGGTGTCGTATCATCTGAGTGACTGGATCCACAATCACCGCCTGGACAGGTGGAGAGAGCGCCCAGAAGATCGATCTCAGCGAAAAACTCTATGAAATCCCCTGGCCGAACGGGGCTCGCCTTCATGAAATACTGATGCGTGTCCTTCGTGAATCCAGTGCACATGAAGACATTGAGCACATCGTGAATGTGGGCTTCGGCCTCTGCCAGCGCGATACCTTTTGTTGCAGCCAGAGCTCGGGTCAAATTTGAATGGCAGCAATTGTCATAGGCGGCACTTCTGAGCAGCATGTTCGTGTAGGGGTCGCAGCGCGTCCCGATAACATCATGGACACCCGCGCCATCGTCGTCCCAACCATACCAATCGAGGGTGTCATGGACGATTGTCGCCATCGGCCGAAGGCTTGGCAGGTTGCTCCACAACCGATCGCCGGTTGTGACGTGGGTGGCGTGCAATGCGCGTGTTTTACCGCTGAAGAACCGCTCTGCCAGGTCTGCGGCATTCCAAAGATTGAGATCACCAACCTGCGATCCCTCGATGCTGACGATGCGGAAGATATGTCCGGCGGGTACAGAGAACGTCCTTGCATCCCGCGGTGGTACGGTCAGTTCTTCGATCTTGGTCATGCCCGAGCGGGCGCCCTCGTAGAATGCCATGTCGACAGCAGGCAATGTGTCGACCGTGTAGCAAATAATCGGTGGCGCGGCGCGGCGTCCTGCGGCGTCCGAAGGTTCTGCGTTCGCTGGGCGCTCTGCCATTCTCCGATACCTTATGGACGTGCGGGTTTGACGCGAACGCCGGGAGCAGGGCGCTCCATCAGTACGTCGCGCCGGAAGCGGAATAGTTTTGCCGGGCGTCCTCCGGTGGCCGAACGGACGTCACCGGTCGCTTCAACGAGCCCCGCATTCTCGACGAGCCGGCGGAAGTTCTGTTTGTGGAGCACTGTGCCGGAGACAGCTTCGACGGTTTGCTGCAATTCAAACAGCGTGAACTCCGGCTGCATCAACTCAAATACGACAGGGCGGTATTTCAGCTTTCCCCGAAGACGGCCCATTGCCGTTGCCAAGACACGGCGATGGTCGAATTGGAGAGGGCGACCCAATTCGGGGAGCGACGACCAATGATTGGCCGCGGGACGTCCGTCGCGTTTCGCTTCGCTGACAAGCCCTGCTTCATACAACAACTCGAAGCGCTCCAGGACCTTTTCCTCATCCCAGCCCGCGCCGTCCAGGCCGAAGCAAACGCCGGTCCGCTCCATCCGGGTGAGGGGGCGCTCGGGAGCACCGCTCTCGGGAGGCTGGCGTGCCCATTCTCTCAGTCTAGGTGCGATCTCTTTTGCGATAATCGCTGGCTCGCCGTCGCGCCAGTCTTCCCAGGGAAGATGCCGGTACCAGGGCGTCCAGCCAGCACCGGTCAACACAGGTTCGGCGCCAGCCGGCGTCAGTGCTAGATACCCGATGGAGACGACATGCAACTCCGCATCGCCCGGCACGGCGTGGCGGCCGCGGTCGCCGAATGTGTAAAGCTGCTCGACATAGCCAAGGCCCAGGCCGGTCTGTGCGCTGACCCATCGCCTAAGTCCGATTTCGAGGGTCCGATGCTCCGTGGGCGTGAACGGTCCAAACGGTAGTGCGTCCCAGTCTTGCTCAGCCTCTCGCAAACCTCGGACCACCAAAACCTGCGGCTGGTAGTCGCGCAGACTGACGATGGCCGCGTTCAAACCGATCTCGACCTGCGAGCCAGCCTTGTCGCGCGCGATGTGTTGAATTGAACCGCGGGTCATGGGCTATGCCGGCAATTGGGCCGGCAGAGAGAAAACAGATCCTTCGAAGGCCATTTCGCCGCGGCCAATCGCATCGACCGCAGTCGTCATACGGCCATCTCGCTCGAGGATTTCATCGGCGATCGAGACCAGGCGGCGATTCGGGGTCGCTTTTGGCGATGCGGCCCGCAGCTTTTTTGCGATCGTCTGTTCGCTGATGCCCGGGTTGAACGTGCATAGGGCGATATATGCAGCCGCCGTTGAGCGGCTGATTCCTGCCCAACAATGGATCAGCATCGGTCCCGACCGGTCCCATGAGACGACGAAATCGATGAGATCGCCGACATGTTTGCGGCTTGGCGGAACGAGTCCGTCCCTCGGTTGATCAATGTCATTCATTGACAAGCGCAGGTGATTGTCAGGACTGATGGTTTCGGGTGTCTGGACATCGATATCCTGATTGATCAGCGTCACGAGATGGGAGACGCCGGCAGCATCAACGACGGAGTCCACCGCACTGAGCGGCCCGACATATATGAGTTCTCGATGAGGCATGCACTCTTCGTAGCTCAGTGATGTAACGAATTCACGGCAAACATCCGGTCATGACTTTTGTGCCAAGCGACGGAATCGCTCCAGATAATGCACCTGTGCGCTCTTCACTGGCAATGGGCTGAGCCGGGTGAGTTTCTTTTCGAATTTGGGTTCGAGCCCGCGCGGGTGGCCGAAAAAGCGTTGTGCTTCCGCTTCTTCGAACCCAGCCAGATGAACGGCTTCAAAATAGGCGGCGATTCGATCGGCGCGTTTGATTGTCGCGGCAACGGTTTTGGGTATGTCGGCTGGCAGGCCAAAGCGGATATGGATTGCCGAAAGGAGCCTGAGTTCAAGAGCCTTGTAGTCGAGCCCAATGGCCGCCTTGAACGGGCTGATGAGATCGCCGACTACATATTCCGGCGCATCGTGCAGCAGGGCTGCCAACAACCATTTGGTTGGAATGTCCTTGCGTAGATGCGCAACGATGTCCTGAACAAGAATGCTGTGCTCGGCAACCGAAAAGGCATGCTCGCCTTTGGTCTGGCCGTTCCAACGCGCGACACGCGCCAACCCATGCGCGATATCCTCGATCTCGACATCGAATGGTGAGGGATCGAGCAGATCGAGCCTTCGCCCACTCAGCATGCGCTGCCAGGCCCTCGCGGGTTGTCCGCTGCGGCTTGTCATTGAGATATCACTTCTGCGGAGCCTTGAATTTCTGGCCAAGTGCTTGGCATGTCGCATACCGGTGACAGCTGGTCAGATGATCGTTGACCATGCCCATGGATTGCATGAAGGCGTAGACGGTTGTCGGCCCGCAAAAGCGAAAACCGCGTGCTTTCAACTCTTTTGCCATGGCCTTGCTAACGGGTGTTTCGGCCGGGATCTTCTTCATGCTGGTAAACCGGTTCTGCACCGGTTGACCGTCGACGAAGTCCCAAAGAAGCGATGCCAGGCTTCTCTCATCCCGTAGCGCAAGGTAGGCGCGCGCATTGGAGACTGTCGCTTCAATCTTGGCTCGGTTCCGAATGATACCGGCGTCGGCCATGAGCGTGTCGAGCTTGCGCTGCTTGTAGCGGGCGATCTTCTGCGCATTGAATCCATCGAAAACTTCACGGAAACGCTCGCGTTTCTTCAAGATCGTGATCCATGAGAGACCGGCCTGGAAACCTTCCAGGATGAGCTTCTCGAAGAGCACCTGGTCATCGGCTTTGGGCACGCCCCACTCGGCGTCGTGATAGTCGACATAGATTTGATCGGGGCCGGCCCAATCGCACCGTTTAAGCACCGCTTTTGCTTTGGTCACGCTGCATCTCCGTCTTGTGCGAAGGGTACAGCGAAAGACGCCCATTTCGGTTGTGCCAGACGGATTGGAACATTGCCGGTTGCGAGTGTCGTGCCTTGTTTCATTGCTTTCTCGGCACGGTCCAGACGGATCAGTGCAAGACCGGCGGCGCCGGTGGAAGAACCCAGGACCCCGATGACCGTTTCACCAGCCAGGACATCTGTACCGGGTGCGGGTAGCGGACCGTCACCAATGACCGGAACGACACGCTTTCTGGCCGTACCGCGATGCTGCATGCGCGATACAACCTCCTGGCCCACATAGCAGCCCTTCTCGAAATCGACACCGCCGAGTTCGTCGAAATTCGCCTCGTGCGGAAAGGCGTCGCCGAGTTCAAAGTCGCGTCCGCCTTCAGGAATGGCATGCGCAATGCGATGCGCATGATAGTCCGTCTCATTGCAGCGTTCGAGGTCGGTGCCGTCGACATCGGCATCTGACGTTTTGATCAGCCGGTAGCCAAGATCCGGGAGGCGTGGATCGGGATACGAGACGCCATCTTCGAACTCAGGGGCTGGTCCGCCCCAGATCGCCCAGACGGACCCGCCATCAACCACAGCCACGTCGACGGCAGCCCGCAGTTTGTAGAAGGTGAGTCGTTTCGCCAGATCGGCCAGGACGTCCGCCGGGCAATCGAGAAGGTAGCCGTCTGCATCCTGCGTAACGAAGAATTCGAAGAGGATCTTGCCCTGCGGTGTCAGTAAACCCGTATGGATGGCGCTGCCGGATGCGATCCTATCGACATCCGAGGTGACGAGGCCTTGTAGAAATTTGTGGGCGTCGTCTCCGCAAACGCGGATCACGGCCCGGTCGGTAAGATGTGCGATCTTGGTCATAGGTCTTTCCGGGTCTTTTTCGCGGTTCTCCACCGGCGGCCAAGAGGTTGACTCGAAAGTTTCGAAGCCGGCCCTCTCCCCCGGCCCAACCACCCAATAAGGGTACCCTCGGGGTGGTTGGGCCGGGGGAGAGGGCCGGTTGAGGCAAGGAAAGTCGCCGTTGTGCGACTTTCGATACAGACACCAAGCGAGGCAAGAGACTCCGCTACGAGCCGCTGGTATAGCATTGGGCCGGAACTTAGGGATGCAAACGGGGCGTAGCAAGCCGGTGACAGACACATTCGATCTTCTTATCAAAGGCGGGACGCTGGTCAATCACGATGGCGTCGGTTTGGCGGACATTGCTGTCAAAGATGGCAGGATCATCGCGATCGGCACGGTCGATTCCGCGCAGGCCGGTGAGACCATCGATGCGGCGGGACTTCATGTTCTCCCCGGCGTTATCGACACGCAGGTCCACTTTCGCGAACCGGGTGGCGAGCAGAAGGAAGATCTGGAGACCGGCAGCCGGGCCGCTGTCATGGGCGGTGTAACCGGTGTCTTCGAAATGCCTAATACGAGCCCCGCGACGATTTCGCCCGAGGCTCTTGCCGACAAGGTAGCGCGGGCGACGGATCGGATGTTCTGCGACTTCGCGTTCTATGTCGGCGCGACGCGGGATAATATCGACATTCTCCCTGAGCTGGAACGTCAGCCTGCCGCCGCCGGAGTGAAGGTTTTCATCGGTTCGTCTACCGGTGACCTCTTGGTGGACGATGAAGAGAGTCTGGCCCGTATTCTGGCGAAAATCTCGCGGCGTGCGGCCTTTCATTCCGAAGACGAAGCGAGGCTTCTGTCCCGGCTCGACCATCGCGTCGAGGGCGATCCCTCAAGCCATCCGGTCTGGCGGGATCCGGAAGCGGCGATGATCTCCACCAAGCGGCTGGTGCGCCTTGCCCATGAAACCGGAGCGCGGATTCACGTTCTCCATATTTCTACGTGGCAGGAGATGCAGTTTCTGAAGGATCACAAGGATGTGGCCACGGTCGAGGCGACGCCACATCACTTGTCACTGATTGCGCCTGATGCCTATGAACGTCTTGGAACGCTTGCCCAGATGAACCCGCCGGTTCGCGATGAAGAGCATAATCGCGGGATCTGGTGGGGACTTCGGTCAGGCGTCGTCGATGTGCTCGGCTCGGATCATGCGCCCCATACGCGTGAGGAAAAAGCGCAGGCCTATCCGGCATCGCCGTCGGGAATGCCAGGCGTGCAGACCCTGGTTCCCATCATGCTCGACCATGTGAATGCGGGGCGATTGTCGATCGAACGGTTCGTCGATCTCACCAGTCATGGACCCCAGCGGCTTTTCGGGATCGCCCGCAAGGGACGCGTGGCTGTCGGCTACGACGCGGATATGACGATTGTCGATCTGAGTGCCGAGCGGGTTCTTGAAGAGTCGATGATGGAAAGTCGCTCGAACTGGACGCCCTATGCCGGGCAGACCGTCAAAGGGTGGCCGGTTGGCACGATCATCCGTGGAAGACGGGTCATGTGGGAGGGAGAGATCGCAACGCCGGCAGGTGGGCAGGCAATTCGGTTCTCCGAGACGTTGGCACCTTAGGGTCTGATTCGAAAGTCCTGAAGCCAGCCCACTCCCCCGGCCCAACCAACCCGAGGGTACCCCTATTGGGTGGTTGGGCCGGGGGAGTGGGCTGGCTTCAGGATCAATCCTCTCGCAGGAAATAGTGCCAGGTTCCGTCGGAGCCGATCCCGATGCGGTAATGGGTGTAGCGCCCTTTTTTTCGCATCTCCTTTGCCTGGTCGGGCGTGATCAAGCGATAGAGTTCGACCTGCTGTGGTGCCGTCAGCGATTTGATCGATACTTCTGCGAAGTAGGGCCACACATAGACTGGCGGTCCACTTGGTTGCTTGACGCGGATATAGCCGGATTCCAAAGCGTCGATCATTGCGGCAAGTATTTCGCGCCCTTCTCCATCACCTGATATCGTCTTCCAGTGATCGATCGCGCTCTTCACCGGTTCGCGGCTTATCAGGGGCGGAAGCTCGTTGGACTCCAGTACCGGAAGCATGTCATCGATTTTTCCGGCCGTTGCGGCTTCGTGAATGGCCTCCCACATACGCCGAACTGGCTCCGGTAAATCTTCGGTTCCGTAGCGAATGTCAGCGGCAGTGGGGGCTGCCGCGAGGGTGGGGTACGCAGATGTGATTGCAAAAACAGCCACTAAAGCCGCAATCAGTTTGCCAAATGGTGGTTGCATGACTATGACCTCAACGTTTCCTAGGGCAACAATCAAGGCTTGAAACAGTGCTGCCTGGCGCGGACGTCGTCCTGACCGCAACACAGATCATTCTGACCGGCATCGGTATCGGCATTTTGATCTCTGCACCAGTCGGTCCTGTCAACATACTCTGCATTCAGCGGACGCTCTCGCACGGTTTCTGGGGCGGCGTCGCCGCAGGCCTTGGTGCCGTCATCGGTGACGGGTTGATTGCCGGAGCTGCCTCATTCGGCATTACGGCAATCTCGACGGTCATGGCCGAGCACCGTCAGGCGATTCAACTGGTTGGCGGTCTGATCCTGATTGCCTTCGGTGCCAGGCTGATGTTCATCGATCCGCTTGTCGAGTGTGAACCGGGCACAGAAACGAAACTTGCAAAGAGTGCAGGGATCATTCCCCAGACATTCTTCCTGACAGTAACGAATCCAGGCGCAATTCTCGGCACATTTGCACTTTTCGGCGGTCTCAGCTCCATGTTCGGTGGACTGCAGGACTATCGTGAAGCATCGCTGATGGTCCTGTCTGTCATGGGCGGCGGACTTCTGTGGTGGCTCGTCCTGGCCCGTCTCATCAGCACAATCCGGCATCGCCTCAGTTCCAGGCATTTGCGACTGATCAATCAGTTTGCCGGTATCATCCTTATCGGATTTGGTGTGGGGCTTCTTGTCCGATTGGTCTGGCAGGCGATTTGATCGCAGCGTATCGGCTGTCTTCAGGGCATTCTGATCGGACTCGTGCAGCGAACCCTAGTTCTCGACCGTACTATTTCGCGCCAGATCCGTCGGGCTAATGAAGGCGAGTTCATACCCGTCCGGGTCCCTCAGATAGCATTCATCGACACCGTAGGGCATGGCGTCCGGTTCCGAGACAAGAAAGCCGCGCGCACGCATATCTTGATGGAAGCGATGCACCGACTCCACTTCGAAGTAGAAGACGACACCCTGGAAAGTCTCCCGCTCGATTCGGCCAGGAGAAGCGGATTTCTGCCTTTGGTTGATCATCAACTTCATCGATCCGTTCTCCAAGGTGGCCCAATGCATGTCGTCTTCGTCTGCAAATTCGCTGATGACGGAAAATCCGAGAGCTTCCTTGTAGAATGCGATACTTTTCTCTCCATCTCGAACGTTGAGAAGCGGGGTGCAGATAGTGGGGGTCATAAGTGTCTTTCCTCGGATTTCTTGCAGGCCGCAGGGTGGCCGGAACAATGACTGAAAGGATCGCGAGATCTGGACTATCGAATCGTGCCGGCATCCATATCCCAGCGCGAGCATGGCTGGTCGCTCTGGATACGCACGCCTCCAACCCAGCGTTCCGAACGGTAGAGCGAGAGAAAATCGATCTCGCCTTTGATGATGCGTTTTCCCGCAGGTGTGATTGACAGAATATGGTGCGGCCAAGGTTCGTGATCTTGGCCGGTCTCAAGCTGAATGAGCGGTTCGCTGACCCGGTTGAGATCGCAGATTACATGCCAGAACATGGCGTCCCCGAGGAATGGAAGCGGCTCTCTCTCGGTCATCAAAATGCGAAAAACTTTTCCGGCCCGCAGCGGGGTGTTTTCGGCGATGATCTCAAGTGCGAGCTGTTGGGTCAGGCTCAAACCATTAAAAGTCGAAGGGAGTTCCTGGAGATGACGCCCCAGCGCGTTTGCCATAGGTGGAATTGCCGGGGTTCCTTCGTACCGAATATGAGCGAGTTGGGCCGGGTCCGACCGTCGCAATGCAGTCCAGACGGCCCTGCCCAACGCAAATTGGTCCTTCGTCACCGGGACGCGGCAATGCTGCCAAACCCATTGGAGTGCCTCTGGTCCAAGCTGACCGAAACCAGCAAAGTCCGGTACGCCGGGGACATGATCGGTCGTGATCAATTCCACATTGGGAAGACGCGTACAGCTTGCGAGGTGATCGAGCAGAAATGCGAGTATGAGTTGGTCGTAGCTGTCATGTTCGAACCAGAGCGCAATCGAATCGAAGGAGTGAATTCTGGATAGGCCGGCATAGGCCTTGCGTTGTCTTGCAACTGCGTCTTTGAGGTAGAGGTCGTAAGCTTCCGAAACAAACCTCGCTCTGATCTCCCTGAATTTCTCGCTCGGAACGTCCGGTACGGGACCTTGGCAATAGGGATCGGAGAATTCCAAAAACGCACCCCTGAAACCGGCGACGCCCAAAGTGTGTTTGATGTCGGTACCACATCGAATATGGAGCGTCCGCGCCGTGTCCAGCCCGGCTGGATCGCCGGACGTTATCCGTTGGCGCGCAAGCGCTAGCGTTTCGCAATGGGTGTGTAGCTTAGGCCAACTGGGGAAACCATTCTCGCGGGCGATCACGAGCTGTGCATCCGACAGCTTCGCGTCGCCAATGGCTCTCTGCTGCCAGTTCGGATGGTTCTGCGCAAAGCGGCGTTCGGCTATGGGGTCGCCACGGCCGATTGCCTTGATAAGCTCTTTGGCGCGCTTCTTCTGCTGAGCAAGATTGAGCGATCCGTGGAAAAAAGTACGCGTGTGGCGCGGAAGGTGCGTGGTTGACATACGATTCCCTTCAAGTGGACGCCTGTGTCCGCATATCAGGCGAGGAAATCGCAGCTCAAAGGTTATGTAACGTTAGGGCGCAGCCCTTCCCGCGGACGTGGTGGCTTGGTGAGCCATGGCTCACGTTATTTGCAGAGCACGGGCCGGTCAACAGGCTTTGGCGTTGTCGTGGGCGTTCGAGGAATCGAAGTGAGACAAGCTCACTGCGTTGTGCGGTTGAGTGTGAATTCACCGTGGTGAATGCGGCGCGAGAGTCCGTCGGTCATTTTCGCAACCGCGTCCTCGCCGAAGGTCGAAACCAAATCGGAAAGTGCCGCGAACAGGGCCGCATTCGCCAACATTTCCGGTTCGATACCGTCATGCAGGGCTTCTTCCCACGCATCTAGAAGGTATCGGAGCGCAACATGTTTTTGTTCGGGTTCTTCGGTCATAGAAACGAATTGCATGAGGCAGCCTGCTTGATCTTCGAAAGCGTCCGAACATTCTCGATAAGAATGGGGAGATTTGCTCGAAACAAGACGAGTCTTAGCACAAGATTATTCAAGCTATCCGGATCGTCTGATTTTAAGGTTTACCTGCACACTCAACGCTTGAGCGGAGCGGATTATCGGTTTTGCTTAACCAACAAGTCGGTGATCTCGGCGCCTTCTTCCAGAAACCGGTTCACGGCCAGTTTTGCGGAGTCGTTGCAGTCCCGATACGTGCGCCGAAAGCCGCGATACCCCTTGTTGAAGCCCTTCACGAGTTTGGCGCGGCGGATTGCCGTCGTGCCTTCAACCTTCAGGAGATCGCGCATTTGCTCCCGCCAGAGCTGCCCTTCGTCCGCTCCGCATAGTTCCCGCAGGTAGTGAACGGCTCCCAGGATCTCGGAAAGCCGGAGAATCTGCGTATCATAGGGACGATCGTCCTTTGTGGACTGTCTCTGCTGAGCGCTGGCGTCGGACGTCATGGGAAATGCGAACGTCAGCAGCAGCGCGACGGCTGCGAGAAGTGGCAAGCAGAGGCCCGAAAGCGGCGTTTTCATGCAAGCCTTTTACCGCGGATTTGAGGCGGACGATAGACGTATCGGGCGGTTCGGATGGAAGGCATGGAATACGAACGCGAAGGTGACATCGTAGGGAATGTCGGCGGGTTTTGGGTCGCCGGTGCGTTGAACGACGACATTTCCGACGTCCCGGCCCTTCGCAATCGCTGTGGTGTCGAGCGCGGAATTCTGACCTGCGACCCAACTCAAAGCGATATCTCCAATCATGATTCGCTGCTTCTCACGTAGCAGCGCGAGGCTTACGGCGATGGGGCCGGTCTCCGTGTTGAAAGCCACGACGCGGGCCATTGGCTCTATGCCTTTTGGCATGTCACCGCGGTAGAGGAACGGCCCGGTGGTGTCGTACGCGGCATAGGGATTGCGGCCATAATCGCGTAACCCGGGATTGCTCGGGACCAGGACTTTGCCGTTAGGGAATCGCGCTTTGAAACGTTCAAATGACTCGAGACGCGCCGGGACAGTTTTTAGCGTCTGCCCAACATAGGCACCGACGATGGCCTCGCCTGTGAATTGCTGCCACCAGCTTTCCGTTTGCCGGTCATACATGACCATATCGGAGTTGCGCAGCTTTCCCGTTGTGCCGAAATCATGCAGCTTGCCGGCGAACTGACGTTTGAAGACGATCGCTGAATTGCACAATGGACAATAGGTCACGGTGACCGGCATGCCGCCGACCGTATCGTTGACGATCTCGTGCCATGTCAGGATCCGCAGGGGGTAAGCGCGAGCATCGCCGGAAATTTCAAGGGCGATGACCGGTTCGGTGCCCGCAAGTGTCGTATCCGTTTTCGCCGAGATGAATTTGGGGTCATCGATGGAAGGGATACCGTCTTTCGGTGGTCCGCCTGACAGGATCTCGTTGAATTCGATTGTTGATTTGGAGAAGTCGGTTTTACTCCAACCGCCGGCGCGCCAATTCTCGGGATTTGCGACCGCGCCGCCCGTCGCCGCCAAGACGGCGATGCCGAATGCGAAACCCAAGCTCGCACAGAAACGAACTGCAGATCGATGATACATGGCGGAAAGTTTGAGGCAGACTGCATAACCGAACCAATCACGGTCGCTAACAAGTCCGTGATAGGCGGCTCTATTACTGGCTCGAAACTCCTAAAGCTGTGCAACCGGTGACATGGGTTACAGTTTAGCCCAATGACATAGGTGACAGGTTTCTTGTTTTGTTCATGTCGCTATTGAAGCCTTTCCCCCGGCCCAACCACCCCGAGGGTACCCTTATTGGGTGGTTGGGACGGGGGAGAGGGCTGGCCGTGGTCTCGAAAGTCGCCAATACGGCGACTTTCGAGACAGCCTCTAAGACTGGCTCGCAAAGAGACAGGTTCGCGCCTTGCCGATCAGACGGGCGGCGCCATCCGTCGTCGTCAGCTCACCCATACGCTCAGGCAAGATCCAGCGGGTATCCATCGCGTCGCTCGCCGCCTTGGCATCGCCCGCAAGCCAGGTTCCGTAGAATACCGTCAGCACGTAGTGGACGCGCAGCGAACCGTCGTCGTTTCTGTGGATGACGTCTGCGACGTCTGCGACACCGCGGAGGTCTGCTTCGATCCCCGTTTCCTCGGCAAGCTCCCGGTGAGCGGCTGCCATAGCGGTTTCGCCGGGCTCGATATGGCCGCCCGGCAAGCTCCAGATTCCCCTGAGTGGCAGCTTGCCGCGCTGCACCAGGAGAATTTCGTTGTTGTGAAACACCGCGACGCTAACGCCGGGGCGGGGAAACGGCGAAGATTTGCTGGACATACCAAGAGACTAGCAGGACTTTTAGCCCGGCCAAGCAGAGCCTGGATCAATCGAAAAGTGCGTCGATCTTGTCCTGCTCAAGGCCACCGGCGGCTTCGGGATGTTCACCGGTCTCTTCGACCTCGGCCGGTTCCTCCCCACCACCGTTGATAATGCCGGCAACATGACCGATCATTTCCTGGAGTTCCGGCACTTTTTCGGAGCAAAGTCCGGTCAGGCCGGCCTGATCGCCGGCGTCGAGCTTCGCCTGCACATCTCGCAGGCACAGAACGGTTTCTTGCTCGAGGTCCGCGATCGCCATGTCGAAGTCGTGCTTTACGGGCTCAGGCGCATTCCGATAGGCCGCGATGGCAAGAGACTTGTCGCGAAAGCCCGACTCGGAAAAATGCTCTTCATAAGTCTGATGCTGCCAGTTGGCGAGATCGGCGGCCATTTCGGCAGGTGCCGAAGGCAGAAGCTCGAGCATCATCACGACTTCATTGAAATGATTGAGATAATCAGTCGTAAGAAGGGTGTTCGAGTTGACATTCGTGCCCTCCGTATGCGCGCGGATGTGATCGGTGATCGCGTCTCGATACGCTTTCATCAACGCGTCGCGTGAGGGCTTTTCAATGGGGATAACTGCGGCGGACATGGCAACGCAACTCCAACAAACTGGTACAGAATCGTGACTGTGATCAGGTTGCGTGCATATGGTTAGCGAAGCGTTAGCAGTGATCTGAAATTTGGTCTTTGGGCATGTGTTCGAGATATGATCTGACATCGCCACCTGAGGCTGTCCGTGCCGTTTTCGGGTATCGGACGGAGCCGAATTTTCCGCCGCGCGAGAAAATAGCGCCGACCGAACCGGTGCCCATCATCCGCCGCGGATTGGATGGCGAACCGGAATTTGCGCTTGTACGCTGGGGATTGATCCCGGGCTGGGTGAAGGATCCGCGCGAATTTACCACGCTCTTCAATGCGCGCTCCGAGACGGCTCTCGAGAAAGCATCGTTTCGCAATGCGATGAAGCGGAGACGATGCCTCTTTCCAGCAAATGGCTTCTTCGAGTGGACAGGGCCGAAAGGAAAACGCCGGCCGCTCTATTTTCATGCGCCGGATGATCGCGTGCTGGCGTTTGCCGGTCTCTATGAGCATTGGATGGGCGCGGATGGCAGCGAGGTCGAGACGGCAACGATCCTGACCTGTGCAGCAAATGAGCTCGTTGGGCAGTATCACTCACGCATGCCCGCGATCCTCGACCCGGCGGATCATGCCGCGTGGCTGGACACCAATGAGGTGTCCGACAAAGAAGCGCTTTCCATGCTGGTTCCTGCGCCGGAGGATTGGCTGGCGTTTCGGGATGTCGGTAAGCTGCCAGTCAAAGAGATGGCCACCAACCATCCGGATGCCGAGCCGAGGCAGGGCAGTCTTTTTTAGAATTTGGGGCGATTGAGGATCGCGAACGGCTTAATCCTCCAGACGGCGAGTCATCTGGATATTCGGCTCAACAGTATAGCCGATACGTTCGTAAAACCCTCTCACCGCTGCGTTGTCTCCACGAATAAGAAGATTGAGTTTCCAAACGCCGCGATCTTTCAGCCATGTTTCGGCTGCGGACATCGTCTGTTTGCCGAGCCCTTGATTCTTTTGCTCCGGTGCAACGGCGAGATAGTAGACGCAGCCCCGGTGGCCGTCATGACCGACCATCACACTGGCAATAATGCCGTTGCCGTCTGCCGCAACAAGAACATCCGAGCAGGCACCTTCACGCGCAAAGGCAAGGTCCTTTATCGGATCGTTCCAGGGTCTCGTGAGGCCGGCGGCATCCCAAAGGGCGACGACCGCTGCTTCTTCGCCATCGGCTATAGGGCGAAATTCGAGTGTTGGCTCGTCGGACATCTCTCTCAGAGCACCTTGCCGGGATTGAGGATGCCTTTTGGATCGAAGCCCGCTTTGATATGGCGCATGAGCTCCAGTTCGAGAGGGCTCTTCATCTCTGACAGCAAGTCGCGCTTCATGCGGCCGATCCCATGTTCGGCGCTGATCGAGCCGCCCAACTCCAGCACGATCTCGTGGACTGCCGCGATCACCGCATCCCAGTGCGTGAGGAACGTCTCTTTATCCATGTTTTTGGGCTGGCTGATATTGTAGTGGATATTGCCATCGCCGAAATGGCCGAAGGGGACCGGGCGTGCGCCGTCGATCATTGCACAGACGCGCGCATTGGCCTTCTCGATGAATTCCGGAATCCGGGCAACCGGGACGGAGACGTCATGCTTGATACTGCCGCCCTCGGGGCCTTGAAGTTCCGGCAAGAGCTCTCTCAGGCGCCATAGCTCTCGCGCTTGACCGATCGATTGGGCGAGTGCCGCATCCTCAATAAGATCTTCTACAAGAGCTTTTTCCAGAACGGATTCGGCTAGGGTCGCCATTTCGCCCGTGTCGTGCTGTCCGCAAAACTCCATCAAGACGTACCAGTCCGACTTCGATCCGATTGGGTCGCGGACGCTGTCTCCATGATCGAGTACGAATTCGATGCCGCGTCGGCAGATCGCCTCAAACGTTGTGAGATTGGTGCCCGCCATATTGCGCACCAAAGTGAAGAACTGTGAGACGCGGTCGAGATCCGCGATGCCGATCATCGCCGTTGCGCGTTCGGCCGGCTTTGGAAAGAGCTTTAGAACCGCGGCTGTGACGATGCCGAGCGTGCCTTCAGCACCGATGAAGAGGTCCTTCAGGTCGTACCCCGTATTGTCTTTCCTCAACGCCCTCAGACCATTGAGGATGCGCCCGTCGGCCATCACGACTTCAAGACCGAGAACCAGTTCACGCGTATTGCCATAAGCGAGGACCGCGGTGCCGCCGGCATTCGTCGAAATGTTGCCGCCGACCTGACAGCTCCCCTCTGCCGCAAGGCTCAAAGGAAACAGCCGGTCGTGGGCGTCTGCCTCGTTTTGGGCCTGTTCCAGGATCATGCCCGCCTCGACAGTCATCGTGTAGCCGGCCGGGTCGATGTTGCGGACACGATTCATCCTTGAAAGGGAAATTACGATCTCGTTTCCGCTTTCAAAGGGCACCTGTCCGCCGACAAGACCCGTATTGCCACCTTGCGGCACGACCGGTGTCCCGGTCTCGTTGGCAAGGCGCAGGATGGCCGCAACTTCGGCTGTCGATCCGGGCTTCAAGACGAGCGCAGCGCGACCGTGATACCGGTCCCGCCACTCGGTCAGGAACGGGGCCATGTCCGCGTGATCTCGGACGGCGTTGGACTCGCCTACGATATCGACGAACTGATCTAGAGGCGCCGTAAGGACATCCGACATGGGTAGTTTCCCGTGTTGCTAATCACTATCATTCAGGTGCCATAGGCATGACCGGGGGTAAAGGGCTGGTTGGTCGGAAAGGCTTCGCTAACCAGCGCTGACTAGGCTAGTGATTCGCGAGGTGTTGTAATGCGCAAAATCGTTTGTCTCCTGTTCGCCGTGATGCTGTTGGCTCCTTTGAGCATTGTGCCTTCCGCTGCCGTGGAGCGTTCGCTCGGAAACATGAGCGTACCGATCCAACCGGGAATCGATACGCTCGGCCTTGGCGTCCCGACGGTCCTGCGACCGTCCTTGGGTCACCCAAACATCCCGAAGACGCTGGGTCTCGATGCTGATCTGCAAAGAATGCTGCCGCTTGATAATGTGGACCGGACCTTGATCCGTCCTGTGCAATATAATTGCCGTTGGGATTGTCATGGTTGCCGCGAAAGCTGCGCCATTCGTTGGAAGGGCAACTGTGCCGGACCGTACTGCAGACGCGGATTCTCGGACTGCATGAAAGCCTGTTGGCGGGACGTGTGTCGGTATTGTCGCTAGGAGGTTGCTCTGAAGCCGGCCCTCTCCTCCGTCCCAACCACCCCGAGGGTGCCCTTATTGGGTGGTTGGGCCGGGGGAGAGGGCCGGCTTCAGGGTCTCATGAATCAGACACTAAGCCGCGGCGCGTCTCAGTCTGTCGTTGATGGCTTCACCCAATCCGTCCGAAGGAATGGGCATCACCGCAATCCGTTTTGCGCCTCTGCGATCAAGGTCTCTCAGCGCGCTGAAAAGATTTGCGGCGGCCTCCTTGAGATCGCCGGATGGACTGAGATTGATTGTATCAGGACCGGCGTCGGCCGCGGGCCCGAATGCAAGCACGGCGTCCCCTGCTTCCGGCTCCGTTACATCGAGTATGACTCTTGTGCTCGGTGCGTAATGACTTTTGAGCAGACCGGGTGAGCGCAATGCAACGTCTGTTTGCCGATCGGCGAGGGAGCACCCGATCAAGGCTTCGATGTCGCGGCGCGGAATAGCTCCGGGGCGTAGCAGGATTGGGATGTCGGACGTCACGTCGACAACTGTCGACTCGAGCCCCATGGGCGTTGCGCCACCATCGATGATCAACAGGTCCGTGTCCGCGAAGTCTGCATCCACATGCGCCGCAGTTGTCGGACTGACATGGCCGGATCGATTGGCGCTTGGAGCGGCAATCGGGAGGCCTGAACGTTCCAAGAGCGAGCGGACGACCGGATGGTTCGGAACGCGCAGGGCAACCGTATCCAGACCGGCACTGATGAGATCGGATAGCGGAGAATTTGACCGCTGTTGCACAATCAATGTCAGAGCGCCGGGCCAAAGCCCACGTGCCAACTGTTTGGCCTGCGCGCTGAATTTTGCGATTTCTTCTGCGGCATGAAGATCGTGCACATGCACGATCAGCGGATTAAATCGCGGCCGTCCCTTGGTTTCGAAAATGGCGGCGACCGCTGTTCCGTTGGTCGCATCCGCTCCGAGGCCGTATACGGTTTCCGTCGGAAACGCCACGAGGTCGCCGCGAGAAAGAGCGGCGGCGGCGCGATCGAGATTTTCGTCTGTTGGAGGCAATATCATCAGGACTGTCGGCGTTCGGCTGTCGCCCTTTGCGGGGCCATATCATTTCGCTTAGAGTGCCGGTCACGCAGCCGCATCTGGTCACGACAGGGGCCTTGCGGTCAAGTCCGCCACGAAGCGCGGCGCTCTGTTCTGGGAGGTTTCATGTCATATTCCGCCCCCGTCGGCGACATCTCTCATATTCTGAAGAATGTTGCCGGGATCAATGAACTCATCGGCCAGAACCTCTATGAGGATCTCGACGAGGACGTTGTCGACGCGATTCTGGAAGAGGCTGGCAAATTTGCCAGCGAGCAGTTGGCGCCGCTCAATCGCCAGGGCGACCTTGAAGGCGCGCACCTTAAAGACGGCGACGTCCGAATGCCCGCCGGTTGGGACGCTATTTACAAGCAGTGGATCGAGGCTGGATGGGGCAGTTTGCCGTGTCCTGCCGACTTTGGCGGCCAGGGACTGCCAATACTGCTTTCGACGGCCGTCGGAGAGATGTGGCAATCATCATGCATGGCCTTTTCTCTCAATCCGCTGCTCACTCAAGGTGCCGCAGAGGCGCTCTACTATCACGGCTCGGATGGGCTCAAAGCCACCTATCTTGAGAAGATGGTCTCGGGCGAATGGACAGGAACCATGCAGCTCACAGAGCCTCAGTCCGGCTCCGATCTGCACCTGCTGAAGACCAAGGCTGTTCCCGAACCGGACGGTAGCTATCTGCTGTCGGGCACGAAGATATTCATCACCTATGGCGACCACGATCTGGCGGACAACATCGTGCATATGGTCCTCGCGCGCATTAGCGATGCTCCCGGGGGAACCCGGGGTATTTCGCTTTTTCTGGTGCCGAAGTTCCTGGTCAACGACGATGGTTCGCTCGGAGAGCGGAATGATATCTTCTGCGCCTCGCTCGAGCACAAGCTCGGCATTCATGCGAGTCCGACCTGCGTTATGCAGATGGGTGACAATGGCGGCGCGAGAGGTTGGCTGGTCGGCGAGGAGAATCGTGGTCTGAGCGCGATGTTTTTCATGATGAACCGGGCACGGCTTGGTGTCGGGATCCAAGGTGTCGGTATCGCCGAGCGCGCCACGCAGGCCGCGATAGCCTATGCCCAGGACCGCAAGCAGGGGACGGTCGATAAGGATCCGGTTGCACCCATGGTCCGGATCGACAGACATCCTGACGTGCGCCGTATGCTCATGTCGATGAAGGCCAAGACGGCGGCGGCCCGTGCCATCTGCTTTGTCACGGCTCGTGAGATCGATCGGTCGGAGCGACTGGACGAAGGCGAGGAGAAGGAGAGGGCTCTGGGTCTTGCCGGTCTTCTCACACCGGTTGCCAAAGCATTCTCGACCGATATTGGAGTGGAGGTGGCTTCCGAAGGTATCCAGGTTCATGGCGGCATGGGGTTCATCGAGGAAACCGGTGTCGCGCAACACTTTCGAGACGCGCGAATCGCGCCGATTTATGAAGGCACCAATGGAATCCAGGCAATGGATCTCGTCGTCCGGAAATTGCCGACGGCAGGTGGTGACATTGTTCGCGGTCAGATCGCCTCACTGCGGGATGTGGTTGAATCCGTCAGAGAATCGAACCTGCCGGCCTTCGGATCAACGGCGGAACGACTACACGAAGCCGTCGAGGCCTTGTCCGAAGCGACGGACTGGATGCTGGAGATCTTGCCGAATTCGCGCGATCATGCCTATGCCGGTGCGACACCCTATTTGCGTCTCTTCGGTCTCGCATCCGGCGGGGCCTATCTTGCGCGTGGTGCTCTTGCGGCAGGTCGCAAGGATGCCGGGACAGCGAACGAGCAAATCGCGATTGCACGTTTCTTTGCCGAACATTGTGCGGTTGAAGCGCCCAGTCTTGCGCGAACGGTCGTCAGTGGTGCAGATGCAGTCATTGAAGCAAGTCAGCATGCGCTGCCTGCCTAACGGGAACTTTTTTTCATGAGTGACGATATCGTCTGCGGTGTTTCGGAAGGCATCAATACCCTCTGCTTCAATCGACCGGATAAAAAGAATGCCATCACCAGCAGCATGTACACGGTCTTGGCCGATGCACTGCGCAAGGGTGATCAGGATGACAGTGTCGCAGTCCATCTGTTCACCGGAGCATCGGGCGTCTTTACAGCTGGAAACGACATCGCCGATTTTCTGACGATGGCGGAAGGCGGTGAGTTCGACCCCAATATTCTCGATTTCATGCGGGCACTCGTTGGTGCCGAAAAACCTCTGGTCGCGGCTGTCGACGGACTGGCGGTTGGGATCGGTACAACGATGCTACTGCATTGCGATCTGGTTTATGCCAGCCCAAACGCAGATTTTCGCACGCCGTTTCTCGGTCTGGGCGTGCTACCCGAAGCTGCGTCTTCCCTCCTCATTCCTGCGAGAATGGGATATGCGCGCGCCTTCGAGATGCTCTGCCTTGGAATGCCGTTCGATGCTGAACGGGCACGAGAAGCCGGCCTGGTGAACGCTGTGGTTCCAGCCGATGAGCTGGAGGCGAAGGCCCGCGAAGCTGCGCTCGGCCTTGCGGCCAAGCCGCCCGAGGCATTGAAGGTGGCAAGGCGTCTGGTTCGCGGCGATCGATCGGATATCGTCGCCAGAATGGATGAGGAAATCGCGCTCTTCAAAGATCGATTGCGATCGCCAGAGGCGAAGGAGGCATTCGCTGCCTTCATGGAAAAACGCAAGCCCGACTTCGCCCGCGCGCGGGCGGAGGCCGGAGACACGTGACCTGTTTGACTAAAGAGGAAGGTGGCGTGCGCGGTCGGCGGAACGCTGAAAAATCATGACAACACTCTATCTGACCCACGAAGACTGTCTGGAGCATGATACGGGCACAGGCCATCCGGAAAGGCCGGACCGTTTGCGTGCCGTCTATACGGCGCTGGAGCACGAAGTCTTCGAAGGGCTGGTGCGTAAGGATGCACCAATGGGCGAGATCGCTGCGATCGCGCGGATACACCCAAACAAATATATCGAGGCAATCCAGGAAGCCGTTCCGGAAGAAGGTCTTGTCCGGATCGATGCTGACACAGTTCTTTCGCCCAATAGTTTGAAATGCGTGATGCGGGCGGTTGGTGCCGGCATGCATGCCGTCGACCAGGTGATCGACGGCGAGGCAACCAATGCATTCTGTGCCGTCAGGCCGCCCGGACATCATGCCGAACCGCAACGCGCAATGGGTTTTTGCGTCTTCAACAGTATCGCGGTTGCCGGATTGCATGCCCGCGCGAAACACGGTGCAGAGCGTATCGCCGTCGTGGACTTCGATGTGCATCACGGAAATGGGACTCAGGCCAGTTTCTGGTCCGACAAGGATTTGTTCTACGCCTCAACCCATCAGATGCCACTTTTCCCCGGGACCGGAGCGTTGAGTGAGACCGGCGTCGGCAACATTTTTAATGCACCCCTCTCTCCCGGCGATAGTGGAGATCAATTCCGCGAGGCTTTCGAAACGCGTATCTTGCCGTCGCTTCAGGATTTTTCCCCCGATATCGTGTTGATTTCGGCCGGGTTCGACGCTCATCATCGCGACCCCCTTGCCAATATCGGCCTCGTCGAAGAGGACTTTACCTGGGCAACGCACAAACTGGCTGAAATCGCGGACAAGAAATGCGATCGCCGGATCGTTTCGATGCTGGAGGGCGGCTATGATCTTGAGGGACTGGCCAAGTCTGTGGCGGTACATGTGAATGCCTTGATGGAAGCAGGCAGTTGACGAGTGTGGAGACAGAGGCAGGCATGGCAGAGAGCAAAGACAACAAAGATATCAAAGGCCTGAGCTTTGAGGTGGCGCTCAAGGAACTCGAAGAGATCGTTGGAAAACTCGAACGCGGCGATGTGGAGTTGGAAGAGTCGATCGCGAATTACGAGCGTGGTGAGGCGTTACGAACACATTGCGATTCCCTGCTGAAGAAGGCCGAGGCCAAGGTGGAGAAAATCACGTTGGATTCTGACGGGACGCCGGCCGGAACGGAGCCGCTTGATGTCGGCAAGTGAGACGCAACTGCCGCTCTCCGATATTCGTGTACTCGATCTTGCAACCTTCATCGCCGCACCTTTTGCGGCGACGACGCTTGCCGAGTTCGGTGCGGAAGTCATCAAGATCGAGCAACCTGCCGGCGGCGACCCATGGCGTCGTTACGGCACGCCAAAGGATGGAGGCGACTCGCTCGCCTGGAAGAGCGAGGCGCGCAACAAGGCGTCTATGACGCTTAATCTGCGTGAGAGGGAAGGCGTCGAGATTCTCAAGCGCCTTGCGTCCAAGGCCGATGTTCTCTGTGAGAATTTTCGACCTGGAACGCTCGAGCGCTGGGGCCTTGGCTGGGATGTTCTTCAAGAGGTCAATCCGCGATTGATCCTTCTTCGTGTTTCCGGATTTGGCCAGGACGGGCCGTACCGCGAGCGACCCGGATTCGCCCGTATCGCGCATGCCTATGCCGGGCTCGTGCATCTTGCCGGCATGCCGGGCGGGCCGCCCGTAACGCCTGGGTCTACGTCGCTGGCGGACTATATCACCGGCCTCTACAGCGCGGTTGGGGTCCTGGTTGCGCTAAAGGCACGGGAGACGACCGGGAGGGGTCAGGTCGTCGATGTGAGCCTATTTGAGTCGATTTTTCGCGTTCTGGACGAGCTTGCGCCCGCCTATGCGGAAGCCGGCATCGTGCGAGGCCGGGAAGGGACGCGGACGCTCAATGCCTGTCCCCATGGGCATTATGAGACGAGCGACAAGAAATGGATCGCCATTGCCTGCACGTCCGACCGTATGTTCGAGAGATTTGCAAACATGATCGGCCGGCCGGAACTGGCCGAACCTGACGCTTTTGGCGAGGTGGGTCGGCGGCTCTCCCGTTATGATGAAATCGACGGCATCGTCAGTGCCTATATTGCCAGCCAGGACCGCGATGCGTTTTTGGCGCAATGCCTCGAATTCGAGGTCCCCGCTGCGCCTGTCAATTCGATTGAAGAGATCTTCGAAGACCCTCATGTAAAAGCGCGAAAGACAATGGTGGATGTGCCCGATTGGTCCGGCAATCCGGTTACGATGCCCAACGTCGTCCCGCGTTTGTCCGATACGCCGGGGCGTATCGAGACAACGGGGCCGCTGCTTGGTGAGGCGACGGAGCGAATATTGACCACTCTTGGCGGCCTTGATTCGGCAGATTTGCAACGCTTGCGCGAGTCGGGTGTGATCTGAGGGACAGCATCACCACGTATGCGTCGAGACGCGGTCTTTTCCGCGTTGGCAAACCATCTATAGTGGTGCGACAGAGACAGTGTGTGAATTCAATCGGTTGAACTCGATCGTTCGTGAGTTCATGGCCGTGATTCGAGCGCACAGGAAGGATTGACGTGACCGCTGAGACCAAGACCCCATTGTTGGACACCGTCGTGGTTCCACAGGACCTGCAGACTATCGAGGATAACCAGCTTCCCGCCCTTGCCGAGGAATTGCGGCAGGAGACGATTGATGCGGTTTCGGTAACCGGAGGCCATCTGGGCGCAGGATTAGGGGTCGTAGAGCTGACGCTGGCGATCCACAAGGTCTTTGAGACACCCAACGATCGGGTTATCTGGGATGTCGGGCATCAGGCCTATCCTCATAAAATCCTCACCGGCCGGCGCGATCGAATCCGCACGTTGCGCCAAGGGGGTGGACTTTCTGGCTTTACGAAGCGAGCCGAGAGCGAATACGACCCATTCGGTGCAGCGCATTCCTCGACATCGATTTCGGCAGGCCTCGGTATGGCCGTCGCGCGGGATCTATCGGAGCAGGATCGCAATATCGTCTGCGTGATCGGCGATGGCGCAATGAGCGCCGGCATGGCCTATGAGGCCATGAACAATGCCGGTGCGATGGACTCACGTCTCATCGTGATCCTGAACGATAACGATATGTCGATCGCGCCTCCCGTTGGCGCCATGAGTTCGTATCTCGCCCGCCTGATCTCAGGCGGCACCTATCGCCAGCTCCGCAATTGGGCGAAGCAATTGGCGAAGCGTTTGCCGAAGAGCTGGGAGCGCCGGGCAGCCCGCGCCGAAGAATATACGCGCAATTTCTGGACCGGCGGCACGCTGTTCGAAGAACTCGGCTTCTATTATGTCGGGCCCATAGATGGGCACAATTTCGACCATCTTCTCCCGGTCTTGCGCAATGTGCGCGACACGCCGGAGGGGCCTATTCTCGTTCATGTCGTGACTCAGAAGGGAAAGGGGTACGATCCGGCTGAGAAATCAGCGGACAGGTATCACGGCGTTGCCAGCTTCGATGTCATAACCGGTGCCCAGCAAAAACCAAAACCCAATGCGCCGAGCTACACCAAGGTTTTCGGGCAGAGCCTGGTGGCTGAGGCCGAACGAGACGACAAGATCGTGGCGATCACGGCGGCAATGCCGTCAGGAACCGGCGTCGACATATTCGCAGACGCGTTTCCGGAGCGCTCTTTCGATGTCGGCATTGCCGAACAGCATGGTGTGACATTCGCGGCCGGCCTCGCTACGGAAGGTTATAAGCCCTTCTCTGTTATCTATTCGACATTTCTCCAGCGCGCTTATGACCAGGTCGTGCATGATGTCGCCATCCAGAGCCTGCCTGTTCGATTTGCAATCGATCGTGCCGGTCTCGTTGGGGCGGATGGGCCGACCCACGCGGGTGCTTTCGACATAACGTATCTGTCTTGCTTGCCTGGTTTCATCGTCATGGCGGCTGCGGATGAAGCAGAGTTGAAGCACATGGTCGCGACAGCGGTTCAGATAGACGACCGACCGTCTGCGTTCCGTTATCCGCGCGGCGAGGGCGTCGGTGTCGACATGCCCGAAATCGGCGTGCCGCTCGAAATCGGACGTGGCCGCATCGTGCGGGAAGGCTCGAAGGTTGCATTGCTGTCTTTCGGTGGACGTCTTTCGGAATGTCTGAACGCAGCGGACCAGCTGACTGCATACGGACTGCCGACGACTGTTGCCGACGCCCGGTTTGCGAAACCTTTGGACGAGGACATGATTCGTCAGCTTGCGACGAACCATGAGGTTCTCATTACCGTTGAAGAGGGGGCCGTGGGCGGATTTGGCGCGCATGTCCTGCAATTTATGGCGGGTGCCGGCGTTCTCGATTCCGGCGTCAAAGTGCGGACCATGACATTGCCTGATCGTTTCATCGATCAAGACAAGCCTCACTTGATGTATGAAGCTGCCGGTCTGAATGCACCTGGTATCGTCGAGACGGTTTTTGCAGCGCTCGGCCGCGAAGTGCAGCCCGAGGCCGGCGAGAGCGCCTGAGTTTAATCTTGACCGAAAACACGAGCCGCGAGCGTCTGGACAAGGTGCTCGTCGCGCGCGGTCTGGCGCCGACGCGTTCGCGAGCACGGGACATGATTGCACGTGGTTGTGTCACCGTGGACGGGGCACTTGCCCGAAAAGCAGGTCTTCTGATCGGCGCAGCTGCCGCCATTATCATGGACGCGGATGCTTCGGCATTTGTGTCGCGCGGCGGTTTCAAACTGTCTCCGGCACTGGATCGCTTCGGATACGAACCATCGGGACGAAATTGTCTTGATATCGGCGCATCGACAGGCGGCTTTACGGATCTGTTGCTTCAGCGTGGGGCGGCAAAGGTTTACGCCGTAGATGTCGGCTCGGGTCAGCTTGCGCCCAAACTGGCAGACGATGCCCGTGTCCTGTCACTAGAGGGTACCGATGCGCGGTCATTGAACGACAAGATCATTCCCTTGGCCGTATCGGCGATCGTTGCCGATGTCAGTTTCATCAGCCTTACCAAGGCCTTGTCATCGGCAATGGCGCTGGCTTCGGAAAATGCATGGCTGGTCGCATTGATCAAGCCGCAGTTTGAAGTCGGTCCCGACGCCGTCGGAAAAGGGGGCATCGTTCGCGATCTCGCGATGAGACAGGGGGCGATTGAAACCGTGCGCTCATGGCTTGCGAGCCAGGACGGATGGGTTGTCGATGGGGTTGTGGAATCTGAGATTTCGGGCAGCGACGGCAATCAGGAATATCTGATCGGCGCCCGCTACGATCCAAGCAGCTTATCCACATAAGCCGGTACGACCTCGGTTGCGGGCCCATAGACGGTCTCGGCGAACAGGGATGTGCCTTCCGAAGGTTCAAGGTTGAGTTCCACCGTGTGAGCGCCCGTGTCGCGGGCCTCTGCAACGAAACCTGCAGCCGGATAGACTGTCCCGCTGGTGCCGATGGAAATGAACAGATCGGCACTCGCCAGCGCGTCATAGATCTCCTGCATGCGATACGGCATCTCTCCGAACCAGACGACGTCGGGCCGGACGCAACCGATTTCGGCGCATGCCGGACAATGGGTGTCGATGACGATATCTTCGCGCCAGGCATGACGGGAACCGCAACGGGTGCACAGTGCCTTGAGCAGTTCGCCATGCATGTGAATGAGGTTCTTCGAGCCGGCCGACTCATGCAGAGCATCGATATTCTGGGTGACGGTCAGAACGTTTGCGTTGTGCTCGCGCTCAAGCCTTGCCAGCGCTTCGTGGGCTGCATTGTGATGGGCTTCGGCGACGCCTTGTCGGCGCATATTGTAGAAATCGAGAACCAGTTTCGGATTGCGTGAATAGCCTTCCGGTGTCGCCACTTCGCTGAGGTCGTATTTGGTCCAGATGCCATCGACGTCACGAAACGTGCCCAGACCCGACTCCGCGGAAAGACCGGCGCCTGTCAGGACGACAATCTGCGAATAGTTGCTCATTGGTCGAAACGGTTTCCCCCGGATTTTTATGCAATGAAGCCAACTTGATACGCAAAAGACCCAAGCGCAAGGGCCGCACTGTGATCGGGCGACGAAAGGTTTATAATCGAGACCCGAACAGCAATAGGTGAAACGATGGCGGATCAATTCGGCATGGTTGCCCATTTGGCGGGCCAGGCACTTAGGACCGGCTGGTATTTGGGTCTGCACGAGGCAACGGACCGGGTTACGAATGTCCTGGGCCGCGATTTGCCACGCTATAGGCCGTCCGGACCTGTCCCTTCGACCCGCCAGTTCATGCAGGATCTCGGCAAACTCCTTCTTGTGGACGCACAGAATGTTCGTGACGGGGTCTACCCTTCGCCTGAGAGAGAGGATGGGCCGGTATTCCGTCAGGTGCGCCGAGCCGTTGCGATGTTTGCCGATCTTCCCGAGGCCATGCGTCGTCGCAAGGCCGGTGAGGGGGCGGAAGTAGCCAGTTTGCCGGGAGCTGGTGATCTACCCGATTATTTCGTGCAGAATTTTCACTATCAGTCAGGCGGCTATCTGACGGACAAGTCGGCACGGTTGTACGATGTGCAGGTGGAAACCCTGTTTCTGGGAGCTGCGAATGCGATGCGACGTCAGGCCCTTCGGCCGCTCTCCGAGGCGATTAGAGGGCGTGACCAGCGCCACCTCTCGATACTCGATGTGGCTTGCGGAACCGGTCGCTTCATCGATCAGGTGGCACAGACATATCCTGTCGTTCCCGTCACCGGCGTCGACCTCTCTCTCCCGTATCTGAGCGAAGCACATCGGTTTCTTGCCGGTCGCAGGTGCGTGGAGTTGCTTCAAGCCAACGCCGAAAGCCTCCCATTCGCCGACGAAAGCCAGGACGTCGTCACGTGTATTTTCCTGTTTCATGAACTTCCCGCGGATGTCCGCCGCCGGGTTGCCGGAGAGATTGCGAGGGTACTCAAACCCGGCGGCCGGCTGATATTCATCGACTCGCTGCAGTTCGGCGATCGTCCTGATTTCGACGGCCTTCTCGAAGCCTTTCCTGCCAAGTTCCACGAACCCTATTACGAGAGTTATCTCGGCGACGATGTCGAAATGGTCTTTGCCGATACCAATCTCGCCACCATGGCGTCCTGGAATGCATTTCTTTCCAAAGTGGTCGTGTGCCGCAAGCCGTAGCGTCACGAATTCGTTGAGGAGTGAGCAATGACGGGAGACAGCGGCAGCGAGTTCAAGGCCGGGCTTTTCGCTTATCTGGACGACAATAGAGACGCATTGGCGCTACTGTCGGATAGTCTGTTCTACTTTGGTGAGCCGTCATTGCAGGAGTATGAGTCGGCGCGTTTGATGACCGAACTCCTGGGCGATGCCGGATTTGCGGTCGAGACCGGCATTTCCGGTTTCGAAACCGGATTCCTGGCGACCTACGGCTCCGGGAGACCGGTCATGGCGCTACACGCCGAGTACGACGGTCTTCCCGATAATTCGCAGATGCCGGATGTCACGCGGAAGCAACCGATTGTCGACGGTGCTCCCGGTCATTGCGAAGGACACAACGCCAATGCGGCCGTGATGATCGCGAGCGCGCTCGCCCTGCGGAGCATCATGGAAAAGCATGGTCTGCCCGGCACCCTGAAAATTTTCGGCGCACCTGCCGAAGAGCTCGTGCTTGCACGGCCTTTCTATGTCCGCGACGGATATTTCGACGATGTCGATCTAGCGTTTCACAACCATATCGGCGGCAGTTTCTCGACCAACTACGGGCAGGTCCAGATCGCCTGTATCTCGGCGGATTTCACGTTTCATGGCGAAACTGCCCATGCCGGACTGGCGCCGTGGCATGGCCGGGATGCACTCGATGCCGTCGTGCTGATGGACACGGGCATGGCACAGTTCCGCGAGCACATGGAGCCGACGATGCGGGCGCACCGCGTCATTACCCATGGCGGTGCGCAGCCGAATGTTATTCCCGAGAAAGCATCGGTCTGGTGGAACTTCCGTCATCCGGACGCATCCGGTGCAGGAAAACTCTTTGAACAAGCGAAGAAAATCGCCGAAGGCGCTGCATTGATGACGCAGACGAGCGTCGATGTGGATGTGCGCAGTGCCGTATGGCCGGTGCGGTGCAATCGGACAATCGCAGAAGCGATGCAAGCCAATATCGAAGCCATCGGGATGCCGGAGTGGTCGGGCGAGGAACAGGCGATGGC
The DNA here is from genome assembly GCA_965228615.1 of Methyloligellaceae bacterium. GTDB lineage: Bacteria > Pseudomonadota > Alphaproteobacteria > Rhizobiales > Methyloligellaceae > CBDDHT01. The sequence goes on along the minus strand of CBDDHT010000004.1, from coordinate 1,269,477 downwards.
GCGCGAGGTTCAGAAAAATACGGACGCGGCAATTGTCGGTTTGCATGCATCCTATGACCGATTGGATGGACCGGGACCGATGATCGCGGCGTCCAACGATTGCGGTGATATCTCCTGGAAGGTTCCAATGGGACGTGTCTGGTTTCCCGGCAATATTCCCGGTGCACGTTTTCACCATTGGTCGGCGGGCGTGGCACTGGCGTCGAGTATCGCGCACAAAGGTGCGCTGGCAGGTTCCAAGGCATTGGCAGGGACAGTCTTGGATTTTCTGTTGGATGCTGACCGCGTGGCGGCAGCGAAACGCAGTTTCGCGGAAGAACTTGACGGCATGGTCTACAAGCCGCTCCTGCCGATGGATCAGATGCCGAATCTCGATGTAAACTCGGATCTCATGGCGATCTATCGCGAGCCGATGAAGCAACACTATCTGACGGAGCGACCACGGTTCGACTGAGTGCATGGGGCGCGTGGATCGGATCTGTGGGCAGCGCCATGTGCTGCAGAGTGTCATTTGCTGGAGTTGAATGATGAAACCTTGGATGCGAACGCTTTGTTTTGCGGCGAGCGCCATGCTGATTTGGACATGGGGATCGACAAACCATGCCTCATCGCAGTCCGTTGGATTCCAAGAGGGGCAGCACGGAATCTTCGAACTCATTCTGCCAATCTGGAAACAGCGCAATCAGTTGGAGGGTGCGACATGGGAGATCAATGTCACGCGCGACGGCAAACCGTTCTGTCATCACAAAGGAAAACTGAGTCATAATTTTCTCGATCCGCAACATACGCCGGACAAGCGCTTTCTAGTCTGTCCGCCGACAGCGGCGTTGGGTACGGGAGGGGCGAAAACTCTCTACCAATTGTCAGTCGGTGTGGACAAGAATTCCGATGGCGTTATCGACGAGAGCTTGAAATATAGGCGTGACGTCATCGAAGAGCGCCACCTTGGTGAGCACCCCCTCGGGTGTATCGTAACGCTCTATCTCGGCTTCGTCGCAAATCAGGGAGCAAAGAGCGTCTTCCTGATATCAGATAGCGAACAGGCCTGTGGCTGAGGTTCTCTTTCCAGGCCGTGTACTCTCAAATGCGAGTCAGATGACCCGAGTCGGATGACGACCGGTTACCATTTGATATGAGCCGTTTTCGATCCGATTGTGGCACGACCGAGACGTGCCAGAGGCGGACTTCACTTGAGCTGGCAGAAAGTCGCGAAAAGGTGTGATCAGCTCCGATTGATTGGTCCATGCCTGTTTGTGTTGTCCGTCTAAGCACTTACGCCCGCGACTACGCCACGCGCTCTGCAGCGCCATGCCACTGACTGAGAGCCACCTAATCCTGGTTTAGCCCCGAATGGCAGGCGACCGGCCCAATCATGGCGCGGATTTACAGCTACTCGTGTCGAAAATGTCACAACCATTTGAATTCCGAAGGGGAAAACCTGGAATCTGACTGACATGGATTGAACGACATATTTCTGACGGAAATTCTGGCTTAGAAACGACGCTTGAGTAATGTCACAAGTATTGCGTTGGTGGCAAAAGTGCGAAGTTTTTGGAAATTGTTGCATAAGTGCAACATCGCGTTGGGAGGCTTTCTGGCTGCGCTGCCACTGGCCTTAGTGCTGCTCATTACGACTTCACAACGCGATCACGCAGCGGCGCAAGTCACATGCACTGGAAGCCATAATTCAGCGACACGTACGGGAATCCAATTTGACGTTAATGCAGGCACTTGCGTTATCCAGGACACGTTGGGTGTCGCAAGCAATCCAGGAAGTATTACGATACAAGCAGAGCCCGACAGGCCCTTCACTACATTACCACTCATCGAGGTTCTTCGGGGCGGCGCAAATAATGGATTGAGCTTTGCAGATGACGACGATCTCAGATTCTGCTCGTTGAATGGGGTTAACTTCCCTTTTGTGAATTGTGAAGCATTTACTGTGCCTGACGGCCCATACCCTGTCATTGCCGAAAGCCTCGTTGACGGAACGATCTATCGTCTGGAAGCCGATATCACTGTCAGCAACGGCGGCAAAGATTTCACGATCAATAGCGCCGTGGGATCGACGGTGGGGACGGTGACAGCTCCGACCTTCACCAAAAGCTTCTCGCCCGCCACGATCGGCTCAGGTCAGATCTCGACTCTAACCCTAACAATCGACAATTCGGCGAGTACCGATCCCGCATGGGTGCTGTCTGTCACCGACACATTGCCGACGGGGCTTTTGGTCGCTGCTACCCCGAACCCGTCGACGACTTGTGCCGATGGGACAGTGACCACAACATCGAACTCGATCACACTCGAGCAAACCGGTAGCCCGGTCAGATTTGGAGCAAGCGTCACCGGAGGGGGGACCTGCACGGTCTCCGTGGATGTGACGTCGAGCACGCCAAACGTCTACACGAACATCTCCGGCAACCTGACGTCCCAGTCTCATGGCGACAGCGGTACGGCGAGCGCACAACTCACGGTGCTGCCGCAGCAGACCTTCACAAAGGTGTTTTCACCCGACAAAATCAAAGTCAATGAAGTGACAAGATTGACCTTCACCATCGACAACAGTGCCAATGCGGTGCCGGTGACGGGTTTTGCCTTTTCAGACACCTTCCCTGGGGCGATCATGGTGGCGGCAACGCCGAACAATTCGACGACATGCGCGGCTGGCATGATCGACGCAATCCCCGGGGCCGGTATGATCAGCTTCAGCGGCGGCGAAGTGCCGGCGAACAGTATTTGTACCATCAGCCTCGATGTCACCTCCGGAACACCGGGCAACCACGCAAACGCCACAAGCGTTCTGACCTCGAGTATCGGCACCATCATGCCGGCGACGGCCATCCTCATAGTCGAATCGCTCTTCGATGAGGAGGAAGTGCGCCGCCAGACGTTGGCAACCGTCAAAAATTTCTTGCATCGCCGAAACGACCTGCTTCTTGCCAGCGGCCCCGATCAACAGCGCTGGATGGACCGCCTTACGGGTGTGGTCGCCGGTCCCGATGGACTGCCGTTCGGCTTCACGGCCGATGGCAATCTCAATGAGGGCGTGATGTCATTCGCCATCAGCCTGAACCAATTGGGACTTGCTGCAGCCAACAAACGCCGGTCAGCCGACGGCAATTCAGGCGCGGGGCCCTTGGCGTCGGTCCCGACCGAAATGCGGGCGCTGCCACTCGATATCTGGGCTGAAGGGCATTATTCGCATTTTGATGACGATACGGGCGGCGGAGATCGCGACGGGCATCAGGGCGTTGTACATCTGGGTATCGATTATGTTCTGAGCGACCGCCTGCTGATTGGCGCACACGTCTCCTATGACTGGGCGCGCGACACTTCAGCTACGCTTGGCACCGATGTCGAGGGTGACGGCTGGATGGCGGGACCCTATGTGATGGCAAGGCTAAGCGAGTTTGTGTTTTTCGATGGTCGCGCAGCCATCGGACGTTCCGACAACGATGTCTCGCCCTTTAACACCTCTCCGAACCCGTTGCTCCATGGAATCACGGATAATTTCGACACAACCCGCTGGCTCTTCGAAGGCCGTTTGACGGGTCAATGGCAGCATGGGGCTCTGAGCTTCAGCCCGAGCGCGAAGGTGGCCTATGTTGAGGATCGGCAGCATGGCTTTGTAAACAGCGTTGGCGTCTTCATCCCAAGCCAGACGGTATCCTTGGGACAGCTGGCCTTTGGCCCGACCATCAGCTACCAACATGTTCGGAAAAACGGCACGGTGATTGCCCCCCACGGCACATTGCACGGTCTTTGGAATTTCGATCAGGCGGATCAACTGATAGTCGGCAGCGTCGTTGCAGGTCCTGACGCTTTCCGGGCCCGTGCCGAGGGCGGTTTAACTTTCGACCACTATTCGGGCATCAATCTTCGCATTACGGGCAACTTCGACGGTATCGGCTCGGACGATTTCGAAGCCTATGGTGGTGAGATAAAGTTCTCTGTGCCGCTGAACTAGTGCGTGATCGACCTCTTTCCCAAATTTCGGCAAACACTCTTTGCAGGCCTCTTTCGGAGCCCACATCCATTTAGCCTTTCCGTTCTCAAGTGGCCTCATGCTACTGAATTCGCGTGCTTCAACTAACTTGGATCATCAGCATTCGACCTGATGATCCAAGTGACTGCAGCAATCTGCAGCTGCATCGAGTCCAACATCATCAGATGCAATATGCTTAACTGATCCTCCCCCATTAAATTGGTCCATCTTGATAGCAAGAGATAGACAGGAGGACCGAGATGGCCCGGAAGCGTGACGAGTTGTTGAATGAAGAGGTCTTCGTCAGCCTGGCCGACGCGCGCCGCAAACTTGCCCGCTGGCGCTAAGACTACAACACCGTCAGACCGCATTCGGCATTGAGCGGTTAATCACCGGTAACCCCGCGCTGTGCGCTATTTGAGGGCTCCACGCCCAGCGCGCTCGCCAAACTCGAAACAGTGAGATATTCAACCCAAGGACTCTCCAAATGAAAGTGGGAGCCAAAGGGCTCAGGTCACGGGCATTCTCATTTTTTGGCTGGATAGAGCTGCCCGTCTCGCCCTGGTGGACCAGAGTGTCGGATTCGCTCCACCAAACATCGATCCAGTCGACACACAACTCGAAGTTGGTGACCGTATCCGATCTCCATTTGCCAGTGATGTCATCGCTGTCGAAGGCGAAGCGATCGGCACCCGAGTCGCAGGTCAGAGTGTAGCACCGATATTGGGGGAAAGTTGCGCCAACGCAATAGCAAACCTGTTTGTCCATTGGTGTCAGCTCCGGGTCAAAATCGGCCTTCCTGTTGATCCGCCGATGACGGCTTCTTGCCCTTCAGCATCAGTCACAAATCTACCTTTGAGATCACCCGGCGGGACTTGTTGACCACAGCGCGACTGTGATTGAAGCTTCCAGGAGCTTGAATCACGCGCTATGAAATGACTGACTTTGAGTGGTCGATTATCCGGTCAGTTCAACCCGACAAGTCTCGCGGTGTGCCGCGCGTCGACGACTGACCGGTACTAATTGGCATCTTCCGGGTCTTGCGATCCGGAGCGCCATGGCGCGATCTGCCCGATTGCAATGGCCCATATGCGACCTGCAACAATCGCTTCAATCGATGGCGCAGGTCTGGCATCTGGAATCAAATCCTCATCGCCATGTCCGATGGACATGATGCGGATGTGCAGATGATCGACACCTCCATCGTGCGAGTGCATCAGCATGCGGGACGCGCCAATAAATGTGATAGCAACTGCACAGCCATCTCGCGTGGTGGATTGACGACCAAAATCCACGCAGTTGTCGATGCGAAGGGTTTATACCAGCGGCGGTCAGTATTGACCCTTGTCACCGTGTGCATTTGTTCTCAGGTAAGGCGCGTTCTGCGCCGCAGTGCCGGGTACTGCAAGCAGGACGCAACGACGCCTGCGGGCAAATGCACGCGGCCTCCGGTGGCCTGAAACCGGCCATCGGGTGCGTTCCGGCGCTTGAACGATGCGCCGGCATCGCCCTGCGCACCGTGCCTGCCCGAGTGACCGGTTTGAGGCCATGACAAGGGTCAATACTGACCGCCGCTGGTATTACCTATCTGCTTGGCGCTCAGTGCCGGTCAAGACCACGACAGTCTACTCGCAAAGGAATTGCTAACAGGGCTTCATTCCAACAGCATGTTTCTGGCAGATAGAGCTTATGATTCCGATGTGATCAGGGATCTGGTTCGGGAGCGCGGAGCGTGGGCGAATATCCCGCCAAAGAGAAATCGTAGAAACCCAATCTGCTTTAGCCCGCATCTATACCGCGACCGCAATCAGGTGGAACGGTTCTTCAACCGCATCAAGCACTGCAGACGGATTGCAACTCGCTATGACAAGCTCGCGACAAACTGGCAGCGATTAGACCGTGGCTAAGCGTTCATGTGTCCACGCCCTAACATCCTAATGCATCGGCAACGCCGGTCATGGCATCTGTCACGATATCCCAATCGCCCTCGGCATTTCGGTCCGTCGCCTGTTCCGGGCCATACTCTGTCGGCCGGACGATGAAGGCCGTGCGCATTCCAAGTTCGGATGCCGACATCAGATCGTCATTGTGTGCCGCGACCATCATGCAATTCGCAGGGTCCATGTCCAGAAGAGCCATGTTGCGCAGATAGGCATCGGGCATACGCTTGTAAGCCTTCGCGGTTTCGGCACCGAGAATGACGTCCCATGGCAAACCGGCATTCTTCGCCATATTGACGAGCAGTGCCGTGTTGCCGTTCGAGAGTGTCGAGAGGATGAATTTCGTTTTCAAGCGAGCAAGGCCTTCAACGGAGTCAGGCCAAGGGTCGAGACGGTGCCAGATCCGGTTCAAGTGATCGATCTCGTCGTCACCAAGTCCGCTGATATTGAATTGTTCCAGGAGTGTAATCAAACTTTCCCGGTGGAGGGAATCGAGAATGGCCCAGGGCCGGCGACCGCTCCGAACTTCTTCCATTGCAGGCTGGTAGAGGCCGCGCCACTGATCGGCAAAAGCTGTCCAGTCGCCGTTAAGTCCTTTCTTGGCTCCGAATGCTTCAAGCTCTGCGATCGCACTGCTGCGCCAGTCCACAACGGTACCGAAAACATCGAAGAAGAGCGCTTTCACATCGTTCATTGCAGAGAGATCCCATTTGTTTCGAGCCACCCCTGGTAGTGCACGAGAAGTGCGTTCCAGGGAAGCGTGATCGACATCGAAAACGTATAGCGTGGACCGTCCACACCCTCGCGAACGTCAAGCCTGGGCCAGAAGATTCGAGGAACCGGCAATGCGAAGCAACGCAATCCGACCAGGACCTGTGTCACGCCCGATGGGTCGGTATCGAGGCGTGAGACTGCACTCACAACACCGAGTTTTTCAGTGACTGTGCCAGGTGTCGGGCCTGGCCGGAACCGTGTTTCGAAAACGTGCTCACCGAACCTGCGTCGCCAACGTTCACCGTCCGCTATCCGGGTCATTGTGATGTGCAAGGGAGCGGCCTGCCGTTGCGGCGGAAAACGCAGAAGACGGCAGAGCAGCCGCGCGGCAATCGATGTGCCATGGGTCGTATCGGCTTCTCCCTCGAGCTCAAGCCGATTGTATACGGCATGCGTGCGCATGATTGGTGCCGGCAATTCGGACACACCTTGGCCATAGGCCCGGTGGAATAGCGGGACAGCGTCACTCAAATGATCAACCTGCTCCTGAGTTCGCCATCAGGCACCCAGCACGTGTTGCGACGCCCACACATCGCATAACGATTGCGTGCAATTCGCTGATAGATCCAACGCCCCATTGGCTCCGGTAGCCATAGGAGGCTCATGGCCGCGCGCCAGGGCCATCCCAGCCGCCGCAGGATCAGCGCCATGGCTTCGAGCCGCCCGAATGCGAGACCATTGTCAATGAGCAGGTTGGTTTCGAAATTGAACGTATCGAGGCCGTAGTGCCGAAAGAGAGCTTGTCCGAGATCCGACTGCGCATGAGTGAGGAGATAGTCCTTGTTCGTGTCCCGCGAAATCACAAACTGAGCAAAGCCGGAACACAATACGCAGACCCCGTCGAAAACGATCAACGGTCGTTCGTCGGGAAAAATCGGTACAGTTGGATCGGCGCGGAAGCTGTAGGGCTCGCATCCTTGCAATGCGAACCGGATATCGTTCGAAGAGGCTTCGTCAGCGGCCATCCGCCATTCCACATTGCGCGCGGTCGCGAAGAAAATGGTCTGCGAGAGCAATGGCCATCATGGCCTCGCCAATGGGAACGGCGCGGATGCCGACACAAGGATCGTGGCGCCCCTTTGTGACGATCTCTCGCTCCTGTCCATCGGAATCGATCGTTTTGCGCGGCGTCAGGATCGAAGATGTCGGCTTGACTGCGAAACGCGCAACGATGGGTTGCCCTGTCGAGATGCCGCCGAGGATACCGCCGGCATTATTCGCCAGAAACTGAGGCTGGCCATCTTCGCCGATGCGCATTTCGTCGGCATTCTCTTCGCCGGTCAGCGCCGCCGCTGCGAATCCTGCACCGATCTCGACGCCTTTGACGGCATTGATGCTCATCATCGCGGAAGCGAGATCCTGGTCGAGTTTGCCATAGATCGGTGCGCCGAGACCAACCGGAACGCCGTCGGCAATAACCTCGATTACGGCACCGCACGACGAGCCATTCTTGCGTAATCCGTCGAGATAGGCCGACCAGGACTGCACGACGCTATGGTCGGGCGAGAAGAACGGATTCTGATCGACCTGATCCCAGTCCCATTTATCGCGGTCGACCGTATGGGGTCCCATTTGCACCAGCGCTGCACGCACATTAAGGCCGGGTATGATTTTGCGGGCAATGGCGCCGGCGGCAACACGCATCGCCGTTTCGCGCGCGGAAGAGCGGCCGCCGCCACGATAGTCGCGGATGCCGTATTTGGCCGAATAGGCATAGTCGGCATGGCCCGGCCGATACAGAGTCTTAATCTCGGAATAGTCCTTGGAGCGCTGATCGACATTGTCGATTTGCATCGCGATCGGGGTGCCCGTGGTTACTTTTCCGCCCGTGTCCTCGTCGTCGAGAACGCCTGAAAGGATCTTGACCGCGTCAGGTTCCCGGCGCTGGGTCGTATAGCGCGACTGACCCGGTCGGCGCTTGTCGAGAAAGACCTGGATTTCCTCCTCGCTGATCGCAATACCGGGAGGGCATCCGTCAACGACGCAGCCGATGGCAGGGCCATGGCTTTCGCCCCAGGTCGTCACGCGGAAGAGATGGCCGAAGCTATTGTGAGACATGCCGGCAGTTATAAGCGCGTGACATCAGCGGGGAAAGAGGGCGACGGAATTCTTGTCATGGTTTGGTTAGGACCGATCAATGTTTGGTTCAATTCCCCTGAAGCCAGCCCTCTCCCCCGGCCCAACCACCCAATAAAGGTACCCTCGGGGTGGTTGGGCCGGGGGAGAGGGCTGGCTGTGGTCAAGAATGTCTCTCAGATCCAGTCGATCGCTCCATTGCGTATCACCATGACCTGGTCCTGAGGGACTTTCATGCTGGCGATTTCCTTGTGGGTCAGATTCTCGATGTGGCCGCGAAGGCAGCGGTTGATCCCACCGTGGGAGACGACGACCGTGTCGCGGTCGACGCCTGCGAACCATTTGAGCGCACGGTCCGATAGCATACCGTAGCTTTCGCCGCCTTCGCCCGGAGAAACCGTATTCCATGGATCGGCGAAGCGTGCGGCAATGAGGTCAGGGACTTCCGCGCGCAATTCATCCCATGTCCGGTGTTGCCAATCGCCGAAATGTATCTCTTTCAACAGATCGTCAGTTTCATACTCCTCGGCCGGAAGACCAAGAGCGCCGCGCACGATCTCCATTGTCTCGCGCGTGCGGCCAAGGGGGCTGGCGACATAGTGGAATTGCGTTGGGTCATCTAAAACTTCCGCCAGTTTTTCGCCATTGCGTTTGGCCTGTGCTCGCCCCTTGTCGTTGATCGGGATATCCAGTTGGCCTTGCAGGCGCCATTCTGCATTCCAATCCGTCTGTCCATGGCGAACGAAATAGATCGTGCAATCCTTTTGCATCGGGGTAATCGGGCCTTCGGTTGCTGAGCTGAATGTCTGTTCAGGAGTGTCTTGGATCAGTCTTTGACTTTGTCTATATCGGGCGCATCGACAGCCTTCATACCGACGACATGATATCCGCTGTCCACATGATGAACTTCGCCGGTGACGCCCCGGCTCATGTCTGAGAGAAGATAAAGAGCGGCATTGCCGACATCGTCGATTGAGACAGTTCGCCGAAGTGGAGCGTTGAGTTCATTCCATTTCAAAATATAGCGGAAGTCGCTGATACCAGAGGCTGCCAGGGTTTTGATCGGGCCGGCTGAGATGGCATTGACGCGAATGCCTTGTTTGCCGAGATCGGCCGCAAGATAGCGTACGCTCACCTCGAGTGCGGCCTTTGCGACGCCCATCACATTGTAGTGGGGCATGACTTTTTCGGCGCCATAATAGGTGAGTGTCAGAAGGGATCCGCCATCTGTCATCAGCTGTTCGGCGCGTTGTGCCAGGGCCGTGAACGAATAGCAGGAGATATTGAGCGTCTTGGTGAAATTGTCCTCGCTTGTCTCGACATATCGACCGCCGAGTTCATCCTTGTCAGAGAACGCGATCGCGTGAACAAGAAAGTCGAGCTTTCCCCATCGTTCTTTGAGATCTGCAAACACCGCGTCGACACTGGCAGAGTCCGTCACATCACATGGGAGGACAACATCCGAGCCAATCTGTTCGGCGAGGGGACCAACGCGTTTCTTCAGCGCTTCACCCTGATAGGTGAGGGCGATTTCCGCACCGGCTTCGGCACAGGCACGCGTAATACCCCACGCAATTGAGCGATTGTTGGCGACGCCCATTACGAGGCCGCGTTTGCCTGCCATCAATCGATTTGGCTCTGTCATGCGATGCTCCTGGGGAAATGCGGCCAAGGATTCGCTGAACTTTCGCGACTCTTGACCCTCGCCCGGACTTCTCATACTGCTGCGGTCGTCACGGGTCAAATCGGGTGACAGGCTAGGAAAAGTGCGCAGCGCGATGCCTTTCCATCGAGCAAGCGCTTTGACGCAGACGGTCACCCGATTTGACCCGCCCTTCGGGTCGCGTCATGCGGGCCGCCCGCGGCGTCAAGCCTTTCAACCGTAGCTCAGGCTACGCTTTTCGACGCTTTCCTAGCGCAACGCTCCCGCATGACGCGATGACGATCCACAGCAGTGTGAGAAATCCGGGCTAGAGCGGCGCATCCTACAACAAACGAGCCATGGGTCCAGGGGGCCCATGGGTGAACGATTCGCTGACTGTTTCAGGCTATCGAACAGGCAAGGGGGAACGGCATCGACTATTCCGGTGCCGCTCCCGCGCTTCTTAGCTGGTCAATTGCCAGCGGCCATCCGTGCCGCGGCAGGCAACCCCTTCAATGCTCTTGACGTATTTGCCAAGGCTGAGGCTGTAGATGAGATGCCGGCAAACCTGCCCTTTGACATTGCGGAATGCGGTCGTCGGCTTGATGACACCGGCAAGCTGGCGGCTCTTCTTGCGCCAGATAAAGGTGGCGCCGTCGCTGATCCGCGAAAGTGCCATGTGCAGAGCGCGCAGTGCGGCAAGCCGATCACTGTCGTCCAGCTTGGCGCGCAAGCGCTGCAGCGTGTGCATGCTAAAGCGCTTTTCGATCTTTTTATCGGGAACGGCGGCATGGGCTGCGATGCTGCCAGGATCGGCTTGGGCCGGCACGGTGGCAAGCCAACCGATGAGAAGCGTAACAAGGAAAACGGAAAGAGTGTGGGTGATGTGATGACGCATGACTTGACTACTCAACGCTTAACAACTCGACTCAGGGGTGCGCCCTATGGTGCGTGGCGCGTACTATCAAACCACTTGATCTTGCGCTATCAGGGTGAGCAAAAGGTAAAGAGCGATCCCAAAACGGGCCGAAACACGAATTTGGGCTTTGTAATGATCAATCTGGATTGCTGAAGGATAGCGAAAGTAGATGGGCGAAACTGTCGATCCCGGTTACGACGCGGTGCCGCAGGATGGTGACTTTGCGGATGCTTCCGAGCCGTTTGCATTGTTCGGCGATTGGATGACGCTGGCCGAATCGCACGAGCCAAACGATCCCAATGCGATGTCGCTTGCGACCGTCGATGCGGATGGCTTGCCGAACGTTCGCATGGTGCTCTTGAAGGGTTTCGATGAGACGGGATTCGTTTTCTATACGAACCTCGAAAGTGCGAAGGGCAGGGAGCTTGCCGGCCAGCCAAAGGCGGCGCTGTGCTTTCATTGGAAGAGCCTTCGCAGGCAAGTGCGCGTCCGTGGACCATTGCTGCCGGTGCCTGATGGCGAGGCCGATGATTATTTTGAAAGCCGGCCGCGCGGCAGCCGGATCGGGGCCTGGGCTTCAAAGCAGTCGCGGCCATTGGAAAGCCGCCTTGCACTCGAAAAGGCCGTCGCGATCTACACGGCGAAATACGGCATCGGCACGATCGAGCGGCCGGCACATTGGTCCGGGTTTCGGCTTGGACCGGTGGAGATTGAGTTTTGGCATGACCGCCCATTCAGGCTTCATGACAGGGTTGTATTCAGGCGGACGGATCAGACCTCCGATTGGACGAAGACGCGCCTTTATCCTTAAGGCGGCCCGTCCCGTTCAGCGCATTCGAGAAGTGAGTTGGTGATGAACACGCTGCCAAACGAAGACCGCAAGACTCTGATTTTGACGGGGGCCAGCCGCGGTATTGGGCATGCCACAGTCAAGCGCTTCTCGAGCGCTGGATGGCGTGTGATCACATGTTCCCGTCACCCTTTTCCAGAAGATTGTCCCTGGGAGGCCGGACCAGAGGATCATATTCAGGTCGACTTGGCCGATCCCGAGAACACCAAATCCGCTATCGCGGAAATGAAATTGCGCTTGAAGGATCAGGGGGGCAGGCTAAACGCATTGGTCAATAACGCCGCAATCTCGCCGAAAGGTAAGGGGGGCGCGCGCCTCGGTGCTATCGACACGACCGTCAGCGATTGGCAGACGGTCTTCCAGGTCAATTTCTTCGGCGCCTTCATGCTCGGTCGCGGATTGCTCGAAGAGCTTGAGTTAGCGCGTGGCGCTGTTGTCAATGTCACGTCGATCGCTGGGAGCCGGGTCCACCCGTTTGCGGGAGCCGCTTATGGGACCTCTAAGGCTGCACTGGCGGCTTTGACGCGAGAAATGGCAGCCGATTTCGGTCCGCTGGGTATCAGGGTCAACGCGATTTCGCCAGGGGAGATCGATACCTCGATACTGTCGCCCGGAACCGAAAAGATCGTTGAGGAACAGATCCCCCTTCGCCGATTGGGCGAGCCGGAGGAAGTGGCCAAAGCGATTTATTTCTTATGCTCTGAGCAGTCGAGTTATGTGAACGGTGCGGAACTGCATATCAACGGCGGTCAACATGTGTAGAACGGGCTTGATTGCGCACGAAATATTCGGACGATAATCAGATGCGGGTGCAAAGCCCGCTTCAATGTTGGGAGGATGCGATGCTGTTTCTTTTGGATTTTAATGTCGAATATCCGGCAGGCATGAGCCAGGACGAACTTTTCCAGATGTGGGCAAGAGAGGCCGATGCAGCGCTCGGCGCAAAGGAGGCCGGCGCTGTTATCGATCTATGGAAATGTGTCGGTGCGCGGCGCGTTGTGGCCGTGGTCAACATCGATTCCCATGACGCCCTAGACCAGATCACTCTCGATCTGCCGATCATGAAGGAACATGGTCAGCATGTGCATATCGATGTAACCCCTCTGCGCCGTTACGAAGACTTCGCTGCGGACGTCAAAGAGCGGATCGGTTAGATCTTGAACTGGAAGTCCTGAAGCCAGCTCTCTTCCCCGGCCCAACTATCCCGAGGGTAACCCTATCGCGTAGTTGGGACGGACAAGAGGGCTGGTTACAGCAACGAGAAGCGCTAGCCCGGACTTCTCACACTGCTGCGGTCGTCATCGCGTCAGGCGGGCCGCCCGCGTCGTCAAGCCTCTCAACCGTAGCTCAGGCTACGCTTTTCGACGCTTTCCTAGCGGAACGCTCCCGCATGACGCGATGACGATCCACAGAAGTGTGAGAAGTCCGGGCTAGGCAGCCTCTTTCCGGGCCCAGACCATCGTTTTGTCGAGGCCGCGTTCAACCGCGTCGAAAATCTCGTTCACGGCGTCTTCCTCGATAATAAGCGGCGGGCAGATCGCGAGCGTATCTCCGATAGCGCGTAGGATGACGCCTTCTTCCTGGCAGAAGACGGATGCCTGAATGCCGACGGTCTGGGTCGGATCGAAGGAAGTCTTTGTGGCTTTGTCGGCGACGAGTTCCAATCCGCCGATAAGGCCGACGCCGCGTGCTTCACCGACGAGGGGGTGATCGCCGAGTGCCTTGAGACGCTTCTGGAATGTCGGAGCGATCTGCCGGACATGGGCGACCGTGTCGTCGCGCTCATAGATCTCCAGGGTCTTCAGGGCAATCGCTGTCGACAAGGGATGGCCGGTATAGGTGTAGCCATGACCGAATGTGCCGATCTTCCGGCTCTCGTCGAGCATGGCCTGATATACATCCTCGGAAACCGTGACGGCACCGAGCGGGGCATAGGCTGACGTGATGGCCTTCGCCATCGAGATCGTGTCCGGTTCAAGCGCGAATGTCTCGGAGCCGAACAGGTTGCCGGTGCGCCCGAATCCGCAAATGACTTCGTCTACGATGAACATGATGTCATAGCGTGCGAGCACTGCCTGGATTTTCTCGAAATAGGTCTCAGGGGGCACGATAACGCCGCCGGCGCCCATCACCGGTTCTGCGATAAAGGCGGCTACGGTCTCCGGACCCTCCGCCTGGATCATCGCGTCGAGTTCGTCAGCGAGGCGGGTCGCAAACTCGGTTTCGCTCTCGCCATCCTCTGCATAGCGATAATGATGCGGGCAGCCTGTATGCAGAATGCCCGCGATCGGCAGGTCGAAATCGGCATGGTTGGCGGGCAGGCCGGTCAGGCTTGCCGTTGCGACAGTGACCCCATGATAGCCGCGCTGGCGGGAAATGATCTTCTTCTTTTCGGGCAGCCCGCGGGCATTGTTGTAGTACCAGAGCAGCTTGATTTGCGTGTCGTTCGCCTCGGAACCGGAACATGTGAACAGGATTTTCGACGCTTCGTGCGGCACGATTTCCTTGAGTTTTTCTGCAAGCGCGATGGCGGGATCATGGCTTTTTCCGCCGAAAAGGTGCGAAAATGACAGCCGTGACAGCTGTTCGCGGCCAGCCTCGATGAGTTCGGCATTGGCATAACCGAGCGATGTGCACCACAATCCGGCCAGACCCTCGATATAGCGTTTGCCATCCGTGTCCCAGACGTGGATACCTTCGCCCCGTTCCAGAATCGTTGGACCCGAGTGGCGGAATGCGTCCAGATTGGTATAAGGGTGAATCAGCGTTTCGATGTCGCGTTGCTGCAGGTTGGTCAGGGGCGGCATGGGCTTAGGGCCTCGCTTGAAGAGAGATCATTTGGCCAATACCATGGCCCGGCGGTGGTCGTCGAGATGACGGCACGTCACGTGTGATGAAATTCGAGAACGCTCAAGGTTTCGAGAATGTCAGTTCGAAAGGCGTAGATCCGTAGCTTATGGCGGCGCGACTCCTACAAAAGCAATCCAGCCTTGCGGCATGGAGCAGGCGTTTGGCCATGTTCTCGGCTCAATTGCTGCTGATCGGCGTGCTGTTGCATCGTTTTGCCACCATGTCGACGCCCGTCGCAACCAGCGTTCTTGGCGTCGGGATCATAGGTGCCCTCATAAGTTTGCTTCTGGCGGCGATGTCGATGGTCTCGATCTGGCGTCACGGGCATTCGGGAGCGGGCCGTGCTATCACCGGAACTTTGGTGAGCCTGCTCATTCTTGCCGGTCCGAGCTGGTATTTGCCGGATCTGTTGCTATTGCCGCGAATCAACGATGTTGCGACCGATCCAGCAGCAGCACCACGGTTCGAAGCGCTTGTTATCCAGCGGCCCGTCAGTAACAAGCGCATTTCCTATCCCGATAACGGGTTCGCACTGCAGCAGGCATCCGCCTATCCCGATATCCGTCCAATGGTCCTGGAACGCTCGCCCGAGGAAACCTATGATCTCGTGCGCGAAGCCGTGAAGCGCATGGACTGGGAAGTGGTCACGGAGCAAAAGCCCACGGAAGAGGGGCCAGGCCGGATCGAAGCCGTGTCCCGCACGCTGGTCATGGGCTTTCCCGACGACGTCGTGATTCGGGTCGCGCCGGAAGGCAATGAAACGCGGGTCGACGTCAGATCGTCTTCGCGTTTCGGACAGCATGACTTCGGTACGAATGCCCGCAGAATTCGCCGCCTTTTCGCGTCAGTCAAAAGTCAGCTCGAGGCCGGTGAACAGCAGGTTCTGGAGATCGTGCTTGCGCGCCGTGCCCGCGAAGCCAAGGCCCGGGCCGAGGTGGCGCGAAAAGCTAAGGCCGAGGAGGAGAAGCGTCAGGCCGCTCTTGAGAGGAAGGCGGAGCGAGAGCGAAGGAGGATTGAATACCTGGAGTCTCGTCGTTCGACGTCACGAAACCCTTTTGGATCAGGTGTTCGAGATGGGCGTGAACGGACAGTGAGGCGGCGGCAAGGAGGCTGGCGTCGAGACCAGGGTAGATTTTTCCAACAATTTGGGGATTAGTGCGCATCCCATCCTCGAGGCAGGCGCGGATCGCCGATTCTCGCATTTTTCGGTGCATCAAATAGGCTTTGACGACACGCCGTGGCGTTTCGATGCGTCCGCCATGGGCTGGGAAAAAGAGTTTGTCGTGCCGCCCGAGAAGCTTCTCCAGAGACGCCAGATAGTCTCCCATATTGCCTTCCGGTGGGGCGACCACGGTTGTATTCCAGCCCATCACATGATCGCCTGAAAACACCAGCCGTTCCCCGACAAGGGCGAAACAGAGATGATCCGGTGCGTGGCCCGGCGTGTGGATGGCGTCGAACGCCCAGCCGTTGCCGTAAATCGTATCGCCGTCCCGCACGGGCTCGTCGGGGGTGAAGGCTTCGTCGACAAAGGCCTTGCCCGTCAGGCTGGCTGGCCCGGCGCCGCGCGGCTTACCCGTATGACCAAAGGCATAAACCGGCGCATTCGTCCGTGCCTGGAGGGCAGGGATCCCATCGGAATGATCGCGGTGGGTATGGGTTAGAAGAATATGGGTTACGCGTGCCGGCCCGACCGCATGCATGACGGCTTCGAGGTGGGCATCGTCCTCCGGTCCGGGATCGATGATTGCGACCTCACGTTCGCCGACGACAAACGTATTCGTTCCCTTGAACGTAAACGGGCTCGGGTTTTCGGCGACAACGCGCCGGACGCCGGGCGCGACTTCCTGGGGAACGCCATAGGTGAAATCCATGGTACGCGAGAAGGCAAGCTGGGCCGCTGTCGGCGATTCGTTTGCTTGGTCATTCATCGGGAAAGACGGCTTTCCATCGTCGCAGGGTCAGCTCAAGAGCATTCCTGGCGATTGCGGGAATATTTGGTCGGAGTGGCAGGATTTGAACCTGCGACCCCCTCGTCCCGAACGAGGTGCGCTACCAGGCTGCGCCACACTCCGGCTCAACAAGACCACGACTTATAGACAAGCCCATTGGTCGCCGCAAGGCATCGCTGAGATGGCTTTAATGACCGGCTGGCAGGCGAGGGCGGCGCGAGAACTATGCGATTCTAAGAGCTAAAACGACCGCGTAAGATTTTGCCGACGGTTGAGATGGGGGTTCGAACCGCGCGATCGACGCCATATCTCGCGCTTTCGAAAAGGCCCGCTCCAATTCGCGACAATAGTCCGATAGGAACATTCGAAGCGATGGAGATTTCGTGGCGGTTGCCTCGGAGCTGTCCTTTCCCTTATAAGCGTCGCCGAGCAGCACCCTTCGCGTGCACGTCTCGTCCGAGAATGCGACGAAGACTTGCGAGATTGCTCAAATCCCAATGGTGGGGCGTAGCCAAGTGGTAAGGCAGCGGGTTTTGATCCCGCGATCCCAGGTTCGAACCCTGGCGCCCCAGCCAATCTTTTCAACGGGTTAGTGGAATTCTCGCAGTTCATTTGAACTCTTCTCCCGCTACCGTTCGGACTCTCGTTGGTTCTTTGATTTCTTCAATCGATGCGCGCGACTTCGAATGTGCCGTCCCGCGTACCATGGGATTCAACATCGCGCGCTGGCAGAAATTTGACCGGCAACAGCAAGGAGGCTGTCTAGGCGGTGATTCCAAAAGGTCCGGGCCTTGACGAAGCCAAGCCCGAAATGCCCCCGTTTCGAACGGAGCGGCTGTATTGCGGCGAGCGCGCGGATATCGCGGCGGATTCGACATTGGAGAACTGGCTGCGTTTCTCTATGTCCAATCATTTCCGAAGGAAGAATGGAGCGACCAGGTCCATGAAGCCCTCGGCGGCATGGAGAACTTTTGAGGAGTTCGAGATATGGAGAAACGACCGGCATATTGGACACATGAGGCCGATGCCGAGGAGGACGCTGGGCACGTGTACTATTTTGCTCCGACAGACAGAGCACCCGGGCCTTACAAGAAACAACGACATGTCGAGGCCATTATCGATATTGCAGCGGATGGCACTTTGGCAGGCGTCGAGCTGATTGAAGATATGCCACCCCCGCCAAAGTCCAAATAGGCAGCCTCTGTCCGAAATTGGCCGAAGCTCTTCGACGACAAGATTGCGCCGACCATCGCAGGCGTTGGTCAGACAGGGATGCAGCAGAAATCTCCTCGGCCGCCTCCTTGATCCGCCGACACTTGTGCTCCCGCGATCCCAGGTTCGAACCCTGGCGCCCCGGCCAATTTCTTGACGATTGTGGCGGTATCCGGCAGAAAACCGAACGGAACGGCGCTATCGATAGCCACGGTGGGCGCGCTGCCATAATGCGGCAAATTCGCTGGCCCAGCGGGATGCGGTCTTGTTGAGTTGGGAGTCGAGATGCTCGGGACCGACCGCGAATGAGCCTTTTCGGAAGCTTGTGACAACGGCTGACACGAGCAATCCGCCGTTCGGTGCTGCGGCAGCGCCGCGATGCTGGGCTTCGAGTTCGCTATGAACGGCGCAGCCGGTTCGGCGATCTTCCACAATGATTGCAAGTCCAATGGCCGACAGCCGAACCTGCATCTGCGCGCCGGGCTCAACGCGAATGCCCGCCTTCAGGAACGTATCCTCGATCACTGCCTTTGCGGCCTTGGGATTGAGCCAGCATCCGCCGGTAACGCCGTCCTTGATCAGAACCTGGACGCTATCCGCTTTTCGGAGAACCGATATCCAATAGTCTTCAACCGGATCGCCAGCGTTCGATGGCGCACTTGCGACCAGACAAATAACTGCAAATGACAAAACTCTAGCGAGCCGATTCAAGCGAGCCTCCCAACCGTCACGCTGCTCTCGTTCGAGACGCACATGAATACAGCGTAAAGCACCGACCTGACAAACATGGGGCAGCTTGGCCGAATCTTCGCGCATTGCGAAACGGGCTACATTTGCCGAATTCAGGTCGAGACAATTTGATCCGAAGGCAAAAAACGGCAACTTGAGGTGAAACTCAATTGGTATTTTTGTGAAAAGCCCAGTAGACGGCTGCATGATAGGATGCGCCTGATAGGGAGGAACAGCTTGAGTCAGTTTGATCAACCGATCGAGCGCGTAGCGTTTGCGACTCGGATTCAGCGAGGATGCCGGCAGGCACCGTCGCCACATGCTGCCATGAACGATCCCGTTTCATGACGGAATTTGCATATGCCCAGGCTGTCGATGGCGAACCGCGCGCGCTTGCCGAACATTGCGCTGATCAACTGAGCCAGGCCGACGGTCACAATCTGGGATTTGTGTATGTCACAAGTTCACTCGCCGGTTCGGTCGAAGACATCGTTGCGGTCTTGACGGCCCGTACGGGCATTACCGATTGGGTGGGAACGGTCGGGATCGGCGTTTGTGCGACTGGTGCCGAATATTTCGACACATCGGCCATTGTCGCGCTTACCGGGCGGGTGGCTGACGGCAGTTATCGCCTGGTCGATTCACAGGTCGATCCCGACGATGTTGCGGAATCGGTCGATCCGGATTTTATCCCGATGCTTGGCATCGTTCACGGAGATCCGCGCAATCCTCAAACAGGCGAAATTGTCGGTGCCCTGGCCCGCGATCATGGTGCGTATCTGGTTGGCGGTCTTTCGGCAGCTGAAGAGATCTTTCCCCAGATTGTCGGGCAGGTTGTCGATGGTGGCGTCTCAGGCGTGTTGTTCAGCAGTGATCTCGAGGTAGCGGTCGGGCTGACCCAGGGGTGTTCGCCGATCGGGCCATCCCATCAGGTCACCAGAAGTGCCGGCAATGTGCTGCTCACACTCGACGATCGGCCGGCTCTCGAGGTCTTGAGCGAGGATCTCGGCGTGGCCGACGGTGTTGATCCTATGCCGTGGCTCTCGAACGTTCATGCTGCGTTGCCGGTCACCGGGTCGGATACAGGCGATTATCTTGTCAGGAATCTGATCGGTATCGAGCCCAGCCAGGGGCTTGTCGTCATCGGTGACGATGCCGATGCTGGAAGCCGCCTGCTTTTCGTGCGCCGCGATGTGGAAAGCGCGGCAAAGGATCTGCAGCGAATGCTCGAGGATCTGAAGTCGCGCGTCTCGGGGACGCCTAAGGCGGGCCTGTATTATTCATGCGTCGCGCGGGGACCGAATCTGTTCGAAGGCGAGTCCTTCGAGCTCGCAACGATCCAGGCAGCGTTCGGCGATATCCCGATCGTGGGATTTTTCGGCAATGGCGAAATCTCGAATGACCGCGTCTATGGCTACACGGGTGTCCTGACGCTTTTCACCTGATAGCTGTCTTGAAAGTCGTACAGCGGCGACTTTCCCAGCCACAGCCAGCCTTCTCCCTCGGCCCAACTGTCCAGAGGGCGCCCTTATTGGGCGGTTGGGCCGCGGGAGAGGGCCGGCTTCAGGATTTTCAAACAAGCCGCTTAGAAGTCGTCACCGGTAGCGCTTTCAGCCCGCGCATGCCGAGTGTCGGCAGCCATTCGATGTCTTCCATGGGGATTGCGAGCGCCAGATCAGGAAACCGTTCCAGGAGCTTCTTGAACGCAATCTGTGCCTCGAGACGGGCAAGTTGCAGGCCGAGGCAGAAGTGGACGCCGGAGCCGAACGACATATGCGGGTTCGGGTCGCGCGACAGATCGAGTTTGTGCGGCTCGGCAAAGACTGCGGGGTCGGCATTGGCGGCACCGAGAAACGCCGTGATCGGGTCTCCCCGCGCAATTGTCAGCCCGTGAAAGTCCATGTCCTCGCTTGCATAACGGACCGTGGATACTTCCACGGGCGTTGTGAAGCGCAAGAGTTCCTCGACGGCCGCATCGATGCCTGACATGTCAGCTTGAAGCTGCCGTCGTTGGTCGTCGAATCTCAAAAGAGCCAGTGTTCCGCTGCCGATCAGGTGGACCGTGGTTTCGTGACCGGCCACCAGCAAAAGGAAAATCATCGTGACCAGCTCGTCTTCCGAGAGCTGATCGCCTGCCTCTTCAGCCTCGACCAGTGCCGTTATCAGATCGTCGCGCGGGTCCTTGCGGCGCAGGACCACCTGACTGCGAATGTAGCGGCTGATCTGGATCAGACTCGGAACAGCCATGAGTTGCCCCATTGTCGTCGGAGACCGGGTCATGGCCTTCACCCAGCGTGTGAATTTGGGCCGGTCCTCATCGGGCAACCCGAGAAGTTCTGTAATCACTGCGAGTGGCAAAGGACGTGCGAAGCTCGTCATCAGATCGACCTGACCGGCACCTTCCATCTTGTCCAAGAGACGCTCCGCGATCGCCTCGATGCGAGGCCGCAGATCTTCGACGCCGCGCCGGCTGAAGGCCTTGTCGACCAATCCGCGCAGTCGTCGGTGGGCCGGCTGGTCGCGGCCGAGCATGTTTTCGGTCAGTGTCTTGAGAAGACGCGGCGTCCACCAGCTGATTCCCAGACGATTCTTGCGGCCGGCATTCTGTGGCTCCTGCACGAAGCGGGCATTGTCTTTCAACATGGTCACGACGCCGTCATGGGGAACGACCATCCAGACGGGGCCAATGAGCGGCATGTCGACCTTGACCGTCGGCACGCTGTCATGGAGACGCGCATAAGTCGCGAAGGGATCGCGCTTATAGTCCGGCGAAACAATATCGAGCTTTGTCGCGACGTCACTCATAGCCGGAAAATCCCGCTTTCCTGTGCACTGGCCAGACACCATCGAGTGCGGAGGGCCTGTTGAGAATGAGGGATATGGTCAGGCGTTCGATGAATTGCGACTGCGCGGGTGCGCAAGAATGCCCCTGCAATGTAGAAAAATCATTTTATATCAAATAGGTAGAGAAAGTCATACCACTTAGTGAGACGTGCGTCGCACCAATGTTTCCGTGAGACTGGCAAAAGCGAAGCGCGGTGCGAACCACAGATATCGCCGCCACAGGCGACGGGGCTCAGACAACAGGCGATGCAGCCATTCGAGCCCGTTGTTGCGCATCCAATGCGGTGCTCGCTTCACGCGCCCGCTGTGGACGTCGAACGCAGCGCCGACGCCGATGACAATCGTCCCTGGCATCCGGCCGGCATGATCCAGCATCCATCGTTCCTGCTTGGGGCACCCAAGACCGATCCACACGATCTGGCTGCGCGTTTCGGTCATGTGCCCGATACTCGCATCGTCCTCTTCTTTGGTGAGCGGCCGGAAGGGTGGGGCCGTTGTGCCAGCGACTTGCAGTCCCGGGAACCGGCCTTGCAGCTTCTCGGCAAGCTTCTGTGCAACACCGTCGGCGCCACCATAGAAGTAATGACGCCATCCTGTCTTCACAGCGCGTTCACAGAGCAATGGAAGGAGGTCCGGTCCTGGCAATCGTTCTATGTCTGCTATACCGCGTAGTTTTGCCGTCCACACCAGGGGCTGGCCATCTGGCAAGATAAGATCGGCGTTTTGCAATGCGCGTAGATGCTCCGGGTCGTCCTGAGCGCGCATGAGACTGTGTACGTCACAAAGGCAAATATAGCGGCTTTCTCCTTGCTCCACCCATTGCTCGATAAGCCTCAAAACCTGCGACCTGTTAAGTGCTGCAACAGGAATGCCGAGAATCTCAGTCGTCTTCAACTCTACTCGATCGCTCATGATTCCTATGAATGCTTCAACGCCGGCATGCGCCGGTCTCGGTACTGTCGGCGCCTCTCCAGAACCGTTTTGGTCATAAAACTGGATCGAACTTGCGGCGCATTTGATTGCGCCGGAAACCGCTCTATAGATCAAACCCATAACGTGAAAAACCAACGGCTTGAGCGGCTTTCTTAGCGTTAAGCTTAAGGCGCCAATTCACTTACCCGAACACGCGGGCTGGTGTTGAATCCGGAAGCGAGCAAGTAGCGTGCACCATATGGCGCGTTGCGGGAGCGGGGTTCGACGCAGGTGCGAATAGACCTCGAAGGCGGCTTCAGACAGGCGGTTCGTAGCGTTATGACGGTTCCATTCTATCTGCACCAGATGGGCGCGGAGGACGCGGCGAAAGTCGCAGCTGTTCTCGACACGCCCTTTTTAACATCGGGCCAGGTCGGCCGCGATGTGGAAACGCAGCTCTCGGAATACTTCGAGGTGCCCCACGCCCTTCTGACCAATAGCTGGACCAATGGGGCCCTTGCGACCCTGTTGGCCATGGATATCGGTCAGGGCGATGAAGTGATCGTGCCGGCAATGACTTTTATCGCAACCGCCAACGTGGTCGAGCTTCTTGGGGCAAAGCCGGTCTTCGCTGATGTCGATCCGGGAACATTCTGCCTGACGCCGGAGACCGTTGGACCGCTCGTCAACGAGCGGACACGAGCCGTAATCCCTGTCCATCTCTATGGACAGATGGCGGATATCGCGGCGCTCAGAGCATCGCTCCGGTCCGACATCCGGATTATCGAGGATGCGGCCCACTGTTTCGAAGGCCTCTTGAATGGTGCGCATCCGGGCACGCATTCGGACGCTGCAATCTTCTCATTCTATGCGACGAAGAACATTACGTGCGGAGAAGGTGGCGCGATCGTCACCCAGGATTCTCAGTTGTTCGCGCGTTTGCAAGCCACACGGTTGCACGGAATGTCGGCCGGCGCTGCCGACCGGTATCGCGGTTCCAGCTACAATCACTGGGACATGCTGCGTCTTGGCGTGAAGGCCAATCTTCCCGATCTTCTTGCAGCCCTGCTGCCTGACCAAATCTCGGCAGCCGACGAAAAACTCAAGCGGAGAGAGGCGATCGCATCGCGATATGAGGTGGCGTTCCGGGACGACGAGCGCATTCAGCTACAGGCACCCATCGACGGAAGTCGTCATGCGCGGCATCTCTTTCCTATCGGTGTTGCTGCCGACAAGCGCGATGCGATGATCGTGAAACTGAATGCCGACGGCATCGGCTGCACGGTCAACTATCGCAGCGTGCCGACACTCTCCTTCTACCGCGAGAGATATGGCTTTGGCCCGGGCTTTGCCCCCGTGAGTGAAGCCTGGGGGAACGCGACGATCAGCCTGCCGCTCTATCCGACATTGAGCGAGGAGGCGCAAAGGGAAGTGATCGAGGCCGTCAACCGTACATTGAATGGGATGGAATCCGAAGCTGCATGACGCGGCTCGGGCGCGATACGCCGTCAAGGCGATAGGACAAACGGTATGGCACATTTTTTCATCACCGGAGCGGGCGGCTATATCGGTGCCACGCTGGTCGAATTGGCTCTGGCCGATGGCCATCGCGTGACGGCAATGGATCGGTTCTTCTTTGGCGAGGATCTGCTCGGCGACTTCGCGGGCCGAAACAATTTCGGCACGGTCAAAAAAGATATTCGCGACATCAACGCAGCCGATCTCGAAGGCGTCGATGTCGTCATGGATCTGGCGGCTCTCTCAAACGATCCGGCAGGCGAGCTCAATCCTGAGTTGACGGCGGCAATCAATCACCGCGGCCGAGTTCACGTTGCAGAAACCGCCAAGGCAGCGGGCGTGCCTCGATATCTGCTCGCAAGTTCCTGTTCGGTCTATGGCTTCGGTGAAACCGAAATGTTGGATGAGGCGAGCCCGACGGACCCTCTCACCGAATATGCTCGCTCGACACTTGAGGCAGAACGTCATGTTCTCGGCCTCGCAAGCGACCGGTTCTGTGTCGCCGCAACGCGCAATGCCACAGTTTTCGGCTTGGCCCGGCGCATGCGATTCGATCTCGTCGTCAATCTGATGACCAAGAATGCCGTGGAGACCGGAAAGATCTTTGTCACCGGCGGCGGACATCAATGGCGACCACTCGTTCATGTGCGCGATGTGGCGCGAGCGTTCCTGGAATTGGCTGCGAGCGATGCCAACGCCATTAATGGCGAGGCTTTCAACATCGGATTGGACAACTACCAGATCCGCGGTCTTGCCTTTGCCGTCCGCGAGAATCTTCCGTTTCCCGTCACCGTCGACATCCAGCCCGATGCCGCCGACAAGCGCAGCTACAATGTCTCCTTCGAGAAGGCCAAACGCGTTTTCGGTTACGAAGCCAAGCTCGATGTCGGTTTCGCAGTTCGCGAAATCTACGATGCAATCAAAGAGGGCAGCGTCGATGTCGGCGAGCGGACGGTGACCGTCGAGTGGTACCGCCATCTTCTGGAAGCCGAACAACTCGTCGATGAAATGCGGCTCAACGGGCGCATGCTTTAGATATCGACGGCGCAGACTTGAGGTTTGTATGAGACAGGATGCGGCAGCCCGGGCGGGATGGGGCAGGGAACATATGCGCGTTCTCGTTGCTCACAATTTTTATCAGCACGAAGGCGGTGAAGAGCAGGTCGTCAAGAATGAGCGGCAGCTGCTTCAGGACGCCGGCCATGACTATCATTTCTACTGCGAGGACAATGAGGGCATCGTCGATCTGGCGTCCAAAGTGACAGCCTTTCGTGACGTGGCCTATAGCGTAAAATCCCGCAACAGATTCGAACAGGTGCTGGCAGACGTCCGCCCGGATATCGTCCACGTTCACAACTACTTTCCGCTGATCACGCCGTCGATCTTCTATGCCTGCAAGGCCCAGGGCGTGCCGGTCGTTCATACCTTGCACAACTACCGCATGACCTGCGCCAGTGGCGTGCTGATGCGCAATGGCAAGGTCTGCGAAAAATGCCTGGCCGGCTCGCCGCTTTGGGGCGTCGTTCATCGCTGCTATCGCGGCTCGCTTCCCGGCTCGATCGCGACGGCCAGGATGATCGGCGCGCAGCAGCGCAAGGGCACCTGGCAGACCCAGGTCGATCGCTTCATTGCCTTGACCCAGTTCGAGCGGGACAAGTTTATCCAGGCTGGCGTCCCGGAAGACCGTCTGGTCATCAAGCCAAACTTTATTGCCGACCCGGGCGTCCACAACAAGCATGCGTACTATCAGCGCCAGTCCGCTTTGTTTGTCGGTCGCTTGAGCCCGGAAAAGGGGCTTGGGCCACTCCTCGAAGCCTGGCGCGATATCGACTTCCCGCTCCGGATCGTTGGTGACGGCCCAATGCTCGATGAGCTGAAACGTTCAGCACCTCCTCATGTGACGGTCGTTGGCAGATTGTCCAACGCCGAAGTTCATGCAGAGATGGGCCGCGCCGCATTCCTGGTCATGCCGTCGACCTGGTACGAAGGTTTTCCGGTCACCCTGGTCGAAGCTCTGGCCTGCGGGCTCCCGGTTCTGGCCTCCCGCATCGGATCCCTTGCGGAGTTGATCGAGGAGGGGCGGACCGGCCGTCTGTTCGCACCCGACGATGCCGATGACATCAGACGCGCCGTCGAAGCCGTCCACTCTAACTCGAGCGAGCTGGCAGCAATGTCCGGAGCGGCCCGTGCACTCTATGAAGCACGCTATTCGGCTGAGGCGAACCTCGCACAGCTCATCGCGATTTACGAAGCCGCATCTTCAGAGGCCATGGCCGCTACCGGTTCGTCCTGAACCCTCTCATGCTATGTTGGTCGGCAGCGATCCCGGCAATGCCAGCAAGCCGAAACATCCATGACATCCAACAGACTGATATTCTGTACGACCTGCGGCGGACAATCGGACGAGACCGATGAATGCAGTGCGGGCCGTGCCTTCGGTGCCGATGTCGAGCAGGCACTCAAGAGTGCTGGATTGTCTGAGGAATTTTCGGTCGGCTATGTGGCCTGCATGGGTGCATGCGTTGAGCCAGTCTCAATGGCCGTTCAGGGCAAGGGAAGGGCGACCTATCTGTTCGCCGGACTTAATCCAGTCGTCGATGTCGCCGATGTCATTGCGACCTGCCAAACCTATTTGAACGCGCCTGACGGATGGATCGAAGATGCCCGTCCATGCGGGCGTCTGCGTCACTGTCTGAGGGCCAGGGTGCCCCGTTTCGATCCCTGACTAGTCGACATCAACTGATATGCTGGCTTCCAGCGGTTTGCCGGCTACACCCAGAGCACGGTGATCGTTCGCGTTCAGCGTGACTTTGACAGTGTTCTTGCCCTTCGGCATTTCGGCAATGTGGAACCATGGCCCGTAATGGCGGGCAACCTTCTTGCCGTTGAGATAGATATGGGCATGGCCTT
Source organism: Methyloligellaceae bacterium (assembly GCA_965228615.1). GTDB lineage: Bacteria > Pseudomonadota > Alphaproteobacteria > Rhizobiales > Methyloligellaceae > CBDDHT01. The sequence continues at coordinate 1,242,364 of CBDDHT010000004.1, read as the reverse complement.
CGCCGGCGACGTGAGGTGCGCTGGCATTCTCGGGCGAGAATCTGAACTTGTCGGTCACGATGTGCAGATTCCAGCCGGACATCGGGTCGGGCTTCACGGCAATGTCGAGTGTCGGCACGTCCGTGCCTTCGGGAAGCTGCAATAATTCGCCGTGCTTGCCGTGACCTTTTTTCATGTCGCCATGCTTCATGGCTGCGTGAGCATCGTGACCGGTCGCGGATGAATGATCGTGGCCGTCGAGCGTCACACCGTTCGCTGCGGCGATCAAAAACCCCACGCCGCCACCAAACACCAATCCTATGCCAAACAGCGCGAGCGAACGGCTCATATGATCCTCACCGATCTGATTAAGAGTAAGTCCGACGAGCACACCTTGAGGTATGCTCGTTTTGTCCGCAGGCCGCGTCGTGGGTTAGGCCGTGGCAGCCATTTCTTCGCGCTGGGTTTCGCGCTTCCAGAAATATCCGGCACACAGTCCCGTTAGTGCCCACGCCGCCAGACCGACGCCGAAGGCTCGGGCCGCAAACAGAGCGCCAATCTCTGTTGGCACAGGACCTGTGAATGTCTCGGGTTCCGGAACACCGATAATGTGCGGTGCGACCAGAAGAACCACAGCCGCGCCCCAGGCTATCCAGTTCTTGCCGAACGCGATGAGCCACATGGCGATCGCAGCGGCACCGGCTGTCGGGAACCACCACATCTGCCGTGCATAGACATCGGCAGCGGCAACGCCCGGAACTTCAGGAGCCAGCGAGAAGCCTGGCGCGAGATGGACGGCTACAAACCCGGCGATGCCCCAGATGATGCCGGTCCGGGCCGTGACCTCATAACCGCGCTCGTTCGCCAGAGCCATTCCGGCAACGAGGATCAGGGCATAGCCCGTATAGACCGCCATCGTGAATATGATGCTCAGGCCATCGCGCATGGCGTCGAAGCCGCCTACGTCCTGGACGGCACTGACTGCCTTTCCGCCGAAATGCACCAGTTTGCCGGACTCATAGAGTTCAGCGTGGAGCAATACCGGCTGCACGAAGACAAGCTGTAACAGGCTTGTGATCAAGCCTGCCAAAGCACCAGCGAACAAGGCGCTGGTAAATATCCGTGTGAACATTGCTCAGTGGCAGGGAAAGCCAGTCGCGTGGCGCACATCGTGAGCCGCGTCATGCAGCGTATCTGCCTGCACATGTCCGACGACAAAGATCACCGACAGTCCGAGCAATGCGCTGAAGACGATCGGCAGGACATTGGATTTTTGGCCTGAAACTGCTGTTGCTTGAGCGTTCATCTCGATTTCCTTTTGCTGTCACACCCGACGGCATATCCAAACATTTGCTTGGCAGGTCTCCTGGCTCGCGGGTCCGGGTGCTTCGCTCGCCTTCCCTACACATCGGGTGCAAGTGGCCTGATCAGCAAGCACTCTCCGCATACAGTCGCGGGGGCGGCTTTGGCACGGGACGCCCCTTTGGGCCGTCCTTTCCAAATTCCCTCTTCGTTTCTGGACGCACAGAACCGCCCGGAAAACCAAGAGGAATTTTATGTACCAATTCTGCAATTGTGGCAAGGCAAGGGTTGGTTATGGCCAGGAAATACCCCGCACATGACTCGCATGAGATCGGAAAGAAAGTAGCGCAGATCAATTTCTCAAGGAATTCTGCGGGAATTGTCGTTCGTGGCATGCGGTTTTCTTCACGTCGGCTGAGAGAAACGCAGGTACCGGATCGCCGTGTCGCTCCGCGATCATGATCTCGTAACGCACGCGCAGGATCACACCCCACAAGAAGTAATAGGGAATCGCGTTGAACGGTTTTTCGAATCCGTCCTCGGCCATGGAGAACACCCAAAGCAGGACGAAGAACGCTCCCATGATGATCATGTTGTTTTTCCACAGATGAGCGCCGTTCTTTCGGCACCAGCTGTGAACGGTGAACCAGGTGGCCGCGAAGGAGAGATGGAACCAGAGGAAGGTGAAGAGACCCACAAAGCCGAGCCGTCCGATGATCGATACGAGCGAGTTGTGCGGTTCGCGAACGGCAATTCCGCCGACGGTGCGGAAATCGGTGAGCGGGATGCCATAACCGAGTCCGAAAATGGTCGTGCTGAAGCTCGCCGTTACGTCTTCCCAGATCAGCGCCCACCAGCGGAAGCGCTGGTCCAGCCCGCTTGCTGCGGAGTGCGTGGCACCGCTTCCGCTTTGGCCCCAGATAGCGGCGATATGCTCGAAGAGGAAGTTGATCGAGAAGGTCTCGCCTAGCCGGCCTGAGATTTCGATGCCGGTTGCAAGCACGAGGAACAGCAGAACGACTCCCAGCATCATGCTGAAGGACAGGCGGACAGCCGTTCGGGGCTGGATGAAGAAGAACATCAGCAGGAGCGCGGCGATCTGCACATAGACGGTTCGCATTTGTAGAAGCACGACGCAAAAGACGATGAGTCCGCCGGCGAGAATGATGGCCGGGATGCCTAGGATCGATGTGCGGTCGACGAGCCAGCGGGTGGCTGCGGTCAGGGCAAGAAGGCCGCCCGAGGAATAGTTGAACAAGAGCGATGCCTGATAGCCGGCCGGCGCGCTGATCTTGGGTGAGAGCGCTGTCAGGGCTTCCCGGAACGGGTAGAGCAGCGTGTAGATAACACCCACATTCAACAAGGCTCTGAGCCAGCCGGAGAAACGTGCGAGGAACCCTGGTGTCGCCGCTGCAACGAAGCCGATCCACAAGAAGAGCGAGTCGATGAAATGAGTCGCATCCCTCAATGCCCAGATGCCGTAGCTTTCCAACCCAAGGGCCGCGCGAATGCCGCCAAGGCCCCACCAGATCGCCAACGGTAGAATGGGGGCAACCCAGACGAAACTCGGCAGACGCCGGATCTCGAAGATGAAGGTGAGTGCAAAGAGGATCACGATCAACTCGCCGATCGGCACACCGATTCCGCCCGATGGCGGAACCCGCAGCAGCATGAACCCGTGATTGAGAATCACATAGGCGCCGATGATGAGCAAAAGCAGCTCGGCCCTTATGCGCAAGAGATTCATAGTGCGTCTCGTTCAGGTTGCCGGACACGGCCATCGGTGAAGTCATGCCCGGTGTCATGCGAAGGGCTGGTATCATTGGCGGCGAGTGCGGTTTCGACGTCTGCGTAGAGCCCGCTGACGACCTTGGACCAACGCAGGTCGTCTACTCGTGCCGCTGCACCCTGGCTCAGTTTCAGATGAAGATCTGGGGATGTCGCGATTTCGGCGATGGCGACGGCAAGCCCATCAACGCAGTCTGATAGCGTCCGGTCTTTGACCGGAACCACTCGGCCACAGGACTCATCGACAAGGTGACCGGGGCCGCCGAGATCGAGACAGATGACCGGCATGGCATGGGCAAAAGCTTCCAACACGACATTGCCGCCCGAGTCATGAAGGCTTGGGAACAGGATAGCGTCATGTTGTAGATAGCGACGTTGGAAGTCGCTATGCGGCAGCCATCCCAGCCAATCAATATGATCGTCCAGGCCAAGATCATTTGCCAACCTACGCCAGGCCGATTCTTGCGGTCCAGCACCGACCATTGTGAGCCGAGCGTCGATGCCTCTGGCGCGTGCTGCAGCCAAGGCTCTGAGCCCAATACCCATGCCCTTCCAATAAAGAAAACGGCCCGCAAAAAGCAGTCGAAGTGGCGCCGTCGGGTCGCGCAGCGATTTGGCAGGCACTGAAACTTCTGGGACACCGATTTCGATATGAATTCGAATTGGTTCACGTGAATTGGCGGGCAGGGCATCTCGCGATTCGGGTGTTTTGGCATAGACCAAAAATGCTTGTGACACGGCCCACCGCGTAATGGGGTCCAGACGGAGGGCCCAGGTATGAATGTCGCGGGCGAGATCCGAGAACCAACCCGACCAAGGATATCCTGTTCGTAGCGCAAATGGCGCGCGTTCACCGCCGCCAAGCGGCCCGAGGATCAATGGGTAAGGAAGACCGCCCATGCGGGTCGGGTGGCGAATTCCGGCGAAAGTGATGTGATGGACGATATCGAACGCATGGGCGCCATAGTTTCTTCGAACATGAGCGTAAGCGGCGAACTGCCAGAGCAGATGCACGATCTGCAGCGTCAGCCCCTCGCGTCCCGTTTTCAGGCCCATATCGTTGAGGCGCTGCAGCCAGTTCGGCATGAAGAAGTCGAAGGTCAGGCCATCGGGTACTTCATTTGCTGCAATGGCCGCCTCGATCGGGGCGCGGTCGCAGATCTGCGTCAGGACACGCACGCGATGGCCTTGGCGCGCCGCCTCGATGGCCCAGTTCCACCCGACACCGGGCTCGGAGCCCCGGTTTGGACAGCAGGAGAAAGCGCTCATGAGAATCTTCATCATGCGTGTTTCCCTGCAATGTATGGACCAGCCGTCATGCCCGCATCTCCCGCAAATATCGGCTCTTCAGGCCAAATGCGACCGCAAGCAGAGCCACGCACTCGAAAAGGGCGTGGCAAATGAGAGCACCCGACATTCCAAGGGCCGTGACCAGCGGATAGGCGGTCAGGACCACGATCCCCAGGCTCGCAACCGCTGCATGGAATTCGTAGGCCGTTGTTTCCATGGCGCGCAGGATGGCGGAGAACACGACCTTGACTAGATAGATCATCATGATCACTGCGAAGGCCGCGACGACGTAGCCGTGGTCTGCATAGGCCTGCCCGTAGATCGTCGTCATCAGCCAATCGCCCGAGATGGCAATTGCGATCAAAAGAACGGCGACTGCTGCCATGAAGGGCACGATAAAACGGGCGACGAAGTGCATGAGTCCCGAAAGGCCATTGGCGGCGAAGGCGGCACCTGAGCGCATGGGCTCAATGTTGCTGAAACCCTGAAGAGGAACGTTCACCACGAAAACGATCTGCTGAGCCGCGCGCAGGATCCCGACTTCGGCAAGGCCGAGCGTTGGGCCGACGGCACCAAAGATCATGTTCTCACGGCCCCAGGTGGCGATGGCGGAGGGAACCAGCCAGCGCGAAAAGACCCAGTGGCGTGCGACAATGGCGGCAATGAAACGTCTGTCCCAGACCAGCGGCCCTATCGCTCCGATACCGACAAGAGCGCCGGCCAGAGCGGTTCCCGCCATGAGATACAGAACAGTGGACAAGTCGGTTTCACCGGAACCGAGCGCCAGGAGCACAAAGAGGCCGACACTCTGACCGCCATAACGCAGGCAGTCGATGGTGAAACTCAACCCAGGTCGGCCGAATGTGAAATGAAAGCGCCGCAGGAAGTCGGCGATCTGTCCTGTAAACACGAGCAGACATAACGGGATAGCAAGCGGCGACAGTCCCCAGGACGGGACCCACATTGCGCTGGCTGATGCCCCTGCATACACCAGTCCTGTGGATATGATTGCAAGAACGGCCTGTTGCGAAACGGTGGCCGCCGCATAGGCGGGACGATCGTCCACGTCGTATTTCGGGCCGATCGTCATCATCGGAGCGGCGATCAATGCGATCTGAAGATTCTGGACGAAAAAGACGCCAAGCCATGCCAAGGCAAACTGGCCGAAGGTTTCGACGCCGAGAAAACGGGCAATGAGGATTGTCGTGAGGAAACTGGCGCCGCTCACGACAGCCTGGTCGGCGAGCGCCAGATTGATTGTCGCCGTTCGCTTAACCAGATTTGCCAGACGATGAGACATGCCAGCAGTCATGTGTCAGTTGGGCATCGGGCGTCGCTCGATCCGCACTTCGCTTTCGAATTGGGTGCCGGGCGCCCAGTCTTGCGCGGTGCGGGTGGCAGGGTGCGGTTGAGGTGCGGCAGACGGTGCTCCGTGGTTGAACACGACACCGAGTGAGTTCACGCGGCAGTTCGCCAGAGTCCGCTCGGCGAGCAATGCGGTCTCGCGTGAAGTCGTGCGCTGGTCGACGACCAGAACTGTTGCATCGGCGAGCCCGACGATGACGCGTGTCTCAGCATGTGTCAGCAGTGCACCGGTATCGATCACCACCAGATCGAAGGAGTCGTTGGCGGAGTTCAGAAGATTGGCAAAGGCGCTTGAGCCGACATAGCTGAAGGCATCGTTCGAATCGGCATAGGCGGGTACGATATCGAGCCCGGTCGTGCGATCGGTCAAAACCGGTGGCTCGGCCGCAGGACCACCGCGGTCATCGTTGGTTGCGGTCCAGTCATGAACGGCACGGAAAATCGCCGTCGCTTCGCGGTTTTGGAAGTTGCAGTCGATCAGAACGGTTTTTGCTCCGGTCAACGCCGCCTGCTGGGCAAGGCTCGCGGCAACAAGCGTCTTGCCTTCACGGGCCATTGGCGAGGTTACTGCAATGATCATTCCATTGTGCTGCGCGGCCTTTGCCGTCAGGCGCGCGGTCAGATCTGCCATTGCCAGTGAGAAGGGGGATTCGGGATCCTGAACGACCAGGCGCTCCCGGCTAATAGCTGCCCCGCGCATTCTTGCAGCGGCAATGGAAGCGGTCGGCAGGATGGCGATCGGTGGCGGCGGTGCATCATCGGTTGGAACTGGTTTTCGGGCAGGGGGGGCAGCGGGCGCCGCTGCGCCGGGATCGAGGGCATCCCTTACGAAGGCTGCGCCAATACCCAAAGCGAACGATCCGAGTGCGGCGAAGAGCAAGACTCTGAGGCGGGAGGGAAAGCTCGGCTTCGTCGGCGGGCGCGCTTGCTGTACCAATCGGAAGTTCACGAACTGGCCCTTCGCCTGTTCCGATGTTTCCTTCGACCGGTTGAGGAAGGCCTCGTAGATGGACTTGTCCGACGCAGCCGTCCTTTCGAGTTCTCGCAGCTTGACGGCTTTGTCGCCGGACTTCTGCATGCCGGAGATTGTCTTGTTGAGTTCACCGCGGATCAGCTTTTCCTGATCGCGGGCGGATGCGAATTCAGCTTCGAGATTTGCGAGCGTGCGTTTGCCTTCGGCGGCCACAAGCTGCCGGAGACGCGAGAGACGGGCGCGCGCTTCTTTCAATGTCGGATGAGCCGGGAGCAGCGCTTCGGACAGGGAGGCTTCGCGCTGCGATGCGACGGCAAAGCGGTCGCGCATGCGGGTCATCACGTCCGAGCGGACCGAATTGGAAAGTTGGGTATAGTCGCGATTCTTCACGAGTCGCCGGACCTGCTCGACCTTCGCCCGTGCGGCTTCGGTATTGGCGCGCGCAAGCACGAGTTGCTCGTTGAGCTGCGAGATATGTTGTTCTTGCAGGTTTTCGCCGACCACGAAGTTGAGATCGTTCTTCGTCTTGAAAGCTTCGACCTCTTGCTCCGAAGCCCGCCACTTTTCGCGCAGTGCTGCTATCCGATCTTTCAGCCACTCCGAGGCAAGGGGGGTCGAGTCGATCTGTTGTTCCAAGTGCTGCGCCAGATAGGCACCGACGACGGCATTCGTCAGCCGGGCGGACTTTTCCCGGTCTCGCGATGTAAACCGGATCGAGATGAGATTGGTACGATCGGCGTTCTTGACCCAGAGAATTTTCTCGAACCGGTCGACGATCTGATCGATGCGGGCTTCCCTGCCTGCGGCACTGTCATCATTCATAGCGAGCAGGGTGCGGAGCAGATCGATGATGCCGCTATCGTTGAACTCCGGATCTTCGAGAAGGTTTTCCGTCTTGACCACACGCCGGATAAGATCTTTCGAGCTGATAATCCCGATCTCCCCGGCAACCAGCCTGTCGAAGAAATCGGATGCGACGGACTTGTTTTCGGAGCTGAGCTGGAATTGACGCGGATCGAATTTCAGCGTGGCTTCTGCGGTGAACTGGGGTGTAACGACGAGCAGAAACAGTAGCGCAGCGACAACGCCGGCCGCGAAGAACAGCGCGACCACGTGCCAACGCCGACGAAGCGTCGCTACGATATCGCGCAGTTGCAGTGTTTCATCCATCTGGCTCGTTGCACCTCTGCCGGCAGGTTCGGTCTTGGGACCTGGGCCACGCGCTCAGCTCTTGCATTAGATACTCAAGCTTTGTGCCAGGCTTGCTGTCGAAGAGCGCTGCAGGTTGTCCGCATCCTGCAAAATTGCTGCCGTACAAGTAATTCCAAATAAAAACCAAGAAACAAGATCGCATTCAGGCTCTGGTTCAAAAACGTTATGTTTTCCTGTTGGTTAACCGCCGCTGCTACTAGGCGTGGATAGTGCTTCTAGATCGCGTTCTTGTTCAAGAAACCGACAAATGGAGTTGCCAGCAGGATCTTCAGATCCAGCCACAGGGACCAGTTCTCGATATATTGAAGATCGAGCATCACGCGAGCGCGCATCTTCTCGGGATCGTTCGTGGGGCCTCTCAGACCATGGATCTGCGCCCAGCCCGTAATTCCCGGTTTTACACGGTGTCGGTTTGCATAGCGTTCGACCGTCTCGCTGTACTGTCTGGTATGGGCAAGCGCGTGCGGGCGTGGGCCAACGAGCGACATTTCACCGGAAAGCACGTTGAAGAGCTGTGGGAGTTCATCAAGGCTGGTTCTGCGAAGCCAGTAGCCAACGCGTGTTATCCGTTGATCGTTCTTGCTGGCCTGGACAATCGTATCGCCGTCGTCTGCCGCATGCATCGTCCGGAACTTCCAGACACGGATGATCTTATGATTGTAGCCATGGCGTCGTTGTACAAACAGGGCGGGCCCCGGCGATTCCAGCCGGATCGCGAGCGCGATCAGTGCCATGATCGGCGCGAAAACGATAAGTGCCAAAGCGCCAACGATATTGTCTTCGACCGCTTTTAGAACAATGCCCCAATTTGAGATCGGCTTGCGTCTCAAATCGAGAAGCGTGAGATGGCCCAACTGTTCCACGCCGCGAACCGGTACGCTGAAAGCGAGCTGCGGTGGAACGAGCTTGACCTCGACGGGCAACACACTCAGAGCTTCCAGCAGGTCCGGAACGTTGAAACTGGCGTTCGGCGGGAGTGCGAGGATCACCTGATCGAGTGGATTCTCCTGCGCATACTTCACAAGCTGATCGATTGGACCAGTAACGGAACCGTGCCGGTCTTTTCGTACAGAGTCGACTGCAAAGGTTCCCGCAATCTCGACATAGGGATTGAGTGTGCGTAGATGCTCGACCGTCTCTTTCGCGAATTCGCCACTGCCTAGGACGGCCACGCGTGTTCGAATAGTGCCGCGATCTGCCAGGAGCCCGAAGATAGGCGCGGCCGCGGTCCGCGTCAGAAGCACGAGCCCGTAGCTGGTGACGAACCAAAGCAGCAGCCAGGCGCGCGAATAGTCATTGGCGACGCGGAACAGGAACCCGGCGGCAATCAGCAACAAAAACGCGATTGCGAGGGCGCGTGCCGCGCGGCCGGCGCTCTGCGGCCATCGATGGACCAATGGGAATGCATAGAGCCCGTGCACGCGGAACACGTAGAACGTTATCGGAATGATGAGCGCAAATGGGAATGCATATTTGGAAAATGGCTCGTCCGAGCCCAGCACCATACCGACGTAAAGCATCTTTACGACAAGGCCCGCGGCGACGATCAGCGCCAACTCGAAAACCACGAAAATATCTGTTGGAATGCTTGCGCCAAATCGCGGTTTGAGAGCGAATGTGGGTGCTCTTACCGGAAAGCCGTTTTCTTGGTGCAGGTCGGTTCTTGTATCGCCGACTGACATAATTAGGGACTCGCACACTTTGCGCGTTGCCGCGCCTGATTGTGCGGAGCTCGAAGGCTGATCGACCTCGTCAATGCGCCGCTTTTCAGTCCCCCAACCGTTAAGAGAGTCCTAATTGGCTGCTCTCGGCCCGGCAATGTAGCGATGCGGTTTACGTTAATATTGGCAGGGCGTTAGCTGGATGGGCTATCACACGCCATGACCTGCGGTTGCAATTGCGTACTATCCAGGCAGATTGGTGCAATACCAGTCATAGGTCTTGCGGAGACCATCTTCGAGTTCGACCCCGGGCTGCCAGCCCAGCGCCTGAAGGCGTGATACGTCCAACAGCTTGCGGGGCGTGCCGTCCGGTTTGCTCTCGTCGCAGGATATGGTGCCTTCAAAACCGACCGTCGCGGCAACCAAGCGGGCCAAGTCGGCGATTCGAACATCCTGTCCCGTTCCAATATTGATCGGCGAGGCTTCGGAGTAGGATGTCAGGACAGTCACCAAAGCATCAGCACAGTCGTCGACGTAAAGAAACTCGCGGCATGGCCGGCCGCTTCCCCATATCACAACTTCGTCACGGTCTTCGCGCTTGGCAGCGTCGAACTTCTGAATAAGACCCGGAATCACATGGCTTGTTTCAGGATCGAAATTGTCGCCGGGACCGTAAAGATTTGTAGGCATGGCTGAGATGAAATCCGCACCATATTGCTGCCGGTAGGCTTCACAGAGCTTCAGGCCGGCGATCTTGGCGATTGCGTACCATTGGTTGGTCGGCTCGAGGGCACCCGTCAGAAGCGAGTCCTCGGAGATCGGTTGCGCAGCCATCTTGGGATAGATGCAGGAGGAGCCGAGAAACAGGAATTTCTCCACCCCTGCGTCGAACGCGGCGCCGATCGTGTTGATCTCAATCGCAAGATTGTCGCGAAGGAAATCGACAGGTGCCCGGTCGTTGGCGACAATGCCGCCGACCTTAGCAGCGGCAAGCACAACGGCATGCGGCCGTTTCTCATCGAGCCAAGCCTTGACGTCATCCTGACGCGTCAAATCGAGTTCGTTGCGTGTCGCCGAGATGATCTCACAATCTTCATCCGCCAGACGCCGCAATAGCGCCGAGCCGACAAGTCCGCGATGACCTGCAATCCAGATGCGCTTACCGGTTAGGGAATAGGACAATCGGGGACCGCCGTTTTGTTTAGGGTGTGATGCGCCGTTTCAATCTAAGACGCCATCAACCAGAAAAATCAGCCGGCAGAAAATCCAGCGGCACAAGCTCGATGCTCATCACAGGACCTGTCGTGTTGGTCCCCTTTGCCGCATAACTTTTTAGCAGATCCGGCACACGAACCGTCATCGACTCTTCGGCACCCGGCTGGAGCGGTCCTTTCATTTGGAGAGACCGCCCATAAAGAATATCACCGCCTTTGCCCTTATAGAGTACGGCAAAGAAAATGTTCTCCAGCGAGTGCCTGGTTTCGTTGCGAATAGAGATGATTTCGGTTTCGGATCCCCCGGCCTTCACATAGTTCGTCAGTTTGAGCGTACCGCGAATGCTGTCATTGATTTGCGAGTCGGGCGATGCCGTGACTTTCGACATGTCGCGCTTCGAGACGGCAGAAATGACCCTTGCCGGCATGACAAAGGTTACCGGCTTGGCATCCTGGACCGTGAAGCGCGCCATTCCGAGCAGCTGGCCCTTGTGATCGAAAACAGGTCCACCGCTGCTACCGGGCGAGACAAGCGCTGAGGACACATATAGGATGCCGCCATCCGTGGCCTGTGCCGATCGGATGCTGCCTGTCGTTGCCGCGCTGGCCTCCCACCGCGGATTACCGAGGACGATCACGCCATCCCCGACCTGAGGCGCAGTCGGCGAGGTCAGGGCGATCGCCTTGGATTTGCGAGTGGTCTCGACCAGAGCGACGTCGAGTTCGACGGAATAGGCCTTAACGCGCGCCGAGAATGTGATGTCCTTGTCGCCGACATTCTGCAGGGACAAGGCTTGAGCATCCTGAACCGTATGATAGGTCGTTGCGACGAGATTTTCGCGAACATAGAAACCCATCCCCACACTGGTCGGGATCTTGTTGGCATTGAAGGAAATGACCTGGACCAGCGACTTCTGCGTGGTTTCCTTCAATTCGGCTATGCGCGCGCGCAGGCTTTGCAGATCCACCGTTGCAGGTTGGCCTAGTTGTCTCGTGTCGGTGGGCGTTTCTGCGGCGGTTCGCGACTCGACAAGACGATTGCCAAGATCTCGCGGTTCCGGGTCAAATGTCTTGGCACCCGAGAGACGATCGCTTCTATCGAGCGGTTTCTCGCCTGCGACATCGGACTCTACAGCCACATTATTGAGATCCAATCTCATTGAGAAAAGCTGCGAAACTTGTTCCGGCAATAAGGTCGTTACAAATACGCCGGCAAAAACAAGCATGGATACCAGGACCCAGGTTTGCGCCAAACTTGGCCAGACAAAACCGCCGCGCCAAGCGCGGTTGTTCTCGGCAGCGCGCCAGACCCCGACGGTAATCCAGGCCAGAAGCGGTATCGAGACGACCAGTAGACCGATCGCCACTGCAAGTTTGATGGGTCCCTCACCGAAATCGACGAAGCTCAGGCCGTATGGAAGAGCCATGAGCAGGACAAACAGTGGAACGGCATTCACCCACACCGACTTTCCAAGACTAAGCTCGCCCGACCAATGTCTCAGCAGATAGGATCGCCCGGAAGAATCCGTTTCGGCTGCGACGTTGAGCCAATCCGCGCTGGCGAGATCGCCTGAATCCAGGTCTTCGTCATAGTTTTCATCGAGCTCGACCTCAAGATCGAAGTCCTCGTCGATGTCATCGATCTCTACATCTGGCAGAGCAGGTTTCTTGGCCCGCTTGGGAGGCGCTTGGGTTTCTTCTTCATTCGGCTCACTGGCCGGTTCTTCCGGGGCAGCGACCTGCTCGGGGAGTTTGGGTGGCAACGGTGGGGGCGGAGGCTCCTGAGGCGCTGGTTGGCTGGGACCTGCAGCTGGCTCAACGCCCGGCCGCGTCTCCTGAACGGTTTCGTCTGCTTTTTCGGCAGAATCCACGCCACCGGTCTTCAGATCGTTGATCTGGCGATTGAGATCCTGGTTCTTTGCAATCTCGTCGCGCAGATTGGTCTCCAGCGCTTCCATCCGATTAACCAGCCGGTCTAGGACCTCGAGCTTCTCTCCGGCAGGCTCTTCCGGCTCCGGCGTTGCTTGAGCCGGCTGGCCAGGCGGTACAGGGGCATCGGTCTGATCCAGGGCAGCGACACTCTCTGCGAGACCATTGCGGGGTGGGGCGGGCGGGCCGCTTGGCAGTTCGATGGCGGGAGCGTCATCAATCGGGCGTGGCGGATCAAGCGGTCCTTGGCCGCTTGCCCTTGGTGCCGGCGGTTCATTGTCTTGCGAGGCCTCTTCCTTCGGTCTGGCGGTCGCGGTCCCGAGCGTCGCAACCTTCGGTCGGGGCGCTTCGGCGTCTTCCTCATCGGCGTGTCTTTTAGAGCGAAGAACACCCAATGTTGCCGTCTTCGGCGTCGGAGGCGGGGCATTTTCGTTACCTCGATCCAGATTTCGGGCGCCGCGACGGGCGCCAAACTGCGCTCCGCTTGCCAACGGCAGGTCGTTCTCATCGGCTGCCTCCAGCTCGATGGTGCCAAAATCCGCGCGCCCATTGTTCGGGCCATGAAGCCGGTCGCCTTTACGGCCCGTAATCGGATTGTCCAACTCGTCGTCTTCGCCGGGCCTAACCGGAGGCGAAATAACGCGGACAAAATCCGGAGCAGGAGGAACGCGGGGACCGCGTCCGGGTTTCGCGTCCGGACCATGGGGCAGAGGAGGTGGTTTGTAGATGCCTTCGACCTCGTGGGCCGGTTTCCATTCCGAGAATCCCGGTCGCCAGACGAGCGCGTCCGGGTCGAGGCGTTCCATTTCGACCAGATACAGAAGCTCGCGCGCGGTCACGGGACCGTGCGTCTTACCGTCTTCGAATATGTACCACGCTTGACGTGTCACAAATAAACTCGCTGCGTACGGACCAGCACGCTCAACACGGAATCAACAGGCATAAACCAAAGAAAATCCAGAACGAATGAACCGAATGAAAGATCCGATGCATTGGATGTCGATTGTGCTCGACAGCCTCCTGTTCTCGCGATTGCTCTTGCCACGCCCAAACTCTTCGGTCGGGAGGCCCCTTTTGCGCATTTAAGGCACTCGGGCCCTCCAGGCCGAACAACGATGTTGTGAACCATGCCTTCCTCCGCTAACCGAACCCTCTCAGTCGGTTCACTTAGCTCAGACGATCCTGCCGGTCCATCTTGGTCGTACATTACAGCAAACGGGACCAATCGGCTATATGAAGACGCGTGGAAGGGTATACAGATTCAAGACATGATTATTTCCAAAAACTATTGGTTTATCGCGGTTTTTACCAAGTTGCGCTGCGCAGTAGCGCAGTGAGTCGATGCGTGATGGGTAGGGAAACCGTTCAGGATCCGATTCTGGTTCATGTGAATCGCGGCATGCTTGTCGAAAGTGCCCATGCGGGTGCCCTGATCGTTCGAGATACGAAACGCGATGTTCTTCTGTCTGTCGGAGACGTCGATAGAGCGGTTTTTCCGCGCTCTGCGATAAAGGCTTTGCAGGCGATTCCACTTGTTGAGAGTGGTGCTGTCGAGGCGTTCGGATTCGACAATCGTCAACTTGCAGTCATGTGTGCTTCCCACGGAGGTGAACCCGAGCATGTCGCACTCGTTGCCGAGATTCTGACAAAGATCGGCATGGACGAGAATGCGTTGGCCTGCGGGGCACACTGGCCACTGTGCGAGCAGGCGGGCCGGAGTTTGGCAGGGCAGCGACAGGACCCGACGGCACTTCACAACAATTGTTCCGGCAAGCACGCGGGCATGCTTGCTTTGGCCGTGCATGCAGGTTTGGACGTCGTCGGTTACGAGCAGCCGTCGCATCCTGTGCAACGCCTTATTGCGGCAACATTGGCAGACATGACCAGTGCGCCGGTCATCGAAGACCTATGTGCAACAGACGGCTGCTCCGTACCGACATGGGGACTTCCGCTCTCCGCGATCGCGCTCGCTATGGCACGTCTGGCATCAGGGGATGGGCTCGATAGCAGTCGTGCCAAAGCGTGCGCGCAACTGAGAAATGCATGCATGGCGGAACCATGGTTTGTTGCGGGAAGTGGCCGCTTTTGTACGGACGTGATGCGTGCTTTCGAGGGGCGTGTCTTTCTGAAAGAAGGTGCGGAAGGTGTGTATTGCGGTGCAATTCCCGACTCCGGTCTTGGGATCGCGCTGAAGATCAAGGATGGTGCAAAACGAGCGGCGGAATGCGCTATTGCCCACACTCTGGCGCGCTTGCTGCCGGATACGTCAGGAATCCTTGGCGGTCATCGAAATCGGACATTGACCAATTGGCGCGGAATTGAGATCGGCATGATCGAAGCAGCACCAGCTCTCAGGGATGCGTTGGACCAAATCCGCTAGTTCGCATCGGTCGTGTGCGTATTGCCCTGCCGATTGATCCAAGACATAGACTTGGTGCAGAATGTCCCGAGAGCACGCCGAGCGGGTGGCGGTCGCACATTAAAACGCGCAGGGGAGCCGTTCGAATGAGCCTCTTTCGTCAGATTATCAATCCGTTTTCACGTGTGATGATCATTGGGATAGCAGTGGCCGTCATAGCTGCGACGCCCGCACTTGCTCAGAAGAAGAAGGACGCTTCGAACTCGGGCGAGCTCTATTGTGATATCGCCAAAGGTGTCAATTTCATCATCGGCTCCAAACGGAAACTTGCCTGTACCTACGTTCCCGATCAGGGGCGGCGCGAGCGTTACACAGGGCATATCAAGAATTTCGGCCTCGATATCGGGCCCGTCAAGAAGGGCAAGATCTTCTGGACAGTGATAGCGCCAGGGAGCGGCAAGAAGGGCCCCGGCCGGCTGGCCGGAACCTATGTTGGCTATGGCGGTCAGGTGGCCGTCGGCAAAGGTGGGGGCTATCAAAACTTCCTTGGCGGTCCCAACTTTAATCTCATTCCGACGAGCGTGACAGGTCTGACAGGCCTAAACGTAGCGGTTGGCATCCGGTCCATGAAACTCATCTATGTCGGTCGTTAGGCCGGTTGAGGCTAGATCAACCTGCGCTCAACCGGAATCGATTAAGTGCAGAAAAAGTTGATCGATTCTAAGCTGTTAGCCCGGACTTCTCACACTGCTGCGGTCGTCATCGCGTCAGGCGGGCCGCCCGCGTCGTCAAGCCTCTCAACCGTAGCTCAGGCTACGCTTTTCGACGCTTTCCTGGCGCAACGCTCCCGCATGACGCGATGACGATCCACGGCAGTGTGAGAAATCCGGGCTAGAGCAACTTGTGTGCGTTTGACTAAACGCACGTTGCTCTAGAGACCGGCATTACCGAGAACGGCCATGTTGCGATAGGACTCCGCACTCTGTTTGGTGAGGTCGGGGCCGAGCGGTTTGGTATGATCCATTGCGCGAATGGCGCCGTCGGTCGTGCCGCTGATCATATTGTTGGTGACAAGCACATAGCCGGCATCCGGATCGGCCGATATGCCGATGCCGATGCGTGCCTTGCGAACGATATTGCCATTTGCGGTGACATCGCGCAGGAATTTGCCCCAGCCGAGTTGAATCCCGATACCGGGGGCACCTTCGACCACATTCGCACTGACCATCGTATCCGCCTCGACGCCAATTCCGATGCCGTGACCGTTTTTCTGGCTTCCAGATTTCAGGTTCCGCACAAGATTGCCCTGAACCACGGCAAGGCGACCGCCTTCATTAAAGTTCGTGACGGATATTCCGGTTAGTGCCTCATCGATGAGATTGTTGGCAACGATCGCACCTTCAAAACCGAACTCGGCATACATCGCGACTTCTCCAAGTCTTGAGCATGAGTTACCGATGATCTGAGCGTTCGATGCGGCATTTCCGCGAATTGCGGAGAAAGCGCAGTCGCTAATCCGGTTGCCCGTTACCAGAACGGACCCCGCTCGAAACACATTGATTCCATTGCCGTTCTGCCCCGACCCTCCTGCATCAGTTCGAATATTCTCGATCCGGTTGTGCGCGATGATTGTCCCATCGTCTCCGAGCACCGAGCGCCAGATCTGGATACCGTTGTTACCGCATTCGCTGATGACATTGTCGCTGATGGAGAGGCCCTTGGCGTTTTGCGAGAAGAGGGCGGTTCCGGCGATATCGGTGATCTGACAGCGATCGATCCGGCCCGAGACTTCTGACAGTGAAATGCCATGCCCAAGGCTGGCCGCGAACCGACAGTCGGACAGAACAAGGTCGCTGGTCTTTTTAGCCTGGAACAATGCGCCGAGCGCGCTGCCACCACCCAGCGGTTTGCCGGCGCCATCGATCGTCAGACCATCGAGGCGGACGCCCGAGATGCTTTCTGCCGTCAGGCACTGTCCGCCGCCTCGATATACCAGGACGGTTTTCCCCGGGACACCCCGGATCGTCGAACCAGCCCTGAGTTCCAGCCTTGTAACGCCGAAACGACCGGCAGGAAGCTCGAGGACTTCATCATTGGCTGCAGCCGCGTCGATTGCCCGTTGCAGGATAGCGGTCTGATTCTTGCCATCGCCAGACGGGATTTCGAGTCCCGCGACGCGAAAGGCACCGGTGCGCGGCAACGATGTCGCGGCACCCGATTCGCGGGGCCCAACGGCCAATGCGCCAAGACCCAGTCCGCCTGCCAAGACATTCCGCCTGTCCCAGTTCATTGGTGATCCTTTCATTCCGTTCGTCGCCGGTGCTGGCGAAGATCGCCGTTACGCAAATCTGCCAGATAGTATCGGATGATTGCCGTGACGCCGGTGCGCAATGTTTCGCGCGTTATTGCATTCGGCGACGTGCGCCCGGATTGGAGGGCCAGCGGTGGGATGTGAACGAATTGCACAAGCGCCGGCCGACCGGTGCGGTGACTTCGCTCAAGAGTGAGGAAGAACAACATATTGCAAAGATATGCGCCCGCATCCGAGGATGGGACGGCAGGAAGACCCCGAGCGACAAGATGCGTGGCCAACTTCTTGGCAGATCTCGGCGCTTTCAGAAGATGGGGCGCGTCTGGAACGATTTGATGCTGATCCCATTCGCATCCCGACGCATCGGCCATGATTGCTGTGCGATTCCGCGCGCAATCTTCTACCGTAAAACCACGTGCTTTCGAGTGCACGCCGAAGTGGATAACGATATCCGGATCGATTTCAGCCGCCTGACGGGCGACAAGCATGGGCATAGCATTCCAATCCACGGGCAGACGCTGGGTATAAAGCGAAAGGTCCGTTTGTCTCTCCCAGCGAGCGTCGTCCTTCAACCAGTCGATTAGTCGCCCGGAAGGATTGTCCCGCACGCCCGGAAAAGAACCGAATCCGGTCACCAGTATCCGGGTTTTGCGATTCGCACGTTCGTGCATCATCCCCCTGGACCTTGGCGGTCCAGACCCAGAAGCGCTGTGATCTCATTTGCGGCATTCACCGGGGTGATCGTCCCGGCGCCGACCTGCTCTTCAAGCTGCGCGATGCGGGTTGCAATGCGCTTGTCTTGTTTCAGCGTGCTCAACAGACGGTCTTCGAGCATGTCGTGCATCCAGGCGACGGCCTGGCGTTTCCGCTTCGCGTCGAACGCCCCGGTTTTCATCAGGCAGGTTCGATGATTTTCTACTTCGGTCCAAAGGACGTCGAGCCCGATATTGTGTTGCCCGGAAACCGTGACGACCGGTGGAATCCAATCAGGGTTTTCCGGTGTCAGGATCATCAGCGCAGCGCGATAGTCTCCGGCGGCTCTTGTGGCTCGATCGGTATATTCTCCATCCGCCTTGTTGACGGCGATCATGTCGGCGATCTCGATGATGCCCTTCTTGATGCCCTGCAGCTCATCTCCGGCACCGGGGAGCATCAGGACAAGAAAGAAGTCGACCATATCGGCAACGGCCGTCTCCGACTGACCGACACCGACCGTCTCCACGATGATCACATCGAATCCGAAGGCCTCGCAGAGCGCCATTGTCTCCCGCGTCTTGCGGGTCACGCCGCCAAGCGTGCCGGACGAAGGCGAGGGCCGGATATAGGCATTGGGGTCCTGCGAGAGTTTTGCCATCCGGGTCTTGTCGCCGAGGATCGATCCACCTTTGCGGCTTGATGTCGGGTCGACAGCAAGCACCGCAACTTTGTGTCCGGCACTGGTAAGATTGACGCCGAGCTGTTCGATCATCGTCGATTTGCCGACACCCGGAACACCGGTGATGCCAATCCGATGAGCATTGCCGGTGTCGGGCAGAAGCACTTGCAGCAGTTGTTGCGCAAGTGCCTGGTGATCCGGTTTGCTGCTCTCGATCAGGGTAATGGCGCGCGCGAGAATGCTACGGTCGCCGTTCAAGATACCGTGTCGATAGTCGTCAAGGGACAGACTCGTGCGGCGGGGTACTGCCGTTGCGGTGGTCGGAGCGGTCATATCGGGCGCTTGCGTTCCTGCAATTCGCCCTTACTCCGCTGCGGCTTTCGGACCGAAACCCAGCGTGCCGCCAAGTTTTTCCAGCAGATCGACGGCGGCCTCGGCGATGACGGTTCCCGGGCCGAATATGGCCTTGGCGCCGGCGGCAAATACCTCGTCATAATCCTGCGGCGGCACGACGCCGCCAACGACGATCATAATATCGCCGCGGCCATGAGATTCCAGAGCCTCACGGACTTCCGGAACCAATGTCAGATGGCTTGCGGCAAGGGATGAAATACCGATGACATGGACATCGTTTTCGACTGCCTGCCGTGCCGCTTCCTGGGGTGTCTGGAAGAGTGCGCCGATGTCAACGTCGAAGCCGAGATCGGCGAAGGCCGAGGCGATGACTTTTTGGCCCCGGTCATGACCGTCCTGGCCGACCTTGGCTACGAGAATGCGCGGGCGCCGGCCTTCATGACTCTCGAAGTCCTCGACAAGTTGCGCCACGCGATTGACTGCATCGTTGTCCACACCAACCTCTTTCCGATAGACGCCTGAAATGGCGCGAACCTCTGCCTGATGGCGCTCGAATACCTTTTCCATTGCCATGGAGATTTCGCCGACCGTGGCCATCGCACGCGCTGCTTCCACGGCAGATGCCAGCAGGTTGCCGTCGCCACTCTCGGCACATTGCGTCAGCGCATCGAGCGTGGAGCGAACTTTGTCCTCATCGCGCTCGGCACGGAGCCGTTCGAGTTTTTCCAGTTGCTGGCGGCGCACCGCATGGTTCTCAACCTTGAGGATCTCGATCTGCGCTTCGTCTTTGACTTGGAATTTGTTGATTCCGACGATTGTCTGACGACCGGAATCGATCCGGCCCTGGGTCCGGGCCGCTGCTTCCTCGATGCGAAGCTTCGGTATGCCGGCCTCAATAGCCTTAGCCATACCGCCTTGGTCCTCGACCTCCCGGATATGCTCATAGGCACGGGCGGCGAGGTCATGGGTCAACCGTTCTACATAGTGACTGCCGCCCCAGGGGTCGATGACACGGCACGTGCCGGTTTCCTGCTGCAGATAAAGCTGCGTGTTCCGTGCAATACGGGCGGAGAAATCCGTCGGCAAGGCGAGAGCTTCGTCAAGCGCGTTGGTATGGAGGGATTGCGTATGGCCTTGCGTCGCCGCCATGGCCTCTATGCAGGTACGCGTCACATTGTTGAAGACGTCCTGCGCCGTCAAGCTCCATCCACTTGTCTGGCAGTGGGTGCGAAGCGACAGCGAGCGGGCGTTCTTGGGATCGAAGTCGGCCATCAGCTTCGCCCAAAGCAGACGCGCTGCGCGCATCTTGGCGATCTCCATGAAGGTATTCATGCCGATCGCCCAGAAGAACGACAGCCGAGGGGCGAACCTGTCCACGTCCAGCCCGGCTTCGATCCCGGCGCGAACATATTCGACGCCGTCAGCCAGCGTGTATGCAAGCTCCAGATCCGCCGTCGCACCGGCCTCCTGCATGTGGTAGCCGGATATCGAGATCGAATTGAACTTCGGCATATGCTCGGACGTGAAGCGGAAGATATCCGAGATGATCCGCATGGAAGGTGCTGGCGGATAGATATAGGTGTTGCGAACCATGAACTCCTTGAGGATATCGTTCTGGATCGTACCCGAGAGGCTGGCATGAGGAACGCCTTGTTCCTCTGCAGCGACGATATAGAGCGCGAGGACCGGCAGCACAGCGCCGTTCATGGTCATCGACACGGAGATCTTGTCGAGGGGAATTCCCGCGAAGAGCGTCCGCATGTCGTAGATGGAATCGATGGCGACGCCTGCCATCCCGACATCGCCCTGCACGCGCGGATGATCGGAATCATAACCGCGGTGTGTCGCCAGATCGAAAGCAATCGAGACGCCTTGCTGACCGGCTGCCAGATTCCGCCGGTAGAACGCATTCGAGTCCTCGGCGGTCGAGAAACCGGCATATTGACGGATTGTCCATGGCCTTTGGACATACATGGTTGGGTAGGGCCCACGCAGATTAGGCGCAATTCCTGGCCAGGTATCGAGAAAATCCAGGCCGTCGCGATCCGACGCCGTGTAGGCGCGCTTAACGGCAATGCCTTCTGGCGTCTGCCAAACAGGCTCAGATTCTGGAGCGGCTGCGGCAGAGCGCGCGGTCTCGAAATCGACCTGGGTGAAGTCCGGTATTTGGCTCATATGCCTGTTACCTCGTCTGCTTGTCATCACGCGAGGAGATGAAATTCCATTCCATTGTGCCCGACACCGGCGCCGCGATAAAGACCGGCGGCTTTACGGGATTGGATCTCAACGCTTTTCGATACCGACAAGACGATGTGCATCTTGCAGTATCTCCAATATATCCGCGCCTCGGTGAACAAAGGTATCGATCCCTGCGGCGTGGTAGTCGTCTCGCTTATCGCCGGCCCGGCCAGCCAGATAGACATGTGTCGCGCCGGCTGTTTTGAGTGCCTTGGCGGCAGCCTCCGCGCGGTCCTGATAGATCGCGTCGCTTGAGCAGAGGCAGGCTATTTGTGCCCCACTGTCGCGAAAGGCCGGCCCGATGTCGTTATCCTCGCCAGCGCTGTCAGCAATGACCGAATCGACGCCCGCGGCCGCGAACAGGTTTTGGGCATATCTTGACCGTTCATTATAGTCGCTTGGTTTTCCGAGATTAGCCAAAAACACTCGCGCGCGAACGCCGTTATCGGCTGTGTGAGCATCAGCCGCATCGCGCAGGATCTCAAAAGGCTCGGAGGGGCGGCGCAACCTTATAGGCTCGACAGTGACAGCAGGGTCGTCGAGTGTGTCCGGTATAGCCTGCGGGCCCGGTTCCTCAGACGACTCGAGTAGCGAGGGAAATGCGCTGACACCGGTAATCTCCTGGCGGGCCCGCGCAATGTCCGCGGCGCGAAATTCGGCTGTTTCGCGAACGGCAGCCTGGACCCAACCCGACGCAAGTGCATCCGCCATCCCGCCTTGCGCCTCAATGTCCTGGAAGATATTCCAGGCCTTGGCCGCAATGTCATTGGTCAGCTTCTCGATGTACCAGCTGCCGCGTGAGGGATCGACAACGTGGCCGAGTGCCGATTCTTCAGCCAGAATAATCTGGATGTTGCGTGCAATACGCCGCCCGAAAGAATCTTCAGTTCCAAGCGCGGCCGTATAGGGCAGGACAGATATCGAATCCGCACCTCCCATTGCCGCTGCCGCACAGGCAACTGTGGTGCGCAGCAAATTCACATGTAGATCTCGTCCAGCCATCATTCTCGCAGATGTCTCTGCATGAAGGTGGCAGGTACGCGCCGCGCTATCGGCGCCGCACGCATCTGCGATCTTATTGAGCAGAGCCCGGGCGGCTCGAAGCTTGGCGATCGTCAGAAACTGATCGCCATCGGCTGCCAGGGCGAAATTCATCTGGCTGAGTGCATCATGCGCCGACAATCCGGACGCCTCAAGCGTTCTAAGATAGGAGACAGTCGTTGCGCAGAGGCAGGCCAGCTCCTGCGCCTCGCTGGCGCCGCCGGCATGGTAGGGGCGTCCATCCACCATCAGTGCCGTCACTTGAGGGTATCGGTCGCGGGTGACAGTCGCGAGGGTGGCGGCCTGTTCGCTTGCTTGTTCCAGCGACATCGTCAGACCGCCGGCTCGCGCGAGCGCACCAAGCGGATCGGCTCCGAAGCAGCCGGAAGCTTTGTCATCGGCAATGCCGCGGTTTTCCCAAGTGCTGATCAGAGCGTTGGCTGCCGCCTCGAATGCCTCTCCTGGCTCCAGGGCAATTGCGGCAAAGTCGAGAAAGACGTTTTCGAGCGCGCGCCCGAGCGCAGGTCCGGATGCCGGAATACCGAATTGCTCGGGAGCAGCAATGCGAAGTGCGACCGACGATGCACCGCCCTCGAGGTCTGCCAGGATCGACGCATTGGCCAGTTCGGGATCGGGATGATCGTGTCGCTGGCGAATGTCCCATGACGATTCGCTGCGCTCTGGCCAGGCAATCTGGTTGCCGATCCCCTTCGGATCTTCGCTCGATCGCGTATAGAGCGGATCTATGCGGATACCGTCGCGGGTTTCGGAGACCAGCGTCTTCTCGAATTCAGCGCCGCGAAGCGCTTTCTCGACAAGCGCCCGCCAATCGCTTTCATCTGCGGAGGGAAAGTCGCGCGCGAGGGCAAGCTCAGACATCACGGAAATCCTTCTTTTCGCTGGCCGTGATGATACTCAGCACGGTGCCAACACTAAAGTGCCGATGACACCATCAATAGGCGTAATTCGTAAGGTCTACAGCCCTTTGCGATCCAGCAGGGTCGCAAAGGGCTGAGAAACGGCTAACCCTGTCCTTGTTTCGGCAGCGACGCTGCTGCTTCGTCTTCCCAACCTGCATATCCATCGCGTGTTTGAGGAAGCTTGCGCTCAAGGATTTTCGAGGCGACGAGATTGCGCAGAAGCTGCGCCGTTCCGCCGCCGATCGTGAACATGCGGGCATCTCGTACCATGCGCTCAACAGGGTTTCGGCGAGAGTAACCCGCCGCTCCATGAAGCTGGAGCGCGTTGTTGGTCACTGTCACCGCGGTCTCTGCTGCGAAGATCTTTGCCTGCGCTGCGAGCTTGGGATCAGGGAAACCTCCCTTTCCGTGACTGGTTGCAGCGCGATGCACGAGCAACCGTGCTGCATCGATGCTGGTGTCCATGTCAGCCAGCATCCATTGCAATCCTTGGAACTCACATATCGGGCGCCCGAACTGCTCGCGCGATTTGGTATATTCAAGCGCGACTTCATAGGCACCGGCACCGAGGCCAAGCGCGACAGTGGCCGCTCCGACACGTTGGCTGTTATAGGCGTTCATGAGGCCGGCAAATCCGCGTCGGATGCCTTCCGGCGGGACGATCAGGCGGTCTTCTCCGAGTGTCAGATCACGGAAATGGATTTCCCTTTCAGGAATGCCGCGCAATCCCATGGTGGGCTCGCGATCACCCATTATCAGGCCTTCGTCCTTGTCCCGGTAGGCCATAAAGGCCGCTATGCCTTTATCGTCGCCGTCTTCGATCAACCTGGCAAAGATGAGGTAGAGCCGAGACACGCCACCACCGGTAATCCAGTGCTTGGTTCCGTTCAGGACATAGGAATTTCCTCGACGCTCGGCGCGCGTCTGCAGTTCCGTGAGCGCGCTGCCGGCTTCTGGCTCGGTCATGCAGATTGCGGGCTTGTCACCTGCGATAACCAGCTCCGTCGCAGCTCTTTTTTGATCTTCGTTGCCATAGGCCAGGACTGCACTTATGGCACCCATATTCGTTTCGACAACAATGCGGGCTGCAACCCCGCACATTTTAGCCATCTCTTCAATGACGAGTGCGGTTTCGAGAAAACCGAGACCTTGTCCGCCGTAGTTCTCCGGAATTGTCATCCCGACAAATCCGGCCCGCGTGAGCTTTTCGACGATATCCCATGGATACTCCTGGGTCTCATCAACTTCTGCGGCACGGCGCGGCAATTCTGCCTGGGCAAAGGTTCGTGCGCGAAGTTTCAGTTCATTCTGTTCGGGAGTGAGTTCGAACATTCCAGTCCTCCGGGGGGTGTTTGGGGCAGTAACGCTGTGCGGACAATAT
Source organism: Methyloligellaceae bacterium (assembly GCA_965228615.1). Taxonomy (GTDB): domain Bacteria; phylum Pseudomonadota; class Alphaproteobacteria; order Rhizobiales; family Methyloligellaceae; genus CBDDHT01. Next base: position 1,217,672 of record CBDDHT010000004.1, on the reverse strand, counting down.
CTTGCTCTTGTTGAAATGAAAACGGCGACCGAAACGGCCGCCGTTTTAAATCTGTGATTGTTCTGAAGTTGCTTCAGTACTGCATCACTGCAGGCAGTTCCTTTGCGTGCGCAACCCACTTTTCGACCTGTGCCAGGCCGGGCAGTTGACGAACCAGTTTGCGCTTGCCGTTTGCTTCCATCATCGCATTGCGAAGATTCTCGGGCTTGCGCTTCTTGAGCTCTTTGACCGTATCGACGCCTGCGGCCTCCAACAGCTCGGAATATTCTTCACCAACGCCCCGCACGCGCATGAGGTCGGCCATATTGGTCCATTTGAGAATCTGCTTCTCTTCGAGATCCGATTCCTTGGCCAGTTCCTTGCGGCCCTTGCGGGTTGCTCCGCGATCCAGCAGGTGATTTGTCCTCGTCACACCAACTTTCTTCAGCTTCTTACCATATTTCGGCCCGATGCCCTCGATGTCCTCGATCGGGTATCCCATGTCTGCTTCTCCTGCTTAAGAGTCCCGCTTCCAATTCACGTGTAACTCAGTGGTCCCAAAGACGCTGAACGATTGAACGATCCATCATAACCGACAACCGTTCTGAACGTTGTTGGAGATAAGGATTATCGCAGCATTTGCAAACATTCTTTGTGCCGATAGAGTGCGCGGCGCGGGCAGGGCCGTGTGATTGCGACCCCGAGAGGTTTGAAGGAGGCATGATGAGCGACGACGGCACAGTCTATATAGGCAAGAGTATCAAGCAGGAGAGTTTGCGTCTCAAGCTTGCCAACCGTCATGGGCTCATCACCGGTGCGACCGGCACGGGTAAGACGGTTTCATTGCAGATCCTGGCGGAAGGCTTCTCGTCGCAAGGCGTTCCAGTGTTCTGCGCCGACGTCAAAGGAGACTTGTCGGGTATCGCCGCGGAAGGCGTGACGAAGGACTTCCTTGAGAAACGTGCGGCAACGATCGGCTTCGAAGATTACGGCTACCGTGCTTTTCCCGTGATCTTCTGGGATCTATTCGGAAAGCAGGGGCATCCGATTCGCACCACCATCAGCGAGATGGGTCCGCTGCTGCTATCACGCTTGATGAATCTCAACGATACGCAGGAAGGCGTTCTCAATATTGCCTTCCGCGTGGCGGACGAAGAGGGCCTCCTGATCCTCGATCTCAAAGATCTGCGATCCTTGATGAGCCATGTGGCCGATCGGTCTTCCGAGCTCTCCGGTGTCTATGGAAATGTCTCTAAAGCGTCAGTTGGTGCAATCCAGCGGCGGCTTCTCGTATTGGAAGAGCAGGGCGGCCGGAACTTCTTCGGTGAGCCGGCGCTCGACATTGCGGATATCATGCGCACGAACACCAAGGGCGAAGGCATCATCAACGTGCTTGCGGCAGACAAGCTGATGCAGAGCCCGCGTCTCTATGCGACGTTCCTGCTGTGGCTGCTGTCGGAACTGTTTGAGGAGCTTCCCGAAGTCGGAGATCCTGAGAAGCCACGCCTTGTCTTCTTCTTTGACGAAGCACATTTGCTTTTTACGCAGGCGCCCAAGGCCCTTGTGGAAAAAGTCGAGCAGGTTGTGCGGCTCATTCGTTCCAAGGGGGTGGGTGTGTACTTCGTGACGCAGAATCCGCTCGATGTTCCCGATACCGTATCGAGTCAGCTCGGCAACAGGGTTCAGCATGCGCTGAGAGCTTTTACGCCGCGTGAGCAACGCGCGGTGAAAGCGGCAGCCGAGACATTCCGGCCAAACCCGAAATTCGATACCGCACAGGTGATCATGGAACTGGGTGTCGGTGAAGCGTTGGTGTCGACATTGATGAAGAAAGGGCAACCATCGGTTGTTCAGCGCACACTTGTCCGCCCGCCATCGTCACGCCTCGGGCCGCTGACCAAGGCCGAGCGGAAAGCGATCATTGATTCAAGTCCCGTCCTCGGCCGGTACGACAAGCGCATTGATCGCGAGTCGGCTCACGAGGTTCTCAAGAAAAAAGCGGAAGCCAAGGCAGGTCAGGAAGAAACACAGCGTAAGGGTGAGACACGTGTGCAGACGGAACGTCGCGGCGCATTCACGATCCCCAAGATACCCGGTAAGCGACGATCCTCGACGACCCGTAAACGGACGACGTCCCGAAGGGGTTCGCGACGGCAGAGCACAACGGAAGCCTTCATAAAGTCGGCTGCCCGCTCTATTGGCAGCAGTCTGGGGCGTGCCATCATTCGAGGTATTCTCGGCAGCATAAAAAAGGGGTTCTAGGAATTCTAAGTGGGTTGTCGGACATCTCCGTGTTACGGCCTACCCGATTCATGACGACATGACCCATTGAACGATCAACTTAGGGAGGAATTAGATGGCGATACTGATGCGGGGGCTCAAGGGCGAGCCCGTACGACGCATGCAGGAGAAACTCGGCGTCGATGCCGATGGTATCTTCGGCGGCGGAACCGAGAAAGCGCTGAGGGAGTATCAGCAGAGCAACGGTCTGCAGGTCGATGGCATCGCAGGTCCGGATACGTTCTCGCATATGGAGCTCTATGATCTTGTGCTCCTGCGACGCGGAACACGCGGGCAGACGGTGAAGAAGATGCAGGAAGCGCTCGGGATCGATGCGGACGGCAAGTTCGGGCCAGGGACCGAGAAGGCCGTGAAAGCCTACCAGGAAGAGAATGGCCTGAAGGCCGATGGACTCGTCGGTCCGGATACACTCGCCAAACTGGATCTTTTCGACGATAGCGCAGCCTCATCAGTCTTGTCGTCTGCAGCCGCAGCCGGTGAAAGCGTCTGGGAGTCGATCGAGGAAGCGGCCGACGGAGCGCTCGACAAGGTCAAGAGCATGTTTGGCTTCTAGATCATCGGCTTTCCAATCGGGGTCGATTGGACGGAAGACTTGATCCAGCAGAAGAGTTTGAGGCCGCGCGGCTGTCAGTGGTTCTGATCGAGCGCGGCCTTGATGACCGGGTGGCCGTCTTCGCCCAAGGTTGAGATCAGTTCCCTGCCATAAAGATAGGCAAGCTCCTTGAGCTCGCTATGTCTGTGCCAGTCCATGACACCGACAGTGTCAGGGATCGGAGGCACCACCAACAGGTCTTGGGACGATAGTGTGTCATCGAGTTCGCTTCTGTTCACCATCAAGGAGCGCATAAGAATTGTGGCGACGCTGGGTGCACGAGGGAGTGGCCGTTTCGAAAGCGGATTCATGGCACGCATCAGGATATCGGCCCGCGAAGGAAGGCCAGAGTAACGCACATCGTAAGTCAGGGAGTCGGTGTCGGCGAAGCTGATGACGATATTCGGTCCGGTTTTCAGAGATTTCATAGCCTTGACCGGAACGTTGTCGAGAACTGCGCCGTCGACAAGGACATCACCGGTTTCGGTTACGAATGGGGGCAGCAGACCCGGGATCGATCCTGTGCTGCGGACGGCCTGCCAGAGGCTTCCTTGTTGATGCAGATAGACCTCGTTGTTTGAGAGATTTGTGGAGAGCGCGAAGAACGGCCGGGGAAGGTCTTCGATGCCGATATTCGTGTAGTTCTGCAAGAGTGCCTGGTCGAAGTTCTTGTGGTCGAGCAAGGCGTAGCGCGGCCAGGTAATTCGTTTCAGGACCCGCTGTTTCACAAACATCTCTCCAATGCTTGCGTCGAGATCATCGGCATCGACGTCGAGTGCGAAAGCTGCTGTCATCGCTCCGCCGCCGCTTGTGCCGCCGAATATATCAAACTCGATTCCGGCCTCGCTAAAGGCCTTGAACAGGCCGACATGTGCACAGCATAACGCCCCGCCACCGCACGCGACGAGTCCGATTGCCCGTCCGGTGATGAATCGCGCAAGCCGATTATGGTCGCGCCGCGCGCCTTCTACGACATGATGGTTCAAGTGCACCATGCGCTCTTCAAGCCAGCGCTTCGTACCTCCCTGGGACTGCTGCTCTCTATGAACGACAATCAGCCGGCGCGCGTCCGGTGGGTGGATCTCAGTCGCAAACTGCTCCAATCGGTTCAAGGGTATACGCGGTTGCGCGGGGGCAGATTTATCGTCGGCAACCAGCATAAGCCAATCCGCCTGGCGGATGGCCTTCTGCGACCAATCGGTCAATGTATCGTCGGCAACATAAACAAGGAGGCCGTGACGGCTTTCCAGTTCATTCAACCAGTTTGTTGCAGTATCGCTGTCGAGTGCTGTGCCGCTTGGAACTGCAGCGACGAATTCGGATTCGGTCAGGAACCGCACATCCGTATAGGTCTCAAGACTTGCTCTCAGGTTTTGGATGAAACTGTTCGCGATGGGTGTCGGGCCGGCACGGCACAGGACGATACTCCGCGGTATCGATGGCGGACGGGCAAACTCGCCCGATGTCGCACGTGCCAGCCGCCGTGCCAATGTTGCCGCAATCGGTTGGAGAATCTCGGGAGACCGACGGGTCAGAGCATCGAAATCGGCCCGTGTCAGTCGGAGGACAATACTGTCGCGTAATGCCGTGACAGTTGCCGTGCGCTTTGTGTTGGCAAAAAATGCAACTTCACCGATCGGTCGTCCCGGACCGACCTCGGCGATCGGGCGCTGTCGTCCACCCACATGCACCGAAAAGCGACCGGAGGTCGGGATATATAACGCATCGGCGTCATCACCCTCGCAAACGATCGAAACACCTCTCTGGACGGCTATGCGCTCGAGGCGCTGCTCAAGCCAATCGAGAGCCTCATCCGGCAGGTGCCGAAACAGATCGACCGCTATAAGAGAACGATGCGCAGTGCTATCGGAGTGGGGCGGATTATGGTCTTTGCGCGTCACGGAGAGGCCACCTTATCCCGGCGTTGCGTCGGTCTTGGGTTAGAACATCTGTTGCAGAACGCTGGGTCAATACAGGAACGGCGCACATATCAGCAACCGGTCTGACGCAGGTCAATGCACGATAGATCGCCGAATGGCACCCCTATTGGTGCGAACTGGCAACATTTGTGGCGAAGGGACCTGACTGTTTATGTCGAGGAAATTCAGATGAATTTGGTCAGATGGGTCGCTGCCGGCTTCGTAATGTCGTGGTTTCTCGGACCAGTTCATGCGTCTGAGGTCGACAGTGCATTGCGTGGCAAAGGACTGGTCAAGGAGAAATGCGCCCGATGTCACTCCATCGGCGCCGCGGGCGAGAGTCTGCACAAGGATGCACCACCATTTCGGACGCTGGCTACCCGCTGGCCGCTGGAACACCTGGAAGAAGCTCTTGCCGAAGGCATTGTAACCGGACATCCGGACATGCCGGCATTTGCCTTCGAACCGGAAGATATCGACGCAATCCTCGAATATCTCCACTCGCTGATAAAAGAAGACGAGGGCGCTGCGACTCTCGAACCCAAATCATAAAAAAAAGGCGGGGCCAGAGGCTCCGCCTTTGAATGGAAACTTCTGTGTTCGCTCTTAGCTTGCCGCTTCGAAGAGCTCGCCCACATAATCCCAGTTGATGAGACTGTCGACAAAGGCCTCAAGATATTTGGGCCGGGCGTTGCGATAGTCGATGTAATAGGAATGTTCCCAGACATCGCATCCGAGAAGCGGCGTTGCCCCATGGACGAGTGGGTTCTCGCCATTCGGGGTCTTCGTGACTTCGAGCTTGCCGTCTTTCATGACAAGCCAGCACCAGCCCGATCCGAACTGTGTGGCGCCGGCATCCATAAACGCCTTCTTAAAGGCATCGTATCCGCCGAGATCTTCGTTCATCTTGGCTTCGAGCGCACCCGGCATGCTGGTGCCGCCGCCGCCCTGTTTCATCCATTTCCAGAAGTGAATGTGATTGAAGTGCTGTCCGGCATTATTGAACAGTCCGGCATTGCTGCCGAATGAGGCTTTCACGATGTCTTCCAGGCTCTTGTCTTCGTGACCGGACCCGGCAAGCAGATTGTTGCCGTTGGTGACATAGGCCTGATGGTGTTTATCGTGATGAAACTCGAGTGTTTCTGCAGACATAAAGGGTTGCAGAGCGTCATAAGCATAAGGCAGGTCGGGAAGTTCGAACGCCACGGTGTCCTCCAGCATTAAATCTCAGGTATCAGGGTCGCGCGCACCCTAATGATTTCAAGATTCCGAGGCAAGGCTGCGCAGCGATGAGGGGGCCTCGGTTCGGTGGTCGTCGTCAGGAAAAGGCCTGGATGCCGGTCTGGGCACGTCCGAGTATCAACGCATGGACGTCGTGCGTGCCCTCATAGGTGTTAACCGACTCCAGATTCACCATATGGCGAATGACGTGGTACTCATCTGAAACACCGTTTCCGCCGTGCATGTCTCTCGCCTGACGGGCGATATCGAGTGCTTTGCCGCAATTGTTGCGCTTCAGAAGTGAGACCGATTCAGGCAAGAGGCCGCCATTGTCTGCCATTCGGCCGAGCTGCAAGGCGCCTTGCAGGCCCAACGTGATTTCCGTTTGCATGTCGGCGAGCTTTTTCTGGATCAGTTGATTGGCAGCAAGCGGGCGGCCGAACTGCGTTCGATCGAGCACATATTGTCGCGCCCCATGCCAGCAGAATTCTGCGGCGCCCATGCTGCCCCAGGCAATGCCGTAACGTGCCCGGTTGAGACAACGAAACGGCCCGGCAAGACCTTGCGCGCCGGGCAAGAGATTGTCATCCGGCACAAAGCAGTCTTCGAGAACGATCTCACCTGTTGCAGAGGCTCTGAGCGAGAACTTGCCTTCGATCTTCGGTGTCGACAATCCTTCAAAATCGCGCTCGACGATAAAACCGCGTATCGCACCGTCTTCGGTCTTTGCCCAGACGACGCAGACGTCTGCAACAGGCGCGTTGCTGATCCATGTCTTGGCACCATTGAGCCTGTAGCCGCCATCAACTTTGCGTGCCCGTGTCTTCATGGAACCTGGGTCGGAGCCATGATCGGGTTCAGTCAGTCCGAAGCAGCCGATCATCTCACCGGAAGCGAGTTTAGGCAGAAATTTCTGCTTCTGCTCCTCCGTGCCGTAAGCGAAGATCGGATAGATCACGAGGCTTCCCTGGACGCTCATTGCCGACCGGTAGCCCGAATCGATCCGTTCGACCTCGCGCGCGATGAGACCGTAGGACACATAGCCGAGTTCAGCACCGCCGTAGGCTTCAGGCAGCGTTGGCCCAAGAAAACCAAGTTCGCCCATTTCCCGCATGATGTCCGTGTCGAAATTCTCGTTTCGGAACGCCTCGAGGACCCGTGGCATCAATGCGTCCTGGCAATACCGGTTTGCCGTATCGCGCACCATCCTTTCCTCTTCGGTGAGCTGGCCGTCGAGATCGAGCGGATCGGCCCAGTCGAACGTGATCTTCGCTTCTGCGGTCGGTTGTTTCAGTGCGGCTTCGGACATGATGTTTTCTCTTGTGTATCGGTCAATGAGTGCTGGGACATTTCAGTTCAGATACTAGGACGTGTTCCGTCCAACTTAGCGGATGATCCTGTAGCGGACGATTCTGTTGTTGCCGCTGTCGGCGATCCAGACGTCGTCACCGCGTATCACCACGCCTTCGGGCGTGGTGAATTTCCCTGGCCCTTTCTCCGCCTTTCCGGTGCCGAGCGTTGTGACAAGCTTACCGTCGGGTGCAATGACCTTGATCTTGTGGGTGTATTTGTCTGCAACGACAAGATGCTCGTCGGACGTCATGTCCTGGTAACGTGGGCCGTTGAAATCATAAGGGGAACCTTTGAGTTCCTTAACGATTTCAAGGGTTTCGGTCATTAACAACATTCTGTCATTGCCGGCGTCGGCAACCCAAAGATGATCGTCTCCGGCGGCGATGACATCGTGCGGCGACCGTAATTCTCCAGCCTCGCGAACCACCTTGCCGTTCTGAAACGCTACGATGTTCCCGGATGCGGCTCCAGTTGCGAAGACGCGCCCTTTCCCGAGAGCAAGGACGCCTTCCGGTCGCCGAATCCGTCCCTTAAGCACGCCGACTTTCGAGGCGCCGGTTCCATCTGGCTGATAGATCACAATTCGACTCTGGCCGGTATCGGCCACATAGAGCAGCCCGTCGGGTCCGCGATCGATATCATGCGGTTGCGAGAGTTCATCCTTCTCGCCGAAGGTGGAGACCAACTGCAGCGATGACGCATCCAAAACAGCAATGCGATCGTTGCCGAGATCGGAAACATAGAGCAGCGTGCCGTCGGCAGAGAGCTCCACATCATGGGGGTTGGCAAGCTCAGCTTCGCCTGCCGCCACATACTTGAACTCGATGGCTTGTGCCGGATGCAATCCGAACGGCACGAATAGGAAAAGCCAGAAGAGAAATGGACGCATCACGCTTTTCCCGAGACTTTGATTGCAAAGGCGTAGACCAGCGCGACTTCACCGAGGCGATCGAACCGGCCAGAGGCACCGCCATGACCAGCTTCCATATTGGTCTTGAGCATAATCAGATTGTCGCCGGTATTGCAGGCGCGCAAACGTGCAATCCATTTCGCAGGTTCCCAATAGGTTACCCGTGGGTCCGTCAAGCCGCCCACCGCCATGATGTGCGGGTAAGCCTGTGCCGTGACATTGTCGTAAGGCGAGTATGCCGCAATCGCGTCATAGGCGTCTTTGCTCTCAATCGGATTTCCCCATTCCGGCCATTCGGGAGGGGTTAGTGGCAGCGTGTCATCGAGCATCGTCGTCAAAACGTCGACGAACGGTACTTCTGCGATGATGCCCTTGAAGAGTTCGGGAGCCATATTGGCGACGGCGCCCATAAGCATACCGCCCGCGCTGCCGCCATGTGCAACGATTGCTCCTTCTCGCGTGTAACGCTCCTCGGCCAGATAGCGTCCAGCTGAAATGAAGTCCTGAAAAGTGTTGGACTTGTGCTCCAATCGTCCCTGGGCATACCAACGGTAGCCCTTGTCCTTTCCGCCACGAATATGAGCGACGGCATAAATCATGCCGCGATCGACCAGGCTCAGGCAGTTTGTGGAGAAACTGGCAGGGATCGAGATCCCATAGGCGCCATATCCGTACAGCAGTGCCGGTGCGGTGCCATCGAGCGGTGTGTCTTTCCGGTAAAGCAGTGTGACAGGGACTTTCTCGCCATCGTGGGCGGGCGCCATGATACGCCGCGTGACATAATCGTCCGCATTGTGACCGGACGGAATTTCCTGCGTCTTACGCAACTGACGGGTTCGGGCCGACATGTCATAGTCGTAGACCTGAGCAGGTGTCGTCATCGAAGAGTAGGTGAACCGCAGCCGCGTCGTGTCATATTCGTAGCCCGGCGAAATCCCGAGCGAGTAAGCCTCTTCTTTGAACGCGATGTCATGTTCCAGGCCATCCGACCAGTTGCGGATGATGATCCGAGGCAGACCTTCGTCGCGCTCGAGCCGGACGAGGAAGTCTTCGAAGGCAATGACATCGAGGATCAGGCGGCCCGGTCGATGGGCCTCGATTTCCGTCCACCCGTCACGCCCGACCGCATCGATCGGGGCACTCATGATTTTGAAATCTTCGGCACCGTCGGCATTGGTCAAGATGACTAGATCGTCGTCGTGATGTTCAACGGAATATTCGTGCCCGGTCTCGCGTGCGCAGACGAGGCGGGGGGCGTTGTTGGGCTTGTCGCTCTCGATCAGATGCACCTCGGCGGTCTGATGGTCATGCGCACTGATCACGACATAGCGTTCGCTCTGCGTCATGCCGACACCGACGAAAAACCCAGGATCCTTTTCGCGATAAACCAGCACATCGTCTTTTGCGTCGCTCCCGAGCGTATGCCGGTAGACCTCGCGGGGCCGGTGGTTTTCATCCAAGCGGGTATAGAACAGCGTCTGCCCGTCGCCCGCCCAGACGAACCCGCCGCTCGTGTCTGGTATCTCGCTGCCGGTCGGGGATCCCGATGCGATATCGAGGACTTTGATCGTATAATACTCCGACCCGTTGGTGTCGGAAGCGTAGGCTACGCGCGTGTGATCCGGACTGTGCCCGACGCCGCCAATGCGGAAATAGGCATGCGGTTCAGCGAGTTGATTGGCATCGATGAGAACTTCTTCAGCGCCAGATTCCCCTTTGCGGCGGCAAAAAAGCGGATGCTGGCCGCCGGTTATGAAACTCGTGTAATAGTCGAAAGGGCCATCGGGGGACGGGACACTTGAATCATCTTCCTTGATGCGACCTTTCATCTCTTCGAAGAGTTTGTCCTGAAGCGATGCGGTTTCGCCCATGACCGACTCCAAAAAGTCGTTCTCAGCCTCGAGATAGTCGCGAATTCCGTCGTCCAGAACATCCGGGTTCCGCATGACTTCCTGCCAGTTTTCGGCTCTCAACCAAGCATAATCGTCAGTGCGGGTGATCCCATGGCGTTGGTCACTTTTGGCAACCTTCTTTGCGACAGGCGGCGTAGTTCTGGGCCTCAGCGCGGCCATATCTCAATCATCCCTGGAAAATCGTCAGTCTTTTTCAGTGCTCTGATCGAAATTCAGAGCAGCACCGTTCATGCAGTATCGCAGTCCCGTCGGTTGCGGGCCGTCAGGAAATACATGCCCGAGATGGGCGTCGCAAGCGTGGCAGCGTACTTCGGTGCGGCGCATGAACAGCGTATTGTCTTCATGTTCGGAGACCGCATGCGTGTCGGCCGGAGCAAAGAAGCTTGGCCAGCCGGTGCCGGAGTCGAATTTGGCATCGGAGTTGAAAAGCGGTGCATCGCAGCAGACACAACGATAGACGCCGTCTCGCTTATCATCGTGATAGGAATGAGAAAAAGCGCGCTCGGTTCCATGCATGCGCGTGACGTGAAACTGCTCCGGAGTCAGCTGTTGGCGCCATTCGTCGTCAGATTTGACGATCTTTGGCTGTGATTTCTGATCTGTCATATGGACCAAGACCTTACGCTGTTTCTGAGTGTATTCCTGCAGCACCGGATTCCAGTCGGCAGCCACGTTGCGCAGATAGTGGCGACAATTGATCTTTCATCCGACACAATCACAGCCTTAACTAATGTCTTACGTCCAATGGATCAATTGGGATTACCGAAGGGTCTTGATTGCCATCACGAATCAGCAACAATTGCGACTAATCGTCTCGTCGGGATAGTATAATAAACTGACGAGGGCCGAGGAGCGACGGCCATACACGGGTTGGGGGGTGTTCTGGGCATGCTTTATGCCAGTCTCACTATTGTATTGGTCGGCTTCTGGCTGGTCCTTTCGGGCCACTACACCGCAATTACATTGGTCGCCGGGGCCATTTCGATCCTTGGCGTGGTTGCATTGGCTCATCGGATGAATCTCGTCGATGACGAGGGACATCCCGTTCATTTGGCATTGCGGGCCGTTACTTATTTGCCATGGCTTGTTCTGGAAATCGCCAAGGCCTCCTGGCAAATCACAAAAATCATTCTCCACCCGAAACTGCCGATCTCTCCGACATTGATCCGGGTGCGCGCCAGCCAGAAAACCAGCGTTGGCCGGACCGTCTATGCGAACTCGATTACGCTGACGCCCGGCACGATTTCGGCAGAGGTTTCGGGCAACGAGTTTCTTATCCATGCGGTCACGCAGGAAGGCGCTGACGATCTTGCGACCGGCGCCATGGATGAAAGGGTCAAACAGTTCGAGGGGGCAGCATGATCTACGCTGTTGCTGCTATCGCGATACTGATCGCCTTGACGCTGGCGATCGTTCGCGCGCTCCTTGGTCCAACGATTTTTGACCGTGTTCTCGCGGCCAACGCCGTGGGGACCTCTGCCATTTTGTTGTTGTCGGTGCTTGGGTTTCTGACAGGCCGGCCCGAGTTTCTGGATGTCGGCATCCTCTATGCACTTCTGAACATCATCGCGACCCTGGCTGTGCTCAAATACTTCCGGCACGGCGATCTCGGTCACGCGGGCGAAGAAGAGGAGGAGGCCGGCTGATGCTCGACCTTATCCTCACGGGGCTGAGTTGGACCCTAATTGCCGCGGGATCCTTCTTCTATGTCGTCGGTGCAATCGGCGTTGTGCGAATGCCAGACGTCTTTGCGCGTATGCACGCGGCGGGTATTTCAGACACTGTCGGAGCGGGGCTTTTAATCGGCGGCATGATGATCGAAGCTGGACTGACACTCGTTGCCGTCAAGTTGTTGATCATATTGCTGGTAATCCTGTTCACCAGCCCTGTCGCAACACATGCATTGGCACAGGCAGCTTTGCACTCGGGCTGTATTCCTGTCCTTGCCAACAAGAAGGCGCTGGGAATTCCGGTTGAGAATGCAGCAACACGGCAGCCTTTCGAAACGGTGCCGAAGCAAAAACGCAAGGCCAAGTCCGGTAGAAAGACAAAAGGAGGCGCAAAATCGAAGCCTTCATAAATATGGTCCTGCTGACATTGATGGCTGTCGTCATTGCCGGCGTTGTGCGTCTCCGCAATATGTTCTCGGTCGTCATCCTCGGCGGTATCTACAGTTTCCTGATGGCTAGTGTCCTGATGGTGTTGGATGCTCCGGATGTGGCCATGACAGAAGCGTCCGTCGGCGCCGGAATTTCAACGGTTCTGATGCTTGGAACGCTTTTGCTGACCAAGACTGAGGAGATGAAGCCTTCGCATTCTCCAATGCTGCCATTGTTCGTTGCCGCGGTGACAGCGGCCGCACTCGTTTATGGTACTTTTGATGCGCCGCCATTCGGTGCTGCGGATAATCCAACGCACACGCATGTGGCGGACCGCTATCTGGAAAAGTCCGTAGAGGAAACTCTTGTTCCGAACGTGGTGACGTCGGTTCTGGCAAGCTATCGCGGTTATGACACGCTTGGCGAAACGGCAGTGATTTTCACCGCCGGCATTGCTGTTCTCCTTCTGATTGGCGGTCGCCGGCGCCTCAAACCGGGGCCGAAACGCAAGAGGATACGTCGATGAAGCTCGATGTCATCTTCCGTGTCACAACCAAGGTGATCGTGCCGTTCATCCTGGTTTTTGCGCTCTATGTTCAGTTCCATGGCGACTTCGGACCCGGTGGCGGTTTTCAGGCGGGGGTCATCGCCGCAGGTGCTGTGATTCTCTACGCGATCGTCTTCGGGGTCGAAGCTGCAAAACGAATGATCCCGCCGGCTGTCGTTGAATTCATGGTTCCACTCGGTGTTCTGATTTTCGCAGGCGTCGGTGTAGTGAGCATGCTGCTCGGCGAGAATTATCTCAATTATTCGGTTCTGGCCCAAGATGGTCCTCATGGACAGGAGTACGGGATCATTGCCGTTGAGTTTGGTGTGCTTGTCACGGTTTCCGGCACGATGGTTGCCGTGTTTTACGCTTTCATCGGGCGAGGTCGCTAATGGAGTTGCTCCGCCAGATCGTCGACCACTACAATCAGTGGATCACCATTTTTTTGATGGTGGCAGGTCTCTACATCATCGTTGCGCGCGGCAACATGGTGAAGAAGCTGGTCGGGTTGGGTATCTTTCAGACCACGGTTTACCTGCTGTACATTTCGGGCGGCAAGATCCTTGGCGGAACCGCCCCAATCCTCTCGGACAATCATACCGTCTATTCCAATCCTCTTCCACATGTCCTCATCCTGACGGCTATCGTCGTCGGCGTCGCCACTCTGGCGCTCGGTCTTGCTCTGGTTGTGCGCATCAATGAGGAATTCGGAACGATTGAGGAGGATGAGATCTTCGAAGAGGCGGACGAAACATGACCAGCGCGCAACTTCCGGCGCTGCAGATCGTTGTGCCACTTCTCGGCGCTGTCCTTTGCGCATTTCTCAGGAACGGCTGGCTTGCCTGGGGAGTTGCTCTTCTCGTCAGTTTGGGGATGCCGGTTGTTGCCGGATACATGCTGATCGAAGTCATCGCAAATGGTCCGATTTCCTATGCCTCGGGCGGCTGGGAGCCGCCATGGGGCATCGAGCTGCGCGTCGACGTGATCAATGCTTTCGTGCTGTTCCTCGTCTCTATCGTGGCGGCCGTCATGATGCCCTATGCGCGCCAAAGCGTTGCGGCCGAGATCGATGAAGATAAGCATGCGCGCTTCTACTCCATGTATCTCATGTGTCTGACGGGATTACTTGGGATCACGATTACGGGCGATGCATTCAACGCGTTCGTTTTCCTCGAGGTCTCGTCACTGGCGACATACGCCCTGATTGCGCTGGGCAAGGATCGGCGTGCTTTGCTGGCTGCTTATCAATATCTGATCCTCGGTACGATCGGAGCAACACTCTACGTCATTGGCGTAGGGATACTCTATAACTCAACCGGTACGCTAAATTTGGTTGATATGGCATCTCGGATTGGTGCCATTGAGGACAGTCGAGCGGTTCTGGCAGCGCTCGCATTTCTAACGGTCGGCATCAGCTTGAAACTCGCGCTTTTTCCACTCCATGTTTGGTTGCCGAATGCGTATGCCTACGCACCATCCTTTGCCACGGCTTTCCTTGCCGCGACGGCGACCAAGGTCGCGGTGTATCTCTTGCTGCGATACTATTTTTCGGTTTTCGGCGTGGGCTTCGTCTTCGATGAGCTGCCGGTATCGGAAGTCATTCTCGTCTTGTCTATAGCGGCTATGTTTGGCGCATCCATCGTTGCCGTGTTCCAAGCCAATGTGAAGCGGATGCTGGCTTATTCATCCGTGGCTCAGATCGGGTACATCACACTGGGCATTGCGCTTGCCAATCAAACGGGTCTCACCGGCGGCATCGTTCATCTCTTCAATCACGCGGTGATGAAGGGCGCACTCTTCCTTGCACTTGGTGCCGTCGTATTGAGAATTGGTTCAGTCAAGATTGACGATCTGGCCGGTCTGGGGCGGCGTATGCCGTTGACGATGGGATCATTTGTCATTGCCGGACTAAGTATTATCGGCGCTCCGGGTACAGTTGGCTTCATCTCGAAATGGTATCTCGGCGTTGCGGCGCTTGAGAAGGGGTGGTGGTGGCTTGTGTTCCTCCTCGTCCTGAGTTCATTGATTTCGGTGGTTTATATCGGTCGCGTTGTCGAAGTGACGTGGTTCCGTCCTGTTTCCAAGATTGCCGCAGGCGCCGAAGATCCACCGCTTTCGATGCTAATTCCGACATTCATTCTCGTTGCTGCCACGGTTTATTTCGGTGTCGATACGACACTGACGGCGAATGTTGCCGGCCAGGCCGCACAAGCATTATTGGCAGGGCTCAAATGACCACAGAGACCCTCGTCCTTCTGACACTTGTCCTTCCCGCAGTGACCGCCTGCCTGATCGCATCTACAGGCTTCAGTCCAAATCTCCGCGAAGCCGTTACTTTGAGCGGTACCGCCGCGCTGTTCCTCACAGTGATGCTTCTTCTAAGCCAGGTTCTCGATGGTGTGCGGCCAAACGTCGATGTGATTGAGGTCGTCCCCGGTCTCAAAGTCGCATTCGCTGTCGAGCCATTGGGAATGATCTTTGCCACTGTCGCGTCTACGCTGTGGATCGTTAATTCGATCTACTCGATCGGATATATGCGGGGCGAAAACGAGACGCGTCAGACACCATTCTATATCTGTTTCGCCGTTGCGATTGCCAGCACGATGGGCGTTGCGTTCTCAGGCAATCTGTTCACTCTTTTCCTGTTCTACGAAATCCTGACGCTGTCGACCTATCCGCTGGTGACGCATAAGGCGAATGACAGTGCGATCCATGGGGGGCGGGTCTACCTGCTCATACTCCTGGGCACGTCGATGGTGTTGCTCCTGCCGGCGGTTATCGCCACAGCCGTCATTGCGGGAACGCTTGATTTTGAGCCGGGTGGGATTCTGGCGGGTAAGGCCGATGCAGGGATGCTTGGCATTTTGCTGGCGCTCTTTGCCTTTGGGATCGGCAAGGCGGCACTGATGCCGTTTCACTTCTGGTTGCCTGCCGCGATGGTGGCGCCGACGCCCGTCAGCGCGCTTTTGCATGCTGTCGCCGTCGTGAAGGCAGGTGTGTTCACGGTCATCAAGGTCGTCGTCTATATCTTCGGTATCGATACGCTGGCATCGACAGGAGCCAGTGAGTGGCTGGTATTCATCGCCGCCTTCAGCTTGATTGCTGCTTCTGTGGTGGCTTTGACGCGCGATAATCTGAAGGCGCGGCTTGCATACTCGACCGTGAGCCAGCTTGCTTATGTGGTTCTTGGCGCCGCCCTCGCGACTCAGGCCGCAATCATCGGTAGCAGCATGCAGATCGTCATGCATGCGGCAGGTAAGATCACACTCTTCTTCTGCGCCGGTGCCATTCTCGTAGCCACGCACAAGACCGAAGTCAGTCAGATGGCGGGCATCGGTCGGCGTATGCCGGTGACCATGTTTGCATTCCTGATTGGCTCGTTATCGATTATCGGACTGCCTCCGATGGGCGGCACGTGGAGCAAGCTTTGGTTGAGCATAGGGGCGATCGACGCCGGCCAGGTTTGGGTCGTCGGGGTTCTGATGATCAGCTCGCTGCTGAGCGCTGCTTATCTCTTGCCGATCGTGGCACGCGGCTTCTTCTTGCCGCCACCCGATGCGGAGCCTGGTGCAGAAATCAAAATCACCGAAGCACCGATGGCCTGTGTCGTCCCGCTCTGCATAACGGCGGCACTATGTGTCGCTCTCTTCTTCGGCGCCGATTGGGTGAAATCCACGATCGCCCTCATGGACCTTCGTGCACCCGGAACCGCAGCACTTCAAGGAGTAGCGCTTGATGGGCACTGAAACGGAAAAGAAGCCAACGGGCCCGGTTGATGAAAAGTCGTGGTGGCTCGACGACAGGCGCAACGTGAACAAGATCGTCTATGCCCTCTATGTCCTTAGTGCGGGCCTGCTGATCATCGATCCTCTGATCCATAAGCACGGACCGTTCGGGATTGAGCATTGGTGGGGGTTCTACGGGATCTATGGTTTTGTCGGCTGCGTGTTTTTGGTGCTCGCCGCAAAGGAATTGCGCAAACTGGTGATGCGCGGGGAGGACTACTATGAGCATTGAGCTCTCTCCCGGGCTCATCCTTATCGTCGGTGCGCTGTTTGTGCCGCTTCTCAGAGGGCATTTGCGCGCGGCCTACATGCTTGCGCTGCCAATCGCGGCCTTCGTTCTCACGCTCACATTCGATCACGGTTCCCACGGTGTCGTTGAAATCTTTGGTCTTGAGCTGGTTACGCTCCGTGTGGACCGCCTGAGCCTTATCTTTGGTTACATCTTTTTGATCGCGGCGCTGATCAGCGTGATCTATCAGCTCCATGTTCACGACACGGTGCAGCATGTCGCTGGTCTGATCTATGCGGGCAGCGGCGTCGGTGCAGTATTCGCAGGCGATCTGCTGACGCTATTCCTGTTCTGGGAAGGAACAGCGATCGCTTCAGTTTTTCTGATCTGGGCCTCCCGGACTACGACCGCGCTTGCCGCCGGCATGCGCTATCTGATTATTCAGGTCGGCTCCGGCGTCCTTCTTCTGGCCGGTGCGTTGCTGCATTACCGCGCCACCGGGTCGATCGCGTTCGAGCCGCTCGACGTTGGAACGCTGGCGGGCATGCTGATATTTCTCTCATTCGGCATCAAATGCGCATTTCCCATGCTGCACAATTGGTTGCAGGATGCGTATCCAGAGGCGACCGTCACTGGCACGGTGATGCTCTCGGCATTCACCACCAAGCTTGCGGTTTACGCCCTGGCGCGGGGATATGCCGGCACGGATATCCTGGTCCCGATTGGGGCGACAATGACCGCCTTTCCGATCTTTTATGCGGTGATCGAGAATGATCTGCGGCGCGTGCTCGCATACAGTCTGAACAACCAGCTCGGCTTTATGGTGGTCGGGGTCGGTATCGGCACCGAACTGGCGGTGAACGGCGCTGCAGCGCATGCCTTCTGCCACATTCTCTACAAAGCGCTTTTGTTCATGTCGATGGGGGCGGTTCTCTTGCGGACCGGAACAGTCAAAGGGTCCGAACTCGGTGGTCTCTATAGGACCATGCCTTGGACAACGGCTTTCTGCATTGTCGGCGCGGCGTCGATCTCTGCCTTTCCGTTGTTCTCTGGTTTCATCTCCAAGTCTTTGATCATCAGCGCGGCCATGAAGGAAGGGTATTTCTGGACTTGGATGATACTGCTCTTTGCGAGTGCCGGTGTTTTCCATCACTCAGGCATCAAGATCCCGTTCTTTGCATTCTTCGCGCATGATTCCGGGATGCGGCCGAAAGAAGCTCCATTGAATATGCTGATCGCCATGGCTATTGCGGCAGCGCTCTGTATCGGCATTGGTGTGTTTCCGGAACCGCTCTATGCGATCCTTCCCTATGCCGTGGACTATGCGCCCTACACGGTCGAGCATGTCGTAACGCAATTGCAGCTCTTGGTCTTCTCGGCTCTTGCCTTTACCGTTCTCATGCGCACCGGTCTCTATCCGCCCGAACTCAAGTCGACGAATCTCGATACGGACTGGACGTATCGCCGTGGGCTCGACCGACTTGTGCGTTCGGCATATGGGGCGGCTGATCGGATGTGGAAGGTTGCGACTGGCATTATCACCCACAATGCCGTCGCTTTCGTGCGTCGCCTCTATCGTCATCATGGTCCAGAGGGTGTCCTAGCGCGAAGCTGGCCGACGGGGAGTATGGCTTTCTGGGCAACCGTTCTGCTCGGCGCTTATCTGCTCGTTTACTACCTCTGAGTCATGACGTGATCTTCATCCAAAACAGAAAGTTGGTTTCACGGCACGCTGACGTTGAGATAAAGCGCCATCAGCTCAAGGATTTGCCAAAAGTGCGGTGGGATAACACTCCAAGAAAAGGGTGTCGGCCAATCTGACTGTTAATGGCGGACATTTGATTTCTTATCGGCCAATTATCGAACAACAGCGACTTGCAATGTCGAGCTCTGATCATTGAATTGCCTTTGTTCAATGATTAGGTCGCTGACATCGAAGTCATGGAAGTCATCGCAGCAAGTCTGTCGGTGAGGCTTTATCATTTTTGTGAAGTCCATTGGGCAGAGCATCAAAGAAAATTTTGTACAGAGTCGATGCTCGTTGAGTTCAGAGGAAAGCTCGACGAACAAGATTTGTGCATGTATTGTTGCGGTGATACCTAAGGAGGTTGAAAAAATGGAAGATAATGTTGAGCAAGGAGCGCTCGTAGAACTGACGGCTGATATTGTTTCTGCGTACGTTAGCAACAATACATTAGTGCCGACAGATTTGCCTGGAATGATTGATGATATTTACGAGGCTCTAAATAGAGCAGCCCTAAAAGCAGCTTTGCCAGTGAAGGAAGAATTGAAACCAGCGGTTTCAATTAAAAAATCAATCACGCCGGACTACATCATTTGTCTTGAGGACGGCAAGAAATTCAAGTCGTTAAAGCGTCATCTGCGCACGCACTATGATCTTTCGCCGGAAGAATATCGGGATAAATGGGGGTTGCCTCATGACTATCCCATGGTCGCGCCGAATTATGCTGCTGCGCGTTCTCAACTTGCAAAGAAGATGGGGCTTGGCCAAAGGCGAAAATCCTGACGCACCATCGATCGAATGTGCCGCGCTCGTTGTGAAAGTATCGGACCGATCAGTGGTTTCGCATTCTGCCAGGACCAACCTGTTGCAACCGAATGGTCCATGATACCAGCGGTGGTCAGCTGTGACCGCCGCTGGTAATAGATCGCGCAATGACTCCGCGCCGACGGTGCGATTCATAGCCGCCCAATCGGTTTTGATTGTGTTCAGCAATGCGTTGGATCCGCGAGTGGCGGAATTGTGAGCGTGGCATTCAGAACGATCGCCGGTTAGATTCGGTCAATGAACAGACGTTTCCGTTCCAAGCGCATCTTGAGCGTCAGACCTGATCCGAGCCACCATCGATGCAAATCCATTTGAGCGCTGTGGTGTCAAATGGTCGCTCAGGCCCATCTGTTGAAACAGTGCATGGGCATCTGTTTCCAAAATCTCTCCGGCAGCTTTCCCGCCATAGACCGCGAGTAGGATGGCGATTAGTCCGCGCACAATATGCGCGTCACTGTCACCCACAAAGTCCAGTCGTTGTTTCATCGGATCTCCTGAGACCTCAGTTGCTAGCCACACCTGGCTGACACACCCATTTACCTTGTTTTCTGGGGTGCGCTGGTGATCGGGAAGAGGCTCAAGTCCGCGTCCAAGCTCGATTACGTAGCGATAGCGGTCTTCCCAGTCATCGAGGAGTTCAAAATCGGCCAAGATATCATCAAGCTTCATCGCGATTCGCTTTCTTACGCATAAGGGATCTCTCCCATATTTAGCGCGCATGCGATGAATTGCCAGCTGGTATTAGATAAGGGGTGCGCATCACGGGCGGAAAAGGGCAGGGGGGAAACCGTCCGCAACGCGCACCCTAGGCAGTCGGTAGCTGCCGTGAAAACCGTATCAAGTCCCCGATCCGCAATTCCTGCCCAGGTGGATCGGGCGATGTGGCACTCTGCCGTTCGTCAGTCGCTTAGTTTGCCTTCCTAGACGCCTGATTTTCGATCGGCACCAAACCAATTTGGCTGCAAATCGTCGTC
The DNA here is from genome assembly GCA_965228615.1 of Methyloligellaceae bacterium. GTDB lineage: Bacteria > Pseudomonadota > Alphaproteobacteria > Rhizobiales > Methyloligellaceae > CBDDHT01. The sequence continues at coordinate 1,197,281 of CBDDHT010000004.1, read as the reverse complement.
CGTTAGTGTTCCGCGGGTCTCGCGTCCAAAGAGCGACTTACGCTCATCGGGATTTGAAACCGTCTTTTGCTCTGAGTCTCCTCGGGTCTTTTCGTCGATGAAGCTCATGAGCATCTTTGCTCCGAACTGTGCCTTTTCGCCAAAATCGTAGAAAGCTGTTTTGCTCTTTTCGCAGACCTCAGGGTTACGGACACAAAATGTCCTGATGTCCTGTATGGCTGCTTCCGCTGTCCCAAGGATCTGTATCTGCTCGCCCTTGTTGGCCGGGAGCAGAAGGATCACGAGTGTCAGCCAGAATGCTGTCCTTATCAAAAACATTGCACTGCCCTTTTTTGACCGTCCGACTAAGTCGAACCGTGAGCAAAGACTAGCATTGAGAGAATAAAGAACGGCCAATAAGAGCGATTAAATGATATTCTAATTTGAAATAAGGTAGGTTTTATTTTGATTAGTATTTGTTGAAAATTCTATATTCTATAGTTTTAGAATATTTTGATCTATTTTTGACTCTCATTTGTCTAAAATTTTATCTATTTGAAGCGGTGATTTCTAGCAGAATTTCCAGAATTTCGTCGTACCCGAAGAGGAACTGCGTCGCGCCTTGTGGGCTTGTGGACGACTGCGCGGTGTCAAGGTGCCGATAGCGCGACGTTAGACCTCCTCGCTGAATCGGCGAACTGAAAGACTTCGTTCACCATGTCCCGAAGTAGAGTGAGATCGAGGACGTGATGGAACGAAATCGGCGGTTCGTGCCGCCCGCGTTTTAGGGTTCGTTAAAGCGGTCTCTCGATACTCGAATTTGAAGCAGCGGGGACGGTGCATTTGCTTGTGCGCCGAAAGGTCTAGTGGCATTCGTTGAGAGATTTGAGAGCCTGAACAGCCGCATCGCGTCGCTGGTCCATCAGTCGGCGCGCGAGGATGTTGTTGCCCGCTCAAGGCATGAGTCTTTTATCGCGTCGCATCTTTTCGGCGGCTGCTTGGCGTTCCTCGTTTTCCCTGTATATGTCTTAGCCATTGGCGGGCTGGCGATCGAGGCGTTCATCGCGTTTGTCTGGCTTTTGTCACCAGTCGCGATCGCAATGTATCTATCTGTTACAGGCCGGTTAGCGATTGCCCATTTTATCTCCGCTGTGAATCTCACGGGGCTGATTACCGTCGTTGCCGCATTGACCGGCGGTCTGACGTCTTTCGTCGTTCCTTGGATGGTCATCATTCCGCTGGAGGCATCCCTATCGAATGATCGCCGGGTCATTTATGGCTCAATTGGCATTGCATCTTCGGGGCTGCTCGCGCTTGCGATCGGCAGCTTTTGGGGTGTGCTGCCTCAGACGCCGGTCATTGGTATCGATTCGACAATCCTGGCTCTGCTCGGTTTGCTTTCGGCGCTCATCTACGCCGGTGGATTGGCTGCATCGGTCCAGCGCGTGCACAATCGCTCGTCGCAGGCGATTGAGGATGGCGAGCGGCGGTACCGCTTGCTTGCCGAGAATGCCACCGACCTGATTACACGCCATGACGCTGAAGGCGAGGTCGTCTTTGCCTCGCCCGCCGCATGTCGAGTTGTCGGCGCAACGCCTGCAACCCTTGCGCGCACGGGGCTAATTGACCGAATTCATCCAGCTGATCGTGCGGCTTATCGCCGGGCGGTGATGCGATGCATCGCGGCGTGCGAGCCCGATTCTATCGAATTCCGTCTGCACCGGGACGAAGCCGAGGATACGCAGGAACGTTGGGCTGAAATGAGAATGCAGCCGATTGCCGATCGAAATGCATCGGGCAGCGCGCAGGCTTTTGTCGCGGTTACGCGCGATGTCACGGTGAGTAAGAAACAGGCCAAAGATCTCCGCAAAGCGCGGGACGATGCCGAAAGCGCGAGCCGCGCCAAAACACATTTTCTTGCCACCATGAGCCACGAGTTGCGAACCCCGTTGAATGCGATAATCGGTTTCGCCGATATTCTGTCGCGAGAACTTTTCGGCGCTATCGGCGAGCCACGATATCTCGAATATGCAGGCCTCATACATGAGAGCGGCGAGCACCTTCTGAGTGTCGTGAATGAGATCCTCGACATGTCCAAGATTGAGGCAGGAAAATACACGATCGAACGCGAATTGTTCGATGTCGGCCCACTGATGGAATCTTGCTGCGAACTCCTGCGATTTGGGGCAGAGAAGAAGTCGATTGAGCTGACGACTGACGTACCGGCCGATCTTCCCCGTTTGAACGCGGATAAACGGGCCTGCAAGCAGATGCTGCTCAATCTTCTGTCCAATGCCATCAAATTCACCGAAGAGGGCGGCCATGTCCGGCTGCAAGCACGCCGATCGAAGGATATGCTTCATCTGAAAGTCATTGATGACGGTATCGGGATCGCAGCAGAAGAATTGCCCAATCTCGGTGCACCTTTCGTTCAGGCCGAATCAACCTATTCAAGGAAGTTCGAAGGATCCGGCCTTGGCCTGTGTGTCGTTACCGGGCTTGCAAAGCTCCACGACGGTGACATCAAGTTGGAAAGCGAGCTCGGTTCGGGAACCACTGTCACTGTGGCATTGCCAATGCCAAGGGGGGCGTCGGAACGAAGCCGAGAGGAGATCCCTGCCACTGTCGACGCTTATGGCGTCCGCGCATCGGTGGCGTAACGCCAAGCCGGGAAACGATGGCGCGTTTAGCATCTCTTCACCATGACCTTTCATAATCGCGGGAGTCGTCCGGATTTAGGGCGGGTTTTCTGGATTTGCGATCAAACGTCACGCACGCATACGCAGCGGAACCTGACGAAATTGGTCGATCTTTGGATGGTTGAGCAGACGTCGTGCCCCGTTCGGTACGGCCTGCTCTAGGGAGACGACGGCAGCCGGTCATGCAAGCATTGCAGGCACGTTTGGTAGCGGGACTGTTCCTCGGCCTTTCGGCTGCCATCACCTATAACGCTATCTACATGCAAAAGGGGCCCCATCCGGCACCTTTTGCTGAAGGTGGCAGCACGTTGGCGAAGAATGGCGATGCGTCGCGAACGGCGCGCAGAGCACGATCGCAGAGGCCTGCGGCACCCGTACCCGATGCAGGCACCGTGCGTGCTGTGCAGCGAGAGTTGGCGCAGCGCGGTTATGAGCCCGGACCCGTCGATGGAATTTTCGGAGTCGTGACACGCGCGGCGGTGCTAGCCTACCAGAATGATCAGGGGTTGGCGCTGACGGGACTTGTCACGCCGGCATTGCTGCAGCGGATTGTGTTGGGCAACGGTTCTGGAGGACCAAGCCAGGTTCCGAAAGAGACCGAAGCCTTGATCAGCGCGATTCAGCAGACATTGGCGGGACTGGGATATGCACCGGGGCCGGTCGATGGAATTCAGGGCGCGGGCACACGCAATGCCATCAAACAGTTCGAGCGCGAGCGGGGATTGCCCGAAAAAGGACGGGTATCAGGACGGCTTCTTACGGAAATTCTTCGTGTGACCGGAACAAAACTCGCGGATTTGCTTTCCGGCTGATTCCGAGAGTCAAGCAAGGCGCGACTGACTTCGGCAAGGCATCGACATGCCGGACGATGCCGTCATGTCTGGGCAGTACCTGTTCGTTCGGATGATGTTTGTCATAAGTCCGAAACGCCTTACGATCTTTAAACATGCATGAGGGTATGGAATGCGCTTGAAGGCCGAAATCTGGGTCAAGGCCTACATTCGCATTTGTATGGGTCATGATGTGCCGGCGGTGGTTGTGCGTCGCGGCCACAGCGAAGCCGGAGCCATCTATCTGAAAATCAATCATCTCGATGGAGCCGCATGTCTTTGGGGGCCGGCGCCCGCCGGCCTCGAGCCCATGGAGTCCGATCGACTATGGAGCCGCTGCCACGAGACGGACACGATCGCGGAGGCCGATGCTGATCGTTATCTTGAGCGGCAGTTTTCTTTCGATCCGGATATTTGGATTGTCGAGGTCGAAGCGCGCGATGGTCGGAATTTCCTCGATGAAATGGTTCTCTTCTGAATTCGGACGCGTTGGCGTTTCAAGCAATCCGCAATGTATTTCTCGGACCGCTAAGGGATCGCGCTATCGGAAAGTGTACGGCTTTCGGCCATCTGTTAGCGGATCGTTAACCATATCATCGGCCTAATAGTCCCAGCTTGGCGAAACCAAGTGCAAGCGTTCAACCGGTCCTGACGTTTTGGCAACGGACCAGGGAGAGGACTATGGCAACCATTCTCGAATTCTGCCGGCCCGAACGGGCCGAATGCTCCGAAAAGAAGGCCGTTTCGGCTGATTGCAACAGCGGCAGCGCCGAGATTGTGATTTTCCCCGGCGTCCGTATCGAACGTCGCGCGACAGCACCGATCGAGGCGCCATTCGCGTCAACGGCAGGTCGCCAGGGGCGGGGCAAGGCGCATCGCGACTGACGAAAAGCCGTTACGTGAACGTGTTTGGAGTTGATGCCATGGACGACCGATTCCGGTTGGCTGCTGTGATTGACTTGACGGACCACAGCCAGCAACGGGGCAGGTGCTCCATAAGCAAGCTCCTGACGGTCAGCGCACTAGCGCTTGTGCTCAGCGCCTGCGGTCTGGATCCGGTCGGCGATTTCGGTCGGCCGAGAGACCTAAGCGTCGCATCGACCGTAACCGAAGCTTTTCGTCTGGCAGGCGACATAACCAATCACCCCGTCTACGGATCCGACTTTCGGATGACTCCGGACGAGACCCGGCTTCGCGAAATCGCATTTCGATTGCGCGCCCAGATTCATAATTTGCGGCCGATGCGGTGGACGCGTTATTCCGAAGTTGCCTATGCCGAGCACCTGCACGGCACAGGACACACCTATGGACCCTCGCGGCTGTCCCTGATCAATGAAGAGCTTAGCGCCGACAAGCAGACCCTGAACCGATTTGCCGAATTCGGGCGGCGTGTCTTTACAGCCGACCAGCGCCGCATGGATGCGGTAATCGACGATAGCCCTTATTACACTCGCGCCGACAAACGCAATGCACGCTCACGTGTGCGTCAAAACTGTGCGTTCATCAAAGGGACTTTTGAAGCGCTTGCACAGCGAATCGAAGCGTACGAATACGCAGTTGACCGTGCGCGGATCGAAACACCGGAAATTTCTGCGGCTGTCGTAGAAGAGTCGCTCGATTATTTTCGGGATGCTGTCGTCGCACTCCAGACCGAATTGGTGGGTGCCTGCCAAACGCTCTTGCGTCCACGGGGATCACCGCGCCGTGCGGCAAACAAGCTCTATGGGCGGAAGTCGCTCGACCGGCCTCTGCGACCGGCCGGTCGCCTGAAACAGCGCGCGCCGCGGGAAGTCTACAAACCGGCAGTGACCGAGAAGAAACCAACGAAACTCACGCCCAAGCCTTACAAATAGGTCGGTAGACAATCCGCTTAAAGTCTGACTCCAAAGTCCTGAAGCCTGCCCTCTCCCCCGGCCCAACCACCCCCGAAGTACCCTTATCGGCTGGTTGGCCCGGGGGAGAGGGCAGGCTGAGGCAAGTAAAGTCGTTATTGGCCGACTTTCAAAACGGACTCTCAAAGAACCATCGTTGAGCAACTCGCCTCTGCCAACGCTTTTTCTGCGTGTTCTGCCTGGCTCTTGCCTGCCAGAGGTGTCCGAATCACGACAACACCTCTTTCGCTTGGGACGGTAACGACAACCGCATTGTCGCTATCGTCTGCGGCGTCCGGATCGGTCTCGACAACGGGTTCGGCCTGGGTTGAAATGAACACTTCTATGGTGTCGCGCTTAATATCGGTTCCACTGATCGTGTAAAAATTTGCACCGCTCGTCGTATAGAATGCGATCAGCGAAAGCTCGTCAAAGACCTTCGTTTTCAGGCGCACGGGGCCGGCTGCTAGATCGTAGCGACAGACAGCATATCGAACGTTCGGAGCCATGAACGGCAGGCTTTGGTGCACCGGACTGGCGGCAGGCAGGACGTGTATCGAATTGGTCGGTCCAATCGCCGTCAGCAAATCCCACGCTTTTCGCGTCACCAGATGTGGCATGCTGAACACAGCGACGACATGGATGATGCCCGCGAGCAGAACAGCCAAGCCCAACGAAAACCAGGACAAGCGGAAGAACCGAAGGACCCTTGTCATGAGCTGCAGCTTTCGCGGGCGATGGAAGGAAGCCGTACAAGATTGCTGTTGGCCCGGCCCGGTCCTCCATCGTCTCTGGGGCCATAGACACGGATCACCAACTTGAGCCGTTTGTCTTTCAGCCCCGAAGGCAGCCAGTCGCCGGGTCGCACATTGCGACCGAGGACTATTCGAAAGCGGCCATTGCGACTCAGCGTCAGCTCACGATCTGAGAATGCGTGTCTTCGCGCCTTGTTCGCCACCAGACGGCCGGTCGCGTCGTAAAGCGTCAGGCTCCACCATGCTGCATTGAAGGCCTGTCCTTCTAGAACGTAATTGCAGCCGGATTCCAAGGTTCGCCCGTCATCGTCTGTTTCGGCAAAATAGTACGCAGCGCTGGTGGATGTGATGGGCAGACGCCCGGAACGGGCAATGTGTGCCCGCGTGTAAGGGTCGGCATCGGGATTGCCGGCAGAGTGCCACACCGACCACGCCCCGATGGTTCCCGTTGTAAGTGCGGATCCTTCGTCGATCATATGCCACGCGCTGCCAAGGCCGATAACAACGGCGATGGCCAGAACGAGAACCGTATCAAAGATAATGCGCACAGCAGTAGGCCTCGTCGGCAGAATGACTTGACTTAACCAAAGCCCGGACGCGGTATGCTTCCCGGCCAAACGCGGCACGAACACATCATTGTCGTCTCAGATCCCGTTGCAGTTCCGCTCGTTGGTCGGGATCCGTTTCATCGTCATCGCTCTTGGCTGCACTCTTCAAGAGGGTTCCGATTTCTTTCAACACATCACGTGTTTCGTCGGACATTTCCCGAACAGTCGAGGCAACGGTTCCAAGCGTCGGGTCCTGCTTTTTCAGGGCCGCGATTCGTTCGAGTTCCGCGACCTGATTGGGATGGATCGGCAACCCTGGAATCTGAGGAATATTGCGGGTTGCATGGGCAAACGTCATGAATTCCTTCCAGGTCATTGCCGGCAAATTGCCGCCCGTCACCCTACCGGTCGGCGAGAAATCGTCGTTTCCGAACCAGACGCCGGCGACATATTGGCCCGTATAGCCCATGAACCAGGCATCGCGGTAGGCGGAGGTGGTGCCCGTCTTGCCGGCGGCGGTCGTGAATTCCAGCTGTGCTCGGCGTGCGGTGCCACTCGTCACAACGCGGCCCAGCATCGAGTTGAGCTCGGCGATTTTCTCGCGCGCAAAAATCTGCTCAGGCTCTTTGGCATTTTTTTCCCGTGAGTAGACCAGAGTGCCATGGGAGTCGTGTATCTCTTCGATGCCGTAGGCCTCCGCCCTTTTCCCGCCATTGGCAAAGGTGGCATATCCTGAAGTGTGTTTCAGGATGGTGATGCCTGTGTCTCCAAGCGCCATCGAACAGCTCCGGCGCACCTTCAGTCCTAGCTTGGCGAGATTTGCCAGCACCTTGTCCCGGCCGACTCTGAGAGAGAGTTTCACCGCAACCGTGTTGATCGACCGCATGAGTGCATCCGACATCGGCATGCGACCGCGGTAACCGCCCGAGTAGTTTTTCGGAGACCACCGGCCACAGGACACGGGACCATCGACCACGGTTGATCGTGGCGAGAAACCGTTTTCCAGCGCCGTGAGATAGACATAGGGCTTGAAGGATGATCCAGGTTGGCGACGAGCGGACGTTGCGCGATTGAACTGGCTCTCGCCGTAGTCTCGCCCGCCGACGATTGCGCGCACCGCACCGTCGGTTTCCATGGCGACCAACGCTGCTTGTTTGGTCCGTTTGGCGCGTCCGTGCTTCCTCAGCGTATTCAGGACAGCATTTTCAGCCGCTTTCTGCAGACTGACATCCACGGTCGTACGGGCCGTCAGGACATATTCCTGTTTATCCTGAGCGATACGCTTCACCTCTTCGAATGCCCAGTCGAGGAACCAATCGGGGCTGTAAAATTCGGTACGGTCGACAATCTGTGCGGGGTTGAGTCTCGCGCCATGGATCTGGCCTTCCGTCAGGAAATTGGCTTCGACCATATTGGAAAGCACTTCGTTGGCGCGGCCGCGAGAAGCGGGCAGGTTCACATGGGGAGCGAATTTCGTCGGCGCTTTGAAGAGCCCTGCAAGCATTGCCGCTTCGGCAAGATTGATGTTGCGGACACTCTTGCCGAAGTAGAACTGCGATGCTGCTTCGACGCCGTGGGCGCCGCCGCCCATATAGGCGCGGTCGAGATAAAGCTTGAGGATCTCTTTCTTGGTGTAGTTGGCTTCGAGCCATACGGCTAGAAACGCCTCCTTGATCTTACGCGCTAGCGAGCGCTCGGACGACAGAAAGAGATTCTTGGCCAGCTGTTGCGTGATCGAGCTGCCGCCTTGGACGACGCCACCGGCCCGCACATTCTCCAACATCGCGCGCATTGTGCCAAAGACGTCAATTCCGAAATGATCGTAAAACCGGCGGTCCTCTGTCGCGAGCGCTGCCTGGATCATATGATCGGGGATTTCCTCAAGCGGCACCGCATCGGAATGCAGAATGCCCCGCTTGCCGATCTCGTTCCCATAGCGATCAAGGAAGGTCACGCTGATCTTGCCGGTTTGCCAATCGTCGTTCTGGGTTTCGTCGAAAGCGGGCAGCGCAAGTGCCAGCATGACGACCAGCCCGACAGTCCCGAGCGTTGCAGCTTCCGACGTCGCTTCGCTTAGGAGCCGCTTGAATCCGTTGACGTGGAAGCGGGCAAAGAAGCTGGAATAGCTGCTCCACCAGTTCTTAAAACTCTCCCAAATGCCATGCAGGGAGGAGTCGAGCCAGGAGTCGAACGCCAGAAGGTCGATCCGGCGCTTGCTCCGCTTGGTCTTGATGATCCAATCGCGCAATGGCTTAGTGCCCTGACACGTCTTGTTGCAAAAACACAGGTGCCGCTCCGGGCGGCGAAATGATCGAACGCGTAACTATATCAGAGAATTTGGCATTTCAGCGGTGAGACATAACAGGTGACGGTATCGGATCAACCCTTTTGGCGCACGAAAAGCCTGGATCAGCTGGATTCCGGGGAATGGGAAGCGCTTTGCGACGGTTGCGGCCAATGTTGCCTGTTGAAACTCGAGGATGCAGATACGGAAGAATTGTATCATACACGCTTGGCATGCCGCCTTTTGGATATCGGCGCGTGTCGCTGTTCGGATTACGAGAATCGTCACCAGCAGGTCGACGACTGCGTGGTCATGCGCGCCGATAATCTCGCGGACTATTCCTGGCTTCCGGCGACATGCGCCTATCGTCTCATCGACGAGGGCAAAGATTTGTACTGGTGGCATCCTCTGGTTTCCGGCCGGCGAGAAACGGTGCATGAGGCCGGAATCTCGGTGCGTGGATGGGCCAGATCGGAAGTTGGTGTGCCGGAAACCCGGCTTGACTACTATATTGTTCCTGATCCTTCTAAACCAAGCGCCAGGAAACCTGACTAAAAGAGATTGAATTCGGTGATGAAGCCCTTTGAAACAGGCCTTTCTGTTCATGTTGGGTTCAGGCTCGTCGCTCTATTGTCTGTGTGAGTTAAGGAACGGATGATATGGCACGACGCACCTCTATTCTTGCGGTTCTGTGCGCCATCGCCTTGGGATTTTGGGGAGCAGCAACGACCGGACACGCCTTGAGCGCGTCGGAATGCATGCCCTGGTCCAAGGCGCGGCCCATAATCGCAGATCAGCAGCTTATAGGCTCTGAAAAGGCCACTGCGCTTGCGCAAGCCAATTTTGGAGGTGAAGTGCTTGTTAACGTGAAGTTCTGTAAGGAAGGCGACGACTTCGTTTATCTGGTATTTCTCCTCAGAACCGACACGAATGCGCTCAGACGCGTCATCGTGGATGCCGTGACGGGTGCGCTTTAGCGAATCTCGACCGATTGCTATAGTAGACTCTGAGCAAACAATGACGGATCCGTACCGTGCGCCTCCTGGTGATTGAAGACGACCCCGATCTCAACCGACAACTTGTTACGGCATTGAACGACGCCGGCTATGCCGTCGACACGGCATTCGACGGCGAAGATGGCCACTATTTGGGTGATACCGAACCTTATGATGTCGTGATTCTGGATCTCGGTTTACCGAAACGCGATGGCATTTCCATCCTTGAGCAGTGGCGGCGGGACGAACGGGCTATGCCGGTTCTGATTCTGACCGCGCGCGACCGATGGTCGGACAAGGTGGCAGGTATGGACGCCGGTGCGGACGACTACGTGGCCAAGCCTTTTCATCTCGAGGAAGTGCTTGCACGGGTTCGTGCACTCCTACGGCGCTCTACCGGCCATGCCAGTAGTGAGATCGAATGCGGAACATTGCGGCTCGACACGAAAACCGCCCGGGTGACGGTTGACGGCTCGGCGATCAAACTCACCTCGCTCGAATATCGTCTGCTGGCCTACCTGATGCACCACGGTGGGCGGGTCGTCTCCCGCACGGAATTGGTCGAGCATCTTTACGAGCAGGATTTCGACCGCGATTCCAATACGATAGAGGTATTTGTCGGGCGCCTGCGCAAGAAAATTCCGTCAGACTATATTCGGACTGTGAGAGGGCTCGGCTATTGTGTGGCTGAGCCAGAGGATGCGAGTTAACTCGCTCGCTTTTCGCCTCTTCGCATCGGCGGCGGCGTGGGCGCTTATCGTCTTGCCGATCATTGCGATCATTCTGATTTCACTGTTTCGCGGGGCCGTTGAACGCGGCTTCGACGCCCGTCTCGATGCCTATTTGACGAATTTGCTCGCTGGCGCCATCGATGCCGAAACCGGCAAATTGCTGCCGTCGCCCGATATCGGCTCGCCGCAGTTCGAGCGCCCGCTCGATGGCTGGTATTGGCAGGTAACCCCCGTTGTCGATGGGCGTACGAAGACCGATCCGGCGCTGGCGTCCAATTCTCTTCTGGCAGAAGTTCTCAGGCTACCCAGTCATATCGGCGCCGAGCAAGACGATCTTGGTTTGCGAAGAGCGACGATCACCGGACCAAAAAATCAAAGCCTTCGGCTGCTTGAACGGGAAGTGCGGGTCGGGCCGGAAGACAATCCGATTCGTTATTCGTTCGCAGTTGGCGTGGTTGGCGACGATGTCGAGGAGGAAATCCAGAGTTTCAAATTCATGCTGATTGTCGCTCTGACCGTATTGGGATTCGGCATGGTGGTGGCCACGGTCTTTCAGGTGCAGTTCGGGCTCAGACCCTTACATGCGATCCACGAGAGCCTTGCCGAGATCCGATCCGGCAATTCGGAACGGCTGGCTGGCAGCGTCCCGGCCGAAATCGAGCCTTTGAAAGTCGAACTCAATGCGCTCATCCGTTCCAATCATGAGCTTGTGGAACGGGCGCGAACCCATGTCGGTAATCTGGCACATGCCCTGAAAACACCGCTGAGTGTGATCACGAACGAAGCACGCGGTACGGGCGGATGGCTCGCCGACAAGGTGGTGGAGCAGGCCGATCTCATGCGGGTTCAGATTACCCATCATCTGGATCGGGCGCAGGCGGCGGCGCGATCCGGCCTGACTGGCCGCGTCACTGAAGTCGCCCCGACGCTTGACGCGATCGCGCGGGCGGTGGGGCGGATGCATGATGGACGTGAACTCGTCCTTCACGTGACCAGGCCGGACGATGCCAAGTTCCGCGGTGAGAAGCAGGATTTCGAGGAAATGGTCGGCAACCTCATGGACAATGCCTGCAAGTGGGCGGAGACCGAAGTCCGTGTGAATGTCAGAGTGTCCGGTGGCGAAGATGAGGGCATCGACAGCGCTCTGATCATTGACGTGGACGATGACGGGCCAGGGTTATCCGAGGAAGAGCGTGAGGCTGCCGTAAAACGCGGTCAGCGCCTGGACGAAACGAAGCCGGGCTCGGGTCTCGGTCTCTCGATCGTGGCCGATCTCGCGCATCTCTATCACGGTGAATTCAGTCTCGATGTGTCGCCGAAACAAGGCCTTCGAGCCCGTCTTGAGCTGCCGGCCGCCTGAACAGCCCCAAATTTCGGATTCATCTTCATTGCAGCGCTTGGCAGTCGACCCCTCTCAAACATAGAATGATTTCGCGTCATCTGTGCTGGTGGAGGAATAAATGGCCGTAAATTCGTCGCTTTCCAGAAGAGACTTGCTTAAGACAGGTGGCGCCGCGGGTGTGGTGGCTGCTGCCGGCAATCTGATGCCTACGCCGGTTCAGGCTGCTGCCAAAATGAAGGGGCAGCAGGTTCCGGGCTACTACCGATTCATGCTTGGGGCGTTCGAGATCACCGTCCTCAGCGACGGTTCATACACATTGCCGACGGACCTGCTGGGAACGAATGTTTCGCGCGACGAGGTGAAGGCGCTACTGAAGGCCAACTATCTGGACCCGGACGAGCGGATCTCGCACGTCAATATCCCCTTGATCAACACCGGCGAGAAACTCGTTCTGATCGATGTCGGCGGTGGCCCGAACTGGATGCCGACGGCAGGCAAGCTTACGGAAAACATGGAGGCGTCCGGTTACGCCCCGGAAGATGTCGACATGGTTGTGATAACCCATGGTCACCCGGACCATATCTGGGGACTGATCGACGATTTCGATGAGGACGCCCGCTTTCCCAACGCCGAATATGTCATTGCAGAGAGCGAATGGGGATTCTGGACGACGGACAAGGCGGCCCAAACGCTGCCCGAAGGATTTCAAGGCTTTGCGATCGGCGCCAAGAAACGTCTTCCCGTCATTGCCGAGAAGACGCGCCGCATCAAATCCGGTGAGGAGGCGATGCCGGGGATCTCGACACTCGATACACCGGGCCACACGATCGGCCATATGTCGATTGCCGTCACATCAAAGAACGAAACCATGGTGGTGACAGCCGATACGATGACCCATCCATTTATCTCGTTCGAGCATCCCGGCTGGTGGTCTCGAACGGATCTCGACAATGCGATGGCTGAAAAATCCCGCCGGACACTGCTCGACATGACTGCAACCGACCGGCATCTGGCACTTGTCTATCACTTGTCGTTCCCAGGCCTCGGGAACATTGCCCGCAATGGCAACGCCTATCGGTGGGTGCCTGCGACGTGGCAATGGGAGCTTTGAATTACCGCTTTTATTGAAACTGAACCTCGCATGAACGGCGTATTCAGCTAGGACTCAGCCGGGATCCGTTAAGACCTGTCCCTGAGATCGCGCGGGTTCGAGTATGAGGTTCGCAGAGACGACAGGCAGGATCTGTTTCGCAGTGCAGCGGCGAATGGCCGCGCCGGGATGTGGTGTGCATGGTTTCCCGAAGCGACAGATACGGCATGTTGGCTCGTTCAGGCGCCGGGTTTGCATGGTCCCCGGCAGCCGAGCTTCCCTCCCAAGAATGGCGAACCTCAACTGTTGTGGCTCGGCCCGCGCGATCGCTCGCTATCGATTGCCGTAGAAGAAAAGAAAAAACGGCATGTTTGCTGTGATTTCGCCCTTCTCGACAGCCGGTATCGATGCCGCTCAGCATACTCCAGCGCCTGCTTATCGCCCCCGGTAGCAGACGTGACGAGCGCAAGGACGGGCCCCGTGGCCCGTCTTTGTCGTTATGGATCCATATCGCTGCCACGTGACGCACGAACTGCGTCCACATTCGTTTTATACTATGCGAGGAGTTTACGGCGGCTAGGCCGCGCTGTATTGGGGTCTATCATGACCTTGTGGATCATATTTGCAGGTCTTTCAGCGCTCGCTCTGACAGCGCTGCTTTGGCCATTGTGGCGTCGGGACCGGATCGCTGCATCGCGGTCCGCGTACGATGCATCTGTCTATCGTGACCAGCTCGACGAAATCGAGGCGGATTTCGAACGCGGTCTCATCGGCGAGCGAGAAGCCGACTCGGCAAAGCTTGAGGTCTCGCGGCGCCTTCTGGCAGCGGCCGACAAAGCCACCGGAGACGTGGAGACCACAAGCGAGGCAGTTCCCAAGCCGAGCCTTGGTGTTACGGCAGGGCTTCTTCTCGTTCCTGCCGTTAGCCTCGGACTTTATCTCATTTTTGGATCGCCGCTGCTTCCCGGCCAACCCCATGCCGACCGTGTGGCAGCGCCAAGCGAGCAAAACTCGATTCAGGCGCTTGTTGCCAAAGTGGAGGAGCGCCTTCGCGCCAATCCGGGTGATGGACGCGGATGGGATGTGATTGCTCCGGTCTATATGAAAAGCCGGCGCTATCGGGATGCCGCCGAGGCTTATAAGAATGCGACACGCATTTTGGGTGTGAGTGCGAGCCGGTTGTCCGGTTATGCAGAAGCTTCGATTCTCGCGAACAACGGCATTGTGTCCGAAACAGCCAGTAAGGCCTATGAAAAGGCACTGACCCTCGATCCGCGACTTTTGAAAGCGCGGTTCTGGCTGGCGATGGCAAAAGAGCAGGACGGCCGTTTTGGCGAGGCCGCAGCTGCCTGGCGTGAGATGCTGAAGCATGGCAGCGAAAATGCCCGCTGGCGGCCGGTCGTCAAAGAACGTCTGAGGGTGGCTGAGGCGAAAATACGCGGAGAAGACGCAAAGCCGCCAAAAGCGCCGGATGCGAATCAGAGCGCCGAAAAGAACGAAGACGCGGCACCGGGACCGACACAGGAACAGGTTGCAGCTGCATCGCAGATGTCGGCGGGCGATCGCGCCGCCATGATCAATCAAATGGTTGATGGTCTTGCCGCGCGTCTGAAGGACGATGGCAAAGATTTGAAGGGCTGGCTTCGGCTGGTTCGTGCATACACGGTTTTGGGAAAGCGTGATGCCGCCGAGACCGCTCTTGCTGATGCGCGCCGCAATTTTGCGGGGAACGAGACCGCCTTGACCGAACTCAAAGCGCTCGCCGACAGTTTGGGATTATGAGGAGTAGTCACGCTCGCATGAGTATGGATGGAGCCTGGAACATATGAGTGGATTGCGAACCATGGTGAACCGAATGCCAACGAGGTTTAGCGCGGGACGGTCTTCCAATGACGCGTAAGCAGCGACGGGGTGTGCTGATCGGGCTTTGCGTCGCCGTACTTGCGGTTGCCGTCGGATTGGTGCTTTTCGCACTTGAGGACAATATCGTTTTTTTTCATAGCCCTAGCGATGTTGCCGAGAAGAAGGTCACACCCGGTCAGCGCTTTCGGCTTGGCGGTCTTGTCGCCGAGGGCAGCGTAAAGCGGGGCGAGGGTACGACTGTGCGCTTTGCGATCACAGATACGGCAAAGACGGTCAATGTGTCATACACCGGTGTGCTTCCAGATCTCTTTCGCGAGGGTCAAGGCGTTGTGACGGAAGGCAAGCTTGAAGCCGGTGGACTGTTTGTCGCCGACAGTGTGCTTGCGAAACATGATGAGACATACATGCCGCCCGAGGTAGCCGAGAGCCTTCGAAAGCAGGGCGTCTGGCGCGGCGGCGAAGAGGAAAAGGCGACCAACTGATTCCAGGTCGCGAACGGCGAAAGGTTCGAATGCCATGATTGCCGAAACCGGTCATTTCGCACTCATCCTAGCGTTTGCAGTCGCTCTGGCGCAGATGGGATTGCCCATTGCGGGGCATATCAGAAGCGATGGAGCCTTGAGGGCTCTGGCAGTCCCGGCGGCACTCACGCAGTTCGGATTGCTTGCAATCTCGTTCGGTTGTCTGACGGCCGCCTATGTCATGTCGGATTTCTCTGTCGCCAATGTCTGGCAGAATTCGCATTCAGCGAAACCGATGCTCTACAAAGTCTCCGGCGTCTGGGGAAACCACGAAGGCTCAATGCTGCTCTGGGTCCTCATCGTCGGGCTCTTCGGTGCGGCCGTTGCTGCGTTCGGGCGCAATCTGCCCGACGATCTCAAATCGAATGTGCTTGCGGTTCAGGCTTCGATCGGCGCTGCATTCCTCCTTTTCATTATCGCGACCTCCAATCCCTTTCTTCGCCTCGATCCGGCACCTTTCGAAGGGCAGGGCCTCAATCCTATCCTGCAGGATCCGGCGCTCTCATTTCATCCACCGTTTCTTTATGTCGGTTATGTCGGCTTTTCGATGGCGTTTTCGTTTGCCGTTGCGGCGTTGATCGACGGCCGCATCGATGCGGCATGGGCACGCTGGGTCCGTCCGTGGACCTTGGCCGCCTGGATGTTCCTGACTCTCGGCATCTCCATGGGATCATGGTGGGC
Source organism: Methyloligellaceae bacterium (assembly GCA_965228615.1). Classification (GTDB taxonomy): domain Bacteria; phylum Pseudomonadota; class Alphaproteobacteria; order Rhizobiales; family Methyloligellaceae; genus CBDDHT01. Next base: position 1,181,092 of record CBDDHT010000004.1, on the reverse strand, counting down.
CTATTACGAGCTCGGTTGGGGCGGCTGGTGGTTCTGGGATCCGGTCGAGAATGCATCCTTCATGCCCTGGATTGCAGGCACGGCGCTTCTGCATTCGGCGCTGGTCATGGAAAAACGTGATGCACTCAAGGTCTGGACGATCCTCCTGGCGATCGTAACCTTCTCGTTGAGCTTGATGGGGGCGTTCCTCGTGCGCTCGGGCGTGCTCACATCCGTCCATGCGTTTGCTGTCGATCCGGAGCGCGGCATCTTCATTCTTGGAATTATGGGCATTTTCAGCGGCGGTGCTCTGGCGCTGTTCGCCTGGCGGTCGACCTTGCTTCGACAGGGCGGTCTGTTTGCGCCAATCAGCCGGGAAGGCGGGTTGGTTTTGAACAACCTGCTTCTGACGACGGCCTGTGCGGCGGTCCTGATCGGCACGCTCTATCCCTTGGCGCTGGAAGCGGTGACAGGCGATAAGATTTCCGTTGGACCGCCCTTCTTTAACGCGACATTCGGTCCCTTGATGATTCCGCTACTGCTTGCGGTTCCATTCGGTCCGTTTCTGGCGTGGAAACGCGGGGACATTTTTGCGGCGGGGCAACGGCTGCTCTTTGCATTCGGCCTGTCCGTGCTGGGAATTGCCGCGGCGGCAGCGTTGACCGAAGGCGGTCCTGTCCTGGCACCGCTCGGCATCGGTCTTGGCGTCTGGCTCATTGCCGGAGCATTTTCGGAAATCGGCTTTCGGGCGAAAGCGTTCCGGGCGCCGGCCGCAGAAGTCTTCCGCCGGCTGCGCAATCTGCCCCGATCCGCATATGGAACGGCTTTTGCTCATGCAGGCGTCGGCGTGATGGTGATCGGTATCATCAGTATGACGGCGTGGCAGCAGGAGAAGATCGTTGCCATGAAACCTGGCGATACCGCGAGTATCGCAGGATATGACCTGAAATTCGAAGGCGTAGCGCCAGCGCAAGGCCCGAACTATCGTGAGCAGATTGCCCTGTTCCGCGTGTCCAGCGAAGGTGCGCCGGTTACTGATCTCAATCCATCCAAACGTCAATATGTCGCGCCGGACAATGCGACATCGGAAGCTGGAATCCATGCCGCGTGGTCGGGAGATCTCTACACGGTCCTGGGTGACAAGCTGAACGACGGCGCTTATTCCATTCGGCTCTACTTCAATCCACTGGTGCGTTTGATTTGGATCGGGACGGTGATAATGTTCCTTGGCGGCTTCCTGTCATTGACGGATAGGCGCCTGCGGGTTGGGGCGCCACGGCGGGCAAAATCTCGTCGAGCGTCCCCAGTGGCTGCGGAGTAAGGGATGCGCCGACTTCTGATCGCGATTGTCTTCGCTTTGGTCCTATGGGGACCGAATGGCGATGCGTTCGCGGTCGAGCCAGGCGAAATTCTCAAGGATCCCGCACTCGAAGAGCGAGCGCGGGAATTGTCGAAGGGGCTTCGATGCCTCGTTTGTCAAAACCAGTCGATCGACGATTCCAATGCCCCCCTTGCCAAGGATCTGCGCGTTCTCGTGCGGGAGCGACTGACTGCGGGCGATAGCGATGATGAGGTCATCGACTTTGTCGTCGCGCGCTATGGTGAGTTTGTGCTGCTCAATCCGCGCCTGACGTATCAAACATTGGTTCTGTGGTTGGCGGCACCTGTCTTGCTGGTGCTCTCAATCCTCACGATCTATCTGGCTTACCGTCGTCGAGCACGCCAGACTCGGTCGAAATCGACGGAAAAGCTGACACCGGAAGAGCAGGAGCGTTTGAACGAACTGCTCGAGGACAGTTGACCGATCCGTGATCGGATCAAGCTGTTTCTTGTCTTGCCCTTCTCTCGCAGTTGATTGATTTTCGCCGGAACTTCCGAGAGCGCCGACAGACCTGGGCGCGAGATAAGGATCAGTCCCATGGCGAAATCATCCGAAAAACTGACATTCACCGGAGCAGATGGGCAAGCCCTGGCTGCTCGGCTTGATCGACCGAACGGGAAGCCGCGTGCATACGTTCTCTTCGCGCATTGTTTTACCTGCTCGAAAGACATCTTCGCTGCATCGCGAATTGCCGGAGAATTATCGGCGCGCGGCCTGGCTGTTCTGCGGTTCGATTTCACCGGCCTGGGTATGAGTGAGGGTGAGTTTGCGAATACCAACTTCTCTTCGAATGTCAGCGATTTGCTGCAGGCGGTCGCGTATCTGCGGGAAGAGCATGAAGCACCGTCGATTCTTATCGGTCACAGTCTGGGCGGTGCAGCTGTCCTTGCGGCAGCGCCTGATGTGCCTGAGGCAAAAGCTGTCGCAACAATAGGCGCACCGTCCGACGCCGATCATGTTGTGCACAACTTCGCTGCGCATATGGAGGAGATCGAATCCACAGGCGAGGCCGAAGTCTCGTTGGCCGGCCGTAATTTCACCATCAAGAAGCAGTTTCTCGACGATCTCAGGACTCAGAGTGTGCGCGACCGGATCGCAGGTATGCGGAAGGCGCTCCTCGTCTTTCATGCGCCACGCGACGAAACTGTCGGAATCGACAATGCCGCGGATATATTTCAAGCGGCCAAGCACCCTAAGAGCTTCATATCGCTAGACAATGCCGATCATCTCCTGAGCCGGCGGGAAGATGCGGCTTATGTGGCGGAGGTGCTGACGGCCTGGGCGTCCCGCTTCATCGCAACCAGCGACCATGACGGTCGATTGCCATTCCCCGGTCCGGATGGTGAAGTCAGTTCGGCAGATACCGGCGAGGGCAAGTTTCAGCAGGAGGTTGTTTCGGGCGGCCATCGGTTCCTGGCCGACGAACCAATCAGCTACGGCGGCTTCGATTCGGGGCCTTCGCCTTACGATTTTCTGAGTGCGGCGCTTGCAACATGTACATCCATGACCCTGAAAATGTACGCGGATCACAAGGGTATCGATTTGGATCGTGCCGCCGTCCATGTTCGTCACGGCAAAGTGCACGCCGAAGATTGTGCCGATTGCGGCGAAGGTCGAGAGGGGCGGATCGATCGATTTGAGCGTGAACTCGAACTTTACGGTGCGCTCGATGATGCAACCCGCAAGCGGCTCGTTGAAATTGCGGATCGCTGTCCGGTCCATCAAACCATGGAAAAAAGCTCTGTCGTCGTCACAAAACTCAAAGATTAAATGCCGTCAATGTGAGGGCAGAAGAATGAAAAATCAATATTATCAGAGCTTTGTGGCGTGATCCTCATGCTTTTCCATGGGCGGCGATTACAAAAAATTAATGGCGCAGACAGAGCGCCGTAAGGTGTGGCTCCCTATATATCGGAACAGAACCGGCGCCATTTGGCCGCTGGCGATAGCAGCACCCATTATTCGACATCGAATAAAGAGAGGAATTCATTCGATGAACAATCCCAACACTCAGCACAATGTAAGTGGTCGTTCGCCCTGGCGCACTCCATTGGCATTGGCAGCCGCCGGTATTCTCGGCGCTGGCATTATGGGGGCCACCGTTGGCACCGATGCGCCTTTCACGTCCGCCAAAGCCGAGACGGCCAAGACTTTTGATTCCCCGATGGGGCGTGCCCCGTTGTCCTTCGCCGACCTGGTGAAATCGGTTCGGCCGGCAGTGGTCAGCATCAACGTCAAGAATGGCGCCAAAAAGTCTCGTGGTAGTTTCAACGAGAACGGACGCGGCCTGCCGCAGCTGCCGAACGACCATCCGCTCCATGACTTCTTCGAGCGATTCAATAAGGATTATGGCGGGAAGAAACGCTCACCGCGCTCCCGGCCCAGCCTGGCCCAAGGCTCCGGCTTTATTATCTCAGCCGACGGATATGCCGTCACAAACCATCACGTGATCGATGAGGCCAGCACGATTACCGTCACGATGGATGATGGCACCAAGCACGAGGCCGACTTGGTGGGAAGCGATTCCCGCACCGATCTGGCGTTGATCAAGCTTAAATCCGATAAGAAGTTCAAATTCGTCGAGTTCGCAACCAAACAAGCTCGGGTCGGCGATTGGGTCCTGGCTGTCGGAAATCCGTTCGGTCTCGGCGGTACGGTAACGGCCGGCATCGTGTCGGCGCACAACCGTGATATCGGCTCCGGACCCTATGACTATCTGCAGATCGATGCCGCGGTGAATCGCGGCAACTCAGGTGGGCCTGCCTTTAATCTTGAAGGCAAGGTCGTCGGGGTCAATACGGCAATCTTCAGCCCGAGCGGCGGCAATGTCGGTATCGCTTTCGCTGTACCCGCCGCCCTTGCAACAAACGTAATTGAACAGCTCAGAGAGCATAAGGCTGTTGCCCGTGGCTGGCTTGGCGTGACCATTCAGAACGTAACTGACGATCTGGCCGAGAGCGTTGGTCTCGACAAACCCCGGGGCGCCATGGTGACGAACCTGTCCGATGGTGGACCCGCTACCAAATCCGACATGGAGGTTGGCGACGTCATTCTGAAGGTCGATGGCAAACCAATTGCGGACTCGCGAGATCTCGCCCGCAAAATCGCAGCTTACCGACCCAATACGGACGTTGACGTCACGGTCCTGCGTGACGGCAAGGAACGCGGCGTCAAGGTCGAGCTTGGTCTCTTCCCCGGTATGAAGCAGCTTGCTGCGCTCCAGAAGAATGTCGAGCCCGAGGTCAAAGAGATGAATGATCTCGGTCTCGCACTGGCCCCGGCCAAGGAGATTGCCGGTGCAGGCCGCAATGGGGTCGTTATCACCGACGTCGATCCGGAAAGCGGAGCGGCAGAGAAGGGCCTGAAAGAAGGTGATGTGATTCTCGAAGTTGCCGGCAAGAAGGTCTCAAATCCCGGCGATGTTGTTGAGGGTATCCGCAAAGCCAAGGACCGTGGCCGCAAAGCCGTGCTCCTTCGCATGAAGTCCGGTAAGCAGGTTCGCTTCGTCGCGCTTCCCTTCAAAAAGTCCTAGAAACGATAAGAGAATGACGGCGCAGCTCAAGCGGGCTGCGCCGTTTGCGTGAATTCACCATGACCGTCCATACATCCCCTTCAACCCAATCGCTGGCTGACTCGAATCGGCGATCTCTACTAGACTGCCTTCCCATGCGTGTCCTGGTCATCGAAGACGAAATGGAAACCGCTGCCTTCCTGCAGAAAGCTCTGAAGGAATCGGGGCATCTTGCGGAGCATGCGGCCGACGGCGATGCAGGTCTCTCGCTTGCTCGTACCGGCGACTTTGATGTGTTGATCGTCGACCGGATGCTGCCGCGGCTGGATGGACTGTCGGTCATTTCGACACTTCGCGAAGAAAACGATTTGACGCCCGCCCTGATCCTGAGCGCCCTGGGCGATGTCGATGACAGGGTCAAGGGATTGCGTGCCGGCGGGGATGACTACCTCACGAAACCCTATGCATTCAGCGAGCTCTTGGCCCGCATCGAGGCGCTTGCGCGGCGCTCGGCGCCGGAAGAGGCGGTTACCAAATATACCGTTGGGGACTTGATGCTTGATCGCCTGTCGCACAAGGTTAGCCGGGCAGGCGTTTCCATCACGCTGCAGCCGCGTGAATTTCGGTTGCTGGAATATCTTATGAAGCATGCAGGACAGGTGGTCACCCGGACAATGCTGTTGGAGAAAGTCTGGGATTATCATTTCGATCCGCAAACCAATGTGATCGACGTTCACATCTCCCGTTTGCGTGCCAAGATCGACAAGAATTTCGACCGGCCACTCCTGCACACGGTGCGGGGCGCCGGGTACACGATCCGTGACCGCGCTGGCTAGGCTTTTCCGCACGACGACCTTTCGGTTATCGCTGACTTATCTGGCGCTGTACGGAACCGCTGCGGCGATTGCAATCGGCTATATCTACTGGAATACGAATTTCCTTCTGACGCGCCAGCTCGATGAAACCATCCAGGCGGAGGCTCGCGGCCTTGCGGAACAATACCAGTCCGGCGGCCTCACGAGCCTGGTCAACACGGTCGCCGATCGCACACTGACGCCAGGCAACAGTCTCTATCTGGTGACCGATGCATCCGGGCGCAGGCTCGCGGGGAACCTCGTTTCCGTCTCTCGCGACCTTTGGGATACCGTTGGCAGGGTTGAGTTCGCCTACACACGCTCAGCTCAAAACGGTCCGGAAAAGCGACAAGCTCTCGCCTTCAATTTCCGGCTGCCCGGCAGCTTCCGGCTCATCGTCGGCCGGGACATCAACGACCGGCGCGAATTCCAGGCGGTGATACGCGCTGCGCTATTCTGGGGGCTCGGCGTGATGATCTTTGTCGGCCTGGCGGGTGGCTGGCTGGTCAGCCGCAAGCTGCTTGCGCGCATCGAAGCCGTGGCCGAAACGGGCCGCACCATCATGTCCGGTGACCTCACGCGGCGGGTGCCGTTGCGGGGCTCGGGTGACGAGCTGGACCGACTCTCCGAGAATCTCAACGTGATGCTTGATCGTATCGAACAGTTGATGACGGGATTGAGAGAAGTCTCGGACAATATCGCCCACGATCTCAAGACGCCTCTCAATCGACTGCGTAACCGTGTCGAGGCGGCGCTCCGCGAGGAAGCCGGCGAGGGTGCCTATCGTGACGCGCTGGAGCGAACGATCGACGAAGCCGACGAACTCATCAAGACGTTCAACGCCTTGCTGAGCATTGCCCGTCTGGAGGCCGGGTCGGCGGGAGAAAGCATGGAGCGGATCGATATCGGCGGTCTGGTGCGCGATGTTGGCGAGCTCTATGAACCTGTTGCGGAAGAAGAAGGCTTTGGCTTGTCGGTTGCGGCAAGTGAAGCGCTCTACGCTTCCGGCGACCGTCAGTTGCTGGGGCAGGCGCTGGCCAACCTGATCGACAATGCCCTCAAATATGCCAAGCAGGAGGGAGGGCAGGAGCGGCCTTCGATCGGCCTCTTCGCAGAGTTGCGGGACAAGCAGATTGAAGTGAGCGTTGCGGACAATGGTGGCGGAATTCCCGAGAGCGAGCACACTCATGTCCTTGAGCGGTTCGTCCGGTTGGAGGAAAGCCGGTCGCGCCCGGGAAGCGGGCTCGGCTTGAGTTTGGTAGCGGCTGTTGCCAAGTTGCACGGGGGAAAGGTTCGTCTGGAAGACAATGAACCGGGGCTGCGTGTCGTGCTATCCATTCCCCAGGGGCAGCAATAGAACTGCCCGAACCGACGCTTTGGGGGGATGGAAATCGTGGCGAGCTTCGTCGACAGAATCGCTGATTTGCCGCCGATCTTCGATATAGAGAGGGCGGCGGAAGAGTTCGAACGGTTCTGCCAGAGCGCTGCCAGTGACGCTGAGCTTGCCGCTCTCGACACCTGCCTTGCATCGAACGAATCTGCGAGACACCTGCTGCATGTCGTGTTTGGTGCCTCTCCCTATCTGACCAGCATGATTACGCGCGACCCGGCGTTGCTGCAGACCAGCCTTCTTTGTGATCCTGATTCCTATGTGCGCGATATTGCCGCTCAGCTTGAGGTCGATGTCTCCGAGGCCGCCTCGCGCGATACGGTCATGCGACTTCTCCGCGATTACAAACGACGGATCGCACTTCACGCGGCTCTGGCCGATCTGGCAGGGATCTGGCCTGTCATGCAGGTCACCAAAGTCCTGACCGACGCCGCCGATCTCACCATTCAGCTTACAGTGCGGCACTTGATCTCTCATGCGGTCAAAAACGGTGACATGTTGGCAAAGGACGTGGACAAACCCGAGTTCGAAAGCGGTTTTTTCGTCATCGCAATGGGGAAACAGGGCGCGTATGAGCTGAACTATTCGAGTGATGTCGATCTGATGATCTTCTATGACGCAGATCGTGTGCCGCTCGCAAATGGGCGTGAAATCGGCCGTCACTTTATCCGGATGAGCCGTGAACTTGTTCGCATCCTCCAGGAGCGCACAGCGGATGGCTATGTGTTCCGTACCGACCTCAGATTGCGTCCCGATCCAGGTGCCACACCGATCGCCATGTCGACCGAGGCGGGTCTGACCTACTATGAGAGTTTCGGTCAGAATTGGGAACGCGCCGCACTGATAAAGGCAAGAACGGTAGGCGGAGATATTGAGGCCGGAGCGCAGTTCCTGTCCCAGTTGGAGCCGTTCATATGGCGGCGCTATCTGGATTTTGCCGCTGTGGCCGACATTCACGCAATGAAGCGCAAGGTGAATGCGTTCAAAGGCCATGGAACGATCGCTGTGGCCGGTCACAATATCAAGCTCGGGCGCGGCGGGATTCGCGAGATCGAGTTCTTTGCTCAGACACACCAATTGATCGCAGGCGGCCGGCAGCGCGACCTTCGCGGGCGCGGCACGCTTGATACGCTCAAACGGCTTTCGGCCAAGGGCTGGATTGGCGAAGAGGTTGTCGAAGACCTATCGCGGGCCTATTGCTTCCTGCGACATGTCGAACACCGTTTGCAGATGGTACGCGATGAGCAAACCCATAGCCTGCCGGACGATGAAAACGAGCTGCAACGGATCGCGCGATTCTCTGGTTTTCAAGATGCGTCCGCGTTTGCTGAGGCGTTGATCGAGCATTTGACAGCCGTCCAGCGGCACTATGAAACACTGTTTGAGGATTCGCCCGATACAGAGGACGCTGGTGCCGGCCTTGTGTTTCGTGGCGACGATGACGATCCCACCGCCATGGCTGCATTCGCAGAGCTCGGCTTCAAGAATTCAGGTGCCGTCGTCGCCGGTGTGCGGGCATGGCAATCGGGCCGGCATGCTGCGACGCGTAGCGAGCGGGCACGCGAACGTCTGACCGAATGTCTGCCGCATCTCCTGCAAGCGCTCGGGAATACGGCGGAACCCGACCTTGCATTTGCAACATTCGACCGTTTCGTCGCGGAGTTGCCTGCCGGGGTTCAGCTCTTTTCGTTGCTGAGCGCCAATCCGAGCCTTCTCCGTCTTATCGCAGATATTATGGGGACGGCCCCGAGGTTGGCCCGTGTACTCAGCCGCCAGACCCGTGTTCTCGATGCGGTTCTTGACCCGGGGTTTTTTGGCGTTCTCCCGGAACCCCAAATTCTCGAAGATCTGGTACATCGCGAGGTTGGCGATGCCGCGGACTATCAGGAGGCGCTCGATCGGGCGCGGATCACCGGGCGCGAGCAGGCATTCCTGATCGGTGTCCGTGTCCTGTCCAATACGATATCGGCCGAGCAGGCCGGCGGAGCCTATGCTCGGTTGGCGGAGTGCCTGATCAGCGCATTGCACTCACAGGTCGAACGAGAACTAGAGCGCACGCATGGGCGACTGGAAGGCGGCCAGGTCGCTGTGGTCGCCATGGGCAAACTTGGCGGATGTGAAATGACCGCAGCGTCCGATCTCGATCTGATTACGATCTACGATTTCGATGCGGGACAACCAAATTCCGCCGGTCCAAAGTCGCTTCCGGGATCGCACTATTATACGCGCTTCACCCAGCGTCTCATCAGTGCGCTTTCTGCACCCACATCGGAAGGGACGCTGTTCGAAGTGGACATGCGACTGAGGCCATCGGGTAAAGCGGGACCGGTCACGACCCAGCTCTCGGGCTTCATCGACTATCAGCGGAACAATGCCTGGACATGGGAGCATCTTGCTCTTGCCAGAGCACGTGTCGTGTCGGGACCGGAACCACTCCGTTGCGCTATCGAAGAGACAATCCGTGATGTCCTCGCCACGCCACGCAACCGTGGTGACATCGCGGCAGATGTGCGTGAGATGCGCACGAAGATCGAGAAGGAGAAGGGTACCGGCGATATCTGGGACCTCAAACAGGTTCGCGGCGGCTTGGTCGATCTGGAGTTTATTACGCAGTTCCTGCAGGTGGTGTCGGCTGCGGACTATCCTGATGTCCTGCACCAAAACACTGCAACTGGTTTGGACCGGCTTGCGGCGGCCGGTATTCTCAAGACATCGGACGCCGAGATCTTGTGCCCGGCAGCAAGGCTGTATCACGCGCTGACGCAGGTACTGCGCCTGTGTCTTGACGGACAATTCAAGGCAGCGGAGGCGCCTCGAGGACTTACCGAACTGCTGGTCCGCGCTGCCGATGTTGAAGATTTTGTAGCTCTCGAAAAACACGTGCGAGAAACCACAACCGCCGTGCATGATGCATTCGATCGCATTGTCGAATGATATTGCCCGTTCGGGCGTCTGTCCCTGTCATTGCCGATTGCCGTCTTAACCAGATCCGTTTGTGTTCGATCTTAGTTTGCTCCAGATCAACCTGCGCTTAATCGGAATCGATTGAGCGCAGAAAAGTTGATCGGCTCTAAGCTGCTAGAGCAACTTGTGTGCGTTTGACTAAACGTAGTGCGACGGAATTGCGTGAACCCTTGCGTATAAGCTCTCGAATGGCCCGTCAGAGGGTGCGGAGCCAGCTAATGGAGAGTGGTTCAGTGGCAAATTCTGTTTTGAAAGTTGGCGGTCTTGCGCTGCTCGCGTCGGCAATCGCGACGGTGAGCGCAGCCACGGCATTCGGTCACGGCCGAGGTTTTGGCGGTCACGGGATGTGGGGGCATGGTGCACATCATTGGATTAAGCGTGTTGACGCAAACGCGGACGGTGTGATCGAGCTGACCGAAATCGAAGAGCTGCGTCAAAAGCGTTTTGAACGGTTCGATGCAGATCGCAATGGCGTCGTGAGCGCTGAAGAGATCGAGCAGGCTGTTCGCCAGCGCGTAGAGCGCATGACAAAACGCCTTGTCCGCCGATTTGATGTAGACCGGAATGGCAGTATTACGCGTCAGGAGTTCAATCGGTCCGCACGGGAACGGTTTACCTGGATGGACTTGAATGACGATGGCAGGATAACAAGGGAAGAGTTGCCCGAATTCATGCGGCGGCGTGGCCCAAATTAAGAGGTCGGCGACATTTGAGGATGCTTTGGCGTGCCAGCTAGAAGCGGGTTGCGGCGGGGGCACGAAAAAGCGGTTGCTCCCGGCCGCGACGACAAGACTGGGGACGAGAATGACGACGACGCACTTATGCAACGCGTCGCGGACGGTGACGCGCGTGCCTATTCGATCATTGTCGCTGCCAGTCTCGAGCGCGTGCTTGCCTTGGCGCGGCGGATGTTGGGCAATGAAGCGGAAGCGGAAGATGTCGCGCAGGAGGCCTTTCTTCGATTGTGGCGCCACGCGGAGAAATGGGAGCCGGGCCGGGCAAGGGTCTCAACGTGGCTCTATCGCGTAACGAACAATCTGGTCATCGACCGTCTGCGCTCCGTTCGTCCAACGACGATGCCGGAACTCCCCGAAATACCGATTTCGGCGGTTCAGGGCCGGCAGATGGAAGAGGAAGACCTGTCACGCCATGTCGATCAGGCATTGCAGGCTTTGCCGGAACGTCAGCGTATGGCTCTGACACTGTTTCATTTCGAGGAACTGCCGATGGCCGAAGTTGCCACGTTAATGGACGCAAGCGTGGAGGCTGTAGAGTCGCTCCTGGCCCGCGGCCGTCGAACGCTGAAGAAATCACTCTCCGAAAGCTGGCAGGATTATCTGCCTGAGGATCTGAACTGAAAGACATTGGAACGATGACGAACGAGTCAATCAAGCAGACTGATCTGAAGCGCCTGGAGGACGTGCTTGATACTTATGGCACCCTGCCGGAGCGATGGCCTGACGACGAGCGGGAGATGTTGCTCCGTTTCGTGGGAGCCGATGCGAATGCCGAAAGACTAATGGCCGATGCAAAACGCTTTGAAGCGGTTTTGGCGTTTGCGCCCGCTGGTCATGGAGGGGCTGGACTCGAGCGACGTATTGTTGCGGCTGCTCTGGACGACGGAGGGCGTGAAGCACGTGTTGTGCCGATCGAAGCAGGGAGACGGCCCGCTCGCATCAATGCCTTGCCGAAGTCTCTCGGAGTGTCATGGCCGGCTGCTGTATTGGCGGCATCCTTTTTCGTCGGTCTTTACGTCGGAAGTTCAGAGATCGTGCCAGGTGTTCTTGCCGATTCCCTGAGATTGGCAAATCTCTCGGAGGCGTTGGATGAATCCGATGACCTGTTCGGTTCCTCGGTTTATCTCAGCGACGATCGGGAGGGCGTGTTGTGAGTGTGACGAACGACCATCAATCGCCGCCTGGGCGACGCTGGCTGAAAGTTGTTTTTGTCCTTTCATTGGCATTCAACCTGCTGTTCGCGGGGCTGGCAGCAAGTGCTGCATGGATGTTCTGGAACCACGGCGGTGGGGGCTCCCGGCATGCAGCATTCATGCAAGCAGTGACAAAAGTTATCGAAGATCTGCCGGAAGAGCGGCGTTCACTTGTGGAAGTGCCGTTGCGCAAGCATCGCGAGGCATTGGACCTGCAAAGGCGACAAATGCGCGAAGCCCGAAGATCTGCCAAAGCGGCGTTGACCGCAGAGAACTATAATGAACCTCAAGTGCGCGAAGCCCTGGCAACAATGGCTGAAGCACGCAACAAAATTCGGCTTTCCAAGCAGGAAACACTGCTGGCATTGATGCCCCATTTGAACCAACAAGAACGAGAGCGGTTTCTGCGCAATCTCAAACGCAAGCGCTTCAAAAGGCGGAATTGGGGTAAACGACCGGATTAATACCAGCGGCGGTCATGATGGACCGCCGCTGGTAAAAGTTGCTTATGGGCCCTGGTTCCTAAAGTATCTGCGATATTGACAGGCTACGTCACACCGCGCATGGCACGAATACGAAATCTCTGAAATGCCGGCGGAAGTTCAAACGGATCATCGATAGTCGTTGTGCCTGAGGGTGTATCGTCTCCCAGAATGTTCGCGCCCGGGCCACCAAGCCACAATTCCAAATGCCTTGGACGCTTGGCATCCAGGGCATTGATGCAGCTGTTCAGAGCCGATTCTGTCATAGATGCTACGCCCAGGCCCAGCAAACGGGCATCGGCTGCTTTGCAGATATTCAACATGTCGCAAACGGTCGACTCCGCACCGACATAGACTGCGCGAATACCGCTGTTCTGTGCGAGGACTGCAGCACACAAGCTTCCGATTTCATGCGCTTCGCCTTGCGGTGTCGTGAATATGCCGACCGGATCCCCGTCCTGAAAATCGATAAGCCTCAGGCCCTGACCGAGGAGCGTTCTGAAAATACTGGTAACGATCCGTTCGCCGGCAGAGCACATGCGCCCTGACTCGCGTCCGACGTCAATTTCCGTCATCAGCGGAACAACGACTCTTCTGACAAAACGGGCAGGGCCGAGGACAGCAAAATGGATTGTCAGGCGTTGCTCAATGGTCGCGACATCCAGTTGGTCGATGGCATCGAGAATGTCGGTGAATGGGATTTTCCCACGATCGTCGCGTTCTTGAGCCAATCTCTTGAGTTCGCTCTGATCGAGTGATGCGATCCGTCCGATACGATGACCGTCGTCGACACACGTCTTCAACAGCTGGAGACGCCAAACGTCGGCGTCTGCATAGAGCCGGGCGTCATTCCTCCCGCGGCGTGGCGAGACAACACCATAGCGACGCTCCCAGGTATGCAAGAGCTGGCGCGTCAGGCCCGTCGCCACAATGACTTCGCGCATCGTGAAATCAGGGCTGTCCATTTCGGTTTCCTTGGCATGCCTTTACTCACGATCGCGTGCAACGTCGTGGCGAGGGATACAACCTAGAGCAGTACCCCAGCCGCCAAAACTACCTGAATTCGAAATTGTGTGACAATTGGCCTATTGTTGGCCACTCAACGATGTCTGCAAATTGCTCTAATTCGCATAATAGAACTGTTTTGCATATAATAAAGATATACAAAATGATTCGCTGTATTTCGTCAGCAGTAGCTGATTCGACGCTGTTGAATGTCTGTCTCTGTAGCCGCGTAACTTTGTCCGTTGTTCAGAGATTGCCCGCCTGATCCGGTTTGCCGGGTTTCTTGCATCAGTTGGCTTTGGCCAATTTCAGCTGCTTTTCCGGTCTCGGCGTCTGGGATTCCGATCGGCTGGAGGCGCCGTGCACGAGGCCGCAGATGGCAATTACGGGCGGTGGTGCAATAACCGACAGAAAGATTGGAGAGCGATGCCTGATACATCTTTTGGAGAGCTCGATTTTCTTGTAGCCGACGCGAGCGCGCATATGCGGAAACTCGTCAGAGCGATGCTGACCGGATTTGGCGCCAATCGCGTCTATGAGGTTGGTGACGGTGCCGCGGCGTTGGAGATTGTAGAAGGCCAGATGCCGCATATCCTTATCTGCGATATCAAGATGCCAATCATCAATGGCGTTGAACTGATGCGTATGATTCGTAATCCTGACGCATCCGAAAATCCATATATCCCTATCATTGTTGCAACTGCCCAGAGCCAGAAAAAGACGATCATCCAAGTTCGTGATTCAGGTGCAACTGAAGCTCTTTCCAAGCCTTTCTCGATCACGGGTCTCTATCGGCGTGTGCAGAATGTTGTCATCAATCCCAGAAAGTATGTCGAGGTTTCGAACTATTTTGGGCCGGATCGCCGCCGCAAAGCCGACCCGGCATATTCTGGACCTCATCGACGGCATGACGATTTGTCGGACGCGCAGGCGATGCGTGATGACCCGCAATGAGAATTCAGCAGCCTTGTGATGCAAAGCGGACATATTGTCGATTTGTTACGCCCGCACAATATCAAACCATGCGGGGGGCCGCGGCTGCATTTTCTGGCGCCATCGGAAGTGCAAGAATCAGGAGAGCGCAAGAGGCGATTGAAGCCTTGTCGACTGAATTCCCTAATTGGATGCGGGATGATGTCACCGAACTTGATGAGGCTTGGCGGCGCATTCGTGACGCAGGCGGGAAAGAACCTGCATTCGAGAGCTTGCTTCTAGCAGCGCTGAGCATCAAGGGCACCGGGGCGATGCTTGGCTATCCCTATTCAGGCCGGATCTGCGCCTCTCTTATCGAGCTGCTGCAGGAATCGCCTGACGCGTCAAGAATTCCGCTGGAGTTGATCGGGCATCACGTCGACGCGGTCAAAGCTGAACTGCGGAAAAAAGTCGATGTGTCCACTTGCGACACGGCCAACGCGCTTGTCGCAGGACTGCATCGCGTCTCGTTGGCTTTTATACGCAATGAGAAAGCGCGGATTGCATGCCAGCAAGACGTTGTAGATCAGACAACATATCGATGCGACCCAACTGACCAAACGAGGCAACCGCAAGCCCTGCAGTAGTCACCTTTGCAAGATGGCTTTGGTTGGTTTTATCGATAATTCCGATAGGCATATCAATCAAATCTAATTGTCCAGGCGTGATATCTACGCCTTTCTGTCTGTGTCTGAATGACTTTCCTTATTCAAATTCCAGATGTCCGATGCATGACCGAATACCAGCAGCGGTCAGAGTCGGTACGGAAGAAAAACCGTGACAAGTGGCAAGCAGTTGCCGACACATTCGTCGGTCCGACAAAAGTGGACAGCGATAGCCTTATTGGCCATCTGCGTCGTCTTCGGAATGTCGCTATGGTTTTCCGTATCAGCGGTCATTCCGACGCTCAAAACCCTCTACACGCTAAGCGATCATCAGGCAGCTCTGCTTTCGTCAAGCGTCTCGGTAGGTTTTGTTGTCGGGACACTGACGAGTGCTTTTCTCGGACTCGCCGACCTGGTTCCGCCGCGGCGTTTCTTTATGATTTGTGCGCTCGGCGGTTCTGCCTGCAATGCGTTGATCATCGCGATGGAACCAGGGTCATCCAGCGTCGTCGCGCTGCGATTTCTTACCGGTGCTCTCCTGGGAGGGATCTATCCAATTGGTATGCGCATGATGGCGACCTGGGCCGATGGCGACACAGGGATCTTGATCGGCATTCTTACCAGCGCCATTTGTATCGGTTCCGGTACGCCCCACCTCATCAATGCCTTCTCCTCCCTCGATTGGACGGTGACTGTCGGGTTTTCATCGCTGCTTGCGCTTGTTTCCGGGTGTCTTGTGAACGTGGTCAGACTCGGTCCGCGTCATGTCCAGGCTCAACGTTTCGAGCCAGCTTTTGCGGCTCGGGCCTGGACGGTTCTTCCGATCCGTTTGGCCAACCTTGGCTATTGGGGTCACAAATGGGAGAACTTCTCGATGTGGGCCTGGATTGGTCCTTTTCTCTATTTGAGCTTTGCTCAAACGCATCCGGAGGGCTGGGGGGATCCGGAAGCGCTGGCGCGCTATGTCGCGTTTTCAGTCTTTTTCATCGGTGCGCCGGGCTGCGTGATTGGCGGCCTGCTCGCAGACAGGTTTGGCCGCACGATCATTTCGTCCGTCGCCCTGGTGATTAGTGGCGCCTGTGCCATTCTCGCCGGCTTGCTGTTCGGCGGGAATCCCTGGCTCGTTTCAATAGTCTGCCTTGTCTGGGGATTTGCGCTGATTGCCGATTCTGCGCAATTCTCGTCGTGTATTATCGAGCTTTCCGATCCGGCTTACGTTGGCACGATGCTGACCATGCAGACGTCCATCGGGTTCCTGATCACCCTTCCCAGCATTCAACTCATCCCCCTCATTGTCGATCAGCTGGGGTGGAGTTGGGCCATGGCTTCTCTATCGATAGGACCCGCCATTGGTATCTGGTCGATGATCAGGTTGCGGCAATGCCCGGAAGCGCTGAATATCGCACGTGGGCGAAAGTGATGGGGTAACCTGCCAACCCTTTCATCGAAAGATTGTGTTGAAATCTTCTTCAGCCTTCGTGCGCGTCCTGCATTGAATCATCGGAATTTCGCGGAAGCAGGCATGACACCGTGGTTCCTTTTCCTTCTGTGCTGGAAATGCCGAACTCGCCATTATGCAGCTCGATGAGCGAGCGCGATATGGCAAGTCCGAGGCCACTGCCTTTGTGGCTCTTGGTGAACTGGTTTTCGACTTGCTCAAACGGTCGGCCGAGTTTGTCGATATCGTCTGTCGGAATGCCGATCCCCGTATCCGAGATGTCGATGCGGGCCAGTTGATCCCGTGTCTCCTCCAGGTGGACGCAAACGCTGCCGCCCTCTGGCGTGAACTTCACGGCGTTGGACAGCAGGTTGAGGAATACCTGTTTCAGGGCGCGTCGATCTGCATCGATCATCACATGCTCTTGCTCGCCCGTAAGCTCAAGCGCGATACCGCGTTCCTCGGCATTCGGTGCGACGACTTTCAAGCTGTCGGCGATGATCTCGCACAGATCGACTGTCTCGATGCTCAGCACCATGCGACCGGCCTCGATCTTCGACATGTCGAGAATGTCGTTGATAACGTCGAGGAGATAGATGCCGCTATCGTGAATATCTCGCGCATACTCTTCATATTTGCGGTTGCCGATCGGCCCGAAGAGTTCGTTCTGCATGACTTCCGAAAAGCCGATGACGGCGTTCAACGGTGTCCGGAGTTCGTGACTGATATTTGCCAGGAATTCGGATTTGGACTGGTTGGCACCCTCGGCACGATGCTTCTGATGCGCATATTTCTCCGCGAGATCGACGAGCTGTTGTTTCTGTCGCTCGAGTTCTCTGCGCGAGAGCCGCAGATCCGCAACCGTCGCTTCGAGTTCTCGTTCGCGCTCGGCGAGACGGCGCTCACTCTCTTTGAGGCTTGTGATATCGGTTCCGACGCTCACATATCCGCCGTGTTGGGTTCGGCGTTCATTGACATGTAGCCAGCGTCCGTCCTGCAGCTGAGCGTCATAGGTCTGCGAACCCGATTCCCCGTCTTTGGTGACCGATGTTCGCGTCACGACGACCGGCTCGGTTGCTTTCGCCACGACTGCATCATATGGCGTTCCCATTTTGAGAACGTCGTCGGGTAGCTCGTAGAATTGTTGATATTTGCTGTTGCAGATGACGAGGCGATTGTCGGCATCCCATAGGACAAATGCTTCGGAAATGGTCTCAATCGCATCGCTCAGCTGAGACGTATTCGGGATAACCGGCTGGCTCGTCGCGAGCGACTCACCAAGCTGTGTTTCGCCGACCGGCGAAGCGATCGCCTGCAAGTGTAACTCACCGTCCTCTGCACAGCGCGCCAGCGTACCGCGAAGACGGATGGGGACCCAGTCTCCCGATCGATGGCGGAAACGTATCGTTTCATCGATGGTCGCCGGTTCGCTATCCAAGAGGTCCGCAATCGACCCGTAGAGATCGTCGTCGGGATGCAAGACTTTGGATACGTCGCGGTAGTTCGTCGTCTCGCCGGCACCTGTTCGGCCGAGCAATGTCAACATGCCTCTTGACCACTGGATATGGCCCCGCGCGACATTCCAATCCCAGATACCCCATCCTGCGTCATCCAGAGCTGCATCCACATCATTGCGGAGAGCTGAAGCCGTCAGTTGTGTTCGGGACGTGCGTTGAGACATGGTCACGAAGGCGACACCCATCAAAAGCAACAGGAGTGCCGTTGTCGCGAGGACCGATGTGTCGACAACCGCTGCGTCCCACCAATGTGCAAGGGCGGTGCTGGTTGGCTGGACGACGGCAAGCTGTGCCCGATTGGCTCCGACGTGGCGCACGGTGACAAAAGCCTGTCGGCCATCATCGAGGGTTACACTCATGACACCGGCTCTGGCGCCAAAGACCGTCAGCGGTTGATGCTTTCCGAGTATTTCTGTCAGGGGCCTGTCGAGCGCGTCGCCATTCAGCGGCGCCAACGCACGGATCGCCCCTTCGGCGTCGGCAAGAAAGATCCGCCGCTCGTCGAGGGTTGCGCCGGTCGGCAGGCTCTTAGCAAGGGTCGCCTGCCAGCGCTCCGTTTGATCGCCGTTGTTGAGTTCGAACCGCGCCGCGATCGCATCGGCGATGAGCGCGAGTTGTTTTTCCGCGCCAACGGTCGCGACGCGCTTGCCATATGTGAAGTTTCCAACGGTCGTTGCGATCACGACCAGGAAAAACACACCCAGCAAATATGGAATGATACGCCGAAAGACGTGCTCGGAAGGCAGAAAACGCGCGAACTTGTCTGCACCGATCGCTCGGCTGTATCCTTCCGCCGGCAACGTAAACCACGCGCGGCGGACGGACGATGTCCGCGCCATGAACAGGCCCCCTCAATGTTCTCCCAATGCGGTGATTCGTTCGATGTGCCGCATCTCCGAATCACCCGTTCATTTGAATCGATGACACCTTGATTTGTCTATAGAGAACATGTGGGGAACATGTGGAAAAATTGTCGATATTTCGCTCGGAAAGGCCAATTTAATCCAAGGTCTTGGTGACGATCTCGTACAAATCGGGTGAGAGGCCGTCTTTGCCGGCAACCTCCTCCAGCATCTGTTTCGCATCGGTGCGGCGACCCGGCTCCAACTTTCGCCAATTCTTGAAGGCGCCCATCAAGCGGGCTGCGACCTGTGGATTGAACGTATCGAGTTCGAGTACGGTTTTGCCAACGAATTCATAGCCCTGCCCACCTTTCTGGTTGAAACAGACCGGATTCATCTGAGCGAAAGCACCAATAAGTGCCCGAACCTTGTTGGGTGTTTTCAGGGAGAACAGGGGGTGCCTTGTAAGTGCCTTCACCCGATCGAGCGTGTCGGATCTCGATGAAATGGCCTGCAGCATGTACCACTTGTCGACAACCAGATGATCGTCTTTCCAGTCCTCGAAGAACGAGTCGAAGAGCCGGTCGCGAGCCGGATCCTGAAAATGGGTCAGGATCGAGAGTGCGGCCATTTTGTCCGTCATATTGCTCGCAGACAGATATTGCTGTTCCAGCAGGGCAACGGTCTCTGCGTCCTGATGCGCCGACATGATCGCAAGTGCGGCATTGCGGAGGCCGCGCCTGCCGCTACCCTTCGCATCCGGCGAATAAGCCTCGGTCGACGTGTTGGCCTGATAGATTTCGATCAGAAGCGGCTTGAGTTCTGTCGCGACGATCCGGCAGAGGGTCTTGCGCGTCTTGTGAATGGCATCCGTATCGATATCGCCAGCGAGTTCGCGCGCGATATCGGACTCGCTCGGAAGATTGAGTGTCTGGGCCTTGAATGCAGCTTCCAGGGCCGTGTCCTGCAAAGTGGTGCCAAGCGCCCTCGCAAAGTCCGGAGCGAGGTCCTGCATCTGGCTGTCCGAGCCGGAACGTACGGCGTCTGTCATAAGACGCGTGGCATAGTCCTGTCCGGCCTGCCACCGATTGAACAGATCTTTGTCGTGCGCCATGAGGAACACGAGATCGTCGGGATTGAGGCTGGTCGTCAGTCTGACCGGCGCCGAAAATTCTCGAAAGAGAGAGGGGACAGGCCGGGAGGGCACATCTTGAAAACGGATCGTCTTCTCATCATCCTCGATCAGGACCACACCGTCGTCGAGATCGGTCCCATCGTCGCAGACCAGGGAGATGTCGTCGCCATTTCGACCGATTAAGCCCAACTTGAGCGGGATGGGCAGGGCGTGTTTCTTGGGTTGTCCTGGGGTCGGCGCCGTCACCTGGCTGACGGAAAGCTCCGCGACTTTGAGGGCAGGATCGTAATTGAGCGTACATGCAACTTCGGGCGTCCCCGCCTGCGCGTACCATTGCATGAATCGATCCAAATCGGCGCCGGTTGCATCCGCCATGGCGGCAACGAAATCTTCCACCGTTGCCGCTTCGCCGTCATGGCGCTCGAAATAGAGATCGAGGCCTTGGCGGAACCCCTCGCGTCCCAGATGTGTTTGCAGCATTCGGCAGATCTCGGCCCCTTTCTCATAAACCGTTGCCGTATAGAAGTTGTTGATTTCCATGTAGGATTCGGGGCGGACCGGATGCGCCAGCGGTCCGTTATCCTCGGGAAATTGATGGGTCTTCAGCATGCGGACTGCGCTGATCCGCTCAACCGCCGCTTCCCGCATATCGCCGCTGAACTCCTGGTCTCGGAAGACAGTGAGACCTTCCTTCAGGCAAAGTTGGAACCAGTCGCGGCAGGTCACCCGGTTGCCAGTCCAGTTGTGAAAATACTCGTGAGCAATAACCGCTTCGATCGCGGCATATTCATTGTCGGTCGCTGTATCGGGCCGGGCGAGAATGAGCTTGTCGTTGAAAATGTTGAGCCCCTTATTCTCCATTGCGCCCATATTGAAATCGCTGACCGCAACGATGATGAAAATGTCGAGGTCATATTCGAGGCCGAAACGTTCCTCATCCCAACGCATGGAGCGCTTTAGCGAGTCCATCGCCCATTCGCAGCGATCTTCCTTGCCGGGTTCCACATAGATGCG
Source organism: Methyloligellaceae bacterium (assembly GCA_965228615.1). GTDB lineage: Bacteria > Pseudomonadota > Alphaproteobacteria > Rhizobiales > Methyloligellaceae > CBDDHT01. The sequence continues at coordinate 1,160,073 of CBDDHT010000004.1, read as the reverse complement.
GAGTTCCACGTCTCGGCCTGATGCCGTTATGAAGCGATCGGAGACCAATGCCAGTGAGCCGCCGACCATGGCGAAGAGATAGCTCGGCTTGGGATGGGGATCTTGCCAGATTGCAAAGTGCCGATTGCTGTCCGGAATGTCTCCGGCGGAAACTGGATTGCCGTTGGCCAGGAGAATGGGTGTTTCGTCTTTGTCGGCTTCGACGCGCGTCCGGTAGACCGAAAGAACGTCCGGGCGGTCCATCGTGTAGGTTATGCGGCGAAACCCTTCCGGTTCACACTGCGTGCAATAGATACCGCGGCTGCGATAGAGGCCGGAGAGGGCCTTGTTGGCTTCCGGATCAACAAGTGTCGTCAGGCCAACTTCGAAGGGGCGATCCGGGACCTTTGATAGTGTCAGGGAATTCGGTCCGAGCTCGTATTCAGTGCTGGTCAGTTCCCGCCCGTCCAGGACAACGCGTTCCAGTTTGATGTTCTCACCATCAAGGACAAGAGGGCCGGATGTCTCCGCGGCCGGATTTGGCTTGATGCCGAGGACGGCTTGGACACGCGTTTCTGTTGGCTCAAGACTGACATCGAGATCGATCGTCTCGATAAGATAGTTCGGCGGACGGTAGTCCTTGAGATGGATCGTATTCGGGCGAGAGGCATCCATGGGTCGACAGGTCCATTGGTTTGGCGTTGGGACCGTCGGTCTTAGTCGGACTGGCTTTGGAATCCAAGTGCGGCCGGCAAATGATATGCCAACTGTCTAGCGCTCTTCGATGCGATCAAGCACGCGCCGGGAGACTTCAGCGAGTTTCATCAATGAGTTGGAGAAGTTCTCCGGCTCCTGGTCGGCATGCATCACGAAGTTTTTCAGAAGAGCGAGAACCACCGGGGCACGCGCAATGACCTGAGCCTGTCTCTCGACTTCGAAGGGGTCGCGGTCGTATTCAGCGCCGGGAACACGCCAACCTCCCCATTCGCTGTCACCCGTCACGATAACCGGATGCGTGCCAGGGTAGGGGTGATGCTCACACTGCTCCGCCGTTTTCCAGCGATTTTGGCCGCGCGTCACCCGCCAGTCAGCATCGATGCCATTGAATTCCGGATTCTTGTCGAGTGCGTCGGCCTCATCTTCCAGTTCGCTTTCCACAAATTCGCGGCCCATTCCGCAATCGTAGAGAACCTTGATCGGCTCATCGCATCCGCGCACCCATTTTGGCACGACCTGTTCGACATATGCCCAGGTGCCGACCGGACGCACAAAGACGCGCTGTGATTTGTGGAATTTTGCTTTGGCCACCAGCTCAACCGCGTTAGACACATACTGTTCCATTAAGCCTAACAGCCAAAGCTTAGAATTCGCTTAAGTCGGGTGTGCCTAGAGCGCTTTCTCAGTAACAGAGCGGTTCGGATCCGCGTATCGCAGCTTCTCGGAGAACCGATGTTTGACCATCAGGCCGAAATTTCGGCCGCTAATATTGCCCGACGCTTCTCCGTTGCGCCCATGATGGACTGTACGGACCGTCACTGCCGCCGGTTTATGCGCCTGATTTCTCGCCATGCGCTGCTTTACACGGAGATGATAACTGCCGCGGCCATCATACGCGGCGACGGACGGCGCTTTTTGGCGTTCGATCCCGCGGATCATCCTGTTGCCTTGCAGTTGGGAGGGGCTGACGCCGCGGAGCTGGCGGATGCGGCGGCGCTTGGCGCCGAGTTCGGTTTCGACGAGATCAATCTCAATGCGGGCTGTCCTTCCGATCGCGTCTCAGCCGGATGCTTCGGGGCCCAGCTTATGGCGGAGCCCGCCAAAGTTGCGCGAGCCGTGCGCGCAATGTCCGATGCGGTGAATGTTCCCGTGACTGTGAAGTGCCGGATCGGAATCGACGATCAGGATATCGAGCGTGACCTGGACACGTTCGTGAGTGTTCAAGTCGATGCCGGTCTGCAGACATTGATTGTCCATGCACGCAAGGCCTGGCTCAAAGGACTGAGCCCCAAGGAAAACCGAACCATTCCACCGCTCGATTATGAGCGCGTCTATCGCTTGAAAGAGGCTTTTCCTGATTTGGTGATCGTACTGAATGGTGGGATCGAGACACTGCAGGACGCTCAATCGCATCTTGCCTTTGTTGACGGTGTTATGCTGGGGCGGGCCGCCTATCATTCGCCATATCTTCTCTCCGATGTCGATCGCCTGTTTTTTGGCGAGCAGAAGGCTCCACTGTCGCGTTCGGCCGTGCTCGATGGATTTGCGCCCTACATGTCGGAGCAATTGGGGCAGGGCGTGCCGATGCATCGTATGACGAAGCATCTTTTGGGGCTTTATCATGGACAACCGGGCGCTCGCGGATTCCGGCGTCGTCTGAGTACATCGTCATCCAAAGCCGGTGTCGGACTTGAGGTGCTGCAAGAGGCATTGTCTCATGTCGAGGCAGGGGCTGCAGCTTCCGTTGACGTCGCAGCGGAGTAAATCAGGACAAATCCTCTCATGGATCTCGGCATTCCGATTGGCGAGCTGGTTCTGCCTGCTGCCAGTCTTCTCATTGGCGGTGTTCTTACAGGGATTGCGGCCGGTCTTCTCGGGATTGGCGGTGGGGGGATCCTCGTCCCCATCTTCTATGAGGTGTTTGGGATCATGGGGGTCGATGACGCCGTGCGGATGCATTTGTGTGTCGGCACATCGATGGCGGTAATTATCCCGACATCGCTGAGTTCAATTCGCGCCCATCATGCCAAGGGCGCGATCGACACGGATATCGTCAAGAGCTTCGCTATCCCCGTGGTCTTGGGAGTCGGTCTCGGCATATTGGTTGCAAAATTTGCAAAAGCTGACGTTCTTAAAATCATCTGGGTCATTGCTGCAACGACGATGTCGATGAAACTTTTTTTCGGGCGTGCAAGTTGGGTGCTGGGCGCAGATGTTCCCGGCCAGCCCTTCCGAACCATTTTCGGGCTTGTGGTCGGAACGGTCTCGACACTCATGAGTATTGCTGGAGGGATCTTTATCTCGACGCTCATGACACTTTACGGAAGGCCCATGCACCAGGCGGTCGGAACGGCTTCGGCCTTTGGACCCATCGTCTCTGTGCCGGCGACACTCGGATTCATCTGGGCCGGGTGGTCCGTTGCCGATCTGCCTACCGGCTCTCTGGGTTACGTCAGCCCGTTGGCGGCAGCCGTCGTCGTGACCACCAGCGTTCTGGCAGCGCCATTCGGCGCCCGCCTTGCCCACAAGGTTTCCCGTCGCACGCTCGAACTCGCCTTCGCGACGTTTCTGCTGACGATCGGCGTGCGATTTATCTTTACGCTGATTTGAAGCTTTCGATCAGATCTTCTGATTGTATTCGCCAACCTCAGGCATTGCCGAAATATGTTGATCGATTTCGGCGAATATCGCCCGCATGTTCGCCTCCGAAGTCGGGCTTTCGACGACCACAACAAGCTCCGGCTTGTTGGACGATGCCCTGACCAGGCCCCACGTCCCGTCTTCGAGGACAATGCGGATCCCATTCACGGTAATCAGCTCCCGGATTGCCTGTCCGGCCAGTGTGCTACCGTTTTGCGCAAGGTCGCTGAAGTGTTTCACGGCGCGATCGACAACGTCGTACTTCACTTCATCCGCGCAATGCGGCGACATGGTCGGCGAGCCCCAGGTCTGTGGAAGATCGCGCCGCAAGTCCGCAAGGCTCTTGTCCGGCGAGTGTTCCAGCATATCGCAGATGGCGAGGGCGGCTACGAGCCCATCGTCATAGCCACGACCGAGGGGCGGTTGGAAGAAGAAGTGCCCCGACTTTTCGAAGCCGACAAGGGCGCCGGTATCGTGAGCATGGCGCTTGATATACGAGTGGCCGGTTTTCCAGTATTCACATGTTGCTCCGTTGGCAGCGAGAACCGGATCGGTCAGGAAGAGACCGGTCGATTTCACGTCGGCGATAAAGCGCGCCTGTGGGTGCTGGGCCGAAATGTCCCGCGCGAGCATGACGCCGACCTTGTCCGCGAAGATCTCCTCGCCTTCATTGTCGACGACCCCGCAACGGTCTCCGTCGCCATCGAAGGCGAGACCGAGATCGGCATCGGATTCGGCAACCGCGCCGCGCACGGCATTCAGCATCGCCATGTCTTCGGGATTTGGGTTGTGGTTGGGGAAACTATGGTCGGGCGTGCAGTGAAGGGGGACTATATCCAATCCAACAGCCTCAAGCACCTGAGGTGCAAACGCACCGGCCGTTCCGTTGCCGCAGGCTACGACTGCTTTGAGACGTCTCTTGAACGAGGGTCTGTCCTGCAGATCCGCCATATAGCGTTCCGCGAGATCCTCATGAAAATGGTAGCGACCTCCGTCGGCGCCATTGGCCGCTCCCGTGAGAACGATCTCTTTCAAAGCCGACATGTCGTCCGGACCGAATGTCAACGGGCGGTCGAAGCCCATTTTGATCCCGGTCCAGCCATTGTCGTTATGGCTTGCTGTCACCATCGCGACGCTTTCGACGTCAAGCGCGAACTGGGCGAAATAGGCCATCGGCGAAAGCGCTAATCCAATATCATGAACTTCCGCACCGCCGGCGAGAAGGCCTGATACGAGAGCCGTTTTGATTCCGGCCGAGTAGGACCGGTAGTCATGTCCCACGACAATTCGAGCGGACTTGCCGCGTTGCCGGTGCAGTGCCGCCAGACCGAGTCCGATGGCCTGGATCCCCATGAGATTGATCTCGTCAGGGTATAGCCAGCGGGCGTCATACTCCCGGAAGCCTGTCGGCTTGATCAGCGGAAAGCGCTCGAACTCAGCCGTGTTCGGCTTGAGATCCGTTCGTGGTTGCGGAAACATTGATGATACCCCTCGTGCAGACGTTCCTGATAGCGCAAGATGTCGTATGGACCAAGTGCCACGGGATTTGCCGCCTTCGGCAAACGGCCGTCACAATGAGGTGCTGTAATCTGAGTTTCTTGGTGCGTCTCGCGTGTCCCTTGTCTGTTCCCGATCCTGTATAGACTTGATACGAAAAGGAAAAGCCGATGAATCGAATACGCTCATCCTTTTTCACCGCCCTGTGGACCGCAGCAATCTCGGCGATTGCCATTCCAGGACATGGTGTCGCTCAGGAAAAGGTGATGGTCGTTTTCGATGCATCGGGCTCGATGTGGGGCCAGATTGACGGTGTCTCGAAGATTGATATTGCGAAGAATACGCTTAAGCGGACAATCCGCGATTGGAAGGGATTGGATCTTCAGGCGGGCTTGATCGTCTATGGCCACCGCCGCAAAGGCGATTGCGACGACATCGAACTCAAGATTCCATCGGGGCCAATCGATACACGGTCGTTTTCCTCTGTCGTCAGCAAGATCAAGCCGCGCGGCAAGACCCCGCTGACGGCAGCCGTCAGACAGGCAGCGGAGTCGCTCAAATACACGGAAGAAAAAGCAACGGTCATTCTGCTAAGCGACGGCAAGGAGACCTGCGACCTCGACCCCTGCGCCGTGGCAACCGAGCTTGAGAACAATGGCGTCGATTTCACGACCCATGTGATCGGCTTCGATGTCGCAAAGCGGGAAGAGAAGCGCCAGCTCCAATGTCTTGCCGAGAATACGGGTGGCGTCTTCGTCTCGGCGAAGGATGCCAATGAACTGGTTGTCGCGTTTCAGCGCGTGGTCGAGCCGCAGCGACCCTTTGCAATTCAGGCGTCGAACAAGGCCGATGGCGCTCCCGTTCCCGGCCCTGTGAACTGGTCGGTGTCCGGGGGCGGCGTCAACATCGAAAAGAATACGCAGACGGCGCGGCTCGAAATCTCCGATTTGCCGGATGGCCAGTACGACGTCTCGGCAACGGCTGGCGCATTTAAGGGCCAGGGAACATTCGATATCGGAAAGGACAGACCGGATTTCGTCGAGCTGGAGATGGTCGCAGAACTGCCGAAGGCGAGCATTGATGCGCCGGGGTCGGTTCCGGCCGCCGAAGAGTTCGCCGTCAGTTGGCAGGGACCTGCGGCCAAGGGAGACAAGGTCCAATTGGCGCGGCCAGGGTCCGTACCGGGTTCGAGTTTTGTCCAGTCCCTGGATGTCGGCAAAGGCACGACCCTGACGTTCCGCGCACCGGGCAAGCAGGGACGCTACGAGCTGAGATACTATTCAGCCAGCCTGAAAAAGCTGCTGGCACAGCGTCCCATAACGGTCGGTGAGCCGAAGCCTTCCGCGTTCTTGACTGCCGTCGACGAAGTTCCGGCAGGCGCAACATTCGAAGTCCAGTGGGAAGGTCCGGGACACGAACGTGATTGGGTGGGGCTGGCAACGCCTAATATGAAGGCTGGAAAACACAAGACCTACGCTTATACGAAGTCCGGAAACCCCGTCTCGCTGCGAGCTCCGTCCAAGCCTGGGGAGTATGAGCTTCGTTATGTGAACGGCACCGAAACGAAGATCATGGGGCGCCGGAAGCTCAAGGTGGTGCCGGCCGATATGGAACTCGTCGCGGTGGATCGAGTGAAAGGCGGCGCCTCCTTCGAGGTGAAGTGGAAAGGGCCGGGGCACAAGAGAGACTGGGTTGGATTGGCGACACCGAAAATGAAACCCCGGCAGCACAATTCCTATGCCTATGTGCGACAGGGCAATCCGCTGACGCTGAGGGCACCGACGGCGCCGGGCCAATATGAGATCCGTTATATCCATGCTGGCGATGGCGCCATCATGGCGCGCCGGAAACTCGTGGTTGAACCATCCGGTGCAACCCTCTCAGGCCCCGATGAAGTGAAGGGCGGGCAGGCGTTCGAGGTCAGGTGGGAAGGGCCTGGGCACAAGCGAGATTGGGTCGGAATCGCATCCCCCAAGGACAAACCCGGCAAGCACAAGAGCTACGCCTATACGCGTCAGGGCAATCCGGCAAAACTGCGGGCGCCGACGGCACCGGGTGAGTATGAGATTCGGTATGTCAATGCGAGCGAGACCACGGTTATGGCGCGCCGCAAGCTCATCGTGAAAGAAGGTGGTGTTACATTGGATGCCGTGAGCGAGATCGGCGCGGGCGAACCGTTCGACGTGCAGTGGGCGGGCCCCGGGCAGGACAATGACTGGATCGGAATTGCCGAGGCGAAAGCGAGACCCGGCGCGCACAAGGGGTATGCCTATGCGAAACGTGGCAACCCGGCAAAACTGCGGGCACCGACCAAGGCGGGCTCCTACGAGGTGCGCTATGTCAATTCCCGCGAGAGATCGGTCATGGCGCGCCGGTCACTGACGGTTAAGCCATCTGCAGTCAAACTCGAAACCGTGGAGGGGATACCGGCGGGATACAATTTCGAAGTCAAATGGACCGGCCCCGGAGTCAACAACGACTACATCACCGTGTCGACGCCGAAAATGAAATCCGGGCAGCACCAAGCGTACAACTACACCAAGCGCGGGAACCCTCTAACGCTTAGGGCTCCGAGCCAGCCCGGAACCTATGAGGTCCGATACATCAATGGCAACGATCGGGGCACGCTGGCGCGCGTGCAGCTCGAGGTCGGTCCCACGAATGCAGGAATCGAAGCCGTCGAGACGATCGGAGCAGGCGAGACGTTCGAAGCCAAATGGGTTGGACCCGGCAATCGGAACGATTGGGTCGAGATTTCCCGACCTGATCAAAAGCCGGGCAAATATGTCTCATATGTCTATGTGAGACGTGGCAATCCATTGGAAATGCGCGCGCCGGCTGAACCGGGGACCTATGAGCTTCGCTATATCAATGGTAGCGAAAGGTCGGCTCTCGCAACCCGCAAGCTCGTTGTCACATCCGGCCGGTAGTCCGGATGCTGGCTATTGATTGAGGACGAGTTCGTTGCCGCGAATCTGAAAGCTTTCGAGCCGGCTCAGGAAACTCATGCCCAACAGGCTGATATGGAGCTTGCCCGGTTCGGCAACCATTGCACGTACGTCCCGCACTTCGATATCGCCGACTCTGATACGGTCGAGCATTACCATTGCCATACTGGCCGTCCCGTTGGCTGTTCGAGACCGTGCAGTAAATGAGAGGTCGTTGTGTGTGAAGCCGATTTCTCTTGCATCGTCGTAGGTTAGGGCGACGAGTGTCGCTCCAGTATCGGCCAAAAGCGCCACATCGCGGCCATTGATTTCAGCAGCAACGGCAAAATGCCCTGACCTGTCGGCACGCAGATGGACAGTGCGATCGAAGCCCGAAGAGGTCACCGTTTGTCGAGGAACCTCTTCGCGCACATCCTGGGATTGATGGACGGCCACAGCGGCGTCCGTAACGGCTGCCTTGATCTCATCGAAATAGTAGACAGCGCCGAAACCCGTAACCAGCACGGCACTCCAGGTTATCGCTTCGCCGACCAAATGTCGGACACCGGATCCATACGCCAAGACGAACGCCCCCCGAGATACGAGATACGCGCGGGCTCTCAATCGCGCTCGAAACAACTAACCGCGCAGGGTCAGAAAGTCTCCCGAGAACTCATATGAGCGTAAACGGCTTAAAAAACTCATACCGAGCAAGCTTTGATGCAATGCACCCGGTCGGGCAATCAATGCCTCGACGTTCACCATCGTCACAGTTCCGATAATGATCTTCTCCAGGCGAATATGGGCCGCAAAAGATCGGCCATTCGCGGTTTGGACCGGTACGGTATACGACAATTTCCCGATATTGATGCCGGCCTTTTTTGCATCGGCCGCACGCAAAACCACTGTCGATGCGCCCGTATCCACGATCATTGCGATCGGAATCGCGTTGATTGTGGTTGTTGCGACAAACTGACCGTCGATCTGGCGGCGAATCCGGACATCGCGTTCTAAGGGCAGCGCTTCGGTTGTCACCGAAGCGGAAACCGGAGGCTTGAGTTGGGTCAGCAGGCGATCCGAAAGAGGTCTCAATTCGCCTCGAACCGAATAGATCACGACACACACAAGGACCAGGGCCGACCAGCCAATTGCGTTTCGAAGAGAGCTGACAACGCCTTTTTGCCGCCGCAAAAGTGGTCCGCCAAGAAAGATAACCAATGCCAAGCCGGTCAGTATCATCGCAAAGTCCGGCCCGGCGAAACCCGCGATCGATGCTGTCGATTTCTGCAGAGAGAGAATGAGGCCGGCGCATGCCAGAAGCAAGAAAGCCAGCAGAGCGCTCATCTTACTGGTTCTCCGGAGCGCGGTACGTGGCGGTCAGACGTGTCATGATCGAACGCCGTTGGTGATCCGAAAATTTGGTCCAGCGTGCAATCTCATCTCTTGTCCGGCCACAGCCGCGACAGGCACCATCACCAGAATCAATCACACAAATACCAACGCAAGGCGATACCAAGACGTGCCTCCGATACGCTCCACCGCACGAGATGTCCTGCTATTTTTAGAGATCAAGGCGACGGAAGGCAATCGGGTTCGGACGTGAACGTTGTAATTTGTTACGCCGTTGCGAGCGTATCGCCCTCTCCGGGCTCGGCAAGTCGCGGCATCACATGCAGAACGCGCTCTGGCGGGAATGTTGCCACAACTTCGGTTCCCTGCCGCAATTTGCTCTTGAGCTCGAAAACGCCCCCGTGCAGGTCGACCAGATTCTTGACGATCGGCAGACCGAGGCCGGTGCCACCTTCGGCTGTCTGATGTGCCAGTGATCCTTGACCGAATGTCGAGAGGACCCGGGGAATTTCCTCCTCCGGAATTCCGGGTCCCGTGTCGCGAATGGCCAGGAACTGTCCGCCCTCCGGGCTTGCCCCGATGCGGACGGTGATCATGCCTCCGCGCGGCGTGAATTTTACGGCATTGGAAAGAAGATTGAGGCAGATCTGACGCAAGGCCCGTTCGTCTGCCCACAATTGAGGGAGCCCTTCGGGGATATCATCGACGATCTCAATGCTCTTGTTGTTGGCTTTCAACTTGAGGAGCCGATGACAATCCTCGGCAATGTCGGCCAGGGTCACGGGCTCTTCATTAAGCTCGTAGCGTCCGGCTTCAATCCGGGAAAGATCCAATATCTCATTGATTAGATTGAGTAAGTGCTGTCCACTCGTATGAATGTCGGCGGCATAATCTTTGTATGTCGGAACCGTGTGCTTACCGAGAATCTCCGTTTTCATGACTTCGGAGAATCCCAGAATGGCATTCAGCGGGGTGCGCAACTCGTGGCTCATGGTTGCTAGAAAGCGCGACTTGGCCAGATTGGCTTCCTCGGCGCGCCGTCTGGCTCCGTCCGAGATCGATTTCGCCTGCTCGAGTTCGGCGATTAGCGCATCTTTTTCCGCACGGTAACCCAGCATCGCTTTGACGGTCGAATTCAGACCCGTCATCAAGACGAGGAAGTACATGTGAACACCGACCGTCATGGCCGCAAGAGCCCAGAAGAACGGATTGTCCATCATCCCAAAGCGCAGAACCAATGCGGCCGTCATTGGGATCGTGCCGGCATAGACGATCGGCATGACCGTGAACGCAAACATCATCCGCAACGATATAACCACAATGATCGTGGCGAATATGAAGATGTACGCTGACTGGTCCTGACTCGTGAAATTGACAAAGACGACGCTGGCCCAGGTTACGCCGTAGAGGAATTCAGCCGCAGTGAATTTTGCGCGCCACGTGTCGACATCGACTTCTGATTGCGGTTTCAGACTGAATTGGCGGGCGAGCGCCAGCAGAATGCCTTTTGCGATAAAGACCTGGCTCAGCCAGACCAATAGCTCATTGGTCGGCGCCCAGAACATTGCGCCGAGAGCGACGATGATCGCCAGCATCGGAACGGTAAGCGCCGCACCCAGTTCGTTTTTGACGAACATCTGCAGCAGCTCATAGTTGAATTCGTGCGTCGAGCTTTCCTGACCCGACAGGAGATCGCGAGCATCCCTGATCTGGCGCGCGGTTTTGGCCCTCGCACTTGTGCCAGGCATATTCGGTACCGATCTCGCGGCGGTGGATCCCGTGCTCATACTCGGCGCGTTCCAAAGTAAGTTTGGTACTCGATAGAGGAATCGCCCGCTCTGCGGGTTTCTCTGCATTTCACCGAAGCGATCTCGGCACCGTACAGTGTCGGGACAATTCCCTAATGTCTCGTTTACTTTGTTCCGGTTGCCCGAAGGCGGCACGGACCAGCAAAGCTCTGGAAATGTAGGTAATTGTGTACTCGGTGGGTCCGGTAAGGGGGGGCGTTAAAGGGTCATTTGAATGACCGCGCACCGGTTGTGCGGCTTTGGTCGTTTACATGAGGGACACAGCGGTGCGGCAGCGATTTTATTCGATCGCGACAACCGAATCATGATGTGTCATCCATGAGTTTTAGCTTGTACCGACCGACCTTTTCGGATCAAGAGTTTGCGGAACCGGCCCTGAACCCTGTCAGATCAAGGCGATGGGAGTGCCTATCGAAAACGGGAAAGAATGATCGCTCGCCTCTTAAGACTGACACGGCGCCATCGGGGGCTGGATTTTGCATTGTTTGCGTGCCTCATCGTGGGACTGCTCGCGGTCGTGCGGCTCCTGCCAGGGCCGGATATGCGTCAGGTAATCGGCAATGTGCGGGTCGTCGATGGGGACAGCATCGAACTGGCAGGCGAAAGGGTGAGATTGCGCGGGATCGATGCGCCCGAACTGGCACAATCATGCCAGCGCGGCGGAAAAGACTGGGCATGCGGGCGCCAGTCGAAGGATCGCCTGCGTCGTATGATTGGCAGTGCGACCGTGACCTGCAAGGCTGCAAGGCGCGACAAGCACAATCGCTTGCTGGGCATCTGCAAGGCAGGAGAGCGAGAAATCAACGAATGGATGGTCGCGAACGGCTGGGCGGTCTCCTACGACGAGTATGGTGCAGCCGAACGCGCCGCGAAAAAGGCACGCCGGGGTCTATGGTCAGGGACATTCGAGCGGCCAAGGGATTGGCGAGAAGCCCATGGTCGCCAATGACGGAACGGGCTTAAGTATGAAGGACAGGATGAATGAAGATTGTTGAGGCAGCACCCGCGCCCAATCCTCGCCGCGTGCGGATCTTTCTGGCGGAGAAAGATATCGACATGCCTTTCGAGCAGATCAACATCATGGAGAAAGAGCACAAGACAGAGGAATTTGCTGCGCTCAATCCATTTCGGACCGTCCCGGTTCTTGTGTTCGATGACGGAAACACGCTTTGCGAGTCCATTGCCATTTGCCGCTACTTCGAAGAGCAACAACCTGAACCGCCACTTTTTGGAACCGGGCCGATGGAACGCGCTATGATCGAGATGTGGCAGCGCCGCGTCGAGCTTGGTTTGCTTTTCCGGGTTGCTCAGACGTTGCGCCATACCAATCCGAAGATGGGGCATCTTGAATCACCACAATTCCCCGAATGGGGCGAAGCCAACAGGGAGCGCGTTGGCGATGTTCTCGGATCCATCGACCGACAATTGTCGGACCATCGGTACATTGCGGGATCGAACTACTCCGTTGCCGATATCACCGGACTGGTTGCAATGGACTTCATGAAACCGGCCCGTGTTGCGCGCCCCGACGGTCTGGACAATCTCGATCGCTGGTATCGGGATGTCTCGGCCCGGCCAAGTGCCCAGGCGTAATGCCACTCTCTTTCGATCCCGAACTCGCACGCCTTCTCGATGAAATCCGTGCTTGCCGGGCCTGTATTGATGCGCCCGCCGGGAAGGCATTGCCGCATGAACCACGACCGGTCCTGCGAATCGGCAAACGCGCCAGGATCTGCATTTGCGGACAGGCGCCGGGTACGCGCGTGCATGCGTCAGGCAAGCCCTTCACCGATCCGTCCGGCGATCGGCTTCGCGACTGGATGGGCGTCAGCGAGGACGAATTCTACGACACCGACAAGATCGCGATTGTCCCGATGGGCTTCTGTTTTCCCGGCCTGGATTCCAAGGGTGGTGACTTGCCACCACGCAGGGAATGCGCACCGCTCTGGCGGAGCCGGGTCATGAAGCAGTTGCCGGATCTCGAATTCGTTCTGCTCGTCGGTCAGTATGCGTTGAAATGGCATCTCGGCGCCCGTCGGCACCGATCGCTGACTGAGACCGTGCGTCATTGGCGTGACTATGCCGAGCCAACAGAAGGGGTGGCTCTGCTTCCGCTTCCGCATCCGTCCTGGAGGAACAATGGCTGGTTGAAAAAGAACGCCTGGTTCGAGCGAGACGTGCTGCCGTTTCTCAGATCCGAAACGCGGCGGTTGATCGACTAAACCCGATTATGGACTATGCGGCCAAGTCGTCCAATTCGGACCGAACAATGTCGAGATCGTAGCCGGCATTTGCGGCCCGCGCGACGATTTCATCCGCGCCAAGCGCGTGCCTCTGAGACAGGCCCCACAGAATGGCTGAGCGCATGCCTGCTGCACAATGCGCGAGGACAGGTCCGCTGCTCGTTTCGAGGGCTGACCGGAAGGCCTCAACAGAGTCTTCTTCGGTCACATCCAGCCCAGTTACCGGCATATAGACATAGTCGATGCCGTGCTCTCGGGCGAGTTCTGCAGCGACCGCTGATTGCATGTGCGTGCCGCCTGCCTCTTCATCCGGTCGGTTGTTGATGACCGTACGAATGCCCCGTGCGCGCAGAAACGCAAAATCCATTGCCTCGATCTGGCTCGAAACAGCGAAATCATCCGAGAGCGGGCGTATTTGAGTGGCTTGCTTTGTCATCATCAGTCTCCGTTCCCAATCAAATGGCAGGGCGGAACGCGTCTGACAAGGATTCTGGGCGCCAAAATTAGAAAATAAATCCGATTTTACGGCTAATCAGTGGACAATAGGACAAATTCATTCTATTTAGCGGTGAATTAGGAAATGATTTCGCTCGTGAGGCCTGCCATGCTCGACAAGATGGACCGCAAGATTCTCGATATTCTTCAAGAGGATTGCACCGTACCCGTGGCAGAGATTGGCCGCAGGGTCGGGCTCTCCACGACGCCTTGCTGGCGGCGCATCCAAAAGCTCGAAGAGGCCGGCATCATTGACCGCCGCGTGGCGCTCTTGAATCCGAAGAAGGTCAAGGCAGGCGTAACGGTCTTTGTATCGATTTCGACCAGCCATCACGCACAGGATTGGCTCGACCGGTTCCATGCCGCCATCCAGGACTTCCCCGAAGTCGTCGAGTTCTATCGCATGAGCGGGCAGGTGGACTATCTCCTGCGCGTCGTCGTGCCGGACATCGAGAGTTACGATGCCTTCTATAAGAAGCTGATCGAGCGCATCGAGCTGTCAGACGTGAGTTCTGCCTTCGCTATGGAGCAGATCAAGTTCACGACCGAGTTACCGCTCGACTATGCGAGCGAGGAGCGCGTCGCGGCCGAGTAAACGGGCATTGTGGCTATACCAACGGGTCGCCCAATATCCGCGCATAACCTCGCAAGACGACAATCTGCTCGCCATTCGTTCGATCAATAGCGACGTCATAAAGACTGCTTCGCCCGCGCAGCCAGACTTCCTTGGCAGATGCGATGAGGTCATCGCCCACCCGTGCCGGCTGCAAGTAGCGGATATCGCAGGACGCACCTACGGCTTGCGCGTTGTGGGAGTTGCAGGCAAATCCGAAACACGTGTCCGCGAATGTGAACAGCACGCCGCCATGGCACACACCAAACGGATTGGCCATGTCATCGCGAACCGTCATGGCAAGGCGCGAATGTCCGGGCGCCATGTCGAGCAGCTCAAACCCCCAGTGCGCGATGACGGGGCTGTTGGCCAGCATGTGACGCCCGACGCGCCAGGCGAGCTGTGATTCCTCGCTGCTCGCCTGGTCGATTGCGTCAGTCATGTTCGAGGCGGGCAATAAGGCTGGACGTGTCCCAACGCTGGCCGCCCATCTTTTGCACTTCGGAGTAGAATTGATCGACTAGAGCGGCGACGGGGAGATGGGCATTGTTTCGGCGCGCTTCATCGAGGCAAATGCCAAGATCCTTGCGCATCCAATCCACTGCAAAGCCATAGTCGAATTTGCCGGCGGCCATGGTCTCCCAGCGGTTTTCCATCTGCCAGGACTGCGCCGCGCCCTTGGAGATGGTTGCAATCACGGCAGGGATATCGAGACCGGCACACTTGGCGAAATGCAATCCTTCGGAGAGGCCCTGGACAAGACCGGCAATGCAGATCTGATTGACCATCTTCGTCAACTGGCCGGCTCCCGGCGCACCAAGGTGGGTTACGGCCTGGGCAAAGCACTGGATGACGGGTTCGGCTTTCGCGAAGTCCGCATCGTCGCCGCCGACCATCACGGTCAAAGCACCATTCTGCGCACCGGCTTCACCGCCCGAAACCGGGGCATCGAGAAAGCCGGCACCTTTTGCTTTCGCGGCGGCATGCAGCTCGCGGGCGACGTCGGCGGAGGCGGTCGTGTTATCGACAAAGACAACATTTTCGCCAAGGGTTTCGAATGAACCGTCCTTGCCTGTCGTTACGGCGCGCAGATCGTCATCGTTTCCGACGCAGCAGAAGACGAAGTCGGCGCCGCGCGCGGCTTCTGCCGGTGTATCGGCAACCGTACCGCCGTGCTCGACCGCCCATTGCTCGGCCTTGGCCTTGGTCCGATTGTAGACAACGAGTTCGTGATCGCCCTTTGCCTTGATGTGCCCGGCCATGTGATATCCCATGACACCGAGTCCAATCCACGCAACTTTGCTCATTCGCATTCCTCTTCATTTTGATCTGTTGTTTGGGTGGGTTCTATTCGATCAATGCGCGCATGGCGAGGGGGCGCGCGGAACGCGCGATTGTCGGCCAAATCAAAGAGTGGAAAACACGCCATGAAAATCCCGGGACCCGATCATCCCATAACGATTGAAGCAGCGGACGCACGTGTCAGAGTGACTTTCGAAGGCGAAGTGATTGCCGATACGAAGCGCGCACTGAAGCTCCAGGAGTCTACATATCCGGCCGTCTACTACATTCCCAAAGACGATGTTGCCATGGATCGATTGGTGTCGACGCCGCACAGCACCTACTGCCCTTATAAGGGCGATGCCGGCTACTACGCGATTGGCATCGGTGACCATCGATCCGAAAATGCGGTATGGGTGTATGAGCGGACTTACCCAGCCGTAAAGCAGATAGAAGGACATCTCGCGTTTTACGAGAGCAGGGTAGACAGTATCGAGGTTGACGAGCGTTCTGGCTGACCGCCGCCGATATTACCCTGCTATGGGTGCTTCAGGAAATGCGAGTTGCTCTCGAGCTCGCCATTCGTCACTGACATAGTTGATGATGACAGACTGCCGGATGCCTTGGATCGGCCGTGGTTCAAAGCCGTGGTAGGTAATATCGGATGGAATAAATACCATGGCGGCATTCGGCGAAAAAGGCGACCGCGCAACAGGTTTCTTGTCCGTGTCGAAAATGTCGGTCCCGAGATCCGTATGGCTGTCGTCATCGGACACATAGAGCAGCATCGTGAAGAGCTTGACGCCAAGGTCCGTATGGGGCTCCAGCCAGAAACCGTCGACATCCTGGGCATACTCGATCCGCAGATAAGTTCCCGCCAGATCCGTCCCGAAAAAACTCTCAATGCGATCGGTCGTCCGCTTGTCCTGGAAGCCTTGTGCGAACGCGTTGCACACAGGATAGGCAGCTTGCGTGTCGACATCGAAGTAAGTGCGTGTCGCGTTGTGGAGTTCGCGTTTTCCCGAGACACCTTCAAGTGAGGGGGCGGGAAAGGGCAGTGCACTGATGTCCGAGATGGCCCCTTCCGGTAGGCAGTTTTCGAGGAACCAGTGTTTGTAGGGCTGATCGCCGCTCTTGGACGCGGTGATGCTTTGATCCAATGACTTAACGAAATCCTCGGCCTTGTACGTCATGAGATCGTCGCTCCATCATATTGCTGGCAGCGACCGGGTCACCCCAACCTCAAAAATCGTGCAGTCTGACGATGGGGCGAGGCGCGGCGCGCTGTCCATCGGATTCTCGTGCTCGTACTGTCCGATGGCAGAGCGCTGTGTAGCATCGGCCTCCGAGGGGCGCAATTACGACTCTTGAGATAAACCGACGCACACCCGCACTTAATTGAAATGCACCGCGCGTTTATGATTTTGCACAATTCGTTCGGTCAGGTCCGATGGATTTCCTTCCACGGACGATCCATTCCCCCTCAAGCAATTCGCCAACAGCTCCAGGAGCGAGGCGTGTAGTTCACGCTCTGCCTCAAGCTGAGGAGGATTCTTGGCGAGAAACGAAAGGATTTCTCCATAATCTGGCATGACGTTCCCTCTTGGTCGCCGCACCCAGCCGCCAGACTTGCGATTTAAGCCGGCTCCTTTGACGAAACTTTGACCCGCCAAAGATCAAAGTGAGGCTTTGTTTCCGATGAGGGGAAATCTCCGAAGCATCCGGAATGGCCGTCCATCGCCGGGTTCGACAAACAGGCAGATCGATCCGATTTCCAGTGGTTCGAGGCAGATGTCCTTCAGGGCAGGGCTGAGGGCGGGCGCGACGCGCGCCTGTTCATGATCGCTCAATGGTCCCATCAAGGTGATATGGAACCGGAATTCGTCCAGCACATACGGATATCCCCACTGTGCCATGAGGAGGCGTTGATTGGGCGACAATCCGGTCGAGAGCCGTTTAGCGCGCTCCGGTTCCGACAAAGGCGCCCGAAAATGTTCGATAGCAAAGAGGCAGCGCGCATGAAGCCGAGCAAGTGAAGGATTTGCTTCGGCCGGCGCGAGCGCGAGAAAAGCGCCAATCCTTTGGATGGTTGGAAGTCCGACCGCTACGGGTCTGAGGTTTTGAGAAAAGCGCTCCGTTCGCGCAACCAGTTCGGTTTCGGTCATGCCGGACCTCAGCCGGAATGGGGGTCTGAGCGTGCCATGCAGCCCATAGTGGCGCGGCGCGCGCGTCATTTCATACGTCTCGTCAATGCCAAGACCATAGTCCTGTCGTTGGGAAACCTGTGTTCCTGCCACGGCATCGTATCCGAACCAACTGCGGCCGAATTCGGCAAGCGGCGACCCGGGCTCGGGAGCATAGAAGAGTGCGTAACGTGGAACGCCTGTCATTGTGTCAATTGCGCTCGAAGGCGCGTCTGAATCCAGCTGGTTGGCCATTGCCATCCTGCGATTGTCCTTCTGTCGATGAAGCTGCTTGACCAACCGATTAGCAAACGAGCATGACCGTTTGGCGACAGATCCATGTCCGTCAGTCCTGGGCGCTCATATAGGGATTGATTTGCGGTCCACAATCTTAGTGATCGCATTCAACCTGGCTGGCTTGTGCTCGTCGATTGCGTCGGCTAGGCCCAGCGGAGACCGACCATGTGGCGCTGGCGGGGCCGGTGGCGAAGATCCGCACGCGCCAGGCATGACACCAAGCCAAATGTACTGGACGCTTCAGTGACCCTGTTCCTCGAGATTCTGACCGACATTACATTGCCGATCATCGCCCTGGTGGCACTCGGTTGGGCCGTTCAGCCAAAGTTGTCCCTGTCGGTGGACACGCTGAACCGTCTTCAGGTGAATGTCATTCTGCCGTGTTTCCTCATTCACTTTCTGTCGACCGCGAAGATCCCGCTTGCTGATGTCTGGCCAACCGCCTGGTTCACCGTCTTTCAGTTCGTGGCACTCCTGGCGATCGGATGGGGAATTGCGGTGCTCTTCCGGGCAACGCCGGAAACGCGACCGGTCATCGCCATCGCCCTGGCCTTTCCAAACACCGGAAACTTCGGTCTGCCGCTGGCGCAACTTGCGTTTCCGCCCGACTATCTGCTGCATCAGGCCGTTATCGTCTCTCTGCAGTCGGTGCTCATCATCATAGCGGTTGCGATTTTCTTCATGCCCAAGGCAAGTGGACAACAGTCGCCCGCAATGGCTGTCGCGCGCAGTCCGATGATCTGGGGTGTCGTCATCGGTCTGGCGCTCAAAGCCACAGACATCACGCTTCTCAAGGTTATCTCCATGCCGATCGAACTGATGGGAAACACATATGCTGCTATTGCACTTTTCGCACTTGGCGCAAGTCTCGCCGCTGGTGCCGAACGCTTCGAGCGAAGTGCACTTAGCCTCATCGTTGTCCTGAAACTCGTCGCCGGTCCCGCAATCACCTGGGTTCTCGCGAGTGCACTGGGTTTTGAGGGGATTGAGCACGACATTCTGGTGGTGGCGTCGGCTGCACCTGTCGGCGTGCTTCTTGCGATCTTCTGTCTTCAGTTCGATGCACGCCCTCGACTGGCGGCCGCCGCCGTATTCGTCACGACGGTGCTCAGTCCACTGTTTGTGACCGGCTGGGTCCTGCTTGCCCGGCTGGGGTGAGCGTATCGCAAGACTTTTACTGTCCGCCGCATTGTGAAAGACAAGAGCCAAGACTAGAGTGCCGCCGCTTTCGCCACTTGTCCGAATAATTCTCAGGAGATTTTGCATGATTGATTTCTATACATGGGGCACGCCGAACGGACGCAAGGTCTCCATCATGCTGGAGGAACTCGGCATCGATTACACGGTGCACGCGGTCAACATTACCAAAGGTGAACAGCACGAACCGTCGTTCCTCAAGGTCTCGCCGAACAACAAGATCCCGGCAATCGTCGACCAGGAAACCGGTCTCACGTTGATGGAGTCCGGTGCGATACTCATGTATCTGGCCGAAAAGACCGGAATGTTCTGGCCGCAGGATTTCGAGACCAAATGGCGCGTTGTCGAGTGGCTTATGTGGCAGATGGGCGGTCAGGGTCCGAACCTTGGTCGGATCCACAGCTTCGTGAAATTCAACCCGGGCAAAGCGCCTTATGCGGAAGAGGTCTTTATGGAAGAAGGCCACAGACTCTATGGCGTCCTCGATCGGCGCCTGGCCGAGGCGGACTATGTTGCCGGGCCCTATTCCATCGCCGACATGGCGCTGTGGCCATGGGTCTCTCGCTTCGAGTGGCAGACCATCGACTTGAACAAGTACCCGAACGTCGTGCGCTGGTACAAAGCGATGGCAGAACGTCCTGCTGTTCAACGTGGCTATCACATCCCGGTCGAACAGCCCGAAATCCCGATGCCGTAATCCGCCCTTTTCAGTTCGTCGACGAGGACACCGTTCATTCGCATAGTGATGTCGAGGTTTTCTTCCTTCAGCCCTTTTACGCAGACGGAGAAAACGCTTGGCCTAGCCTGGCCAGGCGCTTTTGTCGTCATTGGGCTTCTATTTCGCTTAGCCGCTGCCTGGGGGTGATCGCGTCGGGATCCACCCGAAGCTCGATAACAGCAGGTTTGTTGCTCGCTGTCGCTTCAGCAAAGGCATCTTCGAACTGGGACGTCTCTTCGACGACTGCGCCATAGGCACCGAAGCTACGGGCAAAGTCAGCGAAGTTCGGATTGGTCAATGTCATGTCGGCGCGCCGGCCTGGATAGTTGCGCGCCTGATGCATGCGGATTGTTCCATACATTCCGTTGTTGACCACGAGTGTAACGACATTCGCGCCATACTTCATGGCCGTTGCGAGCTCCTGTGATGTCATCATGAAGCATCCGTCGCCGGCAAATGCGACGACCGGGCGTTCCGGATGGCGCAGCTTCGCTGCAATGGCGGCGGGGAATCCATATCCCATTGCGCCGGCGGTCGGCGCGAGCTGCGTCCCGAAACCTTTGTAGCGGAAGTAGCGGTGAACCCAGGTTGCATAGTTGCCTGCGCCATTCGCGATAATGGCTTCTTGGGGAAGACGCCCGGAAAGCTGCGTGACGATCTGCTCCATTTTTACCCGGCCCGGTGTTTCCTGCGGTGTAAGCGATGCTTCATAGTCGGACCGGGCTTGCCTGGTCCGGTTCTGCCAAGAGATGGTCTCGGGCGGGGTGAGTTCATCAAGGGCTGTCATGAACAGCGGCATTGAGGCTTGGATCGGAATATCGGCCTGATAGACGCTTCCCAATTCCTCTGCGCCTGGATGAACGTGAATCAACGCCATGCTTGTCTTCGGGGCATCGAGCAGTGTGTAGCCGTTCGTCGTCATCTCTCCGAGTCGAGGACCGATGGCGAGAATGAGATCCGAATCCTGAATCAGTCTGCCAAGATTGGCATCGATACCGATTCCGACATGACCGACATAGTTGGGATGGCGGTTGTCGAAGTGATCTTGAAAACGGAACGCTACAGAGACGGGGAGGTCGAATCGTTCGGCGAAGCGCTCGAGGCCGGTTCTAACCTCTTCCGACCAGCCAGGGCCGCCGGCGATGATCATCGGGCGTTCGGACTTGGCGAGGGCTTCCTCCATTTGCCGCATGGCCATGGGGGAGGGAGCGGCCATGGATGGGTCTGTCCGCGCCAACGGTTCCGCATTGCACGCGCCGCTCAGCATATCTTCCGGCAATGACAGGACGACCGGTCCGGGACGTCCCGACATGGCTGTGTGAAATGCGCGCCGGACATATTCCGGGATACGATCGACATCGCTGATCTCGGCGGCCCATTTCGCGATCGGCGAGAACATGGCCGGGAAATCGACTTCCTGGAACGCCTCGCGGTCCAGCATTGAGCGCGCCGCCTGCCCGACGAAGAGGACCATCGGCGTCGAGTCCTGTTGGGCGATATGAACCCCGATGGACGCATTGGTAGCTCCCGGACCGCGTGTGACGAACGAGACACCAGGGCGATCTGTCAGTTTTCCGAAGGCTTCCGCCATGATCGCTGCGCCGCCTTCCTGACGACAGACAATCGTGCGGATATCGTTTGCATCGTAAAGGCCGTCCAATGCCGCCAGGTAGCTCTCGCCTGGAACGCACGTGGCCCATTCCACGCCTTCCGCACGCAGTTGATCGACGAGAACTCGTCCCCCATGACTCATTTCAACTCTCCCAGCCGGTCTTGTGATCGCTTATATAGGATAAGTGGATAGGTGCCTTAACGCGCGAAGGGACGCAATGGATCTCATGCATGTTCGAAGAGATAAGGGGTGTGTCATGGCGGCGCGGACCGTGGTTGCGATCGCAATATTCATAGCTGCTTCGGTTGCGGCGCCGACTGCAAATGCCGAGGAGCGCGTAGCTTTGGTCATTGGCAACAGCTCATATAAATCGAGCCCGCTCAAGAATCCCAAAAACGATGCGGCTTTGATGGCAGGCGTGCTCAAAGAAGTCGGTTTTCAGGTCATCGAACTTGCTGACGCCAATCAAAAGGCGATGAAACGTGCGATGGTGAAATTTGGCCGAAGACTTCGGAAATCCGGGAGTGTCGGTCTGTTCTACTATGCCGGGCACGGCGTTCAGGTCGATGGCGAAAACTTTCTCATCCCGATCGGTGCCGACATTACAGATGAATCAGAAGTTGCCGTAGAAGCTGTCAGTGTGAATGATTTCATGCGGACGATGGAACGGTCATCGAGTCGCATCAACATTGCCATTTTCGACGCTTGTCGAAACAACCCTTTTGCTAGCAGTTCACGATCAGGAACGCGCGGGCTGGCGCGCGCGGACGCGCCGGCCGGTACGATCATCTCCTATGCAACGTCACCGGGAAAAGTGGCACTCGATGGCGATGCCGACAACAGCCCCTATACCTCAGCGCTGGCCGACGCAATTCGTATTGAAGGGCTGACAATCGAGAGCGTCCTTAAGCATGCCCGTCGCAAAGTCGTGAAGCTCACGGGTAACAAGCAAATCCCTTGGGATAACTCTTCGCTGACAGCAGATTTCTATTTCCGGAAGGGGACTGGACAACCAACTGCGGGAACGCAGACATCGCCCGAAACGGACAAGCGATTTGCGGAGCTCGAATACTGGGAGACAGTTAAGGACACATCCGATGCAACTGCGATCAAAGGGTATTTGCAGCGTTTTCCGCAAGGCATGTTTGCAGAACTCGCCGAAATGAAGCTGAGCACACTGTCAGGAGAGACCAAGGTAGCGGCTGTTCCTGGCGGCACGCTCAATGAGGGCCTTGGCCGCCTGGCAGATCCCGGCGCTCAGGATGGCGAGAGCCTCTACCAAAGAGGTCTCAAATTTGATTGGGGCCGCGGTATTCCGCAAGACAAGGCAGAAGCCGAGCGTCACTACCAGAAAGCGGCCCGCGTCGGGCATGCAGGCGCAATGCGCAACCTTGGATTGATGTATGAATACGGCGACGGTGTTCCCAAGGACGCAGGCGATGCCTTCCGTTGGTATCAGAAGGCTGCCGAAGGCGGCGATCCCGAAGGTATGTCGCGGCTTGCCCACATGTATGCATTTGGCAAAGGTGTGGCGCGCAACGAACGTCAGGCCGTGCGCTGGTATCAGCAGGCGGCGGGCGAGGGGATTGCGGAAGCCATGCACAATCTCGGTGTGCTTGTAGAAGCGGGAAAAGGAACACGCAAAGATCCCGCGCGTGCCGCAAAGCTCTATCGCAGAGCGGCCGATAAGGGCTTTGTCTCCGCAAAACGAGCGTTGGCGGCACTCTTGGACGAAGGGCGGGGCGCCCAGCGTGATCCGGATGGGGCTGCGCAATATCTTCTTGAGGCCTTTAAAGCCGGTCACAAGGGCGCCAGAACCGATTTGCTGGTCAAACCGAAGAGCTGGTCTGTCGAAACGCGGCGAGCCGTGCAGCGTTTGTTGAAGCAGGCGGGTGCCTACGATGGCCCTGCGAATGGGAGATTCGGTCCAAAGACAACGCAGGCCTTGATGGCATACGGCGCGCAATAGAAGGGTTTTTGGCCGTCCGACTAGGAGATTTTGACCAGCCACCGATCGCCGATCACGCAGATTTTGGCGAGAGGCATTGAGACTCTGCGATGTGCAGCAATATCGCCATTCAGCTTACGTTCACTTTCAGTGCGCTACCGTCTCGAAGCGCACAGCACTGACGATGATCGCACAAAACGATAGCGACCTATGCGCGCAGTGGTTTGCATATTGGGGGGTAAAACCCCATATGACAGCGAAATAGCGCTTTGGCATCACTCCATGATTGCGGATAAGGAGCACGCTTTGCTTAGACGGCTATCCGCAATGACGCAGCTTGGGCTTGTCGCAGCTTTGCCGCATTTGTCTGCAAGCTGGCATTTAGGCCCTGCCGCGTCCGGTGCAAGGATTGGGCGCTAGGACAAGAGGTGAAATCGATGATTCAATCCAGTTTACGCGTGATTCCGGCAACGGCACGCGCATTTGCAGTGTTCGGTCTGGCAGCATCATTCTTGTTTGCTGCGACGGTCGATAGCTCTGCCCAGGTTCTCAAACGCGGTCTGCAAGGAGCAGGTCTCGGTGCAATCATTGGCGGGATCGCCAACGGTGGCAAAGGCGCCGGCAAAGGTGCAATTGCCGGCGGCGTCGCCGGTGCAATCATTGGCGGTATTGAGAATTCGGAAGCACGGCGAGGTCCGCCTCCGCCGCCTCCGCCCCGTTATGTCGGGCCCCCTCCGCCGCGCCGCGCAGCACCGCCTCCGCGTCGCTATGCGGTAAATCCGGTGGTTCGCGACATCCAGCAGTCCCTGTTCAATATGGGCTATAATCCAGGCCCTGTGGACGGGCGATCCGGCTCGCAGACACGTCGCGCAATTGGTGCTTACCAGAGCGACTACAATCTGTTGGTGGACGGACGTGCAACACCTCAGTTGCTGCAGCATATGAGAAAGCACGGCGGATAACCGCACATCCGCACGCTGAAGTCTTAGTTGAAATGATGGCGTCCCCTCGGGGGCGCCATTTTCGTTTGCGAAGACAGATGTTACTCTGCGGCTTCCGCGGCAGCTCTCTCTGCAATCAGATCCATCAGGCAATTGTCGTTCAATGCATCGATGGGCGTGAAATCGCGGTGGGCGATCCACTCTTTGCGATTGAACTGGCGAATATGATTGTTCACTTCGCAGAGGCTCAGATAGACGATCGTGCGGTCCCACGGGCTGATATTCGGCGGGCTCGCATGCACCAGGTTGCAGTGAAACATCAGCACGGATCCAGCCGGTCCGGTCGGCGCCACGATACCGCCTTCGTCGGCAAGCCGGGTCACGGTCGCTTTGTCTAAGGTCCACAGTGGATAACTTGTGGTCTCCAGGTCGTGTCCCGCGTCGAACACACCGGCCTTGTGGCTTTTCGGAATAAGATAGAGCGGTCCATTGACCGTGGTGACGTCGTCTAGAAAGACGGAGATGTTCATGGCGCGCGGCTCAGGCATGTCGTCTTCCCGCTTCCACGTTCCGTAATCCTGGTGCCATTGCCAGACATCGCCTTCGAACGCAGCCTTTGCATTGATTTTGTACTGATGCATGTAGAGGCGGCCATCGAGGAGCTGTTCGACCGGATCGATCAACCGGGGATGAGCGCCGAGGCGGCCAAAAACTTCGTTATATTTGTGGGCGGCGAAGGCTGTGCGCGGGACACCGTTCTTCTCCCGCCAAATCTCCTCCCGATCGAGTGCATAGACGCGCTTCGCCTCTTCACGCATGAGGTTCGCTTCGTCGCTTGAGAAGCAAGCGGGCAGGAACACGTAACCATCGCGTTCAAAATCTGCGACTTGTGCATCCGTCAGTTGCATAGATCTCTCTCCACCTAAAAAGAATCGCTTCATGATCTGGACAGGATTCTGCTCCTCTGCAGACTAAAGCGACATGTTGCGCGGATCAAACACCGCACGCATTTTCATCGATATTCCGCGGTTTCGGGTCCCCAAAACTCTCGATGTCGCCTTTTCCGTGCCAAAAACCGTTGCCACAAGCGGATTGCTCGGTCTTAATTCGGGACCCGGGGCGTACTGAGGATTGCATTTTGCGGATTAATAGCGATTTGCTTTACGACAGGTTGGCAAAAGAGTGGAGGACAGTATGAGGAATGTTTCACGTGTGGCTTTGGTGGCTGGAGCGCTTGCAATGACCACGATGGTCGCCAGCGCAGGCGATAGCGCCGTATCCAAGCGCCAGGCTCTCATGAAAGATCATGTGAAAGCGAACATGGGCGTCATTGGCGGTATGATCAAACCGAAGGGTGCGGCACCATATGACGCAGCCAAGGCCAAAGCGGCCCTAACGGCGATGGCGGCCGTTCCGGCGCAATTCGTAAAGCTGTTCCCAGAAGGAACAGGCATTGGCGGTAAGGAAAAAACTGCGGCCAAGCCTGAGATCTGGAAGGGCATGGACGACTTCAAGAAATGGGCGACGGCAATGGAAACCGCAACCAAGAACGGCATTGCCGCGGCAGACAAGGGTAAAGATGCTCTTGCCGGCGTTTTCCGCAAAGAGATCCTTGCGTCCTGCAAAGGATGTCACGAAAAATACAAAGCGTCCAAGCCACAGTAAGACGGCTGACTTCAGGGTTCACCGAACAGCGATAGGGAGGGCTGTATGCGGCGTCTCATGTGGGCAGTCGTCATTTTGGGGATCATTGGTCTCGGCGTTTTTTACGTCCTGACGATGCCCAGCACCATCGACGCCGCGGCTCTGCCTAAACACACCGCCGACATCAAGAACGGCGAGACGATGTTCAATGCCGGAGGGTGCGCCTCATGTCATGCGGCGCCGCCAGCCGGTAGCAAATGCGAAGACCCTGGAACGCCCGACAAACTCAATCTTGCCGGAGGACGTTGTCTGATAACGCCCTTCGGTACCTTCCATGTGCCGAATATCTCTCCGGATCGGGAAGATGGCATCGGTGGCTGGACGGACATCGAGTTCGTCAATGCGATGATGCGCGGTGTGTCCCCAAGCGGACAGCACTATTATCCGGCCTTTCCGTACACATCCTATCAGCGGATGCGTTATGAGGATGTCATGGATATGAAGGCATTCATCGACACGCTCAAGCCAGTGAAGTCGAAAGTGGCGGATCACGATCTACCGCTTCCTTTCCAGTTGAGACGCGGATTGGGTATGTGGAAATTGTTGTTTCTTGATGAGCAACAGCTGAAACCTGATCCGGCCAAGAGTGCCAAAGTCAATCGCGGTGCCTATCTTGTCGAAGGCCCGGGACATTGTGGCGAGTGTCATAGTCCCCGGACCTTGATGGGCGCTGGTGGTGTTGACCGCAGCAAAAATCTTGCCGGCGGGCCCTCGCCGGAAGGAGGAGATATCATTCCAAACATTACGCCCCATGACGATGGGATCGGAAGTTGGAGTGAAGATGAGATTGTTGAAGCTCTGATGAGCGGAGCGACGCCTTCATTCGACATTCTCGGCGGTACGATGACGAAGGTTCAGGAGAATATGGCCAAGCTTTCCGAGGACGATCTGTATGCGATCGCGGCCTATCTCAAAGCGATTCCGGCGATTCCGGGACCAGAGATCGAGAAAAAGGCGAGTGCCGCAAACTGACTGAAACTGCTAATCGCGGGGGCGATTCGTGAGGTGATAACTGTGCCTAAATTTCGAACGCCCGTTTCCAAGACTTTCCAATCCCTGCTTGTCGCTGCCACGGCAGCAACGAGCCTCGCGCTCGCGCCCGATCGTGCATTCTCGGCAGAGATCCATGGCCTGGTTATCGGCATCAACGATTATGTTGGCGAGCGGAACGATCTGCAGGGCGCTGTCAACGATGCCGAGGATATCGCGGCCGCTCTGAAAAAGGCGGGTGCACAGCAGGTGATCAGTCTGCTGGATACCGATGCGACGAAGGCGGCCATCGAGGCCGCATGGATCAAGATCGTCACCCAGGCCAGCAAGGGCGATACCATCATATTTTCTTTCGCGGGCCATGGCAGCCAGGAGCCGGAGCCTGAGGGGCGCGGCGAGGAAGCCGACGGCAAGAACGAAAACTTTCTTCTTGCTGGCTTTGAGACCGAAGGTGAGGGGACGCGTGAGCGAATCATCGATGACGAGATATTCGATTGGCTGAAGCAGGCCGATAAGAAGGGTGTCCGCGTTGTCTTCATTGCCGATTCCTGTCATTCCGGCAGCATGCATCGGAGCGCCCGCGCCGACACTGTGCGTTTCCGAAACGGTGATTTCGGCGTGATAACGCAGGATATGCTGGATTTCCCGCCCCCCACCGCCGCCAAGATCAAAGAGACGGATTATGCCAATGTCACATTCGTTGGCGCGACGTCTGAGGATCGCTTGACGCCGGAAGTCACGATCGAGGGCAAGAAGCGCGGAGCCTTGAGTTGGGCGATCGCACGGGCAATTGAAGGCCGCGCGGACAAGAATCGCGATGGCGAAGTGACCCAAGTCGAACTCCTGGGATTCGTCGTCCCTGCCGTTCATGCCATGGTGGAGAGCCAACAAACACCTCAGGTCGCCCCATTGCGAGCCCGTTCGCTGTCTCTGTTTTCCGTGCGGGGTTTCGAAAAGAAGGCCGAACCGAAAGTCGAAAAGCCGAAAGAAGTCGTCGAGACGGTAACGGAGGTCGTCGAGACGGTAGAACCGACACCGGTCAAGCCTGACAATCCCGATCATCTTCGTCTTGCGCTTGTCGGTGGCGACGCAAGCCTGATCGGCGATCAGCCTGGCGTTACGATCGTCTCAGATAAATCCGACGCCGATGTCATTTGGTACTTCGACGAGGGGCAGTTCGAGCACGCGGTTGGCGGCAAGGTCGCAGAGAATGTAACGACCGAGAATATCGCCCCGATCATTTCCAAGTGGACGGCATTGAAGTGGCTCAGGACGCAGTCCGCTAAGGATCCCGTGCAGGCGCAGTTGCCGAAGGGGAACCATCGTTACAAGAAGGGTGAGATCATAGAGGTCAATATTGGGGGTGCCCGCTATCCGCACCTCACGCTCTTCAATATGCCGCCGGATGGGCGTGTGGAATTCTTCATTCCGGATCCGTCTCAGCCGGGCGAAGCCACCAAAGATTGGAGCGCCGCGGCGATAAACGAAAATTTCCGCGTCGACAAACCGCCTTTCGGAGCGGAGCATATGGTTGCGATCTTCTCCAAGACGTCATTAAGCGGACTTCACGCCGGTTTGAGATCAATGGGCAGCGCTGGAGAGGCAGGGGCATTGCTCGCACTGCTTCAGCAATCGTTGGATGGGACTGAGTTTCAAGTTGGCGTCCTGGATATCTATACCGGCGCAGGGAGGTGACCGATGTTTAAGTCAATCATCCTCACTGTTATTTGCTTGGTTTGCCTGTTTTTTGTAGCCGGTCCGGTTGTGGCTGCCGACCGGGCATTACTGATCGGGATCGATTCCTATGGTGCCGGCGATATTTCGCCGAAGGTCGAAAAGGCGGCACAAAACGATGTCGTATCGATAGCCGGACTGCTTACGACCAAGCTTGGCTACGACAACTCAGGCATCCGGGTTCTGCTGAACGAAACGGCGACCAAGGACAAAATCTTGGCCGGTATCAGCGATTGGCTGGCGACCGGTTCAAAAGCAGGGGACCGTGTCTTCCTTTACTTCTCGGGGCTCGGATATTTCGAAGCCGATACCGGCGGTGACGAAAAGGACGGCATCGATGAGGCGCTTGTCCCCTATGACGCGACGGTTCAGTCGAATGGCGGCACGCGTGAGCTGAGTGGTCTTCTCAGCGACGATGAATTCTCCTTTGCCCTAAAAATTCTCGAAGGCCGCCATGTGACGATAGTGCTTGACGCGGGGTTCTCGGGCGCGGTCACGAGAAGCGGCGACAACACGGTTTTCGCAGCGAAAGTTCCCCAGCTATCGAGCGCAACCCGCGCCATATCGGTCGAGCCGCGCGTAAAGGCCCAAAAAAAGGAGGGTGGTTTTGTCGAGACAGCGTTCGGCAGCGGGTCGCTCACCGTTTGGTCGGCCGTGTCGAATAGTCAGCTCGCATTGATTGATGCGAAGGCAAGTGGCGGACCGCAGGGCGTATTCACAAGACTGCTGATCGAAGGACTGGGGCAGGGTAAAGCAGATAAGAATGGCAATGGATCGATATCTAATGCCGAGCTCCTGACTTATGTTGCGAACGGTTCGAAATCCTATTGCTCGGGACTTGCTGGCAAGTGCGAAATGGGATTGACGCCTCGGCTCGATCCGGGAAAGGCGCACGCCCTGGTTGCCTATTCAGACAAGGTGAGTGTCAAGGCGAATGGAACTGGAAAGAAAGCTGCCGGACAGGGCAAGCTGACGGTAGACGTCGTCACCGACCTCTTGGCCAAAGGGAATGTGGACAAGGTCGTCGTCAAGCAGATTCCACCCACGCCCGTTTATGTCGGCACCAAGAACATCCGCTTCCAGGTGATCAGTCCGCATGACGGTTATCTCTTGCTGCTGAACCTGACCGACGCGGGAAAGTTGATTCAGCTCTATCCGAATCAATTCTCATCGAAACATGAGACGGATCGAACGGGTGTCCTGAATGCCCATTCGCCTTTGACGGTTCCGGATGTCTATTACGGTATGCGCTTCAACGCGACGGCGCCGAGCAAGGGTTACATCGTGGCCGTCGTCATGCGTGATAAGGTTGATTTTGGGTCTAAGATTAAGACACGAGCGATCGAAGTCATACCGCGACAAGAGGCGACGGAAACTCTGACAGTAATTGCTGAAAAGATCGGGACACCGGTCAAAGCGGATACCGTCGACGAAAATACCGATTTTGTGCACGCGTCGGTTGCAACGATGCGTTACGAGATATTGCCGAACTGAGCGAAAGCGAAGAAAATGACTGCAGATACAAGAGATTTTTCTGTGAAAACCGGTGGGATATGGCGTCGGTTCTTGAATGGTTCATTCATACGACATTCAGTTGGCGTCGCGTATACGGAACGTCAACCCAATGAATCCGTCCCAGGGGAGGTTAAAATGACGACACGCTGGGGTCTGATGACCAAAAGCATGACTGCCGCATTTTTATGCGGTTTGATGACAGCCGGAACCGCCGTCGCGCAGAGCACGCCGGAGTCCGGATCGACTGAAAACCGGCAAATTGCCGTTGAGGAAAAGGCGGCTCAACCGGCGCCTGCTGGTGAGCAACCTGCTGCCACGCCGCAACCGGCTCCGGCACCCGCTGCACCGCAACCTGCTGCCACGCCGCAACCGGCCCCGGCACCTGCTGCACCGCAACCTGCTGCTGCGCCACAACCGGCTCCAGCACCTGCTGCACCGCAACCTGCCGCCGCGCCACAACCGGCTCCGGCACCCGCCGCGCCGCAACCTGCTGCTGCACCGCAACCGGCTCCGGCACCCGCCGCGCCGCAACCCGCAGCCGCACCGCAACCGGCAAAGCAACTCGACCTTCCAAAACAAGCGAAAGTCGACATTCCTGAGCCGACCACTGAAATCGAGAAGGCGGCATTCGCGGCCTTGGACAAGCACTGCGCACGCTGCCATCAGGACGGCAAGCTTAATCGCCTGACGGCATCAAAGAATTTCGGCAATATCCTCAAGCTCAAAGAGCTGGCCAGCAACACCAATTTTGTTCAGCCTGGCAATCCGGATGCGTCTGAAATCTATGTTCAAATGCTGAAGCAAGAAATGCCGTATGACGTCTACCAGGAGTATTCTGGCGGCGATGAGCCGACAGAAGAAGATCTGGAAGCCGTCCGCAAGTGGATCGACTCTCTCGGTGCGCAAGTTGAAGCAGCTTGCAGCACACGTAAGTTCATGGACCATGAGGCCGTTCTGGCCGCGATCAGTGCAGATATCGGAAAGGAAAAACCTTTCCGTCTCAAAGGCATGCGCTACGTCACGTTGGACAATCTCTACAATGCATGCGCGAGCGATGAGGAAATGAATGTCTATCGCCAGGCAGTGGTCAAACTTCTTAACAGCCTGAGTAACAATTCAGATCCTTTGCGCCTCGAGACAATCGACGAAGGTGGCACGATTATCAAATTCCATCTTGATGATCTGAAATGGACGACCGGTGACTGGGATACCATTCTCAAGGCCTATCCTTATGGCGTGAAGCCTGACAGCAATTCCTATGAATTCGTCAAGTCGACGACTGGGACATCGCTGTCATGGGTTCGTGGCGACTGGTTGGCCTTTGCAGCTTCGCGTCCCAAGCTCTACGACAAACTCTTGAAGTTGCCGAAAACGTTGGGCGAGCTTGAGAAGTCTCTCGGGATCGACATCAACGACAACATCAAGAACTACCGTGCCAAGCGCGCCGGTTTCCAGAAGTCCTTGGTGAGCACGAACAATCGGCTGATCGAGCGCCATACAATCTCGAGCGGTGTGTTCTGGACATCTTACGATTTTGCCGGCAACCGTGAGAGGCAGAGCCTATTCTCTCACCCGACAGGTCCGAAAGGTAAGGAAGCCTTCGAACATGATGGTGGAGAGTCGATCTGGAGCTTGCCGAACGGCTTCAATGCCTATTACCTCAATGAAGCCGATGGTAAGCAGCTGGACACAGGCCCGACAACGATCGTTCAGGATCGTAGTCAACGTGATCTGCAGGTGACCAACGGTATCTCCTGCATGGGTTGCCACAACCAAGGCTTCCGTAAGGCGACGGATGAAATCCGCAAAACCGTGCTTGGCAATCGTACATTCTCTAAGAAGGTGCGTGACGATGTCGAAGCATTGTATCCGCCGGCTGAGGAGATGACCAAGCTGATCGAGGAAGACACGTCGCGGTTCCGTAGTGCGATGCGGCGTGCTGGTCTTGATCCGGATCTCGCCCTCAACGGTGTGGAGATCATCAATGCTCTGTCGCAACGTTTCGAGAGCAAGGTCGACCTGAAGCTTGCAGCAGCCGAGTATGGCTTGAAAGAGGAGCAGCTTGTCGAAGGTTTGAGTTCGGCGGGTGGTGAAGGCTTCCGCATGAAACGGCGGCTGGAGCAAGGCACGGTTCCGCGTGATTCCTTCGAAGGCAAGTTCGCAGAACTGGTCTCAAAGGTAAGTGATGCCGAGCACCTTGATTTCTCCAAGAAGAAAGTGGCTGGTAAGAAAAAGGCCACGACGAAGGCTGTCGTCACCAAGGTTGCCAAGGTCAAAGGCCAAACCTCGAAAACCGACCACAACTTCGAACTCATTCTTTTCTCGAATAAGTCGAAGTACAAGGTCAACGATCTGGCCGTGTTTACGGTCAAGTCGGCGGAGAAATGCCACCTGACCCTGATCAACGTCGACGGCAAGGGCAAGGGAACCGTGATCTTCCCCAACAAGTTCCAGAAGGATAACCTCCTGAAGGCGAAAAAGGAGATCGAGTTCCCGGGCGATGCTGCTCCCTTCCAGTTCCGCTTGAAGGACAAGGGCGAAGAGACGGTGATCGCAGTCTGCAATGCAGGCGGCAAAACCGCCGACGGCATCAAGCATGACTTCAAAACACGAGGTTTCACGCCGCTTGGTGACTACCGGTCGTTCCTGACACGGCAGATCGTCGTCGAGGCCAAGAAGAAGGTCGCCAAGAAGAAGGTTGTGAAGAAGGCAACCAAGAAGACGACGACCAAGAAGACAACGTCGAAGACGTCGGTCGTCGCCAGAACGGCTATCAAGTTCAAGGTGAACTGATGAAAGCCCTCAAGGCAAAGGCAGGGACGCGGACAGCGTCCCTGCTTGTCGCCATTCCGGTCCTTATGATGGTGGCCGGCCCGGCGGCAGCGGATTGCACGAAATTAGATACGACTCTCAGAGGAGCGGTCAAAGACAGCAAAGTCGATGTGTTCAAGGATCTGCACGCGAAGATGCTGGCTGATCCCAGCTGCGATGGCAGCTATCGCCAACGTGTGGGACGCGTTCTCGCGTTGGCGACACTGAGACATGTGAGTACGGCTGCAAAGAAGGACAGTGGAAAAATACCGATCGAATCGCTTCAGATGGCCGCAGGATTCGGCGAGCCTTGGCAGGTAATGGCGGTTCTTGGGGATGCCTATTATGCGAAGGAGCTCTGGGTCGCGGCAGTCCGTGCCTATGAAGCGGCCCTCGATGACATGCGCAATGAGCGTGCAAACCCGAAACCACCGCCGAAGCGGATCGAACACCGCGTTGTGAAGCGCGCCTATCAGGCACGTGCCCTTGCGCCCGTCTATGTTGCAACGCGGCGTTTTCGTGGCCGTCCGAGCGGAGCGGCGTCTCCCAAATTCCGCAATTTTTCAGTTGAGACTGTGCCGGTACCGGTCAAATTCCGATATAATGAGAGCGTTCTGACGCCTCAAGGCGAGAAGGCTGCTGCGGATATCCTGGAATATGTGAATGACCAGCAGGCCAAAGTGGTTCGCCTCTTCGGTCATACAGATCCTCGCGGCTCGGACGGCTACAATCTCAATCTGTCGCGATCGCGTGCAGCAGCCGTCATGCGATACTTGCTCGACAATGGTTTTCAAGGTCAGGTCGAGGTTGTCGGCAAGGGCGAACGGAGTCGTTTTCAGCCAGACGACGCCCTGAAGTACACACAGGAACAGCTCTTCGAATTCGATCGCCGGGTCGAGTACCAGGTCGTGCAGTAGATCGGCCGAGTGACGCGGCGTTTGAGATCCAGCAGAGGCGAGACGAGTTGCGCGCCAGTGGCGGTGATGTTCCAAACCAATGCGTGGGAGCGCGGATGTGAGTAGGGTGCTCTCTCGAGGCCGACCGTTCGTATCGGTCATGCGGACGGTGGCTGCGGTCTTCGGGATCCTGGGGGTGGCGGCTTTTGAAGTTAATGGCGAAGAGGTTCCCAGCCACAATGAGCCAGCTGAACAGCAAGCAATAACGACGCCTGAATCCCCATCAACAGACGTGCAATCCAAGATCGATGCCCCTAAACCTGAGGTCCCCAGGATAACGGTCAGGGGACGGGTGCATCCTTCGACCGGACATCAAACCACCAACATATCGCACTGCAATTATCCCTGGATATATTCACGACGCACAAGGAAATGCGTATGCCGGCGCCAAGGGCATGGCATCGTTGACGGTCGTTGTGTCGTCAGGGGGGCTTCTTGTTCTGCAAACAGTCGCTGGCTTCCGGCACACAGCGCGTGTGTTTGCAATGAAGGATTTGAAGAATGGCAGGGGCGGTGCCTGACCCGCAGCGCGGCAGCATCGGCGCGTGCAAAGGCAGAAGAGGCTGCTGGGCCGTGGATCAAGTTTCCGAATTCGTATCTGGTCCAACGCTGTCTCGCGGAAGCGGGCTACCTGAAGGTGTACCCGAGGCGGAAAATGGGCCCCAAAGCCTGGACGGCCTTCTGGTTCTTCAAGCGGGATCATAAGGTTGGCAAGACCCCCGACGGTGTCCGGAACAGCAAAGCCATTCAAACGCTCTTCAAGCTATGTCCGAAAGTCGACGCCGAGATCCCGCGAAGGCCATCGGTGCGGCAAGGCAATCGGGTGGCAATCGGGCGAACTAAGGAGAGCCAGGGTGTGCAACGACTTGGCCGGAGTCTGTCAGCCGATGTGTCGATCAGAGTCGACGACTCGGGGCCACGGATCGGTTGCCTGCCGGAGCGTTTGCACAAACTCATTGTCCAGTCTTACGGACCGCGCCCGAAATTGAGACGCTGTCCACGACGCTGTGTTCCGATTCCGGCCGAATTCAGGAAGGCTGAAATCTCAGAATATGAGACGCGGCGCGGTGTCAATTGGTGTCGCTCATGCATCGAGATCAGCTCGAATCTGCCTCTGGGCGATGTTCTGAAGATCGAGCAGGGAGGCAAAGTGCAACTGTGTCCGCGTGCGCCCGCCCGATTGCCGGAAAGGCCGTCATCACACCGCTCTTCGCGCGATCGCTATGCTGGATTCCGTTCAATCTACAAGGCGTATCCGGCGACGCGGACCCATGCACGGGATTTTGCCGTCGTTATCGGCAATCGGAACTATCGTGGTGGCATTGCGAAGAGTACGATTGCTCATGACAACGCGGCCGCTGTCTATTCGTTCCTCACCGAAAAGCTAGGTTTTCCGAGCGACCATATTTTGGATCTGAGAGATACGTCGCGCGATGATCTCATTCGCGTCTTCGGATCCAAGGATTCTCCCAAAGGCGCCATATGGCAGCGCCTTGTCGGGCGACCTTCATCGCGCGTTATCGTCTATTATGCGGGCCATGGATTCACGAAGCCCGACATGAAGGCCAGTTACCTTCTTCCCATCGATGCTCTGAAGCATCGGGAAGAGCGGTCCGGTTATCCGCTTTCCCTTCTCTACGCGAATCTGTCGCAGCTGAAGGCCAAATCGGTTCTGGTATTGCTGGAGGCTGGATTCGGCCAGGATACGGGGCGCTACATTTTTCCCCCCAATATTCCCGAACAGCGCGCTTTCAGCCTTCCGGGCAAGCCGCTAAGGCAGTTGGTTGCCATTTCAGCAGCTGAAGGCGATCAAAAGCCGCTTAATGATCCCAGGTTTCATCTTGGACTGTTCACCCGCTACGCAATTGAAGGTCTTGCAGGGCAGGCCGATATCGGCCCGCTCGGGAACGAAGATCGCAAAGTCGATAGTGTTGAACTGTATGCCTATGTCGCAAATATGGTCGGGCTGGCGTCACGCAAGTCGTTCGGACTTGAGCAACAACCTGTCTTGAGCCAGCGAAACAACGCCGTCCTCAGCGTAAAGCGGACGCGAAAACGCTGATCGGGACGATCCCAGCGATGAATTTCTATTTACAAAACCGTCTTCTAGCTGACTGTTGGTCCGCCACTGTGCTAGTACGATGGGATCGTCTCTCTATGCATGTGCTTCCGAGGAACCGAAGAATCGGTGTCATCACCCTTTTCGAAGGCCTTTAGCCCGCGCAGGAGTTCGATGATCTGCGCCGATGGACCGGCACTACCGGTTTGTTGTTCGGCGTCGCAACAAAAGAAAATTGGCAGCCGGCCATCGCATATTGGGCCGGCTCCAAGCCGGTGGGAAGCGCTCTGCGATGGTTGAAGGCAATTTGGGTCGGGTTGTGCGTCTTGCGAAAGTCGGTCGTGCAGCGCTAACGCCATCTCGAATGGCAGCGTCGCGGGCGCCAGCGATCCGAGGTCTTGCCTTCTTTCTCTGGGAAAAACGCTGGTTCTTGATCGCCATGAGCGTTGGCGCTCTTCTGCTGAGCCTGCCAACACCTGAAGGACTGACACGGGAAGGGTGGATTGTCCTGACCATGTCGGTTGTTTCCGTTATCTTGTTTGTGACGGAACCTGTGCCTTTGCCAACCGTTGCCTTGATGATCATTGTTGGTCAGGTGCTGCTGCTCGGGATCGATTCAAGCAAGGTCGCCAAAAGCTTGATGAGTGACTCGGTGCTTTTCATCATGGGATCGCTGATGCTCGCGGTTGCGGTGGTGAAGCAGAAGCTGGACAAGCGGATAGCCTATCTGATTGTGCGGGTGACAGGCACCAAGACATTCAATGTCTGTATCGGTATTTCGGTCGTCTCAGGCGTGTTGGCATCGGTGATTGGCGAACATACGGTGGCGGCGATGATGCTGCCGGTTGCTATCACGTTGATTTCGCTGACATCGGAAGATCCCAAGGACGTGCGCCGTCTGGCTGCCGTTATCTTGTTTTCGATTTCTTATGGGTGCTCCGTCGCCGGTATCGGAACGCCATCCGGCGGCGCGCGGAATGCGATTATGATCGGCTATTGGAAGGAGTTCTTTTACGATCCTTCGAATCCCGAGACCTATAAATTCCTGATCGATTACGTTACCTGGATTCTGTATTGCTATCCGGTCTTCCTTATTCAGCTTCCCTTTGTCACTGCCATTCTGTTCTTCACGTTCCGGCCCGAACACAAACACGTTGCGCGCGCTGTCGTGAAGCTCCGGGCGCAGATTGAACAGGAAGGACCGATGAAATCGGCCGATTGGGTCTCGATCGCTTTGTTTGCCGTGATTTTGGTCGGCTGGATCGGAATGTCGGATGCGATTGGACTTGGGACGGTGGCTGTCCTCGGTGCCATCGCCTTCCTGGTTATCGGTCTGGTGCGCTGGGAAGACATCAATTCGGGTGTGAACTGGGGCGTCGTCCTACTCTATGCGGCCGCAATTTCGCTCGGCGTTGAAATGAAGGATACTGGTGCTGCGTTATGGGTTGCCAATACATCCCTGTCGGTTCTTGAACCGCTTGGGGTCGAGGGCGGATTGCCGCTTTGGGCGGCTGTCTCAGCCCTGACGACGGGCGTAACCAACACAATGTCGAATGGCGCCGCGGTCGCCGTTCTTGGGCCGATCACATTGAAAATGGCTGGTGCCGCCGGCGAAAGCCCGATCATTATGGGCTTCATCACCGCGATCTCATCGGCCTTTGCTTATCTCACAGTGATCGGGACACCCGCTTGCACAATCGTGTATTCTTCGGGTTATCTGAAGACGACAGACTTCCTGGTCGTTGGATATCGCATGGTGATCATGTCGACGATCATGCTGTTGCTGGCTGCATATTTCTATTGGCCGCTACTCGGGGTATGACGTTAGGACATGAAGTCACAAATGGCCTAGACGGTTACTTGCGGGAGGGGTGAAGGTGAGCCAAGAGAATGCCGGCGACGGCACGCAGCCTGACGACCAGCCGTCGCCGACAGAGCAGGCGAGCGGTGACGGGCGTTTCAATATCCTGATCTGCGTGGATGGGTCCGAGGCAGCGTTCCAGGCACTGAAATATGCCGTGCGGATCGGATCTGGAACGGATGCCGATATGACTCTCCTCTATGTTCGTCCAGTTGATCAGGGATTGCGTACCGGAGGACTCCAAATCTCCGTCGCGCGCGAGAACCTTCTGGATTGGGGGCTCGAACTGCCGGGCAAGCGAACGCTCCGAAAATCCCACGACATGCTGATAGATCTCGGTTTCCTTGGGGAAGACTGGGAAGAGGATTACAAGCACACGGATGTGCACGGAGATCCGTTGGGTGACAATGTCATCGCCTATACGAGCGATGAGGGTCGTCACATCTCTTTGAAGCTGATGGTCTCACCAAGCGTTTTGCGTGGCATCCTCGATGAATGCGAAATGGGTGACTATGACATCGTAATTGTCGCAAAATCCACGGATCCCGATGATACCGGCGGCCCAGGCAAGATCGACCCGACCGATGCCGATGCCATCGCAATCGAGCACCGGGGTACGGTGCTGGTCGCGCGCGGCATCGAAGAGAGCCATGGTCACCTGTTGTGCGTGAGCAATAACGAGCTTTCGATTGCCGCGGCAAAGCGCGATGCGATGATTGCAAGCCGTTGCGCATGCCCTGTCTACCTGTTCTCGGTTGCGCGTGATGAAACCGAACGAGACGAGGCAAAAGAAGCGATAACAAAAGCGCGCGCGGCAATCGAGGAACTCGGAGTCGGGGTTTCCGGCGAGACGATCGAGATTGGCGATCCCGTCGAGAGAATCGTCAAGGCAGGCCGCGACTACTCCGTC
This sequence comes from Methyloligellaceae bacterium, assembly GCA_965228615.1. Taxonomy (GTDB): domain Bacteria; phylum Pseudomonadota; class Alphaproteobacteria; order Rhizobiales; family Methyloligellaceae; genus CBDDHT01. The sequence goes on along the minus strand of CBDDHT010000004.1, from coordinate 1,121,087 downwards.
ATTGTTCTTTCCGGTGCGACCCAGAAGGGGTGGCGCCGTTTCTTCACATCCAGTGTTTCATACAGAGTGCTCGAAAAAGCTCAGAACTCTGTCATGATCGCGCGCTAATCAATAGACGGAGACGGGGCATTGGAGATCCAACAACCCTATTTGCTCTTCCTGGGCGATGCCAGAGATACGCTGGCGGCCAAGACTGCAGGCGGCGTTGCGTATTGGCGGCCCGGCGTATCGGTGGGCCAGCTTCGACTTCCCGGCTGTGTCGTCGATCTGGATCTACCCGATATGACGATTGCGGAAGGTGTGGCGGCAGGCGCCAAAACACTCGTAATCGGGGTGGCTGTCTCTGGCGGCGCAATTCCGGATGAATGGTCAGGTCTCTTCAGAGACGCACTGGACGCCGGCCTCGACATTGCCAATGGGCTGCATCGCCGACTGGTCGACCTGCCGGGATTGCAGGAAGCGGCAGCGGTAAGCGGTCGCCGTCTGATCGAGCTGCGTGATCCCGGCACAATCGCGCATGTCGGGAGCGGTCTGCCACGATCGGGAAAACGACTGTTGACCGTCGGCACCGATGCGTCTGTCGGAAAAATGTACACATCATTGGCGATCGAAAGGGAACTGGGCGCTCGTGGGATCAAATGTTCGTTCCGAGCAACGGGTCAGACCGGCATTCTGATCGCTGGCGAAGGCGTGCCTGTCGATGCGGTCATCTCGGATTTCATTTCGGGATCGATCGAGGAGATTTGCCCTGCCAATGACGCCGATCATTGGGATGTCATCGAGGGCCAGGGATCTCTCTTCCATCCGTCATTTGCAGGCGTTAGCCTCGGCTTGCTGCATGGTGCTCAGGCAGATGCTCTCGTCATGTGCCATGAGCCAACTCGGACCCATATGCGTGCTCTACCTCACCAGCCATTGCCGACAATCTCTGACTGTATCGAGGCTAATTTAGCGGCAGCACGCTTGACCAACGACCGCGTTGAGCTTGTCGGTTTTTCGATCAATACGAGCGCTCTTTCGCCTGGCGAAGGTGAGACATTTCGCAAAAGCATCGAGGATCAGTTCGGTCTTCCGGCAGTCGATCCGGTGCAGACCGGCGTTGCGCCCATCGTTGACCGTCTTGTGAGCTGACATCTATTGCTTGAATAGATGCGAGGTCGTTTGAACATCGGGCCACAGCGAGCTGAACACGCCTTTACAACCTAGGAACAAGGCGTTACGTCCTAGCCGCCTGCAGATATCCGGCATCAGATGGCCGAGGTTGGAGACACCGTAGGATGGAATGTTATGAGTCTGCAGCTGCATTGGTTGCTGCATGTCCGCCGGAGCGGCCGGTCCTCTGCCTTAGGCCGCATGCAGCCCGCAGAGCTGCCCGCTGGTTCTGCGAGAACTTCCCCGGGACTGTGCTCTATGCGCTCAAGGCCAATGATGCTCCGGTCATTGCACAGACTCTGAATGAAGCCGGGATCCAATGTTTCGACGTTGCCTCTCCGCGTGAGATGGCAGCGGTCGCACGATTGCCGAGCGCGTCGATGTCACTCATGCATCCCATAAAGTCTCGTGAGACGATCCGCGCGGCCTATTTTGACTATGGAATACGCACATTTGCGCTCGATACGCCTGGAGAACTGGCAAAGATTCTCGAAGTGACAAATGGTGCCGGTGATCTGACGCTCTTTGTCCGTATTGCGTGTTCGAATGCCGACAGTCTCATCCCGCTGGAGGGGAAATTCGGTGTCGGAACAGCAGAAGCGCCGTCTCTCCTTGTCCATGCCCGGCGCGCAGCGAGGCGTCTGGGTGTCACATTCCATGTGGGCTCGCAGGCAATGGTGCCAACACGGTTTTCACAAGCCCTGGCAGACGTCGGGACCGTTGTTTCCGATGCAGACGTTGTGATTGAGCATGTCGATATCGGCGGTGGATTCCCGAGCTGCTATCCGGGGATAGAGCCGCCGGAGCTATCGAATTATTTGGCTGATATCCAGAGAGGGCTGACTGCAATCGGTGAGCGTTCGCAAGTGTCTGTGTCTTGCGAGCCGGGGCGTGCTCTGGTTGCAGAAGCCGAGTCTTTACTGGTGCGAGTCGAAGCGCGCCGCGGTCATAGTCTTTACATCAACGATGGTGCGTTCGGCACACTGTACGACGCAGCCCATTCGGGCTTCACCTATCCCGCACGTCTGGTTGGACCGACCATGGCTGAAACAGGATTGGACGCCTTCATACTGTTTGGACCGACTTGCGACAGTGCCGACAGAATGCCCGGCCCGTATATGCTGCCCGCCACAATCACCGAGGGAGACTATATCGAGATTGGTCAGGTCGGCGCCTATGGACGCACGCTCGCCACCCGTTTCAATGGATTTGGCACCTATGACGAGGCCGAGTTGTTGGACGCGCCCATGATGAGCATGTACGCCGAGACCTCTCATTCGGATCGTGGTTTCGAGCAAACGGGGGCTTGGAGGCAGGGGTGAGATGGCGGCGAACGGGAGATGACGGTTTTATCGTATCGCCCTCCGGAACGTGCATTCCTGGGCTATGAAACCAAAGGCGCAATCGCTTCGGAAGCGCGTGCCGTTGTCATACCCTTTCCACTTGAAGCATCTGTCACTTATGGCCGTGGAACACGCGCCGGTCCGGAAGCCATTATCGCAGCAAGTTCCGAACTCGAGCTTTTTGACGAGGAGACGGGGACCGAACCTTTCCATCAGTTCGGTATCGCGACACTGGAGACGCCGGAGGTCGAGTCGCAACTCACCCGCGCTATCGGTCAGGTTGAAGGGCTTGTTGACGACGTCTTGGCCGCCGGCAAGTTCCCGCTCGTTCTCGGAGGAGAACATTCTCTGAGTGTCGGAGCTGTTCGTGCGGTTGCTGACCGATACCAGGACCTGGCTGTTCTTCAGTTCGATGCCCATGCCGATTTGCGCGATGGATATCGCGGTGAACCGTTGAGTCACGCGTCGTCAATGCGAAGAATACTGGACTGCAGTCAGGTGAGATTGGTTTCCGTTGGCGTGCGCAGTATTTCAGCCGGAGAGGTGGCGTTTCTGCAGACGGCGGAGGACAGGGTTACGATCCACTGGGCGAAAGACCTGAAAAGATGGCAGGCCGATGAGATCGTGGCACCGCTCGCCGGGCGGCCGATCTATGTCACTTTCGATGTCGATGGCTTCGACGCAAGTTTGATGCCTGCCACCGGTACCCCGGAGCCTGGCGGATTTTTCTTCTGGGATGCGATGGAAATACTCAAAGCGGCGTCTCAGGTCGGAACGATCGTAGGAGCAGACATCGTCGAACTGGCACCCATGCCAGGCTTTCACGCGGCGGATTTTACGGCTGCTAAAGTTGTCTACAAGTTATTGAATTATGCGCTTGCGAGGCCGAATCACGTATAATCGATGTGCGTAATGCGACAAAAAAATGACAGATTGCTTGACATGTGTTGCTTCGGTCACAAACTTGCGATAGCTTCGTGATCGCAGCGGGATAGTGTGGTCTCATAAGACGGAGGCTGAGGTGGAACAGTATCTCGTATTCGCACTTCTTGTGCCTGTGATTATTGCTTGTTTATTGGTAATCGCGAATGCCTTCGAAGATGATGGCGATCCGCGGGCCAGCCGATAGTGCCGGTTATTGGGCTTTCACGAGGCCGTGACACGTCCTGAATCGGTCCATCGTTAAAATACGGCGGTGTCACGGTCGTTCTTTGGCGATTTGGTGACCGCAATTGCGGGCGCGCAGATGGTGTCTGGCCGTCTGTGATCCCGTGGAATTGCTGGTTAACTGCCTTCGTCGCCAGGTCTCAAGATTTTGTCGGCAGTTGATGAAAAAAGTGCCGTGATCCGGCACTCCGAACGAAGTGCCGGTGGTCTGCATTGAGCGGATCGGCTGTGCCACGAAGTTGGTTGGCATGCGTATCTGTCGGTCCTCAGGGATTCGACCCGATCGGTGCCAATGCACTGCGGCATCCATTGCTGAGCGATGGCCTGTTCGCCAGCAGGCAGAGCGCTACGCGCCCTTGACCGGGGATAATCTTCGAGCAGTGCTGATCGATATCGGCGCCACACTGATCGACGACACGTCGCAGGGCCGCCATCGATTTTTCTGCGAATATCGTTGCCCTGTGCAAGGTCAGCGCGCATTTGACGGAGAGGCGGTCGTTGTAAGCGAAAAGGCAGGCCACCTTGCGCCCGCCGCCTACGGTCACGTCGCCGCAATGGGCGACCAATTCGCGGCCGCAGTCATGGGCCAGTTGCATGCCAAGGCGTGCTTGCGCGGATGCAGGTGTCTCCGCACCGAATAGAATGGCGGCCGGGAGTAGCACTGGCAGAAGAAGAGCCTGAAATCGCATCGTCTTAATCCTCCGTCATTGGCCCTGCAATCGGCAGGACGTAGACGCCCCCGGATTTGATCGACACCAAAACAGTTTATCGTCGCAAAGTCGGACAAATGTTTGTCGCCAATTGTGTGAGTATCTGTATGTTGTGTCCAAATTGCAGGGTCAGGAGCTCGCGACTTCGCCACTCGAATGTGGTGGCCGGTTGGGGAACATGCACCCGCTCCATTACAAATCAAAAGAACGCAACTGCCGCGATATCGGGAGGCGACTATGGACGGCCGAAAGACAATTCTTCACGCCTGGCACTCGGAGAATGGCGGAAAAATGGTCGATTTCGCCGGTTGGGACATGCCGGTCCAGTACGAACTTGGGGCAGTGAAAGAGCATCTGGCAACTCGCCGCGAAGCCGGTCTTTTCGATGTATCCCATATGGGTAGGTTCGAGATCGCCGGAGCGGGCTCGCAATCCTTTCTCATGCGTGTTCTTAGCAACGCCGCATGTGCGTTGAAACCGGGAGAAGCGCATTACACCTTCATCCCGACTGAATCGGGCGGGGCGATCGATGATGCCTATCTCTATAGGCTTGAGGCGCACCGCTTTCTCCTGGTCGTCAATGCATCGAACCGGAACAAGGATTGGGCCTGGCTGGAGCGTTTCCGCAAGGGTATCGATTGCACCATGCGGGATGTGAGTGACGACTGGGGCATGATCTCGTTACAGGGCCCTTCGGCGTCCCACATCCTGGAGCAGGTGATATCGGCTACCGAATTGCCGGAAAACAAACGCAATCAGCTGTCCACGGCGACATTTGAGGGCCACGATCTGATCGTGGCGCGAACGGGGTATACCGGCGAGTCTGTCTGCTTTGAGTTGTTCCCTGCTCAGGAGACAACTTTAGCCCTTTGGGAGCGACTGTTGGCTTTGGGCGCGACTGCGGTCGGCCTTGGTGCGAGGGACAGTCTCAGGTTGGAAGCGGGACTGCCGCTTTACGGGCACGAACTTGGAGATGATGAGGACGGAAACGAAATACCGATTTTTGCGAACGCTGTGGCGGCCGCCGGCGTGCGGATTCCCTACGGTGTCGGCGGTGATTGGATCGGTCGCGAGGTTCTGGAGTACCAGCGGCAGGAACTGGCTGCGATCAGACGCGGCGAACTCAAGCTGCCGCCCGAACAGCGCGACCTGACCCATCTCGTACAGCCGATTGCTGTCTTCGGATCTCGCAAGCCGCTGAGAGCAGGCTTCAATGTCGAGTATGACGGAGAGGTTGTTGGGAAAGTGACATCCGGAACGAGCGTTCCCGCCACCGGCTTCGCCGGCGAGGGGCTCATGGCAGTGCCGACCGATGCGCATGATCTCAGACCGATCGGTCTTGCGCTCATCCGTTCCGATCTTCGTTTTCGCAGTGAAAAGCCGGTGATCGTCGACGTTGTCGATTCGCGCGGCAATCGAATCCAGGCCGAGTTGGTCGAAAAGAATCTCTGGCCGTCTGCGCCCTATACAAGGCCGCACAAGGGTTTCCGAGAGCCTGATGCTCCGAACGTCTTGGCTGGCGACAATCTTGCTGCCGCAGCGGCAGCGCTCCGCAAGGACGCCGAAGCCAACACCGTATGGCGGCGTGAGAGGTGCATCAATCTGATCCCATCGGAAAACTGCAAATCGCCACTGGTCGATGCGCTGACCGTCTCGGACCCATCCGGTCGATACAATGAACACAATCGGCTCTCGTCGCTCGGCCCCGAAGCAGAGGAGGTTTGCTACTATAAGGGGACCGACTTCATCATGGAGAAGGAGGAGGAGTGCAAGGCGGCACTGCGGACCTTCTTCGGATGTGCCCAGGTCGAACCGCGCGTCATCAGCGGACAAATGGCGAATGACATCGTCTATGACGCGCTCAAGCAATTCAAGAACCGCTTCGTTCGCAGTCTGACACCACGCCTGATCAACCGCGTGCTTGTCCACGATCTCAACAAGGGCGGCCATCTCAGCGCTCAGGTTTCAGGCGCGTTGAAGAACTATGTGGCAATGGATCCCGAGACAGGCCGGCCGGCTGTCGATCATTTCCCGCAAGCGAAAGATAACCCTTACCTGATCGACATCGAAGCTACGAAGGCATTGATTGCAGAGCGCCCGCCGGAGCTGATCGTTTTCGGCCGGTCGGTCATCATTCATAAGGAGCCGATCGCGGAGATCGCCGCCTTCGTCCATGATCACTTTGGCCGCGACAATCCGGAACGCCCCATCATCCATTACGACGCGGCGCATGTCCTCGGACTGCTTGGCGATCACTACAACGCCCCGTTCGAAGAAGGCGCCGATCTCGTGACGGGCTCGACCCACAAGACATTCTTCGGGCCACAGCGGGGCGTCGTCCTTGGTAATTTCGAACCGGGTTCTGCGTTTGAGCCTCTCTGGAAAGCCGTTGAAACGCGCGCATTTCCTGGCCACGTAAGCAATCATCACCTCGGCACGCTGCTTGGATTGCTCGGCGCGACATATGAGATGCTCGCCCACAAGGACACGTACCCAGTGCAGGTCATGGCGAACGCGAAGGCCTTTGCACGAGCTTTGAGCGACGCGGGCCTGCAGATCGAGGGGGATGGTGCGAATGATTATACCGAGACGCATCAAGTGCTGTTGAGGACCGGCCGCGGTCGTGGCGAGACGATCGCCAGTCTTCTGGAGGCCAATGATATCATCACCAATCCACAGGCATTTTACGATGATCCGAGCTTTGCTGCGGCAAGCGGTGTACGAATGGGCTCTCAGGAGATGACGCGTTTCGGAATGAAGGAAGCCGACTTTGCCGAACTGGCGGGCCTGATTGCCGAAATAGTGACGACGCCGGACGCCAAACCCGATGGCGCTTTCACCGACAAGGTCAACGCATTTCGGGCCCGGTTCCGAACGATGCACTACACGATCTGACATTATTCCTATGGTCGGCTGAGGTCGGCCTCGTCGCAGCGGGCATCGTGTCCGGACTGGAGATTGACAGGTGGCCGCTCAAAACGCCGTCGACGAAACCCTGGCATCGCAACCTTTGCGCGCCGTGATCTGCATGCTGGTCGGTGTCGCATTGCTCGCGTTCAATGACGGTCTTGTAAAGTCGCTGACGGTCCACTATCCGACCGGGCAGATCCTGTTCATTCGCGGTCTGTTTGTCTTGCCCTGGATCTTCTTGTTGACCCTGCATGGCGGTGGACTGCATCGGCTGCGGATCAATAATTTTCGCGGACAGTCGGTTCGTGCGGTCTGTGTTATTGCAAGTTCGTTTCTGTTCGTCTCGGGTCTCGTCTATCTGCCACTGGCCGATGCCATAGCTGCAGCCTTTACGGGGCCTCTATTCATCACCGCAATGGCCCCCTTGATGCTTGGAGAGCGTGTTGGTTGGCGGCGCTGGCTTGCCGTTGTCGCAGGGTTTGTTGGCGTTGTGTTTATGGTTCGACCCGGAACCGACGCCATACAATGGGCAATCCTCTTTCCATTGGGCGCAGCGCTTTTTGGCGGTATGCGCGATTTGATTACAAGACGGATCTCGCGATCGGAGACGTCGGTTGCCGTGCTTCTTGTGACCACCGCGGTCGTCATGTTGGCCGGCCTGACGACTGCGCCTTTCGGCTGGAGCGCGCTTTCGACGTCGCATCTGTGGAAGTTTGCCGCAAGCGGGCTTCTCGTTGCCGGCTCCCACTATCTGATGATCGAAGCATTCCGGCTGGGCGAAGCGGCAATGGTCGCGCCCTTCAAATATAGTTCGGTGCTTTGGGGGGTATTGTTCGGTTTTCTGCTCTTCGGTGATCTGCCTGACTTATGGACGCTGACGGGAGCTGCGATCGTCATCGTGGCGGGGTTGTACATTCTCCGTCGGGAAATGCAGCTAAAGCGCAGCATCTGAGAGAGCATCCTCTTCGCAGGAACATCGCCCACATGGGGACGCAAGCCGGCTGCAGGGCGTTCAAGCAAGCATCTTTCTCAGAGCACGCCGCGTTCGGCGTCTTCGACGCAGATACCGAGGCTATCCAATCCTTCTTCGAGAAAATCCGCGAGAAGTGGAATGCCCAACAGGTAGCGCTCCGTCGGCACCGTCTTCTCCGCTTTTGCCGTCTCAACGGCTTCAGCAAAATCGTCTGCGGTGAACGTACCGCGACCGACCCATGCCAGCGCGACAAGATGCGCCTGCTCATCCTCGTTCAGACCCGAAATGAATTCTGCAACTTCGCTGCGTGTCGCATCGCTAAAGCGGCTCTCGAGAATTGAATCGGAGTCGCTCTCCTCGATTGCGCCCTCGCGAGGTTCTTCCCACCTCGCGACTTTGGCATCAAATTCCCGAGACTTTACAATGACATGTGCTACTTTTTGCGGTGAGATTTCCAGCATGACAGACCTGCGCGCTTCCAAACGCTAGTGCAACCTGGGTTGCGTTGGACGCATGTTGCTCTAGGGCTCTTTGTTTTCTCCAGGTTCTACCGTCGCACGATCGACACGCCTTGATATTGATGAAGGTCAATCAATGCGGAATCGATTGACGAGCACTTTCAAGAGAGAAGGTGAGGGCTCAAAAGAGAAGAGCGCCGGTCCGTGTTGCCCGGACCGGCGCTCTGACACGGTGAACCGTTGCCATTCGCTGCCTGTTGCATGGTCTGGCGCTGAACGTCACATCGGTTCCACTGCGCTCATGAGCAACTTTGACGATAATCCCAACCAACCACGCGGCATTGCTTCTTCGTCCAGCATTTGCCGTGGCTGCAGACCTTCTTATAGCTGCAGTGACGCTTGGGGTATTTGATGTAGTCGCAGTAGACGCTGTGTTTGCCGGCGCCTCGAAATCCGGAATAGGGATACTTGGTGCTCCACTCATAATGAGGCGCAGAGAATGCCGAAACGGAACTCCCGACAAGGACTGCGGCGAGCGTTGCCGATCTGATAAACGTCTTGAGCACTTAAGGTCTCCCTTATGCGAACCAATCTGCTGTTGATCCAAAGATAAGAGTTCATTTTCAGAAGGCGTGTGATGCCGCGCACATCACGAAACGGATGACCTCGGGACCTGAGTCACCGAGCGCCAGGCAAAAAAAAGACACTTTGTTGTGAGACCACTACCTCAACGTGTAGGGGCCAATCTTGCCATGTAGGTCCGGCGACTGCGTGGCATCCAAAAACCGCTTGAGCTGTCTCTTAGCTCGTTTGCGGATCCGATAATTCTTGTGTCCCCACATGACGACTGGATGCGTTGCGTAACCCTGGTGCGGGGATCACGGTATGTACTTTTCGAGTGGGGCTCGCCGGCTCACCACATTTCTCCTGGCCTTCATCTGTGTGTCGTGTCTTTCGACCGCGACACCGGGCAATACGGAGACAATCAACCCGGAAACGATTAACCGCGGTACGGTCGGCGTCATAGCCGGCGAGTACGGCCATCTCAGCATGAGGCTGGCATCCGATCTGGCGGCTGTCCTCGATGAGGGCGATAAGCTGCGCGTGTTGGCTGTGGCGGGTCGCGGGGCCCTGTCCAACATTGCCGACATGCTCTATCTGCGCGGGATCGACGTCACGATCGTTTCCGCCGACGTGCTCGATCACGTCGAAAAGAGCGGCCGGTTTCCCGGTCTCAAACAGAAGATCCACTATGTCTCCCGCCTCTATATCCAGGACGTACACCTGGTCGCCGGGCGATCGATCAGATCAATCGCCGATCTTAACGGGAAGAAGATCAACGTCGTCAGCAAACTGCACGGCGCTGCAATCACCGCGCGCAATCTGTTCGGGACCAAGGGCATCGACTACCAGCCCGTGTTCTTCGATCAGAGACTGGCGCTTGAGAAGATCAAGAGCGGCGAAATAGCTGCAACACTGATCATCTCGGGGCGGCCGAACCCGTTGCTGAACGAGATCGACGCGGGCGACGGACTTCGTTTCGTGCCCATCCCGTTCTCGACCCAGCTGCCCAGTGTTTATGTGCCTGCGAAATTGACCAGTCTCGACTACCCGACAGTGGTCCCAAAAGGACAGTCGGTGCAGACGGTCGGCACGACGGCGGTCATGTTGGCATTCAATTTCAAGCCGGGTTCCTTCCGGCAGGCGAAAATCAATCGGTTTATCGACGCGCTGCTTTCCAGGTTTGACGATCTGCGCAAGGCGCCGCGCCACGAACGCTGGAAGGATGTGAATCTCGCATCGGCGGTTGCGGGGTGGAACCGCTTCTCGCCGGTGGCCGAATGGCTGAAGACGGCGGAGCCGCCAAAGGCTGTGGCCCTTCGCCGGCCGAAGAAAAGGAAACGCAGTCTGCAGCAACTCTTCAAGGCATTCATCGACACGGAAGTGCGGGCCGGTCGCGGTGAGGAATTGTTGAGGCTCAAGAAAGAGCAGGTGTTCGCGAAGTTTCTGGAATGGCAGAAATTGCGTCGCGAGGGCGGGCTCGCAAAACCGAAAGCGCCAGCCAAGCGCAGCTTGAAGGCGCTGTTTCGCGAGTTCATTGAAGATGAGGTTGCCCGGGTCGGGAAGCAGGAAGTGGTCAGTCTGTCGAAGGCTGAACTCTACCAGCGTTTTCTGAGCTGGCAGAAGAGAATGGTCGCGCAACAAACCCGATAGAGCCGAAAAACGGACCGGGACCGCGAGATCGGAGACGAACAGAGGGGAAGGTTAGTCACGATGCTTTCGTATCGAGTGCTGCGCGTGATTCTACTGACAGGCATCGTTGGTGCCACTGCTGAAACAACGCTGAACGAGGCCGCTGCCCAGTCCGAGGCCAGGGCCAATGTGCCGAACATTCGCATGATCGTCCCTTACGGTAAGGGCGGTGGGTCCGACCAGCTCAGCCGGGCAATGGTGAAGAGCGTCGAGTCCGTTTCGGATAACCGCTTCAAGGTCATGAATATCAAGAAGGGTGCCGGTCTCGGTGCTATTCCCGATTTCATGAAGCTGCCGGCCGACGGGCGAACGGTCATTGAACATATCGACGAGATCGCCGCGGCCTATGCGGTCGGCGCGACAACCGTTCATCCCGCAAGGGACTGGCAGCCGCTAGCCATAGTCCAGCTGACATTCAGTCAGTTGTTCATCAATGCCGATGAAACCCGCTTCAAGGACTGGCCGACCTTCCTCGCCTATGCACAGGAGAACCCCGGAAAGGTGGTGGTCGCGAATGTGTCCTATGACGGTTCGATGGAAAACATCACCATGCGGAAGCTCGAGAGCCAGCTCGGCTTCAAGGTCCGTCAACAGAGTTTCAACAAGCCGAAGGAACGCTACGAGTCCGTGTTCCTCGGCCGCGCGGACGTGCTGTTCGAGCAACCGGGCGATGTGCGCTCCTATCTCGACAAGGGCCGCCTGAAACCGATCCTCACCTTCTTCAACGAGCGTCCCAAGGCCTTTGCAAAGGTTCCGACCCACAAGGAAGTCGGCGCGAACTTCGAGCCGCTTTTACGCTTTCGCGGATTCTTCGTTCGGAACGGAGTGCCGAAGAGACGTCTCGCCTACCTCCAAAAACTCTTTGCTGCTGCCTATCAGACAAAATCGTTCCAGGCCTTCAACGCCAGCAAGTTCATGACGATCATCGATCCGTTCCGCGATCCCAAAGGCGCCAGGAGCCTGATCAACAATACGATCAAGACTTATACGAAGGCGTATGAGGATTTCCTGGCGCAGACGCTGAACGAGTATTTTAATCGGTGAGGGGCGTTGGTGCCTTCATTTGCGTAGTGCCTGTGGCCCACGTTCTACTGGAAAACTCGCTATTGCCTTTCTAGTCGTTTGACGTGGGATGGTGTGGGCTGTCAGTTTTACTCGGAACATTGTGGCCGCCTGGCGGCTATGTCGCACTTTGCAGTGATCTATCGTGACGAAGTGCCTTGTGCGCCGCTCGAGATTCAGATGAGCACCGTCTAGCCTTTGATATTGCCCTTGGGCTGAAGAAGGCGAAAGTCGGTGAGATTGAAGACTGCCAACGGTATGCGGCGAAGGTTGTCGAGCAGCTCAAGCTATCAGGCTGGGAGTTCAGGAAAAGGCCTGTGCCGGCGGCTCATTGAGGGGTGGGCGAAGTGGGGATCGGGCGACCGACGATGGGTGTCGGCCGCCCGTTAAATGGAGATGCTATTGGCTACTACTTGTAGGGAATTTCGTTGCCTCCGTTGAACTTATAGCTCACCCTCGCGGTAACAATGTCCAAGTCGGCATCCGCGCGATGGCGAGCCAAATTTGGATTGTTGCCTACGTTGTTGAAGCCCGGACGGATATGGTCCTCCAGATCGACATGCAAATAATCGACGCCAAAAATGAGGTTGCCGCGCTTGGCTTCTAAGCCGCCTCCCCATGCGTAACCATGACGCTCCTCCCGCTGCCCGACCACCGCGCCGACTATCGGAACCGATGCAGTGGCTTTATGCGCGGCTAGCGCATAACCACCTGTCCCGTATGCTAGCCAATTGCCGCGGGTGACGCCCACCTTGCCCAAACCGGCTATCAACCAGTCTATCTCGGTTCTCATAAAAACAATTGGATTTGTCCGGTCTGGCGCATCGCCCTGGATACCAGCCACCAGTCCTCGACCCTCAACACCCACCACGATGGATCGCCATTGGTGATTAAAGCCGACATGCGCACCACCCGCGAGACCGTCGATATCCGGATTCGAATTATTGGGAAAACCGGCAACACGGAGATCGAATAGAGAATCTCCCCACCCGCCGCCAAAGCTCACGCCCAGATAAAGCCCGGACCAGTCAGCAGACGCAACTGACCTGTCTTTCAAACTACCCTTCCAGGTCTGCATTGAATTTTTGGAAGATTCTCCAGCTACAACGGGCGTTGAAGCTAATATAACGGATGTGCAGGCAACAATAGCCGCCCGCCCAAAGAGGCTAAATCTACGCATTACTAATCCCCCGATTAATTCGACCGCCATGGCCGATACTCAGCACTTGTCGAAACTAGCATGCATTGCGGACATGGGTGAAACAGAAAATGTGGCGGAAAGGTGGGCGTCCTTGTGCGACACAACGCCTTCATTGCATCCGAAAATTTCTTTGTTTTCCAATATGATAAAGCATAGTTCCGTGCGACTAATCGCCATTTTTTTGTGTTGCGATTATGGCACAAGCGGCGAAATTGTGTCTGTTGTAAGTCAGGATTTTGCCGCGCAATTCCGCGTAGCAGAAGAGAAATAGCGGTGTTCCATCCTCACCCACACCATGACCTGGGCATCGTAGGACATCGTGTCTTTCCACACTTGAATTCTACGGCCAGATGTTCAGTCCCGGCACTTGATGGAGCAGGTTGAGCTTGAATCGTTTTGGCTCAACTGTCCAAGTCTTACAGATGAACTCATAGGGAGTGAGGCCTTTGAGTGTCTTTCGACGTTCGTGCGTGATCGAGCGCCATTTTTAGAAAATGCCTGTCCCAACGTTCGTTCACGACTCCGTCCCCCAACCGGAATAGAGCCGGGGTATATGGAGGGGCCAAGGTTCAATGAACCAGTGGGCACTGCGCAAATGAGGGGATTTTGGGTGGCTAAGTCGTTGAAATATATGGTGGGCGGTACTGGACTCGAACCAGTGACCCCTGCGATGTGAACACAGTGCTCTACCAGCTGAGCTAACCGCCCGTCACGACCATGTGCGATATAGCGACGGGGCTTTCCACTAGTCAAGCGTCACAAGGTCCACCCGCCACCTTCCTGCCAAGTCTGGCATGATAAACTTCGATCCGACGTGTGCGTCGTAATCGGAGGAGCCAATGGCCATGCGGATTCCAACCCTCCTGCTTGTTTTCGCTCTGGCAGTGATCTCGCCGGCGCGGGCCGATATCCATATTGCGGCTGCCGGGCCGGTGACCGGGCCATTGGCCAGTCTTGGTGCCCAAATGCGGGCGGGCGCGGAACAGGCGGTTCTGGATTTTAATGCCGCCGGCGGTGTACTCGGCCAGAAGCTTACTCTGCACATGGGCGACGATCAGTGTGATCCCAAGCAGGCTGTATCTGTCGCGAATACGATGGTCGGCAAGGGCGTACGCTTTGTCGTCGGACACTTCTGCTCAGGCTCTGCCATCCCCGCGTCCAAGGTCTATGACGAGGAGGGCGTCATCATGATTTCGCCTTCGGCGACAAATCCGAAACTGACCGATGAAGGCGGACCGCATATCTTCCGTGTCTGCGGGCGCGACGACCGGCAGGGCGAGGTGCTCGGAAAATTCCTTGCGCGGACGTTTGCCGGCAAGCGGATCGCCATGGCCCATGACAAGACGGCTTATGGCCGGGGACTTGCGGATGAAACGCGGAAGGCGCTGCAGGGCGCCGGACAGGAGGATATTGCGTTCGAGGCTTTCACTGCCGGCGAGAAGGACTACACGGCGCTCGTCTCGAAGTTGAAAAACGCCCGCGCGGATGTTCTGTTCCTGGGCGGCTACCACACGGAAGCCGGACTCATCCTACGTCAGATGCGGGCGCAGGCGCTGGGTGCCCGTCTGGTCGGTGGCGACACGCTGGTAACGGACGAGTTTTGGTCGATTACAGGCGCTGAGGGAGAAGGCACGCTCTTCTCATTTGCGCCCGATGCGCGCCGCATAAAGGCTGCACAGACCGTTGCCGCCAGGTTCCGTAAGCGCGGCATCGAGCCTTCCGGGTACATTCTTTACACCTATGCCGCCGTTCAGGCTTGGGTGCAGGCGGCCGAGACTGCGGGCAGCACCGATCCTGAAAAGGTGCTGCCGGTGTTTCGTGCAAGGCCATTCGACACCGTGATCGGCCGTTTCCGCTTCGACGCCAGAGGCGATGTCGATCTCCCTCCCTACGCCATCTATGAGTGGCACGAGGGCAAATTCCGCGAATATTCGTCGGCGAACTGACGTGCTGCCCGTCACGCACTCTTCGCCGAAGCGGCGCCGGCGAGAAGCAGCGTTCGGACGATGTCGACAAGATCGGCATAGTTGCTGAAGAGAGCGTCCGGCTCCAGATCCTCGATGGGAATATCCGTGTAACCGAAGGTCGCGCCAACGACGGGCACGCCGGCCGCCCGCGCAACGCCGATATCGGGCTTGGCATCGCCGATCAT
This sequence comes from Methyloligellaceae bacterium, assembly GCA_965228615.1. Taxonomy (GTDB): domain Bacteria; phylum Pseudomonadota; class Alphaproteobacteria; order Rhizobiales; family Methyloligellaceae; genus CBDDHT01. The sequence continues at coordinate 1,105,706 of CBDDHT010000004.1, read as the reverse complement.
CACCGCCCGGTCGACGGTGCCGCCCGCCCATTCGATGGCCGTGGTGAGATGGCGTGGATGCGGCTTGTAGACATCCAGCGTGTCGCGTCCGACGATGGCATCGAAATAGCGGCGCAGATCCAACTCTTCCAAAAGCTTCAGCGTCATGGATTCCCGCTTGTTCGTGCAGACTGCGAGGCGCGCATCTTCTTTCTTGAAAGTGTCGAGTGCTCCGACGAGGCCGGGAAACGGCTTGCTGCCAACCGCGATATTCTCGCTGTAGTGGATGGTGAAGCGCTCGAACAGTCCATCGAGTTCCGCGTCGTCCGTCGGCTTGCGAAAGTGATCCAGAGCGACTGCAATCATGTGGCGGGCACCAAGCGCGATGTGCGGTCTGATCACCGCATCGGGGGCCGGCTCGAGGCCAACCTCCGTCATTACATGATTGAGGGCGGTCATCAGATCGGGTGCCGTGTCGACAAGCGTGCCGTCGAGATCGAAGACGATCGTTGCGTTTTTCATGACGATAAAAACTGCCAGTGATTGCGGACGGCGGACCCTAGGTCATGCACCTGCAAATGTCATCAGACATCAGGGAGACCGTGTAACTGGCAACCCTTTGCAAGGGGTCGTCATTTGCGCGATGGTGGGCGCGCAAAATCCGGCAGTTTGCGTCAACTGGGTGGATAGGGAGTTTGACGATGAAGAGCGTTACGTGGTGTGTGCCTTTGGGGCGCCTGTGTTTGGCGTTGGGCCTGTGGGCGGGAGCGGCCGGCTGGACGCCAGTTGCCCAAGCTGAAACCGTACAGTTTAGATTTCTGGCGCCGAGCGACACGGAAAAGGATCGGTTGTGGCGGGTCGATACGCTGAGCGGCGAAGTCGGAATGTGCACCTTTGAGAAGAGCCGGAGGTCGGCCACCGGTGTCATGATCTGCCTGAAACGGGGGGCGGGCGCCTCTATTCAGAAACAACCGGGGCCCTACAAACTTGTCCCGTCGAACCGTGAAGACGCCAAAGGTGTTTTTCGCGTCAATCAGCGGACCGGGACAATGAGCTTGTGTTATGACGTCGACGACCGTAAGGGACACCGAATTGTATGCACGGAGCCTAATCGATGAGCGTTTCACAACAAATTCCCCCAGAGTCCGGCGCAATGCGCCTTGAGCTAAACGATCCAAGCCTCCTGAAAGACCGGTGCTACATCGACGGCGCCTGGACAGGGACCCCGACAACTGCCGTCACGAACCCGGCAACCGGCGCCGAAATCGGCCATGTACCTGAGCTGGGAGCCGCTGAAACCGCGGCGGCGATTTCGGCCGCCAGCGAAGCCATGAAGTCCTGGCGACGCCTGCTTGCCAAGGAGCGCGCAGCTTATTTGCGCCGCTGGTACGAGCTGCAGATTGAGCATGCCGACGATCTGGCCCTGATCATGGTGGCAGAACAGGGCAAGCCGCTTGCCGAGGCCAAGGGTGAGGTCATGTATGGCTCGTCCTTCGTGGAACTCTATGCCGAAGAGTGCAAGCGCGTCCTGGGCGAGATTATCCCGACCCATCGGGCCGATGGCCGGGTGCTCGTCGCCAGAGAGCCTATCGGGGTTGTCGGCGCCATCACGCCCTGGAATTTCCCCATGGCCATGATCACCCGCAAGGTGGCCCCGGCCATCGCGGTTGGCTGCACGGTTGTCTGCAAACCGGCGCCCGATACGCCGCTCTCGGCTTTGGCTCTCGCCGAGCTTGCCGAGCGGGCCGGTATTCCCAAGGGTGTCTTCAATGTAGTGACAGGCGATGCACCGGCCATCGGAGGCGAACTCACATCCAATCCGATTGTCCGCATGATCACGTTCACCGGCTCGACGGCCGTCGGAAAGCTGCTCATGGAACAGTGCGCCGGCACCGTGAAGCGTGTCGGTCTGGAGCTTGGCGGCAACGCTCCGATGATCGTCTTCGACGATGCCGATATCGACAAGGCGATCCAGGGCACCATCGCGTCAAAGTATCGCAATACGGGCCAGACCTGTGTTTGCGCCAACCGGATCCTCGTTCAGGAAGGCATCTACGACACCTTTGTCGAGAAGCTTGCCGGCGAAGTGATGAAGATGAAGGTGGGCGAGGGGACCGAGGACGGCGTCGCGCAGGGGCCGCTGATCAACCAGCAAGCGTTGGCGAAGGTTGAGGCCCATGTCGAAGACGCCGTATCGATGGGCGCTGAAGTCGTCACAGGCGGCAAGCGTCACGAGCGCGGCGGCACATTCTACGAGCCGACGATCCTCTCGAATGTCAGCACCAAAATGATCTTCAACCGAGAGGAAACATTCGGTCCTGTGGCGCCGATCTTCAAATTCAAGACCGAGGAAGAAGCGATCGAGCAGGCGAACGGCACGCCGTCCGGCCTGGCGGCCTACTTCTATTCACAGGACATGAGCCGTATCTGGCGCGTTTCAGAAGCCCTGGAATTCGGTCTTATCGGATGCAACGAAGGCGTCATATCCACGGAGGTCGCACCCTTCGGCGGTGTCAAGGAGTCGGGTCTTGGCCGCGAAGGATCGCACCATGGCGTCGAGGAATTCCTTGAGCTGAAATATGTGTTCATGGGCGGCCTCGATACGTGAGCGCTACGACGAGCGATCAACAGAAAGTCGAAGCGTCTCTCAAGGCCCTCGACTATGTGGAACATGGTATGCGGCTCGGGCTCGGCACGGGTTCGACCGCGGCCAAGTTCGTCGATCTGGTCGGTGCGCGTGTTGCAGATGGGCTCGAGCTTCTCTGCGTGCCGACTTCCGAGGCAACGCGAGCGCAGGCCGAAGGGCTTGGCATTCCGCTAACGACGCTCAACGAGACGCCTAGTCTTGACCTGACGGTCGATGGTGCGGACGAGCTTGACGATGCCTTGCGTCTCATCAAGGGCGGCGGTGGCGCGCTGCTCCGCGAAAAGATCGTTGCGGCCGCATCCGATCGCATGGTCGTTATCGCCGATGCCAGCAAGCATGTGTCAGTTCTTGGACAATTTGCGCTGCCTGTTGAAGTCGAACGCTTCGGCCATCACGCGACGCATCTGCGCGTGCAGGAGCAACTCAGCGAGACCGGCCTCTCAGGTGATGTCGGATTTCGCGAAACACAGTCTGGCGACCTCTTCGTCACCGATGGCGGAAATTACATCCTCGACTGCGCGCTCGGCGCCATACCCGACCCCGAGACCCTTGCATCTCGATTGAACGGATTGCCTGGTGTCGTGGAGCATGGGCTTTTCCTCGGTATGGCCACCGCCGCTATTGTTGCCGGTCCAGACGGCGTTCGTATTCTGGAGCCGGCTTGACCCGCAGCGTCCAAAACACGATCTATTCGGACCTGTACCCAGCAAGACTAATCGCGCCAGGCGCGTTTGAAAGAGAAGACGGATGAGCGACTTCGACTATGATCTCTTCGTAATCGGTGCGGGCTCCGGCGGTGTGCGCGGCGCCCGAATAAGCGCCCAATATGGTGCGAAAGTCGCCGTCGCCGAAGAGTATCGCGTTGGCGGGACCTGCGTGATCCGCGGCTGTGTACCCAAAAAGCTCTTTGTCTATGCCAGCCATTTCGGGGACGAATTCGAGGATGCGGCCGGTTTTGGCTGGACCGTCGGCGAAAGGAAATTCGACTGGCCGACGTTGATTGCCAACAAGGATCGCGAGATCGACCGTCTCAATGGCTTGTACAAGACGAACCTGGAACGGTCCGGTGTGGAATTGTTCATGGATCGGGCTGTCCTGGAAGATGCGCATACGGTTCGGTTGGTGAAGGAAGACCGGCTCATCAAAGCGAGGAATATCCTTATCGCTGCCGGCGCAACGCCCTTCATTCCTCCGGTAACTGGGCGCGAGCATGCCATCTCGTCCAACGAAGCCTTTCATCTGGATGCTCTGCCGAGCCACATCGTGATCGTCGGCGGCGGCTATATTGCTGTGGAGTTTGCCGGCATCTTCCATGGGCTGGGTGTTGATGTCACGCTGACCTATCGCGGCCCGCAAATCCTGCGTGGCTTTGATGACGATGTGCGCAATGAGCTTGCCGATGCCATGCGCGGCCGTGGGATTGATGTGCGTGTGAACACGCAGATTATCGAAATCGCTGAGAACGGAGACGGATTTGATGCCGTCCTCGATACGGGCGAACGAATTTCGACCGGCCAGGTGATGTATGCCACCGGCCGTGTCCCCAAAACCGACGAACTCGGTCTGGATCGTGCGGGCGTGGAAGTCGGGTCCAAGGGTGAAGTCGTCGTCGACGATTATTCCCGTTCTTCCATCGAGAACATCTTTGCAGTAGGCGACGTCACCGACCGGGTTGCTTTGACTCCTGTTGCCATCACCGAAGGCATGGCCGTCGCCGAGACTCTGTTCAACAGCAATCCGACGCCAGTCGATCATGCAATGATACCGACGGCTGTCTTCTCGCATCCGGAGATCGGCACGGTCGGTATGACAGAGGCGGAAGCACGTGCTGCCCACGGCAATATCGACATTTACAAGAGCCGTTTCCGTCCCATGAAACACACGCTCTCAGGGCGTGAAGAACGTATGCTCATCAAGCTGATCGTCGATGCGGAAACCGACCGCGTCCTCGGCTGTCATATCCTGGGTTCCGATGGCGCCGAGATCGTTCAATCGCTGGCGATCGCCATGCGCATGGGGGCGACCAAGGCGGACTTCGACGCAACCATGGCACTCCATCCCAGCGCCGCCGAAGAACTCGTCACCATGCGCGACAAATGGGTTCCGCCTGAAGCCGAAGCTGCCGAGTAGCGATCATTCTTTCAGTTGAGGACGAGGTTTATGGGACGTCTGGACAGTAAGATTGCGCTGGTGACGGGAGCAGGCGCCGGGCTTGGCCGTGCGATTGCCGAGACCTTCGCCGATGAAGGGGCTCATGTCTTTGTGACGGATCTCGATCCCGAGAGCGCCACTGGCGTTGCCGAAGCCATCAGGCAGTCCGGTGGATCGTCAACCGGACTGGGAGCCGACGTCACGAAATCTGATGATATTGCTGCTGTCCTCGAAGCAATTAAGGAGGAGAGCGGACGCCTTCATGTTCTCGTCAATAATGCGGGCGTAACGAAGCGCGGCGACTTTCGTCACTTGACCGACGAAGATTGGCACACCGTGCTATCGGTCAACCTGGAAGGAACGGTTCGATGTGCCCGCGATGCGCTGCCCTTGATGCGGGCGGCCGAGGGGGCATCTATCATCAATCTGTCGTCGATCATGGAACGCCGGCATATCCGTCAGCTCTCGCCTTACTCGACAAGCAAGGCCGCAGTCGCAGGGCTTTCGCGCTCATTGTCGGTCGAGTACGCCACATTCGGCATTCGCGTGAACTATCTTTGTCCCGGTTACGTCGAGACCGCATTGACGGAGCGCGTGCTGCGCAATCCGGCCATTCGCAGCGCATTGTTGCAACAGACTCCCATGGGACGTTTCGCAACGCCGGATGATATCGCCAAGGCAGCCCTCTTTCTCGCGTCCGACGATTCAGCTTACATTACGGGAAGCGGCCTCACAGTTGATGGCGGTATGAGCGTCGCGCTCTAGAGCAACGTGCGTCCGGTCGGACGCACATAAGTTGCTCTAGCAGCTTAGAGTCGATCAACTTTTCTGCGCTTTGTCGATTCCGACTAAGCGCAGGTTGATCTAGTTCATGATCTTGCGAATTGGCCGGGAGTGGTCGTCATTAAGCGCCTCCTTGATCTCGCCCTGACGATTGCAGCGACACCGATATTGCTGCCGTTGGGAATAGTCATCGCGCTTGTCGTGCGCGTCATGCATGGATCGCCAGTCCTTTTTCGTCAGACCCGTCCCGGCCAGGATGGTCGGCCATTCGAGATGATGAAATTCCGAACGATGACGGATGCCTGCGATGAAAACGGGGACCTCCTGCCTGATTGCGAGCGGCTCACGAGCTTTGGCCGTTTCCTGCGCCGAACCAGTCTGGACGAGTTGCCCGAATTCTGGAATGTGGTCAAAGGAGACATGAGCCTTGTCGGGCCGCGCCCTTTGCTGATGGAGTATCTGGATTGTTATACGCCCGAGCAGGGCCGGCGCCATGACGTTCCACCCGGCATAACCGGATGGGCTCAGGTCAACGGACGCAATGCCATCAGTTGGGAACAGAAGTTCGCATTGGATGTCTGGTATGTGGACAATCGCTCTCTCATGCTCGATCTGCGTATTCTGGTGATGACGGTGTTGCAGGTTATCCGAGGCCATGGTGTTTCTGCAGCCGAGCACGCAACCATGCCGCCCTTCACCGGAAGCGACGCAGATGCGTCGGGACGTTAGCGGTCAGTACAATAACGCAACAAGACTCATTGCAGTTGGACGCATCGCAGCCACGCTTCTCGTATTCTCACAGCAACGCCCCGGATCACGTTCGGGACTTGCGATAGCGTAACTGAAGAGTCACTTCGTCAATACGGGCGGGTTCGGCTAAGACGTCGGAACACTGTCAGGCAGGACGATGGATTGCCAATCCGTGCCGGCCGCCGTTTCCTCGACCAGCATGTCGACGACCGCATCGAGAGCCTGCTTTTCACTTGCACCCTCGGCCAGCAACGCCTCGTAGCGCTTGATCTGCCGGTCGGCGCTTGTCCCATCGCGGGCGATCGTACGAGCACGTTCGACCTCGGCCTGGCAGCCGAAAAATTCTGCGTCTTCTGAAATATGCTCGAGAAGCTCCTCGACGAGATCAGAAAAGGCGGTTGTCTGGCCTTTGCCGAAGTCCACGAGACCATCTTCGACACCGTAACGCTGTGCGCGCCAGCGGTTCTCATTGACCAGGAATGGCAAGTAGTACCGCCAGCGTTGATTGTTACGGCGCAGACGATAGAGCATACGGCAGATGCATAGGTAAAAGGCGGCGATGCAGAGTGTGTCCTCAATCTGAGGGCAGACGTCACTGACCCGCATTTCGATTGTCGGGAAGCGCACGCTCGGGCGCAGATCCCACCAGATCTTCGTAGCGTCTTCGATCAATCCGGCATTGATCAGAGCCTCGATTGTCCGCTGATACTCGCTGAAGCTCGTAAAGTGGGGTGGAAGGCCTGTTCGCGGCAGTTCGTCGAAGACGGAGAGACGATAGGACTTCAGGCCCGTATTCTCCCCCTGCCAGAAGGGTGAGGATGTCGAAAGGGCCAGAATATGCGGCAGAAAATAGCTGAGCTGGTTCATCAGATCGATGCGCAATTCGTCATCCTCGATCCCGATGTGGACGTGCATGCCGCAAATGACCATGCGGCGGACGACGACCTGGAGATCGTCTGCAAGGGCGTTATAGCGCTCCTTGTCCGTGTGATGCTGCGCCGTCCAGCGCGCAAAGGGATGGGTCGATGCAGCGATCGGCGCCAGACCGAATTGGTCGGCAACGCGAACGACTGTTGCGCGCAGACGCGAGAGTTCCGTGCGCGCCTCGGATATCGACCGGCAGACCTTTGTACCGATTTCGATCTGCGAGCGAAGGAATTCGGGACTTACCTGTCCCTCCAGGCAAGCCTCGCATGCCTCAAGAAGTTCCTGTGGCGGCTGGTTTTCCAGATCGCGGGTTTCCCGGTCGACGAGGAGATATTCCTCTTCGATTCCAATGGTAAAGCTTGGCTCAGAAATAGACATGGGCGTTATGGTTACACAACTGATCGCGCTTCGATAGCACCTTTGCGGCGCATTCAGACAACAGACTTAAGGAGATGTCCGACGAGGAACGCGACACTGGCGGCCAGAAGACCGATGACTAGTGTCTCGCTTCCTGCCCGCCACCATTGAACCGGTGACCAGCGGCTCCTAAGCGAACCGATGACAAAGAATACAAGCCCTGTCAGGACCGTTGATGTTGTCATCGTGGCAGGAAGCCCGAACACATAGGGCAGGATCGGAACAAAACCGCACAAGAAGAATGCTGCAAATGTTGCAAAGGCGGCATGGACCGGTGAGCGCGTGATCGGCGGAAGACCATGCTCCTCTGTCATCATCGTGTCGATCCAGCGCTCATGCGTGTGTGTGATCGTGTCGACGGCTTCTTCAAGTGCGGCACCCTCAAAGCCTTTGCTGGCAAAAATCTGACGGATTTCTTCGCGCTCGCCATCCGGATCATGGGCGATATGGCGCTCTTCCATTTGCCGAATATGTTCATATTCCTCGATTTCGGTTTTTGTACTCGAGTAGTTCGCAGCCGCCATCGAGAAGCCGTCTGCCAGGAGGTTGGCGGCGCCAAGGATCAGGACTACCCGGCTTGACAAATCCGCTCCGACGACCCCGGCAACGATTGCAAAGGTCGTCACCGCGCCGTCAATTCCGCCATAGACCCAGTCGCGCAGATAGCTGGCGCGCGGTCCCGCTGCGAGGCGTTGCATGATCTCTTCGGGGGCATGGCCGTGCTCAAGAGGTAAGTGGGGCGGCATCAGTGTCTCCGGCAAATCATCGAGTTGTTAGTGTACGGCCAAGGCATCGGCAGCAGTAGTGGACCAATCGGATGAAGAGCTATCGGGTTCACTGACGTGACCAATTCTAACTAACCCTTTGTTTTTCAGTCGTTTCGGGGCGCATCTTTCGTTTAGCCCATTGGGAAACTGGTCTAGCCACGTCGCATGCGAGCGTCTATATACCGGTCAAAGTATGTGAATATACCGGAGTGGCGTGGAATCGCGTTTGGCCGAGAGCAAACAACGCGAATGGGTCCAAACAAACGCAATGCCGGTTTTTAAACAGAAGGTTCCTCCAATGGCATCGTCCTGGTCCCCAGAAAGCTGGCGGTCAAAGCCAGCACTGCAAATGCCGTCCTATCCGGACAGCGACGCACTCGACGCGATCGAAGGTCAACTCGCGACCTATCCGCCGCTGGTATTTGCAGGTGAGGCACGTGATCTGAAGTCGCGGCTGGCCAGCGTTGCCGCCGGCGACGGATTTCTGTTGCAGGGTGGAGATTGTGCCGAGAGCTTTGCAGAACACAAGCCGGACAATATTCGCGATTTCTTCCGCGTATTGCTGCAGATGGCGGTAGTCCTGACCTATGCAGGTGGGAGCCCTGTCGTCAAACTGGGTCGTATTGCCGGGCAGTTCGCGAAGCCACGCTCGTCCGATTTCGAGACGCAGGGCGATGTGGAACTCCCGAGTTACCGCGGTGATATCATTAACGACATCATTTTCGATGAGGCGGGCCGCATTCCGGATCCACAGCGCATGAAGATGGCTTATCGCCAGGCGGCAGCGACGCTGAACCTGCTGCGTGCCTTTGCCCAGGGCGGCTATGCGAACCTGGAGCATGTGCATCAGTGGACGCTCGGTTTCCTCAGTGACAGTCCTGCACGCGAACAGTATCAGGCTCTCGCTGACCGAATATCCGAGACTCTGCAGTTCATGCGAGCCTGCGGCGTGACGCCGGAGAATACGCCGCAACTCAAGGCAACCAATTTCTACACCTCTCACGAGGCGCTGCTGCTCGGATACGAGGAGGCACTGACCCGTGTCGATTCCACGTCCGGCGAGTGGTACGCCACATCGGGCCATTTTGTCTGGATTGGCGACCGGACCCGTCAGCCGGATCATGCGCATGTGGAATATATCCGGGGTATCAAAAATCCGGTCGGCATAAAATGCGGACCGTCTTCTTCACCGGAGGGCGTTCTTGAGTTGCTGGATATCCTCAGCCCGGATAATGAGCCGGGGCGCATCACGCTGATCTGCCGTTTCGGGGCGGATGACGTCGGCAAGCATCTGCCGGGATTGATTCGTGCGGTGGAGAAGGAAGGACGCACGGTGGTGTGGTCCTGCGATCCCATGCACGGGAATACGGTCAAAGCGACGTCCGGTTATAAGACCAGGCCATTCGATCTGATACTGCGTGAGGTGGAAACCTTCTTTGACGTCCATCGGGCCGAAGGGACGCACCCGGGCGGTGTCCATCTGGAAATGACGGGCCAAGATGTGACCGAGTGCACGGGCGGGGCGCGTACGATCACGGATACCGATCTATCCGACCGTTACCACACCCACTGCGATCCGCGGCTCAATGCCGAGCAGTCTCTCGAGCTGTCGTTCGTCATTGCCGAGCGCTTGCGGCGCGAACGTGAAGAGATGGCAACGCCGGCGCCATCGTTTGCGACCGGCTGAGAAGGTACGGACACGCTCATTGAAGCGGCGGTAGACCGGCAACATGGTGCGACAAATCACGGACGCGATGCGGATCGCACTTGCGCAGCTCAATCCGGTCCTGGGTGATCTTGCAGGCAATGCGGATAAGGCGCGCGAGGCTCGCGCGACTGCTGCTGCAGCCGCCGCCGATCTGGTTGTCTGCTCGGAACTCTACATCACAGGTTATCCGCCTGAGGATTTGATCCTGAAGCCTGCCTTCGTCAAGGCTGCACGCGATGTTATCGAGGTGCTTGCCGGTGAGACGGCAGATGACGGCCCGGCACTTCTGATCGGGACGCCCTGGCACGAAGGTGGCGAGACCTACAATGCGGTCGCGTTGCTTGACGCTGGACGCGTTGTGGACGTGCGCTACAAGGCCGAGTTGCCGAACTATGGGGTCTTTGACGAAAAACGCGTCTTTGCAACGGGACCGATGCCTGGTCCGATCAATTTTCGGGGCGTCCGCCTGGGTGTCCCGATCTGCGAGGACATCTGGATCGAGGATGTGGTCGAGTGTCTGAGCGAGACCGGTGCCGAGTTGCTCGTCGTCCCAAACGGCTCACCCTATTCGAGCGCAAAATGGGACGTGCGCATGAATCAGGCGGTAGCCCGAGTGGCCGAGTCGGGCCTGCCGCTCGCTTACGTCAATCAGGTGGGCGGGCAGGATGAATTGGCATTCGATGGCGCGTCATTTGTGCTCAATGGCGATGCTTCACTCGCACTGCAGATGTCTGCGTGGCAGGAGAGTGTGCAAATTACAGATTGGCGCCGCGAAAGCGGACGCTGGATGTGTGATCAGGGCGAGCGCGAGATCGTCGAGGAAGGTGAAGAGGCGGACTATCTCGCCTGTGTCGTCGGCCTTCGCGACTATGTGAATAAGAACGGTTTTCCAGGTGTTGTGCTCGGTCTTTCAGGTGGCATCGACTCGGCAATCTGTGCCGCCATGTCGGTGGATGCGCTTGGAGCCGATCGCGTTCACTGCGTGATGCTCCCCTTTCGATATACCAGCGACGAGAGTCTGAGCGATGCAAAGGCCTGCGCCGAAGCGCTCGGTGTCCGGTATGACAGCGTGCCGATCCATGAACCTGTCGAAGGCTTTATGAGCAGCCTGTCAACGCAGTTTGGCAACCTTCCGGCCGATGCCACGGAGGAGAATATCCAGTCTCGGACGCGCGGCACGATTCTCATGGCCCTATCCAACAAGTTCGGAACGATGCTGGTCACAACCGGCAACAAGTCCGAAGTATCGGTTGGTTATGCCACGCTCTACGGCGACATGAATGGCGGATTCAATCCCATCAAGGATCTCTACAAGACACGTGTCTATTCATTGTCGCGTTTCCGCAATCAACGTCGGCCGGAAGGGTGCCTCGGTCCGGGCGGTGTCGTGATCCCCGAGAATATCATCACCAAGGCACCGACTGCCGAACTCAAAGAGGATCAGACCGACCAGGACACATTGCCGCCCTACGATATTCTGGACGATATTCTCGAATGCCTGGTCGAACGGGAGATGTCGCTAAGCGAGATCAAAGACCGCGGACATGATGGCGAACTCGTCGCCCGTGTGCAGAGGATGCTCTACATTGCGGAATACAAGCGGCGCCAGGCTGCGCCCGGCGTGAAAATTACGGATCGAAATTTCGGCCGCGATCGTCGCTATCCGATAACGAACAAGTTCCGCGAAGAGAATTGACGGATTTTGTTTGCCCGAGCGCGGTGGTCACAACACGTGAAGCGAGTCGTTCTTGCTTCGTCTGCAGCCGTCGTTTTCTGACATTTCTTCATCATTGTCGGATCAAGCCCGGCGATGACGAAATGTAGCATCTTGAGCAACACATCGTTTCGCCGAAAACCGATTCTGCCTTTGGGGAAATGCGCCGGCGCTATTGAGTCTTGGTTACCGGGTCGCCTTCTCCGGCAACCTTGGGCGCGGCTCCGGCTGCATCTTTTTGTGCAGCCGCATCCTGTGTCGCCTTCGCAATTTCTTCGGGATCATACTCCGCGCTCTTGCACGAACAGCCCTTGATGAACTGTTTGCGGTACTTCCAGGCATTGGGCTGATCGTTATAAGCGCGTTGTCCGTCCGACGAGACCATCTGCTCAGGTTCTTCGCCGGGATTGCGATAGACGAATAGCTCGGCAGGTGCGGCGCACCGTTCGGTGCACTGGGCTGCGTCGCTCGCGAACTTGCTTGGCAGTGTCGAGAAGCTGACGGGGAAATAGTAGCCGTCGCATGTCCTCACACACAGTGTCCGATAAGTGGCATAGGGTTCGATCTTCGATGTCGAGAGTCCGCGGCGCGGACGATCGAAGAAATCTCCGTCGTCTGTCAGCCAACCGAAAAGGCCTCGGCCGCGATTTGCCCGCTGTTGCGGTTGCGAACAACCGTAGCTCGCTAGCGCATCGATGAGATCCTCGCGCCGCCGGCTTTCACCGCCGCGCGATGTCGCTGCTTTTTGCTCTTCAAGGCGCGCGAGTTGCCGCCGCGCGTCTTCGATCCGATTGTGGATCTTCAAGCATCTGGGAGTCCGCCGCAGCGATTTGCCGAAAATGAAGACTTTCTGGTAGCAGTTGGCCCGATCCGCATCGGCCTCGGCACGGCGATAGACGCGGTTGTAGCGCTTGATCTGTGCCTCGATCTTGGGGCGCTGATCTCGGGCTTGAGAGCCGCGAATCCAGCCTGTCGAAAGCTCTTGTTCCAGCTGAGCGCATCGGAGCTCGTGGGCCGACAATTGCCGACGCTCTTCGCCCCTTTGCTGGGATTGGGCTTCCGCTCCGGAAAGGGATGCCACAGACAAAAGCGCAACAAGTGCCGTCGCCCTCAAGGGCGCCCGCAAACCTATCAGTTGCTGTTTGGTGGGGTCCACGTTCACAATAGCCTTCAATTGCGCCGACTATGACGTCTGCTCGGCTAACCCGTCAATAGGGCGCGAATAAGTCATTGAATGTGGGGCCTGAACCTTTCGTCAGCGTCGGAACAAAGGGAACCAGTCGTGGAGAAACAGCAGATTGAAGCCGCAGCGACGACAATCTGGCATGCGCGCTGCAACCGTCAGCGCTTATCAAGCATGCCGGACGGACAGCAACCTCAATCGATTGCAGACGGATTTGCCATCCAGCAAGCTATCATTGAATTCAGCGGTGAGAGAATTGCGGGCTGGAAGATCGCCTGCACTGCAAAGCCGGTTCAAGAGCTATTCGGTGTCGATGAGCCCTTCTTTGGTGCCGTACTCGAATCCGTGTTGTTCGATAGTCCGGCTCAGATCGAGGCGGCCCGTTTTCCCATTGGCTGCGTTGAATCCGAGGTGGCATTCCGCATAGGCAAGGATTTGCCGCCACGCGCAACAGACTACAGCACTAAAGATGTCCGTTCGGCTGTTGATGCGATTTTGCCTGCATTTGAATTAATCGAACCGCGATTCGATAGCTTGCTCACCGACGCTGCGCCACTCGCGTTTGCGGACTGCGCGCTGAATGGTGGCTTGGTTATCGGAGAGCCGCTCGCAGATTGGGACGACATTGATCTTGCGGCACTGCCTATCGAATTGAGCATAGACGGCGCAACCGTTGCAGAAGGACAGGGTGCGAATGCACTTGGGCATCCGCTCAAGGCACTTCAGTGGCTGGCAAACGCGATGTCGGCACGAGGCCTGACCCTGGAAGCGGGGCAGGTGGTGGCGTCTGGAACCTGTACCGGTATCAACTATGTGAAACCTGGGCAGAGAGCCATAGGTGATTTCGGACCTCTGGGGCGCGTGGAATTGTCCGTGATTTGAGGGCTGTTAACGGTGCCCTGCGACGGTGGCGCGCGACGCTTGACGCGACCGGTCATCTTGACCATTCTCCGGCCCTAGGTCATGAACGCATAAATGGCCTAGGACGAGGGCCGGGTGACATGATGATTTGCGCAATAACCAGCGGTATTTGTATCGCCTGCTAACAGACGCTGGCGCGGCCGTTCATCTATCTTTTTTTGACAATCGAGCGACCGTCCCGCCACCCGGCTGGGAGGGATTTCTTTTGAGCCTGACACTTTACAATACGTTGACGCGCCGCAAGGAAGCGTTCAAGCCGCTCGATCCGGAGCATGTGCGCGTCTACGTCTGTGGGCCGACCGTCTATGACTTCGCCCATATCGGCAATGCGCGGCCCGTCATTGTTTTCGACCAGCTGTTCCGGATTTTGCGCCATGTCTATGGCCCAGACCGGGTCACCTATGTCCGTAACATCACGGACGTGGATGACAAAATCAATGAGCGGGCTGCGAGCGAGGGGCGGCCGATATCGGAAATCACATCCCAGACGACGCAGCAGTTTCACGACGATATAGCCGCGCTCGGCGTTTTGCCGCCGACCGTCGAGCCGCGAGCGACCGAATATATCGAGGAGATGAAGGTTCTGATCGAGCGGCTCGTGGCAGAGGGACATGCCTATGTCGCTGAGGATCACGTCCTATTCGATGTGCCTTCAATGCCCGATTATGGCGCTCTGTCGCGGCGCTCGACCGATGAACTCGAAGCCGGCGCGCGGGTCGACGTTGCACCCTATAAGCGCGATCCGATGGATTTCGTCCTCTGGAAGCCTTCCAAAGACGGCGAGCCAGCCTGGCCGGCGCCCTGCGATATCAAAGCCGATGGACGTCCGGGATGGCATATTGAATGCTCGGCCATGTCGGCGGCCCATCTTGGTGAGACATTCGACATTCACGGCGGCGGGATCGATCTGGTTTTCCCGCATCATGAAAACGAGATTGCTCAGTCAACCTGTGCCCATGGTACAAAAATCATGGCACAGGTCTGGATGCACAACGGATTTCTCCAGGTCGAAGGCGAAAAAATGTCGAAGTCGCTCGGCAATTTCATCACGATCCGAGAATTGTTGGGCGATTGGCCGGGCGAAGCGATAAGACTGGCCATGCTGACAACTCATTATCGCCAGCCAATCAACTGGACGGAAACCGGTGCCCGAGAGGCAAAGCGCACGCTGGACCATTGGTATGAGCTGACCCGTGATGTGGAAGATGGCTGCATGTTGTGTGCTGATGTCTTGGCAGCGTTGGAGGACGATCTCAATACGCCCAAAGCGCTTGCGGCAATGCACGAGCTTCGCCGCGAAGCCGCAAATGGCGAAAAGGGGGCGGCATCCTGTTTGAAGGCATGTGCCCAATTCTTAGGACTTCTGGGCCATTCTGCCGATGAATGGGCTGCATGGCGGCCGGCAACGGTGAAAGTTGACGATGACGTTGTCGAAAAGTTGATCGCGGCACGAACCGCGGCACGCGACGGCAAAGACTGGGGTGAGGCAGACCGTATCCGTGATGAGCTCGCCGAAATGGGGGTGGTGCTCAAAGACGGACCTGAAGGGACGAGTTGGGAGATCGCACGATGAGCGATGCCAAAGAACGCCTCTATCTGTTCGACACGACGCTGCGCGATGGGGCACAGACCCACGGTGTGGATTTTTCGGTCGACGATAAGATACTGGTAAGCCGGACGCTGGACGCGCTTGGCGTGGACTATATTGAAGGCGGCTATCCGGGAGCGAACCCGACCGATACGGAGTATTTCGGAGCGCCGCCATCGTTTGAATCGGCGCGCCTGACGGCGTTCGGGATGACAAAGCGCTCGGGGCGCAGTGTGTCCAACGATCCCGGCTTTCGGGGTCTGCTGGACGCTGAATGTGAAGCCATATGCCTGGTCGCCAAGACCTGGGACTATCATGTGCGTGTAGCGCTGGGTATTTCGAACGAAGAGAATGTCGAGAGTATCAGTCAATCTATAGCCGCGGTCGTCGAAAGCGGCCGCGAGGCTATGCTGGATTGCGAGCACTTTTTCGATGGGTACAAGGGCAACCGCGAATACGCACTTGAATGCGCCAATGCGGCTTATGAGGCGGGCGCACGCTGGGTTGTGCTCTGCGATACCAATGGCGGTACACTGCCGGAGGAAATCGAAGAGATCGTTACGGAAATATCCCAAACGATTCCCGGCACCCATTTGGGGATCCACACGCACAACGATACAGAGAATGCTGTTGCCAATACGCTCGCTGCTCTTCGAGCGGGCGTCCGTCAAGTTCAGGGTACGCTCAACGGTCTTGGCGAGCGGTGTGGCAATGCCAATCTCACCTCGATCATACCGACGCTGATGTTGAAATCAGATTTTGCCGACCGTTTCGAGACAAAGGTGACGCCGGACAAGCTACGGACACTAACGCACGCCTCGCGCATTCTCGACGAAATTCTGAACCGTGCGCCGGACAGGCAGGCGCCCTATGTCGGAGAGTCGGCATTTGCGACGAAAGCCGGAATTCATGCTTCGGCGATCATGAAAGATCCTCGAACCTATGAGCATGTGCCGCCTGAGTCTGTCGGCAACAGCCGCAAGCTCTTTGTCTCGGATCAAGGCGGACGCTCGAACGTCGTCGCCGAACTTAAGCGTCTCGGAATGACGGTCGAGAAGGACGATCCCCGGATTGGGCGCCTGCTCGAAGAGGTAAAAGTGCGCGAAGCAAGCGGCTATGCCTATGAAGCGGCTGATGCCTCCTTCGAGCTTTTGGCGCGACGAACCCTTGCCAATGTGCCGCGTTTCTTCGAGGTCGACAGCTTCCGGGTGATGGTCGAGCGCCGTCACAATGCGCTGGGAGATCTGGTGACGATTTCCGAAGCGACGGTCAAGGTGCACGTCAACGGCTCGACCATGATGAGCGTGGGGGAGGGCAATGGCCCTGTACATGCTCTCGATACAGCGCTGCGCAAGGATCTCGGCAAGTATCAGGATTTCATCGCAGACTTGGAGCTAGTGGATTACAAGGTTCGCATCCTTACCGGTGGGACCGACGCAACGACACGTGTCCTTGTCGAGAGCAGGGACGGTCAGGGACGGCGCTGGTACACCGTCGGTGTATCTCCCAACATCGTCGACGCGTCCTTTGAAGCACTTATCGACTCGATCAACTACAAACTCGTGAGGGACGGAGCGCCTGCGCCATAGTCCTTCTTGATCATCATAGGATTTCGATCGTTCCATGAGTCAGACCGCAATCGCCTTCGAACCGGGAGACGGGTTGTTCATCGTCGACGTCCAGAACGATTTCTGCCCTGAAGGGGCGTTGCCGATCACGTCTGGGAACGATGTGGTGCCGGTATTGAATCGTTGGCTCTCTGCCGCCGATGAAGCAAACATTCCGGTTTATGCCTGCAGGGATTGGCACCCGCCGACGCACCTCAGTTTCCAGCCCTATGGCGGTCCCTGGCCTGTCCATTGCGTCCAGGACACCAAGGGCGCGGCATTTCATGCCGGACTGCGTCTGACACGCGACGCGATCGTCGTCACCAAGGGAACACGGTTCGACAAGGACCAGTATTCTGCCTTCGATGAGACAGGCCTTGCCGAAGAACTCAGTCGCAACGACATTGAGCGGCTATGGATCGGTGGCCTGGCGCTCGATGTCTGCGTTCGTGCGACGGTGCTCGACGCTGTGAAAGCCGGTTTCAAAGTCCATCTGATCGTTGACGGGTGCCGTCCCGTCACGCCTGAAGGCGGCGAGGGCGCATTGTCCGAAATGCGGAATGCTGGCGTTGTTATCGAATTGTGAAGTCCAGTCCTGTTGGCAGCCGCCTGGAACGGCCCCATATCAATGTCAGAGACCGACTTGGGTCGTGGGTAATCCAGCGGAGGTGATTATGTCTATACTGAAGCCATTTGCAGCGATTGCTGTCATATCCGGTCTTCTGGCGTGGTCAATGCCGGTTGCGGCACAGTCCGGCTATCGCATCGACCGCGGGCCGTATGTGTTCTCCAAGGAGTCCCAATCGAAACAACCAAGGCATGGCTATTCGGGCTTCTATAAGGGACCGCAGCAACTGTTCTGCGACTATGAGCGCATTCCGAATCGAACGTGCGACTCGCGTGGCCGATGCCGCGTCACAAGCTGGACGCTCAAGGAATACTGCTACTAGAGCAACGTCCCGGACCTGATCCGGAGTCAAGGGAAATAAGTCATGATCTCAGCACATCGCCCCGGATCCGGCGTCATCTGCAGGAGGTCGCGTTGTCGAGATTTGAGGATTGAATTGAAAGTTGCGCCCATCATCGAGTGACTTTCGCGAACGAGCCGAGCTACTTTCGCCTACGCCGGCCAGCATGCTCCCTTGCCGCACGTTTCACTTCATCCTCAATGGCGAATGTATAAGCTTGCAGGCCGGGGCTGATGATAACCTGATAGGGCGGATCGGCTGGCGCCAGGGCACGCAGTCCGGGCGCTAGAAGGGCTTGCTCGACTTTGGCATGCTCACGCAAGGCATCGAGATCGGTCTCGTGCGATGCCATACGTTGCCCGCCCTCCATTGCTTTGTGCATAAGTGGTCGGCCAACAAGCTCTTCATCGGCGCGAGCAATGACATCGCCGAAACTCAGGCCGTCCTGCTCGTCACGGAAGACTTGTTTGCGACCGGGATATGTCGGTTTGTCCGGCGATAGTTTCATGCGGCCGCGGCCGCCATAAGCCGTGATCTTGTAGACCAGATCGAGAGACGGGGCGTCATCGGAAACGGCCATCGCAGTTCCAACACCGAACCCGGTCACCGGTACATTCTGCGCAACCAGCGCTGCAATCGCATATTCGTCAAGCCCGCCGCTGAGGATGATGCCGACCTTCTCGAGACCAGCCGCATCGAGGCGCTGTCTGGCTTCAACCGCGAGGCGGCTGAGATCGCCGGAGTCGATGCGTATCGCTTTGACTGCGAAGTCATCGCCAAGTGCTTTGGACAAGTCGATGACAGCTCTAACCCCATCGCCTGTATCGTATGTATCGACCAGCAATGTGGTGTCAGGGAAACTCTGGACGAAAGAGGCGAACGCCTCCGGCTCCGAAGGAAAAGTCTCGATGAAACTATGGGCCATGGTCCCGGCAACCGGCACGCCGTGGCGCATTCCGGCAAGAACATTCGACGTGGCGTCGACGCCGGCGATATGGAATGCCCGCGGTGCATCGACAGCCGCAGATGAACCGTGCATTCGCCTGCCGCCGAAATCGATAACGGTCCGCCCCTGTGCCGCTGTCACCACCCGCGCGGCCTTCGTTGCCATTGTCGTCTGGTGGTGGACAAAGTTCATTAGGAGCGTTTCGACGAGTTGCGCCTCGGCGATTGGTGCAATGACTTCCAGGATCGGCTCATTGGCGAAAACGGGTGTGCCTTCTTTCACGGCGTAGACGTCGCCGGTGAAGCGGAAATCAGCGAGCCAATCGAGAAATGCGTCTGAGAATTTTCCGAGTGACTTCAGATAGGCGATGGACTCTTTTGAAAAGCTGACCTGTTCCAATGCGGCAAGTGCCGGATCGATGCCGCAGGCAAGGAGATAATCGCGGGCTTGCGGCAGGCGGCGCACGAACAATGAGAAGCACGCCTTCGCGTCCATCTCGGCGTCGAAATAGCCTTGAAGCATCGTGAGTTCATAAAGGTCCGTGAAAAGACCGAGCTCACCCGGCGGGATTAGTGAATCAGAGTTTGCCATTTGCAGCTTAGTACCACACGCCGGGCCAATGGTATCGGGGGCGAATATGAGGAGGTCTACCACTGACGATTGCCACATCTTTGCGTTCTGGCAAAGTGATTCTCTCTCGTGCAGGCGGTGCGAGCTCCATTAGGCGTCTCACGCGCTCTTCGGTTGGTGGGTGAGATCGCAAAAGTGATGGCTGGGGCATACGCCGTCCAGCGAACACCATATCCTCCCAAAACCGGCCTTGATCGCGTTCCAGTTTGGCGAGCGCACTCGCAAGGGCGTGCGGATCGCCGGTCAGGGAGGCGGCTTGCAAATCAGCTTCATATTCGCGTGCTCGCGACAGTCCGAGTTGCAGCAAACTCCCGATCGTCGGTGCGAAATAGAGGAGTGCAACCGCCAGCCAAGGAACATTGGGCCCGCCGAATATTGCCAGTGGAAGATTAATTATGAACAGGAATATGGCTGCGTATGACATGAGTTGGGTCAGGCGGTTGAACGTATCTGCGAGCCCCAAAACCCAAAGGTCGTTATTCTGAATATGGCTGATCTCATGGGCAAGGACACCGGTCAACTCGCGTAGGTCGAGCTTGCGCAACATGCCGTGTGTAATTGCAACCGAAGATTTGTTGGGACTGCCGACGGCAAATGCGTTGAGTGTCGGACTTGGAACCAGATAAAGGCGGGGGGTGTTGGGGAGTTCGGCCCGCCGTGCAAGGGCCTGCAGGATTTCATAAAGAGAACCGCCCTCGGAGCGTGGGATCGGGTGCGCCCGATAGAGCTTCATGACGAGATCGGGTGAGACCTTGGGCCCAAACGCCAGAGCAGAGGCGACTGCAATCGCAGCGGCGATAACGCCTGTCGAGCCCCACAGAAGCCATGCCGAGATGCCCATCAACAATGCAAGGCCGGCGATCAGCGTTGCAGAGTGGAATAGGTTCCTGCGTTTGTGCGCTACGCGGTTGTTTTCGTTCAAGAAGGTGGCCAAGCCCTTATCACTCCAGATGCGAAGATCATGGGATCAATATGGGGTGCCGAAGCGATAATGACATCTTTCGAACTAATTGATGTCATCATCCAATCTTGTCGGTCGGTGCGTGCAGTCACTTGCAGGCAACAGTGTTGAGAGGAAGCTCTCAGAATTTGGCTGGAATCGACTCTTCCTCGACCGTCGGTGCGTATTTTTCGGCCAGTTCCGCTAGGGTCGGCACGATGCCGTCGGCCTGGTCGACCACAGCGAGGCTGAGTTCGAGACCTTCCCGAATGAAGGCTTCGCCTCGCATATGATCGAAAAGACTGATCAGAGGCTGCCAAAATCCATCGATATCGGCCAACACGATCGGTTTCCGGTGTTGACCAAGTTGTGACCAGGTCAATTGTTCGACGAGTTCCTCGAGGGTGCCGACACCGCCCGGTAGCGCAACAAAACCATCGGATTTCTCGAACATGAGCTGTTTCCGCTCATGCATGTTTTCCGTAACGATCACGTCCTGGGCATCGCGAAGAAGCCTCTCTCGCGAGGCCAGAAAATCGGGGATAATTCCCGTAACGTGGCCACCATTGCGCAAGACTGATTTTGCAACTGCTCCCATCAGTCCATTGCTGCCGCCACCGTAAACCAGGCCAATTTCATGCTCGGCGAGCGCCGAGCCCAGGGTATCTGCCGCTTCCGCATAGAGGGGGTTATGACCCGTCCCGGAGCCGCAATAGACACATACTTTCTTGATTTTTCTATTCATCAGCCCATCTGGCATCTGGCATATGGCATCGTCAAGCCAGGCTTTTAATGCTGGTTATTCAAACTGGCATTGCTTGCCGCCACGCCAAGGCCTCTCTATGAAAGAGCTGGGTTTGAGGGCGGTTGCGGCTGCCCTTTCGCATTCTGGCCACTCGGAAAACGGTAGTTTATGGCGCATCATCACGCTGACCGACGCGACACGGACGTTTTGGCAGAGCGCGCAGCCCATCTTTCGGTTCTGCGCGGACTGATGCCCTATATCTGGCCCGAAGGGCGGCCGGATCTTCGTTGGCGCGTTGTGCTGGCCTTTGTTGCACTGGTTGTTGCCAAACTTGTCACGGTTGCGATTCCCCTGGCGTATAAGGCCGCAGTCGACTGGCTGACAGGTGAGAGCGGCAATACCGACAGTGGCACGGTCATCCTTGGGCTTGCTCTGGTTCCGGCTTTCCTCATCATCGCCTACGGTGTTGGTCGTGTGGCGATGATTGTCTTCTCGCAATTGCGGGACGTGCTGTTTACGCGGGTTGGACAGCATGCGGTGCGGTCGCTGGCAAACAAGACATTCCGCCATCTGCATGTCTTGTCCCTGCGATTTCATTTGGAGCGGCGAACCGGTGGATTGAGCCGGGTGATCGAGCGCGGCACGAAAGCCATTGAGCTGATCATACGGCTCGCAGTCCTGAACTCGATCCCGACGGCGGTCGAGCTCGTTCTGATGTCGGCGATTCTATACTCGTATTTCGGGTGGGAATTCGTTGCCATCCTGCTGGTGATGGTCACGCTCTACATCTGGTTCACGGTGAAGGCCAGCGAATGGCGCATCGCAATTCGCCGCGATATGAACGAGTCGGATACCGAGGCCAACTCAAAGGCTGTCGATAGCCTGCTCAACTACGAGACGGTCAAATATTTCGGCAATGAGGAGTTGGAGCGCCGCCGTTTCGATGTGTCGATGGCGAAATATGAAGATGCCGCCATTCGGACATTCACATCTCTCGGTGTTCTGAATTCCGGGCAAGCCGTTATTTTCACGACCGGGCTCACGGTATCGATGCTCTTGGCAGCGCGCGGCGTCATTGCCGGAGAACTGACTGTCGGCGACTTTGTAATGGTCAACGCCCTGATGATACAGCTCTATCAGCCGTTGAACTTCATGGGACTTGTCTATCGCGAAATCAAACAGGGGTTGGTCGATCTGGAGAATATGTTTGCGTTGCTCGGCCAACCTGCCGAAGTGGTCGACAGTACAAACGCCAAACCGCTCGCTGTCGACAAAGGGTCGGTCCGGTTCGAGAATGTCTCTTTTTCGTATGATCCCGATCGCAAAATCCTTCGCGATGTATCTTTCGAAGTGCCGGCAGGCAAAATGGTGGCCATCGTCGGCCCGTCAGGGGCCGGGAAATCGACGATTTCGCGCATACTGTTTCGCTTCTACAATGTCAGCTCAGGCCGTGTCTTGATTGACGATCAGGATATCTCGGAGGTCACGCAAGCATCTCTACGTGCCGCCATTGGTATGGTTCCCCAGGACACCGTTCTGTTCAACGATACCATCGCCTACAATATACGGTACGGTCGGCCAGACGCCGATGATGAGGAGATCAAGGAAGCGGCACGGCTGGCGCAGATCGACACCTTCATTGCCCATTTGCCGCAAGGCTACGACACCATGGTTGGCGAACGTGGCCTGAAGCTTTCCGGCGGCGAGAAACAGCGCGTGGCGATTGCCCGCACGATATTGAAGGGCCCACCGATCCTGATGCTCGATGAGGCGACCTCGGCCCTCGACAGCTACACGGAAAACGAGATTCAAGAGGCTCTGGAGCGGGTTGCGCGCGAACGCACGACCCTTGTCATAGCGCATCGCTTATCCACCGTCGTCCATGCGGACATGATCATTGTGCTGGAGGCGGGGCGGATTGTTGAACGCGGCACCCATGGCGAACTTCTGGACAAAGGCGGACTTTATGCCGGGCTATGGGACCGTCAGCGCGAAGCCGACGAAGCCCGCGAGCGGCTGGCCTGCGTGATAGACGAAGCCGACATTGTTGCGCCTGTTGAGCCGACTGCGCTCGAACCCGAGCCTGCAAAGTGATGATTTTTCTGAAAGTGAGGATTGACTGTGGCTGACGATCGCACACTGTTGCAAACGATAAGCGCCACTTTGGCGCCGGTTCATCCGGACGGTTACAAGTTCGTTGCGGCCTTCGGGCTTGTCGCGCTTGTACTTTTTTGGGTTTGGCAACCGCTCGGTTGGATTGGTGTGGTCCTAACACTCTGGTGCGCCTACTTTTTTCGTGACCCTGAGCGTGCCACACCTATTCGGCAGGGATTGGTGGTGAGCCCGGCGGACGGTCGGGTTTCCAATATACAGTCGGTCGTTCCGCCGTCGGAGCTGGAGCTTGGCTCTGATCCGAGAATTCGGATCTCCATCTTTCTCTCGGTTCTGGATGTCCATATTGTGCGAGCGCCAATTGCAGGGCCGATCGAACATGAGGTCTACACGCCCGGGCGTTTTCTCAATGCTGAGCTCGACAAGGCCAGCGAAGAGAATGAACGCCGTTCGCTGGTCATCCGCGGGGAGGACGATACGCAGATCGGATGTGTCCTTATCGCAGGGCTGATTGCGCGCAGGATCGTGACTTTTCGCAGCCAAGGGCATACGGTTCGGTCTGGAGAGCGCATCGGGCTGGTTCGTTTTGGAAGTCGGGCCGATATCTACCTGCCGCCGGGCCGTGCCGCACTTGTCGCGGTTGGACAACGGGCGATCGGTGGCGAAACCGTTCTGGCGGATCTGGCTTCGGACGAGGGGGAGCGCGAAGCCAGGATCGATTGAACGAATAAGACGGCGATCAATCCATGACTCATATGTTCCCACCCTTCGATCCTGGCCCGGCGGAGCGGCGTCCGCGCAAGTTCGGTTTTAACCGCGGACAGGTGCCGATCAGGGTTTTGATACCCAATTTGTTCACGCTGCTTGGTCTTTGTGCCGGGTTGACCGCTATTCGCATGGCGATCGAACTGCGTTTCGACGTTGCCATTGCAGCGATTGTTTTCGCTGCGGTCCTGGATGGTCTTGATGGAAGGGTCGCACGCCTGCTGAAGGCGTCATCGCGCTTTGGCGCCGAACTCGATTCACTTGCCGACTTCGTCAATTTCGGTGTCGCACCGGCGATCGTCGTCTTTACGTGGGCTCTCGGCGAGTTGCGAAGTCTCGGCTGGATCGTCGTGATGATCTTTGCTCTCTGCGCAGCGTTGAGACTGGCAAGGTTCAATGTCGCGCTAGACAATGCGGATGAACCGAAATGGAAAGGCAATTATTTCGTCGGCATTCCGGCGCCTGCTGCTGCCCTCGTGGTGCTTCTGCCGCTCTATTTCGAGAATATCGGCATCGCCTCGGTTGTCTGGCTCACACCGATCATCCTGGTCTACACGCTTGTGATTGCGTTCTGCATGGTCAGTCAGATCCCGACCTATTCGGGTAAGAGCTTTGGCCAACGGATCAAGCGTGAGCATGTTTTGCCAGTGTTTGTATGCGCGGCTCTGTTCGTTGCCTTGCTGCTGACCTATCCCTACACAACTCTTACCGTGGGCAGTATCGGCTATCTCATGATTATGCCGGTCAGCCTATGGACGTACCGCAAAGAGGAAGCGAAAGCCGCTGTGCTCGCAAAATCCCAGAATGGTCAGAAGAAAAAGGATCCGTCACCTGAGCCGGAACCGACACAGCCCGAGGCTCGGCCATGAACAAGTTGGATAGGGCACTCGGACAACTCGATGAGCTACCACGTGCGGTACTGTGGGCGCAGCCGACAATAATCGAAGAGTTGCCGCGATTAGCTCAGGCAAATGGCGGTGCACGCCTTTTCATGAAACGCGATGATATGACGGGTCTGGCCTTTGGCGGCAATAAGATCCGGCAGCTCGAATTCTATCTGGGTGAGGCTGTTGCCGAAGGTGCAGACGTGGTTCTTATCACCGGCGCCGTTCAGTCGAACTTTGTGCGGATGGCGGCAGCCGGCGCGCGTAAACTCGGAATGGATTGTCATATCCAGCTTGAAGAGCGTGTTTCCAAGAACGATCCAGCTTATCGGAATTCCGGGAACGTTCTGATCGACCGTCTCCTCGGTGCAACGCTCCATTCCTATCCGCATGGCGAAGATGAAGCTGGCGCCGACCGGGCATTGCACGCCATTGCCGATGATCTGAAGGCGAAAGGTTCAAGGCCTTATGTCATTCACTTGTCGCCGGGCCATCCGCCGCTTGGTGCGCTTGGCTATGTCGTCGCGGCTCGCGAAATCGTGTCGCAATGTGCGGACCAAGAAATCGCATTCGACGAGATCGTCGTTGCATCGGGTAGCGGAGCAACACATGCCGGTCTTCTGTTCGGTCTCAGGGCATTGGGCGAACAGGTACCGGTGACTGGCATCTGTGTGCGTCGTCCGGCAGAGGTCCAAAAGGGGCGGATTGTCGAGCGGTGCCTGGAGATTGCTGAATTGCTGGGCATACCGTCACCGGTTGTCGACGATGATGTCGTTGTGACAGATGAATTTCTTGCGCCGGGCTATGGCCGAATGAGCCAGAAAGTTGCCGATGTGATGGGACTGGCGGCGCGAGAAGAGGCGTTGATCACCGATCCGGTCTATACGGCCAAGACATTGGCCGGATTTTTGGCCCGTGCACGAGAATCCGCAGAAGACAAAAAGCTTCTGATGATTCATACCGGCGGTATGCCTGCTGTATTTGCCTACGAGAAGGACGTCGCTGCGGCGTTTTTGACCGAAGCCAATTCAACCGCCTGAGGCTTGTACAGAGACGCTGCCGACTACTTGTCCTGTAGAGCGGGATATCCGCGGGTGTAGATCCAGTCCGTTTCCTTGGCCGGTACGTGACAGGCCAGGCATTCCTCTTCGAAGTTCTTGGTTTTTGTTTTGGTTGGCGAGTCGGCATCGAACCATGCCCAACCCCAGCCTTCGCCCCAAAGCGGATTGCCTTTGAAGCGGTCCTTTTGATCCTTCACCATGACGAACCAGCCCTTCAGTGCCTTCACATGGCTGACCGTTCCGGTGGTCAGGTCCTCCGTTGCCGTCTCGCGCACTTCCTTGATTAGAACGGCGCCATCGGGAAAGGCTCCGGACTTTCTGTAGGCTTCAATGACGCCGGGTTGCGTATAGACCGTGTGCATCTCTTTCGCGCCGGTCTTTTTGTCGTCGTCCAGGACGGACCACGAACCGAGATATTGCCAAAGCGCGCGGTAATCCGCATCGGGAAGACGGATCGCGCCATTCTTGTCGACAGCCGTGTCAAAGCCATCGGGGGCGGCGTTGACGGGCAGGATCAATGCAATGGCTCCAGCGACACCTGCGATTGCCGTCTTGAGTGCGCGCATCATGGGCAGTTCCTCGTGAATATTGTCATGTCCGACTTGAAATCATGTTCGCCCGGATCATTGTCACACTCGAAAGCGACCGTGAAATACCGATGTTTCATGACGCCGATAACCTGTGGTAATCGGGCTGAGCTAGATCAGTGAACCGGAGACGCCGACAATGGAATTCCACCAGATCCGTTACTTCCTGGCGCTCTGCAATCACATGAATTTCACCAGGGCAGCCGATGCCAGCGGCGTGTCGCAGCCGGCTCTCACGAAGGCAATCCAAAAGCTCGAAGATGAACTCGGCGGGGCTTTGTTTGTCCGCGGTTCCGGACACATCGCACTGACCGGTCTCGGCCGAGCCATGCGGACGCATTTCGAGAGGATCCAGGACACACGAGAAGCGGCCCAGCGAGATGCTCGATCAATGATCGAACTCGAGATGGTCGAACTCGACATCGGGATCATGTGTACGATCGGTCCAACGGTAATCGGACCGGCTTTGTCCGAGTTTCAGAAAGCCAATTCAGGGGTCGAACTCCTGCTCCACGATGTGTGGTCCAAGCGCTGCCATGAGCTTCTGCTTGGCGGTGCAATCGATTGTGCGATCATGGGGCGCCACGAACCTCTACCCGAGAAGTTCGAGGCGGTGGAATTGTTCGTGGAACCAATGGTTCTTGCCATGTCCGCAGATCATCCTTTGGCGAAAAAGAAGGATATCCAACTTGCCGATCTTGCCGGTTGCGCCTATGCGGACCGGCTCCGTTGCGAGTTTCGTGAGACCTTCGCCGATACGCTCGCCAAGCGCTCATTCTCGGTGGAGATCGTCATCCGCAGCGAGCGGGAAGACTGGATCCAAACGGCCATTGCACAAGGGCACGGTATTACGATGATACCGCTACACTCGGTTACCAGTCCCGGAATCGTCACTCGCCCGATCACGGATCTGGCCATTGAAAGATGTGTCGAAGTCGTGATCGTACGAGACCGACCGATACCTCCGGCACTCAAAGAGCTGCTGGACTTCCTCCGGGCATATGCATGGACGTCCACAATACGAACTGCGGCATAAGATACGTCGCTTATTCGGCAGCTTCCGGCAGATGTCCCGACGTCGGCTTTTTTATTTCTTTGCGACGTCCGCGCCATCGGTGCCATGCATCTGCATAGACCGTCGGCATGGCTAGCAGGGTCGGGGTCAGAATGAGCGTCAGCAGGGTCGCGAAGCCCAGGCCGAAAATGATCGCCGTCGACAGCTGCACCCACCACATCGAGGTGATCGAGCCCATCTGCAGGGATCGCTCGAAGAAATTGACGTTTATCTGCAGTGCCATCGGCATCAGGCCGCAGATCGTCGTGACGGTTGTCAGCAGAACCGGCCGCAGCCGCTGGGCACAGGCGCGCAAGACGGCATCGATCACTTCGATGCCTTGGGAACGCATCCGGTTGAATGTGTCGTTCAGCACGATCGAATTGTTCACGACGATACCGGCAAGCGCGACGATCCCCGTTCCGGTCATGATGATCGAGAAGGTCTGGCCCGTGACCATCATGCCAATGAGCACGCCGACCAGGGACAAGACCACCGTCGAGAGCGTGATGAAGGTCTGATAGAAACTGTTGAACTGGGTCAGCAGGATAATGAACATCAGGAAGAGCGCGCCGACCATGGCCTTCGCCAGAAAGGCACCGGACTCCTTCTGATCCTCATCCGCTCCGCGGAAACGGAAACTGATGCCCTTCGGCCAGGTCTTCGATGTGAGCCAGCCATTGATCTCCTGGACCTTGGTGTCCGAGAGAACCCCGTCGGCCGTATTCGACTTCACGGACATGACATAGCGACCGTCTTTCCGCGTGATCGTATTGACCTGCTGACTAGCTTTGCGCGTGACGAAATTCGATATGGGAACCAGTCCGTTCGCCGTGCGGATGCGCAACTGATCGAGCTGATTGATCGTGCGGTCGTCGCGCGGGAGGCGCACGCGAATGTCGACTTCGTCTTCGGAATCGTCGGGCCGATACTCGCCGACCAGAACGCCGTTGGTTACAAGCTGGATCATGGCGCCGATGGACGCAACGTCGGCGCCATAGCGCCCGGCTTCCTTCCGGTCGACCGTGAGCAGCCATTCGATCCCCGGCAAAGGCCGCGTGTCTTCGACATCGCGCAGGCCCTCGACATTCGCGTCCATGTGCGCGCGGACCTGGCCCGTCACCGTCTCGATTGTCGCCAGATCATCGCCGCGGACCTCCAGCCGGATGGCCTTGCCGGTCGGCGGGCCGTCTTCGCGTTTGCGGACCTCGACCTTGATCCCGGGGATCGTCGCGGTCCGCTTCCTGATTTCGGCGAGGATCTGTTTGCCCGGCCGGCGTGTCGCAAAATCGGCAAGCTCGATACTGATCAGCCCGATCTGATCGACCGGCGTATCGAGGCCTTCGCCGGTTCCCAGTTTCGGGCCGCCGGAGTCGGATCCGGTTGTCGTAAAGACCGCCTTGATGCCATCGATACCGAGGACAAGCCGCTCGACCTGCAGCACGATATCGAGCTGCTCGCGCGCCGACAGATTGCCGCGTGCGGAGATATGGACGAGGGACTGCTCCGGTTCCGTATCGACGAAAAACTCGACGCCGTTATTGTTTTCCCCAAAGGCCGTGAAGACCCAGATGACCAGGGCCAGCGATACGGCGATCACCTTGGCGGGATGCCGGATCAGCCTTTGCAACAGGCGCACATAGACACCGGACAGCCCTTTGATGTCGCGATAGTCGACCTTGGCCGTGCCGGCCAGCCGCCGCGCGGCTTCCGCGTCGTGGGCATTGGCATCCGTGCTCCCGAACAGCGAGCCAAGCACCGGCAAAAAGACCATGGCCGTCAGAAGAGAGGCGCTCAAAACGAAAATTACTGTTAAGGGCAAATAGCTCATGAACTTGCCCGCGACGCCCGGCCAGAGCAGCAGCGGCAGAAAGGCTGCCAGGGTCGTGGCGGTGGACGAGGTAATCGGCCAGAACATGCGCTTTGCCGCCAGCACATAGGCATCGGCACGGGCCATGCCTTCGGCCATCTTCCGGTCGGCATATTCGACGATCACGATCGCACCGTCGACCAGCATCCCGACGGTGATCACCATGCCGAACAGCAGCATCATGTTGACGGTCATGCCGAGGAGGGCGATCAGCAGAAATCCGATCATGAAGGAGGCGGGGATTGCGAGCCCCACCATCGCAGCCGAACGCATGCCAAGGGTCGCCACGCAGACGATCATCACGAGTGCGACGGCGGTCATGATCGCGGATTGCAGCGAGTCCAACACCTCGAAAATGAACTTCGACTGGTCCAGCGCAAAGTCGAGCTTGATGCTCGAAGGCCAGTCATCGGTCGCATCCGCAACCACCTTGCGGACTTCTTTGTTGGTCGCAACGATGTTGGCACCGATGCGTTTGATTACCTGGATGGCGATGGCCGGCTTGCCATTGAAGCGGCTGAAGCTCGAGGCGTCCTTAAAGGTGCGGCGGATCTCGGCGACATCCGAAAGCGTCACGACGGCGTCGCCGGAGACTTTGATCGGCAACCCGAAAATGTCTTTACGGGTCTCGAACAGGCCCGGCACCTTGATGTTGAAACGGCCCTGTCCGGTGTCCAGGGAGCCGGCGGCAATCAGCCGGTTGTTGCGGGTGACGGCCTGGACCAGTTCGGCCTGGGTAATGTTATAGGACTCGAGCCTGGTCGGATCGATCAACACCTCGAGAAGCTCTTCGCGGTGGCCTGCAAGATTGGCCTCGAGCACACCCGGCAACGCTTCGATCTCGTCTTTCAGCGAACGGGCGTGTCGGTAGAGCGAGCGCTCCGGCACGTCGCCAGATAGCGTCACGACAAGAACCGGAAAGAGGCTCATGTTGATTTCGTTCACGACAGGCTCTTCCGCCCCGCCAGGCAGCTCCGCCTTCGCCTGATCGACCTTCTCACGCACATCGGCGCCCGCGGCATCATGATCGACATCGATGGTGAACTCGATGATGATGCCCGCATGTCCCTGACTGGCAATGGCCGTGAGTTCTTTCAGGCCTTCGAGACCGCGAAGCTCCTTTTCCATCGGTTTGACCAGAAGCCGCTCGGCATCTTCCGGCGAAATCCCTTCCTGCGGAATGGAGATGTAGAAGATCGGAACGTCGATATCCGGATTGGCTTCTTTCGGCACGGTGACATAGGAGAAGATGCCGGCCGCGACCATGACGATCATGATCGTCAGGACGGACCGCGGCCGCCGGATAATGGCTTCGAGAACGTTCAACATGGGCGTTACTGCTGCGCTATTCCGGTCGTCTCGACGGGGTCCACCTTCTGGCCGGGCCGCACATAATCCTGACCGACGGTGATGATGGTTACGCGTTCAGGCAGGCCCGCGACCCAGACGCCTGCCGGACTGTCTGCGAGAATTTCGACCGGGACGAACTGCACGACATTCTCTTCGTTGACGATGCGCACACCGACCTTGCCCCGATCATTCAGGACTAGGCGGGCCGGCGAGAACAAGTGGGCCGGTTTGGATTTCAGAGGGATTTTGATATCCGCCGTGACGCCGTCGCGTAGGGCACCGTCCTTATTGTCGACCTTGAGCTCGAAGCGGAACGTGCGTGTCTGAGCATTTGCGGTCGGCGAAATATAGTGGATCGGTCCCGATACCGTCTCGCCCGTCACCAGTTCCGCCTTGCCCAGCATGCCGACCTGTAGCTTTGACACCTCGCGCTCGGAGACGGTCGCGATAATCATCAGCGGATTGAGGGCCACCAGCTTGGCACAGGTCTTCCCGATGGACAGATAGTCTCCGATCCTGGCGGACTGCTCTTCGACGATCCCGTCGAAGGGCGCCAGGATGCGTGTGCGATCAAGATCGATCTGCGCCCGTTCAAGCGCGGCCATGGCGCCATCGCGTGTCGCCTTGTATTCGGCAACCTTCAGCTTTGCCGTGTGACCGCGGGTGACGAGTGTCTGTGCCGCCGTGTAGTCGAGCTTTGCACGTTCGAGTTTTGCTTTGGCCTCGTCAAGCGCGGCCTTGCGTGCACCCGGATCGATACGGCACAGCGTCTCTCCCTTGGCCACGCGCGCGCCCTTGGCAACGGGGAGTTCACGCACGATGCCAGCGGTTTCCGCTCGGATCTCAACCCGCGCATCGGCTTCCGTGCGCCCACGCAGGACCAGGACAGCATCGCGCGCCTTGGCCTGGAATGTCTTCACCTGAACACGATAGAGCGGCCGCTCCGCGACCTCGGCCGTATCGGCGACGGGCGCAACCTCTTTGCGTTCGCTATTTGCCAGCGTGCCGGAATAGATCCATGCCCCGATGACGGCTGTGAACAGCGCTGCCCACAGATAGGAGCGCCGAACGCCCGTTCGCTCAGGCGCTGCCTGCCCGGGCTCTGTCTCTTTGTCGTTTGTCTCGTTCGTCATCGCTTCCTACTCCGCTGCCTGCGGATGGTCGGCACCGGCCTCGATCAGGCCCCGGGCATTCTTGATGTAGTTCAGTTCCGCCTCGTAGAGCGCCATGCCATACCCGATGGCAAACCGGCTGCCACTGTGGTCGACTGTCGCCATCTCTTCGCGAAGGCGGGCGAGATCGGCCTCAAGTTCGTCAATGCGCGTGTCGATGACCGATGTCATGAACGTCTTGTCGAGGTGCTCGGCAAACAGGCCGACAAACAGAAACTCGGACTTGATGACATCCGGTTTCGGCGCCTCGTGCAGCGCCTCGATCAACGCGGCGCGGCCCTTATCCGTCAGTGAATAGACCTTGCGGGACGGTTTCCCTTCCTGCGTCTCGGTTCGCCAGGTGACGAGATTTTCGTCCGTGAGCTTGTTGAGGGCGGGGTAGATCGAGCCATAGCTCGCCTCGACGAAGTGGCTGAAACACCCTTCGGAGGCCTGCTTTCTGATTTCATAGCCTGTCGCTTCCTCGAACCAGAGGATGCCGAGGCACAGTGTACGGACGTTCATCGGTCGGTGTCTTTCGGCGAGGGCCTTGTATTCATACGCTATATATAGGTTCGATATATGACGAAGTGAAGCCTGTTTGTCGTTGCGCAATTAGTCGCGCAATGCGGTGAAACCGAGGCAGATAAGGCCGCATCCCCCGGCACGAAGGGTCATTTTTGCCCTTTGCATGGGGTTGTTCCTCGATTCCCGGGTATCCCCCCTTGTTGACGGCCATTTATGGCGGGCGCGTCACGGGGGGATCTGAGCCGATTCTCAAGGAGTCGCCTGGTTCGGTCAATTGGGTTGACGCAACCGGCGAACGGTCTGCGAAGCACGCCCAGAGATGATTTCTGCAGGCGCTGGCACGCCGCAGAGTGCTTCTTCGAGTTGGATGTCAGATGACCGCCGCAGCTTTGTCGAAAGGCGAGAACGAATTTTATCTACGAGAGCGAAACTTTGATGGTCGGATTCGACATGGCCGTTTGGCGGCAGACGACGACCTCGATTTCCGTTCCATGAAAGACGTAGCCCGTTTTTTGGCTGCGGATCCTCCGGTGAAGGATCCGCAGGCAGTTGCCGCGTAACGGCTGTGTTCGATTTCAAAGCCTTGTCGGGTCATCGGAGTCCGAAGACGGCAGTCCTGTAGCCAACACATTTCGGGCGGACAATCACCGGCACAGGGCATGTGATCATGGAAGCATGGATGTAGGTCTGCTATATTAATAAATCCGGATATTTATGAAATCCCGTCTAAATGACTGGATTTGACGCTTGGGCGCCCTCGATGCGCAGGCGATGGCGCAGAAAAACGGTACCGACCGTTTTGCCTATTGGATTGAAAACCAATGGTAGACCGTGTGCTCACTAATGAAAATCAGATGATCCAAGCCGGATGACGACCGATTGCTTTTTGATATGAGCCGTTCGCGAGGTGATCGTGGCACGGGGATAATGTGACAATAGCTGAACCTGCTAACTGTTGCGATCCGCTCACGGCAGCAGCTGATGTGATTTGGATTGACTATTTGCATAGTGCTAGTTTCTCAATAGTGATGCCTTCCCTGGGAGGAGCTGATGTCTAAGGTTGTCCTTCGCCTTTTGCACGCGGCTCTGGATGCTTGGACACACCTGCCGAGGGCGGCAATGGAACCATTGGCTATTCGTGCGAATGTTTGCGACGGAGCCGGCAGATGAATTTCCCTCTTCAACAGTTCAGTTTGATCACCGTCCTCTTGTGCTGGTCAGCCCAGGAGGCAAAAGCGGACCGTTATTCGGATTGCCTGGGGAAAACCAATACCAAGATCATCGTCGATGGCTGTACGAAAATCATCGACCGAGGGGCTGGTGAGACGACAAAGAATCGTATTGAGGCGCGGATTCGTCGTGGCGTCGTGCATCTCAACAAGCGACGGCTGAAACAATCTATCGCCGATTTTGATGCCGTCATCCGGCTGGATGCCAAGCATGGCCGAGCCTACTATTTTCGCGGTCGTGCTTACGTCAATTCCGGTGAATTCGATCGTGGCCTAAAGGACTTCGAATCCGCCATTCGCTACCGGGTGGGTCGTTCTGCAGTTCATTCGATCCATACGATCCGCGGTCGATTTCATTCAGAAAAGGGGCGGTATAGACAGGCCATTGAGGAATTCAGTGCTGCTCTCCGCTTAGGCGTTCGCAAGGACATCTATAACTCACGGGGATTCGCGTATTTTAAGGACGGTCAACACGAGAGAGCCATTGCGGATTTTGACAGAATTCTTATCACGGATCCGAAATACAGAGCTGCCATCATCAACCGCAAGAGGGCTGCCAAAGCATTGCGGGCGGCTGGAAAATCTGTACCGCCTCCTCCCAAACCCCAGCAAACCCTCGGGTCAATCAACGACCCTGGAAATCTCAAGACGCGAATTTCGCAATGCGCCAGTCGGGAGTTTATTTTCTCCAGGAAGATCATCGGTCTGAATTCAACCAAGGGTCTTGATGCGTGTACCGATGTTATCAAATCAAAGATCGCGAGTGACACCGACAAGGCGGAAGCATTCGCAAATCGCGGTCAGGCAAACAGGTCGTTGAACCGGAATCAAGCCGCTGTCAAAGACCTGGATGAAGCAATCCGGTTGCGGCCAGGATTTTCCAAGGCCTATCGGCTGAGAGGCGTTGCCAGACAGTATCTCCAAATCAAGAAGACCAAACGTATCTGGAGCAAGAAAGAGCGCAAATTCATCCCTGTCGTCGTGGGTGACGATACACTTGAGAATATTCGCGCCGCCGCCATGAAGGATTTCGACACGGCTATTCGCCTCAATGGCAAAGATCCAGCGGCCTTTTATCAGCGTGCCGGTTTGTTTCGAAGCATGAAGCAATTTGATCGAGCGTTGCGGGATTTTGGCGACGCCGTTCGGCTTGATGACAAATACAAGGCGGCCTACCTCCGGCGCGGCCAACTCCTCAACGAAATGAAGCGGTACGAACAGGCGATCCGAGACTTCGACAGAGTCATTGTTCTCAGTTCCCACAGGCAGCCTGACGTCTCCGAATTTGTCTCCAAGTTCTATGTCGACGAAGCAAAAAAACACAAAGAGAAGGCGAAATTCGCCCTCTTGCCGGAGAGTGAGAAAGAAAGGATTCGCGAAGAAAACAGAGCAAAATCTCAGCGAACAGAAGGAAAGCGAAAAGATCTTCGATCGAAACCCGACCGGAACCAGGGACGATTGGACCCACGAATTCGACATAAGAAATATCAGAAACGAAAGAAAGTCGCGCGGCCCAAACCATCCGACGATGGGCCTGTTACCGAACCGGTCATCAAAAGGCCGAAAGCCAGGAATGGAACCAAGAAAAAAAGCGGTGGAGTCCGGACAGGGTGTGATAGCCGCACGCCACACATTGCCATCAAGGCCTGCACCGACAAGATCAATGCCGGACACAAAACAGCATCCATTTTCCATGTTCGCGGGAAGGCGTATCTCAGAAACGACGAACCCAGGAAGGCGATTGCCGATTTCGACTTAGCGTTGAAGAAGCGCCAATCCGACAAGTCTTTTGTCCACGTGACGCAAAGTTATCGTGCCCGGGCGTATATGTTGCTGAATGACGCCAAGAATGCGTTCGCGGCTTTCGATGCCGCGATTCTTGCCCGACCGGAGATTGCGCTAACCTATCTGGGTCGTGGTGAACTGTATTTCAAAACCAACCAATACGAGCTGGCGATCAAGGACTACGGGCAGGCGTTAGCACTCAAGCCGCGAAAAGTGACCGCTTCGGCGAGCCACTATCATCGGGCCCGGGCCTTTTCGCGCACAAAACAATTCGACAAGGCGCTGGAGGACTATGCCGAGGCAATCCGGCTGACGCCGCAATCGGCAGTTCTCTATCATGGCCGCGGAGAGGTCTATCTCATGGCGCTGCGTATGCCTGAAAAGGCGCTTCCGGATTTCGACATGGCCCTGAAACTTTCGCCGCGGCACGTCGATGCTCTCCACTATCGCGGTCTGACCCATATGAGGATCGGCAACAACGAGCTGGCTGAGAAGGATTTCAATGCCGCACTGACGATCAAACCAGACTACCGATCCACATTGCGCGAGAGGGCCAACCTTTACAGGTTGCTGAAAAAATACGATGCGTCCGTCAAAGACTTCAGTCACCTCATCCGCTTGGCACCGAATAGCTGGGATGTCTACTTCCAACGTGGCGTCGTCTATTTCCAGCAACGTCAGTATGCCCGTGCCATCACCGATTTCGATTATGTTCTCAAGAAGCAGCCCAAGCATCTCAATACGCTGATAAACCGCGCAGTCGCTCTTTTCAGGACGGGGCAGTTCGACCGCTCGCTGAACGACGTGAATGCAGCGCTTACCATCGCGCCACACGATAAGACGTTGCAAAAATACAAGCAGGAGGTTCAGCAGATATTGTCCGGTCGGGCAAAAGGGAAGACACGTTGAAACAGCAGCAATTTCAACGACGAGAAAGGAAACATCAGATCGATATGAAACCGAGCCGGCTTTCGCCCCTTTTTGCTCGGATGCTCTGTGTCCTGGCTACTCCTAATACCAGCGATCGCCACCATATCCGTGGGGCAGGCGGTCGGTAACTCAGCCTACGTGGTACCCGCAAAGGAGTCTAAGCACAGGAACGGCTCGTCCATGGTTGCCATCATTCGTGATCCTGACCTTCCCCATCCCCTATGGATCTTTCTTGCCCTCTTTTTTGTCATCGCCTTGTTCAGATTGGGTCGAGTTGGTCCATTTTTTTGGATTCCAGAGATGTTCGGTTCTATCGGCCACATTCACCATTTCGTTTAAAGCACGGCGAAGAATTACCGGGGTGATCGAGCCGTTTAGCAAGCGCGACAGCAATCGGAATTTGTTGGTCTCCTTTAGGTATAAGAAGTGACTATACATTGTATTCTGATTTTCCGCCAGTAATGCGACAAGTTTATCTTTTGGGAAATCTTCTATTTTGCCAGTGTATAGGCCGAAGCTCATTGATACATAAACCATCTTCGGGCTATTGGCATTGACATCGAGGCTGTAGTTCCAAGCCCCACGTTGGATCCTAATCTCGTAATAGTTCTCACCGTTTGAGAACGTTTTTGCGGTCGGTTCGAAGCCCATGTTTTCAAGCATGGTCTTCATGGAGGCATGGCTAAGAACCGTCTTTTCCGCACGCACCGGCTGTTGTGCTGCCACAACAATGACAACGAGTACAGAAACAAAGGTAGAGGTTATACGAGAGACCATGATGATACCGCCACAACACTTGCGCCTATATTGAATTACGTTATTGCCAAGATGCCCACCGATCAACCATAAGCCTGTGTTTCAGCCGTGCCATGCACATCGCCTTCGCCGACGTCGCCTGGCCGGAGCATGTTTTCTTTCCGTTTTTGCCGTTGTCCTGCATCAACTCAGCTCACGGCGGCACGAAACATCAGTTCCGACACGCAGGTCCAGCTGCTCTTCTGATGACCGGTATGGGGCATGAGCTGTTTTGGCATCACGACCCAATGGATGGCTGCTTGCCGCAAGCCTTCTCCACATTCTATCGCGGTGCCAAGCCCGATCCGGCTTTGCTCAGTGCCGCGCTACCGCGCCTGCCCGACACAGCCGGAGAACTCAAGGCAGTCGCCTCTTTCATGGGCGCGTCCTCGCAAAGCATTGTCTTGCGCAGCAATGCCAATGAGAAAGCCGTCAAGCGCACCGAGCTTGACAGATACCAGGTGGTTTATTCCGCCACCCATGGCCTCATTGCCGGAGACATCGAAGGATTGGCTGATCCGGCTCTTGCGCTCACAGTTCCACGCGAGGCCAGCATTGAAGATGACGGGTTGCTGACCGCCAGCGAGGTCGCTCAACTCAAGCTCAACGCCGACATGGTCGTGCTTTCAGCCTGCAATACGGCTGCGGGGGAAAAGCCCGGTGCGGAGGCACTCTCTGGACTGGTGCGCGCATTCTTCTATTCCGGTGCACGATCCATGCTTGTCTCCCATTGGCCCGTCGAATCGGAGGCGGTAGTGCGCCTCATGACAAGAATGTTTGAGGCGACCTCGCGTGACGCCTCGCTCGGCCGGGCCGAGGCACTGCGCCGCTCGATGAATTCCTTGATGGATGATGCTTCGAGCGCCTTGAATGCCTATCCCGCCATCTGGGCACCGTTCGTTGTGGTGGGGGAAGGGGCACGGCGCTGAGCAGAATTGGCGGGCAGGTCTCGCCCGAGAGCGCCAGTCATACTCGATGGCATTCCGGCTGCCACAGTGGTCGACTGACGCCATCTCCTCGCGAAGGCGAGCATGATGCGGCTTCAATTTGGATTTTTGGCAATCAAGCGACCAGGGGCGGCCGTGCGATGCAATCGGTAACCGTGACTGATACTGACCCTGGCTTGCCGTTCTTCGCGCAGCATGATTGGCGGAATTGGGCGAGAAGCGGTCATTCTACGCAGATGCGAAACACTGAACAGAGGTCCAGAAAGCGGAAGTTGGGCAGGATGGGCTGTTTGCACCAATCCGCCAATTCTGAATGGCGTGCAATTTGTCCAAACCTCACGGCAGCAATTCCTCCCATATTCACCGTCAGGTCGAAGGGGATTTTTAACCCATTGCTGACCTTCCCTGTACGGTTGCAGTACTTTAATTTTATGTCGGGGATTTAGACAATTGGGGCAAGGCCTCCTGTCAGATTCGTGTGCGCGAGCATATGGATTGATGCCGAATCCGGTGCCGTACCTGGTTCTCTCGATGACGACGGTAGATACGACCGCCGCTTTAGCGGCGTCGGTCCGACTGCAAGCGGGCCGCCAGCAGGATGCCGCCAGTAGTGAGAATGAGCCCAGTCCACGCGAGCACGCTTGGCCACTCGCCAAGAACCGGTATGGCAAAAAGTGCTGCCATTCCAGGCACCATCGCCATCATCGCCGCGGTCGACGATGCGCCAATTGAGCGAATCGCGGTTGCGAACCACAGAAGGCCTAGGAGGCCGGGACCGATGCCCTGATAGGTGCCCTGAAGAAGGATTTCCGACCAATGCGCTTTTGCAAGTGCCTTCGGCAGAAACGCTAGGTAGAGTGGTCCGAACCAAAGAAGATTGACTGTCGGGATCAAGACCATCGCCTGCAAACCGGTCAGCTGCCAGGCCTTGGTACCGATCAGGTTAGCGGCGACGAGCAACGCCGCTGCCATGAACATGAGATGGCCGATCCAGGCATCGGACCCAACGCCGACAGAATTACGGTCCCAGCCGATCAAGCCGCAGCCGATGAGGATCACCACGATCCCGGTGACCCGCCAGCGGTCAGGACGATCCTTGAGCCAAAACCAGCCGAGCAGGCCGGTGAAAATCGGGAGCGTGCCATTCATCATGACTCCGGCGTGAGAGGTCGGGGCGAACTGCAACCCGCCAAAGGCTAATGCCAGATAAGGCACCCCCTGCCCGAACGAGATCAATAGGGTCTGCCACCAGCGCAGGTGGCGCGGCCAATGACGCCACAGCAGCGGCGCAACGACGACAGCGGCAACAAAAAAGCGCAGCGCCATCATGTCGTAGATGGTCAGTGTCTGGATGACGCCCAGCCGTGACACCACAATCCAACCGGACCAGACGACCACGGCTCCGAAGGCAGCGAGCCATCCGATCTGGGGGTGGGCAGAGGTGGACATAGGCGGAATATCCTGAGGTGCTGGGGTCTGGCTTCCCGCAAAGAGCCCATGAGGGTTGGCAGAACGACAATGTGAGGGGAATCCTCATCTGCGATAGCGGCCAGCGACTGCTTGTTAGCGATGGTGCCATAATAGTCGACGGCCAGTGCCTTGATGCCGCCAATGTCGTCCATGACACATCATCTCAAAGCTCGGATAGATCCGAAACTGCAAGCCATACATCATTCAGTCATCAGAATTGCTCGCGATGGACGCGACGTCAGTCTCCTGGTTGACTTGCCTTCCAGGAATAATCCGGAGAGCTAGCAATATTGCTTCCGTGATACGCTCGATAGCTGTTGAGTCTATTGCTGTTGAGCTGATGAAAGTCAGCCGACACCTCTTTTGATAAGTTCCTCTCAGAAACGCGTGATCGTAGCGCTCCCGCTCCAGATACCGGTCAACCTGCGGGTCAGAAATAACAATTGAGAACTCCAATACCATTCAAGTAATGTCTCTTCTTGGCACAAAATCCCCGAGCCAAGCCGCGCAAATGTTTCTGCAAAGCTGCCGATTTCAGACATACAGTCTATGTTGGTAAAAACGCTTCGCTTCCATTCTGTCGTCGCATACTCGCGCTTGCGACCGATGTCGGTTTTGGGGATGTGCAACGCAACGATCGTTGTTCGAGCGAAAGGCAGCTTTGGGCCGATTGCGAATGCGTGCATCTGCTCCAAAACGGAACTCGCCGATGTCCAAACGTCCTGGCAACTAAACCTCCAACAGTCTCGATCGGCCCGAATGGGGTCCATGATCCACTACGGACTTTGGCCTCATTGTGTTTGCTTGTTCAGCGTCGGCACCTCAACACGCCCAGCGCGTACGCACGGTTTGCCATTGCATTTGGAATGCGGAACAATGGCTGCGTGTAACCATCTCATGGCTTGGCCGTAGACCGGAACACCGTATCGAATTCGGGTCATTTGAATCATCAGAAGAGAATTTGTGGAGGACTATCGTGCGTGTATTCCTTGTTTCGTTGGTTCTTATTTTTGGCTCCTTTCCAAGCGCTATAGCGGATACCATCGAGGACAAATTTCAAAAAGCTCTGCAGTACTCTGCTGCAAAAGAACCCGCAAAGAGTGCCGCAGCATCAATGGATGCTGTTGCCGACTTGAGACTGAAATCTCCACTGTCTTTTGCAGTTGCGGTCTTTGTTGATAAGCCGGGCAGCAACTATGGAATGTACCATCCGCGCGCTTCGAATGAGTTTGAAGCAAGCGAGAAATTGAGAGTTTATGCCGAACCCATTGGTTACGGCTGGAAAAAGGTTGGAGACATCTTCCAAACTCACCTGGTTGCGGATGCGGCATTGCTATCTGCGACAGGAAAGGTGCTTTGGGGTCAGCGTGAGTTTGGTGTTTTCAAACTCGCAAGCCGACGTCGTTTCGTGGAGTATATGATGAATTTGACGCTCTCTGTAGGCGGCGTGCCTAAAGGGCAGTATGTACTGGAGTACACGGTAACCGACAAAATCCTGGGCAATAGCGCCAAGATGAGTATGCCTTTCTCCATCAAGTAGACGGCTTATGGGATGGCGCAATTCAGGATGCCGGGTTCGAAGCGGCACAC
Source organism: Methyloligellaceae bacterium (assembly GCA_965228615.1). Classification (GTDB taxonomy): domain Bacteria; phylum Pseudomonadota; class Alphaproteobacteria; order Rhizobiales; family Methyloligellaceae; genus CBDDHT01. Next base: position 1,064,227 of record CBDDHT010000004.1, on the reverse strand, counting down.
TTGAGTGATTGTTGTGGAGACCGCTTTCAGACGTCGAACAATCTCGTGCGACAGTCCAATCAGCATCTGAGCTGTTACCCTCGCTGTACTTTGCGTGAGTGTGAAGCGTCCACTATTGGCACCCAATCGCCGGGGAGCTGCCGAGAAGCATTTCCGCAGTACGCCTATTGTCAGACATGTTGTGTGCTGACAAGGTGCGGCAGAAGAGGGTGCAGAACAGGCATCGTCATTACCGCCTGCGTGGTGAAAGGCCGAAGGACTGCTTGGGGTCTATTGCATCGCACAACGGTTGAGCAGCGCGAACGGCAGGAATGGGCCGGAGCGACGCCGAGCGATCCAGTTAAACTCCACTTTATTGTGTTGCGGTAGTTTGCCGTTTGGAGCTCATCCAGGACAATCGCGAACCGTGGCGAATGCCGGCGCTATCAATCCAATCAGAGACGCGACAAGGTCGGCGGATAACCGACAATTCCCCCTGAGTTCGACAACCTTAGGATGTCGGTCGGCGATGGAATCCGCAGCGGGCCGAGCAACCACGTTGCGTCCAGTTTTCTGTTCGTTTGCAACCGTCGGGTCTTGAGGGGCGGCTCCTGGATTAATGGGCCTAAGTATCTCAGATCGGCTGCCCGCATCAGTTACAGACCGAGCCTAAGGAATTTTGATATTGGCTTCCGCATTGCACGAACACTCACCCCTGAGGAGCTGAGATAACCATGTCGCGAGAGTTGGTCATCACTATTGGCCATGTAAAAGTTGAGCCGCAAAGGATTTCACCGAACCAATTGGATGAGTTTGGAAAGCTCTTGCTGACGCGTGTCGGCCACAGCTGATCCCGAGGAGATGAACTGGTCAACCGCAAATGCCATCAGAACAATCAACAAACCATTTCGCATTCGTCGAGGTTCCATTCACCTAGGGTCGCGTGGAGTAAGCCTAACCCAACCACTCAACAGCCGGTCGGCATCTGGTCTTACAATGGAATCGGCACTGCCGATCAAAATGCTCCCACGCGGACTTTGAGCCTGAGCGTCTTGGCAAAGACTTTTGGATATCATCGCATATAGATAGACAGCACTCCCTGCTGACCTTGCATGCTGATGCAGCCCCCTCATAGGCCGAGCCGGAAAAAGGCTTGCAGTGATCGGCTGTCGTCATGGCCTGAAGGACGGATGTTTGTGCGGAAATGAGGATCGCTGCGATTACAATAAACGTCATGATTGCAAACCAGTCGTATCAACAGGAAACACACTCAGATTACAGCATGAGTGTGTTTGAACCACAATTGGTGCCTACCGGCCGAGATGTCGACACAGGCTCAATCGATTATGCGTTTGAAAGCAGACATTACGAAGTGTAGCTTGCCTCTACACTCAGAGAAAGAATTGCTTTTGCAGTGAACTCATCGATGCTTGACTGCTCCAATTCGCGTTAACTCAGTCAGAAGGCGATGGAAATTTGTTCTGCGAAGATCGCTTTGCCCAAGTGTGTTTACTTAAAATATTCGCTAACCGAACCAGCATAGGTAATCTCAGACCGACTAGGGACGCAGGCGACATCGATCCAGCAATGGCGTGCCAAACACCGGTCTAGGTGGCCTCATGTTCGACAAGAAGACGGGTATCGCCACTAGGCGTGTTTGCACGGACGGCAAGGAAGAAATCTATATCAACGTCAACAGTATTGGAAAGGATGCCGTCTATGCAGCGGCGTTTGCCGTGATTGACAAAGACTTCCAAGTCCATTTTCGCGTGCCAAACCCATGACGATTGCGATTACTCAAAAGGGTGGTTCCGAGCTGCCTTATCTAAGGAGAGGGGTCTTTTTCGCGAATTTGACTGCGCATGGCGACGATGACAAGGATGGCGTGATAGAGACTTGGGCTTTTCTTGCCACCATCGATAGAAAGCTAGATCACGAATTCAGTGATATCGTAGAAGGCTTCAGTTTGCTGCTTACTCCTCACACGCTTCCATATGCAAAGATGCTCTGCAAAGCCGCAGACACCAAGACGATTGATCGTTTGGAAGCCAATTTCAAATCAAGGAAATGACACTAGGTCGACCCAAATTTGGCGACCATTTACGATCGCAAACCGGACAGCAAGTAACTGATCCTCCCCCATTGAATTGGACCGTGATAGGCTTTGCAGGGCGAGATTTGCATAAGCTTTGGGAGGGCTCGATGCGGAGGTTTGCTTTACTGGTGCTCACGGTCACTGCACTGCTGATTGGCGGCAATTCGGAAGGTCATGCCGCCAAGCGCATCGCGCTCGTAATAGGTATCAACGACTACCCCAAACTGAAGACCAAGAAAGATCCGTTCCAGGGACAGCTCCGCAAGGCTGTCGCAGATGCCGAGACCATGGCCGTGACGCTGCGGTCACTCAAATTCGAAGTTGAAATTGGACGCAATGTCGATCGCGCCGGCTTCCTGACTTTGCTTGACCGTTTCAAGCGCAAGATCAATCCAGGTGACACGGCATTTATCTTCTATGCGGGCCATGGCATCGCGCTAAAAGGCTCAAATCTCCTGCTGCCCTCAGACATGCCGCCGGTAGATCCGCGTGGCGAGCAATTGGTCCGCGGCCTGTCCATCGCCGAAACAGATGTCATCAATGTAGCGCGAGAGAAGGGTGCAGGGCTGACAATCCTTGTTCTCGATGCCTGCCGCAACAATCCCATCGAGGAATTCGCGCGCCGGCAAGCGCAGTCTCGAGGGCGAGTCTTCCGATCTACATCGATCATGCGTTCCACTGGACTGGACACTCGACCGACAAAGGGAATTTTTGCCATCTATTCCGCTGGCTTCGGTCAGCTGGCGCTGGATGGCCTCAACAGCGACACGACCGAGCGCAACTCAGTTTTCACCCGAGTGTTCGCCAAAAGAATACTAGAGCCGGGGCGGCACCTTCCGGCAATCATGGAAGACGTGCGGGAAGAAGTCGCGCTCCTTGCTTTGAAAGAGACGGACCCAAGAACCCAGAAACCTCACCTTCAATATCCGGCCTATTACAACGAGACCTTGGGCGGGAAGATTTTCCTGGCGGGACGCCCGGTTAAGGTCGAGCCAACGGTGGAATCTAGCAAGCAGGACGACGGCAAGTTGGCGGCCATTCAGAAGGAACTCAAAGCGCTAAAGGGACGATTGGCGAAGAAGCCGGAAGCCAAACACGAGCCACAGGACGACGGCAAACTTGTTGCGTTGCAGCAGGAAATAGAGAAGTTGAAAGCGAAACTGGCGGCGGCGAATCCCGCGGATGCTAGCCCGCAGATCAACAAGCCAGTCGTAACGGCGAAGAGGCCGCCGGACGATAGCAATACGAAACCCCCGTTCGCTAGTCAGGAAATTGCCTCCAATCTGAGAAAATCTGCGGACAGTAAGCAGACAGCCACTTCAAACGACCAGACGTTGAACCCCAAGACCGGCAAAACGTCCAATGAGCAGAAGGTTGCCATAGGTACTTTCCCGAGGCGCAAGGAGAATGCAACCCCACGTACTCGCGGGCACAAGCCGGGGAACGAATTTCAGGACTGCCCCAAATGTCCGGAAATGGTTGTGGTTCCGGCAGGCAGTTTCACCATGGGCGCGCCGGATAGCGAAATTAAGAACAACGCAGATGAGCGCCCTCAACACACGGTCCGCATCCCGCAAGCTTTCGCAGTTGGCAAGTTCGAGGTGTCATTCGCGGAATGGGACGCCTGTGAAGCAGATGGCGACTGTTTGTCGTATGAGCCGACAGATGAGGGCTGGGGTCGCGGTCGCAGACCAGTGATCAATGTAAGTTGGTGGGACGCCAAAAGATACGTGGACTGGCTCAGTTTCAAGACAGGCAGGAAGTATCGGCTGTTGTCAGAGGCGCAATGGGAATACGTAGCTCGCGCCGGCACAACGACGCCGTTTTCGACGGGCGATCGGATTACAACAGACCAAGCCAATTTCGACGGAAACCGCACCTACAATGGCAGCCACAAGGGCCACTTTCGGAATAAGACGGTGGAGGTCGGCAGCTTCACAGCAAACGATTTTGGCGTCCACGACATGCACGGGAATGCCTGGGAGTGGGTAGAGGATTGTTATGTGGACAACTATCGCGGTGTCCCGACTGATGGATCCGCACACACCTTTAAAGAATGCGAGGTTGACCCAGGGGGGCACGGTGAGGTTCGCGTCTTGCGCGGCGGTTCCTGGTACTTCGGTCCGGGGAGCATCCGTTCAGCCGCGCGACATGGGTTCTTTTCTCTCGTCCGAGATAACTCTATCGGTTTCCGTGTTGCCAGAACGCTTACGCCCGAAGAGCTGAAGTAGTTAGACCGCGACATTCCATATTGGCATCGCGTCGGCGGTTTCCCTACAGCGCTGATGCACCAACCTAGACCCATCCCGCCAAATCACCTTGATCAGATCGCCACGTCGCCCACGGAACACGAACAGATGACCGGAGTACGGGTCCTGATAGAGAACGGTCTTGGCTAAAGCAGAAAGACTGGCAAAGCCCTTGCGCATATCGGTCACGCCTCCCGCCAACCAGATCTTTGTCGAAGCTGGGACCAGGATCATTCACTCAAGCCTCGCCCAAGGCGAGAGACTGCTTCAGGATCAAACGCGCCCGTGATACTCAATGGATGTCCGCTGGAGAGCGCGATCTCGATTTTACCGTCTGCAACCGGTGGCTCGATAGGCGGTGCAGATTGTTCGGACACGATCTCAACCGGCAGGAATGTAGCCTCAGGCACATCATCTTCAGCTACGGCAAAACGAGGATCTCGCAGCCATTTGAAGACAAGATTGGCGTTCACGTCAAAGCGGCGGGCAACACGGGAAACCGAAACACCGGGAACCCGCGTCTGAGCGACAATGTCCCGCTTCTCATCATCCGACCAATGCCGCCGCCTACGCCGCTTCCTTGTCATCGATAAACCCGGGATAGTGTCCACCAACGATAGTGGACATCAGCGCCCGCCATCGCCGAGAAGCATCAGCATCATTGCGATCGGCGCAAGAGCGGGGACGCCGGACGCTTACGTTCATTTGCGGCATAGGCTGCGCCAGAAACCCGAGACAGCATCGCACTTGGATGAACTTGACCGGCGATCCGATAACGTAATTTCCGAGACGCACATGATCCAGGTCAGGTCACAGAACGATCCAATCCAGTATTGATCGATAGTGGATCACTGCGCAGTCCCGTAACATTCTCTTTTGTGGGTCGACATCATTGTCGTGCGGCAGGTTGGAACCGCTAGAAAAGGCGAGAACAACAAAATGCCGCAGGTGATGAGGTTTGTTCTCTTCAAGATTTCCATTCTCTTCCTCTTGTTTTGCCTGCCAGACCCTGCCCATGCGACCTCGACGGGCGGAACCTGCAAGAACTGGATGACCGTCACCATGGCTGAAAACGCCGAGGCGGCCTGCAAGCGTTTTACGCTTGATGGATGGAAACGTTACCCCTCAAGAAAGGGATGCATTGTTTGCCGCCCTGATGATTGGATTTCCTCTGTGAAGAAGGAACTCGCCCCGGCCGGTGCGGACAAGTGGGGCGGAGTGGGTGCGTTGCCGCCGGCTCTCAAACAAGGAGGCAAGGAGGTTGCCTGGGCAATCGATTGCCGAGATGGCACTTTCCGCTGGATCCGTTTGGCCAATGACGCAAGGGGTAAATATATCTGTAGACGGAAAAGCACGGGAAAGATCATGTATGGGTCTTACTATGCAGACCTTGTCTACAATGTGTGTCGATAGCTTCGATTGCCGCCCGGCGAATTGTCGCCTTGCAGCATCTCTGACACTCGGTGGAGCTCAATAGATAACGCCCCATATTGGACATTAAGCGGACAATTAGAGAGCTTTCGGCTTCACCGACAGTAGTTTGATGATGTCTTTATAAAGGAACTTCGTTTCCATCAGGACCAATCCCGCGGCATCGAGATATTGCTCCGTATGGCGGTCGAATTCGGCGCCGTAGGCAAGGCGTACCCAAGGCGCCCAAAGCTTCATGACAAAACGCTGCAGGGGTCTTTGCGAAATGGCGTATTCCAGAATACGGATTTCGCCGTTGGGGCGGCAAACTCTGCGAAGCTCCTCGAGGGCCGGCTGTTGATGTTCTGTGCCGAGCACGCAGAAGAGGAAGGTCGAGACAATGCCGTCGAAACTATCATCGGCAAAGTTCATCTCCATCACATTCATTTCGCGTAGATCGACAGCCGTACCGTGTTTGTCCCTACGGCGCCGGGCGCGATCCAACATGGCCGGGCTCAGGTCGATTCCGGTTACTCTCGCACCGTCCGGGTAGAAGGGAAAATTGCGCCCGGTGCCGACTCCGGCATCGAGGAGGTCGCCACTCAGCCCAGCAAACAGCATCCGACGCAGAGGCCTGTAGCGACCATGCTCGAAAGGCAGATCCAAGATGTCATAGAGCCGGGCAATCCGGTTATAGGGTTTTATCCGCACAGGAAGGCTCCGTGGGCAACCGCAATCGGGACTCTCGTACAAGGACAGGGATGCGGTCTGCCTGCGGCGTTTTCCTGCATGCCCGCACTAGGCCTGCCATTGAAAGCCGGGGCGTCCGTGATAGAAGCCGTTTGCGAATGGCGCATCGAGCCCGCACTCATGCAGCCTGGCACCCGCCTCCTCAGGGCTCATTTCCTTGTCCAGGAGGGCGCGGAAGGATTGGGCGACCGACACGGTGCCGGTGCTGTGCGGCGAAATACGAAACCGGCCAACCCCCGATGCCGCAAGCTCATCCAGCTCACCCGCGAGATTGAGGCAGGTATATGACTGTGTCTGGATGCCGTTTATGGAAAGAAATGCTTTGCCCTCCAGGGTATGCAGATCCATGCCATCGGGGTCCTCGTCGCAGATGAACTGGCAGCTGTCCTTGGTGCGATTATGGGCGCGGGCATGGTAGCATCTGGCTGACAACGCCAATGGAATACGTCCATACACCTGAACTTCCAGATCGAGACCAAGTTCGCGTCCGTGTTCGCCCAAGGCCGCAATTCCACTTGCCGGCAGTTCAGGCGGCAGGCAAACGCTCTGCGCGCCGTTACCGGCAAAGAAATTCAGACTGTCTTCGTTGTAGACGTTCATGTAGGGGCCGATGGTGTGAGAGCGGCCATCGAGATATGACAGTGCCGACGTGTCATTGACCTCGATTGTGTATCCGGTTGCGGTTGCCGTGCGCTCCACCAGCCGGCGATCGATATTGCTGGTCACTTCTGCAAGAGTCGAAAGCACCAGCTTTTTTCCGGCCCCTTCCAGGCGCGTTACGACCGCATCGAGATGAGGGTCGAATAGAGCGGCGCGTTTCGAACATATGACCTCGCCGAGAAAGACCTCATCGACCGGCGCTTCATCCGCCACTTCAAAATAGAAGTCGCGCCAGCTCTCTGCCGCCCAATTGTACAGAACAGGGCCCAGCGTAAGGTGCGGCGTCATGGTTATCTCCAGGTCTTTGAGCGGAATGCGCCTTGGGTTTCGCGGTGGCCCTCGGTCAATGCCAAAAGATCGCCAATATCGGGCTCAAGGCCCTCCGCGTAGTCGTCTACGGCTTCGCGAAACGCCGAAACGACGGCTTTGACATAGGCCCGCGAACGTTGCCGGCCTTCGATCTTCAGAGCCGTGACTCCGGCCCGCATCAGGTCCGGCAGCAAGCGCGTGAGATTGAGGCTGACCGGCTCCTCAAACGCATAATATCCGCGCCGGTGGCTGACGTCGTAACGGCCTTTGCAGATTGTCGGGTAACCCGCGTTTTCGCCGCAGGCGATACAGTCGATGGTGACGTCGCCAAGTTTGGTTTTCAGATTGCGGTTTTCATCTTCCTCATAGTGGATGAAGTTCGCCGGTGAGCACACGCCGTCCATGTTCGTCGAGAGGCCGGTGACATAGTTGGTAAGCGCGCAACGGCCTTCAGCCATCATCCCGATATTGCCGAAAACGAAGGCTTCGATTTCACATTCGATCTCATTGTGCAAAGCGCTGATTTCGGAAACCGTCAGAATACGCGGTAGTACGACGCGCTTGATGTCGAATCTGCGGCAGTAGAAATTGACCGCCTCCGGTGAGGAAGCGCCAGCCTGAACGGATAGATGAATGCGTTGTTCCGGATGCTTGTTGCACACATAATCGGCCATCCCGATATCGGCGATAATGATCGCGTCGACGCCCAGCTCTACGGCGTCATCGATCGCGTCTTTCCAGATGCCGGTGCGCCCGGCAGTGGGAAACGAATTGATAGCCGCTAGAACTTTGGCATCGCGTTCATGGGCGAAAGCAACAGCATCGGCCATCTCGGAAACGGAAAAATTGAGACCCGGGAAGTTGCGCGCATTGGTCGGGCCCCTGAAACCACAATAAACGGCATCTGCGCCGGCCTCCACAGCGGTGCGCAGGCCGGCGGGTGTTCCGGCCGGGCATACGAGCTCCGGCTTCGGCATCTGTGTCATGATTTCGGGCCCGCAAGCTTGAAGGTCAGGTCGATCAGGGCGCGCACCGGGCGCGATAGAGGTCCGAAACACGCAGCGACATCGTCGGCCAGTGTCGCATCCATATTGTCGAGTGCATTGCGCAGGGCGACAATCGCCTCGGTGTCTCCCGTGATGGTCAGCTCACGGTTGAAAAACAGGGCATCGCTGTCGGACTGGCCATCGATCATTTTCAGAAGCGTCAGCAGCGTTGCGGAGATATGCACGTCATGCTCGGCCTCTTGGCTCCGGTCGTGCGCACTCAGCAGCGGATTGTCCGGATCGGGCTGGAGCAGCAGAACAAAGGGTAAGTTCTGCGGATCGATCAAGAAGCGCTTGCTGCAGTTTTCTCCGAGCCGGGAAATCAGGTCAGGATGCCGTTTTGCGATGGTCCTGACGATGTGCGCCAGCAATGGCTGGAGGGCAAACAACGGGACAGGAGGCAACCACCAGGCAGGCCCCTGTTGTCCACCGTCTTCCAACGGAATTTTGCCGGGCAGGGAATTGTTTCCGATCATGGCCGGCACCGTAGGCGCGATTGGCTGGAGCAAACATGACCTCGATCACAAAACCGGGGCCATTGGTCTGAAATTCCCGATCTCTGTCCAAGTGCGACCGGATTCGATTTGACAAGGTCGTTGGCCTGCGGGATGCAGACCTCTCCTTCTTGCACAAGGTGTCGAGGCGCGGCATGTCTCACATTGGTTGTCGCCGGCGTTCTCCTTGGATCGCTTTGTCCCCATAGCCACTCTTCAAGGCAGAATTACTCATCTTCGATCATATGATTGAAAAGTTCGGCGTCGATCATTGTATGTTCGGATCGAACTTCCCCGTCGATAAGCTGTCGCCTCGCTGTACGAACCAGAGGAGCTCATCCAAGATGATAACCAGGGATCACTTGAGCACTGAGCGACCCACGCAGCTCTGCCGATCGTGGTTGTTCGTCAACGGTGCGGACGAGCGGGCATTGGCCGACGCGCCGTCGAGCGGCGCGGATGTCCTCATACAGGAACTCGAGGACTTTACGCCGCCGGCGTTGCGCCCGAAGGCGCGCGAGGTGTCGGCCGAAACGCTGGCCGCATGGCGGGCAAGAGGGGCGAGGGTCGCCGTCCGCGTCAATCCGCTCGATGGCGATGGTATGGCTGATCTGGAAGCCGTCATGCGCGGCGGACCGGATATCATTGCGCTGCCAAAAGTATCGGGTCCGGAGCACATCGAGCAGCTTGCCATGACGGTGGCGGCACTCGAGGAACGCTACGGCCTCGCACCTGGATCGACTGAGCTGCTGCCCAATATCGAATCCGCGCGCGGTCTCGTAAAGCTTGGCGATATCGTTTCGGCCAGCCCGCGCGTGCAATCGTGCTTGATGGCGTCAGAGGATATGGCGGCGAATCTCGGTGCCGTGCGGGCGCCAGACGGACTGGAGCTTTCCTATGCCCGGCAACGGTTTCTGCTGGAATGCGTCGCAGCCGGCATCATGGCGATCGACTATCCATATACCTGGCAGGACAATGATGGCGCCCGGCATGACACGCTCAACGCGCAGCGCCTCGGCTACAAAGCCAAGAGCGCCGTTGCGCACTCCCATTCAGGCATCATCAACGATGTCCTGACGCCGTCGCCAGCGGAAGTGGCCGAAGCCCGGCGGATCGTCGATGCATTCGATGCGGCACAAGCAAGCGGACAGGGACGCGTTGAGCTTGACGGCAATCTTATCGAAGTGCCGACCTTCACCAATGCACAACGACTATTGCAACGCGCGGATGAATTGGCGGCATTCGCCTGAGGCATCGCCATTGAAGCAATTTGATCAGTTCCGAGGCCGAAGTGGTCGTTCCTCGCGATCTATGGGCACAGATGCTGGCAACGAGCGCTGGTCTGAAGGCAAGGGCCAAAGCGCCATGACAACCGATATAATCCGCCATCAGTTGGTCATGGGCGTGTCGCACGCAGACGCCAAGCTATCCCCAAATTCGTGGCCGGTCAGCAAGGTTCCACACGAATTGCGTCAAATCCGTAGAAGATAGGTTTGATGCTGCGTCAAACCGAAGGAGAATTGGAAAAAGGAGCGATCCGTGCCAGTCTCCCTGTATGAAGAAACCCATCTGGCGGATATCGAGTCATTTATTCGCTAAGGAGAAAAAGATGATTGGTCGAAAAATTCTGATTCTAGCGGTTTCAATCGGATTGTTTGTCAGCCTCGGGTCCAGCACGTTTGCACACGAAGTCGTGGATAAGACGGATGGTTCAAGCCCGAATATGTCTGTTTGGGTGAAGAGCAAGACTCAGAGAGTCGCACAGTCCTGTCGAACCGCGGGCCAAGATTGTGCTGAACAGAGCGAATGTTGCAGCGACTTGATCTGCGAAAGAATTTCCAATGAATCGGACCCGGATGGTGAGGTCCAAGTCTGTGTGAGGCCCTGAGAAAGACTCCTCCGGGAGTCCCCGTTTGCATATCGATTGAGTGCGATACTGCTGACATTATCGAGGTTCAATCCAATATGTGCCCCTGCCGCCGGTTTGGCGGTCGACGTTGAATGCGGATAGCACATGAAATGTCGGTCCTCGCGCCGATGAGCAGGATTGTGGCGGCTTCCGATTATCACCAAACAGAAGATGATTGACCTGTCGCGCATAGGGCATCGACCCAATTTGAAAACGATGCTTTGTGCGAATTGGCGACATTGATAAATCCTTTGCGCCCGCGCCTGGAGGGAATGTCAGGAATCACGGACCGGGATGCAACAAATCACAAATGGTGCGAATGGCCGCGAACGGCGCTGAGCGATCCAGTTAAACGCCACTTTGTTGCGTTGCGGGAAATTGCAGCTCTGAGGCCGAATCGTCAGATGCTGCTGGCCTGACAAAAATGTGCCGTCTGGCGTGTCAAATCTGACAAAGGTATATCTCCAAGGCGTCGACATGGTCTGTTCGCCACCATCATTAGGATCGCCGACAGTGCCGAGGGAGGAGACCGGTACATGCTGGAAGGAAAGTGTCACTGCGGTGAAGTCGGCTGGACACTCGAAACACTGCCGACGTCGGTCACCGCCTGCAACTGCACAATTTGTCGGCGTTACGGGGTCCTGTGGGCCTACGTGTACATGGGTCATGACCTTCAAACGACCGGGCAAACAACGCCTTATCTGCGTCGCGATAGTGGGGATATCTGTTTTCACTTCTGCGCAATGTGCGGGTGCGTGACGCACTTGGTTGCGAGTGCCAAGGGTGCAGACGGGCGCATCCAGGCTGCCGTAAATGTGCGGATGTCCGACCCTTCACCGATCGGCGAGATTCCAATCCGTCACTTTGATGGGCACGATAGTTTTACGGAACTTCCGCGTGACGGTCGAACTGTGAAGGATATGTGGTTTTGAAGTGTTTCCTGAAAGTAGACTTTAGCGCGCCGCAGAATTAAGGCAGGTTTATTCTATTTAGCCGACTTTCATGAGAAGGTTGCGCAATGGCGGCTTTTGAATGTCGCAGTGCAAAAACAGAACGATACTCGAACGTCGGAAATGGGCCGCGAATGTCGGGCGATCCAGTCAAAATCCACTTTATCGCGTTGTGAGAAATGGCCGTTTGGAGCCATTCCACGATTTTCGTTCTGTGTCGCAGGTGGCGCCACAGGCGATGCCTGCCCAGTCAGAGATCACGCACGTAGACCGAGCCGAACTCATTGTTTAAAAATCTGGCCTCGCCGATCTCCTCCCAACCCGTGCTGCCCCACAAACGACCTGGCAAGGCCGCGCTCGCATAGAGACGCCGGTACCGGAGCTCACGTGCAACGTCGACGCAGCGTTCTATGAGTGCAGTTCCAATACCCCTTCCACGGTAGTCTGGCCCGACCAGCAATCCGATGATTGAAGGCGTCAGATTGGTCGTGACGTCGAGGCCAAGGGCAGCGGTGCCAAGAACCTGCCTGCCCTCCATAGCGACAAGACCGACAGGCAACGCTTCGCGACTGCGTCGCGCCTCCAAGTCTGCACGCGCGTCGCCCGGTCCTGTTTGCCCGTAATATGGCTCCCACTCCGAGAGATACCATTCTGACAGTTCGGATATCGCATCCGGATGATCGGATAGGTGCTCGATTATCATCTGGCGTTCCAGCTGGATACCTGGTGTTGACCGCAATGCCTCCGGTGAAAAGCGGCCACTTCAAACATCGTCATATTCAATATTGACAGTGCTCCCGGCGAGGTTCTTTCGCCTGCCGTTATTCCAAAACCGCTACCTCCATTTAGGAGGGCCGAAACGTTCGATCATCTTTTTCTTGACCTCGGCTCCTTTCTCCAGTGCGAAGAGGACGAGCGGTTCTCCATAGTCGTAAACTTCGTCGTTGCCGCGCGGTCCGAACCACAGGTGCAGATCATGCACGCGTCCATTGGGTTTGAGCGCTGCCTCAAGAAGATAGTTGGCACTGGTCACCGTTTGCGTTTCGGCAGCGTCGCCGTGGATCACCAGTAATCTTCGGTCGGTCAGCACGTAACAGGCATCAGACCGCAGATCAGGGCGTTCGAACAGCGCAAAGACGCGTCCGGCGGTTCTGATCCAGAAGTAGATCGTCAAAGCGCCGCTGATCATGATGGCCGCGGCCGACGCCGAACGGGCCAGCGATTTCGGTTCCGCATCGCCGCCTGCATCGATCACAATAATCGCGATCACGGACGCCAAGAGCGCAAGCGCCAACATTCTCAGGACGGCGAGCCAAGGCGAGGGTGGTCGCGCCGCTTCCGACCACACGGGTGCCGCATGCCATTCAATTTGTTCGGACGGCATCAGCGCCGAATTGATCTCACTGTCTTTCAGCATCGCTATCCTCCGGGCGCTGCGCGCGGGTAAGCCGGTCGGCTAGCTTCAAGAGCGTGGGGATGCGGTGCGGGCCGTGCATCCCGGCGATGTGCTCCGCCGCAGCGTTCAGAGCAATGCCCTGCGCGGTAACGTAAAGCGGCTTCGTGCTTTGACCACGATAAACGGGCACTGCCGCGTCACAATCTGCAAAGGCATTCTTGGCAACGCCAATAACGGCGACATCGGATTGCAGAGCATCGAAGAGATGCCAGCCAAGACCGGGCCGATCCTGGCCCAGCCACACATAGGCGTCGACCACAATGACCTCCATAGACTGCGCTGCCTTCTCAATTACAGACAATAGACAAGGCAGTTCGCGATGGAAGAAGTGGCCGGGCCGGTAATCGGCAACAATGGGTGTGCGGACAGTGAATTCATCTTCGGGCGTCGCGGTGTCCCAGGACGAGAACAAGACACATGCCGTGGTGGCCTGTGATTGTCCGTAGTGTACGTCCAGAGCGGCAAACATTTTCGGCAGCCTCGTTGCCCCTCGCATGGGGTTTTAGACGGGAAGGTCGGTGCAAATGCGACGACCGCAGCAGTATGAGAAACCGGGGCGAGAGCAGTACGCGGCTATTCATCGCTTCCGCCCATAGCAGTCACGCGGCATGCGTTCGCCAATGCCGGAAACCTACCAGGAAACGGCAACTGACCGGGACCGCCGCACTGCCTTCATCTTGATCCGGTCTTTTCCACCTTCGATTTCTTGAACTCCGCGGATCCGGAAACGAGTTTTCGCTTCGTGGTCTTCGCGTCCCAGGTGTCGGCCTGCCATTTCTCGGCGATATTGCCCTCGGCGTTGATCGACATCGTATTCTTGTAGAGAAAACGCAATGTCGAGCTGTTATTCACGCCATACCCGTAACATTCGGCGCTATCTCGGTCGGGAACGTCGGCGATGATGCATTTCAATTCGAAGATGGACGCCGTGTCTTTCCCGAGAATATCGAGAAATCCACCATGCGACTGTATGGTAATGACCGCACCGTCTGCTGACGACCAGGTTCCGGCCCAGCTGTCCAGCCCGGTTCCACCACCTGATCCCGTCTCGGCATTTGAACCGATGGGCGCGCTGAAGAGAGCCAACGCGACAATTGCGGTAAGAATATACTTGAACATGACGCATCCCCATTGTGATGTGGTTCCACATGTGCACCCCGTACACATCGCTCTTTCGCAATGATCGAGCTCGCGTAGTCTGCCTTCGATACTGACCGCCGTCGGTACAACTAATTTGAGTTTACCAAGGTGTCGCGGGAAGCGCATTTCGATTTTGCCGACCTGTCGATTGGGCTTGAAGGGCCAGCTTGTCGATCGTGTCCATCGGCAGACAGCAAAAGACGCCTATACGCTTGGTGAATGACTGCATGTGTCGGCAATGCCACTATCCTTTCATTGTCCATCCTAACCGCCGCAGGGGGATCGGGAACGCCCCAATCACCCGTACTCGTTGAAGCGGTTTCTCCGCGCGGCCGTTTACGCGGATTCAAACCGACAAGAAACCGTGCGGGAACTATTTGAACGTGTCGCTGTTTTCCCTTGTGCCCCCGATGATCAGAGCGTGCCACGGAACTGATAGTCGAGATTGGACGTCTTCCCCAAAGCGGGCGTCCATGGGAGCGGCGAGGAATTCCTCCTCAGGGTTGTTCCCTTGGCGCTCGAATTCGAATGTTTACCTCTTATCCCAAAAGGCACGCCGGAAATCAGGCGCCCAACCCACTCGGGTGCGAAGCTTGGCCCATTCTCAAGCGGACGATTTGCAGCGAGACGTCGATGCCCGGATATCGATCTCGAAATTCGGCTATAATCCTTGAAACAGCATTTAGGCCCACGGCAGGCATGAGAACCGATCACCCCGTTGCCTCGGTGTGTTTTTAGCGTCCGCGCATAGCGGCGACATGATGGCACTGATCGATGTGTTTTGCGCAACATTGCTTCGCAGGCCTGCCGTTTGCCAAAGGCATTGGCGCCCCTGAGTGAGAGACGATTCCATGTTCATTAGAATCGTGCCGGAAGACCCGGAACGCGTTTCCATCACGTTAGAACGACGCGGGCTACGGGTTGTTGGACTGACCGGACGCAAATTCGCTTGAGCCGCTTGCGCCCCTACCACCTAGCTTGGGCCAGCAGCCAGGCTCTTATTGGTCAGCACATTTGCCAAGCCCTCGTAGAAACTGTCCAGGAGACTTGTCCGATAGAGGCGGGGTGTCGAATAGGCGCGAAACGAGAATTCAACGGCGGGGCGGAACGGCCGCCCAACCAGCCCTAGAGGACGAAACGTTCGCGCTGACAAGGGGTCCACAATAGAGATGCCGCAGCCTTCGAGCACGAGCGCGCAGATAGCGTTCGTAAGGGGCGCTTCCGTCTGCATCGTCCGGCTTATGCCTGCGGTTTCGAAGATGGCGTCGATGATCGTGCGCATTTGGGAGTCGGGATGCAGGGATACGAAAGGCTCGTTCTCGAGGTGCTCCGGCGTAATCAGAGCCTCGGATGCAAGTCGATGCGTCTTCGGCATGACGCAAATGCACTCGAGTTCGAAGCTTGGACCGTCCTCGACCGATGGTGCGGAATAGGACGATTCGACGATGCCAACGTCGCACTGCAGTGACGTCAGGAACTGCATCACCGTCGTCGAGCGGACTATTTGAAGCGAGACGTTGATGCCCGGATACTGATCTCGAATATCAGCAATGACCTTGGAGATGACATTCAGGCCCACTGCGGGCATGACAGCCAATCTCAGATTGCCCGACTCCCTTTTTCGAATCTGTTCGGCTGCAAGAGCAATACGATCGAGCCCTGTGAATGACCGGTGAATTTCTTCGAAGAACTTAAGCGCATCTTCGTTGGCGAACACGCGTCCATGTTTCCGATCGAAAAGGCGGAATCCGATCTCGACCTCCAGGTCCCGGATCAAACGGCTGACCGCCGGTTGCGAAACATGCAGGGCACCGGCGGCATCGCTGATGCTGCCACTCAGGATCACGGCGCGAAAAGCTTCGATCATGCGAAAAGTCAGCATTGCCCCTGTCCCTTCATAGTCATGGGAAAAGGACATAACATGAAAGCATACAATCTTGCATAAATGATATTTGTATTATCTATCGAGAGTTGTTGTCCTATGCGCCCGGCCGCCGAGAAGAGGCGGCCGCAAGTTATGGGAGCTATCGATGAGATTAAGCGGAATTTTAGGGGCGACGGTTGCAGCCTGTGCCATCGCCGGCGCTGCGCAAGCCGCCGAGCGCACGCTCTATCTGGGAGCGTATGGCGGCTCTACTGAAAAACTGATGATGGAAGTTCTCCTGCCTCCCTGGCAGAAGGCCAACAACGCCAAGGTCGTCTACGTACCGGGGAACTCGACAAAGACACTCGCCAAGCTGCAGGCGCAGAAATCGGCCCAGGAACTCGATGTCGTCTTTCTGGACGATGGACCGATGTATCAGGCCATTGCACTCGGTTATTGCGATACGATCAAAGACGCGAAGATTTTTAACGATATCTATGACATCGCGAAGATGAATACCGAGAAGGCCGTTGGCGTCGGTTTCGTTGCCACCGGATTGGCTTACGACAAGGAGACCTTCAAGAAGAACGGATGGCCTGCGCCCACATCATGGCGCGATCTTGCTGACCCGAAGTTCAAGGGCAAGGTCGTCGTTCCGCCGATTTCCAACACCTACGGACTGCACGCGCTGGTCATGTCGGCGCGGCTCAACGGTGGCGGTGAAAAAGCCATCGATGCCGGTTTCAAGGACTTTGTCGAGAAAATCGGTCCCAACGTCCTCACATACGAGCCGTCCTCGGGGAAGATGTCGGAACTGTTCCAGAACCGCGAAGCGGCCCTCTCCGTCTGGGGCAGTGGACGCCTGAAATCGCTCGCCGACACGGGCTTTCCCGGTGGATTTGTCTATCCCAAAGAAGGCGGCGTGGCATTGATGATCGGCACATGTCCGGTTGTGAACAGCGACGTTCCCGACCTCGCACAGAGCCTGATCCAGTACCTGTTGACGCCCGACGTCCAAGCCCAGATTGCCAAGACCAAGGCTTGGGGGCCGACGAACAAGAAGACGGTTCTTTCGAAGGAATTGGGCGATACGCTCCCCTATGGTCCCGACAAGATCAATGCGCTGGTTGCGGTCGACTGGAACGTCATCAATCCGCTTCGCGCAAAGTGGACCAAGCGCTGGGCACGTGAAGTCGAGCGCTAGAACAACGTATGTCGAGCAAGGCGCATACGCGTTGCTCTAGCGACATTGAATCGATCAACGTTTCCGCTCGATGTGCAATCCAAGCAAGAGCAGGTTGATCAAGTTATCCTGCCAGCCAGTGCTGCGGACGCGCTGGCTGGCGTCCCATCACACCCAAACGACTTGACGGTGGACGCCCATGTCATTTCTACGCCTGGAAGGACTGGTCAAACGGTTCGGGGATTTCGTTGCTGTGGATGGTGTCGACCTCGATGTCGAAAAGGGCGAGTTCGTCTCTCTGCTCGGACCGTCGGGATGCGGCAAGACAACGACGTTGCAGATGATCGCCGGCTTCGTGAAACCGACAGCGGGGCGCGTCTTCATCAATGACAAGGATGTCACCGAGATGAAGCCGAACCACCGGGATCTTGGAATCGTGTTCCAGAGCTACGCGCTGTTTCCGCATATGACGGTGTTCGATAACGTCTCCTTTGGTCTTGAAATGAGAAGTATCGACAAGGCCGAGCGCCAGGACCGTGTCCGCGAAACCCTTGCACTGGTTCACCTGACCGAATTCGCCGACCGGTTCCCGCGTGAGCTGTCCGGCGGCCAGCAGCAACGGGTCGCCCTGGCGCGTGCCCTGGTTATCAAGCCCGAGGTTTTGCTGCTCGACGAGCCGCTCTCCGCGCTCGATGCCAAGATCCGAGAGGATATGCAGATCGAGCTTCGTTCGATCCAGCGCACAGTGGAGACGACAACGATCCTCGTCACCCACGATCAGGCCGAAGCGTTGGCCATGAGCGATCGTATTGCGGTCATGAACGAGGGCAGGCTCGCCCAGGTCGACCAGCCGTTCCAGGCCTATGAATATCCAGGTGACAGTTTCGTCTCGAATTTTCTCGGCAAATCCAACACCTTCACCGGCACCGTCACGGATGCACATGATGGCCTGGCCGTCATCGCCGCTTCGGGTGTCGATGTTTCCGCCCGGGCAGAGAATTTGGAGATCGGAAGCGCCGTTCAAGCGTCCGTGAGGCCGGAGAAGGTTCGCCTCGTCAAGAGCGGCGAGGGCATCATGGACGGCTCGGTCTCCGCCCGGATCTTTCTCGGCAATCACTGGGTGTTCCAGATTGCAGCCCCGACCGGCACCGTGACCGTCGTCAGCCAGAATTCCGGACCTCAGGCAACGGGCGAGGGAGACAAGGTCGGTCTGGCCTGGTCGCCCGAGGAGATGCGCGTTCTGCCGGTGGAGGCGGATCATGCAGACTGACACGGAAGCGGCACAGGTTTCTCGGCCCTATTTGCTGAGCGCGCCGGCCCTCATTCTCTATGTCGTTCTGTTCACCGCGCCCCTCTTGATGACGCTGCTGCTGAGTTTCAATTCCTTCGACATGAACCGCGGCGGCATCATCGACGAGTATTCGTGGACGAACTATCTCGAGGTTCTGACCGACTCCTATTTCCACGAGATCTTCCTCAGGACCTTTGTCATTTCCGTCCTGGTGACCCTGTTCTGCGCGCTTCTCGGGACGCCGGAGGCCTACATTCTCTATCGCATGTCGAATCCGTGGAAATCGCTCTGCATGCTGGCGATCCTCGGCCCTCTTCTGGTGTCGGTCGTCGTCCGCACGCTCGGATGGGCCATCCTGATCGGCAGCAACGGGTTTATCAATCAGTTCCTCATGACCGCGGGCCTGGTCGACAAGCCGATCAAATTGATGTTCACGATGACCGGCATCGTGATCGCACTCATCCACGTGCTGATTCCTTTCATGGTGCTGGCGGTCTGGGCGTCGCTCCAGAAACTCGATCCGCGTGTTGAAAGCGCCGGCCTGTCCCTGGGTGCTTCGCAATTCACCGTCCTGCGGCGCATTGTTCTACCGCAGGTCATGCCGGGCGTCCTGTCGGGCAGCCTTATCGTCTTCGCATTGACGGCGAGCGCGTTTGCCACGCCCTCGATTCTCGGCGGTCGCCGGCTCAAGGTCGTCGCCACGACGGCCTATGACGAATATCTCGGCACGCTGAACTGGCCGTTGGGCGCCGCTATCGCGGTCCTGCTCCTGATCGCCAATATCGTGATCATCGCAAGCTACAACCGGATCATCGAACGCAAATATGCGCAGGCCTTCAAATGAACAAGAACTCGCCACTCGCACTGATCTTCCACATCGCGTTCCTCGTGTTCATGCTGGCGCCACTCGTCGTCGTCTGCCTGGTGGCGTTCACGTCGAAGGGCTACATCTCGATGCCGACCGACGGGTTCTCTCTGCGCTGGTTCAAGGCGATCTGGGATAACCCCCATTTCATCGATGCGTTCTATCTGAGTCTGCTTCTGGGCTTCGCCTCGGCGACGATCGCGATCGCCCTCTCACTGCCAGCTTCGTTGGCCTTTGCCCGCTATCGTTTTCCCGGCCGCAACGCCATGATGGCCTTTTTCTTGTCACCCCTGATGGTGCCGCACATTGTCCTGGGAGTCTCGTTTCTCAGCTTTCTGACCCAGGTCGGCTGGTACGGAACCTTTATTGGTCTCGTCCTATGCCACGTGATCATTATCATGCCCTATGCCCTGCGACTTGTGCTGGCCTCGGTGACCGGCCTGGACCGGTCGGCCGAGCGAGCCGCGATCTCGCTGGGTGCATCCAACTGGGTGGCGTTCCGGCGCATCACGCTGCCGATGATCGTGCCCGGCGTCGCCGGCGGCTGGGTCCTGGCATTCATCACCAGTTTCGATGAGCTCACCATGAGCATCTTCGTCGCGTCCCCGAGCACCACCACATTGCCGGTGCGTATGTATGAGCACATCACCGAGACGATCGATCCGCTCATCGCGTCGATCTCCGCCATGCTGATCTTCGTGACGGTAATCGCCATGCTCATCCTCGATCGCCTTTACGGGCTCGACAAAGTGCTCGTCGGGAAAGGCAACTGAACGATGACGGACTATGACGTGGCCGTCATTGGCGGTGGCATGATTGGCTCCGCCATTGCCTATGGCGCGGCAAGGCTCGGACGCAAGACGGCACTCTTCGACGAAAGCGATGTTGCCTTTCGGGCAGCGCGCGGCAACTTCGGACTGATCTGGGTTCAGGGCAAGGGCGAAGGATGTCAGGATTATGCCGGTTGGACGCGGCGCTCCGCCGATCTTTGGCAAAGCTTCGATGAGGAGCTCAGGGATCTGACGGGCATCGAGACGGGATATCGGCGGTGCGGCGGCATCCATCTTTGCCTGTCGGACGAAGAGCTGGATGCCCGCGACGTAAAGATGGCCCGGATGCGCGATGCCAGCGGCGGTGCCTTTCAGTATGAAATGCTCGACTACAAGGCTGCGAGCGACCGCATGCCGGGTCTCGGGCCGGGCGTAGCAGGGGGATCGTACTCGCCCCAGGACGGCCATGTGAATCCGCTCTTCCTGTTGCGGGCCCTCCATGCCGCCCTCGGGCTCAAAGGCGGCGATCTGCATATCGATGCGGTCGACCACCTCAGATGGCGGCAGGATCATGCCGAAGTCGTCACCAAGACGGGCAGGCACACGGCTGAGAAGGTTGTCCTGGCAGCGGGACTCGGCAGCCGGCCTCTGGCGACAGAGCTTGGCTTGACGGTGCCGGTTGCGCCGCAGCGAGGTCAGATCATCGTGACGGAAAAGCTTGCGATGTTTCTCGAACATCCGACCAATTTCGTGCGTCAAACCTTGGAAGGCGGCGTTCTCCTGGGAGATTCCCACGAGGAGACGGGTTTCGACGACGGCACCGATCCAAGTGTGTTGCGCGACATTGCCTCACGGGCCTGCCGTCTGTTCCCGGTGTTAGGCGGTGTTCGTATCGTTCGGGCCTGGGGCGCCCTGCGCATCCTGACGCCGGATGGTTTTCCCGTTTACGACCAATCAATCCGCTGCCCCGGTGTTTTCTCGGCATCCGCGCATAGCGGCGTCACGTTGGCAGCCGCGCACGCGCTCGACTTCGCCGGCTTTGTGGTGGAGGGCCGCTTGCCAAAGGCATTGGCGCCCCTGAGTGAGAGACGGTTCCATGTTCATTAGAGTCGTGCCGGAAGACCCGGAGCGCGTTTCCATCACGTTCGAAGGACGCGAGCTACAGGTTGGAAAAGGTCTTAACCTCGCAGCGGCGTTACTCGAAGCGGGTATCAGCCATTTCAGAGACACACCCGTCACGGCGTCGCCCCGCGCGCCTTTTTGCGCGATGGGCATATGCTTCGACTGTCTGGTCGTTGTCGATGGCGTGCCCAATCAGCAGTCCTGCCTGATCGAGGTTCGCGATGGCATGGAGGTTGCCCGCCAGTCTGGTGTCGCGGACGTGCTCGCCGAGCCGTCTGCATCAACTGAGGAAACGGTATGAGCGACGCCATCGATATCATTGTCGTCGGGGCCGGCCCGGCCGGAATGGCGGCGGCGATTGCAGCTACCCGCCATGGCGCAAGGACGCTGGTGCTCGATGAGCAGCGAAAGCCAGGTGGGCAGATCTATCGTGCGGTCGAGTCGACGAAGACGCGAAAGCGGCCCGAACTTGGCAAAAGCTATCATGCGGGCCTGAATTTGGCTGAGGCTTTCCGCGACTGCGATGCCGAATATGTGCCTCAGGCCACGGTCTGGCAGTTGTCGCGCGAAGGTGAACTTGGCTATTCGGCCGATGGTGCCGCTCGGATCGTGCGCGGCCGGCAGGTCATACTTGCCACGGGCGCACAGGAGCGGCCCTTTCCAGTTCCGGGGTGGACCCAGGCCGGGGTCATGACCGCGGGTGCCGCCCAGATTCTGCTGAAAGAGTCCGGTATTGGTGTCGAGAATGCGATCTTCGCCGGAACCGGTCCGCTGCTCTATCTGATTGCCCATCAATATTTGGCGTTCGGCATTCCCATAAAGGCGTTCGTCGATCTGACACCCGGTAAGAACTATCTTCGCGCGCTTCGCCACCTGCCGGGAGCGCTAAGCGGCATCGCCAGGATTGCCGAGGGGTGGCGCTGGAAACGGCGCATCGCGAATTCGGACACGCGGTACATCGCCGGTGCGGACGACATTCGAATTATAGGGGACGGGACCGCCACGGGACTCGCCTATCGCCGAAACGGCGGCTGGACCGAGATATCGAGCGACCACGTGCTGTTGCACCAAGGCGTGGTTCCCAACGTCAATCTCAGCATGGCGGCCGGATGCGAGAGTCGGTGGAACGAAGAACTGCTCTGCTGGACCATCAAGGTCGATGACTGGTTTCAGTCCAGCCTCTCGAACATTGCCGTCACTGGCGATGGAACGTCGATCAGCGGTGCGATCGCGGCCGAGCACAGCGGCCATATCGCCGCGCTCGGCGCGTTGGAGCGATTGGGCAAACTGGATGCGACAGCGCGGGACCGTCTCGCTCGGCCCCACAGGGCAGTGCTCGCAACCGAACGGCGCCTGCGCCCCTTCCTCGACAGCCTGTTCCGGCCTGCCGACAATTTTCGTATTCCGGGGGCGAGCGACACCGTCGTCTGTCGTTGCGAGGAAATCACGGCGGGGACCATCCGGGACGTCGTGGAGATCGGCTGTGCGGGTCCCAATCAGCTGAAGAGTTTTTGCCGCTGCGGCATGGGGCCCTGCCAGGGACGTTTCTGCGGATTGACCGTTTCGGAACTGATTGCGGACGTCACCGGCGCACCGATCTCGGATGTCGGCTACTATCGCCTTCGGCCTCCGGTCAAGCCACTGCATTTGTCGGAACTGGCGGCGCTCGAGCTGCCGGCGCGAGAGTGAAGCCGTGATCTCCCGCCCCAGGCAGACAGCGAGCGGTCATGCCGATGCCCTGGTCATTGGCGGCGGTCTGCATGGCTGCTCGGCCGCGCTTTGGCTGGCCTGGCGCGGTCTGTCGGTCATTGTCTTGGAAAAGGACTATGCCGGGCGCCATGCGTCGGGTGTTAATGCGGGTGGCGTGCGCCGACTGGGAAGGGCGTTGCCTGAGATCCCGCTGTCGCTTGCCGCTGCCAATCTCTGGCATGAGATCGAAGATCTCGTTGAGGACGATTGCGGCTTCGAGGCGTCGTGTCAGATCAAGGTCGCGGAATCCGAGGCCGAGATGGCGGAGCTCAAATCTCGTTCCGCCTTGCTCGCTGACGCGGGCTACCATCATGAGCAGGTCATCGATCAGGATGCGCTTCGCGAGCTGTTGCCGTCGGTGTCGCCGCATTGTCCGGGCGGCATGGTCGTCGAGGGCGACGGGCATGCAAACCCGTTTCGAACGGTCCAGGCCTTCAAGCGTCGTGCCATCGCGCTTGGCGTTCGGTTTCGCGAAGGCGCCGGCGTTACACGGATCGAGCGTGCCGGCGACGTCTGGCGCATTCAATCGGGCGGGGCTGTGTTCGAGGGCCCGAATCTTCTGAATTGCGCCGGCGCCTGGGGTGGCCAAATCGCCGCCATGCTCGGTGAGACGGCGCCTGTCAGGGTGGCCGCACCCATGCTGACGATTACGGCGCGTATGCCACCTTTTGTTACGCCTGTGGTCGGCGCACAGGGACGGACGCTTTCATTCAAGCAATTCGAAAACGGTACTGTGCTCATCGGTGGCGGCCATGAGGGGCGGGCCGACCCCGATACAAATAGCACCGAACTCGACTATGCCGGCCTGGCGGTCAATGCCAGAACCGCGGTCGCCATATTTCCGATCATGCGGAACGCGCGGATTGTCCGGAACTGGGCGGGCATCGAGGGCTGCATGCCCGACAAGATCCCAGTCATTGGCCCGAGCCAGGCGGAGGGTGCCTTTCATGCATTCGGCTATTCCGCCCACGGCTTCCAACTCGGTCCCATCGGCGGAAAGATTCTCAGCGACCTGGTGGTTGACGGATCCACCGACCTGCCGATCGATCCCTTTCGGATTGAACGGTTCTCCAACGAACCGCGGCTCGGTGCGGAGTCGGCTGTCTGATAAGTGCTCACAGCCACAACGCACGAGCGATGAGGGCCAACGACAACGCGGTGAGCAATATGAGCGCGAAACGGCGAAAGGAGTCCGGTGGCGTGTCGGTGAAATGCCGGTGCCCCAGCCAATTCCCGATGAGGACAACGGGGAGGAGGATGGCAATTCGGAGAAAGACATCCGTCGTCACCAGGCCTTGGGCCGTGTATGAGATGGCCCCGATCGTGCCGGTGCCTAGAAAGAACGCGATGATCGATGCCCGGCTGATGGTGACTGCTATAGGCGACGACAGGTAGAAGAGGACGACGGCAGGACCGACGAAACCCATGCTGCCGTTCAGCAGACCGGCGAAGAGGCCGATGACGAGTGTTGCGGCCGTCCCCGGTACTTTCGCCAGCGCAAAGCCGTGCCACAACATGGCAGCTGCGACGATGACAACCGATGCGACGGCAATGCGTGCGGGGTCGGCGGGAACGGCTGACAGGCCATAAACGCCTATCGGGGTCGCCAATGCAGTACCGCCAAGGAGCAGGCGCACCGACCGCCAATCGATCTCACGGCGGATGGCCGGCATCAGATGCAGGCTGGTTGCAATCTCGTAGAAGAGAGCCATCGGTACCACCTGGAGCGGCGGCAGGACCAGCGACAAACTGGTCACCCACAACATCGAGGCACCGAATCCGCTATATCCTTTGATCACGGCGCCGACGAGGCTGGCTACGATACAAAACAGCAAGCCGATTTGGTCGACACCGAGGAAAGACGTGAGTTCCGATCCTAATCCGATGCTCCCGTCCTTCCCTTCGCCTCCGACGCACATTATGCGGAGTCGTTTTGCCGGCGAACCTATCCGTTGTCTGATCGTGCGTCAGAAACAGGAGGAGGACAACAGGTCCGGGTCAGTCGTCTGCGTGCAGAGCATGCCGGGGTTAATCCGATAAAGCGGCCACCAGCCTCTATCACATGCGTGTAGCCGACTAGCTTATCCCAGCAGCCCAAAACGCATCGGCATGGCCAACATTTCGGCAGCTGACAGTGATTTACGCAATTCCGGGAACGGGTATTATTCGCATGTCGGTGCAGGCGCAAGCGGGGGTGAGGCATCTGCAGCCGAATAGCCGCTGCCGCGTGGATAGACACGCGAATGTCGTCATTGCTAGAGGGCCATCGAGCATATGTCCGAATTCGAAGATCCGATCGATCCCAAATCGCTTCCGCTTCGCCGCTGTTCGGAGTGCAGCGGCGAGATGCACGCTATTGAAGCCGGCAGCGAGTCGTTCAGTCCTGTTGCGCGCTATGCCTGCGCCTCCTGCGAGCGCCAAATCAAAATCGTACCGATGGCGAGCACTGGTGGATGGATCGCGATGTCGCTTATTGCCTGGATCATTCTGGCGACGCTGATCTATTTCACCAGCAAGCCATTTGATGCCACGAGTGTCGTCTGGATCGGCCTTATCCTAACCGTGTTCCTGGCACCTTTCGTTCCGCCATATCTCAGGAACAAAAGAAATCCGGTCATCGGAACTGCCGAGCCCAGTGCGGCCGAAGGAGTTTTGGCAAGTGCGGCCTTTATCGTCTTTCTGTTCGCAGCCGTCGGGACGATTGCTGTTTTGGCCGGCTTGTGGTTCGGGTAAACTCTTCAAATCCGTAAGTTGAGGGAGACACCGATCATTAAGCCAGCGACCTCAGCGTTTTTCCTCTATCAGTAGTGCAAATGCAGCCATGGAAACTTTGATTGACTGGGCGGGCCGTTGGCAGATTCTGGCTGGTGCGCTCGTCGCGATTGCGGCCGTGCTTGTCGGGGTATTTGTCTTGAGACGGAATTTGGGCCGCCCGGCTTCGTCGCGGCTCGAAGAACAGGCCGTCAGCAAAGCGCGTAGGCTGCGCGCGCTGCGGGAAGCGATGCCAGCTGACCTGCGCGCCATTATCGGTTACACCGAAGAATCCGCGCACATCTCCGTAAAACTGCTCGAAGGTATTCGCAGCCAGTCGATCCCTTGGCTGCGCGAGCATATACAGCGGCGGGAGTTGACCTATCCCATCTTGCCGGATGGCGTGATTTCCAACTTGGAGGACCTGGTCGACCTTCTGGACGAGGAGAATGCCAGGTTCGTCTCTGAATTGCTGAACTGCTTCCACATTCAGCATGCCCAGTTGGCGGATAAGGTCGCTGTCTACAATCAACCGCCACAAGGCGGACTAACCGAGGTTTTGACGGAGCATAATGTCGAGTACGCAATCAAGAACGCGGTCGAATTACATTTGAGAGCCGCCAGCATGTTCGAATTCGCACAGGGGCAGGAAGACCGCATCGGAGCGCAGGTTTTCACATCTGATGACGTTTCGCGCGTTCTGCTCGATTTGGGGTTCGCTGACACCATATCGAAAGAATATGAGAAGGAATTGTGCCGCGCCTTCGGACGGAAGTTGTCGCATGCACCAGCCGGCTGATTGGCCAGTCATTCGCCGCGATTGGTGGAAGTGGAGTGTCGCCACTCCACCTCAGCTCTCAGCCGTCAATCTGCAATGCCAGCGCTGACGCATCGAGGTCAAGTGGGCGCTATCGCGCGTGGTCTATTTCTTGATTATGCCGCACGCCACGCGCGGACCGGCACCACCGATGGGTTGCGAGATATGGTCATCCGGCTTCTCATGAATGATGAAAGTCGAGCCATCGGCATCGAGCAAGTTGTCTCCGGATCCCGCGCCTATCGTGACGAGGGTCGTGAACGCCTCCATTTCACCGACGCCGTCTGCACCGACAAAGATGTTGGGCAAATCGCCAGGCTCGGGGCCTTTCGGGTTCATAAGGCCGTGTGCGTCCTTCTTTTTGCCGACATGGCCCTTGGCTGACTTGAATCCTGTCCCGGGCTCACAAACACCGTGACTGTGAAGGTGCAAGCCGTGCTTGCCCGGCGTCAGACCGGAGACCTTGATATGGATTAGAACGCCGTTGGGACCTTGTTTCAGTTTTGCAAAACCAATTTCCTCGCCGCTCTTGTTGATCAGCGTTGCTTGTGCTGTTCCGCTCTTGTCGTCGGCAGCCGCCAATGGCGTCGCAGTCGCAAGTGCCATGGCGGCAAAGGCTAGATAAATCGAGCGTTTCATCGTCTTCTCCGTTATCTGTCAAACGCGGCGGATCTGTCGATCGGCCTCATATAGCGGGGCTTCTGTCGATCGATGTCCGGGTAAAAGCGCGAGCGTCCTGCAGTATTGACGACAGATATAGGCCACACGATTGACGACGGATATAGGCCACACGTTTTTGTGTTTCTGAATTGAAGGTCTGAAGGCTCCAATTTGGAAAGCAGATGATCGGTCTCATGGTGAAACATCTGCGCCTGTTCGAAGCCCCTGTCACTCATGGCCACTTTGGCAAGTTGAATTCGTCCGGCGCCATACACATCCGCTTGGACAGCATCTTGCGGGCTTGTCCGAGGTTATCCGAAGTGCGGTGGTTTCGATCGTGAACGTGCGATAGGGATTCTGGCTCGGGCTCTAACACACCCGCTCGCCGTATTTCGAGACCGCATCCTCCGAGAGGACGAGCCCCAGCCCGGGGGTATCGTTCATAGTCAACCAACCCTCTTCCAGTTTCGGCGGGTTCTCGAAGAGTTCCGCCTGCAGCGGATCGCGTTCGGGGTTGGTGAAGGCCTCGACATATCCGCCGGCTGGCGTCGAGGCGACCAGTTGGGCGTGGATGAAACAATCGTGGTGCGGGGTCACCTTGACGTGGTTGAGCTCGCAAAGGGCGGCCATCTTCCGCCCTTCGGTGAAACCGCCGAACATCGTCACATCGAATTGCAAGATCTGAATCGCCTGTTCTTCCAGCATGGAACGGCAGCCATAGCTGGTCAGTTCGCTCTCGCCCGCCGAGAGGGGGATCTGCGTGCGTTGCGACAGCAATTTGAGCTCGCGCCGGTCGTCGAACCAGCGTACCGGTTCCTCCAACCAGCTGGGTTTTAGAGGGATCAGCGCCTCGGCAGCCTCGGTCGCCGTTGCGAGGTCCCAGGCCCGGTTTACATCGACCATCAGGTCTCTGTCGTCGCCGATGACGTCTCTGACGACCTCGAGGCGCTCGATGTCTTCGGCAAGTTCCAAGCCGCCAACCTTGGCCTTGAAGCCTCTGTGACCCTGCTCCTTGAGTTCGGTGATTTCGTCACGAAGCTCCGTGAGGTCTTTGCCGTCGCGGTAATAGGCGCAGGTCACATAATAGGGCACTTTGTCGCGATAGCCGCCGAACAGCTGATAGAGTGGCAGCCCGGCCATCTTGCCGATGATATCCCAGCAGGCGACATCGACAGCCGCCGAGATACGCACGAGCGCCTCGCGGCCCCAGCCTTTCTCATGCGCCAGTCGTTTCGATGTCAGCGAGAACAGGTCTTCGTAGATCCGCTCGGGTGCCAGTGGATTGGCGCCGATCAAACGGTCTGTAATGCCACT
The DNA here is from genome assembly GCA_965228615.1 of Methyloligellaceae bacterium. Lineage (GTDB taxonomy): Bacteria > Pseudomonadota > Alphaproteobacteria > Rhizobiales > Methyloligellaceae > CBDDHT01. The sequence continues at coordinate 1,035,394 of CBDDHT010000004.1, read as the reverse complement.
CTTGAACACATTGAGAATCGGTGTCGCGTCCGTATAGCTGGTTGCAAGCCCGAAGCCCTCGATGCCGTCATTCGTGCGCACGCGCAACAGGACCTCGTTTGCGGTGGGGACCGTGAAGTTGCTGACCCAATGCGGTCGCTCGTCTTTTGGCCCGCGCAGAATGAAGACGTCGATATCGGTGATCTTTGTTGTCATGGAGTGTTTCCGCAAAGGTGGTCGTCGCAGGCAGCGTCGGGCATGAGAGGTGAGGTCTACTTAGCTGGATTGTGCGACACGATGCAATGTCGGTCCGCTCATTCCCAAGCAATTTGGAACGCAGCCTTGGTCGCCACAGCTGTTTGAGCATCGCCAATCGCTGAGGATCAATGATCTGACGACCTCTGGACCATTATGGCAGGTATCCGTGATGCATTCACGCCGGATGAATACCAAATCTATCTCGCAACCACTGGATATGACTTGGCGCGAATTCGAACCGCTCTCTATAATGAACGGTGTGAGATAGGGAACATAACAGCTCACTTGTATGTACCACGATAGCGAGTTCGTCCCACCAGATCCGACTATACGGTGTGGTCATCCTTTTGCTCGTAGGCAGTGTGCGAAACGAGCGTCCCATGCTCATGCATTTCGCTCATAGATGCAGACTTGGCGGTTTCGACAAATCTTAGCCATTGTTCGATATGGTCCCACTTCGCAATCGTAAGGACATCCGTTGGATCGTCGGTACTCACAATGCAGATACTACCGCGGGCGCCTTCCGTTGTGTCGCGGATGTGCTGCGTTGCGGTGCTCCATGCAGCGAAGAATGCTGATTGGTCCTTCTCTTCGACTTTCCAACGGTAGATGATCTGAATCACTGATCGCAGGCTCGCTGTACGAATTGAGACAAGCTTCGCTGTTGCCAAATACGATCGTAATCGTGGATCTTCTCAAGGTCTATTCAAACCAAGAATCATCATGTCTGCGGGGGCGAAATTCATTGTCAGCCAACAATGTTCCCATTTGTCGCCTACATTGATTTCGCTGCTTGGCACATGTTGCTCAGTTTCTGAAAGACCACATCCCGGTCGAGCATAGCCAAACCGCAGTCGGGCCCGGCGAGCAGGCGTTCTTTGTCGATATGACCAAGCGCACTGCGCAGGCGCTCCGCGATCTCTTCGACCGTTTCGATGCGCGTCGCCGCGATTTGAACGACACCGAGAATAACGCTTGTTTGCTTGAATGCTTCGAGTAGATGCAGGTCATTGTAGCGATGGGCGTCCTCGATCGACACGCAATCGACGGCGGCCCCATCTAGCATCGCCGCCAAGTCGAAATAGGCCTCGCGCGGTGCCTTCGGAAAATCCTCCAGATCGACGGCCGATGGATAACCGCAGCAGATGTGCACCGTTCGGGTGACCGTGTCGTCAATGCCGTCGAAGGCGCGTTCCAGCATCGTCCCGCCCCATTCCAGCGCGGCCGGCGCTTTTCTGGCAAAGACGGGCTCATCAATCTGGATATGGCGGCAGCCCGCTTCTGCCAAGGCCTTGGCTTCATAGTTGAGGGCATCCGCCAGGGCCGCTGCGAGGGTCCGGTCGTTGCTATAGCGCTTGTCGACGACGGAATCCATGATCGTCATCGGGCCAGGCAAAGTTATCTTCACCGGCCTGTCGGTTGCAGCCTGCGCGCGCTTCCAATCGTCTGTGAGGAAGTGCTCTCCGACGGAAATGTCGCCGACGATTGTCGGGAACTTCGCTTCCCAGGCACCGCCGCGTGTCACGCGCTTGGTGAGGTCTGCAAAGTCGATGCCGCCCAACTGCATGAGATGGTAGTGGACATAGTGAGAGCGCGGCGTTTCGCCGTCTGTCGGAATGTCGATCCCGGCTTTCACCTGATGCATAACATTCTCACGGGTGGCGCGCTCCAGCAGCACCAGGTCGTGTTCGGTTCGGGATGCCAGATATTCCGAATGCCGCCGTGTCGGGTCGGGATGCTTCGGAACGAAATTGGGAATCCGCAGATAATCCGGTTTTGGATAGCTGCCAATTGTTGTTGTCGTTATCGGCATTTTGGGTTGATCCTTCTGCGGGGCATTCTGCCGGTCGTACCAACGCCGTCAACCAAACTGCTGATCCAGAAACGCAAGGGTCTTTGCCCAGGCATCGTCCGCTGCTTCCGCGACGTGACGTTCCGGACTGATAAAATTCTGAAACGCATGGCCTGCATTTGCATAGCGATGAAACTCCGCCGGAACGCCGTGGCGTCCGAGTTCGGCCTCGATCTTATCCACATCGGCAGGAGAAGGTTCTGTATCCAAATCGCCGAAAAAGCCGAGGACCGGTCCTTTGAGCGCCGGGATTCGTTCGAACGGCGTCGGGCCGTCGTCACCCCAGGAGATCATCGTGCGACCGCCATAGTAGATGATGGCTGCGCGGAACCGCTCGATGGTTCCTGCGCCTAGAAGGGCGAGGCGGCCGCCCATGCAATGACCGAGGATTGCTGTTTTGTCGGGTGTGGTTGTCGCCGTGGCGTCGAGATGGGCCAGCGTCGCCTGAATGTCGTCGATGATGGTCTTGTCACGAAGGCTGGCGCGCCGCTCGTTCTTTTCGTCGATCCAGTCGTGATAATGAAAGAGGTCGGGGGCGGCTGCCACATAACCGGCGGCTGCGAGTCTGTCGACCCGATCCTCTGTAAATTCATCGAGACCGCCGATATGGCACATCACGATAACGGTAGGGTGGGGGCCATCGCCGGAAGGTTGACCGACAAGAATCCGCATCTTGCTCCCGTCGACCTCGATTGTGTCCGTTCGTGCCATGACAGGGTTCCTCTATTCAAATTGGTTTTAGAACGCGCGGCTCGTTTGTCGATTCAACCGAGACCATCTTTAGAAAAGCCAATGCAGATGTGCAGAATGGGTGCAAGGGGACTCTTAAGCCCGAGGGCATCGGCTGTAGCCTCGTCCCGAAACCCCGCTACGAGAACGGAGCCAAGTCCTTCGGCGACGGCTTGGAGCATCGTGTTTTGTGCTGCAGCGCCCGCCTCGATGAAAACGTAGCGTGGACCGCGCGTCCCATAGGGTTGTTGGTCTGCGAAGTTCTGAGATGCAGTGACCATGTCGGCACAGATTGTGATGATCAAGGGCGCATCGGTTATCCAGGTCTGATCGTCAACAGCTGCAGCCTTCAGCGCCGGCCGTATGTCCCTGCTGTGAATGGATTGAAGGGTGGCTGTCTTGGGGTCGACGGTATAGAGCCCCGTAGCGAGACCCTCTATCTCTCCGGCAGCGATGAGGAGCCGCAAGGGATGCATTGCATGTGCCGATGGCGCACAGCGGTTTCCCGCGTCGTCCGTGACCCCTTGCGCCGCCCAGACCAATCTTTCCAGCGCATCCATCGACACCGGTTGTATGTCGAAGGCCCGAATGGACCGGCGCCCTGTCAGGACGTCCTTGAGCTGCATCTCAATCCTCTCGCTTACGGTAGGTCAATGACACGGTCCCAGTCTTCGAGGACACGATCAAGGGCAAAGGGAGCCATACGGTGCTGGCCGGCTTCTCCGAGCCTGCGTCGTTCTTCCGGCTCGCGCGACAGATGCAGCATGGTCTCGGCCAGCGCGTCGACATCGCCGGCGGTTACGACCCGGCCGGTCTCTTGATCCACGACAACCTCAAGCGGCCCCGGCGTGGCATCGCTGACGATCGCCGGCAGGCCGCAGGACATGGCTTCCATCAGTGTGTTCGGAAAGCCCTCCCATCGCGATGGCAGGACGAAGACACCGGCCTGCCAATAGTGCGGGAAGGGGTCTGCGATGCGCCCGGGCAGATTGACTTTGTGTGCGACGCCGAGACTTGATGCCAGCGCTTCCAACGCTTCGCGTGCATCCCCTTCACCCAAAATTGCGAGGCGCCAGTCGGGGCACTGCTCGTGGACTTCCGCAAAGGCACGGATCAGCAGGTCCTGAGCCTTCTGCTCATGAAGCCGGCCGACATTGAGGAAGATCGGCGCACGTTCGGTTGTATCGCCCGGAAATGGATTCGGCTGGGTGCGCAGGGGATTGGGAAGATAGGCAAGCTTCTTCGATGGGACGAAGGCTTTCAGGGTCTCGATTGCGCCGCGACTGTTGGCGGTCACGAGGTCGGCGCGCCGGTAGAGATGTCGTCTCAACGTATCCCAGGCGCGACCATAGGATTGGCGGGCCGGGTCATTACGCTCCGAAATGACGGTTCGATAAGCGAGTCCACAGCTGGCGGTGACGAGAAGAACATTCATCGGGGCAATGAACGAAATTGCCGTGTGTCCGCCAAATTGTTTCAGCGCGCGCCGTATCGCTTTCACGCGGGCGTAATTGTTGCGGAGTTTGTCGACGAGCGGGCCGGAGTCGGCGATGCCGCCAAGCGTCATGCGCTCGATGCGGTCGTCGAGGGCGAAAAAATCGTCGGACTCATCGGTGAAGGTCGCGACGCCTATCCGCCGGCCGCTTGCTGCCCAATGGTTGGCGATCTGGCTGAGCACCTGCTGTGCCCCGCCACTGCCGAGATCAGCGATGAGAAAGAGGATGCCGTCGCCGCTCATGATGATGGGTCGTGTTGCATCTGCGGCATCCAGCTTGCGCCATGGCAATTGAGCGTCTTGTTCTGAGGCTGCATTCGGTTCAGGTATTCAAGGCTTGGGAGGGGCGCGCTCGCATACCCTAGCATAGATTTCTGCATAGGCGATGTTGAGCGGTTCCGGACTGCATTGGGTGGTGTTTTGAGATGCGGGTCGTCAATGCCGCACGCTCCACAAACTGGCCACGCCAGATTGACCAATGCCTTTCCGGCGGTCTCTGCAATCGACTGCAACCGTGACCCTTACTCGGAGCGCCGCAATCATACGCAGTTCGTTGCGGGAGAATATTCGGCATGATATCGTCGGCGTATTCGGAGCTAATGATCAATGCTTATCTGCTTGGGAAAGGCGGTATCTATGCGGCATATCATCCGATATTCAATTTTATTGACTGGCCTGCTCTCCTTCATTTGGCCTGTGGCTGCCGACGACAATACTCCGGTCGATTTTCTTTCTGTCAAAGATATCAAGCACGCAATCCAAGTCGCAATTTTTAATGCAGTAAGAGAAAATGACAAAAATCCGTATTTTCTAATTACCAATGTAAAAGTTAAGCTGCAGGGTCAAAAAGACAATAATATCGGCGGGGGCTTCAAGATCCCCATTTTTTCTGCCGCGTTCGATTTTTCTGCTAACGTCCAGACGGCTGCCGGAGAGACCCTTGAGTTCGAACTAACCCCTTCAGAACCCCTTGCGACCGCTGCGCCCCCGGATTTGAATTTGAGCGAAGCGATCGCGTCTATGAAAGAAGCGTTCCAGGACGATGGGTCGACGGCAGATCCACCACTTCCGGTCTTAACTCCAAAGCGCTTTTCGTATTCTCACGATTGGGCGCTGAAGGCCGGGGGTAATGCAGGGATCAATATTCTGGTCGTCACGCTCGAAGCGGGCGCCCAGGACGAACTTCGTCAATCAATCTCATTCGATCTCTGTCTGACGCTGAACAAACTGAATTGTGTACCGGAGTAATGCGGTGTCATGAGCTTGGCGAGGTACATGCTTCGGGTGGCGGCGATCGCGATCACAGGCCTTGCAATCGCCTCTTCTGTCACAGCGGACGAAGTTGACGATGCCAATCCCGCGACGTTGGACACAAGTTCGGCCGAGCGGCTGAAACAGCATGTCGTGGCGATTTTCGATGAAAGCAACAATCTCCTGGGTAGTGGTGCCGTAGTGAGCACGCAGGGTCTGATTTTAACGGCCAAGCATATTCTCGAGTTCAATGTTGTCGGACAGGAAGCACCTGCGTATCGGCTTTCTGTCAAAGTCAAAACCAACAAAGATACGGAATTCCGCAATGCGATTCTCGTCGCAACCCATCCACATATGGACATTGCACTCATACATTCCCCTGGAGGCTCGCGAATTCCACCGATATTCGTCGGCGATGTTCCCAAGTCAGCGAGCGCCAGCTGGTTCGCGATCGGTCACCCCAAGGGGATCGGTAGCAATTCTCCAAAACTGTTCGACAGCAAGAGCGGAAACTGGAGCAGTCTTCAGAACGACCATGGTCGTATCAAGCTTGGCGTCGCTGTCGATACCGGCATGAGCGGGGGCCCGCTAATCGTCGAGAACAAGATCGTTGGTGTCGTTAGTCACACGCAAACGACCAATGCCATCATTGAGCCGGTTAAGCCGGCTCTCGATCACCTCAGGCTCCTTGGCTTCTCAGCCAACAAGCAGGGGTTGATCATCATTTCAGACCATGTGGGGCGGCTGGCCGAAAAGATTGAGGACTATGAACGTATTCTGAGCGAGATTCAGATCGACGTGCAATGGATGTGTCAAATCACCGGTATCTGGCCGACGACAGCGGTGCAGACACTGCCTCGCGAGATCGAACTCCGAATCGTCAACAAGAAGAGGTTGCGTTCGCAGCCGGACATGTTCGCGCGTGTCGAAGTGGACTTTCAAACTTACGTAAGGCCGAGCGGTGCCTCTTCGAAGGTGAAGCTTACAAAAAAGAACGACTATGAGTGGGTGAAGGGAAAAACGAACTACGCGATATTCGATAAGTTCGACGAAGAATTGGCGGCAGAACTAGCCAGCCGGCATGCGAACTTGGTGGGCAAAACCCTCTTGATCGGCCCTATTGAGATTGAAGCATTCATCTCGACGATTTCGGGAAAGGGTTATATTCGGCGTGATCCGCGCCCCTACAGGGTCTGCTGCACCATACCGTCACTCAAGCCGAGCGCGACTGCATCCGAGGGACAGCATGTGACGAGAACAATGGTCGAAGCACAGGCCTGTCCCCCTAGACAGAACCAGTAGATGGGAGTGCCAGAGGCGAATGCTAATGAGTGACCCTTCTCAAGACAAAGAGCGCAGAGCGCGTGTTCGGTCTGCCGCGGCGATCAGCCGCCGGACGCTCCTGGGGCTGGCCTGCGGTGCGCTGTTGCCGAAGCCGAATGTACATGCAGCTCGATTTCTCCGGCTGAGTCATGGATATCCGTCGGGCAGCATTGTCGAAGCCGCTGCGAAACGGTTCGCCGACGAAATGGCCCGAACCGGTGACACACGCGTGGCTGTTCAGCGCATCGGATCGAGTGACGGGTTCAAGGAACTCCGCGCCGGTGGTCTGGATTTATGGATTGGCTCCCGTCCTGCAAAACAGACTATCCGGGCACTTCAGGTCTTCGATGTACCTTTTGTAATCCGCAATGAGTCTCATCTCATGCGTATCTTTGAAAAAGCCTCATCGGGGCCCATCTCGAAGCTTTTTCTGAAACAGGGCCTTCATCTCGTAACGCCATTGGCGACCGGTGCTCATGTCATCAGTTCCCGAGATCGACCGATCCGATCCCCTGACATGCTAAAGGGTTTGCGCGTCGCCGTTGTTGGGGGCGATGTTTCTCGCGATGCCTTCGCGCAATTCGGTGCCGATCCGGTCAGAATTCGCTCGACCGAGCTCATGCCTGCATTATCCAAGGGGTTTGTCGATGCCTACGCCGGGCCCCTCAGCACGCTCATAAGAAGCAAGTTGTTCGAAGTGCAGAGACACATCACGATGACACGGCACGTGTTCGGTATTGCTTTCCTGGTGGCTGCGAACAAGTCGATCTCAAATGTAGACGGGCGTGCCACGGCGAATGCGGCTCGAGACATCCGCGACTTCAGCATCTCGCGTGCAAGAGGCGAAGAAAAACGCAGCATCAGCCAGCTTCGGGCAGCTTCGATGAACATTGTGAACGTCGATCCGTTCGCTTTCGAAGATTTCAGTAAATCCAACTACGACCGGTTTTTGTCCAACGTCCAGGAAGGGTGGAATGTGCTGAGCTGGATCGAGTCCTTGTCGGGTTAGCAAATATTGCTGAGTAGGTGGCGTTGGACAGCGAGTTGATGGCGATTTGGCCGGTGCAGCGGGCCTCACTGCGATCTCTTGGATCGCAATGCCTTTCCGGGCCATCGTGCAAGCTTGCCGGCTGTCGCCCGACGGAAGTATTCGGTGCCGAAGTACAGAATTGTCAATGGAGGCGTCGTGAACAACTGCGATGATACGTCAAACGGTCGGCCGCATCACGATCCCGGGCTGCGATAGATCTGATCGGGCTTCAGTTTGTAGCTCCACGGCAGCCCGCTGTTCTTCCAGCCATTGACAGTGCGTTTGCCGTCCTTGTCCTTGTCGCCCTCGAAGCCATCGATCATCGAGTAGACATTCTCATAGCCGAGTTTGGCCAGTGCATTTGCGGCGCGTGCAGAGCGGCCACCTGACCGGCATGTCAGGATGAGGATCGTATCCTGTTCCAGATTTCTTTCCTTCAGAAGTGCTCCGACAGCATCGGCAAACTGAGGGTTCGGGAGAAGTTTGTAGGCGTGCTTTTTCGGATTGAAATTGTAGAAGCCGAGTACGGTAAAGGGAATGTTGCGGACAGCAGGATCCGCGATGCCGACAAACATCGCCTCTGCGCGGGTGCGGACGTCAATCAGCAGGATATCCCGATGAGTCCTTAGCGCAGCGGCGGCCTCCTTGGCCGTCACATATAGGCCGAGCGTTGTCTGCTTTTTCACGGACAGCTCGATCGCATCGACGTTGGTGCGAAGCGGATATTCCTCACCGATCGAAGGGGAGAAGGGCGCGGTTGCCAGAACCGCCAAGGCCATCATGACCGGCAGTACCGAGCGATATGCGCGTTTCATATCTGTCTCCTTTGAAACGAGTGGTTCTCGTACGAAGGAACGACATGTGCCCGGCGTATGCCTTGACCAATATCAATAGATATTGATGTAACTATGCGTTGAGGGTGTCAGCGCTCGTAATAGTCGCGATACCAGTCAATGAAGCGGTTGATTCCATCCTCGATTTTGGTCCGAGGCTGGTATCCGATGTCTTCCACAAGAGCGTCGACATTCGCATAGGTTTTCGGGACGTCGCCCGGCTGCAACGGCAAGAGATTTCGGATGGCCTCACGTCCCAATGCCTTCTCGATGCATTCGATGAAATGGTTCAACGTCACGACATTATTGTTGCCGATATTGTAAAGCCGGTAGGGCGCCGCCGACGTTCCGGGATCGGGCGTCTCGCTATCCCAATTCTCATTGGGCGTGGCGACGTGATCGAGGACGCGGATTACACCTTCCACAATATCGTCGATGAAGGTGAAATCGCGTGCATGATTGCCATGATTGAAAACGTCGATCGGCTCGCCGGCGAGTATTTTCTTTGTGAACAGAAAGAGCGCCATATCCGGCCGGCCCCAGGGGCCGTAAACCGTGAAGAAACGCAGGCCCGTCGTGGGTAGCTGATAGAGATGGGCGTAAGTGTGCGCCATCAACTCGTTCGATTTCTTGGTCGCGGCATAGAGGCTAAGCGGGTGATCCACATTGTCGTGGACCGAGAAGGGCATTGCCGTGTTTGCGCCATAGACCGAACTGGATGAGGCATAGACAAGATGCTCGATGTCGTGGTGCCGGCACCCCTCTAAAATGTGCAGGAAGCCCGTGACGTTGCCGCTGACATAGGTGTGTGGGTTTTCAATCGAATGGCGCACGCCGGCCTGCGCCGCGAGATTGATCACGCGGTCCGGTTTCTCCTGGGCAAAGAGCGCGTCTACGCCATCCCGGTCTTCAAGCGCGAGGCGCACGAAGCGGAAACCGTTGCGCCCTTCAAGCTGCGCCAGCCGCGCTTTTTTCAGGTTCACGTCGTAATAGGTGTTGAGACTGTCAAGTCCGACGACCTGGTCGCCCCGGTCGAGAAGTCTTTTCGCGGTGTGAAAGCCGATGAAACCTGCGGCCCCGGTAACCAGAACTTTCATAGCCCTGCTGTCGTCCCTTAAATGCGCGCGTGACTCTGTTCGGCGGGCAGCGCGCCGGTGATGTCGTAGAGGAGGCCGTTTTCGCCGACCAGCGCGTTCAAACGCTCGACTCCGAGGCCGGTAATCTCATCATGCTTGACGGCCAGAATGACCGCATCGAATGGTCCCTCCGGGACCGCGTCCAAGATGGTGACGCCATAATCGCGCAATGCCACCTTGGGGTCCGCCAGCGGATCGTAGACAGAAACCGCACTGACGAAATCAGCCAGTTCCCTGACCAGATCAGATATCTTCGTGTTGCGGGTATCGGGGCAGTTTTCCTTGAAGGTGAAGCCCAGCACCAGCACCCGCGCGCCGTCGACCTGCTGTTTGCGTTTCAGCATGGCCTTGATGATGTCCTGGGCGACAAAGGCCGCCATGCCGTCATTGATGCGCCGGCCAGCGAGGATCATTTCTGGGTGAAAGCCGATCGATTGGGCCTTGTGGGTCAGATAGTAGGGGTCGACGCCAATACAGTGGCCACCCACCAGCCCTGGGCGATATCCATGAAAATTCCATTTGGTTCCGGCAGCGGCCAGGACATCCGCGGAATTCAGGCCGAGTTCCTTGAACAACATGGCGAGTTCGTTGATCAGCGCGATATTGACGTCACGCTGGATGTTCTCGATGACCTTGGCGGCTTCCGCGACCCGGATCGATTTGGCCTTGTGCGTCCCGGCCGTGATGATCCGGCTGTAGACCGCGTCGACAAGGTCGGCGACTTCGGGCGTCGAGCCGGATGTGACCTTTACGATGGCAGGCAGGCGATGTTCGGAGTCGCCGGGATTGATCCGCTCCGGCGAGTAGCCGGCAAAAAAGTCACGGTTGAATGCGAGTCCCGACGCTTCGGCCAGCAGGGGCACACAGACATCCTCCGTCGCTCCCGGATAAACCGTCGACTCGTAGACAACCACATTGCCGTCAGACAGGGCGCCGCCTACGGTGCGGCTCGCATTCTCGAGCGCGGCTAGATCCGGCCGTTTCGCCTCGTCGATCGGTGTCGGCACAGTGATGATGAAGAAATTGCAGTCTTTCAGGTCTGACGGCTCGGCGCTCCATCGGACCGACGAGGCTGCTGCGAATTCCTCCTCGGTGATCTCCTGCGTACGGTCGATACTGTTTGCCAGTTCCGCAACCCGCTCGGCATCCACGTCGAATCCAACCACGGGAAACTGGCGCGCCAAATGGGCGGCAAGGGGCAAACCCACATAACCGAGACCGACAACAGCGATCCGGATCTCGTCAAGCGTTGGAAGTGTCATATTGGAGCTAGGTCATGAACTCATGAGTGGCACACGGTTCTGCGCCTTCGAATTGCGGTGCCTCTTAACATGAGCGTTGGGAGATGCCAATCATCGGGCACGATCATAGAGAACATTGCTGCAATGCAACATTTGTACAATATCAACTGATATGAAAAGTCCTGAAGCCGGCCCTCTCCCCCGGCCCAACCACCCAATAAAGGTACCCTCGGGGTGGTTGGGCCGGGGGAGAGGGCCGGTTGAGCCGCAGACAGTCTGCGAGTTGTCCGCATGGTGAGAAGCTGCTAAGCGGACGGCCTGAAACGAAAGGTTCGCGTGCACCGCTATCCCATGAACGGAATTCACATGCCCCCCGATAATGGCGCAAGTCTGGTGTCCGAGGCCGGCTCAGACCACCGACCACGCAACGTATTTGTGTGTGGCAGCCTGGGTGCCATCACCGACACTCTGGATCAGGCGGATGGTCTTGGGGGCACGGTTTTTGTCGACCAGACGAAGGCCGGGCTGGTTGGCGCTCTGGAAGCCGACAGCGCCATACTGGTTGTTTCGGCGAGCAACGGACTGGATCACGAAGCCATGCGGCTTTGCTGCGCGCTGTCGGTGCTACGTGTGGATGGCATCATTCTAGTTGTGCGTTTTGGTGAACACACGGACCCCGATCAAGGGCAATTCGACAGTATTACCAAAGCATTTTCGGCTTTCCTCGATCAGATCGCGCCAACACCTGTTGCTTGTATTCCGGTAAACGCCAGCGGCACACAAATCAGTTGGTATTCAGGGCCGTCGCTCCAATCCGCATTGCAGGATTTGCCTGTTCCAAATGGCCGACATGCAATGCCCTTCCGCGTGCATGTCGAGCAAATGGATGGGCCGATCTGCAAGGGAAGATTGCTGGCTGGGGAGGCTGCCGAGAATCAGGAAATTGCGATCTGCCCAGGAGGGATTCGGGCGCGCGTTATCCAAGTCTCGGGGCCGAATATACCGGGGACCGCTATCAGCCTGCGGCTTGAGTTGGAGAGTGATGGAAATCCCAAGCCAGGTGATGTTCTCGCTGCTCGAGAGGCGATGCCCGAAATTGCAGACCAGGTTGCCGCCAAACTGATCTGGCTAGGCGACGATCCCATGCTGCCGGGCCGCGTCTATTCGCTGATGGCCGGTCCGCACGAGACGAGCGCCACGATCAGTGACTTGAAGCATCGCCTGAACGTCGAAACGCAAGAGCATCAGGCAGCGAAGACACTTGAAGTCGGCGAGATGGGCGTCTGCAACCTTTCGATCAGTGAGCCGCTGGTTTTCGAGGCCGATGGGGCAATCCGCGAACTCGGCCTGTTCCGCCTGGTCGACCGGGAGACGGATGCGCTGGTCGGTATCGGCATGATCGTTTTCGGTCTCCATCGCGCGACCAATCTGAAGTGGCAGGATCTCGATATCGACAAATCGGCGCGCGCCGGTTTGAAAGGTCAAAAACCGTGCCTGCTCTGGTTCACGGGCCTGTCGGGGGCTGGCAAATCCTCGGTCGCCAACATCATAGAACAGCAACTGCATGCAAGTGGCCGGCATACCTACATCCTCGATGGCGACAATGTGCGCCATGGCCTCAACCGTGATCTCGGTTTCACTGATGCCGACCGCGTCGAGAATATCCGCCGGGTTGCCGAGACGGCAAAGCTCTTGGTCGATGCAGGACTGATCGTGATGGCGTCCTTTATTTCACCGTTCCGGATGGAGCGGTTGATGGCCCGCGAGCTTTTCGCAGACGACGAATTCATCGAGGTCTTTGTCGATGCGCCGATAAACGTTTGTGAGGAGCGCGACCCGAAAGGGCTCTATAAGAAAGCACGCGCCGGTCTGGTAAAGAATTTTACCGGCATCGACTCGGCTTATGAGCCGCCCGAGGCGCCGGAAATCCGCCTCAATGCTGCCGCGGCCTCCGCAGAAGAGCTTGCCGGCCAGGTGATCGATGAATTGAAGCGCCGACGGTTGATCTAGCCCGTCATATTCCAAGGGCATCACGATCTTGGGAGTTCATAGACATCCCGGTCAACGCCATCGGGAAACGTTGCACGCGCAATACATACGCCGCCGAATGACTGAACCAGCAATTTCGCTGCCGTATTTTCATCTTTGAAATACGTCTGGACTGAATCCCACTGCAGCGTCTCATAGCCGAAGTCAATAACCGCAATCGACGCTTCTCTTGCGTAGCCCCTGCGCCTTGCGCCGCTGGCTATCCACCACGTCAATTCGGGTCTTTGCCAACCGCTGTGCAAAAACAAACCGCAGCCACCAACTACCTCACCGGTTTCCTTTCCTTCAAGAACCCATGGTCCATAGCCACGAAGATGCCAATGCCCCACGTCACGAGCGAGCTTGATCCATGCAGCATCGGCAGCAAGCGGACCGCCATAGAACTTTGAAGCCTCGCCATCCGCGTAGAAATCCCGGTATGCCCGCTCGTCGCCGTTTCCGGGGGCACGCAGCAACAGTCGGCTCGTCTGTAACGTTGGAATTTGTTGCATCGCGTTTTCGCTATGCGTTTGACGAATATCGGGCTTTAAGCCTTCAACGCTTCTTCCACTTGTGACAGGCGCTCTTTTCCAAAGAACATTTCTTTACCAACGAAAAACGTCGGGATTCCAAAAACGCCGCGCTCGACAGCGGCATTTGTGTTGTCGATGAGTTTCTGCTTCGTGGCTGGATCTTGCGTCCTGGCAACGATCGCCTCGCCATCGAGACCCGCATCATTGAGGATTCTGACGACAACCTCGGGATCGCCTGTATTTTCCTGACGCTCCCACATGGCGGTGATGATCGCTTCAATGAACTTATCCTTGACGCCGTCTTCTTCGGCCACAAGCAGACCGCGCATTATCAATACGGTCGTTATGGGAAAATGCGGGTTCATCTGAAATGCGGTCAGGCTGTGCTTCTTGAGGAACCGTTCGTTCTCCAGCTTGTTGTATTCTTGTTTGCCTTTGACATCCTTGAAAGCGACGAACGGTGCGACATTGTTTGTTGCTTTAAAGATGCCGCCAAGCAGACATGGATTGTAATGCAGCTGGGCACCATGACGGTCTGCGATAACCGGCAGCGTCTTGTGCACCATGTAGGCATTCGGGCTCGCGAAATCGAAAATAAACTCGACAGTTTTTGGCATCTCAGCTCCTGGCATGTGGCAATCTGATTCTGTCTTGGACCTTAAGCCAGTCTCTCAAATTTGGTCACCGGTTTTGGGATAGCGACACGCTCCAGTACGCCGACCCAACACGTCTTGTCGCCAAATCCATTGGTGATCCTCCTCGAACAGTTCACAATGGACAATGTCAATAAACAGGCGCTGGACGAGATGCTCGCAGGCCAAATCGAAGATTTACGGAACCGGCTCCACCAATATCCAGCGTTGGCGACCAAAAGAAGTGCTTATGGCCATCGGGCTACGCTCCTGCATTATTTGGGAGCAAATGGGGTCGAGAGTCATCGCCAAAAAACACCGTTCAATGCACCTGCGTTGGCAAAACTTCTAGTCGATAGCGGTGCAGACATAAGGGCCGAAGCAAACATGTATGGTGGAGGTCAGACCGCCTGGAACCTCGCCAGCACCAGCGCACACCCGCACGAAGCAGGCGTCATAGATCAACTCAAGACCGTCTTTGCCGTGTCGGCGCGTTGAAGCGGCGGAAGGATCCTTATGCGGGTTAGGGCGGCAAGCGAAGCCAAGCAGGCCGGACGTACGCCAGATCCTCCCAACCAACCAATCCACAACAAATCGCTCAGTACTCGACGAAATTCACTCTTCTGTGGCAAACTCTGATTCGGGGCAGGATGCCAATTGGTTCAACTGGTAGTTGACGTGGCAAATATCGACACTTATGGCGTGCGCGAACGTGACCGCATCATTCGACGCGGCGAAGGTCTTCGCGCCTTGCCGGCAGAGGTACTGGACCGGGTTGGACTGGCCGCGCTGGAGCTTGGCGCGCTGGAGCGTGGCGGCATTTACCGGCGCAACTATATTTCCGAACTGCCGCCTGAAATCGCGCGCTTCCGGTCGCTTCGCAGGCTCAATCTCGACGCCAATGAACTGGCCGCTCTGCCCCCTGAAATCGGCGGTTTGTTGTCGCTGGAAGAGCTGATCCTGTCGGGCAATCACCTTTCGACACTTCCCCCTGAAATCGGCGGTGCGTATCTCTTGCGCGAGCTTGAGCTATCGGGAAACCAGCTCGCGTCCCTGCCGCCTGCTATTGAAGGTCTGCTATCCCTCGAGACCCTGGGGCTGAAGGGCAACCGTCTTGCGGTGCTGCCTTTGGAGATCGGCCACCTGGAAAACCTGCAGCGGCTGGACTTGCGAGACAATGAACTGGCGAGCCTGCCGAGCAATATCGGATCGCTGATATCACTTAGGTCTCTGCAGCTTGGCGGCAATCGTCTCGTTCTTCTGCCGCCGGCAATCGGCAAGATGCGCCGGCTTGAAACCCTCCATCTCGGCGACAATCTCCTCGGCTCGCTGCCTGCGACGATCGGCGGACTTTCGGGGCTTCGGGCACTCTATCTGCAATTCAATCCGCTTAAATCCCTGCCCGAAGAGATCGGTCGGTTGTCCGCGCTCGAACAGCTGCACATGGCCGAATCGGAGCTGACGGAGTTGCCGGCCCGGATCGGTGGATTGCAGTCGCTTAAGATCCTGCGCATTGAGCGGAGTACGCTCTTGTCGGTACCGGCCGAGATCGGTGGGCTTGGTGCTCTGGAGACTTTGGACTTCAGCCATAATCAGTTGACCAGTATTCCGCCCGAAGTCGGGGCTCTGACGAGCCTCACCTCGCTCGATCTCAGTTACAATCAACTGACGACGCTTCCGCCGATGATCGGCGGTCTGGCAAATCTGAGAACGCTCAATCTCGAAGGAAACCAGATCGAGTCGCTCCCGACGGAGATCGGGCATCTGAAGTCGCTGGAGACATTGCGTCTCGGCCACAATCAGCTGACATCGCTTCCATCCGGTATCGGCGGGCTTACGGGGCTGCGGGAGCTGCGTCTTGAACGCAACCCTCTAACGAGCCTGCCACCTGAGATCGGTGGTCTCGTCGCGCTCAAGACCCTTGATCTGCGCGGTCATGATATCGCGGATCTGCCGACGGAGTTTCTTGACGTGTCATCCCTGGAACAGCTCTATCTAACAGATGAACGACCAGTCATGTTGCCGCGCGATGAGTCCGAGGTCGCACCGCTGGAGCTGACCATCGATGCATCATTGCCCGATGAAGCCGAGCCTCTTCCCCATGCCGACGAGATGTCGCCAAGCGAGGAAAAATCGCTCGGCAACATGCTTGCGCGTCTGAAAGCGCGACGCGCTTAACGGAAACCTATTTCTTTGCCTGGGTCTTGGCCCAGCTATCGCGAAGCGCGACGGTTCGGTTGAATACCAGACGTTCGGACGTGCTGTCGGGGTCGGTGGCGAAGTATCCCTGGCGTTCGAATTGCAGCGGTTTTCCTTCGGGCCAGTTGGCAAGACTTGGCTCCAGGCGGCATTTGCTGAGAATCTCCAGCGAATCCGGATTGAGAGCACCTGCAAATCCGTCCGCCATATCAGGTTCGGTTTCGGTGAACAGTTGGTTGTAGAGTCTGACTTCTGCGGGAAGGGCGTGAGCGGCTGAGACCCAATGGATGGTGCCTTTCACCTTGCGTCCGTCCGGCGCATTGCCGCCGCGGGTCTCCGGGTCGTAAGTGCATCGCAGCTCAACAACATTGCCCGCATCGTCTTTGATCACGTCCGTACACGTGATGAAGAAGGCGTATCTCAGGCGGACTTCGCGCCCCGGTCCCAGACGGAAGAATTTTCTGGGCGGGTCCTCCATGAAGTCACTCGCTTCGATATAGAGTTCTCGCGAGAACGGGACGCTGCGCGTGCCCTGAGCTTCGTCTTCCGGGTTGTTGATGGCCTCGAGTTCTTCCATCTGGCCTTCGGGATAATTCTCGATCACGACTTTCAATGGATTGAGGACCGCCATCCTGCGATCAGCCGTTCGGTTCATGATCTCGCGTGCGCAATGCTCCAGAAGCGCCATTTCGATCACATTGTCGGCCTTCGTGATGCCGATCCGGCTGGCGAACTCCCGTATGGCCGCGGGTGGATATCCGCGCCGCCGCAATCCACTTATCGTCGGCATGCGCGGATCGTCCCAACCGGCAACATGCTCCTCGTCGACCAGTGCAATCAGGTTCCGTTTGGAGAGGATCGTGTGGGTCAGATTGAGGCGCGAAAATTCGTACTGCTTCGGATTTGCGGGGACGGGCAGGGCGTCGATCATCCAGTCATAGAGAGGCCGGTGATCGGCAAACTCAAGCGTACAAAGCGAATGGGTCACATGCTCGATGGCGTCCGACTGGCCATGGGCGAAGTCATAGGTCGGGTAGATACACCAGGTCGTGCCGCGCCGCGGGTGCGAGGCGTGCAGGATCCGATAGAGGACCGGATCGCGCATATTGATGTTGCCGCTTGCCATATCGATCTTCGCACGCAGGACCCGCTGGCCTTCCGCGAACTCGCCGGCGCGCATCCGGCGGAAGAGATCGAGGTTTTCTGCAATGGGACGGTCCCGATAGGGGCTGTCTTTCCCGGGCTCGGTCAGCGTTCCGCGGTATGTCCGCATGTCCTCGGCCGACAGATCGTCCACATAGGCCTTGCCGGCCTGGATAAGGAATTCCGCCCACTCGTAGAGTTGCTCGAAATAGTCGGAAGCGTAATGCAGATGCTCGCCCCAATCGAAGCCGAGCCAACGCACATCGGCTTGGATGGAGTCGATATATTCCTGCTCTTCCTTGGTCGGGTTGGTGTCGTCAAAGCGCAGATGGCAGCGCCCGCCAAACTCTTCGGCCATACCGAAATTGAGGCAGATCGATTTTGCATGGCCGATATGGAGATAGCCATTGGGTTCTGGCGGGAACCGCGTAACCACACCTTTGACGCGTCCCGCATCAAGATCGCCGCGAATGATGTCGCGGATGAAGTGACTGGGTGCCTCGTCGGCACTTGTCTCAGGCTTGTTCATCTCATTGCCTTTGGCCATCGCTCGGTTTCGTTGATGGTCTGGGTGAATTCTATGGGCGCGTCAAGAGACGCGCATGCACGGATCGACTGTCAGCCTGATGCGAGGGCTTGCTGTGGCACAGAAAGCCGCCACTGGGCGTCTTTCAAAACAGGCTCTGAAGGAATGCGGTGTTATTGACTGGCATTGCTACAGTTTCGACCCTTCGGTGTCACAATCGCGGTTTACAGTTGGTTCCGACACCGACATGGATAGGCCGACGTTGCGAGCAGGGCGTCGGTCATGACGGTTCCACGCGTAAAGTGATCGCGGATCTGGGGAGAGTTTTGCGGGTTGCGCGCAGAGCCGTCGATCCTGGAAGTGCCGCGCTAGAGCAACGTGCGTTTAGTCAAACGCACACAAGTTGCTCTAGCAGCTTAGAGTCGATCAACTTTTCTGCGCTTTGTCGATTCCGACTAAGCGCAGGTTGATCTAGTAAACGAGTCTGCTGCTCATGCATTTATCTCCCGAACGACCCTTGCCTGGTTTGTCGACGCAATCACAGGACATCCGGCTTGTGGAAAGTGTGCAATGACCACCTCCGCAACCGGACTTCTTATTGAGGCTTTGACGGTGTTGCACATTGTTGGGCTGTGTGTCGGATTTGGCGGCGCTGTCCTTGCCGACATTCTCATGGTGCATGCTGCGGTGTCGCCGCGTGGTGCAATAGACGGCCGGCAATACTGGCGCATCAATCGTTATGCGGCGCTTGGCCTGACGGCAGTTTGGCTTTCGGGTTTGGCGATTGTGGCGCTCACATTCGCATTGCCGTCGGTCCCTCAGCAGATTGTCGTCAAACTCGGTCTGGCGACACTGCTTGCGATGACTCTGACCGTTTTCGGCAAACGCTTCCGTGCTATTCTCGATGGATCGCCACAGCCGCTTGCCGCGACGATCTCATTGCGCCAATCGAGTGAAATCGTGCTTGCGACAAGTCTCTCGTTGACCTGCTGGGTCTCAGCACTCCTCGTGTCGAAAGCTGCTTTCTTTCGAACCATGGACGTGTCCCACATCGCAGCGTGGACCTTCGTCTTCTTTGGTCTGTCATGTGCCGTGCTGATCGGGTTGATCATCGTTGCGCGCATCTCGAATTCACTACGCAGTTTGTGGACACGCAAGAGCAACCATGAAGCCGCGGCATCATTTTCAGAGGAGACCGGTTCTACCTTCACCTCCGAGATCGGCCAGATGGAAGATGTCCGGCATACTCGCCCGTCGCCGCCGGTACCTATGCCGTCGATCCAGGATCAGGCAAACGCGGAACGTCCCGTTAGAGGGATCTCGCCGCAGCGCGTTTATGCTCTCCAGGCCTTCGCAAGGCAGGCGCCGGAGGTCCTGTTACGGCTTGCCCGCGCGCTTTCGGAGCGTCACGGTGAGATCGTGGCAGACGCGATTCATTCACTCAGAATCATGAGCGAAGATATCCAGGCGACGCGATTGGCGCAGACTTGCGTCCGTTTCGAAAACGACGCGGCCCGTGGCACATTGGACGATGTGCGCGAGCGAATGGTTGAATTGAAAACGGATCTCATGCGGGTTCTCAAACTGATCGATGCGCAATGCGGCGCATCGGGCTCGGTCGAGAGGCGGCACAACGACCTCCAATCCTCTCAAGCGCCGAAGATGCCGATCGCGGCGCAGGATGCCAATGGGTATGCCAGGTCGGCGTGATGCCAGCGATTGGCATCTCATGCATTGCGCGATAGAGGACATTCGGGGGTATGCGGATGTGCATTCGCCGCAGGTATCGGTTGCACGGTAATTGCGGGCCTGGCAGCGAGTCGAGGGGAGACACTGCCAAGCAACCGCAACCGGCACGGAGCAGTTGGTTATTGCAGGTGCAGGGGCAGACTGCTCCACGCCAAACCGAATGGCGCTGGCGGATATCGTCGCTTCCTGATCTGCTGCAGACTCTATCGTGTTCCGGTGGCCGAAAATTGTCTCAAGAGCGGCCATTGCGTCCTTAGTTGTGGCAACATCGTTCCTGAGAGCCCACTCGGATGCCGGGCCAATCTGCAAGACCGGCATCGAGCGTGTTCGATCCTACAATCTCGTCGAACGCCTCTTGCCAGTTCCATACCTTTTCGAAGGTCGCGGATGTCAATCGGTCGATGGAGTTTTGCGGACAGGGTTTGTGGTTTTCCGGTGTCCCGGCACCGGTCGATGCGGCGATCGTTCGATTGTCCGCGGACTCATGTGGCAGGGCCGTCAATCGATCGAGCATGTCCAGACTTTCGATCAGCGCATCGCAGGCTTCGAGAACCGTCGCACGCGCATCAATTGCGGCCCGGTTTCCGGATACAACGGAACCGGGCCTCTTCTTCGATGCCGCCTTTGGCGTGCTGGCTTCCCCTTTTTGAATCCCGGGGCGGAGGGAATGAATCGAGGCTTCGGGCCGCCGGGTAGGGGCGGTGTGGCCAAGCCTGTCCAATGCCTCCTGCAATGCCCAAGCCGGACTCGACCGATCGATGTGGAGGGGGGTCGAACCGGTCATCGGCTGCACATTGCTCCCGAGATTGGGAGCCGCCGGCTGGCGATTGCAGCGCGGCGACTCATCGTGGCGTCGTGTGGTCATGGACGCCTTGTAAAACTCAATGACGACGACATGCGAGATCGCCGAAATGTTGCAGGCGAGGGCGGGCCTGATTTCGTCGGCCCGCCTTTTGTCTTATCCGCAATTCGCATCCAGGGATGCGTTGCAGTATCGATGCCTCATCAAGCCCGTCTGTACCCGGCCATCGTCAACGCCGCATCTCCATTGGTAGACATCTTCATAGGCACCGGTTTCCAGAGTTTCGGTCGACAGGTAGCGTGACCATGCCTGATGCTGGCCCTTGCGTCTTCGGCTCATGCCGTACGCGCTGGTTCCCGGTTCTATTTGTCCGTAATGTCTCAACAGCTGACAATGCAGCCGGCATAGTGATTTCTTCACGCGCCAAGCATCTCCTTGCGCGGTCGCAACACGTCCCTGCCAGCGGCCGTCACCGCTCAGGCGGTTTAAGACCGAATGCGTCTAGACCTGTAATGTGGATTCCCGATCGCCACTCTGGCGTGTGGGAAAATTAGCCCCCCGAAATCCGCGTCCGCGTGTCTTGCGCGGGTGTTTTCGGCCTATTGCCGAGGAGGGTGTCGGCCGACCCGTCTGTCGGGTCGGTCCGGGCGATAACGTTCATCGATGTGACCTCTCTACTAGTCGTACTTTGGAACGTTTGCCCTGCCGTTATCTCAACGGTGGTGAGACTACAGAATTTCGTGACGACATTTGGGCCGGTTCTGGTTGGCGCCCAGCCGATGTACCGGTTCTGTTCGTCAGCGAGGGCCATCGGTTGCCAAACCGTTCTGCTCTCACATCGGCTCCGAAACATGATGATCCCTTGCCAAAACAGGTGCGCAAAATTGGGCTCTGCAACCGGAGTGTCGCGACGAGAATGACAAGAGTGTGAAAGGCTTGTCGTCGCAAGTGCATGTCGTCGAAGCGAACGGCCGTCATTTCAATCAATGAAGTCGGGTTAAATATTATTAGCCGACTAAGTTGGCGGCATGGTTATTGAAACCGGAAACGGTCCCGCCAGCATGTCTTTTCTGTGGCGTGGATGGCGTGCGACCTGCAGGTGACACACATCAATTAGAACATTTTCGCTGACCCTGATTCGGATTTCTAAACCGTCACGTCCGCTCCGGAAGCGTATCGAGTGTGCTCTGGAGGACGTCTTCCAGTGTTTCGCGGGATGCACCACCCTTAGCGAGGACGTTTAATCCGAAATAGGACGCGAGAAGCGCTCTGGCCCGCTTTGTTCGGGCGACTTCGTCACGCGCAAATGGTTCGGTATCGGCGAGCGCACTGGAAAAGGCCTGCTCGAAGCGTTGCAGACATGAATCGACGACGGCTTCGGTCTCGCGGCAGATCGGCGCAGGATCCACAGCCGCATTGCAGAGGAAACAGCCCATTCGATCTTGACGTTCGCAGGCCCGGTCGATGACGCCCTGCAGCAGGTTTGCGATCCTCGAGCGCGCCGAACCCGGCGCGGCAAGGATCTGCGCGCTTTGCCTGAGGCGCGTTTCGTCGAAACGCTTGAGAGAAGCGATATAGAGTGCGCGCTTGTTTCCGAACGCGCCATACAGACTCTGCTTCTTGATGCCGGTTGCCGCCATCAAATCCTGGATGGACGTGCCGTCATAACCTTTCGCCCAGAAGGCCGTCATGGCGTTTTCCAGAGCTTCTCCGGTATCGAATTCGCGTGGGCGTCCCATGCGTGCATGTCCTCACAATTTTGTGTAGTGCGATATTATTGACTTATCAGTCAAGAAAATCCATTTCAGCGTTACCCGCCGAACAGCGGGATGATCACGCTAATTTATGACCAAATGGTCAATAATACAAGTCTGAGGCCATCGAGCCCGAACAAGGAGATAGACCAATGCCACGCCTTTCACCCGTCGATCATGCAACTGCCGAAGGCCGGACCAAGGAATTGCTGGATGGTGTCCAGGCAAAGATGGGAACCGTTCCCAATCTTCTCGGAACGCTTGCCAACGCCCCGGCCGCCCTGGCTGCCTTTCTGCAGGCGGGAGATGCGCTTTCGAGCGGTGTCTTCGATGCCAAGACCCGCGACGCAATTGCTTTAACCGTTGCCGGTATCAACAAGTGTGACTATTGCGCGTCCGCTCATGCATATATCTCCAGCAGCCTGAAGGTCGACCAGACCGAGATCGCACGGCGTCTCAACGGAACCTCGGAGGACCCGAAGCTCGGTGCCATTCTCGCTTTCACCCGTGCCGTGGTCGACTCCAAGGGCCGCGTGCGCGACGAGGACCTTCAAGCCGCACGCACAGCCGGTGTTTCGGATGCGGAAGTCACCGAGATCGTCGCCCATGTCGCGCTCAATGTCTTCACCAACTACTTCAACCATGTGGCCGATACGGAAATCGACTTTCCGGTCGTCAGCGTATCGGAACAGATCGCTGCCTGATGGCGCTGCCCACTGCGGCCATGACAGATGGCCGCAGTGGGCACCAAGGAGAAAGACCATGCGTAAGATAGAAATCTACACCAAGGACTATTGCGGCTATTGCGCCCGGGCCAAGACCTTGCTCCGATCCAAAGGCCTCGTCTTCGAAGAGACCGATATCACCCATGATGTCGCGCAACAGGCCGCGGTTCAGAAGCGATCCGGTCGACGGACCGTGCCCCAGATCTTTATCGACGGAGCGGCGATCGGCGGCTTCGACGATTTGGTGGCGCTTAACGTATCCGGCCAATTGGATGCGATGATGTCCGATGGCGCTGCGGCACAGAACGCGGCGGCATGACTTTTCGCGCCCTGTGTACGTTCAACACACAGAGGAACAATATGCGTCTCGGTCGCATACTTAAGAATACATTGGCGATGGTTCGCGCCGTATGACGTCCGGTCAACATCTCGCTTGAGCCGTAGTCGAGCGGATTGCGGCACGGAAAAGGTGTGTCATGAGCCGTCATGCGATGTTTCCAATCGAGAATCGCAATGTGGCAATAACGATGCCTATGGAGGAGCCGTGGACAGCATTACAAGCAGTCATCGCGGCCTGTTACCATCCATTCATGTTGGTGACAGTGTACGTTCACCGGTGCCACCTAAATCTACGGTGAGTATTAAGCCCCGGAATGGGGTTATGCTTGCTTGCGGGATCGGCCAACGAGATTGACCAGTTGAGGGATACATGCCCAGGCCAGCGACCTGTGCCGTGAAGAGCTTTCGGAAGTCGGCAGACAATCGGCTGAACCAGTAGCTGGTATTGCGGCACCAGTTCCGAAGGGAGAGGACCGATGTTGAGATCTTTGTCGCGGAATGCCGCACTCGGCTGTTTGCTGGCTTTCGTTGTCACAGGTCCGGTCTTTTCACCTGAGTCACACGCTCAAAAGAATTCGGCACGCGCTTCGTATGAGCAGGCCAGCAAGCTCTACCGCGCCAAGCAATATGTGAAGGCTCTGTCCCTTGCCCAGCAGGCAGCAGAGCTCGCAAGAACCAGCTTGGGTCCAAACTCGAAAAACTATGCCCTGACCCAGGAGCTCCTCGCAGCCATCTATTTTTCGCTCAAACGCTACAGCAAGGCCGAAAGCCATCTGAAAAGCAGTTTGTCGATCCATGAAAAATCGTTGGGAAAGCGGCATCCGAATGTGGCGGCTCTTCTCACCAGACTGGCAAACGTTCAGCGCACGCAGGGTCATTATCGTTCGGCCGTACCGAACTATGAACGAGCGGTATCAATTGACAGCGCGACGGCCGGCCGGACCCATTCCAAGGTTGCCGCGGGTTTGGCAAATCTGGCCTTCGTACATACAAAACTGGGGCAATACGCCGAGGCCGAACCCTTGATGAAGCGTTCGCTCGCCATCTACGAGAAGACACTCGGCAGGACGCACAAAGTCACGGCCGGCGTTCTTCACAATCTTGCATTTCTCTACAAGCGACAGGGGCGATATGCAGAGGCCGAGCCGCTTTATCGCCGCTCTTTGGCAATTTTCGAGAAAGCCAATGGCAGGAACCATCCCCGCGTTGCCGACAATCTTCTGAATTTGGCCGGTCTACTCAAGAGCCTTGGTCGCTTCACAGAAGCCGAGCCGCTCTATAAAAGAGTGCTTGCGATCGACGAGCGGGTTCACGGAAATAAACACGCAAGGATCGCGACAGGTCTCAACAATTTGGCCGGTCTTTACGAGCAACAGGGGCGATACAAAGAGGCGGAAGCCCTTTTCAAGCGTGCGCTCGCTATTTCAAAAGTCTCGCCCGGAGAGAGCCATCCGGACTATGCCACCACGCTCGCCAATCTGGCGAACCTGCATTCAACAATAGGAAATCACGCACTTGCCGAGACGCTTCTGAAACAAGCACTTGCGATTAACGACCTGGCTCTCGGCCACGTCCATCCGACCGTCGCCGGCAATCTCAATAATTTGGCAGAGGTATACCGGGCCCAAGGGGAGTTCGCCAAAGCCGAACCGCTCTATCGAAGAGCTTTAAAAATCCTTGAAGACCGGCTCGGGCCCAAGCATGCCGAAGTCGGGACAGTCCTGGCAAACCTCGCCAACCTCTATAGCGCCCTTGGCAGATTTAAGGAGGCGATTTCGCTACACAGACGATCGTTGGTCATCTTTGAGCACGTCTTCGGCAAAGACCATCCGAACGTCGCAGGGAGCCTGAATGATCTCGGAACGATGCTCGATTCGAGAAAGCGCTACTCGGAAGCCGAGACTCTATTGAAGAGAGCAGTGACGATTCGCGAAAAATCACTTGGACCCTATCACGACCAAGTCGCTCAAAGCCTGAACAATCTGGCAATCCTGTACAAGAATCTGGGACGGTCCGCGGATGTTGAGAGGCTCTATAAGCGATCTCTGGCGATCTATGAGAAGTCTTTCGGATCGTCTCATCCGACGGTTGCGAAGAGCCTTCTGAACTTGGCAGCCCTTTACGTCTCCCAAGGTCGCAATGACACCGCTACGCCTCTCTATGAGCGGGCGCTGTCGATCGTCGAAACGACGCTCGGAGACGACCATCCCTTGGTCGCCGATGCCCTCGGGCTCCTTGGCCGGCACCAACTCGAATTCGGCCAAATTGCGAGCGGGTTTGACCTTCTCGAACGTGCGGCAAGAATTCATGAAACCCGTATGTCGCGGGGAACTGACAGTTATGGAAAAGACCTTGCCAAAGTCACCAGGGAAGCGGTTCGGGATTACCACAATCTTGCGGGCGCCGCTTGGACACTGAGCAGGAAAACTCCCCAGCGGCGTGCGGAGCTGCTTGCCAAGGCCTTTCGCACGGTACAATCGGCGGGTCAGACGTCGGCAAGTGCCGCATTGACGCAGATGGCCGCCCGCACCGGGACCGGCGACACGGCGATCGCGCGCAAGGTACGGGCGCGCCAGGATCTTCTGAGGGAACGGGCGGATTTCGACAAGAAATTGCTCACGGCGCTGAGTGCCACGCCAAAGTTGCGGGACGATACCGTCATCGCGGCCGCCCGGATGGAATTGGCATCGCTCGACGGACAACTCGCCAAGCACGACGCGGAACTGCGGAATTCATTCCCTGCCTATGCCCAACTCTCCAACCCGCGGCCATTGCCCATAAGAGAAGCGCAGGCGCTGTTGGCATCGGACGAAGCGCTTGTTTCCTATCTGGTCTCCGAGCGCGGCAGTTATGTTTGGACAGTGACCCGCGACGCCGTGTCGTGGAAGACCCTCCCGTATGGCAAGGATGAAATTGAACGTCATGTCAGCAAGCTGAGAAAGTCGCTCGATCCGGTCGCAGCTCAGAGCACAGATGGCCGTGGGCTGACACGGGAACAGATCTGCCGTGGCTTCGAGCGCATCGCTGCGGAGAACACGACCTGCGAGGCCTACGACACGGATCTTGGCCTGTCGCACCTCCTCTACAAGATGCTACTCGCGCCTGTGGAAAAGTCGATCGCCGACAAGCATCATTTGATCATCGTACCGTCTGGACCTCTGACCGGCTTGCCGTTCCATATGCTGGTGAGCAAGTCGCCGCCTGCGAGTGGCACGCTGGGTGAGCGTTTTAAGGCTGCCGAATGGTTGATCCGGCGCCATGCGGTCTCTGTCCTGCCGTCGATCTCGTCGCTCAAGGCCCTGCGCGTCTTTGCCAGCAAGGTGTCGGCACCCCAGCCCTTTATCGGGATTGGCGATCCAACTTTCGTCAAGCCGCGGCAGAAAAGGCAGAAGCGAACAAATGGGCAGAAACCTCGTGGCTTCGCCGACTATTTCCGGCACCGTCTTGCTGATGTCGATCAGCTCTCCGGCGCCATTCCGCCACTCCCTGACACCGCTGATGAACTGAAAACGGTCGGCAAAGTGCTCAAGGCTCGAAAGAGCGACATCATCCTTGGCCGCAATGCGAGCGAGACCACGCTGAAGACCATGAGTGCAAACGGGCATCTCGATGATTATCGCGTGGTCCACTTTGCGACCCACGGGTTGGTCGCTGGCGAGATCAAGGGATTGGCGGAACCTGCGCTAGCGCTGTCGCTTCCCTCCAAGGCGACCGAAACGGACGATGGACTTCTAACGGCATCAGAGGTGGCGCAACTCAAACTGAATGCCGACTGGGTTGTCTTGTCGGCTTGCAATACGGCGGCTGGCGACAAACCAGGTGCGGAGGCTCTATCGGGCCTTTCACGGTCCTTCTTCTATTCCGGAACGCGGGCACTTCTAGTCTCCCACTGGCCGGTGGTATCGGAGGCAGCTGTGCAACTGACGACCAGGACTTTTGCGTCGCTCAAAGTCGATCCGACGATAGGACGGGCCGAAGCGCTGCGCCGCTCCATGCTGTCTCTTATCGATGAGGGAAAACCGTACCAGCGCCATCCTTCCTATTGGGCTCCGTTCATTGTTGTCGGAGAAGGCGGCAGGGTTTCAACCACAATGCAATCGGAGAGGAGGCGCGACAGCGCCGCCGGCAAGGCTTGGGCCGCAATTGAGCAAACAGATAAGTCCGCTGAGCTCAAAACCTTTATCGAGCGGTTCCCGGAGGGGATCTACGCTGATTTCGCCAAGGCGAGGCTCAAGCAGCTGAAGGCCATAATCGTGGAGCCACCAAGGCGGGATTTACGTTCTGAAACAGATCCACCCATCAATCAGTGCGACCAACTTGCCGCCAATCCGAAAGATCCTCAAAAGGTGGCCGAAGGCGTTGCCTGGAAAGTGCTAAATGCAAAAGCGGCCGTCCAATCCTGTCGTCGGGCGGTCGACACCAATCCAAATGTTGTGCGATTTGCCTATCAGCTAGGCCGGGCTTTGGTGAAGGCTCGTTCGCATGGCGAAGCCTTGATCTGGATGCAAAAGGCGGCGGCCGACGGTCACGTCGTCGCGATATATGCGCTGGGCCGGATGCATGCAAAGGGTGTTGGCGTGAAGAAAGATCCCGCCATGGCGGCGCGCTGGTTTCATAGCGCCGCAGAAAAAGGCCATGCCGGCGCCATGGCCGCATTGGGTGCGGCGTACGGGGGAGGGAGTGGAGTTCCAAAAAACGATGAAGAGGCCGTTCGTTGGTATCAACGAGCTGCAGAAAAAGGTCATGCCGCCGCCATGGCCGCACTGGGCGCGGCTTACGGGGTGGGGAGTGGAGTTGCAAAGAATGATCAAGAAGCCGTTCGTTGGCATCAGCGAGCTGCAGAACAAGGTAATCGTCTAGCTTTGGCAAACCTTGGTACACGGTATCTTCAAGGACGCGGGGTTGAGAAGGATGTCTCGAAAGCACTACGCCTCCTCAGAAAGTCTGCGGACAAAGGTAGCGCGGTGGGCATGCATGCGCTCGGCTGGATGCATGCAAAAGGAATAGGCATCGAGAAGAATCCTCAATTGGCCGCCAAGTTGGTCTTCCAGGCATTGCGGTTGGGGAACGCATTCTCCGTGAAACAAATGTTGAAACGTTCAAATGCCTGGGGCGTCGACTTTCGTCGCGAACTCCAACGACTCATGAAAGAGGCAGGCGTCTACGCTGGTCCCATTGACAGCAACTTCAACGCTGAAACGAAGCGTGCCATCAAATCGTTGGCGAAGAGGTAACGGGTCGTGGGCTATGAGTCGTGATCATCTGAGTAGTTGGCGGCAGTCATCACTCCACTCGGTAAAACCGGTGTGCGCTGCTAATATTCCCATTTCTGCAATCGATCACGAGCCGTAGTCGTGACACTGGTTTAATGACGAATGATTGCTGGAGCTTGTCAGACCAAATTCGGTCCATTGACCGCTCAGAACTGAGCAGCGGTCGTCATGAATTGAGCTCCATTCAGTCTCAGAAGTGCCATAAGTGGCCATAATCGAGCGTGCTTGATCTAACCACGATCACATCTCGCGTGGCTGGGCCGGCAACCCGCATGGACCCATGGATCATGTCCTGGAGGTGACAGAGGAACGAGCCGTGTACGTCCAGGAACCGCTCCACCGTTTCCTTGTGGTGTACCGGCGCAATACGCCAATCCAACTTAGACTTCATGGATCTCCCCCTATACCCGTTTCTTGGCGTAACCAATCCCATATGCGGACGCCCTAGAAGTCATCTGCATGTTTCAGCAGGAATGGGCCACGGGATTAACTTGGCTGGTGCGTTGGCGTGGCCGCAAAGCGTCCGAAGGAGCCAATCGGATGGCTCTGCGCTGACGGCAGCAGGCGCTCCAACTCCGGTCGCATATTCATTTTTCGACCACCAGGATGGAGTTGCCGTTTACAGGGTGGAAGTGATTCAAGCTCCAAGAAACTGAATTATGTGCCTTGAAATGACCGACCCTGAAATGTCGATATCCGACCGATGATCCGGCAGTAGGCTGTCGAATAGCACGCGATTCACATTGCTTTTTATCAGTTCACGGCCAAAACGCTCCGTGTATTATGATCGCGTCAGATAGGAGGACGTTGGATGAAATCGATCCTGGTTCCGCTTGAGGACGAGACCTCAGAGGCGCAGCTCGAAACGGCTCTCTTGGCAGCGCGTATCTTTGGCAGTCATATGGACGGTCTGGCACCGCGGTCCGTGACGGAAGTCTATTTCTATGGCGAAGGTCTGTCGCCGGCGGCCCTGGAGCAATGGGACCAGGAAGAAGACAGCCGCGTCACCCGTGCCGAGAAGGCTTTTCGCGAATTCGTCGAAAAACGCGAGGTCCCGTGGGGAGATCCCAATCCGCCATCCGATGAACCGACGGCAGGGTGGATCGGCGATGTCTCGCGCGGCGATGCCATCGTCGGCCAGCTTGCGCGGCTTTATGATCTGACGGTGCTGGCCCATCCGATCTCCAACGTCTCGGCGCGGCGCTATATCCTTTTGGAGACGGTGCTGTTCGAAAGCGGTCGACCGATAATGGTCGGACCGGCCGAAACGCCCAAGAGCCTCGGAAAGACCATCGTCATTGCCTGGAACGGCAGTACGGAAAGTGCCCGGGCTCTCGCATTCGCATCTCCTTTTCTCCACAGGGCCGACGCCGTGCATGTCTTGACGGTCGAGGGCGGCATGGTTGCAGGTCCCGATGGAAGCCAGGTCCAGGCATCGCTGCAGCGATCGGGCATCGCGGCACAGGTCCATATGGTCGAACAGGCGGGGCGCTCGACCGGCGAAGCTATTTTGGAGGAGAGCTCAAAACTCGGCGCTGATCTGCTGGTCAAGGGTGCTTACACCCATAGCCGTTTGCGACAGATGATCTTCGGCGGTGCCACAAGCCATATCCTGAGTGAGGCGCAAGTGCCTGTGCTCATGGCACACTGACAGGACTTTAGAGCGTCACAAAGAACTTGATGATGACGGCGTTGGCCAGGTCGACGAAGAAGGCCGAGACCAGCGGCAGGATGATAAAGGCGAGGGGCGCCGGCCCGTAGCGCTTGGTCACCGACGACATGTTGGCGATGGCTGTCGGTGTCGCACCCAAGGTAAAACCTGCAAACCCGGCGCTAAGGACGGCAGCCCGGTAATCCGACCCCATCACTCTGAAGAAGACGATCAGGATAAAGGCTGCCGCTGCAAAGACCTGAAAAGCCAGCACGGCGAGCAACGGTCCCCCGAAGCCCGAAAGCGCCCATAGCTGCATGCTCATCAAAGACATGGCGAGAAAGATCGAAAGGCAATAGTCGGATACCACCGCAAGCGCTTTGGTGCGGGCGGGCCACGGCAGGCTTGGGAACAGGTGCGGGATCGTATTCGACATGATGATCGCAACCAGCAGGCAAGGTACAAAGAGTGGGAGTTTTAGTCCTGCTTCGGCGATTGCCTCATTTGCGATATAGCCGAGGATGACTGCGATATGCGCTGCGAGCAGCGTCCGCATAAGGCTGATATGGTCGACGCGCCCATTACTCTCGTCTTCGGTTTCATGGGGTAGGCCGACGATCAAGCCATCTTCACTTGTAGCTTCAAGCTTGCCGCGATCGATCAGGTATTTTGCGATCGGGCCGCCAATAAGGGCGGCGCAGACCAGCCCGAGTGTTGCCGCCGCAATGCCGATCTCGTTGGCCGCTTCGAAGCCGGACGTCTCTGCAACCGTCGGCCCCCAGGCGATCGCTGTGCCGTGTCCGCCGATCAAAGACGCCGATCCAAGCAGGACACCGACCGGCTTTGGCAGATCGAACAGCACGGTACCAAGAAGACCGACGCCGTTCTGGAGGATGATAAATCCTGCCGTCATCACAAGCAGGAGCCCGAGCATGCGGCCACCGGCGATGAGATCTGAAAAGCGGGCATTCAGCCCGATCGTTGCAAAGAAGATGACCAGGAGCGTATCCCGCGTGGCGAGATCGAATTTGACCTCAATGTTGAGCCAGGCATATGCCGCCCATGTTGCAAGAGCCATGGCGAGGCCGCCGGAAACGGGCTCGGGGATATTGTAGTTCCTGAGGAATGCGACCTGACGCGTCAGAAAGGCGCCCAGAAAGAAGACGATGATCCCCATCGTTAACGCGAGGAAATCGGGGACTTCCCAGACCTTCAGTGCATCGTTCACCACAGCGCACTCCCGTTGTTTACCGTATGCATTATCCCTAATCCGCTCAGAGAGTTGGCAGAATGCAGATCTTCATCATAGACCAATATGGGGCTTTGTAATGCGGCGCACTGCGAAGCCTTGACCGTCCTAAAGGGCGGAGAATTCAGTACGGCGCCTCGCCCAAGGGCGATGGCAGTCAGAATGCTCAATTCGAAGAGGTCAAACGATGATTAGCAAAATTGCCATCCGCTTCAGTCTTGCCGCAGCTCTTGTTGGCTTTCTTGGCACGCCCAGTCACGCGGCCGACGTCAACTGGGCCAAGTATATGACCCTGGCTGCCAATGCATCGGCTATCGCGTCGGCATTGTCTCTTGTCGACGGTTGCTCAAAGCCACTCGTCGTCACGGAGACGAAAGAGGGCGACACGGTTCGCATCCAGTTCGACTGCAAGGCAAGCGAAGACGAAGAAGCCAGCTCGATCGTTGTGTTCGATGTTATCGGCGATACGGTCTTGCCGAGCCGGTTCGAATTTGCCGGCTGAAGCACCGTGCGTCGTGTTTGACGCAACGAAGGTGCTCTTTAGCCTCAGCACCGATCCACCGAGCGGCGTTTTCCCCGTCAATTTTTTGGCAAAGCCACAATGGCGGCACCGCTTGGCGGATCGCTGATTTACGACTTGATCCCCGGACTCCGGCTGTTCGCGCAAGCGCCTGACATTCTCTGACCGTCCATTGTCACCAATTTCTGGCGAACCTGTTCTTCGCGGTGACCGAAGCGCACAAACTGCTCCATCAATCGATCTACCATCTGTCCCGAGTTCCATTCCTGTTCGATTCGATCGAGATAGTCGCTCAGTGCTAAAATTTCGTGCGCTTTTCATCGCGTGCCGGTCCGCTCTGATCGAGTAGGCGCGCGACAAACATTTTGGTAGTCTTCGCCCGCTCGAAGGGCCGCAGCAATGAGCGGCTCAAGAAATTCCTCACTGAGCGCATTCAGCTGTCGTGAATTCGATATCTTCAGCGCTATAACCGCACCAAACGTTTTGCCAGCAAAGAACAAGGAACCGGCGCATGCCTGACGCACAACGGATTCAGGGGGTGCTGTCCCCCGTTGTCACACCATTCGACAGTGAATTGCGACCCGACGCGGGGCGGCTCCTCGCACAGTGTCGCTGGTTGATTGAGAATGATGTGGGATTGGCCGTTTTCGGAACCAACTCCGAGGCGAATTCCTTGTCGTGTGCGGAGAAGATGCACTTGCTCGATGCCCTCGTCGAGGGTGGCCTGCCGACCCATCGGATGATGCCGGGGACGGGGTTGTGCGCGCTGACCGAGACCGTCGAACTCACGCGCCATGCCGTGTCGTTGGGATGCGGCGGCGTGCTGATGCTGCCTCCCTTCTATTACAAAGGTGTCAGCGATGAGGGTCTGTTCAGATCTTTTGCCGAAGTGATCGAACGGGTCGGTGACGAGCGTCTTCGGATATACCTCTATCATATCCCTCCAGTTGCCCAGGTTCCGATCTCTCTCGACCTGATAGAGCGACTGCTCAAGGCCTATCCCAAAGCGATTGCCGGCATCAAGGACAGCTCCGGCGAATGGGATAATATGAGCGCGATGCTGGAGCGGTTCCAGCCACAGGGTTTCGATGTCTTTGCAGGTTCGGAGACATTTCTGCTCCAGACATTGCGTGCCGGTGGTGCGGGCTGCATTAGCGCGACGGCGAATGTGAACCCTGCGGCAATCGCGAAGCTGTACCGGGAATGGAGAGATGAGGGGGCGGAGGCACAGCAGGCCGCGCTCGATACAACCCGCGATGTTTTCCAGAAATATGTGGTAGTTCCCGCCCTCAAGGCCGCCGTTGCCCAATTCTCCGGCGATCGGGAGTGGTCGCGCGTGCGACCGCCACTCGTCGCACTCGATGCAGAGCAGGAGAAGACGCTGGCCGCGGCGCTTGCCGATATTGATTTTGCCATGCCGGGGTTGGAAACAGCCCATGCCTGACATTGCGACCGATGTCCGCGTGCTTCGATTGCATGCCGACGACAATCTCGTTGTGGCGCTCGGCGAGATCGCAAAGGGCGATACGGTTCCAGGTGAGGATATCGTGGCGGCCGACAACGTGCCGACAGGTTACAAGATGGCGACGCGTCCAATCGCGAAGGGCGAGCCGGTTCGCAAATATAATGTCACCATCGGGTTTGCCGAGAACGACATTGCGCCGGGTACGATGCTGCACAGTCACAATATCGTCTTCCGTGATTTCGACCGCGACCCGGCGCCTGCAAGCGAGTATCTGCCCGTCGATCCGATACCGGAAACGGAACGGGCGACATTCGACGGTATTGTCCGCGAGAACGGGCAGGTCGCGACGCGCAACTATATCGGCATCTGCTCTTCGGTGAACTGTTCGGCAACGGTCGTGCGGCGCGTCGCGGACTGGTTTACGCCCGAGCGCCTCGCCGACTATCCGAATGTCGATGGCGTGGTCGCGTTCAGTCATGCCTTGGGCTGCGGAATGGAAATGAGCGGCGAGCCGATGTCGCTGCTGCGCCGGACAATCATCGGCCATGCGACGCATGCCAATCTCGCGGCGGCCTTGGTGATTGGCTTGGGCTGTGAGCGCAACCAGATCGCGGGCATGCTGCGCGAGACCGGTGTCGAACCGGGCCCACGTCTACATACCATGACGATGCAGGCAACCGGTGGGACGCGGCGCACCATTGAGGCGGGCATCGAAGCCGTGCAGGCGCTACTGCCGGAAGCCAATCAGGTGTCGCGCCGCCCGGTCCCGATCAGCCATCTGAAAGTCGGCCTGCAATGCGGCGGCTCCGATGCGTTTTCGAGTATCACTGCGAACCCGGCCCTTGGCGCGGCCGTCGATCTGTTGGCGCGTCAGGGGGGCACGGCCATTCTGTCGGAGACACCCGAAATCTACGGTGTCGAGCATACGCTGACCCGCCGCGCCTGTTCCGTCGAGGTTGCAGACAAGCTGATAGAGCGCGTGCGCTGGTGGAAGGAAGACTATTCGGTCGGCCGCGATGTGCAGATCAATGGTCGCGTGAGCCCGGGCAATCATACGGGCGGGCTTGCAAACATCTTCGAGAAGTCCCTCGGCTCCGCCATGAAAGGTGGGTCCGGTCCGCTGATGAATGTTTATCGCTATGCTGAACAGGTTGCGACGCCGGGCTTTGTCTTCATGGATACGCCCGGTTATGACCCGGTGTCGGCAACCGGTCAGATCGCGGGAGGCGCGAATCTAATTGCGTTTACGACCGGTCGAGGATCAATGTTCGGGGCCAAGCCGGCCCCCTGCGTCAAGCTGGCGACGAACACCGAGATGTTCCGCCGTCTCGAAGAGGACATGGATATCGACTGCGGCGCGCTACTGTCGGGCACCGTCACAATGCCCGAGATGGGCCAGCGCATTCTCGATCTTCTGATCGAGACGGCTTCGGGTAAGAAATCGAAGAGCGAATTGCTCGGTCTCGGCGATAACGAATTCGTCCCCTGGGACATCGGGATCATGAGTTAGATCAACGATCCTAAAGGCCGACGATCAACTGCCACATAAGATTGGGCTATTGGCCATATCTTCAAGCCAGATCCGACATGCATATGCGACGGCTGGGCCGCTTTGCCAACAACTATCGAAAAAACGCGAGTGGCTAGCACACTCGCGTGAAGCAGCTGTCTGCGGCGATAGAAAAACGTCCAGGCAAGCCTCAGGCTTGCCTGCAAACGCTCTATCGAGCCGCTACCATTCCGCCGTGACGACCGAAAGTCAGTTTAAGGCTGAAAGCAGCTGCTCAGTTCTGGCGGGTCTTTGGATTAGCGGCCCGGATAGGTCCGCTCTTGCTGGATTCGACCATTCGTCTTCTTGATCTTGACGGAACCGCCATCTTTTCCCACGGCCTTCGCAAGTACACCGGCAGCCATGGCGTCGGCTTTTGTCGGATAACGCTTTTTCGCTCGACTGGAGCCGTCCTGCTTCAGGACCCAGTCGCCCCTGTCTTTGTCGAGGGAGAGTGAAAATTTGGGGAGTTTCGCCATTGGAAATCCTCTCATGGATCAGTCGAATTTGATGGCAATCACGTGATGCCTATGCGTAATGGCTAACATGATTCGCATACGCAAACTTTAATAAGTTCGACTTTTCAACGGCTTGGATTGTTCCTGCGAATACGGCGAGTGTATCTCGGCAAACACCCATAGCCACAAATCGAAAAAATAAATGTCTGAAATAGCCATAATAGCGGTCAGTTGAAAATTCTATCTACGTTGATTGGTTTTCCTTTATCAGATTGATTCAATGAGGATATTTTCTCCGATGATTGCTACACAGCAAGCATCTGCGATCCGTTGCCCGGGGTTCTGGAAGGCGTGCCCATCCGATGCTGACGGGCCCGCTTGTTGAGTTGGCTGACGCTTGTTGCGGCATCCTCGGAGAGCGGTAGGATCGTCCAGCTGGTTAAGGTTTACTCTCCATCCGTCCGCTGAGCTGCCAATCATTCACGGCAGTCGCAAACGTTGCGCCGAGTTCAGGAGTTTGCATATCACCGGGCATAAATGGAAGCGCTTCAGCTGACCGGATAAGGTGTCTCCGTTCACTTCTTCAATTGTGCTTCACAATAGCGAATGTTCTGCTGGAAGATTCGCGTTCCCGGCAAAGCCTCTAAGCCGTTGCGATAAACGGTGATCGCGCGTTGCCACTGTTTCTGCTTCATGAAGCTGTCTGCCCACTGGTGCCAGGTTGCCGTCAGATTGTGGACCAGTTTTTTGTTCCTCGGGTGTTTCTCGTAGCCGCGCGTGTAGACTGCAACCGCTTCTTCCCATCTGCCTTTCTTAGCGAGAGGTTTCGCCCAGCTGTAATAGACACTGACGACCAGCTTTTCGTAAGTGCCGGGCCGGGAAAAGAACGGTTCCACATCTGACAATACCTGCTGGGCGTCTTCATAGGCGCCAGCCTTCAGCGATTGGTTGATTGCCCGAGCAATAACATTTTGGCCGACACTCTGGATCTTCTTGATGTTCGCAAAACGGGGCGCGATCGACGTAATCAATCTCGCAGCGGCAACAGCGCCTTGTTCCTTGGCAACTGCGCGGCCCCACTCTTGGACGACATACACGATATTGCGACGGAACGTCGTCGCCTTTGGATCGTTGGTCGAGGCTTTTTCATAGATCTCGAGTGCGTGTTCCCAGTCGCCGATTTTCATCGCATGCTTGGCCCACTGATCCCATGTATACCGCTCGTTCTGAAGCAGGTGCTTATCGTCGGGTCTTGCCTTGCGGGCGACGCGGTAGATTGCCAGTGCCCCTTCGAAATCACCGCGTTCACGAGCGCTTTTGGCCTCGCGGTCGGTAAATTGACGCTCGGCGCTGAGGATGCTTTTCAACTGCGGAAACCGGCGGCTGAGCGACATCACCCGTTTGCGTCCGGCCTCAATTCCTTCTCTTTCTGCAACATGCTGGCTCCACTTGACCGCGATGTAGCCCAGATTGCCGCTCATGCGTTTGTCATCCTTGAATGCTTTCAGGCCTGACGCCAGTACATCGACCGCCTTGGGAAAATTACCGGCCTTCAGTGCAGAATTCGACCAGCGCAGATAGAGCCCCGAATGCCATTTGCGAATGGCTTTGCGGGCCTGCTCATTCAGCTCCGGCAACTGCCCGCTAACGAGCTTTAGCGCACCTTCCCAATCGCCCTGCTTGATTTTGTTGTCGCCTTCTCCGGTGAACACCCAGGCCTGCATCTTCAGGAACGTCTTGTCCTGTGTTTTTTTGTAAGCGGTCTTGAGCGCCGCGACCGCGCCGCGACTATCTCCAAGGCGCGCCATCTTGCGCGCCTTCTGCTGCCAGAAGGCCTTGCTGTTGTGGCGAAGCGTCCGATCATTCGGAGCGAGTTCCAGGCCAGCATCCACCACCGACAATGCCTTGTCGATTTTTCCCTGCCGCGCCAGTTCGACACCCCAATTGACCAGGGAGGCGAGCACATTCTTGACGGCTGACTTGTTTTGCGGATCCAAGCTCAGCGCTTTGAAGTAGTTGAGCAGCGCTTTGTGATATTGCTTCTTTTTCGAGTGCGTAACGCCATGGTTGTAATAGGTCAGCGCGACCATGCCGGTGTCGCCAAGTTCCCTGCGCTTCGAGCGATGTTTGTCGCGAATATAGACAAATCCGGTCTTTCGCTCGAAATCGGAAAGACCGGCGCGATTCCTCGCCGGATTGAAGCCGTGTTTCGTCGTCGTCTCGATATCGGCATGTCGAGTGCCGTCGTAGAGGATCGAGAAGGCGTGATCGGGAACCTCGATACCACGGGCGTCCAACCCCATCCGTCGCGCGAGAATGTTGTAGAGAGTGGCTGACGATACACAGTTGTAGGTCTGGCGATCGAGGACCTCGGAGACGTCGGTCTGTGTGGATTTATATCCGCCCGTGTAGGTCGATGCATGCAGCCAATGCAGCAGTGCCTCTCCGCGGTCGAACACATTTGGTTTTGAGCCGACTGCCTTTTTCGCCGCGCTCGCCAGTCTGTCGATATCGGCCATGTACTGACGGCGCTTCGCCTTTTCGAGGACACCCGATGACAGGAGTGATGCTTCCGCGTAGCTCCATTGGTCGAACGTGCCGTCGCTGGCGTCCTTGAACAGTGATGCCTCATCATCGGTAATCGCCACGTCCACCGTATCGGCAAGTTTTGAGAGCACCGTCAGTGCGTTTGCCGGAGACTCGTTGAATTTATAGACCGTCACCGGCGGCCCATCATGGCCAAGTAGCTGCAGCTCTGCGATCGAAGCCCGTGTGTTTCCGGCAAAGGACGATACCTTGATCATCACCCACTTCGCCGCACTCTGTTCAAAGGATATCGATTGCCAACCCGATGATTTGCCCAGTGGCTCGACACGCAACGATTGAAACCCATCCGACGCCGATAGTGTCGATACCAGCACTTCGATCCTGGCCTGGTTCCCTTTCATGCCGGACGTCTTTATGCGCAATCGACTGGGAGAAACGGTGTTGCCGCCAAACCCATAAACCAATTCGACAGGCACCGATTTCTTGAGTTCCAGTTCAACAGTGGTCCTTGTATCTCCATCGCGCAGCCGGGGCTCACGCGAAACAGGTGCACCGACGCTCATGTCCTCAAGCAACCTGATCTTGCCGATGGACAGCAGGTTTTGCTGTTTCGCATGCGCCGCGTTTGGCCCTGTAAGCATCGCTAGCAAGAGCGAGAGGAAGATTGTTCCGTAGCGTCCGTTCATTGCGAAATTCACTGTCTAAACATCCCGAGATGCTGCGCCTTCGAACTAAGGATATGGGTGCGTTGGTTTCGAATTTTCATCGTCGTAAGGCGTATTATGGTTTCTGGCAGATTGATTGCGACAGGAATGTGCAGAAAACATAGCGTTGGTTGGAGGTGAGAGGCCTGACGAGACAGAAGGCATGCCTTGAACGCGGCGTCGTGCAGGTCATGCCGGGCACACGCCAGTTGCTGCCGTACGATAAGGTATTGATAAGTATAGCAAAAATGAAGAATTCAAGCTGGCTGGGGCGCAGGGATTCGAACCCCGATATCTCGGACCAGAACCGAACGTAATGCCATTATACGACGCCCCAAGACGCGCGTGCTCACTCTTATAGTACCTGGAGCCCGGTGAACAAGAGGTGAGTGCGAGGAAGAATTTCTCAGAAGTCGAAGCGCTCCGGGGCGTGGGCCTCTTCGGGTAGCCAGGTTTCGTGGATATGGCGCCATTCGAGGGCGCCGGTCTCTTTCTGCGCAAAGAGTGCGGTCGAGAGCCGTGCATTGTCGGGCCGCGCCGAATTGCGGGCGCCGCGCTGATACTCCTCATAGGTCGCCAGCAGCATGTCCTTGTCATCCAGCACCTGGTGGAGCTGGACATTCCGGATGCGGATGCGGAAGTCCGGAGAGCGGCCATGTCCGGACCGGATCTGGTCGAGGATCGTCTCGCAGGAAAGAACGATACCGGCCGGCTGAATGTTGATGAAGTTCGGATGGAGGCGGCTGCCGATCCCGTCTTCGAAGACATCGTCCGACCAGGTGAGTACGCCGTTCAGCCATTGTTCGAGAAAGCGATGCAGACGTTCGATCTCGGTTCGAACGGCTTCGAGAGTGCCTGCGGGTGAGGGTGTCATCACAGCCGTTCCCTCAGAACATACATGCGGATCTTCCCGTAGCCTTTGGCCATGGGTAGAACACCAACGTAATCGCAGTCGACCGAGGGCTCGCGCGACAGGGCGACGGCTGCTGCCATGGCTTCCGTGACATAGACCTCACCCGGCGGTGTGATGGGCTCGATCCGGGCGGCCAGTGTCACATGGGCGCCGAAGAATGTCGGCTCCCGGCAGATATAGTCGTGGCCGGCAAAGACCGGACCGTAGTGACCGGACAGTCTCAGCGACAGGTCGACATCGATGCCGAGGGCCGCAAAGTCCGTCTCGCGGATCGTTCGCTGGATCGCAAGGCCGCACTTGGCGCAGCTCATGGCGTCCGCGAAAACGACATAGATCGCGTCGCCCCAGCTGTTGCGATAGAGAACCTTGTCTCCGAAGGACTCCAGGACATCCGAAACCCGGCCCATGAACTCCGCATGAAAGATGGGAAGGTGATGCTCCTCCAGCGCCGAAAAGCCCTTCACATCACCGAAAAGAACCGCGCGCGGCTCCCGTGCCAATTCCCGGGTTTGCGGTTCAGCCGGCGGACGGAGTTTTGGCTTGAAGTCACTCCGGGGGGCGATGACATGAACGGGGAGGGACATTGCCTCCCATGCGGCAATGTTGCCGTCGGTGCCGACGCCGCTGCCGCCCTTGCCATCGTAAACGGCGATCATGCGCAGGTCGGCATCGAGAGCGTCGGCGCGGATCATCGCGAGGCCCATGGCGTAATCGGCGCAATAGGTGAACAGGCTATCGTCGTTCAGATATTTGCCGTCGGTCGCATAGCTCACCGAGCCGCGGCCCTCCATGGCGCGCGTGTTGCAGCGATCGTGGCAGGCCCGGAAGCGCGCGATCCATTCGGGCCCGGCTGACGCAACCGACTCTGCAATGAACTCCTCCCGGTTGAACGGCAGGACCACATGCAGGTCGACACCGCGTTCCAGGCAAAGCTCAGCAATGATGATATCGGCGCCGGCTGCCAGCGATCCGAATGCGAAACCGACCGGATGGGCGTCGAGAACCTTTGCGATTTCCCCTCTCACGACTTCTTCCTGATTGGCTGGAAAGCGGCCGGATATTCCGGGCGGCGAAATGATATGGCCCGCGAAGAATGCGACATCCGGCACGGCGATCGGAGCCAGCAGGCTGGTTGGGAGATTGGCTGCGGCGCAGACGAGCCTGAGCTGCTTGCGCGTTGTCGCGCGCGCCGTGAAGTCGGCGGCAGTAATCGCACTTGCATCCGCCAGAGCCGCCTCTGCGCGTTTTACATCGCCCAGGACGAGCGCCGCCTCGGCGATCGTTGCCGAATGCCAGTACCGCCCGATGTCTCTGTCCGGCTCTTCCTGTTCACATGCGGCGAGTGTCGCGGCTGCGAGCGTTGCAGCCTTGTCCCGTTCCGAGGCGAGATAGTAGAGGGTTGCCGCATTGACCGCCGGGTAGCTGCTCTGCGCGTTCCGATAGACGTCTTCATAGGCTTGCGCCGCGAGAGACAGACGTTGTTTGCGGTTGGCGGCCTCCGTGCCAAGGGCCTGGTCTTTGAGTATGCGGGCTCCCAGGCTCTGCGAGTCGACATCGCTTTGCCGGCCGACACCCAGCTGCTCGTAGAGTTGCTGGCCGCGCTCGAGCGCACCGGACCGGACAACCGAGCGCACCAGAAGGTAGCGCAGATGCGCCGTCGCAGGATTGGAAGCCTTGGCGTCAAGCTCGGCAAGCGGACGCTCCTCGCAGTCGACGAGCCCGCTCTCGGCCAGGTCGGCGGCCTTGAAATGGTCGCCGCGCCGCTCCGCATCGCGAACCCGCTCTGCCCAGGCCTCCGCGGTCCTGTCTCCCGAGATGAGGTCCGATACCCGGGTGAATTGGCTCCAGAATGATTTGGCCAGTGGATCGCCTCGCGTCAGTCAGTCGGGATCCGGTGCCAGCACAACTCTTGCGCAATCGACTCCTCTACACTCAACCGGTGCTGGCCGGGTAGGGGGCTCAACTAGTTCGCCTGGTCGCGAATCCACAAACGTTTCAGAAAACGATTGCTCTCGGTCCTAATCGCTGCGCGGCCATGCATTACGCGATGATTGTCGACAATGACCGCATCACCCGGTTGGACGTCGAGGGTGATAATATCGGTCTTTTCCGCATTTGCGATGCCCTTCTGTAGTTTGCTTAATGCGGAACCTGCATCCGTGTCCGGCGCCTTCAGCGATAACCAGGGAACATAATGAAAGTCTGTGTGGCCGTTGTTGCGGACACAAAGCGGAATGTCGCCGCCCTTGCTCCAGATCGCGTTGTCCGGGACCCGGACCCGGCTGAGGGCGTCCAGTTCGTCGCTGGTGAGGGTGTCGGTTATCGGCGCGAGGTCCAGAAGCCACATGGCGCCGCCGTCTGCATCGGGCTGAACGCAATACCAGGCAACGGTGTGCGCCGAGGCATGGTCTGTATGAAATCCGATGGCCTGGGGGAGCTGGAAATTCCGTGGCCGCTCGCCGCCGAGGCGAACGTCCGCTTCAAAGAAAATATCGCCAAGCCCGGCGCAGTAGGATCGAAAATCTTCGAAAGACCAGTCTTTGCGAAGCCAGCAATAACCATCCGTCTCTAGGGTCGCGCGGAGTTCATCCATTGGCGGAAGTTGTTGTTCAGCAATGATATTCTGCGGTGTGGCGCTCATGAATGAGCCTCCCGTAACGTCTCGCCCCAGTCGCCAACACGTAGTGCGTCGAACCGGCTCCGTCCAGATCAATGCGTTTCGCAACTTGTTATCGAACTCTCGCGGGAACATGCTAAAAGCGCCGGAAGGCTTTTTCTGCAGGCAGATGCTCAGACGAGGAAGACGGATGCGGACGGACATTCCCGATACAGCTTATCCCCTTCGCAACTGGCTTGAAATCTTCCATCGGCCCTATTGGCCGCTCTTAGGCATTCTCCTCGGCATCGGCGTGATATCCGGCGCGCTCATGTATCTCAGTCTGGAGATCCTCGAAGGCGTGGTTCGCACATTTGTCGGGGCTGCCGGTACGGAGCAGATCAGCGCTGAGGCAGTCGAGCGGGGGCACTGGTCGACCCGGTTTATCGTGAATGGCCTCGGTGTGCAGACCAGTTGGCTGGTGGTTGTCATGGTATTGGCGGCCTACGCGCTGGTGACGATCGTCCAAGCCGTCTTTCAATATTTGAACATTAGGTTCGAGGCGCTCCTCGAGATCCGCTCGCGCAATGATATCGAGCGCGAAATTCTGCTCAATCTGCTCCGCAAGGACGATCAGTTCTTCCAGACCCACCCGGTAACCGAGATCACGAACCGGCTGACCATGGATACCAGCCAGATGTTTGAGCGGCGCAAGGATCTCTCCGATCTGTTCAACGCGCTCTTCCAGGGGCTTGGTATCCTGATTTATCTGGGATTGAACCATTGG
Organism: Methyloligellaceae bacterium; assembly: GCA_965228615.1. Taxonomy (GTDB): domain Bacteria; phylum Pseudomonadota; class Alphaproteobacteria; order Rhizobiales; family Methyloligellaceae; genus CBDDHT01. Next base: position 992,125 of record CBDDHT010000004.1, on the reverse strand, counting down.
AGTTACGCGGCGGCAGCGCTCGCTTTCAGCCTCATTGCCATGTTTGTCGCCAAATCCATGCTCGGCGATATGCGCATGCTGCACACGGATCGTATGCGCAGTGAGGATGGGGTGAAATCGGCGTTCGAGGATTATCTGGGGGCCGTTCCCGAACTGCAGATGGGCGCGCTCGAAAACAAGACTGCAAGAAATCTGAACCTCCTGCAGGAAATCCGCCAGCGTGCGTTCATGGGCATGACAATGCTTAACGGCCGCATGCAAGTTCTGTTTCAGACCAATCAACTGGTTGCGCTGTTGGCGATCCTGGGTACCGTCGTCTATATCGTCTTTGCCCATGATTTTGAGCTGACTGACGGGCTCATTGCTGTCGTCATTGCCAGAATTCCACAGTTCTACGGCTATGTGGATGAGGTCGTGCGGACCGGCGTCCAGTTCAATCTGGCACGGATCAGCTTCAATCGTTTGCTGGAGTATGAAACCGATCCACCCATGAAGGGGGATCCGGCGATCAGCGCTCAGGCCGTGGCTTTGGCACCCATTTCGATTGAAAACGTCACTTATGCCTATACGCGCGGCGGGCAGATTCGCGGAGGTGCCGATGGCATTTCTCTCGATATGAAGCCGCAATCACTCGTTGTATTCGTCGGCCCTTCCGGATCGGGCAAGACGACGCTGACACAGCTCCTCATGGGCCGCATGCGTCCGGTTTCGGGTGCTATTCGCGTTGGGGATGCAGAACTGGCGCGTTTCGGTCCGGATCAGCGTGCCGAACTCTATGGCTACATGCCGCAACGTCCGATGATCGTGGATGGAACTCTGGATGAGAACCTTCGCTTCGGGCTTAAGGAAGAAAGCGGCCCGCGGGCAGCTCCATTCGACAGAGAAGCGATGAGTTGGATCGACAGCACCATGGTCGGCGAGTTCGCGCGCGATCAGGCGCTCAACCTGACGCCGATTAACGCACAAAAAGCAACCGAGCTCGCAGGCGATCTGAAGGGATTGCGTGAGCAGCTGCGAAAGGCCGTTGAGAAGGATGCCGGTGTCAGCGTTCGGGAGTTTTCGACAGCGGCGTTGGTCCCGCACCTGACGGTTCTTGAAAATCTGACGGCAAGCGCCGCCGACACGATGCGCCTGATTCAGGACACGCATGCCGGCGTGCATGGACCAACGCTGCACCGCCTAAGCGAGGTTGAACCCGCAGATATCATTCTCCGATTCGCACGCAGCGTCATCGAGCAGACGCGGCAGCTTTTGGAACGCTGCGAGACGTTCGAACGTTATGCGGAATTGGCGCCGTTTCCCATATCGCCGGCTGTCTGGGGGATACGGTCGGATCTTGTGCGCATGGGGCCGATCGATGAGAGCGATCCGATGACGCGTGAGGATCTCATGCTCGTCGGGCTGACAGCGATGCCTCGCGAAGCCGGCGTCGATGAAGTATCCCAACTCGCAGGCGCACTAGCCAAGGCGGCCCATTCCGAATTCGGGGATATCGCCTCCGGTGCGTTTGCCGACGCTTTGGAGCGTCTCGACCCCGCAGCATTGAACCGCCATCTGAGCTGGCGCGACAATCTGTTATACGGCATCGCCGAGGTGACCAACACGCGCGGCGCAACCGAAGTCGACAAGGTTCTGCTCGGCACGCTTGCGGATCATCCGCTGGATTCGGCCATCCTGGTCAGTGGCCTTTGCTACCGGGTCGGCCGCCAGGGCAAACGGCTGTCGGGCGGGCAACACAAGCTCGTTAGCCTGTGCCGGACCCTTCTACAGGGCAATCCGGTTATGATCCTGGATGAGCCGACGGCCGGCCTCGATCCAAACAAGCGCAGGCATGTTCATAACCTCCTTCGCGAGGCAGCAGCCGAGCGAACCATCATCACCATCACCCATGATGCGGAACTCGCCCAGATAGCCGATCAGGTCGTGATGATGAAGGATGGTCAGTTATGGGCAACCGGGACCTATGAGGAATTGTCGCGCAGCGACGCGACCTTCCGGGAAGTCATTAAAGCGGAAGGGGAGGCGGACTGATGAGCTTCGATGAACGCCTGCATACCCTCCACAATTGCGAGTTCTTCAGTTCCGTTCCGGCATCCGATCTATCGGCGCTTGCTGAGGTTCTGCACGAAGAACATTACGCCGACGGCGAAATTGTCTGCAAATCGCAGGATATTGGCGACCGGGTCTATCTGGTCATGACAGGTGGCCTGGAAGTGGTGATTTCCGGTCATGAGGATGCCGTACGCCGGCTGGGACCGGGCGATCTCTTCGGCGAGTACGGAATGTTCGATGGCGGATTAAGGTCTGCCACCGTCACCTGCCAGGAGGCGACAACGCTTCTGACCCTGGACTATGCGCGCTTCCGGGCCTTCCTGCTCGATTTTCCGGAAACCATGCTGTCAATATTCGGCGTGACAGTCACGCGGCTTCTGGCGCTTGAGCGCAAAGAAGGCCTTCGGGGTTAAGAAATTTTTTGCGCTGCAGCGTTACAGGATAATTACATTCACGCATCTTGACGGAACTGTGATCGACCCCCATTTCCTGCGTGCCGGGGCAAGCGGCATTCTGAGGTCGGGTTTTCAACTGAGTGTTATGACAGGAACGCACAGAGCGCGGTCGTCACTTAGGGGATGATTTGTCTAAGGAATTTCGTTAAGGTTTCATCACAAACGCTTGATATTCTGACGTCGAAAACCGGGGGCGATCGAGAAACGGTTTTCGTTGTCTCGTAATGAACGAGTGGTTAGACCTATGGCGCTGACTTTAGAGCAGTTCTTTGAGCGTATCGGCTATGTGACCATGAAGCTGACGCCGGGGTGCAATTTGAAGTGCACCTATTGCAATGTCGAAGCGGTCACACCCAAAACTCCCAAAATGGAAATCGAGCGGTTCAAGCGCATAGCGGACCTGCTCGTGAAGAACACCAAGAGCCACTTTATCGGCCTGGAATTCCATGGCGGCGAGCCTCTTCTGTTGTCGGATGAGTGGTACGAGGAGGCGACTTCCTACGGTCGCGCTCTCGCACGTGAACACAACAAGATCATCGAGTTTCCGCTGGTGACCAACGGCACCATGCTGAGCGAGAAACGTCTCAACAATCTGCGCCGGCTTGGTATTCGCCTGTGCATCAGTTGCGACGGACCGCCCGCCATCAATGATGAGCTGCGCGGTGCCGGCCAGCGTGTCGAGCGTGCGCTCAAGCTTGTGCATGACCATCGCGCCGACAAGGGCGTCATCACCGTCCTCAGCCCGTCCAACTGGAACCGGATGCCGGAAGTGATGGATTGGTTCGACGAGGTCGGTGTGCACGACTTCACCATCAACTTCCTGCAGCCCCAGGGCCGCGGCATGGATAGCGACCTTATTTCGGGTGAGCAGATGTTCAGCGCAATGCGTGACATCTTCGAGCATATGCATGCGAACGAGGTGAAAGTACACGAAGCGGAAACCCTGCTTCGCGTGCAGCGCTATGCGGCGGGCCGCGACCCGGCGCCGAAACTTCACTGCAGTGAGTTCGGCTGTCAGGCCGGGCGCACCTATGTGGCGGTCGATCATTTCGGCACCATGCATGCCTGCGGCACGGATCTGAATAACCATCCGATCGGCCATATCGATGCGCCGTTCAATGAGGGTGAGTACAAGAAAACCCTCGAAAAACTGCACGACAAGGGTCCCTGGGTCATGCGCTGCTTCGATTGCGAAGCGAAGGAAATCTGCAACCACGGATGCCCGACCACCGACTACAACTCGGACGAATTCAAAGAACACGAATGCAAGGCGACGAAATTGCTGTGGGATTATTTCAAGGCAAACAGCGATCGCGTCTACGAACTTTTCGACCTCTATGCCGAACGTCGTCTCAAGTTGGAGCGCGAGGCGATTGCCAGAGATGGCGATAGGCGAGGGGACGAAATGAATCCGGGGGCTCTCAGCAGCTGATTGCGACCGATTTGGTTGTTTGTGAGCACAGCAAAAAGAAGGGAGGTAGCAAGTGGCAATCCTCAGAAGCGTAGATGGTAAGTTCTTCGAGGTGCCTGACGACGATCTTGAGAAGTTCGAGGTTCCGCCTGAAAAGGTGAAAAATGTCCTCGACGAACTGGACCAAGACGAAGGCCCGCAGATGGCCGGTCCGGGACCGGGAGGATCTCAATCTCCCCAGGTCGTTGTTCATGTATCCGGAGGACCACCGCAAGGCGGAGCGCCGATGGGCGGACCGGAAGGCGGCGAAGAAGGCGATGACGCCGGCGTTCAGCCTTATCATCATAGTCGCCGCCGCCGTCGTTATTGGCGCAATCACTGGCGCAACTGCTGGCGGAATTGCTGGCGTAACTGCTACTAAACCAAGCAAACCTCAGATCCGTTTGGTTGATGATGGTTTGGGTTTCCTGTTAAGCCTTAAGAGCGGTCAGACCCAAACGGAGTAGGAAAGGAAGATAGTCGTGGCAATATTGCAAAGCGTTGACGGCAAGTTCTACGAAGTCTCAGACGAAGAGCTCGAGAAATATGCCGTTGCGGAAGACAAGGTCAACGAGCTGATGGGCGAAGCTGGCGGTCCCGAAGGACCTGGCGGCCCCGGCGGCCCTGGCGGCCCTGGCGGCCCAGGTGGTCAGGGTCCTGGCGCAAGCGCGTCCCCTCAGGTCGTTATCCATGTTTCATCGGGTCAGCCCGGTGGTGGACAGGACCAGGGCCCGCCCCAGGGTGCCGAAGGCGACCAGGCCGGCGTGCAGCCTTATGGGCGTCGTCGTCGCCGTCACTGGTGGCACAATTACTGGTCCAACTGCTGGCGCAATTGCTGGCGCAACTGCTACTAAGCCAGCTGGACTTAGCCTCTATGCAGTCTTCGTGAGCAAATGCTCATGGAGGCTGCGAGAGGTCTTGCACACACGCCGGTGCGCCGATCTTAGCCTGACGCAGGCATGACCTGAGGAGGGGTTGCAGCCCCAATCGGGAAGAAGAATGAGCAGCACCGCACTATCCTCCCCCGGATTTCAAAAAGCGAAGAGAGATTGACGATGCAAGGACTCCCTGCATACGGGGCCGGTCTGGCCTATCGCGGCTTCTACCTGCCTGAACTGCTCGACCATGGTGACTCGATTGATTTTCTCGAAGTCCCGACAGAAGATTATATCGTGCGGCCACGCCGGATCATGAATGACCCGACGGGCGAAATCCTGGAAGAGGTCATGAAGGTCTTTCCATGCGTTGCGCACGGGATCTCGCTGTCCATCGGCTCCGTGGAACCGATCGCGGCACAGACTCTCGCCGACTCGCGCACATTCATGGACGAGACGGGGATGGTCGAATTCAGTGAGCACTTGACCTTTCACCGTATGGATGAACGCGATCTGACCGTGTTCATGTCCATGCCCTTCGAAGAGTCTGCGGCCCGCTGGTGTGCAAATCAGTATAATCGGGGCCGCGAGATCATCGGGCAGCCCTATGGTCTTGAGGTCGTAGCCTATTCATTCCCGGTCGGCGGCTCGCCCTTGAAGGAGGTCGAGTTCGTGAACCGCGTCTGCGAGCTGACGGACTGCTGGCTGCTTCTCGACGTCGCCAATCTCTTCATCAATGGCGAGAATCACGGCTACGATCCCATCGAATTCCTCGACAATCTGAACGGCGACCGCGTGCAGATGCTGCATGTTGCCGGCGGTCACTTCCAGGACGGCGAATGGTTGGACAGCCATAGTCAGCCGGTTCAGGAGGAGGTGTTCCAGCTTCTCGACGAAACGCTGAAGCGGACGGCCGCACGCGCTATCATTCTCGAGCGTGATGCTCTGCCTGAAGGCATGGGATCGGTTCTGGATGACATTCAACGATCCAAGGAGATCTTCCTCAAGCATCGTCCGGCCGAAGCGCCCGACAATGTGATGGATTATGTGAAGAATCCCTGGCCGGTGAAGGAAGTCGTTCCGCCGCTTGACCTTGCCGCGCTTCCTGGCGACATTGCCGGAATGCAGGCCTATCAGAAGGCGCTGGTTGACTGCGCATTCGAAATGGCTGACGGTAAGCATGCAAATGAGAGTGCCGAACAGATTATTGCTCGTTTCCCGATAACGGACGAGTGGAAGGCACGCTGGCAGCAGATGGACTGGAAGCAGATGACGAAGCTTTCCGAAAAGCTGAGCCGTATCATCGAAGACGACAAGCAAATGGCGCGTCGCTATCAGATGGCCGAGCTTGCCCAGTTCACTTATGGCTTCGGGCCCAAAGAAATGATTGGTCGCTGAGTTGCCGCAGAATCCCTTCAATCATGGCTTGCCGGGCGACTTGATCCCCAAGCTGAAGGGTGCGCTTGCGGAAGGCGAGACGGCAGCGAGCAGCGGGCTTGGTCTGGTGCTCGCATCTGCCGTCGAGCGCCTGGCCGCCAAGGAATCGTCGGTGCTGACTCCAGGCGACAATGACACCCTCGTCTTTTTTGCCTCGACCAATGAAGAGCTGCTGGGTGATTCTGCGCCGGTGGTTCCAATTGGGCAGAGCATCTCCGGTTTCGTCTATTTGACGGGCCAGACGACCGCTATGGACAAGGCGGCCGACAATCCAAAGTACTTTGGGAAGGTCGACTCCTATCTCGCAGATAAGGCTGAGGAGGAGCGAGAGGGATACTCGAAGACCAAGGAATATATCGCGGCGCCGATCGTACGCGGCGACTCGGTTCTGGGCGTTTTGACATTCGTCAATCGCCGCGATGCCGACGCAGATCGGTTCAGCAAGGAAGAAATCGCTTTGGCCAGCCGCTATGCCGAGCTGTGCGGCGTTTTTCTGGACCATATCAGCCGTGTTGGAAGACAGGCTGCGGCGACTGCGCAGGCGTTGGAGACAGGCTTCAGCACCGCTACGCAAAAGAATTGGTTGGACTCACCTCTTATGACCGGAGACTCGGACCGTGATCAGGTAACGCTGCGGGCTGAGATTGGTGCGTCACTGGATCATCTGTCGGATACGGACCTCGAACTGGTGCGATCCCTCGTCGAGCGTTTGAGTGAAGAAAATCTGATTGCATGACGGTGGCTAGCCTCATAGACGGAGCAAGAGTGGCGTGAGCACACTCTTTGATCGCGAAACACTGCAGTCCAAACTGCGTGAGGCGTCCGGCAAGGGCGTGCGAATGGCTATGCTCGACACCGGTGTTGACGAAAGCCATCCGGAATTGTCGGGCAAGCTGGCGGCTTCATACGAACTGGTCCGTGCGCGGGGTGGAAAATTCACCTGTGAACCGAAGGCCGGTTCGGACGAAATGGATCATGGAACCGCCTGTGCCGGAATTATCCTTAGCCTAGCGCCGGATGTGGAGCTTCACAGTGTCAAAGTCATGGGCGGCAATGCCAAGGGCTCGAGCGATGAACTCGTTGCCGGCCTTGTATGGGCCGTCGAGCAGAAGATGGACGTCGTCAATATCAGCGCCGGCACCATGGATCGCGGCAGCCGCAGCAAGCTCGCGGAGATTGCCGATGAGGCCTTCTACAATGGCGTTATCGTCGTCACGGCGGCACACAATCAGGGCATGACCGCCTATCCGGCCAATCTCTCATCGGTCCTTTCCGTGGACTATGAGTTCATCAAGGATGCCCTGACATTCCGCTATCGCCTCGGCCAGCCGATCGAGCTTGAAGCAAATGGCGTCTATGTGAAGGCACCGAGTGCCGGCGGTGGCACCCGCGAGTTTCTCGGAACCAGCTTTGCCTGTCCGCATGTCTCGGCCGTCGTCGCTCGTCTGGTGGAAATGTTCCCGGGCCTACAACCCTTCGAGGCCCGCTCGCTCCTCTGGAACCTCCGTCTGGAGAATGGGGACGAGGAGAAGTAGGCTGCATCTGCGTCCGCGCAGCTTTCAAGTTCTGAAGGCTTTTTCCGTCAGCACCATCGCATAGATTCCCGTGTCAAGCACGGGAATGACGAGGGGCGAGTTCCTGGAGACGAAGGTCGCAACACGCCCTCATAATCGTCATTACCGGATTTGATCCGGCAATCCATGCGATCTCTCCGTTGGCGGCAGGGCAATCGTCATCACCACCATTGGCACCATCGCCAGCAGCCCCACCGGCCGCAGCAATTCGCCCAGACGCATGGCTTCTGGCTGGGTTCTTTCTGCGCCGTCTTTGTCAGAGACGTTTTCGTCTCGCGAAGCTCTCTGACCAGAGCTTCGTCCCCTTGACTCTCGGCATATTCAAGCGCCGTGTCCATTACCTGGGAAGGCGTCATCAGAATCGGAACGAGCCCGGATGTGCGGCGTTCGCCTTCGGCAGCCTGTCTCGGGTCCATCTCCAAGGGAGGTGCCGTCTCGTCCGTTCTCAGATCGACGACGTCGGGCAATCTGCTCATGATCTCGGCGGATGCAGCGAGTTTGCGTGGATCTTGTTTACGCATTCCGGTTTCAAAGAGCTCACGCGCCTTGATGGCAAGTTGCGAGGCTTCTTCGCTGCGGGTGACGCCTACATCTCCGGAATCCGTGATGATCGTCCGGTCTTGCGCTTGTGCCGGCACGAGCCAGAGGAGGGCCAACGCAAGAACCGCCGATCTGGAAATCATGCTCCACATATGCGCGTGTTCGACCCTTCTTTCGTCCATCATGATCGGTGTTGCAGGGATCTCCGCAATCCGTTGATATTTCAGCCTTTTCTTTCCGTTTATCACGCGCCCGACGGTTTCAGCAACACGCCGGTACAGAGGCGAGCCATCATTCCTAACGGACAACTTCGCATCATGGCCGTCCAGGTTGTCCTGCAAATCACGACAATGATCGCGCCCTTGCGGAGCCATAAAGTTCGATGTGGGGCGCAAACCGGACCTTTCAAGGGGTGTGCTCAAGCTGTGCGGGCCCACGTAGAGCGTTCGCCATTCCGCGGTCTCGTATGAGTTTGTCGTCAGTTTTCTGTACATGCGTCCCCATCATCACTGCCCCCGGGTATCGCTACTTTCACCAGATCGTAGATTTCGAGTCGTCCACACACCTCGGTCTCCAGATCGTCCAACCTCCATACGGAAAGCCAGGCTCCATGCTGCGCGGTGAGAGATGCTAGATAGCGTCCGCCATCCAGGAAGGCGGCACCCACCACTCTCGATTTGTGAATGACGCGTGCTTTCAGCGCGCCCGTTTCCGTATCCCAGATTTCGAGGGCAGGGTCCGTATCGAAGCGCGAGCGCTCGGTTACGGCGCTGCCCGGGACGGATATCGCCGCGAACCGGCCGTCCGCGCTGAGGAGTCCGAATGGCACCTGACCCTCATGATGGTCCCAGTCGTCTGCCCCGTGCTTCCAGAGCAGATTGGGATAGAAAGAAACGGTTTTGCCAGACTTCGGGTCCGTGAGGGACACTTTGGTTCGCGTCTGTCCTCCCGAAGGCGTCTCTTCGCGCGCTGAAACTTTCAGCGTGTTGGCGAACATTCGTGCCGGAATCGGCGCCTTTCCGTCGGCAGAACTGACGAAGGATTCCTTCTGGGGATCGAAACGATAGATGCCGGGATCGTCGCTTGCCGGCTTCCAGTCCTTGTCCCTGAAAATCCCAACATGGGCATCCTGCGTGACGCCATCGGGCGTCAGCAAAAGGAAGCGCCCGTTGGCAGCGTCGTAACCGACGGCACCGTTTGCGGACAGAGGCTTGTCGATATCGCGGAATACATTCTGTGACGCAAGATGGTTGAGATGATGGCCGGAGAAAATGTCCCAGATCGCTACGATCGAATTGTAGCGCTGGTTGGCAACGCCCTCGACAATGAGCGTGATGAGTTTCAAGCCCCGGCCGTCCAACAAATGATGCTCAAGGGTGAAGGGGAACCTGAATTCTGCGACGACGTCGTCGGTACGGGCAAGACGGGCTTCGAATGCTTTGCCCTTCCATTTCTTCATGATGCGCTGTCCCCGGTTATCAGCCTGCATCATGAGCTGGTCCAGCAGCGCATTGCTCCAACGGATCGGATCTTTTGGGATCTCCCAGATCGTGCTGACCCGTTTGTTTGTGCCGCGCGTGAACCGAATGGTGCATTCCGGCGGACCTTCGCCCGTGAGCCTCCAGGCATGCATGCGGTTGGCCTTGTCGATCACGATCAAGGTATCGGAGCCGTTGCAGTAATGCGCATCGAGCCGCTCGGTATCGAGATAGGGCATCCGTGGCAGCTTTTCCGTTGGTTCATTGAGCGACGCCGGCGGCTCGGCACCCTCAAGTGAATTGGCGTAGACAGACAGGAAAAGCTCTTTTGCCGAATAGACCGCGAGGAAGGTGTTGTTGTCGCGCGGGATCAAATCGACCAGGGTCAGAGTTTCCTGGCCACGCGCACTCTTCTGCGTCGTTTCGATCCGTGTCTTGCGGTAGTTGTCCGGGTCATCTGTCTGTCCGCAATATCCAATTTTGCAGACAATGAAGTTGCCTTGCTGGTCGAGGATTGCGTATGTCTTTCCATCGCGGCTGAAGGCTGTCTTCAGGAGATCGGTGAACTCTTCGGCAACAAGAATCTTGTCGACAACTTTTCCGGTTTTGACATCCCAGATCAGCACCCACATGAACGTCGATCGCAGATCGTTTCCAGGTGCCTGTACGGTGGCTGACAGATATTTTCCACGTGGACTGAAGCCCATGTCGATGACCCATGCGCCGGGAACGGCATCCAACGACAGATTTGCGAGCGGCTTCTGACCCGGTGGAGGAAATCCGCTATCGGTGAAGGCATGAACGAGAATGTGGAGGTTTTCGCTGTCGGGCGTGGAGTCTTCGGCCAGCTTGGTTTCCGTCAGAGCGATCAGACGGCCGTCTTCGGTGACGGCAGGAATGAAGTACTGTCCATCCAGTCGCCGACCGATCGGCCTGGGGATTGCCGCCATGTCTTTCTGCAAATTCGTATGGATCTGCAGAACGTGTTCATCGAAAGAGGCCAGAAGTTGCTCGCGCTGGGTTTCGTGAGTCTGCAGCATATCGACCGCGAGGCCGGAGAGCTCGTCTCGAAACGTCTTGGCGACTTTCTGAACGCGCTGCTTTGTCTTGTCGGATTCGGCAATGAAGCTGTCCTTGCGCGCCAACAGATTGCCGACGGCCGACAGACCGACCTTGCTCTTGATGATCGTTGTGTCGAAAGCGTCCGTGTCAAGGATCGTCTTCTCCAGGAAGCCCATCATGTTTTCGGCATTCTGGGAACGGTGCAGCAGAATCAGTTCCGAAAGATCGTTCTGCAGCTCCTGGAGCTTCAGGCTTTGCGAGTGGAATTGCTGCTGCGTCTGCTGGAAGATGTAAAGAAACCCGGCGATGATCGAGACGATGGCAATGCCGCCAATCTGGATATATCGCGAACGTTGACGGGCGCCGGCTGCTTGTGCTTCTGCCTTCTCGACTTCCGCCCGAGCGCGTTCCGCTTCAGCTCGGGCTGTTTCAGCTTCAGCCTTCTGCCGTTTGGCTTGCTCCTCGCGTTTGGCATCGCGCTCCAATTCTTCGCGTTCCCGCTGTTTGCGTGTTTCCGTCTCGGCGATCGAGTCGTCGAGGAATCCGATAATGCGGTCGAACTGGGTCTCATCGATATTGTAGCGGCTGGCCCAGGCGGCATTGGGTGATTGGGTTTCGCGCCATTTCGCGAAATAGAGCGTACTGTCTGCGTCGAGCAGGCGCTCGGATCTGCCGCGAACAGCGAATGTCCCGGCAAGATCCCGAAGATTCTTGGCTGACTCCCACTCATCCCGAACCCATTCCTGGCAGCGGTCCCATTTGCGGATCAGGCACTCATGGACGATGTCGATGACCGAAGTGTCGGAGATTGTCCCGCTTCCCGACACGATTCGCACAAAGCCGACATCGGGGCGTGCGAACTTCTCAATGATCGCGCCGAGTTTCGCCGTCTCCTCGTCTTCGGTCAGCCCCAGCGTCCTCGCGAGTGTCTCGAATTGATTTGGACGTCGGACATCCTGTCCGGCGGAATCGTCGCGCCGCTCTGTTAGTTGGCGAAACAGGCCTTCGGTCAGTGCAAGGCCTTCATCCCCGAATTCATCGGCAATTTCGTCCGTGACGCTGCGTGCATGCTGATTGAGGGCGTTGTCGATGCCGCCGAGGCGGGCATAGTGATCGGTCTCGAGGGTTACGCCGCGGGTCGCCCCATCCTCAGTCGACTGACGCCACATCCGCGACAGGACATGCTGCATCAGCGGCAGCTGGTCGTCTTCCGACTCCATGTCGTGAACCAGTCTGTCAGTCAGGTCGGGGGCGATGTGATCGCCGAATAGGCGCACAGGTCCTTCGATCGCGCCGCGCTTGTCGTCGATGCTAAGTCGCGGTGTCAAAAAGAGCGTCGAATTGATGGCTTCCGGCAATCCGTCGAACCGGGGGCAATCGCCGAGATGGTCGGTCCGCATCGTGATGACCGCGGACACATTCTTCTCGAGTCCTTTGTGTATTGCCAGCAGGATTGAGACGAAATCGTTTGCCTCTTCTTCGTCCGAGCTCTGGGCCTCATACCGGAAGAGCTCTTCGAACTGGTCGACCAGAACGAGAATATTCTCGTCTTCCGGGATATCGAACTCTTCGCGCAGAGCCTTGAAGGGATGCTCGTCGCTTGTCAGCAGCGCCGTAGCGTCCGATATCTTTTCCCAATCGGGCTCCGCCTCCCCGGAAAGCCCGGTAATCAGGGATTTTGCGAGGTTCCACATCGGTGCGGTGCCAGGGCGCATGTCGGCCACGCGCCATGTGGTGCCGGCTTCGAAAAAGCGTCCGCGATTGAGCGCAGGAATGACACCGGCCTTGACCAGGGAGGACTTGCCGCAGCCAGAGGGGCCGACCACGGCCACAAAGTTGGCATGCGCGATCCGGTCCAGGACATCGTTGATGTGCTGTTCGCGGCCGAAGAAGATGATCGACTCGTCGGCCTCGAACGGACGCAGGCCCGGATAAGGGGCCGGCGGCAGCTCTTCGCCCAGGACGTCCTGCATCCAGGCGAATTGTTCGATGCCTTTGTTTTCGGAGTCGTTCACCGTCAATCCTGTCTCATTGTGGCGCGCTAAGCGGGCCTGTGTTGAATCCGTCTTCTCGTTTGTATCTCTATGTCTTCTTCTCCACTGCAAGCCGCTTGACGAATGTCGTTAGCGCGTCGCCGTCTATGCCTTCGTTGCAATCGATGAGGTCGATGCCGGCCGCCGCGAAATTGATGGGAGGCGGCGGTGGTGCGTCCAATATCGCGATCTTGAGACCATGGCCGTTCCGCGGCGTGACGGCCAGGACCTGGGCAATCTGCTTGAGCTGATCCCTGACCCAACTGCGTTTGGCCTGTCCATGGACCAGGATTACCGCATCCGATTCGAGGACGTTTTCCTTCCAATCCTGATAATAGGCTGTTGGATCCGAGATGCCGCTCGGAAGCGTGCAGGTGAGCATGGTGTCAGCCTGTCCGGGCGTCACCAGTTTGTCGACAATGAGCTTGCCGAGGCTCAAATCCTCGCGAGCCGTCGAGATGAACACATCGACCGTCTGACTATGCGGTGTCACATCCGCTTCGCTCGGCCTCAAATCCTCGACAATGGCTTCGGTAAAAGCCTCGATCGTTTCGCCCTGAACGATATTGGATGCAAGGCCCTGGACGAAATTTGCATAAAGGCTCGAATATGTTGCCGGATCCGATGCAATCTCGTCGGCGGTCAGGCTGCCGGGCAACCAGTAGTGCACCTCTTTGCAATGCCTTGCAGCGAGTTCCGATTGGAGCATCATGCGGCTGACGAAGGCGAAATCGTCGATCGACTTCGGTGTGGCATCCAGCAATTGAATGAAGGCTTCGCAATGGGGCAGGACGCTATCGAGCGAATCCTTCAGCTTCTCGAGCGGGAGGCCATGGGGAACAGTCCGCACGTCCAAATCGAGTGCTGAAAGCTTATCCCGCATGATTCCCAAGGGACCGGACAATTCATCAGCTGCCGGCGCAATGAATACAGCGCGCCGGCCATCACGTGGCGGTGCTGAGTCCTCCATGCGCACAGGCTTAGTTCGTGGCACCGAGGCAGACGTAATGCCGGGGTCCGGATCGGGCTCTTCGCCGCGAAGGAGCTTCTGCATGCGTTTGGTAATGCGGCCCTGGAGCTTGTTCAGCTCGATGAAATACTCTTCGCCCACACGATCGAGAATATCCGGGCTTGGAAACGCATAGCGCGGATCACCAACGTCGTCTTCGCCGAATTCGTAACGGCTGTCCTTGTGAAAGAACGTAAAACTGGACGTGTTCTCCAGGAGCGGCGGCCACTCCTCGCGTGGCGTCGGTGCTAGCTCGACAACCATGAGGGGGAGGCGGCCGGTATTCTGGAGTGTGCTGACGGATTCGCCGGTCTGGCCCTCGATGACGCTGGCAAACCACTCGAATTCCTGTTGGCACCATGCGGAATTCAGAAAGCTCCTGGACATGACGGCAATGAAGATGCCTGAGCCTTCGACGGCCGAGCGCAACTGGTCATCCAGGGGCTCGTCGCCAAGCACCCGATAATCCCAGAATACATCCAGGGTCCGGCCAACTTCGCCTTGCTCTTTCTTCAGAGACTTGCGAAGTGCACCTTCAAGTTTCTTTCCAAAGGCCGTAATCCATCCATCGATGCCATCGCCGACCAGTTCAGACAATTGGTCGTCATGGGCATAGCTGATGAAAATATCATGGCCGGTATCGCGCAGGAGGCCCATATAATTCCACGGTGGCAGCCGTCATTTCTCGTCTCTAACCCAATCGGAATTTTCACCCCGGCATACCTAATAATGGGGCCGCGCAAGGATACGTCAACATGACCATGACCGATTGGAACGAAATTCCTGATTTACGTATGAGAATCCACATTCCGATCAAGGGTGTAGCATGGCCAGAGCAGGGGTACGACCATTGAAAAACGGCGAAAACCAGTCCGCGGCCGTCGAACATCGGCAAAGCAACGTTATCGGGGCGGGTCTGATGGTCCTGTCGATGCTGAGTTTTGTGTGCCTCGACACGGTGATGAAGAACCTGGTGACGCAGTACGACATCTGGGCTCTGGCCTGGGCGCGAAGTCTGGCTCAGCTGAGCTATCTTGTTGCGTTGCTGCCATTTCTCGGTTTCGGACGTGTTCTGGCTGTGAAACGCTTCGGCCTCCAGTTTGTGCGGGGTATCTGCCATACCGGTATGACGATGGCCGTATTGCTGTCACTCGCCAATATGACCCTGACACAGACCTATGTGGCGATGCTTTCGGCCCCATTAGTGTCTGCGGTGCTGGCCGGTCCGATTCTTGCTGAACCTGCCACATTGCGCCAGTGGTTCTGGATCGTTGCGGGATTTGTCGGCGTCGTCATTGCGCTTGACCCGGCTGCGCCCAAAATCGGATGGTTCCTGTTCTATGGTGCCGCCATGGCGGTCTGCTTCGGAACGCTGCATGTGCTAACGCGGCTCGGTGCCCGGGTTGAGCTGCCCATGACCCAGCTCCTCTACATTTCTTTCTTTTCGGTTCTGTTTTTGACGATTCCGATGCTGTTCGTTGCCGAGGCGCTTCCCGTTGAGATTTGGGGGTGGGTGGCATTGGCCGGCGCCTTTGGCACGCTGGCACATTTTCTACTGACAAAGGCCTTCAGTTATGCGCCGCCAGCCGTCGTCTCACCGATGATCTATACCCAGGTCGTTTGGGCAGCCATCGCAGGATATCTGTTCTTTACCGAGATCCCTACGATCGGAACGATTGTCGGTGCCGTAATCGTTGCTCTTTGCGGCATTGCCATCTTGCGCACAAGCTCACGCTGATCATTGTGTCAGTCTGACATGGAGGTCCTGAAGCCAGCCCGCTCCCCCGGCCCAACCACCCACTGAGGGTACTCTCGGGGTGGTTGGGCCGGGGGAGCGGGCTGGCTTCAGGATTTTCGAATCACAAGTCTCAGACCGTTTGAACCGCAACTTGGACAGGCTTCGGGCGGCGGTCGAGCCCGTTCGTCAGCGCAATATCCATTGGGCAGGACGACAATACGAGAACCAAGTCGATTTCCGCTCTCAGCGTGATTGCATTTCCTGGTCCGACTAATGGCGGCGCGATCGCCAAGCCGCCGCTAGCGGTCACGGTGACGTTCTCGAAAATATTGAACGGGCTCGGTATCTGCGAAACCCTGAGGTTCAGTTCGCCGAGTGCTGCGCGAAGATTGTCGGCGCAATTGCGATGCGGAGCGGCGGCCCCGAGGAGACGGTATCGTTCCTGGTCGCATGCCGACAGCAGTAGGTCGTGGATACCCGGTGACGTGTCCTCGACGATCGTCACAATGGGCCGCCGCCGATTGGAATAGAGCGTGTCCCCTTCGGCAGGGATCAGTTTTTCCAGTGTCGAGCGTGTGTGTTCCGCAGAGAGATATTCCGTGAGACCCGGCTGCCCGAAGGCCCAGGCATCGACAACTTGTGCACCCTCCGGCGAAGTGATTTTCGCCATCGAGCCTGCTTCAAGCGCAAAAGCACGGCCTTCGGCTGCAGGGATTACCGTCTCGTCACTCATTGCGATGAGACGGCCAGTAACTCAGGCCGGTATTCGAAGTGCATCGTGTCGTAGTGATACCACTTGCCGCCCCAGATGAAGCCATGGCGTTCGAAGATCTCGACGATCTCCATGGGGATATGATTGCGATACGGATAGCGTCCATTCTTGTTGGGCTTCGACCAGCGCCAATAATGCGCGTGTTTGACATTGATATCGATGGCCGCGCCAAAGGCGTGGACGCTGTATCTTTTGGTTCCTGCGATTTTGCGGCAATTGTAGATCCCCGCAATCGGGTTGAGGAATTTGCGGTAGCGCTTTGGCAGCGCTTCCAGATCATTGGAAACCGCCTGCAGGCGTTTGGCAACGCCGTTCACACGGGTGACCCGAATGCGTTTGGCAACCGTTTTGGGCAGCCACGTGATTGTCACCATGTTGGCTTTGACCGCTCCCTTCTTGCAGTCGCCATACATTTTTTTGAAGAATGGCTCGAAGCGAACACGGCCCGGATCGATATTCACGCCGGGTGCGGTCCCTGCGCGGCCCCTGGGATAGGGCGTGTAGAACTGATCTTCCAGATCCGGATTGTTCAGCAATTGCTTGAATGGTTTGGCACCCTTGCCGTCGTCGAACAGCATGCGAGTCCCATCCTTCCAGAGTAGATGTCGACCATCGTGACCGGAGAGGTGATCGGGATAGGATGCAACCAGAGCATCCAGGAGCGTCTTGGCGCGGTTGTCTGCGCTTGCCTCTGCAAATGTCAGCGCAATTAGAGCGAAAGTGAATAGCCAAAGCCTCATCAATCCAGCTCCTGTTTACACGAGTGGCGGGCGGCGATCCGCCCAGGGTCTTTCTGCCTCGAGGGCTGCGGCGGCCGTGAAAATGTCGGCCTCGTTCAAGGCCGGTGCCACAAGCTGAAGCCCGATCGGCAACCCGGCATCCGTGAACCCGGCCGGCACGGTCGCAGCCGGGTTGCCCGTGATATTGAAGGGGTAGCCATATTGGGTCCAGCCGATAATTGCGGCGTCCGGCTTCTCGGGCGGCCGAAATGTTCCGGTATCGAATGGCGCGACAGGGAGAGACGGCGTTGCGAGCAGGTCGAAGCGCTCGAAAAAGACACGGATGCGCTCGCGCAAGGCGAAGCGACTGAAGACCTGATTGCAATAGTCTTCGACCGTCTGCCCGCTTGCGGCGATGAACGCCTCGCGAACCTCGTCGCCGATCTGCTCGGGCTGGTTTGCAATCATGTCCTTCATGCGCGTCGCACCGCCCGCATAGAACTCGCCCGCCCAGGTCGGGAATGGGTCTTCGGCGAAGACGTCATCAACCTGCTCGACTGTGCAGCCCAGCGTCTCCAGCGCCTTTACCGACTCTTCGACGATTGCCAGAACATCGGGATCGGGCGAGGCATAGCCGAGTGTCGGACTCCAGGCGATGCGCAAACCCGAAGGACTTGCCTCGCAGGCGGCGAGCATGTCCGGCATTGGTTGGGAGACCGAGAACGCGTCTCGGGCGTCGTAACCGGCGACGGCTTCAAGCAGCAATGCCGCGTCACGGACCGTACGGGACATCGGCCCGACGTGGAACAGGGAAGGCGCAAGGGGAGGCGGGTAGATCGGAATGCGCCCATGTTGCGGCTTGAGCGCAAAGAGATTGGTCAGGGAACCGGGAATGCGCACCGACCCACCGCCATCCGTTCCGATGGCAAAGGGTGTGACGCCGGCTGCGACGGAGGCGGCTGCGCCGGCGCTGGATCCGCCCGGAATTTTTGAAAGATCCCACGGGTTGCATGTTTGGCCGTTGAGCGGCGAGTTGCCGACGACCGTACAGCCGAACTCATCGGTTGCCGTCTTGCCGATCAGGGCGGCGCCGGCAGCATCGAGCCGGCCGGCGACCGGAGTATCAAACTCCGCGATATTCTCGGCCATCGCCCGCGATCCCAGGGTCCATGGCAAGCCTTTGACCGGCAGAATATCTTTGATTGATACAGGGAGCCCGGCAAGCATGCCAGGGTCGTCGCCGTCTGCAATCCGCTTTTCGGCACGTTTCGCGGCCTCCAGCGCCCGCTCCGCCGATACGGTTACGAACGCGTTGCATTTGTCTTCCGTTGCCTCGAGACGGTCCAAACTGGCCTGGACGACTTCGACCGGAGAGATCTCGCGCTTGAGGATGCGCGCTTTCAGATCCTTTGCACTTTCATACGCAAACTCCGAAGGCATCGGATGGTTCTCCTCTCGTGATGTTGGCGAATCCATGCTTAAATCCGCGCTCTCAGCTTGTCACGGGTTCCAATTGCGAGGGGGGTGCGATGAGAATTGGTTGGTCGGGTCTGCTGGCAATGTGTTTGTGCGTCCTGATCGGCGTGTCGTCGGCTCTTGCGAAAACCCGTGTTGCTCTGGTCATCGGCAATTCGGCCTATGAGCATGCTGCCCCGCTGAAGAATCCGAAACATGACGCTGTCGCCTTGGCAGCGGTTCTCAAACGCCTTGGTTTTACAGTGGTCATGGGTGTGGACCTGACCCGGACCCAATTTGAAAAAACCGTTCGCAAGTTCGCAAAAGCCCTTCGAGGAGCCGATGTCGGCCTGTTCTTCTATGCCGGCCACGGCCTGCAGGTGAAGGGGAAGAACTATCTGGCACCAATCGATGCGGCGCTCGACGATGAAGCGGATCTCGACTTCGAAGCTCTGCCGGTTCGCACCGTCCTGAAGCAAATGGAACGGCACACCAAAACCAATCTGGTCATTCTGGATGCCTGCCGAAACAATCCGTTGGCGCGCAATCTGGCGCGATCCATGGGAACACGCTCCGCGGGCATCGGCCGCGGGCTTGCACGCGAAACAACCGGGATCGGCACGCTGATCGCCTTTGCGACCGAGCCCGACAATGTGGCGTTGGACGGCGATGGCAAAAACAGTCCCTTCACGACAGCGCTTCTCAGACATATCGAAACGCCCGGTCTCGACGTTGCACAACTTATGCGGCGTGTGCGCAAGGAGGTCATCGATGAGACGTCCGGCCGGCAGGTGCCCTGGAACAATTCGTCATTGACGGGAGATTTCTATTTTGGCGGCAAGACAGGATCAGCACCCGTCATAGGAAAGCCAAAGGCTGCTGCCCCGCCGCCGCCGCCACGCAACGATCGCAGCGCGGAAATTACGTTTTGGGAGTCGATCAAGAGCAGTACGAACGAGGCGTCATTCGAGGCCTATCTGACACAGTTTCCCAACGGCGTCTTCGCACCCCTTGCGCGGCTCGAAATCCAAAGACTGCAGCGTGAAGCAAAAACGGCGCTTGCTCCGCAACGCGCACGACCGCAGCCTCGGCCACAACCCGAGGAGCGCACGACCACGCGGCAGGCATATCTCGGACCACGGGTGATTCTTGCTTTCAGTTCGCAGCGCCGGTTGCGTGGGAGTGACTTGCAGCGCCTTGGGTGCAAAAGCCTTTGGGTCGCCCGTAATGAGATCTTCGATCGTAATGGCTACTGTTTTCGCACTGCCAAAGGTCGTAGCTATTTTGACAATTCCGATTGCAGAACGTCGAGCCAGAACATTCTGACAGGCCTTGAGCGCCAGAATGTTAATCTGATCGTGTCCTGGGAGCGGCGCAAGGGCTGCCGGTAATGCCTGAATCGACGTCTGGGGACGCAGCATCCGGCGCGGGTGAGCCGCGCCCGCTGGTGACAGCTTTTCTTTCGGACTGGCTATCGCGCCTTCTGATTCTTGCTGCGATTGCTGCTTTTTTTCTCGCGCTTGCCGGATACCAAATCAGCAAGACCTTTGCGCCTGAAGATATCAAAGGTGGTAGCGGTCAGGCTTATCAGATCGATCTTGGCGTTTCGAATATTCTGCTGATACCTCGGGCACTGGATGGCTGGTCAGCGGCGCGGCCAATGGAAAATGGGCAACCGCTCGGTCCGAAAGCAAAGCGCCTCAATCAGATTTCCGGGGTTGGCGCCGGCCATTATCGTCAAGTTGGCTCGGTGCTGCATTTTTCAACCAGAGACAATTCCGACCCGCGCAAGAACGGCCGTGTCTACAGCGCAGATTTCCGACTCCACGCAAAAGTTTGGTTTGCAGCGCTGATCGGTCTTGCAGCGTTGTTGGCGGTCTGGACGACCCTCGGCCGCAGGGGCGATGAACGTCTCGGGGCTGCGATCAGTCGGCGTATGACAGTGATTTTCTTTGGCCTGTCGCCACGACTGGTTCTGCGTGCTGCCGGGCTGGCCATTGGTTTGATCGTCCTCGTACTTGCCTTCAGCTATCGCGACGTCGCCTATGCTGTTGCGTCCTTTTTTGCGGGGCTCGCCGGCGCCGGCGTCTTTATTGGACTGTGTGCCGGGGCAGGGGTCCTGGTCGTTCGTGGCGCCACAGAGGAGGCAGCTCCGCTTTCCCGGGCGGTGGTGCAGGCGTTGGTCCTGCTCCTCCTGGCGATGGGACTGCAACGTGACGTGCTGAGCATTGCTCAAATCGCCGTGTTCGGGGCGGGCGCAGGCGGGTATCTGTGGGCTCGGCGAAGTTCGGAGCGAATGGGGAAGGTGCAGAGCTGGATTGCACGGCTGACCGAAGCAGGTCCCGAAGCGGATCGGCGCCTTGTGCGGGCGATCGCGTCGCTGTCCATGGTCGCATGCTTTGTTTCGGTTCTGCCCAATGTGATCCGTTTCTGGGATCAATCGGGTTGGAATGACTCCGAAGGCTATGACCGCTTCGCTCACGTGATTGCAACCGGGATGGATGTGACCGGGTCCGGCTCATACATGCCGCTCTATCAATATGGGTTGGCGGCCTTCTATTGGGCGTTCGGGCATTTCTTTTTTGTCCAACAGGTCGTCAATGTCGGATTGGCCGTTGTTGGCGCCGGGCTGGTGACGGTCGCTGCATGGATGCTTTTTCGCCAGCCCTTGGCGGTCCTTGTTGCTGGTGGGGTCGCTGCCGTCTGGAGGCCGTTGCATCACGCGACTTGGACGACGCAGATCGAGGGCTGGTACATCCCGCTGTTTGCGCTGTCGGTCGTGGCGCTGATCCACTATCTCCAGCGCCACACCATGCGCGCCCTTGTCTTGCTCGCTCTCGCAGCAGCGCTGATCTTCAACATGCGATTGCAGGGTGCATTCTACGCTGCGGCTTTGGGGTTGGCCGTGCTGTTCGTGTCGGGGCTCGATTGGCGATCCCGCGCGCGGCAACTCGTCGTTTTCGGTCTGCTGTTCCTTGTCGTCGGTATCGGGCCCTGGACGATCCGCAACGGCCTGGTCGAGGGCCGCCACAGTGCCTCAAGCGAGCAGTCGATTTCCTCCTTGGCCTTTTACAACGACCCGCGGATCCCGTTTTACGGCATTCGCTATTGGGAGAATCTCCAGGAGGTCGTTCAGGAGTGGAACCGCAAGTACCCGGATGCCGCTGACCGCAAGGCGGCGCAGAGGCAGTATTTCTATGACCGCGTCCTGAATCACACCGACTATTTTGTTGCTGCCGCACCTTGGCGGTTTCTCGCGTTCTACGGCCTCCTGCCGCCAGGTGCACTTGCAAAGGATGGCCCGCGTGCCACCGACTGGGCGGGAGAAGGGTGGACCTATATCCGCAAGCGCGCTGTATTCTGGGCACCGATTGCGGTTTCGATTATTGGCTGGCTGGTGACGATCGGAAGCCGCCTGAACATTCTCTTCGGCGGTCTGATTGTTGCCAACGTGATTGTTGCATTCTCCACCGGCTTCTCGGAACCGAGATTGGCCTACCCGGTCGCAATCCTGCATCTGCTGATGGGGTGTGCCGTATTTGGGCGCTATGCGGTTGATGACCCGCCAGATGCCCGGCAGTCCGCCTTCGGTGATTGGCCGCGATGGGCAGCGGCCATTAGTCTGTGCCTGATTGTCATTCTGCCGCTCGCCCATGTCATCGTCGGCCGGCAATTCGCGTTCCGCCCGCTTATGGCCGAGGCGTGGGTGCGCGAGCCAACCGTCTCCATCGACAAGACTCTTCCGCAACTGGACTTGAGAGATGGCGGTTTCGCTGTCGACGGCAAGCCGGTGGACGATATCCAGGTTGGGAAACGTTATCGGGCCCGCTTCAGAGTCACGAGCGAAATGCACTCGCCGCGTTGGATCTGCTGTAGAACCGATTTCATTCGGCGCATGAGCCGGCCGGACGGTGTTACCTATTTCACCTCTTATCTTCTGGGAACTGTTGGAGGTTCAAAAGCGGTTGCCCTTCGCTTTACAGGGACCCGCGTCGCGAAGCCGATCCGTGAAGGCGCACATATCGAGGCAGAATTTCGGATCGACTCCAATACCGGTGTCTCGGGCTATCCCGCAAAGATCTGGGCCAATGCAGAAGCGGCAATTGTCGTAAGGCACCCGAGGCAATGAGCTTCGATCTCAACTGGTCACTTTGTACAACGACCGGTAGAGATCATCATAGGCGGCGACACAGCGCTCAAGAGAGTAGAGTTCGTGAGCCCGTTGCCTGCCACTCTGGCCCATAGACCGGGCCTTGTCCGGATTGTTCATGAGGTCGGCAACGGCCGCGCCAAGTTCTGCTGGCGCATGTGGCGGGACAATGTATCCGGTTTCGCCATGGACGACGGCGTCGCTATTGCCGCCGACTTGGGTCGCAACCGTCGGGAGGCCGGAAGCCATCGCCTCGATCAGGGCATTGGAAAAGCCTTCCTGATGGGAGCACAGGACACCGATATCGGCTGCGGCCAGCAGGTTAGGGACATCTTTTCTGAGACCGGCAAATCGCACATTCTCTTCAAGCCCGAGTTTGCCTGTCAGACGCTTCAGCTTCTCGAGAGCGCCGTCATCTCGGCCCACAGCCAAGAGAAGCCAGTCCTTTGGGAGTTCGTCGCGCACGGAGGCCAGGCCGTTCAGGAGGTCTGCATGGCCCTTGTAGGGGATCAGGTTGGCGACGATCACGGCCACTTGGGCTTCGTGCGGGATATCCAACGCTGCCCGGACTTCAGAACGTTGCACTCTCGAGTGATACTGAGAAAGCTCGACCCCGTTGTGGATCAGCTTCACCTTGTCCGAGGGGCAGGCCTCGCGTTGGATCAATTGTTCGACCACGGCTGACGAGTTGCCAAGAATGATGGACATCCTTTGGTGGAGCCAGAGTTCGATCCGCCTGAAATGTGGCCATCGGGCTTGATAATTGTCTAGGCTGCGCCGGCTCATGATCCGGACTGGCGTGCGTAGCAGGATGGAGATCGGCCCTCCAATAAGATAGGCGCCCGGCAGAAAGAAATGGACGATATCGGGACGCCTGCTCAGGAGAAGCCAAAAGAGTCGGCTGCCCGAAATCGTCGCCTGCAAGGCAAGGTTCAAATATGTCGGAAGGCGTTTGTTCGGCTTGAAGGGGGGGCCGATCACTTCGACGCCGGATGCTTCAACTTCTTCCGCCTGTGCGCCGCGTTGTGTCAGACAGTAGATTTCGGGCTTCCAGCCCCTGCGCCGGAGTTCAGGTGTTATCATTTTCAGATGAAACTCGGCGCCGCCGAAGTCGAGCGAACCGATGACATAGAGAATACGGCCACGGTCCGAATTCTTGCAAACATCATGGTTCATTGGCCGATTCATGCCACTAGAAGCCGTTGGGTCCGGCATTGTTCTTACATCGGCGATAGACGAATTCATCGCACCCGGATCCAAGGATGCCGGTACGGGTCTTACCGCCAATATAACGCACGCGCTCGAAGCCCATGCTCGTCATCATTTCATCGACTTCGCGTGGAGAAATCGCTTCATAGGGAAAGCCGCCGAGCCAATCGTGAATATCGGTTCGCAAGTTCATGCCACGTCGCCCCCGATAGGATTCCTCATAAGCCCGATAACTGCGTCCTGCCGCCAGTAATCCAAGTCGCAAAATACCCAAATAAACCGACTGTGCCCGTCGCTGCGCCGTTGCGCTGGCACTAGCGTACCATCGTTTTTCTCGAATCCAGAACCAATCCAGTGGTGTACGGCGATACAAGGCAAAAATGAAGAGACCATCTGGTACCACCATGGCAGCGGCATTCCTCATAGCGCCTTCAAGATTGCCTGTGTGGTGTAGAACACCCCAGGAATAGACGATATCGAACTCACCGAGTGGGGCAGGGTCCATGTCGAATACGCTGCGTGTATCGACTGCCCAGGGAAGACCCGGAGCGTGCTTTTCAAGCAGGGCTTTTGCCGTCGCTGCCGATTGTGGATCAATATCGGCAGCAAGAAGCCGGCTAGCGCCAAACCTTGCTGCTGCCAGGGAATGCAATCCGGAGCCACAACCGATATCGAGGAAGCTTCGACCAGCGAAAAATTGTTTTTCGACAAGCCTTTCAAGACCTGCTTCGGCCTCACGGATCGTCGCCTCATCGACCGACGTGGCAAAATCGGCCCAATTCTCGCCAAAAGCGAAATGGCTCTCTACATCGGTCAGATTTTCAGCTGTCATAGATTTCGCTTACCGCAATGAAGGGAGCAGAGATGCCGATTGACGTCACGCGCCAAGGAGAGTAGGTGTTCAGAACTTGAACATGAGTTGTTCCAGCGTCGGTACAGTAAGTTTGTCATGCCAGAAGCCGAAGATCAGATCGTCCGCCGCATCCTCACCGCGATCGATGATGATGCCGGGATCTCCCAGCGCAAGCTGTCGGGAGAAATGGGTATTGCTGTTGGCTCGGTAAACTGGCATCTCAAACGCTGTGTCACCAAGGGCCTCGTGAAGCTTCAGCAGGCGCCTGTCAAGCGGTATCTCTACTATCTGACACCAAAAGGGTTCGAGGAAAAGGCCCGCTTAACGGCATCCTTCATTCAGACATCGTTTGAGTTGTATCGGCTCGGCCGCAAGGAATGCGCCGACCAATTCAGATTCTATGCCGATCGGGGGTATGATCGCGTGTTTTTGGCCGGATCCGGTGATTTTGCGGAGATAGCGATTTTTTCGGCCATGGAATCGCCGGCGAGCCCGTGCGCCGTCATTGATGACGGAGACGATCGGACTTCTTGCGCGGGCGTTCCCATCGTCCCCTCACTCGAGACCGCGGTTTCGGAGATGGACGGTCGCCTTCCAGATGCTGTTCTTCTGACAGACCTCGCCGATCCCCGGAAAACCTTCGAAACCGTGCTGGCGGACGCCGCAAAATTGGGGCTTGGCCGCGATCGGATCGACGTTCCAAGGCTCCTCAATTTCAAGCCGGACCATTGACCATGACCGATCAGGACCAAGTGGTTTCGACCTGGATTGCAGCCAGCACCCATGCGCACAAGGAGCCGACGGCGATCGCCAATCTTGAGCGCCAGGGGTTTGATGCCTATTGCCCGATGATCAAGCGCCGCGTGCGGCATGCACGGAAACTCAGTGAGGTCTTGCGGCCGCTCTTTCCCGGATATGTCTTTATTCGTCTCGATCTCGAGCGCGATCAATGGCGTCCGATCATGTCGACGATCGGTGTTCGCAATCTGATTCGGTTTGGTGACCGGTTGGGTACGTTACCGTCTGCGTTTGTCGAGATGTTGCTGGACCGTGAACAGGATGGCGCGATAACGCTGCCGCCTGCAAAAGCGGCTTACGCTCCGGGCGAACAGGTTCGGCTGAGGGAAGGGCCGTTTGAAGGGCTTGTGGCCACGGTTTTGGCGGCAAGCGATAGCGATCGTCTGCTTGTTTTGATGGACCTTTTGAAGCGCAGTGTGCGTGTCAAAGTCGCTATCGAGGACGTTATTCCAGCTTAGAATTGGATTGACGTTCAGAAATTGAACACGCTAGTGTTCGCGATCATCGCAACGATGGCTTCGGGGGTATTTTCACCCGGAGTGCGGTAGCCGTGGTGAAGTCGATTCACCGGTAGTGGCTCCCGAGTTCCTTCCGATAACTCTAACCAGTGAGCGATCTGTGACGCGGAAATCCAATATTCTTGGCATCCACGATGGGCACAACTGCGGAGCTACGCTGGTGTGTGAGGGTGTCGTTGTCGCTTCGGTGTCCGAAGAGCGGCTGACCCGGCGTAAGAACGAGGTCGGCTATCCGGAAAAGGCAATCGAGGATGTTCTGCGCATAGGCGGCATTGACGCGGGTGAACTCGACGAAGTTGTCTATGCCTCATTGTTCATGCATGTGCCCCAATATCTCCAGGATATCGGAGCTTGGTATGCTGTCGGTCTCGCGGACCAGCAGGCTGCGGCGCGGAAGCCCAAAGCCTATCAGAAGACAGTTTTCGAAGAACGCAAACGGGCTCGTATCGATCAGGTTGCGGTACATCTCGGAATCACAGACGCCAAGGTAACATTTGTCGAGCATCATCTGGCGCACCTGGCCGCGGCCTACTACACAGCGCCTGAAGTCGGACACGATGGTCCGCTTCTTGGTCTGACCTGTGATGGGGCTGGCGACAATCTCTGTGCGACCGTTACGCTATGCGACGGCAACGATCTGAAGAGGATTTCGGAGACTGGTCGCCACGCCTCGCTTGGCAAGATTTACTCGCGCGCGACATTCCTTATGGGAATGATGCCTTGGGAACATGAGTACAAACTCATGGGAATGGCGCCATATGCCGACCCGGAACGCTGCGATCGCGCCGCCGAACCGTTGCGAGACCTATTGAAACTGACCGAAGATGGGCTCGGATTTGCGCAGGCGGGGGAGCTGTCCACCAATTTTTGCTATGAATTCCTGCGCGAGTCATTTGAGCGCGTCCGCTTCGATACGATTGCGGGTGCCGTTCAGCTCTACACTGAGGAGATGCTTCTCGCCTGGGTCCGGTCGTGCATTCAGCATACGGGACTGGATAACGTCGTCTGCGGCGGCGGCGTCTTCATGAACGTCAAGGCCAACAAACTCATTGCCGAACTGCCGGAAGTGCGATCACTCTATGTGATGCCATCGGGCGGCGATGAATCATTGTCGATTGGTGCGGCCCTGCATCGCTATTATCAATCCTCGGGGGAAACGGACTATTCGCGCTCGCGACTTACCAATCTATATCTGGGAGGCGAGTTCGACCGCAGCGCCCAGAACAGTGCATTGGAAGCCGAGATCAACGGGATCGATGTGGATGTGCGAACGCCCAACGATATGAACCGGGCGGTTGCCGACCTGTTGGCCGAAGGCGAAATCGTTGCAAGTTGCCGAGGGCGTATGGAGTGGGGCGCCCGAGCACTCGGCAACCGCAGCATTCTGGCAAGTGCAGACAATTACTCACGCGTCGAAGTCATCAACAACATGATCAAGATGCGCGATTTCTGGATGCCGTTCGCGCCTTCCATCAAATCGGAAGCGGCGCGCCGCTATTTCGATGATCCCAAGGATCTGAAGCCCTGGTTCATGACATTGGCCTATGCTGCACGCGAAGAGAATTTTGGCGATCTGGTGGCCGGATCGCATCCTCGGGACCGTACGATCCGTCCGCAACTCGTAACGCGTGAAGCCAATCCCAACTATCATGCGGTCATTGACCAGTTCGATGAGAAGACAGGGCGGGGCGTGGTCTTGAATACATCCTTCAATCTGCATGGCGAGCCCATTGTCTATTCGCCAGCCGATGCGGTCCGTGTCTTCGTAAAGTCCGGCCTTGAACATTTGGCAATGGACGACTTTCTTGTTTCCAAACGCTCCGCCGGCGCTCCGAGTTGAGGGGTGAAGCGCGTTCGTCGCGGGTCGTGTGCAAGTGAGCCGCATCGTCTCAATTCATCAGCCAGCCTATCTCCCGTGGCTGGGATATTTTGACAAGATTCGTCGGTCCGATCTGTTCATCTATCTCGACACAGTCCAGTTTCAGAAAAACAGCTTTCAGAACCGCAATAAGATCAGAACGTCCGACGGTTGGATTTGGTTGACGGTTCCTGTGGAGACCAAGGGGCGGCTCTATTCGACCGAGATCAAGGATCTGACCATCAACAACCGGACGAACTGGCAACGCAAACATCTGGAGTCGATCCGGACGAACTATCGCAAGGCCGCACATTTCGACGACGTTTTTGGATGGATCGCGCCATATTATGAAAG
The DNA here is from genome assembly GCA_965228615.1 of Methyloligellaceae bacterium. Lineage (GTDB taxonomy): Bacteria > Pseudomonadota > Alphaproteobacteria > Rhizobiales > Methyloligellaceae > CBDDHT01. Next base: position 963,736 of record CBDDHT010000004.1, on the reverse strand, counting down.
ACCGTGGGAGCGCCTATCCGATCTGTGCTTTGAGATGATGACGGACTGCAATGCACGGCTTGAACTGAACACCGACATCGTCCGGGCTTCGGAGCAACCGCCGGTCGAAGCAAAGAAGAGCGAGCTTGTCCTGGAGTTGTGCAAAACCGTCGGGGCCACTTGCTATCTCTCCGGATCTCTTGGCCGGGATTATCTCGATCTTCGATCGTTTGCCGACGCCGGGATCAGGGTCGACTTTCAGGACTATCAGCATCCGCAATATCCCCAGGCTTATCCTGGTTTCGAGGCCGGTATGGGGGTGGTGGATCTTCTTATGTGTTCCGACGATCCAAGCAGAGTGATTGCTTCCAATGACGACTGAACAGATCAAAACGTGGACCGGCGATTTCGGCGCGGACTACACCGAACGGTGTACGTTCGAGTCGGACGATGCATTCAATGCGCTTTATGAGAAGCGTTACGGTGTGGGTCGCGACGCAATCAATGCAGAGTGGATCGGCCAGCTGCCGCGCGATGCACGTATTCTTGAAGTTGGCTGCAATATTGGCAATCAACTGCGAGCGTTGCAGAGACTCGGATTCAACAACCTGTACGGCATTGATGTGCAACGCTATGCCGTTGAACGTGCCAAAGCCGGTTGTCAGGACATCGACATCATCGTTGGCTCGGCGTTCGATATTCCATTCAAGGACGGTTTCTTCGACCTCGTCTTCACAAACAACGTCCTGATCCATATCGCTCCGGATATGATTGGCGATGTTATGGACGAGATGGTTCGGGTAACATCTCGGCACATTTGGGGGTTCGAGTATTACGCCCCTGAATTCACCACGATCAACTACCGTGGCAATGACGACCTGCTCTGGAAAGCCAACTATCCGCAGCTGTTTCTCGACCGTCAGCCGGGTATGCTCGAGATGACAAGATCACAAATTTTCGATTGTCTCGACGAACCGGGAAACCAGGATATCTGCTACCTGCTCACAAAAGTGCGTGCTGAAGGGGACGGCTGATCATGTCTTCTTCTGTATCAGGAAAAACGATTGATATCGGGGGCCGGTTGATCGGGGCCGGTCAGCCGGCCTTCATCATTGCCGAATTCAGTCAGAACCACTGCGGCGACTTGGTCAAGGCCAAGGAGCTGATCGACGCGGCGAAGGAGATTGGCTGCGATTGCGCGAAGTTTCAGACCTTCACGGCGGAGGAGATGTGCGCCGACCGCTCGAAGATGTTCACTTATCTCAGCCAGGGTAAGGAGATTACCGAGAGCGAGTTCGATCTTCACAAGCGCTTTGAGTTTGACGCCGACGAATGGCGCGAGATCATGGCCTATTGCGACAAGGTCGGCATTCCATTCATGACGACGGTGCAGGATCCTCCCAATCTGGATCTCATGCTCGAGCTTGGATTGAACGCCATCAAGGTCGGCTCGGACGATTTCGATCACTTCCCCAATCTGGATCTCTACGCCAAGACCGGACTGCCGATGATTATTTCAAAGGGCATGGCGGATCTTGGCGAAGTCGACCGCGTCGTCCGGTTCATGCGAGCGCGAACCGACAGGTGTGCGATCATGCACTGCGTATCGATCTACCCGACAGATGCGAAGGACCTCAATCTTCGACAGATCGAAACGCTTGCCGGGCTCTATCCTGACATTGTCTGGGGTTTTTCCGACCATAGTGAAGGCCCATTGGCTTCCACGCTAGCCGTTGGGCTCGGTGCAAAGGTGATCGAGAAGCACTTCACGCTTGATCATGATCAAGCCGGGCCGGATCATTGGTTCTCGGCGGATGTCAGCGAGATGGCACAGATGGTCCGTGACATCCGGTTCGCGGAAGCGGCGCTCGGAACGGGCGAAGTCGTTCCTGTTGCAGGCGAGGCGCAAGAGCGGGAAATCCGCCGCCGCCGTATGGTTGCGAAAACGGATCTCAGCTGTGGTGCTGTTCTTGACACTGATACAGTGACGTTCAAACGTGCCGACGAGGGGATATTCGTCGCCGACTGGGACCGTGTTCGTGGTAGCCGCCTCAACAATAGCAGGCGCAAAAACGAAGGTATTCGACTGCGGGATCTTAGCTTTGGCGATTAGTTCGGAAGGACCGGTTTGTGAGCGCAAGCGATGACAAGGCAAGCGTAGCGATGTCCGATGACGACATCTATTCTGACTACTCCCGACGCTTTCGCGACATGCCCGCCGAGCGGGTGCCGCATCAGGTGCATTCGGTCGAGAAAAAGAAAGTCGAGGTCTATCGGACAGGCTTGGATCTGCGGCTTCTAAAGAAGCACATCAAAGGTCCGGATGTTCTGGATTTTCCGATCGGGACCGGGCGACTCTACCCAAACTTCATCGCCGCATACAATTTGTACGGCTATGACATTTGCGGACCCTATATCGAAAGGGCCCGCGCGTTAAACCCGCAGTTGCACGACCATTTCGAGGAGCATTCCCTCGAGAATATCGCCAGCACGCGGACATTCGATACGATCTACACGATGCGCGTAGTCACCAACCTCAAGGATTTTCCAAGATCCGCCGCGAGTGTCTCGAAGATTTTGAAACCCGGTGGCCGCTGGATCTTTAATATCTACTCCAGGTCTCACTGGATTCATGACCTGGAAAATACTCTCGCCTCCAGCGGCCTCAAGCTCATCCATAAAGAGGCCTATGACGCCTATACCGGCGCTGCGGACCTGCCGCCATTCATCCACGGCTTCTATATGCGCTGGATATCTCTTGCATGTCGTTTGCGTGTGCCGCATTGGTTGTATCGCATTGTCGAAAAGCCGTTCATGCGATTTACCCACTTCTGGTTTGTGGTCGCAGAGAAAACCGACTGACCCCAATCTTATGAGCGTTGTCAATCCGCTGAACGTGCCGCTATGGCGAAGCGCGCTGCAGATCATGTCGATCTATGTGCGCCAGCACCCCTTGATCATGTCGTCGAGTATGGCGCTCCTGATTCTGGCTGGTCTGGTTGAGGGTGTGGGGATCATGTCGGCGGTCCCATTGATCGATGTCCTGACATCGAGGAATCCGGACGATTGGACCGAGATAACCAAAGTCTTTTCGAGGGTTCTCGATCAGTTCGGGCTGCCGATTTCGAAGCTTGTTCTAATCGCGACCATTGTCCTGGCGATGCTTATCAAGGCGATGCTGCTCTTTGCCTCGACGATCTATGTCGAGTTTGCGATCGCTGATTTTGTTCGTGACATTCGACTGCGAATGATTGGCGGAATGGTCGATGCCAATTGGTCGTTCTTTACGGGCGAACCCATCGGAAAGCTGACGAACTCGCTCCTGGCTGAGGCTCAGGAGTCGGCCAGGGCTGCAAAACAACTCATCGGTCTATGCAGTGCTGCAATCCAGACAGTGGTCTACGCGGCTACCGTTCTGATTATCTCCTGGCAACTGACTGTTTCGGCTTTCATTGCGGGCCTGATCATCCTGGCCGTGTTTCACGGACTGGTATTGCGGTCCCGTAGCGAGGCCCACCGACGGACCTCTGTCGCTCGCACTTATGTGGCCAAGGTTGTGGATTGGTTGCAGAGTGCAAAGTCCCTCAAGGCCATGGGGTTGAATGACAGGATCGAGGCCTATCTTGCCGATTATACGAATCAGCTCACCCACGCGGACAAGAGACTGATCCTGATCGATCGTATCATTTCGACGCTGCAGGAACCCTTGAGCGTCATATTGATCGCTGTCATCTTCGTTGTCTCAACGGACTATTTCGCAATTCAGCTTCCCGGTCTGCTGGTCAGCATGGCTCTATTCAACCGGATACTGAATCGCATGACCACACTGCAAAGTCAGCTCAAGGGGATTGCGAATTCGGAAGCGGGACACTTGGCAGTCCAGGAGTATCTGACCCGTTTAAGTGATTGTCGTGAACTGACGTCTAAAACCGGTAAAGCCCAACCGAGATTCGACTCCGTCGTATCACTGGAGAATGTTTCGGTCGCCTACGGGACACGTCACGCGGTTTCGGGCGTTTCGATCGCCATTCCAAAGGGACAGCTGACGGCTCTATTGGGTGCATCCGGCGCCGGAAAATCGACGGTCCTCGATCTTGTCGCCAATCTGGCGAAGCCGAGTGATGGCCGAGTAATGATCGACGACGTCGACCTGAGGGATCTTGACCTGTTGAGCTGGCGGCATTGCCTCGGTTATGTGCCACAGGAAATGACGCTTCTGAATGATAGCGTCCGCAACAATCTGACGCTGCGAGACGAGGCGATAGAGGACGACGCGATCTGGGATGCGCTGAAACTTGCCGGGGCCGAGGGCTTCGTCTCGCAGTTGCCCGACGGACTCGATACGACGACGGGTGAGCGCGGTATGGAAATCTCCGGCGGCCAGCGTCAACGTCTGGCAATCGCGCGGGCCTTGGTCCGCAAGCCGACATTGTTGCTTCTCGACGAAGCGACAAGTGCACTCGATCGTGAAACGGAATTGGCCTTCTGTCAGACATTGCGAGGGCTGCTGCCGCATACGACAATTCTTGCAACATCTCATCGACCGGCGATTGAGGATGTCGCCGACAATGTCGTCTATTTGGAAGAAGGCCGGGTGATCAATCGCCTTGGTTATGGCGAGCCTATACCGGCAACGGCGCGTGTCTAGCGAAGAATGACGGTGGTCGCCATTGTTCCTGCCCGCGGCGGATCAAAGCGTATTCGGCGGAAGAACATCGCGGATTGCGGCGGCAAGTCGCTGCTTGACTGGACCGCGAACGCCGCTCTAGCGAGCGCTTCCCTCGATCAGATTATTCTGTCGACGGATGATGTTGAGATCGCAGACCATGGCAGAGAACTCGGATTGGCTGTTCCTTTCATGCGTCCCGACACCATCGCTGAAGATGCAGCGCCTATGCTTCCGGTAATGCGTCATGTGCTGGATTGGGCCGAGGAAGAGGGTGCGACCATCGAAGCGCTCGTCTTGCTGCAACCGACCTCGCCACTGAGACGCGCAGAGCATATCGATGCAGCTGTGGGACTGTTTCGCGAACGAGAGGCCGAGAGCGTTGTGAGCGTTGTTGAAGTGCCGCACCAGTTTCATCCAGCCAAACTGCTTCAGATCAATGCCACAGGAGGCGTGGAGGCCTATAGCCCCGAGCGCGACCCAAACGACAAGACTATGTACAATGGAACGTCCTACTACGGACGCAACGGACCGGCGGTGCTGGTGACGCGACCAGAGGTTATCCGAGCAGGCAAACTCTATGGGGATCTGACGGTCCCCTATGTAATGGCGCCACAAGACTCGATCGATATCGACGAGCCATTCGATCTCTGGCTCGCAGATGCCATTCTTCGTCAGCGCTGCGCCTTGGAGATTTCTAAGTGACACGACTGATGAAATCTCTGGCGAAATTGGTCCTGCGTTCGCGGATCTTCATACCCGTCTGGGCCTGGCTCCTGGCGCGCCGGCTGCAACCGATGCATGTCAGTGGAGAGCCGAACGCCCTCCGCGTTCTGGTCTTCAGCCCCAATCGCTGGGGCGCAAACATGCACGCGCTTTCGCGCTGTCGCGATGTTGATTTTCTTGGTCTCCACATCGACACATGTGACAAGATCAACAGTCTTTTCCGATTGAAGCCTTTTAAGCATCCGGGTCCCTGGGGGCATATCAACTATTTCAAGGAAACGGACCGGGGCGAGTTGCGTCGACGCGAAAAGCACCGCCTGTTCCTCAGCCGTTTGTTGCGATCGCTGAAACGACAGGCGCGTTTGCAGGTCGCGATCACACCCACGATCTATTACATCCGTGAAGTCGAGTGGGTGAGGGCGAGCGACGAGGCCGAACTGCCGATGGTCGCCGTCCATAAGGAATTCACGATTATCGACGAGCGCCACATGCCTGTCCGAGTCGAGCGCTGGCGCGATCGCCAGTTTCAGTATCGCGGCGCCCACATCTGTGTTGTCAATGAATTTGCCAAGCGATTGTTCAGCGAAACGGGGATTTGTCCGCCTGAACGCATTAGTGTCACCGGAATGCTTCGCCTGGATGAACTGCAGAGGCCCGACTCACCGTACCGAATCGCAGCCGAGCGTGATCGCCAGTTGGTGACGTTCTTTTCCTTCGCCCATTTGATGGGTGATTTTGACACGGATCGTGTGAGGAATATTTATTTCAGTCTCAACGGCGATGAAGGATTCATTGACCTTTTCAATGAGACCCACATCGCGTTTGCGAAACTCGCCTTGTCCAATCCCGACGTCGATTTCGCGATAAAGGCAAAGCTTGTTTCTGATGCCTGGCGTGATGAAATCGATCAGGTCTTGCTGCCTGCGACCGGGAAGACGATTGCCGATATTCCCAATCTCCATTGGTCGGAAACCCCCGCTTTGGATTTGATCCGCGACTCGGCGGCCGTCATTGCCTTCAACTCGACTGTCGTGCTCGAGGCCCGGGCGCTCGATCGGCCGACAATCCTTCCCCTCTTCGCCGAAGCGGCAGACAAGCATGCGTTTCAGGCCTATTTCCTGCCGTTTCGCGATGTATTCGCAACGGCGGAATCCGCAGTGCATATGTCCTCTCTTGTGGAGCGCTGTCTAGATGGCGAACGGATCATGCCAGATGACGATGCAAGACTGAATGAGATGGTGCAGTATTATGGCGGTCATGCAGACGCTCACAATGCCGAGAGAGTCGTGGCCGTCTTGCGGCGTTTCGCAGCGTCAGACAACCGCGAACACGGTGTATCCGCCCGACCGGCGGCGCCATTGACCGCAGCTGGGGAGTAGTGCCATGGAATCTGCTTCAACGCCTTATATTATTGACGTTCGAACCGAGAAAGAGCCTGCAGAACTGTTCCTGTCACATATGCGCGGACAGGGGTTTGCCGTGCTGCGCGGCCTTCTCTCCGACCAGCAGCTGAGTGGGCTGAATGAGAAGGTCAATCGGATCCTCAAGCGTCCGTCGCTGAGTGGCAGCGTCGGCTATTATATGAAGGACAGCAACAAGAAGATTTTTGACGGTTTGCTGCTTGGCCGTGAGGCTGTGGACGCCGTGAGTCATCCATTGGTTTTGGATCTGGTCGAAGACTATCTCGGCGGATCGTTGCGGATGACGGAGGTTTTTCTCAAGCACGATCTGGGCAACGATCAGATCTATTTCCCCTATCACTGCCATTCGGCGACGGACCGTACGGTACAGTTCGACGGACCGTTTGGTGTCGGGACGTTGCTGTATCTGCACGACACCGATGAAGGTGCCTTTTGCTATAGTCCCGGCAGCCAGGAAATCGACCCCGTCCATGGCGAGCAGCTGTTCCGGTATCCCGATGATCAACGCGCGGAAATCATGGGCGGTATGTGTCGGATATCGGGGCTTGCCGGAGATGTCGTTCTGTTCGACGAGCGCGGATTCCATGGACCCGAACAACCCGTCACGACTCCGCGAACCGCAATTCTCTACGGGTATCAGCGTGCCGACTATTTCGACGACACGACGCGGGCGCCGGCGCCTGTCGTCCTCAACGATCTCAGCCATCTGAATGAACGCCAATTGCGCATGCTGGGACTAGGTGCTGCCGTTCGTACCTCTTATTTCGATCACCATATCCGCGGATATGACCGAACACGGCACTACGCCTTGCTTGCGAAGGTTCATAAGGCTCTTTTTCGGATCGACGACTTGAAGAACCGGGCGCGTAAGCTCGTCGGCCGCGGTATTCCACAAGCTTAGCCTGGAGAGACCCAAAACTGTCATGGCAACTTTGGCTCACCGGATTTCGACATTCATGCCTTCAAGGGCCGTGGAGCATCTGCGCCCTCGCTTGAACGACTATCGGGTCAGGCGCCAGCTTCGCAACGAGCTTGGCGGTTCTTTGCGCTTTGACGAAACGCTCCAATGTCAGGTTGCTCGTCGTGAAGTCGAAGGTGTGACGATGGAGCTGCCGGTCCGTTCGCCTCGCGAACTCGCGCGCTTTGTCCGCTTCGGTGACGATCCCGATGATCTGGTCTATCGCTGGCTGATGATGATCGACGATTGCGAGACGCTCTACGATGTTGGTTCGGCCAATGGGCTGGAGGGCTTCTTTGCGGCTGGTCGGCACGGTTGCCGCGTGTGTTTTGTCGAACCCTTCACGCCCAGCATCGATGCGCTTTTGAAAGGCGTCTATCTTTTCGGCCGGCGCGGCGGCAATACGGAGATCTTCGAAGTTTTCGCCGCAGGGTGCGACCGGGAACCAGGTTACACGAAGCTCTTCTCGCACCATCCGCCAGCTGCAGGTGTGACCTACAGTTCTTTCGATGCGCCGGATATCTACTGCCGGGGCGGGCGACAGGATGAACCGGTGGCCGTCAGTCAATGGGTCGCCGGCGTCTCCCTCGACCATCTCCACTTCGATCTCGGACAACCTATGCCAAGCCACATCAAGGTCGATGTGGACGGTTTCGAGGGCCGCGTCATCGAAGGTGCCAAACGCATTATCGACAGCGGCAACGTGCGAAGCTTCATGATCGAGGTCAATCCAGGCCGCGAGCATGAAGTTGCCGAGCCACTCAAGGCGAACGGGTATGTAGAAATCGCGACATTCGAGCATTACCCCGGACATGACGATTGCTGGGATAGCTTTTATGTGCGTCCCGATCTTGCGGACGCGGCACGCAATCGACTTCGCAGCGAAGTCAGTCCTGCGAGCCGGATCGTTTTCATCTGATAAATTGACGCATTCTGCACCAGGGCAACCGAGTTGCATCTTTCGTTTCGATGCGTCTCAAGAGATCGGTGGCGGCCATGCGATGCGCTGTCTGACATTGGCGCAGGCGATGACAAGCCAAGGGTGGGACTGCCGGTTCGCGTGGCGAGACCAGACGCTCAAAACCGTGCCTGCACTTGCCGCACAAGATGCGAACGCTATTCATCTGGATGGACCGATAACCGATGAAGTCTCGCAGATGAAAGCTGCGATGCCTGCCGGAACGGATGTTTTGATTGTCGACCATTATGGCCGTGATGACCGCTTTGAAGCGTCATGCCGCGGTTGGGCGGAACATATTGCGGTCATAGAGGATCTTCCGAACCGGTCGCACGACTGCGATGTCCTTGTCGACCCGACCTTTGGGCGCGTATCAGTCGAATATGACAATTTGGTTCCAGACCGCTGCAGACGGCTGACCGGTTCCGATTATGCGGTGTTGCGCCAGGAATTTGTTTCAAGGAGGGATGAGGCATTGGGACATCGGTCCGAGGGGCGGGGGTTGTCGAAGGTCCTGATTACTTTCGGTATGGCCGATCCGGACAATCTGTCAGCAATGGCCCTTCGAGGAATTGCCGAAAGCGAGATTGACGTCGAGGTCGACGTGGTGCTGGGTGCCGATGCGCCTCACCGTCCCTCTGTTGAAGAGGCACATGCTGCCCTGCCGGGACGCGGCAATATTTATGCCTTCGTCGACAATATGGCTGACTTGATGCTGGATGCCGATGTCGCGATCGGGGGCGCTGGAAGTACCGCCTGGGAACGCTGTTGTTTGGGATTGCCAACTCTGATGTTCGTGCTGGCGGACAATCAGCAGGATATTGCGCAAGGTCTGGACGGCAGGGGGGCAGCTCTGAACCTCGGACGTCCCGACAGAGGGGCACATGTTCGTCTCGCCGACCGACTTCGTGCTTTACATGCCGCACCGGACCTCCTGACGGACATGTCGCATGCCGCCGCATCGATTTGCGATGGTCAGGGTAGCGCACGCGTAACCCGGAGCCTCATTGAAATGTCGGCGGCGGCTTAGCGGGTCGGCACAATGGTGCAGGTTGCAATCGTGGACTACGGGCTCGCCAATATCCGCTCAGTTGCCAATGCGTTCGACTATTTCGGAGCAGACGTCCGCGTGGCGGAGGAAGGATCTGACCTAGCCGGTGCAGAGCGCGTGGTTCTCCCAGGCGTCGGGTCTTTTGATGCCGGAATGCGAGAATTGCGCGCGCGCGGTCATGAGCCCGTTCTGCGCGATCTCGTTTTGGACCGCGGGCTGCCATATCTTGGGATCTGTTTAGGCATGCAGTTCCTGATGGAAGGAAGCGAAGAAGGGCAGGAGCCAGGCCTTGGCTGGGTCAGCGGTCGATGTGCGAAGTTTCCGTCTGGGAACGGGCATTTGCCTGTACCCCATATCGGATGGAACGAGACACGGTTGAACGAGAATAGCGATTTCTTCGACGGTATCGACGAGCCGGCCGATTTCTACTTTGTTCATAGCTATTTCGTTCCGTGTGGAGGGGAGGCAGACGGATTGCAGGCCGCGAATTGTGAGTATGGCACAACGTTTGTTGCCGCCTTGGCCCGCGATAACATCTGGGCTTGTCAGTTCCATCCCGAAAAATCGCAAATGGCCGGTATGAAGATCATCGAGAATTTTCTGGGTCAGGAACCAGCCGCCGGATGATCAAGAACAGGCTCATTGCAACGCTGTTGGTGAACAATGGCGTGGTCGTTCAGACGCGGTGTTTCAAACGCACCAATATGGTCGGCAACGCCTTCACGGCGGTCGATTTTTTCAACTCCTGGGCCGTCGATGAGATCGCCGTACTGGAAATCTCGAATGGCGATTCATTCGTCGAGAGTTTCATCGAGATCATCGATGGTCTTTCGCGCCGCTGCTTCGTTCCACTGACCGTGGGGGGAAAGGTCCGGAGCCTTGATCTGGTTCATCGGTATGTGCGGGCCGGTGCGGACAAGGTCGTGGTCAATAGTTGTGCCGTCGAACGACCTGACATTATCTCCGAGATCGCTGGCGCCTATGGTTCCCAATGCACCGTGGTTTCGATCGATGCCGTTGTCGACGATGCGATGCCATCGGGTTATCAGGCGGTTATTGACAATGGCCGTCGCGAAACAGGCAAGGATGCTGTCGATTGGGCGCGTCGTGCGGTTGAATTCGGTGCCGGAGAATTGCTGATCAACGCCGTTGCACATGATGGCGATAAGCGCGGCTACGATCTCAATCTGATTAAACAGGTCAGTCGTGCCGTTGTCGTGCCGGTCATTGCGATGGGGGGAGTTGGCAAGTGGGAGGATCTGGTTGCCGGTATCCGCGAGGGCGGGGCCTCGGCTGCAGCCGCAGGGAACATTTTTCACTACACCGAGCACAGCACGAAGAAAGCCAAAGAATTCATGATGGAGTCGGGTTTGCCGGTACGCCCAACGCCCTTCTACAAGCTGAAGACACCGCGACGCGTCCGATACAATCCCTTTCAAGGCACGCATGCAGGCTAGGTCCAAGAGCATACGAGGATTTACGCAATGAACGACGGACCGCCGAACGGCGATGATTATCATGTGCCGCTTTGCAAACAGTGCGTGATTCCGCATACCAGCGAAAGCGTAACCTTCGATGGGGGAGGAGTCTGCACGGTATGCCATCAGATCGAGTACAAAGAGCAGGCAATCGATTGGGACAGGCGCGGCCAGCAGCTTGATGAGCTGCTTGAGCGTCATCGCGGCAAGTATGATTACGACTGCATCGTACCCTTTTCCGGCGGCAAGGATTCGACCTACACGCTCTGGTATCTCGTCACCCAGAAGAAGCTGAAATGTCTGGTCGTCAGCTTCGACCATGGCTTCTATCGTCCGCGACATCTGGAAAACCGGCAACGGACGCTGAAAAAACTCGGTCAGGACTTTATTCAGTTCACGCCGAACTGGAAGCTTGTTCGCAAGCTTATGTATGAGAGTCTGCGTCGGCGTGGCGACTTCTGCTGGCATTGCCACACCGGCATCTTTTCCTATCCGATGCGGCTTGCCGTGAAATTGGAAATTCCGCTTCTCATGTGGGGCGAGCCAACCGGCGAATATGCATCCTTCTACACATATGATGAGGTGGAAGAGGTCAATGAGGAGCGGTTCAACCGTTTCGTCAATCTCGGCATTACCGCCGAAGATATGAAAGGTATGCTTGACGACAAGATTTCGGATTTCCAGCCGGATGAGAGAGACTTTCTCCCCTACACCTATCCAACCAAGAAAGAGCTGAGGCAGCTCAAATGCGAGTCACTGCTTCTTGGCCATTTCATTCCCTGGGATGTCAAGAAACAGGTCGAGATTATCAAGACCGAGCTTGGTTGGCAGGGCGACGATGTCGAGGGCGTGCCGCCTGAATATGATTATGAGAAAGTCGAGTGCTTTATGCAGGGCGTTCGCGACTATCTCAAATTTCTCAAGCGCGGTATCGGCAGGACCAATCATCTGGTGGGGATCGATATTCGCAATGGCCGGCTAAGCCGGGAAGAAGGCCTGGCGCTCATGAAGCAATATGACGGGAAGCGTCCGGCGAGCCTGGATCTCTTCCTGCAGTATCTCGACATCAGCGAAGACGAATTCGATGAACTGGTGCAGGATCATGTCGTCGCACCGCATCATTGGCCGAATGAAAGACCGGCAGCAGGTGAGAAGACCTGGGATTTCGATCAATGGGACAAGACAGTTGACTAATGTGTGGCGCAGCTTGGCAATCGCGTCCAGCCATCAGACATGAACTCTCTCTGTGACCGAACATGATGCCATTTTCCATGTCGGTGTTGGCAAGACGGCGACGACGACCCTGCAGAATGCCGTTTTTGGACGCAGTCCTCACATCCACTGCATTGGGCGACCAAATCACCTGACGACGGACTATGTGCGGGTCTTTCAAAACCTCACGGCCGCCGAACCGCATATGGTCGAGTGGTCCTTTCTCGAAGATTTCTTCCAATCTGCGATCGAGACGTCACGGGCGGAAGGCAAGATACTCGTCCTCTCGGATGAGACCCTTATGGGCTCGGCGCCGTTCCAGCAGCTTCTTGCCGAGCGCCTCTATCGCGTCTGTCCAACCGCCAAGGTCGTTATCACCATCCGCGCGCAGCCTGACATCATTGTATCTTACTACCAGAACCATGGGCGCCTTATGAAAGGCGTGCCTCGGTCAATAGAGGGACTGCTCGTTGAGTTCGACGACTGGCTGGAATTCGCGCTAGAGCGTCCGCAGGATACCTTTCTCAGACTCTTGAATTACGATCGACAGTGCACCTGTTATGAGGTTGTTTTCGGGAGCGAGAATGTGCACGCGATTTGCTATGAACCGCTGATTACGGCGAAACAGGATTTTGCCGCGCAGTGGGCTCGGCTCCTGAAAATCGATGCTGCCGAAATGCTGCAACTGCTCTCCGATAAGAAAGAAAACACCGGTGTCACAAGCCGCCGCGTCACCTATGATGGGCTACGTGACACGACGTTCGGCAAAATCGTATCCCATATGGTTCCATTCCGCCGTTATCTGGGGCCGCTAAAGGATCGCTTTGTTTCGCGAGGACCTGCGGCAGAAATCGATCTGCGTCCGGAACAGCGTCACGCGATCGCCGAAATGTTTGCACCCGAGAATGCGAGACTTGCCGAGCGTCATGGACTGGACCTCGCCGTCCTCGGCTACCCGATGCCCAGCCCACAATCACCGGGACCGTCATGACAACGGTCGTTATCGACTATGGCGGAGGCAACATCTGCTCGGTGATGAACGCGCTCGAAGAGCTCGGTGAAGAGGCGAGCATTGCGACGCAGGCCGATGCAGTCAGGGAGGCTGAGCGCATTATCCTGCCCGGTGTCGGTGCCTTGGCTCCGGCCATGGCGCAACTTCAGGACGCGGGGTTGGACACAGCGATTGATCATGCTGTCCGACATCAGGGCACGCCTTATTTAGGTATTTGTCTCGGCATGCAGATGATGGCAAAGCGCGGTTTTGAAGGCGGCTGTGAGACGCAAGGGTTTGGATGGATCGATGCTGATGTAATTGCGCTTGACCCTCGTCCACCGTCACGGCGCGTGCCGCATATGGGTTGGGCCGTGGTCAATTGGAGCAGTGGTCATGCCATCAGCCAGAATATTCGCGATGAGGCTGCTTTCTACTTCTGCCATTCTTTTCATGTTGGCGGGATGCCGCAGGAGGTTTGCGCATCGGTCGATTTCGACGGTGAAGTCGTTGCTGGCTTGCAGTGCGGTTCGGCAATCGGTGTCCAATTCCATCCGGAAAGGAGCGGCAACAGCGGCTTGAAGCTCATTGAGAACTTTCTGGACTGGGACGGCGGCAGCGAAAGCGACTACTGATCGATGGCTTTTGCCCGGCTCATACCTGCAATGCTTCTCAGTGGCGGACGTTTGGTCAAGGGCAAGGGATTTGCCGATCACGAAGATGCCGGAAATCCTGTTACCACTGCCAAGATCTACAACGACCAAATGGCTGACGAGATTGTCGTTCTCGATATCGATGCCAGCCCCAATGAACAGCCACCGGATCTCGAAACATTGAAGGCGATGTCGGCGCGTTGTTTCGTTCCGATTAGTTTCGGGGGTGGTGTGCGCGATGTTGATATAGCGTCGCAGGTTCTGCGCTGCGGAGCGGACAAGATCATCGTGAATAGTGTCGCTTTGGAGAAACCTGCCGTTGTTTCCGAACTCGCAGACCGGTTTGGACGGCAAGCCGTGGTCGTTGCAATCGACCATCTTCAAACACCGGCAGGCACGCGGGTCGCTGCAGACTGCGGGCGGCGGGCAACCGAATTCGGTCCTGTCGAATGGGCACAAAAAGCCGAAGCCGCCGGTGCAGGTGAGATACTCCTGACGGCTGTTGGTCGCGAAGGAATGCGTACCGGTCTTGATGTAGATACGATCCGGGATGTTGCCGGGGCTGTCTCCATTCCCGTCGTCGCGCACGGCGGTGTGGGACGACTTGACGACTTTGTTGCCGCGCTCACTGATGCTAGAGCATCCGCCGTTGCGGCTGGTCGAGTCTTTCAGTTCGCCGACAACAATCTGATCAAGGTTCGCCGGTTCATGCAGCAGAATGGCATTGATCTTCGTCGGTTCTGAAAATCGGTCTTGGTAAAGGGGGCGTACAGGATTGGCGTGTACTGCCCGACTTTTCGAAACGTGCTCTGCCGCGGTTGTTCCCGCGAATCTGCTTCGGCACGGACGATCTTGAAACAATCAGTGTCGCGCTGCAAAGCGTGAACGGAGGAAAGAATGTCGCTTTCTGATACCGTCCAATACAGCGGTGATCCCTATACGCGAAACTATGGTGCAGAGAAAATCCGCCATATGCTCGGTGATCGCTACGGTCAGCGTTACTTCGATTATCGTGCAGCCTGGGACCGCGCAGGCCCCGACTGGCTGCCGGACTATCCGATCAATGTGGTGTTCGATTTGGTCGACAAATGCAATCTCGCGTGCCCGCAGTGTTTGCGTGCTCCGGATCTTCTGAAGGATTACGATGGCTTCATCGGCACAAAGAAGTATCTGCCGACCGCTACGATCAAGCGGATCCTTGAAGAGAGTGCAGAGTACAATCTGCCGTCGGTCAATATCGGCGGTAGCGGGGAATGTACGCTGCACCCCGATTTCATAGAGATCTGCGATGCGGTGATGCGTCTTGATCCATGCGAGTTTCGGATCATTACAAACGGGCTGCGACTGCAGGGTGACACGGCCGAAAGACTGATCGATCTCGGCGTTCACATGCTTTCCATCAGTATTGACGGGTTTAGCCCTGAAACCTTCCATGAAAGCCGCGGCAAGGCCCACCGCTATCAACAGGTCGTCGATAACACGCGGGCATTTGCCGAATTGAAGGCGAAAAGAAACGCGACCTGGCCGTTGATACGCGTCTCGTTCGTGGAACAGGAATCCAACAAGCACGAAACGCAGGACTTCGTTCGATACTGGTCTGACTATGCCGACATGATTGACGTTCAGTCCTATCACGATTTTCGGCAGCAGGACGGTTTCGACATGGACTTCGATTGCGACGAGCCATTCAAGCGGCTGACCGTCTGGGCCTATGGTGGGGCCGGGCCATGCTGTGGTTTTCCCGGGATTGTCTACAATGTCGGAGACTTCGAGAAACGCTCGATGCACGAGATCTGGCACGGCGCGGAGATGGACCGAATCCGTAAGATGATGATCTCAAAGGAATATGAGCTGCCATGCTTGCAGTGTCAGGGGACGCGGACAGTTCTTTGAGTACAAGCGGTATCGTCGCATTCGCCACAAATGCGAGCTGCTGGTGAATGTCGATCGATTGGCGAGGACTTGCACTTCGGCTCGGAACTCCAATCAGACCATTCGCTTGTATGAGAGTTTAAGCGGCAATTCTGGCGGATATGACACGCGGAATTTCCAATCGGTAAGATGAATGCCGCAAACATACAGATTCTACTGTTCCCAAGACATTCGACGTCGTGGGTCAAGTTTGTCGAACTTGCTCGCATATTGAGCAAGCGCGACGAGGTGCAGGTTACGCTCGTTCAGTTAAACGGTAAATTCTCCGGATTTGCTGACAAGTGTACCGACGAAG
Organism: Methyloligellaceae bacterium; assembly: GCA_965228615.1. GTDB lineage: Bacteria > Pseudomonadota > Alphaproteobacteria > Rhizobiales > Methyloligellaceae > CBDDHT01. The sequence continues at coordinate 947,416 of CBDDHT010000004.1, read as the reverse complement.
GACTGACGATTCGCGATCTATCGATAGAACTCGAAACCGCCGTCCAAGCCCGATGTGGATCGGTTCAGGCGTTGGTTGACTGGTTTATTCGAAAGCTCGGACACCTCGACCGCGTTGTAAACGCTATGCCGATATCGATCCTGCGCTTCGTGGAAATGCGGCGGAGATTGAAAGCGGAATACGACGTGTTTCGCCGTGAATTGGAGCGCGCTCAGGCGGATGTGGTCGTTATCCCGGGCGATCGGGAAATGACACCAATTCCAGGTTTGATAAAGGCAGCGCGAGATCTTGGATTACCCTGTGTCATCGGTGCATCCAGTTCACCATATCCTGAGGGTGTTGCTCTCTCGCGCGCCGGCTACCCGCGATTCGCTCTGTCTATCAAGAGTTGGCCGCCACTACTGAATTTTCTGGCCGCCTTACTGTTTCCTAAGCAAGCTTTGAATTCGCGTCATGGGCCGATGTTGTTTTCACCTGCCTGGCTTATTTTCGCTCATGCAAGTTTGGGAATGCTGTCGGAGAACCCTTGGGTGCAAGGCGGTGGTCTCAGTACGCATTCGCTGCAGCACAGCCGGCGTCGCATGGAAGGCTTTGTCAATCTCGGTGTGAGCGAAGACAAGCTCGTTCCAATTGGCGATCAAGCCCTAGATCTTCTTTACGACGGGCATCGTGTGCGAGACGACCTCCGCCGCCAAATCTGGCAGACATTTTCCTTTGAACCCAATAAACCTCTGATTGTCGTTGCTGTGCCCAACGATGCCGAGCACGATGTTTGTGATATGGAAAGCCATATTCTGCGAATGTCTGATTATTTCAGAGTATTGGGTCGCGCGGCAGCAAATGTATTGCTTTGCCTGCATCCAAAATCTGATCCGGCATCCTACGCGCCATTGGCTGAAAACCATGGCTTGAGCATATCTTCAAAACGATTGGTCGATATTTTGCCGGCAGGTGACCTATTCGTCTGCAGTGGGTCCAGCACTGTCCTTTGGGCACAATTATGCGCCATTCCGACCATTAATCTGGATTATTGGCAAGCACGTGATGCGGATTTTCAGGACGTTGTCGGGATCGAAAATGTGGAAACTCCCGACCAGTTCGAGACCAGTTTGCGACAGTTCTTGTCAAAACGCGCAGAGAACCAAGTGTTGGCCGATCACAGTAAGCAAATGCGCGTCGACTGCTTTTTTGATGGGAAGGCCGGACAGCGAATCGGGGACTTTCTCATCGCACTCGCCCGTCCAATGACGGCAGCGTCGAGTCATTGTAGGTCCGATGAATTCAGCTGTGCAACGCGCCACACCTGAAGCCGATAAAATTGATCAACTCCGAAGAGACGAAGACAGTGCAGGCGGTTTTAACTGAGTCTCCGTTGTGGCCGGGCGTCACAGAATTCCCGGGAACATATGAGGTTCGGCAAGATGAATCCTGAGGACAGCAGTCTGGAATCCATGTCATTGCGGAGCTGGGAAACCCTTTACCGTTCTAACCGCCATCTCAGCGTTTGGCCCTGGACAGATGTCGTGCGACTGACATCGAAAGTCCTGCCTGAAACCGGCCCCGGAATTCGTGTCCTCGAACTGGGGTTTGGCGCTGGAGCCAACGTCGGATACTTCCATGATATTGGGGTTGAATATTGGGGCATAGAGGGTAGCCAGACCATTGTAGCGAAAGTGCAGAATGCGTTCCCGACTCTGAAGGATCAGCTTGTCGTTGGTGATTTTACCGAAAAACTAGATGTCCCTGGCGAGTTTGATCTCATTCTTGACCGAGGATCGTTGACGCACAATGGGACAGCCGCAATCAAAAGAACGCTGGAATCAATGAGAGGCAAGCTGAAAACGGGTGGACATATTCTGGGTGTCGATTGGTTCTCGACGGAGTTTGACGAATATCAATCCGGACAGCCAGGTGAGGATTTGTATACGCGAACGGATTTGAGAGGTGGTCGTTTGGACGGAACAGGGATTGCGCATTTCTGTGACGAGAAACATATCCACGAGTTGCTATCGAATTTCTCTATCCAGTTTCTAGAGCACAAGACGATGCAAGAAGTGCTTCCATCCGATGCACCTCACTATGCGGCTTGGAATTTCATCGCAAAAAATGATCGACGAGAGACAAGTCCTTCATCATGACGGTACTTGATCAAGGGATCTGGGCGGACATTGTTGGATGATTGATCTTGAACAGCGTGTCTGCGTTATCCCAGCGCGCGGCGGCTCCAAGCGACTGCCGCGCAAGAATGTTGTCGATTTCTTCGGCAAGCCAATGATCGCCTACACGATTGAGGCGGCACTTGAGGCTGAACGTTTCGGCCGCGTCGTTGTCTCCAGCGAAGATGCGGAGATTCTCGAGATTGCGACAGCGTTTGGGGCCGAGATTGCCGAGCGCGATTCAACATTGGCAACGGACGGTGCGCGCGTTTCCGATGTTCTCCTGAACTATATCGACTTGGAGGAGAAGGCTGGCCGCACTTACGAGGTGCTCTGCTGTCTATTTCCGGCCGCACCGATGCGAGGAGCAGCGGACGTCGCAGCAGTCGTAGACCTTGTCGTTCCCGGGGAATGTGATTTTGCCCTGGCTGTCACGGAATATGATTTGCCTCCGCACCAGGCATTGAAACTTGAAGACGGTGGCGCGCTCAGTCCGATGTGGCCGGACTTGGTTGATATGCGGGATGAGGAAGTCGGCCCTCTCGTGGTGGACAATGGCAGTACCTATGCTGCCTATGTTCCCGCATTCCGCCAACAACGAAACTTCTACGGATCGCCCCTTTCAGGGCATTTGATGGCGCGGGAACGGTCGGTCGATATCAATACGGCTGTCGATCTCGAAATCACAAAACTCCACTACCGTCCGCCAGCCGAATAACATCCATAACGCCTGTCTAAATGACCGGAGACAGATCCATGTCTGAACATTTGTCGCCTCGCTATGCGAAGTCGCGCGCAATGCTTGAGCGCGCACAGAAAGTCATTCCTTTGGGAACCCAGACTTTTTCCAAGAGCCATGAGCAGTTTCCGGCGGGTGAGGCGCCGCTCTTTCTGACCCACGGCAAGGGAAGCCGGGTTTGGGATGTCGACGGAAATGAATATGTCGATTTGATTTCCGGACTGCTTCCGGTCGTATTGGGCTACTGCGATCCGGATGTCGACGCCGCTATAACAGAGCAGCTCAAGAGCGGAATCAGCTTCAGCCTTGCGACAGAGTTGGAGGTCATTCTCGCCGAAAAACTGGTGGACTTGATCCCCTGTGCGGAAATGGTGCGTTTCGGCAAGAACGGCTCCGATGCGACGACAGGGTGTGTCCGCGTCGCGCGGGCGGCAACGGGGCGCGATCGCATCATTCTCTGCGGCTATCATGGCTGGCATGACTGGTATGTTTCGAAGACGGTTCGGAACAAGGGAATCCCGGCAGTCGAAGGTGAACTCTCGGAGCGCATCCCCTACAACGATCTTGATGCCGCACGCGCGGCATTCAAAGCCCATCCTGGTGAAATCGCTGCATTGATTATGGAGCCGGTCAGCGCCGTCGAGCCGGAACCGGGCTATCTGGAAGAACTCAAGGCGCTCGTGCATGCCCATGGGGCGGTGCTCATCTTCGATGAAATCGTCACCGGATTTCGCTTTGCGAATGGGGGTGCGCAGGAGCATTTTGGCGTCAGTCCTGACTTGGCTGCATTCGGCAAGGCGATGGGCAACGGTATGCCAATCGCAGCCGTATTAGGTCGTGCCGACCTGATGGCGGAAATGGAAGAGATCTTCTTTTCGTCGACCTTTGGTGGAGAGGCTGCCTCGATCGCAGCGGCGATTGCCGTTGTCGACAAGTTCGGGCGTGAACCCGTTGTCGACACATTATGGAAGACCGGAGAAAAGCTGGCAGGAATCGTGAGCGAAGCGATTACACGACATGGTTTGGAGGACGTTGTCTCGGTCAATGGGCTGCCGCCATGGATCTTGCTTGGCTTCAGCGATGCCGAGACAGCGAGAAAGGAAGCGACCAAAACGCTGTTCATGAAAGAGATGCTGGCGAATGGGGTCCTGATGGCCGCTGCCCACAACGTGTCCTACGCCCACAATGATGCGGATGCGGCCGTGATCGCCAAGGCCTATGACGCAGCGTTTGGACGCATCGCCGAGGAGCTTGCCGGTGGCCGGCTCGAAGAGCATTTGGGATGCGAACCCGTCATGCCGGTCTTTTCGGTGCGTCCCGCCGCCGTAGGCGCTAGCGCGTAATCCGCAAGTTTCGGAATCGACAACAATGATCGAGAGTTTCGAGATCGACGGGCGTCCTGTGGGACCCGGGCATCCGCCCTATATCATCGCGGAGCTTTCCGCCAATCATGGCGGCGATCTTGCGCGTGCCAAGCGCATTATCAAACACGCGGCGGAAGCCGGTGCCGATGCGATCAAGTTTCAGGCCTACACGGCCGGCTCGATTACGATTGATAGCGATGCCCGTGAATTTCTGATCGAAGGCGAGTCCCTCTGGACCGGCAGGCGGCTCTATGAACTCTACGAGGAGGCGGCGACACCCTATGCGTGGTTTCCAGAACTCTTCGCGTATGCGCGTTCACTCGGAATCACACCGTTCGCATCTCCCTTCGATGCCGATGCCGTCGCCATGTTGGAAGACCTGAATGCAGCCGCCTACAAGATTGCATCCTTCGAGGCCGTCGATCATGGCTTGATCGCTGCCTGCGCCCAAACAGGCCAACCGATGATCATCTCGACCGGATTGTGCAACTCAGAAGAGACGGCCGAAGCGCTGGATGCGGCGCGAGCCGCCGGGTCTACAAACATCGCGCTTCTGAAATGCACGAGCTCCTATCCGGCAACGGAAGAAGAGGCCAATCTGGCCACCATCCCGGCAATGCAGGCGCGTTATGACGTGCCGGTCGGTTTGTCGGATCACACACTCGGTACGGCAGTATCAGTCGCCGCCGCCGCTCTTGGTGCACACTTGATCGAAAAGCACGTCATAGACACCCGCGAGCCTGAGACGGCGGACTCGGCCTTTTCACTGGTTCCCTCCGAGCTTGAGACCTTGGTGCGCGAGACGCGGATGGCGCATGCGGCTGTCGGAAAAGAAGCTTATGGTCCCGGCGAGCGCGAGCGCCGCAGCCTGCAATATCGACGGTCGCTTTATGTTGTTGCCGATATCGATGCCGGTGAGGCATTGAGTGCCGAGAATGTGCGGTCGATTCGTCCCGGCAATGGCCTCGCGCCAAAACACCTGCCTGATGTGCTGGGCAGGAAAGCCAGCAATCCTATCGCAGCGGGGACGGCGTTGGCTTGGGATCTGATTGAGTAGATTACGGCATCCGCCTGGGTGCGAGTCGCTGTTTAGCGAGGGAGAGTCTTAAGAGATGGAATACTGCAAGCGCTGCGTCTATCCGGCCAATGCGCGCCCCGGCATCGTTTTCGATGACGAAGGCGTCTGCTCGGGATGCCGGCTGATTGAGAGCCGGCCCGAAATCGATTGGTCGGAGCGCGAAGCCATGCTTGTCGATCTGCTTGAGACCTACAAGGCTGCACAACGCGAGAAGGGCAATCCCTTCGATTGCATCGTGCCCGTGTCAGGCGGCAAGGACAGCACCTACCAAACCTGGCTTGTGAAGGAGAAGTATGGCCTCAACCCTTTGCTCGTCAGCTACAACCATACCTTCAACACGCCGTTGGGCCTCCGCAATCTTGCCAATCTGATCGATCGGCTTGACTGCAATCTTGTTCGTTTCACCACGGCGCCAGGGTCGGCCAAACGCTTGTCAAAGCACATGCTGAAGACGGTTGGCGATGTTACGTGGCACTATCATGCAGGCATCATGACCTTTCCCATCCGGGCGGCTGTGCAGTATGACGTGCCGCTGATCGTTTGGGGCGAAGAGGGATTTAGCGAACTCGTCGGCATGCACAATCAGGACGATTTCGTTGAGTTCACCAAGAAGAAGCGGCAAGAGCATTCCATGCGTGGCTTCGAGCCGGAAGATTTGCTCGAAGACCCTGAGAGTCCGCTGACGCCATATGATCTGGCACCGTTCTTTTACCCCAGCGATGAGGATCTGGAGCGGGTCGGTGTGCGCGGTATCTATCTCTCCAATTTCATTTTCTGGAATGGACGCAAGCAGACCGAATTCGTGATCGACGAGCTTGGTTTCGAGACATCGCAAGGCCGCGAGAGAACCTTCAATATCTATGACAAGCTTGACGACCTTCATGCGAACGGTCTGCATGACTACCTGAAATTCCTGAAGTTCGGATATGGCCGCGGCACGGATGATGCGGCGACCGAAATCCGTCATGGCCGCATGACCCGCGAACAGGGAATCGAGATGGTGATGAAGCATGATCCCGTACGCCCGCGCGACGTGGATGTCTTTCTGAAATCGGTCGGCATGGAAGAGTCCGAACTGCTTGCGCTCATCGAAAACATGCGCGACCCATCGATCTGGGCCAAGGACGATGACGGAGAGTGGGTCCGGACCGACGTGATCGCAAACCACATCAATGATGCGGGGGTTGAAGAGGCTAGGCTGCCACTGAAAGACAATGTACGCCCCTTCATTCAGACGCCCGAACAGGTATCGCCTCATAGCCAGATTACCAATGAGCAGAGTGAGTATGTCCTTCTCTAGGCCGGCGTTCGGATATGACCGAACCAGCAAATTCCTGCACGCGAGTTCCATGAACACATGATCATCCTCGGAATAGGATTTCTGTCTGAAGCCTCGGCGGCTTTGGTCAAAGATGGAGAGCTTGTTGCAGCGGTAAGCGAGGAGCGCCTCAATCGGCGCAAACTCTGGTATGGCTTTCCCGAGGAAGCGATTGCCGCCGTGCTCGATATTGCCGGCATTTCCATCAGCGATGTCGATTTGATCGCGACCCACGGGCTCGCAAATCCGCTGCCGGACAAAGCGCCTTATGACGAGAAACGGCGTCTTATCGATGCTTCGGATCTGTCGGACGCGGACAAGAAAACGGCGACCGATTTCCTGGATCGACGTTATCAGCATGAAAGTCATGTGTTTGGCGAACGAACGCCAAACTACATCGCGACCATTCGCAGTCTCGGGCGCCCGGTCAAGATCTACGCCCATCACCACGCCCATGCCGCAACCGCCTATTATGGATCGGGCTGGGATGACTGCCTGGTGATGACCGCGGACGGATGGGGTGAAGATGGCTCCCATACGTTCTATGACGGGCGTCCGGCTGAGACTCCGGCAGACTGTCTTAAGCTCTTGAGCTTTACGCCGACAATCGACTCTCTTGGCTATTTCTACGGGAGTATTACCAAGGCGCTCGGATTCAAGCCCCATCGCCATGAAGGCAAAGTGCTGGGTCTTGCAGCCTATTGCCAGGATCCGAAATCCTATGAGAGCATCCGCGCCATGGTCGATGCGGATGTCGAGCGTGGACGATTTGTCGGCCATATCGAGCGCGGGCTCTATCTGCCCCATTTCGACAACCTCAAGCTCCTGGCGCTCGCGCAGCGCTATGGACGGAACGATCTGTCCGCTGCCGCTCAGCAGTCGTTGGAAGATGTCGTTTGTGAGCTTGTCGGGAGCCGGGGTAATCAGGCAAAGCGTCTCGCACTCGCCGGCGGCATATTTGCGAATGTGAAGCTCAATCAACGGCTTGCCGAGCTGGACAATGTTGAAGAGGTCTATGTCTTCCCGAATATGGGAGATGGGGGGCTGTCGGTTGGAGCGGCATGGCTTGCTCATCATGAATATGTCGGCGCCAGACCCAAGCCTCCGAAAACCATGTATCTCGGCCAGGATACGAAGAACAATGAGGTCGGCGATGTTCTGCAGAAGGCCGGGCTGAACTATGAGCTCTGCAACAATATCTATGACCGCATCGGCGCGCTATTGGCTGAGGGACATGTCGTGGCGCGCTGCGCAGGCAGGATGGAATTTGGACCGCGGGCGTTGGGTCATCGCAGCATTCTCTACAAGGCAACCGATCCGACGGTGAACGAATGGCTGAATGACAAGCTGGATCGGTCCGAATTCATGCCATTTGCACCGGCAACGCTCGCGGACCATGCAGATGAATTCTATCAGGATATGAACGGCTCCAGGACGAGTGCCGAGTTCATGACGATGACGTTCAACTGCACGCAGAAGATGCGCGATGAAGCTCCCGCTGCGGTCCATATCGACAACACGGCACGGCCGCAGCTTGTCCATCGCGACCGCCATCTCGACATGTATGCGATCATCTCGAACTATCGTGAGAGGACCGGGCTGTCGAATGTCATCAATACCAGCTTCAATATGCATGAAGAGCCGATCGTCTGCAGCGCCGAGGACTCGGTTCGGGCATTCGTATCGGGCGAGCTTCCCTATCTCGCCATTGGCGATTTTCTTGTGAAGCGTCATGCGGCCTGATTGCAGACAATCAACTGAAAACACATGAAGGCGCGACAAGGTGAAAAGTAGCGTTCATTTCGGTGCAAGGGGGGTCGGCGATTCCGAGCCTGTCTTCGTGACGTTCGAGGCCGGTCCGACCCACAATGGTCTCGCGTCGGCAAAACGGCTGGTGAGTCATGCTGCAGAGGCAGGCGCCGATGCGGTCAAGTTTCAGCTTCTCGATCCGGACAGACTGGTCGCCGACCGTTCGGTCATGTTCGAATATGGCGTCCTCGTCGATCGCGAAACCGGAGAGACGGAGACCGTCTCGGAGCCACTTTACGATCTGTTTGTGCGCCGATCGCTTACACCGGACGAGTGGCGGGAATTGAAGGCGCATGCGGATGAACGCGGCGTCGCGTTTTTTGCAACGGCAGGATTTTTCGACGAGATTGACTTTCTTTCCGAGCTTGGTTGCCACTCCTTCAAGATTGCGTCCTCGGATGTCGATCATCTGCCACTGATCCGCCACGCCGCGCGAACGGGAATGTGCCTGCAGCTCGATACAGGAAACTCGTCCATTGGCGAGATCGAGGCCGCCATCGACGTTATTCGGGCCGAGGGCAACGAAAACATCATCATCCATCATTGCCCATCGGGTTATCCCGCGCGGCTGGAAGGCATCAATCTCAACGTCATTCCGACACTGAAGCGGATGTTCGACTATCCGGTGGCCTTCTCTGACCATTCACCTGGATGGGAGATGGACGTTGCAGCCGTCGCACTCGGTGCCAATCTTGTCGAAAAGACGATCTCCGAAGATCGGACGACGCGGAGTGTCGAGCACAGCTTTTCAATCGAGCCTGATGAAATGAAGCGTTTCGTTGCGACGGTGCGGGATCTGCCGATAGCGCTCGGCAAGAAGCGTCGCGTCTTGCAGCCGGAAGAGATCGAGAAGCGGCAGGCGATGCGCCGTAGCGTCCATCTGGCATCTCCTGGTGCTGCTGGGACGAAACTACGTGATCTCGATGTCGATTATCGAAGGCCTGGTTACGGTCTCGGGCCGACAGATTTCGAGCGCCTGGCCGATCGCGTCCTCAAATCCGATCTGGAGACGGGTCATCGTCTTGAGTTGAGCGATCTCAGTTGACGGCCAAAGCGCAGCTCAAGGTTCTCGTTTTGGGATGCGGATCGATCGGTCGCCGCCATGCTTCCAACGCGTCGGCGCAGAGCGTTGTTGGCATTCATGACCCGGATGGCTCACGTGCAGAAACCGTCGCCAGTGATATTGGTGGCGTTGCTTTCTCGACAATCGATGAGGCCTTTGCTTGGGCTCCGGATGCCGCAGTCGTCGCGGTTCCGACAAGCGATCATGCGACCGTGGCCTCTGCATGTATTCAGCATGGAATCCGCACTTTGGTGGAAAAACCAATTGCCCACGAGCGTGAGCCTGCAGAGGCCATGTTGGCGCAAGCCGATGAAGCGAATGTCCCTGTATTCGTCGGCTGCAATATGCGGTTTCATCCAGGGCCGACAACTTTGATGTCTGCACTCGAACGTGTCGGGAAGCCATTGTTTCTGAGGGCGCATTTTGGAAACTATCTGCCGAACATGCGCCCTGGACGAGATTATCGCGAGCTCTACTGCGCGCGGCGCGCTTCAGGAGGAGGTGTCATTCTCGACAGCATCCACGAGGTCGACTATGCCGCATGGCTTCTCGGTCCGATTACAAAGGTCCGTTCGGCCGCCGGGCGGTTATCCGATCTGGATATCGACGTTGAGGATTATGCCGTGCTTGCTCTTGAACACGACAATGGCGCGCGATCGGAAATCCATCTCGACTATCTCCAGCGTGTCAAACGCCGCGGTTGCGAAATCGTCGGAACCGAGGGGACGCTGGTCTGGCAGAGTGACGGAAAATCACCGGAACGTCTCCAAGTCCGCTTTCTCCCCGCCAGTGGCGACGACCCTCAGACCTTGCTTTCCAATGACGATGTGGATGGCAACGCGCCATATGCGGCAATGATGGATGCATTCCTTGGGGGCGATAATCAGGAGCGTCTGCTCTCGGGTTGGGATGGGCTAGGCAGTCTGGATACCTGTCTTGCCGCGCTTCAGGCCGCGGAGACAGCGGGAGAACATGCTGTGGCTTGGCGTGATGCCAGTCGGACGATCCATGCCTGACAGTCATGCGGCCGATACTGTATCCAGGCTCAGCGGCCGGAATATCTATCTGCGGCCATTAGCTGTGTCCGATGTGACGGATACTTATGTCGGCTGGCTGAATGATCCAGCCGTGAAGCGGTTCCTGGAGACGCGCCACAGCGACCAGAACCATGCAACGGTCCTTTCATTCGTCGAACGCGTCAATGAGCGCCCCAATGAGCATATCTTCGCCATTTGCCTCGCCTCCGACGACAAACATATCGGCAACATCAAGGTCGGACCGATCAAGGCCAATCATTCCGTTGCCGATGTCAGTCTCTTCATTGGCGAATCCGACTGTTGGGGGAAGGGATATGCGACCGAAGCCATCGGCGTGATCTCGCGATATGCGGTAAGGCAACTCGGAATACAGAAGCTCGCGGCGACCGCCTATGCCGTCAATGTCGGTAGCATTGGGGCGTTTCTCAAGGTTGGCTATCGACAGGAAGGGTTGAGGCGCAAGCATTACATGCTGGACGGGTCTCCTGCCGATTTGGTCGAGCTCGGCCTTTGCGCAGACGAGCTGAAGGACTGACCCGCATGTTTCATCGCAAAGTCGTTGCAGAGATTGGCTCGGTTCACGACGGTTCATTCGGCAATGCAATGAAACTGATTGAGCTTGCTGCCGATTGCGGGGCGGATGTGGTCAAGTTTCAGACCCATATTGCCGAAGCGGAAACGATGGCCGATGCACCGATGCCGCCCTATTTCAAAGGCGAGCCACGGCTGGACTATTTCCGGCGAACGGGATTCTCCGAAACACAATGGACTGACCTTGCAGGGCAATGTGCATCGAACGGCGTGAATTTTCTGTCGTCGCCATTTGCCCTTGAGGCCGTTGATTTGCTCGAGAAGGTCGGCGTCGAGGCATACAAGATTGCCTCGGGAGAGGTGACCAATACACCGCTCCTCGCGCATATCGCGCAAACTGGAAAACCGGTTCTCTTGTCGTCCGGCATGAGTGACTGGACCGAGCTTGATCGGGCAATGCAAGTCCTCGGTGAGGGCGGGCCGATTACGATCATGCAATGCACATCCGCCTATCCATGTCCGCCGGACAGGATCGGTCTCAATGTGATCGATGAAATGAAGAAACGCTATGGCGTCCCGGTTGGATATTCCGATCATGCTCTTGGATCTGCTGCTGCAATCGGCGCCGCCGCTCGAGGTGCCGTCGTTGTCGAGAAGCACCTGACATTTTCCAATCATATGTATGGAAGCGACGCAGCGAACGCCATGGAGCCTGCAGCCTTCAAAGACATGGTGCTGGGGTTGCGCGAAATCTGGACAGCGATGGATCATCCGGTGGACAAGGACGATGTCAGCGCCTATCGCGACATGAAACGCATCTTCCAAAAGAGCATCGTTACGGCACGGGCCATCCCCGCCGGTCAGCCAATCGAGGCGGGAGATCTTGCTTACAAGAAACCCGGTGACGGTATTCCCGCCTGGCGCTACGGCGAAGTCATCGGTCGGTGTGCCGGCAAGGATCTGCCCGAAGAACATAAATTGTCCGAAAAGGACCTGGTATGAAGCGCATCTGCATCGTGGTTGGCTCGCGGGCCAACTACTCCAGTATCAAATCGGTGATGCGAGCCGTTGAAAAGCATTCTGAACTGGAACTGCAACTGGTTGTTACGGCGTCGGCCGTTCTGGATCGATACGGTTCGGTCGACAAATTGATCGAAGAGGAAGGCTATCGGATCAACGCTCGGGTCAACATGTTGATCGAGGGTGAAAACCCGGTGACGATGGCAAAGTCGACCGGTTTGGGTCTTCTGGAGCTGCCGACAATTCTCGATCAGCTGAAACCTGACTTCGTCATCACGGTCGGCGATCGCTTCGAGACGATGGCGACGGCGATCGCGGCTGCCTATATGAACATACCGCTTGCCCATACGATGGGCGGCGAGGTCACCGGCACGATTGACGAGAGTATTCGGCACGCAATTACGAAATTCGCGCATGTCCACTTTGCAGCAAGTAGAGACGCAGCGGAACGCATTATAAAATTGGGAGAACAACCTGCCGACGTCTACAATGTCGGCTGCCCGCGCATCGATCTTGTCGCTGAGATCCTGCAATCGAATACGGCCATCGCTCCGAACGGATTCATGGAAGGCGGCGTTGGCGATCCGGTAGACATAAGCGCGCCATTTGTCATCGTCTCGCAGCATCCGGTCACAACCGAATATGGCGAGGCGCAACGTCAGATCGCAGAAACACTGGAAGCCGTTCGTGCGGCAGGACTTCCGGCTATTGTACTGTGGCCGAATGCCGATGCAGGTGCCGACGACATTGCGCGCGGCATTCGCAAGACCCGCGAACAGGGCAAGGCCGAGAAGATGCATTTCTTCAAGAACCTTCCGATCGATGTCTATGTCAGGCTCATGGCCAAGACGGCCTGCCTGGTCGGCAATTCATCCAGTGGCATAAGGGAAGGCGCATTCATCGGGACGCCGGTCGTCAATATCGGAAGCCGACAGGCCAATCGGGAACGTGGTCCGAATGTGATCGATGTCGACCACGGCTATCGCGATATTCTGAACGCCTTGCAGCATCAAATCGCCAATGGTTCATATGATCAGGTGCCGGTCTACGGTGACGGTACGGCTGGGCCGCAGATCGCAAACATTCTGGCCGAAAAAACGGTGGGTGTGCAAAAGACGATCACCTACTGACGACGACCTCCTCTCTCTTTCACTCTATTTATTATCGGTACGCAATGACAATTGACCTCGACGATACGCTCGATCTGACCGGGGCTTCGGTCCTGATAACAGGTGGCACGGGTTCTTTCGGCACGGCCTTCGCACGTCATCTGCTGAATAAGACTTCGGTCGCCAGAGTTGCTGTCTTCTCGCGCGATGAGCAGAAGCAGTACGATATGTCGATCACGCTATCGCCCGCAGAGTTGGAAAAGATGCGTTTCTTCATCGGTGATGTGCGAGACATGGATCGCCTCTCCATGGCGATGCGTGGTGTCGACTATGTCGTCCATGCAGCTGCGATGAAGATCGTGCCGACCGCCGAATACAATCCGTTCGAATGCATCAAGACGAATGTCATCGGTGCCGAAAATGTTGTGCGTGCGGCGATCCAGCAGGGCGTCAGGAATGTCATTGCACTGTCGACGGACAAGGCCTGCAATCCGATCAACTTATACGGTGCCAGCAAACTTGCGTCGGACAAGATTTTCGTTGCTGCAAATCATCTTTCCGGTTCCGGAGGGCCTCGATTTGCAGTTGTCAGGTATGGGAATGTGATGGGATCGCGCGGTAGCGTTCTGCCACTCTTTCAACGCTTGATCGCCGAAGGTGTCGAACGGCTTCCAATCACAGATGATCGCATGACCCGTTTTTGGATCACGCTCGATCAGGGCATCGATTTCGTTGTGTCCTGTCTGGAGATGATGCGTGGCGGTGAGATTTTTGTGCCGAAAATCCCGAGCATGAAGGTCGTCGACCTGGCAACGGCCATCGCGCCGGATCTCAAACACGAGATCATAGGGATCAGGCCAGGTGAAAAACTGCATGAGATGATGATTTCATGCGATGACGCGCGCAACACTGTCGATCTTGGAAGCTGCTATGTGATCGAGCCCGAAACACATCTTTGGGATCAGGCGCGAAAGAGTTTCCGCGATAGCGGTGGCGAAAGCGTTGACGAACGCTTCGAATATACAAGTGACAACAATGATATCTGGCTACAGAAGTCTGAGTTGGTGGCTCTGTTAGGTTCACCGACGACCAAGGAAGGCTGAATGCGATCGACGGTTAAACCGATGTCTGCAAACGACGTGTCTCGCTGGTAGCAGCACTCGTGGGCAAGATATTACTGACCGGCGCGACAGGAATGCTCGCGCCGTTCTTTTTGGAGGTGCTGGGGCAACGCGGCGAGGTTGTCGGGGTCGCGAGACGCGAGGCCGAAGGCGCGACTGAGCTGTGCGATCTTCGAAACGCAGATGCCGTCAGCTCGCTGATAGCCAAGGTCCGGCCCGATCTCGTTGTCCACCTTGCCGCACTGACCAATGTCGATGCGTGTGAAAGATCACCCGTGGACGCATTCGAGAACAATGTCAGGGCGACCGAGAATCTTGTAGATGCACTGTCTCGGCAAAATCCGGATGCCCGGTTGGTCTACATCTCGACCGACCAAGTGTATGACGCTCCCGGGCCAAATGTCGAAGGGTGCGTCCGACCTGGCAATGTCTATGCACTCACCAAGTTGTGGAGCGAGGATCACGCGCGGCGGCTACGAAAAGCACTGGTGTTGCGGGTCAACTTTTATGCGGGGCCCGATGTCGGACTCGTTGGCTGGCTGGCCGGAAAATGCTCTGCTGGCGAGCCCGCCCTGCTGTTTACCGATGTCCTTTTTAATCCACTCCATGGGTGCCAGCTTGCGCAATGTCTCAAGGAACTTCTTGACAGTCGTGTGACCGGGACACTCAATCTCGGCGCATGCGGATCGGGAATGAGCAAAGCGGAATTCCTGCGTTCTGCAGCATCGGTCCTTGGACTCGATCAGTCCGCGCTGCAGGATGGCAGCGTGTCCGATCTCGATCTGGATGCGTACCGTCCGCGCGATATGCGCATGAATGTAGGCCGGGCCGAAGAAGCTCTCGGCCATAGTCTCCCATCCATCGAAGATGGGCTGACGCTTCTGTCTCACAATAATTCTGACAGCTGACTGAAAGGCACGTCGTATGGACGCCCATCGTATGCTGGTTGTCGCCTGCCATCCTGACGACGAGGTTCTGGGATGCGGCGGAACAATTGCCAAGGTTCGTGCCGCAGGCGGCGAGGTCAGGGTGATTTTTCTCGCCGAAGGGATCACTGCCCGATATGACCCCTCGGACTTCGACACGCCCTCGGTTCGCGAGGAAATCGACGAGAGAAACGCCAACGCGTTCAAGGCACTGTCAGTTCTCGGCGTTGCGGAGGACCAGGTTTCTATCGGTCAGCGCTATTGCTGTCGGCTTGATCAGATCCCCCTCATCGATCTGACCAAGGAAATCGAGCGGCATATAAGGGATTTCAAACCGGACCGGATTTACGGTCATGCCAGTCATGATGCCAACATTGACCACCAGTGCGGGCACAAAGCGCTACTTGCAGCGGTGCGGCCAATGTCACATGGCTTTGTGCCTGCCGTCTTCGCCTTCGAGGTTTTGTCGTCGACTGAGTGGAATCCGCCGAAACCGTTTGCCGCCACGGCGTTCGTCGATATCACCGACCATATCGATGCCAAGGTTGCAGCCCTGGCCGCCTATGGAGGGGAAATGCGGCCGGCACCGCACTCACGCTCAGATGCGGTGATGCGGGCATTGGCGTGTTACCGCGGTAGCCAATGCGGCGTAGCGTTTGCCGAAGGATTTTCTCTTATCCGCAGCCTTGATCTATAGGGTCGCCACTGACATTTGGTCATGACCTTGTGATGCCGCGCGCCGGCTCCCCAATTTCAGTATTGTTTCGTTGTGACGGTGGCCCGGTACACGGGTTCGGCCATGTCTCGCGATGTGTCGCGCTGGCTGATGCATTTTCGGCGGCGGCAACCGGCGCACCGCTCTTCCTGACATTCTCGCCTGATGGCGCCGCAAAGAAATTCATCGCCGATCGTGGATTTACAGCGGTCGATGCTGCTGGCAAGGCCGGCAGCAGTGCGGATCTGAGTGGCCTTCGTGCCGGCCTTCTCGAAATGCCATTACCGCGTCTGGCAGTGATCGATAGCCGTGAAATCGGCTCCCAATATTGCAGGAGCCTCCGAGATCTTGCGATCGTTCTCTGTCTTGATGATGAAGAGTGCCGCAATCTTGCGTGCGATATTCTCGTCAACAGCCATCCGTGGATCGATGATACCGACTACCCGAACCTACCTGGCAGAGTGCTTCTGACCGGCCCGCGCTACAACACGCTGTCTTCCGACATATTTTGCAGGACAGACGATCGGGATCGATCTCATGTCGAGCGTATCCTCATCACCCTTGGTGGCGAGGATCCGCATGATCATACGTCATGGTTCATCGAGAATTGCGCCGACCTTCTGACACCCTTCACAGTTGACATCGTTGTGGGCCCGGCCCATCCGGACCCTCAGCGCGTCAGAGACATCGTTGCCGATCTTCTCCCTTCCGCAAACCTGTCAGTTGCACCAAGCGGCCTTGGGCGCTTCATCCAAAGCGCCGACATCGCGATTTCTGCAGGCGGTATCACTTGTTACGAACTCGCCGCCGCGGGCGTGCCGACGCTCGCAATAATGGTCGAGGATCACCAGAACACTTTGATTGCGTCCCTCGAAAGACATGGCTGCCTCATTCGGCTGGGTGGATATGATGATCTGACGGCTGAAGGCGTGCGGCGGGTTTTTTCTTCATTGGTCGCTGACGGAGCATTGAGAACGCGTCTGTCCACGACCGGTGTAAGCCTGTTCGCAGGGCCGGGCGGCGAAACGATCGCCGAACACGCAGCCGAGTTTGTATTGAAGCATTGGCCAAGGCGGCACAAAGATGGGCGGTCCGGGTGACAAGCGGAGCCTTCATATCGAATTCTGCGAGCGGAACAATCGCGACCAATAAGCCGCTTTCCGCAGCATCTGGCGTCAGCAGTCGGGACCTTCACCCCGCGGCATTGGAGATCAGTTCGGCCGGGGTCACCGACTATTTCTATCCGATTGATGACAAGGATGATGACCGGTATTGCGATCAGTTCGCCGAACGTTTGACGCAGGCTTTGAGGTTGCGAAACATCGATCAGGACCGCATGGCGGAGGCTCTCTGGTTGGTACTGATCTCGATCATCTTCGAGGGAACGACATTGTTCCGGCTGACCCGCCTGTCGCGCCGTTTCAGGGACCGGGGTTTATTGGCAAGCTGGGGCGGAGAGGGAAGTGCACTAGAGCAGATCAGTCGGCAGGAAGTGCCGGAGAGTGCGATACTGCGCAAGTTTCTTGTGGGGCCCAATCATTCCCGTTTGCGGTCGCCTTGGGTTCGCTGGCTGGGGTCACTTGCCCGCCGGGATGGTTATTCACGCAGGCCGCGACCACTCCTGGACCCTAAGCGCGATGCTCTGTGTCTTGTTGGCGGAGCGCCGATAAAGGCGATGGCGGAAGCTGAAAACAAACGTTTGGTCCTGAGCCGGTTCGAGCACTGGATAGACGTCAAGCCCGGATCGCGAGAGTGCATGCCGGAGATCACCGAGGAAGACGCACTCGAGGAAGTTGTCGGTATTGCTGAGACGACATTTTGCGATTTTGGCGAGACAATGCCAACCGGCATCCGTGCATCGCTCAAGACCACGGTCCGTGCGTTGACTCGTGTTGCTGTCAAATCGCTGAGTGATGTGGAGGCGCGCGCCAGACATCTACCCCGGCTGTTCCTGACCGGATCAACCAGTCAGGTGCAAAACCGCGCGATCGCCAGAGTTGTTCAGAAAGAAGGCGGCAGCGTCGCAACCTTTGATCATGGCGTCGGTGGCGGTTGGCGCCATATTCCGACGCTGACAACGACTCTTTGGGATTCACCGAACCGGTACGTGACATTCACGGACACACACGCAGAAGCTATTCGTGGTCTTATTGAGCCCCGCTTCAAAGTGAGTGACGTGGCATGCGAACCGATGGCGTCGCTTGTACCGATCCTACAACCAGCTGGTGCCAACGCGAGAATGCGCCGACAGCCGCATGCCCGGAATCTTCGCGTCATGTATGTGCCGACGCTTTATGTCGGCGAACGATATTATGCTCCTGGCCTGCCGGCCGACATTACGGCCGTAGATTTGCAGGCCCGACTACTCTCTTATCTCAAAAGGCAAGGGCATGAGGTAATCGTAAAACCTCATCCTGAATGCGCCACGGGTATCCGGCCCGAACTTGCCGCCATCGGAAATGCAAGGATCGAGACGAGGTTGTTCGATCAGGTTGCCGATGAAGCTGATGTCCTGTTGTTCGATTGTCCGTCCTCGACAACATTCAGAACGGCCGTTTGTTCAGATAAACCAATCGTATTGCTGGAGCATGGACGCGTTCCGATCACGGAGCATGCATTCTCGCTGATCAAGAGGCGTGCAGCGGTTGTCATGACGGGACGCACCGATGCCAATCGGATTGAGGTTGACTGGGATGCATTGGATTGCGCGATCGAGGAGGCAGCCGAGCTGCGGGATCCATCCTTTGCCAATCTCTATTTTGGTGCGGGCATCTGAGTGCTTCAGGACTTTGTTCAGACCGTCATGTTCGCGGATAGCTTGTCATTGGACTGTATCCTCGTCACCACAATCGGTTCCTAGGCAATGTGTGGCGTATTCGCTCTCTTTCTGAAACGTCCACTCGAGCGTGAAGACATCGAGCTCGGGCGCCGCGGATGCAAGCTACTTGTTCATCGAGGTCCTGACGCTGGCGGTGAATGGATCGATCGCGAGGCTGGTGTTTACCTTGGGCATCAAAGGCTCTCGATTCTCGATCCTGAGCCAGCAAGCAATCAGCCGATGGAGCGTGGTGGTTTTCATCTTTCATACAATGGTGAGATCTACAATTATCGCGAGCTGCGATCGCGGTTGGAAGACACTGGAGTCCAATTCACCACAACCGGTGATACGGAAGTTCTGCTGCAGACGCTACGACATCACGGCGAAGAGGCTCTTGGTCAGCTGGATGGCATGTTTGCCTTCGCACTTTGGGACGGCCGGAAGGCGACGCTTGCCGTTGACCCGTTTGGTGAGAAGACCTTGTTCTGGTGCCAAACGCCGCAAGGCGTGTATGTGTCTTCTGAACTGGCACCGCTTGCCAAACTGGTTGATGCAGAAGAGGATTTCGCGGGCGACAAACTTGCCGAGTATTTGGCGTTGGGACATGTGCTGGGCTGCAACACGGCTTATCGTTCCATTCGACGTTTGCCGCCGGCAAGTACCCTAACAATCGAAGGTGGTGTTGCTGGCAATGTGGCGTCTTACTGGACGCCGCCACACGGTGTTCCGGGCAAAGGGCGGGTCGAGCCGCTTGGTGAAAAAGATCTCCAGCGGATTTCAGATGCTCTGTCCAACAGCTTGGAGCGGCGTCTTCGGTCCGACGTGCCTTTGTGTCTTTTCCTTTCCCAGGGTATCGACTCATCGTTGATTGCCGCGCTTGCACGCCGCGAATTGCAGACCGATCTGCAAACTCTCACCATCGCTTTCCCAGGAGGACAGGTCCGAAGCGAGGCCAACGGGGCGGCTGAGGTCGCGCAATATTTTGGCCATCCGCACCAAGTTATCGACTGCCAACTGGGCGGACAGGATACAAGTGCCGATGCGCTGCTCGACATCTACGGAGAACCGCACGACAATATTTCCGTCTTTCCAGTCCTGCAGATGGCGAAAGCAGCGGCGGAACGCTTCAAGGTCGCATTGACGGGTACTGGCGGCGATGAACTGTTCTTTGGCTACAACAAGCATTGGTTCTTCTATCGATTGCGGAAATTGTTTGGATTGCCCGGTGCGATGAGAACTCCGGCTGGATTTCTTGCGCGTCCGTTTGCCGATAGAGACCCGCGTGCCTCACAATTGGCGAATGTCGTCGGCCTCAAGAGATCGATGTTCTATTTCGCTAACAAGAACGATCCGGCGGGTCGGTGGCTCGCTGCAAATCCCGGTATTGCCCCGCTGGCCGAGCATCTGTTCGGATGTGGTCGTTCGCCTGTCGAACTCCAGGTGCCGCGCTTCGAGCTGACGAACGTTTTGCCGTTTAGCCAACTTTCGTCAATGGATCTTGGAAGCATGCAGCATAGTATCGAGTTGCGGACGCCTTTCCTGTCCCGGCCTTTGTTGGACCTTCTGAGTGAATTTGATCCCAGAGCCTTCATGGCATTTGGACAAAAATCGGTTCTGCGCCGGATTCTGGCGCGTTTTCTGCCCTCCGAACTCAGCAACTTTCCTAAGTCGGGTCTTGTCTTTCCGGCAAGTGCGTTCTTGCGCCAGGCAGGCGACGTATTGCCTTTTGTGCCCGGGATTGATCGTAAGGCGGCATCCTATGCATGGGCCCGTCGATTTGACGGACCAGGATGGACAAGGATTGCGGTGCGGCTTGCGGTGGCCGAGGCCTTTCATCGCCGGATGGACTCTTCTGCCCGCTAGCGCGGATTTCTCGCCAACGGTGCGGCAAAAGTGATGTCCTGATAGACCGTCACGACTGTATTTCCATGAACGATCGCTTCACACTTTGACCGTGAAACCGGGGGATCAACCGATCCGGATCATGCTTGTTTGTCGGCTCATGAGCGGTTTTACAGACAGCCTGCACGACAAGGTCTGGAGACCGACCGGTACGCCGGCTATCCGTCATTTGATTGGCAGTCTCGACCAAAGCGATCATGACATCGACTTGGTGTTTACGCGCGCCTTCAACTCAAGACGTGAAGACGCTCCAATTCACGCCTTGCGCGGGCAGGGGATCCGGCTTGAGGGCTTGAGGATGCCGGTAAGCTTTTTTGCGGAGGGCCCTGGTCCGTTTGGCCGCTTCGGATTCTATGTGCGAGAAATCATGCACGCCACGCGTTTGTGGCTTCGGTCCAGGCGGACACGGCCGGATGTCATTTATGCCGACCGAAGCAATATCCTGACAGCGGCGGTGCTGGCGCGTTGGGGGGCGGCGCCGGTTGTCTTGCGGCTTCTCGGCGTGCCGCCAGATTTGCATCATATCTTCGACAACATGCATCCGGCGCGCATGTTGCTCCGCTGGGCGTATCGCTCACCCTTTGCACTGGTCGTCAGCACACGTGAAGGGAGTGGTAGCGATCGTTGGCTTGAGAAGGCACTGAACAGTACGACGCCGCGCGAAGTTCTGCTCAACGGCGTTCAGAAGCCGGTGGCATGCGGCGCTCGGCCTGCGTTCCTCGAACAGATACCGAGGGACCGGATGATCGTAACGTTTCTCGGGCGGATCGAGGCGATCAAGGGCGCAGAGTTTTTTGTCGATGCTCTATTGGCATTGCCACCGGACGCCCGTTCGAAGATTCAGGCCTTGATCGTCGGAGACGGCAGCCAGGAGCGCGCATTGCGCGAAAAGGTTGCAGCCTGTGGAAACCCGGACGGTATCACGTTCACCGGTGCGCTGGCACCTCAGGATGTGATGCATGTTCTGATCGATACACACGTCTATGTGTCATTGAACCGGCAGGGACACTTAAGCAACGCTACCTTGGAAGCCCTTGCCGCCGGGGTCTGTCTTGTCATGCAGCGGATCAAACCAAGTACGGAGAGTGACACCGAGTTTGAGGAGATCGTCCCTATCGATGAGATCGTTGCAATCGACAGGGGCGCGCCACCGGAGGAACTGGCCCGTGTTTTGACGCGGTTGGCGGAAAGTCCCGAGGAACGCGAGGCCCTTGCCGCGGGACTCCATGGCCTCGTAAAGCCGAAGCTCGTTTCTTGGGATGAGCGCATTGCATACGAGATCGGAAAGATCGAGGACATCTCGCAGATTAATGCGGTAAACTACAGCAGTTTTAGTGAGCTCTAAGCAATTGAAATCGCGATAAATTTTTACTTGGCACTCTTTTCGAGCGCAAAAGCCGACCAACTTTTCGGAGAGAACTCTAGGTCAGGCAGGAGACTATTCGCTCGCAAATTGTGTCTCGGCCGTTCGGCGTCGTCACGAGATTGCGATAGAAATCCTGTGCGCGCTGAGCCATCTCGACCGATACTTCGGGGGCTGCCAGACCGCGTTCAATCGTATCGTCAAGGTCACTCAAATCCCATCTGTGTACCAGCATGGTTTCGTCGACACGATAGAAGTCGGGCCAGGTGACCATGTGGCTCATATCCGGCTTGATCAGTAGCCCGCCGGTGATGAAGGTCTCGTAGTCCTTGTAAGTAAACTCACCCCAGCCAAACGGTGCCAGCACAAGCCGCGAGCGACCCAGTTCGCGCATATATTCCCTTCGATCCACACGCTGCCAGTCTGTCTTATCGGCAAGACGCTGCGAGATCTGTTGCCGCTGCCAGGCGATCGTTTCCCGATGATAGTTCAACCCCATTCGTGTATGAATGGCGATGTCGCGTTTAGCGTCCGCCGCGACAAATCCTCTGGGGCGCCGAAGCAGAATGGGCAGGCGGACCTTCTGATAGGCCATAGCGAGATAGTGACCGTAAGCGTCGTAGTTCGCGAGGCCGGCGTTCCATGACACATGGAGCCGCTGAAGGTCGTCCGGATTGTCGACTTGGGGTTCCGACATCGGTTCTGTATCGATGACACCGAACTTGCGATGGTAGAAATCCGTGTAGGTCCGTCTGCCATACATGGGACGCGTGTAAGCTTCGCGATCGACGAGAAGTTGGTTCTTAAAATATTTGTCGACATGAGAGATGACCTCGCCGACCAGAAAACCGGCGCTGTCGGTCGTGTCGAAAAAATAAATTCTGGACGTGGTCTCGCGAAGGCGATGAAGTTGCTCAAGCGTATCTTCCGTCTTCTCACCCCAGAGATTTCTTACGGCCTTGCCGTCGATTGCCAGGGTATCGCAATTACCAATGTCCGGTGCGAATGCTGAAAACACGCAGATGCTGAGCCCAAGGTCCTTCAGCCGGCGCCTGTGCTGTAGGATCGGGTAGAGGAATGCGCGGCCATTCGAACTGCCAAAGTCGTCCGAGACAATATGAACCCTAGTCATATGGCTTTGCTACCACCGGCTATCTCGCATCGTGTCGGCACAGAGTTTTTCCCATATTCCAGAGCTTTGACATCATGCTTCAAACGCAGGCGATATCATATCCGTTGAAACACCGCAGCATCGTGTTTCGCTGCGGTCCAACAGTCTTGTTCGACGGACCTTCAGTCTGAAAGGGGGCAACCGTGTTTGCCTATATTCCAGCGCGTGGCGGCTCGACGCGTATTCCACGCAAAAACATAAAGCCGCTTGCAGGCAAGCCTGTGCTCGGGCGGGTCATAGAGACGCTGAAGAACCTGTCCTTTATCGATGCCGTACATGTGTCCACCGACGATGCCGAGATCGCAGACGTCGCGACGTCGTTTGGCGCAACCTGCCTTGCGCCGCGCTTACCCGATCTGGCCGATAGCCAGTCGGGCTTCACCGATCTGATTCGTAACGATATCCCGCGCTACGTCGAGGCAAATGGCGGCGATAGCGAAGTGCTGTTCGTTTTGGCGACAGCCGCTTTGGTTCCGCGTTCCGTCTATGAGGATGCTTGGACAGTCTATGCGCAGGATCGTCCGGAAATTCTCATGAGTTGCGAGCCCTATGACGAACCCATCTGGTGGGCATTTGAGCAGAAAGCCGATGGGTTCTGGTTTCCTGTCTTCCCTGACAAGGTTTTGGTCAATTCGCAGGACCTTCCTCCGTCGCTCACTGATTCGGGGCTGTTCTACATGTTCGACCAGAAGGTGATGAGCGTCTTCGATTGCCACAAGCTGGCTGACCGGCTTCAGGCCTTTGTCGTCCCACACGAGTATCGCTGCAATGTGGACACTGAGGAGGACTGGGAGCGTCTCGAATGGAAATTCGAGCGGCTCGCGCGTTCTCAGGCTGAGTCAAAGAACCCGTGATCCGACCGACAATGACGCTGTCGATCGTTCCCCCATCTTCGAAACCATTTCCGAGAGCAGGCAATGATGACTAGGTCAGTCTCGGACACCGGGATTGCGTCTCAAGAATCTGGTGCGAGATCGGTTGTCCTTCTCGCCCTGGTTGCATTCGTCGGTCTGTTCGGTCTTGGCGTTGCTGCCTTCGGACCGAGTTTTGCCGTTGGTGTGAAAAGCGCAATGGGATTTGCCCTGGCTGCCGCCTTCATTGCAGTGGCCGCTTTGACCGTCGGCACGTCGCTAAGGACCGGCGGTTGGTCGTTGGGGTTGTTTGGCCGTGCGGTTGTTTGCGGCGCGCTGTTTTTTTTGATTCTCACACGTGGCGCGCCGCACAACAATCCGCATCTCTATGCCGCTTTCGAGACGGCCGGCGTCTTGGGGCTCTCTCTCGCTGTTGCTGCGACGGTCGTTGTCGGTGGATTTTTGGCGCGGCTCATCGTGCGCAGTCTGCCCGAGCCGGACTTAGAGGGTTTTTGCCGCCCATGGTTCAATTTGGGCGTCCTTGCATTATGTTTGCTGGCAGTGGTGGCCACGGCAGCGCCGGTGCTCAACGCCTGGGATCAGCCGAGCTGGAGCGATGCAAGCACATATGATCGTCTGGCGCATGCGATCGCCCTCGGCGAGCTGCCGGCCGGTCGATCGGACTACATGCCGGTCTACCAGTTTGGTTCCGCCGCGCTCTATTGGGCCTTCGGGCATTTCTTCTTCGTTCCGCAGATTGTGAATCTGATCCTTGCCGGAGTGACCGTGCTGCTGGTTGCCTTATCTGCCAAGACGCTCTTTCAGTCTGCGGGGGCAGGTTTGATTGCCGGACTTCTGGCATCGTCCCACGACTATCTGCGCTACACGCCAAACATGATGACGATCGAGAACTGGTATGTACCGGCTCTTGCGCTTTCACTGTATTGCGCTGTCCGATTCCTGGAGGAACCGACCGCTTCAAAGGCTGTCTTTCTCGCGCTTGCCGCCGGGTTGCTGTTCGGAATCCGCGTTCAGGGTGCATTCTTCTGTGCCTTCCTCATTCTGACACCTCTGTTTGCCTGCAAGCTCTCGTTTCAAGCCAGGCTTCGATACTGCTTCATCGCCGGTATCGTGTTCGTGGCCGCGCTCACGCCCTGGACAATTCGTAACTACGTCCAGGATGGCCGCCTCAGTCCCGGCACGACCCAGGCGGCCGGACAGATGGTCTTCACGACCGATCCGAGACCCTTCTATGGGATCCGGCGCGGATTCGGGACCGAAGAGATCAGACGGGAATGGACCGAAAAATATCCCGATCCGGAAGAGCGGAAGATCGCCATGTCTCGTCACGGGTGGCTGCTTCCGCTGACGGATCCGAAGCTGGTCTGGCTTGAGGCTGTCCCGTGGCGCGCATTGGCCTTCTATGGTCTGTTACCACCGGGCGTCTGGGACAATGATGGCGTACGGTCAACGAATTGGCGTACCGAAGGGCTCGGTTATGCATTGCAGGTCGGGCCCGTCGGCATGCTCCTGCTCGCGAGTCTGATCGGGATTGCGTATGTTCGACCGCGTCGCCATGCCGTCTTTCTCCTGGGCGCGATCGCCGCGAATCTGGCGATCATTGTGTTTGCCGGTTTCAGTGAGCCACGCGTTTCCTATCCGGTCTTTCCAATGCATATGCTTCTTGCGGTTGCACCATTTGCCTTTATCGGCGCTCGCGCGGTTGTCAGTTCCCGAGATACACATAACGAGACGTCAAGCAGATACCCTGTGGGAATAGCCATTGGCGGTATCGTCGCTTTCATCTCGATTGCTTTGGTTAGCCGGGCACTTTTTGGCGGTGCTTATGCGTACCGCCCATTGACCGCGGATACGGTGATCGATCCGTCCGTCCGGATCGATCAAGCGATACCGGATATAACTTGCGTAACGGAACCAGCAGGTGAAGCGTCGAAAGAAGGAGATCTTCGCGTCGCACCGAGGCGCGTTCGGATGCGGGTCGTCGCAACCAACTATCATTCACCCGTCAAATACTATGGCCTCGCCAGTGGCGACAGCGGGACGGCCCTGAGAGGATATCCGAAGTTTGCCTCAAGCCCGTCGGAGCCGATCTATTTTGAGGCACGACTGCATCCCAAGTCCTGCCCGGGCCTCGGTGAGCGAGCCGACCGGGCGATTATTGGTTTGGCGGTCGATGGTGCCAGAACCAATCAACGCCTGCGGGAAGGTGATCTTATTGAGTTCGCAGGCGTCTTGCAGGGTGAGAGAGTGACGAAGCGCATCCATTGGTATTGGATTGCTGCGCAATCGGTTTCAGTCATTGAAAGCCCGCATAAGCGCAATTAGTCGATGACCTTCGGACAGCCAGATCCACGCTCATGCAATCCTGGTCGACTCATCCGCTTTGCCTAACGCTGCATGCTTTTCAACAGTCTCCCTTTTCTGGTTTTCTGCGTCCTTTTTTTTCCGCTCTATTTTCTTCTCAAAGGTGCGACGCGGCTCTGGCTTTGCCTGGTTGCAAGCTATGTCTTCTATGGATGGTGGGATTGGCGGTTTCTCGGGCTGATCGCGTTGTCGACGCTTGTCGACTATGCCATTGGCCTGGCCATGGCTCAGACGGATCAAGTGCGCCGACGTCGCGGGCTCCTAACGATGAGTATCTGCGTCAATCTCGGAATCTTAGGCACTTTTAAGTATTTCGACTTCTTCGCCGCGTCTTTTCAGGAGGTTTTCACTGCACTTGGCGTATCTGTCTCGCCCTTCACATTGAACGTCATCCTGCCTGTCGGCATTTCGTTCTATACGTTTCAGACGCTCAGCTACACGATCGATCTCTATCGCAGAAAGTGTGATGTCGAGCCGTCATTATTGCGCTTCGCAGCCTATGTGGCGCTGTTTCCACAATTGGTTGCCGGGCCCATTGTCAGGGCAGGGGACCTCCTCCCTCAGTTGCGTGTCGATCACGGGGTGGACTGGCGGCGGATCGGGAACGGACTTGAGCTCATTGTCTGGGGATTCTTTCTCAAACTCTGTCTCGCCGACACATTGGCTCTCACGGTCGACCCGATCTACGCATCGCCCAATGCGTTCGGTGCGCTCGCCCATCTGGTCGGTGTCGTCTTCTTTGCGTTCCAGATCTATGGAGATTTCTGTGGTTACTCCTTGATTGCCATCGGTCTTGGCCGCGTCATGGGCCTGACGTTCCCCGTCAATTTTCGGCGACCTTACTTCTCCAGAAGTTTCAGCGAGTTCTGGCAGCGTTGGCATATCTCGCTGTCATCATGGCTGCGCGACTATCTCTATATTCCGCTTGGCGGCAACCGCAGGGGAACACTCAAGACGTTTCGCAATCTGGTCATCGTCATGTTCCTAGGCGGCCTCTGGCACGGCGCAAACTACACCTTCATCGTTTGGGGCCTGCTGCACGGCGCCTATCTCGTCGGACAAAATATTTGTGGACGCACGGTGCAACCGGTCCTGGAGTCGAATCCGATCACGCGATGGTCCTTGCCGGCATTGCAAATCGGCGCCGTGTTCTGCCTGACGCTGTTGGCGTGGGTCTTTTTTAGGGCGGCTACTATCGATCAGGCATGGACGATCGTGAAGACCGTGTTTTTCTGGTCGTCGCCGTGGATGGGGCTGGCAAGCGATCCGTTCCTTTTATTGAAGGGGGGCAGCGTCATTCTCATTGTGCTGTGTGTGGACTGGCTGACGGAATGGGAGTGGAGCCGCAACATCTATCAAAGCAATGCCATTTTGCGCGCTTGCGGCGTATTGCTGGCTCTATGGTCTATCGCCTTTGTCGGCACGTTCGAAGGCGCCGCCTTCATCTATTTCCAATTCTGATTGAACTGCGGTGCGAGGCCGATGAGCAATTGGAAAGCAATGCGGTTTCTTGCTGTTTTTCTCCTGATCCTGTTTGCGGGTGATAGGCTGTTGGCCTTGGGTCTCGATGAAACGATCCGCTTTTCAAGCCTGCCTTACGCCAAGCTCTACTCCGGTCGTGGAAAGGCCGATGTCCTTGTTCTCGGAAACTCCAGGGCTTTTCGGCATTTCGATGAAAACCAGATGTCGCAGGCACTGGGGCTCAAGGTCTCCAATCTTGCTGTGCTCGGCGGCTCTATGGAGACGATGAATGTCGTCCTCGAAGATTACATCGCACGCTATGGACCGCCGCATGCAATGATCATCGAGCCGTCGTGCATGAGCGGCGATAACGACCAGGTCCGGAATATGCGTCATTTTGCGCGACGCTCATCCGGACTTCACAGCATTCTGCAAAAGCTGTCACCGACCCTGTCAGCAGCGGGAAATATCTCTCATCTGTTTACCCTGAATAGCACTGCCTTTCTCAACATCTTGCACAAAGTTATCGTTCCCTATCGCCAAGTCCTGTTTGAAGGCTCAGTTTCGCTCGATGACGTGCAACCATCCGGCCGACCGTATTTCTACAACCGGAAAAACAATCTGATTGCTCTGCGGAAGACCCTTGAGACTTTGAAGCGAAATCAAGTCCGATTCGAGATCATCGTGAGCCCGGTATTCTCTGGTTTCCAGGCAACGCGAACAGGATATGCGGATTGGATTGCGTCGCTTTCCAAGGCTGCAGGCGGGGAAGAGCAAATCTCCGACTACTCCGAACTGAACCTTCCAGCAAATGCATTCTACGACCCGGTTCATCTCAACCGGAAAGGCGTCGCCTTGTTCTTCGACACGCTGGCCAGTGAAGGTGTCATAGCGCGACTGCGTGGTCGCTGAGCCAATCCTTGAGCTGCCATTAGCTGGCCTATTCGGCTTATTTCTGCGCGTCAATCCAGCTGTTCGAATCCGGATTCGGATGGTGCACGCCGTTCCTCCGAATGGAAGGATGTGCTGGAGGAAAGATCTGTTGCGGCTTCGCATGGAGCTGGATACCAAGGGTTATTGGATCCTCCGCGACCCGTCGGGCCCACCCGGCGACAGCTCGGACAAGCAATACTGAAGGTGTTTTAGATGGGTGCTTTTTTGCGAGAATTCTGGCTGTTTTTGCGTGTTCGCAAGAAATACTGGCTGATGCCGATTTTCATCGTGCTGGCCATATTCGGCGGCGCCATCGTGCTGACCCAGGGCTCGGCTGTGGCACCGTTCATCTATACGATCTTTTGAGACCGGCTGACCCGGCTCCATGCGCGTTCCCGGCATTTCGGCCTTTTATCACGATAGTGCCGCCGCTCTCATCGCTGACGACCGCATTGACGGGTGGAGCGATCACTTCCCAAGCTGGCCCTTAACGATTTTGAAAATCTCGCGTGCGGCCAAATCGTGGCCGGCCGGATTCCAGTGGCCGTCATGTGTGAAGTACAGGGGCGCGGCGCCCGAGCGATAGTGGCGCAGTACCGGCTTGGTCAAATCGAGTGTCTTAATCCCCTCGCGTTCGAGGGCCTCGCCAAGCTGCTTGGCCGCGGCAAACCGGAAAGAGTCCGCGGCCGGTCCAAGCTGCTCGATGGCCCGGGCCCATTGCTTGTCATCAACTTGCTCGCGAGGCGGGATGAGGACAACAAGCAGTTTTTTGTCGCTCGCACTGACCCTGTTGGCGAAGCGACGCAAATAGGCAGTGGTCAAGGGGACGGCCTTGTCGACAAAGTCTTGCGTATAGAGCTCTTCCGGTCGCCACATATCCGCACATAAACCCAGGCTCTGGCAGAAAGTGTGAATTGACCGGTTGTTCTTCAGAATGTAGTTGCCGGTGGCATATGTCATCGAATTCGTGGCAAGAAATGTTTTCAAGCGATAGACAAAACCGCCACCAAACTCATTGCCTACCTGCAGATACGCATCATAAGGGCCGGGGCTCCTGAGAAAGTCGTTGCCGATATAGAACCCAACGATAACCCTCTCGATCGCGGTGACTTCGCGAAATTTATTGTCATAGAGCAAGCCGTAATAGGTGGGATTGGTATCGGTGTGGCCGGCGTTATAGACGGCATTGTCCCTGCCGTCTTGTTTTAAGAGAGCTTCCAATCTGGCAGGGAAGCTGTCTTCAAGTGCCACTCCATAACCTTCGGTGAAGCTATCCCCAAGCACTAGAATTGAGCTGGCCGGCAGTTGGGCAATCGTTCTGTCGTTGCGGAAGCCATCCGAGTTGATCCGGATCTCATAATCCCATTCGAGGTATTTCGAGCGCTGCTTCTGGTCCGGCTCGTAGGTGAGCCTGTTGTTGACGAGATTCGGAACGTGGATCTGCCTTTCTGGAACGGCTATCCGCAAGACAACCTCTCCGAGAATTATCGCTACCATGAGCGACGTCAGCAACAGCAGTAGGTTCTTCCACATCTTATTACGGTCTCGCGGACTACGATGCCTTGATCTTGTGCGCGACAAGCCTGGTGTGCCAGGGCGCCGCGCTCGTCGTGTGCTTAGTCAATTCCGTTTGGCACAAGGTGATATACCGTGCGGCAGAGAAGACGGGGAGCGTTTTGTCGCCGATATGGTCGAAGCAGGCCCGGCAATACGATCGCTACGGCAATCACCGCGACGATCTGCCGAAGCAACATCAGGCAGGCGGTTCCTAAGAAGGACAATTCCAGTATATTTGGATTCGGATTTCCCTGACAATTCCCGGCGCTTTCGCTGGTATTAATTGGGCCGCAACAGGAAACGATACGCTTTGGCTCACCCCACATTTCTCGTCATTGGTGCGCAAAAATCCGGTACGAGCTGGCTGCATGAGATGCTGCGTCAGCACCCGGGCATCTTTGTGCCCGAAATGAAAGAAGTGCATTTCTTCATACGGCCCGAGCACAGCCGTTTTTCTCGCCTTGAGAAGGGATGGGACTGGTATCAGGAGCTTTATCGTGCCCATCAAACTGAAGTCACCGGTGATGTGACGCCGGACTATATCTATTGGGACTATTGTGCCGAGGCGATTGCCGGTCAGAGGCCCGATGCGAAGATCATAGCCATCCTGCGGCATCCCGTTGACCGGGCCTATTCGCAATACTGGATGAGCCGGCGCAACGAGACGCACACGCTCGGTTTCGAGGCATGCCTCGAACAGCAGGACGCCCTGGTCGATCGCGGCCGGTATGCACAACAGTTGGAGCGTTTCTTCGCACGCTTTCCGGCTGAAAACATACGGATCCTCTTCTATGAGGAACTCTTCGCGAAGCCGGCGCCTTTTGTCTCAGAGCTGTATCGCTTTCTCGGTGTCGATGGTGAATTTGAGCCGTCGGGATTGGACACGGCGGTCGGGAATACGGTGGTTTATCCCAAACGCATGGGGCATTTCATCTATAAGCGCGTCTCGCCGATCATCAATCACCCATGGGTTCTTCCGGCCTATCGTATGTTGCGATACAGGACCGGTCTACGGGATGCATTTGTGGACCGCTTTTCAGTTCAAAGCGGTTATCCGGAAATGGAGGTCGAGACACGCGCAAAGCTCCTTGAAGTCTTCGCGCCTGAGAACCTTCGACTTAGCGACCTGCTTGGGCGGTCGGTTCCCACGGAATGGGCGAGGTAAAGCGGGATCACCGCGCTCCGACATATCCCATATCGCCTGATCGGCCTCTTGCTGCTCGGCTATATCCTCTACACGCTCGATCTTCAGGAGGTCTTCGGCCGGCTACGGCAGATCGGTCTGGTGTCACTGGTTGTCGCAGCGCTCGCCTTTGCGGCCCTCCTGGCATTTCGCTGTTGGCGCTGGCACGTGCTGGTTACTGCGATAGGGGCGGCGACGCCTCTGAGATGGAATGTCCTGAGCTACAATGGATCCGTATGGGTCGGCATGGCGACGCCGGCGCGCCTCGGTGAATTCCGCCGCGCAACCGATCTCGCAAAGAGCGGTGCCCTCGGGTTTGGACAGGCCAGCGCGCTTGTTCTCTTCGATCTCTCACTGGATCTGTTTGTGTTCATCGTCCTTTCGGCGGCAGGGTGCCTTTATCTTTTTGCAGGTCCTGGAACAGATTTGGCCTGGCTCTGTTTCAGTGCATCCCTGGGACTTGGCTTTGCTGTTCTTCTTTTTGTGCGGTGGCCGATTGTCCTATCGATCCGCTGGGTGCCCATCATTCGGAAGATCCCAGGCGTCGGTGAACTCATTCCAAAACTCGGAGAGGGGCTTCAAGGACTGACAGCGACAAAGACGGCATTCCTCACCGTCGGCGTTGCGGCCACCTATATCTGGATGATGCTCGCGTTGATGGGATCGATTGTCCCCGATCTTCAGATTGTCGAAGCCATGACCGTTGTGGGACTTGCAGGGATCGCAGGCGCAATTCCCATCACCTATTTCGGGCTTGGTACGCGTGACGTTGCGCTCATCTGGTACTTCGGCATGCTCGGCCAGACCAAGGAGACCGCCGTTGCCGTATCGCTGATGTTTCTCCTCGCTCAGCTCATAGGAATTGCGGTCTCGCTTGCGGCGAGCGGGGTGCTGCCGTGGATGCTTCCAAGGCAAGAACCAAAAGATAAATCAATTGGTTAGTTTGTGATTCGTTCAGCGACGATGAAGACTTTGAGACCGCAGGTTTGCCATACCCTTGCCGGCAGAACGCGTTCAAGCCCCCGCAGTCCATTCGTGACAGGTCGCGGCAATTGCCAGCGTGTAAAACCGCCGGTTGCCAGATAGCCGAGACAAGCAAAAGGCTCGAGCGTTTTGACCCGGAGACCGGTTTGTCCCGCAAGTTCCTCGCGATATTCTGAAAAATAGGTCTTCGGAATCGTTGCATTGCCGTCCATTGGATCCTTGTCGCCGGTGAAAACCGGTGACCAGGGGTCGGCAATCGAAAAGCAATCCTCATCGTGAAGGTAGGTATTCACGAACCATCCGGCAGCGCCCGTCCATGGTTCGATCAGCACCAGCCGTCCGCCGGGCTCAAGCACACGAGCGATCTCGGCGAGTGCCTTGGCCGGATGCAGGAAGTGGTGCACCACATCGATGCCGACAACCGCAGCAAAGCTGCCATCGTCGAACGGCATTGAATGAGCATCGACGACGCGGTCGACATGATCGGCGTCGGTCACATCGCTGACGACCGTACAGCGATGATAGCGCGTAAAGAAACCCGGGCCTGATCCGATTTCGAGGCTCCGCCCGGCCGGCATTGCGCCGACCACCCGCGCGAAACACTCCTTCTCATAAAACTCTCTAAGACCGGACTTGCGGTCCCATTGCTTGCGATGGGCGGCGATCCAGCTTGCCTCCACCACATCGCTCGCGCTTGCAGGACGAGCGCTTTCGCTCATTTCACATCCTGCGGATTGGCCACTTCGATGAGGTCTTTGGCAGGTGTGTACCGCCAGGGAAGGATCGTTTTTTTCTTTCCGGCTTTGAAGCGCGCGGCAACGACTGCCAGCCGCTCGTCCGGCATGGCAAGCGTGACGCCCTTGTCTTGACGTGAAGACGGACTGTGCATGGTGATTTCGGGCACCACATGAACGCGTTTGACGCGTTTGAGACTGCCTTCGAGGATGAACGTATCCTCGACGGTCACCATGTCCTTGTCGATCTTGATCTTGCGCTCGAGCTTGAGTGGCAGTGTGCGTTTCGGCGAGACCATCCGGCTCTTGATCGCTTTCTGGAACTTGGCGGCGAGTGATGCCGTGCGCAGAAACATCAGTGTTGTCTGAAACGGGACCATCAGTCGTTTCAGCGGAACACCTGTCGAAACCGCTTTGAACGGTGCGATGATCGTAACGCCTGCTTTCTGATCGATCGGTTCCAGGCTCGTTTCCCCATCCCAAGTTGCCGAGGCGAATATCCGGCCATCGATCATCTCGATGAGATAGCCCATTTGATAGCGTGGTTGCTTGTCGGGCGTCTCGAAGGCGATGGCCCCGCCAAGGCGCCTGCTGACGGTGGTTGACCAGTCCGGGCGGCGCACCACATGAAATCCGCATCCACCGAGATCCGTCGGTGCCTCGTCTGCTGCCGTCCGTTCTTCGATCGCCTCCAGCGCCTCATGGGCAAGCGTCGTCATGGCCCACTGCGGGAACGAGAAATAGGCGAAATAACGATCGTCCATGTCGCTTGGGCGCGCTGAATGGCCTGAGCGAAAGGCGCGGAAAGCGCGTCGGGCAATGCGTGCAGCGCGCTTGTCGTCGCCCGAGAAGAACGCTGCGCCCAATGCAAACTGGTGACTCGTGCCTCGGCTCCCCAGACGTCCCGGCAAAATCGGACCGCGGCCCCGGACCGTATCGAGAAATCCGATTAGATCCTTCGCGATTTCCCTTGCCTGTCCCCGATCCTCGAAGAAGTCGCTTGTGGCAAGAAAGTCGAGAGCCAGCGTGCTGTAGCCGAAATCGGCACCGCCATATTCGGGCAGCCAGCCTTCGCTGTTCTGATCGTTGCGAACGCGCTTGAGCATTTTGTCGGCAGCGTCGTGCCAGCCATCTTCGCCGGATAGTGCGGCAAGTCCGTTGAGCGCTGCTGCGGCCGCGATATTTTGGTTCATGACCTCCGGGTTGTAGCGATCATTGAGCCAATGTCCTGCTCGCGCTAGGGCTTCCAGCCCGGCTTGTGCTGTCTCCTTCGGCAGATGGTCTCCAAGTAGCTTCAGAGTGAGAGCGACACCCGCGCTCGTGATCGCGGTCGGGCAGAAGCTCTGCTCATTCACATACCATTCGTCGAACGAACCGCTGGATCTTTGCTGAGCAATCCAGGCCTGCAAAGCTGCGCTTGCCAGTTCCAGGGTTTCCGGGTCTCGATGCCTCTTATTGTTGGGATGGTCAGCGACATAGAGCGCTGCAAAGCCGACCATGACTTGCTGCCAGGTGGCTCCCGGGAAGTTCGTCAACGTCCGATAATACCAATAGTTGCGGTCTGTACATCCGTAGGTTGCGGAGCCAACGGTCCGATCCATGAGACCCTTGGCGCGATTTGCCGCCGTGTCGAGCTCCGTCAGCATCAGGTCGACGACGGACTCCGCAGCGGCAGGCTCTTCTGCTGCGACAGTCTCTTCTTTTTCTTGCGGTTCAGCCGGGGTGTCCATGAGCATCCAGCCACATATGTAAAGCAGTCATTGTCACAAGCCGTTTGGCAGCGAGGAAGTCACCGTTCATTAGGTAGCGCAGATTTTCCTCAATAAAACTCTGTTGCACTATACCATGTTGCCGCGTCAAATCCGGTGACAGCCAGTCGCGGCAGAGTTTTTCCAGGGCCGTCCGATAACGCCGCTCCATCGGCACATGAAATGCGAACTTCGGACGCTTCCAATCGCCGCCCTGACGTTCCAATACTTTTCGCAGCAAGACCTTGTTCTGGCCGCCATCGATGATGAGTCGGTCAGGTGCGTTTTTCAGGTGATCGTAAAGGCGAGGGTCGAGGAATGGCACGCGGGCTTCGAGGCCGTGGGCCATGCTGAGTTGATCCATCTTGTTTAGGATCTGATAGGGCAGCCAAGTTCGCACCGTATCGTTCATCAGGGCGCCAAGATCCAGACTGATGTTCGGGGGAGGGGACGGATTGCCGAGATCGGCCGCGCGAAGGATGTCCTTATCGTCGATGATCGTCGACGCGAGACGGTTGAGAATGCCGGGATCGTGAATGTTGCCGATCATTCTTGCGACTTTTTTGCGGCCGAGGCTGCCCAGGGACGCCTGATAGTCGAAAAACATGTTGAGGATCGGAATCGGGGTCAAGTGGACGAGGGGTGCCAGCCGGTTCGCAAACGGTAGGAAGCGTCGGAGTTTTGCGAGGGCCTTGAGTCCCGAAAAATGAACATAACCGCCGAAGATCTCGTCGGCTCCTTCGCCGGTTAGAACGACCTTGTGGTTTTGTGCTGCTGCTGCACAAAGCTGATAGGTCGGCAGCACGATCGCATCCCCTACCGGAAGGTCCATGCAAGCAACAGCATCATAGAGACCGGAAAAATCATCGGTATTGTCCGTATCGACGATCACGTGGCTGGCACCGACGGAGTCGGCAATGATTTTGGCCGGTGCCACCTCATCGTCGGCATCACGCATCGAGAACGTGTAGGCCGTCATTGGATAGGGGCAATGGCGTGCGGCGAATGTCGCGATCGTCGATGAATCGACACCGCCCGACAGAAAGAGGCCGACTGGAACGTCTGAGCGCAGCTGGAGTTCGATCGCGTCGTCGAGGAGGGCTTCGGTGCGATCAACCCATTCCTGTTCGCTCCAGTTCGTGTCGCCTGAGCGAATTTCAGGACTCCAATAGGCGACGACTTCGTGCCGGCCGCCGACCTTTGCTTCGAGGAAAGATCCGGGCGGAAGCGTCTCGATGCCTTGAAAGAAGTGTTGTCCGGACGGCGTATATCGGAACTGAAGATAGTCGCGAATAGCATCTGCTCGAAAGCTTCGGTCGACACCCGGCGCTAAGGTAACGGCACGTGCGGTCGAGCCAAAAACGATCTGGGAGCCGACATTGGCATAATAGAGCGGCTTGATGCCGAAATGGTCGCGCACGAGAAAGAGTCTGCCCTCCCGTGTATCGTAGAGGGCGAAGGCAAAGATGCCGATAAGGTCGGCAAAGAAGTCTGTTCCGAACGCGGCAAATCCAAGGGGGAGCAACTCGGTGTCGCAATTGGTCGTAAACCGCCGACCCGTCGCTTCGATCCTGGCCCGGAGCGCATCGTAGTTATAGATTTCGCCATTGTAGGTGAGTACGAAACGGCCATCCTCGCGCACCATCGGCTGGCTGCCGCCTTCGATGTCGACGATGGCGAGGCGTGTATGGCCGAAATGCACTTTGCCGTCCGACCAGACGCCATCGCCGTCCGGTCCGCGATGACGGATGGCATCGACCATCCGGTCGAGAAGACCGCCTGTCTCAGGTCCTGTATATCCGGCTATTCCGCACATGCTCTCGAAATGCAGCCTTTCGCGGGCTCGTCTGTTTTCCAGCTAGCGGACAGCCATACAATCTTGCTGGCTACGCGGCCAGAGGTGCCTTGAGCCGCGGCATATGCTTGGTGATTGCGCCGAATGTCTCGGCGATGTGCTCGGGGCGGGATGCGCCGACGACGATACTGTCGATGTTCGGGACCGTCGCAAGGTAGGAATAGGCTTCCTCGGGTGAGAGATAGCCCGACGCCAGCGAGCCCATGACAAGCATGCTGACATCGTGTTCGTTCGTTGCCGTCTCGCAGGCCTCGCGACTTGGGTTCATATGGTAGCCGGTCTTGTTGAAGTGGGTCATGACCAGCGGTCGCGGCAGACCCCACTCGGAAAAGCGGCTGAGGAGCATTGGCAAATTTTTGGTTGCGAATCCGCCTTCGGCACTGAAACTCTTGTCGATCTCTTCCATGTAGAAGGCGAAGACATCGGCAAGGCCGTAGGCGAGCGCCAGATCTGTAAACGCGTCGTGCAGGAAGACGGCGGGCACCTGCAGCTTGTCGAATGGCTTGAGTTCGATCTGCATCAGAGCAGCCAGCACCGCATTGATGTCTTTCGACACGAACGCCTTGGAGCCCTTCACGAACAGGGATGCTTTCTGGCTGATCGTCGTGCCGCCAATCATCTCGAGAATGACATTGACCATGCCGACTTCGTTTGCCCGGGTCACGTATTTCTGGGCGTATGGCAGGAGCGGGTAAACACGAAAATCGTTCGCCAACGACGCGTCATTGGCGATGAGTTCCGCCAGCGGCTTGGCACGCTCATGGGTCGACATCATCATGCCGCCAGCGCCGTGCTCACGCGCTGTGTGAATGATCTCTAGGACACGTGTTGGATCGGCGAAGTGGGCTGCACGCTCTGCACCGCGCGCAGAAGAAAGATGATCGACGCCGAAAAAGGCGTTGTGACCGAGGACAATTCCGTCTGACAGGCCGCGTTGCATCGATCAGGCTCCCCCTGGAATGGTCACGGGCTGACCATTGGTCTCTGCCGACGCGTAGGCCGCATCAATGACGCACTGCACCTTGTAGGCTGATGCGACGTCCGAAGACACCCGACCCTGGCCGCGGACGGCTGCCAGAAACTCTTTGGCCTGTTCCGTATAGTTCGAGCCGCCGATATCGAAGTCAGTGCCTTTGTAAAGATCCGGTTTTCGCCAGGTATGCCAGCCGGCGTCGAAGCCACCGGCACTGTCGACGGCAAACAGACGAACATCGTCGTCGCTCACGTCGATGGTCCCATTGCTGCCCTGGATGTGGATGGCAACGGTAGGCGTGCGGTAGTGGCGTGCAGACCATGATGCATCCAGATAGCCGCGAAGCCCGTTCCTGAACCCGAAATAGAGATGGGCATGATCCTCGATCTCTTTCGAGTAGAGCTTGTTGGCGTGGGCGCTGACCCAGTCGATATCGCCGAAGTACCAGAGCAGCAGATCGATCACATGGGAGTTCTGGGTGGTCAGAACACCGCCGCCCGCAACCTTGCGATCGTAGCGCCAGCCTTTGCCCTTGCCGAAAAGCTGGCCGATATACATGCTGGCGCGGAGCATCTGCGGATCGCCGAGGACGCCTGTCTGAATGACCGATTTGGCCTTGGCGAAAGTGTCCAAAAACCGCGTCATATACCCGACCATCGTCACTGTGGGGTTGCGCTCCAGCGCATCGAGAAGCGGGCGGGCCTGGGGGCCGTCGACCGACAGAGGCTTCTCGATAAAGATCGGGATCCCGCGCTCGATGCAGTCTATGGCAACGGATACATGATGTCCGGTTGGTGTAGCAATTGCGACAATGTCGGGTGTCGCGCGATCCAATAGCTTCTTGTGATCGGTGAAGGTCTCGACCGCATCCATACGCGCACTGAGCGCGTTCAGGACGGTCTTCGTCTTGTCGGCGACAGCAACGAGCCGGGTGCCAGGCAGCACATTGAGTGTTGCTGCGTGGAGAAGGCCGAGTTTGCCGAGGCCGACAACGGCCGCGCGAAGTTCACCAGTTTCACTCATGAATGCACTGCCAGTGTTGCAAGGGGCATCGCGATCATTTCATCCGATCCCGGTAGAGGTTGTGGTCTACAGCGCGTTTGATCTGATTGATCAGCTGGAGGATGAAACCGAAGAAGAAGAATTGCAGGCCGGTCGAGACGAGCAGTGCAATCAGAATAAAGGCCGGCGTTCGATGTGCGAGCCGGAAGGTAAAGCCTTCCTGCACGAAGACAATCGCAAAAAAGAGGAAGGCGGATGCCACCAGTGCAATGCCGAGATTGTAGAGCGTGCGGATGTGATGTCCCGAGCGCAAGAGCAGGATAGGCAATGTGTAGAACACATATTTGGGGATTGATCCGACGACCCTGGATTTACCGTGCTGGCGAACACGCCAGGCGCTGGCGAGTTCAACGACACGAAAGCCTTTCTCGACGGCGTCGATGATCGTTTCCTGCACATAAGTGTGCGTGCCGATCATCTCGAGTTCCTGAATCACCTCAGGTCGCATCGCACGGATACCGCCATGGCTATCGGTAAGATGAAGTCCCGTGCGTCGTTTCAGAATCCAAGTGAGAATTCGGGTCCCCATGCGATTGAACGAGGGATAGTCATAGTGGACCAGATCTTGTTCCTTGAACCGTGAGCCGAGGACCAGGTCCGCCTCGCCAGCAGCAACTGGAGCCAGGAATTTCGGGATCTCCGTGCGGGCATCGGTTTGCCCATCACCGTCGATTGCGAGTACAACGTCGGGTTCGAACTTCAAGGCTTCCTTGAGACCACGATACATGGCAGCGCCGAGCCCGATTCCGCCGCCGATCACGACATGTGCCCCGGCTTGTCGTGCTTTGACCCGCGTAGCGTCGTTGGAATCGTCGGCGATGAGGATCTCGACCCTGTCATAGTCGAGCGGCTCGAAGGCGGCGCGAACTTCGCCGATCACTTCGACAATCGATTTTTCCTCGTTCTTGGTCGGGATGACCACGACGGCGGTCGCCATGTCGCAACTCCGGGAGATAGGGTTCGTTCGAGCCGGGCCGATAACTGCAGGATTTGCCCGCGAGGCGCAACCGGCAATGGTTGAGGCTTTGTAGGGCTATTCCTTGGTCAAATGAAAATAGACCATGGTCCCAAATCCTCGGTCGAGCATGTGATGGCCGAATTTCGGGACAAGACGCCCGAGCGGGACGAAGCGCTTGGGAAAGAAATGCACTTCATAGCCATGGACTTTGAACCCGACCTCTCGCAGATCGTCGGCCCAGTCGCGATCCCGTTTGGCGATGCCGACCGGATTGTCTTTGCCGTCATACTGGCGCACGAAGTCTTCGACCGTATCGGCTTCGCGGCCCATATCGGCCCCGGGGTGTTTGACGCCCAGAAGCCGCATGGCACCGCGCGTCAGCGGAAAAATGACCGGACCATGCAGAACACCGAGACGATAGAGCGTTATTTTGGCGGCGCCGCCAGGCTTCAGGACCCGGTAGGCCTCGCGAAAAGACTGTTGGGTATCGGGTGTGTGGTGCAGAACGCCTGACGAGCAAACCAGATCGAAACTGTTGTCTTCGAAAGGCAGGGCCTCCGCATTTGCCTGCCGGACCTCTGCCTCGAGGCCGTAGTGCGCAAGATGGTCTTTGGTGAGAGCAACGGCAGCGTCCGTCAGATCGACACCGGTCGCTTTGGCGCCGGCCTTGGCATATTGCACGGTCAGCCAGCCGGGGCCGCAGCCGATGTCCAGAACGCTTCGATCCCGATATTGATAGAAGGCCCAATAATCGAGCGCGAACCGTTCGACATCTTCGCGCTTAATGCGATCGAACTCTGCGAAAAAACCCGGCGATCCGGGATCGGCGAGTTCGAAGCTGAATAGGGGGTTGCCCTCCCAATAGGAGCGGACATCATCGATGCTGGGTGAGGACGCCACGGGCGATAATCCGGTTTTGGAGTTGCTAGGAAACGGCTTTGAGGGGCACCACACCGGATGCTTCGCCAGGCCAGTAAAGTCCGCGAATTTTGGCGGGAATCGATATGTCACTCGGCAGACCGACAAGATCAAAGACCGTCTGGTCCGGTTGCCAAGGCAAGGCCGCCAGATCGACATTGAGGCCGAGGCGGGTGACCACGACCAGCTCGCTGTCGGCGATCAATGATGGGCAGTCCGACACGAGGATTTTTTCAAGGTGTGGCAGGCTGTCCAACGCAAAGCGCCGATTGGCGCCCACCAGATCGTCAGGAACGAGATTGTTGTCGTAGACACGAATATCGCGACCCTTGCCGATTAGATGCTCGACGATGGCAACCATGGGCGACTCTCTGAGGTCATCCGTGTTGTCCTTGAAGGCCAGTCCAAAGAAGCCGATCGACTTGGCGTCCGTTGCCAGAATCTGCGCGATGATCTGCTGGACCTGGGCATCGTTCGACTGGGAAATATGTTCGATCATCGGCAGCGAGATCGAAGATTGACGGGCCCACGTGACAACGCCGGCAAGATCCTTCGGCAGACAGCTTCCACCATAAGGCATGCCGGGCTTCAGATATTTCGGCGAAATGTTGAGCTTCGTGTCGAGAGCGAAAATGTCCATGACTTCGCGTGCGTCAACACCAAAGGAATGGCTCAGAACGCCTATTTCATTGGCGAATGTCACCTTCAAGGCATGGAAGCAGTTGTCGGCATACTTTACCAGTGCCGCCGTCTCAGGCGAGCCGGTGACGGTGGGTGCTTCGATGCCTGGATAGAGGCCCTCAGTGAAGCGCTCGGCCTCGGCATCGGTACAACCGAACACGATCTTGGGGGGATTGAAGAAATCGAAAACCGCCTGGCCTTCGCGCATGAACTCCGGATGCACGCAATAGGCGGTCGGCTGGCTGCGCTCGAGTTTCTCTTCGAGCAGGGCGATGAGATCGCGATGAATTGCCGGCAAGCTTGTCGATCGCACGAAGACAGGTATGCAGCGCCCGGTCTCGCGGCGGATTTCTGCAACGGTCTCAATTGCTTGGTTCAAGAATGCTGTATCCACCGATCCGTTCGGCCTGGACGGCGTGCCAACAGAGATTGAGCAGATGTCGGCTTGGGAAATGGCTTTGCGTGCATCCAGTGTTGCCGAAATCAGGTCGGCATCGAAACCGGATCGCATGAGTTCCGGGATCTCCGGCTCGTGAATCGGACTCTGGCCGCGATTGACGAGCGCGACTTTATCCTCGTTGACGTCGACACCGATCACCTTGTGGCCGAGTTTTGCGAGGCAGGCCATGCTTGTGGCGCCAACGTAACCCAGGCCAAGAACCGCAATTGTATAAGGCATGAAAAGCCGTCCCTTCGTCGTGCCGGCAGAGATTTTCAGGGACGCGCGGCTTCAAGAAGCCTCGTCATCCCCCTCGGGCACACGACCATATACATCCTCGTAGCGGACGATGTCATCCTCGCCAAGATAGGAGCCTGTTTGAACCTCGATTATCTGGGTCGGAATCTTGCCAGGGTTCTCGAGGCGATGCGTTGTGCCGAGCGGGATATACACCGACTCGTTCTCTGTCACGAGCTTAGTCTTACCGCCCAATGTGACTTTTGCGGTCCCACGCACGACGACCCAATGTTCCGAGCGATGATTGTGGCTCTGCAGCGACAGGGTCGCGCCAGGGGAAATCATCAGAATCTTGACTTGATGACGCGATCCACTGTCGATCGAGTCATACCAGCCCCAGGGACGATAGACCCTGCGATGGTTGTCGGTTTCTGGCCGCCCGTCCGTCTTCAGGCGATCAACCAGGGCCTTGACGTCCTGAGCACGGTTTCGGTCGAGAACGAGCAAGGCATCGGGCGTATCGACGATGGCAACATCTTTGAGACCCAGCCCGGCAACCAGCCGTGTCGGCGAGTGCGAGTGAAAGAGACAGCCATTACAATCGACCGCCATGACATCGCCGACAGCGCTGTTGCGCGCCGTGTCGGGGCCAAGCTCAGACCACACCGAGTCCCAGGACCCGAGGTCCGACCACGCGAAATCAGCGGGAAGCACCGCGGCATGCTCGGTCCGCTCCATGATGCCATAGTCGAGTGAGACGTCTTCGGCTTCGGCGAACGCGCCCGCGTCCAAACGCTGAAAATCCAAATCGCTTTTGGCGAGATCAAGAGAAGCAAAGCACGCTGCGAGTGTCTCGGGGAGGTAGCGCTCGGCTTCCTTTAGCAGTGTTTCGGCTGCAAAGACGAATATGCCGGCATTCCAGAGATAATCCCCGCTTTCGAGGAAACGCTTTGCGGTTTCCCGGTCGGGCTTTTCAACGAATTGCACAACCTGTCTTACACCGTCCGAAATCTCGATGGGGCTTGACCGTATATATCCATAGGCCGTTTCCGGGACCTTGGGCCGAATTCCAAACGTGACGATATGGCCGGCCTCTGC
The DNA here is from genome assembly GCA_965228615.1 of Methyloligellaceae bacterium. Classification (GTDB taxonomy): domain Bacteria; phylum Pseudomonadota; class Alphaproteobacteria; order Rhizobiales; family Methyloligellaceae; genus CBDDHT01. The sequence continues at coordinate 904,119 of CBDDHT010000004.1, read as the reverse complement.
GGCTTTTGCAGCTTTGGCCACTGCGTCGCTGAATGCCGCCTCATCAGGAATGCGGTGGTCGGACGGCATCAGCAAGACAAGCGGTGTTGGGCTGCTTTTTCGTGCCAGTGCATGGAGCGCGGCGACAATGGCAGCAGGCGCCGTGTTCCGGCCGAACGGCTCAAGAAGAATCGTAGCTGGATCGCGCCCGATTCCACGGGCTTGTTCCGCAATAATGAAGCGATGATCTTCGTTGGCAAGGACGCTTGGGGCGGATCCGGATGCGGCATGGCCGAGCGACAATGCCCGTTGGAGCAGCGTTTGCTCGCCAAGCAGGGCCTGCAGTTGTTTAGGATAGCCGCGTCTGGAAATGGGCCAGAGCCGCGTTCCGCTACCGCCGGACAGGATATAAGGATAAACAGTCATGTCATATCGTGGATGGCGCGCACGCGCGCGCGGGTCAAGCTGTTCACGTGAATATCCTTTCTGCCGTTTCTGTGCACGAGCATCTGAGATTTGGCGTTGCCATCACCGGGATATCACAGTAACACGCCCGAAACGCTTCGGATAAAGGGGACGGGCCGGTGGATATTTGCATGGTCGGCGCCGGGTATGTCGGCCTCGTGTCGGCGGCTTGTTTCTCGGATTTTGGCTGGTCTGTGACCTGCGTCGATACGGACGAAGGACGGATCGAGCGGCTCAAACACGGCGAAATTCCTATCTACGAGCCGGGTCTTGAGGACCTTGTGGTGCGGAATCTCGAGGCCGGGCGGCTCGAATTCACAGCATCGATCAGTGATGCGGTTGCATCAGCCGATCTCATTTTTCTTGCTGTTGGAACTCCCATGCGACGAGGCGACGGTTATGCTGATCTTTCGCATGTCTTTGCAGCCTGTGAGGATCTGGCGCCGCATTTGGACGGATTTACCGTCGTGACGACGAAATCGACCGTGCCGGTCGGCACCAGCCGCGAGATTGAACAGCGTCTCCGCGCTTTACGTCCCGATGCGGACTTTGCCGTGTGTTCGAACCCCGAATTCTTGAGGGAAGGCTCGGCGATCCGCGATTTTACGCATCCTGACCGCGTTCTGGTGGGGTGTGATGATCCGCGCGCGAAAGATGTGATGGAACGGCTCTACAAGCCGCTTACGTTACGTAATGCACCGTTGATGTTTTCGAGCCGGGAGTCGGCGGAACTTGCCAAATATGCAGCAAATGCCTTCCTCGCGATGAAGGTGAGCTTCATCAATGAAGTGGCCGACCTCTGCGAAGCCGTCGATGCCGATGTCCAGGAGGTTGCGACGGCGATTGGCGCGGACGGGCGGATTGGCGACAAGTTTCTGCATCCAGGCCCCGGTTATGGAGGTTCCTGCTTCCCGAAAGACGTCGCAGCCCTTGTTCGCACGGCGCGCGAGGCAAAGGCGCCATTGTCTTTGATCGAGCAGGTCGAGAAAGTGAATAATGAACGCAAGATTGCCATGGCGCACCGGATTCGCGATGCCGTCGGCGGTAATGTGCGCGGCAAGACGATCGCCATTCTGGGAGTCACCTTCAAGCCAAACACAGATGATATGCGTGAAGCCCCGAGCCTCGTAATTGTGCCGATGCTGTGTGAACTCGGGGCGAATGTCCGCATTTATGATCCTCACGGGCGGGAAAATGCCGAACCGCTTTTCTCATCTGCCGAATGGTGCGCCAGTCCATTGGACGCCGTCGAAGGCGCCGATGTCGCTGTTGTTCTGACAGAATGGAATGAATTTAGAGCGCTGGATCTCAATACGGTCAAGATGCGAATGTCCGGTAACGTGTTGGTTGATCTGAGAAATATCTATCGAAGCGATCTCGCAGAAAGTGCAGGGTTTGCCTATCACTCCATTGGGCGCTAACGCGGATTCATCTGAAATACCGACCTACGAATTGCGGCTCAGATACTGTTCGGCACGCTGCTATGCTGCCCACGCAGACCCATCTGTTCATTAGAATTGCATGACAAGATCGCGACCGGGTCTTACACTGCCTTAACTTTGATTCCGGCAGGATGCCCCAATCCGGTCGCAGTGGGATCGTCTCAATCGGACGGTCTTCGCAAGGGCGGTGAAGGGGGTGCCAAGGACAAGGCAGTGACTGGGCCGAGCGATGAAACACGCGCGGCTGTCAGCGAACCGTATGGGTCAAAAAACCTGTGCGACGGTGCCAAAGAAAGCGCCAGAGCAGAGACTCCCGCTCCAAAAGGCGGTGGACCAAGGAAACGGAACGGGGCAGCCAATCGAGGAAAGCCAGGCCGAAACCGGTCTCGGTTAGGCCACGGCCCGGCCTATGGTGCCCTTGATCTCGGAACCAACAATTGCCGCCTACTGGTCGCCCGCCCTTCGCGGCGTGGCTTTCTCGTCGTAGACGCCTTTTCCCGCATCATTCGGCTTGGCGAAGGCATGGGCCGTTCGGGCCGGCTCTCGGAAGCGGCGATGGTGCGGACTATCGAGGCGCTCAAAGTCTGTGCCCAGAAAATGGTTCGCAATCGCGTCCGGCGTTCGCGTCTGATTGCGACCGAAGCCTGCCGGATAGCCGACAATGCCGACGAATTCATCGAGCGCGTGCGTCAGGCCACGGGTCTTGCCCTCGAAGTGGTCAGTCGCGAGACCGAGGCCAAGCTTGCCGTTTCCGGTTGTGCCTCGCTAATTGATCGCAAGTGCGACTGGGCGCTTGTTTTCGATATCGGCGGCGGCAGTTCCGAACTGATCTGGCTGGATCTTTCCAAGAGCATGGCCCCAGCCCGCCACTCGATCCATGAGCGCGTCGACCTGCAGGGCAGCATTGTTGCCTGGACATCACTCCCGGCCGGTGTCGTCACCCTGGCCGAGCGCCATGGGGGGCAGCTTGTCACGCGCGAGGTGTTCGAGGCGATGGTTGACGATGTTTCCGAGCTCATCGCCGATTGCAACATTGCACGTGATATCGGAACCGGCATCAATGGCGGAGAGGCCCATCTTCTCGGAACATCCGGAACGGTGACAACGATTGCAGGTATTCACTTGGGACTTGAAGCCTATGACCGCAGCCGCGTCGATGGCTGCTGGCTTGCGGCCAACGACGCCCGTGCCGTATCCGAGAGTTTGATGCGCATGAGTTATGAGGAACGCGTTGCACAGCCCTGTGTCGGACGCGACCGGGCAGACCTGGTACTTGCGGGCTGTGCGATATTCGAGGCGGTTCTTCGTGCCTGGCCCTGCGAGCGGCTCCGCGTTGCCGATCGCGGTTTGCGAGAGGGGATTCTTGCGACCTTGATGGCCGAAGACGGTTATCCGCGCAGCCGGCGCCGCTCTAAGGGGCGGAGCAGGAGCAACGGTAAGCAGAGCGACAGCGGCAAAACATAAGTCATGGCTAAAGCGTCAAAGCGTGGCGGCGGTCGGAACCTCACGGAACGTGTGAGGACCGCCAAAGGGCGAAAGATTTCCTCATCCCGTTGGCTCGAGCGACAATTGAACGATCCCTATGTTGCCGCGGCCAAGCGCGATGGCATGCGCTCACGGGCAGCGTATAAGCTGACGGAGATCGATGACGCACACAGATTTCTTAAACCCGGCGCGAAGGTGGTGGATCTTGGCGCGGCGCCTGGGAGCTGGAGCCAGATTGCTGCTGATCGTGTCGAGGCTCTGAACGGGAAGGGCAGCGTCGTCGCTATCGACATCCTCGAAATGGATCCGCTTCCCGGCGTCACGATTTTCCAACTCGATTTCGAAGACGATAGTGCTCCGGACACGATCCAGTCCGCCCTTGGCGATAGTGCCGATGTGGTTCTTTCGGACATGGCGCCGGGTGCAACCGGACATAAGCGGACCGATCACCTGCGTATCATCGGTCTTACTGAACTCGCGCTCGACTTCGCGATGACCATTCTGGTACCCGGCGGCACCTTCCTTGCCAAAGTCTGGCAAGGCGGCTCGGAGAAAGAGCTGCTGCAGATCATGAAGCGGTCATTCGAAACCGTTCGGCACATCAAGCCGAAAGCAAGCCGCAAGGACTCGTCCGAGCTGTATGTCCTGGCAACGGGATTCCGTGGCTCGGAAGACAGTTGACTATTAATCTTCGCCAACGTCGGCTGTTTTTTAGATTGAAGCCCCGAACTTGATACGGGGCCAGGGCGATCGGGCAGGATTTTCCGTCGTGGCCCTGGGGCCCACATCAAGTGCGGGACGTTGCATGAGGATAGTTCAATTCAGATCCATGTCATATTGGATTGAGTGATATTCAGTTCCCGACGACTCACACCATCTTTGATCAAGCTTCCTTATTCAGTGTGCAGTGCGGGCGAGCCCACAAACGGTCGTGATAGTTTTTGATATTGTCGAAACCGTCGACAAGGCCTTGCCGGCGCGCCCAGTTGGTGGCGAAGCTGGCGATGATATCGGTCACCGAGAAACGGTTTCCGACAAGGTAAGCATTCTCGGCCAGATGATCGTCGATCACAGCGAGGCTCTTGCGAGATTCCATATCGTTCTGTTCGAAAACGGCCGTGATGCGGTTGTCCTCCGGATAGATGAATTTGTTCCGCGCCGAACTCCACAGATGAGCTTCAAGTTCGGCCAGGGTGAAGGCAACCCATTGGTCGTGGAGCGCACGCTCCCATGTCCCTGACGACGCGATCAGATCGCCCTTGGAGTGGCAGTCGGCTAGCCATGTGCAGATCGCAGCGGACTCGAACAGCGGTCTGCCATCATCTTTGAGAGCGGGAAGTTTAGCCTGCGGATGGACTGCGCGGAGCGTATCGGAACCGAATAGGTCCGGTCCCGCGATACTCTCAAATGGGATGTCCAGTTCAAGCAGGGTCCAGCGAGCCCGCTGGGAGCGGGTCGGTGCAAATTCGTAGAGTTCGATTGTCATGAGGCCATCCTCGCGCCGTGGTTGACGGGCAAGGATGGCCGATTTCAATTTATGTTCAACAACATATTTTGCCTGGCTGCTTCAGCTCAGGCAGCTTTTGAACGTTGTACCGTGTCAGGCAGTTGCGGTGTCAGCCGCCTTCATCGGCGTGCGCTGGACATTGTCCAGATTGGCACCCTCGATGCGGAGGAGTTTGGTGGCACCAGCACGTTTGGGCGAGTGAATATCACTGGGGCTGTAATAGCGCGCCATACCAGGCTCCAGCATGTAGGAGCGTTCCGGCTCAACAAGAGCCGGCTCATCACCGTCGCCCTGCTTCACGATCCGCCAGTCGGTCATTTCCGTGGAGCCTTCCGCCTGACCGTAGATCGCCCACTCGCCGCCGTGGTCGTGCGGCGTGCTGTTGGCGCCTGCATTGTAGGCATGGACACAGATGCAGAAGCCTTTGTCTGCGTCTTCGTAGAGTATCTCGCGAGGTTTGGTTTTATCGGCACCGATATTGGCTCTCAGGAAGCCGTCGTCCTTGAGTGCGGTCTCGACGGCAGCGCACAACGCCGTCGCAGCCTCGTCACCGGATTTCTCGTCAAGGGTCCGGCTGATGTCGTTTGCAAGCGAATCAAGTGTGTATGTCATGGGGGCGTCTTTCTCATGCAACAGAATGGATTTGGCGCAATCTATCAGGACTGGCGGAAAGGCAAAAGGATATGGATTGCCGCTTGCAGAACGCAATCTGTTGACGATTTTCGCGTCATGGTGTCAGGCGGCTTTCCATGGCCGCCAGCCGGTGATAAAGAGGGGCGCCAACCGTATTGGTAGCGTAGCGGACCCAACGCTAGCGCTTCACTTCTAAGGAGGTTGGCAGATGGCCGATTGGCCCGTGCACGATTTAGCTCAACCCGCATTGACATTCGACGATGTCCTCTTGCGTCCGGCAGCCTCGGAGGTCCTCCCAGGCGAAGTCGACTTAAGATCGCGCGTTACGCGGGATCTGAGCCTGAATATCCCCATTATGTCGTCCGCCATGGACACCGTGACCGAGGCGTCGTTGGCGATCGCCATGGCCCAGGCCGGCGGCATGGGCGTCATCCACCGGAACTTCAATCCCGCAGAGCAGGCTGATCAGGTCGCCCAGGTCAAGAAATTCGAATCAGGCATGGTGGTCAATCCGGTGACCATCAATCCGGACTCGACACTCGCGACCGCGCTCGACCTCATGTCCCGTTACAAAATCTCCGGAATTCCCGTGGTCGAACGACCTGAGAATGGCGGCGTGGAAGGCAAACTGGTCGGTATCGTCACGAACCGCGATGTGCGTTTTGCAAGCGCCATGGAACAGCCGGTCGCGGAGCTGATGACCAAGGAAAATCTGATCACGGTCAGTGAAGGCGTCGGTATGGACGAAGCCAAGCGCCTGCTGCATCAGCATCGGATCGAGAAGCTTCTGGTCGTCGACGATGACTATCGCTGTATCGGTCTGATCACGGTCAAGGATATCGAGAAAGCACGCCTCAATCCGAATGCGGCCAAGGACGATCAGGGGCGTTTGCGTGTGGCAGCTGCGACAACGACCGGCGATGATGGATATGAGCGGACCGAACGCCTGATCGATGCCGGCACCGATCTGATCGTTGTGGACACGGCCCATGGACATTCCTCCAGAGTTCTGGCGTCCGTCACCCGGATCAAGAAGATCTCCAACCAAGTCCAGGTCGTTGCCGGGAATGTTGCGACGGAGGAGGGCACCAAGGCCTTGATCGATGCCGGTGCCGACGCGGTGAAGATCGGTATCGGACCGGGTTCCATCTGCACGACGCGCATGGTCGCCGGTGTCGGTGTCCCGCAGCTCACCGCAATCATGGAGGCCGTCGCCGTTGCCAGAAAGACGGACACACCGGTAATTGCGGATGGCGGGATCAAATTTTCAGGCGATCTGGCAAAGGCGCTCGCTGCCGGTGCCGATTGCGCCATGATTGGTTCGCTCTTTGCAGGGACGGACGAGAGTCCCGGCGAGACGTTCCTCTATCAAGGCCGCTCCTACAAATCTTATCGGGGCATGGGCTCGGTCGGCGCCATGGCACGCGGCTCGGCAGATCGCTATTTCCAGGAAGAGATCAAGGACTCGCTCAAACTCGTGCCCGAGGGTATCGAGGGGCAGGTACCTTATAAGGGTCCGCTCGCCAGCGTTCTCACTCAGCTTGTCGGCGGTTTGCAATCGTCCATGGGGTATACGGGCGCAGCCGATATCCGCGCGTTCCAGGAACGGGCCCGGTTCATTCGGATTTCGCCGGCGAGCCTGCGCGAGAGCCATGTGCACGATGTGACGATCACGCGTGAGTCGCCCAACTATCCGGGACGCGTGTGAGACCCGGCGGGCGCATTCAGGCTGCCATCGAGGTTCTGGATGCCATCGAGCAGCGCCACCGGCCTGCGTCGCTGGCGCTTGCCGACTGGGGGCGGGCGCATCGCTTTGCAGGTTCCGGAGACCGGGCGGCAATCGGGAATCTTGTTTTCGATGCCCTGCGCCACCGCGCATCGGTCGCTGCGACCATGGGCGACACCGGCTCGCGTGCACTGGCCATTGGAACGGTCGCCATTCACTGGGGCGAAGGTGTCGAGGGCGTTTCGGCGATTTGCGATGGTTCGACGCATGCGCCATCGCCGTTGACACAAGCCGAGCGCGCCGCGCTCGAAGCCGATCCGGTTCCGTCCTTGCCGGATTGGGTCAGTGGCGACTATCCGGAATGGCTGCACTCGTCCCTCGAGCGCGTGTTCGGTGGCCGTGCCGCAGAGGAGGGGGCCGGTCTCGCGAACCGGGCGCCGATCGATCTGCGCGTCAATGCGCTGAAGGCGGATCGCGAAAAGGTCCTCAAAGCGCTCAAGAAATACGCCCCGGAGGAAACCGCCCTGTCACCAGTGGGAATCCGGCTGGCGGCATCGGAAAAAGCGGCGAAGAGTCCGCATGTGGAGGCGGAACCGGGACATGCACGCGGGTGGTTCGAGGTCCAGGACGAGGCCTCGCAGATCGCCGCTCTCATGGTTCATGCTGAGCCCGGCATGCAGGTCGCCGATATCTGTGCCGGGGCGGGCGGGAAGACACTGGCCCTTGCCGCGGCCATGAAGAACCGCGGTCAGGTGCACGCCTATGATGCCGACAAGCACCGTCTCAAGCCGATTTTTGATCGCTTGAAGCGGGCCGGCGCGCGCAACACACAGGTCATACCGGCCGGTGAAGAGCAGGCGCTGATCCAACTTGCCAACCGCTTTGATCGGGTGGTCGTGGACTCGCCTTGTACGGGAACAGGTGTCTGGCGCCGCCACCCCGATGCCAAATGGCGTTTGAAGCAGGCCAATCTGGATGATCGAATGAAAGAGCAGGTCGCCGTCCTCGATCTTGCGGCGCCGTTGGTTAAAACCGGAGGACGCCTCGTCTACATCACCTGTTCGCTCCTGGCGGAAGAGAACAATGATCAGATCGAAGCCTTTCTAGAACGGCACGAAGGGTATGTATTGATGCCCTATCGCGATGTTTGGCGTGAGGCGCTGGCGACAGAGCCACCGGACTCAGCCGATGGCCGGGATGACACTTTGCTGCTGACCCCGGCCAGCCATGGGACGGATGGCTTTTTTGTTGCCGTATTGCAGAGGCACTAACCTCCGCTTGACGTTTCAATTGTTACGGGCGTCTTGCAGTGGGGTCGATGATCCCCAGTTCAGGGCGATACGTCGGCAGCCACCTATGTGAATTCCATGATTGATGACAGTGAGACTATCGAGCGCGCGGCTCTCGCGTCGCTTCATTCGTCGGCGGATGTTGCCATCCGCGAGGATCTTGGTCTCACAACCGAGCTAATTGCCGGTACCTTTGTGTCGATTGCCGTCGCCCTTCCGGCGTCCGCGATTGTGATCAATCGCGCGCTCGGCCTCGGCATGAGCGAACAGGCTACGGCTGAAGCTGTGACGGGGATCGCGCGAGCCTACCGCGAACGAGGTATCGAGCGGCACTTCGTGCATGTGCACCCCAAGGCCCGGCCCGGCGACATCGCCGACTGGATGGCAAATGAAGGATTAGCCCCAGCGCGGGGTTGGATGAAGTTCAAAAGGGGTGCCGAACCGCCGCCAGCAATGTCGACCGAGTTGCGAATCGCAAAGATCGGTCCGGCTCATGGTCCGGCTTTCGGAGCAATCGCCTCGGACGCTTTCGATCTCGGGGCCGATGCGGCGCCATGGCTGGCCGAACTGCCAGGTATGCAAGGCTGGCACATCTATATGACCTTCGCGGGCGATGAGCCTGCAGGCACAGGTGCGCTCTTCATCCAAGATGGCGTTGGATGGTGCGATTGGGGCGCGACGGTGCCGACATTCCGTGGCCGTGGCGGCCAGAGCGCTCTCCTTGCGCGGCGGGTGGAAGATGCGATCGCATTCGGTTGCCACACGATCCATACCTGCACCGGCGAAGAGGTGCCGGGAGATCCGCAACATTCCTATAACAATATCCTCAAAATGGGTTTTCGCGAAAACTATGTCCGCGCAAATTTTGCTCCGCCGAAGGACGCTGCTTAGTCGCATTTGTGAGAGCAGTATTGTGTTGGTGCTGTCCGGTGGGATCGTGCCGCGGTTTTGAGATCTGGTTTATTTCGCTCACGGCTATTCCGCGCTTTCGCGCGGGCCTCCGCGGGGGCGCCCTGACCGGGCGGCGGCCGCTTGGCCTTGCCTCGCTAGTCGCTCGGTTATTCTCGGTTCCATGAGAGATTGTGCCGTTTGGCTGGAGCTATACGGCACGATTCTCAATGGGTCTGAGATAACCGCGCCTTAGTGGCGCGGCAAGCGCGACTGCGCGCCGGCCGGTCAGGCCGCCCCCGCGGAGGCCCGCGCCAAAGCGCGGAATAGCCGTGAGCGAAACAAACTAGATCCAACAGCACGGCCTTATCATGCCGGATAGCACCGGCCCAATTCCCCAATGCCACATGGGAACAAGGACAACCGCGCCCCCGCGCCGGCCCGCGCATCAGCGCGGAACAGCCGTGAGCGAACCAAACCCAGATCTCAATACCAAGACCCGATCCTGCCTTACCGCACCAACCAAACACCACCGATTATCCACCGCAACGCGCTCCAGCGTTGCCGATTGCCAAGACTTCCTATAACCCAAGGCCCCATGAGTGATCGGGTCCTGATTATCGACTTCGGAGCGCAGTACACGCAGCTTATTGCGCGGCGCGTTCGCGAGTCGGGCGTTTATTCGGAAATCGTGCCTTCGCAGATGGCCGAAGAGGTGTTCGCCAGTTTCAACCCTTCGGCCGTTATCTTGTCGGGCGGTCCGGCGAGTGTCATTCAGATGGCCGCGCCCCGCGCCCCGCAATCAGTGTTCGATGCCGATGTGCCGGTTCTCGGTATTTGCTATGGCGAGCAGGCCATGGTGGAGCAACTCGGTGGGACGGTCGAAGAGGCCGATCACCGTGAGTTTGGCCGTGCCGAAATCGAAATCACGCACGAGTCGCCGCTCTTTGAAGGCCTGAACGGGGCGGGTGGGCGACTCCCGGTCTGGATGAGCCATGGCGACCGCGTGGTCTCTCTGCCGGAAGGCTTTGAGACGATTGCGAAAACGGACAGTGCACCCTTCGCGGCCATCGCGAACGAGGAGCGGCGCTTCTATGGCGTCCAGTTTCACCCCGAGGTCGTGCACACGCCCGATGGCGCAAAAATCCTCCGCAATTTCACGCATGGTATTGCCGGTTGCAGTGGTGACTGGTCCATGGCGCATTTCCGGTTAGCCGAGATCGAGAAGATTAGGGCGCAGGTGGGATCCGGCCGTGTCATCTGCGGGCTGTCAGGCGGCGTCGACTCGGCGGTCGCCGCGGTTCTTATCCATGAAGCGATTGGTGAGCAGCTTAGCTGCATCTTTGTCGATCACGGTCTTCTGCGTCTCGGAGAGGCAGAAGAGGTGGTTGGTCTGTTCCGCGATGCTTACAATATCCCGCTCACCCATATCGATGCACGGGACCGCTTTCTGACTGCCCTCGACGGGGTCAGCGATCCGGAGACCAAGCGAAAAACAATCGGCGGTCTCTTTATCGATGTGTTCGAAGAGGAAGCCAAGAAAGTCGGCGGTGCACAGTTCTTGGCGCAAGGCACGCTCTATCCGGATGTGATCGAAAGCGTGTCCTTCACCGGAGGCCCGTCCGTCACCATCAAATCCCACCACAATGTCGGCGGCCTGCCGGAGCGCATGAACCTAAAGCTGGTCGAACCGCTTCGCGAGTTGTTCAAGGACGAGGTGAGGGCGCTTGGCCATGAGCTTGGACTGCCGGATCATTTCATAAAGCGCCATCCCTTCCCAGGACCGGGCCTTGCCATCCGCATGCCGGGTGAAATTACGGCCGAAAAACTCGACATTCTCCGCAAAGCCGATGCCGTGTATCTCGACGAGATCCGCAATGCCGGTCTCTATGACGAGATCTGGCAGGCGTTCGCCGTGTTGCTGCCCGTCCGCACGGTCGGCGTCATGGGCGATGCCCGCACATACGATCATGTCTGCGGGCTGCGCGCGGTCACATCCACAGATGGCATGACCGCCGATTCCTACGCCTTCGAGCATGCTTTTTTGGCACGCACCGCCACACGGATCATCAATGAAGTGCGCGGCATCAACCGGGTTGTTTATGACATCACGTCAAAACCGCCTGGTACGATCGAGTGGGAATAGTCCCGACGCCATCCAATTCGGGTGATCCTTCGATTTTCCGGCTTTGACGTTTGTCAATGTGACCGGTGGTGACCTGCCTATACTGACGCATGAAAAGCCCGGATTCGCTTTGTTTTCCGCGCATCTATCGTTATCGTCTGGGACCAATCCAATTACGCATGCTGGTCATGGGTCTGTGCTAAAACTTGACGAAAGCCTTTTGACGCAAGTTCCGCCGTTTTCCCGGCTGACACGTGATCAGATCAGAGAGATCCTGAACCTTGCCGTATCCAAACGGTACGAAGAGGGAACGGCAATTTTTCAAGAAGGAGCGGAAGCCGAAAGGTTTTTCATGCTGCTGGACGGCTATATTCGGGTTGTCCGGATCACATTCAGCGGAGAGCAGGTGATCACGTTGCACATTCCGAGCGGCCAGTTATTCGGAATAGCGAAAGCGCTCGGACACACAAATTATCCCGCATCAGCAATCGCCGCCGCAGAGTGCCTCACACTGTCCTGGCCACAGACACTTTGGACCGAGTTCGTCACCAACTATGATGGATTTGCGACCGAGACCTACAAGAAGATCGGCGAGCGCATCTCCGACATGAACAACACGATTGTCGAGATGGCCACTCTGCATGTCGAGCAGCGAGTCGCCAGCGCATTGTTGCGGCTCATCAATCAGACCGGGCGCAAGACCGATCAGGGCATCGAGATCGACTTCCCTGTCACACGACAGGATATCTCGGAAATGACCGGGACCACTCTGCATACCGTGAGCCGCCTGCTGAGTGCGTGGCAAAAAGACGGGACTGTTGCAAGTCGCCGCAAGCACATCGTCGTAACCGATCCGCATCAGCTTGTATTGCTCAGCGGGCCTCTTGCTCAGAACTGATCGCGCGACCGATCTCAGCCAAAAATTCCGACTTGTCCAATCCGTACTCACGGCAGGCATCGGCGAGCGTATGGTAGCGGGTGATGACGCAGCCCACACACAGCATCTTATGCCGCATAAATACCTGAATGGTCTCGGGCCACCTATCCATCAGGTCGCAAAGCAGCAAATCAGGATCGTCGTAGCGGGCCTGTGACATCGGGGTCCTCTGCGTCCTCAGGCGCACCCTAGTCCCATCAATCTCTCCAAACTTTGCGCTTCGACAATCTTGGTACGGCTCATTTTGGCTACGTCTTTCTTATCTGCAATCGAGAAAGGACGCCTCCCCATGGCCGAGATCTTGACAAAATCGCGGGCGCGAAACGTGTTCTATGGAGGATCGCTGTTCTTCGTGGTCATATTCATCGCGCTGACCGTCGACAGTCACCGGTACATCGTCAACAAGTCGACAGCCGGCATGCCGCTGTCCGAGAAGGTCATTCTTGGAAAGCACGTCTGGGAACGCCATAGCTGCATCAACTGCCATACGATCCATGGCGAGGGCGCCTATTTCGCCCCCGAGGTCGGCAATGTGATGACCCGCTGGGGCGTGCTGGACGATGAGGAGGGCGCGTTCGAGGCCCTCAAAGGGTGGATTGAAGCGCAGCCCAGCGGCACCAAAGGTCGCCGTCAGATGCCCAAATACACACTGACAGACGAAGAAATACGCGGACTGTCTGAGTTCCTGCGCTGGGCCGATCAAACAGACACCAAGGGCTGGCCGCCCAACGATGCGGGCTAAGGAGAACCACGATGAAATATCAATCGCAAAAAGTGGCCTACGCATATTTTCTCTGCGCAATGGCTCTCTTTGGCATTCAGGTGCTGGGCGGGCTCTTGGCGGGCTGGGTCTACATCTCGCCGAACTTCCTGTCCGAGGTTCTGCCGTTCAACGTCATCCGCATGCTCCATACCAACTCCTTGGTGGTGTGGCTTTTGCTGGGCTTCTTTGGTGCTGCCTACTTCCTCATACCGGAGGAATCCGAGCGTGAGCTCTACTCGGTCAAACTGGCCTATGTGCAATTGGTGCTCCTTGTGGTCGGCACGCTTGGTGCGGTCGTCAGTTATCTGATGGGCATCCATGGCGGGCGCGAGTTTCTGGAGCAGCCGCTCTGGGTCAAGCTCGGCATCCTCGTTGCCGCTTTGATCTTCCTCTTCAACATCTCCATGACGGTGCTGGCGGGCAAAAAGACTGCAATCACCAATGTCTTGCTGATGGGGCTTTGGCTGTTATCGCTGCTCTGGCTCTTTGCCTTCATCAATCCCAACAACCTGTCATTGGATAAGATGTACTGGTGGTTTGTCGTGCACCTCTGGGTCGAGGCAACCTGGGAGCTGGTGATGGCGTCGGTCCTGGCCTTTATCCTGCTCAAGTTGACCGGCGTAGACCGAGAGGTTGTCGAGAAATGGCTCTATGTCATTGTCGCCACGGCGCTCTTCTCCGGCATTCTCGGCACGGGCCACCACTTCTACTGGATCGGTACGCCTGAATACTGGCAGTGGATCGGATCGATCTTCTCGACGCTCGAAGTGACCCCGTTCTTCCTGATGATGAGCTTTGCCTTCGTCATGGTCTGGAAGGGTCGGCGCAACCACCCGAACAAGGCGGCGCTGTTGTGGTCGCTGGGAGCCAGCACACTGGCTTTCTTCGGCGCAGGTGTGTGGGGCTTCCTGCACACGTTGCATGGTGTGAACTTCTATAGCCACGGAACGCAGATCACGGCTGCGCATGGTCATCTTGCCTTCTTCGGAGCCTATGTTGCCTTGAACCTGGCGATGTTCAGTTATGCAATGCCTTTGCTGCGCGGTCGCGAGCCTTACAATCAGGTGCTCAATATGGGAAGCTTCTGGCTGATGACCGGCGGTATGGCGTTCATGACCTTTGTGCTGACTTTCGCCGGCACGATCCAGACGCACATGCAACGTGTGGTTGGCGAGAACTTCATGGATGTTCAGGATACCCTCTCGGTCTTCTTCATCATGCGATTTGGTGCAGGTGTGGCGTTCGTCATCGGGGCCTTGCTGTTTATCTACTCGATCCTGGTGGTCCGTAAGCAGGAGATCATCGCACCGGGCTCGACCCAACCTGTCGCCGGGGAATAGCCGTGAACATAATGACAAGCGACCTGAGCCTTCCCTTTTACCATTCGACCGGTATCGAATGCGACCTGTTCGAGGCGGCTCAGGAAAACGGTTTGCCCCTTCTTTTGAAGGGGCCGACCGGCTGCGGTAAGACGCGCTTTGTGGAGCATATGGCGGCCCGCACGGGGCGGCCGCTCTACACCGTAGCCTGCCATGACGATTTGTCGGCGGCGGACCTGATCGGACGCTACTTGCTGAGGGGAGGGGAGACCGAGTGGGTCGACGGTCCCCTGACCCGGGCCGTCCGAGAGGGTGCCGTTTGCTACCTGGACGAAGTCGTCGAGGCGCGGAAGGACGTCACGGTCGTATTGCATCCGCTGACGGACAACAGGCGGACATTGATGATCGACCGCACGGGTGAAGAGCTTCTTGCACCTAAGAATTTCATGCTCGTCGCGTCTTACAATCCCGGTTATCAGAATGTTTTGAAACAGTTGAAGCCTTCGACACGGCAGCGCTTCCTGTCGATCACCTTCGACTTTCCCGATCCGCAGACCGAGATCGCCGTGGTCAGCCGCGAAAGCGGGTTGGATGCCGAGCGCGTTGCGCCGCTTGTGCGGCTCGGAGGGCATATCCGCGCCTTGTCGGGCATGGATCTCGAGGAAGGCGTTTCAACCCGCCTGCTGGTCTATGCGGCAACTTTGATGGCCGGAGGCATGCGCGTAACCGATGCGCTTGAGTCCGCCATCATCGAGCCGCTGACCGATGATGCGGATGTGCAGGTCGCGCTGAGGGATCTCGTCGCCACGATCTACGGGTGATGCCATGGGCCTGCGTCCTCTCGATCTCATGGAGCCGGAGGAGACCGTCGGCAATCTGTGGCACGATTATGCCCGTGGTATCGGTGCAGCGCCTGAATTCGAAGAGGCCCGTGTCGAGCTGACAAGCGTGCGGCCAAGCCTGGCTATCCTCTTTCGCGCCCTTGGCGGTGCGGCCGGTGCCGAACTGGTCGAGGCGCCCATGGTGCACTCCGCGCATCGCCGCCCGATGAAACGCAAGCTCGGCACATCGCGTGAGATGCAGCCGATACCCTATTATGACGGCGAACGCTTGCGCCTGCCGCCGCAGATATCCTGCTTCAACAGCGTTCATCTCAATCGTGCCGCCTATTTCTGGTTGACTGCTTTGTCGGCTGCTTCCGACTTGAATGCGATTGAATACCCGTCCGGGGATATGGACAGGCGACGGTTCGACAGCACGCAGATTCGGATCAATGCCGATATGGCGAATGCGGTCTATCGGCTCTGTCCGGGCTTGAGAGACGCCTATCGCGCGATGTGCGGGCAGACGATGTACATGCGCCAGTATCTGACGTTGCCGACGGCGGAAGCAGAACTCGAGGCCGTAATTCGCGATCAGCTGACCGGTAAGCCGGTAGAGATTTCGACGGACATAGATGAACCGCGCGGCTATCTGCCGTTCCAACCCGTTCCGATCTGGCTCTATTTTGTGGCTCCCGGCAGCGGTGACATAGCGGATGCTGTGGCGGAGGAGGCAAAAGCTCCGCCCACGGCAGCCGCGGTTACGACCCGCAAGATCGGCCTGCGCAAAGATGCGTCCGAAGCCAATCGCAAGGACAGCCTAATCGTCCACCGGTTTGAATCGATCCTCAGCTGGGTCGAGAGCATGAACCTGAACCGCAGTGTCGACGACGATGACGACGAGAACGCCCAGAAGGCTGCGGAAGATCAGGACAACATCACCCTGTCGAAACACGACAAGCGGGCGGCCACCCGGTTGCGCCTGCATCTGGATTTGTCGCCCGCCGATGCCGATACCGAACGGCTATCCGGCAAGTTTACCTACCCGGAGTGGAACCATCGCAGCCGAAGCTATATGGACGATCATTGCCGTGTGCTCGAGACGGAGGCCAAGCCGGACGCGGACGACACGCTGTTCGAACCCGATGCCCGGCGCATCAGGGAAGTGCGCCGCCAATTCGAAGCGCTACGCCCGCGCCGCATCCTTCGCCCGCGCCAGCTTGACGGGAATGAACTGGATCTGGACGCCGTCATCGAGGCGCAGGTCGATCTGCGCGCATCGGGCCGGACCTCGGACCGCATCTATCTGAGTGCCCGCCAGATCGAACGCGACCTTTCCGTTGCCTTCCTGATCGATACGTCACGGTCGACGGAAGCCGCCGTCGGCGACACATCGGTCATCGATGTCGCCCGCGATACGCTGGCGGCTCTCGCAGGTGGCATCGACGTCAGCGGTGACCGGCTCGGCATCTGGGGCTTTTCGTCCTTGCGCCGCGACCGCGTTTTCATGACCCGGTGCAAGGATTTCGACACGCCGATGAGCGATCAGGTCACGCGCAACATCTGTAGCCTGACGCCCGGCCACTATACCCGCCTGGGAACCGCTCTGCGGCATGTGAGCGCCATGCTGGCCAAAGAGACCGCCATGCGCAAACTGCTCATCGTGCTGACCGACGGCAAGCCAAACGACCTGGACCACTATGAAGGTCAGCATGGTATCGAAGACAGCCATATGGCCGTGCGCGAAGCGCGCCGCGCGGGACAGACGCTGCACGGTGTCGTCATCGACGAAGACGGGCAGGAGTGGTTCTCGCGGATCTTCGGGCGGGGCGGGTTTACGCTTCTGCCGCAACCGCAAAGACTGACGCGCGCCCTCCCGGATATCTATCGCGCCCTTACGCAGGAGACCTGACCCATGCTCAACATCATCATGCTACCATTGCTGCTTATCAGCACCAGTGCCTTCGCCGAAGGCTTCCAGCGTCCCATACCGCAGGCACAGTCTGCCACGGCGGAATATTGGTTCGCTCTCGCTTCGCTGGCACTGCTGGCTTCTCTCTGGCTGGTGCACAAGCTCGTATCGCGAAAATGAAACGCGAAGGGTGGAGCGCCCTCAAGATCGCGATGTTTCTCTATCCACTCGGCGCGGGCGCAATGGCCGTAAATGTCTTCTTCGCCTCGCTCATCGGATCATGGGTGGGGCTGCCTGTTCTGTCGACCAGCTGGTCGATCGTGATCGGCTGTATCATCGGCGTGCCGGCGACATACTTTTTCGCGCGCCATATTCGCACACTGATGGATAAGGCTGAGGCTTGAGGCCTGCCGTCACTCGAGCTCCTGCTCTTCCATCTTCAGGAGCGAGCGCAGGACATTGTTTGGAAACCGGCGCGATCATCTCGAATTGAGTCCCTCGATCGAATGCACTGGTGCGCCAGGCGCTCGGAACAAGCGAAGTCCACTGACGGAAGCAACCGGGCCGGCCGGGGGGCATTGGATGCGCGCACATGAAGATCGCAAATAGTCTCCGATATTGACATTTGTCGTGAATTATATATTTTACAGACAAATGTCAGGAGATTGCGATGGTACAGATTCGACCGGTTGAGCAGGTTGCACCAACCGCCGCTTCCGGATTCTCCGAGGAGGAGTCTCGTGCGATGCAGCGCGCGGTGATCAATCTGTTCGAGCGCTGGAAACTCACCGATGCGGAGGCTTCGACGCTTCTCGGCGACATTTCCGCGCGAACGTTTCAGCGCTGGAAACAGGGACAATATGGCCGGGTCGGAAACGACCTCGCCGCACGGCTGTCCAACCTTCTGGGCATTCACAAGTCGCTGCGATTGCTCTTTGCCGAGAAGGAGCGGGGATATGGCTGGATCAAACGATCCAGCGAGGCGTTTGGCGGCAAGAGCGCGTTGGACGTCATGCTCGAAGGACAACTGACGGACCTGATGCGTGTGCGCCGGTACCTCGACGCGCAACGTAGCCCCTGGTAGCGCCAGCCGTGATCGATGCTCCCACCAGCCGCGTCAGCTGGCCGCGATATTTCCGTCTGATCAACTCGGCCTATCCGCCGATCGATCTCTTTGAGGATATAGCGGATCCCGCCGACTGGATGCTGCTCGGCGCGGCCGAACTCAAGACCAATCCCCGCCATGCCGAGACCATCGGCAATCTCGATCTGGTTCCGCCGGAACGACGGGTCGATGGTATCGGTGCGGCCTATGTCATGTCGCCTTTTACACATTGTTCGACAGATAGACCCGGGCGTTTCCACGACGGCACATTCGGCGCCTTCTATGCGGCGAGCAACTTTGAGACAGCGGTTGCCGAGACAGCGTTTCACACGGCAACGTTCTTGGCGGCGACGAACGAGGCGCCGGGGTGGATTGCAGCCAACCGGGAACTCATAGGCTCCATCGATGCCGTACTGACCGACATTCGCGGCGAGGGGAACGCGGTGCTATTAGATCCGGACAGCTATGTGGCTTCTCAGGACTTTGCAGCGAACCTGCGGGCCGGAAATGCAGACGGCATCGTCTATCCTTGCGTCCGCCATGACGGCGGCGAATGCTTCGCGGCATTCTGGCCCGATGTCATGAGCGTTCCAATCCAGGGCCGGCATTTCGGCTATCATTGGAACGGCGAGAGGATCGACCTGATCCGCGAGATGACTCTGGAAGGCGATGGCGAGGTCTATCGGTTGGAGTGATGGAAGAGTCTCTCGGTTCCAGACGTTAGCAGTCAGGTTCGACTATATTTCTTCACAGTACCGAACACCGTGCCCACAGAAGGAATACAGCAGGTGTTTCGATTCTGGTTTTAGCCAACTGGCATCTCGGACCTTCGGGTGCCGGCCATAAGGTGCTGCACCACCTGTCTAATACACGAAAGATTGCTAGAGCCGGTGTATAGAATTCAGTAGCAGCAGGTTGGCGACAATTCTGCTTTGACCGAAGAAGCCAGTAGGCCGATAAGGTAGGTACAACTAATTCTGGACTGGCTGCGTCGCAAATTGTTCAACCAAACAACAAGGCAGGAGGGGGCTGGCGCCATCTCCCGTCCGGTATCAGCGATCAGAAATGATCACTAGAAGCTCGGTGGCAAATACGTTGTCTCGGAGTTCGCTTTCGCGATTGAACCAAACGCAATCCGCTTCTTTTTTGCCTTTTGATAGCTTGCGAACAGTCATGAGCGGACCGCCACTTCTGAGTCTGACAATATCGCCAATGCTAAGTCTATCCATCTTCTAACCTGCATTATTCTCGATTTAGAATCTTAGATAACACTGCAAGATAGAAATATTGGCATTTTGAAATTTGGATGGCAACAGATCGTAGTGCGGGTTACGCCTGGTAAAATCTGTTCTCACGCTTCTCTAAGTGATCAACCGCAACACTTAGAGTGATCGTCCGCATTCATTTGTTGACTATATTGGGTAATTGATATTTTCCGCCTGACGCTTCGCTGTGCTTAGATGTCAATGTAAGTCCGCGCTGCTGCAATCCAGGTGTTTGATCCCAGTTTTTGATGATGCGGTCTTTTCAGCTGAATGGAAGGAGGCACTAAGGGACAAGTATTTCAAGGCAGCGCCACGAGTAAGCGTGGTCAAATCGAGCGCATCTTTCCTTGCTGAGGCGGGTGTAAGCACAGGCTCCGCCGCTCAATCCTGAGCCTTCACCGTTAGATCAGACAACTTGCATTCAGCTAGAACCCATGCGAGCAAAGGCTGACTATGTGGCGACCGAGCAATGTCATTCCGTTCTGGATCGTGGTGGGCGTCGTCTTTGCGGTTGTTTGGCCGCCTGGGGCTGTCCTCTGCCTCGTCGCTGTCGCCTATACGGTCTACCGCTGGGTCTCCGATGCTCAGGGCAACGACAAGTCAGAGCCGGAAGACACCTCGAACTGACACCAGTCACTTCGCACATTTGATGCACAGGGTCGCCGACGGGTCGATAGCCAAACGCTTTGCCGCAATTTCCTCACCGCATCCGGCGCAATAACCATACTCATCCTCGTCCTGGGCAATGCGTTGAAGCGCGGCGTCGATTCGTGCGAGTTCAGCGAGACGCTTTTGCTCTGTTGCTTTCGCCATGGCTTGCTGCTGTAGCGAGTCGATGCGGGAGAGGCGGCCGACGCTCGATTGATCCAGCACCACCGTTTCGCGCGATTCGGCGGAGAGTTCGCTGACCTGCTCCAATTCCTTGCGGCGCTGCTCAAGCACGCGCCGCGCTTTTTTCGGATCCGGTGCCATCTGGCTCAGTCTCTTACTTGTCGAGAATGTGACAGCCTAACACCGAAGCCGGGCCGGGTGGAGATCGATCGCATTTTGCACTGCACAAAGAGGGGGCGAATGCGCTAAGATGTGCCAAATATTAGGTAATCAATGCACTATCAGGAGAACAGCCCTTGTCTGCTCAAGCTCCCAAGAAGCGGTTGGCCGCGCCGGATATCCGAAATCGCAAGGGCGGCGAGCCTGTCGTCTCGCTGACGGCCTATCACGCGCACACCGCCCGGATCGTCGACCCTTACGTGGATTTCATGCTTGTCGGCGACTCGCTCGGCATGGTCATGCATGGCTATGAATCCACCGTTCCCGTGCCGCTGGATCTCATGATTATGCACGGTGCAGCCGTGGTGCGGGGCTCATCGCAGGCGCTGGTGGTTGTCGATATGCCCTTTGGTTCCTATGAGGAGAGCCCAAGCCAGGCATTCTCAAATGCAGCCCGCGTCATGAAAGAGACCGGATGCGGCGCCATCAAGCTGGAAGGCGGCAGCCGTATGGCCGACACGATCCGCTTTCTGACGGAGCGTGGCATTCCGGTCATGGCGCATATTGGCCTTACACCTCAATCGGTTAACATGATGGGCGGGTTTAAGACGCAAGGCCGGCAGGAAGCCGAATGGGCGGCTATCGAAGAGGATGCCAGGGCGATTTCCGATGCCGGCGCCTTTTCGGTCGTGCTTGAAGGAATGGCGGAATTGCTGGCCGCGCGCATCACCAAGGACATTCCGATCCCGACGATCGGTATTGGGGCTTCGGCCGAGTGCGACGGGCAAATCCTGGTGCTTGAGGACATGCTCGGTCTGTCGCCGCGGGTGCCGAAATTCGTCAAGGAATTCGCCGGACTTGGCCAGGCAATCGAGTCTGCCGTTTCCGACTATGCGCGTGAAGTGCGGGAGCGAACGTTTCCTGCACCCGAGCACACATACACAATGCGCGACGCGGCCACGAAGACGCCAAAAAAGACAGGCAGTTAATCAGGCTGGGTTATGCCCTAGCCAGCGGGGCAAGGTGAGCGTATATGGCAGGAGCGTTTGCCCTGTTAACGGCTGACAATTCGGTTGATTGCCTCGCTGGGAGACGCACGCTATTGATTGAGATTGACAGAATGCGCGCTGTCGGCAAGTCCGAGCAGCCGGCCGGAGCCAATTCATGAGTGACGAAAGCATCTTCCGCGAGGTCGACGAGGCCATTCGCCAGGATCAGATGAAGGCCGTATGGGATCGATTCGGCTGGCTGATCATTGGCGGTGCCGTTTTAATCGTCGGGAGTGTCGCGGGATATAAGGGCTGGGTTTACTGGCGCGAGCAACAGGCCGGAGACGCCGGTGCGAAGTTCCTTGATGCCCTGGCGCTGGAAGCGGATGGCAAAGCATCGGAGGCCCAATCGGCGCTTCAGACGCTCGCCGGTGATGGCCCGACGGGTTATCGGATTCTGGCCAACCTTCAACTTGCAGCGGCGACCGCAAAAGCCGGCGATAAGGCGAAGGCGCTCGCGGCCTATGATGCTGTGATCGAAGATTCCTCCGTCGACCCGCACCTGCGCGGTTTTGCGCGCATTCAGGCAGCGACACTAAAAGTCGACGACGCTGGATTTGACGAAATCAAAACCCGGCTCGAGTCGGTCCTGACCGCGTCCAGCCCCTGGCGCCATTCGGCGCGCGAGCTGGTCGGCCTTTCCGCCTATCGCGAGGGGAAGACGAAAGACGCTCAGGAATACTTCACCCAGATCATCTCCGAACCCGAAGCGCCGCCAGGAGTCAAGCAACGGGCAGAAATGATGCTGGCATTGATCGTAAAGGCTGATGCAAGCGCAGACGGCAAATAATCGATCGCTTATGGCGATCCTGGCGAGACGCGGTCTCGCGGGCTTCGCTGTAATTGCGGTCGGGTTCTCCTTGAGTGCATGCGGTGGTCTGCCGAGCCTCAATCCGTTTACGAAAGAAGAGAAGAAACTGCCCGGCGACCGGATTGCGGTCATGCCGCCGCGGGATAGTTCTGCCGTCGAGCTGCCGGTCGAGAAAACACCGATCCGCCTCCCTAAGGAAGCGAGGAATGCGTCGTGGACGCAGCCTGGCGGCAATGCGACCAATTCACCCGGCCATCTCTCTGTTGGCGGCAGTCTGCGGCAGGCCTGGCGGGTCAGCATCGGCAAGGGCTCGAGTGACGACGGTCAGGTGACCGGCGTGCCGATTGTCTTCAATAACCGCATCTACACTATCGACGCCCAGGGCAATGTCTCTGCCTTTTCGGCATCGGGCGGCGCGCGCTCCTGGCGCATCGCGCTGACGCCCGAGAATGAAAAGGGCCGCGAAGGCTATGGCGGCGGCCTCGCCATCGATAGCGGCCGCCTTTATGCCGTGACCGGTTTCGGTACGGCTGTCGGTCTCAACCCGGCAAATGGCAAGGTGCTTTGGACCAAGAAGCTTGGCGTTCCGGTGCGAAGCTCGCCGACGGCATCGGGCGGAAAACTCTTCTTCGTGACAACCGAAAACAGAATCTATTGCCTGAACGGAGAGAATGGCGAGGAGACATGGAGCTATCGGGGTGTGCCGGGCGCCGCCACGTTGCTTAGCAATGTCAGTCCGGCCGTGTCGGGTGATACGGCGGTCGTGCCGCTCTCGTCGGGCGATCTCGTTGCCTACAAGGTCAGCGCTGGCAAGCCGGTGTGGGCAGATTCGCTGGCAAAGAGAGGCGGGCGTTCCGCATTGTCCGCATTGAGCGATCCCGCGCGGCCCGTGATCGATCGCGGCCTCGTGTTTGCCGTCGGCCATTCAGGTCGCATGGTCGCAATCGCCGCCAAAACGGGCGAGCGGATCTGGACCCGTAACATTCGCAGCACGCAAATGCCCTGGGTTGCCGGAGACACGGTCTTTGTGGCCAACGAGAGCAGCAAAATCATGGCCCTGAGCCGGAGGGACGGAAAGGTCCGATGGGTTGCCGATCTGCCTCAGGCTGAAAAGTGGAACGGTCCCGTTCTGGCAAGCAACAAGCTATGGCTTGTCTCCGCGGCAGGGCTCATTGTCGGTGTCGATCCCAACACCGGGCAGGTGGCGTCCAAGGTCGATTTGGATACCCCGGTCTTCATCGCTCCCGTCGTTGCGGCGGGCCGTATGTATGTCCTTGCCGATAATGGACGCCTGATGGCGTTCAACTGAGGCTCGACAAGTTCAGGCGAGCAGCCTAAGAGTTTTCACTCGAAGGTCCTGAAGCCAGCCCTCTCCCCCGGCCCAACCACCCCGAGGGTACCCTTATTGGGTGGTTGGGCCGGGGGAGAGGGCTGGTTGAGGCAATGAAAGTCGTCATTAGTTGACTTTCAGAACAGGTATTAAGCCTCGTTTTCATCTCCATACAGTTCCAGTGTCATGACACTTAAGATCGCCATTATCGGTCGGCCCAATGTGGGCAAGTCGACCCTCTTCAACCGCCTGGCGGGTCGGAGACTTGCGCTCGTCGACAAGGTGCCGGGCCTGACACGCGATCGCCGGCTGGTTGAGATCGAGCTCGGCGAGCGCCGTCTCGACTTGATCGATACAGCCGGTCTTGAAGACTCGGACGGCGATACGATCGTCACCCGCATGCGTGCGCAGACGGAATTGGCGATTGATGAAGCCGACCTTGTCCTGTTCCTGATCGACGCACGCGCCGGTATCATCCCGGCGGACGAAACCTTTGCGGAACTTGTGCGCCAACGCGGACGACGCTGCTTACTGGTGACGAACAAATGCGAAGGGCGCGCGGGAACCGACGGGTTCTACGAGGCTTATTCACTCGGTCTTGGCGATCCAATTGCAATCTCGGCCGAGCATGGAGATGGACTCGGCGAGCTATATAGCTCCATCGACGAAGCCTGCCGTGACATCGAAGAAGCTCGGGCTGCCGAGGGTGTCGCAGACAAAGACGATGACAAAGACAAGCCTCTGCGTGTCGCCGTCGTCGGGCGCCCGAATGCCGGCAAGTCGACCATGGTCAATGCGATCCTCGGCGAAGACCGTATGATCACAGGGCCGGAGGCCGGCATCACGCGAGATTCCATCTCCGTCGACCTCGATTGGCATGGCCGTCCGCTCCGTCTGTTCGATACGGCAGGACTGCGGCGCAAGTCGCGCGTCCATGAAGGGCCGGAGCGGCTTTCCGTGGTGGATGCACTAAGAGCTATCCAGTTCGCCGAAGTCGTGATCCTCATGGTCGATGCCATGGCGCCGTTCGAAAAGCAGGATCTTCAGATTGCCGACCTGGTGATCCAGGAAGGTCGCGGCCTCGTCATTGCCGTGAACAAGTGGGATCTGGTCAAGGACAAGACCGAGACCCGAAAGACACTGGAGCGGGAAATCGAGCGGCTCTTGCCTCAGGTGAAGGGCGTGCCGCTCGTGACCGTATCGGCGCTGAACGGCAAAGGTCTCGACAAGCTCTTGCGCGCGACGTTTTCACTCGCCGAGATCTGGAACCGCCGCCTGTCCACCAGCGCACTCAATCGGTGGCTGTCGGATGCAATCGAATGGCACCCGCCGCCCGCCGTTTCTGGACGGCGTCTCAAGCTGCGCTATATGACCCAGCCAAATGCCCGCCCGCCGACCTTCGTCTTGTTCGCCTCGAGGCCGGACAAGCTGCCGGAAGCCTATCGCCGCTATTTGATCAACGGCCTGCGGGAAAATTTCGATCTGCCGGGCGTTCCAATCCGTATGAATGTGCGCGGCGGCAAAAATCCGTATGTCGCGGAAAAATAGGACGTTTCGAACGACCGAAACGAACGGCGCTCAAATAACAACATCGTCTGCATCAGAACTGCACAAGGGCGATGTAGGTCGAGCGCATGCAACATTCCTGGCGACGATACCTGAACCGCAGACTTCTTCTGATCCCCTTTGCGATCGTCGCGGCAGCGGTGCCGGCTCTGGCACTGGCGTGGGCTCCCTATCTGCCGCGGCTCGCGTTCGAGGGTTATCCACAGCCCGCCTGGCCAGCGTCCGGCTCCTTCGCCGCAGTATCTGGCGCAGAACGAGCACCTGACGAAATTCCAAACGCGTTGCAAGGAACGAAGTTCACCCCGAGAGGCCAGCGTCTCTTCGAACAGGGCGAGGGCAAAGCACTTCTGATCTTCCAGGGCGGCAAGCTTCATATGGAGCATTACGCCGATGGGATCACGCCGGACACCAAGCTCAATTCATACTCGATGGTGAAGAGTTTGGTCGGCCTCTTGGTGCTGCGGGCTCATGCGGATGGCCGGATCGAAAGCCTTGACGATCCTATCAACCGGTATGTCGATGATGGAGGAAACCAGGAATGGGGATCGATCCCGGTCATAGCGTTCTTGCGCATGCGTAGCGGGATCGATTTTGAAGCTGGCGGCCCTCAGGGATCTTCCGCCTATCGGGGCAAGGATATCAAGGCAACGCGCATCAATCCGTTCGGACCGCTGGCGCAACTCCATATGCTTGGCCTGGATACTGTCGCGAGAGATCTTCGGACCAAGAATGCCGATCGAGGGCGCTACAATTATCAAAACATCAATACGGCCATTCTCGGCCGCTTGGTGTCCAAGGTTTACGGGCAGCCATTGGAGCAGGTCCTCAGCGAAAAGATCTGGAAGCCTGCCGGCGCTGCGGAGGCGCACTGGCGGCGTTACGGCCCTGGTCTCGACGTCTCGCCCTATTGCTGCCTGTATGGGACGCCGCGCGATTGGCTGCAGGTCGGGATCTTCGTGCTCAACAATGGTACGGCGCGCGAGAAGCTTTTGCCCACCAACCTCTGGCGTCAGTTTTTAGGGCTAGATCTCCGTTACGAGGACATACGAAACGGCTACTACGGTTTGCATCTTTTTCGGAACGTCCTGGATCGGGCTGGTGAACCTTTGCAGGGACCGTTCAGCTATATGCTTGGCCGGGGAGGGCAGGTGGTCTACCTGATGCCCGAAAAGGATCTCATCGTCGTTCGTTTCGGTGGGAAAGTCCAATTGCTGCACTCAACGCTCTATACGTCATGGCGGTCGATCGTGCACAAATAGGGTTTCGACGTTTCGGAGCTTGATTTAAAGGTCCTGAAGCCAGCCCTCTCCCCCGGCCCAACCACCCAATAAGGGTACCCTCGGGGTGGTTGGGCCGGGGGGAGCGGGCTGGCTGCAGGATTTGCCAATCGGACACTCAGAAGACCGAATTCGATTATGAGCGAAACAGCCCAAGAGGTGCCAACCGAGGTCCTGTTCTACCATTTGGAGCGGGTGCCGCTTGAACGTGTCCTCCCCGATCTGCTGGAGCGTACCCTGTCGCGCGGGTGGCGGGCGGTTGTGCAGGCCGGGAGCGATGAGCGTGTCGATGCGATCGACAGTCTGCTGTGGACCTATGCGGACGAGTCCTTTCTTCCCCACGGCACGATCAAGGATGGGACGCCGGAGCGTCAGCCGATATTCCTGACATCCGGAGAGATCAATCCTAACGGCGCAACAATCCGCTTCCTGGTCGATGGTGCAGATGCCTCCGACTTCGAACCCTATGAGCGCGTGGTCTATCTGTTCGACGGCCGCAACGAAGAGATGGTCGCTCAGGCTCGCCGGCAATGGACGGCGGCCAAAGAGGCTGGTCATGCCATCACCTACTGGCAGCAGAACGATCGCGGCAAGTGGGAAAAGAAAGCCTGAACGATGTCAACGATCGGTCTGTCCGGCCGTGCGGTGCTCACGCTGTTTGCAATCCTCATCGCCTCCCGTGTATAGCGCTCTCACTCCAATCGCCATGTGTGCTTTTTGCCAAAGAGCGGATTGAGTGAGGAGATGCAGCTGTGCTCAGGCTTGAAGCACTCAAGGTTCACGGGGTCGAGCCCGTTTCGCTGACAGTAGATGCGGGTGAATGTCTTGCGGTCCGAGGGCCCTCGGGATCCGGTAAATCATTGTTATTGCGTGCGATATCGGATCTGGATCCGGCCGATGGATCGGTGTTTCTCAACGATGTCGAGCGCCATGCGATGACAGGGCCGGAGTGGCGGAGCCGTGTGCGTTATGCGGCTGCCGAACCGGGATGGTGGGGGGAGACGCCGCGGCCTCATTTTTTGAAACAGGATGGTCTTGAAGAGGCAATCGCCAGCCTTGGCCTACCGGCAGAAATTCTCGATCGGCCGATCGAACGTCTCTCAACCGGGGAACGTCAGCGCTTGTCACTCGTTCGCGCGCTTGAGGATAATCCAAAGGCCCTCCTGCTCGATGAACCGACCGGGGCTCTGGATAGCGAAGCGACAGCATCGGCTGAAGCCCTCATGAAGGCACAGCAGGATACCGGCTGCACTATTCTGCTGGTTAGCCATGACGATGCCCAGGCCGAACGGATGGCGAAGCGACGCCTTGTGATCTCCGATGGCAAGGTGAGGCTTGAGACCTCATGAGCTATGTCGTTCTGAGTTATTGGGATCTGGTGTTTGCTGCGTCACTCCTGTTCATCAACGGGATCCTGTCGTTGGTCTTCAGTTTGAAGATCGAGCGAAGCCTGTTGTTCGCGGCAGCACGCATGTGCGTGCAGCTCATGGCGATCGGCTTTGTTCTAAAATTCCTGTTCGCACAGACCTCGCCGCTATGGACGGTCGGGCTCGGCTTGATCATGATTCTCTTCGCCGGCCGCGAGGTCGTGGCGCGACAGACAAACCCGCTCAAAGGCCTGTGGTCCTATGGGATCGGGACCATGACACTCATTTTCGTCGGCACGCTTGCGACTGTCTTCGGCGTTGGCGTGCTGATCGGCCCCGACCCGTGGTACGAGGCGCGCTACGTGGTTCCGATCCTCGGTATGATACTCGGCAATACGCTGACCGGCGTCAGCCTTGGGCTCGAGACGCTCACCACGACAGCCAAGCGGGAGCGCGCTTCTATCGAGGCCCGCATAGCACTCGGCGCTGTTCGTCGGGATGCGTTCTCGTCCGTTGCGCGTCAGGCTCTCAAGACGGGCATGATGCCGATCGTCAATGCCATGTCGGCAACCGGTATCGTTTCTCTGCCGGGCATGATGACTGGACAAATCCTGGCCGGCGTCGATCCGGTCGAGGCGACGAAGTATCAGCTTCTGATCATGTTTCTGATCGGGGGTGCGACAGCACTGGGTGTGTTGATCGCCGTGATGATCGGCACCTGGCGCCTGACGGATGAGCGACACAGGTTGCGACTGGATCGTTTGGTCGAACACTGATGCGCTGAGTTTGCCGTCTTGCAATGTCTTCGGTTCTACCTGCCACCCCTTCAGTCGTTATTCCCGTGCTTGACACGGGAATCTATGCGGTGGTGCTTCTGGCGTGCCTGTTGATTGGCTTATCCCATAGTTGCCTTTGGAGAGATCGCATGGATTGCCGGGTCAAGCCCGGCAACGACGAGATCGAGGCTGCTGAGATCAAAACAGATTGCGTTGCATGCTAGTTGCATCAAGCGTCCGTGGCTTCGAGTTCCTCGCTCGCGCTAAGCCACTGTTCTTCCGCATCGGCGAGCGCGCGTGTGAGCTCGCCGCGCTTCTTCTGGAGTGCGAGAGCCTTGTCCGGGTCGCGCTCGTACAGCTCCATGTCGCCGAGCTTCGTGTCCAAAGCCGCAATGTCCTTTGTGATCTTCTGGATATTCTTTTCCATCGCATTGAGCGCCTTGCGCATCGGCGCCAGCTGTGCCCGCGCGGCCGCTTTCTCTTTGCGCTCCTGTTTGCGGTTCGCCTTCGAGCCACCGCCGGCGGATTTTTCCTTGGTCTTCACACCGCGCTCCGCCAGGCACTCGGCGCTGTAGGCGGCGACATCGCCATCGAAAGGCGACACCGTGCCATCGCGGACAATCCACAGCCGGTCGGCGCAGGTCTCGAGAAGATGGCGGTCATGGCTGATGAGGATCACCGCCCCTTCATAATCGTTCAGCGCATGGATCAGAGCTTCGCGGCTGTCGACGTCCAGATGGTTGGTCGGCTCATCGAGGATCAGGATATGCGGCTCGCAGAAGGTGGCTAGCGCAAACAGCAATCTGGCTTTCTCGCCGCCTGAAAGATTTTTTGCAGCTGTATCGACGATCCGGGCCGTAAAGCCGTACTGACCGAGTTTGGCCCGCTTCTGCGCCTCGGTCTTGTCTTCCAACAGCGGTGCGAAGTGATCGTATGCTGAGCCTTCCGGATTCAGCTCGTCGAGTTGATGCTGTGCAAAATAACCCACGATGAGCTTCTTCGAGGATTGAAGACGGCCTGCCATCGGCTCCAATGCACCGACGAGCAGCTTGGCAAAGGTGCTCTTGCCGTTACCGTTGGCGCCAAGGAGCCCGATCCTGTCGTCGCAATCGATCCTGAGGTCCAGGCCGGATAAGACAGGTGTGTTCGCGGCGTAACCGGCAGCGGCTCCTTCGAGACGAATGAGCGGATCGCCCAGCGCTTTTTCGGGACCCGGCAGATGGAACGGCGCCACACGTCCATCGATCTCGGCGGCAATAGGTTGCATCTTTTCCAGCATCTTGATGCGGGACTGCGCCTGCCGCGCCTTGGTAGCCTTGTAGCGGAAGCGTGAGACGAAGGCCTCCAGATGGCGGCGATGCTCGTCCTGCTTTTTGATGAGTTTCAGATCAAGCCGCTGCTTTTCCCGGCGCGCTTCCTCGAACTGGTCGTAGCCACCGGTATAGAGACTGAGCTTCAAATTGCTGAGGTGAAGGATATGCGTCACCGCATTGTTCAGCAGTTCCCGGTCGTGGCTGGCCACGAGGACGGTGCCCGGATAAGCCTGCAGAAAGCTCTCGAGCCAGGCCGCCCCCTCGAAATCGAGATAGTTCGTCGGCTCATCGAGTAGCAGAATGTCCGGCCCCTCGAAAAGCGCGGCTGCGAGAGCGACGCGCATGCGCCAGCCGCCCGAAAGGGCGCCGCAAGGCCCGTTCTGTGTGGCTTCGTCAAAGCCGAGGCCAGCCAGAATACGTCCTGCCCGTGCCGGTGCCGAATGGGCGTCGATATCTGTGAGGCGCAGGTGGATTTCAGAGATCCGGTTGGGGTCCGTTGCCTCTTCGGCCTCTTCCAGGAGCGCGGCGCGCTCCTTGTCGGCCATCAAGACCCATTCGAGCAGAGTCTCCCTGCCGCCAGGCGCCTCTTGCGCGACACCGCCGATGCGTGCCCGGTTGGGAATCTGGATGCCGCCTTCGTCCGAGGCGATATCGCCCATGATCAACCGAAACAGCGTGGATTTGCCCGTGCCATTGCGCCCGACCAGCCCGATGCGCTTGCGTTCCGGTAAACCTGCGGTGGCTTTTTCGAAGAGCAGGCGCCCGTCGATGCGGTATGTGAGATCGTTGATGTGAAGCATGGCGCTTCGAATACACCAGCGCGCCGCGTACGGCTATGCTGGAATTGCAATCGAGATGCCCGACCGAAGAGCACCATTTGCCGAGGGAAGCGATGACGAAGACGGAGTATGATTTCATTATTGTCGGCGCCGGATCAGCGGGGTGCGTGCTGGCAAACCGCCTCTCGGCGGACCCCGCGCATCGCGTATTGCTATTGGAAGCCGGCGGATGGGATCGCAATTTCTGGGTTCGTCTGCCTATCGGCTATGCCAAGCTGATAACCGATGATCGGTTCACGCGACACTTCCCGACGGAACCGTGTGCCGGGACGGCGGGGCGCGAAATCAACTGGCCGCGTGGCCGGGTGATTGGTGGATCCAGCTCGATCAATGGGCTCATCTATATTCGTGGGCAACATGAAGATTTCGATGACTGGGCGCGCCAGGGAGCAGCCGGGTGGGACTATCGGTCCGTCCTGCCGTATTTCCGCAAGCTTGAGAAGGTCGGTGGGGCTGAGAGCCAGTATCGCGGCGCCCATGGCGATCTGACGGTCTCGGAGTTGCGCAATGACAATCCAGCATGTGCGGACTGGCTTGCCGCCGCCAAACAGTTTGGATTGCCTGCCAACCCGGACTTCAACGCCGAGAGCACCTATGGCGTCGGCGCTTATCAGCTCAGCATCGGAAGCCGCTGGCGCGAGAGCGCAGCCGTCGCATTCCTCCACCCGGTTCGCGATCGCCCGAACCTGACCGTTCAGACCAATGCTCACGCGACGCGTGTCTTGTTCGAGGGGAACAAGGCTGTGGGCGTCGAGTGGTCCTCGAATGGCAAGCTGAGCAAGGCCCGCGCAGAGGGAGAGGTCATCCTGTCCGGCGGCGCTTTGCAGTCGCCACAGCTGCTGCAGCTGTCGGGCGTCGGACCTGCCGACCTGTTGCAACGACACGGGATCGATGTGGTTGCTGACTCTCCCGGTGTCGGTCGGAACCTGCAGGATCACTTGCAGGTCCGCACCGTCGTCCGATTGAAGGAACGCAATTCGCTGAACGATGAAACGCGCAATCCCATCAAGCTGGCGAGCATGGGACTGCGTTGGCTGTTTCAGGGCTCCGGCCCGTTGACCATCGGAGCAGGGCAGGTGGGTGGTGCCGCCTGCACCGAATTTGCGCAGGACGGGCGGCCGGACGTCCAGTTTCTTGTCATGCCGCTCTCGGTCGACAAGACAGGCGAGCCGCTGCACCGGTATTCGGGCTTCACCGCCATGGTCTGGCAGTGCCATCCGGCCTCACGGGGAACGCTTGAGATCTGCTCGAACGACCCGTTCGCTGCTCCCCGTATCGATCCGAACTATCTCTCCGAGCAGATTGATTGCGACACGATGGTAGCTGGTGTGAAAATGCTCCGCGAGATCTATCGCCAACCGGCATTCCGAGATGCCTGGGATGAAGAGATGATGCCAGGGTCGGAGGCGGTCAGCGACGCCGATATCCTGGATCGCATCCGCAATCAGGGCAGTACGGTGTTCCATTGTTCTGGTACCTGCCGCATGGGGGAGGACGAGATGGCGGTTGTCGATCCATCGCTGAGTGTCCACGGCACCGAGCATCTCCGTGTGATTGATGCCTCGGTGATGCCCACCGTTACATCCGCCAATACCAATGCACCTACGATGATGATTGGCGAGAAAGGCGCGGCTTTGGTGCTAAATGGGTCTTAGCACCGACCGCTTCCCTCCCTATATGGTTAGGCTATGCTCTGGCTTATCGTTTTGATCGTTATCGGCGGATTGATTTTCGGCCCGACACTGTGGGTCAAATCGGTCATGGCCAATCATGCGGATGACCGGGCGGATATCCCGGGAACCGGCGGGGAGCTGGCGCGGCACCTATTGGATAGTGCGGGCCTGCAGGATGTGGTGGTGGAGCCCTCTACACAAGGCAATCATTACGACCCGAGCGGGAAAGCAATTCGTCTGACCAATGATATTCATGACGGCCGGTCATTGACCGCTATTGCCGTAGCGGCCCATGAATTCGGCCATGCCTTGCAAGACCGGGACGACTACAAACCACTGCATGCGCGGCAGCGCATTGTCACCGCGGCCATGTTTTCCGACAGGATCGGCAGTGTCCTTCTATTCGGACTGACCCTCGCCGGCAGCACCGCTTTAGGACCAAGGATCATGATCTTGGGCGTTGTCGCTGTCGTCCTGATGGGCCTGATCCGTGTAGCAGCTGATCTCATAACATTGCCGGTTGAATTCGATGCGAGTTTCAAGCGTGCGCTTCCCATTTTGGAGCATGGCAATTATGTCAAAGAGGAAGATCTTCCTGCTGCACGCAGCATTTTGAAAGCGGCGGCTTATACGTATTTGGCCGGGTCTGCGATACAGATTTTGAACTTCTTCCGTCTGCTGCGGGCAATTCGATAGTTGGGGCGGTCCGGGAGATTCTCATCACAGATTGGGCTCGACGAATTGTCGTCGGTTGTCTCCACTGTCAGCTAATCTATGGAACGGTGAAATTGACGTCGTTAAGAATATCAAATCGGAAAGCGCGCCAATTATGGCTGTCCTCTCAAGGCCTGGGTGCCGCCCCAACCGGCACGCTCGATGTGCTGGGAATCATCAAGCAATTGGGGTTTGTTCAACTGGACACCATTCAGATCGTCTCCCGCGCTCACCATCACATATTGTGGAGTCGAAACCAGAATTATCGCGAACCGATGCTGAACGAACTCTTGGCTCGCGACCGCACTGTTTTTGAGCACTACACGCATGACGCCTCGGTCATCCCGATGGAGTTTCTTCCGATGTGGCGCCGCCAATTCCGCCGCAAGAAAGAACAGATCGACCGGGCGAATTGGTTCAAGGGGATGCCGGACAAAGCGGGCAGGGACGCGATCAGATCCCGTATTGAGGCTGAAGGCGCGTTATCGACCCATGCGTTCGATACCAAGGTCGCCGGTCCTAAAAAAGTGTGGTCAAGACCACCCCACAAATTGGCACTGGATTACATGTGGTATGGCGGCGAACTTGCGACCTGCCACCGGGTCAATTTCAACAAGTATTACGATTTGGCCGAGCGTGTGTTTCCCAAGCGCCTTCGCGACATCGAACTGACAGATCGCGAACAGATCGAATGGCTTTGTGAGGCTGCGTTGGACCGTATGGGCTTTGGAACTCTGGGCGAAGTCCAGAAATTCTGGGATGCCGTGGATGCAAAAGAGGTACGCGCCTGGTCAGAAAATGCATCTGCGAAAGTGCAGGCCGTAGAGGTTGAAACAGCACAAGGGGCGTGGGTGAAGGGCATTGCTCCGGTCGATATCGAGGAAAGGCTGGAAAACTTGAAGCGGCCAACTTCGCGTCTCCGGATTTTGAACCCATTTGATTCCGTCATACGGGACAGAAAACGCTTAAGCCGTCTCTTCGGCTTTGATTATAGGGTGGAAATGTTTGTTCCTGCCGATAAACGGATTTGGGGCTACTATGTGTTCCCACTCCTCGAAGGTCATCGTTTTGTCGGACGGATTGAAATAAGGGCAGACCGTCAGGTCTCGACTTTAAATGTCATGAACTTCTGGCCCGAAGACGGTGTTCAGTGGCCAGCCAAACGACGCGAGAAACTAAACGCGGAACTCGGTCGTATGGCACGGTTCGTTGGTTTGAACAGGGTGAATTGGGACGGCTAATTCGTCTCTCGTCCAACCCCAATCACCAAAATTCTGCGACTTCAACCTCCTAGCAATCCGAACACAATGCCGAAATATGCGATGGTGCCAGCAATAGTGATCATGACCGACCCAATGTGATAGGGCGCATTGCTTGGCATATGGACTGTGCCCGGTTTCTGCAAATTCACCAAAACAGGGTGTTGGCTGCCAGTTGGAAAATTGTAGCTTGCTGACCGCATCAATGTTTCACCCCGTAAGGTTTCACCGTCAGGACCTGTGAATTCGAACGTCGGTTGATAGTCCGTAGTGCGGTGCCCGTCTGACTGACCTACAATTACCTTGACGTCAACGACCGTGCCGGTCACCTCGACCGCGTCTTTTCTGAACGAGTAAGTAGTATATAAGAATTTTATTCCCAACAGAACCATGCTTGCTGGAAAGACGACGAATGCGACGACGACCAATACGCAAATCCAAGTGGTAGAGTCCTCCAAACTAAATTCCTCTTCGCTGCTGTTCTAAATGGCCATCTGAACCGAGCAACTCGTGCCCGATCAAGTGCCCCGAGATTCGCATGTAGTGATCTTAGTTCTTAACAAAATTGTCCGGTCCGCATGTTGCATCCGCGACAAATCAGCGAGTTTCCTATAGGCAGAAAATCGCCAATAGCCGAGATTAACTTGTCAATTCGAAGCACGCGTGCAAACCGCCGAGTTTGGATGTGCTAAGAGCGAGTGTTTTCCCGTAATGATCGAGTACGTCGCTGACAATAGCGAGACCGAGACCTGATCCCAGGGCTGAGCTGTCTAGCCGTTTGCCGCGCTCGAATGCCGACTTGCGCTTGGCGGCGGCAATGCCGAGTCCATCATCTTCCACGTCGAAGCGTACTACTGAACCAAATAACGCTGCGCGCACGAGAACCCTTCCCTTGGCGTGTTGCACGGCGTTTTCAAGCAAGTTGCCGAGAATCTCATTGAGGTCGTCGCATTCAGCACGAACAGTAAGGCCGTCCTCAATGTTCGTCTCGAATGAGATGTTTTCACCTTCCGGCGTGCGCCTTAACGTAGTGATCAAGCCTTGAACGACCGGATCGACTTCGATCGGTGCCGACATCCTGATATTCCTGATGCGGGAGCGGGTCAGCTCACGGTCGATGTGGCTCCGCATTTGTGTCGCGGTCCGCTCGATTTCATCGGCAATTTTGCGCTCGTCCTTATCACGCAAGCGTTTGGCATCGGCCAGGAGCGCCGTCAGCGGTGTCTTGAAACCGTGGGCAAGGTCGGCCGCTCTGTCGCGCGCGCGCTGCATGGCCTTGTCCTGGCCATCGAGCAAGCTGTTCACCTCCTCGACGAGCGGCGCGATCTCTGTAGGGACATCGACATCGA
Source organism: Methyloligellaceae bacterium (assembly GCA_965228615.1). Lineage (GTDB taxonomy): Bacteria > Pseudomonadota > Alphaproteobacteria > Rhizobiales > Methyloligellaceae > CBDDHT01. The sequence goes on along the minus strand of CBDDHT010000004.1, from coordinate 868,145 downwards.
GCCTGTCGGTCTTGCCGCTGCGAATGGCCGTCAGGCCACTTTGTATTGCAGAGAGGGGTTTGAGACCGACATTGACCTGTATCCAGCCGGCAAGAACAAGGACGGCCGCCAACAGTAGCAGTGACCAAGTGACGTCCGATGCAAAGTCCGTGGTAAGGGCGGCGACGTCTGCGCGGTCTATCGCTACGACGAGACGAAGAATCCTCTCCTCGATCCCTGTATTGAAAACAAGGCGGCGCTCGTGTGTGAGAAGACTGGTGCCTTGCGGACCTGCTATGTCGTGCACATGGATGCTGCCGACTGCCGGCTTGTCCTCGGGCAGATCGAGATTCGTGTCCCATAGCGAGCGCGAACGTGCGAACCGGCCGGTCTTCTCATCGCCGATCTGCCAGTAGAGTCCGCTATAGACCTGGTCGAAACGCGGATCGGCGAGTTTGCCGCCGAGGCGGGCAGCCCCGCCTTCGCCGAACACCATGCGTGCGGCAATCTGATTGAGATAGGTGTCGAGCTCTGATCCGATGCGGCGTTCGACATGCCTTTCGAACAACAGCACGAGACCGAAACCGGCGATCGCCAGCGCAAGCACTATTGCTCCTGTCGCGGCAACCATCAACCGCAGCCGTAGAGACCGGGTATTCACTGTTCTCCCGCCTCGATCACATAGCCGAAGCCCCGGCGCGTTTCGATCAGGTTGGCGCCCAGCTTGCGTCTGACCCGTCCGATTAGGACTTCGACCGCATTCGACTCACGGTCCTCATAGGAGCCATGCAGTTGCTCTGCGAGTTCTTGTTGTGGCACGACGCGCCCCACATGCAGCATCAAATAGGATAGCAAGCGATATTCCTGAGGTGACAAGGCCTTGGGAATGCCGGCCACCGTCACGCGCATCTGCTTGGGATCAAGGATAACGTTGCCGATCGAGATCGACGGTGCGGCATGACCGGTCGACCGCCGGATGAGGGCGCGCAGCCGGGCCAGAAGTTCGTCCATTTCGAATGGTTTCGGAAGATAATCGTCGGCCCCCGCGTCAATGCCTTCGACGCGTTCGCTCCACGTCCCTCTGGCGGAGAGGATGAGGATGGGAAAGCTTCTGTCACTCGCCCGCCATTTCTTGAGGATCGCCAGGCCATCCAAGTCCGGCAGGCCGAGGTCGAGAATAACTGCCCCATAGTCCTCGGTGTCACCCTTGAACCACGCCTCTTCACCGTTATCTTCGTGATCGACTAGGTAACCTGCACCGGTAAGGGTCTCGATCACATCGCGGGCAATCCGCAGATCGTCCTCGACAACAAGAACTCGCATCAATCGGGCTTGTCCTTAAGAATGATTCCTGTGCGCGCGTCGACATAAAGCTCCCGCACGCGACCATTCCTGTCCACATATTTGAATTCGTAGACGGGGCGGCCATCTTCGTTCTCGAATTCCGTTTCAATAATTTCGCCCTCGATTTGCCGGTCGACAATAGCGAGCACCTCCGGCAGAGCGAGAATCGAGCCGCCCTCGCGCGCGCTCCATGCATCGTCATGGTCGCGTGCGCTGTGGCCCTTCTCCTCGTCTGCGCGCACTATCGGCGCGACCAAGCCAGCGGACAACACGGTCGTGAATAGCGCGACAACAAAGCCTCTTCGGGTCACCACTCTCATCCCAACAAAATGCGCCGGTCAGGATGACAAAACGCTGAACGCCGCCCTAAGCGGTCTGTCACCCGACTTCGCCTAATTTGCGCACTTCACCAACCAGGCGAAATTACACAAGGGAGCGAAGAAATGCGCAACATCCTCACCATCACTGCGGCTAGCTTCATGATCGCGTCAACACTTCCCGCACTTGCCAGTGACGATGACTATTCATGCGGACGCCAGGCCGGCGCCCAGCAAATGTCGGTCCAGGACATTGCAACCAAGGTAACCGGCATGGGCTATGACGTCCGCAAGGTGGAAAAAGACGACGGTTGTTACGAGGTTTACGTAGTCGACAAGAGCGGTGCACGCCTCGAGCTCAAGATTCACCCCGCTACAGGTGATGTCGTCAAACGCGAACGTAGGTCGTAATTCATGACGATTGCCAACAATCCAATAGTGGCTGGCCGCTCTTCGCGGCCGGCCTTCATCAAGGTTTGGGACCCGTTTGTTCGCTTGTTCCACTGGACGCTTGTGTTGTTTTTCGCAATTGCCTGGATCACAGCGGAAGAATGGGACCGCGCCCATGAACTCGCCGGATACGCGATTGCTGCGATGATCGGCCTTCGCCTCATCTGGGGCCTGATCGGAACGCGGCATGCCCGCTTTTCCGACTTTGTATGCAGGCCGACCGTAGTCATCGATTGTTTGAAAGATAATGTGTGTTTGAGAGCCAAACGCTATCTGGGCCACAATCCGGCAGGCGGTGCCATGGTGCTGGCGTTGCTGCTCTCACTCTCGATCGCAATCGGAACGGGTGTGATGTCGACTATGGACGCGTTCTTGGGAATGGAGTGGATTGAGGAGCTGCACGAAGGTGCGGCAAATCTTGCGCTTGGGCTCGTGTTCCTTCACGTGGTGGGCGTGTTTCTCGCCAGCCTCCTGCACCGCGAGAACCTTGTCAGGTCCATGTTTACGGGCTGGAAACGGAGAGGCGATTGGCAATAGTCCAACAGCGGCTTTTTACAGATTCACAATTCCATGGACTCTGCCACGCGGCTCCTGAACGTCATGCCCCTTCGATTTTTGCCGCGAGCGATGGAGCCTGACAAAACAAGGTTAGAATCTCTACAGCTACGGTTCCTGCGAGGAAGGCGGTCATGCCCCCGACATCGTGGGGTGGCGACACAGTATTGATATCTGCTGCAATGAAGTCGATCCCTGCCAGTCCCCGAAGGAAATCAAGGCCCTCTCGCGCATTTGCGCCGCCCCAAGTAGGCGTACACACGCCTGGGGCGCAGGATGGATCGAAAAAATCCATGTCGAAACACAGATAGACAGGCTTCCCAGCGAGCTTTTCCCGCAGCAACTCAGCTGTCGCCATAAGGCCGTTATCGAATAGTTCGACACCCTTGATGAGTTGATAGCCCGTCTCCTGCGTATGCTCGAAAACTGATGGGTCCATCACCAGGCCGCGTGCGCCCACATGGAATGAGTGTGCAAGGTCAACTAGACCTTCTTCTGCAGCCCGCGTGAAGGTGGTTGCGACATTGAACCGGTCATGGGTTGCGTTGCCATCACCACGATACGTGTCGGTGTGAGCATCGATGTGCAGAACCGCAAGACCGGGATGTTGTCGTTTTGCAGCTCGAAGTAGCGGGAGGGAAATCATACCGTCGCCGCCGAACGCCAAGGGCGCTGCGCCACCCTCGAGTATCGCAAAGGCTGCCGCTTCAATTTGCTCGAACGACTCATCGATAACACTTGGCGTGACGTCGGCGTCCCCGCAGTCGACGAGTTTCAAGCGTTCGAGTGGGCTGTATTGGGCGAAAGGCGGTTGAAAGGATCGAACCAGACTCGATTGTTCCCGGATTGCCTGCGGTCCGTGACGGGCGCCGATCCGCGTGGGATGTGTTCCGCAGTCGAATGGGACGCCCAGTATTGCCGCGAGACTGTCGCCAATTCCCGTCGTGAAGGGCACATTCATGAATGTGGAAGGGCCGACGAATGGTCCGTTCCTCTGCGGTGGCATTATACCGACAGTTGCCATTGCGTTGTTCCCTGGATTCATAAGATCCGCCGTTCGGCTTAATATTCGGACTGCGCAAAAACATTTGCGCAGTCCGTTTATTGTCAACTTGCGATGGCGTCGAGATAGCGGTTCAGGATGTTCGCATAGTCGGACGCGTACCAGTCCGCACTGGCGGCAACCTGCACTTTCAGATTGTCGGGGTTGCCGGCATCCCTGCCGCGCATATCGGCTGGTACCAACGCAGCCGCTGCGGGATTGATCGGACCGGAACCGAGCGCCTGAAAAACCTCCACTTGTGATTGTGGATCTTGGGCGGCGGCGGCGAAATCCCATGCCGCCTTGCCTCCGGGGGCGCCTTTCGGCTGTATCCAGGCGCCTGCAAACAGGACTCCCTGGTTGAATGTATAGTCGACCCTGCCTTCCGTTTCCCGGTTCACGATCGATGCGCGCGTATGCCAAAGATTGCCGATCTTGGCATCGCCATCGCGCATGATCTGCTGGCTTTCAGATCCCGATCCCCAATAGATCGTGTGCTCCTTGATCTGTTTGATCTTGTCGATCGCACGGTCGACGTCGACGGGATAGATCTTGTCCGGCGCGACGCCATCGGCGAGGAGTGCGGATTCCAACTGGCCTTCGAAGTTCTTTCGCATCGTCCGCGTACCGGGGAAGTTCTTCAGATCCCAAAGGTCTTTCCAGCTCGTCGGTGCACGTTCGAAGGCCTTGGTGTCCCAGGTCAGAACAAAGGAGTAGTAGTAGGCACCAAGTCCCCATTGTCCCTGATAGGCCTTCGGGACGGCGTCGCGGTCGATCCGGCTATAGTCGACTTCCGCCAGCAAGCCCTGGCGGCCGAGATCGATGGCGGCCACATTATTTCGGTCGCATAGATCCCAGGTGACTTTGCCACTTTGCACCATGGCTTTGATCTTGCCCGACGAAGGGCCCGAGCCATCGATGACAGCCTTCTTTCCGGGATGTGCTTTTTCGTATCGGGCTGCCCAGGATTTCTTGTGGGCTTTGACGGCGTCGCCGCCCCAATTGACGATGACCAGTTCATCGGTGCCGGCAAAGGCCGGCGTCATCTTGTAGAGGAGTGGCGATATGCCGAGCGCCAGAGCCGTCTTGAGGAAGAGGCGCCGTGGCACCGGGTCTTTCGATGATTTCTCGACTAGGATTTTGACGAGATCTTGCTGAAAGTCTTCGCATTCGAACGGATCGGTCTTCTTGTCAGTCATCGCGAACTCCTTTGGCTGGATGGAAGTTAGGAAATCGACTCATTCCGCGCCTGTCCCGCGGTTCTGAGCCTGCTCGTAGCGATCGCGAAGCAAAAGGCCGATGGCGGTGAGCACAATCATGAGTGTGCCGATAGAGGCGATGGCCGGATCGACATTGTCGAAGATGCCGTCCCAGATCCGTTTCGGCAGCGTGTAGACATGGCGGCTGGTGATGAAGATGGCGACGATGATCTCGTCCCAGCTCGTGATGAAGGCAAAGATTGCGCCGGCGATCATGCCGGGCCGCACCTGGGGCAGCAGGATCATGAAGAGGGTCTGGCGGGCGTTTGCGCCGAGACTGCGGGATGCCTGTTCCAGTCTCGGATCGAGATTGACGAGAGATGCCGAAACTGAGAGGACGACAAATGGCAGTGCCTTCATCGTGTGCACGAGCACCAGTCCCGGATACGTATCCAGCAGGTCGAGATAGGCCCAAGCCTCGTAGAATGCGACGGCGTGCACGATGGGCGGCACGATCATCGGCAACAGCATCATGATGCGGAGATTGCGGGTGAACGGGTGATTGAGGCGCCAATTGCCGACGGCGAACAGCGTTCCCATTATCAGCGCGAGAAGTGCTGCGGATGTCGCCACGATGAGGCTGTCGCCAATGCTGCTGACCCAGCCATTGTCGCCGATGAGGGACTCGTAGTGGCGCAGTGACCAGTCGGCACCCGGCCAGGAGAGGTAACGCTTCGACGTAAACGATACCGGCGCAATGATGAGGATCGGCAGAACGAGAAAGCAGACCGTCAGCCATCCGACGATGCGGGCAAAAGAGAAGGGCGGGCGGGTGAGCTCTTGATCCATGGGTCAGCTCGCCTTGCCTGCGCTGCCGACATCCATGAACCGGCTCATAATGACGGCCAATGTCAGGACCACGAGCATCAGACAGGTGGCCAGCGATGTTGCCAGTCCCCACTTCAGTGTCTCCTGCATTTGCACGGAAATGTATTCGGCGACCATCACCACTTTGCCGCCACCGAGAAGGGCGGGGGTGATGTAGAAACCCGAAGAGAAGATCATGACCAGGATGGCCGCCCCGGCGAGGCCGGGAAGGGACAGTGGCAGAAAGATTGTGAAGAAGGCGTATTGGCGACTGGCGCCTAATGCGCGCGCTGCCGGTACAAGCGACCGGTTGATTGTCTGCATATTGGCAAAGAGCGGCAGGATGGCGTAGGGCAGCATATAGTGCACCATGCCGATGATGACGCCGATGTCATTGCGAACGAGCCTGAGAGGTTCGTCGATCAATCCGAGACCGATGAGCGTCTCATTCAAGAGACCGCGTGGCTGCAGCACAGCGATCCAGGCAAAGGTCCTGATCAGGACCGAGATCCAAAAGGACAGGATCACAAGGAAGAAGAGCAGGCGTTGCTCTCGCTTCGGTGCATGAACCATGGCGTATGCCGTGACATAGCCAAACAGGAGCGTCAGAGCCGTGGTCACCAGGCATATATAGGCTGTCTTGCCCAGGACGGATTGGATCGCACTGTTTTCGAGAATGACCGCGTAATTATCCAGTCCCACAGTCGGTTCGGTCACCGATCGGATCATCACCGAGATGACGGGGGTAAGGTACAGCCCGGCAATAAAGACCGCCGGTATCAGGACCATGATCCAATAGGCCGAGTCCCTCAGGATCGGCGTTGCGTTCGGGCGGCCTATGGCAGCATCAGCCTGCATAGGCATCGTCCCGGGCTTCGGGCCTTCCGGCGAGCGGCACACCGCTTTCGAGACGCCAGCCCACATGAATGGCCTCCCCGATGCGGGGGCGCGGCCCGCCCAGCGGCATGGTCACCATCAAGTCCCCGGCAACTTCCGACTCGACCATCACCTCGTAGATCTGGCCGAAGTAACTGACCTTGCGGATCACGCCGGGGATCTTGTTGGGATAGTCGTTATCTGAAGGCTCACACATGGCCAGTCGTTCAGGACGAAGGGCCATGGAGAAGTTGCGTCCGACTTCAGATGTGGTGCTGTGCCGGCGGCGGAATTTCTGGCCGCCAACGGAATAGATGAGTTCACCATCTTTGTGGTTGTCGAACTCGGCTGGCAGAAAATTGCTCTTTCCGAGGAAATTGGCGACGAAGATGCTGGCAGGCTCTTCGTAGAGTGTTTCGGGTGCGCCAAGCTGCTCGATCTTGCCGTCTCGCAGGATTGCGATCCGGTCCGACATGGACAGTGCCTCTTCCTGGTCGTGGGTGACATAGATGAATGTCGTGCCGACCCGGTCGTGAATGTCTTTCAGCTCCCGTTGCAGATCCTTGCGCAAAGCCTTGTCGAGTGCGCTCAGCGGCTCATCGAGAAGGAGCAGCTCCGGTTCGAAGACCAGGGCGCGGGCAAGGGCCACACGCTGCTGTTGTCCGCCTGAGAGTTGCTGAGGATAGCGTTCGGCGAGGTGTTCGAGCTGGATAAGCTGCAGGACGTCCTCGATCTGTTCGTTTGCACGGCTCTTGTCGATCCCACGGACCCGCAACGGATAACCGACATTCTGGGCGACGGTCAGATGGGGGAACAGCGCATACCCCTGGAAGACAAGGCCGAAGTTGCGCTTTTCAGGAGGCAATGCGGTGATTGCCCGCCCATCCAGGGTAATCTCACCCGATGTCGGCTCAACAAACCCGGCAATGCTCATCAGCATTGTTGTCTTGCCGGAGCCGGACGGCCCCAGGAGCGTCATGAATTCGCCGGCGGTGATGTTGAGTGAAACATCGTCCAATGCCTGGAACGAGCCGTAGGACTTCGTAACGCGATTGATATTGAGCGACTCGCGCATGGGTTCGCGATCTCCTAGCCGTCGTCAAGGCTGTGGTTTGGCCTGTCGCCAGTAGAGGAGATGCGATCAATAAAATCCAATAATGTGAATTGCGTAGATTATATGATAAATTTATGGGATAGCGAATTGCCGATATAGGTGAGCAAGTTATGAGATTGAGGCAGCTGGAGTGCTTCAAAGCCGTCATGGTCGCGGGCACTATGACGGCGGCAGCCAAACGCATCGGGACCTCCCAGCCAGGTGTCAGCAACCTGATCGCGTCCCTTGAGCATGAAATCGGGTTTCAGCTTTTCGAGCGACAAAAAGGGCGCCTGGTGCCGACGCCAGAGGCCAATCAGTTTTATCAATCCGTTGAGCGCATCGTATCAGGCGTCGAAGACGTTCGCCGAACCGCCAAGCAGATCTCGGAAGGTAAGCATGGGTCACTGACGATTGCGGCACTTCCTGGATTTGGTCTGAGTGTCCTGCCGTCGGTCATTTCAGATCTTCGCGGCGACCGTCCCGGTGCCCGGTTCAAGATACTGACGCGCAGCACGGATGCTGTGCGCATGATGATCCCATCCCAGCAGTGCGATATCGCCATCGTTGAAACACCGATGGAAGAGTTGGTCGAAGAGGTGGAAGTTCTTCGTTTCGAATGCGTTGCCGCAATGCGCGAAGATCATCCCTTGACGGTTTATGATGTTCTGACACCGGAACTGATCCGGTCTGAACCTTTGATCACGCTCTATCACGACCATCCAACAACCCTGCAGATCCAGCGCTCCTTCTTCGCGAGTGGCCTGCCATGGGATCCGATTGTCGAATCCAGGTTTTTCGTGACCAATTGCGAACTCGTGGCGCGCGGTGCCGGTGTATCGATCATTGATCCTCTAACGGCAGACCAGTATCTCCAGCGTCATATCGCCGTGCGCCGATACCAGCCTCGCATTGTTCACGAGATCATGATCACGCTGCCAGGCGACGGCCCGCATTCCCGACTTGCCGTCGATTTCGTTCAAGCGCTCAAGGATAAGGTGCGGCCATATTTGCTGAACGATGAGTGAGGCAGGCGGAAGCCCACATTGCGTGGGTGATTCCCGAGCAAAGTTTACGCAATCGCCAAGCGCGCCTAGTGCTTGCCGCACCCCGATGCCGCCGCTATAAGCGGCCCCAACAGCCCGAGGGCATCAATCAACCAGGATGACGCAAGAAAATGGCTATCGAACGTACGCTTTCCATGATCAAGCCGGACGCAACGGCACGGAACATCACAGGTAAGATCATCGACAAGCTCGAGAGTGCAGGCCTTCGGGTCGTAGCGCAGAAGCGCGTGCACTGGAGCGAAGCACAGGCTCAGGAATTCTATGCCGTGCATAAGGAACGCCCATTCTATGGCGACCTCGTTTCCTTCATGACCTCAGGCCCGATCGTCATTCAGGTGCTCGAAGGCGAAGACGCCGTGGCAAAGAATCGTGAAGTCATGGGCGCAACCAATCCGGCGGAAGCCGATGCCGGCACGATCCGCGCCGAATTCGCGGAAAATATCGAGCGCAACTCGGCCCATGGATCGGACAGCATCGAAAACGCAGCAACCGAGATTGCACTCTGCTTCGACGAAAGCGAAATCGTGGGGTAGTCTGCCCTTATGAACATCCAATCGCCCGTTTCGACCGCCTTCAGCACCTGTCCGCATGATTGCCCGTCCACCTGCGCCCTTGAGGTGGAGGTACTTGGTAAAGACAAGATCGGCCGGGTGCGGGGCGCAAAGACCAACAGCTACACGGCTGGCGTGATCTGCGCCAAGGTGGCGCGCTATGCCGAAAGGGTTCATCACCCGGACCGTGTGCTCTATCCGTTGCGACGAAAGGGTGAGCGGGGCTCCGGCGATTTCGAGCGCATCTCTTGGGATGCCGCGCTCGATGAAATCGCCGAGGCGATGTTGAATGCCGAGCAGTCCTACGGGCCCGAGGCCGTATGGCCCTACTATTTTGCAGGCACGATGGGGCTCGTCCAGCGCGACGGGATCAACCGGCTGCGTCACGTAAAGAAGTATTCCGGCATGCATGCGACGATCTGCGTGCCGCTGGCCCAGGCCGGCTACGTGGCCGGGACGGGAACATTGATGGGCCCCGATCCGCGGGAGATGGCCAAGTCGGATCTGGTCGTGATCTGGGGCACCAATGCTGTCGCGACCCAGGTCAACGTGATGACCCATGCGACCCGCGCCCGCAAGGAGCGCGGTGCCAAGATTGCCGTGGTGGATGTCTATAACAATGCCACCATGAAGCAGGCGGATATCCCCATCCTTCTGCGCCCCGGAACAGACGGCGCCTTTGCCTGCGGTGTCATGAATGTCCTGTTTCGCGAAGGCTTTGCCGACCGCGATTATCTGGAGCGCTACACGGATTGTCCCGAAGCCCTGGAGGCGCATCTCGAGAGTCGGACGCCCGAATGGGCAAGCGCAATCACCGGCGTGCCCGTCTCGGAGATCGAGTCTTTCGCGCGTCTTGTCGGTCAGACGCCGAGAAGCTACTTCCGTCTCGGCTATGGCTTCTCGCGCCAGCGGAACGGCGCGGTGAATATGCATGCCGCGGCTTGCATTCCGGCGATCACCGGCGCGTGGCGCCACGAGGGGGGCGGTGCGTTCCACGCCAACAAGTCGATCTTCAATTGGAACAGCACGATGATCGAAGGTACGGACGTGAAGGATCCGTCGGTGCGCATGCTCGACATGTCGCGTCTCGGTCCGGTTTTGCTGGGCGATCCTTATGACATTGGCGATGGGCCGCCGGTAACGGCGCTGTTCATCCAGAACATGAACCCGCTGTCGGTCGCGCCGGACCAGCGGAAGGTCAAGGCCGGCTTTGCGCGGGACGATCTTTTCGTCGCCGTGCACGAGCAGTTCATGACGGAGTCAACAGCCGTTGCCGATATCGTCCTGCCTGCAACGATGTTCCTCGAGCATGACGACGTCTATCAGGGTGGCGGTCATCAACATCTGATGCTCGGGCCGAAACTGATCGAAGCGCCTGGTGAGTGCCGTTCCAACCATGACGTCAATTGTGGATTGGCGAAACGGGTCGGTGCCGTGCATGACGGTTTCGACATGACGCCGCGGCAGTTGATCGACTGGGCGGTCAAGGCTTCGGGATGGGGTGACCTCGAACGTCTGGAACGGGAGAACTGGATCGACTGCCAGCCTGATTTCGAGACGTCGCACTACTTGGGCGGCTTCGCGACTCCGGACGAAAAATTCCATTTTCGCCCGGACTGGGCCAGCGTGGTGTTGCCGACCAATGTTGGACCCAAAGGCCCAACGCCGAGCATGCCGGAGCTTCCCGACCATTGGGACGTAATCGAGGATGTCGATGACGACCACCCGTTCCGACTGGTGACCGCGCCGGCGCGCAACTATCTGAATTCAAGCTTCAATGAGACGCCCACGTCGCTTGCGAAACAAGGCGCGCCGACTGCGATGATGCATCCCGATGACATGGCGAAATGCGGATTGTCGGATGGTGATGCGATTGCCATGGGCAATGAACGTGGCGAAGTTTCTCTGGTTGCCGAGACTTATGATGGCGTACGACCGGGCGTCGTCATCGTCGAGGGCATCAACCCCAACCATCAATTCCCGAACGGCGAGGGCATTAACACGCTCACGGGTTGCGACCAGGTCGCTCCGATTGGTGGCGCGGCGTTTCACGACAATCATGTCTGGATTCGCAGTGCCTGAATTTTGAAGTGTGTTGTGCTTTGAAGTGCGAGCGACAATCCGCGTCCAATCTCTTGGCGTTTGGTTTTTGCTGATTCTCATCAACAACTGACGCTGTGCGTCCTTCCCCTCATGCTATCCTTCTCCCCAGGGAGAAGGGATGAAGCCGCGATGTCCATGGGCAGCAAGCCCTTTCCCTGTGGAAAGGGTTGGGTGAGGGGAGCAGCTTCAGTAAGGAAATCGAATTTGACCGACAAGAATCCGGACACGCCCTAAGCGCCAGCATGCGCCGGTGGTCGTTGCGGCACCGCGGCAACCTTGTTCCACGGCATGTGGCTGAGAAGGGAAGCCATCGCGCAGGTGCCACTTGCACCTGCGAAAAACAGTCCAGCACCCACGAACGCACTGAGGCCCATGAACCAGGGTGAAACGGTGAGAGCGAGCGCGATGCCCAGCATGATCATGCTGCCGGCTACCATTTGAACCTGGCGCATGATGCTGATCGGGGCGCTGCGGTTTTCGTTCACACGCAGTCCGGCCGCCCGCCAGGCCTTAAGGCCGCCTTCGAGCATGTAGATTTCCGCAAAACCGCTCGCGAGGATCTGCGAGATGGCGGTCGCGGTACGTGTCCCGCTGGCACAATGGAAGATTGCAATCTTGTCCCGATCCTTCGGAAAGTCTTCCGGGCTGAAACCGGATAGCGGAATGAGGTGCGCTTCGGGAATATGCTCACGGACATATTCATCGGCTTCGCGGATATCGATAAGAATGGCCTGTCCATCGTCAAGCCATTGGCGTGCCGTTTGAGGAGCAACTTTGCGGAGTTGTGTCTGACTCATGGGATTGCCTCTTTGAGAGTTGCTGCCGCTCGGGCCTTGCGACCGAATCGCGCAGGTGCTTGCCTCTTATTATATTCAAAATATCGCATATGTGAATACAGGAAATGTCATTTGTCTGCGACCGATCGTGATTCTTGATCTATCGCAGGGCGGTCGTGACCGCGATGGCAGTGAATCGGAACCCGGATCAGAAGCGAGGACTCATGATGACCCCGGATGTGAAAGCATTTTTCGACGAAGCGACCTATACGATCTCCTATGTGGTATCGGACCCGGACAGCCGCCGTTGCGCCATTGTCGACACGGTGCTGGATTTCGATCCGAAGTCCGGGCGCACCGATACCCATTCGGCCGACCAGATTATCGCCTATGTGAAGGACCAGGGGCTTGCGGTCGAATGGATCATCGAAACGCATGCGCATGCCGACCATTTGAGTGCGGCGCCAATGATCAAGAAGGTCCTCGGCGGCAAGACGGCGATCGGAGGGCATATCAGAGACGTGCAGAAGATTTTTAAAGAGGTCTTCAACTTCGAGCGTGAGTTTCAACCGAATGGTGCCCAGTTCGATCATCTCTTTCAGGATGGTGAAACGTTCAAGATCGGCGGGCTCAATGCGCGCGCGATGCACACACCCGGGCACACGCCTGCCTGCATGACCTACATTGTCGAAGACACCGCCTTTGTCGGCGATACGCTCTTCATGCCCGATTTCGGCACGGCTCGGGCAGATTTCCCAGGCGGCGATGCTCGCATCATGTATCACTCGATCCAGAAGATCCTTGCGCTTCCGCCGGAGACGCGATTGTTCATGTGCCATGACTACAAGGCACCTGGGCGAGACGTTTACGCGTGGGAGACGACGGTTGCGGAAGAGCGCGAGCGCAACATCCATGTCGGAGCCGGCGCTAGTGAGGATGCCTTCGTGAAAATGCGGAGCGAGCGCGATGCCACGCTCGATATGCCGACGCTGATTCTGCCGTCCGTTCAAGTCAACATTCGCGCCGGCGAAATGCCGCCTGCGGAGGACAATGGGGTGTCCTACTTGAAGATTCCGATCGACCAGCTATAGGCCACCACAAGTGTGATGTCTGACAACTGAGTGAACAGCGGTCATTGCCGCTGGTGCCCTGATGTGACCGGTGCTAGCGTCCGCCGGTGCTTGATGTTGCAATCATTGCAGTGGCCGTTCTGATCTACAGCCTCGTCTCCGAAAAGATGCAGGCAGGTCTTCTGACGCCGCCCATGGCTTTCGCTGCTTTCGGCTATGCCGTCGGCAGTGGCGGCCTCGGCGTCGTGCATCTCGACGTTTCCCACGGCGCGATCCACCTTCTAGCAGAAATCACGCTGGTTCTAGTGCTCTTTTCCGATGCGGCCCGGATCAATTTTCGGCTGCTGATACGCGACCACAATCTGCCGGTACGCATGCTCCTCGTCGGAATGCCGCTCGTGATCGCGTTCGGCACCGCCGTTGCCTACATGCTCCCTCTCGGGCTCGGCCTGACGGATGCAGCGCTATTGGCAGCCGTCCTGGCGCCGACGGATGCCGCTCTTGGCCAGTCGGTCGTCTCAAATCCGCGCATTCCTGTCCGCATACGCCAGGCACTCAATGTCGAAAGCGGGCTGAATGATGGGTTGGCCGTTCCGTTTGTCTTTTTTTTCGCGGGGCTTGTCGGAGTATCACACGGCTCGACCGATGTTAGCGCTCTTGCGCAATTCGCCGGCGGACAAGTGGTCCTTGGGCCGCTTGTCGGACTGGCGGTCGGGTTCTGTGCTGCGCTGGCGATCGACAAGGCCGCAAAGAATGGTTGGTTGGGGGAGAGCTTCGAAGGACCTGCCGTGCTGGCAATGGCAGGCTTGTCCTATGGTTTGGCGCAGTTGATCGGCGGCAATGGTTTCATCGCGGCATTCATGGCCGGGTTGCTGTTCGGCTATGTCATCGAGAACCGCTGCAAGTTCTTGTTGGAATTCGCGGAATCTGAAGGTCAGACATTGTCTCTGCTCGCATTCCTGGTCTTCGGCGCTGCGATGCTGCCCGAGATCATCGAGCACTTGAATGTGTGGATGCTGCTCTACGCGGTCCTCAGCCTGACCGTCATCCGCATGATACCGATCGCGCTATCGCTGATCGGTACGGGCATCAGCGGCGCGACCATGGCATTTCTCGGCTGGTTCGGGCCGCGCGGATTGGCGTCGATATTGTTCGGCCTGCTCGTCCTCGAGGAAATGCACACGAAAGCAACGAGTGCCATATTGACCATTACGGTCCTGACCGTCGGATTGAGTATCGTCCTCCATGGGTTGACTGCCGCGCCGCTTTCAAAGTGGTACGCCGGATTTGTTGCAAAGCGTGGCGAGTGCGTCGAGAGCGAACCGGTATCGGACATGGCGACGCGAGCCGGCTATGTGGGCCCCACCGTCACGTAATCGACAATGAGCGCTATGATAAGACCGGTAAAATATGTAAACCCGACAAGCGCACGCGAATTGCCAGGTCTCTACTCGCATGCCGCGCAAATGGCATCAGGCGATTTGGTTTTCCTCTCCGGCCAAGTCGCAGCCGACAACGCCGGTCGTACTGTCGGGATGGGGGATGTCGGTGCGCAACTCGCGGCAATCATGCAGACGATCTCGGATTTGCTCGGCGAATGCGGCAGTGACCTGTCTTCTGTCGTGAAGTTCACAACCTATCTGGTCGATGAAGGTCACATCGCGGAATTCAACAAGGCGAGAAACGCACTCTTTCCGACACTGTTCCCTGGCTCTGCATATCCGCCAAACACTCTGCTGATTGTCGGCGGACTGGCCAAGCCGGACTATCTCGTCGAAGTGGATGTGATCGCCAGATGCATTGACGTGAGCTCAAGGACTGACAGTTGACGACAGATCATGCCGTTTCACGGTCCGTTTCAGCCACATCGAACGCTGCAGGAAGCTGGAACGCGACACAGTTCGCATGATTGCTGCGATCGACCTCTATCCAGGACCCGTTCTCGGCTTTCAGGAGCTTTTTCAATGCCAGGACGAAAAGTTGGGATTCGCTGTTTGTGTGATCCTCAGAGGCATAGGATGCCTTATCCAGATTTGCGCGAAGGTCCAGCACAAAGATACGAACGGAATCGTTTTCGGCCCGTGAGGCTTGCACGTCGATCTGGGGTGAAACAATCGGGCTGTTGAGACAGACGAACGTCAGAGCGTGACGAAAAATACTCTCAATACCGCTCGAAGTTCCCATGACTTGGGGAAGCTCCTGAAACAACGGTGGGTCTTTATGGGTCGACCCACCGCGACTGGCAGCTTCATGCCAATCCTGGATTATCGGTTTGAGGTCTTGCGGCTCGACCTCTCCCTCGAACGAGCCGTCATTTATGATGGACATGCAGCTTTCGAGAAATTGCTTGAGTTCGAAGACACGACGGTTCAAGTCTCGAGTCTGATGAGCGGCTTCGGCTTCTGTCACACCTTCTAGCTCGCCGTCTGAGCCAAACTCCACAATCGTTATGATATGCCGTTTAGCGCTGCCTTTGTCAGTGTTCGCTGTTCGAGCGCCGATGATGGCATGTATGTTTGTGTCGGCTGCTGAGATTACCGCTTTGCGGACGTAACTTCCTCCAGCCAAGCTGTCAAAAAGGGAGATTGTATTGTTTTCCCCTTCGAATCGGCACGAAATGAAGGAGGAATCCGCCAATTCGGCACGGTTGATTCCGCGAAATAGCTCAAGTGCGGCGTCGTTTGTCGATGCAAGCCCGCCATCCTCATTGAATTCCAAGATGGCCAACGGACAGTCTTCAAAATAGTCATGCGCACTTTCGGCCTGCTGACGGTAGATCACGGCAACGGTCTTCAACAGGGAATCGATTGACCGTCCGAATTCACCGATCTCCGTCTGGCTTTCGGTTCGAGACATTTGGCGATCGGCGTTTGCAGGATCTTCCGCTGCTCTTGTCATGGCCTCACTGATGGACTCAATCGGACGAGCGACGAAAAACTGGACCACCGGGATCATCAGCAAGCTGCCGATGAGTGCGATCGCGAGAGCCTTGAGGAGTTCCCATGCAATGTCGATGGTGGAGCTTTTGAAGACCCGGCGTGTATCGAGGCGCAGAATCAAATCGAATTGCAAAGCGCTTTTTTCGTGGGAGACGAAAAGATCGAGCCTGTTTCCGTCCGGATCATGTCGCCGTACCGCCGATTCTTTCAATGCCTGTATCGGCGTCAGGAAAGGAGTCTCACCAAAGATGCGCCCTTCCGTGTCTTGCGCTCTGAAAAGACGGCCGCCTCGTAAGTCACTAATCAGCATGTTCTGATCGAGAATTCGAAGGATGTCATCCGCAGACGGGAAGCTCCAAACATCGAAACTCGCTTTGACCAGACGCAGAGCATCGGATTCCAGGCGTTGCAGAAGTTCTTTTTCGTTGGCACGTGTTGCGGGAAGAATGAAAGCGGCTTGCAGAATGAGCATGATCACAAAAACGGCAGAAGCAAGCGGCATCCAAAGGCGCGGGCGAAAGGTTGTTGCCAACACGTTTTGGTAGAACTTATCGATTTTTCTGAATGTTTTGTGCATACCTTGGCGACTGCAGTCAGTCGATCGGTGCTCTGCAGCTTCAATGCGGTAGATTAGTTTATGATTACTGGAGTTAATAAACGGTTTTGCGCTATTTCTAACGATGCGAATTAGCGGCACGGGCACATTTCATTGTTACAAAATCTAACCAATAAACCGTTGTCGCGGCTACCTAAATGACGAAATGGTCGTCTGGATCTTTCCGGTGGTCCGGGCCCACAGGTTCGGGCGCAAAGCGGCGCAATAGCACTGCCATGGCAAGCATGGTTCAGGGCACGAACGAGACGAGTGTGTCCGTCCCGCGACCGCCGATCATTACAATTTGACCTAGTGAATTAAGATCATAAAAAACTAAAATATGTATATTGATGGAATAGAAATAGAATATATTAGGGGAGTATTTATGTGATAAGTTGTCAAGAATCCTCTCTCAGAGTTCTGGTTGCCGATGACTCCCGAACGATTCGCCGTTTTATTGTCGACACTTTGAGAAAAGGCGATGCATTCATTCAGGTTGAAGAAGCCAATGACGGCATAAGTTGTTCTCAGCACTTGATTTCTGGCGGCTTCGACATCGCATTTGTCGACGTGAACATGCCTTGCATGGATGGCCTGGCTGCCGTTGCGAAGGCACGGTCGGAAGGTGTCGAAACATTCATTGCGATCATGTCGACCGATGTCGGCGACGAGAATCTCAAGAGTGCGCGCAAGCTTCACGCTTATGAGTTTCTGACCAAGCCGTTTAGCGAAAACGATGTTCGCACGATCGTCGAGAATTATCGTCGGTTCCAGACCATGTCCAAAGTGCTCGTAGTCGATGACTCGAAAGCAATGCGATCCATGGTGCGCAAGGTCTTGGATCTAACGTTTTTGAATTTCGCCTTCTTCGAAGCCCCGGACGGGCAGGCGGCCCTGGATCTGCTGACCACGAAGTCCTTCGATATCGTCTTTCTCGACGTCAACATGCCGGGCCTTTCCGGTATCGATGTCCTGGCAGAATTACGCGAGCACAATCCGGATGTCTCCGTGGTCATGATAACGGCCGATAACAACGAGGATATCCGACGGTCTATCGAATCTTTGAGTGTGCAGCACATTCTCTATAAGCCCTTTTTTCCGAAGGACGTCGATCGTGTGCTCCATCAGCTTTTCGGACTGCGGGCACCCGAACTGAACGGCGGCGCGGTCGAGGCGGCTTAGAGCTATCCAGGCAAGCTAGGCTCGTTCGCGGATCCTGAAGGGCAGGCCGCCTTTGGGGCATAGTGTGACTGTCGTTTGGATCTTCGCCGGGACAGGGCCCGCATATTCAGGTTCGAACCGGCGCAACAGCGTAACCAAAGCGAGTGTGTTCTCGATCTGCGAGAGGGCACCGCCGATACAGGCGCGTTTGCCCGCAGCGAATGGGAGGTAGCTGTATTTTGTGCGCCGCTTGGCACGTTCGGGTGAAAAGCGGAGAGGATCGAATTTTTCGGGGTCCGTCCAGTATTTCGGATTGTGATGTGCCAGATAGGCCGCCATGACGATCTTGTCGCCGGCATGGATTTCATGCCCGTCGATGACATCGTCATCGGCTGCAATGCGAATGAAAGCCCAAATCGGCGGATAGAGACGCATGGTCTCCTGGATCACCATGCGCGTGTAGCTGAGATTTTGGACTTCGTCCCAGCGCGGCTCACGGTCGCCGCAAACCTCGTCGGCCTCGGCTCGAATACGGTCTGCCGCTTCCGGATGTTGCGACAGCAGATAGAGCGACCATGCGAGCGTCAGGGCCGTAGTCTCGGTGCCAGCCCACAGATACTGCTTCAACTCGTCGACGACCTGCTGATGATCGAATTCCGGGAATTCCGGATCGGCCTCGGCATCCAGAATCATGCTGAGAAGCGTCTTGTCGCGATGATCCAGAATCCGTGAGCCTATGACGCGGTCCGGAACCTCGCCCCAGTGCTTCATGGCCTGCGCCACATCCTCGCCTTCGACCTCATCGATTTCGCCGGAAACCTTTTTGGACCGCGTCTTCTTGTGGTTGGTGACGTCCGTGTAAGTCTTGACGGCACCGAAGATGAAATGCGGATTGAACGGCATCTCACGATCGAACAAGGCCTTGCAGACCATGTCGGCGGCAAGCGTCCAAGTCTCTTCCACCATCTCGACAGTTTCGCCGGACTTTGCGAAGCCGGCCCAACGATCGGCTTTGGAACGGATCGCTGCCATGAGGAATGGGAAATATTCCTCAAACATCTGGGGGTGAAAAGCGGCCTGCTGCGGCCGGCGGATCTTCTGCCACAAAGCACCGTCGATGGTGATCATGCTGCGACCGAAGACGGGTCTCAGGCCATCGAAATACTTCGTGTAGTTGTCCGCATTCTGGACAAGCACCTGCTTGAAGTGATCGACATCGGACAGCAGGACAATACGCTGATTCTTGAGATTGATCGGAATGATGCCGCCATATTTGACGCTCAGATCCATGAGAACCTTCATCGGGTTCTCCTGGTTGAGTAGCGGCGTTAGTTTGAACCAGATGCTCTGCTCTTCGCCGAGCCCATGGGAGTAAGAATATGCGACGGACATGACGGCCCCTCCAACGTCAAAAGGCGCAACAATGTTGCGCTACGTGTGCGTGCCCTCTGAAATCGTCGCCATGACCGTTGATTTCGACGGCCCGGCGATGGACCTCGTGCTTCAGTTCCCACCCTGAAATCTGAGATGAAGCTAGTAACACCGCGCACTTTGCCTTGTCCATACGGCGGACCGCTTAAGGGTTACCATTGGCGGATGCGCTAAAGCGACGCGGAACGAAAAAATCGCGGAAACCCGCGGTTGAAACCGTCAATCTGTCGGTGCCGTGACTCGCAATCCCGGTGAAAAGAGCATCGGCGATGCTGTATCTTTGCCACAGAATACGGCGTGTTCGCCTTCGATTCGAACCTGTCCGGAGGCCAAGAGGGAAAGAGCCAGCGGGTAGATCCGGTGCTCGGCATCCAATATGCGGGCTGCCAGTGTGGCGGGTGTGTCGTCGGCCAAGACACTGACGGCAGCCTGTGCGATGATTGGTCCGGTATCCATTTCAGTGCGCACGATATGAACGGTACAGCCTGCGATCCTGACGCCGGCTGCGAGCGCGCGTTCGTGGGTGTCCAATCCCTTGAAAGCGGGCAGAAGCGATGGATGGATATTCAGTTGCCGGTCCCGCCATCGTTCGACGAAGACATCAGTAAGAAGGCGCATGAAACCGGCATTGCAGACAATCTCGACGTCTGCCGCTTCGAGGGCCTTGGTCAAGTCGCTCTCGAATGCCTCGCGCGATGGGTACGACCTGTGATCGAGCGTGCAGGTCGGGATACCGGCTTCTGCAGCACGCTTCAGACCTTGGGCGTCCGGCCGGTTTGATATGACGACAACGATTTCGGCGGGATAAGTCGGATCCCGCATCGCCTCAATGAGCGCAACCAGATTGGAGCCGCGTCCGGAAATCAGAACGCCGACGCGTTTTCGCATTGTCATCGCCCGAGCCCCAGATGGCCGGAATAGTGGACGGCCGAAGGTCCCTGCTTTGATGCCAAGGTGCCGATAATGACAGCGGATTCGTTCGCACTCTCAAGGATGTCGCTAACGGTATCCGATGCGTCTGCGGCGACAACGAGCACGAGGCCGATGCCACAATTGAAGGTTCGCAGCATTTCATCCTCGGCAATCCGGCCAGCGGCTGCGAGCCAGGAGAAGACAGGCGGGACGTCTATCGCGCTGAGATCGATTTCAGCATGAACTTGCTCAGGCAGGATCCGAGGCAGGTTCTCGGTCAGCCCGCCGCCAGTAATATGGGCGACCGCCTTGATGCCGCCGGTCCTACGTATGGCCTCCAGAACCGGAGCGACATAGATGCGTGTCGGTTCGAGAAGGGCTTCTCCAAGCGGCGATCCATCGGCGAACGGTGCCGGATCGCGCCAATCCAAGCCACTGTCGCCGACCAGACGGCGGATTAATGAGAATCCGTTTGAATGGGCGCCGGATGAGCGAAGCCCAACAAGGACATCGCCGACGCCGATATCGCCGCGGGGCAAGAGCTGTCCGCGCTCGGCGGCGCCGACGGTAAAACCTGCTAGGTCGTAGTCGCCATCGCCATAGAGACCGGGCATTTCCGCAGTCTCACCTCCGATTAGCCCGGCCCCGGCCTGTTTGCAGCCGTCCGCGATGCCCGATACCACAGCTTCGGCAACCCGATTGTCGAGCCGGCCACATGCGAAATAGTCCAGAAAAAACAACGGTTCAGCACCCTGCGCGATGAGGTCGTTCACGCACATAGCCACCAGATCGATGCCGATCGTCTCATGGTGCCCGGTATCGATCGCAATCTTTAGCTTAGTACCGACGCCATCATTCGCGGCGACCAGGATCGGGTCTTCAAATCCGGCAGCTTTTACATCGAACAGGCCGCCAAACCCTCCCAATCCGCCAAGCATTCCGGCGCGCTTGGTGCGCGCGGCAAGCGGCCCGATTGCTTGCACCAGCGCGTTTCCAGCATCGATATCGACGCCGGCATCGCGGTATGTCAGTCCCGAATCCGCGCTGGATGAATCGTTCTCGGCCATCTGCTCTTGCACCTAATCCTAGGGTGCTGGCATAACAAGCGGCCCGAAGCGCCCGCGTCAAGCGATTGGACGGTCAGCATGACCTTGTGCACGCTTAATTTGAGCCATAGTCGGCGGATCCTTGTGTCCGCGGGGCTCTCGGTGCTTGCGATTCTCTCTTGGATTACTGAGCCAGCCGTCGCAGCCTCGCTCTACACGGTTGCAAAGACGCATGTCGATGTAACGGCAAAAAATGCAGTCGAGGCCAAACGACTGGGCGTTGTCGAAGCGGAGCGACGGGCGGCACGCATTCTGTTCAAGCGACTTGCGCCTTTCAATAGCGGTGATCGGTTGCCGCGGATCCAGGTTCGATTGATCGAGGACATGTTGGAAGGGTTTTCGGTTCGAGCGGAGCGTAATTCGCGAACGCGCTACCTGGCCACGCTAGACTTCACCTTTCGCAAGGCGGTCGTCGATCAACTGCTGACGGGTTATGGCATACCGATCATCGATCAGCAGGCGCCAAGACTGACTGTGCTTCCCGTCTATTTGGCTGGCGACAAAGTCGTAACGAGCGGACGGGATCCTTGGCGCAAAGCATGGCTCAGGCTTGATCTTGCCAACGCGGTCGTCCCTGTGAAGTTGGCGCGCGTCGCGCCAAGTCTTACCGCAGAGACTGTTGCGGGCATTCTGCAAGGCGACAGCAATGCCTATGGGAAACTGCTCGCGCAGTATAAGACCCGCAATCTCGTGCTCGCGATCGCGAGCATTCAGGGCGATGGACGTCTGATGGTCCAACTGGTCGGTGCCGATCATACCGGATCAGTCAGTTACCGAAGATTGGACCGGGTCCCAGCCAAGTCGTTGACGCCGGTTGTTCGCCGCGTAGCGCATGTTGTCCATGGTATTCTCGAAGGGCGTTGGAAAATGTCTCGCGCGAATGCCGGTGGCGTACTCGAAGGCGGAGGTCTCCAGCCCGTTTCGCTGATTGTCGAGTTCTCGGGGTTGCGGGAATGGCAGGCAATTCGCTCCCGGCTTTCAAAGGTACCTGGCGTTCAGGCAATGGCCGTGGGGTCGCTTTCTGCGCGCTCGGCCGGGGTCAATCTTCAGTTTCCCGGGGGCGTGGAACAACTCAGCACAGCGGTCGGCGCACAGCAGCTTTACATAGAAAGTCAGGGCAACGCGTGGGTCTTGCGCGGCAATTGATATTCTTGACACCCCTGCGCCTTACCCCGATGGTAGCGCCAATCGAGGCGTAGTGGTGGCGAAGGCGCACTCGAATTCAGCGGCCTATTGCGATCAGATGAACCTCAATCTTCCTAATGCCATAAGTGTCGGACGGATCTTTCTGGTGCCACTTGTCGTCTGGGCCATCATTTCCGGTCGCATGCAGTTTGCATTCGTCATTTTCGTTGTGGCGGGGCTTTCCGACGCCCTCGACGGATTCCTGGCCAAGCGATATGCGTGGCAGACCGAACTTGGAGCCTATCTCGATCCGATTGCCGACAAACTTCTGTTGGTCTCGATATACATTGTTCTTGGTTTGTTTGCGCACTTGCCCGCCTGGCTGGTCATTGCTGTCGTCACCCGGGACGTTCTAATCATCGGTGGTATTCTCCTTGCCTGGATCCTGGAGAGACCTGTTGCGATGCAGCCTTTGCTCGTCTCGAAAGCCAACACGACGTGTCAGATCGTACTTGCGTCCTTGGTTATGGGGAATCTCGGCTTCCAACTGGGACTTGACCCATTGGTTCTGCCGCTTGTCTGGCTTACGGGACTGCTCACGGTCCTGTCCGCCGCGGCCTATCTCAGGGCCTGGCTGCACCATATGGCAGACTATGAGCAGCCGGTTGCAGCGCCGCCCAATCCGGTGAGCGACTCAGCTTACACACGGGCGCCATCGAAGCCGAATGGATCGAACGGGCGGTTACACAGCTCATGACCGCCGGCCTTAGTCCCAGAATGATTTTTTGGATCGGGGCTGGTCTCGCATTTCTCGCTTTCCTGGTTCTCGTGAAGGAAGTGCTTCTGCCATTCGTGCTGGGTGCCGGTATCGCCTATCTGCTCGATCCGATCGCAGAACGGCTTCAGAGAGCCGGGGCGAGTCGTTTCCTGGCGACCCTGGTGATTGGCGTCCTTTTCATGGTTCTGGTTTTGGTAACGCTGATCGGCTTGATGCCACTGGTTGTCGATCAACTCGGAAAGCTTGCTCTACGCATGCCTGATTACATCCAGGCGCTGCGGGATATCATGAACAGTTTTCTGGAAGAGAATTTTGAGGGATTGATAAGCGAAACCGATACGGGATTTGATCAAGCCTTTCAGGAAATGCTGCTGAAGGCCCAAGGGTCAATGGGTCTTTTTCTGAAGTCGGCTTGGACCGGTGGTCTGGCGGTAGTCAACGTTTTGGCTCTTATCGTAGTGACGCCGGTCGTCGCGTTTTATCTTCTACTCGATTGGAACCGTATGATCTCCGCGATCGATAGCTGGTTGCCCCGGGACTATGCCGATACCATTCGTGACCTTGCCCGTCAGGTCGATGCTGTCATTTCCGGTTTCGTTCGGGGGCAGGTTGCGGTGCTGATCCTGTTGAGCGTGATTTATGTTGTTGGTCTCTCCGTCGTTGGATTGAATTTTGCTCTTCTCGTAGGCCTCACAGCGGGACTGATTAGTTTCGTGCCCTATCTCGGGCCAATCGTCGGTTTTGTTGTTGGCGGGATCGTTGCTGTCGGACAGTTCTGGCCGGAGTGGATGCCCATTGCGGGCGTACTGGGTGTCTTTGTTCTGGGGCAGTTTGTCGAGGGCAATGTTCTCTCACCAATGATCGTGGGCGACCGTACCGGTCTTCATCCGGTTTGGCTGATTTTTTCGTTGTTTGCGTTTGCCTATCTATTCGGATTTGTCGGCATGCTGATCGCTGTGCCCGTGGCTGCAGCAATCGGCGTGCTTGTCCGTTTTCTCTTGAATCAGTATTTGGACAGCTCGTTCTATAGGGGGCGAGAAGCAAAAGCAACCCGAAGACGATCGAATTGAGGCGAACTGACCAAGGGTCCCCACGGGGAACGGTTTAGTCAGCGTGGCGTGAAATGGGCGAACAGTTAGCCTTTGATCTTCCGCATCGGACGGCATTAGGCGCGGACGATTTCCTTGTGAGCGACTGCAACGCGCTGGCCGTCCGTTTGATCGACATCTGGCCCGACTGGACCAGCGCCGCAACTGTGATTACGGGACCGGCCGGGTCCGGAAAAACACATTTGGCGAATGTCTGGTCACTCAAGAGCGGCGCACTCTCGCTAAGTCCCAACAGGCACGGCGCATTCAATCTCGATGCATTGGAGCCGGCTGCGGCCGTGCTTGTTGAGGATCTGGATCGAACCAGATTCGATGAGTCATCGCTCTTCCATCTTCTCAACACGATCACTGAAAAACGGATCTCGCTGCTCCTGACGTGCCGTGAGCCGGCAGCGCATTGGCCGGTATCCCTTCCGGATCTTGCTTCGCGCCTGAGAGCCATCCCGGTCGTTTCGATCGGGACGCCGGATGACATGTTGCTCCGCGCCGTGTTGCTCAAGCATTTTGCCGACCGGCAGTTGGATGTCGATCCGAATGTGATCGGATATCTTGAGACGCGCATGGAGCGATCAATGGAAGCCGCGCGTCAGCTTGTCGCTGTTATCGATAGGAAGGCGCTGGGTTCAGGGCGCCGGATTACGCGCCCATTCGCGTCGAAAGTCCTTGAAGAATTTCAGGAAATGGCCGTCGACGACTGATCGCTCGGACGACTCGAAGGGTTTACCTCGGCTAGAGCCCCTCATTGATTTCCAAAAAGGGGGAACGGATAGTTCACCTGACCGAGAATTCCTTCGCCGAATGTTGGCGACCGGACTGGAAGAGACGATGATGAGTGTCCCGGAGATTGCCATAGCCGAAGAGCCTTCGGGCGATCAGTCACATAAGGGTTCCGAACGGTTCTTCAATCGGGAGCTTTCGTGGCTGGAATTCAATCGGCGTGTCCTCGAAGAATCCGAAAACTTGCGGCATCCATTGCTTGAGCGGTTAAGATTCCTATCGATTTCCGCGTCGAATCTGGATGAGTTCTATATGGTTCGTGTGGCCGGGCTGCGGGCACAAGTTCTTGCTGGGCTTGAGGTCAAGAGCCAGGATGGGCTGACGCTTGTCGAGCAAATGCATCGGATCAACCGTTCCGGGAGCGAGCTGTCAGCGGAACAACAGGAACGCTGGGTTGTGCTCAGGGGCGAGTTGGGCGAGGCAGGCATCCATGTGATTGAACCGGATGCACTCACATTTGAAGAGCGGAATTGGCTCGAGCAGTATTTCCTCGATCACATGTTTCCGGTTTTGACACCGATCGCCGTCGATCCGGCTCATCCTTTTCCGTTTATACCGAATCTCGGCTTCAGCCTGGGACTGGATTTGAAACATGCGGCGACCGGGCGGACAATGCATGCCCTTTTGCCAATCCCCCCACAACTCGATCGTTTTGTGCGCCTGCCAAATGCAACCAATGCAATCGAAGGCCAGGGCGCACTGTCCATTCGGTTCATTCCGACGGAAGCGATTGTTGGTCTCTTCATTTCGCAATTGTTTCCCGGCTTTTCGGCGTTGAGCCTAGGTTCATTTCGAGTGCTCAGGGATAGTGACATCGAAGTGCAGGAGGAGAGTGAAGATCTCGTGCGTCTGTTTGAGACCGCGCTGAAACGCCGCCGGCGCGGTTCGGTCATTCGTCTTGAAATCGATGCAAGCATGCCGGAAGAACTCAAGCGCTTCGTCATTCAAGAGCTTCAGGTTGCCGATCATGAAGTCGTGGTGCAGAAAGGACTGATCGGTCTCGATGAGACTTCAGAACTCATTGTCGCCGACCGTCCGGACCTCAAGTTCACACCTTTCACAATCCGGTTTCCCGAACGCATTCGCGATCATGGCGGGGACTGCTTCACGGCCATTCGCGAGAAGGACATCCTTGTCCATCACCCCTACGAATCTTTCGACGTCGTCCTGCAGTTTTTGAAGCAGGCGGCTGCAGACCCCGATGTGATCTCGATCAAGTGGACGCTGTATCGAACCAGCAAGGGGTCTCCCATTATCGCAGCGCTTAAGGAAGCGGCCGAGGCTGGCAAGTCGGTTACGGCGATTGTCGAGTTGAAGGCGCGCTTCGATGAAGAAGCCAATATTCGATGGGCACGTGATCTGGAGAGTGCCGGTGTCCATGTCGTGTTCGGCTTCCTGGAGCTCAAGACTCATGCCAAGCTCGGTCAGATTGTGCGTCGGGAAGGGGGAGAGCTCACCTCGTTCTGCCATATTGGAACCGGCAACTATCATCCGATCACCGCCAAGATTTACACGGACCTCTCATTCTTCACCGCCGACTCCGCGATCGCACGGGACGTGACGCGGATTTTCAATTTTGTAACGGGCTATGCAGAACCCGCGGATCTGGAACAGCTGGCGGCATCGCCGCATTCGCTACGCGCGCGGATTCTCGATCACATTCGCGAGGAAATGTTCCATGCCAAGGCAGGACGGCCCGCACAGATCTGGATGAAGATGAATTCGCTCGTCGATCCGGAGGTGATCGATGCGCTCTACGATGCAAGCGATACGGGCGTTGAAATCGATCTGATCGTGCGCGGCATTTGCTGCCTGAGGCCCGGTGTCAGCGGATTGTCGGAAAACATTCGCGTCAAGAGTATCGTCGGGCGTTTCCTTGAGCATTCCCGGATTTACTGTTTTGGCGGCGGACACGGACTGCCGCACCAGGAGGCAACGGTCTACATCAGCTCCGCCGATATCATGCCGCGAAATCTGGACCGTCGCGTGGAAGCAATGACGCCAATCAACAATGCGACAGTCAAGGAACAGATCCTTGAACAGATCATGTTCGCCAATCTTCGTGATAATCAACAAAGCTGGCAGGTCTTGTCGGATGGCAGTGCGCAGCGTATGGAACCGCTGGAAGGCGAAGATCCTTTCGATACGCAGGAATACTTCATGACCAATCCTAGCCTGTCAGGGCGCGGCGAGGCGCTGCAAGAGCACAAGCCGCCGCGTTTTACGCGCCGAATAATCAAGACGTGACCAAGCCGTGATCGACGATCTTCAGCGTGCGCAGCAGCTGCGCCTCGACGAGCCGGTCGCCGTTATCGATATCGGGTCGAACTCGGTGCGGCTGGTCGTTTATTGCGCTGCCAAGCGCAGCCCGACGCCCTTGTTCAATGAGAAAGTGCTGTGTGGTCTCGGCCGAACGCTCGGCACGACCGGAAAACTCTGTCCCGATGGTATCGAGCGCGCGCTTGCCGCCGTCAGACGTTTTCGTGCCTTGGCCGATCTGCTTGAAGCCGTCGGTGTGCATGTCGTAGCAACGGCCGCCGCGCGGGAAGCGAAGAACGGTCCCGAATTCATCAATAAGGTCGAAACGCTCTGTGGGACGAATGTCGAGGTTCTGTCTGGGCGCCGGGAAGCTCAGCTCGCAGCGTCGGGTGTCATCTCAGGAATGCAGGCCCCTGACGGACTCGCAGGTGATCTCGGTGGCGGCAGTCTGGAGTTGATGAACATAGAGGACGGCGACACCGGAAAGGGCGTGACGCTTCCGTTGGGCGGTCTGCGGCTGATCGATCTTGCAGGCGGCAGTCTGAAAAAGGCGACACGGTTGGTCGACGAGGCTCTGGATAGTGTCGATTGGCTTTCGATCGGCAAGGGTCGTCCGCTCTATGTCATCGGAGGCACGTGGCGCGCGTTCGCACGTCTGCATATGGCGCACAGAAAATATCCGTTGAGCGTTATGCATGGGTATCGCATCACCCGGAATGAGGCGCTAGATTTCGCCGGTGTTCTGGACGGATTGTCGCCAACATCGATGGAAGGCATTGATGCGGTCTCCAAGGCCCGTCGGGAAACTGTGCCTTATGGTTCGATCATTTTGGAGCGGCTTATCAGGCAAGTGCGGCCATCAGAAATTGTCGTCTCCGCATTTGGAATACGTGAGGGGTTGCTCTATTCGCTGCTTGATGAGGGCGAGCGTGCACGCGACCCGCTCTTAGCGGCATGTGAGGAATTCGCCCTGCTTCGATCGCGGTCACCTGCGAATGCGCGGGAGTTGACGCGCTGGACCGATGCCTTGTTTTCGTCGTCCGGTATCGACGAGACCAACGATGAGCGGCGCTTGCGCCATGCTGCCTGTCTTCTGTCGGATATCGGATGGCGTGCTCATCCGGACTATCGCAGCGAAGAGAGCCTGAATACGATTGCTCACGGCAGTTTTGCAGGGATCGATCATCCAGGCCGCGCGTTTCTGGCAATGGCGGTCTATTACCGTCACGCCGGGATGGTCAAGGACGAGCAGTGTCCGCGACTGATCGAGCTTCTTGGCGAACGCGGGCGCACTCGGGCGCGCATTGTCGGTGCGGCGCTTCGTACTGCTCATATGCTGTCGGCATCCATGCCAGGTGTAATTGGCCACACACCGGTTTCCTTTCAGGATGATGCGCTTGTTCTCGCGGTGCCGGAACGGTTCCAGATGCTTGATGGCGAACGGCTGCATCGGCGTTTTGCGACGCTTGCGCGCGAGCTTGAACTCGAAGCCAAAATCCGGCGGATCGATAGTCCCAAGCATCTCGCAGTCTGACGCGGGCTTTCAATAACCGATCGGTTGTCGCGCTGCTCCTGGGAAATCAAGCGGTCGGCGATGGTTTGCTTTGCACCGCTGCGCTCCCTGCATGTTCACGCCGCTCGCGCGCGAGTGTACTCAGCCCGAAATCATCAAGGATGGCGTAGAAGGCGGGAACGACGAACAACACCAACAGGGTTGAGGCCAGCAGTCCAAAGGCAAGACTGGTTACGAGGGGGATCAGCACCTGAGCCTGTAGGCTCGTTTCCATCAGAAGCGGCATCAATCCTACGATCGTTGTTAGGGATGTGAGGAAGATTGCCCTGAACCGCGCACGCGCTGCCTGAGGCGCCGCTTCGGCGACAGTGGCATCGGGGCCGTGCCGATCCTTGATGAATTGAACCAGAAGGATGGAGTCGTTGACCACGACCCCTGACAAGGCCATGAACCCGAGCATGCTCGGTAGCGTGAAATCGATCCCGATAATCATGTGCCCCGCTACGGCGCCAATAAATGCGAGCGGTATCACTGCCATCACCACGATGGGTTCGATGTAGCTGCGGAATTGAAAACTGAGGAGTAGGAACACGCCGATCAATCCCAGAATGAACCCGCGCATCATCGACTGCTGGGTTTTTTGACCTTCTTCATTCTGACCGCCGATATCCAACTCGACGCCCGGATGGCGTTTCAAAAATTCAGGGATAAATCTGGTTTGCGCGTCGGAAACGATCTCATTGGCATTTGCGACGCTGACGTCGACATCGCCCTGGATCGTGACAGTTCGCCTTCCATCGACCCGGTTGATGCGAGAGAAACCGCGCGCTTGTTCCAGAGTCGCGACAGCCGTGATGGGCACACGATCACCGTCAGGCGTGGAAAGTGTGAAATTGTAGAGGTCAGACAAGCTATCACGATCTTCTCTGATAAGCCGCACATCGATTTCGAAAGACTCGGCGCCTTGCTGGATCTCACTGACCGTCGTGCCAAACAGTGATGTCCGAAGCTGGTTGCCGATGGTCCGCGCATCGAGTCCAAGAGTCTTGGCACCTTCCTTCAATCGGACGCGGATCTCCGGTTTGCCCGGGCGTAGATCATCGGTGATGTCATGAACACCGTCATATCTGCGAAGCCAGTCCTGCAACGCGTTGGACGCGGCCTTCAGTATCGCAAGATCATCGCCCTTCAGCCGAAGGTCGATCGCTTTGCCCGCCGGGCCGATCTGCGGTTCTGTGTATTTGATTGCGATGACGTCGGGAATATCACCGGTTTCTTTCCGCCAGAGAGAAAAAATCTCATCGTTGGTACCGTTCCGAACGTCGGCGCTCAATAAGTCAGCAGCCACGGTCGCGACATGCGGTCCGGATTCGAAAGCATCCTCATTCTTGTTGAAGCTGACGGCAATGTTCTGGATCAGCTTTTGCCCGTCAGGTTGTTTTGAGTCCATCTGTGTGCCGACTCGCTTCAATGCGCCGTGAACTCGCTCCACAACAGCTTCCGTACGCCAGAGGGGCGTGCCTTGTGGCAGGAGAATTCTTGCTTCCAGGGCATCACCGTCCAGTTCCGGGAAGGCGGAGAATTTTAGAAATCCGCCTGCAATCGCACCGATGGATAGGAGCAGCAGTCCGACGGCTGCGCCGGTCGTGAAGTAGCGCCACCGCACTGTCAGATCGACACCGCGGCCGATCCAGTTTTCGCGCATCCAGGAAATAACCTTGTCGGCCCTGTCCTGAATGTATGGAAGTTTTGCGTCATTCCTCTGCAGGCTGTGGCTCAGATGGTTGGGAAGGATCAGGAATGCCTCAACCAGCGAGACACTGAGGACGCAGAGCATGACGATTGGCACGACCTTCAGAACCGCACCGATGTCACCTTTGAGAAAGGCCAGGGAACCGAAGATGCAAATCGTCGTGGCAAAGGAGGAAAGGACGCCGGGAAGGACCTGCCGGGTCCCGACAACAGCCGCATCCATGCGTGATTTCCCGTGACGGCGTTGCGTCGCGATGTTTTCAGCAATTACGATCGCATCGTCCATGAGAAGGCCGATCACCATGAGCAGTGCAACCATTGTCAGCATGTTCAGGGAGAAGCCAAAGGCAATCATCAGCGCGATCGCACCGGCGAACGCCGTCGGCAAACCGACGCTGATCCAGAACGAGTATCGCAGTCCGAAGAAAAGCCACATCGATAGAAACACCAGAACAAGGCCTTGCGCTCCGTTTCTAACGAGGAGGTTTAGGCGGTCGCGGACAATCGACGAGGCATCGTTTGTCACAGCCAGTGCGATACCAGGCGGTGCCGTCGCTATTTCCGTGGCAATGAAGGCTTTGATCGCATCGATCACTCTCAGCGTATCTTCATTCTCTGTTTTCGTAATGCTGAGGAGGGCAGCGGGACGCCCGTTAAACAGGATCTTGTCTTCATCGAGTTCAAAGCGATCGGTGATCGCTGCAATATCGCCGAGCCTGATTTGCGCACCGCTTTCGCCCGAGACGACGACAAGGTCCACAAACTCATAATCCCGCTTTCGCTCATCCGCCACACGGACGAGAATCTGTCCATCTCGGGCGTCGATATTCCCCGCCGGCAGATCGACGCTCTGCCTGCCTATGGCATCGGCGATTTCGGTAATGCTGAGACCGAACTGTCTGAGTGTCGCATCGGATAACTCGATACGGATCTGGTGTTCGGAGAACCCCTTGATTTCGACTTTCGGGATGCCGCCAGTTTGCAGCATGCGCTCTTTGACTTCCTCGGCATAGGCTTTGAGCGTGACGGAATCCCGCGGGCCTGTAATGGCAACGGAAGCGACAAAATCGGTCCGTCCCAACTGTTTGACGATCGGATCTTCGACCTGATCCGGGAAATCATCGATTGCATCGATCTCCGTTTGAATGTCTGAGAAGAAACGATCCAGGACACTGCCTTCAACCATTTCGGCGGTGGCCGTTGCCTTGCCTTCGCGGGCATCGCATTCGATTTCCGCGACATTGTCGACGCCATCGACGGCGTCTTCGATACGGCGGCAAATTGATTCTTCAACGTCCTCCGGACGCGCGCCTGGATAGAGGACCGTAATCTGAACGTTCCTGGGATCGATCCGAGGGAACGTCTCTCGCTGCAAGCCCGGAATTGCCGCAATCCCTGCTGCGAGAAGTGCGATCATGAGCAGGTTTGCAAGCGTTGGGTGTTCGGCAAAAAACCGGATCATTGACTGACCTTGGCAGTATTTGCCTGCTGTGTGAGCCGGCGTGCGAGTTCATCGTCGATTGTTGGGCGAAGCCTCATGCCTGGGATGGCCGGACTGAGATCGCTGACCACTATCTGTTCACCTGGCGCAACGCCATTGCCGATGAGAACAAAATCGCCTTGTGGGAGCCGGGTTTCCACAGATCGGACCTCCAGCCGTCCGTTCTTGCCGACAAGATGTAGCTTGCCGTCGTGGAGCGCCGAGCGCGGTACCACGATCTGATCGACAAGCGGTTTGCTGCGGAGTTCGACTTCGACGAACATGCCTTTGACCAGCGGCGGGCGGCGACCTGGAATTGCTTTCGCATAGGGTCTATCGACGACAACGATCGCGCCGATCGTGCGTGTCTTGGGATCGATCGTATCGCTGATACGGACAACTTTGCCCTGCCACTCGATCCACCGCTCATCCAGGCGTAGGCGAATGATGGCATGCAGACCATATCGCTTGGAAAAATCCTTGACCGTTGAACGTCCAACCCCGGTTTGTCCCGCAGCGTCCGTTATCATGACTTCGGCAAGATTGCGGAAATGCGATACCGGAATCTGCGCATCGATCTGCGCGGCCGCGATGCCGTCGATCGAGCCGAGATCTGTCCCGATACCGACATATTGCGTGACCTCGACATCGGCCTTGGCAACGCGACCGTCGAATGGTGTTTTGATACTCGTCCGCTCCAGATTGACCCTGGCGGTTTCCAACTGCGCCTCATAGACCTCGATCTGCTCGTCCTGGGCCGCACGCTGTGCCGGGATCAGCTTGAGTGTGTTCTCAAGGTTTAGAACTTTGGTGCGTTGCGTGAGCGTATCGCGCTGTTCCTGGTCGACTGTTGCCTGAGCGACGGTTCCCTGTTTTTGCAGGCGCAGCATGCGCGCCAACTCCTGCTCGGTGATCTTGAGCAGCTGTTTTTCGATATTGAGTGACGCCTGCGTGTTGGTCTCGTTGACATTTAGTTCGTCGAGTTTGGCCTTGGCGGAACGGATATTTGCTTCAGCCTGCCGGATCGCAATCTGGTAGTCGGTTGGCGCAATGCGGACGATTTCCGTGCCGGCCCGCAAAATCGCGCCTTTCTTGAAGTCCGGATGGACCATGACGACGCGGCCACTGACCTGTGGGACCGCCTGCCAGATGCGCACGGGTTCGACGGAGCCATAGCCGACCACTCGCGGCACGACCTTGGTCGGATTGGCCTCGATCACACGCACATGGCGGACCCGCTCTTCCGGCGCGGCCTGTACCGGAGGCTTCTTGTTCGTGATCTGATAGGCAAGGAAGGCTGCACCCAGGGCAATGGGAGGAACGATCAGGAGTTTTCGCCAGATCGGCATTGTCATGGGTGTGCCTCCGGATCCCAGTTTTGTCGCTCAAGCGTATGTTAGAGCTGTGCGCTCGGCATTGCCTATTGGCAACCCCTAGCTAGCCCCAAAATCGGCGCTGCGATCATCATCCGCTGCACTTTCCGGAGCAAGATGTCCGAATTATGCTCTAGGGACTGTCCACAGGCTCTAGGCAATCGGGGAGGCAATTGTTGAGTCGGTGATACTGGCGACGCGACCAAACTCACGATCCGGGATCCCAGCAGTACGCGCAACTGACCTGCTGATTGTGGACCGACGAAACACTCTACGCTACGCAACGAACGCAACTGCGACACTCTCTAGAAGGGCAGGATAATGTCGAGGACTTCCTGACCATAACGCGGACGCTGTACATCGGAGATCTGTCCCTTGCCGCCGTAAGAGACACGGGCCTCGGCGATCTTTGAGATCGGAATCGTGTTGTCGGCGGTGATGTCTTCCGGACGGATCACACCGGCGACGACCAGCTCGCGCAGCTCGTTGTTGATGCGGATCTCCTGTCGGCCTTCGATGACGAGATTACCATTTGGGAGAACCTGCGTAACGACGGCGGCCATCTTGGTCTCGATGGTTTCTTCTCGTTCAATGGAGCCGGTACCGTTGGTCTTTCCATTACTGGCCAGATTGACGAGGTTGGCGAGATTGGCGCCATTCGGGAGCAGCTTCTCGAATATTTTGTCCAGGCCTGCGAGACTGGTGCTGGTCGAAGTCTCGTCATTGTCGCGGCTGCGCTCGGACGTATTCTCAAGTTCCGCCTTGTCCGTGATTTCGACATTGACGGTGAGTATATCACCGACCCGTGCGGCACGCTGATCCTTGAAGAATGCCCGCGCGCCGTTGCGCCAAAGCGAATTGGGATTGAAGCTGGCGGGTTCGGCAGCCGGCATCGGCATGCTGACGGGCCGATAACCGGGTTTGGTGACCGGGTTCTTTATTTCGGAAAGGACAGGTCCGTTTCCGACATCCTTGAGGCGCTCCATGTAGGCGCATCCGCTGAGCGCGATCGTGGCCAGCACGAGAATGAGACAACGCATTAAGGGCATTTTTCGGCTTTCTATCGAGTTAGCGGACAGCATTTGGCGTCGCGGCGGTTGCCCGACGTCTGCTGGGGGCGCGCCCCGTTACGACACGGCCACCGGTACCGGTGACGAGGACTTTGTCTGGGCTTTGAACGACAGCCTGGATTGTTTGATTGGAACGTGTGTTGCGAACGGAGATGGCGGCACCCTTCGCTGCATCCTCCAAGGCGCGTCCCTGCGCTTGAAGCATCAGACCCCGCACCTCATAGATTATCGTGACCAGCGTATTGCGCTTGATCATGGTGGGTTGCTCCAGGTCTGTTTTTCGGACCTGGCGGCCTGCTGCAAGGCGCCGGCGGGCTGCCATCCCGACAATGTTGCTCATGCGTGTGACACGGCCGGGTGAGATACGTGCTTTCTGGATGCGTGTTGTCTGAACATCTTCAGCCGCGATGGTTTCGCCGCGGTTGATGATGCGGGCTGGGACGATTACCTCAATCGTCTCCACGACCCGGCCATGGATGCGATAGGGTTGCTGGCTGCCATCGCTCTCTTCGAAATCCAGCAATGCGGTGAAGCTGTTGGAATGAGCAGAATAGTCGATGGATTTTACGGCAAGCGCGCCTGTGACCCGTGCGTCTACCCGGCGTTGTTTCGGATTACCTGTCAGCGAGACATCGATCGCGGATTCGCCTGGGGCCCCCATGACACTGACGAGTGCCCGTCGGACGGCGCGCATCATGTCGTCCACCTCGATGATGCGGGCAGGCCGTTTGACGACGATCTGGCTGATCTCGCCACGATTGGCCCACTGGAGGCCATGACGCGCAGCCGCCTGCTGGACACGCCGAGCGGCAACGAAGCCTTCGGTTCCAAGGTTGGGCGAGCGAAAAACGGCGATGCCCTGGGCGGAGCCTGAGTTCTCGAACAAGTCCCCCAATGTGACCACATCTTCGTATACCTGAACCTGTTCTTTCAGGATCAGGGGCTCCGACAAGGCATTGGCATTGCCGACACAGAAGGGGCTCCAGAGCAGGACGCAACACAGAACCTGCTTTGGGATGATCCGACGGATAAACTGAAGATTGATCATTGTCGGCTACCGAATGATGTTGGTGGTTGAGGACATCATTTCATCTGATGCCGTAATGACCTTGGCGTTCATCTCGTAGGCACGTTGTGCCGAAATCAGGTCGGTGAGCTCGGTGACCGAATTTACGTTGGCCGATTCGAGAAAGCGCTGTGCCAGACTTCCGAAGCCGCTTTCATTCGGTGTGCCTGTTGTGGCGCTACCGCTCGATGGCGTTTCGAGATAGAGATTGTCCCCGATCGCTTCGAGCCCTGCCTTGTTGACGAAGTTCGCCAGTTGCAGTTGGCCAACATTCTGGGGCGTCGTACTTGTGCCGGCCACAACTTCAACCGTGCCGGATTGATTGATCGTGACGCTGCGAGCATCGGCGGGAATTGTTACTCCTGGGCTGAGCGAGAACCCATCCACCGTCACCAGATTGCCTTCCGAGTCTATTTCGAAAGCGCCATCGCGGGTGTAGGCGGTCTGGCCGGAAGGCAGGTTGACAACGAAAAAGCCCTCGCCGCGAATGGCGACATCGAGATCCTTGTCAGTTTGGGTGAGGCTGCCCTGAGTCATGACCCGCGATGTCGCGCCGGTCTTGACGCCGAAGCCGATCTGGATCCCGGCTGGGACTTGTGTTCCCTGATCCGATGTCGATGAACCCACCCGTCGCAAATTCTGGTAGATCAAATCCTGAAATTCGGCGCGGGACTTCTTAAAGCCCGTCGTCCGCATATTGGCCAAGTTGTTGGAGATGACCTCCACGTTCAGCTGCTGGGCCATCATGCCTGTGGCGGCGATCTGCAGGGACTTCATGTCACTTCGTCCTTTTCAATCTCTTGGATTCATCGAGATGTGTGAGAAGCGGCGCTAGCCTTGCGGCGGGCTGCCTAGCTTCTCGATGGCATCACGGCGCAAGTCGCCTTGCTGCTGCATCAGTTTTGCGGCTGACGTATAGGCACGCACCGTCTCGATCATCCGTGTCAGTTCAATTACGGGGTTGACGTTTGACTTCTCGACCATGCCTTGGATGACATTTGGGTTCTGCATGTTTTCCGGTGTTTCTTCGGACCGGAACAGCGTTGCGCCTTGCTTGCGCAGACCGGCCAGGTTCTCGAACTCCACGACGCGGAGGCGGCCCTTCTGGCCTTCGCTTGTGGAAATCGTGCCGTCTCTTGCAATGGCGATATTCGTTTCTTCGGCGGTAAACGTGATGGGCCCGCCTTCGCCAAGGACAGCATGTCCTTCGAGCGTAACGAGCTTGCCATCATTGTCGAGTTTGAGCTGTCCGTTGCGCGTGTAGCGCTCGCCGTCGGGAGTTTCCACAACCAGGAAGCCGTTACCGGAAACGGCTACGTCCAATTCGTTGCCCGAAGGCTCGAAATTGCCTTCGCCAAAGTCATTGTAAGTCAGAACGTCATGGACGAAGGAGATCTGTCCGTCGCGGCGGCCAAGATCATTCATGCGTGCTTCAGGCGCGAGAAATTCTTCGAAAATTATGCCGTCGCTCTTGTACCCAGCAGTTCCGACATTCGCCATGTTGTTGGCGATGACATTCATGCGTTGCTGTAAGGCCATCTGACGCGATAGCGATACAATCTGTGCATTTTCCATGATCCAACCCGTGTCATTCAAGAGCGTCCGGTCGCGACGCAACACGAGGTAGGAAACGAATGCCCTCTGCGACCTGCTCGAAAAACACTGCAGTTGGCGTGCCAAGAACAAAAGTCAGTAATTTCAAATGGTTGTGGATTTCTGCGCCGGTCAGCCTTGTCCAACCCGGCAAAAATGACCCGGCAGAACTTGCCGGAAACCGGGTTTGGCAACCTTTCGTTAACCTTGCTCCCGATAAATGAATGCCAAGGTATTGCGCGATGCCAAACCGACGGATTGCCCACGAGGTCCCTTTAAATGAGCGACGAGCCCGAAGAAACAGAAGACGACGCAGAAGCGGCTGAGGGCGAGGCCGAGGGTGAAGGCGAGGGCGATGGCTCAAAGAAGGGACTCGACAAGAAGAAGCTCTTGATCATTGCCGTCCCCGCTCTTATTGCACTTGGCGGCGGGGGATATTTTGCCGCAGATATGCTGGGTCTGATGGGGCCAGCGCCAGAGGCGGAGGAGCAGGCGGTTCCTGCGATCTATTACGATCTCCCAGAAATGGTCGTGAACCTCAGTGCGACTGAGGGGCGCGGACAGTATCTCAAGCTCAAAGTATCGCTCGAGGCCGATACAGAGGCTGTCGACGCTTTAAAACCCGTCATGCCACGGGTGCTCGACCTGTTTCAGTTGTATCTGAGGGAGCTTCGGAGCGGCGACCTCGACGGGTCTGCAGGCATTTTCAGGCTCAAGGAAGAACTCACACGTCGAATCAACCTGGAACTCCATCCAAACAAGATTGATCGCGTGCTCTTCAAAGAAATCATAATTCAATAGGGCGGCTTTGGGACAATGACGAGCGACGACGTGGAAGACGACGACGAACTTGCCGCAGAGTGGGGGGCGGCACTCGAGGAGGAAAGCGGCGACGGTGAGGATCGCGCCGAATTCGACGAGGACGTTGCCGAACAATGGGCGGCGATGATCGACGATGGCGACGACGAGGCCACGACAGAAGAGTCGGGCGGCGGCGAACGCGTCCTCAATCAAGATGAGATCGACAGCCTTCTCGGGTTCGATCTGGACGAGCAGTCCCTCACAGACACGAGCGGCATTCGCGCGCTTATCAACTCGGCGATGGTCTCTTACGAGCGCTTGCCGATGCTGGAAATATTGTTCGACCGGCTGGTGCGTCTGCTGACGACCAGTCTGCGGAATTTTACATCGGACAATGTCG
Source organism: Methyloligellaceae bacterium (assembly GCA_965228615.1). GTDB lineage: Bacteria > Pseudomonadota > Alphaproteobacteria > Rhizobiales > Methyloligellaceae > CBDDHT01. The sequence goes on along the minus strand of CBDDHT010000004.1, from coordinate 829,616 downwards.
AAGTCAGTCTCGACAATATCTCGACCATGCGCTTCGGCGATTATCTTAATTCGATTCCCTTGCCTGCCATGATCTCGGTGTTCAAGGCGGTTGAATGGGATAACTACGGTCTTCTTGTCGTCGACTCGAACCTTATTTACTCCATTGTCGATGTCTTGCTCGGTGGACGCAGTGCCCCGGCGGTTCGCATCGAAGGGCGGCCCTATACGACCATTGAAACCAATCTTATGGGGCAGATGGTCGAGGTCATTTTGGCGGACACGGAGACTGCTTTCGAGCCTCTCTCTCCGGTCAAGTTCGAGCTCGAACGTCTCGAGACGAACCCTCGCTTTGCGGCGATTTCCCGTCAGGCGAACGCAGCTATTCTCATCAAGCTGCGCATCGATATGGAAGATCGCGGTGGGCGCGTCGAGTTCCTTCTGCCCTATGCGACTTTGGAGCCCATTCGTGACCTGCTGCTGCAGGGGTTCATGGGAGAGAAATTCGGTCGCGACAATATCTGGGAAAGCCATTTGGCGACGGAGATCTACTATACCGACATCGCGCTGGAGGCCGTCTTGGATGAAATGGTCCTGCCGCTTAGTCGCATTATGAATCTCGAAGTCGGTGAGACAATCGCACTCAATTGCGGTCCGGACGACCCTGTCTCGTTGCGATGCGGCGGTATACCGTTGACGACGGGGACGATCGGGAAAATCAACCAGAATATTGCGGTCAAGGTCGAGACGGGCATCAAGGGGAGTGGCAATTCACGCGGATTCTCGGATGCACAGGATCAAATCGAAGGGCAGGAGGCTGAGCAGCTATGACGGGACTTCCGCTTGGTATGGCCATGGAACTGCTTGTTGCCGTTCTTCTTCTCGTCACTATCGGGTATTGCGTCGTCGTTCACGGAAAGCTGAAGTGGCTCAAATCGGATCAGGCTAAACTCATTCAGGTTATCGGCGAACTCAATGCTGCAACCGCTAAAGCCGAACATGCCGTCGCTGCTCTTTCGACGGTTTCGACCGGCGCTGAGAAGACGCTGCAAATCCAACTTGAGCGGTCGCGCGATGTAACATCCGAGCTTTCGACAGCGATCGTCGAAGCTGAGCACTTCCTGGCCAAGATCACGCAGATTGTTCAGGCCAAGGAAACGTCTATGGCCCGCGATCAGGCAGCGTCGCCACAACGCGAGGCTCCGGTTGTTTCAGCGGCACCTGCACCTGTTGCGACACCGGTCGTGCGACCGTCTGTGCGTGCGAGTGATATCGGGCTCGGCCGCCTGAATGCTATGCGGCGCGTGAGCTCACCGGATCGGGAGGTGGCATGATGGGTCGGTTCAGGCTTCTGCCATTGATGGCCTTTGCGGCGCTTTGCCTGTTTGCACTGAAGTCAGCCGGGCTGATGTTTGCTGACAATTATGCCCTGACAGGTGTCGCACCAGCGAGCGCTCAGGACAAAAAAACTGAACCGGAGAAAAAAGACGCGAAGGCCGAAGACAAAAAAGAAGAGGATAGCCAGAAAAAGGCAGACCCAGAAGCCAAGGCAGCCACAGAGCCGGCCGAAAACGATAAGGTTGCGGAAGCCAAAATACCGGCCGAGCAGAACCGGTCCGAGCTTGCGGTCCTCAAGAGCCTTGGGAAACGACGAAAGTTGCTGGACAAGCGCGAACGGGAGCTTCGCCTGCGCGAGAACCTCCTGCAGGCGGCGGAAAAGCGGATCGAAGCCAGAATCGCCGAGCTCAAAGTCATTGAGAGTCGCATTGCGACCGAACTCAAATCCCAGAACAAGGAGCAAGAGGCTCAATTTGGCCGCCTGGTGAAGGTTTACTCCGGCATGAAAGCCAAGAGCGCCGCCAAGATTTTCAACAAACTCGACATGGATGTCTTGCTGAATCTCGTGAAGCGGATGAAGCCGAGTGCGACTTCGGCAATCATGGCAGCCATGGATACAAGCGCCGCACAGCGCCTCACTCTCGAGATCGCAAAACGCAGTCAGGCCCAAACGTCGGCCGCCGCGGCACTGCCCAAGATCAAGAGTCGCGATACGCCATAGTGCACCAACGCAGTTTCTCACCCATTCAGGGTGGGAAACTGCTCCGATCGTGCCAATTCGTACACGCCCTTAAGCCGGCATTAACTATGGTCTCCTAGACTGATTTTCAGACGCGAAGGCTTGGCAAACAGGCCCGCAATTAGCGGAAATCAGTCGTAAGGGACGGCGGCTTGAGCATTCTTCCAACAGGCGAGACATCAAGATCTCCGAATGCGGAGCGATCGCTTAGCACACTGCGCTTCGCGGCCGAGTACATCTTGTGGCTCACATTATTTGCCAGTCTCGCAGCCATATTTGCGTTTGCCGTAATCTCTCCGGCCTTTGCCGAGGTCAATGCCGAAATCGAAGTGCGTAAGGAACGTAATTTCGGTCGTCTGGTGATTACGTTCGACAGGCTGCCCACCTACAAAAGCAAGCTCGCCAGCGGCGTCTTTGTCTTGTCGTTCGATGAGCCTGTGAAAGCCAATGTCGATCCTCTCCCGGTCAAGGCTCCAAACTACATCGCAATTGCCCGCCACGACCCGGATGGCCGTGCTTTTCGATTCGCGTTCGCGCGGACATACAAAGTCAATCTGATGGAGGCGGGCAAGCAACTCTTCATCGATATTCTGCCCGCCAACTGGCAGGGACTGTACCCGAGTCTTCCTGATGCGGTGGTCAAGGCCCTCGCGAAGCAGGCTGCAGAGGCCGAGGCGCGCGCCCTAGAAGAAGCGCGCCAGCGCGAAGCAACCAAGGAATCCTTTGCGCTCAAGGTTCGACTCGCGCGCCATTCGACCTTCACACGCATAGTCTTCGACTGGAACAAGTTCGTGACAGCGCAATTGTCACGCGTCGGGACGCAGGTGCGTCTCGAATTCGGCCAGGAGGCCCCAGTCGATCTAACCCGTCTTAATGTGGATCCGCCCGAGTTTCTGAAGTCTGCGGTCGTCGAGAAGCGTGACTCAGGGATGGCGGTCATCCTGACCATTGACAAGAAAGCCGATCTGAGAGGCTTCAGAGAGGACCTGACCTATGTTGTCGATCTTTCCGGTTTGGAAGCCGCAGCCGAAGCCTCTGTAGCGGAAGCCGAAGCCGCGCTTTCCGGCCTCAAAAAAAAAGGGGACGACAAGAAGGCAGAAGCACCTGAAGAAGCCGCCGAAACACGGATCGCCGGAGTGGCGACGGAAGAACTGGTCAAAGAGCAGCAGGTCGAAGGCCCGGAAACCGGGTTCAAATTCGAGATCAAGCCTTTCGACTTCGTGTCGGCAAAAGCCGAACGTTTTGGCGACAATCCTCAAGATGCCGAGGCACGCATTGCGAGATTGGGCGTGGCCGGGGAGGCGCAGGGGGCACCACGGGTAGAGCCTGAGCCAACAAAACCCGCGCAGCCGCCACCAGAGAAAAAACCGCCTGCCAAAGAGCCTGAACAAAAGGCTGGAGCCAAGTCTCTAGAAGACGTCGATCAAGCCGAGAATGGCGCCGAACCCGACACGACCGGAAGTATCAAGGTCCGTGTGGAGGGGGAGGGGCCTGATCTGCGTTTGGTGTTTCCATTCCGCAAACCGGTTGCGGCAGCAGCTTTTCGTCGTGGACGAACGATATGGCTTGTCTTCGATACGGCGTCTCCGATCGATGGGGCAGCTCTTCGAAAAGAGCTGAAGAAAAAGGTCGCCGGCACAGAAGTGCAGAGTGACGGATCCGCACAATATTTGCGGCTCGAACTTACCCGGCCGTGGCTGACCTATTTGTCCGGTCAGAAAAACGCATGGACGGTTCGCATCGGCAACATGGTTGTCGGTAGCGCGGAACCGTTGAGTCTTAAGCGGTCACTACGCGAAGATCGCCGGTCCGTCATAACCATTCCATTGGCAGCCCCCGGTCGTGTTCATTGGCTGAAAGATCCGCTGATCGGCGATCGCCTCGCCGTGGTTACGGCTCATGCACCTGCGCGCAATATCGGCAAACCACAGGAATTCGTCGAATTCAGTGCACTGCCGACAGCACATGGAATTGCGATCAGACCCAAGTCCGAAGATGTCGGGGTCAGATTGCGTCTCGATGAGGTCTTGATAACGCGGCACAAAGGGCTGACGCTTTCTGCCGGCAACAAGCATCAATATGTACCTGGATCGAAGACTCTCGATCCGACCTCCCGGCAAGGATTCCTCGATTTTGCCAAATGGCGTATCGAGGACCCAAGCGCGCTTACAACCCGAATTCATGAGCTCCAGAACGCTATTGCCGTCACCCCGGATGACGAGCGGAACTGGCAGCGATTGGCGTTGGCACGGATCTATCTTGCAAATGGTCTGATCCCGGAATCCATTGGCGTTCTCAATCGCATGCGGCAGTCCGATTCGACGGTCGCGAGCGATCCGGCATTCAATGTGTTGCGTGGTGCCGCCAATATCCTGATGAACCGCCACGACGAAGCACGCCCCGATCTTGAAGTGCACGCCTTGGCAAATGATCCAGATGCGGCCTTGTGGCGAGGATTACTTGCGGCTCACGATAAGAACTGGCTCGAGGTCCTGAAACAGATCAATGCCGGAACCGATGCTGCGAAATCCTACAGACCTGACAAGCAGGCACTGTTCCACCTGGCGGCATTACGGGCGGCGCTTGAGTCGGCGCAACTGACCCGGGCGGCCGATGCTCTGGAGGCTGTGCCGTCAGAAGGTCTTCCAAAGTCCTTGCGCGCAGTATCGTCGCTTCTAAAGGGGCGTTATCTGGCGGCCGTCGGACGTCACCAAGAAGCCCTCGAGGCTTTTGACGCCGTCTTGAAGGGTGACTATCAGCCCGCGGTCGCAGAAGCCGAATACCGGACGATTGCGCTGCTCCTGAAGTTGAACAAAATCCCCGTCAAAGATGCCATCAAGCAACTGGAGAGACTCCAACTTGTCTGGCGTGGCGATGATACTGAACTGGGAACATTGCGCCTGCTGGCCGGTCTCTATGTAAAAGAAGCGCGCTATCGGGATGCTTTCTCCATGATGAAGAATGCCGTGATAGCTTATCCCAAGGCCACGGCTGCGCTGCAGATACAGGATGATATGAAGTCCGTCTTTCGGGACCTGTTTCTCCGCGATGGCGGGAAATCCGTCGAAGCGATCGACGCACTCAGTCTCTTTTACGACTATCGGGAGCTTACGCCGGTCGGTCGTGCGGGTGATGAAATGATTCGCCGACTGGCGGACAGGCTGGCAAAGGTCGATTTGTTGGATCAGGCGGCAGAACTCCTGGATCACCAGGTCAACAATCGTCTGAAGGGTGCCGCGCGAGCGCAGGTCGCGACACGCTTGGCGATGGTTCACCTCTTGAACCGCAAACCGGAACTTGCGCTTAAGGCGATCCGCCAGACCCGTCAGGCCGGATTGCCGACGGACCTTCTACGGAGCCGTGGCCTGCTCGAAGCGCGCGCCATGAGTGAGTTGGGTCGTGCCGAGGCGGCTGTGGAGATCCTCAGTACTCTGGAAGGCAAGGATGTCGAGCGTCTGAAGGCGGATGCCCTTTGGAACGCTCAGCATTGGCGAAAAGCCGGTGAGCAGCTCGAAAAGAACCTGGGCAATCAATGGCAGGAAGAAACGCCACTGAGCGACAAAGTGCGTTTCGACGTCTTGCGGGCGGCAATAGCTTACTCGTTGGCAGATGAGCAGCTCTCGCTCAACCGCCTCAGCCAGAAGTTCTATTCGAAGATGTTGAAGACAACCGATGCGGAGGCCTTCACACTTGTGACCCAGCCGGTGAAAGGGGCGAGTGCGGATTTCCGGCGGCTGGCACGTGAAGTTGCAGCAACCGATACGCTTGATGCGTTTATGGATGAGTTCCGCAAGAATAACGAAGTTGCCAAGGGCCTGGAGACGCCGGCTGACGAGGCGAAAGAGGGGTAGGGGACTTGGTCTCTGTGCTGGTGCAGACCGGTGGGATCGTGCCGTTGATTTGAGATCTGAGTTTGTTTCGCTCACGGCTATTCCGCGCTTTTGCGCGGGCCTCCGCAGGGGCGCCCTGACCGGGCGGCGGCCGCTTGGCCTTGCCTCGCTCGTCGCTCGGTTGTTCTTGGTTCCATGAGAGATTGCGCCGCATCGCTGGTGCGATACTGCGGGATCGTGCCGTTGATTTGAGATCTGGATTTGTTTCGCTCACGGCTGTTCCGCGCTTTGCGCGGGCCTCCGCGGGGGCGCCCTGACCAGGCGGCGGCCGTTTGGCCTTGCCTCGCTCGTCGCTCGGTTATTCTTGGCTCCATGAAAGATCGTGCCGTATGGCTGGTACTATACGGCACGATTTCCAATAGGTCTGAGACAACCGCGCCATAGTGGCGCGGCAAGCGCGACCGCGCGCCGGCCGGTCAGGCCGCCCCCGCGGAGGCCCGTGCCGAAGGCACGGAACAGCCGTGAGCGAAATGGAATCGAATGATCCAGTCAATCCCCCATCCCGCCGGACCGCACCGGCGCATCTCCACGATGCTGTCTGAGACCGCACCAAAAAAAACCCCCACGAAAATCGCGGGGGCTTAGGAAATAGTTTGGGGGACTGACATGACGGCTCAAGAGGAACCGGTCACTGTCGAACCATATGCAGGGACGAATGTCGTCATCACAGCGACTAAACCTCTACCGAAACTGATACTTATCGACTTCGGAAGCAGGAACTTGCGGTGAGTACGCCGACACTGTCCTCATTGATTTGTGAACGATCCGTGAAACTTCAAGCCCCTTGTGCGAAAAGAATCAACTTCCGTAGCTTTGGACCAGGCTTCCGGCGACCAGGTGCCAGCCATCCACGAGAACGAAGAATATCAGTTTGAAAGGCAGAGATATGATGACCGGCGGCAGCATCATCATGCCCATCGACATCAAAACGGATGCCACGACCATATCGATGACAATGAAGGGAACGAAGAGCAGAAAGCCGATTTCGAATGCTCTCTTGAGTTCCGAGATCATGAAAGCCGGCACTAGAACGCGTAGCCCGATATCTTCTGACTTCGCAACTTTTTCGGTCCCTGCCAGATTTGCGAACAAGTCCAGATCTTTTTCTCGTACATGAGAGAGCATGAATCCTCGGAAAGGCTCGACTGTCTTCTCGAAGGCCTGCGGAAGCTCCATCTGTTCTTCAATCAGCGGTTTAATACCTGCCTGATAGGCCCTCTCGAAAACGGGAGACATGACAAAGGCGGTGAGAAAGAGTGCGAGACTGATCACAACCGTGTTCGGTGGCGCCTGCTGGATGCCGATGGCTGTCCGCAGAAGCGACAGGACAACCACGATTCGTGTGAATGACGTGACCATGATGAGGATCGATGGTGCCAGCGAGAGGATCGTCACCAATGCGATGAGTTGGATCGCGCGTTCCGTAACACCGGTTTCCTCGCCGAATCCGATCGTGACGTTTTGAGCCAACGCCGGCTCGGTGAGCATGGCGAAGGCGACCGTCGTCGGAACGATCAGGCGTAGTGCGGACTTGAGTGTGTTCAGTCCCGTAGCGTCAATCGTCGTTCTCATAAGGATCCGATGCCCGTCGGGCTTCGCCTCGCGCCAGGATGATTCGGCGATCATCCTCCGATGGCTCGGATTCAGGAGTGATAGGGCGGATTGCTTCGATTCCCGTTTCGATAAGCACATCGACCGGTCCGCCGGTCATGATCAGATGCTCTTTGTCATCGCGTTTGATCAGAATGAGCTTACGTCTTCCGTCCACGGAAGCGGCCTCCACCACGCCGAGGCGCTTTTCACGGCTGCGCAAGATGCCGCTGGCGGCTGCACTGCCGCCCGATAGCAAACTCTTCAGCAGCCAAGCTCCGATACCGATCATTGCGATCACAAGGATGAATATCGCAATGAAGGTAATGAGCTGGGTGAGATCGGTATCCATGAGCACTCGAATTTTGCCGCCGCGATCGGCCCCGCCTAGCGCGACTTGAAGTGGTTAACGATGGGCAAAAACTGCCGCACTTATCCCTAACAAAAGGTTAATTCGAGGGCATCGGACGGCCGAACAGGAAAGAAGAGCCGCATCTGTCCCGCATGAGGGCACCTATTAACACCTTTTTAAGATTTGTGGCGGCAAAGTTTGCCTAGCGGGGCAATTGCTTCACGGCATTGGTCGTGGGGCACAATCAGTTGGAAGGCGGCAATGGAAGACCTCAAATTTCTGGGCTTTCTCAAATCCAAGATGCACTGGCATCAGACCCGCCAGAAGGTGCTTTCCGAAAATGTCGCCAATGCCGATACGCCGAATTATCGCGCGCGTGAGCTGAAACCAATGTCATTCGGTCAGACGCTTGCCATGACAGCCGTGCAGGGCGTGGTCCAGGGGCGAACACACAGAGCGCATATGCAGGGGCCGGCGATGCCTGTCAGCGGTCCCAGTCCCAACAGCCGCCAGCAAGATGGCTGGGAAATCACGCCGGAAGGCAATGGCGTGGTGCTGGAAGAAGAGATGATGAAAGTCGCTGGCAACCAGTTCGATTTTCAGCTCGCTTCTTCACTCTATTCGAAAAGTCTCGGGCTTTTGCGTACGGCGGTTGGCCGTGGTCGCTAGCGCTAAATCAGTGACCCAACGGAGCATGAAAACATGGATCTAATGCAGTCGATCAAGATTGCCGCATCGGGATTGCGGGCCCAAACCGGGCGCATGCGGATTATTGCCGAGAACCTTGCGAATTCGAACTCCACCGCCAAGACACCCGATGGACAGCCCTACCGTCGGAAAATCCCGACATTCAAAGAAGCGTTGGATCGTGATGTCGGCGCCAGCATTGTGAAAATGGGCCCGGTACGCCTCGACAGGTCGGATTTCGGCCAGCGCCACGAACCGGGCCATCCGGCGGCGGATGCAAACGGCTATGTAAAATTGCCGAACGTCAACTCGCTCGTCGAAACCATGGATATGCGGGAAGCGCAGCGCAGCTACGAAGCCAATCTCAACGTCATCAACGCGACACGGCGAATGCTGTCGCGAACCATCGATATCCTGCGCGCTTGATCGCCGCTGCACTGATCTAAAGGAGCCTGAGCCATGAATCCAACAGCGGCCCTCAATGCCTACACATCTGCAGCAAAACTGGTCTCCGGCGCGGAAAAGTCCGCTCAGGGTGCTGCGCCAATCAAGGATGGTGCTGAATTCGCCAACGTCTTGAAGTCTGCTCTGGAGAACGTTCAGGCAACGGGACAAGCGGCAGAGACCAAAGCAACCGACTTGGCATCAGGGCAGGCAGACATGGTCGACGTGGTGACGGCCGTCGCTGAAACGGAGCTTGCTGTCGAGTCGATGGTGGCTGTGCGCGATCGCGTGATATCGGCCTATCAAGAACTCATGAATATGCCCATCTGATCGGGCCAACCCGTTGTTGTTTGAGAACGCAACGCTTTGAATTGGAGATGAGAAATGAGCGGAGCAGAAGTTCTCGATATTGCGCGCGACGGGATTTGGACCCTCCTGCTGGTTGCCGGCCCGTTGATGATCGCCGGGCTCCTCGTCGGTGTGGTAATTGCCTTGATCCAGGCGCTGACGCAGATCCAGGAGATGACGCTCGTCTTCATTCCGAAGATCGTCGCCATTTTCGTTACGATGATCATTGCCCTGCCGTTCATGAGTTCCGCTCTGGCTGGATACATGCATCGGGTTGCTGCCCATATCATTGGCGGCTGATGAGATGCGTGACGGGGCATGACCGTCTCACTCGACTTTCTGCCTCAGACGGCCTTTGCGTTCCTTCTGATTTTTGCGCGCGTCGGAGCAATGGCGATGGCTCTGCCAGGGATTGGCGATCGTTCGGTGCCGTCCCGGCTCCGGTTGGTCTTTGCGCTCGCTCTCACCCTGATTCTTTATCCGGTCGTCCATGAAGTGTTTCCGAAAATACCGAACACGATCGGTGGAATGGTGGCCTTGCTCGTCGGCGAAGTCATCGTTGGCCTGGCAATTGGGCTTGCGGTCAAAATGATTGCGACGGGTCTACAGGTCGCAGGCTCGACAATCGCGATTCAAACAGGGCTCGGCTTCGCTCAGAATGTCGATCCGGCGCAAGGTATCCAGACGACGCTGTTTGCCAGTTTCTTTTCTGTCCTGTCGGTAACGCTGATTTTCGCGACCGATCTCCATCATTATCTGCTGATGGCGGTCCATGACAGCTATCGCCTGTTCCGGCCGGGAATGACACTTCCATCGGGCGATTTCGCCGAAGTGGCCCTCACAACCCTTGCCGATAGTTTTCGCGTGGCGTTTCAGATTGCTGCACCATTCCTCGTGTTCGGGTTGGTGTTTTATCTGGGTATCGGCGTGCTCAGCCGGCTGATTCCCCAGGTCCAGGTGTTCTTTCTTGCGATGCCGGCAAACATTCTCCTCGGCTTCATTCTTCTGCTCTTCCTGCTGTCGAACATGATGCTTTGGTTCCTCGACTATTACGGCAAGGCGCTCGAGCCTTACATCGCCGGGTGATCGGTTAGGAAAGACGCATGGCCGACACACCCGAAGAACATGAAAAAACAGAGGAACCGAGCCAAAAGAAGCTCGATGATGCGCGAAAGAAGGGTGACGTTCCGAAAAGTCAGGAGGTTACATCCTGGTTCATGATGACGGCCGCGACATTGGTCATCATGGTGTTCATGGGCGACGCCGCAGGATCGTTGAGCGTGAGTTTGAAGACGTTTCTGTCGGATGCGCACGATCTGCCGATGGATGGTCCCGGCCTGCAGCGACTGACGCTTCTGCTCGGCGGCGCCATCGTCGCGTCGTTTGGATTTCCGCTGTTGATCATGATGATCGCGGGGATTGCCGGCAATATGGTGCAGCATGCTCCGTTGCTTTCGGCCGAATCTCTGAAACCCAAACTCAACAAAATCTCACTGCTCGGAGGATTCAAGCGGCTCTTCTCAGCACGCAGCCTGGTGAATTTCGTCAAAGGGATTGCCAAGCTTGCCATCGTCGGCGGCGTCATGGGATGGATTCTGTGGCCAAGCCGTGACCGCCTCGACACTCTGATCTCGGCGGACCCCATGGCGATTCTGTTGGTCATTCAGGAATTGTCCGGGGAAATGCTCCTCGGCGTTATTGCCATTCTCTCGATTGTTGCCGGGCTCGATTTTGCCTGGGAAAAGCACAAATGGTGGGAAAAGCAGCGTATGACCATCAAAGAAGTGCGCGACGAGCACAAGCAGATGGAAGGCGACCCGCAGGTCAAAGCCAAGCTGCGACAGGTGCGTGCCGAACGCGGCCGCAAGCGGATGATGGCCAATGTGCCGAACGCGACGGTCGTTGTCACAAACCCGACTCACTACTCGATTGCGCTTCAATATGAGGCCGGTATGCCCGCGCCGATCTGCGTGGCAAAGGGTGTCGACGATGTCGCTATGAAAATCAGAGAAATCTCCGATGCGCATAACATTCCACGCGTCGAGAACCCGCCATTGGCTCGCGCTCTTTATGCCGGTGTCGAGGTCGATGATGAGATTCCGTCCGAGCACTACAAGGCCGTGGCCGAAGTTATTGGCTATGTCATGCGGCTGAGAGAGTCGCGGAGTTGGCGAAGCTAAAAAGCGCTTGTCCACACGCTGCTTCAAATAATCGCGACAAGTCTATACAGAGTCGGCCGAATCTTAACGATGACGCCATGCGAATCGGCTATTTTCCGACTCATGAGTAATGTTGACGCGCCAATGAAGTATGCCGAATCTGTTGTCGATCGTACGGATCGCGACGGAAGCATCGGCCTTCTCGTACTACTGGGGCTTGGCTTGGCGTTCGGCGCTGTGGCCATTGCCATGTTGTCGCGGGATGCCGCAGAGCCGTTTGTTTTGGCTGTTCTTGCCGGTCTTTCGATCGTTGGTGTGTTCTCGCTGTTCGCTGGGGCAGCAGGATTGCTGAAATTTAGCGAGCGTGCACCCAAGAACGATCTGACCAAGGCCTTTGCCGATAATCTTCCCAATGGCGCTTTGATCGTCCGAGATGGCGATGTCGAGTACGCCAACAAGGCGTATCTGCGTTTGGTTGGCGTTGAAGGTGGCGAGGACATTCCCACCATAGAACGGGCGTTTACCGGATCGCCTGAGAGCGCCGATGCCGTATACCGGTTGCTCAGGGCGGGGCGGGAAGGGCGCAGTTGGACTGAAGAATTCGCCGTGCCGCCGGATGGTGAAGGCGAAGGTGTCTCCACGCCGACACGTTGGTATCGTGTTGCGGTGCGTCCATGCCCGGCTGGATCCAACGAGTCGGGTCGCCCGACGCTGACCGTCTGGGAGGTCGCAGATCTGACAGGCGAGCGCCGGCAGGAAGAAGATGCCTTCGACAAGCTACAGCAGGTTATTGCCTATTTGGACAGCGCACCGGTCGGATTCTTGTCGTCGAGCCGGGGCGGGCGGATCGAATATCTGAACGCAACATTGGCGCATTGGCTCGGCATCGAATTGTCGGAAGCTGCCGCGGGCGAAATCATGCTGCGCGATCTGATGTCGGAAGATTCGGCCGCCATGGTGCAGCAGATTTCCGACGGGCCTTCGCCCGGAGAAGTCGCGCGCTTCGATATTGACCTGATCAGCCGCGACGGAATGAGCGTTCCGGTCCGGGTTTTCCACAGGGTGATGGATCTGCCCGACGGAGAAAACCAGCTTTCGCATATGCTGGTCATGAATCGCGGGTCGGGGAGCGAAACTGAAGAAGGCGGACAGGCTGCCGAAATCCGCTTTGCGCGTTTCTTCCATTCTGCTCCAATTGCTATCATCACGATCGACCGTGCCGGTCGCATTCGCAAATCGAATGCCTCATTCGCGCGAATGTTCGGTGCTGCGGGCGAACGTCAGGCCGAGAGCGGTGCGCAGATCATTGATCTGGTCGATGCAGACTCTCGGGATGCGCTTGAAAAAGCCATTGAATCGGCCTTGTCCGGTCAGGTGCTGATCGAGCCGGTCGAAGCGATGTTCGGTGACGATAACGGACGCAATGGCCGGCTCTTCGTGAGCCCGGTCGAACAGGACGACATGTCGGAGGAGGCGGCGATCGTTTATGCCGTCGATGCGACCGAACAGCGGGCGCTTGAAGTGCAGATCGCACAGAGCCAGAAGATGCAGGCGATCGGTCAGCTCGCCGGCGGCATCGCTCACGATTTCAACAATGTGCTGACCGCGATCATCGGCTTCTCGGAGCTGTTGCTGGCAAACCACCGTCCGACGGACCCCGCGTTCCAGGACATCATGAATATCAAGCAGAATGCCAATCGCGCGGCGGGTCTTGTCCGTCAGCTCCTGGCATTCTCGCGTCAGCAGACATTGCGTCCGCAGGTTCTGAGTCTCAACGATGTTCTGACGGACCTTTCGATCCTTCTTGGACGGCTGATTGGCGAGAAGATCGCTTTGGATGTCTCCAACGGCAGCGATCTGTGGCGGGTCAAAGCAGACCTCCATCAATTCGAGCAGGTGGTAATCAACCTTGCGGTCAATGCCCGTGATGCGATGCCCGATGGCGGCAAGCTCTCGATCCGAACAGCCAATCTGAGCGAGCGGGAAGTCAAGCGACTGAATGAGCCGCTGATGCAGGAGGGCGAATATGTCCTGTGCGAGATTGTCGATTCCGGTACCGGCATGTCGGCAGATGTACGGGAGAAGATTTTCGAGCCCTTCTTTTCGACCAAGGAGGTCGGGAAGGGGACCGGTCTCGGGCTTTCAACCGTCTATGGAATCATCAAGCAGACGGGTGGCTTTATCTTTGTCGACAGCGAGTTGGGCCATGGCACGACGTTCCGCATATATCTCCCGCGACACTTCGAAGACGATACAGCAGATGTCGTCGAGGCACCGAAACTCGATGCACCGAAACGCTCGAAGGATCTGACAGGAACCGGAACGGTGCTTCTGGTCGAAGACGAGGAAGCCGTCAGGAGTTTTGCCGCACGCGCACTTGCCGGGCGTGGTTACGAGGTCCTGGAAGCGTCCACCGGCGCCGAAGCGCTTGATGTCATGGAAGAGTATACGGGCGCGGTGGATCTCGTCGTTTCGGATGTTGTCATGCCCGAGATGGATGGACCGACGCTTCTGAAGGAGCTGCGCAAGACCAATCCGGATCTGAAGATCATCTTCATCTCCGGTTATGCGGAAGATGCGTTCAAGAAGAATCTGGATGCAAATGAGCATTTCGCATTTTTGCCGAAGCCCTTCTCACTCAAGCAGCTGGCCGAGACCGTCAAGGATACGTTGGATGCGTAGGCTCGAAGCGCGAACGGTTCGCCGTCAGATCGGCTAGAGCAACGTGCGTTTAGTCAAACGCACACAAGTTGCTCTAGCAGCTTACAGTCGATCAACTTTTCTGCGCTTTGTCGATTCCGACTAAGCGCAGGTTGATCTAGAGGACCATCGCACGGACAACGCCGACAAGCGCCAGGGCCATCAGAAAAATCAGTAAGAACTGACGAAAGCGCTCCGGTGTGGTCGCAAGATAGCTACGCTGGCCGATCCATAGGCCGGCGAGAAGTGGCATTGTAAGAAGCAGAACGAGCCAGACTGTCTCGGTCGTGAACAACCCGTTCAGCACCGATATGCCGATCCCATAGGCGTACATCGCTAAAAACACTGCAATACACATTGCCCGTGTCCTGGCTGCGCCGAAATCGGTCGCGTAGAGAATGACCACCATGACCATTCCGCCGATAACAGCGAGGCCGCTTCCGAGCCCGGTTAGAAGGCCGGTTAGCAACGCGAAACGGTTGGTCATCGGGAATCCGAGGCGAAAGCCACGCCATAGAAGAATGGCGCATGCAAAGACGGCAATTGAAAGAGCGATGCGCACTGTGTCGGCCGGCCAGTTGGTCAGAAGAAACTGGCCCAGCGGTATCCCGATCGCGCATCCGGCAAGAATGCGCCAATAGATGGGGGTGTCGACTTCCCGCCGGACGGACGGAAACATGGCGATACTTGCTCCAACCTCAAGAACGTAGAGGACGGGAACGAGCTTCGTTGGTGCGATGAAGAGTGATGCACTTGCGATCACAATCGCCGACGAGCCAAAGCCGGCGTAACCCCGCGCGACTGAAGCGACGAACATGATGGCTAGCAGTGCGACGAGTTCGAATGTACCGAGTTCCATGGGCGGATGGCGGTGTCCTTGCGGGGTGACCGGGCTTTCTATGTGTATCGGTCAATGGTGGGGCAGTCACCTTTGGTTCTCGGCCGGTTCCGATTTCAAGTGGAGTGGTACCGGTGCTGTCCGGCGGGATGATGCCGTGGTTTTGAGATTCGAGCTTATTTCGCTCACGGCTATTCCGCGCTGATGCGCGGGCCTCCGCGGGGGCGCCCCCCGGATCAAGTCCGGGGGCAGGCTCTGACCGGGCGGCGGCCGCTTGGCCTTGCCTCGCTCGTCGCTCGGTTGTTCTTGGTTCCATGAGAGATTGCGCCGCATCGCTGGTGCGATACTGCGGGATCGTGCCGTTGATTTGAGATCTGGATTTGTTTCGCTCACGGCTGTTCCGCGCTTTGCGCGGGCCTCCGCGGGGGCGCCCTGACCAGGCGGCGGCCGTTTGGCCTTGCCTCGCTCGTCGCTCGGTTATTCTTGGCTCCATGAAAGATCGTGCCGTATGGCTGGTACTATACGGCACGATTTCCAATAGGTCTGAGACAACCGCGCCATAGTGGCGCGGCAAGCGCGACCGCGCGCCGGCCGGTTAGGCCGCCCCCGCGGAGGCCCGTGTCGTAGGCACGGAACAGCCGTGAGCGAAATAAACTCGGATGCTCCAGCAATCTCCCATGCCACCGGACAGCACCAGCCAAACAGCATGATTTCTCTGGGAGCTTCCAATGACCGGGCATCAGCGCGGAATGGCCGAAACAATTCCGGATCCTGAAACGACGTCCCAACCAATCAGTATCCCTCCAACAAACACCCAATACGCCTCTTTCCCAAAACGCGCTTTCCGACTAACAAGGCCGTTCGACAGGATCGGCCGGGGACGCCATGACCGACGCACCACAGCCAAAGAAAAAGAAGAAGAAGAAAAAAAAGCGCAAAGGTCCCTTCAAGGTCTACCGGGAAGGGGGCTGGCTGCTCTATTTCTGGCATGGAATGCGCTTTGGTGTTTGGCTGCGGTTCCTGGCTCGCGGCCGGTTCGACATCACCTTGAACTGTCTGCCAAATATCCTCACTGTGACATTGTTCACACCAATAAATTCGCTTCTGTATTTCATCTCTGAAGCCATCTATCGCAGATGTGTCGAGGCGCACCAAATCGATCCGCCCCCCATTTTTGTCATTGGCCATTGGCGATCGGGAACGACGTTGCTGCACGATCTGCTCAGTGCCGATCCCGCACATGGATATCCGACGACTTATCAGTGTTTTTTTCCGAACCACTTTCTTCTCACGGGCGGCGCCGTTCGTCGCTGGTTTAATATCTTTCTTCCCAAGCGACGGCCGATGGACAATGTCGCAGTCGGTGTCGACCGACCGCAGGAGGACGAGTTTGCTCTTGTCAATCTGGGATTGAAGAGCCCCATGGTGTCTATGGCCTGGCCGCGCCATGGACCTCAGGACATGGACTATCTGGAGCTAACAACTCTTGATCCGGCAGCTCGAAGTGTTTGGGATCAGACATTCATCTGGTTTCTGCGCCGCCTCTCCTTTCGCCAGCGCAAACGGATCGTACTCAAATCGCCGGCGCATACTGCGCGTATCGATACGCTTGTGAGGCTCTGTCCCGGTGCCAGGTTCGTTCACATCGCCAGGGACCCTCTGTCGGTCGTTCCGTCGTCTTTCAAGTTGTGGAAAGCATTGAACTCTGTGCAGGGACTTCACAATCCGGCACAGGACGATCCTTGGTTGGAGGACTTCGTTTTCGATCTTTTCAACCGTGTTCACAGAAGCTACGAGGATCATCATGCGAAAATCCCTGTAGGGCATTTGACGGAAATATCCTTCGAAGACCTTGTCGCGGATCCGAAGACTGTTTTGCGCCAGCTCTATGACGAACTCGATCTTGGTGACTTCGCGAGGGCGGAGCCGGCGATCGATGCGTATCTGGCGTCGGCACGGGATTATCAGGCCAATATTCACACTTTGCCTGACTCTATGCGCGAGAAGATTGTGAACCGCTGCGGGGCCTATATGGCCCGGTTCGGATACGCTGATCCCCGAAGCTGAGCGCCTGTCGGGTTTCTATCAGGATCGGTCGACCAAAGGGGGTGCGATACGCCTGCAAGTCAATCCAAGTTGACGTTAACGTAAACGTAATCTATCAAGAGAGGATGGATAACATTTTTGATCAAGTTTCCGGCGACCATGCTTGGCCCTCGGCACCAGACACGGACGAGGCGAAGCGTTTCTACACGATTTCGGAGATGACGGCCCTGTTCGACGTAACGGCGCGTACCTTGCGGTTCTATGAGCAGGAGGGTCTTCTGGAGCCAATACGGGATGGGCAACATCGTCTCTATCCGCTCCGTGAGAGGACTCGGCTGAAGCTCATTCTTCGGGGAAAGCGGCTCGGATTCTCCCTGGTCGAAATTGCCGACATTCTTGGTATGTACGAGTCCGCGCCGGGGGAGGCGGGGCAGCTCCAGCATCTTGTCGAGCGCATTGCGGAACGACGGGCACAGCTTGAACAGAAATTAAGCGATATCAACGAGGTCTTGACGGATCTCGATCGTGTCGAAGCAGGTTGCCGAATGCGTCTCAGAGAACTCTCGGTCGGTGAATCGAAAAGGGGTGGACGATCATGAGCGCCTACACCACCCGCGATCCTGGTTTTGCCGAACGCGTCTCCGCAAGCTTCTCGCGCCAAACATTGATGGCGCTTCTTGGTGCCGAACTGGAGTGCGTTGAGCCCGGCCGTGTTGATATCAGTCTCGCTTATGGATCTGACATCCTCCAGCAGCATGACTTTATACATGGTGGGGCCGTTGCGACGATTGCGGACGCAGCAGCCGGGTTTGCCGCCATGACACTGGCCGAACCGAAGGAAGAGGTTTTGACAGTCGAGTTCAAAGTCAATTTCTGTGCACCGGCCGTGGGGGACTCCCTTAGAGCGCAAGGGCGCGTCCTTAAACCCGGGCGAACATTGGTATTGACCGAATGTAGTGTTCAGGCTGTCGCTGCAGACGGAACCGAAAGACTGTGCGCAAAGATGCAGCAGACAATCATAAAGCGGACACCGCACGAAAGCAGCTTCGCCCAACAGGAGGCAGCAGACGCATGAGTGGCACAGTAACGCACGAAGTCTTCAATCAGGTTCCGCCGTTGGAGGATTACAACGCGTTTGTCGAGGATCGTCCGCTACGTGAGGCCGCTCATCGTGAAGGCGCCGATTGGGCGGATGAGCGGATGGCTCAACTCGGGCAAGAAGTTGCAAGCGGGCATTTTCAGGAACTGGCACGGCTCGCAAATAAGCATACGCCGGAGTTCATGAGTCATGACCGCTTTGGCAATCGGATCGATGAGGTCGCGTTTCATCCGGCTTATCACGAGTTGTTGGGACATGCGATCAAGCGCAATCTTCATGGGCTGCCATTCAGCGAGCCGCGCCCCGGTGCTCACGTGGCCAGGGCAGCCATGTCCTATCTCTACAATCATGCGGAGATTGGGGTTTGCTGTCCGGCGTTCATGGCGTTTTCGGCAATTCCGGCCCTGAGGCAGCAGCCGGAAATCGCGCACGAATGGGAACAGCGCATTCTTTCGACCCGCTACGACCCGCGGTTTCGGCCGGCATCGGAGAAGACAGGCGCCATGGTCGGTATGGCCATGACGGAGAAGCAAGGCGGATCGGATGTCCGCGCAAACACGACACATGCCGTGCCGATTGATGGCGGCGGTCCTGGTGCTGAATATCTGCTGACCGGGCACAAGTGGTTCTGCTCGGCGCCGATGAGCGATGCCTTTCTGACGCTTGCCTATACCGATGCGGGATTCTCCTGCTTCTTCGTACCCCGCTGGCGGCCTGACGGCAGCCGCAATGCCTTCTACATCCAGCGGCTGAAGGACAAGATGGGCAACCGGGCCAATGCCTCGTCCGAGATCGAATATGACGGCACATGGGCGCGCATGGTGGGCGAAGAGGGGCGGGGTGTTCGAACCGTCATCGAGATGGTTCATCACAGCAGGCTTGATTGTGCCTTGTCGTCGGCCGGCATCATGCGATGTGCTTTGGCCAACGCGTTGAACCACGCAGCGCACAGGACGGTCTTTCAAAAGAAACTGGTCGATCAACCGGCGATGTCCCGCGTGCTTACGGATATGGCATTAGAGACAGAGGCTGCGACGCAGCTCACGATGCGTATTGCCGGCGCTTTCGATCGCGGCGATCAGGACCCTGATGAACAGCTCTTTGCACGGATAGCGGTCGCGCTTGCCAAGTTTTGGATTTGCAAGAGGGCGCCCTGGCTTGTTGCTGAAGCACTCGAATGCCATGGCGGTAACGGTTATGTCGAAACGGGAATCATGGCGCGCCTGTACCGTGAGGCGCCATTGAACGGCATATGGGAAGGGTCGGGCAATGTTCTGGCTCTGGATGTCTTGCGTGCCATTGCACGTGAACCTCGTTCTTTGGAGCTGGTGCTGGATGAACTTCGCCAGGCGAAAGGTGCCGATCGTTGCTACGACAGCTATCTGGAAGGGACTTTAGAGCCCTTGCTGGCCAGAACCGACGCGCGTGAGGCCAACGCCCGGCATATTGCCTTATCCCTCACGCTCGCACTTCAGGCATCTCTGCTATTGCGCCATGCCCCTGGGGCTGTGGCGGATGCATTCATGGCTTCTCGGCTTTCGAGCGGATCGGCCCTTGCCTTCGGCGTGTTGCCCGATGGTCTCGACGAGCAAGCAATCATTGCCCGTGCAACACCGCATCTCAACTGACCCTGGCTGTTCGCATCGTACAATCCATCCTGCCGATAGGCTGTCTGACCCCTTCGCCACTGCTTCTACAGGACTAGAGACCCAATGATTCCAAACGATATTCCTTCTCTCGATTTCGGGCTGGGCGAAAGTGTCGATATGCTGCGCGACAGCGTACGCGCTTTCACGTCAGATGAGATCGCACCCCGGGCCGAGGAGATCGACCGCTCCAACGAATTCCCGCGCGACCTATGGCCGAAACTGGGAGAACTTGGACTCCACGGGATCACGGTAGGCGAAGACTATGGCGGCGCCGACATGGGTTATCTGGCGCACTGCGTAGCGATGGAGGAAGTCAGTCGCGGGTCCGCGTCCGTCGGGCTCTCCTACGGCGCCCACTCCAATCTCTGCATCAATCAGATCAACATCAATGGAAGCGCCGAGCAGAAAGAGCGCTATCTGCCCAAACTGGTATCGGGCGAGCATGTCGGCGCTCTCGCCATGTCGGAGCCTGGATCCGGGTCCGATGTGGTCTCGATGAAGCTGCGAGCCGAGAAGAAGGGCGATCGGTATATCCTTAACGGCAACAAGATGTGGATCACCAATGGTCCGGAAGCAGAGACGTTGGTTGTGTATGCCAAGACGGATGTGCAAGCCGGTCCGAAAGGCATCTCGGCGTTTATCATCGAAAAGGGCTTTCCTGGATTTTCGACCGCGCAGAAGCTCGACAAGCTGGGCATGCGCGGCT
Source organism: Methyloligellaceae bacterium (assembly GCA_965228615.1). Taxonomy (GTDB): domain Bacteria; phylum Pseudomonadota; class Alphaproteobacteria; order Rhizobiales; family Methyloligellaceae; genus CBDDHT01. The sequence continues at coordinate 809,053 of CBDDHT010000004.1, read as the reverse complement.
CGGATACCTGTGAGCTTGTGTTCCAGGATTGTGAAGTGCCGGAAGAAAATATCTTGGGTGAATTGAATCATGGCGTCAGAGTTCTGATGTCCGGGTTGGACTATGAACGCGCCGTTCTTGCTGCCGGACCCATTGGCATCATGGCATCCGCAATGGACATGGTCGTGCCATACATCCACGAGCGTGAGCAGTTCGGAAAACCTATCGGCACTTTCCAGCTGATGCAGGGCAAGCTTGCGGACATGTATACGACGATGAATGCCTGCAAGGCCTATGTGTACGCGGTAGCGCAGGCCTGCGATCGCGGTGAAACCACCCGCAAGGACGCGGCGGGCGTTATTCTCTATGCCGCTGAAAAGGCCACATGGATGGCGCTGGAGGCTATCCAGATATTTGGCGGGATGGGCTATATCAACGAAACGGCAACGGGCCGTTTGTTGCGCGACGCCAAGCTTTACGAAATAGGCGCGGGCACAAGTGAGATCCGGCGAATGCTCATCGGGCGGGAATTGTTCGAGGAGACGCGCTGAGAAGTCCGGGTTAGGCCGTCGTGCCAGCTGGCTGTGACTTCTCTTTGGCAGCATCAGATGCGGTCACATACTCGCGGACGCGCAATTGTACCTCGTTGGGATATTGGGCAACGACAGTACCGACCATTTCGCTTACGACGCGTAGAACGACGCTCTTTGTAGCCGGGTCGATTTCCGTATGGCTTGTCGTTCGCGGTCGATCATAGTCCGCTGCGCTATGTGTATTGCCTGACCGGACATTGCTGTTGGACTCGACAACCGGCGGTGACTTGTTCGCGGTCAAGAGAGCCACTGTCATAAGCAACTGGCTTGCGCTTCCTATGGCCAATGTATCCGACATGCAAAAAAGGATAATCGGATTCAATTAACTGATCATTAAGACGAATCGGCAGGCGAAACGTGTCGCTGCGCTTCGTCTTAGTGACCGACAGCGTTTGTGATACCGATTTCGCCAGATCATTTGCCGCCGATTGACGCCAGTTCGGGAGTCGCAATCACCCGTCGCGTATTCGTCCGTATGAACACTATCTGAACGGCCCATTCGAGATTGGTTCAATTTTGGTGCTGCAATAGACATCTGCCGGGGATGGTTTCGGGAGAGTCATTGAGCAATGGGCATCTCACTCACGCAATCCAAGTTCTTCAAAATCGAGCCACCCTTCTACAAAATCGAAATTCCTTGGACTTACGGCACCGAAGATGCCGACGTCATCTATAGCGATGCCGATCCAGACGACGATATCTATTTTTCAATAATTTATGGCCTGTCTGGATCGGACGAACTTCACGGTGGAGATAGGGTCGATGAACTCTATGGTGGCATCGGTCCCGACAAGCTGTATGGCGGCGATCAAGGCGACTATCTTTACGGTGGCGATCAAAGGGACACTCTCTTTGGCGGCAGAGGCGATGATCATCTTTTTGGTGGCGATGGCCGGGACATTCTCGAAGGCGGCCGTGGAAACGACCATCTAGACGGTGGCGACGGCGAGGACACGGCGTCTTACGCGTCTTCCGGCAACGGTATCATGGTCGATCTGGCGGCAGGGCGCGGCTATATGGGCGCTGCCTATGGGGATACTCTGGTATCGATCGAGAATGTGCTGGGGTCGGACCATCGCGACTATATCTGGGGCGATGACAATGCCAACCGGCTGGAAGGCGCAGGCGGTGACGACCAGCTGTTCGGCTACGGCGGCGAGGACATTCTTGATGGTGGGGTCGGAGACGATCTGATCTTCGGTGGCGATGGCAATGATCAGCTGATCGGAAGTGCTGGCGCGGATACCTTCTACGGCGATGACGGCATTGATACCGTCTACTATTTTGCAGCAAATCCAACGACGAGTCTGACTGTGGATTTATCTGGAACAGGGATTGGTGGCGACGCTCAAGGGGATCGTTACAACGGCGTAGAGGGAGCGTCGGCCGAGGGCGGGCGCAATCACCTGCTGCTCGGGGATGGGCTCGATAATGAGCTATCAGTCGGTTTGAACGAAGGTTCGACACTCCGTGGATTTGGCGGCGACGATAAGATTTTCCTGGAATGGTCGGGTGGGAACACGGTTGAAGGCGGCGGTGGCGAAGACACGCTGATCTATCACAACGGCCGGGACACGGATATCGATCTGAACAACGGTTGGTCCCGTCAGAGCGGATTCTCGAGCGATACAGTCAGTGGTATCGAGAACGTCACGACCAGCTCTGGTCATGATGAGATTTATGGATCCAGCGTCGGGAATGTCCTGCGTGCCGGCTTCGGGAACGACGAGGTCTATGGCCGGGATGGAAACGACTTTCTCTATGGAGAGAATGGAAACGATCGTCTCAATGGTGGCCGTAACAATGATGCACTGTTCGGGGGAGATGGCAACGACCGGCTCAACGGCAATGACGGAGACGATATCCTAACGGGAGGCCGAGATGCCGATATCTTCGTTTTCATCACCGACCGCGACGACAATGACCAGGACATCGTGACTGACTTCGAAATCGGGATCGATCGCCTCGATCTGGACGATACGATCATCGACGATTTTGGCGATTATCGGGACCGTGCCACCCAGGTGGGCGCGAACACTGTGATCGACACCGGCGATGGCGCGATCACACTCGAAGGTATCAATATGCTTGCCCTGACGAACACCGACTTCATCTTCTGACGGCGTGAACGCCGCGTGCCGCAGTTCGGACGTTTCCTCCGCAGCGAGGATTGGATAGGTTCGCCTCTAATTCTGGGTAGAGGTGAACATGATCCATACGGTGAAAGCGAATGGCGCAAATATTCCGGCGATTGGGCTCGGTACATGGGATCTCAGAGACGAAACCTGCGAGAGACGCATCGTCGACGCTTTGGCGATGGGCTATCGCCACATCGACACGGCGGCGATGTACGACAATGAGGTTGCTGTCGGGAACGGGATTCGAGCCAGTGATGTGTCGCGCGATGAAGTCTTTCTGACGACGAAGGTTTGGCACGACTGCGCCGGAGACGGCCCGTTCCAGCGCTCTGTGGAGGCGAGCCTGCAGCGGCTGGACCTCGACTATGTGGATCTGGTCCTCATGCATTGGCCTGACCCCGGAACGCCGATCGAGGAAACGATGCGCGCCCTTGCCGACGTGAAACGGCGCGGTCTGTCCCGCCACATCGGCGTGTCGAATTTCACGGTTGATCTTCTGAAAGACGCAGTCCGCCATTCAAGCGAACCTGTCGCAGTCAACCAGGTGGAGTATCATCCGTTCCTCGATCAGTCGGCCGTTCTTGCCGAATGCACGCGTCACGGTGTTGCGCTGACGGCCTATTCGCCGCTTGCGAAGGGACAGGTCTTTTCAGATCCGGTAATTGGAGAGATTGCGCGAACCCACGGAAAGAATGCAGGACAAATCGGGTTGCGCTGGCTGGTTCAGCAGGAAGGTGTTATCGCGATCCCTCGCTCGTCCCGTACCGAACGGATCGCAGAGTTTATCGCTATCGATGATTTCACACTGACGGATGACGAAATGCGGCGGATAACATCTCTTGGTAGTGCGGCCGGCCGGCTGGTCGATTTCGATTTTGCACCGCGCTGGGATTGAGAGTTTTCTGGAGGTCCCGAAGCCAGCCCTCTCCCCCGGCCCAACCACCCAATAAGGGTACCCTCGGGGTGGTTGGGCCGGGGGAGAGGGCTGGCTTCGGGACCTTCAAGAAGAGTTTTCAGAAAACCTAAGCGCGCTGCAGATCGTCCAGAAAAGCTTTGGCCTCGGTCAGATTGAATCCGTAAATGTCTCTGGCCAGAATGATCGCGTCGGTAATATTGCCCTGCTCGACGAGATCCAGGAGGCGCGCCTCCTGTCCATCCTGGGAAAGAGTTCGGATCGGGGCCTGCCGACTCGTCTGCTCCTGACCGACTACATAGTCATTGGAGAGATAAGCCATTGCTTCACGGAGATTTGGTGTCAATCGGCTCCGTTTGGTTTTCCAATCGACACGCAGGATAGATCCGTCGCGCAACGAAATCGCCGAACCTTTTGCCTTCGACGTTACACCTTTGATGACAGTGGGCCCGTAGAGAGATCGCTCGGTCTCCAACCTTTGTCCCACCCCGGCAAATGCGTCGCCATAGGCCTCGATCTCAAGATAGTGTTGGCGTGTCAGCGTATCGTCTTCGGCACTGACGTCATCGCGTGAAGGGTTGAGGTGGCGCGCCTGTTCCTCATGGGCGTGCAAGCGTCGGACGGCCCGTCTGGGAATGTGCAGAACGATCGCGTCGCTACGTGGCAGCCGATGGTCCGTATATGAGCGCAGCTTGATGTAGAGTCCCGCCGGCCCGGCCCGCAAAATCCAGTTGGTCGGCTTCAACGCGGCGAGGGCGGAGGACAGAAACAGGAAACCGCCAAGAAGGCACGTCAGACCGACCCCAAGCACGACGAAACCAGCAATTCCTGCAATGAACAATCCCACCACAGTTGCCAAGTCGAAGCCGGCGTCCGACAGGCCTGGTAGGCTGAACCCGGTTCCGGCGATCACGGCGGGCACTCCAACACTCAGTGCGAAGAGCATCACCGATGCAAAGAGATGACCCCAGGGCGATTGTCTTGCGACGAGATCGCCTTCGATAACCGGAACCACGTCTTCGGGAATAAAGCGGGTATCGCCATATTGATCCATGGCGCCGACGATACAGGAAAAAGATTAAGCGGAAGCGACTCGACAAGGGTCAATAGTGACCGCCACTGATATTATGCATCGATGGGCCAGGGCTCGCATCTGTAGGCACTTTCCCAGAACATCCACTCATACTGGGTCGAACGCTTGAATGCAGACAGCATGGCTGCCCGGTCTCCAGGCGACGCTGTCGATGCCGTGCGGTCGGCGATGTCCTTGACCGCTTCTACGGCTTTTCCGAATTCTGGGTCCGAGTATGTATCGATCCAGGCCTTGTATGGATTTTCCCTAGGTGTCTGCCGGGCGATGGCATTGCCGACGTCCCAATAAATCCAAAAGCAGGGCAGGAGCGCTGCGATCAAAGCGGCAAAGCCGGCCTGATGGCCTGTTGCAAGCAGAAAATTCGTATAGCCGCTGCAGGTGGGTGAGGCTTCTGTAGCAGCTGCCTCGTCTGACGAAATTCCGAACGTTTTGAAGTAGTTGCTATGGAGTGCACGTTCAACGGCAATCGCCCCGACGGCTGAGCCCGCAAATTGTTGCATAGCCTCGGTATCGGGCGCTTTGGCGGCTGCCAATGTCAGGGCGCGGGAGAACTGCTCCAGATAAAGCGCATCCTGAACGACATAGAATTGGAAGCGGTCCTGTGAAAGCGTGCCTGCGGCGAGCTCACGGTTGAATGGCAATGCATGGATCGCATCGCGCAATTGGGCCGTTTCCCCCCATGCCTGTGCTGTGAAGATTGTCATGTGAAACCTTCTCGATAAAAAGACTGGATCAACTGATTTATGCGCTCTAGAAGCTAATCGACAGAGAATAAAAACAGATTCGGATGGGGCGATGGCAGGCGAAAAGTGCGTGGCCGTCAACCATTTCGTCAGACCAAAGGCGTATGCTGCATCGCACTCATGATATGGGCGCGGGTCTTGCATATCGAAATTCCATCACCAAATCCCCGGTTTCCGGGGGATCCACGGCGTTTGGGGCACATTTTATGGCTTGGGAACTAACATTTGCACTGTTCATTGCACCGGTTTGTGCTGGTGTCTTGGGCGCGTGCGTCCGGAATTGGTCGGCAGACGGCTCGAAATCGACCTGGGGTTCAAGTGGCGTCGGACCGTCTCCGGACGAAACTCCGGAAGCTGTTATTCGGGTCTATGCCGCCCGTAAGGGCACATGGAAGGGCGTTTTTGCCGTTCACACCTGGATTTCGATCAAACGCGCGGGCGCCAATAGGTTCGACCGATATGAGATTGTCGGCTGGGGAGAGCCGTTGCGGTGCAACAACTATCCCGCTGATGGTCGCTGGTACGGAAACGATCCGGACGTGGTCCTGGATATTCGTGGTCCGAGAGCCGAGCGGCTGATTGGAAAGATCGAAGCGGCAATCGCATCCTATCCTTATCAGGAGCGCGGCACTTATCGGCTTTGGCCCGGGCCGAATTCGAACACATTCGTCGCCTGGATCGCCCGCCAGGTTCCGGCGCTCGGCCTGGAAATGCCGCCGACTGCCATCGGCAAGGATTTTCTCGCACCTGGTTTGGCATTTGGACCGACACCATCAGGTACCGGGCATCAAATCTCACTGCATGGATTGGCTGGTGCGGCACTTGCCAAGCGCGAAGGGCTCGAGGTGCACATTCTCGGTGCAACATTGGGTGTCGATCCCGAAGACCTCGCGATCAAGCTTCCATCTGTCGGGAGCATCGGACTTCGGCCCATTCTGACGGCGTTCCGGTCAGAACCGGCACAACGCTCGCAAACCGTCTGACCTCTATCCTCCAAGACTCGCCCCGGACGTCGAATCCCATCAAAGCCTTTTGATTGGCCATTTTCTCTCGAACAGGCCAGAGCTTTGAATTCGATTTGGACGCCCCATATGACTTTGCTCACGATGAGAATCAGACAGCGGAGGCGGTCTTTGGCTTGGAAACTTGCACTGGCGCTGATCATATTGCCGGTTCTTGCCGGCGGTGCGTGGTCGTATTCGCAGGGCTGGGCCCAGAATTGGCATTCAGCCGACTGGTCGTCGAGCGGTGTCGGGCCAAACGTAGCCGAGACGCCAGAGGCTGTTGTCCGCGTCTACTCGGCGCGCACCGGTCGTTGGAAGGGGATCTTCGCTGTTCACACCTGGATTACGGTGAAGCGTGCAGGCGCGCGCCAATTCGATCGCTATGATGTTGTTGGCTGGGGTAACCCGGTGCGCCTGAACAATTATCCCGCGGACGGTTTCTGGTACAGTAATCGACCTCGGGCAATCCTTGATATTCGTGGTTCGAAGGCCGAGCAACTCATTCCTCTGATCGAGGATGCCATCGCACGATATCCTTATGATGATTATGGCAGTTACCGAGTATGGCCAGGACCGAATTCAAATACATTCGTCGCTTGGATTGCTAGGCAGGTTCCCGCTTTGGACTTGGAGTTGCCGCCGACGGCAATCGGCAAGGATTATCTTGGAGACGGTTTTGCAACCGCGCCGACACCGTCGGGTTCCGGAAAGCAATTCTCCTGGAAGGGTTTGGTCGGAGTCGCATTTGCCAAGCGAGAGGGGCTGGAATTCCATCTGCTTGGTGCAACACTGGGTCTGGACCCGGAGGATCTGGCGGTCAAACTGCCTTCGATCGGAAGTGTTGGACTGGGCACGCTGTTGAAACCGTTCCAAGCGCACGATCATCGTCATTGACTTCAACAATCGGCGTCATCGCTTCACTTGGTCTGCGAACGTTTTCTCACCGGGAAGAGGCTCTCGCTTCGACTATCTCTAGCGGCGCGCATTCCTAACACCGACGGCGGATCAGTTAAACCAACTCGACTTCAATCGATTCCAAACCAACACTGGCTGGTCTAGAACCGCATTCACGGCACCGCCCTTGTCGATGGGCTGGCCAGTGCTAGGTCCGATGCGTCATGGTTCATTGATGGTCCAATTTCGTTTCCTACTGCAGCGTATCCGTGAGTTGATTTCGCGTCTTGTGTGGCGAAGCTGGAAAAGCATTGGCGAAGATGTCCAGTTTTTGGACATTCCCAGTCATGCGGCGAATGTTCAATGCGATCACGACAGTGACGGAATCAATCTAACCGTAGTCGGTAGCCGTCGAGTGTTACGGTTAGACCAGACGGCATATCTGCTCTGGCAGCTTTGCGACGGCGAGCGATCTGTAAAGGATATCGTCGCGCTCCTGGAATGGCGTTTCCAAGATGATAGCGGTCGCGTGCAAGATGATGTCATCAACTGTTTCCAACGGTTCGCAACGTCAGGTTTGCTTTCTATCTCGCGCCGAAAGAAGCCCGGAGCAGGGAAAGCAATATCGTCGCCGAAACCGCCGGTATTGCACTCACCTGATCAGCGACCCAGGGTTTATGCGATTGGCTGTCCTTTTGAACCGGACTGGTCATCCAATTCGGATCGCAGGCCATTGAATTTCGATTGGACGGAGCGCCGCGAAGACGCAACGATTCCACTTACAGTTTGTATCGATCTAGGAATTCAAGAAGCGCTCGAGGCACCTGGTCGGAAGATCGCTTGGTTGCTTGAGTCGCCAGCGATTTCTCAGCTGCAGGGTCTCTATGAATTTATCCCTGACAATCTGGAGAGATTGATTGAAGCATATCAAGTCATTCTGTCGTCAGACCGCGAACTCTGTGCCGAGTTCCCGCCAATTCAGTACCATCCCGCCGGCAGTAACCTCCCGTGGATCGCTGAAGCAGACTATCGCATTTATCCCAAATCCAAGCTTTGCTCCATGTTCGCTTCCGGGAAGCAAATGGTCGAAGGACACCGCGTCCGCCACGAATATGCTCTTCGATTCAAGGGCAAAGTCGATCTATTTGGGGGTGCATGCGGGAGCCCGCGGCTGGGCGGTTCCGAAGCGCATCCGGATAAACGTGAGGGATTGCTGCCCTATATGTTCAGCATCACAATGGAGAATTGTCGCAAGCCGCTCTACTATTCAGAGAAACTGACAGATTGTTTTGCGACCGGAACAGTCCCCGTATACTGGGGCTCAAACGCGATCTCTGAGATCTTCGATATGAGGGGTGTAATTGTCTTGGATGATGAGTTTCAGTTGAGTGCGCTAAGCTCGGATCTCTATTATGAAATGATGCCTTTCATCGAACGCAATCTCGAGATTGTGGCGGCTCTAGAGGGAGCAGACGACCTCTTGTTTGCAGAGTTTATTCAACCGTAAGATATCATCTCTTGATGACGGTCAACGGACCCGTCGTCGACTCCTCATGCCCACCGAGCTCTTTTGCTTGGTAGCAGATAGTCTCGTTTGGAGTCAGAACCAAATTCGAAAGATGCGTCGTTGCGACCCCGACATCTCCGGGATAGATGTACTCACGGTTGGTCAAGCCATCGATGACGGCTTTCTGTGCAACCTGCCGGTAGCGGTCATTCATATAGAGGACTGCGTGTAGGGCCAGCATGTTGAAGACGCGCAGTGTATTCCGGTCGTAGCGCGACCAGCGGACTTGATCCCACATGCCGTAACTCAGTTTGCCGGGGACCTCGGTCCCAAAGCGCGAGATACCCAAATAGAATGCATCGAGTTTGCGCGGTACCGTGTATTCATAGCGAAAATTCTCGTTGAAGACGCAATCGTCTTCGAGCACGCCGAATGGTGTCTTAATATGTGGCAGACTGAGAACCTTGAGATGGGAGAGCGTGGTTCCCAGACTTGGCGGGTCGCATTCGATGGCGCTGACAAACTCGAAGCGCAGGCCAAGGTCCGTTAATTGCCGCTGCATCCGTTCTCGCTTGAACGAATCCGCCTCGCAGTTGATGACATAGAACGGAATGGTTCGCAGATCGATCTTGCGCATACCGCGAGACGAGCGCGGCCTCATCTTCAGCGACAACAGTCCTTTTGATTCCAGTCCGGCCAAAGTTGTCAGCACATCCTCGACGATTGGCTGTGATGTTTGGTCGACAAATGAATGTTCGAGTGCCTCAATTATCGATCTGACCGTTCGATACCCATCGCAGAGCGACCAGATCAACCGGCCGGTCTCATTGAGGCGAACGGCGCTTCGAACGATGCGTTTCTTAACCATCAGACCATCGTCGACACGCCAGCTGGCGACGAATCTTCCGCGCACAGGTATCAGATCGAGCCTCGCCTGAAACCCAGCGTCGGACGCGTCTATTGAATCAGTTGCCATTCGCCATCTCAGGACTCATCGTTCGAGCAGACGATCCGTCAATTCAGAACGGATCTCCTCACGCGACTTTGTAGAAAAGTACCAGTCCATGGTTTGCTCGAGACCCTCCTCAAAGCCGATGCGTGGCCGCCAGCCCGTCAACCGAGCCAGTTTGGTATCATCTGCAATACGGTAGTAGGGGCCCGTGGGCATGTCGGGACGGGTGAGTATGCTCGGTGCATAGCCGGCACGATCGATGACCATTTGGGCGGCGTCTCTTACACGTGTTCGCTCCATGGTGCCGATATTGACAGCGTCGCCTCCGCCTACATGTTCGGCGGCCAGAATCGTACCTTCGACAATATCGGAAACATAAGTCCAGTTGCGGAGCTGTTCACCAGTGCCCCAGATTTCGAACGGATCCTGCTCAATGAAGGCCCTGGCGATCATCGCCATGACAGCATGGCTTTCAGTCGCGCGAGGACCATAGGCCGTAAAATAGCGGCAGCTGACGGCCTTCAAGCCACATTCAAGAGCGAAGGTTGCGGCAACTTTTTCGCCCATCAGTTTTGCCCAGCCATACATGCCGTCGGCTTCGTATGGAGGGCCGACATGGTCTTCGCCGAGGTTGATGACGTTTTCGGGATCGCCTTGTAGCGTGGTGGGATAGACGCAGCCCGATGATGCATACACGAGTTGTTTGACGCCACTCTTGAGGCAGGCATTGAACAAAATGCCATCCAGCATGAGATTGGCGGCGCAGGCTGCCTCGTGCGTATCAATGTAGCCCCTGCCACCATGATCTGCTGCAAGATGGAACACGCATGATTGCCCTGCGACAGCAGCTTCGGCTGTGTCCTGTCTGCGAAGATCGCCTTCTATGAAGCGGATCTGTTCGCTTGCAAGATGCGGTTTCAAATTCTCGAGTCTGCCACTGCTAAGGTCGTCAACGACCGTCACCTTTGCCCGCCTTGCGACGAGTGCATCGACCAGATGGGATCCGATGAACGAAGCTCCGCCGGTCACAAGTACGGGTAAATGGTGCCAATCCATTGATTTCTCGTCTACTTTTCATCGCCGCCTGTAGCTTCGAAGTCCGCAGTTCCAGATTGCAGGATCCCGGAACTCGGTCAAGCGCGCGCCATTCAAGATGGTTAGCTACCGGATTTGGTGTTTCGACTATCAGACGCCCATATCCCCCGTTCCAATCGAGGTTGTTGCCTTCGCATTCAGTAGATCGTCGATCGATACTGACTGCTCGCCAGGCGTTCCCATCGCAATGCCTACAACGGCACTGGTCGTGATTTCATCTCCGATATGGTTAATGTGACATGGTAGAACAGTCGATTAATAATATGAAAAAAAGGGGTTTTTTGCCATTTAGCATGATGTTAGGGTTTATGCCGATCGGTTGGGGACGCAAGTCGGCTTTCAACGAATGAGCGCGTTTTTGGGTGGGGGGAGTGGACCCCCGGAGGGACTGCAATGAGTAACGGCGACATCCGTGGGGAGTTGAACAGCGCAAAGTCGGATCTCGATGCCGCTGAATCTGAATTGGAAGAGCTTCGGAGGCGTGTTCAGGATCTCGAAGCAGCTGCGGAATTTGCTGAGCAGGGTGAAGGTATTTCCAAACGGGACGTTGCTCAGATCGCTTGGGTTGCGCCGGTTGTCATGGCCGTCAATCTGCCGAATTCTGTATTTGCACAAAATGCTGTGAGCCCAGTTGCAGCGCCGACGGCGACGCAGACGGCAACTCCGACCGGCACAAATCAGCCGACAGGGACGGCCAGACCGACAAGAAGGCCGACAAACCGGCCAACGAGAAAACCAACAAATCGGCCGACAAATCAACCTAGTCCAAGTCCGTCGCCCACCACTGCGGGCTCTGATTATCGACTCAAGAGAGATATCGAGCGGTTAGCCACTTTGGACAATGGTATCGGCATCTATGCATTCAGGTACCTCTGGGACGATGTTTCTCATGTTGGTGTGATGGCTCAGGATCTGCTGGCGACCGAAGAGTTTGCAGATGCCGTCGTTCCTGGTTACCGAGGATACTATACCGTCGATTATGCAAAAGTCGGTCTGCGAATGACCACATATGCAGATTGGCAGGCACGTGGCACGGCATCCGTTCTCGCGCGCAGAGATTGCGCCGAATGTCGGGAAACCCGTCAATAGCGTCCTCGGCTATGCGTTCCTAGGACGAGGGGTACTCGCCTGTGCTGCGTATCCAGAACCAAGAACCACAGCACTTTGAGCGTCCAAGCCGACGCCCATCGATTCGTGAATTCTCTGTCCGGGATGAGCTTATTCTTGTGGCCCCCCAACATTCATCGGACAGCCCAGATAGCTCGGAACCCAATCGTGCTTTAACACTCAACGGATCCGGCCGCGAGATCTGGGAGCTCTGCGATGGCAGCCGCTCGGTCGACGACATGATCCAGCTTCTCGAAGCTCGCTATGCAGTTGATCGAGACGTCTTGCTTTGGCAGGTGCGCGAAACGCTTTCCAAGATGTCGCGGCTTGGATTTGTCGATAGTTTCCATTCGCAACCAACGTCGGAAGCGGCAACAACAATCGTGATCGGTGTTGAGGACAAGCCTTACTTCTGGTGGCAGACAGCGATTTTTCTTGAGTCTTTCAGCGGCAAGCTGCCGGCGGGCTGGAAGACCCTTGTCGTGGTCTGCAACAGCGGCGCGCCGATTTCTGAGAACCTGAAGGCAATCCTTACGCGGTACGACACTATGTTCGCGGAAGGGGAGAACAGGGCCGATAGAGATCCATTAGATATCGGCCGAAACGGGGGCGAGTGTTATTCTGCTCTCAATCGGATCGAAGCGTTGTCGGTGGCATCCGAGCATGTTCGCGACGACGATGTCATCTGTTTGCTTGACAGCGACATCTTTCTCTACGGCCCGCTCAACGAAGACATCATGCCGACCGGGTGCGCCGCCCCGAAGAACTGGCATATTGGCTCGCGCCCGTTCTTTTCTTCGGTCGACGACAATAAAGGAGCGGGGGTCGATCTCGACAAGCTCCTGGAGGCAATCGGTTGCGATCAGGATTTCATGCCCGGCGGTGTGAATGTCTTTGTCACCGGGAAGGTTGCCAAAAGCAAAAAGTACATCGCCGACTGTTTCCGCTTTGCACATGTGTTGTTTCTGCTCGGGCGGACCGCTGGTGCGGACAATGTGTGGATGGCGGAGATGCCGTGCTTCACGTTGGCAATGACTGCAAATGGGGTATCATACGACTTGCTAGAACAGAAGGAACTCCTCGTTTCTGACAGCGACGAACCTTCGATTCCCGCCGGTACTCTTTACCATTATTACTGTGATCCGACGGCATTCCGCGACTCCAAGTGGCATAAACAAAGCTACGTCGAACAGGATTTTCTGCGCACCGACTTCGAGCAGTTCGCGTTGGATGCGACCACGGATCATGAAAAATACTTCTTCCAGCTTGCAGAACGAGCACGCCGCCGTCTCTATTCCTGACACCCGCTCCCTGATGGGCGCAAACTGCACCTTGCCCAACAGTCCAAGCTTGGCATCTGGCACGACTAGAATTCTCCATCTTGGAAAAGCAATTCCGCTCGCGTTGGACGCGCTCCGATCTGTCGTGCGTCAGCCGCCCGTCCAACTCTACGATCATTGAGATTGCAGGCGCACTGGCATGCTCTTTCATACGCTTACCTTTCTGGTCTTTTTCGTAAGCGTATTTGCTATCTACTGGGGTGCGGCAAACCGCAATCTCCGCCTGCGCAATGCCTTTGTCCTGGCGGCGAGCTATTTGTTTTACGGTTGGTGGGATTGGCGGTTCCTGATCCTGATCGTGATCAGCTCCGGCATCGACTATTGTGTTGGACTGCTTCTTGAGAGTGAAACGGACCAACAGCGCCGGCGAATCTATCTCGGGACAAGCCTTGCTGGCAATTTGGGTCTGCTGGGCATTTTCAAATATTTCGGCTTTTTCGTAGAGAGCTTTACAGGTGCGTTTGCTGAGATAGGCGTGCATCTCAATCCGATCACGCTGCAGATCGCTCTACCGGTTGGCATCAGCTTCTATACGTTTCAGAGCCTGAGCTACACAATCGATGTGTATCGCCGCCGGCAAACTCCTACACATGACATTGTTGGCTTCTTCGCCTTTGTCGCCTTCTTCCCCCAACTGGTAGCCGGTCCGATAGAGCGGGCGCGAAACCTGTTGCCACAGTTTGAACGCCTGACGGAATTCGATCCCGACAAGGCTAGAGACGCTTGTCGCCAGATCCTCTGGGGCCTTTTCAAGAAGGTCGTGATCGCCGACGGCCTTGCCCCAAGTGTGGATTGGATCTTTCAGGAAGCACCACATCAGAATGGTACGACATTGGTGATCGGAGCCGTGTTTTTCGCGTTTCAGATCTACTGTGATTTTTCGGGTTATTCCGACATGGCGATTGGTTTGGCACGCCTGCTCGGCTTCGATTTGAAACAGAATTTCCGAACGCCCTATTTTTCGCGCAATATTGGCGAGTTCTGGCGGCGTTGGCATATCTCACTCTCAACGTGGTTTCGGGATTATGTGTTCATTCCTCTAGGTGGCAATGACCCCGAGCGATTCAAACAAGCACATCCATCTTTCAAGCATATTCGGAACATCCTGATCACATTCATGATTTCTGGATTGTGGCATGGGGCGCAGTGGAAGTTCGTGGTGTGGGGAGCGTTCCACGGATTGCTCTATCTCTCCATGCAGGGGTGGCGCGGAGCAGGCGAAACGCAGGGCGCAGTGGCAGCGACCGGGCCTCTGGCAATGCTCAGAAACGCCATACAGATTTTCCTGACCTTTGCTTTGGTGACAGCCAGCTGGATCATATTCCGTGCCGATACTCTGTCGGACGCTTGGCTGTATCTGTCTGTGATCGTCTCCGAACCCTGGTTTACACAAGGCATCCCCACGCCGAACTACAACTCGATATTGTACAGCTCACTGCGATTGGGGCTGCTGAGTATCGGATTCTTACTCATCATAGAGTGGCCGCATCGTGAGAAGGCTCATGGTCTAGCTCTGTCCAATCGTATTCCGACGCTTGTACGTTGGCTTCTCTATTGTTTGATTATTGGCCTGATCATCCGGTTCTCGGATTCCGTTCAACCCTTCATCTACTTTCAATTCTGAAGTCGGCTCTACATATGATGATTGACCTTCTTTTGGGAGTGTTGTCCGATTGCTGTATAAGGCTAAGCAGCTGTTTCTGCGTCGTTTATCGGCGTCTGATGAAAGAACCTCAGGGATTGAGTTTCAGAAATGCGTAGCTTCCTCCTACGAATGTCAGGTTTTGCAGCGTTCATCGTTGCTTCGGCATCGGTAATCTATGCAATAAACGTCTCTGTCTTGGACCGAGTGGTTGTTGAAATTCCAGCTGAGACAACCAACCTGTTGATCGGTCACTCTCAGGTGCGAGGGTCTTTGGATCCAGCCATTGTAAAGACCAGCATTCATGCGACGCATGGAGCCGAACCCTATTTCCTGAACTATCTCAAACTTCGACACATCCTTTATCGCAATCCACATATAAAAAAGGTTGTCTTGGGATTCTCTCCAGCCGACTTTTCTGCCTATCAGGATGAAAAACTGCTTAGGCAACCTTGGATGGTTACGTTCTTCGATCGGTATTTGCCGATTCTGGAACTTAACGAACTTCGGTGGGCCAAGGTGAACTGGCCGATATTCGCGCGACGGTGGGTCAATGGCTGGCTTCTACCGAATACCGACTATATCAAGCTCCTATTCCAAAAGCGTGATGGTCAATCAGTCGCGCCAAAGCAAATACCGTTCTTTGGTTATTTTCAGACTTACCAAACCCCACGACTGTTGGAGTTGATGAAGATCGAGGGGTATCCGGAACAGCCAAGCGGTGTTTCTGACCGCCATTATTACGTGGACGGTAAACAGCGCGAGCTATCGACAATGCAATTGGAGAGCTTCCGGCGCATTGTCGAGCTGTGCCGAGACAAGAGGGTGCATCTCTTTCTCTACGCGCCGCCCTTGCACCATTGGTACCGAGAGCATGTCCCATCCACGTTCAAGGCGCATTATCGAGCGGTCCGGGAGCGGTACCGGAAAATGGCTCATGTTGACGTTATCGACCTCAGCGCACTTGAATTGCAGGCGGAGGATTTTTGGGATGTGGAGCATGTGAATGTGAGAGGGATGAGGATCGCCTCTCGACGTGTGAACGAAATTCTGAACAAGCCGTCGTCGAAGTGATCTCGATCCGTGCCGTGTTCGTTCGGCTGATCTCGGGATTTTCCTTTTTGGATCTTAGGGATAGAGAGATATCAGACTTGGCGTGAGCTGCAATTCAAGTTGAAATAGGCGCCAGATCCCGGTCTTTACCAATTTTGCCAATGAGATGGCCCAATCGAAGCGATCACGGGTATCAACGTATTGAAGCGGAATGAGACTTCGGTCGCGGCGATTACGAATGATGTAACACAAGTGCAGCAGTAAACGATGAGCGATACTGTTCCCAACCAGCTAGACAGCGCTTCGATGTACGAGACGCCAGAGTATCTCGAGGACCTACAACGCGAAGACCAGCAGATCGTTCCCGCGCTAGGATTGGGGTTCGTCAAAAGGAAGCTGGATCCGGAAATTTTCGATCGTCTTCAATCCCATTTCAAATCGAATATCCGCAACTTCCGATCAGAACCATCTGATGGATTTATCGCGACCGAAAACAAACAAGCCTATCCGTCCCTGGTCTATCAGGATGAGGACTTTAACCAGCAACTCCTTCGAGATCTGCATCGCGCCCATGAAACATGGAGCGGGAAAATACTCAAACATGCCGCTTGCTACGGCATTCGGGTCTATCAACCCAGGAGTTTTCTCTACAATCACATTGATCGCGTTCAGACCCATGTCGTGAGTTCAACGATCTGTGTCGACCATCGGTTGAACAGCCCCTGGCCGCTCTACATCGAGGATCTCGCGGGGCAGCCGCACCAGGTTTCTATCGAGCCAGGAGAGATGGTTTTTTACGAAGGAGCCCGGCTTCGTCATGGCCGACCGTTCGCTCTTGACGGTGAGTACTACGCCAACATCTTCGTGCACTACACGCCTGTTGATTGGAAGTTGGACGCGTCAGGCTCGTCCTGACTGCTGAGATGCGCAATGAAGTCGGTCATCTATACAATTTATCGTTGCGGCGATGCCGGACTCAGCAATCTCATCATGTCCTTCGAACTCGGTGTCATACTATCCGACCTGACCGACCGTGTTCTCATTTTGAAGGGTAACAAATCGCCGCCGGCAAATGTCGTTGATTACAAGGGCGTCGTTCGCAACACCTATCCGAGCCGTGTGACAGACCTCATCGATCTGGGCGTGCCCTGGATCGATGCCGAGCAATGCAATCTATCCTCTTTTGCACCTCACGAGCTTTGCGATCAGCCTGTTTGGGAAAGCGTCTTCTATTTTCCGGCGCACTTATCGACAGAGAGTGAAGATATCAGGGCCTTTGCGGGGAACCGCCGGCGGTTCATCACAGTCACGGAAGAACAACAGGAATTTCCAGCGCTTTCGCTTTCCGGAGGTGTGGAATTCGATACGTTGGGCCACTATTCATACTTTTTCTATCTTGATCGTGCCTCCCTGACCCAAGCCCACGATGCCTTGCGGAGGATGCGGCCGAAGAAAGAACTGTCGGAGTTCGCGGCACGCGTTGCCGGCAGTCTTGGCGCTTTCAACGCCGTTCATATTCGTCGCGGTGACTTCAAGGTCACCACCGGTGTGACAACTTTGAACAGGAAGCCCGCCGAAGTAATCGAATTGCTTGACTATCACTTTAGCAGGGATGACCGCTTGGTGATTTTGACAGATGAGGCGGAGGACCCGTTCTTCAACGAGATCAGAGCGGCCTATGGAGACCACCTTTTTCTCGACCATCACATTCTTGAAAACTACGGGGCGGATTTCGCCGATTTGCCTGCCCACGACAGTATTGCACTTGCCTATCTTTCACAGCTTGTCGCTGCGGAGTCGCAGGATTTCGTAGGGACGATGACCAGTACCTTTACTGGTCTTATCCAGCGCATGCGCGGAAATCTCCGGAAACCGGAACCCTTCAAATATCTTTGGAATGAACTACCGGATCCCGACGACGAGCCGGAACCAGGCCGTCATGCAATCAGCTACTCGGTACCGCTGGACAAGGGCGTCATGGTCGAAGAGCGGGAGGGACCATATTCGTGGAACCGCTACAATGAACGCATCAATCCTTCATGGATGCGTGAATGGCCGGAGAGCTTCCTGGACGAAGCCGCTATGATCGAACGGGCTGGCGATCGAAAAATTGCGACCGCAGAGACATCGGAAACAGCCATCGCCGACACTGTCAACTATTCCGGGTCCTGCCGGATAGCCTTTCAAGATGACGACGTTCTCGTGAGTAGCAATCATGAGGATACAGTCCAATCGATGAAGCTTCTCTTTGAACAGATGCTCTCGACCCGGACCAGCCAGACAATCAGCAAAGTTCGTATTCAAGACAATCACGGTCAGGCACAGTTAATCGTCGATGGTCAGAACGTCGACGGCAAGACGGACACGTCCAAGATACTACGTCGTTCATATCGCGAGATTGTTAGTCGGTTCATTAGCAGACGCCCCGAACTCGTTTGGTTCCATGCTGGATGTGCCGCGTCAGCAAATGAAGCGATCGTTCTTCCTGGGGCATGGGGGCGCGGAAAAAGCTCACTCGTTTTGGCGTTATGCGAGCGTGGGTGGTCATTCTTATCGGATGACATCGTCCCTTTGGACCCTGTTAAAGGTCTGGCGATCCCATTCCCAGGAACGCCCCAGGTTCGCTCAAAAGCGAACCACGCGCTGCCGCGTGAGAAGCTCGGGACGCTTGCGAAGGCCGCGGTGCGGCTCGACCCGGCAAAGGTTGCGCAGCAGCCCCATCAGGTGGCGATGATTGTGTTCCCGAATTACCGGGAAGGTGCGCCGTCGGAATTGAAACCGCTATCGCCGGGTCAAGCGGTCGGCGAGTTGCTGGAAAACAGTCTGAGTTTCACGATCAATGATGATGCGACGATCCAGCGGCTGTGTGCCGTGGTCGAGAAGCTTCCGGCATATCGACTGACGTTTGATGATGTTGATGACGCAGCGGATCTTTTGATTTCTTCTCATATCCCGCCGGTCCAGCCAGCTCCCATATCAAAGCAATCCCTCATGACGAACAAGGTCCGAGAGAAAGAAGAACCGATGACAGATGGTGTTCGGAATGTCGATTTGGAGGTTACGCTGGAAGGTGGCGTACGACACCAGTCTGTCCTCCCCTCGGATTCTCCTCTCTTGCACGACCTGCACGCCGCGATTGCGCTGAGACATATGCCCGATGCAGCTCTGTCCGCGACGCTCTTGCAGCTTCCAATGGATGGCGGCCAGGCAGCCTGTTCCTTTTTGTCGACATCGGTCATATCCGTGGTCACAAACCCGCCGGTTTTAGTGCAATCGCCGATTCTTCACGGTGGCCAATCTCCTGCGGCTGGGATGCCTGCGTCTCCATTGACTGTTCAGATCGACGATTTCCTGACACCCGGAGAGAACGAAGCGTTGCTGGCATATGCCCTCGAGAACGAAGGGAACTTCGAAGTCAGTACGGTGACATCCGACGAAGAAGATTACCGCAAATCACGCGTTCTATTCTCAATCGGTGACTCGAAGTGGCGCCGCATTTTCGAAACGCGTCTGAAGTTGCATCTGCCTCATATCGTTTCGACACTCAACGTTTTGGAATTTGGGCTCGGCGATTGCGAAATCCAACTCACCGCGAGCAATGACGGCGACTATTTCAAACCGCACCCCGATACAGGCGAGGATAAAGACGGAACGAGCGGCCGCGAACTCACCTATGTCTACTATCTGCATCGCACGCCCAAGCCTTATTCGGGTGGAGGATTGGTGCTCTATGATGGCGAGCCTGGCAATTGCGCTGGCGCTTGTGATCGAGGGCAGGCCGCAACATCGGTTCAACCCCAGAACAACAGTTTGATCGCCTTTGACAGCAGCCGTTGGCACGAGGTCGACATGGTGCGATGCCCGTCCGGTGCCTTTGCCGATAGTCGGTTCACCGTGAACGGTTGGCTGAAGCGCAAGGCGCAATAATCCAATGATCGGGCCGGCAGGCAGCAATCGAATTGGCGTGGGAGCGTATTGAGCCATGATGACGGACGACAAGATATTCGTCTCCATTGCATCCTACAGCGATCCGGTACTGCCTCAGACACTGGATAGTTGCCTTGCGATGGCGCGTTATCCTGAAAATCTCCGCTTCGGTATCTGCTGGCAGTTTGATGAAAATCGGCCGGTAAATCTCGACCGATTCAGATCCGACAAGCGTTTCCTCTTCAGGGACTATGCGTGCAGCGAAAGCGACGGTGGATCATGGGCGCGATCTATCACGCAGGAATTGTGGGATGGCGAGGCTTATGGGCTGCAGATCGACTCTCATATGTTGTTTGCTCCCGGATGGGATGCCAGCCTTCTTCGGATAATCCGATCTCTTCCAGCAGACATGCCTCTGATCACGATGAATGCACCACTTTTCAGTGCCGATGCAGAGCGCGGCGTTTCGAAACAGACAGACCTGGGCATTCGCTCTACCAAACTAGCTGGATGGGCAGAGCATGAAGGTTGGTCGCCTTGGTTCGATTGGGGTGTCCGGAGTAATTTTCAATGCAGTCGAAGCCGATTCATCTCCGGCAACTTCGTTTTCGCGCCCGGGCAATGGATGGACGATGTTCGTCAGGATCCGGAGCATTATTATTGGGGGGAGGAGTTCGCGATAACGCTCAGGTCCTACACCCATGGCTACGATTTCTTTCTACCTGACGACTTTGTCGCGTGGCACATGGAGCATGTTCATGCACCTCCGAGGCGCCACTGGGAACATGGCGATGACGTCGTGAATGCGAAAAATGCCGTCGCATTCGAGCGGCTTCGTAAGCTTGCCTATAGCGATGACCAGGAGGAGCAGGACAGTCTGGGACGCTATGGGCTCGGACAGCGGCGAAGCCGAAAAGACTATGAAATTTACGCCGGAATGGACTTCGCGAACAAAACAGCTCACCCGCATGTCTTTACGGGCGAAAGTCCGGATCCGGTAACGATCAAATCCGAGTCAGATTGGGCCTTGTGCATGACGGCGGACGCCTACGCCAATTCCACAAGACATTGAGATATCGCCGCGCACAGAACGACTAACGAGAACGAAACAGATGTTTTACACGGTCTTCAGCACAAACGACTCACCTTACATGCAATGGCAGTCAGACCTCCTGGAATACACCTGGAACCAGGTCGGTCAGGAAGGTGTGCTGATCCGCCTGGTTGCCACCGACAAGCCGGATCAACTGCCGCAGCAGAAGCATGCCCACAGTTTTGCGACCGACCTGTGGGACGTGCACCCCGATACCGGAGACGCCTATCCAATCTACAACAAGCCTGCGTCGTTGCTTGAATGGGTCTTTAAAGATCGGCCCGATGGGACGGTTCTCATTCTTGATCCCGATTGTGTCTTTCGGGCGCCTGTGACGCAGCGTGTCGCACCGGGTTATCCCGCTTCGCAAAAATGGATCGACTGTCGACTTGTAGACCCTGGAGGCAACAATCCGTTTGGGCTGGGGGAAGATTTCGCATTCCTCAATGACCATTGTGCGCGGACGGATTTGAGCGCGGATCCGGTCATGATCCCGACTCTTATCCATACGACCGACCTCAGACGGATCGGCGCGCGATGGCTGGAATTATGCAGTGTCATGCGGCAACACTTTCGCAACAGCGACGGCGAACCGATGTGGGAATCGGACATGTTCGCCTATGTCGCTGCGTGTGCTGAGTATGGCCTGCGGCATCAACCGATATCTCTGGGGATCTGTACAAACTGGAAGCCCGAAGACGTTCCTGATGCTCCGATCATTCACTATTGCCAGCCGATACTGGCAAATGATGGGCGCGAAATTTTCTCCAAACATTTCTATCGGACATGGGAACGCCCGGATGAGGCCGCGGTTCCCGTTGAAGACTACGGACGTGATCTGGTTCGGATCGTCAACGACTTCATCGATGATGAAAACGGTATCGTTCGACCGGCGTCTCTCGACAGTCGCCCGAAATGGCGTAAGGGGGTCATGGAGGGCCGCGTTGTCGATGATATGCTGTTGGAGATACCGGCAGACGCTCGAAGTCTGTGGCTCAACGGTTCGGGCAAGGCAATCTGGGAGCTGTGCGACGGTTCTCACTCAGTGGACGAGATCGCTACGTCTCTGAGTCGGAAGTATTCCACCAACGGTCATGACCTGACTGCTGATGTTCAGTCGACGGTCGGCCAGCTCCGTGCAGCTGGGTTTCTCGATCTCAGCTAGCGAGCGGATCTGGCGCTCACCGGCCTCCCTTGCGAAAAATCGCAATATGGCGTTTCCACCAATCGCGGTCACTGAGGTTCCCGGCAAGCCTCGCACGCAGATCTGCAGCCGACAATTCGCGTCGCAAGAGCAGGCCTACTCGTATGAAGCGATAACTAAAGCGCTGCAGTCGCGGAAAGGCCATCAATGACTTGCCGCGCCAAAGCAGGAGTGAAATCGCCGGGCCAGGATCGGGAGCGCCGGCGACATCTAAACTCAGGAGTTCTTGCGCTGCATAGCGTTGAAATGTGAGTGCGCGTTTGCGATTGATCCGCGCGAACCGGGTCTCAACCTCATGCCAATCAATCTGTTCGGCTATTTGTGTCGATAAGATTGTGTAGTCGAACAGTGATCGAAGCATAATCCGGCCGTAGATGTAGTCACTATCACTCAGTTGCGAATGCGCCACGTTGAGTACGATCTGATGGGTCAGGCTGGGGACTTTGACTGATACACCATCGTGTTCATGCTCAACTGCTTGATTGAGGACATCCTGCGCCGAGATGAGACGTTCATTGGGATAGGCCAGAACCTCGTGATGCAAGTCGACGGGGCCGCGTGCACCTTTTCGCGAGAATGTGCCAAAGCTGTGCATACGAGGATGTTCCTCTATCACGGAAGTGTCGTAGCCCAATCTCGTTAGGCGGTTGGCGCACTCTCGCCCTCGACCAAAGGGAATTAGGACATCGAGATCACTCATTATCCGCATGCCGATATCGTCATAGAGGCCGGACAACAGTCCGCCCCCGCCTTTGATGAAGACGGGACTTACGTCGATCTCGTTGAATGCTGCCGCGATCTCCAGAGCTTCTCTGCGAAGAAGTGTGTTTTGGCTTCGATTGAGGCGGATCATTGCGCTGAAGTAACGCTCAACGACATCAGGCAAATGTGGGTTTAACCCGAGTTGTTGGAAGCGCCACGCAACCAAAGGTGCAACGAGTTGATCGGTCGCCAGGTCAACAAACTCCGTCCATTTGAACGCAGGCGAGTCTGAGATTTGGCGAAGTTCGCTTATCTGTTTGGAACTGGGCGATGGGCATAAGCACAGGCAAAGGAACGCAAATGCAGCCGATCGGCCACCAGTTTGCCCAATTGCAGTATGGTAAGCAGTGGATAACAACAGACAACTCGCAGTTTTCCGCCTGAAATTGACAAAATCCGCAGAATGACATTGTTACAGGTGCAGACGCGGGCTGTACGACTTACTCTTTCTGGGCGTTAACGGCAGATGGCCGTCTAGGGCCATTTGTCGATCGTTTTGCCTAGTTGCGTAAAGGGCGTCATTATTGCCGGCCGTCGGTTATCGGTCGCACTAATCCAAGTGCAGATGAGTGACAGGGATCAAAGCTTTGCATCCGGCGATTGAGCATAATCGAGCATCATTCATTGCCGGCTGGAGACATGCGGATGCTGGACTACAAGGAAGATCAAACGACCGGCGTGGTGGAAATCGCAATCAGCGGATGGGTTTCGCGCGAAGAATTCGATCGCGTCGCCGACAAACTCGATGCGCTCATCACAAAACACGGTAAGATTCGTGTCTTGCAGATCATCCATAACTTCGAGGGAATGGACGCTGGTGCGTTTTGGGATGACCTCAAATTTTCTCTGAGGCATCTTTCTGATTTCAGCCGATGTGCGGTGGTTAGCGACGAAAATGTCATCAGCCTATGGTCCGAACTCTTGGGGCCGTTCATCAGTTGTGAAGTTGCGCATTTCGAGCCGTCACAGATCGACCAGGCGCATGCGTGGCTGGAACGTGTCGGCTGATGCGATGAACGATGTGCAATGGCTTGAAAGGACTATTTGAGGCAGTTACTTTTGTTATTTAGTTCATTTTAATTATTTGAAAACAGCGATAGAGCCCTGATTATAAAATATAATCAGGGCTTCGCAACACATAGGCCCGCGAAGTCTGGATGATGAATCTCGGGGCCCGATCAGCACGGCAAATCAGTGGCGTCGATAAGCGGTGAGACTACGTCTCTCGGCGACGACTTGTGCGTTCAGAACAGCGATTTCCTCCTCGAGACGAGCGATGAAATCGTGCGCCGACATCGCAGTCGCAGCGGGTTTATCCAGACTGCGGAAACGTTGACGGAGCAGTTCCAGACGACCTTTGGTCGTGATCCGCAAATTCGCCCCCTCGCGAACCGCAAGTCCCGATGAAATCAATCGTCTTTGATGGTTGGTGGAGAAGCCGTTTGGCGGCGTTGGTCGCTGTGCCAAACGGGACAAGGCCGCGCGCTCATCGCGCGTCATTCTGATAGGCGGCATGATACAAATTACCCTCTACTAGACACGCTGTATCCACGTGAGACGCACGCCTGCCGGCACGTCGCTGGACACAGAACGCCTACTGACCACACACACGCGTATCCGGGACCGGAATCAGACAGATCCGGCATACACCCCGATACGCATTACATTTGGGAACGCGTCGCACAGCTACCCCCCGTGCGACATACTGGTAGTCGGTCTCACAGCTACTCTGGGCGAGACCGCAATCTACGCGCCACGTGTCTACTCACCACGTGACAGACCCTACTTCATTCCCTAAGTGTGGCATGTATGGGGCAGAAATCGCAAGTGTGCCATTTGAGCATCGCGTCCAGAACAAAATCCGGACTTGATTGAGGACAGGAGAGCAATATGCGCCAAGAAAAAGACAATCCGATAGTCATTGCATCGAGCGCCAGAACCCCAATTGGGTCCTTTCAAGGCGGCTTTGCGACCATGACCGCATCGGAACTAGGCGCGGCCGCAATTGCAGCCGTAACAGAGCGCGCCGGCGTGCCGTCCGGCGATGTTGGCGAGGTGCTGATGGGCTGTGTTTTGCCGGCAGGACAGGGGCAGGCGCCCGCACGCCAGGCGGCTTTTGGAGCCGGATGCCCGGACTCGGTTCCATGCACGACCGTCAACAAAATGTGCGGATCGGGCATGAAAACCGTGATGATGGCTTATGACAGCCTGCACGCCAGACCCGACAATATCATTGTCGCGGGCGGCATGGAGAGCATGACGAATGCGCCCTATCTGCTGCCGAAAGCACGTCAGGGACTGCGCCTCGGCCACGCTGAAGTCAAAGACCATATGTTCCTCGATGGCCTTGAAGATGCTTATGAAAAAGGCCGTCTCATGGGAACTTATGCAGAGGACACAGCCGAGCAATACCAGTTCACGCGCGAAGCGCAGGATGCTTTTGCAATCGAGTCTCTGTCGCGTGCGAAACGCGCCAATGAAGACGGATCTTTTGAGAAAGAGGTTGTGTCTGTCACTGTTGAAACACGCAAGGGGAACAGCGTCGTCAAGAACGATGAGCAACCGTTCAGCGCCGACCCTGACAAGATCCCGCAATTACGACCGGCATTTCGTAAAGGCGGTACGGTAACGCCAGCCAATTCGAGTTCGATATCCGACGGCGCTGCGGCGCTTATGCTCATGAGGCAGAGCGAGGCAGAAAAACGCGGTGTCGAACCGCAGGCTCGCATCGTTGGCTGCGCAACTCACGCACAGGCACCGGCATTATTTACGACGGCTCCGGCTTTTGCTGTGGATAAACTCCTTGAGCAGATCGGCTGGTCGCGTTCCGATGTCGATCTCTATGAGGTCAATGAGGCCTTTGCGATCGTCGCGATGGCATCAATTCGCGATCTTGGGCTGACCCATGATGCGGTGAATGTGCATGGCGGCGCCTGTGCGCTGGGCCATCCGATCGGTGCGTCCGGTGCGCGTATTCTCGTCACGCTCCTGGGGGCCATGGAGAAACAGGATGTCCGCCGGGGCGTTGCCGCGCTATGCATTGGAGGCGGCGAGGCGACGGCGGTTGCAGTGGAGCGTATCAGTTGAAAACCATTCACACCGAAACCTGGGTCGCGGCACCGGCGCCGATCGTTTGGCAGGTCGTCATGGATCTGAAGAAATGGCCGGATTGGAATCCCGTAATGCGCATCGAAGGTTCCCTCGACCTTGGACAGTCGATTACGGTAACACTGTTACCGCCCGGCAAACCCGAGGTTGCGACACCCGCAAAAGTTGTCGCTTTCGAGGATGGCCGCGAAGTGAAATGGCGTGGCCGCCTTTTTGTGCCGGGACTGTGCGATGGGGAGCATGGATTACGCGTTGCGGAAGAAGATTCGGGCCGTTGTCGCTTCGAGCAATTCGAAGTCTTCAGCGGTCTATTGGCCGGCGTTATCATGGGGCCGAAATTGCGCGAGATCGAAAGAGGGTTCCAGATCATGAACCGGATGCTCAAGCGCGAAGCCGAGCGCCGCGCTGGCGAACTGGTGTAAGTCGGCTGGGGCTTTTCGAGTATGTTCTTCTATTCTGCAAAAATTGGCTGGTTCCTTATACAGCCCTCGAGTCTCATCCTCCTTCTTATTCTGTTTTCAGCGCTTCTGTTGTGGACGCGGTGGGCTTGGTTCGGACGCCGGATGGTATTGCTCGGCGCGCTCCTGTTTCTGATTGCCGGCCTCTCACCGCTCGGTCACATCATGTACATACCGCTCGAGGATCGATTTGAGCGTGCGGATCTCAAGAATATCAAACCGGATGGCATCATCGTGCTCGGCGGGGCTGAGGAAACATTGATTGCAGAGGCGCGCAATGTACCGGCACTCAATGAAGCGGGAGAACGTATCCTGGAAACGGCAATGCTTGCCTGGCGATTTCCGGAGACGCGTGT
The DNA here is from genome assembly GCA_965228615.1 of Methyloligellaceae bacterium. Taxonomy (GTDB): domain Bacteria; phylum Pseudomonadota; class Alphaproteobacteria; order Rhizobiales; family Methyloligellaceae; genus CBDDHT01. The sequence continues at coordinate 782,092 of CBDDHT010000004.1, read as the reverse complement.
CGTCTTTACGGGTGGAACAGCCAATATTCTGTACGGCGGTGTAAGCGAGGCTGACAGTGCTCGAACGCATCTTACATCGCTCGGCCTTTCTGCGGATCGGCTGATCCTGGAGGACAAATCCAGAGATACATACGAGAATGCGTTGTACACGCGCGTACTTCTCGCGCCCAAGCCGGGCGAGCGTTGGCTCCTGGTGACTTCGGCCGGGCACATGCCGCGCGCTGTCGGATGCTTCCGCGCTCTTGGTTTCGATGTCCTGCCATGGCCGGTCGACTACCGGACCCGCGGTAAAGAAGACATGATGCGGATGTTCGACAAGCCCTCCCAAGGGCTTCGCCGTGTGGATAGAGCGGCACGCGAATGGATCGGGATCCTTGTCTACTATGTGCTTGGGCGAACGAATTCACTGTTCCCGGCGCCCTGAGAGCAAGAGGATTGCGATAGGGCGCATTGCGTGAGAATTGAATGTTTGCTTGCGCGACGGCCCTTCGGACTACTTGAGCGCGAGCCACCGGAGGCGTCAGGTAACCAACGATTCAACAGTATCTCGAGGGATCAGCTGGCGACTGCCAGCTCGCGCTCAAGTAGGGCGAAGCCCGGTAGCGCAGGCAAAAAACGACACACCTTCGGCGCGGCATATGCTGAAGACAATATACCAGCAACGACCAACCCTCCCTGTGCCTCGGCGTAAACATCAGCGCCATGATCGCCGGCATAGAAATGGTTCCCGGAAAGTCGGAGGGGCATTCCAAGATGCGATCGGGTGTGGCCTCTCGAGGCGGCCCACGGCTCCGTTCCCTGCTTCGGATATCGAGCACGTCGCACTGAGATTGCCAAAGGTGCAAAGCCGCCAAAACGAAGCCGCCTTGTCTTGGGTCAAGGCATGTTTTGGCTTCGTGAAGCGGATTCACATTTCTTGACGTTTCGCTTCATCGCGAAGGCGAGAGCATTCGGAGATATGAACCATGACGAAATCCAGAGACGCAAAGAGTAGCGTCGATTTGGGATCGTTTGGCCTCCTATTCGGGCTTGCAGGTGGTGCTGCTCTGCTTCTTGCGCTCACCTGGATGCTTGGCTGGATCTAGAGCTCTTTCCAACCGGATAGAGGCATTTGACCGGTGTTTCGCCTTTTCCGGGCAAGCAAGATGCCCGCGTTGGTCTTATTGACCATGAGGGGATTGTAACGACGTCCGGAGGGCGACACATCGGCCTTCGGTAGGCCCATTCCACCTATCGGCTTCGCTGCGAAGCTTGCACGATGCGAAGGCATCGCGCCATGCTCCGCGCTCAACCGAATGAATGCAATAAGCTCCATCGAATGCCTCTATATGGTCGGAATGGGCTTTGGCACCGGCGGTCACTATTGAGTGACACGGGACGCCGTGCGCTCTTTGGCGTCTTGAATCTCAAGTAATACGGCGCAATTCTGCCTCTCCGACGGAGCCGGGTCATTGATCCCTGAGCACAGTGTCGAGTGAGGAGAGAATTGCATGATGGACAAAGCCAGAATTGGGGTCGAGGCGCTGGTCGCTGAGGCCCGATCCGCCATCGAAGAAGTTGCTGTCGAGGAAGCGATAGCGCTTTCGGGCGGGGATGACGTCGTCATCGTCGACATTCGCGATGTGCGCGAGCTAAAGCGGGATGGCAAGATCCCAGGATCGTTTCATTGTCCAAGAGGCATGCTCGAATTCTGGATCGACCCTGAAAGTCCATATTTCAAGCCCATATTCGGTGAAAACAAGCGGTTCCTGTTTCATTGCGCTGCAGACTGGCGGTCGGCGCTTGCGACCGAACGCGCGCAGCATATGGGGCTTGCGCCGGTTGCTCATATAGCTGGCGGGTTCAATGCCTGGAAGGATGCAGGCGGCCCGGTCGAAGAACTCTGACAGCGTTTCGCCTCTTAATTCAGGAGTGGCTCCACCGTGAATTTTTCTAATCTCAAGATTGCTATGTATGTCTGCACTGCGGCGGCTGTGCTTGCCATCACACCGGTAACCGATGCCGGAGCAAAAGACCCGTTTCGTATCGTGACGGTTGCAAAAGGTCTCGCCCACCCTTGGGGCCTGGCGTTTCTTCCGGATGGACGCATGCTGGTGACCGAGCGTGTCGGGCGACTGCGGATTGTTTCGGAAGATGGACGCCTTTCGCCTCCGGTGAAAGGGTTGCCCAAAATCGCGGCTGTCGGGCAAGGTGGACTGCTGGATGTCGTGCTCCACCCCAAGTTCTCCGAGAACAAACTGATCTATATGAGTTTTTCGGAACCTGGCGATGGCGGAATCGGGACTGCAGTCGTGCGTGGTCGCTTTGAAAATGATCGTCTCGAAGGCGCCCAAATCATCTTCCGCCAGAAACCGAAGCTGCGCGGCGGATTCCATTTCGGATCGCGTCTCGTCTTCGCTCCCGACGGTACGCTCTATGTCTCAATGGGCGATCGGGGACGGATGCAGACGGCACAGGACCCGTCGAACCATCAGGGCACGGTTGCCCGCATCAACGATGACGGATCGGTTCCGAGCAACAATCCATTCGTTGGCAATAAGACCCGGCTGCCCGAGATCTACACCTACGGCAATCGCAATGTGCAGGGCATGGCGCTCAATCCCATGACCGGAGTGGTGTGGGCACACGAGCATGGGCCACAGGGCGGAGACGAACTCAACATACTGAAGGCTGGCGTCAACTATGGATGGCCTGCCATCACATACGGCGTCGACTATGGCGGAGCCATCATATCGAAGGATAGTGCGCGTCCCGGTATGGCGCAGCCTGTGATTCATTGGACGCCATCCATTGCACCCTCGGGCATGGCCTTCTATACCGGGGATAAGTTCCCGGAATGGAACGGCAATATCTTTGTCGGGGCGCTCAAATATCGCCAGCTTCGACGGCTTGTGCTGAAGGGCGATAAGGTCGTCGAGCAGCACACATTGCTGGCGGAATTCGACGAGCGGATCCGCGATGTGCGCTCGGGCCCTGACGGGTATATCTATGTGCTGACCGATGATTCCGAAGGTGTTGTCGCACGTCTTGAGCCGCGCTGAAGCGCCGGTGGACGGCGCGTGACTTGCGCCATGAAGGGTGTGCCATGGGCAAGTTGAACTCAAACATTACGCCGGGATCCGATGAGTTCCTGGCGAATAGAGAGGCTATGAACGGCCTTGTCGGAGATCTTGCGACCAAGCGCGAGGATGCCGCCAAGGGTGGGCCGGAGCGTGCCCGGGAGCGCCATCTCAAGCGCGGAAAGCTGTTGCCCCGGGATCGCGTCATGGGTCTGCTGGACCGGGGATCTCCGTTTTTAGAGCTCTCTCAGCTCGCTGCAAATGGCATGTATGATGGCGGCATTCACGGGGCCGGACTGATTACGGGCATAGGACGTGTTTCCGGCCGAGAATGCGTAATCGTGGCGAATGATGCCACGATCAAAGGCGGCACCTATTTTCCGATGACCGTGAAGAAACATGTCCGCGCGCAGGAGATCGCACGCGAAAACCGGCTGCCCTGTCTGTATTTGGTCGACTCTGGCGGGGCCAATCTGCCGCAACATACGGAAGTGTTTCCGGACCGGGACCATTTCGGGCGGATCTTCTATAATCAGGCGACGCTGTCCTCGGAAGGTATCCCTCAGATTGCTGTGGTCATGGGCTCATGCACGGCAGGCGGGGCCTATGTGCCTGCCATGTCGGATGAGACGATCATCGTCCGGAACCAGGGCACGATTTTTCTCGGTGGACCTCCGCTTGTGAAAGCGGCAACGGGGGAGAGTGTCACCGCGGAGGAGCTTGGCGGTGCTGAAGTACACACACGCCAGTCAGGTGTTGCGGATCACCTTGCAGAAGACGATGCCCATGCTCTCGAGACGGCAAGACGGATCGTCGCCAATTTGAATGGTGGCAAGCATGTCGATATCCCGCTCCTCGATCCGCGGCCGCCGGCCTACGATCCTTCGGAGCTTGATGGCATCGTGCCCCCATCCTTGTCCACGCAGTATGACGTTCGCGAAATCATTGCCCGTCTGGTGGATGGCTCCGAATTCGATGAATTCAAGCGGCTCTATGCCACAACCATCGTGACGGGATTTGCCCATATAGAAGGCGTTCCCGTCGGCATTCTGGCCAACAACGGAATCCTCTACTCCGAGTCTGCACAAAAGGCCGCGCACTTTATTGAGCTGTGCTGCCAACGACGCATACCTCTGCTTTTTCTGCAGAATATTGCCGGCTTCATGGTGGGGCGCCAATATGAGTCCGGTGGCATCGCCAAGGATGGCGCGAAGATGGTGACCGCCGTCGCCTGTGCCCAGGTGCCGAAAATCACCGTTATCATCGGTGGCTCCTATGGTGCCGGGAACTACGCAATGTGCGGGCGCGCTTACGGTCCGCGGTTCCTGTTTTCCTGGCCCAATGCGCGTATTTCCGTCATGGGTGGCGAACAGGCGGCCAGTGTCCTTGCCACCGTCAAGCGCGACAATATCGAGGCTGACGGTGGGACTCTGAGCACCGAAGACGAGGAAGCCATGAAGCAGCCTATTCGGGATCAGTTCGAGCGGGAAGGGCACCCGTACTACGCGACGGCACGGCTATGGGACGATGGCATCATCGCGCCTGCCGAGACACGCCGTGTCTTAGGGCTGGCCTTCTCTGCAGCGCTGAATGCGCCGGTACCGGAGACACGATTTGGCGTCTTCAGAATGTGATGTGCACCCGGATCCTAGACGGCCCGCAACAGTGCGTGCCGCTTTTTGCCTACGGATAGTTTTATCACGTCTGCTTCAGACAGATCCGTGGTCGACAATTCCGCGCGCTCGTCGCTGATCTGCGCATCGTTGATCCGTGCAGCCCCGCCTTTGATGTGGCGCCTTGCCTCACTGTTGCTCGATGCGAGGCCGCTTCTGACCAGCGCCGTAAGGACACCAATCCCGCCCTCGATCTCCGAACGAGGAACATCGACGCTTGGAAGCCCTTCGGCGGTCGCGCCTTGCTCGAATGTCTGGCGTGCCGTGTCGGCGGCCTCATCGGCGGCCTCGCGTCCATGCACCAGCATCGTCGCCTCGGTCGCAAGCCGTTTCTTTGCATCATTCAGTTCGGCGCCTTCCAGCTTTTCCAGACGCTGGATTTCATCGTCGGGCAGTTCTGTAAACAGGCGCAGAAACCGGCCGACATCGGCATCTTCCGTATTGCGCCAATATTGCCAGTACTCGTATGGGCTGAGCATGTCCGGATCGAGCCAGACGGCGCCCTGTGCACTCTTGCCCATTTTTGCACCTGATGCGGCCATCAGGAGCGGCGTGGTCAAGCCGTAGACCTCGCTGCCGTCGACGCGGCGCGCGAGTTCGATGCCATTGACGATGTTTCCCCATTGGTCCGAGCCGCCCATCTGAAGCACACAGCCGACGCGCCGGTTGAGCTCCAGAAAATCGTAGGCCTGGAGGATCATGTAATTGAATTCGAGGAATGTCAGCGGCTGCTCGCGGTCGAGCCGCAGCTTCACGGAATCGAACGTCATCATCCGGTTGATTGTGAAGTGACGGCCATATTCACGAAGAAAATCAATATATTGAAGGTTTTCGAGCCAGTCGGCATTGTTGACCAGAAGGGCATCCTGCGGGCCATCACCGAACGTCAAAAAGCGGGAGAAGACCCGTTGAATACCTGCAATATTGTTGGCGATATCCTCATCGCTCAGGATTTTGCGCGTCTCGTCCTTGCCGGACGGATCTCCGACCTTAGTGGTGCCGCCCCCGATCAGGACGATCGGCCGATGTCCGGCCTTCTGCAGCCGTCTCAGCATCATGATGCCGATGAGGTGGCCCACATGAAGACTTGGCGCGGTGCAATCGAAGCCGATATAGGCCGTGATCGTGCCTTCGTTGGCCGCAGCATCCAGCGCCACATCGTCCGTGCATTGGTGGATGTAGCCGCGGGCTGCCATCACCGACAGGAATTCTGACTTGTAAGAGCTCATGGGTGTTGCGCCTGACCGCCTTTTTTGGGATCGGCGGCCCATGTAACAGATATTCGCGATGAATGCATGCCAAGCCATGACTTCCGTCATTGGCCGGCATGCAGTGTTGGCGGCAGGGCGGCTATTCCACCAGAACGACGAAGTCCGTGCCTTTGCCGGTCTCTTTGCTGATGCCGTGGTCTGAGATTGCGAATGACGATCCCGGCGTCAGGAGTTTTGAGATTCGTGTTTTGATTTCAGCGGGGATTTCAATCCGATCAAGCGCATCGACAGCAGACACATCAACTGGTGCCGGAGCCGACTCCGTTTTCTGCGTACTTGCCTTACGCCGTTTGGCCCACTTTTTGGATTTCTTCGCTTTTTTCTCCGGCTTTTGCAGCGTTAGCGACAACCACGGCGCTTCGTCTGCATGCTTGTCGAAGTTCTGCGCAGTAAAGAGATGGACACCGAGGGGTTTCTCCGGATCGCGGATCGTCACGGGAGCGTCGAAGATGTCGATGTAGTTCCGGCGGACATACAGGTGACCGACTGGAGGCACGTCCCGCCCTGCGGTTTTGAAAAGGGCGGCAATAAGGTCATCTGTGACGATGCCCGTTGGGCTCAATCCGTTGTCCTTCTGGAAGCCCTTCACAGCTCTTGCTGTGCCTTTGCCCATATAACCGTCGATTCCGTCCGGGTCGTATCCAAGATCGAGCAAAACGGTTTGAACGTCCTTAAGACGCTCGCGACCCGTACGCCGTGTCACAAGAATGCGGACAGGCTTGGTTGGAAGCGGACCATGCGCTTCAAGACGTCCAAGATCATGCTCTAGATCCAGGACGCCGAATGCGGCGGACCGCGTATCTTCGACCGTGTAGGGGCCAATCCGGGTCACATAAGCTTTGGCGACCGGCTCGTTCGATGCAACCTCAAGCGCGGCATCGTCGTCCGACGGTTGGTGTGGCATCGTCAACAAGGTCGGCAACGGTGTTGGCTGGAAGAGCGTGTCATGCGCCACATGTTCGGGGGCCGCATCTGCGCCGGTCACAACGACGTGCGTGTCCTGGGTCTGCATGGAGAACAGCTTTTTCGCGAATGCATAGGGCAGTCGCACGCATCCATGGGACGCGGGATAGTTGGGGACCTTACCCGCGTGAAGGGCAAGGCCGGACCAGGTAATGCGCTGCATATATGGCATCGGCGCATTGCGGTAGATATTCGAGCGATGCCGTTTCCGTTTTTGCAGTATGGAAAAAATGCCGGCTGGTGTCGCGTGCCCTCTCTTGCCGGTCGAGACCCGCGATGTCGCGATGAGTTCGCTGCCCTTGTAGATGGACACGCGCTGCTTCGGCAGCGAGACCACAATCTGCATCGGATTGGATACGGCTGGCGTATCAGGCGCACTGTGCGCCATTTGCGTGAAACACGCCCCGAAAATCAGCGCCAGCCCGCCGACCTGGATACTGTGGCGCAAAAGGGCCGGATCGGCCGATCGCGCTTTACTCTGACGAAATCCCTGCACGCAACACCCCCTGCTAGTGCACTCTTTACTCCTAGGGAGATAGGTGCGCCATCATGCCCAATCAACCGTTAACGATTGGTTTGATTTAGGTCAAAAGACGAATGTTGCGCCTTATCCTGTTGTGGATAAGGGCACAATCAGGCTGCAGATTCCTCGTTTACACCGAGCCGATCGTCGAGATAGCCGTCAACGATCTCCATAAGATCGTCCACTTTGCTCTCGAAGAAATGATTCGCATCCGGAACGACCTGATGCTTGATGACCACGCCCTTTTGCGTCTTAAGCCGCTCGACAAGGCTGACGACGGAGTCCGTCGGAACAACCCGGTCCGCACCGCCATTGATCATGACGCCCGATGAAGGGCAGGGCGCCAGGAAGCTGAAATCATAAAGATTGGCTGGCGGCGCGACCGTAATGAACCCTTCGATTTCCGGACGGCGCATCAAGAGTTGCATCGCGATCCAGGAGCCAAATGACACCCCGGCAATCCAGCAGGATCGTGAGTCGGGATTGAAGGACTGCATCCAGTCCAGCGCGGTTGCGGCATCCGAAAGCTCGCCCGGTCCATTGTCGAAAAGGCCCTGGCTGCGGCCGACCCCACGAAAATTGAAGCGGAGAACGGAAAACTTCCGACGAACGAACGTGTAGTAGAGCTGATACACGATCTGATTGTTCATGGTGCCCCCGAACTGTGGATGCGGGTGCAAGATAATGGCAATCGGTGAGTCGGGCGGGGTCTCGTGGTGATAGCGCGCTTCGATGCGCCCGGCTGGGCCGTTGATAATGACTTCCGGCATGGTGTGCCTTTGATTCCGTTCTCGTCGGCCTGACGCGGACTGGTCGGTGAATTCTTCAGCTCACAGACAAAGCCGGCAACAAGCCATGATTCTGGCGCGCCCGTAACAAAGCGCCGCACGCTCGCCAAAATAGTTGACTACAGCAGTCGGGAATTATATATCCCAACTAGAATTAGAATAGTTCAAAAGAAGCGGCCGCATCCTAGACCTACACAAAATGGGGCAGCGGGGCGCTTCATAACACGATCCCCGGGGGCGAACGCAAGGCTTCGTCACAAGGGATCGCGGAAAAACGAAGAGCATCGAGGCCGAGAGAGCCAATGCAATTGAGCACTAAAGGACGTTACGCAGTTATGGCGATGGCAGATCTCGGTCTGCATGGTCCGGGCTCGACCGTACCGTTGGCGATGATCTCCGAAGGTCAGCAGATTTCGCAAACCTATTTGGAGCAGCTTTTTCTCAAGTTGCGCCGGGCCGGGCTTGTATCGAGCGTTCGCGGACCGGGCGGCGGTTATGTGCTGGCTCGCGAGGCAGACGAGATCACGATCGCGGAGATTATGGCTGCTGTCGATGAGCCCGTGAAAATGACCCGTTGTGAAGGCGAGCAGATGAAGGGCTGCATCGGCGACAATCGTTGCGTCACTCATGATCTATGGGATGCACTCGGCGATCAGATCGTCTCCTTTCTGGATCGGGTGACGCTGGGCGATGTCATCGGGAATGCACTTGCAAAAGAAATGGCGGTCGGCGCGGCGGCGCCCGGCAGCAGAGCCGCCAAGGCACAAGCATCGGCAGGCGAGTGATGAGTGCACGGATCTACTTGGACCATAATGCCACGACACCGCTGCGCCCTGAAGCGTGTGACGCAATGGTTGCAGCACTGAACGGCGTAGGAAATCCTTCGTCGGTTCACTGGCATGGCCGTGATATGCGTGCGCGGATTGAAGTGGCCAGGGAAACGATTGCCCAGTTCGTTGGGACGTCGCCGAATGGCATTGTGTTCACCAGTGGCGGTACCGAAGCCAACAATATGATTATGAGTGCCGACTGGGACATGATTGCCGTCTCGTCGATGGAGCACGAGTCGGTGCTTGCGTCCGCCGAGCGACACGGTGCTGAGTTGTATCTGATTCCGGCACTACGCTCGGGCAGCATTGATCTGGATGCGCTGCGGTACATTCTGCAGCAGGCACGAAGCGCAGGCGCAGACAGAAAACTGCTCGTTTCGGTACAAATGGCGAATAACGAAACCGGAGTTGTTCAGCCGGTTTCCGACGCGGCCGCGATTGCTAAGGCGTTCGATGCCTCGATCCATACCGATGCGGTTCAAGCAGCCGGAAAGTTGCCTGTCGATATGGCAGCGCTCGACGTCGACTATTTGACGGTGTCGGCGCACAAGCTCGGCGGTCCGACCGGTGTGGGTGCGCTCGCATTGCGGGACGGTGTGAAGCTGCCGGCAATGATCGCCGGTGGCGGACAGGAACGCCGGAGCCGTGCCGGGACAGAGAACATCGCCGGGATCATAGGATTCGGCCGTGCGGTCGAATGTTCTCGTGCAGAACGGAACTGGATTGGCAATGCGTCGGTACTGAGAGAAGCGCTCGAAACCGGTATTCGCAAAATTACACCCGACGCGTTTGTCATCGCATCCAATGAGCACCGCATTTCAAACACGACATGCGTCGCTGTGCCGGGCACCCGGGCGGAGACGCTAATTATTGCGCTCGATCTGGCGGGCGTCTCGGTCAGTGCCGGGGCCGCTTGCTCATCGGGCAAAGTCGCGCAAAGCCATGTGCTGCGCGCGATGGGACTGGCGCCGTCGATTGCCGAAGCGGCAATCCGGATCAGTCTTGGTTGGACTTCAACGGAACAGGATGTGGCGCGATTTCTCGATGCTTGGGAACGCGTTCACCACACCCAGAACTTCACGCCGTCGATTGCCCGGACCGACCGGTCCGAGCAGCTGGCGGTCTGACATGAATGATTGACGGTTAACACCTGGAGCAACGAATGGCTGCTGTTCAAGAGACCATCAAACAGGTCGAAGAGATTGATGTCGACAAGTACAAGTACGGCTTCACGACGGACATCGAAAGCGTTAAGGCCCCGAAAGGTCTGAACGAAGACATCGTTCGGTTCATTTCCGAGAAGAAGGGTGAACCGGAATGGATGCTGGAGTGGCGACTTGAGGCTTATCGTCGCTGGTTGACGATGGACGAGCCGACTTGGTCGCGCGTCAACTATCCCAAGATCGATTTTCAGGATCTCTATTACTATTCCGCGCCGAAAAGCATGGAAGGACCGAAGAGTCTGGATGAAGTCGATCCGGAACTGCTGCGTACATACGAAAAGCTTGGCATTCCGCTCAAAGAGCAGGAACTCCTTGCCGGTGTCCGCAAGCAGGGTGAGCCAAGCAGTCTTGATGATGTCGGCGGTGGCGAATACGGCACCGGTAAAGTTGCAGTCGATGCCGTATTCGACTCGGTTTCGGTCGTCACGACTTTCAAGAAGGAATTGGCCAAGGCAGGAGTCATTTTCTGCCCGATCTCGGAGGCAGTGAAAGAGCATCCGGAACTGGTCAAAAAGTATCTTGGAACGGTCGTGCCAACGTCGGACAATTATTATGCGACGTTGAACTCGGCGGTCTTTTCGGATGGCAGCTTTGTCTACATTCCCAAAGGCGTGCGCTGCCCGATGGAGTTGTCGACATACTTCCGCATCAATGAAACGCAGACCGGTCAGTTCGAGCGAACGCTCATCATCGCCGATGAAGGATCTTATGTCAGCTATCTTGAAGGCTGCACGGCTCCGATGCGGGATGAAAACCAGCTACATGCCGCAGTCGTGGAACTGGTCGCGCATGACGATGCCGAGATCAAATATTCGACGGTTCAGAACTGGTATCCGGGCGACAAGGACGGCAAGGGCGGCATATACAATTTCGTCACCAAGCGGGGGGATTGCCGCGGTAGGAACTCCAAGATTTCCTGGACCCAGGTCGAGACCGGTTCGGCTGTGACCTGGAAATATCCCAGCTGTATCCTGCGCGGCGACGGCTCGCGTGGCGAGTTCTATTCGATCGCCATTTCAAACGGCCACCAACAAGTCGACTCCGGGACCAAGATGATCCATCTCGGCAAGAACACATCGAGCCGGATTATTTCGAAAGGCATTGCGGCGGGTAACTCCGACAACACCTATCGTGGCCTCGTGTCGGCACACAGGCGGGCGACAGGTGCGCGTAACTTCACACAGTGCGACTCCCTGTTGATTGGCGATCAGTGCGGGGCGCATACGGTGCCCTATATCGAGGCGAAAAACTCGTCGGCGACCTTTGAGCACGAAGCCACGACGTCGAAAATCTCGGATGACCAAATGTTCTACTGCCAAGCGCGCGGCATGAACGAGGAAGAAGCCGTCGCCCTGATCGTCAACGGTTTCGTTCGTGATGTGATCCAGCAGCTTCCCATGGAATTCATGGCAGAGACTCAGAAACTGATTGGCATCAGCCTCGAAGGCAGCGTCGGTTAACAGGATAGAAGCCGGCTCCGTTGCTGGACAACGCGACGTAAGGCCAGCTCCGAACGAATAGACAAAGAGACACACGGATTGACGGGTGCCGAGGCACCCCAGTGATAGGAAGACCTGAAATGCTCGAGATTAAAAACCTGCACGCGAAGATCGCGGACGAAGACGCAGAGATTCTGAATGGCATCGATCTGACCATCCCGAAAGGCGAGGTCCACGCAATCATGGGGCCCAACGGGTCCGGCAAGTCGACCCTGGCTTATATTCTTGCGGGCAAGGATGACTATGAGATCACCGAAGGCTCGATCCATTGGGACGGCGAAGACATCACGGAGATGGAGCCGGACGAGCGAGCCGCAAATGGTGTTTTTCTGGCATTCCAGTATCCGATCGAAATTCCGGGTGTCGCCTCAATGACATTCTTGCGTACGGCACTGAATGCTGTCCGCACGGCGCGCGGGGAGGATGAGCTCACAACGCCCGAATTCATGCGTGTGGTTCGTGAGAAGGCCGACCAGATGAATGTCAGCCAGGACATGCTTCGCAGGCCCTTGAATGTCGGATTCTCGGGTGGTGAAAAGAAGCGCAACGAGATCCTGCAGATGGCGTTGCTCGAACCAACCTTGTGCGTGCTGGACGAAACGGATTCGGGCCTCGATATCGATGCGCTCAAAGTTGTTGCGGACGGCGTCAATACCCTCCGCGGACCTGATCGGTCGATGCTGGTCATCACGCACTACCAGCGTTTGCTCAACTATATCGTGCCCGACAAGGTTCACGTTCTATCGGGCGGCCGCATCGTGCGGACGGGTGACAAGAACCTTGCTCTTGAGCTTGAGAAATCGGGCTACGCGGAATTCGCCAATCAGGCGGCTTGAGGAGCACGATCATGAGCGAGACTGCAAACGCACTGAAGACTGAGGCCGAGCAGGGCTTTGCCGCGAACTTTGCCGATGCGCAGGCAAATCTGCCCGGCGCGGCGAACGATTGGGCGAAAGGCCTGCGCGACAAGGCAATGCAGACCTATAGCGATGCCGGTCTGCCGCACCGCCGTATTGAAGAATGGAAATATACGGACCTGAAATCCCTGGTCGCGAGCGCTTATCCGGCACCGCCGGCTTTGGCCGAAGCATTGACCCACGATGATGTCGCAAACGTCCTCGGCAATCTTGAATCCATTGCTTCGCATCGGATTGTTCTGCTCAATGGTCAATTCCGTGCCGAATTGTCTGGTTTGTCCGGGCTTGACGGGAAAGCAGAAATTATTCCTTTAGCTGATGCGCTTGCGGAACCGCCGGAATGGGTGGCATCCAGACTGGGCCAGGTCAACGCTCAGTCCGATGATTCCGTCGTGGCGCTCAACACGGCTCTGATGGCGGGCGGTGCGGCCATACGCATCGCCGATGGCGCCGACATCACCGACCCAATCCATATCGTGCATATTCACGCGGCGGCGGAAGCTGCAACCTTGACGACGCGTGCCGTGGTGGAAGTCGGTTCCGGAGCGACAGTCACGATCCTTGAAAGTCATGTAAGCCAATCGGGCGCACCGGCATTGACGAACGCGATGACTGAGCTTGTTGCCGGAGAAGGGGCAAGCGTTCATCACATCAAAGTCCAGCGTGAAGCCGAGGACACAACACATTTGTCGACCTGGGCGATCGAGCTGGGGACAGATGCTACTTATCGCGGCTTTCAGTTTTCAACAGGCAGCAAGCTGGCCCGCAATCAGGTTTTCGTCCTCTACACCGGGGAAGGTGCCGACGCTGAGACCCACGGTGCCGTCATGCTTCGCGGGAAACAGCATGTGGACACGACGCTGTTCATCGATCATGCCGTACCCGGCGGGCGAAGCCGCGAGCACTTCAAGGCGGTGCTGGACGATGAGTCTAAAGGCGTCATGCAATGCAAGGCCATTGTTCGTAAAGATGCGCAGAAGACCGACGGGCATCAGATGGCGCAAGCCTTGTTGCTTTCCGAAACGGCGGAATTCGATTCCAAACCGGAACTCGAGATTTTTGCCGACGACGTCATCTGCGGCCACGGCTCGACGTCCGGTCAGGTCGATGATGAACTCCTGTTCTATCTGAGGGCACGAGGAATTCCTGAAGCTCAGGCAAGGGCGCTGCTGATCGCGGCATTCGTCGGAGAGACAATCCAGGATATTGAAAACGAGTCTGTTCGAGACGCACTGCTGGAATCTGCTTCCGGCTGGTTGGAGAAGAAAGGTTAGTCAAATGCCCCCGATGGCACTGCATACAGAAGCGGCCGCCGGCAGCGATCGCCGTGCCTATGACGTGGAGCGGGTTCGTGCCGACTTCCCGATTTTATCGCGGGAAGTCTATGGCAAACCGCTCGTGTATCTGGATAGCGGTGCGTCCGCGCAGAAACCCAAGGCGGTCCTCGACGCCATACAGACGTCCTACGGCCATGAATATGCGAATGTCCATCGGGGTCTGCACTATCTCAGCAATACGGCGACGGAACATTTCGAGCAGGCAAGACAGAAAGTCCGCGCTTTCCTCAATGCGAAGTCCGATGATGAGATCATCCTGACGCGCAGCGTGACCGAGGCGATCAACCTTGCCGCACAGTCCTTTGGCGGCCAGCGGATCGGTGAGGGCGATGAGATCGTGCTTACGATCATGGAGCACCACTCGAATATCGTGCCCTGGCACTTCCATCGCGAACGTTCGGGTGCCGTGATCAAATGGGCCCCCGTCTCTGACGAAGGCGCGTTCTCACTGGAAGAATTCGAAAAGTTGCTCTCGCCAAGGACCAAGATGATTGCGGTCACGCACATGTCGAATGTGCTCGGTACCGTGGTGCCAGTGAAAGAGATCGTGAAACTAGCGCATGATCGAGGAATCCCGGTGCTTGTCGATGGTGCACAGGGTGCGGTCCATATGTCTGTTGATGTTCAGGATCTCGATTGTGATTTCTACGCCTTCACAGGTCACAAACTCTATGGTCCAACGGCCATAGGTGTGTTGTACGGCAAGAAGGAGCTTCTCGAGGCAATGCCGCCCTATCAGGGCGGCGGCGAGATGATCCAGTCGGTTTCCTGTGATGATATCATCTATGGCAAGCCTCCCCATCGTTTTGAAGCAGGGACGCCGCCAATCGCAGAGGCCATCGGCCTCGGTGCTGCGATCGATTATTTGAACGGGATCGGGCGTGAAGGGATCCGAGCCCATGAAGATGCTCTGACGGCTTATGCCCATAAGCGGCTTGGCGAGATCAACAGCCTGAAGATTATTGGCAATGCCGAAGGGAAGGGGAGCATCATATCTTTCACCATGGAAGGTGTTCATGCCCACGATATCAGCACGGTCATCGACCGCTCGGGTATTGCCGTGCGTGCCGGACACCATTGCGCTGAACCGCTCTTGGCGCGGATGGGTGTGACTGCTACATGTCGCGCGTCGCTGGCTATGTACAATACGACAGATGAGATCGACGCTCTTGCGGACGCGCTTGTCAGGGCTGAGGAGCTATTTGCATAATGACGATGACCGATGATCCAAGACCGGCTGAACAAGAGGCCGGAAGCTACGACTCCCCGAAGACATGCGAGGAGGCGGTGGAAGCGATTAAGTCGACCAAAGTCAGCGGTACCTCGCTCAGCAAGGAAGAGCTGGAACGTCTGACAGGCGACATGATTGCAGCGCTCAAGACCGTCTATGACCCGGAGATTCCGGTCGACATTTATGAGCTTGGGCTGATCTACAAGATTGATGTCGACGATACACGGAATATCGCTGTCGACATGACGCTGACAGCGCCAGGCTGTCCGGTTGCCGGTGAAATGCCGATTTGGGTTCAGAACGCGATTGCAGGCGTCGATGGTGTGGGCGAAGTCAAAGTCGAACTGACCTTCGATCCGCCCTGGGATCCGAGCCGCATGTCAGAAGAGGCCAAGGTCGCTCTGAATTGGTATTGATTGCATTGAGCTGCTTGAACTCTCGGCGCCCCGTGATTAGGTGAAGACAATGTCAAAGCCACTAACCCTACCCAAAGCCGTGACGCTTACAGACCGCGCAGCGGAACGCGTAAAAGCCATCATTGCCCGCTCCGAAGAGGGGAAGAAGGGCCTGCGCGTTGGCGTGAAAAACGGTGGTTGCGCAGGCATGGAGTATACGATGGAGTATACGGACGCCCCGGAAAAATTCGACGAGGTCGTCGAGGATAAGGGTGTCACGATTTTCATCGAGTCGAAGGCGGTGATGTTCCTGCTTGGCACGGAAATGGATTATCAGGTCGACAAACTCTCTTCCGGTTTCGTGTTCAACAATCCCAACCAGACAAGCGCATGCGGTTGCGGGGAGTCTGTCGCGATCACGCCGGCGAATGTTGCAGATTTTGCGCCAGCCAGTGGACCAGAAGCCGGGTCCTGATTCCGCGTTCGAAGCGGCTGCCCATGTCCGTTAGTGCGAGCTACAAGAACTTCGTTGCTGAGCTGCTTGAAGGTCTCGGGCCTGTTCAGGTGCGCAGTATGTTCGGAGGTGGAGGTGTCTTTCTCGATGGTGTGATGTTCGCCATCATCGCGAACGAGACGCTCTATCTCAAAGCAGACGGCAGTACGACGGATGCTTTCGAAGCCGAAGGCATGGCCCCTTTTACTTACGATAAGAAAGGGAAGGCCGCAGTGATGAGTTACTGGCAAATACCCGAACGGCTTTTGGACGATCCGGAAGAACTCGTCAGTTGGGCTGAAGATGCGCTAGCGATAGCCGTTGCCAACAAACGTGCTAAGCGGCGCTGATCGCTTCGATCACCACGTCTCCGCTTTCCTCGACCTCGGCATGATCTTGATCGTCTTCCGCCATGACTCTGTTTCTACCGCCACGTTTGGCTGAATAGAGGTAGCGGTCCGCACGACTGATTAGCTGCTCTGCGTCTTCGCCGTCTTCAAGTGTTGCGGCACCGATTGACAGAGTGACGTTGCCAAGCGACTCGCCTGAGGATTTTTTGATCAGTTCCTTGGTCATCACCGCCTGACGAACCTGCTCCGCCACGGTCAGGGCATTTGCGAGGGCCGTTGCGGGCAAAACGGCCGAGAACTCCTCGCCGCCGTATCGGGCAACGAGATCACGTCCCTTGACGTTTGCCTTCATGGCCGCGGCGACCAGTCTTAGAACGCCGTCGCCGGCCTGATGTCCGAAGGTGTCGTTGAAACGTTTGAAGTGATCGATATCCATCATCAGGAGACTCAGCGGCTCGCCGCTTTCGCGGGCTTGCTCAATAGCATCCGACAGCGTTCGATCAAACAGTTTGCGGTTGGCGACGCCGGTCAGGGAATCCGTCATGGATTCGGCGCGAACGGCCTCGAGATTGTCTTGTAAATCCGAAATCTGCTGACGCGAGTCGTCGAGCCGTTTTTCTAGCTGACTCGTATTTTCCGTCATCCGTTTCGAAGCTTCGATGATCTTCTCGACCACGGTTTGAGCTTGCTTGGGATCGGAGATCGTACCGAGCTGTTCGTTGACCTTCGACAGTGAGTCGCCAAACGCCTGAGTACAGTGCGTCGCAGAGTCGAGATGCTGCAGGATGTCCGTGATTTCGTGACTCAGTTGATCGCCGACTTCTTCGATATGAATGTCGAGATCGTCGTCACCGAGAAAAGTCTCGCAGAGCTCTCGCGCATCGTCTGCCGTAATCTGCTTGTTCTCAGCCAGGAGTTTTTTGACGGCATCGTTTAGTTGCCGGTTACTCCCTGACGCAAAAACGTAGAAAAGCTCGTAATTTGGAGGGATCGCTGGTGTTTCTAACTCCTGCAACAGCTTGAAAGCGCGCTCGCCCAACCCGATTGCAGAGTCGAAATCATGTTGATATTCAAGCAATTGACCACCCCTTTACGATTGCTCACGTTTTCTCGGCCAATCCAAGCGCTGGCACGCTCGGTCTGCGACGCCGATCGCCACCCAGCTGAATCGCTATGCAACGGTAGACGGGAATGGTGTCAAATCAGTTAAAATACTCAAAATGGGCCGGAAATGTACCGATTCCGGCTGCATTCTTCAGCAATAGGACATTGAGAACGCTTATGCAGGCGAGCGGATGGGTTCGCGCATGAAAGCGGGGACATGATCACCCATACCCGACTTCTTTCCACTGTCGGTCTTGCCTGAAGATTTGCGTGGCGTTGGGTTTCGCTTTTTCTTCTTTGGGGCCGGATCACCTGACTTTGCGGCGCGGGTCGTACTCGGTTCGCTACGCTTGCGATCTGATGTCTTTGCCTCATCCTTGCCGCCTCTTCGCCGTGGTCTTCCACGTCCCTGACCGCGACCTTTCGGCTTGCGCGTCAGCGCGTCATCGGAGGGAGCATCGCCTAGCCATTCAATGTCTTGACGGAGCAGACGTTCGATTGCTTTGACAGCCCGGATGTCTTCGGACGTAACCAATGTTGCAGCCATGCCCTTACGGCCGGCACGGCCCGTCCGTCCCACGCGGTGAACATAGTCCTCAGGATGCGATGGGACGTCATAGTTGAAAACGTGGCTGACTTCCGGAATATCAAGGCCACGTGCTGCGACGTCACTTGCCGCAAGATAGGTGACTTCGCCGTTTCGGAAGCTCTCGAGGGTCGCCGTACGCTGAAATTGCTCGAGATCACCGTGCAACGCCGCAGCATTGAAGCCGTGCTTGATAAGTGATCGGTGCAAAATTGCGACATCGCGTTTCCGATTGCAGAATACGATGGCGTTGCGAACCTCTTCGCCACGCATGAGGTCACGCAAGGCGGCGCGCTTGTCTTTTGCTTCTCTGCTATCGACGAATTTCAACCGTTGCGTGATTGTTCCAGCTGCACTGGCCGGCGGTGCAACCTCAATACGCTCGGGATCATGCAAGAACTGATCTGCGAGGCGCTGGATCTCTGGGGGCATCGTTGCGGAAAAGAACAATGTCTGCCGTTTCGGGGGTAGAAGTTTGGATATTCGCTCAATATCGGGGATGAATCCCATGTCGAGCATGCGATCCGCTTCGTCGATAACGAGGATTTCGCAGGCATTGAGAAGGAGTTTTCCACGTCCCGAATGATCGAGGAGACGGCCCGGCGTCGCAATGACCACGTCAGCGCCACGGTCAAGTTTTTGATATTGTTCATCAAATGAAACACCGCCGATCAAAAGCGCAACGGTCAGTTTGTGATTGATCCCGTAGGTCTCAAAGCTTGCGGCGACCTGCGCCGCGAGTTCCCTTGTGGGCTCGAGGATCAGTGAACGCGGCATTCGTGCCCGTGCACGTCCGCGTTCGAGCCGGGTCAGCATGGGAAGGACGAATCCAGCGGTTTTGCCTGTCCCGGTTTGTGCAATACCCAGGACATCGCGACCGGCAATGGCCGTTGGTATGGCACGTTCCTGGATTGGGGTCGGATTTTCGTAGCCCGCAGCTTCAACTGCGGCAATAACTTTCGGACTGAGGCCGAGTTCTGTAAAGCTCATATTGCTTCTTCTTATCGTGGTCGCTTGTGGGCCGTATGGCCGTCTAAGGGGATCGAAACGTTTTCGGCCCGTGCGACTCACGGATGCAAGTGTTGGGCCGGAGCATAGGGCGAGGGCCGAAATTGTCAATTCGTGCCCGAAATGAGAAATATTATGGTTTCGTGGCAACTAGCGGCAATTCCGTTGAAGAGAGGACATTCACTTAAGCAATGAGAGATCATCCGAACGTTGTAATCCGGCCACCGATTCTCTTTTCTATGGGATTCGCGCTTGGCGCTCTGTTTGAGTTCTTGTTCCCTCTGGGACCTGGACTGGGCGGTGGTAGCTTCCGGCCAATCGTCGTCGGGCTGGTGTTTTTCTGTCTCGGATTCGCACTTGCAGGCGGTGCAGTCGCGCGATTCCGTAGCGCCGGAACCAATGTTCCGACTGTTGAACCGACACTCGCGCTGGTGACGGATGGCCTCTACCGACTATCGCGCAATCCGATCTATATTGGTCTGACCATGATGTATTTCGGGCTCTGTGTCGCTCTGACAACTTTGTGGGGAATTTTCTTTCTTCCCATAATCCTGCAAGTGCTCAACCGAGGGGTTGTTCGGCGCGAAGAAGCCTATTTGAGCCGGAAATTCCCGAGGACCTACGAAGGTTATCAACAGCGCGTACCACGCTGGATTTGAGAATTGGGGACTTCGGTCGAGAGCATTGTGAGTATGCCAACCGGGAAGAAGAAGCGTTCTTTAGCCGCTTCAGTGAAAACGCAGTCTTTGAGATTGCCCAGGCTGTAGATTTGCCGCTCTTTCCGGGCGCGAAAATCGATCAACACTCGCTAAAAGAGCTCTAGATATCTAGGTCTGTGGCAAACGCCGCTTTTTCCTGGATAAATTGAAAGCGTGCTTCCGCCTTGTTGCCCATAAGACGGCTGATGGCGTTGGTGGTCTCACTTCGCGTTTCTTCGGCGACATTGACGCGCAGCATTGTTCGGGTTGCCGGGTCCATCGTTGTTTCCTTGAGCTGCTTGGGCATCATCTCACCGAGGCCCTTGAAGCGACTGATCTCAACCTTTTTTCGACCATCGAACTCGTCGGCCAACAGGGCTTCGCGATGGGCATCGTCCCGGGCGTAAATGGTCTTGCCGCCTTGTGCGATCTTGTAGAGAGGAGGTACCGCCAGATAGAGATGCCCGTTATCGATCAGTTTCGGCATTTGACGATAGAAGAACGTAATCAAAAGCGAAGCGATATGAGCGCCATCGACATCGGCATCCGTCATGATCACCACTTTCTCGTATCGCAGATCGCCATCCGTATAGGATTCACCGGTCCCACAACCGAGCGCAAGGATGAGATCCGAAAGGAGTTGGTTTTGCGCCAACTTTGCTGAACTCGCATTCGCGACATTGAGGATTTTGCCTCTGAGGGGGAGTACAGCCTGGTTCTTGCGATTGCGTGCCTGTTTCGCAGAGCCGCCGGCCGAGTCGCCCTCGACGATGAAGATCTCACTCCCTTCCGCCGTGTTCTGTGCGCAGTCGGCAAGTTTCCCTGGCAGCCTCAGTTTGCGGACGGCGGTCTTACGGTTCACCTCTCGCTCACGTTTCCGCCGCAGGCGTTCCTCGGACCTCTCGACGACCCAGTCCAGAAGCTTGTTCGCTTGATTTGGGCTCTGGGTCAGCCAATGGTCGAACTCGTCGCGGATGGCAGCCTCGACGATCTTCTGGGCCTCCTGGGTTGCCAGTTTGTCCTTGGTCTGGCCCTGGAATTCCGGCTCGCGAATGAACACCGAAAGCATGGCAGCGGATGTCACAAGTGCATCGTCCGCCGTGATCTGGGCCGCACGTTTGTTTCCTGCAAGCTCGCCATAGGCCCGTAGACCTTTGGTCAACGCTGCCCGAAGGCCTGCTTCATGGGTGCCACCCTCCGGGGTGGGAACCGTGTTGCAATAGGAATTCAAAAATCCGTCGGCGCCGCCGACCCAAGCGATCGCCCACTCGACGGTCCCGTGTCCACCTTTCTTCGAAATCTTACCGGCAAACACTTGCGATGTGACCGTCGCCACGCCCTCGATCCGGCGAGCCAGAAAGTCTTTCAGGCCTCCCGGGAAATGCAGCACCTCCTTCGTCGGCGTCTCGTCCTTCTCTCCAATGAGTTCGGGAGCGCACGACCAGCGGATCTCGACACCGCCATAGAGATAGGCTTTTGACCGCGCCATTCGAAACACGCGGTTTGGCTTGAAGCGGGCGTTTGCTCCAAAGATCTTGGAGTCGGGGAGAAAGCGAACCTTCGTTCCGCGTCGGTTCTTTATCGGGCCAAGATCTTCCAGTGGTCCACGAGCAATCCCGCGCTCGAAACGCTGACGATAAAGCGTCTGGCTGCGGGCGACTTCCACTTCCAGCGTTTCAGACAAGGCATTAACCACGGACACGCCGACACCGTGCAGACCGCCTGACGTCTCGTAGGCTTTCGAGTCGAATTTCCCACCCGCATGGAGGGTGGTCATGATCACTTCAAGCGCCGACTTGTTCTTGAATTTGGGATGCGGATCGATCGGAATCCCGCGGCCATTGTCGGTGATGGTCAGCCAGCCATCCTTATCGAGGTTGACGTCGATCCAGTCGGCATGGCCGGCAACGGCCTCGTCCATCGAATTGTCGATGACCTCTGCGAAGAGATGGTGGAGCGCCGCTTCGTCGGTCCCGCCGATATACATGCCCGGGCGTCGTCGCACAGGCTCAAGGCCCTCAAGAACCTCGATATCCGCGGCCGTGTAGGCGGCTTCACCCGCCGTCATCTTTGATTTCTTTGCTTTAATCGGTTTCGCCTCGAGTTCGGCTTCGAGTTTCGCGAATAGGTCTCTGGATGCCGCCATGATCTCCGGCCGGTGCTGTTGCTAGCGCCGCTCGTCGGGCGGCGAATCCCCCTCGCGCATGAGTGTCTTTTGCTGGCATGAGCTATCGCATTTGGCAAGGGTGCGATGCGGCGGTTCTGCCGCAGTGATGTGCTCTGAGGATGAGTGTTGTCAGTGTGCAACGGCGTCATCGGCGGCTTGTCTGCCATTGCCGATTCCGATCTCAAGCGTTCAGTGTCCGTCACTAAACGGTCACAACGACCAACGGGGAAAAGCAAATGCAAGAGAGCCCTACCGCAATCGCGCCCGGCAGGGCTCTCATAGCTGGTATTCGGGGCCTTAGGGTTTGCAGGGTCGTGAAAAGTGCTGGTGATCGCATACGGCCTAGCCGTTATGCACGCCAACTCTTCCGAGCAACCTGCCTGAGTTCGCCCCTCCTGACAGCATCAGGTAATTCAAGCTCCTGTGGTCGCCATACATGCCGGTCTGTACTAAAAACATAGCAAATACTATGTCTTCTCGCACACGCCTGCCACCACGACAGAGCTTTTCCAAAGGTTTTGATTGTCTGGGAACTGCCGTTTCGAATTCCCGAGTGCATCTACACCCTTCGAAACGGCCCGGTCATGTCGGGAGGTAGCATTTTCTTAGACCTCCTATTCTCGAATACATAACAGTTTGGCTGAGTGGGGGAGGAGGGTCAAGTCACGTTTCATGTCAAATGACCCTGAATTGGCTGAAATGGGCTTTGGTCTTCCGGGGCGGTGACAATTCTGTCTAGCCATTCGAGAAATCGCGATGGCTATTCGATCAAATGGAAGGCGGTCTGGCGTTCGGCTCATCGATCATCGTGGCTGACGAACCTGCGACAGAAAATTCCATCACGCCGAGATACGTTGTGAGATTGTTTACCATCGCTTGCTAGCTTCTTTAGCAAGGGTTTGGGTCATGGCAATAGTGTTGCGTTATGCCTTTCTTCTGGCGCTCGGATTTGGCGGTATCGTCGCCTTTCTAAGCGCCATGTCGGAAACAGGGAATATCCTGATTCATCGAGCGGACGAGCCGTCTGGCGAGCCGATCGGATTTGAATTCTGGATCCTTTCTGCGATGGCGGCGCTCAGCCTGTTTTCATTGCTCAAATTTGCCTTCCTCCGTGTGCCCTCTTTCGTGCGCGGTTGGTTTGGCGAGAATTGGGACCGATTGGCGACGGTCGTTTTGGTCGTCATGTTCGGTGCCGTATTCCTCGTCGCATGACTCAGCATTCGTCCGGATGACTTGATCTGGGAACGTTGACGATCTGTGGCGAGAGGGAATTTTGAGAGCGGACTTCAGCGTGTGAAACGCCGCTGGCTCTCATATCGTTCGGGGGATGCCCCGCCTGCCGGCCCTATCGGTGCAGTGCGGTCGGCGTAAGACAAGCGCGGGGCACAAGTCGGGGCGGCCATATTGGCCGCCCCGCTCTTTTTCGTTCAATTCGGCGGGTGTTAGACCGAGTAGTACATGTCGAACTCGATGGGGTGAGGCATCAGGTCATAGGCCTCGACCTCTTCCATCTTGAGTTCCAAATAACCATCGATCTGATCATCCGAGAAGACGCCACCCTTCTTGAGGAAGTCGCGATCCTTGTCGAGATATTCGCAGGCTTCACGCAGCGAGGCGCAAACTGTCGGCACACCTTCCAACTCTTCCGGCGGCAGATCGTAAAGGTTCTTGTCCATCGGATCGCCAGGATCGATGCGGTTCTCTACGCCATCAAGGCCGGCCATGAGCAAGGCGGAAAACAACAGATACGGGTTGGCTGCCGGATCAGGGAAGCGAACTTCGACACGTTTGCCTTTGGGGCTCGACACGAAAGGAATGCGGCATGACGCTGAGCGGTTGCGCTGAGAGTATGCGAGCAGCACTGGTGCTTCATAACCTGGAACCAGACGTTTGTAGGAGTTGGTTGTCGGGTTCGCGAATGCATTGATGACGCGGGCATGCTTCAGGATACCGCCAATATAGTGGAGGCACGTCTCGGAAAGTTCGGCATATTGATTTCCGGCAAAAACCGGTTCGCCGCCTTTGAATATCGACTGATGGCAATGCATGCCGGTCCCGTTGTCACCGAATACGGGCTTCGGCATGAAGGTCGCCGACTTGCCATAAGCCTGCGCGACATTGTGTACGACATATTTGTAGATCTGCAGCTGATCGGCGCAGGTCAGTAGCGAATCGAACTGCATTCCGAGTTCGTGTTGAGCCGCACCCACTTCGTGATGGTGCTTTTCGGTTGTCACGCCCATGTCGGACATGACGCTGATCATTTCCGAGCGGATATCCTGGCAGGAGTCGATGGGTGGTACGGGGAAGTAGCCGCCCTTGGTGCGCGGGCGATGGCCGAGATTGCCCATCTCATATTCTGTGCCCATATTCGTTGGCAGCTCGGTCGAGTCCAGCTTGAAGCCGCAATCATACGGATCGGATGTAAAGCGGACATCATCGAAAATGAAGAACTCGGCTTCCGGTCCGACATAGCACGTATCGCCGATACCGGTTTGCTGCAGATAGGCTTCGGCGCGCCGCGCGGTGCTGCGAGGGTCGCGCTCATAGAGCTCGCCTGTTGTGGGCTCGGCAACATCGCAAAACAGGGCGAGCGTCGTCTGGGCGAAAAAGGGATCGAGATGCGCCGTTGCCGGATCAGGCATCAAGGCCATGTCGGACTGGGAGATATCCTTCCAGCCGGCGATCGATGAACCATCGAACATGATGCCATCGGCGAAGGTGTCTTCGTCGATCAATCGTGCGTCCATGGTCACGTGCTGCAACTTGCCACGTGGGTCTGTAAATCGAACGTCGACAAACTTTACATCATCGTCCTTCAACTGTTTGAGGACGTCGGTTGCGGTAGCCATTGCATTCCCCTGTTCTACGTATTTCCAAGAATTGAGAAATCCGGCCGAACGGCCGGGTTGTTGGTTAGGCGATCACTGTTGCCGGGCCGTTGCGTGCCAGCCCCGGATTGACGAGTTTCTGTTGATGTCAGACGGCATCCGATCCGGTTTCACCGGTGCGAATGCGAACCGCTTCTTCGACGCTGGTGATGAATATCTTGCCGTCGCCGATCCGTCCGGTCTTGGCGGACGCCAAAATGGCTTCAATGGCTTTGTCCACCAGTTCGTCGCCCAGCACGATTTCGACTTTCACCTTCGGCAAAAAATCGACCACATACTCGGCGCCGCGATACAGTTCGGTATGGCCTTTCTGACGGCCAAAACCCTTCGCCTCCGTGACGGTGATACCCTGCAGACCAATTTCCTGCAGAGCTTCCTTCACCTCATCGAGCTTGAAGGGCTTGATAATGGCCTCGATCTTTTTCATCTCCCTGGTCCACCCTTTCAGTGCGGTTACTCTGATCGCCTTTAGCATGCACCGTGCCAAGGGGCGAGGTGCTTATTTCACTTTCTAAATCAATCGGTTAGAAATCAATGCCTCTCGTCCGGAGTTTATCGCAACAATTTCATGCCAAAAAAATAGGCAATTTGCACAAAAATTAATCGGCGATCAGATGCGGAGCCATCGATCCTGACCTTGCGCAGGTCATGGGGGCCCTATAGGCGATAGAAGCGCAATTAGGAAGGGTCGGAGATGCGGATCACGAGCTTGGATCATTTGGTTCTGACGGTGGCCTCCATCGAGCGGACGTGTGAATTTTATCAGCGCGTCCTTGGATGCGGACGGGATACTTTTGCTGGCGGTCGCACGGCGCTGATCTTTGGCGATCAGAAGATCAACCTCCACGAAGCGGGGCGCGAGTTCGAGCCCAGGGCCCGCCTGGCGACGCCGGGATCGGGCGATCTTTGCTTTCTCGTCGACGATTTCGAGGAAGCGCAGACGCAGCTTCGGAACGAGAATGTCGAGATCATAGAAGGTCCCGTAGAGCGAACCGGTGCCCTAGGGACACTCACATCGATCTATTGCCGCGATCCCGACGGCAATCTGATCGAGCTTTCGGCCTATATTTGAGTGAGTCGAGCAATGACTAGCGAGCGCCGGATGAACATAGGGACCGAGCTTCTGACCACAGCTGAGATGGGGCGCGCCGATGCTCTAACTATCGCTGGTGGTGTTCCCGGCCTTACATTGATGGAGAATGCCGGTGCCGGTGTTGCGGATGCTGTCTGGCAACGCTATGGCGACGCAGAGACCGTCACCGTTCTCTGCGGGCCGGGAAACAACGGAGGCGATGGTTTCGTTGCCGCGAGGCACTTGCAGAATTGCGGATACAACGTCCGTGTTGCCTTGCTTGGCGATCGCCAGCGGCTCAAGGGCGACGCGGCTGTCATGGCATCGCGCTGGTGCGGCAGGATCGATCCCCTCGGCAATGCTGTGCTTAGTGGAGCGGACGTCATAGTCGATGCCCTTTTCGGCGCAGGCCTGGTCCGGCCACTCGATGGAGTTGCGGCAGACATCGTCGACGCGGTTAATCGAAGCGACGCTCGGATAGTAGCCGTCGATGTTCCCAGCGGTGTCGACGGCACGACCGGCGAGGTGCGGGGCGTTGCCGTTCAAGCCCACGCGACCGTGACCTTCTTCCGATTGAAGCCCGGTCATTTCCTTTATCCCGGCCGTGGTCATGCCGGGAAAGTCCAATTGGTGGATATCGGCATTCCGGCAGATGTGCTCGCGCAGATCGGCCCGAAGACGTTTGTAAATCGTCCATCCAACTGGCAGTCGGTGTTCCCGAGACCAAGGCAGGATGGTCACAAATACGATCGCGGTCATGCGCTTGTTGTATCCGGAGGAGCAAGGACAACCGGCGCGGCTCGACTTGGAGCACGCGGGGCCCTCAGGATCGGCGCCGGGCTCGTAACACTGGCCTCGCCCAGAGCGGCGTTTCCCGTAAATGCGGCACAGCTAACAGCAATCATGATCACGCCGTTCGAGGGCGGTGACGGTTTGGAACGTATCTTGGAGGATCAACGCAAGAATTCCGTTCTCATCGGACCGGGCGCCGGTGTTGGAGACACGACGTGCCAGAAGATTCAGACCGTTCTTCAAAGCAATGCGGCAGTCGTGTTGGATGCGGACGCGCTGACCAGCTTTCAGGGGCAATCCGATGTCCTGTTCGGTCAGATTGCCGCCCGCGCATCTCCGGTCATCCTGACGCCGCATATGGGCGAGTTCAATCGTCTCTTTTCCGAAGCCGAGGGATCGAAAGTCGACCGCGCCCGCTTGGCTGCGGCGAACAGCGGTGCGATCGTCATCGTGAAGGGGGCCGACACCGTCATTGCAGCGCCGGATGGCAGGGCAGCGGTCAATGAAAATGGCTCGCCTTGGCTCGCGACGGCAGGATCAGGAGATGTGTTGGCAGGATTAGCAGTGGGTCTCTTGGCGCAGGGTATGCCGGCATTCGAAGCGGCTTGCGCGTCCGTCTGGCTTCACGGCGAAGCGGGGGACGATCTCGGCCCAGGCCTGATTGCAGAAGACCTGCCCGAAGCTCTGCCGGCCATATTGCGATCCTTCCTTGGAGGGTAGGCGATTATCGACAATAGCCCGATCGACGTTTCGCCATATCGAAGTGAAAGTGATCGCGATGCGCGGCATCTGCGCCCGGTCCGAGAGCGGTTCCGAAGATCTCGCAGCCCTTTGCGTGAACCTCTCTGAGGAACAATTCTTCCGGCGATTTCGGTTTTGATTTGCCCTCGGCAGGCTTTTCGGGGGGCGGAGCGATCATACCGGTTGTGCCAGTGAACGAACTCTCGTGCTCGGCATCCGGTTTCGCAGTACTGGTATCGACTTTGGCAGCGGATGCTTGAGGCGCTTCAGCCTTACGGACAGGGGCATCCGTCGATGGCAGTGTGCCACCGCCTGTCGGCGCCGGTGTTGCCTTTTTCGCTTCAGGCTTCTTGACCTTGGCTGTTGCGACGGGCTCTGGCGGCCAGTGCCTCGTCAGGACAACGCGTTTGCCTGCCGCCGTCTCGAACTCGGCAATGTCGAGCGCATTCGCCGTTCCGTGCTCGCTCAATGGTTTGCTCGGGTCTCGGCTGCGATGTCGACATACATAGGATGAGACATTGCGGACTTTCGTAATCGGGCCGCCGAGGTGAATGAGAGCCGCAGGCTGTACAACCTTTTCGAACCACTGGCTTAGCGCCGCCGCCATGCCGCAGGAAACGGTCGCCGGTGGCGATATGCGCACGCTTTCCGGAGATCCGATACGAGCGACCATAATCGGGGCTGGCGCTCCGCATCGCCCTTCGCGGATAGGATCGAGTGCCTCGTAGACAATCGCGAGCCGCGCAAGCTGTCTCTTGCACTGGCGTTTGGCTGCCGCAATTTCCTTAGCAGTCCATTCTGCGACCTTTTCATCGCGCGCATGGATAGCTTTGGGCTTTGCCGGTGCAGGTTTGGACTCGGTATCGGACGTTGCCGGCAGTTTTTCGGGTGCCAAGGGCGCCGCGCGCGGTGTATCCGAAGGTGCGGGTACCGGTGCCCTCGACCGGGCGGCCAGCTGCTTGCGGCGCGGTTTGGCACGTGGGATCCGGAGCGAGCGCGGCCAGCGGAATTTTTCGGCACGCAACTGCTCGGCCTCTGTCATCTCTGCTGTTGCCGGATCTGTATTACGCGGGCTGGCGGTGATTGGCGTGGTCTTGGGAGCCGCCGCTGCATCTGGTTTCGCGGCATCGGTCGGCACAGCGCTGACTTCCGTCTCGCGATCGCTGGTCGTTGATGCCTGGAAATCCGGATCATCGCCTGCAATCGCCTCAAGCGCTGCGGCTGCTTCCTCGGCTTTCAGGCTTCGCTGCTCGCCTCGCAGAAAGCGGCGCGGCGTCCGTTGGGGCAGGGGCGGTGTACGAAAGGGCCTCACGGCATTGCCGGTCACATTGGCGTTGCGTGGCCGCGAGGGCGCACGATTTCGGTTCGGAGGGCGCGCCCGCCGCTTCGGCGGCGGTGGCGGACTGGTCAGCTGATCGATTTCCCGCGAAAGATCATCGAGCTGGCGGCCGATGAAACGGGTTGTGTCGCCCAGGATCTCACCGAGACTCTGCGCGCGAACGGATGCCGGCCAAAAGGTCAAGAATAATGCGGCCGCGAGTGAAAACCTTATGATCATGAAGCTATTGGACCGCATAATGTTGGCCAAGACTAGGCAAAATCGAGCCGTTCGAACTTGTGCTTTGAGTCCCGCATCGTATAGGTCTGGCGACGACATGTTTGGATGGGGCGGTGCATGAGTATAGATGAGTCTGCGCGAATGAGTGTGCTCACGGGTATGAGGCTAGAGAAAGTCGGGCGTGCAGGATGCGTCACGCTGGACCGGCCCAAGGCGCTCAACGCACTCACATATGAAATGTTCGATGCCTTGGAGACACATTATCTGGCATGGTCCGACGATCCCGATATCTATGGAATTGTCATGGAGTCGACGGATAGCCGCGCCTTTTCCGCCGGCGGCGACATCCGGGCGCTCTACGATTGGCGGGAACAGGGTCAAATCGACAAGATTCTCGGACTTTACGGGAGCGAGTACCAGCATAACTACACGCTCGACCGGTTTACGAAGCCCCACGTTCCCCTCGTGAACGGTATCGTCATGGGCGGCGGCGTCGGTGTCTGCCTCTATGGAACGCACTTCGTTGCGGGCGAGACGTTGCGATTTGCCATGCCTGAAGTCGGTATTGGC
The DNA here is from genome assembly GCA_965228615.1 of Methyloligellaceae bacterium. GTDB lineage: Bacteria > Pseudomonadota > Alphaproteobacteria > Rhizobiales > Methyloligellaceae > CBDDHT01. The sequence continues at coordinate 752,353 of CBDDHT010000004.1, read as the reverse complement.
TTCTTTCCCGATATCGGCGCCACATATTTCCTGCCGCGACTGCCCGGAGAAACAGGACTTTATCTGGCTTTGACCGGACGAAGTATCGATCGTGCTGACGCTTATTATCTTGATATCGCAACCCATTGCGTGGATGCGGAGCATTTCCCCGCCATTCGTGAGGCCATGACAGAAGGCGAGCCGATCGACGACGCTCTGGCGGACTTGCACCGCGATCCCGGTCCCTCTTCGATCGAAGCATTACAGCCGGTCATCAGTCGCCTTTTTGGTGTGGGGTCGGTCGAAGCCGTGCTGGACAGGCTCGATGCGGAGACGGGCGAATTCGCCGAGTGGGCCCACGAAGTAGCGGCCGAAATACGCACAAAATCTCCAACTTCGCTCAAGGTCGCCTTCCGACAGATACGTGAGGGTGGGGCCATGAGCTTGGAGCAGGCGCTGAAGCTTGAGTATCGGTTGGCGCACCGGTTCATTACCGGCACGGAACTCTACGAAGGGGTCCGTGCAGCACTGGTCGACAAGGATCAATCGCCAAGTTGGTCACCCGCGGAGTTGGAAGCCGTAACGCCGCAGATGGTCGACACATATTTCGAACACTTAGAAACAGGCGAACTTGAGCTCGTCAACCAGTTCAAACAGCCGGAATGACAGCGTTTCGGCCCAAAACACACGGTGCGATCGCTGTAGCGCTGCACGGGGCGATGACTTAGGGCGCTATACGGCGACCTCTCAGAAAAGGAGAATTCAATGGCTCGGATCGGTTTTATCGGCCTGGGAAATATGGGCGGTCCGATGGCCGCTAATCTTGTCCGGGCCGGCCATGACGTCGTCGCCTTCGACATGGCGGCGGCTGCGCTTGAATCAGCGCAAGCCGCCGGCTGTCGAACGGCAGAGAATGGGGTCGAAACCGCGGAAGGGGCCGAGGTCGTCATCACGATGCTGCCTGCAGGCGCGCATGTCCGCGATGTCTATACGGGCGAGGGCGGGCTGATCGCCGCTGCAGCGCCTGGCACATTGATGATCGACTGTTCGACGATCGATGTCGCGACCGCACGCGAGGTATCGGCGGCGGCCAACGAGGCGGGTCTGGCGATGATCGACGCGCCGGTGTCGGGCGGCGTGACGGGTGCGGATGCAGGTTCGCTCACATTCATGGTCGGTGGTGAAGCCGGCGCCTTCGATCGCGCCAAACCGTATCTGGAAGTCATGGGTAAGACGATTGTTCATGCGGGCGGAGCCGGCAATGGTCAGGCGGCCAAGATCTGTAACAATATGGTTCTTGGCATCTCGATGATCGGTGTTTGCGAAGCCTTTGTCCTTGCAGACAAACTGGGACTGGATCGTCAGAAGTTGTTCGATATCGCGTCAACCGCATCCGGTCAGTGCTGGTCTCTGACCACCTATTGCCCGGTTCCGGGCCCGGTGCCAACCTCTCCTGCCAATCGCGATTATGCGCCGGGTTTTACAGCCGACATGATGCTCAAAGATCTCAAGCTCGCACAAAGTGCATCAGCAGATTTCGGCGCAAAAACCCCGCTTGGCGCGGAAGCCGCTGCACTGTTTGGGCAGTTCGTGGATAACGGCTCGGGTGAGGTGGACTTCTCAGGGATCATCAAAATGCTGCGCGGAAATGCCGAATGAGGCTCTTAGAGGCCCGACGAGCGAGACCTGAACTCCGACCCAATTGGCCTGAGGGTACCCTTAATTTGGTCGTTGCGCCGGGGGGTGTCGGCCGGATTCAGGACTTTCAAAACAGCCTCCCGACAATCCGACCCGGTAAGAGAAACAAAATATCAACGTCATGTTCATGAATATTTAAGGCTCTCTTTTAAGGGGATTTTAGGTTGCATCCCGTACTGTCGCTTTCAAGAGGCGAAAAACAAACAAATAAAAGAGGCAGGAGATGGGACTCGCGTTAGACTTACGACAAAACGACGCGCCCGAAGATCAGAGTGGTCTGAAAGGCGAATACATGAAGTCGTTGCGTATGATCGAACTGCTGCACCGACTTCTTCTTGATGTCATTAAAGATGAATTTGAGCGCATTGGCCGCTCGGATATCAATAGTGTTCAGGCATTGCTCTTGTTCAATATTGGTGATTCAGAGTTGACGGCCGGTGAATTGAGAAGCCGAGGTTACTATCTTGGCTCAAATGTGTCGTACAATCTGAAGAAATTGGTCGACGCAGGCTATATTCATCATGAGCGCTCATCTGCCGACCGCCGTTCCGTACGTGTTCGCTTGACGGAGACCGGTAGAGAAATCGCAAATGTCGTCGATGGTCTGTACGAACGTCAGCTTGGATCGATCGAGCAGGTTGGTGGTCTGGCCGAGAATGATCTCGACGCCCTCAACAAAAGTTTGATGCGCCTGGAGCGCTTTTGGTCCGATCAGGTCAGATACCGTCTATAAAAAGAGTTTGATTCTCCGGAAATCGACTTTTGGCTCCGAGCCTTCGGGTTCGGGGCCTTTCTGTTGCATAAATACCAATGTCAGAGGCAATTTTCGCTGGTATGGCACGGTGTTACTGGTTCGTTTCCCCAATGAACGTTAGGTTGGCGGTGAACTGATTTGCAGCCTTGGCGTTACCCTATTTGTGGGATGCCGGGCCAATGGTCGCATTTTGTTTACAGCCTCATGAGAATTTGGACCCTATTGGGCCGGATTCGGGCTGTAGGACTCGGCACGTGTTGGAACGACCGAATCAAATGAGGCAACGGTGATTTCAAGAGATTCACGAACAGATCTGGAGAAACGTGGTTTCGTCGCTCTGGGCATTTTCATCGCGACACTGATGGTGGCGGTTCCCATCGGGGAAGCGCTTGCCGATTCGCAAAATGATGGTTGGTTCAGATTTGGCAAGAAGCGTCACGGCCAGACCTATGACATCGGTTCCGCACGCGAGTGGCAGAATAATCCGGAACCAGGTTATCCGACGCTCTCGAAACAGAATATTGCGCCGACCAAGGCTGCAATCGCTCGTTATCGGGAGATTGCCGCGAGAGGCGGGTGGCCAAAAGTTCCTTTCTCAAAGCGCGATATTCGGCGCGGCTCGCGCAGTAAGGCGGTTGTGCTATTGCGTCAACGCCTGACAATCTCAGGCGATTTGCCGCCGCGCACGTCCAATCGCCAAAAGAGATTCGATTATCATGTCGAAGAGGCCGTAACGCGCTTTCAGATCCGCCATGGATTGACGCCGACCGGTGTCGTGAACAGGCGTACGGCTCTGGCGCTCAACGTTTCCGCGTCTGCGCGCCTTGCCCAGCTGAAACGAAACCTCGGCCGGCTTGGCAGCCTGTCTCGTTCTGCATCGAACCGCTATGTGGTGGTGAACATCCCGGCGGCCCAGATCGAGGCCGTTGAAGATGAGCAGGTCGCCTCGCGTCATATTGCCGTCGTGGGCAAGCTGGATCGGCGCACACCGCTGCTCCAGAGCCGCATCCACGAGATCAATTTCAACCCCTATTGGAACGTGCCGGTCAGCATCGTTCGCAAGGATCTGGTTCCGAAAGCCCGTCAATACGCCCGCAGTGGCAAGGACGTGCTGGAGATCTACAAGATGGAAGCGTTCGATGGACGCGGTCGCAAACTCTCATCGTCACAAATCAATTGGTTTTCCGATGCCGTTTACAACTACCGCTATCGGCAACTGCCTTGGGAAGACAATTCCATGGGATTTGTGAAGATCAATTTTCACAACAAGCATGCGGTTTACCTGCACGACACGCCGTCGAAGAGCCTGTTCAACAGGAATTTCCGCGCCCATAGTTCGGGATGTGTCCGCGTGCAGAATGTGGAGAAACTCGTTGGTTGGCTACTGGAATCGAACGCTGGCTGGAGCACGAACCGCGTTCTGGAGATGAAGGAAAACGGTGAGCGCAAGGATGTCCGCTTGAAGAAGAAGACACCCGTTCTTCTGGCCTATGTGACCGCCTGGGCGACACCGGATGGCATGGCTCATTTCCGTCGCGATATTTATCAGCGCGATGGCGTGGGTGTCGCTGCCGCGCAATATTGATCCGGTGTCAAATGCCTGCCGCATTGATACGCTGGTGTAGGCGACACTTGGCCACACCGCGGTTGGAGCGGCCTCGGGGCATATTTGCGCAGCCGACTGGTATCCGTCTCACCGACCGCTATAGTTGTGTGATGAAGGATCGGTCACGCAAGTCGTGCGTACGGGGCTGAGTGAGGACATCATGGACTACGAGCAGAAATTCGCCGACGCCTTGGCTGTTGTTAAGCAGGAAGGCCGCTATCGCGAATTTGCAGATATTCGCAGGCAGCGTGGTTCGTTTCCGACAGCCGACCACTACCGGCCGGACAGCAAGCGGCAGATCAAGGTCTGGTGTAGCAACGACTATCTATGCATGGGGCAGCATCCGCTCGTAATCGAGGCCATGCACCAGGCCATAGACGAAGCAGGTGCGGGGTCCGGCGGGACCCGGAATATCTCGGGTACGACACATTATCATGTCGAACTCGAAGCCGAGCTAGCGGATCTTCATAACAAAGAGTCGGCTCTCCTTTTTACGTCGGGCTATATCGCCAACGATGCCACCCTTTCGACCTTGGTGCGCCTGCTTCCCGGAGCCGTGATCTTTTCCGATGCGAAGAACCATGCCTCTATGATCGAAGGGATCCGTCACGGACGCGGTCCCAAACGAATCTGGAAACACAACGATCTGGCCGATCTTGAAGCACTGCTTAAAGAATATGATCTGGATGCACCCAAGATCATCGCCTTTGAGTCCGTCTATTCCATGGATGGCGATATCTCACCCATCGCCGAGATCTGCGATCTGGCCGACAAGTACAATGCGATGACCTATCTCGACGAGGTGCACGCAGTCGGCATGTATGGACCACGCGGCGGCGGTGTCGCCGACCGCGACGGTGTCTTGGAACGCGTCGATGTCATTGAAGGCACGCTCGCCAAGGGTTTCGGCCTTATGGGCGGATACATTGCAGCTTCTGCCAATGCCGTCGATGCCATCAGGTCTTATGCTGCCGGGTTCATATTCACGACATCGCTTGCACCTACGATCGTGGCTGGAGCGCTCGCGAGCGTTCGTCATCTCAAGGAAAGCCAAGTCGAACGGGATCGTCATCAGGAGCGAGCGCAAGCACTCAAGGCACGTCTCACTGCCGCAGGTCTACCGGTGCGTAAGAATCCCAGCCATATCGTGCCTGTCATGGTTGGCGATCCGGTTCGTTGCAAGGCGTTGACCGATGCTCTGTTGGATCGGTTCGGCATTTATGTGCAGCCGATCAACTACCCGACCGTCGATCGTGGAGACGAGTGTATTCGCCTGACGCCGAGTCCTATGCACACGGATGAGGATATGGACCATCTTGAGAACGCACTGAATACGCTTTGGCAGGAAATGGATTTGCAACGTGCCGCGTAGCCTCCCTCGCATGCAGCCTCCTTCAGCACCCGCGCAATCCGGCGAGGTCTATCTCGAGTTTCAGAATGTGGGTAATGCTGTTCGGGTCGCTGCCGTTGATGCGAGGACCGGGATCGAAGTGGTGATCATGGGGCCAGCCACGGCTTCGCAGGATGAACTCAAGCGGGTAGCGGTCCAAAAACTCAAGACACAATTGGCGAAAGCCCAGAAACGCTAGACGTGGCGCCTGATCAATCCGATCGCGGTCGGGGCAAAGGGTTGACGATCGGGCGTGACGCAAGCCTTACGCCGCCACACCCCATGTTGCTTCAGCGAAAGCCGGATAAATGTTCTGGATTTTCTCAGCGATCGGACCGCGGAGGAGCGTTCGTGTCGTCTCGTCCGGAGACGGCGTAATCGGGATATTTCCATCCTCTGGTCGATCGAATTCGAAGCCGGTCTGTTCGATGATTTCCTCGAGCGTGTGTCCCGGATGCAGGCTTGCGAGCCGGAAGCGGCCGCCACTCTTGTCAAAGTGAAAGACGCAGCGGCTTGTCACCAGGGCATGCGGTCCGCCGGGACGAAACACATTGGGCTCTGAAGTGCCCGGCGCACTGATGAAATCGACCTTTTCCACCAGCGTGCGCGGCGTATGCTCTTCCCGGAAGAGGATTACGCGCGGCACGATGAAATATAGATAGGCCGAACCATAAGATCCGGGAAAGCGCGCTTTAGGACGATCCGGATCGCCGATCGAGACCAGATTGATGTTGGCCTTGCCATCGATCTGGGCACCGCCGAGGAAGAATGCATCGATACGTCCCTGCGCCGCGCAGTCGAAGAGCTCGCGTCCGCCATCGGTGAAAACGGTACTCCGTGTATCTCCGAGGGGTGACACCCGAAGCGCACCGCCTGACCTGTGTTGTGCCAGGAACGCGGCAGAACCAGGTATGGGCGATGAGGCACCAACGGCAACATGAGACAGCCCAGCGAGCATGCCGGCAATCGTCTCGATCATGATCTCAATGGTTTGAACGTCGCTCATTCGGCAGCAACGCGCTGGAGGACCCATTGGTCGAGATAAGCCTGAAAGCCATCGGGCGTGCGAGCCATGGCGGCATATTCGGAGAGGTGAGGGTGATCCAGATCGTACATGCCTGGAACCCCGAGCGGCCAGGCACCCTGGGCGACTTCGGCGACACCGGTCACATACATGTTCGGGATCGTGCCGGCTGCCAGCAGCGGATCGTCCAGCAGGGAGCCATCGACCAATTCCTCAACGGTCACATAGGCCGCTTTCGAGGCATGGGCCATCAGCATCAACTCGCGGCGAACGCCGATCCAGACATTGCCATGCCGGTCTGCCTTCGGAGCATGGAACAGTGTCAAATCCGGCTGTATGGCTTTCAGATGGACAATCGGATCATCGTCGGCGAAGGGATTGTCAGCGACAATCCAATCGTCACGGCGTGCCAGGAGATCGGTGCCGATCAGGCCTCTCAAAGCCATAAAGGGGAGACCCTTTTCGCTAGCCTGCAGGCCAGCATGAACAGCGGGGCAAGTCGTGTCCCGCATCCGGATCTCGCCTTGCTTGATGGCTGCCGTAAAGCGAGGTGCCAGTCCATGTTCGCCGAAGGTGACGCCGGCGGCTTCGATTTCTGCGACCGCGCCGGCGCCGATCAGCAGATCGGCCTGAAAGCCAAACTGGGGGACGGCCAAAAGGCGGAGATCACGCGCTCCGCGTCTGACGAGAGCACGGATCGCAGCCATGCTGCAGGGCGCATATTCGGCCGGCAGGGCTATGAGTGAGCCGTCTGGAATCGCTGTGGCGACGTCATCGGCCGAGGTCATGATTCTGGTCATGGGAACCATTATCGCCCGACCTGAGTCCGGGCACAAGTCGGGCGCAAGGGCTTCGGTGACGCTAAGTGTTTTCCGAAACAACGAATGGCGATTGGGGCATTGCCGAATCGTGGCCGAACGCTGCGACATGTGTTATCCCGCCTGCGTAAGCCCTTTGGGCGGGTACCCGTTTGCGAAGAGGGCAGGCGTCCTGTTCACGGCTGTGCGATTGGACGGAGTTGCTTGATCATCACTGATGCGTTGAAGGCCAAGGCTGCACGAGGGGGGATGACATGCGGTGCCCATATTGCGGGAGCACCAACACTCAGGTGAAGGACTCGCGCCCGTCGGAGGACCATACGGCGATTCGACGCCGGCGCGTCTGCGCCGATTGTAGCGGCCGGTTCACCACATTCGAACGGGTCCAACTCCGAGAGTTGACGGTCGTGAAGAAGACGGGTCGCCGCGTCCCGTTCGATCGCGACAAACTGATGCGCTCGATCCAGATTGCCCTGCGCAAGAGACCGGTGGAGCCGGAACGGGTCGAGCGGATGGTGAGTGGCATCGTGCGGCGGCTTGAGAATATGGGCGAAAGCGACATCGGATCGGAAGCCATCGGCCGGCTTGTGATGGAAGGCCTGAAGGCTCTCGACGATGTGGCCTATGTGCGGTTTGCATCCGTTTACAAGAACTTCCGCGAGGCGCGAGATTTCGAAGCGCTCCTCGGCGAGTTGATGGAACCGGAGCAGGCACAAGCTGGGTTGCCGCGGCTGGACGATGACGATTAGGGCCTGCGGACAGTTGCCCTAGGGCCGGCCGCGCACAGCAGGTCGTTCGCATAACGGCTCAATGGCACGCTAGCGAGATCCGACGGTAGAACCGAGTATTATGTCAACGACCGATGAGCGCTTCATGGATATCGCGTTGGCCCTGGCCAGGCGCGGTCTTGGGCGAACCAGTCCCAATCCGACGGTTGGAGCGATTGTCGTCTGTACCGGACGTTCACCTGAGATCGTGGGGCGCGGTTGGACACAGCCGGGCGGCAGGCCGCACGCGGAAACCGTTGCGCTGGATGCAGCCGGAGACAGAGCGCGCGGGGCAACGCTGTATGTCACGCTGGAACCGTGCTCGCATCATGGCCGTACGCCGCCCTGCACGGATGCGATCATTGCCGCTGGTGTGTCGCGCGTCGTCTGTGCCATTGGCGACCCGGACCCTCGCGTTGAGGGGAGAGGGATCAAACGGCTTGAGGACACCGGGGTCCGTGTCACCGAGAATTGTCGTCGCGCCGAGGCCGATCAAATAAACAGAGGGCACTTTCTGCGAGTCACTGAGCAACGACCTTTTGTCCAACTGAAGCTTGCAGTCGGTTCTGATGGTTTGCTTGCACCAGGGACAGGGCACCCGGTCTGGGTCACCGGAGAAGCCGCACGCGCAAAAGGTCATTTGTTGCGAGCGCGGGCCGATGTCATCTTGGTCGGGAGCGGGACCGTAACAGCAGATGATCCTGATCTCACGTGTCGTCTCCCCGGGATGAAAAACCGTTCTCCGGTCCGCGTCGTACTGGACAGCAATGCACATACGCCGCTGAATGCGCGCCTGTTCGAAAGTCTGGACGTCGCGCCTGTGTGGATAGTCTGTACGCCTGCGGCGCCATCCGAGCGGCGCAAGGCGCTGCAGGAGCGCGGTGCGCATGTGATCGTCGCCGATCCCAATGAGTCAGGCGGTATTGATCTCACGGGTCTGTTGCGGCAGCTCGCGGATGCCGAGATTACCCGTGTGTTGGTCGAAGGGGGGCCGCATGTTGCGCGCAGTTTCTGGGACGAGGGATTGGTGGATGAAGCTGTCTTTGCTACCGGAGCCGGACCAACTGGCAAAGGTGGTCTCCAACCCTTCGTGACGTATGGCCTTGATCTCTTGACGAAATCCGAGCATTTCATGCAGCACAGTGATCGCCAGGTTGGCGCCGACAGGATGGCGGTGTATCGCCGCCGCTAGCGAAGAACGATGTTTACAGGACTCATTTCCGATATCGGGCGCGTCGATGTCGTCGACGGCGGAACCTTTCGTATCGCCTGCAACTACGATCCGGCGACCATCGCGCTCGGCGCTTCCATCGCTTGCGACGGTTGCTGTCTAACGGTGACGGCCTGTCATGAGAGGCAAGGTGGTGAGGGGGCTGAGTTCACGGTCGATGTTTCGAATGAAACGCTCTCTTTGACGACGTTGGGCTCCTGGACCCCTGGCCGGCGCATAAACCTGGAACGCGCATTGACCCTGAAGGATGAGCTCGGCGGGCACATCGTGACGGGTCATGTCGATGCGGTTGCCGAGATCGTCGGCCGGGACGCGGATGGAGACTCGATCCGCTTTACGATCGAAGTGCCGGGCAATCTGAAGCGCTTCATTGCCCGCAAAGGTTCTGTCGCACTCGACGGGATCTCATTGACCGTCAACGATGTGGCGGATGACCGGTTTGGCGTCAATCTGATACCCCATACGCTCTCCCAGACGAGCTGGAGTGACAAGTCGGTCGGCGACAGGATCAATCTAGAAGTGGACCTCCTCGCCCGCTATGTGGCAAGGATCGGCGACGTCGAAGCGTAGGAGCAAACCGTGAGCGTCGTGGACCAGGAGACTATCTCGGAATTCCTATCGCCCGTTGAGGACGTATTGGACGATGCGCGCAACGGGCGCATGTTCATTCTCGTAGACGCCGAAGACCGCGAGAATGAAGGTGACCTAATCATTCCAGCGCAAATGGCCACACCGGATGCCATCAATTTCATGGCCAAGTATGGCCGGGGATTGATCTGTCTTGCATTGACCAAGGAGCGGGCGAACGCGCTCAATCTAGACCTGATGACGCGGCACAATGAAGCGCGCCATCAGACAGCGTTCACGGTATCGATTGAAGCGCGCGAGGGTATTACAACGGGGATTTCGGCCCACGACCGTGCGCGGACGATAGCGGTCGCAATCGATCCGACAAAGAGTGATAAGGACATCGCCAGCCCGGGACATGTATTTCCGCTGATCGCACGCGAAGGCGGCGTGCTGATGCGCGCGGGGCATACGGAAGCGGTGACCGATGTCGCGCGTCTGGCCGGCCTCTACCCTGCGGGCGTCATCTGTGAGATCATGAATGACGATGGCACAATGGCACGCATGCCGGACCTGATTGCGTTTGCAAAGACACATGGTCTCAAAGTCGCGACGATTGCCGATCTCATCGCCTATCGGCGCAAACATGACAGTATTGTGCGCTTGGTACGGGAGACCGAGGTCGATACGCCCTATGGTGGAACGTTCGAGCTGCGGGTGTACCGGACGAATGTCGAGCCCGTCGAAGAGCATATTGCACTGATCAAAGGCGATCTGTCGCAAGGCGGTCCCGTGCCGGTTCGTGTACATGCATCAAGCGTATTATCCGATGTGTTGGGGATTGGTGCCGACGAGAGCCGAACGACGCTCGTGCAAAAGGCGATGGAGGCTGTCGCCGAGGAAGGGCGCGGCGTGGTGGTGGTCATCCGCGATGTCTGGCCGATGGGTGTGACAGACCGACTCGGTCCCGGTTCGTCTGGTACCGAGGAGGCGGAACCAGAAGCCAAACGCATCCTCGAGGTCGGCATCGGATCGCAGATCCTGCATGATCTCGGGGTTCGCGAGATGATCTTGTTGTCGAACTCGCCGATGCCGAAGGTAATCGGTATCGAGGGCTATGGTCTGACAATTGTCGGTCATCGCCGTTTGGACTAGGAAAAATGGACGACGAAATCCGATCCGTACTCATTATCGAGTCGCCATACTATCGGGACATATCGGAATCCCTTATGGAAGGTGCACTCACGGAGCTTGAGACTCATGGAGTTTTTCATGAGCGGATTGCCGTACCCGGCGCGCTCGAAATCCCTGTTGCTTTGGGTTTGGCCTTCAGGAACGGGCTATTTGGTACGGACGCCAAACACCAGGGGTGCATTGCGCTTGGATGTGTCATTCGCGGTGAGACGTCTCATTACGACATTGTCGCTAACGAGTCGGCGCGAGGCCTCATGACGCTGGCAACGGAAGGTGGGATTCCGGTGGGAAATGGCATTCTAACGGTCGATACGCACGAGCAGGCGAAAGTCCGTGCAGCACCGGGCGGCAAGAACAAGGGCGGTGACGCGGCGCGGGCCTGTCTCGCGCTTATGGAGTTCAGCGAGTCGTTCGAGGACATCGGCCAGAGTTGGTTGCGGGAGACGTGAGCGGTCCCGCCCAAACCTCTCGTCGTGCAGCGCCTCTGAGCGCCGCGAGACTGGCGGCTGTCCAGGCACTCTATCAGATGGACATGGTCGGAACGGATTCCGAACGCGTCATCATGGAATTTGTCGAGCATAGGCTCGGCGACGATGTCGAAGATGCTGAGTTTCACCGCGCCGATCCGGCATTCTTCCGTCAATTGGTTGAAGGAGTTGTCGCTGCGCAATCGAGGATCGACCCACTCTTGAACGATTGTCTTAGCGAAGGCTGGAGGCTGGCGCGGATCGACAGCATTTTACGCGCGACGTTGCGGGCTGCGGCCTTCGAAATGCTGGAACGGAGCGATGTTCCGGCCCGTGTCGTCATCACCGAATATGTCGATGTTGCACATGCCTTCCTGGATGGTGACGATCCAAAGGTGGTTAACGGTATTCTCGACCGGTTGGCCCGAATGCTTCGGCAGGGGGAGCTAGGCGAGGCAGCAAGTGCCTAAGGGCGGCGCCCCGGGCGAATTCGAGATCATTGCGCGCTTTCTGGCGCCTTTGGCAGACGATTTCGCCGGCGCCCGCGGGTTGTTGGACGATGCAGCCTTTCTCGAAACGAACGATGCCGGCGGCCTTGTCGTCACGATGGACACACTGGTTGCCGGTGTCCATTTTCGTGTTGAGGACCGACCCGAGCACGTGGCTCACAAAGCCCTGGCGGTGAATATATCCGATCTTGCCGCCAAGGGTGCCGAGCCGCTCGTCTATCTCTTATCCTTGTCGCTCCCAGGCGTATCCGATGCGGATTGGTTGGAAGCTTTCGCGTCTGGCCTCAGAACCGCGCAGGAGACATTCGGCTGCCAACTGGCAGGCGGCGACACTGTCTCCACACCCGGACCACTGACCTTGACCATCACCGCCATTGGGCGGACAGAGGCAGAGGGCATGGTTCTGCGAAGCGGTGCTGCCATCGGTGAGAGTATCTATGTTACCGGCACAATCGGCGACGCGGCGCTCGGATTGAAGCTCCTTCAGGACACATCGCTTGCGCATCGTCTCAGGCTCGATGAGTCTGACGCGGCGTATCTGAAATCTCGATATTGGATCCCGCAGCCGCGGTTGGCAGCGATATCTCTTCTGCGCGATTTTGCAACGGCAGCTATGGATATCTCGGATGGTCTCGTAGGCGATTTGGCCAAGCTGTGTCGTGCATCGAATGTCGGTGCCGCTGTTCAGAGCAGCGCCGTTCCAACATCCGATGCCGCAGCCAGAGCTCTCCGCGCCGAGCCCGATCTCCTGGAAGCATTGCTGACTGGCGGCGACGATTATGAGATTCTGGCAACGGTCTCAGCCCGGAAAAGCCAGGAATTCGAGCGCGCATGCCGCAATGCCGATCTGAGCGTGATGGAAATCGGCCAAATCGTCGAAACGGAAGCCGGTGTCTCGATCCAGGGAGGTGATGGACAACTGCTGAACCTCTCGCAATCGAGCTTCGACCATTTTGATCCCCGCCCATCTTGAACACTTTACATCAACCCATTTGCAAACTTTTTGAGGCGTTCCGACCAAAGTCTTGACTGGGTTTGTTGCGTTGCAGCGAGGATTTTGGCATGGTCCGCGCGACTTTGGCCACAGTGGGGCACTTCGGTGGTTCCGGGGGGCGTATTGCCCAAGTCTCCGTCTGTCCCGATCATCCGGCCGTTCGACGATTCCGAACAGGACGAAAACTCATGAACACGCTACTTTATGTCATCATCGCATGCGGTGCGCTTTCCATCGTCTATGGCGCCTGGGCAATTCGCTCGGTTCTGGCTGCAGATGCCGGTAACGCCCGCATGCAAGAGATCGCGAGCGCGATTCAGGAAGGCGCGACCGCCTATCTAACGCGCCAATACTCAACCATCGCCGCCGTTGGCATCGTCATCTTCGGCATTGTCTGGTATCTGCTGGGCGCACCGGTTGCCATCGGCTATTTGATCGGTGCGGTTCTCTCAGGCGTTGCGGGCTTTATCGGCATGCTGGTCTCGGTTCGGGCGAACGTTCGCACGACCCAGGCTGCGAGCAACAGCCTTGCCGCGGGCCTCGAGATTGCCTTTCGCTCAGGCGCCGTCACGGGCATGCTGGTGGCAGGTCTGGCTCTCCTATCGGTTGCCGTCTACTACACATATCTGACTGTCTACGGCGGTTTCGCGCCGACGGATCGTACGGTGATCGATGCCATGGTTGCCCTGGGCTTCGGTGCCTCGCTCATCTCCATCTTTGCCCGTCTCGGCGGTGGCATTTTCACCAAGGGCGCCGATGTCGGCGGTGATTTGGTCGGCAAGGTCGAAGCCGGTATCCCGGAAGATGATCCGCGCAACCCGGCGACGATTGCCGATAATGTAGGCGACAATGTCGGTGACTGCGCCGGTATGGCGGCCGACTTGTTCGAGACCTATGCGGTCACGATCGTAGCGACCATGGTGCTAGCCTCGATCTTCTTTACCGGGACCGAGCAGGTCGAAGCCTTGATGGTCTATCCATTGGCGATCTGCGGTATCTGCGTTGTCACCTCGATCATCGGTACGTTCTTCGTGAAACTCGGCGCCTCCCAGTCGATTATGGGTGCCCTGTACAAGGGGTTCATCGCGGCCGGGGTTCTATCGCTAGTCGCCGTTCTTGGCGTCACGCACTATGTGCTTGGCCTGGACGCGACTTTCACCATCCGTGAACTCACATTCACCGGTATGGATCTGTTCTGGTGCGCTGTTGCAGGTCTTGTCGTTACGACGCTGATTATCGTGATCACGGAGTACTACACAGGGACCAATTACAGACCCGTGCAGAGCATTGCCGCATCGTCGCAAACCGGGCACGGAACCAACGTTATTCAGGGTCTCGCCATTTCATTGGAAGCGACCGCGCTGCCGGCACTGGTTATCATTGTCGGCATTGTCGTGACATTCGAGTTGGCTGGGTTGTTCGGCATTGCGATTGCGGTGACAACGATGCTGGCGCTGGCTGGTGTAGTCGTCGCGCTCGATGCGTTCGGTCCTGTGACTGACAATGCCGGTGGCATCGCCGAGATGGCGGAACTGCCTGAGGACGTCCGCAATACGACCGATGCGTTGGACGCCGTTGGTAACACGACCAAGGCAGTTACCAAGGGCTATGCGATCGGTTCTGCCGGTCTTGGCGCCCTGGTGCTGTTTGCCGCCTACACCGAAGATCTGAACTTCTTCATCGCCAATGCAGAAAAATTCCCATACTTCGCCGACATCAAGCTGGACTTCTCCTTGTCCAATCCATACGTCGTCGTCGGCCTGTTCCTGGGCGGATTGCTGCCCTATCTGTTCGGTGCCATGGGCATGACGGCGGTCGGGCGCGCAGGCGGCAAGGTCGTCGAAGAGGTGCGCCGGCAGTTCAAGGAAAAGCCGGGGATTATGGAAGGCAAGGACAAGCCTGACTATGGCGCCGCCGTGGATATGCTGACCAAGGCTGCAATCAAGGAAATGATTGTTCCGTCCATGCTTCCGGTTCTTTCGCCGATCGTCTGCTACTTTGTTGTCGAAGCAGTGGCCGGCAAATCTGCGGCGTTCTCGGCTGTTGGCGCCATGCTTCTGGGCGTGATTGTCACTGGCCTGTTCGTGGCCATCTCGATGACTGCCGGTGGCGGTGCCTGGGACAACGCGAAGAAATATATCGAAGACGGAAATTACGGCGGCAAGGGTTCCGAAGCCCACATGGCCGCGGTGACAGGTGACACGGTTGGCGATCCCTACAAGGACACAGCCGGTCCGGCCGTCAATCCGATGATCAAGATCACCAACATCGTTGCGCTCCTGCTTCTTGCGGTGCTTGCGCACTAAAAGAGGTGGGACATTCCAACGCGGCCGGCAGGCATTCACCTGCCGGCCGTTTCGGTTTGTAATGATGCAAAGCGTGTACGCTGGCGCGCGACATTCAACATCCACAAGGACAAACCGATCGCCGCTGGTATAGCGCTGAGAAATCTATTGCGGAGCGATAACTTCGCCGCGGTTGGCGATATTGCCGAAGATCTGCTGTAGTGCCGTGAGTTCGCGGCCGTGAGACGGCGTTTTCTTGCTGATAAAGTTGAAGACACGGCCGTCCTTCAATCCGTAGTTGCCCAACTTCGAAACCATCTGCGACTGATCGAAGTACACAACGACGACTTTTCGGTCGACAACCTTGCTCTCGCGGAACGGCGCGGTCTTTCTGGTGCTGGAGATATAATAGTAGATGTCGCCGCCGATGGCCGCCGTCGTGTCGGGCGTGCCCAGCGCCAGTTTGACCTGGTCTTTTGACATGCCGGGCTGGACTTGTTGCAGATCGATGTCGGTGAATACATGGCCATGGCGGTCGACCTGAGCAGAACATGCGGTCAGCATGCCTGCGGCGGCTACCGATACCACGAGCTTACGGAGTGTGTTTATGTTCGTTCTTATCTTCACGCGACAACACTATCCCCGGAATATGGCCGTTCTCAAGCACTGAAGTGTGCATGTGCCGGCTTGTACCCGATATGGTAAACCGCACGCCACGACAAAGCTTATGACCTGGGTCGCAACGAAATGCTAGCTTGGTTCACAAACCGCCGCCAACCGCGGCAGACTGCGCACAAACTTTATGGCTCTATTGTGGCGCAAGCGCGAGAGCCGTGGATCTATCGCCAGTTTAATGTGCCGGACACCCTCGAGTGCCGATTCGAAATCCTGGTTCTGCACGTCTATGTGGTTCTTGATCGATTGCGATCCGATGAGGCGTGCGCGCCATTGGCGCAGGCTCTTGTCGATGGATTTTTCGACGATATGGACGTCATTCACCGAGAGCTGGGCGTCGCCGATCTGAAGGTGCCCAAGAACATGCATCGCACGGCAGGTGTCTTCTACGAGCGGCTCGATCATTATGCCAAGGCCTTTGCAGGGACGTCGGAGCAGACGGCCGCAGCGCTGCTGGCATCTCATGTCTTCCCTGACGGCGGCGCGCCGGACCACATCGATTCTCTCGATGGATATGTGGCCGAGCTCCATGAATCACTGGAACGGCAGGACCTCGCTGCGCTGAAACAGGGTGATGTGGTGTTTCCCGCATTGGCAGACCTTCAAACAAGCGCGAGTGTCGAGGGGGCTCGCTAAGCGATGACCGGTTCAGCAGCAAATCCATTCACAAGGATGATCTCAGTCGTGCATGTGCCGGACAAGGGGCTTCAGGGGCGCGTGGAGGCATCAGCGGAAGAGCGGTCCGTCATTGCGGCCATGTTGGATCTTGTTGTTCTTGACGAGCTGATCCTTGACTACACGCTTTCCAAGCAGGGCAGTGAGCGCTTCGTGCTGACTGGGACGGTGCAGGCACGGGTGACGCAATCCTGTGTTCTCAGCCTCGACCCGATTGAAAGCATGCCCTCCATTCAAATCAATATACAGTTCTGGCCGGAATCAGATCTTGTCATGCCGACAGACTCGGACGGTGCGATAGAAGTCGATCCGGAAGACGATGGACCCGAGCCGATCGTCGAAGGGCAGATCGATATTGGGCAGTTGGCCTATGAGCACTTTGCGGCAAGTCTCGATCCATACCCAAAGAAGAGCGAGGCCACATTCGATTGGTCCGATGCTCGCACCGGTAGCAATGACGAGGGAATGGACGGACCATTCGCGGCTTTGAAAATCCTCAAGGAACAGAACTGAGCGTTTCGGGACCGGACTCTCCAGTCTAGAGATTCCAGTTGTCACAGACCTGCAATCAAGTATTGTCGGACGGTTTTTGGGTGTGGGGCACGCAATGGCGTGTGGGGGGAGATTCACATCGTTGGAATCCCGTATTAGTTGAAGATGGCTGCGTCGCTCACAATCGCATTGGATGTGATGGGCGGTGACCGAGGTGCCGAAGTGGTGCTTCCGGGCGCCGACATTTCGCTCGTCCGCCATCCGGATACGCATTATCTCCTTTTTGGCGATGAGCGGGTCATATCGGATGTGCTGTCCAGATTTCCCCGGCTCCAGGCAAAGAGCGAGATCGTCCACACGGACGTCTCTATTCCTATGGACGCCAAGCCGAGCCAGGCCCTTCGTCAGGGCGGCCGGGCAAGCAGCATGTGGATGGCCATCGATTCGGTACGCGATGGGCGTGCCCATGCCGTCATTTCGGCCGGGAATACCGGCGCACTTATGGTGATGGCGAAAATCTGCCTCAAGACATTGCCCGAGATCGAACGCCCCGCCATAGCTGCCATCTGGCCGACGGTCGATGCCGAATGCATCGTTCTGGACGTCGGGGCAAATGTCGGCGCGGATACACGCCAACTTGTGGATTTCTCGGTTATGGGGGCGGCCATGGCCAGATCGCTCTTCCATCTTGAAAATCCCAGCGTCGGTCTGCTGAATATCGGCGTCGAACAGGTTAAGGGTCTGGAAGACATCAGGCAGGCAGGCGCCGTGCTCGAACGGTCCGAGACGCCATTCGAGTATCACGGGTTCGTCGAAGGCGATGATGTCGGCCACGGTGTCGTCGATGTTGTTGTCACCGAAGGTTATACGGGTAACATCGCCTTGAAGACGGCCGAGGGAACGGCTAAGCAAATCGGCGAATATCTGCGCGCGGCAATGCGACGCTCCCTTTTCGCGAGGATCGGTGCAGTGCTCGCGCAAGGCGCCTTTAAAGCCTTGAAAAACAAGATGGATCCCAGGCACTTGAACGGTGGAACTTTCCTCGGGCTGAATGGGATCGTGATCAAGAGCCATGGAGGCACGGATCCAACAGGATTTGCGAGTGCCATCGATCTTGGCTACGACATGGCCCGGAGCGATCTGGTCCACGCGATCGCAAAGGATGTCGAAAGGTTCCACGCATGTATGCAGCTCGACGACGTAGCCTGATGAGCGGGAGTATCGCCTCGTGGCTGTAATCCGTTCTGTCATCAGGGGGTGCGGTGCCTCTCTCCCCAAGAATGTCGTCACCAACGCCGATTTGGCGAAGATCGTGGACACCACCGACGAGTGGATCACAGAGCGCACGGGCATTCGTCAGCGTCATATCGCGGCCGACGACGAGTTTACGTCGGATCTCGGGATTGCCGCGGCAAAACAGGCACTCATTCGTTCGGCTATTGATCCGTCCGATATCGATCTTGTCCTTTGCGCAACATCGACACCCGATCAGACATTTCCGGCAACGGCCGTGCGTATTCAGGCCGAACTCGGCATTCGGCGCGGAGCGGCAGCGTTCGATCTCCAGGCGGTTTGCTCCGGCTTCGTCTATGCGCTGGCGACGGCAGACAACTTTCTGAGGGCAGGGCCCTATAAGCGCGCGCTCGTTGTTGGCGCTGAAACGTTCTCGCGCATCCTGGACTGGGAAGACCGCACGACCTGTGTCCTGTTCGGTGACGGGGCGGGGGCTGTCGTGCTCGAAGCTCAGCCACAGAATGGAGGTCTAAATGACCGGGGTATCCTGTCATCTATTCTGCGTGCTGACGGACGTTACGACGACAAGCTCTATGTCGATGGCGGTCCCGGTTCGACAAAGACTGTCGGTCACCTCAGAATGAATGGCCGCGAAGTCTTCCGACACGCCGTGAATAAGATTTCAGGCGTGATCGAGGAGACATTGGTCGATGTCGGCCTCGCAGCAAACGAGATAGATTGGTATATCCCGCATCAAGCCAATAAACGCATCCTTGATGGAACGGCCAAGAAGATCGGCGTAAGCGATGATAAGATCGTCGTAACAGTGGATATGCACGGTAATACTTCGGCGGCGTCGATCCCGCTGGCCCTGAATACCGCTTATGAAGATGGCCGGATTAAAGAAGGCGATCTGGTATTGATGGAGGCCATGGGCGGCGGATTTACATGGGGTGCCGTTCTTGCACGCTGGTGATCGGCGTCACTTAATTGCCTCATATTATGGGCGTTAAGGCCCGAAAATTGCCCCAATCGCCGATCGGGTTGTTCCAAATAGCTGCGATTGTTGTTTTTTTTTTTGTTTCAGCACGAAATTCAGTGTTCCCCCGTTGACCCCTCTTCGGCGTCTCGACTAGCATCAATTATTCAGTGGTCGGGGCTTGGAGCGGGTCTCTCATGAGCGGCAAAACACTCACGCGCGCAGATTTGGCGGAGGCGGTCTTTCAAAAGGTCGGCCTTCCGAGGAACGAGTCTGCGGAACTCGTCGAAATGGTGTTGAAGGAAATCGTCCAGAGTCTCGAGCGGTCCGAGACGGTCAAACTGTCGTCCTTCGGCTCGTTCGGCATCAGGGAGAAGGGCGAGCGGATCGGCCGGAACCCGAAGACGGGGCAAGAGGTACCGATTACGCCGCGGCGGGTGCTGGTGTTCAGAGCCAGCAACATCATGAAGCAGCGGATCAATTCATCTCTGGCAAAAAGGAATGCGGCAGAATAGGAGCGGCACGGCGCTGACGCGCCGGGGGCAAGGAGAGGGCGTTGGGGAAATCACCGGAGGCGTTTCGCACGATCAGCGAAGTCGCCAAGGAGCTTAGTGTACCAAAACATGTCTTGAGGTTCTGGGAAGGAAAGTTCAACCATCTCAAACCGATGAAGCGGGGAGGCGGGCGGCGCTATTACCGGCCCGAAGACGTTGACCTCCTGAGAGGCATTCGGCAGCTACTCTACGAAGACGGATACACGATCAAGGGCGTTCAGCGGATCTTCCGCGAGCAGGGACCCCGCTATGTCATGGATTGCTGGTCTCCGACGGAGGACGGCGCATCCCTGATGCCGCAGGAAATTCCGGATCTCGCACTGGAGGCGGCACAGGAGGCAGCCCAGCCGACTGTTCAGACGACCGGACCGGCGTTAGGTGAAAACGCGCGCCAGCCGGCAGGCCGGGAGATTGGCCTGAGCGAGACGCAGGTCGAGCTTCTGACAAGCGTGCTGGCCGAAGTCGAGGCGTGTCGCCGGCTCCTGAAGAACGACTGATAACTGTCTGGATTAGATCAATGTCCCGCGCGCGATCGTGTCAGGTCGCATGCGGGCAGGTCATCTCCATCTTCTACACATATTGACCAGCGTTCCCGGAAAAGGCACAAGGGGCGCTGAAGTGTCGGAGCGTGGCGCAGTTCGGTTAGCGCACCGGTCTGGGGGACCGGGGGTCGCAGGTTCAAATCCTGCCGCTCCGACCATTTATACCCTTGTCCAGTCCGAATATGCGCGCCTGGGCGCAAATTGGAACGAATTGCCACCATGTCGCTGATAACGGCACAAATACTCCCGAACCAATCCCGAAATCTGTTCGCAAGGCGTCCTCAAATTATGCCTTAGGTGGAGGATCATGATATGGCGCCGCGATACAGCATCATCCCGGCCGACCAAACCGTGATCAAGAATCCCCATCTGGTTACCGCTGAGATCAAGCCTTTGGATCGGTCCGGTTTCGCGATCCCAAACGAAGAGCTGGCGGTTCTGTTTGTAAAGGCGATGTTGCCGAGAGCCGCACCGCTGTTCGGACGCTCCTCATGAGAAATGTTGGCAAGGAGGCTCACATCTCCGGTCAGTCCATCAATCTTCCAGTCACTGCCCGGGCCGCCGTCTTTACCTTCGCCAAATAGGCCTGCCATCCATGTTACACCCGAAGCGCCGGTTGTGAGCCGTTCCGGGATGCCGTCGCCATTGCCATCGAGTCTGACGATCGGTAGCCCTTAGGCAGACGTCGCCGTCACATAGATATTGGGCGCGTGCAGTTTTGTTTCTTGATCGGTCGCGTCGTCCAGCGCAACGCCGAACACCTGTCCGATATCGCGTGCGGGCACTGAGAGAAACTCCGGTGCGAGACGTTGCCCCAATGGACCTGAAGCAGTCGGATTGCTGAGATCGAAACCTCTTAGAGAGGCACCATCTGGATCAAGAAACAGACGACTGTGGTTCGCTGTGCCTTCGCCATCGTCCATCTCGCGGATACCGGAGAATCCAGTAACAAGAGCATCGCCGAGAGCAATCAGAGGCTGCGATCTCGCCACGTCTTCAGCATGGCTACTACCAGCGACAAGAGCCAGCATCAAGAATGTCCAGATGGTAAGAAAGGGAAGGGCGCCAGCTATGCGACGCGCGCTCTCATGCAGTCCAGTAGGCGCACGGGCACCTCGACGAACGGCCATGGCAGTCTCGCTTTTTGATTTTGGAAGTCATTTATAGTGTTCCTCTTTTATAACCATTTCATCCGTGCACGGCGTTGATGTGAATCATTGATGTGCGGATTGGAGCGTGTGCGCAGCCTTTTCGCTTTCAATCGGAGTCCGTTAAGGCAAGAAATTCTCGTAACGCGGACTGGATAACCAGGAAATTTCTAGAAAGCCGACAGTACGACTTTCTGCCATCTGTCGGCCGAATTGTGCATGTCAGCAATTGCCGTTGAGACAGTGTCGAAGGCGTCATATAGTCGCCTCACTGGCCGCGAATTGGCACATGATATGCCGTTGCGGGACAACCACCCAAACGGACGATTTTTCATTCGGCTCAAGAGAAGTGTCCTGCATGTCAGCGGTGCACATCCGTATCGTTATTCAACTGACCCAAATCAACACTCTCTCGTCCAACGGCGTTCATGAATAGGGGATCAGGCGGATCACCTGCGCGATCATGGGGGGCTTCCAACCGATGGCTCAAAGGTCGAGGCCGGGACTCATGAGGCAACTTACGTTTCAGATTTTGATTGCGGGTTTACTTATTATTGCGGGCGTCTCGCAGAGCCTTGCCGGCAAGCGCGTCGCACTGGTAATCGGCAACGCCGCCTACAAGTACACCGCGCCGCTTGCCAATCCCATCAACGACGCGCGCGATATCGCCTCTGCTCTCAAACGTCTCGGTTTCAATGTCATGCTGGAGAGGGATTTGACCAAGGTCGGCTTGGATAGGGCGTTTGGTCGTTTCGCCCAGGCAATGCGTGGCGCCGACGCGGCGCTCTTCTATTATGCCGGCCACGGTATGCAGTATCAGGGGATCAACTATCTGGTGCCGGTGGATGCCACGCTTGAGGATGAAGCCGTTCTTCCTTACGAGATGGCGCAGCTGGACAATGTGCTTGCCGATATGGCCCGGGTGAAGGGTGTACGCATCGCGGTGCTTGATGCCTGCCGAGACAATCCTCTGGAGAAAAAACTTAAACGACGGCTGGCACGCAGCCGCGGCATTACCCCGACACGCGGTTTCGCTCGGGTGAAGCGGACCGAAGGGACTTTAGTCGCATTTGCTACGCAAACCGGCGATGTCGCGGCGGAGGGGGACGGGCGCAACAGCCCCTTTACGACGGCACTTCTGAAGCATATCGAGACACCGGCTCTGGAGGTGGGAGCTCTGTTCCGCCGTGTTGCATCCGCGGTAAACCGCACCACAAATGGCAAGCAGACACCTGAGCTTTCGATTTCGCTTCTGGGCGAGTTCTTTTTTGCAGATGGTCGAGAAGGCCCGAAGGTCAGCGTGGCCCAGGAAACAGGGGGGCGCCTTAGCGCTGCCGCGGAGGCCTGGAGCGTGATCCAAGGCACGAAATTTGCCGGCGATCTCGAGGCGTTCATCCTGGAATATCCGGACAGCTTTTTCGCCAAGCTGGCGCAAGCTCGGTTGGCAAGGCTGCTAGAAGAGAGGCTGGCAATCGCAGTCCCACCAAAGCCAGTTTCGCCCGGCGACGCCGATTCAAGAAAGGCATCGGTCCACAACTGCGATCGTCTTGCTGCCGATCCACATGATCCTCGAAGGGTAACCGCCGGAGTCGCCTATGACTCGATACGTTCAAAGGAGGCCATCCGTGCTTGTCGGCTTGCCGTGGACACCCGCCCAGATGTTGTGCGTTTCTCATATCAATTGGGCCGCGCCCTTGAAAAAGGCGGTTCGTATGAAGAGTCAGTAAGGTGGTACCGGAAGGCGGCAGAGAAAGGTGATGCCCGGGCCATGACCGACCTCGCCACGAGTTACGGCATAGGCCTTGGCGTCGACAAGAACGACCGGGAGGCTGTGCGCTGGTATCGCAAGGCGGCGAAACTGGGCGATCTGAGAGCGATGAACAACCTCGGCGTGAGGTATCAGGAGGGTCGCGGTGTCCGCAAGGATGAAGATCAGGCCCTACGCTGGTACCGGAAGGCGGCGCAAAAGGGGTTTGCACCGGCAATGCAACGCTTTGGTTGGATGTACCAGCAGGGCCTTGGCATCCGTCGAGACGACCGGGAGGCTGTGCGCTGGTATCGCAAGGCCGCGCAACAAGGACTTAGCGAAGCGATGGTAAGCCTCGGCTTGATGTATGAACGAGGCCGCGGCGTGGGCCAGGACAGGCGGGAAGCCGTGCGCTGGTACCGAAAGTCGACGGAGAACGGCAACGGCAGGGCGATGCTCCTCCTAGGCTATATGTATTTGCACGGTCACGGTGTCGGTCAAGATGAACGGAAGGCCGTCCGGTGGTTCAGGGAATCCGCGGAAAAGGGCGAACACGAGGCGATGTCCATCCTCGGCACGCTGTACAAACGAGGTCAAGGAGTGGACCAAGACAAGCGCGAGGCCCTGCGCTGGTACCGGAGGGCGGCTGCGAAAGGCAATACAACAGCGATGATCGGCATAGGTGTGATGTATTTGACAGGCGATGGTGTCGGTCAAGACAGGCTGGAGACCGCACACTGGTATCGCAAGGCCGCGGATAAGGGTAACGCCGGGGCGATGGTCTTACTCGGCTTGATGTATGGCGACGGCATGGGCGTCGGCCAGAACGACCGTGAGGCATTGCACTGGTACCAAAAGGCAGCGGAGAAAGGTAGCGCCTGGGCAATGTACAACCTTGCTCAGGCACATGAGGACGGCAAAGGCACTTCGACCAACCAAAAGGCTGCGGCTAGGTATATGTTCGATTCCTTACGCGGTGGCCACGAAGATGCCGTCAAGGAAATGACGACCAACGCACGTTCGTGGAGCAAGCCGTTCCGCCGCGAGCTGCAGCGGCTCATGAAGATAGACGGCATTTACTCAGGCCCCATCGACGGCGAATTTGGTTCAGGCACCAAGCGGGCCGTTGAGGCGTTGGCAAAGAAGTAGGGCATTGCCGGACTCAGGCGATGTGCAAGCTTCAATCTTTTCAAAAGCGGTCATATTGACAATCGCTCATCAGAGGCTTGGTGTTAAGCTGGAGAATTTCTTTGTTCTCGATGTCCCCAATGGTCGAAAGTTGCCGGGATTACCACCGGAAACAGGCGGAACCCGGTAAACAGATGTCTTTTCGCTCTTGCTCGGTTTTCCGTTCATCGGGGCAGGACTGACCGGGTGCACAGTCGTCGGATGTTCTACGTTCAAGGTCCTCCCCACTCGAGTCTTGCCGGGAGGATTTGGGTGTTACGCAAAGAGAGTAGTCGATTGTCTTGCCGCTCGAACCCGGCATCGGTACGTCTGCAAATTTCATCGTGAGACAGCCACGATGCGGTATCCACCGACTGCGCTTATAGGTCGGAATAAAGGGCGGCGGATTGCTGCTCTGCTGCCAATGGCCCTTCTCGTCCCAATAGCCCGTCATGTAGCGAGGCTGAAAATGCCCTGCGCTCGCTATTTTTCCTTTGCAGGCGCAAATTGCATCCGGAAGGAGAATAGATGAGTGCTTTCCCCAGCAATAATCGACACCGAGTTGAAGACGCTGCCAACGGTCTTTTCCAGTTATGGGTTTGAGCATGACCTTTTTATGAATGCAGTCCATCAGAATTCGGAACTGAAAGACGTGCGCGCGTTCTTTGACATACCTGTTGGACCAAGACCACAAGCGGGAAGCAGCTCTTCTGTTGACGATCCGGATGCAAGCCTTGTGTTGGCGGGGGCACCAGCTCTTTTTCCATTGCTGGAAGAGCAATTTTATTTCGTCTTGCAGCAATTTGCGCTGCTTTCTTGTCTGCTCATCCGGCTGCGTTCGCCAAGCAAAATAATCTGATGCCTTTATAGGCAAATGGCCGTCGAGGCAGGAGAGAAAAACATCCATTTGCTTGTTGGTATAGGCACCCAGTTTTGCCGCACGGGCATGGTGCAAAGACACTGCCAGGAGTTTCTTCTTCAGTGCCTTGTCTTTGATTTCCTCAAACAGAACACGAAATTTTTTCAGCAGGGTCCGGGCGAGTTCCCGATCAAACTGCTCATTGAGCTGGTTCCAGATGGCTCGCCTCGACGGTGTGTCGGCACGGCTGAGCTGGGTGCCAAGCGCATGCCCGAAAGCAGCTCCCAAGGCCGTAAAGACTTGGTTGAGCTCGCATTGATTGGTGGCGTAGCCGGTTAGATCGTAGTGCCAAACGACGAAATCGGTAAAAACCTGCATTTCGGCTCGATTCGGATCGCTGCTGTGTGCCGGACTCACGGGATTGACCAGACAAGCAAGAACACAGACAAGGAGTAAATTGAGTCGGTTCATTTTCCACAACCCGAGCAGTTCTCCAAGGATCCGTAAGGAAACCGAAGTGGGATCGGAGAGCAATGATGTGGATCAGAAGTCTCTCATTGTGTGGCGGGTCGACATTGTGGGTCGGGCGGTAGCAATAGACAACATTGTGGACCCTGCACCCAGCGCCTGGGATGAGTACGAGTTGGCACGAGAGGCAAGCATTTGCCGGCTCTGATCTCAGATACCGATGCGTGTCTAGCGCGTCTGTCCCGCGCGTGCCAGGTCAGGTCTGGGGGCGGTCCGTTCACCGATCACGAACCTCTCTTCACGATAACCGGGAGGCAATTGCTGTAGATCAATTCGCATTTCCTGCAAGTGGCTTAGCATTCAAACACGGTCTGCGGCGCTTGCCATGGATACGGCGTCATTATCCGCAGTCTGGTTCAATGCCGATAATGGCGGCATTGATTCCTGAAAGGGACATGATGAATGAAGTGGTCTCGTGCAACTGGATGCTCGAGGTTTCGTCTCACACCGGTTGCATTGTACTTTGCAGCCGCTCGAAGCGTGCTGCAACCGCAGAGCACTCGAAGGAAACTGGTCAGCTGGAAGGCACATGCCTTTGGTATCGGGCTCCTGCTCCTTGCGGGAGCGCATTCGGCGAACTCTGTCGGTTCCAACGCGGCTATGGCGGGCAGCGAAGACAAGCCTCCTGAGGTTTCGTCCAAGCCATTCGAGGAAATCGCGGAGAAGCTGACAAACGGTCTATTCGGCCTTTCTGGCTGTGTTGCCACAAGCCGAAAGACCCTCGGAATTTGGCCATTCGAAGCCGACAAGATACCGATCGCCAAGGCAGCCGCGGATCAGGTCTATGACGCAGTGCTCAGCCGGCTCGTGGAACGCAGGCCGGAATGTGCCGATTATCTCGACGGCGCCGGCGTCGGTGCCATCATCACGTATCTGCATCGAACCGGCGCCCTCTCGGAAGCGGGAGGCAATCCGGTCGTCGCTCTGCAGAGTGCGCAGCGAAAAGTCGATGTGATTGTGATCGGCCGGATCTTCATGCAAGGCGGAGAGGCGTTTGTCAGCTACAAGGCATTGGAGCGGGAGTCTGGAAAGCTTTTGGTGCAAACCGTCGCCATGCGGCTGCCGCCAGACTATATTCGCGGCCGGCCCGAGGATACGGCCCAACCGCTGCTGACGGTCCTTCAACGAGCGGCGCGCTATTTCGTCAATCATGCACACGATATGACGGAACTCTGGCCGGGTGGCATCTACTATCAGGATGGGGGCGCCCAGCCACCCTTTGCCCGCTATGTCGCCGAGCGGTTGTCCGGTGCGATGAGCCGGGAATACAGCAACATGCTCACCGGGAAGATCCTGGTGATCAAGGAGCCTAGTTTGCGTGCCGGTCTCGACCGCGGCATTTCTGTGACGCCCCAAGACCTCGAGGTGCTCCCGACCGCGAGTGCAAATGCTCCGTCTGGCGTGTACTATATGACGGGACGCTATTGGGTCTTCCAGCAGGCGATCGATCTGCGTATCACATTGCGCAACCAGAAGGGCCAGACGCTTGTCTGGAGCGGACGAATTCGGCGTGATGACGTGGACCAGATCGAGCTGGAGCCATCAAAGCCGATCGTCGAATTCCAGGGAGCCGATCAAGGGACTTTCACACTTCAACTCACGACTCCCCGAGGTCCGAATCCGACCTATCGAGAAGGGGAGCGCCTCAAGGTGCTCGTCCGAGCGGGGAAGGATGCCTGGCTTTATTGCTTTTACATGAATGCCAAAGGTCAGGTGATTCAAATAATCCCGAACCGGTTCCAGCGCGATCGGCGGCTTGGGCACTTCGTCAAGAGAGGTGTGCTCTACACCATCCCCGATCCGAAACGTGACCGGTTTCGATTCCAGTTCGATTACGGGGTGACCGGACAGGAGATGCTTAAATGCTACGCGGTGACCAAAGATGTCATGTCCGCTCTGCCCGCCATTTTGCAGGGCAGAGAGTTTAAGCGGCTTCCCGCACACACCGCTTTGCGATTGACCTCGATTTTCTCAAATCTCGAGGACGCCAAAATGTCGAAATCAAGTCTTATAATTGCTGTAGAAGAAAACAATCAGTAAAAAATACACAAGCAATAGTCATATGAATCGTCGTTATAGATAAAAAACCATAATCAATATTAATTTATCCCCGCTCATCGCATTTCTCAGAGTTTTTCTTTCCATCATTGATCCAGATCATGGAGAAATTTTCTCTCCAGTGGTACCAGTTTAAGAATGCGAAGGCTCGCTCAATCTGCCCGAGCATCATCATTCAATATTCTGGAGGCAATGATGAAACCAATTCGAGCCTTGGGCGTTGTTGGCCTGACGTTAGCCATTACTCTCATCGGATGGAGGGCGCATGCCGCATCCGAACAACAGATCAACGCGATCATCAAATCACTCGCGCCAATTGCCGGCCAAACCATTACCAAGGGCTATAGTGGGAAGGGTGTCGAGGTCACCATCGAAGGTCGGACGATCATCGTCGACTACGGCTATTCCGTAGATCTTGAAGTCTATTTTCCATTCGACAGTGCGAAACTCACGCGCAGGGCCCGGGCGCAGCTCGCAGCTCTGGGGCATGCCTTGTCGTCCCCGCGATTGAGACCTTATCGCTATCTCATTGCAGGACACACGGATGCCAAGGGTGCTGACGCCTACAACGTCGCTCTGTCTTACCGCCGGGCCCACGCGGTCAAGCGTTATCTCATTTCGGCCTTTCCCATCGTGCCGTCGCGACTCCTGGTCATCGGTTGGGGGGAGAGCCGATTGAGGGATCCAATCCATCCATATGCGGCCGTCAATCGCCGCGTCGAAGTGTCCTTGATTGCTCCCTATCCCAGTGTCAGCAGCGTGCCCGATGGCCGCACGCGCGTGACCGTGCCGGCTGAAAGCGATGAGGACGCGACGACCATCGACCGAAGCAAGAAGAGCATCGTGCCGCCGACTGAGAAGCGCGAGACCCTGCCTCCCTGCAGCGAACTGGTCGATCCCCGCAAGCCGGGAGCCGACCTCGATGACTTCAAGGCCAAGCCCGGTGTGAACTGTCAGCCTGAATCGACCACCCAGAAGAAGGTGCTTAGTCCGGGGGAGAAGAAGAAGATTCAATGGTAGCCGACAGGCCGCCTCGACTCAGCTGCGCACAACAAGAAAAGGCAAAATAGAGGAATAGCCATGTTGAACCGAATCACATCCAAACTCGCGGTCGCATCGCTCGTGGCGCTGGCCGGGACACTGATGAGCATTCAGGCCTCGCCCGTGCTCGCTGGTGAACAGCCCAACATACTCATCATGCCGGAGGACCCCGATCGAGATACCGTGCCGCGCGGGTCGCGGGTTAGTAATCGCGTGCTGAACGCTATCTCGAGTGAGATGAGTCAGGTCGGTTTCAAGGTCTATGACGAAACCGCAGTGACGCTTGATGTCACTCGGCCCGGCCAGGTGCGGCGCACGGACGCAGCACTGATTACAATCGCGCGGAGAGTTCAACAGGTGCCGATCGATGTGGTCGTCGCCTACTCGATCTATGCATCGGCGCAACGCAATCCCAATGCCGACATTATGGATCTGAGAGTTCGTATTCCTGGCCGAATGATCCATGTTCAGACAGGAAAACGACTGGGCAATTTCGAGGTAGCCTATGGACCGGCCGACCTTCCGCCACTGCCGCCCAATTGCAACCGTGACTGCATTCTGGAGCACATCGGCAATCAGGCGAAGAAGATCGCCCACGATGTGGGGTCAGTTCTGGCGACAAAGCTCGATCAGCTATCGCCTCGGCGACCAGGCGCTCAGACGGAGATTGTCACACCTCCGTCAACGACCGTCACACCTGCGCCCACCCCGACGATCGTTGCGACGCGGCCGGCCTGCGCCGGATTGACGACTGCCTACGCGCTCGCATTCAACGGTTTCGAGTCGCATGAAGTCACGCGGATCGAAGAGTACATCGTTGCTTTCAAGGGGTATGACCATCACAGGCCGTTGCGCACGCAGGGTCGGAGTGCCGAGTATTGGTACGAAACATGCTCGGATGTGGCGAGACTAAACCGCAATCTGCGGTTGATGGTCGAACAAATGGGCCTGACCGGACGTATCTCGCAGCGAGGCAACCGTTTTCAGGTCGACAAGATCGCAGCGGTGCAGCCGCGCTGACCCGCGTATTGTTCAAAGCCTTCCGGGTACCGCGAGCCCAACCGGGCTTGCGGTACCCGGCACCCCGGTCGAACCGATGAATACCATTTGAGAGGAATTCGCCGGCAGTCGCTTGCCGAGTCTCTCCTCTCAGTCCTCACTCGAAATCCAATCGGTCAAATCAATGATGGCCATCGAAACGCGAAACATAATCCCGCCAAACCCTTGGATCCGCCGGGTCACATTGGCAGGTGTCCTCTTCTGTCTATTATTTCTGTACCAGCAGACAGCGGTGACTGTTGTTGCTGCCGATGTCAGCTGTCCCGATATTCGGGCCAATCTAGCAGTGGCAAGTCGATCGGGTGCTGTCGACGAAGCGGTTCATCTTTATCGCATGGCCGAGAAGTCCGGCGTGTGTTCAGGACCCGAAGTCGTCCGTCTCGGTCGGCTGACAGCCTTCGCCTTTTACCTTCGTGCCTATGAGGACGACGTAACAGAGAAACAACGCGAGTCCGATCTTCGAACGGCGCTGCGGTTCGGGCGTCCGTGGCAGGTTCTTGCGGCATATGCAGACGGCATCAAAGCCAGTCGAAATTATGCGAAGGCCGCCAAGCTTTATCAGGAGGCAATGGACGATATTGCAGATGTGAATCTCAATCCGACGCCACCGGCACGGGGCGTCATCGCATCTATCTATAAGAAAGCATCGGTGGCGCGGATGCTGGCGCGATCCTATGTCGCTTCGACGGAGCGGGGCGGCAAACCGGGTGGCTTGGCGCTCGCCAATATCCGCGGTTTCACCGTCGAGACAACTCCGATCCCGATACACTTCGAATACAACAAGGTCGATTTCACGGCCGACGGCAAGAAGGCGGCCGACGACATGCTCGCCTATCTTACCAGAGAGGGATCGCCGAGCATCGATCTGGTCGGCCATACCGATCCCAAGGGGAGTGCCTCCTACAATCAGAAATTGTCCGAGCGCCGCGCCGCGGCCGTGAAGAGCTATTTGGTGGATAAGGGATACAAGGGAGCCATTCGCGCGATTGGGCGTGGCGAGTCGGAACCATTCGAGGCAGACGAGCCGGAAAGCTATTCGGTCGAGGAGATGAACCAGTTGCATCGGCGCGTGGAACTCTTGCGAAAATAAAGACGCGGAGAGAGACAATGAGAAGCATGAAATACTGGGCGGGACGATTTTCCGTCCTGCTGCTCGCGACAATGATCTGGGCAGGCCAGGTCGGATCTGCCAGCGCAGCGACGCACGCCCTTGTGATCGGCATCGACAAATATGTTTACGGCGGGAGTCTGCGAGGCGCTGTCAACGACGCGCGCGATATTGCGCGTGCGCTCAGAGCGAGCGGAGTGGAATCGCTTACAGTACTTCTGAACGAAGAGGCGACCCGCGAGCGGATCGGGAAAAGTTGGATCGACCTCTTGGTGACTGCCGAGAGGGGCGACACCATCATTTTCACATATGCCGGGCACGGCGCGCAGGAACCGGAGCACGTTCCTGGGAGCGAGGCCGATGGCAAAGACGAGACCTTTCTGCTCGGTGGATTCGATCCCCGGACTCGCAAGGGCCTGGTCGAGAGGATCGTCGACAATGTAATCAACGTCTGGCTCAAGGAGGCCACGCGCAGAGGATTGCGTGTCATATTCGTCGCAGATTCATGCCATTCCGGTACAATGCACCGCTCGGTCGACCCTCGTGCCACCGCGCTTGTTCGATCGGCGCCGCCCTATAGCCTGCCGGCCGACATGTCGATCTCTGATGAGATCACCGCGGGAGCCGGCCTGACCGTGGACGATCTCCCTGGCGTGACGTTTCTCGCGGCGACACAGGAGCACCGGAAGTCGCCAGAGGTGGCGATCGATGGCAAGTTTCAGGGCGCTCTGAGTTGGTCTTTTGCGCGGGCGATCGAAGCCAAAGCGGATCGCGATGGTGACGGCATCACCACAGGCCAGGAACTCAAAAGCTATATTGTCCCCATGGTGCGGATGCTGTCCGAGGCACGACAGACACCCGATATACAACCGCGTGGCATCGGCAAGCGGCAGGTTCTCGCCAGTTCACCCTCTGCCGAGGACGTGCCATCCGCCGACCAGGTATCCGACCTGCATTTGAGTATCCTGAATCTAGACGAAGAGACTGCCAGCGAGATCGTAGACCGGTTGGACGGGGTCACGTTTGCGGGAAGCGGTGAGGCGGCCGACCTGATTTGGGACGCCAGCGACAAGGCCGTCCTCAATGCCACAGGAGACGTCGTCGCCCACGACATCGAGAAACAAACTCTACAGGGCGTTGCGGACAAGTGGCGAGCCATTGTCCAACTGAAGACCCTTGCCAAGCACAATCCTCTCGGAATCCGCGTGTTTCCGAGTGACGCCCAGCATCAGGAAGGCCAGAAGGTGAGGTTCGAGTCTGATCCGGTGAGCTACCCACACTTGACGGTGTTCAATCTGGCCTCCGATGGTGAGGTCCAGTTTCTCTATCCTGAGGTGACTGATCCCGAGTCTTGGCCAATCGGGCAAGCCTATCAGTTGCCGCTTGAGGTGTGCGGCCCCTTTGGCGCGGATCATCTCGTGATCATCTCAAGTAAAGAGCGGTTAGCGAACCTGCATAGGAGGCTACGCCGTAGTCTGGCGCACGAGCTTCCCTCACTCATCCGGGACGCGCTTCAAGAGACCCCGTATCAGCTCGGTGTCCAGGGGTTGTTCACCTGTCCAGCTGGTGCGCTATGAGCCCAACAGGTGCAGTTTTGATGCGCGCCGCGGCGACATTGGCCTGCGTTGCATGGCTCTTGGTCGGGCCAGCGCGCGCAGAAGATCGGGCATTGATTATCGGTATTAACGAATACCAGAACTATGACGGTCTCAGCGGCGCTCTCAACGATGCTCGATTGATGTCTCGGCTGGCGGAGGAGGTTTGGGGTTTCCAACCTGAGCAAATCAAAATGCTTCTCGACCGAGAGGCAAGCGAAAAGGGAATCGTCTCGTCGATCGAGGATTGGCTGATTGCGGGCACCGCGCCTGGCGACCGCGTGCTCCTGACATATTCCGGACATGGCTATCATACGATCGATGTGGACGGTGATGAAGCCGACGGACGGGATGAGACGCTATCGCCGACTGACGCCGCGGTCGTAAAAGGCGTCGCGAAAAACCAGATTGCTGACGACAAGCTCGGCCAGCTGCTCGAACGATTGAAGGGGCGGCGCGTCATGGTGCTGATCGATTCTTGCCACTCGGGCACAGTGACACGTTCCTTCCGCCCGAAGCAGAAACCGGGCAGCAAGTCGCGGGCGTTGCCGGTTGGCATTGCACCAGCGACGATCAACAAAACCCGTTTCCGAACCGTGCGGACTCAAACGAGCTTCGTCGAGGGAAGTGCAGATATGGCCGTGTGGACCGCGGTCTCCGCGACCGAGGAGGCCATGGAAGACGCGCGCTTGCCGGAGCGGGAGCGACAAGGCGTTTTTACAGGTGCTTTCGCCCGCGGCCTATTGGACCGTTTCGCTGATACCAACGAGAACGGGCGGATCACATCTGCCGAACTCTTTGCCTATGTGCGACAGGAAGCCAAGATCTATTGCGAGGAAAAGGGCTGCGGCAGTGATGGCACATCACGCATGACTCCCACGCTCGAGGCGCCCAGTGCGTTTTTGGCGGAGGATCTTCTTGCTTGGACAACCAAGGCACCAAGGCTGGTCGAAACGCCCCCGCAGGTCGTAGAACCAGGTCCGGAGCAAATCCCGCCCCAATCCGATGAACAAAGGCCCGAGGCCGAGACCCCGCCAAAAGCGGAGGACTCTCTGCAATCGGCACATCCGGTGGTCACCGATATCATTCCCCCGTCCAACGAGGCCGGCATACGGGTCTCCTTGGTCCCGGGCACGACTCTGCGACTCGGCGACAAAATGCGGATTCGTGTCAGCAGCGAGCGATCCGGTTTCCTCATCGCGCTCGATGTTCGGGAGGCTGGCGACGTGGTTCAGCTCTTCCCCAGCAAATGCCAGCGCCCAAACCGGCAAATCGCCGCGGGTTCGACTGTCACGATTCCCGATGGCACATATGGTTGCGTTTTCAGAGCCACGGAAGCCGGGCGCGGGAAAATCGTCGCGATTGTGACTGAGGACAATGTGCCTCTGAACGATCTCCTGAACAGAAACCGAGATCTGAGCGTTGTTGCCAGTCCAGTGGACTATCTGTCGGACATTGCCGACCGCCTTCTGGACGTCTGGACCGGTGATCCCGAAAACCGCTCGACGCGTTGGTCGCTTGCGGAAGTTCCCTATTCGGTCGGTGAGTAGCGGCTCCGAGCAGGGCCTACTGTGACCCGATACTGACCTAGCGATCCGCCAAAGGAGGCAGACATGTTTAAGAACTCGTCGCTCTCGCCAGCAGCCCTGGCGATCGGAACTGTCCTAGCATTCGTTTCTGCAGCCGGGGCTCAAGAGCGGGTCTCGCGAGCCGTACAGGCGGAGATAGCGGATTCTGGATTGTCCCGCGTGATCATCACAATGAAGAAGCCGAGGCCCGGAACGCGTGCCGGTGTCGCTTATCGCGATCCGTCGAGCTATCTGCAGGGACAAATGTCAACCAGAAGCCTCTCTCTCGTGAAACGCATCTCCGATCTTCCGAGCGTCGTGGCCGAAATCAACGAAGAGGCGCTGGAGAAGATCAGACGCGATCCCAATGTCGAGCAGGTGATTGTCGACAAGGCATATTCGACATTCCTCAGTGATGTTGTCATCAGGCTCGATGTGAAAAAGGCGTGGAAGTCGGGTTATGACGGCCGTGATCAGGTCGTCGTCGTTCTCGACAATGGTGTCGATGGAAGACATGCGTTCCTTCGGGGTAAGATCGTTGACGAGGCATGCTTCTCCTCGGCCAATTCGAAGAAATACAAACTTGAATCCTTGTGCCCGAATGGCGGTGAGAAGCAGTTCGGACGTGGCGCGGCTCAGAAATGCCGAAAGCGTCTGTCCTGCGATCACGGAACGCATGTTGCCGGCATCATCGGTGGTCGCGGCGGACGCTACAAGGGGCGCAGGCTCGACGGTGTCGCCAGGGGGGTGCAAGTCATCCCGATCCAGATCTTCACCGTGTTTCACAGTGCGAAGACCTGCAGAAAATTCGGCACCAAGGCGCCCTGTGCCAGAACGTTCATCTCCGATCAAATGGAGGCACTACGGCACGTGCTCGAAAAGCTGTCGAGGAAGTACAATATCGCGTCCATCAACATGAGCATCGGGGGCGGAGAATTCCGAGGAACGTGCGACTACGACGCGATCCAATACACAGAGGTGGTGGACAGTCTGTTCGACATCGGTATCCCGGTCATCGCTGCAGCAGGGAACAACAAGTACTCGCAGGCAATTGCCCATCCGGCCTGCGTTTCACGGATATTCTCGGTGGGCGCCTCGAAAAAGAACCGGCGAGTCGATGTTGGATACTCCAATGCCTCTCCGAATCTCGATGTCCTCGCGATCGGAACCGGCGTTCTGTCCTCGGTCCGCGGTGGCTATAAGGCCTTCAACGGCACCTCTATGGCGTCGCCTCAGGTGGCTGCTCTGATCGCCCTCATGAAACAGGCTAACCCGTCGGCCTCCCTACGCAAGATCTTGGCGACCGTTCGTTCCACCGGACAGAAGGTCAAGGATCCTCGTACGAACAGTATGTACCGGCTGATCAACGTGAACGCTGCTCTAGGGCGGATCGCGC
This sequence comes from Methyloligellaceae bacterium, assembly GCA_965228615.1. Classification (GTDB taxonomy): domain Bacteria; phylum Pseudomonadota; class Alphaproteobacteria; order Rhizobiales; family Methyloligellaceae; genus CBDDHT01. The sequence goes on along the minus strand of CBDDHT010000004.1, from coordinate 716,646 downwards.
CTCGCGGACGCCCAGCCTCGGCAGAAGAGTCCGAGCGGGTGCAAGGGACGGCGACCATTGACCGCGAAGAGACGGTCAGACCGCGGCCCCCGACACGCGACCGGGAGCAGGAGATCAGAGATATTCTGACATCACCCCTCCGGTAGCTGCGAAGGATCGCGATCGAATGATCCGGCTGGCTCGAACGGAAGGTCCTCGCTTGCGATTGTGTTCGTGACCGATGGTTTGAGGGCCGGCGCCGCGGGACCGGTGTGGATCGGTTCAAGTAAAACAGCGAATCGCGTATTCCTCACTTGTGTGTCTTGTGAAGGTCGAGTCACCACTTGAAACAGGTTTGTCCGGGCAGGCAGCGTTCCGGAGCCGCGGGACGGGTCCGCTCGGTGGGTGTGGGCACCGAAGCCTCTGGAGGCCGATATATCGGCCGCGGCCGTTGACTTGCTGCATTCTTCGTCTTGCACGCTTCAACGCACTTGCCGCCAGCGGGAAGTTTCCCTCTGAAGCAGCCGCCAGCCTTGCAGATGCAGGGTCCATCGGACAGCCTCCTGCAGCTCGGCGACCAGCCCGGGTCCTTGGTGTCGTATTTGCACGAGAACCGGCCGCCGGAAGGGGCCAGGCAATTGCAGACGCAGTTCAAGTAAGCCTTCCGACCTTTATCCGATGGTCGGTCGTCATCATCCTTCTTCTTTGCAAACCTGTACTTTTCGCAGATCGTGTCTTTGAAATCCGTATCCTGTCTGCCGTCTCGGGAACTTGTTTCCAGACTGTCGTAGCTGCGACCGAGTAACGCTCTCAGAGCGTTTCTCTGGCGCCCCCTTGGCAAACCTTGCCGCACGCTCTTCTTGCCGGACTCTTCGCAGATGGGTTTCAGCAATTTGGCGAGTGCGTCGTAACCAGAATCTCTCTCGCGAACGAGTGCTGCCCAATGGGCCGTCTTCTTACAGCCGGCCGTCTCCGCTTTCGCAAACATTGTGCGCTGGAAGAATTCATAGCCCATCGCCGCAATCACACGGAAATCTTCCGTTTCCTTCTTGGATTCGCTGATGAGCTTATGTTTCCTGGCTCTGAAATCGGCCACGATCGCTTTGCAGACACGCTCTCGCTCAGACCCTTCCTTCTTCTCGCGTCTCAGGTCCGATTGCTGTTGTTGGAGCTCACGGAGTTCTCTCTTTTTTCGTTCGACGACCAGGCGCTGCAAATCGTAATCCCTGAACGCGTCTCGGATCGCTTCTTCAGCCTTGTCCAGTTCTTCTTCTTTTTTCTCGATTTCTCTCTCTTTGTCCTCGACCTTACGTCGGGCAGCCGGGACGTCCTTGAGCGGCCAAGTTCCAACCTTTGTCTTCTCGAATTCGAGATTCTGTTTTAGCCTGACCAGCTGTCGTTTCAGATTGTTAAATTCGTGAATGATGCGGCTTTTGTTTTTCTTGGCCGTATCGTGTTCTTTCTTGCGGTCGCTCAATTTCGTCTTCAACCCATCGATCTCTTGCTCGAGGGCGAAGATCTTCTTGCCGATCTCCTGCAGCGTTAGCGCCTCGGTGGGAGTAGCCAATAGAGGAAGAACCAGTGCGAAAAGCAATCCAGCAAGACGAGCCTTCATAATCTGCCTATCGGGTTAGAAAAGACTTGGGCACCGAGGCATCAGCACTCTTGCACTCCAGGCATCGGCAAGGCAGTCCTGGACGTGCCAAGCAGTCGGTAAACCTGAAAACAAGACAGCACGATTGGCGATGCAGAGCACTGACGCAGGTCAGATCCAGCTGCTGCGGCAAGACTCGTCGAATGCAGTAACGGGTCTGTGCCGTGCGATGCTTGCGGCGTATTCGAAGCAATTGCATTCGTCGGGATGTGGCGCAAGACCAGGATTGGAAGCGCAATAGATTCAGAAACGGAAGGCAGGCCGCGATTTTCGTGCGCCGGACGACGAGCGTCGATTATCTTCACATTCGTCTCTGCAGTTAGTTTGGTGACAGTCCACTGAATCCCGTAGGACTCTATTGCATCATGACTAGGATCAATTCGTGTCGCGGTGAACAGCGGTATTTTGTCGTTCAGTGATCGAATTGAGGACCTTTGCCGATGAACGTGGGTTCCAGACATTCCTCGGCGGGAACCAGGTTGATGGCAATCATATCAGCGTGTCTTGCGATTGTGATTTCAGCTGGGCTATCTCTTCTTGATCCGTCTCCTGCACATGGCAGCCCAGCTGTCATCCAGGGGATAATCAAGGTCTACGATCCGGCCAATGCCAGGCATAACGAGACGCTATGGCGTCATCTTTCCTCGCTGCGCGCAATCTATCGTTCCAAGCCTAACGCTGTTCCAAAAACCGTAATCAACGGCTTCCAGGCATTTCGCAAGGCGCGTGTGCTCGACGATGTCGATGAGACGTTGAGGTCCATACTGAAGGACAAAGAAGTTCCGCGATCCCTCAAAACTCTCTTTCGAAAGAAGTTCAAAGGTGTATTCAGCACTGGATCCTGGGGAGGGCGCGACCCCCTCAAACCCTTTACGATATTTTCTGACACGGATTTCACCATTGTCACAAAAAACAAGAGAGTCAGAAGGGTATTCATAAAGCGGTACTACAGACACGTCGGAAGGAAACTCGGCCTAAAAAGCGAAAAAGAGGTGATCCAGTTTCTGGACCTCAATTGTTACCATCTGTTCAAGAGCAAAGCGCCAGGCGCCTATCGTTCTGGGGGTGGGCGCGTATTCTCACAAATATATTCCGTTAAGACTGGCAAATATTATCGCTGGGGTAGCGGCGGCTTAAGTCGAACCGGAACCAAGGTGGAGAACGCATTTATCGATCTCGGCGCGAAGATCCCACGCCTGACAAGAGCAAAAGCCGTTCAATACGCGGCAGAACTTTCAAAGACGATCGGGAAGCTGAAAAGAGGCTTCAACAATTGCTACAATACGGGCCTTAGAAATTTCGCAAAACAAGTGAAGCGCCAGTACTACGCGCGCTCGGTGGCCGGAGGACGCGTATGGAATTGGGGCGCGGCGATAAAGAAACCGTTCTTTGCCAAGATCGATGCCTTGGCCAATGGTCTTTCTCCGAGACTGATACTGAAAGACCGCATCAATCAACTGGTCAAAGGCGGGCTTTCGAGACGGCGGGCTGCAAAAAGAGCGGCAAAGGAATTTGCTGACGAGGCGGTCGAGTATCTTCTCACCGGTGCTGAAAAAACTGCCCTTGACTATATGAAGCGCGTGCCGCCGCAGAAGATCGGCAGGTTCAAAAAGCTGCTTGCCAAATTCAAGATGCAGCACGTTTTTAATCTGGCAACCGGTGCCTTCGTCGCTTGGGATCTATACACGAACTATGAGAAAGACGGCTTGCCGGGGCTTGCCGTCGCATTGGTTAAGAATGGGATTTACCTGTCGACCTCGGCACCTTTGACCTTGTTGATCGGCGAGATATTGATCGTCGAACCCGCCTGGTTGGTCAGTAAAGATCTCTTCTTCTATTCTTACGATGTCTATGCCCAAGCCATCAGATCGGCCGACGCGCGCCAGAAGGCAATTCTGCACCATATCTTCGACATCAAGGCGCAAGACGATCAGGCCGTCCGGGATCAAAAAGTGATCAGCAAGATGCTGAGCTTGAAGTCCGACCGCCTAAGGACCTTCGACCAGTGGGCAAAAGACGGTTGGGATGAAGTCGGGAAGGCCTATGTCAATGCTTATGGCGGCCGCGCGATCTGGGCGGAACGGACGGTGAAGGAAAAACTGACTCTGGAGCTAACGAAGATTTTTGGAGCTGCTGTGAGAGCGGACAAGATGCGCAAGAAGAAGATGTTTTTGGCGCAAGGGGTGATTGAAAGGCAGGCACGGCACGAACGCAAATTGGCTGAGACCCAGCCCTGGCTATACTATTTGGACGAGAGTGGCACCGTTTGCGAAAGCGAGCTGCTTGCTTTGCCGGCCGAGCTGGAAGGCGCCGAATTCAGCAACGCGACCGAACTAGCGGCAACAACGGTTAGTCTGACGACAGGCGGGGGGCAGCCTGCACAAAGCAGGTCCTCCCGCACGGGGACTCTGCGAACTGATATCATCGATACGGTCAATCTGGATTGCGCGCTCAAAGGGGCATCGCGAAGCGGTTCGGCACGATACGGCTACATGCTCACGATGCGCTCTTCAATAGGTGAGCTAGACCTGGATGACGCCAATCTCGGCAAGGAGATTGGCGCCTTGAAGCTCGTGACCGAGCAAAGCAGTTTTCTTGGCGGCGCCGGCACTTATCCAGGCGCCATGCCGAGCCGGCTGAAAATCAGGTTCAAATCTGTTCGGGCGCCATTTTATGAGCGATCGCTCAATAAGAGTTTTGACCTGAAGTCAGTCGAAGCCGGGCCGAATTCGGAGGGCAGCGAAGGGCCGCAGGTCAATCTCGAAATCCCCATTGTCTACCGGAACAAAGTGACGAACCTCAATGCAGACAACAACAAGATCATCATTGAAGGCGAAATCGAACATGCCGGCTACTTTGGGAAAGACAGACGACTGAATGACTGCATCATATCGAGAGCAGGTGACCGGCCATGGGAATTCCGGTTGGTCCATGCGATCGAAGCAGCGCGAGACGGCAACTAGGTCATGAAGGCAATGCGGAAATTGCTTTGGGGCGTCGTAGGCTCACTCTTTCTAGCGATTGGTTCGATGGCGGGCAGTGACTCTGCAGCATGGGCCTTTGCGCCCCTCGGATATGATGAGCCGGTTACCATTTCCAAAGATACACCGATCCCAGAAGATCTGGAGCAAGCGGCAAAAGAAGTCATCGACGCCTATCGTCTGGAGAAGTTGAAGCACCGCTTTCCAATGGCGGTCACTGTGCGGTGGTCTTTTTTTTCACTGACCCTGGGCTGGGAAGGATGGGTGGAATATGAAACCGGCAATCGCAGTCTTGATTGGGTAAAACGCCATAGCTTGCTTGGCTTTGATCCCGAGGGTGCAGGGAAAGCGCCAGCGGGCGTGGTATACGAGGCAGAGGTCAATTCGGATCGCGCCGAGCGGCTAACGCAGGAAATCCTGCAAGGGTATCCGACTGTGACGGAGGATACGGAGGCCCCCTATGTGTCGCCCAGGGACACGATTGGAGGCGAATCTCCTGCCGTTCGTTGCCTTCCTGGCGATCCCTGTTTCAAATGGTAGAGTCTCGCCCTGTTTTCCCAATGAGCGCCCAGCTCTGTCAATCCTGCCGGCTGATGAAAAGAAAGCCGAAGTGGCCAGAGCGTCAGGCAAAGGCCAGCCAGCCAGGCCGTAGGAGGAGCAGCAATCCGATGCCGCCCAGCACGATACCTCCAACCAAATGTGAGTAGCGCGCATATTGAGCCGTCAGTCCGGTCGCGCGGAGCGTAACCATTGCAGTGACGAAGACGACGGCGTCATCCACCAGGAATACGACGATGTACAGCGCCAGGTAGCCATAGTAGGCAACCGGCGGCAGGTCGCTTAGCGCGAGGACCTGTGTGTAGATTGCGGGGATTCCAGCCGAGCACAGAAGTTCAATCAAATTTACGGCCACGGCCAGAACGACGATGCCGGAAATCGCCAACAGAAAAGAGCGTTCCGCAACTGCAGCTCGTAACCGCGACATGATCTTCTGGCGCTCTCCGGTCGAAGTGACCGGACAAGCTGCGGATGGGTTGGTGGCGAACTCGCGTAGGTAGTAACCGGCGACCCCGAGTGCGAACACACCGATCACGATCCGCACCCAACCAATACTGCCTACCCAAAGGAACACGTTGAGCCAAGCGGCCAGGAACGCGAAATAGACGAGGGCCGAAGTCAGCAGGAAGACCGCGCCATAGGTCCACATGCGGACAGTGTCCTGCATGCCCAGAAGCAGACCGATGAGAAAGACAAGCACCCACATGGCGCATGGATTGAACCCATCGATTGCTGCAAGCGCGATCGTTAAGACCGGGAGCGACATGGTCGAGAGCTGAACCTTGCCAAACAGCGGAATGTTGATCGAGTCTGGGACAGATGATTGCCTGGGCAAAACTCCGTTGCGTATCTCTTGATCGGCGCGGACAATCCGATTTGCACCTCCCGTGACGCGCACCGTCGAGTCCTCGCAGTCCTGCAGTCTGCATCTGTCGATTTCCGCAAGGATAGCCGCACCGGTCGTCTCGTCAGAGCCATAGCCCACGAACGGTTTGTCGCCGACGATGATCAAAGGTACGGCCGGTGGGTGTATTCCAAAATGCTGGGTGAGGGCGACGAATGCGCGTTCATTGCTCTCGTCCGTGGCCAGCTCACGTGCATCGAGCAGGATATTGTCGTCGCGCTTTGCTAGTGACTCGAGAAACGCTTTGGCGTTCGCACAATGTGGACAGGTCGCTGTCCAAAAGAGGTAGACGGTGGCCCGTTCGCCGCTCTTCTGCAAGTCGTGCGTTGAGTTGCCCAGGCCCTGCGAGGCTGCGACGTGCACGCCTAGCAGGATCAGGATCGGTACGATCAGAAATCGGATGCATCTCATACGCGCAAGTTAGAGCGGTCAATGGCGCTATTTGCCATGATCTAGCGCAAATGCCGCAATCGTTGCGCGCGTTTCGAAGAGATCGCGAAGCCGACATGATCACTGTGATCCCAGCAGCGCTTCGGATGCGGCTGGGATCGACGGATCAGTTGATCGTGCGCGAAAGTGGTCGACTGTCACCCAGAACACCACTCTCAAACCGATCGAAGCGGCAACACAGGCGTTTTTCATGCCGACGTCACAAGCTTTGAAGTCGCGCTGATGTAGGTCAGCGACAAATGACGACGTATGAGGTTCATTGGCTGATGCAGGGGATCTTGCTGACCTGCAAGTGTAATGACATCCGATGGGGTGTCATAGGGAGCGTGTTGTGTCGATTGATCAGGCAATCGGTAGACTGACAACGGTCGGCATTTTGCTCGTGCTTTCACTAGTGGTCACACCGCTTGCCCGTGCCCAATGCCCAAGCGTTCCCAACACCAAATATACCACTGCGAACATCAATTGGTTGATCAATGACGCGAACCGAGCCGCAATAGACTGCAACAGGACGACCGGTTGGGCGGCGTGCAGGAGAGCCGACCGTCTGATGTACGATGCCGACGTTGGCATCGATCAGATGTTGCGGCATTGCACGGGAACCAATTGCCGGAAATTCGGACTCCGGAACCTTTTGTCTTTTGCCGAACGTCTCGTGCGCGTGTCACGGACATTCGAGGGGAACTCCGGCCTTCTCCGTTCTTATGCAAACTCTGTCGAAAAGATCAGAGGCTGGGAACGCACCCCGATGTGCAGCGCCCCGCAACCGACCCCCGGGCCCGGTAGAGCATGTGCCTGGAGGCAAGGATTCGGGGGAGGCCGCGCGTGTTTCTGCGTCCGTACGAACGATCCGACGGTGATGCAACAAATGCCGAATTCGTACTGCAGTGGTCTGCGTTAGGTTTGCTAGCCCGTAAGATTCCATCGAATTGACCCTGATCGATCCCATTTGAGCGAACGGCATTCATGAATAGCCGACCTGGCAGTGCGTCAGCGCATAAACGGACGAGTCCAACCGCTTGCTCGCAGGCCGATGATCAGACGGTTGAGGAAACTCTCGATTAGGCAATTTGTTGCCAGTTTACTCATTGTTGCCGGGGGCCTCACAGGCCATCGTGGCCAAGCGCGTTGCGCTGCTCATAGGCAATGCCGCCTATTTGTATACCGCGCCGCTGGCTAATAGGAAGCAGGCCGCCGCGTTGATGTTCAAGTCCTTGCTTCGGGGATACGATATGCCGGCTAAGGAAATGACCACGAATGCAAATGCCTGGCGGGAGTAGTTTCGTCGCGAGCTGCAGCGGCTGTTGAAGGAGGACGGCAGCTTCGGTCCTCGCACCAAGTGTACCATAGAGGCACTCGAGAAGTGGTGAGCCTATCCCCGACTATCCAGAATTGGTTGAACAAGGGCTCCAGATCCTGGAGAGCACAAGAGGACTCTCTAAATCGCGTCACGCCTGACTGGATTCAGATGTCGCGCTCTGAGTATTTGTTTTGATGCGTGCCTTTATCCCAAATCCGGTGTCCACTTTTGGGAGACACGCATTAGTTCTCGACGCTTGGTTTCGGAAAGCCTTTGCGCATGTAAAGGACGATATTCCAGATCTCGTCACGTGACAGCTTTTCCTTGAATGCCGGCATATCCGATCCGAATGATTTGCCACCTTCGGCAATCGACCATAGCAAATAGGCGTCGACCGCTATCGGGTGCTTGATCAAGTAGACGAGAAGTGCCGGCGAAGGCGATAGGCCCTTCACAGCCTCGCCATCACCCATACCCGTTTTGCCATGGCACTCGGTGCAGTGCTGGGCGTAAAGAGCCCGACCGGCCGCAACATTTGTTGTGCTCGGCTCAATTGTCGATTTGGTTTCCCGGTACGCTTCCGGAAGCCCGTCATGCATGAATTTATGATGTCGGCGCCTGCGCGCATCGACCTCGCCAGTGTCTCCACGCTTCTGCCACATGCGCCACTGCAGCCATCCCGGTTGCCAGAAGTCACAGCAATCCTGTTCGCTTTGGCTGTTTTGCGGGTCTTTGGCGCTTGCTGGCTGGGCGATCAGTACGACCGCAGCCAAAGTAAGAAAGAGAAATGCCCATCGTGCCGCAAGGTGCTGTCGATAAACGCGTCGCATGTCAGATGCCTCCATTCACGAAAATAGTGATCCACTCTCACATACTCACTACCTGCTTTGCTTTGATCTGCCTCACGGTCCGGCGGTGGGCGGTCAAGTGACACGCGCACCACTCACGGCAACGTTGTTGCGTGTGGCGCGCCTGAAGAAAGCCTGACATCCGCCAAATCTGTGTCGTTGATATCGATCAATGCTTCCATCGACTTGGCCGACGGGATCGGCAGCCAAGACCGCTGCGAGCACATGTCATCCGGAACGCTTCCGTAAGCCGAAATCTCTGACCACGGCATCAACACCTCCCGGCAAGCGCCAAAAAGTGTTACACATGTCTCCGGTCGTTCAGTTGCCAATGTCTCGGGTCGTTCACTCTGAAACCGGATCCGGTTGCACAAACGTGCGAGGCTTCGTCTCGGCATCTGCCAACTCGTCCGCTAGCTGGAGAGCATCCGCATTGCGCGGTTTCACAAAGCTTGCAACCAACACGTAGAGCGCGGGTGTCAGGAACAATGTGAATGTTGCGGCGAGGCCGAGGCCGCCGAAGACCACCCAGCCGATAGCCGCGCGGCTTTCAGCCCCCGGGCCCGACCCCAGGATCAGCGGAAGGCCAGCCAGGACCGTCGACATCATCGTCATGACGATCGGTTTGACGCGGACCAGAGAGGCTTCGCGGGCGGCTTCCCATGTGGATCGACCTTGTTCCCTGAGCTGGTCGGCGAATTCGACCATCAGAATAGAATTTTTGGCCATGATGCCGATGAGCATCAGGACGCCGATCTGGCTGTAGATATTGATCGTTGTGCCGGACAGTGCCAGTGCGAAGATTGCGGCGCAAATGCCGAACGGCACGATCAGGATCACGACGGCGGCGCTGGCAAGGCTCTCGAACTGAGCCACGAGCACCAGAAAGACGACCAGCAGGGCAATCATGAAGGTAATTGTGACGCCGTGCGAGGTTTCGTTGAGCTCTGCTGCTTCGCTCAGAAACAGCAACCCGATATCGCCAGGAAGTTCCGTTGCTGCCAGCGCGGTGATGGCATCGACGGCGTTTCTGAGGCTCTTGCCGTCCGACGGGTCTGCGTCGATCTCAATCGCGCGGCGTTGTCCGTGTCGATCCAGCTCTGCGGCAATTGCATCATGGCTGAAGGTCACCAGCTGAGAGAGGGGGACTAGCCGGTCATTGGCGGCGCTGACATAGAGATTGCGCAGGTCGGAAGGGTCGTTCACCGCACCGCTCGCGGCCTGAAGGATGACCGGAACGGTCTGATCGTCGATGGTCAATTCGGCAACGTCGTCATTGTCGACCAGGGCCTGGATTGTCGTTGCCAGAGATTCGATTGAAACGCCGAGATCAGCGGCGCGGCGGCGGTCGATATGGACGGCGAGTTGCGGCTGAGTTGCGCGGAACTCGACCCGCACATTGTTCAGCCATGGCAGGTCCCGCTCCATCGCCAGCACGAACTTGTCTGCCACCGCGGCAATACGGCGATAGTCGGCGCCGGTTAACGCAAATTTGAGGCCGCCGCTTGCATTGCGCAGGCCCAGACTGTTTGCGCGCCGGACAAAGCCTCTGGCTCCCGGGATCTGCCGGATCGGGCCCTTGATCGCGGCTGTAATCTCGTCGGCACTCTTTTCGCGTTCGGACCAGTCGGCGAGGCGGGCGTCGATCCAGCCGCGGTTCAGATCCCATCGACCCGTGATGGTGAAGACCTTGGAGATCGATCCGTCATCGACAAAGGGCTCGAGAATTTTCTCGACCCTTTCGACCTGGCGATCCGTGTAGTCGAGACCGACACCGTCAGGCCCAGTGAGAAGTATTGAGATCACGCCACGGTCTTCTCGCGGCACAAGTTCTTCGCCAAGAGTGTTATATGCGATCATCGCGCCGACAATGACGAAAGAGGTGAGGCCGAGAACAACAAGCGGGGCTGCGAGCACCAGCATCAGCAGGCGCTCATAGACGTATTTCAAGCCAGATCCGACAAAGCCGAAGGGTGCTGACTTCGGTGTGCCGTCGCCCGGCAGGCGCGCGGCCAGCATCGGGCAGATCGTCAGGGCGACGAAGGACGAGATACAGACGGCAACGGCAAGGACGAAGCCAAACTCGGTGAAGAGGCGGCCTGCTGTGGATGGCAGGAATGAGATGGGCAGGAAGACGGAGATCAGTGTCGCGGTTGTTGCGAGCACGGCAAAGAACACCTGGCGTGTGCCAAGCACAGCCGCCGCGCGAGCAGCCATCCCGCCACGGCGCAGCCGCGTAATGTTCTCGAGCACGACGATCGCATCGTCCACAACGAGGCCCGCTGCAAGCACCAAGGCCAGGAGTGTTATTAGATTGATTGAATAGCCGAGGAGCCAGATGGCGGCGACGGTTCCGACTAGGGCGACGGGTATCGTCAGAGCCGGTATCAGCGCCGCGCGAAGTTGACCGATGAACAGCGCGATCACAGTCATGACGATCAAAACGGCCAACGACAGGGAGATCAGCACTTCGCGGATTGCGCCCTCGATAAACCGGGCGCCGTCGAACGTCTTGTCGATTGTCACGTCCCTTAGGCGTCCGTTTAGCCGGCTGAGCACTTTGTCGACGCCGCGGGAGATCGACACGGTATTGGACTGGGCCTGACGAATGACGCCCATATTGACGATCATCCGCCCATCCAGTCTGACGATGCTTTCGGCATCTGCAGGACCGAAGAAGACATTCGCTACATCGCCGATGCGGACCGGGTCGCGCAGGACGAGCGCCTCTACTTCTTCAGGTTTGGTGACCGAGGCGTCGGCGCGCACCAGCACTTCCTGCTCGGAAGATTCGAAGCTTCCGGCTGGCACGTCATAGCGCGCGCTCTTGAGTACATTCGCCACATCGACGACCGACAGTTTGTAGCTGGCGAGGCGCATCGGATCGATGACGACGCGAAGCACGCGTTCGCGTTTTCCGAAAAGCTGAACATCGGCAATACCGGAGACGGACATCAATTCCGGCACGATCTCGTCTTCGATAATCCGCGTGAGATCCTCGATACTGCGATGCTGACTGAAGACCGAGAGATTGATGATTGGGCGGGCGTCGGCGTCAGCCTTGATGACGAAGATGTCCTCCACCTCCTCAGGGAGGTCGCGTTCCACACGGCTGACCGCCTCGCGGACATCGCTGGCGGCGTCGACCAGATCGACGGAAGGCGTGAACTCTACCCGCACGCGCAGATTGTTTTCCTCGCTCGACGAGCGGACAGCCTTGACGCCGTTTACGCGGGCAACGGCGCCCTCGATGATTTTTGTCACCTCGGCGTCGATCATCTCTGGAGAGCCGCCGGGGAAGTTCGCCCGAACCGTAATGATCGGGCGGTCGATATCAGGCAGCTCGCGCACCTCGACACCGAGAATGGCGCTGACACCGGCGATAATGATCAACAGATTGAGGACCGTCGTCAGATATGGGCGCTTCACGGCCAGTGCCGGAAGGTCGCTCACATGTGACTTGATCTCCACGACGGGTCAGCTTCCGGTTGCAGGCTTGGGCTCGACGAAATGGACGGCTCGTCCCGGACGCAATCGCTGAACGCCTTCGATTACGACGAGGTCGCCTTCACGGATTTCGCCATCAATCAGGACTTGGCCCTTGCGTCGCTGTACGGTCCTGACCGGTACCTTATCAGCCTTGCCATCTGCTATCCGCCAGACATAGCTGTCGCCGCGGCTCCATTGTAGGGCGAGTTCCGGCACCGTCGTACGCGATGTTCCGTCGATGTTCAGCTCGACGGAAAATGACATGCCGGGCCGCAGTCGGTCGTCCTTGTTGGGAAGATTGGCGCGGACCATAACCGTTCGCGATGTCGGATCGACGCGGGTATCGAGCCTGTCGACCGCGCCATCGAAATTGCGGTTGCCGAAGCTCGGTGTGCTCGCCTTGACCGGTTGGCCGCGGGTTAATCGGGTCAGATATTGCTCGGCGACTTCGATTTCGGCAATCAGTTCGCTGCGATCATCGATTGTGATGATTTCGGTCGTCGTTGTCGCTCTGTCGCCGACTTCGACCTTCGGAATCCCGACATAACCGGCAAACGGGGCTCGCAATGTCCGTCGTTTCAGGGCTTCTTCGGCTTGTTTCAGCTCAAGGCGGGTGCGCTGTAGTGCTGTTCGCGTGTCATCGACCCTGGCAGCGGAATTGACGTTCCGTTTTCTGAGGCGATCCGCCCGTGCCAATGCGCGCTCTGCTTCCGCCACACGGACCTTTGCCAATTCGATCGCGAGTTCGGCGTCCTCGGAATCCAGCTTGAGAATGACATCGCCTGTGGCGACATGATCGCCTGCCTTGATGCTCAATGCGACGATCGTACCGTCAGCTTCCGGGAAAAGCGTGACCGAGCGTAAGGCCCTGGCCGTCGAGATGGCCTCGATCGTCACATTGTCATCTGCTTGTCCGGCGCGCGCAACGACGACAGGGATCTGTTTTCTGGACCGTTTGGCCGGAGCGGGTTTGGTTTCGCGCGGACCCATGAAGCCGGCGAGGACATCGCTCACCTGATCCTGACGGAACCACAGGGCGGCGGCTCCAGCGATCAGCAGAGCAAAAAGCAAAACCTGCGTTTTGCTTGTCCGTTTGGGTTCCTTCAAAACTTCGCTCCGGTCAGCGCGCACCGTTGTCGATAGTACGGATTTATTGCATGCAATCCGTCTACCATATCTCGCCCAATTGAAATGAGGGAGAGGTGAATGCGCAAAAAGACCTAGATCGACTTGAGCTTAGCCGGCATCGACCAAGTTCAGATACGTTGATCGATTCTAAGCTGCTGGAGCAACTTATCTGCACCTAGCTAGACCCACGTCGCTCTCGTTTACTCCTGTGCGACTTGCACTTGTCTGGGCGGTTTCTGCCGCTTCATGGTGAGCCTGCGCATCAGGCGTTTCATGACGGGCCAAACGCGATCATCATTCTTGACGACGCGTTTCACAGCAAATGACAGGCGCATCGCGGCAACGACAGGAATGCCGAGCGGGCTTGAAGGAGCCAGTGCATCGCACCGCTCGCGCAATTGATCGCACCAATGCAGTTTATGAGAATCACGGCCCGCGCCACAATCGATCACGGTGCATCCATCGGTTGCAAGATGGTGCACGATCCGGCGGAAGAGAACCGTCCCTGGCCCATAGCGTCTCAATGGTCCGGGCGCTGTTGTCATCAAGAGCCCGTAAAACCGGTCATGATGGCGGACACCGAAATTTGTGGCGGCAATCTCATCACCACAATGCAATGCGAAGATGTAAGGGACCGGCTCACCATCTTGTCGCGGGCTGGCGAGATAGCGATTGTAGAAGTGTTGAACGGCTGTGCCGGCCAGCGGATTGGGAACGCCTGTATCGCGTGCCTGAGCAGCGCGTTGCGCAGAAAGATGAGTGAACAGCTCGACAAGACGCTCCGGCTTGGTCGCGCATTCGAATTCCATCGGTCCTGCGTCCGCCAAACGCCTTTCGCACCGACGATGTTCGGCGCGGGATTTAGCGTTGAAGCAGGAGCGGTAGAGCGGCTCGATATCGGGTTCAATCGCGAAAGCGTGCCCATACTCTGCCGAACAAATCGTTGGTAGCCACTTGAGTGGATCCATCCGCGAGCCCGCATCATGGACGAGCGAACGAAAATGAATCAATGCGTGTCGCGGAAGCTGGCGTTTGATGTCCGTCCACAGGGAAAGAAACGACTCTTTGGTACATGATGCCAGAAAATTCGGATCGTAAAGCGCGGAGCCGTAGTTGCCCTGATTGCCGCCAAGAAGTTTCAAGACCCGAAAGGGACCGGTCCGCGACAGGACCAATGGCAGCAGGAACTGGATCTTGCCGTCTTTGCGCCGTCCGATGACAATAACGGGACTTTCGCCACGCACGGCTTCCAGAACGTCATACCAGGCTTTTGCCCACTGGAATGTTTGGTGGGGTGTCGCAATTGCGCGGGATTGCAACTCTACCCAATCGTTGGCCACGGACGCAAAATCGCGATGGATCTCCACCAAGATGCCACGCTCTCCGACAGACGCCTCCAAAAAGGAGAGGCGGCGGCCGTGACCGGCAAGCCTTGGAACGAAAGAGTCGGCAAATGAACTAATCAGCGACACGATACAGCCTCACAGATTCGTGAGCGAGTTTTACTCTTCTAATGCAAGAAGTTCGCCAATCCTTTAACGCAATGGTTTACCCGACAGCGAGATAAAGGCGACGCGCGGTTTTCCCCGATTTTTAAGATTGAAATGTCAGACTTCGAGACGATCAGGAAAGCTGGCATTAACTCTGGCGGTGTGCCGTTATGCGCCGTTGGTTGATCCCGGATCGAGCGCGTGCGGCAAGGGCCGGACGCGAACGCCCGGAGCGGAGATGAGTCGTAATTCGTGGTTCGCATGACCGATACGCGCTTTGTTGGCGAGCATGTGCACC
This sequence comes from Methyloligellaceae bacterium, assembly GCA_965228615.1. Classification (GTDB taxonomy): domain Bacteria; phylum Pseudomonadota; class Alphaproteobacteria; order Rhizobiales; family Methyloligellaceae; genus CBDDHT01. The sequence goes on along the minus strand of CBDDHT010000004.1, from coordinate 701,567 downwards.
CCAGCGCCGGTTTCTCGACGCTGCATTGTCCCAGGGTGTCAAACCGTGTTTCCGGCTTCGCGGTTTTGCGCCTGCCGTGTCATGAATCAGCGCTCTATTGCCCTGTACATCTTTCAAGAGGGCGTCGCGACGATCCGTGGCAACAATCTCTTCCAGTCTTCGGTTGAGCTGACTAGCACTATTGCTCGCGGCGAGGGCGGGACTGTTCGACATATGGCGTCCGGCCATAAGGCCCCATGTAATGCCCAAAAGTGCGAAGAAGTGGCGCCAATGGTCAGAGTCGATGATGATGCCTTCGCCCGCGGTTCCGACAAAACCCGCATAGACAGCGATGAAAAGGCCGCGCGTCGGCGTGTCGCGTAGCGCGTGAACGAAACCGGCAAGCACGGTCACGACAACGATCGTGAGATAGAGCGCGCCGCCGATCCATCCGCTGTTCAGGAACATGCTCAGATAGACATTGTGCACGTCGCCCGAGTGGTAGAAGAAGCCGAACTCGCGTGCGCCGATCCCAAACGGATTCTCGATGACAACATCCAGGGCCTTGAGTTGACCTGCAAAGCGACCGCCCGACCCGACATCGTAATCCTGGGTCAGGGATGCCCGCTCCCGCAGAAAGTCACCGGTTTCCTGAAACTGTGTCGCGACGAATAGGACACCGACCATCACCCCGACGGCGACGAAACCGAGTACGATGAGACCGAGTTGGCGGCGTACTGTGGGCGCTGTAACGAATGTCAGATAACCGAAAACGGCCAGAGAGAGCGCCAGATTGGCCCAAGCTCCGCGCGAATAGGAGATCAGTACGCCAAGCACCAGAAAGCCGACGATCGCCAGAGAGATCAGAGCCCGGATCGGCGGGCGCGTCATCATATTATGCAATGCATAGAGGATCGCCGGGACAAGGAACGCTCCATACACATTCGGATCTTTGAAGGTGCCGCGGCCACGTCCAAATTCCGTGAAGAGTTCGGCAGCGCCCGGTGCAAGATTGCGATAGCCAATGATCGCAGCGACGGCGCAGACCAGCGCAGCGAGGGCATAGCCGGACATCACCGCACGCCCGTGCCGTTCCGGGTTTGCCGCGACAAACCCTGCGATCACACTCGCCGCGACCGCCAGGTACAATGTAATGATCTGGTGCTTGAGCGCTTTTGTCGTGTTCTCGGCATCAAAAATCGCGATCATGCTGCAAGCGATGATGACCAGCCACATCCCCAGAAACAGCACGAGGGATGGTGTGACGTGCACCACGCGCAACAGCGGAAGAGCCAAGATCAACATCATCGCCATTGCATCAAAAGGTGCCGGCTCGAAATAGACGACGCCGCTGATTGCCATCGTCAGCCATACGAGAGCGACCGCGATCGTGTCGGCCGGGATGTAAACGGCCGGACGCGTTGGCGTGTAATTCGGTATGGCGGCTGTCTGCAGGCTCATGCCGGGGCCTAGTACGCGTTCTTCGTATCAAGGAGCGCGAAAGGCGTTTTGAACAAGATGTAGAGATCGAAGAGCACCGACCAATTCTCAATGTAATAAAGATCGTGCTCGACGCGGTGCTGGATCTTGTCCGATGTATCTGTCTCGCCGCGCCAGCCATTGATCTGGGCCCAGCCGGTGATGCCCGGTTTCACTCGGTGGCGGGCGAAGTAACTGTCGACCACATCACAATAAAGTGCATTTGCTGCTTTCGCTTGAAGGGCATGCGGGCGTGGGCCGACGAGTGACAGCTCACCTTTGAGAACGTTAAAGAGCTGCGGTAACTCATCTAGGCTGGTCTTGCGGATAAAGCGCCCGACACGCGTCACGCGCGGGTCATCTTTGGTCACAAGCTTGCTGGCCTTGATGTCCGACTGATCCACATACATGGAACGGAACTTAAAGACTTCGATCAGCTCATTGTTGAAGCCGTGCCGCTTCTGTTTGAAGAAGATCGGGCCGGGGCTATCCAGCCGTACAGCGAGTGCCGTCAGCAACATGAGCGGACTTGTCGCAATCAACGCAACGATACCGACGACCCGGTCAAACAGCCATTTCATGACATGATCCCAGTCGGCAATCGGTTTGTCATGAACATCTATCAACGGCACGTTGCCGATATATGAATAGGTTCGCGGGCGGAACCGAAGCTCGTTCGTATGGGCCGCGAGACGAATATCGACAGGCAAGACCCAGAGCTTCTTAAGGAGCTGCAGCAGTCGGCTTTCAGCGGTGACCGGTAGCGTGACGATCAGCAGATCGATCCGTGTATCGCGCCCGAACTCGACCAACTCATCCACATTGCCAAGCTTGGGATAACCCGCACAGTTTCGCGAAATGCGATCGTCGCCGCGATCGTCGAAGATGCCGCAAATTCGGATATCGGTATTGTCGGATGCTTCCAGTGCATTGATGAGGGACTCGCCCGAACGTCCACCGCCAATGATAACGGCCCGTCGAACGAGACGCCCGTCGCGTGCCCATTTTTTGACCTGACTGGCAACCAATGCGCGGAAGCAGCACAGTGTGAAAAGACCATAGAGGTACCAGATGGCAAGCCAGACGCGCGAGAATTCGGGTCCGATCTTCGCAAAGAACGCACCGGCCGTCAGTCCGGCAAACACGATTGTCCATGCAGAGCCGAGGCGAACGAATTGATGGGCGGGACGCGAATAGGCGGACACGTCATAGAGATGCAGCATCTGGAAGACCAGCACTGTGAAGGCTGCGGCACCCATGGTCGCAAGAAAATACATAAGTGCCTGTTCGGGACTGCCGGCACCCACATAGGCCAGAAAGACCCCGTAGCCGACCATGGCCACAAGAACGAATTCGATCATGCGTATGAGGCCGGACACGACGATGGGTGCTATCCACGTCGACTTGTCTTCATATTGGAAATCGGCGAGCCGGGGCCCATCACCAAAGTCGGTGTTTGCGGCCTTGCTGCTCCTCAAGCCCTCGATGCGAGAGCCGGTGGCGTGCGTCTCGGACATTGGTACTCTTTAACTATAGCTGCCTGTTGCACACAGGTTATGCACTCGGCGTGCCAGGCGCTGACCATCCCGATATCCGTTATGTCACGAAGGGTCTTGAGAAGATTTAAGGTGAACACGTTGGTTCGATCTGACGTGTTCCATGGTTAACGCAGGGTTTTCCGTTGCGTCACAAGGGGGCAGGCACAGTGCGTTCTCTAAGTGGGATCAGCCGGCAGTGTGAAAAGCGACTGGTAGAGGTCGCTCACGGCCTGTGCCATTTTGTTCACTGTGTACCGTTCCGATACAACGCCGGCGAGCTCATGAGCTCTTTCAATGAAGACGCTGGGCGTTACCAGAAACGTTTCCATATGCTGGGCTAGAACCGACGCATCTCCTGGTGGGATCAGAGTCATTTGCGTCCCCTCGGTAATCTCAGGGATTCCGCCGACATTCGTAAGAATCATCGGCATATGCGCGGCCGCCCCTTCGAGTACGATGTAGGGAAACGATTCGGCGCGCGACGGCACCACGAGACAACGCCCGCGTACGAATGCTTGATGGGCCGTTAGCCGGCCAAGAAACTGAACGGATTTATTGAGGCCGAGCTTCGACGCCTGACGCTTCAGCGAGGCTTCGTCCTTGCCCGATCCGACGATCACGGCGCGCAAATGGCGCTTGCGGCTCAAGATTGCCAGCGCGTCCAAGAAAACGTCCGGTCCTTTTAGATCTCGAAGTTCGCCAACGAACAGAAAGTCGGCCGCCAGGCTGTCGAGATGCAGTTGAGCGAATTCGTGCGGGTGGACGCCGTTGGGGATCACGGCCGTCTTGGCGCTGGGAAGACCGACTTTGTCTTGATACGTGCGTGCGCTGAACGCGCTCTCGAAGATGATCGCGTCGGTCGATGGTGCAAGTCGGCGTTCGAGATCCAGATAGATCCGCCCCAGGATGCTTCGCTCTTCATAGTGAAGACTGCCGCCATGGGGCGTATAGACGGATCGGGCCTCCAGTCCCTCGCGCTTGAGGCGGGCAGCCGCCAGCCGGGCATAGGCTCCGCCTTTGGCACCGTGACCATGGATGATCGGCGTTCCGAATCGTTTTGCCGCAAAATTCTGAACGCTGCGAACGGCAAAATAGTCGCTGGGTCCCAGATTGCGGCTCATCGGAATGCGCCAGACTCCAAAGCTACACAGTTCATCAAGTTCCCGGAGGGATTTCTCGGCATCTTCACCACCGGTCCGCGAGTCGCACACGACCGCAATATGATGACCCATTGCGGTCTGAGCGGTCACGAGATCCCGCACATGGCGATAGAGCCCTCCAACGGGCGCCCGAAAGCAATGGAGAATTCTGAGGTTCGTAGTCACGCCGCGACTGATACTGGCTTTTTGGAGAGAGAGCAATTCTCAAGAGCCAGCAGTTTCATGTCAAAAGAAAAACCTTTGAAATCAGTAATTTAATCGAGGTTTGGGTGAGCTTCGCCTAGAAGAAGCGCTCCCGGACATTGATCGTGTCGCCAGGACGTACAGGATAGGTTGGCGGCACGGTCCGTTCCACAGCCGTTCCACGCACTCTGCGGGTCATCTGAACTGAGCGTTTCTTTGCACGATCCGTATAGCCGCCGGCTATCGCAATGGCCGTTTGCACAGTCATTCCATTGACATAGGGGAATTGGCCGGGACGACGGACTTCTCCTAGGACAAAGAACGGACGGTAAGTCTGTACCTCGACGGTAACCTTCGGATCTTTCACATATTTGGCTCTAAGCTTTCCTGCGATCCGGTTTTCAAGGTCGAATGTGGTCAGGCCGCGCGCTTCGACAGCACCGATCAGCGGCATCGAGATGAACCCGCCACCATCCACGGCATAGTCGCGAGACAGGTTCTGCTGTCCGAAAACGCCTACTCTCAAGCGATCACCACTGTTCAGCTCGTAGGGTTCTTCGTCATACGAAATCGGCTGGTTTCGCCTTGCGCTGGCCCGGTGCACCATGGGTGGGGGAGGATCGAGACGCTGGGGCGATGCCGTGCGTACTTCGCGCGTTGTCAGAGATTGCACGGTTTCCTTCAGATTCACCGAGCAACCCGTCAGGGCCATCGAGAGTGCCGTAGCAATTAGTGCGATGCGCATAAGCATGCGGGTCCGTGTTCGACTCGTTTTCAACGTTCGCTTCAATTTGAACCGACATGGTTAAGAATTCCTCACCGAACGTTTCGGCATGATGCATGCTTTAAGCTTTTAGTTACGTCTCTGACGTCTAATCGAGTCAAATGTGTTCTGTGCAACAGTAGAGTAAGACAATGTATCGGTCCTCTTCTTCCGACGCCGCCAACGATATTGATGTTGCTGCCCTCTGGCATGCCATCTGGGATCGGAAACTCCTGATCCTGTCCGCTGTCCTCATTGTTGGTGCTGCGACTTACACAATTCTCTCACTCCTAACGCCGCAATACAGCTCTGAAGCGCGCATCCTGATCGATAATGACGAGAGCGCGTTTACGCGCCCGACCAATGGTCAGCGAACTTCGGTGCCGATTGATCCGGAAGCGGTCGCCAGTCAGGTCCAGGTCGTATTGTCGCGAGATCTGGCGCTTGAGGTGATCCGATCGCTTGAGCTGAACAAGAAGCCCGCATTCAATCCGGCGCTCCGCAAGATCAGCCCGGTCAAGGCCCTTCTCGCAAGCATTGGGTTGGCAAAAAAGAAGAAGCCAGAAGACAAACTGGAGACGGTGCTTGATGCATTTCAGGATCAGCTCCAGGTCCAGCAGATTCATAAGTCCCGTGTGATTTCCGTCCGGGTGACGTCGAGCGACAAAGCATTGTCAGCGGTTGTTGCCAACAAACTGGCCGAAACCTATTTGAGCTGGCAGCAGCGCGATCGCCTTGGCCAGACAAAGAATGCTAGCACCTGGCTGCAGGACCAGATCGAAACTCTGCGGAAGAAGGTGTCGGACTCCGAAGCAGCAGCGGCTCGGTTTCGGTCTGCAACCGGAATTGTGAGCGGCGAAAACAATGTGACGTTGAGTTCTCAAGAGCTTTCCGAACTCAACAGCCAGTTGATCCTGGCCCAGGCGCAGCGCTCAGAGGCCGAAGCGCGGGCACGCCTCATCAAGAAGATGCTGCGCGATAAGGGAGACGTGGCATCGGCGCCCGACGTCGTTGCTTCTGAGCTGATCCGCAACCTGCTCGAGCAGCGCGTTGCTCTGCAGCGCCGCCTAGCAGAAACATCGGCAACGCTTCTGCCATCCCATCCGCGCATAAAGCAGTTAAAATCAGAGCTCGCGAATCTCCGGACCCAGATCCGCAAGGAGGCACGCAACATCGTCGGCAGCCTGGAGAGTGCCGCCCAGATTGCAGGTGCCCGCGAAGCTTCACTGAAGGCCAATCTCGCCAAATTGAAGACGAGCAAATCCGCCGTTTCCCAGGACGAGGTCAAACTCAAAGGTCTTGAGCGCGAAGCACAGGTCAACCGAGAGTTGCTGGAATCGTATCTAACCCGGCATACGGATGCGAGTGCACGCAACGACTTCATGTCCGTTCCGGCCTATGCCAGCATTATCTCCCGCGCCGGTGTTGCCCGGAATCCATCCTTTCCAAAGAAGAAGCTAATGACGAGCCTCGCCATGGCGGCAACCGGATTTCTGCTTGTTGCTTTCTTTCTCACCCGCGAACTGATCGTCAGCCAGTCCGCAAGCATCAGAGCGGCACAGACCAATCCCAGCAACGACTTTGTCGAAGTGCGCGATGCGCTTCAGGCCAGGCATTCGGATATCGTTCCGCAGAGAGAGCCAGTTGTCGCAGCGCAGGCGGCGGAAATCTATGCGCCGCCACCGGCACCGCCAGAACCGGCTTCGCCTGTGGTCCAGTTCGAGTCCGGCGCTGCGATGAGCCTTGGCAGGATCACGGATATGCTGCACGAGCGCGGAGCCGGCCGAACGCTGGTTGTTGCGGCGCGGCGAAGTGTCGATGCAACGAGCGAAGCGCTGGAGCTAACGCGATCGATGGCGCGCGCCAGTCAACGCGCAATATTGGTGGACCTGCCCGAAACATCAGACGGCTTGACTGCTCAGCTTGGCTTCAGCGGTAGCCAGGGCATTGGTGAACTTGTTTCAGGTATCGCCGGTTTCGAGGATGTTGTGCGGCGCGACCCCAAGAGTCCGGCACATGTGATGCTGCGTGGTCATCCTCGGCTCAATCCCGCTCACAAGGGAGAGGATGCGGCGTTCAGCTCGGTCCTGGCCGCACTTGATCAGACATACGACCAGGTGGTTATGCATGCAAACGGGAGTGCAGCACTGAATCTCCTGCATCGTTTCGCCGATGGATTCAGCTCCGTGGTTCTTGTGGCGTCCGATGATCAACCGGCACGCGGCGCATCCTGGAGTGAAGTTGAGCGCCATCTCAGCGAGCTGGGTATTGGCCACAAAGTGATCCGCTACGAGCGGCCCCGACGGCCGGAAGGCGTCTTCGCCCGACTGCCGATGATGAACCGGGTCGCGAGCTGATCGTTTTGAGGCGGCGCGCAAACGTGCGGGCCATCAACGCTTTCGCAACCGAAAAGAGGAACAATCGGTGCAATTCGTTTTGCCGCGATTGTGCGATGCGCGGTTCCAAACGGCATCTGCGGGAGATGAATGCCCCCAATGAGTAACCGAATGCAAAGTTTGAAGACAGATGCACTGCGCGCCGGAATGACCGCACTGTACTATAGCGGTGCCCCTTCGCTGCTTGGCTCCTTGGCTCAAGGCATCGGTCTGATCTACATGCTCCATCAGGTCCGCCCGGCGTCGCAGCGCACATTCTCGCCGAACCGCATCCTCGAGGTGACACCCGAGTTCCTTGAAGCGGTGATCCGACAGGTCCGTGAGGCGGACCTGGATATCGTCTCCCTGGATGAAGCAAGAGATCGCATTGTCGCCGGCGAAACGTCCCGCCGCTTTGCCTGTTTCACGTTGGACGATGGGTACCGCGACAATATCGAGCACGCCTATCCGGTGTTCAAGACATATGGCGTTCCATTCACGGTCTATGTGCCGTCGGACTATCCGGAAGGGAAGGGCGAACTCTGGTGGTTGGCGCTGGAAGAAGTCATCGAGCGCGCCGACCAGGTCGAATTTGACATCAACGGCAACCCGGATGTTCTGCCTCTCACGACGGAAGAAGAGAAGTGGGCCGCCTATAACCGCATCTACTGGTGGCTGCGCGGCGTCGAAGAAGATGTGCAGCGGTCTTTTATGAAAGACCTATGCCGGCGAAACAATGTCGACATCCAGGCCCTCGGCGATCAGCTCTTGATGACATGGGATGAAGTCCGTGATCTGGCCGAAGATCCGCTGGTGACAATCGGAGCCCACACGGTCGGTCACTATGCTCTCGCAAAACTCGATGCCGAACGGGCGCGCCATGAAATGGCGAGAGGCGCCGATCGCTTGGCGGAGAAACTCGGCTTCTGGCCGCGCCATCTCAGCTATCCTTATGGCGATCCCGGTAGCGCCGGTCGGCGCGAATTCCGTATGGCAGAAGAAATCGGGTTCAAGACTGCTGTGACAACGCGCAAAGGATTGGTGTTTCCAGAGCACACCGATCACTTGATGGCTCTACCGCGCGTCTCGCTCAACGGTGATTTTCAGTCGTTGAAGTATACGGCCCTGTATCTGACAGGAGCGCCCTTCGCCTTGTGGAACGGTTTCCGCAAATTGAACGTCGCCTGACCGTCGCCGATCCAGAACAACCTGCGCTTAGTCGCAATCCACTAACCACAGAGAAGCTGATCGATTGTAAGTTGCTCTAGTCCGCATCGGGTCGGTGCATCCAGCGGACCAGCAGCCCCGCGGGCAGAACCCAAAGCAATCCGGCGGCAGCGAAGTAGAGCACCTTTATTCCGATCTGTGCCTCGGTAATTCGGCCGGAACCCAGACTCATGGCAATTAGCGCATAGACGATGAGGAAAACGACCAGAATGATCGAGCCGATGAATTTGCGCATGCGAACGTTCATAGCGACATCTTACTATTCGGAGTGATTTCCGCATAACGGATATCCGCAAAAAGCTGAGTGCGGCAACTTAGCGCTGGCATCCACATTGCGGTGTACTGGTCTGCGTGGCTAATTGCATCTATGGCACAAACCGACGGACATGTGGATGGGGGAGAGGCACGGCTCGGTGCCAATCTCGCGCCGGTTCGGGCCTGGCTCTATGTAATGGCGGGTCTTGTCGCATTGATGGTGATTGTCGGTGGCGCGACACGCCTGACCGACTCGGGCCTTTCCATCACCGAGTGGAAACCGATACTTGGCGCCATTCCCCCATTGTCCGAGGCCGACTGGCAGAGTGCCCTCAACAAGTATCGCCAAATCCCCGAGTATCAGCAGATCAACAAGGGAATGAGCCTTGCCGAATTCAAGGTGATCTATTGGTGGGAGTGGAGCCATCGGTTTCTAGGACGTTTCGTCGGTGTGGCATTCCTCGTTCCATTTCTGTTTTTCTGGTTGACCGGACGCATAACATGGCGTTTGGTTCCAAGGCTCGCGGCTCTGTTCGTTCTCGGTGGTCTTCAAGGGCTGCTTGGCTGGTACATGGTTATGAGCGGACTGGTCGACCGTGTCGATGTCAGTCAATACCGGCTCGCCGCTCATCTGGGGCTGGCGGTCTTGATTTTCGGAGCCATCCTCTGGGTGGCATTCGGATTGCGCGACGACGGTGGCAAACGCCGACCGCCTGACGCCCTTGCTTTATCCGCCGCGGGTCTTACCGGATTGGTTTTTCTGCAGATAATCCTCGGAGCGTTTGTGGCCGGAACCGATGCCGGCCTTGTCCACAACACCTGGCCACTGATGGACGGCCGTTTCATTCCGGACGGCCTTGCGATCCTGTCGCCCTGGTATCTCAATCTTTTCGAGAATGTGCTGACGGTGCAGTTCAATCACCGGATTGGGGCCTATGTTCTGCTCGCCTGGATCGTCGGGCACGCAATCTGGACAGTACAGCGAACGGGCGAGGGGCCACGGGCCGTAGGAGCAGGCTTGATGGCTGTGATCGCATTGGCACAGGCGTGTCTCGGCATCTGGACGCTTCTTGCCCATGTGCCGCTCGACATTGCCCTGCTGCATCAGGGCGTCGCCATCCTGCTATTCGGATTTGCCGTCCGGCATACCCATCAGCTCATGCGCGGCTGATGAAAAGCGCTAACCGATCGCATAGGAGCGGCTAGCGCTTGAGATCTAGATCTTGGCCAATGCCTGGTCGAGATCGGCAATCATATCGTCTGCATCTTCCAGGCCAACTGACAGGCGGACAACCTCATCCCCTGCACCTGCTGCCGTGCGTTGTTCATCGCTGAGTTGACGATGGGTCGTTGAGGCCGGATGGATCACGAGGCTTCGCGTGTCACCGATGTTGGCGAGATGGCTGAACAGGTCGAGGTTGCCGACAAGGCTGACGCCGGCGTCATAGCCTCCCTTCACACCGAACGTGAAAACGGCGCCGGCCCCCTTCGGGCAATACTTCTTTGCAAGGTCGTTGTATTTGCTTGACGCAAGACCGGCATAGTTGACCCAGGTCACCTTGTCATGGCCTTCGAGATAGGTCGCCACCGTCTTGGCATTGTCGGAGTGACGCTGCATACGCAGGGCAAGCGTCTCGATCCCGGTCAGGATCATGAACGCATTGAACGGCGAAATCGCCGGTCCGATGTCTCTGAGACCAAGCGCGCGACATGCGATAGCAAATCCAAAGTCACCGAATGTCTCGCCGAACCGAATGCCATGATAGCTTTCATTGGGTTCCGACATGGTCGGATAGCGACCGCTGCCGAGCCAGTCGAACGTACCGCAATCGACGATTGCGCCGCCAACGGAATTGCCGTGCCCACCGAGAAATTTGGTGAGGGAGTGGACGATGATATCAGCGCCATGGTCTTTCGGATTGCAAAGATAGGGTGTGGCGAGCGTGTTATCGACAATAAGCGGCACACCGGCTTCCTTGGCAATTGCCGAAATTGCAGCCATGTCGATGACGACTCCGCCGGGATTAGCCAGCGACTCGATAAAGATGGCTTTGGTCTTGTCGGTGACGGCGGCTTTTACGCTCTGCGGGTCCGTTGCATCGGCCCAGCACACATTCCAGTTCGATTTCTTGAACGACTGCCCGAACTGATTGATCGAGCCCCCATAAAGCTGGCTCGCCGCGACAAACTCGTCGCCCGGGTCCAGGAGCGTATGGAATACAAGATACTGGGCAGCATGTCCCGATGCGACAGCAAGTGCCGCCGTTCCGCCTTCCAGGGCCGCAACCCGCGCTTCCAACACGGCCTGTGTCGGGTTCATGATGCGGGTATAGATATTCCCGAAGGTCTCGAGATTGAAGAGTGCTGCGGCGTGATCGGCATCGTCGAAGACGTAGGATGTCGTCTGATAGATCGGCGTCGCACGGGCGCCGGTTGCAGGGTCAGGCTCGGCACCTGCGTGAATGGCGAGCGTATTAAAGCCCGGCGTGTTTTCTTCGCTCATATCTTCCTCCAAAATCGGATTGATCCGTCTTGTTGCTCCAGAATCGAGGCCCTAGCCCAAGACACGGTGCTGAAATCCTCGCTCGGCGAGTTTCGGTCGCCTCGATGAGATCGTTCTCGGATTGACGCCCGCCCATTTGATCTCGCCGCAGAGCCGGCCATATTCGATCTTTGGGCATCGGTTCATAACGACCAAAAGTCCGGCATCCTCGGCAATGCGGGCAGCTTCGTCATTGCGAACGCCAAGTTGCATCCAAACGACCTTGGCGCCGATTTCGATGGCGCTCTTTGTGATCTCCAGAGCCGCCTCGGCATTGCGAAAGATGTCGACGATTTCGATCGGCTCCGGGATGTCTTTCAGGCCTGCGTAGAATGTCTCGCCGACGAGTGTCTTACCCGCATAGCCCGGGTTGACAGGAATGACCCGAAAACCCTTATCGATAAGGTACTTCATGGCGAAATAGCTCGGGCGCACTTTGTTGGCACTTGCACCGACCATCGCAAAGGTTTTGTGAGTCATGAGAATGCTTCGGATGTAGGCATCCGAATACCAATCATGGTTCATATCAGGGGAACTCCGAGAGGCGTCGTGAGCCTAATCGTCCTGCCACTTGGGTTGGCGTTTCTCAAGGAATGCGCCAATGCCTTCTTCCGCGTCTTTATGGAGCATATTGCCGATCATGACATCACTCGTATAGGCGTAGGCTTCGGACAGTGACAATTCCGCCTGCCGATAAAAGGCTTCCTTCCCGATTGCGACCGTGACCGGTGATTTCGAAGCAATCTGCTCGGCGATGCCAGTGGCCTCGGTCACCACTTCGGCCTGAGGCACGACACGATTGATCAAACCGAATTCACATGCGCGCTCGGCAGAAACCATATCGCCAAGCAACAACATCTCCATGGCATGCTTGCGAGAGACATTACGGCTCACGGCGACCATTGGAGTCGAACAGAAAAGTCCGATGTTGACGCCAGGTGTTGCGAAGTGCGCGTCAGAGCTTGCGACGGCAAGGTCGCAACTGGCAACGAGCTGGGCGCCCGCAGCGGTCGCGGTTCCTTCAACCGCAGCGATAACGGGTTTGGGGCAGTTCACAATTGTCTGCATCAGCTTGGAACATTGCGCAAAGATGCCTTCGAAGTAGGCTTTGCCTCCATCCCCTGCCTGCCTACCGGCCGCCAATTCCTTGAGATCATGTCCGGCTGAAAAGACAGGACCGTTTGCCTTGAGAACGCAGACTCTGACGGCCTTTGATGTCGAAATCTCTCCGAACGCTTTTTGAAGTGCAGCCATAAGCCCTTCCGACAGGCTGTTGCGCGCCCTGGGACGATTGAGCGTCAGAAACGCGATGTGGCCGACATCCTCGCGAATGAGCACATCGTCTTTTCTACTGCTTGAAGTGCTGCGATCGTCAGTAACCATTGCCATATCGTTCACCGTTGTAAGACACCAATACTGGCGCCAGCATAGATTAAGGTGACTTGGAGTCCATCACTGCCGCAATTTCAGCCAACATGCTCTTAACGAGTGTGACATTGCCAGACAGAGGCCTGAATTGCGCCACAACGCCCCGTTGGCGTTCCAGAAGCTCGATCATCTGAGCTTTTTGCTGTTCCGTCATCTGCGGACTATTTCGGATCTTGGCGATCGCGTCGTCGGCCTGGGCGCCGAGGTCGTCTGCCGACTTGCCGGACTTGGCGAAACCATAGGCGAGAGCGACGCTCCCGGCGACCTTGATCCAATCTGGAAAGCCGTTGAATCCATGTGCCTTTAAGACGCTCTCCATATCCTTGCGTGCTTCATGGTGCGTCATGAAAGAAGAAAGTGCTTCCAGCGGATTATTACTGTCGCGCTTTGGCTGGTTTTGCTCGTATTTCTTGCTGAGAGTCTGTAGCTCTGGATAGGTCTTCAGGAACCGCTTCACCAGGTCCGGGTTGAGCGGCACCTGCTGCACCGAAGGTTGAGCATCTGTCGTGTCGGACGTCCCCAAAACTGGAGCAGCGAGCAAAATCACGATAGTCAGTCTCGTCAAATAGCCGATCATTGGTGGGATCCCCGCCTGAACCATCGACCGCGGGCCTTGTTGGACCGCAGGCCACGCCATATGGGGCAGCCCGCGTACGATTGGCAAGGGAGACGGCCCATGACTGGCCATAAAAAGGTGTAACAAAGTGCAGAAAGATCCTGGTGCCGGCTCTACGAGAATGTCCGCCGACGACGTGACGGTCTATCTCGATGAAGTGTTTCCCGAGCGGCACGAAAGCGGACCGGCGATTGTTATCGAGGATGTCTGGCCACTGGGCGCCCGGTTGCGCCTCAAATTCGAAGATCGGTTGCTGCGGCCGGGAGGAACCATCCATGGTCCGGCAATGTTCATGTTGGCAGATCTCAGCATCTATGTCGCAATTCTCGCTGCAATCGGTCCTGTTCCTCTCGCTGTTACGACAAATCTCAGTATCAATTTTCTGCGTAGGCCGAGCGCGCGCGATATGATCGGCACGGTTAAATTGATCAAACTGGGCCGGCGGTTGGCCGTGGGGGAGGTGGGGCTGTACTCTGACGGAGAAGACGATCCAGCAGCCCATGCGGTGGCCACTTACTCAATCCCGCCTCACGAATAAGGTATTATAATACCATATTTGTAGATGGCTGATTTTTATAGAAAAAATGGCAATAACTTTCATTGACGGGCGGCATAGTTGGGTCTAGAACCCGTCCTGCGGCCAGTGCGCGGCCGAATGAATTCGAACTTTGAGGACGTGAGCCATGAAAACTTTTTCGGCAACGCCCAAGGACATCGAGAAAAAATGGGTTTTGATCGACGCCAAAGGCCTGGTTGTCGGTCGACTCGCCGCTTTGATCGCAACGCGTCTGCGCGGCAAGCATAAACCCATTTTTACGCCTCACATGGACTGCGGCGACAATGTCGTCGTGGTCAATGCGGAGCAGGTGGTGTTCACGGGTAAGAAACGCAAAGACAAGGTCTATTACCGCCATACAGGCTATCCGGGCGGTATCAAATCAACGAACGCTCATCAGGTGCTTGACGGGAAATACCCGGAACGAGTGGTCATGAAAGCGGTCCAGCGGATGCTGCCTTCCGGCTCCCTCGGGCGCCAGCAGTTGGGCAACTTGAAGGTTTATAAGGGACCGGATCATCCACATGCTGCACAGCAGCCTGAGCCGTTGGATGTTGCCAGTCTCAATCGGAAGAATGCGAGGAGCGAGTAGGCCATGGCCGAAGAGGAAACAAAGACGCTCACGGATTTGAGCGAGCTTGGCGGTGGCGAAGACGCGGCCGTCACGGGACCGGTCTACGAACAAGAGCTCGACGGTCAGGGGCGTGCCTATGCGACCGGCAAACGTAAGGACGCGGTCGCACGCGTTTGGATCAAGCCGGGAGCGGGACGCATTGTCGTCAATGGCCGCGACGTTGCGAAATACTTTGCCCGGCCGGTCCTGCAGATGGTCTTGAAACAACCATTGGTTGCCGCTGAGCGAGTCGACCAATACGACGTTTCATGCACCGTGCGCGGTGGTGGTCTGTCCGGTCAGGCGGGGGCGGTTCGTCACGGATTGTCGCGGGCCTTGACACGCTATGAACCAGAATTGCGTCCGACCTTGAAGAAAGGCGGATTCCTGACGCGTGACGCACGTGTTGTGGAACGTAAGAAATACGGCCGTGCGAAAGCGCGCCGCAGCTTCCAGTTCTCCAAGCGCTGACTTGGCTGCATCCAGTCCGGCCTTGCCTTATTGGCAAGGCCGAGACCCTATGGGTTGGGACGGGAGGTGCGAATGGCTGGCAAACTCATCATCATTGGTGCCGGAGGTCACGGCCGCGTTTGTGCGGAGGTCGCGCAAGCGGCTGGCCTTACGGTCGTTGGATTCTGCGATACAGCCAAAGACATTGGCGAGAGTGTCAATGCGATCCCGATTGTTGCGTCTGGACCGGGTGATTTGCCTGGCGGATACGCTCCTTCGGAGACGAGGCTGTTCATCGCTATAGGCGATAATGACCGACGTGCCGAATTGACTGCTGAATCGGAAGGTCTCGGTTACGAACTGCCTGCATTGATCCACCCGAGCGTTATCCTTTCGGAGACGGCGTCAGTCGCTGGTGGAACCGTGTTGATGCCGGCCGTCGTCGTCAACGCAAATAGCCGGATCGGCCGCGGTTGCATCGTCAATACCGCTGCAACACTCGATCACGACAATGCTCTGGAGGATTTCGTCCAGATCTCGCCCGGCGTTCATTCTGCAGGCACCGTAAACTATGGCGCACGGGCATTTGTGGGAACCGGAGCCGCAATCATTCCAGGAGTTTCAATTGGCGTTGGTGCCGTTGTCGGTGCAGGTGCCACCGTCATCCGCAATGTTGCCGATGGTGAAAGAGTTGCAGGCGTGCCCGCAGCACCCATTTAACAGACACGGAAATGCGCATTCTATGAGAGTGGTAGGGCCCATCGCTGCTACTCCCGAAAACCAAGGTGAAGAATAATGACTGGTCAGGAGAGATATCGGGTCGGGGTTATCGGCGCATCGGGATATACCGGTGCGGATCTCATCCGTCTTGCTCATGTCCATCCCTCGATGGACATTGTCGCACTCGCCGCGAAGGCGCATGCGGGCCAGCCTCTGTCGCGCGTATTTCCGCATTTAGGTATGACCGGCCTTCCTGATCTGCAAGAGGCCAGCGAGATCGACTGGAACGGCTGCGACGTCGTATTCTGCGGTTTGCCGCATGGCACCGCCCATCAAGTCATTGCAGACCTCCCCGGAAATCTCAAGGTTGTCGATATGTCGGCCGACTTCAGGCTTAGGGATACCGACACCTATGCCCAGTGGTATGGCGGTCCCCATGGGGCCCCCGAACTGCTTAGCGGTGCCGTCTACGGTCTCACGGAATACTATCGGGATGCCATCGCAACCGCGCGGCTCGTGGCATGCCCGGGTTGCTATCCCACGGCTGCGCTTCTGGCGCTTCTGCCGATTGTGGCTGACGGTCTCATTCTTGCTGATGACATCGTCATGGATGCAAAGTCGGGCGTCTCTGGTGCCGGGCGATCATTGAAACAGAACACCATGTTTACGGAATCGGGGGAGGGGCTGTCGCCTTATGCGGTCGGTACGCATCGCCATGCCCCCGAAATCGAACAGGAGCTGTCGGTCGTCGCCGGCCATGAAGTCCAGGTGAACTTCACGCCCCATCTCGTACCCATGAGTCGTGGCGAACTGATTACCTCATATGTTCGGCTCGTAGGAGAGGCAACACCCGGCGATCTCAGAAAAGCACTGAGCGATCGTTACGCGTCATCTCCGTTCGTCCGCGTACTGGACGAAGGCGAAATTGCCGGCACGCAGCATGTTCGCGGATCGAACTATTGTGCGATCAGTGTTTTCCCGGATCGAATCAAGGGACGCGCAATCGTCATCTCGGCGCTGGATAATCTGGTGAAGGGATCGGCCGGCCAGGCCGTGCAGAACTTCAATCTGATGTTCTCACTCCCCGAGACGACCGGTCTGGAGCAGTTGCCGCTCTTTCCCTAGGAAGAGCAGTCAGCCGACCAGCTGCATCCAATCGGGTTTGGAGATGTCGTAGTCTTTGTAGAAGGTCTCTAGTCTCTTCCGATTGGCGTGACCTCGGTGAAGCCCGAGATAGTTTGCGGCGTTGCGACCCATAATGTCGTAGGTCGTCTTCTTGCCGACGACTTTACGGATCAGCCAACTCGCCATGGTCTCCAGATAACGGCCGTGAAATTTCTCTCGCGAGATGAATGACCAGTCGCTGCCATACATGACTTTACGCTCCGCTCCTGGGAAGGCTCTTAGGAACGCGATCATATTGGCGCGAAGCGCATCGCAACCGTCTGTCAGTAGTGGATCGAAGTGGGAGAGATCGGCGTAGACATTGTCATGCTCGACCAGTGCCTTGCCGACATGGTGATGCCAGCTTTTCGGATCGGTGAAACTGATCTTGCCGTCCTCGGCAAGTTCGAAACCACCGAAATGCGCCAAGTTGACTCGCAGTTTGGCATATTGCGGCATCGCCAGAACCTGCCGCCAATATTTTGGATGCGCCCGTTGCTCGTAACCGCTGCCGGCTTCCTGTGTCGGTGCTGTGTGAACCATGATGCAGATATCGTGCTTGATGCACAGGTCGTACAGTTTGAGCATGGCGCGGTCGAGGGCGCGCCCAAAGCCCTTTGCATAGGGTTTCTGAGCAAGATGGGAAGGAAAATCCTTCGTTTTCAGCGATGCGTTGCCGATGGGTCGAAAGCCCATGGGAGGGTAAATCTTTACGCCAAGGAAACCACGGTTGAGGATGGCGTCCTCAACCCGGTGGAGCGCAGTCTTTCTGCGCCCTTTCGCTTCTTCGTCGATCTGCCGCCATGGGCAGAAAGGAACAAAGCCGTGGAGGATGCCTCTCTGGGCGACGGTAACGCGCTCCAGCAGATCGATCTGCTGTGGAATCGAGGTTGGTGAGCGTTCGTTGAGCCAGTTCTCGAAGTCGACCAGCGCTGGCGTGTAGAGGTTGACGCTCGCAAACCCTTTCGATGGCGAAAAGGTCCGGATCATATTGTCGGAGATGCGTAATCTCGATCGTGTCAGTAGCTTTCCCCAGTCGAGTGTCCGACTTGCCTCGTCCTCTGCCGGGTTGTCGAAAGTCGTGGTCTTCCAGCCCCGCGTCGTCTTTTTGGTCAGTGTTCCGTCCGGCGCCTGCTGGAGGCCGTATTTGCGTTTCAGGAAATCCTTGAATTGAGCATCCGCCGCGTCCTCGGCGTCGTTCGGCTTGAAGCCGCGATATGTTGTACCGCTTGGCTTTTTGCTTTCCAGCGCGTCGGCAAGAGCGAATTGAAGGGCCTGGTCTGCATCCTCATCTCCAGTTTGGAAGCCTCGCGTTCGGGCACTCGCAACATTCGTTGGGCCACCGCGACGGTCGATCAGTCTGACTTCGGTGCGGTAGCCCATCGACCGGCGTTGCATCTTTTTTACAAAGCGTATGATCTGACCCAGAAAAGGAGAGGGTTGCTCTCTGAATTGCACCCTGCGAAGAAACTGCTCCACCGGGAGATCTGCGAGATTGAAGATGTGGCAGTGCGAGTCGATGATTAAACGACCCTCAAGGGATAGACGTTTCGAGAGCTTGTAGCGACAGCTCGCCAAAGCGCTCGACGGGCCGGCAAGAATGCTCAGACCTGCAGCGCCGACGAGCCTCAGTGCTTTTCTCCGCGACAGCAAGTTGCCGCGCGGTTTCTGGTCCTCTTGCCCCATACCGTACTCCACCCTGACCAATTGAAGCCACCCGCAAAGCCATCTGCACGACACGGATCATGCAAAATGCGACAATGGCGTGGCAACAAAAGGACGAACTCGGCGATGAACGAAGCGGCCGGTCAGGGAACGGCAGGAAAGATCAATCGCCGCGCACTTTCACAAAGCTCCCTGGCGCGTCCTCGATGGCCTTGAGCTTGCCGCGTCCTGGCACGCGTGCCTTGACCATTTCGCCGGATTTGTCAGCGAGCCAGGCGCTCCAGTCGGGCCACCAAGACCCCGGGTGCTCCTCAGCCTGATCGATCCAGGCCTCCAGGCTCGGAGCCTCGCCATCGGATGTCCAGTGTTGGTATTTGACCTTCTCCGGCGGATTGACGACGCCGGCAATATGTCCCGATCCGGCCAAGACGAACCGTACGGGGCCGCCGAAAAGCTTCGCACCGCGAAAGCATGAAGCGGCGGGCGCAATATGATCTTCGCGCGTCGCCAACTCGTAAATCGGTATGTCGACTCTGGACAGGTTCAGCTTTTCGCCGCTGAGTTCCATCAGACCTTTGGCAAATGTGTTGTTCTTATAGAATTCCCGCAGATAGAACCCATGATTGGCGGCTGGCATGCGCGTCGAATCCGCGTTCCAGTATAGGAGGTCGAACGGGAACGGTTTTTTTCCAAGGAGATAGTTGTTGACCACATAGGGCCAGATCAGATCACGCGAGCGCAGCATATTGAAGACATTGGCCATGCGCGAGCCATCGAGATAACCGACCTCGGCCATCATTTCTTCTAGCGATTTCAACTGGGTGTCGTCTATGAAGACGAGCAGATCGCCGGCCTGCTCGAAATCGACCTGGGTGGTGAGAAAGGTTGCCGATTGGATACGGTCATCGTTCTTTGCGGCCATATAGGACAGGGATGCGGCAAGAAGCGTTCCACCGACACAGTAGCCCAAGGCATTGACTTTGTCGGCGCGAGGGGTCGCTTTGATAACGGCCTCTGTTGCCGCCAATACACCCTCGTGCATGTAGTCCTCGAAGGTCTTCGAGGCGAGCCGCTCGTCCGGATTGACCCAGGAAATCACAAAGACCGTGAAACCTTCCGATACTGCCCAGCGAATGAAAGATTTCTTAGGCACGAGGTCGAGGATGTAGAACTTGTTGATCCAGGGGGGCACGATCAGCAGCGGAATTTCCCGGACTTCATCGGTCTGCGGACTGTATTGTATCAGTTGGATAATGTCGTTCTGGAAAATGACCTTGCCGGGGGTGACGGCCAAATTCGTGCCAACCTCAAAAGCCTCCAGATCGGTCTGCCTGATCCGCAGGAGGTTGTCCGACTGGCCGATGTCTTCTGCCAGATGCGCCAAGCCATTGACGAGATTCTCGCCATTTGTCGCGAGCGTTTCACGCACGACTTCGGGATTGGTCGGCCCGAAATTGGACGGTGACAGCGCATTCGTAATCAGACTGACATAGAATTCGGCCTTCTGTTTCGTTCGGTCGTCCAGCCCTTCCGTCGATCCGACGACCTCTTCGGCCCACTGAGAGGTGAGTAGATAGGCTTGTTTCCAGAAATCGAAATACTGACTCTGAGACCATTCGGCATCTTTGAACCGATTATCGCCCTCTTCCGGTTCGGCAACCGGTTCGACATCTTCGCCAAAGAAACGCCGCGTCGACCGGCCCCATAACTCCGCATAACTCTGCATCAGATTGCCTTGGGCTTCGGCAATCTTGGTGGGTTCGGTCACCCATTGTTGTGCGACGGCACCGAGAATTTTGGCGGCTTCGCCCATTTCATTGGCCATGCTGTATGGGCCGGCCTGCCCATTACTCTTTTCCATGACGCCGGTGAAAACTTTTCCGCCTTCCTCAAAGAGCCGGAACATATTCCGTGCGAGAGCCTGCGGATCGGTGCCCACAGCCATCGGTTCCGTGTCATTGCCGTCCGATTTCTTGTTGTCATTCATGGGTTTCACCTGCTGATCCCTGTGGCTCAATTAACACACAATCTAACAATAATGTCCGCTGGTGGCCCAGACGACCATAAGTTGAACAATCAGTCGTTTTCGCTCGGTAAATCCTGTGCTAAGCGGATTCATAGTTGGGTACCAGATTCGAGTGCGCGGGTCCGGTCTGGCCCAGAAGACGGAAAATCGGAAGATTATGCTGCGCAAACTTCAGAAATCCATCACTGCCGTCGGGCTGTCCATGACTCTGTTGGGCTTGGCGGCATGTAGCGACGGGTCTGTGCTGAGCATTCCAAGAGAATCGCTTGCCACCGTGGTGAAGCTCAAAAACAACGTCATGTCGAAAGACGAGCAGGACTCGGCAATTAAGGATCTGTCGGCGGCTCAGGAGAGCCACCATACAGAGGCGTTGGAAGAAATCGAGAAGCGGTAGGCCCTTCGCGCCACAGCCGTTCGGCCCTGTCGATCTTGCACTTCCGACAATCATTGATTGCAGGCTGAGCTTCCTGGGCGACGAAAGCAACGTGCGTTTAGTCAAACGCATACAAGTTGCACTAGCAGCTTAGAGTCGATCAACTTTTCTGCGCTTAATCGAATTCGATTAGGCGCAGGTTGATCTAGCGTGGTTTTTGCTTGATGGCTGCCCAAAATTCGGGCTTATCTCAAACCACTCCAGGTTCGGATTGTGCGGGCGGGAAGCAGGAAGCACGGTGCAGGAATTCCATAGAATAAAGCGGTTACCGCCTTACGTCTTTGAGGAAGTCAATCGGCTCAAGGCAGAGGCAAGGGCCCGCGGCGACGATATTATCGATTTCGGCATGGGAAATCCCGATATGCCGACGCCGCAGCATATTGTCGACAAGCTTGTCGAGACGGTTACGAGACCGCGAACCAATCGCTATTCGGCCTCTCGCGGTATTCCCGGCCTGCGGCGCGCCCAGGCGGCCTATTACGAGCGGCGTTTTGGCGTCAAACTCGATCCCGAGACGCAGATCGTAGCAACCCTCGGCTCCAAGGAAGGCTTCGCCAATATGGCGCAGGCCATTACTGCGCCCGGTGACGTCATTCTCGTTCCGAACCCCACTTATCCAATTCATGAATTCGGCTTCATCATGTCTGGCGGCGCCATCCGGCACCTGCCGGTCAGCGTGGACGACAAATTCCTGAGTGCGGTCGATCGCGCCCTGCGCCACTCTGTTCCCAAGCCGATCGCCTTGGTGTTGAATTTCCCGTCGAACCCGACCGCAATGGTCGCCGATGTGGACTTTTACAAGGAAGTGGTCGCCTATGCCCGGCGTCACGATTTGATCCTGCTTTCCGATATCGCCTATTCGGAAGTCTATTTCGATGGCCAGCCACCGCCATCGATTCTCGAAGTGCCGGGCGCAATGGACGTCGCCGTCGAATTCACGTCGCTCTCGAAGACTTATGCGATGCCCGGGTGGCGTATGGGATTTGCGGTCGGCAATGAGCGTTTGATTGCCGCGTTGGCGCGTGTGAAATCTTATCTGGATTATGGTGCCTTTACGCCGATCCAGGTTGCCGCCGCCGCCGCCCTCAACGGTCCGCAGGAGTGCGTCAACGAGATTCGCAAGGTCTATCGCGATCGCCGCGATTGCATGGTCGAATCTCTTGAGCGGGCAGGGTGGACGATCCCGGCACCACCGGCCACGATGTTCGCCTGGGCTCCCATTCCGGAGCGTTTCCACAATCTGGGCTCGCTCGAATTCTCGAAATTGCTTCTTGCCAAAGCCGGTGTCGCGGTATCCCCGGGCATCGGATTTGGCGAGTATGGCGAAGACTATGTGCGCATCGCGCTCGTCGAGAACGAGCAGCGCATCCGGCAAGCGGCGCGTGCCGTCCGCAAATTCCTATCCGAAGAGCATCCGGCCGACACGAATGTCGTGCCAATGGCGTCTCCATCTGCATCATGAGTGAACCCCTAAGACTTGGAATTGCCGGGCTCGGTACTGTTGGCTCCGGTGTCGT
Source organism: Methyloligellaceae bacterium (assembly GCA_965228615.1). Taxonomy (GTDB): domain Bacteria; phylum Pseudomonadota; class Alphaproteobacteria; order Rhizobiales; family Methyloligellaceae; genus CBDDHT01. The sequence continues at coordinate 678,878 of CBDDHT010000004.1, read as the reverse complement.
GGAGCTTCTTGCTGTTAATGGCGAGCACATCGAGGCGCAGGTTGGCCGCCGCCTTGCTGTTACCGCAGTCTCCGCGCGCGATCGCACGAAGAACCGAACGGTGGACCTGTCCTCCTTCGATTGGTTCGATGATGCCGCGGCCCTGGCCGAAAGTTCGAAGATTGACGTTTTCGTTGAACTGATCGGCGGAGACGAGGGCATCGCCAAAGAGGCGGTCGAGAAAGCGATTGCCGCCGGAAAACATGTGGTCAGCGCCAACAAGGCACTGCTCGCAAAACATGGAACAGCGTTGGCCAGGCAAGCCGAGGCGCAGGGGGTCGCCCTGAACTTCGAGGCTGCGGTGGCGGGCGGCATCCCGATCGTGAAGACCATGCGTGAGACCCTCGCTGCTAATCGGGTCAAACGGATCTATGGCATTCTGAACGGTACGTGCAATTACATTTTGACGCGCATGGAGGCTGACGGGCGTTCATTCGCGGATGTGCTCGAAGAGGCGCAGCAGGCCGGTTATGCCGAGGCCGATCCGACGTTCGACGTGGGAGGGCACGATACGGCGCATAAGCTGGCATTGTTGACCAGTCTGGCATTCGGTACCGAGACCGCCTTCGATGCCATTTATCTTGAGGGCATCGAAGCGATAGAGCCCGCCGATATCGATGCGGCACGCGATCTCGGTTATCGGATCAAACTCCTTGGTGTCGCGGTGGAGACCGAAAGCGGAATCGAACAACGCGTACATCCCACAATGGTGCCGCGACACTCGGCAATCGCCGAGGTGGGCGATGCGTTCAATTGCGTAGCCGTCGAAGGCGATTTTGCGGGCGCCGTCATGCTTATCGGCGCCGGCGCCGGTGCTGGGCCAACCGCCTCGTCGGTTGTGAGCGATGTTGTCGATATTGCTCGCGATCTTCGCCTCAAGCCTTTTATTCGACCTGCCGCAACGTTGCGCCCTTACACGCGCGCGCGCATGCGAACCCATGAGGGCGGTTATTACATTCGGCTGTCGGTCTATGACCGGCCGGGAACATTCGCTGCAATCGCGAGCCGTATGTCGGAAGAGGGGATCTCGCTCGAGAGTATCGTTCAGCGACGACCGCAGGAATCCTTGCCGGGACTGAACGCAGTCACAGGAGACGGCGGGCCGATGCCGGTGGTGATGATTACCCACAACACGACCGAGGCGCATATACGCCGAGCCCTCGAAGGCATTGAAAAAGATGGTCATGTCGACCAGAAGCCACAGATGATCCGTATCGAGAACCTTTAGGTTCCTGATCATCACAACAGACGAAACGACCGCCATTTTGGGAGAGACGACAATGACGAAAAGTGCGGAGCAGTCGCTAGACCGCATGCTGACCCTGGAGATTGCGAGGGTCACAGAGCAGGCCGCAGTGGCTGCCGCTCGGCTCCGAGGGCGCGGCGATGAAAAATCGGCCGACAAAGCCGCCGTCGACGCCATGCGCCGCGAGTTGAACCGTCTGTCCATCAATGGGCGTGTGGTGATCGGCGAAGGAGAGCGTGACGAAGCCCCAATGCTCTTCATCGGTGAAGATGTCGGCGCTGGAGAAGGGCCGGCTGTGGACATTGCGGTCGACCCCCTCGAAGGCACAACCATTTGTGCCAAGGCTGGTGCAGGCTCGCTGGCGGTCATTGCGATAGCCGAGGCAGGTTCCCTGTTGAACGCCCCTGATATCTATATGGACAAGATCGCAGTCGGACCCGGATACCCGGATGGATTGGTGGATCTGGACGCATCGCCGGAAGAGAATCTTCAAGCGGTGGCCAAAGCCAAAGGTGTCTCGGTCAACGAAATCACAGCCTGCATTCTCGACCGCCCGCGCCACGGCAAGCTCATCGAAGCAGTACGTCAGGCCGGTGCAGCAATCCAGCTCATCGGTGACGGTGATATTGCCGGCGTCATCCAGACGACCGAGCCCGAAGAGACGGGGATCGACATTTACATGGGTGTTGGCGGCGCACCGGAGGGCGTCCTCGCCGCGGCGGCGCTTCGATGCATCGGCGGGCAGATCCAGGCACGCCTTTTCCCGCTCAACGATCACCACAAGCAGCGCGTTGCGGACATCGGTATCGATGATATCAATCGGAAATACAGCATGACCGACATGGCCAAGGGTGATGTCTTGTTTGCAGCAACCGGTGTCACCGATGGACCGTTGCTCGAAGGCGTGAAGCTGCTGCCGAACATGATCGAAACCGAGACCGTGGTGATGCGGGCAGCAACGGGAACCGTCCGTTGGATTCGAACAGAGCATCGTACGACGGATAAGTTCGACTGACCGCCGGGCGGTATCGCTCATGCCTGGTCTTTACTGACGGGCATGCGATGGCCTCACTGATAGTCCTCGCCGAACCACTTTTCCAGAAGTGTTGCGTAGGTGCCGTTCTCGCGCAGTCTGAGGAGAGCCCGGTTGATTGGCTCAACGAGACTGCTGTCGGGCGGAAACGCGATCCCATATTTTTCCGGTCGAAAGATCTTGCCGGCTGTCTGAACGCGTCCGCGCCCTTCCGTCGACGCATAGTAGGCGACAATCGGGGCATCATGGACAACCGCATCCAACACTCCTCGCTCTAGTGCCGAGAACATCGTTTGTATATCGGTGTATGGCTGAAAACGGATCGATCGCGATTTCAAGAATGCGGCGGACGTCGAGCCCGCCGTCGTGCCGACTCTCTTACCGTATAGATCCTCGTATTGTTGAATTTGTGTGCGGAGCTCACCGACAGTGAGGGCTGCCGTGATCTTGGCGACGAAAATCGAAACGACGAACAGGCTGGCAATGACCAGCATCACGGCAAAGACCCGGCCGCTCCGTGATTGAGGGACGCGCTCCTCGAAACCACCATTGACGATGACGTTCAGTGCCCACCAGAACGACCGCCAGAGCCCTTCGCGATAGGGGTACTCGAAATAAGCCTGGGCGCGCCTTTCGAAGAACCACATGAGGTTTGCGGCGACGAAAAGGAGGATCAGGGCGATCACAATCCATCCGAGGATCTCCATACTCAACACGGTGGACAGAAGGCTGACCTGACCGGCCCCCACCTTGACGAGAATTTGCAGCCCGGAATCGAATATCGGCTGAGAGAAATCCATGTGGGCTTCTCGTTCCGACGTGATTGAGATGTTTGCAATTGCCGCATCGGCCTCTCCACTTTCGATCTGCTTGAGCATTTCGGGAAAGGTGTCGGCCGCTGCGAACTCGAAGCGTTTGCCGAGTTCCTTTGCCAGAAGTTCCCAAAGATCGATGCTGAAACCTGTTCGTGCCGTGTCCCCCTGAAATGAAAACGGCTTACGCTCTATCGTGATGACCTTGAGTGTCTCGCTCGTTGTCCCAGGTGTTTGCGCTGTCCCGGATACGGGCAGAAATGAGAGGGATAACAACGCCAGGAGGGCGATGGCCGGAGCCCGCGCGAAAGTCGTCATTGCTTCGTTCTTTCTCGGCAAATATCGAGGTGAATAGGATCTCTTGGCAGCACTGCTCAGCAAATTTCAGACTGCATTTCGAAAAACTGGGTCAGGCCATCTCGTTCTTGTCGCTCCAAGGATTGCGCCAATCTGCCGGGAATCGGGCCAACGTGCAATATTGGCGTTGAGGATATCGGGGATGGCGCCATTTCAGCGCGGTGACGAATCATCCACACTTGGCACAAATCGACAGTGGAACCTTGAGGGATGTTATGAGTGCTGCGTGCGCTGCGGGTGAGATGGATGACGCAACAGATCCGCTGCTGGGAGTCCGGCGTTCCGCCCGCGGGTTCACCTGGATTGATCGCCTTTCCAAGAGCCGAACGCCCATTGCTTCGGCGATCGCTCAGCGGTTGGGCGTCCCTGAAATCCTCGGCCGTATCCTTGCCGCCCGTGGTGTCGACCTTGCCAATGTCGATCATTGGCTCGATCCGACGCTTCGCGATCTCATGCCGGACCCCTCGACACTTCAGGACATGGATCGAGGTGCGGAGCGTCTGGCAAGAGCAATCAAGTCGGGTGAATCGGTCGCCGTTTTCGGTGACTACGACGTTGATGGGGCATCCAGTACGGCACTTGTGATCTCGTTTCTTGCGGCTCATGGCCTGCGCGCGAGAATCTACATTCCCGATCGGCTGAGCGAAGGCTACGGTCCCAATTCGGAAGCGTTTGCGACACTTATTGACGAAGGGGCTGCGCTGATCGTGACCGTGGATTGCGGCACAGCCAGCCATGAGCCGATTGCACAGGCCAAAGCCCGAGGCGTGGACGTTGTTGTCGTCGATCATCATCTGGCTGACGAGCAGCTACCGGATGCCTTCGCGCTCATCAATCCCAACCGGATGGACGATCTGAGCGGGCAGGGCGATCTTGCCGCCGCCGGCGTGACGTTCCTGTTGCTCGTGGCAACGGCGCGGCACTTGCGGGCATCGGGCTGGTATGAGTGCAATGGACCGCAACCGGATCTGCGCCAGTGGCTCGATATGGTGGCACTGGCCACTGTTGCCGATGTCGTACCACTGAGCGGTCTTAACCGGGCGTTCGTCGCGACGGGTCTCAAGGTTCTTCATGCGCGCCGCAATATCGGGCTGCGGGCATTGGCGGATGTTTCCGGGCTTTCCTCGGAGCCGACGTCCTATCATTTGGGTTATGTGCTCGGCCCGCGGATCAACGCGGGAGGCCGTATCGGGAATGCAAGCCTCGGCGCCCGGCTTCTAACCGCCGGCGACGATCTCGAAGCCCGCGGCATCGCCGACGAACTTGAGCAGCTGAACAAGGCTCGAAAGGCGCTTGAGGCCGATATGATCGAAGAGGCGATGGCCGCAGCGGACCGCAGGCTTGAGCAGGAACCAGACGCACCGATCACGCTGGTCGACTCCGAGCAGTGGCACAAGGGACTTGTAGGCCTGATAGCGAGCCGCCTTGTGGAACGATATCAACGCCCTGCGCTGGCCATCACGTGGGATCAGGGGACGCGCGGGACCGGGTCGGCACGCTCGATTGCAGGCGTAGATCTGGGTACGGCTGTTCGCGCGGCGGTCGAAGCCGGAATTCTGATCAAGGGCGGCGGCCACGCCATGGCTGCCGGACTCACGGTCGAACGCACACGCTTCGATGAACTTGAGAGTGCGCTGTGCTCCGCGTTGCAGAGCGATGTGCTTGCTGCACGGCAGCTACCGACGCTTGAAATCGATGCAACGCTTTCCGGGGGCGGTGCAACCCGTGAGTTGATGGAGCTTTTGGACAAAGCCGGGCCGTTTGGATCAGGCAATCCCGAGCCACGTTTTGTCTTTGCCGGGCATCGTTGCGGATTTTCCAAGACGGTTGGGAGCGGCCATGTCCGTTGCCAGCTAACCGGACCCGACGGCGTTCGCCTGGATGCCATCGCGTTTCGTGCTGCGGATACCGAGATCGGAGCGCTCCTGTCGGCGCGTGGCCGAGGCCTTTTGCACGTCGTTGGACACCTGCGGCGAAACACCTGGGGCGGGCGTGAGAAGATTGAGCTGATCGTCGAGGATGTCGCTGATCCACAGCAAAGCGAAACTTAGGTGTAACAGCGGGCTTGCGTGCTTCGGCGAAGCGTTTTATATCACCCGTCGTTGCGCTGGGCCCCCTTCGTCTAGTGGTTAGGACGCCAGGTTTTCAACCTGGAAACAGGAGTTCAATTCTCCTAGGGGGTGCCACAACTTAGCTGGTGGGTTTGCCACTTTCCCCAAACAGGTTTGCCACTGAGCGTTCATTCGGCGTTCTCCCATTTGCGAATCGCCGAGCCGGCAAGGCGTGGTTGGTTCACTTTTTTCGCATAATGCTGGACCACCTGAAGGGATTGCCCAGTGATAGATGCGGTCTCGGCTTCTGAGCAGCCGGCCTCCAACAAAGCATTGACGGCATTCTTCCGTAATCCGTGCAATTGCAGGCCACCAAAGCCCAACCGTGTCATTTCTCGTTTGAACCAGGCACCAAAATAAACGGGACCGAATGGCTTCCCCTTTGTGGTGTGAAGCATCATAAACTGCTGGCGTTCGATATTGTCGATTTCAGCGCGCAAATCGCGATGGGCGGGAAACAAGTTAGCCGTTTGTCGGTTTTGCCTTGTACGACGCTTATTTCGCCTCCCTGATAGTGTTGCCAAGCCATCTGGATCACGTCCCCATGTCGCTGGCCTGTGTAGAGCAAAAAGAGCGAAGGCCCGACGATGCATCGGCGTCTGGGCTTCTGTGGAAAACTTTTCTAGAGCGATAGCTGGCCAAGGCTCGTATTCCTTGCCGCCGCCGCCCAGCAATTTGACCTTAGCGGCTGGGTTGTCGCCCCGGTATTCCCGGTCGACAGCGAACTGACAGAGGATTTTTGGTTTTTATTGCATAAGGAGGCATGGGAATGACTTCTTTAAACAAAACCACGGCCACTCCAGGAAAAATTCTGTTTAATGGAAGTGATATCTTGACGGTCGAATTATTTAATTCATCAACAACAGGGGCTGTGATTTTCAATACGAGTGCTGAAAATCCTCAAATTGGGCCGGGTGACAGTGCGATTATTGTGACGGCGAAAATAAATGTCCAGACTGGTGCTGGTGAAATACTGATTTGGACCGTGCTGAATCCGGCGCTAAACGTTTCGGCGGCAATTGTATCTGGCGAGGAATAATGGTGAGCAGTTGGGCTCACCCACACCAAGGCCTAGGCATCTTAGGACACCGTGTCATTGCAGCTAGTGGATTGCCGACTTTCCCTACGCGATCAAAGACGCCCAGTTCGAATAGAGATTGTTGTAGTATGGCATCCGGTCTCCCCAAACGTACAACCCATCATAGATGTACGGGTCTTGATACACATCCAATTTCACTAGGCATTCAACAAGGTCATCTTCTGGCTTTCCGTATTCAATGATGCCAATGAAAGCCAAGATGGTCGTATCGTATCCACATCCTTTTTTTTATTTTCAATTGCCTTTGCTCTGAACAATTTCGGTTCACATAGAAATTTATGATGAGCCGTGTTGCCTTTTCGCTCCATTATGTCGAGTTTTCCGAGTATAGCCGCCGCAATTTGGAAGCCCGAATTAGACATATCATAAAAATCATTGTTCTCGGTCCAGTGGTCGTAGATATGGCGGCCCAATATCTCAACAAGCTCTTCGTATTTTGGCTTGGAGTCCATATGTGTGACCGATGCCTGCGATTTCCAACATTCACGCCAAACTGCCGAACTCATTTACACCACGGACGCGGCATTTTAGGACACCGTGTCTCGACGTCAGGTCTATGACTGAGCGGCAGCATCCTTCTTGATTGTCCGCTTGACGTCGCAGACGTGAATCTTGAATTCGGTAAAAAACAACTCGCGACCCGCCTTCTTGGCTTCGAGGTGTTCAGGATGCTTGGACCAGACATCCATATCATCTTCCGACTCAAATTCGACGATGGTGACCCTCTCACCATCGTCCGCAAAGAATGTCTTGTGGGAAACATAACCAGGCATCGTCTTCGAGAGTTCGGCCATCCGCATGGCAACATTCTTGTATTCCGTTTCCGTTTCCGGATTTAGGCGCGAGCGAAAAACCGTGACGATCATTTCCACCTCCTGGAGAGTTTTGACGATCTTGGAAACAGTCCAAGACAACGGGCACATTAGGCAATTGGCATCCAGAAAATACAACAGCCTACTAATCTAATCATCGACCAATGCGATACTGGCCCCGCGTCGATGTGGGAGCCTGGGCCATCATGCCAAGTTCCGGCTAGTGCGATTGCTCATCACCCCACCTCCCCACATAGAGAGAGGGAAGGGGAAGAACTGTTGCGAGACGCCTCTATATATAAAGAGAGTGGCGCTGCACGCTGGAATGGTTTGCCACTCGCCCCATAGCCCATTGATATCGCTGGGGCCAATTTGGGGGCTCGAAACTGGCAACCCCTTTAAAAAGACAACAAAACTTTCCTGTTTTTCAACCTGGAAACAGGAGTTCAATGCACCTAGAGGGTGCCAACTCTCCTCAGCACATGAAATTGCCGCAGATTGCGCATGCGTTTATGGTGCGAACGCAACTTGCGTATTTGTTGATCGGGTAGCGATGGCGCCGTTGGCGCCAAGATCGCATGGATTGGATGCGCCGCCGGACCCTAGGGCGGGCCGCGCGTCTCAAGTGGCTACCGATAGTGTCCTACCAGTGGCCGGTATTCTCCATGGAGGCCCATGGCTCCTGCTTTTGCAGCGATGGTCCCTTTTGCAGCAACTCGATCGAGATATTGTCAGGAGAGCGGACGAATGCCATGCGTCCGTCACGTGGAGGTCGATTAATGGTCACACCGTTGTCCATGAGGCGTTGGCAGGTCTCGTAGATGTCATCGACCCGGTAGGCCAGATGTCCGAAATTGCGGCCCTCGCCATAGGGTTCAGGATCCCAGTTGTAGGTCAGCTCGAGCTGCGCCTCTTCATCGCCGGGCGCTGCGAGGAAAACGAGCGTGAAGCGGCCATTTTCGTCTTCGCGGCGGCGCAGTTCCGTGAGGCCCAGCTTGTTGCAGTAAAAATCGAGCGATGCGTCGATATCCGTGACGCGTACCATGGTGTGGAGATACTTCATCGATGTCCGTGTCCTTTGACAGATGGCTTTCACCGGCCATTATCGCGTTTGATCGGGTGAGATCAACGCAAACAAGATTCTGCTGAGGTTCGCAGCCTGCAAAGAGATAAGGTGCAAGAATGGCGGATACCAGCGACCAGACAGCACTCCTTGCCGCATGGCTCGACGAGGCCAAGTCGGGGATAGCTTTCACCGGTGCCGGGATCAGCACCGAATCCGGAATTCCGGATTTTCGCAGCCCCGGCGGGCTGTGGGCGAAGAACGAACCGATCGAATTCCAGGACTTTCTCGATTCGCCGGAAGCACGTAAGGAGTCATGGCGCCGGCGTTTTGCAATCGAAGACACATTTGCGGCCGCTCGCCCCACCGAGGGCCATCAGGTATTGGCCGATTATCTGGCCGCAGGCGCGCTCTCTCATATCGTCACTCAGAACATCGACAATCTTCATCAGGCATCGGGGATTCCGGAAAGGCGGATCATCGAGCTTCACGGCAATACGACCTATGCCGCCTGCATCGACTGCTCGTCGCGGGTCAGTATCGATTGGGTCAGATCCCGCATGGGAGAGGACGAGAGACCGCCCGACTGCGACGCTTGCGGCGGTTTCATCAAGACGGCGACGATTTCTTTCGGACAACCCATGCCGGGCGATGCCATGGCCGCGACCCGAAAGGCGGTCGTCGATTCGGACATCTTCCTTGCGATCGGAAGCTCTCTTGTTGTTTACCCGGCGGCAGGTTTTCCTGTGCTCGCAAAGGAACATGGCGCCAACCTGGTTATCATCAATCGGGAGGCAACGCCCCTCGATCCGATTGCGGATTTGGTGATTCACGGGGAAATCGGTGCCGTCTTGCGCGACGTCCGCGACAAGTCACGCCGACGGCTTCAAACGCCTGGATGAAGCCTTGTAGGCGGGCAGGTATCACCGGTTGGCGAGACGATGCACCCGCCTCGAATCAAGACCGCCCCGCGATAACGCAATTCCGGACATGGCCGTGCATAAGGTGAAAATTCTGTTGCGTCTCTGCAACAGCTTTCAGCAACCTGATGTTGCTTTTCGGACCGATGCCTTTAGGCGCCGTTCTGCACGAAGATTGTTTTTTTCATATTGATCATGCGCTTCCCGGAGCTTCTCAATGTGACACCTGAAAGCCGTTCGGTGTTGAGAAAATGGTGCAGCGGAAATTTCTACTTTGCACTGCACTTCGGGATGATATGTTCAGTCGAAGCGTCGGTATTCCTCCCCAAATAGGGGCCTATTCGGTGAGGAAATGCGACTCGAAAGTCAGCGGGGGAGTTAGTGATGGGGCCGAAGGCGTCGCCTCTCGTCGAGGGAATTGCGCAAAACGAAGACGCGCCTGTCGACGTAATTGAAATCGCCGGCACGATAAAGTGGTTTGACGCATCCAAGGGGTATGGTTTTATCATACCTGACAGTGGATTTGGAGATGTCCTACTGCACGTGACGGTTTTGAGAAGAGATGGCTATCAAACCGCGTATGAGGGAGCGCGGGTTGTATGCGAAGTTCTGAAAAGACCAAAAGGTCTGCAGGCCTTCCGTGTCATTTCTATGGATGATTCGAGCGCAGTGCATCCGTCGCAACTACCGCAGCGGACACATGTGCAGATCGTAGCGGAAAGCGATTTTGAAGAAGCCGTTGTCAAATGGTTCAATCGCATCCGAGGGTTCGGGTTCCTGACGCGTGGCGAAAACACGGCAGATATCTTCGTCCACATGGAAACCTTACGGCGCTTCGGTTTTGCCGAGCTTCGTCCGGGCCAGAGGGTTATGGTTCGCTACGGAAATGGACCGAAAGGGCTCATGGCGGCAGAGCTCAAGCCGGTCGGAACGGAGACAAGAACGAATTAGGCCGAAGCCGCAGCCTCAGACGCTTCTGGGCCCACCAGTCTTTATCTATGGACTGCTGGGCCTTTTGGTGCTGGTGATTGCCTTGGCTTACGCATCGGCCACTGCCGAAAGCAAGACACTGCCAACCGAAGAACTGGTTCTTAAGACCGGTGGCGGTGATCACAAATTCACCGTTGAAATTGCCGATTCGCCGTCAGAGCAGGCGATCGGCCTGATGTTTCGGACCTCCATGCCGGCGGACCGCGGCATGCTGTTCATCTACGACAAGCAGCAGCCGGTCGCGATGTGGATGAAGAACACCTACATCTCGCTGGATATGGTGTTCATCACTGAAAAAGGCGTCGTGCATCATGTGGTCCGCAACACGGTGCCTCAGTCGCTCAAGACCATCGAATCCAACGGCAAGGTCCTCGCCGTTCTGGAATTGATTGCAGGAACGGCAGACAGGATTGGATTGAAGCCGGGCGACAAGGTCGTTCACAAGACCTTCACCCAATAAACGATATGTTCGGGACGTGACATCGGCCGTCTTGCGAGGCGCAGGCTAAAGGTGTAATGCACACTCCATAAGGTCTCTGCACAGTTCGCGAGACCGGACTCTATTCATTGTCGGGGCATAGCGCAGCCTGGTAGCGCACCTGCTTTGGGAGCAGGGGGTCGCAAGTTCGAATCTTGCTGCCCCGACCATGAAACGAGCGATCCGAGCGTCCGTTTCCAACCGCGTTGGAATGGTTTGACGGGCTGCAGACTTGCTTGCGAGGAGCCACACATGGTTGCACGCATCTACCGGCCGACGAAGACGGCCATGCAATCCGGAACGGCGCGCACGAAGCGCTGGGTGCTCGAGTTCGAGCCCGAACAGCCAAGACAGATCGAGCCGCTGATGGGCTGGACCAGCTCAAGCGACATGCGCTCTCAATTGAAGATGGCCTTTCCCACCAAAGACGACGCCATTGCTTATGCGAAGCGCAACGGCATTGCCTACACGGTCATGGAGCCGAAGCCCCGCAAGCAGCTCAAGAAATCATATGCGGACAATTTCAAATTTGGCCGTATCGACAGCTGGACTCACTAAACGCTATCTCGTGCCGAATGCGCTACGTTCCGTATCAAGGATCGCTTTGTCGGCGATAGTAGCACCGGCTGTATGCGCGCGATTCATAGTGCTGTTAGCAGAGACCGGATCGTAGATGCGTGCGGCGCGAGTCGACGAGAAGTCTACCTGCAAGAAATGTGCGCCCGATCAAGACCTGGTAGTCCATTCCTGTGCGATCCGCGAGTGTGAACTCGACTCTGGCTTTCTGGCCCGCAATGCAAACATGGATCAGAATGACAGGGCGCGAAACCGGCGCGACGCCTGAACGCCGGATTCTCGATGTGCGAACGATCTTGCTCTCCACCGTGTGGCCTTGCCCTTCGGCATTTGTGATCCGGAATCGAACCCATTTTTCACCGTTGCGTTCGAATTCTTGGAATTTCGGTGCGTTGATTGAAGAGGTTTTCGCGCCCGTATCGAGTTTTGCCTGGAATTTTATCTCCGCGTTACCGAACCATGCATTCTCGATCCAGCCAACGGTGGCGGGTTCGGCTTTGACCTGTCCGGCAAGGAGAAGAGAGACGATAAGAACCGGGAGACGGAGAATGTTAAGAGCCGCCATTCTCATACCTCCATCATCGCGCGAAACGCGTAGACGGGCGTAAGACCGAACCAGGAGAACGACCGAACGCTATCCTCGGCGTTTCAGAGCCGGGTATCTGGAAATCGATCATGCTCATGTTTTGCGGGGCGCTCCGAGCGTCCCGGTTGATTGACTCAGCCTGTGCCCTTCGTCTTCGTTTTTCCGGCTTTGGCATTCTTCTCAATGAACTCGATGACCTTGCCGGCAACGTCGATATTCGACGCGTTCTCAATGCCTTCAAGACCCGGTGAGGAATTGATTTCCATAACGACAGGCCCGTGATTGGCGCGTAACATATCGACGCCGCAAACATTCAAGCCCATGGCTTTGGCCGCGCCAACTGCGGTGGAGCGCTCCTGGGGCGTTATTCGGACGGTCTTCGCACTGCCGCCTTGATGCAGGTTCGAGCGAAAGTCTCCTTTTGCGCCCTGTCGGAGCATCGATGCGATGACCTTGCCTCCGATGACAAGGCAGCGGATGTCGGCACCGCCGGCTTCCTTGATGAATTCCTGGACGAGAATGTTCACATTGGCGCCTCGAAAGGCTTCGATTACAGATTTGGCGGAGTTCGGTGTCTCGGCCAGGACGACACCGATCCCCTGCGTGCCCTCAAGCAGTTTGATGACGACCGGTGCTCCGCCGGCCATCTCGATAACTTCCGTTGCCTTTTTGGGGTCATGCGCGAAGGTGGTGACGGGCAGGCCGATACCGCGGCGGGCAAGCAACTGCATAGATCGCAGCTTGTCGCGGGACCGACCGATCGCCACGGACTCGTTGAGCGGATAGACACCCATCATCTCGAACTGACGAAGAACGGCCAGTCCGTAGAACGTAACGGAAGCACCGATGCGGGGGATGACCGCGTCGTAGCCCTCGACCTTCTGGCCGTCATAGTAGACCGTGGGTCTATGAGACGTAATGTTGATGGTCGCCCTCAGGGTCTTGATGATGTCGAGCGTATGGCCCCGCTCCTCCGCGGCCTCCACGAGGCGTTTGTGTGAGTAAAGATTCGCATTCTGCGCAAGCATCAACAACCGCATGGAGTGCCTTTCTGAACGTTTCTAGGTTTACGTTTCGATTCTCGTCTTCTTTCAGCAATCCCAGCGGCCGCTTTCGGCAGAGCTGTCATACGCGTCGGCCCAGGGTGGCAAGAATGCAGGACGGACGGGCTATATGTAAATATCGCTACACGGTTATTGCTGTCCATAAAGCAGTCATTCGTCGCGTTCGTCGGCAATAATCCACGCAAGCGCGTAACCTATCGGGTGACGCTTCAAACCGGTTGGGGATAATCGCCTTCCGTCAATCCCTCGATATGGCTCTCATGGAATGATTCGATCGCGCCTTTCACATCCATGGAATTCGAGAATGTGGCGACATGAAATAAGGCATCACCTTCATTCACAACAGGGATGTTGCTGCGACCGATAACGATGCCAGTCACAGATGATGTGACGACGGTTTCGGTTTCGCCCAGCGCATCTGCGACATATCCCATTGCCTGCCCCTCTTTGATCCGCGCGCCCAAGGCGAGTTTCGTTCTTAGCAGTCCGGTCTGTGGTGCGCGTATCCACGTCGAACCACTTGCCTCTTCCACGGCGACCTTGGGGCCGGAACTCTTGCGGCGCGTCAGCATTCCTAACGCACGCATCACATTGAGCGTACCGCGAAGTCCCGCCCGGATCGAAATTGGATCAAACCGCAGAGCCTCGCCGGCCTCGTACAGCAATATCCGTATCTTCTTCTCAAGCGCGTATTGCCTCAGCGACCCGTCTCTCAGATTGGCGTTGATAATGATCGGGGTCCCGAACGCCTGTGCCAGAGCCTCGCATTCAGGATCGCTGAGGTCGGCTCGAATGTGCGGCAAGTTCGTGCGATTGTTCGCGCCTGTATGAAGGTCAACGCCGTAGGTGCATCTGTCGACGATTTCCTCCGCAAAGATTCTCGCCATGCGTGCGGCGAGAGAGCCATGCTCTGCACCTGGAAAGGAGCGGTTCAGATCCCGCCGGTCGGGCAGGTAGCGTGTATTGTTGAAAAAGCCATAGACGTTGACGATCGGGGCACAAATCAGCGTTCCCTTCAACCGTGACAAGGCGCGAACATTGAGGAGTTGGCGGATGATTTCAATTCCGTTGATTTCATCGCCGTGTATGGCTGCCGAAACGAACAGTGCAGGACCGTCGCGGCGACCATGCACCACATGAATAGGCATGGCGAGTGGCGTATACGACGATTGCCCTGGAACAGGCAGAGATATTGTCGCGCGCTCGCCCGCAGACACTTCGGTGCCGGCTATAACAAATGGCTCACGCGGCATTATGGCGGCTTCCTGTGGATTCGGGTTCGTCTGCAGTTCGCTTCCGCATTGGAGACTGGGACGATCTTTGGATGAAAACGGTCATTTGCGAAGCTTCATATCGGCGAGCGGAGCCGTGAGAAAGGAACGGCCGGGATCGATCGTAACACGGCGCCGCAATGCCGCGCGGCCCAAAAGCATTCGGAAGCCCATCTCATCGCGATTGGTCAGGCTGAGTTCGATCGGCCACCGGCGGGCTCCAAGCAGCAATTGGGTGAGAATGATAAATCGGTTTTCGACCTGCCCGCCGGAATTGCGAATATTTCTTTGGGCTGCAACCGGTACGCGGCACGGAATTGCCATGCGGCTACTGCGCTGCTCAGGATGAAGATCGAATGCGACGAAGAGACCATCTTCGGTTTGCTCGGGCACGATGTTCCACGCATGGATCGAGGATGTGCGTGCTCCGGTGTCGATCTTGGCCTTGATCCGATCCACACCCAGGTCCGGCAGTCCGACCCATTCACGCCAACCGATGACCGGGAGCCGGCGCTTGGTCGTTCTATTTTTGCGGACTGCACTCATTTGCAGTTCTCCGGAACGGCGAGGGACTACGGCTTAACAGTTGATCCACGCGGGCCTATTGGAAGCCGCCGTTTGAGTTGATCGAACGGACATAGCGGGCAATCGTCGAACATGCATCCTATTTCGGTTTTGAAATATCGTCGAAATGCCGTGTCTGTAAGATCGGTTGGCAGACGGAGCTCCGGCCAGCAACATGCTTCGGCTGATGGATTTGCCGCAATCAATTTTCATGTTTGCGGTGGATAATTGCGTGGTGTACCACAGCATCTGTGTTCGTTAGGGCCGTTGGCGAACCAGCTTGGGTTTGAGCGAAATACATAGATCCGAGCAGCACATGTTGCCTGAGAGGCTCGTTGAACGATCTGCCGGTTCGGGCTCGATGCAAATGGGTTCGAATTCTGGTCCCGTAGCTCAACCGGATAGAGCAGCGGATTTCTAATCCGCAGGTTGCAGGTTCGAGTCCTGCCGGGATCGCCATATTTTCCAATGGCGTTGGCGCGTTTTCTATTTTCAGAATGGTTGGAGTTGAGCGATTTGTACCGGCGAGATAGGCTCGTATTTCTTCTAGAACAGCCAGAATGCAACGCTGTCGGCGGCATTATCGGCCTGTTCATAAACATTCTGATCGGTCTCGTCGTCTCCCAATTCTTCGAGCTAAGGACCGTCATTCGCTGAAGCATGCGATGATCCTGGGAATTTGCCATGAACGCTCCTGCCATTAACATCCAACTGCCAGTAATCCCACTCGACAAACCTGCCGCAGCGGAAGTTCGCGGCTTGGATCTAAACCAGGACCTCGACGACCAGACCATTGCGGACCTCCATCGCGCCTGGATGACATATCCAGTCCTGATTGTGCGTGGTCAGGAATTGAGCCCCGAAAAACAGGTGGCTTACGCGCGCCGCTTCGGTGACTTGCAGTGCCATACGGTGAAGGAGATCCGGCACCCGGAATGCCCGGAGATATTGGTGCTGTCCAATCGGGGACGCGGCGGCGCCCAGCCGATCAACAACGGCGGTGCCTACTGGCATTCGGATATAACCTATGAAGACATTCCGCCGATGGGCTCGATCCTCCACGGCCTCGTCATCCCGACAGAAGGCGGCGACACACTCTATGCTGATATGACGGCTGCCTATGATGCACTCGACGATGAGACCAAGAAAGAGATCGACGGTCGTATTGCCGTCCATAACTACCGTACCCTCTACGAAGCCAAGATGAATGAAGGCGTGCGGCCGTATAAGACCGAGGATGAATTGAGCCAGTGGATCGATGTCGAGCATCCCATTGCCCGCACTCACCCGGAAACCGGTAAGAAGGCAATTTTCGTGAATGAAGGTTTTACCCGGCAGGTCAAAGGTATGGGCAACAATGCAAGCCGGGCTTTGCTGGAGAAACTGTTCGCCCATACGACTCAGGATGAATTCGTCTACCGCCACAGATGGCAGCAAGGCGACGTTGTGATGTGGGATAACCGGTGCACTATGCACCGGGCAACCGACTATGATTTGAACCAAGAGCGATCCATGCACCGCGCCACTTTGTGCGGCACCAAACCGGAATAGATTTCGGCAACCGGCGTTGCGGATTGTCGGTATGGCAGAGGGCATAGTCGAGGCTGTTGGAGTCAAATGACAGACTTCGCTATCTAGCCATCAATCTTCCTATCCAAAGCTTGCAGGTTCGAGTCCTGCCGGGATCGCCAATTCTTTCAATGGCAAAGCATTCTTGCTCCGGTTTTGCGATTACACGGTTTGCAGGAAGGTTCCCAAACTGTTCACGATATGCGCACTTCCAGCTTCGCGATTGCTGTCACTGCAAGGCCTATGGTGCGGGACATGCGGGCGCCCGTAGTCCTCTCAACAGCTTCCAACTCGCTGCCTAAATGGAAAATTCACTCTCAATCGGTAGAAGCGCTCAGCTGCGGCATATGCCGCATTAAAAACTTGATTTCCGCTGTCATAGTGCGGCAGGCGCTCATTCTATCGCGGTAAATCCCGTAGATATGGCTGATTAGCAAACAGGATGCCTGTTGATGATCAGCATACGCTTCTGGGATAAACGTTAATTTGATCTGTCTACGAATCAATATCTGTAAGTTATTGAATTACAATAATATCGAAATGCGACAGAGAGATTCAACAAAAAATCTTTATTCTGATTATTCGTACACGTATTGAATGAAAAAAATTAGCATTTTTACTCAGACTAAAGATTAAATGCGCTATATGATTTCCAATCACGAAAATGTAATTAAGTTGTGAAGTGATGCTAAACTGCAACATATAAATTCAAAAAAAATATAATTTCATTCGATTTTTGTCGACTCCATCGGTGGTGTTGGAGCAATTGTGGATTGTGAAATAAGCACTCAAGAGTTGTTTTGGGGGACTATCCAATGCGAAATACACTGACAGCTACCGCCGCTGCTGGTCTGCTGATGGGCGGGATGGCCCTGACGCCGGCGCAAGCGGCTGATTTGGGCGGCGATTGTTGCGCCGACCTCGAAGAACGCGTTGCCGAACTTGAGGCAACGACGGTTCGCAAGGGGAACCGGAAGGTATCCGTCAAGATTTCAGGTCAGGTGAACAAGCTCCTGCTGATCTGGGACGACGGTGCCGACACGGACGCCTATGTTGTCGACAACACCGAAAGCAACACCCGGTTCCGTTTCACGGGTGCTGCGAAATTCAAGCCTGGCTGGTCAGCTGGCTTCTTGATTGAAGTTGCTGTGCAAAGCGCCGCGAGTGCTTCCGTCAATCAAAAAAGCGATGGCGCACCGAACGAAAACGGTGACGGTGTTCTCGGCCTTCGTAAAGCCGCTCTCTATTTGAAGAGCGATCGTCTCGGCTCCTTGTGGATGGGTCGTTATTCACCCGCGACGGACGATATCAAACTTCTGAATATTGCCGGCACACCAAACGCCGATGCATCGTTGGAAACAGGCGCTGGCTTCTTCAATCGGCGACCGGGTGTGGCCGGTACAGGTGGCCTCGTCAATCTGACGCTTGGACAGTTGATGCCGGGTGGCGATACACGCCGCGGCGATATCATCCGCTACGACACTCCCTCGCTCGCCGGGTTCGTATTTTCAGCGTCCTGGGGCGAGGACGATCTCGCCGACATCGCGGTCCGCTACAAGAAAGAGTGGAATTCGATCCGGGTCGTTGGCGGTATCGGCTATAGCTGGGATACCGACGAAGACGAAGATAACGACATGCAGGCTTGTGGCCAGCCAGGTCTGACGGCTCTGAATGGCTTCGCTGCCGGTGCAGGTCCTTGCCGCGCAGTTGCAACGGACTTCGAGCGTCTGGCGGGTTCGATCTCCGTGATGCACACGCCGACAGGCCTCTTCGCCTACTTTGGCGGACATCGCGACCAGTTCAACAACCAGTTTGCGCCGACAACCCTGGCAGGCGTCACAAGCCGTCCTGATATCACCCACTGGTATGTCCAGGCCGGCATCAAGCGTCGCATGCTGTTTCGGGAGCTCGGCGCCACGACGATCTACGGCGAGTATCAGGAATCAGATGATGCCGCCGTCGGCTCAACGCTCGCGAACCTTGGCGCTGCCGGTAATACCTTCGAGATTGTCGATACCGAGATGACCTCCTGGGGCTTCGGGCTGGTGCAGGACGTCGACAAGGCTGCCCTGCAGTTGTGGACGAGCTTCCGGCAGTTCGATCCTTCCGTCCAGGGCATATCGTCCGGACAGAATGGCCAGAACTTCCAGACCGGTGGCCTGGTTCTCGAAGAGCAGTTCCAGATCCAAGTGGGTGCCAAAATCAAGTTCTGACATCCACGACCGTTTGACGATCTCCATCATCCACTTTGCCGGCCTTCGGGCCGGCCTTTTTTTGTGTTGTGGCAGCGTGTTTGAGCATGAAGAAGAGCAGATCGAATGGCCGCAGCGCTCCTATGTGGAGCGCGTGTACGATGTTGAGCAATCGACCGAGATGCCCCGTGGTAGGCATTTTGCGGCGAAGGAAGAGCTCGAACTCTTTATCGAGGACATTCGGTTCTTTGCCCCCAAAAGTCCGCTGATGCAGTTCCGATGCAGGCAAACGAAAGCAGCCACTCGGAAGAGTGGCTGCTGAATTCGTTCGATGTCGTGAGGCGCGTTGTGGCGCTCAGCGACGACCCGATCCTGCTACGACGTCACCATCCGAGGCGATGACGATTGAGGATGCATGGACGCATCGGCCTCTTGTTGGGGCTGAGGCGGCGTCGATGGCTGTGTCATTTCGGCACCCTGCTGAGGCATCGGCTGTTGTCCCATCGGTTGCTGATGGGAGGAGGCCGGCTTCTGCTGCTCCTGCGGCGCGCGTTGCTGTGAGGACGACTGCTGCTCGACGCGTTTCGGCGCGTCCGAGCGTTGTGCGCGCCCTTCGAAGTGAGCGCCTTGGGCGATCGCCAGTGTTTGATGGTGAATATCGCCATCCACATGCGCTGACGGTCCGAGATCCACATCCGTTCCCCGGAGTGTTCCCGTGACCCGGCCATTGACCATGAGGTTCTTGGCCTCGAGATCGCCTGTGACCATTGCGGATTCACCGATCACCAATGTGGCGCATCGGATGTTTCCGTCGATCTTGCCGAAAATCTCGACAAGACCCTTGGACACCAGATTACCCGTAATCGTCAGCTCGGCGCTGATCACAGAACCGGCTGTGCGTGCCGTTCCCGACTTGATCGGCGGCGCAACCTGCTTCAGGTTTGCAATCAGCGAACTGGTTTCCATATCCTCTTCGGAGGGCGGAGGCGCAACGTCCTCGGCCTGGCGAAGAGGCGCATCCGGCTTCTTTTTGAACATAGCTATCCTACCTCCGGCACAATCGCGTACCCCGCGCGTGTCGTGGCCCAGGTTACGCAATACACGTGAATTGCCCAAGACTCAATGTGTTACGGGCCAATCTGTCAATATGAATGGCCCGAAAAGGTTTAACGGAGCATGTGGATCGGGGGCAATTGGCGGTTTTTTGTGACGCCTGTCTGCCCGCCGAACTCAACCGATGGCGCGCAGTCTGGCAAAACCCGCGTCGAGATCGGTCTGTAGATCGGCCACATCTTCCAGTCCGATATGAAATCGCAGGGCCGGACCTTCGGCATCCCAGCGTGTCGCCGAGCGATAGGCGCTGGGATCGAATGGAATCACCAGACTTTCGAAACCACCCCAAGAAAAGCCCATTCCGAACAGCGCCAGATCATCGAGCATCGCCGCGATGGCATCCTTGGAGCAAGGCTTCAGGACAACGGAAAACAATCCTGAGGAGCCGGTAAAATCGCGTTTCCAGATTGCGTGTCCCGGATCGTCCTCTAGTGCGGGATGCAGCACGCGAGCAACTTCGTCTCGTTCCCTCAGCCAGTTGGCCATTGTCAGGGCCGACGCGGAATGACGATTGAGACGGACCGCCATGGTGCGCATACCGCGCAGACCGAGATAAACGTCGTCCGGACCGGCACAAAGACCGAGCGTGCCATGCAGATTGCGAAGCGCAGAGGCTGTCTTTTCGTTCGCCGTTACGACGCCCAGCATGGCATCGGCATGGCCGATGATGTATTTGGTCGCCGCCTGGATCGAAATGTCGGCACCGAGGGCGAAGGGCTGGCAGAAGAGCGGCGTGCCCCAGGTATTGTCGAAAAAGACGAGCGCGTCGCGCATATGGGCCGCCTCGGAAATGGCCGGAAGATCCTGCATCTCGAAGGTTTGCGAGCCCGGGCTTTCCACATAGACGAGGCGCGTATTGTCGCGGATCAAAGCGTCAATGCCGCTGCCGATCAGCGGATCGTAGTATGTGGTCTCGACGCCAAGCCGGGTCAGGACCGTATCGCAGAAATGGCGGGTCGGCCGATAGACGCTGTCCGTCACCAAGATATGGTCGCCGGCATTCACAACCGAGAGAAACGCAGTCGTAATGGCCGCCAATCCCGATGGCGTTAGTACCGTGCGCGCCCCGCCTTCAAGCTCGGCAAGCGCTGTCTCGAGGGCTTCGATTGTCGGGGTGCCGCGGCGGCCATAACTATAAGGCTGATTGCGGGTCTCCAGAGAGGCCACGGTCGGATAAAGCACCGTCGAGCCATGATAGACCGGCGGGTTGACAAACCCATGTTGCGACTGCGGGTCGCGGCCCAGATGACTGAGCTTGGTTTGCTGCCCGAGTGTATTGGCTGGAGACTTGGTCATAGATAATCCTTACATGCACAACCGCTGGCCGGTTTCGCCAATCGGCATCGTTCCGTCAAGCCCTGAAGGCAGTCTGAGAGGAGGGGCCATGGGTCTCAGCAAACCCTTGACCTCGTCTGCCGAATTGCATGAAATAAGATCAAAGCCGTTCACCATGGTCGGCTTGCCTGCTATCGGCGATCTGCAGAGTATGTGATGTGGTGGTCGCTGGGATGGAAGCTGACGAGTGACAGGCGAGAGTAGAATGTCGGTCAACGCCGGGGCACGCGACGGATCGAGTGGGTGAGGACCGTCAACACATGAAACCATGGTTGATCTCGGCGACGTTGGGAGTCTTTTGCGCACTCTCGGTCTCGCTGGCCTCGGCTGATACGCTGAAACAGGTTAAGGCCCGCGGTACGCTCAATTGTGGATTGAGCGACAGCATTCCGGGTTTCTCCGAAAAGAGCGAGGCGGGCGTTTGGCGCGGGCTCGATGTCGATTTTTGCCGCGCCGTGGCGGCGGCTGTTTTCGCCGATCCGACGAAAGTGGTCTTCAAGCCGTTGAGCAGTGCCGACGGCATTGCAGCCCTTCGCGATGGTACGGTCGACCTGCTCGCAAGCAACCGAGCCTGGTCGCTGCTTTTGGAAACCTCTCTCAATCTCTCATTCGCGGCCGTCACGTTTCATGATGGTCAGGGTTTTATGGTTGATCGAAAGCTCGGTATCTCGAGCGCGCTGGAACTTTCCGGCACGGCCGTTTGCGCCATTCCCGGAACGCGGCAGGAACGCGGTGTGGATGCGTTCTTCAAGTCGAAGAAGCTGCCCTACAAACCCGTTCAATTGAAGCTGAGGGTCGAAGCCGTTCAAGCCTATGAAGGAGAACGTTGCATCGTGCTTACAGGCGATATGTCCTGGTTGCATGCTCTGCGGCTCTCCTTGAGCAAACCCGACGAGCATATGGTGTTACCCGAACGGATTTCGAACCGTCCGCTTGGGCCGATCGTGCGCAGCAATGACGACAACTGGTTCAAGATCGTGCGCTGGTCCGTGCTGGCAACCTTGGCGGCGGAATCACTTGGTGTTTCGCGCGACAATGTCGACGATCTGAATGGGTCGCCCAATCCACAGATTCGCAGCCTGCTGGGGCTGGAAGAGAATTTGGGAAGTGCGCTCGGGCTGAACAAGGATTGGGCTGCACGGGTTATCGGCGCGATTGGCAACTATGCCGAAATCTTCGACCGCAATCTCGGAAAAGAGTCGCGCTTTGGCATGAGCCGCGGTGCCAATGCCCTTTGGATGAACGGCGGTATGCAATTTGCCCCGCCTGTTCGTTGAACTCGGCGAATTGCCTTATGTTTCGGCTGAACCGGTTTCTGCTTCCGTTGACTGCTCGTAGACCGTAAATCCACACGATTGATACAGCGAAAGCGTACCTCTTCTGTCCCGCGATGTGACGTCCGCGAGGACGCGTTCGGTTTCGTCAGACCAGGCCAAAGCAATCGCCTGCGCCAGCAGATAGCGGTTGAGGTGTGGATTGGCGAATTCGTTTGCGATACTGGCACAGGCGATACGGGTCTGCGGACGTGCGCGGCGATCGATCTCGCTCATACCCGCCGGAACTCCATCCACGTGCAGCACATAGAGCGCGATATCGGCGTGATGGATAAGGCCGCCAAGTGCTGCATCGCTGAAAGTGGACCGTTGGTGTGCGATCTCACTATCGGGCAATAGCGAGAGGAGGTAGCGATAAAAGTGGGCAGGGGGAGCGCTTGCCCGGATCAGCGCGATCTGCTTGGAGGGCGGTGCAACCAGGAGGTTAGGTTTCTCCAGTTGTTCGAAACGCGTGACGGTGATGGCGTCGGACGCGTGTTCCGTCATCCGCCTGGGCTCACGATCGGAAGGCTCTCATCTGCGCCCCATTCGCTCCAGGACCCGTCATAGACGGCCGAGTCCGGCTGGCCGATGATCGCGAGCGCCAGGGACAGAACCGAGGCGGTTACGCCCGAGCCGCAACTTGTGACGATCGGCTTTGTCGCGTCGATACCTGCATTCTTGAAGATTTCCTCGATCTGCGACGCGGATTTGAAGGTTCCGTCGGGATTGAGAAGCACATCGTAGGGAAGGTTCTTGGAACCTGGAATATGGCCGGAGCGGAGACCCGGCCTTGGCTCGGGTGCCGTCCCTTCGAAGCGTGCCGCCGCGCGCGCATCGATGATCTGATCGGAACCGCTGTCGATGATCGAGAGAATGTCTCCGCGATCGCGAACCAGCGCCGCATTGCGCCGGGCTGTGAAGTGTCGTTCCGATCGTGCCCGGGGCGCCATGTCTTCCAGCGGGCGTCCCTCGGATTTCCATTTGGGAAGGCCGCCATTGAGCACCGCGACGTCGCGTGCGCCCATGACACGAAAAGTCCACCAGACGCGCGCTGCTGAAAACATGCCGGCGGCGTCATAGACCACGACCCGGAAGCCGTCGCCAACGCCCATCTTTCGCATGCGCGACGAGAACTTTTCGGGACTTGGAAGCATATGGGGGAGGGGATTATCCGTATCGGAAATTTCGTCGATATCGAAGAACAATGCTCCGGGAATATGCTCGGCATCATACTCGGCGCGCGGATTACGGTTTGCGCTCGGCAGATGCCAGGACCCGTCCAGCACGATCAGGTCCGGCGCTTCCAAATGCTCGGCCAACCAGTCGGTTTCGACGAGCCAGGTGTTTGACATATCGGCCATGGCCAACTCCAATTTCTAGACAATTTCATCTGTTGCGCTGGATTGAAGCGCTATGCGAACGCGCCGGTTCTGCGCGCCCTTCTTTTCGATTTTGCTGACGCTTGCGGCGCCGATTTCGGCTGTGCTGCGCACATGTGTGCCGCCGCAGGGTTGCAAGTCCGTATCTGCAATTTCGATTAACCGAACGCGTCCGGAGCCCATAGGCGGCTTCACGGCCATCGTTCTCACAAGATCCGGTTGCTGGGCCAGTTCATCGTCGGTGATCCATTTGCTGGAGACGGAATGATCGGCTTCGACCAATGCCATCAGCCTTTCGCTAAGCTCGTGCTTGTCGAGGCCGGCTTCGCGAAGATCGAAATCAAGGCGCCCTTGGTCGGCGCTGATTTGCCCACCGGTCACCGGGTAGGGGAGAAGTGCGCACAGCAAGTGCAGGCAGGTGTGGACACGCATATGTCCATGGCGTCGCTGCCAGTCGAGTTCGGCAGTGACGGTATCACCGACCGCCAGCGGACCGGATCCCTCGGCAGGTACGTGGACGATTGTGCTCCGGTCCT
Source organism: Methyloligellaceae bacterium (assembly GCA_965228615.1). GTDB lineage: Bacteria > Pseudomonadota > Alphaproteobacteria > Rhizobiales > Methyloligellaceae > CBDDHT01. Next base: position 654,417 of record CBDDHT010000004.1, on the reverse strand, counting down.
GCTCATACACTGTCGTCGCGATTGGAATCTCAGCGCCGGCGCTGGAAATCAGACGTCCGCTATCACCGGGCTGACCGCCACCAGTTGCGTAGAAAACCGTGCGATCGAGAACGATCCCGCCACGATCGTTGATCGATGTAATTTTCGATTCGCATGCCTTGGCATAGGCATCGTCGCGAAAGAGCTCCTCCGTCATATCTTCTTGCCCCCGGGTTCCCTTGTACGCCGTCAGACGAAATCCGGTTCGATACTGGATTCGCTCGGCTGCAGCCAGGCCGGCACTGGCAGCCCTTTTTCGGCCAGAAAGGCTGGATTGTAGAGCTTGCTTTGATAGCGTGTCCCATGATCGCAAAGGATCGTAACGATCGTGTGGCCCGGGCCCATCTCGCGGGCAAGGCGGATCGCTCCGGCAACATTGATGCCGCTTGAGCCTCCGAGGATCAGCCCTTCGCTGGCAACCAGATCGAAGACCAGCGGGATCGCCTCGTCATCCGGGATGAGATAGGCGTGATCGACTTTGAGCCCTTCGATGATGTTAGTGACGCGTCCGAGGCCTATCCCTTCGCTGATCGAACCGCCTTCGCTCGCCTTTGCTTCGCCGTGAGCAAAGAGATTGTACATGGCGGCACCTCTCGGGTCGGCACAGCCGATCACGATGTCCGTCTTCTTCTCGCGCAGGAACGTTGATGTACCGGCCAATGTACCACCCGTGCCGACAGAGCAGATGAAACCGTCAATCTTGCCGCCGGTATCGTTCCAGATCTCCGGTCCGGTCGACACATAATGGGCTTTGCGGTTGTCCAGATTGTTCCACTGATCGGCGTAGAGAAACCCATTCTTTTCGGTCTTGGCCAGTTTTTCGGCCATGCGCTTGGTCACATGCTGATAATTGTTCGGGTTCTTGAAGGGGAGCGCGGGCACCTGAATGAGTTCGGCACCGCACAGGCGAAGCATGTCCTTCTTCTCCTGGGATTGGGTCTCGGGGATCACGATCGTTGTTCGATAGCCGCGCGATGCGGCCACGAGGGCCAGCCCGATCCCGGTGTTTCCAGCCGTGCCTTCAAGGATATGGCCACCCGGACCGAGGTCGCCGCGGGCTTCGGCTTCAAGAATCATCTGGCGTGCGGTTCGATCCTTGACCGATTGGCCAGGATTCATGAATTCACACTTGCCGAGAATGGTGCAACCGGTCTCTTCGGATGCCTTCCTGAGTTTGACGAGCGGTGTGTCGCCGATCAGCGTGACGAGATCATCTTTGGGATGCACGAGGCGGCCTGCCTTTCATTTTGGCGTGAAAATCGTTCGGAACTGAGCCGACCCTACAAACGCGTTTACGATCTCGCAAGGCGAGCCATTGCGGCAAAGCGTACAAAGTCCAAGTATTTCCTATTCAGCCTACGTTCATATTGCTGCCGCCAGTGTCTGGGAAAAAGCAATACGATAGAGCCGACAGGTCGAGGGGAGAGACGTTATGCGAATCCTGACCGCGCTGGCGCTGTGCGCCATTCTATGCACCACAATGGCCAGTAATGCCGATGCCGGATCGCGCGTGGCGCTTGTTATCGGCAACTCCGCCTACAAGCACGCAGCACCGCTCAAAAACCCGTCCAACGATGCAAACGACATGGCGCGTGCTCTCGAAAAACTGGGCTTCCGGGTCGTTGTCGGCCGCGATCTGCAAAAGGCCGGTATGGAGGGGGCCATCCGTGAGTTTACCCGCCTGCTCCCGGGAGCAGACGTCGCACTCTTCTACTTTGCGGGCCATGGGCTGCAGGTCGGCGGGCAGAATTATCTGGCACCGGTCGAAGCGCGGCTGAAGGCGGAAGCGGACCTCGACTTCGAGGCGGTCTCGCTGCGCCTCGTCCTCAAGCAGATGGAACGTGAACAGCGAACGAATATCGTCTTTCTGGACGCTTGTCGCGACAATCCACTGGCAAAGAATCTTTCGCGCAGCATGGGAACCCGTTCTGCGAGCGTGGGACGCGGGCTGGCCCGTGTCGAGACGGGCGTTGGCACATTGATCGCCTTTGCGACGCAACCGGGAAATGTTGCGCTTGATGGCAAGGGGCGAAACAGTCCGTTCACCGGAGCACTCGTTAAACATATCGGTCAATCGGGCAGATCGCTCTCCGAGATCATGATTTCGGTTCGCAACGACGTGCTGAAGGAATCGGGTGGTAAGCAGGTTCCTTGGGAACATTCGTCCCTAACCGGACAGTTCTATTTTTCGCCTCCGGGCAAGAAGACGGTTACAGCCGCCGCGCCGCTCCGAACCTCGCGCGATACCGTCAATGACCGCTCGGTCGAAGTCGCCTTTTGGGAGTCGATCCGCGATGGGAAAAATCCGAAGGCATTTGAGAGCTATCTGACGCAATATCCGGGCGGTGCATTTGCGCCGCTTGCACGCTTGAAACTCGAAGAGTTGAAGAACAAGAAAACGAAACCGGCAGTGCAGACGGCGAGGGCACCCGCATCTCCGGCCAAGCCCCAGCCGCGGCGTCGGTCTCATGCCGAATTATCGCCCGTTGCGTTCTGCGACCGCGTTGCATCGGTTCCTTTTGACCCCCATTCGCGCGGCAATGGATTGTGGACGCTGAGAAAGCTCCTCAAGCCAGGGAAAAAGTCATCAGGTGCACTGGTAGCGAAAGCGGTTGAAGCCTGCCGGCAGGCGGTTGCGGAGCAGCCCAACGAGCCGCGGTTACGCTACCAGCTCGCGATAGCCGCATTGATCGCCAAAGGGAAAGGGGCTGGCGCCGATGTCTTTCAGGGGCTCAAATGGGCTGCCGATCAGCAATATCCGGCTGCGATGCTCAGCATGGCGGACTCCTTCAAGGACAAGCCTCCCGGTGGTGGTCGCCGGCTGAAAGGGCGTGTCTGGCTTGAGCGTGCGACAAAAGCCTATCGGGGGCTTGCGCAGGCTGGCAACACGGCGGCAATGGCTGGGCTCGCTCTGATCAATTCAGGCCAGTACGCCAAACTTGGTGTCGGCAGGCAAACTGCAAAAACACACTTTTGGTTGCGTCAGGGCGTCAAAGGGGGAAGCAACCTGTCCGCATTTCTGATGATGTCGATGTTCTCAGGTGAATTTGGCGGGTTCAGCAATCCGAAAGGCGAATTCGCGTGGTTGGCACGACAGGCAAAAGCAGGCAATCGGCTGGGGCAGTTCGCAGCCGGACTGCTCATGCTGTCAGGCGAGCATGGGATTGCGAAAGACCCGGTCAAGGCCATGGACTGGCTACAACGCGCGAAGGAGAATGGTGCGGAGGAAGCCGGCCTCATTCTGGCATTGGTAAACGATCAGTCGGGCCAGAAACTACAAACGTCGGCTCGCTACGTCCTGGAAGCCTTCAAGGCCGGTACGCCTTTTGTGTTCCTATTGACTGACGACAAGGCATTCAAGCTTTCCGCGCGGTTGTGGACCGAGGTGCAGCGCCAGCTTGCCGGAACGGGATATTATGACGGCGGATTGGACGGTATTCTCGGGAGCGGGACGAAACGCGCGCTCTTTGCATATGCTACGTCAGATTAATAATTATTAGCTGACTTCAAACCATGTTCCCATGCCGCCGGCTTGATGCTCCAGCATGTGACAATGCAACATCCACTTCCCGGGATTGTCTGCGACGAGCGCGATCGTCATCCCCTCATTCGGTTCCATAAGAACCGTATCCCGCCATGGGACATCGAGATCAGTGCCTGAAGGCTTCACGATACGGAAATGATGGCCATGCAGATGCATGGCATGTTGCCAGCGCGTTTCATTGGCCATGCGGAGGATGACCGTACTACCGCGCTTGGCCGTGAAGAGCGGCTTTTTAGCCATGCCCGCGATGCCGTTCATGGCCCAGACCTGGCCATGAGTCCGTACCAGATCCCGGATTTCATAGGACTTGCCTTTGTAGACGGCTTCGGAGATGGCACTCATGGCACCACCCGTCATGACCAAATCCACCTTTTGCGCGGACGTGAGATCCGGCTCGGCCAGATTGTTGCCCGCCAGTGCCGGGATCGATCCTTGGCGAAGAGGTTCTTTTGGCTTTGGGCCAAGGATAAAATGCCCTGCCACCACGCGGTCGGTTGAGACCTCCGTGATTGCCGAGCGGCTGTCTGGTGATCCGGTCATGTCGATGATCAGGTCCGCCCGCTGTGCCGGTGCCAACCGGAGCGTTGCATCGGCAAGAGGTTGAGGGGGGACGGGCTGGCCATCCAATGCGATGAGCGTCGGCTCAAGATCTTCAAGCCGGAGTTTGAGGACCCGGGCATTGCACACATTGCACACGCGCAGCCGGATCCGCTCGCCGGATGAAACGGCTATGTTTGCTTCGGGAAGGCCGTTGAGCGTGAGGATATTGCCAAGCCGTCCGGCATGCGATCGCTCGAACAGAGACCCGAGCGTCTTTTCGTCGATGCGTCCTTCCTTATCGAGGCGCCAGTCGTCGGCGACAAGCAGAAGATCGCGGTCGACATCGGGTGCGTCCGACTCGTCGACCAGAAGGACGCCATAAAGGCCTCTGGCAAGCTGCTCCCAAGTCCGATTGTGTGGGTGATACCAGAAGGTTCCGGCATCCGGCACCGTGAAGCGGTAGTCGAAGGTCTCGCCAGGCGCGACCGGAACCTGAGTCAAGTTTGCGACGCCATCCATAGCATTGTCGATACGGATGCCGTGCCAATGGATTGTCGTTGGTTGGGAGAGACTGTTCTTCAACCGGACCCAGACTTCGCCGCCGCGTCTCGCGCGAATGACCGGACCGGGAATTTGACCGTTGTAGCCCCAGATCGGCGTTTTGTTCCCGCCTGTTTCCAAGAGTTGTGCATGCCCTGGCCGGGCTTCGATCAATACGGGTTCGGAGGCCGACCCAGTGGCAACCGAGGGGAGTGCGGGCAGTGCAACAGTGGTTATTGTTGCGCCCGCTCCAGCCAGCAAAGTGCGACGGGAAATGGCGTTAGGGTTTGCGTTTGCGAAATTTATCATGACACGAGCCGCACATCTTTTTGATGTAGCCAAAGATCATATGGGGAGGCAGATGACGGACATGTTTGCTGGCCGGATAGCCATCTGCCTCAACGGGCGGTCCGGCGCCCATTGCAGACCCGCGACCTTCTGACGATATGGCCTGAGGACTATTTGACGCGACCCATTCGAGGGCCTCGGCAAAGACGTTCAACCGGTCGGCTTCGGCTTTGAAGGCGTCCCAATCCGTCCAGATTGACGGCTTGGCAAGTGTGGGATGCTGAAGGCTGTCTTTGGGAAAGAGGCGGGTGATGGCATCGCCGGAATGGCTCTTGATGGTGCGGACGGCAGCCAAGAATTTTTCTGCATCATAACCGCTCTTGCCGGACATCATCAGATCGACTGTTCTGGTGCTCTTGCCAATTTTCGTCATCAGATCCATGCGTTCCTTGACGATTCCGGTAGCGCCCTTGTGAGCTTTCGAAGAGGACCAACCCGCACAGATCACCAGCGCGATTGCTGTTGCCGCCAAGACATTTGTCCCAAAATAGGTCATCGGGCCACTATTCCTCACCATTTTTTAAGGCGATTCGCCGCCTCTGCTGCCGATCCAGTCAAGAATTACCTATGGTTAGACGTCCAATCGAGAAGTCAAGCCTGGCAAGGCGCCACGTCGCTTGGCATTCGATTTGCTTTGTACCCGGCACGTTTCGGGGGTTTTCCCGCAATTGTTGTGTCAACGCAAAAGGAGACAACATGTTTCCTCTCATTTTTTTTACCGGTGTCTATTGGCTTGCAGCGAGCTTTTGGATCCAATTGGGCGGCGATCCAAGCGTGATTTGGGCATCAATCCTGCCGGTCGCCTGGATTAGTTCACTCTGCTTCCTGAGGTAGCTTTCCGAAGCTATCATCTATTAGGGGCGTTGTCGGGCACTGCGCCTCGAACGGATGTCCATTGAGCGCAGTTCTCTTGTTTCTACTGGTCGGATTGAATCATAAAATCCCATCGGCCCTCTTGCCATGCGCCGCAAACTACGCGAATTCCATCTGGTGACATTGAATTTGGCTGTGATATAGGAACGCGCGGCCAATACTCTGCAAACATTGCGGGCGTGGTGGAATTGGTAGACACGCCAGATTTAGGATCTGGTGGCTTCGGCCGTGGGGGTTCAAGTCCCTCCGCCCGCACCAACCGGCATTTATCTGACTATAACCTCAAGACCGCAGAGCGGTCGTCTCCGAGTTAGGAACCATGGAAGTCGAAGTTACCACAGCCGAAGGCTTGAAACGGGAACTGCGCGTCGTGATCGGCGCAGGTGAACTGGGTGAGCGCCTGTCGAAACGTCTCGACGAGCTCAAGGATCAAGTCAAACTCAAAGGCTTTCGTCCTGGCAAGGTGCCGGTCACTCACCTCAAAAAGGTCTATGGTCGCTCGATCATGGCCGAAGTGCTTGCAGAAGCGGTCGACGAGAGTTCGAAGAAGGCACTCACGGACCGTGAGGAGCGTCCGGCATTGCAGCCGGAGATTTCGCTGCCCGAAGATCAGGCCGAAATTGATCTCGTGATGAATGGCGATCGCGATCTCGCCTATGTCATGAGTTTTGAGGTGCTTCCGGATTTCGAACTCACCAACTTCGCCGAGTTGTCTCTTGAGAAGGAGGTCGCTGAGACGGAAGAGAAGAACATCGATGAGGGTATTGAGCAACTCGTCGAAGCGAACATCTCCTATTCGCCAAAAGACGACGAGGCGGCGGACGGCGACCGGGTTACGCTCGATTTCGAAGGAAAGATCGATGGGGAGGCGTTCGAGAGCGGTAAGGCGGAAGATGCAGCTGTCGTTCTCGGTAAGGGGCGCTTCATTCCAGGTTTCGAAGAGGGGCTCGTCGGCGCCAAGGCGGATGAATCACGGCAGGTCGAAACGGTATTTCCGGATGATTATCCCGCGGAAGATCTTGCAGGAAAGACGGCAACATTCGATGTGCTGGTGAAGAAGGTCGAAGCGCCGGTCCGACCTGAAGTCGATGAGAATTTTGCGACGATGCTCGGCCTTGAATCGGTCGATGCTCTGCGCGACGCCGTCAAAGATCAGCTTAGAACGGAGCTCGATAAGGCTACGCGATCGAAACTGAAGCGAGCATTGCTCGACACGCTCGATGATGTCCACACGTTCGATCTTCCGCAATCGCTGGTCGATAGCGAGTTTGAGGCGATATGGACCCAGGTCACAGGTGATCTGGAACGCGCCGGTCGCGGGTTCTCCGATGAAGGAACGACGGAGGAGGATGCTCGGGAAGAGTATCGTAAGATCGCCGAGCGTCGCGTGCGTCTCGGTCTGGTACTGTCGAAAGTCGGTGAAGGCCAGGAAATTCAGATCTCCGAGGAAGAGCTTAATCAAGCCCTCATGGCGCGACTGCGCGAGTTCCCGGGCCAGGAGCGCGAGGTCTACGAGTATTATCAGAAAACCCCGGAAGCCTTGGCGGAACTCAGGACACCGATTTTCGAGGACAAGGTTGTCGACTATATTCTCGAGTTGGCCACCGTCAGCGAAAAGAAGGTCAGCCGGGAAGAGCTTTTTGCAACGCCCGAAGACGAGGAAAGCGCCAGCGCTTCATGAGTCTGAAGGCAATGCGGCGGGCGGGTCCGCAATGTCCGCCGCGGTTTGCTGCGGAGAGGCGTGTCACTCTCTGCCGTCGAAGTTATCGTTTCACTAGGCGAATCATCCTAGGTTCCCGTTTCTTATGACCTTGGCCCGTTTGTGAGGCCAAGACTTAGGGCGACGGTTCGCCGCCGCGAGTGTTCCGGGAAGCCGGAAAAGGAGCATACCGATGCGAGATCCAGCCGAATTCACGATGAACACCCTAGTTCCGATGGTGGTGGAACAAACCAATCGGGGTGAGCGCGCTTACGATATCTACTCGCGGTTGCTGAAAGAGCACATCATCTTCGTTGTCGGTCCGATCGAAGATAACATCGCGTCGTTGGTCACGGCTCAATTGCTCTTTCTGGAAGCCGAAAATCCAAAAAAGGAAATTTCGATGTACATCAACTCGCCAGGCGGGGTGGTGACGTCGGGAATGGCGATATACGACACGATGCAGTTTATTCGCCCGCCTGTAGCGACCCTGTGCATCGGTCAGGCGGCATCCATGGGCTCGCTTTTGCTCGCATCGGGTGAGAGTGGCATGCGCTATGCTCTCCCAAATGCACGAATTATGGTGCATCAGCCATCCGGCGGTTTCCAGGGGCAGGCGAGCGATATCGAGCGTCATGCCAAAGAGATTTTGGAGTTGCGCGATCGATTGAATGGTGTCTATTCGAAACATACCGGTCAGAAAGTAGAGACGATCGCAGATGCTCTGGATCGGGACAATTTCATGACGGCAGAGATGGCCAAAGAATTCGGCATTGTCGACGAAGTGATCGACAAGCGTGAGATTGTCGAGGACGACAAGCCGAAGAGCAAGAGCTAGGCGCCAGGCGGCGACGGTACGCCTGTCCGTTGCAGATCGCATCTAGTTTTGACGCCTGCCGCCGTATTACCGACGAGATTGGCGGCCATATGGAAACGAGGCCGATTCGGGCTTATGTTTCCTATGTAGCGCGATTGACGGGGCGGTTGTGGTCGTGCATCACGGCGGCACACGGCAGTTGGCCTGAAAATCGCATGTCGTTCGCATACACTGGATTAAACTTGTCTTGATTAATCCTGTGCTAGCATGCTGAGATTGTCGCATTCGGGCATTTGGCCCGGGCGGCACTTCGGTCGGAACACGCAAAGTGGCGCGTTTTTCGTTGCCGGTTTGCCTCAAAAAAGGGCATTCGATTCGTTGTTGAAGCCCGCATAATTGGATGAGCAAAGTGCCCGAAACCGACTCTAAGAACACTCTCTACTGTTCCTTCTGCGGCAAGAGCCAGCATGAGGTTCGCAAGCTGATCGCCGGACCGACGGTCTTTATTTGCGACGAATGCGTTGAGCTCTGCATGGATATTATTCGCGAGGAGAACAAGAGTTCCCTTGTGAAATCGCGCGATGGCGTGCCGACACCTCAGGAAATCGATGGCGTACTGAATGATTACGTGATCGGCCAGGCACATGCGAAGCGTGTTCTCTCGGTGGCCGTACACAATCACTACAAGCGGCTGAACCATGCCGGCAAAAACTCCGATGTGGAACTGGCAAAATCCAACATCCTGCTGATTGGTCCGACCGGTTGCGGCAAGACGCTTCTTGCCCAGACGCTGGCGCGCATTCTCGATGTACCTTTCACGATGGCCGATGCGACGACTCTGACAGAGGCCGGCTATGTTGGCGAGGATGTCGAGAACATCATTCTCAAACTGCTGCAGTCCGCTGACTACAATGTCGAGCGCGCGCAGCGTGGCATCGTCTATATCGACGAAGTCGACAAGATTTCCCGCAAATCCGACAATCCGTCCATAACGCGGGATGTGTCGGGCGAGGGTGTCCAACAGGCGCTGCTGAAGATTATGGAAGGCACGGTTGCCAGCGTACCGCCGCAAGGTGGCCGCAAACATCCCCAGCAGGAGTTCCTGCAGGTCGACACGACCAATATTCTGTTTATCTGTGGTGGAGCTTTCGCCGGCTTGGAGAAAATCATTACCCAGCGTGGCCGATCGACGTCGATCGGGTTCGGCGCGACCGTGGAAAGCGAGGATGACCGTCGGACCGGTGACATCCTCAAAGGTATCGAGCCGGAAGATCTGCTGAAGTTCGGACTGATACCGGAGTTCATCGGTCGTGTTCCGGTGCTTGCGACCCTCGAAGATCTCGATGAGGATGCACTCATCAAGATCCTGACCGAGCCGAAAAACGCTCTGGTCAAGCAGTACCAGCGTTTGTTCGAAATGGAAGACGTCCGTCTGACTTTCGCGGACGACGCCTTGTCGGGTATTGCGCGCCGCGCGATCGAGCGGAAAACAGGTGCGCGCGGATTGCGTTCGATTATGGAATCCATCTTGCTCGAAACCATGTTCGATCTGCCAAGTCTCAAGGGTGTCGAAGAGGTCGTTATCAGCGGCGACGTCGTCGAAGGAACGGCGGCACCGCTTCGAATCTATGCCGAGCGGGCCGAAGAAATCGAATCGAGCGCTTGATCCGTAGGATATCTGCCCATGATGTGTCGCAATTTTGTGCATTGTGGATAGTTGAAAGCCTTGATCGCCCTTGTGTCAGTAACCTGAATTTGCGTGCGACTGTCACGCACGGCCTGCGGTCTTGACTCGCGGACGGTGCGTTGCCACCTATCGGGGTAGTGATCGGACTCGGTTCAGGGTCTCAGGCGACGCATCCATTGCCGCTATCACCTCTGCGGGGCTTCTGGCGGCCGCATTCGACGGTAAAATGGGGGAAGGTCAATTCGGTCGGGCGCCGTGAAGCGGTGGCTCGGATCGACCTAAACGATGGTGGGACACTGATATGACCGAAGAAACAAACGAAAGCGGAACATCCGGGGCGGAACCGGAATCATTCCCGGTCTTGCCACTGCGAGACATTGTCGTATTTCCATACATGATCGTGCCGCTTTTTGTCGGCCGCGAAAAATCGATCAATGCGCTCGAAGAAGTGATGCGCAGCGACAAGCAGATCTTGCTGGTCGCACAGAAGAATGCCGGTGACGACGAGCCGTCCACGGACGATATATACACCGTTGGGACCCTTGCATCCGTGCTGCAGCTTCTGAAGTTGCCGGATGGTACCGTCAAAGTCCTGGTTGAAGGCACAACCCGCGCAGGTATCGCCGGGTACACGGAAAACAGCGAGTATTTCGAGGCTCAGGTTGAGCGTATCGAGGAAGAGCTTGGCGCCGAAGACGAAGTTGAGGCTCTCGCACGCTCAGCGATCGGGCAGTTCGAAAGTTATGTGAAACTCAACAAGAAGATTTCGCCGGAAGTGCTCGGCACCGTTACGCAGATCGACAATTATTCGAAGCTTGCCGATACCATTGCCTCACATCTGGCGATCAAGATTTCCGACAAGCAGGAAATCCTGGAAGTCATGTCGATTTCCGAGCGTCTGGAGCGTGTGTACACGCTGATGGAGAGCGAGATCTCGGTCCTGCAGGTCGAGAAGAAGATCCGTTCGCGCGTCAAGCGTCAGATGGAGAAGACACAGCGCGAGTACTATTTGAATGAGCAGATGAAGGCCATTCAGAAAGAGCTGGGTGATACGGAAGACGGCCGCGACGATATTTCCGAGTATGAAGACAAGATCGAAAGCACCAAGCTTTCGAAGGAAGCCAAGGAGAAGGGCCTCAGCGAGCTGAAAAAGCTCAAGCAGATGAGCCCGATGTCGGCAGAAGCAACTGTCGTCCGGAATTATCTCGACTGGCTGTTGTCGATCCCGTGGGGCGTAAAAGGCAAGGTCAAGAAGGATCTGGCAGACGCCGAAGCCATTCTCGATAAGGATCACTATGGCTTGGAGAAGGTCAAAGAGCGGATCATCGAGTATCTCGCCGTGCAGACCCGGACGAACAAGCTGAAAGGTCCCATCCTGTGTCTGGTTGGGCCTCCCGGTGTTGGTAAGACTTCGCTCGGCAAATCGATAGCGCGCTCTACAGGACGCGAATTCGTGCGCATGTCTCTCGGCGGTGTACGCGACGAAGCTGAGATCCGTGGTCACAGGCGGACCTACATCGGCTCGATGCCGGGCAAGGTCATCCAGTCCATGAAGAAGGCGAAGAAGACAAACCCGCTCTTCCTTCTCGACGAAATCGACAAGATGGGCGCCGATTTCCGCGGCGATCCGGCGTCGGCCTTGTTGGAAGTCCTGGATCCGGAGCAGAACAACACGTTCAACGACCATTATCTGGAAGTCGACTACGACCTCTCGAATGTCATGTTCGTGACCACAGCGAATACGCTGAACATTCCGCCGCCCTTGATGGATCGGATGGAGATCATTCGTATCGCGGGCTACACGGAAGACGAAAAGGTCGAAATCGCGAGGCGTCATCTGATTCCTGATCAGCTCAAAAGCCATGGCTTGGAAGAGGATGAGTGGAGCCTCGACGATGGCGCACTCAAAGAAACAATTCGTCGCTTCACCCGAGAGGCCGGCGTCCGAAACCTTGAACGCGAGATGGCGAAACTGGCCCGCAAATCGGTCAAGGAACTCCTGACAACGGACAAGAAGAAGATCGATATCACCGCGGACAATCTCGAGGACTTTCTCGGGGTCCCGAAATATCGATATGGCGAGATCGAGCGCGACGATCAGGTCGGAGTGGTGATCGGGCTGGCATGGACAGAAGTCGGTGGCGAGCTTCTGACCATTGAAGGCGTTATGATGCCCGGCAAGGGTAAGATGACGGTCACCGGCAATCTGCGCGATGTCATGAAAGAGTCGATCCAGGCGGCAAACGCCTATGTCCGTTCGCGGGCTGTGGAGTTTGGCATCGAACCGCCGTTGTTCGAGCGCAAAGATATCCATGTCCACGTGCCCGAAGGCGCAACGCCGAAAGACGGTCCGTCTGCCGGTGTTGCCATGGCGATGGCGATCATCTCCATCATGACCGGCATCGAAATCCGTAAGGATGTCGCGATGACGGGCGAGATCACGCTGAGAGGACGCGTGCTTCCGATCGGCGGCCTCAAGGAAAAGCTCCTTGCGGCGCTTCGCGGCGGTATCAAGACCGTGTTGATACCGGAAGAAAACGCCAAGGATCTGGCCGATATTCCGGATACGCTCAAGAACAGCCTTGAGATTATTCCAGTCTCGGTGATGGATGAGGCGATCAAGATCGCCTTGACCAAAATGCCCGAGCCCATCGAGTGGGATGAGAGCAAGGACGCATCCGAAACATCGTCGGTTTCCGGTGAAGATGAGACACCCGCCGGTATCACGGCCCACTAGCTGAAGTCTGCGCTCAATCCGGTTTGGGTTGAGCGCAGCTCATCTGCGCAAATCGCAATTGCGAATCCCCCATTTTCTGCTGTCCATCGGACCTAGATGAAGGCGGCAGGCGCCGATTTGGAGGGCTGGAAATCGCCTCAATGACGGCTCTGAACGCCTCCCTCGGTGTTTTTTGCTGATGAAAGTATTAACTAAACTCATTTTTGCCGGTTTTCTGCGGTTTCTCACGGTATAATGTCTCTTATGTCAGCGATTCGTCGCAGACGAAAACTCGCAGCGCTCGAAATGATCGATCGCCTGCGCGCAGCAAATGAAAGGACAACCAAGTGAACAAGACTGAGCTGATTTCCCGTGTGGCGGAAAAGGCCGACCTTTCGAAGGAAGCCGCGGCGGAGGCCGTGGACGCGACGTTCGCTCAGATCACGTCCGCGCTTCAAGGCGGCGATGAAGTCCGTATCGTGGGCTTCGGAAATTTCCAGGTGACCGAGCGCAAAGCCTCGACAGGCCGCAATCCGCGCACCGGCGACCCAATTCAGATCCCGGCCTCGAAAGTACCGAAGTTCCGGGCAGGAAAAGCCTTGAAAGATGCGGTAAACGCTTGATCTAGAATAAAAATTATCGTTTCTTGAGAATTAGACCCCGCCAATGTGGCGGGGTCTTTTATTGCCTTCGGTGCCTTGAATGATTGGCAACGGCGGCGTACATCGAACATCAAGGGCGGTTAGCTCAGCTGGAAGAGCGCCTGGTTTACACCCAGGAGGTCGGCAGTTCGAACCTGTCACCGCCCACCATCTCCAAGATCATTCGCCTCCTTCGAAGAATTGCCTCTGTGTGATCCTGTTCCTGTCGCGATCTGGCTGCATCGATCGCGCCATGATATCGTTGCACGACCCCTATCAATGAGGCGTCTCTCCATGATCCGAACCAAATATGTGTGCGTAGCGATTGTTGCTTTTTGCGGCTTGTCGAATCCTGTTTTGGCCGGCCCGATGGGCATGCTGAGTGATATTTCGGCCATTCATCCACAGACTCTTTCGACCAATGTTCAGATTTTGCGCGGTGTCGCGAAAGGTGCAGGGCGCATCGGCAAAGGTGTCGCCAAGGGTGCCGGCGAAATCGGGAAGGGCGTTGTGAAAGGCGCAGGTCGCGTCGGCAAGGGCGTCGTAAAGGGCGGTGGCAAAGTTGTTGAAGGTGCCAAGGAAGGTCCCGTCGGTGCCGTCAAAGGCGTCGGAAAAGGCACTTACCAGGTTGGCAAGGGAACCGTTCAGGGGGCTGGTGAGGTCGGTAAAGGCGTTGTCAAAGGTGGCGGCGAAGTCGGCAAGGGAACCGTGCAGGGCACAGGGTGTGTCGTGACAGCTGGTAAGACATGCTGAATTGGGTAGACGGCGCATTTTTTGAGTGTTGACGCTGTGCCGTGAGGCTGGGTGTTCGCGGTTGCTTGACTTGCCTGATGGGCTAGCCTAAACCACGTCATCTCCGAACCGAACGGGCTTGGGAACGGGGGTGTAGCTCAGTTGGTTAGAGCGCTGGCCTGTCACGCCAGAGGCCGCGGGTTCGAGTCCCGTCACTCCCGCCAAAAACTCCTTCTCTTACAATTGAACGGTCTGAAGGCGCCCTTAGGGCGTCAAGTTCCTTGCCTTGCACTGACAGGTGCGCTAAGCCCGGATGCGTCTTTTGGCTCAATTGGGTACACCGGAATTGCCCGCTATAATGGGCACATAGGGCGGACCCTACGCGCTGTATTTTGGTCGAGTTTTTCGAGTGCCTTCATCGACCGTTTGCCGCCGGCTGAGCATAGTCAACAAGTCGAATGACGGGTCGCTATGAATGAGCTGATTCTGAACGCATATCTTCCATTGGCGATTTTTATCGGCGTTGCATTGTTGATTGGCGGTGCTCTGATCATTGCGCCATTCATTGTCGCCATATCCAATCCCGATCCCGAAAAGGTCTCGGCGTACGAATGCGGCTTCAAGGCTTTCGATGACGCGCGTATGCAATTCGACGTACGCTTCTATCTCGTGGCAATCCTTTTCATCATTTTCGATCTCGAAGCCGCTTTCCTTTTTCCTTGGGCAATCAGCTTCCGTGAAGTTGGCGATCTTGGCTTCTGGGCAATGATGGTTTTCCTGGCCGAACTCACGATCGGCCTCATCTATGCTTGGCGCAAGGGAGCGCTTGAATGGGATTGATCGTCGATCCGAAGGATCAGGGCCCGTTGCTCGCACCCGGCCGCGAGCAGACATTCGCGCAGCTGTCGGACGATCTGGCCGACAAGGGGTTTATCGTCACGTCGACCGACGATCTCATCAACTGGGCTCGGACTGGATCCTTGATGTGGATGACATTCGGCTTGGCTTGCTGCGCGGTCGAGATGATGCAGGCGTCCATGCCGCGTTATGATGTGGAGCGGTTTGGATTTGCGCCCCGTGCAAGCCCGCGGCAATCGGATGTCATGATTGTTGCGGGGACGCTGACAAACAAGATGGCGCCCGCATTGCGGAAGGTCTATGACCAGATGCCCGAGCCGCGCTATGTCATCTCTATGGGAAGCTGCGCGAATGGCGGTGGCTACTACCACTATTCCTATTCGGTGGTGCGAGGCTGCGACCGCATCGTTCCCGTCGATATCTACGTTCCGGGGTGCCCGCCGACAGCCGAAGCGCTCGTCTACGGTATCTTGTTGTTACAAAAGAAAATTCGTCGCACCGGCACGATTGAGCGCTAAGCCATGAAAGCGAATGAAAGCGGCATGGACGAAGGCCTCAAAGAGCTCGGCGAGTATATCGCGGACAGGTTGGGTTCCAAGCTGTCGTCATGGCGAATTGCGGCCCACGAACTCTCCGTCGTTACGCCGCGCGAGAAGATTCACGAGACACTTAAATTTTTTCGCGATGACGCGCGTTGCCAGTTCATTTGTTTGATCGATATCGCAGGGGTCGACTATCCGGAGCGGTCGAAGCGGTTCGATGTGGTCTACCATCTGCTCTCGCTACGTCAGAATGTCCGCATCCGCGTGACATGCCAGACCGATGAGGCAACCCCGGTCGCAAGCGTCGTCGATTTGTATCCGGCCGCCAATTGGTTCGAGCGAGAGGCCTTCGATCTCTACGGAATTCTGTTCTCGGAGCATCCCGACCTCAGACGGATTTTGACCGACTATGGATTTCAGGGTCATCCGTTGCGCAAGGACTTTCCGCTGACCGGTTTTGTGGAAGTGCGCTATGACGATGAACGCAAACGCGTGGTCAACGAGCCGGTGAAACTCAATCAGGAGTTTCGCACCTTCGACTTCATGAGTCCCTGGGAAGGCGCCGAATACATCTTGCCGGGCGATGAGAAAGCCGAGTCCGCCAAAGATGGCAAGGGGGAGGGATGAAGGATAGTCTGAAGGTGGGTCTGTGCGAGACATTCGCTTTTGAGATTCCGGACACGAAAACCGTGCCGCATCTATACCCGGAAGCTGAAGAATTCGCCGAAATGCCTTCGGTCTTTGCGACAGGGTTCATGGTTGGGTTGATGGAATGGACCTGCCTAAAATTGCTGAAACCGCATCTGGATGAAGGCGAGGGGAGCCTGGGCGTACATATCAACGTTTCGCACCAGGCCGCGACACCGCCGGGTCTTACCGTCACGGTCGATGCCGAATGCATCGCCCTCAACGGACGGCGGGCAAAGTTCGCCATCAAAGCCCATGACGGTGTCGACCTGATCGGGCAGGGCGAACATGAGCGGTTCATTATCAAGTGGGATCGCTTCGAAGCCGGCGTTGCACATAAACGTGCCAAGGCTGCAGCGGAGTAGGCGGCATGAGCGAAACCGAGATCCGCAATTTCACGATTAATTTCGGACCGCAACATCCGGCAGCCCATGGCGTCCTGCGCCTCGTCTTGGAACTGGATGGTGAAGTGGTCGAGCGAGTCGATCCTCATATCGGTCTTCTGCACCGCGGCACGGAGAAGCTCATAGAGCACAAGACATATCTGCAGGCCGTCCCTTACTTCGACCGGCTCGACTATGTCGCGCCTATGAACCAGGAACATGCCTTTGCACTGGCCGTTGAGAAGCTCCTCGACATCGACGTGCCGATCCGCGGGCAACTGATCCGGGTGTTGTATAGCGAGATCGGCCGCATCCTGTCGCACATTCTCAACATCACGACGCAGGCGCTGGACGTCGGTGCGCTTACGCCGCCACTCTGGGGCTTTGAAGAGCGTGAAAAGCTTATGGTCTTTTACGAGCGGGCCAGCGGTAGCCGCATGCATGCCGCTTTTGTCCGACCCGGCGGTGTCCATCAGGACCTGCCGGACGAGCTCATTCAGGATATCGACGATTTCTGCGACCCGTTCCTCGGCGTCCTTGACGACATCGAAGGGCTGTTGACAAACAATCGCATCTTCAAGCAGCGCAACGTGGATATCGCCATCGTATCGCTGGAAGATGCGATTGCATGGGGGTTCTCAGGTGTCATGGTGCGGGGGTCGGGCGGAGCATGGGATCTCCGAAAGTCTCAACCCTATGAATGTTATGCGGAAATTGATTTCGATATTCCGGTTGGCAAGAATGGTGACTGCTATGACCGGTATTTGATTCGCGTCGAAGAAATGCGCCAGTCCGTTCGGATCATGCGCCAGTGCTGTGCACGGCTTCGCCGGGAACGCGGGCCTGTTTCCGCTGTGAACCAGAAGGTGGTTCCACCCAAACGCGGCGAGATGAAGCGCTCGATGGAAGCGCTGATTCATCACTTCAAGCTTTATACCGAAGGCTATCATGTGCCGGCCGGCGAGGTCTACGCAGCCGTCGAGGCACCGAAAGGTGAGTTTGGTGTCTTTCTGGTATCCGATGGCTCGAACAAGCCTTATCGGTGCAAGATCCGAGCCCCCGGATTTGCTCATCTCCAGGCGATGGATTTCCTGTGTAAAGGTCACATGCTTGCCGATGTGTCGGCCATTCTCGGGTCGCTGGATATTGTTTTTGGCGAGGTCGATCGATGAGCACTCGCCGCCTTGCCGAGGATCAGCCGGAGAGCTTCGCCTTCAGCGAAGAGAATGCGCAGTGGGCGCAGGATCGAATTGCGAAGTACCCGGACGGCAAGCAGGCCTCTGCCGTCATTCCGCTATTGTGGCGAGCGCAGGAGCAGCATGAGGGTTGGTTGCCTGAACCGGCGATCCGTCATGTCGCAGAACTGCTCGATATGGCATTCATCCGTGTCTATGAAGTCGCAACCTTCTACACCATGTTCAATCTCGCTCCGGTCGGCGAACACTTCGTGCAATTCTGCGGCACGACACCATGTTGGCTACGTGGCGCCGATGCTATCCGGGAAGTGTGCCGAGAGGAGATCGGGCCTGAGCGGCATCTGAGCGATGATGGTCTCTTTTCATGGCTTGAGGTCGAATGTCTCGGTGCGTGCGTCAATGCGCCGATGGTGCAGATCAATGCCGACTATTACGAGGACCTGGACGCAGACAGTTTCAGAAGGCTCCTCAGTGCTTTGCGGAATGGAGAGTCTGTTTTGCCAGGCCCTCAGATACCGCGACAGAAGAGCTGTCCCATCTCCGGCCCCAAGACCCTGCTCGACGGATTGAACGGCGGTAGTTCAACGCATCCTGAGCAACCAACGCCCGACGAACTCGATAAGCCGTCGACATTGAAGCGCGCCCGCCGAGGCGGTCCCGACGATCTCAAACATATTCCCGGCATCACCAAGGCGATCGAGGATCAGTTAAACGATCTGGGCATTTTTCATGTTCAGCAGATCGCGGATTGGAGCGAGGAGAATGCCGAATGGATAGATGCGACGCTTCAACTCAGGGGGCGGGTCAAACGCGAGAAGTGGGTGGCTGAAGCTGGCATGCTTTCGAAAGAAGGGGATCGCTGATGCTCGCCGATAAGGATCGCATCTTTCGCAACCTCTACGGATTTCACGATCCGGGGCTGAAGGCGGCCCGGGAACGTGGTGCGTGGGACGGAACCAAGAAATTCATTGATGAAGGGTCTGATTGGATCGTTGAACAGATCAAGGAATCGGGTCTGCGCGGCCGCGGCGGTGCAGGATTTCCCACCGGCCTGAAATGGTCCTTCATGCCGAAAAAAGTCGGAGAGCGTCCACACTATCTTGTCGTCAATGCCGACGAATCGGAACCTGGAACCTGCAAGGATCGCGACATTATGCGTCACGATCCGCATTTGCTCGTTGAAGGATGCCTCCTTGCCTCCTGCTCGATGCGGGCGCATGTCTGCTATATCTATGTTCGTGGCGAGTTCATTCGCGAGCGCGAAGCCCTGCAACGTGCAATCGACGAAGCCTATGAGGCGAAGCTTGTCGGGAAGAACAACATTCACGGCTGGGACTTCGACATCTATGTCCATCACGGCGCCGGCGCCTATATCTGTGGCGAGGAAACCGCCTTGCTGGAAAGTCTCGAAGGCAAGAAGGGACAACCGCGGCTGAAGCCCCCGTTCCCCGCAAATGTGGGGCTTTATGGTGCGCCGACCACCGTCAACAATGTGGAGAGCATCGCGGTCGCTCCTGATATTCTGCGGCGCGGGCCGGAATGGTTTTCGTCCCTTGGGCGGCCAAACAACGCCGGGACAAAACTCTTCTGCATTTCGGGTCACGTGAACGAGCCCTGCAACGTGGAAGAAGAGATGGGGATCCCGTTGCGGGAACTCATCGACACCCATGCCGGCGGTGTCCGCGGCGGTTGGGACAATCTTCTTGCGGTGATTCCCGGTGGTTCGTCGGTTCCCTGTATTCCGGCAACCGAATGCCAGAATACGCCGATGGATTTCGATACGCTACGTGATCTGAAGTCCGGTCTTGGTACGGCTGCAGTGATCGTTATGGACAAGTCAACGGATATTGTCCGCGCAATCGCGAGGCTCTCATATTTCTACAAACATGAGAGCTGCGGTCAGTGTACACCTTGCCGGGAAGGGACAGGCTGGATGTGGCGCGTCATGGATCGAATGGCGCGCGGTCAGGCTGAGAAGCGCGAGATCGACATGCTTCTCGACGTTACCCACCAGATCGAGGGACATACAATTTGTGCTCTTGGGGATGCGGCTGCATGGCCCATACAGGGTCTCATTCGACATTTCCGGCATGAGATCGAAGCGCGAATCGATAACTATAGCGCGAACGCGATTCCGGACGGCGCCATCCGCGAACCCGTGGCGGCCGAATAAATGAGGAATGCTGTAAAACAGATCTGGTATGCACACCGAAGCCTTCGCCTGTTCGACTTGGCAACGATCGAGGAATGCCGATGCCAAAATTGATCGTTGATGGAACGGAAGTCGACGCCGAAGATGGCCTGACGTTGATCCAGGCTTGCGAGCAGGCTGGCGTTGAGATTCCGCGCTTCTGCTATCACGAGCGTTTGTCGATTGCCGGCAACTGCCGCATGTGCCTCGTTGAGGTTGTCGGTGCGCCGAAGCCCGTCGCCTCCTGCGCCATGGGCGTGAACGATCTGCGTCCGGGCCGCGACGGCGAACCGCCGGAGGTTCGCACCAACTCGGCGCTGGTCAAGAAGGCGCGCGAAGGGGTGATGGAGTTCCTGCTCATCAATCATCCTCTCGATTGTCCGATTTGCGACCAGGGAGGCGAGTGCGACCTGCAGGATCAGGCCATGGCCTATGGCGTGGATTCGAGCCGCTTTGCGCTGAACAAGCGGGCGGTTGAGGACAAATATATCGGGCCGCTTGTCAAAACCATCATGACGCGGTGCATTCATTGCACGCGTTGTGTGCGCTTCGTGACCGAAGTTGCCGGTGTCGAAGAACTCGGTGCAATCGGCCGCGGCGAAGACATGGAGATCACGACTTATCTCGAAAAGAGCATGACATCGGAACTATCCGGTAATGTCATCGACTTGTGTCCTGTCGGAGCGCTGACTTCCCGACCCTATGCTTTCGCTGCGCGGCCGTGGGAACTCCGCAAAACCGAATCCATCGATGTGATGGATGGGATCGGGGCCAACATCCGGCTTGACGCCCGGGGCCGCGAGGTCATGCGTGTCCTGCCGCGCAATCATGATGCGGTGAACGAGGAGTGGATCTCGGATAAAACACGTTTCATTTGGGATGGGCTGCGCACGCAGCGTCTCGACCGCCCCTATGTCCGGCGTGACGGCAAGTTGGAGGCGGTCTCATGGGATGAAGCCTTCAATGTGATCGCAGATCGGTTGGATGGTCTGGGCGGGGACAAGATCGGAGCCCTTGCCGGTGATCTGGCTGGCGTCGAAGAGATGTTCGCGCTCAAGGATCTGCTCGATCGGCTGGACTGCAAGAACAGGGACAGCCGACCTTTGGGTATGGCACTGGACCCGGCGAAAGGGCGTTCGACTTACCTTTTCAATTCTCGCATCGAGGGAATATTGGAAGCCGATGCGCTGTTGTTGGTCGGGACCAATCCACGCTTCGAAGCGTCCGTTTTGAACGCCCGGATCCGCGGGCATTGGCGTCGGACCGGGCTGCCGATTGGCCTCGTCGGCGAGCAGGTCGACCTCACCTACGACTATGACTATCTCGGCGGCGGGCCTCAGACATTGGACGAGCTCGCGACAGGCGTACACGCATTCAGCGAAACGCTCGCCAAGGCCGAACGGCCGATGATGATCCTGGGCGAAGCAGCGGTGACACGTGAGGATGGCGCCGCCATTCTCGGACTGGCTGCCAAGATTGCAGCCGACACGGGTATGCTTGCGGATGATTGGAACGGTTTCAATATCCTCTTGGCTACCGCGTCCCGTGTGGGTGGTTTGGATGTTGGATTCGTGCCGGCCGACGGAGGACGGGATGCGGCTGCGATCATGGAAGGGGCCGAGACAGGCGCATTAGACGTCGTGTGGTTGCTTGGCGCCGACGAGATCGACACCATCGGGCTCGCTAATGCGTTTGTGATTTATCAAGGCACACATGGCGATCGGGGAGCCCATCGTGCCGATGTCATTCTTCCTGCGGCAGCCTATTCGGAGAAGAGTGCGACATATGTGAATACGGAAGGGCGCCCGCAGATGACCACCCGTGCCGTATTTCCACCCGGGGATGCGCGAGAAGACTGGTCGATCTTCCGGGCACTGTCTGACCGTCTCGGTCACACGCTCGCCTATGACAGCCTTGGGGCTCTGAGAGCAAAGCTCTACGAAGCGCATCCGCATTTGGCCGAAATCGATGATATCGAAACTGGCAAGGTCAATGACATCAGGGCGCTCGCGAGCGTGAGCGGGATTCCGTCAAAGCAATCGTTCGGCACGACCATCGATGATTTTTATCTGACGAACCCGATTGCACGGGCCTCAGCCATAATGTCAGAACTCAGCGCAATGATGACGCGCGGCGACGTTGGAGCGACGGGCACCGATGGCTGATTTCTGGGCAAATTACGGGCTGCCTTTCGCCACTATCACGGCGCACAGCTTTCTTGTGCTCTCCGTGCTGCTGATCATCATCGCATTTCTCCTCTACGCGGATCGCAAGATATGGGCGGCGGTTCAGATCAGGCGCGGACCGAATGTTGTCGGACCTTTCGGGCTCTTGCAGTCATTTGCGGACTTCTTGAAATTCGTCGTCAAGGAACCGGTGATTCCGGCTGGCGCCAACAAAGGTGTCTTCATTCTGGCCCCCTTGGTTTCCTCCGTCCTTGCATTGTCGGCATGGGCGGTCATTCCGGTCTCCGAGGGATGGGCTGTCGCAGAGATCAATGTCGGCATTCTCTATGTCTTCGCGATCTCTTCACTCGAGGTCTATGGCGTCATCATGGGCGGCTGGGCGTCCAACTCGAAATACCCCTTCCTCGGTGCTCTGCGATCGGCGGCGCAGATGGTCTCCTATGAGGTCTCGATCGGATTCGTGATCATTACCGTCTTGCTCTGCGTCGGTTCGCTCAACATGACCGATATCGTCAACGCGCAGGATGGTGAACTCGGAATGCTCAATTGGTTCTGGTTGCCGCTTTTTCCGATGTTCGTCGTCTTTTTCATCTCGGCGCTTGCCGAGACCAATAGGCCACCCTTCGATTTGCCGGAGGCGGAATCGGAACTCGTTGCCGGCTTTATGGTGGAATATTCGTCGACGCCGTATCTGCTGTTCATGCTCGGCGAGTATGTCGCCATCGTTCTGATGTGTGCTCTGACCACGATACTGTTTCTCGGGGGCTGGCTGCCACCAGTTGATATCGCTCCCTTCAACTGGATCCCCGGCGTCGTCTGGTTCCTGATCAAGGTCTGTTTTGTCTTTTTCATGTTCTCCATGGTGAAGGCGATCGTACCGCGCTACCGCTACGACCAGCTGATGCGGCTTGGCTGGAAAGTGTTCCTGCCATTGTCGCTGTTCATGGTGGTCGCGGTCGCGGTGGTCCTTCGTGTGTTCGATCTGGCGCCGGCATAGAAAGGGACGCTCGATGTCACGAGTTGCGCAGGCTGCAAAATCGGTTCTTCTGATGGAGTTCGTCAGCGCCTTTTTTCTGGCGATGAAGTACTTCTTCAAACCGAAGCCGACTTTGAACTATCCCTTCGAGAAGGGACCGTTATCGCCACGGTTTCGCGGTGAACACGCACTGCGCCGGTATCCCAATGGTGAGGAGCGCTGCATTGCCTGCAAGCTTTGCGAAGCGATCTGTCCGGCACAGGCCATCACGATTGAAGCGGGTCCACGGCGCAACGACGGAACCCGGCGTACAACGCGATACGATATCGATATGGTCAAATGCATCTATTGCGGCCTCTGTCAGGAAGCCTGCCCCGTGGATGCCATTGTCGAGGGGCCGAATTTCGAATTTGCGACGGAAACACGCGAAGAGTTGTACTACGACAAGGACAGACTCCTCGCGAATGGCGACCGTTGGGAGCGGGAAATCGCCCAGAACATCGCTGCCGATGCGCCTTATCGCTAGACGGTCCGAGGGGGGAACCGAGAAGTCATGATTGTCGCCGGCCTCTTTTTCTATCTGTTTGCCGGGATTACGGTCGCATCCGGATTGATGGTCATTTCGACCCGCAACCCGGTTCATGCGGTTCTGTTCCTCATCCTGGCATTCTTCAACTCAGCCGGCCTCTTCCTGCTGCTCGGTGCTGAGTTTCTGGCGATGATTCTGGTGATTGTCTATGTGGGCGCAGTGGCTGTCCTGTTCCTCTTCGTGGTCATGATGCTGGATGTGGATTTTGCAGAGCTGCGTGGCGGGTTCATGCAGTATCTGCCACTCGGCGCCCTGGTGGGCATCATATTGGCTGTCGAATTGTTTCTGGTTGTCGGATCATGGGTCGTGGCGCCCGAAGCACCGCTCCTCGGGCGCTCTCCTATTCCGGTGGGCGACATTACGAACACCGAGGCGCTCGGACGAGTTCTCTATACGGACTATGTCTTCTATTTCGAGATCGCCGGTCTCATCCTGCTCGTCGCCATGATCGGAGCCATTGTGCTGACGTTGCGCCAGAAAGAGGGCGTCAAGAGACAGTCCATCTACGAACAGGTTGCCCGTCGCCCTGAGACGGCGATCGAGGTGCGTAAGGTCGAGTCGGGCAAGGGGCTATGACCATGCCAGAGTACGGCGCCATCGTTGGGGTAAGGAGATAAGGCTCATGGATATCGGCATTGAGCATTATCTGACACTGGGCGCGATCCTCTTCACGCTCGGCGTCTTCGGTATTTTCCTCAATCGTAAAAACGTAATTGTGATCTTGATGTCGATTGAGCTGATGCTGCTCGCCGTCAATATCAATTTCGTGGCGTTCTCAGTGCATCTGGGCGATCTGGCCGGTCAGGTTTTCGCGATGTTTGTGCTGACCGTGGCGGCTGCGGAAGCGGCAATAGGTTTGGCGATCGTCGTCATCTTTTATCGCAATCGCGGCAGCATCGCCGTCGAAGACGTCAATGTCATGAAGGGCTGAACAAGGATGTATTCGGCGATCCTCTTTCTGCCCCTGGCTGGCGCGATTATCGCGGGCTTTTTCGGACGCTATATCGGTCACCGGGCGGCGGGCATACTGACCACGACGCTGGTGTTGCTGGGCGCGGTTCTTTCCTGGATTGCGTTCTATCAGGTTGGTTTTACCGGAGAGACGACCCGTGTCGAAATCTTGCGCTGGATAGACTCCGGTGAGCTGTCGGTCTCATGGTCGCTGCGTATCGATACGCTGACGGCGGTAATGCTGGTTGTCGTCAATACGGTTGCCGGCCTCGTGCATCTCTACTCTATCGGTTACATGGAGCATGATCCGCACCGCGCGCGGTTCTTTGCGTATCTGTCGCTCTTCACCTTCGCCATGCTGATGCTGGTGACGGCAGACAATCTATTGCAGCTGTTCTTCGGCTGGGAAGGTGTCGGTCTGGCATCCTATCTGCTGATCGGATTCTGGTATCACAAACCCGAAGCCAACGCAGCGGCAATCAAGGCCTTTGTCGTCAACCGTGTCGGGGACTTCGGATTCGCGCTCGGCATTTTCGCCATCTTCGCCTATTTCGGCAGCATCCAGTTCGACACGATCTTTGCTGCCGCACCCGATCATGTCGGCAAGACGATGACATTCCTTTCATGGGAGTTCGACCGACTGACGGTAATCTGCCTCCTGCTTTTTATGGGGGCGATGGGCAAATCCGCACAATTCCTGCTGCATACCTGGCTGCCAGATGCGATGGAGGGGCCGACACCGGTATCGGCGCTTATTCATGCGGCGACCATGGTTACTGCCGGCGTTTTCATGGTTGCGCGGCTGTCGCCGCTGTTTGAGCTGTCGGAGACGGCCCTCTGGGTCGTGACCGCTGTGGGCGCGACGACGGCCTTCTTTGCCGCAACCATCGGTCTCGTGCAAAACGACATAAAGCGGGTCATCGCCTACTCGACCTGCTCGCAGCTTGGCTACATGTTCGTGGCGCTCGGCGTTGGCGCCTATGGTGTCGGTATTTTCCATCTCTTTACGCATGCGTTCTTCAAAGCACTGTTGTTCCTGGGATCGGGCTCGGTGATTCACGCCCTTCATGACGAGCAGGACATGCGCAAGATGGGCGGCATGCGAGCAGTGATTCCGTTTACCTGGTTGTTGATGTTGATCGGGACGTTGGCACTAACGGGATTCCCGTTCACCGCAGGATACTTCTCCAAGGATGCCGTCATTGAGGCCGCATATGCTGCACATTCGGGGGTCGGCATGTATGCGTTCTGGATGACCGTCGCCGCCGCGTTCCTGACGTCTTTCTACTCCTGGCGCCTGATGTTCATGACCTTCCATGGTCAATCGCGTGCGGCGCCGGAAGTGATGGAAAAAGCGCATGAGTCGCCGGCCGTCATGCTGGTACCTCTCGTTGTTCTTGCTGCGGGAGCGCTTGGTTCCGGCATCGCTTTCAAATACTGGTTCATGGGCGAGGGAAATGCCGGTTTCTGGCGCGAGTCGCTCTTTACAGCGCCGTCGAACAAGATCCTTGAAGATCTTCATCATGTGCCCGATTGGGTCATCTTCTCGCCAATGGTCATGATGGCTGCCGGTTTCCTGCTGGCGTATCTCTTCTACATCCTCAAACCGGGTATCCCGTCCGTACTGGCAAAATGGTTCCGCCCGCTCTACCTCTTCCTTCTCAACAAGTGGTATTTCGACGAACTCTACGATTTCCTCTTCGTCAGGCCTGCCCATTGGATCGGGCGGGCGCTTTGGAAGGTTGGCGATGGAAAAGTGATCGACGGTGTCGGACCGGATGGTATTGCGGCCCGCGTGATCGATGTGACCAATCGTGTGGTCCGTTTCCAGACCGGATATGTCTATCACTATGCCTTTGTCATGCTGATCGGCGTGGCATTGCTGCTCACCTATTTCATGTTCGCGGGCGGGGTTCGTTAGATGGGCGTGAATTGGCCAATCCTGTCAGCGGTGACCTTCCTCCCACTGCTTGGTGCGTTGTTCATCTTTGCCATTCGCGGCAATGACGATATTGCCGTACGTAACGCGCGGTATGTGGCGCTGTGGACAAGCGTCATCACATTCCTGCTGTCGCTGTTGATCTGGGTCAAATTCGATCCGATGACGGCCGACTTCCAGTTCGTCGAGAAGCATGAATGGCTCGGTGGCGCGATCAACTATCATATGGGTGTCGACGGTATCTCGATGCTGTTCGTGATCCTTACGACGTTTCTGCTTCCGATCTGCGTGCTTGCTAGCTGGCAGTCGATTACGGAGCGCGTGAAGGAATACATGATCGCCTTTCTCGTGCTCGAGACGCTTATGATCGGCGTCTTTTGTGCGCTCGATCTCGTTGTCTTCTATCTCTTCTTCGAGGGCGGTCTGATCCCGATGTTCCTGATCATCGGCGTGTGGGGCGGCAAGCGGCGGGTCTATGCCAGCTTCAAGTTTTTTCTCTACACGCTGCTTGGTTCGGTGCTGATGCTGCTCGCCATCATGGCGATGTACTGGGAAGCGGGCACGACCGACATTTCGACACTGCTGCTGCACAGTTTCCCGGAGGATATGCAGACTTGGTTATGGCTCGCATTCTTTGCATCCTTCGCCGTCAAGATGCCCATGTGGCCCGTTCATACCTGGCTGCCCGACGCCCACGTCGAGGCGCCGACGGCAGGCTCGGTTATCCTGGCCGGGATCTTGTTGAAGATGGGTGGCTACGGTTTCTTGCGATTTTCGATCCCGATGTTTCCTCTGGCATCGGCCGATCTCGCACCGCTTGTCTTTGCGCTTTCCGTGGTAGCGATTATCTACACGTCTCTCGTCGCGCTGGCGCAGGAGGATGTTAAGAAGCTCATAGCCTATTCCTCGGTCGCGCACATGGGGTTCGTCACGCTCGGTCTTTTCACCATGACCACGCAGGGCATCGAGGGGGGTATCTTCCAGATGCTCAGCCACGGCATCGTGTCGGCCGCACTCTTCCTTTGTGTCGGCGTCGTCTATGATCGCATGCACACGCGCGAGATTACCGCCTATGGCGGCCTCGTCAATCGCATGCCGATCTACGCCTTCTGTTTCCTGGTATTCACGCTCGCCAACGTAGGCCTTCCCGGGACCAGCGGATTCGTCGGAGAATTCCTGGCGTTGGTCGGAGCTTTTCGCGTGAACACCTGGGTTGCGTTCCTGGCGACAACCGGCGTCATCTTGTCTGCGGCCTACGCGCTCTATCTCTATCGGCGCATGATTTTCGGCCGCCTCGAAAAATCGAGCCTTAAGGCCATCACCGACATGAATATGCGAGAGATTGCATTCATGGCCCCACTTGTCATTTTGACGATCCTGTTCGGTGTTTATCCGGCCCCACTTCTCGACGTCATGAGCGTATCCGTCGAGAACCTCATCACCAATTATTTGGCGGCTGTCGAGGCCGCGGGAAGCACGAGCTTCGCGCTCGCTCGCTGAGATCGATCCATGGAAACGGCAACCACACCCTTTGCGTCCTATATCCCGATCATTCCGGAAATCGTCCTCGTCGTGGGCGCACTCCTTCTGTTGATGATTGGCGTGTTCCGGGGCGACCGCTCGGCCGACGCCATTGGATGGCTGTCGATCCTTTTGCTCGGCGCAGCGGCATTGATCGTTCTGGGTCAGACAGGCGGACCGCATGTGCTTTTCGGCGGTGCGCTGGTGATCGATGCCTTCGCACGGTTCATGAAGGTTCTGACTTTGCTCGGGTCGGCAATCGTAATCTTCATGTCCTTCGACTATCTGCGCGCAGCGCGCCTTCTAAAGCCCGAATATCCGGTGCTCATCGTCCTTGCGACCGTCGGCATGCTGCTGATGATCTCGGCCAACGATCTGATGGCGCTATACCTCGCCGTCGAGTTTCAGAGCCTCGTGCTCTATGTCATCGCTGCCTTCCGCCGCGATTCCGTGCGTTCGAGCGAAGCCGGTTTGAAGTACTTTGTCCTGGGAGCGTTGTCGTCCGGGATGCTGCTCTATGGCGCATCCCTGGTATACGGATTTACCGGTTCGACCGACTTCGAGCAGATCGCATTCGCAATCTCACTGACCGGGGTCAATCTGGGCCTGATATTCGGTCTTGTGTTCTTCCTTGCGGGACTTGCCTTCAAAGTCTCAGCCGTGCCCTTCCATATGTGGACGCCGGACGTCTATGAGGGCGCGCCCACTCCCGTTACCGCTTTCTTTGCAGCGGCGCCAAAGATCGCTGCCATGGCCATGTTTGTTCGCATTATGCATACGGCATTCACCGGCCTCGAGACGGAATGGCAGCAGATCGTCGTTTTCATCTCGATCGCCTCGATGGTCCTCGGGGCATTCGCAGCGATCGGCCAACGCAACATCAAACGGCTGATGGCCTACAGTTCAATCGGTCATATGGGATTTGCCCTCGTCGGTCTGGCAGCGGGAACCTGGGAAGGGGTTCAGGGGGTCGTCGTATATCTGGCGATCTATCTTGTCATGACGGTCGGCGTGTTCGCCTGCATCTTGGCGATGCGGCGTGACGATGGCATGGTCGAGGATATCGACGAGCTTGCCGGCCTGTCGCGCAATGATCCGCTGATGGCATTCCTGCTTGCGATGCTGCTGTTCTCGCTTGCGGGGATACCGCCCTTGGCTGGGTTCTTCGCCAAATTCTACGTATTCCTCGCAGCGATAGAAGCGGGTCTCTATCCGCTTGCCGTCATTGGCGTGCTCGCCAGTGTCGTCGGCGCATACTATTATCTGCGCATTATCAAGATCATGTATTTCGATGAGCCGGCCGAAGCCTTCGAATCCATGTCAGGGGCTCACAAGGTCGTCCTCGGACTGTCAGGTCTCGCGGTCATTTTCTTTTTTGCCTATCCGGCACCACTGGTTGCCGCTGCTGCAACGGCTGCCAAGGCGCTCTTTTGAGAATGTCCGATGCCGGCCCATCCGTGCCTGCCGGCTACCGGGTTCTCTGTTTGGATCAGACGGCGTCCACGAATGCCGATGCGATGCGCTACGCTGAGGAGGGGGATCCGGGTCGGCTTTGGTTGACGGCAGCCTCGCAGACGAAGGGGAGGGGGCGTAGTGGACGGCAATGGTTTTCGGAGCGAGGCAATCTCTTTGCAAGCCTGCTCCTTCGCCCGGACTGCTCGCTGGAGACGGCACTGCAACTTTCGCTGCTCGCAGGCATTGTCGTCTTCGATACTGTTCGCGATTTGAGCAACGACTCTTCAAACGCCATAGCCCTTGCTCTGAAGTGGCCCAATGACGTTTTGGCGGGCAGGCGGAAGATTGCCGGCATCCTGATCGAGAGTGCCGGCGTCGCGTCACCGGATCGCTATGCTGTTGTCATTGGCATCGGACTGAACGTGCGGCATGCGCCGCAAGAGGCAACTTCCCTGAAAGCTCTGGGCATCGACGTCACCACTTCGGATGCTCTCAGCGTTCTTGCCTCACGGATGGACGATTGGCTGAGCATCTGGCAGAACGGCAGCGGCTTCTCACAAATCCGGGAAGCTTGGCAGGCGCGCGCTTTCGATGTAGGGCGTGCCATCAGTGTCAAGCTTGGTGGTGATATTGAGGAGGGACGGTATGGCGGGATCGACGAAGGAGGCGCTCTTCGGCTGTTGAAACCCGAAGGCGAAATGCGGATCACCACGGGTGATGTGCTCTTGACGTGATTGGGGTTTGAATTGGCTGACGGGTCTCGCAACGAGTTTGTTTTTCTTCCACTAGGTGGTGTGGGCGAGATCGGGATGAATCTCTATCTCTACGGTTTCGGTCGCCCGCATTCGCGCAAATGGTTGATGGTCGATCTTGGGATAACCTTTGCTGGCGAGCGCGAGCCGGGTATCGATATTGTCTACCCGGATATCCGCTTCATCGAGGAAGAGCGCGCCAATCTCGTTGGGCTGGTCCTGACCCATGCCCATGAAGATCACTATGGTGCCGTCACCGAGTTGTGGCCGCGCCTTCAGACCGATGTTTATGCCACACCCTTCACGGCCGGGCTGCTGCGCGCGAAAATTGCTGAAAATGGTGTCCGTGAGCCAATCCCCATCCGTGAGATTCCCCTGCAAGCGAAGTTTTCCCTCGGCCCATTCGATCTTGAACTGGTCAATGTCGCCCACTCGATTCCTGAACCCAATGGAGTTGTCATCCGCACACAGGCGGGATCGGTGTTTCACACCGGAGACTGGAAAATCGATCCGAAACCTGTCATCGGTCCTCCAACAGACGCAGCGCGTATAAGACAGCTGAAAGACGAGGGCGTCGATGCCATCGTTTGCGATTCCACCAACGCGTTTCGCGGCGGTGTTTCGCCTTCCGAATCTGATGTTGCCGAGTCATTGGCCGAATTGATCGCCGAGAGCAAACACCGGGTGGCCGTGACGACATTCGCGTCGAATGTCGCCAGGATGAAGTCTGTCATCGAGGCGGCCGATGCCGCAGGTCGGAGTGTGGTTATTGTCGGCCGCGCCATGCAGCGCGTGACCCATGTCGCACGGGAGACCGGGTATCTGAGCGAGGATATCCCGCTCCTAAGCGATGCCTCGTTCAAGGAACTGCCCCGAAACAATGTTTTGACCTTGTGTACGGGCAGCCAGGGAGAACCGCGTGGTGCCGTCTCGCGCATTTCGCGGGGTGAACATCCAAAGGTGAAGTTTTCCGCCGGCGATCGCATTATTTTCTCGTCACGACCCATACCCGGCAATGACAAGGCAATCGTCGGCGTCCAGAACGATCTGGCGGAGCGCGGGATCGAGGTCATTACGGATACCGATGCGCTCGTGCATGTTTCGGGACATCCACGACGCGATGAGCTCGATCAGATGTATGATTGGCTGCGCCCATCGATTGCCGTTCCGGTCCATGGTGAGGCCAGGCATTTGCTTGCTCACGCGGAATTTGCCCGTTCTAAGGGCGTTCGCGATGTTATTCCCGCGCGCAATGGCAGCCTCGTGCGTCTCGCTCCCGGGCCGGCCGAGATCGTCGATGATGTCCCTGTCGGCCGACTCCATATGGATGGACAACTGCTCATTGACGCCGGGGCACATTCGCTTCGCGATCGGCGTAAGCTCGGTTTTGTCGGGAGTATTTCGGTCGCGATCGTTCTCACGCAGAAAGGCGATCTCGTTGCTGGCCCTGAAATCATGAGTTTCGGTCTTCCTGGCATGGACGATTGCGATATCGATCTCGAAGACATCGCACTGGACGGAGCGCTTGGCGCGCTTGACGGGATCCCAAGGCCGCGTCGCAAGGACGATGGGCTCGTTCGCGAGGCCATAAGACGCGGCGTCAGAGCATCTGTCGGTCAAGCCTGGGGCAAGCGACCGCTCTGCGCCGTCCTCGTGACGCGGGTCTAGGTTTTCCACCCAAATCAATCATAGAGTGGCAGCAACAATGTATGTCGACGGGCAATGGTGCGAAGCCGAAAGCGGCACCAGATTTGATGTGTTCAATCCGGCCAATGGCGAGAAGATCGGAGACGTTCCGGACGGTGGGGCGGCGGATGCAAAGAAGGCGATCGCAGCCGCCGCCGAAGCCTTCAAGCTCTGGTCGAGAACGACCGCTTATCATCGCTCAGCCTGTCTGACGAAGGCCCATGGGATCATGATGGAGCGTAAGGAAGCGCTCGCACGGGTCATGACCGAGGAGCAGGGCAAGCCGCTTAAGGCTGCGAGAAACGAAGTTCAGTACGCGGCCGACTTTCTGCTCTGGTATGCCGAGGAAGCCAAGCGCATCAATGGAGAGATCCTGCCGTCTGCTCGAGCCGATCAGCGGTTTCTTGTTCTGCATCAACCGGTTGGCGTGGTCGCAGCCGTGACGCCGTGGAACTATCCCATTTCCATGATTACCCGAAAGGTCGGACCGGCGCTCGCTGCCGGCTGCACGGTTGTGTTGAAGCCTGCCGAAGCCACGCCGCTCTGTGCACTGGAAATGTTCAAGATTTTCGAGGACGCCGATTTTCCGCCCGGCATCGTCAATCTCGTGACCGCATTAGATCCAAAACCTGTCGGAAGAGAGTTCACGACGAATCCGGCCGTCAGAAAGATCACGTTCACGGGCTCGACCGCTGTCGGCAAAATGCTGGCAGGAGAGGCTGCCATGCAAATGAAGCGTATCTCTCTTGAACTTGGCGGTCATGCGCCATTTATCGTTTTCGACGATGCCGACCCCGTGCATGCGGCGAAAGGGGCCTCATTGGTAAAATTCCTGAACACCGGGCAGGCCTGTATCAGCCCGAACCGGTTTCTGGTTCATGACGCGATATTCGACGCATTTGTCGAGACGCTCAGTACACGCGTGTCGAAGATGCAGGCAGGCAGCGGTTTTGAGGACGGGGTCAGCATCGGGCCGCTGGTCAATCAGGCTGCCATCGACAAGGTCGACCGGCAGGTCAAGGATGCTGTAGCAAAAGGCGCGACGGTTCATGCCGGTGGTATGCGACTGGCCTCTGACGGAATGGAGAAAGGGCATTTCTTTGCACCGACGGTCCTGGCGGACGTTACGCCGGACATGCTGATCTATCGGGAAGAGACCTTTGGACCTGTTGCGCCGGTCATCCGCTACGGTGACGACGATGACGTTTTGGCAATGGCGAATGATACGGCCTATGGCCTGGCCGCCTATGTCTACACACGCAGTCTTTCGAGAGCGATGCACATGTTCGAGGGATTGAATTTCGGCATCATCGGAATCAACGATATCAATCCGACATCTGCCGCGGCTCCGTTCGGCGGTATGAACGACAGTGGGCTTGGCCGTGAGGGCGGCAGGGATGGGATCATGGAGTATCTGGAAACCAAATCCGGTGGTTTTTCGATCTGACGTCATCACCCGGCGTGAATTGTACCCGCGACTGAAGGCCTGTTGTGCCAGCAGGATTGAATCCATAGAAACACCGCAGTGCCGCCAAACCAATTGAGGATAGAGCGATGATCGGACGTCTCAATCATGTAGCGATCGCAGTTCCGGAACTGGAAACGGCTGCCCAGGTCTACCGCAACGGACTTGGCGCGACGGTCTCCGAGGCCGAGCCTTTTCCGGACCATGGTGTTACGGTCGTTTTCGTCGAATTGGAAAACACCAAAATCGAGTTGCTGGAGCCATTGGGCGAAGGCTCGCCGATCGCAAAGTTTCTTGAGCAGAATCCGAGCGGCGGCATCCATCACGTTTGCTACGAAGTGGATGACATCAAGGAATCGCGCGACAGGCTGACCGCAACCGGCGCACG
Organism: Methyloligellaceae bacterium; assembly: GCA_965228615.1. Classification (GTDB taxonomy): domain Bacteria; phylum Pseudomonadota; class Alphaproteobacteria; order Rhizobiales; family Methyloligellaceae; genus CBDDHT01. Next base: position 620,476 of record CBDDHT010000004.1, on the reverse strand, counting down.
CGTTCTAGGTGATGGAGAACCGAAAATCGGTGCCCATGGTAAACCAGTCCTTTTTCTGCACCCCAAGGATTTCTGCGGCACGCTCGTCGAACTCGAACAGGCTTGAGCCATGAGCCTCGCTCTCGGCTTTGCGATTTATTTCATCTGTTGGTGGCTGACCTTCTTCGCCGTTCTGCCCTTTGGTGTCAGAACTCAGGAGGAGGAAGGTGAGGTCGTACCCGGGTCGGCTGCAAGTGCGCCTGCCGTACCGCATCTCGGTCGCAAGGTGCTGATCACGACTCTGATTGCCGGGCTGGCCTTTGGCTTTATCTATCTCGTGATGGTCTACAAGATCATCGCCTTGGACGATATTCCATTCCTGCCACGCTACGAAGACCTGTCCGGCCGATCATAGGTGAATTGGCTTAATTGATTGATATTTAATAGATTTCTTGTGTCTTTCCGCGCCGGTCGGTCCTGATCTCAAGACAAAAAAAAGCAAGGCCATAAAAGGCCTTGCTCAAAGGTCTGGTTGCTCATTCAGCCTTATGTCCGCAAACGCCTCGCGACATCTTTTGGTGCGAGATGCTTTCATAAGACGGCGCTGCTTCCGGAGCCCTATGGCTCTTAGCGCGCTCGGAGCTTTCTTCCTCCCAAGACTTGGACCAGTTAACCTGACCTCTACGTCCAACAATGAGATCGTTCCGGTCCAGAACGCTCTTTTGCTTGCGGTGTAACCCTACCGCAAGCCGTAGGGCTTGTCATTACACATTTGCCAAATTGATACAAAACATTGACCAAACCAATGCCGATTGTATCGGATTGGGTGGAGCGATCTTTAGTCGGCTCTTAATCGACATAGGTTAGGATCGATGCATGTCTGGATCTTTAAGAAAACGAATGCGCCAAGTGGGCGGTGTTCTCGCGATCGTCGGTGCCATCGGCAACGTTGCAACGCCAGCAATTGGCGGGGGAATCAACAATGACCCGAAGAGCGTGAAGGCACCTCGCTGGTCGAACGATCATCATCACGAATCGGGCGTTGTGATCGGGCCTGACTGCGTCGGCGTGGCCCCCGGGGTGGACCCAACGTATGAGGCTGGCTGGGATGCATACGGATATCCGGTCATTCCAGCCGGACCACGTTACCGTTTCGGCCAGAATCTACCGCTTGGCGTAGACTTCGATATTATCCTCAAACAAAAGAGTATCGGTGGCTATCCACTCGATCTGACGGCCGGGCATTTTACGGTCGACCCGGCAACAGGTGATCTCGCATTAAACGGATTGCCATTGACCAAGGATTGCGTCCCCGCCGCTAAGTGAGTAATTAGCGCTTCGATCCCATTTAAATGCCTATGACCGTCTTCTTGTTTGGCGGCCATTCCAATCGGGAACCTGGAGCGCCGAGCGCATGCGTCTAAGCCGCTTTTTCCTTCCGATCCTTCGTGACGACCCCAAGGAAGCGGAAATTGTCTCGCACCGTCTGATGTTGCGTGCCGGTATGATTCGGCAGGCGAGCGCCGGTATCTACTCTTGGCTGCCGCTCGGACATCGCGTTCTGCGCAAGATCGAGCAGATCGTTCGCGAGGAGCAGGATCGTGCCGGCGCTGTCGAAATGCTGATGCCGACAATTCAGTCGGCCGACCTCTGGCGCGAGAGCGGACGTTATGACGACTATGGTGCCGAGATGCTTCGCATCAAGGATCGTCACGAGCGCGACATGCTCTTTGGTCCGACGAATGAGGAATTGATCACCGAAATTTTCCGCTCCGGCATCACGTCCTACAAGGATATGCCGAAGAACCTCTATCATATTCAGTGGAAATTCCGGGACGAGATCCGGCCGCGCTTCGGGATCATGCGTGGCCGCGAGTTCCTGATGAAGGATGCCTACTCGTTTGACATATCAGCAGAAGCTGGGCGTCGATCCTATAACAAGATGTTTGTGGCCTACCTGCGGACCTACGAGCGCATGGGGCTGAAAGCCATCCCCATGGTTGCCGAGACAGGACCCATCGGCGGCGACCTTAGCCATGAGTTTATCATTCTGGCCGATACCGGCGAGAGCGAAGTCTATTGCCATCGTGATCTTGTCGAGATGTCGGCGCCTGGCGAAGACATCGACTTCGAAGGCGATTTAGAGCCGTTGATCGCTCAATGGACGCGCTATTATGCGGCGACGGATGAAAAGCATGATACGGCGCGGTTTGAAAGCGAAGTACCAGCCGATTCCAGAATTTCGGCGCGCGGCATCGAGGTCGGACATATTTTCTTCTTCGGAACCAAATATTCCGAGCCTATGCGCTGCCAGGTCCAAGGGCCGGACGGCGGACTGATTACGGTGCAGAGTGGCTCCTACGGTATTGGCGTCTCCCGTTTGGTTGGCGCCATCATCGAGGCCAGTCATGACGATAACGGCATTATCTGGCCGGCGTCTGTGGCACCCTACGATGTGGGCCTCATTAATTTGAGATCCGGGGACGATGCCACGGATGGGGCCTGTGACGACCTGTATGGGAAGCTCTCGAACGCCGGTTTGGATATACTGTATGATGACCGCGACGAGCGTGCCGGTGCCAAATTCTCGACCATGGATCTGATAGGATTGCCGTGGCAGTTGATTGTCGGCCCGAAAGGCCTCAAACAGGGTGAGGTCGAGATCAAGCACAGGGCGTCCGGCGACCGTGAGACACTATCCCCGGATGAAGCGCTGAACCGGCTGACGAAAAAGAACTGACCCGCCAATAGCCTGGCAGAGGACCATGACTCAGAAAAACGAGACAGGCGCCTTTTCCGCATTCGAGTGGATGATTTCGCTACGCTATCTGCGGGCTCGCCGCAAAGAGGGATTTATCTCCGTCATTGCAGGATTCTCGTTCGTCGGAATTATGCTTGGCGTTGCCACCTTGATCATCGTCATGTCGGTGATGAACGGATTCCGGAACGAGCTTTTTGACAAGATCCTCGGTTTGAATGGCCATGTCGTAATTCATTCGGTCACGGGACGGTTCAACGATTTCGATCAGGTTGCTGAACGAATTCGGGAGGTGGATGGGATCAAATATGTCCTTCCGCTCATCGAAGGTCAGGCGATGATTTCGACGCCGGCGCTGGCCAACGGTGCGCTGGTCCGTGGATTGCGCAAGGATGATCTCATAAAGCTCAAGGCGATCTCGGACAACATCCGCTCTGGTTCATTGGACACGTTCGAGTCGGGTCCGGGGATCGCCATCGGCTCGCGCCTTGCCAATGACCTGCGTGTCAAAGTCGGGGACAATGTCTTGCTCGTTGCGCCCAGAGGGGCTTCGACGCCGTTCGGCAAGATCCCACGTCAGAAGCGATATCCGATATCAGCGATCTTCGAGATGGGGATGTCGGAATACGACAACAGCATCGTGTTCATGCCTTTGGCGGAGGCGCAAAAGTACTTCAATCGAAAAGGACGGGTGAACGTCCTCGAAGTTGTGGTGGATAAGCCCGATGCCGTGGGCTTGATGCGACCATCGATACTGCAGGCTGGCGGGCCGACAGTCTATGTCACAGACTGGCGCCAGAGAAATGCGAGCCTGTTTAATGCGCTGCAGGTCGAGCGCAACGTCATGTTCCTGATTCTTGCTCTCATTGTTCTCGTTGCGACCCTCAATATCGTCTCGGGCCTCATTATGCTTGTGAAGGATAAGAGTTCCGATATCGCGATCCTTCGCACCATGGGAGCAAGCAAGGGGTCGGTCATGCGTATCTTTTTTATTACCGGCGCCAGTATTGGGGTTGTCGGATCACTGGCCGGATTCATTCTTGGTGTTCTTGTCTGCACCAATATCGAGTCCATCAGACAGCTGATCGCTCTGTTCACCGAGACGGATCTGTTTAATCCCGAACTCTATTATCTTTCCCAGTTGCCCGCGGAAATGGAACCGCGCGAAGTCATTTCGGTTCTCATCATGGCATTGACCCTCTCGATCCTTGCTACGCTCTATCCATCCTGGCGTGCGGCGCGGCTCGATCCGGTCGACGCGCTCCGATACGAGTAATCGTCAGTGGACGCGAAACCCGATACATCGGTCGTTCTCACGCTTGAGAACCTCAATCTTGCATACCAGCAGGGGCAGCGAGAGATTCGTGTGCTGACCGGCGCAAATGGATTTTTGCGAGCTGGCGAAGCCGTCGCTTTGCTTGGGCCGTCGGGCGCCGGCAAGTCCTCGCTGTTGCACATCATCGGATTGCTTGACCGTCCGGATTCAGGCTCGGTCATGTTCGAAGGGGGCGACTGCTCCATGCTTTCCGATGCGGAGCGAACGCTCCTGCGCCGCTCGAAGCTCGGCTTCGTCTATCAGTTTCATCATCTCCTGCCAGAGTTCACCGCATTGGAGAATATCGTCCTGCCACAGCTGATCGCCGGTGTTTCGCGCGATGAAGCGGAGAGTCGGGGTGGCGAGTTGCTCGCCAATATGGAGATCGGCGATCGTGCCTTACACCGTCCGGCTGAATTGTCCGGCGGTGAGCAACAGCGTGTCGCTATTGCCCGGGCCGTTGCCAATAAGCCCGTCGTGCTGCTCGCGGATGAGCCGACAGGCAATCTCGATCCACCGACCGCAGAGCGTGTTTTTCAACAGCTAATGTTGCTCGTCAAAGAGGCGGGGCTTGCCACGGTGATTGCAACGCATAACTTTGAGCTGGCTAAGCGCATGGATCGGATCTGGCGGCTTGAGAACGGCGCCCTGCAGGAGATCTCTCCCGACGAGCTTTGATCGCGGGTTGTCGGGCAACTCCGAATCGGGTCACCCACGCCCTTAGTGATTTGGGGGAGGGGCAGCATGTCGAAACCAGCCAAGGCCAAGGGCGACCTCTTCGTCCATCTCCGGGTTCATTCCGCCTATTCTTTGTTGGAAGGTGCTCTGCCGATATCGAAACTGGCGCCTTTGACGCTGGCCCATGAGATGCCTGCGCTGGCGTTGACCGATACCAACAATCTGTTCGGAGCGCTGGAATTCTCGGAAGCCTTTGCAGGCAAGGGCATCCAACCCATCGTTGGATGCACGCTCGATATCGCCTTTGAGACCGCGGTTGACCGTGACGACCTAAATGGTTCCGGCGAACCCGCGATCCTGAACAGCGATGGTCATGTGGCGTTGCTCGCCAAGGACGGCGAAGGCTACGCCAACCTCATGGCCCTGACGAGCAAAGCCTTCCTGGAAAACGGTGTTGAAGGGGATCCATGCGTATCGTTCGCTGACCTGAGGGCGCATGCGGAAGGTCTTCTCATCCTGACGGGTGGGCCGGATGGTCCGATTGACCGTGCGATTGCAAATGGCGATCAGCCGCTCGCACGAGACCGCCTGGAGGCTTTGGCGGCCTGCGCACCACAACGCGTCTATGTCGAACTGCAGCGTCATGGGTTGGCATCCGAGATGCGGGTCGAACCGAAACTCCTCTCGCTTGCAGATGCCCTGAGCCTGCCGATCGTCGCCACGAACGAAGCCTATTTCCCAAGCGCTGACGATTTCGAAGCCCATGATGCGTTGATTTGCATCGCCGAAGGCAAAACCATTGCAGCGGACGACCGGCGCCAACTCACGCGTGAGCACAGCTTCAAGAGCCCCGCGGAGATGGTGAAACTCTTTGCTGATCTTCCTGAAGCAATTGAGAACACAATAGAAATTGCCCGCCGCTGTTCGTTTCGCCCAACGACGCGTGATCCGATTCTGCCGCAGTCAGTTCAGTTATCGTCTGTCGATGGCGACGATGTTGCAGCTCATGAGGCTGAGGAACTGCGTCGTCAGGCCGAAACCGGACTGGAGCGGCGGCTGGAATTGGGCGGGCCGGCGCCGGACACAGAAATCGAAGCCTACCGCGAGCGTCTCGACTTCGAGCTCAATGTCATTACGCGGATGAACTATTCCGGCTACTTTCTGATCGTGTCCGACTTCATCAAGTGGGCGAAAGCGCAGGACATTGCCGTTGGCCCCGGCCGTGGCTCGGGCGCCGGGTCGGTGGTCGCATGGGCATTGACGATCACCGATCTCGACCCACTCCGCTTCGGTCTCCTCTTTGAGCGCTTCCTCAATCCGGAACGCGTATCGATGCCGGACTTCGATATCGACTTCTGTCAGGAACGCCGCGACGAAGTCATACGCTACGTTCAGCAAAAGTATGGAGAGGATCGCGTTGCCCAGATCATCACTTTCGGGAAGCTTCAGGCCCGCGCTGTGTTGCGCGATGTCGGCCGCGTTCTGCAGATGCCCTATGGGCAGGTCGATGGCTTGTGCAAGCTTGTCCCGAACAATCCGGCAGCACCGGTAACGCTTCCCGAGGCGATCGAGGGCGAGCCGCGATTGCAGGAGGCCCGCGACAGCGAGCCGATCGTGGAGCAGCTACTTGATATTGGCCAGAAACTCGAAGGCCTCTATCGCCACGCGTCGACTCATGCAGCGGGTATCGTCATCGGCGATCGCCCTTTGCATGAACTTGTCCCGCTCTACCAAGACCCCCGATCCACATTGCCGGCCACGCAGTTCAATATGAAATGGGTGGAGCCGGCCGGGCTGGTGAAGTTTGATTTTCTCGGTCTGAAAACCCTGACCGTTATCGAAAAGGCCGTGGCGCTGATTGCGCGGCGCGGGATCACACTCGATCCGGCGCGCATTCCACTCGATGACGCCAAGACCTTCGGTGAGATGGGCCGCGGTGAAACGGTGGGCGTGTTCCAGTTGGAAAGCTCAGGCATGCGGGAGGCTCTGCGCAAGCTGAAGCCAGACCGGTTCGAAGACATTATTGCCATGGTGGCGCTCTATCGGCCGGGGCCGATGGACAATATCGAGAGCTTCGTCAATCGCAAGCACGGCACCGAGCAGCCGGACTATCTACACGATTTGATCCGCCCGATTCTTGAGGAGACCTACGGCGTCATCATCTATCAGGAGCAGGTGATGCAGATCGCCCAGGTCCTGTCCGGCTACTCGCTTGGCGAAGCCGATCTGTTGCGCCGCGCCATGGGCAAGAAGATCAAGGCGGAGATGGATCAGCAGAAGTCGCGGTTCATCGAAGGGGCGGTCGAAAACGATGTCGATCGCGGCAAGGCCGAATATATTTTCGAGCTGGTCGCGAAATTTGCGGGCTACGGTTTCAACAAATCGCACGCAGCGGCCTATGCGCTGATCGCCTATCATACCGCCTATCTCAAAGCGAATTATCCGGTCGAGTTCATCGCCGCCTCGATGACGCTCGATATGGGGAATACCGATAAGATCGCGTTGTTCTCACGCGATGCCCAACGGATCGATATCGAATTGGAGCCTCCGTCGATCAACGAGTCAGAGGCCGATTTTGCGCCTTCCAAGCAAGGGATCCGTTATGCCCTGGCTGCACTGAAGAACATGGGCCGTGCAGTTGCAGAGCACATCTGCGACATTCGGGAAAAAGACGGTCCGTTCCGCGACATCGCCGACTTTGCCAGCCGTCTCAATCCGCGCATCGTCAATAAGCGTGCGGTCGAGATGATGGCCGTCTCCGGTGCCCTCGACAATTTCGGATATGACAGGGCAACACTATTCGAGAATGCGGGGCGTATTCTCGGAGCCGCCAATCAGTCGAACGACGATCGTATCAGCGGGCAGAACAGCCTCTTCGACATGAGTGAGGCGACAACGCTGGAACTGCGAAAAGCAAAACCGTGGATGCCGATGGATGTCCTTTCTCGCGAATTCGATGCGGTTGGGTTCTTCCTTTCAGGTCATCCACTCGATGAATATGACGATGCTCTCGCAGCGCTTGGCGTCGACTCGTGGATGGATTTTTGCGCCAAGGTCCGCAGGGGCCATACGGCCGGGACAATCGCCGCAACCGTCATTTATCGTCAGGACAGGCGCTCGCGTTCCGGAAATCGTTTTGCTTTTGCCGGATTTTCGGACCGAAGCGGGCAATTCGAAGCGATCGTCTTCTCGGAGGCTCTGACCCAGGCTCAAGAGACGTTGGTTGCCGGCGAGATGGTCCTCGTCAAGCTGGAGGGCGAACTCGACGACGACAGTGTCAAAGCGCGGGTTCAATCTGTCGAAGCCCTGGATGCTGCCGCTGCGCGCGCCCAAAGTGGGCTCGCCGTCGTCATCGATGATGTCACTGCGTTGGACGATCTTGCCGAAACGCTTGCCAAGCAGGGGCGCGGCAAAATTCGCATTTTGCTCCAATTGGCGGATGCAGGCCGGGAGGTTGAATTCGAGATGTCGGGCGGCTTCGATACGTCTCCCACGCAGGCATCGGCGCTTCGGTTGATCACCGGCGTCAAGCAGGTCGATTCAATTACCCGAATGACCGGCTGATCGCGCGCTTGCTAATTCCGGCGCGCGCCCTTATAAGGCGGCCCATCTCACACGCGGACGTGTCATTCCTATCGAATGGCCATACCGGTGCGCTTTGCGTTTTACGGTCCGCGGCGGAACAACCGGGAAAAAAGGAGAGCAGGCCCCATGGCACTGCCCGCATTCAATATGCGCCAACTCTTGGAAGCTGGCGTTCATTTTGGTCATCAGACCCACCGCTGGAACCCGAAGATGGGCGAGTATATCTTCGGCTCGCGCAACAAGGTTCACATCATTGATCTGGCACAGACGGTGCCGCTTCTGCACCAGGCACTGGTGACAGTGGCAGAGACGGTTTCCAAGGGCGGCCGTGTTTTGTTCGTCGGAACGAAGCGACAGGCATCGGAAATCGTCGCATCGGCCGCCAAGCGCTCGGCGCAATATTATGTGAACCATCGCTGGTTGGGCGGAACACTAACCAATTGGAAAACTATTTCGAATTCCATTCGGCGCTTGCGGAAGCTCGAAGAACTCCTCGGCGGTGAAGGCCAGGGCCTGACCAAGAAGGAACAGTTGATCCTGACGCGCGAGCGCGATCATCTTGAGCGCGCACTCGGCGGCATCAAGGATATGGGCGGTATTCCGGACCTTTTGTTCGTGATCGATACGAACAAAGAGAGCATTGCGATTGCCGAGGCTCGCAAGCTGAAGATTCCGGTGATCGCGATTGTGGACAGCAACTGTGACCCCGATATCGTGACCCATCCAATTCCTGGCAATGACGATGCCGGTCGGGCAATCACGCTCTATTGCGATCTGATCGCCAAGGCCGCGATCGATGGAATCGAGCAGGCCCAGGGATCGTCCGGTATCGATATCGGTGAAGCCGTGGAGCCTATCGCGGAAGATGTCGCCGACGTGGCCGCGGAAGCACCCGCTAAACCGAATGGCGAAGGTGCCTTCAAACCGCTTGAAAAGCCGGATGGCGACGCGGATGATTTGAAGAAAATCACAGGTGTCGGGCCGGTTCTCGAAGAGAAGCTCAACGGTCTTGGCATCTTCCATTACCGCCAGATCGCCGAGTTCTCGGAAGCTGCAGTCGCTGAAATCGATGAAGCTCTCGCATTCAAAGGGCGCATCGAACGCGACAATTGGATCGAGCAGGCCAAGGCCTTGATGGCGGAGACTTCCTGAGTATCTGAGGGAACAATCTCGCAGATTCTCTTCCGGACGCGCATGGCGCAGACGCGGAAATTAGGGACACGAAGCAATGACGACGATTACTGCAGCGATGGTGAAAGAGCTGCGCGAGACGACCGGCGCGGGCATGATGGATTGCAAGAAGGCTCTGACAGAGTCCGATGGAGACATGGAAGCTGCCATCGACTGGCTCAGAACCAAGGGTCTTGCGCAGGCCGCGAAGAAGGCCGGCCGGGTTGCCGCCGAGGGATTGATCGGCGCAACGACGGACGGCAAGAGCGGTGCGATGGTCGAGGTCAATTCCGAGACCGATTTCGTCGCGCGCAACGACAAGTTTCAGGACATGGTCAACGATATTGCCAAGCTCGCTCTAGGAGCTGGTGGTGATCGAGAGGCCCTTGCCGCCATGACCTATCCGGGCGGCGAGTTGGGAGTGGATGCTCATATCACCGAAGCAATTGCAACGATCGGCGAGAATATGAGCCTGCGGCGTACCGCGCATCTGTCGGTGGGTACCGGTGTCGTTGCGAGCTATATTCACAATGCCGTTGTTCCTGGTCTCGGAAAAATCGGTGTTCTGGTGGCTATCGAGTCCGATGGCGACGCGGACAAACTGATGGCATTTGGAAAGCAGATCGCGATGCATGTTGCTGCAGCAACGCCGCTTGCGGTCAGTGAGAGCGAACTCGACTCCGAGGTGGTTGAGCGCGAGCGCACCGTTTTAGCCCAACAGGCACGTGAGTCCGGAAAACCCGAAAACATCGTTGAGAAGATGGTCGAGGGGCGCATCCGTAAGTTCTACGAGGAAGTCGTTCTGCTCAAGCAGGCTTTCGTCTTCGATACGGACAACACCGTCGAACAGGCGGTTGCAGCGGCAGCCGATGATGTCGGCGCATCTTTGAAGATTGTTGCTTTTCAGCGCTTCGCACTTGGCGAGGGCATCGAGAAGGAAGAGGAAGACTTCGCTGCCGAGGTTGCAGCAGCGGCTTCGGGCGGCTAAAGCAACGCATACGCTTTGATTGAGCGCAGATTGTTCTAGATCAACCTGCGCTTAGTCGAAATCGACTAAGCGCAGAAAAGTTGATCGATTCTAAGCTGCTAGAGCAACTTTTGTGCGTTTGGCAAAACGCACGTTGCTCTAGAGACCGGACACGCCGTCCGGCAGCGTTTCGAGTCGCAATGGCTGCACGGGGAGCCGTATGACGTCACCGCCTAACCCTCTCTATCGTCGTGTCCTCATCAAGCTATCGGGTGAGGCGCTGATGGGGGATCGGGGCCACGGCATTGATGTATCGACGCTCCAGCGCATATCACGCGATGTTGCGGCAACGGTCGCAATCGGATCCGAAGTTGCATTGGTCGTCGGCGGTGGGAACATCTACCGCGGACTGTCCGGTGCAGCGGAAGGTATGAATCGCGTCACCGGAGACTATATGGGCATGCTGGCGACGGTCATGAATGCCCTCGCGGTTCAGAATGCTCTGGAAGAAATCGGGACGCCCGCCCGCGTCCTTTCGGCAATTCCGATGCCGACAGTTTGCGAACCTTTTACCGCTAACCGCGCGTTGCGGCATCTCGAGAAGGGCCGCGTCGTCGTGTTTGCCGGCGGGACGGGCAATCCTTTTTTCACAACCGACACTGCTGCAGCGCTGCGCGCTTCTGAAATGGCCTGCAATGCCCTTGTGAAAGCGACCCAGGTCGATGGGGTCTACAGTGCCGACCCCAAGAAAGACACCTCGGCCAAGCGATACGATCACCTGAGCTATCGCCAGGTGCTGGCGGACGACTTACAAGTCATGGACGGGGCGGCAATCGCGCTTGCCCGGGACAATGATATCCCGATAATTGTTTTTTCCATGGGCGAAGAAGGCAACATGGCGAAAGTCCTGAGCGGCGAGGGGACCTGTACCACGATTACTTCATGACTTCGTTTAGTTGCAGGGTCACCATCATGCGTTCATAAATGGCATGAATTCGGCAACTTGGTGTAAGCCTTTCAGGGAGGCAGATATGGCGACATTCGACAAGGATGATCTCGAGCGACGTATGCAAGGGGCCGTCACGGTTTTGAGGAAGGAGTTCGGTGGTCTGAGAACCGGCCGCGCGAGCGCCGCTCTTCTCGATCCGATCATGGTCAATGCCTATGGCGCCCAGATGCCCCTGACCCAGGTCGCGACCGTATCCGTACCCGAGCCGCGCATGCTGAGCGTACAGGTGTGGGACAAGGATACGGTGAGCGCTGTTGACAAGGCGATTCGAGAGTCGGATCTCGGGCTGAACCCCGTCGTCGAAGGTCAGTTGCTACGTCTGCCGATCCCGGAATTGAACGAAGAGCGTCGTCAGGATCTTGCGAAAATTGCGTCAAAGTATGCTGAACAAGCGAAAGTGGCTGTGCGCAATGTCCGGCGTGATGGCATGGAGCAGCTCAAGCGTCACGAAAAAGACGGCGATATGGGCAAGGACGAGCATCATTCGCTTTCCGGCGAAGTTCAGGATTTGACGGATGCGACGATCAAGGAAATTGACGAGGCGCTTTCGGCCAAAGAGGCCGAGATCATGCAAGTCTGACAAGGCTCGAGAAGAGAAGTCTGCGGTCGTGGCTTCAATCGAACAGGAAACGGGAACCAGCCTGTGACGTTCAACAGCGATGCCTTGGGGTCGGACGACGCACCGAATGGGTTGCCGGAGCATATTGCTATCATCATGGACGGCAATGGGCGATGGGCTGCGGAAAGGGGTTTGCCGCGGCGCGAAGGTCATCGGCAGGGTGTGGAAAGCGTACGGCGCTGTGTGCGTGCGGCAATCGAACTCGGCATCTCTAATCTGACATTGTTTAGTTTCTCTTCGGAGAACTGGTCGCGGCCGAAACAGGAAATTCGCGACCTTATGGAACTACTCAAGCGGTTCATCCGCACCGATCTTGCCGACCTGCACAAACATCGGGTCAGAATCCGGATCATTGGCGAGCGAAAGGGTGTCGAAGGGGAGATCATCAAGCTTATCGAAGATGCCGTATCCCTGACGTCGGGCAATGATGGTCTTTGTCTCACGGTTGCATTCAACTATGGATCGCGCAATGAGATTGCTGGCGCCGCGCGCCGAATGGCAGAATTGGTACGAGAAGGCCAGTTAGCGCCGCGTGATATTACACCGGAGACGCTGGCGGAGCATTTGGATACGGCGGGACTGCCCGATCCAGATCTTCTTATTCGGACAAGCGGCGAAAAGCGCTTGTCGAACTTTCTCCTCTGGCAATGTGCTTATGCCGAATTGGTCTTCGTCGATGTGTTCTGGCCGGATTTCACCAAAGAAGTTCTTGAAGATGCCATTACCCAGTTTCGTCACCGCGAGCGGCGGTTCGGCGGCCTCGATCAGAGATCGATCGGTTGATGGCCGAGCAGGGCCCTCCCGCAACACGCGACAACGGCTCTTCGGCGGTTTCGTCTGAATTCGCGACACGGGTCGTTTCCGCTTTTGTCATGGCGGTTGTGGCGTTGACGCTGGATTGGATCAGCGTCTGGTCTTTTGCTTCCCTTGTCGTCGTGGGTGCCTCCGTCGGGTGCTGGGAATGGGGCAGGCTCGTCCGCGGGCGCGCTTTCGATCTTGCGCTCTTCGTTCATGCGGGCGCAGTTGCCGCGGCCGCAATTCTGGTTGCCAGCGGCCAGCCACTCTTCGGATTCGCTGCGCTGGGCGCGGGGGCGCTTGCATTGGCAATCATTGAGAAACCGGGCAGTAATGCGCGCTGGTCCCTGTTCGGTGTGGCCTATATCGGATTGCCTGCGATGTCTCTGGTTTATCTCAGGACCGATGACACCTTTGGTTGGCACGTCATCGTGCTGTTGTTCACTGTGGTCTGGATAACGGATTCGGCAGCCTATGTTGCCGGGCGCGCTCTTCAGGGACCCAAACTATGGCCAAGCGTCTCACCCAAGAAGACATGGTCCGGTTGTATTGCCGGCCTTATCGCGGGTGGAATCGTCGGCGCATGCTGGGGATTGATGATGGCCTCGTCACCTGTACTTCCGATGGTTCTTGTCGCTGTCGGTCTCGCACTCGTATCCGAGATTGGCGATCTGGCGGAGTCGGCAACCAAACGTGCATTCGATCACAAAGATATGAGCAATCTGATCCCGGGACATGGCGGTATTCTCGATCGGGTCGATAGCCTCATTTTTGCGAGCGTCGCCGCGGCGCTTGTCGCCCTGGTGCGTGACGCCGATGCGCCGGGTGCGGCTCTGATGGTCTGGCACTAAGGCGCCAAATTTGCAAACTTGGAGCTGGCCCATGGAAAGAGCAGCGGATTGCAGACAGGAAACCATGTCCGATGTGCCGAGGCGCGTCAGCGTCCTCGGGGCGACGGGTTCGGTTGGTCAATCGACGCTTGATCTCATCGCGCGCGATCCGTTGCGTTTCGACGTGGTCGCGCTGACTGCAAATGCAAACTGGCGTGCCCTTGCGGAACATGCAATCGCACTCGATGCGGAAATTGCTGTCGTCGCGGATGAAAAGCATTACCCCGCGTTGAAGGAAGCGCTTGCCGGTACAAATGTCGAAGCTGCGGCAGGAGAAGGTGCCCTGATCGAAGCCGGTGCCCGATCAGCCGACTGGATCATGGCGGCAATTTCCGGAGCTGCCGGATTGGCTCCGACATTCGCTGCGGCCCGTCAGGGTAGCCATCTCGCGCTTGCCAACAAGGAATGCCTCGTCTCTGCCGGTACGGTCTTTATGGATTGCACCAGCCGGGCCGGGACCAGCCTGTTGCCCGTGGACTCCGAGCATTCGGCCGCTTTCCAGGCGATTGATCGTCAAACGGCGGAGAGCATTGAGCGCATTGTCCTGACAGCATCAGGGGGTCCGTTCCGCACATGGCCGGCCGAGCGTCTCAACGATGTCCGTCCCGAAGATGCGCTCAAGCATCCGAATTGGACTATGGGCCGGAAAATAACGGTTGATTCGGCGACACTCATGAACAAGGGCCTCGAGCTGATTGAGGCCTTTTTTTTGTTTCCGGTTTCCGTCGACCAGCTGGATGTGGTGATCCACCCGCAATCGATCATCCATTGTCTCGTTGAGTATCAGGACGGATCCGTCCTTGCGCAGATGAGTTCGCCCGATATGCGGACGCCGATTGCCTATTCTCTGGCGTGGCCGGACCGCATGTGGTGCCCGACGGAACGGCTCGATCTGGTCAAAATCGGACAGCTCAGCTTTGAAGAGCCGGACATGAAACGGTTTCCGGCATTGCGTATTGCACGTGAGGCTCTTGCGGAAGGCGGCGGCGCGCCCACGGTGCTGAATGCGGCCAATGAAATCGCCGTCGAGGCCTTTCTGGAAGGGCAGCTTGGCTTTACGGCAATTCCTGCCCTCGTTGAGAAAACACTTGAAGTATCGGTCGCGCACAGCGATATGCGCGTCTTGAGGACGATGGACGAAGTTATTCACGCCGACAAAGCGGCACGAAGGCTGGCCCGTTCTTTGCTGGAGACTGTCTCTGAGTCATAGATACGACATCGGCATGTGATTCTGTGTAAGCGCGAAAAAACGGGCGACGTAAGGTGAGTGCTTGGAAATGCCGATGGGGCAGCCGTGGATTTCCTGTACATCCTGTCTATCGAAATCTCGGCCGCGAAATACAGAAACAACTGCCCTTCTTGTGTGAATTGGCATAAAAACACGGTCGCTACTGGCGATTCATAGGAGCTTTGATTTTATGGATTTTCTGGTCCAACTTCTTGACGTTCCCGAGCGCATCTTATTGATATTGCCGGCTTTTCTATTCCTCATAACGTTGATCGTCTTTATTCATGAGCTCGGCCATTTCCTGGTCGCGCGTTGGTGCGGTGTCACGGTTAGTGTCTTTTCCATTGGTTTTGGCCGAGAAATCTTCGGTTTCGACGATCGTCACGGAACACGGTGGCGGTTCGCATGGATACCGCTTGGGGGATACGTCAAGTTCCTGGATGATGAGAATGCGGCCAGTGTCCCTGATAAGGACGCGCTCGAGAAATTGAGTGAAGAGGAACGCTCCGGTGCGTTTCAAAACAAGTCATTAGCCGCCCGAGCAGCCGTGGTCATCGCAGGCCCTCTTGCTAACTTCATCTTGGCCGCCGCAATTTTCGCACTGATGATTATTTTTGTCGGTCAGCGATTCACCCTGCCGCGCGTTGACGACGTGGTGGCGGGGAGTGCCGCACAAACCGCCGGGTTCAAGGTTGGCGATCTTGTTAAGGCGATCGATGGCGAGCCAATTAAAAGCTTCAACGAAATGCGCCGGATTGTCTCGATAAATGCCGGCGAAACGCTGGCATTCACCGTCGAACGTGGGGGCACGAATGTCAATCTGACCGTAATTCCGACACGGGTGGATGTGAAAGACCGGTTCGGTAACGTCAATCCGGTCGGCCAACTGGGGGTCAAGCGGTCCGCATCGCCGGACGACTGGATCCATGAACGCCATGATCCGTTGACGGCTGTCTGGCTCGGAATCGAAGAGACCTATGTTGCGACAAAGACAACCCTCACCCTCCTCGGGAGAATCATAACAGGGCGGGAACCGGCCGATCAGCTCGGTGGCCCTATTCGAATCGCAAAAATCTCTGGCGAAATGGCAACACTCGGTTTTGCTGCATTGCTCAGTCTTGCGGCATACCTCTCGATCAGCATCGGTCTGATCAATCTTTTCCCGATTCCCATGCTTGATGGCGGGCATTTGGTGTTTTACGCCGTTGAAGCGATCCGTGGACGGCCGCTGAGCGATCGAGGATTGGAGATCGGCTATAGAATCGGGCTCACATTGGTGATCATGCTGATGATTTTCGCCACCTGGAACGACATCAAATACATGTTCGGAACGACTTGAATCTGTTGGTTTTTTCGCCAAGGAACCGCCGGAAGTTCCGCGAATGTTTGCGTTTCGGAATGAGTTGTGGCAACACGGCCACAGTTGAACACAGTATGGACTTATTTCGATGGCCATCTAGCTCGCAATGCAGAAGTGCAAACGGGGCACTGACGTGTTTGAGGGACAAAAAAAAGAATGATTGCAAAGTCCATCATCAAGGTGGGGGTAGTCGGGCTCTTGTGGGCCGTCGTAACTGTGCCTTCAACGGTGCTGCTGGGAACAGCATCGGGAAGTCTGGAAGCGGCTGCTCAGTCCGGAACCATTCGCAAGGTGAGCGTCAAAGGAAACCGGCGTGTCGAGCCGGAGACCGTGCGCTCCTATCTACAATTCGGGCCGGGCGACCGATATAATCCGGTCGCGGTCGATGACTCTCTGAAAGCGCTCTTCGCGACCGGCCTTTTCACGGACGTTCGGATCCGTTTCAATGGCGGCACCGTAACCGTATCGGTGGTTGAAAATCCAATCATTCACCGCGTTGCGTTCGAGGGGAACAAGGAAGTCGAAGATTCGGCTTTGGCTGCCGAAGTGCAGTTGAAATCTCGCTCGATTTACACGCGTGCCCGGGTCCAGGGCGATGTTCAGCGGGTCATCGAGGTCTATCGGCGGCAAGGTCGATTTGCGGCACGTGTCGAGCCAAAGATCATTCAACTTGACCACAACCGTGTCGATTTGGTCTTCGAGATCACTGAGGGCGTAAAGACGACCGTTCGGAGTATCAACTTCGTCGGTAACATTGCGTTTTCCGACTCGAATCTCCAGGAGATCATCACGACGACGGAAACCGGTCTGTTGAGCTTCTTCAAGCCGACGAACATCTACGACCCGGACCGGCTCAATCTCGACCGCGAGCTGCTGAGACAACATTATCTGAAGAGCGGTTATGCCGACGTTAGAGTCTTGTCGGCGGTCGCTGATCTTGATCGACGCGGCAAAGGTTTCCGCATCACATTCACGATCGAGGAAGGCGAGCAATATCGCTTTGGATCGGTCGATATCGAAACAACGCTGAACATCGATCCCGAGCTTGTCGGCCGCAAGGTCACGACGAAGCCCGGTAAGATCTATGACTCGACGAAGGTGGAGCGTTCGGTCGAACATGTCACGGTCGAAGTTGCCTCTCGCGGTTATGCCTTCGCGCGGGTCAGGCCGCGCGTTGATCGTGATCCGGTCTCCCGCGTCATCAATTTGACCTATGTGATCGAAGAAGGCCCGAGGGTCTATATCGAACGCATTGATATAGTTGGGAATACACGCACGCTTGACGAAGTCATTCGCCGGGAGTTCCGGCTCGCCGAAGGCGATGCCTACAACAGGCTATTGGTTGAGAATGCGCGCAAACGGCTTACGGCCCTTCGCTTCTTTAAGAGTGTCAAGGTCGCGCCATCGCCTGGCAGCGCACCAGACCGTGTGGTTCTCAGCGTTATTGTTGTCGAGCAGGCAACGGGTGAATTGTCGTTCGGCGCGGGTTACTCGAGCTCAGAAGGTCTCATCGGCGATATCAGTCTGACCGAGCGGAACCTGCTTGGTAAGGGGCAGTTTGTCCGACTTCGATTGTCCGGTAGCTTCGAGCGTGCGCAACTTGACTTCAGCTTCACCGAGCCGCGGTTCCTAGACCGGAACATGTCGGCGGGTATTGATCTCTTCCACCGTGAAACGGATTTGACGGACGAATCGTCGTTCAAGGCACGGCGGACAGGTGGTGGTGTGAGACTCGGTGTCCCGTTAAGCGACCACTGGGCGATCAGCACGCGCTATCAGCTTGAAGTTCAGGAAGTCTTCGACGTTCAGTCGGGTGCTTCGCTGGCTGTTCAAAATGCGGCTGGATCAACGACCAAGTCATCGGTTGGTTACACATTGGTCTTTGACACCCGCAATTCCCGCCGCTCGCCGACGCAGGGTTATTACTTCTCTCTGACCCAGGATGTGGCGGGTGTCGGCGGTGACGTGAACTATGTGCGAACCGTCGCGGACGGCCGGGCTTATTATCCGGTCCGTAAGCGGATTACGCTTGTCGGGCGGGTGCAAGGCGGCAATGTCACGGGCTTCGGCGGCGATGATGTGCGGCTACAGGATCTATTCTTCAAGGGGAGTGAGACCATTCGTGGCTTCGACCGGGCCGGTATCGGACCGAGAGATTTGACAACGGGTGACTCGCTGGGTGGTACGACGTTCGCTGCTGCAACGGCCGAACTCCGTTTCCCGCTTCCCTTTATACCGGATAGTCTGGGCATGTCGGCTGCGGTGTTCGCGGATGCAGCAACGCTCTTTGATACGGGTGATCTCGGCAATCTGAATGTCACCAATGTCGGGGACGAGGCATCCATTCGCTCTTCTGCAGGCTTCAGCTTGATCTGGCAATCGCCGGTTGGTCCTCTCCGGGCTGACATTGCTGGTGTGCTCTCCTCGGAATCGTTTGACGAGGAACAGGTTTTCCGTTTCGGAGGCAGCACCCAGTTCTAACCGCGGGCTGTTGCAAGCGGTGGACTCAAGCTACAGTTGGCAGGTCTTTCTTGTTTCCACTGCGGACGGATGACGATGGAGCATCCTGGTTTTTACGAGCGGGCGGGTCCGTTTCGCCTAGGCGATATTCTTGATGCTGCAGGTATTGCTGCCGTCAATACGGTAGACGGGGACCTGCAACTCGAAGATGTGCGCCCGCTCGACTCCGCGCGCGTTGGCCATATCTCATTTCTGGACAACGTAAAGTATCTGCCGGCCTTACATCAGGCAAAGGCGAGTGCGTGTCTGGTTGCTCCAAAATACGCCGGCTCCGTACCACCCGATTCAATGCCGGTCGTGGTAAAGGATCCCTATCGTGCGTTTGCCCATGCGCTCCGTCTCTTCTATCCCGATGCTCTGTTGTCCAGGACCGCAGGTAGCACCGATTGGCAACCTGGACAGACAGTGCACCCAAGCGCCCAACTGGAGGATGGCGTTTGCGTGGAACCAGGCGCCATTATCGGGCCGGAAGCGCATATCGGAAAGGGCACCGTGATTGCTGCCGGTGCGATGATTGGCTACCGGGTCCATATCGGTCGCGAGAGTTATGTGGGACCAAATGCGAGCATAACCAACTGTCTGGCCGGAGACCGTGTGATCATCCATGCGGGTGCCAGCATCGGGCAGGACGGATATGGTTTTGCAATCGGTGCCGCTGGGCATCTGAAGATACCGCAAATCGGGCGCGTCATCCTTCAGGACGATGTCGAGGTCGGTGCCAACACCACGATCGATCGCGGTACGCTCCGCGACACAATGGTCGGCGAAGGAACAAAAATTGATAATCAGGTCCAAATCGGGCACAACGTCGTCATTGGCCGCAATTGCCTTATTGTTTCTCAGGTTGGAATCTCGGGTAGTACCGAGATTGGCGACTTCGTAATGATGGGAGGTCAGGCAGGATGCGTCGGTCATATCACAATTGGTACCGGTGCGCAGATCGGGGCTGACAGCTCAGTTACGCGTGACATTCCACCAGGCGAACGATGGGGCGGCTTTCTACCGGCTCGGCCTGTTCGGCAGTGGGGACGAGAGCTGGCAATCATGAAGCGGCTGATCAATGCGGCGGATGCCAAACGTGGAAAACGAGACCTAGACAACTAACTCGGTAGACGAGAATGTCGTCCAATGTCTGCAATCCGGGCTGAATGGAATTGAGACCATGAGCGAATCCGAAGATTCTACAACGCTCGATAGCGTTGATATCGGACAAATTATGAAGTTGCTGCCGCATCGCTATCCGTTTCTGATGGTCGACCGGATCGAGGACATGGACGGCGATAAATCTGCGGTTGGAATCAAGAACGTTACGATCAACGAGCCGTTTTTCCAGGGACATTTTCCCTCTTATCCCGTGATGCCCGGCGTACTCCTGGTCGAGGGTATGGCGCAGACGGCCGGTGCACTGTGCGTCAACACCATGGATAAGGAATACGAGCCTGATCTGGTCTACTTCATGGCAATCGATCGTGCCAGGTTTCGCCGTCCGGTCGTTCCCGGCGATACCGTCAAATTCCATGTCAAAAAGATCCGTAACCGTGGCCGGGTCTGGCGCTTCAAGGGCGAAGCCAAGGTCGAAGGCAAACTGGTTGCCGAGGCTGAAGTCAGTGCAATGATTGTCGACAGCGTCGACCTGGACTGAACACCCAAACGAGCTTGCTCTCATGACGAATATTCACTCAAGTGCCGTCGTCGATCCGGGCGCGCATATCGGATCGGGCGTGCAGATCGGCCCGTTCTGTGTCGTTGGCGCAAATGTCGTGCTCGGCGACAACTGCCACCTCCATTCTCATGTCGTTGTCGAGGGACAGACGGAGATCGGTGCGGATTGTGAGATCTTTCCATTTTCTTCGATTGGCCACATACCGCAGGACAAGAAGTTTGGCGGCGAAGCCAGCCGCCTGATCATCGGCGAAAAAAACATTATCCGCGAAAACGTCACGATGAACCCCGGCACCGAGGGTGGAGGGTTGACGACCGAAGTCGGTTCGCACGGTCTGTTCATGGTTGGCTCGCACGTGGCTCATGATTGTAAGATCGGCGACCATGTGATCATGGCAAACAATGCGACGCTTGCCGGTCATTGCATCATTGAAGATCATGTCATTCTTGGTGGCCTGTGCGCTGTACATCAATTTGTGCGCATTGGAGCCCATGCTTTCGTCGGCGGAATGTCAGGCGTCGAGAACGATCTCATTCCTTTTGGTATGGCGCTTGGCAACCGTGCGGTGCTGTCGGGTTTGAATATCGTCGGATTGAAACGCCAGGGATTCGACCGCGAGCAGATCCATAGTCTGCGCAAGGCTTATCGTCTGCTGTTCTCTGCCGAAGGAACGCTGATGGAACGCATGGAGGATGTCGAGAAAATGTTTGCCGACGATCCCTGCGTCACGCGGATCATCGCTTTTGCACGAGCAGCTTCCGACCGCTCGCTTTGTGTTCCTCGCAATAGCTGAGTGGCGGTGCTGACGACCGTCTTTTCAACATGACACAACACGACGCCTCAGGCCCGTTAGGAATTGTCGCCGGTGCCGGCACATTGCCTGCGACGGTCGCGGATGCGGCGATCGCGCAGGGAAGAGACGTTCATATCGTCGCGATCGGTAGCAGCGCCGACGAAGGCCTGAAGGCCTATTCGCATACCTGGCTCGAGTGGGTCGATATCGGGAGCATATTCAACAGGCTTCGCGACCACGGGTGCAATGAGGTCGTGATTGTCGGTGGTGTTGATCGGCCCGACTTGTCCGATATCAAGCTTAGCCTGCGGGCCTTGAAGAATGTGCCGCTCGTGATCTCTCTGGTAAAGAGCGGCGACGGCGATCTCCTCGGGAGTATCGTCAGGGCCTTTGAGGATCGCGGATTCACTGTTCGCGGCGCCGACGATATCGCACCGGAGTTGGTGATGACTGTCGGGCCGCTCGGCCGCGTAGAACCTGACGAGAGTCATCAATTCGATATTGACCGCGCCTTCGGTGTCATTGAGGCGCTCGGGCCTTTTGATGTCGGTCAGGCGGTCATCGTATCGCAGGGCCATGTGCTGGCGATCGAGGCTGCCGAAGGGACCGACGCAATTCTGAGACGCTGTGCCGATCTGGAAACCCATCAGCGCAAGACCGCCAAAAAGCCGAGCGGGGTTTTGGTCAAGCGACCGAAACCAGGTCAGGAGCGGCGCATCGACTTGCCGACGATTGGCCCTGAGACGGTGCGCAATGCCGCGAAGGCGCGCCTTGCAGGAATAGCGCTTTCAGCAGGTGCCGTGCTGGTTGCAGAACGCGAGACGGTTATCGCCGAAGCGGATAAGCATGGGCTCTTTGTCAGCGGTTTCGACCTGGACGAAGGCACATGATGGCACGTGGCGAAGGGCGCCATATCGCCATGGTGGCAGGCGAGCATTCCGGCGACCAGCTCGGTGGCAAACTCATTCCGGCAATCAGGGATGCTCTGGGCGAACCTGTCTCGTTCTCCGGTGTCGGCGGGGACGCGATGGCTGGTCAAGGCTGCCCCTCACTCTTTCCGCTTTCCGATATCGCCGTGATGGGAATTTCCGCTGTCATCCCCCGGTTGCCGCGCTTGATCCGCCGTGTCCATCAAACTGTCGATGCGGTTCTCCAGGCAAACCCCGACATTCTCGTTATCCTCGATAGTCCGGAATTCACCCACGCCGTTGCCAAGCGCGTGCGCCGGGCACGGCCGGATCTTCCTGTGGTCGACTATGTCTCGCCAAGCGTATGGGCGTGGCGGCCAGGGCGCGCGAAAAAGATGCGTCGGTATATCGATCACGTCTTGGCGCTGCTTCCCTTCGAGCCAGCCGTTCATCGCCGTCTTGGTGGGCCGGATTGTACTTATGTCGGCCATCCGCTGATCGAGCGGTTGGATTGGATAGAGGGGCTTGATCCCCGTTCCCTTGCCGTGGAGCTGGACCTTAATCCTGATTTGCCCGTCCTTGTCGTATTGCCGGGAAGCAGGGCGCATGAAGTCAGCCGGCACATGAAGCCTTTCGGAGACGCGCTGGATCAGATGTGGCAGGAACACGGGCCTTTCGAGGTCGTGATTCCGGTCGTCGAGTCCGTGCGAGATCTGATTGAGACGAACTTGGATGGCTGGCAATGCAAGCCGCATCTGGTATCGGGCGAGACAGCCAAGTTCCAGGCATTTCGCCTGGCGCGCGCTGCGCTGGCAGTCTCCGGAACGGTAACCCTGGAACTGGCACTTTGTGGGGCGCCGATGGCGGTCGGCTACATTCTCGATCCGGTGGCCGCACGCTTGCGATGGTTGGCCAGTTTTCAATCCATCGTGCTGCCGAATCTCATCTTGGAAGAGAATGTTTTCCCCGAGTTTATCCATGAGGCTTGTACGGGCGAAAAGCTCGCCGCGGCAATGATCCCCCTGATGGGGGAAAGCAAGGCTCGCGACGCTCAGGTCGCGGGCCTTACCACTATTGCAGACAAAATGCGCCTTGAGGCTGGGACGCCCAGCGAAATGGCGGCGCGCACTATTCTTGCCTATCTCCCAGACCAACATCCGCATCGAGACGAGTGCCTAGAGCGCGATCTGTGAAGCCGATCGGATGCTCTAAGCGGGGTCGATCGATTTAGCGTGTCGGCCTGACACCGAGAGGATGGCGCTCGCAGGGCGGCCGGTCTTCCAGCGCGACATAATTGCGTTCCGAATGACCGGTGTAGAGTTGGCGCGGACGCCCAATGCGTTGAGCTGGATCCTCAATCATCTCGGCCCACTGCGCAATCCACCCGACGGTGCGGGCGAGTGCAAAGAGAACCGTGAACATGTCCCGCGGGAATCCAAGTGCACGCAAAGTGATGCCGGAGTAGAAGTCGATATTTGGGTAGAGCTTCTTCTCGATGAAATAGGGGTCTTCGAGCGCGATCCGCTCGAGCTCTCTGGCAACGTCCAATGCCGGATCATCGGTCATATCGAGTGCATCGAGGACTTCATGACACGTCTTCTGCATGATCGTCGCCCGCGGATCGTAGTTCTTGTAGACCCGGTGGCCAAAGCCCATGAGCCGGAATGGATCGTCCTTGTCCTTGGCCCGGTCAATAAACTCCGGGATCCGATCGACGGTACCGATTTCCTCGAGCATGTTCAGGGCTGCTTCGTTGGCACCGCCATGTGCCGGTCCCCACAAGCAGGCGATACCGGCCGAAATACATGCAAACGGATTGGCGCCCGACGAGCCCGCCAAGCGTACGGTCGATGTCGATGCGTTCTGTTCGTGATCGGCATGCAGAATGAAAATCCGGTCCATGGCGCGCGCAAAGATCGGATTGACCTCATACTCTTCGCAGGGAACGGCAAAGCACATGCGCAGGAAGTTCGACGAATAATCGAGATCGTTGCGTGGGTACATAAAAGGTTGGCCAATGGAATATTTGAATGCCATCGCAGCGATCGTCGGCATCTTCGCAATCATCCGGATGCTGGCGATGTTGCGCTGCACAGGATCCTGGATATCCGTCGAGTCGTGATAGAAGGCCGAGAGGGCTCCCACGACACCGACCATGATTGCCATGGGGTGAGCATCACGCCGGAAACCAGTATAGAATCGGTTCATCTGCTCGTGGAGCATGGTGTGATTCGTGACGCGGGCCCGAAAATCATCGAATTGCTGCTTATTTGGCAAGTCGCCGTACAGCAAAAGATAGCAGGTCTCGAGGAAATCACCTTTCTCAGCGAGCTGATCTATTGGATAGCCGCGATAGAGAAGGAGGCCTTCGTCTCCATCAATATAGGTAATTGATGACTCGCAGCTTGCCGTGGATGTGAAGCCGGGATCATAAGTGAAACTATTTGTTTCACCATAGAATTTCGAGACATCAACGACACTCGGCCCTAATGTTGAGGCGTGTACCGGTAAATCATATGATTTGTTATCCAGAATCAGGGTTGCTGTTTTATTTTCTTCCGTATCAGTATTTGACGCTTCGATTGCGCTCATAACGACCTCCTGCGTGTAAACGTCTTGGTAGTGCTAATGAGCCTGCTTCCACCCGCACGCGGTGCAGACGTTAAACTGGCGGGGCGGTGATTTTTTGCAGCGCCGCAAGATCGCCTATTTCTTGCCGCGCTGCAAGGTCGACAGAGGTTCAATGTTCCGGCTTGTACGGAGCATCCGCACAGTGCTGATCAGGCCATAGACCCTTCGATGACTTAGCCCAGCTGATCTGAGATTCGGCCGATTGCTTCGGTTTTACCAAGCACATAGACAACATCGAAAATACCGGGTGATGCCGTTCGGCCTGTCAGAGCGGAGCGTAGAGGCTGTGCCACCTTGCCGAGACCGACCCCCGCATCGGCTGCCGTTGACCGGACGGCTTCTTCGATACTGGCGAGATCCCACGGCTCGAGAGCCTCAAGACGCGGAATAAGCGAAGTCAGGCGCGTTCTGGCATCGTCGTCGAGAAGTTTGGCAGCCTTGTCCTCCAGCGTCAGCGGACGCTCTGCGAACAGGAAAGCGGCACTTTCGATAAGATCGATCAATGTCTTGGCCCGCTCCTTCAATGCGGGAAGGGCGGCAAGGAGGCTCTTGCGACCGACCTCGTCCAGGGCCTCCGGGAGACCGGCACGATCTTCGATCAGGGGCAGCAGCGTTTCAATCTGCGCAAGGAGTTCATCGTTCGGCTTGTTGCGGATGTAGGTCCCATTCAGATTTTCGAGTTTTGCGAAATCGAAACGCGCGGCGCTCTTCCCGATTCCGTCGAGATCGAACCACGCGATCATCTGATCCTGGGTGAAGATCTCGTCGTCGCCATGGCTCCATCCGAGCCGCGCCAGATAATTCTTCAGCGCATCGGGCAGATATCCCATCGCACGATAGGCCTGAACGGCGAGGGCGCCGTGTCTTTTCGATAGTTTTGCGCCATCCGGCCCATGAATGAGTGGGACGTGGGCGAAAACGGGTGTCGGCCATCCAAGGGCTGTGAATATCTGCGATTGGCGCGCCGCATTGGTCAGATGGTCGTCGCCCCGAATAACGTGACTGACGCCCATATCGTGATCGTCAACGACAACCGATAGCATATAGGTCGGAGAGCCGTCGCTTCTCAGGAGTACAAGGTCGTCGAGTTCCTTGTTTGCGACCACCACACGGCCCTGCACACGGTCGTCGACGATTGTCTCTCCGTCGCGTGGCGACTTGAAGCGGATGGCAGGCGCAATGCCTTCCGGCGCATCGGACGGGTCGCGGTCGCGCCAGGATCCGTCATAGATCGGTGCCCGCCCTTCGGCACGGGCACGCTCGCGCATCTCGGTGAGTTCTTCCGGTGTACAGTAGCAGCGATAGGCATTGCCGGTCGCCAGCAGCCCTTCGACCGCTTCGCGGTGACGATCGGCGCGCTGGTGCTGGTAGACCGGCTCGTCATCCCAATCGAGCCCGAGCCACTGGAGACCCTCAAGGATCGCATCGATGGCTTCCGGCGTTGACCGCTCGCGGTCGGTATCCTCGATCCGCAAGGCCATGGCGCCGCCATTGGCGCGCGCATAAACCCAGTTGAATAGGGCCGTTCGGGCACCGCCAATATGCAGGAAACCGGTCGGTGAGGGAGCGAAACGGGTCAGGACTTTGTCTGTCATGGATGTCCGAAGGTGCGGTTGTTTTTGGAAGGTAGTGAGCGGTGATGTAGCATGAAGCCATGTATGCGTTAAGGGAGTGGGGTGATGTCCGGCGATTGGCGCGTTGGCGAAAGCCGCGCCATGACTGTCGCAGGTTTGGTGGGCACGGCACTTGAGCCTTTGTTGCGCCAGCTTGAGGCTGAACGCGATCGCTTTTTCCTTTGGGCTCCCGTGTTTCTCGGTGCCGGTACCGGCGCTTATTTCGGACTCTCCGAAGAACCCACGATAGCGTTTGCTGTCGCCCCTCTATTGGCGGCCATTGGGCTTTTTCTCATCCTGCGCTCGCGGCCTCTGGGATGTGTTGTCGCGATCGCGGCCCTATGCGCAGCCGTCGGTTTCGCCAATGTCAAATTCCGCGCTCTTTGGGTCGACAGCCCATCTTTGACGCGATCCACGAAGGTTGTGCACGTGGTCGGCTGGCTGGAGGATATCGCACCCCGACCCAAGAAAGGCGCGCGGCTGACCCTACGCCTGATTTCGATCGATGGCATTGCGAGGGATCGACTGCCTTATCGCGTAAGAGTGACGGCGCGCTTCGCCGGAATGAAACTGAAAACCGGCGATGCCGTTCGTCTGCGGGCCATTCTGCGCCCGGTGCCGGAACCGGTTGCGCCCGGTGGCTTCGATTTTGCCCGCAAAGCCTGGTTCGAACGCCTTGGCGCCGTTGGATTTGCTATCGGACCCCCAACTGTTGTTTCCGATGCAGCACCGCCACCAGTCGGCTTACGACTCTGGGCCAGTATCGACTCTTTGCGCCAGACGATTGCCAAGCGCATTCACGCAGCTCTGCCGGGCCCGTCCGGTGCAATTGCGACAGCATTGATAACCGGGGAACGCACTGCCATTCCTGAAGACACGCTGGCGGCACTGAGACACTCCGGCCTCGCTCATGTGCTTGCCATATCGGGCCTTCACATGGCCCTGATGGCCGGCACGCTGTTCTGGCTCGTACGCGCCGGCCTCGCGCTTATCCCAAGTCTGGCCTTACGATATCCAATCAAAAAGTGGGCGGCACTCTTGGCGCTCGCCGGAGCCGCGTTTTATCTCGCTCTCTCGGGAGCCGGCATTGCAACGCAGCGCGCTTTCATCATGATGGCGATCTTCTTTACTGCCATACTGCTGGACAGGCCGGCACTCACGCTTCGGAACGTGGCCATCGCGGCATTGATCATTCTGCTCACGCTGCCCGAGAGTGTTCTCAATGTGAGCTTCCAAATGTCCTTCGCTGCCGTTGTCGGGCTCGTATCGGTCTATGAAATCACCACGTCGAGGCGCCGCAACGCACTCGACAGAGGGGTCGTTGCCAGTGGTATTTCACGCATCTGGCGTTACATAGCAGGCATCGGTCTCACGACGCTCGTTGCGAGTTTGGCGACCGCACCGTTCGCCGCTTTCCATTTCCACAAACTTGCGCAGTTCTCGCTGCTCGGAAATCTTGCGGCGATGCCGTTGGTTGGCATTGTGATCATGCCAATGGCGCTTCTGGCTCTCCTGGCCATGCCGTTCGAACTGGAGGCCGGTCCCCTGTGGGTAATGGCTCAAGGGATCGGATTTCTTACGCAGGTTGCTGAGTATGTTTCGGGTCTTGATGGCGCCGTTGTGCATGTCGCAGCCATGCCGACCCAAGCGCTCGTGCTGCTGGTTGTTGGTGGTCTTTGGCTTTGTCTGTGGCGCCGGCCCTGGCGGTCCGCCGGTCTCATCATTGCAGCAGTAGGCGTCGCCATTGCCGGGAGCTTGCCGCGGCCCGATGTACTGATTGAGCGGGAAGGGAAGACACTTGCTGTCAGGACCGACGAGGGGCTTCTGGCAATTCCAGCCGCCCAACGCGTGACGTATTCAATCGACAAATGGCTGTTGGCCGATGGCGATGGAACAGTCGCCGAACTCGGTCGGAGAACGGGAGCTTATCGATGTGACGAGCACGCCTGTGTGGCGAATGTCAAAGGCAGGGCAATTACCTTCCTGCGTCATCCCGCGGCACTGAGAGAAGAATGCCGCAGAGCCGACATCATCGTTTCCCAGTTTCCATTTCGTCGCCGATGCCCGAAAGCACGCGTGATCGTCGATCGTTTGGATTTTCGACGCGAAGGCGCCCATGCCGTCTTTCTCGATGGTGAAAAAATCCGCGTAGAGACGGTCTCGCAGCGGCGAGGCTCACGACCGTGGGTTAGGTCGAAGCCAGATCAACGCCAATTGCGTGAGTTGGGATTGAAAAAATCAATATCGCCGAATTAAGCCTACAAGCCGACCTTGAACCTTGATCCGGTCGGGTCCGAAGATGCGTGTCTCATAGGCCGGATTGGCGGCTTCGAGTGCTATTGAATCGCCGCGTTTGCGCAAGCGTTTCAAGGTTGCCTCTTCTTCGTCGACAAGCGCAACGACGATATCGCCTGTGTCGGCTGTATCGCATTTGCGGACAATAACCGTGTCGCCATCGAGTATGCCGGCCTCGATCATGGAATCGCCTTTGACTTCCAACGCGAAATGATCGCCTTTGGCGGCAAGCTCGGGTGGTACTTCGATCGTATCGGTACGGTTCTGGATGGCTTCGATAGGCACACCTGCTGCAATCCGACCCATCATGGGAACAGAGACGGACTGACCTGGAGCCGATGGATTGCCGCCGGTCGTCGCGCGGCCAAGACTGCCCTCGATGACACTTGGCGAAAATCCACGTCCCTTTGCGCCGACAAAGCTCGGCTGGACGGATTCCGGCAATCGGACGATTTCAAGGGCCCGGGCACGGTGAGGCAGGCGGCGGATAAAGCCGCGTTCTTCCAAAGCCGTGATCAGGCGGTGAATACCGGATTTGGAGCGAAGATCGAGCGCCTCTTTCATCTCATCGAAAGAGGGGGGCACGCCGGTCTCTTTAACGCGCTCATGGATAAACATGAGCAGCTCTTTTTGCTTGGGTGTGAGCATTGAGACCTCTTTGTCAAAACCGGGACGGGTGTACTCAGTGCCGTGGTCACACGCCCAGGTTGAAAACTGGACAAACCATGAACATTTTATACATGTTCTATTCTTGTTCTGCAACCGGTTAAATCGACGTTAATCCGGGCAGTTACGGCGCGAAAAAGTGTCGGAAACTTAAAAATCGAGCCGCAAAAGAGGCACTGAGTCGCCTGCAGGTTGTGCCGGTGCGTTCGGCGCGCGCACGATCAGGCAATCGGCAGATGCCAGAAGCGAGAGCAGGGAACTGTCCTGCGAGGTCACGGGTGTGACACTGAGCGTGCCATTGGGGCCGGACGTAGATGTGGCGCGCATATAGTGCTGGCGCGGACCGTTTTGGCCGATATCAACGTCCAGGACACCGTTAAGCGTGGCATCGGGCTCCGGCTCCAGACCAAGGAGTCCCCGGAGCAGCGGCACCAGAAATATCCGCGAACAAACCATTGCCGAAACCGGATTGCCTGGCAGGCCAAGAACGCGTTGATGATCCTTCCTGGCAAACATCAACGGTTTGCCGGGTCGCATGGCGATGCGCCAGAAGTCGAGGGACATGCCGCGGGCACGGAGTGCATCCTGCACAAGGTCATGTTCTCCGACTGAAGCGCCGCCGATCGTCACAAGTATATCTGCGTCAGCGGCTTCTTTCATGCGTTGGTCGAGGCTGGCCAGTGTGTCCCTTGCGATTCCCAAGCGTTTCGGCACGCCGCCAAAGGACGCGACGAGGGGAGCAAGACCGTAAGGGTTCGAAGAGACAATCTGGTCGGGTGCCGGATCTTCTCCCGGTGAAACCAGTTCATCGCCCGTCGCGAGAATCGCAACCTTCGGCCGCCGTCTGACCTCAACGGTATCGTGATTCATGGCGGCGGCAAGCGCGACATCTCTCGCCGTCAGTCGGCGCGGGGCCGGAAGCAAGACCGTACCTTCGGCGAAATCGAATCCGCGAGGGCGGACATAGGTTCCCGCCGGTGCGCCTTCCAGGACCGTGACGACATCGCCGTCACGCGTCGTGTCTTCCTGGATCACGATCGTATCGGCGCCTTCAGGTACCGGTGCACCGGTAAAGATGCGGGCTGCCTGACCTGGACCAACGGTGCCGTCGAAAGCGTGACCGGCGCCGGCTTCCCCGATCACATTGAGGGTGCAGGGGAGGGTGCCGAGATCGTCGGTGCGCACGGCGTAACCATCCATCGCGGAGGCATTGAAGGGGGGTTGCGTCAGACGGGCAGCAACATCGCTCGCAAGAACCCGGCCATGGGCCTCATCCAGCGACACGCGTTCTGTCTCGAGAGGTTCCACGTCCGCGGTGACGTGCGCCATGGCTTCGGCAACAGAGAGCAGACCCATGAGATCAGTTCCGCGGTTCGGCGCGAAAATCACCGGAACGCCCGCCGGATTTTTCGACAAGGCGGATGCCGGAGAAGGCCATCGTGCGATCGGCCGCCTTGAGCATGTCGTAGATCGTCAGACACGCGACGGATACGGCGGTCAGGGCCTCCATCTCGACACCCGTCCGTCCGGTGACCTTGACTTCTGCCGTCACATGCACACCGGTCGGAGCATCAGAAGTTTCGAACCCGACGGTGACCTTGGAGAGAGCAAGCGGATGGCAGAGCGGGATCAATTCATGCGTCCGCTTGGATGCCATGATGCCCGCGATCCGAGCCGTTGCAAGAACGTCGCCTTTCTTGGCTTGTCCTTCTCGAAGAAGGGTCAGGGTTTCGGGCGCCATGGACACAAATCCTTCGGCCGCGGCCATGCGTGCCGTGATGTCTTTGTCCGAGACATCGACCATGCGCGCCTCGCCCTTCTCGTCCAAATGCGTGAGGGTGGCGCCGGTCATTGTGCGGCCTCGCGATTGGCGGCTTCGCCTTCGAGAAGGGCGCGTGTCGCCAGGGTGACATCGGTCTGGCGCATGAGGCTTTCTCCAACGAGGAAAGTTTGCACGCCGACTTTCGCAAGGCGCACGAGGTCGTCATGGTTCGCGATGCCGCTCTCGCTTATGACGATGCGGTCGTCCGGGATCCGTTGGCACAGTGTTTCTGTCGTGGTCAGGCTCGTCTCGAACGTTCGCAGGTCGCGATTGTTGATGCCGATCAAAGGCGTGTCGAGCTTCAAGGCGCGCTCAAGCTCGTCGCCGTCATGGACCTCGGCAAGAACATCCATACCCCAGTCCTGTGCGGCGCTCGTGAGTTCCGCTGCCTGGCCGTCGCTGAGAATGGCCATAATCAGCAGAATGCAATCGGCTCCCCAGCTTCTCGCCTCGGCAACCTGATAGGGATCCAGCATGAAATCTTTCCGGAGCGCCGGGAGCCCTGTTGTGCCACGGGCGGTGATCAGGAACTCGGGCTTACCCTGAAAAGACGGCATATCGGTCAGGACCGAAAGACAGGTGGCGCCGCCTTTCTCGTAGGCTGCCGCTAATTCCGGTGGATCGAAATCGGCGCGAATAAGGCCCTTTGAGGGGCTGGCTTTCTTGACTTCCGCGACAAGGGCGAAACGACCATCGCTATGGGTTCGACGTAAGGCATCCGCAAAACCGCGAGACGGAGATGCTTCCCGCGCATCAGCTTCCAATGCGGCCAGAGGCATCGCTGCCTTTGCAGTCGCGATCTCTTCCTTTTTGTAGTCCGTGATCCGGTCAAGAATGTTGCGCACCTGCTCAGCCATTGGTGATCTCTACAAGGCGCTTGAGGCTGTTGGACGCCGCTCCGCTGTCGATCGCCTGGCCAGCCAATGCCGCGCCGGCAGCAAGATCCGCGGCTTTTCCAGCAACGATCAAGGTTGCTGCGGCATTTAGAACGACGATATCTCGGAAGGGCGACGGCTTGCCATCCAGCACCTCCCTGATGGCATCCGCATTTTCTGCAGCTTCGCCGCCGACCAGATCCTGCGGATCGGCGCGTTGCAGTCCGGCATCTTCCGGAGTCACCTCAAACGTGGTGACGGTACCATCCTTCAATTCGGCGACCGCGCTTGGCCCTGTGGTGGTCAACTCGTCCAGGCCGTCGGAACCATGGACGATCCAGACATGCTCCGATCCCAGATTATGTAGCACCTCCGCCATTGGTTTCAGCCAATCCGAAGAGAAAACACCGATGACCTGACGAGTCGCACCGGCCGGATTGGAAAGCGGTCCGAGCAGATTGAACACGGTACGAATGCCGAGTTCGCCGCGTGTCGGACCCACATGGCGCATCGCCGCATGGTGTGCAGGTGCGAACAGGAAACCGATTCCGGCTTCGGCCATCGCCTTCGCGACGCAGTCCGCACCCACATCCAGATTGACGCCGAGAGCGGCAAGCACGTCGGCCGAGCCGGATTTCGAAGACACCGACTTGTTGCCGTGCTTAGCCACAGGAACACCGGCACCCGCTACGACGAACGCCGCACAGGTTGAAATATTGTAGGTACCCTTGGCGTCTCCGCCGGTACCGCAAGTGTCGACAGCGCCGTCAGGAGCCGCAACCGCAAGGGCCTTGGAGCGCATTGTCCGCGCGGCACCGGTTATTTCGTCGACCGTTTCGCCGCGAACGCGTAGCCCCATGAGAAAGGCGGCGATCTGAACAGGCGTCGCGCCTCCCGACATCATGATGTCGAACGCACTCGCGGTTTCGTCCGCGCTCAGTGTTTCGCCGTCAGCGACTTTTTCGATGAAAGGTTTGAACTCACTCATGGCGATCTCTTAGGCCCGTCATAGTACGGCGATCGCTTCGTCGAGCGGAGCCGCGGGTTGATGTGAAATTCCGGCAATGTCGAGAAAGTTGGCCAGCAAAGCATGGCCATGCTGAGAGGCGATGCTCTCAGGGTGAAACTGGACGCCATGGACCTGGTGTGTCTTGTGCTGCAAGCCCATGATAATACCGTCTTCGGTTTCGGCCGTGATCTCGAAGCAATCCGGCAAACTTTCTCTTTCGACGGTGAGCGAGTGATAGCGCGTTCCCTCGAACGTCTCCGGCAAACCTTCGAAAAGGCCTTTCCCCGTACTATGGATGGTCGAGAGTTTTCCATGCATCAAAACAGGCGCGCGGATGATGCGCCCGCCATAGGCCTGGCCGATGGCCTGATGACCGAGGCACACGCCCATGATCGGGATCGTACCGCCGACGCGCTCGACCAGTTCGAGGCAGATGCCGGCCTTGTCCGGATCGCAAGGCCCCGGCGACATGACGATGCCTTGCGGTTTGTCACCCAGAACTTCGTCTACCGTCACCTTGTCGTTGCGGTGGACACGGCAGTCGGCGCCCAGCTCGCCCAGAAAATGCACGAGGTTGTAGGTGAAACTGTCGTAATTATCGATGAGTGTCAGCATAGTGCGGAGGTAAGCCCGCTCTGAGCCTGTCGTCAAGTCGGATGGATGAATTGCGGTCAATTGCTTTGCCGCGACTGCGGGCCAAATTTGACTTTTTCAACGGTGGTCTCCTGCTCTCCAGATCGTACTCAGCAGATTCCCGAGAAGCTTGGCCAGCGACACATCCAATAAGACAATACGGTCACCCTGCCTGATGGTTCCGCTCTGAGTGCAACGTACGCAGATGCCCGAGGCACCGACCAGCGCGTGCGCCATTCCCGGTTCGGTAATCGTCTGAAGGTGTAGACAAGGGGGTCTCGGTCGGTCGAACGCGAACAACGCATCCCCGATCTGAAAACGTTTGCCGGCCAGAGCATGCATCTGAATGTTATCGGTCACGACATTACGCCGATGCTCGCCGGCGGCAAGCGCGATGCCTGTTTCAGCAGCGATCAATTCGAGGTCTTCACGCGCGATCAATGTGACTTGACATTCGTCTTTCTCACTCCAGAAACCGCAGCCTTCTGCATATCGATCTCCCTTGAGGCCGCGATTTGCATCTGCGTGCGCCATGTCGACTTCACGCATTGATGTGCCGGCCTCCGAGGCAACGAATATCTTGAACACTGTTGGCGGGTTTCTGGGATTCGGTTCGACCCAAGATAGGCGCCGTAGAGTTTGCTGACGCTGGCCGCCGTGATCCTCCTGCTGAGGGGACGCATTGACGGGTTCGTGCCGCTCTCGCTCGGCGCTCGGCGTCTTGCTACTCGGTCGGTCTTTCCGATTCCCTCCACTCCAAACGGAGATGGCGGTGAACAGGACCCAAAGCACAAAGAGGGCGCCGCCAAAGCCGATAAGCAGTTCCGACAGTTCATTCCACATCGAGCAATGTCGCCAGCGTGCGATTCATGAATGCCGCCTGCTTTCAGCTTGCGGCGCACCGCGTGTGCGGCGACCGGTGCGATCGCATTGCACGAGAAGCAATGGGTGCGCACCGGTCACTGGAAGAGCTAAACAACGGCAACCTTGTTGTAGGCTTCTTCGTCAAGCTCGCCTTCGCTCTTGGCGATAAGAACGGAGACCATGAGGTCACCGGTGACATTCACCGTCGTGCGGGCCATGTCGAGGATCCGGTCGATACCGGCAATCACCGCCAGCCCTTCCAGTGGCAGGCCGACGGAGGTCAGCACGAGAGACAGCATGATCAAGCCAGCACCCGGGACACCTGCGCTGCCGATCGAGGCCAGTGTCGAAGTCAGGATGATCGTAATGTACTGACCGGTTGTCAGATCGATCCCGAATGCCTGTGCCACGAAGAGTGCTGCTACGCCCTGATAGAGCGCGGTGCCGTCCATGTTGATGGTGGCGCCGAGCGGCAGCACGAAACTGGAGACGGGCCGCGATACGCCAAGATTCGTCCGGGCGCATTCCATTGTAACGGGCAGGGTTCCCGAACTGCTTGTCGTGGTGAACGCAACGGCCTGAGCGTCAATGATCCCTCGCCAGTACCGAACAGGGTTGAGCCGCGCGGTCATCATGATACCGCCGAATGTCAGGGTGAGCAGGACGTGCAGAATGCATCCCAGATAAACACCCGCAATGACCTTGCCGAGCGGCAGCAGTACGTCGAGGCCGTATTTGCCTGCGACCCACGCCATCAGGGCAAAGACACCGTATGGCGCGAATGCCATGACCATATGGGTCATCTTGTACATGATCTCGGCAAATGACTCGAAAACGGCGGCGACAGGTTTGCCTTTTTCTTCCGCCAGATTGATTGCGACGCCGAGCATCAGGGCGAAAACGATGATCTGGAGAACCGAGCCCGACGACATTGCGGCGACGGGGTTCTTGGGAACCATATTGAGCAAGGTCGATATGAAAGATGGCGCTTCTTTTGCCGCTGCCAGCTCTGCAGGCATTTGCATGTTGAGGCCCGCGCCGGGCTGCAGGATCGTCCCAACCGCGAGGCCGATCGTAATGGCGACTGCAGTCGTGAGCAGATAAAGCCCGAACGATTTGGCGCCTATCCGGCCCATCTTTTTGACGTCATCCATCGAGCAGATGCCGACAACCAGAGACGAGAAGATGAGAGGTACGATCAGCATCTTGATCAGATTGATGAACAGAACGCCGATGGGTTTGATGTATTCCGCATTGGGGCCGAGGATCACGCCGACCACGACGCCCAAGAGAAGCGCAATGATAATCTTCTGCCAGAGTTTTAAGCCCGTCCAGAAGCTGAACGGGCCTCCGTTGCGAGTGGGTGTCAATGGATCTGTGTGTTTTTCGGCCATCGTCGATTTCCTCCCCAGAATGAATTGAACCCTGCGCAATCTTTCGACTGCGTAGAAGCGTCCTTGGCTCTGAGATCCGAACAGCCATCGATGGCCGTCGGTTTTCGACGGTCGAGACAATGGTCTCGACTAGACGCTGGGGAAGACAATCAAGATGTTATGCGACGCTCCAACGCTAAGCTGATTCACAAACCATCCACCCGCGCCTTCCAGGCACACCGTCCGCTGTCGACGGTCGGTCACGATCATGCGTGCTGGCCGAATTGCTAGCGGATCTCCGGACCTCAGGTCCGCGGCCGAGTTTGTCAGGCAGTATTATGACTGACCAATGCCGATCCCGTATGACCTATACTGGATCTGCATGAGGCGCATCTGCGTGCGATTAGGTGGAAGATTTGGCCGAAGCCATGGCAATGCCGTAACCTTCGAAATAGGGCCATCAGCGCGGTGGTCAAGGGCATGCGACAATCTGGGACCGCGGCGCATGGAACTGAAATGGCTTGAAGACTTTATCAGTCTTGCCAACACGCACAGTTTTTCCCGGTCGGCGGAAGAGCGGAACATTACGCAACCGGCCTTCAGCCGACGCATACGTGCGCTTGAGAGCTGGCTCGGCACGTCGCTCATCGACAGAAGTACTTTTCCAACGACTTTGACGCGAGAAGGACGCGCTTTTCGCGACACGGCGGAACAGACATTGATCCTCATGCATGAAGCCCGCGACGAGTTTCGCGGTCAGCAGGGGCGCACGCGGTCCACAATCAGTTTTTCCGCTCTTCACGGCATCACACTGAGTTTCTTTGCCCAATGGCTCCACGAGGTTCAATCGCATATCGGTCCGATTGCCACGCGTATCGATCCTGGGAACTTCCATGACTGCGTGCGGGCGCTGGTGGACGGAGATTGCGATTTCCTGCTGTGCTACGCCAACGAGTCCGTACCCGTTCTGCTGGACCCGCAAATCTACCCCTCGGTCAAATTGTCCAGCGAAAGTCTGTTGCCGGTTTCGCTCGCCGATGAAAAGCAGCAGCCGAAGTTCGATTTGGATCGCCCAGGTTCCGACCCGATCCCGTTACTCTCCTATGGCGCATACAGCTACTGGGGGCGTGTCGAAAACTTCATAATCTCTCAGCAGACACCACCCTTGTCCTTCAATACGATCTGCGAAAACCCCATGGGCGCATCGCTGAGGGCATTGGCGCTTGCCGGTCATGGCGTGGCCTGGCTTGTCGAAAGCTCGATCCGTTCCGAACTCGCCTCCAAAACACTGATACCCGTCGGTGGCAAGCAGCTGCAAATGACCTTCGATATCCGTCTCTACCGATCGACCGAAAGAGCGCGACCGCAACTTACGCAGTTCTGGGACTGTATCCTGGCTCTCACCGACGACGACGACAACAGGCCGTGAAATCCGCAGGTCATGTTTCGTTGGCATGGCGCATAAGCAGTCGGCATTGGGCATACCTTCTGCCTGGCGTCACTGTGCCGGCGCGACGGGGTGTGCCTGAAGTGCGCTTCGGCGACGTTGCAGGCCATATCAACCAAGGACAATTCGATGGCGTTGAAATCGGAAGACATCCACGATTCCGAGAAATCACTCGATCCTGATGATTGGGGGCAGTTCAGGGAACTTTCGCACCGGATGCTGGATGTCGCGCTGGATCACATGCAGGGCGCCACCAGTCGCAAGGTCTGGACGCCGGTTCCCGACAGTGTGAAAGACGCCTTGGCCGAACCGCCGCCCATGGATGCGCAGGGGACGGAGAAGGTCTGTGACGATCTCACGAACCTGGTGCTTCCTTATGCAACCGGAAACACTCATCCACGGTTCTTTGGTTGGGTCCACGGGGCCGGGACGCCGGGTGGGCTCATTGCGGAATCCATGGCGGCGGCAATGAACTCGAACCTCGGCGGACGCGACCATGGAGCGATCTATGTCGAAAGGCAGGTCATAGACTGGTGCCGCAAGCTGTTCGGCTTTCCCGATACGGCAAGTGGTCTGGTCGTCAGCGGCACGTCCATGGCGACAATGATTGCACTGACGGCTGCCAGGTACAAAAAGGTCGACTATGACGTCCGCCGCCGCGGCGTGCAGCCAAGCCAGGGTAAACTCGTCGGCTACGCCTCCGCCGAAGCCCATAGCTGCATGGCAAGAACATTCGATCTCATGGGGCTCGGTATGGATGCTCTGCGATCGGTGCCTGTCGATGCCGACTATTCGATGAATATCGATGCGTTGCGGAAAGCGATCGCGGTCGATCAGGCTGCCGGCAAGACACCGTTCTGTGTCATGGGCTCGGCAGCAACCGTAAACACGGGTTCGATCGATGATCTCGCAGCGATCGCACATGTCTGCCGCGATTTCGATCTCTGGTTCCATGTCGATGGCGCGTTCGGCGCGATTCCGGCCTTGAGCGATGAACTGCGCCCAAGGCTGAAGGGAATCGAAGAAGCAGACTCTCTCGCATTTGATTTTCACAAGTGGATGCATGTTCAGTACGACGCTGGATGCGTGCTCATCCGCAGCGAAGAAGTTCACCGGGAGGCCTTCACATTGCGCCGTGAGTATCTGACAGCTGCGCCTCGCGGCCTTGCAGCAGGTAATCCCTGGTTTTGCGAATACGGACCGGAACTTTCTCGCGGGTTCCGCGCCCTAAAGATCTGGTTTGCCCTCAAGGAGCACGGCATCAGACGGATCGCGGAGAAGGTTGAGGACAATTGCCGGCACGCAACTTATCTCGCCGAGTTGGTCGAGGAGCATCCCGATCTTGAGCTTTCGGCGCCTGTGGCGTTGAACATTGTCTGTTTTCGGTTTGTTAAGCCGTCTTTGACCACCCAGCAGCTCAATGACCTGAACGGCGAAATCGTGATGGAGCTTCAGGTCACCGGTGTGGCCGCACCATCAACCACGAAGCTTGACGATGTTCTGGCAATCCGCGTGAACATCACAAACCATCGCTGCACCCGGGCCGATTTTGATCTTCTGGTCGAGGCAGTCGTTGCTGAGGGCCGTGCGCGCTGTTCCTGACATGCATATTGCTGCTTGAACGAAGAGCGGCATGGTCGCATCCTGTATTGCGGTCTATCGTCATTGCCGTGGTACCGAAGAGCAGGGAGGCGAATGTGGCGCAACAGGACCAATGGCCGAGCGTGAGTCAGCTGTCGATCAGTGACCTGGTCGATGTCATGGCAGCCGGCATAAGGGATTTGCGGGCAGCACCTTTCTACGGGCTGGTTATTGGTGGGTTGTTTGCAGCAGCCGGCTGGATTCTGCTGATCATGCTCTGGCAGCTCAATCTTCCCTATCTCTCCTATCCGCTTGCGATGGGTTTCGCTTTGATCGCTCCCTTCGCAGCCGTTGGCTTCTATGCCGTGAGCGAGCAAATCGAGTCCGGAGAACCTTTGTCGTGGTCGTCACTCTGGGCCGCTGTTCGCCGATCGACACAACGCGATCTTCGCTGGATGGCGCTCGTAACCGGGTTTGCATTTTTCATATGGGTCGACATGGCGGCCATGCTGTTCATGGTCTTTATCGGCTTCAATGCCCTCGAGCACGGATTCATGAATGTCCTGTTCGGGACGTCATCGGGGATCATGTTCCTGCTTGTCGGAAATTTTGCCGGTGCCGTGATTGCCATGATTGTTTTTTCGATATCTGCCGTTTCTTTTCCGATGCTCTACGACAGGGATATCGATTTTGTCACTGCCATGGTGACAAGCGTGCGTCTCGTCCTCGCGAATCCGCTGACGATGATCATCTGGTGCATTACGATCGCCGTTCTGACCGGGCTTGCGCTGCTCTCGGTGTTTGTCGGATTGATCGTCGTGCTGCCGATCGTCGGCCACGCAACCTGGCACCTGTATCGCCGTGCTGTCGCGCCGGCGGAGATGGTGTCTTAGAGTCTGTTTTGGACCAAGCCGGCCCGCTCCCCGGCCCAACCACCCAACAAGGGTACCCTCGGGGTGGTTGGGCCGGGGAGCGGGTCGGCTTCAGGACTGCTACTTAGACGCCTGAATATCCCAATCGCAGCGAACTGATCGCCGCTGCTGCTGCTGCCTGAGTCGGATCGATGACCGGAACCTGAAGTTGTTCTTCCATCTGAAGCCGATATCGCGCCATGCCGGCACAACCCAGCAGGATGATATTGGCATCATGCTCGTCCCGAAGGCGGCGGCCGACGTTGAGCATCTGAACGGCGACGGTCTCTTCGTTGGCAAGCTCTGCAACAGTTAGATTGACCGGGAGATCGGCGACGATCCTGTCACGTAGTCCGAGGGACTCAGCATAGGCCCAATGCCGCTCGACCGCGTCGGCAAGGATCGAAATGACGCCCACGCGGCCCCCAAGCATGATCGCTGTCGCCAATCCCGTTTCG
Organism: Methyloligellaceae bacterium; assembly: GCA_965228615.1. Taxonomy (GTDB): domain Bacteria; phylum Pseudomonadota; class Alphaproteobacteria; order Rhizobiales; family Methyloligellaceae; genus CBDDHT01. The sequence continues at coordinate 580,061 of CBDDHT010000004.1, read as the reverse complement.
GCGATTCCGAACACTGGCTTTTGCGTAATGCCACGTGCCGCCTGCAGGCCAGGGTCCGAGTAGCATGCAATGACAAAAGCGTCGGCATCCGACTCCCGCGACGTAATCGCAGCGGCGACGCAATGGGCGGCGGCATCGGAATCGCGTTGGCTCTCAATGCCGTAAGGACCGTCGGCCAAAGTGATGCAATCGATTGGGGGCGCATCCGTCGTGCGAAGTGGCTCAAGTGCCTTGTCGATCGACCGGGTCACTTCTTCATTGCTGTTGGGATTGATGACGAGAACTCGAGACGGCATGTCCATGACCTAGTCCGGAAGAACGGCGCCGGTTCGTTCCGTGATCAAGCCATAATGCTCGATACGGCGATGGCGCGCGAAATCGAAGATAGTCTCTTTAAAGAATGTGCATTCATCCAGATCGCAATCGGCGACGATCAATTCGTCGCCCAGTGTCTCGGTGCGGGCCACGATCTGCCCCGATGGATGGACGATGGTCGAGCCGCCGAGAAGTTCGTGACCGTCTTCGACGCCTGCCTTTGCAATTGAGACGACCCATGTGCCGTTCTGATAGGCGCCGGCCTGTACAGAAAGATCGTTGTGGAATGTTCTAAGATCCTCCGGTTCACCAGCCCGCTGCGAGTTGGCCGTGGGCGTGTTGAATCCGAGCAGCACCATTTCCACGCCTTGCAGTCCCATGACGCGGTAGGTTTCGGGCCACCGCCGATCGTTACAGATACACATGCCGAAAATGCCGTCCATAAAGCGCCAGACCTGAAACCCGGTGTCGCCAACGGCGAAATATTTCTTCTCCAGATGCTGGAAGGCGCGTTCCGGATCGTACTCGCCGTGGCCGGGGAGGTGGGTCTTGCGGTACTTGCCGACAATCTGCCCGTCCTTGTCGACAAGGATCGAGGTATTGAAGTATCGGCGCGCGCCGCCCGGGTCTTCGATCTCTGCATAGCCGAACGACATCGCCATCCCATAGTCTTTCGCGCGATCAAACAGGGGTTTGGTCGCTTCGTTCGGCATCTCGGTCTCGAAAAAGCTGTCGATCTCCTGAGGGTCATCCATGTCCCAGCGCGGAAAGAACGTCGTCAGGGCGAGTTCGGGATAGGCAATGAGTTGGCAACCTTGCTCTTTTGCCTGGTCGAGGAGTGCGATCATTCGATCAACCGCGACTTTTCGGCTTTCGGACCGCTGTATCGGTCCGAGCTGAGCCCCGCCCACACGAATGATTCTGGCCATAGCCTGCCGTCTCCACGAACCGTTGCTGATACCGAATGCGTCCATTGCCCACGCAGGGTCTTTTTGACTCAAGCGAAAGCCATCTACAATGTCGAATTAAATTTTCGGCTGTAATTATTTGTGTGGCTTATACCTCATGAACCTCAGACAATTGGAAATCTTTCGTGCCGTAATGCAGGGTGGCTCGACGAAGAACGCCGCTCATTTGCTGCTGATCTCGCAGCCGGCGGTGAGCAATATGATCCGGCAGTTCGAGGACCAGCTTGGCTTTCCTCTCTTCGAACGCAAGAGCGGACGGTTGCGCCCGACGCCCGAGGCCGAAACGTTGTATGCGAACTCCGATACGGTCTTTGCGCATTTCGATGGACTGCGCAGTCTCGCCGAGGATTTGCGCGATACGCTTGCCGGTACACTCAAGTTCGTTGCGAGTCCGAGTATCGGGCAAACCGTCGTGCCCAGGGCCGTTGCGGCTTTCGTGAAGGATCGTCCCGCCGTCAAAGTCGGTTTCGATACGCCGCCTCATGAACATGTGATCGAACTTCTGATCGGGGATCAGGCGGACTTCGGTTTGACGATCACTCCGATCGATCATCCTGCACTGCAGACCAACCTGGTTCGCAAAGGCAAACTGGTCTGTGTCCTTCCCAAGGGGCATCCTCTTCAAGGCAAGGGCGTCGTGCGGCCGCGTGATCTTCGGGCAGAGCATCTGATTTCCTATCCACGCGCGTCGCCCATCGGTTTGATCGTCGATGAGTCCTTCCGCGAGGCTGGCGAACACCAGCAGATCAATATGAATGTTCGCTTCTGCTTTACCGCCTGCACCCTTGTCGATGCCGGGGCAGGAGTGGCCATCGTCGATGAGTTCACCGTTAGCGAGCAGAGTTTTAAGAACATCATCGTGAAGCCCTTCAAATCAAGCCAGCATGTCGCCGTGTCGCTATCGTATTCGCGACTTCGTCCGCTCTCGCGCTTGGCGACGTTGTTTCTCGAAAGCTATCTGTGGCCGTCCGGTACGCTCGCGCCATCGCAATCGGTTGCTGCCGACTAGAGACCGCCAACACCCTATCCATCGTCATTCCCGTGCTTGACACGGGAATCCATTTCGTGGTGCCGCGGGCGGGCATCTCAATTGACCTGCACCGATATCAGCTCACGACAGATCGCATGGATTGCCGTGTCAAGCACGGCAATGACGAGGTTAGGAGCGGGCAGGATTCAAGCAGGTCTTGAACAAACTTGTGAGCAGGCTTCCGGACCATGCACCCCAGCCTCATTTTCCGGCAGTTCTGCCAAAAATTGCAGCGCTATTCCTATAACTTCTGTTTATTCCGAAGTCTGAATATCTAATTCGACTTTATTGCCGGCCAATTGCATCCTGAGAGCGTCGGAGGAAGGGGTGAGGCGGACTGCAGCAGGTAAGAGACTTCATCTGGCTGAGATTCGGTCTTTCTGCGTTCCTCGCATCTGGCGGACAACAGTGCTCGATTGAACCGGAGTAGACACCATGCGCATGCAAGAATGCTCTCGCCAACTCGGACGATTTCTCTCGGTCGGCGTGATCGCGGTTTCGGCGGCGATCGTCGGTAACGTAAAACCTGCAGCAGCAGAGGAAGACATTCAATTCCTCCTCGACTGGATCCCGTCGGGTGAGATGGCAGCCTATTATGCCGGATGGTCAAAGGGCTTCTGGAAAGATGAAGGTCTGAATATCAAGATCAGCCGCGGTTATGGGTCCGGCGATACGGCCTCGAAAGTCGCGGCCAATGCTGCCGATTTCGGCATTGCCGACATTGCGGCTGTGTTTGCTGCGCGGCTCCGCGGCAAAGCCCCGCTCAAACTGATCAGTGCGCTCTATACGCACTCACCGCACTCGCTTTTTGTCCTGAAGAGTTCCGGCATTGCCGACTTCAAGGATCTTTCCGGCAAGAAGATCGGTATCACGCCGGGCAACAGCCACAAGCTTCACTTCCCGGCTGTCGCGCAGCGCGTCGGTCTCGATCCGAATGCCGTAACCTGGGTGAACTCGGATGCATCCGCAATGGCTGCACTTCTGATCGCGAAGAGGATCGACGCCGCGCCGTTCTATTCGATCCATCACTACTATCAGAACAAAGCCGCGAAAAAGCACGGTCAGGAGATCACGGTATTGCCCTTTGTGAAAACGGGATTTGCGATCTATGCGGCATCCATCATCACGACCGAAAAGACCATCAAGGAACGCCCTGAAACAGTGAAGAAGTTTCTCAAAGGTCTGCAGCGTTCGTTGAATTGGGCCAAGGACAATCAGGAAGAGGCGTGCAAGCTGCACGTCAAGAAAGTTCCCGAAGTGGTCCTCGATGACTGCATGGGCTCTCTGAAAGCCATGCTGGGATTTGTCTTCTCCGACCATTCGGCGAAAACGGGGCTGGGCAAATTCGATGCCGAGCGTTTGAAATTCACATATGCAACCGCGGCAAAAGCACAGAAGCTCGATTTGAAGGTCGATCCGGCTACCATTGTCGACACAGGGTTCCTCCCGTAGCGACGACGATCGTCGCGGTTGGTGTTCCGGCGGTCTGATCGCCGGGGCATCAATCTGGGATTTCGCGTGAGGGCTCCATGACATCGATTAGGATTTCGAACGCGTCAAAAGTCTTCCAGTCCTGGGATGGTGAGGCTGTGGTCGCGCTTGAGGGTATCGACCTCGATATCGATGCCAACGAGTTCGTCACATTGGTGGGCCCGTCCGGTTGCGGAAAATCGACGCTCCTGCGGTTGTTGGCCGGACTGATCGCGCCGACGGACGGTGTCTTGGAGATCGACGGAACCGCAATCACCGAACCACGCAGAGAGACGGGCATCGTCTTTCAACAGGCAACCTTGCTGCCCTGGAAGACCATTCTCGACAATGTACTTTTTCCGTTGAGCATCATGGGGGAACTGAAACCGGATTCGGATCGAATTGCGCGGGACCTGCTGGAACTTGCCGGTCTCGATGGTTTCGAGAAGAAGTATCCCGATGAATTGTCGGGCGGTATGCAGCAGCGGGCAGCGATCTGCCGCGCCCTTGTTCATGACCCGGAAATTCTCCTCATGGATGAGCCATTCGGGGCCCTGGATGCACTGACCCGTGAGGAAATGTCACTAGAACTCTTACGCATTTGGACGGAACGGCCAAAGACGATCGTCTTTGTTACGCATTCCATAACCGAGGCGGTGCTGATGTCCGACCGGGTGGTCGTCATGTCGCCGCGGCCGGGGCGTGTTGCCGAGATCATCGATGTCCCGATCGACCGTCCCCGAACTTTCGAAGTGGAGGCACGAGATGACTTCCAAAAATGTGCCCAGCGGATCCGCAGCCTCATCACCGGAAGGTAAGAGTCGGGGGTTCGATTACTGGTTGCGGCGTGTCTGGCATCACGGACAGGACGTTGTCCTGCCCGTTGTGACGTTCATTGTGCTTCTGATCCTTTGGGAACTTTGCGTCTGGGTATTTTCGATTCCGGTTTATCTTTTGCCCGCACCATCGGTTATCTGGGCCGAGACATCATCAGAATGGACGCTCGTCTGGGGCCACACGATGGCAACGCTTATCACCGTGCTTCTGGGTTTTGGCCTTTCGATTGCGGTCAGTCTGCCGATCGGATTTGCCCTGACATCATCTCGTATCGTCTCGAATGCGATCTATCCGCTTCTCGTCCTGACCCAATCCATACCCAAAGTGGCACTGGCGCCGATTCTTGTGATTGCCATGGGTGCGAATGAACTGCCGCGCGTTGCCGTAACGTTTCTCGTCGCGTTCTTTCCGCTGGTGATTGCAATTGCGACCGGCCTTCTGTCGGTCCCTGCGGATCTGATCGAGCTGAGCCGGTCCTACAAGTCGACGCGATTGCAGGAGATGTTCCGTATCCGCATCCCCTACGCCATCCCCTTCATCTTCAGTGGCCTCAAAGCTGCTGTGGCTTTGGCCGTCGTCGGCGCCGTGGTCGGCGAGTTCGTCACGTCGGATCGAGGCCTTGGCTATCTCATTCAGACATCCACCGCGTTCTTCCGGATGCCGCTCGCATTTGGCGCAATGGTTCTGCTGTCGATCATGGGGATCGTGCTCTTTCAGCTTGTCGGAATCGTGGAGCGCGTTCTGTTTCCCTGGTCTTCCAGCAAGCAGGTGTTCGCTGGTTGAATTGCAGGAGGTGGCGACGTCATGGGGTCGCGGATGAAAGTCATAGGTGGCGGTCGATTGCTGGAGTTGTCGTCACGCTCCGCAGTCGAGAGAGACATTCTGGTCGGGGACGGCGGTATCCTTGAAATCGCTGCACCGGGCTTGTCGGCGCCGGACGACGCAGAACGGATCGACGCGCAAGGCAAGCTGCTGATGCCGGGCCTGATCAATTCCCATTCACATGGTCACGGTAGCATCGGCAAAGGTCTTGGTGACCGCTGGACGCTGGAGCATCTGCTGCATGCCGGGCCGTGGCTCAACAGTCACCGTGCTCTCGAGGACAAGCAGCTCTCCGCGACATTGAATGCGGCGGAAATGGTCTTGAAGGGCAGTACGGCAACCTACGACCTCTACTTCGAGGTGCCCGGACCCACAGTCGACGGATTGCATGCTGTTGCGAGGGGATATGAGGCCGTCGGCGTACGCAGCGTGATTGCTCCCATGATGGCCGATCACACGCTTTATGATGCAATTCCGGATTTGCTCAAGGCGTTCCCCGAAACCGAAAGGGAGAGGCTTTCGCAGATCAAGGCTGCGCCCACTGAAACGTTGCTGGCTGCATGCCGCGCACTCCTTGTTGATTGGCCATTCGATCCCAACCGCACCAAGCTCGCGCTCGCGCCAACAATACCGCTCTTTTGCAGCGATGCTTTCATGACCGGCTGCCGGGACCTCGCCAATGAGTATGATGTCGGTCTTCACATGCATCTGGCCGAGTCCCGGATCCAGGCTGTAACAGGTCTCGACCGTTACGGTAAGACGTTGACGGCTCATCTCGAGGCATTGGGTCTGCTTTCGCCCAGGTTCACGGGCGCCCACTGCGTCTGGCTCGATGATGACGATATGCGCCGGCTCGGCGACAATGGCTGTTCGATCGCCCACAATCCGGGAAGCAATCTGCGCCTGGGCAATGGAATCGCACCGGCACGTCGCATGCTCTCAAGCGGGGCAAATGTCGGCATCGGTACGGATGGATCGCACTGCGCCGATCATCAGAACATGTTCGAGGCCATGCGATTGGCATCTTTTGTGTCGCGGGTCGTTGCGCCGGATACCGACGCCTGGCTGGAGACGACAGAAGTTGTCGCGATGGCGACCGAAGGCAGTGCCAAGGCGCTTGGCTTTGGAGATGAACTCGGTCGGCTGGTGCCCGGCGCACGCGCGGATATCGTCTTCCTGGATCTTGAGAACATCAACTTCGTTCCACTGAATGATCCAGCCAATCAGATCGTTCATACAGAAGACAGTTCTGCTGTCCACAGTGTCATGGTCGATGGTGAGATGATCCTCGAAGATCGCAGCTTCAAGACAATCGATTACGCAAAGCTCCGTCGCGATGCAGAAGCTGCCTCCGAGCGGCTTCTGGCGGTGAATGCGGAAGCGCGTGTCGCATCTGTTGAATTGGAGTCCTATGTGTCGCAATTCTGCGTGGGTCTCGCGCAGCAGCCCTATCACGTCCACGCCTGGGGCGGCGAGACGCACGGGCAGGGGAGTTACCAAAGGCAATGAGTGAATTCGATCTCACGATCCGCGGTGGCACTGTCGTCACCAGTACCGACAAGATTGTTCAGGATATTGGTGTCAGGGACGGTCGGGTTGCCGCGATGGCCCAAACCCTGTCGCCAGGCAAACGTGATATCGATGCCACTGGAAAATTGGTGCTCCCTGGCGGTATCGACGGCCATTGTCATATTGAGCAAATCTCTTCGTTCGGACTCCTGAATGCCGATGACTTTTATTCGGCAACCGTCTCGGCAGCCTTTGGGGGTACGACGACGGTCGTGCCGTTTGCGGCGCAGCATCGAGGCGACTCCGTCAGTGAGGTGGTTGCCGCCTATCGCAAGCTGGCAGAAGAGAAAGCAGTGATCGACTATCACTTCCACATCATCCTGACCGACCCGACCCCTGAGGTGCTGGCGAAGGAACTCCCGCCGCTTATCGAGGAGGGATTTCGTTCCCTGAAAATCTTCATGACGTACGAGCTCATGAAAGTCGACGACTATCAGATGCTCCAGGTCCTGGAAGTCGCCCGCAAGTATGGCGCGCTGATTGTGGCCCATGCCGAAAACAACGACATGATCCGCTGGTCCACCGAGCGTCTCGTCGAACAGGGGCACACGGCGCCCAAGTTTCATGCCGTCAGCCATCCGCGCCTTGCGGAAGCCGAAGCTGTACATCGCGCAATCGTCCTTGCCCGGTTCGTCGATGTGCCGATCCTGATCTTTCATGTCACAACGCGCGAGGCGATGGCAGAGATCCGACGGGCGCAGGACATGGGACTCAAAGTTTATGGCGAGACATGCCCGCAATATCTTTTTCTCACGGCGGACGATCTGGACCGGCCGGGGAGCGAAGGCGCAAAGTTCTGCTGCAGTCCGCCGCCACGTGACGCGGACGACCAGCAGGCCATGTGGGAAGGGCTGATCGACAACACATTCCAGGTGTTCAACTCAGACCATGCACCCTATCGCTATGATGAATCGGGCAAGCTGAATGCGGGACCGAACCCGACCTTCAAACAAATTGCCAATGGTTTGCCGGGTATCGAGCTCCGTTTGCCATTGCTGTTTTCCGAAGGTGTGAGCACTGGCCGGATCGACGTATGCCGTTTTGTCGAACTGACATCCACCAATATGGCGCGTCTCTACGGATTGCATCCGCGCAAAGGGACGATTGCCGTCGGCTCCGACGCAGATATCGCGATCTGGGATCCCGACCTCGAAATATCCGTCACAGAAAAGACGACACACGACAATACAGGGTACACACCCTTTGAAGGACGGATGATAAAAGGCTGGCCAGTGACGGTGATCAGTCGGGGGAGGGTCATCATCGCGGATGAGATCCTGAATGCCGAACGTGGTTCGGGGAAACTCGCCAAAAGAGAGATGCCGGAGTTCGCCAAACCCCTCGGCAGGTTGGAGCCGGAAATGGATGCAGCCAAAAACTTTGGTGTTCAGCTCTTGCGTTAGACGGCAACAGGTGGTTAGCGCTACAGGAGCCTCGTCGCAGCCTGCCCGATCAAGAGCCGGTGAACGCCGCGAACACCCTATTGATAAGACGTAGACTCTCGGTTCCCGAGATTGTCTTCGCGATGGTTCCATGATGACCCGTATTCCAGCGCTGCAGAACCGCGACTATCGTCGTTTTCTTGCCGGCGCCGTTTTCAGTGCCCAGGGCATGAGCGGCGAGCAAGTGGTTATCGGCCTGCTCGTCTATCAGACGGCAGGATCGACGGCCTGGGTCGGAATCACGTTGGCGATCTATTTTCTGCCCTTCTTTGTTTTCGGTATTCTGTCAGGCGCAATTGCAGACTGGATCGACCGCAGGACCCTGCTGAGACGGATCGAACTTGGCGCGGCGGCGACGCTTGCACTGTTTGCAGCGTCGATGGCGATCGGAAACGCACCGCTCTGGCTCCTGATTGCCTTTACGCTGTGCCTGGGAAGTCTACGCGCCCTGCATCAACCGGTTCGTTCAAGCTACGCCTACGATCTGGTCGGCGAGGCCCAAGTGGTTTCCGGTGTCGGGCTACTCAACATCGCCTCACGGACCGGTCAACTGCTTGGTGCTTTGGTTGCCGGCGGCGCAATGCATCGGTTCGGTACACCGCCCGCATTATTGTGCCTCGTGGCGGGGCATCTGATTGCCTATCTTTTGTTTCGCGGACTGCGTACAGCCGGTGTGGCCGCTGTATCGAGCCGTGTTCCCATCGGTCAGAATTTCCGAGAGTTTTTCTCTGAACTTCAAACGAACCGTCTCCTGCTGATATTGCTGGGCGTCACCGCTTCGGTCGAGATTTTCGGCTTTTCGTTTGCAACCGTGCTCCCTGAAATTGCAACCGTTCGTCTCGATCTGGGGGCGGAAGGCATGGGTTACCTCCAGGCGACCAGGGCGCTTGCCGGTATCGTGGCTGGAGTGGCCTTTGCTGTGCTCGGTATCCGAACCCGGACAGGTGCGATTTATCTAGGCGTGATCCTGACATTCGGTGTCGGGCTGATCATCCTGTCATATCCCACATCGATGATGCTGATCTTCGGTGCGCTCTTTCTGGTGTCACTGTGCATGGCCTCCTGCGATATTCTCTCACAGATCATGATGCAACTGAGTGTCGCCAATGCGCTTCGCGGCCGCGCCATGGGGATTTGGGTTCTGGCATTGGGCTTCGGACCGCTTGGCCATTTGGAATTGGCCTTCCTTACAAGCAGCATTGGAATGACGGGCGGACTTCTTGTGAACGGCTTTGTCCTGATCCTGATTGCTGTCCTCATCTCAATCGGTGTCCCGCGATTGAGGCGCCTTTAGATGCCGGTCGTGTTCCGGGTCTAAAAAAATATCAGCAGGCTCTTGACCCTCACGGGACGTGAGGCCCCACATTCGTTGCCATGAAGAAGATCCGAACATATCGCGTGAAGGACGTGGCAGGCATTGCCGGCGTCTCGGTGCGTACGCTGCATTATTACGACGAAATCGGTCTACTGGTGCCGCCGACCCGCTCGGATGCGGGATACCGCCTTTACGACGACGACAGCCTGCTGCGATTGCAGCAGATCCTCATCGGGCGTGAACTCGGTCTGACGCTGGAGGAAATCCGCGGATCTCTAGATGACCCGAATTTCAACCTTCGAGATGCGCTTCTCAGGCAGCGCGAACAGCTTGAGGAACGCGCGCGGGCGACCACTGCGATGATCGATGCCGTCGATCAGGCGCTCGCAATCCTCGACAGCAATCAAAAAGACGATGAGATGAAAATGAACGAGATATTCGAGGGCTTTGACCCTGATGATTATGCGGAAGAGGCAGAAGCACGCTGGGGCAAGACCGAGGCTTATGCTGTGTCAGCAAAGCGGACGAAGTCTTATACGCCGGATGACTGGAAGCTGATCAAGGATGAGCAGGATGCCATCTATGGCGAGATGGCCGCGGCAATGAGGAAGGAGCAGACTCCAGATGACGCGGCAGTCATGCCGATTGCAGAGCGACATCGTCTGTCGATCGATCGCTGGTTTTACGCCTGTAGTCGTGAGGCCCATGCAGGTCTTGCAGATCTCTATGAAGCCGACAGCCGGTTTGCGGCAACGATTGACAAGCATGGCGAGGGACTGACCGGATTCTTGGCTGCCGCCATCCGCGCCAATGCCAAGCGCACTGGTTAGGGTCTGTCGAGAACGACAATGCGATAGGCGACAAACCCTGGAAATTGAATCCGCCTGATGGGTCAATTGTCCGGGCTTGCTGCCTACGGTTGCCAGCCATCGACAACAAGCACCGATCCGTTTTGCCCTTGTCCGGTGTGGGTGGTGATATAGAGCCGGTTACCAACGATGAGCGCTGTCTGCGGACGGAAGTTGCCATAGGTCGTCGAGATTTCGCGCAACAAGGTCAAGTCGGCCGCCGCCAAGACGAAGATCACACCGCTGTCGTCGATCGCAACCACATGATTGTCAGTCATTGTCAGGGCTGCGATAGGTCGTGGCAGGTCGGCCCTCGCGCCGCCCGGCCGAATGACTGATGCCACGATACCGGCATCGCCGACTGCGCCTGCGGCAACAAGATGATTGCTTGTGGCTCGGATATGATGATAGCGCGCGCCGGGCAGGTCCTTGCGCCGGACTTCGCCCGTAGACTTGTTAATCCCCGTGAGCGTTGAATCCTGTCTGAAAGTCGATATGACAAAGACAGCCTTGTGATTGGATGTGATTTCAAATGGGCCATCCTGTAGATCGAAGCGTCTGACCGTCTTTCCGTTTCTGGGATTGATCTTAAAAACCTTGGACTTGTCGCCAGTGCAGTTCACATAGGTCACGACCCAGATGGCAGCGCTGTCACCGGTCATGCTGATGGGGCAATCGCCGATCCGTGCGAGCGTCCGGCCTTTGCCTCGCTTCGTGGGCTGCTGCCAGATCTTCTTATCCGTGTGCACGAGCGACAGGATGCGCCCATCGGGCAGAGACATCATGTTCACGGGAAGACGTCCGACCGAAACCCGTTTCACGATGCGTCGGCGATTGGGATCGACCTTTGCAATGCGCCGGCTGCCGCTTTCCGCCACCCACAGATATCTGCCGTCATAGGCAATCCCTTCCGGCCATTTTCCGACAGGTATGACTGTCGGCGTAATTGTGATGGCTTCGGAAACGGTTGGCGGATCAACCATCACCGGCGGTGGCGTCGGATTGTTCGGTGCGAGATCGCCCGATGTCCCGCTTCCACCGGCGCCTTGCGCCGAGACGTGTTGGTTCAGGCTGCTAAGACCGATGGCGGTGAATGACGCCAACAGGGAAACAAGAAGAAATCGGACTGGTTTCGACAAGATACGAGCCTTTCGGGTGGATCGGTAGCATTCAAGAGGCGCGAGTCTGTCCACACCCAAATCTGACCGTAGCGTTTTCTCGCCACGAATGGCAATTCCACCAGCGGCGCTGACGCCCATTCAGGGTAGCTGTCCAAACGCCCTAGTCGGACGACGTTGCGGCCGTCATCATACCGTCCATAGCGGCCGTCATCTTTTCGACCATCGGCGGCGCTTGCACATCATGGCGTGCCAGCAGCCATCCCGGATCATTGACGGCCAGTGTAACTTCACCGTTTTCTTCCCAACAGACTGCCTTGAGAGGAAGGTCGATCGCTGCAGTGCGCGCCTTCTGCATCAAGGGTGTACCCGAAGCCGGATTGCCGAATATCACGAGTTCCGTGGCATCCAATGGTTCGCCGATCTTGGCGGCGCCCGCCGCGTGGTCGACGCGCGCGAAAATGGTGAAGCCTTTGGATTTCGCAATCTCTTCGAAGCGGTCGAGCGTTTCCTTAACCGGGTAGGCACTCTGTTTGGTGATAAGTCCTTCGGCCATGGGTTCTCTCCTTTGGAACAGTATTGGACTCGATGTGTTTGACAATGTGCGAAGCTGATGGCGGGCGCCGTTAGCCACGTGCGCGCCATCTGATAAAGAGCCTGCACAGTGCAATGAGGCCTGCGTTCTTACTCCGGAAGTAACTTTGGACTCACAAAGGTGTGCAGTTTCGCCATCCCGAATCCGCTGTTCTCCCATCCCTCCGGCATCGTGAGGACTGCAAGTGCCGCCGTTGGGAACTTCATTGACAGCCGGTTCAGCGCTTTCCCGGAACCCATGCCCGCCAACATACAAGCGAAGGAATGCATCCCCGGATTATGACCGACCAGCATCAAATGCCCGATCTCATTGCTGATACTCTGGACGACGCCGAGCAACGTCTCGGCACTGGCATGGTAGAGCGCTTCGATGAGTTTGACGTCCGGTTGCCGGTCCCACTCCTGCATGGCGAGTGAAAGCGTCTCCTGGGCACGGACCGCTGTCGAGCAGCAAACAAGGTCGGGGATCAGATCGTTTGACGCCTGATATTGGCCCATTCGGGGTGCGTCCCGAAGGCCACGGGGTGCGAGAGGACGATTGAAGTCGCCCAGTGCAGGGTCGCTCCAGCTGGATTTGGCATGACGGAACAGTGAAAGCGTGGGCATCGATGCCGCCTAACTTGGAGGGGCGTTGGAGCGGGTCGCGAAACGGACGGCTTCTTCGGCCGCTTTGAAAAGGGCTTTTGCCTTGTTGATGCATTCGGCTTGTTCGCTCTCGGGAACGGAATCCGCGACGATGCCGGCACCGGCCTGCACATGCATTTCACCGTCTTTCACCAGCGAGGTTCTGAGAACGATGCAGGTGTCCATATCGCCATTGGCCGAGAAGTAACCGACGCAGCCGGCATAGGCGCCGCGCTTGTCTTTCTCGAGTTCGTCGATGATCTCCATCGCCCGTACCTTTGGCGCACCGGAAAGCGTGCCAGCTGGGAATGCCGCGGTCAGGGAGTCAATTGCATCATGCTTCTTGTCGAGCTTTCCAACCACATTCGAGACGATGTGCATCACGTGGCTGTAATATTCCAAAAAGAAGCTGTCCGTTACGCGGATCGAACCGATTTCGGCAACGCGGCCAACATCGTTTCGGCCGAGGTCCAGTAGCATGAGATGCTCGGCGCGTTCCTTCGCGTCTGCAAGAAGTTCAGTTGCATATGCCGCATCCTCTTCCGCTGTCGCACCTCTCGGGCGGGTACCGGCGATCGGGCGGATCGTGACTTCGCCATCGCGCACGCGAACCAGAATTTCCGGGCTCGAGCCGACAATCGCGAAACCCTCGAAATTCAGATAGTAGAGAAACGGTGACGGGTTCACCCGGCGTAGGGCTCGATAGAGAGCGAAAGAGGGTAGGGTGAAGGGCGCCGTAAAACGCTGGCTCAGGACCACCTGAAAGACATCGCCGGCCGCGATATAGTCTTTGGCTTTGGCGACCATCGCCAGATAGTCTTCGGGCGATGTATTTGAAACCGGGTCGGGCGGGGCATGGGCACCCTGGTCGAGCGTCGGCAGATGAGGCAGCGGGGCGTTGAGCCGGTCGGTTGCCTCCCATAGCCGCTGACTTGCCGCCAAATAGGCATCGTCTGCCGAGACGCCGTCGGCATGACGCACCGGCGTCACCAGCGTCAATTCGTCCTTTACGGCATCGAAAATCGCCATGACCGTTGGGCGGATCAGTATCGCGTCGGACAGCCCGATCGGGTCCGGATTGACGTCTGGCAAATGCTCGATCAGGCGGACCGTATCGTAACCCATGTAACCAAAGACACCGGCGGCCATGGGGGGGAGTTCTTCCGGAAGGTCGATCCGGGACTCCGCCAGAAGCGATCTCAATGATGTCAGGGCATCTTCCTCGCAAGGCGCGTAGATGTCGCCGGCCTCGGGTGCGCGATTGATCTCGGCCTTGGCACCGCTGGTGCGCCAGATGATGTCCGGATCGAGACCGATAATCGAATAGCGCCCGCGGACGGCTCCACCTTCGACGGATTCGAGCAGAAAGCTATTGGCGCGCTCATTCGCCAGTTTCAGCATTGCCGAGACCGGTGTTTCAAGATCGGCCACCAGACGCGTCCAGACAACCTGAGGAACACCTTCGTCATAGACTTGGATAAAGACGGAGCGCGGGGGCTCGACATGGGTCTCGCCCGGATTATGTCCCATCGCTGTCATGTCACTTCTGTCCCGAGTCTTCTCATAATTCAGCCAACGACAATCGGATCGACCGTCTCCAAGATCCAGCGTGCGATTGCCGTCATCCGCGCATCGTCGCCGTGCTGGCCGATGACCTGAGCACCGACCGGCATACCAGCGACAGTCATTAACGGCATGCTGACAGCCGGTGCAAACAACATCGAGCTTGGATAATTGAAGATCGCATCTCCGGTGGGGCGGGCAGCGAGCGGTTCGCCGGGGATATCCTCGGTGAGGAGCGGGGCAGGGCCGGGACAGGAGAGGCTGATTATGGCGTCCACGAAGGGTGAAACTCTGGTGTGACAGGTTTGCGCTCTTTCGCGGGCCAGCAAGGCGGCGCGATAGTCGTCCGGAGTCATTGCCTCGGCTTTTTCCAGCGTCGCCTTGGCACGCGCACTCACGCCATCGGGATATTCGTTCACAAGGTTGCGTTGAGCCCAGCGGTTCTCCCAACTGGTAATTGCGTTGCAGGTGTCACCGGCGCCTTCAATGGATGTCTCCAGGGAAGCAAAAGATGGATTGTCGTCGTGCCGGAGAATTTCGACGCCAGCCTCTGACAAGTCGACGAGGAGCGTTTCGAATGCCGATTTGCTGGCATCGTCCAGGATCTTCCAACCGTCGCCTTCCAGCACGAGAAGACGATTTGGTCTCGTCGCACCTGGAGTCGTCGATGGCCCGACCAGACCGGCATAGTCGCGATCGCCGCCCGCACGACTGGCAATCTCGATTGCCGTAAGCCACATGTCTTCGATGCAGCCTGCATGGACACCATGGGTGCTCATGCTTGTCGCCTGTCGCTCGCCGCGGTTGATTCCGCCTTGGCTCGGCTTCAATGCCACATTGCCGCAATAGGCCGCGGGGCGAATGATCGAGCCACCGACCTGTGTCCCGATGGCTGCCGGCATCATCAGTGCGGCAACGGCTGCGGCCGAGCCCGACGATGAGCCTCCGGGCGTGCGTGTCGCATCGAATGGATTCGTTGTCGGTCCCGGATGCGTTCCGCCCAGCTCCGCTGTCACTGTCTTCGCCAGGATCACAGCGCCGGCTTCGCGGAGCGCCCATACGGCGGCATTATCCCGCTTGGGGAAATGACCGGCATAGGCGTCGCAGCCCATCTGCGTCGGCATATCCTTGGTTTCAAGCAGGTCCTTGATGCCAATCGGCATGCCATCGATCGTCGATAGCGGGCGGCCGTCCTTCCAGCGAGCGGTGCTCGCATCCGCGGCCGTCCGCGCGCCTTCGGCATTCACAGCGGGCAAGGCCTGGACGGTTGGCTCGCGCTCGGCAATTGTCTCGAGGCATCGCTCCAGATAGGCGCGCGGTGTGTCGGTCCCGTCCAGAAAGGCGGGCGTTACATCGTGGAATGTGCGTGCCCTGAAAGTGTGCGGGTCGTATGTCGTCGACGCTTTGGCGTCCATCCTACATTCTCCAACCTGACGTTTCCGATGCCGTCCGGCTGGTTGTCCGACATTCAACTGTCGCGATCAACACCTCACAACAAAACTCTGAAAAGGAGATTCGAACTTCGTTGTGCCTCTCCGTAGACCAGAGACGCTTTACGGTCTGACTCGAAAGTCCTTAAGCCTGCCTTCTCCCCCGGCCCAACCACCCAATAAGGGTACCTTCGGGGTGGTTGGGCCGGGGGAGGGGGCAGGCTGAGTCTGGGAAAGTCGTCATTGGGCGACTTTCAAAACAGACTCCTAGAAAGATCCGCGAGTCGGATCGACGAAACGCCGTCCGGTCAACTCGTCGAACAGGATCTGATTGATCTCGACCCCCAAGTCCGTTCGCAGACCTGTAACATACTGGCTTGTGAAATCTGTCTCCAGTGACGTTAAGAGGGACTCCTGCAGCGTCTTCTCTTTTTCTGCGTCGAGCGGTTCCGGTGCCGTAATCTTGGCCAGCTTGAATATGACACGGCTGTCGCCCTCCTCGGAGGGAGCTGAGCCAAAACTGCCTTCGGATAATGCAAACGCCTGAGCGACAACGGTATTGGGGATGCCGTCTGCACTCTGACTGCGGGTCAGCGGTTCCGACTTTTTGACTTCTAGATCAAATCCTGCCGCGATCTCTTTCAGCCCAATTCCGCCTTTTGCCTTTTCGATGAGTTCTTGGGCACGTTTAGACAATCTCGTGCGCACCTCGGCTTCCCGCCAGGCCTTCGCAACGTCTTCCTTTACTTCTTCGAATGTTTTTTGGCGCACCGGCGTAATGTCGAGGACCATCATCCAGATCAGGCCGCGATCCTGAGTCTCGATCGGATCGGTCTCGGCATTGACTTCTGCGCCAAAAACTTCGCGCAGGAGCACAGGTCCGCCGGGCAGGGGCGTGACCGCAACGCCTTTGTCGTCGTTGCCGCTGCTGTCGACGGCATCGATGGTCGTGTATTTCAGATTGAGTTTTTCCGCGATCTCCGGAAGCGGTGTACCGGCTGAGCGTTCTTCCTCGATCTTGTCGCTATAGTCGAGAATCTCCGCGGCTGCGCGATCCCCCAGGATGACCGTGCGGATCTCGTCCTTAACCTGCTCCAGCGATCTGACGACTTCCGGTTCGATCTCGGTAACCCTGAGAAGAACCGTCGCGAGCTTGCCCTCGACAGGACTGCTCACTTCGTCCTTGGCGAGTGCGAAGGCTGCTTCTGCGATCTTCTCGTCTGAAAGATCGGCCTTGTTGATCAGACCAAGATTCACGTCGCTTTCTTCAAAGCCACGCTCCTTTGCGGCCTCCATGAAATCCTGACCGCCTTTGATCTTTTGGAGCGCTGCCTCGGCAGCGGATTTGTCGGAATAGCTGATCTGAAATACCCGCCGGCGCTCGGGCGTTCGAAAATTATCCGGTTGGCTCGTGTAGTATTCTTTGATGTCACCTTCGGAAATCTCGATCTTGTCCCCAATCGAGGATGGCGTCACAGGCAAGATGCCGACCTGCCGGTATTCGGGTGCCATAAAGCTTCGCTTGTTCGCATCAAAGTAGGTGCGGAGCATTTCCTCGGTCGGTTTCTCGATCGTCTCCAGACTCGATGCTGGGAACGAAAAATACTGCAGTGTGCGCTTCTGATTGCGATAGAGATCCGTGGCCGCGATCAGTGTCTTGGGCAGGGGGACGGTATCCGTCACCGTACCTGTAAGCTGCCGTCTGACGCTGGCTTGGCGCTGACGGGCGACATAACCCTGCTCGGAGAGATTGTTGCTGAGCAGAATCGAGCGGAAGATCTGCTCGTTGAAGTGTCCGGCGCCATCCTTGAAAAGCGCCTGATCCTTGATGGCTGCGACAATTGCTTCGTCGGTAATCCCCAGATTGTAGCTCGTCGCGGTTTCCTCAAGCGCTGCCTCACCGATCATCTGCTGGAGGATCTGCCGGTCGATACCGAGTGCCCGCGCTTCTTCCATGGTCAGCGTGCGGCCGAAACGAGAACCGAGTGCCGTTAGCTGGCGGCGCAGAGTGGCCTGATAGTCCTGGCCGGAGATTTCACGGTCTCCGACCTTGGCGAGAACCCTGGAACCATAACCGCCAAAAATGTCCGCGATGCCCCAGACGGCAAAACTCAGGACCAAAAGTGCAATGAAAATTTTGGCAATCCAGGTGCCGGTGCCTTTGCGCAAACTGTTCAACATGTCGTATTGCCTTGGAACTTGATCGAGAGCCGGGTTCGGGCCCGGCGATTTGCGGCATGATATGAAGCTCGCGGTAACCCGACAAGGGGCCACTGAAGAAGAGTTGCGGAGGGATTAATGGGAAATATACGGCCTTTGGTCGCTGGTAACTGGAAAATGAACGGCCTGAGAGGCGCTCTAGGGGAGGTTTCTCGTCTAAAGGCACTTTTAGCAGATGGCGGATCGATTTCGGCAAATGCGATGATTTGTCCTTCGGCAACCTTGCTCGCGGCACTCACTGCCGAAGTTGCCGGCAGTGCAATACAGACCGGCGGGCAGGACTGTCATGCGGCCGAATCCGGAGCCCACACCGGCGATATCTCGGCTGAGATGTTAGCCGACGCCGGCGCAACGGCTGTTATCGTCGGACACTCCGAGCGGCGGACCGACCATGGCGAGACCGACGCGGCGGTGCGTGAAAAAGCGGAAGCTGCCTATCGGGCGGGCCTCATCGCAATTATTTGCGTCGGAGAAACTGCCGCCGAACGCGAACAAGGCCAAACGCTCAATATTGTTTCCAGCCAGCTATCGGGCTCCATTCCGGAGAGCGCCGATGCTGCGAATACAATCATCGCATATGAGCCTGTATGGGCGATTGGGACAGGATTGACGCCAACGCCCGGCGACGTTGAAGATGTTCACAGGGCGATCCGCGAGGTTGTAACGGAACGGATGGGAGCTGAAGAGGGGCCCAACGTGAAACTTCTCTACGGTGGTTCCGTCAAGCCTGCGAATGCCAGAGAGCTCATGGCTGTCGAAAACGTGAATGGGGCACTTGTTGGCGGCGCAAGCCTGAAAGCCGATGATTTCTATGGGATTTTAACAGCTTACAAAGACGTATAGTCGCGCTTGGGTTGCAGTTTTTGCATTGTTGCTAGCCATAAGTGGCACATGACGCTAATTTTGGCCTACGGAGCCGGCGCGAGCGCCGGCACGCAGGGGTCTTTGTTATATGAATAGTCGCGTTCTGCGCATCGGCGGTGGTGTGTTTTCACCACGAATTCTGTCTGGGACGGTGCTCGCACTCGCCGTTTTGGGGCTCTCTCCGGGCCTGGCATCGGCAAAGGCGCTGAGTGAAGAGGCTTGCGCTGCGCTCGATGCTGAAATGCTGGGTCTTGTCGGCCAGGGCGTCGAAAGATCTGTGCAAAAGGGCCCTGAGTGGGGCCAGGCCAACCTGACATCGGATCAGCTTGAAGCAGTGAAACGATTCTTGATCGTCGAGGAACAGATCGTTTTTCGCTGCAAGATTGTGGACAAAAAGCCAAAACCCAAGGTGGCGAAAGGGAAGAATCGCGCCAGAAAAACAGCTGCTTTGCCGCTGCCGCTTCGAAATCCCGAGAGAAAGCCGACAGTTGTTGTTGCGGCCAGTCCCGGCCCGATTACGATGCGGGCGTCGGTTGCGGATAATCTTGGGGCGATTATGCCGGCCAACCGGCGCGCCGTAATCGCACTGCCGCATCTGAGTGCCGCAGTGGCGCCGCTGCCGGGTTTGCGGAGCGCTCTGGAGCCTGCTGAGCTCGCCTTGCAACCGCCAAAGCGTGAAGAAGACAAGAAAACCGAGGAAGGCTCGACAGTAGCGGCCTTGGAAGATCCGGCCAAGAAGGAGCTGCCGAATCCGGCGCCCGAAATAGCGCCGGAGGCAAAAGGACCGCTTGTTCCTCTGCCGGTTCGCAATCCTTTGCCCCCTGCCGTGCGCAAACAGGCGGCCAATCCAAGGCGGGAAGAACGCCGTTCACGCCCGGTGCAGAGGGTCAAGAAGAGGCGTGCCGTTGCAGACGAGCCACCGCCCAGTGCGGCTTCGGCCTTCCCCGCAAATTGACGCTGCGCAAAAAGCCACGAAATGTGGTCTGTTCAAAGCCGCGCCGATGGCTTAAAAGCGGCGCCGAACGCATTTGCGAGAATTGAGATGAATACTGTCATCCTGGTTATCCATCTGATGATTGCGCTGGGCCTCGTCGGTCTGGTGCTGTTGCAACGCTCCGAAGGGGGCGCGCTCGGCATTGGCGGCGGTGGAGGCGGCGGCGGCGGTGCCGGTGGATTCATGTCCGGCCGGGGGGCAGCGAACCTGTTGACCCGCGCCACGGCCGTGCTTGCCGCGGCGTTCTTCACGACAAGCATTGTCTTGACGATCCTGGCACAACAGCGGGCGACGCCGGACTCGATCATCAACAGCACACCGACACCCGGCCAGCCGGCAGCGCCGACCAGTGGTGGACTGACTCCCTTGCAGCCTGTAAGGCCTCCGGCGCCATCAGGTCCAGCGGTACCTCAGCCGCAATAGAATGTGACTTCGTCGCCGATTTCGGTCGGTGCCGGCGGTCATCCTCAGTCTTTTTCATGCCCCATCATCTTTGGGGTTCGAATCACAACGTCGACGGTATATTCTGCACGCCCATGGCGCGGTACATCTTCATTACTGGCGGCGTGGTTTCGTCACTCGGCAAAGGGCTTGCTTCAGCTGCCTTGGGGGCACTCCTTCAAGCGCGCGGCTATAAGGTCAGGCTGAGAAAGCTCGATCCCTACCTCAATGTCGATCCAGGCACGATGAGTCCGTATCAGCACGGGGAGGTCTTCGTCACCGATGACGGTGCGGAAACGGATCTCGATCTGGGGCATTATGAGCGCTTCACCGATGTACCGTGCAGTCAGAAAGACAATGTTACGACGGGGCGGATCTACCAGAACATCCTGACCAAGGAGCGACGCGGCGACTATCTCGGCGGTACGGTCCAGGTCATCCCGCATGTCACCGATGCGATCAAGGAATTCGTCCTTGCCGAGTCTGACGATGTCGATTTCGTCCTTTGCGAGATCGGCGGCACGGTCGGGGACATCGAAGCGCTGCCCTTTTTCGAAGCCATTCGCCAACTGGGCAACGAGTTACCGCGGCAGGCGTCGGTATTCATCCACCTGACGCTCATTCCCTTTATCGAGAGTGCCGGCGAACTCAAGACGAAACCGACACAGCATTCGGTGAAGGAACTGCGTTCGATCGGTATCCAGCCCGATATTCTGCTTTGTCGGTGCGACAGGCCGGTGCCGAGTGACGAGCGCCGCAAGATTGCGCTCTTCTGCAATGTTCGCGAAGAGGCCGTCATTCAGGCCCTCGATGTCGGCACGATCTATGACGTTCCCTGCTCCTATCATGCCGAAGGGCTGGATGACGAAGTCATGCGAGCCTTCGCAATTGACGATGCGCCGCAGCCAGAATTGGGGGAATGGCAACGCATTTCACGGCGGATCGCCAACCCGGATGGAGAGGTTACCGTTGCCATTGTCGGAAAGTATACCGGACTGAAGGACGCCTACAAGTCGCTCAATGAGGCGCTCGTCCATGGAGGTATCGCCAACAAGGTGAAGGTCAATCTCGAATGGATCGAGTCCGAGATCTTCGAGAAGGAAGATCCAACACCCTATCTGGGTGACGTGCACGGCATTCTGGTGCCGGGAGGCTTCGGTGAACGTGGCTCGGAAGGTAAGATCCAGGCGGCAGGATTTGCGCGCACGCGTCATCTTCCCTATTTCGGAATTTGTTTCGGAATGCAGATGGCCGTGATCGAAGCGGCAAGAAGCCTTGCCGGTATCAATGGCGCCGGCTCGACGGAATTCGGCGAGACGGCCGAGCCGATCGTCGGTCTCATGACCGAGTGGATGAAGGGCGATGAAATCGAGCGCCGCCAGGCCAACGGTAATCTGGGCGGCACGATGAGGCTCGGTGCCTATGAAGCCGCCTTGGCAGAAGGCAGTCATGTCGCCAGGATTTACGAAGCCACGACAATTTTCGAGCGCCATCGCCATCGCTACGAGGTGAATACAGGGTATCGGGATCGGTTGGAAAATGCCGGTCTGAGATTTTCCGGTCTTTCACCGGATGGTTTGCTTCCGGAGATCGTCGAGATTCCCGAGCACCCGTGGTTCATCGGGGTGCAGTTTCATCCCGAGCTGAAATCGCGTCCCTTCGAACCGCACCCTTTGTTTGCATCGTTCATCGCAGCAACGGTTGAGCATAGCCGACTGGTTTGAGTCATGAATGAATCGATGAATGATGTCCCACCCAATCCTCGTGTCGAGGTTGGCGGGGTCACGATTGCCAACGATGCGCGGATTGCTTTGTTTGCCGGGCCGTGTGCCTTGGAAAGCCGTGGGCACGCGCTTGAGATGGCAGCGGCACTCAAAGAGATTGCCGGCCGGCTTGGCATCGGCTTGATCTACAAGTCCTCCTTCGACAAGGCCAATCGGACAAGTCTGTCGAGTGCCCGAGGACTTGGTATCGATAACGCTCTGCCAATCTTTGCTGAGATCAAGGAAAGCCTGGGGCTGCCGATCGTGACCGACGTCCACGAGCCAGAGCAGTGCGCGAAAGTCGCTGAAGTGGTCGATGTTCTTCAAATCCCGGCTTTTCTCTGTCGGCAAACCGATCTGGTTGTGGCAGCAGCCAAGACCGGCCGGATCGTCAAAATCAAGAAAGGTCAGTTTCTCGCTCCCTGGGATATGAAGAATGTCATCGCGAAGGCGCTGGCGGCTGGAAATCCCAATGTGCTGATTACGGAGCGCGGCGTCAGTTTCGGTTACAACACGCTCGTCTCGGACATGCGGGCTCTGCCTCAACTTGCGGCAACGGGCGCGCCGGTCATTTTCGATGCGACCCATTCCGTGCAGCAGCCGGGCGGGCAGGGCGCCACGTCCGGTGGTCAACGAGAGTTCGTACCGGTCCTAGCTCGAGCTGCGGTTGCCGTCGGTGTAGCGGGTCTCTTCATCGAGACCCACCAGGACCCGGAGACCGCACCATCCGACGGGCCCAACATGGTGCCTTTGAAGGAACTCGAGCCGCTCCTGCAGCGTCTTCTGGCGATCGACGATGTGATCAAAGCGAGCGCTGAGCCAGCATAGAGTCTGACTCGAGACTCCTAAAGCCAGCCCTCTCCCCCGGCCCAACCACCCCGAGGGTACCCTTATTGGGTGGTTGGGCCGGGGGAGAGGACTGGCCGTGATACCGAAAGTCGCCAATACGGCGATTTTCAAGACGGCCTCTTTGACGACGGTGTGCCGGTGACTGTTTGTCATTTGTACGCGACAGCGGCGCTGGCCGGACCAGCCAGCGGAATGATCTCGAAGTCTCGGAACCCTGCCTCGCGGCACCAGCCGATAAAATCGGCTCCCGTGAAATCGAAAGCGTCGCCAAACTCGATCAGCATATTGAGCGACATCAGGAGGCCGGCGGCATTCTCTCGGCGGGCATCGTCGATGAGCGACTCTATCGCGACAAAGGCGCCGCCGTCGGGGAGGGCATCGTAGGCCTTCGCGATCAGGACCTTTTTCTTCTCCAGGTTCCAATCGTGCAGGATCATTCCCATCGTGATGATGTCGGCCTGAGGCAGCGGATCGGTGAAAAAGTCGCCGGCCGCTGTGATGACGCGACCGTGTAGCCCGTCCGCCTCAATGTATCGTTCGGCGATCGGTGACACCTCGGGTAGATCGAAGCTCGTGCAATGCATGTGGGGATGCGCGTTTGCAACGAAGCGCGAAAGCTGGGCCGTGGCACCGCCGACATCGCAGAGCGTCTTGTATTTCGAGAAGTCGAACTTGCTCACAAGGATCTTGAAACGCTCGCCGGATGCCCCGGCCATGGCGTTCATGAATTGCTCGAGGCGTGCCGGATCGGCATAGAGCGTCTCGAACATCGGTTTGTCCGAGTGTCTGGTCTCGTTCTGAGGTGCCCCCGTCTTGAGTGCATCCGTCAAGTCGGCCCAGAAGCGATAGCCGCGATCGTTGGCCATCTCCAAGATCCCGCCGACATAGTCCGAACTTGACCGGTCGAGAAAACGGGCGGATTCCGATGTGTTGGAATAGAGCGCGTCAGGTCCGTCGCCATCTCTCTCAAGAAAGCCGAGAGCAACCAGTGCGTCGGGAAAATCCGGTATGGCGCGAGGGTGTAGATCCAGTTTGTCGGCAATGGACCGAGCGGTCATCGCGCCATCGGCGAGGGCAGAAAACAGGTCCAGTTCAATTCCGGATTGCAGCACCTTGGCGGCCTGGTACGCCAATCCGACCTGCATGATGCGTGCCGGGCTCTGTTCGGCCATTGCCTTCTCCCCCTTCGATTGTTCGAGACAGGTTCCCAGTCGCCTAGCGGTCCTGTCTCGGACTCATCTATATGCTTCGGTAGTGTTCCGGTTGGAAAGCGCGAATTCGTCCAATCACGGCATCTGATCACAATCGCATCCGTGCCGCGTGAAGGGAATCCCCCATGCTGACCATTAGCCACCCCGTGATGACCGCGCCCGAATCCTAGTCTTCTGGCGCGATCACTCGTTTGGTTCGCGAGTCCCAACGCCAAAGGTTGTTGTTGGTGACATGGGTGCCGCCAAGCCAGAGATCGATCTGGGCGTGATCCGCGCGATCTTCTCTTGCAGCAAGGATCTCGTTGCCGATCACCGTCAGGCGGAGTTCGCTGTCGAGATACATCAAGCGGCCTTCTTCATCCATTTCAGGGTTGAAGGGGCCGGCCTCGACGCCGTCGACAGCGGGGGAGTGACCTGCGGCAAGCTCGTCCAGAACGCTCCAAAAGCTCCAGTCGCCCATGAATGAGGCCGTCTCCTGGGCCTGGCATGCCGCAAACAATTCCCGGGCGCGCGTGACGCCGGAGCGGATTGCCCGCAGGATCTGGCGCTGGGACCGGGTCAGCCCGGAATGTGCATCGGGAAGTTCCTCGAGGGTGCGCAGGACGGCTGGCTTCAAATGCTGGAGGGGCGACAGATCTTCATCCAGCAGCGATGCCCAGAGTTCCGGAGTTCGTTGACGGTAGGCACGCCAGGCACGGCCGGCCGATTCGATCTGCGCCTCGCTAACAGGTGTCGCATACTCGCCGATCCGCCCAAGCTCTTCTGCACCCTGGCGTCCAAGATAATCATCTGCCTGAACCAGCATAAGATTGTCGTCATCACGGGGATGATCGGCAAACCAGTCAAGGATCTGAATGAGCTGGAGTTGGTCATAGAGATCATGTTCGAACCAGAGGGTGACCCGGTCGAATTCCGTATTGATGGCGAGACCGCGATCCCGCGCCTTGAGCGCTTCGATGATTTCGACATGCGTTCCCCAGCCGCGATCGGCGAGGAAATCGGCGCGAATCTCGGAAAGCTCTTCAATCGTATCGGTTCTAGGGACCGGGCCCTCGTGGAGAACATCCCGCCAGGGGAGAATTTCGGCACCATGCATGGTGCTGCGAAGCAACTCACCCGCAGCGTCGCCATTTGTGATGATGAGTTCCGGTCCCATGGGCACACCTAACGTCCAGGCAATTCAGTGTCGAAGTCGAGATGTCTTGCTGGTCTGTAGCGCGTCAGCCACGCCCGCGATAGGGGGCAACGCCCTGATCGGGCAGCCAAAGGCCCTCCGGAGGTGCACCGGTTTGCCAAAAGACATCGATTGGGATGCCGCCGCGCGGATACCAATAGCCTCCAATCCGCAGCCAGCCTGGCGCAATCTCCGCGCAGATGCGCTTACCGATCGCCACGGTACAATCCTCGTGAAAGGCACCGTGATTGCGATAGGAGCCGAGATAGAGTTTGAGTGACTTCGATTCGACAATCCAGCTGTCCGGCACATAGTCGATAACGAGATGCGCAAAGTCCGGCTGGCCCGTTACCGGGCAGATGGACGTAAACTCCGGACAGACGAAACGTGTCACATAGGCTGTGCCCGTGTGGGGATTGGCAACCTTCTCCAAAACGGCCTCGTCCGGCGAGGCGGGAATGGCACTCTGGGCGCCAAGGGCCGTTAGCTCGTGATTGTTGTCACTCATACGGGTCTGTGCCGTCTCTAGGACTCGGAGGTAAAGTCATGAAGAACGGCATTGCAGGCTCGGTCGAAGATATCCGTATCGTTCGTCGTCTTGGCGATGATCAGGGCGCCTTCCAGCGAGGTTACGATGGCGACGGCCCGGGTTCGGGCCATATCACCACCACCGAGTGCGTCTGACAGCCAGTCGAGCAGCCAGGAAAAAAAGCCGGCCACCTCATTGCGGACGGCTGAGGGTAAAATCTCGGCTTCGGCGCCGAGCAGCCCGCAGAGGCACATCGCACTCTTGTCTGCTGCAGCTTGTTGAAAGATGGAGACCAGGCGCCTAATTCGAATACCGACAGGATGTTCGGGGCCCGCATTTGTCTCAAGGTCCAAGCGGACCCGCTCTCCATAGCGGCGGACCAGGGCAACGCCCAGCACTTCCTTTGTGGGGAAGTGATAGTGCACGCTCGCGCTCTTAATGGAAACATCGGCCGCCAGGTCTCGAAAGCTGACGTCGCTATAACCGCCTGCGCGCATGCGTCCTTCGGCGGCATCAAGAATGAGATCGGATGTATTCGGCATGCCGCTTTCTAGCATGGAATCTCGGTTCGTCATTGGTCGAATGTGTCCCAGGGTTGACGGCGTCCTACTCTATCAATATATCTACCTATCAGTAGATAGATAAACAATCTCTCGTGAAGGAAGGACATCCCGTGAAAATCTATGACTATGAAGGTTTCCCGAACCCGGCACGTGTGCGCATGGCCATTGCCGAGAAGAACCTGAACGACAAGGTCGAGTTCGTCCATGTAGATGTGCCCGCCGGGGAGCATAAGAAACCGGAATTTCTCGCCAAGAACCCCTCCGGCGTTGTGCCGGTTCTGGAACTATCCGACGGTACGATCGTCACGGAATGCACGGCCATCACGGAGTATCTCGATCATCTTTCGGGTGACACCGAGCTCACCGGGCGGACCGGAAAAGAACGAGCCGTCACGCACATGATGCAACGGCGCGCCGAGGCCCGGTTACTCGATGCTATTGCCGACTATTTCCATTTCGCCACGCCAGGTCTCGGTCCCGATATTGAATCTTATCAGAACGACGACTGGGGAAAACGCCGCCGCGAGCAGGCCGTTGAAGGCATGCGATATTTTGACGCCATCCTCGCGAAGCAGGACTATGTTGCCGGCGATCGGTTTTCGATGGCGGACATTACCGTGATTGCGGGGCTCGGATTTGCGGATTTTGCAGAGGTGGCGATCCCGGAAGAGTGCACGCATCTCAAAGCGTGGCGTGAGCGTGTGACAAGCCGTCCGGCCCTTGCGGCCTGACGGCCCGGATATCAGGATCGCTATCGCGAAACCTCTTTAACGACGCCCCGGACCTGATCCGCGGCCCGGGGCGACACGTCGCTATCTGAGCGTGTTGCCCTGGATGCCGCATCAAGTGCGGGATGTTGTGCCGATAGGCTCACGAATTAAGAATCAGGCTTTTCAACTCTCAGGCCAAGCATCGACTTGATTGAACAAGTGGCCGATGCAAACAATCAAGGCGTGAAAGGGCTCGACGGAGCCCGCACATCAGGAGACGATTATGGAAATTAACGCGGACTTTTCCGAACGTGCTGTCGTCCATTCGGCATCGATGGATTGGCTGGCGTCGCCGACGGCCGGCGTCGACCGGCGGATGCTCGATCGAATTGGCGGAGAAGTCGCGAGAGCGACGACGATCGTGCGCTATGCGCCGAACAGTCGTTTTCCGGCCCATGTCCATACTGGCGGCGAGGAGTTTCTCGTCCTGGACGGCGTGTTCCAGGATGAGCATGGCGATTTCCCGGTGGGAAGCTATGTGCGCAATCCACCCACCTCAAGTCACACGCCAGGTTCCGAACCCGGTTGCACGATCTTTGTGAAACTGTGGCAGTTCGATCCGTCCGACCGTCATCAGATGACGATCGACACCAATGCTGGAGCCTTCGAACCGGTCGCGGATGAGGCGGGCGTCAGTGTGCTCCCTCTCTATACGGACGATCACGAAAATGTCCGAATCGAGCGATGGGATGCAGGTACCACAGTCGACAGGTCGGTCGACGGAGGTCTCGAACTGCTCGTTCTTGAAGGCTCCTTGACTGAGGGCGATGATACTCTGGTCGCTCAATCCTGGATGAGGCTTCCGGTCGGCGCACCGTTTAGCGCAACGGCCGGACCGGAAGGCTGCCGGATCTGGGTCAAATCGGGCCACCTTGCCAATCCGCCGGCGCCGCCAGCGGCGGCCTAAAGACGCCACGATATTCAAGAGCATTCTGACCAAGTGGCGTCAGATGCTCTTGGCTGCCTCCGACAGGATTTTCAATTTCGCAATCGCCAATTCGCGCGGAAGGAAGCCCAGACCGCAGTCCGGGCCGGCGATCAATCGTTCCGGATCGATATGATCGAGCGCTGCCTTCAATCGATCGCGAACTTCATCCACCGTTTCGACGCGGCTTTTGGCAATAGCGATCACGCCCAGAATGATCGACGTCTTTTTGAACCGTTCCAAGAGCGACAGATCGTTGTGGCGATGAGCGTCTTCGAGTGAAACTTCATCGATCGTCGATTGGTCGATCGCATCTGCGATGTCGAAGTAGCTCTGCGCGTCGGCCTTCATGTAACCTTCGGAATCCAGTGCATTCGGATAGCCGCAGCACATATGCACGACCCGTCTGATGTCGTCGGGTATCCCATGAAATGTGCGTTCGAGATTCTCGAAGCCATAGTCGAGGGCTTCTTTCGGCTTTCGCGCAAAGACAGGCTCATCGACCTGGATGTATTTGCATCCGGCATCGGCAAGAGCGCGGACTTCGCCGTTTAGTGCATCCCCGAGATGCTGCCCCATAGTCTTGGGATCGTCATAGTAATCATTGGCAACCGAGTCTGCGATCGTCAGTGGCCCGGGCAACGTGATCTTCACCGGGTTGTTCGTGAATTGCTGTGCCGCTTTCCAATCCTCATCCAGCCGAGGCTGCTTGAACGTAATCGGGCCAATGATGGTTGGGAGGTCTGCTTCGAAGGCACCTTGGCGTACCGTCTTATGTGTCGTTTGCTCGAAGCTGATGCCGTGAAGCCGGCGGCATTGATAGAAGATATAGTTTTCGCGGCGAACCTCGCCGTCTGTCGGGACGTCGACCCCGGCATTGACCTGATCGTCTATGATTTGCCTTGTCGCATCGAGAAAGAGTGACTCCGTTCGGTCGCCGGCATCTTGGAGAGCGGCTTCATATTCACCGGGGTTCCAATTGCTGAGGAGACCGGCTGATGCCTTGCGGTCTTCTTCACTCTTGTGCGCCAGGAACCAGTCTCCGACCGGTGTACAGTCCGGTTTGGGATAGGCACCGATGGTGGTTGTCTTGAGGGGCATGATTTCTCTCCTCCGCGCCTTATTGGACGGCCGCTGCACTGGTATTGATCGGGGACGATCCGGATGCCGGTAAGTCACTTCCGAACTCGCTGGACTGAGATTCGGAAATGCCGCTCTGATCGAGATAATCGTGGAAATGAATGATGGTTTGGTCGGGCCGCAGCAGGATCATCGCGTAGGCCGGCGGCTCGTGGCAGAGTGGGATCGGCGTCACCGTCTGCAGGTCGAACTGAACCTGGTGGTTGGTCCCGCGAAGCGCTGAAACCGGAATACCGTGCCAGCTACCGCAAACCGGACGATGCACATGGCCGTGAAAGATGTGTTTGACGTTGCGATGTCGGCCAATGACCTCCGCAAAGAATTGCGGGTCCTTGATGCGCAGATTGTCCTGCGAGGGCAGGCCGATGTCGAACGGTGGATGGTGCATGAAGATGTAGACGCGCTTGCCGGCTGCATCGGCTAGTTGTTGATCCAGCCATCCTGCGCGCGTTGCGCAATAGGCTCCCCAGTGCGCCCCTTCTTCGACCGTGTCGAGCACCAGAAAACGAGCCTCGGGGTGGTCGATGGCATATTGGTAGAAATCGTTTACATCCCGCTGCACTTCCGGGAATGCCTCGCAGAACTGCTTTCGGCTGTCGTGATTTCCGATCGCAAGGAAGTACGGAATCTGTAGCTTATTCAGACAGGCGCGGAGATTGAGATAGGCTTCCGGCTCTCCGGCATTGGCGAGATCGCCCGTGAAGATGCAGAAATCGGCGTCCGCTTGCCGGGCATTGATATCTGCTATGCAGGCCTCCAGACGGGCCTGTGGATTCAGGCCGCGAAGGTCCTGGCCTGGGGGCATAAGATGGATATCTGAGATCTGTATGAGCTTCATCAGCCTGTCTCTGGTCATTGGCGATTCGGCACAGCGGTGCCGGTCCGCGGACGCGCCTCAAATTTGAGTTGGCGCGTCCGCGGTCGTCGTCAAATGCTTTTCAGCGAGTTGGTATTACTTCGGCAGCATTGCCGAGACTTCTGCGACCATCTCCTGTTGAAGCGCTTTCATGTCGTCCGCATCACCGGTGACGATCGACTCGATGTGGTCGTAGAGCACCTGTGTGATCGCGAGGCTTTTGTCACCTGGATAGGCAATCCAGTCGCGAAGCAAGCCTGCCTGACGGACGGCTGTGTGCTTGTTCGGATTCTTTTTGTAGAACTCGCCAAGTAGCTCGTTCGCAGCCTTGTTCGGCGGCATATAGCCGGTCGTTTCCGCAACGGCGGCCGCACCGGCGCCCGATGTGCAGAATTTCAGGAAAGCCCAAGCAGCCGCAATCCGCTTCGGATCCTTGGAGTTCGAGACGAACATCGCCGCGTTGCCGCCGGCCGGAAGCCCTTTGGGTGCTTCGCCCATGCCCGGATACTCGCCGGTCTGAAGAACGAAGTCGCCCTTTGCGCGCTCAATGGCGCCCACGGCAGAGGTTGACCAGAAATGCATGGCCACTTCGCCGGCATTAAAAGGCTTGCCTGCGTCACCCACGGGCAGGTTGAGCATCTTGCAGCCGCGGAAGAGCTTCTTCATGGTCTCCAGCGCTTTCAGGCCGGCTTCTCCGCCAAAGTTGACTTTGCCATCCTTGATGATCGGCTCGCCCTGGCTCCACATCAGAGCCTGGAAGAACCAGTTGCCCGTAATGTTCCATCCCCAGAAGAGCGGGTTCTTGAACCCGGACTTCCGGAGCTTGCCGCAATTGGCGACCACTTCGTCCCAGGTCTTCGGTAGCGTCGTGATGCCTGCTTTTTTCAATGCCGTCATGTTGTAGTAACCGACCGGCAATGAGACGGCGAACGGCAGACCATAGACTTTGCCGTCGAACGTCCCGAGCGTGAGCATCGCTTTGTGATACCCGTCTTTCGAGAAATTCTTTTCCTTGGCAATGAAGGGCTCCAGAGACTTGGCAATGCCTTTGGAGACCATGAGCGCCTGACGATTGAGGCCTTGGAACGTTATGTCCGGCTGTTTACCTGCAACGGACTCACGCAAAACCGTATTCGTGGCGTCCTCATAATTGTCGTAGGTGGCGCGGAATTTCACTTCGATATTCGGATGTTGCTTCTTGAAGAGCGGCATGATGCGCTTGAACGTCACATCGAATAGAGCGGAATAAGGATAGCCGACTTCAATCGTGACTTTCTCTGCCAAGGCAGGAGACGCAACGATCGTGCTCGCGAGGAGCGCAGCTACGGCGGTTCGAAACTTCATTGATTCACTCCCATAATCAGTTCCTTCTTTACGAGGGGGTCCGGTTTTCGACCCGGACCGTAGTTTTGCCGGCCATTCCTCCAATTGCCGGATTACTCAAAAACCATTTGGCTACTTCATGCCCGTCATCGTGATCCCTTCGATGAAGCGGCGCTGTGCCAGGAGAAAAGCGACGACCAAGGGCGCGACGATCACCGTCGTCGCAGCCATCATGGGCCCGTACTCGTTGCCATCGAGATCCGACTTGAACATCCGCAACCCGAGCGGTGGTGTCATGAGATCTCGGTCACCGGTGATCACCACGCGGGGCCAGTAATAGTCGTTCCAGTGAGCAACGATCGAGAAGATACCGAATGCGAGAAGAGCCGGTATGGCGGTCGGCAGCATGACTTTCCAGACAATGCCGAACTCGCTCATCCCGTCCATCCGAGCCGCATCGATCAGGTCATCGGGCACGGTCTTGAAGAACTGCCGCATCAGAAAGATGCCGAAGACCGATATGGTCCAAGGGATCACCAGCGCGGCATAGGTATTGGTCAACCCGGCCTTGGCCAGCATGATGTAGAGCGGCAGCGCGATGGCGTGAACGGGGATGAGAAGGCAGAAAATCACCAGTCCGAAAACGACGTCTCGCCCCCAAAACCTAAGTTTTGCAAGAGCATAGGCGCAGGGTAGGGCGATGATGACCTGGATCAGAAAAATCGACACCGTCACTATGACGCCATTCAACAGATAGCGAAGCAGCGGCGCCTCGGTGAATGCCGCTCTATAGTTGTAGACGATAGGCCGCATCAGGCATTTTTCGCGCGCATTTCCTTCCTTGATGCATCTGCGATCAGTCATCAACTCTTGCGAGCCGAAGAACCCGCCCGAAATGCTTTGAATTTCCGCTGGAGATTTCAGCGAGAAGGAGAGCATCAAATAGAATGGCAGAATGACAACGATTGCGCCGAGTAGGAGTACGGCGTGCCTGAAGAATTCTCCGAACCATGTCTGTCGCGCGGTCATGAGTAGTGCACCCTGCGATTGACGAAATAGACCTGGGTCATGGTGAGCGCGAGAACGAAGGCGAGGAAGACAACGGTGATGGCGGAGCCGATGCCAAGCAGGTTCTGCTGGATCCCCTTTTCGAACATCGCGTAGACCATCATGTAAGTCGATTTGCTGGGTCCGCCGCGGGTGAGGGCCTCCACGGTGTCGAAGACCTGGAACGACCGGATCGATGTAATGGTGACGACAAAGACATGGGTTGGACCAAGCATAGGCCAGGTCACGAGTTTAAATCGCTCCCAGGCGCTATTTGCACCATCCATCTCTGCAGCTTGATAGAGCTCGCGAGGTACACTGGTCAGCCCGGCGAGATACAGCACCATATTGAAACCGAAAGCCTGCCAGATGCCGATGAACGCGATCGATCCGAGGGCATAATTCTTGTCCCCGATCCAGAGTGGGAAGTCCTCGATGCAGCCATGTCCATACCATGTTTGCGCCGGGTCGACGCCGAGCCAGGAGCTCGTCAGAAGCGCATGCAGCCATCCAATATCGCAACCGCTCCTCAGCGTAGCGTTGACCACACCGACAATTGGATCGAGCGTGAATTCCCACACGATCGCCATGGCGAGCAAGGTCGCCATAACGGGGAGGAAAAAGACCGTCTTGTAGATCTCCCCGCCGAATCTCAGAGAGTTGATCAGAAGGGCCGATCCGAGCCCGAGGACGACCGACACAGGTACAACGATGAGCACATAGGTCAGCGAAGCCGTGAACATCTTCTTGTAGCTGGAGAATTTCGTCATCGCTTCGTAGTTTTCCCAGCCGACCCAGTTGAAGCTTGGATTTCCCAGGCTGTAGTCGGTGAAAGACAGCGTCGCTGCGACGAAGATGGGTGCGATCAACACGACAATCATCAGAATGATCGCCGGTGCAACGAACCAGATATGTGCGCGTGACCGCACCATCACGCCACCTGTTCCGTTACCTGGCTGTCGTTGAGCGCAAGCCGATTGCCGTCGCCGCCGAAGGCCAGGATCTTATCGTGTTGCAGACCGACCACGAGATCGTCACCGATTGCGACGTCCATTGCTTCGGGCGGGTTGGTGCGAACGATGATCCTCTGCGATCCATCGTCTACGGTGACGTGAAGGTAGACATCGGAGCCGAGGTTCTCTGTGTGGACAAGCGTTCCTGAAATGCAGCCATCTGTGCCTTTAGGTTGCAAAGCCAGATGCTCCGCCCGAATCCCGATTGTGAGTGCTGTTGCCGCCGGTGTCTTGAGCGTGCGTTCCAAGGATACGCCAAGACAAGAGATCCGGCCGCCGCCGTCGCTTTCGGCCGGAATCACATTGATCTTCGGGCTGCCAACAAATTCGGCGACGCGCAGATCCTGTGGGTCTTGATAAACGTCGTTTGGTGCACCGATCTGAAGAATGTCGCCTCCCATCATGACGGCCATTCGGTCCGACATGGTCAGGGCTTCTGTCTGGTCGTGGGTCACGTAGATGAAGGTCGTCGCAAGGCTTCGGTGCAGTTCTGCCAGCTCGGCGCGCATATGGACCCGAAGTCCGGCGTCGAGATTGGACAATGGCTCGTCCATAAGAAAGGCGACAGGTTTGCGAACCATCGCTCGGCCCAATGCCGCGCGCTGACGCTGGCCTCCAGACAATTGACCGGGTTTGCGATCGAGCAAATGCTCGATTTTGAGTGTTTCGGCTGTCTCGCGCACGATGTCCAGCAGCGCGTTCAGTTTCGCACGTCGCCCCGGCAAAAAGTGGCCTAGAATTGGAAACCGCTCCCAGAAACTCAGATCTCTCAGAACGAGCGGTGTCAACATATTTTGCGCGACTGTCAGGTGCGGATAGAGTGCATAAGACTGAAAAACCATCGCTAGATCACGCTGGCTCGGCCGGAGCCTGTCGACCGGCTTGCCGTCGATTTCGACCGTGCCGGAATCGTGCTGTTCCAGTCCGGCTATGATCCGTAGCAAAGTCGTTTTCCCACAGCCCGACGGCCCGAGCAGTGTCAGGAATTCCCCATCCTGAATCTCCAGCGAAACATCCTTCAATACTTCGACGGCATCAAAGGACTTGTGGATGTTTTTAACTGTCAAACCAGGCACGAACTGCTCCCCAGGGACCCACCGCATCTCCCGGTTCTACTGTAGGGTCCGTTGAAACCAACAAAAAAATAGATAATTATGTGCATTGCCGACGGATTTTCTTATGTAGTGAGGCTTGAAACGGGATGTCGTATTCTCTTCGCCAGCTTCGATACGCCGTCGCCGTTGCTGACTGCGGCAGTATTACGAGTGCATCCCAGTTGCTTGGTATCTCACAGCCGGCAATCAGCGCCGCGATTCGTGAATTAGAACAAGAGTTTGCCTTGTCATTGTTCACACGGCGCCCGGCACGGAAAGTGACACTGACGTCTGCGGGTCGTCGCTTTATCGCAGACTCCCGACATCTATTGGAGGGTGCCCAGCTCTTCGAAGACAGTGCTCGCGGCCTTGGAACCCAGCTGAGCGGCGAGTTATCGGTGGGCTGCTTTCGCCCGACGGCTCCGTTCATAATGCCCCTCGTCTACAATGGAATGCGGGAAGCGCACCCGTCTGTGAACCTGAAGATACAGGAGGCCGACCTTGCTGAAACAGCCGACCTTCTGCGGGATGGAAGCATTGATGTAGCACTAACATATGACATGCATGTGAGCGGTCATATGCATTTCGATCCGCTCATTCAGGTTCGCCCTTATGTGCTCCTGGCGGAGAGTGATGCACTGGCCAAAAAACCGTCGATCCGCCTACGCGAATTGGTTGAAAAGGAAATGGTCACACTTGACTTGCCGGTTACCGAGGACTTCTTCCACGGACTGTTCTATTCGCATGGCCTGCAGCCCAATATCGGCTACAGAACCCGTTCCTACGAAATGGTGCGAAGTCTGGTGGGGACGGGCGACTATTTCGCAATCCTGATTATGCGGCCTGTCACCGCGCATGCCTATGACGGCAGCCCGCTTGTTTGTCGCCCGATTGCCGACAAGGTCGCAACACCGCATTACGGCCTGGCTTTTCACAATCAGGTTCGCGTGACCGGATTGGTTCAGGCATTTGGCGATTTCTGCAAACGCATCCTGAAGGAGGACGATTTAGCAAAGGTCTTTTATGTCCGGGATTGAACCCGGTCTGGTCTTACCGGATCGCCACAAATGGATCCGTGCGGTTCAGCTTCCCTGCCTGGAAACGACAATGATCTCATCGTTGAACCAAAGACCGTCATTCGCCTTGAGGATTTCGGCGGTCGCCTCAAGATATGCAGAGGATGCCAGAACCGGCTCGAGACGTTCATCTTCGATCTGCGCCACATAGATGGCTGCATTCCAGGCGGCAAACAGCGTCGAGGTTCCAATATTGCTGCCGATCTCGCTCGGCAATGTGTGCATTTCGTAGCGGAGCAGGCCCTTTGCGCCTCTGAAAGGCTTGAAATGATAATTCCGAGCGTCGCGGCCAAGCTCCTTCCTCAGCGTGGCCGTCAATTCATGACGATCGACTGAAAACGGTTCTTCGTCCGGCCATAGCCGCCTGATCAGGTCGAGCCCTGGATCCTGACCACAGGATTGGACGATAAGCGCGCGGCCATGCGGTCTCAGCGCGCGGGTCAAGGGTGCAAGAACCTTCGAGACACGAAAGTCTGCCGACATCCGTGAGCGCCAGGGCTGTGAGGCAATGACGAGGTCATAGTTCCCATCGGTATGGCCGGGCTTTGGAACGACCCCATCGAGAAGGAATTCGTGATCGCGTCGATACAGCACCAGTACCGACGGGCGTACATAGTGTGGATTACCTGTCGTCGGGCTTGCTGACACTTGCCAGCCATCGACCAGTTGCGACTCCAGGCCTTTCAGCTGTTCGCCGAATTCATGAGCGGATGTGCCATCGAGCTTCACGTCCTGCCAGTTCAATGCCGCGGCTTTGCGGACATCGCTCGGCATGAGCCAGGGCGCTTCGGCATAGTAGAGATTGGTGATGACGATGACGCTGGCGGGATGCTCGACAAATCGATCCGGGAGTTTTTCGAGCGTCAGACGCACGTCTTCCAGACTGATTTCCTTGCCAACCACGAGAAACGGTATTGTCGGGAAACGCCGATGCATGGCGCGCATCACATGAGAGAGAACCGTACCATCACCCATGCCGGCATCGAAAAGTCGGACGCAAGGCGGTTGCGGTTTGACATAGGCCAGTTCCTGGGCGGCCCTTTCGGCGACCTTCCACTTCTCGTTGCAGGTATTCACGAAGGCCAGATATTTTTGGCGATTGTCATAAAAGCGGAATGGACGATCATCATTGTTGATCTGACCTGCGACCATGTCGGACAGACCTTCGGTCGCTGCGACGTTTTCCAGTTCCATTGTGAATTCTCCCGCCCACCGCAATCTCTGGAGATGCAAGGCAAGCTGCGTTCTCCAACTAATCTTGGAGGGAGTTTCATGAACTGAAAAATCGATAATTCTGCGCACAAACAACGGAAAATATTATGCTATGGGGCATCAATCGGAATTTCCTGCAAGATAGTG
Source organism: Methyloligellaceae bacterium (assembly GCA_965228615.1). Lineage (GTDB taxonomy): Bacteria > Pseudomonadota > Alphaproteobacteria > Rhizobiales > Methyloligellaceae > CBDDHT01. The sequence continues at coordinate 542,905 of CBDDHT010000004.1, read as the reverse complement.
CAGAGAAATCCTAGGGACTGGTTTTCGGATTTTTGCGGCCATCGCGCGCGGCGAAGATCATTACGGCCACTGATAACGCCAGGAATGTCAGCGCAATGGGCGATTTCAAAAGGAAGTACGGATCGCCGCCGGATGCCGAGTATCCACCACGGATCAGCTCTTCGAGCCTCGGAGCCAGAATGAATCCGATAACGAAAGGCAGGATCGAGACGTCCAGCCTGCGCAGAACATATCCGAGCGCTCCGAATATCAGCACGACCCATATGGCAACGAAGCCGCCATCCTGGGCATAGACAGCCGTGAGCGTGATGAGCAGCACGACCGGAAGCATGATCGACTTCGGAATTCGCGCAAGGATTCCAAGCGACCGCAGGAACCAGCCACCAATCGTCCAGTTGAACAGGTTTGCGAGCACCATCAGTGTAAAGATCCCGAATGCGACAACGAGATCCTTGTTGATGATCGTTCCGTAGTCGGGGATTTCCTTGATCTCGGTAAAGCGGAACAGGTGCGGGCCGAGGGTGAAATCACCGACGGATTCGACTGCCAGGATCAGAAACACGGCTGCGAAGTTGCCAGGGATGCCAAGGCTCATGACCGGAATGAGGTTTGCGCCCGAGACCGAAGAATTGGCAGCCTCGGTCGCTGCCACACCCTCGGGAATTCCGGTTCCGAATTTTTCCGGATGTTTGGAAATGCGACGGGCCGCATCATAACCCAGCGTCGCCGCAAGCGTCGTGCCGATGCCAGGCAGGGCACCGACCATGGTGCCGATGGCGGCCGACCGTCCGATCGTCGGCAGGATTCTGCGAATGTCGAGCCAGGAAAGGCGCGTATCCGTTTCCGGTGCCGCTTTCGTCGCCGCGGCCCGTGCCAGCCCGCCACGCGTTGCCTGTTCGATCCCGATGAAGACCTCGCCGATAACGAGGACGCCAAGGACAGCCGACGTAAGTGGCAGCCCGTTGCCGAGAGCGACCAGTCCGAACGTCATTCGCGGCCCGTCGCCGGACAATGTCGAGCCGATCAGTGCCAGGAGCATTCCGAGCACACCGACGATCAACCCTTTAAGAGGCGCTTTTCCGGCAACGGCGGCCATGAAGGAGAGCGAGAGGATGATAAGCGCGGACTTCTCCGGCAGGTCCAGAACGTTTTCGATCAGGATCGCCAGCACCGGCGCGGTGACGAACAAGACGATGTCGCTGAAAGTGTCGCCGGTCACTGAGCTGAAGTGTGCAATTTTCAGCGCTTTGACCCCTTGGCCCTTCTTGGTCATGGGATAACCGTCGAGTGTCGTTAGAAAGGCGTCGGGCGTGCCGGGCGTGTTGAATAAGATAGCAGGAACGGCGCCACCGACCGTCGCGCCCTTCATCAGGCCGATCAGGAAGCCCAGAATGGGCAGAAGCGATTCATTGGCGTGTCCAAAGAAGGAGATCAGGACTGGCAACGCCAGGGCCATTGCAAAGGGGCCGTTAAGGCCTGGGGTTGCACCCACCGAAATGCCGAGAAGCAGGCCTGAGAACACCATTGCGACGGGAACCAGATCGAGCTTGCCGTCCGCTGTCAGAAAGACATCGATGACACCCCGCACGATGTAGTCCAGAACGAGTTCCACTTAGATGTCCGCGTTTGGGGGCAGCAGGATATTGTCCAGCAAGATATCGAAAATCAGGATACAGGCCGCGAGCACTGCGACAACCGTGTAGACGGCGCGGGGGCGGAGCCGGCCTTCTGTCCACCAGACGAGCGCAGTCGTCATGGCGAAACCACCCACAAGATAACCAAGATATTTGTAGGGAACTGTATCGACCAGTTGCCGATAGCTTTGATCGATCAGGCCCATGGCACCCAGCGTTGCGGTCACCAGTGGACCGAACCAGAACATTATTGTGAGACCAGCGATTAGGATTGCGGAAAAACAAGCGAGAAACTTGAGATTTCGGATACTTAGTTGACCGGCCTCGTCAGTCTCCCCGCCAATTGAGGATTGCCGGTTGAAGATAGCGGCCACGATCTGCAACAGGCTGAGTGCAACAAGGGCGGCCGCGAGAAGTATGGGGAAGAAAGCGTCGCCAGGCTCGAGGTTGCCTGTGAGATTGGTCTGGATGAAGCCGCCTTTGATGTCGAGCGGGAACCAGACGAAGAGCGCGAGAAGGGACGCCGCCAGCGTCACGACGCCAAACCCTATATTCCAAGGGTCCGGCGCCCTGCGCTGTTGCTGGCGGTCGGCTGCCATCAGTTGGCGACGGCTTTCAGCATCCGTTTGTTGGCTTCCAACGTCATCTTGAGCTGTTCCGCCAGGGCATCACCCGAAACGAGAACAGGTCCGGGAGGATACTGCTTCGAGATGAACTTAGCGGTCTCGGAATTCGGGTCCGAGAGAACATCGGCAATCGCCTTTGCGATGGCATCCCGCGCTTCGGTCGGCATGCCTTTCGGGCCGGCCAGCAGGAACTGAAAACCGAACGAATAGGGGATGCCGAGGTCTTTCAGCGTCTTGCCTTTGGGTGCCTGGACTAACGGCTTGTCTTCTGCCGACGCCAGGATCACGAGTTCGCCCGCAGCAACGAGACCACGCTGAACGCCGCCGCCCCATGCGACATTGGCATCCTTGGCCACCAAAAAGTTCACACCCGATTTGCCGCCTTTGCCGCGAAGATGGTTGACCTTGATGCCGTAATGCCTGGCGACGATCTCGGCGCCGGCCTGCACCTGTGCACCCCAGTTGGACCAGACGATTTTGGTGCCTGATTTGGCGGCCTTGACCATGTCGTCAAGGCTCTTCCAGCCTGTGTCCGTGCGCGCGAGAACGGCCATCTGAGAGCCGGCGGTTGTCGTAATGTAGGTGAAGTCGTCTAGCGACAGATTGTCGTTTTTCAGGGTGGCGAAATCGAAGGTCGTATTGATCGCCAAACCAACGGTCTGTCCGTCGGCCGGTGCTTTCTTGAGGGCGGCAGCCATGACAGCCCCGCCGCCACCGGCCTTGTTCTCGGGGATAATGCGCCATCCGAACTTTGCTTCAAGTTCTTTGGCAAGCGACCGGGCCTGTGTGTCGGTGCCGCCACCGGCACCGAAACCGATCCAGAATTTAATGGGTCCCGACGGTTTCCAGTCGGCTTGGACGGGGCTCGTCAAGAGCGCCAATGCCGTTAAGACGGGGACGAGAAGTCTCATGCACAAATTCTCCTCAACTATCGACTCTGTTCACTTGATTGATGGTGTATCAATGTCGTCCGGACGTGAGGGCTGTCAGTCGCTTAGTTGACAGATTTTCACGTGATTTCATAGCGGTACCGGTTTTGCAGACAATCCATCAAGAACGGAGTTTCCGAATGAAGATTACGCTGCTTGGGACAGGGACTCCAGCACCTTCCCTCAGACGCCAGAGTTCCGGCTACGTTATCGAGATCGGACAGGATGTCATTGTGATGGATCATGGGCCGGGCGCGCATCAACGGCTGCTTGAGGCGGGCTACAAGGCGACCGATGTCACGCACTTCTTCCTCACGCATTATCACTACGACCATGTGTTGGAGTATCCGCGGCTATTGCTGACGCGTTGGGATCAGGGGGCGGGCAAGATCGGCGAACTCAACGTTTACGGCCCCGAGCCCTTGGCAGAAATTACGGACCGGTTCTTTGGTGAGACGGGAGCCTTCGCCTACGACCTTGAAGCGCGAACGAAGCATCCTGCCAGTCTATCGGTTTATGCCGCGCGCGGCGGACAGCTTCCAAGATTGAAACCGGCTCCGGTGTTGCGAGAAGTCGCACCCGGCGATGTGGTTGAAGGGAAGGGCTGGCGCATCAAGGTTGGCCCTGCGCGCCACTTTCAGCCGCAGCTTGAATGCCTGGCCTACCGGATCGAGACCAGTGAAGGCTCGCTTGTCTATTCCGGAGATAATGGCGGTGTCTTCCAGCCCTTCATACAGTTTGCCGAAGGATCCGATGTGCTCGTTCACATGAACCATTTTCTCTGCGGAAGCGGTGGGTCCGAGGAATACCGCATGTCTTCTGGTTGCCATCTGGATGTTGCCGAGACAGCGCAGCAAGCCGGTGCACGGACTTTGGTTCTGACCCATCTGCTGCCTCATCTCGATGGCGCCGGTATCAAAGAGGCAATGATTGCGGAGATGTCGTCGGTCTACGAGGGCACAATCATTATCGGCGAAGATCTGATGGAGATCCCGCTAAAGCCGTCGGGTTCGGTCATCGCCGACTAGTCAAATTGCAAGTCCGAATTCTGGAGAAAGCCGAGTGCAAATCAACACTTTAGAGCGGGTCGGATTTATTGGACTGGGTGTCATGGGTGAAGCCATGTGCCGGAACCTGATCGTCAAGGGGGCATGGCCGACCACTGTTTTCGATTTGAACATGGATCCGGTCAAGCGGATGGAGCAGGTTGGAGGGACGGCAGCTGCATCGGCCGGCGACCTGGTCGATGCCGTGGATCTGGTCATGATCTGCCTTCCTGGCGGTCATGAAGTGCGTAACCTGATCCTTGGGGACGAGTGCCTGATTGACCGCTTTCGGTCCGGACAGGTGCTGATCGATATGTCGACGTCTCAGCCCTCCTTGATGAAAGAGATTGCCGCCAAAGCGCAGCAGCGTCGCATAGGTTTCGCCGACGCACCGATTGCCCGAACGCGTCAGGCCGCAGCGGACGGGACGCTGGCAATCATGGTCGGCGCCGACGCCGGAATTTTCGAGATCATTAAGCCGGTACTCTCGACCATGGGAACGGATGTCGTCCATTGCGGTGGTCCGGGTGCGGGGCAGGTTGTGAAGATCATGAACAATATGGTCTTGTTTCAAACGGTTGCAGCGCTTGCCGAGGCCGTATCCTTGGCGGAGCGGGAGGGCGTCGACGGGCAGGTCTTGTTGGACACGCTTTCGAAGGGGTCGGGCGACAGTTTTGCGGCTCGGAATCACGCAATCAAGAGCCTCCTGCCTCAGGTGTATCCGGAGCGTGCCTTCCCGGTGACCTATGCCGCAAAGGATTTGTCCTACGCGGTTGAGATGGGCCGCGAGCATGGCATTCGCACGCCCGGTGCGGACCATGTGGCCGAACTCTTTCAAGAAGCGATCGCTGCCGGCGATGGCGACTGTTATTTTCCGGTCATCCGCAAACGGCTCGCAGAACGGTCAGACAAGTGAACAGGCATTAGCGGATTGCCCACAACACAAGAGTCTCAAGACCGTCATCCCGGACAAGCCGGCCGCAGGCCGGAGCAGATCCGGGATCCAGCGCAAGGAGCGCCGAAGGCTCCTTAGTGATATGCGGCTTCGCCACTTGACGGTGGATTCCACATCTCGAGATGGGGCTTGAGCCCCACATGGTCTGGGATGACAGGTGGGATCCAAGCGTAGGAATCAATCCACTAAATGCGCTTTGCCGCTTCGCAGAGGTTTGTCATCTTTGCGATGGCAAGATCACGGTCCAATAAACCCAGCCCGCAATCCGGCGCCGCAATCAGGCGTTCGGCATCGATATGCTCCAACGCGCCGCGCAATTGCGCCTCGATTTCATCCACGGATTCGATCCGGCTGATCGAAATATCGAAACATCCCAAAATGATCGTCGTGGTTTTGAAACGTTCAAGTAATTTGAGATCGAGATGGCGGTGTGCATGCTCCAGCGAATAGTGCTGGATGCGTGAGGCTTCCACCAGATCGGCCAAGCGCTCATAAATGTCATTTTCCGCCTTGGGGTAGTCCGGATTGTCGAGCCGGTCGGGATAACCGCAGCACATATGGACGGTGCGAATGACGGTTTCGGGCACGTCCTGCCAGCAGCGATCGAGATTCTCGAATCCGAAGTCGAGCGCATCATCGGGGCTCCGTGCAAATCCCGGTTCATCGATCTGGATATAGCGGCAGCCTTCTGCAGCCAGATGCTTGATTTCCGCGTTGAGGGCATCGGCGATCTCCGCACCGCGACGCTTCCGATCGTCACCATAGTATTCGTCGGAGCAGGCATTTCCGATCGTCACCGGCCCCGGCATCGTGATTTTGACAGGATTATCGGCGAGGGCCTGCGCGGCCTTCCAATCATGCGCAAGGAAGTGCTCACGTGCGCTTATGGGTCCTGTGATTGTCGGGACGGAACCGTGATAGCCGGGACGAAACTCGATTTCGGTGCGCCGGTTAAAATCGATGCCGTTCAAGCGGCGGCAGTGATAGTGGATGTAGTTCTCTCTGCGCACTTCACCGTCCGTGACGATGTCGATCCCGGCGCCGACCTGATCGTCAATGACGTCTTTCGTGGCGCGGCCAAAGACTTCTTCTGCCTTTTCACCCAGATTTTCGACTGCACGCTCATAGTCCGAGACATAATCGAACGTGTAGTATTTGCCCTGCCGAGAATCCGTCCACCAGTCGGGAATTTCCAAATAGTCGGGTTTAGGGTATGCGCCGATCGTCGTTGTCAGAAGTGCCATCGTTTTATCCCTTCCTGAGCCGACTGTTGTGGCTACAAGCATAGGCGCAGCCCAATCGCGCACCAAATCGAATTGCATGAGGGTCTAGTTCGGAATTTAGAGGCTTAAGTGGATGGCGGCAGCTGCAAAGCACAAAGTGGCGGCAGGAGAGCATTCGCGAGTATTCCTGCTGCGGTGATGTCGTCCTGGCTATAATGGCCTTCTGAATGCAGAAGGTTCATGGTTCCAAGGACATTCCCGTCATAGACGACCGGCATATTGAGGATGCTTGCGAGGCCCATATCGGCAATCGTTTGATGATCGTCGAAATGCTCGCGGATTGCTTTGGCATCGCGCCCCAGGAAAGGTTCCGCTTTGTCCAGAACCTGGCGACCCCAGAGTGTGTCGCGTTTCTCTTTTCGCCCTCCAACCGGGTAGACGTCCGGCCGGCTGCTGTAGAGGCGCTGGACCTGCATTGCATCGCGGTGCAGAACCATGACTGTGAACAGGTCATGGCCAACAGACTTCGCAGCGATATCGTCCACCACACGAAGGCCAGTCTCAGGTTGATCCGGTCCTTCGAAGGCTCGAAGGAGGGCAATGAGTTCGGCGTCGCCAAGATAGGATGTCACTGATTACAGTCGCTTAATTGATTGTGTTCTTGAAAATCTGACCGTCTCGCATGATCAGCGGCATATGCGCGCCTTGCTCCGTGAGCAGAGTGAGGTCATCCAACGGATTTCCATCGACTGCAATCATGTCGGCATAGGCTCCGGGTGCGATCGTTCCGATCTCGCCTTCCTTGCGAATAACGCGTGCAGCGACATGGGTCGCCGATGCAATGACCTCTCGTGCGGGAAGTACGCGCCCGCGGATGATGAACTCTTCCGATTGGCGCGGATGCATGGCGCCGAGCAGGTCGGTGCCGTAACCCATATCGACTCCGGCAGCTTTTAGGGTTTCGAGCGAAGTGAAACCGGCTGTCCGTACGTCATCGATCTTGGCAACGGATTCAGGCGGCAATCCGAGGGAGGCGCCTTCTTCGGATAGAGCTTCGAAGGTCACGAGGGTCGGTACGGAGACTGCGCCCTTCTCCTTCATTAGGGCGGCCGTCTGCGGGGACACCAGGTTCGCGTGCTCAATGCAACGTACGCCGAGTTCGACACATCGAGTGATGGCGTCATTCGTGTAGAGATGGGCCGCACAATAAGTCTGGGCAGATTGTGCTTCTTCGACCGCGGCAGCGATCTCCTCGCGCGAAAATCCAAAGTTTGCAATGGGGTCGGTCGGAGAAGAAACGCCGCCATTGGTCATCAGTTTGATAAAGTTCGCACCGCCTTTGATCTCTTCACGTGCGGCGCGCCTGACTTCGCTGACGCCGTCGCACACCCGGCCGAGCGTTCCGAGCCGGTCTGGGTAATAGTCGACAGAACGACTGTGATAGCGGCCACGATAGTCCGTGTGTCCTCCCGTCTGCGAAAGGGCCTTGCCACATATTACCAGGCGAGGGCCGGCAATGGCTCCTTCGTCGACCGCCATAACGAGGCCGATATCCGCGCCGCCAAGATCGCGAACCGTCGTGAAGCCACGCATCAGCATGCCGTTCATGATTTGCGCCGATCGTGCGGCGACGAGAGAATTGGGAAGTTCGGCATTGGCGCCCAGATTGACGATCGTTGCAATGACATGCACATGGCAATCGATCAGCCCTGGCATCAGGGTGCGCCCGGAAAGATCGATCTGGCGGGCGCTGGCACTTTCGATCGGCTGATCCGAGACTTCGCGGATTCTGTCATTTTCGATCAGGACGTGGACGGGTCCTTTGGGATCATCCGATGTTCCGTCGACGAGATGGCCATTCTTGATCAGGGTGAGCGCCATGGGCTTCGCCCTCCTTGCAAATTGTGAGAACTGCTATGCCGTTGCGCCGACGAGTGTCGGATCGATCAGCTCGAGTCGCGGCATGAGTTTGATAAGCGATTGTGTATGAGCATGGGTTGGATTGTGGAAGAGCTCTTCCGTCTCGGCAACCTCAAGAAGTTCCCCATGCTGCATGACACCCACCCGGTCGCACATCTGCCGGATCACTGGAAGATCGTGACTGATGAAGAGCATGGTGAGGTTCAACTCTTCCTGAAGATCCTTCAGCAGATTCAGGATTTGCGCCTGGATCGAGACGTCCAGGGCCGAAGTCGGTTCGTCGCAAATCAGAAAACGGGGACGTGTTGCCAGTGCGCGCGCTATCGATATGCGCTGGCGCTGTCCGCCGGAAAACTCATGGGGGAACTTCCAGCCGGCCTCCGCGCCAAGGCCCACATGGTCGAGCAGATCGTCGACGATGCGGTACATCTCATCGCGGTCCTCGGTGAGACTGTGGAAATGGATCGGTTCGGCAACGATGTCGCGCACGCGAATGCGGGGATTGAGCGATGAATATGGATCCTGGAATATCATCTGCATCTGACGGCGGAAGGGTTGGCGCTCCTTGAACGACCGTAAGGCCGTCAGGTTTTTCCCTGTGAAGTGAACAGCGCCTGCCGACGGCTGATAGAGACCGGCGATGACGCGCGCGACGGTCGACTTGCCGCTCCCGCTTTCACCGACAAGGCCGAAGACTTCTCCTTCGGCAATATCGAAGGAGACATCCGAAACCGCTCGGAAAGTCTCACGCCGGCTCGGAAAGATCGAACGTTTCAGCAGAAATTCCATGTCGACATTTTCAAGCTGCAGTAGGGGCGTATCGCGTTGATCGAACCGCTCGGCTTTTCCAAGCCAGTGTTCGGACAGATCGATATTCTGACGTTCATCCGCCGGCCCTTCGATATAAGTGACCAGTGGGAAGCGATCGAGCTTGACGTCAGTGCGCGGAACGGCACTCAGGAGTGCCCGCGTATAATCGTGAGTCGGGTTCCCGAGAACTTCGGACGTTGTTCCGCGTTCAACGACCTGTCCGCGATACATGACTGCGACCCGATCCGTTGTTTCGGCAATGACGCCCATGTCATGCGTAATGAGAATGACGCCGAGATCGCGTTCGCGGCAGAGCTTCTTAATCAGGTCGAGGATCTGCGCCTGGATCGACACATCGAGTGCGGTTGTCGGTTCATCGGCGATGATGAGCTCTGGCTCGCTACAGAGTGCCAAGGCAATGACCACGCGCTGGCGCATCCCACCCGAGAATTGATGGGGGTATTGTGTGACCCTCGTTTCCGGATCGGGAATGCCGACCTGGTCCAACAATTCGACGGCGCGCTGAATGGCATCTTCTTCGCTCATCCCCAGATGGAAGCGGATCGTTTCAACCAGTTGTTCTTGTACCGTTAGCAGTGGGTTGAGCGAGGTGAGGGGATCTTGGAAGATCATACTGATGCGGTCGCCGCGCAGGGCGCGCATGGCGTGAGTGTCCGTGGCGTGCACCTCTTCGCCGCGCAGCAGGATATCGCCTTTGGCGATGCGGCCGGGTGGTTCGAGAAGGCCCATGATGGCGTTGCCGACCGTGGATTTCCCGGCCCCGGATTCTCCGACCAGCCCGTGAATTTCGCCGGGCTTGAGTTCGAGATCGAAATCTTCGACCGCGACGAAGGTCAATCGCCGCATCGGAAACTCGACGGTGAGATCGCGGATTTCGAGAAGATTATCGCTCATCGCTCTCTCACCGCAGCTTTGGATTGAGAGCGTCGCGTAGCCAGTCCCCGAGCATGTTCACGGAGAGGACCAGAATGGCCAGGCTCATGGCTGGGAAAAAGGTGATCCACCAGACGCCGGAGAACAGAAAATTGTTGCCGATACGAATGAGCGTTCCAAGCGATGGCTGGGTCGGCGGGATCCCGACTCCGAGGAAACTCAGCGTCGCTTCGATAATGATCGCGATCGCCAGGTTGATCGTCGCAATCACCAGCACCGGACCAAGCACGTTCGGCAGGACATGACGGAAAATGATCAAACGCGGTGGCAGGCCGATCACCTGCACGGCTTGTACATATTCCTTCGATTTTTCGACCATCGTCGACGCGCGCACGGTCCGTGCGTATTGCGGCCAGGTGGAGAGACCGATCGAGAGAACAACCACCGCAATCGCAACGATTTCGAGTGCGTCCGAGGGAAGCGTGGTCTTGAGGACGCCGTCAATCAGCAGGGCAACGAGAATGGCTGGAAAGCTCAGCTGGACATCGGCCACCCGCATGATGGCATCGTCGATCCATCCGCCCGCATAGCCAGCCAACAGTCCGAGGCCCACACCCAGTATGGCAGCCAGAAAAACTGAGGCGAGGCCAACGAACAAAGAGAGCCGGGTGCCGAAGATAATTGCAGACAGCAGGTCGCGTCCCTGGTCGTCTGTGCCGAGCAAGAACCGCGGATCGCCCTCGGCATTCCAGACAGGCGGAAGTTCGGAATCCATAAGCGAGATGTTGGCCAGGTCGTAGGTATTGTGAGGTGCTACGAACGGCGCGAAGACCGAAGCGAGGAAGAATATTAAAGTGATCACCGCAGCCAGTACCGTCACAGGCGACGAGATGAAGCTGTAGAAGAGATCGCTGTCGATAATCCTGCGCAATCGCGATTGGCGTGCCGCTGCTTTCATTCTCGACACGCCCTCATTTGCTACTGCCTGCCGTGCGCACACGCAGCCTTGGATCGATGCTGTAGTAGAGCAGGTCCACAACCAGATTGATGATCACAAACAGAAAAGCCACCAGGATCAGGTAGGCCGCCATGACGGGAATATCGACCGAGTTCACGGCCTGGATAAACAGGTAGCCCATGCCCGGCCATTGGAAGACGGTCTCGGTAATGATCGCAAAAGCGATGATCGAACCGAGCTGCAGGCCTGTGACCGTAATCACGGGGACAAGCGTGTTCTTCAGGGCATGCCGGTAATTGACAACCTTTTCTGGCAGACCTCGGGCACGGGCGAACTTGATGTAATCGGTTCGCATGACTTCCAGCATCTCCGCCCGAACGAGCCGCATGATCAAGGTCATCTGGAAGAGGCCCAGCGTGATGGTCGGCAGTATAAGCGACTTCAGGCCGCTCCAGGTCAGGAGGCCTGTCGTCCAGAACCCAAGATCGACGACGTCACCGCGTCCTGATGAGGGGAGGAGATCCAGCGTCACCGCGAAGAGATAGATCAAGAGAATGCCGACGAGAAACGGGGGAAGGGAAATCCCGATGAGGGCGACCGCCTGGGAGGTCTTGGCCGTCCAACGTTTTCGATGAAGGCCGCTAAGAACGCCGAGGGGAATCCCAACAAAGAGGGCAAACAGGGCCGACATGAATGATAATTCAAGTGTTGCCGGAATGCGCACCGCGAAAAGATCGAGGACCGGTCGCTTCTGACGATAGGAGATACCGAATTCGCCTCGGACGGCTCTGCCGACAAAGCGTGCGAACTGAACTGGCGCAGGATCGTTCAGTCCGAGTTCCTGGCGCAACTCCTCACGTTCTTTGTCGCCGGTGTCCTGGCCGACAAGGCCAACGATCGGATCGCCCACATACTGGAACAAAGAGAATGCGACCAGCGCCACCGTGAGCATTACGAAGACCGCGTGCAGCATGCGCTTGGCGATGAAAGTGAGCACGGGCCGGTTTCCAGGTCAGGTCGGTTCGGATGCAAAAAAGAGACGATATGTCATCGAAACGAAATCGGGGCGACCCATGCGGACCGCCCCGATGCCTTAGGATACTTACTTCACTTCCACGAAACGCAGCGTGAAGGTGTTGTCCGGGTTCTGTGCAAGGCCCACGCTGTCCTTGACGCCCCATGCCAGTGCCTGCTGATGCAGAGGCAGATGGCCGATGTCTTCCTTGTGAAGTTTCATGGCCTGACTGATGAGATTGCCCCGTGTCTTCGGATCGACTTCGACGGCAATCTTGTTCAGCAGTGCATCGATCTTGTGATTGGAATAGCGGCTCGTATTCCAGCTTGCCTGACCGGACCCGGCCTTCGTGCCTTTGGCGACCAGATCGGCCGGTGAGGCGACATTGTAGAAGAAGGTGTTGTGCATATCGAGCGAGCCGGGCGTCCAACCCAGCAGATAGAAGCTCGAGTCCATGGCCTTCAGCTTCTCGAAATGCTTCGCCTTCGTCTGGGCGTTCAATTTTGCTTTGACGCCGATCTTGGCCAACATGGCCGTGACAGCCTGACAAATCGCTTCGTCATTGACATAGCGGTCGTTGGGGCAGTCGAACGTCACCTCGAAGCCGTTCGGATAGCCGGCTTCTGCGAGCAACTTCTTGGAGGCTGCCGGATCGAACGGGAAGCGCTCGTTGAGCGTCTCGTCGAAGCCATTGATGCCGCGTCCAATCATCAGCGCGGTCGGTTTGGAGGCGCCGCGCATGACTTTCTTCTGGATCGCGTTGATGTTGATGGCCTGATAGAAGGCCTTGCGGACGCGCATGTCCTTGAATGGATTCTTGCCTTTGACGCTGGAATATTTCAGTTCGTCATTGGCCTGATCCATGCCGAGGAAGATCGTGCGTACTTCCGGGTTCTGCATGACCTTGAGACCGCTCTTCTTGTTGACGCGGTCAACATCCTGCAATGGCACCGGATACATCATGTCCAGCTCACCGGAGAGGAACGACGCCACGCGTGTGGCGGCAGCTTTGATCGGTGTGAAGGTTGCCGTCGTGACGTTCGATTTGATCTTGTCCCAATAGTTCGGGTTCTTGGCAAGAACGGTCTTCACATCCGGTTCGCGGCTTTTCAGCATGAACGGCCCGGTACCGTTGGCGTTGATTGTGGCGAAATTCTCTTCGCCCTCGGCGAGAGCACCGACTTTGACCGCTTTGTTCTTTTCCGACCATTCCTTGTCGAAGATGTACCAGAGACCGATTTCGTTCAGGAGGATCGGCCGGGGCCCGTCAGTAATGAATTCGACGGTGTAGTCGTCGACTTTCTTGGCTTCCTTGATGCCTGCAACGAATGGGGCGATGTCCGAGGACTTCTGGCGGGCGCGCTCATAGGAGAAGATCACATCGTCGGCATTGAAGGCGTTTCCGTTATGGAACTTGACGCCTTGGCGCAGCTTGAAAACCCATTTGGTCGGCTCGGGTGTCGACCATTCTGTCGCCAGGGCCGGTTCAATCTCGAATTTTTCGTTTCGCCGAATAAGGCCTTCATAGACATTGCCCATGAAGCCGAGAGTCATGGTCTCATTGATGTTGTAGGGATCCATGGTGACGGCGTCGCTTTGGAACGCCCAGCGAAACTCCTTGGCCAATACGGGGACACTCGCGCTTCCCAATAATGCACCGACGATCGCTGCACTGGCTGCGTATCGGAGGATTGAACCGGTGTTGCGTTTTCTCATCCGGAAAGACTCCCTGGCTACTGGTTGATGGTTGCCATTTTGGAACCGGTAGTATCGACGTTGGGGCGTCGTTGGTTTCCGGTCCGGCATAAACCCTTTGGAGCGGGCATACTGCCCCGCCGCGAAATTCAAGTCCACCATATGGGCCGGCACAACAGTCCTATCGTGTGCCTTCTTGCTGAATCGCGCATCATTTGTGCAAACTGCTTTTCGGATTGTTCGCTCTTGAGGCGATTTGGGATCGCCCTCTTTTGCGATTGGGGTCAATTGGGAGACAGCCTCCTCACTCGCGATCCACCATAATCGATCAACTGATCCAGCCAAGGAGTCCTCTATGGCCGATGTTTACGAGCAGCGAAGTTACGCCCAGGTGCCAATTGGGTTCGGCGAGAAGCCTGGCATCGTTGTGGTTGATTTCCAGGTTGGTTTTACCGACCCTCAATATGATCTTGGTGGTGCACCACTGATCATGCGTGCGCTCGACAACACTGCACGTCTTTTGGATGTGGCACGGCGCGCCGGCGTACCCATCGCCTCTTGCTATACGTCCTATCTCAATGAGCGCGAAATGCCGTATTGGAAGGTCAAAGCGGTGCATGAGACCTTTGTTCATGGTCACCCGTCCACCCAGCTTGATCCCAAGATTTACGACGAGGATTATGACGTCAAAATCTGCAAGACCGGCGCCTCGATCTTCTTCGATACGACTGTCGCGTCCTACTTCGCCAAGGAACGGGTCGACACGGTTCTGGTCACGGGATGTGTGACGAGCGGCTGTATCCGAGCGTCATCGATCGACAGCTTCTCGCATCGCTTCCGAACGATCGTTCCCGAGGATTGCGTCGGCGACCATGACGACGGACCACATCAAGATAATCTCCGCGATATATCAAGACGTTACGCAGATATCTCGGATGCTGATGAATGCATCGAATTCGTTGAAAACTGGCGGAAGAAGAACGAGAGCTGAGGCGCACCGTGCCGTTACCCGCTGAGGCTGTCCGTGTTTCGCCAAGGGTGAATGGCTGAGCCGACAGCAATGCGGCCGGGGGTCAACACCTCGGCCGTAACGCCACCGTGCCCGCGCACGGCATTGTACCCGCCATTGCCCAGGGCCTCTTCCATGCGGCTGCAAGGCGCGCAGATGCCGGTTATCGATAGGACGGTCTCGCCAATTCGGATACCGTGATTGCGAACGGCGATCAGGTTTAAACCGGAGACCGCAATATTTCTGCGAAGGGCGGCCGGATCGATTTTGGTCTCGCGGACAAGGGCCGCGATGACGTCCAGATGTTCCCATTGGATCAGCGTGACTGCGCGTTTACCTGGCGTATTGCGGCGGTCGCCGACAAGGCCGCTTATCGTGACTTCCGCGTGTTCGACAATCTTCAGCGGCTCCCGCCGCCCAGGGCGCAGACCGATCCATTCGATGCGGCCGGCGCCGGCATGTCGCGACATGAGTTCTGCAATTTGAGGCATGTTCGTGAGGCGTTCTACGGAATCGATCCGCTCGCGTGCGTCCGATGCGTTGCGGGTTGACCAAGCTTATCAAGCAGCGTCGCAGGCTTCCATGGCAATCGGAAGACGCAGAGCAATGGTCGTCCCGCGTCCCGGCACGCTCTCGATCTCCAACTGTCCGTTGTGGTCGGCGACAATATCCCTGATGCCGCGCAGATTGTGGGTAGCCCGGGCGGCTGGAGCCGATGCGGGTGTGCCGAGGCCGAACGATGTATGCAGCACGGTATCGATGTCCCTGTTGCTCAGTACTTTGCTGCTATCTGACACGCAGATCCGCACATGGCGCTCGGTTGCATTGACGACGACGTCAATCTTGCCACCTTCAGGCGTGGCGTTGACGGCATGGTTCAGGATCTTGAGGATACCTTGCATCAGATCGGTTTTGCGTCCACAGACATGAATGGGATTGGGAGGGAGTGCCAGTGAAATGCGTCGGCTGCTTTGTGGCATGCCAGACTGGGCAATCTTGACGGCGTTGCCGACCAGGCTTCCGACACTCTCGATGCCTGCAATCTTCTCTTGCCAGCCGTTTGGTTTTCGATCGGTCTTGGTGAGGCCGCTGACCAGATCGCTGAGATAGTGGCTGCTCGCTTTGATGAGCTCCGCTGCATCTTTGCAGTCTGGATCCTCGAGCGGCTCGTCGACTGCGGATGTAATGGTCATGGACGACTGCAGCATTGCTCGCAAAGGTACCTCGAGATCCTGAAGCGTGCGCTTCAGCAGGTCGGAATGTGCTTGTCTTGCGCGTTCCAGGTCCCGGTGAAGTCGCTGTAACTCACTTTCCAGCGAGACCGTATAGAGTGCGCTCCGAATGGTTTCTTCCAGGAGGATCGGCGTCAGCTGATCTCTTGCAAGGCATGTCACCGCTCCGGCTTTGGCAGCTGCCTTGCGGAAGGGTTCATCAAGTTCATCGGTCAAAAGAATAGGGGCGGCAAGCCGATGGCGTGTGTTGAGCGCCTCCAATGTCTCGACGCTTGAATTGAAAGACCCGCAATCTCCAATCAGAACGGCATCGAAAGCCTGACATTCTAGCGCATCGCGCGCCATGTCAGGTCCGCCGGCGTGAAAGATCGACATGTTGTACGAAGCGATTGCCTCCAACATCGTCCTGGCGGCTATGGTGAAGTTGTTATCCACCTCAACGAAGAGAACAGAAAGCGCATTCGGCGCCTCCAGTATCTCGGAAGGTGTTGCGATGCGTTCCGGCTCATTGTCGTAGGCATAAAGGCAGCCGACGGCACGCGCGAAAAGTGCGCCCATTGCGATCCTCTTATCTTATTTTATTTGAGTACAACGGAGAAAACGTCGCACCGGAGGATGCGTAACAGCGGGTCACCGGCGAATCACTGACTTCAATGAATTTAAGCGAGTCCGAATGAGTTTTCCACAGCCTCACGGCAGAGAAACGCGCACTGTTGCCCGGATGACACGATGCAAGGCGGTCTCGCCATAAAAATCGCGATTTAATGTACCAGCGAATAGAGGGCTATGCGCTATCTGTAGGCCTGGAATCACTGCACAATCAACATGTTGTGCGCGCGTTAACCTTTAGCTCGATCGATTTTCGGTCGCCGTCCGCGATTTCATCCAATCATCGACTCGGGAATGCTGATCGTTGCTCAAATGCAGTCCAAGCTTGCTGCGCCGCCACAGAATGTCATCGCTCGTCTGGGCCCATTCGTGTCGCATCAGATATTCGATTTCGCATGCGGTCAGGCCGGCTCCGAAAGAGGCCCCGAGGTCATCGATCGATCGGGCGTCCCCCAACAAGACGTTCGCCCTCGTCCCATAGGCACGTACCAGGCGTTTGGCGTCGTTCTCGCTAAGGAACGGATAGGTTTGTCGAAGTTTGCCGAACTGATCCGATACGGAATCGAACGCGAAGTCGCCTCCCGGCAACGGGGCTGTCTCGGTCCAGTTCGATCGCTGATCCGGAAGGTAGGGCGACAATTCTTCCAGAACTTCCTCTGCCAGTCGTCTGTAAGTTGTGATCTTACCGCCGAACAGGGTCAGTAGCGGGGCTTCGCGGTCGCCCTCGTCCAATCGCAGGACGTAGTCCCGCGTGGCTTCTTGCGCCGCAGTTGCACCGTCGTCATAGAGGGGGCGCACGCCCGCAAAACTCCAAACAATGTGATCCGGTGACAGCGGTTTCTTAAAGTAGGTGTTGATTGCCTCGCAAAGATACTGCGTTTCTGCGTCGGATAGCGCAGCATCGTTGGGATCGCCCTCAAAATCCTGATCCGTAGTGCCGATGAGCGTGAAGTCGCCTTCATAGGGAATGGCAAAGACGATCCGCGCGTCCGGATTCTGAAAGATATAGGCACGGTCGTGATCAAACATCTTGGGAACCACGATATGGCTGCCTTTGACCATGCGCACCTTGTCGCGACTGTCGACCTGGACGCGGTTCAACAAGACATCGCCCACCCAAGGACCGGCGGCGTTCACGAGCACGCGCGCTTGCACTTGAAAACTGGTGTGGTCGTTCATTCGTTTGAGTGTGACGGTCCATAGACCATCGTGCCGTTCCGCCTGGACGCAGGCGGTTCGCACATGAATATCGGCACCGCGCTCGGCAGCATCCATTGCGTTGAGAACAACCAGCCGCGCATCGTCCACCCAGCAGTCCGAATATTCGAAGGCGTGCCGATAGGCGTCCTCCAGCGGCCTGCCGGCGGGATCGCGGGATAGATCGAGGCTGCGGGTGCCGGGCAGCAATTTCCGGCCACCGATATGATCATAGAGAAAAAGACCAAGGCGGATAAGCCAACGCGGTCTGAGCGATGCGTGATGTGGGAGGACAAAGCGCATCGGCCAAATGATGTGCGGAGCGGCACGCAGAAGCGTCTCGCGCTCGATCAGGGCCTCGCGCACCAATCTGAATTCATAATGCTCGAGATAGCGCAGACCGCCATGGATCAGTTTGGTGCTGGCCGAAGATGTGCCATGACCGAGATCGTCTTGTTCGCAGAGCAATACCGAATGACCACGCCCGGCAGCATCGCGCGCAATGCCGCAGCCGTTGATACCACCACCGATAATGGCGAGATCGTAGATGTCTTTGGGCGGCGCCATTCTATCAATCGTACTCCGCAGTCAATCCGAGAGGACCAGGAGAACGGGCTGATGATCCGAGGCGTCAGTCTGCGTATTCACTGCAATGCTCTCCAGCCGTTTCGCAACAGGTTCGCTTGCAAAAAAGAAATCACGACAGTGCGGGCCCGCCGGCCACTGCTTGGTGTCGAAGATACCGCAGGTGGCATCGTGAAGTTTGGAACCATGGATGTGCCGCCAGACATCGACAAATTTTGCTGCCGGTGCCGTCCCATCGAACGTTGCCGTCATTGCGCGATACTCTGTGTTATCCGGTTCAAAATTGAAATCCCCACAGACGATAGCGGCTACCGGCCTCGCCACCGGCTCATAGGGACTGCCGACCGATGGATCGCCAGGCTCACTCAGGTTTGCGCAGGCTTCAGCGTGGAGTGACCGCAAGCGCTCAACCTGTGCATGGCGCTGGTCAATGGAATGGAATTCGAGATGCGTCGTCACAAGGCGCAGCGGACCGGCCGCGGTCTGAAGCGTCGTTTCGACAGCCTGGCGTGGCATGTGACGGATTCCTGCCTGTGCCGGTTGGGGTAGGGGGTGGTGGAATACCGAGAGCGCGGGCAGTCGCGACAGCGTCAGATTACCGAAGGCCTGTCGCGAACGCCCATCGGGACTGGCGCGGTCGACAGCGGCACCGAAGTAAGGTGCATGGTCCGGAAACAATGCGCTCAGTGCTTCGACCTGGTCTTGTTCTGATCCTTTGTCGAAGGGCGGCATGGATCGGCTGACTTCCTGCAGGCATATGGCGTCGGGATCGCCCATCGTGCGAATGACGTCGGCAATCCGCTCCATATCGACGCGTCCATCTACGCCAAGACCGCATTGAATGTTCCAGGTCAGGATCTCGGTCATTTGATGCCTGCATGCATGAAGGACTGAACAAACTGGCGCTGGAAAAGCAGAAACGCCACAAGTAGGGGGGCGACCGCGAGAAGCGTGCCGGCAGTAATGATCGACCAGTCGACACCTGACTCGGGAGCCCCGAACACGGCAAGGCCCACCGTCAGTGGCCGTGTCGTGGTCGAGTTGGTGATAACCAGGGGCCAGAGGAAATTGTTCCAGTGGTAGCTGATCGAGACGAGCCCGTAAGCGACATAGGTCGGCTTGGCCAGTGGAACATAGACTTTCCAGAGGATCTGCATGGGCCCGCAACCTTCGACACGGGCCGCATCTTCAAGTTCCTTCGGAATGGACTTGAATGTCTGCCGCAGGAGAAAGATGCCGAAGGCGCTCGCCATGTAGGGGAGGCCGATACCGAGAATGGTGTCGACCAGCTCAAGCTGGGCCATGGTGCGATAGTTTTCGACGATCAGAACCTCGGGCATGATCATCAGTTGCAAGAGCATCAGTGCGAAGGCGATATCGCGTCCGGGAAATTCGAAGCGCGCGAAGGCATAGGCCGCGAGCGTACACAACACGAACTGGGCGATGAGGATCGATGTCACCAGTATGAAGGTGTTCAGATAGTAGCGGGCAAAGGGCGCTTGCGACCAGGCCTCGAAAAAATTGTCCAGAGTGAGTGGTGCAAATAGATGGAAGCGTGTCGCATATTCGGACGGGTGAAAGGCGCTCCAGAACGCATAGATCAGCGGAAGAAGCCAAAGAATTGCGAGGAGCCAGGCTGCAACAACCTCAAGCCGGTATCCCCAACCTTGTCCCTGCGTGTTGCTCATCGGTAATGGACCTTCTTATCGAGGATCACGAACTGACCGATTGCTATGACCGCCAGGACCACGAGGAGTACGACCGTCAAAGTCGACGCATAGTTCGGGTCGAAGAAGCTGAAGGCATTTTCATAGATGTAGTAGAGCAGGAGAGAACTCGCATTGTCGGGTCCGCCCTTGGTGAGAATGAACAGATGATCGACAAGCTTGAAGGAATTGATGATGGCATTGATCAGAACGAACAAGGTCGTCGGCATCAATAGAGGGAATGTGACGCGGCGGAAAAACGTCCAGCGGCTCGCACCCTCCAGCTTTGCCGCCTCTTCGAGTTCCGGTGGTAGAGTTTGCAAGGCGGCCAGATAGAAGATCATGAAGAAGCCGGCTTCTTTCCAGATCGTTATGACGATGATGCAGGCGAGCACCGTGTCCGGATCTCCGAGCCAATTTGGTGTTTCAATGCCGAGTGGCGCCGCAAGTTGATCGAGTAGCCCGATGTCCGGCGAATAAAAGAACAACCAGATGTTCGCGACGGCGATCATCGGCAGAATGGTTGGTGTGAAATACGCCATGCGGATGAAACCGCGCGCAGGTAGTTTGCCATTGACCCATACCGCCATGAGAAGGGCGATAGCAATTGAGACCGGGATCGTCCCGACGGCATACCAGATGTTGTTCTCGACGACTTGCCAGAAGACGTCGTCCTCCAGCATCGAGCGATAATTCTCCAGGCCAATATATTTTGACGGCCTTGATGCGGACCCGGTCGAGAAAAAGCTCTGAGCGAGTGTCGCTATGGCCGGATAATGTGTGAATGCAATCAGCAGAACTGCGGCCGGCATCAGCAACAGCCAGCCATAGATCTGATTCTGAGCCGAGATTGTCCGTCTCATCCGCTATGCACCTCGGGCCGTACAAACGGCATGATCGACGTCCCGGACTTGATCCGGGACACAGCGCAGCGAACGCAATCTGTGCTATCGTGCCCTGGATCCCGCATCAAGTGCGGGATGTATTGCTGATTTGAATTCCAATTGTGCTTCAAACGAACATACCTCGAATGTTGCCGGAGACCCTTGTCAGGTCTCCGGCAATTACAGATCGAACTAGCGGTAGCGTTTCAGCAGACGGTCGGCCTGTTTCTGTGCGCCGCCAAGGGCATCGGCCGCGGACTTTGAGCCCGTGAGCGTTGCCTGGATGGCATCGTCCAGCAGTTTGCGGACACGGCCCGTCTGATAGGTCGAGAGCTCGGGTGTCGCGAATTCGAGCTGATCGCGCGCGACGGCTGCCGGCGGGAAATCGACCACATACTTCTTGAGAGCATCGGTCTGATAGGCATCGGGGCGCGTGCCGATATAGCCCGTCTTGATGCTCCATTCGGCCGTGCGTTTCGGTTCGGTCAGGAAGCGGATGAGCTTCATTGCCGCTTTGCGCTCTTCGGCCGATGTCTTCTTGAAGATGTAGAAGTTGCCGCCACCGGTCGGTGTGCCGCGACGCTTGTTGGCCGGCAGCATGGCAACACCGAAGTCAAACTTCGCCTTCTTCTTCACGACCGTCAGATTGCCCGTCGAGTGCCACATCATCGCGGTCTTCCCTTCGAGGAAGTTTTTGCGCAACGTTCCCCACTCGATTGTGCCGGAAGGCATGACACCGTGTTTTTTGCCAAGATCCTGCCAGTAGGCGAGGGCCTCGACGGTCGGAGCGGCTGAGAAATAAGTCTCATTGCCATCACCGTTCATCAGGACCTGGCCATTCTGCATGGTCAGCGCGCCGAACATCCAATAGGGATAGCCGGTCGATGGGATCATGACGCCCCAGCGGTCGACTTTGTCGCCTGTTTTTTTGACGAGCTTCTTGCCCATGGAGACAAGCTCATCCCAGGTTGCCGGTGCCTTGTTCGGGTCGAGACCGGCTTCTTTGAATGCATCCTTGTTGTAGTACATGACGATGGTTGAACGCTGGAAAGGGATGCCCCAGGTCTTGCCGCCCGTCCGTCCATTCCCCATCAGTGCCGGGTAAAACTTCTTCAACCAGGCCTTTTCATCGGCAGATTCAACGATGTCGTCGAAGGCCACGATCGCGTCCTGCTCGATCAACTCATAGATGTCGATCGAAAACATGACGGAAAGCTGTGCGGGTTGACCGCTCTTCAACGCTGCGAGGGCTTTAATCCGAGCATCGTTGTAGTTGCCCGCGTAGATGGCTTTGACCTTGATATCCGGATTGGCCTTCATGAAATCGGCCACAAGACCATCGACGACCTTGGTAAGCGAGCCACCCACTGCCACCGGGTAGTACATCGTGAGTTCGACGGCAGATGCCGGCGTCAATGGTGTGAATGCGAGCGACGCGGCAAGTGCTGCGCCCGCCGCAAATGTCTTCAGTTTTCTAATCATCCATTCCTCCTTGTTACGAAGGCCCATCCCCGGGCTACTGCAGTGTTGGTAATATTCATCATCAGGCCGCGACCGAGAGCGGCTGTGCCTTGTTGGTGCGTTTTCCGGTGTCGGCGTCAAAGACATGTGCCGCGGACGGCGACCATGTCAGCTTGACTTTGTCGCCCGACGCCAGAGGACATCGCCCGGCCGCCCGCACCAGAATTTCCTGACCCTGGCAAGATGCGGCGACGATTGTATCGGCACCCAGATAGTCGCAGGAGACGACATCGGCGCTGATGCCATCACCGTCCGTGAGCGAGACATCTTCCGGCCGCACACCGAGGGTCCAATTGCCATGTCCATTCCCGACAACGATCGGACCTGATGTTCCGGCCAAGACGGCGCCAGAACCCGTATCTTCGAGGTTCATGAGGTTCATCGGTGGTGTTCCGATGAAGCTCGCCGTAAAGGTCGTCGCCGGTGTCTCGTAAAGATCTCCGGGCGTCCCGATCTGCTCTATCTGACCGCTTCGCATCAAAATAACGTTGTCAGCCATGCTCATGGCCTCGGTCTGATCGTGTGTGACATAGACGACGGTCATTTCCAGGCGTTGCTGCAACGCTCGAAGTTCAACCCGCATCTCATGGCGAAGTTTCGCATCGAGATTGGAAAGCGGTTCGTCCATGAGGCAAATCGGGTTTTCAGCGATGATGGCGCGTGCGACTGCAACCCGCTGGCGCTGTCCTCCGGACAGTTGCGCCGGTTTGCGGTCCAGGAGTTCCGACAGGCTGACCAGATCCGCTACCTTGGCGAGGCGAGCCTCACGCTCGGCCGACGGGACCTTTCTGACCTTCAGGCCGAAGAGAATGTTCTCCCGGACATCGAGATGGGGAAACAGTGCATAGGATTGAAAGACCATGGAGACCTTCCGCTCGGCGGGCGCTGCGCGGGTCATTTCGTTTCCATTGATCAGGACAGATCCCTCAGAAACGTCTTCGAGTCCGGCCATCATGCGTAGCGTCGTAGACTTGCCGCATCCTGATGGGCCGAGCAGAACCACGAATGTGCCAGCCTCCACGACGAATGAGACATCGTTGACGGCCAGGGTATCGCTCCAAGTCTTGCTTACGCCGCGCATCTCAATTGCTGTCATTTTCGCCTGCCATCATCTGTATTGAGCGTTCGACGAACCATAATGTTGGCTCATGTCAGTTATTTTACATTTAGAGCGCATTCTTCCAACTCACTCATCGTTCCAGACGGCGGTCTAGTTCGGCAATACAACCCTTACACCATGTTTTTTAAGGGCTTTTGCGTGCCCGTTCGGGGGAGCTCTATCCGTAAAAATTGCGTCGAATTCCGATGCATGACCGACGCGAATTGCGGCATCGGAGCCAAACTTCGTGTGGTCTGCGACGATAAACTTTTCGCGGCTGATATTGATGGCCGTCTTGGAGACGCCGATATCGCGGTAGTCGTAGTCGAGCAGCTCTCCGTCTGTATCGATACTGCCAATTCCGAAGATGCCGTATCCGACGCGAAATCGCTCCAGAAATTCCCGTGTCGCTTCGCCTGTGGTTGCATGATCGTTGTGGCGCAGAAGCCCGCCGGCAAGGATGACCTGGAAGGCGCTTCGGCGGCTCAGCATCGATGCCACCGTCAGATGGTTCGTGATGACCGTGAGCCTCTGATGCCCCATCAGCCCTTGGGCGACGGCCTCCATGGTTGTTCCGATGTCGACGAAAACCGTTGCGCCTTCGGGGATTTCACGCGCAACAAGCGCGCCAATTGCCTGTTTCTCTGCCGGGAGCCGATCTTTGCGACCGTCATAGTCCATCACGGATGGGCCGGACGGCAGGCCCGCGCCGCCGTGATAGCGAATGACCAGGCCGCGCTGCTCGAGATGTTTGATGTCGCGGCGGACAGTCTGCTCCGACACATTGAATGCCTTCGCGAGTTGCTCGATAGCGACGAAACCCTGTTGCCGGAGAAGGGCGAGAATCTCGGTCTGGCGCCTGTGGAGGCCAGGGTTTGCCTGATGGTTGTTGTCGAGCGTGTCGACCAACTGTGCCGCTCCTTCGCCGTCGAAGCCGCTGACCCTAAGGGTTCGGCATCACATCAACATGACCGTTGATGTCAATAATGTTGGAATTCTTACATTCGGCGTGAGGATTGGCAAGTCTTATGCTCGGCGGCTGGAGAGAATTGCCTGCGCAAGCTCGACGAATCCGGCCCCGCTTTCGGCGTCCGAGACCCATGCGGGCAGGGTGTCCATGTTGCCGGCAAAGGCGCGCACATTGGCAACGCCGACGGCATCGGGAAAAAAAACAAACATCGGCGCATCGTTCGGCGAGTCGCCAATAAACAGATAGCGGTCACGCAATTGCGCATCGTCGGCGCCAAATTGCTCTGCCATCATGCGGCGGGTCATGGTGACCTTGTCATAGGTCCCGAACCATCCGTTGACGTGGATCGAGGAGACCTTGGCAGTTGCCCCATGCCGCTCGAAGATCGCGACAATCCGTTCGATATCGTCCTGTGTGAGTGCCGGGACGTCTTCGCAGAAATCGATGGCCAGATCGGTCTCCCGATAGGCCTGATCGGCGGACACGGCCGAACCCGGCACTTCGGCGAGAACGGCATTGCGGATGGCGGTGAGTTTGGTCCGGTTGGAAGAGCGCTCTTCCTCTGTGTCGACATAGCTGCGGATCATGCGTTGCGCCCCCTTGTCGTACCGGAAGTAGAATGCGCCATTCTCTCCTACCACCGCGTCGACCGGCCACATCCTCGCAATGTGGTCGCACCAACCCGCAGGACGACCGGTTATCGGAAAGACACGGACTCCTGCATCCTGTAGGTGTTCAAGAGCTGAATAGGCCTCTGCCGTCAAAGCACCGTCAGTCGTCAGCGTATCGTCGATGTCGGCAAAGACACCTGCGATCGCGGCGAGCCGGCTTCGGGGGCATTCGCTGAGTGGGCGCATTTTTCTGAATTTCTCGCTTGTAGGTGGAGTGGGTATGCACTCAGGCCAGAAGCCTTCTCCCTTGAGGGAGAGGGGTGGGTGAGGGGGGAGCGGTTGTTTTATCCGTAATTCGGACCTCCGCGAACCCACTTCCTAACGCATCGGCGGCGCATAGATCAGACCGCCGCGTTTCCACGACGCATTTAGCCCGCGGCCAAGCCCGAGCGGTGTATCGCGGCCAACGTTGCGTGAGAAAATTTCGCCATAATTACCAACCGATTTGATCACGCGAGCGGCCCACCCCTTGGGCAGGCCTAGTTTTTTGCTGACCTCTGTCGGTACAGACATCGGTGCATCGCCTTTCGTCACCGACCGCCACCCGGCCTCTTCTGCATTGATCAGCAGGAACAGGACCCACCGGTTCAGTTCCAGCCAGGCATGATCGTCCTGACGAACCACGGGCCCGAGCGGTTCCTTGGAAGCCACTTCGGGCAGAAGCATATGATCGGCGCTGTCTTCGAGTTTCGAGCGTTCCGATGCCAGGGCCGACCGATCAGCGGAATAGACGTCGCACTTGCGGTCCGCATAGGCCTTGAGAGCGTCTTCCCGTTTGGGGAAGGCCACGATCTCGACGTCTACCTTGTTCTGGGCGAAGTAGGCGCGTGCATTGGCCTCCGAAGTCGTGCCGGACAGGGCGCAGATTTTGGCAGAGCCGAGTTGCAGAGCGCTCGACAGGCCGTTTTCGCGGCGTGTCATGAAACCCTGTCCGTCGAAATAGGTAATGCCGACGAATTCCAGCCCGAGTTTGACGTCGCGGCTCATGGTCCATGTCGTGTTGCGGGAGAGGAGATCGATCGTGCCGGAGCTGAGAGCATCGAAGCGTTTCACTGCGGAAAGCGGTACAAAGTCGACCTTCTTTGGGTCGCCGAAGATGGCGGCGGCAACCGCCCGGCAGAAATCGACGTCGAACCCGCTCCAGTTCCCCGCTTCGTCGCGCGCAGAAAAGCCAAGCAGGCCCTCACTCACGCCGCACTCCAGTTTGCCGCGCTTCTTGACCGTATCCAATGTACCGCTCATGGCAGCTTGCGCACCGAAGCAGATCAGACCGAATGCTACGACGCCCGACCGCAAAAGATTCACTGACATATTCGTTGTCACACGCATTCCCCGTCTGTCCTTGTTGCCACCATCGACACTCCGTCGTCGGATGGTCTTGCTGACTTGCCAATTTCGTCCGGTGCACCCTAAGTTGCGTTCCGGCAGGTGCTAAAAGCTGCAGTGCTCCTAGCATGCTTTTGCGTCCGATGCCTCCCTGGGGTTCGTCAAAGTGGGTTTCTTTCGTCATGCGGCATTTCGGCTTTCACCTGCGTTCGGCAAAGTCCATCGTCCGGTTCTCTCTGCTGTCTGCCATCCTCATCGCAGGCGCTGCAGTTTCTTCGGGACCGGCACATAGTCAGAACAGTGTGGTTCTCAAAGCGGTCGCGGTTCTCTTGGAAACCGAACCGCAGCTCGCGCTGCCCGTCCGACAGCGCAAAGCCGTCCTGACCAGCTACTATGTCGAACAGGCTGGACCCGCTCTGTGGATCGGTACGCAGCGCATGCCCGAGCTGATCGATCATATCGGCCGGGCGGAGGAGCAAGGATTGCTCCCGCGCGACTATGCCGCCGGGCAGCTCAAGAAGTTGCAGGCCGTCGTTGCTTCTACGGATGCGCGGAGCCAGGCCGTGATCGAGCTTTATTTCTCGGCCTTCTTTCTGAAATATGCATCCGACATCAAGATCGGCCGTCTGCTACCCGGCCAGGTGGACAAGGATCTATTCTGGAAAGCGAAAACGGTTGATCTTGTCGCGGCGATGACCGGGCTGTCGAAGGCGGGAAGCATTGCAGATTTCGTCAAAGCTTGGGAACCGCAGATCCCGGAATATGGAGCTTTGAAGACGACGCTCATTGCGTATCGGAAACTGGCCGAACGGGGAGGGTGGCCGAAGGTCCCGGCCGGCGAGGTCCTAAAACCGGAAATGATCGACGAGCGCGTACCGGTTTTGCGTGAGCGCCTCGCGGCAACCGATGGTGCCCTGCCAGCAGCAGAGGGAGCCGACCCCAATCTCTACAGCGCGGATGTCATAGATGCACTCAAGCGCTTTCAGAAGCGTCACGGCCTTGAGACCGATGGTGTGCTCGGGAAGCAGACCCTCTTTCAGTTGAATGTCTCGGTCGAAGCACGGATACGGCAGATCGTCGCCAATCTCGAACGCTGGCGCTGGATGCCTGAAGATCTCGGGCAGCATTATGTGATGGTCAATATCGCCGGCTTTGAATTGAAGCGTGTCCGCAAAGGGCGGATCGAGGAGCGCATGCGCGTTGTGGTCGGTTTGCCCTATCACCGCACGCCCGTCTTTTCGGACCGGATCAAATATCTGGAGATCAACCCCTATTGGAACGTGCCTTATTCGATAGCGACGAAAGAGTATCTGCCGCAGCTAAGGCGCGGCACGCGGCGCATGGCGTCAAAGGGGTTCGAAGCGGTCAGCGGCAATCGTGTGCTGCCTTTGAGTGCTGTCGACTGGGGCTCTTATTCGCGCTCGCACTTTCCGGTTCGTCTGCGCCAGCGCCCCGGACCGAGCAATGCCCTTGGCCGCGTAAAATTCATGTTCCCTAATCGGTTCAATGTCTATCTGCATGACACGCAGGCCCGTTCGCTCTTCGGAAAGGCCAAACGCGCCTTCAGCCATGGCTGCATCCGTCTTGCGCGCCCCATCGATCTGGCCGAGCAACTCCTGTCGGACTTGCCCGACTGGAACCGGAACCGCATCCAGGGCGTGCTCGATGCCAAGGATCGAACGGTCGTCAACCTGGCCGAACCGGTCGATGTGCACCTGACCTATGCCACGGCGTGGCAGGGGGAGGGCGATACCGTCCACTTCGCAGCGGACATCTATAGGCGCGATGAAGCCCTGCACCGCGCACTGTTCGGCAAGCCAACGCCCAGTTGATCCACCTGGGGATCGGCGTCGAGGCAATTGCAATGATGTAAAGCCCCGGACTTGATCCGGGCCCAGGGCGCATCACTTGGGTCTCTGTTTGCCGCTCTGGGTCCCGGATCAAGTCCGGGACGTTGCGTCGTTCCAATCGAAACAATGGCATAGTCAGCCGCCCGCCAATTCGTCTAAAATCGCTAAACCGTAAAACACCCACGCCAGGAGACACGCACCTATGACGTTCCGCATCGGCATGCTCGTTTTCCCCGACATCATGCAACTCGACATGACCGGCCCGCATGAGGTCTTCACGAAGATGCCCGATACGGAAGTGTTTCTCGTCTGGAAATCGCTCGACCCGGTTACGTCTTCCGGAGGTATGCGTCTACTGCCGGATGTCACTTACGAGACCTGTCCACAGTTGGACCTGGTCTGCGTCCCTGGCGGCGGTGGCATGAACGCCTTGTTGAACGATGAGGAGACCCTTGCGTTTCTTCGCAAACAAGATGCAAGTGCGCGCTATGTGACGTCGGTCTGCACCGGCTCCCTGGTACTCGGCGCCGCCGGTTTGCTCAAGGGCAAACGCGCGGCCTGCCATTGGATGTCGCGGGACATGCTGGAACATTTCGAAGCGACGCCCGACCCGGCACGTGTGGTCATCGACGGCAAGTATATTTCGGGCGGCGGCGTCACGGCCGGGATCGATTTTGCGTTGACGGTTGCCGGGGAGCTGCTGGGCGCTGACGCGGCCAAGTCCATTCAGCTTGGTATCGAGTACAATCCGCAACCGCCATTCGATGCGGGTTCTCCGGAGTCTGCTGGCGCCGAAGTCGAAGCGACGGCCCGTGACGCTGTAAAGGCGCGTCAGGCTGATCGTCTGGCCGCCGTCGAGGAAGCTGCGAGCCGGCTGTAATTCAAGAGGACATCTGTCATCAGATCGCGTCGTGGTGGGGCATATTTAGGCGTTTGCCAAACGGCGGGCGCACACTGGGCGACGGTTAGTACTCTGAAACTGCACGTGTCAGGCAAAACGGATCGAATGGTCGTTGGCGCCGGAATGGTCGAGGACATCATTACGGTTCTCTCAAAAGCCCCTCATCTCCTTGTTGTTTCCCGCAGCTCCCCATTCACATACAAAGGGCGCATCCCCGACATCAGACAGGTCGGGCGCGAGCAGGGTGTCAGATATGCCCTTGAGGGGAAAGCGGCGCACCGGCGACAAGTTGGGGACCACCGCACAACCGATCGATGCTCCAAGTGGCCTAAACGTTTGGGCAGATCGTAACGACCGGCAACTCGACAGATACGTTCATGCAGGCGGTTCGTTGCTCAATTGCGGACGCCGTACAGTTGCGCCGAAAACGCAGTTTGAGAGCTGATCCGGTAGAGCTGGGGTCTGTGGAAGGTCGCGCCCCAGCTCGTTTCGGAAGTGATGAAGACCACGATACCAGCCAGTGCGAAGGGCTGCGAGTATGAGGATCGAGACCGTCATCAATGCGACGTTCTCGAAATTTGATACTTCGCGCATGCGAATGGCGTCCCAGTTCCAGCGCACCCAGCCGCGTTCGAAACGCGCACGGACTTTCTGGCGATCAACGTGATATAGTGGAAGCGAGCGCCAGTCCTGTTCGCGCAATAGATAACGGGCGCCGTAAAATCCATAGCGATAGTAGCGCCTCATCTCCCCCTTAAGGGTGTGGTCGGACTTATGCTCGATGATCCAATCCTCGTCGAGGAGGACCGTGCCCCCGGCGGCCATAAGGCGACGGCTGAGATCGAAGTCCTCAGCGACATCATAGTCGGTTGCAAAGCCTCCGCACTGCTCGAGTGTCGCACGCCTCATAACCGAACACGGCGTGGCGATCTTGACGAAACCGAATCGTGTCCTGAGGCTTGCAAATCTTTCATGCGTCGCGCGGAAATACCGCTCGACCAGACGGGGACGCTCGGATGCGCGGAAGATGACCTCGCCCGAGATGATATCAACCTCCGGATGCCGAGACAGAATGGCATCCAGATGTGCAGCCCAGTTGGGAGGCGCGATGCAGTCGTCATCAGTCGTAACGATATAGTCTTCTTCGGCCCCTGTGAGCCCGTGCTGGCGCGCTGGACCGCAGCCGCCGCTCGAGTCGCGAATGAGGTAGTCCACACGCGTCTGGTACGGGGCCATCACGGACGCGTAGTCGGGGCTGTGTGTTCCATCATTGACGACTGTCAGTCTTATATGGGGCCGAGTCTCGATCTGGGGCACGAGCGACTCCAGGAGCCGGCGCAGATCGTCTGCCCTTTTATATGTTGGAACTATTATCCGGACGGTCGGTTGGCGAGGTGTTTCAATCGATGAATGCATTGCTTGCGAATCCTACGCGAAGGTGCCGTCCAGCTGTACTCCTGGTTCGCGATCTAAAGCAACTTGCGTCCGACAGGACGTAGGTTGCATCAACATCTTAGGATCAATCAAAGCTTCTCAGCTTATTCATTTCCTGCTTAGCGCAGGTTGATCTAGCATCACACTTTGTCGAAGCGGTCGCTAAGCAAAAACAGTTATATGAACTCCCCATTACGGAGACTTGCCGGTGTCGCCAATTCCGTCATGTCACCCATCACACGGTAAAACCAGGCATTGGCTTCGGAGTTTTCCATTGAGCCGCTCGTTTGATCGCCGCCGGTGATGAGGCGCATATGCAACAGTCTGCTATAAATCTATGGTTTGAGGGCTCGTGTCACCAGCGAATCTCTCAGATATCGCAATATGGGTCACAATTTCGCCTCCTCCACCCAATTCACTCCGGCTCTAGTAAATTCACTCCCGCTCTAGCGAGTTGAGTATTGAGTATCGGTCATTTTCAGACCGAATAGTGGTGGAGGGGGGCGCCTTCTCCTGGCGTTGCGTAGTAGATGCAGGGACCTGCAACTGCAGAGTTTGTTCTGCCGGAAATGGCATCCGGCAAGGGGCAGCCATTTTTAATCGGTGTCGATCGTCGTGGACGTCGACCGGAAATTTCAGTTCATTCCTCCAGCGCCTGCGTAACTCGTGGACAGGCAAGAGCATTGCGACGAGGTCTACAGGTCGCGAATTGTGGTTCGCGATGCCGGACACACCGTCATAGTTCTGCGCGGCTTGAGAAAGCCAAGACGCTGGAAGCGTTCCTCAAGCCATTTGCGCATGAATCGATCCTTTATGATCCGACAGGCGCATTCGCGCGCGCGAGAAAGCTCCAGCATTTTGCCGAAGAGTTGCGTGCATCGCTTGGCAAGAAGATCTCCGAGCTATTATGGCACTCGCGCAGCGCAACCGTGTATATCGTTCTTGACGAGAAACGCTGTCTTCAGCCCGATGGTATGCCTCGGCCCGGTCTGGACACGTTGAAGAAAGACGTGTCGCGCACGTTTCTGTCGGTCTGCGGACCGAATGCCAGCGAACCCGTCAGAGCCGTAAGATTGGCTTTTGCCAGGCCGCCGGTGCCTCTGACGCCGATCGACAATGCGAGCATCCGGCAAAATGCGCCTATTTGGCAGGCGGTGAAGAACAACGCTGCCGCCTCTGCAATTGCAGCGATTCTGGGCATCGGTTCGGCGGGCCTTGCCTATGCGGACGACGCCATGCAGCACAAGGCTGTTTCGCGGACGAACGGCGAACTGGCAATACTGGGCGGTGTCCGCGACGGCGAAGGTGCTGCCCTCTTTGAGGGGGCATTGGTTGCTCCCCTCGGGCAAAGATTTGGCGCCCGTGTTGATGGCACGATCGGATCCAGCAATAGCGACGTGATTGGCGGTGCGGGATTGCATCTGTTCTGGCGTGATCCGACCCGTGCACTTTTCGGTGTCGCTGGGGGCTATGCCGCGGTCGATCCGGATGGTCCGCGGGATGACCTCGAATCGTTCTGGCGGTTTGGCGCGGAAGCCGAACTCTACTTCGATCGTCTGACGCTTTCGGGTTTTGCCGGTGGTCAATTTGACGATGACGGCGTCGAAGATGGGTTTATCGGCCGCTTGGATATCGAGTGGTATCCAACGGACAATTTGATGCTGTCGGCCGGCGGCGAATGGAATCCGGAACGTGAAGGCCTTGGTCGGGTGTCGGCTGAATACCTGCCTGGTTTCGCCGCGCTTCCGGGCATGACCGTCTTTGCCGAAGGTGCAATTGGCGACGAGGATTATCACCGTGTCTTTGGCGGCCTCAGGTTCTACTTCGGCCCGTCCCGTACATTGAAAGAAAAGCATCGCTACGACACCTTCCGCACCAACATCATGTCGACGCGAATGACCGATACCCCGG
Source organism: Methyloligellaceae bacterium (assembly GCA_965228615.1). Classification (GTDB taxonomy): domain Bacteria; phylum Pseudomonadota; class Alphaproteobacteria; order Rhizobiales; family Methyloligellaceae; genus CBDDHT01. The sequence goes on along the minus strand of CBDDHT010000004.1, from coordinate 510,295 downwards.
TGGAAAACGAGCGTGTGGCGACGACGGCTGCTTATGGCGGCTAGAGCAGGTTCGATGAATGCGGAATCCCGGAACCGGCTCTAGCTTATTGATTTGACGCGCTTTGCGGGTTCGAAAGTCGACCTGTTTTCGCTGAGGGAGCCCCCAACCGGATGACCATGTGACGTTCCCAAAGCGACGTGCTTCGGTTCTAAGCGCTCAATTGACATATCTGTCTGGGAACGACCGGATTGATGCCCAGCAGGGTGTGAACCACAATTAGCCGTGTTTCCTACTTCTCTATTGTCTTTGATCCGATCAGATCGCATCGTTTGCCGTTGGCGCGGCCAGCACAATTATTGTCCGGCTCAGGCTACACGGACGGATCAATTCGATGAAGACAGCGCTGCTCATCTGGGAACTCGGCGCGGGCATGGGGCATGCGGCACCACTCCTGGCTCTCGCCCGTGCGTTGCTGGAAGGCAATAACGGCAGTGCTCGAGACGTGAGGCCCGTACTGGCATTTCGCGATCCGATCTTCGCACGCCGGGCCGCTAGGAATGACAGTTTCATCATTGTTCCTGTGCCCTCGGCAGCCGAGGTTACACCGATCGAGCATCACTCCGGGAGCTATGCCGACCTTTTGGCCATGCATGGTTTTGCCAAGGCCGAGGATCTCTCATTCATGCTCGATGCCTGGGACGATCTTTTTAGCATGGTCGACCCAGACCTCATTATCGCCGATCATAGTCCTGGAGCGGTCCTGGCGGCTTCCGGAGCAATCCCTGTGGTCGTCACGGGTAATGGATTCACAGTGCCGCCATCTCACCTCCCAACCTTTCCGGCGCTGCGCCACAACCTTCCGCCATCCCAGCTTCAAACCGTAATGCTGGATGTAATCAATGATCTACAGCGCCGGCGGAAGCGCGCCACTTTCGACGGCCTTCCCAAGGCTTTTTCTGGAGACGTACGCGCAATATTCACGCTGCCACACCTCGACCCATATGAGAGCCTGCGCAACGAGAAATTGCTCGGTCCCTACGAACCTGATTTGGAAGCTGTACCCCTGCCATCCGAGCCAAGCCTGCTTTATTACGGGAGCAGTACGTCGGCTGACAGCCAGCAAATCGTTTCCGCTTTGCTGGAATGCGGCGTGCCGGTCACAGCGTCCCTGTTCGGGCCCAATAGTACGGCGGCCCGGATATTGGAGGCACAGGGGGCTTCAGTTCATCTCGACTTACCCCCTCTGGCGCCGCAGATTAAAAAAGCAACCCTCGTCGTCTCCCATGGCGGATCCGGGATCACACAGGCGGCCTTGAAGAGCGGGCGCGCTCAAATCGTTATGTCGAACCATTTTGAAGCTTTGCTCACGGGAACAAAGCTACAGGCAGCTGGCGTTGGTCAACTGATAGAGGATTTCCCACGCGACTATTTCAGCTCACGTATCACCGAGCATTTGCGCGATGCCATACAGCAGGCATGTGCTGACTCTGAATTACACGATCAAGCGATGGCGGTTGCTCAGAGTATCTCGAAACTCGGCTATCCAATGAATCCAATTGATGAAACAGCTGCAGTTTGTCGCGAATTGCTGGCATAGATCGTGGCCTACCGAACGATGTGAAATGTGTCATTCAGCGCCAATCGCGCGCCTCAAGGGGGCGCAGCGGTGAAGCTTGTTTGATACCTGAAGAAGCATGTCGCCACAGAATGAGAAAACGCAGGAAGCGAGAACGTCGCGGATGAATGTCGAATGGGTAAGCCACGTCTGACAAGGCCAGGCTCTCAAGCTCAGACGGCTCTTCATCCATGACCATCCGGTGAACCCGCTCATTCCGGAGCCGCGATCAGGGGTCGCGCATGTCAAAGCTTTACGCCACGGCTTGAGTGCCTCAAGACGAACGATCTTGCGAGCTGCGATGCGGCTGGGTTCGGAAAGGGCAAACCTGTTGCGTGCCACTGGATGCCGCTGGATATGCAGGAAGGTTTCGGGGTGACGCCTTGCCGTCCACGTGTGGCCATCGACGGTCAGTGAATTCCGGGCGGCGCGGGGTCGCCGCCGGGATCGATCTCGCTGATGGCTGCCGGAGAGGGGTTGGGAGCGGACGCGGCCAAGTCCATGCAGCTTACAGTCCCCAACAATGTACTATTGAACTGTCAACAGCGTTTGTTTGCATGCATGGTATCGAATTTCTGGATAGTCAGTTTGCAACAGAATAAAGTTCTGCTTTAAAGATTAATGGAGAAATGGGATTGTCGATTGGGGAGGAACTCTTATGAAGCGCTGGACGCTAAGTCTTGTCGCGTGTTTCTTGGCCATGACCGCATTTGCGCCGGTTGCCAGTGCTCAATATGCGCCGGGTCAATGGGTGCTGAGCCAGTACTAGGGTGACGTTTACTACTATCCAGGCGTCGTCCAGAGCGTACAAGGCAATATGATCACGACCAGATATGACGACGGCGATATCGACACCCGTCCTGCCAACCAGGTCAAACCCTATAACTGGCATCCGGGAACCCGGATCGAGTGCAACTATCAAGGTGCCGGCCAATGGTTCGCTGCCACCATTTCGGCAATGAGCGGATCTACGGGATTCTCAATCACTTACGACAATGGCACCCGCGAAAACACGATCACAGGGCGTTGCCGCTCGCGGTAACTGGATTGTGGTCGATAGTCGGATGACATTGAGCCACCGCCCCCTTTTTCGCATTGAGCGCAGGCCGGTCGGGCGCCTAGGAGTTCGATTCCAAGTCTGCTTCGTAGCAAGGCTAGGAAATGGCTCAGATCTTATAAGTTGCCGAAACACAGAGGTAAATTTGAATGATCAAGAGAGCGATTGTTATCGGGATTTCAATGTTCGGTCTAGGGGCAATTGCCGGCGTGTGGCCCATCGAGCGGGCCGCCGCCCAGGCGACACCGACACCGGAGTGCAATGCAACCGCAAGTCAGGTTCAGAATCCTGATCTCCAATGGGCGGCGACGATTGGCTGCGGCATGGGCGGTCACATCTGCAACGAGAAGAGCAGGCTGGATTCCGAGCAATGGGCATTCCAATGCTTGGTGAGATGCGGGCAGAGTTGGTCCGATCCAAATGATCCGCGACTTGAGAACTGCATATCGGCATGTCAAGCCGCCCGAGAAGAGTGCCCGATCGGTTAGTACGTGACCAAGAACCGGCATCTTCGACTGTCGATTGGCAAATAATCTGCTGCGGTTGTGCTGTAGGCGTGCGTGGTTGCTTTCGATTGGAACGTATCCATTGAGCACCTAGTCGAGCCCAAGGGATGTTCGGCGGTCAATTAGCGAATGAACTTCGCATCTGGTTTTGTTGCGAGTTGGTCCGGTACCTGCTCAAGAACGGGATCCGAATGATGAAAGAACTTACTCGAGCCGTCGTAACTATTTTCATTTTCACTGCAATATCTTTTGCCGCGGCACACGCTCAACAAACGAGAGCGCAATGTGAGCAAGATTTGCTAGATTTTTGCCGTGCTGACCCGGACGTCAACAGCAGCGCGGCTGAAATAGAACGTTGCTATCGGGACAATGTCGGACACCAATGCCATGGTGCCGCCTTCAACACTCCCACACAGCCAAAACGCCCTGCCTGGATGAACGATACGCCAAAACAACCGCAGCCGCCTGCGTGGATGAAGGACGTAAAGGAGAGTAGCATGATGAAGCGGTGTAAAGGCTACTTTGCTGGACAAGGTCCGACCCGGCAATGGCTTTCGTTTATCGGCTGTAGTTTCGGCGAACGTATCTGCAATGGTGAAAATGCGAATTGCCAGTCGCTGTGCCGCGGCCAACCGGACTTCAATACCTGCAACATCGCCTGCTCGACCGGCCGGAACCAGTGCTGATCACGGACCGCGTCAATTGTTGCTCGAAGATTGGAGAGACTATTGAGGGGTCTTCAAAAACCGCGGAGACGTACGCAGCGATTAGATAACCACAGGTCCGCCTATGGTATTCTCCTCGAACCGCGGTCATCTTGAAAAATCGGTGATTTTAGAACGGCAACCGGTCGTTGTCCGGGTTGGATCGTCTAATACGCAACGATGAGCACGCGGCCTAGCTCAGGCTGCCTGGGTAATCCTTCCAGATGGAAGGTTCCAATCGCAGATATGTCTCGGCGGGATATGCCGTACGCCAATAGCTGGCGCAGGCTGCGCCGGTTGCGATCCAGACATCCGGCAACGACATTGCCTTGGCAAGAAATGCTTCGAGCAGAGCCATCCGATTGCACCAGCCGGAATGTGCCGGATGCAGCGTCATCACAAAATGCCGTCCTCGCTTGTATTGCGCCTTGAACTCGGCGTGCCAGTTCCGCGCCAGCATGTCGGACGTTTCCAGTCCCGTGCCGGCGGATGGATAGAGACAGAAATACTGGTCGTCGAAATGGTAATAGTAGGGCAGGGCAATGATGCACCTTGGCGGTGAAACCTCGGTCGCCCAATAGTAGGGAATGTCGTCAGCGAGCCCGTTCCCGAAATAGTCGAACCCACTGTCGATGAGCAGACCCAGCGTCTGAGGGCTCAGCGTGCCGACGGCATGGTCGTCGCGGGGGCGGGGAAGGCCAAACCAGCCTGTCGGACGCTCGCCGGTGGTCTTGGACAGGATTTCGATCGTCCGTTGCAGGCGTGTCCTTTCTTCGTCGGGCTTCAGTTTACTGACGTCTTCGTGCTTGAAGCCTAGCGCGGCAACTTCATGGCCTGCCGCATGCACAGCTTTGATCCGGTCGGGAAAGATTTCAGCCATGACGGCGGGGACGGCAAAGGTTGCCCTCATGTTGTATTTCGTGAGCACGCGTAAGAGGTCGTCCAGCCCCTGATGCCATCCGAAATAGGCGGCGGGTGTCTGAAGGTCGGCGCCGGTAATGCCGTCCGGACCCTGGGCAACACTCAAATTGACGATGACGGTGAAGGCGCAGCGCCGACCGTCCGGCCAGCGAACATCCTCATCGGGAAGACCAACCTCGTCCGATGTCGTGTAACGGTCCTTCCAAGGCATGAGGCGTACTCTTCAGTGCGTCGTTCGATCAGTCGGTATGCGAAGCCGGCGGATGGTTCTCGATGCAGTGGCGGGCGACCCCTTCACAGGTCGGGAACCACACACCCGGGAGCGATTTCATGCGCGCGATCAGGCGGTCCAGCATCTCGATCCGCATTGCCCGGCCGGAGACGAAGGGATGCAGACAGATATTGAGATAGCCCCCGCACCGATACTGCTGGCGGAAGCCATCCCACCACATGTCGAGCACGCGTTCCGGGTCGGAAATGCGCTGGGCATCTGGCTTGCTGTTCTTCCATGAAAAACTGAAGAACATGGCGTCGTCGATAGCGAAGTGGAACGGCAGATTGATCAGCTGATTGCGACCGGATTCATCGGTGAGATAATAGGGCCGGTGATCGGCATATCCGCGAGAGTTGTAGATATAGCCTTCGTCCTTGAGCAGCCCAAGGCTGTGCGTGCTGCGTGTGCCGACCGGTCGGCGGCCTGTCAGCGTCTCAAGCGCGGAAGTGGCTTTTCGGAGATGATCGCGCTCAAGATCGGGCTCCTTCGGCACGCGGTGCTCCCACATGTGATCTGCGACCTCGTGCCCCCGGTCTGCCGAGGCCTTCACGGCGCGCGGATACAGCTCGCAAATCCGCCCCGGCGTGAAAATCGTCGCCTTGACATCATGCGCGTCGAACAGATCGAGCAACCGCCAGATTCCGACGCGCCCGCCGAATTCGCCCTTGGCGAGTTGACCGGCATTCTCATTGTAAAGCCGGCGCAGGAGCATCGCATCGAGATCTGCCGTGAAGTTAACGGCGATCTGCTTGCCTTCGGGCCATCGCAGGTCTTCGATCAGCTGATGCCGCCCGGCATAGGCATGCGCTGCTGATTGCAGCTCGGCGGTCTCCGCATCCAGATTCAATGTCATCGCCCAAACGTCCATCTCATGACGCGATTGCAGTATGCATCCGTTTTGTATCAGGCGTTCGGATAGGGGAATAGTACGCAGACCAACCGATCCATCGCTTCGTCAAATTCGAGACGATCCGTCAGCCAGAAGAGGAGACGAGGATCGGCGGCCTCCCGCTTCGCATCCGCCACAGATCGATGGCCAGCCATAAGAGTTGCGGCAGCGAACAGGCAGCGACGAAGAGCAGCGCTGCCTCAAGGCCCTTCTCGCCGCCAACTGCGCCAAGGAACGAGAGCGCGCCGATAACGAGGAGGGAGACGATATGGGCTGCGACGATTTTCAGCGCGCCGCCATCCCATTTGAGAACGAACCAAAGCAACAGGCGGCTAACGAAAAACGTCGCCAGAAATGGCCGGATGAGTGGAATAATATCTGCGATTTCCATCTCGCTTCGCTCTCTCTTGTATATATCGGTTGTTTGGGGCGTGGCGCCTGACGCTAGGCCTTTGATGACTCATACCTGTTCTCACCGCGAAACAAGGCGAATTTTGGCCGGAGCCGCAGTGCATTCGGACGTGCAATAGCACAGATCACGGCAGACTGAACCGCAACGCGTTGCAAACGGTTCCGTATGCAACCCAATGGACTTTGGTCCGAGACTCTGGGAGACTCTGTTAGGGTCGACAATTGCCGAAAACCGGGGGGTATCCGGAAAATCGAGGAACAACCCCATGCAAAGGACGATTTGAGCCGAATTCAATCATCTTTGACGCCATGTGCCATCATCCCAGCGAAGGCTGGGATCCAGTTCGACACACAGTGAGTCGTGATATATTCGTGAATCCCAGCCTTCGCTGGGATGACAACGGATTTGAACTTTATCCCAGATTGTCTTCACCTAGCAGGTAGGCACGGTCCTGCTCGATCAACCGCGTCAGGAAAGATGTCACCTCGCGCACGCGCACGAGGTGCAGCAGGTCCTGATGGACCGCCAGCCAGAAGTCGCGTTTGACCACTGCGCTCTTTTCCAACACGCGAACCAGATTACGATCGCGGCCGACGACAAAAGTCGGCAGCATGGCGATGCCCATCCCTGACGCACAGGCGTGATACTGCGCGACAAGGCTGGTCGAGCGGAACTCGGCCGGCGGGTTGTGCATCACGTCTGAGAACCAGCGGACAGCGGAGATCTGAACCAGCTCGTCGATATAATCGATAAGGCGATGGTCCTTGAGATCATTCACGGTCTTGGGCGTCCCACGCTCCTTCAAATAGCCGCGTGTTGCGTAAAGATGGAGAGCGAACTCGCCGATCTTCTGGACGGACAGGCGACGGCCGAGCGGCTTGGGAAACGAGATCAGGATATCCGCTTCCCGCTTCGAGAGATTGATCCAGTGGGATGCCGTCACGAGCTCGATACGCATGGACGGATTTTGCTCGTAAAGATGCTTGAAGCGCGGGGCGAGATAGAGGCTGCCGAGGCCCTCCATGGTTGCGACCCGGACAATGCCGCCGGGCGCATTCGTACCGGTGGTGAATTCGCGGGCGATGGAGTGTGCATGCTCCTCCATGCCTTCGGCGTGCTGGAGGAGATCGTAGCCGGCATCAGTTGGCAGGAAGCCATCGCGCGTTCGAACGAACAGGCGTCGGTCGAGGCTTTCTTCAAGCGCACGGATGCGGCGTCCAACCGTTGTGTGATTGACACCGAGAACGCGGGCTGTCTCGGTGAGGTTGCGATAACGCGCCAGCGCCAGAAATACGGCGATGTCATTCCAGTCGAGACGCTGGATCCCGGGAATGCCGCCGAGGGGTTCTTTGCTTTTGGCCTTCTTCGCCAATGTCCGGACCTGGTTGGGGACGCGGCTGCTGTTTATTCCGCCGCGTCCGGACGTCTTACGGATTGTTCGATCGTATCGTAGGCATAAGAAGATCGCGCGTCCGCATCATCGAAGGAAATTGGTGTACGCCGACTTCTGTCGACCGACAGATCGAAGATGTCGAAGCGGTTGTAATAGCCGGCCACATCGTGGAATTGCTTGGGCACGACGCATTCGGCCAGATCGACTTCGGCCATCAGCAATTCGTCCTTGGTGCTGTCCGTCTCCGCAATCACATTGCCTTGCGGATTGAGGATCATGGAAACGCCGCGCGGCGAATTACGAATGATATCGAGCCCTTCATCGCCAATGGATTTGATGGCTTCGAGGGTCTGATCGTCGATGATGGATGAGACGACCAGATTGAAGGCCTTCGCTTCGAAGGAGTGGGCGCCGGCACGGATCCGGATCGCGCTGCGCAGATCGTAGGCATCGTTGGAGCGCGGATCGTGGGTCGGCCAGGCCGGTGGATAGGAAGAGATGTGAATCTGTTCGCCGTCCGCCATGAGGGCATAGCGGGCGAGGGGGTTTGTGTTTTCTCCGCAGATCAACATGCCCAGCCGGCCGACGTCTGTGGGAAGGACCTTGAGCCCGGCGCCATCTCCGCTGGCCCAGATCATTTTCTCGAAATAGGTCGGCACGAGCTTACGGTGATGGTTCAGGATGGCGCCATCGCGGCCGATGATGAGGTTCGAATTCCAGATGCAGCCGACACTGCTGTCGGTGGACTCCGAAATACCCATGGAGACGATGACACCGTCGCGGCGGGCCGCCTGGCAAATGCGCAGGATCTCGGGTCCCGGCACACGGATCGACTCTTCGACCAGACGCTCGAACAGCGCATGATTCTTGAAAGGTGGCGAGACCGAGGGCCAGACGGGAAAGCCTGGAATGAAGGATTCCGGGAATGCGACCAGGTCGGCACCACGGGCGGCGGCATCTGCAATGATGCTGCAGGCTTTCTCAACGGTTGCTCGAGCATCGAGATAAACCGGTGCGATATGGGCGGCGCACACGGCGACCGTTTTCTTGGCTGTCATATTTGGAGTCTCGCATTACGCGGGCAGGAGAGGGGGCCGACTCGCCTCGAGCCGGCCCCGTCAAACCCTGGTTCCCGAAAAGGACCGTTTACAGCTTCTTCTTCGTGAAGTCGTAGCGGGGCGGAAGGAGCTTTTCGAGTTCCGCCTTCTTGATCGTCTTCTTCACGGCGAACTTGTTGTCCTGCACCTGGCTGATATAGCAATCCATCATGCCGCTATGATCTTGTGCGCGGAGAAGCTTGCTGCCTTGCGGGTGGGCAAGCGAGTTTTCCATGGTGAGGCCTTCAAGTGCCTGAACAACGCCAGGCGTATCCTTCTTGGTCTTCCAGCCGGACGCCTCGATGGCTTGTTTCAGAACGAAGAAGTTCTCGTAGGACTGCCAGGCATGGCTCTTGGCCATGACGCGGTCGGAACCGTTCTCTTTGGCATGCACATCGTCGATGTTCATCAATTTGATGAAGTTGCGATGATACTCGTCGTCCTTGTACTCGACCGGACGCGGGAAGTTCTCGACGAAATAGACACCTTCGGCGGCACCTTTGATCTGCTCGGGGCTGATGGCCTCGATCGTGCCTGACACCGAATATTGCTTCATCTTCTCGTCGAGCTTCATCGACTTCATCTGCGTGTAGAAAGCAACAGACAGGGCGCCAAAGAAGACGGAGAACAGAACTTCGGTCTCTTCCGGAATTTTAGCCAGATAAGGCACGATGTCCTTGGTGCCGAGCGGAACAGCGATAGGCGCGTTGACCTTGCCGCCCATCTTCTCGATGAGCTTGGTGTGCTCCTGGTGATGGCTGTGTCCCCAGGCATAGTCCGGGAAGATCATCGTCCAGTTCTTGCCGAGATTCTTGAACGCCCAGGGCGCGCCGGCGGCAGCGAGGCCATAGGTGTCGCAACCCGTCCGGAAGCTGTAGCGCGTTCCTTTCGAGCCGGTTGCCTCGGTGGCTTCACCGGCGGAAAAGTATGGCGTCTTCAGTTCGGTTGCTACCGGGATCGAAGCCAGCATGATGCCGGAATGGACCGAGCCTACAATGAAGGAAGCCTTCTTGCGCTGGATGAGCGAGCGCAGCTTGCGGGCACCGACAGCCGGGTTCGACTCCGTGTCGGCGATGGCCATCTCGAGTTTGCGGCCGGCAATGCCGCCGCCGTCATTGATCATCTTGACCGCGGCCTTGGCGCACTTGTCGTGCCAATAACCCCATGATGAGAATCCACCCGTCAGTTCACATTGATGACCGATAACGATCGGTCCGCTTTCGGCAGCAAAGAGATCACTGGCGAGCGAGACATAGGCCGTCGAGGCAACGGCGCCTCCGGCCAGGGCTGTCTCAAGGAAGCTTCGGCGGCTAACCTCTGCCTTTTTCGGCTTGGTAACGGGGGCTGCCTTTTTATCCTTCGGCGTCTTTGTCATTACAAACACTCCTTTGGCGCCTTGGCATCAAGCGGCCATGCCAAGGTAACGATGAACGAGATCGGGTTGCCGCTTAAGCTCCTCAGTTGTCGATTCCCGAACCACGACGCCCTTTTCCATCAGATAGACGCGTTTGCAGATCTTGAAGGCCGTGGCGAGGTTCTGTTCGACGAGGAGTATGGATACGCCCGATGCATTGATGGCCTGGATCTCGTTGCGGATCTCCTGGACCAGGATGGGCATGATGCCCTCCGTTGGTTCATCGAGCAGAATGAGTTTAGGGCGCATGGCAAGGCACCGCGCGATGGCGAGCTGCTGTTGCTCGCCGCCAGAGAGCGTGCTGCCCTTTTGCCCAAGGCGCTCTTTCAAGCGCGGGAAACGATTGAAAATATAGTCGCGGATCTCCGCATCGGGTCCGCCGGGAAGGCCGATATACAGATTTTCCTCGACCGAGAGGTTTGGGAAAATACCGCGTCCCTGCGGAACATATCCGATACCATGTCGCGGTATTTTGTGCGGCGTGACATTGGTAATGACCTGCTCGTTGAACAGGACATTGCCGCCGGTCTTGCGCACGAGACCGAGGATGGCTTTGAGTGTGGTCGTCTTGCCGACGCCGTTGCGTCCGAGCAGACCGACGATCTCGCCATCGCCGACGGTCAGGTTCACATCCTGCAGGACTTCGACCTTGCCGTAACTGGCTTTGAGCTCGCGGACTTCAAGCATCGAGCAACTCCTCGTCGCCAAGATAGGCTTCACGGACGCCTTGATCGTTGGCGATCTTGTCTGGTGCGCCTTTGGCGAGGACCTGACCTTGAACCATCACCGTGATTTCGTCGGCAAGGTCGAAGACACTCGGCATATCGTGTTCGATGATCACGACGGCGATCCGTTGGGACAGTTCGCGGATCTTGGCGATGGTGGCCTGGGTCTCGGCAGGTCCCATGCCGCAGATCGGCTCATCTAAGAGCAGCAGTTTCGGTTCTGTCGCCAAAGCGATCGCGATTTCCAGAAGCGCGACGTCACCATAGGAGAGTGTACCCGCAGTTTCGTGTTTCAGGTCGACAAGGCCAGTTTCCTCCAGGATAGCGTCGACTTTCTCCGTCAAGCCCTTGTCGCTGCGGTAGCGGGCAAACGGTCGGAAGACGCCGCGGCAGGACTCTGCTGCAACCCAGACATTGTCTTCCACGGACAAGGCATCGAACACGCTCTTGATCTGGAGTGTGCGCGCGAGACCAAGTTTTGCAATCCGATGCGATGGCAGACCTGTAATGTCCTGTCCCTGGAACAGGACAGTTCCGGATGTCGGAGGCAGGGTGCCGGTGATGACATTGAACAATGTCGTCTTGCCCGCGCCGTTCGGCCCGATAATGGCGTGCAGTTTGCCGGGCTCAAGTGCAAGGTCGACACCGTCGAGGGCGCGCAGACCGCCGAAATACTTGCAGACGGACTTCATTTCGAGAAGTGCGGTCATTCGCCGGCCTCCGCCCGTGCTTCCTGGGAGGAGGCGGCGTCTGACGATTTGGCTTTGGTCTCGGGCGTCTGTTTCCGATTGTTATCCAGTCGGTCGAGCATGTCATTCCAAATGCCCATGAGACCGCGAGGCGCAAAGACGACCGTCAGGATAACGACGAGACCGACCAGAATGAGATAATGGTCCCAAATATTCGAGAGTTCTTCGCGGACGAGGATCAGCAGTGCCGTGCCGAGGATCGGGCCAAGAATAGTGCCGGCGCCACCGATGATGGTCCAGACAACGCCTTCACCTGACACGTGGTAGAACATGTAGGAAGCGGATGCATACCTGCCAAAGAGTGCGAAGAGACTGCCGGCCAATCCGGCCAATGCACCGGCCGCGATGAAGGCTGTTAGGCGCAAGGCATATACATTTAGGCCGACCAGGCGTGCCCGATAATCATTTTCTCGAACGGCGATCAATGCGAGCCCAAGCGGGCTGCGCACCAGCCGGTATTTGAGATAGAAGGCGAGCACGACCGCTATCAGGACGAAGAAATACTGAACCAGATAGTCGGTCATCGAGATCTCGGTTTCACCGAAGGTGAACATGGGCGGCATCGAGAAGGAGGTGCCGTCGTCACCGCCCGTCAGCTCCTTGGAGGAGAGGGCGAAGAAATAGAAAATCAGCGAAAAGACGACCGTGATGATCGCGAAATAATGCCAGGTCAGCCGCACAGCGAGCGATCCGCTGATCGCCGCCATGGCGATCGAGAGAAACATGCCGAGCGACAATGCCGGCCAGAATCCAAGACCAAATTTGGCGATGCCGATGGCGACGCCATACATGCCCATGCCAAAGAACAGAGCCTGCCCGAACGAGAGCAGGCCTGCATAGCCGAACAGAAGATTGACGCTCGCGGCGAACAGCGACCAGATCAGGATTTCCGTCAGAATGTCGAGCCAGAAATCGACGCCGAAAAACTCGAAGATCCACGGCGCTCCGATGAGAAAAAGGCCAAGGGCGACCAGCATGGTTCCGTTGATTGCTGCCTTCATCGCGTTGCCCCCTGGAACAAGCCGTGCGGGCGCGCGATCAGTACCGCGCACATCAGGCAAAGCGAAACGATTCGTGCAACGGTGGGATCGGCGAAACTGGTGACGATCCCTTCCGTGACCGCCAGCAGGACGGCGGCTGCAACCGTGCCCGGCAAATTGCCCAGCCCGCCGATAATGACCGCCATGAAGCAGAAGGGCAGAACATCGACGCCAGCTTGAAACTCGACCGTCGTAATCGGCGCCGCGACAACGCCGCCCAATGCGGCCATGGCAAAGCCAAGCGCAAAGGTCAGCACATAGACATTCGTCGCCGGCACGCCCATGGCGAGTGCGGTCTCGCGATCAAAACGGACCGCGCGCATCCAGGTGCCGAGTTTTGTGCGATGGAGAAAAAGAAAGAAGCCCGCGATCGCAACAATCGCGATGGCGGCGGCGACGATACGGTAGACCTCATACTCGATGCCGAACATCGGAATCGTGCCTTCGACCGGCGGCAGAATACGCTTCGGGGCGGCGCCGTAGGTCGCACGTACGACTTCCTGAATGATGATCGACAGACCGAATGTCGCAACGATCGAGAGGGCTGCCGTTCCGCGGATGGGTTGGATCACGCTCCGTTCGACCAATGCGCCCAGGGCCAGGCCGATAATCGGTACCAGCAGGAAGGCCAGCCAGTAGTTGCCGGTTGCCGTAAAAACCCACCAGGTGAGCACCGTGCCGACCATGAAGAAGTCGCCGTGGGCAAGATTGATAATGTCGAGAAGCCCGAAGATGATCGAAAGGCCAAGCGCGATAAGGGCGATGATCAGACCCCAGACCAATCCGTTGATGGCCAATGCGACGACCAGTTCCATAGACCGGGAGCCCCCTTAGGTAAGGCAATTGACGACGGGTGCTGCCAAATGCCGCTGCTCTCCCTACCAAAGTAGCAGCGTGCAATTTTGTATATCAACTCCAGAAATTTGCACGGAAGTCTGCGTGGATGCACAGCGCTGCCGACCCCCTGCCGCACGCACACAAGATGTCGCGCATTGACGGGGGTGTCTCCTACGATGCGGTTGTGGCGTCGCCTAAGAAGAGAATTGCCGGCATTATGGAATGCCCATGAATTTATGCGTTTGCAGGCTTACCCGCCATTTGGGCCGCTCAAGGCAGTAGGCAATCGCACTTTCGGTATTGGCCAGCCGGTCTGGACCGTCCATAGGTTGCAGTAGGAAGTGCTTGAATGACAGGGATTCGAAATCTGCCGGGTCGAATCCCTCTTGAGGGTAGATCAACTTGAGTTCATCGCCGCCGGTTTGAACAAGGTCGGCACCGAACTTGGGGCTGACCGTAATCCAATCGATGGTGTCGGGCACGGCGTGGGTCCCGTTGGTTTCGATGGCGATGTCGAAACCAGCCTGGTGAAGCGCAACGATGAGATCGTTGTCGACCTGCAGCATCGGCTCGCCGCCGGTCAGGACAACATAGGGTTTGCCTTTCGCTTCACCCCAGACGGAAAGGCAGGCAACAGCCAGATCGACGGCAATATTGAACGTTCCGCCACCCGGACCATCCGTGCCGACGAAATCTGTATCGCAAAATTGGCAAATCGCCTGTGACCGGTCCTCGTCGCGGCCGGTCCACAGGTTGCATCCGGCGAACCGGCAGAACACGGCGCGCCGGCCAACTTTCACGCCTTCGCCTTGCAGCGTCGGGTAGATTTCTTTGACCGAATACATAGTGCGGGCAGTCCTTACGCGCGTACGCGCCGGTGTCAATAACACCTGTGTTGGTGCAGAATTCGGGCGTCAGCCGGTGGTGCCTGCTTTCCACGCCTCAAAGCCTGCTGCGCGAAGTGCGCAGGCGGGACACGAACCGCAGCCATAACCCCAGGGATGGCGTTGGTTTCGCTCGCCGATATAGCAGCTGTGTGTGTGCTCTAGGACGATGTCCGTAAATGCCGGGCCGCCGATGTCTTCCGCCATCTTCCAGGTATCGGCTTTGGTGACGTGCATCAGCGGGGTCTCGATCTGGTAGGGGACTTCGGTGCCGAGCCGAATGGTCTCGGCAAGAGATTGCAGAGTTTGATCGCGGCAGTCGGGATAGCCCGAAAAGTCGGTTTCACACATCCCGCCAACCAGAGTGTGTATGCTGCGGCGATATGCCAGGGCGGCTGCATAGGTGAAAAACAGCAGATTTCGCCCGGGTACGAATGTTGTCGGCAGGCCGTTCTCGGCAATTTCGATTTCGACGTCCCGGGTCAAGGCCGTATCGCTGATTTGGGCGAGTGCCGGAAGATCCAGCACATGATCCGTGCCCAGATGCTCGCTCCATTCGGTAAAAACGGCGCGAATCTCCTTCAGAACACGTCGCCGACAATCCATCTCGACGTCGTGCCGCTGACCGTAGGTGAAGCCGACCGTCTCAACATGGTCAAAACGCGTGAGCGCCCAAGAGAGGGCAACCGTGGAATCCTGCCCGCCGGAATAAAGAACGAGCGCCTTCGTACCTGTATCCACCATGGGACGCGTTCCAATACCGCTGCTTTCTTAGAGCCCTCAGAGTTGCGCGCACGCTGGCATGGGCCGACGGGCGCCGCAAGCGCTAACGACCGGTTAATATGCCAGCGCTAGACTAATCGTTCAGCTTCGGCGTCGGGCCGATGCTTCAGTAAAATTTGTCGCGTTCTCAAGGTATTAGTCTCTGTGCGGTATCGCGTCGCCACTTTGATCCTGTGCATCGTGCTCATTGTCTACTTCTCTTACCATCTGGTGGAGGGGAACCGGGGGCTTGAGGCCCGCACGCGCCTGGAATCGCGGATTTCTGCGCTTGAAGGTCAACTTGAGGGACTCGAACTCGTCCGAAAACGGATCGAGCGCGACGTTGCGCTCATGCGCGCCGAACGTCTCGACCCCGATATGCTCGATGAGCGCGCTCGTGCCATGCTGAATATGGCCCATCCAAACGACCTGGTTATTCTGCGTCCCAAGACGCTTGGCCATGTTGGCCGATAGGTCCGAAAAGCCTTGAGGTCGATAGCCCTGCATTTCTCGAATATTCGATGCCCCGACGCTGCTGGTCGCCTGCGGCACTGGTTCCAAAGTTTTTTCTGCCACTTTACTTGGTTTCGCTGTATTTCCCTTCGATCGAGACGACACACTCATTCCGACGGCTCGCTTGTCGCAGGGGAAGCAAGTCGTGTAACTTCCATGGACCAACAATTTGAGGGAGGCCAGATGGCGGTTTCCAACGACGAAAGTGCGGGTCCCGTACTCGCCGCCGCTGCCGCAGGCAGCATGAGCGCCGCGACCGCAGCAGAGCTGGATGACAGCGACGCTGCCGACGTACCGGCACTCTCCGCCGAGGAGGAAATCGAAGCCTATCGCGAAATGCTCCTCATTCGCCGGTTCGAAGAAAAGGCCGGCCAGCTCTATGGCATGGGTCTGATCGGCGGTTTCTGCCATCTCTATATCGGTCAGGAAGCCGTTGTGATCGGCATGAAAATGGCGATCAAGGAGGGGGATCAGGTCATCACCTCCTATCGCGATCATGGCCATATGCTTGCCTGCGACATGGACCCGAAAGGGGTCATGGCCGAGTTGACGGGCCGGCGCAGCGGCTACTCGCGCGGCAAGGGCGGTTCGATGCACATGTTTTCGACCGAGAAAGCCTTTTACGGCGGCCATGGGATCGTTGGTGCTGCCGTGCCGCTAGGCACAGGCCTGGCATTCGCGAACAAGTATCGGGGCAACGATCATGTTTCGCTGACCTATTTTGGCGATGGATCGGCAAACCAGGGTCAAGTCTACGAAGCCTTCAACATGGCGAAACTCTGGTCGCTGCCCGTGATCTTTGTGATCGAGAACAACAAATACGCCATGGGTACGAGCATCGAGCGTTCGTCATCGACGACGGATCTGTCGCAACGCGGGGCCAGCTTCGGTATTCCCGGCGAGCAGGTCGATGGTATGGATGTACGCGCTGTCAAAGCCGCCGCCGATCGTGTCGTCCAAAGGGCGCGAAGCGGCAAGGGGCCGTATATTCTTGAAATGCTGACCTATCGCTATCGCGGTCACTCCATGTCGGATCCGGCAAAATACAGGACGCGTGATGAGGTCAAGAAGGTCCGCGACGAGCAGGATCCGATTGAGCGTGTGCGCATCCGTCTAATCGAAACGGGCCGGGCCAGCGAGGATGATCTCAAAGCAATCGACAAGCAGATTCGGGCCGTCGTCAATGAGGCCGCGGAATTTTCCCAAGCCGATCCCGAGCCCGATCCGTCCGAGCTGACAACCGATGTGTTGATCGACGTTTAGTCGAAACCCAACAGAGATCCCGCCCTCTTAGGTATGACCTGGGGCAATTCAGAGATACAGAGAGTTTCCGAGGTACGGTAATGCCGAGCGAAGTCCTAATGCCAGCGCTGTCGCCCACCATGGAGGAGGGCACGCTAGCGAAATGGCTTGTCAAGGAAGGCGACACGGTCTCGGCCGGCGACGTTATTGCCGAAATCGAGACCGATAAAGCGACAATGGAAGTCGAGGCCATCGATGAAGGCACCGTTTCCAAAATCCTCATCGACGAGGGTACCGAAGCCGTCAAGGTCAACACACCGATCGCATTGATCGTGGGCGACGATGATGATGACTCGGTACCGGCGACCGCTGCACCTGCGGCAGCAGAAAGCGTTCCGGCTTCGTCTCCGGAGCCCACGCCTGCGGCGGCAGAGGCCGCGAACGGCGCTGCTGTGGCAACCGTTGCAGCCGATCCCGATGTGCCGGACGGTACACCGGTCGTGAGTACTACGGTCCGCGAAGCCTTGCGGGATGCGATGGCGGAAGAAATGCGGGCCGACGATAGCGTCTTCGTCATGGGCGAAGAGGTGGCCGAATATCAAGGCGCCTACAAGGTCACGCAAGGGCTGCTGGAGGAGTTCGGCGCGCGCCGGGTCATCGATACGCCGATCACCGAGCATGGGTTCGCAGGGATCGGGGTCGGGGCCGCTTTCGCCGGTCTCAAACCGATCGTCGAGTTCATGACATGGAATTTCGCCATGCAGGCGATCGATCACATCATCAACTCGGCGGCAAAGACCCTTTACATGTCCGGCGGGCAGATGCGCTGCCCGATTGTCTTCCGCGGACCGAATGGTGCCGCCGCGCGTGTGGCGGCGCAGCACAGCCAGTGCTTTTCGGCCTGGTATGCCCATATTCCCGGACTGAAAGTTGTGGCGCCCTATAGTGCTGCCGATGCGAAAGGCCTGTTGAAAGCGGCTATCCGCGATCCGAATCCGGTCGTGTTTCTCGAGCACGAAATCCTCTACGGCCAGAATTTCGAAGTGCCTGATATGGAGGATTGGATCGTTCCGATCGGCAGGGCCAAGGTCGTGCGTACGGGAGACGATATTACGATCGTCTCCTTCGGGCGTGGCATGGTCCATGCACTCGAAGCTGCCGACGCTTTGGCCAGCGATGGTATTCATGCCGATGTCATTGACCTGCGCACGCTGCGCCCGTTGGACATGGCAACGATCATTGAGTCCGTGAAGAAGACAAACCGCATCGTGACGGTCGAAGAAGCCTGGCCGGTCTGCTCTGTCGGGACCGAGGTCTGTGCGTCAGTCACGCGCGATGCCTTCGATTATCTCGATGCGCCACCGACCCAGGTCTCGGGCGCAGATGTGCCAATGCCCTATGCTGCCAACCTGGAAGTATTGGCCCTGCCAAATGCCACAAAGGTCGTCGAGGCGGCTAAGGCTGTTTGCTACGCCGGTTAAGTCATGATCGATCCGGTTCGTGCGACACTCACCGGGCTGGAGATGGTGCTCACATCTCGGCCCTCACCGAGGACAAGGTCTTAAGTCAAATGCCCATTCCCATTCTCATGCCTGCGCTATCGCCCACCATGGAAGAGGGCACGCTTGCAAAGTGGCTCGTCAAGGAAGGCGATACGGTGTCGTCTGGCGATGTCATAGCGGAAATCGAGACCGACAAGGCGACCATGGAAGTCGAAGCGGTCGAAGAGGGCACAGTCGGCAAGATCCTCGTCGACGAAGGAACGGCGAATGTTGCTGTGAATGCAACGATTGCCGTTCTTCTGGAGGAGGGTGAGGACGCCGATGCGATACCAGAGGATGGCATGACCGATGAGGTCGACAAGCTCGAGACGGCAATGGCGGCATTGCCGGATAGGAAGCCCGATGTTGCCGAGGTCAAACCAGCCGTTGCAATGGCGGTGACAAACGGGCAGGCCGGCCGATCGTTCGTGAGCCCGTTGGCGCGGAGACTCGCCGAGCGCGAGGGCCTCGATCTTTCACAGCTTCAGGGCTCGGGACCACATGGACGTATCGTCAAACGTGATATCGAAAAGGCCCTAAGGGATGGTGTTCCTTCTGCAGCGCCGGCAACCGCACAGCCATCGGAGTCCACTGCGGTAACAACCATAGCGCCGGCTGCTTTGCCGCCTGCGCTACCGGACGAAGAAGTGCTGGCGAATTACGAAGCCGGTAGCTATGACGTGGTCCCCCACGACAATATGCGCAAGACGGTTGCGCGGCGGCTCACACAGGCTAAGCAGACAGTTCCGCATTTCTATCTGTCGATCGACTGCGAGCTAGATTCACTCCTGGCGGCACGTCAGCGTGTCAATGCAATGTCGCCCGAGGATGGTCCGAAGCGCTTCAAGATCTCGGTCAACGATATGATCATCAAGGCACTCGGACTGGCATTGCAGAAAGTGCCGGCTGCCAATGCCACCTGGACCGACGAAGGCATGTTGCTCCATCGTGCCTCCGACATTGGTGTCGCCGTTGCCGTCGAGGGAGGGCTGTTTGTTCCGGTCTTGCGCCACGTCGAGATCAAGTCGCTCTCGGAAATCTCGAATGAAATGCGGGATCTGGCCGAGCGTGCTCGAAAACGCAGGTTGGCGCCGCACGAATACCAAGGTGGCACCACCGCCATCTCTAATCTTGGCATGTTCGGCATCAAGAAGTTCGATGCTGTTATCAACCCGCCGCATGCAACGATTCTGGCTGTTGGCGCTGGCGTGAGGCAGCCGGTCGTCAGTGGCGACGAGATTGTACCGCGAACCATCATGGGGTGCACACTCTCTTGCGATCATCGCGTGGTGGATGGTGCACTGGGCGCAGAATTGCTGAATGCGTTCAAAGGATTCATCGAAGAGCCGGTGACCATGCTGGTCTAGTGGTGAAGCGACCCTGAACCTGATCCGGGGCGCGAAGATACAAGTGAAGTTTCGTTCGAGAGGACTTTCATGGCCGAGAATTCGTTTGATGTCGCCGTCATTGGTGCGGGCCCCGGCGGGTATGTCGCAGCGATCCGGGCAGCGCAGCTCGGCCTGAAGACGGTCATAATCGAGCGCGAGCA
Source organism: Methyloligellaceae bacterium (assembly GCA_965228615.1). Taxonomy (GTDB): domain Bacteria; phylum Pseudomonadota; class Alphaproteobacteria; order Rhizobiales; family Methyloligellaceae; genus CBDDHT01. The sequence goes on along the minus strand of CBDDHT010000004.1, from coordinate 490,189 downwards.
TATGGGCGGCATCTGCCTCAACTGGGGCTGCATTCCAACCAAAGCCCTGCTCAGAACGTCGGAACTCTATCATGCGATGACCCATTCGGACGCATTCGGAATCTCTGTCGAAGGTGTCAGCTTCGACATGGAGAAGATCGTAAAGCGCTCGCGGCAGGTCGCGGGGCAGCTTTCCGGTGGCATCTCGTTTCTGATGAAGAAGAACAAGGTCACTGTGATCGACGGTCAGGCGCGCCTGGTCGGAGACGGAAGAATTGCGGTCGATGGCAAGGATGGTGCGAACGAGGTGACTGCCAAGCATATCGTCGTCGCAACCGGAGCCCGGGCGCGGACCCTCCCGGGTCTGAAGCCCGACGGCAAACGTATCTGGACCTACAAAGAAGCAATGGTACCCGAGGCCATGCCCAGGTCTCTTCTCGTTGTCGGCTCCGGAGCGATCGGCATCGAGTTCGCCAGCTTTTACCGGACACTCGGTGCCGAGGTGACGGTCGTCGAAATCATGGACCGGGTCCTTCCCGTCGAGGATGCCGAGATTTCTGAGTTCGCGCAAAAGGCCTTCGAGCGCCAGGGCATGACGATCAAGACTGGTACGACCGTCGAAAAGCTTCAACCGGGCGAAGATTCTGTGACCGTGACACTCGCGGGACCTGATGGAGAGAGCGAGACCCATACGGTCGAGCGCGTCATTCTCGCCGTTGGCATCACGGGCAATGTGGAGAATCTCGGCCTCGAAGATGTCGGCGTCAATATCGACCGCGGTCATATCGTGATCGATGAGTGGTGCCGTACCGGTGTCGATGGCGTTTACGCCATCGGAGATGTTGCAGGACCGCCATGGCTCGCGCACAAGGCCAGCCATGAAGGGATTCTCTGCGTCGAAAAGATTGCCGGTGTCGAAGGCGTTCATCCTCTCGATACGTCACGGATCCCGGGTTGCACCTATTGCTGGCCGCAGGTCGCGAGCGTGGGCATGACGGAGACGGCTGCCAAAGATGCCGGGCACGAAATCCGGGTTGGCCGCTTCCCCTATCAAGGAAACGGTAAGGCGATTGCGCTTGGCGAGCCGGAAGGGCTCATCAAGACGATCTTCGATCAGGCGACAGGGGAACTACTCGGCGCTCATATGGTTGGAGCCGAAGTCACGGAGTTGATTCAGGGCTATTCGATAGCCAAGACTCTCGAGACAACGGAAGCTGAATTGATGCATGCCGTGTTCCCGCATCCGACATTGTCCGAAATGATGCATGAATCGGTACTGGATGCCTACGACCGCGTGATCCATATGTAGGCAGACGGAAATTCGGATTTTGCGACAAAACCTAAGGTGCTGACATGGAACAATATGGATTGCTTGGTCTGCCGGGCGTTGGCTTTTTCGGCATGCTCGTCATCGGATTGATCGCCGGCTGGGTGGCGGAAAAGGCCACGGCCAGCGATCATGGGTTGCTGACAAATCTCCTGGTCGGAATCGCGGGATCATTCGTCGGCGGCAGTTTGGCCGGCGCTCTCGGCATACAATTCTATGGATTTCTTGGCTCTCTCATTGTCGCCAGCGTTGGTGCCGTTCTGGTTCTTTTCGTCTGGCAGCGTATGCGGGGCTGATTGTCATCTTGGGCGATGCCCAGATTCGGTGTAGGACAGAACCATGGTGACGGTACTCGATACTACGGCGAAGCGCGCCGACGACGACCGCCCGCGTCATCCTGAGAAGGCGCACCGGGAGGATAGTCCGTTATTGCGCAAACCCTCCTGGATCCGCGTCAAGGCGCCGGGCTCTCCCGTTTATCAGGAGACACGGCGGATCATGCGGGATCATGGGCTGAATACGGTCTGTGAGGAAGCCGGGTGTCCAAATATCGGCGAGTGCTGGTCGAAGAAGCATGCGACCATGATGATCATGGGCGATACGTGCACGCGCGCTTGCGCCTTCTGCAATGTGCGCACAGGTCTGCCTGCGCCGCTCGATCCCGATGAGCCGCGTGGTGTCGGCGATGCGGTCGCCAAACTGGGGCTCGAGCATGTCGTCGTCACATCCGTCGACAGGGACGATCTGGCCGACGGCGGCGCCACTCATTTCGCAGCGGTCATCAAGTCCATTCAGGAGGCTTCGCCTGGAACGACAATCGAAGTCCTGACACCGGACTTTCTGCGCAAGGACGGCGCAATCGAGACAGTGATCGAGGCTGCGCCGGATGTGTTCAACCACAATCTTGAGACGGTTCCGTCACTCTACCTGAACATCAGGCCCGGAGCCCGCTACTTTCATTCTCTGCGATTGCTACAGCGGGCCAAGGAATGTTCGCCGAGCGTCTTCACAAAGTCGGGCCTTATGGTCGGACTTGGCGAGACGCGTGTCGAAGTGCTGCAGGTCATGGACGATCTACGTTCGGCCGGCGTCGATTTCCTGACCATCGGTCAATATCTTCAGCCGACACGCAAGCACGCACCGGTGGATCGTTTCGTGCCGCCCGAGGAATTCGATGCTCTGAAACGAACGGCGGAGGCCAAAGGATTTCTGCTCGTGGCCGCCAGCCCATTGACCCGTTCGTCTTATCACGCAGGCGATGATTTTGCCCGGCTGAAAGCGGCACGCTTGGCGGCATCCGGTCACTAGGTCATGCAGCAGTTTCAGACGACAAAGCGTGTCCGTCATTCGGCCAAGAACATGTTTCATCTCGTGGCCAAGGTCGAAGACTATCCGCAATTTGTGCCCTTATGCGAGGCACTGACCGTCCGCGACCGTGAAGTTCGGGATGAGGGCGATATCCTGATTGCCGACATGACGGTCGCCTACAAACTCATTCGCGAGACGTTCACCAGCCGCGTCACCCTGGACCCGGCAACGCTTTCCATCCTGGTAGAGTATCTCGATGGACCGTTTCGCCACCTTGAGAACAAGTGGCGTTTTATCCCGCAAGGCCCAGAGGCCAGCGATATCGATTTCTTTATCGCTTACGAGTTTCGCTCACGCACTCTGCAGATGCTCATGGGTGGCTTGTTCGACAAGGCCTTCCGGAAATTCACGGACGCCTTCGAGATGAGAGCGGATGCCGTTTATGGGTCAGGGCAGGGTACGCAATCTGCACAGATATAGAGCGCTTTCAAATGATCCCGTATTCTCTGAAAGCGCTCTAGGCGTGCACGAGCGATGACAGAAGGTTCAGAGCGCGTGCGACCGTGAGGCTTCGTACCGCCGATCGACCGACATTTCCGAAATCGCATCGAATATGGGTGGTGTCACCATCGCGTCGTGCCGCTGCGATATGAACGAGGCCAACCGGTTTTTCAGCACTGCCTCCGCCGGGACCGGCGACACCTGTGACAGCAACCGCAATATCCGCATTCGAATGCGCTACGGCACCGGCAGCCATCGCCCGGGCAACGTCTTCACTGACCGCGCCAAAACGCTCGATCAGATCCGCGTCGACGCCGAGGCTCTCGGTCTTGGCAGCATTGGAGTAGGTAACAAAGCCGCGCTCGAAGACATCGGAGGATCCGGCGATCTCGGTCAGCGTTCCGGCAATCAGTCCGCCCGTGCAGGATTCAGCCGTCGCAAGCATGACGCCCTTGTGTCGACATTTCTCCAAGAGCGTTGTTGCCGCCTGGACAAGCGTATCGTCCACGATCTCATCCTTTCAACTGTGCGCTTCCCAACAATTGGAAACCGGTCCTTGGGATAAAGACACGCATCATTGCAAATACACCGAGCGCGACTCTTGAATACACTCGAACGCAAGCTCTATGGAAGCCAGATGGATGCCGTTGCTTGTGCAGCGATGCCTTCTCGCCGACCTGCGAATCCGAGGCTCTCAGTTGTCGTTGCCTTAACACTGACCCGTCCGACCTCAATGTCCAGTATTTCCGCGATGCTGCTGCGCATCGCGTCGCGGTGCGGCCCAATGCGCGGTTCTTCGCAGATGATCGTTACGTCCACATTTGCAATGCGTCCGCCTTTAGCCGCAACACGAGACTTGGCGTCGCGGAGAAACACGTGAGATTGGGTGCCGCGCCATTGCGGGTCGCTTGGCGGAAAATGGGTTCCGATATCGCCATCGCCAATCGCACCAAGAATGGCATCGGTGAGTGCATGCAGTCCGACGTCTGCATCGGAATGGCCGTGCAACCGCCGCTCATGGGGAATCTCGATGCCGCAGAGCGTAACATGATCGCCGGCCGCGAAGCTGTGAACATCGTAGCCGTGCCCCAATCGCCAATCACCGCCGGGTAAGGACTTGCTCGTCCCGAGGTGCTGCTCCGCCATTGCAAAATCCTCGTTGGACGTCAGTTTCGTATTGCGTGGCGCGCCGCGGACCAGGGCGACCTGGAGCCCATGCCACTCGGCAATCGCGGCATCGTCGGTAAAGTCTGCTCTGCCCGTGGCGGCAGCGGCCTCATGGGCGGCGAGGATTGCCGCATACCGAAATCCTTGAGGTGTCTGAGCGGCAAAAAGGCCATCGCGTGGGACCGTCTCGCAAACCTTGTTGTTCTCGCCGCGTTTCAACGTGTCCGAGACGGGCAGCGCTGGCAGGGCGCCCTGGTGACCCTCAAGGGTCTCGATCACGCGATCGATCAGATCTTGCGGCACAAAGGGCCGCGCAGCGTCGTGAATAAGCACATTCCTCGGTGGTTTGCCATTCAGAGCCTGCAGCCCGGCAAGGACGGAGGCTTGCCGTGTCGCGCCACCACGCACTGGTTCAGCGATCGACCGATCCAGATGTTTGACAATATCGTCGAACATCGACCTGTCGTCGGGATGAATCACCGGTACGATTGTCGTCACAGCAGAATGGTTCGACAGTGCCCGCAAGGTGCGTTCGAGAACACTCATCCCGGCCAGCAAACGATACTGTTTTGGTGTCGTCTCAGACGATGTCTGCGCGCGCGCTCCACGCCCGGCGGCCACCACAATGACGGCAGTATCAGCGTCGGTCATTTCAGTTCACGCCTCGCGTCCAATCGGGCACCTAAGATCGGCGCAGGACCCTAAGACATTTGCGCCCGGATGGCCAAAATTCTGGTTTTTGAACGGAAAAGGACCACGTAAAGCATGTGGCTTTCGGTCGCTTGCACGGAATTCGGAATACTCCTAGACTGCACAAGATTATGGCAATGCGCATTGTTGCACAATAATTAGGCAGCCAATTTGTGGCAAACACCGCAATCGATAGAGACAGCCTGAAGGGGCCGCTAGAGATCGGATCGGTCCGATTGCGCAATCGCGTGATTCTTGCACCGATGTCGGGCGTAACCGACGCCCCGTTTCGTCGCCTCGCACATCGTCTAGGCGCAGGCCTCGTTGTGACCGAAATGGTGGCAAGCGAGGAGTTGGCAAAAGGACGCGGCGACGTGATTCGGCGCACGCGCGGTGGTGAAATCCGCCCTTATGTCGTCCAGCTCGCTGGCCGAGAAGCCCGCTGGATGGCCGAAGGCGCGCGTATCGCGGCGGATCTCGGGGCCGATATCATCGACATCAACATGGGGTGCCCTGCTAAGCATGTGACGCGAGGGCTCTCGGGTTCGGCTCTCATGCGTGACATCGATCATGCCCTCACGCTCATATCCGCCGTCGTCGATGCTGTGGATGTGCCGGTTACGCTGAAGATGCGGATGGGATGGGATGACTCGTCCTTGAACGCACCCGAACTCGCGCGAGCGGCCGAGGCGGCTGGCGTTCAGGCAATTACCGTACACGGACGGACCCGGTGCCAGTTCTTCAAGGGGCGAGCCGATTGGGCGTTCATCGCGCGCGTAAAAGCCGCAGTGCAGATACCGGTCATCGCGAATGGCGATGTGAAGGACCTCACTGATCTGACTGCTGTGCTTTCTCTCTCAGGTGCCGATGCGGTCATGATCGGCCGCGGCGCCTATGGGCGACCGTGGCTGCCGGGCTGCGCGGCTGCTTTTCTGGAGACCGGCTCGGTCAGACAAGAACCGGCCCTCCATGTGCAGCAGCAGATAGCATGCGAGCACTATGACGGCATCCTCTCTCACTATGGCTTGGCGCTTGGCGTCAGAAATGCCCGCAAGCATCTGGGATGGTTGGTCGAGCGGCTGGCTGAATCGCCGGATCACGCCCGTGAATGGCGCAGCCGTCTTTGCCGGGAGGACGATCCGAGAAAAGTCGTCGATGCAATGACTGCATTCTATGGACAATTGCTGGAGGCCGATGCCGCATGACGACGGTAGAACTCGACCGCCGGAAACCGGTCGACACCTCGGCGATGCCGTTCGATACGCTGTTGAACGCCTTGCCGCATCCCGTGCTGCTGCTGGGCCCGGACAATCGCCTCGTCCACGTTACGTCTGCTGCCGAGACATTCTTTCAGGCCAGTGCACCTTTGCTCTGTCGTCAAACCCTCGATGATATCGTTGGGTTCGGCAGTCCACTATTGGCGCTTGTCGAACAGGTGCGCGCTTCCAATGCAACGGTCAATGAATATGGCGTCGACCTTGGCTCGCCCCGCACGCTCTCCTCGCACTTGGTAGACATTCACGCGGCGCCGCTGCATGACCAGGAAAGCCGAATTCTGGTGATGCTCCAGCAGCGGACGATGGCGCAGATGATCGAGCGTCAATTGAGTCATCGAGGGGCGGCGCGAAGTGTATCGGGACTTGCAGCCGTTCTGGCGCATGAGATCAAGAATCCATTGTCCGGCATTCGCGGTGCAGCGCAGCTGCTCGAGCCAGGGCTGGCGGATGAGGATCGCGCATTGACTCAGCTGATCTGCGCCGAGTCCGATCGTATTTGCAAGCTCGTCGACAGGATGGAAGTCTTTGGTGACGAGAGGCCGATGGCGCGTGATGCGGTCAACATTCACGACGTGTTGCACCATGTCCGCCAGATCGCCGAAAAGGGCTTTGCACGGCATATTTCGATCCAGGAGATCTATGATCCCTCGTTGCCAGCCGTTCCAGGCAATCGCGACAAGCTGATCCAGGTATTTCTCAATCTCGTGAAGAACGCTGCCGAGGCGATCGGTTACGATCGCAGCGATGGACAGATTAGTCTTCTCACATCGTTCAGACCCGGTGTTCGCCTTTCGGTTCCAGGCTCGCGGACACGTGTCAGTCTGCCGTTGGAAATCGCGGTGGAGGACAATGGCCCGGGCATACCGGCCGATCTGCGGCCGCACTTGTTCGATCCGTTCGTGACGACCAAATCGGACGGCACCGGACTGGGGCTGGCCCTTGTCGCAAAAATTATTGGCGATCATGGCGGCATCATCGAATGCGACTCCGTCCCGCGAAAGACGACGTTCCGGGCGCTAATGCCTATGTATGAGTCCAATCCCACATCCAATGGAGCGGAGAAGCCGTGATGACCGCTGGCAACATATTGATTGCCGACGACGATGCCGCAATTCGAACCGTGCTCAACCAGGCGCTGGCCCGATCGGGTTACTCGCCACGCGCGACTGGTAATGCCGCAACGCTTTGGCGTTGGGTCGCGCAAGGGGAGGGGGACCTCGTGATCACAGATGTGGTCATGCCCGATGAAAACGCCTTTGATCTTATCCCGAGGATCAAGCGGTTGCGGCCCGAACTGCCGATCATCGTCATGAGCGCGCAGAATACCCTGATGACAGCGATTACGGCTGCCGAGCGCGGTGCTTACGAGTATTTGCCGAAGCCGTTCGATCTTAACGAGCTTGTGTCGGTCGTCGGACGGGCTTTGGCCGAGCCGAAGACTGGGGCAGGTTTGACCCGCGCCGAGCCCGAAGCCGAAGAGCTACCCTTGATCGGGCGGTCGGCGGCCATGCAGGAAATCTACCGTGTGCTCGCCCGGCTCACGCAGACCGACCTGACCGTTATGGTCACGGGCGAGTCCGGAACCGGCAAGGAATTGGTCGCTCGCGCGTTGCACGACTATGGAACGCGGCGGAACGGCCCATTCGTAGCCATTAATATGGCAGCAATCCCGCGTGAGTTGATCGAGTCCGAATTGTTCGGTCATGAGAAAGGTGCGTTCACCGGGGCGCAGACGCGTCAGACAGGCCGCTTCGAACAAGCCGAAGGCGGGACGCTGTTCTTGGACGAAATCGGCGACATGCCCATGGAGGCGCAAACACGCCTTCTGCGTGTTCTGCAAGGCGGCGAATACACAACCGTTGGCGGGCGTACAGCCATCAAGACCGATGTCCGGATCGTTGCAGCGACCAATCGCAATCTAAAACAGCATATCGAGCAGGGCCTTTTTCGCGAGGATCTGTTCTATCGACTCAATGTCGTCCCGTTGCGCATCCCGCCTCTCCGGGAGCGGCTGGATGATATTCCGGATCTGGTGCGCCATTTTTTGGAAGCCGCCTGCCAGGAGGGACTGCCGGAGAAAACCCTTGCCACGGGGGCGATCGACCAGCTCAAACGCTATGCTTGGCCTGGAAATGTTCGCGAACTCGAAAATCTGGTACGCCGCCTGACCGCTCTTTATCCGCAGGACACCATTACAGCCGATCTGGTCGACCAGGAACTCATTGCAAATGCTCGTGTACCTTATAACGAGACTCAGGACCGGAAGTTGGATCTCGGGCAATCGGTCGAACACTATCTCAATGATTATTTCACGAGTTTTGGCGGCGAGCTTCCCCCGCCCGGTCTCTACCAGCGGATCTTGAAACGTGTGGAATATCCGCTAATAACTGCGGCTCTTGCCGCCACACGCGGCAACCAGATCCGAGCCGCCGAGCTGCTGGGACTAAACCGAAACACCCTTCGCAAGAAAATCCGCGATCTTGAAATCAGCATCATCCGATCGCCGGGATGATCGAGCCAAGCGCGGTTGTGGCGGGCGTATGATCGCCTCTCCGAAGAGCTGCTCGCGACATTGCATCTGTAGGATTCTCGGCCACTCTGTGGCATTGATACGACTAATTCGCAGGTCGAACGTCACTTATTCAACCCAAAAGGTGGAGCGGGCCGCCTAATTCTCGGCAAATTTTGTCGCCAGTCTGCCACATTGTTGTTAATGTGCACCAAATTGGCAGTGGTGAAACCTTTCATCACACCACATATGAAGCTCAGCATTCCGAATGGGGTGCACTTCGAGTTTCGCACTTCGGGTGCGCTGTAAGGCTAGGGCTCAAGCATTCTCAATGACGACAGGTACTGCGGAAAGCGAAGTGCCCGACACGCGCGTTAGCGCCGAGTCCGGTTTCAAAGCGACGACACCGTCCGTCTTTGCACTTGGGCTTGTGGTGGTTGTTCTGTCGCTTCTCTCCGGATTGGCGACATATCTCATCCTGACCGGCCTGACGCCGATCGTTCCGACCCATACGGTCGTTGTGACCGTGCTGATGATCAATGGCGTCCTGGCGGTCGCCATGATTGCCTTGATCGCATGGCAGGTGACGAGCCTTTGGATCGCGCGCCGCCGTCAAGCCGCTGGCGCGCGGCTTCATGTGCGCATTGTGAGCCTGTTTTCAATCATTGCCGTCATGCCGGCAATCTTCCTCGCGATTTTCGCGAGTGTGTCGCTCGACCGCGGGCTGGACCACTGGTTCTCGGTTCGCACCAAATCGATCCTCCAGAACTCAATCTCGGTGGCGAAAGCCTATCTGCAGGAACATGGTCAGGTTATTCGGTCCGACGCAGTCGCCATGGCGGCGGCAATCGACGAAGCCGCGGCGCTTGTCCAGACGCCGGTCGCGAGCTTCAGCAAGTTCCTTTCTGCGCAGGCAACCATCCGGTCATTGCCGCTTGCTTATCTTGTAAACGAAAAGGGCGAGGTCCTGGCGAGCGGCGCCAATGCGAATGCCGTCGATTATCCCAAACCGCTGTCCCGGGCCCTGGAGCTTGCGAAGGACGGGCGGGCGATCGTCATAGGACCCGGTGAAACGAACCGTGTTTCGGCGATTAAGCGGCTGAATCATTTCGACGACGCCTATCTCTACATCATCCGCACGGTTAATCCGCGCGTGCTGCAGCATCTGCGCGCAACGGAAGGTCGCGTGAGCGAGTATCAGCAGCTCGAGCAACGCAGGGCAGGGGTACAGGTCGCGTTCGCATCCATGTATGTCGCGATCGCTTTGACCCTCCTCCTCGCTGCGATCTGGTTAGGGTTCTGGTTTGCGAACCGGCTGGTCGCACCGGTGCGTCAATTGATATCGGCTGCTGGCGAAGTCTCCTCGGGTAATCTCGATATCCAGGTTGAAATGAGCGAGAAGGAGGGCGACCTGAGCGAGCTTGGCGCCACCTTCAACACAATGACGTCGGAGCTCCAGAGCCAGCGCAACGATCTGGTCGATGCAAACACGATGCTGGTCGAGCGCAGACGCTTCATCGAGGCTGTGCTTTCGGGAGTCACGGCAGGCGTCATCGGTGTGGATCATGACGGGCTGATCACGCTCGCCAACCCGTCTTCCGAGGCCTTGCTCAACATGGCGGCCGACGATCTGATCGGAGAGCCGCTCGAAGATGTGGTGCCGGAATTCGGCGCACTCTTCCAAAAAGCGCGCATGCGGGACCGGAAAGAGGTGCACGAGCAGGTCAATCTGTTTCGCGATACCTCGGAACGCAATTTCGCGGTTCGGGTTACCAGCGAACGGGCCGACGACTCCAACAAAGGGTATGTTGTCACCTTTGACGATGTGACCGAACTCGTCGCCGCGCAGCGTACATCGGCATGGGCCGATGTCGCCCAGCGGATCGCTCATGAAATCAAGAATCCACTGACCCCGATTCAGCTTTCAGCGGAACGCATTCGCCGCAAATACGGACGCTCGATTGAAAAGGACCGTGAAGTTTTCGAACAATGTACGGAAACCATCATTCGGCAGGTCGGTGACATTGGTCGCATGGTGGATGAGTTTTCCTCCTTCGCACGTATGCCGGCACCGCAGATGGAGGAGAACGATGTCCGCGATCTGGTCCGAGAGGCCGTCTTCCTGTTCCAGGTGAGCCATCCCGAGATCGAGTTTGATGTCGAGTTGCCGGACGCTCCCGTTCAGACCTCCTGTGACCGGCGCTTGATCAGTCAGGCCGTCACCAACCTCGTAAAAAACGCCGCCGAAGCGATCGAGACGCGAAAGGAAGGCGGAGTGGACGAGGATTTCCGCGGTGCGATCAAAGCGCGTGTGGATATGACCGACGGTCGCTATGCGGTCGAGGTCATGGACAATGGCTGTGGTTTGCCGAAAGAGAATCGGAACAGACTGGTCGAACCCTATATGACGACGCGCACGAAAGGTACCGGCCTTGGACTCGCGATCGTTCAGAAAATCACGGAACAGCATGGTGGGACATTGCAGCTACGCGATGCGCCCGATACGGAAGAGAAACACCGCGGAGCAATGATCCGTCTCGATCTGCCGGTTATGAAACAGACGGCCAAGACGGACGCAGCGGATGGCGGACGAGGCCCGGAAATGCGGGACAACCTCTCACAAGAACATGGAGCTAATCATGGCGTCTGACATTCTGATCGTCGACGACGAGGCCGATATCCGGGAACTCGTTTCGGGGATTCTGGAGGACGAAGGCCACGGCACCCGCCTCGCCAAGGATAGCGATGAGGCGTTAGGCGCGATCGAGGATCGGCGGCCGTCCCTTGTGATCTTGGATATCTGGTTGCAGGGCAGCAAGCTGGATGGGCTGGAAGTCCTTGACCAGATCAAGAAGCTCCATCCCGATCTTCATGTCGTGATTATCTCTGGTCACGGCAATATCGAAACGGCTGTCGCCGCCATTAAACGCGGCGCTTACGACTATATCGAAAAGCCCTTCAATGCTGATCGGCTCGTACTTGTGACGCACAGAGCGCTCGAGGCTTCGCAGCTGCGCAGAGAGAACCGCGAGTTGCGCGAGCGCAGCACCCAGAGTTCGGAAATGATCGGTCGTTCGGCCGTGATCAATCAACTGCGCCAGTCGATCGACAAGGTCGGACCGACAAATAGCCGGGTCATGATTTCAGGGCCCTCGGGTTGCGGCAAGGAGCTGGTGGCGCGCGTCATCCACGATACGTCGCTGCGGGCCGAAGGGCCTTTCATTGTTTTGAACGCGGCGGCAATGGCGCCTGACCGGGTCGAGGTCGAACTCTTCGGAACCGAAGACGGCGGCGGTCAACGAAAGGTCGGCGCTCTGGAAGAGTCGCACGGGGGAACATTGTATATCGACGAAATAGCGGACATGCCGCTGGAGACGCAGGGCAAGGTTCTGCGTGTTCTCGTCGAGCAACGCTTTCAACGTGTCGGTGGCGGCCCGAAGGTTCATGTGGATGTTCGGATCATCACATCCACGAGCCGCGATCTCCAGCGCGAGATGCAGGCTGGCGTGTTTCGCGAAGATTTGTTCCATCGTCTCAGCGTCGTTCCCGTGCGGGTCCCTTCGCTGGCTGAACGGCGCGAAGATATTCCCGATCTCGTCCGCTATTTCGTGCAGCAGCTTGCCCTCGCATCGGGTCTGCAACCCCGGCGCATCGGAGACGACGCCGTAGCGGTTCTTCAATCACACGATTGGCCAGGCAATGTTCGCCAGCTGCGTAACAATGTGGAGCGGCTGCTTATTCTGAGCGGCGGTGAGCCGGATGCGATCATTACGGCTGACATGCTGCCCGACGACATCGGCAGTTCCGTGCCCATGTCGCCAAATGGCGCCAGTGGGGAGCATCTTATGTCGATGCCTCTGCGCGATGCGCGCGAAATCTTCGAGCGAGATTATCTCGTGGCCCAAATCAATCGATTCGGGGGAAACATTTCGCGGACAGCTGAGTTTGTGGGGATGGAACGCTCGGCCCTGCACCGCAAACTGCGCTCGCTTGGTGTCAGTTCCGGCGAGCGCGGAATCGCAACGCGCTAATCCTTCGTTATTTGCTCTCAGGCGACAGATTTCTGCCGAAAAGTGCTTTCGATACGGGCATTGAATGCCGATCGCCGATGCAACTTGCCTGATCTGTTGGCACAAAAGGGTCACGAAAGGCCCAAAGCTGGGCTATTAGTAGGCTGGGTCCCGACTCGGACCTTTCTGTCTTCACTCGAAGTAGCGACATCATGAAAGTACTGATTTGCGGCGCGGGCCAGGTGGGATTCGGCATTGCCGAAAGGCTGGCGGCTGAAGGGAATGACGTTTCAATCATTGACAGCTCACCGGAGCTTGTCTCTCGCGTAACCGATGCGCTCGACGTCAGGGGATTCGTTGGCCACGGCTCCTATCCAGACGTCTTGGAGGACGCCGGAGCACGTGATGCGGAAATGATCATTGCGGTGACCTTTTCCGACGAAGTGAACATGATCGCCTGCCAGGTTGCGCATTCGCTCTTCGAAGTTCCATTTACGATCGCTCGAATCCGGGCCCAGAGCTATCTTGAGCCCCACCGCGAAGATCTCTTCATCCGGGTGAACATCCCAATCGATGTGCGAATCTCTCCCGAAATCGAAGTGGGGGAGATGGTGCTTCGGCGTCTCAGTCTGCCCGGCGCGTTCGAAACGGTCAGTCTTGCAGAGGAATCTGTGACGATGGTCGGCGTCTCCTGCGAAGAAGACTGCCCGATTGTCGACACGCCGCTGCGCCAGCTGACCGAACTGTTTCCCGACCTTCCAGCCGTCGTTGTGGGCGTCGTGCGCGATGGCCGATTGTTCGTACCCCACGGCGACGATCAGCTGCTGGCAGGTGATGATGCCTATTTCGTTGCACGCGACGATCAGGTCGAACGGACACTCAAGATTTTCGGTCACGAAGAGCAGCGGGCCCGGCGCGTGATCGTTGCAGGAGGCGGTAATATCGGCCTCTATGTGTCCGAGAAGCTGGAAGAACTCGAAACGGGACCACGCCTCAAACTTATCGAGAATGACCGCACCCGCGCGACGATCATTGCCGAGCAACTCAAGCGAACGGTGGTGTTGAACGGCAGCGCTCTCGACGAGGAACTACTGCGTGAGGCCGATGCAGGAAGCGCCGAGACGATGGTTGCTCTCACCAATGACGATCAGATCAATATTCTCTCTTGTGTGATGGCCAACCGGTTGGGTTGTCAACGGACGCTCTGTCTTCTGAACAATGTTGGTTATGCCTCGATCCTGCGCTCTCTTGGCATCGATGCTTTCGTCAATCCGCGAACGATCACTGTGTCGAGCGTTCTGCGGCATGTTCGCAGAGGCCGCATCAAAGGCGTCCACGCCGTGCAAAACGGGGCAGGGGAGATTATCGATGCTGAGGCACTCGAAACGTCTCCTCTTGTTGGTCAGCCTTTGCGGGAACTGGATCTGCCGCCAGGACTTCGCATCGGTGCAGTATGGCGCAAGGGTGAAGTGCTGATACCCGATGGGAGTACGACGATCATGGCGCATGATCGAGTGGTGATTTTTGCCTTGGCGGAACATGTGCGTGACGTGGAACGTATGTTCCGCGTCAGCATCGAGTTCTTCTGAGTCGCCGGCTGTCACGATGCGCCCTCTCGCTGTCCTTTATCTTCTGGGTTGGCTGCTGACAATCTCCGCTGCGGCGATGATGGTGCCCACCGTCTTTGCCGCCGCGCTTGATCCACCGGGCGTTGCACAGCGCTTCTTCGTCCCAGCGATCGCGATCGGCGTGATCGGAGGCAATCTGATCTTTGCTTTCAAGGGACCTGCCGTCACATTCGGCCGGCGCCAGAGTTTGTTGTTGATGTCAGCCGTATGGATTGTTGTTCCGCTCGCATGCGCATTCCCGTTCCTGGTCGTCGAAATGCCTCATGGATATTTGGGTGCCTACTTCGAGTCGGTTTCAGGATTTACGACGACCGGCGCAACGCTATTCACCGACCTCAAAGATGTCCCACGGAGCATCATCGTTTGGCGCGCACTTCTGCAGTGGCTGGGCGGATTGGCAACATTGCTTGCGATCGGCGGTTTGATCGGGCCGCTGGCTGGACGTGAAATGTCCGGCAGCCAGTTCGAGCTCATTTCGCGAACCAATGAAGTGAGTACCCGCCATGTTCGCGAAGCGATCGAAACCATTACACCGCTCTACGGTGCCTTAACCGCAGGTTGCTTTGTACTTTTGATCGTTGCCGGCATGCCGCCATTCGATGCCTTCTGTTTCGCGCTATCCACCGTCGCGACGGGAGGCTTCATGCCGAAGGACGGAACACTGGCCCTCTACGGACTCCCGCTTGCCGAGATTGTCCTGTCGGTGACCATGATTGTGAGTGCTGTCAGCATTGTCTGGGTGAGGGCGGTCATGCAAGGGCGCTGGTCGATCGTGCGTGATATGCGCGAGCCTTATTTCGTCGTTCTGGCCATTCTTGGATTTGGCGTTCTGCTGGGACTGGCAATCATCCCGGAGGTTCCGGCAGCCGGACCGTTCGGCTGGTTCCATGCGATGACCCAGGGTCTTTCGACCGCAGCCTCGCTGATTACGACCACGGGTATCGCAACATCCGAACTCGGACTGGATGCCGTTCCCTATATGGCACTCCTTGCCATTTGTATCGTCGGTGCCGGACGCTTCTCGACCGCAGGTGGGCTCAAGGTTTTTCGCGTGATCGCCATGCTACGGCAGTTCAGCCGGGAATTGCGCTTGTTGATCTATCCCAACGCCGTCCGTCCATCGCGCTATGGCAATGAGTCCAGCGATGTGGCGATGATGAAAGTTGTTTGGACGACGTTGGTCGCATTTGTGCTGGCGATATCCGTGGTCGCGGTCGCGCTCGGTTATGCCGGCCTACCGCTGCCGAATGCGATCATCGCTTCTGCCGCTTCCGTCAGCAATGCCGGTCCGATTTATGAGATTGCGCGGATCAATGAGCTTAAAGGTATTGCTCCGATTGCCGAGATGTCACCATTCGCATATGGCGCAATGGCCTTTGGAATGATACTCGGACGACTGGAAGTGGTTGCGATTCTCAGCCTGTTCACGATGGCCTATTGGCGTAGCTGAGCAGGCGGCCAATGCAGCATCGCCGCGACTCGGCATGCATCGGTTTTCCCGATGATCGAAGAGGTCCGCCTTAAGGTTGGTCAAAATAATCACTATTAATCAGTGGGTTATCCCTGCAGAAGCCAGAGGGCTTGCAGTCACGGCGTCGCATGTCTTCTAATACGCGACAGTGCGCCCTCTATTTGTTCAGGTTCTGACATGATGAGGTGCTAGTCGAACGCAATGCGGCGGCCGAAAGCCGCACAACAAAAATGGAAAATCCATGGCTGCAGAGCGAGCACAGAGCCTACAGGACACATTCCTGAACTATGTTAGGAAAAACAAGACACCTTTGACAATCTTCCTGGTCAACGGGGTGAAATTGCAGGGTGTTGTAACGTGGTTCGACAATTTTTGCGTCTTGCTGCGCCGGGATGGCCACTCCCAACTCGTCTATAAACACGCAATATCGACGATTATGCCGGGCCAACCCGTACAGTTGCTTGATTTTGCCGAACAGCCGGAAGGAACGGCTGCCTAGTTGCGCGTAACGGACCACAAGCGCCTAGGGTCGGGCTCCGAAAAATCTGATCGGAGAGACGACGACGGCGATTATACGATCGGGACGGAAGCAATCGTCCTGTGCCCAATCCTCGGTTCCGCCGGTCGAGGCGACGGTCGGTCGTCGGCGCGCCCCCAGAGCGATCTCAGTACATTGTCGCCGGAAGCGCGCATTGGCGAGGCTGAAGGGTTGGCGCGCGCGATTGATCTGAATGTTGTCCATAAGGGGATTGTTCGTGTACAGCGGCCACGGGCTGCGACTCTGTTCGGAACCGGCAAGGTCGAGGAATTGGCGGGACTGGTTACGGCGGAGGATGCGGGCCTTGTTGTTGTCGACCATCCCTTATCACCGGTCCAACAGCGCAATCTGGAAAAAGCCTGGTCGACGAAGGTTCTTGATCGGACAGGATTGATCCTGGAGATATTCGGCCGGCGCGCGCGCACCAAAGAAGGACGACTCCAGGTCGAGCTGGCTCACCTGACCTACCAGCGAAGCCGGCTCGTGCGCTCTTGGACCCACCTCGAACGCCAGCGCGGCGGTTTTGGGTTTTTGGGCGGACCCGGTGAAACGCAGATCGAAGCGGACAGGCGGGTGATCCAGGATCGCATTGCTTCGCTCCGCAAGGAACTCGAAACCGTAACGCGGACGCGCGGCCTCCACCGGGAAAGCCGCCGCCGGGTTCCCTATCCGATCGTTGCGCTGGTCGGTTATACGAATGCGGGAAAATCGACGTTATTCAACCGCATAACCGGTGCGGGTGTCATGGCTGAAGATATGCTTTTCGCCACCCTGGATCCGACGATGCGCGAAACGGAGTTACCCAAGGGATCCAAAGTGATCCTCTCCGATACGGTGGGTTTCATATCGGATCTTCCCACGACGCTTGTCGCGGCATTTCGCGCAACGCTTGAAGAGGTGATCGAGGCCGACGTGATCTTGCATGTGCGCGATGTCGCGCATGACGATAGCGAGGCACAGGCCGCCGAAGTCGAGCAGGTCCTGCAGCAGCTTGGCATCGATGAAGAAACCCGCCGGCGGAAACTCTTCGAAGTGTGGAACAAGATTGACCTTCTCGATTCAGAGGCGTTGGAGCGCTGCAAAAACGAGGCTGTTCGCAAATCCGATCGCGTACAATGCGTTTCGGCAACGACCGGGGAGGGGGTCGATGCGCTCCTCGCATTTATCGAAGAGCGGATCAGCGCGACCCACGAGACCCTCGAGTTCACGCTCACAACCGCTGCGGGCGCGCTCGATCATTGGATTCACGAAAACAGTGAAGTGCTCGAACGGGAGTTCGATGGTGAGAGCAGTCTCAGCTATCGCGTGCGAATTCCGAAAGCGAAAAAGGCAACGCTGATGAGCCGGCTGGCCAAAGCCGCTGCATAGACTGGCTTCCTGTTCAGACTTCCTCCGATTTCGCGCGATCCCAGAGCCGGTCCATTTCCTCGAGGTCCGACTGATTGGGTGTTCGGCCGTCTTCCGCCAACAATGTTTCGATCCGTTTGAAGCGGCGTTCGAATTTGGCATTGGTTTCTCGGACAGCGGCCTCGGGATCGATCCCAAGATGGCGTGCCACATTCGCGACAACGAAAACAAAGTCGCCATACTCGGCGACGATGTGTTTTTTATCGCCACCTTGCTTCTGTGCGTCCTCAATGGCGACTTCCAGCTCGCGCAGTTCTTCTTTCGCCTTGTCGAAGACTGGCCCGAGATCCGGCCAGTCGAAACCGACACGCGCAGCTTTGTCCTGGAGTTTCACCGCGCGCGTCATTGCGGGCAGGGCGATTGGAACTCCGTCGAGAACGCTGGGCTCCCCGCCGTCTTCTTCTCGTGTGCCCCGCTTGGCTTTCTCTTCAGCCTTCACACGCTCCCAAAGTCCATCGAGCTTGGTGTTGGCGCGCTCTTCGTCGGTTCCAAAGACGTGCGGATGGCGTCTCGTCATTTTGTCGGAAATCGCGTCGACAACATCGAAAAAGTCGAAGGCACCGGCTTCCTCCGCCATGCGTGCATGATAGACGACCTGGAGCAGCAAATCGCCAAGCTCGTCCTTGAGGTCGGCCATGTCCTTGCGCTGGATCGCTTCGGCGACTTCATAGGCTTCTTCGATCGTATACGGCGCAATGGATTCGAACGTTTGCTCCAGATCCCAAGGACAGCCGGTTCTTGGAGTCCGCAGCGCTGCCATGATTTCGATAAGGCCGTCGACCGTCTTTGGAGAAGAGGGATCGCTCATGGCTGTGCCTGTCCGTGTAGCCGATATGGAATGGTTAAAGGCGCTGGCGTGTACTGCGATCAAAGGTCGGCCCAAAACCTTTGATTCGCATAAGGGATATTATGGAAAATATTCCATGAGCCGTTTTGCGCAGTTTCGCGCTATTTCTCGTAATGATCTGCGACCAGGCGGTCCAAAAGCCGCACACCATAGCCTGAGCCCCAACTGCGATTGATATCGCTCGAAGGTGCATCCATGCCGGTGCCGGCGATATCGAGATGCGCCCAGGCAACTTTCGGGTCGACGAAACGCTGGAGGAATTGAGCGGCAGTGATGGAGCCGGCCCATCGGCCACCGATATTCTTGATGTCGGCTACCTTGGAATCGATCATCTCGTCATATTTGGGTCCCAGTGGGAGTCGCCAGACTTTTTCGCCCGTCGCGGTGCCGGCATCGCTGAGACGCTCCGACAGCTCGTCATTGTTCGAAAACAGTCCGGCATGCTCCTTACCGAGTGCGACGAGAATTGCGCCGGTCAGAGTTGCGAGGTTGACCATGAAGCGTGGCTCGAAGTGCTTCTGGGCATATGTGAGCGCATCGGCCAGAACGAGTCGGCCTTCGGCATCCGTGTTCAATATCTCGATGGTCGTGCCTGACATGGCTGTGACGACATCTCCGGGCCGCGTCGCGCTGCCGCTGGGCATATTTTCCACCAGTCCGACGATGCCGACGGCATTAACCTTGGCCTTACGCTCGGCGAGTGCCTGCATCAGGCCTGTGACACAGGCAGCGCCCGCCATGTCGCCTTTCATATCGCCCATACCTGCAGATGGTTTGATTGAAATGCCACCGGTATCGAAAGTGACACCCTTGCCGATGAACGCCACCGGTTTTTCTGTTTTTGCTTTCGCGCCTTGCCACCGCATTACGACAAGCCGGCAAGGTTGCTCGCTGCCGAGTCCAACGGACAACATCGATCCCATGCCTTCGCGTGCAAGCGCCTTGTCATCCAGCACATCCACCGATAGTCCTGTCGACGTTAACGCTTTGATGCGCTTCGCAAATTCGACTGGATTGAGAATATTTGCGGGCTCGTTCACCAGGTCACGGGCGGTACTGACGCCATTGTTGATTGCGCGCCGCGACGCAAAGGCCCGGCGTGCCTGCGCCGCAGATGAGGTTTGAATGGTCAAGCGTTTGAGTTCTTTATCTTTTTCATTCTTCTTGTCGTCGGACTTCGAGGCCTTTTTCGACTTGTATTTGTCGAATTTGTAGCCGCGCATCGCGATGCCCAGCGCCAAATCGGCAGCCTGATCGGCGGTCACCGAGCCTTTCTTGCGTTCCAGAATTACCGTTGCAGTGTCCCCTTCCCTGCCGGTTACCAGGCCTCGGATCTTGCCCCCCAATGCCACCCAGTCGTGCTGGGCGTAATCGTCGAATTTGCCAGCCCCTACAATCAATAGCCGTGCAATCTTCAAACCGGATGGGACCAAAAGGTCGAGAGTGCTTCCTTTCTTTCCCTTAAAATCGCGGACCTTCTGTGCGCGGATGATAGCGCCACCCGATTCTGTGTTCAAAGCATCCGTCGTAGGGCCATAGGACGGCCCATCTTCTGCCACAATTACGACAACGCCCTGAGTGGGCGTCTTAATGTCAGCGAAGGAGATTGCAGGCGATTTGCTCATTCGGAAAAAACCTCGGAGTGTTGCCGCGCGCCAGAATCGCGCGAATCCGCCAATAATTGGCTAGGAAATCGGGTCGAATCATGCCACTCAAGAGGGGATTGGTACCCGGGCCGCTGTGGCATTGAGGCCACAGTTAGTAATTCTTATGCGCTGGGAAGGCAAGTGACCGATTTGGTCGCTTTTCCGCCATGTTAGCGGTGTCAAAATGCGGCTGGGCACGTAACCAATTACCGGGTCCGAAGGCAAAATAACAACGATGCCTCGGATTCACACATGGGGGAATAACTGGTCTCAATGGACCTGTTCAGCCGATACGTCTTTCGGCAGGCCGCAGGATCGTTCCTGTTGGTTTTGCTGACATTGACGGCGATCGTATGGATCGCAACGGCGCTTGGGCAGCTGAAGCTACTGACGTCTCAGGGCCAATCCTTCGGGATTTTCCTGACGATGACATGCTTGGCGCTGCCGGGGCTCGTTGCGTTGATCGCGCCGAACGCCCTGCTTGTGGCGTCGCTCCATACGCTCGATCGGCTCAATGGTGACAGCGAGCTGATCGTGGCATCGGCCTCGGGCGCAAACATCTGGCGTCTGGCGAAACCCTATCTGGCGCTTGGAAGCTTGGTCGTCGCCCTTGTGCTGGTGATGAACCTCTTCCTGACACCCGCAAGCCTGCGGACACTCCGATCCTACATTGTCCAGGTGCGAACCGATCTTATCAGCCAGGTTCTCCAGCCCGGTCGGTTCTCGAGCCCGGAAAAAGGTCTGACGTTTCATATTCGAGAGCGGACCCTAGACGGCGATCTGCTTGGCCTCGTTATTCACGATCAACGCCAGCCGGCTCAGGTGATGACCTATCTTGCCGACCGGGCCCGTTTGGAAAAGACCGAAAACGGGACCTTTCTTGTGATGAATGACGGTCACGTCCATCGCCGGGACGGGGAAGCAAAAGACAAAGCGGTCAGCATCATCGCCTACGACCGGTACATATTCGATCTCTCCCAGTTCGGCCCCGATACAGGGGCTGCGGTGCTCAAGCCGAGAGAGCGCTATCTCGGCGAACTTCTCAATGTCGACGAGACGGATCCACTCTTCGCCCGGACGCCCGGGCAGTTCCGTTCCGAGATCCACAATCGATTCGCGCTGGCGGTTTATCCGCTCTCTTATGTAATGGTCGCAATTCTATTCCTCGGGTTTCCACGGACGTCGCGTGAGAATCGCTGGAGTGCGGTCGGTATTACGTTCGGTGTTGCGGTCGGTGTCCGGTTGCTTGGGCTGACAGGCACCAATCTGACAACGTTGGACCCGAGCGGACTGATTGTCGTCTATGGCGCGCCGGTTGGCGCGATTGTGATTGCCGGCGCTCTGACGCAAGCCAGACTGTCACCGGAAGCGCAACGCCACATGGCTGTTATCGGTGTCGCAAAAGCCAAATTCGACGATATGGTTGTGCGGCTCCTGCCCGGTTCAAACACACAGAGCCAGGGAGGTCGTGCGGTATGACGCTTATGCGCTACATCTCCAAGCGGTTCCTGTTCGGCATTCTTGCCGTTATGGCCATGTGTGTTGTGCTGGTCTTCTTTGCCGACTTTGTCGAGCTTCTTAGGCAATCGGGCAAATTTGAACGCGTTCCGATGAGTTCGCTCATTATCCTCGCGCTTCTCCGTCTCCCCGCATATTCCGAACTTATCCTGCCAATCGCCGTTCTCATTGGCAGCATCGGTGCGTTTCTGATGCTCAGCCGTAGTTCCGAACTGACGATTTTCAGAGCCGGCGGGATGTCGGCTTGGCAGTTCATTCTGCCGGGTATTGTCGTCGCCCTCCTCCTGGGGGTCTTCGCAACCACGATCTACAATCCCCTCGCCGCGAATGCGCGCGCACTGGCAGACAGCATGTCACTGGAGACATTCAAGAAGCGTAGCGGCCCGTCTCTTCTGAAGACGAAGAATGCTGGCGCATGGCTCCGGCAGAACGGTGCGGATGGCCAGTCGATCATCCACGCTGGTGCCGCGGCCAATCAAGGTCTTCAACTCGGCAATGTCTCGATCATTCAATACAACCGGGAGACCAACTTCCTGGAGCGGATCGAGGCCGAGAAAGCGACGTTAAAAGACGGGCGCTGGGAGCTTGAGAGCGCGTGGGTTACGCTTGACGGGGAACTGAAACGTGAACCGGCATTTTACGAGCGCTACTTTGTTTCAACATATTTGACCACTACGCAGGTTCGAGACAGCCTTGGCTCGGTGCGGGCGATTTCGTTCTGGGAGCTTCCGAAATTCATCGAGATAGCGGAGAAAGCGAAGCTTCCGGCTCTCCGGCATCGGCTGCAGTTCCAGTCCCTCCTGTCGCAGCCATTTGTCTTGGCGGTCATGGTGTTGCTGGCGGCGACCTGTTCGCTGAAAGCTTTCAGGTTCGGTAACATACAGACGATGGTGATCAGTGGTCTCGCAGCTGGATTCGCCTTCTTCGTTCTCGCTGAATTGACGCGCAATCTTGGCCGGTCCGGTCTTGCTTCTCCGGAGGCGGCCGCATGGGCACCGCCGCTGATTGCCGCGCTTCTCGCGCTAACCGTTCTTTTGCGGCAGGAGGACGGCTGACCGTGTTCCACGCTAGGCACATATCGCAACTGGAAACGCGCAAAAGCGTGACAACCGGCCTTTTGGGCGGGTTGCTGTTCGCGATTGCCGCAAGCTTTGTTGTGCTGCCTTCGACTGCGATGGCGCAGACGCGGCCACTGGAAGAAGAAGGCCCGGTTGTTCCGTCAGACTCTGATCGTCCGATGCTTCTCCAGGCAGACGAGATGATCTATGACAATCAGAACAATCGCGTCACTGCGAAGGGCAATGTCGAGATCTATCACGGCAGCTATGTTCTGACAGCCGACAAGGTGCTCTATAATCAATCGACAAATCAGCTGACTGCGGAAGGTAATGTCCGCATCAAGGAGCCTGATGGTGCGATCATCACCGCAGATCGCATTACGCTGACCGATGATTTCCGCGACGGCTTCATTCGGTCTCTGAAGATCGTCGGCGATGACGATTCCCGGATCGTAGCCGATCGGGCCATTCGGCAGAGCGGAGAGACGACGGTCTTCGAGAATGCCTGGTACACGCCTTGTAAGGCTTGCGCAGATAATCCGAACAAACCGCCCACCTGGCGAATTAAGGCCGTTCGCGTTATTCACAAAAAGTCGGAAGCAACAATCGCTTACGAGAAAGCGAAATTCGAGCTGTTCGGCAAAACGCTGATGTATCTGCCGAAATTCAAGCACGCCGATCCTTCGGTCAAGCGCAAGTCTGGGTTTCTCATCCCCGGTTTCGGACATTCCAACGAACTCGGCGCGACCGTCGAAGTGCCCTATTATTTTGCACTCGCACCGAACTATGACTTCACATTCGCGCCGGTCTATACGGAGCGGCGCGGCGTGCTTTGGAAGGGCCAGTGGCGGCATCGCACGAAAAATGGCCGATACAGCCTTGATCTTGCCGGTATCGACGAGACAGAGAGTGATCCGCTAACTCCCGGCAATCCCGATTTCCGCGGCAGCATCAAAACGGTCGGCGACTTTAAGTTTGCCGAAGCCTGGGACTTCGGCTGGGACGTGACCGTTGAAAGCGACGATACGTTCCGCCGTTTCTACAAGCTCGACAGCATCCTCTCGACCGAGCGGGTCTCGCAGGTCTATCTCACGAAACAGAGTGATCGCAGCTACTTCGATACGAGCCTCTATCACTTCGGTGCACTGACATTTGCGGACACTTCCACCGCCGAATCCCGCGTTCACCCGGTGATTGACTATAATTATGTAGCGGCTGATCCGGTGATGGGGGGCGAACTCGCTTTCAACGCGAACGTGCTCAGCCTTTCCCGCGATAGTGGCGCCGACAACAATCATGTCGTCGGCGAGTTGAAGTGGCGCAAGCAGTTCACGAGCCGAAATGGTCAGGTAATCACACCGTTTGCCTCGTTGCGGGGCGATGTTTATCAGGTGTCGAATGTGGTGGACCCGGTGACGGGAGACGTCGGAACGGAAGACACGATTACGCGCGGTATGGCGACAGCCGGGATCGAGTATCGCTACCCGTTCGTAAAACATGGCGCGAGGGCTTCGCATGTCATCGAACCGGTGGCTCAGTTCATTGCCCGGCCCAACCTCAAAGACCAGAAGGATATTCCGAACGAGGATGCGCGCAGCCTCGTTTACGACGATACCCTGCTCTTCGATACGGACAAGTTTTCCGGTTATGATCGTATCGAAACCGGCACGCGAGCAAATGTCGGCTTGCAATACACCGTTCAAGGCCACAATGGCGGATATGCCAGAGCCGTCATCGGACAGAGCTACCAGATCGCAGGCGATAACGATTTCGGCGTCGATAGCGGCCTCGATACCGATCGGTCTGACTATGTAACCGGCCTGTACATTCGCCCCCTCGACCTGATCAGCTTTACCGGACAGGCGCGCTTTGACGAAAAGAGTTTCGAACTGAGGCGGACGGATGTGTCGGCGAGATTGAAAGCCGGTCCCGTGACGGCCTCTGCAATCTACTCGAACCTGGATGCACAACCCGGTCTAGGGATTACCGCGGACCGTGAGGAAATCCAGACGCAGGGTGAACTGCGGCTAACGGAGCATTGGTCGGCATTCGGTCATCTTCGCTTGGACATCGAACGGGACGCACGGCTGAGCAATTCTCTTGGTCTGCGCTACGCGGACGACTGTTTCGCACTGTCGGTTACCTACACGGAGACCTTCGTTCGCGACCGGGATATCCAGCCGGACGAACGCGTAATGCTGCGCTTCGAGCTCAAGCATTTGGGCGCATTCGATGTCGATGCCGGCGGCATCTGACGGAACGAACAAGGACTGCATTAGCCAATTCGGATGCATTACGGGCCGGTTGCCTTGCCAAACTTGCTGGATGTGCGCCATTCTGCCGCCAATTTTTGCTGCAGGAATGCCGCAATACAGGCATTAAATGCGTGGATTCACGGAATTGAACGCCGAGGACAACTGACAATGCTCGACTATGCGCCAAGCGCCGGCTCGCGCCGCCAGGTGTTGCAAGCGTCTCTGTTTGCAGCGCTGTTCTGGGCCGCACTCATGGCCGGATCCGGTCAGGCGACGGCCGATCAAATGATCGTTGCATTGGTCAACGATGAGCCGATTTCCGCATATGACGTGTCGCAGCGAACGCGGTTCATGGCCATGACATCCGGCCAGAAGCCAACAGCAGCTCTTCGCAAGAAGATCATTAAGGAACTGATCGAGGAGAAACTCAAGCTGCAGGAAGCCAAAAAGCTGGGTGTTTCTGTCACCGAAGAAAGGATTACACAGACGCTTGAGGGCATTGCCAAGCGGAACAAGATGCCACTCAACAAACTCGTCGGTGGGTTAAAACAGGCCGGTGTCAATGTGCGCACGTTTCGAGATCGGATCAAGGTTGCGCTTGTGTGGCGTCAGGTTGTCCAACGCAAGTTTCGCCACCAGGTCAGTGTGAGCGCGACGCAGGTCGACGAAGCGCTGACAACGGTCGAAGGCGAAGGCCAGGCAACAACCGAGTTTCAGTTGCGGCGTGTCCGGCTTGAGCTGGGCGAAGAGCCGGACCAGGAGACGATCGCGACGCGTTTGGTCGAAGCGGAGGCGTTGCGCAGCCGTTTTCGTTCCTGCGAGAAGATAGAGGACGTCATCAAGGGCGTGCGCAAAGCATCGATCAAATCGGTTGGCAGGAAGCGGACAGAGCAACTTCCGCAGCCATCGCGTGCCCTGCTGATGAAGGCCAAGGCCGGTCAGATGACCCCGCCAAATCTCACGCCGACTGGTGTCGAACTTTTCGCTGTGTGCTCCCGCAAGCAGATCAAGACCGACGCCAAGAAACGTCAGGCTGTCGAGCAGAAGATGCAGGCCGAAGAATATAACAGGCTTGCGAAACGCTATTTTCAAGATCTGCGCCGCGACGCATTTATCGAACATCGCAGCAAATAGTGTTTTGATCGAGAGTTGTCTGCGGTGCTGAGGCGGTGCCGTCGCCCCCGGACGGCGTTAAGCAAAGCTGG
The DNA here is from genome assembly GCA_965228615.1 of Methyloligellaceae bacterium. GTDB lineage: Bacteria > Pseudomonadota > Alphaproteobacteria > Rhizobiales > Methyloligellaceae > CBDDHT01. The sequence continues at coordinate 463,848 of CBDDHT010000004.1, read as the reverse complement.
AAGCCGATAGGGCCTGATACTGGTAGCCGGCGGATTTATCGGTCATACAAGGCCATGCGTCCATTTCCACCAAGCCCCTTGCCAATCGCCTTGACCATGGGCGATCCGGCTGGAATCGGACCCGACATTACGCTCCGCGCGTGGCATTCCCGCGAAAAGCTGCAATTGCCGGAAATGGTTGTCTTAGGCGATGTCGATGTTCTCGCAGCGCGCGCGAACGATCTTGCTCTTGACGTATCGTTCGTCGAGGTCTCACCGACCCTTGAGAATTTGAGTGGTGTAGGCAATGCACTGCCCGTTCTTTCAATACCCGTTTCCAAGACAGTGTATGCAGGTCGGCCCGACCCGGAAAATGCGCCGGCGACGATCAAGATGATCGAAACCGGTGTTGCTCTGATCCGTCAGGGATGGGCGCGCGCATTGGTGACCAATCCGATCAACAAGCTCGTCATGTATGAAGCGGGTTTCGAGCATCCAGGTCACACTGAGTTTCTGGGAGAATTGGCCTCCCAATGGGGGATGAGTTGTCAGCCCGTGATGATGCTCGTCGCGGATGTTCTGAAAGTCGTTCCTGTCACAGTTCATATCCCGCTTGAAGAGGTGCGCGAGGCACTGACGACGGCACGGATCGTGGCAACAGCAAGAATCGTCGCATCGGACCTTCGTCTTCGTTTTGGCATCGAAAGCCCAAAGCTGGCGATCGCCGGTGTCAATCCACATGCGGGCGAAGGCGGGAGCATTGGGCATGAAGAAGTCACGATTATCCAGCCGGCCATCGCGCAATTATCTCAAGAGGGACTTGCTGTCTCCGGCCCCTTCCCTGCCGACTCCATGTTTCATGCGGCTGCCCGATCCAATTATGATGCAGCGATCGCCATGTATCATGATCAAGCACTGATACCGATCAAGACGCTTGCCTTCGAACGCGCCGTCAACATGACACTTGGCCTGCCATTCGTGCGTACGTCGCCGGACCATGGAACGGCTTACGATATTGCCGGGACAGGTCGCGCCGACCCAAGCAGTCTCGTTCATGCATTGCTGTTGGCACGCGATGTGATCGCGAACCCTGAGCCGGTGAAGTGACGGCGCCGGACGGACTCCCCCCGCTTCGGGAAACCATTGCCAACCTTGGATTGAGTGCGCGAAAGTCTCTCGGCCAGAACTTTATTCTCGATCTCAATCTGACGACGCGAATTGCGCGGGCTGGTGGAGCATTGGATGGCAAGACAGTCATTGAGATCGGACCGGGCCCTGGCGGTCTGACGCGGGGTTTGTTTCTGGAAGGTGCAGCGCACGTCATCGTTGTCGAACGCGACGAACGCTGTCGTCCGGCACTCGAGGCAATTGCCGAGCGATATCCCGGTCGTCTCGACATTCATATGGATGACGCTCTCAATATCGACTACGACGCGCTCGGCGATGGACGAAAATCAATCGTTTCCAACTTGCCTTACGGAATAGCGACGCCACTGCTTGTCGGATGGCTCAAAACCGAACCCTGGCCTCCATGGTTCGATGATATGGTCCTGATGTTTCAGCGAGAGGTCGCCGAGCGCATAACGGCGCGCCCGTCGACGAAGGCCTATGGGCGATTGTCGGTCCTGGCCCAGTGGCGAACGGTGCCGTCTATCGTGCTGCCGGTTCCTGCGGCTGCTTTCACACCGCGGCCGAAGGTGGATTCAGCAGTTGTGCGATTTATCCCCAAAGCCGCACCCTCCCCTGCCTGCGATGCCGAGGCTCTCGAACGGGTCACCGCGGCGGCATTCGGTCAGCGCCGCAAGATGCTGCGAACGAGCCTGCGTCAGATCTTCGACAATCCGGAGGCGCGCCTATCGGAACTTGGTATCGAACCGACATGCCGGGCGGAAGAGCTTTCGGTCGAGGCGTTTTGTCGGATGGCGGAACTTCTGTCGGCTTGATTGCGAGTTGGAACCACGCGCCTTTCAGCGGCCCACGAGACCGTCTTGAAGATGGTTCACCAATGCCTGCAGCCCCTCTCTGCGACGTGTGCGCTTCAACCGTTCGGCTGCGAGGATGGCTTTGACTTCGCCGAGACTGGCCTCGCGGTCTCTATTGACCACCACATAGTCATAGTCGTCCCAATGCTGGATCTCGTTGCTGGCGCCAGCCATGCGGCGGCGGACGACTTCCGCCGGATCCTGGGCACGGGCTTTCAGGCGCTCTTCAAGTGCGTCTGCCGACGGTGGCAGCACGAAGATGCTGACCATATCGCCGCCGACACTCTTTCGCAGTTTGTCCGCACCCTGCCAGTCGATATCGAAAAGGACGTCTTTTCCTTGCTCAAGAGCAGCCTCCACGGCGGCTCTTGGCGTTGCGTAAAAGTGATCGAAAACAAGTGCCCATTCCAGAAATTCGTCGCGGTCCCGCCGATGGCCGAACTCTTCCTGATCGACAAACGTATAATCGACGCCATCGATTTCGCCGGGGCGCGGTTTTCGAGTTGTCACGGAGACGGACATGCTGATGTTGGAATCGGATTCCAGTAGCCCGCGTGCCAAAGTTGTCTTGCCGGCACCGGATGGCGACGACAAGACGAGCATTAATCCGCGCCGCGCTATCTCGGAGGGAGCTTTACTCAATGTTCTGAACCTGTTCCCGCAAACGATCGATCACGGATTTCAACGCCAATCCGGCGTGCGATATTTCCTTATCGTTGGACTTGGAGCAAATGGTATTCGCTTCCCGATTGAATTCCTGCATAAGAAACTCCAACCGGCGTCCGACAGGTTCACCGGATATCAAAAGGTCTTCGCCGGCCGCCACATGCGCTTTCAACCGTTCGATTTCTTCCTGGACGTCCACTTTTGCCGCCAGCATGACTGCTTCCTGATGCAGGCGATCCTCATCCAGGGCGCTATTGGCATCGAGCAACCGTTCTATCTGTTCGCGCAGCCTTGCACTGATTGTCTCAGCGCTCCGTGCCGGAGCGTTCTCTACAATTTGTACCAATCGTGCAACCTCTGCGAGATCGGCCTTGATCACGTCGCTAAGGCGCTGTCCTTCGTCACGCCGTGCGGCAACGACCTGATCCAGACTTTGCTCCAGGTCACTGATTACTGCCTCAATCTGTGCCGCGCGGGTATCGTCATCGTCTTCCGCCTCGTGGATCTCAAGTACGCCTTTGATTGACATCAAACCATCGAGCCGAGGCGGCTCCGCGTCGATGATCTCACTGGCCCGCCGAACAGCGGCGGCGGCCTGCATCAAGGCTGTTTCATTGAGTTGGATCTCTGTACCGCCAGCGTCACGGTTGACTGAAAGTGCGACAAAGCAATTGCCGCGTGTGAGACGTTTTCTACAGGCGTCGCGGACACGTTGCTCGATGCCCTCAAAACCCTGCGGCAGGCGCATGCGGATATCGAGGCCCTTCGCATTGACCGTGCGAATTTCCCAGTGCCACGTCAAAGTGCCGTGTTCGCCGTCGCCACGCGCGAATCCGGTCATGCTGGTAAGTGTCATGATGTCCCCGTTCCGGCATTGGGGCCGGTTGCCTCGCTGAGTGAAGGACTTTAGTGCCACTTATGGAGAGCGACAAGGGATTCGGTGAGGAATGCCGACTGCTTAGCCGACCAGGCTATGACGGGAATAAACCGATATCAGGACCGGGGCTTGCGGTCCGGCAGAGGCGGAATTTCATTTGCCACTTCGTTTTCGGCTGTAGGCGTTTCCGCTGCTTGTTGTTGCTCTTCGGGTTGTGCTGCATCCCGTGCCGCGGCCTGGTTCAGGCGGGCCAGAGCCTCTGCATCGCCTCGTTTCAGTGCCTCTGCTTTCTCACGTTCGCGCGCTTCGCGTTCAATGACACGCCACTTTTTCACATTGCGATTGTGGTCGGCATAGGTCGCGGTAAATGAATGGCCTCCCGTGCCGTCAGCGACAAAAAACAGTGCGTCGGTCTTCACGGGATTCAGTACGGCTTCGATCGCGGCGCGTCCCGGATTGGCAATCGGCGTCGGGGGCAGCCTGTCGATATGATAGGTATTGTATGCGGTCGGTTTATCGATATCCGATCGATAGATCGGGCGCCCCAACGGACCTTTGCCATTTGTGATTCCGTAGATGATCGTCGGATCGGATTGCAGGCGCATGCCCTTGTTCAATCGATTGATAAAGACCCCGGCAATGCGCCCGCGCTCGTCGGCCCGGCCCGTTTCCTTTTCGACGATGGAAGCCAAAATCAAGGCTTCGGCAGGGTTTGCAATGGGGAGCCCGGGTGCCCGCTCCGCCCAGAGTTTGGTGACAAAGCGTTTCATGCCCTTCTGCATGCGCGCGATGAGTTCCTGGCGTTTCGTATGACGGTTGAAGCGATAGGTATCGGGTAGCAAACTGCCTTCGGCAGGGATCTCTGTAATCTCACCGACAAGAAGTTCGTGCTTATTGAGCCGGTTCACCACCTGGGCGCTGGTAAAGCCTTCCGGAATCGATACCGAATGCAGAATCGACTTTCCTTCGACCATTCGGTCGAGAACGTCGCGCATGCTTGCATGTTTGGGGAACTGGTATTCACCGGCCTTCAACTTGCTCTGCGCACGGAAATAGAACACGCTCGCGACGAAGACCGTCTTGTCGGTGATAATCCCTTCCCGCTCAAGGCGTGCAGCGATAAAATTCACGCCCTGCCCTTTCGGCACCACCATCGTTACCGAAGTCTGCAATGGTCCCGGTTTGTCGAACTGCACTTTCAGAAAATAGACGAGGCCGCCGAGGCCGATGAGCATAATGAAGACAAGCGTCAATATGCCGTTCAGGATGGAGATGAGCGGATGAAAACGCACGCGCTCAGCTCGGTCCGGGCGTTCGGGCGCACGCGACGGCTCTAAAGCCTCCAATGGGCTTCGCGGTTGAGAAGCTGGTCTTCGATCGTCCATTGATCTCAGCACGGCTAGAGAATGCTCGACTAGAGAAACAGGCTCTGTCTTACGAGACTTCGGCATTACGCACGTCTCACACTACGCCACACCAAACCTATACGATCAAATATGGCGAAACGGCGGTATTTGGGGACCGCGGCTCGCACGCTTTAGGCATCATCATAACGGCGGAAAACGAGAGACGCATTGGTGCCGCCAAATCCGAACGAATTGCTTAGCACAACATTGGTCTCGCGTTCGCGCGCTTCATGGGGCACGAGATCGATCTTTGTATCAACCGACGGATTGTCGAGATTGAGTGTCGGCGGCAACTTGTTGTCGCGGATCGAAAGGAGCGAAAAAATCGCCTCGACGGCACCTGCTGCACCGAGAAGATGACCGACCGCCGACTTGGTTGAGGACATGCTGAGCGAACTCGGCGACTCGCCGAACAACCGCTCGACAGCGCCCAACTCGATCTCATCGCCCATCGGCGTCGATGTACCATGAGCATTGATATAGTCGATTTCGCTTGGATCGATCCCGGCGCGTGCAATGGCTGCCACCATGCAGCGATAGGCACCATCGCCGTCTTCGGCAGGCGCGGTAATATGAAAGGCGTCGCCTGACAATCCGTAGCCGACGATCTCGCCATAGATGTTCGCACCGCGATCGAGTGCGTGCTGCAATTCCTCAAGAACGACAACGCCCGCACCTTCGCCCATGACAAAACCGTCGCGGTCCCGGTCATAAGGTCTAGAGGCTTTTTCGGGAGCATCATTGAAGCCAGTCGAAAGCGCGCGGCAGGCAGCAAAGCCCGCAACCGCCAGGCGGCAAACAGGCGATTCCGCGCCGCCGGCCAACATCACGTCGGCGTCGCCGAGACCGATTAGGCGTGAGGCATCGCCGATGGCGTGGGCGCCAGTCGAGCAAGCGGTGACGACGGCATGATTGGGACCTTTGAGACCATGACGAATCGAGACATAGCCACCGGCCAGATTGATCAACCGGCCGGGAATAAAAAACGGGCTGACGCGCCGCGGGCCCTTGTCGGCCAGTAGCAGCGATGTTTTCTCGATGCCTTGAAGCCCGCCGATGCCCGAGCCGATCAGTACGCCTGTCCTGATCTGGTCTTCGTAGTTCTCGGGTGCCCAGTCTGCGTCGGCAAGCGCCTGCGTCGCCGCTGCCATGGAGTAGACGATGAAATCGTCGACTTTGCGCTGGTCCTTTGGTTCCATCCAGTCGTCTGGATTGAACGTGCCATCGCTGCCGTCACCCAATGGGATCTGGCAGGCAACCTGGCACGCCAGATCGTCGACTTCGAAGTTTTCGACGCGGCGAGCGGCGTTCCGGCCCGCCAAAAGGCGTTGCCAAGAAGCTTCCGCACCGCTCGCAAGCGGCGAAACCATTCCTATGCCCGTGATTACGACGCGTCGCATGTGTGAAATTGGTCCGACTATGCCCGGCCCCTACGTCCGCACCCGAACCTATCAGTCACGACAGTCGCAAGGGAGAGAGAGTATTTCTGGTTAGCCAGCGTTCTGTTCGAGAAACTTCACGGCGTCACCCACCGTGAGAATTGTCTCGGCGGCATCGTCCGGAATTTCGCAGCCGAACTCCTCCTCAAACGCCATGACGAGTTCGACCGTATCCAAACTGTCCGCGCCGAGATCGTCGATGAAACTTGCATTGTCCTTGACCTTTTCGGCTTCGACGCCAAGGTGCTCAACGACGATCTTCTTAACGCGGTCTGAAATGTCGCTCATTTCGATGCCTCACGACTCTTGTCAAAATAGCTTAGTTGCAACGCGGCCCCGGTTATCCTGAGCTGCGCGGTTCTCTGTTCGGTGGCTGTTCCAGCTGTCGACTCGGATTGGTCGGCGGGTGGGCCGTCTGCCGTCCCAAAAAACGCCGCTTGGTAACACACTTTATGAGCGTTGGCCAGTCGACGACGAATGCCAATCGCGGGCATGTTGCAGACCAATTTTCCGATCCGATCCTACTTGGAACTCTCCTCCTAAACCATTGCCATGCCACCGTTAACGTGGATGGTCTGTCCTGTTACGTACCGTGCTTCGTCGCTCGCCAAATAGACGGCGGCGGAAGCAATGTCGGACGGTGTGCCGAAGACACCGGCAGGAATCGCACCCGCAATGGCCTCGACCTGTTTTTCATTCAGCGCATCCGTCATCGCCGTTTCGATGAATCCCGGTGAAATGCAGTTGGCGGTGATGCCCCGGCTCGCGACTTCGCGCGCCAGAGATTTCGTCATGCCGACCATTCCGGATTTGGACGCAGCGTAGTTCGCTTGTCCAGGATTCCCTAGAACGCCGGATATAGAAGCAATATTGACGACACGTCCAGAGCGTTGACGCATCATATTGCGCAAAGCGGCTCGCACCAGCGTGAACGCAGCCGTTAAATTCACGGCGATCACGTCGTCCCATTCCTCATCCGTCATGCGCATGAAGAGATTGTCGTGGGTAATTCCAGCGTTGTTTACGAGAATGTCGAGCTGGCCAAGGGCCTTTTCCACTTCGGGAACCAAGCCTTTCACTGCGTCCCGGTCTTTCAGATTGCATGGGAAGACGTGAATCCGGTCTCCCAGCTCATCCGCCAGACTCCTTAGTCGCTCCTCTCTTGTTCCCGAGATCGCGACCGTGGCGCCCTGGGCATGCATCGCTTTTGCGATCTCGGCGCCAATGCCGCCGGTTGCCCCGGTTACCAATGCGCCTTTGCCTGTCAAATCAAACATGTCGCCCCTCTTCTTAACCAGCGCTCGCCAGAATGTCGGCGGCTGCCTCAATGTCTTCCGGCTTGCCAATAGCAGTGGCGTTCAGGGCTCGGACAATTCGTCGAGCCAGTCCCGTCAATACCCGCCCAGAACCGATTTCATAGACCGAGCCGACACCGTGTTCGGCCATGTAAGCCACAGATTCGCGCCACCGAACGACGCCGGTGACCTGCGTGACGAGGTTCTCTCGAATGGCAGTTGGATCTGTTGTCTCGCTTGCCAGCACGTTCCCGACCAATGGAACGGTTGGCGCTTTGATTTCGACACCGGCCAGTGCTTCAGCCATGACATCTGCGGCAGGCTGCATCATCGTGCAATGGAATGGTGCGCTTACCGGTAGCAATACAGCACGGCGAACGCCGAAATCGCCTGCCATTTCAATGGCACGGTCGATCGCCGCCTTGGCGCCGGAGAGTACCACCTGCCCGGGTGCATTGTCGTTGGCCGCCTGGCATACATCGCCATTGGCGGCCGCTTCCGCAAGCTTTTCCGCTTCGGGCAGGTCAACGCCCAGCAAAGCGGCCATTGCACCCTCCCCGACCGGAACGGCTTTCTGCATGGCAAGGCCACGTGTCCGAAGAAGGCGGGCCGTATCGCCGACGCTGATCGCGCCAGCTGCCGCAAGTGCTGAATACTCACCGAGCGAATGCCCTGCCACATAAGAAACGCGTTCGGACAACGCCAGGCCTTGTTCCGTCTCGAGCACACGCATGACGGCCAGCGAGACGGCCATCAGAGCCGGTTGGGCGTTTTCCGTGAGCGTCAGCGTTTCTTCCGGACCCTCCCACATAATCTGTGAGAGTTTCTCTCCGAGCGCATCGTCGACTTCGTCGAAAACGCCGCGCGCACTCGCATAGGTATCGGCGAGTTCAGCGCCCATCCCGACATGCTGACTCCCCTGGCCTGGGAATGTGAATGCAATCGTCATTTCTGCTTCCGAGACTTGGTAACCTGAATGCGGTCATTGACCATGGCAGCCGTCCATGAGCCGCGAGGAAATGACCTGTTTGCTGCGCCGCCAAAGACACGGATTGGCGTTAACTGTCAAGCAGACCCTTGTATCAAGAGCGAATTCTGGTTGCATTGGCGTTTTAAGCGCGTATAAGTCGCGGATATTCGGCAATCCCGGTTGGAGGCTGAACGGAAGGCGGGTCGTATTGGCTCGTAGGACCGATGATTGTCCGGCTTCCGGTGTCTCCGCTCTTTTGGGTCTTGCTCTGAGCCTTTCCGGGCTCCAGAGAGGCTATGCGCCGGGGCCGGCAAACGAGCAATCGCCGCATGATCGTGCGGTTGTTCAAGTGTTGATATTAGGAAAGGCGAACGAGCATGCCGCTCTATGAGCACGTATTCCTGTCCCGTCAGGACATTTCGAGCCAACAAGTCGAAGCGCTGACGGAGGCATTCCAGACCATTCTGACAGATGGCAAAGGAACTGTTCCCAAGCACGAATATTGGGGACTGAAGACGCTGGGCTATAAGATCAAGAAGAACCGCAAAGCGCACTTTACCTTTATGAACATCGATGCGCCGCATGAAGCCGTTGCAGAGATGGAACGTCAGATGCGGATTTCCACCGATATTCTGCGCTTTATGACCGTTCGGGTTGATGAGCACGAAGAAGGACCCTCGCCGATGATGCGGCGATCCGATCGTGACGATCGGCGTGGCGGTCGGCGTGATCGCGATTCCCGACCGGGTCGTGGCGGCCCGAGACAAGATCGCGGTCCGCGCGAGGATCGCGGCCCGCGGGAAGACCGCCCGGCTCCCGCAGCAGCAGCGCGTGAAGGGTCTTAAGTCATGAGCAACATCGCACAACTCCCAGTTCGTCGCCCATTTCATCGCCGACGCAAGACATGCCCGTTTTCCGGAGATAACGCGCCGAAGATCGACTATAAGGACGTGAAGCTGCTGCAACGCTTTATTTCCGAGCGTGGCAAGATCGTGCCAAGCCGCATTACAGCCGTATCGGCACCGCGCCAGCGTGAGTTGGCACGCGCCATTAAACGGGCACGGTTTCTGGGACTCTTGCCTTACGTGATTTCCTGACGCGATCGTCACCTGGTTGGGCCGGCCGCCTTGAGTTATGAGCGACCGCCTCTAACCGCTTAAAGAAGCGGGACAGCTGTCATAATGGGTTCGCCATATCTCATTGGTTTCGGTGCCGGTCTGGTATCGGCTGTGTTGTTCGCATCCGCTGCGACAAGTTCAGCGCTCGCCCTTGCTCTGCTCTATCTGTCACCGCTGCCGATGATGCTCACAGGACTTGGCTGGGGATGGGCCGCGGCCGGCGTCGCTGCAATCTCCGGGTCTGTTGTCGTCGTCCTGGCACTCGGATTGCCTGCGGCAACTGTCTATTTTCTGGGCCTCGGTGCACCAGCCGCCGTTCTTTGCTATCTGGCTCTTCTGTCACGGCGGATTCCGGCCGAGCAGGAAGGACAGCCCGACATCGTCGACTGGTATCCGCCCGGACGCCTTTTGGCGTGGGCGACAGGAATGGCCGGTGGCCTGGCGGTCCTGGCAATGCTGTCACTCGGTGTCGACCCTGCCGCGCTGCAGACGACTATTGCGCAGCGTCTCGAAGAGGTTATGACGACTCTTGGTCCTCAGGCACCTGCCGAGATCGACAAGGATTCGCTGAATCGGCTGGCAGGCTTTCTGGCGCGGGCCGCACCGGCCGCTGCTGCTGTTGCCTGGCTGTTGGTCATGACCCTGAACATGATGCTGGCCGGTCGTGTGATCGAAGCTTCCGGCCGCGCGCTCAGACCCTGGCCGGACATCGGGAACATGACGTATCCCGCACTATTTTCGGTGGTAGGGGCTCTGGTGTTTGCACTTGCATTCATGGGCGGTGCAATCGGTAGCCTGGCGACGGCATTTGCGGGCGCGTTCGTATTGGCATACCTGTTTCTCGGTCTTGTCATCATACATGTGCTGACGCGAGCCATGCCGTTTCGATCATTCATTCTCGCGGTCGTCTACCTTGCGATCCTCTTTCTGGGATGGGTCGCACTCATCGTCGCTTCACTCGGTCTCTGCGATCCAATCTTTAGATTGCGCGAGCGCATGAAACCGCCTCCCACGGCTTCTGGGTCGGACTTTAATGAATAATGGAATCACACGCTTAAGGAGTTGAATTCATGGACGTCATTTTGCTGGAAAGGATCCGCAAGCTCGGTCAAATGGGCGACGTGGTCACTGTCAAAAATGGTTTCGCGCGCAATTACCTGCTGCCGAGCGGCAAGGCTCTTCGCGCAACGCCTAATAATCTCAAGCGTTTCGAAGTGGACCGCGCCCAGCTTGAGGCGCGCAACCTCGAGCTGAAGACGGAAGCCGGCTCGGTCGCCGAAAAGATCGACGGTGAGAGCTTTGTGGTGATCCGCCAAGCCGGCGATACGGGCCAACTTTATGGTTCGGTGTCCACGCGCGACATTGCAGAGACAATTTCCGAGGGTGGCTTCAGCATCATTCGCTCACAGGTGCTTCTAGATCGGCCAATCAAGACACTCGGCGTGCATGTGGTACGCCTGAGCCTGCATCCGGAAGTCGAGACGACAGTCAATGTGAACGTTGCCAGATCCGACGAAGAAGCCGAGCGACAAGCGCGCGGTGAGGATGTCACGGCGATGGTCGACGACGATTTCGACGATGACGATGATGCATTAAGTGCCGAAGACGTCTTCGAGGACGAAGCACTTGCCAGGGAAGCCGACGAAGCGCTGAGTGACGAAGAGCCATCGACCGACGATGCCGACACCGACGGCGAAGAGGCGTCCAAAGACGACGCATAGTCGTCGCGAGAAATTGCCTTAACATACAGTATTTGTTGTGATCTATCGCCCTCGATCATGTTTGTGGTCGAGGGCGGATTGATTCTCGTTACCCAAACGCAAGAACACAACTGCTTCCGACCACTCGATGATGGCCCTCTGATGTGGGTCAAGGTCACTGCCATGAATTGATGCGATAAAGACCACATTGCGCTGCTATTGCTGCGTCAGGATGGCCGGGAGCCGAGAGCATCCACCTTGATACCGATGCGCCGCCCCCGCCCAAAGAATCGATCAGTGATCCTGCGCTCGGGCGACGAGCGACCGAGCGCAAATAGATCAGGTTGGTTTGGTCATGTTTCGCGCATTGAAGCTTGTCTGCGAGCAGATTGTGGTGCGAGGCGACCTGCGCCTCGTCGACCCATCCGGCAGGGAATACCGGTTCGGTGACAGAACCGGTATTCCCGTTGTGGTGCGTCTTACACATGACTTTTTCGAACCATTCTTTCATATCGATCCGGGACTGGCTGTTGCGGAAGCCTATATGGACGGTCGCCTGATCCTGGAACGCGGAAGGATCTATGATTTCCTGGCGATCGTTCTATCGAATGCCGAGAACGGCGAATGGCCGCGTACAGCGCAAATCGCAGAAATGGTCCGGCGCATCTGTAAGCGTGCGCAGCAATTCAATCCGCGTGGTCGCGCGCGGCGCAACGTGGCGCACCACTATGATATCGACCGCTCTATCTATGAAATGTTCCTCGATGACGACCTCCAATATTCATGCGCCTATTTTGAGAACACCAAAATGTCGCTGGAAGCGGCCCAGGTGGCGAAGAAGCGCCATATCGCCTCCAAGCTCTTGCTGAGCGAAGGTCAGACTGTGCTCGACATCGGTTCGGGATGGGGCGGACTCGGTCTCTATCTGGCGCAACGTGCCGGAGCCCAGGTGAAAGGCATTACATTGAGCCGGGAGCAGCTAGGCGTCGCCCGTAGGCGTGCAGCGTGGCTGGGTCTGTCGGAGAGGGCACAATTCGCGTTCCAAGACTATCGTCAGCTCGAAGGGACTTTCGACAGGATCGTATCGGTCGGCATGTTTGAACATGTCGGCGTATCGCACTATCCGGGGTTCTTTCGTACCTTACGCGATCACCTGGCAGAGGATGGCGTCGCACTTCTGCATGCAATTGGCCGTTTCGATGGACCTGCCGCCACAAATCCGTTCATTGCAAAGTACATTTTTCCCGGTGGTTATATCCCTGCCCTTAGCGAAGTCATTCCGGTCATCGAACGGTCCGATCTGCTCATTACAGACATCGAGATCCTCCGTCTGCACTATGCAGAGACGCTTCGCCATTGGCGTCAGCGTTTCATCGACAACCGGGACGCGGTTGCCGGAATCAAAGGCGAGCGGTTCTGCCGAATGTGGGAGTTCTATTTGGCGGGTGCGGAAGCCGCCTTCCGATTCGAAAATCTCATGGTCTTCCAAATCCAGATGGCTAGATCGCGTGATTCGGTGCCGCTGACACGCGATTATGTCTATGCTGAGGAAGAACGGCTGCGTTCTCGTGACAATGCCATTGAGGAAGCGCCGCGGCTGGCGGGCGAATGACAGTTTTTCTATTCGTAAGCCGCTGAGCTGGCGTGACTTTCTGCGCAGATTGCGATAGGTCGCCAAGCGAAACTTTTGTCTCATGTGAATAGCGGGCATTACTTGCACGATTATCCCTGTGCGCACCCCGCCTACCCCCGAATCGGTCTATTCGAGAGCTATGGCAACGTCTCAAACATTCGATAGCGATTTGCTCCAAGATAATGAGGAGGCCTTTCGTACTGCGCCTCACAATATCGAGGCCGAACAGGCACTGCTGGGCGCCATCTTTGTCAACAACGAGGCTTGTGATCGCGTTTCGGCATTCCTTGATGCCGGGCATTTTTTCGATCCCCTCCACGGGCGAATTTTTGAAGTCGCGTCAAAGATCATTCTCGCGGGCAAACGGGCGACGCCGGTCACGCTGAAGACCTACTTCGAGAATGAGGAGCCGCTCGGTGAGTTGACCGTGCCGCAATATCTCGGTCGCCTGGCGGCGAATGCGACGTCGGTTATCAATGCCGAGCATTACGGTCGCACGATCTACGACCTTGCCTTGCGTCGAGACCTCATCGCTATCGGTGAGGACATGGTCAATGTCGCTTACGATTCTCCGGTCGATGCGACTCCGTCCGTGCAGATCGAGGATGCAGAGCAACGCCTTTTCGAATTGGCAGAGACCGGCAAATACGGTGCTGGATTTCAACCTTTTTCAAGGGCATTGACCGATGCCATCGATATGGCCGCAAACGCCTATAGCCGCGATGGCGGCGTGTCGGGAATTGCCAGCGGATTCGTGGATATCGACCGGCGAATGGGCGGGCTGCAAGGGTCGGATCTCATCATTCTTGCCGGCCGGCCGGCGATGGGAAAGACATCGCTTGCCACGAACATCGCCTACCACGTCGCCAGCCGGTACAAGAGCGAACTTAAGCCCGACGGGACAGAGGACGTTACCGACGGCGCGGTTGTCGGTTTCTTCTCGCTTGAGATGGCGTCGGAGCAGCTGGCCACGCGTATTGTATCCGAACAGGCGGGTATTCCTTCGGAGCGCGTGCGGCGCGGTGTTATCGAGCGCGATGAATTCGACCGGCTGGTCGATGCCGCGCAGCGTCTCAACGATCTTCCGCTCTATATCGACCAGACCGGCGGCATCTCCATCGCGCAGCTGGCGGCGCGTGCGCGGCGATTGAAGAGGCAGAAAGGTCTCGGCCTCATTGTCGTCGACTATCTTCAGCTGCTGACCGGATCGCACAAACGCGCTTCCGAAGGCCGTGTGCAAGAAGTTACGGAAATTACGACGGGTCTGAAGGCTCTTGCCAAAGAGCTGAGCGTCCCTGTGATCGCACTCTCCCAATTGTCGCGCCAGGTTGAGAACCGGGACGACAAGCGCCCGCAGCTGGCGGACCTGAGAGAATCCGGATCGATCGAACAGGACGCGGACGTCGTTATGTTCGTCTACCGCGAAGAGTATTATCTTGAGCGCGAGCAGCCGCGCGAAGGCACGCCGGAACACTTAGAGTGGCAGGACAGGATGGCGCAGGCGGAAGGTTTGGCCGAGGTCATTATCGGCAAGCAGCGCCATGGTCCGACCGGTAGCATCAAGCTTGTATTCCAGGGTGAGATCACGCGGTTCAGCGATTACATCGACGATGGCCGGCTTCCGGAGCGGAATGAGTGAGTGAAACGATTGATGGAAATGAGGTCCGGCCCGAGGCATCAGGACGTCTGACGATCGATCTGGCGGCATTGCGTGCGAACTATAGAAAGCTTGCATCGCTCGCGTCGGACGCTGAGTGCGCTGGGGTGATCAAGGCCAATGCTTATGGCACAGGCAGCGAAGCTGTTGCCCGAGCCCTTTCACAGGAAGGTTGTAAATCCTTCTTCGTTGCGACGATCGGCGAAGCGCTGCGTGTGCGTTCCATTCTCGCGGATGTAAGTGTCTACGTCCTGGACGGGCTGCCACCCGATTGTGCCGATCTGTTTGCCGCACAATCTCTCAGACCGGTATTGGGGAGCATTGCCGAGATCGAAGATTGGGCGGCCTATTGCCAGCACTGTCGGACTCGCCTGCCCGCGGCGGTCCATATCGATACCGGCATGAACCGCCTCGGCCTGTCGGCAAGGGACGTCAAAGCAATCGCCGGTCGCCAGGAGCTGTTCACCGCGTTCGAGCTGTCGCTTGTCATGAGCCATCTTGCCTGCGCTGACGATCCGGATAGTCCCATGACCGAAGCGCAGAGGGTCGCCTTCGACGAACTGAAAAGCATGCTTCCGTCTGCACCCGCCAGCCTTGCCAACTCGGCAGGGATCCTTTCGGGACCCTCCTATCACTACGATCTCGTGCGAGCCGGTGTCGCGCTCTACGGAGGCCTTGCCCGGTCTGGACAGGCCAATCCGATGCAGCCTGTCGTCAGTCTACATGGGCGGATCGCGCAGATCCGCCATCTGGAAAAAGGCGAAACCATCGGCTATGGCGCCACCTACAAGGCTAAGGCGTCGATGACGATCGCGACGGTGAGTCTCGGATATGCCGATGGCTTCTCCCGTCTCTTGAGCGCAAGCGATCATGATAGCGGAGCAACGGCCTATATTGGTGACTATGCCGCCCCTCTCGTGGGACGGGTTTCTATGGATCTCATTACCCTGGATGTCACACACATTCCTGCAGACCTGGTATCAAGAGGCGCATTCGTGGAACTGATCGGTCCCCATATCGGTGTCGATCATATCGCGGATCTTGCCCAGACGATTGGCTATGAGGTGCTGACCAGCCTCGGGACGCGGACTGAACGCGTCTATGTCGGCGCTGACGGTTAGGGCGCATGGCTAAGAATTCCGTGACATTCGTTTGCCAGGAATGCGGAGCAACCAGTAGCCGCTGGGCCGGCAAATGCGCAAGTTGTGAGGCATGGAACAGCCTGATCGAGGAAGCGCCGCTTGCCGCCGGGCCTCCGGGTACGCAGCCCCGCAAGCGCAAGCGCGGTCGCACGATGACAATCGAACCGCTCAAAGCGGAAACGAAAAGCGAGCCGCGGGTTTCGATGGGGCTTGCCGAGCTCGACCGGGTGATCGGCGGTGGTCTGGTTCCGGGTTCTGCGATCCTGGTTGGCGGTGATCCGGGCATCGGCAAGTCGACATTACTGCTTCAGGCTGCTGCGCGCTTTGCTTCATCGGGTGGAAAGACCCTTTACGTATCGGGCGAAGAGGCTGCAGCGCAGGTGCGCCTCCGGGCCCAGCGGCTTGGCGTTCAGGATGCCCCTGTGGGCCTTGCGGCGGAGACGGGGCTTGGAGAAATCCTCGCGGCGCTGGAGACCGGCGAGAAGTTCGATCTCGTGATTGTCGATTCCATCCAGACCCTTTGGTCGGATGCCCTCGATTCGGCACCGGGTACCGTGTCCCAGGTGCGATCCTCGGCACAGACCTTGATCCGGCACGCGAAGCTGACCGGGACGGCCGTTATTCTTGTCGGCCATGTCACCAAGGACGGCCAGATCGCCGGGCCGAAGGTTGTGGAGCACATGGTCGATACGGTGCTCTATTTCGAAGGCGATGCGGGGCACGATTTCCGGATTCTTCGTGCCGTTAAAAATCGCTTCGGTCCGACCGATGAGATCGGTGTCTTCGAGATGCGAAGCGAAGGTCTCCATGAGGTTGCGAATCCCTCTGAGCTATTCCTCGGCGACCGAGGGGCCGCGAGTGCAGGTGCAGCGGTCTTTGCAGGCATGGAGGGTTCACGCCCGGTATTGGTTGAACTGCAGGCGCTTGTGGCCCCCTCGCCTCTCGGTACGCCGAGACGCGCCGTCGTTGGCTGGGAGTCCAGCCGGTTGGCAATGATCCTTGCGGTTCTGGATGCCCACTGCGGTCTTAGCCTCGGATCCCATGACGTCTATCTCAATGTCGCCGGTGGATTGAGGATCAGCGAGCCGGCGGCGGATATGGCGGCGGCCGCCGCGTTGGTGTCGTCCCTGGCTAATGTTGCACTTCCGAACAGCGGTATTTATTTCGGTGAAGTTGCCCTCTCCGGTGCGGTCCGACCGGTAGGCCATGTGGGTCCACGGCTTAATGAAGCTGAAAAACTGGGCTTCACATCTGCCACTGTACCGGCTAAACGCGACGGTGAACGCGCGCGAACCGGCCTAGCGTTGGATCGTGTGACAAGATTGGATGAACTGACAGCTGGAATAATTGCGAAGGGTTCTTAATTTTCCGGTTGAAAGGGACATGACCCGAACTACCACTTGCCTTATGTTCGCCGCAGTGCGGCATATGTTTGGCGTGCTCACCTAGCCAGGGATACTGCGGTTTTTAGCGATCCCGTCTTCCGAGAGGGCCAGCCCATGCCTCAAGGGCTCGATATTATTCTCGCCGTGATCATGTTGATTTCCGGCTTTCTTGCGATGGTTCGGGGATTGACCCGGGAAGTGCTGTCGATCCTGTCCTGGGCCGTTGCCGCTGTGGCGACGCTCTATCTGTTTCCAAAATATGAAGCGCAGGCCCGCACCTTCCTTGAGCCACCACTTCCCGAACTTGCGGCAAAAGGCGTTTTTGCTGCGGGCATCTTCTTGGTGGTGCTGATTGTTGTGAGCCTCATAACGGCACGGATCTCTGATAGAGTGCTCGATAGCCGCATCGGCGCGCTAGACCGCACGCTCGGCTTCTTGTTCGGTCTCGCGCGCGGCCTCATTCTTGTTGTTATTGCCTTTCTGTTCTTCAGCTGGCTCGTTCCCGAGCAGGACCAGCCGGATTGGATTCGCAGCGCGAAATCTCTGCCGATTCTGAAAAGCACGGGTGAGGGAATCGTGTCGCTCCTGCCGGAGGATCCGATCTCCAAGATACCAGGTCGCAAGAAAGAGGTGGACGAGACAACGCCGCCCGGAGAGCAATCCAGTGTGAATGATGGCAGAAAAGTTGCGGACAACGCTGAGAAATCAGGCTATTGAGTGATTGTGCGTGTCGGTCATGACAGGCTGATGAACGTCGATCTTTGAGGCAACTGGGGTCCGCAGGCCCATGATGCAGTCTGACGAATTGCCCGGGACCGGCGCATCGCGCGACGCGGACCCTCTTGAAATCCATCATGATGATGACCGCCTTCGCGAGGAATGCGGCGTCTTCGGCATCTTCCAACGCGACGATGCAGCGGCCCTGACGGCGCTGGGTCTGCACGCATTGCAGCATCGCGGGCAGGAAGCGGCAGGTATCGTTTCCTTCGATGGCGAACGTTTTCACGGGGAGCGCCGATTGGGGCTGGTCGGAGATCATTTCTCCAAAAGACCCATTATCGATCGCCTGAGAGGCGACTGTGCCATCGGGCATGTTCGCTACTCGACGACCGGCGACACCATTCTCCGGAATGTTCAACCGCTCTTCGCCGATCTCGACGCTGGCGGATTCACGCTCTGTCATAACGGCAACCTGACGAACGCCCTCGCTCTGCGCAGCGAGCTGATTTCAAAAGGCGCAATCTGTCAGTCGACCACCGACACGGAAGCGATCATCCACCTGGTTGCCCGCAGTTCCAAAGGCCGGTTCGTCGAAAAATTTATCGAGGCGCTCCTGCAACTCGAAGGCGCATATGCGTTGGTCGGCATGACCAACAAGAAACTCATTGGTGCGCGTGATCCTCTCGGCATACGGCCACTGGTTCTCGGACGTCTGGACGATGCCTATGTGCTGGCATCCGAAACCTGCGCTCTGGATATAATCGGCGCAGATTTCGTTCGTGAGGTCGAGAACGGAGAAGTCGTCGTTATCACCAAGGATGGGATCGAGAGCCACCGTCCCTTCCCGCGGTCTGAGCCACGGCCCTGCATCTTCGAATATATCTACTTTTCGCGGCCCGACTCGATCGTCAATGGCCGTCCTGTCTATGACGTCCGCAAGCAGATGGGCATGCAGTTGGCACGTGAGTCCAATGTTCCGGCAGATGTCATCATCCCGGTACCGGACTCCGGCGTACCCTCCGCCATCGGCTATTCGCAAGAGTCCGGAATTCCTTTCGAGCTTGGGATAATTCGCAATCATTATGTCGGCCGCACGTTCATCGAGCCCGAGCAGCAGATCCGTCAGCTTGGCGTCAAGCTCAAGCACAGCGCCAATGAGTGTGCCGTAAAGGGCAACCGCGTGGTGCTGATCGACGACTCGATCGTGCGCGGTACGACGTCTGTGAAGATCGTCCAGATGATGCGGGATGCAGGCGCAAAAGAAGTGCATATGCGCGTGGCCTGTCCGCCGATTACCCATTCCGACTATTACGGGATCGATACGCCGAACCAGGAGAAGCTGCTTGCGGCAAAGCATGACCTCGAAGGCATGCGGAACTATATCGGCGCCGACTCGCTTGAGTTTCTCTCGATCGATGGTCTCTACAAGGCCATGGGCGAAGAAAAACGCAATCCGGACGAGCCGCAATATACCGACCACTGCTTTACCGGCGATTATCCGACGCGCCTGACTGATCGCGAAGGGCCGCCGTCGCAGAAACAGCTCTCCTTCCTTGCCGAAGCCGGTTAGGCCTCGGCCTCAAACGAAACGCTTTAACTGATGTCCGGTTCTCGATTGTCAGACCGCATTGCATTGGTCACCGGTGCGTCGCGCGGTATCGGCCGAGCAGTCGCCGTTGCCTTTGCACGCGAAGGGGCGCATGTGGTTCTGATTGGTCGCACGAGCGGCGCGCTTGAAGAAGTGGATGATGAAATTCGAGATCAGGGCGGCCAGGCCAGCCTCATCCGTCTCGATCTGGCGAAGGCTGACAGGGTCGATAATCTTGGGCCCGCTCTCTATGAACGTTTCGGACATCTGGATGTTCTGGTCGGTAATGCCGGCATTCTCGGGCCGCTATCGCCGCTTGGCCATGTCTCTGCCGATGATTGGCAGAAGGTCATGGATACGAATCTCAACGCCAATTGGCGGCTGATCAGGACGCTTGACCCGCTATTGCAACGTTCGAAAGCGGGTAGAGCGATATTCGTGACATCTGGTGCGGCACGTAAGTGCCGAGCCTATTGGGGCCCTTATTCCGTTTCAAAAGCTGCCCTTGAAGCGCTGGTCAAGACCTATGCGGCAGAAGTCGTCGATACACCGGTCCGGGTCAATCTGGTGAACCCCGGAGCGACGGCGACCGCCATGCGCGCCAAGGCCATGCCCGGGGAGGATCCGGCCACGCTCCCGGCGCCTGAGGATCTGGCGGAGACGTTCATTTCTCTGGCCGGCGTCGACTGCCAGGTCCATGGTGAAATCGTGGACTACGCCGCAAGTCGTTGACACCTGGAAGTTTAGTCACGCCTGCGGACCACCCCTGCTCCCACAAATCTCTGAATAATAAAGTTCTATTTTACATCCATGATGCGAATTGGAAGCATGGGTGATCCTGAAATAAGCAGATCCATTTTCAAGAATGTCATGTACCCGCTAACGCACATTCAGTGCGCTACGGTAGTCTTTTACGCGACCAAGCCATTCCAACAACAATACCGCAGTCAATGCGGGCCAGTATTGAGGAGGAAACAATGACAGTCGATAAAGTACTCAACAAACTCGGTCAGGATCTGGTGACATGCCGGCCTGAAGATACCGTCGAAACATTTGCCCAACTCCTTGCGCGCCATCGGATCGGCGCAATGCCTGTCCGCGATTTCAACGGGAATCTGGTGGGCATCGTATCCGAGCGAGACATCGTGCGCGCCTTTGCCAAAAAGGGTGGTGACGACATCAGGACGCTCAATGTCCAAGATATTATGACGGACCGTGTCTTAACGGTGGAGCCATCGGACACCTTGGAACGAGCACGGCAATTGATGACCAAGAATGGTGTGAGGCATCTGCCCGTCGTCAAGGATCGCAAGATTGTCGGCATTCTCAGCATTCGCGATATGCTGGAAACCCGGCTTGAGGAAACTGAGCTGGAACGCAATGTCCTGCGCGATAATGTGATTGCAGCCCGCGTTCGCTAGAACTCGACCGTCAGACCGTCATAGGCCGGCTCGATGCCCTCGGGTAGATCCTTAGCCAAGGTCTCGTAGTCGAGATCGGGATGCATATGTGTGAGGATCGCGCGTTTTGGTTTCACGCGCGCGATCGCTTCCAATGCCTCTGTGACGCTGAAATGACTTGGGTGGGGCGTGTATTTGAGCGCGTCGACAATCCAGACATCGAGATCGGCGAGTGCCTCATATGATTCCTCCGACAGACCTTTGATGTCGCAGGAATAGGCGATTGGGCCAAAGCGGTATCCGATCGATTCGATCCGGCCATGCTGCTGGAGAATGGGCAGGACTTCGATTTCACCCCCCTCCCCGGCAATGCGCACAGGCTTTCCAGGCTCGATTTGATGGCCGTTCAGGATTGCGGGATAGTCACTGCCTTCGAGTGTGTTGAAACAGTAGTCGAAGCGTTTTCGCAGCAGCGAGCCAGTTCGCGCGTCATAGTAGACGTCGACGCGCTGTCGGCGGCTGAAGCCGACAATCCGAAGCTCGTCGATCCCGTGGGTATGGTCAGCGTGGTCGTGGGTATAGAGCACACCGTCCAGCCAACGCACACCGACTGAGAGAAGTTGTTGGCGGCAATCCGGCGATGTATCGATCAGGACAGAGGTCGTGCCCTTCTCGTCGTGCTTTTCGACAAGTGCGGAGCAGCGCAAGCGGTTGTTCTTCGGATTAGAAGGATCGCAAGCGCCCCAGTCGGGGCCGATACGAGGCACGCCGCTGGACGTACCGCAACCGAGGATCGTCAGCTTTAGCGTCATGCAGGAACGTCACCCTGCTGACACGGCGGCTGCGGCACCTTCGAAAACAGCCGATAGAAATTGGCCGTCGTCGTGTCACCGAGTTCGTCCACGCTAATTCCCTTTACATCCGCCAATCGGCCTGCCGTATGCGCGACATAGGACGGCTCGTTCGGTTTGCCGCGATTGGGCTCTGGTGCCAGATAGGGCGCGTCTGTTTCTACAAGCAGCCGGTCAAGCGGTACATCACGCGCGATCGCACGGAGTTCCTCGGATTTTTTGAACGTCAGGACTCCGGAGAATGAGATGTAGAGCCCAAGTGCCAATCCGCGCTCGGCCAAGTCGCGGCCGGCCGTGAAGCAATGCAAAACGGCCGTGAACGGGCCGATCGCCATTTCCTCTTCAAGGATCCTTGCAGTGTCTTCGTCGGCCGAACGGCTGTGAATAACCAGCGGCAGGCCCGTCTCGCGTGCCGCGGCAATATGCGTTCGGAATCCCTTTGCCTGGGCATCGGCTGCGCTGGTCTCATAGTGATAGTCGAGCCCGGCTTCCCCAACTGCAACGACTTTGGGGTGTTCGGTCAGCGGAAGAATATCATCGAGCCCGAGATCGGATTCCAGATCGGCATGATGAGGATGTGTTCCGATCGAGCAGAATACATCATCATGGGCCTCGGCTATGGCGCGGATCGTGTCGAACTCGCGAATCTTGGTCGAGATGGTCACCATCCGCTCGATACCGGCTGCCCGTGCACGGGAAAGCACGTCGTCGATATTTTCCGAAAGGACCGGAAAATCCAGATGGCAGTGACTGTCGATCAGCATCAGTTCGTCGCCTCTTCCGTCGCGACATAGCGCGGAAATGCGGCTTCTGGTTTTGGCAGATCGACGCCGGCCTGCAAACGTCCGGCAGTACCCAAAGCGGCAAAAGTTCTGCCATCGGCTGACACGGACAGCTGATCGAGAATATGCGCGGCCGAACCCGGCATGACGGGTTGCGCCAGAATGGCGATCTGACGCACAACTTCAGCCGTCACGTAGAGAACGGTTCCCATGCGTTCCGGATCGGTCTTCTTGAGCGCCCAAGGCTCTTCTCCGGCAAAATAGCGGTTCGCGTCGGCGACCACTTTCCAAACGGTCTCGAGGACCTTGTGAATCGCCTGGACATCAATATGCGGTCGGACCAGTGCCAACAGACCATCGGCGGCTGCCAGTATCGCTTCGTCGTTTTCGCTGAATGCGCCAGGCTGCGGAACAGTGCCGCCGCAATTCTTGGCGATCATCGATAGCGATCGTTGTGCCAGGTTGCCGAGATCGTTTGCGAGATCCGCATCAATGCGCCCAACGATTGCGTCATGGCTGTAGTTGCCGTCCTGACCGAACGGGACTTCCCGCAGGAGAAAGTAGCGAAGCTGATCGACGCCATAGTGGTCGGCAATCGGAAATGGATCGATCACGTTGCCTTCCGACTTCGACATCTTGAGGCCCTTGTTGAACAAGAACCCGTGGGCGAAAACGCGTTTCGGCGGGGCCACACCGGCCGACATCAGAAATGCGGTCCAATAGACGGTGTGGAAGCGAATGATATCTTTGCCGATGATATGAACGTCGGCTGGCCAGTATTTCTGGAAGCTCTCGCTGTCTTCATCGGGAAAGCCGACGCCGGTGATGTAGTTGGTCAGCGCGTCGACCCAGACATACATAATATGGCGGTCGTCTCCAGGAACCTTGATGCCCCAGTCGAAGGTCGTCCGAGAGATCGAAAGATCTCTCAAACCGCCTTTTACGAAGCTGATGATCTCATTTCGCCGGCTGTCGGGGCCGATAAATTCGGGATGCTCCTCGAAATATGCGAGCAATCGGTCCTGATAGGCCGACAGGCGAAAGAAATAGCTGTCCTCCTCGACCCATTCGACCGGCGTGCCCTGGGGTGAGACTTTCTCGCCGTCCTCTCCGATGCTGAGTTCGCTTTCGTCGTAATAGGCTTCGTCACGGACCGAATACCAGCCGGCATAGGAATCGAGATAGATGTCGCCATTCGCTGCCATGCGTTCCCAGATCGCCGTGCTCGAGCGCACATGCCGTAGCTCGCGGGTGCTGATGAAATCGTCATTGGAGCAGTTGAGTGTCTCGACCATGGCCTTGAACCGCGGCGTGTTACGGTCGGCCAACTCGGCCGGTGTTATCCCCTGATCACGGGCCGTTTGGAGCATCTTGATTCCATGTTCGTCGGCGCCGGTCAGAAAGTGGACGTCATAGCCGTCGAGCCTCTTGAATCGGGCAAACGCATCCGTTGCCACAGCCTCGTAGGCGTGGCCGATATGCGGATCCCCGTTCGGGTAGGAGATTGCCGTCGTAATGTAGAATGTGGGCTTGTTCGCCATCGGCATTTGCGGTTCGATTTGAGGGAAACCGACTGCGCTGCGGCGGTTCAGGGCCGCTCGTGCCGTGCGGTTTCCGAAAGACGGAAAAAAACGTCCAAGATCAGGTTCTTGCGGTCGAGATTGAGCGCAACGGCATCGGCCTTCACGCGGTGCACTGTTTCCCACAGCTCCGCCCATTGCGCAAGGTCGGCATGTTCGGCAAGGCGGGCGGAAAGCGCCGCCTCTTTGCCGATCGCGCCGGCGCCGGTTGCGGCTTGTCGAACGATCCGTGCCAGTGCATCGCCCAGAAGCGCGAAGGCCAACTCGAAGCGGGCTTCGGAACCACGCCCCGTCAGCTCATCGGAGAGCTTGTGCATGGCCGATTGATCGAGCGAGGGAAGCTTCGACAGAACGGTGATGAGGCGGTCGTAGAGTGTCCCGCCACCAAGTTCGACAAGTTCGAGCACGCGCCGGACGCTGCCTTCGGCCAGGGGCAGAGCACGATCGATTTCCGCCGGATCGGGCGTGTCCTCCGCGGATCGAACAAGTGCTGCACTGACCGCCTTGTGCAGCATATCGTCATCGAGACCTGAAAGGCGCAAGGCACGGCAACGCGAGCGAATCGTGACCGGAACCTGGCCAGGTGCCGAGCAAACCAAAAGGAACAGAGTTCTTTCCGGCGGCTCCTCCAGGCTCTTAAGAAGCGCGTTGGAGGCGTTCACATTCATGTCTTCGGCTCGGTCGACGATCACGACGCGCCAGGGGCCGGATGCTGCAGTTGTGCCGAGAAAGGCCCGAAGACGGCGGACCTCATCGATGGTGATGGCCGTTGCGAAACGTTTCGTCTTTTCCTGCCAGGGCCGGCGGAGGGCAATCAGATTGGAATGGCTGAACCTTGCCACCTTCCCAAAGGTTGCACTGTCTTCATCGACATGAAGATCGGATGCTGTCGCAGCTGCCTGGACAGGGTCGCCGTCCTGGAGGACAAAGCGCGCCAGCCGATAGGCCAGCGTTGCTTTGCCGATGCCCTCGGGACCGCTTATCAGCCATGCATGCGGCATGCGCCCGCTCTTCAGGCGGTCAAGAAGAAGCTGTTCGGCGGGCAAATGGCCAAAGAGGTCGGCCATCTCACCTGGATGGGCAAAGCCTTCGAGACGATCCGGATGCGGCGCGCCCGAAGTTTGCGCGGCCGAAGCAGAGGCTCTACTCACGGCGCCAGCCGGGCGACGACGGCGTCCCAGATTTTTTCGGCCACCGCGGCCTCGTCTTCGGAGGCATCTATCAGAACGCAGCGTTTCGTCTCATTCTCGGCAATGACCTTGAAGGCGGCCCTCAGGTCTTCATGAAAGCCTATTTCCTGCGCCTCATAGCGATCGGGTTTTGCTGTCCTGTCCTCGCCATTTTCGCGCGACACGGTTCGAGCCAACCCCTCCTTAGCCGGCAGATCCAGAATGATCGTCAAATCGGGCCACGCGTCACCGACAAACATCGTCTCCAGCGCCCGGATCAGACTCTCGTCAAGGCCGGATGCCCCCTGATAAGCGCGTGTTGAATCTGCGAAACGGTCGCATATGACCCACTTGCCCCCTTCCAAAGCAGGGGCGATTCGCTTGGCGATGTGATCGTCTCGTGCGACGCCGAAAAGGATCGCCTCTGCGAGCGGTCCGTATTCCTGGGCGCGCCCTTCAAGGAGAAACGTCCGAATGACCTCGGCTTTTTGCGACCCGCCCGGCTCCCGCGTCACAACGGTCTCATAGCCGATGTCCTCAAGCCGCTTCGAAAGGAGCGCGGCCTGGGTCGACTTGCCGGCACCGTCGCCGCCTTCCAATGAAATAAATTTACCCTTGATCATGTCCGCTCGCCTGGCTCTCGATCATGCACTTATAGCTGATCTAGAGTATCCAGCCGAAGGCAAGATGCAGGAGCGAATCGACACCGCGCGACCACAATGGGCCTTTCTCAATATCTTCAGCGGCATAAAGAGGAATTTCGGTCGTTGTCTTGTTAGACGTTACCACTCGCAGTCTTGCGACCCGGTCGCCTCTCTTGATGGGAGGCTTGAGTGGGCCGTTGTAAATGATCGATGCTTTGACCTGACGTGCAACGGAGCGCGGCAGCCAGACGCTCACCTTTTTTTCCCCGATCAATTCGACATAACGCTTTTCTCCACCCCAGACGAGTGCTTCGCCAACGGTTTCGTTTTCGTCGAAGAGCGTGAATTTCTTGAAGGCACTATAGCCCCAGTCGAGGATTCGGCGCGCTTCGGACTGACGTTCTCTGCTGGATGACAGGCCATTCACCACGAGAATGAGCCTCCTACCGCTACGGTCAGCGGACACGACCATGCCGTACCCGGAATCCTTTGTATGTCCCGTTTTCAAACCATCGACGCCGATATTCTGCGAAATCAGCGGATTCCGATTGTAAAACTTGTGCTTCCGATACGGGAATTCTCTCTGTTTGAAGAGCGGATAATGCTCGGGATATTCGGAAATCAGATGGGTCGCGAGCTTCGCAAGATCGCGGGCTGTCGTCAGATGATCGGGATGGGGAAGACCCGTTGAGTTTTTAAAGGTTGAATTTTTGAGACCAAGTGCGCGGCCCTGCTTGGTCATGACCTCGGCAAAGGAATCTTCCGTGCCATGCATCGCTTCTGCGACGATGATGCAGGCATCGTTTCCGGATTGGACAACGATGCCTTTGATCAGATCTGGCAGCGCAATATTCGAGTTCAGCGGCGCAAACATGGCCGATGTTCCCGATGGTGCACCACCGGTTCGCCACGCATTTTCCGAGACGAGAAATTCGTCCTCCATCGAGATCTGACCGTCTTTCAACGCTTTGAACATGACCGCCAGTGTCATCAGCTTGCTCATGCTGGCTGGCGCCATCGGAGAGTCGGCGTTCTTCTCGAACAGGACCGCGTTCGTATTCATGTCGACGAGAATGGCGAACTTGGCCTTCGTCTTGAACGGTTTCTGCGCCTCGGCCTGGCTTACAGCACCGAACAAGAGTGCGAAAAGTGCAAAGGCTGCGCCGATGTTTCGGACAACAATTGGCATGTTCACCTTGATCGGGTTGCTGTTTACCAGCGGCATGGAAACGTCATCCTGCGCCGCCAGCTCCAACTATTGAATTCCACTTCGGAAAAATCAACCGTGGGTCCGGTATCTGTCCAATGAAAATTCGGCAAGACTCGGCGTCAGAGTCGCTCAATTGGAGATCAGACGCGCGCTCTTGTGGCCTTGGTCCTGGAGCTGATCGCGCACGCTCTCGGCGTCGATTTTCCGCTCGAACGGACCGATACGCACCCGGTACCAGAGTTGGCCGCCGACCTCCGCCGGAAAGACGGTGGCGGGCCCCATATGGCTGAATCTCGAGCGGGCATTTTTGGCGTGATCGCGTCTGCGAAAGGCGGCTGCCTGCACGAAATACAGCTTCCCGACAACCGACCGCGCGATCGTCTGTTCGCGGGTCTGTGTGCGTCGTCTGGTCGGTTTTCGCACTGGGAGTCCAGGATCTTCGCCTGTTTCAGGCGTGATGCTGGCGACTGTCATGGGGTCCGCCGCTATTGGACTGCTGCGCCGCTTGGTGTCTGCCGATGCCACCTGTGCCCAAGGCTGGCTCGCCAGAACCTGGCGTTCATATCGATCGTCGCCGTTGATCGGTGCCTTTTTGAGGTATGTAACGCGCACCCTCGTCGTGCCCTGACGCTGAAATCCCAGCAGTTTCGCCGACCGCGCCGACATATCGATGATGCGGTCGTGAGCATAGGGACCGCGATCGTTTACCCGGACGACGATGGAACGTCCGTTTTCCAAGTTTGTAACGCGAACGTGAACCGGCATGGGAAGCGTAGGGTGAGCTGCCGTCAGCGCCGCCATATCGAAAATTTCGCCGTTGGCCGTGTGACGTCCATGGAACAGTTCGCCATACCATGAAGCAACACCGACGCGGTCGTAGGACGGATTTTCCTTGGGGCGATACCACCGTCCGTTGATTTGATAGGGACTGCCGACCTTATAGCGCCCGCCGCCCTTCGGCGCCGGCTGACCCAGCGCGACCACCCGTTTCCCGAGGCCGGGCGATTTTGATTTTTGTGACCGAGAACAAGCCGTTAGCAGCAAAGATGTCGAAATGACCGTAATCGACAGAATGAGAATGCTGCGCATGACAATTCGCTGCAGCGGCCTGCGGCCGCCGCATGGCGCCAGATTGGGAGTACGCAAATACTGCAATAGAAACCCCACCCATACACAAATGGCACGCGAACAGCGGCCGATCTCAGGCCTCTTCGTTCACTCTTGCGGGTGAAAGTTAGGAATCTGTGAATCACACCGGTCGATCGTCGCTAACCGCCTTCGGCAACGTGGATTGACGTTGTGGAGCCGAGCTTTTACCTGGAGACGGTGCGGTAGCCGCGCCTGCGGCCGATTTTTAACTGGAGCACCCGGGAATTGACCAAAACAGCGCTAGTGACAGGTATCACCGGTCAGGATGGTGCCTATTTGGCCGCCTTCCTGCTGTCAAAAGGGTACATCGTCCATGGCGTCAAACGACGATCATCGTCGTTCAATACCGACCGGGTCGATCATCTCTACCGCGATCCCCATGAAGAAGATGTCAAGTTTTACCTGCACTATGGAGACCTGACCGACGCGACCAATCTCATTCGTCTGGTCCAAGAGGTGCAGCCTGACGAGATCTACAATCTCGCGGCGCAAAGCCATGTGCAGGTCAGTTTCGAGACGCCGGAATATACCGCCAACTCAGATGCGCTCGGAACGCTTCGCCTGCTTGAGTCGATGCGCATTCTCGGACTTGGATCCAGCACGCGTTTCTATCAGGCATCCACATCCGAACTCTATGGAAAGGTCGTCGAGACGCCGCAGTCGGAGACGACGCCGTTCTATCCACGTAGCCCCTATGCCGCGGCAAAACTCTACGCCTATTGGATTACGGTGAACTACC
Source organism: Methyloligellaceae bacterium (assembly GCA_965228615.1). Classification (GTDB taxonomy): domain Bacteria; phylum Pseudomonadota; class Alphaproteobacteria; order Rhizobiales; family Methyloligellaceae; genus CBDDHT01. The sequence goes on along the minus strand of CBDDHT010000004.1, from coordinate 434,767 downwards.
GCGAGGCTTACGGGTTTCACGCCTCGAACGGCATTCTCTTCAATCATGAAAGCCCGATGCGCGGTGAGACCTTTGTCACCCGCAAAATCACGCGAGCCGTGGCCGCGATCGAACTCGGCCTCCAGGACATGATCTATCTTGGAAACCTGGATGCCAAGCGCGACTGGGGGCATGCGAAAGACTATGTCGAGGGCATGTGGAAGATCGTTCAGCAGGCAAATCCAGAGGATTTCGTGCTCGCGACGGGCGAGACGCGTTCTGTCCGAGAATTTGTGGAAGCGGCCTTCCGGCGTGTCGATCGAAGTATCGTCTGGTATGGCGAGGGCATCGACGAGACAGGGCGCGATGCAAAGACCGATCAGGTACTCATTCGCATTGATCCGCGCTATTACCGTCCAACAGAAGTCGATCTGTTGCTCGGCGATGCCAGCAAGGCGCGTGATATGCTGGGCTGGCAGCCGCGGATTAGTTTCGATCAAATGGTGGACGATATGGTCGAGCATGATCTGGAAGAGCTGCGACGATCCAATGTGATCGGGCAGAGGCGCAGTACCGACTCATGACGATTGCGGTCTTCCAACCGCTTGTTTGCCGCAGGAGTGCCAAATGAAGACGTTCGGCTCAAAGGGGAAAGGAGCACACGTTCCCAAGTCACATGGCAGCAATGGTCATATGATGGCTGGGGGGCAGCTGGGCGACGCGTCGCAAGCCATGCTGGCGGAAGCCGTCAAAGCGCTCCAGGAAGGCAAACCCTCAAGAGCAGAAGGGTTATGCCGGAAGATTATCAAAAAGCAGCCGAAACACTTCAACGCGCTTCATGTTCTCGGAATTGCCTGCCGCGATCTCGGGAAGCCTAAAGAAGGCGTGCGTTTTCTGAAGCAGTCGATTGCTCTGGCTCCCGACTATGCCGATACACACAACAATCTGGGCACGGCATTGATGGCGCTTGAACGCTACGAAGAGGCGATCGAGGCCTATTGGCAGGCCATCGAACTGCAACCCGAGTCCGTCATGGCCCATGACAATCTCGGATTGGCGTTGAGTGCGGTTGGAGACCAGGAAAAAGCCATTGAGGCCTTTCAGCGCGTCTTGAAGATCGATCCTGAGCAGTCGCGCGCGATAAGCGAGATTGCTTCACTGTCACGTCTTATTTGCGATTGGCGGTCGCATACGGAGCTGCGCAAATCGATGGTTAGCCGTGCCGGCAAGGCCAGTCCCGGGATCAACCCTTACTGGCTTCTTTCCTATACAGACGATCCGGCGCTCATGCGAAAATGTGCGCACCGTTTCGCCCAGGACGAACTCACGAAGATGGTTCCGGTATCGCAACGGGCCTCCAAGACCGACGACCGCATTCGTATTGCCTATGTGTCAGCCGACTTTCGGGAACACCCGGTCGCCCATCGCATTCTGCCTGTCATCGAGGCCCATGACCGGGACCGCTTTGACATCATCGGTATTTCATTCGGTGAGGACGACGGGAGCCCGGTTCGCAAAGAATTGGTAGACGCGTTTGATCAGTTTCACGATGTGCGCACGAGGGCTGATCGAGACATCGCGCAATTGATTGCAGACCGCAAAGTCCATATCGCCGTCGATCTGACAGGCTATACGGATAGCTTTCGCCCCGGCATTCTCGCCTCGCGCCCCGCCCCTATCCAGGTCAATTATCTGGGCTTTACGGGGACCATGGCCGCAGACCATATCGACTACATTATCGCTGACCGGTTCGCGATTCCGAAAGAACATGATCAGCATTTTGACGAGACGCTGGTTCGGCTACCAGAATGCACCCTTGTCAGCCCGCCACAAGAGCAGGTTCCAGACATTGCCGCGATCCGCAGCGAAGCCGGTTTGCCTTCAGAGGCCATCGTCTTTTGTGCTTTCAATGATATCTACCAGATCATTCCGGAGATGTTCGACATCTGGATGCGATTGCTGACCGCGATACCCGGCAGTGTCCTGTGGTTGATGAGCGAAAACGACCTGACGACGAGGAATTTGCGCCAGGAAGCGATCGATCGCGGTGTCGATGGCGAACGCCTGATGTTTGCCGCAGGCACACCCAACAACGAGCGAGCCAGGCTGATGAGTGCGGCGGATCTGTTCCTCGATACCGTGCCGCAGAACTCTCATTGGACAGCATTGCAGGCGCTTGGTGTCGGCGTGCCCGTCATTGCAGGCAAAGGGCGCTCCTTCCCCGGACGCTTGACCGCAGGCCTGCTACGCTCCATGAGGATGGAGGAGTTGGTTGCCGAGACATTGGAAGACTATGAGCGTCTTGCGCGCGGTCTCGCACGTGATCCGGAATGGCTGGCACGTATTCGCGGCAGGCTCGCGAATGTCCGGCTGGACTCGCCACCCTTCAATCCGCAGCAGTTCACGCGTGATCTTGAAAACGCTTATGGGGTGATGGTCAAAGTGTGGTCGGAAGATCGTCCAATCAGCCCGATTGCTCTCGCTCCATCAACGCCTTAGGTTTAGTTGAAGACTGCTGGATTGAATGCTGACTCTCCTCCGTTTTACGTCTTGAACAGGAAGTGACCCTAATGACGACAGAAGCCGAAAAGCAAAACAGCCTGGACTGGAAGGTACTGTCCAACAGGAACGTCGAAATGCAGGTCGGCCGCGGCTTGAAGAAGCCATTTACCTTGGACTTCCCGCCGCATCTGGTCTCCTTGTTCGTGTCGGGCGCGCTGATGGCAGCTCACAAGTCCTATGAGATGCTGGAAGAGACCGGCGAAGAGCCAGGCATGATCGATCAGGAACTGCCAGCCATCCCGATCCAGAAAGTCGGCCTCGCCCGCAGCAATCTCGACGGTTACAAGACCCTTATCCTGGAAGTCGGGGAAGCACATATCGGTTTTGCGATTCCCGACGATTCCCTGTCGGAGCTTGGACGTCTTCTGATCTCACTGGACGAGGGTGGAGAGTAAGGCAGGACTCCGCAGTCTCTGCATCTTGCCGGCCGGCACCGAAAACGCTGAGTATAAAAGAAGGTGTAATTGCCCTCAGGGACTGCTGTTTGACACGGCGCCGCGATCGACCAGCGTTTTCCGCTCGGCCGTCCATCTTCGCTGACTTGCGGAGAGAATTGCGCCGTCCTCTATGACGACATGGTATCCCCGGTTCATCCCGCCATGTGCTGTGTTCTTCACGGAGTGCCCTCCGTCCATGCCGGCAAGATGAAGGGTGCCGATATTGTTCGATGCCAAGAATTGGTCGAGTTCCGGATTGGAAAAAGCATCGTCATAGGGTTTCTCGATATCGAGGTCAGGGTTCACCTGTAAGCGCGGGTCGAGTCTGCGGCCGATCGAGTTTGCATTCCCACGACCGTCGTTGAAAAACCCGTTCAGCGCGTTTGCCCACCACCCCTCAAAAACCTGGCGGACAACAATGACCTGCTCTCCCCTCGCCTGAGTCTCGGCAGCAAGAACGGCTATGGCCTCCATGCAGTTGGAAAGCGCCGCGGCATCCCAATCGCCTATTCCGGCGCGGTTGGTGAAATCCTCTTGCATGTCGACGATGAGGAGAGCTTTGCCCTTGCGGCCCGCCAGATCGATTTTCGGTCCGGTCGTCGGCGTGGCCAACTTGCGTAGGCCGCAAACGGTATAGATCGGCAGTCCGATCAGGCCAATGAGGATGGCCGTTAAGAGAGCGGTCTCCATCGTCGATGGCCCTTCGCACGGATCGTGTCGCAGTCTTTCGACATCTTCTGTATCCGGAAACGGCCGCCGATGTCAGCTCGTGAGAACTGGTTTACGATGTGAAATCAATCATTCTCAAGGCACACACCCTTCTCCGGCCTTTCTGATGAGTGATCGGCCTGCTGTCGGCGTGATTTCGATCCAAGCCTACCAGGTGAATTGTGCGCCGGCGCGACCGGCAATGATTTCATCCTGCCTGTAGCCCTTGAATTCGGACCAACCAAGACCGGCTCCGATATCGAGTGCCAGGCGATTGACACCACCGAAGAGATTGCGCCCGACAACGCCAATTGCGCTGAGACCCATGGCGTTGGCTTCGCTCTTGAAACTGTCGAAGCCACCCCATCCGATCCGGAAGCCGAAATTCTCACCTGTGGTCAACTCGGGCGTTTCCATGGCCATTGCCACTGCGACGCCGGCCTGAACCGTTGCGATCGCATTAAAGATGTCGCCGCCATCGGTCGCCAGGTTACCGGCCGCATCGGATGTCGTGACTTCGAGAAGGCCGCTCTGCGCGTTCTTGCTCGCTTCCGAGGCGATACCGCGCATCGTGTAAGTATTGGTCGCGGTTCCAAAGACCTGCTGGTTCGTGCGTGTCACTCTCGCGCCGTTGCCGAATGCTGCCGAATTGGCAAGCGTCGCTCGTGCATCATTGCCGATGGCGGTCGCTGAATTGTCTGTGGCGATGGCACCGCGTCCAAGGGCGAGGCTATTGACGGCGGTCGCCCTCGCGCCATTGCCGATGGCGACCGCGCTGACATCTCCGGTGAACGCCTGGAGGCCACCGAAACCCGCGCCTGATAGAGCACCCCCACCGAGCGTAATGCCGGATGAGAAGGTTTCGAGATTCGGGTCGCCGATGGTGATCCCGCCGCCATTGGTCGAGATGCCCTGCGTCGTCCGGATCTTACTGGCACTGATGTCGCCGCCAACGTTGAGATCCTGCACGACAGCGAGATTGTTCTGATAGATCGAGTTGCCCGTAACATCCGTCCCGCCGGCGTCGACCCGTATTGTGCCAACGAACACTGAATCGCAATTGGGTAGATTGTTGATCGTATTCGTCAGGTCGATCTGAGCCTGCTGGTTCGGCAGGTCGGCAATTCCGAGTCCCAGAGCGACACCTTGAGCCGCGACGCCTGCCGACGTAGCAATATTGCTACCCGGTTGCCCCAGTTCGCCGGCAACCTCGGACGCAAGGCCAGCAGCGTCGGCAGTCGTTTGGGCAATTGCAACATTCTGGCTTGTCTGAGCGAGACTGACGCCGTGATCGTCCAACTGTTGGGCGCATGTTGCCCCTGCCGATACCTGGTTCGTGCTGAGGATTGTGGCCGGCGGTGTCGTCGGAGGGACGGCCGGCACCGTTGTGTTCGATCCCTGCGCGAAGGCTGGTCCGGCAATAATGATCGGAAACACCGACACGACCGCAGCGTGTCTAAGTGTCTTCAAATTCGGGGTCGGTACTCTGAACATGGCTCTCGTCCCTGATGCGGAATTGGCACAACTGGAAGACATCACATCGCCTACAGTTTTTGCTGGGATTGTGGCTGTCTTCCGGCAGCGTCAATTTCTTGTTAATTCTTAAAAACTGCTATTTTCCAGAAGGTTGTAAAAAGAAGCTAATGGAAATTATGAGCAACGCTAGAGAGCGATTCTGCCTAAGTCGAGAGAATTGCGACACTGATTTGCCACAATCTTGACATCTGCGCCATAATTGCAACACAAAAAAATCGGCGAAATCTAACAATGACATAGGTCTTGGCACGCGCAATCATAGGTAGAAAGCAACGGCTTGGAATGAAGGTCGGCTCGGCGCGTTGCCTAGTGCGCCGCCCCATTGAAGATTTCGCTGTTCTCGAATGTCCGTCGTAGCGCGATATACGCTTCTCGATCGAGTTTCGCCGGCGCGTCGGCGATCACCTGGCGTGCTTCCTTGGCGTCATCGCACAAGAGATCGATAGCCAGCATGGCCATGGATTTGGCCGGGTTGACCGCGGCAAGGACATGATCGCGTACATAATAGTCACGGCTATGCGGCGAACCCACGGTGCCGCCGCTGCGCGGATGAACCGCGGGCATGATGAAGCCGAGATCGCCGACATCCGTGGAGCCGGTCTGATGGCGGGCAACACCCATATGCTCGCGGCCGACGACGGCCTCGCAGTTTTCGTATTGCAGTTCGATCAAGCGCTTGTCCGGCGTGTTGGGAAGATAGCCGGAAACGGTCTCGATATGTGCAGTAGCACCTATCGCCAGGGCCCCTGCCCGCATGCAACGATCGACCATTTCGTTTGCCTCACGCATGGCATCCACGGTCTTCGCCCGGATCATCGTTTCCACGCGCACATCTGACGGGATCGAGCTCGTACCATCGCCACCCTTCGTAATGATGGGGCTGATACGCACCATGTCCTGCTCTCTGAGCCGCTCGCGTTGGGCATCGATTGCAGACATCGCCAGAGTTGCGGCCTTCAGAGCGTTCACCCCTTTGTGCGCAAAACTCCCGGCATGGGCCGAGACGCCCGTGAACTGGATCCGTTTGACAAGCGCACCATTGTGCGTGTCGCCAACGCTTGCATGACTGTCGTCGAGACCGTGCGGCGTGTGCGTGATCGTGACCATGTCGATATCGTCGAAGGCACCGAGGCGGATCAGCTCCGGCTTGCCGATGAGGAATTCCAGTTCGCCCTTTGCCCTGAGCTCCAGACGTTCCTCGATCTGGATGCACTCTTCGGCGGGCACTGCGAACAGCACGACATCACCATCGAGGTGCTGCATTACGGTCTGCAAACCGAGCCCCGCGCCTATCATCGATGCAATCTGTGCATTGTGACCGCAGCCGTGGGCTGCTCCCGTTTCCGGGTTCGCGACGGGACTTTCGGGTGTGATGATCGAATCGAGTTCCCCGAGAATCCCCACGGTCGGCCCCGTAGTCTTGCCCCGCAATCGCGTTTTGACGCCGGTTCGCGCCAGACCGGATTCGTATTGCAGCCCCATGGAGTCGAATTGCTGCTGGACGACTTGCGCTGTATCGAATTCGAAAAAACCTGTTTCGGGATTTGCCAGGATCTGCTTGCTGATATCGACGATCTCTCCGGTACGCCGGTCGATTTCCTCCTGGACCGCGATCTTGAGGTCTTCTTTCGAGAGCGTCATCCCATGCTCCTTGCGGTTCTATGCTCGTGCCGATTTGGCTGCGATTATATTGAGATCATTGTAGCCGCAATACTGCGACGCGCTCGTCAACAGCGATACTATCGAAGATTGGTATGTCGAAATTCGCGAAATTTGGATATTTTAGGCCGCATCTTCATTGATTAGATTTCGGGCAACTTGCAGCGACACCTGTTTCCGGAGAATGAAATGAACAAGCATGTCGACGTGCAGACATTACCGAGTGTCTGTCCTTTGGATTGTCCCGACACCTGCAGTCTGAGCGTCAGTGTGCGTGGCGCCGAGCTGGTCGAAGTCAAAGGATCCCATGCCAATCCATATACAAGTGGTGTCATCTGCAACAAGGTGGCTCGTTCCTATCCGGAGTTCGTGCATGGAGAGCGGCGACTGACGCACCCGCTCAAGCGAACCGGTCCGCGTGGCTCGGGCAGCTATGAGCGGGTTACGTGGGATGAGGCTCTCGATCTCTGTTTCGACGGACTCTCGAAAGCGATTGATGGATACGGTCCGCAATCCGTCCTGCCATTGAACTATTCAGGTCCACACGGAGAGCTTGCCGTCGGTTCCATGGATCGGCGCTTGTTCCACAAGATGGGCGCGACGCTACTCAATCGCGGTCCGCTTTGTGGGGCTGTTCGGGGAACGGCCTATGCAAGTCTCTTCGGAAACGCACCGGGCATGCCGCCCGAGCAAGCCATTCATTCTGATCTCATCGTCGTCTGGGGCAATAATGTCACGGTATCAAACTTGCACCTGATGCGCGTGCTGAAAGATGCCCGGGCCAATGGCGCCAAGCTCGTGATCATCGATCCGAAACGGATCAAGGTTGCCGAGCAATGCGATCTGTTTATCCAGATCCATCCCGGAACGGATGTTATCCTGGCCATGGCCCTTGCGGCAGAGCTGGAACGGCGCGACGCCCTGGATACGGAATTCATCGCCAAATGGACACATGGCTTCGACGCCTACATGGAAGAGGCTCGACGCTACTCGGTTGCCGATGTCGAAGCGCAGTGTCGGATCTCGGAGACGCAGTTCCAGGCATTGGTCGATCTCTTCATCTCGTCGAAGACCATTGCCGCCTCGTGCGGGAACGGTATCGAAAGAGGCCGCAGCGGAGGATCGGGCTTGCGCGCGGCGATGGCCTTGCAGGCCCTCACGGGCAATCATGGCCGGCTCGGCGCCGGTGTTATCGCCAAGTCCGGCCTGGCTGCGCCAAAGACGCCCGACAGGCTGCACCGGATGGATCTGATCCCGGAAGGCACGCGCACATTCAACATCGTGGACGTGGCTGAGAAATTGCTGGATCCCAACCTGCAGCCGCCGATCATGGCGACGATGATCTACAATCATAATCCGGTGGCAACGCATCCCGATCAGGTCAACATGATCAAGGCGCTGAGCCGGGATGACCTGTTCGTGGTGGGATGCGACGTGGCGATGACGGACAGTATGGCTTTCGCCGACGTCATTCTTCCGGCTGCCTCTCACTTCGAATGCGACGATATCTACGGAGCTTACGGGCAGAACTACGTCCAACGGGCAAGGCCGGTCATTCCCTGCGTTGGCGAGTCTTTGCCGAACACGGAGATCTTCCGTCGTCTTGCTGCACGGTTCGGTTATGACGATCCGATCTTCAAAGCCAGCGACGAAGAACTCATGGACGATGCCATGGATGGCAATGACCCCCGCTTTGGCGGTGTACGCCCAAGCCAGATTGCAACCGAGCAGGCCATCGAGATGAAACGTCCCGATGGCGACGAGCTCATCATGTGCGACACGGTGATACCTGCGACAAAGACGGGGAGGATCGAGCTTTATTCGGAAGATCTGGAGGCAAGGTTCGGTTACGGCGTTCCACGGTTTGAGCCAGTGGCGAAGGATATGCCTCTGACCCTTGTAACGCCCTCTTCGTCAAAGCGAACCAACGCGACATTCGGCGGCTGTGAAGCGTCTCAAGGCCTTGAGATCGTCGAGATGAATCCGGCGGATGCAGCCGCTCGCGGCCTGGCGGATGGCGACAAGGTTGCCGTCTGGAACAGCCGGGGACGGGTCACGTTTCAGTTGGTGATCACCGATGCGACACGTGCAGGTGTTCTCTACAGTCCGAAGGGCACGTGGCGCTCGACAAGCGAAACAGGCCTCACATCGAACGCACTGATCTCCTCCGAGATCCGCGCCGATCTTGAACGCGGTGCCTGCTACAACGAGACATTCGTGGAAGTCGAGAAGTGCTGACGCGCGCAAGAAGGAGATATGCGTCCTTGTGCATTGAGTTTTCTGCGATGCTGGATTAGCGATCGCTGATCCAGCTTACTGTCAAGGAAGACTCAAATGACGCCCAATCTTGTTCCCGATGCCGTATTCCATACGCGTGTGCGCAACGACGCTATCGAGGGTGATAATCCTTATGAGTGGAAGGATCTGACGACCCAGGACATTTTCGGTGGCAAGAATATTGTCCTATTTGCCGTGCCTGGTGCCTTCACACCTGCATGTTCGGAAACGCACCTGCCCGGATATGAGAGCTTCTATGACGCGTTTCGTGAACAAGGCATCGATCAGGTGATCAGCCTTTCCGTCAATGATGCCTTCGTCATGTTCCAATGGGCCAAATCGCAGAACATCCAGAAGGTGTTCATGCTCCCGGACGGCAATGCCGAGTTTACGCGCAAGATGGGAATGCTTGTCGAGCGCTCGGCTCAGGGACTGGCCATGCGAAGCTGGCGTTATTCCATGCATGTGGAAGACAGGGTCATTCGAAAACTCTTCGTCGAGCCCGGCTTCCAGGACAATCCTCCCGGCGTTCCGGTCAAGGTCTCGGATGCGCAGACCATGCTGGACTATCTGAAGTCGGCATAAGCCTTGGATATGAGCGGATGTTGACAGATCAAATGAAGACGCTGATCCGGCAGTTCTCAGCTGGATCGGTGGCGACGGTCAATGCCGATGGAACGCCGACCGTATCGCCAAAAGCCACATTCGTGATTATCGACGATGCCTCGTTGGCATTTGGCAACATTCGTTCCCCGCGAACGCTGGCGAATTTGCGCCGCAACCCGGCAATCGAGGTGTGTTTCACGGATATCGTCACGCGCAAAGCCGTTCGGGTGAAGGGCACCGCTGACACGCTTCGGAAGAATGAAGCGCCAGCAGAATTGCAGGACCTGTTCGAAACCGAATGGAAGGACGTCGTCCCTCTGATGTCGGCGTTCGTTGTTATTGACGTGGTGGCGGCGGAGCTGATTCTATCTCCAGCCTATGATCGGGGAATGACCGAACAAGCACTAAGGACGGCAAACCTGGAGCGCTTGAACGCGCTGTAGCGCGCCCTAGCTCAAATTCTGTGCGGGTCTTCCCGTAATCGGCCGAGCTTATACCGGTGCGATTTTCTCCAATGGCTCTATGCGGCCTTCCGGCAGGTTATCGCGCAGATCGGCCAACAGGTCGCTTTTGATGTCTTTGACGCTGGTATCGTCCCAAAGATTGCGCCATTGGTGCGGATCTTCGGACAGATCGTACAGTTCACCCTCGGTCCCATCATAGCGGTTTGATGGGGCGTAGGCCGTAATCAGATGGCCATCTCGAACCATGGTTTGCATGACGATCTCATTGCCGTCATACGTGTCGATCCACTCGGTCAATACACGCTCGCGGCTCGTGTCTCCCGGTGCTGACGGCAAGGCTGTTCCCTGCATCCATTCTGGCGTTTCGATCCCGGCAGATTGCAGAATTGTAGGAGCGATATCGACATGACCGACAGGCTCGGACACTTCCGCGGGCATGATACCGGCAGCGGGAGCTGGACGCCAAATCAAAGGCACATGGGTAAGCGCGTTTACATGATACGGCCCCTTGAACAGCATGCCGTAGTCGCCCTGTAACTCGCCATGGTCGGTCGTGTAGAAAATATCGGTACTCTCGTTCCAACCGCGATCGTCCAGATAGCATGTGACTTCGCCAATGGCCTCATCGATCAGCTCGTTCTTGGCGTGCACGACCGCGTTCACTTCGCGGATATGATCCGGTGTTGTCTCCGCAGGCACATAGGCGGGCGGCACCTCAAAGTTGAGCTGTGCCTCACCACGGTACCAGGCAAGCCAATGCCAGGGCTTGTCGGCCAATATTTTTTCGCAGGCGTCCCGACAGCCGGGATATCCCGGAGGCAGCGGCAGCTCGCGCCAGTCGAACCGGGCTTTCGCGTCATTCGGCACATCCCAGGGATGGTGCGGATCCGGGAAGCTCATCCAGCAGAACCAATCCACATCGTCCTCGAGTGTGCCAAGCCAATCCATCGTGCGCCGGGCCGTCCAATGCGTATGATATTGCTCGATAGAGATGGGGTTATTCGCGACCTGCGGTGCACCTGAGTCACCGCCCCCAAGTGCGCTGGGGCTTCCATCGCTGGTGTATTCGTGAAAGCCCTCTACGGCCTCGGGATGGTTTTCCGCCAGCCACTTCGGGTAATGGAACAGGGATCGTCCCGCCCGGCCGGTATGACCTGCCAGTTCCATGTGATCGAAGCCTCGGTGCGGACCGACAGAGTCGTCGGTCGCGGCAGTGTTCTCAAAGAATGTCTTGGCTGCATGAGGCTCAAAATGGGCCTTGCCGATCAGGCCGGTGGTGTAACCGGCATCCTTCAGCACATGCACAACGCTTGGATGATCCTCAGGCAGAGGGATGCCATTCGACGTTACGCCATGCATCCGCACATGCTGACCGGTCAGGATCGTACACCGCGCCGGCATACAGACAGCGCATTGGTTGCGCGCCTGGCCATAGGCAATGCCAGACGCTGCCAGCCCGTCGATCGTCGGCGTTTTCGCAAACGCCCCACCGGCATATCCCAAGCCATCGTAGCGTTGCTGATCCGTCGTAATCAGCAAAATGTTTCGACCCATGGTCGGCTCCCCCAGAATTTTGTCTCTGGTCCGGATTATACCCTTTGCATCTTCCCATCGAAATTGCCGAAATATCGGTCTGGGGTTAAACTGCAAAAATCAAAAATATAGGCAGTCCAGTTTCATGAAGCACACACCGTGGATGGCTTTCTCAATCGATCGCCAATCATCGACGCCGGTGTTCGAGCAAATCTGCGAGACGATTCGAGCGCGTGCCGCATCCGGAGAATTACCAGAAGGCACCAAGCTTCCGCCGACACGGGTTTTCGCAACCGAATTGGGCGTGTCGCGATCGACGATGGTGACGGCTTACGAGCAGCTGGTTGCCGAGGGCTATCTCAGCAGCGTCCCAGGCTCCGGTTATTCGGTTTGTCCGATGGGGGCCGTCGAACTGAAGGCTGCGCCGAGCCGTTCCAAAAACAAGGTCTCCAAAGAGGAGCCGGCTTCGCCAAATCCGTTTCGGGCCGGGCAACCCGATATGCGGCTCTTTCCCCATGCGCAGTGGGCCAAGACGGTCTCGCGTGTGTGCCGGACGGACCCCGAAAGCATGTTGGTTGGCGGCACCGTTTTTGGAAACCCGACACTTCGCAAGGCCGTTGCAAATCATGTTTCCGAATGGAGGGGGATCGAAGCCTCCCAGCACCAGATCATCATCACGGCGGGCTCGAGCGATGCGCTTGAGATCTGTATCCGCACATTGGCCGGGCGTGGAGACAAGATTGGATTGGAAGATCCTGGCTACCTGCCCCTTCATAATTTCGTGTCGGCATTGCGCCTGCCAGCGACCTACCTGAAAATCGATAGGAGTGGCGCCAACCTTCCCAAGAAAGACAAGAACACGAAGCTCGTTGTTTTGACGCCGTCTCACCAGTTTCCGCTTGGCGGTGCCATGTCCCCAAGCCGGCGACTGGCCTTCATCCAATGGGCGCAAGACCAGGACCGATGGATTATCGAGGACGATTATGACAGCGAATTTCGCTATGCCGGCCGTCCGATCCCTGCAATGGCGGGTTTCGACAAGCTGAGCCGTACCATCTATATCGGCAGCTTTTCAAAGCTGTTCTCCAACAGCTTGCGGCTCGGCTACATGATCGTTCCCGATCCATTGGTCGAGTTGTTTCGCTCCACGCTCACACGCTATGGCGTGAAGGCATCCTATATGCCGCAGGAAGCACTCGCCGCCTTCATCGATACAGGCGAATTCTATCGGCACCTGAGACGCATGCGACGCGTCTACGGCGAACGTCGCAAGTTTCTGCTGGAGCGATTGGCGGGAGAGTTTAAGGACTACGGGTCCTATGTGGACCATCAGGCCGGCATGCAGATCGCATTCCATCTCAACAAGGACTTTGTGGATACAAGGGTCGTCAAACATGCCCTGTCAAAGGGCCTAGCGATCCCTGCCCTGTCGCGGTTCTGCTTCAAGACAACATCCCTCAACGGTTTACTGCTCGGCTACTGCGGGTTTACGGAAGAGGAAATGAGCACCGCACTGGCTACGCTCGGCATGGTCTTTGCTCGCTATCAGGAGTGAGATCGGTTCGATGTTGCAGCGTGACGTTGCGCGCCGGTTAGCGCGGCAAGCGCGAGCAATAGAAATGCTGCTGCAAGCACGAACACCGCTGATGGCCGACCGGTGTCGAGAAGCCAACCAAAGAGAACCGGCGTGATGCTGGACCCGACCGTGTAGCCGACGAAGACAAAGCCAAACACCTTCCCCGTCTGACCGGACGGTGTTGCCGCTCGAACCATGAGATCGCGTGGCGGCAACACGGCGCCGAGGCACATACCGGCAATCGTCATGATTGCGACGAGAGGCGCGCCGGGCAGCGTGACAACCGTCGGCAACAATACAAAGGCCATAGCGAGTAGCAGTGCGACAGCCGCTGATACGATATGACGCTTGAAGCGGTCGACGACAATGCCGGCCAGGACGACGCCACCGACGACGCCGAAGAGATGCCCGGACAGCGCCCAGTTGGCCCATTCGATGCTGAGACCGTGAAGATTAATGAGCGTGCTTGCCGTGAAGGCCACCAGACCACCTGCGGCCAAACCATAGGCCACGAAGAAGCATAGGAAGAGCAGGATGGAGGGTGTGAGCAGGAGGCTCAAACCTTGCGATGTCGGCGTGTCGCTGCTCGATGACGATGTGCGGGTCTCGCCAACAAAATCCGAGCTGGCGTAGATCATCAGTCCCAGGATCAACAAGCCGGCAATTCCAACAATGAGGAATGCCGTCCGCCAATCGGTGAAGGCAGCTATGGCAAGCATGGCAGCGGGCGCGCAGGCGCCTCCAAGAAAGCCCATGAAGGTGTGGATCGAAAAAGCGCGTCCGAGACGGCGCTCCTCGACGGATCCCGAGAGGATCGAATAGTTGGCCGGATGAAACACGCTGTTTCCGAGCCCTGCGACCAACGCCAGGGCAAGGATCATCCAATAAGCGCTCGCCAGGCCAATGAGTGCAATGGCAACAGAATTTAGCCCGAGGCCGACCAGCAGAACGCGGCGCGGACCGAGATAGTCGACCACAAAGCCCATGGGTGCCTGAACCAGGCCACCCAGCAGATTGTAGGCTGTTATCGCCAGCCCGAGTTCGACATAGCTGACGCCGAATGTAGCTTTCAGCGTCGGGAACATGGCTGGAAGCATCAGAGCATAGAAGTGACTGAGGAAGTGCCCGGTGCTGATCAGCGCGATCACCCGGTTTTCGGTGTGGACCGGCGCCTTGTGGATCGTGTCTTGCAGCATGATGCCGGCTTGTCTGCTCTCTTAACCTGGACGACGTGTACTCGGACTGCGCTTTTGCATTAATGCGGATAGAGATGTCTTGGCGATGCCGTCTCCGTCAAAATTCGATGGGTCGAGCCACGTCTGGATAATGCGGTCCACTTCGGGCCATTCGTCATCGAGGATAGAATACCAGGCCGTATCCCTGTTCCGACCCTTAAAGATCAGATGATTGTAAAATATTCCCTCAAATCTGAAACCCAGCCGATTGGCAGCCTGACGGGACCGCGCATTCAGCGCATTACATCGCCATTGCATACGTCGATAGCCAAGGTCGCTCATGGCGGTGCGAAGCATCAGGTACAAGGCTTCGGTCGCGCCGCGCGTGCGCTGCAACTGAGGGCCGAACCAGATATGCCCGATCTCGATGACGCCGTTTGCTGCGTCAATGTCCAAGAAGCTGGCCTGTCCGCATGCCTCTCCCGTATCGAGGGATCGGATGGCAAAGAAGATCGGGTCGAAGCTGGCCGATTGTTGTCTCAGTGTCGCCGCATAAGTCTCGACATCGGGCCAAGGGCCATAGGCGAGATAGTCCCAAATCCGCAGCCCCTCCTCGCTGTCATGTCCGGCCCGAAAGAGCTCTGCTGTGTGCTTTGCGGCATCCATCGGCTCTAGCTGCACTGTCTCGCCTTTGAGGATTGCACGGGCCGGGACGAGAGCCGGCGGCACAGTGTTGACGGTCTCGCCGGAGAGCGGTCGTGGATACAGCGGCTCGAGTCCGTCGTCGCTCGACATGGTTCGATGTCCTAACTTGCGTGGGTTCAAGGAAACAGGGCTGGTTGCAGCCGCATCGGAACGGATTCCGAGGGGGTGATTCAATTGTTATTGCTCAAAGGCTGTTGGTTGTGAATGTCCAAAAATTAGATTTTCGAGCAAACCAATTTTTGCCGACCTTGCTGATTATGACGTGAGTTCGAAAGCGCTTAGCCACAATCTGATCGCTGACAGTCTGATGAAGGCGAGGACGTTCACCGTGAGCTTGAGTCACAATCGCCCTGTAGTCAGCAATTTCCACCAGGTGGATTCAGAGGTAAGATTTTGACCGGTGCTGAGTGAGAAGCCGCCTTAATTGGGGAGACGCGAGGTCGGCTCTTTCTGACCCATTGCGGCCGTGAGTTGTCTAGCAATATTTGCATCTACTGGAGGCGTAGGAGGCTGGTCTCCGCCAAATAACCGATCTGCTTCCCATCGCGCGCTACCAGCGTCCACCCGTCGTCGGTCTTCACGAGGGTCACCTGGGTGCCCGGCGCGAGCTGTTCAACGACTGTTCCAGCGCCCCCCGCTTCTGCGAAGAGGGTTGTAGGCTTAATCACGACATGCGTTGGTTTCTTGGAAATGGCCGGTGTCTGTATGCCGGAGGGTTGATCGGTGAGCGCAGCCGTCCGTTTGATCAAAGGAAAGTTGGAGCCGACGATCTTCATCTGCGGCACTTGGCGAAACCCAAACGCCTTGTGTGAGATCTCGGGGACCTGCGCGTCCACATGACCGGCAAGTTCGGTGACCTCGATGAGATCGTTCTTGTTAGCGTCCGAGCGATTCAGAGCGTCAAGGAGGGCATAGGTGAAAACGCCATGCCCTTTGTAGCCCTCAAGCGCGGGTGCTTCGTCCGTAGCAGCCGAAAGCACCGTGCGGCCCATGGCCCGGGTGAGTTTTTCAAGCGCCGCGATGCGTTCCATTGACCTTGTCAGGATGCGGTTGCCGGTAAGCGATCCGCTCTCGCAGGTGTCGTAGAGCAGCAGAGACTTGCGGGCCGGGATGTGAGAGAACCAGCGTTGCCACTTGTCCTGTCCGATGCCTTTCGAGGTGATGGACGTCTCGTCCGTGTACCGGAAGTCCTGCGGGATGAAGTAGTACTTCCCGTCGACTGTCTTGCCATGCCCGGCGAGGAAGAAAAGGAAGACGTCTCGGGGGCGAACTTCGGTGCCGAGTTTTTCGAATGCGGCTTCGAGTTTATCGGCCGTGACCTCGTCATCAACCAGGTTGGTAACGGAGACAGCTTCGTAGAGATCACCGCCTGATTGGCGGAGTGCGGCACTGATGGCCTTTGCGTCGGGGACGGCGTGGGCAAGCCGAAGGCGGCTGTCCCAGTAGTCGTTCACGCCGATGGCGAGGACATGGAGGCGCGGCGGGGTTTTGGAGGATTGCCCGTCCCACGTGACGGTGATCTTCGCCGGTTCAGAGGCGATGAGGTTCTTGGCATTGTATGCCACGACTTCGATGGCGTTCTTGCCGGGCTCGAGCCAGAGGTCCTGGGAGACGGTGATAGATTTGGCTCCTAGCTTTGCGGCGTCTTCAGCCACGCGCTCGAACCCGCGTTTAGTGTGTACTCCTACGGTTAGGCCGTTGACCCGCCACTCGATGCGGCCAATGCCACCTCCCGTGTCGGAGATATCGGCTTTGAGCGTGAGCTTGTCGTCGATGACGGATTTGCCATCAGGCGGTGAGGCGAAGGCGACGCTGGGCGCCCCGCCGCTATCGATAATCTTATCGAGATCGAGCGTGGCGGCCGCCTCGCGCACTTTACCTTCAGGGTCGCCGGCGAGCTTCTCGCGGACCAAGTCTGGGCGATAAAGAGCTTGGTAAAATTGGTCTATGCCGAATATCTCATAGCCGCGCACGACTGTGAGAATTCTTGCACCCCCTTTAGAGGATGCAAAAAAGCCTTCCGGGGTAATGGTTATCCAATCGTCCCGGACGCGGAGCGAGGTGACAAGCAGCTGTCCGGTCTTGGCGCTCCAAATCTTTATCGTTCCGTCGCCGCTTCCCGATATCAACCAACGTCCATCTGGGGAAAAACTCACCGAAGTAACCCCGGAAGTATGGCCGCTCAGTGTGCCGATTGCACGGCCTGTGCGGAAATCCCAGAGTGAGATCGTGTTTTCCAGATTCGATGCAGCAAGTCGCGAAGCATTGGCAGAAATTGCAACAGAGAGAACTTGAAGTCTGGTGTTGAACGTTTCCCGGATTTGGCTGCTTTCAACGTGCCACAATCTGACAATCTTGGAAGTGCTTCCGGAAACGATGAATGATGAGTCCGACGAAAACGCTAGCGAGGAGGGGTTGAAATCTGCCGATGGATCCAGCAGCGATTTCAGTGCTTGCCCGCTTCGCGTACTCCAAAGGCGTATCGTCCGACCGACCACGCTTGAGATCATTTCTTCGTTTGGCGAAAACGCGGTCGCAGCTATAAAGTTACTATGACGACTTTTGATTATAGAGCGGCCTGATTGAACGTCCCAAACATTGAGCAAATCCCCGTTCCAAGGCTTAGAAGAATCGGATGACAATATGGCGCTTACAAAGGTTCCATTCTTGGAAAGTGACAGTTTGCTGGCCTCCGAAATTGAAGCATTAAACGATCGAATTTCGCGCCCTGTCGCTACATCATTGACGGAAAAGGCGTTGCTAGATGTGCGCAGGACATATCGCTCACCGTTTGCCGATATCGCGTACACGTCTCCAAGTTTGGTCTGACCTCCGAGCGTTCGTTCTAATTCCAGTTGGCGAATATCCCAGACCGCCTGTGTCGAGTCCCAACCATCCGGATCATTTGGGTGCTTCGGCAGACTCCAGTTAAGTGACTGAATTTTCTGTCCATCAATCGAGAATTCAACGTCTTGGATGTATGAGGGCGGGTTGTTGAATTTCCAAATTTTGCGGAAAGTCGATGCATTCCAGAGACGAAGAGAGCTGAGCCCTCCCAAAGCCAAATAGGAGCCGTCATTGGAATAGGCAATGCGGACTGTATTGCCAAAGGTTCGTAGCCGCTTTCCCGTTCCTGCATCCCACACCTCACCTAGATATTTTGAGCGTTCATTGACATCTGTGCCAGCTGAATAAATCCGTGTGCCATCTGATGAGAAACCGACACTGACCCATTCCTTGTGGGTATTGACTGTTCGCAGCACACGACCGGTCCGCGTGCTCCAGAGTTTCACTTCACCATCCGCGCCGGCCGAAACAATATGTGATCCATCAGGGGACATGGCAACGCTGTTGACGATCGATGGGTGACCTCTCATCGTACGCATAAGGCGGCCGTTTCTACTGTCCCAAAGTCTGACTGTTTTATCCCAACTTCCCGATACGACGTAACGGCCATTTGAAGAAAAGGTTGCTGAGGCCACCGATGTTGTGTGACCTTTGAAAGACCGGATCATTTGGCCTGTTTGGACATTCCAGAGCCTCAAGTAATCTGAGGGACTCTTGGGCTTGCCGTCGTAACGTTCACTGCCGCCAGAGATGAGCTGTGATCCGTCGGGCGAAAACGCCACTGACTGAATATCTCCAGGATTCCCCGTCAGAGTGCGGATAAGGTTACCGGTCGCCGGATCCCATAGCTTCAGTGTCTTGTCGTAGCTGGCCGAAGCTATCGCTGAGCCATCAGGCGAATACGCAATTGATGTGACAGTTCCGGAATGCCCCGCCAGTGTTCGAACGAGCCGCCCAGATTCTATGCTCCAAATCTTTACTGTCTTGTCTCCGGCGGATGTTGCGATATGGGTCTTGTCAGGAGAGAACGCGATGTCGGTGATTCCCTGAATGTGACCCACCTGCGGAGTGATGGATGCCCGACCTTGTAGGGACGAGCGCGCCGCTTCTTCGGGTCGCTTCTCGTCGTTTAGCAATTTTAGCAAAGTGGCTTCGTCGCGTCCGCGCGAAGTAAATATCGATCCTCGGTTCAGCCCTTTGTCGCCCAACAATCGCCGCGCGGCGCGCTCGGTCTTGCCTCCCCAGGCGCCATCTACCGGCCCCGGATCATAGCCGAGATCGGTCAGCTTCTGCTGGATCTGCCGGACCTCGGCCGGTCCCGCAGTCGAGCTGCCAACCGGCACCGCCAGCCACAGACCAACCACGGCCAGTAGCGCGAACAACCACCGCAATCTCAGCATAACGTCAGCTCCAGAATTCAGCCATCCCAGAAGAGTGTATGCCGCATGATAGCGGCATGGGGTCTGCAGGCAATGACTGCAATGCAAATGGGAAGTAATGCTCCCAAACAAACTAGGGACATAACGACTGCTCTTGGCACACATTTTCTCCGTGCCACGGTCTCCACGATAACGGCTCATATCGGATGGTAACCGGTCGCCCCCCAACTTGGGTCATCTGACCTGCATCATCGAGGACACAGTCTAGCTCGCGCTGGCAATCGCCGCACCGCTCGCGGTCAGCTCCTCGATTTCACTCTCGCTATAGCCGTGTTCCAGCAGGACTTCGCTTGTGTGCTGGCCGAGAAGCGGTGCCGGGCGATGGACGCCGCCTGGTGTTTTTGAGAGTTTCACGGGAAGACCGATCGTTTTGACCGCACCTGCAATCGGGTGTTCGGTTTCCGGTGTCATCTCACGGGCGGCGACATGCGGGTCGGCGTGCATTTCGGCGATGGAAAGGACCGGACCGGCGGGGACGCCCTCGGCTTCGAGCATCGATAGCCATTCGGCGCTTGTCCGGGTGACGAATTTTTCGTTTAGCAGAGCCTCGAGCGCTTTGAGGTTTTCCATGCGGCCCGCATTGGCGGCGAAGCGTGGATCATCGGCAAGTTCAACCGCATCGATGACGCGCAACAACCGCTCCCAGTTGGCCTGGTTGGCCGCGCCGACCGTGATCCAGCCGTCGCTTGTTTGAAAGGCCTGATAGGGAGCGTTCAAGGGATGTGCCGATCCCATGGCGCCGGGAGATTGGCCTGTCGCGAAGCAGATGGCGGACTGCCAGTAGGTATGGGTAATCGCGGCTTCGAGCAGTGAGGTATCGACTCGCTGGCCTTCACCGGTTTTCTGCTTATGGGCATAAGCTGCCAGGACGCCCATGGCGGCGATGATGCCGGCGGTGATATCGCTGACCGGTGCGCCGACCTTGACGGGCGGGCCATCGGGGCCTTCGCCTGTGATGGCCATCAGGCCGGACATTCCCTGGGCGATGAGATCGAAGCCGCCGCGCTCTGCATATGGCCCGGTGCGTCCGAAACCGGAAAGCTCGCAATAGATCAGGCCTGGATTGATCTCCTTGAGAGCATCATATCCGAGACCCAGCTTGGTCATTGTGTCGTGGCGATAGTTCTCGATCAGGACATCGGCGTCCCTGATCATGCGGAGCAGAACCTCCCTGCCCTTCTCATCCTTCAGATTGAGTGCGACGCCGCGTTTGTTGCGGTTCATCATCAGGAAGGCTGCGGACTCGCCATTGATATCGGGTGGCACCATGCGTCTCGTATCGTCGCCGCCGCCGGTCTTTTCGACCTTGATGACGTCAGCGCCGAGATCCGCGAGCATCAGGCCGCAGGTCGGTCCCGCCATGATGTGGGCAAGTTCCACCACCTTCATGCCGGATAGAGGGCCGCGATTGCCTTCACTCATATCACTGTCCCTTCCAGCCGGGCTTGCGTTTCGTGAGGAAGGCGTCGAGCCCTTCGCGGAAGTCATCGCTGCCATAGCAGAGTGCGATCAGATCATCATCCTCGGCATTGGGACCTGAGGCGTCGATCCTGCGGAACATCTCTTTGGTGGCTTTCAGGGTCAGCGGTGCAAAGCCTGTGATCTTCCCGGCCAGGTCTCGGGCCCGCTCCATCAGGGCGTCATGGTCGTCAAGAAGCACGCTGACCACGCCTCCGGCCAACGCTTCGTCTGCACCCATCAACCTTGATGTCACCATCATTTCGCGCGCACGGGCCTGCCCGAGGACTGCCGAGAGACGGACAAGATTCGATATGGAGAGGCAATTGCCAAGCGTGCGGGCGATCGGAAAGCCGAAGCGCAGGTCCTTCGTTGCCAGCCGAACATCGCATACAGCGGCGATGGCTGCCCCTCCGCCGGTGCAAACGCCGGTGATTGCGGCGATGGTCGGCACACTACAGGATTCGATTTGTCCGAGAACGGTTTCCATCTTCGCTTCGTAGGCGCGCCCATCGTCGGCACCGCCGAAATCGCGGAACAGAGAAATATCGGTTCCGGCAGCGAATGCTTTACCGCCTGCCCCGCAGATGATCAGCGCTTTCAGTGACGATGCTTCGGCGTTCGAGCAGATCTCCGCCAACTGCTCATACATCCCGAAGGTCAGAGCATTCATGGCCTGAGGCCGGTTGAAAGTGACAATGCCAACAGCGCCTTCAACTTCGTAGAGCAGCTCGTCTGTATTGTTCCCCATGATTGTCAGGCCGTTGCAGTGCGTGCGGCCGAAGCGGAGCCTGCCGCACCGGAGTCGCTGAGATAGTCCAGTGCCGCCTGGGCACCTCCGGTCTGGAATGTCGCGCCCGAGAGTTTCAGGCCCATCTCCACGCCGGCAAGCGTCCCCATCAAGGTGAGATCATTGAAATCGCCGAGATGACCGATGCGGAACACCTTGTCGGCAACCTTGCCAAGGCCGGTTCCCAACGACATATCGTAATTGTCGAGGATAACTTTTCGGACAGCGTCTGCACTCTCGCCAGCCGGCATCAGCACGGCTGTCAAAGCACTCGAATATTCCTGAGGGTTCACGCAGAGGATTTCGAGACCCCAGGTCCGAATGGCCCGCCGTGTCGCCTCTGCATGTCGGTCATGGCGCGCAAAGACATTGTCGAGGCCTTCTTCGAGAAGCATGTCGACGGCTTCGGCGAGTCCATAGAGAAGGTTCGTTGCCGGCGTGTAGGGAAAGAAACCTCCCTCATTCGCTTTCAGCACAGGGCCCCAGGCAAAATAGGATCCAGGCAATCCTGCGCTCTCGGATGCTTTGAGCGCCTTTTCGCTGACGGCGTTGAAAGCGAGTCCAGGCGGCAGCATCAGGCCTTTTTGGGAGCCGGCGATGGTGACGTCGACGCCCCATTCGTCGTGCCTGTAGTCGATGGAGGCGAGCGAAGAGATCGTGTCGACCATCAGCAAGGCCGGGTGTCCGGCGTCGTCAATGGCTTTGCGAATATCGGCGATGCGGGATGTGGCGCCCGTGGACGTTTCGTTGTGGACGACACAGACTGCCTTGATCTCGTGGGATTTGTCTTCCGCAAGACGGGCGCCGATGGCTTCCGGATCTGCCCCTCTTCGCCAGTCGCTTGCGATAAACTCGGCATCGAGTTCGAGCTTGCGGGCGATGTCTTCCCAGAGCGTTGCGAACTGGCCGGTCTCGAACATCAGAACCCTGTCGCCGGCCGACATCGTATTGACCAGAGCAGCTTCCCATGCCCCCGTTCCGGACGATGGATAGATCACGACAGGACCGGCGCATTTGAAAATCTGCCGGATATCCGCAAGGACCTTTTTGCCGAGGCGCGCGAATTCGGGGCCGCGATGATCCATTGTCGGCTGATCGATGGCGCGAAGCACACGATCGGGCACATTGGTCGGCCCCGGGATCTGTAGAAAGTGGCGACCAGCTGTTCGTGCCATTGATGCCTCCTAGGCGGATTTTCGCTTGTTTCATAAGGGATTGCCCGTTCCCAGCCTAGATCGGTCCCAGGACGGCAATGCAGGCTTGCGGCTTACTGCACCTGATGTAATATTGAATTATGAATTCATTATCCATGTCAAGTGGCGAAGGCGCCGATCTCGCGACAAAACTCTCGGATGCGATCGAGGGCGAAGTCCTGTCCGATGCTTTCAGTCGCGGGCGCTACAGCACGGACGCCTCGATCTATCAGGTCGAACCGATCGTTGTTGCGATTCCGAGGACCGTGGCCGATCTGAAGGCGATCGTTGAGATTGCCCGGGACGAGCAGATCCCTCTCCTGCCCCGCGGCGGCGCGACGTCGCAAAGCGGTCAGACAGTTGGCCGCGCCCTGGTTGTCGACTTCGCGAAACATCTCGACAAGCTGCTGGACTTCGACGCCGAGACGTCCACGTGTACGGTGCAACCGGGCATTGTTCTCGATGAACTCAATCGGCAGCTCAAATCGAAAGGTGTCTGGTTCCCTGTGGACGTGTCGACCGCAAGCCGCGCCACGATCGGCGGTATGGCCGGGAACAACTCCTGCGGCACACGATCGATCCGCTATGGCGTGATGCGGGACAATGTCATCGCCATCGATGCGATCCTGGCGGATGGCAGCGAAGCGCGTTTCGCGGAAGTTCCAAACGATTTCGAGCGGATCAATACAGCATTGCCGGGTGTGGATTTGATGCGCGATATCGTCCAGCTCGGCCGTAGCGAAGCTAAGACCATCGAGGGTGCGTTCCCGGAAGTCTCACGCCGGGTCGGCGGCTACAATGTCGATGCTCTTTTGCCGGGCGAGACACCGCGCAATCTGGCAACGCTGCTCGTGGGATCGGAAGGCACGCTTGCGGTCTCGCGCGCGATCGAGCTCAAGCTGTCGCCATTGCCAAACAACAAGGTTCTGGGCGTTTGCCATTTCCCGACCTTTCGCAAGGCAATGGAGGCGGCCCAGCATATCGTCAAGCTTGGTCCGGTCGCTGTCGAACTGGTTGATGCGAACCTGATCGCGCTGGCTCGTGATATCCCGATATTTGCGAAGACGGTCGAGCGGTTCGTGAAGGGCAAGCCGGAAGCTTTGCTTCTGACCGAGTTCGCAGAAGAGAACCAGGTCGAGAATCTCCGCCGCCTGAAGGAACTCGACGAGCTGATGCGTGAGCTTGGGCACAAGCACGCGGTTGTCGAAGCCATCGGAACCGATTTCCAGAAGGCGGTCTGGGAAGTCCGCAAATCCGGACTCAACATCATGATGTCGATGAAGTCGGATGGGAAGCCGGTTTCCTTCATCGAGGACTGCGCCGTCCCGCTCGAGCATCTCGCAGATTACACGGAACGATTGACTGACGTTTTCACCAAGCACGGCACGACGGGCACCTGGTATGCCCACGCATCGGTCGGATGTTTGCATGTGCGCCCCATACTCAATCTGAAGCTGGAGAAAGACGCGCGCACCATGCGCGCCATAGCCGAAGAGGCGTTCGAAATGGTGCGCGAATATAAGGGTGCGCATTCGGGCGAACATGGCGACGGTCTGGTGCGCTCGGAATTTCACGAGAGCATGTATGGCCGCCCGCTCATCGATGTCTTCGAGGCGGTCAAAGACCGGTTCGATCCGCAAGCGCGGATGAACCCGGGCAAGATCGTGCGGCCCGAGCGGATGAATGACCGGTCGCTCTTCCGATACAAGAAAGACTATGCGGTTCCAGAACCCGGCACGGTTCTTGACTGGTCCGGCTATGCGGGCGCCGGTGGTGGTTTCCAGGGCGCTGTCGAGATGTGCAACAACAATGGCGCCTGCCGAAAACTTACCGGCGGCGCGATGTGCCCGTCCTATCGCGTGACCCGCAACGAGCGCGATGTCACGCGCGGCCGCGCAAACACGCTGCGGCTTGCGCTGTCCGGTCAGCTCGGCGACAACGCGATGACATCGCCCGACATGCTGGAGACGATGAAGTATTGCGTCTCCTGCAAGGCCTGCAAACGCGAGTGCCCGACTGGCGTCGACATGGCCAAGATGAAGATCGAGGTCATGCACGCAGCGCAGGATCGTCACGGTCTGGCATTTCATGACCGGCTGGTCGGTTTTCTTCCGCGCTATGCGCCCTGGGCCTCCTGGATGCCCTGGCTTTTCAATGCCCGAAACGCTATTCCCGGCATGGCGCGCGCGTTGGAAGGGCTGACGGGTTTTGCCTCCAGCCGCCCCCTCCCCCGCTGGCGCTGGCAGACCTTTCGATTGAAGGAGGCACAAGGCCCAATCGACGGTCCGCCCGTCGCGCTCTTCGCGGATACGTTCAACACCTATTTCGAGCCCGAAACACTCCATGCGGCTGTTCACCTGCTCTCAGGCCTCGGATACCGCGTGCATGTTCCAAGTGCGCCGGGACGGACAAGACCACTGTGCTGCGGGAGAACGTTTCTCTCATCCGGTCTGGTCGACGAGGCACGAAGCGAGGCACAGCGATTGATCGACCGGCTGTCGCCATTCGCAGAGGCTGGCGTGCCGATCATCGGACTGGAGCCGAGCTGCCTCTTTGCGCTTCGCGACGAAGTGCCATCCATGATCCCTGGAGATGGAACACAGAAGATCAGCGAGCACGCCGTGTTGCTTGAGCAGTTCCTTGTACGGGAAAAAGCGGGCGGCCGCCTCGCCGAAAGGTTCGAAGCGATCGATCAACCGGTCCTTCTCCACGGTCACTGCCATCAAAAAGCGTTTGCAGCCATGGGCGCCGTTGAAGGTGCGCTGCGTTTGATCCCGGACATTGCCTTGGAGACGGTCGAGTCGAGCTGCTGTGGCATGGCCGGTGCCTTCGGTTATGGGGTGGAAACGGAGACTGTGTCCCGGTCCATGGGTGAACTCTCTCTGCTCCCCGCAGTGCGTGAGGCCGGGCCGGACACACACATCGTCGCAGACGGATTCTCCTGCCGTCATCAAATTCATGACGGTACCGGGCGAAGCGCGCGGCATGTCGTTCATATCCTAGATCAGTCTCTGGCAAACGGAGGTGCTTGAAGCATGAGCGAAGCAACGACTCCTTTGTTCGAGAGTTCGGAGGAGCGCCACGCGCCGATTGTCCGCCGCACGCTCCACGATGAACTGCTCGATCGATTGCGCGATCTGATCATCGACGGGGATCTGGCGCCTGGTACGAAAGTGCCAGAGAAAGCGCTTTGCGATCAGTTCGGCGTCTCACGTACACCGCTCCGCGAAGCCCTTAAGGTCTTGGCGTCGGAAGGCCTTGTAACGCTGACGCCGAACCGCGGGGCCATGGTGACAGCACTGACACTCGAAGATCTCGAAGATGCCTTCCCAGTGATGGGTGCACTTGAAGCCCTCGCGGGTGAAATGGCATGCGCGGCAATTACCGACAAGGAAATCGCCGAGATCCGCAAACTGCACGATCGTATGGTTCGCCATTATGAAGCCGGTGCCGTGGCGCCATACTTCAAGGTGAACCAGGAAATCCATGAGCGCATTCTGGATGCTGCGCGTAATCAGACATTGGCAACGCTCTACCGAGGGCTCGCCGGACGTGTGCGCCGCGCGCGCTATCTCGCAAACATGTCGTCGACGGAACGCTGGGATGCGGCAATTGCCGAGCATGAGCAGATCATGACGGCATTGGAGACACGCGATGGCCCTGGTTTGGCGCGGATTCTCAAGCGCCATCTCGCAAATAAATGCGAGGCAGTGAAAGATAGCTTGGCCGAATCGTGAAGCGGTAACGCCTGTCCGGAGCTTGTGCTGCAGGATCTTGTCTATTTCCCAACTGATACTGAGTGAATCTGACCTGGCAGCGTTTGCCTGATTCAAAAAGCATGGGTCCCGGGACGACACCCTGACCCAGATCAGAGCCGGGCAATCGGACCTACTCTTAGGATGGCATCCAGTTTTGAGAGAATCGTACCGGCTCGCCAATTCAGTGTCTTTCCGCACGGCAAATCGGAATTCGAGAATGGGCGGGACAGGACGAACTTACTCTTCCGCGTCTCCATGTAATGCGGACAACCGAAGCACCGGGTGCAGCCAAAACACGATTGAAAGAGATTGAGAATGAAGCGACTGCTGATGGCGACGGATTTATCGGCACGTTCCGACCGGGCTTTTGAGCGCGCCCTGCTGCTGGCGAACGAACACCAGGCGGAACTGCACGTTATCTACATTGTCGATGGTTCCCTCCCGGAAGCTATCGCAACCAACCAGAAGATGGCCGCAGAAGAGAGCATCGGCGAGCAGATCGCATCCGCTTCGGTTGAGCCTGCATTCCCAATCAAGGCCGAAGTCAAGGTCGACAAGAACAGCACCGGTATCGTCCGGTATGCAAATGAGATTCAAGCCGAGCTCATTGTCCTGGGCCTGCGCAACACGGCCTATGAGAGCCCGTTTCGCGGGACGACATCTGAGCAAATCGTCCGTATGAGCGGACTTCCCGTTTTAGTCGTCGCGGATCGTGCAAAGGACGCTTATCGGCGGATTGCGATCGCGGTCGATTTTTCAGTTCATTCGCGCCGAGCGATCGAAGTTTCGATGAATCTGGTCCCCAACGCGGAGGTTCATCTCATTCATTCCTATCAGGTGCCATTCGCCGGTTTCATGTATGGAACGGATTCGCACGATAAGGTCGAGAAGGCGGAACAACGACGTTTGGAACAGATGGTCGAAGAGGAGATGGCAACATCTCTCAGCAAGCTCGCCATCGACAAGGACAGACTGAATTTGGTGATAAAGGAAGGCGAAGTCCGACACGTCATCGCGCAAGAAGTGAGACGGATCAAACCCGACCTCCTCGCGCTTGGAACCCACGGTCGGACCGGAATTGCAAATGCATTCCTTGGTAGTGTCGCCGATGCGGTCATAGGAGACCCGCCTTGCGATACGCTGGCGGTCAAGGCCTGGTAGCTGAAAATCAGAAGTGCTCGAGCCATATGCAGAGAGCACGTGCCCGCAGTGTGGACATGCACTATATCGACGAGGCGTAGCTGGCTGACTGCGATAGCGATGTAAAGGCGCTCTCCATATCGCCAATCAGATCATCGACATGTTCGAGCCCAACATGGAAACGAACCATTGGCCCCGCCGGTGCTCGGTCGCCTGCGTCCGTTGAGAACATGCGGTCCTGATAGGGAGAGACAGGCATTGCCAAACTCTCGAATCCGCCCCAGGAACTGCCGACGAAAAAGAGCTGCAGGCAATCCACGAAGGCGTCGGCATTGAAACCCGGCTTGAACCTAACGGTCAGCAGTCCATTGCAGCCATTGGCATCGCGTTGCCAGATTTCATGCCCAGGATGTCCCTTTAATCCGGGGTGTAGGACATCCGCGACTTCGGGACTGTCCAATAACCATTTCGCCACTGCAAGGCTTGCTTGTCCGTGATGCGCCATACGCAGACCCAAGGTGCGCATGCCTCGCAAACAGGCATAGGCGTCATCTGGCGAGAGGGTTTGCCCGATGTCGTGTGTCAGCGTTCGCAACGGACCGCACGCCTCCCCGCGGGCACTCACAGCGCCCATCATCAAATCTGCATGGCCGCCGAGATACTTCGTGCCGGCCACGACGGATACGTCACAGCCCAGCTTTAACGGCTGATACAGCCAACTGGAGCCATAGGTGTTGTCCGTGATCACTGTCAGTCCATGCCATTTGGCGTTGGCACAGATTGCGGGCACGTCCATCACTTCGAATGTTTGTGAGGCCGGTGACTCGACAACGACAGCGCGTGTCTCTGGTTTGACCCACGGCGCTAGATCCACGGTGTCCCATGGGAAATAGTCGATCTTCACGCCATTGCGCTTTAGTTGTTTTTCACAGAAACGTCTTGTCGCCCCGAAGATCGTGTCGACAACCAATAAATGATCACCAGCGCTGACGAATGCGGAAATCGCCGTTGCCAAGGCCGCCACCCCTGTGGGGTACAGGAACGTGGCATCTGCCACTTCCATGTCACGAATGGCATCCGACAATGTATGCGCCGTGGTTGTACCACGTCGGCCATAAGACAAGACCGTATCGTCCGATTCGCGGCGTATCTTGGCCTCGCGATATGAACTGACAGTATTGTGCAGGATCGTGGATGCGCGCATGACAGAGGGGTTAGCCGTGCCAGGCGTCGGGGTGCGCCCATAGTGCATGAGTTTCGTTTCACGTCGCATGCCGCTTTTCCTCCGAACCGCCCGCAGGATGCAAAGGTGTCAGGACACGCCGCTCCTGCTCGTCCAGCTGATCGATCAAACCCAGTTCCCATTCCAGATACCGCCGCGCTGCATCGAGATTTCCATCGTGCCGGTCATGCACGAAGAACAGATGATCGATGCAGTCCGCCTCCGCAGGAATTTGAGGTGTTTCGACGATTTTGAATCCGGCGGATCGCCAATCATCGGGACACCCTCGAGCGATGGCGTCTGGCGCTTGTCCGGTAAGCGTTTCGATTTCGGTTGCAAGACAAGCCAAGCGAACGGGGCAGCGGCCGGTCAGCACAAATCCTTGTGCATCGCTGATCGACGACGGGTCGAGGCGTGCGCGTGTGACCCATGTTGCTCCTTCGATGTGGCCCGAACGGTAGTCGAGGCCTTTGGACGCATCGAAAATTCGTGCGCCGGCATCGACGCGTTGTTTCATTTCCCGCATGTCGATTGTGTCGACGACCGGTACCGTGGTCGCGGCGCATACTCCCAAGTCATCTTTGGGTGCGTCCACATCCATTAGCCAAACCTGATGGCCCATACCGGCCAGCCAGATGGCCGTTGTCGCCGAGCGCAAACCATTGTCGCAACACAGAACGATCCTTGCATTGCGTACCGCGAGCTGTTCGTCGGTCGCC
The DNA here is from genome assembly GCA_965228615.1 of Methyloligellaceae bacterium. GTDB lineage: Bacteria > Pseudomonadota > Alphaproteobacteria > Rhizobiales > Methyloligellaceae > CBDDHT01. Next base: position 404,984 of record CBDDHT010000004.1, on the reverse strand, counting down.
TGCACAAGTTGACCGCCCGGCGCCGACCGGGCACCGGCGGTATGGTCATTTTCAAATTCTTCTCTGCTGCGCACATCGAACAGATAGGTTGTGCGCTGATTGTCGGATAGCCACGCCTGCGCCTCGGCATTGGAGACTGAGCGAAGGGCGTAATCCAGGCGTAACTTCGCGGCGCGCTCTGCTCCCTCCGCCCATGTCTCCTTGTCCGGCGTCGGCAAGGGAAGCGGGTCGGAACCGTGCACGAGATCGAAGCCGGCAAGCCGCCACCCCTGAGTGCCGTTCCGCAGGGCATAGACCGGATTTGGAATGCCCAGCATGTTCAGTGTCTGGGCACCGATGATCGAACGCGTTCGCCCGGCACAATTTACGATGACCGGTGTTGTCGGAGATACATTGAACATCGGCAGTCGATATCCAAGTTCGGCATTCGGACATGACAAAGCGCCCGGCAGAGTCATCTTTTGGAACTCCGGTCCGGACCGTCCGTCCAAAAGCAAAATGTCAGCACCCTCTTTTTGAAAGGCGTTCAATTTCTCGGCGGAGATGGCAGCCGTATCGAATTCGTGCTCGACAAGTTCCCCAAAAGATTTGGAGGGAAGGTTCACGCCTTTGAACAAGGTGTAGCCCGCCGCACTCCACGCCGGCGCTCCGCCAGCCAGGATCGAGATGTCGCTATAGCCAATCTTCTGCAATGCACTCGCGGCTCGAGAGGCGACCCCATCGTTATCGTCCATCACGACACAGCGAACCGATAGGCACGGCATCAATCGGGGTGCGAGAACCTCCAGTTGGCTGTAGGGCAGACTCACGCTGAAGAATGGGTGTCCTTCGCCATATTGGCCGTGTTCGCGCACATCGAGAAATGCGATCTCGTCACCATCCGTCAGCAGAGGTTTCAGGGCTTTAGGAGAAATTTGTTTCATCGGTCGGGTCTCAGGTCTTCGTCTTCACGCCAATGTCCATGATACGGCATGTGCCATTCTCGAGATCGAAGCTCGTCCGTCCACTTAGCGTTTCCAGGGGCCTTCCGTAGAAATGCAGGTGCCGGATAATGTCGGTGCCTCGGATCTCGACACTGTGGATATCATCTGCCAGTAGCGCTACGGCATTCCCGGGCTTCAGCTCGATGACGTCTTTTTCTTTGAGCCGGGCCCTGCCCTGTTCGGAACCATCATCCAGCCGATCGTAAAGCGTGTTGACTTCCGTCCCTTCGACCGCCGCGACACAGGCCCAGGTCGTGTGATCATGGGGCGGGATCTTTTTGCCCGGACGCATCACATTCAGATAGAGGGTCAGCCCGGTCGCCGGGTCCTGAGCGATTTGGAAGCGGTTCTGTTTTTCATTCACATCGGGTGCGGGAAAATCACTGTCACCCCACAATTCAACACGGCTGGCCAGGTTGATCAGTTCCGCTTTCACTTTGTCCAGACGGGTCCGGTCCGGCGGAGTTTCACCGAGGATCTCGACAGATTTTGCGAGAAGGGATTGGGCAAGAGCCTCCCGTGTTTCGGCATGGGGCATTTTCAACCTCGTGTCTTCGCCTCCGGGAACATGGCTCAACAATAGGAAGGTTGTATCGATCTGAAAAATTAATGTTTTTCGACGTTCGATGAAAAAGATTGATGTATATAGGTCTGTGGAGACGAAAAATGAAATCCGATATTCAGATCAGCCATCTCAAGACACTCATCGCAATTCATGAAGAAGGCGGGTTCTCCGCCGGGGCGCGGCGCGTCGGGCGCACGCAGTCCGCGGTGACACATCAGATGCAGAATCTTGAACAGATCGTCGGAACGCCATTGTTTACGGCAAAGGGGCGACAACGGGAACTCACGGCAGCAGGAAGGACCTTGGTCCGCCATGGCAGCGAGATTATTTCTCTGTGCAATTATGCCGTTTCAGCCTCAGCGCGCAGCCAGCACACCGGCATTATCAAAATTGGTACGCCCCAGGAGGTTGCGGAAGAGTTTTTGCCGGCTGTCCTTGCGCAGCTATCGACGCGAATGCCGGAAGTCAACATTGTCATCCATGCGGACCGTAGCCCAAATCTGATGGAAATGCTGGAAAGCGGGCAGCTCGACCTGGCGATAAGCACACGGTCCTCCAGTAATTACGAGAGTGTCCTCTTGACCAAGATCCCGGTCTTGTGGATCGCCGCACCGAGTTGGCGCCGGGATCCGGCCACGCCATGGCCTTTGGTATTGACCGACGAGCCGAGTATGTTCCGTCGCATCGCGCTATCGGCATTGGACATCGGCGGTCTGACCTATGTCGAACGTGCGACGTCGCCGTCTCTTGTCGGAGTTCGGCTGGCAATCGCAGCCGGCCTGGGTATTACCGCACGGACACAGTCTGCGTTCCTCGCAGAGACGCAGGTCTTGGACGAAAGGATCGGACTGCCGCCGCTACCGGACATTTCCTTCTATCTGCATAGATCGGTACAGACGACCAATCCGGCCGTGAAAGATATGTTTGCATTGCTGGTCGAGCATGCAAAACGCATCGATCAGGGAACTGGTTGAGAGGGTGCGTCAGATAGATCTGGCGCGTTGAAGGACGGTTTGATCTTCTTTCAACGGCGGCCATAGCAGCCCCGGCCCGAAGGCCGGGGCAGATGGATCAAAGACAAAAGCAATCAGAATTCAATGACCGAGCGGATGGATTCGCCTGCATGCATCAGGTCGAAGGCCTTGTTGATGTCGTCGAGGGGCATGGTGTGGGTGATCATCGGATCGATATCGATCTTCCCTTCCATGTACCAGTCGACGATCTTGGGAACGTCCGTGCGGCCTCTGGCGCCACCGAATGCCGTTCCGCGCCATGAACGTCCCGTCACCAACTGGAACGGGCGCGTCGCGATTTCCTTGCCGGCACCTGCAACGCCGATGATGATCGACTCGCCCCAGCCCTTGTGGGCGCATTCCAGAGCCTGCCGCATGACATCGACATTGCCGATGCACTCGAAGCTGTAGTCGGCGCCGCCGCCTGTCAGATCGACGAGGTGGGCGACAAGATCGTCACCCGCTTCCGCCGGATTGACGAAGTGGGTCATACCGAATTTTTCGCCCCACTCCTTCTTGGAGTTGTTCATGTCGACGCCGACGATCATGTTGGCGCCTGCAAGACGAAGGCCCTGAAGGACGTTGAGGCCGATGCCGCCAAGACCGAAGACGACGCAGTTGCTGCCCGGTTCGACCTTGGCGGTGTTGATGACAGCACCGATTCCGGTCGTTACACCGCAGCCCACATAGCAAACCTTGTCGAAGGGCGCGTCCTCGCGAATTTTCGCGAGTGCAATCTCCGGAGCCACCGTGTAATTTGCGAAGGTCGAGGTGCCCATATAATGGTGGACCATTTCGCCGGACGCGGTGAAGCGGCTCGTTCCATCGGGCATGACGCCCTTGCCTTGGGTCTCGCGAATGGCCTGGCAAAGATTGGTCTTGGGATGCAGGCAGTAGTCGCATTCGCGGCATTCCGGCGTATAGAGCGGGATCACGTGATCTCCCGGTTTCAATGATGTGACGCCAGGGCCCACTTCCGCGACGACGCCCGCGCCCTCATGACCGAGAATGGCAGGGAACAACCCCTCGGGATCAGCGCCAGACAGCGTGAATTCGTCCGTATGGCAAACACCGGTTGCCTTGATTTCAACCAGAACCTCTCCGGCTTTCGGGCCTTCCAGATTTACGGTCGTTACTTCCAAAGGTTTTCCGGCCTCGACGGCTAGAGCGGCGCGCACTTCCATGACAGTCCCTCCCCTGTTGTCCTTGCGTTCGTTGGGAAAATTCGTCCCGAATTGTCGTTAACATGCACAGAATCGGCGCTCGCGCCAAGACCCCGGTGTTTCGCATTCACTACTTGCCTGTACCGTCTTCCAGCCAATCCTCAAACACTTCGTCCGTATGGCCCCCAAGAGTCGGCGGTGGAGAGGTGATGGAAAATTGCCAATCGGAGATCTTGGCCGGAAATCCGACGGTCTTGGTGTGGACGCCGTTGGCGAGCACAAGATCTTTTACAAGACCGAGCGCGGCGGTCTGGGGGTCTGCCAGGATCTCGGCATAGTTGTTGATCGGCGCGCACGGAACGCCGCGGCTGTCCATTTCGTCGAGCCATTCCGTTGCCGTGCGCTCTTTGAACACAGGAGCGAGTATTTCGAGTAGTGCATCCTGATTGGCTGCCCGATCCGTCTGCGTCAGAAACCGCGGATCTCCCGTCAATTCAGGCCGGCCGACGGCATCGGCAACAGCGGCCCATAGCCGGTCGTTGCCGGCGGCAATCACAAAGGAATCGTCGGATGCTTCAAAGGCCCGATAAGGCGCATTGCGTGGATGGGCCGATCCCATGGCTTTGGGAATCTGGCCGGTTCCGAAAAACTCGCTGGTCTGAAGGGCGGCTGATCCAAGCAGGCTGCCAAGCATCGAACAATCGATGGTGGCACCCTGCCCCGTCTCTTCGGCGCGGCGCACGGCCGACAGAATGCAGACAACGCCATAGAGACCGGCACAGATGTCGCCGAATGGTACGCCGCATTTCACCGGGCTCTCGCCTTCATCTCCAGTGACGCTCATGACACCGCTGATCGCCTGGACCGTCACGTCGAAGGCGCCGCGTTTGGCTAGCGGACCTTCCTGGCCGTAGCCGGACAAGGAACAGTAGACGAGTTTCGGATTGCGCAGACGAAGTGCATCGGCACCGAGGCCCAATCGCGGCAGCACGCCCGGGCGGAAATTCTCGATGACCACATTTGCTTGCTCGGCCAGGAGGCAGAGGCGCTCGACATCATCAGCATCCTTGAGGTCTGCCGTTATGGAGCGCTTGTTGCGATTGATGGAAGCAAAGTTCTCGCTATAGGTCTCGCCTGCATCATTAGCGGTGAGTGGCGGCCACTGGCGCATACCGTCACCACCATCGGGCCGTTCTACCTTGACGACGTCGGCTCCAAGGTCGGCCAGCAGCGACCCCGCGAAGGGTGCTGCCAGTATCTGACCGAGCTCGAGGACTTTCAGGCCACTGAGTGGCGCCTTCGATTCATCTTGCGACATCCAATCCTCAAGCTCATAGTTTGGCCTGCTATTCGGCCGCTTGTGCCGCTGCGGACCCTGCTTCCTCGCGCACCATCTCCTGGATGATCTGACGCGCTCTTCGCAGCCCTTTGTCCGGCTTCAGGAAGACTTCCTGATAGCCTTCGAGGGGATAGTCAAACATCTTTTGTTGCTCATCGAGAGCCCATCGATCTTCCTCGATGACGCCCGGGAACATGCCAGCGACACGTTGAGCCGCCGATGTGTTGGGATCGCCCGCCGACATGTGGTCCGCCTTACAGTTGACCAGTACGCGCCAGATATGGCGGCGGGCATCGACCGGCGTATGGGTGTGGAGCAGAACGTATCCGCGATCCTTGCCCTGATGCAACTCTCCCGGAGGGGCGACCTCCATCACGACCCGCGTTAGGGCGGGACTCTGCATGCAATGGGTGTGCTCCCGGTCGACCGGATTATAGTGGAACCAATCGACCAAATAGGGAGGCTGCTCGTAATTCTGCGTTTCGCGGATCGTCTTGACGAATTTGTTGCCGTCGACCTCGCCTTCGTCCAGATCGATTGGGATGCGGCTGTTCGCAATATCGCCGATGTTCCCATCGTGCAGCGGATAGAAGTGGGTTATATCGAGAAGATTCTCGATCAACAGCAGATAGTTGGCAGGGACATCCATAGGACCGACCAGGACGGTTTCCCAATCGTCAGATCCCGCCTCCGGTGTCCTGGGTGGTTTGCGCTCCTCGCATTTTTCCGGATCGCCCGGCCAGACCCAGACGAGGCCGTCCTGCTCGATGACCGGGAACGGAGCCACCTGGGCTTGAGGCGAAATCGGGCCTGTGGGATGCGAGGGGATCATCACGCACTTGCCGCCGACATCATAGCGCAGCCCGTGATAGGCGCACTCTAGCGTGCCGTCCTCCATAAGCCGACCCTTGGAAAGAGGAAAGCGCTTATGGGCGCAGCGATCATCATAGGCAACGACATCGCCGTCCCGTGTGCGCCAAGCGACGATGGGGCGTTCGCAGATAACATGTCCCGTCAAAGTTTCCGGTTCGAACTCGCTTGAGAGACCGGCAACGTACCAGCAGTTTCGCGGGTAATTTCGTGTGTCCATGGATCGTTCCTTTCCTCGAGGTCTACCCCGTATTTCACATATCCAATACCAGCACCCGCCCGTTCGATCGGGCGCAACACACCATCACGTATTTGGCTCGGTCGGAGTCATCGAGAACCGTATCGCGATGTTCCGGATCGCCTTCCAGATACCGTGTGATGCAGGTGCCGCAATAACCTTCCTCGCAGGACGTCTCGACATCGCGTCCATTCGCACGCAGCACGTCCACGATGCTCTTGTCGGCCGGTACGTCCAGCAACTCTCCATCGTGACCGAGCCTGATTTGAAACGGCTTGTCTTCCCAGTCTTCATCCCGCTCGGCGGCGGCGAAGTACTCAGTGTGTACGGCATGGGGCGGCCAGGCGCCGACATTGTCGTTAAACGCTTTCATGAAACCAGAAGGCCCGCAGGCGTAGACATGCGTGCCGACCTCGTATCGTGCGACGAGGTCCGGAATATCCAATCCTTTCGAAGGATCTCCCCCGTCATGGTGAACCGTGACTTTTCCATCCGAGATACGCTTGTCGAGCCGATCCAGAAATGCCGTCTTTTCCGGGGACCGGGTGCAGTAATGGAGTGCGTATGGTTTTTCTGCCGTTTCGAGTTCCTCGATCATCGCCATCATCGGCGTGATGCCAATCCCCCCCGCCAGAAGCAGATGAAATCTCGCCTCGCGACCTGCAAGCGGGAAATGATTGTCAGGACCGGACACGGAAGCAAATTCTCCCTCCCGCAGCGTCTCGTGCATCGCCCTGGATCCTCCGCGACCATTCTCATCCTTCAGGACGGCCACCAAATAGCGATGCGTTTCGGTGGGATCGTTGCACAATGAATATTGGCGCGTCAGATCCGGACCGAGATGAACATGGAGATGCGCGCCGGCTTTAAAGGGTGGCAGGTCGACTCCATCCGGGTGCACGAATTCAAAGCTCGAAATACCGTCCGCCTCCTTCACGATCCGGTTGATTTTCAGAGACATGGTGTCAAGCCGTTCACAGTCCATGGACTCGATTGGATCTCTCATCAATTCACGATCCGCCAATCAATAGCGGACATGTCCGCAATTCGGTTTCCGTCGGAATCGAAAGGCATCTTATGTAAATTTCACATCAGAGCAATTGAGGAATTTTCACTATTTCTCATCAAGTTTTCTGATGCAATGTGCATGGTGGCCATGTTGGCTCGGCCTCGCGATCCGACGTGGACGGGGATGCTCAATCGCATCCCCGCCAAAGAGCGCAAATCACGCGTGTCATGAAGGCCATTTGTAGTCGAGGCTACGAGCGCGGAAGAAATCCTGTTCCGTCGTGCCGCTATAGGCGATCTGCTCGGTGCGGAACTTGTTCATGCTCGTAAACACCTTCTTGGTGAGAGGATCCGCTGCCACGAGTTCGGAAATGACCTCACCTGTGACCTGGCCGATCTTGGCCAGTTGATCGTTGCTGAGCCGTTTGACTTCCACTTTGTATTTGTTGGTGAATTGCTGAAGGACCGGTCCGGACCGGGCCTGGAATTCACTCAGCATGACATCGTTGGTGGCATAGGCGCAGCTGGTGACGATGGCCTTCAGATCGGGTTCCAGTCCGTCCCATGCCTTTTGATTGATGAACGTCTCCAGGACCGTCCCGCACTCGTGCCAGCCAGGCGTGTAGTAGTATTTTGCGTGACGCCAGAACCCCATGGATGCCTCGCCATAGGGATTGTTCCACTCAACCCAGTCGATGGTACCCGAGGCGAGTGCAGCAGCCACTTCACTGCCGGGCAGGTTTACGACCGTTGCGCCGATCCGCTTCATGACCTCGGCGCCGATGCCGGGCATTCGCATTTTCAGTCCCTTGAAATCATCAAGGGTTGCGACTTCCTTGCTGGACCAACCGGGATGCTGCACGCCTGTATTGCCGCAGACGAGGAATTTGCAGCCGAGCCCTTTGTAGACCTCGTCACAAAGTTCGGCTCCACCGCCGAAGTGATACCAGCCGTTATATTCCTGCGCCGTCAGGCCGAAGGGAAAATTGCTAACGAACTGACTCGCAGGAACTTTGCCCTTCCAATAGTAAGGAGCGCCGTGACCCATTTCGACGGTGCCCGCGCCAACGGCATCAATCGACTCAAAGGCCGGGACAACCTCGCCTGAAGCGAAAAGTTGCACGGTCAGGCGTCCATCCGAGCATTTGGTGATCTGATCAGCGAAATACTGTGCGCCCGTTCCCAAGCCGGGTAGGTTCTTCGGCCAGGTTGTGATGAGACGCCATTGCCGCTTGTTTTGCGACAAGGCCGGCTTGGGGAAAGTAGATGCTGCCGCAACAGCCGACGTGGCGGCCGTTGCCTTCAAGAATGAACGTCGTTTCATAAACGTTTCCTCCAACACTTTTTTTGCCTGAAAGCCCCGGTTGCCGAGCTTCCCAGCATTGTTGCTTCCTCCGACTTACGACGAAAGTATGCTGTAGGGTCTGATATCGCGGCAAACGATATTTTTAGATCGGAAAAGACCAAAAAGATTGATAGATTGGCTGTCGGAGGACGCATTGGAGGACAGAATGCCGCAGACAGCGGGCGATTTTCTATGCATTGACGGAACTGTTGGAGGAACCGAAAACGGCGTATCAGAGCGTCGCCGGTGAACCTTAAGCAGCTTGAAACATTCTACTGGGCGGTAAAGCTCGGTAGTTTCACGGCCGCTTCAGAGCGGCTCAATGCGACGCAATCGACGGTATCCATGCGGATACAGGACCTGGAGCATAGCTTCGGGGTCGAGCTGTTCGATCGGACGCAGCGCTCGGCCCGTGTGACAGCGCGCGGCCGCGAACTCATGCGCTACACAGAGCAACTCCTGCACTTGGCAGCCGAAACACGCGAACGCGTTTCAGCACCGGACGCCATCCCCGGGATCATTCGGATCGGCGTGGTCGAGGTGATCTCGATCACCTGGTTGCCGAAGTTAGTGAAGGCCGTTCATGCGCGCTATCCGAAGGTCGTGCTCGAGCTCGATGAAGCTCTAACACACGATCTGGAACAACGACTCCACCAAGGATCTCTCGACCTGATCTTGGCGCCGGGCAGTGTGCCGGGTCATCACTTCGTCTCCCAGCCACTTGGCGTTGTTCCATTCGCATGGATGGCGAGTCCGGATCTTGAGCTTCCGGATGCTGTTCTGGACCCGACCGATCTTCAGGATTTGCCCGTCATCGCCCTGTCGCGCGAGTCTCATCATCATATGTCGATCGAAGACTGGTTCCGTGCGGGAGGTGCCCACTATCAACGGATCGACACGTGCAAGAGCTTGGGCGTGGCGGCTTCTCTCGCATCGGCCGGGCTCGGTGTGACGCTTCTTCCGCCTCGGTGTTTCCAAACTGAAATCGAAAGCGGCGCTCTGAGAGAGATACCGACGACGCCGATCATGCCACCTGTTATTTTCACGGCTACAGCATCGGTCGATACACTTCAGCCTCTTGCGCGGCAGATCGCGGTGCTTGCCCAAGAGATGAGCGACTTCGAGCAGCCGGCGGATCTCAAGACTGCCGCAGAGTAAAAGTCAGACGTTGGGATCGGTTGTTCATGTCCGGATTACGTCGGCAATTGGTTGCCTCCGGTTAACTCGACTATCGTCGCTGGTTGACACTCGCTCACCACTTTCAAGGTCATGTGCTCGGTTTTGGGACTAAATCGACAACCTGGATTGTGATAGAGATGGATGTCATGAACCGTACAATCAGAATGTGTTTGTGTATCGGCCTCGCAGTTGTTGGTATGACTTGCTCTGCCTCTGCGGCCAAACGCGTTGCCCTTGTGATCGGCAATTCGCAGTACATGCATACTCAAAAGCTCGTCAATCCCGAGAACGACGCCCGGCTGATAGCGTCCATTTTGCGCGAACAAGGCTTTGAAGTCCTGGATCACCAAAATCTTGATTTCAAGGGGATGAAGCGAGCAATCAGAGCGTATACGACGAAGCTCGAGTCCCACGGAAAAGACACAGTCGGGTTGATCTTCTACGCCGGCCACGGCCTGCAGTCGGATGGAAGGAATTATCTGGTGCCGGTCGACGCACAGATCGAAAAGGAAGGTGACGTTGAAATAGAGACCATAAGCTCGCAGTCCCTCTTAAGCGGGGTGACATTCGCCGGAAACCGCCTCAACATCATTATTCTAGATGCCTGCCGCAACAATCCCTATCGCGGAGTTTTTCGATCCGCGTCGCGCGGCTTTGCACGGATGGATGCTCCCGTCGGCTCAATCGTCGCTTTTTCGACAGCACCCGGCACAGTTGCGGCAGATGGATCGAGTACCAACAGTCCCTACACGGCAGCGCTCGCCAAGGCGATGGTTGAACCGGGGTTGAAAATCGAAGAGGCATTTAAACGCGTGCGGGCAGCGGTCTATGCCAAAACCGGTGGCAAACAAGTGCCTTGGGAATCGTCGTCCATATTTGGTGACTTCTTTTTTGCCGGTGAGAGAACAGCAGACAAACCGGTGCGTGTGCAAAAGCTGATGAGCCCGGCGGCAGAGGCATGGAGTATGATCAAGGACACCAGAACAGAGGGCGATCTAAAAGTCTTTATTGAGCGGTTTCCGAATAGTTTCTACGCGGACTTGGCGCGGTCAAGATTGAAAAAGTTGAAACCGGCTGTTGGTATGATTTCCAAACCTTCCAAACCCAGGCCGGTTGCCAATCGACCAACAACAACGCAACCACTAGCCCCTACTTCTTCCGAAGACGTTGCACAGCGGCGCGCAGGCGCCTGCCTCCTTATGCCGAGTGAGCAGGCTTGCAACGGTCGTCCCCAATGCAAATGGCAAAACACCTACAACTTTTGTGGTGCGGCTGATGCCACGACGAATTCCTCGGCACGCAAGCCGTCCCTCAGGACCGGATCACATCGTGTGCGGCCAACACCTACACAGAAAGTGGTGCGAGAATCGTTGGAAGATGTCGCGCGTCGTCGAGCTGGTGCCTGCATCCTTATGCAGGACACACAGGCCTGCAACGGTCGCCCTCAATGCAGTTGGAACAGTGGTTATCAGTTCTGCGGAGCGACTCAATAGGGCGGCAGGACAGTGATCCTGAGTTGTCGCATAAGGTCTCTCAGGAAGTCTGGTTCATTCGGAACGCAGGCGACTATCCAAGATCTATCCCAGAATAAGGCTGGGCAGCCAGGTCGCCAGACCCGGATAGTAGGCCAGAATACACAGGCCGATAATCTGGATAACAACGAACGGTGCGACACCCTTATAGATATCGGTGGTCTTGATCTCCGCAGGTGCGACGCCTCTGATGTAGAAGAGCGCCCAGCCGAAGGGCGGCGTCAGAAAGCTGGTCTGCAGGTTCATGGCCATCATCACGCCAAGCCACACGGGACTGATGTCGGCAGCGAACAATGCCGGCGCCACCAGCGGCACGACGATGAAGACAATCTCGATAAAATCGAGCACGAAACCAAGAACGAACATCAGCAGCATGACGATCAGCATCGCCGTGAAGAACCCGCCTGGAAGCCCGGTCAGAAATTCCTGAACCAGATGATCGCCGCCAAGGCCGCGAAATGTCAGTGCGAAGAGCGAGGCGCCGATAAGGATTGAAAAGACCATGGCGCTGATCCGGGTGGTGACCCGCACGACATCGACGATAACCCGGTAGGATAACTGGCCTTTCGATAAAGCCAGGAGCATGGCACCGATCCCGCCAAAGGATGCCGCTTCCGTTGGCGTGGCGAGACCAGCCAGTATCGATCCCAGAACACTGATGACGAGAAATACCGGTGGAAGCAGCGCTTTGACGATCTGGAGTGCGAGTGCTCGCAGTTGCACGCCTTCCACATAGTAGGGAGGACAAGTATCGGGCCGTGCAAATGAGGTGATGATCAGCCAGACCGTATAAAGCCCGACCAGCATCAGACCTGGAATGAGCGCGCCGGCAAAGAGATCGATCACGCTGAACGGTTCGATCAGATAGTTGCCTTTTGCCAATTGGGATTCCGAATAGGTTCCGGCCAAAGCATCGCCCAAAATAACAAGTGTGATGGATGGCGGGATGATCTGGCCGAGGGTGCCCGAAGCACAGATCGTGCCGCAGGCCAGCTTCGGATCGTAACCCGCTTTGAGCATTGTCGGCAGGCTGAGCAAGCCCATGGTTACGACGGTTGCGCCGACGATGCCGGTGGAAGCGGCGAGCAACATGCCGACAAGTGTCACGGAAATGCCGAGACCGCCGCGCAGTGAGCCAAAGCACTGGCCCATGGTCTGCAGCAGATCTTCGGCAACTCTCGAGCGTTCAAGCATCACGCCCATGAAGACGAAGAGCGGAACCGCTACGAGCACTTCATTATTCATGATGCCGAATAGTCGCGAGGGAATGGCTGAGAGGAAAAACATGTCGAACGCGCCGAGAGCATTGCCGAGGAATGCAAAGAGAATGGCTACGCCGGCGAGCGTGTAGGCGACAGGAAAACCAAGCAGCATTGTGCCGCAGACGGTCGTCAGGAGCAGGAGTGCAAGGATCTCGTTAAGGGGCACTGCTATCTATCTCCTGCCCTTGAGTGAGCTGGTGTCGCCCGGCTCCCATTCGAGTTTGCCCTGGAGGACCAGCACGGATCGGAGCAGCATCGCCAGGCCTTGCAGAGCCATAAGAATGAAGAAGCCGGCCATTGTCGTCTTGAGAAGAAAGAGGCCGACCATACCGCCGGCCTCTCGCGACGTTTCCCAGCGCTCCCACGAAAGCAGGACATAAGGCGTCGTCACCCATGCGATGACGGCAAGTGTCGGGAAGAGGAAGGCAATCGTGCCGATGATATTGACCCAAGCCTTCGCGCGCATGCTCGCGGTCCGGTAGAAGATATCGACCCGGACATGACCATCATGGAGCAGCGTATATCCAGCAGCCATCATGATGATGGTGCCATGCATCCAGACATAGGATTCCTGCAACCAGACCCAGCCCATGGAGAAGCCGTATCGCAGGATGGCGACGGCAAAAGTCGTGATGACCATGGTCAGGGTGAGCCAGGCGACAGTACGCCCGACACGTTCATTGAGCCATTCGATGGCATTGATAATCCGCACGGATCCGTCCATGGCACGCCTCCCCTTGCCAGTCCGTGGCGTAAGGCACCTCGGATCTCCAACCCGGCAGCTCGCCAACTTATTGTTCTGTCAGCGTTTCGCGAGAGCAAAAGTCTTGCAAATGGGCCGGATAGCGACAAACGAATTTTTCGAATTGTCTTGCATCGGTAATTCTGACGGTGGGACCAGGCCTGCCAGGCCGAGATTTGATCAATTTGGTCTTAACGATCGTCTAGCGTTTATGCCATAAGATCGTCCTTGGATGGGTGGCCGAGTGGTTGAAGGCACTGGTCTTGAAAACCAGCAGGCGTGCAAGCGTCTCGAGGGTTCGAATCCCTCTCCATCCGCCATTTCACGTGAAATCTCGCAAACCTTGTATCCCCCGCCTGAATTCCGGCGGAGGGCTGCGTTCCTCCAGAATTATGCTAACGTTCCGGACTTCTCGCCAACAACCCGGGCGTTTTTTCTGGATAACGCCCGTTTCCTGAGCTTGCTGTTTCCATGGGTGATATTCGATCCTGGCTGACGACTCTGGGCCTCGAAAAATATATCCCGGCGTTCGAGCAGAACGACGTCGATCTGGATGTTCTGCCTGAGTTGAGCGAGTTGGATCTTGCCGAACTCGGCGTATCTCTGGGGCATCGAAAGAAGATCATTGGCGCTGTGCGGAACGCGCGCCATGGCCACCGGAAATCCGATTTCGGTAATGACGTGCCGGACCCCGTGCATCTTCCATTTGAGGACCCGGAAACCGGCGAGCGGCGAATCGCGACCGTCCTTTTTTCCGATATTGCGGACTCGACCTATCTCTCGAATGTCATGGACGCCGAGGATTATGGAGATCTGATTGCCAAGTATCAGACGACGGCCAGCGACGCCGTCTCTGCATTCGGCGGGCATGTCGCCAAGTATCTGGGCGATGGACTTCTCGCATATTTCGGCGTGCCTTCGGCTCATGAGGACGACGCAACCCGTGCGATAGAAGCCGGTGATCTCATCGCAAGGAGGGTCGATCGACGGTTCCGCGGCCATGATCCAGCGGTCTCCGTCCGTGTCGGAATCGCAACTGGTCCGGTTGTAACGGGCCCCTCCTCTCTGTCGGGACGGGATGCGACCTTTGGGCCGACGATCAACCTGGCCTCTCGTATTCAGGGGGTTGCACCACCTGGTGGCATGACGATCGACGCGACGACGAAGACGCTGGTCGGAAGCCGATTCAGAGTGTCTGAGTTTGGAGAGCATGATCTGAAAGGGTTCCCCGATCCGGTCCCTCTTTGGGTCGTGGAGGGGCGCAACCGCCGACCGACACGCTTCGAAGCTGCTACCGGCGGAAAACTTGGACCGCACCTTGGTCGCTCGCATGAAATCAACTTGCTTTCAGCATGTTGGGAAGGCGCGAAATCAGGACACGGGCAAGTCATTGTCGTGACAGCACCGCCGGGTGTCGGAAAATCACGTCTGGTCCACGAATTCGTCAACGCGACAGACAGCGCCGAAGCGTTATTTGGGCAATGCCACTCTTTCGGACAGAGCAAACCGTTCCTGCCCTTCATCGACATGCTATCGCGGCTTATTTGCGAGGGTGATGTTTCCGATGAACACAGTCTCACTGAACTGCTGAATGCTTTTTGCGAAGGCGATGCGGCCGAACTTGGAGACGTAAAACCATATCTGGCCGAGCTTCTGGGGCTGTCATCCGGCGACACAACAGCGAACCACGGCTCACCAGAGGAACTGCGTGCGCAAACATTTCGCGCGTTGACCAAAGCTCTCGTGGAAACAGCGCCCGACGAGGGGCGGATACTCTGTTTGGAAGATGTGCACTGGATCGACCAGACGTCGGAGGACTATCTACTCGAACTGATCGAGGCGATCAGGGATCGACCGATCCTTCTCGTGGCGACGGCCCGGCCAACGGCACGAATGCGATGGCCGGGCGTGGCGCACTTCACGCACGTGTCCCTCACGCCCCTGGATCGCGAAAACAGTCGCGCTTTGTTGCGTTGGCATCTGAGCCGAACGGTTCCTGATGATGAAAACCTGGCGCGCTTCGTTGAGCGAACCGAGGGCAATCCATTCTTTATCGAGCAATTGTCTCATCTTGTGGCGGCGGAACCGCGCGATGAGGATATTCCTGAGACATTGCAAAATCTTCTGATGTCGCAGATCGATCGTTTGCCGCGGCGTGAACGCGCGATCCTGGAGGTTGCATCCGTTCTTGGCCGCGAGTTTCAGCAGTCGTTTATCAGGGGCCTTTTGACAGATGTCCCCGATGTTGACGACTCACTTGCGCGACTGAAGCAGCACGATTTTATTTTCGAGCGACCCGGGAAAGAGGATTCGACATATGTCTTCCGTCACGCACTCATCCAGGACGTCGCCTACAAGTCCCTGCTCCGTTCGAAACGGAGCCGTCTGCATGCGGATATTGCGGCAGCACTCGCCGCGAAACCGGGCTCACGGTCCAATGATCGGCTTCATCTCCTAGCCCACCACTATGAGCGTGCTGGTGCCGTCGCAGAGTCGATCGAGGCTCGTATTAAACTGAGCGACGTTGCCTTGCAGACTTACTCGGTCAAGGACGCTCATGAGAATCTGTCCAACGCGCTGTCGCAAATATCGCGGTCTCCGGAAATCGATCTTGGTGAGCAGGAAACAGGCGTCAGATTCCGCCTTTCGCGTTGCCTGTATCTGCTCGGCCGGTTTGAGGACAGCATCGCTGTGCTGGAGCCGGTCACGCAATCGCAGTCCATCGAACCGTCTGCCGCGCTCCTCGGCGAGTCGTGCTTTTGGATGAGCCATATGCTGACCCGTGTCGCCAGGTATGACGACGCGCTGACTGTGGCAGAGCGAGCGCTCGGAATCGCCACGGCAGCCGGCCAGAAAAATGTAGAAGGCAAGACAAATGGTCTCTTGTGCTTTTGGCATCTTGCCAAGGGTGACCTGGATGAATCGCGTCGTTTGGGTGGTCTGTCCATTGAAGCGCTGGAGACGTGCGGGGATGCATTGTGGCTGGGCATGTCGCACTTCTACCGCGGAATGACCGAAATGCAGGGGGGCCGTTTCGACCGTGCCATCGCATTTGGCGATCGTGTTATCGAGATTGGTGCCGAGCTAGGTGAGCCACGACTGGAAAGCTACGGGCTCTTCCTTCGCGGCTGGAGCCTTGCCAATGCAGGAGAGCATGGAATAGCCGTCGATGCTTGTCAGCAGGCGCAAGACCTTGCACCTGATCCGACCTGCAAGATCTACGCCTCGATGTGTCTGGGTTATGCGCTGGCCGAACAGGGTTCGTTGAGCGAAGGGATCGAATTGCTTCAGGATGCGAACGAAGGGTTGCGGGTTATCGGCTTTCGGCCATTCACGAGTCTGTTTCAGGGGTATCTGGCAGAAGCCCTTGTTGCGGCTGGATCATTGGATGAAGCGACCCAAGTCGCAAAGGATGGTTTGGAGGCAAACAAAAACAGCCCCTATGCACTTGGAGCTGGTTGGACAGCGCGAGCGCACGGCAAGGTCCTTTGCGCAATCGAGGATGACAGCGGCAAGTCGGCGCTAGAGAAGTCGGTTTCTCTCTTTGAAACCGCAGGTGCCCATTTTGAAGTTGGCCGGACGCACCTCGATTTTGCAAGACTCTACCGCAAGCAACGGAATGATGAATTGGCGGAAGATCATCAGAAGCTTGCCAAAGCGGCCTTCGCGCAAACCGATCGGCCGCGTTACGATCCGGCACTCTACAAACTCGGTCTCTGACAGCGCTATCCAGGGGAAAAGTATGACGCAGCAGACATTCACGCTCCTGCATGGCGCTTGGCACGGTGCCTGGTGCTGGGAGCAGGTCGCAGGCATTCTTCGTGGTCGGGGTCACGACGTTACAACGCCGACGCAGACGGGGCTTGGCGAAAGGGCGGATCTGCTCTCTGCTGACATCACGCTCCAGACATTTGTCGACGATGTCGTTTCGCATTTGACCGAGAATGATCTGAATGACGTGATCCTGGTTGGCCACAGCTTCGGCGGCGGTCCGATCACGGGTGCGGCGTCAGGCGTTCCCGAACGTGTCCGCGAACTTGTCTATCTCGATGCGCTATTGCCTGTGAGCGGCGTCAGCCAATCCGAGCGGCTTCCCGCCGAGACCTGGGCTGAACGTAAGCAGAGCGCCTTGGCATACTCGGACGGCCTCTCGATCCCCTGCCCGCCAGCGGCAGCGTTCGGCATTCTGGATACCGATCAGCAACGATGGGTCGAGGCTAGATTGACGCCGCATCCGACACGAACCTATGAGACAGCGATTCACTTTGAGGGGGCCCCGGGTAACGGCCTGCCTTGCCGATATATCAGGCCGACAGACCCGGCCTATCAGAGCGCCGAGGCATCCGTGCAACTCGCGCGCAGCCTGGGTTGGCCGATTCAGGAAATCGCAACCGGTCACGACGCCATGGTCTCGGCGCCCGAGGCACTCGCGGATTTGCTGGAGAAAACACTTTAGCCACGCTTCTTTTCCAGTGGTCAATTTCGCAATCATCGCGCTACAATCGCGCCGAATTGGAGCACGCAAAAGCGTGTCAGCAGGTCGAGGGACGAAAAATGTTTCAGGTTGATCAGTTTATCGAAGACTGTCAGGCAGCCATTGCGCAAGACAGCACCCACAAAGCGGCCAGGGAAATCGTAGAGCGCGCGGTGTCAGACCCGAGCCAGGTCATTCAAGGTCTCGGAGAGCCGACACTCGGCGGCGTACAACGCCTGTATGTGAGCGATACGTTGACGGTTCTCAATGTGATCTGGGCGCCGCGGATGACATTGATGCCCCACAATCACAATATGTGGGCCGTAATCGGCGTCTATTCCGGGCGCGAAGACAACATATTCTGGCGGCGTCTGGAGGACGATCCGGATGGGAAGATCGAAGCGGCAGGCGCGAAATCAATGGCGCCTGGAGATGCCTCACCGTTGGGCAAGGACATCATTCACTCCGTGACCAATCCGACGACCCTGTTTACGGGCGCCATCCACGTCTATGGCGGTGATTTCTTCGCTGAGCACAGGAGCGAGTGGGAACCGGAATGTCTGACAGAGCAGACCTACGACGTCGATAAGAATATGCGTCTCTTCGAAGAGGCGAACAATTACGTCAACAGATGACACGCTCTGCAAATGTGAAGCGGGCACAGCGCTTGTGACCTGATGCGACCCGTTCGGCGCAAACCAAATTGTCCATGCCCGCCCGATTGTCTTTTTAGGTCGGGCGGCGTGCGACAAGATCGATTTCAACGAGAGCGCCAACAGCAAGACCCGATACACCCACACATGTGCGCGCCGGCAACCGGCCTTCTGCGAAGTAGGACCGATAGGTATCGTTCATTACCGCGTAATCCCGGTCGAATTCGGTCAGATAGACGCGTGCCTGAACAATATGCTCAAGGCCGAGACCGACGCCTTCCAACACGATTGTGAGATTATCCATCACGCGTCTTGTCTGCGCCTCGATCCCTTCGGGAAGCGGTCTGTCCGCATCGTCCGGCCAAGTGGGCATCTGTCCGGTGACGAATATCCAGCCATCGACATCGACGGCGTGAGAAAACGGCGCAACCGGCTGTGGTGCTCCTTCAATCATGTGGAAACTTGGTGTGCCCATCTGGGATTCCTCCGAATATGCAACCAACCTGATTGGATCTGTTTTTTGAAATGCTGGGTAGTGAAATCGCTGAACGACAGTTAGAAGTTCTTCGCGCCGAAGGAAAGACCGTCTTTTCGAAACACCTTAGCCCGTAGGTTGTATTTCATGTCATCCGATCACCAGAATTGGTCACCAAGTACACTGGCCGCCCAAGCGCTTCATGTTATCGATCGGGCAACCGGCTCGGTCGTGCCCGGAATCCACCCAGCAAGTACGTTCGCACGGGATTCGGAATATGGTCTGCGCGGTGCCACCAGCTATGCGCGCGAAGACAATCCGACGACAAGAATTGTCGAGGAGGTCCTGGCGGCGCTCGATGGCGGGCCTGATGCACTGCTCTTCAACGCAGGCCTCTCGGCGACGGCGGCATTTTTTGAAACCGTCCGCAGCGGTTCACATGTGGTCACGCCGCAGATCATGTATCATGGTCTCCAGGATTGGCTTCGCCGGCTTTCGAGCCTACGCGGCATTGATGTGACGTTTTTCGACCAAACGGATGGTGACGCTCTGTCCAATGCGATCCAACCTGGAAAGACAAAGGTCGTCTGGATCGAAACGCCCGTCAACCCGACCTGGGATGTCATCGACATTGAGGCATCGGCAATACTTGCGCACGACGTGGGTGCCTTGCTGGCGGTGGACTGCACTGTATCTCCGCCCTGTACGACCCGCTCAATAGAACTTGGTGCGGACATCGTCTTTCATTCGGCGACCAAGTATCTCGGCGGTCATAGCGATCTCATTGCAGGTGCACTTGTCTGCGCCCGAAAGGATGCGCTTTGGGAAGAGATTCGAGACGTTCGCAAGTTGACCGGTGGTATTCTCGGCCCCTTCGATGCCTGGCTCCTATTGCGCGGTATCCGGACGCTATACCTGCGTTATGAGCGCGCATCGCAGAGTGCCTCGGAAATTGCCAGACATTTCTCACACCATCCAAAGGTCAAAAAAGTCCTCTATCCGGGCCTCGAAACCCATCCCGGTCACCGGATCGCAGCCCGTCAGATGAGACATGGGTTCGGTGGCATGATGTCAATCCTGGTCGATGGCGACGGCGCCGCTGCCAAACGCGTAGCGACACGCACGAAAATCCTCATTCCGGCGACATCGCTCGGCGGTGTCGAGAGCCTCATCGAACACAGAAAGAGCGTCGAGGGACCGCATAGTATCGTGCCCGACAACCTTCTTCGCCTCTCAATCGGCATCGAAGACGTCAGGGATCTGATTTCGGATCTGGAGCAGGCCCTTGAATGCGTTTAGAGGCCAAAGTGCTTCCGAAACGCTTTCTCGCCCGGTGTCGAGAAATTAACGATACGCGTGCCATCGATCCGCTGAGCCCAGCCAAGATCATAGATGCGAGACAGGATCGCGGCGCCAAGACCGCCGGCGAGGTGATTTCGCCGCACGCTCCAGTCGAGACATTTCAGACAAAGCGGCCGTCTTTTCCGATCCATCGCTTCCAGATCGAGGCCGAATTCGCCAAAGAATGATCGCCCGGATGCAGTGATGGCAGGTTCTTCCCGTTTGTCTGTCAGAAATTCCCGACGCAGAAGCTCGTCGAAAAGTTCAACCCCCAATTCACCGGCGAGATGATCGTAACAGATCCGCGCTTTCCTCAGAGCAGGCTCTTTCGGCCCTGTCCGCACGCGTGTCGGTCGACGGCGCGCCGCGATGCCCATCAAGCTTTCCAGGACTTGTGCAACATCATGATCGCTCAGCCTGTAATACCGGTGCCGACCTTGTTTTTCGACATCGACGAAGGCGGCGTCCTGAAGTTTTGCCAGATGTGCGCTTGCCGTCTGCTTGGTGACCCCCGCTTCCGTCGCAAGTTCACTTGCCGTCAATGCATGCCCGCCCATGAGTGCTGTGAGCATGTTTGCGCGTGCAGGATCTCCGATCAGTGAGGCGATGCCGGCGATATCGGGTCCGTATTTCATAGTTCGATCGTAATCGAACCATAGTGGGCAATCAATGGCCTATGTTGAAACAGATCTTCGACACAAGGAACTATCCCCCATGATTACCTGTTTCATCCGCTACGAAATCGACCCCTTCAAAACGTCTGCATTCGAGACCTATGCGCGGAATTGGGGAGAGGCCATCCCTCGTTGCGGTGCTGACCTTATCGGCTACTTCGCACCCCATGAAGGCTCCAAGACGACGGCCTATGGTCTTTACAATATCGATAGCCTGACTGCTTATGAAGCCTATCGGAAGCGCTTGGCAAACGATCCTCTGGGAAAGGAAAACTACGCCTTCGCCCAACGCGAACAATTCATACGCAGTGAAGACCGCATGTTCCTACGCCTTGCCTCAGCACCTCACGGAAAGGTCCAAACATTATGATTGCCGTCATATTTGAAGTCGAACCCTATCCGGAAAATCGATCGGCCTATCTTGATATCGCTGCCGAGTTGAAACCACTCCTCGAACAGGTCGACGGCTTTCTGTCCGTCGAGCGTTTCGAGAGTCTAACGCAGCCTGGGAAAATCTTGTCGCTGTCTTTCTGGCGCGACGAGGAAGCGGTTCAAGCCTGGCGGCAGGTTGCACATCATCGCAAGGCACAGAGTGCCGGGCGTCATCGCCACTTTGCAGATTATCGTCTGCGCGTCGCGTCCGTGATACGCGACTATGGCATGCAAGAGCGGGATCAAGCACCCGAAGACTCGCTTCGTCATTTCGAGGCGGCCGAGCGGAGCACACCACAATAGTTCGTTATTGACCGAACTGCGGTCTATGCTCCCGGATCCATGCGGTTTGATCCAGGGAAACACAAGAATGACAAGGCCCGCCGGCCACGAGGTGAGTCTCGTTCGCGAGATCGCGTTACTAGTGCTGCTTGCGATCCTTTGGGGATCGTCATACCTGTTCATCAAACTCGCGCTCGCAACGATCCCTCCTCTGACTCTGATCGCCTTTCGAGCGGTCGTTGCAGCGCTTTTGCTTGTATTGGTGGTCCTTCATCGAAGGCATCAGTTTCCTGCCGATACCGCATCCTGGGGGCATTTGGTCGTTCAATCTCTGCTGACCGCGACATTGGCTTGGATACTCTTGGTCTGGGGTCAGCAGTATGTCGATAGCGGATTGGCCGGTGTCCTGAACTCGACCTCACCGATCTTCGTGTTCTTCATAACGTTTTTGTGGACACGCCATGAACGTGTGAGCTGGCGGAGGTTCCTCGGTGCCTTTCTCGGCATCGTTGGAGTCATGCTTATTATCGGGACCGATGCCCTTGAGGGATTGGGACAAGAGGTTCTGGCGCAGCTATCCATCCTGGCGGGTGCTGCGGTCTACGGAGCCGCAGCCATCTATGGCCGGCGGTTGGGTCACCTGCCTCCCACAGTCACGGCGGCCAGCACGATGATCCTCGCCAGTCTTTGCCTCGTGCCACTTGCACTGATCATCGATCGCCCATGGACGCTGTCGCCGAGTTTGGAGTCGGTCGGCGCGGCGCTCGTGCTGGCGACGTTCTGTACGGCTGGAGCACTGTTGATCTATTTCAGACTTATGCGAACGCTCGGTTCACTGGGGGTTGCAAGTCAGGCCTATCTTCGCTCTGGGGTCAGTGTTCTGCTCGGTATTGTCGTCTTGGGCGAGCAACTCACATGGATTATCGCCCTGGGACTCGCTGCCGTTATTGTCGGTGTGGCCGCGATCAATTGGCCGGCACGTCGCACCCAACAGTAAGGACGGCTCAGGCGCGGGCTTGCTGCTTGTGGTCGAAGAAAAGCTCAGCAATTTCAGCCGCGGGGCGCGGTTTGCTGTAGAGGAAACCTTGCATTTCCGTATAGCCGGCTTCCTTCACCAGGCGGCGCTGAGCCTCCGTCTCCACACCTTCGGCGGTCGTCGACATTCCTAGGCTCTGGCTGAGCGTTGCGACGGCGTTGACGATTGCACTCGCATCCGTGTCGGCTGAGAGGTCTCTGACGAACGAGCCGTCAATCTTGATTTTGTCAAATGGGAAACTTCTGAGATAGCTGAGGGAAGAATAACCGGTTCCAAAGTCGTCCATCGCAATGCGAATGCCCATTTCCCGCAATTCATGTAGCGTTTTGACGGTCGACTCATTGTTTTCGAGGAGTGCGTTCTCGGTGATTTCGAGCTCCAAGCGGCTCGGCGAAATTTGAGATCTGGCAATCGCGCTGAACACGATTTGCGAGAGATTGCCTCCCCGAAACTGCTCGGGAGAGAGGTTGACCGACACGCGAACATTCTTTGGCCATGTTGCTGCATCGGCGCAAGCCTGGCGGATGACCCACTCTCCCAGTTCGCCAATAAGGCCGATCTCTTCCGCGACCGGAATGAATTCGGCGGGCGAGACGAGCCCACGCTCCGGATGACGCCAGCGTGCAAGCGCCTCCATACCCGAAATCGTGTCGGTCTCGAGATTGACCAGTGGTTGATAGTGCAACTCGAACTGATCCGATCGCATTGCCTTGCGCAGGTCCAGTTCCAAGCTGCGGCGGGCCTGCATGCGGGCATCCATTTCGGGCTCGAAGAACCGGTAGACGCCACGCCCGTCTCCCTTGGCGCGATAAAGGGCCATATCGGCGTTCTTGAGCAACTGATCGGGATCGCTGCCGTCGGTCGGTGCCATTGCGATTCCGATACTTGTGCCAATCATCACTTGATGCCCATCGAGATCGAACGGGCGTGAGAGGCTCTCGCAGATCCGCGATGCGAGTGCGATGGTATCGGTCGGATGGTTGTGTGACGGTTGCAGAATTGCGAATTCATCGCCACCAAGCCGGGCGACTGTGTCAGATGAACGTGTGCAGGCCTTCAACCTATTGGCGGCAGCGATCAGCAGCTTGTCGCCGACCGGATGGCCGAGTGCATCATTGACGCTTTTGAATCGATCGAGATCAATGCAGAAGACTGCGCATTTGCCGCCGCGCACGAGCATCGGGGCGGTCTCTTCCATTTTTTCGCGCAACAGTGTGCGGTTGGGCAGGTCGGTTAGCGCATCGTGATGCGCCATATGTGCGACCCGTGCCTGGATGCGCTGGAGTTCAGTGATGTCTTCATGTGTTGCGACCCATCCGCCGTTTGTCATGGGCTGATGGACGATTGCTACAACGCGATCGTTGCGGAGCTGGTGGATCTTGGTAGAAGTGACGTTCTCCTCGACAGCCGACAACCGCTCTTGAATATAGCTTTCCCTGTCGTCACCACAGTAGATGCCCTGGTTCACACGATGCTCGATGATCGCCCGGAACGGCGTCCCGGGTGACGAGAGCTCAGGAGTCAATTCATAGAGCTCGATGTAACGGTCATTGCAGACAACCAATCGCTTATCCTTGTCGAACATGCATAGGCCTTGCGACATGTTCGACAGGGCAGCATCGAAACGCTCGACTTGATCGGTGAGTTCCTGATCGCGCTTTTGAAGAGTATCTCTGGCCTTTTTTTGTTCGGTGACATCGGTGTATGTCGTTACAAAGCCACCGCCGACCAACGGGTTTCCCCGGATTTCGATGACGGTCCCATCGGGCCGCACCCGCTCAAAACAGTGTGGCTGGAATTGCGCTGCCAGATCCACCCGCTCGCGAACGAGTTCTTCGACATCGCCTTCGCCATACTCTCCGCGTTCCGCGTTGTAACGAATGAAGGCATCGAAGGGTGTGTTTGGAGCCCCGAGCTCGGATGGAAATTCCAGAAGTTCTAGGAATTTCTCGTTGTGCGCACGACAGATGAGGTCGTTATCCATCATGCTGATGCCCTGATCGATGGCTTCCAGCACAACTTGGAGGTCATTGGATTTTTGGGCGACCGCATCCTGCTGACGGAAAAGATCGGTCACATCGGTATAGATCGTGACGATACCGCCACTGCTCGTGCGTCTGTCCTGACTCCGCACCACGCGTCCATCTTGCAACCGGACTATGTTGGTAGGTCCGGGATTACGTCGTCTCTCGGCCCGTTCTTTGCGCCAGGATGGATCCTTGCCGATCTCGCCCGAAATTGCGGACTGTATGAAGATCGTCAGTATCTCACTATAGGGGCGGCCGACTACGACCTCGTTTTCGACACCCGGGAAGAACCATTCCTTGAACAAGCGATTGCTTGCGACGATGCGATCGTACGCATCGCACAGCAGAAAACCGGTTGGCAGACTCTCGATAATGTCCAGGAACTGCTGATCGACCGCACCTTGCGTACCGACAGCTTCATTCGACGGCTGAGACGAGCGGTCTGTGCGAACCCACCGCTGCGTTCGCAGGCGACGTTCATGTCTGGGTGTTTTGGCTTTCCGCGAAGATTTCGACGCCATCTTTTGCCCCGGTTCAAATGCGCGGCGCAATGATACGTTTGGAAAGCTTAGATATGATTAACCCAAAATTTAGCCACCAAAACTCCGTGCAGGCGGCCGTCGATTGGGTTAATGCGAGAGAATTTGGCTCAAGAAGAGCTTGGTTCGCTCATGTTGAGGATTGTTGAAGAATAGCTCAGGCTCGTTCTCTTCGATAATCTCGCCAAAATCCATGAATATTACGCGATTGGCGACTTGGCGTGCGAAACCCATCTCGTGTGTGACACACAGCATTGTCATGCCGTCTTCGGCAAGACCGACCATCACGTCGAGCACCTCTTTGATCATTTCCGGATCCAGCGCGGACGTGGGTTCGTCGAACAGCATGATTTTCGGATTCATGCAGAGCGAGCGGGCAATTGCCACGCGCTGTTGCTGGCCGCCAGAGAGTTGTCCCGGATATTTGAGAGCTTGTTCGGGAATTTTCACACGCTCAAGATACTTCATCGCGGTCTCTTCCGCTTCGGCTTTCGGCGTGTCGCGGACCCAGATGGGACCGAGCGTGCAGTTTTCCAGAACCGTGAGGTGTGGAAAGAGATTAAAGTGCTGGAAGACCATGCCGACCTCCCGGCGGATCTCATCGATCTTCTTCAGATCGCCCGTAAGCTCGATGCCGTCGACGACGATGTCGCCTTTCTGATGTTCTTCCAGCCGGTTCATGCAGCGGATGAGCGTCGACTTGCCGGACCCTGACGGACCGCAGATGACGATCCTCTCTCCGGTGTTGACGGTGAGATTGATGTCTTTGAGGACATGAAACTCGCCATACCATTTGTGCATGCCGGTGATCTCGATGGCGACCTCGTCAGAGATCTTCATCTTTGAGCGATCGACTGTCCGCTCTTCCGCAATTTGCGTTTCGGTCATGATGATCAATCCTTTCCGGGAAGACTCTTGTCGAGCTTCTTCTCAAGCCAGAGCGAGTAACGCGACATGGCGAAACAACAGACGAAGAAGAATATGGCGATGGAGATATACACTTCGGACGACAGTCCAGACCATTTTGCGTCCGCGAGTGAGGCACGGCCCATGCCAAGAATGTCGAGCAGGCCGATAACGATCACCAGGGTCGTATCCTTGAAGAGACCGATAAAGGTATTGACGATACCCGGGATCGAAATCTTCAGCGCTTGCGGGAGGACGATCAACCGCATGGACTGCCAGTATTTGAGGCCCATGGAGTCGGCCGCTTCATACTGACCACGCGGTATGGCCTGCAACCCGCCCCGGATAACCTCTGCCAGATAACCGGCTGAGAACAGCGTCACCATGATCAGCACGCGGAGCAGGAGGTCGAACGAAGTACCCGGTGGCAGGAAGTAACTCAGCATCGTCGATGCCACGAACAGCAAGGTGATGAGAGGAACGCCGCGGATGAACTCGATGAACATCACGCATGCGCTTCTCACCGCCGGCATGTTCGATTGACGGCCCAGCGCAAGCATTATTCCCAATGGCAGAGAACAGACGATACCCGTTACGCCGACGACGACATTGAGCATCATGCCGCCGAACTGGTCTGTCGTTATCGGCTTCAAACCAAGACCGCCGAGCAGCAACCAGGCGGCGAGGAAGGGATAGAGGCAGGAAAAGATGATGCCCTTGCCGCGATGTGGGATCTTGTCGAACAGCAGCGGCACTAGCGCGACGAAAAGAAGAACAAAGGCGAGATTCACGCGCCATCGTTCCGCTTCCGGGTAGAATCCATAGAGAAAGATCTGGAACCGCTCATCGACGAAGGCCCAGCAGGCACCATCGCCCAGTTGTTGGCATTCCTGACGACTGGAGGCCTCGAATACGGCACCTCCGAAAGCCCAGTGGTAGGACGGTGGTACCACCATCCAGAGGAACCAGAGCGCCAGCAATGTAAGGGCAATATTGAGGGGGCTGGAGAAGAGGTTGGTCTTCATCCAATAGATCGGCCCTGATGTGAGCATCGGAGGCGGTAGATCCGGATGCTCGCCGGGAGCGTATTGGCGTGTCGCAGTTGTATCGGTCATCGGTCCCCTCCCCCTATCGCTCAACCAGCGCGATGCGCCGATTGTACCAATTCATCCCGGCAGAGATGATCAGAGAGAACACCAGATACAGCGAGAGGACGATGATCATCGTCTCCATTTCCTTGCCGGTCTGCATCAGCGAGATGCCGCCGATGGTTGCGACAATATCCATGTAACCGATCGCGATCGCCAAAGAGGAGTTCTTGGTCAGATTGAGATACTGGCTTGTCAGCGGTGGCACGATCACGCGCAGCGCTTGCGGAATAACGATGAGGTTCAGCGTGCGGCTCCGACTGACACCGAGGGCGGCGGCCGCCTCCCACTGACCGTGTTTCACGGCGAGGATGCCTGCACGTACGATCTCGGCAATAAAGGCTGCCGTGTAAAGCGACAAGGCCAGCCATAGCGCCAAAAATTCCGGACGCATCACCATTCCGCCGCGGAAGTTGAAGCCCTTGAGAGCCGGATAGTCCCATGTCAGAGGAACACCACTCACGAAGAGCGCAATTATCGGAATGAAGATGATTGCGGCTGAGCAGACCCAGAAAACAGGAAGACGATGGCCTGTTTCATCCTGGATGCGCTTGGCGCGCCGCTTATAGACAATCGCAAAAATTACAGCACCGACAAAAGCGGCAACCACAAACCAAAATGCCGGCTCGAAAACCGGCTTTGGTACGAAGAAACCGCGTTTTGTGAAGAATACAGAGTCGGCGATGTTTGCCCACTGTTCCGCCTGCTTCGGATTGGGCAGAATATTTACGATAATGCCGTGGATCAGCAGGATATGAAGCAGCACAGGGACATTGCGCGTGAATTCGACAAAGCAATAGACGATGCGGCTGATGAGCCAATTGGGTGACAATCGCATCACCCCGAGAATGAATCCGAGGATTGTCGCAAAGAAGATACCGCAGACGGCAATAAGGAGAGTGTTCAGGACACCGACGATGCCGGCTCGTAAGTGCGTACTTTCAGATGAATAGGGTATCAGCGTCTGGTTGATGTCGTATGATGCCGGCTCAAACAGGAAGTCGTAGCTGAATGTCTTTCCGAGCAACTCTAGATTTGCGACAGCGTTCATGAACATGAAGGCCAGCAGGCCGAATATGCTCGCCATCGTGATGATCTGAATGATGACCGCGCGGCTTTCTTTGTCGTACCAAAGACGCGCGATAAAATTGCGTTCGGAGTTTCGTGTCGGTTCGTTTGGAACGCCAATCGTTGCCACGACCCACCCCCTTCGTCGTGAGCGGCGCACTCCTGAAATCGAAAGAGCGCCTGGTTCGCCATAGCGATGTCTTCAAGCCGGCATCCTCTGCCCAGCCCAACAGACTCGCAACCATGGAAATCTTTGAAACCGTGCCGAACAATGCGTCCGGCACGGCTTTCAAATCATGCGTTGATTGATCGGATCAACGGAACGGGGGAGCGTACTGCAATCCACCCTTGGTCCACAGCGCATTGTAGCCGCGCTCCAGGCCAATCGGTGTCTTCGGTCCGATATTCCGCTCAAAGATATCGCCATAGTTGCCGACCGCTTTGATGACCTTGGCGACCCAGTCCTTCTCAAGACCAAGCATGCCACCGAGATTGCCCTCGGACCCCAGAAGACGGTTGATCTCCGGGTTCGAGCCCTTCTTGGACATCTTGTCGACATTGGCCTGGGTGACACCCAGTTCTTCGGCAACGATAGTGGCGTTCAACACCCAACGGATGATGTCGCCCCACTGATCATCGCCATGGCGCGTTGCCGGCCCGAGCGGCTCCTTCGAGATGATTTCAGGCAAAATGATGTGGTCGCCTGGGTTCGTGAAGGTTGCACGGGTTGCAGCAAGACCGGAAGCATCCGTCGTGTAGACGTCGCAACGATCGGCCAGATAGTTGGTACGCGCTTCGTCATTGGTTTCGATCGGAACGGCCTCGTAGGAGATCTTGTTGGATCGGAAATAGTCCGCAAGATTGAGTTCCGTCGTTGTGCCGGTCTGAATGCATACGGAAGCGCCGTCGAGACCCTTGGCACTCGTCACATTCTTGGACTTCTTCACCATGAAACCCTGACCGTCATAATAGTTGACGCCTTGGAAGGAGAGTTTCACGTCGACGTCGCGCACATAGGTCCATGTGGTATTCCGCCAGATGACGTCGCCTTCGCGGGAATTCAATATGGTGAACCGGGTTTTGCCGGTTGCAGGTTTGAATTTGACCTTGTTGGCGTCGCCGAGAACGGCGGCGGCGGTCGCCCTGCAGAAATCGACGTCGAAGCCTTTCCACTTTCCTTCTTTGTCGGTGAAGGAGAAGCCCGTCAGGCCGGTATTGACGATACAGATCAACTCGCCACGCTTCTTCACATCTTCGAGCGTGCCGGCGCTGGCACCGGTCGCGAGTACCGCTCCAGCGGCCAGAGCCGCTGTAAAAAGTTTAGTCTTACTGATCACGATTCACTCCCTTTGATCTTCGGCCTTAATAGCGAATTGCAGCCCACCTTCTCCCAAAGGTCTGGCGTGCACACCGAAATGTCGGTTGGCCAATGAGGAACGTTAGGCTACCTCAGTTACTTAGGGCAAGTTTCTTTCTTGTGCATTTGTCCATAAGTCGCGTCCCATTCTTGGGCAAGTCGGCAATGGAGAATGTCGCGAAACCGCACAAACCGGGCACTATCCTGTCTGATAGCCGCCCGAAACGCGGCGGGTGATTGATGATCGTTTGACGGTCAATCAAATCCCTCTGCAGGTGTTTTGGGACTGATCACACGATGGCTTCGCTGAAGAAACCTCTCAGAGTTTTGATCCCTTTGGCGGCCGCGATAGCAATCACAGCCTGGACACCGGGCGAGAGAAGGACGGCACAACGGTCCGTTGTCGATTTGGAACTCGCGCTTGCAGTCGATACATCGGCAAGCGTCGATCCGATGGAATACCGGCTCCAGATGACAGGTTTGGTTCAGGCGTTTCACGATCCGGCTGTTGTCGCCGCAATCGAAGGCACGGGCAAGGACGGCATTGCGGTTACGCTCTATCATTGGAGTTCGTCGGGGGAACAGGAGCAGATCGTTCCCTGGGCGAGGATCACTGACGCACTCTCGGCTGCCGATTTCGCAAACGCGATTGCGGCGAACTATGAGCGCCGTTTCGCCGATAGCACCGGCATCGGTGACGCAATAAAGTTTGGTGCCTCCCTAATCAGGCGCAATCGGTTCGAAGGCAGGCGCAAGTCGATCGATGTTTCCGGCGATGGCCGCAACAACTCCGGTGTCCCCCCGGATATCGTTCGCGATGCGGTCGTCGCCGAGGGGATATCGGTCAATGGTCTGGCCATCCTGAATGACGAGCCATATCTGCATCACTACTATGCAAGAAATGTTATCGGCGGACCTGCTGCCTTCGTCACGACCGTCGCAAGCTACGACGATATCGTCAGAGGTATGCGGATCAAGCTCCTCCGCGAGATCTCGATCTCTGTCGCAAGCGCGACGCCGTTGACGCTCCCGCCGGACAGCGACTCAGAGCCCGTCCAATATGCCAAAGAGTATTCCACCGGCGAAAGAGACTGCCATCAGCACGAGCAAGACTTTGAGTGCCATGCCGGCGATGCGGGCGAGCGTTGACGGCTTGGCCGGCTCGACCACCTCAGGCTTCATCGCCGATCCAGCCGTCATGGTCTCAGATGCCGCAGCAGAACGCCGTCGGCGCCAACGAGCGATATCGCGTGCGAGGAAGACAATGCCGCCTATTGCAAGAAGTGCTGGAAATCCGGTGAACACCGTTACCAGTAAGACAGTCATCCCGAATTCGGCAAGATGCTGATAGATAGGCTCATTGCACTTGATCCCGCCCTCGTGGAGGGTCGGGCAGACATCCATTATGGAAACCAAGACCATCGCCCCGATCCCACAAACGACAATGGCCAGGGCCACATAACAAACAAGGCGCAACACAAAAAGAGCAAGGAGACCAATCGTTTTCATCAGTGGTTTTGCCTCAAACAAAGAAAGTGTGATCACACGCTCTCAGTTTGCTCTAGCACATCACGGTCAATTGATACCAACTGGCTAAGACTCGATCTTTGGCTCGCCCAGCAAGAAGGGCGAATGCTCATGCAGAGGCGCCTCAAACGGAAAAGCTGAAGCCAGGTATCGGACCTGGCGCGGCGTGACGACAATACCGCGCAAGGCTCTCGGATCATCAGTGGCAGCAGGCGTGTTCCAGTCGATGTAGGCATCGCCGGTAATCTGCACGAGGTCACCGGTCTTGAAATCGAGTACCAAGAGCCCGGCGCGTTTCTCCTCCTGGATATTGCCAAGCGTGTTGTAAAACTGGTTTCCTTGGTAATCCGGTATCCATATCGTGCCGTCGTCCAGGGTCTTGATGAAACCGGACAAACCTCCACGGTGCGAGATATCGACGCCATAGCGATAGGCAGGGCCGTCGCCATTTCTGGTTGTTGCGACGAAAAGCGTATCGGCCTGCGAGAGAATAGCGGATGCCGCCCGGGTCAGCGCCAATGTCTTGGTTGCAGCAACGGGATCACGCGCACCTTCCATCGGTACCAGCGTTCTGGTGTTGATATATTTCGGACAATTCCCGAACGACTGATCGACCGCAATTCCGATCTCATCAGGAGTTAGGCGCCGGACTGTTCCGTTCATGCGATTGCGTCGACGGGTATGAAACTCCAATCCCAGGACCCCCAGTCTTGTCCCGACGGAGAGGTTTGCAGACAGCTGGTCACCGGGGATCGGCTGTCCGGCGATCAAGAGCGCGCGTTTGGTGGGTGAGCACACAAAACCCGGTTCCCCTGCAAGAATGGACGCCCAAGGCCAGCCCTCCCCGTCGATCGAGCCGACAAACAGCGTTTCAAGTTGCTCGAAGAATGTTCGGTGCTGGTCCGGCATGTATTTGCGGATAAACCGCCTGCCGACCGCATCGATGCGATCACGCACGCCCAATCTCGTCTGGATGGTGCGCTCACCGCGATGGAAGGGCGAGTCGTCGCTCATGGGGCTGGCGCCTTAAGAGGGGCGCGGCATTGCCAGAAAATTGTCGAGGTCTTCCACCTGGGCGAGCCAGCGGCGAAGACTGTCATAAGGCGCGAGTGAGATCTCGCCTTCGTCGGCAACGGCCACATAGGGGTAGCAGGAAATGTCGGCAATAGTGGCATTGTCGCCCACCAGCCACGTCCGCTCGGCAAGATGTGCATTCATCATCTCGAAAAGCTGCTTGGAGACGGCGACTGCAGCATCATAGTCGGCCGGGGCGTTGAAGACCTTCACCAGCCGCGCGAGATTGGGACCCCGAAACATATGGCCGGCTGCAACGGCCAGCCATTCGTGAACCTGCGTCCGGAGGTTAAGATCGGCTGGCAGCCATTGTCCGCCTTGATCGTATTTCTCAGCGAGATAAATGAGTATGGCGTTCGAGTCGCGCACGACCGTGTTTCCATCGACGAGCACGGGAATTTGGCCGAATGGGTTGAGAGCCAGAAACTCTGCCCCCTTGCGGCCGTCTTCGAGACCGTCCGCAGCAACGCTCTCAAATGCGAGACCTAATAGACTGGCTCCGAGTCGTGCGCGATGCGCATGCCCGGAGCGTGGGGCGTCATAGATTTTGAGCATCGATCCTGGATCCTTCAGTGGATTGGCGGGGCGGGCATCAGAGCGCCCGACAATGACGACGCAACTATGCCCACCCAAAACTTGATAGGGTAGTCGCGATTCTATAAGCAGTTATGTGCATGAGCGCACAGAACTTTGAATGGGATAACTTGCGCCTCGTGCTGGCAATCGCACGCGGAGGCGGTGTCACGGGTGCCGCAAGAGCGCTGCGCGTCCACCATGCGACTATTCTTCGACGGCTCGATACGTTCGAACAGCAGATTGGCGTTCGCCTCTTTGAGCGACTCCCACGTGGCTATACGCCGACGGCGGATGGAGAAGAGCTCGCGACAATTGCTCAGCGTATTGAAGAGGATGTGATTAGTGCCTACCGGCGTGTGGCAGGAAAAGACCTGCGCCTTTCCGGAACGGTTCGATGTGCTACGGCCGATTATGTCGCGCATCTTGTCATGCCGAGCATCTTTCCGGCATTTCAGTCGCAATATCCCGACATCGAACTCGAGATCGCGATTTCTCCAGACTTTGCATCGCTGACTAAGCGCGACGCAGACATCGCAATTCGGCCGACGAACGATCCACCGGAGACTTTGGTCGGTAGGCGCCTTGCAGGGATTGGTTTCGGCGCTTACGCCTCAATCGACTATTCCTGCGATGCCAATTCCGAAAATCCGCTCTGGATCGGACCAGATGACATGCTGACGCGCGGTTCGGCGAGTCGATGGCGAGAACGTCACTATCCTAACGCTATGGTGCGAACGCGGATCAATTCGCTTCTGGTCATTCGGGATGCTGTGAGAGCGGGGCTCGGTGTGGCGTTTCTTCCAAGGGTCCTTGCAGATCCTGACCCAGGTCTGACGCGATTTGGGCCGGAAATCGAGGGTCTACAGTTGGGGCTCTGGTTGCTGACACATCCGGACTTGCAGTCGACGCAGCGGGTCAAAGCGTTCCTGCGCGTTGCATCACAGCAAATACAAGTGATGGCCAGCGATCTCGCCGCAGTGTGAGATTTCAGAATCAGCCTTCAATACGCGCGGTCCCAATGCAGAAGAACGCTTATTTTTCGGCATCGCCGAACATTGCAGGCCAGAATGAATGGAGAATGCCTAGTCCAACCACATACGCTCCAGTGATTGCCAGCGTTGTGCGTTCGGCTATACCGGCCGGAAAGCCGTTGATCACGGTGACTATGGTGGCCACGGCCCAGACGCCTGTGACCAGGAGAGTCAGCGGTCGCCATCCGCGGACGCGGATAGGATGAAGCCAGTGAATGGGTATGAATGTCAGGCCGGCAAGAATGACGATCGCGCCCAATGCCGCAAAATCTCTTAGATCGAACGCGAAGAGATAGAGGCAGACAATGTTCCAAATCGCGGGAAAACCGACAAAAAAGCCGTCTGTGGTTTTGCTTCGGGTATCGGCGAAATGAAAGAGCGACGACATCAGGACGATGCCACCTGCCAAGAGCGCCAGCGATGTGGAAAGAAGCTGCGATTGAACAATGATGAAAGCGGGGACGGCGCAGTAGTTCAGGTAGTCAACGACCCAGTCGAGTCGTTCGCCTGAGAATCGGGCTTTGTTCGATGTGTTTCCCCAGCGCCGCGCCAATGGACCGTCAACGCCATCGATCATTAAAGCGATGCCAAGCCATAGGAAGGTAGAGGACCAGTCCTGCCGGGTTGCATAAAAGAGAGCCAGCAGACCGCAAACAGCGCCCGACGCGGTTAGCAAATGGATGGCAAAACCGATAATATTTGATCTGTTGGACATGCCGTCTATGCATTCGCGACCGGAGCGGCCGCAATTGGCCGGAAAGCGCCATGCTTAGCACAACGGTCCTTGTGTCTGTAAACAAGGATGACACTGGAGGAACGACGATTCCACTTGTGGATCTGCCGGTCTAGAACCGACGTTTGATTGTTCCGCGGATGGTCATGTCATCGGTCAGGAGATTGTCCAGAGTCTGCCCGGAAGACTGCGGCGGTGTCGGAGCGCCGTAGAGCAGCTCAAGTCCGAAATCCAATGACTTAGGGAGAACGTCCAACGAGCGAAACCCCGATTTTTTGCGCGTGTCCGGTTTCTTACCGAGCTTGTTTTCAACATCGAATGTGACGTCGGGTGCCGGCAGCGCCTTGGATGTTCCGGGAAGAGAATGGGGGGCTGTCTCCTGAAATGCGTAAACCGGTCCGGTGCCGAATGTGACACCAACCGATAGCAGTGCGGCGAAAATTGCCGTTCTCAAACGCATCTCGAACCTCTCTCTCAGCGTATGGTGGCGCTTGATCTGTGCAAGTTCAAGTTTCTTATTTGCGTGGTTAACGCATTGCTAAATAGGCAGAAATTTGAATCATTCCTTCTTTCCTGTGGCAATGACGCAACAGTTTCGGGTGTCCGAAGTCAAATACGCCGAGCATTTGACAAAAGAAGAAGCCGGCCCCTTTCGGGACCGGCTTCGCGTTTGTGTCAGACTGTTGTCGGTTCGATCAGAATTTGATCTTTGCGCCGACTTGGATCTGGAACTGCTCTTCGAGAACCAGGCCACCCGTCTGGAAGTTCTGGCCATTCTGTCCGGAGGAGATGCCCTGGACGGAAGGATCGAGGTGCCGGAAGCTCGTCCACAGCTGCATGGCAGCTTTGTCGATGTCCTGCACGAAGCCGAAGCCCCAGGTTTCCATCTCGGTATCGACGACCTCGAACGTGTTGCCGGCTTGGCTGAGGTTGGCGATGGTCGAACCGACACCGGCGTCATCCGATGCGCGATACTCACCGAAGATCGTGGTGGCACCGAGTTCACGGAACATCATGCGACGCTTGATACCAGCTTGAATGTACCAAGTGGTCGGATCCGGACGGGTCGTCACACCGGAAAGCGCGGTCGGGGCGAATTGATTGTTGAACTCATCCCTAAATCCGCCGAAGTAGGCATAAAGGCCTGTCGGGGTGTGCATGACCGAGATTGAACCGGCGAGACGCTCGAAGTCGGTCTCGACTTGGCGGCAAGGACCTGCACCAGCAGCGAAGCCATTCAGAGCCGTCAGACCTGGCTGGCCACAAGCCTGCATGTCGTTGTCTTCGTCTTCATCGGTATTCCAGTGATAGCCGATGCCACCGACAACCCGAATGGAGTTCCATTCTTTCTTGTAGCGGATCGCGACGTCGGCAACATCATCTTCGCCCCAAGAAGCTGAGAAGACGAAGCCTGCCAGCGAAGGCGTATCATAGCGGATGACATCACCACGGCTGGTATCACCATTGCGCTCCAGCGCTCCGAGTGTGAGGTTGACGAGACCGCCAGCACCTGTGACGCCTTTGAGGCGGTTGAAGAAGCCGCGGCCATTAAATGCCACCGCGCCACCTTGAGGCGTGCCGGCAATGTTCAGAAGCGTAATATCGTCCGTTGCAGGTGAGTAACGACCCATCCACAAAGTGCCGAGACGATCGCTCTTCAAATAGAGAGCTGCCTTACGAAGGCCGAGCACACCATCACCATTCTCGTTCGGGGCGCCATCGCTCTTCTGACTAACGGCAGAACCGGCGGCGCTTTGAGCCGAGATTTCGATCAGGAAGCCAGACGACCAGCCAGGCTTGAATTTCGCAGAACCTGTGAAACGGAAGCGCGTATTGCTTTCCGTGTTGTCCACGATATATGCGTCCGTGTCATCGCCATCGTCCCAGATCAGCAAAACCTTGTTCACTTGACCTGAAAGTTTGACGGAAACCTTCCGGTTTCCCTTGCGGACCGTCGTCGCCTCGAGTTCAGCAACGCGCTCTTCGAGGTCGGCGCAGCAGTCGCCGCCCAAATCAGCTGCTTGTGCTGGTGTCAGGGCAATCCCGCCCATCATCAAACCAGCTGCGGCTGCGATGGCAAAGCGGCTTGACGTCCTTGTCAGTGCCCCGTTCATGTCCATCTCCACTTTATTGACCATTTTGTTAGATCCCCGAGCCGGTCTGTCATTGACCTGCCCTTGCGTCATATCGAACCCTTATTTGGTATTGAGACCACCATCGGTTCGTTGACTTGATCCTAGGGTTAGACAACATCGCTGGTCTCGTAAACTGAAATGCAACGGCAATTCCGCAATCTTCACAGGCCTGTGACATTTACGCCACTTAGCGCCGAAGAGGGAACGTCCTGGAAGCAGGCGATCAGGATGCAATTAACAAAAAATGATGATGAGAGTGTCGCGAATTTTGTATTAAAAAAAGTCAGTTGAAATTGACGGCGCAAGAATACGAATTTTCAAAATCTTATAATAATATAGTATTTTTATACCTTCGAATTATATTTTATATATAAAGATTTTTTTCAAAGAATAGCGGTGTTTATAATTATATTCTGGCTTTTATATTTATTCATGGCCAAAATTTGACAATGCCTTGGCTGAAATGAGAATCGCCCCATTATGCACAGGTACTCCCCGATTCTGTGCCTGCCAGGCAACGGTTCAGGCCACAGATTCGACGTTGCAGTGCCACGTTATACCGATTCCATATCGACAGTTTGCGCCAGTTCGCGCCTTTCGCCGTACGTGGTATGAACGGCGTTGGAAACGAGCGCAAAGGCGATGTTCATGGATCCAACACCCAGCGACTGTCTCAAGGCGAATAGTGTTGCGGTAATCGGTGCTGGTCCAGCTGGATTGACGGCGGCGGTGTCCATGGCAAATGCCGGCGCAAGCGTTACATGTTTCGGTCCGGGCTTGAGCAGTGGCACGAACCAGGGCGATACGCGTACGAGCGCATTGATGGAAACATCAATTCGATTGTTGAGGGCGAATGGCGTTTGGGATGCGTGCCTCAGTCAATCGGCGCCCTTGAAAGCCATTCGTCTAATTGACGATACCGGGCGCCTTATTCGCGCGCCGGAGGTCTTGTTTCACGCATCCGACCTGAATCTGGAGGCTTTCGGCTATAACGTGCCCAACAGCGCGCTGGTCAGTGCGCTGATCGATCACGCAACGACGATGAGCCAATTGGAATTGGTAGAAACCCGCGCCGTTACGACCGTGGTGCCGAGATCCGATCATGTGGAATTCGCGCTTGAAGATGGACCGACGGAACGTGCACGCCTTGTTGTTGGTGCTGATGGTCGCCGTTCGGTCTGCCGCGATGCAGCGGCAATAGCAATTAAGGACTGGTCATATAGGCAATCAGCGATTGCCTGCAACTTCGAACATAGTCTGCCACACGAGAGCATCTCGAACGAATTCCACCGGCCGGCGGGGCCCTTTACGACCGTTCCCCTCCCCGGCAATGCGTCAAGCCTGGTCTGGGTGGAGCGGCCGGATGAAGCGGCCCGGCTGATGGCGCTCGATGCGGATGGGTTTGAGAGGGCATTGGACGAGCGGCTCCAAGGCGTATTGGGACAGGTTCGCTCCGTGAGCAAGCGCGCGGTCTTCCCGCTGAGCGGGCTCTCGGTCTCGCGACTTGCAGATCGGCGAATTGCGCTGGTCGGGGAAGCGGCACATGTCATACCTCCAATCGGCGCTCAGGGTCTCAATCTTGGTTTCCGTGATGCTGCAGCCTTGGCCGACTGCGTATCGAAGGCCCTCGCTGCCGGCCGCGATATTGGCGGTTCAGACGTGATGAAGGCTTATTCCAAAGCGCGCATCGCGGATATCTCCAGCCGAACATTTGCCGTAGATATGTTGAATCGATCGGTGTTGGTCGGACTTATCCCCGTGCAAGCTTTGCGCAGCCTTGGGCTGCAGATCCTTGCGTCCTTTCCCACGTTGAGAAAGATCGTGATGCAGGCCGGACTAGCGCCCGAGAATGCTATGCCAAACAATCTGCGGACGTCCGTGTAGTTGCGGCGAAAATTCAGACGAGCACTCAGCCGTTGACGCTCACCATTCCTTTGACATCGCTTTCGAGGATTGTTCCGGGGTCGGATCGGGTGCAGAACGCGGACTTTTCGATCCTTTGCGAAAAGCTGGATCAAGCGGTACAGGTAGGGCCGGCAGCTCAGCACCGTCTTCGCGCACGATAGTGTAGTCGAAAACACCACGCGCCTGAAAATGAGGGGATGCCATTGCCTCTTCAAGCGTAGACAAAACGCAGCAACAGCAGTCTGCCTGATCAAAAACAGGTTGCCACTCAGCAGCTGTACGCCCCCGTATTAGACTACAGACCGTTTTCGTCATGCCTGCCGGATTGATGGAGTCGTCACGTTCGTGGGATTCCAGTCCGATGGCCTCGCCAAATCGTTGCCAAAATTTTTCCTCGATCGCTCCAACCGCCACCAATGCATCGTCACGTGTGCGATAGAGGCCGTAGCGCGGCGATCCGCCGGAAAGGATGTGCGAGCCAGGCCCCGGCCACTGGTC
Organism: Methyloligellaceae bacterium; assembly: GCA_965228615.1. GTDB lineage: Bacteria > Pseudomonadota > Alphaproteobacteria > Rhizobiales > Methyloligellaceae > CBDDHT01. The sequence continues at coordinate 365,854 of CBDDHT010000004.1, read as the reverse complement.
CATCGTCGCCCCCATCGCAAAGGCCCAGAAACCGAATGGGAACAGATTGTCTGTCATAGAGATGTCGACATGCATGCCCTCCCCCGTCGTTGTTCGACGAAAGAGGGCAAGCAGAATGTTGATGATTGCCGGATAGGTCCCTCCGCCAATGTCGGCCGCCAATACGGGCGGAAGCGACGGTTTTTCGCCTTGCCCCGGATTCAGCGCCAGAATGCCTGTATCGGCCATATAGTTGAGGTCGTGTCCTGCCCTCGACGCAAGTGGGCCTGTCTGGCCATATCCAGTTATCGAACAGTAGATTAGTCTGGGGTATTGCGCTTTGAGAGTCTCGTAATCAAGTCCCAGCCGCGCCATCACACCGGGGCGGAATTGTTCGACGAGAATATCCGCATCCGCCAAGAAGGGATCCAATGACTTGCGATCCACTTCGTTCTTCAAGTCGATGAAAAGACTTGCTTTCCCGGCGTTGAGCATCGCAAAACGTGCGGCATCGTCGCCCCATTTCGGCGTTCCCCGTCGCATTTCTTCACCAACAGGCCGCTCAACCTTGGTGACTTCTGCGCCCGCTTCGGCCAGCACGAGTGTTGCAAGGGGACCGGGGAGTAAAGTTGTGAAGTCGAGAACTTTCAGTCCCGCCAGCGGTTGATCGGTCACGTTCAAATCCAATCTCGTCTAAGCTGTGATTGTCTGATTGGCCCATATTCCATGGACACATGAATGGCAAGGCGCGGGAGCCCCCTTGACGAACCAAGTCTAGGCTGGCACGAGACCTCTCCCGGTCCCAAACGCCGTCATCCCCTACCAAACAAGAGACTGTGATGTCCGTTCTTCTCGAGATCAGATATTGGATCGAATACGCCGTTTTGCGTCTGATCATTGGCGTCGTAAGGCTGATCCCGCTCGACCGTGCGGCAGATTTGTCGGCAGCCATTTGGCGCCGGATGGCACCAGGGGGGCGTCGCCATAAACGTGCGCTCGCCAATCTCGCAATCGCATTTCCGGAGAAAACGCTGGAAGAACGAGAAGAAATAGCGCTTCACATGTGGGACAATATGGGGCGCGTGATGGTCGAAATGATGCAAATCGACCGCCTTCTGGAAGAGCCGCAGCGCCTTGAACTTGAAGATGACTATGTGGTGCGCCGATACAAAGGCAAGATGGGTAGCGGCATCTGTGTGTCCATGCATATGGGCAACTGGGAGTTAGCCGCTTGGCCGCTCGTGCTCTGCGACGCCCAGCCGGCCGCCGTCTATCGCTTGGTCAAAAATCCTTATGTGGAGATGTATCTGCGCGGCATGCGCAAACGACTCTATCCGGGCGGCCTGTTCGCGTCTAAGTTGCAGCGCAAGACGCCTGCCGCCCATGATGCAGTCAGAATAATGACCGACTTTGCGCGACAGGGTGGACGCCTCGCCTTCCTCGCCGATCGCTATGATGGGAAAGGGATTGCCGTCCCGTTTTTCGGGCAGGATGCCAAGTCGACGCCCTTCCCGGCGATGCTGGCGCGCAGATTGGGTGCGCGGATGTGGATCGGATGCTGCCGCCGCGTCGGGCGCGAAACCAAGTTCCGCGTCTCGGTGAAAGAGCTGAAAGTCCCACGCACCAATGACACGCAAGACGATATCAAGACTCTGACCGCCGCTGTGCAAAAGCAATTCGAGGACTGGATCCGTGAGACTCCGGAGCAGTTCATGTGGACAAACCGACGCTTTTCCTGAGTTGGGATTTCAATCGTGACCACTAAGCAGCCTTCCGCATTCTATTCACCGCTCGCAATCGGTGCGCCCGCCCCCTATCGCGAGCTTCCTGTTCGCCTTGAGAGGATGATCCATTTTATCCCGCCGCATTTGGAGAAATTCCGAGCCAAAGTTCCGGATGTCACAGGTAAGGTCGACGTTCTATTGGGGAATCTGGAAGATGCGATACCAGCCGATGCGAAAGAAGCGGCACGCAACGGGTTCATTGAGGTTGCCCGGGACAATGAGTTCGGCTCAACCGGGCTGTGGACCCGCGTCAATTGTTTGAACAGTCCGTGGGGACTGGATGATATCATCCAGGTTGTGGGTGCCGTCGGCAACAAGCTCGATGTTCTCATGCTTCCGAAAGTCGAAGGTCCTTGGGACATCCACTATGCCGATCAGTTGCTTGCCCAGCTCGAAGCCAAGCATGGCGTCGATCGGCCGATCCTGATCCATGCCATACTGGAAACGGCATCTGGTGTTTCCAATATCGAAGCGATTGCGGCTTCTAGCCCACGGATGCATGGAATGAGCCTCGGACCGGCGGATCTGGCCGCGTCGCGTGGAATGAAAACCACGCGGGTCGGTGGCGGTCATCCTGCTTACGGTGTTTTGGCCGACGGCGACGATCAAACAGAGCGTCCCTTCTTTCAACAGGATCTGTGGCATTACACAATCGCGCGAATGGTCGACGCCTGCACCATGCACGGCCTTAAGCCATTTTATGGCCCCTTTGGCGATTTCTCCGATCCGCAGGCCTGTGAGGCCCAATTTCGCAATGCATTCTTGCAGGGATGCGTAGGAGCCTGGTCTTTGCATCCTACACAGATCGACATAGCAAAACGTGTTTTCAGTCCCGATCCGGTCGAGGTTGCTTTCGCCAAGCGGATCGTCGATGCCATGCCCGACGGCACAGGCGCCGTCATGATAGATGGCAAAATGCAGGACGATGCGACTTGGAAGCAGGCAAGAGTGATCTTGGATCTCGCCAAACTCGTAGCCGAGAAAGACCCCGAAAGCCGCGAGCGCTATGCACTCTAGGTTGCCGGACGCGCATCCGGTAGGCTCGAACGTCGAAAAGCCAATCAATTCGATGCCGCTAGTCCAGAATTTCTAGGCTTTTTCGGTATGGATCGAGCAGATGTTGGCCGGCTATCCGCGTCGCCTTGACGTGTTGACACTGACAAAGAGGCCGCGCGATATAGGATCGATGCGGGAGAATTCTATGGACTTCGCTGAGCGCGACACGAATATGGACCGAACCGCAAAATTCCAAATCGGCCAAGTTGTTAAGCACCGGTTTTACCCATTCCGTGGCGTGGTTTTCGATGTCGACCCATCGTTCGACAACACCGATGAGTGGTGGCAGTCGATTCCGGCCGAGATCCGCCCGTCGAAAGACCAGCCATTCTATCATTTGCTCGCGGAAAACGACGAGACCGAATATGTCGCCTATGTCTCGGAGCAGAATCTCATGCCGGATCGGTCAGGCGAGCCCGTAAGGCATCCCCAGGTTCCCGAGCTTTTCGACGATCTTGAAAACGGGGTCTATCGAGCCCGCTACGTCCAGGAGCATTAGCGCGAAGCAACCCTTGGTTCTCTGGGCCTATTGTGGCGCCTTCTTGCTTTTTTCGCGACGCAACTGATCGAGCTGACTCCGCCACGCTTTGAAGTACAGCTCTTTATCCACCGCAGGACCTTTATAAGCGATACTGAAACCGTCCAGTGGCACTCTGAGATTGTTGATCTTGCCGGTCACATCGATCACCGCGACGATCATGTTTTTTCCGGCTTTCAACTGGGAAATCAACTCATCCGATGCCTCGCCTTCGGCGGTACATCCTTTGGGCTGGCAAATCACATATTTGAGAATGATCGGTTTCTTGTCATCGATCGTGATCTGCAATCCAGGCCTGACGGCAACGCCAGGCGGCACGACGACAAGAATATGCTCTTCTTTGCTCTCACTCACTTTCCGCAGTGCCGCTGAGACATAGAGGCGCCCCGTGCTCACATTCACCTGTTCGTGGAACGTGAAGCAAATCTTCCGCTTGGTTTTCGGCTGCTCATCGCAGAGCTTGTACCAAAAACCTTTTTTCTGCTTTCCAGCTGAGGGTGGGGGTTTCTCCGCTGGACCCTGGCGCTTCTGCGGAAGCGCCAGGCCAGGTGCGGTCGGGTTCTGTTGAGCCACGGCAGCACCGAAACAAGCCCCCAGCACGGCAATACTCAATCCGAAGGATTGCGCGATATGCGTAAGCGACCTGGACCTTGCTGGTCCGGAGGGAGCTAAATGACTCAACCCCATGCGAATTGTCAGCGGCTATTGGGCTTTTTTGGGCGCGGCTTTACGTGCTTTCTTTTTCTGAGCTTCGTAGGCCACCTTGAGTGTTTCCCACTCTTTTTTGCGAATAGCCTCGACTTCAGTGCCGGAGATTGCCGGCCCCTTATAGGTCGCAGTAAAGCCCTTTAGGTGCACTGGGACCTGAAAAACGCGACCCACGGCATTGACCGCAGCGATGTAGAGTTTGTTGCCCTTCTTGAGCTTCTCCACAAATTCCTTCGTTGCCTCACCTTCAGCCGTGCAGCCCTGAGGATGGCAGAGCGTGTAGCGTAGGTCGATCGGTTTGCCTTTGTCGACACGGACTTTCAGACCGTGAGGGATCGCCACACCAAGAGGAACCATCACAATGAAACGCTCTTTGTCGACGCCTTCAATCTGTCGGATTGCGGTGGATACCAAAACAACACCCGTGTCAGCGGCACGCTGTTCATAATGGACGAGGCAAACTTTTGCCTTTGACTGATCCGTTTTTTTCGTGAGGGCAAACTCACAGAATTTGAGCCATTTGATTTCGGGTGCGGCCGGTGTCGCCGCTTTCTGGGATGCCTTAGGTTTCGACTGCTGAGCGTGTGCACCAGGCACTGAATTGGCAAGTCCGGAAGCGAGCACAAGCGCAATTGCCGCAATTTTCAAGCTTGCCGGGATCACGTTGAATTTGACCATGGGACCGACCTTTCGTCCTGTTCCATTCTATTCATAATCGCACTTCAAGCTCGCGCGCACCGACTGCCGAATGCGCCGTTCTCGAAAATCTTAACTGACGTCTAGCTCAATACATCCAAATGCGGCACTGGCATGTCATTCTCAGCGCACGTCCAGGGGAGAAGTCAGTGCGCCAACCGGAATTCGATCTCGCGCCGGGAGTCAGATCGCCTATCGAATAAAGAACGCCTGCCCTCTTCCCGTCTTGATCCGGCTTAGCATTCGCGCACGATGCGAGAATTGCATTTCGCGGCACCGTCTCCTAAAGGATTGTATTATGCTGACACGCGCAGCCATCTATAAACGGGCAGCCCCTGGGTTGAAAAGCCTTATTTGGCTTCTCACGGCCCTTTTGGGCGCCTCTGTCGCATCGGCCGAGCCGCAGAACGGCATTTCGATGCACGGCGCGCTGCTGCACGGCAAAGAGTTCAAACACTTCAACTATGCACGAGCCGATGCGCCAAAGGGCGGACGGTTGGTTCTCGGCGTTCAAGGGAGTTTTGACAGCCTGAATCCGTTGATTGTTAGAGGTGTCGCTGCGGCTGGTGTTCGTGCCTATGTCTATGAGAGCCTGATGGCGCGCGGTCTTGATGAACCCTTTTCCCTTTACGGCCTGATCGCAGAGAGCGTTGAGACGCCGGACGACCGCAGTTGGGTCTCATTCACGCTGCACCCCGAGGCCCGCTTCTCGGATGGCAAGCCGATTACCGTGGATGACGTTGTGTTTTCGCACGCCCTTCTGCGTGACAAGGGACGGCCCAACCATCGTTCTTATTATTCCAAAGTCACGAAAGTCGAGATAATCGGTGATCGAACGGTAAAATTCACCTTCACACCGGATGGCGACCGTGAAATGCCGCTCATCATGGGATTGATGCCGATCCTGCCGCGCCATGCGATGACACCCGAGGCTTTTGAGAAGACAAGCCTGACGGCTCCAGTCGGGAGCGGGCCCTATCGTGTTTCCAGCGTTAATGCCGGTGCCAGTGTTACTTACACGCGCAACCCGGACTATTGGGGTCGCGCTCTTCCCGTCAATAAGGGGCGCTTCAATTTCGACGAGATCCGCTATGATTACTATCGCGACGCCAACGCGATGTTCGAAGCCTTCAAGAAGGGGCTTTTCGATGTTTGGCCCGAAAGCGATCCGGGCAGATGGGCGCAGGGCTACAATTTTCCAGCCGCAAGAGATGGGCGCATTGAAAAGCTTGAAGTCCCGATCGGATTGCCGTCCGGCATGCGTGGACTTGTCTTCAACACGCGCCGTCCGCGGTTTGCGGACAAGCGCGTTCGCGAAGCGCTGACATTGCTGTTCAATTTCGAGTGGATCAACAAGAACCTCTATCACGGCCTTTACACGCGCACGCAGAGCTTCTTTGACCGCTCCGAACTATCGTCGCATGGGACGCCTGCCGACGCCCGTGAGAAAGAACTTCTGGCCCCCTTCCCGAACGCCGTATCGGCAAAAATCATGGCGGGTACCGCATTGCTTCCGTCCGGCGATGCAAAGGGTCGAAACCGCGGGAATCTGCGTCGCGCATTGAAGCTGATGAAGAGTGCCGGTTATTCACTCAAAGACGGAATACTAACCAATGCCAAGACCGGCGAAGCCTTCTCCTTCGAGATTCCGATCGTGACGCGATCGCAAGAGCGACTTTTCCTCAGTTATGCACGCGCATTAAAACGTATAGGAATCGACGCGCGAATCCGGCACGTTGACTCGGCGCAGTATCAGCGTCGCCGGCAAACTTTCGATTATGATATGATCGAGGTTGTCTGGTATGCATCGTTATCGCCTGGAAACGAGCAGTCGTTCCGCTGGGGGTCGCAAGCGGCAGACCGGGAGGGCAGCTTCAATTTCGCCGGCGTCAAGAGCAAAGCTGTGGATGCTATGATCCAGGCTGTGTTAGAGGCGAAAGATCGGGCAGCGTTTGTTTCGGCCGTACGGGCGTTGGACCGGGTCCTGTTATCCGGAAACTATGTGCTACCGCTCTTTCATCTGCCGAAGCAGTGGGTGGCGCGGCAGACGAGAGTAACCGGCCCGGAAAATGCGTCGCTTTTCGGCTATCAGCTCAGTACCTGGTGGCAAAAAACTCAGTAATCAGTTGCATCACGATGCGTAGGATTCGAACCCGTCGTTAGAGGGCACGATTACAGGTGTGGCGGTATGACTAAGGGGGACACGCCGACGATTGATCTGGCTTTGGTTGATTCCAACGAGCCGGAGACCGTCGACGGTAAATTGAGGCAATGGGCGGTCGAGCGGCCCAATGCCATTTCTATTGTGGATGCTCCAAACCGCGAAGCGGCAGGCCTTGGAGCCCCGACATCATTGTCATATGCAGATCTCGACCGGTTGGTTGAGCGGGTCGCGAAAGGGTTCATCGACCATGGGCTGCGCCCGGGCGATGTGGTTGCCCTTCAGCTCCCCAACATCTCCGAGTGCGTTGTTGTCACGCTCGGAGCCTGGCGTGCCGGTATCATTACGTCGTCGATGCCCCTCCTTTGGCGTCTGTCGGAAGTGGCGGCGGCATTCGATCAGGTCTCGCCGAGCGCCATAGTCACGGTTGCGTCGTTCGCGGGTCACCAACATGCCGAGACGATGCGCGATGCCGCGCTCGAAACCTTGTCGATTCGCTACATCTTCAGCTTTGGCAATGAGTTGCCGGACGGTGTCACGGATATTTCCGATTGGTTGGACCTGAGCGCCGAATCAGCCTCTCGAACAGATGCAAGATCAGGACCGGTTGGTCTGCACCAAACGGCTATGATCAGCTGGGGCGTCGCCCCTGGCTCAGGACCGCTTGCTGTGCCGCGGACCCATGGGGAACTCCTGGCCCTTTCGACCGCCGTATTGAATCGTCTTGAGGTTTCTGCGCGCGATTCGATTCTCTCAGCCTATCCGATGTCGACGTTGGCGGGTGTTGGCGGCATGGTTCTGCCCGGGCTGATAGTAGGCGCCAAATTGGTGCTCCATCTGCCATTCGATTTCAGCGTTTTTCTCTCCCAGCTTGGCAGCGAAAAAATCTCGTATACGGCCCTACCGCCGGCGCTTCTTGAAGCATTGGACGATGGCAGACACTATGCCCGTGAGGCGTTGCATCTCAGACGAGTGGCATGCGTCTGGCCAGCCGTTGCCGTGTCACGCGAGAAACAGCTGCAGGAGCCGTTGATTGCGACGTTCGATATCCGCAATCTCAACGAAATCAGCCTGTTGGTGAAACGACGTCAACCAGGGCGAGATCCGACTTTGCTACCGCTGGGCAAGCTTCATGCACGATGGAGTAGCGGTGAAGATACGGTCTATCTGGAAACCCGCCTGCGCGGCAGTGTCCGGTCTGCCGGTACAGATACGAACCTCTTGGCAGGCGAACTCCGCCTGCGTGGCCCGACTATTCCCCATGGCCCCTTTTCGGCTGCTGGAAAACTCGCTCAGGTACTGCTCAGACCCGATCATCATGGATATGTAGGAACACGGATACAGTGCAGTGTCGATGAAGCGGACATGGAGAATGTTCGCTGTGAATTTGGCTCCAATCTCATTCAGCATGGCGGCGTCACCATTTCTGCCGATGAGTTGGACGCGCTTTATCAGGAATTTCCCGACTTTTTGGATGCTGCTGCCTTGACGATCGAGGATCCCATCATGGGCAACCGTGTCGTTGCGGCAGTTGTCCCGCGTCCTGACATTTCACCGTCCCTCGACGAATTCAAGACTTACTTGGTCGACAAGCAGGTTGCGATCTACAAGTTTCCCGACCAGCTTGTCGTTGTCGACACGATTCCGCGTGGCAGCGACGGTGCGGTTGAGCGCGAGTCGATTTTGGCTCAATTCTAGTGGATGGCCCAAGCCGGCCCGCTCCCCAGTCCCAACCATCCAATAAGGATAACCCTCGAGGCGCTTGAGTCGGAGGAGCAGGCCGGCTTGGTCCTCGCAGACACCAAATATCTGACGTCCAACAGGTGTCGTCGTCTGCCATCGCCGATTCCCGAGAGTCTTGGTTAAGCGAATCTTCACGGGACATGTCGACACTCTCCGTCACGGCATCGATGCGCCCGTGATGATTGGAGAGTGAGAAATGGACGGTTCGGCACGTGTTCTGATTGTGGGCCTCTCCGAGACCCCGGACAACGAACTGACCGATCTGCTGGAGAAGGAAGGTTTCGAGACGTCCCGGACCAGTATCCGTGGATGTGCGAACGAGCTGTCGGGCAAGCGCCGTCCTGACGTTGTCCTGCTGGATCTGCAGTCGGACGAAGGTCGAACGGATCTGGTTTCCTTCCTGACATTGGCAAGATCCTTGAAGAAAAGCGCACTCGGCAGCCGAATGCGCGTGATGGTTGTCGGTTCCGGTCAGGGAATCAAGCTTGATGGCGCTTTGGAAGGTGTCGATGATTTGCTCATCGGACCAATCAATGCAGGTCAGATCGCCCATCGGCTTCATTCGTTGGTGCGGCTCAACACGATGCATGAAGAACTTGTTCGCCGGCTGAGTACGTCGGCCCGGTACGGTGCCGATGCACCCGTTGTTGCGCCTCCGCCTCATGTCGACAATCCGACGATCCTGGTTCTTGGACATGCGATCGATCTCGGCCCCATCGAGCACGCCTTGGCGCAGCAGGCGACACTCATCGGTGCATTGACGGTTCCGACAGCCATGGATTATCTGGCGCGCCAACCGTTCGATGCGGTCATCATCAACTATTCGAGCGACTTGGGCCGTCGGCTCGAAGCAGCGGTCCCGGAATTGTCGCATTATCTCGCCTTCACACGGGATTTGCGGCGAAACTCCCGCATGTACAATATCCCCGCTCTCCTTCTTGCCGACCCGGAATGTCTGGCAGATGCCGATGAAATCTACGATGCCGGCGTCACGGACATCATTGCCAAACCCTTCGAGAGCGCGGAACTCGTCGTGCGCGTCGATCGGTTGGTACGTGAGCTGCGGTTCCGCGACTCACTCAAACATGTTTATGGGCAGGCGAAGCACTTTGCGACGTCCGATGCTCTGACCGGACTCTACAGCCGCGGATTCCTGCTCGAGCATTTGTCGACAGTCATCGGCGATGCCGAATATACGAGCCAGGGATTTAGCCTTGCAGGCTTCTCCGTCTCTAATATCGCCGATGTCAATGAAGCACTGGGCTATGCCGGTGGTGATCGCGTTATTCGACAGGTCGGCGAAGTGATCAGCTTCCTGGTTCGTGGTGAAGACCTGCCCTCTCGCTATGCCGGATCCCGTTTTGCCCTGCTTCTTCCCGATACCACCATGGAAAGCGCTGCCTATGCGGTCAATCGCATCAGAGGTGTCGTGGCGCACACGGAATTTGCGATCGAAGGCGTGGACATTCCCGTCCATATTTCGCTCGCTACGCGCGTGACAGGTTACAAGGAAGGCGATTCGGCGGAAGACATGCTCGCCAGATTGTGGACCACCGAAGCGTTGTCGGCTTCCTTGGCAGCTTGAGTCACGCTGCAACTTTCTCAGGTGCGGCGATTTCCGCGAGGCAACGGATCAAGGCCCGGGTCCCCTGAAGTCGCTGCTCTGGTGTGCCCCAATCGCCGCGACAAATCAGCTTGTGATCAGGCTGCAGTTTTACGCGCGTCCCATTTTCTGCAATGAAACCGATCAATCCTTCTGGATTGGCGAAACTATTGTTTCGGAAGACGATAACGGCGCCCTTCGGACCCGCTTCAACCTGCTCGACACCGGCTATACGGCAAAGCATTTTGATACGAACAATATCGAGAAGATGATCGACCTCCTCCGGTATGGGACCGAAACGGTCGACGAGTTCTCCGGCAAATCCTTCGATTTCAGCGGCAGACTCGAACATGGAAAGCCGGCGATAGAGACCGAGGCGCACCTGTAGATCGGGTACGTAGACTTCCGGGAGAAGAACGGCTGTCCCGATCGAAATCCTTGGCGACCATTGTTCCTCGATCTCGGACCCATGTCCCTCGCGCAACGCGGCGACCGCCTCCTCAAGCATGGATTGGTAGAGCTCGACGCCGACCTCCTTGATATGGCCGGATTGCTCTTCGCCAAGCAGATTGCCGGCGCCGCGAATATCGAGGTCGTGGCTTGCCAGAGTAAAGCCCGCCCCAAGCGTATCCAGAGACTGGAGTACTTTGAGGCGCTTTTCGGCGGCCGCGGTCAGTTTCACATCGGTCGGCAACGTAAAATAGGAGTAGGCGCGTGTCTTGGAGCGCCCCACCCGGCCGCGCAGCTGATAAAGCTGGCCCAGACCGAACATCTGGGAGCGGTATACAATCAGCGTATTGGCTGTCGGAATGTCGAGACCCGACTCGATGATCGTTGTCGATAAGAGGACATCATGCTCCCGGTCATAGAAGGCATTCATGACGTCTTCCAGCTGGCTTGAAGCCATCTGGCCGTGCGCCCTTGCCACTCTTAACTCCGGAACATGCTCCTCCAGGAAATCGCCTGCCTCCGCGAGATCGGCAATTCGCGGGCAGACAAAAAAGCTCTGCCCGCCTCGGAACCGTTCTCTGAGGAGTGCCTCGCGCAAAACCACGGGATCGAAAGGCGTCACATAGGTCCGGACCGCCAACCGGTCGACAGGCGGCGTGGCAATAAGGGAGAGCTCGCGCACACCGGTCAGCGCCAGTTGCAATGTTCGCGGGATCGGCGTCGCCGACAGGGTAAGAACATGCACATCGGAGCGTAGTTGCTTCAGGCGTTCCTTATGCTGAACGCCGAAATGTTGCTCCTCATCGATGATCAGCAGGCCGAGATTGGCAAACTTTATTGTTTTTGCAAGAAGCGCATGGGTGCCGATCACGATATCAACTTGACCGTCCGCAAGTCCTTGCTTTGTCTCAGTCAGTGCCTTTGAACTCATCAATCGCGATGCCTGAGCGACACGGACGGGATACCCGCGGAACCGCTCCGAAAACGTCTGATAATGCTGTCTTGCAAGGAGCGTTGTCGGGACAACGACGGCCACCTGCCGGCCCGTCATCACGGTAATGAAAGCCGACCGCATTGCGACTTCCGTCTTACCAAAGCCGACATCGCCGCAAATCAGTCGGTCCATGGGACGTCCCGATGCGAGATCCGTCTCGACGGCGCTGATACTTGTCAATTGATCGTCCGTTTCCTCGAAAGGGAAGCGGGCGCAAAATTCGTCATAGTCTCCATCCGGTGCATGAAGGGCCGGCGCTGTTCTCAACTCGCGTGCAGCTGCGATCTTGATCAATCGCTCTGCCATGTCGCGAATACGGTTTTTGAGTTTCGCTTTGCGCGATTGCCATCCCGCACCGCCAAGACGGTCCAGGACGGCGCCGGCTTCGTCAGATCCGTAGCGTGTTAACAGCTCGATGTTCTCGACGGGGAGAAAGAGCTTGTCGCCGCCGTGATAGAGGAGTTCGAGACAATCATGCGGCGCACCGATCGCCTCGATCGTCTTGAGACCGATAAAGCGGCCGATGCCATGATCGCTATGAACGACCAGATCGCCTGGCGAAAGACTGGCAGCCTCCCGAAGCGCTTCGGCGGCTTTGACGCGGCGGCGCGGCCGGATCAACCGGTCGCCAAGAATGTCTTGCTCGGCTATGACGGCCAGGTGCGGCGTTTCAAACCCGGATTCAAGTCCGATAACCGCCAACCCCGTCGAACTTTCAGGCAGCGTCAGCATTTCACCGAAATCACGAACCGCCTGCGTATCGTTCAGACCGTGGTCGCCGACGAGTCCGGCAATGCGTTCGCGTGCGCCTTTGCTCCAACATGCGATGAGGGTGCGTTTTGCTGCGCCCTGCAACGTTTTCACATGGTCGACAACGGCATCGAAGACATTGGTGCCTTCCTGCGCGCGCTCGGTCGCAAAGCTTCGTGCTTGCTTGCCTGCGAACGAGACGGCACTGCCCCCTTCTGCCGGTGTCTGGAACGGCGTCATGGAGATGACCTGCCGCCCCGACAGCTGTTCGAGCCAGGCGTCTTCGGACAAGAAGGATAGATCGGTTGGTACAGGCTTGTAGGGCGCAGCCCCGAAAGTCTTCTGTTCCAGAGCCGAAGCTCTTGCATCGTAATGATCGGCGATTTGTTCGTGGCGCCGCGCTCTCGCATCTTCCGCAAGAGGATCCATTGTGATGGCGGCACCCGGTGCGAAATCGAAGAGCGTCTCCATTTCGCTGTGGAACAGGGGAAGCCAGTGTTCCATGCCCTGATAGCGGGTTCCGGCGGAGATGGCTTCATAAAGCGGATCCGAGCCTGTCACTGCACCGAAGAGTTCGACATAGCGTTGGCGAAAAGTGCTACGCGCGCTATCGCCCTCCGGGACCTCACTTGCCGGCAAAAGGACGAATTGCTTAAGCGATCGTGCCGTTCGTTGGGTCTGAGGATCGAATGTACGGATCGATTCAAGTGTATCGCCGAAGAAATCGAGCCTGACGGGATGGGCATGACCTGCCGGAAACAGATCGAGGATGCCGCCGCGCACGGCATACTCGCCCGGATCCATGACGTTGCCGGTGCGGGCATAACCGGACCGCTCCAGGCGCTCGACAACATCGTTCATACCGATCACGGAGCCGGGCTTCAGCCGCAGCACAACACTCTTCATGAATGCCCGCGTGGGAACCCTCTGCAGGACAGCGCTCATTGATGTGAGGATGATTGCCGGCCGCTTCGATTGGCCTTTCGAGAAGGCCAGTTTTGCAAGGCTTGCAATGCGCCGCGATGCGATTTCCGCGGCCGGTGAGATTCTATCGTAGGGCACGCAGTCCCAGGCCGGAATCGCTATGCGCGCAACATGAGGTGCAAAAAAACCGAGGGCTCCATCGATCGCCGACATCCGCCGGTCATCTCGGGCGATGTGCAAAAGGCTTGCCGGTGCTTCAGGTGCATTTTCCGCGTGGCGGGATGCCAGCGCGCCAAGCACCAGTCCATCCATGCCTTCGGGGATCCCTCCGGCGACAATGGGCTCCTTTGCCTCAAGCAGCGTGTCGATAAGTTTGATGTCGAGCATGTCAGGCCAGACCGTGATACTGGCGCATCGCCATGATCAGGTGCCCGAATTCGCTCTCGGGCTCGATCCGCGACGTTGAACGGATCCAGGATTCGATTTCCGGGTCGGGCAAGGCGAGGAGTTTCTCGAACAGGTCCAGTGTCTCAGCATCCATTTCGGCAATTCTGCTCGCGGCAAAGCGACCGACGAGCCAATCCATTTCCTTCGTGCCGCGATGTTCGGCGCGATAGAGAACGCGGCGGCGCTGGCGCGCGATGAGCGTGTCTTCCTGAGTCATGCAAAGATTGGTTCGAGCATCTGAGATTAAGTGCCTGTGATGCGCCGTATAGCCTTATCAGCGACGCCTGTCAGCAGCCTGTCATCAGCCAACCGCCACTTCTTGACGTTCCGGTCTTGCCCCAGATGCCATTAAGTCGTTCTACCAAATGAAAATTGGTCGATTCTACTGCCTGCCATCACATCCCCCTGCAATACCCATCCATTGTGTGCCATTTATGGGGCCATGACCTCGTCGTCATAATCGAACGCATTCAAAATCCATCGGCAGGCGCGGCGAACTCATGCGGCCAGACTCACTTTCGCCACTCTTTGCCAGCGTCCAGAGCCTCGAGCGCATCGGGTCTCGGATGGCTGATGTACTCGCGCGCCTCGTGCGACGCGCGTCCGAACCAACCGGCGCACGGATCATCGACCTTCTTCTGCATTTTCCCACAAGTCTTATCGACCGGCGTGCACGGCCCAAGATCGCCGAAGCGGAAGAAGGGGCGCTGGTCACGATCGAGATCCTTGTCATACGCCATGCGCCTTCGCCGCGGCGCAGCCGGGCGCCCTACAAAGTTTACGGGGAGGACGAAACCGGTACGGTTGAACTGGTCTTCTTCCACGCCGACCAGTCCTATCTGCAACGACTCCTACCCGTTGGCGAACAACGGATCATTTCCGGGCGCGTCGCCATGTATGACGGTCAGCTTCAGATGACACATCCGGATCATGTCGTTGCGCCCGATGCGCTGGAGGAACTGCCATTGATCGAGCCCGTCTACCCCATGACGTCCGGTCTCAGTGGCAAGGTTCTTCTCGCTGCCATTTCCCAGTCCGTCGAACGCATACCGGTTCTGAAGGAATGGCAGGACCGATCCTGGTGGGACGCGCAGAATTGGCCGACATTTGCCGAGGCCCTGCGTACCGCACATGCACCGCAATCCGACAGCGAACTCGACCCCGCGTCCCCTGCCCGCTCGCGACTAGCTTTCGATGAGTTGCTGGCGAACCAATTGGCACTGGCATTGGTCCGCAGCAAACTCCGCCGTGTGGCGGGACGGCAGCTCAAAGCGACCGGTGAATTGCGCAACACGCTCATTGCAAATCTGCCCTTCTCGCTCACCGGCGCCCAGCAACGTACTTTGGCTGAAATCGATGCCGATATGGCATCGGATCAACGCATGCTGCGCCTGCTGCAAGGCGATGTCGGGAGTGGGAAAACCGTTGTTGCCGCTCTGGCGATGACGACAGCAGTGGAAGCCGGGACGCAGGCGGCGCTCATGGCTCCGACAGAAGTTCTGGTCCGCCAGCACCTAAATTGGTTTGAACCTATCGGCGAGCAGTTGGGATTATCAATTGCCTGTCTGACGGGGCGCGAAAAGGGAAAAGAGCGTGCTGCGATACTGGAAAGGCTTGGAGCCGGCGAAATCGATTTTCTAATCGGAACGCATGCGCTCTTTCAGGACGACGTTGCCTTTCAGGACCTCGGGCTGGCCGTCATCGATGAACAGCACCGATTCGGCGTTCATCAACGCCTCGCCCTCCAGGGAAAGAGTGGCCTTGGCGCTCACATGCTCGTCATGACGGCGACGCCCATTCCACGCACTCTCATGCTGACGCACTATGGCGATATGGATGCCTCGCGTCTCGATGAGAAGCCGGCCGGCCGCCAGCCCGTCACGACACGCGCAGTTCCAATCGAGCGGGCCCAGTCGGTCTTGGAGAGGCTCGACAAGGCAGTGTCGAACGGTGCTCAAGCCTATTGGGTCTGCCCTCTTGTCGAAGAGTCTGAGACGCTCGACATCGGCACAGCAGAGGATCGCTATACAGACATGCAGGCACGGTATGGCGATCAGGTTGGCTTGGTTCACGGCAAACTCAAGAGTGCAGAAAAGGACCGGGTCATGGCCGGCTTTGCTGCAGGGGATATCTCGGTGCTCGTGGCGACGACAGTGATTGAGGTCGGTGTCGACGTTCCCAATGCGACGATCATGGTGATTGAGCATGCCGAGCGCTTCGGGTTGGCGCAACTCCACCAGTTGCGTGGCCGGGTCGGACGCGGTAGCGGCGCATCCTCATGCATCTTGCTGTATAAGTCCCCGCTTACTGAGACCGCCCTGGCACGTTTGAACGTCCTGCGAGAAACAGAGGACGGGTTCGTCATTGCCGAGGAAGATCTTAGGTTGAGGGGTGCCGGCGAGGTGCTTGGCACACGCCAGAGCGGCGTACCGGATTTCCGTCTCGCCGCGTTCCCAGCTCATACGGAATTGCTTGCTGCTGCACGTGACGATGTAAAGCTGATTCTGGACCGGGACCCTGATCTCACGTCGGATCGGGGTAAGGTTCTGCGCGAGTTGCTCTACCTGTTCGAGCGCGATGCTGCGGTCCGGTTGATCAAAGCGGGTTAATCCGTCAAGACCGCAACGATTGGGGATAACCGATCTATGCCGGTTCTTTTGAAGATTGGCGCGGCCGTCGACGCCGTGGCCTTGGTTTCCGCTTCGGCGTTGACGATGTCTTCTTCGTTGTCGCTTTTTGCTTACCCGGTGCTTCCGGCTCTTCCGCTGGCGCCGGCTCAGCTTCTGCCTTTGGCTCCTCGTCCGGTTTTGTCCCATCGGCAAGTGCCTGGAGCTGTTCCTGCTGAACTTCCGGAACAACAAGACCCGCCGAGATGACCAGCTTAGCCGCCTCCTCGACGCTCATATCGAGAATCGTAATATCCTTTTTCGGGACAAACAGTAAGAACCCTGAGGTTGGGTTGGGTGTTGTCGGCAGAAAGACGCTGAGCAGGCCGTTACCGTCGTCGGCTCTGTTCTTGATTTCGCCTGTGGTCTCTGTTGAGACGAAAACGATCGCCATGAGTCCGCGTCGCGGATACTCGATCAAGCCGACATACTGGAAACTGTTGGAACTCTTCGATAGCACCGTCTCAAAAATCTGTTTGAGCGCACGATACACATTGCGCACGACCGGCATGCGGTCGAGCATGAGTTCGCTATAACCGACGAGTGTCCGGCCGAACAGATTCGCAGCAAAAAAGCCGATCAGCATAATGGCCGTCATTGAGAAAATCAGGCCAACACCAGGCACGGTGAATGGAAGATAAGTGTCTGGCAAATACCGCGCTGGGACGAACGGCTTCACCCAGGCGTCAATGAGATTGATGAACCACCAGATGATATAGAATGTGATGCCGACGGGACCAGCGATGATCAGACCGGTCAGGAAGTAGTTGCGCAGCCGCATCCCGAGATGCGATCGGTGCTGGGGTTTTTGGGACGACGTCAGCCTTCGCAGAGAATCTTGGTCGTCCAAGTCCTGGTCGTCAGTCGGCTTTGGGCTATTTTCGCCGGTCTTACCTGGTTTTCTTGCCATGCGTTTCGTCCGTATGGGCTCTCGTTACGACTGACCAGCCAAGGGATGCAGCACGCCAGTTGGCGTAGCTGCCAATCAGGACACGTTTCGCGTCGACATTGGTATATCTGGTACCAGGTACCGATTATGGCAAATCAGTCTACAGGATAATTGGCAATTTGAGCAGCCGGCAATTATCAGTATGGCTGAGGTCACCGGATCGCCGACCATACAACCGCAAACCACGCAAACCGTTCCAAGCCGATTGATTTTCTATTTTGATACAAGGTCTTATCGCAACGAGTTCACGATCGGACGTGCGCGACAATGCGCTGTCCGTCGGGCCGGTTTAACGACTGATCAAAAAGCACTCGACGCCGCTTCGCTTGAATGAATTGCAAAGTTTCAGGCTTTCTGCCTTGTCAGAAAACGGTCCGATCTGAAGCCGGTAGAATGTTCCCAACGTGCCGAGCGTCATTTTCTCGATTGTTGGTTGGCGCGTGCCGATCAGGCTCTTATGCCGCGATGAAATCCGGTTCCACACCTTTTGCGCTTCATTTTCCGTTTTTACGGAAGCGAGTTGCAGACGGTATTTTCCGCCTCCTGCACCCACGGGTGCCGCCCCTGGTGCGGGTTGTTGCGCCGCGGTCTGTTGGGTCGCTGCTACCTGCTCTTCTTTCTTCTTGTCGGAAGAGCCCCAGAGGTTCCCGAAAAAACGGCCAACGCGTCCGGTTTTGGGCTCGGGCTTGGGCTCCTCTACGGTCGTTGCCGATGTTGACCACGAAGCGAGAGGAGCCTGGGCAGGCGGCGCGGTCCTCTTAGGTTGTGCGGGCGCTGCTGGCGTCCGCCTTTGAGGCTCAGTGCGAACTTCCGTTTGAAAGCTCCCAATGACCGGATTTGGTTTGGGTTTTGCCTTCCGTGTACGGTTCTCACGCTCGCTTCTGCGCGACGTCGATGTGGGTATCGTCGTCGTTGAAAATGATGGGACAGCCGCCGGCCGCGTGGCGATTTTTACGCCGCTTCCCAACGCCTTCAAACCTTGCGCGATAACTTTGTCGCCTGGTGCCAGTCTCTTTGCCTCGCCAAGATCGGTACTGCCGCGTTTAGCCATGCCGACGGCGCGATATGCGAGGCCGCGATGAAAATAGGCCCGCGCCGTGAGTGTCGACGGCAACTCCTTCAGGAAGAGCGCAGCATTGATGTCGGCAATGGCCTGTCCAGCTTTCCCGGCCTCGCGATGGGCAATGCCGCGGTTCAACAGCGCAACTGCAACATCTTTGGACTCGACGCCGTTCGCACGCATTGCCCGTGAGAAGTATTTGATGGCTGCTTTGAAGTTACCGCCTTTCAGCGCCTTGTTCCCGAGTTCCATATTACCCGGGCCACCAGGTTGGCGCTGGCTGAAGGCTGGTGTCGACCCCACTGAAAACAGCAGAATCACGAGCAAAGTCAGACTATATCGTCGCATTGTCATGAATAATGTTCTCGGGACGATTGCGGTCTTTTAAGACCATCTATCCTCAAACTGTTATTTTCAAACAGATAAATCCGGCGAATCCGGGGCGCCACTCAGGGCGGAGTCTACTCGACTGTCACCGATTTCGCCAGATTTCGCGGCTGATCGACGTCCGTCCCCATGAACACGGCCGTATGATAGGCGATCAGCTGGACCGGAACAGCATAGATTAGCGGGTTCGTAAAGTCGTGCGCCTTGGGTATTCGAATCGCGACGCCGATATCGCATCCGACTTCATCTTCACGCGCATCCGTCAGAAGCACAATGCGTCCGCCGCGGGCAGCGACTTCTGCCATGTTGGATACGGTCTTGTCGAACAAGGGATCTTTCGGAGCGACTACGATCACGGGAACGGCTTCATCGATGAGTGCAATCGGTCCATGCTTGAGTTCTCCAGCAGCGTACCCTTCGGCATGAATGTACGAAATCTCTTTGAGTTTCAGCGCCCCTTCCAGGGCAATGGCATAATTGGCGCCGCGACCGAGATAGAGGACGTCTCGCGCCTTGGCGAGGAACTGGGCCAGAGCCGCGTATATCGATTCATCGCGCAGGATTGCCGAAATGTGTCGCGGCACTTCTGTCATGGCTGCGACCAATTCGGCTTCCTTTTTTGCATCGACATGGCCGCGTGCCCGGCCTGCTGCAATTGCCATACACGCAAGAACGGTCAGCTGGCAGGTAAAGGCCTTGGTGGATGCGACACCGATTTCAGGGCCGGCAAGGGTCGGCAGGATCGCGTTGGATTCCCGAGCGATGGACGACTCGCGTACATTCACGATTGAAACGATATGCTGGTTCTGGCTCTTGCAGTATTTGAGTGTCGCGAGCGTATCGGCAGTCTCTCCCGATTGCGAAATGAAAAGCGAAAGGCCGCCTTGCTCCAGAGGCGGTTCACGGTACCGAAATTCCGATGCGACATCGATATCGACTGGCAACCGCGCGATACTCTCGAACCAATATTTGGCGATGAGCCCTGCGTAATAAGCCGTCCCGCAGGCGGAAATCGAAAGCCTCGGCAGCGTCGCGAAATCGAACGGCATGTCCGGCAACTGCACACGGCCGTTCACGAAATCCACCAGGTTCGCCAAGGTATGACTGATGACCTCAGGCTGCTCATAGATTTCCTTTGCCATAAAATGACGGTGATTGCCTTTATCGACCATAAGGGCCGAGGCAACCGATTTCTGAACCTGTCGCTCGACGGCTGCACCTTTGCGGTCACGAATCGCAAGTCCGTCCCGCGTCATGACAGCCCAGTCGCCATCCTCAAGATATGTGATGGTATCGGTGAAGGGTGCCAGCGCGATAGCGTCCGATCCGAGATACATCTCGCCCTTGCCAAAGCCGATTGCCAAAGGACTGCCCTGCCGGGCTGCAATCATAAGGTTGTCATGGCCCTTGAAGATGATTGCGAGTGCGAAAGCCCCCTCAAGCCGCTTCAGAACATGGAAGACGGACAATGCCGGATCATGTCCCTTGGCAAGTTCGGCCGTAAAGAGTTGGGCGACGATCTCTGTATCCGTATCGGTTTCGAATTCGACTCCGTCGGCCGCCAGCTCGTCACGCAGCGCTCTGAAATTCTCGATAATGCCATTGTGAACGACTGAAACCAGCTCGGTCATATGCGGGTGGGCATTGCGTTCCGTCGGCGCGCCATGGGTCGCCCAGCGGGTGTGGCCGATTCCCGTATGGCCGCCAAGCGGTTCACTCGTTACCCTGTTTTCCAGGTTGGTCAATTTGCCTTCGGCGCGGCGGCGCTCCAGAAAACCCGATTCGAGCGTCGCAACACCGGCCGAATCATAGCCGCGATACTCAAGGCGCCGGAGGGCCTCGATCATCCGCTCCGCGACGGGAGCCTTACCTACTATACCAACGATTCCACACATTCGCCGCCCAGCCTCATGTGCTTGATTTCAGATAAATTTAGCTTTTAGCGCCACTGCAACCAAATCAACACTACTTAACGTTTCTTTCCATCGCTTCTCTGACGCCGTTTTCGCACAATTGCAGCCCATCCGGCACGCTCTTTGAGCGGGCCGCGGGTCAGCGCCAGGGCATCTGTCTCGACGTCTTTCGTGATCACACTGCCCGATCCGATATAGGCCCCATCGCCGATCTTGACCGGGGCTACCAAGGCGCTGTTCGAGCCGATGAAGGCGCCGGCACCGATATCTGTGTGATGCTTTTCGAAGCCGTCATAATTGCACGTGATCGTTCCGGCACCGACATTAGCGCTTTTGCCAACGCGTGCATCTCCAATATAGGTCAAATGGTTTACCTTTGCGCCATCCTCGAGAGTGGCATTTTTAATCTCTACGAAGTTTCCGACGCGCGCCGAATCGCCAATCTGCGCGCCTGGCCTGAGGCGGGCAAAGGGACCGACCGTTGCGCCTTCGCCAATCTGTGTGCGCTCAAGGTGTGAATAGGCTTTGATCGTCGCATTGTCACCAACTGTGACGCCTTCGCCAATGAACACATGGGGCTCCAGCAGGATATCGCGGCCGAACCGGGTGTCGATCGATAGGAACACGGTCTCTGGTGCCGTCATCGTCACGCCGCCATCCATTGCAGCCAGACGAAGGCGATTTTGCAAGATGGACTCAGCGCGCGCCAGTTCAGCTCGTGTATTCACACCGAGGACTTCCTCCTCGGCGCATGCAACAGCTTCGACACGCAGTCCGTCGCTGCCGGCAAGCGCAACAGCGTCCGTCAGATAGTATTCGCCATTGGCGTTGTCGCAGCCGATACGGGTCAGCAATCCGAGAAATGTCTCGCTACGAAATCCCATAACGCCGGAATTGCACAGCGTAACCGCGCGTTCTTCTTCGCTCGCATCCTTATGTTCACGGATTGCCAGCAGTGCACCGCTGTCATCGGTCAATAGGCGCCCATAGCCTGTGGGATCCTCGGCTTCGAACCCGAGAACGACAAGATCCGCTCCTTGGCCCAATCGGTGCAGAACCGCTTGTATCGTCTCGCGCGTCAGCAACGGTGTATCGCCATAGAGGATCAGGCCCGGACCGGTGGCATTCTCTAGTGCCCCACGCGCGGCAAGCACGGCATCGGCCGTACCCAATTGTTCCTCCTGGACGAAAACCTGAGCGGGATTTTCCGTATTGGCGATGCGGCTCGCGAGCGCGTCCATGCCCGGCGCAAGAACAACGGCTGTATTAGCAATTTCCGCCATCCTGGCGGCCTCCAAGACATGATCCAGCATCGGCCGACCCGCGAGCGGGTGCATCACTTTTGGATGCGCCGATTTCATGCGCGTTCCTTTGCCAGCGGCAAGAATGATGGCCAAGCTTCCAGACTGCGTCATCGTCCCTTGTTCCTGTTCATCTCCAAGACAGTGCTCACCGGTATTCTCTGGAGAAAGTGCGTGCGGGCATGCATTAACCCAATGCGTCGCGCATTCATAGTGATCGTGCCGCTGGAGCGCGAACCTCCATTTCAAGGTCATGGAGGCCGATTGAACGCCAAGGTTGTATTTGGGAAGAGACTCAGACAGTTTGCTCGTTTAACTGGTGACACGCGTTGATCGAAACACGACTTGAATTGCGCGGCAGAAAACGATGAACAGCGACGCCCAGCCTCGGACGGCCACCCGGGGCGCGGTAAAGCCACCGGCAGATGCCAGCAATGGTGCGCCCAATGATGCCCGATTGCGACTGCTCGCAATTGGTTGGTTCACGCTTGCCTCGGTCGCTGGGCTTTATCTGACGACCATCTGGATGTTTGGGCCGGTCAAGTTTCAACCAGCTTCCAACAAAGCAACGGAACGCATCGCATCGGCCGATACGGCGCCGTTGAATATGCCATTGCGCCGAATCCAGCAGTCTGACGATCGGAAACAATCACGAATCGTAACCCTCAGCGATCTCACCAAGGAAATGAAGGCTCTTCAGGGCAAAGTCGCCCAGCTGAGAAATCGAAATGTCGCTCTGACGAAAGAGGTCGATGCTCTAAACGAAGCGTTGATGAGTGCAACGGGATCTCTCCCTGACCAGGAACCTTTGAGTGCGCGCCCAATCCTGCATGGTGTGACAACCAGCAAGTTCCCCATGCCTAGCGACGGCTTCGGCGATCTGGCATTCATTTCACGCTCGCCGATCCCAATTGCGGAGGCAGAGATCCCATCTCGCACGCTTTTTGGTGTTGAGCTTTCCAAGGCCAAGAATGTCATGACACTGAAAGCCGCGTGGAAAAAGCTCGGTGAGCGCCATGCAAAACTTCTGAATGGACTAAAACCGCGGCGGGTCGGTCATGGCACCGATGAATGGCGATTGGTGGCCGGCCCATTCTCAAACGCGGCCGATGCGGCACGCCTCTGCGCCCGGTTGCGGGCTGCGCGGACGAAATGTGCTCAAACCGTCTTCCACGGTGAGGCGCTCTGAGGGCGCTGCCACTACTGCGCTTCAATCAGGAACAACTGATAGACCCACTGGCCCGTTGCATCGGCGCTTACCTTCTTGCCGCCCGTATCATAGAGCAGCCAGGCCGGTCCGCGCCCGCCGATACCCAGAGGTCGGCCATTTGTAGCAATGGCGAGAACCCATTCTTTCGATTTGATTTTCTCGGGCTCGAATTCCAGAGCATATCCGTCGAGCGATAAGAACGCCAAGACCGCATCCGGTGAAACGCCTGCGGCCGCGAGGACATCCGTGAGCTTTGGTCCCGTGGCCTCGACTTTCGCTGGCCATCCTTCGGCCTGAACGCTGACCTCGACCTGCGGCAGAGCGGCGAGGTCCGAATAGCTCAATCCGAACGCCGTCTTGAATTCCTTTTCATGAAACTTGAAGAGAGAATCCAAAAAGGGATCGAAGGCTCCCCGATTTGCCTTAGAGATTTTGCCGATCACGGTGACGATATCGGGTCCGCGCGTTTTGTCTTCAGCCAATGACGACGATGAAGCTGCCAGGAGCACTGCCAATGCCGCAATTGCCACTGCGTGAATTCTCATTTCGAATCTCCTCCTTCGAATGCTGGATGCTCACTGCCGCCGAGGTTTTGGCGTGATATCCCAATCGCTATAATGCAGGCGTCAACGCGCGAAAAGGCTCGGTTCTGCTTTTGGGCATAGCCACACAGTAGCCCATTGATCAGCGGAGTGCCGAAATGTCCGATCAGCGGACCTGGGAAAAGCGGTTCGTCAATGCGTTCGTCCTGAATATAAGGCGGCCACGCTACAAGACATGCCTCCCCGATCGGAGCATGCGAAGCGGTGTTCTGGATCGGTTGAACCATTGCACCGACTTCGATCCCAACTATCTGACACGCCTCACAGGTCATTCCGCGTCAGCGGACGGACTCCAGGAAATCCTGGCAGCTGAAGACGTTGCCGACCTTTGCTGGCTGATGTCGGGCGATGCCGCGTTGGATGGCCGAAACTGCCCGGTCGCTGAAGGCACGCAACTGGTTGCGAACGCAGATTGGGGCACTGTAATGATCTGCCCGCCGCGACCAATCGGGATCTACAGACCCGAAGCCTCCGAAATGGCTCTCTACTTATTGAAGTAGAAGCTGATCTGAGAGTTCGTTCCTACCGGTCGCGCAGATGCTTGCTGGTCGTGAAAAAGAAGCGCTTGTAGATTGGACAATGACGCAGATAGCCGCTTGCGAGTGGAAAGACGCCGAGCCAGGCCCAGCCATAGCCCGGTTGGCTATAGGCAAGCCAGATGAGCAGGAGACCGACCGTGATCCTGATGATGCGGTCAAGGCTTCCGATATTGGCTTCCATGGCGTCTAGCGTCCCATCGTTCTTGAGCAACTCTTAATCTGACGGCGGCTGTCTGATAGAACTCAATGATACGCAGATCGATCTAAAGCGTCTGAGCGTTAAACGTGTCGCAATCGCGAAGATTTCCGGTCTCGAGGCCGCGCCGGAACCAACGCACGCGCTGCGCAGATGAGCCATGCGTAAAGGCATCGGGTACGACAATCCCTCTTGACCGCTTTTGGATCGTATCGTCACCAATTGCCGTTGCGGCGCCCAACGCTTCCTCGACGTCACCGGCTTCCAAAATGTTCTTCGTTTTGTGAGCCCGGTTTGCCCACACACCAGCGAGGCAATCGGCTTGAAGTTCCATGCGAACCTGGATTGCGTTGGCCTGTTTCTGACTGGCGCGCGCTTTGGCCTGCATCACCTGGTCGGATATGCCCAGTAGCGTTTGGACATGATGGCCCACCTCATGCGCGATGACATAGGCTTGTGCAAAATCGCCAGGTGCTTTGAACCGCGTCTTCATTTCCTGGAAGAATGAGAGGTCGATATAGACCTTCTTGTCGGCCGGACAATAAAACGGTCCCATAGCCGACTGGCCCTGTCCGCAGCCGGAGCGCACCGTGCCTCTGAAGAGAACAAGCTTGGGCTCCACATATTGCTTATTGTGACCGCGGAAAATCTCGTGCCAGACGTCTTCGGTGTCAGCAAGCACCACTGATACGAAGCTTTTCAGTTGGTCGCCACCGGTCGTTGCCGGCGTTTCGCTGCGCGGGGGGCGCTGTGTCGTCTTGCGGGTCTGACCTGGATTCCGCATGATATCCGGAATTTGGATATCCGGTGTTGTCGTTTCCTGCAGATTGCCTCTCTGTAGGATCGATCCGAGATCACCGCCGAAGAAGAGCATCAAGCCAATAATGATGATGATCCCGATGCCGCCGATACCTCCACGTTTGGCGCCGCGGCTCTGAGGCACGGGAATGCGCATCCGGCGACCGCCGGGCATCGGAAAACCGAAACCACCGCCGGATGACGAGCGTTTATCTTCGATATTGTCGCTTTGCCTGCGGCCGCGCCAACGCATGTTTTCACTCCATCAATCCAACGGTCGTTCAATTCTACAATGCCGTATTGCACCAACACACGTGGCGCAAGGCAAGTTCCCCTCCAAATCGGGCAAAACCATGCGCTTGGGCAAGGCTTCCGATCCTACGAGTGTATATAGGTATCGGCATAAGTCTCGCGAAGTTCCTTTTTCTGGATCTTCCCCATCGCATTTCGGGGCAGAGTATCCACGAAAAACACCCGTTTTGGCTGCTTGAACTTCGCCAATTCGCCGTTAAGGGCACCCAGAACGTTGGATTCATCCAGCGATGCGTTGTTTTTCAGCGCAATCACCGCTGTGACGCCTTCGCCGAAATCTCGATGCGGAACGCCGATGACAGCCGATTCGGATACGCCGGGAATCGCATCGATCATCGCTTCGACCTCAGCAGGATAGACATTGAAGCCACCGGATATGATCAGATCCTTGTCCCGTCCGACAATGTGCAGATAGCCTCGTTCGTCAATCTTGCCGAGATCGCCAGTGATGAAGAAGTTGTCGTTGCGAAACTCCTCGCGGGTTTTCTCGGGCTGGCGCCAATAGCCTTTGAACACATTCGGGCCGCGAACTTCGACGACGCCGACATCGCCCTGGTCAAGTATGCGCCCGCTCTCCCGTTCGGCGATCCTGACCTCAACACCCGGTAGCGGCATGCCGACCGTGCCCGCCCGTCGTTCGGCATCGTAGGGGTTCGAAGTATTCATGCTGGTTTCAGTCATGCCATAGCGCTCGAGGATGGCGTGTCCGGTCCGTTGCTGAAATTCCGCATGGACTTCGGGCGACAATGGTGCGGAACCAGAGATGAAAAGCCGAATATGTGACACCAGTTCCGCCGTGAGGGCGTCCGTTGTCAAAAGGCGGATATAGAAGGTGGGCACGCCCATCATGGTTGTGGCATCGGGGAGAAGTGAAATCACCTGATCTATGTCGAATTTCGGCAGGTAGATCATGGAGGCCCCTGCCCTCAGGATCGTGTTGGTTGCCGTGAAGAGGCCGTGCGTATGGAACATCGGCAACGCATGAAGTAGCCGGTCTTCACTGGTAAACCGCCATGTCTCGACAAGTGCATCTGCATTGGAGCCAAGGCCGCGATGGGTGAGCATCGCGCCCTTGGATCGACCGGTTGTTCCTGACGTATAGAGAATCGCAGCAAGATCGTCTTCTGACCTTCGAACGTCCTCGAACTCGGTCGAAGCCGTATGCACCGTCTCTAAAAGAGTGCCATCGCCATCGGTTCCAAGATTAAGTACTTTTGGAACACCCACTTCTGCCGCAACCTTTTCGAGATCCGATGTTTCTGAAGGACGACAGACAGCCAATGCCGGCTCCGAGTCCGAGAGAAAATATCGGAGCTCCGGAACGGTGTAGGCCGTGTTCAGCGGCAGGAACACGGCGCCCGCCCTGACGGTCCCGAGATACAGCATCAGCGCCTCGACGCTCTTGTCGATATGCGCCGCAACGCGGTCGCCTGTTGCAACACCGAGCGTGCCCAGGGCATTCGCAAACTGGGCCGTGCGCTCATCGAGATCGCCATAGGTCACGACGCTGCCGTCAGCCAAATAGAGAAAGGGTGTTGTCGGATCTTTGGGAAACTGTGCCTTCAGGCGCGTAAAGAGATTGTCACTCATTCAGCTGCTACCGTTACTTTCTGTCGATCGCCAGATTTGAGAAGTGCTTTGACGGACCGGGATGTGATCACCGTGCCCTTGTTCGCATAGGCTTCGTGGTTCTTTTCGATGTCACCGAGATCGTACAAATAATTCACCATCAGCCCATGCGCCTGCCGCAAGCCCTTGGTCGACTTATCGCCGAGCCAGTTTATCCGTTCAAGCCTAGCGCCATTCCCGAGATGGAAGCGTGCCACCGGGTCGACGGGCGCTTTCTTTTTGGTCTTTGCCTGCACGAGATAGCGAGCGGCAAGCGGCAGGAGCACACCACGCATGGCCTGCTCTTCACGCGCATGTGCCGCCCAGCCGGGGTCTTGCAGAGCACCGAGCGTTTCCTTGTCGGCATCGGAGAGACCCAACTCACCATTGTCATTGCGAGCGCGCTCGAGCCAGGCAGCAAAGCGCGGCACGGGCGACAAGGTTACGAATGTCTTCAGGCTGGGAATTTCACGTGCCAGATCTTCGGCCACCTGCTTGATGAGAAAGCTGCCGAATGAGATGCCGCTGAGTCCTGCCTGGCAGTTGGAGATGGAATAGAAGACGGCTGTCGTCGGTGCCTTGGCGGCATCTTCACTCTTCTCGGCAAGGAGTGCCTGAATGGATGACGGGACCTCATCAGCGAGCGCAACCTGTACAAAGATCAGTGGCTCGTCAACGAGCGAGGGATGGAAGAAGGCGAAGCACCGTCTGTCGCGGGGATCGAGCCGGCGACGCAACTCGTCCCACCCTTTAATCTCGTGTACCGCCTCATACTGGATGATCTTCTCCAGGATCAATGCTGGTGTCGACCAATCGATGCGCTGGGCAACCAGAAAACCACGATTGAACCAGGATCTCAGAAGGTGCGAGAGATCCGCGTTGACCAGCATCAACGCATCGTCTTTCGACAGAAGCCGAAGGAGATCGGCACGCATGGCCACGATTTCGGCCGTTGCGCCGGGGGCCAGATTGAGACGCCTGAAATACTCCTGACGCGGAGATTCGACTGCTGTCCCGAGTTCGGCAAGTGTTTCGGGATTGGGATTGTCGAGATAGGCCTGCGCCGCACTCTGGATGGCGGGATGTTCCGGGACAAGCCCTTCGGCCAGAAAATGAAAGTAGGCGACCTTTTCATCATCGGACAGCCCCCGATAGGTGTCCAGAATCTTGCGTGCGATTGCGACGCCTGACGACTCGCCACGCCCTGATAGCAGGGCCATCGACCAGTTGCCCATCATCTCGATGGAGCCGTGGCTGCGAATTGAACGATCCAGCAACGCCTGTCCGCGTTCGGAGATCGTCGTCAGCAATTCCTCAAAGAAGGATACATTCACCGGATGCCGCTCCTCTCAGTGCGTCCACAACCGAATTTGAGCACAAAATACAGCCCTAGCCCCTCCCGGCAACCCAACTGGTGCTAATTCGCTTTTTCCGGGGACGGCACAAGCTTCTGTCATCATGCTGATACGTGCATGCGCGATAGATGAACCTACGTGGTTCTCGACCCCGCTAAAAGTAATGCGTAACCCGGTTCGCGATCTACGTAATTCAGAGCCCTGGCCCGACCCCGCGCCGGGGCTCACTTTTTGTGGTTTAGCCTTCGGCGACTTCATCAAAGACACGTTTTGCGATCCGAAAGCACTCCACTGCGGTCGGTGCACCGCAGTATATCCCGATATGGTGCAGAATGGCCTGCATCTCGTCTTCTGTGACACCGTTGCGCAGTGCGCCACGAAAATGCAGTTCCCACTCATGCATGCGGTTTAGGGCTGCAATCATGCTCAGATTCATCATCGAGCGTGTCTTGGGATCGATGCGATCGTCGCCCCAGGCAAACCCCCAGCAAAATTCCGTCAGATACTCCTCTTGGAACTTCTTGGCGAATGGATCCGCTTTGGCGAGGGATTTTTCGACATAGTCTGCGCCCAGCACGGCCTTGCGCATTGCAAGGCCTCTTTCAAAACGATCCTGGTCCATGGGTGTCCTCTGCATTTGTTGGATGGGATGAATTGTTCCCGGCTTCTACCACAGGTTTGTAGGCGCGAGAGCCGGCGAGATCGCATGGCTGAGAGGAAAAAACCGACGTGTACCAACCAGTGAACGGATAATGAACGGCAGCTTCAGACCAGGTTCAAAGCAAATCCGCTATGTCCTGTTCCAACATGGCGCGGATTGCGTCAGCGTCGGGACAGAATGGAGGCGATTATGGGCAGTATCGCAATGAGAACGATGCTCGTGTTTGGCGTGGCGTTTCAAGCCACGGCAGGCGTGGTCATCGTTTCAGCCTTGGCATTGATGACCTTGAGCGGATTGGGGTTGGTTACCCCCTGCTAGAAACGGAGAAAGGCAGGGCCAGAGGCCCCGCCTTCCCGTCTCGCAAAAGCGCTGGTGGCAGCGCCCGTTCGGCGAGTTCGGTTCGCACGCACACTATTCTCAGGATTGCTCCCAATCGGGCGGCGTTGTGAACCTGCGCTTCCTTCAATTCAGGCGGTCGCCCACCAGAGTCGAACGAAGCAGTGGATCCTGATCCACTTGTTTAGCGTCGCGTTCGCGTTACGACGTGACCCATGCGATGGCCTAATCGCGTCGGGCCGGTTCGGCAGATCCTCCGGGCCCGCCCCGCTACGCTCCGTATCCGACATCGTCTCCGTGCGAGCGAAGTCGACGTCGGGAAACGTCGCTGGGCTTAGAAGACACTACCTGTGCTGCTCGTGGCCGGAGCAACATCGGACTTGCCCAGTCCTGGCCGCCGCCGCATTCTCCGAAGAGGCCGCCGCTGCAACTGATTTGAGATTAGCTTACTGAGCGGCGCTGGCTAGAGCGTTCTGATGCGGTCGGGACACTTATCCCCGCTATCCCCATTATTCACATCCTCGCGAGGCATGTGTCTGCGTCCTATGGTTGCGGGCCGGTAACCCAAACAGCAAATAGGCGACCGGAATATGAGACGGCTTGCCTTGGTACCATGCATAATGGGCCGCAATTTGAAGCGGAGACGCATACAAAATGGCCTATCTCATCAAGCGCCTGTCGCTCTGGCACAAGATCGTCGGCCTGATTACGATTCTGCTGTTCATCATGCTTCTCATCGCCATCTACTCGCATGTGACGACGTTGGAAGCCCATGACGATATCCAGGATTTGAATGCGACCCTTCTGCCGATCGTCAAACGCCTGTCCAAGATCGAGGTCCATAGCCTTCGTCAAGGCATCCACTATGAGCGTGCCGCAAGGCCTGGAAACGGAGTGGACGCTGAAGCTCTGCGGGCAAGCGAACTGGCAATCTTCAAGTCGCTGGGCCAGCAGACGCGAAAGGAAATCGATGCGGTCGGTTCGCTGACATCGAACGCACTGACCAAGGTGAGTGATGTTGACGATGCCATCGAGCTTGCCCGGATCGAGTCCAAGCTTCAGGTGATCTCAAAGGATCACAAGGCCTTCGAGGATGTGGCTCTCGAACTTCTGTCAAACACGCACACGAGAGACGCCTCTGCTCGTGCCGAACACATGAAACGGCTGGAGAAACAGGAAGATCAGCTTTTCGAGAATCTAGCGCTTATCATCTACCGGATGGACGACTTCGTGATCCAGCAAGCGAATAGAGTCGTGGCCTACGACCAGGAACGTACAGACCTTTCCTGGCAACTGCTGGGTATCGCGCTCATCGCATTTCTTCTGGGCACGATCCTCGCAACTCTTGTCACGCGGCGAATTCTGGAGCCGATCCACTCGCTTCGACAAAGCGCCTCTGCCGTTGCACAAGGCGAACTCGACATCGAGGTCAAAGCCCGCTCAAACGACGAAATCGGCGAACTGGCCAAGGCATTCAACCAAATGGTGCTTGGCCTGCGCGAGCGCGAGAGTATCAAAGAGACATTCTCTCGTTACGTCGATCCACGAATAGCCGGCCATCTTCTGTCGCCCGGGAACGAAGATTCCGACGGTGACCGAAGAGTGATGACCGTATTCTTCTCCGATATGGAGGGGTTCACGACGATCTCCGAGCAACTCACACCAAAAGCGCTAGTCAAGCTCATCAACCATTACCTTGCCGAGATGTCGGCACCCATCCAGGAAGAAGACGGAATTATCGACAAGTTCATTGGCGATGCGATCATGGCTTATTGGGGTCCGCCTTTTGTGCGCGATCAGGATCAGGCATTGCTTGGATGCCGTGCGGGCCTCGCCTGTCTCGATAGAATTCCTCTCTTTCAGGAGCAGGTTCCCGAGATCACAGGATTGCGCAAAAATGCACCGACGATCCGTATGCGTATCGGGCTCGCTACAGGGCCCGTGCTGATCGGCAACATCGGTTCACGCAAGATCCGCAACTACACTTTGATGGGCGATACGGTGAATCTAGCCGCACGGCTCGAGGGTGCATGCAAGGCTTATGGACTGCCAATGCTTGTCAGTGAAGGTACCGCCGATGCCGTCCGCGATCAGGTTCTCCTTCGCGAGATCGATGCCATTGCGGTCAAAGGCAAGACCGAACCGTCGCGTATCTTCCAACCGCTTGGCTTTCTATCTGATATCGACGCAGCTGCGGAAGGACGTAAGGAGAGTTTCGAGACAGGTCTCGCCGCCTATCGTTCGCAGGAATGGAACAAAGCCCGAAGGGCCTTTGGGGAATGCTCAAACGGCGATGCCCTCGACCCCACGGCCCAGATTTTTCTAGATCGCATTTCCGCACTGGAACCCGAGCCGCCCGGCAAAGATTGGGATGGTGTTTGGCGACTGACCACCAAATAGTTGGAATATCCATCAATGCGGAAACGGCGGGAGCGGAAAATGCCCGATAAGGCATTTCCCGGATCCCCGCGTTATCCTGACAACCAAGGTCATGATCCACGGACACTGGCACTATTCGGCTCTAACATTCCGCGAATGCCCGCGAAGGCTGGTGAGCTTGGTCTCTTCGGCCTTTGGAAACTCGATCCAACGAATTCTCGGTGATGTCATATTGATGATGAAGTGGTCGTAAATGGTGAACTTTGTTTTGCTGTGTTTGCGAAAAACCATCCGCTGATCATTGCCTTTTTCGGCATCCAGCAATTGCCTTTCGAGATCCTCAAGGGTCTCAATGCGCTTCGAGTTGGACATCAAGAGGCGATAGAACCGCCGAATTCCTTTGGACTCCGCACGTGAACCGACGGTCACACTGTGGACCGACAGCAGGTTCTCAACGAATTTGCGTTGGGAATAGACGTCGTTTGAGAAAAGCGCACCGTCCACCATCAGACCCTTCCGGTCTGTGACAAGGGGCTTTGGACGCACCGGAACCTGGACCGTGAGGCGTTTACCCTCTCGCTCGAACACGACCTCGACCTTTCCCCGCATCCCTCGTAGCGCGGTCGAGAGATCAGTTGGATTGCGCAATTTCATGCCGTTGGCGACAAGGATGCGGTCACCGGTCTTGAATTTTTCGAAGACGGATGGAATACGGCCGCCCACGACATAGAGATTGGTGCCGCTGTCCCAATGGGAAGCGAAATCAAGACCGAGATCCGGCGGAGACGGATTGCGTCCTTCCCTGACAAGAGACAGGATCTTGCAAAGATGCCGGCTGGGTACGGCCAGACCGATGCCCTGGGACTTGCGCAGACTGGCTGCATGGACACCGACAACTAGCCCAGTTGTCACATCGATCACCGCACCGCCACTGTTGCCCGAGTTCGTCGGTAGATTTGTTTGAATGTGCTCATTGCCCCAACCGAACGCGACTCGGGAGATAATGCCTGTCGTCGCCGAGAAAGAGAGGCCCCTCGGGTGTCCCATCGTTGCGACCTGTCGCCCGACCAACCCTCCCGGAGAGCAATCGAGTCGTGCTGGGATTGCTGTGAAAGGAAGACTGTTCAATCCGATCTTCAGAATCGCCAAATCCAGTTCCGGATCGATGTAGACCGGCTGGGCTTTGACGGATCTCTTCCCCTTGAAACTGACGCTTATGGATGCTGGGCTCCTGCCCGTCACATGAGCATTCGTGACGATTAGACCACGATCACGATCTACCAAAAATCCAGCACCGCTGCTTGTTCCGATCCGGTCTCCTGCGAAGGCATGGCGAGTGGTCCGTTTTATTTTTACAGTAAATTTGCCGGCTTGTTCGAAGATCTTCTGGTAGGCGGATGCCTGCGCCGATCCAAATTGCGTCAGCAGAAATGTCGCCAGAACCGTAGCGGCCAGGTTTATTGTGCGGCTCGACCGTCGTACCGGTTCGGCCAAACACGGTTGTTCGGTGTCGTCATCAACAGCTGAAAAACTATCATCTCGATGCAAAGACTTCATGTGTTGGTCCTCCCGATCCTTCGTCACGGATTTCTCGGTGAAATGCTCAACCTTGAAATTGGTGACCGAAGACAATCGGCAGGTCGCTGTCAGATTACTCTCAGGTAACTGACGACAGTTTCGGACAGGCAGGAAAGCGGACGTATTCGAATGGCAAAGATCTCAGGGACAGCTTCGTTTCCGAGTAAAGTCTTGCCACACCGCTGCCGAAACAGCGACGGTATGCTTGTTATCGGCAGGTCGTTTTCTCTGCCAACTTTGCCCAGGCCGACGTTGGAACGGCAATCGTAAATTTGCCTTCAATGAAACCAATCATGATCGCAGCAAGTGATAGTGTGTCGTCTCGCCTAACAAAAACCGGCCCGCCGGACTCACCTGCATTGGTATCGCAATCGGTGAGCCAAAGCCCATCCGACGCTCCCAGGAAGCGGCAGTTCATATCGGCATTGAGGACTTGGGGTCGATCTCGTGGATGACCGGCATGCACGAGTGGATCATCCGTTGTCAGTTTCTCGGATTCTGCAATCGGTACTGGCGCAACCGTTAGTTTTTTCTTCAAGACGACAATAGCCACGTCGTGCTGGGCTTGAACATTCGGCTTAGCGCTCTCCGCCGTCCGGCCATCCAAGAAATGAACGCAATCAGCTTTTCCGTGCGCCACATATTCGCCGCGCCTCAAGCCTGCGAGAAAATGGATGTTGCCGACAGACTCCGGTTTGCCTGAACCGCGTTTGATCAAACAATGAGCGGCCGTCACGAATAGCTGTGGTGCAATCAATGTGCCTGTGCAGTGCCTGCGGAGACGATAACCGGCGATATTGACTCTGCCGACCGCGTTCCAGGGAGGCTCGAGACTTTCGATCACACGGCGATCGTCCGTACCCATGATTCCGCCGATCTGGTCTTTTGCCTGTATGGACGTAGAAGCGAACAGCTGGATGAAGAATGTGATCAACAAAGCCACAATCGCCATGGCCCGTCGTCGTGAATGTTCCCTCAGCATTTTCACAGGGCTCACGATGACGCCGATGAACCGGTCGGGAACTCTAAAAAATCTGGTGGAATGCTGTTCGACAGCCAAATGTGCTCATTGCGTGCGTAGAACTCGCAGCCTTTCTCGAAGGCGAGCTTTGCGTGGATTTTCAAAATGACAGGATCCTTGCTCCGCCGCAGGCCAACCTCTCTCGCCGATCGCTCGTCTATCGACATGTGCACGAACTGACGGTCCATCGGCTGAAGGCCTGACTGACGAATGCTCGTCAACGATGTCTCGGCCGTGCCGTGAAATAGAAACTCTGGTGGTATTCCGGATGCCATCTCGAGTTTATCGGGCAGTGAATGGCCGTAGAGTGCGCGAATTTTGTTTCCATCAATTGCGAAACGTTGTTTGGAGCTGGCGGCTGGAATTGCCCTTATGTCGGCGGCGGTGACATCTCGCCACCTTTCCTCGTGGATCGATAGTGCAGCGACAAGATCGTCAATGCTGACCCAGCCTTCTGAGTCTAACTCCAAACCAAAAGTATCCGGCCCATGACGCAGCGCGTATGATATCGTTTTGCTCAGTTGTGTTGATTGATTTGCCATGCGTTTCTCGATCAAACATTGTCACCAGGCTGACAGACATCCATAGTGTTATCCTGAACTGTCGGTTGAGTGGCGGTCGCCCCCCCAAATTGTCCGAGATGCAAAATTTGTTGCTCCGATATGGAAATTCATCAACTCAATTAGCCTAACGATACAGCATCTGCTTCAATTTGCAGTCGTTTCGATGTGAACGTCACTTGCCCATCGTCCCGCCAGCTGAACGACTCGCTATTCGCAAGGCACCAGGAGAGATCTTTTATGAGCGACCTCATCGCGCCCCACGGGGCTGAAACGCTTAATCCACTCATTGTGGCAGACGATGGTGAGCGCGCCGCGTTGGCGACGGAGGCTGCTGGGCTGAAGGCAATAACGGTCAGTTCGGCAACGGCAGCAAACGCTGTGATGCTCGCTGCCGGCTATTTCACGCCCCTCAATGGGTACATGACAAAGGCAGACGCTCTGGGTGTCGCCGAAAACATGCAAACGGATAGCGGTCTCTTCTGGCCGACGCCCGTTATGAACCTCGTTGAAGATGCGGCAGGCATCGCGGTCGGTGATCGGATCGCTCTCAAAGATCCGAACGTCGATGGCGAGCCATCGCTCGCCGTGATGGACGTAACAGGCATCGAAGAGTTCACCGATGCCGAGATGGCCCGTATTACCGAACAGGTCTATCGTACCGACGATATGGAGCATCCCGGCGTCCAGGCATTCAATACCCAGGGCAAGATCGCTCTTTCGGGACCGATCAAGGTCTTGAACTACAGCTACTTCGAAACCGACTTTCCGGAGACCTTCCAGACCGCGGTCGCCATCCGGGCGGAAATCGAAAAACGCGGCTGGAAGAACGTCGTCGCCTTCCAGACACGGAATCCGATGCATCGCGCCCACGAAGAGCTCTGCCACATGGCCATGGATCGGCTTGGCGCCGATGGGCTCGTCATACATATGCTGCTGGGTAAGCTGAAACCGGGCGATATTCCCGCTGATGTGCGTGATGCGTCGATCCGAAAGATGGTCGAGGTTTATTTCCCGCCGAACAGCGCCATGATCACCGGCTATGGTTTCGATATGCTCTATGCCGGTCCGCGCGAGGCCCTGCTCCATGCCTTGTTCCGCCAGAATATGGGTGCCAATCATCTGATTGTCGGACGAGACCATGCGGGTGTTGGCGACTATTACGGCGCATTCGACGCGCAAACGATCTTCGACGAGATCCCGGCTGGCGCCCTCAAGATCGATATTTTTAGGGCCGACCATACCGCCTACTCTAAGAAACTCGATCAGGTCGTGATGATGCGAGAGGCGCCAGATCACACCAAAGAGGATTTTGTCCTCCTTTCCGGAACCAAGGTTCGCGAGATGCTGGGCGAAGGCATTGCCCCTCCCCCTGAATTCTCACGCCCCGAAGTCGCTCAGATCCTGATCGACTATTATCAGAATCAAGGCAGCTAGAATCTCTGGAGGAGAATATCGAGAGGGGCCGGCGTACCGGGCATTATGGCGATATGCAGGACTTTCCTCATGTAACTCAAGCTTGTATAGTTCCGCGAAACGAACCCGAGCAAGGTCTGTCATACGGGCTTTCGCGGTCGTAGAATTGAAATCGTAAGACAAGGTGATCTATGAGCGAGAAAAAACCCGTCCAAAAAGTGCCTGAAGGTCAGGCGCGCTACTTCAAGACACGCCAGAAGGAGCCGAATGAAAAAGGCTTCGTCGGGTACGACACAATTTGGGAACCGTTTCATAAAGAAGTTGAATACGAAACGCCCAAACGCCCCTAGGCGTGAGACAGCAGCTTAGGCAAGCCGAATTGAACGGCGCGTGGGTTGCTTAGAGTTTTCGAGACAATGATGAGCTCTTCCTTTGGATGATAGGAGGGGCTCATTTGCTATGGGCCCCAAGCCGGAGTGCAAGGCCATGAGGCTCGATACGTCGTACTGAATACGTATGCGCTCGGTTAAGTCCGGTGTCGCTGCTCAAACGGGCACTTTCAGTGCCCCGGCAACATCAATCTCCACTTGATCCGGTCCGCCTTCTTCGATTTCTTTTTCTGTGGCGTCCCGCACAGTCACGATCTCAAGATTGAAAACGACCTGCCGACCGCAGAGCGGGTTGTTGCCATCAACGGTCAGCGTCTTGTCATCCATCCTCGTCACGATGAAATTTCGGGATTTCCCTTTGTCATTCTCCATGACAATGGTGGTGCCGATTTCCCGATATTGCTCAGGAACATTTTCAATACGGTCTGTGAAAACGAGCGACTCGTCCCTGGGTCCATAAAGCCGGTTGCAGTCGATCGGAACTTCAATGACATCGCCGACTGCTTTTCCTTCCAACTCAGTAAGGACGTCGGGTGCCAACAATTCGGTCCGGCCATGGACGTAACCCAAGGGGAAGTCGACCGATGTCAGGACCTGTCCGGACTCTCTGTCCGTCACTTTGTAGGTGAGTTCGACCAGCTTGTCGTCTTGGATAACTTCACTCATGACAGATCCAATAAATCATTTGAGAGACTTTAGAAGATCGACGCACCGAAAATTTTGACGTCTTCGCCTTCATAACCGAGGACCAGCCTTCCCAGCCATTCGCCTTTCTTCTTGGTGCTGCGCTGCCGGAATAGCACTGTCACATGCTCACCGCGGCGAATGATTCCCAGATAGTCGAAATCGTCAGAAAGGTTCTGCGTCAATTCACTAGTGGCAAATTGTTTGCCCACCTCGATCTGATTCAAGGCCAATGTCAGCGACTCGGAAAAGCTCTTAACAAAATTCCCATAATCGCCCTCGTTGGAGAACTTGATGAGGTCGCGCCATTTGGGTTCCGCGATTGCCAATATCGCCTCATCGCTTTTTTCTGTGATGTTCATCAATAGCCTCGTCATCCGGCGCGATGCACTGAGCAAAATAAAGAATGCCCTAGAGATCAGCATATCAACTGCTAATCTCTAGGGCTGCATATCGGCGCCAGGATCAAGTTCTTTCTGAGCGCGAGCGAATCGCTTTCCGCCAATCAGGCCTTGGCTTCTTCGCTCTTCTTCTCCGGTTCACTGGCTGTTCCCTTGCTGTCCTCTTTGGCTTCAGCCTCATCGACGAGATGATAACAAGGTGCCTTCTCCATCGTGTATTCGCCGGTTGCTGGATCACGGCGAGAAACTGTCAGAACATGCCAGTTTTCGTCGTCCAGTTTCATGGCGTCACCTCGATAGTAGTAACCGGGCCAGCGAGTCTCCTTACGGAACAGGGTGTGCTGCGTAACACACTCGGCCGTGCGGTGACGGTGCTTCAACTCCCAAGAACGCAGCAACTCGTGAAGATCCTTCGCGGCAATTTTCTCAAGATCTTCTTCCATGATCTTGAGTTTCTTGAGCCCGATATTCAGGAGCTTCTCGTTGGTCATATAGCTGACGGTCACACCGCCGCAATACTCGTCCATCAGTTTCTGCAGACGGTCGAGACCCTGCTTCGGGTTGATGTAGCTTGGGCTGACCGTTCCTGCCACGATCTCGTTCCGGTAGACCTTGTAACGCTCAAGTGGCGCGAAGATCTCCTCACCGCGTCGATTGATCTGCTCAGGGGAAACACGGATGCCTTCCGCTTTGCCATCATCGATGTATTTGCAGGCGGCCTTTGCAGCAAGACGACCTTCCGTGAACGAGCCGGATGAGAACGCATGCGGCGTGCCGCCGACCGCGTCACCCGCTCCGAACAGACCGTCGATGGTCATCATGCGGTTGTAGCCCCAGAAGTATTCCGGTGGAGAGACATCCTCCGGTCCACTTGCCCAACCACCGCAACCGGTGGCGTGGGATCCCATGACGTAAGGCTCGGATGTGGTCAGTTCAGGGTTCTCGTTCTTGGGATCCACGTCAGTGGCGGCCCACAGCACCGCTTGACCGACAGTCATCCCGAGAAAGTTTTCCCAGCCCACCTCTTCCAGGTGAGGGTCTTGGAAGGCATGCATCGTGACCATGTGAATAGGGCCGCGACCGGCATTCACTTCGTTGATCAATGCATGGTTCCGAAGACAGGTCGGGATCGGCCGATGGGTCCTGTGCGAAAGCTCCGGATCCAAATATTCCTTGCCAACCATTTTCTGGAGGTCCGGGAACCAATTGGATTCATATTCCTCACCCAAACCATTCTGTGTGTAGGTCTTCAGGTGCAGGAAGTAGGCGCCAACCGGGCCGTAACCATCCTTGAACCGCGCCAGCACGATGCGGTTTTCCATCTGCGTCATCTTCGCGCCGGCATTGATCATGAGCCCATAAGCAGACCCGGACGACCACGGCGCGTACCAGACGCGGCCTGCGCCCTCGCCCACCGAACGCGGTTTGAAAATGTTGGAGGCACCGCCTGCGGCGCAGATCACGGTTTTGGACTTGAAGACGTGATAATCGCCGGTACGTACGTTAAAGCCGACGGCGCCGGCTATGCGGTTTTCCTTGGCATCATCCAACAGCAGGTGCGTTACACAGATCCTGTTGTAGATCTTGTCTGCTGATTTCTTGGCGGCTTCGGCCACGATGGGCTTATAGGATTCGCCGTGAATCATGATCTGCCAGCGCCCTTCACGAAGATACTGCCCCGTTTCGGGGTTCTTCATGATCGGCAGGCCCCAGTCTTCGAACTGGTGCACGGTGGAATCAACGTGCCGGGCCATATCGAACAGCAGGTCTTCACGCACCATGCCCATCAGATCGATGCGTGCATAACGGACATGGTCCTCCGGGTTATTCTCGCCCCAGCGGGTCCCCATGTAGCAGTTGATGGCATAGAGGCCCTGAGCGACCGCACCAGAGCGATCGATGTTGGCTTTCTCTGCGACAACGATTTTTTTGTCTTGGCCCCAGAATCTGGCTTCCCATGCGGCACCTGTACCGCCTAGCCCGCCACCGACGACCAGAACGTCAATGTTATCTTCGACGACTGTCTTGTATGCCATCAGTAGTACACCCCTTCCTTCATCACGAGGCCGTTGGATTCCAGCGTATGCAATCCACCGTCATCCATGCGGATGTACTTTGGCTCACTGTACAGCAACTCGCTGTCACGCATGTCCTGCCCGGGTCCGGAAACATCCTTCAGCTTGGGAATGCATGTGCCCCAGGGTTTGGTGGTGATTGGCGAGAGGAAATTCTTTTCCGTGCCGTCCCTGAATTTGATCCTCCAGGCAATCGTGCCTTTTTCTTCCTCGCGGCGGACGCGGACGCTATGGCCGAGTGGTGCGAAGTCGGCGTATCCGCGCGCGTCAATCGCGTGTTGCGGGCAGGCCTTCACGCAGGAGTAGCACTCCCAGCACATGTCGGGCTCGATATTGTAGGCCCGGCGATATGTCGGATCGATATGCATAATATCCGAGGGACAGATGTCGACGCAGTGCCCGCAGCCGTCGCATCGTGTCATGTAAACAAAGGTTGGCATTAAATGCTCCTGTCTTATTCAATCGTGTTCTGCAGATCGTCGTTCAGTAGTGCTGTGGCTGCTCACGCTTGATGCCGAGCCCCATATTCATGGGCGCGTCTTTCAATAGCGACATTGAGTGCCTGTCGCTGTCGGCCGGATTGGTTCTGTCAGCAGGCTCTGGAAGATTGTCCAGCGAGCCATCGGCTTTGGCGACTCGCTTCTGAAATGCTGCGGCCGGCTTGAAGAACATATGAGCGAACTTCGACCACAGCACGCCGCCGAACAGGACTGCGCTGGCGAGTATAAACAGCACCAGGAAGAACGAACTCAAAACCTGCGAACCCATCGCCTGCGTCACGGACCAGATCAGCCCGAACAACGTGGT
The DNA here is from genome assembly GCA_965228615.1 of Methyloligellaceae bacterium. Taxonomy (GTDB): domain Bacteria; phylum Pseudomonadota; class Alphaproteobacteria; order Rhizobiales; family Methyloligellaceae; genus CBDDHT01. The sequence continues at coordinate 324,818 of CBDDHT010000004.1, read as the reverse complement.
TCCCATCAGTGAAAGTATGAATAGATCCGCACGCACGATACGGTGCCAAGGATTGCCCTCCGCAGCGACATCAGCCCGGATGAAGAACCAGAACCAAGCGCCACCGATACAGACCATCAATGCACCCAGGTGCCACAACAAAGGCCAAACGGCCGCGTCTGGGGAGAAGAATACCATCATGACAGTGGAGATGAGGAAAAGCACAAAGCCGTACATGGTGAGGAGATGGGCGATTCTGCGCTTGGGATTGCAGAACTCTGCAGACGCCAGAACGTCAACGGCGACGGTCTTGACCGCAATCGACGTTTTTTGCGAACCGCTCAGAGGCCTTACTGCCGCCTCCTGTGCCTTTTTAGAATTTTCAAAGAAGTACTTGGCACTCTTCTTATGCACAACGTCCAATAATGTGCCGCCCACAACCAGCACAAACATCGCGACGACGTAAATCTGTGTGACGACAACCGGAATCGTGTCGGACAGCAGAGAAAAAGGGTTCACTATGAGGCTCAAGTTCAGTTTCCTCCCGTAAGCTTCAGCCAGCAGACACACCAAAGCTGGCAACAATAATCCCTGCGCAGCCGGGCCTTTGTCAGATAGGTGTCAAAGAAGTAAAAAAAGCCCGACACCGTAAGATTGCTGGCTTTGCGCGTCAACCATGTGTAATTGCCCGCAAAAAGCGACTCTTGACGTTCGCCAAGAGGGGCTGCCCACACCCTGATCGATCCACTGAGTTCAATAACGTTATCCTGTCTGTTGCAAGCGTATTTTTCAAGAGCGTAGCGATACCGCACCACCGTTGCGGGGACTCCCTCAACCTTGATGAGCGCTAAGAATCGGCCCCTCCGTCGCATCACCAAGTCACCGCAACAGTCAAAGGAGGTCGGCGACGCCTACCGGAAATTTCAGTCACATCATCGAATGGAAAATCAGTGATCCAGTGGTCCTGCCGAGCAAGCAAAGGGGTTTGCAACACCGATATCGGATGTGCCGAAAACTGCATCGGTTACAAGCGTCTTGCGATCCCAACAGCTGGATCAAAAAGTCTCATTTAGTGATGGATCATACGCCGATTTTGTCTGGGAATCCGGTGGTCTGGCAGTGTCTATTACGATGACCGTATAGAGCTGGGCGAAGCGATCCGAGGCATACTCAGCTTGCCGCAAACCAACGATAGGCGCGGCGAGTGGATGATCGATACGTGTCCGTTCGGCCTGCGTAGCCTGGATGCTTCGCATACCCCCTGACCGGCGAAGACCGGCGTGGCAGATTGCAGATCATGCGTCGCAGGAGAGCTGCCTCCCGGCTTGGTGTGTTCTCAAATTTCTTGCCCCGCTCCGCCTGTAGAAAAATCCGCCTAATCTGGCCATTGTGCGGCAATTTGCAGCACCGCAGAGTCTTAAGACATGCCAACTATTATGTTATAGAAACAGCTTGTTAGAATTCGTGCGAACTTCCGGAAATTCTTCGAATCGCGTGTCTCGCACTTTCGAACTCTGATCGTGCAGCGCTGCTCCCTTACGGCCGAAAAAAACCACAAGCCATCTTGCAGAACCCGGTGCCGCCCTTTATATCGCTTGCGCATGGGGACAACGCGGTCGCCCCGTCAGGCAGAAGCCCAAGTACCGCTCCGGACGATATAATTCGGAGCACAATCCTATGGGCAAATATTTCATTACACCGGAACAGCTTTGGTCGGCCTTTGGCGGTATCGATGCACCGCGCGTCATCGATGTCCGTCGCAAGCAGGCGATCGATGGCGATGACGAGATGCTTCCCGGTGCCATCTGGCAGGATCACGGCGATCCCGCCGCAATTGCCGAAGCATTGGATCGCCGACGAGACGTCGTTGTCTACTGCGTTCATGGCCACCAGATTTCCCAATCCGTCGCAGCCGCATTGAGAGCCGACGCCATCAATGCGCGTGTCCTGCGTGGCGGCATCGATGCTTGGCGCGGCGCCGGCTTTCCAACAAAACGGATATCGGCACTTCCAAAGGTCAGGCCCGGGGGTAAAAGCATTTGGGTTACCCGGCGCCGTCCCAAAGTCGATCGCATCGCCTGTCCCTGGTTAATCCGGCGATTCATCGATCCGGATGCCACATTTCTCTTTGTCGAGCCGGATCAGGTCCTGGCCGTTGCGGAAGAGGTGGAGGGAACGGCTTTCGATATAGAGGGCGCAGAAATTACGCATGCAGGAGACCTTTGCAGCTTCGATGTTCTGCTTGCCTTGAGCGGGCTCGATGATGCGGCGCTGCGCGACATCGCTCTGATCGTTCGGGGCGCGGATACGGACAATTTGGACGTCGCGCCGGAAGCCGCAGGACTGTTAGCCATGTCAATTGGTGTTTCCGCGTTGGCCGGAGAAAACGATCAAAGTGCGATCGAGCATGGCTTTGCACTTTATGATGCGCTCTATGCCTGGCGGCGCAAGGCCCCGTTGGAATCTCACAATTGGCCGACGGGAGGCACGACATGAGCGCGCCACGGGATGCAGATTTGGCCATTGGGCAATCCGATGCCGGCGTTCCAGAGCAACGTGTGCCGGTCAGCTTCACGGAAGCGTTGATCATCTGGGCCCGGATCGGCGTTCTGTCGTTTGGGGGACCGGCGGGTCAAATCGCCCTGATGCACCGCGAGGTCGTCGAAAAGCGCAAATGGCTCGATGAAGATACGTATCTCAATGCGCTGAGTTTCTGCATGCTGCTTCCGGGGCCAGAAGCGATGCAACTCGCGACCTATGCCGGATGGCGTCTGCATGGTCTGCTTGGCGGACTTGCTGCCGGTCTCTTATTCGTGCTTCCCGGCGCCGTCGTTATCGCTGTGCTCGCTTATATTTATGCCGCTTTCGGGAATGTACCGCTTGTCGAGGCAATCCTTCTCGGCATCAAAGCCGCTGTTCTGGTGATTGTGATTGAAGCCCTCATCAAGATTTCGAAGCGGGCGTTGCGCGGCTGGTTGCATGCATTGATTGCCGGCAGTGCGTTTGTCGCGATCTTCTTCTTTGCAGTCCCCTTCCCTCTTATCATTCTGGCCGCTGCACTTGTGGGCTGGCTTTCGGCGAGAGGAACACCGGTGCCAGTCTTATCGACGCCGCGAGAAAAAATCTCCATCGCTGCGACAGGCCAGACCATCCTGCTATGGCTGGTCATATGGTTCGCACCGCTGCTTGCGTTGGCCGCCCTGCTTGGCTCAGATCACGTGCTGACAGAGATCGGCTTTTTCTTTTCCAAAGTGGCGGTGATCGGATTTGGTGGAGCCTATGCTGTGCTTGCTTATGTGGCACAGGCCGCTGTTGAGACTCATGGCTGGCTGAAACCCGGCGAAATGCTGGAGGGACTGGGGCTCGCCGAAACAACACCCGGTCCGCTCGTTCTCGTTAACGAGTTTGTTGGCTATCTGGCTGCCGCACGTCATGGAGGTGGGCATGACGCCTTGGCAGGTATCGCGGGAGCCGCCGTTACGCTATGGGCGCTCTTCGCCCCTTGCTTTCTGTGGATTTTTGCAGGTGCGCCCTATGTCACCCGGATTGGAGATACACCTGTTCTAAAGGCGGCCTTACAGGGCATAACTGCAGCTGTTGTCGGCGTCATTCTCAATCTGTCGATTTGGTTCGCGCTTCATGTGCTGGCACCCGGAATCAAAGAATCGTGGATCGGCCCGATTCGCCTCTGGACCCTGGCGGACAGCGGTTTCGATATTGTGGCTGTTGTACTCTCGACGATTGCAGCGATCACACTGCTTCTCCTGAAACAGGATATGTTCCGCACGCTCGGGCTTTGTACCGGGCTCTCTCTGGCCTGGCACTTTTTCGGTTGATTGGTACGGGGCAGATGATCTACCGGCGGCAAATGGATCGCGAAATTCGTGTCAGGTCGTTGAGGTCCCAATCGGCCTTTTCTGCAATTGGACGCGCTCCAACCGTCCCTGCCACAAGGCAGTCTTGTTGATTGCTTTGGTTCTTTTCTCACCCGGTATCAACGGCTAAGACACCTCGCATGATCATTGCACAAATCTCAGACACACATCTTCACGACCCGGCAACTCATGGTTTGGAAGCGCGGCGGCGTCTTGCCGACCTGCAGGCGACCGTTGCGCATCTGAAGATGTTGGACCCGCAGCCGGATATTGTGATCCATACGGGGGACGTCTCGCACAATGCGACCCATGCAGAGTACGATTTGGCGCGTGAGGCGTTGGACGCACTCGATCAGCCAGTGCTGCCCATTGTCGGCAACAGGGACCGCCGCGGCCCGTTTCTGGATGTCTTTGGAGATTGGACCGGTCTGACGCCCGAATCGGATTTTGTCCAATATGCCTTCAACGGTGGCCCGGTGCGATTGGTTGCAGCAGACACACTCACAACAGAAACGCGTGTCGGTGATTTTTGCGACCCGCGCCGGGAGAGCCTGGAGAACCTGCTGGACGCCGAGAAGAACCAACCGACAATTCTTATCTTGCATCACCCGCCAACCGATGTGCCGGCGCTCCGCAATCCGTTGCAGTTCATCTCGCCCGATGCGGCCAGGATGTTGCGCAACGTTATTCAAGGCAACGAACAGATCCTGCGAATCTTTGGCGGTCATACGCATCGCGCAGACATGGTCTACGTTGGCGATGTCGGTTTGTCGACATCCCCCAGCATTGCGACAGAGCTGAGAGAAGATACGTATCCGCAATCTCGCGAACCCCAACCAGTCTACCAGGTTCATCGCATTCTTGCCGATGGCACGGTCACGTCTCGCAGCGAAATCGTGACAGTTTCTCAATAGCTTAAGAACATACCTGCCCACAGTCCGTCAGAGTTTTTTGTGCATCGCAAAAAGTATTATTGCGCTGCACAATAGTCATTGCTATATGCCGATAAAATGCAGATGACATAACCACGAGTTCGCATACAGAAGTTTGTTGCAGCGCAATATTGCTCGTGGCCGTCGGTAAGCGATGAGAGGAGAGGAAATGGAAAGCCTCGGGCACGTCCATCTGGAGACCATATCTGCGAAGCGAGCAGTACTGGCTCCAAACAGCGGCTCTATCGTCGTAATGGACCACCATCCATTGTATCGCGGTGCCGTACGCCAAGTTCTGGCGGCCGGTTTCAAGGATTACGAGATTTGGGAGGCAAGCTCATTTCAGGAACTCGGAACGTTTCTCGATGGCAAGGCACTCCCCGATTTTGTGATCTATGACCTCGCAACCGAGCGTGACACCAGCTTTGCCGGTCTCCTTTATCTGCGGGCTCAGCATCCGAGTATTCCCGTGTTGGTGATGTCGGCGAACGATCGGGTCGAGACGATCCGCCGCTGTTTGGCTTTCGGTGTTTCCGCCTTCCTCCCCAAGTCGCTTTCTGCCGCCGAGCTGACCGATGCGATGCAGGTGGTGGTCGGCGGCGGCACCTGGGTACCCCCCGGGTTGGAAGGCGAAGAGCGGACGGACGACGGACTTGTCGACAAACTCATGCAGCTCACCAGTCAGGAAATCCGCGTCTTAATCCTGCTTTGCGAGGGTCTTTTCAATCGCCAGGTTGCCAGCAAACTCGGCATCGCGGAGGCGACGGTCAAAGCGCACGTCTCGAAAATTCTCAACAAACTCGGCGTCTACAGCCGGACTCAAGCCGTCATTGCCGTCACAAAGATCGACAATCCAAGTCCGGAAAGCGCACTCGTTTAGAGCCCTTTCCGATCCTATAGAGTCGTTCGATGGCGCCCATACCGCTCGTTCGGTCTGGCGCGGAGCGTGGCGCTATGCCATCGCATCGAGCAAGCCCCACAACGAAGCCGATGGGCCGAATGAGCTCACCGAAGACCGATATAGGATCGGAAAGGGCTCCAGGAGCCGACGATCGGCGCAATCATCGCAGAGCAGGCCAGACGTCAGGCCTTTAGCGCTTTCGCATGATGACGAATGTGATCGCCGATGAAGGTTGCGATGAAGAAGTAACTGTGATCGTAGCCGGGCTGCATGCGCAACTCCAGCGGATGGCTATTCTCTCGGCACGCGTCCTCCAGTCGTTCAGGCATGAGCTGGCTTACGAGAAAGTCGTCTGCTCCACCCTGATCGACAAGGATGGGAAGGCGCTCGGCTGCATCGGGGATCAGCCGGCAGGTATCGTAGGGTTGCCATGTGGACCGGTCTTCGCCGAGATAACCGCCCAATGCCTTTTGGCCCCATGGGCATTCGCTCGGCGCGACGATCGGCGCAAAGGCCGAGACCGCCTTGTATTTGCCAGGATTCTTAAGGGCGATTGTCAACGCGCCGTGGCCTCCCATCGAATGACCTGAAATGCTGATCCGACGAAGATCGATGGGGAACGCTGCCCCTACGACTTGAGGCAGCTCCGCGACCACATAGTCGTACATATGGTAATGGGTCGCCCAGGGAGTTTGTGTCGCATTCACGTAGAAACCAGCGCCGAGCCCGAAATCATAGGCCGCGTCAGGATCGTCGGGGACCCCTTCCCCCCGAGGGCTTGTATCGGGTGCAATGATTGCGATGCCATTTTCGGCGGCAAATTGCTGGGCACCGGCCTTTGTGGTGAAGTTGTCATCTGTGCAGGTCAGGCCGGAAAGCCAGAAAAGTGCGGGAACAGGTCCGTTCTCAGCTTCCTTTGGCAAGTATACAGCCGCCGTCATAGTGCACTTGCAACTGTCGGATTCGTGGCTGAAGCGAATCTGTCTGCCACCGAAAGACCGCCATTCCGAAACGATTTCTACCGTCATATCCGTCGCATTCCCTGAACCTGCATGGAAGGGCCCTCTGCCCGATTGCCTTCGTTGATACTTGATTGCAGCACATCAGAAAACACCGTTCTGCTATGCAGTCCGCGCAACATTCGCTCGCGTCGGCGTTGACACACTGTTGGACATGAACCGGTCGCAAAGTTTCGCTAGAGTTCCGACAAGTCCGAAGCCGGCAGGCGGAAATACGAACGGGCTTGCGCGGCATTGATTTCCTGTACAACATGAGCCGCGGCCAGTTGGGGCCCTTGCGTGGGAGGGTGAGTAGATGTTTGTAAGGCGTTCAAATGAACGGCCCAGTGAGGCTTCTCGCGAAGTTGGAAAAGCACCGGTTGAGCGGGTGCCGGAAGCGAGAACACCGGAGGCAATAGCGGGTTCTCAGTTGAATAGAAAAGTCAAAGCGTCCTCCACAAAATCGATTATCGACACGGATGTCGGCGTTGCCGGAACCGTCTCTTGTACGGGCGAACTGGATGTCCTGGGTCAGATCCAGGGCGATCTGCATTGCTCAGTCCTGATGGTAGGCCATACCGGCCACATCCATGGCGATGTTTTTGCCGACCATGCCCATGTTGACGGGCGTGTCGACGGCAACATTCGCGGCAAGCAGATCATTCTTGGCAGCAATGCGCATGTCACCGGCGACATTCATCACGCCTCGCTGGTCATTGAGCATGGCGCCATCTTCGAAGGGAAGGTTCGTCGCTCCAGCAATCCGAACGAGGTTGCCGCGGCGCCGCCAGTAGAGCCTGCACGTGCGCCTGCACCGACGGAACCGCAACCCTCAGCACCACAGCCGAGCGCGTTGCCGCAGGACGCAAGTTTCGATGGTCCCAATGGTACTCGGGAGGGGTCCTCCGAAATCGGACGCTGGCCGCGCCAGATTTTGGCAACGCAATAGTCTCTGCCCTGCTGACTTATATCAGGCGAGTGCCGCAATCTCATCGGTGGTCAGCGTGCCTGGCACGAGGTAGATCGGGATCGGGAACGATCCTGCCTGACTGCCCGTTGCAAGAGACGATACCAGCGGACCCGGGCCTGAAGGCCCCGGCGAAGCGCCAAGCACGAGGATCGCGATATCCTCGTCTGCGTTGATGACTTTCAGGATTTCTTCCGCTTTGTCGCCGTCGCGCATAATCGCCTCGGTCTTAATGTTCTCAAGGCCCTTATCCTTCAGCGTCTTGCGGATCCGATCGAACATTTGATCCGAATTCGCCGACCGCGGAATAGGTGGGCTCTCTCGCATGGTAAACCAACCGCTTGCCCGAACGGGCTCATTGACATGCAGCATCGCCAGCCGCCCACCGGTCCGGCTCGCGACGCGCGCCGCAAAATAAAGAGCCACTTCGAATTCGGGCGTATCGTCGAGTACGACCAAAAACTTTCGATAGTGACCTTTTTCAAAGACGCGTCTCTTCTTCAAGCCACGCATTTTCGCATCGTCCCCACAGATCAAATTCGCTCGTGGTGGTCACGTTAGCGGGCCTTTGTCAGGTTGCCCAGCAGACAATTTGGACAAATCTACGCTGTTCCAGTTTTTGGATCGGCGCCGCCAAGCCGGCCCAACAGTGGGAAACACCCGTCCGGAGCGTCTCGCTCGGGCCATTTCGGGACGATAGGTTTTTTGAACCTGTGAACCCTCTCTCAATACCGATCGGTCATAATCGCTGACGGCCCAGTGCAACTAGGGGCCGCGGAAGGCGATCGGAGCGCGAGATGCGGGCAAATCAGTTGGAGCGAGATACAGCGGCACTGACAGATGAATGGCGTGCGGACAATTGCATAGACCGGATTGCTGGCGGCGACGGTGCCGTGCGAGACATATCGCTCGGTGATTGGGATGCGCTTGTCGCGCAGTTCGATGATGCTCTTTACGATCACACGGCATTTCTAGGTGCTGATCTGTGGGGAGAGGAGCGCGTCACCCACATTGCTGTCGAGCGCGACGGTCTGGTGGTCGGCGCTGCACAGCTCTTTATCTTTCGCCCTCCTCTGATGCGTTCTGGTCCTGGAATCGCTTATGCGAAATTTGCTCCTCTCTGGCACCACAAGAATGCGCCGAAAGAAGAGGCAAATCTGCGTCTCGTTCTCGATGCAATGATGAACCGTTTTGCACGTGAACAAGGGTTATGCCTCACGATCGTGCCGCAGGCCGACCCGGACACGTGCGAAACAGTCTGTGCTGAACTGGAGCGGCTCGGATTTCAGATGAGCCGCGGCATCGCATCGGAAAGGCGTTATCTCGTAGACTGTACGCTCACGGAAGATGAACAACGTGCCAGTCTGAGTCAAAAATGGCGCTACAATCTCAAAAAGGCGTTGAAAGAAGATCTGTCGATAGAGGTCGTCGACGGCCGAGAAGGTGTCCATACGTTCATGCGCCTGCATAACGCCATGCGTGGGCGAAAGAACTATGCCGACTATACCTGGGTCGACCGGTACCCTTCACTCTATGAAGATATCCCGGCTCAGATGCGGCCAACTGTCGTCATTGCGTATCACGAAGGGACGCCGACGGCCGGCGCGGTTGTCGGGCATCTTGGTAGGACAGCCACCTATCTCTTCGGCGGGACGGATGATCGCGCTCTTCGTCTGCGTGCCGGGTATGCCCTGCAATGGTGGATCACGAGCTGGCTTTCGCAACAAGGTGTGCGCTGGTATGATCTCGATAGCGACTCGAACAATCCGGGTCTGCAGCAGTTCAAAGGTGGCCTGGCGGGAAAGTCCGGACAGATTGTCACGCTGCCAGGCGAGTATGATTATTGTGCGAATCCGGCAAGTAGAGTGACCGCAGCAGCGATCCAGCACCTGCGTCAGCTCCGCGGGTCAGTCATGAGTGCGGCCGACAGGATGCGGTCAGTGTGCCATCTCTGACGGGAAGCCGTTTCCTCTCCCACTCTTTCCAGCACCAGCTCTACCGAAGGTGATTGCCAAAAAAAAGGGCATAACGCCGTTCGCCCTTGCTAACCATTCTTGGACTCCAAATCCTTCCAGTGGCATGGATTTTTCTTGCTTAAGTACAAGAGATTGTCACACATTGTGACCAAGCGGACGCGAAGGGCCTGCAGGAGTAATCTCAGGCTGGTCCGCGACTTTGCAACGACAACTCATGAAGTGGAGGAAGTATGTTAGTCGATACAAGACTAATTTCTAAGACGGCAAGACGGCTTGGCGTTCTTGCCGGGGCCATTGTAGTGGCCGGGGCCGTGGCAACCGCGCCTGCAAAGGCGGATGTCACGATCCGAATTGCATCTGATACGGTTGGCCCACCGCACCCGGCTGGGATCGCGATGGAGATCCTGAAAGAGAAGGTCGAAAAGGCCATCCCCGGAAGTCAGGTCCGCGTTTTCGTGTCGTCTTCGCTTTACAAGAATGCCGAAGCGATCGAAGCGATGACCGAGGGCAACCTCGAAATGGCTTGGGGTCAGTTTGGCAAGACGGCCATTGTCGATCCGTTCACGAATGTGGTCGTCGGACCGATGCTGCTGACGACACCGGGCGCTATCAATGCTCTCGACGACTTCGAAACGTTCAAGATGCTTCAGAAACGTTTCAACGACGTGCATGATATTAACATCTTCGGTTCGGCACATCTCAGCTTTTATATGGGTGCCGGTGCCGGTGCTCGCCTGTTGTCGCCCGATGACTTCAAGGACAAGAAGATGCGTTCGATGGGCCCGGCTGAAAACGCCATGCTCCGCGCATTCGGCTCCAACCCGACCACCATGGCTTTCGGCGACGTGCCGCCGGCACTTGAGACCAAAGTCATTGACGGCCTGCTCACCAGTCTTGGTGGCTGGAACAAGGTGAAGGAACAGGCACCGTTCTATACGATTGCCGGAATCAACGGTATCGTCGGTGATTACTACTACATCGCCGGATCCAATAAATGGTGGAAGAAGCTCAAGCCCGAGCATCAGAAAATCATCAGTGACATCCTTGTCAAAGAAGTTCTGCCTTGGGCAAAACGTGCCAACTTCTGCAATGACAAGATGCTCATTGACAAGTTCGGCACCAAGGACCCGTCCAAGCCTGGCATCTACATCATGTCGAGTGATCAGGCCGACAAGCTTGCTAAAAAGCTAGGGACCGCGACTTCTGACTGGATCAAGAAGAACACGCCTGCAGCAGCCGACAAGTGGGTCGACAAGTTTGCGGAAGAAGCGAAAGCCGCCGTCGCAGCAAACCCGATGGGTTCGAACTGGCTTGAAAAGACTGACTGCTCCAAGATGCAGCCGATCTTCGCGAAGTACCAAAAGAAAAAGAACTAAGACTTCGAATACGAAAAATGGACTGGCCGGTTGGATTGTTGGACCGGCCAGTCCCTTATATTTCCTGCATGGATGGGGGGACCAATTGCCATGGATAGGATTGTCGATAGAATTTATCGCGTATTTCGTTTTTTGCTGGATACCATTGTCGGCTATGGTGCGATGCTCATCATGCTGGTCGGCACCTGGCTTGCAATCGCTGAAGTGGCGCGGCGCTATATTTTTGGTGTCGTCTTCGACTGGGGACAGGATGCCGTAACCTACGGCATGGTCGGCGCGATCTTCTTGTATTTTGCAGTTACCCAGGCGCGCCGGTCGCACCTGAGGATGTCCGCTGTCGTGGACGCACTCGAAAAAGCGGGCTGGAATCGTTTCATACTCGTTGTTCGTATGCTCATCACTGCATTGTCATTGATCGTCTATAGCGCCATCGCCTGGTGGGGGGTCCCAACGCTCGAGCGCTCAATGATGCTTGAGCGCAAGACGCAAAGCATGGTGCTTTTGATCTGGCCGTTCCAAGCTATCTTGGTTGCAGCTTTCACGCTTTTGGCAATCGTCTGTCTCTTCCAGCTCTATCAGGACATTCGGGCTCTTATGGGCAAGAAAGTCTTCGAGTGGGCGCCTGTCGAAGAGGGGATCGAGATCTAGCCATGGGCATTCTTGGACCTGCACTTCTTGCGTTGCTTGCGCTGGGCGCACCAATCGCCATCGCGCTAATTTCGATTACCGTCGGTTATATCGTTTACGATCCACTTCTCTCGGAGAGTGCGATCTTCCGGTCGTTCTTCAGCTTCGTAAACAAGTACACGCTGATGGCGATCCCGTTCTTCATCTATGCCGGCTTCCTGATGGAACGCACCGGCCTGATCGCGAAGCTGTTCCGCTTTGCTGATGCGCTCATCGGCTGGCTGCCTGGCGGATTTGCCTACGCGACCATTCTTGCTGCCGTGATGTTCGGAGCAATCTCAGGCTCCTCAACTGCCATGGCGGCGGCGATGGGCGTGGTGGCCTATCCGGAAATGATAAAGCGTGGGTATCCGAAATGGATGGCTGCCGGTGTGATTGCGACAGGCGGTGGTATCGCAATCCTCATCCCCCCGAGTATCACGCTCATTCTCTATGGCGTGCTGACGGACGAGTCGATCGTCAAACTGTTTTTCGCCGGCGTCGTACCGGGTCTCATGTTGGCTTTCAGTGATGCCGTCATCGTGCTGACCATGGCTGTGATAATCAAGCTGCCGGCTAACGAGTTCAGCTGGTCGGAATTGAAAGCAGCCAGCATCGAGGCACTTCCTGCCTTGTTCATGCCCGTGTTTGTGCTTGGCGCACTCTATGGCGGTGTTCTTACACCGACCGAATCGGGTGCTGGCGCGTGTGCCTACGCGATGGTGTACGGGTTCCTGTCGATGCGGGGTAAGTTCTACCCGCAAATGCTGGCGGCAACCGAGCGTGCCGTGAACCTGACCGCAATCCTGTTCTTCCTTCTGGGCGGTGTCGGCATCTTCCAGTTCCTGCTCGCCAATCAGGGCTGGCCTCAGGATATCGCCGAATGGGTTATCGGCATGGGATTGTCGCCCATCGGCTTCCTTGGCATGCTCTTGGTCGTCCTGCTGTTTCTGTCGATGTTCCTGACAGGCGTCGCCATCTTGGTGCTCGTCGTGCCGATTATCTATCCGGTATCCATCACACTCGGTATCGATCCCATCCATCTCGGCGTGCTGTTCGCGCTGTGCATTGAAATGGGAGCCGTCATTCCACCGGTCGGACTCAATCTCTTTGCCGTGAGTGGTACGACGAAGGTGCCGGTTACGACTGTTATGAAGGGGTCGTTTCCGTTCTTGTGTACCGACGGCTGCGTGCTCCTTTTGTGCATGTTCTTCCCGATCATAACGCTTTATCTACCGAATCTTGCGGTACAGTCGGTGTTTAACTGACGTGATGATCGGAGCCGCGGCGGGCTAAAGAGCTGGAAGGCAAAGCTCGTCGCCTAACAGTTGGAAAGCCGACAGGTGCAACATGCCTGTCGGCTTTTTCATTCCGGCAATGTCATTAAGCCGTTTTCTTCGCTTTGCGGCCGATCAATGATGCCTGGACGCCGGTATGATGCTTGGCGATGACCGCGAGCCACGTGGTCCAGAGCGCCGTAACAAGAAAGACTGATGCGGCTGCACCGTTGAGACCGAAGTACGGGGTCAAACCGGCTCCGAGAACCACCAGGAGCACAAGGCAGGTTGCGAACACCGGCACCGCCTTACGTTCTTTGCCCGCGAGATTGAGCATTTGCGATACGGGTCCGGCGCCTGCCCGATAGACCTGACTGAGGGCTAGAATGATGAGGCAGGCATAGCCTTGTTCGAACTGCTCTCCAAAGACGGACAGAGCGAAACTTCCAAACAGGACGATACCGCCGGTCGCACCGAGGCAAGCCACCATGCTCAAGAGATTGCCGCGGCCGATGGTTTTCTGCACGGCTGCTTTGTCGCCGCGCGCATAGGCCTCCGCTGCATCGGGCATGATCAGCTGGTGGACGGACTGGATGGCAAAGCCAAGCAAGAGCGCGATCTTGATGCACACGCCGAAGGTGGCTGTCTGATCAGGCGGCAACGCAATGCCGACGGTCAGAATGGCAACATCGGCAAACAACGCCGTGAATAGAGCGACAACGACCATTGGCAGCCCGTGCACGCGCCATTTGGAACCTGTCGGGGTCGGCGTATCGGCAATCGGAGTGGGCTCAAGCGTCTGATCGAGGTCTGTGCTGGTCGTCTGACGAACGGTAAAGAAAACCGGAACCGATACGACCAGGACGATGATGAGGTTGAGCGCCAGGAGCTGCGGAACGGTGATGGTCACACCGACTGCGATCAGGGAGCCGATGATTGCCAGCATGACGGCAGGACGCACCAGAAGGTCTGGAAGAAAGCTCAGAAAGTACCGCCGATAGGCATTCGCAATGGCGCCATTCAGACGAATGAATGTGAACGCAGGCGCCGTTAGTGCACCAAGCGTTAGACAAAGGCGCTGTTCGAACGTAGCCGTGGGCCAGACGAAGACGATGATTCCAGTGACGACGATCAAGGCTGCTCCGGCTATGGCAGCTGTCCGGTAAGCGGATGTCAGAAAGGCCCTCAAGGCATGCCATTCACCATTCACCCGGTACTCGGAAATAAAGCGGACTGTTATCGACGGATAGCCTAGCCCCGCAAGAATGGCCAGCACACCGCCAAGACTGATGGCGAGATAGTACATGCCCAGCGACTCGGCACCGAGAAGCCTGGCCAGCGCAAGTTGTGTGATGAAACCGATGGCTGCGCCGGACAGACGCGAGCCCATAAGCAAGGTTGAGCGCTTGAACAGATCGCCAAGCGCTTTGCCCATAAGGCGCCGCCAACGCGGCTGCGAGGGAGCACTCCCTGAATCCGGATCGGAAACTGGCTTTGTCGCATCGCTAGGTTGAGGTACAGCGATCTCAGCCATCGGAGTCCTTAATTGGGCCTTAGATTGTCAGAAGCCTCTACAAGCTCGCCGTCACTTTGCTGGCGGCATTCGAGATTGCGGTAAGACCATTTTTCATCGCCGGGCGCAGACGCTTGAGATAGAGATCTGCGTAGACGCGGCCGGTGATGCTTCGTGGAACCACATAGTCGCTGACACCGACTGTTTTGTCTGCCCAAGTCATTTTGTAGCTGTCGCTTGGCGCCAGAAGATCGTAGCGCTCGACACCCATTTCGATCAGTTTTTCGACTAGGTGGGCGATCTGATGAGACCCTGGGCTTAGCCGTGCATGGCTCGCCTCGAAGGCCCCGATATGGGCGGCATATTGGCCGCGATCGAGAATGCCGACCTCAACGGCGATCGGATGTCCGTCCAGTGTCAGAGCGGAAACGACGCATCCGGCCGGGCGCTGCGTGCTCCCTGCCAGTGAGTTGAAAAACGAGCCGAAGCGCTCGTCATTGAAACTTGGCGCGATCCGACCGGTCTCTCTTAGCCATTCACGCTTCATTGTGAAGGCATCGGAAACATAGTGCCGTGCTTCTTCGGATTCCCGCATCATTGTGAATTCGAGAACGCCGAGCTCTTCGAGGCGGTTGCATTGGCGGCGGCAATTGCGTCGAAACCTCTTGCTGAACCTGGCCTGGTAGGCTTCGTAGTCGGGCACTGCCGTGAGATCGGAATAAGGCGCTTCTTGCTCCAGGGTCGGAATCGCATTCAAATCCTGCAAGAGCGGAGCGATTGCGCTGTCGGACCGCACTTTACGCATGACAAGCGCATCCGGTTTGGCGGTGTCACACAGATATTCCCAACACGCACGGCGTTGCGATAGGTCGACCGTTGACTCTGCGAGGATATCACTGAATTGGCTCACCGGCTCGCCCATGAACCGCAGCACATGCAGGCCCATTTCGCGGCGCAGGACAAAGGGCCAGATCATCGTGACCCTGCCATTTTCACGAACAACGACGATATTCAACGCCGCAGTATTTTCGCCCTCCCCGCCGGCAAGATAGTGTTCGCACCAATGCCAATGCCAGTTGAAGGAAAGAAATGGATTTCCGGCGCCTTCCATCCGGCCGAGAAGATCATTCCAATCCTCTTCCAGCTCTTGAAGGCCCTCAAGATTGGTGACGAGTTCGAAGCCATCGGCGACCGGTTCCTCAACGCGGTGCGCCAAGCGTTCGACCAGACTATCCAAGGGCCGCGTTCGTTCAAGCGGCGGCGTCGCAACACTCATACTCGACCTCATACGGGCACCGAAATCGCCTTTCGGGCCGGAATCTGAGCCAATAGCCGGTGCAGCGGCTGGACTTGCTCGACAAAGAGCATCAGCGTTGGCAATGGATCATCCCACCGATACGACATGTGAACGGGTGTATCGATGGCCTTGACCAAAACGCGTATCAGGGCCTGAAAACCTTCCAGGCGGCCCAGTTCACCTTTGGCCAAGGCAGAACGAACGCCGCGGATCGCTCCATATGTCCACGCATACCGCATGCCGGAGCTTCCGACGTGCTTGCGTTCAACACGCGTCGGGTATTTGACAAGATCAATAGCCAACCGGCTCAACTCCAATCCCATTTCCTCGGCAATCACATGACTGCCCACTATACGGGGATTGAGTTCAACAAAGGTTACCTCGCCGGTATTGCGATTAACCATATATTGGACAAGTCCAACGCCGGTGTAGTCGAGAGCGGCGCTCAAACGCTCTGTATGAGCGAGCAGATCGGCGCTCAAACTCGTTGTCTTGCCGGCTACCGCATAGCCAGTCCCGTCGAGTTCCTCGGTTTCGTCGATCTGGGTCTCCAGGATTCGGAAAACCTCGCCGTTGCGCGCTGCGAAATAGTGATTATACCGGGGCCCCTCGACATAACGTTGCACCATCAGTGTTGGATGCATCAGGGGCCAATTCGGCAGGTTGTGCGACAGATCCTCTGCGTCTCTGCAAATCAGCGCCTTCTTGCCGCCGACGCCCTCCCCCGATTCCTGCGGCCGTACGACGACGGGAAAACCGATCGTCTCGACAGCGGTCAGTAGTTCTCTATAGGACTCTACGATTTTATAAGCGGCCGTCGGCACCTCCAAAGACCGGGCGAGCTGCGCCATAGCCATCTTGTCCAGCGTCGTCAGGACAGTCTCGCGGCCGGGCGTCGCATAAACCGGCCCATCCGGCAGGCGATCTTCGTTCTCGGCAAAAAACCGCACATAATCTTCGAATACCGGATAGACGACCTGAATGTCGGGCCTGGATTCCAGAAAACGCGTCAAGGCGCCAATGAAAGCATCGACGTCGGTGAGTGGCGGATGATCCCAATGACCATCGACGAAACGGGAATATTCACATGCACCCTCGCCAAAACCGCGCGCCACGATGATCCGGTATCCCAGCGGCACGAGCTCCCTGGCAAGTGACAGGACGGGACGATAGTTGCCCAAAACAAGAACCGAACCTGACGCTGATCGTTGCGACTGAATTTGATCCATTTCCGACATTGGGACACTCCTCACACGCATCGACCTCAGATTGCTTGCTCTGCACGGCCCGGGCGCGCTTCGAGGAGATAGTCAAAGCCTGCAGCAACATGAAATGCACCCCACAAGGCGATACCGATGAGCTTTGCCCCGTCCTCCATGACAATACGCAGCATATGGTCGCTGTGAATGAACGCATCGATCCCGACGCTCATGGCAAGCATGGAACCGGCAACGAGAAACACGGTGACGCGCGATTGCAGGATCTCGCGCCAGAAAAACAGGAGATGCAGGAACGCCAGGCCGCCATAAACGCCATAGGTCAGCAGCTGAGGCACACCGAATTCCGGCAGAACATGATCGTGGATCATGAAGAGGTCATCAGCACCCAGCCAAGCGGTAAAGAGAGCTGCGGCGATCATGAATGCTGCCCGCCGCCGTTCCTCACCGATCGTATAGAGGAGGCAGCCGACAAAGAAACAGACGGCCGCCGCCATAAACCACATCAGACTGCCAAGCGTGGAAACGAAGCCAAAATAGAGCTTGCAACAGGTTTCTGACATTTCGGCAACGGCAAGCGGGTCCCGTAATAGGTCACCTGCAGGGACCCAGGGTTGCAATGCGATCGCCGTGATGAACAAAAGCCCGAGACCGACTATAGTGAACAGGATTGTTCCGGATCCCAACAATCCGCCGGTTTTCAGGGAATTTTTAGACTGATATCCGACTTCATTAAGCATCGGACGATTTGCGTAATCTATTGCCTGCATCGATGGCCTCCCGCGTATAGCCGTGCACTGCATCCAAGAATGGTTAGCAGAGCAATTGCCGTGCCATGACACCGGATAGCCATGAAGAATCGATGAAAACCGCTCACTGTTCGTGAGTGAAAATCAATAGAGCCGGCCGATCTCTGACTGGATGGTGTAGAATCGAGTCCGAATCGGCGCGATTTTTCCAAAGATTGTGACATAATGTCCAAGCTACAGCTGAAACAGCTCTTACTTGTTTGGATCGTTCCACTTGTTGCCTTTGGTCTCTTCGGCCGACAAATCTATCTACAGACCAATCACAATCTTTCCGTCTGGAAAGGTGGGGGCATGGGAATGTTTGCGGGGATCGGTGCCCCGCATCACCGCTTCCTAAGAATTTCCGTCGTGGATCCGATTGGACAGAAAATCGTTGTCGTCCGTTTCAACAACAAACATCAGCGATTGATAGGGCGTCTGCGCACATGATCAGCCCCGATTGATTGGTCCACTTCCATTGTTAGTGCATTGATGGTTTTCGGTCCAACATGACGACGGTCTCGGACGCGGGCGGGCGGTATCCGAGAGCGCTATGTGGCCTGACCGTGTTGTAGTGTTTGCGCCATTCCGCGATGACGATTTGGGTCTCCCTCAAGGTGTAGAAGATTTCCCCATTGAGAAGCTCGTCCCGAAAGCGGGCGTTGAAGCTCTCGCAATATCCATTCTCCCATGGTGAACCTGGTTCGATATAGGCGGTCTTCGCACCGACGGCCGTAATCCATTCGCAGACAGCCTCTGCAACGAACTCCGGGCCGTTGTCAGACCGGACGAAGGCTGGCGGCCCACGCAAGATGAACTGATCCGTCAGAACATCGATAACGTCGATGGAGCTGAGCTTGCGTTTGACCCGGATCGCCAGACACTCCCTGGTGAACTCGTCGATGACGTTGAGCGTCCTGAAGGCCCGACCATCATGGGTGCGCTCGTGGACGAAGTCATAGGACCAGACGTGATTGGGATACTCCGGCCGTAGGCGAACACATGAGCCGTCGTTGAACCATAGGCGCGCCTTCTTCGGTTGTTTGTACGGGACTTTCAGCCCCTCTCGCTTCCACAGGCGCTCGACACGCTTGTCATTGACCTCCCAGCCAGTATGACGGAGCAGCAGTGCTAAGCACTGTTCGATAGAAACCTGACTGATACAAATTCGGCAAACGATCTCGTCAACAGTGTCTAGCGCCACACCTCTCGAATATACATTTACCGATGACCGATGACCGCTGACCGATCGCGCAACGAGGAACGACCGTATGGACACCATCAGCAAAGCTGGAAACAGCGACCGGGAGGAAACACTCGATCCGAATGATTGGTCCGATGTGCGGGCACTTTCTCACCGGTTAATCGATGAATCGATCGATTATCTGCAGGACGTTCGCTCGCGCCCTGTCTGGAAGGATATGCCGCCCGATATCCGCGATCTTTTTACGTCACCCCTCCCCCGTTCGCCGACGTCTTTGACCGATGTCTGCCGTCAGGTGAGCGAGACGGTGATGCCTTACCCCATGGGCAATATCCATCCTCGCTTCTGGTCCTGGTATATGGGCTCGAGCAACTTCACAGGTGCGATCGCTGACTTTCTCGCGGCGGTTCAGGGTTCAAATGTGGGCGGCGGCAATCATGCGGCGACCTACATCGACCAGCAGGTCGTGGACTGGTTCAAGGAGATGATGGGGTTTCCTGAACCGGCAAGCGGCACGCTGGTCAGTGGCGGGTCGATGGCAAATCTCATTGGCCTGACGGTCGCACGAAATATCAAGGCAGGCATCGACGTGCGTGAGGAAGGCGTCGCAGCGATCGAGATGCCTTTGTGTTTCTATGCCTCCGATCAGGTGCACAGCTGTCACCGAAAGGCCCTGGAAGTGCTTGGCCTCGGCAACAAGGCGTTGCGTCGCATTGCGACAAATACTGACCTGACAATCGATTTGTCAGCACTCCGTCGTGCCATCGCCGAAGATCGGGCCGCAGGGCTTAAGCCAGCCTGCGTGATCGGGACCGCCGGCACAGTCAACACAGGCGCGATCGACGATCTACAGGCGTTGTCCGAGTTGGCGCGAGAAGAGGATTTGTGGTTTCACGTCGATGGGTGTATCGGCGCGCTGATCGCCATTGCCCCACAGAATGCCTCTCTCGTCGCAGGTATTGGCAAGGCCGACTCCCTGGCACTCGATCCTCATAAGTGGCTCCATGCACCTTTCGACATCGGCTGTGCACTGGTTCGTGATGCCTCAGCCCATCGCGGCACATTCGCTGTGACACCTGAATATCTTGAGATGACGACGCGCGGTCTTGCATCCGCGCATTGGCTCCACGAATTCGGTCTTCAGACCTCGCGTGGATTCCGCGCGCTCAAAGTCTGGATGGCACTGAAAGAACATGGGGTTGAAATGTTTGGCCGGCTAATCGACCAGAACATTGCGCAAGGCCACTATCTCAGCGCGCTGGTCGATGCCGATCCGCATCTGGAGCGCATCGCTCCCACCTGCATCAACATCGTCTGTTTCCGTTTTTGCACCGATGGCTTCACCGCCGACGCGCTGAAAGATCTCAATACCGAGATCATGCTGCGCCTACAGGAGGACGGCATCGCTGCGCTTTCGGATACGACAGTCCAGGGTACGCATTGTCTGCGCGTTGCAATCAATAATCACCGAACGCGGCAAGAGGATCTGGATTTGCTGGTGAGGGAAACGGTTCGTCTGGGGCGCGAGATTGCAAAGGCCGGCAAAACCCCGTGACCTCCCTTTTGAGCATTGCGTTGCTATGACACTGGAAAAATTTGCGAATTGCCGTTCATTTTTTCAAAAGCATCTTCAAATCTGCAAACGCAGTCCTTAGCTTACTGAGCGATGATTCAATTGGCAGCAAACCAACCGGTCCGGTCGGGAATCGCGATTGTTCTGCCACAATCGGCGGTGACAATGCGCATTAACGCCAACTATCGCCCCACAACTACCCGAGTTGCCAAATCCGCTAGAAAAACCGAAGGAGAATTGTCGTGTGGTTTCGCTTGATGATGCCGGTCCTGCTGCTTCCCGTATTCATGATTTGGACAAGTAGTGAGTCTTCTGCGTCATCGCCGGTTGGCATATGGCTGACGAGTTCGGGCAAAGCTAAAATGCAGGTGTCGGAGTGTGGCAATAGCCTTTGTGCTGAAATCGTGTGGACCCGTGTGCGCGGCCGCGCAGGTGGACCGCCGACCGACAAAAAGAATCCGGATCCAAGTCTTAGAGACCGGCCGATCATTGGGTTGTCGACGTTCTCGAATATGCAGAAGGCCGGCGACAATCTATGGATCGGGACCGTATATGATCCCAAAAAGGGCGTTTCCCACCAGAATGTCGAAGTTAGTCTCGAAAATGATCGCAAGCTGAAACTACGCGGTTGCCGCGCAAATGGGCTTGCGTGTCGCCACAAATATTGGACACGCACGCAGTAGAGCCTAAAGCGTTCACTCCTGATACCGACATTTCCGGCAAACGTCGCCGGACAACGGTGCATTCCGAAGCACACAGAGAATGCCGCCGCATTCTGGAGATAAAAAAATGAGAGTCAGCGTTTCAGTGTGGGCGATCCTTGCGATCGTCTTCTTCGGTATGCCTGCGCACGGCGCCGACGATCCGGAACTCATCTTCAAGAAAAGGACAGTGCTCAAGTTTCTTTCACCCGATCACTATCTGTCCACATTTGCACTCGACGATCCTGATGTGGAGGGCGTTGCCTGCCATTTCACCGTCCCGGAAAAAGGTGGATGGGCCGGCTGGCTCGGCCTTGCCGAGGAGCTATCCGATGCATCGTTGGCCTGCCGGCAGGTGGGGCCGGTGAAATTCAAGCGGAAATTCGAACAAGGCGAGGAAGTCTTTCAACAGCGCCGCTCGATCTTTTTCAAGAAGCTTCAGATCGTGCGCGGCTGCGACAAGAGCCGCAATGTCCTCGTCTATCTGATCTACTCGGACAAGCTGATCGAGGGCAGTCCCAAGAATTCAACATCGACCGTTCCCCTCATGCCATGGGGCACGGCCGAGCCCCCGAAATGTGGGGACTGGCTCGAGGATTGATCGCGCTATTTGGTCTACTGGATTTGAGTGACATACGGAGAGGCTATGGATCACGATCCAGCAGACATAGAAGCTGTGAAGAATGTGCTCAAAAAGATCAACACATCCTGGACGCAAGGGGACATTGCCGGCCTGAGGACCTGTTTGCACGACAACATGATTATCGAAGGGCCTGATTTGCTCGAAAGAAAACAGGGGGTTGGTATCTGTATTGATCATTTTTCCAAAATAGTTCGGCACTTGGACGGTATCAAATGGAGGGAATTTGGCCATCAGATTTCCATTTGGCACGAAACGGCCCTGGCGAAGTATCAATTTGAGATTGAATTCCAAACATCTGGCGAAATTCGAAGAGAGTCAGGATATGAGCTTTACGCGTTTTCCCGTGAGATGGGGAATTGGAAAGCCGTTTGGAATTTTATCGTCCCCCATGGACAATAAGTACTGAAGAATTCGCTTGATACAAAAGATGAGCTGCAATTCTCTGCGCGCACTGCTTGCTGACTTTCGCGAGAGATACAAGGTGGCAGCGGTTGGCGGCGCCATCGTAACCCGCGACGATATCCAACTTGCGGTTGTGGGCGTTTGCGCCCGAGGACAGAGCAGAGAGGCAGCCTCCGACCATCAATGGCATATAGGATCATGTGCCAAGTCCATGACCGCTGCACTTTACGCGCGGATGGTTGAACAAGGGATGGCGAAGTGGAACGTAACTGTTGCAAGTCTCTTTCCCGACCTTGAAAATCAAATCGATGCGACTTGGCGGGATCGGACCATCGATGAGGTTTTTGTCTGCCAGTCTGGAATGAAGGCGAATCTCAACGTCTCGGAAATGAAAGCCGCCTGGAATGCCACAGAGCCTGTAACGAGACAGCGGACAGACATTGCTGCCGCAATCCTCTCGCGGCGACCTGGCAAGAGAGGGCGTTTCGTCTACTCCAATCTTGGCTACATCATCATTGCGGCGGCGATTGAACGGATTACCGGGCAAAGTTATGAGAACGTCCTTTCATCTGAACTGTACGCGCCATTAGGAATTACGTCGGGCGGTATTGGGCCACCTCCTGACATTTGGGGCCATAAGTCGCGGTGGCGGATCGGAAGTTTCTCGTTTGGCCGGGGCAAGCCACTCGACCCGGAAGATCGCTACAGTGACAATCCAACGGTTTATACGTCTGCCGGGCGCTTGCACTTTTCACTGGAGGACTGGGCCCGCTTTCAACGGATCTTCCTTGTGAATGGCCCACCGTATCTCAAGCCCGGTACGATCGATCATATGTTAAAAGTGCCCGAAAGCGGACATATGTCCATGGGCTGGGGACAAGCTCTGGGCCTTGAAAACGTCTCTTACGCAATGCAGGGATCGAATACATTCTGGTCGGCCACGTCGCTTCTCGATTGTAATCGCGACCGCCTTGTGCTGGTGGCTAGCAATGATGGCCGCAGCCGGGTGCTTCGTGCCGAAGTCAAGCTTGCTGTCGATATGCTTTCCGCATCTTGACTCATTGAGAGTGAGTGTAACGGAGTCGATCCGGTCATCAGGCATTGGCAGTCGTGTTGTTTCCGTCTCAGCTTCGTCGCAGGCGCTGCATCCCTGCCAATAAAGAAAGACAACGTGTTTCGGTAAGGTTCGGCAATCGGAACCCCGTCCCTATCGCATTCAGATTCACTCTCGTGCCGTCACCGATCTGATCTGCATCAACCAGCCTTTCCTCGCTGACGCTAAACTATCACTTCCACGCGAGTGATGATGGCGGCAGGGAAAGTGATTGTTTGCCGCGCCACGCTTTCGGCGAGTGCCGGACTATCTGCCGGCGCCAGGATACATACAGATTGGGACTATCTGGATGACGATTCACAAGCAAATTCTGGAGTGGCAGGCGGCGCACCCCAACGTTACGTGGATTGGTTGGGGCATCGTCTGGGCGATCGTTCTGGTGCTGCTTCTTTGGCCTGAAGCTCTCGAGTGAATCGAGACCCCCACGAACCTCATATGAGACTTTTTGAAAGTCTCATGCTTGGCATCCATTCGTGGTTGGGAAGTGCCCGCGCACAGAAAAAATGCTGACCCCGCACAGGTCCGAACCGTGGGCCCGCCGACCTACAGTCTTGAGTCCGTCAAGTCTACGACTGAAATGGCCGCGATCAAACCACCACAAGTCGTGTCATGGAGCACCCGTGTTCGACTGGTAACGACCGCCGATCAGGTAGTAAATCAGC
Organism: Methyloligellaceae bacterium; assembly: GCA_965228615.1. Classification (GTDB taxonomy): domain Bacteria; phylum Pseudomonadota; class Alphaproteobacteria; order Rhizobiales; family Methyloligellaceae; genus CBDDHT01. The sequence goes on along the minus strand of CBDDHT010000004.1, from coordinate 300,757 downwards.
TTGGCAACCTCTGCGACCATGATCTGGGCCGAAGTTTGATCAGTCCACCAATGTCGTGACAAACGGCCTTCCGGAGGTGCTGCCATCTGGACATTTGCCTCGGTCATTGCATCCTCGAATATTATCTTTGCACGGCGTGTGTGGGCAGGCGATGTGACAATGATGAGCCGTACATGATGTCCTGCCAAATGTTTGCGGAGCGCTTCAGCCTCTTCCACAGTCGATATATGGCCGTCGCCGAATGATTCAGTCGCTGTTTCTGGAACTCCCAATTCAGCAAGTAATCTCAATCGAAATGCTCTGGGGTCAGTTTTTGGATAACCCATCTTCCAGCGTAGCTTCTGTATTCGACTCGGAGGTCGTAGATAGCCGTTCGACAGGAGAATTTTGGGAGCCAGGCCTTCGGCATACAGCTCGGCGGCCTTCATGAGACGGTGCGAACTGCCTGCGAGCACGACAATGTAGTCGGCTCGTTCAAGCCGATCTTCAACCTGTAACCAACCTGATAGAAACCAGAACGACGTGAAAGTGAAAACGATGACGAGCAAAGTGATCGCGCCGATCACTTGCAGGATCTGTCTGATCAAGTGCCACATGCCACAAGAGACGTCCCGATGCGTTGGAGAATGCCTTCTCAACCGAGCCACCTTGGTTGAGGAACGGAAGTTTACGGATGGCTGCCATACCATCCTCGCTCTGGTACTACACCGCAAAACACTCGGAGCCGAAGCTCAGGCGATGTCACAGTTCAACTCAGTTCGAAATCACCAGATGGACTTCGTAAACACCTACAACTAAGCCAAGCGTCTCAAAACCCTAAACGGCCAAACTCCATATGAGTACATCTGCAAAATCTGAACAAAAGAACCAGAACGGTTCAGACTCAATCCAATCCATCAAATGCCAGGACTAAACAGCTAATTCACGACGGAATCATCGAGGAGATCTGCCTGCATTCTTGGCTGATTGCTGGGAGCAACGGCGACCCACGGTTTCAACAATCTGTCGCCACGCTGCAGGAGATGCATGATCAGATCGAGGCCGAGATGCGGACGGAAGGGCAGGAGTCGTAAATCAAACGATGATGTAACAAAAATCTCCTCATATTGAAGCAGCAGATATTGCAAGCCGGACGTAATCAGCATCGCGCTTGATAAGCGTCTCAAGTTCGCTAAATTTACTCGAAGCAGCGGATTTTGAGAGATTTGGTGATGTCGGACGAAAAACCACTTGTGAACATTGACATCGACCTGGGAAAGCTGACAGAGCCGGTAACGAAATTTGTAGATAGAGTAGCCGACTACTTCGATGCTCGCGTACTACCTGGAAACATAAAGCGCACCGCTAAGGCCGAGGCCGAAGCAGCGATTATCAAGGCTCGCTCGGATGTCAAGATCAGCGATATCGAACGACGCGCCATTCGTCGCTGGCTCGTCGAGGAGGAAAAGCATCAAAGGAATATCGAGCAGGTCGTGCGGAAGGCGATCCCTCACATCGTAGATGACTCCAAGGCCGAAGATATCAGCGAGGACTGGATAGCATCGTTCTTTGCCGACTGCCGGATCGTGTCGGACGATGAAATGCAGACACTCTGGGGCAAGATCCTCGCCGGCGAAGCCAATCACCCGGGTTCATTCTCCAAGCGGACACTGCAATTTGTCATGTCTCTGGAGAAGTATGATGCTGAGCTATTCACTGACTTATGCCGGTTTGGATGGATGATCGGCGGATTTACACCTGTTATATTCAACACATATGATAAAATTTACCAGACAAACAATATTACATTCGACACCCTTAAACATTTGGATGAAATCGGATTGCTGACTCATCAGACTATGTCCAGCTATGGAAGAAAAGGCTTTCCGAAGGAAATTGTTGTTGGATACGGAGACGAAAGATACCTGTTTATGTTCGGCAAGGATGGAGATAATTCGATAGAATTTGGTGAAGTGTTGCTCTCTAGGGTTGGCTTGGAGTTGGCCCCCATTTCTGGAGCTAAGCCAATTGATGGCTTCGCAGACTTTGCAATTGCCAAGTGGATGGCCCAGGGGGTCGTGGTGGCGTCGCCATTGTCTCGAGATGACCAAACAACAAATGGCTAGAGGCAAACTTGACTGGTTGCGAAATTGGACCCTGGATCACGGAGCTCCAAATGCCTGATTTGGATGGTGTCCTGAGTCGGTCTGAGAAACAAGAGATAGCCGATTGGCTGCAAGCAAGAAATCCGCTAGGGATTCTTTGTCCTCTGTGTTCCAGCAGGAACTGGTCCGTGGCGGACCATATGGTTTCCCCAAGCATAATCAACGCCACAGGTGTGGGACTGGGCGCATATCCCTACCCTCAGGCGATGCTGATCTCAGAATGCGGTCATACCATCTATTTGAACCTGATTAAAATTGGGATCATTCCGGAGGAGTGATCCCGTAAGGTCCCTATTCGCAATGAGCAATCCCCGTCACGTCCTGTTTCTCGGCGCGGGCGCCAGCTACGGATCAGAGGTGGACAAATCACTTGTACCGCCCCTTGGCGCGACTTTGTTCGCCGAGCTGCTGCGTTTTGAATCCAATGTCTGGGGGCAGATACCTGATGATATTGCGGCGACATTTCACTCCGATTTTGAGAGCGGTGTGCTCGCACTGAACGCGCGGATGCCTCATGCCTTGCCGGTCGCACAACGCTCCATGGCAGCATTCTTCTATAGGTACGCACCGACCTCGCGGAACCTATATGTCAAGCTTGCCAAGAAGATTAGAGCGGCCGCTTGGCAAGGAGCAATCGCGACACTGAACTACGAGCGAATGCTGCTGCTTGCCGCAAGCCAGGAGGGAGTAGCTCTTGCTTGCGGTGTAACCGACCTCCAAGACGGACAAGTTGAACTCTGCTTGCCGCACGGCTGCTGCCACTTGTTTTGCGAGAGTGTAAAGGGCAGCGCTGCCGGCGTTTCGATGGCTGGTATGAATTTATCGACGAGCGGTCCGGTGACGAACTTGGACCATCCTGATGCATTTTGGAGCCGTCTCCGAAACGACGCGTTTCCACCTGTCATGAGCTACTTCGAACCGCGCAAGTTCACAACAAGCGGCGCAAATTTCATTGGCCAGCAGCGCCAGCGGCTTACTGAGCTAATCGCCAATGCGGAGACGATCGCGGTTGTGGGCATCCAAGTACGCGAGCGAGATAGCCATATTTGGGACGCCCTCGCCGCGACTGATGCAAGCATGTTCTACTGCTCAGGAAAACAGGGTGCCAATGTGTATGAGGAGTGGCGAGGACGGGTGCGCCACAAAAGGAACGACAATATCTTGTCAGGCTATTGGGCAGATGAGTTCGATGCAATAAACGCCCACCTTGGATTGTGACCGGCTGCACGTTAGTCCTGCCAACGACCGTCTGTTCGTGGTGGACCCAAAGGGGGCGCGACGCGCGACTGATCGAGCCAAAAGCCCACTCCCCGTCGGTTCCTCATGCTGTAAACACGCGCTCGCAGCGAACCAATGCTGGACCGCACTGCAGCCTCATCGACGCCAAGCAAATCTGCGATGTGAGCAGCGTTCTTGGGTCGGGTGTGATCCGTGCGGCAGGACAATACCTTGTCAGCGATTGTGTTCATGCCATCGATTGTCTTACTCGACAGTCAACACCTGGCAAACAGCCACCACCATGGTTCGCAGGCCGCGCCAATCACGGTCCGCGAGTCAGAAAATGGCTGGGATAGGTGGTGAGCCCGCACGGGTTCGAACCGTGGACCTACTGATTAAAAGTCAGTTGCTCTACCAACTGAGCTACGGGCCCCTATGAGGAATGCGCGGACCATAAGCACCACCGCGCGCTGCCGTCAATAGCTGTGACGTGCTTCGTACATCACGCTTGTCTTCGTGGTGTACGCGCTTGCTGGTTCATATCCGGTCAAAAGCACTTCCCTTCGGTCCTGTTCCTGCACAGCAGCCATGCACGGAAACGACATGGCGTGACCGCACGATCTCTATAGAGTGCGGCGACCATGCCCAAATCCGATCCCGATAGCGAGGCAGATCGTGCCGATAGCCTGATGCGCGCGCGGCGGCTTAAGGCCATCGGTCTTATCTGTGCGGCCATTGGGGTATTCTCGGTTCTCGATACGTGCGGCAAATATCTTTTGGAAAACCGAGGACTTCCGGTCTTCGAGGTCGTGTGGTTGCGGTTTCTCGGCCATGCATTGATTTCGGTTGTTCTGTATTGGCCAAATACCGTTGTGCGGCTTTGCCAGACCAACAAGCCCGGGCATCAGGCGATGCGATCGCTTTTCATGCTGGCGACGACCATCTCGAACTTTGCGGCCCTGCGCTATCTGCAACTTGATCAAACCGTGTCGATCTTCTTTCTGGCGCCTCTTGCGGTGGCGGCCCTCTCAGGACCGCTCCTCGGCGAATGGATTGGGTGGCGCCGTTTCGCGGCAATCGCGACCGGATTTCTCGGCGTTCTGCTGATTGTCCGACCTGGATTCGGCGGAGTTCACTGGGCGGTGGTGTTTTCCTTCGCATCGATGTTTGCTTATGCGCTGTACAGCATCTCGACCCGATATCTGGCGGCCTACGATCCGGCCGAGGTCACGCAGCTCTACTCGCCCATCGCTGGCGTGATCGTGCTGTTCCCGTTGGCATTTTTGGACTGGGTTTGGCCCACCGCCGCAATCGAGTGGGGTCTGCTCGCCGTTCTCGGCGGCACCGGCGCGCTCGGCCACTGGCTGCTCATTCTCGCCCATCGTGAGGCCCCCGCCCCGATCCTCGCGCCATTCGTTTATGTCGGGCTCATTTGGATGACGGGATTGGGCTATTTCGTCTTCGGGGATATTCCGTCGATTTGGACGCTTTTTGGTGGAGGTGTTGTAATTTTGTCAGGGCTTTATCTGCTCTATCGCGAACGCCGAACCCGACGCAAATGACAAAAATACCGAAATTCTGCGGATTTTGATCCCAAATTCGCCTGCTCGGAAAATGTGTTAAAATTTTGTTAACCCCCTTGGATAATCTTTTTTGCGTCCCCATATATCTCGGAAGCAAATAACTCCCAGTTCAATGGGAGATGCACCGCAGAGAGGGAAGTCATGAAAGCACTTGCGGCCCTAGCCACAGTGGGCTTTGTCTGGGTGATCGGGATATCATCGTCCGACGCGCAGGAAAAACACGCAAGATTGACAAGTCCGACGGCGACGCCGTCGATCGTCGAATTGCGCGACACTTCCAAATTGGGCGGTGATCGTGCGGCATCCCTGTTCAATTTGGGCCTTTCCGAAGTCGAACGAAACGGAATCGAGGCAGCGGTGCGCGGCCAGATTCGAGCTCTCGCATCGCGCAATGCCGACGAGGCCTTTGGTTTTCTCACACCTGTCATCCAGGATTTCTTCTCCGGTCCCGATGCTTTTGTCGAGACGCTGACCCGGCAGGTTCCCCCTGTTATGCATGCGCGCGGCTTTGCACTGGCCGGCCTCGAACGCGAAGCTTTGGACGCTGTGCAACATGTCTTGTTTACGGGGCCCAAAGGCACCGAATGGCTGGCGCAGTTCACTGTCGAGCGCCAAAGCGACGGCAGCTGGCGGATCAAAGGCTGCAAGGTTGACCGCGTCCAGGGGCAGAGCACCTGAAACCCGCGTTCGCTGGATACTGTTCAGCTTGCCAGAATCTAAGTTTTCTCAATATCACCAGAATGACGTCCCGCACTTGATGGGGGATGTTTCGACCGTCGGCCTATGCGGAACAGCTCACGTTTCGAAGTGCTCAAGTGTCTCGCGTGCAAATTCTTCGAAGCAGCCTTCTGAAATTGCCGTTCGGGTCGCCGCCATCAACTCCTGATAGAAATGTACGTTGGCCCAGCTCAACAGCATGGGGCCGAGATACTCCCCGGCCTTGAAGAGGTGGTGCAGATAGGCACGGGAATAGTCGCGGGCCGCAGGGCATGTGCTGGTCTCGTCGAGCGGCCGGCTGTCCTCTGCATGGATGGCGTTCCGAAGGTTTAATTTGCCCTGCCAGGTAAAGGCCTGCCCGTGGCGCCCCGACCGGGTCGGCATGACGCAATCGAACATATCGATGCCCCGCGCCACAGCTTGCAGGATATCGGCTGGCGTTCCGACGCCCATGAGATAGCGTGGACGGTCGGCAGGAAGCAGAGGCACCGTGTAATCGAGGGTGTCCAGCATCACCTCCTGGCCCTCACCCACAGCCAGACCGCCAACGGCATAACCCGAAAAGTCGAGGTCGATAAGCATCTCGGCCGAGCGCCTGCGCAGGTCGGGGAAGACACTGCCCTGGACAATGCCGAACACAGCCCGTCCATCGTTCTCCGGTACCTGAAAGGCATCGCGTGAGCGTTTCGCCCATCTCAGCGAAAGCTCCATCGATGACTCGGCCTCGGCTGCTGTACATGGGTAAGGGGTACATTCATCGAGCACCATCTGGATATCAGAGCCAAGCAGACATTGGATTCCCATGGCGCGTTCGGGCGTCAGCATGTGTTTGGAGCCGTCGATATGGGACTGGAAGGAGACGCCTCCCTCCGTGAGCTTGCGCAGTTTCGAAAGCGACATCACCTGGAATCCGCCTGAATCCGTCAGGATCGGTCCCGGCCAGTTCATGAAGGTGTGGAGACCGCCGAGGCTGGCGACCCTCTCCGCCCCCGGGCGCAGCATCAGATGGTACGTGTTGCCGAGAATGATGTCGGCCCCTGTTGCACGGACCCAATCCGGCAGCATCGCCTTGACCGTCGCCGCGGTTCCGACAGGCATGAATGCCGGCGTTGCGATCGCACCCCGGCGCGTATCGATTCGGCCGGACCGTGCCGCGCCATCCGTGGCGTCGAGAGTGAACCCGAAATCTTGGGTCATATCGCTTCCTCAGCCGGCGAAAGCAGACATGCGTCGCCATAGGAGTAGAAGCGATAGTCGTTTGCAACGGCGTGGGCATAGGCCTGCTTCATGCAATCCAATCCTGAAAAGGCCGATACCAGCATGAAGAGCGTCGATTTTGGCAAATGAAAATTGGTGATCAGCCGATCGATGCCCTTGAAGCGGTAGCCGGGTGTGATGAAAATATCGGTCTTGCCCTCGAATGCCTGGATCTGCCTTTCAGGTGTCGCTGCGCTCTCCAGCAAGCGGAGTGCCGTCGTGCCGACGGACACGATACGGCCGCCTTTTGCTCTGACAGCATTGAGCGCAGCAGCGGTTTCCTCCGATACCGCCCCGCGCTCAGAATGCATCCGATGGTCTTTCGTATCGTCGACACGAATGGGAAGAAACGTTCCGGCCCCCACAAAGAGCGTTACGAAATGGCGCGTGACACCTATTGCATCCAAAGATGCGAAGAGTTCGTCCGTGAAATGTAGTCCGGCGGTCGGAGCTGCAACGGCGCCGGTATGACGGGCATAGATGGTCTGATAGTCGTCTTCATCGCGCTCGTCCGCCGGTCGGCGTGATGCAATATAGGGTGGCAGCGGCATCAAGCCGACCGAAGCGATCGCTTCGTCGAGGGCCGCGCCCTGGAAATCAAAGGCAAGGATGACCTCGCCGCCCTCTCCGCGTTCTTCGACCGTGGCCGACAATGTGCCCATGAGACAGACATCGCCACCATGACCGAACGTGACCCGGTCGCCCGCCTTCAGGCGTTTGGCCGGCCGCGCCAGGGTCGACCATTGGCTGGCGCCGAGGGGTGCAATCAGCGTGAACGAGATATTGGCGGTATCATCGCCGCGATGCCGCATGCCTTGGAGTGCCGCCGGGATGACTCGCGCATCGTTCAAGACAAGGGCATCTCCCGGCGCAAGTAGCGCCGGAAGGTCCGCGATCAAACGATCACTCAAGTCTGATTTTCGCGGATCGACAACAAGAAGCCGCGCGCTGTCGCGCGGGCGTGCAGGCCGTAAAGCGATCCGGTCCTCGGGCAGCTCGAAATCGAAAGCATCGACACGCACGGGACCGGATCTCTAATCGTCTTAAGCGGCGACGTCCGCTGCAACGCGCATGGTGACAATCTGATCGGGATTCTGCACCGGCTCGCCGCGCTTGATCTTGTCGACATGCTCCATGCCGGAGATCACCTGGCCCCAGGCCGTATACTCGCCATCCAGGAAACGGGCATCGCCAAAGCAGATGAAGAACTGACTGTCGGCGCTGTCCGGATGTCCGGCGCGGGCCATCGAAGCCGTGCCACGCTGGTGCGGTGTTGCATTGAACTCGGCTGAGAGGTTCTTGCCAGAACCGCCGGTTCCCGTGCCGGTTGGGTCGCCCGTCTGGGCCATGAAACCCTCGATGACCCGGTGGAAGACAATGCCATCGTAGAAGCCCTCGCGCGCCAGCTCTTTGATGCGCGCGCAGTGGTTTGGCGCAGCGTCCGTATTTAATTCGATGACCACGGGGCCATGTGTGATTTCCAGGATCAGGGTATTTTCAGGATCTTTGATGTCCATAGGTCTCGTTCTCCTCGTTCTCAGACCAAGATCAACCGGCGCTCGATCGGAAACGAGGGCGGAAAAACTGATCGATAGTGCTCTCAATGCAATTGGCGAAGGTCATGCCAATCCGGCAGTCAATGGAATTGCGCCAGGCACGTCAAGTTGTACAGCATGCGCAGGCTGATTACTTCATCCATTGCCGACCGGATTGGGTATGTTGGTCACGTGGAACCGATGCGCAGTGTTAGAAACTGCCGCGTTCCTTCTTTTTCCCGGCCGTTGCCTTGGGGTCGGGTTTCTCCATTACCGAATGATCTTTTGCATCGGCCGCAACCTGCATCTTGACGATGATATCGGGATTGCTGACGGCACCCGAGCCGTCCTTGCCCTTCTTGATCTTGTCGACAAGGTGCATGCCGCGCACGACCTCACCCCATACGGTGTATTTGCCGTTGAGAAAAGATGTCTCCTGGAAGGTGATGAAGAACTGACTATTGGCCGTATTGGGAAAGTTAGTTCGGGCCGCACCGACGGTGCCGCGCACATAGGGCTCCTTGTTGAATTCAGCCTTCAGGTCCGGATATTTCGATCCACCGGTTCCATCGCCCTTTGGGTCTCCGGTCTGAGCCATAAAGCCTTTGATCACACGATGGAATTTCAGGCCGTTGTAAAAACCCTCGCGTGCCAGTTTCTTTGCGCGTTTGACATGGTTCGGCGCCAAGTCCGGGCGCAGTTTGATAACGACTCGTCCCGACTTCAAATCGAGATAGAGCATATTCTCCAGCTCTTTGGCCGTTGGTTTGGCTTGCACATCCGCCAGGGCGAACAGGCCGAAAGCGAGCGTCGCAAGCGACATGATGATCGGTCTCATGGAAGAGTCCTCCGAATTGAGAAAGAAGCCGAAGATCGGGGCTAGGCGGTAAACTTGCCTGCCAGGCGCTCCTCGACGGTTGCCGGCACAAAGGCCGTTACAGCGCCCCCCATATGTGCGATCTGACGCACAAGAGAGGCAGCGATATGGCGCACATCTGGCGATGCCGCAAGAAAAACCGTTTGGACGTCCGGCGCCATGCAACTGTTCATGCCGGCCATCTGCATTTCATAGTCGAAGTCGGCCGCATCTCTGAGACCCCTGAAAATGACGTCGGCACCGGCCTCGCGTGCGGCATCCACCGTTAGATTGTCGAAGGTCGTTACCACGATCTCGGTTTCGGAACCGGCCCGAACAGGCGCCAGGACTTCGTCAAGCATTGCAAGGCGTTCTTCCGTCGAGAAGAGCGGCGCTTTTCCGTGATGCACGCCAACGCCGATCGCTAGCTTGTCCACGAGTTTGGCAGCACGTGTGATGACATCCAGGTGCCCGTTGGTCACGGGATCGAAACTGCCGGGATAAAAACCGGTACGGGTCATGATGATCCCTGTCTCTATTGCGCGCGCTTTTGTACCGCGAGCCAAACACCGCCGGCAATCAACAGCGAGCCGGTTACACCATCCATCAGCCGCCAGCGCGATACGGTCAGCCAGGTGCGTGCCCGTCCGGCAAGCAACGCCATGCCGCAGTCAATTACGGTCAAAGTGACGATGAATGCAATGCCGAGGATCATCAGTTGCGACCCCGCCGGTGCAGACACATTGATGAACTGCGGGAAGAAGGCTCCAAGAAACAAGAGGACTTTGGGGTTCGACAAAGCCACCGCGAAGCCCTGCCAGAACCAGCGCTTGCCGGATGCCGGCATCTCTGGTGGAAGTGCGTTACTTGCCATGACACGCCGCAGCTTGCTCACCCCGAGCCATACGAGATATGCGGCCCCGATCCAGCGGATCCAGTCGAACCACTCGGCCATCAGTGCCATTGCGGAACTCATTCCAAGCACCACTGCTGCTACGAGAATTCCCAGACCAAGGGAATTGCCGGCGACATTCAGAAGCCCTGCGCGAGCGCCATAGGACGCGCCGTTCGCAATGATCAGCGACATGGAAGGACCAGGCGTCAGAGCAAGCAGCGCTGTTGCGGCAACAAATGCAAGAAGCACTTCGATTGTCATGCATCATCCCCTGGTTCGTTCTCTGCACCGCCTTCGGCGTCAGGCGGTGTGTCATCGCCACCCGCGTCGTCAATGCCGTCGTCGCCTTCGCCGTCTTCGTGATCTTCATCCTCGGGGATGTGCTCAACGGAGACAACGGTTTCGGTTTCTGCGGTACTGAAGATCGTAACGCCCTGGGTTGAGCGACCCACCATGGAAATACCATCCACAGGCACACGGATCAGTTGCCCGTTGTCGGTGACCAGCATGATCTGGTCGCCGTCCTCGACCGGGAAGGCAGCAACGAGGGAGCCGTTTCGCTCGTTGACGGTCATCCCGATGATGCCCTTACCGCCACGCCCTGACGTCCGGTATTCATAGGCCGATGTCCGCTTGCCGTAGCCGTTTTCCGATACGGTCAGAATGAACTGTTCCATCGCGCTAAGTTGTGCATAGCGATCCTGCGTCAGTTCGGCGCTTTCAGTTTCGGCTTCCGTATCGCCATTGACTTCAGGCTCGTGATCGCTGGCACTCGCACCGTTCGCCGCGCGGCGGATCGCATTGGCCTGTTTGAGATAAGCCGATCGCTCCGGTGCATCCGACTCCACGTGACGAAGTACGGCCATGGAGATGACCCGGTCGTCTTTCGCCAGTCTGATACCGCGCACACCTGTCGATGTGCGGCCCGTAAAGACGCGAACATCCGTAACCGGGAAGCGGATGGCCTGGCCAAGGGCGCTTGTCAGCAGGACATCGTCACTTTCCGTGCAGATCTGTACGCCGATGATCTTGTCGCCCTCATCGAGTTTCATGGCAATCTTGCCGTTCTGACGAACCTCGACGAAATCGGAGAGCTTGTTGCGCCGGATGCCGCCACTCGCGGTGGCAAACATGACGTGAAGCCGCTCCCAGCTGTCCTCGTCCTCCGGAAGGGGCAAGATCGTCGTGATGCCCTCCCCTTCTTCGAGCGGCAACAAGTTGACCAGGGCCTTGCCACGTGCTTGCGGTGCGGCCAGCGGCAAGCGCCAGACCTTCTTCTTGTAGACCATGCCGCGTGAAGAGAAGAATAGGACCGGTGTATGCGTGTTCGCGACATAGATGCGGCTGACGAAGTCCTCGTCCCGCGTTGCCATGCCGGAGCGGCCTTTGCCGCCGCGGCGCTGCGCACGATAGGTCGCGAGAGGCACGCGCTTGATGTAGCCTTTGTGCGAGACGGTTACGACCATATCCTCGCGCTGAATAAGGTCTTCGTCGTCGACATCAAGCTCCGTATCGGTGATTTCGGTCCGCCGCGGTGTCGCAAACTCGTCACGGATTGCAATCAGGTCGTCCTTGACGATCTGGATGATCCGGGCACGCGAGCGAAGAATGTCGAGATAGTCCGCGATCTCTTCACCGAGTTTCTTGAGTTCATCGCCGATCTCATCGCGTCCAAGCGCTGTCAGGCGTTGCAGACGGAGGTCGAGAATGGCGCGGGCCTGCTGTTCGGAGAGCTTGTACGTGCCTTCGGTCGAAACCTTATGGCGTGGATCTGCAATCAACTCGACCAGAGGTGCAACATCGCCGGCCGGCCAGTCCCGCTCCATCAACTGGATACGCGCGGTGGCCGGATCGGGTGCACGGCGAATGAGTGCGATAACTTCATCGATATTCGCAACGGCAATTGCCAGGCCGACCAGAATATGGGCGCGATCGCGTGCCTTGTTCAGGAGGAATTTGGTGCGTCGACTAACAACCTCTTCGCGGAAATCGGTGAAGAGGCGGATAAAATCCTTGAGGTTCAGCTGCTCGGGCCGACCGCCTGTCAGCGCCACCAGGTTTGCGCTGAACCGGCTTTGGAGTTGTGAGGAGTGGTAGAGTTGGTTCAGCACGACGTCGGCGACGGCGTCCCGGCGCAGCTCGATCACGACCCGCATGCCGTCACGGTCGGACTCGTCGCGGATATCGCTGATACCCTCGACGCGTTTTTCGCGTACGAGCTCGGCAATCTTTTCGATCATCGATGCCTTATTGACCTGATACGGCAACTCATCGACGACCAGCGCCTCGCGATCCTTGCGGATCGTCTCCGTGTGGACACGGCCGCGCATCACTATTGAACCGCGCCCTTTATGGTAGGCGGACCGAATGCCCGAGCGCCCCAGGATGAGACCGGCTGTCGGAAAGTCGGGGCCGGGAATAATCTGGTTGAGCGCATCGATATCGATCGCCGGATCTTCGAGATAGGCTATGCAACCGTCAATCACTTCGCCGAGATTGTGCGGCGGGATGTTCGTCGCCATACCGACGGCGATTCCGCCGGCGCCGTTGACCAGAAGATTTGGAAACCGTGCGGGAAGAACGGTCGGTTCTGTTTCCGAGCCGTCATAGTTCTCCTGGAAGTCGACCGTGTCCTTGTCGATGTCGTCAAGCAGCGTGTGCGAGACTTTTTCCAGCCGGCATTCGGTGTACCGCATGGCTGCAGGCGGGTCGCCATCGACGGAACCGAAATTCCCCTGGCCGTCGATCAGTGGCAGGCGCATGGAGAAATCTTGCGCCATACGCACCAATGCGTCGTAGATGGCATTGTCGCCATGGGGGTGATAGCGGCCCATGACGTCGCCCACGACACGCGCGGCCTTTTTGTAGGCCTTGTTCCAGTCCAGTCCGTTCTCGTGCATCGTATAGAGGATGCGCCGATGAACCGGCTTAAGACCGTCCCGCACGTCCGGAAGCGCGCGCGATACGATCACGCTCATCGCGTAATCGAGATAGGAGCGTTTCATCTCCTCGGTTATGGAGATCGGGCGAATGTCCGAGGGCTCGTCCGGCCCGCGCGGAGATGCCGTATTATCTGTATCAGCCAATGGTAATGTGCCGTTCTATATGAGCGCCAAACACGCTCTCCGCGAGCCCCGCGTACGGCGCGAGTTCGAGGGATGGAGAGGGTGTGGGATTCCGCTTCTGCAAGTGGAGCAATTTATAGCCGATTCAGCCTATTAGCCGCAACTTTTCGAACGCGAAAAGAGCTTTCAACGAGGCAGTTTTCCTTGTTCATTATCAATAAGTTAAGCGGATGCGCCGGTTTCGGTGCCAAAAAGCGTCGGGAATGTGGCGGAAACCTTGCCGCAGAGCCGAAAGAATCAGTCTGGTATTCGCCTATTTGGGCACGACAACATCCTGCTCTTTCCCTCCCGGGCCGTGCACGCTGTCATAGGCTCTGACACGCACCTTTTCGATTCCAGCGGGAATTTTGACCCCTCCAAGCGATCGCGTAAACGGCTGTTCCGTCTCATGGGGGTGCCCAAGAACCCGTGTGCCCAGCACTTTGCCATCGGGGGCAACGATTTCCCATTTGTTGGCGTAGTGATCCCAGCCTTTATCGTCATGGCGAACAGTGACATCGAACCGATAGCTGCCGGCACTCTCTTTGGAGATTTTGACCTTCTCCACGTCGGCTTCTCCAGCTAATGTTACCGATACAAAGGCTGTCAGGCTCGATAGCAGGATCCCCAGCAACAGGGTACTCGCGACACGCATCTTTTATCTCCGGTCGATATTAGTTTGAGTGTGACCATATCACGGTAATCATGGCCGCAGATTGGCTGTGAGACGTCGGCAATCACACATGATAACCACATCCATCAGCGATTCATGATCAAATTGCCGAGACTTGCAGGGAACAGGTCGATCATTTTTTGAGTTGACGACCATCGGTGCGCATAAGGGGGCGCTTTATATGGCCACACATGGCTCAAAGAAGGTGATCTATGCCGCACTTGTCGGCAACGGATTGATTGCAGTAACGAAATTCATCGCTGCATCCATAACCGGATCGTCGGCAATGTTATCGGAAGCCGTCCATTCGGTTGTCGATACTGGAAATCAAGGACTTCTGCTTTACGGAATAAAGCGCTCTCAGCGCCCAGCCGACAAAAAACATCCATTCGGATATGGCTCGGAAGTCTACTTTTGGAGCTTTGTCGTCGCCATTCTCATTTTCGGACTGGGTGCGGGCATCTCGATGTATGAAGGCATAAACAAGCTCCTCAATCCTCATCCGATCGCCAGTGCCACTATCAACTACGTCGTGTTGGGTCTTGCCATGATTTTCGAAGGTGTGGCCTGGACCATCGCCTACAAGGAATTCGGAAAGGTGCGCGGAAATTTCGGCATAATGGAAGCCGTTCGCCGCTCGAAGGATCCGACCTTGTTTACGGTGCTATTCGAGGATACTGCAGCCATGCTGGGCCTTATCGTTGCTGCCGTCGGCATCTTTTTTGCCGATCAGTACGATGTGGTCTGGGCTGACGGTGCCGCATCGGTCGTAATCGGCCTTGTCCTTGCCGGAACGGCAGCGCTTCTGGCCTATGAAACCAAGGGTCTTCTGATCGGTGAAGCCGCCTCTCAAACGCTGGTAGACGGTGTCCGGATGATTGTGGGGCACGAACAGTCCATTCTATCGATCAACGAGTTGCGCACGATGCATCTCGCACCGAATGAGATCCTGCTTGCCCTCAGCATCGATTTTCAGGATTCGATCAGTGCCGGCCAAGTCGAAGAAACAATCTATCGCCTCGAGCAACAGATTAAGTCCAAGTACCCGGATATCCGCCGGCTGTTTATCGAGGTCCAGTCCAAGCGCCATCACCAGCTCGATGCGGCCACGGAGCGCCGGAATCGTCGTGCCGAGACAAGCGAGACTTGAGTCACCACAACTGCGGTTTGATAATCATCAATCCGAAAATCGCAACGACCGATAGGAATGCCGGCCAGCCGAGCCAGAACCATGTCCGGAAGCAGGCCTGGTACGCATTATCAAGTGTCGTGCCGTTCGCTGCCGCCGTATTGGCGAGCTTTCGCATCCGAATCTGCAGCCAGACGACTGGCAACCAGCAAAGACCAGCAACGCCATAGAGAGTCAGGCTCACAACAATCCAGCTTGTCCCCAGGTCCGTTCCAGTCTCCAAAGCAAGCGCGATGCCTGTAAGAGGCTGAGCAATGATCGCCGTTGCGGTAAATAGGAAATCCGCAACGACGACCCCGCGAGCCGTCACGGCAATTGCGGCCACCTCCCCCGTGCGGTGCGCCCACAGCATAAAAAAGGCTATGCCGAGTCCCGTCCCAAAGAGAATAGCGGCGCCGATCAAATGGCTGATTTTCAGCGCGGCATAAAGGTCCACCGTGCTTCACCTCTTTTCCGCGAGTGCCATGACGACGGCTGCGGCAGTCGCAGTAACAAATGTCTGCAATACCAACTGAAGCAGAATATATGGTGATGAAAAGAGGAATGGGATCGACACGATCAATGCGACGGCGAGAACACCCATCAGGATCATGCATGCCATGCGGACCCACCGATCCAGCAACAGCATAAAACCGGCGCCGACCTGTGCCACACCCAACAATAATTGGATGGCATCGGGCAGAACGCCGGGCGACGGGACGCCGCCAAGCATGAGCTGGAACGCCAGCAGCAAACGCAGGGCAAATCCGGGCCAGGCAATCCGTGCGTGGATCCTATCCTGGATCGTGGCTGGCGTTGCGGCCATGGCGTCTTTGAACGATTGGAGCTTCATACCCGTTGCGGTGGCAAATGGCCGAGAGTCGAGAACTTCGCTATAGGCCATATGACGGAAGCTCGTCGTGCACAAAGAGGTGCGGTTGCCGACGTCGACCCACAGATCGCCGAGTTTCAGGAGCAGACGCGTCACGGTCGATCCGACCGCGACCTGTCGCGTCGGCTCGAAACCCAGCCACGCCTTTGTTTCCGAGACCACATCCGCCAGCGTCATGACGTCCGGCCCCGGTGCATAAAGCGTCATGCGTGAGGGCGCCCCCTCGCATGCAAGGCGCGCCATCCCGGCAGCGAGGTCCGACAAAGCAATGGGTTGGAAAATCTGAGTGCCGCCATCCGGCAATGGCGTGATCAGAGGGACGCCTGCCAATCCGCGGACCATCGATGTGCCGCCATAGCTGCCGGGACCGATGACCAGTGAGGGCTTGAGGATCAACCAATCGAGATCGAGACCGGCAACATTCTGCTCGGCGGCCAGTTTTGTGCGCGTATATTCCGTATCGATGTCCGTCTCGGCACTCATGGCCGACAGATGGATCACGCGCCTGACACCCGCTCGGCGCGCGCCTTCGAAAAGCGCCGCGGGTGCATCGACATGGATCGCCTGTGCACGGTCACGGTGGCCGGTTTGTAGAATGCCGACGCAGTTAACCAGGGTGTCGACCCCGTTCAGCCGGTCCCGCCAGACATCTGGATCGAGAGGTCGGTTGAAGTTGACCGATTGCCAATTGATTTCCGGCATCAGACGCCGGCCCAGCGCCTCATCGCGCCCGACGCCGATAACCTCCCATCCGTCACGTTGAAAGGCGCGCGCAACCGCCGACCCGATGAAGCCATAGGCCCCTGCGATCAGGCAACGCCGCCCGTAACCCGGCCCTGTCATCTGTTCATGCCATTATGCCAGACAATATCGGACCGGGCATCGCTAGAACGGGATTTCGTCGTCCAACTCTTTCTCGAACGTACCGCCATTATCCATCGGACTGGTTCTGCCGAAGTCGCCACTCGAGCGCTGATAGTCCTGCCGCCCTTCGCCAGGTCCTCCGGACGCGCGCGAGTCGAGCATCGTCAGCGTCGAGTTGAATCCCTGCAGCACAACTTCGGTGGTGTATTTGTCCTGACCCGACTGGTCCTGCCATTTGCGTGTCTGCAACTGGCCTTCGAGATACACCTTGGATCCCTTGCGCAAATATTGCTCGGCGATCCTGCAGAGGCCTTCGTTGAAGATCACCACGCGGTGCCATTCAGTCCGTTCGCGGCGTTCGCCACTCGACTTATCTCGCCACGAATCCGTCGTTGCGACGCTCAGATTGCAGATCGGGCGGCCATCCTGCGTATTACGGATTTCCGGATCGGCTCCCAGATTTCCGATCAGGATGACTTTGTTGACGGAGCCGGCCATTGTGGGTTCCTTTCGTCTTACTACGCACTGTTTGAATTCCGGCGACATTAGCCCTTGCCGCGGCACGCGTCGCAGTCGACAGGCGATCTGTCCACAGGCAAGTTCAAGTGTTTGTACTCGGTTTGTTCTTTTTAGCCATTTTTTGCTTCCTGGGCAACCACGCACTTCGGTCGCTGCGCTGCAGTGCAAAAAATGAATAGCCAAGAGCCGCCACATTTCGTAAGAGCAGTTGGTCGGGGGCGGCAGTTAAGGCCGCGGCACAGGCTTTGGCGTCCGCCTCAGCATTCATCACACGCGAAAATGTCAGACTTGAACGAGCGAACTCGCATGGCACCAAGCGATAGAAACGCCAAGGTGCAGGCCGCACTGCGACGGCGCAGCGCTAGACGCGGCACCGCCGTGTTCGGTTTCTCCGCGGAAGAATGGCCGTTTCTGGTTGTTCTGATCGGGAACTGGCTGGTCGCATGTCTCGTGTTTTTCGTGCTTGCCGAATTCATCACGTGGAAGCCCGAGTCCTGGTCGACTTTGGAAGACAAACTCTTCCTGGTCATGCGGAATATAACATTTGCGGGAATACCGCTGGTTGTCGCAATAGCAGTCGTTGCCCTTCAACGGCTGAACCCGGCACTCATGGTTGGCAATGTTGCCGTGCCGAATTCATCCCTCGACATCAATACGCGCTTCGTCCTGAACACCGCCGAGCAGTATCTGCTGTTCGTCGTCAGCCAACTCGGAATGATGCTTCATGCGCCGCATGAAAATGCCAAAAATCTTATTGTTCTGACGGTTATCTGGCTGGTTGGCCGCATATTGTTCTGGATTGGCTATCATAAGAATGCCCCCTTACGGGCATTTGGTTTCGGTCTGACCTTTTATCCATCGCTCATGGCGATCGTCTGGCTTGCCGTGATTTTCACAACCGGATACCGCCTGTTCTAGATCAACTTATGTTCGTCTGACGAAACGCAGTTTCTCTAGTCGTCTTTCCGGTGCTTAATCCAGCGCCCGTATCAACTCCGGACAGCAATTAACATTGCATTTACGATTGCCTCGCTACGGTCACTCCACGACTCGTGGAGAACTCAGACATGGCCGATATCACCGTCCCTCAAGAGACCGTCAGCCGTTACTTAACGCCACCGCAAATCCGGGCTGATGCCATACCTCCCGGCCAGGCTTTACGGCTGCTGGCAATGCATACGGGGAATACACTCGTCGCCCGATTCATTGCGCATGGGGTCCTCTTATCTATTTGCAGTCTGTTTCTGCTCTCCGGTGTCGCCCTCGGTTTCCTGATCGATCGAACCTTGCCATTCGCCAAAGGCATCGATTTCGCTCTGGCCCTGGCCTGCTGCCTGATGATCGCCGGCTTCGGCATCCTTGTTTATCGCATGGGAATGACGAATTGGAGCGATTGTTCCGGCGCGCTTGGCCGGATTGCAAAAAACATGGTCCTGAGCCCGCGCTGGACCAATGCGATACCGGCATTGCTGAGCCTCGTCGTCCTCGTCGCCGTGATGAACGCGATCGTCGCCTCGCTTCCGGATCTTGGGGCGCATTCCGGCGCGGCCAATCTCATTGCATTGGACCGGGCTTTTCATCTGGGTGTGCTGCCGCATCAGATAACCCATGCCTTTGCCGGTGGTTCAGGACTGACCGTATTGCTCGATCAGCTCTACCAGATCAGCCTGCTCTGGGTCCTGGCATTCTATGTCGCCATCGCATGCGCGAAGTATGACACGCCCAACCGGCAGCAATTTCTGATTTCCCTGTCGCTGGCCTGGGTCGCCGGCGCCTTGTTGATGGTCCTGGTTTCATCTGCCGGGCCGGCATTTTCCATTCAGATGATCCCTGGAAACAGCCCATATGCAGACCTTTTCACGCGTCTCGCCGCTATTGATGCAGAGACGAAACTCTGGTCTCTCGGGCTTCAGCAGGCTCATATTCAAGCTGTAAACAGCGCCGGTGCCGGTGCTCATTTTGCGGCTGTCGCAGCTATGCCAAGTCTTGTGACGGCAAGTCTCACGATTGTGACTTTGACAGCATTGAACGTGCGCACATCCCTCGGGGTTCTCGCGAGCGCCTTGCTCCTCCTGTCAACGATCGCTGCCGTGCATCTCGGTTGGAATTACGCAATCGACTGTTATGCCGGCGCAATTCTTGGCTTTGTCTCCTGGAAGGCCGTTGGCTGGGTGATGCTGCGAACGGCTTAATCCCGGTGGGTCGAGGCACTCTGCCGACCGATCTGCCGTACTGTCATGAGCTGTCAGCTTCCTGTGCATGCGCCTGCCTGCCGTCTTGTGCGGACCACATGGGCAAGCTAATCCTTGTCCATGACAGCGCTGAAATCGATCTCCGTTCGCGGAGCCCGGGAACATAATCTGAAAGGTGTCGATCTCGATCTGCCGCGCGAAGGTCTGGTGGTTATTACCGGTCTTTCCGGCTCGGGGAAGTCGTCGCTCGCCTTCGACACAATCTATGCCGAGGGACAGCGGCGCTATGTCGAAAGCCTTTCGGCCTATGCGCGCCAGTTCCTGGAGATGATGCAGAAGCCCGATGTGGACCTGATCGAAGGCCTGTCACCGGCCATCTCCATCGAGCAGAAGACGACTTCGCGCAATCCGCGTTCGACGGTCGGCACAGTAACCGAAATCTACGATTATATGCGGCTGCTCTTCGCCCGTATCGGTGTCCCCTATTCGCCAGCGACGGGATTGCCGATCGAAAGCCAGACCGTCAGTCAGATGGTCGACGGTGTCCTTGCCCTTGAAGAAGGGACGCGTGCCTATCTGCTCGCGCCGATCGTGCGCGGGCGAAAAGGCGAGTACCGCAAGGAATTCGCTGAACTGCAGAAGAAGGGTTTCCAGCGCGTCAAAGTCGACGGTACTTTCTACGAAATTGCCGATGTGCCGAAGCTCGACAAGAAGTTCACCCACGATATCGATGTGGTGGTCGACCGCGTCGTCGTGCGGCCCGATATTGCAAGCCGTCTGGCGGACTCGATAGAAACGGCGCTCACGCTCGCTGATGGTATCGCGGTCGTTGAGCTGGCTGACAAGGCCCTCGACAAGGAAACGCTCGAGTCGGCTAACCGGTCACGAAACGAGACTCATGAACGCCTTGTCTTCTCGGCCAATTTCGCCTGCCCCGTCTCCGGTTTCACGATCGATGAGATCGAACCTCGACTGTTTTCGTTCAACAATCCTTTCGGTGCCTGCCCGGCCTGCGACGGCCTTGGTACGGAATTGCGGTTCGAGGCGGATCTGGTCGTTCCAGACACAAGTCTGAGCCTGGACAAGGGCGCAGTGCTCCCTTGGGCGCGAACAGGCAATACGTCGCCTTATTACGCCCAAACCCTGAAGGCGATCGCCAAGCACTTTGGTGTGTCGATGACCGCGCCGTGGTCGGAACTCCCGGAGAAAGTACGCAAGGCAATCCTTTACGGCTCGGGCAAGGAGAAGATCACCTTCACCTATGACGATGGCGTGCGCAGCTACAAAACGAAGAAGGCATTCGAAGGCGTCGTTACGAATATCGAACGGCGGTGGCGTGAAACGGAATCGTCCTGGGTCCGAGAGGAACTGAACCGATATCAGTCGAAACATCCGTGCGCCGCTTGCGACGGTTATCGCCTGAAAACCCAGGCGCTGGCTGTCAAAATCGATGGCCGCCATATCGGTGAGGTTGCGAAACTACCGATCCGCGAGGCAGGCGATTGGTTCACCGCCCTGCCGAAGTCGCTGAATAAACACCACAATGAGATTGCCGTCCGTATTCTCAAGGAGATCCGCGAGCGTCTCAAATTTCTGAACGATGTCGGGCTCGAATATCTGACTTTATCGCGTGCATCGCGAACCCTGTCTGGCGGCGAAAGCCAACGCATCCGTCTCGCCTCACAAATCGGGTCCGGCCTGACGGGTGTTCTCTATGTCCTGGACGAGCCTTCCATCGGATTGC
Organism: Methyloligellaceae bacterium; assembly: GCA_965228615.1. GTDB lineage: Bacteria > Pseudomonadota > Alphaproteobacteria > Rhizobiales > Methyloligellaceae > CBDDHT01. Next base: position 279,396 of record CBDDHT010000004.1, on the reverse strand, counting down.
ACCAGAGGGACAATGCGCGGTTGCTGGAAACGCTGAAACATCTTCGCGATCTCGGCAATACGGTGATCGTGGTCGAACATGACGAAGATGCGATCCTGACGGCCGACCACGTCGTCGACATGGGACCGGGCGCCGGCGTTCATGGCGGCGAAGTTGTTGCCGAAGGCACACCGGACGCCGTGATGAGTTCGCCTGAGAGCCTGACAGGTCAGTATCTGACCGGGTTCAAGCAGATTCCGGTACCGCGCAAGCGCCGCAAGGCAACCAAGGGGCGCGCGCTGCGTGTCGTCGGAGCACGCGAGAACAATCTGAAGGATCTGGATGTCAGCATTCCGCTCGGCACGTTCACCTGCGTGACGGGCGTGTCCGGTGGCGGCAAGTCGACATTCCTGATCGAAACACTCTACAAGGCCGTCGCACGCAAGCTCTCTGGAGCCCGCGCTGCGCCGGGCGCCCATGACATGATCGAAGGCGTCGAGTTTCTCGACAAGATCATCGATATCGACCAGAGCCCGATCGGGCGCACGCCGCGTTCCAACCCTGCAACCTATACCGGCGCCTTCACGCCGATCCGCGAATGGTTCGCGGAACTGCCGGAGTCACGCGCGCGCGGTTACAAGCCCGGACGCTTCTCTTTCAATGTGAAGGGCGGTCGCTGCGAGGCCTGTCAAGGTGACGGCCTGATCAAGATCGAGATGCACTTTCTTCCCGACATCTACGTCACTTGCGATCAATGCAAGGGCAAGCGCTACAACCGCGAAACGCTGGAGATCAAGTTCAAAGGCAAGTCGATTGCCGACATTCTGGATATGACGGTGGAAGAAGGCGCGGAGTTCTTCAAGGCCGTCCCCTCCATCCGCGATAAGCTGGAGACATTGGCCCGTGTCGGCCTCGGCTACATTCATGTGGGCCAGCAGGCAACGACGCTTTCCGGCGGCGAAGCGCAGCGGGTTAAACTGTCGAAAGAACTTTCACGGCGAGCGACGGGACGCACACTTTACATACTCGACGAGCCGACCACGGGGCTGCACTTCCACGACGTCGCCAAGCTCCTTGAGGTGCTGCATGAGCTCGTCGAGCAAGGCAACACGGTCGTGGTGATCGAGCACAATCTGGAAGTCATCAAGACCGCCGATTGGATCGTCGACCTCGGACCGGAGGGAGGCGATGGCGGCGGCCATGTGGTTGCGGAGGGCACACCTGAAACGGTTGCCAAGGCGCGCAAGAGCTACACCGGTCAATTCCTGAAGGGCATGTTCAAACGGCGGACGAAAACGGTGACACCTCAGGCGGCTGAATGAATCCAATTTGGATATTATGCATGCCGAAGGATGCGCCCCGTTCCTGATGCGGGGCCCAAGGCGATAGTGCGCTATCCCATGTCCTCGCTCTGGATCACGCATCAAGTGCGGGATGCGATCTGTCGCAAGGAGGCCGCTCATGCGAATTCGAATCTTGAGTGTTCTGATGCTGCTAGTGGCGAGTCCAACCGCCACCATTGCTGCGGAGACATTGGGCGATCCAAGTGCCGGCGCACGAACGTATCGTGTCTGTGCCGCCTGCCATTCGCTGCGACCGGGCGTGCATCTCTCGGGCCCAAGCCTTGCCGGACTCTGGGGCAAGCCTGCGGCTGCGATTGCCGACTATAGCCGCTACACCAAGGCCCTCGGAAAAGCCGATCTGACCTGGGATGCCCTGACACTCGATGCTTGGCTCGATCGGCCGGACCGGGTTGCACCAGGGACTTCCATGACGTTTCGCGGCCTTCCAAGCGCCAAGACCCGCGCCAATCTGATTGCTTTCCTGGAGAAGGCCATGGCGCCGGATGGCGCCGAAACAGTGGTCAGGTCCGGTCTGCTCTCGAAGGAGCTGGCGGACGGACGTTTGCCGCCCGTCCTCAAATCGATGCCGACACACCAGCGTGTGACAGACGTCCGCCATTGCAAAGATGGCTATCACCTGACAACGGCCGACGGACGGGTTCGCCCCATCTGGGAGACCAATCTACGCATCAAGGTCGATACCAGTGAACGCGGACCAATTGCCGATCAACCGATCCTGCTTGCTTCGGGACAGGGCGGCGACCGTTTCACGATTGTATTTTCAGATGTGACCGAAATTGCCCGCTTCATCAAGCATGCCTGCTGAACGACGGTTTTAGGGCAAAGCGGATAGCGCCGTGTAGCAGCCCTCTATCGGTTGTGATGATTGGCCCTTACGGCTGACGAGAAGCTGGGAAGAGCGCGACGTCTGAATGCGATAGTCGCGGCAGATCGGTACGCTCTTGCCTGTTCCAAGAGTCCCGATTGTGATGGCCTTGCCCGGATAGCGAAAAACGATATCGACGGCTGTGTCGGGGGCGCAAAGACAGATCCGATAGATGACGCTTGTCACCGCGTTGTTAGGAATATTCTCTAGAATTACCGTATCTTTGGCCCCCTCCTCAATCGCCCATGGGTAGCAGCTGGAACTTGCCAAGGCGCAGGCGGCCACGGCAGGTCCCATCTGAAGTACCAGGTGGGCGACCGAGAAGAAGGTCGCGACAAGCAAAAGAGCACGATGGCGTCTCATTCAATTGTCCGTGACAATCGGCCTATTTCGCCGCAATGACCGCGATCTCAACCAGAGCTCGCGGATCCGCGAGTTTGGCTTCGATACAGGCACGTGCGGGAATGTTTGCGTTGTCGATCCACTCGATCCAGACAGCGTTCATCGGATCGCGATAACGTATGTCCGAAACCCAGATCGTTGCCGAGACAGCCTTGCTTTTGTCGCTTCCGGCAAGGGCCAGCAGACGATCGATTTCGTCGAGAATCTGCCGTGTTTGCCCACCAGCATCCGCACTCAGATCAGGTGCGCATTGACCGGCGAGAAAAACCAGGCCTCCGGCTTCGACTGCATTCGCTAGGATCTTTTTCGGTTCGTGCCGTTTGATATCAGTCACTGTTTTCTCCCTGGATAATCGCCTGAGCGCATTTGCTGAGAGTATCGCGCCCGATTGTGTCTGTCGTCATATCGAAACTATCAACAAGCTCTTAAGCGAGCCATGCATCGCACGCAAAGCTGTTGCCCGACCTGCGATCTACCGGATGCGACCCGACTCTCATATTTGTCAACTAACAGCGGATGGCGGGTTGGCCGCCACTCCGACAAACATGAGAAGGAGAGCGATATGGTAATTCTCAGCTCCCTCGCGGACTATTTGCACCGTGTTGCTGATTATCGACGCACACGCCGGTTGCTGAACGATCTGGATGACCGTCTCTTGGCGGATATCGGAATTCAACGGAGTGATATTGATGCAGTTGCCCGCCGCGGTTTTACGGCGCGCAGGTCAGCGGCTGAAGCAAACGATCGGCCGACGCAGGCTTCGCGCCCGGCTTTTCCAGCGACGAAACTACCGAATGCCTCGGCCGGATACGTCTAAGCCGAGACAACTGACAGGCCAATCGCGGGCAATGTCCCACAGAGCTTGGCCCGAGTAAGAGTACTGCCCATCGCCGTTCCAAGGCAGATTGGAATCTGACCAAAGAGGTTCCCTCCCCCCCCTCCCTCAATGGTCGGGCCCCGGCAATCAGGCCGGGGCGGCGAGCGGCGCGGTCGGACATGTTCTCCAAGTTACCAATCACGGCGTGATAGCTGGTTGTCCGCCCGATTGCATTCTCTTCCTGATTCATAATACCGGAAACCACCCTATTTGCTGAAACTCCGTTTCGGTGGATCAAGTCCACAGGCGAATGCTAGGTTCTGGCATTGGGTGGTGCCGACATGAACACAATCGCCAATAATATTGCTGCAGTCTCCTGTGTGATCGCCACAGCGTTCCTGTCAATCGACAGATCAAACGCTTCTTCTCTCAGTCAATTGCCAGATATGCAAACGCCTGCTGCAATCGAGCCAGGCTTGTTGATCAAAGTGCAATCAGCAGGGCGGAACACCCTCAAAAAGACGATCACAGAAATCCGAAAGCACATTGCTGCAGGCCGATACGATGACGCCGAGACGCTTTTGTTCGGACTCAAGCTGTTTTTTTCGAGCAGCTACAGGGGCCCTTCAAAGGAAAAGTACAATGCGCTTGTCGACCGGCTGGTCGTCGAGATGCTGGGTGCCCGCGCGGAGGCGAATTCCATTGTCGGCAATTATCGCGTAGCGACCAGGGACTATGGCGAGGCACTCAGCGTCGCAAAATCAATGAAGCCGCTCTCGCGCAAATCTGTCGCCAACATTCATGGCAATCTCGCATCCGTGCTCTCCCTGCAGGGACGATATGATGATGCTGTTGGCCATTTCCTCCAGGCCATAGAACTGTCGAAAACCGTGCGTGACCCCAGTGGTGAAATCTCTCTCAGACTGCTCAATGGACTTGGCAATATTCTGCAAAGACAAGGTCGGCCCACGGAAGCCCAAAAATACTACGAGAAAGCCATAACCGGAACGAAATCGAATTCCCGCAAGTTGAGCGTCGAGTTTCTTTCTGTGCGGAACAATCTTGCGCTCCTGCTCGCAAATCAGCGCAACTACCGAGAAGCGGAGGCGCTCGCCCGGGAGAATCTGAATGGCGCAACGAAGAAATATGGATCGGCGCACGCTATCGTCTACGGTATGACCGCCAGCCTCGGGCGCATCCTGCGCCAGCGCGGATCATATCGGGAAGCCGAGCCGTTGCTGCGAAAGGCTCTGAGCGGACGCGAAAAACTCTACGGCCGGCAACATCCGACGACTCTGTCGACTGTCAGCGAAATCGGCAGAACCCTATTCGGCCGCGGCAGTCACCGGAAAGCAGAGGCGCTTCTTCGCAGAGCCTATGACGGTTTTCGGAAATCCCTCGGCGACAGCCATGCGGAGACATTGGAAAACCTAGACCACCTCGCAAAAGTGCTGCGTGCTCAGGCAAAGCATAAGGTGGCTTTTGAGCTTTTCACCAGCGGATTGGCTGCATTGCCGGACCATTTCGCTCAGCAAGGCAGCAGTCTGCGAAGCAAGGCGGATGTCCTACCGCTCGATATCGCTGGCTTCCTCGTACACGCAGATAAGTTTCGTGGGCGGGTCAAAAATGCTGATGTGCGGTCATTCGAGGCCCAGGGTTGGTGGACATTCAGCTCCCTCGACAAAGCCCTAACCGATGTTTCGGTGCGCTTCGCAGCCGATGGAAAACGTACGTCTAAGGCAGTTCGGCAATATCAGGATGCGCGTGATCGCTTAAACGCCGAACGCATCAATCTCTTGAACGGGCGCAAGTCGGCATCAGCCCGACGTGTCGCATCGGCAACAGCGGCATTCAAGAAGTCGCAAAGGACTATCGAGACGCTCTTCCCTAGCTTCGCTGCACACGCGGTGCAACGATCGCTAACGCTCAAAGAAGCACGCGCGCTGCTGAAAAACGGTGAGGTTTTGCTGACTTTCGCAGTCGTTGGAAAGCGTGCCTATGGCTGGTTGGTGTCGCGGCGACATCTGGAATTCAAGCTCCTTGATAAAGATGGGCGACTCGGCGGTTTGATCGAAGAGCTTAGGCGATCGCTGGACATGGGCGTCGAAGCATCGAGGCGCGCGGTGTCATCTGATTGCGCATTGCAAACGAGCGAGCCCGGTCTTGAAGACCGCGTTTTCGACAGATGTTTGTCCAAAGAGGTTTACGATCTCGTTGTCCGGCCATTCGAAAACAGACTGAAAGGCGCTCAGCGTCTCGTCATTGTTCCTGACGATTCTCTTGAGACAATCCCGTTCGCCGTGATGGCTGGACATTCGGATGTCGACGGAACGCCGCATTATCTCATTGAAGACTATGAGATTGTCGTCCTTCCCAATACAGGAAGTCTGCGTGCACTACGTGGCACGACACGAAAGTCGACAGCTCGCAAACAGCCGTTTCTGGGCGTTGCACCCGTCCGGTTTTCCGAAATTATGAAACGGACGAAGACATCGGTTCAGATTGCTGACCTCCCCGGGACGGAAAACGAAATCCGAACAATCGCAGCAAAACTCAATACGAGGAAAGAGAATGTGCTGGTGGGATCGGTTGCCTCCGAGGCATCGATCAAGAAGGCAAAATTGGATCGCTTTCGGATTGTCAGTTTTGCCACCCACGGATTGCTGGCGGAACAAACCGAATTGGTAACAGGCGGCAGGATTGCCGAGCCATCCATCACACTGGTGCCCGGAAACGATACCGAGGACGGTTTGCTGACGGCTTCGGAAGTCATGGGACTGAAGCTCGATGCCGATTGGACGGTCCTTTCAGCGTGCAACACCGCCGCTGGCGAAGACGGCAGTGCACGGGGTCTATCTGGATTGGCCCGAGCATTCTTCTATGCCGGATCTCAGTCATTGCTAGTGTCGCACTGGCCGGTGAGTGATCTGGCGTCCGTCACTCTGATGTCTCGAACGATCCCGAGTTTCGCAACAGGGCGTGCCACCAGGTCCGGGGCGTTGCGCAATGCAATGCTGCACATGATGGGCAGACGGGAGTTTTCGCATCCGTTCTTTTGGGCCGGCTTCAGTGTGATTGGCGACAATTCAGCGCCCAATGTGACGAAGACAGGATCCCTCAAAACACAGAGCTCTCCCAAACGATCAAAGACCGCAAAAAGGGAGCAAACGCTTCCAACCGCAGCGTCACCATCTGCAAAACGGAAGAAAGGCAAGAATAAGAAAGTGGCGGTCGGGAAATTTCCCAAAAAGAAAAAGACGAGCAAGGTTGCGCGTCGCTTCAAACCCGGTCAGGAAATTCAGGACTGCGGGGATTGTCCGAAAATGGTCGTTATACCCGCAGGCGAATTCGTGATGGGTACGCCAAAGAAAGCTAAACATTGGAGCTATGGTGCAAGCCCTCAGCATCCTGTTCGGATTGGTTCCGATTTTGCCGTGGGGAAATTTGAAGTCACCAAGAGGCAGTTCGGCGTCTTCGTAAAAGAGACCGGCCATGACGCCAACGGCAGTTGCTGGATCTTTGACAGCGATGTCTGGGTGGAAAGAAAAAACCGGTCCTGGCGAAATCCTGGATTTCGGCAAAAAGGAAATCATCCGGTTGTTTGCGTTAGCTGGAAGGACGCGAAAGCCTATACGAGTTGGCTCTCTCGAAAGACCGGCCATCACTACCGTCTGATGTCTGAGTCCGAGTGGGAATATGCCGCGCGTGCGGGAACGACAACACCCTTTCATACCGGTGAAAGGATCACCAGTGCACAGGCCAATTTCAATGGCACGCGTACCTACAACGGCTCAAAGAAGGGCCGTTTCCGTAAGATCACGCTTTCGGTCGGTTCATTTCGAAAAAATGCTTTCGGACTGCATAACATGCATGGGAATGCATCGGAGTGGGTCGAAGATTGTCTTCAGAAGAACTATCAGGATGCTCCCACCGATGGCTCAGCGCGTACGAGCGGAGATTGCGCTCGACGCGTCGTGAGAGGTGGTTCTTGGATGTCGCACGCCGCATCTTTGAAAGTTACCGAGCGCAATTGGAATTCTTCGGACAAGCGCAACTTTATCTTCGGCTTCCGCGTTGCCAGAACGCTTGTCCCCTAATCTGCTGTTCCGGCGCAAACTGCCTATAGCCCCACAGCCGATTGAGCCGCTAACTTCGTCGGACGGCGCATCGCCAGCAATCTCTCCGCTTCTTCCATGCGATCGACTTTCAACATGGCATTGATCAGAGTGAACTCGATCAAATCGCGCTGCGCGCGGCTGCCGCCGATCCGCTCATGCTGAGACATGATTGGCGTCAGCAACTGAATGACCTCCGTCCAGTTCTCTTTAGTGAATGCACAAAACGCGTTGGAAATCTGCGGCACCAGATCCGATGCCGGCCCCTTCGCCTCGGCGATGATGCGGTTCAGGCCCTCCATGTCACCGGCCATCGCATGAGAAAGGGCGGCGTGCACATCAATGAACGGCATGCCTGTACTCGGAAAGGCTTTGGCAGCGTAGGTACTCACTTCCTGCCATATGTCCGGCCGACGCTGGCTGCCTGCCATTTCGGCACGAAGCAGGAACGACGCGGTATCGGTCATCACATTGAGTGGCGGGCTGACCGTGCGGCTTGGCCGGACGTTGTTTTCAACAATCTCCCAGGCACGATCGTCGTCACCGCGCTCCAGCGCCCACAACGCAACATGCCAGCTCAGGTGGCAGTGCATCGGCGCACGCCGGTTATAGTCTTTGCGCCACTCGTCGAGAAAGGCGTATCCGGCGTCGGCCTCGCCATTTTCATAATAGATATGTGAGCGAATATGAGCGGCATTGGCGTTTCGCGGATTGCCGGAAAGTGCGCGTTCAATCGTTTTCGTCGCGTCCGAAATCTGTCCGGTTTCGGCCTGCGCGAATGCATGGAATGCGGCGAACCACCAATCGTCCTCATAGTGGGGTGCCAACCGGTGCATGAAGGCCAGCATCTGAGCTTCGCGCCCGACCTTTCCGCTGAGGCCGATCAGGCCGAATACACTCGTGCAGGGCTGTACCATCAACACATCGCGTGGATGGTCCTCCAGATGTTGAAGGATGGCCTCGTATGCAGCCGCACCATTGCCTGAAACAAGCAGATCGCTGACTGCGACGTGACTTTGCTCGCGCGCGGAAATGCCACCTGTCAGCCCGTTGGCCGTAGCAATAGTGGCAACAGCCTCTGTCCCTCGCCCTTCGATCTGCATCGTGCGCGCCAAGGCGGCATGTGCCAGCGCAAAGGATGGGTCCGCATCAATCGCGCGCTGCAATGCATCTTCGGTCTCGTGGCTGGCTGCAAGCAGATGATCGACACCTTCAACATAGGCATCTCGTGCCTCGGGCGAGTTGGTGGACAGAGTGTTGCCAAAGCGATCTTCAAGCATGCAGCGGACCTTTTCGTTTATTGTGATTCCTGGGAAATTCGCATGGGTCGAGGCCGTGGTGCAACTGGATCGATAAACGGAACATCTTTACACGGATTACCTATTGCCCAAAATGGCTCTGACGATATCGTGCGTGGTCTCAACAGCAGTGCTTGGATCAGCCAATGCGATCGACAAACTCCGGTTGAGAGAGACCTTTTTGCTGAAGGGTGCGACCAGATCACCGGACGCCAAAAGCGCTCCTACCAGTGGTTCATGTCCGATCAGTACGCCGGCACCGTTCTTCGCCTCCTCAAGTGCCAGGCTATAAAGCGAAAAGACCGGGCCACTGGTGTCAAAATTGGCGCCTGGGTGTGCAGATGCGAGCCACATCTCCCAATCGCTTGACCAGGCTGCATCGTGCAAGAACGTAACTGAGCTCAAGTCACTCGGATCGGTAAGCCGTGCAGCAACCGACGGCGCACAGACCGGAAAGATCGTTTCGTTGCAGACTTTGACAGATCCGGGCGGCGGGTTCTCTTCGAAGAAGATGCCGATGTCGAAAGGCTCGCGGCGAAAGTTTGGCGGTCGCTCCATTGTGGTAACCGAAATCAAAGCATCGGGCGCCGCAAGACGGATTTCCGGGAGTCGCGGCGATAGCCAGAGTTGCGCGATGCTTGGCAAGGTCGCGATATGGATTTTCTCTGGCGCCGCTCGGGTTCTGAGCGACTGTATCGCATCGCCGATGCGATCGAATGCCTCACCGAATTCAGCAGCAACCAGTTCTCCGAGCGGAGTCAGTTTTACACCTTGAGAGCGCCGCTCGAAGAGATGAGCACCGGCCCACAGTTCCAGAGCCTTCACATGTTGCGAGACGGCGCCCGGCGTCACGCACAGCTCATCCGCCGCCGCTGCAAATCCTCCGAGCCGTGCGGCTGTCTCGAATGCTCGTAGGGCGTTGAGCGGCGGGCCCTTGGGGCGATGCGGTGCGGTAGCCATATTTTCAGCCTTAGTTTTTCTACGGCTAATAAATAGCAAAACTGGTTTGCGGAAGGTAGGTGCACTTTGCTTTCATTCGTAATGGGCTTGTTGGGCCTGGGGGAACAGGAGATTCCGGAATGAGCACTCATTTCCAAACCGGACTGGCAGATGCCGATCCGCTGATAGCAGAGGCAATGGCGGACGAGTCCTCTCGTCAGCGCTCGCAGATAGAACTCATTGCATCGGAGAACATCGTGAGCCGGGCCGTCCTGGATGCGCTTGGCCACGAGATGACCAACAAGACGTTGGAAGGCTATCCTGGCGCCCGGTTTCACGGCGGTGGACAGTTTGCGGACGTAACGGAACAGGCGGCCATCGATCGGGCGTGCGAGCTGTTCGATTGCACCTATGCAAATGTGCAGCCGCACTCCGGCAGTCAGGCAAATCTTGCTGTCTTTTTTGCCTTGTTGAAACCCGGAGACCGCGTGCTGAGCCTGGATCTTGCCGCGGGGGGACATCTCAGCCACGGTCTTGGTGCAAACCTTTCCGGGCGCTGGTTCGACGCCCATCACTATGGCGTCGACCGGGAAACCGGCCTGATCGACTATGAAGAAGTTGACGCGCGCGCCACTGAACTCAGGCCGAAACTGCTTATCGCAGGCGGGTCCGCCTACCCCCGGGTCATCGATTTCGAGCGCATGGCTGCAATAGCCAAGAAGGTGGGCGCGCTCTATCTGGTCGACATGGCTCATTTTGCAGGGCTGGTGGCCGGCGGCGCGCATCCCTCCCCCATTCCCCATGCCGATATCGTTACATGTACGACGACCAAGACAATGCGCGGCCCGCGCGGTGGCGTGATCCTCTCGAAAGACGAACATTGGAAAAAGAAACTGCAGTCCGGCGTCTTTCCGGGGGTCCAAGGCAGTATCCATACCCAGGTCATCGCGGCCAAAGCCGTCTGTTTCGGAGAGGCCTTGAAACCGGAATTCAAAGCCTATGCGCATCAGGTAAGAGCCAATGCGACCGTGTTGGCCGAAACTCTGATTCAGAATGGTATCCGGATCATTTCCGGTGGAACCGACACGCACATTGTCCTCTTGGATCTGTCACCCCAAGGCATGACAGGGAGCGAGGCCGAGGCCCGGTTGGACCGCGCAAACATCACATCCAACAAGAATCCCGTTCCGTTCGATGTGGCCAATCCTGCCAAATGGGTCGGTCTGCGTCTCGGGGTCGCTGCTGCAACAACCCGCGGCTTCAAGGAAGACGCGTTTCAGCGCCTTGGCAGGACAATTGCTGATCTACTAACGCGCCAGGACACGGATACGGAGGTTCAGGCCAGACAGACGGTCAGAGATCTCTGCGAACAGTTCCCGATCTACGCCGCGGAGTGAATCATGACGGACAAACAACCCAACATTCTGATTGTCCAAGCCGATCAATTGGCAGCCCGTGCCCTGGCCGCGTATGGAAACACCGTCTCGAAGACACCGGCCATCGATCGATTGGTTGAGCATGGCGTCGTCTTCGAAAATGCGATCTGCAACTATCCCCTTTGTGGACCATCGCGCGCATCGATGATGTCGGGACTGCTTGCGTTCAATGCAGGTGTCTACGACAACGGAACCGAATTCGCCGCTACGATCCCGACCTTTGCCCACTATATGCGCATTCTGGGCTATCAGACTTGTCTCGCCGGAAAGATGCACTTTATCGGGCCCGATCAGTTGCATGGGTTCGATGAGCGGTTGACGACGGATATCTACCCGTCCGACTTCAACTGGGCTGCCAACTGGTCGGTTGAGGCGGGTCGAAGTGAGCCCGGCCGTCTCCTTGCGGCTGCCGGCGAGGTCAATGGTGTGCTGCGTTCGGGCGTTTATGAGCGGACGGTCCAAATCGACTATGACGACGAGGTCTGTTTCAAGGCCGTCCGCAAGATCCACGATTATGCACGGTCGGATGATGAGAGACCTTTTTGTCTCGTCACATCATTCACCCACCCGCATGATCCCTTCGCAGTCCCACAAGACTATTGGCACCGCTATCGGCATGAAGACATCGACATGCCCCTAATCCCGCGCCTACCGCGCGAGGAACTGGACGCCCATTCACAGCGTCTACACGATCATATCGGCGTCGTTGAAGCTGACATGTCCGAAGAAGACGTCCGTATCGCCCGGCACGGTTATTATGCCGCAATCAGTTATATCGACGATCAGGTCGCCAAGCTGCTCGACGCAGTCGAAAAAGCAGGACTTACTGAAAATACCATCGTTGTTTTCCTATCGGATCATGGTGAAGCTCTCGGCGAGCGGGGCCTTTGGTTCAAACGATCCTTCTATGACGTTGCATTGAAAGTGCCCTTCATCGTCTCTGCACCTTGGAGCGATGGTCCAAGACGATGTCCTGACAATGTTTCACTTGTTGACCTGCTGCCAACACTTGTCGAATTGGCGAAACCCGCTGGCGGCCTCGGTGTTTTGGAGGCACCCTATGATGGGCGCAGTCTGCGCGATGCCCTCGAAGGCAATAGATTGGACGGACCCAACATCGTGCTGGCCGAAATGGCTGCGGATGCCCTCACGGCCCCAGCTGTTTCTGTCATCGAGGACAGTTACAAGTACGTTCACTGCGAGACCGATCCTCCTTTGCTGTTTGATCTTGCGGCGGACCCTTTAGAGATGAGCAATCTTGCAGGTAGAGCGGAAGTCGCCGATGTTGAGGATAGGATGGCGACAAACGCAAAAGACAAATGGGATCTAAAAGCGCTCAAGAATGAAATATTAGATAGCCAGTGCCGGCGCCGCCTCGTTGAACTAGCGCATTCAGTCGGCATCCAACCGTCTTGGGACTACGACATCGTTGTTCCTGGACGCAGGCAGTATTTCAGGGCCTGTGCGGAGAACCCGAGCGCTTCGAACTACAACAGCAATTTCGATGTGCGATTGAGGCCGGAGTCAGAGATTCCGACAAAGCGCAGTTTCCCATAAGACCGCGTCGTCAATCGACGGGAGGTCGCGCTATTATCCTTCAACGGAGTCCGCACATTGCATTCACGGTAGGAAAATGAGCTCTTTCGAGTCCTTCTGGCAGAAAGCCTACGGTCAAGTTCCCCCATTGGGTCACATGCTCCGCGTCGCTTGCCAGGATCGTTGGATCCGGTTTCACGCATTGCCGGAGTCGAAACGATATCCCGAAACGCAAGCTGAAGAAGCTGAAGTTCTTCGACGCGGGAACGCGCTCGCGGAGCGCGTTCTACAACGAGAGACGAAGTGCTGGCTTTCAACAGGCGTTGCGACCTGGTTCGCAGACGAAAATGACGGACCCTCGGAGTTTTTTAGGCCCTATCAGATGAAGCGTTCCTTCGATTGGAGCCCATCCGATAGTGAGTCACAAGACGATGAGCAGACTACATTCTATGCGACTTCGATAATCTGGGTGCCAGGGAATTTCGATGACCTCCTCTTGGAGATAGCAAACTGGCGCGAAAAGGCGATTTTTGTAGATTGCGCGTCCGGTCGGGTGTTTGCGCCATACGACGGCGGTTTCGATCTTATTTGCACCGATCGAGATGAGGTGATGCGCTTGAAGAGCGAGTTTAGCAGCTGGATGTCCACGCGTGACGATTGGATGTAGGACCGCATTGGATCAGGTCCCGATTCTTCGGAATTCCAGACAATGTCGAGCCGTTGCCGTTGGATAGCTGCGGCAAATAGCGCGTGCTGTCGCCGGATGCGCAATGTCATTCTCGAGTGTGCCTATCCCATCCCTTCCATGTCATTCACATATGCCGGTAGGGCAATATCGTTGTTGAAAATGGCGGAAAACATGGAAAATCGATTGAAACACAACAACATGCGATCCTGTTGACGGGAAAAGAGGAACGTTCACCTGTGGGATTGTTTCCTTGTGGGCCAATGGGAGAGGTGGCCAAGGAACACTCAAGAACGCTATCAATCCCCCTGGGACAAGCCGGTATTCGCCGATTTCTTGGCGCGGCTTGCAAAGGGAAGGAAATGTTCACAATGAAGCGATATTTGAAGGCCTTGCAAATTGTAATGGTATCCGCACTCCTCGGATGGGGAGCCAAGGACGCCTCTGCCGCCTGTGGGCGGGTGACGATCGCCGATATGAATTGGGCATCGGCCGAACTTGCCGCCTATGTCGACAAATTCATTCTTGAAAAGGGCTATGGCTGCAAGGTCGATCTGGTCCCAGGCGATACGATACCGACGACGACCTCGATGACGGAAAAGGGCAAGCCGGACATCGCACCGGAACTCTGGATGAATTCCGTGCGCCAGGTGATCAACAAGTCGGTCAAGGAAGGGCGCCTGAAGATAGCCAGCGAGATCTTGAGCGACGGCGGCGAAGAAGGTTGGTGGATCCCGAAATATATGCTCGACAAATCTCCAGAGCTGACGACGTTGGAGGCCGTACTCAAACGACCGGACCTTTTTCCCAATCCTGAAAACAAATCTCGCGGTGCGCTCCACAACTGCCCGTCGGGTTGGAACTGTCAGCTTGTTACAGCAAACCTCTACAAGGCATTTGGTATCGATAAGGCCGGGTTCGATCTGATCGACACGGGATCGGCAGCGGGCCTCGATGGTTCGCTCGCGAAAGCCTACAATCGGAAGCAGGCTTGGTTCGGCTATTACTGGGCGCCAACCGCAATCCTTGGCAAATACGAAATGGTCAAACTCGACTTCGGCGTCGAGCACGATGCCAAGGAATGGGACCGATGTGCCGGCAAGGGCGATTGCACCAACCCCAAGAAAAACGATTGGACCAAATCAGTTGTGATGACCGTGACGTCCTCGAGCTTCGCCGAGAAATCCCCTAAGGCCTTCACCTATCTCTCCAAGCGTTCATGGCCCAATAAGGTCGTCAACGCGCTGCTCGCCTACATGGATGAAGAACAAGCTGGCGGCGAAGAGGGAGCGGAAAAATTCCTGAGAGAGAATGAAAAGATCTGGCGTGAATGGGTGCCCGCCGAAGTCGCTAAAAAGGTGAAGACGGCCCTCTAGCCGTCGTGAGGCTCATTGCAATGAACCCGGCATGCGTGCCGGGTTCGTCGACCTCCCCTGCCCCATAAGTTCCCTTTTCCTTCCGGTATTGCCATGACTGACACGAGCTGGTTCTTCGAATTCCCTGAAATGGACAAGGAGTCGCTCCGGGCGCTGAAGAAGGCGATCGATATCGGGTATCGCGATTTCTCACGAACCTATGGCGAAGCAATCGAAAATTTCTTCGATCCTCTGCTCACCTTTCTGATCGCATTTGAAGACCTTTTTCTCGGCAGCCCCTGGTGGCTGGTGATCCTGGTGCTCGCGGGGTTGGCGTGGGTCGCGAGCCGGAGCTGGAAGGTCGTGGTTGGTGTCGTCGCAGCGTTCCTTGCCATCGGCTATTTCGGCATGTGGGAAGAAACCATGTCGACCATGGCGATGATCACGGTCTGCACCTTCTTGTCGATCGCCATCGGACTGCCAACCGGGATCCTGATGGCGCGCTACGATAGAGCGCAGGCGATCATCACGCCGGTGCTCGACGTGATGCAGACCATGCCCAGCTTTGTCTACTTGATACCCGTCGTGATGCTGCTTGGTATTGGAAAGGTGCCGGGTCTCATCGCCGTGGTCATTTATGCAATCCCCCCGATGATCAGGCTGACCAACCTCGGCATCCGTCTGGTCGACCGCGAGGTGCTTGAAGCGACCGACGCATTCGGCGCCAGTTACTGGCAGCGACTGTTCGGCGTGCAAATCCCGCTCGCCATGCCGAATATCATGGCGGGCATCAATCAGACGATCATGATGGCGCTCGCCATGGTGGTCATTGCCTCGATGATCGGTGTCAAAGGTTTGGGACAGCCGGTGCTCAAAGCGGTCACCAATCAGTATTTCGCACTCGGCCTGTTCAACGGTCTGGCCATCGTCGCTCTGGCAATCGTCTTCGATCGGGTCTCCCAGGCCTATGGCCGCAGGTTACAGAGCTTCCGGCAGGTATCCCATGACTGAAGACGTCAAAGTCTCCACCCAAGGCCTGTACAAGATCTTCGGCCGCGATCCCGGGTCCGTGGTGGATCTTGTCCGCGGCGGCGTCGGCAAGGATGAATTGCTGGAAAAACACGAACACATCCTCGCTCTGTCCGACATCAATCTGGATATCAAAGCCTCCAGCATCTTTGTCATCATGGGCCTGTCGGGCTCGGGCAAGTCGACGTTGATCCGTCACTTCAACCGGATCATCGAGCCGACGGCTGGAACCATTGAGATTGACGGCCGTAATATCCTGGACCTGGACGATCGAGAATTGCGTGCCCTGCGCCGGCGCCAGATATCTATGGTTTTTCAGCGCTTTGCATTGCTGCCGCATCGCTCCATCATCGATAACGTGTCCTATGGCCTGACCATTCAAGGCATTGCGGGAGACGAGTCACGCAAGCGCGCCAACCATTGGATCGAGGCGGTCGGGCTTACAGGCTATGAGGACTATTTTCCCGCACAGCTTTCCGGCGGGATGCAGCAGCGCGTCGGTCTTGCCCGTGCCCTGGCGACGGATGCCGACATCTTATTGATGGACGAGGCCTTCAGCGCCCTCGATCCTCTCATCCGCGCCGAAATGCAGGACGTCCTGTTGGAGCTACAGGCTCGGCTCAAGAAAACCATCATCTTCATCACACACGATCTCGAAGAGGCGCTCAAAATCGGGGACGGTATCGCCATCCTGCGCGATGGCGGATTGGTCCAGCAAGGCGATGCGCAAAGCATCGTGTTGGAGCCCTCCGACGACTATATCGAAGAGTTTGTGAAGAACATCAATCGGGGCCGCGTGATAAAAGTAGGCTCCATCATGTCTTCTCTCAACGGCCAGACTCCTCCTCTCAGTTTCGGCCAGGACACGGTCCTGGAGGACGCACTCTTGCGACTCACCGAGGAGAAGGCCAAGTCAGCCCACGTCGTTGATCCGTCGGGTGATCCAGTTGGGGTCATCGAGCTTGATCAGGTCGTGCGGGCAATGGCTACACCGCAGTAAGATTCCTAGCTGGCAACATCCAGGCCAACAGATTGGAGAGACACTTTGGTACCAGACGTGTGGGATGTGGCCGTCGATGTCGTCGTTATCGGCTTCGGCGGTGCCGGAGTGGCGACGGCAGTGACGGCGTTCGATCTCGGTGCGGATGTCCTGATCCTGGAGAAGGCACCTGAAGACAAGGCAGGCGGTAACACCCGCATCGCTGCGCAGGGTTATCTGAACACCTCGTCGCCGGATAAGGCCGCGCAATATCTGGAGGCGCTCTGCGGTCCTTACACAGTGCCCGATGCGATGATCCAGACCTGGGCAACGGAAATGAGCCTCAACAATGCGTGGCTGGCGGGGCTCGGCGGCGATCCGCAGGAACACCAACACCAGCCTGAGGGTATTGAGTACCCGGAACTCCCAGGTTCGGACTGTGTGCACAAATTTCACGACGGTCCGACCTACGGATATTCCTACACCTGGAAACGTTTCGAGAGTCTGGTCAGGGAACGCGACATTCCCATCCAGTTTGAAACACCTGGCCGTGAATTGATCCAGGACAGCGATACGAAGGAGATCATCGGCGTCCGCGCTGAGAAGAACGGTAGGTCAATCTATGTGAATGCACGAAAGGCTGTCGTCTTGACCTGCGGCGGGTTCGAGAACAACCAGGAGATGATCCGTTCCTACCTTCCGGGCGTGCCATACTGCTACCCGTCAGGTTCCCCTTACAACGAAGGCGACGGCATTGCGATGGCACTCTCTGTCGGTGCCGATCTCTGGCACATGAACAATTATGCCGGGCCGTCCATGGCGCTCAAGGTACCTGAATTTCCGGCAACCCTTTCGATGCAGGCCCTACACTTTTCCAAAGTCTTCCCTGGGGCCATGATCGTGGTCGGACCCGACGGCAAGCGCTTCGGTGACGAGAAGTTCAAGACCCGGCATGGCAAGGTGCCGATGAACGGCACCTGGCGGCCCCTGCAGGTGCCCTGCCCCATGTACATGATCTTCGATGAGACCATGAAGACGGCGGCGCCACTCTACAATAAGGAACCCAATCGCGGCTGGACGCCGATCATGGAGCGCTATCAGTGGAGCGAAGACAATAGCGCTGAAGTTGAGAGGGGCTGGATCAAGTCGGCGAATACGGTTGCCGATCTCGCCGAGGCTATCGGTCTCGATGCAAAGAGATTGACCGAGACGGTCGAGCGGTGGAACGCCCAGGCCTTAGCGGGCGAGGACGAAGACTTTGGCCGCAAGCTGATGCTTGCTCCATTCGAAACCGCGCCCTATTACGCCGTCGAATTGTCACCTTCCATGATAAACACACAGGGCGGGCCGAGGCGCAATGAGAAAGCCCAGGTTCTGCAGCCGGACGGAAAACCGATCCCCCGCCTCTACAGCGCCGGCGAGCTTGGATCGATCTATAGTTTCCTCTACCAGGGCACAGGAAACATCGGTGAATGTCTTGCCTTCGGCCGCATCGCGGGTCGCAATGCGGTTGCCGAATTCCCGCTAGACTAAATCACCCGATTGGATCGGACGGTAATAACTGGATACGTCCTCTGGGACTGCAAGCGATCCCGATCCCGGTCATACACGATCGCTGCAGCCTTCAGCCCTTCAATAATGTCTTGATCGCTTTGATGGTGGCTGGACCGAAATCTCTGCCATCCACGGTGCCAGAGTAGACGCCTGCTTCTTTCATGAGGCGTCGGAGTTCACTGCGGAACGACTTATCCCATCGCTTTGCATTGTTTGTCATTTCCTGGAAGGCTTCATTGCTGCCTTCGGCGAGCGCTTTGAAAACCCAATCGGCAGCAACCTTCCAGTCCTGCGAAACACCTTGGCCGCCGGCATACATCCAGCCAACAAAGAACATGGCATCGCCATGCCGTTTCTTCGCCGCTTGCCGGAACAAGTAGATCGCCTCTTCGGGATTGCTGTCGACACCCTTGCCATCGAGAAACATCAGGCCGAGACGGAACATTCCGTCGCCGCTGCCCTTGTCAACTGCCTCTTCGTACCAACGGACGGCTTCATCCGGGTTCGCGGCGATCCCTTTCTTGCCCTCTTCGTAGATCTCGCCAAGCAGGAGCATTGCCTCCGCGACACCCTTTTCCGCTGCTTTTTGATACCATTGTACGCCTTCTTCTACGTCTCTCTTGACGCCCGCACCCTCGGCCAGCTTGAAACCGAGATCGAACATCGCACCGCTATGTCCTTTCTCCGCGGCCTTCCTGAACCAGGCCAAGGCCTCCTTTTGGTTCTCGCTGACCCCCTGGCCATTTTCGTACATCTTGCCGAGTTGAAGCATTGCGTCGGCATTACCTTTTTCAACCGCCTTTCGGTACCAGCGCAGCGCCGCCTTCGCGTCCTTGGCGACCCCCGCTCCCTCGGCGTATAGAATGCCGAGTCCGACCATTGCACCGGAATATCCCTTTTCTGCAGCCTGTCGGTACCACTTTGCCGCCTCCTTAAAGGACTCGTCCCGATCGAGAGCACGGCCTAGTTGGAATGCAAACCGATCGACACCTGGCTGTGAGGCGACGGCCTTCCGGCAGGCTGGAATAGCCTCCTTGGGATGGAGCGCATCAAATGAAATCCCCTCCCATCCGGCTGCTTTTTGCGGATCATTCGGGTCAGCGGCCAGAGTGTCGCAATCGAGACATTTCTCCGGGAGCTTCACATCTGGGTCGTCCAGGCTGGGGACCATGCGGTTGGAGAACTTCCCCTTCAAGAGCTTCCAGTGACCTCCCTCAGGAACCATCTTGGCTTCGAGCTGCATCCGATCCCCACCCGGCAGGCAAATTGCCGCTTTCACTATGGCCTCTTTATCGTTCGTCTCCTCCGACAAGATCTCGAGCCCATAACTTCCACCGAACAGGCCTCGCGTCATCTCCATTCCCATCTTCTGCTCGCCGGGTGACGAAGATGGGGACGTGGCGCGTACACTGGCAGCTTGATAGGAGATCAACTCCTCCGCCGTCGTGGTCTTGGATGCAGCGGCCTTGACGTAAGCCTGGTAGGTATCGGTTGCGGACAGAGTTGGAGTCGACTGATCTGAATCAACGGTTGCGGATGGTTTTGCCTTGTTGTCCTTAAGGGTCAGTTTCTTCAACGCATCCTGAATGTGTCCACGGCAAGCCTTTTCGTCATCCGCGGATATGTGGGTGGATTTACGTGTCCACTTTGACCCGTCATCGGGGATAAGAATGCTCTCGCAAACCCAATCCAAAGGCTTGCCATTACCCTCAGCATAAATTCCCGTGACATACCGTTGTATGAGGGTGGCAGCGGCCGGCGGCCGGCAGCTAAAAGTTAAATACCGGTCAGATTTTTTGAGTGCATCGGGCTCTTGATACTTGCACCGCTCGATGAGTGTTTTGGTGGTGAAACATGGGCAGGTTCCCGCAGCATGGGCTTGGGATGGCGTCAGGGCCGATATTGAACCGAACGCGATTACCGCTACGGCGAGCAGACAAACAGCTTTGGCGGCGTTAATCGTCGATGTTCCACGAATCATCGTTGAGCTCTCCCATTACATCGCGGGCCGTCGAAATCGACTAAATCCAACCGAGGCAACTTGCGCCCCGGTTTGCGACAGGCAAAATCCTACAGGATTTTTATTTGAATGAATGGGCAAATTTCAATGGCGGCTTTGAATAACAATCAGCATCTGCAGGTATGGGAAGATGTTGTCGGCTCGAATATGATGCGGATATAGCTCGGCCCCAATTCACCCAGCCATCATGTCAACAATCGCTTCGATATGAGCCGCCGCGCAATCGAGCGCAGGAAAGCCGGCTCGGGTTTCATCGAAAATGAGATTGAGATCGGTACCGGCAAGGATGACGGCTTCGACGCCATCACGCTGGCGGAGATTGGCGGCTATCTCACGCAGTCTTTTCTCATCCCTCTCCGAGCATCGGCCTTTTGTTGCAAGCTCCATATAGATGCGATGAATTTCGGCGATCTCGTCCTCGCTTGGTTGGATGACATCGACCCCGTCGAGCACTCCGAACAACTGACTGTCGATTGTGAATTTCGTACCGAAAAGCGCAACACGGCTAAGCTTGCGCTCCGTCACCTGCTGAGCGGTGACGTCCAGGATATCGATGAGAGGAAGGGACGCACGCGACATCAACTCGGCACGGCAGATGTGTGGCGTGATGGCGGGGATGGCGGCAAAGGTCGCTCCACCCTTGGCCAACTCGTCCAAAAACCCAGCCAAATAATCTGCCAACGCGTCAATGCGCCCTTCACCAACAAGCGCCAGCGCGGTCGGTGCGTCGGCGTGGGCAATCGTGATACGCGGGAGCAACTCTCTGGCAGAACAGGCGGCGGCGATCGCCTGATAATAGTGGACAGTTGCACCAACGCCGAGCCCACCGATCAGTCCGAAGTGTGCGCTGTTGTCCAATTCTACGACTCGCTGAACTTTCGCGACGGCCAGATGCAGACTTGCTGCACCTTGGCGGTTGCGAGCGGGCTTAGTCCCCTGTGAAGCAGCGGTTGGCCGTGTAGGCGCCTTTCACGCCGCGGCTGCGCCATTGCCGAGCGAGATTCTGTGCATCCTGAATCCTGTCGAACGGACCCTCGGCAACAACGTAGAGTGCCTTATGATTGTTGGGGCTGTTCGATCGTCTCAGATCCAACGCCATAGCACCCAGGTCATTGGCCTTCCGCTGCGCGTCCGGCTGGAACGGGTATGCACCACCAAACACATAGTGCCCGCAGACCTGCGACCCCGCATGTGCGGGTGCAGCAAACATGAGAGCCATCGTCACTGCCGCTGCTGCCGTTATGCTTCGATACATGTTTCCAAATCCTCCCAGCGCGCATCCGCGCCAATGCCTGTTGATTGCGTCATTGTCCCAACCATCCATCATTCGTTGTTTCTGTTCAATAGAAGGTTTTCAGCCGAAAGCAGAGACAGCTTTCAGCCTTCTGCGACAATCGGATTGCCCAATACACCAATGCCCTCGATCTCAACCTCGACACGATCGCCGGCCTTCATCCAGCCCGGAGGTTTCATCGCATGCGCAACGCCAGATGGCGTACCGGTGGCAATGACGTCGCCGGGTTCGAGCGTCATGAATTCAGAAAGAATGGCGATGATACGGGCCGTGGAGAAGATCATGTCGGACGTATTTGAGTCCTGCCGGGTCTCTCCATTGACGCGCGATGTAATCCGCAGGCCCGAAGCTCCGACTGGCAGTGCATTGGCCGTGACGACAACGGGACCGAGCGGACCCGTGCCGTCGAAATTCTTGCCCGGCGTCCACTGTGCGGTCTTACGCTGATAGGCACGAACCGAAACGTCATTGAACATCGTGTATCCGAACACATGCTCAAGAGCGTCCGCTTCGGCGATATGCCGCCCACCCTTGCCGATGACGATTGTCAGCTCGGCCTCATAGTCGAGCTGTTCGGAGACTTTGGGAAGGATGACCGGTGCTTCCGCTGCCACGAGCGAGGATGGCCAGCGGACAAACAGCGAGGGGAATTCCGGAAGGTCGTGACCGCCTTCGCGTGCGTGAGCCGCATAGTTCAGGCCGACGCAGATAAATTTGCCTGGTCGTTCCAAAGGCAATGCCGGGCGTACACTGCTCAAAGGAAGCTTCGAACCATCCGATGCTGCCTCGATCGCAGATGCAACAAGATCAAGCGCGCCATCTCCGGCTTCGATCAACGCTTGCAGCGTCGTCGGCAGCGATGGATCGCACTTCGCAATATCGACGACGCTTTCACCCTCTACGACGCCCAGCCGCGCGGAGCCGTCATCTTCGAACATCATCAGTTTCATCGCTGCATCCCTCGCCATCGCGGGCCGGTTGTATTGCCCCGGTTTCGACTAGTCATAAGAGATTGAAAGGTCCGTAACCAGTACGGTCAAAACGAGAAAGGGAATGCTCGAATTGATTGCGGCGCTTCCCCGTCAAACGACGAACAACAATGCCCGGCAGCAAGAACCAATCATCTGGGGAGGTCGTGCAGGCAAACCACTGCTAGCACCGCCATGGGGCGGTACATCAGCCAGATCTCACGATCAGGTTGTCGACGGCGGGAGGCTGTCTAGGTCTTTGATGTACCAGTCCTCGACCTTCACGATGGCCGGGTTCTCACCATTCTTGTAAATCCAGGAGTCGACAGCATAGCGCTGCTTCGATTCGGTTTCTTCCAGAACGGCAGTCCAGTGCGGCCAGTATTTCACACCCTTGAGGATGTTGCCCTTGGAGAAGGGAATTCTGACTTCATGATGTTTCACCAAGCCTTTCTGGTGCAGGAACATCAGGTACGCGGTGGTCGTTGTGGCTTCGTCGACGCAGTCTTGCTGAGTCGGATCGCCGGACGCCTTGTAGTCCATACCGGGGCGATCATGCTTGGTGCCGATCTTGTTGCCGGTGTGGGTTTCCATCCAGCCAACTGCGTAGGCAATGGCGCGACGCTCTTCTTCGGGCGTATCGGCCTTCTTGGTTTTTTTCATCAAGTCGGCGATTTGCTTGACGTGGCTGTGGTTGAAAACAATGCGTGATGTCTTCTGGCAGCCATAGGCATGGCAGACGGTGACGGTATTGCCGCGGGGCGGCTCCGTCTTCCAATCCAAGAAATGAAGATCGGGACTGCCGCGCCGTTCGTAGGTGCAACCTGAAAGCCCGGTTGCTAAAACGATCAAGGCAACTGCCAAAATCCCACGTCGCATCTTGTCCAGCCTTTGTTGACTGCTACTACATTGCTATCTCTGTCTTTAGCATCGGGTATTACGAGTCGGAACTAACGACGCCGTTATCTACAGTGCTTTTCCTATTGGGTGTTACATCATGGCCACAGTCGGAACGATTCATATCATCGGAGGCGGCCTTGCAGGCTCGGAAGCCGCCTGGCAGGCGGCAAATGCCGGCGTTCCGGTTGTTTTGCATGAAATGCGGCCCGAACGGGGGACCGATGTCCATAAAACCGACGGTCTGGCTGAGCTTGTGTGCTCGAATTCCTTCCGTTCGGACGATGCTGAAACCAATGCCGTCGGCCTTCTACATGAGGAAATGCGCCGTTTGGGCTCGTTGATCATGGCCGCAGGCGACGCGCACAAGCTGCCGGCCGGCGGGGCACTGGCCGTGGACAGGGACAATTTCTCAGACCAGGTGACCCGGCAACTGGCGGATCATCCGCTTGTGACCATCGAGCGGGGGGAGATCACAGGCCTGCCTCCTGCCGATTGGGACAATGTCATCATCGCGACCGGCCCTTTAACATCCCCTGGTTTAACACAAGCAATTCAAGAGGTTACCGGCGAGGACGATCTGGCGTTTTTCGACGCCATCGCCCCGATTGTGCATCGCGATTCGATCAATTTCGACGTCTGCTGGTTCCAGTCCCGCTACGACAAGGCCGGCCCTGGCGGTACGGGCTCCGATTACATCAACTGCCCGATGGACCGCGAGCAATATGAGACCTTCATTGACGCCCTGCTGGCGGCAGAAAAGACCGAATTCAAGGAATTCGAGACCTCGACACCCTATTTCGACGGCTGTCTGCCGATCGAAGTAATGGCGGAACGCGGCCGGGAGACGCTGCGTCACGGGCCGATGAAACCTGTGGGGCTGACCAATCCGAATGATCCGATGGTGAAGTGTTACGCCATCGTGCAACTGCGCCAGGACAATGCACTGGCCACACTCTGGAACATGGTGGGCTTCCAGACCAAGCTCAAATATGGCGAACAGACAGAGATTTTCCGCATGATTCCCGGGCTCGAAGAGGCAACATTTGCACGCCTAGGCGGTCTGCATCGCAACACCTTCCTGAACAGCCCGAAACTTCTGGACGAAAGTTTGCGGCTCAGAGGCAGTGAGCGGATACGCTTCGCCGGGCAGATCACCGGCGTCGAGGGTTATGTTGAGTCGGCGGCGATTGGTCTGCTGACAGGTCGCTTTGCCGCCGCAGAACGGCTCGGGCGTCCATTGGAGATGCCGCCGGCAACCACAGCCCATGGTGCATTGCTCTCCCACATCACGGGCGGTCATCTGTCTTACGACGACGAGCCAGGCAAACGCAGCTTCCAACCGATGAACGTGAATTTCGGACTTTTCCCACCAGCCGAAGCGCCCACGCGGGAAAATGGCAAACGTCTTCGCGGCAAGGAAAAGAGCCGTGCCCGTAAGAAGGTTCAGTCGGCGCGCGCTCTCCAGGATCTTGAGCGCTGGATTGCAGGCCAGCGACAGGTTGCAGCGGAATAGGCGGCACTATTGTGTGCCTTGCTAGCGGCCGCCCACATAGACCGAGACGATTGCTGTCAGTGTGTGGACGCCGTGCGTACCGATCCGGCCGGAGAAATTCTGGAACATCAGTCCTACGGGCAGGCTGCCAAACATATGCGAATGCATGATGGGTTCACCACGGTGCTGAAGGCGCCCTTTGCCGAGTGTCGTGCGAACGATCTCCGCCGTACTGAGTTTCAGGTTGGTCGAGCCTCCTGGCGAAAGCTGCTCGAACACGATGTGATCGAGTGCGAACTTGAAGGTAACGGTACCAACCTGCTCCACCTGGATTGTGAACTCAGGGACCTTCGATCCCTGGCTGAGATGAATGCGAAACGGACCGGCAAGCTGCGAGAAACTGGAAACATCGATCGTTCCCGGCTTGTTGGCCTGGTAAACAATCCATTCCGTCCCGGCTGTCTTGTGGCCCGCTCTCCCGGCACCCAAACGGCTGAGAATTTTCGATGACAGGGTATTGTCATTTGCAGTCTGGTCGAACGGGCTCGTTTCGACGCCTGCGAACCATGGTTCGATCTGCGGCAGCGCATCACGCCGACTGAGATAATACACAATCGATCGAATTCGCCGGGAGTCCCCGGCATCAATCGCCGACAGCTCCTTCACAGCAACGATGCGCCCGTCCACGAGCCGGCCTGTTCGCTCCAGGAGTGCCTGAAGTTCGGTCATCTGGCTTCTGATCGAATTGCCCAGCGCGCCCCAGGGACCGATGGATGCGATCAACAACAATCCCATCAGTGACAGCGGCAGCACACGAATATCGCGATCGCTGCGCCAGAAGCTGAATATGATGGCGAGCACACCCAGCCAGAGGCCCGCCAGAAGCACGAGGTAGCGCTCTTCAGTGATGCCGTAATGCGCCACGCGGGTATAGGCGGCCAGAAACAGCAGAACGACCGGACCGATCGTCAGCCAGAACCAGTTTCGCCAAAAGAAGGTAACCAGCGGTCCACTTACGAGCCTCGTCGGAAAGGCGAGCAGGATAGTGAGTGTTCCCATGGCACCGTAAGCCAGCACCATGTGACCGAGCCGGCCATTGGGCAACGCACCATCGAACCCGATCTTAGCCGCGTAGGCGTAGAGAATGACCGTGTAGACAAGCAGGAGTGGCACCAGAATGTACTTGACGATTGTGCCGATGGCTCTCGATGTGAACTCGGGCTGCTCGCCCTCCGGCACCGTGTCCTGGAAATCGTGGGGCACCGTCGAGAGCCAGTTGACCGGTCCGACCAGCGTCAGACCGATGATCCAGAGCTTTTGATGGGTCTTTGACGGGAAATCGATCTCGAAGAGCAACTCCAATGTCTCGATGATCAGAGACAGACCGCCTGCGAAAAGCACGGCGCCAACCAGCGCCAGAGCGGCGCCAAGCCATAACCGGTGATTGAATTGCCAGAATGCCGCGCGTCCACCAGCGACGGATGGGCTGAGATAAGGCGCCAGCCCAACGAAGATGACGAGTGCTGCCGTGAAGATATAGGGCTGAAAAGCGAGAGCTTCCGCATAGAAGTGGAGCCCTGCAATCAACGGAATTCCAACCAGAACTAGGCCAATCCTCAGCAGGGTGCTCTTCTGCCGCTCGGCGAGCAATGCGACACCGAACGACCAGAGAAAGGCTGAAATCAATGCCAGCGAGACACGCATCGTCTCACGTCTATCGAGATCGAATTCGTCATCCAACTCGAACACGTGAAATGTCGCAAACAGCGCAGCGAAGAGAACGGCAAAGGAGAACCGGGACACGGACGTGCCGATATTCGGCACGATGGCTCCGAGAAAATCCTTCAGATTCATGCGACCCTTCGCCATATCCTCGACCCTCGTGCCAACCGTCCGTCAGATACGCCCTCGCAGGGCCGCCCGCGTCAAATGCCAGAGACGCGAGAGTGCAGACAGAGTCTGCTCCTCGCTCTGCAGCGAATACGGGCTCGCGCGGTCCATTGACTTAAGAGCAGGCTCGACAAGTACAAGTGGGAGAAAGGCATTCCGGTTCGTCGGAGGCGAATTCTCTATTGCCGATCGGGCATTGGAGAGGGCCAGGCGCGCATCCGCCCTCAGGCGGGCCAGCGCCGTGGCACAGCTTTCATCGGCGCTGCCTGCCATGAACGCTTCCGGCGAGACGCCCGCATCCGCAAATGCTGTTGCGGGAAGATAGAGTCGTCCTTGCGCACGATGATAGGCGAGAGAGCGCATTAGGCCTGTCAGTCCATAGGCCAATCCTGCATCTTTCACAGCCATTTCCGGGCCAGACGTTTCATCGCCCAAGATCTTGAGAGCCAGGGCAAACATCGATCCGGCTGTTTTGTGCAGGTAGGCGCGTGCCGCTTGTTGATCCGGCATGATGTCGCCGGTCAAATCGAAAATCCGGGCATCGATCAATCCTTGCAGCCGCGGACGATCGAGCTGGAATTCCTGGACGGTAAGACGCAGCGCGTCGGCAATCAGATTACCCGTATCCGTATCGCCGGCGAGAGCGTCGCGCCACCATTGGAGACGGATCTCGCCCATCATGGGGTCGCTCACAATCTCGGGGATGCGCGCGAGTTCCACATTGAATGCCGCCAGGGTCATCAACCCTGTCCGCGAGGGTTCGGGCACGAAAAGGGCTGCCCAATAGCGATCTCTGTCCCCTGCCCGCGCGGCCTGCCATACGGCATCGCGCAGCTCTGTCGGATAGGTCAGGTCGGCCATGTTCGGCATTATGGCACGCCGGTAGTCAGAACAGGTTCTGCGCTGCGACCATGGCGAAAGTGACAGGAATGGAGAGCATCAGATTCATTCGGGCATATCTGAATACTTTCGCTCGTGCCGTGTTCTTCGCATCGGCGTCACCCGGCTTCTGCCCCAGGACGATCTGGAGATTGGGCCAGATGAGAAACCAGACAAAGACATACATGACGATGGCGAGCCAGATTCCGATCCCGAGCAGCGTGTAACGCGGAACGGCGAAACTGTCGCCGGCGCCGAGCGTTAGAACATCGAACAACGTGCTCTGTAGAGCTGCGAGAGCGAGACCGGCAGCTACGGTGATCGTTGCGGCATGGCGGAACCACCATGCTACGGATGGAGCAATGGCCTGCATGATGACCGCTCGGCCCTGATCGTCCAGCTTGCCGAGCGCCGGGAGTTGGACAAAATTCACGAACCAGACAAGACCGATCCAGATGATTGCCGCGATCACATGGATCCAGCGAAGGATAAACGTCACGATATCGATCGAGATTCCGCCGCCAAGAAGAATGTGCAGTACACCGAGTCCAAAGGCCAACACGACGCCCGCAGCCAGTGCTTTCCATGGAGAGGCCAGAATGCTCGACATAATCCAGTCCTTGCTTATCAGGGAACGGCTATCAATCCCGCAGCGAAATCGCGTCCCTCCGCCAGCAGGACATTATAGGTCCGGCAGGCCGCGCCTGTATCCATGGCTTCGAGACCCATACCGGCATCCTCAAAGGCAGTCTTCAGCTCCGGGCTCGGGAATATCTGTTTTCGCCCGGTCCCGAGCAGCAGGAACTCAAGCCGATCCGACTCATTGAATGCCGATGTGAAGTCCTCAGCGACGAGTGAATCGGCGTCCGTCGGATCCCACGCATAGATGCCGCTCGCAATGATCAGGATCGAGCCGCCATGGCCCATATTCGCAAATCGGAACCCGCCATTGCCATAAGCATCGATAGGCGTGCGTTCCGGATAGCGGGCGGTATGAGGCTCGCTCAAGCTCTTCCGCCTGCAGGCTCCTTCACCTTGGCGCCGCCGACACCACTCCAGTCGCGTTTGACCTTCAACATCAGAAGCACCGGCGAGGCGATGAACACTGACGAATATGTTCCGACGACAACCCCCCAGATCATCGCGAAGGTAAAGCCGCGGATGACCTCCCCACCAAAAATATAGAGAGAAAGCAAGGCAAGGAGTGTGGTCACCGAGGTGAGGATCGTGCGCGACAGCGTGTCGTTGATCGACCGGTTCAAAAGTTCCTCGATGGGCATCTTCTTGAATTTGCGCAGATTCTCGCGAACCCGGTCGAACACCACCACCGTATCGTTCAGCGAATATCCGACGATCGTCAGAATGGCCGCAATGATCGAGAGATTGAACTCGAGTTGCAGAAGACAGAAGATTCCGATCGTCAGCACCACATCATGGACCAGCGCTGCAACTGCACCAATCGAAAACTGCCATTCGAAACGGAACCAGATGTAGACCAGGACAGCGAATATCGCGACGAGAACGGCGATGGTTCCTGATTGAATGAGTTCGCCGGAAACAGTTGGGCCCACCACCTCGACGCGGCGATAGTCATACTTGTCACCAAGTGCCGCCTTCACCTTCGTGACGGCCACCTGCTGCGCCTTTTCCCCGCCCGGTTGCTCTTCGATGCGCATCAGCACATCACTCGGTTGGCCAAATTCCTGGATCTGGACGTCGCCTAATTTAAGCGCGCCCATCTGACCACGGAGTTCCTTCATGTTTGCAGGGCCGGATTTGTCCCGCAACTCGATGAGCGTGCCGCCTCGGAAATCAATGCCATAATTGAGATTGACGGCGATGAAGAGCCCGATCGAAGCGATCATCAGCAATCCGGAGACAATCATGCTGATCGTCCGGATACGCAGGAATGGGATCGTCGTCTCGCTCGGTATGAATCTAAAACCGTTCATGACATCTCTCCCTAAATCGGAACCGTCGAGGGCCGCTTGGTGCGTACCCAGTAGGCCACCATCAGGCGCGTTAGCGTAAAGGCCGTGAAGACCGAGGTGAGAATGCCGATCGACAGGGTGACGGCAAATCCGCGAACAGGTCCCGAACCCAGCCAGAACAAGACAATCGCAGCAATGAATGTGGTGATGTTGGCGTCCAAGATCGTCGAAAGTGCACGGCTATATCCGGAATCGATCGACGCGATGGCCGTCTTGCCAGCGCGCAACTCCTCTCGGATACGCTCGAAGATGAGAACATTGGCATCGACCGCCATACCGATCGTGAGGACGATCCCGGCGATACCTGGCAAGGTCAAGGTTGCCTGGAGAGCAGAGAGAACCCCGATGATCAGCGCGATATTCACCGCCAAAGCCAGATTGGCGAATATGCCGAAGAGGCCATAGGACACGATGATGAAGGCCACGACTGCAGCAAGGCCGATCATTGACGCGATCTTGCCCGCCGCTATCGAGTCCTCGCCAAGGCTCGCGCCGACCGTTCGCTCCTCAATGGCTGTCAAGGATACCGGCAAGGCACCCGACCGCAGCAGGACAGCAAGATCGTTCGCCTCCTGAACAGAAAAGTTTCCGCTGATTTGCCCCGTACCACCGAGAATCGGCTCGCGGATGACGGGGGCCGAAATCACT
The DNA here is from genome assembly GCA_965228615.1 of Methyloligellaceae bacterium. GTDB lineage: Bacteria > Pseudomonadota > Alphaproteobacteria > Rhizobiales > Methyloligellaceae > CBDDHT01. The sequence continues at coordinate 248,961 of CBDDHT010000004.1, read as the reverse complement.
TTGTTATCGAGCACAATCGCAAAGGGACGCCCGACATTCCGCTGAGTGGCCTGCCCAAACCGACGTGCACCCGCGGTGTCGAACCGGAATGTCACAATAGGCTCGTTCGTCTGCTGATCAAAACCAGGCTGTGAGTCTGTCAGATGTTCGCCTGTCACCAAAGGACGTGCCACGAGAAGATAAGACTCCACATATCCGTCTTCGGACGGGACAATCTCTGTTCCAGGCGGTCTACGATTTGTTGCGATGGCTTCTTGCGCTGTTGTGCTGGTCTCCACCATCTTGAAGTCCAGTTTGCCTGTCTCACCGACCAGTTTTTTCAACCGCTCGACATCTCTGATGCCGGGCACCTGAACCAGAATTCTGTCCCGGCCCTGGCGTTGGATAATTGGCTCTGTCGTGCCGAGCGCGTTGATGCGCCGCCCAACGGTCTCGATTGCGGCTTCGATGGCATTGCCAATGCGCTCCGTGAGTCCCGGCTCGGTTATTGAGACAGTAATCGTATTGCCATCACCGCGCTGGACATCGAGCACAGTGTTTGCATTGCCACCAAATACGGAACTCGAAATTGGCACGGCAAGCTGGCGGAGCCGATTGTAGGCCTCGTCGACCTCCTCCGGTTTATTGACCCGCACGGTCAATTGTCTCGGACCGGTATTGCTGAGACGAGCAGTCACCCTTTTCTGGCCAGCTGTTATGCCCGTACCGCGGCCAAGAGCCTCGCGGACATCGCCACGAATGGTCTTGCGCCAATCGGTGATCAGTTCATTCTCATCGATTGTATATAGAAGATGAGCACCGCCCTGGAGATCGAGGCCGAGACTGATTTGATTGTGCGGAATCCATTCCGGAATAGCATCGAGCGTACTCTTGGACAGCAGATTCGGCATCGCGAAAAGAATGCCGGTTACCGATACCAGGAGTACCAGGATAATCTTCCATCTCGCGAAATAGAGCATCTATCTCAAGCCTCTTCCGCCTGTCATGCAGTTTTGGGTACGCGTGGCCACGATGCCGCCGGACGAAGCCGACGGCACGCGCCTTAACTCGTAGTGGCTGACTCGGCCGGCTCACTCTTGGTGCGCACTTCTGAGATTGTGCCACGCACAACCTTGATACGCACGCCCTCGGCGATCTCAAGTTGTACCTCATTGTCATCGACAACCTTGGTGATCTTGCCGATGATGCCGCCGCTGGTCACGATCGTATCGCCGCGCCGCACGCCGGCAACCATTTCCTGATGCTGTTTCATCCGCGTGCGTTGCGGGCGGATGATCAGGAAATACATAATGACAAAGATCAAGACAAACGGCAGCAAGACACCGATCATGCTATCGCCCCCGCCAGTCTGCGCATAAGCCGGTGTCACAAACATATTCGTCTCCCCTTTGTGGGATTGATCAGGCCACAAGACCAAAAGGCCAAGGCATTGGATTCGGTGCCCTTGTCCATTGCAGCAAAGTGGCGGCGACTATAATCAGGTGGCCTATCAATGCAACCGCTACTGCTGATGCTCCCGTGAACGATCAAAATCGCGATCGGTTCTTGCATCCTTACCGGTGCATCACGTTTCCTGCAAACCATGACCTTACCCATCAGTTCCCGTTTGCGTGGGCTGTGACTACACTTTAAGAGCAAGATCCGCTGCGATTGCAGCACGCACGTTAATTCCAGATCGATACCCCAAAAATAGGTAGAATTTCCAATGAGTTCCGAGGATCCGATGGCCACAATGCTTTCGCGCATCGCAATAGCGATCGAGCGAATGGCACCTCAGCCCTTGCCCGAAGCCGACTTTGCCGATGCCGATGCATTCATCTGGCACCCTGAAGGCAATACGTTTGCGCCGGTACATACGGTGAACCGCATTCCCCTCACGCTCCTGAAGGGAATCGACCGCATGTGCGACACTTTGGTCTCCAACACCGAACGATTTGCCAAAGGACTCCCCGCCAACAATGCCTTGCTATGGGGCGCAAGGGGGATGGGCAAGAGCTCACTCGTGAAAGCTGTGCATGCTGAAGTCGCGGCGAATCCCGGCCAGCCGGCCGATTCCTCCCTCAAACTCGTGGAAATCCACCGCGAGGATATCGATACCCTCCCCGCCTGCCTGACGGTGCTCAAAGCACAGACCCATCGTTTCATTGTCTTCTGCGACGACCTTTCCTTCGATGCCAACGACACCTCATACAAATCGCTCAAGGCGGTGCTGGAGGGCGGAATCGAAGGGCGGCCGGAAAATGTGATGTTTTATGCGACGTCCAACCGGCGGCATCTGATCCCGCGCGATATGATGGAGAACGAGCGCTCGACAGCGATCAATCCCTCAGAAGCGGTCGAAGAGAAGGTTTCTTTGTCGGATCGCTTCGGCCTCTGGCTTGGATTTCATAACTGCAGCCAAAGCGACTATCTCGACATGGTACGAGGCTATGCTCAGCACTTCGGACTCAGCCATGATCTGGAAGATCTGAAGGCTGATGCGTTGGAATGGTCGGTTACGCGCGGTAGCCGCTCCGGCCGCGTGGCCTGGCAATATATCCAAGACCTTGCGGGCCGGCTCGGCAAACGTTTGGAACTCTAAGCTGGTCTTAGGAATCCGCCATATGTTTCAGCGGATCGACGGGCTTTGAACCTTTCCGAAGTTCAAAGTGCAGTTGCGGTTTGCCGACTGATCCGGTCTTTCCTGCTTTCGCGATGATCTGGCCGCGCTTGACCTTGTCTCCGCGTTTCACGATCAGCTTGTCATTATGGGCATAGGCGGTCACCCAGTTGTTGGCATGGCGCACCAGGATCAGATTGCCATATCCTTTGAGTTCGCTACCTGCATAGGCGACAACGCCGTTTTCCGCCGCTTTGACGGATGTGCCTTTTGGTACGGCAACATTTATCCCGTCATTGTGCTTTCCGTTCGGCTTCGGGCCGAACTTCGAGAGGATCCGGCCACGAACAGGCCAGCGAAATCGCGTTCCAGCCAGAGGCGCCGGACTAGGAAGTGTCTTGCGTGCGGCAACACGTTTCTCGGGCACTTTTGGTTTTGGCCGGCTCGATGGCAGTTCGACTTTGCCGCGAGAAGCGACGCGGACCGGTTTTGTTCGGGTTTTGCCAGCTGACTCGACAGGAATCCGATGCGTGCGAACAACCCGCGGTGCCTGTCCACGAACGGGACTTGCTGCCGGAATTGGTACGGAACGGGTGTCGCGACTGGCGACGGTCTGCGGAAGCGGGCCATCTGACTCCCGCGGGATCGAAATGACCTGACCGGGACTGATGCGGCTTGCTCGGGAAAGCCGATTGAAGGAGGCCAATTGCTTGTGGTCGACATTGTGCCTTCGGGCAATCGAATAGATGGAATCGCCGCGCTTCACCGTATAGGTACTTGGCTTATAGGCCGTCGGGATACGCAGGACTTGTCCGATACTCAGACGGTTGCCGCGCATGTTGTTGGCGGCGCGAATTTGCTCAACCGGCGTATCGTAGCGGCGAGACAGTCTGTAAAGCGTATCCCCACGTTTGACTTCGATCTCGTGACTAGCTTGTTGTGCGGGCGCACGTGATACCGGTTGTGCAGGTGCACGCGGTTCGGCAAGCGGCGCGCGCGAAACCTCCCTAGACCGCTCAAGACGAGAATGGTCTTTGGGCTGTCGGTCGGACACGACATCTGACTGACGTCGCTCCTCGACATCGTAGACAGGTTCGCGTGGCACCGGCGGCAATGACGCAGTGGTGAGCTTTTCGTCCGAACTCTTGCGGTTTTCGAATGCGCTTGCGAAGTCGAACCGCGATACGTTGCCGCTACAACCTGATACTGCGAGAGCAAGCACAATCGTCGCGGCCGGGGCAATAGCCCTCAGTCGACGATGAGCCGTGTCCCCATACGGCTTTGCACCAATCATGAAACCCACCTTTCCTTATTGCGATCAGTAAAGCGCTGAAGGCGTAAACAAGGTCTTAAGGCGATGGGTTTGTGATGGTGGTTACAGACGTGTTTGGCAGACGTCAGTCACTGTTCGACGGGTGAAAATATGCGAATTCGCATTATCGGGTTGGACTGTCGATCAAACGACCTGACCCGTTACCGTTGGGATTGTAACGACGTGAATCGTCGTTTTCCTTATCTTTTCCAATGAGATTGAATGACGGAAAGCTGAAATTGGTTCGTTGTGCACATCCGCTGACGACAATCGCGAGGGCGATGGGTGCAACGAGACAGAAGGTACGAAACATAGGCATAGGCGCTTTGCGGGGTTGGTTACGGTACAACAATGTCTTTCTCCCGATACTGGGAGTTAACGCTCTTATTGGTTAATTTTTTACAAACATCGGGGCGCTTCCCGCTCACGATCCGTTATCTGTGTCCTTATTCCGGTCCCGTTTTACCCGCCCTTTGACCAGCGGCACAAAGCGGACCGGAAGAAGCTCTTGGATAGTAATGCCTTCCTCGTTCTTATCGATCTGGACGAGTACCTGCTCGTTCCGCGTCGGCCCCATCGGCAGTATCATGCGTCCACCCACCTTGAGTTGCTCAATCAGCGCCTCAGGCATCTCCGTCGCCGCAGCAGTGACAATGATGCGGTCATATGGCGCTTTTGGCGGCCATCCAAGCCAACCGTCCCCTATGATCGTGGTAACATTGTGAATATCGAGCGCGCGCAGGCGTTTATCGGCCCCTGCCTGTAATTCACGGTAGCGCTCGATCGTATGGATTTCGGCGCAAAGATGGGAAAGAACAGCGGCTTGATAACCGGATCCCGTTCCGATTTCGAGAACCGAGTGCCCCTCTTCCGGCGCCAGCTTTTCAGTCATATAGGCAACCACATAGGGCTGGGATATTGTTTGACCGCAATCGATGGGGAGCGCCGAATCCATATAGGCTTCTGCGACGAATGCCGGATCGACAAATTCTTCTCGTGGGACCATTTCCATTGCCCGCAATACACGGGTGTCGGAGATTCCGCTGCGACGCAAACCGAGTATGAGACCAACGCGGTCGAGCGTGCTTGCCATGTGCTATTGCCGTCCACTGCCTGCCGGGCAGATTACCGTCGTTTTCGACTACCCCTGCTCGGTTGGGCATTATTCAATGATTCCATAGTCCTGTCGCGTCTTGCTTGATGCCATCCCAACGCGATCCGTAAACAAAACCTAGCTTTCAACAAAACAGTTTTAGAAGAATTTTAATCAAGTATATTTCGTGTCCTAGCGGTCGAATTTGAAGTTTATTGGGGCGTTTTTGCTATCTTTGCACTGTCTTCGGTGGAGACGAGTAAAAAAAAGGGCAAATTAATGTTTCTTATCAGGACCGTATTTTGGTTGGCGCTGATTGTTTGTCTTATCCCGACAGACAAAAATACGCAGCAAGAACTGCTCGGAACTGCGGCGGCGACCTTCCAGGACTTAAGTGCATTCTGCCTACGAAATCCAGAAGCATGTGCAAAAGGCAAGGTAGCCTTCGAAGACTTTGGCGAAAAAGCCAAATCCAGCGCCGTCATGCTAGCCAATTTTGCAAAGGACTCTTATCGAGGCGCATCCGTCGAGACCGTATCCAGATCTGTAGTCGAAAGGCGCTCTCCGACAGAACCTGCGTCTCTCAAGCCTGCACCTGTCGAACAGGCACCCGTCAAACCGGAGGTTCGCAGGACGCTCAAACGCGGCGACCAGGACTCCAAAGGTCTCTGGTGCAAGCGTCCACCGGCAGGTTGTTGACACTCGACAAGAGTTTCCGACCGACAATGTCGGAAACTCCCTTATCCTTCCAGAACAGCTTTCAGCGCCTTACCGGTGTCTGCGTGGGTTAGGTCGAGCTTCAGCGGCGTTACCGATATCCTGCCGCCATAGACTGCCCAAAGATCGGTCCCTTCCGGGGGACGCGAGAGGCGGCGCTCAAATCCGAGCCAGTAGTAAGGATTCCCGCGTGTATCCATACGGTCTTCGATGTTCAGAAGTCCCTGGTCACGCCGCCCTTGAGATGTCACCACGGTCTCGACAACATCTTCCGGAGCGCGGTCCGGAAAATTGACATTCAGCATCACATCTTCAGGCCATCCGGTATCCAGCAATTGACGGACCAGGCCGGCGCCGAGTTTCATTGGCGTTTCCCAATGCAACCGGTCAGATGTCTCAAAGCCATAAGCAAGGCTGAAGGCGATCGATGGAACCCCCAGCAACATCCCCTCCATGGCACCGGCAATCGTTCCGGAGTAGGCGACATCGTCAGCCATATTCTGTCCGCGGTTAACACCGGACAGGACGAGATCCGGACGCGCATCCGCCATCAGAAAGCGGATGCCCATAATGGCGCAATCGGTCGGCGTACCTTTTACGGCGAACGTTTTGTCGGCGATCTGCCGGCAGCGCAAGGGCTCATGGAGTGTGAGCGAATGGGATGCACCGCTCTGATCCGTTTCCGGTGCCACGGTCCAGACATCATCCGAAATTTCGGATGCGATCTGCTGCAGGACATCCAGACCAGGCGCGTTGATACCGTCGTCATTCGTCACCAGAATGCGCATACTCTAGGCGGCTCCGATTGTGCTCAGACTGCCCATATAGGGCTGTAGCGCCTTGGGCACATCAATGCCGCCATCGCTTCTCTGATAATTTTCCATGAGCGCAATCATTGTACGGCCGACGGCAAGGCCGGAGCCGTTCAAAGTATGGACGAATGCAAGGTCCCTGCTACCGTCGATACGGTAGCGGGCGTTCATCCGACGTGCCTGGAAGTCACCGCAGACCGAGCAACTTGAGATTTCCCGATAACGCTCCTGCCCCGGCAGCCAGACCTCGATATCGTATGTCTTACGCGCGCCAAAACCCATATCGCCCGTGGACAGGACGACAACCTGATAGGGCAGTCCCAGCCGCTTAAGAATCTCCTCGGCACAGCCGGTCATTCGCTCCAGTTCGTCAAGCGAGGTGTCGGCCGACGTGATCGAGACCATTTCTACTTTAGAAAATTGATGCTGGCGGATCATGCCGCGCGTGTCTTTACCGGCCGCTCCCGCTTCAGAGCGAAAACACTGTGTCCAGGCTGTATAGCGCTGCGGCAGATCGCTTTCCTCTATGACCGTGCCCCGAACCAGATTGGTCAGCGGAACCTCGGCGGTCGGAATTAGCCAATAATCGTTCTTGGTGGCAAAGAGATCTTCGCCGAACTTGGGAAGCTGACCGGTACCGAAAAGAGCGTCGTCGCGGACCAATGCGGGCGGGACGATCTCCTGATAGCCGAATTCGCCCGTATGCATATCGAGCATGAAGGCTGCCAGTGCCCGTTCAAGCCGGGCCAAGGCGCCTTTGAGGATGACGAACCGGGCGCCCGATAGCTTTGCCGCCGTTTCGAAGTCCATCAGCCCCAGAGCTTCGCCGAGTTCAAAATGTTCTTTGGGTTTGAAGTCGTATGTTGGCACTTCGCCCCATGTTCTGGCGATTTCATTGGCGCTTTCATCCGGCCCGACCGGGACATCGTCGAGGGGAAGATTGGGAATCGCCGCCAGCAAGCCCTCGAGCTTGGTGTTCAGGGTCCGCTCGGTGTCCTCGCCGCTCTGAATCTTGGCTTTCAGCGCCGCAACTTCGTCGATCAGCGGCTGTGCAGCCGAATCGTCCCCGGAGGCTTTGGCTTTGCCAATCTCCTTCGACGCCGCATTTCGCCTCGCCTGCGCGTCCTGAAGCTCTTGGAGGAGTTCTCTTCGTTCCTTGTCGCAAGCCAGAATCGTTGCGGATAGCGGCTCAGCACCGCGTTTTTCGAGGCCGGCATCAAAGGCCTCCGGATTGTCTCTGATCCACCTGAGATCGTGCACCGACTTCCCTCTTTGAAAATGTTTGAAATCAACGGATACGCGCCAGGAATGCGCCCTGACTCGCCGCTCGAGCAATCCTATACGCGGCACATCTCCCGGCGTCCAGCAATGCAAAAACAGAATTTCGTCGTTTTCGGCTGAGTTTTGCCGGGTTTGCCTGATACATGTGCGTGTGTGGCGAAGCGTCCACAGGCCTGATTATAGGGTGTGATTCGCTCTGAGCGTCCCTATATAACTGTATGTCCCGTCGACGGGGGTGTCAGGAGTAGAAATGGCCAAGCTCAGTGAGCTTGCGACGCGGATCTGGTTGAGAAGAGAAGAAGCACGCCTTCAGCTGGACGAGTCCGAAGAAGGGCTGCCGGGTCTGCAAAAGCGCAAGCAACGACGGTTTACGAGATGGCATGTTCCGCTGCTGTCACCCGCACTGAACTTGGCGGTGATCGGCGGCGGTGCCCTAACGCTTGCCGGAATGGCCTTCGTTCCTGATCCAGGTAAGGACTATCCGGTCGAGAAAACCCTCGATCTGCGCGACAAGCGACAACTCGTCTTGATCGACGACAAAGGCAAGGCGTTTGCGAACCGGGGCGGCTGCGTGGATGCGGCTGTCACCCGCGCCGAGCTCCCCCAGCATTTTGTCGATGCCCTGACATCAATGGAGGATCGCCGGTTTTACTCTCACCTAGGTATCGATCCGCTCGGGATTGCCCGCGCCATGATGCGGAATTTCGAGGCAGGCCGGATTGTCGAAGGCGGCAGTACGCTGACGCAGCAATTGGTGAAGCAGGTCTATCTTACTCGCGACAAGACCTATGAGCGCAAGCTGAAAGAACTTGTGATCGTTCTGCGGCTCGAGTTGATGCTGACAAAGGATCAGATTCTTGAGCGCTATCTCAATGCCGCCTATTTCGGTCAAGGCTGCCATGGCCTTCGCGCAGCGGCGACCCATTACTTCAAAAAGGCGGTCAGCGACCTGAGTGTCTCGGAGTCCGCATTTCTCGTTGCCCTGCTCCGCTCACCATCCAAGCTTGCCCAATTCAACGAAGCTGCGCAAAAACGTCAGCAGCTTGTGTTCCAGGCCATGATCGAGACAGGCACGCTGGACGAAGAAGAACTCGCCTCCGTCGAGCCGGCCAATTTCAAAAACGACAACGAGAATACGTTCGGTGCCTATTATGCCGACTGGATTGCGCAAACCACGGATGTTCCGGACGACGGCGAGACGGCACCGCTCCAGGTTCACACAAGTTTCGACCCGAAGCTTCAGAAGATGGCCGAAAAGGCGGTCGAGAACATACTTTCCAAGACGGGAAAGCGCCGCAAGGCCAGCCAGGCCGCCCTTGTCGCGATGCGCCCCGACGGACGGATCGTCGCCATGGTCGGCGGCCGAAGCTACGACAAGAGCCAGTTCAACCGCGCCTTTCAGGCCGCACGTCAGCCCGGCTCCGCGTTCAAGACGTTCGTCTATCTGGCAGCCCTAAGACAGGGCGCACAGCCACAAATGCAGGTCTATGACGAACCGATTGCCATCGGTGATTGGGCGCCACAGAACTTCGGTCATAATTACCGCGGCCTTGTGACATTGCAGGGTGCATTCGCCGGCTCGATCAATACGGTGGCAGTTCGATTATCGGAAACCGTCGGCCGCGACAATGTCCTTTCCGCCGCACGCGATCTCGGCATCACGTCTACCCTGCAGTCGACACCCAGTATCGCACTGGGCACATCCGAGGTTAATCTGGTCGAGCTGACGTCAGCATATGCTGCGATATCGGCGAATGCCTACCCCCTCAAACCCTGGGGCGTTATGGGTTTTGACGAAGAATCGGCCGCTGAAGCCAAGCCTCCGGAGGGATCGGGGGAATGGAATCTGATGGTTGGCAACGACTTGCGCCAGATGATGGCGGCGACCGTTTCCCAGGGCACCGCACGCGGCGCCCGCATCGGCATCGCTGCCTATGGCAAGACCGGAACTAGCCAAGATTATCGCGATGCGTGGTTTGTCGGATTTGCCGGCAATCTGGTCGTCGGCGTATGGGTCGGAAATGATGACAACTCCTCAATGCGCGGCGTCACCGGTGGCAACATGCCGGCCATGATCTGGCGTCAGTTCATGAGTTCCGCACGAAAAGGTGATCCGAAATTCCGCTCAAGGCGGACCCGTGTTGCTGCCTTCAAGGCCAAGCGTCGTAATATGCCGATTGGCACGGGTGCGGCGCTCGCCAGCCTGCTGATGTCGCCTTATGAGCAGGATGGACTCTATTCCGACCGGTACAACGACAATTTCTGGGGCGGCTGGTGGGGTCGCGGCAGGCAGGATCGCGCAACGCTTCGCGACGAGCGCCGATATCGGCGCTATCAGGAACGAGAGATGCGACGCGCTCAAGAGCGCCATGACAGGCGCTTCGGGCGCGGCGGCGACCGGCGTTTCCGAGAGCGACGGCAGCACAGAAAAACAATCGATAGCGGCGGCGGCGCCTAACACTTCCGTAACGTGTCTCGTTCTGGCGACCTGCCTTTACACTCGCTCGCTCCCACAATGTTCCTGACTTGATCCTGAACCCAGGGACAAACACTGTGGGCGTGCCATCAAACACTGAGCCCCGGATCGAGTCCGAGGCACAACTCATCGAATGATCAGAGTTCAGCCGGGACGTCCGAGGTCTTAGTCCTCGTCGTCCTCTTGGTCGCGTTCGGCAGCGGCTGCTGCACGCTTCTTTTCGACCATACCGACAGAAATGATCGAGATCTCGTAGAGCAGCAATGTCGGCAGTGCGAGGCCGATCTGGCTGATTGGATCAGGCGGCGTCAGGAAAGCGGCGGCTGCAAACACGCCGACAATCGCGTATTTACGCTTGGACTTTAATCCGGCCGCGGTCGCAAAGCCTGCCCTCGCCAGGAGTGTCAGCAGGACGGGAAGCTGGAAACAGATTCCAAATGCCAGGATCAGCGTCATGATGAGCCCGAGATATTCGCTCACCTTCGCCGTCAGCTGAATATTGACCACATCGTCGCCTGTCTGTTGCATCGACAGGAAGAACGTCATGGCGAGCGGCATCACCACGAAGTAGACCAGCGATCCGCCGATGATGAACAGGATCGGTGTGGCGATCAGAAAAGGCAGAAAGGCACCGCGCTCGTTCTTGTACAAACCCGGGGCCACGAACATGTAGAGCTGCGAGGCGATTATCGGGAAAGCCAGAGCGATTGCACCAAAAAGCGATAGCTTGAGCTGGGTGAAGAAAAACTCCTGTGGGGCGGTGTAGATCATCTCGATCCGCGACTCGCCTCCAACAGCCTGCTCATAGGGCCAGAGGAGAAAATTATAGATATCGTTCGCGAAAAAGAAGCAGACGAGGAAACCGATGAAGATCGCAACGAGCGTCCAAAGGAGCCGCGTTCGCAGCTCCATGAGGTGCTCCATCAAGGGCGCCTTCGACGCGTCGATTTCACTTTCGCTCATCGGATCTAGGTTTCGCTCTTAACGGGCGGCAACGCGGCCTCGGATGTCTCGTTGTCTGGTTTGGCAACAGGCTCATCACTAGACGCAACGTGCTGATCGGCCGGTGACTGAACTTGTGTCGTATCGCTGCTGTCCTCTACACCGTCATCCGTCCAGGCGTCGGTGTCTGGCTTGGCTGTCTCCGTCGCATCTGTCGTCGCATCGGGTGCTTTCCCATCATCCCGCTCGATGCCGGACTTGATGTCCTCGGCGGTTTTCTTGAGGGGATCCAGACTATCGGTCACCGCTTCCCGGATATCGTTGAGCGGATTCATATTACCAACGCCTTCCACGCTCGACTTCAGCTCGTCGAATTCGCTGTCGCGGAGCGCTTCATCGAACTGACTGCGGAACTCATTGGCCGTGCGGCGGAGCTTGCCGGCATACTGGCCGAGAGAGCGCAGCATGCGCGGCAAATCCTTGGGTCCGACCACAATGATCGCAACCACCGCTATTACGAGGAGTTCGGTCCAGCCGATGTCCAGCATGGGTTATAAGCCTTGATCGCGCTTTGGCTCGGGACGTGAAATATCGCCGCCCGTCGAGCGCCCGCTCAGCGCGTTTCGGCTTTTTCGCTCGCGGCGGGTTCAGCCGACGCAACAGCCGCGTCTTCTTCGTGATCGATTGTCTTGACCGTATCGGCAGTCTCGGACTTTGCTTCGGTTTCGTCCTCGGCGATGCCTTTCTTGAAGCTCTTAATGCCCTTCGCGACATCACCCATGAGGTCGGAAATCTTACCGCGTCCAAAGAGCAGCACGAGCAACACGATGACGATCAAAATTTGAAACCAGCTCGGCGCCATTCTAGTAGTCTCCATACGCGCTTGCGCGCTTGATTGAGCCGCACTATTGCAGAAAGGGTATCAGGCGGCAAGCAGCGGCCTAGCAGCACTGTTAACCCCGGTCAATGCACTTCAATCGGCGGCATCGCCGGAAAAAAGCAAGACGCTCTCCGGGTCGATGCTGACCCCGACGTCCTGATCCGGCGGTAGCGATTCAGCCTGTCGCACCCGAACAATCAGAGGTTCCTCGAGACCGTCGACACCCACGTCGAGAAGTGCCGAGTCGCCCAGAAAGCGCACCCTGAGTGTTCGAGCGCTTGGCCCGGATCCTGGTTCGACAATCCGAATGGTGCTCTGCCGGACACAGACAACTACGGGCTCACCTTCATTGAATCCATTGGCAGGATAGCGGCCCAGCGGGGTTTCGACCGCCCCGCCGACAACACGTCCGGCAATTTCATTAAGATCGGAAAACATGCGTGCTGCCTCGATATCGCGAGGCAACCGATAAAGCTCCTGGGCCGTTCCAACCTGCACAAGCCGGCCTCTTCGCATGAGGGCAATACGATTGCCCATGCGCATTGCCTCTTCGGGTGAATGGGTCACGACGATGCATGTCGCCCGCATTTCATGCAGCAGGCTGAGTGTCTCTTCACGCATCGTCTCCCGAAGACGGCTATCGAGACCGGAGAAAGGTTCGTCCATCAATATTACACTGGGTCTTGGACTGATCGCTCGTGCCAATGCCACACGCTGTTGTTCACCGCCGGACAAAATGTGCGGATAAGTATCCGCATAATGCGACAAACCGACCCGTTCCAGCGCCGCAGACGCTGCCCTATGGGCCTCTGACCGAGAAAGCTTCTGCAGGCCGAACGCAACATTTTGAAGAATCGTCAGATGGGGAAACAGCGCGAAATCCTGGAACATCAGCCCCACATTGCGCTTTTCCGGCGGGACGAAACGATTGGGCCCCGCAACCTCCTGCCCGTTGATCAGTATGCGGCCAGACGTCGGCCGCTCTACCCCTGCCGCCAGGCGCAAAAGCGTAGATTTTCCACTTCCCGATGCCCCGAGCATTGCAATGATCTCACCGGGTGCGACATCGAGGCTGGCATCTTCAAGAGCAATCGCCGTGCCGTAGCGCCGCCCGACATTCTCGCATGTCAGGCGCGCCGCAATTGCCGCCGCAGCGGAGCCGCGCGCGCCCCAACCCAAAGGGCGCAGCTCATCGTTCGGCACATTGTCATCAATGCGATTCAACACGGGGCTCACTTTCGGCCCCATCGGTCAGGACGAGGCTCTGTCTACATTTCGCCTTCATTGGACAGGCGCGGCGCGAGTTTTTCAACCTCGCTTTCTGTCTCATCTGGAGTTGTCTGGTCGACAACCGGTTGGTCCTCGTCCTTCAAAGGCTCCACTTCGTCCTCCAACGGATCCTCGTCCTCTGCGAGAGTGTCCCCATCGTCAGGCATAGGGACACTGAAACCTGGGGGCAGATTGCTATCGAGAAGACCAGCGCCTTTGAGTTCGTTCAATCCCGGAAGATCATTGATCGTATCGAATCCAAAATGATCAAGAAATCCGTCTGTTGTTCCATAAGTTACCGGCCGCCCCGGGACACGTCGGCGCCCACGCATGCGTACCCAACCCGTTTCCATCAGAACGTCAAGCGTTCCTTTCGATGCACTGACACCCCTGATCTCTTCGATTTCGGCGCGTGTCACGGGTTGGTGATAAGCAATGATGGCCAGCGTCTCGAGTGCAGCCCGTGACAGGCGCCGCTGGTCGACTTGGTAGCGTTCGAGTACGAATGCGAGGTCGTCGGCCGTACGGAAAGCCCATTTACCTGCAATGCGCGCGAGCGTGACCCCGCGTCCGTCATACAGGTCCCGGATATCATCCAGCAGGCTCGCTACGTCGGTTCCCTCAGGCAGATGTTCACTTAAAAAAGCCTCGCTGATCGGCTCGTCTGCAGCAAACAGCAGAGCTTCCACGAGCCTCAGCTGCTCGCGTCGATTGGCTGCTGGAAATGGCGTCACATTGTCGGGCTGCGGCAAAGGCAGCACGTCGGCAGTTTCAGGCATATTCGCAGCTGTCATGTCTTTGATGATTGCGCTCATGAATTCTTTTCCCGTCTTGTTCAAGTAGCGGCGTTCTCACCGGTGCCGTCGCGACGGCGCATGTAAAGGGGCGCAAATGCCCGGTCTTGTTTGAGATCGAGGCGGCCTTCCCGGGCCAACTCGAGGCTGGCGCCGAAAGAGCTGGCAATGGCCGTCTTCCGCTCCTCGGGATCGCCCAGATACTTTGACAACAACTCGTCGATCGGTGCCCAATCGCCAACCTTGCCTAGAAGATCCTCGAGACGTTCCCTCGCGTCCTTGAGCGACCAGACAGGGCGCTGCGCTATCAACACTTCGACGACGGCGGTGCGCTGGCGTTGCTCCGCATAGGCTTTCAGGAGATCGAAAACCGTGGCCTCGTAGGCGCGTTCACGCACCACACGAACGTCTTCCGGCATACCGCGTGCGAAGACATCGCGGCCCAGCTGATTGCGAGTGACCAGTTGTGCAGCGGCTTCCCGCATCGCCTCAAGCCGCTGCAGGCGAAATGCCAATTGCTGAGCCAACTCCTCACCGGTCGGCTCGTCGCTGTCTTCCGGGTCCTCCGGCAGCAGCAGGCGCGATTTGAGATATGCGAGCCATGCGGCCATGACAAGATAGTCGGCCGCCAGTTCCAATCGCAGGCGCTGAGCCGCTTCGATATAGCTCAGATATTGCTCCGACAGTGCCAGGATCGAAATCTTGGTCAGATCGAGCTTATGGGTGCGAGCAAGACTCAAGAGTAGATCCAATGGGCCGCCAAATCCCTCGAGATCGACGTAGAACGTGTCTTCCGGACGGTTCTCCTCAAAGGGATCAACGATGGTGTTTTTGACTGCGACGGACGCTGAATTCTCAGCTGCAGCCGCTTCCTCGGTTGTTACACCCGTCTCCGGATCGGCAACCGTATCAGGCTCGCCATCGGTCTCTGGTTCATTTTCGCCGTTCACGACATGTCCATTATCTGACCGAGTAGATGCTCGGCACGTTGACGATCGAATTCCTGGGGAGGTTTGAGCCTGGACAAGGCACGTTCGAACCGCACATTGCACTCCGCGTCCAATGCCGGTGTGGCTTCGGCCACGACCGTCATCTCGCTGAAGTCCCCATTGCAATGCAATACAACGTCTACGCCGGCGTCGATGGATGCACGCACTCTGTCCGCAAACGATCCTGTCAGAGCGTGCATACTGAGATCGTCAGTCATGACGAGCCCGTCGAAACCAATTTCCCCCCGAATCATTTTACCCATTATAGCGCCTGATAGCGTTGCAGGCTGTTCTTGGTCGATGGCCGTCAACAGAACGTGCGCCGTCATGGCGAGCGGCATATCGTTCAGCGCCTTGAACGGCACGAAATCCGTGGTCCGAAGCGTCTCGAGATCCGTGTCGATGACCGGAAGCGCCACATGGCTGTCCGATCGGGCACGTCCATGACCGGGTATATGTTTGATGACCGGAAGAACACCGCCGTGCATCAATCCTTCGCCAACGGCTCGGCCAAGCGCAATGATGGTTTCAGGTTCTGTCCCGTAGGCACGGTCACCGATGATATCATGTGCCCCTGCGACCGGGATATCGAGAACCGGCGCACAATCGACCGTAATCCCCTGGTTGCGCAGATCTTCGCCCATAAGCGTTGCAACAGCCCTGGCAGCGTCCACCGCATACTCCGGGTCCGATCGATAGAGCTGCGCGAATGAACGGGCTGGGGGAAGCGCACGCCAATGTGGCGGCCGCAAGCGTTGGACCCTGCCACCCTCCTGGTCGATAAGGACAAGCGTTCGTTCGTCGCCGGTGGCTTCGAGAGCGTCATCGATCAGCCGGCGCAATTGCTGCGGCGTGTCGCAATTGCGCGCGAACAGAATGATACCGCAGGGGGTGGCGTCGCGAAGAAAACTCTCCTCGTCCGACGTCAGCTGCAGACCGTGCAGTCCTGTTATGAAGGCTTTCATCATGGCGATGGGCCTATCGGCCCCGCCACTTGGCGTCAAGCATGCCTATCGTGTGTTGACTAGGCAGCTTCGCATACCGGCCGACCTGAGCTTCTTACAGAGATCGGCTGCTGCCGTCTTCGTCTCAAGCGGTCCAATGCGCAACCGATACCAGGTCCCTTTGTTTCCAAGGTCGGCCTTTTGAATGATCGGCCTATAACCACTCAGGATCCTGGGATACTTCTGCTGAAGATCTGCAAATCCCGCGAGGGCAGCGGTCTGAGAGCGCCGGGCCCCAACCTGAACGACATATTCGCCTGTTTGCGCAGCGGCCGCTGTAGGAGTCGCAGCAGGTGCAGGTGTCGGTCTCGCCGATGCAACCGCTGTCTCTCGCGGTTTACGAGTTGGCGGTGGTGTTGCATCTCCGCTCTGTTCCGCGGCAGCTGCAGGCGCTGCGGCTTCCGGTTCAACCCGTGTCACAGGCGCTGCGGCAACACGCGGCGCTGCGGCTGGCGGTTCAGGCGTTGCCGGGGCTGGTCGCGCGATGCTTGGTGCTGCCGGTGCCGGTGTCGGTGTCTCGGGTACAGCCTGCCGCACGATCGTACCGTCAGGCCGAACCACCAGTGTCTTGACCTTACGAGGTCCGTCTTCTGGAGAAACTGCAGGTGTTTCGGTCCGACCCGGATTTGGTGCAACCCCACGGTTGGCCGCAATCTCGGGCGCATCAGCTCCAGGCGCTTCGCGTGCCGTCAGTGCTTTTTGCACCTCGTCCACGACGTCCTCCTGGCGCGAGACAAGTTTCTCGGTCTCAGGACGATCTTCGCCACTGAGGCGATCATAGATCAGCTTGTTCTTGTGCGGGAATTCCTTGCCGCCCGGCGTCTCCGGTGCGACCTTGACCGGCCGGCTATCGGCTTCGATGATCGGCGGTGTATCTGAGCCGCCAAGGAAGGTGCCGCTCGTCTTGTAGGCATAGGCAAGTGTCCCGCCCAACGCCAGGGCACCGACGAGTCCGCAAGCCACCATCAGGAATTTGCGCTTCTTGCCACCCGACTCTGCTTTTTCCTCACCAAGGAAATCGGCATCCCCCTCTTCCGTTTCATGGAAGTATGGTTGCTTGCCTACGTCGTCAGTCGCATCACTTTGATTGTCGTAACCGCCAAGCGGGATTTCCGGATGCCGGTCGTAACGAGCTTCATATTGCTGAACACCGGTCGTGGCATCAAAATTATGTTCGGGAAGATCCGGCTCGGGCGCGCCGAATGCCGGCTCCCCCGCAGTCGCTGCTGGATAGGCTGCAAAATCAGCTACCGGTTCGGGTTGCTCAAACGAATGCGGCTCAGCGACATAATCGGGTTCCGCACTGAAATGAGGCTCACTGCTTCGAAAAGATTGCGGCAAATCTTCCGATGCAACGGCTCCGAAGTCACCAATGGGCGCCGGTTCATCGCGCTGATCGAATCCATGATCGAACTGTCTGTCGGGCACATAATCATGCGTCGGCTCCGACGGTTCTTCGTCGGCACCGAGTATCGCCTGATAGGCCGGAGAAGGCTCAAAGCGCGGGCTTTCGACAGGACGTTCGTTCTCTACGGGAGCCGGCTCAAAGCGATGCTCCTGATGCGGCGGTTGCTCAAACGGCGACTCCGGCTGATGTGTATCATCGAAGGAAGGCGCGCCCAACGGTGCGGGCTCGAAGCGTGAAGAATCGAAGCTTGTGTCGTTGAATTGAGGCTCTACGCGCTGATCAGGCTCGGGAACCGGATCGGCATAGCGCGACTCGTCGTAACGCGACAGAGGTGCAGCCGGCTCCTCATACTGCGGTTCTTCGTAGCGCGGCACTTCCTGATACTGAGGCTGTGCTAAACGCGGCTCCTCATATTGAGGCTCCTCATATTGAGGTTCGTCTAAGCGCGGCTCCTCGTAGCGCGGTTCTTCATATTGTGGCGGCTCGTACCGCGGCTCTTCCGCTCGGAAGCTGTCGAATGACGATGTTTGTGGGGCAACGTTATCCAAATCCGGGAAAACCGACGGCCGATTGGGCGCTTCCGGCGGCGTGTATTCGGGCGTATAGCTCGCCAGATTATTGGATTCTGGCTGTGATGGCGCAGGCTCGTCCGCCTGGGGATGCGTTGTCGGCGTGTAACTTCCCATTCCGGCAAAATTGGACAGGCCAGCCAATCCACCAATACCGCCGGGCTGTGCCGGGGCCGCAGGGGGTTGTCCGTTCCCATTGAGATCAGGGGCGCGCGTGTCGAAGCGATGCGGGTCTCGGTCCGCGGTGTCCCTTGGGTCATGAGCGGTCGGCTCGGAATATCCGTCCGCCCCCTCATTTCGCGTAGACATTACGATACTTCCCTCGCAACTGAACTTGGAAAGGCCTGTTCTGGGCCATACTAACGCATTTCACGGATAGCTTGCACGCCGAGAATTGCCAGGCCAGACGCAAGCACTTCCGTTGTCGCGACAATGAGCGCGACACGCGCCATAGTTATATCTCGGTTATCGGAATTAATAAAACGTAATTGTGGCAACTCTTTGCCTCGGTTCCAGAGGGCGTGGAAAACAGCAGCGAGGTCGTTGAGATAAAAGGCAATTCGGTGCGGTTCATGCGCGATTGCCGCAGACTCAACTACTCGCGGGAACTGGCTCAAAATCTTCATCAATTCTATCTCAGAACTGTCTGACAGTAGATTTAAGGCCGACTTGTCAAGATTTTCAATGTTAAAATCTGGGAACACATCTTGCGTATTACGTAGAACCGAGTGGGCCCGGGCATGGGCATATTGGACATAGAAGACAGGATTATCGCGGCTCTGTTCGGTCACTTTGACAAAATCAAAATCGAGGAGCGCATCGTTCTTGCGATACAGCATCATGAATCGGACCGCATCGGACCCGACTTCATCGACAACCTCCCTGAGAGTAACGAAATCACCGGCTCGTTTGGACATTTTTACCGGACTTCCGTCGCGAAACAGACGGACAAGCTGACAAATCTTCACATCCAGGTCTGCCTTGCCGTCCGACAAGGCAGCGACTGCCGCTTTCATACGCTTGATGTATCCGCCGTGATCAGCCCCCCAGACATCAATCATCTGGTTGAAACCCCGATGAATCTTATCCCGGTGATAAGCCATATCGGCGGCGAAATAGGTATGGCTGCCGTTGGATTTCAGCAACGCCCGATCCACATCGTCCCCATATTTCGTCGCGCGGAAAAGCGTCTGCTCGCGATCTTCCCAGTCGTCCGGCAACTGTCCTTTCGGGGGTGGCAGGCGCCCCTCATAGATCAAACCCTTGCCGGCAAGCTCGGTCATAGTCTCGCGAATAATGTCCGTATCGCCGGATACGAGGGATAGCTCCGAGAAGAACACGTCATGAGCGATCCCCAATTTCCCAAGATCGCCCCGAATAATCTCCATCATGGCGTCAACGGCACGTTCGCGAACGACCGGCATCCAAGCGTCTTCACTCTGACCAACAAGGCTGTCTTTGAATTCGTTTGCGAGCGCTTCACCGACGGGTTTCAGATAGTCGCCCGGATAGAGACCGTCCGGAATTTCGCCGATATCCTCACCCAGCGCCTCCTGGTATCGCAGGAAGGCGGATCGAGCCAGCACCTCGATCTGCGCCCCGGTATCGTTCATGTAATATTCCCGGGTCACGTCATAGCCCACGAATGCCAGCAGGCTGGCCAGGGCATCGCCGAACACGGCACCGCGACAATGGCCGACATGCATCGGTCCGGTCGGGTTGGCCGAGACATACTCGACATTGACCGGTTTGCCCGCGCCGATTTCGCTGCGGCCGAAACGCGCGGGATCAGCAAGAATCGAAGCCGTAACACGTGGCCAGAAGGATTCATCGAGCGTGATATTGATAAAGCCCGGTCCGGCAATCTCGACCTTGGCGACGTTGTCCCCTGCCCTGAGCAATGCCGCCAGCGGTTCCGCCAGATCGCGCGGTTTCAGACCTGCCGGTTTTGCCAGCACCATGGCTGCATTGGTCGCGACATCGCCATGGGATGGGTCCCGCGGCGGTTCGACGGCAATACGCGCCATGTTGGAATCGGCTGGCAGGAGTCCGGTGTCACACAATTCGGCAAGCGCAGCGTGCACCCGGTCCGCAAACTCGGCGAAGAGGTTCATGGCAGTAAAGACCTTGGAAATTAGGGATTATCCGCGCGCTGGACCTATCGCAATTCCGGAGTAGCGTCAAACAATCGCCGATGCTCCTGAAGGGCGTAGCGATCGGTCATACCGGCGATAAAATCGGCAATTCTTCTCGGTTGATCCCTTTCATTGTGCTCCGCCTCGGTCACTTGCCACACCGTTGGAAGAGTGCCGGGATCGTCCGAGTAACGCACATACAGATCTGCAAGAATCGACTGAGCATCGTCCATGATCCTCATGATCCGCTTATTGCGATAGACCCAGGACAGCAGGAAAAAGCGAAGCTCGTCCAGCTCGGCTGAAAGCGTATCCGAGAACGCGACCAGTGGTTGGTCAAGACGGCGCACATCATCTACATCCCCAAGTTGATTGTCAGCGATCTTGTCACTTGCACCGTCGACAGCATCTTCCACCAGCAATGTGATCAACCGGCGATTGACTTCGTGCACGAGGCGCGTGGGACCAAGATCGGGATAGAGCGCGCGGACATTCCGGACAATCCGGCCCGTTAGCGGAACCTCTTCAAGATCATTCAGATCGAAAAATCCGGCCCGAAATCCATCATCAATATCGTGATTGTTATAGGCGATATCATCCGCAAGCGCCGCTACCTGCGCTTCTGCGGATGCAAAGGTCTTGGGATCGAAGGTCTGTACTTCTTTGAAATTGCGAATGCCTTCAGGCAACGCGCCGATCAATGGACCATTGTGCTTCGCCAGTCCCTCCAGCGTTTCCCAGGTCAGATTAAGACCGTCGAATGCTGCATATTTGCGCTCCAGCCGCGCAACAACCCGAAGGCTCTGTGCATTGTGGTCGAAGCCTCCATGGGACGACATTGCCGCATCGAGCGCTGCCTCGCCTGCATGTCCAAACGGCGGGTGACCCAGATCGTGCGCCAGAGCAATGGCTTCCGCGAGATCTTCATCCAAGTGAAGACTTCGCGCCATCGAGCGCGCGATCTGCGCCACTTCCAGGCTATGGGTCAGGCGGCTGCGGTAGTGATCGCCTTCGTGATAAACGAAGACCTGGGTCTTATAGGTCAGGCGGCGGAATGCAGTTGCATGAATGATTCTGTCCCGGTCCCGCTGGTAGTCGGAACGGCTCGGGCTTGGCGCTTCTTCAAAAAACCGGCCCCGACTCGTTTCTTGCGAGCACGCAATCGGAGACGGGCCACGGCGCGGCCTTCCACGGGGTATTTTGGTGCCTGACTTGCCCAACGGTTCAGTGCTGCGTCACGTGCTGGCCAATTGACAAAGGCAAAGACAGTCCTATGTTCATGAGGAACATTTCGACTTGGCCATGAGAAATCTGCTTACCGGATAGATCGACATGAGCGAAACAACAATCACCTTGAGCGATAGCGCTGCAAAGCGGATTTACGAAATCGTCTCCGCGGAAGCTGACAATACCATGCTGCGCGTTGCCGTCGAAGGCGGAGGTTGCACCGGCTTTCAATATACGTTCGACCTCACTGGCGACAAAGCAGCGGACGATCTCGTGATCGAAAAACAAGGCGCAGTCGTTCTGATCGATCCTATTTCCGTTGAATATATGGGCGGAAGCGTGATTGATTTCGTCGACGATCTCATCGGGGCGTCCTTTCAGATCAAGAACCCGAATGCCACCGCATCGTGCGGTTGCGGCACCAGTTTCTCGATCTAGATGCGGGTCGCTTATCCGCAAGCGCGATGTGACCTCGCATCGTGAAAATCGCCACCTGGAATATCAACGGCATAAAAGCGCGAATCGATGGCGTGGTGGCTTGGCTGGATCAGGTCCAACCCGACCTCGCTTGTTTTCAGGAAATCAAATCGATGGACGATCTGTTCCCGAAGGAACGGATCGAAGCGCTGGGCTACAATGTCGCAGTGCACGGGCAGAAGGGCTTCAACGGCGTCGCCATCGTCTCGAAGCATCCGCTTGAGGAGGTCAATGCCGGATTGCCGGGTGACCCGGAGGATGTTCAGGCACGCTATCTCGAAGCCGTCGTGTCGACGGGTTCGGGCATCCTGCGGCTGGCATCGATCTACCTGCCCAACGGCAATCCGGTCGATACGGACAAGTATCCCTACAAGCTGGCCTGGATGGACCGCCTGATCGCGCATGCCGAAAACCTGTTGTTGCAGGAGGAGCCATTTATCCTGGCTGGCGACTACAACGTCATCCCGGAAGCGCGCGATGTTCACGATCCGGAGGCCTGGTTTGGCGATGCGCTCTACAGGCCTGAGACCCATGAGCGCTTTCGCACTCTAGTCAATCTCGGATTGACGGACGCCTTCCGCGCAGCCGACAACCGCGATCATATCTATAGTTTCTGGGACTACCAGGCAGGCGCGTGGCAGAAGAACAATGGAATCCGGATTGACCACCTGTTGTTGTCGCCGCAGGCGGCCGATCGTCTGACAGCGTCCGGAATCGACAGCACAACGCGTGGATGGGAAAAGCCTTCGGACCATGTGCCCGTATGGGCAGAACTCGCGGTCTAGCGCTCTAGGGCTTGGCTGGTTCTGGCGGCGCTTTCGGTTTCAGTTTGCCGTCGGTCGACAAAGTCTTGGCAGGCGCCAGTGTGGCATCCGCCGGACTTCCGGAAACGACAGCGGGGCTCACAGATAGTGTCTTGCCCCCCCAACGCGCTGCTGTATCGATTGCGGTTTTGCGCTGACCTGGTTCCGCCTCTTCGTGTGCTCTGGCATAGAGCTTTTCGATCCAGACCTTGTCGGCGTCGTTCTTTCTGGAATTGAACCGTGCAAGAGCAAGCAAGGCGAGACCCTTTGCGGGCTGACGTCCCAAAGTCTCATCACCGCGCCACAGCAGATCGCCCAGCACGGCTTGTGCCGGCGCAAAGTGTTTCTTGGCTGCGCTCGTCAGCCAGTTGGCGGCCAAACGAGCATTCTTTGTCACGCCTTCGCCGGCAAGATACATGGTCGCCAGCTGATACTGAGCCTCCGCATTGCCGAAGTAACTCGCGGCATGCTGGAACAGGCGTGCTGCTTTTTCCGGTCTGGGAGTGAGGTAGATCTCGTCGATACCGTCGCGATAATACCGGCCCAGGGCCACAAATGACTTGGCGACGCGCAGCGCAATGCGCCGTCGGGGATCCAAATCGGCGAATCCGTCGGCGATGCTCTCGTAATAGTAGAAGGCCTGGGCATGGCTTTGCTGAACGCCTTCACCCTTTGCAAACATCCGGGCGAGTTCAAGTTTGGCCATCAGCACACCGCCGCGTGCGGCAAATTCCAATGCAGTCAGGGCTTTGCGGGTATCATTGGAAGCAAGAGCTGCCATGCCTTTCCGGTAGGCATCGCTTGCGGTCAAAAACGGACGCTCGCCAGCGCTTGCAAATCCAATGGTCGTTGCGACCATCGCGACTGCAAGCAGAGGGCGTCCTATCAGACTAGATATCCGCGTAGCACTGTACTTCAACTCTTCCTCCAGGGTGTGTAACAGCCCCTTCCCGCGCTGGCCCCACCTGATCGGCATACTTCCACAACGCGCCGCTTCTATAGTCAGTATCCCGTGGCTTCCAATCAGCCTTGCGGCTTTCCAGTTCAGCTTCGTCGACTTCAACATCGAGAACACCGGTCACCGCGTCGATATTGATGATATCGCCATCGCGCACGAGCCCGATCGGGCCGCCAACAGCTGCTTCCGGTCCGACATGGCCAATACAGAAACCGCGGGTTGCGCCAGAAAAGCGGCCATCTGTAATCAGAGCGACCTTGTCGCCGGCACCCTGACCGTAGAGCGCAGCAGTCGTCGCCAGCATTTCCCGCATACCGGGGCCACCCTTTGGGCCCTCGTAGCGGATCACCAGCACATCGCCTTCCTTGTAGTTGCGGTTCTCAACCGCCTCGAATGCGAGCTCTTCGCTATCGAACACCCGGGCAGGTCCCCGAAACTGCTGTTTCTCAAGCCCCGCGACTTTGACGATCGCCCCATCGGGCGCCAGAGTTCCCTTAAGCCCGACGACACCGCCCGTCGGGGTGATTGGATTGTTGGCGGGATAAACCACGTCCTGATCGTCATTCCAGGCGACCGACTCCATATTCTCTGCAATTGTCCGACCGGTTACCGTGATGCAGTCTCCATGCAGATAGCCATGATCGAGCAGGGTCTTCATCAAGAGCGGAATACCGCCGACTTCGAACATGTCCTTGGCGACATATTTTCCGCCAGGCTTGAGATCGGCGATGTAGGGCGTGCGTTTGAAAACTTCAGCCACGTCGAACAGATCGAATTCTATGCCGCACTCATGCGCGATAGCAGGCAGGTGCAGCGCCGCGTTTGTCGACCCACCTGACGCAGCAACAACAGTCGCTGCATTTTCGAGTGCTTCGCGGGTGACGATGTCGCGCGGACGGATATTCTGGGCGATGAGTTCCATGACCTGCTCGCCCGCAGCCATGCAAAACCGATCGCGAATTTCATAGGGAGCCGGAGCACCGGCCGAATAGGGCAGCGCCAGACCGATGGCTTCGGAAACCGTCGCCATGGTATTGGCGGTGAATTGGGCACCGCAGGCGCCGGCAGATGGGCACGCCACCTGCTCCAATTCGTCAAGATCGGCATCCGACATATCGCCGACCGAGTGGCGGCCGACGGCCTCGAAGACATCTTGGATCGTGACCGGATTGCCTTTGAACGTTCCAGGCAGAATCGAACCGCCGTAAATGAAGATTGACGGCACGTTCAGCCGGCACATGGACATCATCATGCCGGGCAAGGATTTGTCGCATCCGGCGAGCCCTACCAAAGCATCGTAACTGTGACCGCGCACTGTGAGTTCGACGGAATCGCAAATCACTTCACGCGAGGCCAAAGAGGACTTCATGCCCTGATGTCCCATTGCGAGACCGTCGGTGACGGTAATCGTACAGAATTCGCGCGGCGTTCCGCTCGCGGTCACAACACCATGTTTGACGGCCTGTGCCTGGCGCATAAGGGCGATGTTGCAGGGAGCGGCTTCGTTCCAGCACGTTGCAACGCCAACAAACGGTTGGGACATCTGCCCGCGCGTCAAACCCATGGCATAGTAATAGGACCGATGAGGGGCCCGCTCAGGGCCCTCGGTCACATGCCGACTCGGCAAGCGCGATTTGTCGAACGTACGTGCGTCCATAGTCACTCAATCCCCCCGCAATAGTGATCCGAACAGTCTTCTTGGTTGGCGCCGCCGGCACCGTGTTCGGTCCCCGAAACGCGCGGAGTCCCCATTGGACGGTTAGCCCTAGGCATAGCAAAAGTGTCCGGCAGGCAGCCGCCCACCGGACATTATATATCAAAAGCTCAGTTTTGTGGCGCAAACTAGGCACTTACTGCAGATTTTTACTACAGCGTGAACATTTGCACACTTAACCGTTTCAGGCGGCTTGCTGGAGTCTTTGCAACGCATCCTTTAGACGGTCTGATAACGCCATCGCGTCAGCTTTACGCTCGCGTTGTTCTGCGACCACATGTTCCGGTGCACGCGAAATGAATTTTTCGTTCGCCAACTTTGCATCCAGCTTGGAGATTTCGCCGGCAATCTTGGCGATTTCCTTCTTGAGTCGATCCGTTTCTGCGCCGATGTCGATAATATCCTTGAGAATCAAGGCAATCGTCGCCTCGCCCTGGATAATTTGGACCGAGCCGTCCGGCGTCTCGTCCTGAAAGGCGATCGTGTCGATGCGGGCCAGCCGTTTGACGGTCTCGCCATGGCGCTCGACGCGCCCGGCCGTCTCTTCGCCTGCGCCAACGATGGCAACTGGCACCTTGGCACCAGGTGCCACACCCATTTCCGATCGGACGGAACGGATGTCGGAGACGAAGCGAATAACCCAGTCAATCTCTTGTGCCGCGTCCTCGTTATAGAGCCCGGCAAACTTCGGCCAATCTGTTAGGATTAGTTGTTCACTGCGCCCGCCAGCCGGTTGACCAAGATGCTGCCAGAGTTCCTCCGTGAGAAACGGCATCATGGGGTGGAGCAATTTCAGTGCCTCGTCGAACACCCATGCCGCTGTCATGCGGGTTTCGTTGCACAGTGCTGTGTCATTGCCTTGCAGAAGCGGTTTCGCCAACTCGACATACCAATCGCAGAAGACATGCCAGAGGAACCGGTGCATCGCGCTCGCCGCATCGTTGAACCGATAGGCTTCAATGGCCTCGGTTGCCGCGCGGTTCGCGTTTTCGACTTCGCCAATGATCCATTGATTGAGGATATGGCTTACGCTATCCGGCGCAAAACCGGTTGTCGGCACGCACTCGTTCATTTCCAGGAATCGGGCAGCATTCCAGATCTTGTTGCCGAAATTCCGATAACCGGCGACGCGCTCCATATCCAGCTTGATATCGCGCCCCTGGGCCGCCATCGCCGTCAGCGTGAATCGCAGGGCATCGGCGCCATATTCGTCGACGACCTCCAAGGGATCGATAATGTTGCCCAGCGACTTGGACATCTTCTTCCCGTTCTTGTCGCGGACAAGGGCATGGATATAGACCGTGTGAAAGGGAACCTCCTCGCGAAAGTGGAGGCCCATCATCATCATGCGCGCGACCCAGAAGAAGATGATGTCGAAAGCCGTAACGAGGACGTCCGTCTTGTAGTAGCGCTTGAGAGCGTCCGTCTCCTCGGGCCACCCCAGTGTCGAGAACGGCCAGAGCGCAGACGAGAACCAGGTATCGAGAACATCGGGATCGCGGACCAGGTCCGTGTCGCTCCCATAATGCGCCAGCGCCAGCGCCCTTGCGGCATTTTCGTCATGGGCGACGAAGACCTCGCCATCAGGCCCATACCAGGCCGGGATCCGGTGCCCCCACCACAACTGGCGCGAAATACACCAGGGCTGGATGTTCCGCATCCATTCGAAATAGGTCTTCTCCCAACTCTTTGGGACGAAGGCCGTATCGCCCTTTTCAACGGCCTCTATTGCTGGTTTCGCAAGCGTTTCGGCATCGACATACCATTGCTCGGTCAGGTAAGGCTCGATCGGAACGCCGCCGCGGTCGCCATGTGGGACCGTGTGGGCATGATCCTCGACTTCGGCAAGACGGCCGGCGGCATCCATCATTTCGACAATGCGTTTTCGCGCCTCGAAGCGGTCGAGACCGTCGAGCGCTTCGACGGTCGTGGTGAGTTGTTCGCTTTCCGGGACGCCGTCGAAGAATTCCGCGTTGTCGCGCAGAGCCAACTCGGCGCTCGTGTCGAATATGTTGACCATCGCAAGTGCGTGGCGCTTACCGACATCGAAATCGTTGAAGTCGTGTGCAGGCGTGATCTTGACGGCCCCGGAGCCCGCTTCGGGATCAGCATAGTCATCGGCAATGATCAGCAACTCGCGGCCCACCAGGGGAAGGATTGCCTTCTTGCCAACAAGGTCCTTGTAACGCTCGTCTTCTGGATGGACGGCGACCGCCGTGTCGCCCAGCATGGTTTCAGGGCGCGTCGTGGCAACGGTGATCGTGCGGTCCGGCTGATCCTTTATCGGATACTGAAAATGCCACAGATGCCCGTTGGTCTCGACCTGCTCGACCTCGAGATCCGAGATGGCCGTCAGTAGCTTCGGGTCCCAATTGACCAGTCGCTTATCCTTGTAGATGAGCCCCTGCCCGTAGAGCTCGACAAAGACCTTCAGGACGGCCTCGCTGAGACCATCGTCCATGGTGAAGCGCTCGCGGGCCCAATCGCAGGACGCGCCCAGTCGGCGAAGTTGGTGAAGGATGATCCCGCCGGACTCGTTCTTCCACTCCCAGACCCGATCGACAAAAGCCTCTCGCCCCATCGCGTGACGGTCGGGCTCCTGTTGCTCCATGAGCTGGCGCTCGACGACCATTTGCGTCGCAATACCGGCATGGTCCATTCCGGGCTGCCACAGCACATCGCGACCCCGCATGCGCTCAAAGCGAACAAGGACGTCCTGAAGCGTGTTGTTCAGGGCATGGCCGATATGGAGTGAGCCCGTCACATTCGGGGGTGGAATAACAATGCAATAAGGTTCGGCGCCTGCGGCAACGCGCTTCGGCTTGCCGGCCGCAAATGCGTCGGCATCTTCCCACTGGCGATAAATTCGCCCTTCGATCTGCTCAGGCTGGTAGGTTTTTTCAAGCATGGGTCCAAGAGTATGGTTCGTGTCTCAGCCGCGTCGTAGGGCCTAGCCTACGCGGCTGTCAACCAAACTCACCCATCCAAGCACAATGTGATCAAATGCTGACCGACTGCTTTGCTATTCGTCACGCTCTTTGTTGGCCGACATTTCATCCTTTACGGCCCCTTCGAGAATGCGGGGCATATTGCTGTCCAGCCACTCGCGCAGCATCGGACGCAGCATTTCCTTGACACTATCTTCCAGAGTCTGTCCGGGCGTCGCCACCCCATTGGCTAATGCCGACTCCACAGGCGGTGCCTCTGCCTCAGGTGCGACGCTGACATCGTCAGCCGGCTGCTCCTCAACGGGCGGTTGTGACATGTCGCTTTCCCGTGCGTCCGCCAAGGCATCGAGATCGGCGAAATCCGAAGGAGGGTCCAACTCGGACAGATCGAGCCCTTCATCCCGTACCGGCTCCTCAAAGCTAATATCGGGCTCCGGAACGACAGGTGCGGCGACCGGTGTCTCCTGCTGCTCGAACTGCGATGTACCGAGGGCTGCTTCCACCTCAGCGGCCAGACGTGCTGCCTGATCGTCCGAGTCTAGCTGCCCTACCGTGGGATTGGGCTCGGGCGCACTTGCAGCCGGCTCAGGCGTTGGCGCCGCCGGCGGTTGCGTTTCAAAATCAAGCGCGTGGTCCGGCGTATCTGACGCTACGGATGCCGGCAGCGGAGGCGGTGTCTGTGCCGGTTGAGCGGGCGGTTCGGATACCGATGCCAGAAGGCCTTCAAGTGCCGCTGCCGGATCACTGGGCGCTGCAGCCTGAGGCGAATCCTCTATGGGTTGGGCTGGCGGCGCAGCAGGCATTTCAGCGATCGGAGCCGGTGCCGGCGGCGGTGCCATTTGAGGCTGAGGTGCCGAAGCTGGTTCTGGCGGCGGTACAGCCGCGGCCGGTGCTGGTTCGGCAGCAGGCGCAGGTGGCGGCACAACAGGCGCAGCGGCTTCTGGAGCCGGCGCTGGAGCAGGTTGACGGCCGATTTCCCGAGTCAATTCCAGGATATCATCCAACTGTGCGTCACTGCCGGAATCCGTGCCGAGCGCATCGGCAATCTGGTCAGCCGGACTCGGTTGTTCCGGCGCTTCGTCGGCTGCCGGTGCGGCAGCCCCATTCGCATTCGGGTCGTCGTCGGCGATAATCCGCCTGATCGACGCCAGAATTTCATCCATAGTCGGCTCTGGAGCTTGCTCCGTGCTGCTCATCTCGATGTCCCCTGCCGCATCTTTCCACGACGCCCGCACGTCGCGTACCCTGCCACTTATCTGCTTAACGTATCAAAGGGTTCCGGCGCAAGTCTCACGAGGGCCTGTGTTCGAATGCCAAATGGCAAATATTCGCAACTATCGAAAGCTTGGCCTGTCGTCTGGCGCTTTCATCCCCTTTTTGAAGCGATACCACAGACTTGGACTGTCAGGGTTGAGGCCGAACAATTTGTTTTTCACACGCCGATAATGCTCGTCCGGGTCATATTCGGCGACACTTAATGACAGATTCGGGACGCTGAGTCGCCCAATCGCCTGCAACAGCGAGTAGGATGCAACCACTGCATCACGCTTCGATCCAACCAGCTCGACTTGCGAATCCAGTAATTCCTGTTCCGCATCCAACACGTCGAGAACCGTTCGCTGGCCGACCTTTTCTTCTTCTCTCACACCGTTGAGAGCAATCTGGTTCGCCCGCACCTGGGCCTGATCGGAAACGATCTGCGCCCGTGTCGACGTCAGTTGACCCCAGGCCGAAATGACAGCAGCACGAACCTGCGCGCGCGCTTCGCCAATCTGCCGCAACCGCTGGCGTTTCGTCTCTTTTGCCTGACGCACTCGCGCCGCTACACCGCCGCCCTGGTAGAGCGGCACCGTGACCCGCCCCAGGATCGTTGCCGTTTCGGTATCCTCGACAGAATTGGAAGGCTCGTATCTTTTTGAATAGCTCGCCTCGACGCTCACTTCGGGCAATAGCTCGCCTTTGACGCGCTTGATTGCATGCTTGGCCGACTTCTCCAAAAAAACCGTCTGCAGAATAGCGGGGTTTTCGGCCTCTCCGACACGCAATGCATCGTTGAGAGACGACGGCAACAGCCGATCGATCGGCTTGGCCTCGATCAATGGTCCCGGTGCATGTCCAACGATCTGCTCATAGGTCGCGCGACTCGATTTGAGATTGGCTTGAGCAACGCTCAAATCCGACTTCGAGCCGGAGAGGCGCGCTTCGGCCTGGGCAACGTCCGTTTTCGTGACCTCGCCAACCTCGAACCGATCCTTGGTCGCTTTCAGCTGTTCTGCCAGAACCTTTATATTGTTTTCGTTGAGCCGAATGATCGCCCGGTCACGAACCACATCAACGAAGGCGGTGACCGCGTTAAGGAATGTTGTCTGTTCCGTGTTCCGCAGATCTTCACGACCGGCCTGGACATTCGCATTGGCCTCGCGAATTTCCGCTACGGTCCGTCCGCCGCGAAATAATGGCTGATTGAGTTGAAAATCATATCCGGTCGGGCGCGATTTACCCTCAGAGCCGAATCCAGGTGGCGCACCAGCTGGCAAGCCCACATTCGTTCGCTGAACGCCGGCATCGATATTCTGCGAAATCGTCGGCCGCAGACCGGCTTTCGCCGCCGGAACGGTTTCGTCGATCGCCCGCAGTTCGGCGCGTTTGGCATTCAACGTCGGATTGGTCAGGTAGGTTGCCGACAAGGCCTGGAACAAGGATTCGGCACTCGCTGACGGCGGACTCAATAGAATTAGCCCGCCCAAAATCATTGCTGGCATCACACGAAGCGCGAAAGCGCGCATACGCGTGACCGCAGTTGCACTGCTAGTCCTGCACATTAACCCACCACTTTCGACTGAACGCAATAGAGTCGCGGAAACGGGCATTCTTCCCTCGCCCGGTACACATCTCGATCCACACCCCGCTAAGCGAGGATAGCGAGAGTCTTCCCTGCGAAAAAGGTGATTCATTGACGGTCGGGGATTCAACACATTCTTGTTGCGGTTATGCAACAGCTCGTCCAAATGCACGACAGGGCCGTGACGTCGCCTTCAAGAGAAAGACATCAGAAGACAAATTCGGGAGCTGGCTCATAGCCGGGCAGAAGCGGTGCACCGCAATCGAATCCGGGCGTGGCCGAGATTTCATTGCCGAGACGACGGAAGAGTGTTGCGCGACCGACAGTACCGTTGAGGATAACCGTTGCCAGACGTCCTCCCGGCTTAAGCTGATCGAACAGCATGTCCGGGACACTGGGCACGCCGCCGCCCAGCCGAATGACGTCATAAGGTCCCTCCTCGGCGAAGCCCTCGGTCAGCTTGCCGCAGACGACGACGGCATTGTCGGCCTCAAGTTCAGAAAGTGTCTTCCCTGCGGTTTCGCAAAGCGTGAGACTGGCTTCCACCCCCACGACCGAATCGGCTAACCGCGCAAGCAATGCGGTCGAGTATCCGGTCGCACATCCGATATCGAGCACAAGATCGCTTGGTCCGACCTCCGCCATCTGTATCAATCTTGCCAGCGGTGTCGGCGCCATCAACCGGCGACTGGGCGAGCCATCGCTTCCTGTTTCAACGCAGACTTCTTCATCCATATAGGCGATGTCGCGAAGGGAGGCCGGTACAAACCGCTCGCGCGGCAAGTCACCCATCGCCTCGAGAATGCGCGGATCGCCGACCTGGTTTGGGCGGAGCTGCGAATTCACCATATTGGTGCGTTGAACCGAATAGCCGCTCATCATCTGTCTGCCGGTTATTTATAGCCAAATCAGCTTGCGGACCTTAGCCAATCCGCACCTCTCCCGCCATCATCAATAATGGGAACGGCATATCGTCAAAATGCCGCGATTGAGTAGACAGACGGCCTTTGCTATAGAGGCGCGGTCGCGAACACTTGCCAGCGAAGAAGAAACCGGGTCTAACCCCGAAATCGCGGAGGCAGGAGCGAGCTTCCCTTTAAGGCCACGTGGCGGAGTGGTGACGCAGCGGACTGCAAATCCGTATACCCCGGTTCGATTCCGGGCGTGGCCTCCAATTACCCTCGAAATCGGGAAGGCATTGCCAGGTCGGCATTCCTTTCCATTTGTCGATGGGTCGTTTCGGCCGGAATGGCTCGATGTTCCGCTACTCGAAGAATCAAGCTTCGCTGTGCAACGAGGAATATCAGAATCGCCAGATCTTCGATTTGAAAAACTCGATTTTATGGGCGAGTCTCACAGTGCTCCAACTTGCCCAGGTCACGGATCCGGTGAAATAGCGATGCCAAAGCAAGACGACAATTTCAATCGCACAAAATTCCTGGTGCTCTTGTTCCTCGGCATTGTGGCAATTGCGCTGGTGAAATGGTGGTTTCAAACGCCTCAGTAGATCGTTTGCGTTATGCAGGCATCCGATCAGCCGACCGAGTTGTCTTCTGCACGCCGCGTGGCTGCTGTCTCGGGCCGGCGGCGTCTTTCCCACCACAGATCGAGACGCCGGCGCCAGCGTCGGACGATCGGCAGATCGACCGAAAGCACGATCAGGCCGAGTGGAATCATCCAGAACCCCAAAATCGGCAGAAAGCCGAGAATGCCTCCAATCACCAAACCGACGCCGATGGCCATCCGCACGATACGTGATCGGGGTAGATCTATATGACGTTCGCCAAACCGGATTTTTGCCATTTCGGCCACAGCCCATACGGTTGAATGCAGATATGTTGGTCACAAAGGTGGGTATCATCCGACAAGGCCTCAAGACCACCCCTTGCCGGCCACAGCTTCGTGTGGCAAAAGGCTCAGGCTTTTGCTATAGGCATTGGTTCCGGTTCCCACCGATTTGGTGAGGCACTATTCCCCGGTAGCTCAGTTGGTAGAGCAAGCGGCTGTTAACCGCTGGGTCGCTGGTTCGAGTCCGGCCCGGGGAGCCAACCACCTCAGTGATTATTGTTCAGAGCTTTTTGGACAACCGGTCGACGTCAAACCCCTTCATTTTCAAATTTCGGGCAGATCCGACGGCGTCTCTTGATCGAGCGGATAAATCGGTCGGCGCACATTTTTCCAGGGAAAAAGCCCGTAGTCGGACGTGCAAATTCCCGGTCCCGAGATCATAACCACATCTTTCATGATCGGCTCGAAACCCGCGCGGAAATGCTGCCGGGTCTTTAGAAGAATGTATTTTTTCTTGGCTGGATCGATCCCGGCATGGGTAAAAACACCGAGATCATAGGGCTCATGACGATGCTCGCAGACGACGATCTCGATCGTTCCGGTATCGAGAACTGCGGCCCGGCCGATCGTTTCACGAATCCCGGTATTCTTCGGGCCCGTCACAGTGAATGTTCCGTCCGTAATACGCCGTACAATCCCTCTCAGCTCTAAAGGGCGACCCTTTAGCCCGATCGCCGGATAATCGGTTTTGCCTCCGAGTTGCACGACGATTTCCGCCCCGACGCCGGCCACTACCATTTGTTCCACAGTAACGGGATCCCAAAAGGGACCTGCGCAAACGTCCTGCAGCTCTTGGCGGATAACTTCGGCCAGGACATCGTGGACATCCGTAGATCCTCCGGACCCGGCGACATCGCCGTGATCGGCGAGCACGATCGGTCCGTGCGTCATCGCCTTCGCCGCCGCGATGGATTTGGCAACGGGCTCGACTTGAAAGAAGAAGCTATCCCGGCGTTGCCAGGTCAGTGCCATCAGGTCGTGCAGCAGGGCATTGGCGGCGTCGGTTTGCGAACGGCGATCGGCGACGACGACGCCGTGCACGCCGACATAAGGAATATCGGCCAACGGCCATCCACCGAGCACCGAGGCGTTCAGGACGGTCCCTTCGCTCTCCGCCGCGATGGCCATGTCCATGATGTCCTTCATGGGCTGTCGCGATGGCGTCTGACAATTCAGGTGGGTCAAAAGCGGGAGCGAATGCCATGCGATGACCGGATCGACCTCATCGGCCAGCGCGCGCAGGAGCGTCCGCCCAGCCCTTAGCCCCGTCTCATAGGTATCCACATGGGGATAGGTACGGTAACCGGTGATGACCGTGGCGTTTTCCGCCGTTGCTTGGGACATGTTGGTGTGGAAGTCGAAGGCAACGGCGATCGGGAGGTCCGGTGCCACGGCACGAATGCGTCGCAGCAGCTCGCCTTCCGGATCATCATAGCCTTCAGTGACCATGCCGCCATGAAGATCGAGAAACAGGGCATCGCAGCCACGTTTTACTGCAGCGCATATCTCTTCGGATACCTGCTCAACGACCGCATCATCAGCAGGACCGGACGGCGTCGCCTGCGCTGCGATGGCAAAATCGAGCTCGGCGCCCGCCTCCTCGGCAAGATCGATATAAGCGGCAACCGGCAGGTTCGTGCCACGATAGACATCCATCGCCCCATCACCCGATACCGGCCCCTCTCTGCCACTGAAGCGACCAAAGGCGCTGAGGGGCGTCGGTATCGATGAAAACGTATTGGTCTCATGACTGAAGACGGCCGTTACAAAGCGCTTCATGAAGCGTTCCTCTCTAGGTCAGACTCGAAAACAACTCGGCCCACATGCGAACACGCGGCTCGAGCGATGACACCAGCAGATATTCCTTATAGGTGTGATGACCATGGCCATCCGCACCAAGGCCGTCCAGCGTCGGGATACCAAGCGCGGCAGTGAAATTTCCGTCGCTGCCCCCGCCGCTGTGCCGTTCATTCAACTCAAACCCGATCCGGTTACAAATGGCGCGCGTGTGCTCATAGAGCTTTGCCGTACCAACTGAGCGCTCGAACACCGGCCGGTTGATCTCGCCGCTGATCTCAAGTTCGACGTCAGGGTCGAAAGGCTGCCGGGCAACGAGTTCCGCTACCAGCCGCTCGAGCGTGTCCGTTTCACTGGCCCTGACACAAACCTTGGCGGAAGCTGAGGCCGGAACAACATTGATGAAACTGCCGCCAGCGATGAGGCCGACATTGACGGTGACGCCCTTTTCATAGTCGGTCATATTTTCCAACTCGACGATATGACGGGCCAGCTCGCGGATGGCGCTGCGCCCGTCCTGATGGCGCGATCCACCGTGAGCCGCCCGGCCGGCGATGCGGATATCGAAGTGGGCGACGCCCTTGCGCGCGGTGCAGCACAGACCGCCATGGGCGGGTTCCGTCACCAGGACATATTTGTTCCCCCGCGCCACGGTCTCGATGATCCCCCGTGAGGTTGGAGATCCGATTTCCTCGTCCGGCACGAACAGAAAGGTGATCGGCAACGGTGTCTCGGCATGGGATCGAACCAGATGGCGAAAGGCGCAAAGAGCGATGCAGGCGCCGGATTTCATATCGAATGTACCGGGCCCGTAAACGCGGTCGCCCTCGCGGCGCCAAGGATTGTGCTGCTCCAGCGTGCCGATCGGATGGACCGTATCGAGATGACTGAGAACCAGGATACCCGGTTCACCCTCGCCCCAGGGTGAGCGCGATATGAGAACGTCGCCGTAGCCATCGCGGCCAGGCGACCGTTCGATCCGCATGCCTAGATCGCTGACCTCTCCGGCGACCAAATCGACCAGCCGGTTGACTGCAGCCGCATCAGTCGTTGGTGTTTCGATCTCGACCCAGGCACGGATGGCCTCAAGGATCTCGCTCTCATCAATCATGGATCTAGGGTCTGTTGAGTATCAGGTTGCGGTTCTGGCGAGGCGCCTTTGCACGTTGGTTAGGCGCGCAAAGCGACGCAGTGCCTTCCACTTCTAGCTTTGCGCAACGACGTCCAGCGGGCGAAGGCGCCTCGTCCCGGAGGGATTTTTCGAAATTGGCCCATCTTCGCGTCATTTGGACTTGAATATGCAAGGCATGTCCTGCGCCCGCATTCCTAAAGCTGGGCCAATTTCGAAAAACCAGAATCCACAACTTGATACTCAACAGACCCTAGTTCAGGACGGCAACCTGTCGGCGGCATCGGATCTAATATCGCCCGCGCTGTCGTCATTGCACCAGTTGGCGATGAAATCGATCAGATGCTCGATACAGACCAGATAATCTTCAACGTCGATATGTTCGTCGGGCTTGTGGGCTTGGCCGATGGTGCCGGGGCCAAAGATTACCGTTGGAATGCCGCCCTGGTTGACCAAGTGCCGTGCGTCGCAACAGAACGGCCCCGGTATGACATCACCTTCGCCTCCTCGCTGCTCCAGCTGAGTCGACAATGCAACCGCAAGTGGTATCTGGGGGCTCTGACGCATGGAATCGTCGTGATGAAGGAATTCGAGTCGGGCCGGCTGCTCGCGCAAGAAATCGTCCGATGCATTCGCTTCGTCGATCGCGACACGCATCATTTGCATGATCTCTCCAATCTCACCGGTGGTGGGAGAGAAATAGGCAACGCCGCGGACAACAGCTTCACCGGCGGTGACGGTTTCATAGTGACCGCCACTAACCCGGCCGATGACCAGAGATACCGGCATGCGCCCCCGTTCCGTAGGCGTGTCGAGCTTAGCGGCATTCAAGCGACCCTCAAGCGCAAGCAAGGCGTTGATGACGACCGGTAGCTTCTCGATTGCGCTGACGCCGTCCATCGCGTCGCCGCGCCAGCGAGCTCCAGGAGAGCGCTGACGACCGGGCACGGTAACCTGCCAGTAAAGACCTCCGGCGTGGCTCACCGCGACCTTGTTGTTGGTCGGTTCGAGAACAATGGCGCCGTCCGCGACAAAGCCGCGGCGAACCAAATCCAGCGTGCCGTTGCCGGCATGCTCCTCATTCACGACGCTCTCGACAGTCACATCGCCGCGCAGTTCAATCCCGGCTTCCCTGAGATAGGTCATCGCCATGATTCCAGCCATGAGCCCGCCCTTCATATCGGACGTGCCGCGCCCATACATGCGGCCGCCGTCGATCTCGGCGCCAAAGGGATCGCGTGTCCATTCGTCGCGCGGCTCGATCGTGACCGTATCGGCGTGACCGTTCAGAATGAGCGTACGCCCGCCACCCGCGCCTTTGAAGAGACCGACGACATTGGGACGCCCTGTGTAGTTCAAGACGTTCTCAAGCCCGCTCTCTTTCAGGCCTTCGTATGTGGGCAAGTCCTGATAAGGCAAAATCAAGTCGTGCTGCCAATGGGTCGGATATTGGGCAATATCCGGAAAGCGGCGAAAGAGGTCTTCGACATCCGGCTCTTCGACATTGACATCGGCACCGCTCTCGCGAAGCGCGTTTGCGATGAATTTCTGCGCATTGCCCTCCTCGCCGGTCAGACTTGGAATGCGAACGAACTCGGAGAGCATTCGGACGCTGCGCTCATGATTGCTGGAAGCCAGTTTCAGGGCTGCATCAATCGTCGTGCTCATGGCGGGCCTGCTGTTCTCATGATGTCGATGACGAGGAGCATCGTGCGACAATGAATTGCCGGCCGCAAGTCGACTTCGAAAGGTTTGGCCGAGCCGATCAAGCTCAAAGGAAGCTCATGATCGAGCGAATCATCGTGAATAACTATGAGCTGTATCGAATATCTAAATTGGTCATCTTGGATGGCGTCTAGCAAGATTGGCTAAGGTCGAGGCGCCAGATGATTTGTCACATGCATTCTGGCGCCATGGCCTCTCGGACTGCGAACGCGAGAAGCGCTGGCGAAAGATGGAATAACTAGACACGAAAACGAAATAACAGAGAACGCCCGAATAGCAGGCCATTGCGGTGCATCGAACACGAGCAGCAGGCCAAGCGTAAACATAAGGAGGACGCAATGCGGATATCGAAACTCTTGATGGCGACGGCATTTATCGTCGCAGCTGTTGTCGGATCGCAAGACGCTCGGGCGAAGGAAAAGAAACCGCAACTGACATTTGCCATCATCCAAACAGAGGATATGAGTGTTCTGGCCAGTCG
Source organism: Methyloligellaceae bacterium (assembly GCA_965228615.1). GTDB lineage: Bacteria > Pseudomonadota > Alphaproteobacteria > Rhizobiales > Methyloligellaceae > CBDDHT01. Next base: position 210,732 of record CBDDHT010000004.1, on the reverse strand, counting down.
TTGGGAACCGATGCTGAAATATTTGAGTACGAAGGCCGGCGTCCAAATCAGCTTCTATGCGACGACGTCTTATTCAGCCGTCATCGAGGCGATGCTGAGTGGTTTCGTTCAAATCGCCCAGCTCGGCCCAAAGGCGTATCTCATCGCCAACGATAAATCGAAAGGCCGCATTCAGCCGCTTGTCGCCGCCGCCCGGATCCCCACGGCCTTCGATCCCACGCCTTGCGCCTGCTACTACGGCACATTGATTACCAAGAAAGGCAGCGGACTCGACAAGATCGACAAATTGAAAGGTAAGGTTCTGGCGCTGGTCGATCCGGGATCGACCTCGGGTAACGCGATGCCGCGCGGTCTGTTCACCGTTGAAAAACTGGGTGGCAAAACGCTCGAGGATCATTTCGGAAGAATCTTCTATTCGGGCCATCATGTGGCAAGCGTCATGGCTGTCAAGAAGGGCAAGGCCGACGCCGCTTTCGTATCGGAATCCATGCTTGCCCGCGCCATGGACCGAAAAAAAGCGACCAAGGAAGAGTTCAATTACCTCTGGCGTTCACCGCAGATAGCGATCGACTCGGTCAGCATCGATACCAGCAAGATTTCACCTGAACTGGCGGAGAAAATCCGTAACGTCTATCTCGGGATGGACAAGGACCCAGAGGGCCAGAAGATCCTGGCGGCCGCCAAATACTCGAAGTTCGTATTTTCCGAGGACGCCACCTACAATGCTGTCCGGAAGATCCTTGAAGCCAAGAAACGGCTGAAGGCCAAAAAGAAGAACTAGTGCAAGCAACGGATGCCGGCCGGACGACCCGGCCGGCGCCGTACTTTCATTTGTCCCTTCCCCACGAAGTAGCAATCGATCCATCTTGCGCCGGCAGGAGAAACAGCATGGCTTTCTTGGAAGTGCGTGACATCAAGAAGGTCTATACGACCGGCGAAGAAGCCCTCAGAGGCGTCGACCTGGAGATGGGCGCCCAGGAAGTCGTGGCGCTTCTCGGTCTCAGCGGATCCGGCAAGTCGACACTTCTGCGCTGTATCAACAGGCTGGTGGAACCTAGCTCCGGCACTGTGCTGCTCGACGGTGTCGACGTCACCGCAATCAAGGACCGGCGTCAACTGCGCTATATGCGCCAGCGTATGGGAATGATCTTTCAGGAATTCAATCTGGTAAACCGACTTACCGTGCTCGAAAACGTTCTAGCGGGAACGCTCGGGAGCACACCCACTTGGCGATGCTTTCTGAGAGCCTTCCGTCAGGACGACATCGAGCGCGCTATCGAGACATGCGATCGTGTCGGTTTGGTCGATCATATCCGGAAGCGGGCCGACCAGTTGAGCGGCGGCCAACGTCAGCGCGTGGGCGTTGCCCGCGCACTGATGCAGAATCCAAAACTGCTATTGGTCGACGAGCCGACGTCAAGTCTCGATCCCAAGATCGGGCGCGAGGTGATGGACCTGATGTCACGATTGGCTGCCGAGGAGCATATCCCGATGCTGGTCAGCGTCCACGATCTGGATCTGGCTCAAGCCTATACGAGCCGGATTGTCGGTTTGCAGGGCGGTGTTAAAGTTCTTGATTCCAAAACCAGTGATGTCGACGCCGACATTCTGGAAAACGTCTATCACATTGCCACGGCAGCTTGAACTATGGCTGAACTGACCGGCAACGGACGTCTCGCCAGCCCGCTCGGAGAAAACCCGCTGCGGGAACGGCATGTCATCGTGTGGCGCTACGCCCGTTATGCCGTTGCCGGCTCGCTGCTGTTGGCGATGGCCTATCACCTCATCATCGTCGAAACCGACTGGGCGCGGATGGGCGGGATAACCGAAATTCTCAGCACGACGGCGGAGTTTTTCCCGGATCTGACATTTTTCCCCATTATCCTCGAGCCGCTCCTCGAGACCCTGCTGATCGCGTTTTGGGGCACAACGATGGCAACGCTGTTGGCCATGCCCGTCGCTTACATCGCCGCACGCAACGTCACCCCGTTTTATCCCGTGGCCTATCTGGTGGGGCGGACAATGATTGTCCTCTCGCGCTCGGTGCATGAGCTGATCTTCGCCTTGATTTTTGTCTCGGCGTTAGGTCTCGGTCCCTTGCCGGGAATCATCGCCCTTGGTTTTAGATCTGTCGGGTTCCTGGCCAAGACAACGTCCGAGGCGATCGAAAACGTCGACCGCGACCCGATCGAAGCCATGGAAGCGACAGGAGCCAATCCGATCTCGGTATTTCTTTTCGGAGTGTTCCCGCAGATTTACCCGCTCGTCGTCGGCAATGTGATCTTTCAACTGGATATCAATCTGCGGCGGGCCGCGATCCTGGGCATGGTTGGAGCAGGAGGCATCGGCTACGTATTCGCCGAGCAGATGCAGGCCTACGAATGGAACAATGCCGGTACGGTAGTGCTCGGTATCGCGCTTCTGGTGATCACGGGCGAATTCATCTCGAACCGCATCCGCACGCGGCTGATCGGCGGCGTCGGAAGCGAACGCGGGGGGGCTGAATGATCATGACTACTCATGTCGAGACCGTGAAGCGATCATATTTCCAAGCCGTCCGTCTTGGAAGATTGCTGAGATTTTGCAGCCTGATCGTGTTTCTAAGCTTTGCTGTTTGGACAATCTATCACCTGAATATTCCGCTGGAACGAATCTTCGGCATGCCAGCGCGCATGTGGCACATGTTTTTCGATCGAATGATGCCACCGGACATCGCCTATGCCGTGCAACCGGGGATACTCTACCGGGTACTTGAAACCATCGAGATGACGTTTCTCGGCTCCTTCGCCGGAACGGTGATCGCGATATTCGTGTCCTGGTTCGCGGCCTGGAACGTTACGCCTAGTCGGCGGTTTCTTTATCCGTTGGGGCGCGGGATCCTGGTTCTGGCGCGCTCGGTGCCGGTGCTGATCTGGGGCATGCTTCTGGTCGCGATCCTCGGCTTCGGTCCCTTGGCAGGCGTGATCGCTTTGACGTTGTTGACCATTAGCTTTGCCGGCAAATTAATGTCGGAACAGGTAGAAGCCATTGACATGGGCCCGGTCGAAGCCATGCGGGCCACGGGAGCGAGTCGGACCAAGGTTTTCATCTACGGCGTCATCCCGCAGGTGAAGCCGGCGTGGATCGGCATTGCGATCTATAATTGGGACTCGATTTTCCGCGCCTCGACAGTTCTGGGTTTCGTCGGTGCCGGCGGGCTTGGAATCTATCTGCGCATGAACATTCAGGAATTGGAGTACGAAAACGCAATGGGCGTGATCACACTGATCATCGCTTTGGTGATCGTTTCGGAAGTGACGTCCCATTATCTGCGCGGCCGTTTCTACAAGGAGTGACGCGCCGACAAACAGGAGGACACCATGATTGACGCGGTAAGAGACCCCGATGGCTTCCTCGACGGTCTGGCAGATCTGTTCGCGGCCCATGAGCAAGAGTCCAATGTTGGCCAACGCCTGTCGAATGCCGACCATATGCTGCAATCGGCTGCGGCCGCACAGGCAGCCGGCGCTGACGACAACCTGATCGCGGCCTGCCTGCTCCATGATATCGGGCACTGGTTGCATGATGGACCTGCGGACGCCAAGGCACAGGGCCATGACGATTGTCACGAGGAGGTCGCAGCGCAATATCTGGCACCCTACTTCAACGATTCAGTGATCAGTCCGATCGCCTTGCACGTCGCGGCCAAGCGATATCTGTGTGCGGTTGAAACGGATTACTTCAAGGCCTTGTCGCCGGCTTCCGAGCGGACTCTTGAAATTCAAGGAGGACCGATGAGTGCGGAGGAAATCTCGGCCTTCGAGAATCTGCCTGGGTATCGCGATGCCGTGGCGGTGCGGCGCTGGGATGAGTATGGAAAAGTACCAGGGCTCGACGTTCCGGGCTTTGATACCTATCGAGCCATTTTACGCGGGCAAATGACGGCGTAAGGCTATCTCGGTCGCGGTCGTTTTTGCTGAAGAGAACAACAGAGACTTTTGCTGAATCGCCAGCGGGGCCTGGCACCACTCGTTTCGGCGCTGACTACTTGCTTGGCGCAGGCAGTACCGATGCGCGCAATTGTCTATCGGGTAAGTGTCGACTATGGCATCGATCAAACGACTCTTCACCCAACACCCACGTCTGCTGGCCTTTGGATTGATCTTCACGTTTTTCTCGTGTTTCGGTCGGACATTTTTCATCTCGCTTTTTGGAGGAGAAATCCGTTCGGCGTTGGAGCTGTCGGCGGGTGAATTCAGCTACATCTATTCTGGAGCAACCCTGGCTGGAGTGTTCCTCATGCCATGGCTTGGTCGACTGATCGACGACGTGGACCTGCGCTTATTTGCGATCGCTTTGGCGCTTGGTCTGACGGGCGCGAGTATCGGCATGGGGTTCGTTGCCAACGCCGCCACGCTATTTGCGGTTCTGTTCGTGTTTCGGCTGACCGGCGGATCGCTGATGAGCCATACGGCCATCGTCACCGTGTCCCGGTACTTCACTCAAAACAGAGCGTCGGCGACCGGCTTCACCTCCCTTGGCGTTCCCCTGGCCGAAGCGATTCTGCCACTTGCGGCCGTTGCAACCATGACCATCTGGGGATGGCGCCAAGCCTGGTTTATCTATGCCGTCATTCTTGGTGCCGTATTCGTACCGGGCGTCTTCTGGTTGTTACGGTCCGGAATCGACCGCTCTTCTTCATCGACCAAATGAAGTCGAGGCATCCGTCGAACCCAGCACTCACTCCGGATCATGGCCACGCGCCAAGGTCGTTCGTGACATGAATTTTTATCGCATCCTGCCGGCTGTGATTTTGCCGACACCAATCATGACCATGCTGTTCTTCCATCAGGCCTATATTGCGGAGGTCAAAGCATGGAGCCTGGAATGGCTCGCGACATGCTTCATCGCCTTTGCCGCGGCGACGATCGTCGCCTCGTTGACAGCTGGACCCTTCGTCGACCGATTTGGGGCATCGCGCGTTCTACCTCTGACAGCGGGACCAATGATCGCCGGCCTACTTTTTTTGGCGTTCGGAACAACACGGGAGTTCGCATTATTCTACATGATCGCCGTGGGGCTGACGATCGGCGCTCGTTACACGCTGTCAGGAGCGATATGGGCCGAACGCTACGGCGTTGATCATTTAGGAGCAATCCGAGCCCTTGTTCATACGGTAACGATGACCCTCTATGGAATTGCACCGGCATTGGCAGGTGCATTGATCGACGCTGGCGTCGAAATCACCACACTCGTGTTTGGGATGGCGATTATGCTGACCGCCGTGAATGGCTTTGCCATGACAGCAGGGCGACCGACAGCGCGACATTGATCACCGATGTGCATTATCGAGATACCCGTTCTTCGGCGCCGCAATTTCGTCACGCCTCCAATATTGTTTCGATGAGGATCTGTACCGACAATGCTTCCCGGAAGCTGGCCGCCGTGCTGGAATTGCCTCGGAGCAAAGCATCGATGGAATCAAGTGTCCCGGCATAGGTGGCTTTGCGCGGGTCAGTTATCTGGGCAAGCTCGCTCTTCCACTCGTCGCCGTCGCTGGACTTAACCCAGTACCAATCATGCAAGCAGTATGACTGATCCTTGCCCCAAAGCGTGAACTCGACACGATCCGGGCCAACGCCTCCGACACTGCCTGCGACCGAGACTGGAATTCCGTGACAATTCAAGGATGCAATCAGCCGTTCTTCCGACCCATCCCTCTCTGGATAGCGGACTTGTGCATATTCGAGTTTGGCTGGACCCAGCAAGCGTTCGATCAAGAACACAAAATGCGTCAGAACTTCCCGGACGAATCCCCCTTGCGGGCGTTTGGCAAGCCACGAGGCGGCACCCATTTGCGCCGGCCGCGGCCATTGGCTGAAATGTAGCAAGATATCTGCACCGACAATTTGACCAGCTGCGCCAGCCTCCAGCCGCTCGTCAATGAAACCAACGGCTGGGCACGCGGCAAACGGAAAATTTATCGCATTGGACAGCCCACACTCTTCGAGAGCCTCAACGAGGGCGCAGCTCTGCGCAATATCTACGCCCAACGGCTTTTCGCAGAAAACCGCTTTTCCGGCTTCGATCGCGACTGCCACATGCGGTTCGTGCATGAGGGGTGGTGAGGCCACGTAGACCAAATCGGTTTGAACGTCGTCTATGACGTCTCTAGCTGATCCACCTATCCGCATGCCGGAAAGGTCTTCCTTCGCCTGTGAACAGGCCGCGGGTTCGGGATCCCAGCCCACATAAGGGACGAATTCCGGATGGGCCGCCATGTTGGACGCCATGCGCCGTCCCATCATGCCAAGCCCGATGATTGCGACGCGGTGACTCAATGCTCAATCCTCTGCGGCCGGTCGTTGGAATACGAAAAAATCCACGTCCTCCGTCACGACCTCCCGTGGATCGACGCTCTCGGAATGCGCACGCAAACTTGCCAATCCTGCATGAAAATCCGCATCCGATATCCGGGCCAGAAACGAGTCTGATCGGGTCGCCAATTTATCAGTAAAGGCGCTCCAGCTGGGCGACACTTGATAGGGAACGATTTCATGAGCGTAGAGATCGAATCCCGCCGCCTGAAAAATGTGCTTGATGTCGCCACGGGCCGGCAACTGTTCCTCGATAAGAGGTCGGACGGCCGGAAAGAACTTCAGATAGTGAAAGGTCTGCATCGCATCGACGGTGCTGTTCCGGATAAAGACGCCGCCACTGGGTCGCAGTACGCGCCGGCATTCAAACGCGGTGCGTCGCAGGTCGGGCAAGTGATGCAACACCATCGACATGAAGATCATATCGGCGATGGAATCACCTTCGGGCAGGTTTTCACCCGATGCCTGCTTGAATACCGCTCGGCCGCCGGTATCCTTCCAGCGCGCTTGCTCCAACATCTGCTCGGACGGGTCGATCCCAAGCACGGACGCGCCGAAATGCGCCGCCAGCGCACCACTATAGCGCCCTGTCCCACAGCCAAGATCGATGATTTTCTCGACCCGATCGCAACACAGATGCGCCGAGACCAGATCCAGCCACATCTGCAGAACCTCCGGCCGATACTGCCTTCCGGAGTCATAGACATCTGCAATTTGAACCGCGTCGTAATCCATGATCCCCTGGTCCAATCCTCTGCAAATAGTCGCTGATCAACTCTTGCATGCCGATCTTAAGGTGCACAACCGGCCTACAGTTCTTCTGCACCTACAGGCCGTTTTAACGACGCAGTCAGATCAACGTGATGTGAGACATCTTTATTGGCAGTTGTCCCGAGAGAGTGAAAATATTCGTTCTACGTTCTTTGGGGGGGATTCCGGTGTGGGGACCCCGAAATGCGAACAATCACTCTGTTTATCTGTCTGATGCTTGGATATTCGTCTGCTCTTTTGGGGCTCACATGGTTGCTGACAGAGTATGTGAGGGATGAGAGCTGCGTTGGCAGCTTATGCGCCTCGACGACGGGAGCTGTTCGAGCAGACGGGTCGCAATGGGGTGCATGGCAAAGGCCCGCAGAACGCAGTTATCGGTTCGACGACCCGGAGGGCAGTGACGACTATGAGCGTTGATTTCCAGTACGCAGTTTGATTTGTCAGGAAGTCGCCCTGCTCGACCTCCAAGGCTCTCCCCCTTCACTCAACCCTTTGCCTCGAGGGAGAGGTCATTCGCCTTCGCGGGTGCTTAGATGATTGCGTGGCGGACTTTGGCCGAGACCATCTCGCTAACGATGACGGTGGCGATAATGACGAGCAGGATGACCGCCACCTGGGTCCAGGCCAGATTCATGATCGAGGCATTCAGCTGCAATCCAATGCCCCCTGCCCCAACCAGTCCCAGGACTGTTGACTCGCGGATATTGATATCCCAGCGAAAGACGGAAATGCCGGCAAAAGCCGGCATGACCTGCGGCACCACGCCGTAGGTCATGATCTGGGCACGACCGGCGCCTGTCGCCGTCACTGCTTCCACCTGTGTCTCGTCGATCTCCTCGATAGCCTCATATAGCAGCTTGGCGCAGAAACCGACCGAACGAAGTGCGATGGCGATGATGCCGGCGAAAACGCCGGGACCGACGATCGTGACAAGCATCAATGCCCAGATCAGTGAGTTGATCGACCGGGACGATACGATGATGAAGAGCGCGACCGGGCGTACAAAGGCTACGCTGGGCGTCGTGTTTCGGGCAGCGCAAAATGCCGTCGGCACAGCCAGAATAAGCGCCAGCACTGTACCGAGGGTCGCGATGTTGAGCGTATCCCAAATCGGGATCCAGAGCTTCTCAATGTAGCTCCATTGAGGCGGCCACATACGCGAGCCAAGATCGCCGGCCTGGTTGTGTGCATCCCAGACAAAGGCCCAGATGGTCTTGTCCGAGATCAGTTGCCAGCATGCAACGAAGACGGCGACCATTACGAGCCATCCGGCCCAGATCGCCAGCTGAGTCATTGAGCTGCGACGCTGCCAGATCTTGATGCCCTGTTGTTCTGCTACCGGCATCACTGTACCCACTTGCGAACATAACCGGACGTATATTCGACCATCATGACAATCCCGATGATGATCAGGAGGATTGCTGCGGCTGAATCGAATTCATACCGGTCGAAAGCCGTGTTCAACGTCGCGCCGATACCGCCGCCGCCGACAATTCCGACGATTGCGGACTCGCGGAAATTGATGTCGAGGCGATAGAGGCCCAGTCCGATCATGCGCGGCATGACCTGCGGTTGAATGCCGTAATTGAGCCACTGAAACCAGCTCGAACCCGTCGCCCGCACGGCTTCGGCCTGGCTCGCATCCATATCCTCGATATCTTCAGCCAGCAGCTTTCCATAAAAACCGATGGTCGCAATGGTCAGCGTGACGAATCCGGCGAAGGGTCCGAAACCGAAGAGTTTGACGAAGAAGATAGCAAGGATCACTTCCTGGAAACTGCGGGAGACCGCCAGGACACCGCGGCAGAGATAATAGACCGGCAGCGGCGCAAGATTACGCGCGGCGCCAAGACCGATGGGCACCGAGAGTGCGATACCGACGACTGTCGACGTGACAGTCATCCAGAGGCTCTCGAGGATACCGTCGACGATTGCGCCCCAGCGGCTGACGAAATCGGGGGGAAAGAATGCCGAGACGAACTGTGCGCCCCGCGGAAGGCCTTCCCAAACACGGGTCCAGTTCACGTCCGTGGTGCCGAAGGCCAAAGCAAGATAGATCGCTGCTCCAAGACCTAAAGCCCAGCGTAGCCGTGCGTTGCGGATCATCGGAGGCTTACGCCACGTCCGCTGTCCTGCCGATGCCACCGTCATGGAGCGGCGCTCACGTCAGACCCGCCAGTCGGTCTCGGTCCGGGATCGGTGTCGCGGGGTCGGCGGTCTCATCGCCAGAACCTGCATCCGACTCATCGGCGTCGTCAGCTCCGCCGGCAATCGTCTCCGACCAGTCCTCCTCACCATAAATCTCGGTCAGCACCGCTTCGGTCAATCCGGTTGGCGGACCATCATAGACAATCTCTCCAAGTCTCAGACCGACAATGCGCTGGGCAAACATCTGCGCAAGCTGCACGTCATGAATGTTCACGATGGCAGACAATTTGCGCTCATCGCACAGCTCGACGATCAGACGCATGATCTGCCGCGACGTTTTGGGATCGAGCGATGCGGTCGGCTCATCCACCAGGAGAAGTTCCGGGTTCTGAATGAGTGCCCGGCAGATGCCGACGCGTTGACGTTGCCCGCCTGAGAGTTCATCGGCGCGTTTGTCGACCATGTGGTCGAGTTCGACACGGGAGAGCAAGCGGAAGGCTTCGTCGATATCGCTCTGCGGGAAGCGGCGAAGCCAGCTCCGCCAAAAGTTCACATAACCGAGCCGCCCCGAGAGAACATTCTCCATAACCGTCAGTCGTTCAACGAGTGCATACTCCTGGAAGATCATGCCCATGCGCCGGCGTGCCCGGCGCAACTGTGCGGCGCTCAGCGATGTCAAATCGACATCATTCAGGAGTACACTGCCGGACGTGGGCTCCACCAGACGATTGACGCATCGGATGAGGGTCGACTTGCCGGCCCCCGACGGTCCGATCAGCGCAACGACCTGGCCATCCGGCACTTCCAGATCAATGCTCTTGAGAGCTTCATCACCCGTGCGGTAACGCTTGCTCAGACCAACGAGCCTCAGCATCAGCCGCCCTCACTTCTGTTTTGTCCCAGGAAGCCTCTGCACCAACTCGTATGGCGCAGAGGCATAATTCCGGTTGTCACTTGCACGCGTAGGAAACGCCGTTGGCGGCGTCGATCTTACGGATCACATTCCAATCGTGTTTGTGATTGATACCAATGAAGCGACCTTCTTTCTTGAACTCCTTTTGGAGGTCTGAGCCTTCCCATGGGAAGGTGAAGAAGGCTTGTTTGATCTTGGCGGTCACTTCAGGGTGAAGGTTATGGGCATGGCCATAACCGGTCGTCGGGAATGTCTGCGACTTGTAGATCGAGCGGATCTTTTTCGGGTCGATGACCTTCCTGTCGATCATGCGTTTCAATACGGAATTCGCAATGGCCGCCGCTTCGTAGTCCTTGTTGGCAACGCCTAGGATCGAGTTGTCGTGCTTGCCCGAATAAGCTGCTTTGAAATCCTTCTCAGCGACGAGGCCGAATTCGGATTTCAGAATCGCGGATGGCGCCTTGAATCCGGAATTTGACGTTGGCGACGTAAAGGCCAGTGATTTCCCTTTCAGGTCTGCCGGCGATTTGATCGGGCTGTCAGCAGGCACGATGATCTCCATCTCGTAGCCGAACGAGCCATCTTTCGAGGCCATCATCGCGAAGGGAACGAAACCCGCACAGCTCACCGCAACCGGGTTGCCCCCTGTATTGACACCGGCAATGTGGAGACGGCCCGAGCGCATGGCTTCATACTGCGCCGCATAGGATTGCACCGGGAAGAACACAACTTTCTTGCCTGTGACTTTGGCCATGTGCTGGACGAAGCCATCCCAGACCTTCTGATATACGGCCGGGTCTTCGACTGGCGTGTATGAGAAAATTATTGTACTGGGCGTAACCCACTTGCCGGGATCGTTCGGCAAGTCCGCGACAAGGTCGCTGTTATAGTCGCAATAGGCTTTGTCCAGCGTTCCCCGCGGGCATTCCGCCGCTTGAACTGTGCCGCCGATCACAAGCGAGCCAGACAGAAACGCGACGCTACACACAGCCACCGCGCCAAAAATCGCCTTCAAATTCATCATATCCTCCCCAACTGACTTTTTCCGCTCAGTCGACGAAAACGCCGAACGCACGGGCGGAGTTGTTTGAAGGAACACTATAGCGACCAGCGAGGATGCGTCGACAGTGACATTTCGGATAATAGGGAAGAGTTCAGATGATACGGACGGTATTGGCAATGCGCCAATGTTCCATCCGTATCCAATCCTCTAGCCGTGCATCAAGCTGCGCGGACGGTTGCAATGAAATTCTGGACCTCGCCCTGCAGCACCTCGGCTTGCTGGGAAAGCTCCGATGACGCGGAAAGGACTTGCTGGGAAGCGGAGCCCGCCTCTTGCGACGCCTGCGTCACACCGGTGATATTGCGCGAGACCTCAACCGTACCAGCCGCCGCTTCCTGGACGTTGTTGGCGATTTCCTGGGTCGTGGCTGCCTGTTCCTCCATCGCCGAGGCAATGGCACCGGAGATCTCATCCAACTGCCGGATAACATCGTTGATGTCGCTCATGGAGACGACAGCCTCGCGTGTGGCGATCTGGATCTGATCAATTTGCTGACGGATCTGACCGGTCGCTTTTGCCGTTTCGTTGGCGAGGGATTTCACCTCGCTTGCAACTACCGCAAAGCCCTTGCCCGCCTCGCCTGCACGTGCGGACTCGATTGTCGCATTCAGGGCCAGCAGATTGGTTTGGTCAGCGATTTCCGAAATCATTGAGATGACCTCACCGATGGTCTCGGCCGTCTCCGAAAGCGTCGTCATCTGCGAACTGGTATCCTCGACCTTGCTCACGGCATCACGCGATACGGCGGAAGCTTGCCGGATCTGTTGACCGATTTCCTCAATGGATTTGGACATCTGCTCGGACGCCGCTGCAACCGAGTTCACGTTGGTCGACGCTTCTTCCGAAGCCGCCGCAACGCCGTTGGCCCGGTGACTGGTCTCTTCGGAGATACTGGTCATCGATTGAGCCGAGGCATTGAGTTCCGTCGCCGCTGAAGACACAGTTTCAATGACGCCGCCGACGCTCGCGTGGAATTTGTCGGCCATTTCATTCATGACCCGCTGCTGCTCGATTGCGGCCTGACGCTTCTGTTCCTCCTGCATCTCCTCGGCAGCCTTGGCTTTCATCATGGCGTCCTTGAAGACATCGAGAGACCGGGCGACGGCTCCGGCTTCGTCGTCAGATCTCACTGGCACCTCGACAGTCAGGTCTCCTTCTTTCAGAGCCGTCAAGGCGGTGACGATTTGGGACAAGGGGCGTGAGATACTGCGTCTGACGACGAGCAATGCCCCACCGAGCGTTCCGATGAACGCGATGATCGAAATGATTGTCAGAAGTTTGATCGCCAGTTTCTCATGGGCTTCCGCCTTGTATGCCGCGGCCTTTGTAAAGCCTTCGACCTTCAACAGAAGCTCCTCTACCGTATGATTGAGCTGCTTCTCTTCCTTCTCGATCTTGGGAATTTCTTTCAGTGCCTGATCGATTTTGTTTTCGGAGATGAGATCGAAAGCAGTCGTGGCATGTTTGCTGTACTCGCTGTGTTCAATCGCGACGCGACTGAGCTTGTCGATCATTTCGACGAATATTGCTTTCGCATCGGCCGCGTAGGCCGTTTTTGCGGAGAATTCCGCTAAATTTCGTGCCTCAATGACTTCTTCGTCCACCAGCTTGTCGAGCTTCTTGAACCTTTGCCGGGCGGATTCGAGTGCTGTTGCAGATTCCGGATGCAGGTTCAGTGAGATGCCGGCGCGCATGCCCTGCTCAAAGCTGACAGACTGCTCAAGTTGATGAATCGTGACTTTGGTCAGTGCCTCCGTCAACGGGATATCGCGTTCCGCGATGTCTTCAATCTCGTGGCCGATGCTCACCATCTGCCAGATCGCCAAACCGGCGACGAGCGCCATCATCGCCAGGCAGACCCCAACGAGGCCGAGGACTTTCCCGCCGATACTGAACGATGGAAGGTTGAAACGTGATTTCTCGGAACGCGCGTCTGACATCGTAAGAGACCTTTTACTGGGTCGGCGCCGCCCCACCGGCGCCACTCAATAATGACTGGCATGTATTACGGACCGGCAGGATCGTCGGCCATAGGGGACATGCAAACTGAAGGAGGTCAGAGATATGCGGACAAAATGAACAAGTTTTTAATTATGCAATAGTTGTTCAAGATTTTTGACAAGAGCGGACGAATCAGAATCTTTTGAAGGAATTAGGAGCGTGTTTAGGGAAGTGCCTCAAATTTGTGCAGACACCCAAGTTGGGCAATGGTCGGCGGATGCCGAAATGGAGACAATATGTACTCAATCACGACTTTGTCGAAGTTGACGGGTGTGAATCCGGCAACCATTCGCTCATGGGAGCGGCGCTACGAAATCGTGAAACCGGATCGCGAGGCCAATGGCCGCCGCAGTTACACCGACACAGATATTCGACGTCTTAATCTGGTTGCGGCGCTTGTTCAGGCCGGCCATCCGATCGGCCAGATCGCAAGCATGGACGAAACGGCGTTGACGCAGTTAGGGGAAACAGCGGAAGTCGCGCCATCCGATCCGCATGCTATCTTGATAGAGCGTGTCATGAGCGCCGTCGCGCAATACGACATCACCGAATTCCGCCTGCTTGTGGGAACCGCACTCATCAGCCTGCCGCCAGCCGAAGCGGTCGAATCCGTATTCGTGCCGGTTCTTCGCAAGATCGGCGAAGGATGGGCCGTCGGCGATATCGATGTGGGCCTTGAGCATACTTTGTCAGCCATCATCAAGCAGCTGCTCATGACGTCGATCAATACGCTTCGTTGGTCGGCGACGGGCCCCAAGATGGCATTCGCGACTTTAAGCGGCGAACACCATGAAATCGGCAGCCTGCTGGCCTGCTACCTGGCAGCAACGAAAGGCCGAGAATGCAATTATTACGGCCCGAACATGCCCGCTGACGATCTTGTTATGAGTGTCGGATCGATCAAGGCCAAAACGCTCGTGCTCAGTGCAATTCACTGCGCGCCAGAGCAAGAGGTCTATTCCCAAATGGCGACTATAGCCGCAGAACTCCCGAATTCTGTCGAGATCTGGCTTGGATGCAGCGAGCAGTCTGGTCTCGAATTCGACAATATCCCCGAACGCGTGACGACTTTCACGTCCTTCGGTCCTTATATCAACCGCCTGACCTGAAGCGTCTAAGTATTCGGGTTTCTCTCGTGCGTCACATATGTCAATTGCACGATAATTACGCTGCGTTTTCGAAGGGCAGGCACAGCCTGTCTGAAACGCAATTGCCAACTAACGCGTAACAATTATCCTCGTGCTTTTCGAGCCATGCTTGCGTATCAAGCCGAACAGCCTGGCTGCGTTGCGCGGATGTAACCTGACGCAGCCATGCGAAGCAGGACGTCCCAGCTGCTTGATATAGGACGTTCCGTGAATGGCATAACCGCCGGTAAAAAACACCGAGTGCGGCATCGGCGAATTGTTGTACTTGCGTGAATAATAGGTGCGATGGAGCCGTGTCGGCCGATAGCGCCCCGTCGGTGTGCGATAGCCACGGCGTGCTGTGGAGACGCGCCAGGTCGCCTTCTTGACACCACCAACATAGAGATGCAGCCGCTGCTGCGAGATATCGATTTTCGCCACGACCGATTTGGCCGAGACCGGTATCACCGACAGGCACAAAAGTGCAGCAACACAGACAAACAAGCGATTCATACCAGCCTCCATGACTCCGATCCGCCATGTTCCCGGATCGTTCACCATAGCAGAGTGTACGAAGGTCAGTCCGACTTCAAGTAAAAGCAACTCCCATAGGTAATCACGGTTGCCTAATGCGGCATGGGGGAGACTCCTGCAAAATAAGGATGCAGGACCAGGGCCACGGCGAAGATTGCCAGACTGATGGCTAGTCCCCTCAATTCGATGCTGACCGTGGGGCTATCCGGTTTCACCCATTTATCGTCACGTGCATTGATCAGCGGGATTTCAATTAGTGCCCAAAGCCCCAAACCGCCAAATAGGATCACAGAGCGGCTATCACCATTCGAAAGCAGATGAGCAACGGACCAGACAATCAATCCGGTGAGTTGCGGGTGGCGAACAATCCGCTTGATCCGGCTCGGGTGCTGGGCGGCACCGAATAGAATGAAACTGACGATCATAAGAACCGCAGCCGCCGACCTCGTCCATTCGGCAGGCAGATAAAGCGCCGTGGGGTCTGCCGAACGCCATCCAACAACCATCAGGACAACAGACAGAACGACAAGTAGCGAGAAACCGATCTTATATCCGTTCTCTCCAACCGCCTGCACAAGCCGGGATTTCAAGGCGATTCCGACCGTGGGGATGAAATGTACGGCACTCCAAAGAAAAACGCCCAGGACCAACCAGATCATGATCCACTCCCTTCTCACAGCCCGAAAACTATAACCCCAATCGGAATTGGCGGTCGCCTGTCGTGAGATTACATTGTTGTCTTCGCATGCTTACAACTAGCATACCTACTATCGGCAATAAGTGATGCGGAGTCTGAGGGTGGTCCCGACAGCTCCTGTGAGGGAGCGGGAAAATCGATTGTCTCTAGGCTCCGATCTCTTGGAATTTCCGCTCCATGAATGCGATGAACGTCCGGACACGTGCCGGAATTCTCTGCCCTGGGGGCCGTACGGCCCATACGCTCCATTCCGGATGAACCGAAAAGGCTTCAAGCACAGGGACGAGCGAGCCGTCATCCAATTGCGGCCTGATATCCCACCTGGATTTGAGCGCAATGCCCGCACCATGAAGGGCTGCCTCGGTCGTGGCTTCACCATAGTTCGTTGCGAAATTTCCCGACACACGAACATTCTGCGTCCCGCCATCCGGACCTTCTAGCTGCCATATCCGATTTTCACCGAGGACAATGCAATTGTGCATCGACAAATCTTTGGGTGTTTGCGGATGCCCCCGCCTCGACAGATAGTCGGGCGATGCCACAAGAAGCCGTGGGTTCACGGCAAGCTTGCGGGCCACGAGTGACGACGATGTGAGCGTGCCGATCCGCAAAGCCAAGTCATAACCAAGTTCCACGATGTCGACGATTGCATCGCTGAGATCAAGACGTACGGATACCTCCGGATGATCTGCCAGGAACTCAGCAATATAGGGCGCAACATAGCGTCGCCCGAACGATGCAGACGTTGTTACGCGCAACTCTCCTTTGACGTTTGCGGCCCCTCCGGAGAGATCTGATCGTGCATCCTCGAAGCTCGTCAGAATTCGCTTGGCATGGGCAAGAAACACCTCGCCGTCAGCCGTAAGTGCGACGGCGCGTGTTGTCCGATTGAAGAGTTTCACGCCCAATTCGGCTTCCAGGCCTTTGATCCGCTGTGTTGCGGCCGTCGGCGACAGACCGAAAGCACGCGCAGCCTTGCCGAACGCACCGAGCGCCGCAACACGTACAAACAATTCGAGAGTGCGTGGATCCAATCCCATAATTTCAAAATAACAAATAATGTTTGTTGATTGATACTGATTATACCGATCCTTGGTGGCGTTATGGTGATTGCCGGCTGCGCGAACCACGACGGTTCGCTCTTCGATAGACATTATGGGTTCCACTGCATTGACGGAGATGACTGATGAAGACCGTTGCATTCAAGAATTATCTACCGATCGACGACCGCAGTTCCTTCCTCGATGTCGAGATGGAGAGACCCGAACCGACAGGCCGCGATCTTCTTGTTTCAATCAAGGCCGTTGCCGTTAATCCGGTCGACACCAAAGTCCGCGGCGGGCGCGGCAACGATGGCGTGACCGAGGACCCGCCACGCATTATCGGCTGGGATGCAAGTGGTGTGGTCGAGGCGGTCGGGTCAGAGGTGACTCTCTTCAAAGCCGGCGACGAAGTCTACTATGCCGGAGATATCACCCGTTCCGGTTCAAATGCAGAATACCAGCTGGTCGACGAGCGGATCGTCGGGCGCAAGCCAGGCTCGCTCTCATTTGCCGAAGCCGCTGCACTCCCGCTGACAACCATCACCGCCTATGAAGCCTTTTTCGACCGGCTCGGCATCGATCGCGACGGCGCCGACAAGGGACAGTCAATTTTGATCGTCGGCGCGGGCGGCGGTGTGGGATCGATCGGCATTCAGCTGGCCAAGCAGGCCGGGCTTGTCGTCATTGCAACGGCATCGCGGCCCGAAACAAGCGGATGGGTCCGGGAGTTGGGTGCAGATCATGTAGTCAATCACCGTGAGGATATGGTGGCCCAGACCCGCGCGCTCGGTTTCGAGCATGTCGATCACATCGCGATCTTCAACGACATGCGGCACTGGGAGGCGGCAGTCGAGCTGATCCGCCCGGAAGGCGGGATCGTCTCGATCGACGATACCGACCTGCCGATGCCTATGGCCGGTATGAAGATGAAAGCGGCAAGCCTGCACTGGGAGTTCATGTTTGCCCGCGCGATGCATCAGACGCCCGACATGATCGAGCAGCACAAACTCCTGAGCTATGTCGCCGATGAAATCGATGCTGGCCGTATTCGCACGACGGTTTCGGAAATCCTCACACCGATCAATGCGGAAAACATGCGCAAAGCCCACAGCATGATCGAAGCCGGCACCACGAAAGGCAAGATTGTGCTGGAGGGTTTTTCCTGAGCGAAAGGATGGGCAGCAATTCGGGCGTGGATGTCGACTCTTATAGAGCGGAGATCAGATACTCTTGAAGTCTCCACCGCGGCCCTTGCCATCTGCAAACCGGGCGGCGCCTTGGACGCCTTTCGTAACCTCTCCTTTGCTGTTCCACCATTCCTCGTACATGGCCTGACGTTCGCTCAAACCATGTTGCGTCCGCACAGAATGACGGTCTGCACGCATGCAGCTTTGCGGAAAGCGGGCGATGTCCTGGGCAATCTCCTCGGCCTTCGCGCGCGCCTCGCCATCCGGCACCAGATACTCGCAGAGCCCGATACGCAACGCCTCATCTGCCTCGACCTTGCGACCGGTCAGGATCAGGTCCATCGCACGCCCTTCTCCGACGAGTCGGGGCAACCGGATCGTGCCGCCATCGATCAGCGGAATACCCCAGCGGCGGCAATAGACGCCCATGAATGCGCGTTCTTCCATCACGCGAATGTCGCACCAAAGCGCCAATTCCATACCGCCTGCGACAGCAGGACCGGCAATCGCGGCAATGACCGGTTTGGAGAGCTCGAGGCGGCTAGGTCCCATCGCTGCCATGGGTGGCTCTCCCGCTTTCGGAATATCGAAGGGATCCAATGCATCGGCACCCGATAATGCAGCGGCATGTTTCAAATCCCAGCCGGAGCAAAAAGCGCCACCCTCTCCCCAGAAGACGGCCACATTTGCCGTTTCGTCCTTATCGAACGCGCAAAACGCATCATAGAGTGCCGATGCACTCTCCGGGTCCATTGCATTGCGGGCCTGTGGACGTGAATGGATAATTGTCCAGACCGCACCGTTCTTCTCAGTCCTGACTGCCATTGAGTACCTCGCCGTAACCGCCCGCAAGAAACCTGTCACGGATTTCGAATTTCTGCACTTTGCCTGAACCCGTCAGCGGAAATTCAGGGACCCGCACCCAGGTCGTCGGCGTTTTCTGAGGGGACAGAGAGCGGCGGCAGTGCGTCTTCAATGCGGTCACGTCCGGCACGTTCGGCGACAGAAAGAACGCCGCAATGACCTCGCCCCATTTCTCGTCCGGCAGACCGACAACCGCGACCTGCAGGATTTCCTCGCGTTCGATCAGGACAGCTTCGATTTCGGCCGGGAAATAATTTTCGCCGCCGCGGATGATCATATCTTTGACACGCCCCGTCACTCGGATGAATCCCTGCGCATCCATCGTGCCCAGATCACCAGTGTGTAACCACCCTTCGGCATCGATGGCGGAGGCTGTCGCGTCCGGGTTGTCATTATACCCGATCATCACGGCATATGAGCGGGCACAAATCTCGCCCACTTCGCCGATCGGAAGGACAGTGTTCATCTCGGGCGCTCGTATTGAGACTTCAGTGTGCGGCAGCGGTTGCCCTGCCGTTTCGACAATCTGTTCCAAAGTTGATTCAACAGGATTGAGGCAGATCATCGGCGCATGCTCGGTCTGGCCGAATGCCGAGAGGAGGTGACAGCCAAGACGATCGCGTACGCGACGCACGAGTTCGGGCGGCACGGGCGCGCCACCTGTGCTGATGACTTCCAACGACGTCATGTCGCGCGGTACGTCGTCCAAGGCCTCAAGGAGATTGAACAGCATCGTTGGGACGGCAAAACAGGTGGTGACTCCCTGTTCCTCGATAAGACGCGCGAACATATGTGCATCAAAGCGCTTGATCAGCAGCATCTTGCATGCGGCTTGAAGGCATCCGAGTGCACCCGTTGCGCATCCGGCGGTATGGAAAAGCGGCATAAAGTTCGCCCACACCGAATGGCCTTTCACCTGCTTACGCGCGCAATAGAGTCGGGCATTGTTCGTGAGGTTCTTGTGACTGAGAACGGCGCCCTTGGGAAAGCCGGTGGTTCCAGATGTGTACTGGATTTGGGCGGCATCGTCGGGACAGACATCGGGAAGTCCATCGGTGCGGTCGCCGCGGGCTTGTAGCGCGCTTGCATCCAGAAGATTCACAACTTCACGGATCGACGTGTTGCCCGAGACGGCGTCGGCGCCGATTTCGTCCATCGGATTACCGCGGAATTCATCGACCATGAATAATGCCACCGCGCCGGATTGTTCGAGGACATAGCGGAGTTCCTTGGCCTGCAGCGATGGATTTGCAGTGACCAGAACGAGACCGGCCAAGCCGCAGGCATATTCCATGAAAAGCCATTCAGGAATATTTGGCGCCCAGACGGCGACCCGTTCGCCCGGGACGAACCGGCTGGCGAGCGATTGTGCCAGCCGTTCGGCCTCATCCATGACAGCCGAGTACGTCCATTCCCTACCGCAATTGCCCTGATCGTCAACTTCCACCAGCGCCACGGCGCCCGGATTCTCAATGGCAATCTCTCGCAGCAATCCGCCGACCGTGATGTCGTGAACTTCGCCGTCTGACTGAGCGGGAAAATAGGACTGAGAGAGATTTAGGCTATACAAGAATGCCTCCTGCTGCCGCGACGCCAAGTGGTTTTCGAATGTCTAGAGGCAGTTGCCGCGTTGGACAAGTTCGCGCCACTGCGCATCGGGCAACGGCAATGAACGGCGAATTTTGGCGTGTGAGTGAAAGCCCTATCAGAGAGTAGGGAATCGCCTGTCGAAAGGGAGACGGAAGGAACGCAATTTCTGAAGCTCATGCAGAGATGGCTTTTGCGGAGTATTCCGTGCCTCAAACAGTTTGGAAACGTTTCAAGCGGAACGATAATCCGACATCATGCCGGCGAAAGCATCGCCTCTGCATTCACGAGTGCGCTGACTAATTCCCAAACAGCCAGCGGAAAACACCCCCGCCCTGGTTCTGCCGCCGCCGTGCTGCCCGTTCGCGCTGACGGGCTCTTTGCCGGCTGCCCCACTCGTTGGAATACCAGGGCTGTTCGCCACGGGCCGCGACGGGGCGTTTGGGCGGAGCCTTTCTCAGCTTGATTTCGTTGGTGACACCATCGGGATCCTTGACTTTCAAGGTACCTTCCACCCACGACCAATCGGACTTCTTTTCGCCCCAGCTTATAGGCTCGATCGAAATCAATTTGTTACGCCTTGTGTCGACTACGGCGGCGTAGATCATTCGTTTGTCGCCGGCAGCCTTGGAGACACCGGCGTCGTACTTCAACGCACCGATGCCACGAAAAGCTTTTCCCTGGACTTCATACTCGATGAGTTGCGGTGTGCCGGCCCCATGCATTTCGAGCGGGACGACCAAATTACGATGCTTCGGATTTTTGGCGACGAATTTTCCCTTGGCAGACTGATAAACCGTCCACTCGGCAACAGGGTCGCCGACCGGTTGCATTGGCGCAGGCTCGGGCGGCTCCTCCCCCGTCAATCGTTTCACGGCAGCGCGGGCGTCCTTGTGCATTGGATCGGCAATCAGCGCTGTCTCGTAGTCTGCCAATGCCTGGACGGGCTGTTTCAGTGCCTCGCGGACCTGCCCACGTGCGAGTAGCGCCGTTACATTCCGGGGCTCGATTGCCAGAGCGCGTGTCGCATCGGCCAGCGCTTCGTCGAATTTCTTGGTTCTCAAATAGGCCAGCGCCCGCTCGCTGTATGCCAGAACATATTTGGGATCGAGCAGAACGGCCTTGGTGAGATCATTCAGTGAAGCGCGATAGTTTCTCACCTTTGCGTAGGCCGCCCCCCGTTCGCCATGAGCGACGGCGTTCTCGGGGTCAAGTTTTATGATCTCCGCATAATCTTTGACCGCCGCGCCAAAGGCTCTTCCCCGGGTGTGCGCGCGGGCGCGCGCGAAATAAAGATCGATGTCCTTCTTCGGGTCTGCCAATGCCTGGGTGAAATCCTTCACCGCTTCCCTCGGCTGTTCCAACGCCGCATAAGTCGCGCCCCGATTGCGATAAGCACTCGTGTAGCGGGCATTCAGGGTAATCGCTCGTGAGAAATCCCGGAGAGCGGCGTGGGGGCGATCCAGAACGCTATGCATCTTGCCGCGCCCGTTGAATGCCACTGCATTTGTCGGCATCAGTTCAATAGCCTTGCGGTAGGCTTGTGCGGCGTCCTCGAAACGACCCATGGCATGCAGCGCATTGCCACGGTTGTTGTGGGCAGCGCCATAGGCCGGCGCCAGATCGATGGCGCGCTGGAAGTCCTTGATCGCCTCGTCGGGGCGCCTCAGATCCATTAGCGCATTTCCGCGATTGTTGTAGACGACGGCATATTCCGGAAACAGTTCAATGGCCTTGTTGAAATCGCGGATGGCGTCTTTCGCCTTGCGCAAACGCCATTTCGCGACACCGCGGTCGTTGTAGATGTTGGCGCGACGGGCGTCGGAAATATCCGGCGCCTTCAAGGCTTCGGTGTAGGACTCGATTGCCTTGTCGTATTTGCCCCGCAACAAGGCCGCGACGCCCTCACGGGCATGCAGCATGGCCTGGTCGGTTGCCGCCGCGGCCATTTTGACCGGAAGGCCCGATAAAATGAGGGCGAAAGCACTCGTTATCAGACTGATTCGTCGCATGATCCCAAATTTCTGCCGAGTTCAGAGGGCGCCGTCAACTTAACGATGCACCGCAAGGCGGACATTGCCTGCCATTCGCGACCCAATTTTGGCACAATTCTGGCCTTGAAGCAGCAGAATGATTGGTTCTTATGTGTAACAACACTGGACCTGACATGCTTTCACGGCTTAATTCCGACAGATGAGCAAAGACGCCATCCCGGCCTGCAGAGGAATTTACAGCATGAAGACATCGACTGCTCGGCTCGCGCCAATTGCGTTGGCAGGTATTGCATGGGTCGCCGCAAGTACGATCGCTGTGGCTCAATCTCCGCGCTCCCAAATGTTCGCGGGACAGTCATTCTCAAATGGCGTCAAAGGCGGCGCCATAATGCAAGTATCCGATCGCGCCGTAGCAAGACAGCCGACAATGGACGAAATGATCGGCCAGATGATCATGGTCGGCTTTCGCGGCAAAAAGCCGGATGATAAGGGCGTACGCGCAGTCCGTCGTCATCTAAAACGAGGGACCATTGGCGGCGTCATCCTGTTCGGGATCAATATCGTTTCGCCCAAGCAAACGCGCATCCTGAATGACTCTATCGCTAATTCCGGTGCCAAGCTCCCCGTGCTCATTGCCGTCGACCAGGAAGGCGGTCATGTCCAGCGCCTCTCGAGCAAGAACGGTTTCATCTATACGAATTCGCACGAGAAGGTGGCGCGCAAGCAAACCCCGGAAGAGGCGTCAACCACCTACGCCAAAATGGCCCGGTCGATCGCCAATGCCGGCTTCAATGTCAATTTCGGACCAGTCGTCGATGTGAACATTCAAGGGGCACGTAATCCGATCATAGGCAAACTCCGACGCAGCTTCAGTGCCAATCCGGAAACCGTCTCGACCTATGCAAAGACATTTATCAATGCACACCACAGAGAGAGCATTCTGACATCGGCCAAACATTTTCCCGGTCACGGCTCCAGCCTATCAGACAGCCACAAGGGCTTTACGGACTTAACTCGCACCTGGCGGCGGAAGAAGGAACTCGCGCCGTTCAAGGAATTGGCCAAGCGCGACGGACAGGTCGACATGGTGATGATCGGACATCTGTATCATCCCGATTTCGCCGACAGGAAAGGTTTGCCGGCAACGCTGTCGCGCAAAGCCGTTACCGGGCTCCTGCGCGATCAGGTCGGCTACAACGGCGTCGCCATTACCGATGACATGGAGATGGGAGCAATCCGCAAGAATTTTGGATTCCAGGAAGCGATCATCAAGGCCGTCAATGCCGGAAATGATATCCTGCTCTATTCGAATACAGCCAAATACAGTACCGGACTCGGACCAAAAATTCACAGCATCATCAAGAAGGCCATTGACGCCGGCAAGATCCACCGCGATCGGGTTGTCGAGGCCTATTTCCGTGTCCAGACGATGAAGAAACTGCTGCCCGGCCGCAGTTAAATCAACCTCGGACGCAGCTAATCACGCCGGAGTTCGACGTCGGCCGTCCGAGTGCCCTCTTCAGCCAGCACTGCTTGGAGACTTTCTTCCTGATCCAGGAAAAGCCCCGGCAGGACCGGTTGTTGAGGCACAATTGCCGGCAGTAGTGCAAACTCGCGCGGAAGCCGCCGAGATCGTTGCCGAAGAAGTCAGTGTTGTCGAAAGTTCTAAAATTTGTCCCGCATTGGCCTGTCGTTCTCACAACCGGTTGGCTCGCGTGCGCCTGGCTGGCCAATGCACCGGATATCGCATTTGCGAATGGTTTGCGTGCAGGAACATAAGACTTAAGAAAACACGCTCGTGCCTGTGTGTTGAATGTAAAAGCCTTGCAGCGTGAATCATTCTGACATGACGCCAAGCATGTGCTGTAGCTCACCTTACCCGGAACGCGCGCATAATCTCCGCCATACAGATCGTAGCCCTGGAAAATCTTGAATTCCCGCGATGCCGGCTGCGGCTGGTATCGAGGCTGTGGCTGTGGATTTGGCTCAATACTCCGGTTCGCGAATTCTCTCTCTTGCCGGCGTTTGCGAAGTTGATCGGCAATCAGTCCATCGACAATCTTTTTGACATGGGACTGGTAGCGCCCGTTTGGAAACGTTGCCAGATACAGTTCGCACAAATTGAGCTGATCGGCGGCATTAGTGGCGTCGATACAGGCCTGATAGCGCGGCAGTTCGCTCCGCGACCTCAAGATTGCCTCGACCTGTTTCACGCGTGAATGATCCGGAAACCGCGCCAGAAAATTCCGGTAGCAGGACGGTTCACTTGATCTGGCGCATTTCAGGAATGCCAATTCGGCTTCGCGTTCCGGATTCAGTTGTTCCTGTCGCTGGGGCGCGACACTTTCATCAAGACGTTGCTCGCGGTTTCCTTTCTTATCCCGATTTGGTTTGAACTCACTGGCGCCTCCGCCTGTGGTTGTATCGGGTGTTGTGGGAAGCCGGTCCGCCTCCTTTTGCGCAAGTCGTTTTTCGTCGTCGGCAGCCTTGCGCTGCTTCAAAGTATCCAGGCGCGCCTGTGCCAAACCAGCGAAGATGCCCTTGGGATAATGCTCCAGGTAAATCTCATAGGCTGCCGGCGTATCTGTCTTTGACGCCGACTTCCAAAACGCCAATTCCACATTTCGATCGTCATTTGATTTGGGCGTTTGAGGTTCTATGGCGCCATGCTTTTCGAGATCGTCGCCCTTGGCGAGCAAAGGTGGCGTGAAGAAGAAGTCGCCTGTGATGGACGATGTCTGCCAGGGCACCTGCCGTTCTTTCGTGGCGTCAAGCACATCTCGCCTTGCACGCTTGAACACAGCTTCGATTGTCAACCCCGGTATCGCCATCGCCTTGGTGAGTGCACTCGTGAACGGGCTGTTTGCATCCGATCCGTCCTCTGCGACCGCACCCGGTGCCGTTGCGTATCCGATGAATGTACCCCGCGGCGCATCGACCCGTGCAAGCCCACGTGTCGCCGAACGAAAACGAGATTGGAATGGATTGTTCCGGCAGGCATCCAAGATGACGATGTTGATCCGGCTGGATGCACGCTCCATCGTTAGCAGAAAAGCATTGAGATCGACGGCATCGAACCTGACTTCCGTTTCGTCCTGAAGGTCGGCGTCGACGGGAACAAGAAAGTTTTGATCTGCAACCTGAACCCCATGCCCCGCATAGTAGAAAAGGCCGACGGCATTCGAACCTCTCAGGGCGCGGCCGAAGTCGCGCATCGCCTTGCGCATGGCTCGCAGATCCGCATTGTTGATCTGTGTGACTTTGAAGCCGGCTTTCTCGAGTGTCGCCGCCATGAGTGTGGCGTCGTTCTCTGGATTGTTGAGCTTGCCGATATTATTGTAGTCCGCATTGCCAATGATCAGAGCGACACGGTCTTCGGCAATGGCGACTGCGCCGCCAGCCAAAAGCAAGAAAACAGACGTGACAACGCCAAATACGGACTGCCTCACCCGCCCCTCCCTGGACTCGAAGACCTGCCGACAAAACCAGTCTATTGCGAACACGCGAAAACGTGTAGCAAAACCTTAAATTATCCAAACTGAACCTGTGATGAATGCAATTGGCGTGGTGATTTTGTCAGCGCATCGGTGAGCAGAGGCGGTCTTTATGACACCACTTTACGGTAAGCGCGCTTGACTGAGATCTTATCGTCTTCGTCGAATGTGAGGATATCGACCGATTGCTCTTTGATGCCGTTCGCCTTCGACTGCACGAGCACTTCGAAGATGATCGTCTCAACCGCATTGTGCGTGCGCAGGATCGTGAATGAGATATCCGGATTTTTCTTCAAGAGCTGCCGGATAGCACGGCGCACGGCATCGCGCCCTTCATGGCGGATACCCCAGGGGAATGGGCCGATCGGATACTCCCAGATCGGATTGGCGCTCATCAGGGACAGTGCCTTTTTCGGCTCCCTATCGTTGAACGCCTGAATGAAGCTCGCGGCCAGCCGTTCGCGCTTGGCCTGACGTTTTTTCTCCGACTTCGCCATGGGATGTTATTCCGCCGCTTCGGCTTGATCGGGACGAGCGCCCGAATACTGACTCTCGGCTTCATAGTAATCGTCAAAGCCGACGATCCGCCGCAGGTCCGCGAACGGCATGATACGCTCTGCCGGATGATGCCCGCGGGAGAAATCCTGAAGCGCTTCCTGCATCGCCCGCATTGCGGCCGACATAAGCGTCAGAGGGTATGCAGCGATATTAAATCCGAGTTCATGCAGGCGTTCCGTTGGAAGGATCGGCGTCGTCCCCTCCTCTACCATGTTGGCCATGTGAATGCCGGGAACTTCGGTCGTAACCGTTCGCATTTCCTCTTCCGACGCCGGGGCTTCGACGAAGAGAATATCGGCGCCCGCTTCCGAGAACGCCTGCGCGCGGGCAATCGCCTCGTTCAGTCCGTTTGTGGCACGAGCATCGGTGCGGGCAAGGATGAGGACATCATCGGCTTCGTTGCGGGCGTCGACCGCGGCGCGGATACGGTCGACAGCTTCCTCGCGCTCGACAACGAGCTTGCCTTTGGTATGGCCGCATCGCTTTGGTGCGACCTGATCTTCGATCATAACAGCGGCGAAACCCGCCTGCGCATAGCCGCGGACAGTGCGTTTCACATTGAGTGCATTTCCATAGCCTGTGTCCCCGTCGCCGATGACCGGAATGGAGACGGCAGCGCAAATATTGCGGCCCTGATCGACGATCTCGCCATAGGAGATAAGACCTGTGTCCGGCGCGCCGATGCGCGAAGCGGAAACGGCGAAACCTGACATAAAGGACAACGGGAAGCCGGCCTGCTCGATCATACGTGCGGACAGGCCATCCCAGCAGCAAGGCATGGGGTGGCAGCGATCTTCGCTGAGCAGGGCTTTGAGGCGTTGGGCTTTTGTGGGCATGGCTACTCGTCTTGGACGGATGGAAGGATTGGCTTGGCTATAGCACAGGGCTTGTGATGGCCGAAATCACGGGACGCCATCTGGCGCTAGCCTGTGCAATCATCGTTGGTTCAAGCCCCCTTTTCCTAGCCTTCTCCCCAGGGAGAGGGTTGGGTGAGGGGCTGGGGTCCTGCAACCGCAAGGTACACTCAGACATTACGCCGATATTGGCCGCCCGCCTCGAAGAGAGCGTGCGTTATCTGGCCGAGCGAACAGCAGCGGACGGCATCCACCAACACCTCGAAGACGTTGCCGCCATCGCGCGCGGTATCCTTGAGGCGGTTCAGCATGGCTTCGCTCTCGGTGGCGTTGCGTTGCTCGAAGTCCCGCAGCCTTGTGAGCTGGCTTTGCTTCTCATCGTCCGTCGAGCGGGCAAGCTCAGGCGTCGGGCGCTCACCCTCGCCTTCCGGATCGATGAAGGTGTTAACGCCGACGATCGGCAAGCTGCCGTCATGCTTCTTAGACTCGTAGTACAGAGACTCGTCCTGGATACGGCCGCGCTGATAGCCGGTCTCCATGGCGCCCAACACGCCGCCGCGTTCCGAGATCCGCTCGAACTCCTTGAGAACCGCTTCTTCGACAAGATCCGTCAATTCGTCGATGATAAACGAGCCCTGGTTCGGGTTCTCGTTCTTCGCCAATCCCCACTCCTTGTTGATGATGTGTTGGATCGCCATCGCGCGGCGAACGGACTCGCCCGTCGGCGTCGTGATCGCCTCGTCATAAGCATTGGTATGCAGGGAGTTGGTGTGATCGTAGGAGGCGATCAGGGCCTGCAATGTCGTGCGGATATCATTGAAGGCCATCTCCTGGGCATGGAGTGAGCGCCCGCTCGTCTGCGTGTGATATTTGAGCTTCTGGGCACGTTCGTTGGCGCCATATTTGAAGCGCATGGCGACCGACCAGATCCGCCGGGCGACGCGACCCATGACCGTGTATTCCGGGTCCATCCCATTGGAGAAGAAGAAGGACAGGTTTGGCGCAAAAGAGTCTATATGCATGCCCCGCGCGAGATAGGCCTCCACGTAGGTGAAGCCATTGGCAAGCGTAAAGGCGAGCTGCGAGATCGGGTTCGCACCGGCTTCGGCAATGTGATAGCCGGAGATCGAAACCGAGTAGAAGTTGCGAACATTGGCGCGCACGAAATATTCCTGGATGTCCGCCATCATCCGGAGCGCGAACTCGGTCGAAAAGATACAGGTATTCTGACCCTGGTCTTCCTTCAGAATATCGGCCTGCACCGTGCCGCGCACCGTGTTGAAGACCCAGACTTTGATCTTCTCGGTCTCTTCGTCCGTCGGCTGGCGTCCATTCTCCTTGGCAAACTTTTCGAGCTGCTGCTCGACGGCCGCGTTGAAGAACATGGCGAGGATCGTCGGCGCCGGGCCGTTGATCGT
This sequence comes from Methyloligellaceae bacterium, assembly GCA_965228615.1. Classification (GTDB taxonomy): domain Bacteria; phylum Pseudomonadota; class Alphaproteobacteria; order Rhizobiales; family Methyloligellaceae; genus CBDDHT01. Next base: position 182,123 of record CBDDHT010000004.1, on the reverse strand, counting down.
CATCGAGACGGACGTTGCCGGATCGCACAGATCGAAACCGTCGAAGAGAACCTTCATGTCGTCGAGCGTCGCAATCGAAACACCCGAGTTGCCGACCTTGCCGTAGATGTCGGGACGCTCATCCGGGTTCCAACCATACAGCGTGACCGAGTCGAAGGCCGTCGAAAGACGCTTTGCCGGGCTGTCCTTGGAGAGGTATTTGAAGCGCTTGTTCGTGCGGAAGGCATCGCCCTCGCCGGCAAACATGCGCGTCGGGTCTTCGGAATCGCGCTTGAACGCAAAGACGCCGCCCGTATAGGGGAAGCTTCCGGGCACATTCTCCTTCAGGAGCCATTTAAGGATTTCGCCTTCGTCCTCGTAGGACGGCAGAGCCACGCGGGGAATCCAGTTGCCCGACAAGGACTCGTGGCGCAGTGCAACACGCTTTTCCGTATCGCGGATTTTTACGACATACTCGGCGCCTGAATAGGACTCTTTGACTTTGGGCCAGATCTCCAAAAGTTTTCGGGCGCGTGGATCGAGCTTCTTATCGCGTGCACTCTCGGCTTCGGCCAGCGCGGCAGTGTCATGCTCTCCCTCTGCGATGATCTCTTTTGCGGCCCGCAACTGGTGACGCTCACGGGCAATGCGAACCTGTTCGCCGATCGTCCGATGATAATTGCGCACACTTTCGGCGATCTCTGCGAGATACCACTGCCGGTTCGGCGGGACGATTGCCGTTCCCGGTTCGCTCGCGCGGCCTTCGACAGCCTCGTGCGCACATGTCCAGCCGCCGAAGCCTTTCGCATCCAGAACCTGGAGGATTTTCTGATAGAGAGCCGTAACGCCGATATCGGCGAACCGCGCCGCAATGGTGCCATAGACCGGCATCTGATCGATAGAGTCGGAGAACAGCTCATTGTTGCGTTGATACTGCTTGGAGACGTCACGCAGCGCATCGGCCGCGCCTTTCCGGTCGAACTTGTTGATCGCCACCACATCGGCGAAATCGAGCATATCGATCTTCTCGAGCTGGCTCTGGGCCCCGAACTCGGGCGTCATCACATAGAGCGAGATATCGGAGTAAGGAACGATGCCGGCGTCCCCCTGCCCGATACCGGGCGTCTCGATGACGATGGCGTCGAACCCGGCGGCCTTGCAGGCGGTAATGATGCCTGGGAGCGCGGCCGGAACTTCACCGGTCGTGCCGCGGGTCGAGAGCGAGCGGAAGAAGACTGTATCGGAGCCAATGGCATTCATACGGATGCGGTCGCCCAGGAGCGCTCCGCCCGTCTTGCGCTTTGTTGGATCGATGGCGATGACGGCAATGGTCGGCTCGCCGGAGTAGAGACGGAAGCGGCGAATGAGTTCGTCAGTCAGAGATGACTTTCCGGCGCCGCCTGTCCCTGTAATGCCGATGATCGGCGCCTTCGACGTGGCGGCCTTGCTTTCCAGATCCTGGCGATAGGCTTCATCCAGCGCATTGCACTCGATTGCCGTGATGGTGCGTGCAAGAGCGCCATGGCCTTCGACACTGTTCGAGAGCGTCTCGGTTAGGTCCTGACGCGCGCGCTCCATCATATCGACGATCATGCCCTGGAGCCCAAGATGCTGACCGTCTTCGGGTGCATAGATACGGGTCACGCCATGGGCGTGCAGCTCGTCGATCTCCTCGCGGACAATGACGCCGCCACCGCCGCCAAAGACGCGGACGTGGCCTGCGCCGCGCTCGCGCAGCAGGTCGATCATATATTTGAAATATTCGACATGGCCGCCCTGATAGGAACTGACCGCGATGGCGTGGGCGTCTTCCTGGATCGCCGCCGTCACGACTTCGTCGACCGAACGATTGTGCCCGAGATGAATGACCTCGGCGCCCTGGGACTGAAGGATCCGCCGCATGATATTGATAGAGGCGTCATGGCCATCGAACAGGCTGGCGGCCGTTACGAAACGAAGCGGCACATCGGCTGCCGGCGTCTCCCGCACAATCGTCGCATTCGACTGACTATCGACATTTACGACCGTATCCCTGGCGATCACTGCATCGCTTGCCACAACACGTCCTCCAATTCGCGTAAAACCGCTACATCACACCTATTGTCGTATTATAGACCGATCTTGTTAAGACGCGCTCCCCTCTTCGGCGATAGGCTAAAGGTCTGATTTAAGTGTTCATGACCTGGAGTTTTTTCCGTTGAATTTGAAGTATTTGTGGCGTTGTCAGTCGCTCAATCCAGCGCCGCTGACGACCCCGGACTGCACCAATTGTGCGATACGGTCGGCCGAAAATCCCAAATCCTGATCCAGTATTTCGCGTGAATGATGACCGGGCTGCTGGCCGGCGCTGGTAAAGCTTCCGGCTGTTCGTGTGAGTTTCGGGACAACGCCGGGAAGCGTCACGGTACCCAATTCGGGGTCTTCTACATCCTGCAACATGCCGCGAGCTTTGAAATGCGGGTCAGCAAAGATGTCGTCCATATAGTTGATCCGCGCGGCCGGAACGCTCGCATCATCGAGCATCCTCGCTAGGTCGTCGACGCCATTGGACATCGTCCAGTTTTCGATGATCTCATTGATCGCCGGTTCATTCTCGATGCGGGCAGCGGCTGTGCTGAAGCGATCGTCTTGCGGAAGGTCCGGCTGGCCCATCAACTCGGCAAGCCGGGCAAATATGCTATCGGCAAAGGCTGCGATGTGGATATACCCGCCATCTGCTGTGGGATAGAGCATGTTGGGCACCATGCCCGGTATCTGCGATCCGGCAGGCTGGGCGATCACACCCAGTTTCTGAAAAGCCGGCACATGCGGTTCCATAAAACTGAAGGCACCTTCGTAGAGTGCCTGATCGACGACCTGCCCATGACCGGTCTCTCGAGCAGACATTACCGCCATGACGGTACCGAATGCGGCGTAGAGGCCGGCGATATAGTCGGTCAGCGATGTCGACATCCGCGGTGGCGGTTGATCGGGATATCCGGTGATGCCTCGAAGGCCACTTGCGGCTTCCGTTGTGACCCCGTAGCCCGGGCGATAGGAATACGGCCCGTCCTGACCGTAGCCACTGACACGGGTCATGATGATCTTGGGATTGACCTTTGAAAGATCGGCGAAACCGATGCCCCATTTCTCAAGGGTCCCTGGCCGGAAATTCTCGACGACAACATCCGCCTTTTCACAAAGCTGCCGGGCAATATCGCGACCTTCATCGCTCCGCAAGTTGACCGCAATGATCCGCTTGCCGCGCATGAGCGACGCCGCATAGAGCGATCGCCCGTTCACATGCTTCCCCATGGCTCGGACGGCATCGCCTTCCGGTTGCTCGATCTTGATGACATCTGCACCGAAGTCGGCAAGAAGGCGAGCGCAGAACGGACCGGCGACAGTGGAACCAAGTTCAACAACGCGCACGCCAACTAGTGGTCCCGTCTTCACAGGCGCATCGTCTCCGCCGGATTGTGTGTTTACCATCGCCGCTCTTGTTCCCTCGTTTATTGTCCTGGCCACGAGTCGTCTGCATCAAATCTCGATACACACCTTGCCGAAATGCTTGCCTGATGCGAGGTGCGCAAACGCCTCGGCCGTCTCCTCCATCTTGAAGGCACTATCGATGACCGGCTTGATATTGTGCGTGGCAAGCGCCCGGCAAAGTGCTTCGAGCGTTTTCCGGCTCCCGACCGTCACGCCTTGCAACCGAACCTGCCGACTCACGACGAAGGGCAGCAGGATGTCGCCAAAATTCGCTCCCGACAGCACGCCGATCATACTGATCGTTCCGCCCGGTCGAACGGCCTTCAGACTCTGTTTGAGGGTCTGGGTACCGCCCAGTTCGATGACATGATCGACCCCGCGTCCTGATGAGATCTCCATTGCAGCGCCACCCCAATCAGGATTCGTCACATAGTTGATCAGATGGTCGGCACCCATGGCTTTTGCGCGTTCCAGCTTGTCATCGCTCGAAGATGTGACGATCACCTCGGCACCAGCCATCTTGGCGAATTGCAAGGCGAACAAGGACACGCCGCCCGTGCCTTGGGTCAGCACCAGATCACCCGGCTTAATCCGCCCGAGGTCGATGAGCGCGTTCCATGCGGTCTGCGCGGCGCAGGGCAATGATCCTGCTTCGATATGCGATAGATGTTCCGGTGTGCAGACCAGCGCATCAGGTTCGAAGGTCTTGAGCTCGCAAAGCATGCCGTCTGCTGTTTTCCCCGCGGCACTTTCAAGATCTTTCCGATCCGGCTCACCGGCAATCCAGTTGGGACAGAAATTCGCCGTAACGCGATCCCCGACATTCCAGCCGTCGACATTGGCACCGACAGCGACGATCTCGCCCGCGCCATCGGTCAGCGGGATCAGGTTCTCGGTCTTCTGCTGCTTGCGATATCCACCCTTGATGATGAGACTGTCGCGCCAGTTCAACGAAGAGGCCCGCATGCGCACCAGCACCTCATGTGGTTTCGGTTCCGGGTCGGGCATTTCAACAGATTCGAGCGCGTCCGCTCCGGTCGTCGCTCTTAGGATCATGGCCTTCATGATGGGCGTTCCTCTCGAATAGCATTGTTCCAGTTCGTCTGGAGCGGTCTTAGAAGCTGTCAGGAATTCGTCGGCATTCTGGCGTCACGGCTGCACCGACGACACTTAGCATCAGACCCTGCGGCAGTGTATGACGTCCAATGCATAGTTTTGATCGGATATCATGCTTTATCAGTATGAATCACGTCGACACCGGAGATATCCAGTTGGGACTCGCATCCCCATTCATTAATGAACTAAAGCTCTGAATTGAGAGGCCGACTGGCGGGGTTCGGCCCCAGATGCTAACTTTCGCCGCGATTCAGCCAATTCCAATCCCTGCAGAGGGTGGCATTTCATGTCCAAAAAGCCGGTTTCCCTGAGTGACGAACGCGCAAAACGACACGAGCCCGAGAATCCAACAATGATCGAGAGCCCTGCTCCCGGCTTCCCGACAACGCGGCTGCGCCGAAACCGGCATTCCGACTGGTCCCGTCGTCTGGTCGGCGAAAACCAACTGACGACTGCCGACTTGATCTGGCCACTGTTCATCGTGAGCGGGACCGATCAACGTGTTTCCGTCCCGTCCATGCCTGGTGTCGAGCGTTATTCGGTCGATCAGGCCGTGATTGCGGCACGCGAAGCGCGCGATCTCGGCATACCGGCCCTGGCCCTGTTTCCGTATACATCCAACGAGCTTCGCTCGGATGACGCGGCTGAAGCTCTCAATCCGGATAATCTTGTCTGCCGCGCCGTTCGCGCGATCAAGGACGAAGTGCCCGATATCGGGCTGATTTGCGATGTTGCCCTCGATCCCTATACGGCCCATGGACACGACGGCCTGCTGATCGACGGCAAGATCGATAATGACCGATCTGTCGAAGTCCTCGTTGCCCAGGCCCTCAACCAGGTCGAGGCCGGCTGCGATGTTATCGCACCATCCGACATGATGGATGGTCGGGTCGGCGCCATTCGCCTGGCACTCGAGGACGAGGGCTATAGCGGCGTCCAGATCATGGCCTATGCCGCGAAATATGCATCAGCCTTCTATGGTCCGTTCCGGGACGCGGTCGGATCATCATCAACGTTGAAGGGCGACAAGCGCACCTATCAGATGGATCCCGCAAACGGGAACGAGGCGCTGCGGGAGGTCGAATTCGATATTTCCGAAGGCGCCGACATGGTCATGGTAAAACCAGGCATGCCCTATCTCGATATCCTGTTCCGGGTCAAAGAGACCTTCGCGATGCCGACATTCGTCTATCAGGTATCCGGCGAATACGCGATGCTGAAGGGGGCGGCCGAGAACGGCTGGCTCGACGGCGAACGCGTTATGGGGGAGAGCCTGATGGCGTTCAAACGCGCAGGCGCCGACGGCATCCTGACTTATTTCGCGCGCGATATGGCCCGTGCCCTGGCTGAACAGCGCTAGCGATGAACCCGCACGATCTTGCCGTCTCAATCGATGACATCAGGCAGGCAGGCGACAGGATAAGCGATGCGGTCGTACGCACGCCGACAATCCGCGCGCCGAAGCTGTCCGAGCTGACAGGCGCCGATGTCTACGTCAAATACGAGACCATGCAGGCGACCAACTCGTTCAAGGATCGGGGCGCGCTGAACAAACTCCTGTCTCTTTACGATGAAGAACGCCGCCGGGGCGTGATCGGTCTTTCAGCGGGCAACCATGCACAATCGGTTGCCTATCACGCCGCACGACTTGGCATCCCGGCCACCATCGTCATGCCAGAGACGACGCCATTCGTGAAAATTGCCAACACGGAAGCCTTTGGCGCGAAAGTGGTTTTGTCCGGTGCGACCGTTGCCGAGTGCAAGGCCGAGACCGATGCGCGCATCAAATCCCATGGGCTTGTCCTCGTTCACCCTTATGACGATCCGCACGTGATCGCCGGACAGGGCACGGTGGCCCTCGAGGTCCTTGCGGATGAGCCGGACATCGACATGATGGTCATACCTATCGGTGGTGGCGGCCTCATTTCCGGTTGCGCCATTGCCGCCAAAGCAATCTCGAATACGGTCGAGATCATCGGTGTCGAAGCCGCACTCTTTCCCTCCATGCATGCGGCGGTTGCCGGCAAAGAGCCGGTCTGTGGCGGTCAGACACTTGCCGAAGGCATTGCGGTCAAACGAGCGGGCAATTTCACCCTCCCCGCCGTGAAGGCATTCGTCTCGGATATCGTGCTGGTGAATGAGCCCCAGATCGAGCAGGCCATTTGCGCTTTTGCCAGCCTGCAACGGACAATGGCCGAAGGAGCGGCGGCGGCCAGTCTTGCGGCACTTCTTGCGGAGCCCGAACGGTTTCGTGGAAAACGCGTTTGCCTATGCCTGACCGGCGGCAATATCGATCCACGGATCCTGTCATCCATCATGGTCCGAGGCCTGGAACGTGAAGACAAGATCATCTCGCTGCGCATCATTATCCCGGATGAGCCGGGCGTCTTGGGCCGGATCTCGACGACACTCGGCGTTATGCGCGCCAATATTCTTGAAGTCTCGCACAAGCGAACCTTTCTCGATGTGCCTGCCAAGGGTGCCACCCTGGATCTCATGATCGAGACCAAGGATGGGCAGCATTCATTGGAAGTTATTCGGCGGCTTGAGGAGGACGGGTACAAGGTGACCCGGCTGACGGGGCTCGGGAATATCAGCTCTGTGTCGAAATAGTTCGGTGTCTTCTGCCGTGCCGCTCCCCCCCCCTCACCCCTCCCTCGAGGGAGAGGGCTTTTACCATTGGGATTGGCAACTTGGTCCCTTTTCCTTGGGGAGAAGGTTAGGATGAGGGGAAAAGCTCCAAAACCGATCGGCCTTCCTACCACTGATTGTAGGGCAGAAACTTTCCGGTCATCGTGACCTTCACGCGGTCGCCTTTGGGATGTTCGACTTTGTCGATCTTCAGATCGAAGTCGATGGCGCTCATGATGCCGTCGCCGAACTTCTCATGGATGATCTCTTTGATCGTGTCGCCGTAGACATAGGTGATCTCGAAAAATCGATAGATCAGCGGGTCTTTCGAAACCGTTTCTGCTTCCTGAGCCTTCTTCGGCGCCAACTGGAGAGCAACCTCCACGTCCTTCGAACGATTTCCGAGACCCAGATATTCGGCAACCTTAGCAGCAGCCTCTGCAGGAAGCGTGTTCTGTCCGAGGCAGGCCGATACGACAAAGACCTCGGACATACCGGCGGCCTCGGAGATATCGGTCCAGCTCGCGCCTTTCGCGAATTTGGCCGCCATGATGATCTCGGTCATTTCGAGCTTCGACAATAGAGCGGCGGGCGCAGCGTCTGCACTCGGAATTGAAGTGACTGTGGACATTAGTTTGCTCCTTTGGATCGTGATTGAGTTATCGGGAGTTTCGGGGCGTTAGCCGAAGGCCGCGTGACAGTCCCGGCGAAGCTTGTCGAGGACGAGGAGGCCTTCCTTGGCGCCCGCGAGGTCAACCGCGATAATCGGCTCCTGCAAGGCGGCAATCAGCCGGTCGGCCTCCGTGAGACAGTCTTGAAACCGTTTGAGTTCCGAGGCTTCAAGACCGGGATTGGCGAGTGATGCCATCGAGAACGGCGTGAACCGGCCGGATAGACGCAGGTGACCGCGCATTTCCTTGATGACAGCCAACAGTTCTTCCGATCGTTTTGGCTCGTCGATGTTGCGGAATAGGAAATTCATCAAGCTACCCATACGCGCCATGTGCGATTTGAGACTGGGTAGGATTTGCAGATTGACCGGGATCTCGCCGCTTCGAGCGGCTGGTTCGGTGCGGATATCAACCGAGCGATCTGCTTTGGCATCAAACAGGAGACAAGCAAAACCAACAAGCAAGAGCGCCAACACCCGATTGACGAATTTGCGTTTCATCCCCATCCGATCAGGCCGATTTGCGTTGCACGGCGTTGACCGCCTTGGCGTTCGCAATCGGATTTACGTCAGGCGGGTAGATCATCTCCTTGGCGTCGTCCTGATAATCGCTCACAGGAACAGGGCGTGCACTGCCGGAGAGTTCTTGCGACCGTTTGACGAGGAAATCGATGATGTGATTGCGGAGATCGTAGTAGCCGGGATAGTGGATGATGTCGGCACGCTCGCGCGGACGCGGAATATCGACGACGACGGCTTCCGCGATCCTGGCTCTCGGACCATTGGTCATCAGGAAGATGCGATCGGATAGAAGAATTGCCTCGTCTACATCGTGGGTGATCATGAAGACGGTCTTGCGCGTCTCCGTCCAACTGCGGATCAGCTCATCCTGGATCGATCCGCGCGTTAGAGCGTCCAGCGCACCGAATGGCTCGTCCAACAGCAAAACTTCGGTTTCGAGGGCAAACGCCCGGGCGATACCGACGCGCTGCCGCATACCGCCTGACAATTGATGGGGTTTGCGGTCCGTTCCCGTCGTCAGGCTTGCCAGATCGAGATACTTTTGAGCGTGTGCCTTCACCTCGGCTTTGCTCCAGTCCGGCCATTTGGACTGAATCGCAAAGCTCACATTCTTTTCGGCCGACAGCCAGGGCAACAGACTGTGGTTCTGAAACACGACGGCACGATCGAGACCCGGCCCGTCGATGACATTTCCATCCACGAAGATGCATCCGTCGGTCGGTTTGTCGAGACCGGACAGAATATTCAGGATTGTCGATTTTCCGCATCCCGAATGCCCAATGCAGGTAACGAACTCGCCTTTCCGAAGACGAAAATTCAGATTCTCGAAGACGACGTTCTCTTGACCCCTTCTGGGACCTGAAAACGTCTTACCGAGCAAGTCGGCCTTAACGATATATTCCGACATTGTTGCCATCACTCCTTGTAGGACACTATTCGCATCACCTGCCCCAAGGCTGCATCCAGCATCAGACCGACGATGCCGATGATGACGATGGCAAAAATCATGCTTGCGAGGTTGAGGCCGTTCCACTCGTTCCAAACGAAGTAACCGACGCCGACACCGCCGATGACCATCTCGGCTGCAACAATGACGAGCCAAGCGATTCCGATCGAAATGCGCATGCCCGTAAGGATCGTCGGGGCCGCTGCCGGCAGGATCACCTTGAAGGCGGTTTGTAGTTTCGTGAGTTCGAGTGTACGGGCAATGTTGACCCAATCGTCCTTGACGCTGGCAACGCCGAACGCCGTATTGATCAGCATCGGCCAGAGCGAACAGACGAAAATCACAAAGATCGATGCCTGTTCCGAATCCTTGATGATAAAGAGGGCGACGGGAAGCCACGCAAGCGGCGAGATCGGTTTCAAAACCTGAATGTATGGATTGATCGCGGCGCTCCAAAGCGGAGACATACCGATGAGGAAACCAAGCGGCACCGCAATAATTACGGCCAGTCCAAACCCGAGAAGAACCCGCGCCAGGGAGTATTGAAGCTGAATGCCGATGCCCTTGTCGTTCGGGCCGCGATCATAGAATGGATCGAATATCTGTTCTGCCGCCTCCCGCCAAACCAATGCAGGGCCGGGAAAACCGGTTTCCGCCTCCTCCGCCTGTCCACCTGTTGTCAAACCGAAGGCCTTGATGCCGCCCGCAGCATCGATGTCCTGCTTGGTCAAACCAAGTCCTGCAAGCTGTTCGAGTTGTTGGAAGGTCAGCCCCTGCTCGGCAAATGCCGCGACGTCGGCCGCCGGCATTCCTTTAGTCGTGAGTATCTTTAACTGCTCGGATGACAGTTTTATTGCTGAGACATTGTGTGCGGTCTGGGCCGTAAGAACGTGCCAGATGCCCAGAAACGCCAGCAGAAGTCCGACGGACAACGTCCCCGCCTGCAGTGATCTGTCGAATGTCATGTTCGTTCTTTCACTATCACCATGCCCCTACCCATCACTGTCCGGCCGGCGGGAGGAAGAGGTTGCCGACCGGACAGCCGCAAGCATTCAGGTTCGTTTGATGTCGAAGCTGGTGATGTAGTCCTGGATCTTGGATGGATCGTAGAACTTCCCGTAGATGTCGTAGACCGGGTATTTCACTTCGGGAATGTCCTGCCACTTCAGATCCGGATTGGCATCGGCCATCTGTTTCATTCGCTTCTCGGTCTCTGCCGAAATGAAGATTTCATCTGAGATGGACTTGAAGTCGACGTCGGACTTGATGTAGCCCCAGCGCCGCATTTGCGAGAGGATCCAGGTTCCCATTGACTGGGTCGGATAGGGCATGAAGGAGATCCGGTCCGGAACCTTCTTGATGCTTCCGAGCCCGTCCGGATAGACCCCGGTCAGGATCTGCTTGAGAACGGCAGACGGCTGATTGAGATAGTTGCGTGGTGCCATGGATTCGGCAAAGCGAACGCGTTGATCCCGTTTCTCGGCCTGATATGTCGCATCGAGAATGGCCGTCAGAAGCACGATGAATGTGTTCGGATTCTCGTCGATGAATTTCTGAGAAACACCGAAGCAGCAGCACGGATGTTGATCCCAGATATCCTTCGTCAGCTTGTGAATGAAACCGACACCGTCGTAGACCGCGCGCTGGTTGAACGGATCGGGTGCTAGATAGCCGTCGACATTCTCCGCGCGCAGATTGGCAACCATCTCGGGCGGCGGGATCACGCGGATCTGAATGTCCTTGTCCGGGTCGATGCCATGCTCGGCCACGTAAAGCCGCAGCAGCAGATTGTGCATTGAATATTCGAACGGCACACCGAACTTGAAGCCTTTCCAGTCCTTCGGGTCCTGCTTGTTCTTGTGCTTGTTGGCGAGAACGATGGCTTGCCCGTTCGTGTTCACATTCGTGACCATGCGCCAGTCCTGCGAGGCCGAACCGAGTCCCATCGACATGGCAGCCGGCATTGGCGAGAGCAGATGCGACGCGTCATATTCGCCATTCATGCATTTGTCGCGCGCGACGGCCCATCCGGCGGTCTTGATGATATCCACCTTGAGGCCATACTTCTGATAGAATTCCAGGGCGTGGCCGGCAATGATCGGCGTGGCGCAGGTAATCGGTACAAAGCCGACTTTCAACTCCTTCTTTTCCAGGTTCTTCATGGCGTCCGTCGTCATCGCCTGAAGCGACTCGAAGGGAATGAACTGGCCGATCAGACCCGCCGCTGTCGTGGCGCCAACGCCTTTCAAGAACTTGCGCCGGTTCACATCCGTCTTGAAGACGTTGTGCATAATCGAGCTCTCGAGTGCACGATACATCTGTGATGCAGGCTCGTCCGTATCGAATGAGTGTGCCCGCTTGTCGAGGAACGCCTTGTTTTCGCGGCTTACCTCGTCAGTCGATTTCAGAACATCGGCGATTGTCGTCGGCGGATCGCCATCTTCGCTGCTGCGCTCGGAACACTCGTTCCAAAGGTCGACATCTGGATCAAATGGGTCCTTGTCTATGCTCACGTGATCTCTCCTTCGTCTTGACCCGGACCCTCTGGGAGTTGCCGGATGCAGGAACAAAAAAAGCCGCCCGCGGACAGAGGTCTGTCCAAGCGAAGCGGCTGTGCTTCATCGGCGCAGCGTTGGGCCGACTATGATCGTCTTATCTCGCCATCGAACTCACCTTTGAGTTCTGCGAGGGTGGGTCATGAGACCTGCCTTCCCTTAGGCAACCCTCATGCCAACTCCGGGAATACTGAATACACCAGAGAATTCAGTAATTTGCACCAAACGTTCGATCTTGATTGTATTCATGCCGTGCTCGATAATGTGGCGGGACTGCCGACAATTTGTGCAGAAACGTCCTCGCCGACTGTCAAATCCCCATCCGGTTTGCGCTGATGATAACGCGTGCAATTTCGATCATCTTGCGTTTCTCGTTCATCGCTGCGCGGCGCATCGTTCTGTAAGCTTCCTGCTCGTTCAGGTCGCGTGCCGCCATCAACAGACCTTTCGCACGCTCAATATCCTTGCGCTCGTCCAGTGCGGTCTGGAGGCGCTCGACTTCGTCTTCGACCGCGCAATACTGCTCGAACCGGGCCACAGCAACTTCGATAATTGATATCAGGCGGCTCTTGTGCAGACCATCAACGATATAAGCACTGACACCGGCCTTCATGGCTTTGCGTATGAGATCGGGTTTGCTTTCATCGGCGAACATCACAACAGGACGTTTGACCTGTTCCGATACGCGCAGCATCTGTTCGACCGTATCGCGCCTAGGATTCTCCAGATCGATCAGGATCACGTCAGGATTGAGATTCTGGATCCTGGCCACCAGATCCGTACCCTCTTCAATGAGAATTACGTTATCCAGCCCTGCCTCCGTCAATCCCTCGACCAGCAGCTGACCCCGTTCGGCGCTACGGTCGATGATCACAACATTCGATATTCCTCCGGTCATAGGGCAGCCTTCCCTTGAAAGGGTATACCGATCGTCTCGACTCAACGTCGATCCACTAGAGAATAGGTCTGGCAGCCGACAAAGAAACAGTGTTGCAGTGCACAAATACACGGCTATTCCCTAGGCAAAGCGAACAAATTTTGCGCAATCCATGCACAGGCAAGCATCGGCCAACCCTTGCCTTTAGGGGCCGCAATCCCCATGTATATACTGTCGAAATCAGCCTCAAATCCGAGCTACCATGATCCGCGCAGATACCAGCAATGATGGACATCAGTCCTATTCACTCGGCATCGATGACAAACCGCATGCCTTTGATCCGGCAACCAAACCGGACTATTTCGAGACCGTGCTGCGGCGGCGCATCTTTGCATTTCTGATCGACGTGACGATCGTCCTCGCTCTATCGACGGCCCTGTATGTTGTTATCTTTTTCCTCGGCATCGTAACGCTCGGTCTTGCCTGGCTCTTGTTCGGCCTTGTCGTCCCGACGGTCGCGCTGGGCTACAACGCCTTTACGCTCGGCCAACCGCAGTCGGCCACCATCGGTATGCGTGTGATGGAACTGGAAATGCGGACCTGGTATGGCGCGCCCTGCTATCCGCTGCTTGGCGCATTCCACGCCCTGCTATTCTGGATTTCGGTGACCGTGTTCACGCCCTTCGTCTTGCTCTTGGCGCTTTTCAACGGGCGAAAAAGGACATTGCACGATTTCTTCGCCGGAACGATCGTCGTGAACACCGACAGCAAGGCGCAGGCATCACACGGCTAGGTCACGCTGTCGCTGCCCCTCCCCGTTCGTGGGTATTGATCGGCTGCCCCGCAGGTCGCTATTCTATCGGCGAATCTTATCAGACGTGACATCCGCGTAAGAGGACGACGTGACGGAGCATCGCAGCAATTTTCCGCAGTTCTATCTGACGTCGCCACAGCCCTGCCCCTACCTGGCCGGACAACTCGAGCGCAAGCTCTTTACGCATCTGACTCAGGAGAAGCCGGGGCTCGCTATCGACAGCCTTCTCAAAGGTGGATTTCGCCGCAGTCAGAACATCGCCTACATGCCCTATTGCGAAAATTGTTCTGCATGCGTGCCGGTCCGCGTCGTGGTCGACGGTTTTCAGGACCGCAAGAGCTTTCGCCGCATCCGCCGGGCTAACACCGATCTCGCGATCGACCGGATTCCCGCAGTCCCGACATCGGAACAATATTCCTTGTTCCGTGACTATATCGATGGGCGCCATGCCGATGGCGGCATGGCAGACATGTCCGTGCTCGACTATGCCATGATGGTGGAAGACAGCGTCGTCGATACGTTCCTTACCGAATATCGCTTCACCGCCGAAAACAGGATTCAGGCCGAGGACGAAGAGCAACCTCTGGCAGCCGTCGCTCTCACGGATGTTCTGAGCGATGGCCTGTCGATGGTCTACAGCTTCTTTGCACCGGACCTCGAACCCCGCAGCCTCGGCACCTATATGATCCTCGACCATATCGAGTATGCGCGGAAACTCGGCCTGCCTTATGTCTATCTCGGCTACTGGATAGCCGGATCCAAGAAGATGGACTACAAGACGCGCTTTGCACCCCAGGAGCATCTTTCACCAGACGGATGGGTTCCGGCTTAAAGCTTGACCGTCTCACATCACGGGTGGACGGCGTTCCTACACTACCTTACGAAAAAAGATACGGCGGAAGCCGTCTTCCATCCCCTCCCCGACAACTTCATAGCCAAGCCTCTCATAGAAAGGGAGGTTCTCGGTCATGACAGCATTGGTATAAAGCTCGACGGCCTCGAGGCCGTCCTCCCTAGCACAGCTTTCGGCAAAATCCATCAGCAGACGACCGATCCTGCGACCTTGCGCGGCGGGCGACACGGCCACCGTCTCGACGTGGAAATTGTCACCGCGCCGATAGGTCACCAACGCTCCCAGGACGTCAGTACCATCGACTGCCACCGACACATGTCCCTGGTCAATTAGCCGGGAATAGTCTGCCAGTATAGGCGCCGGCGTGCTGTCCATACGCTCCAGATAGAGCGCAAAGGAGTCGCGAACGATGCCTTCCACCATCCCCGCATCTTCGCGTTGCGCATTTCGTATCTGTACTGTCATCTACCAAACCTCATGGATGAGATGCCAAAAATTTGAGCGCCGCGAGTGGTCGAACGCTGCACATTTGTGCGGCGCACGCCTTCTTCGCCAATCCGTGTCGGCATAGAATGCAAGAGGTTTCGGAAACAGGCAAACGTCGTTCGCCATACCAGATCAAAGACAGAAAGAACGGCTCAACGGATGACGGTAGACACGCGAGATTCCACGGCCTGCAAGACGCCAACACGAGGTGCCGAACTTCTGAATGGATTCACACGCGATTGGGCCTATGCGCGCGCGAGCGAAGCCAGCACCTTGTTCATCAACGAGTCCGTTTCAAGAAACCGCCCCTATCTGCGCATCGGCGAAGGGCAGAGAGGTTGCTTTCGTGCCGACAGCTTCGACGGGCGCGTGCGCCGTCTCTATGAGATCCGGGAGATCACAAAGCTGCGCGATGAATTGGTCTTCCAGCTGAAGCCGGTCGATGGTTTTGAAGACGCCGAGAGCGTCTTCACCTTCTATCCCTATTGGGACATCGATGACACATGGGTGGTCATCCAGAATATTCCCGGCCTCGAGGAAAAACCGATCCAGTTCGCCATCCCGCAAAAACTGGCGCACAGAATCGAAGTTCTGCCCGACGGCTATCCGTAAATTCTACACCACAAGATCGTGGGTCTAGTTGGACGCTCAAAAGTCGCTTTAGTTCAGTGGAAGCTTCACGCGAGCCTTGGATGACGCAGTCTGTTTATCGCCCGCGAAATCGAGGCTGACGAATCCTGTGGGTGCAACATTGCCGAGACCTAGAACAGCAAGCGGCATACCGAGTCCGCCGGTCAGTGCCCACCCGTCCAGATCGTCGTCGAAGGCAAACCAGTCACCGGCCGCAGTGACGACGACGCCGTTTTGGAACGCGACTTCAACACCGCCACCGAGATTGACCGCCGCATCTGCGTTCGAAATGACTGCTCCCGTCGACAAGGTGAAATCGCCATCATTGACGAAATCCCACACACCATGAATACGGCCGAATGGTTTGATCGCCGCTCGCTGCTTTTGGATCGTTGTTCCGACCGTCGGACCGAATGTCAGACGACCGAGTTCCAGATCGGAATCATTCACCCGCGTTCCGGTTGAATCCGTAAACGCATCACGGTCCATGTTCGTATAGAGCAATTTGACGGCAGGCTGAACCCAACCGCGCCCCAACGCAACCCGCTGGTCGACCTGTCCTTCAACAGTCCATTGGCTGGTGTCAAAACTCCCCCGTGCTCCTGCGATCGTAATGTCGCTGTCACCGCTCTCATAGAGAAACGCGCCCGACATTCGCATTCCGTTACCCAGGCGTGTCGCGACAAACGCACCGCCACCGAAGAAATCACTGTTGAGTTTGGCGTTCAATGCGGTCGATGAAACCTCGCCCTGCCTGATCCGAGAAAAGCCGCCAACGACTGTCCGATCATTGACCTGGTAGCTCATGCCCGACGTTACCCACCACAGATGCCCATCTCGATCGGCATTGATTCGGTCATCGTCATAATCCACATAGCGGCCGGCGACCCAGGTGTTCCAGCGAGAGCGATAGACAGCACCGCCATCCTTCGTGCCGCCATAGGCTGCCGGCTCTTTCGCGTAAGCCTTTGCCATGAGATCGCGCATGTTCAGGCTAAAGCGAAAACCCTTGCCTGCCGTCTTTCCACCGAGTGCTGAGAGGTCCTGGCTTTGGCTGGCGAAAGCGTACTTGTCGTAGAAGGGATCGCTCGTGTCGATTTGAGGTGCAAGTGCCGCACCTGTGGGTGCAAAGGTGACGCCGCCGCCGTTCGTCGTACCGCCTGGATTCAGGATCTCGCTCGGGACGCCATCAGGTTCGAACACGGAGCTGCCCATCTGATTAAATGTGGTCAGAAAGCCGTCGGCGATGCCGGCACTATCTCCTGCGGTTGGGCCAGCGCCACCAACCGAGCATGAAAAGCTTGCCAACCCGGCGTCGATCGCAAATACCCAACTGCCTGCATTGCTCGCATCAATGTCCTGAATGAAGGGATTAGCAACAGGTGCGTTGGGCGCGGCGCCTGGCGGATCGGCGTTGATCTGCGTACCCGTTGTCAGCGTGACCGTTATCTGATCTCCGGCAATGACCGTCAGTGTGATTGCGCCAGTTGTAACCGGACTGCCACCTTGCGCTGTATCGAGCTCGGCACAGGTTCTGGCAAGCGGAGCCCCGGCATAGGCCAATTCAGTTTCGGCAAAATATGCGCCAAGGAAGCTAAGTCCGGCGACAGCCAAGACGCCGGTGGTTTTCAATTGAGACCTATCTGCTGACCAGCCAAACGGCCGAAATGTCAGGATGTTACCTGTCAGTGCCATAGTGACAACGTTTCCCCGCCTCGCAATGCGCGATGGCCTGCCACATCCACCACGCACCGCATATTAACCATTCAGTAACAGATCGAAGGGCTTTCCTGCGTTCACAAATGTGGCGGAACCCACATTTGCGGCACGTTGTTGCTCGCGTGCCACAGACAAAAGCGCGTCCGCTTCGCTTCAGATTGCAGCAATTGTTTTGTCGGTCATGGTCGCGATGCAGAGAATTCTCCTTGTGTCACAACGTCGTAGGGATAATCTTCCTCACTCCGATCCCAGCGGAGTGGGTGTTCAATTGGTCAATCGACGCGACTTCTTGGTGACCAGCGGTCTTTTGGCTGCTTGTGGGTTAAGTGCGAGCCAACGCCAAAGCAACGCGCTGGGCCGCGAATCGGCGGCTCATACACCTCTGCCGCCATCACCGCGATTGGGCGATGACCAGGTCCTGTTCATCGATCGAGAGAATGCCGCTGCAAGCAAATATGCCGCTTCCTACAACAAGCGGACAACACGCACACCCAAGCTGCGGGCGCTTTGCAAGACACCTGAAAGCGTTGCGGTGATGATTGAATGGGCCCGCGAGCATACGATCCCATTCGCCCTGAGGAGCGGGGGCCACTGTTTTGAAGATTTTTCACAGAACTCCGAACTGGTGATCGATACCCGTCTTCTTAACAAAGTGGTTTACGACGACGCCGATCAGACGGCGATTGTCGGCGCAGGCGCCCTCTTGTCTGACATTTATCGGTTTCTCGTTCGTGAAGGTCGGACAATCCCGGCAGGAACATGCCAATCGGTCGGCATTGCCGGGCTCATTCTCGGCGGAGGCGTCGGTTATCTGGCAAGAAGCGCCGGGCTTACATGCGATTCCTTGGAACAACTGGATATCATTGATGCCAATGGGCAGGCGCTGAGCGCGAACGCCGGCTCACATGCCAATCTCTTTTGGGCATCCCGCGGCGGTGGGGGTGGCAGCTTTGGGATAGCAACCGCATTTCGCATCAAAACGATTGCCGCACCGAAGGTTTTGGTCTTCGAAGTGGATTGGGTGCTCAATTTGGCCGCCGCTGCAGACCTTATGGCCGCTTGGCAGGTCGCGGGGCCGGATGCACCCAACGAAATTTCCACGATCGTCTCGCTAAGAAAGCACACGAAGGGCACCGTCCTGGTCCGAATGGTGGGCCAATCGGTCGGAACCGAACAACAGCTGAGTATCTGGGTAATGCCCCTTTTGAGCCAGGCGAAACCCTGGTCTCAGCCACGCCTCCGTCGTCACAGTTTCATCGAAGCCGCCAACTACTTTTCACCACCCGGCGGCACTGCCGAGGGCTACTACAAATTCAAATCTGACATTGTAACGGCACCGTTGTCGCGCGAGGCATTCGCGATGCTGATCGAACCGCTGCAGACCGCTCCGCCCGGCGCGCTCAGCCTTGAGTGCGAAGCACTGGGCGGCACGATCTCAGAAGTTCCGGTGGCGGACACGGCCTTTCCACATCGCAAGGACGCACTGTTCAAGATCCAGTACTCGTCGGAAGTTCGGGATGCGAAAAACACGTCCGACAATCTGCAAATTCTATCAAACCAGTACCAGGCCATGCGGCCCCACATGTCGGGCGCGGCTTATGTCAATTATTGCGATACGGATCTCGAAGACTGGCCCCGCGCCTATTGGCAATCGAACCTGGAGCGGCTGAAAAGCGTCAAACGGCAATACGATCCGAGCAATGTCTTCCGGCACGGCCAAAGCGTGCCCTCAGAGTGATGGTGTCGGATCCTGTCTCACAACTGGCTTCACGAAACTGAATTGATTGAAACAGAAACCGTTTTCAATTCTCGCTCTTCAGCCACAACCTGCTGTCGACCGGGATAAAGAAATTTGCACCGTCGGCATCGTCATCGCCTGACCAGCAGAAAAACCGCAGAAACACCCAATGGATGTCAATCGCTGTCATAGCAACGGGATCTATCTTGCATGCTTCATGCAACGGTTGATCGCCGGTTTCCAACCAAAGCAAATCATAGTCTGTGTTCGGCGAACTATGGGTTTGCCATGGAATCATTGCCGTAGGAATTGTTGCGACGGTCACTGTCCGTTGCTTGGTTTCCTTTAAGGACGCGACGCCGGTCCAATTGATAGTGGCTTCAGAAGATATGCTCTTCACCGCAAGGCCGTCAGTACCAAGCCGAAACGAATAGGCTGAGCCGTCTCTGCTTTGCGGTTCGATATAGCGGGCATTCCTGTGGGAAAGAACATCGAACGGCCGGCAAGATGATGCTTTGCGTTCGGTACGCTTCCAGGTTTCCTTGTCCGCACCTACATCCGACTGATTGTCTGTCTCCCGCAATAGGCATCTTTTTCGAACCTTACCATCGGGGATGGATAGCTCGACAAACTCAATGCGTTCTAGAAATTGATAATAGGTCGGTGGACGCAGTCTGGTTGTTCGGATGACGAAATAGCTTTTTGCCGTCGCACCAATGATCTCATCTGACATCACGATTCCAGGACCGGGCGTCGCACTGAGATGCACAGCCGACATTAGAAGAAGCGAAACAGCTATACTCAGTGTGTTGCCGAAAGACGCTTTCATGCACGCCTACCTTGCTGGGATGTGCGGGACCGACGTTTCGGTCTGCCGAATTCTACACTCGCGAAAATCCGTAGCTGGGAACCCCTACCGCTCCCCAATGATGCCGCTAGCGCACTTTCTTGAAGATGGCGATTTTCGACCAAAAGTGCAGGAAATGTACATCGCCGGTATTCATATCCATTTTGTTGAGATGATCACTGAAAAGCCGCGACAGATCCTCTCTTTTGTGATCGATGCTGATGCCGCTCTCTTGGTGTTTCTTCAAGACACCTTCCATAAACTGCGGATCGTCGACATGTTTCTTATAGTCGACCCAGGACATACCGAGGTCTTCCATAATGTAATAGCCAGCCGGCCTCAGATGCGGAAAGAGGATGTGGAACGAGGCAACCGTGAGGTGATTGATGTGACTGGCATCGTCCAGAACGATATCGAAGCCTCCAACGCGTTCGGCCAGTGCTGTAAGCTGAAGGTCATCATCCTGTGACGCAATCAAGACCTCGATCCGCTCCTCCTCATGCTGTTTGCAATCCGCGTTGAAATCAACGCCATAGATCTGCGCCGCCGGAAAATATTCCTTCCACATTCGAAGGGAATTGCCGTGGCGAACACCCAACTCAAGCAGGTTGATTGGTCTATTGCGGAGGTCGTCGAGATATCGCTCATAGATATGGAGATAGCTTTCTCCCATGAACGTGTGGGCTTGATCCCACTTGTCCGTCCCGTGCTTTTTCCCAAGGTCGTGAAGCGTCATGGCGTCCGATCCGATTAAACGGCCGTTGGCCGCACAGCGTTCGCTCAATTCATGCGTTGCGAGCATGCAACCGGATGCACGAACACGGACGTCGGACGTCACTCAGAATCGAGGCCCGAAGCTATTCGATTTCGGGAAACCCTTCGGTGGCAGACGCCCGGCCTGCGCGCGGGCACCTTTCCAGTCCAAGAGCTCGGTCACGGTCCAGGTGCGGCCCGATGAGTCGACCCAGGTGAGGCCTTCCTTCATGGCGAAGACCTTGGCGTCGGCGAGTCCGCCCTTTTGATAGCGCTGAAGGCGGACGCCACGTCCGCGCGTCATCTCGTTCAGTTCCGACAAGGGAAACAGCAGCATCTTGCGGTTCTCACCGATCACCGCGACCGTATCGCCGACAACCGGCGTGCAGACGATGGCCTCGTCGGGCGTAGTAACATTCAGGACCTGCTTACCCTTTCGCGTCGATGCAACGACTTGATCTTCAGGCACCACGAATCCGTAGCCACCGGATGACGCGACCAGAAGTTTGCGGCCAGGGGTATGAACAAAGACCTCGGCAATATCGTGGGTCTCTTCGAAATCGACCATCAGCCGTACCGGTTCGCCCGCCCCTCGCCCGCCCGGCAGCTTGTCGGCCTGAAGCGTGAAAAACTTACCGTTGGTGGCGAAAAGCACCACCTGATCGGTCGTCTCAGCATGGACGGCACGCTTGAGTTTGTCGCCCTTCTTGAATTGCAAACTCTTGGTATCATCCAGATGACCGCGCATGGCGCGGATCCAGCCCTTCTCCGACAACACGACCGTGATGGGCTCTTTCTCGATCATAGCGCGTTCGAGATCGATCTCGATATCGGGAGCGTCTGCGAAGCTCGAATGACGCCGGCCGAGATCCGTGTTCTTGCCGAAGCGCTTCTTGGTTTCTTTGATCTCGTCAGAGATACGCCGCCATTGGAGTTTTTCCGATCCGAGCAGTTCAACGAGGCCTTTGCGCTCAGCAACGAGTTCGTCGTGCTCGCGCTTGATCTCCATTTCCTCAAGCTTGCGCAATGAGCGAAGCCGCATATTGAGGATAGCTTCGGCCTGGACATCGGTCAGCTCAAAAGTCCGGATCAATTCCTTCTTGGGTTCGTCCTCGTAGCGGATGATGCGAATGACTTCATCCAGATTGAGGTAGGCAATGAGGTAGCCACCGAGCACCTCCAGCCGGTGATCAATCTTTGCGAGACGATGCTTGGAGCGGCGGATCAAGACCTCTTTGCGATGATCCAGCCATTCGCGGAGCACCTGACGCAGGCCGATCACGTTCGGCACCTGCCCCCGGCTCAAAACGTTCATATTGAGCGAAACGCGGGACTCCAGATCCGTCAGCTTGAATAGCTGTTCCATCAGAAGTTCAGGATCGACCGTTCGGCTGCGGGGCTCGAGAACCAGGCGCACGTCTTCTGCGGACTCGTCGCGGATATCACCGAGCAACGGCAGTTTCCGGTCTTGCAGAAGATCGGCGATCTTCTCGATCAACCGCGCTTTCTGAACCTGATAGGGAATTTCCGTGATGACGATGCAATAACCGCCGCGCCCCTGCTTTTCCTTCGTCCATTTCGCACGGAGTTTGAATCCGCCACGGCCGGTCTTGTAAGCCTCGATAATCGAGTCTTTGGGCTCGACGATAATGCCGCCGGTCGGAAAATCAGGTCCCGGCACGAATTCCACGAGCTTTTCGATCGTGGCGTTCGGAAACTTGATGAGATGGAGCGCAGCATCCGACAGCTCCGCGATGTTGTGCGGCGGAATATTGGTCGCCATACCGACCGCGATGCCCGAGGAACCATTGGCCAAAAGGTTCGGAATGCTTGCGGGAAGGACGACCGGTTCACTCTCTTCGCCGTCATAAGTTTCACGGAAGTCGACGGTGTCCTCGTCGATCCCTTCCAACAGCGCTGCCGCAACATCCGTCAGGCGCGCTTCGGTATATCGCATGGCGGCGGCGTTATCGCCGTCGATATTGCCGAAATTGCCCTGCCCGTCGACCAATGGGTACCGCACGGCAAAACTCTGGGCGAGACGCACCAGGGCGTCATATACCGCCTGATCACCGTGGGGATGATACTTACCGATCACATCGCCGACGACGCGGGCGCATTTCTTGAAGCCGCCCTCCGGGTCCAGCTTCAACTGCCGCATGGCATAGAGCAATCGGCGATGAACCGGCTTCAGACCATCGCGCACATCCGGCAAGGCCCGATGCATGATCGTCGACAGCGCATAGGCGAGATACCGCTCTTCCAGCGCTTCGCGCAGATCAACGCGCTCAACGGGACCGTCATCAGGGGGAATCGTTTTCTGGCTCATAGGACGGAATTAACCGATGCAGTGGGCACGCTCAAGGCCGCGCCCTGTTTCATCCCCCCAATCCACCGATTTTGGCGGTTTTACTGCCCGGAAACGGCGCGATCCGGGAGTTCATGTATCGTCACAGCATCGCCACACACGGTACGAGCAAGTTCGCAAAGATGGCGATGGTGGGTGAGATAGACCACCTGTCCACGTTTCGACATGAGTGAAAGATGAGTGAAAGTTTCCGCCGACCGGTCATCGTCGAAAGGCTCCAACACATCATCGGCGAAGAAGGGGAGCGTCTCCCGATGCTTGGCGAATTCTGCGTGACCGGCGATGCGTAGTGCCAAATACAGTTGAAAGCGCGTTCCACGCGACATTTCGTTGGCCACAATCGACGATCCGTCCCGTCGCACGCCAACAAGCACATCGCCTTTCTTGCCTGGAGCTGAAACAAGACTCCGAAATGCACCTCGAGTGATCCCTGCGAAGGCGTCGCTTGCATGACGCATCATCGAACTGCGATGGGTTTCGCGGTAGGTGCGCAGCGCTTCGCTGACCAGCGTCTCACCAGCAGACAATCGCATGAAGGCATGGGCTTCCTGCTCGATATCCAGCAAAAGCACCTGGCGCTGTTCTTCCAGCCGCGCAACCTCATCGTCACCGCCTATCGCAGACAACGCCTCCTCGGCCGTTTTCCAATCGTGATAGAGCGACGTGACGTGGACGTCTTCATCGCCTTGGCTGTTGGCCAGCATGTCATGTTCGGCTCTCAGTTCGACGATGTCTTCCGGTGTTGCGAGCTTATCTGAGAGCGTCGTTTGCGCATCATCAAAGCTTGCGGCGCCAAGCAGCTTGCAGAGCGCCACCTGAGACCGCTCGATCTGCCGTTTGAGCTGTGTCTTCTGGTCGGATCGTTTCAAAGCGACTATCAGAGTCTCCAAATCCGGCGCTGCGACTGCTTTGTTCATTTCGGATATCCGCTCGGCCACAGCATCTCGCTCTGCTTCTGCCGTCGCCAGGCGGCGTTCTGCCTCTTCGCGTTCGTCACCACGCTCCTTTCGTCGCCGTGCAGCCTCCTCAGCGGCCGAAGCCATTGAGCGCAAGGCGTCCGCACATGCGAGGGGATTGGACTCATCGAAGGGAGCGTCTGCGGCGACGCAGAGCCGCGCAACTTCGGCCTCATAAGTCTCGCGATCGTGCTTCATGGCGGCAATGCGTACCTGCAAGGCATTCGCCTTCTCGAGTTTGATCGCCAGGTCGTCGAGAACGCGGACGATCTCCTGGACGGCGGATGGCGCTCCCTCCCCGATCCACGTCTCCCCCAGTGTGGACGACCACTCTTCATCCCACGTTGTACGCGCACCGCCAGCTTGTTCCATGCGTTTTCTGCGCCGCTCGGTTTCGTGCTTTGCCAGACGCAGTGCAGCTTCCATCTCAGTCTGTTTTCGTCTCTGGCTTTCCCAATCCGCAATCGCCTTATCGCAACTTTCAAGACGCGCCCGCCAGTCTAGTTTGTCAGCATCGAGGTCGGCGCTTGCCATAGCATCACCGATAGATGCCATGGCATCTTCGAACCGGTGCTTTGCTTCGGCACACGCGTCTTCAACTCGCGTCAGTTCACCCAACCGTGCCAACGCAGCGTCTCGTTTTGCGAGCCATGCATCGACTGCATCCAAGGGGAACGTACTCGGCAGTCCAAGGTGTTCCAGCATCTTGCCCAAGGATGCGGCATGCTCCGACTCTCGGGACGCGAGAGTCGTCTGCTTCTCTTGCGTTCGGGAAAGCACCGCTTCACATTTCGCCAAGCGCGTCTGTGCCTGTCGCAATGCCGAAAGCTCTGACGTCTGCTGCAAACGCGTGCCGGCCAGGCGATCATTCTCATGCATCGCTGCTTCGAAGGCGTTCGCGGTATCGCGCAAGACCTCGGCTGAATGGATCGTTTCGGAATCGAGGCCCTCGCGGTGACGCTTCCAAGCTGCGTCTCGTGCTGATTGTGCATCGCGGGCAGAGGCATCACCGACAATGCCGCCCGACTGTATAGCTGCTGCAATTTCGGCTTTCAGCTCAGTCTTTTCATCGTCTCGCTGTGTTGCCTCGTTCATCAGAACCGACAATTGACTCTGTATTTCCGACGCGTCGCCTCTTAGTTTTTCCAGCGTCCCGACATCTGGTACCCGTAAAGCTGCCAGAGCCTCCCGGTCACCCGACCAAGGCGAAAGTCCGGCAATGGCTTCATCCAACGAACGAGCCAGACTTGAGCACTGCTCTTCTAATATCTCAAGGTTGTGATCATCCGTGCGCCTGCGCAAAAGTAAAACCTGGGCTGCCAAAGCTGAAAGATCAGCAACGTCGCCGATGCTCTCCAATTCTACGGCTGCCGCCTGCTCATTTGCTTCGGCATCGTCGTACTCCTGGCGTGCCGTCTTTACATCGGCCAGAAGGCCCGATCGCTGCTCGATCAAACCTTGAAGCGTGCCGACTGTTGCAGCCGGCAATAGCAACGTGCTCGCGTCGCCGCCCTTCGAACGTCCTAAACGTGCGATCAATCCATCGATATCCTGCTCGATGGACTGCAATTCGCGATGTCGCGTTTCGATATCCTGAGACGTTCGATAGCGCGCTTCGAGATCGAGATCGGTCAGACGTTTGACGGCAGAGACAAGACCGAGCATGGGTTCATCGACGTCGATGGCATCGATCGTTTCCGCTATCCGATCGACGGCGCGTTGGTTCTCCCTTACGGCTGACTTTGCAGATGCCTCGCGACCTACGAGTTTCTCCGCTTCATCCAACCAGTCGTTTGGGAGATTTGGCGCATCGGCAACCGCATCGAACTCCTTCTGGAAGGTCTGCAATTCTCGCCATGGCTCAACGGCATCGAGGAGAGACTTGAACGCATCCAATTGCCTCCTGTTGCGGTCACGCGCTTCTTTGGCTTCGGAATGACGCTCACGTTTTAGCGTCTCCTCACTCCGAAGCCTTTCAAAGGTGTTGGCCTGGACATCGATTTCGCGAATTCGATCATGAAGCACCTTGAGCGCTTCCTTCGCTTCATTCAGACGATGGTTTCGCGCGGATCGCCGATAGAATGTTTCAGCCTCGGTTCGGATTGCCTCAAGCCCCGTGCTCAGGGACGAAAGGCCGGATGCAGCCGAAAATAACAGCGCGCCCAGATCGCCTTCACTCCTAAGGATTTCCTCGCCGCCCGCCTCCAGCGAGTCTTCATCGAGCGAAAACATCTGCTCGTAACTGGTGCGCGATACATTGCCGAGCACCGCTGTCAAAGCAGCATCGGAAGCGGGTTCGCCGTCACCTCCCAGCAGGCTGTTCTTGTTGCGCTTGATGCGACGGCCTTCGAGGTTTTGGCCTCCCACCTCTACACGCGCACCGATCTGCAGGAGATCGTTTGCATGGAGATAGCCGTACCTGGTCTGGTGAGGGAAACCGAAAAGAAAATCGATACAGGCGTCCCGGAGTGTCGATTTTCCGGCTTCATTCGGGCCATAGACCAGATGGAGGTCGCCGTCCGAAGAGGCAGGCCCGAATTCGATGGTTTGCCCGGTGAAGCATCCATAGCGATCGAGATCGATACGGGCAAAACGCATCAGACCAGCGGCTCACTCGTCTCAAGCCGTGCGAGAACGTCTTCAGCACCATCATCGAGATAGCGATCGATAAGGTCGGCCGCATCATCGTCGTCGACTTCAAATCTGTCACGCAACTCCGGAGGCAGTTTGGATTGGAGATCCTTGAGCATAGCTCGGGTCTGCTCGACGGCCGCGGCTCTGTCCAGCACTTCGCTATGCATGAGTTCGCGCAACTCTTTGATCGGATCTCCCTTCACTTCGTTGGCCTCGGGTATTTTCGGGGAAACATCGCTCACGATACTCTCGATCATAATCGATCCGTTGCGACGGGCCGCTTCTCTTACTTCCTCCAAAACAACGTCTGCATCGCGCCGAATCCAGGACGCAAGTGACGTTGCACCGCAAAATTCGATACGAGCAATCAAATGGTCCGACCTGATGGCATCAAATGCCTCGCCCAGGACCTTATCGGCACGGGCAGTCAATTCGCTCCGCTCTTCTACCCCCGACAGATCCACGGCAATTCGCTGAAATTCAGCCAGACTGGTATGGCGTTCCTCGATCTGCAGATCGTGACTGCTATCGATCCAGCCGAGCGTCACCGACTTCGGGCCGGATTCATTGATGTGGCGGCCTTGAGGAATTCCGGGCATTACGATGGTGGATGGCGCGGTCGCATGCACCTCCCGTTGATGGATGTGTCCGAGCGCCCAATAGTCGTAACCTTGATCGATCAGATTCTGTACGGAACACGGTGCATAGACGTCGTGATCCGAGGCTCCGCCGAGGCTCGTGTGGAGCATCCCGATATTGATCGCACCCGATGTTGGCGGTTTGAATTTCGGCACGAGGCTTTCAGGTGCGCTCGGCTTGGCGAAACTCACACCGCAGATCACAACGTCCGCCCCATCGACGGAAACAGCCTCAGCCCTTCCGGAAAAGACGTGAACGCCATCAGGCAATTCCAGGTGTTTCGTAATCCTCGATTCGGCGTCGTGGTTGCCTCGGATGATAAAGACCTTTACGCCCGCTTCCGTTAACCGTCGCAACTCCCGCGTGACGAAGGCTGCGGTCTTCATGCTCTTCAATTCACCGTCATAAAGATCCCCCGCAATCAGAAGTGCGTCGACCTGCTCTTCAAGACACAGATCGATCGTTTTTGAGAATGTCTGACGCGTCGCATTGGCGACGAGTTCCGCCGCCTCGGGCTCCTTGAGCGCCAGGGACCGCAGAGGGGAATCAAGATGAATGTCGGCAGTATGAATAAAACGAAACATTTTTCCTTCGGATCAGATGAATAGATCGTTGCGGTTTCCGCTCGCATGCCCTTCCATCGTCATTCCCGGGCTCGATCCGGGAACCTGTTCGATGGTGCTGCCGGCCGCCGCACCCATGTCATTGCACCAATGATTCCCATAGCAAGATCGCATGGATTGCCGGATCAAGTCCGGCAATGACGATAGCGAGAGAACGGCGCTAGGCACACTCCGGACCTAGTCCTTGAACTTGTCAGGATTCGCCTTTTCATAGGAGACATAACTCGACATCATCCCCTCCGGGTCCTGAATCTCAAACCGGCTTCCGGTCCAGCGATACTTGTATTGATCACCGCAATTGCTGCCGCCGCATACCTCGATCACGTTGCCGGGCAAGAGCCGGGCGCCCCATCCTGCCGTGCCTTTGATCAGAACCTCGACAATGCCGTCGTCAAACTCAGCTGAGCTCTGACCGAAATTCGCGCTGGACGGCTTCTTTTCCGAGATTCCCTTGTAGGTGACAATGCACAATTCACCCCAGCTATTGTCGTTCGAGACGGATGCGATCCAGATATCGGGACGCCGGTCGGCATTGATATCGTGAATGCCGATCTCAAGGCGGTCGAGCTTCTCCCAAGTGAAATAATCGCTCTGACACTTGGCGAAGTTGCGCCGCACACCGGCGTCATCAATCGAAAGGTAGACCTCTCCGATGTTCGTTGTCAGCACCCGCAGCGCCTCATCCACATTGTCGGCATCAAGGTCAGCCAGCAATTCGAAGCCATAAGGGTCACCCAGCCCTAGTTTGACCGGATCAAAGCCCGCCTCCTTGGCCCGATCTTTGTGGGTGTCGTTGCCGGGCGGGTAGTAGAGCGATCCCTTCAATGCGATGCTCGGCGGGAGATATTGCACCTTGTCGTAGAAATCGAGAATGCGGGCTTCCTCGGTGTGATACTTCTTTTTCGGTTGCCCGTCAGTCTTATAGCCATCGAAGAAGAAATAGCTGACACGTTTCTTCCTGGCCGTCTCGGGCGCCAGATAATAGGGAGAAGACCAGCTCACGCGCATTTCCGGCTTCTGCTGCTGGCGCGTTGTCTCGACGACATATTTTGAGATGTTGAGGAAGGTCTGCGTCACATCGAGACCGGGCTTTCCGAGATAGGCCAGCAGGCCCTCGGCAAAGGGGCTGTTCAATCCCTTGCCGTCAAGCGCAACGGCACCAGGCTGCGCCGCAAACATATAGATCGTGTCGGCATTGCTGGGTGTGTTGTCTCCTTCAAGACGCGCCAGTCCCCTTGGCACCGAGGTTATCTTACGGCTTGCGCCGGCAGGATCAATGAACCGCGACGCCCTGTTGATCAAATCGAGCGCCTTGTTGCGGCCCAGGGGATTGTTCCGGCAGGCATCGACGATTGTGATCGTCTTGGGCACTCCGGATTTGTGGATCCGGTTGATGAGAGTTGTCAGATCGATCCCCAACCCCTCGACATCCGACACCGCTGCCGGATCGAAGTCGACAGGTAGCAGATAGTTGCGATTGAGAATCTGAATACCGTGGCCCGCATAATAGAGCAGTGCCAGATCTGCCTTCGCAGCCTTGCGTAGAAACTTCGCGATTGCACGCTCGGAAGCCCGTTTGTCCGCCTCGAAAGCTTCGATCACATCGAACTCAAGCTGTGTCAGTCGGTCCGACAGGCTTTCGGCATCACGCCGCGCGTTGCGGAGCGGAGTCGTCTTTTCATAGGCGGCGTTGCCGATGACGAGCGCAACGCGTGTGTCGGCGCTCCCAGGACTTGCTACGGCAAGCAACAACACGAAAACAGCACTGATGAGATTGAAGCGACCCATCAAAAGAAAGAATGCGGCCATCCGTTCCATCCTTTGGCTAAAGCGCGATGATCTTGCCCATGGTTGGCGCTACGGGCAATCCTTTGACACTTCCAGACGCTTCTTCTCCAGTAGATTCAGGACCTGATGCCGGCTGTCAGGGAGCATCATTCGACGCGGTCCAAAGACATGGCACTCGAGAAAATGGCCTGTCAGCGCGAACCCCTTCGCCAGTTCCTCCGTATCCGGAGCCTCGACGGCCCCGCCACCCAGGAACGCGGGGAGCGGCAACAACTTGTCATGATAGGGCTCACCGGCAGCACGCGAAACCGCACGGGATGATTTAGGTGAGACATAAACCAGTTCCTGCGTTCCGCCGGTTGCTGCGCAGGACGACAGATCGAGACCAAATCCCAATTCATCCAGCAGAGCGAGCTCCCAGCGCACCAGCAGACTAGGCCAGATATCGAGATCTTCAATATGTTCCAAAATGACGAGAGCAGCTTCATAGAGCCATTCATGAGCTTCGCGTTCCGCCATCAGACGGGCGTGGCTTGCCAGCGTGTTGAGACCGGCCAGCGCCGCCGGATCGTCCAGAATCAGACCGGCTTTTGCACTGATCAACTCGAATTGGAAACTGCCCAAATGCTCGGCGAGCCGGGCGCGCCAACTCGCACGAACGATATTCCCCATTTGAAGGATCGGCCGCTGACGCTGGGACCGCCCGCCCCGCACAAGCCCCAGGTGCCGGCCATGGGCGCGGCTGAAAACCTCCACAACCGCATTGGTTTCGCCATGAGAGCGGGCCGCAAGTACGATCGCTTCGTCCTGCCATTCCATCTCAAGTGCCTCTGTGCCTGCGCCCGTCAGCCCGTAGGAAAGTCCAACCCCATTTCACGATACCGTGCCGGATCATCGGCCCATGCACTTCGAACCTTCACGAACAGGAAGAGGTGCACGGGCTCGTCGACAAGCTCGGCAATCTCTTTTCGTGCTTCCATGGACATCTGCTTGATGGCACGCCCGCCCTTGCCCAGGACGATCTTCCTCTGGCTTTCGCGCTCGACAAATATCGTCTGTTCGATCCGCACGCTACCGTTCTTCAGGCGTTTCCATTCGCTCGTTTCGACCGTTGCCGCATAGGGCAGTTCCTGATGCAGGCGCATGGTCAGCTTTTCGCGGGTGATTTCTGCAGCCGTATAGCGAAGCGGCGCATCGGCGATCTGGTCTTCGGGATAGTGCCAAGGGCCCTTCGGCACTGACTCAGCGAGATAGTCCCGCAACGCATCGCAGCCATCACCATCGAGAGCGGAAATCATAAAGACGGCGTCAGGCGATAAACGTTCGGCTGCACGATCTGCGACAGCAAGCAGGTCCTGCTTGGCAACCGTGTCGATCTTGTTGAGGACCAGAATCTTCTTGGAGCCCAACGTTGTTGCCTGCTCGATTATCTGCTCGGCCTCTTCATCGAGACCTTTGCGCGCATCGATCAGCACCGCAACCAGATCCGCTTCCCGCGCACCCTGCCATGCCGCTTCCACCATGGCGCGGTCCAGGCGCCGCTTGGGTGTGAAGATGCCAGGTGTATCGACCAGAACAACCTGCGATGCGCCGTGCATAACGATCCCGCGCAGTCTGGCGCGCGTGGTCTGCACCTTATGGGTGACGATCGAAACCTTTGCGCCGACGAGCTGATTGACGAGGGTCGATTTGCCGGCATTGGGCGCACCGATCAGAGCGACAAAGCCGCATTGCGTTTCGCTCGGCGTCGTGTCCGGCACACCGGCTTCACTCTCATTCATCGGGTATGTTGTCCCAAACGCCTTCCCTTACGAGAACGGCGGCTGCCGCCGCTTGTTCGGCCGTGCGCTTGCTCGACCCGGACCCACGTCCGGGTTCAACGTTATCAATGATCACTTCCGCCGTAAAAACCGGGGCATGATCCGGTCCCTGCCGCTCGACTTCTTGGTAGCGCGGCAACGGCATGCCACGGCCCTGCGCCCACTCCTGCAATGTCGATTTTGCGTCGGCTGGCACATGATCCTGACCGGAAAGTATGCCCAGCCAATGGTCGCGGATCATCTGGCGGGCGGGCGTGAAGCCTCCATCGATGAAAATTGCGCCGAGGACGGCCTCACAGGCATCACCGAGGATCGTCGTCTTGCCGCGTCCGCCGCTTTCGTGCTCGCCGCCACTCATGACAACATAGCTACCCAGATCCAGTGCGCGTGCGACGTCCGCACAGGTCTCCTTGCGAACCAGCCGATTGAAGCGCCGTGCCAGCTCCCCTTCGGTCGCGTCAGGGTATCTTTCGCTGAGAAGTTCGGCGATCGCCAGCCCGAGCACACGGTCTCCAAGAAACTCCAATCGTTCGTTATCGCGGGATCTTGGCTCGCGAATGCGTGCACTCGAATGAGTCAGGCTCGTGCGTAGCGTGTCCTGGTTCGTGAAAACGTAACCCAGTTTTGCCTCGAGCGACTTCAGTTCGGTTTTTGCCTTATCGACCAAGCTAATCCACCAGATCGACGATTCGCGACCAGCGGATCGCCGTCGGCCAGCGCCAGACCTGCCAGAAGCTCACGCGATGATCGCCGGAGAAAAAGATGATTTCGGCGCGCCCGACGAAATTCTCAAGTGGGACATAGCCGACACCCATACGGCTGTCGGAAGAGTTGTCCCGGTTGTCCCCCATCATAAAGAAGTGGCCGGCCGGAACTTTGAATACTCGCGTGTTATCGCTCGGACCACGCTCGATTTCATCGAGAACGGTATATTCGACACCATTGGGCAGCGTTTCCCGATAGCGCCTCGCGCGCCGTGTATTCCCCGGCTTGTCGACATATTCGTATACGTCCAGCGGTTCCTTCTTCACGGCTTTGCCGTTGATATGCAGGTTGCCACCGATCATCTGAATTTCGTCACCCGGCAGTCCGACAACCCGCTTGATATAGTCAGTTTCATTGTCCAGGGGTAACTTAAAGACAGCTACGTCGCCGCGTTCAGGTTCAGACGACCAGATCCGTCCGGCACCGATGTTCGGGCTGAACGGGAAGGAATAACGGCTGTAGCCGTAGCTGAACTTTGAGACGAAGAGATAATCGCCAATCAGCAGCGTCGGCACCATGGAGCCCGACGGGATGTTGAACGGTTGATAAAAGAAGACACGCACAATCATTGCGAGTATCAACGCGTGAATTACGACGCGGACCATATCGGCAAAGCCACTACGGCCTGATTTTTCGGCGTCGTCTGCTTCAACGCTCATTTTGTCGAACTCCCGACGAATGGCTGCTCGGTCATGATCGCATGACCCAGGATGCGCCCCTATATCGCCAACGGCTGCCTAACGCAAATGACCCATGACGTGCTATATCAGTCGCGGCGGCTTGAGCGCTCTGCCGAAATGATCACGATTGCCTGAGCATGCGGAAAATCGTCCGTGATCGTCAGATCGACGCGCGCCGAATAACCGTCCGGTATCAACGTGTCGAGTTGACGGGCCGCACCACCGGTCAAGGCCAGTGTCGGACGACCTGAGGGCAAATTGACAACACCCATATCGCGCCAAAATACACCGCGGCGGATACCCGTTCCCAGCGCCTTGGCACAGGCCTCTTTGGCGGCAAAACGTTTGGCATAAGACGCAGCGCGAGCGCGCCTGCGATCTGATTTCTCGCGCTCGACATCCGTAAAAATCCGATTGAGAAAGCGCTCGCCGTAGCGCTCTATCGTACGCTCTATACGACGGATATCGATCAGGTCGTTTCCAAGACCGATTATCATGGATCAGGCGCTTTGCGTGCCTGCGCGCTCTGCCCGTGCTGCGTCCATGACGGAGCGCATCCGCTGTATTGTCGAATGCAATCCGCCAAAAATGGCCTCTCCGATCAGGAAATGACCGATATTAAGCTCGACGACTTCAGGCAGTGCGGCGATCGGGCCAACGGTATCGAAGGTCAGTCCATGACCGGCGTGAACCTCCAACCCGGCTGCAAAAGCGTGGGTCGCTGCCTTCTCCAACCGGACAAACTCCGCTCTCACCCGCAAGTCCTCGCCCTCATGGTTGGCTTCGCAGTATGTTCCCGTATGCAGCTCCACGATATCAGCCTCAACCTCGGCAGACGCCTCGATCTGGGCTTCATCGGGATCGATGAACAGCGAAACACGCAACCCCGCATCGCGCAGATGACGGATATAGTCTCTGAGTAACGTCTTGCCGCCGACCACATCAAGACCACCCTCGGTGGTCAACTCCTGCCGGCGCTCGGGAACGATGCAGGCCGCGTGCGGGCGGTGCTTGAGTGCAATTTCAAGCATCTCGGCCGTGGCCGCCATTTCGAAGTTAAGCGGACGCGTCAGCGTCGCCATGAGGCGCGCGATGTCATCGTCTGATATATGACGCCGGTCTTCTCTCAGATGAGCGGTAATCCCGTCTGCACCGGCATCGACCGCGATCTTAGCCGCGTGAAGCGGATCGGGATGTTGTCCACCTCGGGCATTTCGAATGGTCGCAACATGATCAATGTTTACGCCCAAACGTAGATGTCCGGCATTCTGCTGCATTTCTGACATGGTCACATCCTTTCCCGGCCCCAAACTACAGGCCTCGGTCGCAAACTAAGCCTGCACCGCTCCGTGATCAGTCCCGGGACCGACCTTGCTGCGGGTCGCCCGCCTGATCCGATATGCCTCCACTCCGCGCCTCACTGCAAAGTAAAGGATTGTCGCCAATGTTGTACCCAGCGGTACGGCACCGGTCAGCATCGGTAAAATCACGGGCCAGATCTGGTCGACCGATGTCCACAAGATGCCATCGGACAGATCAATCGTCCCTGCTTTTGGCGAATTGCCCAAGATCCAGTTTCCGAACTTGTAGGTACCGATCCAGATGAATGGAAACGTAATCGGATTGCCGACAAAAGTTCCGATCGCGGAAGCGATAACGCTGCCTCTCAATGCCCATGCAAGGACCCCGGCAAGAATAAAATGCAGGCCGAGCAAAGGGGTAAAGGACGCGAAGACGCCGGCAGCAAATCCGATTGCTATGGCATGGGAGCTCGTGCGAAGGCGCCATAAGCGATGCAGCATATAGCGTGTCGAGCGGTCCCAGCTGCGCCGGGGCCACAAGAAAATACGTACTTTTTCCGCACGGCTAGCGGGATCGCGACGCCGAAATAGCATTGTCGTGCTCAACCCCTTTTGAGCGTCCTTGGATACGGTTCCTGTCGGAACAGAAGACCGGTCCAATACCGGAATATCGTAGCATAGTGGCGGAAAGTAAACGTCGCGTGGGCTTTCTCATCTACGAAGTGATGACCTGGTTCAATCGTTGAACCGGGACACAGCGCTGACGACGGACTTTGAACGCAACCCGGAAATGATTTCATTGAGATGTTTAAGGTCCCAAACTTCTACGTCAACCAACATTTGGGTGAAATCAGTCGCTTGATTGATCATGTTGAGACGCGCGATATTGCCGCCCGTCTCGCCGATTAGCTGAGCGATCTGGGCAAGACTGCCAGGTTCGTTGAGAGCCGTTACCGAGATTTTTGCCGGAAAGCGGTCTGGATTGTCCTCGTCTATGTCCCACGTCACATCGATCCATCGTTCGGGCTGATCTTCGAAGGCCTCCAGTGCTCGTGAATGGATCGGATAGATCGTGATCCCTTCTCCCTGGGTCAGAATGCCGACGATACGATCCCCGGGCACGGCTCCGCTATTGTCGGAGAGATTGACAGGCAGATCGCTCTGGAGGCCGCGAATTGGGATGGCATGCGGATCGTCGCTTCGCTGCTTTGCGCTCGGAACAGGCAGGCGGAACTTGAGACCGATGGCCTTTTTAAGACCGAACCATCCCGCATCCGTGCGCTTGATGCGTTGCCGTTTCGGGGTTTCATCCTCTTGCAGTTCCGGGAATACGGCCCGCATGATATCGGCAGAGGGAAGCTCTCCTCGTCCCACGGCAGCCAACACGTCGTTCACCGTCTTTTGCGAGAGACGATGCAGTACGCTTTCGATCCGGGCCTCGGTGAAGTCTTCTCCCGCCCGCTCGAAGGCGCGGCGCATGATCTGCTTGCCCAGCTCGCCATATTGTCGGCGGACGGCCTCCCGCGTGGCCCTGCGTATCGCGGAACGTGCCTTGCCTGTTCGGGCAATGCCTTCCCATGCGGCTGGAGGTGTTTGCGCGTCCGAGCAGATGACTTCGACCTCGTCGCCATTGCGAAGCTCGGTCACCAGCGGCATATGCCGCCCATTGATCTTGCAGCCGAGGCAGGAGTTTCCGACGTCGGTATGCACCGCGTAGGCAAAATCCACCGGTGTAGCGCCCCGCGGCAGGGCAATAAGGCGTCCTTTAGGCGTAAAGCAGAAGACCTGGTCCTGGAACAGCTCCAGTTTCGTGTGCTCCAGGAATTCTTCCGGATTGTCCCCTTCAAGCAGCATGTCGACCAGGCGTCTCAGCCATTGATAGGCGTTGCTGGCCTCGGCCGGAACCGCCGCGGGACGGGCCTTTCCATTGCCCTCGCCGAGATCCTTGTAGATCGCATGGGCGGCAACGCCATATTCGGCCACCTCATGCATGGTCTCGGTCCTGATCTGCAGTTCGACACGCTGATGGCGCGGTCCGACGATCGTCGTGTGTATCGACCGATAGTCATTCTGCTTCGGATTCGAGACATAATCCTTGAAGCGGCCCGGGACGGCACGCCACTTGGTGTGAACAATGCCGACCGCCCGGTAGCAATCGGGAACCGTTTCCACCAGAACGCGGAAACCATAGATATCGGAAAGCTGTTCAAGCGATATCTGCTTGCGCTCCATTTTCCGCCAGATCGAATAGGGTTTTTTCTGCCGGCTGACGGCACGGGCCGAAATCTGGTTCTCTTCGAAAATTGTGTGGAGGGCGGATTCGATCTCGTCGATCAAACCGAGATTCTGCTCGCGCAGCACCTGGAGGCGAGACAGCACGGTCGCATAGGCTTCCGGATTGAGCCAGCGGAAGGACAAGTCTTCCAGCTCCTCGCGCATACTTTGCATGCCCATGCGCCCGGCGAGCGGGGCATAGATATCCATCGTCTCCTCGGCGATCCGGCGGCGCTTGCCCTCGCGCATATGCTCCAGCGTGCGCATATTGTGAAGCCGGTCGGCAAGCTTCACCAAAAGCACGCGGATATCACTCGAAATGGCAATCAGCAGCTTGCGGAAATTTTCCGCCTGCTCGGCCTTCTTGGTAACGAGATCAAGTTTCTTGATCTTGGTGAGGCCATCGACCAGGGCGCCGATTTCGGGACCGAACAGGGTGTCGATCTCATCCCGGGTTGCCTCGGTATCCTCAATCGTATCGTGCAGAAGAGCCGCGGCAATCGTCGCATCGTCGAGACGCATGTCGGTGAGGATGGCGGCAACTTCGAGCGGGTGCGAGAAGTAGGGATCGCCGGACGCCCGCTTCTGATGGTCGTGGGCCTTCATGCCATAGACATAGGCGCGGTTCAGCAGCGCCTCGTTCGCGCTCGGGTCATAGGCAACGACCCGCTCCACGAGTTCGTACTGGCGCATCATGGCCGCACCGCCCGGTGCTGCCGTGACGACATCGTAAGGGCCTCCGCCCAAACCGGGGGAGCCCCACGCATAAACGTGAAGGTGTGCCCCGCCGAGTTTTCGGTTCGGTGGGGGCTGATGGGAGCGACCTTATCGAGAGCGCTGACCGCCACCGGAGTCGGCCGGCGCCAGGCTTTCAAGCCCACGCAGCAGCTCCTCCTCCGTCATCCGGTCGATGACGGTATCGCTGCTCTGATCGTCCCGTCCGATCACAGGAGCGGCCGGTTCGGCACCGATCATCGGCACGGCTTCCGGTTCCGGCTCGTCCACCTCGACATATTTCTGCATCGAGTGGATGAGATCTTCCTTTACGTCCTCGGAAGAGACGG
The DNA here is from genome assembly GCA_965228615.1 of Methyloligellaceae bacterium. Lineage (GTDB taxonomy): Bacteria > Pseudomonadota > Alphaproteobacteria > Rhizobiales > Methyloligellaceae > CBDDHT01. The sequence continues at coordinate 144,604 of CBDDHT010000004.1, read as the reverse complement.
CTTCGTCCGCGATCTCGCGCAGAGCGACGACCGGGTTCTTATCATTATCGCGTTCGATGGTAATCGGTGCGCCGGCCGCGATATTGCGGGCGCGGTGACCGGCAAGCAATACCAGTTCGAACCGGTTCGAGACTTTGTCGATGCAATCTTCGACTGTGACGCGAGCCATGAAGATATCCTTTGAAGAATCCTGATTTGCGCATCTTGTAAGCGCTCTGGCAACAGCATGCAAGACTCGCAGACGAGAACCGACAACAAGGGTTTACCGCGATTCAACGGTCCTCCGAGCCAGTTCTTGCCCTACCTGTCCATAAACGCGGCTCAATCTGCGGGTAGACGAAACGCCCTAGCCCGGTTTTCGGCCAATAAACGCATAACCGAAGACTTCGAAAGCGCGCGCACTATCCTCGCCGCCGGCGCCACCGAACGTATCGACGGGTGGGCCAACGCGAATATCGACAAAGCCAGTATCTGCCATCATTTTTTTCCAACCTTCACACGGAAGGCCACCGGCAATTCAAGCGGTCCAAAGGTCGACATTGGCGAGAGCCGCCTCGGGCACGGGTTTGCCATTCGCAATATCGGCAAACTGCAGATATCCCCCTGGGCGCAACACCCGCCAGATTTCCGAAAAGGTCTGCTGTTTGTCCGGGCACAGATTGATGACGCCGTTGCTGAAGACGGCATCGGCCCAGCCATCCTCGACCGGCATCCCCTCGATCAGGCCTTCCCGGAACTCGACATGCTCCAGGTTCATGTCCGTTGCCGTTGCACGCGATTTCGCGAGCATCTCTTCGGTCATGTCGATTCCGACGATTTGTCCGCTCGGCCCGACTTGGTCGGCGGCGACAAAACAGTCAAACCCGCCTCCCGATCCGATGTCGATCGCACGCTCTCCCGATTTAAGTGTGCGCAGCGAAAAGGGGTTTCCAACGCCCGCAAAGGATTCGACAGCGGAATCGAGCATCGGGTCGACGATTGCATCGTCATAGCCGAGCCGCTTCGCCAGGGGCCGTCCCGTATGAAAATGATAGGTTCCATGCGGGTCGACTGCGACTTCGCGGTACTTTTGCTTCACGTCCTCCCGGAGCGCATCAGCATCTACGACAGGTGGTTCAGACATCTTTGCCTCTTCGGATTCCAAGCCTCAATCATTGCAATGTCAAAGGTCCGATGACAAGCGATACAATGTCAGCTTTCGGCGACGATTGACACGCGCTTCAAAAGCGTCAAGACCACATCGAACATCATACCTATCCGGACGGCAAGGCTGAACCGTCGGCGTTTAAGGAGCATGGTCATCAGATTGGCAAGGATGGCCGCATCGCTTGCCACTTCAAACAAACAGCCACACTCCTGAAACCTGTATGATCAATCCAGCAATATCGCAATTCCTGAGAGATTCTCGCGGGTGACTGGCGTGGGCAGCGCAAGTATTACTCGGAGCAGACACGGTTCGCATTCCGGTCCATCGAGACCAATCTGTCGAGAGGTGGCATCAGTCTCGTCGAATGACCGTTGAACGCGCACAACCTGTTTCTATTTTGATAAATATCTCACGATGTCCTCCTTTATTATTTGAGCTTACCGCAATTTTCGTGCCCATAAAACAATATGAATGATCAACATACATTAATGCACCCCCCTATTAGAATTTGTATTTACATATAAAAATGTTTTGCTCAAAATATTGCCTTGGTATTTCGTAAAAAAAGGCAATTCGTCATGGTGCATGGAAAAATTTCTGAAAGTATCATTGCCCCAAGTTCGAGGTTTTATCATGGGCCGTTCGGTCGCATCTGTAGCGATTTACCCCCTTGGGCGCCGAAAAACGTTTCCGACGACGCGCTTGAAGCGCATTTCATGGAATTCGCCAACGCATCGATGGTCGAGGCGCCCGATAAATTGCCTAGCGAGATTGCCGAAGACGACGATCTGCGAAAAGAGCTTGAGGCGCGTTTCAGTTCCAAGATCCCGGCAGGCTATACCTACTTCGGACAGTTCATCGATCACGACATAACCCTCGATACGACACCGCTTTCAGACTCGGAGATCGATCCAAATCGCCTTCATAATTTCCGCACACCGCGGCTCGATCTCGATTGCGTCTACGGCACCGGGCCCGACAATCAACCCTATCTCTACGAGCACGCAGCGGGGCAGTTCACCGGTAAGCTGCTGACCGGAACGGTTCCCGATACGCCGTTTCCCGATTTGCTGAGAAATCGCGAGGGGCGTGCCATCATCGGTGACATGCGTAACGACGAAAATGCGATCGTTGCTCAGATCCAGCTCGCCTTCATTCTCGCCCACAACAAGCTTGTCCAACGCGCCCTGGATATGGGTCTCGCGAAAGACGGCAAAGAAGCGTTTCCGATAGCACGTCGAACGCTGCGCTGGCTGTATCAATGGATCGTCTGGAACGATTTCATTGTCAGGATCGCCGTCGATGAAATTCACGGCTGCGCCCTGGAAGCCAAAGACGCGTGCGGCGGGCGAAAAGTCTGGCATCTGGGCCTGAGCGATATCTATCTGTGGAAAGTCCAACCCTTCATGCCCGTCGAGTTCTCTGTCGCGGCCTACCGGTTCGGCCACTCGATGGCGCGCAATAGCTACCAAACCAATTCCTCGCGGGAAGCAGGCGCGGGTTTCAGCGAATTTATTCCACTGTTCGACGTCAATGTAGACAGCGAAGACGACCTTAGCGGATTCCGGCCGCTCAATGCCAAACGCATCGTTCAATGGGATTGGTTCCTGCAAATGGAAAGCTCCCGCGATCCTTTTCCGCAGCTCGCCCGGAAGATCGATACGAAACTGTCGAACGCGCTGGCCCATCTTCGGGAAGATCCGGAAAATCCAGGTTCGCTTCTCAATATCCTCGCCGCTCGAAATCTCGTGCGGAGCGTGAGAATGCGCCTTCCGTCCGGTATCGATGTCGCCCGCAAATTCGGGGTCAAACCGTTGACTTTGGACGCGGATGAACCAGAGGCGCTCTGGTACTATGTCTTAAAGGAAGCACAGACTTTGCCGGGGTCTAATGGCGGTCAGATGCTAGGCCGCGTCGGTTCGATGATCGTTTGCGCAACATTCGCCGGTTTGCTGAAAGGCGATGGAACGTCTTGGCTGAACGTGCATCCGCACTGGACGCCGGACGAGGATGCACTTCTCAAACAGGAAGACAAACGGGACAACGGGAAATGGACACTCGCATCCATTATCCGCCTGTCCGGCTTGCCGGTCGACGAACAACCGTTTGCCTGATTGTCGAGAAAGAGAAGGTTGCGCGCCGCAAGCTGGGGGCGCCGCATGCCGCCATAGTGCGGTACGCGCCATTGAAAAGGATCACTGAGTATAGGGAGCGCGTGGGATATGGCATTGATCGACGATGTAAAAGCGATCTGCGACCGACTGGCAAACGATGGCTGGCGAGACCTCCTTCAAGCCCGAACTGAAGGCTTTCTGGATATCGGCCAGACGACGGCGGAAAAACTGAAATCCAATTTGCTGCAAGAGATCCCCGGAATCAATCGAACCGGCGGGTTCGAAGATCTCCATCGCGATTGCCGCAGAGGCATCGAGCCTGGCAGCCCCGCCCGGAGCATGCTCTATCATGCCCTTGCAAGCCCGCGCGTGCTTCGCGATCAGAACGGCCGAATAATGCGGTCTTTTCCAACTGAAGCAGACATCGACACAGTCGAGAACCTGATATTCGCCCTGACAGAACGATCCCTGCAAGACATCGTTGAAGAGGCCGATGTCCGCAAACTGTCGATCGTCGTGTTCGCCACCGAATACCGAACCGCTCCCGACACGGTCTCGAAAGCCCATGCCGACCTTGTGTTTTCCCGAACTGGAATTGCGCGCGTCGGAACCGCTCCCCCACAATACGATGAAAAAGTCCGTGGTTATTGGCCCGAGGTCGCGGCTGACCCGCATGCGTTTCGCGTCGTACCGGCGCGGTTTTCGGCATGGCTGGCTGCTCCAATCAGAGGCGACGATGCTGCAGTCATGCGCCTTCGCCCACCGGATTCTGATGAAAACCGGAGGCGTTTCTGGCAGCCGCTGCACAAATTGTTCGAGGGAAACGAATGCCTTAAAGACCACAATCTCGCACTCGAAGGTTCGTCAAAGTTCTTTAATATGAAGCTGCAGCGGGTTCGCATGTCTCTTGGAGAGATTGACCCGCCGAACAGTTCGCCTTTCGTCATCACGGAAGGACTGGCAGATCTGCAAGCGGACAACCGACATGGACGATATGTCGTCGTTCCACGGCCCAAAGAACGCCTCGTCGAGCCTGCAATGCTGGACGACAAACCTTTGACATTCGATGTTCCCGCGGGCGGAACGAGTTCTTTCGCAACGCACATGACCGCATTCACCAACTTGCCTACAGGAGAAGAAATCCATCGCTTCCCGGCCTATGTGCACGCACGAACGCGTGTTGAAGACGACCGATTCATCGACCTCAACGAGGAAGAAGATGTCAACGCTGCTGTGAACGCCGGAGGCTACGAAGCGCTGCATTATCTGGACTTCACGGCAGAGGGGTGGGTCACAGTAGATGTCCCTGTCCTTACCGCTGAAAAGTCCGTTGTGGACAAACCGCGGGCGGCTTATGCAATTTTGGCTGCACCCGACTTTTTTCCGTCCGCGGGTCAAAGGGAAGTCAGCGAATGGAGCAATTCAGATGACGTCCCCGCTTCTCTGCGCGGTGATCAACTTTGGGGCGTCACCCCGGTTCCGCTCAGCGAAACGCGCCTGCCCGCCAACTTGCAGATCCCGGCAAATCCATTCGACGCCAATGAGCAGTCCATCACAGCTGTAACGGCCATGAGCGAACAACCTCCGGTTCCGAAGAACAGCCGACTGCCCGATATCAAAAGGTCATCGATGTTGCCCGACGATGCCGCCGGAATATTCGCGCCAGGCTGGACTGCATCGGTGGATGTAAAGGGCGACATGGGCAATGGCACGCCGCATCTGGCGACATACGGTCTCGGCAGCCCATTTCCGGAAGATGCGAAGCTGTGTGCCGCCCTAAGTACGTTTTGGCCGGCCGTATCACCCGATGTCTATCGCACCCTCTCCGTGCACACTGGCAATCCCAGGTTGAGAGGAACGGTCGCGCCTCTCACCGATAGTGAAATTGGCCAAGAAGGCTCATTGCCGTGGGACGGCATAGCTGGGCCGAGAATCATCGAAGTCGGTGGCTCGAAGTTCGTGGAAATGGCGAGTTTTCTCCACGCCGATTATGTCCGAACCGCCCTTGATAACCAATTCAGTATTCGAAACACGGCGCGGATCGGAGCAGAAGACTATCAACGGCGCGTCCTTGTTGCCGGACGTGTTCACTGGGTTTTATCCGGTGGCCGAAATGCGCGCGCCGCGCGACCCTTCTTCCTGTTCACGTCTTTCACAGAGGTTGCGAATGGCGAGCCCGATCTCGAACAGGCACAACTCGAAGGAGGCCATGTGATGGATGGCGATGTTTACCGCGTCGAAACCTGCTTCGTGAGCAGTCCCAATGTAACCGATCCAACGGTTCCTTCGCCGCGCGGTGTGGCGTTTCGATTGCTCCCTTTGCGGGGTGAAACGTCCTTTTTCGTCTCCGCAAGCGATTCAACTGCGTTGCGCAAACGCGACACAGACACACGCTGGCGCCCCGTACCTGCCGAATGAAGAAAGATGTGAAATTCATCGCGTGCAGTTTCGATTTCCGACATTCACGTCGGCAACCAGACCGATTCCATCGGGCAGCGGCAACGGAGGTCCATTCGGATGGCGATAGGCAAAAAACGACCTTGGGACGTTATCGTTATCGGCGGCGGTCCGGCGGGCTTGGCGTCCGCGATCACGGCACGGCAAAACGGCCTGTCGACGCTTCTTTTCGATCATCGTGCGCCACCGGTTGTAACCATCGGCAAGGCACTACATCCAGGATCTGAATGCATACTCGCTCGCCTTGGCGTCGCCGATGCGTTCCGAAAAGGCGGCTTTTCGAGAAGCTCCGGGTACCATGTCCGGCGTTGGGGAACGGACGTTTTCATTCCCTATCGGTTGAGTCCTGGACGGTCTTGGCAGGGGTTTGAATTGTACGGATCTCAGATACGCGAGATTCTGACGAGGAGATATCGGGAGCTAGGCGGTGTGGCGGTCGAAGGCGAATATGTTTCCGGTATTGTTAGCAAGAACGCTCGACCGATCGGGGTTCGCTTCAATGACCAAGTCGTGGAGGCAACGTTGATCGTGGATGCGAGCGGTTCGCAAGGCTTCCTGAGACGCTGTCATGGATTGGTTCCTTTGTATGGTTCCCCGCGGTTGTTTGCCACATATTCCGCTGACAAGAGCATTGCCGAGCACGATTACCCGTCCTTCGTCTGCTTGAAAGACAGTTGGCGTTGGTCAGCCCGCATGTCGGACGGACTCACCTCGTGCGTTCATTTAAATCTGAACGGATCGAAGCATCGTTCTCCGCAAGAAAAAGCTGCTGAAGTCACATGGCGCATGATTCCGGATTGCGCTGGGCCCGGTTACGCCATTGTCGGCGACGCGGCGGCTAGGCTCGATCCCGCTCGCGGGGGGGGCGTGCTCAGAGCGTTGATATCAGGCATTTGGGCGATTGCACTCTTCAATCGCGATCCCGACTCTAATGCCGCGTGCAGTGCAGCGTTGAGTTACCGCAATTGGATGACGAGATGGGTGCGAACAGACGCGGCGACTCTGGCAGAAATGTATGTTGCTACGCCTTTCAACGTATCATGGCCCAGGTTCCACCGTTGGTCGAGAACAACGCTTCCCAAAACAGCTTGAAGATCATCCAGCAAGAAGCGAAACACGTCTCAAGGTAGAGGAGGTCTGACCTGCTCAAGAACCTTGCCTGCAGACCGACTCCGAATGGCGCGCCAAAGCGCGTTTGCCGACCGCTTTAGAATCGGATGGCGCCAGCGAGGTGCGATGTCGAGCAAGGGCAGCAACACGAAAGGGCGCAGATGCAGCTGCGGGTGCGGTAGCACCAATGTCCGCCGGACCGACGCGCTGCCTTCGCTCGTGCCCCGTCCGCGAATTTGTCCTTTGTAATCCAGAATATCGAGATCCAGAACCCGCGGTCCCCAGCGCCTTCCGGTTCGCCGGCCGGCATCACGCTCTATGCGTTTGAGGACGGACAGCAATGCATCGGGCGCACGCGGGGAATGCGCCCAAAGGACTGCGTTGGCATAAACAGAAGCGCGACCAGGACCGATCCCGGCCGTTGCGTAGATACCGGATAAGGCAACAACTTCCACATGTGCCCGCCTCAATTCGCCGACGGCGCGCTCGATTGTCTCGATGGGCGTGCCCCAACGCCCGGGGCGATTGGACCCCAGTGCAATCAGGATCATGCCCCACTCCTCTCAGCGCACAGATTGCACCGGAGATGGGAAGAGCCTATAAATCGGGTCCTTTGGCTCCGAGAAGCCGTGTTGCTCGGTAAGCCGCACTTATTTGAAATCACTTTCAATATCGAGGTCCTGTAATGATCTTCTATCCCAATGAACGCATGGCACTTTTGATCGACGGCGCCAACCTCTATGCGACCGCCAAATCGCTCGGCTTCGACATCGACTACAAGCGCCTTTTAAAAATGTTCCGCTCGAAGGGTCACCTGATCCGGGCTCTTTACTACACGGCGCTTGCCGAAGACCAAGAGTATTCGTCAATCCGCCCTCTCATCGATTGGCTGGATTACAACGGCTATTCCATGGTCACCAAGCCGACCAAGGAATTCACAGACGCCTCCGGCCGCCGCAAGATCAAGGGCAATATGGATATCGAACTCGCAGTCGATGCCATGGAACTCGCCGATCACCTGGACCACATCGTTATCTTCTCCGGCGACGGCGACTTTCGCTCTCTCGTCGAGGCGCTGCAATATAAGGGCAAGCGCGTTAGTGTCGTCTCGACACTCCAGACACAACCGCCGATGGTTGCCGACGAGTTGCGGCGCCAGGCAGACCAGTTCATCGACATCGCCGATCTAGAGAAAGAGATCGGCAGATCGTCATCCGATCGCGGTCATCGCGAGATCACCAGTCGGCGCGACGATATTGGCAATGAAGCTGAATTCGAAGACGATGATGCCGTGGACGATCCGACCGAGGATTGAGCGCACTCTCAAGGTCATCGAGCGCTAAGATGCAATCTCCTGCAGAACCGCCGCTTGGTTGTTCCGAATGCGAACGCCTCGTCGCCTACCGCAATGATATCAAGGCGGCCAATCCGGACTGGTTCAATGCTCCGGTCCCATCGTTCGGCCCGGAAGATGCGCGGCTTCTCATCGTCGGACTTGCGCCCGGCCTGAAAGGTGCGCACCGGACTGGGCGTCCCTTCACCGGCGACTATGCGGGTGATCTGCTTTACGCGACATTGATCGACTACGGCTTTGCGAAAGGCACCTACCGCGCAACCGCCGACGATGGTCTGGTTCTCGAAGACTGCATGATCACCAATGCCGTGCGCTGCGTCCCGCCTGCCAATAAGCCGACAACGGCAGAAATCAAAACCTGCCAGCCATTTCTAACCGCACGCCTGTCGTTACTGCATAGCGTCCGCATCGTTCTGGCGCTTGGACGGATCGCGCATGACAGTGTGGTCACGAGCCGCGGCATGAAGAAGTCAGCCGTGCCGTTCGGCCACTGCCGGGTCCATGACCTTGGCGATGGTCTGACGATGGTCGATAGCTATCACTGTTCGCGCTACAACACGAACACCGGCCGGCTGACACCCGAGATGTTCAACGCCGTGTTCGACGAGATCAAGAGCCTGCTCAGCGATTAGGGTCGGACGTTCTGATTCTGGCAGAATATATTGGTCGGATCGTAGCAGGATTTGAGCTTCGCCAAACGTTCATAGTTGGCGCCATAAGCATCGCGTTCACGGCCCTCCGTCTCAGTGATGAAGTTGACGTAGGCGCCGCCGGTTGCGTCCTGGTTCAGCATCTCGCCAACATCATGAATCCAGTCTTGGCATCGAGCATCGTCCACCTGGTCCTGCCAACGCGCACCGGGTGTGACGATGAACTGAGTATCGCGATGCGGAAAGGCCGTCGCATCCGGCGCGCGTTCACTGATCTTACCGCCGAGTTGGCAGATCAGAATATCACTCTCAATCGTCGGCATTGTGCGTGCAGTCGCAACGAGCCTCTCGATTGTGAAGTCTGACAACGTGTTGAAATTTGCAGATTTCCAGTAGTTTCGAAGGCCTTTGACATAGGTCTGATCGAGAATTTTCTGAGCGTCGACATAACGCATCGGCCCGACCGCATCGCCAATCGGCTGGCCAAAACTGCGCAGCGGTGCGAGCACGGCCTCCCCTTCGGCAACATCGCCTGAATAGCACTGCATCAATGTCAGCACCTTGCTGCCGTGATATTGTTCCGGCACGAACGGCAGTGGCGGCGCTGTCATCAGGTCAGCCCAAACGCAGCACGCACGCGGCGCGTTTTCCGCAAAAGCGCGGTAGTGCTTCAATGCCTCCGCCGCATCCTCAAGACGATAGACTGTCGGCCCGAAAAGAACCCGTGGGCCGACATCATGAAGGCGAAACGCCATGGACGTAGCGACACCGAAATTCCCACTACCGCCACGCAGCCCCCAGAAGAGGTCGGGATGCTCGCTTTCGCTTGCTGTAATCAAAGCGCCATCGGCAGTCACAAGATCGACGGCAAGCAGATTATCTGCGGCAAGGCCGAAACGCCGGGCCAGCCATCCGAACCCGCCACCAAGCGTGAGCCCGGCAACCCCGGTCGATGAAACAACACCTCCTGGTGTGGCGAGTTCAAACGCCTGTGTTTCATGATCAAGATCAGCAAGCGTGGCACCGCCTTCCACACGCGCAACGCGCCGAACCGGATCGACATGCACAGCGCGCATCTTCGAAAGATCGATCATCAGCCCACCATCGCAGACTGCGGTACCGGCAACATTATGACCACCGCCGCACACCGAAACTGCGAACCCGTTATCACGCGCAAATCTCACTGCAACCATCACGTCGGCGACGCCGGCTGCCCGAACAATGACCTTCGGTCGTTTGTCGATCAGTGCGTTCCAAACCGAGCGACTCTCATCGTAGGCAGCGTCGCCGGGCCGGATGACCTTGCCGCGCAGTGCGCATCCCAAGGATTCAAGATCGGTGGGAGACATGACCGGTTCCTCCTCAAATCAAGCCAACGCCATCAGTGTTCAGGCAATCGGTCGCTAAGAAAACTCATTAATCTGAAGTACTACAGTTTCTGGAGTTGTCTCGTTGAGCACGGATTGTAGAGTTGTCCTGTTGGTCAGCGACGAAGAAGAAGGAACATTCAAACCATGGCACGTGGATATGGCCAGTATTGTCCTCTTGCGCTTGCTGCCGAACTGCTCTGCGAACGCTGGACCTTGCTTGTCGTCAGCCGGTTAATCGATGGCTGTACGCGGTTCAATGACATCCATCGGGGCGTACCGCGGATCTCCGCGACACTGTTGACCCAGCGTTTATCGCAACTTGCCGACGCTGGCCTTCTCATTCGCAAACCACTGATAAGCGGACGCGGTTACGACTATCAACTTACCGAAGCCGGGCGGGAACTGGAGCCGATCATCATGGACCTTGCCGTCTGGGGTCAGCGCTGGTCACGCGACATGGTAACCGACGATCTCGATCCGGCATTTCTCGCCTGGAGTATGCACACCCGCATGAACACCGAGGTGATGCCAGCCGGACGTACAGTGATCGAGTTTCAGTTTACCGGCACGGACAAAGGGCTCAGCCGCTTCTGGCTCGTTAATTCCGATGGCAAGGTCGATATGTGTCTCAAACATCCGGGCTATGACGTCGACATCACTTTGATGGCGGAGATACGCCGCTTCGTCGAGGCCTGGCGCGGCTTTCGCTCACTGAAGAAGGAGATCGCCAATGGCCGGATTCGTCTGGAAGGCCCGACCAAACTAAAACGCGCCTTTCCGAATTGGCTGCTGCTCAGCGCCCTCGCCCCTTTTCAACGCGGTCACAAGGACAAGCAGATAAGATCGGCTTCCACGGCAAAGTGAGCCAAGTTAAAGAGGCCATGTTGGAGCGATCAGCGTCGATTGGCCTGTAGCCAGGCCAACACGTCCTCAGCATGGGTATTGGGAGGAAACACCGGATAGAAGACATGCTCGATCCGGCCATCGCGAATAACCAGCGTCAGACGCTTGAGAAGCGTCAGGCCATTCACGTTGAACGTTGGCAGGTTGAGTGCCCGAGCGAGTTCCAGTCGGTCATCGCTCAGCAATGAAAACGGCAGGTGAAGCCGCTCGGCGGCTTGTCTCTGGAATCCCGTGTCCTGGGTACTCAGTCCGAAAACGGCCGCGCCAGCCGCCTGCAGCTCCGCATGGTGGTCGCGGAACGCGCACGACTCCGGCGTACAACCGCGCGCGCCGGGTATCGTCTCCCAGTCCTCATGGAATACAGGCTCATCGGGAACACCCGTACGTGGATAGGCATAGACCACCGTGCGGCCCGTGAGCTTCACCAGCTCGACAACACCGCCTGCAGTGGCAGCGAGTGCAATATCGGGAATCGCGCTTCCAACGAGATGCGCAGCCCCGCCATCATCTTCAGGAACCGGCAGATCGTCAGGCAGGCTGGTGTAGTCGGGCGTATTGGACATCACTCATCCCTTTTCACGCATTAAACGCGCCTTCTGCCGATCCCAGTCGCGTTTGCGTTCCGTCTCGCGTTTGTCATGCAGCTTTTTGCCGCGTCCGAGCGCGAGTTCGAGCTTTGCAATGCCGCGTTCGTTGAAATAGAGCCGAAGCGGGATCAGCGTCATCCCTTCCCGGTCGACTGCCGCCGACAGCCGATCCATTTCCCGGCGATGCAGGAGGAGCTTGCGCATCTGGCGCGGCTCATGATTGTCCCGGCTGGCCTGCTGATACTCTGGGATGTAAGCGTTGATGAGGAAAAGCTCATCGCCTTCCGTCGATGCATAGGACTCGGCGATATTCGCCTGCCCCTCGCGCAACGACTTGACCTCCGAGCCCTGCAGAATCAGGCCGGCTTCAATCGTGTCCTCGATAAGATAGTTTCGGCGCGCCTTGCGATTGACCGCGACGACCTTGAGCTTACGCTCGGGTTTGGCCATTTATGGGTTCATGTTTCAGGCAGCAGCCACAAGCTCGCCGAGACCGGCTCTCTCAAGAGCTTCATCGACAATTTTGCGTGTGGCGTCCGAAATCGGTGCCAACGGCAGCCGCGTATCGGCCTCGCACAGGCCAAGACGCCAGGCGGCGTATTTCACCGGTCCGGGATTTGACTCCACGAACATGGCATCATGGACCGGCATCAGCTTATCCTGAATCTCCAAAGCCGTCGCGAAGTCCCCCGCAAGGCAGGCATTCTGGAAGTCCGAGCAGAGCTTCGGTGCGATATTGGCCGTCACGGAAATTGCGCCATGGCCGCCATGGGCCATGAATCCAAGTGCCGATGCGTCTTCGCCAGTCAGCATATTGAAGTCCGGTCCCATGGAAACGCGTTGCTGGCTTGCCCGTGCGAGATCAGCCGTTGCGTCCTTGACACCGACAATGTTCGGCAGCTCGAAGAGGCGCGTCATTGTCTCGACGCTCATATCGATCACCGAACGTCCAGGGATATTGTAAATGATGACCGGGATATCGGCTGCGTTGTTGATCGCCTCGTAATGAGCATAGAGGCCCGACTGTGTGGGCTTGTTGTAGTAGGGCGTCACGACAAGAACACCGTCGGCACCCGCCGACTTGGCATGTCGCGTCAGGTCCATTGCCTCGGCAGTTGAGTTAGACCCTGCGCCCGCAATGACGGGCACGCGGCCCGCAGCCGTTTCGATACAAAGCTCGACGATGCGCCGATGCTCTTCATGGTTCAAGGTGGGTGATTCGCCAGTTGTCCCTACCGGAACAAGACCATGCGTGCCTTGCGCAATCTGCCATTCCACAAGGCGCTTAAAGGCGTCCTCGTCGACGGCACCGTTGCGGAAGGGCGTGATCAAAGCGGTGAATGAGCCCTTGAACATTGTATTGCTCCTACTTTCGACTGCCTCATCAGGCCCGGATCTGTGCGGATTCCTGACTGTCGTTTCCTTTAACGCGACAATAGACTCTGACAGTTAGACCGGCAAGACTAGGCTGAAGAACGTCATTAATCCGCCTGATTTTCTAGACCAATTGGGCGTTGCGGATCGTCGCAGGGTTGCACGAAACCTGCAACGTCGTGCTAAGCACTGTATGTTTGGTACGCTAACGGTATGGATTCGCACAGAAGAAGGCCCGGCGCTGTCGGGTTCATTGGCCGGGGATTCGGTAACTGATGCCAGTTTGCAGCTCGACCCGAATCGCCGGCGCGATCATCGGCCTTGGCGCTCTGATGATAGCGAGTGCTCCGGTCGCGTCGGCACCGATGTCACTGCCCGATCCTAACCCTCGCCGGTTTGCGGACGTTCTTCTTCCCGATCCTAATCCCGCGCGGCCAGTCATCGAGACAGCCGCCGATACGCCGCCGGATCCTAGACCCGCTCCGACGCAGCGTGCAGAGACCACCGAGCCTGCCGCGACGAAAGACGTCGGCGCCGATCCGGTCATCGTTGTTGAGGCGCCATCTGTTCCGGCTTCGGCGCCAAAAACCGAAGGTACACCGGCACCTACAGCCAAATCTGAGCCGATCCTGGCAGGCCCGCTTGATGCAAAGCGGGATATGGCGCCGCTGCCGGAAACAGCGCCGACGGACACGAAACTCGGCATTGCACGCAGCAATGAAACTGCGAAATCCGACGCGGTTCCAAAGCAGGTGGCCGCCGACAAGAAACCGGGCTTCGACTTCGACAAGGCTCTGCGCCCGATCCTGACTTATCGTTTGTCCAAGTCAGACAAAGCCAATCTCAAAGGCACATTGAACGCCGTCTATCGGGGAAAGATCAGCGAAGGCGATCGTGTCCGGCGTCGCATCAAAGACAAGAATGCCCGCAAACTCGCCGACTGGTATTTCTTGCGTAAAAGCTATCTCGGTGCTTCCGCAAGCGAAATTGAAGCCTTCCGAAAAGCGAACCCCTATTGGCCTGGACAAAAGCTCATGCGCCGCCGCGCAGAGTATGCGTTGTTCGTTGCGAAGCCGGCTCCCGAAAAAGTGATCGCATTTTTCAAGGATCAACCGCCACAGTCCGGCGAAGGTCAGGTGGCGCTTGCCGGTGCCTATCTGGCACAGGGTGACAAGGCACGCGCCAAGGAGATCGTTGTCGACGCCTGGCGCAACTACAAGCTGGACAAGAAATCCGAGAAACTCATTCGCGCCCGCTTTGGCGACATGCTGACCAATGCCGATCATAGAGCCCGTATCGACAAGCTCCTCTATGCCGACCGCAAAAGTCGTCTGGCGCGCGCAAAGCGGACGGCAAGTATCATCGGCAAGGCCGAGCGCAAGAAGGTCGATGCCCGCGCCGCCGTGGTCCGGCGTTCGCGCAGTGCCGGTAAACTGCTCTCCGCCCTACCCAAAGCGGTCAAATCCGAGCCCGGTGTCTATTTCAGCCGCATTCAGTATCTGCGGCGCAAAAAGAAATACGACAAAGTCTGGCCGATGTGGATCAATGCACCGAAAGATTACAAGCTGATTGCGGATAACAATGAGTGGTGGATCGAGCGCCGGATCGCCGTCATTCGCGCCCTCAATTCCGGACAGCACAAACTGGCCTACGAAATTGCCAAAGCCCATGGCCCGCTGACGGGGAAATCTTTCCTCGATGCCAAGTTCATGACCGGGTGGATCGCACTCCGCTTCATGGATGATCCCAAGGCGGCGAAGGTCTACTTCGAAGCTCTGGCCTCAAAGGCAACGGCGGCACGCCGTGTTGCCCGGGCGCATTACTGGCTTGGTCGGACGGAGGCAAGTCTTGGCAATGCAACCGAGGCGGACAGCCACTACAGAAAGGCCGCCGAGCATAAAACCACCTACTACGGACAAGTCGCCGCACAGACGCTTTCGCCGCGGCCTCTGCCGCTGGACGTCAACGAAACCCCGAATCCAACGCCAGAGGACGTTGCCCGCTTCCAGTCGCGCGATGCGGTTTTGGCGATTGGCGCCGCCAAGGCAGCCGGCCTCAAGAGACTGGCCCCCCTCTTCTTCTTTCATCTCGCACGCACCGTGAAGGAACCCGGCGAGATTGCGTTATTGGCAATCCTGGCGCGGCGCATGAAGATGCCTCAGGCAAGCGTGCGCCTCGCGAAGATTGCCCACTTTTACGGTGTGGACGTTACGAGCTATGCGTTCCCGACCGACATGATTCCAAAGTACAAACGGCTGAATGAAGGAATCGAACCGGCCCTGCTCTATGCGCTATCCAGACAGGAAAGCGAGTTCAATCCCAAGGCGAAGAGCCATGCTGGAGCACGCGGCCTCATGCAGATCATGCCGCGCACCGCACGTGCCATCGCGCGGAGCTACAAGGTGCGTTACAGGGTCGCCAATCTGACGGCCAGGCCGTCCTACAATGTCATGTTGGGCGCTGCCCATTTGCGCGATCTCGTCGACGGCTTCAAAGGGTCCTACATCATGACGCTGGGGGCCTATAATGCCGGCGGGCCGAGGATACGCGAGTGGATCGGCAAGTTCGGCGACCCGCGCACGGCCCAAAAAGACCCGGTCGACTGGGTTGAGCAAATTCCCTTTTCCGAGACACGGAACTACGTGCTGAAAATCATGCCGAGTATCCAGATCTATCGCGCCCGCCTGGAGGGCAAACAGAACGCACTGCAGATCCTGCAAGACCTCAGCCGTGGCCGATCCGTCCCCCTCGCCTCCACCGCAGCAATGGACATCACCGGCTCAACGACCCCGGTGAAGAATTAGTCAACAGCGATCGACTTTTCTGCTTTCATCCCATTCAGATTGAAAGAGGGTTGATCCCAACAGCAGGATAGCGCCGCGATGGCCATCGCCGATGATCATCAAACACAGGACGATCACCAGGAATGGGACGACCAGTTCTATTGCGCGCAGGATGGCCTGCGTCTCTATGCCCGTCATTATCGGGCTGATGCGCCGGCAGAGAAGCGCGGCCGATCGGTCCTGTGCCTGCCTGGCCTGACGCGCAACTCAAAAGACTTTCATCGGCTCGCAACGTATCTCGCCCATGAAGCACCCTGCCGCCGTGACGTCTATGCACTCGACTATCGCGGGCGCGGGCGCTCGGCCTATGACGATGACTGGCACAATTACACACCCTATATCGAGCTGTTGGACACATTGGATTTCATGACCCTTGCAGGTCTGCATGACGCAGCGATCGTCGGGACATCTCGCGGTGGAATCATTGCCATGCTCATGGCAGTCGTACGTCCGACTGCCATCGGTGTAGCCGTCCTCAACGACATCGGTCCGGTTCTGGAAAGCTCTGGCCTCGCGCGGATTGCAGGCTATGTGGGCAAGATCCCCACACCGGCGTCGTGGGACGAAGCGACGTCGTTGTCGAAGAGCATGAACCAGACTTTTTTCCCCGCGGTCCCGGATGGGGACTGGGCCGAGATCGCCCGCCAATGGTTCAACGACCAGAACGGTCAGCCGGTTCCGGACTATGACGCGTCACTCGCAAAAGCGTTCGCAAACATGGATTTGACCAAGGCGCCGCCGAAGATGTGGCCACAGTTCATAGCACTGAGCCGGGCACCGACACTCGTGGTGCGGGGTGAGAAGTCCGATCTTCTCAGCGAACAGACAGTGGAGAAGATGGAAGAAAACCACAGTTTGATGCGCACGATGGTTGCCAAAGGCGAAGGTCATGCACCGTTATTGCGCGACACGGTCAGCTGCGAGACGATCGCCGAATTCCTGGAGGACACCGACGCGGGCGCGCACTGACTCTTCGCTAGCTTCTCTCTGAATCCGACGCTGGAGCGATTTCTTGGGACAGTCCAGGTTTCGCAACGTTCCGCTCAGTTTTCTGCTTGGATCCGGATTTTGTTTTCGCTGGAGCGGGCTGGCCGTCACTCGGTTTGATATCTTCTTTGGATTGATAAATCGGCGGCAACCCCTGTCGCACTTTTGTCTCGACATCTGTCGCCGTTCCAGGATCGGACGCCTTGCCTTCAAGGGTCAGTTCGGTATCCGATAGTTCAGCGACTCCCCAGTCCAGGCGATGCAGATGCGCCAGGATATTGGTAACCGCCTGCTCCCAACCATCCGGAGCTCCCGATCCATGTTCCATGCGATCAGCAACACTTTGTCCCGGAAAATACTGTTTGGCGGCCGCAATGACAGCGTCGCGCGCCTGGTCGCTGGGGACGAACCCGCTCAGCACAAGCGCACCATTGCGAAACTCGGCACGCCAGCTGAAGGGTTTGGCGATGGGCGGCGTAACGGTGTTTTGCTTGAGCTCTAGACCGCGCGGCAGGCGTGAGGTCAGCGCAAGTTTAACCTGTCGATAATCTGCCGCCGATCTGGCTTCGCCTGATAACGTAAGTGTCGTGTCTTCCAACCGCGCCTTCCCGCCATCTTTGAGGCGGCCAAGCTGGTTCAGGGCAAAACTTACTGCACCAAGCCAAAGATCCGGCGCCGGCGAGCCATCGGCCTGCTTCATCCGATCATCGACGGTGAGTTCGGCCATGTTGGCCTTGACGATGCCGAGAATGGTCTTGCGATATTCGAGGGACGGCACATGGCCTTTGAGCTTGACCACATTCGCCTCGCGGCTCGCCCACCAGACATATGGCGTCGTGCTGGCGACAAGCGTGGTGTTGTGATGCTGCGCCTTCGCACTCCAGGCACCGCGCATAGCGCCAGTTGCAGACGCATGCCCCGCATTTGCCTGCGGTCCTACGTTTAACAATCCACCCGGTCCAGTAAGAAGCGCCGTGACCCATTCCCACGGCCCACTCTTTTGGTCCGGCACGATCCTCAAGCCGCTGTTCCCCGAAAATCCTGCAAGAACCACAACTGCAAGACATGCCACCGGGACAAGACCCAATAACCAATACGATGGCCACCTTCTCGACATACAGACTCGTTGCCTCCTAATTGCCGGCAAACGCATCCAATAGGAAACGCCCGCTGACTTCGGGGTCACAATTTGCCGCCGCTTGCGCTTATTCCCTGACCGACGCCCTCTCGACCACATGGATCGCCCCGACCAGTCTGCGCAGTGACTCCCGCTTTTCTTGTCGCCCTACGCTCTATCATTGCACCGTGGAGCCGCAATGCGACTCTGGAATTATAGACCATGCAGGCGCGACGTACCATGCCGAGTACACTCTGCCGTTAACCATTGTGCGAGTTGATGATCTTCAGAAATCGGCGGATTTCTGTGAAAAGTGCGATTCCCTGTGCGCCTGTAGCGCGCATGCAAGTGCGAAACAGACTGTGACTAACCCATAAGTTGCAATCAGCCACGTCTGCCACATTCCCCAGGCAAAGGCAGCGACCACCATCGAAGAAGCGAATAGGCCATATCCAAACGGGCGGACCCGCGGCGCCGTTATCGAGATGCGCTTCAGCAGTGCAAGCCCCGCAAGGATAACGAGACCGACGCCAAGCAAGCCCATCTCGAACCATGTTTGCAGGAATAGATTATGCGCATGGCGGCCAGTTCGCGGTGCAACCACATGCCCCGCCGGTTTGGCATGGTCTTCGACGGCCCCGACATCCAACGCTCGTGTCGAGCGCACGCCGACGCCCAGCCATAGCTTCTCCGGAACACGCGCGGCGGTATATCCCCAGATGATGATGCGTGCCTTTGCCGTGTAGGGCAACCATTCGGCTTTATGCAGTTCAAGCCGGTCGTAGCTTGCCGAGGCAAGCGGTATAATCAGCAAAAATCCTGCGCACCAGATCGCTGCAAGAAACCAGAATACGGCGCGTTCGGCGTAAAGTGCCGTGGCGACAACCAACGCGCCGATGACGAGGGCGATCTTGCTCGTTTCATGCTGCGACATGGCGATCACGGCAACGACAAGCCCAAGCAGCAACAGACCGAGCCATTTTCGCCCCTGCGCATCCCAGCAACTCAAAAACAACGCCGCAGCCGGCCAAGCCAACAGGGAGACGAGACCGACATTCCGGTTCAGCAGATAGGTTCCGAGATATGTGACGCGCCCGTCCTCGACAATTAGGTGCTTTCCACCCTCGGGGCGAAGAAAAGGCATCAGGTTGTAGGTCGCGCGTGTAACCCGTAGCCCGCTCGCCAGCTCGATAATCAACAGGACCATGCCGACGCCGAACGCGATTACGAATGCTTTTGCGATCATCTTGCTGGTGCTGTCGTCGATCTGCCAAACTGCCGTGACAACACTCAGGCAAAAGAAGCCCAGCACCAGCAGCGTCGCAACCTTGCGATAGGCGGCAGCGGGGTCGATGGACCAACTCGCATTCGCGAGCAGATAAGCGACCAGCAAGGCGACGACAATGGCGCCAACGCTCGGTACAAGGCGCGCGCGAAGACGGGTTCGCACGCCTGGAACGAGAACACTGACGATACCTAGCAAGCTAAGAGCGATCGTCGATAATCGTGGACCGAGGCACAGCAACACGACACCGACACCAACGGAACCGGCCAGAATGGCTGCGGCGTTGAGTATCCCGCTGGATGGGTCGGCAGAAACCGTTCTCAAGATAGAACCCGATCTGGCTGGTGGCGGGCTACGGGCTGCGGTTCAGCAGGCTCATTTCCGCGTTTGGAACATGTGATCAATCTGCGCACTACCGCGCACACTGCTCACTGCGCTTATACTGAGAGGGGTTATCCGACACAATGCGATCCTTGGTGCCGTCAACGGGGTGGCCCGGCAGCCTTCCATGCAATCGACGCGTGATTGTCCCAATCCAGCGACTTTGTTTTCTGCGATGTGCCAAGATGCAGCGGCTCAGTAGCCGGTCCGCCGGCCAGCAAATCGCCCTCCCCGCCTGTCAGAAGAAACTGTCCAGGACGCGACATGCGGGCAATCCCGGCGCTGTCGTTGAGAGCTGTGTGACCCAGATAAGCGCCTGTTGCCACATCCCAATACGTCACGCGATTGCCATGCGGTGCGGACGCCGCCACAACTGTTCCCGACGCATCAACGGCGACAGATGCAACGTAGCCCCGCATCGCTCTATGCGAGGAAGTCGGTGCTCGGAGGAATTCTGGTTTTCGACCTAATTTATGGCGGCCGACCAGTGGAGGCTCTGCGCGGCGGCTCCCCTTATGTTGACAACCGAAGAAAACCATATCGCCCGGCCCGACGGCGAGATGCCTGATCGAAAGATTGGTCAAAGGCTCATCCAGCGTATGGCGCTCAATCACGGATCCCGACTGTCGATCGATATAGACGAGCGATGGTGCCATGCTCATGGCATTCAGGACACGGTCGCCACTATCGGGATGGGTTGCGATACCCCCATTGGCGATCACGAGCGTGCGACCGTCTCCAAGCAATGCAAGATCGTGGGGACCGATGCCGTAGGATGAAAACTCGCCAACCTGTCGGTAGCCATCCGTTGCATCGCGGATGGAGATGACACCTTCACCGGTCTCGAATGCATTCTCGGTCGCATAGAGAAGAATGCCCTCAGGTGAATAAGTGCCGTGTCCGCAGAAGTGCCGGTCGTCACGGGTTTTGAACGCCATCGGCGGTTCGAGGCGATCCGGTCCGAATGCGATTGCAAACCGGCCCGGACTTCGCGCAAAGACGACGCTCTCTCTTTTCTGGGGATGGATGGCGGCATCGTGGCCCCGCGCCGGCAAAGGCGTATTCGCGGCGATCTGCCCGCACTCATCCAATATTGCAGCATGGAAAGCCCCATCGGCGTCCCGGCCCGTCGTAACGAACATGTCTCTTTGGGAACGTGCCGATAGAACACCGGCCGGTGACAGCCCAAGGCCGGTAAGCGCCAGAAGAAATGAACGGCGGTCAATTGGCATCGGAATCATTGAATCTGATGACGAGCCCGGACACGTCCACGATCAACTCCGCTGCGCGCTCGCGTGCATTCTTTAGCGGAAACCCCATCACGAGAAATCGGTCCATCAACTCTTGTGTCCGGATATCTGTAATACCAGTCGCCTCGATCTTGGCAGCTTCATCGCGGACGCGCTTCAACTCACCCAAAATGTTGTCGACGAGTCCTGGCGAGCGTTCCCGAAACATCTCGACGAATCCACCTTCAGCAAAAAGATCGAGAAGTCCTTCCGTATTGGAGCGGATAAAGGCAATCGCCAGATTGCTTCTCCCGAATGCCGCCCGCGTCCGGGCGGCGCCATCCGGCCGCAGACCGATTGGACCCGCGATCTTGTGCTCTCTGAGCGCTTCAAGCCCATCGAGTAGCGCACGAGCTGAATCGCGCGTGACTTCTTTCCCTGTCAGATAGACTGCGTTGTCCGGCCCCGGCCCGAGCCATAGGGCAGTGAAATCGCCGCTAGTGCTCCATTCAGACACGAGATGTTCTGAAATACGCTCCAGATTTTTTGCGATTGCCAGTCCGTAGCCACATCGGAAACGACCATTCTCACTGTCCTGAGCAACGGCTTCATTCCCGTTCGAAAAGAACACGACCTCAAGTGCCGTCAGACCCTGAACGGCAACACTCTTCTTGACCAACGTGTCCGGGTCCAAAACTTCAGGGCTACGCTTTTTGAGTATTCGTCGCACTTGACGCGCACCGACTCCCTTGGGATCAGGCCAAAACGCAATGCGCTCGTGCGCATAGTCCTCGGTGACAGGTCCAAAGCGAATGTGCTCGATCCGGCCCCAGGCTCGAACCATGGCAACGAAAGCCGTGCGTGTCGCCCGGCGGAGATTTTCATCCGGCTTCAAGCAGAGTGACGCGTTCGCCTGAGCCATGGCGCGGGCTGCATCGCGCAACTGCTGATAGCCCGGCCGAATATGGCGCTCCAGGACCAAGCGCGAAAGAGCCGCGTGATCGAACTCGGCGGTATGTGCGATCCGGCTATGAAAACCACAAAGGGTAATCAAGAACGCAAACTGGATGGATCTGAAGAGTTGAACCATCACAACGATTTCACAAACGCAATCAGTTGCGCCCTTTCCTCCTTGGACAGCGCACGATACGCATCTCGTGACGCCTGTGCTTCGCCTCCATGCCATAGAATGGCTTCTTCCAGATTGTGCGCTCTGCCGTCGTGCAAATAAAAGCTGTGATTGTTGACGACGGGCGTCAATCCGATGCCCCAAAGAGGCGCTGTCCGCCATTCACGGCCATTGGCGACCCCTTCGGGCCGATTGTCTGCTAGCCCCTCCCCCATATCGTGAAGCAGCATGTCGGAATAGGGCCAGATTGTTTGATCCGAGAGATGCGGCCGGCCGGGCGCGGTCCCGGTTTTGTATTTCGGGGTATGGCATACGGCGCACCCGACAGCATGGAAGGTCGCTTTTCCGGCGAGGACCTTCGGGTCGTCATGATTGCGCCGGCGCGGCACCGCGATGTTCTGGGAATAGAATTCGACAAGATCGAGAAAGGTCTTGCCGGCCTCAAAAGCACCCTCTCGCGGACCATTGCCATTCGGCGCACCGAGGCATTTTTTCTGGTTTGCCGTACAATCACCAGCCGGATTGGGAACCATGGGATTCGAGATGCCGATGTCACCGGCAAAAGCCTCGGCGGACTGTTGACGAACTGTCGGGTTGCCAGCCTTCCAACCGAAACGCCCGAGGGCAACGCGTTGATCGGCCTGCGACCAGACCCGGTTTGCACGCCCTGATATGCCATCGCCGTCCGTATCGTCCGGATCGGCATTGGCCATGATCTCCTCTTCGGGAATGGCTTCCAGCAAACCCAGGCCGATCATCTGCGGCGCCACGCGCGGCGAGAGCATTACATCGGGATGCATAGGACCATATCCAAGCTCCTTCACCGAATAGGTCGGCTTGCGCAGCGTCACTTCCTCGCCGCCGGAAAGCGTGACTTTGACCGGCTCGTAAACAATATGCATCTTGCCTTCCGCAGAATGCCCCTGGATCGCGACATCCTGGAGTTGACCGCCATAGGTCGGCTCAGGAATGACGGTCACTTTGCGGGCGGCGAGACGCGCGCGGTCAGAATCGGTTTGCGGTGGGATCGAGAGCCGCAGGAACATTGAAACGGCATTGTCCTCAGGCCAGTTGGCTGCAGGGGGATGCCCGCGCCCGTCTTTGATATGGCACCGCTGACAAGAGCGCGCATTGTAAAGAGGCCCAAGGCCGTCCGATGCCTTGGTCGACGCAGGCGACGAGACCCAGAGTTTGCGGAAGACGCCGTTCCCGACCTTGAAGTCCAGCTCCTTTTCGAAACTGAGATTGCCGGATGAATGCGAAAAAGCGTTGCGGTTGTTGACGCTCTTACGTGAGGTCGCTTCGCCGCCGGGCTTTTTCTCGCCTGGTTCAGGTTTCGAGAAATCGATTTCCCCGGCAGGCGGACCGTCTGCGGTCAAGGCGGTTCGCTGCCCCACCAAAAGCAGCACGCCCATCAACACGATCGTGGCGACACCGCATACATACCGCGATGGACGAAGCCACGCCGTTGCCCGCGTTCGATAGTCGACACTGTCGTCCTGCTTCACGTCAGTACTCCTTACGTGTCTTCGCTGGGTGGCCAGGTGCCGAAAAACGGTTCCTCCAATGCCCGCGCGACAAGTTCCAGATGATCCTGGCCGTAGAACATGTCGCCATCGACGAAGTAGGTCGGCGAGCCAAAGACGGACCGCTCGATAGACTCTGCGGTATTGCGATCATAGTCAGCCTTGACCTCGGGCGATGTCGCGGCTGCGAGGAGCGGTCCGGCACCGAGTCCGACCTGCTCGATAAGGTCGGCCAGAGTATTTGCATCATCCAGGTCCGCATCGTCGCGCCAATGTGCCTCCAAGAAACGGTGTGCCAATGGGTTGATATCGACGCCAGCATGCAGACCTGCAATGAGGACGCCATTCGAGAGAGCGATTTCGTTGTCGTGATGAGTTGGCATCCCGGTCACGATCTCGACGCCTCTGGCTTCTGCCCAGCGCATGATTTCCCGCCCAGAAAAATAGGCAAACCGTTGTGGCGTCAGATGATTGGTCGAACCGGGTCCCGTGACGGCCACGACCTTACGCAGATCCATCGGACGATGATCGATGGTTGCCCCGGCTTTGACAGCGATGTCCTGCAGCAGTTTGGAACCGATATAGGCATATGCCGAGTGGGCGGAATAGAAATACTCGATAACGGCCATTTCGTTTCCCCTGAAGATCGACGATATAGCCACAACAGCGGCTGAGAATCAGTTTCGACCGCCCGGACATCGATGTCGGGCGGTCGATCAGACAACCTTAAGTGCAACTGTGTCGTCTGTCTTCGTTCAATCAGCTGTGCTGACAGAAAATGGCTTTGTGAACAGCAGGCCGATCGTGTGATTCTCGACATCGGCGTCGACGAAATTCTTGTAGCCGATATCGGCTGTCCAGCCGTTTTCGAACTCCTTGCCGGCCGAAATCTGGACCGAATAGTCATCCAAATCAGCACCGCCAACAACATCCCTCGCGCGATCCGTTGCGGAAACCGAGATGTTGTAATTCCGGCCGAACATAAGCGCACCGCCGAGTGTCAGATAGCTGAGGTCATCCATCGTGCCTTCGGCTTTGTCGAGATGGGCAAATTCGGCAATCCACGAGAAGGTCTTGTTGCGGAACTCGTGCTCACCGAAGAGAGCCGCGACGTAGCCGCGTTCGTCGGCGACATCAGTGACGCCGCGACGCTGGGACCGGTATCCCAAATGATAGTTGAGCCCCTTGATACCCGGAATATCGGTTCCGTCGAGTGTGACGGAAATAGAATCGAGACCATCGTGATTGGAGACACCGCCATCGGCTAACGATACAGAACCTCTGTCATTAAAGGCTGAATGGGTGAGGAACGAGCGATCGAGCTGAAATGCATTCCCGCGCAGCGTCAACTTGCCGACTGCCGTTTGCCGGGTTTCGACTTCGGCCGCGACACCAACACGCTCGACAAGCTCATAGTCCTCGGCGAAGTCGGTGCCGTAAATGCCGGGTGCCACGTCCCAGGCATGACCGAAGCTTGCATTGTATTTACCGCCGATCACCTTCACGCTGCCAATCTGGAATGCGGCATAGAACTCTTCCGCATACAGCCCATGGTCCTGGAAAAAGCGCGAGTCACCTGGTCCCGGATCAGCAATCGGTTCAAATGTGAGATGTGAGTTTAGCGAAAAGTACGAGCCAAAGATCCATCGAATATCCGCTTCCGTCGTCGTATAGGTGTCGGACAGTTCGACATCTGGATCTTGCGAGTCGACATTATTGTCGCTTTGGATCTCGACCACACCTTCAACTTCAATGCGCGGCGTGTTTTTTGGTGGTTCCTCGTCATCTTGTGCCAGGACTGGCCCTGCCAGAACGGCATAGGCAAAGGCGACGCATGTCAGCGTTCCCGCACTGCGTCCGAGTGCTCTTGTCATCTTATCGTTCCCCGTTGATAGCGCACTGCTTCCGGTGACGCTTATCAGGTTGATCCCACTCTAATTCCCGATTGCTATTCCGATGACTTTAACCACTGGCGATTTTCAAAGTCAGGCCGCTTTCATGGATGATGCGGCTCTCTTTTTTGAATGACACGTCAATTGGTACCGGGCGCTATTGCACAGACCCGGGTTTGTCCAAACTGTCCGAGCCTTCGAAAGCGATTGTATTGAGCTTGAGGGCAGCGACTGTGCGCTGGATTGTCTTGGTTTGCGCAAGCAACGCGTCGATTCCGGACTGGATGGCCGCGTTCCCCTTCTCGTTGCCTTCACCAAGCATCTGGTCGTAAGCCTCGACAGTCTCGGCACGTTTCACAATCTGGGCGAAGACGGACTTTGTTGCATCAAGGCTCTTGCGCATGGCGGTATCGGCCTCAGGTGACACGGCCTTTACCAGGTCGGCGAGAGACGCTCCCGAGACGACACTGCCATCGACCCGACGGTAGGTCCCCAGATAAACATTGCGCATCCCGACCACATTATAGAAGTGGGAGTTGTGTGTGTTGTCCGAGAAACAATCATGCTCCTCCTCCGGATCATGGATGATCAGGCCAAGCTTCATGCGCTCACCGGCCAACTCACCGTAGGAGAGGCTTCCAAGTCCCGTGAACATGGCGACAAGCCCTGCCTGTTCGGTGCCGCTCATGAGTGTCTCCCGGGCTTTGCCGCCTGGTGCCCATTGAGCCGTGATCCAGGTGAGATCGTCGATGAGAAGCTCGGTTGCCGCGCGCAGATATGCAGCGCGCCTGTCGCAATTTCCGCCGGTGCAATTGGTCTTGCTAAAGTCTGTGGCGGGACGCTTGCCTTTTCCGGGCCCTGTTCCATTCAAATCCTGCCCCCACAACAGGAACTCAATTGCGTGATAGCCGGTGGCGACATTGGCCTCGATGCCCTCGACCTCATGCAGGTCTTCGGCGAGCATTGCTTTCGTAATCAAGGATGCATCGATGGTGCGTCCAGCGGCTTTGATAGACTTGTTGGCGATAACGTTCGCCGCATAGAAGTCGTTTTCGTCAGACTCGCTCCCATAATCATCGGCGACATAATCGATCAGACCCTCGTCCAGAGGCCAAGCATTCACCTTGCCTTCCCAATCGTCGACGATCGCATTCCCGAATCTGTAGACCTCGGTTTGCTGATAGGGCACACGGGCCGCAAGCCATGCCTTCCTGGCGCCTTCCAGCGTTTCATCGTTCGAATTTGCCAGTAGCGCATCGATCGCGTTCTGCAGTGTCTTCGCGGTCGCCAATGAGTCTTCGTACTTCGCTTGCGCGATGTCGGAATAGGTTTTTAGAACCGGTTTCTCGACATCCTTACCGAATGCAATATCGGCGGCCATGGACATCCAGGCGATGATCCATAAGAGGCTCAGTGTCATGAAGAGATAGCGATATTGATAAGTCATCGTCTCGAAGTCCTCCGGCCGAAGCCACTAACATTTAGCGATTGTTCCAGGCGCAGAATGCCTGCAACAAACGCACCGGCAACTGGCCAACGGGCAACCGCACAGAGTGGAGATTTCGTGCAGCCGCCCTCTCCCGTCAGCGGGACGAGTGGGAATGGACCCACCTCCGGGAGTGGCCGTTCAACGATGCTCGAGGTTCGTTGCAGAGATGTGGTATCATGAGTCAGGTGTTGCGATAACTGCAATGTCTCCAACGACATACATGCATGTTTCGCAACAGGGAGCTTAATACGCGCATCCCGTGTATTCTGTCCGCTCGAAGCCCATGTCATTGTGTTTGCTCAGCTACCGAATGGCAGACGGTCCAACATGCCTCCAACCAACACACAAACGCTATTTGTTGGAATTGGACCGCCATATGTTTTTGACAATGATTTGCAACTACCGTGCAGTCAACACTGTTCGGAACCATTCCTAACTGAATGATGAACTGTTGAGCGCAACTGGGCATCATCCGAAAAATGTACATAGATCAAGCACCTACCCCGATCTAACGAGGCATTCTGCTGATGGATTACATTGTCATGGGCGAATATGACGCGGCGTCGCAAAACGATCCCGTCGCAATAATTGGCAAAACGGCATTGCAATTTTGGCGTCTGATCGATTGGTGAAGGCGCTTGGCCGCCCTATCCGCCGACAAGTGCATTGGGATTACTCTCGTCAGTGGATCAGGCGATTAGCGGTCGATAGAATTCTGTCCGCTTCAGTTTGCCTTGGCAACGTTCTGAAGGCCGGAGACGAAGGATGAAAGTCCGGAGGTACGCAAGGGCATGAAACACTTGCCGGCTCGCTTGCAATAGGTCTTGGCGCGATTGCAGGCGCTGTGGCTGATGCAATCGAGTGGACACATCACGACATCACCTCGAGAGAGCATTTGTTGAAGCCGGGTATCGCCCCCTTCGAGACCTCCGTCGTGATGCAACAGGCAACCATTGGCGCGTTCGACCAACTCGCGGAAGTGCCTTATCTGAGAACTGCGACCGCCGACATAGATCACGGTTGTCCCGGTCAGATTGATATCCGTGTCTTTGTCCGCCGATGCCTTATTGGTCTCTCGTATGCCGGCCGGCGTAAGCTCATCGCCGAGCAATGCCTCCAGATGGTCGGCTTCGCGGATGGTTACTTCAAGCTGCTTCTGCAACTCAGTCTTCTCGGAAACCAGTGCCTGATTGGTGACAATCAGTTCCTCGGTCCGCGCTTCGATGTCCCTGTGCGACGCTTGCAGGCGAGCAACTTCATCCTCGAGTCGTTCCACGTTTTGCGATAAATCCTGGACGAGCGTTTCGCTTTCATACTGCGCGAGCTGCGACTCGAGAGCAATAATCCGACCTCTCAACGAAGGCATAGCGGACAACTCGGTCCGCAATCCTGCAATGACCTCATTGCGCTGTTCGATAACCTGGCGGCTGCGCAACCGCTCCTCTTCCAATTCAACCATGACGCTGCGATTGGCATCTTCAAGATCGGCAAGTCGTTTGAGGTCCGCACGATTTGCGGCGCCAACCATGTGCGAGAGCATATGAACATCGCCATATACCACCTGCTTCACCTCATCGTCGGCAAGCGGGTGGGTCAGCGCCGCCCAGAATGGCCCTGGCACATCCCCCAACCGGTACTTGGCACCCCAATATTCCAGCAGCCCTTCTTTCGATATGATGCGCTTCGTCTCGTCGACGTCGGAGCGGTATTTTCTATCGAGCGCCTTGTTTAGCAGTTTTGCTATCTTCGGCCGATCGGTGATCATCGAGACAAAGGTCCCGTGGATGGCATAATCGCTGGCACCCTTGTTTATGCGAATGCCACCTCTCTGGCCGATCTTTTGAAGCTCTCGGATCGTGAGGCATGTTCCCAGAACCGCGCAATGACAGAACTCCGCGAGCTCCCACAGTTTGCGTCGACCGGTCGTCGGCGCGGGCACCGATGGCGGCGTCGACGGGAGCCTGACTGCATTCTTGTCACACATTTTGCAGAACCTCGTCGGTCGCGGCGGCAACGCCATTACACGCGAGAGACCGGTTCCGCACGATCTGAAATCGGCTCAAAGTTACAATGTGATCGCGTCGACCTTTTTCGCTCGCGCTGCTCCAATCTTCCTTGGCAACCAAGTTGATGAGTGTCTCCAAGGATAGCATCTGGATCCTGTACATTACGGTCCCCTCTTGCTGCGTCTTGCCAGGAGCACAGGCCTCGTGAGAGGCCTCGTCTGGCCCAATCAATCGAGCGCTCCTGTTCATGAGTCGAAGAGTACCGCTCCACCCAACATTCTGATAAGCGCAATGTTTGAAACAGAATAGCTGCAATTCATGCAGCCCTACCGAGCGACAGCCGTTCTGGAACGCCCCCGCGAACTGACAAAAAAAGGGCCACACGGATGCGATTGATCCGTGCAGCCCGTCACCACTAACCGATGATAGAATCGACTGGCGATTCCCCGAGGAGAGGGGGGACTCCGGTTAGTGGGAACCAGAGGATTGGGAGTGGAACGCTGCCCTTCGGACAACGTCATCCCAAAAAGTCGGGTGTAGGAAGCGCCTACAAATCGATTTGTATCCCAAACCATATTCTGCGTGTACTGCAATGTTTCCAGTGGTATAAATGCACATCATGCACCTTAAAGAACTCGATGCGAACCTCCTTGTCGTGCTGGACGCGCTCCTGTTCGACGCCAGTGTGACGAAAGCTGCCGAGCGGTTGGGACGCAGCCCTTCGGCCGTAAGCCATGCGCTCGCCAATTTGCGGGCACTGTTTGGCGACGAACTCTTCGTTCGTGCCGGACAACGCCTCGTTCCAACCGCAAAAGCAACCGAAGTTGCACCAACAGTCCATGTCATCGTGTCGGGCATGGAGAGTCTGTTGCGGCCTTCGACACCGTTCGATCCGGCAACACAGGAGCGATGCTTTGTTCTCGCTTGCCGTGAAACTGGTGAGCTCACATTGCTACAAAAATTGCGGGAGACAATCAGCCCTGTTGCACCGAACGTTCGCCTTGCGTGGAAGCAGCTTCAAGGACGGGACAGTCTTGAAGATCTCCGCGCAAGCAGTGTGCAGTTTGTCATCATTGAAGGTGAGCCGGAGGAGGACACGGCCGATTTCGTTTGGTCGCATCTCTATGACGAACCCTATGTGACCTTGGCACGTCGGCGCCATCCGCTTACGCGATCAAATAGACCCGCCAAGACTTTCGCCGACTATGAGCATGTCTTCGCTATGCCTCCCGATGGCGGATCGGATTTCATTCAGGCGCATCTGGAACAAAATGAAATTCTGATTGCCGATCAAATCCAGGCGTCGTCCGTCTTTGTCGCACTCTTTCTGCTCCTCGACACCGACCGCCTGGCAACGGTACCTAAGTCCGTTGCCGATGCCGTTGCGAAGAAAATCGGTCTCATCGAGATCGATCAGCCTTTCGAGCCTCTGGCATTACCGAACTATTTTGGCTGGCATCGAAGCCAGGATCGCGATGAATGCCACGAGTGGGTCCGCCAGCAACTACTCGACATGTTTACCGTTGCTAACAGAAAAACAATGTCATGAGTGGTCTCGGGCTGCATGATATTCGTCGATCGCCCAACCGGGCTAAGGGCTGAGCCATGATTATCTGTTCGTGCAATGTCATAACCACGAAGGCCATAATGGCGGCGGTCGATGAAATTCGCGCAGCCGATCCCGATATGCTCATCACCCCGGGTCTGATCTATAAGGTCATGAACGTCAAACCCAATTGCGGGGTTTGTCTGTGCCATATCTGCGAACTCGTTCACAACGCCGACGCCCCATCCCCTCCCCGCCTGGCAGCACATGTCTGCCGACCCTCCGGCAAACCCTCGAAACCACAGAAAAGCAATGCCGTGTCAGTTGACACTAACTTAGAATAATTCTAAATCGCGCCCTACCGAGGTCGGCGTGCTTCTGCACGGCGAAAACTGATGGAGTGAGGCATGAAGGGCGACGAAAAAGTTATCGAATATCTCAATAAAGCGCTGCGTCATGAATTGACTGCCGTGAGTCAGTACTGGGTCCACTACCGCCTGCTTGACGACTGGGGCTTTAAGAAACTCGCGAAGCACGAACGCGCAGAATCTATCGAGGAAATGGAACATGCGGATTCGCTGGTTGAACGGATCATCATGCTCGATGGTTTTCCGAACATGCAGCAGTTGGACCCGCTGATGATCGGTGAGAATCTAACGGAGGTTCTCGAGAGCGACTTGAAGGCGGAATACCATGCCCGCGATCTCTATATCGAGGCGCGAGACGTCTGTCGTGAAAAGCGAGATTATGTCTCGATGAATCTATTCGAGAAGCTTCTCGATGACGAGGAAGGCCATATTGATTGGATCGAGACGCAACTCGAGAACATCAAGGCAATCGGCATCGAGAATTATGGTGCCTTGCAGTCGGCAGCGGCTGACGAGTCAGAGTAAGGCAACGGTTGAAGAAACCAATCATTCTCCGACAACCCCGGAGCCCGGCTCCGGGGCATGTTGTTAGTTGACCATGGGAGCGACCGCGGCGTTTTCGAGCATCGGTGTCGCATAAACGACCGATCCGGGCGCCAGACGAACGCCAATATCGCCGAGTACATGCGCAAAGTTTTCGGCGCTTTCGACGACGTCGTCGACGAGATTCGATCCGACAAGCGCGAAGGCACAAGCCCGCATCGCAGGGCAAACACTATGTTGGGCGGCGGCGATCATCGAGATGGCCATGCACTCGTCCGTGCAAAAACCCGCTGATCCATTCGGGTAGACGGCGATATCCCGAGCGGCTGCCTGATTGACATTCCGAACCCAGGTTGCCAGTTCTGTGATCGCTCGCTTGGCGGAGCCAACACCCAACTCCTTCGCAAAATGATTCCAACCCGTTTCCCAGCAATTGATGTCGCTCGTTTGATAACCGGACATCCAACAACGAAAACCGACACCAACCAGAGCTTCCGGCGCTTGCAGCACTTCGAAGGCCATACGACGTGCACACGTTTTCTTGCTGCAAGTATCTTCATTCGGACAAGGCTCGATTTGCTTCTTCGTCAGCATTCCACCCTCCTGGATTTCGGCCATAATCGTCCCTTCCACACCAAAGGAGCGTAGCCATTACGACCGGTTATGTTGGATTGACAGCGCTGGGAGGCCAAGCCTTCCAGATTGGCGGTTCGCCCTGCTTTAAGTGCAGGGCGAACCGATCATGTGATCGTCTAGGAACTCGGTCCTTCGTTGAAGGCAACCTTGTCGACCAGTTCCGATGCGCGCTTGCGGTTCTTGGCAACGACGTCGAGCGACAGGGTATCTGGTTTGAAGTCACCCCAGGACTTGACGAGTTTCGACCAGGGGACCTCGGCCTTCACCGGATATTCGTGGTTCACTTCCGCATAGATTTTCTGAGCATCGGCTGATGATAGATACTCCATCAGCTTGATCGCATTGTCCTTGTTCGGTGCGTTCTTCGCGAGCACCATGCCGGACAGATTAATGTGCGAACCGCGTTTGGTTGTATTCGGAAACAGCATTTTAACGGAAGCAGCCCATTCTTTCTGGATCGGCTCCTTCTTGTTTAACTGCATCTTGGCCATGTAATAGGTGTTGCCAACAGCGATGTCGCATTCGCCGGCATAGACACTCTTGACCTGTGCGCGGTCATTGCCCGCAGGCTTGCGGGCCAGATTGGCCTTGAATCCCTGCAGCCACTCTTGCGCCTTCTCCTCGCCATGATGGGCGATCATCGATGCAATCAGCGCAACATTGTAGACATGCTGGCCTGAACGCACGCAGATCTTGCCGCGCCATTTCGGATCGGCCAGTTCCTCATAAGTGATCGCATTCTGAGCGACGCGCTTCTTAGATGCGTAGACAACACGTGCGCGCCTTGTCAGGCCAAACCACTGCCCTTTCGGGTCGCGGTAGGATGCTGGGATATTGGTGTCGAGAACCGCTGACTTGACCGGCTGAGTGATACCCTTGGAAACGGCGCCGCTCAAGCGTCCGATATCGACCGTGAGGAGCAAGTCGGCGGGGCTGTTTCGGCCTTCTGCCGCCATACGCTCGATGAGGCCTTTTTTTGCAAAGACAACATTTGTCTGAATACCGGTCTGCTTCGTGAAAGCCTCAAGGAGCGGGTTAATCAGAGACGGTTGGCGATACGAATAGATGTTGACCTCGCCACCGGCATGGCCCCACGGGGTCACAAGGCCAAAAACGGCAACCCCCACAACTGTACCAAGCAGCAGGCGACGGATGTTCTTGGTTTTCATTTTGTCCTCCAATATGCGAGGTACAAAGCCTCGGTATCGGTCTGATTGAGAATGCTTCTTAATTCGAATTACGATGCCAAACAATCAGCGGACAACACGCCTGTCAAGCAATTGAAGCTACATTAGAATCATTAAAAACATAGAAAAATCAGTGTTTTAGAGTTATTCTAATTCAAAACTTGGAGGCGAATCTCTTGGTTTTTGTGATATATCAGGCGTTTATCGAACCCAAGGATTCCGTCCCAACATCGGTTTGGTAACGAACATTGGCAGATATTGCGTCATTCCGCCGCGCCGCCTTCCGAGCCCCGCCAGAGCCGCCCCATTTGAATGCATGATGCCGGTACATTGGGAAACCTGATAAATATCTGTATGTGCTCCGCCTAGTTGCAATACCTCAATCCTGGAACGCTATGAATGAGAGCGAGATGACGTCCCTGACAAATGCCATTCGCGATCGAAAGACAGCCAAGGTCCTTGCCGACATCGACGCACCGCTACCCGTCGCAAGCGATAACAAGAAGACGATCGATGCCCTGCTCGGCGAAGCTGGATGGGCACCGTTTCACCACCCCTCAAGCTCCGGACATCAGACCAAATTGCCGTCACCTGTCCCGTGGCGGTTCTACAAGTTCGACGCTCATGAATGCCGAAACCTTCTAGCTAAATTGAGAGAAACAGATCCGGCGTCAGGCAAGATCCTAAACATGCTTGCAGCCGCCGACGCGCTGCTTCAGGTCACTTGGCTGCCCGACCTGCAGGATCTCGATAGTGTTGCCGACGACCAGGAATTCGTTGGCTCGCTTCGCAATATGGAACACATCGCAGCCGCGTCTGCCGCCGTTCAATCGTTTCTACTCCTCGCCACCCAAAAGGGATATCGCACTTATTGGTCGAGCGGCGGTGTTCTGCGCTCGGATTCCGTTTTTGAGCGGATGGGTATCCCGACACAGCAAATTCTGCTCGGGTCGATCTTCCTGTTTCCCCAGGATGTCGGCGCATCCGAGATCAAGCCCGGCAAGATGAGAGACACGCGCGGCGGTACCGAAGACTGGTCAGTCTGGTTGAAGGCATAAGCCATTGTCGTCGATTGAATAGGTGGCGTGCGTGGTCGAATGGCCCGGCGCTACCAATGATAGGGCGAAAGCGATCAGTTTCGCCAATCTATGTGTCCTGCATCAAAGACAATTGAAGTCTCGCCTGGCAACCATCCCGATACACAGCAACTGGGAGTGCGTCACAGGGCGTTTCAAGATGATGTCACGGCTCAGCAGCCCTCTTAGAACCACCGATCTACGCGCCGCCATATTTTCCCTGGCAATAATGATAGCGATGGCCCTCGTCACCGGATCGCTCGCCCAATCCCAGATGGATGGGCGTCAGGAAAAGCCCCCGATCGAGATCGATCAAATCACCGACGTATCGGCCGGCGACGTCTACAAGATGTTTCGATTCAGCCCGGCTCTGGTGCGTGTACCCGTCGGCAAGACGCTCCGCTTTCTCAACTCCCGCGGTCAGCACACGGTCGTATCGATCAAGAAGATGTGGCCCGATGGCGTACCCAAAGCCAATCTCGCAAACATCAGAGCGGCCGATATCCGTTTCAACAGACCGGGACTTTATGGCTTCACATGCAAGGTACATGGCCGCTATGGCATGGTGATGCTCGTGGCTGTCGGCGACCAATGGCCCAATCGCGATGCCGCAAAGAAGGGCGTGCCTGGCGGGCGCGCGGGCGAACGTATGCGTCGGTTACTCACTGAGCTTGAAGAAACGAATTAGGGATCCGACTTAGATGCCTTGAAGCGCGGACTCTAGGCCGTGTCGCGCTCGATATTCGCGCCACGCAATGGGACGCCAAACTCCCGGTGACAGATCTCTGCCAGCTTCGCGATACCGGCGCGCAGTGTGTCAGTTGAGGGATTTGCGAAACAGATTCGGAGTTTGTTCCGTCCGTTGCTTGGATCGGCCGACCACTCAGCGCCGGGATTGATCGCGACATCTTCGGCGAGTGCAATCTCGGCAAGACGTGTCGTGTCGACTGTCGCTGGCAGTGTCACCCACTGGAAAATACCGCCGCGCGGCCGATCGAATTCGGCCGCAGTACCGAATTGCTCCTCGAGTGCTTCGACGGTCGCCTCTGCTTTCAGACGGAGGGCCGCTCGCTGCCGGTCTACATGGCTGTCGAAATGGTTCGGCGCAAATTCGGCTAGCACCATCTGCTCGAGTGCACCGCTGCCCGCATCCGTTTTAAGCGACAGGATATGGCTCATGACATCCCACGGTGCTGTCAGGAAACCGACTCGAAGCGCGGGCGCTATCGATTTCGAGAAAGAGCCGCAATAGATGACCCTGCTATCACGGTCGAGCGCGTGCAGTGCCGGCGGCCGCTCCCCCTCCCAAAGAAGGTCTGCATAGCAGTCGTCTTCGAAGATCATGAGGTCCTGATCCGCTGCAAGGCGCAGCAGGGCATGGCGCCGGTCCTCTGTCATGACACCGCCAGTCGGGTTTTGTACCGTTGGAATCGTATAGAGAAATTTCGGCTTTATGCCTTTCGCCAGAAGGTCCGCCAAGATGGCTTCCAGGTCCTCCAGATCGATGCCGTCTTGATCGACGCGCACGCCGACATAGTGCACGCCGCAGCGTTGCAACCGGGTGAGTGTGCCGCCATAGGTCGCTTCCTCGACGATTACCGTGTCGCCGGGTTCGAGAAACACGGCGTTCACCAGATCGAGTACCTGCAACGAACCCGACGTCACCAGAACGTCGTCGCTGGCAACATCGATGCCCGTGCGGCGCTTGAGCATATCGGAAATGAAACGGCGCAGCGGCTCATAACCCATGGGGCCACTTTCCAGGCCATATGTTGCCAGTGTCGCTCCTTCCCGCTCAAGAACCCGGTCAGCGGCATTACGCAGTTCCTCAATCGGAACATTCTCCGCGTTATTGTGGCCGCCAACGAAGTTGTACGCCGAAAACCCGCTCCATCGACCGGCAGCCGCCGGCAGATCAGGCCGAAACCGTGATGCAAAATCGAATGTCATGGTGCGGATAAATGAACGGAGCCAATCCCGCCGTCAATGCATGAGCTTGTGACGACCAACGGAGCATCAACCAAAATCGAATAGCAGACATGGCGTATGCGCCCCATCTCAATCGGTCGAAAGACATGCGGATTGCGACATTGGTCGCAACCTGCAAACGCCGCTTGGATGCAGGCAAAAATTGACCTAAAGTCCCAGAGTCCGCATATGTGGTGTATTCGAGAATTCGCTGTGCCTTGCTGCGCCGGTTCGTGACGAACCAATTCCAAGACATCGATGAATTCGGATGACTGTTCGTTGAGCATATCTTCGAACAGCGCATGTTTCGCATAGCTTTTTGGAATTCTGGAAAGCTGATGGGAATAGATCAATTGCAACGCCTAAAGGAGAAGAGTCCTGAAAGTCTTTGTACGCGAGAACAATGTCGATCAAGCGCTTAAGGTCTTGAAGAAAAAACTTCAACGCGAAGGATTTTTTCGCGAGATGAAGCGTCGCAAGGCTTATGAGAAACCGTCTGAGAAACGCGCACGCAAGGCAGGCGAAGCGATTCGCAGAGCGCGAAAGGCTGCACGCAAGCAGGCACAACGCGAAGGCCTTGTTGCCAAACCACGCTCAGCACGCACCGCGACGGGGGGTCGTGGTCGCTAGGGCATTACCGATCAACAGAGTCCGAAATCCGATCTGGATCACCAGCTGATTTCGCGAATTGAAGCGGCCGCGGCCGATACGAGCGCGCTCAGACGCATTGAACGCGCACTGCCGGAGGCTCGATGCTGATGACGACCAGATTGGGGCAACGACTGGAATGACTGAGACGTGTCAGACGCCGACACCGAACGCCATAGCGCCCGATGCTCGGAAGCTGGCACTCGATCTCACGCCCTATCGGGGCGCTGATCGCAAACGAACGTTTTTCGAAATCGCTGTCACGATCGGGCCATTCGTCGGTATCTGGCTCCTGATGTGGGGGAGCCTCTCCGTCAGCTATTGGCTCACGCTCGCCCTGGCAGTTCCGGCTGCTGGATTCCTCGTCCGCCTGTTCCTCATTCAGCACGACTGTGGGCATGGTGCTTTGTTCCGAAAACGCCTCTCAAACGATTGGACGGGGCGGGTTCTCGCGCTCCTGACATTGGCACCTTATGACTATTGGCAGCGCGCCCATGCCGTTCATCATGCGACGTCGGGTAATCTCGATCGCAGAGGTACGGGGGATATCGATACCCTGACCGTTAAAGAGTATCTGGCACTCAATTGGTGGGGCCGGCTTCGCTATCGCCTCTATCGCCATCCGATTGTCATGTTCGGCGTCGGTCCGGCTTATCTGTTTATCCTGCAGTTCCGTCTTCCCATCGGTCAGATGCGAGATGGCTGGCGCCCCTGGTTGAGCACGATGGCAACCAATGTGGGCATCGCGGTTGTCGTGACAGTCATGATGTACGCCGTCGGTGTTGCCGACTTTTTGATCGTGCATTTACCGATTGTGGTGCTGGCTGCCACGATCGGTGTGTGGCTGTTTTATGTTCAGCATCAGTTCGACGAAACGGCCTGGGCGTCCGAGGAAGATTGGGACGTTCACGAGTTGGCGCTCCAGGGGAGCTCCTATTACGAGCTTCCCGGGCCGATCCGCTGGCTGACAGCAAATATCGGCATTCATCATGTGCATCATCTTTGCAGCCGGATTCCCTTTTATCGGCTGCATGACGTCATGCGCGATTATCCCGAACTCGCCACGATGGGCAAGCTGACGCCGCTGGAGAGTATCAAATGCGTGCGCTTGGTCTTGTGGGATGAGACCGACAAGCGCTTGATCCCCTTCTCGGAATTGCCGCAGCACGCCGGGGCTGGCGCTTGATTTTTTGTTGGATTTGAGCTGCTAGCATTTGTGTGTGGCGCTGTTTTTTGCTTGCGCTACCGCCCTTAGGGCTACTTGAGCGCGAGCCGCCATAGGCGGCTTTTCCCTAGCCAAATCTCTGCCAGTGGAAGGCACAGCCCGCTATTTTTGCTTGCGCTACCGCCCTTCGGGCTACTTGAGCGCGAGCCGCCATAGGCGGCTTTTCCCTCGTCAAATCTCTGCTGGTGGATCGTACAGCCCGCTACGCGGACTCGCGCTCAAACAAGAGGCGAGGAGGGCCATTGGCCCGACCGGGAAACAAGCAAAGCCCGGAGGGCGGTAGCGCAAACAAAAAACACTGCAATCACCAATGCCCGTGGTCTAGTCCACCAAAACACGGTGGTCTCTCCCCCCAATCACACTTCATCGCCCGGCGGCTCAGGCCGCGAGAACACGAACAACGCTACGAAGCCAAGCGTGATCACTTGCAGAACCAAGGCCCATGCGGGCGCTCCGGCGACTGCGGCAATACCGAAGGCTGCCACCATTGCAATGCCCGACAACAGCTTGCCGCGCCGCGAGATTGCGCCGTGATCGCGCCATTCGCGTATCGGCGGACCTAAACGAGGATGACTGACAAGCCAATCGTGCATCCGCTCGGACCCCCGGCTGAAGCAAAAGGCCGAGAGAATCAAAAATGGGGTCGTTGGCAGCAAGGGCAACGGAATGCCGATCAATCCGAGGACAAGCGCAATCGCCCCAGCGATCCGCCAGGCCCACCGCTGTGTACCGGCAGCAGCCAATAGCGCTTTTTGCAGCATCGTGCCTGTCTCCGCCGTTCGCCGCTCTCAGGCAAATGGTTGTACGACACAGGCATTGCGAGGCCGAGACCTCATTTTCGGTGTGGCACTTATGAGGCGATAAGAATTAATCCAGCTGACGGCCGAACAGGGTCAGATACATCAGCTTGTAGACATCCGTATTGTCCATGGTGCCTTGAATACGATCCGCATTGAAGCCGGCACCGCGCACGAGAATGCCGCCCGATACATCGACAATCGATGACCAGGCAATTCCAAACGGCCATCGCCGACCGGCCTTGTCAGGCGCCGAAAGAAACGGCTCCGACACGGTTCCATACCGACCGTCGAGCGGCGCTCCGTTGTAGAGCGTCGGCGGCATTGCCTGGCCGGCTTTGAATATGGCGCCTCCGACACGTGGCAACGACGTCCGGCCACCGGCCCCGCGCCGCTTGCCGGGTGAAACAACCTGCATACCTCCCGCATCGCTGTCAGCGGCCATGATCAAAAGCGTCTTCGGATTTGCCGTCACGAAATCCTGGAAGACGCCGACCGCGTCATCCGCCCTCGAGAGAGCCTCCAGTGTACCCGATGCATTGTTGGCGTTGGCGAGGTTGTCCGTCCCCTCCTCTTCCGCCACCAGAAAGAAACCTGTGGGGGAGCGCGAGAGGATTGTCAGGGCGGCCTGCGCCATTTCGGCAATCGTCGGGGCGTCTTTGGCATAATGCGGCTTTCCCGCGCGCAGATTTACCTGCTCCGGCTTATCATTATAGGTGTTGTCGTGTGCAAAGACGCCGAGCAGCTTCTGAGTTTTGGCGAGATCGAGTGCGAGCAGCTCTTCTCGCGTATAGACAATTATGTATCCATTGCTCTTGGCTTGTTCGATCAGATCGATGCCGTCCGCGCGCTTGCCGGTGCCATGACGGCCCTCCACCCCTTTAGGCCGAAGGTACTTTTCACCCCCTGCCATGATGACCTGGGCTCCCGATGCGATGACCTGTCTGGCGATTTCGTATCGCTGACTTCGTTGCTCGACAGACGCCAGGAAAGCGCCTGTCCCGGGTTCCGCAATGTGACCGGTTTGAATGACCCCAATGGCAAGACCGTTCGCCTGCGCCTCCTGCATCAAGCTCAGTTTGGCGCCGGAAGCGGCAATAATCTGATCGTTGCCATCCCGTCCGTAACTGTCTGACTGCACTTTCACACCATAAGAATGAACAGTCGCGCCACCATGAGATGTTGACGTCAACGCATCTTTCATATGACCCGTATAGACGGCCATGCCTTCAAGCCTATCCCAATTGAGACGACCGTCGGGACCGACTTTCAAGAACCGAACAGCACCCCAATGATTGAGGCCCGCTCCATCAGGATGAAAGAAGATGACACTGCCTGTCTCGGCTGCTTGCAACCTGGGCACAGTCATGAACGTTGCAGCAAGTGCGGCGACCGCGACTAGGGTCCGAATTTGCATCGGTTCAGCTCCCTACAAATCGTATAGACGCGCTAGCACAACAAC
The DNA here is from genome assembly GCA_965228615.1 of Methyloligellaceae bacterium. Classification (GTDB taxonomy): domain Bacteria; phylum Pseudomonadota; class Alphaproteobacteria; order Rhizobiales; family Methyloligellaceae; genus CBDDHT01. Next base: position 104,198 of record CBDDHT010000004.1, on the reverse strand, counting down.
GTCACAAGCGCACGACACTTTGGCCAGTCATGCTGAACCGACATTCAAAGATTCTTCTTACATACGAAAACAGGCCGCTCCAAAATCAGAGCAGCCTGTTTTGTATATCGTTTGTTGCGACTCCAGGTCACTGGCACCAGGCCAAACGCCCTATTTCATAGCCTTTGGCTTATAAGATACCGGCTTGTCAGGCCGCGTGAGATAGAGACTGCCACCGACCCTGACGGTCCAGACATCCTCAAGCGCAATATTGTCGCCCGGGTTCGATTCATTATCGACGATGGTCTGCTGGTCGTCGAAGTCATAGTAAAGCCCTTCACCGCGTATGCGGAAGCGCTCGCTCACTGCGAACTCGACACCACCGCCATAGACAGCACCGACATCGCTGAAGTCGAAGTTCACGACTTGGGTCGACTTCACACCATCTTCAAAGACCGTGGCTTCCGCATCGGTCCAGGCTGCTCCGGCCGTCGCATAAATAAGACCGCGATGATCGTCGCCAACAGTGATGCCGAGCCGGCCGCGGACTGATCCGAGGAGGTTCATTTCCGCTCCGATCGCCTCACTCGATGTCGCTGCTCCCGCAACATCATTGAGATCCATGGCCGAAACATCCGCTTCGACGCCGACGACAATCCGGCCTCGATGTAGATTGAGTCCGATATGGCCGCCAGCCATGATGCTTGCCAGATCCAGTTGATCGGGAAGAACCGCACTGTCGGTGGACTGATAGATACCTCCGAAGTTCGCCTGAGCGCCGCCGATATGAGCGCCGAGATAGAGGCCGTTCCAGTCATATTGATGAGATGCGACGGGTTGTTTGTACGGTTCCCAACCGCCGGCATCCGCCGATACAACCATCGCTGTTGTGGTCAAACCTGAAGCCAATAGCAATGTGGCCAGACTCGACGAGTCCTTCCAACGGTCAAACATGATACGCACTACTCCAAACTCACACTCACCGCGCGAAGGTTCAAAAACACCGAGAGCCTTCCAGGTCAGCTTCATATAAACCTGCAGACTTCGGTAAGAACGCTTCGAACCCGGCAGTTAATAAAACTCCAGATGGTACTTTGCCAATTCGGCCTGCAATTGCCAGGATTAAGAGGATTTCATGGAGAAGTTTTGAAATCGGCGTTGCCAAATGGTCACAGTTTGGTCTGAGCGGAGACGTTTCAATCACCATCCGCTCAGACAACACCCTCAATTTCAATGAGTTGGCGCCATTTCAGACACATCTATTGAGTTGAGTATGCGACACCGAACCAGACATAGGGCGAAGAGCGCGCAGAGCAGCCGGGATGCTCCGGAAAATCCAATGATGGCCGCACTTCGGAGTATTGAGGATGCTGAGAAGCTGCGCTTGGCGGGCAAACTGGAGAAAGCACAGTCGATCTGCCTGGCACTGCTCAAACAATATCCGGACTATGTCGCGGCACTGCAGACCATGGGACTGGTTCAGGCCGATCGCGGCAATTATGAGAAAGCACTCGGCTACCTGCATCGCGCGTCCATGCATGCTCCTGATGAGCCGAATATTCTTACGGCAATGAGCGGTGTGTATCTGCAACTCGGTGCGAGCCGGATGGCCGCCCGGTCGTTGGAACAGGCACGGCGTCTTTCACCGGGCGACGCGAGCGTTCTGGTGACACTCGGAGAGATCTATCGCGAAGAGAAGGAATATGAGTGCGCGATTGATGCCTTCAAGTCCGCGCTTGCGAACGAACCGGGTTATCCAGTCGCCGAAATCGGCCTCGCGATGAACCTCGTCCAGACCGGCGAACTGGCTCCGGCGGCTGAAATCTTCGAGCGCCATCTCAAGTCCGGCTCCCGGTCGCTTTCATTTCTCTACATGCTGAGCCAACTCCCGCGGTCAATGGTCACGATCGACATCATTGCACTCCTGGACGAAGCGGAAGCCCAGATCGGTCCGTCCATGTCGAATGCCGACCGTGCCCAACTCGCCTTTACGCGGGCGGCCGCACTTGACAAGTCCGGCGCATACGAGAGCGCCTGGTTACAGATCAATGAGGGGCGTCGGTTTGGGGCAGCCGAAAACCGCAAAGCCTATGCGCAACTCAAACAGCGACACGCGCCACTTCTAGCCCATGTTCGTGCCGCGCCAAGGCTCAGCGCGTCTTCTACAGATATCGATCCATGCCAGCCTATTTCGCTCTTTATCGTCGGCCCCTCGCGGTCCGGCAAGACAAGTTTGGAACGTCTCGTCGGGGGCCTTGATGGCCTCAAACGAGGATATGAGAATCCGATTGTCGAAAACGCCGTTCGCGCAGCTTTTCAACGCGCCAATCTGCCAACACGTCATCTATTGAGCGAACTTCCGCCGCAACTCGGACCGGCGTTCAGGCAGCATTATCTTGAAGAACTGAAAATTCGGGCCGCGGGTGCAAAGATCCTGACGAATACACTGCCGGGGCGCAACGAAGATGCCCTTCGGGTTGCCGCTGAGATTCCGAACACGCGGTTTGTGTTTGTAAAGCGGGATCTCGACGATCTCTCTCTGCGCATCTTTATGCGGAACTACAAACGCGGGAACTTTTATGCGTCGGATCTGGACGACATCCGAGATTACATCACTTGGTGTCACGAGATGATGGACGCCATGGCAGATAAGATGCCCGGCATCTCGCAGCTGGTGACCTACGAAGACATGATTGCCGACCCAAAAGCAATTTTGTCACGGGTTTGCGACTTGCTGGACCGTCCGTTGCAAGACGTGATCCTGCCGCAGTTGGGCGATGATCGTGGATGCGGCCTGCACTATCGTGAATTGATCGAGAGTGCAGGATCCAGTTAAACGCGAAGATCAGGCGTCGACCTCTACGGCGTCGAAATCGACTTGATTGGTATCTTCATCGATTGCGTCGAAATCGATCTGATTGGTATCCGCGTCGATCGCATCGAAATCGATCTGATTGGTGTCTTCTTCTTCCAAGATGTCGGCATTGGGATCGACATGATGAGCGTTGGCTGCTGTCACGCGCCGCTCCGGCCCTGAATAGCCCGGCGCATCCGAGCGCCTCCGACAGGGTCCGAAATATGATTTTGTGCGAATGAAAGGTCGGGGATTCACGACGATGTTGTGAATGCGTTTGTAGAGGCTCGTCGCCGATACGGGTTTACAGAGAAACTCTGTAGCGCCGGCATCCCGGGCCGCAATGACATATTTCTTTTCCGAATAGGCCGACAGCATGATGATCGGAATATAGGCATGTTTGCACCCTTCCGGATTTCGGATCATGCGGGTCAACTCGATGCCGTCGAAAATCGGCATCTGGATATCGGTAATGACGATGTCGGGAGAAAATGACTCAACCGCCTCCAGACCGGCGGCGCCGTCTTCCGTCTCATAAATCTCACGACACCCGAATCCACGCAGGACTGTTCGCAGGATCTGCCGCATATGGGCATTGTCCTCGACAATCACAAATTTCAGCGTTTCAAACGGTATTTTTGCCATAGAGGAGGACGCAGCAACATGCCTGTTTCGTTTGATATCTGCTGATAGTTGGCCAACAGGCTTAACAATCTCCTATCGATGGTCGGCGATCGTGATCGTCATGTGTGCGCTACTGGCAACATTCGACCCACGCCGAAGCACATATTCCGGGATAGCGGCAGAAGCAGACTCGTCCGGACACAATCGACCAAAAGCCATAACTCATTGTAACAAAATTGTTTTTATCGCACACAGCGCTTCAAGTTATAAAATTTTCTACTTGAGCGCTCCACGACTTGAGCGCGCTTATTCCAATTTGGAGGGATATCCCACCTCAAAAAAAAATGTGATTTTTCCCACACTTACCAACCAGAGGTTGTAGACTCATATGTAAAAAGACACGGCGCATGACACTGCGCCGACTCAGCATTGGTTGCAAAAGGCTGTTTCCCAATAGCTCGAGTATTACAAATAGCACGTTGTCTGCAGTGTACGAGGGCATGGCCACCTCGATTTCCCAGACCAGTTAGGCCCGCAAATACGCGAAACGTTTGACCACGAACAATGCGTCTCTCATACTGTTGTACCAATGATGGTACAAGTTGGGGGCGCGTCCTGCATGGCCGATTTCAACGAAGCCCAAAGCCTTCGCGGCTTTCTGCAGATGGCAGAGAGTCGGTTCCCCGACGAAGTGCTTCGAATTCGCGAACCCGTCAGCACGCATCTCGACATAACATCGATCGTTTTCGAACTGGAGCGCATGGGCAAAAGCCCAATCGTGATCTATGAGAATGTCGAGGGGCACGATATGCCCGTGGTCACCAATATCGCCGGAAATCGGAAACTGCTCGCCGCTTGTCTCGACGTTGATCCGGCCGATCTGCCCACGACTTTCCGCGATCGCTGCCAGACATATATCCCATGCGAACTTGTCGAGACCGCGCCCTGGCAGGAAGTCGTTATTGAAGGCGACGATGTCGATCTGAATGCGCTGCCGATCCCGCTGCACTTCAGTGTCGATGCGGCGCCCTATATTACCGCGGGACAGATTGCCGCCCGCGATCCGGTAACAGGTGTCGACACGACCGGGTTCCATCGGCTCATGTTGAATGGCCGCAACCGCCTTGGCGTCTCGCTCCATTCGCGCCGCCGGATGTGGGAGTTTCATCACCGCGCGGAAGAGCGCGGCGAAGCCCTTCCCGCTGCAGTGACCTTGGGAATTCACCCTCTCCACTATATGGGGTCGATGGTCTACGCCTATCCGCCACACATTCGGAAATTCGAGATTATCGGTGGCCTTTTCGGCAAACCCTATCGGCTCGCCAAATGCGGGATTGCCGATCTCGAAGTGCCGGCCGGCGCCGAGATCGTCATCGAAGGCGAAATTCTGCCCGGTGTTCAGGAGCCTGAAGGCCCCTTCAGCGAGTTCACCGGCTACGCTTCCTATCGTTCAACCCAGAATGTTTTCGTTGCGAAGCGGATCCGTATGCGCGCGGACGCGATGTATCACTCCATCGTCTCCGGCATGTCGCAGGACCATATTCTGATTTCCTGCATCACACGCGAAGGCGAGATACTCAACGCACTCAGACGCAACCTTCCCAATGTGCTGGCCGTGCATGTGCCACACCGGACATGCGGCGCGTTCCTGGCCGTGGTTAAAATGAAGAAGAAGTCCGATGGCGAGCCGCAACAAGCGATCCTTTCGGCTCTCGGCACCGAATTCTATACCAAGCATGTGATCGTCGTGGATGAGGATGTCGACATCTTCGACATGAGCGATGTCATGTGGGCGATAGCCACGCGCGTGCGGCCGAGTCAGGATATCTTCACGATCCCGGGCTGCAAGGGTGCGATCCTCGATCCGACATCGGATCCGGAAACGTTTACGGTGACCAAGATGGGCATCGATGCGACACGGCCTGCCGGCAAGGACTTTGCCGAGCGGCTGACGATTTCGGATGAACAGCGAACGCGCGTGCAAGGCATTCTTCGCGCGGCAGGAATGGAGATTTGACGAAGAGAACCACCAATCGACGATGAGCAATCAACCAGCGAAGCCAGTGAAGGAGTGCATGCCATGATTAAACTCAAAGCCATTGCCCTTGCCTTAGCCGGAATTGGAGCGGTAGCGATACCCGCTCATAGTGCCGATGCTGTAAAGCTGAGATTCGCGACGGTTGGTGTGGGGTCCGCCTGGTACAATTATGGTGCCGGTATTGCGGATATGGTCAAACCGAACCTGCCCGCCGGCTCTTCAATCGACGTGCTGCCGATCGCCGGCGGCGTCGGCAACGTCAAGCTCATCCAGAACGGCGAAGCCGAACTCGGTATCAGCTTTCCGATGTCCTCTGCCGAAGGTTGCAGTGGCAAGGGCGCGTTCAAAGCAAAACAGGATAAGGTGCGTTCGCTGATCGGCGGCCTCGACATCTATTACTTCGGCACATTTGTCACCAGGAAATCAGGAGCGACCTCCTGGGACGACATTACCGCCGCCAAGAACAAGTTCCGGCTGCTGACCACCAAGGTCGGCGGGACTGGCGAGACGGGCGTACGTCAGGTCCTGGCTCTCATGGGCTCCAGCAAGAAAGCCATCGCCAAAAAGGGCGGCAGCGTAAAAGCCATGTCGCGGAAAGCAACCGGTAGCGCCATCTCCGATGGGAAGGCCGACGGCTGGGCGCATGTGGTGACGAAGGGTCATCCGGTCGCAACCCAGCTCACGACCACCAACGACATGATCATGCTGCCGCTGTCCGACAAGGTCGCGGAAGGCCTGATCTCGAAACATGGGTGGATCAAGGCGTCCGTCCCTGCGAACACGTTCAAAGGCCAGACGGCAGCAGTATCGACCGTCAAGGCGTCGTCCAACATCCTGATTGCCGCAAGCGTGCCGGATGCCGTCGCCTATGCCTTCGTCAAGACCATGATGGAGAACCAGGCGAAACTTATGAAGATCCACGCCGGCCTGACCAACTTCAACGCCAAGCTCGCGGCTGACCCCGGATTCAACGGCAACTGCCCGCTGCATCCCGGCGCGGCGAAATACTACAAGGAAGCCGGCATTATCAAATAGCGCCAGAGAAACGGGGGCGGCATGGCGCAATTCTCGCTACCGGCTGGCGGTGTCCGCATCTTGCTTGCGGGCATCGCCATCCTATTGGCGGTGGTCCAATTCCTGCCGCTCTATACCGGCGGCTATGAGTTCGAGGTCGCGTTTCTCGGCACCCATGTGGGCGCAACGGTCGCGATCGCGATCCTTACAATCGGACTCTTCGGCCGCCGTGAGGCTGGTGCCTCCGTCCCAGTCTTCGACATTCTTCTCGTCATTCTTGCCATTGCCTGCTCGGCCTACTTCGTCACCCAGGGCGAGCGGATCGCCGAGCGGATCGAAGGCGTGGATGACGTCTACACGCTAGACTATGTCTTCGGCCTGACGTTGATCGCGGTTCTGCTAGAAGCCTGCCGCCGGGTTGCCGGCCTCGTGCTCACCGGGGTCGCGATCGTCTTCATTCTCTATGTCTTCGTCGGACCCTACCTGCCGGAGGCCATCGCGCATCGCGGCCTCAGCCTGAAACGCTTCGTCGACCTGCAGGTCCTCTCCACATCCGCAATATTCGGCACCCCCATATCGGCGTCGGCCCATATGGTTTTCTATTTCGTGATTGTCGGCGCATTCCTGGAGCGCTCGGGTGCAGGCAAGCTCTTCGTCGATATCGCCTACGGCCTGACGGCTCGAAGCTGGGGTGGTGCCGGCAAGGCTGCAGTCGTCGCATCGGGGCTGATTGGAACCGTATCGGGCAGCGCCGTCGCCAATGTGCTGCTCAGCGGATTGATGACCATACCCCTGATGAAACGCTCCGGCTTCAGCGCCCGCTTCGCCGGCGCGATCGAGGCGACGGCATCGACCGGCGGTCAGCTTGCCCCCCCGATCATGGGCGCGGCGGCATTCGTCCTGGCCGACATTGTCGGCGTTTCCTATGCGGAAGTAATCTTTGCGGCGATCGTGCCGGCCCTCCTCTACTACGCAGCACTGTTTCTGCTCGTTCACTTCTACAGCCTCAGAAACGGGCTGAAACCGGATATCGGTTTGCCGCTGGCAGAGCATCTTGAGAGCCTTCGCGCGCGCTGGCATCTCCTGCTGCCGCTGGTAATCATGATCTACCTGTTGATCTCCCAGTTCTCGCTGATGCTGGTCGGTGCATCGACGACAGTCCTGATCATCGCGATCTCCATGCTTCGCAAGGCCACACGTATGGGCTTCAATGCCATGTTCGAGGCGCTGATGAACGGCGCTCGGGCAGCGGCAGAGGTTGCGGTTCCGTCTGCCGTTGCCGGCATCATCGTCGGCACGCTCGTACAAACAGGCATGGCCCTGAAACTGCAGCGCTGGCTGTTGGATCTTGCCGGAGACTCTCTGGCGATATCGCTTGCGGGCGCAATGGTTCTCACGATCATACTCGGCATGGGAATGCCAACCACCGCGGCCTATCTTGTATCGGCTATACTGGTTGCGCCTGCACTCCAGGAACTCGGCGTGCCGGCACTGGCCGCTCACCTCTTCATTCTCTATTTCGGCATCCTGTCCATGGTCACTCCCCCGGTTGCACTCTCGGCCTACGCGGCGGCGGGCATATCGGGCGCCAATCTTTGGCGCACGGGATTGCTGGCCTTTGGCCTGGCGATCCCCGGGTTCCTCATTCCCTATGCCTTCGCGCTCAATCCGGCACTTCTTCTCCAAGGCGAGTTCGCCGATATCGCCATGGTGACGCTGTCGGCGCTTGCGGGCGTCACAGGCCTCTCCATGGCGTCTGGTGGCTATGCCTTCGGGCCCCTTCCCTTCCCGCTCAGGATCGCGATTTTCATCTTCGCGCCGCTCTTGATAGCGCCGGATCATACGACCGATCTCATTGGCCTGAGCGGAATCGCCGCAATTCTTGCCTTTCAATTCCTGCGCCGTCGCCTCGGTGCCGAACCATCACCTGCCGACAAGCCCTAGGGGCAACCACGGAGACACATCACCATGCGGACAAGAATCGACGGAACATGGGTCATCGGCCATGAGAATGGCGAGCATCGGCTTATTCGCGATGGTGTCGTCGTCTACGAGGACAACCGGGTCATCCATGTGGGCAGCACGTTCGATGGTGACGCGGACAACACGATCGACGCCAACGGCAAACTCGTGGCCCCCGGTTTTGTCGACACGCACGTACATTCCGGCCACCGCGCCTCGCACCGCCTGATCACGGATACAGGCAGACCCATGTATTACGGCCAGCCCTTCCTGGAAATCTCGGTACCCAAGGAAGGCAAGATCGTCAAAGGCGATCCGCGTTATCTGAAGCATGGAGACGAAGGCGCGGAAGCCGCATTCAAGCTCAATGCCGCCTTCACTGTTGCCGAGCTTCTCCGCAATGGCGTCACGACCTTCATCGAGTATGGCAGCCAGCTCAAAGTCCAGGATGCACTGCTGGCGGAAGTCGAGCGGCTGGGAACCCGCGCCTATCTCGCACCCGGATATGATTGTGGCCGCTGGGTTGGCGATGAAATTGGACGGCTTAAACGCGTCAGGAACGATCAGCTCGGCCTCGATGGTCTGGAGGTTGCGCTCGAATGGATCAAGACCCATGACGGCGCAGCGGACGGTCGCGTTCGCGGCATCCTCGTTCCACGCGAAGTCGAAACTTCATCCATCGAGCTGCTGACGCGCACGCGCGATGCAGCAGATGAACTCAATCTCCCCATGGCGACGCACGCAGCCTACAGTGTCATCGAGTTCCACGAAGTCGTCAAAGAGCACATGAAGACGCCGATCGAACTGCTGCACGATCTCGGCATACTTCGCCCGACCCTCAATATCGGACATGGCAACTTTATCGCCGACAATCCGAACCTGAACTATTCGGTCGCGCGCGATCTGGAACTCATGGGCGAAGCCGGCGTTTCAGTTTCCCACTGCCCGATCAACATCGTCCGCCGCGCACGCAATCTCGATAACTGGAAACGGTATGAGGAAGCCGGCGTCAATATGTCGATCGGCTCCGACACCTATCCCCGCGACATGATCATGAACATGCGCACCGCCTCCTATCTCGGCAAGGTAATGAGCCACACCTATTTCGCCGCGACCTCCGCCGAAGTCTTCCATGCCGCAACCGTCGGCGGCGCCACATCGGTTGGCCGCGACGACTTGGGCCGCCTCTCCAATGGGTCGATCGCCGACATCATCATCATCGATCTGTCCGGTCGCGGCACGCTCCGCTACGGGCCGGTACGCGATCCAATCAAGAGCCTTGTCGAATGTGGTGTCGGCGACGATGTCGATACGGTGATTGTCGATGGGAAGGTTGTGATGGAAGGCGGGGAGATCCCAGGGGTCAACATTGCCGAGATTGCTCGCGAGGCACAGGAAGCCGGGGAACAGGTTTGGGCAACCTTGCAGGATTGGGATCCGCTCGGACGTACGGATATCGAGGCCTGCCCCTGGTGCTATCCGATGGCTGAATAATGCATCGACGTGCCTCCCCTAGGCGGTCGTCTTGCAACAAACTCAGCAGCACGGCTCGTTGCCCAGACAGCATGTCCGAATATCCGGATGATTGGCGCAGCAATCATTGAGAAGAAAAGACATCAGGGACCCGAGACCCTCAAAATTCGCGCAATAGAAGATGTTCCGCGATTGCCTCTTTGAGGAGATGACCCCCGCCTGCTCCAACGCCGACAGATGGAACGACGCGCGCGACGATGTCGCTTCGACATGCTTGCCTACGTCGCCTGCCGATGCCCCTTCAGCGCCGCACTGAACCAGATATCTAACGATCCGTAAGCGGGTCTCCTGGGACAGTGCACCAAGCATGTCCAGAACATGTTTTTCTTCCATATCTCAATATCTCTTGAAATGTTGAATTATTGATTTTAACGTACGCAGCGCTGCCGTCACTCTTTTCCAATTTCCACGGCATGACTCCAGGATCTTACTTCCATGAAAATCGTCAGTTTCAAAATCTGCCCGTTTGTTCAACGGGTCACAGCCCTGCTCGAGGCAAAAAACATCCCCTACGAAACCGAGTTCATCAGCCTGAGTGAAAAGCCTCAGTGGTTTCTCGATATCTCACCGAATGGCCAGGTTCCTGTGTTGATCACCGATCGTGGTCGAGCACTCTTCGAGTCCGATGCCATCTTTGAATATCTCGAAGAGGCGTTTCCGGCGTTAAAACCGGAACTTTCATTTGAAGACAAGGCCACGAACCGAGCGTGGAGCTATCTTGCATCGAAAAACTATCTGGTCCAATGCAGCGCGCAAAGGAGCCCGAATGTCGAGGTCCTGAAGGAGCGCACCGCGAAACTCGGCAAGAGCTTCGATCGGATGGAAAAACAGCTCGGCACCACGAAGTTCTTTTCTGGCGATGACCTCAATGTCGTCGATATTTCCTGGCTGCCGCTCCTGCACCGCGCGCAGATCATTGAACGGCGTTCCGGTTATGACTTTCTTGGAGAGCGGCTAAAGCTGAAGGCGTGGCAGCGCAACCTGATGACAACAGGTCTTGCAGAAAAGTCCGTCGCCGGAGACTTCGAGGAGGCATTCGCGGGATTCTATTTGTCCGATCAAACCTTCCTTGGCGCTGGCTGTACGGTTGAAAATTGTTGTTTCAGCGAGCGTTGCGTGCTCGATTCATGCTGCTGACCTGATTGCCAATAAAAGGTACCGCGATGCGCTTTCTGCAGGACGTCAATGTTTCCGACAATGCATCTTCGGAGATTGAACGCCCTTGGGTAAACAATGCGATCGGGCAAATCGAGGCAGACTTTGCCCGATCATCCGACACCCATCTGATCAAACTCAATCTGCCGCGGCTGGCGCAAGCGGACATTCATCTCTATCTCAAGGATGAGTCGACGCACCCCTCCGGCAGCCTCAAGCATCGCCTGGCTCGTTCGTTGTTCCTCTACGGACTCTCTAATGGCTGGATACGGAAGGGCCGACCAATCGTTGAATCGTCGTCTGGCTCAACTGCGATCTCGGAAGCCTATTTCGCCCAACTCCTTGAGCTGCCTTTTATCGCTGTGGCGCCAAACACCACGGCTCGCGCAAAGATCGAGGCAATCGAGTTCCTTGGCGGTGAAGTCCGACTGACAAATCCGACCGACATCTACAACGATGCCCGGCAGATCGCCAGCGAGACCGGCGGGCACTACATGGATCAGTTCACTTACGCCGAGCGCGCCACCGATTGGCGGGGCAACAACAATATCGCTGAAAGCCTGTTCTCGCAGATGCGATGCGAGCCGCACCCGGTGCCTGCCTGGGTTGTGGTCAGCGCTGGGACAGGCGGCACATCATCAACCATCGGCCGGTATATTCGTTACCGAGCCAACGAGGTTGGAACCACCCGTCTGTGCGTCGTCGACCCTGAGAATTCAGTCTTCTTCGAGTATTACAAAACTGGCAATCGCGATCTTAAACTGACGCGCGGATCGCGTATCGAAGGGATCGGGCGACCTCGGGTGGAAGCCTCGTTCATTCCCAGTGTCATTGATCGAATGACCCAAGTGCCCGATGCCGCAAGCATTGCGACGATTCACTGGCTGGAGAAGCGGATAAGCCGGCGATGCGGCGGCTCAACCGGAACGAACCTCTATGGCGCATTGAGTCTGGCCGAAGAGATGATTGCGAATGGACAGTCGGGATCAATCGTTACCCTAATCTGCGACCCGGGCGATCGCTATCATGGAACCTATTTTGATCAAGGCTGGATCGACGCACAGGGGCTTGATTGTTCGGTCTATACCGATGCGCTCGAAGCGTTCGAGGCTACACATTGAGCACATTGATCGACAGGCGGTCGCGATGTGCCTTTGTTATCGTCGCTATTTTTCCAAACGCTTAGCCCGAAAACCTGCGAATGAACTCTATCGTCTCGGTCAGCACTGGCGCACGCCAACGGAAAGGCCGCGCCATGGCAACGATCACGCCGACATGGCCGATGTCCGAAAACTCGCGCTTCTCAACCTTGGCCCCGGCTTTGGTCAGGGCTTCGGCAAGTGTGCGCGTGTTCCAGAGACGGACGGTTTGATCATCGAGACCGTGCATGACCAGCGTCGGTGGCGCCATCGCGTCAGCGAAAGCGACCGGGCGGGCCTGGTCGGCATCCGAGACATCGGCAAATATCGCTTTGGTTGTCGGCCAGGTTGTCGGATCGAAAGCATAAGGACCGGCCAGACCGATGAAAGCGGCCGGTTGCGGAGATTGCTCAGACCTACGCGCAAGATACCGGCGGTCATAGGCGAGGAGCGCTCCGGTATGAGCGCCGGCGGAATGGCCGAAAAGAACGATCGGTCGCGGTTTGCCGCCCTGGCTGGCGATGTTTTTCCAGGTCCAGTCATAGGCAAGCGCCGCATCATCCACAAAGGATGGAAACCTGACTTCGGGATAGAGCCGGTAATCCGGAATGACGGTTGTGACGCCGCGCGATGCCAAAGCGGACCCAACGAACCGATAGGTCCGGCGATCGCCGCTTTTCCATCCCCCGCCATAGAGAAAGAGCACGATCGGTCCATCCGTGTCGGCTGTCGTCGGGCGATAGACGTCGAGGCGATGACGATCGTGGACGCCATAGGTCGTACCGTCCTCGATCACAACATCCGACTCCGAGACAAGCGCACTCACGCCATTCCGGAACGAACCACCGCCAAGGCGAGAAATGGCAAGCGCTCCGCCGATAGCCGCGCCGGCCGCGAGTCCAAGCACCACTCTACGTTTCACGTCTCTGCACCGCGTTTTCACTCCATGTGTCTCAATAGGCGAGAAACGTGTCGGTTTCAGAAACGGATCACCAAATGTGAACTGGCACACACAATCGTCAGTAGGACGGACCTAACCATCTCGTGACGGCTTGAACGCGCTCTCTTGCGCCCCGCGCCAGCGCTTTACCAGACCCGCTTCAAGGTCGAACAGATCCAGCACGCGTCCGACCGTATGGTCGATGATGTCCTGAACGGTTTCAGGCCGGCTGTAGAATCCGGGCACCGGCGGCGCGATGATGGCGCCGGCCTCGGCCAGGCTGGCCATCGTCCGCAGATGCAGAACATGCAAGGGCGTCTCGCGCACCACGAGTACGAGGCGCCGGCGCTCCTTCAGTGTGACATCGGCCGCGCGGGTCAGGAGATTGGACGTCACGCCAGAGGCAATTTCCGACATGGTCCGGATCGAAGACGGGATGACAAGCATGCCAAGGGTGCGGAAGGACCCGGATGCGATCGTTGCGGCAATATCATTGATGCTGTGGGTGTGATCGGCGAGCGCGCGGACGTCATCGCGCTTCAAGTCGGTTTCGCAGGCCAGCGTGAGTTCGGCCGCCTTTGTCATGACAAGATGAGCTTCGATGTCGATCTCGCGCAGAACCTCAAGTGTGCGCACGCCGAGCGCGACACCGGAAGCGCCCGAAATTCCGACAATCAATCGGTTTGTTCCCGTCATTCCAAGACCATAGCAGCCCGATAGAGAGCGTGATAGCGTCTTCCCCATGACGCTATCACCTGTTTCGAGAGACGAACGCGATCAGCGGGATCCCTGCTTTACGGTCCAACCGAATGGCACGCGCATCGCATACAGGCGACGCAAAGGATCGACGCCCGGTATCGTTTTCCTCGGTGGCTACAGATCGAACATGGGCGGTGACAAAGCGCAGCACCTCGATGCCTATGCGGCGGCGGCGGGACGGCACTTTCTGCGCTTCGACTATTCCGGCCATGGGCAATCGGACGGCGAGTTCGAACAAGGCACGATCGGCGGCTGGACCCAGGATGCACTCTTTGCTCTGGATACCTTGACGGACGGCCCGCAAGTTCTGGTGGGTTCAAGTCTCGGCGGCTGGCTCGCATTGCTCGTCGCCATTGCCCGGCCCGAGCGCGTTTCGGCGATCCTGACGGTATCGCTTGCGGCCGACTTCACGGCACATGTCAGAGACGTCCTCTTTTCCGATGCGCACCGAGCAGAGCTCGTTCGACATGGCCGCGTATTGGTACCCGATTGCCATGGCGGTGAGCCATTCGCGATCACCAGGCGGTTGATCGATGAAGCCGAAGATCACCGGCTGCTGGTTCGCGAGACATTGCCGATCGCGGTTCCGATGCGCCTACTCCATGCGCGGAACGATCGGGACGTGCCTTGGTCGATCGGGAATGAAATTGCAGACCGGGTCGAAAGCAGTGATGTGCGCGTTACGGTCGTCAAGGATGGTGAACATCAACTCGCCCGAAATCAGGACCTCAATTTGATGTTGAGGGAATTGGACGACTTGTACGCCGTTTTGGGACGACGCTAAAACCGTGTTCTCTACTTTGAACGGAACGAAATCAGCAGGCTCAAATTGCGCTTACAGTCAATCTTTTGGCTCGTCCGACTGACACGGGCAGCGCTGTGAAAATCGCTCCGAATTAGACCCGCATCGCAATTGGTGCCGGGCACCGGCCGATCAGCGACCGCCGCCGAACTTGTAACCCAGACCGACCGTGCCCGTGACCTGATCTTCGGTCTCGATTACAGGACTGTCGGCAGCGTCCCCAACCAGGCGCGAATAACGGATCCCCAGTCTCAGGACCCAGCGCTCGCCGACATCGGTGTCGACACTCAGTTCGGCATGCACGTCCTTGAAACCGCCATCGGGATTGAAGGCGGCAAGGCCGGCACCGGATGTCGCCGCCTGCGCCGGCGTCACGCCGAAGAAGGACTGCATATAGTCGTCATCGGCAATCGTCGTACCGACGCGGGCTTTCAGTTTTGTGCCATGTGAAATCTGGTGTTTTGTTTCCGCGCCCAAACGAACCGTCGTGCCGGTTTCATCACCGGTGACTTGGCTGGCTGTCGAAACATCGAACAGGACCGAACCGACATGGAGGCCTGCATAACCGCCCAGAACAAGACCGCCGTCGACGTCTCCGAGACCATTCAGGCGCCGGGCATCGTCTTGATCGCGGCCGCTCCGATAGCCAGTGACCGCCCCGAATTCGACACGGTCATTGCCGACTGCCTTGATCCGAATATCGTCCAGGCCCTTGAACTTCACCCGTTTGCGAAATTTCGAGAATTTGGAATTCCCCTCACCCGAAAAGCGCGGGATGATCATTGGAAAACCGTAGACTTCGTGCTCGTCGGAGCCTTCATATTTCGGCTTGATTATCACGCCGCCGCCAAGGACCAGCGACCCGCCGCCGTCGACTGCCCCTTTATAGGTGTCGTCAGCCAAAGCCGGACCTGATGCCATCCCGCCGATGGCGATGGTCAGCGCAAAGGCCGCAATTGTGCGATTGAAAAAACGCATGTTGGATGTGCCTCAAACAATCTTATCGATTCCGATTGCGTTCCGTTCTACCAGCCCAATATGGCTATTTGCAGCGACCGAATGTCTCGGCGCGGACTATTGGCTGCCGACTGTTGCAGACAAGCCACAGACTAATTGCCTGATTTTTAGTCATTTTTTGTCCACACCACGCCAAAACAGGCGGTCGATTTACGGCCGCAAGAGCGATGGCCGTGCATGGCCGCACACACGTCCGCACACGGAAGGACACAACGCCGTGAGAGCGCAGGACTTTTCCGCAAGTATGGCTCAATTCCGCTGATAATTGCGTGATATCGGCAGATTATCCTCCGACACGTCCTAAATGAAACGAGGACGGAGCAATTGCCGGTCGAGGCTGGAGGACACGAATGCCGGGGGCACCTGAAAAATGCGTTGAACTCGGAGAAGTCGGGCCTCCTGCCCTGCTCGACCGGATCGATGCCCGCATTCTCGTCGTCGTCTCGCGGGCCATTATGGCGCTAAGCGCCCCGGTGGTGGCCTTTCTCGTTATCGAAGGACCGAGCCTCGCCGGCACAACCGTCGATCCAATTTCATTCTGCAATATTCTTTTCATCGGCAATCTGTGCGCAGCCTTCGTTGTCGCCGTACAATTCGGTTTCCGCGCCATTTTGCGGGACCTGATTGCGCTATCGAACCGGGTGAGAA
Organism: Methyloligellaceae bacterium; assembly: GCA_965228615.1. GTDB lineage: Bacteria > Pseudomonadota > Alphaproteobacteria > Rhizobiales > Methyloligellaceae > CBDDHT01. The sequence continues at coordinate 87,734 of CBDDHT010000004.1, read as the reverse complement.
TTCTACTCGTTCTCATGGGAATGTCGGCCGCGGCCCTGTCGGCCATGATCTTCCTGGCGCTCACCACGACGACTGTCGCAAACGCGATCCTCCTCGGCCGCGTCGGGCCTGTCCTGTTTGCTTTCGCCGGAGCGTTGTTTCTTCATGCCCCGATCAAGCGCGCCGAGTGGTTCGGCTTTGCCTTCATTGCGTTGGGCGTCGTCGCAACGGTTCTAACCAGCGGTGGCTTCAAACTGGTGGAAGGGGACGTTCTGATACTCGGTTCCGCCTTCTTCTATGCACTGACGCTTGTACTTGGCAAACGCATCGGCAAGGCCTGCAGCCTGAGGGCCATGGTCTTTGCCCGCAATGTCGTCTCGGCGACCATCTTCTTCATTATCGCGATTCTATTGTTCGGTCTGCATCATTTCGAAGACGCGACCTCGGGCCAGCTCTGGGTGATCATGGCAATCTACGCCTTGATCATCGTCGTGACCTCGCAGTTCACCTGGTACGCGGCAATCAGGCGCCTCAAACCCGCGGCCGTCGCAAAATGGACGCTTCTGACACCGGTTCTGAGCATCGTCTTCGCCTACTTCATCAACGGTCAAATACCAACCCAATACCAGTTCATCGGTCTTGGCCTCGTGTCGATCGGCGTCCTGATTACCAGCTGGCGCGGACCTCAGGATCGCCGACCCAAGAATGCACCGGAAAGTTCGGAAGCAAGCCTCGCGGCTCACTAACCAATCAACCGGTTCGAAATTTTTATTGTCTTGTCGAATTGAGGAGATAACGCATTGAAGTTCCTGTTCATTACACATCCCGCCGCCTATGCAACGCCCGACAACGAGGTCACTGTCAGCTATCGCTGGGCCGCCCGCGATCCTCTCATACAGCTCTTTCATCTACCGACACATAGCGTGACCGGCGCAGACGAGGTCATGGTTGCGCCTGTCAACACAGATATCACGCACGAAGATTTTCTGACCCTCAACGACAAGGCCACGGTGCCTATGCGGATCAAGGATTTCGATATCGTCTTCTGCCGGTCCGCGAAGCCGTTCGGCGTCGGATATCTGGATCGTCTCGGGGCATGGTCTTCAAACGTCCAGTTCCTCAATAATCCCCTTTCGAAGAAAGAGCAGACGGCCGCCGGGTTCCTTTCCAGGATCACTCCGGCACGCTACCTCCCGCCCATGCTCATAACGGGCGAAATCGCAGAGGCTGAACTGTTCCTCGCCGAATATGGAACCATCGTTGCCAAACGCCCCGGCGGCACGGGGGGCATCGGTGTCTACAAGATCTGGCAGGACGGCAACCTGATCCGAACCGATCACATCATCGAAGGCGTTCGCGCCTATGACTGCCTCGCTAAGGCATTCGACAACATTCAATTCGTACCAGGTCAGGTTCTGGAGCTTGTCCGCTATCTCCCGCTGGTTACTGAAGGCGACAAACGCGCAATCGTAATCGAGGGCAAGATCAAGGGGACATTTGTGCGCCGCTCACGTGTTGGCCACTGGGTCCACAATACAAGCTCTTCGCCTGTTGATTGCATCGTCACCGAACTCTCGGACTTCGAACGCGCGGCGATTGCCGAGACCGTACCGGCATTCGAGCGGCTGGGACTGCGGATCCTTGGATACGACTTTCTGCTCGACGATGACGGTCACTGGAAGATTAGTGAAATCAATGCCGGGAATGTCGGTGCCATGGGCCGTCTCGAGTTGATTACCGGCAAGCCCTATATGACCGAATTCCTGAGTTGGATGCTGGATTTCGCCAGACGCAACGGCCGGGTTCCCTGCGCTGCCAGACGCCAGCCCGATACCGCTTTGGAGACGGTATTCTCATGAAGAACGTCGTCGTCTTTTTTGAGAAACCTGGCACCTGGGGATATCCGTTCGACAAGAGCGAGTATTTCAACAGCCACTGCCAGCTCAACGCGGAGATCGAGGCGCTTGGTGGCAACTACATCATCACGCGTGATCAGAACTCCTATGAGGGTGCGGGCCGGTTCGCGCAGAGCTGGCGGATTCGCGGTCGCGATGTGATCGAGACCGGGCCGGTCGAAAGCGACATCATCTACGACAAGGGCGACATCAAGCCCAACGGCTTCGACCCGATCTTCAACTGTCCGGCGGTCACGAAACTCTGCCGCGACAAATGGGAGTCCCACAATCTGCTCGAAGATCTTTCGCCGCTGACGTTTCTTGTTCACAACGAAGACGAACTCCGCGACGCACTCTCTAAGCTCGAAGGGCGTCTCAAGGTGGTCAAACCGGTCTACGGCTATGAAGGCAAGGGCGTTCACATTTCGGGCGACGCTGACCTGCTCACAGCTCCTATCGCCTATCCGGTACTCGTGCAGCAGTTCCTCGACACGTCGGCCGGTGTTCCCGACATCGTCGATGGCGTCCATGATTTTCGCGTAACGCTGCTGAATGGCGAAGTGCTGCTTGGTTTCGTGCGCACACCGCCTGCTGGCGGTCTCCTTGCAGGCGTTGCGTTTGGTGGCGAGTTGCTCGTCGTCCCGATCGAGAACATTCCGCAGAAATTCCTGGAAACGGCCATCGAGGCTGACAGACGCATGGCTGAGTACGGACCGCGGTTTCTGACTGTCGACATGGCACTCTCACCGGAAGGGGTGAAGATCATCGAAGTCAATTCGCGCGTCGGCCTTCAGGAGAATGCACGCCACCCCGTTTTCGGCGTTCTGAAAAAGAAGCTTGCGGCGGCCCTTATGGCGCTCTGAGCGAGACACGCAAACATTCGCCACCTCTGGGGAACAGGCATTTTTTCCAAATTGAAACAGGATTCGGCAATGCAGTTTCGCGGAAGAGCATTAAGTTATGGCTATAGCGGCAGCGAGTCGCACAGATTTGGGTTATCAGCATTGGCAACGGCCAGGCAGGACAAACTGGGACGCATAGGAGGCAAATCAATGGGATTGACCGATTGCAGAGGTGTTCCCACCTCGTGTGACGATGCCGAACTGATAAAGGTCCTGGATCGGTGTCAGGAGGATACGCTCGCATTCCGCGGCGATCCTGTCGGTACGTTCGATGCGTTGCTGAAAGACAATCCGGACTTCGTCATGGGCCACTGCTTTAAGGCGGGATTGCTGACCCAGGCGATGGAGACCCGCATCTACAAAGACCTGGTTACCAGCGTAGAAGCGGCCGAAGCACTCAAGTCAAAAGCCAACGATCGCGAACGCGGGCATATCGCAGCACTGCGCGCTTGGATCGACGGGGACTTCTTCGGCGCGGTTCAGCACTGGGAAGCCGTGCTCATTCAATATCCGTTCGATCTTCTGGCACTGCAACTCGTGCACCTGACCGATGTCTTGCTTGGCGACGTGGTCGGCCAACGCGACAGTATCGCACGCGTCTACCCGATGTGGGACGAATCTCTCCCGGGCTATGAATTTGTTTTGGGCTTCTATTCGTTCGGACTCGAAGAGAACCGTGATTTCGCCGACGCGGAGGAAGTCGGCCGCCGTGCCGTCGCAATGCGCCCTAGTCACCCCTATGCCATTCATGCTCTTGCTCACGTCTATGAGATGCAAGGCCGACAATCGGGCGGCATAGCGTTTCTCACACGCCGGGAGAAAGACTGGGCGAACACAACCTTTGCCAACCATCTATGGTGGCACCTGTCTCTGCTTCATCTGGATCTCGGACAGAGCAACCGTGTTCTGCAGATCTATGACGATCATTTGCGCGGCGCCGACCATGCCGGCGACAAATATGAAGAGCTGGACGCGGCGGCACTGCTCTGGCGGCTCAAACTTCTTGGAATCGATGCCGGTCATCGCTGGCGGGATCTTGCAGACAAATGGGAGCCGAGTGCGGAAGACACGCTCTACGCTTTCAACGACGTCCACGCCATGATGGCTTTCGTTGCGGACAACCGGATCGAGGCGGCCGAAAAGCTGCTCAACGCCAATGAGCGGTATTGCGATCATGCGAGCGATGCGAATGTCGCCATGAGCCGCGAGATCGGCCTGCCTTTCTGCCGCGCGCTACAGGATTTTGCGACCGGTGACTATGGGTCCTGCGTCGCCAAGCTGATGCCGATCCGCTATCGGACCCATCGCCTCGGTGGCAGCTTCGCCCAGCGCGACGTGATCGGATGGACACTCCTGGAGTCAGCCCTGCGCGACGGACAGGGCCAGCTGGCCTTGGCGCTCGCCAATGAGCGATGCTGCCTCAAACCGAGCAGCCCTCAGAACTGGAGCTTTGTCGCCCGTGCCCACAATCAGCTCGGTCAAGCGGCGCACGCGAACCGCGCGGAGGCCCGCGCGGCGTCTCTCCTGGCTGCTTGAGGAGAAAAAAGCAGGCCGATTTCAAGACCTTCGCGCAGAGCTTCAATCCAACCGCGATCGCACATAGTCTGCGAGCATCGAAACCCAGCCGGTAAGGAGCGCGTGGGTCATGTCGAAGTCCCTGCAGTTTCCTCCCCAGCCGAAGCCATTCTGTCCCATGTCTTCGGCGACGACATTGAACCTCGCGTGAACCCATGACTTCATCCCTCCCATTTGGAAACCTCTTCAGATCGCTCCCTAACATGGAACGGTCGGATGAATTCATCGACATCCTGTCGGAAACCCCAAATGTACGTGTTGAACGCATCGTCTCAACCGGGCAGGTCACGCCTGAGGGATCCTGGTACGACCAGACGAGAGATGAATGGGTTGCATTGCTGAAAGGCCGCGCACGGCTGCAGATAGAAGATGAGCCGTCAGAACGTACACTTGTTCCGGGCGACTGGATTCTGCTCCCGGCCCATTGCCGTCACCGCGTGACGTGGACTTCTACGGAAGAGCATACCCTCTGGCTGGCGGTCCACTTCGATACCCCCTAGTCTCCAGGCCTTCGTAACGCATAAATATTTAGTGATTAAATTTATGAGACATTGATCCCGATCGGATATGCTTTTTCAATATCGTCTTCGGGAGAATGCTTAAAATGAGAATCGAAGAGAAACGCTCTGGAGAACAACGGCGTGCATCGGATCGCCGTTCCGGCGTTGATACGCGTTCCGAAGATGAGCGCAAGACCGTTGGTGAACGACGATCAGGTGCCGATCGGCGGTTCGGCGAAGACCGACGCCTGAGCGACTGAACATCAATTCAATCGCATTCAATCCCGCAGACTGAATCGCTGAATCCTTGGTATGCTTGGGTTGCAGAACCCGCTCGCCAAATTCTCTATTCGAGTGTCATTCTGGCCACATGCTGTCGATAACCAACGATCGGCAGACATTCAACTGCGAAGTCGCGATACTATTCTGCGAGTACGATATCCTTGCCTGCGCTTCCCGCAAGACCATCCGGCACGGGAACATCCGTTGCACCGTAGTCGGCATTCAGTACCAGGTTCGGTCCTGAGAACATGTCGAGTGTGCTCACGATCAAAACGGTATAAGCCGACTCGTCAAACACCGGCTTCGTCGCATCGATGACCAACGATCCTCTGGAAAGATAGAACGTACCGATCAACGATCGCGCGCCATTGCTTCGGATCGTATGCTTACGCCCAAGCGTAGCGTTGCGATCTTCAAAAAACAGGATCCCGGCCATCACGCCATCTTTCGGTGCAGACAAGTCAACCTTGGTATTGGGGCCCATCTTGAAAGTGCTAGAGTCACCGTGCAGATAGAAACCCACATGCTCGCCAGTGATGTCAGCATTACCCGCAATCTGCAACGCTCCGTTCTTAATCACATACACGCCGGGTTCGAATGTTACCTGTGCATCCTCGATACTCAGTCCGTTGCAATAGGTTCCGGGTTTCAGAGTCCTCGTCCCTCCTTCGATCTCAAGTTCATCTTCCACACAGGCGCCCACTACTGGGGCCGGCCGGCCGGATAATGGATCGACGAGTACCGGACAATCCGTCAGTGGCTGAGGACTGTATGTACTGGCGTCTCCCGCGAAGCCGCCGGCAGTGCATATCAGTTCCGCATTGAGCTGCGCCCTGTTCCTGGTGCTGATTCCACCGGCATGGCTGGAATTGGAATAGATCGAACAACCGTTACCAGTGATCTGGGCACCCTGATTGACAGCCAATGCTGCCTTGGTTTGCTCTTCCAGTATCAACGCACAAATCGTTGAGTTACCGACAACGCGCGCAGTGGCATGTACGTTGATATCGGTATCTTTGTTCCCGAACATACCCCCCATAATATAGAGCCCTGGGCTCTGCGTGATCTGAACCGTCACAGCGACTGGATCGCTCGCTACTTTGGTCTGGATACTAATTCCACCGGAATTCGACGCGAGGTTGGTTTTCGCAACAGTGACTGCAACAGCTTCGGCTTTGCTTTCGTCCGAGTTTGCAAGCTGCAACTCACTTGCGCCCGCCAGTGCGGCAGCGTCGGCAGCAGCCTGCAAATTGGCCTTCCGCGACGACATATACCCGTAGTCAACGAGCATCCCGACGGAAGCAATAGCGATCGGCAAAGTGAGTGCGAAAAGGACAACCATCCCACCGTGCGTGTTGGTTCGGAAATCGCGGGCACGACAAGAAATCCAACCGGCAATTCGGTCTCCAAAAAAACTGCTTCGCGATCGCCACATGTTTTGCTTAGGAATCATCATCGGAATTCAACTTGCAGTCATTGACCATTGTGGGTCGGAATAGCCGACCCGTTGAGAAGGAAACACCAGAGCTGCCGTCGTTCCGGCTCCTGGTGCGGTTTCTAAAAGGAATTGTCCGCCATGAGCTTCAGCCGCGAGCCTGGCGATCGAAAGACCGATACCAAGACCGCTGCCCGACCGCGTCAACGACATGTCGCCTTGCGACAACGGGTCCAGGAGCTCCTCTACACGGGCTTGCTCGATGCCCGGGCCGTCGTCCTTGACAAAGCAAACCAATTGGCCGCCCCGCGCCATATTGGCTCCGACGACCACCATCCCGCCTTCCGGCGTGTGCTCGATGGCATTCTCCATAAGATGCGTGAACGCACGCTCGAAAACGGCCCGATCGCAAACCAGATCAACATCCGCATTTTCGGACGCCCGATCGACGATTTCGACATTCTTCTCCGCAGCGAGCGTTTCGACAGCTTTCGTTGCCAATGATATCAGCTGTTGGACCGAAAGATCCTGTTCCGCCAAACTGGGTTTCTCGGCAAGGAGCCGCGAGAATATCAGCATGTCGGAGACCATCCGATCCAGATTGACGGCTGCATCGCGAATATGATTGGAGAAATCCTGACGCTTGGACGCAGCATCGACGTCGCCTTCGTGACGCTCTAGAAGATCGGAAAAACCGATAATCTGATGCAGCGGCGTGCGGAATTCGTGGGTCACAACGGACAGAACGTCGCTTTTTAGCTGACTTGCAGCCTCAGCGGCATCGCATGCCTTGCGAAGCTCCGCCTCATGTCGGCTTGCCCGAAGAATATAGCGCACATGGTGACCGAACTGGGTCCAGTTGAGCGGCTTGATCATGAACGACGTTGCGCCAAGTGCATAAGCGCGTTCGATCGCTTCGAATTCGTCGTGGGTGGTAATCACAATTGTCGGCACATGCCGGCATAAGCGACTGTTTCTGACTGCTTCAAGCAGACCGAAACCGTCCATCTGAGGCATATCGAGATCGCTGATAATCAGATCGAATTCAGTCTGATCCAATAGCGCTGCAGCTTCCACACCATTCGTCGCCCGCGTCACCTGGTAGCCGGCCGACGTTAGAGACGAATGGGTGAGCTCAAGCAGAAGCGGATCGTCATCCGCGACAAGTATGTGGTTACTCTTTTTCACGCCCCCAGGGTACTCAACTATCTGCCGCCAGATTGGCAGCCCATTGAAAATCACTCGAATTTTACTCAACAAATGCTGAGGAACCGTAAACGTCAGGTTTCCGATCAAAAAGGGCACATGTAGAGACCTTTAACGTCCAGTCGCTATCTTGAACGAGTGATTCGCTAAGTTGACCACTGATGATGCATCCAACTGAAAATTTTGGAGAAAACTACATTCCAACGCGATCGACGATCGGCCGCAAACTCATCGGTGTGGTGCTGATAGCCGTTGCCACAACGACCCTGCTCGTCGCGACGGCAACGACCTGGATCGAAATCAAGAGCTACGCAGACGTCAAAAAGGCGGAACTGAGCGCTACGGCGTTTGTGTTTTCAGCGGCTGTTGCAGAGCCGCTCGCTCAGGGAAAACACATCGATATATACCGCGCTTTGCGAGCGATCGGGAAGATCCCCCACTTTGCCCATGCAAGCGTCTTGGATACGACGGGGCGCCGGGTCGCCGAACTCGGTTCCGCCGTTGCGTTGGAAGAGGAATCAGACCTTCCAATCTTTCTGCGCAAGACTTTCGATGTTCAGGTTCCGATCGTGAAGAGCGGAAAGGTCATTGGCCAGCTCCAGGTTCTGGCCGACACGAGCGATCTAAAGGAACGCCTGACACGTCATCTCGTCATCAGTCTTCTCGCGGCGCTCTTTGCTGCCACTGTCGGCATACTGATCGCAGCCAAACTGCAACGCCGCATCACCAATCCGCTTCGCCATCTCACCCAATCGATGCTCGATGTCCAGCAAACGAGCGATTTCTCGCGAAACGTAAAGTTCAAATCGGACGATGAAACCGGTCTGCTGGTCGACACCTTCAACGGGATGATGGTTCAGATCCGCGATCGAGACGAACGTCTGGCCGAGCATCGGGACAATCTGGAGCGCACTGTCGAGGAGCGGACGGTCGACCTGCGACACGCAAAGGACGCGGCTGAACATGCCAATGCGGCAAAGTCCGATTTTCTTGCGACCATGAGCCACGAGATCCGCACGCCGATGAATGGCATGCTGGTGATGGCCGAACTCCTTGCATCCGCTGAGTTGACGGACCGGCACCGCCGTTACGCGGATGTTGTGGTCAAATCGGGCCAGAGCCTGCTTGCAATCATCAACGATATTCTGGATTTCTCCAAAATCGAGTCGGGCAAGATGGACCTGGAGGCGGTCGCGCTCGATCCCGGCGAACTCGTCGACGATGTGCTCAGCCTCTTCTGGGAAAAGGCCAGCGGCAAAGGTGTGGACCTGTCTGCCTATGTCGCCGCGGATGTCCCGGCTTCGGTCGAAGGCGACCCTGTGCGTCTCAATCAGATCCTCTCGAACCTTGTGAACAACGCCTTGAAGTTCACAGAGGATGGACATGTCTGCATCACGGTGACGACCGCGAAACACTTGTCCCGGCGGGAAGCGATAGGCCTTCGTTTCGCTGTTTCCGACACCGGTATCGGAATTCCTGCCGATAAGCTGGACACGATATTTGAGTCTTTCTCGCAGGCCGATCAGTCGACGACCCGCAAGTTCGGAGGCACAGGCCTCGGCCTCGCCATTTGCAAGCGGCTGGTCTCGGCAATGGATGGCGAGTTGGGCGTCACGAGCACATTCGGCGAAGGCTCGGAATTCAGCTTCACGATGAAAACTCGTGATTTGACTGAAGGCGTCAACGATGATCCGGCGGGCTCGACCGCGTCTCTTCAGAGCGCAATTGTTTCACTTGCGGGTAGCGCGACGGTCGATACGATGATGCGCTATCTGGAGGATCGCCACATCGTCGCCCGGCATGTCGAGCCGAGCGATTTCACCACCGAAAGTATCGTCGATGACGCAATCGTCTTCGCCGATCCGAGTCTCATCGCCAAGTTGCCGCCACCGTCCGAATCCACAGGTCAATCAAGACCCTTTGCTGTCTGTGTCTCGCAAATGGGCGATACGACGAGCGATGCCGCCCTTGAAGCCGGATCTGCCCATGACATCCTTATGCGGCCGATCTCACGCAAAGGGTTCGGCGCACTGATTGACAGACTGGCCGGCGGTAAGCCGCTAGGTCGTAAGGCTTTGCAAAGGAGCAAGGCCGCCGAAACACCGCGTTTCACCGGACTGAACGTGTTGGTGGCGGACGATAGTCCGGTTAACCGGGAAGTCGTTATCGAGGCCCTGAAGCAGCTTGATGTGCGCGCGGACGTGGTCGAAGACGGCCAACAGGCACTCGAACAAGCGACGCGGCAGAACTACGATCTCATCTTCATGGACTGCAGCATGCCCGTCATGGATGGTTTCGAAGCGACACGCCGCATCCGCGCGGCAGAACAGGAGCGCGGAAGCAAACCCGTTCCCATCGTCGCCCTCACCGCTCATGTAGCCGGCACGTCCGCCGATGCCTGGCAGGATGCCGGCATGGACGCCTATTTGACAAAACCGTTCCGCCTGACGGATCTCTCGGGTTGTTTCGAAACCTTCGTCGGCCCGGGCGAGATCTCAGCGGCAGAACCCGACACGTCAGTTCCCCATGACGCGCCGGTCGTTGTTCGACCGCCAAGTCCCGCTGCTGAAGAGCCTGACGACAACGCGATCCCGGTGATCGACGATGATGTTCTGGACGGCGTCGCTGCCTGCAGTCCCGGCGCCGGTGAGGCGCTTGTTCTGAAAGTGCTCGGGCTGTTTGAGTCCCACGCGCCGGCTGCCTTGTTGAAGTTGGCGGAGACTGCGCAGACCGACAGCCTAACAACCATCGGTGAAGCAGCGCATGCGTTGAAGTCCATGGCGCGGAACATCGGTGCCAATCGTTTGGGCGAAGCCTGCGGTGTGCTCGAAGCGGAAGCGCGGTCGGGAGATGTTGTCGAATTGAAGTCCCGATTGGAGACCATTCACCAGTGCGTCGTCGACGTGCTTGCCGAAATCAAACGCCGCAAGCCTGGCAAAGATGGCAATCGGCAAACGGGGTCCTGAGTTCCGGCCACTTGAACTAGCATCGCCGTTGTAGAATTCCGCCTTCCATAGGCCGCAGCCAAACGGAAACCCTTTTAGGGTGCAAGCGCTAGTTGAGCGGGACGTTGAACCAGATTTCTCCGCCATAGGCTTCGAGATCGTCGTCGCCGATACCGTCATAGCTTCCAGCGACACGCAAGGAATATCCGGCGGCAGTACGCAGAATTATGCCGCCTTCTGCCTTGGCTCGGACGTCCTCGTCCCCGATCAAAGTTCCATTGGATAGCCGCGTTTCCCCGCTTCCGAAGTTCCAGATTCCCTGTATGGAAAGATGTGGTTCGATCGCGAGTCCGCGTTGCGTCACAAACTGGTAGCCGAATTCCGGACCGAATAAGAGCTGACCGGCCTGAGCACTGGTTGCGCCTATCGTTTGGCCAAGAGTCGTCTGAAACGTGTCGCTTGTTTCCTCGCCGTAGGCAAAACGAACATGCGGCGTAAAGCGCCAGCCACCGCGATGCCAGTTGCCGGTCAGTTCACTGGTAACCAGCCAGCGTTCGGTATCGAAGCTACCGCTACGCGATCCGACAATCGGATCGATGACGGTAATGCTATTGTCCGATCGACCCCAGGCGGCCCTGGCATCGAGATAAATGTGGTCCGTCAATCTAAAACCGACATAGGGTCCGACCATCCAGCCGGTACCCTCTGTATCGCCGCTGAGATTGGGCGTATTCACAATATCCTCGTCAGTACGGTCGACCTGAACCAGTGCGCCGACAAGGGCGCGCGCCGTTAGAGCATAATCTACGCCGAGATAGAGGATCTTGAAGTTACCATCGCGACCGATACCACCAGCCCGGTCTTCATACGAGCTGACATGGCCTTCGGCCCAGAAGTCCCAGCGCTGAGCCAGGTCGTGGGTCGGCACCACCGGCAATGCCAGGTCGGCAAAGGATGCAGCGTCGATGGGAACGGCGGCTTCGACCTTGTTCTGCTGAGCCGATATCGCTGCACGTCTGATCTGACTGAGGCTTGTAGAGAAATTCAGCTCGGTCACGCGGCTGTCCATCTTCCCCGTCAGCTTCATGGGCCTGACATCTTTGAGGCTGACAGGCTGGTGCGGGTCCAAGCGGCGCAGGATCCTGGATCTGTCCGGACCATGTCCGATCAAATTATCCAGCCGTCGATTGAGGAAAAGGTCGACGACGTCCTCCACAGGAGGATCGTAAGCCTGACTATTGGTGTAGGTACAACTGACGGCGTCGTTAGCGGCCAATTGGATTGTCGTGATTGAACCGCCAATGTTGAACGTACTGTTTCCGACGCCGGCAATGGCACAGTTCACATTTGTGAGATTCCAGCCTGCTGGCACGATTTCAGTAAAATCGAAGGCTCCGGGCTGGAGATTTGCGAAGACTGTTTCCACCGCAACATTCACAGACGTTGTCGTCAGATTGAAGTTGCCGAACTGCCCTGACTGAAATCCGAATGTGCCAATCCCGTTGATCGAGATCTTACGAATTGTGACCGAACTGAATTGTGGGACTGCATTCTGGCGGTTGGTGAACGTGCAGACCATGTCCTCGCCGGGGTCGAGGTCCACCGTAATCTGCTGATTGGCAACATCAGGGGCGTTTCCTCCGTCCGCATCGCCGATGCACTGAATGGAATCGAGGGTGTATCCAGCGGCCACCGCCTCACTGATGAGATACTGACCAGCCGGTGTTGTCGTAACAGCCGTCGATTGTCCGTTGGCAAGTTGGAAGTTCTGGAAATTTGCCGGGAGGTTGTTTCCGGTGCCCGTGAATGTGAAGGATTGATCGACGCCGATCACGACTTTGCGGATCGCCAATGTGCCGTTCGCCAAAGCGTTCTCACGGTTGACGAACGTGCAGTTGATCGATTCACCGGCGTCGAGATCGATGCTGACATTCCTGTTTGGAACATCAATCGTGCTGCCGGCGTCCGTATCGCCTGTGCAGGTTATGTCGTCGAGTGTGTAGCCATTGAACGCGGCTTCGGTGAACACATAGGTGCCAGCGTCCAAGGTCTGTTGAGCCGTCGACTGACCGTTGCTCAGCATGAAATTCTGTAAGAGTGCGGGCAGATTGTTGCCGGCGCCGGTGAATGTAAAAGTTTGATCTTGGCCATTGACGACCTTGGTGATGGTCAGCTCGCCGGTCGTATTCTGGAAGGTGTTTGTATAAGTACAGGTGACCGTATCGCCACCATTCAATGTAATCGTTGCGAGGTTGCCATTGGGGACACCGGTACTACCATTGTTGCCGGTGACGACGCATTGCAGATTGGTAAGATTGGCGCCACCTTGACCTGTCTCCGTAATGGTAAAAACCGAACCGTTCGGATTGTTGATAGTGAATGTCTGAGATACGGCCGTTCCGACTTGGGTCGTCTGCAAAGAGAAATTTGCCGGGTTCAATCCACCCGTCGTCTGAAAGTCGAAGTTACCAACGGCATTTTCGGAAATCTTCCGAACGACGATGAAGCCATCATTTTGTTGCACCGGCGCGCACCGGAAGAACCGTAGGTTGGACAGATCCGCCGTGTTGTTCCCTTGGCCGACCGGGTTGTTTTCTGTGGACCAGCGTCCAGCTGTGACTGAGGGGGTGTATTGGTAAAAGGCCGTCAGGGGCCCTGCTTTCACGGCGATCATGCAGATGGGCTGTGTGGGGCTGGACCATGTTCCCATTTTCTGCGTGTTGGGGTCCAACATGATCGAGACCGTCCCGTTGTTGGGATTTCCCGATGTGACTTCCGCACCAATTTGAAAGATGTCGACGCCAAGCGTGAGGCCGCTAACATTGAAGATAGCTCCGGCAAGAGCCTGACCTTGCGCCTGCACCTCGGTTCCGAGAAATGTGCCACATCCCGGCACACCGGCATTGGCGCAAAGGACCGCGGAAGCAGGGGTTGCGCCGAAAAAGTTTATGACGGCCACCATTGCCATGGCGACGACCGTCGACCGCAGAGGCTTCAGCCTCGGGAACTTCCGAGCGATTCCGGACCGGGCTCGAGCCCGGGTCGACAAGGCACACGCAATACTCATTCTGCCCACCCATACGCAGTACTAAACACCGAGCTTCCGTCATCGGATGTGATCCGACGACAGAGCTGAATTTGCTGCTTTTGGTGGGCGCCACCACGCCGGTCCAAGAGCAGGGTCTAAACCCCGCAATTCCCCGCTGTGTATGTGGCCTTCATGCAACGCACAATCTGATTCAGACTAATGCATGGCACTTAGAGTTCGAAGCTGGGCAATTCCTACCGCGAATTACCGGCTTTATCGTCAGGTCTCTCGGGCTTGCTTTCCTTTGGACCGCCGCCTGCTGCCGCTGGTCCGATGGTTCACAATGTTCTCCGGCAACATTTTGATACGATGAAAGAATATCAAAATATGCCAGTTGCCGTCGTCCTGCAGATCGTGTCGTCAAGTGAGCAAAATTGAGACGCCACTATGGACACATTGAGACAACATTTGCGTGATGGTGGACCGCAGGTCAACAAACTATGGTAAAGCCGCCACTACTTTTTATGATACCGTTACATATTTATCACAAATACGAACTGAAGCAGTAAGACTTCAACCACCAGATTGAGGTCACCCTATAGATGGCCAAGACCGTGCTGCTGGAACCGTTCCGGCCTGTTGAGTTCAAAGGGATGGCGCCTATCTCATAATTCCTAAAGACGGGATTGGCAGTTCTTCGACTCGGTAGACCACGAAGGTTGACGACCGCTGATCAACTCTAAACGGTCAGTCAGCCATCTCATGTCTGCAATGCGTTTGGAATGAGCCATCATTGTCGGACTGACAGGAAGGCCGAGCCGGACCCATTGCAAACCTCGCATCGGTTCCTTGTAGCCTTAAACAAGGCACCCATTGTGATTGCACCTTCCCATGGGGTGTGCAGAGTCCGACGTTTGCCATCCACGATTCATCAGAGGAAACGCAATGTACGCTCGCGTCACGAGAATAACCGGGAAGCCAGATCGGTTGTCAGACATGGAGACTCAAATTCCTCAGTTGAAACCTCAACTGAAGTCGATTGCCGGGCTTATCGTCAATCATGTGGTTTGGCGCGCTGATGGACAGTGCGTTGTGATGGCCATCTATGATTCGAAAGCATCGGCCGACGCTGCCGAGCTGCAAATAAAAGGCATATTTGCGGGAATGGCAGAGCTCATGGCCGCACCACCCCAGATCGAGGTTTATGACAATGTCTCCGATATGCTGGAATAATCGGTTTCAAGTCTCTCAGGAAGTGTGTCGACACCGCTCCACGCACATTTTCCCTGTGCCACCGGTCAGCGAGTTCGCGGCTCAACTCGGACGGCAAACGGACGTCAACAGGCTCGGTTGAATGGGCCGATATTCATGAGTACATAGCCTAATCGTTTTGAGCGGATTCGGCGCGAGACGATATGAGCGCACAGAAGAACGCGGCCAAGGCAAGCGCCGAAATCGACAGGAGCGTCCACAACGGCGTGTCGTAACCGCCGGTCGCTACCCAGATCAAAGCGGCAAGCGAAGGGGCAAGCGCACGCGCAACCGTGACAGGAAGAGCGATTGCCCCGTTGATGGCACCATACCCCTCGGCGCCAAAGATCTCGGCAATCGATGTCGCGCGCAGGATCGTCAGCACACCATTGCCAATGCCGAGCGCAATCGCGAAACAGGCGATGGTCCAGAAGCCTTCCGGTGCCAGAAGGATGATCGCGAACGCGGCAACAGGAAATCCAAAGGCAACACCTCCCGTGAGGCCCAAACCGAGTTTCGATGCAATCAGCGTGACAATGAAACGACCGGCCACTTGTGCCGGTCCGATGAGAGAGACGGCAGAGACGACAAGGGCCAGCGCATAACCGCGTTCCGACAGCATCGGGACAATGTGAAAGACCACGGCAGAGATCGAACAGATGGCTGCTGTGAAAGCGATGGTCAGCCACCAGAATACGGGCCGGCGCATAGCTGCGACGAGAACCGGCCCCGTTCGCACTCGGCCACGCTCGGTACTGCGGAGCTTCGACTGGCCCGCAAGCGTGAAGAAGTTGATCGGCGCGGCGATCGCGATATTGAATAGCGCCAGGGCAACAAGCGCCATGCGCCAGTCGAACTGCTCGATCAAGGCATAGGTCAGCGGAATGAAGATCGTACTGGCAAGGCCACCGATCAGTGTGAGAGAGGCGATGCCGCGCCGCCCCCGCTCGCCAAGCGTGCGAACGAGTACAGCGAAAGCGGGTTCATAGAGTGCACCTGCCAACACAACGCCGAGGCAGGCCCATATGACGAAAAACTGGGCGCTCGTCTGAACTTGCGACCACGCAAGCAGCAGGACACCGCCCGCTAGCGAAGCGCCGGTCATCAACTGACGCGCATAACCACGATCCACGAGCGCGCCGACGGGAATCGAACACACGCCGGAAATTAGAAGACCGACCGTGAGAGCACCGGTCAGCTCGGTGCGGGCCAGCCCAAGATCCGCTTCCATCGGCTCGAGGAAGAGTGTGAAGCCATAATAGAGCGTACCCCAGGAGATAAGTTGTGCGACAGACAGCGGCCAGACAAGGCGTGCTGCATCAGCGCTCGAACTCTCCCCCGACTGCGTCATTCCGCTCCGACGATCTCACTTCTCCGCTCCATCAGAACGACGTCGCGCCACTGCCCCTTCAGAGGGCCATAGGTCATGCGACCGAGTCCGCGCCGCCTGCCAATCGCTGTGAAACCGAAGTCCGCATGGAGCACCAGGCTCGCTTCATTCTCAGGGAAAATTCCGGCCTGCAGGGTCCAGAACCCGGCAGCTTCCGAAGCCTCGATGGCCTTTTCCAGCAAGGTGCGTCCTACCCCTCTGCCACGGCAGTTTTTCGAGACATAGATGCTGATTTCCGCAACTCCCTTGTAGACGGGACGCGATGAGATCCCCCCCAGCGCGACCCAGCCGGCAATCCGCCCGTCGACAACGGCTACAAGCCGCGCATCGGGAAGATGTCCATCGTCCCACGCCTGCCAGGACGGGACGTCCGCGGTGAAAGTGGCGTTCCCGGTATCGATGCCATCCTTGAAGACCCGGAGCACCGCATCTGCATCATCAGAAGTCATCGGGCGCACGAATATCGCACCGCCCGGTTTTGCTTCGACGCCACATTCGTCGGTTGTCTGCATCACGGTCATTTGTCTCGAATTCCCATATCCTAGATCGCTATCCCATTTTATGTTGGATCGCGCTGTAGAAAAATTTATTCTTTTTCACGAAATCATTATGAGAATTGATATGAAGCCGCTTTACCCTTCGCTCTCGCGTCTCCGCGCTCTACGCGCGGTCTGTGCGACGGGCAGCTTTTCGATGGCAGCCGAGCAGCTTCTCCTGACACAACCGGCCGTCTCAAGCCAGATCCGTCAGCTCGAGCGCGAAACAGGCGTCCAACTCGTGGAGCGGATCGGCAAGCGCGCCAAGGCGACCCCGGAAGGCGCCGTCCTGATTGCGTCGGCGACCCGGATCTTCGATGAACTCGATATGGCGCTCGAGCAGCTGAATCTGATGCACGGGGAAACGTCCGGCCCTTTGCATATAGGCGCTGGTGCGACAGCCGCAACCCATCTGCTCCCGGGGGTTCTCGCCGAATTCGAACGCCAGCATCCCAAGGTCGAGATCAAACTTACAACGGGCAACACGCGGGACATGCTGCCCGCGCTGAGAAAAGCTGACATGGATATTGCGATTGTGACCGGTCCTGTCGTTGACGAAGAGCTAACCCATGCGCCGTTCTTCAACGATCGGTTGTTCTGCCTGGCACCACCTGCGCAAGTGCGACGCGTCAAGGCTCTGAAGCCCGCTGATTTTGAGAACAGGCGTTTGGTTTTGTACGAGCCGGGCGGTTACATACGACAGATCATCGACGATTGGTTTTCGCGCGTTGAATCGCGTCCAGGAGAGGTTTTCGACATCGGAAATGCCGACGCTCAGGCAAACTTTGTCCGGGCTGGATTCGGATGGTCGATCATTTCGGAGATGGCCGGTAAGGCCGAAGCTGCACGTGGCGGCGTAAAGCTCATACCGTTAACGCCTCCCCTTAGCCGTGAAATCGTCGTGGCCTGGCGTGCCGACAGAAGCGATCGCCCTGCAATATCAGCGGCTTCCCGCCTTTTTTCAATGTTTGGACAGTCGTCTAAGCCACTAACGGACCCTTAAGCGTATCGTGCCATAGTGCACAAGAAAATCCGTTGGCGATACAGCATGTGTACCGCCAGACTCATGATTGCTGTGCGTTCTTCGGAGCCTCCATGACTGCATCGACACCTGCCATCGACAGCGTCTTGATCATGGATGATGATCCAATCCTGTGCGCCGTCGCGGAGTCCTTCTTCCAAACACGCGGTGCTACCAAGATCTGGACCGCTGAAGACGGCAAACAGGCGCTCGACCTGCTCTACGATCGCAGCCAAGAGTTCGACTTCATTCTGACCGATCTCAACATGCCGAAGCTCGATGGCGTGCAGTTCTTCCGCTATATGAAGAAATGCAAGTATGATGGCCCCTTCGCCATTCTGAGCGGCGAAGATCAAGCCGTCCTTCGCACGGCCGAACGTCTTGCGCGATCCCATGATCTCAATCTTGTCGGAGCGCTCAGCAAGCCGTTCAACCCCAATGAGCTGGAAGGATTGCTGGCGGCTCTGAAACCTAGGTCGGCAAACGGCGGTGCATCCACGAATATCCGTGTCACGCCAAACGATGTAGAAGCTGCGATCGAAGCCGGGCAGATCGTGCCTTACTACCAGCCGAAGGTTGATGTTCCGGGTGGGGAAACCAAGAGTGCCGAATGTCTGGCACGCTGGATACATCCCAAACTCGGCCTCATTCCACCGGATGTTTTCATTCCGATTGCGGAAGAATACGGACTCATCCTGAAGCTGACCGATGCCATGCTGACACGGATGATCGAAGATGCGCTGGTGTGGGACCGCTATGGGATTAAGGTGAGCTACGCCCTCAATCTGAGTGCGACAATCCTTGAAGATCTCGACTTTCCCGATCATGTCGCCAACATGATCGATAGCGCCGGACTACAACGGACGCGGTTCACGTTTGAGATTACGGAAAGTCAAATTCTGCACAACAAAGCGGCAGCCCTGGAGGTGGTCACTCGTCTCCGGCTTTTAGGATTCTCGATCTCGATCGACGATTTCGGAACGGGTTATTCAAACCTTGAAAATCTTCGCGAATTCCCCTTTTCCGAACTCAAGATCGATCGCTCCTTCATCCAGAATGCTGACACAGACCCGTTTGCGAAGACCTGTGTGGAGACCAGTGTCAGTCTGGGAAAGAATCTCGGTTTAAAAATCGTCGCCGAAGGTGTCGAGACCGCCGGCCATTTGAAGCTTGCCGCCAAAGCTGGCGTCGACCAGATCCAAGGCTACTATTTCTCCAAGCCGCTGCCGCCGGAAGGCTTCATGCGCTGGTGCCTCGACCATCCGGACTAGGGCATCAACCGTAGTGCAGACGGTTGCAAGCGTTACTGCTTGATGCCGGAGATCGCGTCTCTAAACGGCGAGCGGCGTGGCACCGACGACTTCAGGAAACACTTGTTGGCCTTGGTGTTGTAGGTGAATGCACGGCACCGCCTGTCATTCTTGCACTCATACTCGCAATCATCGTAGTGGACTTTGCCGGGCATCGCGTAATAGTCGCCACCAAACAGGTCGTAACCATCCAGGATTGTGAAGTCGGTCGCATCGGGCACCGACGCTGTGTTGCGTACACATTGTCCTCCGCTGAACGTGAAACCGGACGGACAAGACGGCGTGACAGTCTGCGGACCACCGACTGAATTGGTTGACGTCAGCACTTCCTTCTTAATCAGGCGAAAATCGCGGCCGCTGAAATCGTAATAGTGTCTGGCCAACGGTTCTTCTTCATCGATCATTCCGGTCAGGATCAGAAGATCGCTGCCGCTTTCGAAATCGACCGGATTGATGTCATCGCCACCTTCGGACCAACAGCAGATCGTGCCGGGTAGAAATTGCACGTGGCCTGACCGTGCATTGATGACGGCACCCATCAGGCACTGCGCACCGCAGCCCCAGGTCGCCAGAATATGATCTCCCGCGAAATTGACGCCACCTTTGGCAGCATTCCGCAATCGTGTCCGATAGGTCCGGGCATCACGGTGAGATGTCAGGTCTGGAGATTGCACGCGCCCCGAATAGAAGGGTGCCGGATAATCCTGGAACCTGGGTTGGGCGTTCGCCGAACCGGCATCAAACGTCGTCCAACTGAATGCAAACAGCGTGAGAGCGAAGGTGACGTTGAAAAACCTGGAGACTGTGATACCTGGACCTCCACAAATTGGCGGTGATTGGAGGATTCACTATCACAGGTCTCCGCTTACGGAGCAAATCGTTCCCAGGACGCAGGCAATTAATGAATAACGTCAAACTCGCCGTGTCCGCTAGCAAATGACCTTCTACCGTCTCTATTCCCAGAAGAATGTCGTCGTCAGTTGCACTTTCTGATGCAGTGGAAAAGGCGGTGCCTTCTCGAATTGGACACGCGCAAGCTGACTGCGATCACGGGGCTTAAACGTATTCTGGAATTCCTGTGGCAACGCGTCGGTCACCGGCAGGATCTTTCCGACCGTCCCAATTGCACTGTCGCGGCCACTTGTGACACGCACCTTCATGCCCGGGCGAATAGGGAAGAGATAACGCCGCGGCAGATAGGCCAGCACATAGGATGACCCCGTGTAGATCGACAGGATTGACTCGCCCGGTCGATAGACTTCGCCGGGCGATGGGATCTTGGCACCCAGGTCGCCATCAACGGGCGATGCGATCCGGCCATTAGCATAGAGGGCATTCAGATCGTCCAGCGCCGTGTTTGAATCCTTACGCGCGGAATCGAGGGCTTTGAGTTCTTCCGCCAGTGTAGCGTTTTCCGTGTTCATACGCACGAGAACCTGATGGGCCTCGAGGCGCGAGGCCAGTGCCTCGTCGCGGCGTACGGACGTGATGAGTTGCCTTGCCGACAATGCATCGAAGCGCTCGAGAACCCGTGCCGTTTCAGCTTCGCGCCGCGTTGCAAGCGGCAACAACTTCTTGACCGTCTCCGCGCGGACTCTGAATTCAGCAGCCTTCGCTGTTAATCGCGCGCGAGCGGCTGAAAGATCGGCCAGGCGTTCGAGGATCTGGAAGGATTGGACCTGAAAAAGAGGGTCGCCCGATGAGACATGCTGCCCTTCCTTGATATCGACATGTTCGACGCGCGCCAGGAACGAGGCTTCGATCGAGTGCTTGTCCCTCAAGACAAGACCGTCTGCCCGAAGAAGCAGATAGTCGCCGAAAAGGAAGTTGAGGACCGCAACGCCTAACGCGCAGAGCAGGACGAGATAAGCAATCCGGCCCCGGCTGTTGGTCATCTTTCGCTGCTCCGAGACGAGTTCGTCCGGACGCGGCCGCTTTCGCAGACTCTTTACCATCACCACTTCCTCAAGATCTGCACCTTCTCAGGCACATAGGTATCTTTCACCGACGCATTGAACAGCCATTCCTGGAGGTAGGCCGCCAAGCGCACGAAACGCATTAGAAACCCGTTGAAGATCCCAAAGCCGACAACAAACGGGAACAACGGCCATGACTTGGCCTTCGGTGTCGCGAGCGCTGCGAGTACAAAGGACAGACTGTCCAGGAAGAGAAGCCCGGCCTGTGCCGCCAACAGGATCAACGGCGCCATGTCGCCATAAGTCAGAAACAACCACAGCACATAGAAAGGCAAAACTGCCGCACCGATAACATTGAAAAGCAGAAACTCGATCTCGTGCGCGACTTCCTTGAGTTTGAGGCGTTCCGAGAACGGATTCATGAGATCGCCATGCTTGCGATATCGGATGCGCACTGCATCGCGTTCCCAGCGGAACCGCTGCCGGATGAGTGCGGAAAGGTTCGTCGGCACATCGGTGTAGCAGATGGCATCATACGCAAAGCGGATATTCCAACCGGCCTTGCGGAGGCGCAACGTCACATCCAGATCCTCGCCGCCGCCTGCGTCGAGTCCCCCGACTCCGGCGATCGCCTCTTTCCGAAACGCACCGAATGCGCCGGAGACGCAGACGATATGATCGGTAAGGGTCGACGCCTGCTTGCCAAGCGAAATGCTCACCAGATACTCGATCGCCTGAAAGGTTGCGACGAGACTTGCACCCGGATTCCGAACCAGGATGTTACCCGATACGGCTCCGACAGTCGGATCACGAAGCGGCTCGACAACGCGCTGCAATGCATGACGGTCATAGGAGCAGTCGCAGTCCACATTTATGACGATGTCGCCGGATGCAAACCGTTTACCGAGATTGACGCCGGCTGATTTGCCGCCGCGCAGATCTGTACTATGGGCCTGATCGATCAGCCCCCTCGCCTGCAGGTCTCTGATACGTTCTGGCATGGCGTCGCGTGAACCATCGCTGATGACGACGATTTCATCGGGTGGCCGGCTCTGTTCGCGAAGCGACATGACGCAACGTTCGATGGCATCAGCTTCATTGTGTCCTGCGACGATCACACTGACCGTCGGATTGAATATTCTCTCGGAATCGACCTGCGGTTTCGAGCGGCCGAAAAAGGTCGCGGCGATAAATGCCATGCTGTAGCGCGGCACTTCGAAGATGACTGTGAACCAGAACAAGGCGAGCAGGCTGGCGCCGCTTTGCGACGTCAAATAATTCAGCCCGTCCGCGATGGCGGAGAACATCAGGCGAATTCCTCAGGCCCATGCGCCTGCATAACAATGCCTAGGTCTTCGCGCACCGTGGAGGCGGCTTCGGTCCTTATGGCATCCAGATCGGCGCGCACTTCATCCGGACCTGTCCCGCGCATGAGCGCGAAATCGAAACCACGACCCTTCACGATTATGTCCTGCTTTCTCATGGCGTTAGCGAGGTTTTCGAGGAATAGATCGCGAGCCGCATCAAATTGGCGCGGCCCCGATTCATGGGAGACCTGCCGTTCATTGCGATAAGAAATATTGATGAGGGTGAAAGGCGCGCCGCTTTCCTCATGGACCTTGAGTTCACCATTGAGAGCGACGATCAACTCGATCGGCAGCTCGGTGAGGCGCATGGCGTTGCGCTTGGAGCCTAGCAAGGATCGGCCTGCTTCGAGATAAGCGCGCGCGCGGTCCGTCATCGTGTAGGCGAAGATATCGCGGGTCGTGACCGCGTCGCCATCATAGTGGGTCTGGCAGTCGAGACAGAGGAGGCCGATTGCCGGCTCGGAGGTCGAATGATCGCAGCACCCGCAGGTCAGCACTGCTCCCGGTTTGTCATAGTCGACGCTGAAATGAGAAAGTTCGTGACGGCATTTCGGGCAGATCAGCGCGTCCCCTTGTCGGAAATCGCTCTCCGGTCCCTGATAGGCGCAACGGAAGTGGTGAAGATAGGCCTCTTCGCTGATATCGGGCGAGCGGCAGCTTGCACACTCCTCTCGCACGTTGAAGCGCGATGAACCACAGCGGTCACAATGATGGAAGCGATCGAAAAGCGTCGCCTCAAGGAAGTTGTTCTGGACCAGCTTGTCGGCTTCCATCTGAATGGTCGTGCTGTCCAGCACGGCATTGAACGCCACCTGACTTGGATGATCCGGTGCATAGACCGGCGTCAACTTGCCATCACTCAGGGCAATCCGATTGAGAAGCTTGTCGCCGATCTCGTCAGACAGAAGGAGATCACGGTGGATATGAGATCGGCGTTCCGAAAAGTCTTCGATCACCTGCCCGATCTTGTCAGTCTGTCCAAGGGTCAGGCGTGCCGCATCGATATCTGCGCGCGATCCGAGACTTCCCGACAGATCGATGACAGGAAGTGCATGCAGCGCTTTGGACGACCAGATCTGGGCCAGGTCCTGCACAGTCGCCTGTTTGGTTACCAAAATTGCATCGAAGGCATCGTCGCCAAGAGAGGCCTGAAGCCCTCGTGCCGAGAGCCTTTCGGCATCGAAATCTTCCGGCCAGCTCAAAAAGTTGAACCCGAGGCTCTTGATCTGCTCCATCATCGAATCCGGCACCGGATCCGTGTCGACCCTCTCGGGCTGGGGATGCAGCATCGTCACTTCGGCTGTCGCTGAAGTGCTGGCCGCATCCGGGTCGATTGCCGCCTCGATCTCGCATTCGATGGCTTCACATACCTTCTTGAGGTCAAGAGGCTTGGGCATGAAGTCGTCGAACGCTTCATCGTTTCCAGCGCGGCCAAGAAGACCTTTCATGTCCGATGTCATTGCAACGAAACGCGGCCCGTTTTTGCCGGCGGCATCCGAGCGAAACGACGTCGCGACCTCAAGCCCGTCCATCTTGGGCAGATGGAAATCCATCAGGACGATGTCGTAGCTATTCTTCTGCAACGCCTCCAGGGCTGCGACCCCATCGGGAGCGTGGTCGACAATGTGACCGCGCTCGGCAAGCAACAGCTTGAGTAAATCCTTTGTGACGGAATTGTCTTCGGCGACGAGAATGCGCCGCCGCGGATGCTCTCCGGCGTCCGCCGACTGTTGTTCTGCTACGCTAACCACTGAAAAAACCTCGAAAAACGCATACTGCCGATTGCCTGCCAGCTTACAGGATCAGGGTAAAATCTTGCCTAACAGAACCAATCGAAATGCGATGCTCACCGATAACCGAATCTTATGCCCGTTACGTCATGATGCGCCTCGCAGCAGTAGCGAGTGAGGTATTACACAATGACGGGTTGGCTGAAGCGCATCAGTTACGTAGACGATGACACGGATATTCGCGCCGTCGCGCGATTGGCTCTGGAAGATGTAGCCGGATACAATCTGCAGGTCTGCCAATCGGGCAGTGAAGCTCTGAACGTCATCCCGGACTTCGACCCGGATGTCATCCTTCTCGATCACATGATGCCTGGAATGGACGGCGTCGAGACGTATCACGCACTGCGCCGGAATCCGGAGACATCCACGACGCCGATCGTGTTCATGACCGCGCGCGCACGCGGTCAGGACGCAGACCCTTATGCGGATCTTGATATTGCGGGCGTGATCCCGAAGCCGTTCGACCCCATGAGCCTGGCCAAGGATCTGGAAGCTCTCTGGCGTCGCACCCTGCCCGTTCTAGAGGAGGCATAATGCAGGATCAGCTCCATGCCTTGATCTCCAGCCATTGCAACTGGGTGCGGGCACAGGTGTCCCTGATCGATGAAGAACTGGCTTCGGTCATTGCGAGCCAATCATCCCATTGGCATCAGTCGGTCCTGACCGCCCGCGAGCTGACACATCAAATTACGGGAACAAGCGGAACCATGGGTTTCCCCGCCGTTAGCGACGCGGCTTTGGCCCTCGAAGATCGCCTGACGGATCTTGGTAAGGGTCCTACGGCACCGGACCAGGCGACCTGCGATCAACTTGCCACACTGTTTGGTCAGCTCCAGGAACTGGCCAATACCACATCTCTTGAAAGCTCGCATCTCTTCGGCATCAATCTCGCCGAAGTCGCGAGCTGAGGCCTCTCAGCGAAGATTTGCTAGACTAGCCCAGATTCGGCATACCCGGCCCAGCGGCCTGTGAACGGGCAGTGCACTTGCGCCGCCAATGTGCCGTCTTCGGGGGGAAGCATGCATCGGGTGTTGGGACCTGCGGCAGCCGCATTTTTGATGCTCTCGGCCTTTGTGCCGACATCCGCGCTCGGCCAAAGCGCAGAAGGGCTATGCTGCGCCGACTTGGAAGAACGGACCGCCGCGCTCGAAACTGCGACCGCCAGGTCCGGGAGCCGCAATGTGACCATCCGTCTCTCGGGGCAGGTCAACACGATGTTGATGATCTGGGATGACGGCACCGAGCGGGACGCCTATGTCGTCGACAACACAGAGTCTTCGACCCGGTTCCTATTGTCCGGAACGAGCAAAATCGATGCGAACTGGTCCGCGTCGTTCCTGTTTGAAATCGAGGTCGAAGGCGCACGCTCGACAAGCGTCAATCAGAAGAGCGACGGGGCGCCGAACGAGAATGGCGACGGCAGCATCGATGGGAGGCGGATGGCATTGTCGCTTGGGAGCAAGACTTTAGGCCGCTTATGGATCGGCCGCTATTCGCCCGCAACCGACAATCTCATTACCTGGGGAAACAAGGCCGCCAACAACCCGGTCGCCAACGCGACGCCGAACCGCGGAGAAGGTTTCTTCCTAAGGCTGCCGCAGGGTACGGCCGGGTGCACCGGCACGGGATGCCTGCTCAATCAGACCTGGCGTCAGTTCATGAGCAGCCAGGACACGAGACGCGGCAATGTCATTCGCTACGATACGCCTTCGCTCGCAGGCTTCGTGATCTCCGCAGCCTGGGGAGAGGACGATCTGGCCGATGTGGCACTGCGCTGGAAAAAGACGTTCAACACTGTCGATGCCTATTTCGGAGTGGGATATCTCAGGGATACGGATGAAGACGAAGATACAAACATGATTGCCTGTCCCGGAGGCACGGGTGGCGGAACGTTTTGCAGGCAGCGCCGCTTCGATCTTGAACGCATGATGGGATCGTTCGGATTGAAGCACGACCCCAGCGGACTGTTTCTTGTCGGTGCAGCGGCGCGGGATCATCATGACAGCCCGTCCGGACCGACCGGCCTCTTCACAGGCGCAACACGCCAGGACCGCGGAACAATGGCTTATCTTCAAGGGGGACAGGCTCGGCGATTCACCTCCCTTGGCCCGACGACGTTTTATGCGGAACGACAGATCTTCCAAGATTTCAGCAAACATCGGACGATCGCGTTCGGAGCCGGTGGACAGTCGGAAGTCATCTCTTCGCAGACGGATGTGTGGGGGTTGGGCGTGTTTCAGAACATCGATGCCGCAAACATGCAACTCTTCGCGGGCTTTCGTCATGGGTCGGCGGATATCGACGTTCTGCAGACCGCGAACGGGCCCAAGACAGATGTCCCGGTTCAGGATTTCTGGACGTTATCGATCGGCGGGAAACTCAAATTCTGACGCGTTCTATTCGGAACGAGGCTGAATCTCGCTCAGGTCGAACCAGAATGTGGCGCCCTCGCCCGGCGTCGACGCGACTTCGATGCGGGAGCCGTGCTTTCCAATGATCATCTGGGAGATAGTCAGTCCGAGACCGGTCCCCTCACCTTCTCTACCATCGGGCTGCGCCGCCTGCTCGAAACGCTCGAAGATCTTGCTTTGCGCTGCCTCGGAAAGCCCCTTGCCCCGGTCTTTCACAGAGACACGGATCTTGCCTGGGACGCGATCGATACCAAGGGTGACAGACTGACCTTTCGGCGAGAACTTCGCGGCATTCGACATCAAATTGGCGAGAACCTGTTCGATACGGCGCGGGTCCATTCTGACGACCCCGCCGCCGGTCGTATCGTCCATAACAAACCGGACGCCGTATTTGTCGCCGTAAGCCTGGTTATCGGAGATCGCCCGCCCAACCAAGGCGACGATATCTTCATTGGAGAAACTGAATGAGAGCTTGCCTGCCTCTGCCTTCTTCACATCGAGCAGATCGTCGATCAGATGCGACAAACGGCCGGCATTCCGGAACGCCACGCCAATGACCGATTGCACCTTCTCGGGCAACTTGCCGAGGGCTCCGTTCACAAGCAGACCGAGCGTCCCCATGATCGACGTCAACGGTGTCCGCATTTCGTGCGTAACGGTTGCCAACAGATCCTCCGGCGTCGATGCGCCTTCAGGGGCCTGCACCTGAACCTGGCGTTTCTTCGGCCGACCAATCGCCGAGAACATTTGGAAACGACGCAGGAAACTCAGTGGTTTCTTTTTGGTATTCGTCGGAATCTTGCGACGGGTCGCTTCGACTTTGTCGATGAATTTGACGCCCGCCAGCTTCTTGTCTCGCCAAACTATTTTGCCGAGCAACGGCTTTTCAAAACCTTCCGGCACGATGTGAATGATGTTGGGGAGATCGTCGAGCTGCGTTGAAACGAGCCTGCAGCCACCTCGCGACACTTCGCGGATCGTGCATTTGATTCCAAGCGTGTCTTCGACGTCCGAGGCGAATGCTGGAATCAGCACCTCTTTCCTCGGCTCACTTCGATTATCCAACGGAAGCATCGGCGCGCCTTCAGGCAGTTATCAGGCGAGTATAATGTCGAGGCTTTAACGTTGATTTAATGCGACTCAGGCGTTGAGGCAGAATTCGGGCGTTTCATCGCGTTGCATGAAGAATCCGGGTCGACATTCCTCTTCCGCCCCACTGTTACAGTCCAGTCAATTCGTTTCGGCGCATCGCCTGCTTGAAAAGCTTCGTCCATGCGCGTGATTTCGGAATGATCCTGACAGTCGAGACGGAAGCTGAGTGTCTGCGCCGTTCTACGGCAGACTTTCAAGAGCTCGACATTGTGTTGTGAAAACAGCTCAGTGCAATACCGAACGACCTTCCAGGCGTCGGTTGCTTCCACCGTCACGTCCAACGTCAATTGATGATCGGAAAAGAATGATGTGACGTCATCATACCGGCTTACCTTTGTAAGCATGTCTGCCTCCGAGGTTCTTTCAACGGAGATTTCCGGTATGGAATTCCGCTTTAGCTGCATTTGTTTCGCGCCCGCAATCTGTCGATCAAATCGGCGCACTCTCAATGGACGCTGGCCTACCTCATACCGCGATTGGCAGTCAACACATTTCGATGGTCAAGGAATGCGTCAGACTGATTGAACGCTCCCCTTCTCGATCATCCCGAAGGTCGATCAGCGCACCAGCAGAAATTGGCAAAGCCGTCGCACAATCGTCGCCTTCACCCATCGGGAAAATCCGAAGCTCCAGCTATGCCGCTATGATGAGGTACAAGATGCTGAGTGTGATCAAGGCGATTCCAATCAGCTCTCTCTTCGTCACCGTTTCATCGAAATATAAAGCTGACGCTATGAGGGAAAAGACCACTTCCACCTGCCCGACAGCAAAGACATAGGCCGCATTCTGCAGGGTGAACGCGGTAAACCAGCACAAGCTGCCCGCCATGCCTGTAACACCCATCCAGATTGCCGTACGGCGGGCGGCAATGACCCGGCTGATCTCGCCTTTTTCGCGCCAGGCGAGCCAGAGCCCCATGCCGATCGTCTGACAAATCGTCACCGCTGCCAACGTAACCGACGCCCGCAGCAAAGGGTCCTCGCTCGCAATTTCCAGTGTCGCACCGCGATATCCGACAGCCGAGATTGCAAAGAAGACGCCGGAGAGCAGGCCGAGCCCTACCCCTTTGTTCAACAGTCTCGAAACCAGCGTGCCTTCGGTATGGCCGGGCTTTTGCGAGAGAACGATGACCCCGATCAATCCAATCGATATCGCCAGCAGACCGGCAACCGAAACCCTGTCGCCGAGGATCAGCAGGCCGAACAAGGCAGTCTGCAAGACCTCGGTTTTCTTGAGCGTGATTCCGACGGCGAAGTTGCGCTGCTGAAAAAGCGCCACAACCAGCCAGGTCGCCAGGATTTGCGACACACCTCCACTCAGCCCATAAACCCAAAATCGGGCGGAAAAATCGGGAAGCGCTTCGCCGCGCCAAATGAGATAGATGCTCGCGAGGCTGAAAATGATCGGTGCTGAATAGAAGAAGCGTGAGAATGTCGCGCCACCAGTCGACAAAGTGCCCATGCTGAGCTGCTTCTGCAGCATGAAGCGCAGCGTCTGAAACGCCGCCGCAGCGACGGAAATGATGACCCACGCTTCCATGATAGTCCCGTATTGAGTGCGAGGATGAAACTGGATGTAGTCCGCACAGAAATGCGGACAACCCACACCGGCGCCCGGTGCCCGCATTGTTTGAGCAGAACAGAATTCTGTTGCGAGAGAAGGAAGACACTGCATAGCGCGCAAATGCAAGTGTCGGGTCGGCTATGGATATACCCTATCGGTTTGTCTGAGAGCGCGAGCCAACTCGATCCCGACTGCGGCGAGACGCGCGTGAGCGCTATCAGCGAGGACAACGCGGTCCATTTATGCCTGAGTTTGAATCGGCAGCATTGGCTCGGTGTTGCGATCGCTCATAGCAGAACGCCGTCAAATGCAATCTTCGCATTTCCGCGCAATTTTCAGCTTATGGCCGAGCCAACGCCATAGGCGACCATCGGTGACACTAAGGCCGATAGCAATCAAACCAAAACCAAGCCACGCTTCGCTTCCCAATCTTTCACCGAGAAAAGTGTAACTCAGACCAACGGCGAAAGGTGGAATCAGAAGCGTAACCAACATCAGGTTTGCCGATCCCGCCCGCACCAATATTTCGAAATAGAGAAGATAGGCCATCGCCGTCGATAACAGTGAGACGGCCAAGAGGGACGCCCAAACTTCCACTGACAAATCTATGGCTGGCACGCCTTCAGCCAAAATTGCAACAGGGATCATCAGAACCGCACTTCCAACCAACATCCCGAATGCATTCATAATTGGGGGAAAGCCTGATAGAAAACGCTTCCCCCATACCCCCGCGAATGCATAGGACAACGCAGCTCCCAAAATAGCCAGCTGCGCCAGATTTCGCAGGTCGAAATTTGTCAACGCATCAAGACCCATGATCACTGCGACGCCGAAAATGCCCAAGAGAGCGCCAATGATCTTGCGCACCGTCAAGGGTTCGTCGACTAGGAAGATTCCCGCAACCACTGCGCCAAACACAGCAGTCGTTCCATTAAGAATGGAGGCGAGGCCACTCTCGATGCTAACCTGACCCCAGAAGATCAGAGAAAATGGGATAGCGTTGTTCAGCGCTCCCATCACCAGATAGCAAAGCCAAACCATTGCTGATCTGGGAATCTTGATGCCTTGCCACCAAACAACGGCAAACAATGCCGGCACAGCCCAGATGATGCGGTGAAGTGCGACTGTCAATGGCGGCACTTCCCTCAATGCGATTTCAGCAAAAAAGAATGATCCGCCCCACACCGCGGCCAACCCGAGGAGCAGCAATCCGGAAGTTAGATCGATCGTCGGCGCATGATTTTGCTTCATGCACGTTCTTTGCCGACAAGCCCTTGCCGAGCCACCCGTTTCTTGCGCAGCACGGGCTGACAGCCTTTGTCACACCAACGCCCATCAGTAGAGTGCTCTATAATTGTGATGAAGGCCGCAATGAACAGATGAGCGGCCATACCGAACACATCGTCCGCCCGTCCTAAACCGCTTGTTATCGAGCTTCAGGCTGCCTCGATAGCGTAACGGTCACGGGACTCCTGTTCAATTTCTTCTGCGAGTGCTCTGACAGCCTTCGACTTCGATTTCGAAGATGTTCTGACAATGTAGGCGATGCTTGGCGGTTCGACGAAGTCATCGGACAATTCAACCATCGCAGCTGTGACATGCCGGCGGTTCAGTATCGAAATGCCAAGCCCGGCTTCAATGCCTGCTACAATGCCGGCATTACTCGTACATTCGAATACCGTTTCAAATCCCTGGCCACTGCGCGGCTCCTGCTCCTGCATCCACTTCTTGTAAAAACACTTATCGTCATAGGCGAGAAAGGGAATGGGTCGATCGCGACGAAGCTCCAGATCGATGGCCTTAACCCAGACAAGGCGATCGCGAAAGAGAACAATGTCCGAAGGCCTAACGTCTTGGGCAAACACTTGCATCACAGCAATATCAATCGTGCCGTTTTTCAATTCTTCCTGAAGAGTCAGACTTTGCGCCACATGTGTTCGAACCGACACCCCGGGAACAAGTCGGGTAAATCGACCGAGTATACGAGCAAGGCAACTGCTTGTTATGTCTTCGGTTATTCCCAGCCGGATCCTGCCTGTAAGCTTAGGCGTGCTGAGAGACTGAAGAGCTTCGTCGTGAAGAGATAAAATGCGGTCCGCATAGCCCAGCAAGCGATCGCCAGATTCTGTCAAGAGCGGCGCGCCGGGCTTCCGGTTCAACAGACCGCAGTCAATATTCTCCTCAAGGCGCTTGATCTTATGGCTGACGGCAGACTGCGAGAGAGCCAGATGGTCAGCAGCTCGCGTGACGCCGCCATGAGCGACAATTGCCTGTAAGGCTCGAAGGGCATCGATGTCGATACGACGTGTCATTCGGATGCTCCAAAACTATGCATTTCCATCTCATGACAAATTTCGATGGTTTTATCAAATCAATTCATTTGATGCACGGGCTGGATTGAACGACATAGAGGTCCCGAACCGCGATAGGTGGAGACCTGCCAATGTCATTCCCAAAAGCGAAACACTTGCTCGCAAACGAGACCTCTATCGCTCCTAGCCTCCTTGGTAAGGGGACAAGCCGAGCAAAGGGTTTGCAATGTGCAGCGAACCGAAAGCTGACCACGATATTTGAAAGCACGGGCTCCGCGCTCGCTATTGCATACGCCTTGCTGATTGCTTCAAACACAGGCAACGAAATTCTCGGATTCGCTTTGCTCCTGATCTCGTCTGGCCTGTTCGCAGCTTGGGCTGTCATCGACAGACGATGGGCCTTCCTCGTCCTACAATTTTTTTATGCAGCGTCTGCTGTCATTGGACTAATTCGTTGGGGCTAGGCGGTCTTGTTGTCGCAGAGAACGATTGTCTGCGCGAATAACTTGAACGGATGAACATGGCGCTGGAAGCGTCGGCTACTGCCCAAAACAAAGATCAAACTTCGCACGAGTTGATCAATCCGGCCTTCCGCCAACCTTCGATCATTTGGTCAGCCAGGTCCTTGGGAAAGTGCCAGGGTTCCATCCTTTGGAGAAGCGATGTCTGTGACATCTCCGGACCATTGGCATTCAAAAAATCGACGATCGGCTTTGCCTCATCGGAGCGGCCCAGCTGGCCGAGAGTCATCAGCTCAAGCATGATCCCCATTTCCCGCCAACGAGGATCCGAAATGCGGCGCACCGCCTGAAGTGCGCTGGAGTAGTCTTTCAAGCGATACGAATTGAGAACGTGAACGGCATGATAACGAGGAGGCGGATCCGGGCTTAACCGAAGCGCCTTTTCCACAAGAGTTAGGGCGCGGTCCCAATCGCCAGTGAGTGCGGTCAGAATGGCCGCATCCGCAAGGACATCGGGAGAATTCGGATTCAACTGCAGCGCTTTATCGGCATTCCATCGGAACTGATCGAACGCACCCCGATGAAAGTGGGTCAGGAAGAGTGCGTAGTACCCCATGGCATTAAGCGGGTCGATCTTGACAGCCCGGGATGCGGCTTCCAACGCTCGCTCGAGCGGAGGCGTCTCGGACCGCACATTGAAGCCTCCACGAACCTCATCACCGTAAAGGATCGCGAGCATAGCCCACGCCGTGGCATAGTGCGGATCGAACTCGACGGCCTTCTCGAGCCGAGCGCGCGTCACAGCGTGCACACTCTCGGTCGGCATCCTCCAATACTCCATTGCGGCAAGCGCACACTCATAGGCATCAAGGTTGTCGGTTCGCCAGCGATGGGCCTGACTGCTTCTGCGAGAGATGGCGCCGTGCGGGTCCGCGATCTCTGCAGCGACGCGGGCTGCGATATCGTCCTGGATCTCAAACAAATTTGTTGCAGTGAGTTTACGGTCGTAGTTTCCCGAATAGATGTGAGTGCCGCGCTCACGCTCGATTAGCTGCGCGGTTATGCGGATCGTACTGCCAGCTTTACGAACACTTCCCTCAAGGACAAATCCCACCCCCAACTCATCCGCAATGGTGCGCATGTCGGCCGGCTTGTTCTTATAGCGGAATGTCGAATTCCGGGCCGCTACAAGGACATCCCTAAACTGTGCGAGTGTATTGATTATCTCTTCGGTCAAGCCGTCTGCAAAATATTCCTGTTCCGGATCATCCGACATATTCGTGAATGGAAGAACAGCGACCGCGGGCCGCGACCTCGCCGCAGTGGCTCCTCCAACAGCAGCGATTGATGGCGATTCGCCTGTCTGAGTCTCGCTTTCCATAGCTTTGTGTGCCGCACCGGCAGCATCGTGTCTTTCAACCTGTTCGACGTCCGCAATGAACTGGAATCCGCGCGCTCGAACAGTGCGGATAATCCGTTGATCCTTGCCAGTGTCGCCAAGTGCCTGACGAGCCTGTTTAAGGCATCCGGTAACAGTTGCATCGGATACGATCCGCCCATCCCAGACATGCTCGACAATCTCATTCCGGCTGACGAGACGTCCTGGGTTTTGAGCCAGAAAACTAATGAAATCGAAGACCAGCGGTTCGGTTGGAACGATTTTTCCATCGCGCCTCAATTCATACACGTCAGTATCGATCTCCAGATCTGCGGCGACGAGCAACATGCTGAATTTTCTCCCGATGAATGAATTCTAGCAGCGCGTTGACAGCGCTTCCAGCACCCAGAAATAGGCCGTCTGTGACGTCGATCACATCCTCCCCCGACTTCCCCCGCAAATCCCCATATTCCCTCCCCTTCAGGTCCACTCTTGCAATGCCATATCGGGAACGAGGTAAGCCGCCCCCCTCATGGGGCGTCCCAAAAATTCAGCCAATCGCCGGTCGATCGACTGGCAGAAAAGGAACCTAAGATGACGATCTCCCAACCACGACCCATCGCCGCAAAGGCACATAGGGCGAGCTCTCTTGTTGGAGCAGTCAGAACTCTGACACTTGCAACAGCATTAACCGCCACTTCCATTGCGGTGGTGGCAACGACAGCATCTCCAGAGGCACATGCCTTTGGCCTCGGTGACATCACTGGAGCAGCCAAAAAAGTCGGCAGCGCGGTCAAGAAGGGCGCGAAGAAAACTGGTGGCATCGCCAAGAAAGCAGCTAAAGGCGCAATCAAATATGGTCCTGGTGCTGTCAAGAAAGGCTATGAAACGGTCACTTATGCACCCAGGGTATTCAAGAAAACTCACCACGAGATCGTAAAAACGGTTGTGGAAGAGATTGGTACCCGGCCAACCCAGGAAATCGCGCGCATAATAGGGAAAGACTATGACGACGCCGATTGGGACGAATTGAGGCGCGATGTTCGCAACGACTACGATAGAGCCAAGCGGAAAATTCGCGACATCATTACCGGCAATAACCAGATCGGCGAAAGTCTTCCCCGCCCCGACAACTCGAAAGCCAAGCAGGCACTCGAAGATTATGCGAACCGGCGCGGCAGCATTGTCCGCAGGACGTTTGAAAACAGCACGATGAAGACTGGGCTCGTGAAGAACGATGGCTTTCTGGACAAGCGTGCGCGTACGCCGATGAAAGGCGTCGCCCGCAAGACCGAACCGAACTACCGTTGGAGCAAAGAATTCAAGAACAAATCTGATCCCCACGGTCCGGGTGCTGTCAAATTCCGTACAGGTGTCGTGAATGACGGCAAGTTCCATGGCGTGCGGCCTGGCAAACCCATCGGCAACGACAAGAGCGTCTGGGGCCGGCCCCTCGGTGGTAAAAAACCGATTCGCAAGGTCACGGGTATCACGAAAGACAACCTGAAAAGGCGTGGCAACCGTTTCAAGCGTGAGATTATCGGCCACGACAAAAGCGTCTTTGGTCGCCCAATCTATCGGCCAAAGCGAAAGAAAATCGGCAACGACAAAAGTATCTATGGTCGCCCTGTCTACGAGACGCGCAGTCGAAAAGCGTCAGGCAAACAGATTCAGAGCAAGCGCCTGAACCGGTTCAAGAACAATGCCGGAAGCAGCCGTAAGCGCTTCGACAACAGTCGCCGCAAGTCCCGTTCGCTTGGCCAAATGCCCGGTGTCCAGAAGCGGTTCAAGTCCAATCGCAGCCGTTTCGGGAACAAGAAACTCCGGTTTAACAATCGGAAGAGCAGTCGACGCAGCCTCAAGCGCGGGCGCCGCGGTTAAGCAAAGGTCGCTTTCTATTAACTCGGTTCTGCCTCCACCCATTCGGTGGGGGCAGTTCATTGAAGCCAACGAGGCGCTAACCGGCCAATTGGGCCGGTGTCCCAAACCACCGCGGAGCAATTGCCGCATATCGAACCAAAGGACACTTTCCATGAACATCGAACACTGGACACTCCTGCTGGCTTCTGTCCTGGGCCTCGTACACATGGCAGCAGCATCATTTGCCTTCAAGGCACAGGTCGGAAACGCATACACGGTTGGGGCTCGAGACGAAGACCTGAGCCCCACAGGTGTCGCCGCGCGCCTTGCTCGCGCTCAAGTGAATTTTCTGGAAACATATCCGATCTTCGCATCGTGTACTTTTCTCGTTTCCACGATGGAGGCGAGCGGTGCAATCAGCGTATGGGGATGCGGCCTCTATCTCACAGGTCGCACACTTTTTCTTCCACTCTATGCGATGGGTGTGCCTTGGTTACGCACAATAAGCTGGAACATCGCTACGCTTGGACTTGCAATGGTTGGAGCGGCAGCATTTGTCTCCATGATTTAAGGCTGACACACAAGCAGTTTGGAAAGAGCCTCTTCATCTCGGCTAAGTCGTGACAAAACGGTAGGCGGCGCCTGCCTTCTCGACATATCCAATTCCCGGCGATGGAAGGTGAAAGCCGATGACATTCATTTTCTCCGCAGCCAACTGATCCAGAAGCGACGCCCGCGCCTCGGCGCCCAACTCGCGATCCTGATCATTACCCATCAGCCAGCTCGGTTTTTCGAACGCTACATGGTGGTTCGTTATCGCGTCACCGATCACCATCATGCTTTCACTCCCGGATCGAATCTCGAACGACATGTGCCCCGGCGTGTGACCAGCTGTATCTCGAGCAAGGATACCGGGTAGGATCTCTTCTCCTGGTTTGAAGAAACTCACCTTGTCTTCCATCGCCTTGAAGCGGTTTGCGGCGCCGACTGCAAATGCCTGGCGCTCTGCGCCAATCGTGTTGACGGTTTCAGGATCGATCCAATAATCCCACTCCGCCTTGCCAATCATGTAGGTTGCATTAGGGAGCAGTAGTTCGTCGAAATCGTCCAACACGCCCCAAAGATGATCGGGATGCGCATGAGTGAACACGACATGTGTGACGTCCCCGGGAGCGACGCCCTGCCCCTCCATTGCCTCGATGAGCTTTCCCGAACTTGATTGGAAATTCGGCCCCGCGCCCACATCGAAAAGGATCGTGCGCTTCTCGTCCCGTACCAATGTCAAATTGCATGGCGGGGTGACCTCTTCAGACGAGATATCGAACCGATCGAGGATCTGTTTGAGCTCAGTTGCCGGCAACCCTTCGAACACCAAGCTTCCCGGAAGCGTCAGATGTCCATCGCTTAGGACATCAATAGTCAACTTGCCCAAAGTCATTTGGGGTTTCGCTGATGCTGGAAAAGGAAATCCACCGGCGAGCACAGCTGTCGCTGCAAGAAATCCGCGTCGTGTCATGGGCATGAAATCAACTCCAACCCTGTTGTTGAGCCGTGTCCTTGGAAAAGGAGCTATGCCACAGGCGGGCCGGACATTGCACGTGTGGTGAGCCGATAAGAATCGCGCTCCTGTTGGTCCAACTGGTCGACCAACCCAATCTCCCAAGCCAAATAGGCTTTGGCCGCCGCTTCGCTACCGTTGGGGGTATTGCGCTGGTGAACGTGGTACAGCAAATCAACACTTTCCGAATCTGCTGGCTCATCCGGTGTCGCAACAATGTGGAAGCCTGCGTCCTTCCAGTCGTCTTCGTCCCCGCAAAGGCGCTCGACGTTGGAGATACCGAGTTCACCAAGTCTTTGTGCGGCCAGCGCAGCGAAAATGTCTGTCTTTGCAATGAGGATGACTTTTGCATCCCGTGCGAGATCGAGCTTTTCCAGACTTGGACGCATCGACCACCGGGCACCGTCAATGTGACCAGCACGATAGGTCGATACCGAACGCAGATCCAAGATCAGGGCATCATTCGTCTCCACCTGGCGTTTCGCGTCCTCCGGTGAGACCGATACGACCGCAGGAGGCTGGTACGCCGGTATGTCGGGAAGTGTAACGCCGCGCAAGGCGTTGATGCCCCCATTGAGAACCGCAACCTCGTATCCGATTTGATGGACCCAGTTGGCCATCATGGGCGCGCGGACCATTTCGTCGTCCATGATGATGGCGCGCCCTCCTCTCACGCCAATATAGAGTTCGGTCGCCTGCACGAGTTGACCGCCAAGCACGTGTCGGCTGCCAGCAATACCGTTCTGCTCGAATTCTTCCTCGCTCCGCACATCGAAAAGATAGGTGGATCGCGTTGGATCGTTGAGCCATTCGACCGCTTCATCAGCTTCGATATATTTGAGGCCGGTTTTTGCAGCGCAAGCGGCGGCTTTGGCACGGATCCCTTCGAGGGCTTCTTCTGACTTGGGTGCTTCAGGATAAGAGCGCGTTGCCCCCTCTTCGCGCTTCAGTCCGGCCAGGAGCCACCCTTGTGTACCATTCTCCATGGCAAAGACAGGATTGGGAACGCCGAAGGCACGAAGTGTCTCGGCGCCGAGAATCGAGCGCGTACGACCGGCGCAGTTGACGACGATCGTCGTTTCAGGGTCGGGAGCAAGCTCCCCGATGCGCAGCGCGACCTCGCCATTGGGACAACAAATACCGCCGGGGATATTGAATTGGTTGAATTCGCGATATGGCCGACTATCGACGATGACGTGGTTCGGGATGTCATCCTTGAGTGCGGCGACCTGCTCTGCGTTCAGGTTCGGCGTGTGATGCTCGAGTTCGAGTAACTCACCAAATGTCTTGCTCGGAACATTGACGCCTTGAAAGAGTGTGTAACCTGCTGCTCGCCATGCGGGAGCCCCCCCTTCCATGATGGTGACATTGGAATAACCCAGTTCCTCGGCGCGGGCGGCAGCGAGGGTGGCGATACCGTCATCGTCGTCATAGAGAACAAGCCGAACAGCAGGGTTGGGTACAATATCGACAAGACGCGCTTCGAAGACACTGTAGGCCAACGATATGGCGAAGAACGGATGGCCATCCCCGAACTGACCGTTCTCGCGAACGTCGCCAAGCGCGATTTCCCGGCCGTCCGACAACCAGGCCTTTACCTCTGCGGGTGTTACAGTCCCTGCCATGTACCCAGACTCCATTCTTCCCCGTCGTCGCCGCGAAACTCAGCAACCATGCCTAGTATCTATTCCAAGCGAGATGTTGTGAAAAACGATACATTTTAATCTGACGCGTGAACATGTCTCACGCCGTCTCAGTCCAAGGGCGATGGAAACGTCACACCATATTTTGCCGCCAACGGTTCCACGTGCCGCCTCAGCGCATCCGATATTTCGATGCCGTCCCGGCTCTGCCGCTGATAGGCTGCCATTGCCCTTTGTCCGGGAACGCGTACGCCTTCAGCGCCCGGGCGCGGCGGAGTCGCAACCAGCATCTCGATCATACGATCCATCTCCTGGGCGAACACGGAACCACCGGCGAATGAACCGGGATCCATGAGTTGTATGAATGTACTCGTTCCGAGCGCCTCGCCGGTAGCCGTGCTGCCACCACCGCCCGAAAGCGCCGCACTCATCGCCTGGACGGCCAGCGCCAGTGCAAAACCCTTATGCTCGTTCGCATCTCCACCGAGCGGGCGGATCGTGCCGCCATTGGCTTTCGTCAAGGCAAACGGATCATTGGTCGGCAAGCCGTCACGGTCGAGGAGCGGCTCTTCCGAGTATTCGCCGCCGTCGCGCTGCAATTTCTCCGTCAGACGATTGGTCGTTGCCGAGGTTGCCATATCGATCAGTACCGGGTCGCCGCCGGTTGGAAATCCGAAAGCCATTGGATTGGTCGAAAAACGCCCCTCTCGGCCGCCGGCAGGTGCAACCACGCGTCCGCTAGGCGACGAGACCATAATCACTCCGATCAGTCCTGCCTCCACGATGGGGAGCAGATAGGTTGCCAGGCATGCGGTGTTTGCACTGTGGCGGATGACTGCGGCGACCATGGCATTGTCGCGGGCGCGTGCGATGAGTTTCTCAAGAGCATGACCGATGCAGCCCGGGCCCGGAAGCATGCCGCCGTCATAGACAAGAGTTGTCCCGGTGTCCGAGATGAGTGTCGGTGAGCCAGTCGCGGTCATCGTGCCATCTTCGAGCGCGCTGCAATATTGCGGCAGAAACTGGATGCCATGCGTGACATAGCCGAGTAGGTCAGCGGTTACGAGCGTTCGCGCGGTCGTCTGCGCGTGGGTATCGGATAATCCCGCTGCACGCATCACAGCCGTCGCATATGCAGTCAGATCGCCGGCAGAAAAACGCGTCATTGACAGTCCTTTCAACCGCTCACTGCGGGGAGCGTTGTCTCTGGGCCGAAGTCGCGCCGGCATTCTATTTTCGGTTGTTGTCGAACTTCTTCGTCGATGAAAGGCCGGGTAGCCAAGGCAATGCCGACTGACGCCAGGATTCGTACTTGGGGGTGAGTTCGTAGCGCTGCTTTACCGTGCCGGCGCGGATGTTGTACGCCTTTGGCTCGTCACCGAATTCCGTTGCGTACAAACCTGAACCGCAATCGGGACAGAATGCCTGCACCCGGCGGTTGCCGCTTTCCGCCACCTTCACATATTCCTTCGGTGTACCTTTCGTAATTGCGAAAGTTTCGCTGGAGACGATGGCAACCGTCCTGAATGCGGAGGCCGAAAGCGCCTGACAATCCGCGCAGTGACAGATCCCAACCTTTTCCGGATCAAGCTCCGCTTCGTATGTAATGGCGCCGCAGTGACATCCACCATTAATTTTCATTGCCCAGCGTCCTCTCGAAACCCCTCGCATCTGCGGAGTTTAGTTCACCCCGACAGCGCATGAAACGTCCCTAATCCCGGGAAGCGTTTCAGAAATCTCGCTTGGCTGGAATATGCCTGCTATTGCTCGCGCATGGCGCGGTTGGTGCTATCGAGGAGCGGCTGCAGCAGGTAGGTCAGGACAGTACGGGGCGCTGTCTCGATAACGACTTCTGCCGGCATACCCGGTTGCAGTTTGAGATTGCCGGCACGCGCCAGCTCCTGCTTGTCGACGGTAATGAGCGTTTTGTAGTAGGGCAATCCCGTCGCTTCATCTCCCAGCACGTCAGCCGAGACATGGATGACGCGGCCTTTCAACGAAGGCGTCGTGCGTTGCTTGAATGCCGAAAAGCGGACATCTGCTTCCAGCCCAAGCTCGAGATCGTCCACATCCGTCGGCTGGACGCGCGCTTCGACAACCAGCTTATCGGCGCTCGGCACGATTTCGAGCG
Organism: Methyloligellaceae bacterium; assembly: GCA_965228615.1. Lineage (GTDB taxonomy): Bacteria > Pseudomonadota > Alphaproteobacteria > Rhizobiales > Methyloligellaceae > CBDDHT01. The sequence continues at coordinate 46,937 of CBDDHT010000004.1, read as the reverse complement.
CTGTTTCGCCGGCAGCGATGACGCCCCCGATGGTGTGCGCGCGCATTCCGACAACGGTGCCGGACACGGGTGCCCGGATTTCGGAATGTGCGATCTTGTGTTCTGCCGTTCGCAACCGCAGCAGATCCTGAGAGCGTTGGCCTTCGACCTGTGCCGCGCGCCCCTGGACATTGAGAAAGCGCCGCTTGCTGGCATAGCCCTGTTTGTGGAGCCTGGAGACGATACCGAGTTCTTCGTTGATGATAGCAAGTTGCGATTCCGTCGCGGTGACCTTGGCGCGCATGAGCGTCGCATTCATGGTTGCCTCTTCCGTGTCGAGACGGATCAGAAGATCACCAGCTTTGACGACACTCCCGTCCTTGACCAGCAATTCTGCAACGACGCCGCCGTCACGATGTTGAACCTGTTTGCGTTTGCCGGCAACAACAAGCTGCCCCTGGCTGACCACGGCGCTCGCCAATGGTACCAAGGCACCCCAGATTCCGATTGCGACAATCGTCATAAGGATGACCATGTTGCCGAAGGACGTCACATTGCGGGCGCGGCGTTCCGGCGTCGAGAGTTGAATCTGACGCGGCGTGATCGTTGCCAACTGTCTGCTAGGCATGGGCTTCTTCCTTCGCGATGTCGTCAGCGTGCTCGACACCATCGACCTCGGGCTCGATGGGCGTATGGTCAGAGGTTTGCGGTTTGGCCTGTTTGGCAACCGGCGCCAGACGCTTCGTGATCACCTGATCACGCGGCCCGAAGGAGGCGACACGGCCATCTTGGAGGATCAGCAGCTTGTCCAGGACACCGATGATCGATGCAGTGTGGGAAATAACGACAACAGTTGTGCCGCGCTGTTTCAACCGCTGGACAGCATCAGCAAGGGCGGCACAGCCCTCCCCGTCCAGACTTGCATTCGGCTCATCCAGAATGACAAGGCGTGTGTCGCCATAGACTGCGCGGGCAAGTGCGATACGCTGACGTTGCCCGCCCGAGATCATGCAGCCATTCTCGCCGATTTCGGTCTCATAGCCGTCCGAGAGCCCGACAATCAGATCATGGGCGCCGACAAATTTTGCGGCGTCGACGATCGCTTCGGAAAGCACCTCGATATCAGTCGAGCGGTCCAACAGGTCGAAGCGAGAGATGTTTTCGGCGACCGTGCCGCTGAGCAAGCCGACTTCCTGCGGCATGTATCCGAGAAAGCGTCCGACTTCTTCCTTCGGCCAATCGGCTATATCGACATTGTCGAGTGTGACATGGCCTGCTTGGGGCACGCCGAGACCGACCAGCAAACGGGCGAGGGTCGACTTGCCGGCACCGCTCGGCCCGAGGATGCCGAGCACCTCACCTGGTTCGAGCGAGAATGAGACGTCTTGCAGAACCGGGTCTTCGCGCCCCTCGGCGTGCGCCGTAACACCTTCGATCACAAGCCGACCTTCCGGTACGGGCAGTTTGGTGCGTGTTTCGTCGAGCGCAATACGGGCATCTGCAAGCGATCGCTTCAGGCGACTATAAGCGCCGCGGGCCATGATGCAGCCTTTCCAGTTCGTGATGGCGGCTTCGATCGGCGCCAGAGCCCGGCCCATGATGATGGATGCGGCAATCATGGCGCCCGGCGTAATGGTCTGCTGGATGGCCAGCCACGCGCCTGTCCCAAGAACCGCGACCTGCAGCCCCATGCGCACAAACTTCGCGAGGGATGTGAAGACAACGGCACGGTCTCCTCCCCTCGCCTGCTTACCGACAGCCGTATCGTGATTGGCCTTCCAGAGCTTCTCGACATTGGCGAGCATACCCATAGCCTGGATCGTGTCGGCATGGCGGGCAAAGGACTCGACGAGCGCGTGCGAACGCTGGGTCGCCTGCCCTGCCTGTCCGAAGGTCTTACGCGTGGTCAGCTCATTCAAGAGTGCAAGACCGGTGATGATCGCGGCGCCGATAACGGCAATTAGTCCGAAGAGGGGATGAACAAAGAAGAGGATTGCCAGGAAGAGCGGTGTCCAGGGGATATCGAAGAAGGCAACGAGACCGGGCCCGGTCATGAAGGTGCGGACCACCGAAAGATCGCGCAGGCGCTCAGATGGCGAGCTTTGGCCCTGCTCTTCGCTGGGCGCGAACGCCATGCGGAACAAGGGCACGTTGCATGCCCGGTCGAGCGCTTCGCCAGCGCGCGACAAGAGCCAGGAGCGCGTCATGGTCATCAGTGCCATGGCGAAGAGGAGACCGACGCACAACACGGTCAGCATGATCAGCGTATCGGTGCTGCCTGAGGTCAGAACTCGGTCATAGACCTGCAGCATGTAGAGCGGCACGGCCAACATCGCGAGATTGATGAAACAGCTAAAGAAACAGATTTTCAGGAACTGACTGCGAAACAGGGCCAGTGGCCGGATCGACTGTGCCTTTGAAAACAATGACATATACTAGAACCCTCGCCGCATTCCCGCATTGGTGCGCAACCCGTGCCAAAATCGGACACGGACGCGTTTATCCGACCAACAAGGTGCAAGCGGCGTTCCAACTGACGTTCAGCGCCACGGCGGCTGGAAACAAATGGGCTGGGAGGGTTCGCAAAAACACAAAGTTGCCGCGCCGGCCACCATTCTCTCAGGCGGCCGGCCGGCGCTTCGAAAGACCGATATTACGTCGCCCGCACCGATTACCGGCAGCGGTGATACCGCATGCAGCCGCGATAGTTGCGATTGCCATAGCCCCACCGCCGCGAACAGCGATTTGACCAACGGGCACAACGATTTGTTCTTGGCCGGTAACTATAATAGCGCGGCGCAGGCCGATAGCGATACACAGGCGGCGGGCCGTAATAATAGTAGTACGGCCTGTAATAGGGTCGCGGCCCGACATAGATACTGAGGCCGGGGCCGTAGTAACCAAAGCTGTATCCATAGGGACGCGCTTCGGCCGGCTCGCTTGCTGCACTGAATGCGAACATGACAGCGGCAGCGCAGAGAACGTAGAAGACTCTCATGGATGACTCCACTTCAGCGTGAGGCGAAAAGCCTGACACAAAACCAGGGTCGATTAATGACGGTTGTGGAGGAGGATTGTCCTGATATGGATCAGAGTCCGGTCAATGGCGGGCCGAGCAGCAAACGCCGATCGGGAGACTGGATTACTCGACGGCCTGGCGTGCGATCCCGTCGAGCAGAGCGTCGACAACAGCAAGTGCCTTGCTTGCCGCCTCATTCTTGCGTTTCGGAAAACGGCGGTATCCGACGACGATTTCGCCGGGTTTCGCCGATGTTTCGTAAAGGAACAAGGTAAACGGGCAGAAGCCGATGGTGGCTGGATCCGCCTTCATGATATCGCGCGACAATTTGGCCGAGCAGAAGATGAAATATTCTCCCTGCTTGTAGATCGGCGTATTGTCGCCGACATCCGCTCCGGTCCGCTTGAGCATGTCCGCGACATGGCCGTTCAGATCGAGCTTCAGGCCCCGCGCAACAATCGCTTCCGTCAACTCGAACCGCACATCGTCATAGTCGCCTTGCTTGACATAGGTTTTGAAGATGTCGGCCGCTTGGCCTTTGGTTGCCGAAGACAAGGATATCAGAACAGCCAAGATGGCAACGACAACACGAAACGGGACCGGCAACGCTCTCATCACACCATTCTCTCAGGCTCGACGGTTAGGTCATCGCCGCTGGATACCGCTCTCCTCTGGAATTATCAGTAAGCGCAGGCGCGGCGAGGACGCTGGCAACTATAGGTAGTCATCACTGGCAAGGCGCTCAATTTCGCAGCCTTCACCAAATCGTGTCGAGCAGGGATTGAATGAGCGGCTGTGTGATGGCGGAGAGGAAGGGACACGCCCCAATTGTTCGAGAACACCTTGATATCATTGATTTCACTAGATTATACTGTGCTGAATGTGGGGGCGTTCTGTGGGGGCATAGCGGTTGTCAGACACTCGGTATCTCGAGAAACGCGGAACCAGATGGTACTGCACTATCTACGTTCCTCGTCCGCTTCATCCTGAACTAGGAAAGAAGATCAGTCGGTCACTCAGCACTGACTCATTGAAGCTCGCCCAGCAACGCCGCTGGCGCTACGTGGCTGACTTCAAGCGTCAGATTCAAGTAGCTCAACACCGAAACAACAGCGAGCTTGTCGAGGATGCCATGGAATGGCGCGGTCGCTATCTCAAGGCCTCGACCAAACGCCCTCCCCTCGATCCGTCAAATCCAAGAGACGAAAGCTGGAGCCCGCGCGAAGTTGTCGAGAGCATGATCAGCGACCAAGCCCGGGAGCTGGCTGAGCAAGACGAGACGGAAGCTGACACCTTCTTCGCTATCGCTACCGACCAAGGAACATTGCTAACTGATGCACGAGACCGCTGGCTCAACGAAGAGGGCATCAACTACAAAAAGCAGACGGTCAAAGGACATCGACAAGTCCTCGATATGTTCATTGATTGGATTGGGCCAAACACTCTCACAGACGTAAGCCGCAAGAAGGCAGGTGAATTCGTTGGCAAGGAGCTAGCTCAGTCAGGCTTAATGCCCAAGACTATCAATCGCTACGTTTCGTCTCTGAGTGTCTGCTGGTCTTGGATGGTTAGGCGGGGATTGGCCGAAGACAACATTTGGCGCGGCCAAGGCGTCAAGGTTGGAAAGAACACCATCAAGCGCACGCCGCTGATAGAGGCTCAGCTTCAGACACTCCTGACCTCTCATACAGAGTCTAAATACGATCCGCTCATCCACGATCTCATGCGGCTGGCTTTGGTTACCGGGGCACGGTTGGAGGAGCTATGTGCTCTCCGACAGGAAGATATCTCTGAGAAGGACGGTCTGTTCTCGATGTTCGTCAGAGACGGTAAGACCGAGAACGCGATACGCACGGTCCCTTTCCACAAGATGGTCACACCGATCATCAGGCGGCGTCTCACGGTAGCCGACAATTACTTCTTTCCTGGACTGACACCGGGAGGTCCCGACCGGAAACGGTCATGGAACGTATCAAAGGCCTACACGAGGTTCCGACGTAAGGTTGGTGTAGACGATCCTACGACTGTATTTCATGCGTTCAGACATACGTTCATTGAGGCGATGGAGGGCGCAGAAGTCCCAATACCAACGATCCAGCTGATTGTTGGTCATTCCAGGGATGAGTGGGGAGAAACGCTTAAAACATACTCGAAGGGATCGGGTGTGGATTTGAGGAAAGCTGTCGGCAAGCTGGATTATGGATCGAAGGTAATGGGTTTAATTTCAATAATCTGATTCTTGTCTTGAGAAAATATCTTGTACCTGAGACTTTATTGATTATTGCGTTCATGCGTTGGGGCGGGGCATCTCACCACGCTTAAGACGATCTGGAAGCGGATGCGACAGGAAGCTGACATCGAGGATGCTGCGCCACACGATCTGAGACGGACCTTCACGACCAAGCTGGTCTCGCAGGGCACTGACTAGCGAACGGAGATGTCGTCAACGGGACACACCACGGTGAATGACTTGATGAAAAACTACGCCCAGTTCTCACCTCAGAAGCAGCGAGAGGCAGTTGACGGGCTGTTTGAGCTAGATTGAGAGCTGTTTTCAGCGTAACGATTCCGTCCACGATGGCTTGTGCATCATCGAGCGCCAGTTGGGAGGCGGCGACGAGCTTCTGATCTGTGGGCTGAAGCTGGGCGGTCGGGGTTGTAGTCGATCACGAACGCTTGTTCGTAACACCAGCATTGGACGTTTCGGCAATGCCTAATCAACACGGCCTCAAAAGGAGACCACCGGCGCCTGTCCGGTTAGAAGTGCGGCAACGCTGTAAGTTTGGTTGCGTGATCTGCAGGACTGGATTCTATCACTACGAGCATATTCTTCCAGAGTTCAAAGACGCATCAGAACACAATCCTGATCACATTTGCTGTCTTTGCGGGTCGTGTCATGACTTGGTTTCTCGTGGAGTGTTTTCGAAGGCGAAGGTGCGCGAAAGTTACGAGGCAATCAGCAATGCTGCCGCTACCGACGTTCCGCCCCCAACAGGTCCTCTAGACTTTCATGCCGGCAACGCTGAACTTGTCATCGGAGGTATCAGCTACAGCCCCGCAGTCAGGCGGGTTCTAACGTACTATGACCAAGACCTCATCAGTTTGCATCCGCGTATGGACGGTGGTCCCGGCGCAATATCCGCGATCTTCCTCGACGATAAAGGCGACGAACTCCTGCGACTTGAGGAGAATGAATGGGTTGGCAACACCGATGGGTGGGACATAGAGACGGTCGGCAAGAAACTCACGCTTCGTCAGAAGGCAAGGCATATATCGTTGGCATTGAGGCTCAAACCTCCTGGTGTAATTGTCGTCGAGCGTCTCGACATGCGCATTGGATCGGCCCACTTTCTTGCAACAGAGAAGTCATACGCCGTCGGTAGGTACTTCGAGGAGCAAACGATTGTCTGGATGAGCGCGATAACCGATATACAAAGTTCGAGCCCTCTTGGATGTGCGATCGAAATCACAGATCCGGATGAACTCAAGCACAGATACGAGGCTTTTCCGCGAGAGCGGATAGGGAGCGAACTGAGAACAACTGACAAGCGTTTTACTAGCGCTTCCGGGTTTGGAGTTGCTTGTATGCCGCTTGGCGTGAGCATTGCGTCGCTTTGTTCGGACTTTCGTCTTGGAAGCACGATTATGGGTAGTTTCGATCTCAAATTGATGAGAAAAGCCGTCCGCAAAGATATTCAACAGGCCCATAGATTCCTCACAACTGTCTCTCCCTGATTGTAAGCGAGTGCACCACGTGCGGTGAGGACATAGTGGTGTTTGTCAGATTGAGACGCTGGAAATTCGGTCATAATGAGGAGCCTGAGACTCACCGAGACTAGGGAGTATCATGCGTGCAAGATTGAGTTGGTGCGAGCGTTCTGGATGTATCCAACTCTCGCGCATTGAAGCTCATGAATTTTGGTCTGACCATTCGTGACCGCCCCGTTGCCTTCGTTCCCCTTCAGACTCCCCCGTGCCCCCGGCCTCTCGAACGAAATCCCAGCCAGCCGAGAAGTTCAGACAGTGAGCACTCATCCGGAACCGATGGGGTATCCGGTCATGCCGATGTCCTGATAGCTGCATGTCGTGCGCAAATCATCCGATGATCCACTCCCAATAAACCAAGCCCGTGTCGGACTGAGTCGACGTGTCGCACACAAGTCCTCTTGGATATTGAGACTCACGAGTCTTACATAGTCTAAGTAGCAAGTAGGACTCATGAGCGAAGGGTGTCGATGATGAAGATTGGATACGGTCGAACGAGTACTTTCGAGCAGGTAGCTGGTTTGGAAGCTCAGATCGAGGAGCTAGAAGCAGCGGGTTGCGAGAAGGTCTTCACTGAGCAGCTCTCGTCGGTCGCCAAACGTAAGCAACTCGATGCAGCAATCGAATACGCCCGTGAGGGCGATGTGCTCGTGGTTACAAAACTCGACAGGCTCGCGCGGTCTGTGTCCGACCTCGTAAAGATCACTGAGCGTCTCTCAGATAAGGGCGTCGAGTTGAATGTGCTCGCCATGGGCTTAGACACCACCACTTCTACAGGACGACTCATGCTGAACCTGGTTGGCTCCATAGCTCAGTTCGAGCGCGAGGTGATGTTGGAGAGGCAGAGAGAAGGTATCGCGAAGGCAAAGTCTGAAGGGCGTTACAAGGGGCGCGCTCCAACTGCGAGACGACAGATCGACAAGATACTTGACCTCAAGTCGAGAGGCTTGAGAGCGGAGGAGATTGGTTCAGAGCTAGGGATCAGCCGATCTAGTGTCTTCAGGCTCCTTGCAGAGTCCAGGAGCGCTGAAACAGTGCAAAAGGACGCCAAGTAGCTGTCTGAATTCCGACTCTCCAGGCGGCTCTATGGGAGACTGGGGGTTGTTCTGACGGTAAACTAACTGCCCAGTTTCAGTGGAATCGAAAACCCCGGATTTCTGGGAAAAGCCTAATAGGGACCCCTACGAAGTACCGTAGCGCTTTTCTCGCTGCGCAATACCCGCCCTCCAAAGACCCGTAGAGCTTTGTCGGTCTAAAACCCCCTGCTTAGGAGACCCGTAGAGCCTTTTGGCGGCGGCGTCTTCGTTTGTGTGCCTCTCCTAGACCACGGCTGCCAGCTGTAACTAGCTGGTTCGCCGTGTGTTTTTGATTGTGCGTACACTTTTCCACCCCTGTAGAGCCCTGCTTATTTCGTTTCACGCATCACTGACGGCAGAGCATCGCCCTCAAACCGAAGAGGAAACCCACTTATCGTCAGAACATTCACAGACGGTGCCGGCATAGAATGGAAACTGACAGTCCTAGACAAGACCACTGGCCGATACCGAAAGGAACGCGTCACACCATTCGTCGGTTTGCAGTCGCTAAGGCAGCAGCCAACCATTCGCGAAGGCACTGACCCAACGCTCATCACAGAGATTCCTGCGGACCAAAGCCCATATCATTTCATGTACTGGTGGCTGGTTGCGCACGTCCATCCCAATAGCCCCAGACAGGCAAGAGAGATCCTCGACAGGCAGTTCAAAGCCACAAGCGAGGAAGATCGCATTCGAGCAATCGAGATGTTCAGCTGAAGTCTGAGCGCTCCCTCTGTCACTACCGACCACCACACTCTCCATCTCAACAAGGAAACTAAGTCCATGTCTGACGCAAGACAGGCCTTGCGAACTGCTGTGCGCGACCCGTGCACTGTCTTTCCCAAAAAAGGCCCAAAGAAAAAGCGCACTGTATCCCGCCTCACGATCCAGCTGGCTCCAGAGCAGGAACTCATCATCAAAGAGATCCAAACCGAGCTGGCATCAGAAGGCGTGATGCTTTCGAAGGCGGACATCGTCCGGGCCTCGATTAGCCAACTGAACGCGCCCGAAGATGAGCCAGCCGAGCCGCTCCAGTCTCGCTCCGAGACTCCAGAAGCTGACCACTCCGAACAATCACCGCAGCCGCACGACACCAACATCGCGGCCCTACCATTCAAGACCAAATAGGAAACACAAACATGCCTGAAGATATAACCGTCACTCGTCCCAATGGAGCCACCTTCAAGATCGAAGTTCTAGACGCAACAACCGGCCTTATCCGCCGTACGAGACTTGCCGCTGGAACTACCGATCAAGCAACTTCATTCAGACCGCAATCCCTCGAAGAGCATCACGACGATTACGTGACCGACGTTCCGTCAGATACGGACCCTGCCGACTACATGTACGCATGGCTCCTCAGACGACGATTCAATAATCCGTCGAGCATAGCTGTGAGTGGCATTCTAAGTGCGCAGTTCCCCGGTGTAAGCGCGCAGGACCTAGAGGCTGCTGCTGCACTGTTTGCTGCCAAATCAATCTAACTCAGAAGTGTCGACCTCCGACGATCTTTTATCTAACCCCAAATAGGAAACACAAACATGAACGACGACTATAACGACGACGATCTGACGCCTCACAACGACAGCATTCCTCACTCGCTAATGCCGCAGACCGGTGTCCGAGTAGAGGAGTTCAAACCCATGCAATGGGACTCGAGTCAGCTTCAGCCCGATGACTGGAAAGGAACCCCTTTCGAAGGCGCTCGGAATCGCGACGGATCACTGGCGACAGAGATTACAAACGATACTCTGGTAACGTTCAGCGGCGTACAGATGCCCGCCTCGCGAGCGGCTGACCTCGGCTTCCTATCCGTGGGAGATGATGGACGGCTCGTGATCATCACACCAGAAGAGCGTGAAGCGAACCGACAGGCACGGACAGCTGAAAGGCAAAGCATCGAACAGGCCGAGCTGGAGAAAGAGCTTCCTCGTCTCGAAACGGTCGATAGAGACGCTGCGAACGCTGCAGACAACGTATCATCCATCGCCGCCGAAGCGGGAATACCTTTGGCCGCCATCGTGTCCGAATTCCTTGTGAATGAGCGAGTCAACTCGAACTTCTTCAGAGCGGCGCTTGCCTCAGGCGTTAACGACCCTAAAGCGGCCCTCGAAGCCGTCGCTGAAGGTGCTGCAAAACAGGGTGTAGCCGTCCTCGCTGCCAACGGTGTTGTAGATGTTGCCGACTGCTTGAACTGGGCCGAGAAGGCTGTCTCGAAAATGGACAAGGTCAGAGCTGATCTCCGACTACTGAAAGGTGATCCGACCGGGTATCGTCATATTGCCGACCGATACCGACAGTTCGCTCCAGTCAACAGCGAGAGGTCCGGCGTGGAAACCTTCGTCAAGGGCGGCAGGGAGTTCGTCCGGTTTGCCAACGGCGACGTCATGTCGACGACAGCTGCGCGTTCGAAGGGCAGAATCTAAGTGCCCAGAAACATCCGAATCCAGAAAGGGGCGGCTGCGGTAACTCGCGGTCGTGGCCCTTCTGTCCAGAGGCAGGTAATCAGGCGTGAAGTGGCCGACGTCAAGAACCCGATGGAAGGCGCATCGTATCACGCGTCTCGGTTGTCAGATCGCTTCGAAGTTGCTGGTCGTGAGCTGGCAAACAAGTTCGGCAACATCGGTAAAGCACTCGTCAAGCACTCAGACGTTTTGAATGCTGAAGAAGTCGACCGGCTTCGTGTCGAAGCGCGAGAGCAGCAAATGCAAGCACAGCTCGACTTCTACGACGGCAAGGCCTCGCAGTCCGACAACGAAGCATATCTGTTCGAACGAGATCGTCTCGAGAAGACAGAAGCGATCAACGACGCAAAGCGCGAGCAGAGCTTTCAACGCTCGGTCGCCAACTCAGAACGACTGAGAGCCATTGCTCGTACGAAGGATGCTGAGAGAGCCGCGACACGAACGAAGCTGAACGAGAAGTTCCTGGAGACCGGCAAGGCTATCACCAGCGCCGACATCCAGGACACGCATCGCGACATCCTGGTCGATGTCAATGCGGGTATCGTCAACGATCAGGTGTCTGCAAAGCTCTTAGAGGCTGTATCGGGCAAGTCAGGATTGACGCAACGTGAGTTGCTCAAGACAGTTCTCGACACCTCCAATGAAGCTCTCGAAGGTATGGATGCTGACACCAAGGCTTCCATCATCTCTCGTGTGATGAAAAAGCAGAAGCCGTTCATCGAGAAGGCTATCGCTGCTGACCGTGTCGCTGCAATCCAACGCCAGCAAGAGAATGCGGAGCTGTCACACGCCTCCAACTTCATGGACGGCAAGTACAGCGATCCGACGAATGGTGTGCAAGCGTACCTTGCCGATGTTCAAAGAACTGCCATCGCGTATGGAGGTGATCTGAATCGCGCTATCCAGGGTTCAATCAAGCAGGTAGTGTCTCGCGCGGAAGCGGAGATGCGTTCTGGAAACCTGGACGTCTACCAACAGGCGACCACCTTCCTGAACAAGGTCACCGCCGACAACCCCGCACTCCAAGCCATAGCTCACAAGCAGCTCACGGCAGCGCGGAAAGAGACCTACGACAAAACCGTCCGCGAACAAGGCAACGCCCTTCAGCGAGCGATTGCCGAAGGTGACGAAGCAAGCGCCCACCAGCTGTTCACCAGCCATCAGCAACACCACAAGCATCCTTCATATCTGACAGCGTTCAAAGGCTATCAGACGTTCCTGGCTCAGAAAGAGAAGGCCATGGAAGGGAGCCTCCAGGCTGATCGATGGAGGAAAGGCCAAGTCCACGATCCGAAGAAGGCTCGAAAACATGTAGATGAGCACCAGCTCAGTCTGTTGCAGACAAGCGATCTCCAAGGATTTGCTGTCGACGCCATCGAACTGAACCATGTCGGCAGTGAAGCCAAGCGCTATCTGAACAATGCCATCTCCGACGTCTCAGCGTTGCAGGATTGGGAAGCCTCAGAAAAAGATCCCGGACGTGCTGTAGGGGTGGTCAACGCCTACAACGCTCTCCGATTGCTGCCTGAGAACCTTCGCGACGAGGCGTTGAACAATGGTATCGGTGGCGCGACCTTTCAGGCTATCGATACATTGGTAAAAGGCGGTGCATCGGCGCAGGACGCGGCTCGCTCGGTTCTGACGATACTGGAAGCCAAAGGCGATGAACTTAAGGCTATCGACAAGACGGTGAGCTTCACCGACTTCTATCCGGGGGATGACGGTTCGCCGTCGACAAAAACGACACGGCAAGCCGAAACAGCTTTCGGTCAAGAGGTTGTGTCGGTCGCCAGTGAGTTGGTCGGCACGAAGGTTGAGGTGCGTGGCCTGTCAGAATTCAAAGCAGAAGCAGCTCGCCTCCTGAAAGTGCAGACTATCATGCACGACGGTAACGTGACCGAGGCGATGAGACGGCAAGCTATTCGTCAAGTGGCTCACAACTACATTGCTGTTCCCAACCCTGACGCTGGTTTCACAGACGCAAGCCGGATCTTGGTAAAACCTTCCGACAACCCCGCTGCAGCGCGTGAAGTCCGTGATGCATGGAAGCGGGCCAACGGGAAGGCAGCCGAACAGTTTGAGAACGGTGTGAGTCTCGTGAAGACGACTTTGCCGTTCCTCATCAGTACCGAAAGCAGCATGGCTCCCTCTCTAACAGATGCACCCGATGTCGACGCTGCTAGAGGTTGGATGGCCGTCACTGGTGGAGACGATGTCTGGGGTGGCCCTATCGGGTTGGCTCCTGGAGACGAACTCTCTGGTGTCGGAAAGGGAAAGCTGAGCCCACGTACGAAGTTCGGCGGTGGTGAAGCTGAGCGTGTCGAAGTCAAGAAGACGATGCCGACCGATCTGCTGGAGTTCGCTGCAGAGATCGAAGGTATGAATCGTCTGATGGTCGGAACGCCTTTCCAATGGCTGCGCCGTCCGGGTTCAAGTGAGAACGCACCGATCTTCTACTTGGGCTTTCGGCCAGTCCCTCCGACGTCGTCGTTGCCTGAACAAGTCACAGCACCTGAACTCCAAACTATCGGTGAGACAGCTGATGACACCTTCAAAGCTGCTGAGGAGCGTCTGCGCGCTCTGACACCTTCTCGCCTAGCTCTTGAAGCCGGGAACGGGATCCAGAGCGCTGTGTTCGATCCAGATCTGTTGCCTCAGGCTCGTGGAAGGGTGATCAAGAGTATTGTCGGACACCTAACAAAGTCGCCTGAGTCCCCGGTGCCACGCTCTTTGGGTCTGACGGTTGAAGTGCCTGATGCCTTTGGCTCTACAGAAGAGGCAATGGAATGGCTACGGACAGCATCGAACACCCATACGATCAACAGCAAAGCAGCTCGTGCGCCGTCTCTTCGAGATCCCCAACTCCCAGACCATGACAACGCGATCAACTATTTGGCGGGCTGGAACGGGAATTCGAACCAAGCGACAGTTGATGCGGTGTATCGAGATCGCCGGGAGATTGGCGTCGGGGTGCCGTTAGAAGCGGATTGGGTCCAGGAACTGCTAAGAGATCGTGTTGGCCTCAAGCAATCGCAGGTCAAAGATGTAGTCGATGGTCGGAAGAGGCTCCCAGCTGGTGCGATCAAACTTCTGAACATCGAAGCCGTGAACCGGGCGCACCAGACGCTGACCGCCAAGATCGATCAAGAGACCCTTGCTGACATGCCATTTGACGCTCGAATGGTGCTCACTGGACTCGTGATCGATGGCGAAAAGGATCTGACAACCGAGATCGTCGAGGCTGTGAACATCAATGACTGGCTTGGAGCTAGCGCAGCGATACGTGAAGCAACCACTGGAGCCAAGACCAAACGTCTCCGACAGAACCTTGAGCGCAAGCGGATCTCGGAGGCAGCTCAGTTCGAGATTGCAATGGGTGTGAGTCAGTAGACAGCTGGCATAAATACAGCAGACTTACGATGTGGAACCGCTGTTTCAGACAGCTCGGTTACAAAAGTACAGCGGTTCCACAACTATCGCTAGCCGACGAATTGCACATAATCAACGTCACCGATGGATGAAAGGAGTGACGGGATGAAGAACACAATGACGGAACTGGTCGAGCTAATTGACCCTTCTCTGGAAGCAGAACTACTTCAGAATTGGATCGAAGAGCAGCCCGAAGAACCGCTCGTAACTTACGGCGACAACGAAGCTGTGCAGCGAGCGTTCAGGGCCGAAGTATTCGGCATAGCGGAACCTGAGAGCAACGACGCAGACACCCGCTCACAATAACCTCACGTCACCTTGCAGCAGACGTTCAGACCAGCCACCTGAAAGTCGCTTTCCAACGCCACGGACCGTGCCCGGTCGTCAGCCTTACGAGGTTGTCGCTCCAGATAACACGGGAACGAGGTGCTCGGAGCTGCGGGGCGATTGAGGCTCCGTCTCCGGCTTGGCCGCTGGAGATCTGACTACCAACGAAAAGCTTACCGGCAAGTAATGGCCCGTTTTGTGGTTTCGGACGGTTTCGTTCGTGACTGCGAACGGGCCATTTGATTCCTCACACTAGGAGAAACACACATTGAGCGATACCGCGATAATCCTTCCTCCACAATGGGAGAGGAACACCCGACTATCCGAGACTGTTGGCGAACTGGAGCGGAGAGGCAAACTCACCAAGCGAGAAAAGAACGAACTGAAGATTGCCGATGAACTTACTTCTCCGGCTTTCCGCCGAACATGTTCCATCATGCGTAGACATGGGAATTCCCTGTCAGCGGATCACAAGAAGGCCCTGTTCAGAATGGTTGGCATGTTCGGACGCATGGCAGCAGGTTTCGTTAAGAAGCGTGTGGCCATGGACTTAGCGTGTGGCGCAGGAAAGACTTCTGCCGTAATCGCGTGGTCTACTGAGCTTGTGAATTCGGGGCTTCCTTACAGCTGCATCGTTGCAGCCAGCCGTGTGGAAGATCTCTGCTCGATTCGAGATGGCCTCGTCCGCGAGGGCGTAGCAGAAAGCGAGATCGGTCTTGTTCATTCCTATGGCAGACAACGTCATCCTGACGGAACCCTTAAGGCCAGATATCCAGCAACCGACAACAACTCCGAGCGTCGGATCCTCTTGGTCACGCATTCGCGCATACGCGGGCTTCTGACGGCCAAGCACACAAAATTCTGTGGTAGGCCTCGCAGTCTGGTGATCTTTGATGAGTCACTTCTCACGACAGAGCACAGGGCAGTGTCCGAAATGAACCTCGCAAAGGGCGTGTTCGACTTCTCAGCGATAGCAAGGGTTGTGCCACTGGAAGGAGATCAGAAAGCTGCCCACGAGTATCTTCGGGCGTGCTGGGACATCGTTGAAAAAGAGAAGGCCAGACAGAAGCAATATCCGTCATCAAAGGCGCGGGCTCTCAACTTCCCTGCAAGAGAACCAGACGATATCGACGCATACATCCGCGCGCTTCCCGACAGTGAACGTAGAGAAGACTTGGAGGCTTTCCTGAAGATCGCCCACGACCAGCGCAGCGTTCGGTATGTCTCGACGAGTCAGAGCGGTGGCGGCATCATCAAGTACGATGTCGTGGTCGATCCAGCGTTGAAGACTGTTGCCGTGCTCGATGCCAGCTACACGATCCGGGAACTCGTTCGTCTCGACAAGACAATCACTAAGGATCAAGGCTGGTACGGGAAGATTAAACGCTACGACAATGTGAGCCTCAACTTCCTGAAACATGGTTCAGGCCGTGCGTCGATGTTGAAGGAGTTCAGTCGTCCGAAAGACGAACGGACGATCTCGAAAGAGGTGATAGCGGTGCTTCAGACGCTCCCTGACACTGAGCCAGTGGTGCTGTTCACGTTCAAGCACCGTGGCGGCAACGAGGCCCACATCGCGAAGAAGTTCAAGGCTGACATGTCTGCTGCCGGTCTGGACAGCAATCAGGCACTGCCAGACGGTTCACCACGGTTTCACTTCGTCACGTGGGGAAAGGAGACTGCTGCAAACACATGGGCCTCGTGCAGACACGTGATCTTTCTTGGCGTGCTTCAGCGGTCTGATGTTGATCTGGCAGGAGCGTACTGCGCTCAGAGCGATGACCTTACAGGCGACGTCAAGCAAGACGACGTCCTCAGAGTTCGCAGGTCGGAAGTCGTCCATATGGTTTACCAAGCCATGAACCGAGCGATCATCCGAGTGACCAATCAAGGCCAAGCCGAACGTGGCAACGTCTGGCTTTTTCACTGGGATACTGGTGTCTGCGACGAACTTGCCAACATCATGCCCGGACTGAAGATCTGTGAATGGAAACCTGTAGCTGGCCTGAAGGCTTCTATAGACTCAGATGTTATTGCCAAGTGGATCGTCGAGTATCTCGATAGCGTGCCTACTGACACTGCTACGATGTCGATCAGGCAACTCAAAGTCGCTGCAGCATTGACCGAAGTTCCCTCGTCAACGTTTCGGCTAGCACGAGACAAGGCCTTAGATGGTGGAGGCTGGAAGTTGAAGGGGCGTTCGGTGGTTCGAACAGTTTAGTTCGACCGCTGGGGACGTTGGCTTAAGAACATTCCCTATAAGAGATCTTCTTCTATAGGACTTGTGCTTAACGACGCAGACGGTCGCGGACAGGGGCACTAGTTGTTTTCGGACACCCCCTGAGAGGTCCATAGGAGTCCGCTGGTGGTCGGAGGGCATATAGGAGTCGATCCCTCATACTTCTGACACCTAAGGCTCAGCAGTCACGTGTGGTCGTCTTAGGAGAACTGAAACACGATGAAGCTTCAACGAAGCTAACACTGACAGAGAGAACGCGTGGTGAGGCGAGAAGTGCACTGATAATCCAACACAAGCGCGCTACCAATCTGGCTATCAGTGCACTTCTCGTCTCCACTTCTCGTTTTTGGCTCTTTTCAGAGCCTCCTCGTATTTCAGTTCTCGATCAAAGCCTCAGGGGCATTGTCGGCAACGCTGCGGATGATTGTAAGTGAACTGACGGGCTCCTGAGGAGAGTCCGCAATACGCGAGGACGAAGTCCTACAAACCAAAGTGGAGAACCTCTCGTTGACGTTCGGCCCACTACCAGCGCCCATCAGCTGAACCGAACGCTGACCAACAGATACAACCATCAACCTCAGTCACTCGCGTCCTCAAACGTGTGTGTCCGAAAGCCATGGGCTAGCTTGTTCGAGCCAACCGCACGTGCATAGATTCCTCTATGCGTATGCTCCAAATCATCGATGTCAGTATTCTGCTCTGTGGAGCTGTTCCGCCGTGAAAGACCCCTACTACTAGTTCGGAGTAAAGTGCCCAGATGATTGATCCCACGGAAGACGCCAAGCGACTACGTGAAGAGGCTGGAGCTTACATCCAGCAGCTACGTATGGATCGCGGTCTGACGCAGCGTGAGTTGGCTGATATCGTTGGTCTGGATTACTACACACGCGTTGCAGCCGTTGAAACGGGGATGATTTCGTTATCGTCTGATCAGCTGAAGCTGTGGGCGCGTGCTCTCAAAGTACCGAGGCGAAAGTTCGCAAGGACGATGCTGAGGTTCTATAATCCACATACGGCAAAAGAACTGTTTGGCGATCACGAGAAATCCTGAGTCGCGTCAGCGGTCACTACAAGTCGACTAAAACTCAATTGCGCCTGTTGTCGGTGCGTCAATCTCTGGCACTTACGGTCAGAGTATGGAGCGCAACACCCCACCCACGCGCTCGGACAATAACGACAGGAAGTCTCCATCTCCATCGGCTTCCTGTCGTTTGATCCCTTTATGGTTCGCCTATACGTATTTACCCTACCGAAATCTGACTGAGATGTTCTGACACCACGTCTCCTGTATTGTACGATCGGCACACCAAAATGGGTTGTCGGAGTGAAATCATGCGACCTTCTTCCGTAATTGTAGTGATTGCGGCGTCATTGTATTGGGTTGTGGGCGCCGTCACCACATCCGAGGCGCAAACAGCCAAACGTGTCGCCCTCGTTATCGGGAATTCGGCCTATCAACACACTCGCGCACTTCCAAACCCAAAAAACGACGCCTCCGCCATCGCTGACGCTCTGAAGCGCATTGGCTTTGATGAGGTCACACTCAAGCTCGATCAGGACTACAGGTCTCTTCGTAGATCGCTCCGTGATTTTGGAAGTTCGGTCGAAGGCGCTGATGTAGCTATTGTCTATTACGCCGGTCACGGCATGGAACTCGGAGGTGACAACTACCTCGTGCCGACTGATGCTAGACTGCTAACGGACCGCGATCTTGAGTTCGAGGCTGTCAAGCTCAGCACCATCCTTAGACAAGTCACACCAGCACGTAGGCTACGTATGGTGATCCTCGACGCGTGTCGGAACAATCCGCTTGGCTCAACAATAAAGTTGTCGCAAGGGGTATCGCGGAGCGTCTCTCGAGGTTTCAGCCGCATTGAGCCTGAGGGTGATGTGCTGGTCGCTTATGCTGCTAAGCATGGCACTGTGGCATCAGACGGCGATGGCAGTCACAGCCCGTATACGGCAGCGCTTTTGAAACATCTGGAAACACCCGGACTTGAGATAAACTTCCTTTTCCGCCGCGTGCGAGACAGTGTGCGCAATTCGACGGCGCGACGACAGGATCCATTTACTTATGGTTCGTTGGGAAGTGAGAATGTCTATCTCGTGGCACCTCCAACAGTACCACAACCGGATGCAACGAGATCCAACGAACTTGCTTCCCTGCGGGCGCGGCTGAAGGTTATGGAGGACCGCCTCCAAAAGCAAAAGCGAATGTCGAAGGACGAGCCGAAGGTAGCAATTGGTATTTTCCCTGGGAGATCTGAGGCATCGACAAGGCGCAGGTTCCACCCTGGGCAAGAGTTTCAGGACTGTGAGACTTGTCCGAAGATGGTTGTGATACCAGCTGGTACATTCTTGATGGGTTCTCCCCCAAGAGATGAACAAGAGCTATCCAGCGTCGACAGCACAATAATAGAATCAGAGATGCCACAGCATCGAGTCACTCTACCGAAATCATTTGCGGTTGGAAAATACGAGGTGACGGTAGACCAGTTTAATGAATTCGCGAAAGATTCGGGTCGCGATATGGGAAATGCATGCTTGATCTACGATGCCGCGTGGAAATCCGATCAGGCAGGGTCATACCTTAAGCCAGGTTTCTCGCAATCAGGATCACACCCTGTTGTTTGCACTAGTTGGTTCGATGCTAAGAGTTATGTACGTTGGCTTTCGAAAAAGACAGGGAATACATACCGACTTCTTTCAGAATCTGAATGGGAATATTGTGCTCGGGCAGGTTCGGTTAGTCCGTTTTATACTGGCCAGCGGATAAGCTCTGGTCAGGCCAACTTCAATGGCTGGTTTACCTTCAATGGTAGTTCTCGAGATCGCTATCGTAAGAAGACTGTTCAGGTCGGACATTTCGCTTCCAACGCTTTCGGTCTTCACGATCTCCATGGCAATGCCTGGGAATTGGTCGAAGACTGCTACGTTGGAAGCTACCTAAATGCTCCGTCTGATGGTACTCCAGTAATCTCTGGTAACTGCGAACAGCGTGTGGTGCGTGGTGGTTCATGGCGGAGCAATCCAGCGAACCTTCGTTCGTCTCGGAGGGCGTCATCTTTTCCAATGGATCGGAAAAACATGACGGGATTCCGTGTTGCCCGAACGTTATCACGTTAGGCGTCTACCTTTTCGTTTATCCAAATATTGTCACACCAAATTTTGTGGGGGCGGCTTGTGGGGGCACCGAGGCGTGTGGCACACTTAACGCATTGATATTGCGGTATTTTCAAATCCTAAAAGTTGATGGCGGAGAGGAAGGGATTCGAACCCTCGAGACGGTTACCCGCCTACTCCCTTAGCAGGGGAGCGCCTTCGACCACTCGGCCACCTCTCCACCGCCGTGGGTACACGTTCAAACCGTCAGGAAGCAAGGGGTTTTTACAGGTTTCGGAGAAGGTTCGAAAATCCCCAGTTTGCGGGAAGCTGCGGTAAAACCGAGAAGGCAATGGGGAAAAACGTGTGTACCATACGGAATATCCGCGGACTTGGTGAGCGATTCGTTCTCGGACCGGGAAGTTCCGGATCAGTAGGGAGAATGCAGTCTTCTTGGAGTGTAGCGGCGCTGGACTGTCTCGGCCCGGCCGCGGGCTGGCGAGGGGGTCGTCAGGATGTAAGTTCTGATTTTTCCTTTGGAACTATGAGCCTGACACGTCTCAGTCGCCGAAGCACTCTCGACCGGGAGCCTGAAAACGAGTGGAAGCTAAATGCTAGCGTAAATGCCGGGCTCTACAGGGTATAGGGCTGGCGACGACAAGCGGTCCTGAAATACCCAAGCCTTGGTGTGGGTTGGAATTGGGATGCTTATGAGCGTTACTCGCGACATTCCTTGTCCGAGCACTCGGTTGCTCATTGCGGTTATACTCGCTTTCGCGCTTGGTATGACAGCTGGCTGCACAGTGATCGAGCCATATATGTTTGATACCAAGATCACGAGTTTTGACAATAAAATCGAGCTTACGCCTGAGGAAATTGCGACGATTCAGGCAGAGATCAAGCAGGCGGTGGCTTCGCCCGTCAAATTTCGAACCTTGGTAGCCGGTCAGGATGAAGCCAAGAGTTTGGTGAAGGTCTGCGGTATTATCGACGCCCAAACCGCGGGAAACGGCAAGTCCCGCAAGATCCTGTATATCGGCAATTTGAATGGCAGGGGCGGCGCCGCCAGATTTAGGCTGGAAGCGATCGGTGCAAATAAAAGCACCAACGCATCCATCTCAGGCAATTGCATCAGCAGTGGTTTGAATTTCTGAATCCAGCCGGTCGCAATGAGCCGATGTCCGAAGATACCTGCGCCCTCGTATTGAACAACTAAGATGGCCCCAGATCGGTAGGCCAATCAATAGGGCTGAGGGATAATCGAGAAACTCGTCAGCGCGATCATGCCTAATGCTCCGAAGAACGTGGCGCCGACGAATACTTGCAAGGTCACAGCGGCGAATGTAGCGACGTCGATAAATCGGCTGGTCATGATATTTGTCCTCTCCCTTTAACACCCACCAATATAGGTGGGTCGCTATACTAGGATCGGAAGTGACGCAGATCACACAATTGACGATTTCGTTGGTGACATGCAGGAAGAGGCGATCACCTGGGTCGCCCGAATATTGGTTTCTGTGATAAAATGCAGGTGCGTTTCAGGGGAGGATTGGATGAAGATTGGATTGTTGATTGCAGCTGCGATTGTACTCTTAGGTGTTCTATCAACCGCGATGTCTCCTAGCGCGCTTGCGGGGCGGTCCTGCTTAAACGCCAAGTCGGAATGCAACGCTTTTTGCAGTGGGCGCGCAAATTGCCTTGCCTTGTGTAAAAGGCGATTCAACAGCTGCAAACGGACAGGAACGTTTATCTGGACAACCCGACCAGTCGAAAAGGGCTTGGAAAAGCGGTGAAAGTGCAGACGGGCGCCGACTGACAGTCAGCTCGCTTGCACCGGATTGTCTGAAGATACCCAAGCCTTGGTGAGGTTGAGTCCGAGAGCGTGGAGGCACGGACCTTGATCCATCCGAACTGATGCGCCGACGCCACACAATCTAAACTATTTTATTAACATGACTCCATTAGATATTGTTTTTACGTGTATTTTAGGGTTTTGAATATGGACGAGATAGCTATGAGGCACTTCCCTGCTTTTCCCGGGCCTAGGCGTGAGCAAAATGGTTTTATTAGACATTGCCTTCATACTGGCATTTGCTGTTGGGTTGCTGTCGATCGCTCTCGCCATTTGGTGGGTTTGCGAGACTATCTATCATTTGTGGGAATGGTTCACGGATAGGCGCAGCGATTTGCCGTTTTCGAGGCGGCAGGCAGGGTAGCCCTCGACGAGTCGGGGACATGGGCCCAAACCTCGATGTGACTGATGATGTTCAAGTTCGGCTAGAGACACGCCTCAATTGCAGGTTTCAACATCTGGCCCCTACCCAATCGCGCGACCTACCTTCAAACAGTTGGGACAATCCGAAATTCGGAAGTCTCCTGAGCGATACCTTGAGGCACATATTCCCAGATTTCCGCTGCATGCGGCGACACCAAGTCTCTTGCAGCTTGATCAAAGAGAGTATCCAACACCCATCAGATCGGCCGCGGCCAAGCGTACGAGTTCTGTCACCATTGCCATACTACCTCTCGCCAGCATAGATTGTGGCCGCAACTCAACTTCCCAACCAGGTCGTTCTCCCGCTCGCTTCAATGAGTCAGTGGCGCCTTCCCCTTTTCGAATTCCAGCTTAGAAAGTCGGAACTACCTCAAAAACTTTCTTTGCTATCGGCTAACAGTCTTCAATTCGACCGATTTTCGCGTTCTTCAGCCCAAGGGCGATATCAAAGGCGCATAGGCCCTCATTTGTCCCGAAGATGATCAGAGGCATTGTCTTCAGGAGACGGTTCTCTCTTCTCCGCGTGCGAACAGACTATCGCATCGCCACTTCACAACTCTCGACGAGCGTCAAAAACACCTGCCTCAAAGGTATCCCACCTCGGCCAAATTGATGCCATGTGAGGCGCCTATGGTTTGCACTCGGTTGCTTCGGGCAGAAGACCCAGATAACCGCATAACACCCTGGCGGCGCCATAAAACAAAACAAGCCCGACCAGGAAGATTAGCGCTCCAAACATAACGATGACCAACGCGTTTTTTGCGTCGCGTCCGGCTGCTTGTCAGCATGCGATCGACTGCCTTTTATTAATTTGATTTTCCTTTCATATTCGTGCAGGCCATTTTTGAGTGCAGTCGATTGAGAGTAATATTCCAAGTTTGGAAATCCTCGAGCAATAGCGCGGCCGGCGCAACAATCCTGGGCGCGTCTTCGACCATCAAAGCACATCTAGAGCGTGCAGTTGGCACAGCGTGTGTATATCTGCTTTATTAATAATACCCGACTTATTAATCGGATCGAGAAATTTGATACTGTGCCCAACATCACATTCGCCCTCCTCATTGACCTCAATCAAAATTTCGATACCAACCATGACGCAGAGAAGAAAAGAAATCGAATGCATAATACAGATTAACTAACTGTATTATTTAAGTAATTAGATTTTGGAAGTTGATGCTCGACCTTGCGCTTCGGAAACGAAATGCATTCCATTAGCGCTGCGCTCACCCAGATTTGTCGCCGCTAACTGGCAGGTCGTGTTTGGGGCACAGTGAAGATCGACACCAGCAAAACACGCTCTGCATTCGGATTTGGAACGGCGACGCACGGCGGCACGCCGGCTACGCTCCTTGCTCTCGGCAACGCATCTCATAACAGACCGCCACACGCCGCACACACCACTGCCCTCCCGCCCAAATCGCATCGCGCTTCACCGACCATAAAATTGTCCTATTGACGCATAATGTTGTTTTTATGCCACGGTCAAATCTAAAAAATTGCACTTCTGATGCAGAATCCTATCGACTCCGAAATCGAATGGTCTCACGTTCAAGAGGCGTGATGCGCAGCGCAATTTGGAGGACTATCCAATGCGGAAAATGCTAACAGCAGCGGCGGCGGCTGGATTGTTGATGGGCGGAAGCGTCCTGACAACAGCGAGCGCTGCCGACTTGGGCGGCGACTGCTGTGCCGACCTCGAGGAGCGCGTTGCGGAACTCGAGGCAACGACCGTTCGTAAAGGGAACCGGAAGGTTTCCGTCAAAATCTCAGGCCAGGTCAACAAGGTTCTGATCCTCTGGGATGACGGCGACGACACCGATGCCTACATCACGGATAATACGGAGAGTTCGACGCGCTTTCGGTTCACGGGCGCGGCGAAATTCAAGCCTGGCTGGTCAGCCGGATTCCTGATTGAAATCGAGGTTGAGAGCGCCCGCTCAGCCAGTGTCGATCAGATCAAGGACGGGGACCCGAACGAGAATGCAGACGGCGTGCTCGAAGGGCGGAAGATGGCCTTGTACCTGAAAAGTGACCGGCTCGGTACTTTGTGGATGGGGCGTTACTCACCCGCAACGGACGATATCAAACTCCTGAACATTGCCGGCAATCCCGGTTATGATGCCTCGCTCGAAAGCGGTGCAGGTTTCTTCAACAGACTACAAGGTGTTACCGGTGCTGGCGGGTTGGTCAATCTGACGCTTGGCCAGTTGATGCCAGGCGGCGATACGCGCCGCGGCGATATCGTTCGCTACGACACGCCCTCACTCGCCGGATTCGTATTCTCCGCATCCTGGGGAGAGGACGATATTGCCGACGTCGCAATCCGCTATAAGAAGGAGTGGAACTCGATCAGGGTCGTCGGTGGTATCGGCTACAGCTGGGACTCCGACGAAAATGAAGACAACGATCAGCGCGGTGCCGGGCCTGGTTTCAGCGCGCTCAACGGCTTTACGGCGACGAACGGACCGAACCGTCAGGTCGAAGTCGATCTCGAACGTCTCGCCGGTTCGCTGTCGATCATGCACGTACCGACCGGTCTCTATGCCTATTTCGGCGGTCATAGAGACCAATTTAACAACCAGTTCGTACCGACCGCTTTATCTGGCGTGACGAGCCGGCCCGATGTCACACACTGGTACATCCAGGCCGGTATCAAGCGTCGCATGCTGTTCCGTGAACTCGGCGCCACCACGATCTTTGGCGAATATCAGCAGGCAGACGATGCATCGGTCGGGCGGAGCCTCGCGAATCTTGGCGTCGCGGGCAACACTTTCGAGATCGTGGACACCGAATTGGAATCCTGGGGTTTCGGCATGGTGCAGGACATCGACAAGGCTGCCATGCAGCTTTGGGTTGGCTTCCGCCATTTCGACCCGTCCGTCCAGGGCATCTCCTCCGGACAAAACGGCCAGAATTTTCAGACAGGTGGCCTCGTTCTCGAAGAGCAGTATCAAGTTCAGGTTGGCGCCAAGATCAAGTTCTGATCCCAACGACCTGAGTTAGATCCCCCCATCATCCTCTTGCCGGCCCTCGGGCCGGCATTTTTTGCGCATTGGCACCACAGGAGGACAATCTCCACAGATGGATCAAGTCCTGGGAGCATTCACACCGAAATGCTCTCGCAGCAATTCAGGCGTGACCCAGATGAAAGCCCGCTGCCCTTTACGCCCCTCTCGATCGAGAATGTGGCCGGCGACGATGAGGCCCGGCGTACCGGATCCGTCATCCTCCGCCCACTCCTCGACAATGGCTTCCGGCTGATAGTTCGCAGCGGGGACCTGGGCGCAGCGACCGGATCCAACCGCGAACGCCATGAAGCGATGAGCCCCGGACGCATCTCCGTTTTGCAGACGCTCGAGAATGTGACGCCAGGCATCGCTATCTGCACACATGGTGATGTTGATCAACATATTGGAGCTGAATGGCTGGGCACCCGGAGCGCTCGCCCCCAAGACCAGAAACAGTATTGCTATTGCGGCACGCAGCATTGCTGTCGTACTCCCAACTTGGCTGTGACGTGTGGCGCACGCCCCTTTAGGAGGCGTCGCCATCATCATCGTTGCTGGAGAGAATCATGTGCTCGACCTGCCTGAGCCGGCCGAGCGTCGTCAGCGGATCTTCATTCGTGGCGTAGGAATCGACGGTGCGCCCGTCCGCAGCCAAGCCGCCGACCAGGACGACCGACGACAATTCGCCTCTTTTCACCATCTGCATCCACTCGGCCAGCAGACGCCGCATGGCACGCGTAGAGGTAGAATATTCATTGTGTGATGGTGCAGCACTCGGCGGGCAGCCGGGATGCAGCACATGCACTTTGTCGGCGGCATCGCTGCTGTTTGCCTCGCTCGGGTTGCAATCGTCTCGTTTGCTCATGTGCGCCTCTTGACGGCATATGACCAGACCATGCCGAAGGCCGTCAGCGCGACGCCGACAAGCGGCTCAACCAACGCCGGTTCAACGATGCCTTGAGCGACGAGAAACCCGCCGAGAGTCGTCAAGGCGTGACGCACGATGCCGAGCACTTTGTCTTCGGAAAGCTCGCCAGAGAACAGGCGCCCCACCCAACGAGCCGCCCAGTTCAGGGCCATGCGCTTGAACGGTCCCATCAGGCCGGCTTCTTGATGAGCCAGGACCAACCGAAGCCGATGAATGTCATCGCCGCGCCGACAAGCTCGATCATTGTCGCTTCGTCTACAAAGCCCTTGGCCACCATGTAACCGCCAAGCGTCGTCAAGGCGTGACGGACAAGTCCGCCCACCTGTTCGAAATTGAACATGTGCAGAGTTCCTTTGTTCAGTCGAAGAGGATTGCGACCCTGCCGCCGGTATGGGCTTCCAAAGCGCCTATGAGCCGGTCGCGTTTCTGCTCATAGGATTCTACGACCGGTTCATCCGGCATAGTCGGTTGGATTGGGGGCTGTCCGGTATCGAATTCAACTGTCGCGTCAGCCTCGATCAGGGCCAGTAGGAGAGCCGCACAGCCGAGCTGCCGGTCCCACGCATTCGGGTCGAATACGCCGTCCCTGACATACTTCCCGCGCTGCTGATGGTTTGTCGCCGCCCAGACATAAGGGCTGTTGATACGCCCGTAATAACCCCAGCCATTGTAGCGCTCGAACTCAAACAGATAGCGCTCGATCGGCCACGACGCGATCTCATGCAGGCCCTTCAGCCAGAGCGCATCGTAGGCGCTGTCACGCCAGGTGTTGAACGGTCCCCTGCCCTTTGGCACGAGCGTGGTTATCTTACCCGAGCCGATAATTGCCTGACCGTTGTGCAGGACGCCCGAGAAGTCGCCACCGCTCTCGCGGTGATGTACGCACGCCACCCACTCCCACGGAACGCCGGTGTTCTCCTCGACATCGAGATACCAACGCTTCTTGTCGGCGATGATAGCCTTGGCAACTCGTTCGGTTGCAGCCCTCTTGTCGTCGCTGATAGAGGCTGAATCCCACATGTTGCGATAGCCGGGAGCCATGCGGGTCAAGCTAGGTTTTTTCGCCATCGATACTCCAATGCAAAAAGCCGCCCCGGAAGGACGGCTCGTGTGATGCGGCTCGGATTGTGTGCAGGAAAAGCAGTCTTACTTGCCTGTCAGCCTGTCCAGCTTGCTCTCAATGCGCTCCAACATCCTGGATATGTGACCTTGATTGGCCTCCAGACGCGTTACCCGGTCTCCCCGCCCCTCAACACGCGATAGAGCCTTCTCGTTGGCCGCCACGCGGTCACTGAGCTGTGTCGCCCAAATCACGACACCGACAGTCTGGAGAAATATCGTCACGATAAGCGCAAGCGGGACGCGCTTGTCCAAGTGCCAGCCATTGCCGGCAGGGTCGGTGTTGGGCATGTGGGGTTCCAATGCAAAAAAGCCCCGCCGAAGCGAGGCCAGATGGTGTGCGTGTCGCGCTATAAGGACGTATGAGTCGCTATTGCGACAAACAATTACCTCAATGTTTGCCAAACAAGCTCGAAACTCCTATTGCGCGCAAAGAAGCCCCGAACCTATGCAGATTCGCCTTTACGCAAAAATCATAACAGCCTGGGTTTTCATCAGTTTGGCGGCTTTTGTCGTTTGGCGGGCCTATTACCATCCCCCGCGACTTAACTTACCGGCTCCGCTGACGCCTATAATGACCACGGATGAACGGTCGGGATACACACTCAGACCAAATCTAAGTATCCACTACCCTACCAATTCGGATCAATTCTGGATTCACACAGACTCCAGTGGGATACGTGTCTCTGAGCCAAACGGCACGTCTTTGAACAGCGCGGAAATCATTGCCATTGGCGACTCGCAGACATTCGGGCACGCAATCGAAAATCACGAAACTTACCTGGCCCAACTCGGCAAGCGATTGAATGTCAAAGTCGCCAATTTGGGTGTGTCTGGGTATAGCAGTCTTTCTGCCCTCGAACGATTGGAGCGCTTCCGCCATTTAAAGCCGCGCTTGATTATTTTTGGCCTCTATCACAAGGCCACGATTACCCGTAATCTGAACCCTTGCTATCCTGGGTTTTCCCTCTTCTGCATCTCAGTCCCACATCTCGATCGAGATGAGACGGCCCCTCCCAGCGATAACACCATTTCCCTTAAAGCGACTGGCGGCTATCTCCACTACAAGTCTTCACCCAAAGAGCACTCATTCGTAAAAGACGTTTTCTGGACGGCCGTGTTTGAAACTAACCGCCTATCCGAGATCATTGGCCTGACCAAAAGCTATCGCAAGGATGTCTTAAGCCAGCGTCCGCAGATTTACCGTTCAACTGTCAACCGTACATTAGCCATGGTGAAAGAGCGGGCCGACCGGCTTGGTACCAAGCTGATTGTCCTGCATATCCCCTACTACCAAGGGCCAGAGATTGAGCCGATGGCCAAGGAAGTGAAAGAGTCAGCAGATAGCCTATCTTTGTCGTTAATCGACAGCGTACCGGTTTTGCAGGCCATCAAGGACGCCAACCCCAACAACCCGAAAATCCTAGAAGTCCCTGGGGACGGTCATTTGACGGCCGCCGCCCATGCCGCAATCAGTGAACTCATAGCCGAGCACATTCTGGCGTTTAATTTGCTCGGTGAGCGTTAGATAGCAATAGCTCTGTAAATCCCAGTCTTGCCCGAGTTCTCGCTATCAGTGGTCAACGCACCCAATCCCGGATCTGACGCCGTCGTATCGAAGGCTCTCGTTGTGGTGTAGGAGTCAATACCAGTGTTGGAGGCAAACATTCCGAGGTAATAACTTCCGCTGGCCGGAACCGTGTAACTTGACGACAAGCTGAAGTCCTCCCATCCAGAGCCACCGTGCGATTGGCTCTGAATCCCAGCAACGAGATTGTAGCTGTTCACTCCATCCCGCCTACAGATGTAAAGGCTGATTGTTTTTGCTGTTGTGAGGTATGCCCCGAGTTGACCGATCTCACAATTGTTCCCAAGCGCTACCGCTCTATCAATGCGGATGAAGCCGGTGCTCCAACTATCGGTTGTGTCTGCCGGACCAAGCTGCAAGTCGCACGACACCTGAGAAACGACCGGAGAAAAGACAGGTGTCAGCAGCATTATTCCGGCCACCCGCTTTCCTGCCACGCATCAAGTTCGGCGAGCGTCGTGAGTGCGTTGACCTGTGCCTCTAGACTGTTTGAGTGGCTGCGAATTGCCGTTCGTTGTGCCTTGATAGGCGCCGGGACCGTTCGTTCGCTTTCCTCGACAGATCGCAGGACTTGCCAATCCGTTTCCGACAAGCGTTCACCCGCAGAACGCTTTATCTGCGTGATGAGACGAGCCTTGGCTTGCGATACTGTGAGAGCGCCAAAAGTCTCGGTCACAATGGTCTTCGAACCGTTCCGCGCTTCGCTTTCTCCCTTCTTCGTGTGGAACTTCGTGGCGCCCGGCCTATTGCGCTCAACCTCGACAATCAGATGATCGCCTTGCCTGTCGCCGACTGAGACAGGAGAGAGGCTGAACACGCCGGGAATGTGGATTCGGCCCGGAAGCACCCCCCATTCCTTCACAACGGTTTCATCGCGGGTATCGATCAATCGGTATGTCATTGCAGAGCCACCACATTGAGAACAGAGAAGCTATTTGTCGTTGTGCAAAAGCACATGAAGTCATGCCCGTCGGTTTCCGTGAACGCATCTCCCGTAACCTGTGTCCATCCCGATGTCGTAATTGCACCGGCTGAGCCGTTGTTCGTGATTTGCAGGATGCAGGAACCTTCGTCGGTATCCGGCGCCAGCGTGTGCGCCCCACCATTGATGTAGCGCTGGTTCGGCCGGTCTCCATAGTCGAGTGTCGTCGTCCCGGTCGTAACCGTGCCAAGGTCCTTGGATGTGACAGTCGCGCCACCCGTTAGTGGCCCCTGGTTCTCGACATCGCCTTTCAGAGTGTCGGCATCGTACGCCTGCACATCGGAACCAATGGCCAGGCCGAGATTTGTACGGGCCGTGGAGGCGTCGCTCGCGCCCGTTCCCCCGTTCGCAACGGAAAGATCTGTTCCAGACCAATTCGCGTTGTTGAAGCTGCTGAGCGTCGAAAGGCTGCCAAGGCCCAATGTGGTTCTTTGTGCCGATGCGTCGGCATCGTCGAGAAGCGCGCGGCCTGCTGCGGTAAAGTCGGCAAGAGCCGCCGCATCCGAACCGGTATAGTAAGGCAGCTTGTCTGCAGCGCTTGTCAGCCCACCGATCGAGGACAGCTCGCCCGTGAGCGTGAATGCGACTGTGTCGGTGCCTTCCGTACCCGTAATCGCCAAGCCCGTGCCGGCTGTCAGATTGAGCGTGTCCGTTGCCAGTTCCGCGACCGGGTTCGTGCCTGCGGGACACGCAATTGTCTTGAAGGCTTCGGAGACAGAGCCGGCGCCATCGGCACCGGCAGGTGAAAAGCGAATGCTGAGCTGATCCGTGTTCGAGAAACTTCCCGAGGATGCGACGTGGCTGAGCGCGGCCTGCACCCACCCCGAGTTATCCGTCACGCCCGTTACGTGAAAGATTGCGAAGTTCTGCGGCGCTGTCGTCTTCTTGATCGTCAGCGTGCCATGCGTGGCTGCGTTCGAGATATCGTCCCAGCTCAATAGCCAGGCGCTTGTATCAGGGTTGCCCACCTCTCCCGAGTTATCGGAGATAGCCGCCGCCATAACAGAGGAGAATGTGCCGTGGTTCAGGCGGATATCGCCGGATCCAGGGTCCGCCATCGTGGTCGAACTGTCGAAGTTCCAGCGCACGCCAGCATCAGAACCATTTGTGCCATTGGAGCCGTCCGCGCCCGCCGCCCCTGTCGCACCCTGGTCTCCCGTTCGAACGAAGGAAACGTTGATATTATCCGTATCGGAAAATGAGCCGTTCGAACCGACGTGGGTGACGGCAAGCCGCACCCAACCGCTTTCGTCGGTCGAAGCGCCGGTAATGTTGTAGATGACCTGGTTTTCTTTCGCAGACGCCTTCTGGATCAGAACTGTGCCGCGTATCGTCGAATCCGAATCATCCCAGGTGAGTAGGTAGGGCGAGACGTCCGGATTGCCGCTTGCCGC
Organism: Methyloligellaceae bacterium; assembly: GCA_965228615.1. Taxonomy (GTDB): domain Bacteria; phylum Pseudomonadota; class Alphaproteobacteria; order Rhizobiales; family Methyloligellaceae; genus CBDDHT01. The sequence continues at coordinate 16,242 of CBDDHT010000004.1, read as the reverse complement.
GGTGTTATCTGAGATTGCGATTTCCATGACGCTGGAAAGATCCGCATGGCTCAGGCGGACATCTCCTGCTCCGGGGTCCGCTGTGGTCGTTGTCGAGCTGTCAAAAGCATATGGCAGTCCGACATCGCCATTGTTGCCGATATCGCCCGTTCGCCAGAACTCGACCGAGATGGGGTCTGCAGTACTGAACGAGCCGTTGCTGCCGACGTGCGTTACAGCAATTTTGCGATAGCCCGTCCCATCCGTGACCGAGCCCGTGACGCTGTAAATGGCATAGTTCGAAGGTGCGCCAACCTTCGATATCTTCACTGTGCCTTTTATGTTGCTACCCGAGTCGTCCCAAGTGTCGATGAACGCCGAGACGTCCGCTGCGTTCGCCTCCAGGTTGTCGAGAAAGATGCTTGTGACGCTGGTGAGATCAGCATGGCTTAGGCGCAGATTGCCCGAACCCGGGTCCGCGTCCGTGGTCACGCTGTCGAAATTGTAGGGCAAGCCGAACAGGCCGACACTTGAGGCTGCCGCTGCTGTCGGGTTCGCGAGAACAATCAGATATTGATAGATGTTCTTCGGACGGGTTTCGTTGCCGCCTGCGGCATCAACAGTAATGCCGGTCGTTGCGCTATCGGTGCTGAATGAGTTTCCACCAGCTACCGGGCGGAGAAACGTATTGCCACTGCCGTCACCCTGGTTCCCGGCAAGATTGACATCGTGATCGTGCCCAGGGTCCGAGATATTGTGTTGATGGCTTTTGAACTCATCCCCCTGCAGCGTGCCAACATTATCGCCGGTCGCACCATCACCGCGATCAGTACGCGATGCCGCATCAGGATCAACTGCTGCCCCACCATCCACAACACGGATGAACCGCCCTGCTGCTGGGGGAAGGTTCATTGTCCCCACACCCAGCGTTGCCGACGACGCCCCATAAGGATAGCCGTCTGCCTGATAGACAGCGTCAAGCTCTGGGTAAGAGGCTTTCGTGACGGCCTGACCTTCCGCCTTCAGCCAGCCGGCAGGGATCGTATCGAGGCCCCAGAAGATGGTTGCGCCCGTTGGCAGCACGCGTGCGAGGATGTCTGACGACGCCCCCGACTGCGATGCCCCATCAAGCTGAAAGTTCGTCCCGTCATACTTGATCTGAACGACCGAGCCGGCGCGGATATCGTCGGTCATCAAATCGGTTGCGCCGTCGAACCGCTTGATCGTCTTTGTGCCCACACCGTCAATATTGACAGTTACCGAAGCGGTATTGCTCGCGTCTGCCTTGAAGTAGAAAACCTGGCCGGCGACATAAGCCGTGATTGCCAGGCCGGCTTCGCTTGTAAGCGTTATGGCGTTTGCGGTGCCGCCGATATTCGCGATGTACTGATGCTTGTTGTTTTGGCCTTGTCCCAGTGTCAGAGCCTGCGTGCGGGCTTCGGCATCTCCGAGATTCGTGAACCTGTTGCCGCCCATGGGAATGTTGGCAGCCGCCGTGTTGCCGCCGTCTTTTTTCAGGGCCTGGGTCAACCCCTCTGCAATATCCTCGTCATGCGTATCGTGATCGACCGCCACGATATCCACGCCGGCGGCATCGGCTTCCTGCCACAGGGTCGCGCCCGTGCGGGTGCCGTCCTTGCGCCTGAACGTGTTACCAATCCACGGCATCTCGGTGTTCTCCAATGACTGCGCCCGCCCCGGCGGGCATCCAAATCAATTCTGCTATGAAGCATCCGCGCGCTTGAGCCGCCCGGCCGGCCCGGGCTAGGTCTTGGGCGGAGCGAGTCGGGTCGATTCGAGGGAACGAAAGATATGAATAAAGAAGAGCGCGGCGTGGTCCGCCAACTCAGCCTTGTGCGCCAGCTCGGCATGCTGGTCGCCCTGGTCTACGCGGTTGGGCTGATGATCGGCACCTATCTCGGTGCCAAAATCGGCACGGAAGCCTGGCTGCTCGCCCTGCTCCCCCTCGCGCTCGGCAGTGTCGCGATCTACTGGTTTTTCGGCCGGCTCCTGGGCGTCGCGCTGGAAGACGCCAGTAAATCAGCGAAAAGCAGCGACGCCTTCCAGAAAATTAGAGCGGACAATCGAAACATGCTCACGACCTTGCTTGCGATACTTGTTGGCCTCGTCGCGTTGACGCTGGGCGTCGAGTTGTTGCGTTGAACGGTCCACGACTTCCTCTCGTCGTCCCTCGCCGGACCAACACTCGTGATGCACTTGACGGTTCGCCGACCCAAAAAGGCATGACCGATTGTCCTCCGTGAAGGATTGAGCGGGTCCGGGAACGGTTTCGCTGCCGCAATCATCGTCGTCACGTTCCATTGCATGGCGGCCGAATTACCCCAATCTAGCCAAACAGCTTCGAGGCTAGCGTGGTCGCACCCTTCGGATTGATGGGTGCGAAAGCGAGATTAATCCCCGTACCGATCGCCGAATTGATGGCGGCGTTTCTATCTCGTGCCTGCTGGGAACGGTTCGCGAAGTCCTGCTGGTGAAGTCCTGCAACATCGGTCGCTGCCACACCGGCCTGTGGTTGCGGCGCAAAGCTCGGCACAGGAACCTGACCCAGAATGTTCAAGGCGTTGGACGTCTCCTGGAATGGCGTCTGGCGCTCGAGCAGTGCATTCTGGATCTGCCGCTGTTCTTCTTGCGGCGTCAATTGCACCGCATTGAAGGCTGCCTGGTTCAAGGCCTGGTTCTGTGACCGCAGCACCGGCGAAAGCGAATTGTCGAAAGCCTCGGATCCAAGCGGCAGCCCCCGCTCGGCCGCCCGGATCTCGAAGTTCCGCAACTGATCGTCGAAGCCCGGTTGCAACAGTTCTTTTTGCTGGTTGAAGAAGTTCGTCGAAAGGTCCTGCCCCTGCGGCACGTCCGCCAGCTTGAAGCGATCCTGCGGCAGAAAGCTTGCGAGGTTCGATGCTGCAAGGCTGGTCCGGTCGACCATGTCTTGCAGCGGCGCCGTCAGGCTCACCGTCTGCCCCGTCGGCGTTCCGGATGCATCCCTCTCGAACGTCGCCGAGCCGAACGGCCCTGTCCGGTCGAGGCTATTCAGTTTCAGGCTCGTCTCAGCCGCCTGCCGGTTTACCGCTGCCTGTTGCTGGGCAAGCTGCACCGGATCCGGTGGCTTCGGTCCGCTTCGTTTTGCCATTGTCTATCCACCTACAATCGTTTCGTTTCATTCCGTAGAGCATCGCGTCCTGCCCGTCGGCCATGCCGGCCCGGCGCACGCCTTCGAGCTTGAACCCGAGGCGCGTCACGAATTTGCGGCTGACGCGGTTCCTGCGCGCCACGTGACAGGTCAGCCGCCGGCAGCCAAGCTGCACGAACGGGTAAAGGAATATCGTCTTCAAATTCAGCGGTGTCAGCCAGAGGCCCTGCCCCGCTGCCATCACTTCGATGTCATGTCCGACATAATCATAAAACACGACACCACCGGCGAGCGCCTGATCCTTGTTGAGAAAGCCGATGGCCTCGTACCAGCGGTCCGGCACCCGCACGCCTTCCGGCCCGTCGATCTGCGACACGACCCAGCGCGCCACCCATTCGGACTGACCGAGCAGGATCATGCATCCTCCTGAAATTTGGCGATTTGTCTGGCGAGCCCGCGTACCGCCTCGAACAAGGCGAACGCATTTCTATTGACAGCTCATTTGCCTCGATTCGCTTTTTGCTCGCACACCTTCACTCACATTCGGAGGAGTGCCTTGCTTCGACAGGCCTATGGATGCTCCCTTACCGATCCACCGGTACGCACTCTTCCAGTATTCGAATATTTGAAGTCGCGATCAATGCCGAAGTGCAACGGCAACTATATTGCTGCTGATGCAATGTTTATGGTATTCATGATTTGCGTTCCGCTCCCACGTCATCGCCGAAGCAAGAGGGGGTGGCGTGCGTAGGTCGATTAGGGTTCCCCCCTTACGGTCCACCGGAACGCACTTAATCTTCATAATCGGGCAGTTTTCGGAATCCTGTAAGAAGCCAGGTTTCACGATTGACTCGTCGATTGCCTCTTCGACCTACACCCCGAAAGAGGCTGAAAATCGCGAGATCGTCTCCCAATCTGATTTCGGCCCGTCGGTCGAAGCCATTTCTGGACATACCGTATAGCTTACCCTGAGTTATGACGCGAGGCAGGACATTCCGCACGAAATCCTCACCATCAATGCCTTGCGAAGTCCTTTTGGCTTCGATCTTCGCTAGTCCAAACCCTGTTCTGAACCTCCTTTCGGGTATCCCAATCCTTCCGTAGTCGATGGTGATATCGCCTATGTCTTCCCGGAACAGCTTGCCAACCGCACTCTGCTGAGTATCGAACACGTCGCTGAAAACACTCTTGGCCTCTTCCAGTGAAGACGTCTCCTGACGCCCTCTGGCGTTGACTGGTCCTTTCGGTAACAACACAGGATCACGCCCGGGACTGGTTTGAGGCATCGGACGTGAATTCGGGAAACGACTTCGAGCGGCTAACTTTGCTCTATTTACAGTTGCTAGCGTGGGCGCGCCCGGCAGTGCCGTCAGGAACAGCGGGGCAAATTTTCCCAGGGCATTCAACTCGCGTTTCGCGCTTCTGGCTGATGCCTCCGATCCGCCAAGTTCGCGAACCGTTTGCCCGACCAAATCTCTGAATCCGAGTCCGGCCGCGTTGACAACCCGACCTGCGGCATCCAGCCCGCTACCGACAGCGGTGAACCCTGCTTCGTTCAACATAAGAGGCAGGAGAGATCCCGTCTCCCCGCCACGGGGAAAGAACCCGAGGTCGCGCCCCTTCTGCAAGGTCGCCTGGCTGGGGCCCAAGGGCACATCCGTCTGTAGCCCGCTTTTGATGCCCTCGAGCAACGCCTCTCCGAGACGGCTTGCGGGGCCGCGCTGCAAGACAGGCTTGCGCTGAACTTGCGACGTCTGCCCCACAACCGGCGGGCTCGCGCCGGTATCGGCAGGCGGTTGCAGCATCGGCGCATAGGCTCCGAGGATCGCACCGGCATCCTGCGGCAGCGGTCTGCGCGACCGGGTCGGGACGGGTCTTGCTTCCATTCAAAATCTCCATACAGGAAAGAAGAACGCGGCAGCCGAGAATCAGCGAATGCCGCCCTGGCGGTAGAGCACATCCGTGGCGAGCCACTTCACCTCGTCGGACTGCGCAAAGACCTGCAGCTTGACGGCGGCGTTGCGCCCGTCGCCATTGACCGAGAACCACGTCGCGATGGGCTCGGGCTTCGCGCCCCAGGGGCTGCCCCAGGGCGAGCCCCAAGGCGTCGTATCGATGTCGCGCACCAGATCGACCGAGTTGCCGATCAGGGGACGCTCGAAAAAATCCGTATCCACACCGACAAAGCCCGCGACATCCCCCTGCGCCTGAATGCGCGGGCGGATGGCGGTGAAGACATTGGTGCGGTTGCCGCTTGGCGTGAGGAACGCGCCGCGGGCTGTCGCAATGACCGCCGCGCCATTGTCGTCGCCTTTGACCACCTTGCGAACAAGACCGCCGGTCTGTGCGCCGAAATAGAGGGCATTGTCGAACGCACGAATGCTCGATGCATTCCAGCCGGAATAGGTCGACCAGGCCCCCGTCCGCGTGACCAGTACGATCTGCTTCGAGAGAATGCCGGCCGATTGTGGAATGTTGATATAGAGAATGCCGTTGTGAAGCGCGCCGTGCCAGCCGGGTTTGGCGCCGTGGCTTTCGGCCTCCGTGCGAATGAGCGCGGCGATCTTGCCCCAGGGGTCCAGCACCGAAAAGTCGAGTGAGCTTGCCGCACTCATGGCGGCCGAGAGCGGCAAGAGCCCGAGCCGGGTAATGACGACGAGTTCATACTCAACAAGCTGGCAAAGCTACTCGAAGACCGACAGTTCGATGAAGCGATCAGGAGAAATCCCGAGCTCGCGGAACTGTGCCTCGGCATTGCCCGACCGTTACTTGACAAGCCGCCTCTGCGATTTGACCCTGTCGTGCTTCCGAAGACGACCGGTTAGGACGTCCGCATTCTTTTGGTATGACGGCGCTTTCCTTTCGATCTCACATATCAGTGCTATCCCCGTCAGCGACGCAGCAGATTTTCCCAATGTCACCGCTAGGGTCTGTAGACAGTTGCCAATCAGCCCGATTGACCGAGTATCCGTTATTGGCTCGAATCTAAAGGACCTGATATCAAGCTACGTTGCAGATTGTCATATTCCAGTTTGATGCCGTCACGTAAAGCATCGTACTCAAGGAATTTTCGTCCAAGCATATTAACCTGTTGAATGGCTTGACGCTCACTGCGCAACAAGAATGCTCGTTTTGCCTGATCGGCCTCGCTAAACAGAGCACGACGAGATTTAATCAATACTCCCACTATTCGCGCTCGCTCGATGCCCGCATGGTGCGCTGCCGCATCTGCGAATTCGGAACGCCGACGAATGTCTCGACATCTGTTTGTTTGCTGCACACGGTCGAATTCATCGAGTCGTTGAGGTTCGATCATTTAGATCTCCAATTGTGCTATTGTTGATTTGGCAAAATCATTTGCTGCGGGGCTTAACACTTCGATCGCCAAACTGAACGAGGGACTTATGAGAAGGCAGACACTCGGATTTGCGGGGATACTGATTGCACTGCTCTCTACGACAGGAGACGTCCGGGCGACGCCCGACTCGAAACAAGCACCGCCGGTGCTGCAGGCGCCGAAAGCGTTGCAGGAGGCATTGGACACCGTCTGGACGGAGCTCGCGCCCTATGTCGAGCGGTCGAAAAATGCATGGAACGATGGGCGGAACATCAGTAAGCGCTGGCATGTGTTCCCCGATCGTTGGAGATCGAATGGCGCGCTCTTACACAAGCGAAACGGCCCCTTTCTGAAGTCCCTCAGAACCGTCATCGAACAGGCCAGTTGTCATGGGCACCCCATCGCCCTGCGATCCCTGTTTGAAGTGCGGCGCGTCATCACCCTTCCCTTCCTGACCGTGGAACACCGGCTACTGCTCGAATGGCGGTCGCTTCATCTGGGAATGGAACTCGGTTTCTTCGAGGCGGTCCGCAATGACACGGTCCTACCGCGCGTTGCCCTCGACCGCCCCAAACCCGTCTTCACCGGCACCGAAGTCAGGGATCGGGCACGGCCTCGATCGATGGAAAGCTTCGACCTTGCCTACCCGTCGCCCCAGGGCAACCCGTACCGTCTCTTCGAACTCTGGAGCCTCCTTCGCGACCAGCGCTATGAAGACGCTTACCGCCACATTCCAGAGCTGTCCGATCTTTGTCTCGGCGTCACGCAACCTTGGAAAAAGAGGATCGAGCCGTTGAGAATTCAGAGCGATCCGGTGACAGACCCAAAGACAGCGGGATAGAGGCTGTTCGCGGTTCGTGTTACACTAATCACGCGTTCCGCTCCCACACCATCACTCACATCCGGAGCGGTGGTGTGCGTAGGCAGGCAAAGGGGTGACCCCTTACCAGTTCACCGGAACGCACTCCCCCTTCATCCGATCATGAGAAGTCCTCTTCAAACTCGAAGGGCTGCGGCAACGGTATTGATGAAATCAAACAGCCAGTGGTAAAATAACTTTGCGCTTCGCTCCCATGGCATCTGAAATACCAGGAGGGTGTCATGCGTAGGCGGTGCTAGGGTTTACCCCTTCCCGACCACCGAAGCGCACTTATTTCTTTTTGCGAATCCCCGTCAGAAGCCAAGTTTCCCGCTTGCCTGAGCGAAACAAGCTAAACACCGCGACGTCTTTCCCAAATCGAATCTCTGCGCGACGCTGATTTGGCTTGTCCATGATGCGCATCAGTTTTCCTTTAGCGACGATACGCGGAAGGATGCGGCCGACGAAATCGCGTGAATCGAAGCGTTCCGAACCTCTCTTGGCTAAAATTTTGGCAAGTCCAAACCCGCCTTTAAAACCATGATTGGGGTCCCCAACCATTCCGAAATCGATTGTAATGTCTCCGATATCTTCTCGAAACAGCTTGCCGACGGCGCTCTTCTGAGTGTCGAGTACTTCATCGAAAACACTATTTGCCTCTTCCAGCGAAGACGTTCGTTGACGCCCTCTGGCATTGACAGGTCCTTTCGGCAGCAAAACATGATCACGCCCGGGACTGGTTTGTGGCACCGGACGTGAATTCGGGAAACGGCTTCGAACTCCATGTCTTGCTCTGCTGGCAGCCGCACCTGTGGACGCGACGGGCAGCGCACTCAGGAACACCGGGGCCAATCTTCCCAAGGCGTTCAACTCACGCTTGGCGCGTCTGGCCGATGCTTCCGATCCACCGAGTTCACGTACCGTCTGCCCGACTAAATCTCTGAATCCGAGTCCGGCCGCATTGACAACCCGACCTGCGGCATCCAGCCCGCTGCCGATGGCCGTGAACCCTGCTTGGTTCAACATCAGTGGCAGGAGAGATAACGTCTCGTCACCGCGGGGAAAGAACCCAAGGTCGCGTCCCTTCTGCAGCGTCTGCCGGCTTGGTCCCAAAGGTGAGTCCGGCAGCAATCCACTCCTGACACCGTTCAATAGCGCTTCACCCAAGCGGCTCGCAGGATTGCCCTGCAACACAGGCCTGGGCCGCGCAGTTGACGTCTGCTCGACAGTCGGCGGGCTCGAACCCGTATCGGCAGGCGGTTGTAGGATCGGCGCATAGGCTCCGAGGATCGCACCGGAGTCCTGCGGCAGCGGTCTGTGCGACCCGGTGACGGCAGGTCTAGGTTCCATTCAAAATCTCCGAATACGTGAAAAGCGGGGCAGCCGACGATCAGCGAATGCCGCCCTGGCGGTAGAGCACATCCGTGGCGAGCCACTTCACCTCGTCCGATTGCGCAAAGACCTGCAGCTTGACGGCGGCGTTGCGACCGTCGCCATTGACCGAGAACCACGTCGCGATGGGCTCGGGTTTCGCGCCCCAGGGGCTGCCCCAGGGCGAGCCCCAAGGCGTCGTATCGATGTCGCGCACCAGATCGACCGAGTTGCCGATCAGGGGACGCTCGAAAAAATCCGTATCCACACCGACAAAGCCCGCGACATCCCCCTGCGCCTGAATGCGCGGGCGGATGGCGGTGAAGACATTGGTGCGGTTGCCGCTTGGCGTGAGGAACGCGCCGCGGGCTGTCGCAATGACCGCCGCGCCATTGTCGTCGCCTTTGACCACCTTGCGAACAAGACCGCCGGTCTGTGCGCCGAAATAGAGGGCATTGTCGAACGCACGAATGCTCGATGCATTCCAGCCGGAATAGGTCGACCAGGCCCCCGTCCGCGTGACCAGTACGATCTGCTTCGAGAGAATGCCGGCCGATTGTGGAATGTTGATATAGAGAATGCCGTTGTGAAGCGCGCCGTGCCAGCCGGGTTTGGCGCCGTGGCTTTCGGCCTCCGTGCGAATGAGCGCGGCGATCTTGCCCCAGGGGTCCAGCACCGAAAAGTCGAGTGAGCTTGCCGCACTCATGGCGGCCGAGAGCGGCAAGAGCCCGAGCCGGGTAATGACGACGAGTTCACCGCCGACCTTGATCAGACATTGCCGCCCGATCGGCGGCGCCGAATTCTCATCGCCGAACTTGCCGACCAGCTCGAAACTGGATGCCGGATCGCCCCGATAGACAATGATCTGCCCGGTCGACATGACAAAGACCGTCAGATCGTCCTGTCCGTCGCCCGCGTCCCGCGACCAGGACCCGATCGCCTGACAGAATCCGCCCGACGCGATCTGCGAAAGCGGAAATTTCGTCAGCGACCCGGTGATCGAGCCGATACCGCCATACCAGACATCGGCAGACCCGGTCTCGCAGAACCACAGCCTGTTCCGCACATTGGCGACATTGACCAGATTTGAGATGGTGAGCCCCGTGCCGGTCCAAGCAGTAGTTGCAATGGCGGACCCGTCGAAATGCAAAGGCGTATCGACACCATTCACGAAGAAGAGGCGATTGTTGAAATTAGCGTGCTGCCAGCGGTCTTCTGAAAAATCGGAAAGCGCACCGGTCAGCTCGAGCGCCGATCCTGCACTCGAGACATTGTAGAAGTCGCCATTGGCCGCAGCGAGCATGACTTCTGCTGTCGTGCCCTCGAAGGTGGCCAGCGTCTCCACTTCGCCGGTTCCGACGCCGCTCGCATATGCCTCGAACCCGGGCCGCACTTTCAGCGCGCCGGAGTCGGGCAGCCAGTTGTCGAGAAACCGGGCCTGGTTGGGCTGGATGGCCGAGACGTCGTCGCGCAGATTGATGCCGCCATAGGGCGACTGCGCCACGAAAGCGTTGCCCGCATCGAACCGGGTCGGTGCGTTGCGGACCCCCCTGCTCAGGGGGCGGTCAAGAAAACCCAAAGCCCTGCTCCGGAACGGAGGTCAGCCTGTCGGCAAAACCCGGCTTGTCGAGGGCAACCACCGGGCTGCCGCCATTCTGCCCGAGCAGCGACTGCACCATGTCTTCATATTCCCGATATTCCGCTTCCCACGGAATGCCTTTGGCTTTCAGGAAGCGCCATTTCACGCCGAGCGTCAGGACTTCGTCGTCCAGAAGCACCGTATCGTTGTCGCTCGTAATTTCTGCCGCGGTGGAGCCGTCTGACTGCACGACCACCCAGTTGGTGGAGTAATATTCATAGGCAATCGTCTCGTTGTCGGTTGCCGGCGTCGGGTGAATAAAAATCTGGCGACCTTTGACCCGGAACCAGCGCTCGATGGTTCCCGTGGAACCGATCACGCTCCCCTTTAGGAACTGCCATTCCGCCGGCGTCGTGGGCCCCCGCAATCTGAGATTGTTCGTTCGGTCCCACTGGCTCGTGTTGGCGAAATGTCGGAAGTCGTCCGGCCTGGCATAGCTCGCCTGGCCGGCAACGGTCGCAATCGTTCCCTCGGCGATCAGAGCGTCCCAGTTGAACTTTCGCAGGCGCATGCCTTCGCGCCGCAGGACGGCAAGCACCGTCACCGCCGTCTCGTTCTGATTGCCGACGATCGTGCCCGGCACGTCGAAGCCGCTGATCTCCTTCAGCGCGTTCTGGCAGATGGCGAGTATGGTCACGCGGCGGCACTCTTACGCCGGCCTCGCCGGGCAGGCGTTTTCTCTGCCGGAGCCTCGGCCTCGCCGCTCTGATCCCCCGCGTCTTCGCTCCTCTGCGTCATTGCTGTAACCTGGCGCTCCATGGCTTCGATCCGCTGGTTTAGATTCTCCACAAGCATATCCTTCTCACGGACCTGGCCTTCCAGCGTGACGACCTGGGCACGCAGTTCCTTTTCCGTATCGGACTGCGGTTGAAGAAACTGTTTGGCTCGTTTCTGGATTTCGCGCCCGTTGCGGCCGAGCTGTTCGAGCATCCCATCGGGAATATCGGCAATCGCCTCGATGGTCATGATGCCGTTGGCCTTCAACTCCGCGACCTGTGCCCGGTTAAGAAAAGGCCACTGCTCGACAGGCGTGCCGTCCAGCGTCTCTTCGCGCGTCTGCTGAAACCTGCGGTAAGCAGCCGGCCAGCGCGTCTTGTCAGCCTCGGTCACAGGCCGGTTCGGGCGCAGATGCTTCTCGCCCGGCACGAAGATCTCGACATATTCCTTCTGGTCGAAGCAGATCCGCCCCTCGACCTTGGAGCGCGCCTTGTTCTGCACTTCGCGCAAATAGAAGAGCGGCACACAACCATCGCGGCCTCGCTCTTCGCCTTCGGCAATCTCCTGCCACTCGCGCACGGATCCGACATTCGACATGGGTTCGCTCCTTGTGAAGGGGGAGTTAGAAAAAGCCCTCACCCACCCCTCTCCCAAGGGAGAGGGCTATTCCATTTGTCCCTTCTCCCTGGGGAGAAGGTTAGGATGAGGGGACGCGGCGTTGCCGCATTGCTGGTGATCAAGAGGCGGGGCCGAAGCCCCGCCCCCGCATCAGCGCCAATCCTAAAAGGGGAAGTCGCAGATGATCTCTTTGTCGGATATGTCGCCCGCATAGGCGCAGACATGATCCGTGACCGCTGCCGACACATCGAGCGTACCGTCGGTCGAACCGGTGGGCGTGAGCGGGTCACCGTCCGTGCCGGCCGTCAATGCCGGCGTCAACGTCGCTGCGCCCTTGATCTGGACCCAGCAATATTGCGCATCGGCCGGAGCCGACTGCAGAACGCCCGCGCCGATCTCGATCGAGTCGGAAAGATCGGACGTCACCTGCCCGTTCTTGTAACCGTCCAGCGTGTAATAGTAGGCGACGTTTCCGGATACGGCGGCAATGCCGCCGGCCCCGGTGTCATACTGGACATATTTGTAGATCTTGCCGTCGTCGTCCTTGAAGAGACTACCAACGCCAAAGTCCGCGGTCGCTGAAACCGCGGTTGGATCAACACCTGTGAGATACATGTGTTCAGCCCTCCTTTACGGCTTCATGACGAGCTGGAGTTCCGCATTCGACATGGTCAGATTGCCCATGAAGATGATCGGAACGACAGTCGCGTCCTGGTTGATGGATTCACGGTCCGAAAGCGGCTCCATATTGGCGTCGCGGTGAACGCGCCAGAAAAGGAAATCCGTATTGAGGAAATACCCTTTGGTGGCATCCACACCGTCATCGTGGAAGACGTCCGCCCGGCCGCCCGGTCCGTACCAGCACAGGGTCTGGAATCCGGATGAGGCTTCCGTATCCGATGCGATCCGCTGGATCGCCTGCATCGAATTCCAGAAATAGCCGAAATAAGTCGTACCGAAGACGATGAAATTCGGCTTGTCCGAGCCGCGCACGACACGCAGCCAGGCTTCGTTCATCGCCCCCTGCATCGTGTCCTTGGACGGCGTCACGGTCTCATCGGAAAAGTCATAGACCTTGTTCCGCCAGAACGGGAAGCTGGCGCGGTCGATGCCGCCGACCGTGCCCGTTGTCGGATCGTCCGCAACGAGGCTTTGAAGACCGCCGATCTGTTTGCCCGATGCCCCGGTCCCGTCCCGAGTAGACACCCGTCGAGAGGTTATTCATCAAGGTCTTTTCGGCGTTTTTCAGTCGCCGATCCAGAAGACGGATCGAGCGTTCCTTGCCGGAGTTTTGCCGCCGTTCAAGGCCGGAAATTGCGACGACCGTGGCCGCCTGCCTTCCAGTTATATTCGGCTGACGTGAAAACGTCCGAGGCACCGACGTCGAGTTCTTCATAGCCGGAATAGTATTTGAACGTACTGTTCTCGGCATATTCGATCTCTTCGACCAGCGATCGCCCGCCGGACTCAAGCTGCACGTTGCCGTTCATCCGAGAGGCGGCGGAGCAGCGCATTGTGATTGAGGACATTGTCCGCCAGTTTGCCGCGCCGGTTGCGCAGCGTCGTGGTGACAATCTCCGTAAGATTTGGAGAAACCATATGTCTTTCCTATGAAGGTTGATGTTTGGGACTCTGCTGGCCTAGGCCTCAACCGGCCCACTCCCCCCGGTCCAACCACCCAGTAAGGGTACCCTCGGGGTGGTTGGACCGGGGGAGTTGGCCGGCTTCGGGACTTCTATCTCGACCTGTCAAGCAGCCGATGCCGCTTCGTCCCATTGGCGTTCCACCTCGTCTCTCCAGCTCGGTGAATCCCGCGGCGCCTCATCGACAGGTGTGCTTTTCGAACGGATCGTCCGGCCTGCGCGCCGAGCCTTGTCCACATCGGCTTTGCGCTGGGCCTCAAAGCCTCCGCCGTCAGCGGCGGCGCGCGCTTTTTCACGCTCCGCCGCGAGCATCGATTGACGAAGTTCGGGGCTCAGCCATTTGACCGTGTCATAGGCCCGGGCAAAGGTTTGGTGGGGCGTCTCGCCAAGGGCTGGCGGATTGCGGACCAGTTCCTCCCCCACCAGTGCCGAAAGAGCTTCGGCACCGGGATAGAGCGGCTGTCCGTTCTCGTCCGCCGCATTGGCGAAATCCACCCAGTCCTGCATCATCTGTTCTTGATGGGCTTGCTGCTGAGAAAGCTGCGAGTGGTCGAATCTGGTGGCAAGACCGTGGAGCTCTTCGCGCAGCATCTGGTTCTGCTCCTTCAGCGCACGGATATCCGGGTCTGAGTCGTCATCGTGTGGGTCGCCGGCGCCGGTGAGCTTGCCGACCAGTTCTGCGAGATCGACACCATGGCTCTTCGCCAGTGATGCCAATGTCGCCTCGGGGTTCTGGCGCATCTGCAGCGCCGTTGCGACCAGTTGGCGGGTATATTGCTCCGCCGTAATGCCGGCCGATGCCAGGTCTTCCTCGAAGGGCCTGAACAAATCGTGGAAACCGCGATAGCTATCGAGCCCGCGTCGCTCGTCGGCCAACTCCTCGAACTTCCGGTTGAAACCGGATTCGAGACTCTTAACCTTGGCGAGATAGAGCGGGCGCGCCTCATCCGGCAGCGCCGCGAAGGTGTCTTTGTCGTCCTGAGACCAATGCTCAGGTGCCTCGACAAGCCCACCGTCCGCATCGTCGATTATTTCGCCATCCAGGATATCCGCATCGTCACCGGTCTCGCCCGAGACTTCGGTTTCGAATATGTCGTCATCGTCGGACGGCATTTCACTGTCGACCTCATCGAACGCTTTCGAAAGATCGTCGGCAAACCCAAGGGCTTGGCTGTCATCGCCGCCCTGCGTTTCGAATTCAGGCATGGAATCTCCATAAAAAACCCGCCGGCGGCGGGTTGCGAAAGGCCGCAGAGAAGGCGGCGTTGTGTGAGGGTATAGAGACAGGCTCTTCGGGGTCGAGAGCACTGTCGTAACGTGAGGTCCAATCCCCTCACCCAACCCTCTCGCCTTAGGAGAGGGCTTGTTCATTTGTCCCCTCTCCTTGGGGAGAGGGTTAGGGTGAGGGGGTAAAATCTCAGAAAAGTCAGTGAGCCACCGATACTCACCGGAATCAAAAGGCGCCCGACCGGTCTCCCGTCAGGCGCGACTCTTCGATGCAAGCAGAGTCTCTCACCGCCTCGGTCCGAGATCAAGAGACTTGGTGCAGATGAACATGTTAGCAGTCGGTCACGGGACACTGAACATAAGGGGAGCCGCAGCTTGTGGATCAGGCCTACACCTCGACTCCCCGGGAACAATGGTGATGCTGAATGAACGACGAAAAAAAATATATCGATTTAGACAATGGCGAGAAGACACGCGAAGAGTTCGTTCAACAGCTTCGATCACTGCGGCACTTCTGATGGCGGGTTCAGTTTCTTCGTCAGTTTATGCAGGGTCGCACGATCTCATGCTCCCTTGTTACCTTCTCGGAAAAGCAGGGTATCCCGCTGGCGCATATGGTGAATCTCGATGTTGCCGCATCCACCGCGAAACTGCTCCCGAAAGAGAGCCGTGCGGACTTCTGGTTCAGCCTTCCTGTCGAGCGACACATTAGTAATTGGTGGCTGCAGAAAATCGTTGGTCAGTTGGAAAACAAGCCGGCAGAAGACCCGTTACGCCCCCTTCTCGCGTTTCGTTGGCGGACGTCGCCACAGTTTCTTCGACAAGTTTTAGCGGACCGCACACGAACACGACATATCGCTTCCGCCTCACGGCTGAAAAGTCGACAAAGCCAATCGCGGCACGCCTGGCGGAACGGGGCCTAAAACAGAAGAAGCTCGATGGCGGTACTATCTGGTGGAAAGGGAAGGATGACGAACTCGATTTTTCCTTCAATCGAGACGACCCTTTCCATTTCGACCTCGGTAAACCGCAACGGTTTGCCTTGCGAACGAACGAGATTCATCTAGCGTCGCACTTCAACGAATTGAAAGCAGCTCAAGCCTGTCTATCCGGACACACCAAGCCAACAGGGAACGCGGCTGCGCTACGCGCGTTAAGCGAATCCTTCGCCGCATTCTTGAAAACCGAAAAGGCAAACCTGTTGGCCGGGTTTGCGTGGGACCAAAACGTCTACTTTCAAAAACAGAGCCGCCTCGGCGCTCTGTTGTCCGAACAATTGTCGAAGACCGGCAGCGTTGATATGGACGACCTGCGCAATGAACTGCGCCGGGAGCCCCAAAGCCAGGAGACCAAGCCGAAATTGCCGCTTCCTTGGCCTGTCGCTCCAATTTTTGCAGATGCTGTGACGGACTTGCAGGCGGAAGCGACAAAAACAAGATCGAGCGATGGGCATTGATGGCAATCCTGTTTGCTGATGCGCAGAGCGCAGCCCAGGCCGGTCCAATTCTTATCCAGCGTATGAAGACGCTCTACAGGACAAAATTCAAGATGACGCCGCCGCATTTCGACGTCGTTGTGCAAGCGGATAGCAATCGGAAACGATACGGCTTGATTATTCGGGCGCGAAGACCGCTTCTGAAGAATGCAGGCCAATCGGAAATCAACCCGATATCGCTTTGGTACAATGCATTGGTTCGCGGTGAG
>CBDDHT010000003.1:0-1466062 GCA_965228615.1 Methyloligellaceae bacterium | reverse complement strand
CTGACCTTCAACCCGGGTTGGGATCAGAACGCGCAGCCGGTGGATAGCTTTACCGATGTCAGGCAGTTGCAGAAGAAACTGAAATCTGAAGGCGTCGCGTTTGCCAGCGAGGCGGACGAGAGCACGGAAGGCCCTGCGAGCTTCGTTGTCATCGATCCGGACGGCAATCCGATCCTCGTCGATCAGCACGTCTGAAGTGACAATGCCTCAGAAGGATGTCTTGAGTGTTTGTTCACCTTCGAAGCGCTCGATAGCGAGTTCGATCAATCGATTGATCAGCTCCGAATAGGGAATGCCGCTCGCCTCCAAAAGCTGCGGATACATGCTGATCTTCGTGAAGCCGGGGATAGTGTTGATCTCGTTGACGACCACGTGACCGTCCTTCTTCAGAAAACAATCGACCCGGCCAAGGCCCTCGCACTCGAGCGTTTCGAATGTGCGGACCGCAAGGTCTCGGATTTGATCGCTCGTTGCCTCAGGGATGTTGGCCGGAATCTCCAGCGCTGCGCCCTGTTCATCGATATATTTGGCTTCGTAGGAATAGAAGTCGTGGCCGGAACAATTTCGCCGACGACCGAGGCCTTGGGATTGCGATTGCCGAGCACGGCACATTCAAGCTCCCGTCCGTCGATGAACTCCTCGATCAGAATTTTCAGATCATAGGTGAAGGCATCTTCGATCGCCCGCTCGAAGGTCTCCCGGTCGGTGACTTTGTGCACGCCGACCGATGACCCGAGATTGGCTGGTTTTACGAACAACGGCAGACCCAGCTCGTTGGAAATGGCATCGAAGTCCAACAGGTCGCCGCGCTTGAAGGCCAGATACTCGCCGATCGGAATGCCGGCATCGCGCAGCAGGCGCTTCATGATGTCCTTGTCCATGGCAATGGCCGAGCTGAGCACACTGGCACCGACGAAGGGCACGCCGGCGAGTTTCAACAGACCTTGGACGGTGCCGTCTTCCCCGAAGGGGCCGTGAAGGATCGGAAAGATAACGCTGATGGACGAGTGGGCGCCGCCGGCCGTCAGGTCGGTCAACTCGCCGCCGCTTTGGGGCACGAGTGCCACGCTGGCTTCATTCTCTCGATTGAGTTTGATGAGCTTGGGATCGCTTGCGTTGATGAGATATTGCGATTGATCGGCAACAGCCATTGTCCCGACTTGTCGATTCCGATCAGGGCGACGTCGTACTTATCCTTGTCGATGGCATCGGCGACGTTCTTGGCCGACTGCAGCGACACTTCATGCTCTGCGGATTTGCCCCCGAAGAGAATGCCGACTTTGATTTTTTTGTTCTGCATGCGTCGTATATAGGCATCGTTTTCGGCCCTGTGCCCCCGCATCGCAGATTTCGCTGAGGCCGCAAGGAAATAGCGGCAGGCGCGTCACTTATGCCGCTGCCTCTTGCCGGGCCCCTACACGGTCCCATTCCAGGTCTTCAAGAGAGCATCGAGTTCGCGCTGTTCCTTCTTTGATAGACCGGCAACCAGTTTTGCTTGTGTCTTCACATGCGCCGCAACGGCCTTGTCGATGACCTGGAAGCCCTCGTCCGTCAGCGATATCAGAAAGCCACGTCCGTCCTTCGGATTCGGAACGCGATCGACGAGACCGGCCTTCTGCAACTGGTCGATCCGGTTCGTCATGGTGCCCGATGTCACCATGGTCGATGCCATCAAGTCTCCTGGCGACAAAGTAAATGGCCGACCGGACCGTCGCAAGGTCGCCAGTACATCGAAGCTGGCGGTGCTCAGACCATACTCGGCCCAGGTCTTCTCCATCTCTCGCGAGAGATTCGCCATGAGCCGCTTGACCCTTCCAATGAGCCCCATCGGCGCTACGTCAAGGTCGGGGCGCTCTTTGCGCCATTGAGCAAGAATTCTGTCGACATGATCCATAGCCGGATTTTTTTCCAAAAATATCTTGACGTCAAGATAAAAATAACTATCTTGATGTCAAGATAAATGCATGGAGGACGTGATGCTTTCCCGGACAGACCTGCTTCTGACGGCAATTGCACCGGCCATCTGGGGAAGCACGTATCTCGTAACGACCGAACTGCTCCCGGATGGCTACCCTTTGACGATCGCCATGTTGCGCGCACTTCCCGCGGGACTTCTTCTTCTCGTGGTTGTCAGGCAGATCCCGCCCAGCAGATTGCTGGGGAGAATCGTCATTCTCGGTGCGCTCAATTTCTCGATCTTCTGGAGCCTGCTTTTTGTCGCCGCCTATCATTTGCCGGGCGGTGTCGCGGCAACGATTGGAGCAGTTCAACCGCTCATCGTCATCTTCCTTGCGCACAGGGTACTGAGGACGCAAATTCGGACATCGTCCATTGTTGCTGCGATTGTCGGAATGGTCGGTGTTGCGTTGCTGGTGCTGACACCGATGGCGCGGTTGGATGCCATCGGCATAGCAGCCGGTTTTGGCGGTGCACTGTCTATGGCTGCCGGAACGGTTCTTTCCCGCAAATGGCAACCTCCGGTTTCGCCTCTGACCTTTACAGCCTGGCAATTGACAGCGGGTGGATTGCTGCTGTTGCCACTGTCGCTCTGGATTGAACCGCCATTGCCGGCGCTGAGCTCCGACAATCTTCTGGGACTTGCCTATCTCGGCCTGATCGGAGCCGCGTTTACATACATCATCTGGTTTCGGGGCGTGCGCCGCATTGAACCTTCGGTGATCTCGACACTGGGATTTCTGAGCCCGCTGACAGCACTGATCCTCGGCTGGTGGGTACTCGATCAGAGCTTGAGCAGTCTGCAGATCGCCGGTTTTGCCGCCGTACTGATTAGCGTTTGGCTGAGCCAATGGGTGCCTTCAGCTCCTTCCGCATTGTCAGTGCGGCGAGCGCGAAGAAATCCGCACACTGTCGCCGCACAAACCTGAAAGCAACCTGAGGAGACGAGACATGAAAATTCTTGTGATGGGCGCAAGAGGAGATGTGGGAAGCCGGGTCGTGAGGGAAGCACTCTCGCGAGGCCATGACGTGACGGCCCTTGTCAGAGAAGTATCGCAACGCACGGATTTGCCGCTCCCGGTAACTGTCGCGGTTGGCGACGTCCTTGATGGGCCCCGGTTGACGGAGCTTATGGCCGGACACGATCTGGCGATCAGCGCCGTTCGTCCGCCAGACGGTCAGGAAGAGATCCTGGTTCCTCTGACCCGTTCGGTCCTGGAAGCGGCGTCGGTCGCCGGTGTTCCTGTGCTGGTTGTCGGCGGTGCGGCAAGTCTGAAGTTGCCGGATCGCAATGGAACAACCGTACTTACCGCACCCGGGTTTCTTTCCGAGGCGGTCGTTCCGATTGCCCGCGCCTGCCAGGACCAATTTGAACTCTGTGCCGCCGAGACACAGGCGCAATGGTCCTATTTGTGTCCGCCCGCAATGCTGGTTCCAGGGCAACGCACGGGGCGCTACCGCCTCGGAGCCGACACGCTTCTCGTCGATGAGGCCGGAGATTCAACGATCTCGATGGAGGATTTTGCCGTTGCCCTGATCGATGAAGCGGAGACTCCGCACCACCCAATGGCACGGTTTACCGTCGCCAATTAGAGCACGACCAGCCAAATAGGAGACAATCATGTCTGAACACATAGATCAGCGCGTGTCCGACTTTTCTGACGCCGTTGCTGCTGGTCACATATGTGATGGTCTTTGCGCGGCTCGTTAGAGGGAATGTTGTGTCATGAAACCTTCACCCGAAGGTCTCGCGCCTTACGGGCGAGCAACGATCTTCAGCGAGACTACGGTGCCTGCCGGTCTCACGAAAGACCATGCGACCAAGTCCGGTGTCTGGGGTGTGATACACGTAACGGTCGGCCGTCTGCATTACACGATCCCCCCGCGTGAGGAAGCACATAAACTTACTCCAGGTGTCGACGGTATCATCGAGCCGGAAGTGAAACACCATGTGACGCCGCTCGGGGCGGTCACCTTCTATGTCGAGTCTTGGCGCTAGAAGGTACGTCTCAGGATACTCGGAGATATCGCTTATCTGGGACGACGGCGCCGGCGTTTGGGCGGACGCTCGCCGCCACCCTCGATGAGACTGCTCGTTGTTCCCGTCAGTGGTCCGATCACTTCGATGACTTGCTCCATGGTCGGCATCGTTCCGCGCGGACGGGTCTCGAGCGCTTCCTTCATGGCGCGAACGTGTACCGGTGTCGTGCCGCAGCAGCCGCCGATGATCCGTGCGCCAGCGTCTCGCGCCATGACGGCATAGTCCGCCATCAGTTCCGGCGTGCCGTTATATTGGATTTTGTCGCCGAGCCACTCGGGAATGCCGCAATTGGCTTTGACGACGACGACATCTTCGGGCGTTCGCGCCTCGGTCATGGAAATGATGCCGACAAGGAGATCCGAGGCGCCGGTTCCGCAATTGCCGCCGAAGGCAACCGGCGGCGGATCGCATTTGTGGGCAAAGTTCGCGAGGTCTGCCGGGGTGAGCCCCATCATGGTCCGGCCGGACGTGTCGAAGGACATGGTGCAGACAGCAGGGAGATCGTGCTCACGGGCTGCTTCGAGTGTCGCATTCAGTTCGTCTTCCGCGAACATGGTCTCGATCCACACCACATCGACACCTCCCGCCTTCAGGCCGCGCATTTGCTCCGAGAAGGCCGCGCGGCCGTCTTCGTAGGAAAGCTCGCCCAGGGGCTGAAAGACCTCGCCTGTCGGCCCGATCGATCCGGCGCAGACAACTTGGCGGCCCGATTTGTCGATCTCGTCGCGCAGGAGGGCCGCAGCGGCCTTATTGATCTCGAAGACACGGTCCTGAGATTTGTGAAGCTTCAACCGCGGGGCCGTACCGCCAAATGTGTTCGTGAGAACGACATCGCTGCCCGCCTCGATAAAGGAGCGGTAGTGGGCGCGGATCTTGTCCGGCTCTTCGACATTCCAGAATTCCGGCGGATAGCCCTGGGTCAGCCCCATATCGATGAGGTTCGTGCCCGTGGCACCGTCGGCGAGGATCCAGTCCCGGCTCTTGAGGAGCGAGGTGAGCAGGTTTGTCATGCGATGAAGGCTCCGGTCGGTGACTCGCCTAGCGCAACGTGGGTCCAGTTGGATGCACTCAAGTTGCTCTAGCATTTTAGACGCGATCAACATTTTGACGTCCAAGCGAATTCGCTTGAACGTCGGTTGATCCGTGCGTCGGCGCGTCAACCTAGGTTCGCGCTATGTTTGCGTCAAGTTTCAGCCCTCAGCACCATCCCGACAGCTATCTGAGTGGCAAACGCGCCACAGTGACGAGAAAATGTCACGCTTAGATGCAATATCCGCTCCTCTGTGCTGTGAAGTTGGTCTTATGATGCGCTCATCGCCTTCGGGGCCATGTTCGTTGCTTGCCGCAACCGGGATGGCAGATGAAAGCGAAAGAGCTCTGACAAGGAGCAGCGCCGTCAGCATTGCATTTAGTTTATTGAGCTTGGCCGAGAGGCAACAACTCGGCTTTGGGGGGGAGCGCGTTCGTTCTGCAACAGCGAATGCGTTGTCTGCCGGACCCTGGGGGGGTCCGGCAGACACCTAATTTTCCAAACTGGCCCTCGACGTCACGCCATCCGATCGAAACAGCAGCAAGAATGACAAGAAAGACCGTCGGGCAACTGATTGCGCGCTCTATCGCCGCTCATGGAATCGATCGGGTGTTCTGCGTTCCGGGCGAGAGTTATCTCGGCCTGCTGGACGGTCTCTACGATCAGTCCGATATCGATACGGTCGTCTGCCGTCATGAAGCGGGCGCGGGATTCATGGCGCTTGCCGATGCTCGTCTTTCTGGCCGCCCCGGCGTTGCGTGCGTCAGCCGTGGCCCTGGTGCCAGCAATGCGGCAATCGCCGTGCATACGGCTCAGCAGGATGGCGTACCTTTTCTTCTGATCGTCGGGCAGGTGGCTGTGCGTGACGTTCGGCGCGATAGTTTTCAGGAAATCGACTACGGGAAGATGTTCGGGTCGATCGCGAAATGGACGGTCGAGATCACCGATCCGGTTCGTGCACCCGAAGCGCTTCTACGCGCGTTCCAGGTGGCAACGACGGGCGTGCCGGGCCCGGTGGTGATCGCCGTGCCGGAAGATGTTCTAACCGCCGACTGCGAAGCACTTACCGTTCAGCCACAGGCACCGATAGCGGTAGCACCCGATGGCGCATCCCTTGGGCAATTGCGGCAGCACCTGCAAAAGGCCCAACGACCGCTGGTCCTCGCAGGGAGCGGGATCGAGAATGATGCGGACCGGGCCGCTCTGCTGGCATTCCTGGAGTCGTGGGACTTGCCGGCCGTCGTCTCGTTTCGCCGGCAGGATCTATTGCCGAACCGGCATCGACTCTATGCCGGGGACATGGGCCTATCGAATCCCGAAACGCAGATGGCGGTATTTCGCGAGGCGGATTTGCTGGTCGTCCTCGGTGCACGTCTGTCCGATATCACGACGCAGGGGTATACCTATCCGAGTCTCGTTTGCCCGGATCAGATACTCATTCATATTCACCCCGATCCAACGCAGATCGGAACGCACTTCTCCTCCGATCTTTCTATTGCCTGCGGGCCGCGTGCTGTGTTCGAGACAATCGGCGATCCTGAGGATGGTTTGCCCGACCGGGACGACTGGATTGCCGCGCTTGTGGAGCAGCGAGACGCAATCGCTGCGGTTCGCCAGTTCGATGTCGGCGACGGTGTTCCATTCGAGGCAGTGGTCGCAGCCGTTGGCCAGACGATGCCTGGCGATGCCATTGTCACAGTCGATGCCGGCGTCTTTGGAGCGCCGGTCTATCGGGTCGTACCGTTCGCACCGCCGCAGCGTCTGCTCGCACCTATATCGGGTGCAATGGGTTTCGGCATTCCCGCCGCTGTCGCTGCCGGCCTGCGCGAGCCGGAGCGCCCCGTCATCTGTTTCGTCGGTGATGGCGGCTTCGCGATGACCGGCAGTGAGCTCGCCGTTGCGCTGGAGCGCAAACTCAATCTCAAGATCATCCTGTCGGAAAACAGCATTTATGGATCGATCCGCATCCATCAGGAACGCGATTATCCAGGGCGGACGATCGGTACCGGGTTCACCAATCCGGATCTGGCGCTGATCGGGCAGGCCTATGGGTTCGATGTGCATCGCATTCGCGACGCGGGCGCGGTGAACCGCATTCCCGGTCTTCTGGCATCTGCCGGCCCTCAGTTCATCATCGTCGAAACCAGCGTGCAGGCTGTTCTTTCTTAACCCGGATTTCTCACACTGCTGTGGATCGTCATCGCGTCATGCGGGAGCGTTGCGCTAGGAAAGCGTCGAAAAGCGTAGCCTGAGCTACGGTTGAGAGGCTTGACGATGCGGGCGGCCCGCCTGACGCGACCCGTGACGACCGCAGCAGTGTGAGAAGTCCGGGTTAAGCTGTTTTCAAGAATGTGTGATGCAACCGATAGCCGTTTCCGTCCGTATACATAGTCAGATCAGTATTGACGATGCCAACTTCCCGAAGGACAACACGAATGAACCGGACGAGAAGAAATGCACTGCAACTGCTCGGCTCAGGAGCAATGATTGCAATGACGGGTATTGGCCAGGCCGTGGCAGCGACGATCGAGAAACTGGAGTTGAGCGCAGCCGAATGGCGGAAGCGTTTGACGCCGGAACAATTCCATATCCTGCGAAAGGAAGGGACCGAGCGTCCTTTCACGAGCCCTCTGGATAAAGAGAAGCGCGCTGGCAAATATCATTGCGCGGGATGCGACCTGGTGCTGTTCGATAGCGAAACCAAGTTCGACAGCCGCACGGGGTGGCCGAGTTTCTACCAGCCGATCGACGAAGCCAATCTGGGCAAGAAGAGGGATTTCAAGCTTATCTGGCCACGGACCGAATATCATTGCGCCCGTTGCGGCGGGCATCAGGGCCATGTCTTCGAGGACGGTCCGAAGCCGACGGGCCTGCGCTATTGCAACAACGGTTTGGCACTAACGTTCAAGCCGGCCACCAGCTGACCGAAGCTGCTTAGACAATTCGAATTGTGGTTGTCCAAGAGGCGGCCGGATTGACCACACTGGAAGAGGCGGGCACATCATTGGCCCGCCTTTTTTTGATTTCGAAGAACGCGAAACTATTCATGTGGTCTGGCCGCGACGGACCTTCCCGACAATTTGCGAGCCGCCTGCCTTCCTCGCTACCCGTGTGACTGAAATTGATGCGAGCAATGGTGAAGACATTTCGGAACGGTCGGGGTAAATAGAGGTTAGATCCGTTGCCCGGGACTGCCGTCCCGTTGGACCGAAAAACACCAATGCACGAACACAGGACGTGGCTCTGCCGATGCTGGCCGAACTGCGCTGCGCGCCGAGCGATGTTCGTCTGAAAGGGAGTTTCGTGGACCGTGGTTGATATGAGATATGAGTGCCCTGAGACGGTTGAGGCGGCCGTGGCTGTGCTGGCCGACGGCGGACCAACGGCAAAAGTCTTTGCCGGCGGAACCGATATTCTTGTCCAGATGGAAGCGGAGATGATCGAGCCGGCGCTGCTGGTCGACATCAAGAAGATTGCCGATGCCCGTTCCATCGTCATCGACGCGGATCAGGTGCGGATCGGCGCCGCCGTCACGGGCGCCGAGCTTGGCGAACATGAGCAGCTCAAATCCCTGTGGCCTGGAGTTGTCGAAGCGGTCGAGTTGATCGGCTCGGCCCAGGTCCAGGGTCGCGCGACCATTGGCGGCAATCTCTGCAATGCCTCGCCCGCTGCCGACAGTGTGCCGGCGTTGATCGCAGCAGGTGCCAAAGCAGCGATCGCAGGACCCGGTGGAAACCGGGACGTGCCGATCGAAGACATGATGACGGGGCCGGGCCAGATCCGGTTGCAACGGGGCGAGTTCGTTGTCTCGATCCTGCTGCCAAATCCGCCTGCCAGGTCCGGCGACGCCTATCTCAGATTTATTCCCCGCACGGAAATGGATATTGCCGTGGTCGGTGCGGGTATGTCCGTCACGCTGAACGAGGACGGGACCTGCGCCGCGGCACGTCTGTCTCTCGGAGCGGTTGCACCGACGGCGAGACTGGTGGCGGTCGCATCGGAAATCCTCGTCGGCAACACATTGGACGATGCTCCGATGGAGGCTCTGTCCGATGCCGCACGGGCTGCGTGTTCGCCGATCGACGACAAGCGCGGCACAATCGAATTCAGAACAAAGGTGGCCGGTGTCCTGGCCTGCCGGGTCGCCAAGATCGCCTGGCAAAGAGCGGAGGAAGCTTGATGGCGAAAAACCTCGTAACCGCCACGGTCAATGGCGACGAAGTAGATTTTACCTGCACGACCGAGCAGACGCTCCTGGACGTGTTGCGCAACGAGCTTTACCTGACGGGCACGAAGAATGGTTGCGGCAGCGGCGACTGCGGTGCCTGCACGATCATCATGAACGGACGTCCGGTCAATGCCTGCCTGGTGCTGGGGATCGAGGTCGGCGGTGCGACGATCGAGACCGTGGAAGGGATGGCGGACGGCGAGGAACTGCATCCCCTCCAGAAGCACTTTCTCGATTCCGCCGCCCTGCAATGCGGCATCTGTACGCCGGGCGTTCTCAACATGGCCAAGGCGCTGCTTGAGAAGAATCCAGATCCGACGGAGACAGAAGTCCGTTTCGGGCTGGCAGGAAACCTCTGCCGCTGTACGGGTTACGACAAAATCGTTCGCGCCGTCATGGATGCGGCCGCTGAGATGAGGGCAAACGGATCATGAGCGAAGACCTCAAGGACAGGACGGCGACCAACTACAAGTGGATCGGCAAGCGGACGCCTCGCTACGACGGCGTCGACAAGGTCACGGGCCGCGCCCGTTATGGCGACGATCTGATCGTGCCGGGCATGCTGCACGCCAAGATCCTGCGCAGCCCCCACGCTCATGCGAAGATCCTCTCGATCGACACGAGTAAGGCCGAAGCCCTGAAAGGGGTGAAGGCGGTGATCACCAGCGCCGACATCCCTGACCATCCCCTGGCCGAGCCTCCCTATCCGCCAATCGTCCGCGATATGCACGACATCTCCTGCAACGTGATGGCGCGTGGGAAAGTGCTTTATGACGGCCATGCGGTAGCGGCTGTGGCGGCGACCAGCGAGGCGATTGCGCGCAAGGCCCTCAAGTTGATCGAGGTGGAGTACGAGGTACTTCCCCATGTGCTCGATCCGCTCGAGGCAGCACAGCCGGACGCGCCAATCCTCCACGAAGATCAATTCACCTCCGGGGTGGAGCCAAAGCCGGAAAAGCCATCCAATCTGTTTCGTTCCATCTCGGGATCACGAGGCGACATCGAACAGGGTTTTGCCGAAGCGGAAGTCATTGTCGAACGAGAGTTCGCATCACAGCCGGTGCATCAAGGCTTTATCGAACCACTGGCCTGTATTGCGACTGCCTCGGAGAATGGCGGCGCCGAGCTTTGGACGACGACGCAGGGCCACTTCGTCATCCGGGCCTATTGCGCCGACCTTCTGAACATGGAGACATCGAAGATCCGCGTGACGGCGTCGGAAATCGGCGGCGGTTTCGGCGGCAAGAACAATGTCTATGGCGAGCCGGTTGCGATTGTCCTTTCACAGAAGACGGGCAGACCGGTGCGCATGGTGATGTCGCGCTCGGAGATTTTTCGCGCTACCGGCCCGACTGTCGGCAGCCGATCGCGCGTCAAGATCGGTGCCAGGAAGGACGGCACGATCACAGCCGCGCAAGCCGAGATTTGGTATCAGGCCGGCGCCTTCAAGGGCTCGCCCATCGGCCGTGCGGTGGAGACGTTTTTCTCCGCCTATACGATCCCGAACATTCAGGCGACGGCCCATGATGTGTGCGTGAACCGCCCCAAGGTCGCGGCCTACAGGGCGCCAGGTGCACCCATGGCCTGCTTTGCGGCGGAAGCCACACTGAACGAGCTGGCCGAAAAGCTCGGAATGGATTCGGTTGATCTCCGCCTCAAGAACGCCGTCACCGAAGGCGACCAGAGCCTGATGGGCACCACATACGGCCCAATCGGTCTTGTCGATGTGCTTGAGAAGGTCAAGGCGCACGATCACTACAAGTCGTCGCTGGACAAGAACCAGGGCCGCGGTTTCGCTCTCGGTTATTGGATGCATGGCGGTGGCCTGAGCAGTGTCGCCGTCAATCTTCAGGCGGATGGCACACTGACGGTTGCCACAGGGAATCCAGACATTGGCGGATCACGCTCTTCCATGCGTGTGATGGCGGCGGAAGAACTGGGCATCGATGTCGAGAGTATTATCCCGATCGTGGGCGATACTGCATTGCTCGGCTACAGCCATCTGACGGCTGGTAGCCGCACGACCTTTGCCACCGGCTGGGCCGTGATCAACGCGACACGAGAGATCATCGAGAAACTCCGCGCACTTGCCGCCAAGAAATGGGAGATCCCGGTCGAAGATGTGACCTGGGAGGCCGGCCATGCAGTTGCCGGCAAGTCCGCAGGCGAGGGCATCGAACCGCTCAGTCTGAAAGCGCTTGCGGGGATGGCCATGAAAATGGGCGGCCCCATTGCCGGCCATTCCGAGATCAATGCAGGCGGTGCCGGCGCGGCCTTCAGCGCGCAACTGGTGGATGTCGAGATCGATCCGGAAACAGGCTTTGTCGCGCCGAAGCGCTATACCGTCGTTCAGGATGTCGGACGTGCTATTTCACCGGATTATGTAGAAGGCCAGTTGCAGGGCGGCGCTGTGCAGGGCATCGGCTGGGCGCTGAACGAAGAATATGTCTATGACGAGAAGGCGCGGCTCCAGAACACCGGGTTCCTGGATTACCGGATGCCTGTCGCTTCCGATGTGCCGATGATCGACACGGTCATGGTCGAGGTTCCGAACCCCAATCACCCCTACGGCGTGCGCGGTGTCGGCGAGCCGCCGATCGTTCCGGCGCCTGCAGCAGTCGCCAATGCCGTCGAGAATGCGGTGGGTATGACCATGAGTTCGCTACCCTTGTCACCGCCCAAGGTCTTGAAGGCTGTCGAGGAAGTGCAGGCTGGAGGCAATTCAGGCTGAGTCCTAGTTTTCGATTCTGCAGAATTGTGACACGACACTAACTCACCTCGCTGCCCAGCGAGGTGATCGACCGGCCGCGAAAGCGAAGCCGTCCGATTACAATTGCGTGAACAACCGAACGATTCCGCTCAACTGTCGTCTTCTTAATTGAAGACAGCCGTGTGCGGAGCATTTGCAGCTTCGAGTGCCTGTGCACGGACCATGACGGAATGTGCCCCAGAGTGAATTGATTGGGGAAGCCGGCGCACGGTATTGGGAGGTTGACACCGGACATGAAACGCAAGAGCAATAAACGGCGCAATTCCGATAAAAACAGAAAGAAGATGAAGGCGGGTGGCAGTGCCGACACGCCGTCAATCTCACCGGAAATCAGCAGGCGCGACGCGCTGAAGAAAATCCGTAATTGGGGCATTATTGGCGTTCTGACAGCCGGCGGTGGATGGTACCTCGCCGAAGACGTCATGGCGACGATGGCCGAGCAGGACCTGTCACGGGTTGGAAATGGTAAACCGACCGTTGTTCAGATCCACGATCCGCAATGCAATCAATGTCTCGCCCTGCAGAGCGAAACGCGAAGCGCCCTTGAGACAATCGAGGATGGGTCGCTCCAATATGTGGTTGCCAACATCAGGACCGCGGAGGGCAGGGCCTTTGCCGCAGCAAATCGCGTAGGCCATGTCACATTGTTGTTGTTCGACGCCAACGGCAAGCGGACGAATGTTCTGACCGGGCATCGCAGTAGTGCCATGCTTGCAGCGACCTTCCGATCTCATGTGGGGCGTTTCGCCAGAAAATAAATAGGTATCTAAACCGTCGGCTTTGTATAGCAGCGGCGGTTACAATTGCCCCTTGTTACCGGATGTATTGAAAGTCCTGAAGCCGGCCCACTCCCCCGGCCCAACCACCCCGAGGGTACCCTTATTGGGTGGTTGGGCCGGGGGAGTGGGCAGGCTTCAGGACTTTCGAGTCAGTCTCTAAGCGATATTTCAGAAACTGGGCACCGTCATGCTCCGTCTTCTCGACAAATCTAGCCCCCAGCCTGGCAAGTCCTCCGAGATTCTTCCGCGAAGGTGACAGGAGGAAAGTCACGAAGGGAATGCGCTCATCGGCGAAGGCAAACGCGATCGCTTTCTTGACGATACGCTTGCCAAGCCCAAAGGAGTCAGGCTTTAGCACCAGCCCGTAGTCCCACTCGTCGCCTTCTTTCTGAAATCCACCCCATCCAACATATCTGCCATTAAAGAGGATCGCCCAATGACCGAGTCCGTCGCGCTGCCAATACTTTTCCTTGGCCGCAACGAATTCGGTGACGGTGTCGCGGTCCCATTCGGAATTGAGGAGAGGCATGTGTTCCGCGACGCGAACATCAGACATATGCGCAAGAATCTCTTCTGCTGAAACATCTGGCAATCGTGCAAATGTGAGTTCGCTTTCGGATTGAATGGTCATTTCAGCGCTGATTTTGATGATCGTCGTAACCGCCATTACCGGACGAGGTCCGGTAATGGCGAGAACCAGGACTCCGCATCCCTCGCCGACGAACAAATCCATTCAGGCTGTCACCAGCCGATCAACCGGAAATTCGGACGCATCTTCTTTCGGACGCGAGAGAAAAAATTCGGCCAGGAGGTGTCCGCCGTTTTCGTTGCCGGTGGGATCGATACCTTGCTCCCGAAGTTGTCCGAGAACTTGTTCCTGTTCCTCTGCCGACGTGAATTCCCGCTGCACGAAGGTTTGCGCCTCCAATTTTTCCGTCACATACCCGCGCTCATTCAGAGTTTGCTCGATCGCGTCGAATGGAAACATGCGCAACACAAAATTGGCGAACCAGGGCCGTTGGCCCATCATGACCGCGGGTAGCAACCGATCGAAGCTCTTCTCTGTCAGATAACCAATGCATCCTGTGGATGTTACCAGGTCGACAGGTTCAAGCTCTTCCTCAGCCGCCACCGGCAATGGCTTGCTTTCGAGATCGACGGAAATGCCATAGTCGAGGAGGCCCGCCTCTTCGGCAAACGCCACGGCGTTTGAAGCCATATCCAGCCCGATTACCTCTATGCCTTCGGCATCGTCAAAGCCGGCGAAGAAGCGTTTGTCTTTTTCAACGACCTCCTCCGGTGTCGCATCGGCCAAATCCTCACGCCCCCAATGGTCATAAAGATCGTTCATCGACAGATCATGTTTGAGTAGGGCTGCGTTGATGCCATAGGAGCAGCCAAGATCCAGTACGCGAACATTACCGTCTGCTCTGTCTTTCAGGTGGGAAATCAGCTCTTGGAATATCGGCTTTGCCGCACTGGGTATTGCGTAGCCGACGCTATTCAGTTCGTGGGAGTAAGCTCGCGGATCGGCCTGATCGTAGATATGATCCATATTGGCCTTGGCCTCGTTGATCTCGTCAAACGCCGCATCATCAATCATTGTTCCTCCGCAAGTATTGGTTGCCCAAACCCGGCTTATGCATTCAGCATGCTGACGACTGGCAGGCGTAGCCCTGCGATCGCGCAAATTTGCGCTTCGCGAACGCAAGATGCTGCGAAAAGTCGTACAGTGAATTTGGATAGCTCAACCTAACACGTCTGGCCGCAAAACCTCAAACCAGCACAGAAAGCGGAGGATTGATGACCTGATCTGCCGTGTTCCGGGCGATCATGGATCCCGATAAAATTGTTTGGTTATTTGGAGATTGCGAATTGGGCAGCGTCCAGGACACGTTTTGCATTCGGCAGAGCAAGAATAGATCAGTAGGATCGCGGCATTCCGAGCACATGCGTGCCGATATAGCTTAAGATCAGATTTGTCGAGATCGGGGCCGTGCGCGACAGCCGTGTCTCCCGCCATTTCCGCTCGATATCGTATTCGCAGGCAAAGGCGAATCCGCCATGGGTGGAGAAGCAGGCCTCGGCGCACTCCCATGCGGCTTCCGATGCGAGAAGTCGGGCCATGTTGGCCTCGGCGCCGCAGGGGAGTTCCGCATCGAACATCGCTGAGGCTTTGCGGACCATCAGGTCCGCAGCCTCCAGCTGCGCATGGCCGCGGGCGATGGGGAATTGAATGCCCTGGTTCTGGCCGATGGGGCGGTTGAAGACCACGCGTTCATTGGCATAGGCCACAGCCTTCTCGACGAAGAACCGGCCATTGCCAACCGACTCTGCCGCCACCAAACAGCGTTCGGCATTCATGCCGTCAATGATACAGCGAAAACCCTTGCCTTCTTCGCCGATGAGCGCATCGCCGGGGATGGGGACATTGTCGAAGAACACTTCGCAGGCATTGTGGTTGATCATTGCTTTGAGTGGTCTGATCTCGCAACCATTCTGCTGGGCTTCGTTCAAATCGATCAGAAATGTCGAGATCCCGTCGGTTCGCTTGTCGACTTGATCGGCGGGTGTGGTGCGGGCGAGGAGCAGCATCAGATCGGAGTGGGCGGCGCGACTGGTCCAGACTTTCTGGCCGTTGATGACATAGCCGTTGCCTTGCCGGTCGGCTCTGGTCTTGAGCTGGGTAGTGTCCGAGCCGGTTGTCGGTTCGGTGACGCCGAAGGCCTGGAGGCGCAACTCGCCCGAAGCGATCCGGGGCAGGAAGTGGGCCTTCTGCTCGTCATTGCCATGACGCAGGAGCGAGCCCATCGTGTACATCTGGGCGTGGCCGGGACTGGCGTTGCAGCCCGTCGCGTTGATGGTCTCGAGGATCACGCCGCCGGCACGAACCGGCAGGCCGGAGCCGCCATATTCTTCAGGGATCAGCGCGGCCAGATAGCCGGATGCGGTCAAAGCTTCGATGAATTCTGTCGGATAGGAGCTGTCCGGTGGCTGGCCTTCGAGCTTCTGCCAGTATTCGGCCGGGAAGTCGGCGCAAAGATTGCGGACCTGTTCCCGGATCTCCGGATAATCTTCCTGCAAGGCGATGGACAGCTCGGTCATCGTGTGCATCTCAGTCCATTCTTGCTAGGCGGCTGATGCCGGCACGAACTCCAGCGGCGGGCCGGCTTTCAGGAAGGTACCGTGCGTCGGCTCCCCCTGCAGGTGACTCGCCATGATCTCGCGGGCGGTCAGCAGACCGTCCAGGTCGATACCGGTCCTCATGCCCATGGCTTCGAGCATGAACACGAGATCTTCTGTCACCACATTGCCGCTCGCGCCGGGGGCGTAGGGACAGCCGCCGAGTCCGCCGAGACAGGCATCAAATTCGCGGACGCCTGTGTCCAGCGCAGCGAAGGAGTTTGCCAGTCCCATTCCGCGGGTGTCATGGAAGTGCGCGGCGACGGGCACGTCCCGCCCGATCGTCCGGAACAGGTCCTCGAAGAGATCCCGGACCTGCTTGGGATTGGCGTATCCCACCGTGTCGGCCACGCTCAGCCTGTCGGCTCCGCATTCGACGAGGCGTTCGGCCAGCCGCATGACATCCGACGGCGGAACCTTACCCGCGATGGTGCAGCCGAAAGAGGTTGCCATGCCGCCTGAGATAACGGTGTTCCGCTCCGGGTCGACATCATTGCGATGCTCGACGATCTGTTTGAAGCCGTCGAGCGACTGATCCAGGGTCCGCGCGACGTTCGATTGATTGTGGGCTTCCGACACGGACATGACGACGCCAAGTTGATCGGCCCCCGCGGCGAGGCCGTTCTGAGCACCTTTGAGATTCGGAACGAGGGCGGACACGGTCAGACCTTCAATTTCCTTGGCTCTTTTCACAACCTCTGCGCTATCGGCCATCTGCGGCAGGAGATCGGGGCGGACAAATGATCCCACCTGGATCTGTTGCACACCTGCGGAAGCTTCCGCTTTGATCCAATCCATCTTGGCATCGGTGGAAAAGACAGTCTTGATGCTTTGCAACCCATCCCGGGGTCCGACTTCGTGAATCAGAACATCTATGTCACTTGCCATTCTTGTCCTCACTTGCCCGTATAGCGGGGTTTGCGTTTTTCATTGAAGGCGAGAATGCCTTCACGCCGATCCTCGGTGGTGACCAGCCGGTTATAGGCCTCGAGCTCGAACTGGAAGCCGGTGTTGCGATCGATCTGGCTGGCGACAGTAATCGCACGCTTGGCACGCATGATGGATTGCGGTGCATTGTCGGC
Organism: Methyloligellaceae bacterium; assembly: GCA_965228615.1. Lineage (GTDB taxonomy): Bacteria > Pseudomonadota > Alphaproteobacteria > Rhizobiales > Methyloligellaceae > CBDDHT01. Next base: position 1,448,993 of record CBDDHT010000003.1, on the reverse strand, counting down.
GATGCTGCGGGCGGTTTCCAAAGTTTCACTCATCAGTGTTTCGGGTTCGCACACCTTGTTCACCAGGCCCCACTGAAAGGCATCTTCTGCGCTGAATGGCTTGCCTGTGAGAATGATCTCTTTGGCGCGCCGCTCTCCCACGGCATGCGGCAAATTCTGCGTGCCCATCGCGCCCGGCATAATACCGAGGGTGACCTCGGTGAGCGCAAAGCGGGCGTTGCGTGAGGCATAGGCGAAGTCGGCGTTGAGCGCCATTTCGCATCCTCCCCCATAGGCGGCGCCATTGACGGCGGCTATGACCGGGACCGGGCAGGCGCGCATGGCCAGAACGCTCTGCTCGAAGATGGCGTGCTGCTGCTTCCATTCCGCGTCGGTCATGCCTTTGCGTTCCTTCAGATCGCCGCCGGCGCTGAAGGCCTTGTCGCCACGTCCGGTCATCACGACGCAGCGAATGTCCTCCGTATCCACATAGAGGCTTTCGAACAGGACTTTCTGCTCGCGTCCCATGGCCGTGTTTTTGGCATTCGCGACTTCGGGCCGGTCCATGGTGACGACAAGCACATGGTCGTCCACCCGTTCCACATGCAGCATTTCAAAGTCGGTGCGCATTACTCGGTCTCGCTTTTGATTTCTGCGTTGTGTTCGCCAAGCCTCGGCGCAACGCGCTGGAGTGGCGGGCGTTCGCCATCGAAGCTCAGCGGCAGTCCCATGGACCGTGGCGCGGCTCCGAGGCCGTCCTGCAAGATCCCCAAGGCATGCATTTGGACATCGTCGAGCATCTGGAGCGTATCGCGCACCGGTGCCGAGGGAATGCCGACGTCATCAAGCTTTTCCCGCCAGTATTCAGCGGTCTGTGTCGCAAGAACTGGCGTGATGAACGCGTTGAGCGCTTCGATATTCTCATAGCGCTTCTGGTTCGTCTCGAAACGCTCGTCATCGGTCAGGCCGCCAAGACCCAGGACCATGGTGAGGCGCTCGAACAAACGGTCGGTCGGGGCCGCGATGATGAGATAGCTATCGCTGCACATATAGGCTTCATAAGGCGCCATTCCGCGAGCACGCGTACCTTGCCTGCCGGGACTCTTGCCCGTGGCCTCCGCTGTCGTCGTTGCGCTTGCCATCCACGCAAGCGACGTCTCGTAGAGCGAGGCATCGACGACACATCCCTGACCCGTCTCGGCGCGCTTGTTCAGAGCCGCGAGAATCCCAATGGCACACCACATGCCGGTGCCAAGGTCGATCATGGACGGGCCGACACGGACGGGTGGGCGCCCGGCTTCGCCCGTGATGCTCATGAGCCCGCTCAAGGCCTGCATCAGCGGATCGTAGCCCGGCCTGTCCTTCAGCGGTCCCGAATTTCCGAATGCCCAAAGATTGCAGTAGACGAGGCCTGGATGAGCCGTTCGCAGGACCTCGGCTCCCAGATCATATTGATCGACAAGGCCGGGACGCAGATTCTGGATTACCACATCGGCATTCGAGACACAGAAATCTCGCAGCCATTCCCGCTGCTTGTCCTGTTTGAGGTCGACGGTGACGCTGCGCTTGTCGCGATTGAGATAATGGAAGACCGATGATGTCCCATCTTCGAAAAGTGCGCCCCACTGGCGGGCATCGTCACCCGTGCCGGGGCGTTCAACCTTGATCGTATCGGCTCCGAGCGCCGCCAGAATCCAACCGGCATAAGGGGCGGCGACGCTACTTCCGATCTCGACAACGCGGATTCCATCCAACGGCGCCGCTTGTTTCCGTTCCGCCATCACGTCGATGGCAGGGTCGCGGGGCCGAGTGCATTGACCGTGTCGGCCTCGTCGAGTTTGCCAATCTGCTCGATCAACGACTCCGTTCGAGTTTCGCCGATCAGAGGGACACACAGTGACCGGAACTTCGTTGTCAGGCGCTCCCACTGGCGATCGATATCGGTTGCCGGGATGCCGACATTGTGCTCGGCGACGATCGTGCGACCGTCCTTCAGATCGATGGAGACCTTCGCTGCCATTCGATCGATGTTGTCGAGCGGCTCCAGAACGATCCGCTCGCGGGCGGCTTTGAGCCGCTCGTCGCTTGCCAGATGGTCCGAGTAGGTCTCGAGCGCACCTGTATCGATCCCGGCGAGCGCCATCGCAGCGCAATGGCGGATTGAAAATTTGATCTCCAGGCCCGTTGCCGGGTCCGGAATATTGCAGACGGAGAAATGCGACGGACGCACGCGGATTGTCATTTGAGCAAAATCGTCCAGGCCGACCGAATGCTTCGCCCGCAGTTCCTTGACGGCCTCGATGGTCGAGTGGGTCAGATAACAGGCCGCGTGATACTTGAAGAGCGTTTCCTGAATGGCGAAATTGCCCTCGGGATGCGGCTCGGCGACGCCCGCTTTGAAGCCCGGCGCCATCGCTGCAGCAAAGCCCTGCGGGGCTTCGATAGCGTCTTCACGCGCGGTGAAGCCGCGGGCGACGAGCCTTGCTGCAAGCAGACCGTTCATCGTCGCTTTGCCTGCATGGAGGGGCTTGGTCATGGTGCCGAAATTGCATTTGAGGCCCGCAGCCTGGGACGCGGCGAGACCGAGAGCCTGCGCCGTTGACCTAGAACTGAGCCCCATGAGTTTGGCCGCTGTCGCTGCGGCGCCGAATGTGCCGATGGTGGCCGTGGCGTGGAAGCCGGCCTCATAGTGGCCTTCGTCGGCCATCTCGCCGATCGCGCACGCGACTTCGGTGCCCGCGATTAAGGCGGCAAGCACGTCGCGTCCGCTGGCTTTCGAGAATTCCCCGAGTGCAAGCGCGACAGGCGCTGTAACGACAGTCGGATGGCCATGAAGGCGCCGGTTGACGTCGTCATAATCGAGAGCATGCGATGTGGTCCCGTTAATGAGCACCGCATTCAGCAGGTTGGCTTTAAGGTCTCGTCCGACGATGGAGCAGGGGCCGGTTCCCGAGTCGGCCAGTTCTGCAATGAGAATGTCGACCAGCGGCTCGCTTGTGCCGGCGATCGTCACGCCGAACCAATCGAGGAACGCATGCTTAGCCCATGTATACGCCTCGTTGGAAATGTCGCGGGCGTCGAGCCCGGCGACCCACCGCGAGATATCGGCTGTGGGATTTGGATGCGGTTCGCGATCCACGCTGTCGTCACGCAGCTGACTCATAGTTCCTCCCGAAGACCGATGCCTGGACTGATCTATAGTATCGATAGAGCGTCGTCATTTTGTCGATCCGGCCGGCGATGTCCATGGCTTAGTTTTTTAAGAAGTCTGTCAGCAGAGCAATGACCTCATCGGGTTTCTCCTGCTGCACCCAATGACCGGCGCCCTCGATCAGATGGCAGCCTCTGAAGTCGGTGCAGGCGGCATTCTGCATGGTCTCGATAGCGCCTGGTTTCTGGTAGATGCCCCAGTCCTGGCGTCCGGCAATGAACGATGCCGGCACACCGATTGTACGGCCGGAATAAAGGCGGAGCTGGCCGGCATAATGCGGGCTTGTCATGCAGCGATACCACTGCAATCCGCCTTGAAAGCCGTTGCGGTCATATGCAGCGCTGTAGACCCGCAAATCATCGTCCGGCAGCCATTGGCAATGATCGATATGGTCTTGATCCGGCATTTCCGGAGCGACGGTCTCGGCCATGTCCTTATCGTGATCCATGACATAGTAGGTCGGCAGTTTTGCGAGCTCGCTCGCCACCCAGCCGCCGAGTGGTTCGGGCTTATTGTCGGCCCAGTCGGCGCTCTTGTGATGGTAGTAGGCGCGCAAGAAGTCATGCACGCCCTGAGGACAGCGCCACATGTCCTTATTGGCATCCCGGGTCGAATAGTACCATTGGTAATGTTTGCGCGGCCGCTCCAGCGCGGCGAGATCTTCATGGATTGACGGCGAGGAGAGCGCCGAGGCCGCGATGTCGCCCCGGCCTTCGCTCGCCGTATTCAGCGGCATGTCCGGCGGGCCGCCAAAGGGTGCACTCATCATCACGACGGAGCGAAACACATCCGGACGAATGAGTGCGGCATAGGCGGCCACCGACGATCCGAAATCATGGCCGACAACGGCTTTGACGTGGCGGTATCCGAGGGCATTCACCAGGCCGAGCGCATCGCGAACGAGATTGGTCAGATTGTAGGAGGCGAGATCGCCATCGTACCGGTCATCCCAGCCTGTGGTGAAACCGTAGCCACGCTGGTCCGGCGCGATCACATGAAATCCCTGCGCTGCCAGGCAAGGCATGATCTTGCGCCAGCTGAAGGCGAGTTCCGGAAAGCCATGGAGCAGCAGGACGGCCGGTCTTCCCGGCCGCTCGAACCCGGCCTCCAGGACGTGCATCGAGAGACCGTTATTATTGTCGACGAGCCGCGAGCGTATTCCGTCAGGGAGTTGATCGGCGTATTGGGTTTCAGCATTCATTCCTGGCGCGATCCTCGAAAGCACAGTGACGTTCGCCCGCAGGATGCCCTCTCATCGTTCGTCGGACATGGCAACAGCATTCAGGATTTCTCGTGTTGGTGGCAAACAGCCTCGACCCGATTGCCGCTCGGATCGATCAGAAAAGCTGCATAGTAGGATGGATGGTATTCATTGCGAAAGCCGGGAGGTCCATCGTCGGTGCCACCATTCGCAATACCGGCCTGCCAAAACGCATCCACCGCCGCGCGATCAGGTGCTTTGAAACACCAATGGCGCGCACCATCGATTACAATCGTTTCGCTGTGCCTTATCGACAGATAAGTGAGCTGGGGATTATCGCCATCACAACGCTCACCGTATCCGGCGCCTGTCTCCGTCCGGCCCATCTTCGGTACGCCGATGGCCGCCATGACGGCATCGTAGAACCGTTCTGCCTCGTCGAGATCTGAGACAGTGATCGATACGTGATCCAGCATGGGGCCTCTTCATGCTTTGCGCCTAGACTCTGCTGTGCACAGATGCTGGAGATCTGCCTTTCAGCCACCTCAAACCAGTTCCGGATCAGTGACGATCTCCACCAGTGCCGCTCCATCGTAGTTCAATGCGGTTGCGATAGCAGCATTGACTTCTCTGGTTTCGGTAACCTTCACACCATGCCCGCCACAAAGCCGTGCGAATGCCGCAAAAGAGGGGTTGTGCAGGGATGTCTCCCAAACGGGCCATTCACCGGCGCGCTGTTCCTTAGATATCTTGCCAAGCTGGGAGTTGTTGAGAAGGATGTGCGTGATGTCCATGCCGTACTTGACGGCCGTCGTGAAATCCATCGGATACTGGCCAAATCCGCCATCACCGGACACCGATACCACCTTTCGGCCGGCATAGGCGTCGAAATCCTGGGTGGCGGCCCAGGCACCCATGGCGCCTGGGAAGCCGAATCCGATGGAGCCGAGATAGCCGGACATCAGAACACGTTGCTGTTCCTTCGTTTCGAAATAGCGGCCGAATGAGTATGTATTGTTGCCGACGTCGACAGAGATGATTGCATCATCTGGTAGGAGCGTGCCGAGTGCATCGAATACGGCGACAGAAGGAATGCCGGTCCCACGTTCTTCTGCAAGGCGTGAGTTTTTCTCCGTGCGCCACATGGTCCAGCGCTTCGCGAGTTCCTCGATTTGATTCCTGTCACCTTCACACGGTGTGAGCATCGGTGCGACGGCTGTGCAGAAAGCGCCGATTTCACCCCAAACCGGTAAGGTCACCGGATGGAAACGCCCGAGTTGCATGCGCTCGAAGTCGACTTGGATGATCGGCTTGGATTGCTCGATGCCGGTGTGATTGGAGAAGGATGCGCCGAGAGTGATGATTAGGTCGGCCTCGTTCATGAACCAGCTTGCAATGGGCGTTCCCGAGCGACCCAGAACGCCTGCAGCATTGGGATGAGAGTCCGCAATCAGGCCTTTTCCCTTAAATGTCGTCATCACGGGTGCTGAAAGATTCTCGGCCAGTGCAATTATGGCTTCGCGGCACTGAGCTGCGCCATGACCCATGACGATGACCGGGCGTTTGGCGTCGTTGATCAGCTTTGCGGCTTCGGCAATCTCGTCTCGCGGTGGGAAGACGATCGAACCGCCCGTTCTTCCGTCCGGCCCGCCTGCAACCGCGTCGCTTTCAAGTGTCTGCACATCGTCGGGAAATATCAGATGGGAAACATGCCGCTCCACGATTGCCGTCTTACAGGCGAGAGACATGAGCTCGGCGTGGTTGGACGTGCTGAGGACGGGTTGCGAGAAGCGTGCAACGGCCTGGAATGCCGATTTCAGATCGATGTCTTGAAATGCACCGGGACCGAAAACTTGTGTCTGTACCTGACCTGTGAGTGCCAGGACCGGTGCACGATCCACATGCGCGTCCCACATGCCTGTCATCAGATTTGTCGCACCAGGTCCCGCAATCGTCAGGCAGGCAGCGGGCTTCCCAGTGAGCTTCCCGTAGGCAGATGCCGCAAAAGCTGCCGCCCCTTCATGGCGAACGCCGACATAGCTGAGATCTCCTTCGGCGACGCGCAGTCTGATGGCATCCGACAATCCCAAATTCGAGTGGCCGACCATGCCGAAGACACGTTTGATGCCCCAGTTGACCATAGTTTCAGCCATGACATCGGTTGTCGTGCGCTCGCGGGCCGGTTCGGGCTCAAGCCCGATCAGAATTTCGCCGTCCCTGATCTCTAACGGATAGAGCGTCTGGCCAGTGTCGTCATGCCCGCCGGGAGGTGCACCCGTCAACGGGTCAAAATCCCAACCATGCCAGGGGCAGCGGATCCAGCATTTGCCATCCACACCCGTCTCGATGGAACCTTCGCCAAGCGGACCGCCCTGATGGGGGCACCGGTTGTCCATGGCGGACCATTGTCCGTCAAAATGCGAAAGGCATATCGATATGTTTCGCGCTGTGACGGTTTTCACGCGGCCTTCCGGCAGGTCACCTTCGTGACCAACCTTGATCCACTCCAGCTCTTTTTCGTTCATTTTTCTTCCCTGAGAATTGATTGTCTGTCGTAAACGCAGCGAGGTTCGCGCTCTAGGCGACACCACCGAAGGCAACGCCGGATAACTCCGCGATTTCCTTTTTCCAGGTCGTCAGATCATCGACCGTAAACTTCGATAAATGATCGTGACCGCAAGCGCGCGCCATCACCTGCATCAGCTCCACTGATGCCTCGAAAAAATTGGTCAGCTGGCGGGCTGATTTCTCTACGACAAGCCGATCGACGAGATGAGGTTTCTGCGTCGCAATCCCGACCGGGCAGTTATTCGTGTGGCAGGCCCGCATGGCGATGCATCCGATGGCCTGCATAGCGGCGTTGGATACGGCGATGGCGTTGGCGCCGAGGGCCAGGGCTTTGATGAAGTCGGCAGGCTTTCGCAGTCCGCCTGTGATGATGAGTGTGACATCGCGGCGGCCGGATCGATCGAGATGGCGCCGTGCGCGGGCCAGCGCCGGTATCGTCGGGACCGAGATGTTGTCGCGAAAGATGATGGGGGCGGCTCCAGTGCCGCCGCCGCGACCATCGAGAATGATATAGTCGACTCCGACCGAAAGCGCGGCATCGATGTCCTTTTCAATATGCTGAGCCGAAAGCTTGTAGCCGATCGGTATGCCGCCCGTATGATCACGCACATCGTCAGCAAAGTCGCGTATCTGGCTGACGTCGGTCCAGTCCGGGAAACGCGATGGGGAAATCGCTGCTTCGCCTTCTTTGAGACCACGGACTTCGGCGATTTTGCCTTTGACCTTGTTGCCGGGGAGATGGCCGCCGGTACCAGTCTTTGCGCCCTGACCACCCTTGAAGTGAAAGGCCTGGACTTTGCTGAGTTTATCCCAGCTGAAACCGAAGCGGGCAGAGGCGAGCTCATAGAAATAGCGGGAGTTCTCCGATTGCTCTTCCGGTAGCATGCCGCCTTCTCCTGAGCAGATGCCGGTACCGGCCAACTCAGCGCCGCGCGCCAGGGCAGCTTTGGCCGACGCGGACAACGCCCCAAAGCTCATGTCTGAGACAAAGATGGGAATCTCGAGCTTGAGTGGTTTTTGCGCATTTGGCCCGATAACAATTTCGGTTCCGACTGCGTCATGATCCAGCATCGGCGGGCGATGGAGTTGTGCTGTCAGAAGCTGGATATCGTCCCAATCGGGCAGCTGGACCCGAGGTACACCCATAGCTTCGACCTGACCGTGATGGCCGGTTTTAGACAGGCCTTCGCGCGCGTATTTCTGGATCAACCCGTTATAAGGCTCTTCTTCGGTGCCGTGGCTCGTATCGGCATAAAGACCAAGATAGGCGTCTCTGTCGAAGGGTTGCGGATTTCGCTTTGCCCAATCCGTGATTTCGTCCTCATCGACGAGGACCTCGCCACCCTCGACCCAGGATATAAACTTGGGCAATGCCTCGTCGTTGTTGTATTCGGAAACTCCACTGTCGAGTTGATAGTCCCAATAGTGGACGCCGCAGACCAGATTGTCGTCTTTGACGAAACCGTCGGCCATCAACGCACCGCGGTGCAGGCAGCGTCCGTAAAACACCGATACCTCATCATCGAAACGCACAACGACGAGGTCGACCGTGCCAACCAGGGCATATTGCGGCTTTCGGTCCTTCAGCTCGTTCAATTTGGCTACGGAGACTTTGTTCATGTTTGTCCTCGGTTCTTCGTCTTTTGGATTGATGTCAGGATTCCGTGGTCATCAGCGGCTTGGCGGTATCTTTGATGACTTGCGTTTCGGCGCAGTCGCCCATCGTCTTGACGCGCACTGCGTACAGGCGGGCCCCAGGCTGGGCGCTCAGGCCGTGAAGAAGTGCGCTGATCCAAACAGCATTGATCGCAAGCGCGAGAACGGGTTCGGCTAGCGCGTGGTCAATCTGAGGCACGATGAGAAGTGCGAATAACGCTGTCGCAAGGCCGCGAGGACCGAACCAGCCGAAAAAGATCCGTGATGTCGGTGAAGCATCGGTCCCGATCAGCGATAGCCAGATTGCCACAGGACGGACCACGAACAGGCTAACAAAAATGATCCCCATCATCGGCCAGGAAAGGAGCTGCAGAGCCTTTGGCAGCAACGCCAGCCCAAGCAGAAAGAAAGCGCTCCAGGTGAGAAGAAGACCTTCGCTTTCGGTGAACTCATAGACGAATTTGCATCGGCCTTTTACGACATGACCAAAGCAGAGGCCTGCAACGAAGGCCGAGATGAACCCATTGCCGCCGATCGAGATGGCAGCAAGGTAAGCCATGCCCGCGAGAGAAATCGCGCCGATGCCTTCATACGCATCGGCTGTTAGGTTGCGCTTTTTTGCCCTGATCAGAATGATGCCGCCGATGAAGCCTGCGGCTATCCCTGCAAGCGGCCCGAGGATCAATTGTTTGGCGCCGAAAATCAGCCAGTCGGTGCCGGCCTGACCCATTGTCTCGGCGGTGAGACTTGCGAAAAGCAGAATTGCCGGCAGTGCCATGCCGTCATTGAGGCCGCTTTCGACGGTAAGCGCCCGCCTTGAGCGCTCCGGAACAACGGAGTTCGTAACGACGGCCTGCCCGAGAGCCGCATCAGTAGGGGCAAGTATGGATGCGATCAGAGCCAGCGCGAATATCGGCCAATGCGGTAGAAACAGCCATGCGGCGAATGTGCCAAGTGCAATCGAAAGCGGCAGCCCGAAAACAAGCATGCGCACCGGCCACACATGGCGTCTGCGCAGTGCGCGCAGGTCAATCTGTGCAGCATCGAGAAACAGAAGCAGGATCAACGCGACTTCAGCAACAATGTGTAGGAGGTGTTCTGTACTCGAATGGGGAAACAGGCCTGTGTGAGACAGCGCAAACCCGAACGCAATAAAAACCATCGGCGCCGTCAGCATGGTTGACGAAACACGGTTAGCCAGCATCGCGAATCCGGCACCGAAAATTGTCAGAATCAGCAGCCCAATCGTCATCCAAGAACGCGCTCCCCATCCGTTTACACCATGGCCTGCTTTGTCAGATGCAGGGCGCGCGAAAATGGTTACAATCGATCCCGAGATTAATTCAGGTTCCGGCGGACACTCCAGATTCCTGGTCGTTCGTCACCAAAGATGAGACCGATGCGTGTCTGCCATTGATGAGCCGCAAATTGCCGACGTTCCGCATAACGACGAACTGGTGGCATTGCGAGATGGCGATCGGGCTGCAACAGAGGCCTTTGTCCGTGAACATATTGGCTGGATGCGGGCCGTAGCGAACAGATTTCTCCGAGATATCGGGCAAGCCGACGATGCCGTGCAGAACGCGTTCGCCAACATATTCAAGAACCTAGGGAACTTTCACGGACGCTCATCGCTGAAGAGCTGGATGCATCGCATCCTCGTCAACGAAGCGTTGATGCTGCTGCGCAAACGACGCCAACTTCGCGAAGACGCCATCGATGAACTCTTGCCGAATTTCGACTGGAATGGCTGCCGTATCGAAGCAGTTTGGACGACCGCTCAGACACCGGAAGCGATCATGCAACAATCTCAATCGGTCGCAAAAATAACCGAGTTGATCGGCTTGCTGCCGGATCAATACCGTATTGTGTTGTTGCTACGCGATATCGAAGAGCTTTCGACGGCAGATGTCGCTGAAATGCTGCAATTGAGCGAAGCGAATGTGAAGGTCAGATTGCACCGGGCGAGGGCGGCTCTCAAAAAGCTGATGGAACCCTTGATCAGGGGGCAGGCACTATGATGGCAATCAGTAAGAAAAACATGCGCCGTATCCGAGGTGTTTTGTTCAAACTGCCTCTCATGATCACCTGCAAGGAGTTTGAGGACTTCATTTTGGATTACCTGGAGGGTGAACTTTCAGCGAAGCAGAGTTTCGTTTTCGAAATGCATTTGAAAGTATGCAGCGAATGTCGAGATTATCTCAAGGCCTACCGGGCAGCTGTTGAACTGGCTAAAAAAGGCGTTCAGCGCGAGGAGACCGTTGCGCTGGATGAGGTTCCGACGGACCTCATCCAGGCTGTCGTAGAAGCAAGGGATGCCTGATACGTGAAGAGCCGTCCTGGGCTCGCCATCCTGTTCCTTGGCCGGATTCCTAGAACTCAGCCGTACCACGCAGACTGAAAATCGTGCCTTCCGGCCCGCCGCCAGCGCGCATCCGGTCCGACATATGCTGCACATCGGCCGTCACCGCGAAATGATCATTGATGCCGAGCCGGTAATAGGCTTCGAAGACCTGGCTGTTGGAAAGCGTGCCATTGCCGCCGTCGAGATGCGCGAAGGCGAGGCCGATCGTGTCGTTCTCGCGGCCCCAGACGGTACCGGCGAGGGAGAGGCCGCCGGAATAGAGCGTTTCGTGGGTAATGGCAGCGGCATCATCCTGCCAACCGAGACGGGCGAAGACGCCGACATGTTCTCCGAGCTGCTGATCCAGAGAAAGGGTGACGGAGGCGAGGGACTCGAGGCGTGTTCCCGTTGGGTCCAGAAACTGCTCGTCCGTGCCGCTTACAATGACTCGGTAGGTGCCCTCGCCAAGGCGGGTCTTGGTGGTTACCGCCGCCTGGCCGCCGAAGAAGTTGAAGGCATTGCCATCGTCATTGGTACCGACCTCCATGAAGATCCCGCGGATGGACACCGGGCCAATGTCGAGTTCCGTCGCGGCACCAACGTCGTAGGACTGGAGGTTCGCCGTAGGCGCGTTGACGAATACCTCGTTCAGGAACTGTCCATATTCGTCGTTGGCGAAAGCGTTGTCGTCGAGATAGTCGGTCGCGTCGATGATGCCGCCGGTAATTGCAAGAGAGCTTTCTCTGCCGAGTTTGAAAACCTGTTCGTACCAGGCGGTGAGGAGATGATCGCGTGAGCGGCCATTGATGTTTTCGAGATCGCCTTCAAGATCCGCGGCCCAGGCCGAAAGGGCGAAGGGTGACGCTGAGGCGAGACTATTACCTTCCGCGAATCCGAGTTTCGCGAAGAGTTCTCCATTTTTGACGGGTTTGAGGCTGATCTCGGTTTGTAGCGCAAGGGCGCCTTCGCAGCCATCACCTCCAGTGTTATTCAGGTCCAAGCATTGTACGGCGCCGGCTCCGATGACATTCACTTCAAGCTGATCATTGGCTTCGAAGGCGTAAGCTTGGGATGTGAGAACAAGCGAGGTTGCCAGTGCGAAGGCACGAGTTGATGCAATCGTGCTGTGAATTCGGGTCATGATTTCCCTCGTGACGACTAATCGGTTGCGACCGTGTCGTCACGACGGGATTCCGTATCCGCGCACGCCCCGTGCGGAGAAAGGACGACTTGCGATGGCAGGTCTCCTGGCTCACGGCTCAATCGCGTTGGGCTCCAACCTTCCCGACGGCAATCCCGTCAGTGGTCATTATCTGGAACCCTGCTCGCCGCTTACAGTTGCGGGGGCAGCCACGGCATTGCGCTTGGTTTGCACGCACCGTGTTCCCTATTGGCCATCCGGCAGATCATTCACCAGACAGCACCATCACAAGCCAAAGGCTAGAGATGTTTGCCGCAGGGAGGCAAACGGAATCCTTGTTCGAGGGACAAAATCGTTCTTGGGCGTGACCCGATAGACACAATGGCTGACCGTCGGATCTCAGACCGTAGCGACGAGCGCGAACAGAAATGCAATCTCGGCCATTTGCTCCGCGCATCCGAAAACGTCGCCCGTATAGCCCCCGAGTTGGCGCTTGGTGATCCAGGTGATGAAGAGTGCCGCTCCGAATGCGGCAGCGAGAGAGCACGCCGCCATTAGCGGCGGGAGGGCAACAAACACGAGAGCGATTGCCAATCCCAGGCCGAAAATGGCCGTTCCGCGTTTGGGCCGGCCGGCTGTCGCGCCAAGCCCGTCTTCGCGCACGGGGTCGAGCATAAAGAAAATCGGAATGAGGCAGGCCCGGCTTGCCGCGTGTGCCGCGACCAGCCCGACCACGACGACGACCACCTCCTCGAGTGACGCAATGGCCGCCCATCGCGATGCGACCGCAAGCAAAAGGGCCAGCGCGCCAAACGACCCGACGCGAGGGTCATGCATGATTGTGAGCTTTCGTTCCACCGTCGCCCCGCCACCGACGCCGTCCCAGAAATCGGCAAGGCCGTCTTCATGGAGGCCGCCCGTCACGGCGACGGTGGCGACGACAGCCATCAACGCCGCGATCAACGGGGGCAATCCGACCAAATAGGCGATCAAATAGGCGATCGCACCGGTCAGGCCGACAATGATACCGGCGAGTGGAAATGCCCACACGCATCCTGCAAAGGCCGATTCGGATGGGGGCTCCGTCGTCGGCAAGGGAAGGCGTGTGAAGAGTCCGACCGCCCAGCCGAGCTCGCGAACTCGCTTGCGCACGGAACCAACCGCTGACTTCATGATGCGTCGCGGCCTTGAACACCCGCCTCGGAAAATGTCGCCATCTGACCATGGGTTGCAGCCGCGGCCTTGAGCACCTGTGCTGCAACGGCGGCTCCGGACCCCTCGCCAAGGCGCATCTCCAGATCGAGAATTGGCCGCAGGCCCAGAGCCTGGAGCAGGCGCCGATGACCGAGCTCTGCCGAAACATGGCCTGCCAGGCAATGGGCAAGTGCATCGCTGCGCATGCGGACGAGCGGTGCGGTCGCGGCGGAACAGACAAAACCGTCCAGCATGACGGGAAATCGACTAAGACGCGCATGCACCACAGCACCCGCAATTGCCGCCATCTCGCGCCCGCCAAGGCGGCACAACGTTTCGAAGGCCGTACCGCAATGTGACCCGTGCAATTGAAGGGCCATATCGACAACGCGGGATTTGTGCGCAACGCCATCTGCGGTCAGGCCTGTTCCCGGGCCGGCCCAATCGCTGCCACCGCCACCGAATGTTGCCGCCGCCATGGCACTCGCAGCCGTTGTATTGCCGATTCCCATTTCTCCGAGAACGAGCAGGTCAACGCTCGAATTGACCGCTGCTGCGCCTGCATTGAGGGCCGCGAGACACTCGGCATGGGTCATGGCCGGCGCCTCGGTCATATCTGCCGTGGGGACATCCAGGTCCAGGGCCACAATCGAAAGGTCGTAGCCAAAGACATCGGACATGGCATTGATCGCGCCGCCACCAGCATGGAAATTGGCAACCATCTGCTGGGTAACCTCTGACGGATAGGGCGAGACTCCCTGTGCCGTCACCCCGTGGTTTCCCGCGAAGACAATGACTTGCACCCGGTCGACAACGGGCGTTAACGTGCCGTGCCAGCCGGCCAGCCAGACGGCGAGTTCTTCCAGCTCGCCAAGAGACCCGGGCGGCTTTGTCAGTTGCGCCTGGCGGGACCGTGCCAGGTTCTGGATGCTTTCATTCGGTCCGCGTGCGTTTTCGAGCGCATTCTCGAAATGGTCGGCAGACACGAATGTAGGAAGTCCAAGGGTCATGAGCGATAGAATAACCTTGTCCGGAGCGGGCCTCGTACTCGGAGGAGCACGCTCCGGAAAGAGCGAATATGCCGAACGTCTTGTCGACCAGTCTCAAACTAATAGGGTTTATATTGCAACAGGCCAAGCGGGCGATGTGGAAATGCGCGAACGCATTGAGTCGCACCAGGCTCGTCGCGGAACAGACTGGACGACGGTAGAAGAGCCTCTCAATATCGCCGATGCGATCCGAACCCATGCGTCTCACGACCGGGGGCTCCTCGTTGATTGCCTGACGCTCTGGCTCGCCAATCTCATGGGCGAGGGGCGCGATATCGATGGTGAAACCGACGCATTGATCGCGGTTTTGCGCGAAAATCCCGGCCCTGTCGCGCTTGTGTCCAACGAAGTCGGGCTCGGTATCGTGCCTGAAAATGCTGTGGCGCGTGCCTTCCGCGACCATCAGGGCCGGCTCAATCAGCGGGTTGCGGAAGCCGCGGAAGTTGTGGTCTTTATGGCCGCCGGTTTGCCGCTGGTTATGAAGTCCCCTGAATGGGACCCCATCAAGAAGGACATGTTGTGACGGAAAAAATTCCGACCACGGTCATTACCGGGTTTCTCGGCTCGGGGAAGACAACCCTCATCCGCAATCTTATCGAAAACGCAAACGGACGCCGCCTGGCTCTGATCGTCAACGAATTCGGCGATGTCGGCATTGATGGAGAGATGTTGAAGGCGTGCGGCAATCCGGACTGCACCGAGGACGATATTCTCGAATTGGCCAATGGCTGTATCTGCTGCACGGTGGCTGAGGACTTCGTTCCGACGATGGAAAAGATCCTGGAACGGGACGAGCGTCCCGATCACATCATCATCGAGACGTCGGGGCTTGCTTTGCCGCAGCCGCTCGTTCGGGCCTTCAACTGGCCGGAAATCAAGACCCAGGTGACCGTCGATGGCGTCGTGACGCTGGTCGACGCTGCAGCCATGTCCGAGGGGCGCTTTGCCTCGGACGAAGCGGCTGTCGAGACACAACGAAAAGCCGACGAAATGCTCGACCATGAGACGCCGCTCGGCGAGTTGTTCGAGGATCAGGTGGGATGCGCCGACCTGATCGTTGTCTCCAAGTCGGACCTCGTCGAGGAAGATGCGCTCCGTAGCGTCGAGAACCGCGTCAAGGAAGAAGCGCGCCCCGCCGTGCGTCTGGTCCGTGCTGCGAACGGCGATTTGCCGCTGGACGTTATTATCGGGCTCGATGCCGCAGCTGAAGATGACGGCCGGCAATCGCATCACGACATACATCACGCCGACGATGAAGATCATGACCATGATGAATTCACGTCTTTCGTGGCCACATTGGGTCAGATAGCGGAATCCGATACGCTGAAAGAGCGGATTGCCGCTTTGATGCAGGAACATGACATTTTGCGCCTCAAAGGCTTTGCCGATGTCGAAGGACGCGATATGCGGCTGGTTGTGCAGGCCGTTGGGCCTCGCGTGGAGAGCTATTTCGACCGGCCATGGGAAGATGGCGAACCGCGTCAGACCCGATTGGTGGTCATAGGGGAGGCCGGTCTGGATCATACGGCAATCGAGCGCGCACTGGGTTCAATCTGCTAAAGTGGGTCGGCTGGAATTGCGCATTTCCCCGATCATCGTCCTGAATTCGGTTATGGGGCTGCGTTCCTCAATGCTCGGGATGGTGGAGCACGACTGACAGCGATGGATGCACCGAACAAACCGACAGGCGCAGCCGACGCGCTGACGGCGCAAGATCGGACCGGTCTTTATCGGGCGATTTTCACGCGCCGGGATGTCCGTGGCCAGTTTCGGCCCGACCCTGTCCCGGACGATGTGCTGAGCCGGGTTCTGGTCGCTGCCCATCACGCACCATCCGTCGGTTACATGCAGCCCTGGAATTTCATCGTTATACGCTCGCCTGAGAAACGCCAGGCCGTGCACGCATTGTTCGAGGACGCGAACCGCGAGGCGGCGGGCCAGTTCTCGGATGAGCGCAAGCGCGCCTATGTGACTCTGAAGCTTGCCGGCATACTCGACGCACCGGTGAGTATCTGTGTGACCTGTAATCACGATAGAGCCGGTCCCGTGGTCCTGGGTCGCACACACATCAAAGAAACCGACCTCTACAGTACGGTCTGTGCAGTCCAGAATTTCTGGCTTGCTGCGCGCGGCGAAGGCGTCGGTGTCGGATGGGTCAGCATCTTCAACCAGGAGGCACTCAAAGACGTTCTTGGGTTGCCCGAAACCGTTACGCCTGTGGCATTTCTCTGCGTTGGTTATGTGTCTGAATTTATGGATAAACCAGAACTCGAGAAAAAAGGGTGGGACAAGCGCCTTCCTCTCGATGAGCTGATCATGTTCGACGAATGGCAGGGCAGCGAGCCGGACGACCCGCTGCTCGCTGCGATCCGCGAAGCGCAAGCCGAGCTTCCAGCGGCCTCGCGTGTCGGACCAGAAGATACCGAGTGATGATCGAGGCAGATCCGTGCATCTCCTAAAAGCGACCGCAGGTGCCGTACAGGACGGATCCGAACCCGTCGACCTGGAACAGTCGCCAGGTGATATTGTCGTTCTGACATCTGCAGATACGGAAATTGCCGGGCTCGCACGCGCCAAGGCAGCACTCGGTGAGGATGTCCCGAGTCTGCGGTTGGCGAACCTGCTGCTACTGGGACATAACTTTTCCGTCGACCTCTATGTGGAACGTACGCTGTCGCAGGCAAAGCTCATTGTCGCGCGGATCCTGGGCGGACCGGGCTATTGGCAATATGGTCTCGACGAGGTGCGACGGATCGCGCGTGGACATGATATCAAACTGGCCGTCATGCCGGGAACGACCTATCCGGACCCGGCACTCGATCTCTTTTCGACCCTGCCCAAGGAAGATTGCGACAAACTGTGGACCTATCTGATCGAGGGTGGATCGGAGAATTTTCGGAACTTTCTGCAATTTGGCGGGCATCTTTTGGGGCAAGGCCCGGCTCCCGATGTGCCGCAACCGCTGCCAAAAGCCGGCCTGTTCTGGCCCGGCATCGACCGTCCGTCGTTCGATGAAATTGCGCGGGAATGGTTGCCCGGCAAGCCGGTGGCCGGTGTCGTTTTCTACCGGGCATTGGTGCAGGGGGGCGATACGGCGCCGGTCGAAGCGCTTGTCTCGGGAATGCGGGATGTCGGTCTCAACGCACTGCCGGTTTATGTGGCAAGCCCGAAGGACGAGACGGCGGCTTCACGTCTTGAGGCCTTTTTCGACCTTGGAAAACCTGATGTCATCGTCAACCTGACAGCTTTCGCCATCTCGAAGCCACTGGAAGCCTGGCGCGGTACACCGCTCGACAGGCGCGGCGTTCCCGTTCTCCAAGCTGTGCTCTCCGGCGCCAATGCGGAAGGGTGGCAAGACAATCCGCGCGGTCTCAGCGCCCGCGACATCGCCATGCATGTCGCGCTTCCCGAACTCGATGGGCGACTTCTCACTCGGGCTATTTCCTTCAAGGCCGAGCAGAAATACGACGCAGCGACCCAGACGGGTCTGGTTGTGCATGCGCCGCGCGGTGACCGGGTGGCCTTTGTCGCGAACCTCGCTCGTAAATGGGCGGATCTTCGTCGAACCCCGATTTCAGAGCGTAGGATTGCCGTTGTTCTCTCAAACTACCCATCGACAGACGGGCGGATTGCCAATGGGGTCGGTTTGGACACGCCAGCCGGCACACATCTCCTTCTGGAGACGATGAGAAATGAAGGTTATCCGGTATCCGACCTGCCTGGGGATGGCGGTGCGCTGATCGCGGACCTGCAGGCGGGGCCGACGAACGCCGGGGTTGCCGGGCGAACAATCCGGGAAGCCTTGCCATTGGCGGACTATGAGCATGTTCTTGCAGAGTTGCCCGTCGGGCTCAGAGAAGAACTTGAAAAGCGGTGGGGATCGCCTCAGTCCGATCCATTCTACAGCTCGGAAGATGATGGATTCGCAATTTCAGCCATCCGATATGGCGAAACCGTCCTGGCCCTACAGCCGGGCCGTGGCCAAGGGCTCGACCCGAAGCTCGCGCACCATGACCCGACGATTGTTCCGCCGCACGGATATATCGCCTTCTACGCCTGGCTGACGCAGTCCTATGGCGCTCACGCCGTGGTTCATATGGGTAAACATGGCAATCTCGAATGGTTGCCTGGCAAGGCGCTCGCTTTGTCGGCGGACTGCTGGCCGGAAGTCGTCTTCGGGCCGATGCCGCACATTTATCCCTTCATTGCCAATGACCCCGGCGAAGGGAGCCAGGCCAAGCGCCGTACCAGCGCGGTCATCATCGACCACATGACACCGCCGCTTGCCCGTGCCGACACCTATGGAGCCCTGAAGGACCTTGAGGCGCTGGTGGATGAATACTACGAGGCCTCGGGCCTCGATCCGCGCCGATTGAAACTGCTGACCGAACGAATCCTGGATCATGCCAAGGCAACCGGCCTTGACCGTGATTGCGGGATCGAGCGGGATGAGTGCGAAGAAAGCGCCCTGGAGAAGCTCGACAATTTCCTTTGCGAGCTTAAGGAAATGCAGATCCGCAACGGGCTGCACGTCTTCGGGCGCTCGCCGGAAGGCGACAGTTTGCATGAGCTTCTCGTTGCATTGACCCGTCTGCCGCGTGCCGACGGGCAGGGGGGCGATGCCTCGCTGACCCGGGCGCTGGCCCATGATCTGGAGCTTGGCGAATTCGATCCCTTGGATGGAACGCCGGCAACGCGTTGGGGCGGGCCGCGTCCCGCTGCTCTGGCCGAGGTCTCCTCGGACACATGGCGGAGCGCCGGCGACACGATCGAGCGGCTCGAATTGCTAGCGTTGGCTCTCGTAGAGGGCAGCAGGGAACCGGATGCGGCCTGGCAGCGAACGATTACCGTCCTCGGCGAGATCCAGACCCGCGTGCGCCCGGCCGTGGCAGCCTGCGGCCCGCAAGAGATCAAGGGGATCCTGACGGCACTGGACGGGCGTTTCGTGGAGCCTGGACCATCGGGCGCACCCACACGGGGCAGGCTTGATGTGCTGCCGACAGGGCGCAATTTCTACTCGATCGACACCCGCGCCGTGCCGACGGAAGCTGCCTGGCAACTGGGGAGCCTGTCGGCGGAGCGGCTTGTGACAGCCTTCCGTCAGGAACATGGCGAATGGCCGCGGCAAATGGCAATCTCGGCCTGGGGCACGTCGAACATGCGCACAGGCGGCGATGACATTGCACAGGCTTTAGCATTGCTTGGTGCTCGCCCAACGTGGGAAGCGGGCTCGGGCCGGGTGACCGGATACGAGATCATTCCGCTTTCCGAGCTGCAACGTCCGCGTGTGGATGTCGTCTTTCGGATTTCCGGTTTCTTCCGCGATGCCTTCCCAGGACAGATCGATCTGCTCGACACTGCCGTTCGCGTCATCTCGCAGTTGGACGAACCTGCGGACGCCAATCCGGTTTCCGCCCGCGCGGCAGCTGATGCGCGTGAATTGGTCAAGGCCGGCACGGCCGAACTGGACGCGGAACGCCGGGCGGCGACCCGCATCTTCGGCTCGAAGCCGGGCGCTTATGGCGCCGGCCTCAAGGACCGGATCGAGATGGGGAGCTGGAACGAGGTTGGGGAACTCGCGGAAGCCTATCTCGACGCTGGTGGCTATGCTTATGGGGCAGGCGAGGAGGGGGGCGAGCTTCACGACCGTTTCGCCAAGCTTCTGGAAACCGTCGATGCCGTGGTACAGAACCAGGACGCGCAGGAATTCGATATTCTGGATTCTGCCGACTTTGCGCAGTTCGAAGCAGGACTTGCCGCCGCGGTAACGCATCTGAAGGGCGATGCGCCTGCCATCTATCACAATGATCACTCGCGCCCGGAACGTCCCGTGGTGCGGAAACTCGAAGACGAGATCGCCCGCGTCGTGCGCGGACGCGCCACAAATCCAAAGTGGATCGAGAGCGCCAAGCGTCATGGTTATAAGGGCGCGTCCGAAATGGCAGCGACCGTGACCAATCTCTTTGCCTTCGCAGCCCTGACGGGCAAAGTGCCCAACCATCACTTCGAGGCATTGTTCGAAGCTTATATTATCGACCCGGAGACGCGTGAATTCCTCGAGACCGCCAATGCCCATGCTTTGGCAGAAATGGCAGACCGGTTCCTCGAAGCCATCTCACGCGACCTTTGGCAACCACGGCGCAACAGCGCTCACGACTATCTAGGAACCTTGAAATCTAACGCAGAGCCCCACGGAGAGGCATCATGTGCGCAAAGCCAGTGACTGAAGAAGACATCACCGCCCGCCATACGGAAAAGATGAAAAAGCGCAAGGCGGCGCAGGAAAAGAAGCTTGCCAGCAAGACGGAGGAGAAGGGTCTTCTCATCGTCCATACAGGCACGGGCAAGGGCAAGTCGACAGCCGCCTTCGGTATGGCCATGCGCGCGATCGCACACGGTTTCAAGATCGGTGTTGTCCAGTTCATCAAGGGCGATTGGGAATCGGGCGAGCGGGACATTCTTGCGAAGTTCCCAGATCAGGTCGAGATCCACGCTGTTGGCGAAGGGTTCACTTGGGAAACACAGGACCGCGAACGGGACATTGAAATGTCTCGCGACGGGTGGGAAAAAGCGCTCAAGATGATCGCCGATCCGGAGATTAAGCTGGTCGTCTTGGACGAGTTGAACATTGTGCTTCGCTACGACTATCTGCCGCTCGATGAAGTTGTCGCAGGCCTGGCTGCCAGGCCGGACGACTGCCATGTGGTTGTGACGGGACGGAATGCGAAACCCGACTTGATCGAGAGTGCCGATCTGGTGACCGAGATGACGTTGATCAAGCATCCGTTCCGGGCGGGTATCAAAGCTCAGCCTGGTATTGAGTTTTGAGCACGGCCGGTAACACGAACGCGCCCTTCGTCATTGCCGGACTTGAACCGGCAAACCATGCGGACGCTGCGTGTGGAACACCGTTTCGGGAAGCCGTGAATCGCTTCCCCCTCACCCAACCCTCTCCCTCCAGGGAGAGGACTTTTTGCGCGCCGGCCTCACGGCTCCGTCCCTTCTCCCTCGAGGGAGAAGGTCAGGATCAGGGAGGCGGGCGATCCCGCATTGCGCCATGAGCACGCCCGGCGCTCTCATGTTACAGGGCACTGGCTCAAACGTCGGCAAATCGCTGATGGTGGCCGGGCTTTGCCGGCTGTTTACCCGGCGCGGCTTGAAAGTGCGTCCATTCAAACCGCAAAACATGTCGAACAATGCGGCCGTTACCGCCGATGGCGGAGAAATCGGCCGCGCCCAGGCACTGCAGGCGCTGGCGTGCGGTGTTCCTCTATCGGTCCATATGAATCCGGTTCTACTGAAGCCGGAGGCAGAGACAGGCGCACAGATCATCGTTCAAGGCGAGCGTGTCGGGAGCGCGCGCGCCCGCGACTATGGAAAGCTGAAAGCGACTTTGTTGCCGCGCGTCTTGGAGAGTTTCGAACGGCTCACGGCGGAAGCCGATCTTGTCCTGATCGAAGGGGCAGGCAGCCCTGCCGAAATCAATCTGCGGAAAGGCGATATCGCCAATATGGGTTTCGCAGAGGCGGCGGATGTACCGGTTGCCTTGATTGCCGACATCGACCGCGGTGGCGTTATTGCCAATCTGGTGGGCACCCATGCCGTTCTGACGGAAGCCGAGTGCGAGCGCGTGGCGGGCTTCATCATCAACAAGTTTCGCGGCGATGCGAGCCTGTTCGAAGATGGCAATCGTGCCATTGCGGAGCGCACCGGCTGGCAGGCGCTCGGCGTCGTGCCATGGTTCAATGCTGCCCGTAAATTGCCGGCAGAAGACTCGGTCGGTCTGGCCGAAAAGACCGTCGAACGCGGCGGCAAGATCCGCATCGCGGTCCCTGTCCTGACACGCATTGCAAACCACGATGATCTTGATCCGCTGGCGATGGAGCCGGATCTCGACTTGATTCTCGTCGAACGCGGGGCGGCGCTGCCGGGCGATGCCGATCTTGTCATCCTACCGGGTTCGAAATCGACGATTGGCGACCTTGAAGCCTTCCGGGACGAAGGCTGGGACATCGATCTGCAGGCGCATCTGCGCCGAGGCGGTCATGTGCTGGGTCTGTGCGGTGGATATCAGATACTCGGTAACAGCATTGCCGATCCCGACGGTGTCGAAGGACCACCTGGCGAGACGTCCGGTCTGGGGCATCTCGATGTGGCGACCCGGCTTGCCTCCGAGAAACGGCTCGAACCCGTGTCGGGCAGACATCTGGCAAGCGGTACGACCGTGAGCGGTTATGAAATGCATATGGGTGAGACGGATGGCGCCGCGCGCATCCGGCCTTTCCTAGAAATTGGCGGTCAGAAGGAAGGCGCGATTTCGGAAGATGGCCGGGTGATCGGGACCTATGTGCATGGCATCTTTGCCGCAGACGACTTCCGCCATGCCTTTCTGTCTTCGCTATGTGAGCGGGATCGATCCGATATCCGCTATGACGCTGCTGTCGAGGCCACGCTCGATGCTCTTGCCGATCATCTCGAAGGCGTTCTCGATATCGATGTCCTGGCAAAGATCGCGAATGTCGGTCAGAGCAAATATTTGCCAAGAACTGCGACAGCGCCCGCCTGAAGCGTCAATGCAGCGCGTGTGATCGACATCGCGGATCGGATCTCTTTCGCTCCAATGTCCTTTTCGCCCTCTTCATTCAACCACACGCCGTCGCCTTCTTTTCCATCGTAAGTGCGCGGCCCGCCAAGGGCGATGCGTAAAGCACCGGCCATGGCCGCTTCCGGCCATCCTGCATTGGGTGAGACGTGGCGGGAGGCATCGCGCCGCATCGTATTGAGACCGTGCCGGCTGTCGTGGGACGTGATGGAGGCAACCAGGACAATGAGAAGACCCGACCAGCGGGCCGGGATCCAATTGGCGGCATCGTCGATCTTTGCCGCCCAAAAGCCAAAGTCGCCATATCGCTCGTTCCGATAGCCGATCATGCTGTCGGCAGTATTGATCGCCTTATAGATCAGCAGTCCGGGGAGACCTGCGACCAGGTACCAGAGAACGGGCGCGATGACGCCATCGGCAAAATTCTCGGCAGACGATTCGATGGCCGCGCGCGATATCGCTGAGTCGTTAAGAGAGCGGGTATCTCTGCCGACGATGTGAGAGACGGCTTCACGTGCGGCATCGATCCCTTGTTTCTCGAGTGCCTCGGCAACTTTTTCCACATGACGGTCGAGACTCCGGGCGGCCAGAAGTACTGTCACCAAAATGATCTCGAGGATGATACCAAACGGTAGAACCTTCGCGATGGCCGAAAGGGCCAATCCAATAAGGCCCGATGCGGCAACGACAAGTCCGATTGCCGCGAGTCCTTTGAGGCGTCGTGTCCGTTGCAGGTCCTGTTCCCTGTTGAGGCGTTTCTCGAGACGCTCAATCAACTTTCCAACAAGGACGACCGGATGAGGCACGCGCGACCAAAGCCAAGGCGGATCACCGATCAGCCAATCGAGGGCCATGGCCGCGAGGAGAACGAGGCACCGCTCATCTAACGGCAGCATGGGAGTCCTGAGTCTCTGAGATTTTTGCTATTGCAGCACTGAGGGCCGTATCCAGGCGCGCAAGAGCGGTATCGCTTCCCGGCAATCCGAAACGAAGCCATGAGGGCGCATATGAAAATTTGCGAACCCATACGCCTTGCTCGGCGAGGGCAGAGTGCAATCGTGGCGCTTCCTCATGAAGCGCAAGCCGGAAAAGAGCCGTTCCGCCAGAAACGGCAAGACCATGCGAGACCAGCGCGTCGTCCAGCGCTTTGCATTGCCCCGCCAGCGACCTTTGTGTCGATAGCGCCCAGGTTCTGTCGTTCAACGCGCGCGTGCCGACCCAGAGCGCCGGGCCGGAGACTGCCCAGGGGCCGAGCGCCTTCGTTAGGCGCGCGCCTAAGTCAGGTTCGGTAAGTGCGAAACCGAGCCTGAGCCCGGCCAGTCCGTAGAACTTTCCAAAGGATCGCAAAATCGCAAGACCGGGTGTGCCGGCGTGCGGCGCAAGGCTGACTTCCGGATCGGCGTCGACAAAGGCTTCGTCGACGACCAGAAGCCCATCGCGGCTTGCAAGTCGCGTTGCCAACGCAAGAAGGCGTTCGGGGTCGTACAGGTGGCCGTCCGGATTGTTCGGATTGACCAGAACCACAATGTCTGCGGTGTCCGCAGACAGCTCATCCATATTTGTCACGGAATGGCCTGCTGCCCGCCATGTCGTCTCGTGCTCGCTATAGGTCGGACCAACGATGGCGACGCGGCCCGGCAGCCGCATGGATGGCAGGAGTTGTATGAGGGCCTGCGTTCCGGGAGCCGCCACGACAAGAGCTCTATCGCAGACTCCATAAGCAGTCCGCGCTGCTTGATCCAGTTCGTCGAAGTGCGTGCTTTCGGGCAGACGCGCGAAGCGGTCAGATGGGATCGTGCCGAACGGATAGCTCTGCGGATTGATACCCGTCGAAAGATCGAGCCAATCTGCGGCGTCAATTCCGTAGTGCTTTGACGCGTCTGCGAGATCTCCGCCATGCTCCACGTTAATTTGCTCCCACTATTCCAGGCACAGTGTGCCATTCGGCGTGCGCCAGGGGACCCTAAACCAGCGTCATGGGGGGGTGTCAATTTCCAGGCTTGACCGTTAAAGCCGCTTTGATCATGGTCGCGCCCCATGAGCGAAGCGACAGAAACGATCGTCTATGTATGCAGCACTTGCCGTCCCGACGGGTTCACGGGCGAGGACGATGAGCGCCCCGGCGCCATCTTCTGGCGGCAACTCGTCGAGCGGGTCAAAGAGCGCGGATTGGGCGGCAAAGTAACAGTCAAGGGCATCGAGTGCCTGAGCGTCTGTAAACGGCCGTGCACGGTTGCCGTCTCGGGCGATGACAAATTCACCTATGTGGTCGGCGATCTCGAGACGGCCGCCGATGTCGATCCAGTGATCGACTTCGCCGTGATTTATGGAGAAGCCCCTGACGGCATCACCGTCTGGCGTGAGCGCCCGGAAAAAGTCCGCAAGAATACCGTCGCCCGCGTCCCCGCCTTCGGCCAGGTGCAGCCCCTGGTGTACGATGGGGAACCGGGATCGAGTTAGGTCAATTACAGTTCCTTGGCCTAGAGCCCGCGACGTGCATGATCGTAGAGATGTGACGTCCAGCCCGAACGAGCATTATCCACAGACTGCGACAAAATATCGAGCCGTTGATCGGCCAATAGTTTGTGCTGCTAACCGGAATCTTCCATTGTCTCTATGATCATTGCACGGATTACGGGACTGGGTTCGCGTATGTCGATTAACGAACAGTGCGTTGCCGAGGAAGATCAGGGAGTTCAAAGCCTGAAACTGCCGCGCGGCAGGAGCATTGCGGCGCGGATGATGGCGCCTAGCATCCGGCACATGCAAGTGCTTCAGGTAATCAGTTTCGCAGCCACCCTTTATGCGCTGTTCTGGGTCGAAGCGCCGTTGCTGTGGTGGTTTGTTGCCATTTTCGCCTATTTCCTGACAGGTTGCGTCGGACTCACTGTGACGCTCCATCGGGCGTTGACACACCGGTCGGTCATCTTTCCAAGACCGATCGAGTATTTGTTCACCTGGATGGGAATTGTCGGGAGTACAGGATCTTCGATTGCCTGGACGGCGATGCATCGGGCTCACCATGCGAATGTGGATGGCGAGGCTGATCCACATGCCCCAGGCAAACTCGGCTGGTCCATACTATTTTCCGTCTACGACTATGAGTTCAATCCGCTGCACGCAAAGCATTTGCTGCGAGACCCTGTCCATCTGTTTTTCCACCGATTCTATTTGCCGCTCCTGTTTGTCTGGGGGATTTCTTTCTACGTCGTTCACCCAAATCTCTTCTTGTTCGCCTTCTGCATCCCCATTTTTCTGCAGATAACCATCTCCAATCTCACGAGCGTTCTCACCCACAGTCACGGCTATCGGACCTTCGAGACCAAGGATGAAAGCGCAAACAACTGGCTGATCGCGCTGGTTGCCTGGGGAGAGGGGTGGCATAACAACCATCATGCCAGGCCCGCAAACGCCATTTTCCAACACAAATGGTGGGAGATCGATATGGGCGGGGTGTTTATTCGCAGCCTCGCAGCGCTTGGCTTGGCACGCATTGTTCAGTGACGACGGACGCTCGATGATCCACGCCGGGTGACGACCAGCTACCAATCGATATGAGCCCTTTTCGAGGCGATGGAGGCACAGAGAAAATATGCCTCCAGTGGTCGTCAGGTCTTCTTTCGGGGTAGCCACGGACTGTCTGGCGGCAGTTCGTGGAAAGGGGCGATACTGCACCAGCTGCCTTCGACTTCCTGTCCCGCTTTGAGAGCGTTGTTTATCGCGTCGAGATCCGCTGAGCATCGGGCGATTTTCTTGAACTCATCCCATCGCTCATAAGCCTCTGCGTCACGGAAGATGCTTATTGCCTGATAAACCACGTCGTTTTCCCATTCGCAGGTGACCTGGGTGCCATCGGTCAGCCGCCGGACGTAGGTCGGAATACGCATCGCGCCAATTTTCTTCACTACGGGCTCCGCCATCGCTGCGGGCAGATACTCCAGAATGATCCAGGCCAGATCGGGGTCGCAGCCCTGCTCGACAAGTATGTCCTCGACCGGGTCTTCGTCGGTGTTTCCAGTCTTGATCCATAGCTCAGCCGCTGTGCGGATCCATTTCATGAGTTCTTCTGCTGTCATGCTCGTGTCCCGCCGGATACAGCTCGCTGATTTGAATGGTAGCCGTAGTCAGTGCGCTCCGATATCGAAATCGAAGCGGCGCTTCCATGCGGTTGTGAGTATATTGATGAGAGTGACTGAACGGGCCTGAATGACTGCTCTAGGTCACAGGGAGCCCAACTCGCGGCTCTCTGACGACCTCAGAACAGCAGTGTGAACGCAACGACACGCCTGAATGTTCTCCCAGGTTGGACTGGAGAGGGCGTGAGTTGAGACTGCGTTGAACATCGCAGTTGTGAACGTGGCCTCCTTAGCGCCAGGAGAGAAGCGGACATCATAGCGTTCGTATCGATTACGGAAATAAAGGACGCGGAAATGAAAAGTGAGAATTCCAGACTGTTGCTGTCGGGAGTATTGTTTGTGGTCTTGATCCAGGGAATCGCCTCAGCCGCAAACGCCTATGATGTATTCACTTTCACCTGTGAGGTCGGGAAGCTTCCTAAGGATACGGACGGCAAGTTGCTCTGGAGTTGGGGACGCCCCACCAGCTCAGAGAAGTACGAGGTCACCTACCACATTGATCTGCTATCCAAGACCTACACATCGTCACGCTTCAAAGACCCAACCAAACGCTATCCGATTGATTCTGTCCGCGATGACGGCTCAATCAGATTGAACATGGAAATAGACAATGATGGTTATCGAATTGGAGGGGTCACGATTCACCCCGAAAAGGGTTTGTATCGATTGCGCAATACTTACCATAATTACCAGGTCGTGCATGTCGGTACCTGCAAGGTAATCGAATAACCCGGCTGCTTCATCTTGCAGACGAGGTTGGCCTCCACTGTCGGCCAAGCTAGCGTCCCGCTGGTCGATAACTTTGCCAAATCCCAACTCTGAAAATGAACCACCAAAGGGACCCCGGTCATAGATTTGAGGAACAGCCCGAGTGGAACTCCTGGACATTCATTGGCAGGACAGCCTTATCCGAAAGGTCGTTGAATTGCCGGACCCGGTCGACGGGAAGCATGGGCTATTGCTCGAAATCAAAGCGCCTGTCGACTGGCAGAACAAGGACTATCAAATTCTCACAATCCGATTTCATGACATCTCCGGCTATGCAATTCACGAGGGTGCCTGTTGGGCTGCGCCAAGAATTCTCGAAGCAAAGGAGATGACCGCGACCGAGGACGGGGGCACCCGGACTATCCGGATCGTTACTACCGCGGGATATCGGACGATCCAGTGCACATCACTTAGTCTTGAAAATGGAGAAGCGGTTGATTGATCGGACAAGCGGCAATTTTCGTCGAGAGCCATCCCGCATGGGTGTACCGGAAACAATCCTTCAAATCTTCTGGCACGACAGCGTCATACGAAAAGTCATTGATTTGCCCGAGGACGGCAATCATCGGCTGTTGATCGAAATTGAGTATCCGGTTGATTGGGAAAATGACGTTTGGGACATACGCACGATCCAGTTTCAAGACGTCTACGGTTATGAAATTCATGAGGGACCTTGCGTCAATGTCCCGACAATTCTGGATGCAAACGAGCTGGACGAAAGATGGAGTGCCCTCGGGGTTTACACGATCCGGATCGAAACCACTGGAGGGTATCGGATTGTCCGGTGCAAATCGCTTTCTCTTGAAAAAGGGGGAGCTGGCTCTTTGATTCGCGACTAGGTGTTTAGTCCTCCCATCGTCTGCGAAACCAAACCCATTGTTCGGGTTTCTCGACGATCCAATCGGAAAATATCTGGTTGATTTGCGTCGTCATTGCGATGGCGTCCGCTTCCCAATCCGCGGTGTTAGGTGCCGGCACATGACGGCACTCCACCCTAAAGCGCGCGCCATGCGTCCTTGTTGCCCGACCGACATAGACAGGCACGCCAAGCCGTCGAGCCAGAAGGGCCGGTGCGTGAACGGTGTAGGCGTCGATCCCCAGGAATGGCACCTTTATGCCTCGGGTCTCGCGGAGGTCCACAAGGAGGCCGATCGATACATCGCCCTTGAGCAACCGGCTCATGGTGCGGATATTTCCGTCGCCTTGCTCGATAAGGCCGCCGGACGCGGTCACTTCTCTCATTTGTCTCAGAGTCTTGTCGAGATACGGATCTTTTACCGGCTGGTAGATATTGGCTTGCACAAGTCCGATGCTTCGCCCGGCGACGGTCGTGGCTTCCCAATTGCCATAGTGCGCGGATAGCAAGAATGCGGACTTCTTGTCGCCGAGCGTCGCGCGCACTTCATCCATTCCGACGAGTTCCACTCGGTCGGGATTTCGGAGAATGGTCGGAAGATGAGGATATTCCCCCAGGACCCGGCCCCAATTCACCCACATATCCCGCGCAATGCGATGTCGCTCATCGGGCTCCATTTCCGGGAATATGCGAGCAAGATTGGCAAGTGCGATCCGGTTTCTGGAAAGATGAGGTCCAATGCGGCCCATGACCCGTCCGCCGAATGCCGAGGCTCGGTCCGGGCTGAGCATCCGCATGAAACCGATCAATGGGTTGATCAGCAGCCAATTCTTCAATCGCCATCGCAAGCGTTTTCTCAAGCTGACCCTGGCAGACTTTTTCTTTGCCAGTTTCTTTGCCGATAGACGATCAGGAATCATTGTGATGCGCGCCTGAACTTTCCCTTATGCCGGTGACCGTCGCTGGGGTTGTCTCCGAACGACCGGCTGCCGTGATGCCAGACAAGAATAGACGAAGAGAAGTCCCCACCCTGCAATCAGCCACGTCTGCCACATGCCCCAGGAAAAGGCGCCCATGATCGCGAATACCGTAAAGGTAGCATTCGCATAGGCCTGCGTAGCAAGGGGGAGATGCGCAAAGCCGAAAAGCAGAGCGACGCCACAGGCCATGACCAGGGCGACACCGACGGCACCGAGCTCGAACCAGCTCTGCAGGTAGAAATTGTGGGCATGGCGTCCCGTCCGTTTTCCGAAGACTTGGTCCTTTGGCGGGGCGGCCGCCTGGGCGGAGGCAGGATCGAAGAACCGGGTCGAGCGAATACCGACGCCGACCCAGGGACTGTCCGGGATTCGCGCAGCCGTTTCACCCCATATGATGACGCGCGCCCGGGCGGATTTGGGCAGCCACGTCACCTCATGTAGTTCGATCGACTCATAGGCAGTATTGGCCAGCGGCACAGCCATCAGGAAGGACAGACACCAAAAGAGCGCAAGCGCCATGCGTGTATGGCGTACGGACCATTGGCTCAAGGCAAATATGAAGGCACTGCCGATCAGAGCGAGCTGGCTGGATTGATGCCATGAGACGCCGACGACCAATGCGCTAAATGCGAAAAAACCAGCTGCCAGCCAAAACCCGCTACCTCCCCTGAAGACCTGCCGGATGATCAGCAGGGCAGGCCAGATCAGCAAGGCCGTCATTCCGATCGTACGGTTGAGCTGCGGCATGCCGGCAAATACGACATAGCCGTCAACCACGGTGACGATTTTCTCATTGTCGGGTCGCACGAAGGGGAAAAGGTTGTAGATCATGCGCATAAAGGCCCGATCAGTGAGCCACCCGGCAAAGACCACCGCGAGTACGAAAGTCAGAGCGACAAGCAGGGCGATCTGGGCGTATCGCAAAGTGTTGGCATCGAGCGAGCGGACCGCGCTTGTTGCAACGAGCACGCAGAGCACCACGGCAACAATGGCCATCACCTTCAGGTAGGCCTCGCTTGGATCAAACGCCCAGCTCGCATTGGCGCAGAGATATGCGAGCAAGGCGAAGGGCAGCAGAAGCGCCGGATGGCGCCAGTTGCCCATATCTGAGAGCAGCTTCCGGGCCGACGGCAGCGTGAGAGCCGCGAGTGCCAAAAGGATCAGAACGGTGACTGTCAGTCGAGGCAGGAGGCAAGCCAGAGGCGTGCACAAAGCGACCAGCTCGGCGAATCTCCGCGCGCGCTGTTCGGGATTCAAGAAATAGTCTGACAACGGTAAGCTCGAATTCGGTCGCAAGGTAGTACTTTCGATGGGGACTTGGTGATCCATGGGATTGTTCGAGTCCAGCAACCGAGCTTTCAAGCGTGGTCCGGCCAGAGCAGATTCGCATCCAACCATAGCACGGGGACTACGGCGCTGCGGACTGGCGCGAGCGGCCCGAGAAAGCCCGCAAGAACACCATTCCCGCGTGCCGTCCTTCGGCCAGGTGCAGCCGTCTATTTGTGACAATGCGCCTAGTGTGGATAAAGCCTAACCGACTCTCCGTTACATGGGCAGGTGCGTCCCGATTCCGATCTCGCGGGTCTCCAGCTTGAGTTCGCGGTCTGCGATCAGGGGAGCGTCGCCGGAAATGTCGATGACATCATGGTAGCGGCCAACCGCCCATACGTCGGTCGCTCCTTCGGGGGTGGTGTAGTAGATGGTAACATAGGTGACAGTGTTGGCGTTGTCGGAGCCATTACGCTCAATGTCGTAGATTGTAGCGTGGCGCATGAAGGTTCCGAGTACACGCGAATGTTGCGGGACATTGGCGAGCAGGTTTGTCAATTCGGTCCGATTGACGTCCAACCAATCCTGTTCTTTTCGCATTTCGCGCGAGAAATTACTGACTCGGTAATCGAACTCTTCGGCAAAGAGTTCCAGATATTTGTCAAACTCCTCTGCATCGAGGACTCGGCATGAGCGATAGATCAGCTTGGCGATTTGGTCGTCTGAAATTGTCATAGATTGTCTACCGGAAAAGTGGGGACGGTCGGTCGGACCGCCCCGGAGTTGAAATCCTATTCGGCTGCCGACCTAAAGTTCATCGGGTTGCTGGCCTGCCGGCCCATATAGTCGCTCCACACATTGTAGAACAGGCGCAGATACGTATCGCTGTGGGTCCGTTCGTGGACATTATCATCGAAGAATTCCACACGCGACATGACGTCATAGGGGTTTGCACCATGCTCCTGGCATTCATGAGCCGCCTCGACATAGGCGACATCTTCCGAGGCGTTTCGGCTAAACGGACCCCAGACCTGCGAGAACTCCTTCGAGCGCTGCCTGCGAACGTCCGCCGGCTCATCTTTGACGCCGAGGCCACGCTCTTCCATGACCGTGTGGTTTGGCCCGTAGGGAGTCGAATGATTGATGCGCACGCAGGTCGCCCGGAAGAAGACCGAAAGGTTTGGAAAAATATCGATGACCCGGAATTCACCGGGTGCAAGCCCGTCGAACACGAGCTCTTCACGGTTTTTCCAGCCTTTGTACTTCTTGTACTGCACCTGGAACGGCTTGCCGTCGATCAAATGCGCTGAATAGCCGTGGCCGTTCGAATTAAGTTGCCAAGGCCGGTCGTGATAGCCGGGCGACAACACGCTCGTGGTTCGATTCACCAGATGCGACCACTCGTGGTACAGGTCGCAATTGGTAAGGTACCAAGCCTTCCAATTCCCTCTCATGTGGGTTTGATTGTAGTGGAAAATCTCGAAATCATATCGATTGAAGATTTCTTCGAACGGCTCTCCGGTCTCACCGATATAGTCGCGTAGCGACTCGCCATTGCCGTCGAAGTTCATAAACACCATGCCGGCGAATATGTCGGTTCTGATCTCGCGAAGGCCCAACTGCTCCTTGCGCGGCCCCTGCGCGTCGTATCCCTCTTCACGTGGCTGGTAGGTGCAGTTCCCGTAAAGATCGTATTCCCACAAATGGAAGAAGCAGGTCATATGTTTCATATTCCCTGCAACATCGCGTACGATCTTGGCGCCGCGATGGGAGCAGGTGTTCACGAATGTGCGGACCTTGTCGTCCTGACCGCGTATGGTGACGAGCGGTACGCCGGTCCAATTGTGGGTACGATAGTCGCCGACTTGCGGAATTTCGCTGACATGACAGACGAATTTCCAGACTCGGCGAAGAATCTTTTCTTCTTCTTCCTTGTAGAGATCGGGATCGGTGTAGACGGAAGAATGGACGTAGTGATCCCCAGGTAGCTTCGGAGGAGAGAGGAATTCATCAGCTGTGCGGGGCATGTGTGTCTCCCGATCTGTCAGGCCAGAATGGCAGGTTTCAATCGTATGGCGGCATCTTAGAGCGCATGAAAGTAACATTAAACGACAGATCGATGATGCTGCCAAGAGCCTTTGGACAACAGGTCTGGGCTCACTGATAATCGTATTTGAGCTCTTTCTCCATGTTCACCAAAACCTTATCGTCCTCCACCTTCACCTCATACAAAAGCAGACGACTTTGTGCATTTTCGCGCATTTCTCCGGTACGCAGATTCCACTGCCAGAGATGCTTGATGCAGATGAGGGTGTCTCCGTCGATCAAGCCTTGGGAGAGCGGCGTTTCCTGATGGGGGCAGTAAGGCGGATAAGCATAGAATTCTCCGCCTGATTTCAGCACAAGAACGGTAATTTCGCTGACGTCGAATTCCGCCAGTTCTCCCTCACCGACATCTTCGGTGGTGCAGACCTCTTGCCAGCTCATCTCGCTCTCCCGGTATCGAAATGGACGTGCAAAGTCTAGCGAGAGTGAGGAGTTCAGCGCAACATCTTTGGGCTTTCTCGCAACCGCAATAGTTCAGACGCCGGCAATATCGATGAGATGCGCGAACGAGCCGGCAACGCTGCCTGAGCGCAAGCCCATCCGGCTACCGTCGGTATGGTTGTCGAACAGTGGCTCGCCCGATTCTCGCACAATGGTGGCATAGTGGAATTCGTGGGCATTGAACTTCGACCCTTTTTCACCCGCCGCGAACCCAGCGCGGGCCTCGACCTCGCGGTAACCGATGTGCAACGCGCGATCGGCAAAAGACGTCTCTACGTCCAGAAGACCTGTCATGTCATGTGAGGCTCCGTCGGCATCGACGATTGTCTCGCCCAGAACCATATAGCCGCCGCACTCGCCGAAAACCGGTGTCCCTGCCTTGGCCGCAGCGCGTATGCCGGCTTTGAAGCTGGCCGCTGCCGCAAGCGTGCCGCCATGGAGTTCCGGATAGCCGCCCGGCAGATAGACAGCGTCGGCATGTGCGGCAGGTGGCTCATCTGCGAGCGGCGAGAAGGGAATGACTTCGGCACCGGCAGCGCGCCAGGCGCTGATGAGATGCGGATAGACGAAGCGAAACGCGACATCATCCGCCAAAGCGATACGCTGGCCAAAGGGGCGAAGCCGTGAGGGTGTCGCCTCAGGCGTCACATCCATCGTCAATTGCGTTGCCGATTTCTCGATCGCGTCCAGGTCGACATGGGTTTCGACAAGATCGGCCAGACGATCGATACGTGCGCCGAGATCTGACTGCTCTTCGGCTTGAACGAGGCCGAGATGCCGCGAGGGAAGGACGATCTCTTCATTCCTTGGAATGATGCCAAGGACTCTGATGCCGATCCCGTCGAGAGCGCTGCGCAGCATATGCTGGTGCTTCTCCCCTCCCGTCTTGTTGAGAATGACACCTGCCAGAGTCACGGCCGGATCGAAATCGCGAAATCCCATGACGAGCGGCGCGACCGATTGAGCGAGACGCGAGCCGTCGACGACCAGGACGACGGGCCATCCCGTCAGGCGCGCGATTTCAGCCGTGGTGCCTTGTCCGGGATGTTTCGGGCGCGGCGCGCCGTCGTGCAGGCCCATGACGCCTTCGACAATTGCCAGCTCGCTGGAGGCGGCGATATCGCCTGCAAGCGCCTTGAGCAGCGCCGGTCGCATGGCCCAGCCATCCAGGTTTACGGATGTCCGATTTGCGGCGGCCTCGTGAAATCGCGGGTCGATATAGTCGGGGCCCACCTTGGCCGGCGCGACATTGAAGCCCCGGCGGGAAAAGGCACGCAGCAATCCCAATGTAATGCTGGTCTTGCCGGAACCCGTAACGGGCGCTCCAACGATGAGACCCCGGCCAGTCATCAGGCTGTCGTAACGGTGCGCTCGTCGCCCATGGCATCGAAAGTAATGCCGCCGGCCCAGTCCAGCATGCTGTGCATCTCCACGATACGGCCGACGACGATCAGAACGGGCGGCTCCAACCCGGAGAGTTTAACATCGGCACTTGCGCGCTCGAGCGTCGTAATCACCTTGGCCTGCTCCGCTGTCGTCGCCTTGGAGACGACAGCTACCGGCTCGTCCCCGGGACGACCTTCCGCCATCAGCCTTTCGGTGATCTGGGAGATCAGGCGGAAGCCCATGTAAATGACGATCACGGGCGAGCCCCGCGATACGGCGCCCCAGTCCAGTTTGGCAGACAGGCCGCCCGTCGCATCGTGTGCCGTGACGAAGGTGAAGGCCTGATTGACGTCGCGGTGGCTGACGGGCAGCCCGGCATAAGCAAGGCCGCCGATACCGGATGTCACACCGGGGAGAATGCGAAAGGGCACATTGCCCGCCGATAACTGGGAGGCTTCCTCCGCACCGCGTCCGAAGACGAACGGATCGCCGCCTTTCAGGCGCAGGACGCGTTTTCCAGTTCGCGCGCTGTCGATCAGCAGAT
The DNA here is from genome assembly GCA_965228615.1 of Methyloligellaceae bacterium. GTDB lineage: Bacteria > Pseudomonadota > Alphaproteobacteria > Rhizobiales > Methyloligellaceae > CBDDHT01. The sequence continues at coordinate 1,413,562 of CBDDHT010000003.1, read as the reverse complement.
CGCTGATCTCATGCTGTTTCATGGATTTTTTGCCGGCCCGCTTGCCCACGGGAATCTTGGGCGTATCGGCAGGGATCAGACCGAGGACCTGGGGCGAAACCAATGCGTCATGGAAAACGACATCGGCCGTTTGCAATCCATGAAAGGCTTGCAACGTCAAAAGGCCCGGGTCTCCAGGGCCCGCACCGGTCAGCCAGACCCATCCGGGACGGAATTCCGGCATGAGATCGATCCAGCGCGGATTTGTACGATCCACGTGAAGTCGGATATGAGGCTCGTTACCATCTGCCTCGTTGTCGCTGACACCTGACATGGGACGGATTATACTTGTCGCAACGGGACTTTAACAGGGATGGCGTCATGCACGAACCGCAAGGGCGGGTGCTGATATTGGGTGGATCGGGCGAGGCCTTTGCGCTGGCAAAGGCGCTGGACGATCGGCCGCGATTCGACGTCATCAGCTCCATGGCCGGCGTGACCAACGATCCGAAACTCCCCGTGGGCGAGGTGCGTTTCGGCGGCTTCGGCGGTGTCGCCGGGCTGACGCGATATTTGCGTGAGGAGGCCATCGCCGCGGTCATCGATGCGACGCATCCTTTCGCACAAAATATCTCCCGCAGCGCGGCTGAGGCCGCTGCCGCTGCCGAGATTCCGATCCTGCATTTCTGGCGCCCCGAATGGCGTCGCCAAGATGGCGACGAATGGATCGAGGTCGATAGCATGGGCGAAGCGGCAGCCGCAATCCCGGCAAACGCAGGGCCCGTATTCCTTACGGTAGGGAAGACGGAGCTTGCGCCGTTCAAGATACGGTCCGATATCAAGTTGGTCGCCCGCGTGATTGACCCGGTCGAGCCGGGCGATTGGCCGGAGAATTTCGAGTTTGTCTATGATCGCGGTCCTTTCGATCTTGCCGCCGAGCAGAACCTTTTTGCCAAACATGGAATCAAATCGGTGGTAACCAAGAATTCAGGTGGAACCGGTGCGCTGGCGAAGCTCGAAGTGGCCCGCGCGTTGGGTCTTCCAGTCGTAATGATCCGCCGGCCACGTCCGCCTTCCGCCGCCTATGTGGGCCATGTCGACGAGGCCGTGCTATGGCTTGAGGAACAAATGCCTGAGGGCGCGGAAGTGGGCAGTACGTGACCCAAGACTCTTTGAAAGCATCAGACAAGTTTCAGAAACCTTGGCTGACAGTTGTCGGCATCGGTGATGATGGCTGGGCCGGTCTTGGACCGGCGGCTCAGGATGCCGTGCGCAATGCCGACATGCTTGTCGGTGGCGAACGACATCTTGCATTGGTGCAGGAAGGGCCGGCCGATAGACGTTCCTGGCCCAGCCCCATGGCGACGCTCGTCGAGGAGATCGTCAATCTAAAAGGCAGACGTGTCTGTGTGCTCGCCAGCGGCGATCCGCTGCTCTATGGCGTTGGAAGCCAATTTGCACGCCGACTAGGCGCGGACGATCTGACTGTCATTCCTCATGTCTCGACATTCTCCGCCGTGTGCGCCCGCATGCTCTGGGCACAACCGGAAACAAAACTCGTGACATTGTGCGGGCGGCCCGTCGAGACATTGCATCGTGAACTCTTCGACAAGGCACGGCTGGTCGTCTTCAGTGCCGATCGGAGCACGCCTCAAGCGGTCGCGCAGCTGTTGCGCAGCCGAGGGTTTGGTGCCAGCCGCATGACAGTCTTTGAGCATCTGGGCGGCACCGATGAAACCGTCAAGCATTACGAGACAGCGGCGATCAGCGAACACATCGAATTTGCCGGACTCAATTCAGTCGCTATCGAGTGTATCGCCGGATCCGATGCCGATATCTTCTCGACCGTGCCTGGGTTGCCTGACGATGCCTTTCAACATGAAGGGCAGATAACCAAATGCGAAATCCGCGCCATCACGATGGCCCGCCTTTCGCCTCGACCCGATGAACTGCTCTGGGATGTGGGGGCAGGATCGGGATCGATCGGCATCGAATGGATGCGTGCCGCACCGGGTGCACGTGCGATTGCTATCGAGCCGCGCGCCGATCGTGCAGCCCTGATTGCCACGAATGCCGGCAATCTGGGTGTCCCTCGTCTCAGGGTCGTACAAGCCAAAGCGCCTGATGCTTTGGAAGGACTGCCGGCGCCAAATGCTGTTTTCATTGGCGGCGGATTGACTGAGGCGAAAATGTCCGATTTTTGCTGGACGGCGCTTGCGCCCGGCGGACGTCTCGTCGTCAATGCCGTGACCCTTGAGACCGAGGCAGTTTTGCTGGACGCCTATGGCCGTTTTGGCGGCACATTGACCCGGCTTGCGGTATCGCGTGCGGACCCGGTTGGCCGTTTCACCGGATGGCGTCCGGCCATGCCTGTCACTCAGTGGGTTGCAACCAAACCGTGGGCACAGAGCGAATGACCGTCTATTTCATCGGAGCAGGGCCAGGCGATCCGGATCTTCTGACCATTCGCGGACGCGATCTCATCGAACGCTGCCAGCTCTGTCTTTATGCGGGATCGTTGGTGCCTGAGGCCGTTGTCCGCCATGCAGGCAGCGGCACGCGGATTGTCAGTACGGCATCGCTGACGCTCGCAGAAATTATCGAGCACTTCGAAGCTGCTGCCAATGCCGGCGAGGATGTCGCGCGCGTACATTCGGGAGACCCGGCAATCTACAGTGCCGTAACCGAACAGGTCGCGGCGCTGAAAGAACGCGGCATCGCCTATGAGATCGTACCGGGTGTTCCGTCTTATGCCGCGGCGGCGGCCAGGCTTGGTCAGGAGCTGACCATGCCGGGCATTGCGCAAACCGTAGTCCTGACCCGTGTCGAAGGCCGGGCAAGCCCCATGCCGGAAGGCGAAGATCTAGCAACGCTTGCTGCGTCACGGGCAACGCTGGCATTGCACCTGGCCGCAAAGGCGCTCCCCAAGATCGTGACCGAGCTGCGCCCTTTTTATGGCGGCGATTGCCCGGTCGCCATCGTCGCCCGCGCGACATGGCCCGACGAAATCATCCTCCGCGGTACGTTGGACACGATCGCCGAGGCTGCGGCAGACGCGGGCATCGAGCGGACGGCAATGATCTTTGTCGGGCGCGTGCTGGACGCAAAGTCAGACAGGAAGAGTGCGCTCTACAGCCCAGAGCATACGCGGCATCTGAAGCCCGCGCGCTAAGGTCTGTTGGCTTGGCTGTGTGATCGTGACGTCTATTCGATCGTCAGAGAGTCATCCACACCAATCGTGCCGTCAGAGATGACCTGGGCATAGATTCCCATATCGAAGTGACCGTAGGTGGTGCGCAGAAGAGCTGGGACCTTGATATCGCGCTCTGCGGTTGCCGGATTGACTTCGGTCGCCGCGCATCGCTTGGTTCGCTTCAGAATTTTGAAGCGGACATTGCCGACCTTGATGATCCGGTCAAGAAGATCGAGCTCCGAGAATGCCGGCCACCCATCGACAATGATGTTACCGCGGAAGCGCATGGGGTCCACAGTCTCGCCAATTCGTTCGGCAAAGTCGCGAACGGACGCGAGATTGATGATTGAGACGGCATTCATCATTGTTTCCGAAACAACCGAAACATCTGTAAAGCGATGCGGCTGCGCCTCGGCAAAGAAGGGTTTTTCGTCCAGTTTCAAATCCAGAAAATCCATGAAGAAGTCCGAGACTGCTGCTTGTCCGTCTACGGTTCCTAAATCGGCGCGCAACGTTTCATTGCCGGCGGCCTCGATCACGAATTCTCGTGTCGCATCATCGAATGTCGTGTTCAGCTCGGCAAGTTTCTCCTGCTGCATGAGCACCAGAAAACGGTCCTTCGGTAGCGGTTTCGGATTGGCCGGGTCGAATCCGCTATTGCCTTTCGCAAACCCGAACAATCGATCGCCGGGGAAACCGTCGTCTGCACATAGTGCGGCTTGTTTGACGGTTACCGGGCTGAGCCCCTTGATCGGGTAGAAGTATAGCGCGCTGATTGTTGCGGGATTGGATATGCCCATCGTTCTTCTCTCTCAGTGATCCGGGAAGACAGTCTCATCGATGCCCAAGGCCGAGGATCAATGTTTGAGAAGCGTATTAACCTGCGGTCTCCCTGAGGAAAACAGGAAAATCAGTGACCGGTGGTTTGGCAGGGATCCGATAGACCATGTCCGCGATGTGGCCACGATGATATGTCGTGTGGTTCACGACGTGCTGCAGGATTTCTGTGCGGTTCATGGGTGCCCCGCCACCGCCGATGAATGCGATCTGACGGACTTCACCTGCCTGCTCGGGTTGGAGAGCCTCGGCATAGTCGAGATACCAACCGTCAATCGCCCGCTGCTCGGTGCGCAGTTGATCGAAGGTCGGGCAGTCTTCGGGATTTCGTGTGGTGAAGTCGTGCGTTGTTCCCTCCAAATGCGCCTTCCACACCACGTCCATGGCATAGACGTGGTTGAGTGTCCGAAGGATACTGCCGAAATAGATGGGTTGCTGCGCTGTCAGCACGGCATCCGGCAGTTTTTCCAATGACTCATAAAGAAGGTCATCGGCCCACACCTTGTAGCGCAGAAGATTCGTGAGTGCATTGGCGTCGGGCATATCGGTCTCCTGGTCTTCAACAAATCTGCCCTTTCTTAGGTTTCGCATCCGCCGTTGCCTATCGGCGAAAATGGCGATTACTGTGCTCTATGCGCCAAATGGCTGAATCCAGATACCGTGCCGCTATCGCGATCGTCGCCTATCCGGGTGTGCAGGAGTCCGCCGTTCTCGGATTGACCGATCTCTTTACGATTGCCAACAGCTATGCGGATGAAGACGGCGGCGTGCAGATATCGGTAAAGAAAATCACCGAGCAAGAGGTCAACGATCCGGCATCCGGCCGGTTTGACGCGATTGTGCTGCCACCAACACTCGATCATGCGGAGCGGAGCACGTCTTCCGTAATCCATGACTGGCTTCGGGATCAGCATGGTGCCGGCGCTTTAATGTGTTCCGCTTGCGCAGGCTTGTTCTGGCTCGGCCATAGCGGGCTGCTCGAAGGCCGGGCCGTCACGACCCATTGGACCCACGAGGACGAGTTCCGGGCGAGTTTTCCCGATGCCCAGCTCAATCTCGATTACCTGCTGGTCGATGACAACGATATCGCCACCGTTGGCGGACTGATGGCTTGGTTGGATCTCGGTCTGTACATCGTCAAGCGCTGGCTGGGGCCGCAGGTTGCGGCCGCGACAGAACGCCATCTCCTGATCGATCCGGGTGGGCGGACACAGCACTCTTATCGCAACTTCAGACCACCTTTGGCTCATGGCGATGAAACTGTTCTGACTCTTCAGCATTGGCTGGAGGGACATGTTGGCGAAGACATCACCGTACAGGGGATGGCCGAGCGCACCCGGCTTTCCGGCCGCACCTTCCTGAGGCGCTTCAAGGCCGCGACCGGACAGACGCCGACCGTCTATCTTCGGAACCTCCGCGTCGAGAAAGCACGCGGTCTCCTGGAGCGCACATTGGTTCCGATCAGTGAGATCGCTTGGACTGTGGGCTATCGTGACGCATCGGCATTTGCCCGCGCGTTTCGCTCTTCGACCGGCTTGACCGCAGGCGCATACCGCAACCGTTTCGGCGTCACCGCCCGGGAGTCGCAGGAGGCACCATGAGCCCTGGATGGACAAGAACAGATGTCACCCACGCGCGCTCACTTTGAGCCGTCGCTGGCGGGCAGGCTCCGTTGATTGTTGACATGAGCTCGCTACTATTAATCATACCGGGGTTGGTACTGATCGTCGCACTCCATTGTGCCATCTAGTCGGGTGGCGCGAGGTTCTTGTTGCGGCAGGTTAGCCCAGGAGCACCGCTTTCGAGCGGTGCCGGCAGTGATAAAGAGTAGTTGAGCTATGTCGAGAGATCCCAACAAACAGACAGAAGACCGGTCGCCGCGGCCATTCATTCGGCTCCGGTTCCCGCGCGTGCTTGTCCTTCCCTTGCTCGTACTCGTGTTCGCGACCCCTCCTGTCTCGGCAGTCGACGCCAAGGTCGGCCTCAATCGTCTCAGTGCCGCACAGCAAAAGCAGCTCTGGAGAAACATTGCGACCTATGCCAAGTATGAGGCCTTCCTAAATTATTGCCAGTCTACGTCGCGGGTGGAGCGGCGCATTTGGGCCGTTGCGGGACCATGCGTAAAACGCGACTCCCTGAATAAGGTGTCGAGCTATTTCCGTCGCAAGCTTCGCGAGCATGCCAGCAGATATCCGTCCAAGGCAATGATCGAGCAAAACAGCACCTTCCGTTGCGACCGAAAGAAGAACGCTACCCTGATTAAGAGGATCAAGGTCATATTCAACACCGTGGTAGGCGACATCGATCGCATGTGCCGGCGTTGCTTTTTTTGTTGATGAACCTAGTGAGTTGAAAATTGTTGGGCGCGTGAATGTCTGGGGCGTCTGGACGCGCGTTGTCATGTCAAGTTGGGAGCGGCCGTTTCGTTGTTGAGCTGGATTTTGCGCAGTTCGAAGTACATCGACGACCAGAAGGCCCGTGAGAGCGTTCTCATCCTAGCAGGGTTGCACCTGTTCAAGCACGTCTTCGTATTCCCAACGAAGGATCGGACGTCCGCGTGGTTGTACTGCGACCCTTGAGCTTGCAGATCGCGCAAGCCTTGGTCACGTGTCGCCGCATGTTGAGACCGTTATTGCCATGGTACGCCAATGTCAGTCGGTGACGAACAGATAGCGGCCGACATTGCGCTGGATTTTCGACACCAGCCGTGGAATTCGCTGACGCAGGTCAACTGACAATTGCCAGATACGGAACCATGTTGAGAAGTACATCAAATAGTTGGGTATGGTTCCATCCGAAGTTTGCTTTGGATCACGAGTCGTTATCGTTTCATAGGATAGAAGACGGTTGTTCAACTACGGATAGCTGAGGCGAATTGGCAGATCGAAATATGGATTTCTGCAGCAGTCATCATTGTCCAGACCCCACCGAGTCTCGGATGTGCCATAGGCGGATGTCGCGCTCAGTATTAAGGTGATCGTCGCTGGTATTAGATACCATCCCTTCCGGCTTGCGACGCTTGCTGTCCCCTCTTGGCCGTTCTTGTCCCATGTATTTTATTGGACCAATTCAGTGGCGTAGGATCAGTTTGAATCTTGTGCATGGCGGCCTCAGATGCTTCTAGAGCGCCTTCGAGAAGGCCGCCGGACCCGACCCCGCATTCGCTCGACGACAAGATCAAGCCCTCTCTAGAAAGTTGGCTGATCGCTGCCGGCATCCCATAGCGCGGGTGCTGAGATGAAGCGATTTCATCCATTGTCGCCGTCCGGTCGTCATTCGCCCAATCCTTGAATAGGACATCAACAGGGTTGGCGGCGGCTTTGCCGAACATCGTTTCGAGTTGCGAGATTGCGGTTTTGATGAGTGTCGGTCTCCTTCTTGCCCGCGAGCCGCTTGGTACACCGACGAAGCCGAATAGAGCGCCGGTGTTTGCGCCCGGATACGAAGCATCATGGATTTCCATAAGCGGGCCGGAACGGCTGATCCCATCACCGGATAATCCCATGTCTCGCCAGAATGGCTTTTCATAGACTGCGACGAGCTTTGCGTGCGCCGCCATCCATGTCGGCGTTGCGGCCATCGTATCCATAACGTCACCGGCAAGCGGTGGATCGAATGAAATGGTTCTAGCAATAATCCGCGGCGGGACGGCGAGAACAATCCGGCGAGCGGAGACAGAGATATTCTCTGTCGGCGCACTGGCCGTGATCAAGTAGCCCTCATTTTTTCGCGCGATGTGGGTGACAGCGTGACTCAGTAGAATTCTTCGCGCATCAGTGCGCGCGCCAAGCGCATCGATCACACGACCGATGCCGCCTGCAATGCGAAGCGACCCGGCCATTGCCGAATAGTCCAGGTCGCGGCGGACGCTGCCGTCGGCTTCTTGATAAACCAGTCGCCCTTTGCTGTATTGCTCGAATACCGTGAGACCGAACTCAGAAATCAGCTCTGCAATGCGCGGTTGTCCAGGCCAGATCCAGGCGGGGCCGAGGTCATAACCCTCTTCCGAATTCGGGTTCACGGTCGTGCGCTCGGATAGAATACGCCCGCCGAGCCGGTCACGCGCTTCCAGCAGTGTGTAGTCAATTCCTTCACGTTCGAGCTGGTAGGCAAGCGACAGCCCGCTCAAACCCGCACCAATAATAGCGGTATCTGTTCTCATCAGAATTTCTCCGTCATCGCGCGCAAATCGATTTCATGTGTCCAGGCGCTCGGTGGTTGATGCACCAGTGACCAGTAGGTTTCAGCGATATCGTCCGGTTGCATCATTTTTTCAGTATCAAGTTCGTGAAGGTTTCTGCTGCGCACGCTGTCAACAATGCCATCCAGGATGATATGGCCCACATGTACGCCTTGCGATTGAAACGCACGTGCGAGAGATTGGGCGAGGCCACGCAGCGCAAACTTTGCAGATGCAAAGGCGGCGAAGTTCGCCCCGCCGCGTCGGCTGGCCGTTGCACCGGAAAAAAACATGGCACCACCGTCCTCATTGTCGACCATCAATGGCAGTGTTGCGTGCGCGATGTGTACAGCGGACAAGACCATCGAGCGCCATGTGTCTTCGAAGTCGGACGCTTCTAGTTCAAGAAACGGTTTGACAACGAGCTGAGCCGTGTTGTGAATAACAACGCTTGGCGAGCCATACTGGTTCGTCACATCGTCCACGGCCTTGTTTGCTTCGTCACCGTTTGTGAGATCAGTGCCGACAAGAACGCCTGTGGTTTCATCATGGTCCCAAAGCGTGCGCGTCATGCCGACGCATTGGTAGCCGCCGTCGGCGAAACGCTTCATCAAAGCCGCACCAAGCCCAGGCCCCGCACCAGCTATCAGTGCGAGGGGTTTTTCGCCGCTCATGACAGCTCACCAAAATCGTGAAAGGCAGTGAAATTTGTCTCCACAAAGCTCATAACGAATTTCCTTGCATGCATTAAGAATGGCCCGGCGAAACTTGGCGAGCCAAGGTACGCCGGGTGACGAAAAAGGAACGCTCTTTGTGTCGTTGCTTTCTCGTAGAGCTGGCTGGTTAGTCAGCCAGTCTTTCGGCCAGTGCTTCGGCAAGCGGCGGAGCAGAGGCAGGGCTTTGACCTGTCATCAGGACGCCGTCGACGACCACATTGGGTTCCCAATTGCCTTTGCTGATATATTCAGCACCACGCAATTTCAGCTCATCTTCGAGTGAGAACAACAGGTGATGCAAAAGCTCGATTTCAGCATCTTCGTCGTTCTTAAAGCCGGTCAGTCTGAGACCTTTGACGAAAGGTTCACCGTTTGGCTTTCTAACATCGCGCAGGATCGCCGGCGCATGACAGACCATCGCAATCGGGCGACCTGAGGCAGCGAAGTCTTCAATCAGTTTGATGACATAAGAGTCGCTTGCCAGATCCCAAAGCAGACCGTAGCCACCTGGGAAGAACACCGCATCGAATGTGTCATAATTGATATTGCGCAAGACGCGGGTGTTCTTCAGGGCGAACATAGCGACGTCATCTTTGAGGAACTTGTCGGTGTTCGACGTCGTGAACGGCGCTTTCATGCTCAAGAGGTCAATCGGCGCTTCGCCGCCGTCCGGAGAAGCGAACACGACCTCATACCCTGCTTTCGTCAGAATGTAATAGGGACTTGCGACTTCCTCAAACCATGTGCCGGTTTGTTTGCCGCTGATGCCCATCTCATCATGAGACGACATAATCAAAAGTACGCGTTTCTGTTGGTTTGCGGTGGACATTGTCTCACTCCTTTGTGGCGTGTGCCGGCATTCCGCATCTACCTAACGTTCGTTAGGTGATGAGAGGTAGATGGTTCGACCTTGACGGATTGTCAATGTCTAACTAATGTTAGGTAGAAGAAACTTTTGCGGATAAGAAAAAACCCAATGAAAACAGCGTCTTCAAAAAGAGGGGAAATTCTCGATGTTGCTGAAGGGCTGATTCGAGTGGCCGGATACAATGGCTTTAGCACCCGAGATATTGCCGATGCGGTCGGCATCAAAGCCGCGAGTGTCCATTACCACTTCCCCGCAAAGTCAGATATTGGCGTTGCCGTTACCGAACGCTACACGGCCCGGTTTCTTGAATCTATTGGTGATCCGGAAGGTTTTCCGAACAATCCAACCAGGGCGCTGAAGACCTATATCGATGCGTTTCGTCGCGCTTTGGTCAAAGACAAGAAGCTCTGCCTTTGTATTGTGCTTGGCGCGGAAAGCGGCGGATTACCCCGGGACGTGTCAAACACGGCAAGAATTTTCTTTGAGAAAAATTTGGAGTGGTTGCAGACCGCGTTTGAATCGTCTTTCGGTACGAAGCCAGCTGAATCCCGAAAGCGCGCCGCGCTTGTGCTTGCCAGCCTTGAGGGTGGATTGGTGCTTGGAAAATCGCTCGATGACAATTCAATATTTGAGCATATAGCAGTATCTCTGCTGAGTGCTTTTGAAAAAAAGTCGTGACGGTGTTTTTTGTCTATTTTCCGGATTTTTGCGGTTCCTGATTTTCCCTTCTCAATTGATCCGGCCTGAATGATCGTTCTTCGCCGGCCCTTCCGGTGACGGGATGATTGTTTTGAGTGTCGACGGCCGACAGCCGAGCGCGTTGTTGGATCGCATAGTGTTTTCTGTTTTGACTATGTCCGCTTATGGACAAAAGAAGTCAGACTTGCCTTTGCCCAGTTACGGCTGCTTGCAGGCAGAATTCTGTCACATATTAAACTCCGGGATGGTTTGATCTTCATGCTAGGTCCTGCGGCTTACAAATATTTCTTCAGACCATCATAGGCGCGTTCCGGCCAGAGGAGGACGGACGTCACACGCTCAAGTTCGCTATGGGCGGACGTCTTGGATACGGCATTCTCGTCCTGCGGCGGGAAGACAAACAAGCCGATCAGAACATAAGGGATTCCATACTTTAGCAGTGTGAACATGGTTGGAGTTCCTCGCAAACCAGTGTGAAACCGACGTAGTCAGCATTCGGTCGCCTCGCACAGCCCCCGGATTGCTTAGGTATAAGGGCATGCTATTTGGGCAATGGAATGAAGACTCTGGGACAGTGGCGGGCATGCTTGCCGCAATTCGACTTCACCGGGGCTTTGCCTTGGGAGCGATCGGTGCAACTGGTTCACGTCTTTTGGCGAGCAGAATGTTCGTGCGCCGGGGATGCCAGCGGTAGCCGATCCCGAAATCGACGGGTTTGGCCCCGCCCGCCGAGAAAAAATCGGCAAGGTCGGCCTGGTGAAAGCGCTTGAACTGGTCGGTTGGTCCCAGATACCGGCCGAACGGATTCAACAACCAATCCTTGTCCGCAAAATGCTTCAGGGGAATCCCTGAGTCATCCTGTACCATGGCCGCGCTGTGTTGGAGCAGAAAGGCACGAACCTTTGAGAAGGGCTTCGTGTGCATTAGGTAGGATGCGCTTTTCACCAAAGCGCCGCCGCGCCCCAGACGGGCACAGAATTTCAGAAAACCGCTTGTCTTCACACCGCCATTTGCCAGGTTTGTGCGGAAATAATAGAGCGTTCTTGCGTTTCCATCCGATCCGGAAAAGACCAGCTTTGTGCCTCCGGGACGCCCTTTGCGCCAACCGTTCTTGACGGTGCCGCTGGCATTCAGATGCACGGAATTCGCTTTGTGGATCGTCTTGCCGGTTCGTGCCAGAAACACCAGCAGGACGGGTAGCGTTCCTTTGAATTCACCGGCCCGAAGCTGCTGATCCATCTCGCGCGTAATAAAATAACCATATTGCATGAAGTTTTTCAGGGATCGCCGCAGTGCTCCGAGTGCCTCTTCGAGTTTGTCGGGTGGAAGGTTCGCCAGTTTCGGCACGCGTCCGACCGGCTCGAGACCGCTCAGGACGTAGGTCGCCGCCCCGGGATAGAAGGCATCTGCATGAACGAAATCCGGTCCACCGAACATGTAGAACATGGCCGGGTAGGGAAGCGGGAGATGCTTCTTTGCCCAATCGCGAGTCTGTCTCAAATGATGGTTTTCGAAGGCTTCCCACGCCGTATTCATTTCCGCGGCATGCCTGATCCAGCCGGGCGACCGGGTCGCACCAAGAAGCGGAGAGCCGCGCGTGACCGGCATACCCGCCAGAAGGCGTGCAGTGTCTTGAACCGTGGCGGGGGATGCCGCATCTGTGTCGGGAATGGCTGTCGCGAAGAGTACCGCAGCAAGAATTGAAACTTTGAGCGACGTTTGGAGCACGGCAACTCACCTTTGAGGTCTTTCCGAACGGATAAATCGAATTCGACTGAATCCAAACCGATACCGGAGACAGGTGGCCGGTACGACCTATCATTATACGGAAAAGCGGCCCTGAAAGGTACGCATTGCAGCGATGGGCCTGGGACGGAATGCTCAGGTGGGCGTGGAAGCATAGGGCAGGGCGACGACCTGCAAGGCATCTTCGTAGACCACATAGCCGGGACGGGTCGTCCAGACCTGCTCGACGAATACGTCTTGCTGCTCGAGAATTGCCCTCATCTCATGCATCCGGGAGACATGCTCTGTCGCCGACTCGCGAAGCCAACAAATTGCCATTCCGTTTCGATAGCGACTGTTCGTCGAACGATTGAAAGCGTGCGGGATCGGCAGTTCGTCATAGAACCAGTCGAGCAACTCAGCCAAATGGGCATGCTGGTAGTCCGGCAGCGCAGGATCGTCCATGACCTGCGAAACGGCTCTGAAAATGCCGGCTGGGTGACCTGTCGTGATATCGGTCAGGCCTGTTCGAAATCGTAGCAGCATCGTCTCCTCCGCTTGTCGATCATTGGAGAAGACTGATGCGAATCGGCTGAACCAGCAGTGAATGATCTGTTCACATGGAATCGAAGATCAAAGACCGGCACGGCGCTCCCAAGTGCGCCGTACCGGTCCCGGTGACGGAGAGTGTGATGGTCAGTTTGCTCTCACGCCGCTCAGAGGAATTCCTGCAGCGTGTCTCCCAAAAGTGGTTACCGGTTTTGGGACAAAGACACGCGCCAAATCAAAAACTGAAAGCGCGACAAGTTGATCCAAACAAGCGCGACGCGCTTTAGGAGTCCATCAGGTCGTCGAGAGAGACCTTCTGGAGTGCAATCATGCCGTGCCCGGTCTCAATCAGCACGTCGCCGCCAATCTCAAGGCCATCGTTCAGCAGTGCATCGAAATCATCGAGGAGTGCATCGTCGTCGCTGAAGTCAAATGCATCCAGGGTCATCTGGAGATCCGTGACCTTGCCAAGGTCAGGTGCGTCTGTCGAAATCGTATCGGTCATTGTACCTTGCCCTGTTCCATGTGTTTGTGTGGGTTTCCCCTTGCGCTAAGAGATGGCGGGGAAATCCGGCAGGGCGTGTGCGCTCCATCACACGATGGGCTAAAATGACGCTAAAAATTTGATTTTGTTAAATAAAAAGGTGGGCCGCCAGATTGAAGGCGGAGCTGGCTACTCGGCGCGTCCGATCAACTTACCGTTTCGGTCCGCGACCATGATTTCGACGGCAACATCCGCACCTCTGAGCTGATTGACGGCCACAGCATGAGCATGTGCCGCGACGCGTCCAGCCAGATCGAGACCCCGAGCTTCCGAAAGCTGCAGGATTTCCAGTGCCGTGTTGGCGCCTTGCGCGTGAGCGACGTCCTCGGCACTGGCGCCAAGCTCTTCGAGAAGCGCTGCCAGAAAATCCTTGTCGACCTGGCTGCGGCCCGAGTGGAGATCGAGAGATCCGGCCGCTAGTTTCGAGAGTTTGGCAAAACCTCCGGCGATGGTGAGGCGTGGCAATGGGTGGGCGCGCAGATATTTCAGCATCCCGCCGGCGAAATCACCCATGTCGATCAGAGACGTTTCAGGCAGTTTGTAGTGCGCCTGCACCATCCGTTCCGACGTCGAACCGACGGCTGCCGCCACATGGTCGGTGTTCATCGCACGGGCGACGTCGATGCCGCGGTGGATCGAGTGTATCCATGCGGCGCAGGAAAAAGGGACTACGATACCGGTCGTGCCAAGGATGGAAATACCGCCGACGATACCAAGGCGCGGATTCCATGTTTCCTTCGCCAGCTGCTCACCCTCGGGAACAGAGATTTCGATGACCACGTCACCGCTGCCACTATGCGTTGCGGCGACGTCTTTCACGGCTTCGCGCATCATCTCTCTTGGGACGGGATTGATGGCCGGTTCTCCCGGCGGGATCGGCAAACCTGGAAGGGTTACCGTGCCCACACCCGGGCCGGCGAGAAATGTCACACCGCTGCCGGCTTCTCCATGGCGCACTGTCGAGACGATCAGCGCACCATGCGTCACATCCGGATCATCGCCGGCATCCTTGATAATGCCGGCCATCGCGGTCTCGTCCGTGAGCGCCTCACGGGCAAGTGCGAATGCAGGTTCCTGGCCTTTCGGCAATTTGATGGACACGGGATCGGGGAAGTTTCCGGTCAGCAGCGCCGTGTAGGCGGCCTTGGTTGCAGCGGTTGCACAGGCCCCCGTTGTCCAGCCGCGTTTCAGCTCCGTGCCTTCCGGTCGCCTCGTCTGTCCGTCCGTCATGTGTCCTCATGGCTGCGTGGCGCATAGGCAAACAGCCTGCCGCCAGGGCCGCGAAAAGTGCGGCCGCGCGATGAGCCTATGATGAGGATCGTGCGCATGTCGACCATATCGCTCGTAAGAGAGCCAAGTTCAATCACTTCGGTCTCCTCTCCTGGGCGCCCGAGACTGCGTCCAAGAATGACGGGCGTATTGGCGTCGCGGTGGCGCAGGATGATATCCCGCGCGGTTTCCACCTGCTCCCGACGGGTTTTCGAAGCCGGGTTATAAAGGGCGATTACGAAGCCGGCTTTCGCCACAGCATCGAGGCGTGCTTCGATCACGTCCCAGGGTTTTCGAATGTCCGATAGGGAAACGGCACAGAAATCATGCCCGATCGGCGCCCCAAGGCGCGATGCGGCCACCTGCATTGCGGAGACGCCGGGTATGATCTCAATGTGCAAGCCGGTCCAGCCTGTCGGATTATCCTCGAGCACTTCCATGACAGCAGCTGCCATTGCGAAAATCCCGGGATCGCCTGAGCATACCAAGGCCACATGCCGGCCTTTGACAGCAAGATCCAATGCCTCGCGGGCGCGGTCGAGTTCGACTCGATTTCCCGAGATGTGGCGCCGCTTCGGGCCAACGGATTCCGGCACCAGATTGACATAGGTCTCATAACCGACGAGATCCTCGGCCGCCCGCAGGGCTGCCATGGCTTCACCGGTCAGGCCCTCAGGATTGCCGGGGCCAAGGCCCACGATCGAGAGTGTGCCTAGCGGTCGGCCCATCTTCTCGACTTCGAGAGGTTCGGCACTAAGAAATACTGAGAAGTCCTGTGCCTGTTCAAGGCAGGAAACGTCTTTACCGGCTTCTCCAACCAGAGCGTCCAGATTGTCTTGCGGTCCGGCAATGCAGACTTCTGCACCCAAAGTCTTTGCGACCTGGAGAAATGCGACCGGTAAATCCTGTCCTTCGCGGACGATGAGAGCAGCCAATGAATTCGGCGATAACTGATTGGCGGACAATATTCCTGCGATCCGGTCGCCGATGCTGGGATCATCGATTGCGATTGCAATCGATCGCGAGTGAAAGAGCAGCCCTCCCGGCGGTGCCGGTTCATCGCGAGCACTGACTTTCAGGATGATGTTGCCATCGCTGCCGAACGGAATGCCGCTTTCCTCCAGCCAGGATGCGGCCCCCTCCAGGCGCGCCACTTTCCCGGCCAAGAGGTCAGACGTCACTGATTTTGCGTCTTCGCTGTTCGCCAGTGTGTAACCCTTTGGCGGAGCTTCCAGCTGGAGGCCGAAAGCGCGGGCGCCGCTGGCGGTAATGGCGGACGTTGCACCGAGCATTGCGGCAAGCTCACGAGAGAGTTCGTTGGCGCCGGTCAGCCCGCCGAGGAGCGGAACGACCACACTGCCGTCGTCGGAAACGGCAATGACAGGCGGCTCGCCGCGCTTGTTGACGAGCATCGGAGCCAGCGCCCGGATCAGAATGCCCGTTGCGCAGAGTCCGATAATCGTTGTGCCGTCCGTATAGAGGCCCTGAACGGTCTCGCCGAGAGTCTCGAATGTGTGATCGGCTTCTGCGACCCGATCCATGAGGCCCCATATTTCGGCACCCTCAAGTCCGTCTTTGATGCGCTGTGCGGTTGCGATACCGCGATTGTTCAGCAGGACGATTGCGGCTTTCGCCATGTGCGTCAGCCCTTCAGGTTGCAGGGCACGATGATAATCGAGAAATAGTCGGTTTTCTTCGGGTCGACCTCATCCGGCTTCAGAATGCGCTGGCCGGGCATTGTTGCTCGTTCCACATAGTGCGACCGATCCAGAAGATCGAGTTTCTCCAGAACACGCACGACTTTGGGCAGCGTGCGCCCAAGCTTCATGATCACGGCGACATCTGTATTGCGGAGTTTATCTTCGAGTACTTCCTCCGGAAGCGTGCCGGGTAACACCGTTACCGCGTCGTTCTTATGCACCAGGGGAAGACCGAGTGCGGCAGGTGCCGCCATGACCGACGACACGCCGGGGACCACAATGGTCTCGAAGCGTTCCGACAGCCGGTCGTGCCAATACATGTAGGAGCCATAAAAGAAGGGATCGCCGAGGCAGATAATTGCGACGTCCTTGCCTTCTTCCAGCCGCGCGGCTAGCGTCTCGGCCGTTTCATCATAGAATGCTCGAAGGAGAGCGGGATATTCGCGCGAATCGGCGACAGGTCCCGCGGTTGCCGGGTATTTGAGAGGGACGAGTTCCTGCCGGCCGTTGATATGCGGCGCGATCGCATCATGTGCATTGCCGCCCGATGTGCGACCGGTCGGATAGGCGACCACGTCCGCTTCCTGCAGGAGTTTGAACGCTTTCAGGGTGATCAGGTCCGGATCGCCGGGACCGACACCAAGACCAAGGAGGCGGCCACTACTCATTCGCGTTCAACCGCAATTGCATTAACGGCAGCGACGGTCATGGCACTGCCGCCCCGACGGCCGAGAAGGGTGAGGAAGGGGACGCCGCGGCTGTTCTGAGCCAGCTCATCCTTGGACTCGGCCGCGCCGATAAAACCAACTGGCAGGCCTAAGATAGCGGCAGGTTTCGGCCAGCCCTGGTCGAGGCGCTCCAGCAGATGAAAGAGTGCCGTCGGCGCGTTTCCGATTGCCACAACAGCGCCCTCGATACTGTCTTTCCAAAGATCAATCGCAGCCGCACTGCGGGTGGTGCCGAGCGCTTCCGCCATGGCCGGGACCCGCTCGTCTGCAAGCGTGCAGATGACGGCATTGTCGGCCGGCAGGCGCGATCGGGTAATGCCGCTTGCGATCATCTTCGCATCGCACAGCACCGGGGCCCCGTTTTCAAGGGCCGCCCTGCCGACCGAGACGACGCGCGGATCGTAAGCCAGGTCCGGACAAAGATCCGTCATCCCGCACGCGTGGATCAGCCGGACGGCGACTCGCTCCAGATCGTCCGGCAGAAGATCGAGATTGGCTTCGGCACGGATCGTTGCAAAGGACTGCCGGTAGATCTCCGGTCCATCCTTTATGTACTCCATCATCTGCGTATCGCCTTGTTGCATGTCGCGGGGTTATGCACCGAAAGCGCTGACACCCGCAAGCGGCACTAACTATCTGCCATCCCTCAAAAAACGGGTGACAAAAGCAGACACCTCAGAACCTTCTACTGGCGGCGCCAGCGGTAACATGTCCGCTGCCTTACCCGGAGAGCATTGGCTGTAAACCTGATAGCGATCCTGTCGCGTGCCTCCGAGAAACAGGAGATCGGCCTGCCCCGGGTGGGCACAGCCTCGATTGCACCCGCACAAATGGATCGTCAAGGGGTCCTGTGGGTCGAGTGCCAGATTTTCGACCGCTCCAAGCAGTGCCAATCCATCCTTTTTCGTGTCGACTCCGGTGCGAAGGCAACCTGTCGAGCCCGCGCATGCAAGGATCCGAACGGCAGCGTGTTTCTGTGTCGCAAAGAATCCGGCGTTCTCTGCGTTCCGAACCATTTCGTGCAGTGCTGGCATAGGGACAGCCGGTAGAATGATCGATTGCCACGGCGTGAGCCTGAGCGTTCCATCGCCATAACTTCGCGACAGGGATGCGATGGCGATGGCGCTTTCATCGGTCAGTCTGGCGAGAGGCACGCCCAGGCCGAACGCAATGTGTCCGGTATCGTCTTCCGATAGCGCGCCGACAATGTTTCCCGATCCAACTGTTCTACGTGTCTTGATCGCCATTCGATCGAACCGCGCGTTTTGCGCGTTTTCGGCCAAATCTATGATTTCACCGGTTGAAAAGGTTTCAAGAAGTGCGGAGACGCGAAGCGGCGTTTGGCTGTCGGCTGTGGCAGCGACTTTTGCGAGTGCCACGACGGCTGCCGCGGCCTGTGAGGGAGCAACGGTGAACGGTGCCAGTCGACCGGCAAGAGAAATGCGGAACAGCGGTCCGTCAGAACCCTGTTCGGCAAACAGACCAATGTCGTGCGCAAACCCTGACAGATCGTGACAGCCGCCACCGTCCAGGACAAAGCTGAATTTGGGCGAGAGTCCGTGGATCGTCGACGCGGCCTGCAGAGCCCGGTCCAGGCTATGGACGGTTTCGGTCACATCAATGATCTCGCCTGGATCGAGCCCGGCGAGAGGCGAGGCCAGGATATTGCGCAGGCGGTCTGCGTCCGGCGTATCCGCCATCAGGCCATGGGTTCCGAGTGCAGCTGCAATCGTGTCGCTCGTGTGAGGCGCGAGTCCGCGAATCTGCAGATTTGCGCGATGCGTGAGATCGATGAGGCCATTGCCCAAGCTGCGCGCGATTTCGGCCACGCCATCAAACTGATCGGCGGTGATTGCTCCTCCGGGGAGACGCAAGCGTGCGAGCCCGCCGTCTTTGGTCTCGGCTAATCTCCAGATACCGGGGCATTCAGCCATCAGGTCACGTCCATAGTGGTTCAGGCTTGTCCAAGCGCCGGAGCCAGAGCGTCGTCGATAGCCTCACGGCCCAGATCGCGCGTAATGAACACCATCCGGGTCCGATGATCGTCATCCGGCCATGCGTCGAGATAACTCGGAGCATGTTGAATATGTTGCACGGCATGGACAATGACAGGTTTCTTGCTCTCTTTGGAATTCACGATTCCCTTGATGCGCAAGAGGCTCGTTCCATGCTCCTGGATCAGCGCATTCAGGCAACGGGAAAAGTTTCGCCATCCTACTGGCGTATCGGCCGTCACGACGAAACTGGTGATGCCCTCGTCATGACGGTGATCGTGATGGCCGTCAACTTCATGAGAATGCGCGTGGTCGTCTTTGTCCGCGATCGCCGCTTCATTGATCCATCGGGCAACGTCCGCGGATTTGGTGCCGGCATCGTAGAGACCAGCGACCAGAATTGATTCAGGATCGACCTCGCCGTGTCTCACTTCGATAATCTCAGCACCCGGATTCAAGTCATGGAGCCGCGATTGGATCGTGCCGATCTGATCGTCGTCGGCTAGATCGCACTTGGTCAACAGCAAACGGTCGGCCACAGCGGCCTGTTTTACGGCTTCATCATTCTGTTCAAGTTGTGAGAGGCCAAGCGCGACGTCGACTGTCGTGACGATACCTTCCAGGCGATACCAGCTCTTGAACATGGGATCGCGGGCAAGAGCGGCAACGATGGGTACCGGGTCGGCGAGTCCGGTGGTTTCGATCACCAGGCGGGAAAAATCCGGAACTTCGCCTTGGATACGCCCAAGGTAGAGTTCGCGCAGGGTGTCGACCAATTCGCCTTGAACCGTACAGCAAATGCAACCCGAAGAGAGCAGCATGACGCCTTCCTGGACTTCGCGAACAAGCAAATGGTCCAGTGCGACCTCACCATATTCGTTAATGAGGACGGCCGTCTCGCCCAGATCCGGTTGGGCAAGCAGATGGTTGAGCAATGTCGTTTTCCCGGATCCGAGGAATCCGGTGAGTATGGTGATGGGGAGCGGCGTACTCATTACGCCTTCTTATCACTGCTCTCCCCGCCGCTCATCGGTGTGAGGTGTAGGGAGGCCAGCAGACGATGAATTCCGCCACCGATCAATGCGCCAACCATCGGTCCGGCGATATAGACGATCAGCCAGCCATTGCGTGGGCCCGGAATGGCGATCTCCCCCCAGCCGAGATAGAAAGAGACAAGGCGGGGTCCGAAGTCGCGCGCCGGATTGAGTGCGGCCTGCGTGAGTGGTGCAACGACCGAGATAATTGCCGCGACGCCGACACCAATGACGATCGCGACCATGGCGGGCGAGGGGCGTGCAGTATTCTTCTCGCTTGTGACGGCACTGACGATGAAGGCCAGCATGGCTGTTCCGACGACTTCGGCGATGAAAGCACCCTCACGGCTGATAACACGCCAGGCATCTTCGGCCGTTCCATAGACAGCGGGATTCGGGAAGTATTCACCGAAGACCATTGCCGAAAGCTCGCTGCCAGGGCCGCCGCGCAGCAAGCCCTTCTGACGTTCGAATTCTATGATGGCTTCCGAAAACATCGCGTAGAGAACCAACGAAGCGACGGCAGCACCCGCCACCTGTGCGATCCAGTAGGGAATGACGAGGCGGATCGGGAAGCGGTCATAGACCGCGGCCATCAGGGTGATGGCGGGATTGATATGGGCGCCGGAAAGGGCCGCGGTCGAATAGATGCCGAGGCTGACCCCGATGGCCCAGACGACGGCGACCTGCCATAGGCCGGCCTGGGCCCCCGTCAGCACCGCAGCGTTCACGGCGCCGACGCCGAAGAACACCAGAATGAACGTACCCATGAATTCCCCGGCGCAGGCGGGGCCAAGCCTTGGGGCGTTGGATGCCGGCGCGGCCGCCTCGCTTGAAGGTTTCTTCGGCGGCGTCTTGCGAGCAGGTCTTTTTTTGGTCGAGGATTGGCTCATTGCTTTCTCGCGAGATTGTCCGGGACATGACGGGCAAGACCCAGGAGGACGCCGTCCGTCTTGGCATCCGTCAGGGTCGCATTGTTGAGGTTGGCCTGACTGAGATCCGCCTCAATGAGAATTGAACCTGTCAGATCGGCGCCACTGAAATTGGCTCCGACGGCCTGTGCCAGCGTA
This sequence comes from Methyloligellaceae bacterium, assembly GCA_965228615.1. Classification (GTDB taxonomy): domain Bacteria; phylum Pseudomonadota; class Alphaproteobacteria; order Rhizobiales; family Methyloligellaceae; genus CBDDHT01. The sequence goes on along the minus strand of CBDDHT010000003.1, from coordinate 1,392,477 downwards.
AGATTGGCGCGCACGAACCGGGCACCGTCAAAACGGGCTCCATAAAGCCGGGCCCATCCAAGGGCGGCGCTTGAAAAGTCGCTCGCTTTTGCACTGGCCCATGTCAGGTCGGCATGTTCAAGGCGTGTGTTAAGGAATGTCGCTTCATCCAGCACGGCCTCTTTCAGATCGGCGCTGGTCAAATTGGCTTCCGTTAGATCGGCCTCGGTCAGATCGGCACCGCGAAGCTTTGCTGGGCGTGGGCCGCGATGGCCGGAACCCTTGGCGCCGAGTTCCGCTTTCACAAGCAGCGCTTTCTTCAGGTTGGCCTGACTGAGGTCCGCGCCAGAGAGTGTTGCGCCGGTCAGGTTTGTGCGTTCAAGTCTGGCGCGTTTCATTGTGGCGCCTGCGAAGAGAGCGCCAGTTGCCTTCGCCCGATCGAGACGTGCAAAAGTCAAATCGGCGAGAAGCAGGATCGCGTTATCCAATTTGGCCGACGTCAGGTCGGCACGGGTAAGGTCTGCATTGCCAAGATTTGCGCCAGTGAAATCGGCGTTCATGGCGCGCACGTCGCGAAGATAAGCTTCCCTGAGATCGGCGCCCTTGAAGCTCGTGCCCTCGAGATTGGCACCTGTGAGATTGGCGCCTGTCAGTATGGCTCCATCGAGATTTCGGCCTGCGAGATCGGCACCGCGCAAGTCCGCTCCGGCCTTGATCTCTTGGGCCTGCAAAGAGGTTGCCGGCACGATGAACAGCAGCCAGAGTGTTATGGCGAAGGCATGTCTCATTCGGCGATGTTCTGCGGTAGAAAGGACATATTTTCGGCCAGCTCCGTCGCCTCACCGATACGGCGAATATCGGCCCATACGCCCTTGTAGTAGGGAATGGTTGTATCGGGATCGACATGGTCGGAAACGAGATCCCCGGCCGCACCGCGCGGATGCCCGAAAATCAGGAATGTGTGGTTCGGCTTCACCGCATCGGTCGGGTAAGCGATTGCCTGAACCTGACCCACATCGTTCTTCAATTCGATCAGATCGCCCGCCGCAATACCCATCTCCGCCGCATCGCCTTCATGCATTTCCAGGTATGGGATGGGCACGCGGTCCTTGTAAAAAGGAATGAGCTTGTTGTGATAGAGCGTCTGCCAGATGTGGTTAGAGCGGCCGTTATTGACCCAGAACCGGTAGTCACGCCTCTGCTTCTCGAACTTTGCGCCATAACCGGGATAGGGCGGGTGCGCGGGAATGAATTTTGCTTTCCCGGATTTGGTTCCGAATTTGCCGTCTTCGAAGAGACGCACGGTTCCCACCGTCACGCCGTTCACAAGACGGGTCGGCGTTTGGATCCCGTTTGTGCCGAGACCGCGCAGCATATCGTAGGTGACGCCGGCATAACCCTCCATCGGGTCGGTGCCCTGACCCTTGTAGGAATAACGTGCATGGATAAACACGTCCTCGTCGCTCTCCCAGTCGAAATCGAGAAAGCGATTTGCCATCTTTGGATTGTTGTCGTCTGTGTAGAGGGCGTTTAGCCGCCGGGCGAAATGCGCCATGATCGACCAGTCCGGCTTGGCGTCTCCGGGAGGATCCATGAAGCGCTCATAGAGCCGAAGCCGTCGCTCGCCGTTGATCGACGTCAGGTTCATCTCGCCCCACCCGGCAGCAGGCAGGACCAGATGACCGTATTCGGCCGATTTGGTCCGGTAGAGATCCTGCGAGAGCAGGAACATCCCGCCCTGCTTCAGTGCTTCGACGATTGCGGTCACCCGCTCTTCGACCGGTTTGTCCTTGGTCGCTTCGAGCGCTTTAGTAACGAGATCGCCCCGTTCCTTGAACGCTGCCTCCATCGCTTCCGCCCGGAGCGTTGTCAGGAGCGGATTGCATCCGGCAACCCAATAGACCTTGCACTCGCCGCGCCGCACGGCCTCGTCCACATTCAGAGCAGGACGGCCGCCTGGATAGGGCGGGCGCACATAGGCTTCTTGATGGCCGCCGAGACGGCTGCACCCGGTACCCGGCTTCCCGACATTTCCCGTTAGCAACGCCAGGTCGACGATGGCCGCGATATTCTCGTAGTTCTTCAGGCCCCAGATAAGCCCTTTCTCGTAATGCATCAGCGTGCGGCGACGCGATCCGCCGGCTTTGGGGGCGGCAATCCATTCCGCTGCCTTGGCGATGTCCTCTTGAGAGACGCCGCAACGCGCGGACGCTTCCGCGATGACATCCTCTTGCTCACGGTCGGTCATCAGCGTCGATCGCTGATAGGCCTCAAAAGTCTGCCATTCCGTACGTTCGCGGATGAAGGCAACGTCGTGCCAGCGCTTGTCGCGAACAATGCGGCCGATCGCGTTCAGCAGCCAGATATCCGTACCCGGCTCAATCTGCAGATGCAGCACATTTTCTTCGCCGCCTGCTGCTTCTGAAGCCGCGACGCTCATCGTCCGGCGCGGGTCGACGATAATGATGCGGCCCGGATCCGGATTTTTGGTTCCGAAAGCCGATGTCTTCAGATCCGCCGATTCGCCACTCAAATTCTTGACCATATGGTTCAAAAAGTAGTTGGTCTGCGTTTCGTAGGGATTGGCGCCGACAATCAGGATCGTATCGGCGAGCTGTGCGTCCAGATAGGCATTAGTGAGAGGCGCAAGGCCCGCATCACCGGCCGCATGAACTTCGCTGTTATAGGCCGGACGGTTGTGTATCGAGGTCGTACGTGTGCCGATACCGGTGAAGAAGAAACGGCCGACCGCCCAATTGTTTTCAAAGCCGCCACCACCACCGCCATGGTCGAAGAACTTCATGCCGACCGAGTCGGCGCCCCAGCGGTCGATGACAGCCTTGATGACGCGTGATCCAAGATCGACGGCATCGTCCCAGGACGTGGCATCATGGCCTTTCGCTGTGCGAATTAGCGGCGTCGAAAGGCGTGCTTTCGTTGGTTTGTCCGGCGCATAGACCGCCGTCGCCATCCCGCCGCCTCGAACCGAGGCCATGCCGCTATTCACATGGCAGTCATCGTCGGCAACGATGGCGATATTGTATCGCTTGCCGTCTTTCTCGGTAATGACCGTGTGATTGGACGGCGCGATCCAGGCGCCGTCGACCGGTTGCTGCTTTCGAAGATCGGCGCTGAGTGCATTGCCTTGAGGATCAGGCGTGCCATCCTGGCCCTCGGGCCACTTCAGCACCTTGTAGCCGCATCCGACGATGCAGAACTGGCATACGGTGGTGAAGCGCTTGGCATCCCTGGGAGGTACCGGCACTCGTGTCATCGGGCCGCGCCTCTAAAGAATGTTGGTGTGCCGGCCATAGATCAGGCCATCGACACCGACGGCCTGGACTGTGCCATCGGTAATTCTCAATGTGATTTGCGGCAGCGGTTCGCTAGCCTGGCCGATGATGATCCTGCCGCTCTTGGCCGGATCGAAGCTCGACCAGTGGCAGGGGCACAGCAGCATCTTGCGCTCTGGCTTATAGCCGACCACGCAGCCCTTGTGGGTGCAGAGCAGCGAGAAGGCAACGATGCTCTCATCGGGACCGATTCCGCCCTGCGCCGCCTGATCCAGGCGCACGAGAATGGCAGGCGAGTCGTCATCGGGATAGTTGAACGTGACTTCGTTGCCCGTCTCGATATCGGCAAGCTTGGCGACATCCGTCACCGGATAGCTGGGCGCTTGTGCTTGGGCGGGAGCCGAGCCGATAGCATTCTCTGTGAGTGCGGTACCTGCGACCACCCCGGCCGCTCCGCCCAGTCTCAGAAAATCGCGGCGCCCGAGTTTGCTGCGGGCTGACTTGTCATTGCTCATTTCGGATTCCATCCCCCGACCCTCGCGATACACCTTTATTTTAATGCCTAACCCTTGCTCGGGTCGAGCACGATGCCGTCTCCCTTGGGGTTCACGGCAAATGCATCATTGGCAACCGCATTAAACCAATCGGTGGATTTTCGCAAACCGCCGAGAGGAAAAACATGGGTGCTCTTGAGGCTGGTCTCCGGCGTCTTCGCGACATAGTTCGCAAGATCCACGAGGAGTTTGTCGGGCGCTGTCGGCTTCAAGAGCTTGGTGACGTTCTGGGCCTGTTTGCGAATGAAGTCGACCGAGTTTCCTACGCCGCAGCTCAAGGCATATTTGAGCAATGTCTTGATCGAAGCGATACCGGCAACGCCAACGTGAATAGGCAGTGTAATGCCTTCGGTCCGCAGGAGCCTGTCATAAGCGATGAGAGGCCTGGCTTCGAAGCAGAACTGGGTTACGACATGCAGGTTCGCGTCGGTGCGTTGAGCGAAGGAGTTTTTCCATCTGAGCGCTGCTAGCAGGACATTGTCGGAGCAGTCCGGGCACCGTTCGGGATGACCGGCGACGCCGATCGTGCGAATGCCGTAAGCATCGAAGAAGCCGGTCTCCAGTAGTTGCATGGAGTCGACATACTCACCGGTCGGTTGGTTCGGAGCCCCGGCGATCGCAAGGGCCCGTGTTACGCCCGCTTCCGACGTGGCCCGATTGACGTAATCCTCGAACGCCACTCTGTCGGGGATGTTTCGGGCCGCGAAGTGCGGGACGGGCTCGAAGCCTTCCTCGCGCAGACGTTTGGCGACCGTCACGATATCCTTGTAATCCGTTCCGGACAGAAAGGTCAGATAGACCGCCGTGCCGGCTGGGAGGATATCCTTGAAGCTTGGAATTTTGTCTGCCTGACCGGGCGTACACTCGATTGAGTAGCTGGAAATGAAATCGCGGATTGCGGGGGCAAGGTCGTTGCCGTTCGCAGCATTGCCATCTGCTGGGAGTTGGCGTTCGTTCAGAGCCATGGGGCACTCACTCATGATGTGAATTGAGATCCATAATCTAGCACAAGCCATCACCGAACCGGGCGTTATCAGCATGTGTATGCTGCATATCCCATGCAGAAATGAGCGGTCGGTGTGTGGTTGGTTATCGGTCTGGTCAGGTAGTGTTTCGGTGCCCAATCAATTCGCCATTCGATACGTCCCGGATTAAGTCCGGGGCGTTTATCTTTCTCTGTAACGAATATTGAAGCCGACGCTCGGTTGACGTCCCAAGTTCAGAATGTCGTCATCCCAGCGGAGGCTGGGATCTAGGACTGCTATTGAAATTCTTAGTGGCCAAACTGGATTCCAGCCTCCGCTGGAATGACGGGTCGGGTGGGCCTTCATCTTCAGGCCGAGTCCTGATTGAGCCGTATTCGTCCGGCGCCATGTCTCAAGCCGTCAGTCGGCGGCGACGTAGATCCCGTCGTCACGGATTTCCGCATCGAAGGCTTGAATCGATTCCGCGAAACCTTCGCACTCGCCTGTCGCCAGATCGAATGCACGGCCATGCCAGGGACAGATGAGCTTGCCATCTTCGACCCTGCCATTGCCGAGGGGAGCGCCAAGATGTGGGCACGTATTGTCCAGGGCACAGACGCCGTTTTCGGTTCGCACAACCGCCACCAGCGTATCGCCGGCCTTGGCCATCATCACACCACCGACTTCGAGGTCTTCGGTGCCTGCAACCCGGTGCCAACTCCGTTCCGGCATCTCCAGCTGCCTCAGGCAGACCAGGTGAAGGCGAGATAGCTGTCGTGAAAGTCGTCGAGTTCATCGTCGCTGCTGGCGAGGATGCGGAACCCGGCTTTGCCATCTCCCGGCTCCCAGTCGTTCTCGACGATAGAGCGGTTGGAAATCCAATGGTCGGCATATTTGTTGCCGGTAAGGACAACGCAACTTGCGGAAACCGAGACACCATCTTCAGGGCCAAGCCGCGTGTTCATTGGACGTGGTGTTCGCCAGTCGTGAAGAACATTAGCACTGGCCGCATCCAGGGAGTCGAGGATCAACGCCCGTTGAATCGGCCAGGCCCAGCTACGTCCGAGTAGGTGGACAGCGCCCGACGGCAATGCGCAGAAGACTGCATGGCGATGCTCGCCTTTGAAATCAAATTTTTCGAACAGGGCTTCGTCCGGCATGACCACATGCCCGCCGATGGCACCTGCGTCGCCCGAGGCAGCCTTCTCGCCGAGCGCCGCGGCATCTCCAGGCGTGATCGGCGTCGGTGCCTCATAGGTCATATCCTTGAACGGATCGGCATCGAATTCCGGGACCGGAAATCTCTTCCAAGCAACCATGTCTGCCTCTCCGCGAATAACCAGAAATTTGCGAAATCAAGAACGCCCGCATGGCGTTTCGAATACCATAAGTGCAGCCGATGCCGAGTCAACAAAGACACCGGGTTCAGCTATCGGACTGTTGGGGAGGGTCTATGCGTCCTCGACATGAGGAAGAAGCCGCCAGACGCCTGCTCTGGTCGATTTCGTGCGTTCCATCTCGGTGCTTGCAGGTAGCGTGTAGCTTGCTAGAGCTTCGATGCCTCGGCGTGGAAAATAAGCCCGCTCCAGATCGCCGATGAGTACCTGTTTGCCAAGGCCTGCAAGCCGTCGGAGCAGACTGGTTGCGCGCCGTGCGTCGAAGCGCTCATACCAGAGATCTCCCGCAAGGATGACATCTGCTGGCAACTCCGATGCATAGTCGAGGTCCCCTTCGGTGGCAACGCATAAAACCTCATTGTTACAGGCGTTTAAGTGTGTTGCTTCGACAGCATGCGGATCCCGGTCAAGCGCTTGTGCTGTCGCAGCACCGGCCTTCATCGCCGCGATCGCTGTCAGACCCGAACCGGCGCCAATGTCGAGAACAGAGTGATTGCGGACATACTCGGGATTGTCGATTATGAACCGGGACAGGGCTTGTCCTCCCGGCCACGCGACGGCCCAATAGGGAGTCGCTATACCATAGATATCCTGATGCTCGGATCGGAACGATTCCAGGGTGGTATCGGGCGGTATCAGATGCAGTTTGACTTCCGGCACCAAGGGTGGATGCGTGAGTGCAGTGCCGATCATTGTCGTTTTCGGCATTTGACGCCTCGCGAACAGCCCGTATATCTCAACGCAACAGTATAACCGAAAAGGTTGGATCCGATCCCATGGCTAAATGGAACCTGCTCTGCTGGCAAGAAATCCCCTCGCTTGTCGAGGCCAAGGATGATGACGGCACTCACAAAATTCAATTGTCCGACCGCTTCCAGGAGCTGATCGACATGGCTGCGATGCGGCGCAAGCTTGCAGGCACCGATCAGTATTTGATGGAGTGGTGCAAGACGTCGAGTGAGGAGCGCGACGGTAGTGCCGTGCAAGTCGCGGAGGCCGTAGCGGCCGAGGTCGAGGTTCGATTTGACGAAATCAAGGCTGAAGCCATTCGTTTGAGCGACGAACCCACATAGAATTCTGGGACCCAGGCGATGAACGCCTCCTGTCGCAACATGAGCGACGTGTTCAACTGGTCGGGCGCGGCGCCTGCCGTGGACCCCAATCGTATTCTGAGGGTACACCGCTATTCGGACCCTGAAAAAGTGCGCCCGAAGATCGTCGAGGCAGCCCATCAGGCAGCAGATCAGATCAAGTCGCTCGCCAGTCCCGTCGCAGCTTATCGGCGTGTCGGGATCGATGCCTGCGAAGGCGAAACGTTGAGGCTTCTGGACGGGACCGAATTTCATTGCGCAGCTTTCGGGCGCCTGCTCAGGGATTGCAGCGATGTGGTGGTGTTCGTACTGACCCTCGGTCCGAAGCTTGATGAACATGTTATTGATCTGATGGAAGAATTCGAACCGCTTGACGCACTCTTCATGGAAGCGGCGGGATGGCTCGGCATCGAATCCTCCACACGCCGATTGGCCGCCGATATTGGAGCAAAGCTGTCCGATGAAGGGTTGGCACTGAGCCAGCGAATGGGCCCGGGCTACTCTTATCGCCAGGATCTGCGTGCCGGCGACGAGCGTGTGGGATGGCCGCTTGAAGAACAGGCGCAGCTCTTTGGGCTCTTTGCCAATGCCGATCTCCCGGTCGAGCTCATGTCGAGTTCCGCCATGAAACCCAAAATGTCGCGATCGGGATTGTTTGGCGCCATCGAGCGTCCTGCCTGACGATATTGACACCGGTACCATGGCGCCGGACGGCATCGACTAAGCGCAGGTTGATCTCGTCGCCAAAGCAAGTTGGAACGAATAGGGTCTTCACTCGGGATCTGATGGGGGGGCGTTCGATGGCACGCATACTTGGTCTTGGTGGATTCTTCTTCCGGTCGAGCGATCCGAAAGCTCTGGCCAAGTGGTATTCCGAACATTTCGGCATCACGGAAGTTCCGGATGATTATGGCATCCCCGCCTGGCGCCCATCAGGTGGCACGACCGTTTTCGCGCCCTTCAAGCAGGACACCGATTATTTTCGCGATCCCGACAAGCAATGGATGATCAATTTCCGCGTCGAAGATCTGGATGCGATGATCGCCGATCTTGAACAGGCCGGAATCCCGGTGGAGCGGCACGATGAGGTTTACCCCAATGGCCGCTTCGCACACCTCAAGGACCCCGAGGGCAATCCGATCGAACTATGGGAACCTTCCGGGATTGATCGGGAGGCAGAAGAGAAACGGCGTTAGCGGTCGTCGTCGCTTTACCGATGCCTCTCATTATGCTCGCGCAGTTCAGGAACGAACGATGTTCCAGCCTTCATCGCTATTCGGTGGATCGAAGTAGCGCGTGAACTCGTCGAATATCGCGTCGCTTACCTCATAGGGATGGGTCCCTGAGGCGTTCCGTTTTCGAAGCCTTGCCTTGCAGAGGTCGTCCGACGCTTCGAGAAGATGGAAAACATGCCGCGCGTCCAAACCCTTGAGGATGGTACGCATCCAATCCCGGCGTGCCTTCGTATTCCCATGAAAGTCCAGCACGACATCGACGCCACCGATGAGAAGTTGTCGAACATGCGGGGCCAGCAGTTGCTCAAGGCGTTTGGACCGAACCTGCAGATCATTGATTGACTTGATTTCTTCAGGGAATAGCGTCGACAGCCATTCGTCCTCCGAAATCAGGACCGCTCCTGCGGGCTCGGCCAATCGCGCGGCCAGCGTCGATTTTCCCGACGCGATTTTTCCGCAGAACAGGTGCAATGTTGCCGGTGGCTTTTTCATTCGTCAGGCACTCTTGGAATTCGATTCTGCCGCTCTCTTGCGCTTGCGCTCGAGGAACGGGGTCAACCAGTCGCCGGCCATGATGCAGCCATAGGGGATCACCTCGTCGACGATCTCCGCCAGACCGAAGGATTCGATCTGCGCCCGGACTGACGGGGCGTCCTTGTATGCACTCGGCAACTCGGAAAGATCGTGGATCTCGAGATAAAAGCGCGCATCGATACCTGTCGTCTCCTCGGCGATGACATCTTCGACGGGCCGATGCTCGAGCGACTTCTTGTGCGCGGTACGCGAGAAATTCCGACCGGCTCCATGAGGAGAGAAGCCGAGGCCGTGATCCGCATTCTTGCCGCGCACGATTAGAATCGGCTCCGACATGTTCAGCGGAATGATCGTCAGGTCTGTTGCATCGTCGGCCCAATCGTTGAAGGCCGGCGTCGCACCCTTGGCGTGATAGAACAGCCCGTCGGGCTTCCTGAAGACGAAATTGTGCTCGTTCCAGAATCGGTCCTTAGCCTTGGCGCCGAGGATGCCGAGAGTCATGTCGTGAATCGCGAAATGGTTCGCCTTCGTCCATGACCGGATGATCTGGAGCGCTTCCCAGTAGGTGTCGCCGTCGGCTGTGTCGGCCGGGATCCAAGCGTTGCCCTTCTTCGTATTAGGCGACAGTTTCTTTCGATATGTGTCTGCGACCCGCATGCCAGCTTTGTAGAGTGCGGCACCAGGCCCTCGAGACCCATGATGGGTGACGATGGTTGTCTCGCCGGTCGATTTCATCTGCCCGACATAGGCGAAATGGTTGCCGTCGCCTTGAGTGGCAAAGTTCGATTGGGCTAGGTCCATGCGCTCCTTGAGCATCCGATTGTTTTCGAATGCCACGAGAATATCGTTTGGCACAGCGCACTGGCGCTCTTCCTCGCGCCCACCGGGTCCGAAATGGGTGACCGACTGCAGCGCGTCCAACACCTGTTTCGGGTCCATGTCGCCTATGACTGTGAGTGCCATCGAGCAGCAGATATCCGCTGAATGCATGCCGGGATGGATAGCCTCGGAGGCGGCGATGCCGCCGACGGGAATCGTTCCCATCGATCCGGCCGGGCAGGCGTCCGGCATGATGGCGCCTGCTTTCACGACAGGCGTGCGCAGCATCTCGGTCATGGTCTCCAGACATGCCGCGACATTGGCTGCTTCAGCTTCATTCTCGGCTTCGATATTGACCGACAGGGGCGTCTCACCGGACACGGACAGGTCGAGCGGTTCGGGCGGTGCAAATGTAGCGACGGCGGCGCGCATCGTTGCTTCATCAGCACCTTCGGCCGCCAGTTCGTTGGCGGCGGCAATAGCCTGCGGAAACCATTTCCCGGGACGGAAGCCCCAGCCGATCAAGTCTTTTCCCGTGATCATTTCATCACCTGCGTCAGTGTCGTCGCGACTGAAGAGTTAAATCAGATCCAGCGTTTCGTTTGGTTCGCGACACTGTCTATCAAGTGGAAAATGAATGTGTACAGAACAAGGGCCAATGGGAATTGGTTTTGAATTGATTGGAAACGGCACGCGTCCACATGGCCAAACCGGCAGCCAGCGACGATAGTCGACTTTGAGAAAACTGCCGCGACTACCGCCCTTCGCGGAACCACGTCATGCAGATCGCCCCGATGAGGAGCGCCAATGCAGCGAAGCCGGCGAAGAGAGGGATGAGATCGAGGCCTAGTGTCTTGTAGGCGTCGCGTTTCCGCAGGCCCATCCAGTCGCTGCCATGCATCACGCGGCCCGATCGGAGTGATGCTACGCGCGGAAGCTTGATCTCGTCGCCGGTCGCACTCGCATTCACCCAGAAGCTTCCGCCGCCCGTCTCTTCAAGGATCGGTTTGAGGACATTGTCGCTGGCGATGAGGCGTTCGAACTCGCGCGCATTGAGTGTACCGACATGGGCGACCGCCGAGAGCTCGCCTGCACTCATACGGAAGACGCCTTGCTCACGTGCCGGAATGCTCTTACGCCAGATGCCGGGCGCTGTTGCCTCTAGCTGGATCTCTTCTTTCTCACCGGTTGGGCGGGTGACCTCGACGGGGCCAACCGTGTCGCCAGTCGTGCGCCGTTCGATGATCAGCTCGCTTCCGCGTGCGGTTGCGTTGAGAACTTCCTCCTCAAGGTCCGGCTCTTTCATGAGCCAGTGCGCCAGTCGTCTCAGCAGTGCCGTGTGTGGACCGCCGCCTTCGAAGCCGCGTGCCCAGAGCCAGGCATGGTCCGAGAGAAGCAAAGCCACGCGGCCTTCGCCCCGTCTGTCGAGGACAAGCAGCGGCTTTTCCTGAGGGCCGTACATCAGCGTACTGCCGCGTGGATCGGATGTTTCGATCAGGCGAAACCAACGGCCCCAGGTGGGGTCTGTGTCGCCGGTGCCGCCGCCTTGCAGGCCGCGAGTCACCGGATGGCGCTCGCCGAGTTTGCTGGTTTTCGGGCGAAAGGCCGACTCGATCACGCGACCGGTCGGTGCTGCGGGAAGGACATGGGAGAGAGGCGTGCGGAAGAGGCTGGTCGAGGAGGCGTAACGCTCACCGGAGGCGACCAGCACCGCGCCGCCTTCTTCGACATAGCGCGCTACATTATCCAGATAGAGCAGGGGGAGAACGCCGCGACGATGGTAACGGTCAAAAATGATCAGATCGAAATCGTCGAGCTTCTCGGAAAACAGCTCGCGGGTCGGGAAGGCGATAAGCGAGAGTTGATTGATTGGCGTGCCGTCCTGCTTTTCAGGTGGGCGCAGGATCGTGAAGTGGACCAGGTCGACGGCGGCGTCGGACTTAAGAAGGTTGCGCCAGACGCGCTCGCCCGAATGCGGTTCGCCCGAGACCAGAAGAACCCGAAGGTTTTCGCGCACGCCCTCAGCTGCCAGGACGGCCTTGTTGTTCGCAAGGGTCAATTCGTTCGGCACACCGTCGACCGTGAGTTCAAGAATATTCGTGCCGGCATGCGGAAACCGGAGCGGGATCTTGACCTTCTCGCCGATGTCGACACGACGAAGTTCTTCCGGCTCACCCTCATGCTGTATCCTGAGCGTCACCTTGCCGCCTTTGGTGTCGGGCGTTTCAGTGACACGAACCTCCGCCATCTGAGAGGAGCCCACAATGCCGAAGCGGGGCGCGCGCAAAACTTCGAGGCGACGGTCGAACTCCGAGGTGCGCCCTGTTATCAGGGCATGAATTGGAACCGTGATGCCGAGATCTGCTGCGCGCTTTGGCAGATCGTGCACCTGTCCGTCTGTCACGAGCAAGACGCCGGCAAGCCGTTCGAGGGGAATATCTGCAAGCGTCTTGGTCAGATCGGTAAAGAGCGTCGTGCCATCGGTTTCATTGGCATCCGGATCGCCCGGAGACTTGACCCAGCGGATTTCGAGGTCCGGGACCTTGCCCAGAGTCTCAGCGAGCTTCTCCCTGACCTTCTCCACGAGCGCCATGCGCCCGGCAAGACGCTGGCTGGCGCTTTCATCCATGACCACGACGGCGATATCGGAAAGCGCTTCACGCTCTTCCTGCCGCAGACTTGGATTGGCGAGTGCCATGAGCAGGAGGGCCAGTGCCGCGACACGGAGGAGGGCACCCCGGCTCCGCCGCCATAGCAGCAGGGCGATGAGCAGCGCTCCTGCCGCTCCGAGCGCAACAAGCGCCCAGAGTGGAACAAGTGGCGAGAATTCGATCATCCAACGCATGAGGTCATGAACTCACAAATGGCATACGGTTCTGCGCCATGGAATTGGCTCTTGAGAAGACGGAAAGGCGCAGGAAGCCTTGCTGGCTTTCAAGCCATTCCAACGCACTCAGGGGCCAATTCCATGGCGCCCGCCGGGTTTGGTGAGGAGGGCCCGCCTGATGGCAACCAATGCTCGAAAAGACAATACGCCTTCCCTTGCGCTTGTTTCCCATCATTCAGGCCCTCCTGACCAAACAGAACCGTGTGCCATTTGTGAGTTCATGACCTGGACTATCGCTTTACTGTCCGAGCCGCTCGAGCAGCGCCGGCACATGAACCTGGTCGGCCTTGTAGTTGCCGGTCAGGGCGTACATGACGATATTGACGCCGACCCGGTAGGCCATTTCCCGCTGAACGTCGCCGCCCGGAACAACCGGGTAGAGTGGCTGATTGTTCTCATCGAGTGCCCATGCCGCGGCAAAGTCGTTTGACGTAATCAGCATCGAGCTGACACCATCCGAACGTTTGGAGCGCTCCGAGCGGACCGCTTCGGATTGCGGCTCGGCTTCGACCCACAGGGTTCCGCCGTCCCAGCGCCCCGGGAAGCTGTTCAGCAAATAGAACGACTTTGTCATGACGTGGTTTTCGGGAACCGGTTGGAGCGGCGGTACGTCCAGTTTGCCCAACAGTCGGGATAGTGCCGACGCGCCAGGTCCCTGGGCGCTCGTCCGACCGGTCGGCAACGACGTCTGATAGTCGCGCGTATCGAATACGATCATCCCGCCCTGCTTCATGAAGGCATCGATTTTCGACAGCGTGTCGTCCGGCAACGTCGTTGCGTCCGGCCGGACGGGCCAGTAGATCAGTGGGAAAAACGCCAGTTCGTCCTTTGCAACATCGACACCGATCGGCTCGGCAGGCTCCACGGCCGTGCGTGCGCGCAGAACCTTGCCAAGCCCCGAAAGACCTTGCCGACTGACCGAGTCCACCTGCGGATCACCTGTAATGACATAGGCGAGGCGCGTTTCAAGCGCGGCGCGCAGCGCAAAGTCCAGACTGGGATCGGCCGTTTCCTGAGCCTGTGCCCTGGGCGCGGCAAAGCCAATGCTCATCACGCAGACGCCAATAATTGCAACTGCCGTTCCGGCCCGGCTGAAGATCCGGGTCCCGATCGAGAGTATGAGGACAGCTATCATATCAAGCAGAAAGATGACCACGGCTGCGGCGAGAAGCCAAGGCTTCAGGCGAAAAGCTTGTTCAAGACCGTAACCGATTCGCTGGATTCCCGAAGGCATTTCAGGCAAAGGGGGCATGACGGTCTTGGCGCCGACCGCGTTGAGCGCACGTGTGTTGCCTGCCGCGCCATAATAGCCCGGCGGGTGCTGGGGGCCCGATACGATCGTATCGAAAGTGCTGGCCTTGAGTGGTGCGATGGAGGCCGATGGATCGCCGAGACGGCCATAACCGTCGAGTAGCTGCAACGGCGCGAGAAGCCCTTGCTTGGTTTGCTCCGCGCGCTCTTCGGCTACCGCCGTGGACGTATCGGAGGCCTCTGCCGAAACCGACGTCGAGCGCTCCGTGATCCGCCGAAGCATCTCCACGAACAGCCCCGACAGTGGCAGCTTCGACCAATCGGAATTGGCGGTAATATGGAACAGGATCAACCGGCCTTTGCCGCGCCGGGCCGACGAGACCAGCGGTGTGCCATCCTTCAGGCGCGCCCAAATATCGGTCGAGCCGAGGCTTGTCGGGTCGGCAAGAACCTGGCGATTGACGACGACTTCGCTCGATACGTCGAGTCCGAAGAACGGGCTGTCTTCCTCGAAAGGCGCGAGGGGCTGTGGTGTACTCCACGAGAGAGACCCACCGAGATTGCGACCACCCTGACGCAATTGAACCGGCAGGAGCTTGTCGCCGCCAAGCTCCAGGCGCGGACCGGCGAAGCGGATCAAGGTTCCGCCCTTCTGCACCCAGCTCTCGATCTCGGACTCCGTGCCACCGACGATCTTTCCGATATCGGCAAGAACCATAAGCGAGAGATTGCGCTTCAGAAGCTCCTGGACGGCAGCCGAAATGTTGCGATCCTCTGTCGAAATCACTTCGGCATAGGGGCGCAGGGCACGTTCCACATAGTAGAGCGGCGAGAGCAATGGTTGGGAGAGTTCCCGCGATTCGCCCGACACAATGCCGACGCGCCGCCAGCGAGAGCGTCCGTCGAGGAGATGCACGGCGCCTGTCGACTCCTCGCCAGAGATCAACAGTTGAGTGACCTGGTTGCGGATCTCGAGCGGCAGTTCGAATCCGGTCGTAACCGTGCGTGCGCCACTGTCGAATACGAAACTCGCCTCGCCCAGCCGCTCGGACCGGGCACTCAATGCAAAAACCCGCCCCGCCCGTGCTGCTCCGCCTGAGCGGATGACATGGGCTTTCAAATCGCCCTTCTCGTCGAGGTTGGCATGAAGGCCGAGAGCGCTGACATTTTCGCCGGCACGGACAATGATGACGGCCCCGTCATCGCCCGCCAGCGTCTTAAGGCGCTCGGCGAATTGGCTGGCACCACCATGGTCGAGATCGTCACTAAGCCAATAAATCGTCGCGGCCTGATCCGGCTTGAGTTGTTTCGCAAGACGGTCGGCCAGGGCAGCGCGTCTCGGTGCATAGGCAAGCGGTTTCAATCCGGCCGCACTCTCGCGCGCCTTTTCGGGGCTGAGTGGCGCCAGACCGCGCTGATCCGCATCCGCCGTTGCGGCCAGATAGACCGACCGGCCATCGCGTTCGGCGCGTGCGATCAATGCGGAGAGCAGATCCTGCCGTTCCCGCCAGCTGCTGGCGGCCTGCCAACCATTGTCGACCACAAGAACGACGGGGCCCGTGCCCGACACGGCTTCGCGCTCGGGATGGATGACGGGGCGCGCCAGTGCCAGAATAAGCAGGGCAGCCAGCAGGATCCGAAGCGCCGTCAGCCACCAGGGACTGTGCTGTGGCGTCTCTTCCGTTTTTTCCAAGCCACGCAGGAGGCGTGTCGGGGGGAAAGCAATCTGTTTCGGACGCGGCGGCGTAAAGCGCAGCAGCCACCAGATAAGCGGCAGTCCCGCGAGGGCAGCCAACATCCATGGCTGCAGAAAGCCGACGGCACCGAGGCTCATCATGACGCCTTGGCCTCCTGCTCGGCGGAGCCTGTCGTCGGCCGAAAGCGATAATCGCGTTCAAGTCCGGCAAGACGGTTATGAATGGCGAGAAGTGCCTCCTCGGGCGGCCGGTCCGTGTGATGGACAAGCAGCGACCAACCCAGCCGGTCAGCGAGATTCTTGAGATCGGCGCGATGCTCGCTCATGCGCGCCTGATATTTATCCCGAAGGGTCTCTGCCCGCCCTGCAATGATGGTCTCACCATCTTCCATTGCGGTGAACTCGGTGCGTCCCGCATAGGGAAGGGTTTCTTCGGCCGGATCCAGGATTTGTGCCAAATGGCCGCTGACACCTGCAGATCCAAGCGCTTCGAGATGCGGCTCCAGTTCCTCGATCGGTTCAAGAAAATCACTGAGGAGAAGGCAGCCCGAAAATCGGTTCAGCCCGGATGGCGGGGGTATGCTTGGCTGCCGGTCGGGACTGGCGAGATCCTGCATGAGCGCTTCCGCCAGATTGCGCGTTGCGACACGGCCTGCCCAGACACGGTGACCGATGAGGCCGACGCGTTCACCGGCGCGCGATAGTAGCTCGGCAATGGCAAGTGCCAGCACGATAACGCGTTCTGACTTGGTGCGTTCGGAAAGGTGCGAGCGGAACGCCATCGATGGCGATACATCGACCCACAGCCAGACGGTGTGAGCCGCTTCCCATTCACGCTCGCGCACATACAGGTGGTCGGAACTTGCCGATCGCCGCCAATCGACCGCCGTAGCCGCATCGGAATCCTCGAAATGGCGGAACTGCCAAAAGGTCTCGCCCGGACCGGCACGGCGGCGACCGTGAATGCCATGGGTGACCGTGTGGGCGACACGACGGGCTTCCACAAGCAGTTCCGGCATGCGTGCCGACAGAATGTGAGCTTCTGCCTCAAGTGCACGGACGGGCGAGATCGATGCGTTTTCGCTCAAGCGGATCTACTCCAAGCGCTCGCTCAGGCCTGCGACGACTTCGGAAATCGACTTGCCCTCGGCACGCGCGGCGAATGTCAGGGCCATGCGGTGCTTAAGGACCGGTTCGGCCAAGGACATGACATCGTCAACCGACGGCGCCAGGCGACCGTCGATAAGCGCCTTGGCACGTACCGCCAGCATCAGCGCCTGACTTGCGCGTGGTCCGGGACCCCATGCGATCGTTTCATCGACGCCGTCGCCGGCGCCGGTTCCCGGCCTGGCGGCACGAACGACCTTGAGGATTGCATCCACGACCGAGTCGCTGACTGGGATCTGACGCACCAGACGTTGTGCCGCCATCAATTCGTCGGCGGACAGGATTGCCTGCAGTTTCGTTTCTTCGGTGCCGGTTGTGGCAAAGAGCATCCGCCGCTCGGCGACTTCATCCGGATAAGTGATGTCGATCTGCAGGAGAAACCGGTCGAGCTGCGCTTCGGGGAGCGGATAGGTGCCTTCCTGCTCAAGAGGGTTCTGTGTCGCCAGCACATGGAAGGGGCGAGGCGTGTCATGTCGCTTGCCCGCGAATGTCACATGATGCTCCTGCATGGCCTGGAGCAGGGCCGACTGTGTCTTCGGGCTGGCGCGGTTGATCTCATCCGCCATCAGAAGCTGGGTGAATACGGGCCCCTTCACGAAGCGGAAATTGCGCCGGCCGCCGGCACCCTCTTCAAGAACCTCGGAGCCGACAATGTCGGACGGCATAAGGTCCGGCGTAAACTGGATCCGCTTGTTGTCCATGCCGAGCACGGTCCCGAGCGTTTCCACCAGGCTCGTCTTGGCGAGACCCGGAACGCCGATCAAGATCGCATGCCCGCCGGACAGGAGCGTGATCATCGTCAACTCGATGACGCGATCCTGCCCGAAAATCACGGATGCAGCCGCTTCATGAACTTTGCGAATCTTGGCGCCGGTCTCCTCGATCCGCTCGACAAGATTATCGTCAGTCTTCGTAAGTGTTGTCATGGCGCAGACTATAGGCCTCTCTCGGAGTGTTCGAAACACTCGCTTTCCAATTACGGTCACAATCGCGTCAGGGATTGCTGGCTGACACAGCAGGATTACTATGCCCTACAAGGACAAATCCTTCCATTGTGAGACACCTTGTCGCTTGTTTGTCGGCGATTCGTCATCGGACACCTGCAACACGCAGTGTCCAATTGCCGCCCGGACTTGGCAAAGCGGTCGTCATGGTATCTATGGAGGCATCACCTTCTGCGCAATTGTGCGATGGTAACCAGTGACATGGCGAGAGTGACCATTTCAGGGCGCAAAACATGACGGATTTGTCATCTTCTCAGGCAAATCAAAGCGATGGATTGGCGCGTTTGGCTGAAAGCGTGCGGCAATCGGGTGACCGTCGAGCGGCACCGGTGCACCTTTGGGATCCGCCTTATTGCGGTGAGATCGGCATGCGTATCGCCAGCGATGGAACCTGGTTCTATCAGGACTCGCCGATCGGCAGAAAACCACTCGTTCAACTGTTTGCAAGCGTTTTGAGGAAGGACGACGACGGGCGACACTACCTGGTTACGCCTGTGGAAAAGATTGGCGTGGATGTCGATGATGCACCGTTCCAGGCCGTTGAAATGGCGGTGACCGGTGAAGGTGAGGCACAACAGCTCGCGTTTCGAACCAATGTCGACGATCTCGTCGATGTGAATGCGGACAATCCGTTTCGCTTCGAGATTGGGAGTGAGAAGGGTGGCCTGCGCCCCTATGTTCTTGTGCGGGGAAGACTGGAAGCGCGCGTCACGCGGGCCGTGACATATGATCTGGTGGCGCTGGCAACGGTCTCCAACGACGAATTCGGGGTGTGGAGCGGTGGCACTTTTTTTGCGATGGCGCCAGTGTCGGAGGCGGGTCTGGCGTGACGATGCGCATCGATAATGTGGGTGCCCGCGCGGCGCCCTACACGGCGTTGGATGTGCGCCGGCGCGCGGCCGGCAAGCTCTGGTCGCATGGGGATCTGAGCGAGGTTTTGAACGATGCGCCAGCGCGGCGGAGCGATTACGACCTTAATCCCGATATGCGGCGCGAACTGGCCGATATGAAGCGGCGTCAAGCAGCTGTTCTGGTGCCGATCGTCAACCATCAGTCTGGTGCGACGGTTCTTTTGACACGGCGTACCGAGGACCTACCAACGCATCCAGGACAGGTTGCCTTTCCGGGCGGCAAGGTGGAAAGCCACGACGTCTCGCCGGTCCATGCGGCGCTGCGTGAGGCGCATGAGGAAATCGGTCTTGAACCCGACGCCGCCGACGTCATCGGCTATCTCGATCCGTATGAGACGGGCACGGGATTCCGCATCCTGCCCGTCGTCGCTGTTGTTGAACCGGGATTGACCTTGCAGCCGGATCCGACAGAGGTCGCCGAGGCATTTGAAGTCCCGCTAGAGTTCCTGATGCAGGCCGAAAACCACAAGCGCCATTCGCGAGAATGGAAGGGCACGCTGAGACGCTACTACGCAATGCCTTACGGCGAATATTATATCTGGGGCGCCACAGCCGGCATGCTCCGCAACCTCTATGAATGGTTATATGAGTGATGGCACGGGTCCTACTAATCAACATCTTGATGTTTCTGCTGCCGTTCATCGTTTACGGCGCCTATCTGTATCTGTCGCGAAAGGACGATGAGGACCAAAGCTATTGGCGCGATGCACCGATCGGGTGGCTGTTTGGAATTGGCATGGTGTTGGTTTTCATCGCGATCGCCAGTCTGATCCAATTCACGGGGAGCGGACCCGAAGGCAGTTATGTGCCGCCGCAATTCAAGGACGGCAAGATCGTGCCGGGCCATGTCGAATAGATGAGCCCCAGAGCCCGGCTTCGAGAGGCCGCCTGGCTTGATTGGCCGGAGCTGAAAGCCGTATTCCGCATTTTCGCAGATGCCGGCCACGAGATCCGTGTTGTCGGCGGTGCTGTCCGCGATGCCCTGCTGGGCCGGGCCGTTGTCGATGTCGACCTGGCAACGACGGCTGAGCCGGAACAGGTTATCGCATTGGTCGAGAACGGCGGCCTGAAGACGGCGCCGGTCGGATTGAGTCATGGAACGGTGATGGTGATCGCCGGCAACCGGACCTTCGAAGTCACGACACTGCGCGAAGATGTGGAAACCCATGGACGTCACGCCACCGTTGCCTTTACGGACGATTGGGCGAGCGATGCGCGGCGGCGCGATTTCACGATCAATGCACTTTACGCATCTGCTGACGGCCAGCTTCACGATCCCCTGGGCGGCCTCAAGGATATCGAAGATCAGAAGATACGCTTCATTGGCGATGCGGATGCACGGATCAAAGAGGACTTTCTGCGCATCCTCCGTTTCTTCCGCTTCAATGCCGAGATGGGCGAAGTCAAATTCGATCCTGCCAGCCTCCAGGCCTGTGGGCGTCAACGCGCCGGGATGGCGTCGCTCTCTGCCGACCGTGTTCGCGGCGAACTGTTTCGCCTTCTGATCGCTCCGCAGGCAATCCCCGTGGTTCAAACGATGTCGGACCATGGCCACTTGGTCCCGATATTGGGTGGAGTGACATACGCCATGCGATATGAGCGGCTCGTCAAGCGAGAGGCGTTGCTGCCGTCCAAGCCGAGTTCACTTCTAAGGCTGGGCGCGCTTGCTCTTGGTGTCGAAGAGGATGCGGTGAGGCTTTCAAAGCGGCTCAATCTTTCCAATCGCGACGCGCGACGGCTGCGCAATGCAGCGGGATTTCGAATGCTCGACTCAGGTTTGGCCGAGGCAGACGCCAAAGCGTTGCTTTATCGGGTCGGGGGTGAAGCCTATCGGGATATGTGTCTGCTGATTTCGGCAGACCGGGACTGTGAGCCAGTCCCTGAAATCCTCGAATTGCCACAGCGCTGGCCCGTTCCCAAGTTCCCGCTACGCGGCCGTGATCTCGTCGCGATCGGTGTCGAGAAGGGACCGCGCATGAGCGAGATTCTTGGCGTGCTCGAGGCTGAATGGATAGAGGACGGCTTTGGCACCGATCGATTGGCATTGCTCGAGGTAGCCGAAAAACTACATAGGGCTGAGAAAGAGAGTTGAGCGATGGAAAGGAACGCATCGGGATCAGGTCGGGCGGTCAAGACGGTTTTTGCTGCCGCGGCTCTTATCAGCGTCATCATTGGTCTCGGAATCTACCTGATGGCTGACAGGTTCGGCCTTGATCAAACGACGGCCGAGTTTATCGCGATTGCCTTCCTGATGGCTGGGTTCGCAGATTATCTGCTGCTGCGATTCTGGGACCGGATCTTCAAGCCAGACCGGGAATGATCCGTATGCTGCGTTCAGCAGCAGTCTTCAGACTCTGCTGCTAATTATTTGATATTATTTAGAAAAATGTGGCGCGCGGTGGTTTGTGAGCTATTCTTGTGGTGACGTCAATCAAGAATCACCAAAGAGGTTCAGCATGGCCGATAGGAATTTTGCGAAGCTTGTCGACGGATACAGCCTGACAACGGCGGAAATTCTCTACCATTTGCCTGATCATCCAGCCCTTCTGCAGACCTATGTCTGGCAAGCCTATGATTTGGCTCCGAAATTCCCGCAGCTCCGCAAATTTCTGGATTTCTGGAACGACAATCTGGATGGCGCACTCAATCGCATCCGGATCGCCAACAGACGGCTGATCGAGCCAGCCGAACTTCGTTTTGTCGATGGTGAATTCAAGCTGCACTAGAGCAACGTGCGTGTAATCAAACGCACACAAGTTGCTCTAGCAGCTTAGAGTCGATCAACTTTTTCTACGCTTTGTCGATTCCGACTAAGCGCAGGTTGATCTAGAATTGGACTGGGATTGTCCGTTAGCGAGATTTGATATGCACCTGGACGAATTTGGTTCGGGGCTGAAAATTCGGCCGCGTGTGATAGATGCGGTAATATTCCAGAGCGATTTTTGCCTTTCCTGCCGACTTCGGCAGGACGGATATGCTCATCACCGGTAGTTCGCGGAAAAACATAGATTTTTGGCTGTTTGGTTTGGTCATCCAGCCGATCGGCTTGACCTCGACATTTTCGAGGCCCGTGCTTTTCTTGCGGTCGATGCGCCAGCGAAATCCGCCTTCTCGATTACCCGGAAGCCGAAGGATGAGCATCTCCCCGACGCGGGCTTGGCGTGTTTCGTCGGCATTGTCGGCTAGAACGTCCGAAATGGGAGCAAGAACGACAAAAAGAGCGAAAGCGACCAGGCGGCAGAGCCAGGGTGAACAGCCGGAAAATAGTGCTCGAATGGCCATGGCTTTCTCTCTCGGTCGCATGGGTTTCCAGGGCTTTGTACGATATCTGAAACTCGTTACTGTCCGGTAAATTGCATGTTGCAGACAAACCTGGAAAGCGACCGGAGATCGCTTGGGCTCGCGGGTCCGAGCGGTCCGTCGCGCAAGACCATGCAAGCAGTTTGCCGCCGATGGTCTGCCGCGATAAGTTCGCGTGGCCGGAGCGGCTTCGTGCGCCGGATTCACCCCTTCTTAAAGATCTCAGGGCCCTGCAAAAATGCCTTATTCCGACTTTCGGCCAGACCTTATGGGATCGGCCGTTCTTGAACCCAACGGTCGTTTCGACGCCGGTTCCATGCAGTCATTTACGCTCGTCTACACGGCCGGCCGGTTCGGAGTCGACGATACCGGCAGCATCAAGATCGGATTTCGCTTTGCGACCGATTTCGGGCCTGTCCAATTCGACGATCCTCAAGCACCGGGCTTTACGACAGTCGAGGCGTCGAATGGCGCCGTTCTCGATTGCCGCTGGGAATTCAAGCGCAACATCCGCCCATGGAGCCGCGCTCTTTACATCGGCGTCCAGAAGCACTTTCTGGCCGAAGGCGATACGATAACCATTCGGTTCGGCGACCGCCGCCAAGGCTCGCCCGGCATCCGTCTACAGACGTACTGCGAGCGAAAGTTTGAGTTCCGTGTGTTTGTAGATGCGGTTGCGACATACGACTATGTCGCCCTGCCGAGTTCACCGACGATCAATATCGCGCCCGGGGCACCTGTCGAATGGCTGGCAGCCCTGCCAACACTGGTGCGGGCCGGCGAGCCGTTTCGCCTCTCACTGAAGGCCAATGACGAATGGGGCAATCCGAGCGATCAAGTTGAGGCCACTGTCCGGCTTGAGCCGAGCGCGCCCATCGAGGGATTGCCGGACACCCTGCAGTTCACCCGTGGATCGTTCTCCCAGTTTGTCGAGGGGCTGACCGTTTCCGATCCAACCGATCTTGTCGTGCGTGTTTTGGATGCCGATGGAGATGAGGTTGCTCGAACCAATCCGCTTCGCGTCGCGGCGAGTCCCGACCGCGTTCATTATTGGGGCGATTTGCATGGGCAATCGAACGAGACCCTCGGTACCAACACCGCAGAAGAGTATTTTCTCTTCGGTCGCGATCGTGCCTTTCTCGATGTTTGCTCCCATCAGGGCAATGACTTTCAGATCACCGGCGACTTCTGGGAAGAGTTGAATGAATTGACGGCGCGGCTCGATGAGCCTGGCAAGTTCGTTTGCATTCCCGGTTACGAATGGTCGGCCAATACGGCCGTCGGTGGAGACCGGAACGTATTCTATCGCAATGAGGGACGACCGATCATTCGCTCTTCCCATGCACAAGTGCCGGATATGTCGGACGAGCCGGTCGATGCCCACAATGCCCACGAGCTGTTCGAGAAACTGCAGGGCGAAGATTGCGTCATGTATGCCCACTGTGGCGGGCGTTATGCGGATATCACATTCTCGCATGACGGACGGCTGGAAAAGTCCGTCGAGGTCCATTCGTCCTGGGGTACGTTCGAATGGCTGCTGCACGATGCGTTCGAGAAGAACTACCGCGTCGGGGTCGTCTGCAATTCGGACGGCCATAAGGGCCGGGTGGGTGCAAGCTATCCAGGCGCGTCCTTCTTCGGTGCGCTCGGCGGACTGACCTGCTTTCAGACGGATGCCCTCAATCGCGACACCATCTTTCACGCTATTCGCAGGCGGCATCACTACGGCACCACGGGCAACCGGCTCTATCTGGATGTTGGAGCGAAGCCTGAGGGGCAAGCGGAACTATTCCATTCCGATCCCGCCCTCGGCGATGCGCAATCGGAGATGGTGGATGGTCTGGTCATGGGCGACATCGCCCGGGTCGACGGCGATTGTGTGGAGCTTGACATCGAAGCCATAGGATCCGCGCCAATCGAACGGGTCGACATTTTCGACGGAAAGGACCTGATCGAAACGGTCAGGACTTACGGCGCGAACGATCTGGGGCGCTGCATTCGGGTGGTTTATCAGGGCGCCGAATATCGCGGCCGGTCGCGGACAACGAACTGGGATGGATCCCTGACGGTGAGGGACAACACGATCGAATCCGGTTCCATGTTCAACAATTGGAACCTCGATCGGGGGCTGGCCCTGACCGGGGAGCAATCCGCGTCCTGGAAGGCTGTCACCACCGGAAATTTCGGCGGTTTCGATTTGTGGATGGGTGACCGGGACGCGGGACGTATTGCTTTGGAAACGCAGCATGCGAGCACAGACCTCGCCATCGAAGAAGTCGGACTCGATCCTATCGTTCACGATGCCGGCGGCCTCGATCGGGCGTTATCAGTCTATCGGTTACCCGATACCCTGACCGAAACCCATTTCAAACACACGATGCGGATACCAATCCGTGCCGAGGGCGATACGCGGATCTTTGTCCGGGTAACCCAACTCGATGGACATCGGGCCTGGACAAGCCCCATGTATCTCTTTCGCAAGTAACGGGGGCAAGGAACATGCTGCGGACGATCGGGATATTCTTGTTTGGTAGTATTGTAGGGACCGGATTTGGCGTCGCCCTCGGCTTCTTTCTGTTCCCCTATGTCTTCCCGCCACCTGAAGTCAACGAAACGCTCACGGCGGCAGAGAGAACAACGGTGGCGGGACGCGGAACCTTCATCCATGCCGATCCAAGCGATCCGATTCACTATGGTATGGGGAAGGTGACGGTCTATCGCGAGACGGTCTTTATCCATGACGATTTCGAGGTGGGCCCCGGCCCGAAATACCATGTCTATCTGGTGCCCAAGGCAAATGTCCGCTCTTCGGGAGATGTGTCGGACACAATGTTTGTCGATCTTGGCCGTTTGAAGAGCTTCAAGGGGAGTCAGAAATATGCGATTCCAGCCGGCGTCGATCTCAGCAAGTTCCCCAGTGTGGTTATCTGGTGTGAGCAGTTCAACGTCCTGATCTCACCGGCCGACATCAAATCGTAAGTCGCGGGCTTTGATGCTCCTATCCGGGGCACGACGCCATCAATATGTCTGCACCTGATCCGTTCGGACCGGGTGCAGACTGGGCTAAATGTCTTGTATTGCTTCTGGCCCTCGGGGACTGTTCTGCTGCGTTCCATGCCGTCCATGAACGATCAACGGTTCATCGGCGAGGGAACCCAGGCAGCCGAAGTGCGAGTCAAGTGTGGACCGCCGCCCTGCTGTCAGAGTGTTTGGCGACCGCGTTCGTCTCCGTAAGGAGATCTGAGTTGGCATATCCTTCGGTGCGAGCAGCACTGGCTGAGAACAGAATCAGCGCGAGCCCGAAGAATGCCGTATGGAAGAGTTTCTCTTTTGCCGTCATTTTTGGGGGATCCTTTGGGGTAAGGAACAGTCGCGCAATATACGTGCTGTTTGCCTTTTTTCTGCGACGTCACGCCGCCGGACTCGGGATGATGCGGATGTAAGGTTTCGGGGCTTTCCAGCCTTCGGGATACCTTTCCTTAGCTTGTTCGTCGGAAACGGCCGGGATGATGATGACATCCTCGCCAGCCTGCCAGTCGACCGGCGTCGCGACCTGGTGTTCGGCAGTGAGTTGGAGGGAGTCGATGGCACGAAGAATCTCCTTGAAGTTGCGGCCGGTCGACATTGGATAGGTGAGGATCAATTTCACTTTCTTGTCGGGGCCGATGATGAAGACGTTACGCACGGTCTGATTGTCTGCCGCGGTTCGGCCC
This sequence comes from Methyloligellaceae bacterium, assembly GCA_965228615.1. GTDB lineage: Bacteria > Pseudomonadota > Alphaproteobacteria > Rhizobiales > Methyloligellaceae > CBDDHT01. Next base: position 1,366,681 of record CBDDHT010000003.1, on the reverse strand, counting down.
TCAGAACTGTTTCCGGCTCTGGCAGGCAGCATTCCGTAGGCCTGCGAGATTTCGAGAGTCGGGTCGCCGATCATCGGATAGTTGGGTGCGATGCCCTGGGTTTCGGCAATATCCTTGGACCATTCGGCATGGGAGGAAACCGGATCGACGCTCAGGCCGATGATCTTCACGTTGCGCTTGTCGAACTCAGGTTTCATGCGCGCCATTTGACCCAACTCGGTCGTACAGACCGGCGTAAATTCCTTCGGATGCGAGAACAGTACACACCAGGACAAACCCATCCACTTGTGGAGCGAGAGAGGGCCTTCGGCCGTCTGTGCATCGAAGTCTGGCGCGATGCTGCCAAGTTGTAGTGACATTTCCTGTTTCTCCGTTGGGGCATGAGCATGAATGGCGGCAGGCGCGGGGGGAGCGGCAGCCGACCCGGCGGTTGTTAGCCGATGCGCGATTGTCTTGCTTGGCGGAAACTTGGAGATTGGCCGGAGATGGAATGGAAATTGTTTCGGCATTGTATCACGGACCGGTTTGCGCCGGTTGGAGCAGGAAATGCCTGACCAGGCACTAAAACGTGAACGCATCGGCCGCCTTATTCGTTTATCCCCACATTGCCACGCCAATCGACTGTATCCATCTAGAAGGGCAGGGGGTGACGCGGCTGGGTCATAGAGTAGGGCCAGGGGCGCCAATTCTCAGCAGGTTTCAATGATATTCACGATCAACGAATGTGCCGTCGACACGGACATTTTCGAAGTTCGACGGATGGGTGCACCGGTTCCCGTCGAGCCACAGGTGTTCGACCTTCTGGTCATGCTGCTCGAAAACAGGGACCGTCTTGTCACCAAGGATGAGCTTATCGATCGCGTCTGGAAGGGCCGGATCGTTTCGGATGCAACCGTAAGCAGCCGCATCAAAGCAGCGCGTATCGCGATAGGCGACAATGGCAACGAGCAACATTGTATCCGAACGGTGCGTCGTCGGGGATTTCGCGTCGTTGCAGATGTTTCTCTGAGCGGCGGGCGCGATTATGCACGCACTTCCGTTTCCAAGGGATCGGCACGCACAGTCTCATTCACCGACAAACCATCGATCGCAGTCCTGCGGTTTACCAATATCGGCCACGATACGGGGTGCGACAGCTTTGCCGATGGGATGGCCGAAGATATCATTACGGCGCTCTCGCGCATGCCGTGGTTCTGTGTGACCGCCCGCAATTCGAGTTTCACGTTCAATGCCACAACGATCGATGTGAAACAGGTCTCGGATGACCTTGGCGTGCGCTATGTCCTGAGCGGCAGCGTGCGCAAGGCGGGACGTCGCTTGCGGGTTGGGGCGCAGCTCATCGATGCGGCAACCGGCAATCATGTCTGGGCTGACCGGTATGATCGCGACGTCGTCGACATTTTCGATGTGCAGGATGATGTGACCCAGGCGATTGTCGCCTCCGTTGTCCCTCAATTCCTCTCGACGGAAGCGATACGGGCGAAGCGCAAGGATCCCGCTGAACTCAGTGCGTGGGAGTGTGTCATGCGCGGACGGGCACATCTTTGGAAACTCGGTCGCACCGACGCGGCCATCGCGCGCGACCTCTTCGAGCGCGCCATCGCGCTGTCGCCCAGCGGGGAACTCGGTATCAGCGATCTTGCCGTCGCGCACTTCCTGGAGGCGCATTACGGCTGGAGTGACTCTTCGTTGGAATCGCAACGGCTGATGCTGGATACCGCCAGAAGGGCCGTTGCCGTAAACGGGTCCGATCCTTTGGCACTGACAATCCTGGGATGGGCCAATCTGGTGGCTCACAACTGGGACGAAGCGCTTCCTCCGGTTGATCTCGCACTCCAGTTCAGTCCCGGATTTGCTCCGGGCATCGGTATCAGGGGAACGATATTGGCGCTTCTCGGTAAGTCGGTGGAAGCGATCGAGTCCTTGAATCACGCGGTGCGTCTCAGCCCACTCGATTCCTTCATGCCCTTCTGGCTGATGGGGTTGGTGTGGGCCAATCAGTCACTTGGCCGGTACGAAGAGGCGATTGGTGCGGCACAGCGTGCCATTCGTCTCGTCCCGGACAATCCGACATTCCGGCGTCAGTTGGCCTCCGCCTATGCGCGTCAGGGATGTCTCGATGAAGCGCGACGCGCCTTGCAAGATTATCGCTGGCTTGAACCCGACCATACGATTGCCGATGCAAGCAAGGTTTCGACCATGATTCCCGGACACCGGGAACGGTTCCTCGAGGCGCTGCGAAAAGCAGGTTTGCCTGACTAGGCCAGTACCTTTTCCTGCATCAGTGCTGAAAGATCGCGTTGTGGCACAGCCACCGTTCTGGGTTTGTCAGTGTGCATCATCTGAGGAGCACTTTCGGTCAACTCACCCATGAAGCCCAGAAGGCTATCGGCACTCATCTTGGCCGGGTTGAACTGGTTCGAGACGCAATAACGCCGGTGAACCTCTTCGGCGACAGGTGTTCCGACGAAACCCATCGACCAGGCCGCAAACCGCCTTTGCGTGATTGGGCGCGCTTCCAGAATGATGAGGTCCGAGTGCCGGGGATCTGCCGAGATCCGGCAAAATGTGTCCGTGATTGCCTTGCGATCGCCTTCGAGCACTTGCGCGAAGATTGAATCGTTGAAGAGCAGGGCTCCGGAAACACCAAGCGGCGGGTTGTTCCGCTGACAAGCATCCAAAATGCTCTTCAGTTCGGCGCGCAACGGCTTCTCGCTTTCCGGGATCGCATTGCGGCTGTAATAGATCAAACGCGACAAATACATCTGAAATGCTCCCCAATGTTCTCAGCGAAACGGCCGGAATTGCCCAACTGCCCAAAACTTAAGCCAATTGGTTCAAGAATCGCCTAAATCGGATTGGAAAGCCGGGTGCAGGCTTAATCGAGCGTTAACGCCCCGACTCATGATCTTTGTCAGAAAGGCTGTCACGCCCGTTCACTAACGTGCAGCACCGTGATGACTGATTCGTGGCCACTGGCAGGGAGAAACGGATGACAATCCGAAATCTTGATCGGCTGTTTAAGCCCAAGTCTGTCGCGATCGTCGGAGCCAGCGGGCGAGAGGGATCAGTTGGAGCGGTTCTGTCGCGCAATCTGCTGACCGGCGGTTTCGATGGAGCGATCATGCCCGTAAATCCAAAGCGCCGGCATGTTCAGAGCATTATTGCCTATCCGACCGTTTCGGACCTTCCTTTTGCGCCGGATCTGGCGGTGATAGCGACAGCGCCCGGTCTGGTGCCGGACCTGATTTCGAAACTCGGGGAAGCTGGAACGAAGGCGGCTGTTGTCGTGACCGCGGGCTTCGGGGAGGGCGGAGACACGGAAGGCGGAGCGCTTCGCCAGGAGATGCTGGACGCAGCCCGGCCACATCTGTTGCGGATCGTCGGGCCGAATTGCCTCGGTATCATGGTGCCCGGCCAGGGCCTCAATGCAAGCTTTGGCAATGTTCACCCGCTGCCTGGCAAGCTTGCCTTCGTGACGCAGTCCGGCGCCGTGGTAACATCCGTCGTCGACTGGGCGACGAGCCGGAAAATCGGATTTTCCCATATTGTGTCATTGGGCGATATGAGCGACGTCGATTTCGGCGACATGCTCGACTATCTGGCCAATGACCGCGAGTGCAGCGCCATCCTGCTCTATATCGAGGCGATTACGCACGCGCGGAAATTCATGTCGGCTGCCCGGGCTGCATCGCGCACAAAGCCGTTGATCGTCGTAAAGGCGGGCAGGCACGAAGAAGGCGCCCGCGCTGCGGCCTCGCATACCGGTGCTCTGGCCGGGTCGGACGATGTCTATGATGCTGCCTTTCGCCGCGCGGGTATGCTGCGTGTCACGACACTCGATCGCCTGTTCGAGGCGGTGGGCACGCTTGGCGTCGTCAGTCAACCGAAGAGTGACAGGATCGCCATCGTTACGAACGGTGGCGGGATGGGCGTGCTCGCTACGGATGCGCTGATCGACGAAGGCGGCGTTCTGGCGGAACTCGCGCCCGGGACCATAGAGCGGCTCAACGCCGTTCTGCCCGAGACCTGGTCCAAATCCAATCCGGTGGACATTATCGGCGATGCACCGCCGTCTCGCTATGCCGATGCCTTGAATGCGGTCTGCGAGGACAAAGACGTTGGCGGTGTCTTGGTTCTCCACTGTCCGACGGCAATCGCATCAAGCACGGAAGCGGCCGATGCGGTCATTACCGTTGCGGCCGAGCGGCGGAATGCATCGATATTTACGGCATGGGTCGGCGGCAATGCTGTCCAGGCGGCCCGCCAGAAGTTCACCGACAATGGCGTTCCGACCTATGACACACCCTCTGCTGCGGTTCGGGCCGTCATGCAGCTGATCAACTACCGGCGCAATCAGGAAACATTGATCGAAACACCGCCGTCGGTTCCGGAAGATTTCGAGCAGGACGCTGACACGGCCAGATCGCTGATCAATGCGGCTTTGGCCGATGGACGAGAATGGCTCAACGAGCATGAAGCCAAATCCGTTCTCGAGGCTTATGGTATTCCTATTGCAAAGACGATCCGGGTCGCCAGCGATAGGGAGGCGGCCGAAGCCGCGGCAAAGCTGGGCGGAAGTGTCGTATTGAAGGTTCTCTCGAACGATATCCTGCACAAGTCGGATGTTGGTGGCGTTGTCTTGAATCTTGAGGGACCGGACGAAGTCGAGGCCGCGGCACGGTCCATGCGCTCGCGCATTGCCGAATTCGATCCTGCCGCGAAGATCGACGGCTTCACCGTTCAGACAATGGTTCGCAAACCAGGTGCGCATGAGCTTCTGATCGGTGTCAATGAGGACGTGCTCTTCGGCCCGATGATCATGTTTGGACACGGCGGGACGGCTGTCGAGGTGATTGCTGACAGCGCATTGGCGATGCCGCCCCTGAATATGAAGCTGGCCCACGAGGCCATCGTCCAGACCCAGGTCGTTCGTCTGCTTAGAGGGTACCGCGACCGGCCGGCTGCAAACCTCGATGCCATCGCAATGACCATGGTGAAGGTCTCCCAGCTCGTCGTGGACATCGGGGAGATCGCCGAGTTGGATATCAATCCGCTCGTTGCCGACAGCTCCGGCGTGATCGCGCTCGATGCGCGGATCCGGGTTCGTGAATTCACCGGAAAGGCCGCCTCCCATCTCGCGATCCGGCCCTATCCGAAAGCACTGGAGGCGCCGATCACGCTGAAAGACGGTCGGAAGTTCCTTCTTCGCCCGATTGTGCCGGAAGACGAGCCGGCGCATCAGCGTATGTTCGCCTCTCTCACACCTGAGGAGATTCGTCTCCGTTTTCTCATCCCCAAGAAGACGCAGACCCACGTCCAGGCCGCGCGTTTTACGCAGATCGATTATGATCGTGAGATGGCGCTTGTGCTGGCAGACCCGGGGCCGGCGGGGCAGACCGACATTCATGGCGTTGTTCGTATCAGCGCCGATCCGGACAACGAAAAGGCAGAGTTCGCCATCCTGGTGCAAGGCGAGTTGGCCGGCCTGGGACTGGGCACGCATATGATGCTGCACATTCTGGCGCATGCCGAGGGTGCCGGCATCAAAGAGATCTTCGGTGAGGTCTTACGCGAGAATACGCGCATGCTTCGATTGGCAAAAAAACTGGGTTTTGTCCAAACGCCTATTCGCGATGATCCGGGCATCGTGCATTTGTCGCTGACGCTGCCTGCGAACGATGTCGCATCTTCGGAGTCGTGACACTGATGGGGACAGATCTGGCGCGACTGTCAGGTCGCGCGAGCAGTCTCGCGGGTCTCCCCATATTCGTAGATATGGGCACCTTCGTGCTCCAGCACCGGCCTCAAATCGTCGAAAGCCTTGGAGTAAAGATAAAAGGGCACGCGCGGAAAGAGATGATGGATCAGATGATAGTTCTGGAATAGGTAGATCCAGTTTGCGGCGCGCTCTAGCGGTCCCTTCACCCGGAACACATTGGTGTTGCGATAACGGCTGGTTTCGTCTTGAGGACTGTGCGTGAGGTAGGCGAAGAAGAAGATGATGATGGCGCTACCGAGAATATGCGGTCCGACCCAAAGGGCCAGGAGTTCGCGCCAGAATCCTAGATTGATCAACCAGAACATCACTGTATAGAGCGCCCAGTATACGGCGATCACGTGCAGTGCCAGAGCTTTGTTGCCTGGCACGTCAGGTTTGAAGACGATCTGTTTGAAGAAGAAATGGTTGTAGAAGGCGAAGATCGTCAGGCAGCGCCATATGACCAGGATTGGCGTCTTCACCTTGACCCAGTTGTCCGGGTCATACTCCGGATTGTTGGTATCACGGTGATGCATCAGGTGGGTCGCACGGAATGCGCGATACTCGTGCAGCAGAATGGCGCCGCACAAAAAACCGATGACATGGTTCAGCCACATAAGCCGCGATTCACGACCGGCAATGTTGCCATGGCTCGCCTCGTGCAGGGGCGTCTGGCAGACATAGAGAATCAGACTATTGAGGATCAGACCGACCCATAAGGGAATGATACCCATCACTCCAGCCGTGCAAACAGCGGCAAAGCTGGCAAGAACGGCGATACCCAGCAAGGCACTCGGCCACGCCACCATGCCCTGATAAGGTCTTACGATGGTCTGTGCTCGTCGCTCGATGGCGACATCGGTCATGGGCTTGTCTCCCCGCACATCACCGCGCACGCTAAATGTCAGCTTGTGCCGAGCGCGTCTATCGTCGGATTGTCCATCCTTCGGCCAATGTGCCGATTTCACCGATTATTTCAGTATGAGTCCGCGGCAATGGCAAGGTTTGAGTGCCGCAACCGGTAAATTCTGCTGGCGCCTGTTGCGTCTTTGCCACGACAAGCGCTATCGGATCGGCCGACTACGGGTGTAGCAACGCAGGTATACGGAACAGCTGAACTGTCCGGGATAGCGAGCGACCTTTTGCTGAGTTCACCCCCGTTTGGCGAGTCCATACTCCTTCATTCGCCAAAGAAGGATATCGATCCGATCCTGGCCGAAGAACGGCTCTTCGTCGAAAACAAAAAGCGGTACGCCTGGATGGCCGGCTTTGCTATGCGCCTGCTGATTGGCTTCGATCGCGTCTTCGAGCGTTTCGGGATGGACGGCAACGTCGCGCATAAGAGCATCGGCATCGAGGTCGGCCTCTGCGATCGCGTCGGCAAGGCGCGTTCCCTGGTCCCAGCCCTCTGTGCGTCCGTCCCAGATCAAACGCATCACATGGTCCAGAAACCGAAGACCGTCTCCTTGTTGGGCCGCAGCCGCTGCAAGCCGCGTCAAACGGCGGATATAGGGCTGTTCGTCGGCGATTTCGCCCGTTTCCAGATTCTGGACAATGGGGTCTGGAATGGGTCGCCGATAGGGAATGCCATGGAAGGCCGCGACACGCTGCGCGTCCAGCAGATGATAGGGCCGATAGTGCGCGGGTACCCGGGCAAAGAAACCGGGATCGCGGATGGCAATCGGGTAGACGATGCGAACGATCACATCGACATCGTAGGTGCGCTGAATGTCCAGAACCCGGTCGAGCGCAACGTAGCAATAGGGGCTGCGCATCGACCAGTAGAGATCGAAGGAAAGCTTGCTCATGGCCATTTCACAATCGGTGGCATGGAAGAGAGGATCGACTCGACATTACCGCCGGTCATCAGTCCGAATTTGGTGCCGCGATCGTACAGCAGATTGAATTCAACGTAACGACCGCGGCGGACGAGTTGCTCGTTCCGGTCGTCTTCCGTCCATGCTGTGTCCATATTGCGTGCGACCAGTTCCGGATAGATTTTAAGGAATGCGCGACCGACATCCTGCGTAAAGGCGAGACCGGCATTCCAGTCATCGGGCGTGACGTAATCGTAAAAGATGCCGCCAATTCCACGCATCTCATCGCGATGCTTGAGATAGAAATATTCGTCGCACCATTCCTGATAGCGTTTGTAGTCGGCGATTTCGTGGGCGCTACAGGCGACTTTCATCGCTGCATGGAAGTCGCGGCTGTCCGGGTCGTCCTGTGTACGCCGCCGATCGAGAACCGGTGTCAGATCGGCACCGCCGCCGAACCACCATTTCGTGGTCACGACGAAGCGTGTGTTCATGTGAACGGCAGGGACGTTCGGATTCTGAGGATGTGCAATGAGCGAAATGCCACTTGCCCAGAAGCGTGGATCGTCTGCGGCCCCCGGTATCTGCTCGCGAAATTCGGGGGCGAATTCGCCATGAACGGTCGAGGTGTGGACGCCGACCTTCTCGAAAACGCGTCCCGACATCATCGACATGATGCCGCCGCCGCCATCGGCGCCTGTATGGTCCGTTCGCGACCAGGGCTTGCGCGTGAATCGTCCGGCTTCGCCGTCTCCCGGCCGGTCTTCAAGGTCTTCGAAAGCTGCACAGATATCGTCGCGGAGTGACTGAAACCACGCTTCGGCGCGGGCCTTGCGGTCCGCAGCGACTTCATCCGTCATGGGTTCGGTATCGGTCATGTCGCGTTCGATATGCGCTGGCGCTGCATCGGCGTCAAGCGGTCCTGATTTTTGTTACATGTTTGCATCGTCTTTTTGTTGACGCCTCTGCACCCCATATACTCGGTGCACGCACCACTCGTTCGTGCATAAGTGCTGCCGCAGCCAAACAGGTTTGCATGCCGTCAGACCCCTTCCGGCCGGCACGATTGTGAAGCTCAACAGGTTTGAAGAACAATGTTTCGCTGGTTCGAACAGCGCATCGATCCCTTTCGCGCGTCGCCGGACGCTCAGCCGCCCGAAGGGCTCATTGCGTTCTATTGGCATTATATCCGCCAGGTCTGGCCGGTGTTTCTTGCCGTTCTGATCTCGGGCTTCTTTGCGGCGGCGATCGAGGTCGTCCTGTTCGTCTATCTTGGCCGGATCCTGGACATGGTGAAGGAGACGGAAAACGCGGCGACCTTTTTCGCCGACAATGGAGCCACGCTGGCATGGATGGCATTTGTGGCGATCGTTGCGCGGCCGGTCCTGTTCGGTATCCACACATTACTGGTCAATCAGGCGATCATCCCCACCTTTACCAATCTCGTGCGCTGGCAGACGCACCGTTATGTCCTGCGGCAAAGCCTTTCCTTTTTCCAGAATGACTTTGCCGGTCGGATCGCAAGCCGCATCATGCAAACGGGTGCTGCCCTGCGCGAATCTGTCGTCCAGAGTATCGATGCCCTCTGGTTCATCGTCATTTACACGGTCATGGCCGGCTTTATTTTCTTCGAAGCCGATGCCCGCCTCATCGTGCCGTTGATTATCTGGTTGTTTCTGATCGTTGCGACGCTTGCCTATTTCGTGCCGCGCGTGATGGCGCGGGCCAAGGCCATGTCTGACGCACGCTCGAATGTGACGGGACGGATCGTCGACAGTTACACGAATGCCCCGACCCTCAAGCTCTTTGCGCACACCAAGCGCGAGGACGACTACGCACGCGAGGCGATCGCCGATCAGACACGGAAATCGCACGATGAGCTCCGGCTCATCACCCAGATGGAGCTCACAGTCTGGTCGATCAACGGTCTGCTCATTGTCGCCACAACCGGTTTGGCTGCCTGGTTGTGGAGCCAGGGTCTGATCACTGTCGGTGCGATTGCGGTTGCCTCGGGACTCGTGATCCGCATCAACAATATGGCCGGTTGGGTCCTGTTCGTTGTGACCGGAATTTTCGAGAATTTCGGTATGGTCCAGGAAGGCATGGAGACGATCTCCAGGCCGCGAACGGTCGTCGATGCACCAGACGCCATACCGATCGCTGTCGACAAGGGTGAGATCCGGTTCGAGGATGTCAGCTTCGGCTATGGCATGGAGCGCGGTCTGGTCAACAATCTGACGATGATCGTTCGCCCCGGAGAGAAAGTCGGTATTGTCGGCCGGTCGGGCGCCGGCAAGTCGACATTGGTCAACCTGCTCCTCCGGTTCTACGATCTGGAAGGCGGGCGGATCCTGATCGACGGCCAGAACATCGCCAATGTCCGCCAGGACAGTTTGCGTGCCGAGATCGGCATGGTTACGCAGGATACATCGCTCCTGCACCGCACGATTATCGAGAACATTCTCTATGGGCGCCCCGACGCCGGCGAGGAGGCGGCCATCGAAGCTGCCAAACGCGCCCATGCCCATGACTTCATCCTGGACCTGGAGGACCATGAAGGGAACACGGGATATGCCGCACGCGTGGGCGAGCGCGGCGTAAAGCTCTCGGGCGGCCAGCGTCAGCGGATCGCCATTGCCCGTGCGCTCTTGAAAGACGCACCAATCCTGATCCTCGATGAAGCGACGTCTGCGTTGGACTCGGAAGTGGAGGCCGCCATTCAGGAGCAACTCTACAACCTGATGGCCGGCAAGACGGTCATCGCCATTGCCCATCGGCTTTCGACGATTTCGGCTATGGATCGGCTGATCATCATGGACCAGGGGCGCATCGTCGAAGAGGGGCCGCATGACCAGTTGGTCGGTGCGGGTGGTCTCTATGCGCAGCTGTGGGCGCGTCAATCCGGTGGTTTTCTTGCGAAAGACGATAAGGCTGCGGCAGAGGTGCATACAGAGCAGGGTACTGTCGCGCCGCGCAAATCGCCCGCCGCTTCGATGGTCAAGCCGGAGCGGTTTCGATTGCCGAGTTGATCGGGTTGATCATCTTTCTTCGTATTGAGTTGTGGACGCTGCTCCTCATCATTGCTTCTTGCGGCTGTGCCGGATTATGCTGAGGCAGTTCGTCCATCCCGACGACACTCAAGGTACATGATAGGAGGCCGATGACTCCGGAACATCGGATAGCGCTCGTCACGGGTGCAGGAAGTGGAATCGGTCGCGCTTCGGCGCTTGCCCTTCAGCGGGCGGGATTTTCTGTCGTGCTTGTCGGACGCAGGGCCGACACTCTTGAAGAGACGGTCGCCGAAGCGCATCCTGACGGAGGGGATGTCGTCGCTCTTGCCGCGGACATCAGTGATCAGCAATCGGTTGATGCACTCTTCGACACGGTGCGCGAGAAATTCGGTCGTCTCGATGTCCTGTTCAATAATGCTGGGACGAATGCACCGCCCATTCCGATGGAGGAGATGGCCGTCGAAGACTGGCAGAGTGTGATCGATGTCAATCTGACAGGATCTTTCCTGTGTGCGCGCGCGGCCATGGCAATAATGAAGGTGCAGTCGCCGAAGGGTGGCCGGATCATCAACAATGGATCTATCTCGGCTCATGCCCCCAGACCGAATTCCGTCCCCTATACCGTCAGCAAGCATGCCATCACAGGCCTGACGAAGTGCATTTCCCTGGATGGGCGCGGCGACGATATCGCCTGCAGCCAGATCGACATCGGAAACGCTGCCACGGATATGACGGAACGGATGACTGCCGGTGTTCCGCAGGCGGATGGTTCGATGGCTGTCGAGCCGCGCATGGATGTCAGGCATGTTGCCGATGCCGTCGTGTACATCGCCGAACTACCCTTGGATGCCAATGTTCAATTTATGACCGTGATGGCGACGAAGATGCCGTTCGTAGGAAGGGGCTGACGCGCGTAGGTGCCCGTTCAACACGATGTCCCGGCTTTTCTGAAACGGACATGATAGTGCGGGCGACCTTCAATCGGTTCTGTTCGAATGCAACCCAATCCGGAAACGATGAGAGAACACCAATGAGCGTCGACGATCTCAATGATGAGCTTGCCAAGCGGGAGGACCATGCACGCGGCATGGGAGGACCCGAGAAACTCGAGAGGCGCCGTGAAGCCGGGCTTCTCAATGCGCGGGAGCGGATCGACCGTCTTGTCGATGCCGATACCTTTCTCGAGGCCGGGCTTCTCGGTGTCTCGGCTTATGAGATCGACGACCGGGAAAAGACGCCTGCCGACGGCAAGGTAACCGGCTTTGGCAAGATTGCGGATCGAATGGTCGGAATTGTCTCCAACGATTTCACGGTCAAAGGCGCGTCCTCCAGTGCGACGAACATGAAGAAGATCGGCCATGTTCGTCGCACGGCCGTGAAGCGCGGTTTTCCACTGGTGTTCTTTGGCGAATCGTCCGGTGCCCGGATGCCGGACAATATGGGTGCCAGGGGCATGGGAATGCAGCTCGGTCATGATCCCGAGCAGTATGTGCGCGAGCGCGAGCAGCCCTGGGCGTCGGCCGTCCTCGGTCAGTGTTTCGGATCGTCTGCATGGTATGCCTGCCTTTCCGATTTTACCGTCATGCGCAAGGGCGCCGTCATGGCTGTCGGCAGCCCGGGATTGGCATCTCTTGCAATCGGCCAGAAAGTCGAAGCGGAAGATCTCGGTGGCTGGAAACTGCACAGCGAAGTCACCGGACTGGTCGACCGCGTCGTCGATACGGATGAAGAGGCGATCGACGAAATCAGGCGGTTCCTCGCCTATATGCCGTCGAACAATCGGGAGGCGCCGCCATGCGCACCCGTGCCGGCGGGAAGCCAGGATGGGCAGGTGCGCATTCCCGAAATCCTGCCGACAGAGCGCCGCCGCGGCTATGACGTTCGCAAAATCATCAAGTGCCTCGTCGACACCGACAGCTTCTTCGAATTCAAGCCGCGCTTCGGCCGCACGGTGGTTGTGGGGCTGGCACGTCTCGATGGCCGGGTCGTCGGTATCATAGCCAACAATCCCATGGGCAAGGCCGGTGCCCTGGACGTGCCGGGTTGCGAGAAAGCGACGCGCTTCACCGTTATGGCGGACAGCTTCAACATTCCGATCGTCCTACTCGTGGACACGCCCGGCTTCGTCATCGGTATCGACGGGGAACGCCAGAAGGCGCCGGGCAAGATCATGAACTTCATGACCGCCTTGCAGATGTGCACCGTGCCGAAGCTTTCGGTCATCATGCGAAAAACCTATGGCCAGGCTTATCTGAACATGGGCGGGGGGCGGAATTCCGATGACGTCGCGGTCTGGCCGACCGGTGAAATCAGTTTCATGGACCCTCACTATGCGACCGAAGTCGTCGCGTGGGGACGGGATCTCTCGGACGATGAGAAGACCGGGATCCGCGATGAAATGGCGAGGGATAATGAGCCTTGGGGGCTGGCGGAAGTCTTCGCTGCCCAGGCGGTTATCCGACCGGAAGAAACCCGGACGTATCTGGTCCGCCAACTCGAGATCCACGACATGCGGCTGAGCGGCGGGATCGGCCGTCATCGTCTGGCTGCCTGGCCCACAACATACTGACTGCAAACTCATATATCAGGGCTGGGCGATTATGGCCGACTTGAGGTCAAACGCGGACTTCAATGCATAGGGCACATGTCTTGATGTTAGACAAAAGGTGCAAGCTGCTATGGACGAACGAGACCGATGATGCTGTTATTGGCGCCGCTGAGGCAAGGTGCCCCAAGAGGGGCCGAGGGCTCTAAGCTCCAGGAATACTAATAAGTTTGCCAAGTGAGATAGGGAGGACGTTTAAGAATGAAAATTGGAAAAATGCATCACCGGATGGCTGCAACGGTCGCCGGCGGCGCCATTGCGGCCCTGACATTCGGGGCGAGCGGGCCCGCCATGGCTGAAGCGAACGAAGTGCGTTTTGCACAGCAGTTCGGCCTTCTTTATCTGCCCATGCACGTTGTGGTGGATAAGAAGTACGTACAGGCCTGTGCCGCAGAAAAAGGCATGAAAGACGTCAAAGTCAGCATGCACAGATTCAGCGGTGGCGCTGCGGTCAACCAGGCACTTCTGTCGCGCAATGTGGATTTTGCAGCAGGTGGCGTCGGACCGTTGCTCAAGATTTGGGATAAGACCAAGGGCCGGCTCAACGTCAAGGCCATGACCAATCTGGCAGCTATGCCTCTGAAGTTGAACACCAACGACGATCGTGTGAAGAAGCTTGAAGACTATGTGGGTCTGACGGATCACAAGATCGCGACACCGTCGGTCAAGGTCTCGATCCAGGCAGTTGTCCTTCAGATGGCTGCAAAGAAGAAATGGGGCGCCAAAGACGCCTTCAAGCTCGACCCGATGACCGTGTCGATGAAGCATCCGACAGCTGTTGCTGCTCTGCTTGCAGGCGGACAGGCTGTGAAGAGCCACTTTGCAACCCTGCCGACTTCCTTCCAGGAGCTCACCAGCGGCAAGGTGCACAATGTGCTGACATCCTATGACGTACTTGGCGGCCGTCACACGACTGTGGCCATGTACAACACCGAAAAGTGGAAGAAGGACAATCCCAAGCTTTATGAGTGCGTCTACCAGTCCTATCGCAAATCCATAAAGTGGATCAACGACAACAAGAAAGAGGCCGCGGCACTCTTCCACCGCTTCACCAAGTCCAAGCTGAAACTCGAGGACGTCGAGAAGATGGTCGGCGATCCGAAAGAGATGCTTTACTCGCTTCAGCCGGAACGCACGATGAAGTTCGCCGAGTTCATGCACTCGATCAAGGCGATCAAGAATATGCCGGCGAGCTGGAAGGACTATTACTGGGAAAACAACCACGATCAGGACGGTAGCTGATTGATGGACACGACAAATCCTGACGCGGCGGGCCTTGCGCCCGCCGCGACTACCGCCGAGCCCATTCTGGCCGTCGACGGGGTCACTCTCCAATACAAGACCAAGGAGCATCTGATCACGGCGACGTACCGGGTCAGCTTCGACGTCTATCCGGCCGACCGATATGTGGTTCTCGGGCCATCCGGGTGCGGTAAATCGACGATCCTCAAGGGGGTCGCCGGATATCTCCAGCCTGTCGAGGGTGCGATCCGCCTGAAGGGCAGGGAGATCTCCGAACCCGGTCCGGACCGGGTCATGGTCTTTCAGGAGTTCGACCAGCTTCTCCCCTGGAAGACGGTGAAACAGAATATCACATTCGCGCTGATGAACGGCGGCAAGTGCAAGACACAGGCCGAAGCCGATGAATTGGCGATGGAGTATATCGTGAAGGTGAAACTCGGCGGGTTCGAGGACACTTATCCGCATATGCTCTCAGGGGGCATGAAGCAACGTGTGGCGATCGCCCGCGGCATGGCCATGGAGCCCGACGTGCTGCTCATGGACGAGCCGTTTGCAGCCCTCGATGCATTGACCCGGCTGCAGATGCAGAAGGAGCTTTTGCAGCTCTGGGAGGACGTGCATTTCACGGTCATTTTCGTTACGCACTCGATTGAGGAAGCGCTGATCGTCGGCAGCCGTATTCTCGTTCTCTCGCCGCACCCGGGGCAGGTCAAGGCCGAGCTCAACGCGCATCACCTGAACCACGAGAATGTGGGGCAACCGGAGTTCGCCGAAGTTCAGCAACGCATTCACGACATGCTGTTCGCCGACCGTATCCTCGAGGAAGAAACACAGGCTGCGGGCTTGGCCACATGAGTCAGGCAACACAGTTGCCGGATGTCATCGTCCGGCCTGAATTCGAACTGGACGATGTCGGCAAGGCAAGCACGAGCGATGTCGCACGCAAACTGTCGCTCTGGGAGCGCATCTCCGACCTCGATATCGTCCGCAAATTCACGATACTGCTCGCTCTCATTGTCATTTGGGAGATCTACACCCGGCTGAGCCAGGTTAACGAGCTGATCCTTCCGAAGTTCTCGACGACCTTCGCCGCTTTGATCGAAGCAATCTGGTCCGAGCAGCTCCTCTATATGATCTGGAATTCGATCACGGTGCTGTTGACCGGTTACTTCATCGGACTCGTGATCGCGACATTACTGACCACGGCTGCAACGGCAACGCGTTTCGGTTCGGATGTGCTCAGCACGATCACGGCGATGTTCAATCCGCTTCCGGCGATCGCGCTTCTGCCTCTCGCCCTGTTGTGGTTTGGCCTTGGCGCCGATGCCATCGTGTTCACGCTACTCCATTCGGTGATCTGGCCCGTTGCTCTCAATGCCCATACCGGTTTCATGAGTGTCAGCGATACGCAGCGAATGGTCGGGCGCAATTATGGTCTCAAGGGGCTGACCTATGTCGTCAAGATCCTCATACCGGCAGCCTTCCCATCGATTTTGATGGGAATGAAGATCGGTTGGGCCTTCGCATGGCGAACCTTGATCGCGGCCGAACTTGTCTTTGGCGGGTCCATATCGGATACGGCTGAAACTGCGTCGGGCGGGCTTGGCTGGTTCATATTTGCCAATCAGATGGACCTTCAGATCCCGCATGTCTTTGCAGGGCTCTTCGCGGTTATCGTTGTCGGTGTGTTGGTCGAGAATCTCGTTTTCAATGCGATCGAGGCGAAGACGGTTCGGCGTTGGGGGATGCAGGCCCAATGAGCACGACATCGACACTCCCCAGCAAAGGCAATCTGCCCGAACTGGTCATCCGTCCCGAGTTCGAGGTGACGGACCTCAAAGAGGCTCATACCGGAGACGTCGCGCGCAAGCTCTCGATTTTCGAGCGCATCTGGAACATCAATGCCGTCCGCAAGACGTTCATCCTCTTGTGTCTCGTCGCATCGTGGCAGATCTACACGGTCGCCATGGATGTCGAGCCGTTGATGCTGCCGTCCTTTATGATTTCGGCGGAAAAGCTGATCGACGATCTCTTTTTCGGAGATCTCATCAACAAGGTCTGGTTCTCGATCAAAGTTCTGCTCATGGGCTATGCGCTTGGTGTCGCGATCGCCGCCGTGCTGGTGCTGTGGGCGGCATCCTCTCGCATCGGCGGCGATTTCATCGCCATGTCGACAGCCATGTTCAATCCGTTGCCGGCCATCGCATTGCTTCCGCTGGCGATGCTCTGGTTCGGGCTTGGAACGGGAAGCCTGATCTTCGTCCTTGTGCACTCGGTCCTTTGGGCCATCTCGCTCAGTGCACATACCGGCTTCATGAATGTGAGCCCGACGCTGCGCATGATCGGACAGAATTACGGGCTCAGAGGCATTCCTTATGTGTGGAAGATCCTCGTGCCCGCGGCGTTTCCCACGATCCTGTCCGGCATGAAACTGGGCTGGGCCTATGCCTGGCGCACACTCATCGGGGCGGAACTGGTCTTCGGCGCGTCTTCCGGCTCCGGGGGCCTCGGCTGGTACATCTTCGAGTCGAGCCAGAATCTGGACACCGACGGTGTCTTCGCCGGCCTCTTCATGGTGATCCTGATCGGTATCCTGGTGGAGAATGTGATCTTCAGGAATATCGAGATCAAGACCGTCCAGCGCTGGGGTATGCAGCGGTCATAGGGCGACGTGAAAGTTATCGCTGACGGTCTCATGTGCGGCCGTCAGCGTTTTTACGACTGGGACACACGCTTGTCTCGCTGCGCCAGCTATCTGATCATATCATTCTGTTTGCGGAGGCCGACCCATGTCCACGCCCAAACTGATCACCTTCGATGTCTATTCCGCCCTCCTCGATATCCAGGAAAGCCTGACGTCCGTCTTTGCCGGCGCGCTCGGCCTGACTGCGGACCAGGCACGGCCTCATGTCCGAGACTGGCGGGCCCGGCAGATGGCGCGCGCGGCCGCAAGCAACTCGCTAGGCAAGGGACGCACGCCCTTTCGTGCCGCCACGCGAATGGCACTGGATGCCGTGCTTGCCCGGGGCGGATTCGATCTGACGAAATCCGAACGCCATGACCTCGTCATGGCATGGGATACCCTCAAGCCCTGGCCGGAGGCGCAAAGCGTGTTGGCGGCCATAAAGGAACGCGGCATTCCTGTCGCCATTCTCTCCAACGGCGACCAGGACATGCTGGATGCCGTGGCCAAGTTGTTCGACCCCGGTTTCGACCATGTGCTCTCATCCGAGACGGCAGGTTGGTACAAGCCGCACCCGTCCGTTTATGCCTTGCCGCGCGAAAAACTCGGGATCGCGCCGCAGGACACACTGCATGTTGCGGGCGGCGCCATGGACGTCATCGGGACCGTGAGCGCCGCTCTTCCTTGTCTCTGGTCGAACCGAACGGGTGACCGGTTGCTGGATCCTGCCTACGCGCCGGATCATGAATGTGCCAACCTTGAGGGTGTTTTGGCGTTCATCTCCGAATTGGATGGCAATTCCGGGAGTGCCTGACGAGATGTAATCCGTTCAAAGCTGTCGTTCGCCGGAGTCCTGCATCAGTTTTTCTATCTGTCCGGCGGCCTCCTGCAAAGCCGGAAGTTGCTTGATGGCGATATCCGCCGGCATGCGGAATTCCGGTGCGTGCATGGCCAGTCCGGCGCAAAAGCGGCCATTTGGGCCCTTGATAGGAACGGCGATCGCAATGAGACCTTCCACGAATTCGCCATTGTCCAGGGAATAACCGCGCTCGCGCGTGCCGGCCAACTCTCGCTTGAGCATCGTCCTGTCGACGATTGTCCGTTTTGCCAGCCTCCCAAGCTCCATGCGTTCCAGCATGACATTCAAGGCCGGGCGCGCAAGCTGGCTGAGATAAAGCTTGCCACTGGCGGTACAGTGCAACGGAACCTTGGTGCCGGCCTGGAACTGTATGCTCAAGGGCCAATGGGTCTCGACCCGTTCGGCATAGACCATCTGTGTGCCTTGCGGAACGGAGATATTGCAGGTCTCGCCAATCTTTTTCACCAGTGCCTCGAGGATCGTATGGCGACCCAGATCGATGGCCGATTCCGACATGACCATGCCGGCGAAAGCGAACAGGCGGGGACCGGCAATCAGATGTTTGCCATCGAGTTCGTATTGTAGGAGCCTTTGATCGACGAGCATCTTGGCGAGGCGGTGCATGGTCGCCTTAGGTAAGCCCACCCTCGAGCAGATCTCGCTGGCGGTTTGTGGTCGATCCGCGTCGATGACGGCCTCCATTACATGGAAAGCACGCGTGAACGCGGCCCCGCTATCTCTATCTGTTTTCATAATCGTCTTGTAATGGGAAGCAATCCGTATCTCGCTATAACGCCGGCTTGTTCAACCGCAAATCAGGTCGCGAGAGCCTCCATAAAATTATTGGTGATGAGCCCGGTCAGTCGCGACATGACGTGATAGCCAACGGTCGTATCGTTGGAAAAAATCCCGAGGAGCGCGTTGCCATCGATTGCGAGCACTGTGGATGCTTCGAGGCACCTGGCATGAGCCACGCGACGTGGCCGCCCCTCGAGCATCGCGGCCCAGGCAAATGCCTGCCCGGCTGCAACGACTGATCCCGATGCGCCGTCTCGGTCGCAATCGCCGAAGAAGAATTGTACGCGCCCGGTTTCAACAACGAACACATCGTGTGCTTCGTCATCGAGTTCATAGATCGCATCCCCTTGTTTGAATGCTCGCCGGCTGGTGATCCCGGCAATGGCCTGCAGGGTTTCGTCCGAGAGGCCGCCGAACAAGACCGTGCCTTTCAACACATCTGGAACCGTCTGTTTCTGCCCCATGATGATCTCACAATCGATGCGTTCGTGGCCTGGACCACAAGCTCTTGGGAATGACGTATCAAATCGGCCAATGCGAGCCCTTGTCCAAACGCCGGGTATCGAGCCTGACCTCTCGATCGATGAGCTTCGCTGAGCCATTTTCGATTTTGAAGGAGTCGTAATATTTGCCGATCAGAAAGAGGTGATTTTCACCGGCATCGATATGTGCGTTCACGCCGTCCAACATGTTCTGATAGACGACTAGCGATGTGATGGCCGTCGCCGACTTTCCATCTTCAGCGACGTCAACCGCATATACGGTGCTATGGCGCGTCAGTGGAGAGTGATCGGTATTATGTTTTTCCAGCATGCCGCACATGTTTTTCAGTTCACTGCGATCACCGCGAAAATAGGTCATGTCATAGGCGATCTCCGGGCTGTACGCCTTTATCGTGTAATGGAAATCGTCATCACACAGCGCCAGCCAGTCGTCCCAATTCTCATCGTCGAGTAGGAGACAGGATCGATAGATTGTGTCTTTCACGGCTTCGCTTGCTGCGGCTCCATTGATGCTCATTGATGCTTCCTCAAAAATTCGAAGATGTGAGGCAAGGGCTCGATTGTTAGCTTCCGCTTTTCATTGAGACGGATGACCCGATTATCCTCGGTCCGGCGGATGTCCGAACAGACGGAATCGATGACCAATTCTCCTGGCAGAATGGCTGCGATACCGAATTGCTGTTCTCGCGACTGTCTCATCGGAAACCGGTTTTCCAAGCTTGAAATTTTACTATAAGGTTTATTGTATCCCGCATAACGAAAAAAATATACCAAAAATAACGATTCCTCAATAGCAGTGGTGAACTCTCCTCAATTGTGATGCTGTCTGACTGCAGGAGCATATGCCCAATGCCAAGCATGCGGTCTGGATGGAATTCCACCAATCAAATGGCTGCTATGCACAATTTCTAAGATGTCGTTGGCTCTTGGGGGGGTATCAATGGTGTGGGCAAGACAATAGACCGGTTGGTGTCGATCCAGCCTTTCGAAATTGATTGTACTCTCGAGAATGGAGACCGATTAAATGAGACGAATCCATGGGTCTCACTGGGGCGCCTTTGAGGCACAGATCGATGATGGCCGCCTGACGTCGGTCCAACCATTCCGTCGCGATGCCGAGCCCTCGCCAATTCTCGATGGCATGGCGGATGCGGTCTATCATGATTGCCGCGTCAAGGCGCCGATGGTTCGTAGAGGCTGGCTGGAAAAGCGCGACCGCCGCCGCGGCGAAGATCCGTTCATCGAAGTCCCCTGGGACGAGGCATTGGATCTTGTCGCGACTGAGCTGCAGCGCGTGAAGCGCGAGCATGGGAACGAGGCTATATTTGCCGGATCCTACGGTTGGGCCAGCGCCGGCCGGTTCCATCATGCCAACACCCAGCTCAAGCGGTTCATGAACTGCTTTGGCGGGTTTACCGGACAAAAACACAGTTACTCTGTTGCGGCCGCCCTGGCGATCCTGCCGCATATTGTCGGGGATATCCGACCGCTCAGAAAACCGACGTCGTGGGATGCCATTGCTGCCGACACACGGCTCCTGGTCGCGTTCGGTGGCATTGGAACGCTCCGAACCCAGATGGAGCCGGGCGGTCTTGGCAATCATTCCACCGAACACTGGTTGCGGCAGCTGGCGGAACGCGATGTTGAGGTTGTCAGCATAACGCCGCTTCGCAGTGATACGCCGGATTATGTGAATGCGGAGTGGCTGGCGCCGCGGCCGAATACCGATGTCGCTCTGATGCTCGGTCTTGCCCACACGCTCCTGGCCGAGAATCTCCATGACACGGCGTTCCTGGAAAACTACACCACGGGCTTCGATCGCTTCGAGGCCTATCTGAACGGCCGTGCGGACGGACAGCCGAAGTCTGCCGATTGGGCGGCGGCGATCTGCGATATCCCGGCCGATCGGATCGTCGCTCTGGCACGCCGTATGGCCTCGCGGCGGACTTTGATCGCAACGGCTTATGCACTGCAACGGGGCGATCATGGCGAGCAGCCTTTTTGGATGACCATGGTGCTGGCCTGTATGCTCGGCCAGATCGGTCTGCCGGGCGGTGGCTTCGGTTTCGGCTATGGCAGTATGCACGGGCAGGGGAATCCGGGCGCCGGAATGGTCGCGCCGACGCATACCGCCGGCGTCAATCCGACGGGCAGTTTCATACCCGTGGCGCGCATCACGGACCTGCTGCTGAACCCGGGTGCCGAATACGACTTTGACGGCGAACGGCGGACTTACCCCGATACCCGGATCATTTATTGGTCAGGCGGCAATCCCTTTCATCACCATCAGGACCTCAACAAGCTGCTCGAGGGCTGGCGGCGGCCGGACACGGTCATCGTCAATGAGCCCTGGTGGACGCCCACCGCCAAGCTCGCAGATATTGTCCTTCCTGCGACCACGACGCTCGAACGCAACGATATCGGCGGGAGCTCGAGAGACCGGTTCATCATGGCGATGAAACAGGCGGTGGACCCACAATTCTCGGCACGGCATGACTTTGAGATCTTTCGCGGTCTTGCCGCCCGGGTTGGGATCGAGGACGCCTTCACAGAGGGACGAGACGAGGAGGGATGGCTTCGGCACATCTACAATTTGACCCGGGATAATCCGAAGAACCGTTCGCTGGACCTGCCGGATTTCGACAGTTTTTGGGATGCAGGATTCTTCGAGTCGGAACTCCCCGGGGCCTTGTTCAATCTCTATGACGACTTCCGCGAAGATCCGGAGCGCAATCCCCTGCAGACACCGTCCGGAAAGTTCGAGATTTTTTGCGAGGAGATCGACGGCTTCGGCTATGACGACTGCCCCGGTCACCCCGTTTGGATCGAACCTGCCGAATGGCTCGGCGATCATCGTTCGGCAACGTGGCCGCTGCATCTCATATCTAACCAGCCGGCGACGCGGCTTCACTCCCAGCTCGATTTTACGGGCGTCAGTCTGGCGTCGAAAATCGACGGACGGGAAGCCGTTATGCTGTCACCCGGCGATGCCCTAAGCCGCGGCATCGAGGCCGGCGACATCGTGCGCATCTTCAACGAACGCGGTGAGACCCTGGCGGCCGCTGTCCTGTCGGAAGACCTGCGCGAAGGTGTCATCCAGCTTCCCACAGGCGCCTGGTTCGATCCCCAGAATGCCCGCGATAGAAAGTCGCTCGAGAAACACGGCAATCCGAACGTTCTGACTCTGGACAAGGGAACATCGAAACTCGGGCAGGGGCCGATATCCCATACGACGCTTGTCGAGGTGGAGAAATACGCTGCAGAACCGCCGGCCGTGACGGCCTTTACGCCGTGGGTTCTGGAATAGGTCTCGAACACATGGAAGAACATGTGTGACTTATTTAGTCTGCAAACAACATCAAACCGGATATGACGGATCAAGTCCGGGGCATTGCGGAAAGTCGTTTCTCGATTCAATCCAGCTTCGGGCCGATGACGCTCAGACCGACGCGGTGTGCTTCGGTTTCCATCACATCGTCAGGCATGACATTGGCGAGGTTCACGTCGGCGCCGAATTCTCCGATGAGGAATTTCTTCAGGCCGTATGTGCTCGTTTGCGTGACGCCGGCAATCCAGGGTCCGGTCAGTTCGAACAGGACCTTTGAAAGATCCAACTGCGAGCTGATCGCGTCGATGAGCGCCCGGCTCGGCTCGCCATCGACCATCAACTCTGCGGCTTCGATCAGAACCACCTCGCAGCCGGCGTCGAGGCATATGCCGGCCTGGCGAATGATATCGTCGGCGCATTGGAGTTCGACCTTCGAGCCAACCTCGCCGTGAACATGCAAACCGCAATCGACCGCCATCTTGATCATGCGGCTTCGGTTCTCGTCGGTCAGCGGTACGCAGTTGTCCGAGATCTCGAGGGCCGTGAATCCGAGACGTCGCGCTTCCTCGAAAAACGGTTGCATCGCGTCCCAGCCCTGAGTGGCGAAGATGTACTCGGAAAACTGTCCGCCGAGGAAAGGCTCCACATCGTGGCTTTTGTAGATAGCAAGCTTGTCGCGCAGATAGGCTTCGGGGTAGAGGCGGGCCGTGCCGACTACGAATTTTACCAGATCGACATAGGGGCCGATCAGGCTGAGATGGTCCTCGACGCGGCCGCGCGAGAGCCCCCAGTCCATCATCATGGTTATGCCGGTCTTTCGGGGCTTGGCGCTACGCTCGGCTGGAAGCGGCACCATTGCGAAGGGTGCTATCGGTGTGGCGTCATTCATGCGATGACCTCCTGACGGGACGGATTGGTATTACTTTTAGGACAAGCTGCAAGGGCGCGCAATTGATCGCCTTGGTGTCTCAGGCGATTGGACCGTGCGGCGAACAAGGGACGAGACTGATGCTTGGCGCGGCTTTGATGATCCTCGCCATGTTCCTCATTCCCGTGAGCGATGCGGCAGGAAAGTACGTATCCGGATTTGCGCCCTATACGCCGGCAACGATGGCTTGGCTCCGGTTCGCAATCGGAGCGATCATTATGGTCCCCGTCGCACTCTTCTGGGTACGCGAGACGCGGTTCGACCGGTTTTTCTTCATATCGCAGGCCCTGCGTGGCCTATTGGCGTGCGGTACGATCACCTTCATTTTGGTCGCGGTAACCCGCATTCCCATGGCAGACGCCTTCGGCGCATTTTTTATTGGTCCCGCAGTTTCGACGATCGTTGCACGGTTTATTGTCCGGGAACCGGTGACGCGCCTGGAATGGGGTGCGCTTGGTCTCGGCCTGGCAGGTGTATGGCTCGTCACCCAGCCCGGTGCGTCGATGGAGAGCGGAACGCTTTATGCTCTGGCTGCCGGTGTTTGCTACGGGTGCTTTCTTACGGCAACGCGCTGGTCGGCGGGGCGCGTTCCGCCGGTCATGGCGCTCGTCTCGCAATTGATCATCGGCTCGGCCATTCTTGCACCGATCGGCCTGCCTGAAATGGACCGGTTCGGATTGCCCGCACCGGAATTTACCGTGCTTCTTGCGATCCCGTCGCTGGCGGCGAACTTGCTGACCATCGTTGCCTATCGTTTCGCCCGTGCCGGCGCCATGGCGCCGCTGGTCTATCTTCAGATCGTTAGTGCAACCATAATCGGCTATCTGGTGTTCGACGATCTGCCGGACCGGCTTGCAGCGATCGGACTATCGCTGATCCTTGGGGCTGGCATTCTGCTTCTGTGGCGGACTAGGCGGCCGGTATAGTGGAACAGGGTTTTCGTATGGAAGGAAACATGTCCGACAAGAGCGAGCCCGGGCCATATGGTGTGCATATTGCGCTGGACGCGTTCCTGGATCGTCTGGATCAGCAAAGTGCCGGCGAAGCGCGTGCCGCTGCCGGGCGTATGGACGAACTCGAGCGCGTCGCGCAGGACCTGGACGGTATAGAGCGTGCCTACCTTCCCTGGGCGATCGCCGCGTTGGCACTGTTCATCTCATCGGGCGTCTTATTGTTGTCGGACAGCAATATGTTTCGTGGTGCACAGGACTTTCTTGGTCCCGTCGGATTAGCGGGGATGGCAGCTGCGTTGCCGATTCTCGGAATCGTCTACACAATACAGGTCCGTGGGCGCACGCAAGCCGACGTCGAAAAATTCGCGCTCAATAAGGAAGCGTTTGCACCGCATGGCGGGATCTATTTTCCAGCTCCCGGCGGTGGCACTGGGACTGTCTATCTCACCGATCCGAATAAAGAGAGCGCACCAACGGATAAGAGAGACGACATTCGTGCAGGGCGGATATGGTGAACTTGGCCGGTCGGAGGATAGGAAAAATGATTCGAATTCGTCCGATTCTGATTGCGGCGACATTTGTTTGCCTGTTCGCCTGGCAGGCTATGGCCTGCGACGATGTGGAGTGCCCCGAAATGTGGGTTTGGTCGGATGCCGAGGGCACATGCGTCTGGCAACTCGACGAAGTCTCGTGACGATTTGATGTCGATGTCTCTCGCTTTGGAACTTTTTTGGTCGATCACCCGATAAGAAGTGCCACTAAGACCTTCGCACATATGCGCCAAAATGCGCATTGGGTGCCCTGGACATTCTGGCTGTTCGATGCAAAAAGTCTGAGAAGAATAGCGTCCCCGTAAGGGTTTTAAGGAAGCGGTATTGACCAACAGCAGGCTCGACCGAGCTTCGCTGCCTCCAAACAGTGTCTTTTCATGGCCTTTGGAGCATGCGAATGGCGAGTCTCAGGCAT
Source organism: Methyloligellaceae bacterium (assembly GCA_965228615.1). GTDB lineage: Bacteria > Pseudomonadota > Alphaproteobacteria > Rhizobiales > Methyloligellaceae > CBDDHT01. The sequence continues at coordinate 1,341,227 of CBDDHT010000003.1, read as the reverse complement.
TCCGTTTCGCGAGGTGGGCTTGAAACACGCGACGTCCTGGGCAAGGCCCCGGGCTGAGGCAGCTACGAAGGAGGCATGCCGTGGCCGACGATAAGTCAGAACCGACACGCCGCGATTTTATTGCGATCGCCGGAGGGGCGTTTGCAGCCGTCGGCGGCGCCGCAATGATCTGGCCATTCATCGATCAGATGAATCCGGACGCGTCGGCGCTTTCCCTGGCAACAATCGAAGTGGACCTTTCGCCGATCGAGGAAGGGCAGTCGATTACGGTGATGTGGCGCGGCAAGCCGGTCTTCGTTCGCCATCGCACGGCGGAGGAGATCGAACAGGCCAAGACGGTCAAGATGACCGATCTGCCGGATGAGCTGGCACGCAACGAGAATATCGACGATTCAGCCGAAGCGACCGACGTAAATCGTGTCATCGCGGACAAGGAAAAATGGCTTGTTCTGGTCGGAATCTGCACGCATCTCGGCTGCATTCCGAAAGGCCAGCGGGTCGGCGATGCCAAGGGTGAGTATGGCGGCTGGTTCTGCCCCTGCCACGGGTCGCACTACGATACGGCGGGACGGATCCGCAAGGGGCCGGCACCGCGCAATCTGGATGTGCCCCAATATGAATTCCTGTCCGATTCAAAGATCAAGATTGGCTGAGGCCCCGCACCATGGCGCATAATTCGACCTATCGGCCCACCTCCGGTTTTGGCAAGTGGATCGACGAGCGGCTTCCAGTGCCGCGTTTGATGTATGATTCCTTCGTGGTTTTTCCGACGCCGCGCAATCTGAACTATCTCTGGACGTTCGGCGGGATCCTGACACTCTGTCTGGTCGTTCAGATCATGACCGGTATCGTGCTTGCGATGCATTTCGTGCCCAACGAAACAATGGCGTTCAGCAGTGTCGAGCACATTATGCGCGACGTGAATTGGGGCTGGCTGCTGCGCTATATGCATGCGGTCGGTAGCTCGATGTTCTTCCTCGCTGTCTATGTCCATATGCTGCGCGGCCTTTACTATGGTTCCTACAAGGCGCCGCGCGAGGTGCTTTGGATCATCGGCATGCTGATCTATCTAGCGATGATGGCCACGGCGTTCATGGGCTATTCCCTTCCTTGGGGACAGATGAGCTTCTGGGCGGTCACGGTTATTACCAACCTCTTCTCATCACTCGACTCCATCATTCCAGGTCTTGGAACCGGGGTTGTCGAATGGATCTGGGGTGGCTTCGCAGTCGGAAACCCGACGCTGAACCGGCTGTTCAGCCTGCATTTCCTATTGCCATTCGTGATTGCTGGTCTGGTCATTCTGCATATCTGGGCGTTGCACGTTCCAGGCAGCAACAATCCGACCGGCATCGATGTGAAGAGCAAAGAAGATACGCTTCCTTTCCATCCCTATTTCACGATGAAGGACGGCTTCGGCATGGCGGCCTTCGCCCTGCTGTTCGCCGCTTTTGTGTTCTACGCGCCTAACTATCTCGGGCATTCGGACAACTATATCGAGGCGAACCCCTTGAGCACGCCTCCGCATATTGTCCCGGAATGGTATTTCCTGCCGTTCTACGCAATTCTGCGTTCGATCGATAACAAGCTGCTTGGCGTTATTGCGATGTTTGGATCGATCCTGTTGCTGTTCCTGATTCCGTGGCTGGATACGTCGCGCGTGCGCTCGGTTCGCTATCGCCCGATCTACAAGTGGTTTTTCTGGCTGTTTGTGATCACCTGCCTGGCGCTCGGCTATTTGGGTGCGAAGCCACCGGAAGGTATCTACAAGCTGCTGTCGCAGATCTTCACGGCTTATTACTTCATTCATCTGCTCCTCGTCATGCCGATTGTCGGCCTGATCGAAACGCCGAAAATGCGGCCAGGAAGCATCACCGAAGACGTGCTGTCCAAATCCGGTGGTGGCGGGCCGGATCCATCGCCCGCGGCGGCGTCACCGGAACGGCGATGAGGGGGGCCAGACCATGACACATAATCTTGGAAGAGCATTGGGTTTGGCAGCCTGCCTTGGCGTGGCAGTGGCGGTCCTCGGGCCACAAGCGAATGCCGCGGGCGACGTTCCCACGCCGAAGTCCGTCGATTGGAGCTTTTCGGGTCCCTTCGGAAAATTCGACCGCGGACAGCTCCAGCGTGGCTACAAAGTCTACCAGGAGGTCTGCAAGGCCTGCCACGGCATGAAGCTCCTGCATTATCGCAATCTTGGCGAGGAAGGCGGACCGGAGTTCTCGCAGGAAGCCGTCAAAGCGATTGCCGCTAGCGTCGAGATCCAGGATGGTCCGAACGACGATGGCGAGATGTTCGATCGTCCGGCGAAGCCGTCCGACAAGTTCAAGTCGCCCTTTGCCAATGACCAGGAAGGTCGTCTTGCCAATAACGGTGCGTTGCCGCCGGATCTCTCGGTTATGGCCAAGGCGCGTCCCGGAGGCGCCAATTATCTCTATTCGCTCCTGGTCGGATATGAAGATCCGCCAAGCGATCTGACCATGTCGGAAGGCATGAACTACAACAAATACTTTCCCGGCCACCAGATCGCGATGGCTGCTCCGCTCGCCGATGAGGTTGTCGAATATACGGATGGAACAAAGCCGACCGTCGACAACTATGCCAAAGATGTCACGGCATTCTTGATGTGGGCTGCTGAGCCGAAACTCGAGGAACGACACCGGGTTGGGTTTCGCGTCATGATCTATCTGCTGTTCCTGACCGGCTTCCTGTATCTTGCGAAGCGGCGCCTTTGGAGCAATGTCGATCATTGACACATGTCGATCGATCACCATTTTCTAAGAAGGCCTCCTATGCGGGGCCTTTTTTCTTGGTGCGACCTCGATCTACAGATGGTCTGAGCCGAGATCGGGTTGGCGTGCAGAGGAGATTTCGACATGAAGCGTTATGCATACGAAATCAGGTGTCTGGTTATCAGCTTCGCACTGTTTCTGCCTTTCGGAGCCGCGCAGTCGAGTGCCGCCGAAGTTGCCGCCCCGCAGGGAGCCGTCATCCTGTCGATCGCAGGCAAGATCAACAACTGGAACCGGGGCGCTTTCGACGAAGTGCTGGACGGCTATCATAAGCATCACCGCTTCAATTTCGATCGGGCGATGACGTTCGACCGGGCCATGCTGAAGGCTCTGCCGCAGGCACAGGCAACAGCACATCCACCCAATACCAAGAAGCCGACCTTGTTCGAAGGCCCGCGTTTCACTTCGATCCTCAATGCGGCAGGGGTCGATGGTGCCAAGAGTATCGCGCTTATTGCGCTGGACGGTTATACGGTAGAGCTGACGCCTGACGACTTGAACAAGCAGAATTTGATTCTGGCGATGTCGGCGGATGGAAGACCGCTGGGCATCGGTCAGCATGGATTGCTCTGGTTGGTTCACACGCCCACCGAGGGAGTGAAGCCGAGCGATGAGGAATTCACGAAATGGGGTTGGGCCATCTTTTTCATTGAGGTGCGATAGGCAGGTATGACGCGAACGGTTCTGGGAGTGATTGGCGGTACGGGGCTCTATGAGCTACCGGGGTTGGAATCGGTGCGCAGAGAGGCTGTTGAAACGCCTTGGGGAACACCGTCGGATGAGCTGGTACTTGGGTCGCTGGACGGGCTCGATATGGCGTTCCTGCCGCGGCATGGGCGCGGCCATCGTATCGGTCCGAGTCATATCAACTATCGGGCAAACATCGACGCGATGAAACGGGTAGGCGTCACTGACCTGGTGTCTGTCTCGGCCTGCGGATCGTTCCGGGAAGAGTTGGCGCCGGGGACATTCGTGTTGGTCGATCAATTCATCGACCGGACATTCGCGCGCGAGAAGAGCTTTTTTGGCGACGGCTGTGTGGCTCATGTTTCGTTCGCCGATCCGGTCAGCCCGGGCCTGGTCGATCGAATTGCCGCCGCTGCCGATGCGGAAGGATTGCAATATAGTCGCGGTGGGACCTATCTCACGATGGAAGGGCCTCAATTCTCCACACGAGCCGAATCCCATCTCTATCGCTCATGGGGATGCGACGTGATCGGTATGACGAACATGCCCGAAGCCAAACTCGCCCGGGAAGCTGAGATATGTTACGCCACCGTTGCAATGGTCACCGACTATGACTGTTGGCACGATTCACATCAGGACATCGACATTCCGGAATTGCTTCGCGTCCTTCACGAAAATGCCGACAAAGGCCGCAATCTTGTAGCGCGCCTTGCCAAGGACTTTCCCCGAGAGCATCCCGAATGCCCGCTCGGTTCTGATAAAGCGCTCGAATACGCCATTGTGACGGCGCCTGAGGCGCGAGATCCGGACCTCATGGCGAAGCTGGACGCCGTCGCTGGACGTGTCCTCGGACAATCATGAGGACGCTGTTCAGTAGTGCATTGGCCCCCAGCCACCGAACCAGTGCATCGTCACGCCAAACAGGGTGCTTAATGCTGCGCCCGCGATCATCACCAATACAGACACGATAAAAATCGCCGGAATTGCCGCGATGGCCCACTTGATCAAAATGCCGACAATGCGCCAGAACGGGATATCGATTTCGGTGATGGTTACCTTATGCACGGTTTCAGCCATGAGAACATCCTTGGATTGCTTATGATCCGCCGTGCCCCACGACGCCCATAGAGATGTAGGAGGAGCGGGTGACAGATTTAAGAGGTCTAGTGAGGACAATCCCGGACTATCCCAAGGATGGGATCATGTTTCGCGATATCACCACGCTTCTTGGCGACGCCGAGGGCCTTAAGGCGTGTATCGAGCAGATGGCGACTCCCTATCTCGACAAGGGAGTCGAGGCCGTCGCAGGCATTGAAGCACGCGGTTTTATTCTTGGCGGCGCCGTTGCCGAGCGCCTTGGCGCCGGGTTCGTTCCGATCCGCAAAAAGGGCAAGCTGCCTGCAAAGGCCATCGGGCAGGATTATGAACTCGAATATGGCGTCGACGTTATCGAGATCCACGAGGATGGATTGAAGCCGCGCGAAAAAGTGCTGATCGTCGACGATCTGATCGCCACCGGCGGTACTGCGGAAGCTGCAGTGAAACTCTTGCGCAAGTTGGACGCGGATATCGTAGCGGCTGCGTTCGTTATCGATCTACCGGATATCGGCGGCCGCAAGAAGCTCGAAGCGCTTGATGTCGAATGTCATACGTTGATGGCGTTTGAAGGGGACTGAGATCGATGAAAGTCGACGGCAAGCACTATCGGACGATCTGGGTCGCGGACGACGGTTGGACAGTCGAGATCATCGACCAGACCTGGTTGCCGCATGTCTTTGAGACGGTTCAGCTCAAGACCGTGCAAGACGCGGCTCGTGCGATCAAGACGATGCAGGTTCGCGGGGCCCCGCTCATTGGGGCAACTACCGCCTATGGGATTTGTCTGGCGCTGCGAAACGATCCTTCGGATGAAGGGCTGGACGCCGCTTCCGAACTCTTGCTTGCGACGCGGCCGACAGCGGTCAACTTGCGATGGGCGCTGGATGAGATGGGCCATGCGGTTCGCAATCTTCCGCGCGACGAGCGTGTCGATGCTGCCTACAAACGCGCGGCTGAGATCTGCGACGAAGATGTCGAGACGTGCCGCATGATCGGCGTGCACGGTCTGGAGATCATTCGCGAGCATGCCGAACGCAAGGGCGGTGAGCCGGTCAACATACTGACCCACTGCAATGCCGGATGGCTGGCAACCGTCGATTGGGGCACGGCGACATCGCCGATCTATCAAGCCCATGAGGCCGGATTGCCGGTCCATGTATGGGTGGACGAAACGCGGCCCCGAAATCAGGGCGCTGCACTGACGGCCTTCGAGCTTGGCGGCCATGGAATTCCGCATACGATCATCGCGGATAATGCCGGCGGTCACTTGATGCAGGAGGGAAAGGTCGACCTCTGCATCGTCGGCACGGACCGAACCGCAAGCAATGGTGATGTCTGCAATAAGATCGGGACCTATCTCAAGGCACTGGCGGCCGACGACAACGACATTCCCTTCTATGTCGCCCTGCCGCATACAACGATCGACTGGACCTTGGACTCGGGCTTCAAGATTCCGATCGAGGAGCGCGACGAGGACGAAGTCACCGATATGCGAGGGCAGACGGCAGATGGAGAGATTGTTACCGTCTCGATAACGGCACCGGGGAGCCCTGCTGCCAATCCTGCCTTCGATGTAACACCAGCACGGATGGTAACGGGCCTTTTGACAGAGCGCGGTCTCACCGAAGCGAGCGGGGAGGGGCTGCGCCGTCTCTATCCCGAACAGGACGATGATTAGCGAGAATGAAATGAGAGCCCGGCGCGAGGTCATACAGACCGCGCGTGCGATGGCGGATGCTGGTCTCTCGGTCGGGACGTCCGGCAATGTCTCTTGCCGTTGGGACGACGGGATGCTGGTCACCCCGTCCGGTGTTCCCTATGACGATCTGGTGCCTGGCGACATCGTCTTCGTTGCCAGTGATGGGACCTGGCGGGAGACTCGCCGCAAACCTTCGAGCGAGTGGCGTTTTCACCTTTCAGCTTATGATGCCAGACCTGACGATCATGCCGTGGTGCATTGCCATTCCCTGAATGCGACGGCACTTGCCTGCGCGCACAAACCAATCCCCGCATTTCACTATATGGTCGCGGTTGCCGGGGGTGGGGATATTCCATTGGTACCATATGCAACCTTTGGTACGGCGACGCTGGCCGCTGGAATTGCAGCGGCGCTCAGAACGCGCAAGGCCGCCTTGATGGCTAATCATGGCCAGATTGCCTGCGGGCGAACGCTGACCGACGCGCTCGACCTTGCCCAAGAGGTCGAGAATCTGGCAGCTCAGTATGTGAAGGTCTTAGAGCTCGGAGAGCCGAAACTCCTCAGCGGCGATGAAATGGACCGTGTGATCGGGCGATTCTCATCCTACGGCAAGAACGCAAACGATTGAGTAAGCAGCCGATCTCGTTTATTCGCAGTATCCGACGTCCTGGACTTGATCCGGGACCCTGGGCCAAACGCAAGATGGTCAGTGTGTCGTCCTGGACGCCGGATCAAGTCTGGGGAGTCATCTGGCTAACAAGGCTCAGGACTTCTTCGTGATGGTGACCAAACCCTGTTCCGGGTCGACGACCAGTTGATCGCCTGTTCCGATGAGCTGCGTCACATCGCCATCTTCGAAGCGGTCACACATTGTGAGATCGGCGAGCGCCGCGCCCTGGGCCAGGATCGTATTTGCTGTGTTGAACAGGATCGCTTTTGGCGCCATGCCGCGCGATTTCATTTCATGCAGCATCCAGGCCGATGCGACGCCACCCTTGGACGTGTTCAGCACCAGAATCTTGTCGACATAGGATTGACCGGCCAGTTTGTGCTGCGGCCTCGAGAACACGCCCTTGATCCGATCGAGATCGTAGCGGGCCGAGAAGTTGTCTTCTGCAACCAGTGCTTCGCCCTCAACCTTCTGTCCGATTCCCTTGTGGCACTTCAATTGTGTCGTCATACGATCTCTCCCGCGACAGCCGAGGCAACGCACTCTTCCATACTGGCGAGAGCCGGCTTGTAACCGTAGCCGCTAATAATATTGACGATCTTGGCCGAATTCGACAGAAGCCGGGTCCAGCCGTTCGCGACGCCGATCTCTCTGGCATATTGATTGTAGAAGCAGGTGCCCTCGAGCACCTTGGCACCAGTGTTTTCAATGCGGCTGAGCAAGCCCATACGATCTGCGTCTGTATAGACGGACGGGGCCGTGCACACGATCAGGGCAGTATCCTTGTGGATCTGTTTGCCGTCGAGTAGATCCGCGACCTGCTGCATTTCAACGAGCGAGAGTTGCGGCGCGGCAAAGACGACCACATCGACTTTGTCGCCCTTTCCGCCGAAGTCGCTCCGCAGTGCATCGAAATCGACTTCCCCGATGTCCTGGCTTGCGAGACGGCCGCCTTCGACTGCATCCAATGTCGGAGCCTCGGGCGTAATGCCGACCATATGGAAGAGCGGTGAAGAGCCGAAACTCGCCATCGCAGCGCCGAGATGCTTCATTTCATCTGACGTCGGAACCATATCGACGCCTTCGATCACGGGAACTTCCCAGTAGGAGCCGCTGAGCTTGCCGACGATGGCGCCGAGAATACCCCACTCAGTCAGTTCCTTCGGCTGATAGCGCAGAATAAACCGTTTCGTCGCTTTTCTGTTTTCATCCAGATGAAGTCCGTAGCGGGGTGTGCGTCCTGTCAAGCCGGCGGCAAGGGCGGACGGGCCGCCCTCAAAGTTCGAATAGGCGCCGAGAACGCTGTTCGAGTAGATAACGACGCCGGTATCGCCATAGGCAACATGATCGCCAAGCACCGGTGGCATGATCGTCTGGTAGTTGATGCAGGTATTGGTCATCAAGATACCGAGTTTGGTGCAGGCGGCAATCGTGCGCCGATCCAGATCGGCCATCTCTTCTGTCTGGCCGAGTGGGCTGTAGTAGTTGAGATCGACGCCGCGGGGATCGGTGATCATGGGGATCGCGACGCGGCGGTCTTTCTCCGGATGCTCCGCGAGGGACTCCAGAAAGCGAACGCCCGCCTCACCGACCGATTCGGGGTCCGCCATCATGTGCGATTGGCTGACCGGGACCAAATCTGCGGCATCAAACATGGCGCCGACCCGCATCATATGGTCCAGCGCCCAACGTTTCGGCTCGCCAAACTCACCGGCCAGCATCGCCTGTTCTTCGTCATTCAGCTTCACGCTGCACTCCTCTTTGGGCAAATGGATCAATGAATACGGATGTTGCAGATAATCCACACCAAGCTGTGTGGCAGGACAAGGGAAAAGCGACGGCTTCGGCACAATCGTCGTGGCGTTCGTTGATTGTATCAAAACAAGCGGCCGGGAAAGCCAGTCACCGTGGGAAAGTCTTTTGCGCGTGGCTTCTATGGGAATGAAGAACCGTCTTTGCCGATTTGTGCCTCTTTTGTCACAGTGTGGGAAATATGTAGGGTCGAAATGCGAGCTTTTGTTGCAACTGGCCGTGGCGCCACCCACACTGACATCACGGTCGCGACAGCCTCGGCAGGGCTGATCAGCGCTAGAAGCATATATATCTGGCGCGTGGACTCCTGTCGGCTGCAGCTCCCGAAGACGCAAGAACGAGATTTGTCGGATCATGTCGGTCCAGCAAATCAGTCGCTATCTAGTAATGAGTGAGTAGGCTGGTGATTCGTCAAGCGTGGTACATATTCGATGGTGGCCGGACCCAGGGTCCCGTGTCGGTTCATGAACTGCTCTATCAAGTTGAGATGGACAGTCTCGGACCAGATGCACTCGTGTGGCGGCCCGGCTTTTCCGATTGGACATTGGCACATGAGGTCGAAGGGCTCTTTACGCCGCCCGTACCTCCGTGCGAACCGCAGATGAAAGCGACGACTCCACGCCCTGTCCCGAATCCAATTCCAGTTCCACAGGCTTGCGAGCGCGATATTCAACAGGCGCATCAGCCCGTCGAACCCGGTTATGATGAACCTGCCTATCGTCAAGCGCCGACAAGACCAGCACGTCGCAGCCGGTTGCGAGCGAATGTGAGCCGTGAGTCGGCGAAAATGGCAGCAGCGTCGGTACCGGCATCCTTCGAATTTCGCGCGCATGAACATGCGCGCCACGTCGAAGAAGCCACAGGCCGGCATGGCCAGCATTCGAGGCCTCGCAGAGATAGCCTGCTGGGTCGTATTGAAGCGATCAGCCAGCCCGCATAGCCAGCAGTCGACTTCCCGAGAGATCTTTGGACGTGAGCGACGTCCGCCTGAGTTCAAGTATTCTGCGTCAACACCTCTAAGATCTCGTCCGCTAGGTCGATCCGCTCCGTGCCGACTTGTTCTGCTGTTACAACGCGCAAGTTCGCCAGCTCAGCTAAGGCCTCTTTGCGCGTCATTCCGTTCAATCGAAGCAGCAGATAGACGAAATAGCCCGTTCGATGGATGCCTGCTGAGCAGTGGAAATAGAGGCGTGGTTCGGGTTCGTCGGCAATTGCTTGCAAGAGCGTATCGACAAGCTCTGTCACATTGGTGTTGCGGAGAATGTCCAGTTTGCCACCCTGAATGGGGAGCCACACCCAAGTGGCGCCGAATTTTCTGCATATCGGTTCGATGGAACACGCACCTTCTCGCTCGCTGAGCAGGGTGCAGCAATGTGTCAGCCGCAGCTCGGTCAGTCGAGCGATGGACTTTCTGCCGGGGCGCGGGCCGATAAAGATACTGAGATCTTGCCGAAAGAGTGCGGCGATTTCCTTGTTCATTCAGTCAGCCATTGTTGGACGCGACCAGGGTCGACAAGGGTCGGGTCCCATTGATCGAACGGGTGATACAACCGCTTTGGGTTCAGACGACTTTTCGTACCACCGGAGTAGACTTGGAGCTATGCGCTGCAACTTCCTTTTCATTTTGTTTGGTCGTGCTACGGGGTATGACGGTGAGAACTCCCGCGAGATACCGCAATATCGTATCCGCGGCTGCCTGAAGGCTGTGAAGACGCAGCGAGCCATCGAGAAAACGTAATGACGAGACGCAAAATTCCAGCCGTGTTCATAAGAGGAGGGACGAGCAAGGGGGTGTTCTTCAAGGAGGCGGACTTGCCCGCATGCCAAGAGGAGCGAGACAGTATCTTCCTCCAGGTACTCGGCAGTCCCGACCCCTATCAACGGCAGTTGAACGGAATGGGCGGTGGATTGTCATCCCTGTCCAAGGCGGTTGTTGTCCGGCCGTCAAGTAGGCATGACGCCGACATCGACTACACGTTCATACAGGTTGCCGTGGACAAGCCCGTTGCGGACTATGGACAGGCTTGCGGCAACTTGTCTGCGTCTGTCGGTCCATTTGCCATAGAAGAAGGAATGCTCGATGTTCCGGACGGCGACACGACGGTCCGTGTCTACAACACCAACACAGACAAGATTTATCACGCGAGTTTCTACGTGCGTAACGGTCACGCCGTTGAAGTCGGTGACTATGAAATGTCGGGGGTTGGCGGAACGGGCGCAAAGATCCGGCTCGACTATCTCAGTCCGGGTGGTGCGGGAAGTCCTGCCTTTCTACCATCGGGCAGGGCTGTCGATCTGCTCCAGGTTGCTGGGCGGGGTGAGATTGAGTGCTCGCTCGTCGATGCGACGAATCCCGTCGCCTTTGTGCATGCCGAAGCAATGGGGATCACTGGAACTGAGTTGCCCGACATACTGGAGACGGACACAGACCTTATGAATGATCTGGATATCGTCCGCCGGCAGGCCGGTGTCATCATGGGGTTGGGAACGGATCCGGAGAAGGTTCCCTTGTCCAATCCGAAAGTCGCTCTGGTCACGCGGCCTGCGGCCTATACGACGATCAGCGGTGAGTTCGTATCAGCGGACGACCATGATATCGGGATTCGAATCGTATCCATGGAACGGATGCACAGGGCCGTCACGGGAACGGGTGGCATGTGCCTGGCGGCGGCCTGCCAAGTGGTGGGCTGCGTTCCAAACCGGCTGGCCAGTCCGTTGCCAGCAGGACAGGATATCCGTATTGGAACTCCGTCGGGTGTCGTCTCCATTGCTGCAAAGGCCGACCAGAATGCTGCCGGCCAGTGGGATGTGGAAAGTGTCACCGTCTACCGGACACAGCGGCGCCTGATGGAAGGTTTTGTCGTTCTACCAAGAGACTGATAATGCAATCAGACCATTCGATTTGAATGGCAGCGATCGGGCACTGTCTCTTCCTATCTTCCCAGGATTTCCCGCGCCAGAATGGATTGGACGGGATATCGGCGTCGCACAACGCCTAAGTCCCAAGAATCTCTTTCAACCTTGTGCTTGTGGCTTCCGCTATTGTCTTCGCTGCGATACCTCTGCTCACAATAGCCGCGTTGGTTGATCAGGAGTGATACCGTGAGCATGTATGTCGGCGATAGCGCGCTTTTCCGCGATCAATTTGGAACGGAGGAGCTGCGACGTGTTTTTAGCGACCGCGCAACTGTGCAACGTTGGCTTGATGTGGAAATTGCGCTGGCGCGTGCCGAAGCGGAACTGGGTTTGATTCCGAAAGACGCGGCTGACGAGATCGCGCGCCATGGCGATGCGTCACAATATGATCTCGACGATATGAAGCGCGAAATGGACCGCACCTCGCACCCCATCGTTCCATTGGTCCGTGCCATTGCGGCCAAATGTGCGGGTGATGCCGGTCAGTATGTCCATTGGGGCGCGACGACCCAGGACATCATGGATACGGGGCAAATCCTTCAGATCAGGGAAGCCTGGGGCTATATCGGTCTAGAGCTCGACGCATTGGAAAGCAATCTGACCAAACTCGCCCGCATTCACCGGGACACGCCCATGGCCGGCCGCACGCACGGCCAGCAGGCACAGCCGGTGACATTCGGATACAAAGTTGCCGTTTGGATCGCTGAAGTCAGGCGTCATCGGACGCGAATGAATGAGTGTGCGGTACGACTATTCACCGGGCAGTTCTCTGGGGCGGTCGGTACGATGGCAGCCCTCGGCGAAAATGGTCCCGAAGTGCAGAACCGGTTGATGGCCCATCTTGACCTGGCCGTTCCGGACATCAGCTGGCATGCGGCACGTGACACGATGGCCGAATATGCATCCGTTACCGCCATGATTGCCGGCACAATGGGCAAGATCGCGCAGGAGCTCTTTTCGCTACAGAAGACGGAATTGGCCGAAGTCGAGGAACCTATGCCCGCCGGGAAGGTGGGATCATCGACGATGCCGCACAAGCGCAACCCCGCCGTCTGTGAGGCCGTCGTCGCATTGGCACGCAGTACCGCCGGCACGTTGAATGTCGCATTCGCCAACATTCTTGCCGAGCATGAGCGCGATAAGATCGGGCTTCAGGCGGAGCGAGAATATGTCTCCCGGTTAGCTGCCCAAACTCATGCCGCCATCCGTAAAACGGTCTTCGTTACCGGCAATCTGACAGTGAAGGCTGACAATATGCGCCGCAATCTCGATGTTACGGGCGGGCAGATGCTCTCAGAAGCCGTAATGATGAAGCTTGCGGATGTCATCGGCCGTCAACGCGCCCACGATGTTGTCTATGATGCCTGCCGGAATGCGGTGGATGGCGGCGATGAGATGAAAACCGCTCTCCTTGCCGATCCGGAGATCGCGAGCAAGTTGACGGAAGCCGATCTTGATGCTGTCCTCGACCCTGCCGGTTACATCGGTCAGTCCGCACGCTTCGTGGACCGGGTGCTCGGCGAACGATGACCTCAATCGTGGAGATCCAGCGCTTTTGAACTCTATTCGTCAGGTCTCGGTTGGCTGAGGATCGATGGGAAGCTGTCCGGCAATGTTCAGGATACTTTCCATGAGTGCGGCCTGACCTAACAGCGAAGCTTCGCCACGCGGTGGGCCGACGATCTGCAATCCCACTGGCAGTCCTGTGGCGGTAAACCCACATGGGAGTGAGAGGGCAGGGAGCGATGTGGCAGTGATCGCGTAGGCGATCGTATACCAGTCGAAATAATTCTCGAACTTGTGTCCGTCGACCTCGTCGATTGCTTTGATGTCGACATCGAATGGAGCCACGATGGTAGCCGGCGTGATCAGAAGGTCATATGTCTCGAAGAACTTGGCCACACGGAGATAGAGCTTTCCCCTGGCACGCTCTGCACGCGCAAGATCGTCGAGCGTTAGTTTCTGACCCTGCTCGAGGTTCCAGACGACTTCGGGTCGCACCTGGTCGCGGTTCTCCTGGATGATTTCCGTCAGATCGCCGACGAACTGATTAGCGCGGAGGACATGAAAGATCTCCCGTGCGTCGCTCAGGTCAGGGCACGCCTCTTCGACCTCGGCTCCCAGGTCGGCGAAGCGTTGTGCGGCGACCTCGCAGATAGAAGCGACGTCACGCGCGACAGGTGTGATACCTCCAAGGTCCGGACTGTAAGCGACGCGTTTGGGCGGAACTGGATTGTCGACGGCGTCGACAAATGAGCGTGACCCCGTTGCAAGCGAGATTGGATCCTCCGGCGTCTCACCAACCATGGCATCCAACATAAGCGCCACATCGCCAACCGTGCGTGCCATCGGTCCCTGAACCCAGAGATTGTCATAGGGTAATCTGGTCCTGGAACGGGCAACGCGTCCCGGGCTGGGGCGCAGACCGACGACCGAACAGAATGCGGCAGGCGTGCGCAAACTGCAGCCCAGATCTGAACCCGTCGCGAGCCACGCCTGCCCGCTGGCGACGGCGACGGCAGATCCGCCGGACGAGCCGCCGCACGTCATCGCCGTATTCCAGGGATTGCGGGTCTGGCCGAATACGGGGTTGAAAGTATTGGCTCCATGGCCGAACTCAGGCGTATTGGACTTCGCAATGACGATGCCGCCATTTCCTTCCAAAGTTTCGACCATCACATCCGACTGGTCGGGTACATGTTCGGCAAAGAGCGGTGAGCCATAGGTGGTACGCACGCCCGCGACGTCATTGAGATCTTTAACGACAAGGGGTAATCCGCCGAGATGGCGTGGTCCCATGTCTGGTCCGGTGCGCGTTTCTGAGAGTCGGCGGGCATGGGCGCGTGCACGATCCAGGCACAATGTCGGCAGGGCGTTGAGAGCATTGTCGGTAGCATCGATGCGGGAGGCTGCAGCTTCGATTAAATCAAGAGGAGACAGCTCGCCGGACTTAAGATTGGCAACGGCATCCCGAGCGCTCAGTTTAACGAGCTCATCCATGAGGTTTTTCTCCCGATGGCGAAAGCGCTACAGAAACGCCGATAAGACAATCCCGTGACACGAGTTCGGCGAGAGCGTTTTCGCTCATGCCGTCTGTGCCGGGAGGGCGCATCGGCAGGACCATGTAGCGCATGTCTGCCGTGCTATCGTGTACGCGCACCTCAACGTCGTCCGGGATCGTGGTTCCAAATTCAGCGAGGACTGCGCGTGGTTCTTTGATGGTGCGGGAGCGGTAGGCCTTGCTGACATACCAGGCTGGCGGTGATCCCAGGACCGAACGCGGGTAGCAGGAACACAATGTGCACACGATCACATTGTGGACGTCTTGCGTGTTCTCGACAACGAGGAGCTGTGTCTCAAGCGATTCAATGTCGAGCTCTTTGAGAGTCGATTTTCCATCGGCCATTAGCCGGGACTTGAAGCCCGGGTCGACCCAGGCGTGCGCCACGATCCGGGCGCCTTTAGCGGGCCCCGCATCTTCCATGCGTTCGATCATCGCGCGAACTTCCGAGGCTGTCAGGACACCCTTTTCGATCAAGCAATCGTGGATGGCCTCGCTCAGCGCATCATATGCGCTCGGGCATGGGTCATCGTCTTTGGCATGTGCATGGTCGTGCCGGTGGTCATACTGGTCGGGTAGTTCGGCGATCGCCTGCTCTCGTCGTGCGCGGACCATCTGCTCGTGCCGATCGAGCTCACCACGATCTACGACTCCCTTCTCAAGCAGGACTTCGCGTAAGGACCAAGCCTTGCGCTCGTAGAATGCTAGTGCGCTGTACAGATCTTCACCCATGGTTTCCATTGATCGTCGCAACTCGTCGACACGGAGAATCGGCTCGGCACGCTTGCCGAGGAGATCGCGCATGGCCTCCACGCGGCGCTCCCAGAATGCAAGTTCGTGCTCGTGCTTTTGGACAGGCCCGGCCGGGAGGCCTCCGACATCGGCATAATTTCGGTTCATCGCAACACTCCCCTTCGACGTCGATTGTCGGTAAGCATTGTTCCACTTTCGGTCGATCCGATTGTGTGATGACATGACCCATGCGGTCTCGTTGGTACGCAGACATATTGGCGTCGCAGCAGGCTGTGCGTAATCTGCCTGAGTTCCAATGAGAACTGCGGGTTGTTAGTGAGGGTCGGCCATGGTCTCGATGACCAAATTCAGAATTGGAGATTGTGTGTGCGTTGGAGAAAGGCAACCGACCCATCATGTCCGCACGCCGAGCTATGTTCGAGGGAAGCGCGGCATCATTGTTGCTCACCTCGGCGCTTTCAGAAATCCGGAGGAACTTGCTTATGGGGCCGATGGTCTTCCGATGCGCTATCTCTATCACGTCAGCTTCCGGCAGACCGACCTTTGGCCGGACTATTCCGGCCGGCCACAGGACACGTCCGTTGTCGAAATCTTTGAACATTGGCTCGAGCCTGTTGGTCAAGCGCAGGACACGGAGATCAATCCTTCGGTCTGACCGGACGAGCAGACGTTCCTTGTGTGCCGGGTCAAGCACGTCCCTGGCCAGGCAGAGCACCTTCCATCAATCGTGGTTGAATCTCGTTGAAGATCAATTCCGGCAGGTTTTTGGCGCCCGGTACCAGATAGTCTGCGCCGGCCGCCCTCAACGTCTCATAGTCATGAGCGCCCGTGGCATAGATCCCGACAGTCCAGGCCCCTGAATTGGCACCCTCCTGGACGCCCGCGGTTATGTCGTCCGCTTTGATCACTGCAGCCGGGGGATAAATGTTGGTCTTGTACATGCAGTCATAGACGAGGAACGGTGTCGGACGGCCGCGGACATTCTCGGAATCGGCGGTGACATCGAACCTGATGCCATGCGTCTCATCCAATGTCCGGTAGATGGCTTCGCAAGCTTCCTTCGAGTATCCCGTGTCGCATCCAACCAGGATACCTGCGGACTGCAGTTCGTCGATTGCCTCCTTCAGTCCATCGAATGGTCGGATCAGCTCATCGGTAACGGCAATCTCGGCCATGGTCGGGCGGAAGATGTCGAACATTTCGTTCAAGTCCGTCTCGGTCCAATCGCGTCCGTGAGCTTGGCGAAACATGGCTGCCACCTCATCGAAGGCCAAAATTTCTGCCAGATGCTCTTTCTTGAATTTCCCCATGGGTCGCCGAATGGTCGGCCAATCAACGTCCATACCGAATTTCTGGAACATCTTCTCGAAAACAATCACCGGCCCTTTTACGGCCAGCCCATCGTCGCTTGGATAGAGATGTTTGAGGTCCTGTGGGCCGTCGCAGACAGTGCCGGCGATATCGAGAATGACGAGCTTGATTGGACCGGTATATCTTGTCATCGGCTCTGGCTCCTCGTGTGCGTCAGGCTTCGATCAAATGATCTTCTGGCGCAGATACAGACAAAAGCGGTCAATGATCACGATCATCAGAACAAGCACGATCATCGCCATCATGGCCTTCTCGAAATAGTAGGTGCTGATGTTGAAGAACAGCGAGTATCCGACACCGCCTGCGCCGACAAAGCCCAGCACGACGGCCTGGCGCGTATTGTGATCCCAGTAGTACAGGCAGTAGCTGAGATAGAGGGGGAGCACCTGCGGCCAGGCACCATAGAGGAACACCCTCCAGCGGCTGGCGCCAGCAGCAGCCATGGCTTCCAGCGGTCCGGGATCGACCGCTTCAATCGCTTCCGCCAGCAGCTTGCCGATGACGCCGACGCAATAAATGATCAGCGCGATCACACCGGCAAAAGGGCCAAGGCCGACCGCAACGACGAACAGCAGCGCCCAGATGATCTCGGATACACCTCGGCAAACGGTCAAGAATAATCGCACCGGAAGATAGACCACAGCGTGAGGTGAGACATTCTTTGCGGCGAGGAATGCCATCGGCAGTGCCAGTATGGAGGCGATGACCGTCGAGATGATCCCGATCTGCAATGTCTCGATGACGGGCCAGCCCAACTCTTTCAGATACGACCAGTCCGGCGGGAACATCTGCCCAAGCAACTCGGCAATTGCCGGGCCCCCGGTCACAATCTCATCCAGGCTAAATTCGGTGCCGACCACGGACTGCCAATAGACGAAGCCGGCGATAAGCATGACACCCAAGCGCAAGGGTGTGAGTTTGAACGTACCGGCACGCAGTGCCGTTTCGTTGATGGTTGGTTGCTGCGTGCTCATGTCAGATGATCCGTCCGCGGAGATAGGCGCTGAGGCGGTCAATCACGACCAGTATCAAGACAATCAAAATCAAGCAGGTAACCACTTCGGGATATCGGAAATCCTGCAGGGCGTGGGTAAGAGCCAGTCCGATTCCACCGGCACCGACCAGACCGAGGACAGTCGAGGCTCGGTTGTTGTATTCCCAATAGAAAAGCGTACTCGACATCATGATTGGCAGGACATTGGGCATGACGCCAAACCAGATAACCTTAAACCGGCTGGCCCCTGCCGCCTGCATCGCTTCCATGACGCCCGGATCTGTCGCCTCGATGGCTTCATAGTAGAACTTCCCAAGACCGCCGATAGAATGCAGCGTCAATGCGAGGACGCCGGGGAAGGGCCCAAGTCCCACGGCGCTCACCAGGATCATCGCCCAAATCAGCTCAGGAACTGTTCGCAGGGTGCCGATCAGCATCCGAACGATGACGCTTACGACGGGATGAGGCGTCGTGTTGACTGCACCAAGAAAGGCTAGTGGCAGAGCAAAGAAAATGGGAATTGTGGTGCCAAGCAAAGCCATTTCCAGCGTTTCCAGCATGGGCCCCATCAGATCTGGCAGGACGGAAAAGTCCGGCGGCAACATGCGCTCGCCGAGATTGATGATCAGAGGAATGCCTTCGACCAGCTTGGGGATATTGAACTCGGTGCCCCATGCCGACCAGATGGTGGCAGCCAGGACAATCAGGCCGACAAGAAGATATTGTCGGCGGCCGGCGCGACGCTCTTCCAACACGGCGTCGAAGACGTTAGCGCTGTTAGAGACATGCGCCATCCTAAGCGGCCCCTCGCGTCTCGACGACCTGATCCTCGATCACTTTTGCGGCGGGTTTTTTGAACACGCGTTCTATGACGGCTTCAGTGAGTTCGGCAGGCGGACCGTCAAACGTCACCTGCCCTTGAGCCAGCGCAATAATCCTGTCGGCATATTTTTTTGCCACGTCCAACTGATGCAGGCTCATGACTACGGTCAATCCGTCGCGCCTCGCGATCTCTGAGATAAGATCCATGATCTGGGTCCGCATGATGACATCGAGGCTGGCGATCGGTTCGTCGGCCAGAATGACCTTCGGTTCCTGGATCAACATGCGAGCGATGGCGACACGCTGCTTCTGTCCGCCGCTGAGCGTATCGGCACGGCGCAAATAGAGCTCAGGATCTTCAAGCCCGGCACGAACCAGGGCGCGAATTGCAGCTTCATGATCTTCAGCCGAAAAACTGTAGGTCAATGCCCTGAATACACCCAGTGTTCCAAGCCGTCCGCACAAGACATTCATCAGCACGCTCATGCGATTCACCAGGTTGAATTCCTGGAAAATCATGCCAATGCGTCGGCGTGCTGCAAGCAGACCTTTCCTGCCCAGCGCGCCAAGGTCCTGGCCTTCAACGATCACAGAACCCGAAGTTGGTTTGACGAGAAAATTAAGGCAACGCAGCAACGTCGACTTACCCACCCCGCTTGGGCCGAGCAGAACGATGAATTCACCTGGTGCGAATGACAGTGAGATATCGCTGATGGCTGGTTCGGCATTGCCGTAGGATTTGGTCAGTTTGACCACTTCCACCATTGCAGGTCCGGTGGACTTCGCCTCCATGTATTCAATTCCCCATCGTTTTCATATGCCGCCAACGCAGAAATTCTGGCGGTATGCGTCCCGGAAAACCGAGCCAGCCAAGAGTTGGTTCATCATAGCGCGATTGTCGAAACCCGCCGACGCGAAAACAGAGGCTGGAGTTCGAACAGGATATGACTAGATCAACCTGCGTTTAATCGGAAACGACTAAACGCAGAAAAGTTGATCGATTCTTAGATGCTAGTGCATCTTATGTGCGTCTGATTAGACGCACGATGCTCTAGTGCAGGGGCCGCGAAGGCGACGCGGCTCCTGCTTATATTGTGTGTGAGCTATTGCTTTTTCTTGCTCTGCGCCTTGATCTTCTTTTTCAACTCGACCATTGCGGCAAGATCGACGAAGTCAGCGTGGCTTGTCGGAACAAACCCCGTGCTCGGCCAGATCTTATAGGCATTGGCTGTTTTCTCTGGCAGAGAAAGGAAAGCCTTGCGCATTTTATCGATGAAGTCTTTGCCGAATTGGGAATTCGTCACCATGGGCGTGTTCGGCACTTTCTGACAGCCGACAATGCTCAACTCGGCATTGATGAGCTTGTCGTTGGGCTCATCATATTTTTCCATCTTGAAGATGCCGCGATCCTTCCAGCGCCAAAAGTAGAAATCGCCAACCGCACCGGCATCGACTTTACCATTCTTGACGGCGAGGTAGGACGCGTCATGTTTGCCGGCAAAGATTTTCCGTTTGAAATCTTTGTCTGGATTGATGTTGTTCTTAAGCAGCATGAAAGTCGGTGCTACGCCGCCGGATGTGGACGTCGGACTGACGAAAGAGAAAGTCTTGCCTTTCAGATCGGCAAAAGTCTTGATGCCGCTGTCGGGTTTCGTGATGATGCAGGACTTGTAATATGTCCGCTTGTTGGTGTCCTTGTTCAGGACCAGCGGTTCGACCTTCATACCGATTTCCAGCATCTTGAGATATTGGCCGCCGCCCACATAGACAACTTCGAGATGGCCGGCACGCATGCCTTCGATCAGCGCATTATAGCTTTCGGACACGCGGACCGTGACTGGAAGTCCCATGGTCTTGCCGATATGTCCGGCGATGCCGTTGAATTGCTCGACCATCAAGGTCGGATCTTCAGCGGGTAAAAGACCAAATCGAATTTGCTTTGGCGCTTGGGCCATGGATGCCGATGAGTGCGTCATCAGCAGCGCAGCAAGCGCACCAATACATAACGAAGTGAGTTTCTTCATTTGTTCCTCCCTATATTTTTTTTGGAGTGATCATGAGGCGAAATCCCACGGCACGATCAAGGTTGCAGATCCTCATTTACACTTTGACAGCGGCCGTCATAGCCAGGCTACAGAGCGCTCCATCAAAAGCCTAGCACTCTACAATCCATCGGCTGCATCGAAAATATCGACATATTCATCGATCGAGTGAATGAGGTGCTGACGTTCAGCCGACTTTCTGGGAAGAGTAGCAAACTGCGAAGATTGCGTTTGTCAATTCGTTACCTGGATCATTCAGTGCTGGTCAACTAGTGAGCATAGTTGAGCGGCAGTGCCGTTGTCTCTTTGATCTCCTGCATTACGAAGCTTGCGGATACATCCGCTAGCGGGACCTTCCGGATGAGACGCTGATAAAGGGCATCATATGCGGTTACATCCGGGACACGGGCTCGGATCAGATAATCCAGATCACCCGAAGTGCGATAGACGCCGAGGACTTCCGGCATTGTCCGTGTCTCGCGGGCAAAGGTCTCCAACCATTTGGGATCGTGGTCATTGGTCCGGATGGCGATGAAAACGCTGAGGCCGAGATTGATCAGATCAGGGTCGACAATTACAACCCGCGCCTTGATCACCCCCGCTTCCTCCAGCTTTCGCATGCGATTCCAGCAGGCATTGCGCGAGAGGCCGATGCACTCACCAAGCTCTTCAACGCTGCGGCTCGCATCGCGTTGCAGCTCCGCCAACAGATGGCGATCGATATCATCCAGACTCATCATAAGCCTCCATGGGATAAATTCTCATGGTGAGCGTGAAATATGATGATATTTGGGACTTATTCCGGCGAAGGTCGTGCAAGAAGTAGGCGCATAAACGCTGGAGGAAGCCCCTATGATTTCACGTATGTTTTTGGATCACCCGCGATCCGTCGACGAAACCTACTTCGAGCATTTTCTCTTTGCATCGCGGTTTTCAATGAAGCTGATAGCTGCAGCTTTGCTCGCGCTTGTACACGCGTTTCTGCCTTGTTGCTTTGAGAAGACGGCAAGCCGTGCCGTGGCCGAACTCTACGAGAGGACGCGGCACCGCTAAATCAACCTGCGTTCAATCGAGTTTCGACTGAACGCAGAAAAGCTGATCGTTCGTTGCTCTAATGTTTGTGATGCTTGTGATCCGAGTGGCCGCCAGGTGCGGATCGCTTGATCGGAATGTCGACGGCGATGGTGCCGGCTTTCTCGAACTCAAGCGTCAAGGCGATCGTGTTCCCTTCTTTCAATGGTGAGTTAACACCGATCAGCATGACGTGATGTCCGCCCGGTGCGAACGCAACCGATTTGCCCGCCGGCACTGCAACGCCTGATTTAAGACGGCGCATGCGCATGACATCGCCGTCCCGAATGTGGGTGTGGAGTTCGATCTTTTTACTGATTTCGCCGCGTGCGTCGATCAAGCGATCGTCACTCGTACCGCTATTTTCGATCGAGAAGTAGGCTGCGCTATTGGCGATATTGCCGAAGGTCACTCTGGCCCATGCATCGGTGATATGGATTTTATGCTGATCGTCGGCAAGAGGCGATTTTGCGTTGATACTTGCGACAATGAGAGCGGTTAGAGCGAGAGTGCCGAACGTCTTGAGCGCGCCGCGCCGTGTCGGTGATCTCATGAAATGTTCCTCTTTAGCGAAGATGGGCGGACGACCGCAGGATCAACCTGCCATTGAACGATGGCTGGTTGATCCGGTATCGGTCGTCGTCGCCAAACGTAAGCGTTATCTTAGCAGTCGCCGATGGCCTTCTGCCACCCGAAGGTCAGGGTCCAGTCCGTTTCCATCTGGGGACCATTTAGGTTCTGATAGACTGGGACGCCGAATTCGATTGCTGCCCGGTGACCGCATAGATCGCCTTGTTGGCCGACCAGATTCATGCCGACCAGAATATCCACACGCTCGCCGCCGTAATTGTTCGGATCTGCGGTCTGTACCGGTGCGACGATTCGGGTGTCGATACCGTCGATCGATTCCTGCGTGCGGCCGGCGAGCCGGAGAGACGTACTCATGCCCTGGCGCCACTGATACTGCATCCAGCTCGTCGTCGCATGGATATCGCCGAGAGAATAGCCCTCGTCATTGTCACCGAGCCGGATGGTCGCCTTGTATTGACTGCCCCAGGAGAAATTTCCGCGCCGGTCTGTGTAGATAAGTCCCGGTTTGAAATCCCAGGTGCCGGAGCCGATCTGCATCGCGTAGGGCAGGCGAAGATTGGGTCTCGCACCGTTCGGCGCAAGAACGATGTCCTGTTTCTCGATCGAGCCGGTAGGGGCACTCATGCCGAGTAACAGGTTGAGATGGCGTGCGGTTGTCGGCGTCTTCTGATCGTAGAGTCCGATGATTGCAGTACCGGACAGATCGCCAATGCCTTCGGATCTGGTCGTGAATGTCCCAAGCCTAGTAGTCCCAGCGGCGCCGGCAAAGGTGATGTGGTCCATCTCTTTGACGATGTAAGGCACCATACCCATCAAGGTGACGCGATCCGACACGCCATACATGGCTCCGAACATGAACATATCCATGGACATTTGCGTGGGGACGACGCGCAATGTGGGGGGCTGGCCGGGCGTGCCGAAAAAGCGGTTCGGAACCGTCGTTGCGATGGTTTCCGGCGAGACGTCGTTTTCACCGATCTGGTTACCTTCCATCCACATCCGCATGTAGCGGAAGGACAGCATCACATCGCCCTTGTGATGACGATGATCGCCCATAACACCGATCGGTGCGTGACCGTCAGCGCGGGGCCCATGGTGAACCTCGCCGTTTTTCAAATGCACTTCAACGCCGCCCGACGGAACAGGCGAGTCGGCCAAGGCGGCAGGTGCGCCAAGACACAAGGCCAGGCTCATACAGGCTGCCACAGTGCGCGGCGCCTGCGACGTCAATCGATCGCGATACATGGAGGTTTCTCCGTCAAATAAGTGCTCAAACAATTCACTTGTCGTCTCGCTGCGGCGAGGCCGGAACGGCGATACGACGATGATGTGCTGGGAACTCAAACGGAGTGTGGTGGGTCGCGGTTGTGGTCGCTCGTGGCAGCGCGACCATCGATAAGCCCGAGGACGCGTTTCAGCTCGAGAGCGTGATTGTAAGCGGTTGCGAGCAGTGTCTGGTCCGCCGATGAAATGGCGAAGCACCCACCGCATCCGGCAACGCAATGCTGGCAGAACTGCAGCTGATTGCCGGGTTGGTGTTGCTCGATGGGTTGCCCGTCGGCGCCCAGTGTGACGCGTTTGATGCCTTCCGACGTACAGATGACGACCGTCAGCAATCCACTTTCTGGATCGAGCTGCGGGCCAACAGCACCCGCAAAGGCGGCAGGCGCATGGAGTGCGGTGAGGATCGAGTGGAACAGAATCCCGAGCAGGGCCAGATGTATGGCTAACGCGCGTATCCTGTTGTTTGGTCGCCGTCGCATGACTCTTCGATCCGGTGTCAATCGACTGAACGATAGGCAGCGATCCGATCGACGAGCAATCGAAAGTGGATATGCGCAGGCGACATTTGCGAGAGCACGTGGCTTTTGCGCAACAGAATCAGGGTTCTGGCGCGGCAAATGATCTCACTTTATTGAATTGGCTCTGATCGAAATGAGAATTGACGGTTGCTTATGCGGCTACCGCCAGCGCCGGTATCATCCCTTTGATGCCGTCCGCCAGCATGCCCATGGCGATAGCTGCCAGGACCATTCCCATGACACGGGTGATAACGGCCATCCCACTCTCGCCCAGCCATTCGGCGATCGGTTTGGAGAATGAGAAGAGCAATCCCGTCAAAACGCAGAGCGCGACGATGGCGAGCGAGAGGTCGACCTTGGCCATGATCCCTGAATGGCGTTCGGCTGCAACAAGGACGGTTGCCATGGTACCGGGGCCGGCGACGATCGGTATCGCCAGCGGAACGATTGCGATGGAGTCGCGCGTTTGTGCATCGTCCGCTTCGCGCCGTGTCTGCTTGTGATCGCCCTTGTTCTGAAGCATATGCAGGCCGATCAGGAGCACGATAACGCCGCCGGCGGCTCTCAGCTCATGGACATCGATCCCGAAAAAATCGAGCAGCAGCCGACCGGTCCAGGTAACAATGAGAAGCGTGATGGCGCAGGCGAGGGCGCAGGTCCAAGCTGTTCTTCTCACAACTGCTGCATCACGGTCCGCTGTCATGCCGGCAAAGATTCCAACATTGCCAATCGGATTCATCATCGAGAACAGTGCGGCTACGAATGTGGTGAATGCGGCTTCGCCCATCGGCGTCCTCCAAGATTAGCATCGCAGGTCGTAGCGTGCTGCCGTTGCTACCGGCGTGCCAGCAACTGCCAGGTTTCCAATGTGCCGAGCCCTCTGACATCGACATTTCCAATTGATGCGAATGAGAATTCATCTCTCAGGATCTCATAAGTCCGGGCGCCGGTCTGAATAACGCTGGGCGCGCTGTGGCGCTCCATACGGCTTGCCATATTCACGGCATCGCCCCACAGATCGTAGATGAATTTCCGGCGTCCGATGACACCGGCGATTACAGGTCCGGAATTTATTCCTATCCGGATTTCGAGAGCACGGCCGGTCTCAGCACTGAAACGTTGTGTCGTCGCCAGCATATCGAGTGCCATGTCGGCGATACATGCAGCGTGCCGCTCGTCCAGCTCCGGCAGGCCGCTGACCGCCATGTAAGCATCGCCGATGGTCTTGATCTTCTCGACGCCATGCTTTTCGGCCAATTCGTCGAAGGCGCTGAAGAGGTCGTTCAGGAAGCGAATGAGTTCGTCCGGCGGCATGTCGTGGGAGAGTTTGGTGAAGTCGACGATATCGGCAAACAGGATCGTTGCTTCATCAAAGCTCTCGACGATCGATGTCGGATTGCCCCGTTCGTCCGCATCGATCAAGCGCTCGGCAACTGATCGGGGCAGCACATTGAGTAGGAGAGTTTCAACCCGCTGATTAGCGTCCTGCAATGCCGAAGCCGCGGAGTAGAGGAGGAAATAGGCTGTAGAGGAGACCGTAAAGAAGGCGACGGCCTCAATGTTCCTCATGAGATATTTGTCCTGCCCGTGGAACAGCCAGCCTTGGGGGTTCAAGGGAGACAGATGCCATTCATGCTTCAGTTTCGGCAGCATGGGATCGATGACGAGGATCGCCATGGCAATGCCAATGGTGAGGGCAAAGTATATGCGGGATTCTCTGGGGCCGAGGAGCACGACAGCCGCGGTCGGTATCAGCAGAAAGAAATAGAAGTCGCCATCGCGGTTTCCATGAAGGAAATAGAACGCGACCAGAGTCGCCATGCCCAAAGACACGGCGACGGCAAAAGCAAGGTTTAGCGATTTGGAGATTTGCAGCGTGCTCAGGCTCAGCAGTGCGTTCACAACGGCCCACATGCCTATGAGCCTTTCCAGCTGCGATCGGTCCGCCAACAACGCTATGAGAATGGAATAAACAGACAGCGCAATTACAATCGTCGCAAAAACGGTCTTGAGCGTCTTGCGGCGTGGTGTGTCCGTTAACGTGTGTCCGATCGTCAGGATATGGGATATGGAGCGCATGGCTTGTGATTTACTCGTATTGAATTCGCAATCGCGAATGGTCAGATTCGACAAAGACGCTGTCGAGCCGCGTGATCGTTGGCTTTACGTGTCATTCAGGGCGTGCTGATCTTTCAAGAGATACCGTCTGATAGGCGCTGTGGGGAGAATTGGGTTTGAGACTGGCGTTTCTCGGCTATGGAGTCGAGCGTGGCAATAGACACTACGTCCGGCTTTGCCGCCTGCCCTTCCTATCCGATTGATCAGGGATTGTCGCATTGAGTAACGATCACGATTTCTTGGAACGACTGAAGGCGGTCGGTATTTCGGCCGATTCCGATATTGATCTCAGCGGGACGGCCCTCCTGCTTGCTGCTTTGGACCGCCCGGACGATCCTATCGAACACTATCAACAGCATCTGGCGACTCTGGCGAATGAAACGGCAGCCGCTGCGACAGGTGCTGTGGGGCTCGAGGAGCAGATTGGGGCCATTCGCAACGTGCTCTTTGTCACTCATGGCTATCGTGGAGACAGCGAGACCTATGACGATATGCAGAATGCCAATTTGATGAGTGTTGTGGATCGGCGCAGGGGATTGCCGGTGGCGCTTGGTATCCTGTGTATTCATGCAGCGCAGTCTCAGGGATGGGAGATGGTGGGAATGAATTTCCCGTCCCACTTCCTCCTCCAGATGCGATCAGCTGATGAGGAGGCTGTTGTCGATCCTTTCAATGAGGCCGAGATTCTGGACGACGCAGCACTGAAGAATCGGCTGAAGATCATGTTCGGTAGGGATGTCGCCCTGGATTCGGAATTCTGTCGTGCGGTGAGCCATCGCGAGGTCCTGCTGCGGCTACAGAACAATATTCGTCTGCGCGCCCTTCAGGATGGCAAGACGGAAAGGGCCCTTGCCATAATCGAGCGAATGGTATTGCTGGCGCCAGCGCGCGGCGACCTTCGTCTGGAGTTTGCCGTTCTCCAGGCCAAAGAAGGCAATCTGCTTTCGGCGATCGCAGGATTGGAAGAGTTCCTCGAAGGAGCAGCCGGAACCGAAATGGAAGAGGCGGCTACAAAGCTCCTTGCAAGCCTGAAGGCAAAGCTGAACTGAGTTTGAAAAAGCGCGCCTCCTGACAACCCTCCTGACAGAAGGCTGTCAGGAGCCCTATGCGATTGTCCGGCATCGCAAACACTGAAGGAGACAGTGATGAGCTATGCCCCTGACAACATCAATGTATGGATGGAGATCCCGGTAACCGATATGGATCGGGCGATCAGTTTCTACAATACGGTGCTGAAGACAGACATGAAGAAAGATGAGACGGGCCCGAATCCAATGGCAATCTTTCCAACGGCTGACGGCTCCGGTGTTGCCGGTCACCTCTATCCCGGCAAACCTGCGCCGGTCGGTGCGGGGTCGACGATCCATCTGGCTAGTCCGGATGCGCTTGAGGTCGCTCTGGAGCGGGTCAAAGAGGCCGGCGGCAAGGTGCTGTCGGACCCGATATCGATTCCTGTCGGGCGTTTTGCCTATTGCCTCGACCTGGATGGGAATTCGATTGGCCTGTTCACCTACGGAGCTTGACGTATGCGACGCGCCGACCGCTTGTTTCAGATCGTCCAGTATCTGAGGGGCGGTCGGCTTGTTACCGCGGCTCGATTGGCGGAGCGGCTCGAGGTATCCGAGCGCACGATCTACCGCGATATTGCCGATCTTCAATCAAGTGGAGTCCCGATCGATGGCGAAGCCGGTGTCGGATATCTTATGCGCAACGGGTTCGAAC
The DNA here is from genome assembly GCA_965228615.1 of Methyloligellaceae bacterium. Classification (GTDB taxonomy): domain Bacteria; phylum Pseudomonadota; class Alphaproteobacteria; order Rhizobiales; family Methyloligellaceae; genus CBDDHT01. The sequence goes on along the minus strand of CBDDHT010000003.1, from coordinate 1,313,203 downwards.
TGCCGCCTCTCATGTTCTCCCGCGACGAGATCGTAGCCCTGGTGGCGGGCGCGCGCCTGATCAGGGCCTGGGGTGGAGCGGCCATGGCTCGGGCGGCCGAGGAGGCCTTGGTCAAAATCGAGTCGGTCCTGCCGGAAAAGGAGCGCGAACGCGCAAATCGGATCCAGATCCATGCAATTGCCTCTGAGATGACCCCGCAGGTCCGAGAAAGAATCGATGCGATCGAGCGGTCGGTCGAGGGGCAGATCCGTTTGGCAATTTCCTATCTCGATGCCGAAGAGCGCCCGACGAAGCGAACGGTTCGGCCGTTGGGTCTCTGGTTCTGGGGCAAGGTGTGGACGCTCGTTGCCTGGTGCGAATTGCGTGACGACTTCCGCATGTTCCGCATCGACCGCATTGTCGAATTGAGCAAGCGCGGCAAGCCTTTCCGTCATGAGCGCGGAAAGACACTTAGTGATTTCTACCGGGCAATGGAGGCTGAGTCTTCGCGATCGGGGCGGGTGAATGATTGTGGACCGGACTGACGGCTCGTCGCTGGACAATCTCGTCTATTCGCCGCTCGCCTTGGTCGCCGCGATCTTTCGTTCAACGAAAAGCTGGCCGACGAAACTGAAGACGAGATCGCCGTTCTGATTTGTCCCCTCATTACGTGAGATCAGAAGTCCCCAGTCGGGCTTTGAGCGCAGCTCGATCTTCTCGCTAGGCGTGCAGCGATAGGTAATCACGTCATCCGGATAGACCGGTTTCAGCCATTTCAATTCGCGAATTCCCGGGGAGGGACCATGCCCGGCGGGACGGATACCGTCGCGCTTGCAAGCCTCAACCGTACGGGCACGGTGCTCCGCCATCAGTTGCATCCAGGCACAGGCCGTATGCCATCCCGATGCACAAAGGCCGCCGAACAAAGTGTCCTTCGCCGCCTCTTCGCTCACATGAAAACGTTGCGGGTCATATTTGGAGGCGAAATCGATGATCTCGGCTTTGGTGAACAGTTTGGACCCCAATTCGATCGGCTCGCCGACCGCAATATCTTCGAAATACTGGGTCATGCATCGGCTCCTCGTTCCCGCCGCCCGAAGAACTGATTGCAATCCCAGGTCATGACCGTCTCATCGTTCTGATTGATCAGCTCATAATGCAGTTTGCAGATGCCGATATCGGGTTTGCTCCCGGAAGGCCGCGACTCGTGACAGGTATAGAAGGCCTCCAAAACATCGCCTGGACGAACCGGCTTCATCCACTTCACCTCGTCGATGCCGGGCGATCCGAGCGACGTTGCATTCAACAGATAACCATCACAGATCATCCGCATGAGCATGGCGCAAGAATGCCAACCGCTTGCCGCGAGGCCGCCGAGAAGTGTGTCCTTGGCAGCCTCATCGTCGAGATGAAAGGGTTGCGGATCGAATTCGGCTGCAAAGGAGATGATTTCGTCCCGCGTGACTGTTTTTTGACCCAAAGCCACGCGCTTGCCGACAACGAAATCTTCCCAATGGTGCAAATCGGACTTGGCGGTCATCAATGCTCGATCCCATCGGCTTCTCCAAGCCAGGAGACAAGTGACCTCGCCTTGGCGTGCGCCTCGGTTTCCGTCGCGTAGACACGCTCCTTGTGGAATCCAATTGGGAACCATCCCCGACCGTCTTCCACGTCGCGTCGATATTCCTCGAATCCAAAACTGCCGTCGGGGCGAACGAAGAGATCGACGCAACGGCCTCCGTCGGACGTTTCGATTGATTGCAGGACGCGGTTTTTTTCTGGCATCGCGAAACTCTAGGTTGCGAATCGAAAGAGCAGGAGGTCACCGTCCTTCACGACATACTCTTTGCCTTCCAATCGCATCTTGCCAGCTTCTTTCGCACGCGCCTCGCCTCCGAGCGATACGAAATCGTCATATGAGATGGTCTCAGCCCGAATGAACCCGCGCTCGAAGTCGGTATGAATCGTTCCTGCTGCCTGGGGCGCCTTCATGCCTTCTCGGATGGTCCAGGCGCGTGTCTCCTTCGGACCGGTTGTGAAGTAGGTGATGAGATCGAGAAGGTCGTAGCCGGATCTGATAAGGCGGTCGAGACCAGGCTCGGTCAATCCAAGTGTCTCAAGATATTCTGCACGTTCCTCCGGTCCAAGCGAAGCGAGTTCAGATTCGATCTTTGCTGAAATGACCACAACACTCGGTGGCTTGGGCGCTTCATCCACGGCGTTCGCCGCTTCTGCTTCTGCGATCTCGGCAACGCGGGCCTCGACCTCACGCGAATAGTCGTTCCCTGTTGCAGCAGAGGCCTCGTCGACATTGCATACATAGAGGACGCGCTTGGACGTGAGCAGATTGAGTGCCTTGAAGGCTGCCTTGTCGTCTTTCCCAACAAAGGCCATGCGCGCAGGTTTTCCGCTGCGCAGCAGTTCGAGTGCCTGATCGACGAGTTCAAGTGTCTTTTTGGCCTCCTTGTCTTGCCCGCGTATCTTTTTCTCGAGCGGCTCGATACGTTTCTCCAGACTTTCCATGTCTGCAAGCATCAACTCCGTCTCGACCGTCTCCGCATCGGCGAGGGGATCGACGCGGCCTTCAACATGTGTGACGTCATCGTCATCGAAGCACCGCAGGACATAGGCGATCGCATCGACTTCGCGGATATGGGCCAGGAATTTGTTGCCAAGTCCTTCGCCTTTGGATGCGCCGGAGACCAGACCGGCGATATCGACGAAGGTCAGGCGGGTTGGGATAGCGCTTGCGGATTTAGTGATTCCGGCAATCAGCTCCAGGCGTGGGTCCGGTACCGATACTTCGCCGACATTCGGTTCGATCGTGCAAAACGGATAGTTTGCGGCTTCAGCCGCTGCAGTTGACGTCAGCGCATTGAAAAGGGTCGACTTGCCCACATTGGGTAGCCCGACGATTCCGCATTTAAAGCCCATTTTTGCTTCCCGGTCGTGCCTTCGGCACTCCTCGCCTCTTGTTTGCGTCCCGGACGTATCTTTGGCACGCCTCGACTCTCGTTGGTGTCCCGACTGTGCCTGCGGCACTTACGGCATTGTGTTGCTACGGATCACTCTTGGCCGGATTTCTTGCGCCATTTGTCGAGCATATGGGCGAGAGGGCCTTGTGCGTTCTGATTGGATTCGGTGGCTGCAGTATCGCGAGACGCGTTGCGCTCGGATTGCGCGCGCGCGAGATCCTGTGCGCTGGGGGCCTTCGAGCGACCTTGCGGTTTGTTGTCTTTAGTTTCAGCGGCTTTTGCTTTGACCGGCTTGTCCGGCGCAAGGGCTAGAGCGACTTCGTTCATGAAACTGGAGTCGTTGTTGGCGGCGAGTTGCGGTGCCGCCTTGGCCATTGCGTCAAGAAGAGGTTCCAGCCAGGTGAGATCGCTCTTGGCGAAGTCGCGCAGGACATGGCTATGGACGCGGTCCTTGCTTCCCGGATGTCCGATGCCGATTCGTACGCGCCGATAGTCGTTGCCGAGATGTGCCGTGAGAGACTTGAGGCCATTGTGGCCGGCGCTTCCGCCACCGGCCTTGACCTTCACTTTACCTGGCGCCAGATCCAGCTCGTCATGGAAAACGATGATGTCTTCGAGCGGTACCTTGTAGAAGCGAGCCGCTTCGCCGACCGAGCGCCCGGACTCGTTCATGTAAGTCTCGGGTTTCAGCAGCAGACATTTTTCGCCGTCGAGTGTCACTTCGCTGGCAACACCCTGGAACCGAGATCGCCATGGCCCTGCCGTATGGCGGTTGGCGATCTCGTCGACCGCCATGAATCCAACATTGTGGCGATGGCCAGCGTGCTTACTGCCCGGATTGCCCAAACCAACAAAGAGTTTCATGACGAACCGGCACGATGGAACCTGCCGACGAGAAGCGCTTAGTCCTCGCCGCCGTCTTCCTCGCCTTCAGCATCTTCGCCTTCATCGGCACCTTCTATTTCTTCGGTCTCTTCATCGTCGACGGTTTCCTCAGCCATACGGCCGACGACAGTCACAATCGTAAAGTCGCGATCGGTGATTGTCAGTTCGACATTGTCCGGCAGCGAAAGCGCAGAACTATGAAGAGAGTCGCCAATATCGAGTTCGCCGATATCGGCTTCCATGATTTCCGGGATTGAATCCGCGGGGCAACGAATTTCGATTGTATGACGCACCACGTTGAGGACGCCGCCGCGCTTTAGGCCGGGCGAAGTCTCTTCGTTGGTAAATGTCACCGGAACTTCAACCGTGATCGATGCGCCTTCTCCAAGACGCAGGAAGTCGACGTGGATTGGAAAATCCTTCACCGGGTCGACCTGCAATTCCTTAGGAATCACGCGCGTCTTCTGGCCGCCGACATCGAGCGTAAACACCGTTGACAGGAATGAGCCGGTTTTCACCTGCTTCCAGAGTTCCGTGTAGTCCACCGACACGTTTTCCGGCGACTTTTCATCGCCATAGACAACCGCAGGAACGCGCTGCTGGCGACGGATTTCCCGCGATCCGCCTTTACCTGTACGCTCTCGCGCCTCGGCCTTGAGCTCCGTAAATTCAACCATCGATGTTCTCCGAAAGGGGGAGGTGCCTGCAGCAGCACTCTCGCATGTCTTTAGGCCCGCCGCGCACGACAGGTCAGTGTTCTGGCCGCGCTTATAGCGCTGGTGGCCAGCGCTGACAATGCCAAGTGACACATACTCTTACTTCTAATAGTGGAGTATGCGTTGTTCTATTGTCGATGGGAGAGGAAAGTGAGAACAAGAACCGGCTCGCAGCGGCCGAATGGCAGATCGAATCTTGCGACATGTGTAACCGGAAAACCGGGGCCGGATGAGTGGCCCGTTTGTATTCCGACTCGCAAAACCCCAATCGAACGCGATACTGTCGGCACCTGAGGCAAACACATCACAGTCGCAAAAGAATCCAGCTCATCCCCGTTGAATTCCGTTGCTGACCACACCACCTCTGGTGTCTAGTCGATGGCGATTAGGGGAAGCCGCAGCGCTGGCCTCGGACATAGCGGCCAAGGGCCAGATACTGAGGTGCGCGTACGCAGCACTGTGTCACGTCCTCTACGCCTGGTTCCCTCCGGCAGGACCGCCTACGCAATCCGACCGCCAGGCGCTGACGGCTTCAGGGCAGTAATGTGCCCTAAGTCTTTTGATACGCGAACAAATTGGGCAAATCTGGGCAGCTGTGGATAAGCTCCCGATTCAACCTATGAGAGCGTTGGAATCCCTCAAAAAAAAGTTGCGATGATTGCGTCGAGAGCTTGACTCTGGTCTTCGCGCAACAGAGGCGCTGTGCATCACACGAAGGTTATCGAGCGTGTTTTGAATGCGAGCGCCATTGACCCCAAATCAAACCTGTTGGCCGAGAGCTGGTTAGATTCGCGTAGCATGCGTTTGGATCACGGCGATCGGCTGGAACACTGAGCTTAGTTCCCCTCCCCATCACTAAGCCCCATGAACCGGGCGGGTCCTGACCCGCCCGGTTCTTCTTGCTGCACGCAATGGCGGCGAGTGCACCAATAGGGTGTGGCGAGCGTCAGGCCAATACAGGTAGCTCAGTGCAAAGAGCCGCAATCCTTTGTCGGTGAGATGATCACATCTCATTCGTCTCCCCCGTTCGCAGTGCTGTTCGGGCGGCATCTTGATATCCGCGCCGCGTGTTTCGCGTCGTCTGGCTTTATCGCAAGCGTTTCAGATTGAGGTAAATTTTGTTGTTAATGAGCTGAATTTATTGAGGTATCCTGGGTGTGTTGCGGAATTTTCAAGAACGAAACTCTGTGCTCAGTTCCAGCTCACGTCTGATAAGGACTTGAGTAGGATAACAGGCATAGTTCTGGATGTTCCGGCGGCAATTACCCCATCGCCAGGCGATGTCTGTTGGTCTTGGATCTTCGATCTTTGTCGTATTGATTCGCAAATGATGCGTCGCCACATCAACCGACGTTTCCGGGCTAGATGTTCGAGGCCGTATCGATTCCGATAAGGACCTATGCGCTGGGCGCAAAGGTCCTTATCGTATTGATCGACTGGGTTTCCTTTCGCCGACGACATCCTATATAGGACCCATATGCGGGTTCGAGTAGAGAGCCCAATCACGCCAATTGGGCGACGAAGATCAAGGAGCCCGTGGCGGCCTTATGCACTATCTTGCACTCGCTACTGGGATCACAATGCTGTTGTTTTGCGGCGACGTGCTTGTGCGCGGTGCCGTGGCAATGGCAGTCAAGCTCGATATTCCCACACTCGTCATCGGGCTGACGATTGTCGCCTTCGGAACGTCGGCCCCTGAACTTGTAGTGTCGCTGCGTGCCGCCCTCGCAGGCTCGCCGGGCATTTCGATTGGCAATGTGGTCGGCAGCAATATCGCAAATGTTCTTCTCGTGCTCGGATTGCCGGCGCTGATCGCCGCCACCGACTGCAACCAGCCCTTCATTCGTCGGAACACGCTCTACGTGATTGCCGCCAGTCTCTTGTTCATCGGCCTCTGCTTTGCGGGGCCGTTGTCGTTTTGGCATGGCGCTTTGCTGTTCGGCTTCATGGTCGTGTTTTTGGTCGAGTCCGGTCGTCGCGCCGCGCAAAGATCTGATGAGGCATCGATCGTGGGCGAAGAGACTATGGAGCTTATTGAAGGTTCGTCCGGCTTGCCGCAGAAGCCCTGGATCGTCGCCGCCTATATGGGAGCGGGTCTGGTGGGGCTGCCAATCGGCGCTCATCTCACTGTCATCGGTGCCACTCATATCGCGACCAACTACGGCATATCGGAAGCGGCCATCGGACTGACCGTTGTTGCTTTGGGGACGTCATTGCCCGAATTGGCGACAACGACGGCGGCAGCCATTCGCGGTCATTGCGGCCTGGCTTTGGGTAATGTGCTCGGGAGCAATCTATTCAATATACTTGCGATCATGGGCATAACAGCCATGGTCGTTCCCATACCCGTCCCCGAGGTGCTCATGCGCATGGATCTCTGGGTCATGTTGGGTGCCGTGCTGGTCATCTGTCCGTTCGTCTGGCTGAAGAGCAATATTACGCGCATTCCGGCTTTGGCATTCCTGATTCTGTATGCCGCCTATATCTACACGGTGTTCCTGCCGCGCGGCGCAGCCTATGCAACTTTGATCCAGCACTAATCGCAGGTTGATCCAAGGGCCGGCGAAGAGGGCCGGCTGCGGCAAAGAAAGTCGGTATTGTGCGGCTTTCCAAACTGGCTCTTAGAGACGATGTTTTACTCTCGGCCGTCGCAGCATTAGAATCTCTTCGGTTCGGCACTCATACGACGAATAGGCAGACACGCTTTCATGTCGAGCGACCGCATAGAAGCGGGGCAGGAATCCGATCAAACGGATGATACCGATGCGCCGAAGCGCGCGGTCGGGCCCAAAGTCATCGCAAGAATCCTGCGGAACTTGCCAGCGAATCCCGGTGTCTATCGGATGATCTCCGTTGATGGTGCGGTGCTGTATGTCGGCAAGGCCCGCAATCTGAAGAAGCGGGTCCAGAGCTATGCCCGTCTAAGCGGTCAGAGCGGCCGTATTGCCCGTATGATCACCGAGACGGCCGACATGGAGTTCATCACCACAGAAACCGAGACCGAGGCGCTTCTCCTCGAAGCCAATCTGATCAAGCGTCTGAAGCCCCGGTTCAATGTCCTGCTCCGCGACGACAAGTCGTTTCCCTATATACTGCTGGCGCGGGACCATCCGGCTTCGCAGCTCGTCAAGCACCGCGGCGCACGCAAGAGGGAGGGGGACTATTTCGGTCCGTTCGCCTCTGCGGGTGCCGTCAACCGAACGATCAATACCCTCCAGCGTGCGTTCCTCCTGCGCTCCTGCAAAGATTCTTTTTATGAAAGCCGGACCCGTCCCTGCCTCCTCTATCAGATCAAGCGCTGTAGCGCGCCTTGCACAGGCGAAATCTCGATCGAGGATTATCGGGACCTTGTAGAGGATGCCCATCAGTTCCTTCTCGGCAAATCCGATCTGGTGAAGGACGATCTCAATCGTCAGATGACGGAAGCGAGTGACAAGCTCGACTTTGAGCAAGCGGCTAGCTATAGGGATCGTCTGGCCGCGCTCAGTCATATTCAGGCTCATCAGGACATCAATCCTGGGGGAATAGAAGAAGCCGATGTCTTTGCCGCTGCGTCGGATGGCGGTCAGGTCTGCGTCCAGGTCTTCTTTTTCCGCACCGGTCAGAATTGGGGAAATCGCGCCTACTTTCCGCGCGCTGATAAATCGATTCCCATCGAAGAGGTGCTTGAGTCGTTCATCACGCAGTTTTACGACAATAAGCCTTGTCCCAGGCTCGTTCTGTTATCCCACGACGTTTTCGGACGCAATCTCATCAGTGAAGCGCTCACAACCCGAGCCGGCAGAAAAATCACAGTGAGTGCTCCGCAGCGCGGCACGAAGCGTGACCTGGTCGCTCATGCCATGGCAAACGCGCGTGAGGCTCTTGCCAGGCGTCTGGCGGAGTCGGCCTCCCAACGCCGGCTTCTCGATGGCCTTGCCGAGGCCTTCGGGTTGGAGGGACGCCCGAAGCGCATCGAGATCTACGACAACAGCCATATTCAAGGCTCCAATCCCGTGGGTGGTATGGTTGTCGCGGGACCGGAAGGGCTCGAAAAATCGCACTATCGCAAGTTCAACATGAAATCCGAGCAGCTGACGCCCGGAGACGACTACGCAATGATGCGCGAAGTTTTGACGCGCCGCTTCGCCCGCCTATTGAAGGAAACCGATCCAGAGTTGACTGGCGGCGTGCAGGGGACTGAGGAGATGCCTCAATGGCCCGACCTGGTCTTGATTGACGGGGGGCGCGGCCAATTGTCGGCCGCGCACGAGGTGCTCGACGAGCTCGGCATTACCGGCCTTGATGTTATCGGTATTTCGAAAGGACCGGATCGCGATGCCGGGCGGGAACGCTTCTATCGCCAAGGCCATCCTCCGATTCTACTCGAGCCGCGCGATCCCGTTCTGTATTTCGTTCAGAGATTGCGTGACGAGGCGCATCGCTTTGCCGTGGGATCGCACCGTGCCCGGCGTAAGAAAGCAATCGGTGTTTCGCCGCTTGATGAGGTTCCGGGCGTCGGTCCCTCGCGCAAGCGGGCTTTGCTCAAACATTTCGGGTCCGCCAAGGCTGTCAGCCGCGCTGGATTGTCCGATCTCCAGGCTGTGGAAGGAATAAGTGCTGCTACGGCGCAAACCATTTATGACTTTTTCCATGAGCAGAACGGATAAATGGCGATATTGTGAGCGTTTGTTGCCGGATTCGGCTTCGGATGGCACAGTTTTGTGAGCCTGGACATGTCGTTCCAGGGGCATGACAGAGCCGGTTCGAATCCCTAAGTTATGGATTCTTGGACGAATTCGCTGCTAGAGCAACGTGCGTCAGACGAGACGCACGTTGCTCTAGCAGCTTAGAATCGATCAACTTTTGCGTGTCTAATCGATTTCGATCGAATGCAGGTTGATCCTGAATGAGAGACAAGGAAAGCGCTCGCGTAACCAAATGGAGCAAGCCGCGCGTCATAGTATGGTCCTGAATCTGCCGAATTTGCTGACCTATGGTCGGATTCTAGCCGTACCGGCACTGGTGAGTTGTTTCTTTCTCACGGGTGAGTTCGCCCATTGGCTGGCGTTCGCGATCTTTGTCGCGGCCTGTATCACCGATTTTCTTGACGGATATCTTGCGCGGGTGTGGGAGCAGCAATCCTCGCTCGGGCGGATGCTCGATCCGATTGCCGACAAGCTCCTGGTTGCCGCCGCATTGATCATGCTGACGGCCAATCAGACCATCACGGATTGGTCGCTCTGGGCAGCCGTCATCATTCTGAGCCGTGAGATTCTCGTCTCGGGCCTGCGTGAGTTTCTTGCGGAAGTCTCGGTCAGCGTGCCGGTCACATGGCTTGCCAAGTGCAAGACAAGTGCCCAGATGGTCGCCATCAGCTTTCTGCTGGCTGGTCCTGCCGGCGACAAGATCTTTGCATGGACGACGACGGTCGGTCTGGTCCTGCTCTGGATGTCGGCACTGGTCACGCTCTACACAGGGTATGACTATTTCCGTGCCGGCCTGCGGCATGTCATCGCCAGAAGGGATTGAATGTGAGCGTAACGCTACTTTACTTCGCCTGGGTCAGAGAAAAGACCGGAATCGCAGAAGAGACCGTCGAGATGCCGGCAGGCGTCGATACCATCGCAGACCTTATTGGCTGGCTACGCACGCGCGGCCCGGAATATGAAGCGGCGTTTGAGCAGGAAACCGTGATTCGAGCCGCGGTCGACCAATCACATGTTGCACACGACACCAAGGTAGCCGGTGCCAGGGAAATCGCATTCTTTCCGCCGGTGACAGGGGGCTGACAGGCTCATGATCCGTGTTCAGGCCGAAGATTTCGATATTGGAGCGGAAATTGCCGCGCTTACGAGTGGCCGGACCGATGTCGGAGCCATCGTGACGTTTACCGGCACCGTCCGCGACAAGGCCAAGGGCGAATCGGTGTCCGAGATGGTGCTTGAGCATTATCCGGGTATGACCGAAAGCGAGCTTACGCGCATCGAGGAAGAAGCGCGTTCGCGATGGCCGCTTCAGTCAAGCCTGATCGTCCACCGCTATGGAAAATTGGTCCCAGGCGACCAGATCGTTCTGGTGATTACCGTCTCCGCCCATCGGGAGGCTGCATTCGAAGCCGCAGCGTTCCTGATGGATTATCTGAAAACCAACGCGCCCTTCTGGAAGCGCGAGACTGGCTCCGACGGATCGGCTGCGTGGGTGGAAGCGCGCGATAGCGACGATGATGCTGTGGCGCGTTGGACATCCAGCAGCAAGGCTGCCGAGTGACCTGGAGCCCTTTCCGATCATATCGGTGAGATGGCTCTAACTGGTCGGGATTGGCTTTAGCTCGGCGGAACGGGTTGCTGCACGGGGCCGACGCGCGGTCCCCAGCGGCAGCGTTCCTTCCACTGGCAGCCAGATGCTCGGGTGCAAACGCGGACAAACCTGCAGATCTCACAGCGCTCCCGCAGTCCGCATACACGTCGTCCGGACCGGGCACGCCAACAGGTTCGAACCTTGATGCAATCTCTGAATATGTCCGCCTGATGGAGCAGCGTATTCGCATTGCCATGAACACTGCCCAATACGCCGGCAGGTGCTGCCTGCACCCGACTCTGGCCAAGTGCTGCAACTGAAAAACAAACCAGGATCGCGGCGACCGCCATCCGACCAGACTTTACAAACACCGTGACACCCCCGTGCGATTCCAGTGCTCCCACAATCACAAGACCACACTAGCATGGACGGGAGTACGGCGCGCAAGGAGCAAAAGTACCCTCAATGCATCCATTGAGCGCCGATTCTCGGCTTCGAAACGTTCAAAGGGCGGAGAAAAAGTGCGATTGCCTTGCCTGTAACGGTCCGAAACATTGTAATATGGGGCATCGATGCCCACATCCGAGCTATCCTGAACCAAGCCCGGGGGCGAGGCCAAGTTCAGCTAAGGAGACGTGCCATGGGCCGCACAGCTCTCGTTGCCATCATGACACTTTTCGCGCTTGCGACGACAAGCGCCTCGACATGGGCAGCTGTCGACAAGAAACGTGTCGCATTGGTGATTGCCAATTCCACTTATCAAAATACGACGCAATTGAAGAATCCGGCCAACGATGGACGAGATGTTTCGGCGGCGCTACGCCGACTGAATTTCAGTGTCATTGAAGGGTTTGATCTTGATCACGAAGGAATGCGATCCAAGATCCGGGATTTCACAACGGCCATCGACGGTGCCGAGGTTGCGCTTTTCTATTATGCCGGTCACGGCCTGCAGGTCGCCGGTAAAAATTATCTGGCGCCCGTCAATGCCAAACTGGAGAAAGAGAGCGATCTCGATTTCGAGACCGTGCAGCTCAATCTCGTACTGCGGCAGATGGAACGCGAGCAGCGCACCAATTTGGTTTTCCTCGATGCGTGCCGCGACAATCCTCTAACGCAAAGGCTGGCACGATCGATGTCGGCGACGCGTTCTGCAGCGATCGGGCGGGGTCTTGCCCGTGTCGAGTCGGGTGTCGGCATGCTGATCAGTTATGCAACCAGCCCTGGTATGGTTGCGCTTGATGGGCAGGGCCGGAACAGCCCGTACACACAGGCGCTTGTAAAGCACATCGAGAAACCCGGCGTCGGCATCAGCGATTTGATGATCAAAGTCCGCCAGGACGTCCTTGCTACATCGAAAGGCAAGCAGGTCCCTTGGGAGCATTCCTCACTGACAGGCAACTTTGTATTCAAGGAAAAAGTCAAAACGGCTGCTGTTGCAACACCGGCCCCGAAAGCGGCGGCGCCTGCAACTCAGATTACGTCTACCGCCCAAGGATACCGCGAAATCGACCGTGAGCGCATCGTCTCTGCAGCGTTCCAGGCAACCGTTTCGGTCGGAACCTGCGGTGCCTACAGAGCATTCGAAGAACAGCATCGCGGAACGTTTTATGCACGGCTCGCGAGTGAGTGGATCGAAACGAACTGTAAGAAAACCGGCCGCGCGATTTCGGTCGAAAAAGCGGTCGAACCGACAAAGAAGACCGTTGTGGCTCCGGTCGCAACAACGCCAAAGGCAGCGATTGTACCTGCGGCCGGCAAGAAGGACGTGAAGGTTGCCGCGACGAACCCAGCACCCGTCGTCACGCCTCAGGAAGTCGCACCGCTAACCGGGCGCACACTTGTTCTCGCCGTACAAAAAGAGCTGAACCGGGTCGGGTGCAGTGCAGGTCGACCGGATGGAAAGTGGGGCCGTCAGTCGACGCGGGCCATGCGCAACTTCAACCGCTATGCCAAACTGTCTCTTGTTACCGGGCAGGCAAGGAATGATGCGCTAACGATCCTCAAATCCAAGACCGGTCGGGTTTGTCCGCTAGTCTGCGGTGCGCAGTATCTGGCCAAGGGCAATAGCTGCGTGAAGAAGACATGCCCTGCCGGCCGTGTCCTTTCACGGAAGGGCAGTTGCGTCGTCGTGGCCAAGAAGGCGCCGCGAAAGGCTGTGCCAAAGAAGCGTCCGACGGTTAAGCGCAAAGCTCCGAAAAAGTCGCCCCCCAAGAGGGAGCAAAACTGGGGTGGCGAGGATAGCCGTATCGACTGCGAGCGTGGTGTCTTCACCGACAAGTGCTTCTCGCCACGTTGATCCGACGGCGATGTATGGCATCTGATCGCCGGACGCGATCGGATAGCGAATAGAAAGGGGCGGGTTGCCGTAGGCAACCCGCCCCTTTCTTATCTGCGATTTGTCGTCGGTCAGGCGCGGGCTGCGACCGCTGCCTCCGCGGGCTGCACGGCATTCATATAGTCGTGCAGCAATGTCTTGGTGATTTCCCCGACGGCAAAGCTGTGCTCTCCAATCTCGGAGACGGGTGTCACTTCGGCCGCCGTACCAGTCAGGAAGCATTGCTCGAAATCGGCCAGCTCTTCTGGAAGGATCGTGCGTTCGATCACTTCGCAACCACGCTTGGTTGCTAGATCGATCACGGTCCTTCGCGTGATGCCGTCAAGGAAGCAATCCGGTGTCGGCGTGTGAATTGTATCGCCTCGAACGAAGAACACATTCGCACCTGTCGCTTCAGCCACATGGCCACGCCAATCAAGCATCAGTGCGTCCGCATATCCTTTGGCTTCGGCCCGATGCTTCTCGAGCGTGCAGATCATGTAGAGGCCGGTTGCTTTGCTCTTCGACGGCGCCGTTCGCGGATCCGGTCGGCAATATTCTGCCATCGTCAGCCGAATGCCTTTAAGTCTTTCTTCCGGATCGAAATAGGACCCCCAGTCCCAAGCGGCAATTGCAAGGTGGATCGTATTGGATTGGGCCGAAACGCCCATCATCTCACTGCCTCGCCAGGCGATCGGCCTGACATAGCCATCGACCAATCCATTCGCGGCGACGACGTGACGACTGGCCTGATCGATCGCTTCCACCGAATAGGGTATCTCAAAGCCGAGCATGTCTGCCGACGCATGCAGGCGTTCGGTGTGCTGGGTCAGCTCGAAAATCTCACCGCCATAGGCGCGCTCGCCTTCGAATACGGCGCTCGCATAGTGCATCCCATGGGTCAGTACGTGCAGCTTGGCGTCCCGCCATGGAACCATTTCGCCGTCGTACCAAATGACCCCGTCTCGGTCATCATAGGTATGTGCTGCCATTTCATTCACTCCAAAGGACGTCTATGTGTTAGGTCGCCTCATGGCGATCGGTCGTGTTGACCGGACTTTTTGAGAGATTATGCCGTATCTTGCGGCAATCACCCAAAATTTTGCGAGAAATTTCGCGAAAACGGTTGCTTCCTGTAACAATCCATCCAAAATAAGTCAACATGGCTGACATAATTGAAACACGAAGTGATTTGAGAAAACCGGTTCGCATTGGCGGAGAGGGCGATTCATCGCCCTTTGATGCAGGCCGACCGCCGGACCAGGCAACGATCGAAATCATCGAGCTGTTGTTCTTCGCGTATCGCGACTTCATCTCGGACCCGGATGCCATTTTGGACGAAATCGGCTTCGGGCGCGCCCATCACCGTGTGCTGCACTTCGTCGATCGCCACCCGGGGCTCAGGGTTGCGGACCTGTTGGACATCCTTAAAATCACCAAACAGAGCTTGGCACGCGTTCTCAAGCAACTTGTGGATGAAGGTTACATTGCACAGGAAGCGGGCCGCATGGATCGCCGCGAACGACTGCTATATGCGACATCGAAGGGACGTGCCTTGGCTGATCGTCTGGCATCACCGCAGTTGGACCGGATCGGCAGTGCACTTGGTGCCGCGGGCCCCGCGGGTCTCGAGGCCGTAAAAGCTTTTCTTGAATCCGCAGTCGATGCGCCCGAACGTGAAAGAGTCAAAAATCTTGTTGCTGCGGCCAGCAGCCGAGGAGATGCGTCATGACGGCGACGCCACCTGATTCTACTGCACAGACGTCCCCTATTCACGACAATGCGCCGCATATTCTCGTTGTCGACGACGACGAACGAATCCGCAATCTGCTGGCGCGGTTTCTCAAAGAAAACGGATTTCGTGTGACAACGAGTGCGGATACCACAAGTGCTCGCGCCAATATGCGGGGTCTTGCATTCGATCTTCTCGTTCTGGACGTCATGATGCCGGGCGAGTCTGGATTCGATTTTGCGAAATCGCTACTTGCGACCAGCGATGTCCCGATCCTAATGCTGACGGCGCGCTCCGAAGCCGATCAGAGAATCAAGGGACTTGAGATCGGAGTGGACGATTATCTGGCCAAGCCGTTTGAGCCGCGCGAGCTTCTGCTTCGGTTGCACAACATTTTGCGCCGACGTCAGGGTGCCCGCGTGCCCGCCGATGCCATCCGTATGGGAGAGGTCGTATTTCATATCTCGCGTGGTGAACTCAAGCGAAGTGGCGAGTCGGTCCGCCTCACCGAGCGGGAACGCGAGCTCCTTCGGCGCTTCGCCCAGCGACCCGGCGCCGCCATCTCCCGGCACGAGTTGGCGCAGGCTGGAACGAATGGCAGCGAGAGAGCCGTCGACGTTCAGATTAACCGTCTGCGACGCAAGATTGAATCGGATCCAGGCAATCCAGTCTATCTACAGACTGTGCGTGGCAAGGGTTATATTCTGCATGGTGAATGATGGTCGCCCTCCCGAATGAGCGGATAGAGGCAGAGACCCGGCCGACTCTCTTGAGGCGGCTGGCGAAGGCCGTCGCCAATGTCATGCCGAAGGGCCTTTATGCCCGGGCCCTCATCATTATTATCGCGCCAATGGTCTTGTTGCAGTCCGTCGTGGCGTTCGTCTTTATGGAACGGCATTGGGAAACGGTAACCCGGCGTCTGTCCACCGCGACAACGCGTGATATTTCGGCCTTGCTGGAGGTCTATGCGAACTATCCTCATGGCGACAAATACGAGAAGCTCATAAAACTGGCTCATGACACGCTGAACCTGTCGGTTCAGATTCTTCCCCCCCAGGACCTGCCGCCTGCGCGGCCAAAGCCGTTCTTCGACCTCCTGGATCGCACGCTTAGTGACGAGATCCGCAAACGGATTCGCAAACCCTTCTGGATCGACACCGTGGGGCGTTCCCATCTCGTCGAGGTGCGCATAAAACTCGACAATGCCGTGTTCCGCGTTCTGGCGAGACGCAGTCAGACATATGCATCCAACTCACACATATTTCTCTTATGGATGGTTGCGACTTCGCTTGTCCTGCTGACTGTCGCCATTCTGTTTTTGCGCAATCAGATCAAACCGATCCTGCATTTGGCGGCGGCGGCCGAATCATTCGGCAAAGGGCGGCCGGCACCGGACGCCTTCAGGCCGCGCGGCGCCCGCGAAGTCCGTCAGGCCGCTTATTCCTTCACCGAGATGCGCGACCGAATCGAACGCCAGATCGAGCAGCGTACGACAATGCTTGCCGGCGTCAGTCATGATTTGCGGACCATCCTGACGCGCTTCAAGCTTCAACTCGCCATGTCTGGTAATTCTTCTGAAACGGAAGATATGCGCAAGGACGTGGATGAGATGCAGGCGATGCTCGAAGCCTATATGGCGTTTGCGCGGGGAGAGGCGAGCGAAGAAATCACCCAGGTCAACATGCGACCGCTGCTTAAGGAAATCAGAAAGCAGGCGTCGCATAGCGGCAAGGGGATTACGGTGCGCCTGATGAGCGATCGGCTGACAGTTCCGCTGCGGCGTCAGGCGTTCAAGCGAGCCCTGGGCAATGTCGTCAACAATGCCCTGCGATATGGAAATTCCGTTCGCATCGATGCGGCGCGAACAAGACGGTGGCTGACGATCCGTGTCGACGATGATGGTCCGGGGATACCGGAAGAAGAGCGCGAGGACGTTTTCCGGCCATTCTACCGGGTCGATGACGCTAGGAGCGTCAGTCAGGGGAGTACGGGTCTGGGGCTGGCCATCGCCCGCGATATCGTGCGCGGTCATGGCGGAGATATCACACTTGCAGATTCGCCGCTTGGCGGCCTTCGCGCGACAATCCGGGTTCCTGTATAGATTGGTGGCCTATTGCGATCAGGCGTGCACTCTTGATAGCAAGGCATGCGTTTGCGGTGTTGGGTGTCATGGCTACGGAAATCGAGCGCAAATACCTTCTCAGAAATGCCGCTTGGCGGGATGAAGCTTTCGATTCGCGGGTTCTCAAGCAGTTCTATTTGAGCCGTCCGAATCATGTTTCGATCCGGATCCGGATTATCGACGATGTCTCGGCAAGACTGACGATCAAATCAGGACAGCGCGGGCTTACGCGCGATGAGTTCGAGTACGAGATTCCGGTAGCGGATGCTGTCGAAATGATAGCGCTGCGCAAAGGTGCCGTTGTCGAAAAGACGCGCTATCGCGCACGGCGCGGCGATGCAATCTGGGAGATTGATGCGTTCGCCGGCGAGAATGAAGGACTTGTCGTCGCAGAAATCGAGCTCGACCATGAGGAGCAGTCCATTGATCTCCCCGAATGGATCGGAGCGGAAGTGACGGGAGAGCGGCGCTACTACAATGCAAGCCTCTCCGAACATCCATTCAAACAGTGGTCGGTCGAAAAGACCGTCGTGGACGACTGATTTGAAACGTATCTGAAACAGTTCCGAAAGAGCTGTTACGATTAAAAAATTATAAAAATCAAATGCTTATGACGATTTTGCGGCTCACGCGCGGTGCGCAATTGTCGCTGATCGATTGCGTTCGCATCTCTTGTTCAACGGCGCGGTTTGGGACTGCGCAGATGACAGCCGGTTGCCTATGGCCCGGCGGGCAAGGGAGAAATCCATGACTGCTGTATCGACACTCGGTGCTGGAAACGCGCCATCCAGATGGTCGTCGCGCATACGAACAATGTATCGCGGCGCCAAACGTGCATTCGTTGAATGGAATATTCAGCGTGAGAACATTCGGGCTTTACGGACTCTCAGTGACCACACCCTGAAAGATATCGGGTTGCATCGCTCAGAGTTGACATCGGTCACCGTCCTCAAAGGTCGTGATCAATCGCGGCGCTCTCGCGGAGCGTTTCGTATGTTTCGATTACGCTCGCTTTTTTGAACCACACTGCAGAAGATCGACCGGCGACCAGCATGTGCCTGGTTGCCGGCCGCACTCAAGAAAACGGCGATAAAGTTTGGCACGCACAGCGGTCGGTCATGCTGATCGACACAGGAGATTCGGGATCAGCGAACCTCGACAACTCTGCATTGCGGGCCTTGTTTCTTGCACTCCACCATGGCGCGTGAACGTGCCGACTTGATGGAGTTGAAACCGAAACTCCAGCCGCACCCGCCACCGCGCTCGACGGCGAATGCGCCTTTGCGTTTCAGCTTCCGCCATTTGTTCAGGTGCCCCTTGCAGGAATCCGACAGACTGTAGTCACCCCGCTGCTTCGTATGCACCTCGATGACCTTGCAGTTGGGGCCTTGCTTGCGGCATGCCTGTAGAGCGGAGTTGCGGGCCTGTTCGACCGTCTTGTTGGCCCAGCTCCAGCCGCATCCGCCGCGCTTCTCGACGGCGAAAGCGCCAATGCTGGCTTTTTTGCGCCAACTCACAATATCGCGCTGGCAGTTGGCGCCGAGCTTGTAATCGCCGGAATTGTCGGTGTGGACTTCAATGACTTCGCAATTCGGGCCCTGATTTGCACATTCTGCAAGCGCACGATCCCGTGCCTGCTTCAGATTGTTGAATCCGAAGCTCCAGCCACATCCGCCGCCTCTCTCCAAGGCAAAGGCGCCGATGCTGACCTTGCCACGCCAGTTGCGAATATCACGTTGGCAGTTCGACCCAATAGACCATTGGCCCGACTTGGCGGTCGTGACACCGATGATCATGCATTCATTTCCCTGTTTTCGGCATTCGGCCATTGCACGATCGCGCGCTTCGGTCAGGCTGGAGAACCCAAAGCTCCAACCACACCCACCACGCCGCTCAAGGGCAAAAGCTCCCACGGTGGCTTTTTGCCGCCAGCTCGCCAGATCGGCCTGGCATTTCGCGCCGATGGTCCAGTTGCCGCGCTGTTGCGTGCTGATTTCGACCACTTTGCAGTCCGGCCCCTGGTTGCGGCACTCGAGCAATGCCCGGTCCCTGGCTTCTTTTTCAGTATTAAAGCCAAAGCTCCAGCCGCATCCGCCACCTCGCTCGACTGCGAAGGCACCGATACTTGACTTCTTGCGCCAATTCTCCAGATCTGTCCTGCAGTTTCCCCGCACCGCGTAGGGATCTCCGGCTTTGGGAATGATTGGCGGTGGCGGGGGGATAACCCGCGGGGGAATCGCCGCCAGTTTTTTCTTTTTCTCCAATGCCGTAATCCGGCTTTCGGCCAGGCGGGCATAGAAGGCATTGGTGGCGCCATACTGCGCGATAAAGGCGCGGAGCAGATCAATGTCGTTACTGTTCTTTACGTGTTCCCAGGCCATGGTCGCCCCGCCAATCGGCAATTGTGAAGGCACTTTCGGCGTAACTGTCTTTGGCGGTGTTGGCTTGGTACCTGGCGCTTTGAGATAAATCGCCTCGCCGGATAGCGATCCGTAGACGAAAGGTTCCTGCGAACCGCCGGTCTTATCGACAACCGCGTCGCGAACCTTGCGGAAGAGGAACCCGATTTCCAGGCCAGGCGTTTCGATATGAGTAAGAAGCGCAGTGACATAAGGGCTGTGCTTGCCGTCGCCATCGCGTGCAACGGTTCCTTCTCGTGCCGCATAGGCCACAAGTGAGTTCTGGCCGCGAGGCGCAACCCGTGCAAGGCCGCGGCCGATCGATCGGGTCGCACCCGTCGTCTTCATGCGTGAAGCAAATGGATTGTCACGACAGGCGTCTAGCACGACGAGTTTGAGTTTTTTCACGCGGTCCAGTGCGCCCATAACCATCGACAGAGGGATGGCTTCGAAGTCGACATCCGATGCGTCCGACAACTCGGCGTCCGTTGGAATCAGGTAATTCTGTCCACCGACCTCGATTCCATGGCCTGCAAAAAAGACCAGCCCTAGATCCGCCCCCGCCGCTTTGCGCGCAAACGCTCTCAGCGTTCTGCGGAAAGTGGTGAAGTCCTGGTTCATCTTGAGGCTGACCGTATCGAAGCCAAGCCGCGCCAGCGTCGCTGCCATCGCTTGTGCATCATTGGTCGGGTTCGGAAGTTTGCTAACACTTTTGTATTCGGAATTGCCGATAATAAGTGCCACGCGTTTGGCGTTCGCCTCACCGGAAACGACCGCGAAGAGGAAGGTAGCCAAGAGAGCGCTTACCAGCCGATTCATGAATCCTGCTCCGTCACGAAGAAATGCCCATAGTGCGACTATAAGCGGAATCGCCTGCCGCTTGAAATCGCTGTGTTAACTTTTTTTGACGTGGAGCCGCGGCCGGAACGCCTCTAGAAAAGCCGTCCGCCGTTCGGAATGGCCAGGCTTGGCGCGATCAGCACGACCTCGCCATCTTCATCCGGGAATCCGAGCGCCAGAACCTCGGACATGAACGGCCCGATCTGCCGGGGAGCGAAATTCACCACGGCAGCCACTTGCCGGCCTTCCAGCTCGCTCAGGTCATAGCGTTTTGTGATCTGAGCCGAACTCTTCTTGACGCCGATTTCGGGGCCGAAGTCGATCCACAATTTGTACGCCGGCTTGCGTGCTTCCGGAAAAGGCTGCGCGTCGACGATGGTGCCAACGCGAATATCGACTTTCAGAAAGTCGTCGAAACTAATCTCAGGCATGATGGCTCAGTGGATACTCTGATCGGCGCTGCCATTCGCCGTTGGCGGCGAAGGCGGTGTTTCAGGAGATGGGGTCGGTGCGGCTGACCGATCCTTCGGGGCGAATCTACCGGCCAGACGCGCGAGCGTTCCGCCGATGCCTTCGAGCCGGACCAACCAGCGTTCGCCACGCCTGAGACGCCGATCCAACGTGGCCATTGTGCGGGCAAGGCCAGGGTCGTCATCCTCCATCCAGACTGGCAGAACCTGCGCGTAGACGCTCATCAGCCCTGAAACCCGCAATCCTGCAGTGGGACCGTCCACGTCGATGCCGGCAGCGCGCAGCATCCAAGTTTGAGAGCGGGCAAACTGGGCCAATATATGGACACCCTGTCCGGGAGTCGGGCCCAGATCGCGGGCGATCCTCTTGAGGGCCGGGCGAAAGGGTATCAGAACCTCGAACCGGGTCATGATCACGTCGAAAACGCGGTCGCGAGCGGTCTCTGCCGGGTCCGGATCTGCTTTTCTCAGGACTTCCTGATCGACTGCGTCGACAAAGGCATCGAGGATCGCCTGCTTGTTTGCGAAATGCTCGGCAACGTCCGCAAGCGATAGATCGGCTTCGGCGGCAATCTCCGTCAAACGGAGGCGACTCCAGCCTTTGTCTTCCGCACACGAGAATGCTGCGCGAATCAAACGCGTGCGCTTACTGTCGTCTTGCAACATGGTGCAACTCCTTCAGGCCGGAAGATAGCGACTCGGACTCCGGTTTTGAAGGGAAGACAGGCTGATGGGTTAGTCCGCGAGTTCCCGAGAGCGGTTTGTCGCCGCTGCGACCGCCCGCGTCATCAGGTCCTGCAGACCGTCACCCGCCATCAGCACATCGAGTGCGGCCGCCGTTGTACCTGCCGGCGATGTCACATTCTCGCGAAGTGTCGAAGGCGGCAGATCCGATTGAGCCATGAGCTCACCCGAGCCAGCCACGGTTGCCAATGCCAAAGCCTCCGCGAGCTCGCGTGACAACCCCGCTTCCATCCCGGCTTTGGTCAGGCATTCGGTCAGCAGAAAGACATAGGCCGGGCCGCTTCCGGACACGGCAGTCACCGGGTCCAGTTGAGCTTCCTCGTCCAGCCACACGACGGCGCCAACGGCCTCTAGCAGGCTTTGGCATTGCGCTTTTTGCTTGTCCGTTGTGCCTATTTTCGCGAAGGCCGCTGTGATGCCGCGACCGATGGCCGCCGGCGTATTCGGCATTGCGCGCACAATCGCCTGACCCGCAGGGAAGGGGGCTGCAAGATTGCTCAGCCTCTGTCCCGCAGCAATCGATAGGACCACCGTGCCGCAACCGGCCTTGGTTGCGACGTCCGGCAAGACTCTTTCCATGAGCTGAGGCTTAACCGCGAGTACCAGGACTGCGGGCGACTCGGGTAGCAAAACGTCCCCTCCGCAGGCAATGTCATGGCGCGCAATGAGTACTGCCGTGTCATCCGGCGGCGCAGGATCCTGGACAAAAATCTGATCGGGCGGCAGACCTTGACCGAGCCAGCCGGAGAGCATTGCGCCTCCCATCTTGCCCGCCCCCACAAGAAGGAGCGGACCGCCCAGATCGATCATGCCCGGCCTTCCGTCTCGAACATCGTTGTCGCTAGGGCGTCTTCTGCTGATTGTCCGGCCCAAATGACATACTGGAAGGCCTGGAAATAGCGTTCGCAGGCGTCGAGTGCCGCGTGCAGAAGGGCTTCGCATTGGGCAACGGTCGGTTCTGCGCCCTTGAGCATCAATCCGTGCCGGTAGAGCAGCAAACCTTCGGAACGCCATAGGTCGAAATGCCCGAGCCAAAGCTGCTCGTTGATTGACGCAATCAGACGAAGCGTGTGGTCGAGGCGCTGTTCCGGGACCCTCAGGTCGAAGGCACAGGCAAGATGCAGGGCCTCCAGGTCATCGCGCCAATTGAGTGAAATATGATAGTCGCACCAGGAACCGGATATGGAGACCGAGAGTTCGTCTTCCGCGTTTCTCTCGAATGACCAATCGTGGTTTCCAGCAATATGTTCGACAAAGTCGACCGGGTGGGCCGAGCGTTCGAAAATGGTTTCGGCGGTAGCCATGCATGTCCCTCGTTGCTGGCGAATTCCGAACCGGAGTCCCGCAACTCTGAATCCGAAGACGAATCCAAGCCGCGAATCAGCAGGCCCTCACAATATATCGCGCCACATAGTCTCTACACCACAGGGTCTTTTGTGCCCTCGTCGGATGATTTCGAGACCACACCAAAGGATTGTGTGAGTCGCAAGGCAGAGCCATGGGTTGTCCACGGTAAATTGCCGAATCCTTTGGGTTTTTCAGGTTTCAGTTGGGTTTTCAACAAGCCGGGGAACGCTTGTCGCTGTGGACAAACATCAACAACGGCAGCATTGAGGCACGATACGAAGGCAAGGGGGGCTGGGTGCTCTCAGCGTGCCTTCAGGATGCGTTGCCAGATCGTCCCACCAAGATAGCGGCGCCCGACGATGAAGTAGGCGATCACAAGGCCGAACATGACGAGCGCTGGCGTACCCTCGAGATTAAAGCCGGATTCGGTGGTATTGCCGGTCACTCTCGCCACCAGATATCCAAACAGCGCAAAGGCCGTAATGAAATCCAAAATGGCTGCCAGCACCTTGCGCCACGTTGCAATCGGTTTGTCTGGTTTGTCAGCTTCCAACATCGATTATGCCTCTGATGACGCGTCTGTGCGGTTTCCAATCAGCACAGGATGCCAAGAGCATTGCCGACGGAAAAGCAAAAACATTCAGTGGGCAGACTATCGCGCCGGATGATCGATCGGCGTGCGGGCACAGTCAGATGTTGGATTTCTTCTTGTCGGTGCGGATTGGTCGCGGCGGTGGCGACGGTTACTTGCGACCGGCGGTCGTCCTGCCTTCGAGATCCGCAAGTCTTTCTTCAACGGCTGAGAGCTGTTCAGATAGCCGCTCGTTTTCCTCGCGTGCCAGGCGAGCCATCGCCTTTACCGCTTCAAACTCCTCACGCGGAACGACGTCCATTTCATTGAGCATGCGCTCTGCCTGGGTCCGCACGAGCGACTCGACCTCCTGCCTGACACCGTGTGCAGCGCCGGCGGCATCCGTCATCAGTTTTCCAATCTCGTCGAAGATCCGACTCGTCGTTTGCGTCATCAAAACTACCTTTGCAAACCGATTGCCATCGCTGTCACGAACGCGGCGACGTTATCAGCATACCACATCTATCGCAGAGAAGCTGCGTGACTATGATCTTGGTAACACGCGCAAATCAAGTCTTAGTGCGTTGCCGCGAGGCACGGTTGACAGCACGCTACACGTTGGCGAGTTTCGCCGCACGAAAACCAAGTCAGACCGATCGAGGATCGCGCCGGAGCCGCCATGTCACCTCTTGTTATCGCATATCCGGTCATCGATCCGGTCGCCTTCGAAATCGGTCCGGTCGCTGTCCGCTGGTACGGCCTGGCATATATGGCCGGATTGCTCCTGGGTTGGCTGTACATCCGGTCAATGCTGAAAAACCGTACACTCTGGCCCGGCAAACCGCCTCTAGAACCGCATATGACGGACGATCTTCTCTTATGGACGACACTGGGCGTGGTGATCGGCGGGCGGCTCGGCAATGTCCTGCTCTATGATCCGGGATACTATTTTGAGAATCCGTTGGAGATCTTCGCGATTTGGAAAGGGGGCATGGCGTTCCATGGCGGTCTGCTCGGCGTTATCCTGGCGGTCTATCTGTTTTCTCGCGCCAAGGGCGTGCGGATGTTCACCATCGCTGACTTGTGCTGTGCGGCGGCACCGATCGGGATTTTCTTCGGCCGTCTCGCGAATTTCATCAACCAGGAGGTCGTCGGCCGAGTCACCGATGTTTCATGGGCCATGGTGTTTCCTGCCGTGGACTCGCTGCCACGACATCCCAGCCAGCTGTATGAAGCTGCGCTTGAAGGTGTGCTCGTCTTTGTCCTCTGCCGGTGGGCCACGCATCGGGCAAAACTTCTGGACCGGCCCGGTATCGCGACGGGTGTCTTCTTCGTGGGATATGGCGTTTGCCGGATTATTGCAGAGAATTTCCGCACCTTCGATCCGGCCCATGCCCTTGCCGGGACCTACGTCACGCCCAGCATGGTCTATTCCATACCGATGATATTGGTTGGCGCCTACGTTATCTGGCGGGCTTATCGCGGGCCGGTCGTGACCGCCTGATTGAAGCATGCCATCAGGATCGTCACTCCAGGAGAGGTTGAGAGAGCGCATCAGGGCGCACGGGCCCTTGACGATAGCCGACTATATGAAGCTTTGCCTGCATGATCCGGAGGCTGGTTATTACCGGTCCGGCAATCCGATCGGTGCGGATGGTGATTTCGTTACCGCACCTGAGATCTCACAGATTTTCGGTGAACTCATCGGGCTTTGGTGCGTTCACATTTGGCGGTCGATGGGCAGCCCGGCGGTATTTCGGCTTGTTGAACTTGGCCCAGGTCGTGGGACGCTGATGGCAGACGCACTGCGGGCGGCACGGGTGGTTCCGGAGTATCTTGCGGCAGCCAAAGTCCATCTCGTCGAGTCGAGTGCGACTCTGAGGGAAATTCAAGAACGCACGCTCGCAGGAGATGGAAAACGGCTCAATTGGCATCAATGCCTGCCCAATATCCCGGCCGGACCGGCAATTGTCATCGCCAATGAGTTCGTCGACGCTCTCCCCGTCCGCCAATTCGTCAATCGCAAGGGCTGCTGGTTCGAACGGAAGGTCGGGCTGGATCGCACCGCCCAGCTTTGCGTGATCGAGACACAGGCGACAGACGACGCTACCGAACCCGTTCCCGAGCTTCCTCAAACGACTGTCGGAGAAGGCACCGTTACCGAAATCCGGCCAGAGGCCGAGGTCTTACTATCAGCTCTTGCAGACCGCGGCCGGGACTTTCCGGTCGCGGCCCTCGTTATCGACTATGGCTATGGCGAAGAATCGGTCGGCAATACATTGCAGGCAGTCAGATGTCATCGCTATGCCGATCCGCTGATCGATCCGGGTGGCGCTGATCTCACGGCCCTCGTCGATTTTGCCGGATTGCAGACCGCTGCACTTCGGACCGGTCTTTCGGCCTGGGGCCCGATCGGGCAGGGGGCGTTTTTGACCGGTCTTGGATTGAATGAGAGGCTTCGACGATTGATCGCCGGGGCAAGCCCAAGGCAGCGGGACGACCTGGTGTCAGGTGCTCAACGCCTCGTCGCGCCAGATCAAATGGGTGAGCTGTTCAAGGTCCTGGCCCTCACAAGTCCCGAACTGTCGGTTCCGCCGCCTTTCGAGGACGTCGACAACACGAACGCCAATATTTGCATGAGGACTGGCTAAGCGATGATCGAAGCGCCCAAACTCAAATCAATCGATAATCTGCGCCATGGCTTCTTCACCCGTGAAGGGGGTGTATCGTCCGGCATCTATGGTTCGCTGAACTGCGGATTGGGTTCGGATGACGATCCTGTGCGGGTTCTGGAGAACCGATCCCGTGTTGCAGAGCAGCTTGGTGTCGAGCCCGGCAGGTTCGTCAGCCCGTATCAAATCCATAGCGACAATGCGGTGCTGGTGCATGAGCCATGGCAAAGGGATAGCGCGCCAAGGGCCGATGCGCTTGTCACCAGAACACCGGGATTGGCAATCGGAATCGCTACAGCGGATTGTGCACCTGTTCTTTTCGCCGAATCGGATACAGGCATTGTCGGTGCGGCACATGCAGGCTGGCAGGGAGCATTGGGCGGTATTCTTGAAGCGACTGTCGACTTGATGGTGAGCGAAGGCGGACAACGTGACAAGATCGTTGCGGCCGTCGGTCCTGCAATATCCGGCCAGAGCTATGAGGTCGGCGATGAGTTTCGGGATCGCTTTGTGACACACGACCCGGATAACGCCCGATATTTTGAGCGGCCGCGTGAAGATGCGAAGCCGCATTTTGCGCTTTCGCGGTTTGTCAGCGACCGTCTCCGAGCCGCCGGTGTCGGTTTCGTAGAGGATCTGGAAATTTGCACCTACAGTGATGAGACACGACTTTTCAGCTATCGACGCACCACACATCGGCGTGAACCGGACTATGGTCGCCAAATTTCTGCCATTGTGCTGACGTGACAATCGTTAACAATAGCTTTCGATCGTACAGCTGAAGGCTGCGCAATCGCTGGACGCACCCTTGAATTCACGGTAAAAATTGGGCCTGGGTGCATGAATGGTCAGCACGTGGTGTGCAAATTTGGCCGGAATCGCACAGCCTCAGAGCGTTAAGGGAGCCAATCGGGTGGGGAGCATGCTTATGGCAGAGCCGTTCCGCTTGGCTCAGCGGTACTCAGCTCTAGTCGTCATCGTTGGAGCGACAGTGCTGCTTGGCGCCTGTGCATCGGGAACGAGCACGACTGCGCTCGAAGACGCGCGGCTTCCGAATGCCGGGCCGACGCCCCCAATCTCCCTTGCGCCGATCATCGGTGCTCCGCCGAACGTCTCCAAGAGTCTGTCGACAAAGCTTGCGTCGGTTGCGGCCGACAAGAGAGTTCCGGTGGTGAAGGTCGGTGACAAGAGCGCTGCATATACTCTGCGCGGTTATATTGCGACCTCGCCGGACGCCGCCCGTCACAAGCTGTCTTACATTTGGGACGTGACGGACACATCGGGCAAGCGCGTGCATCGTATTACCGGCGAAGAAGTGTTGAGCTCAAAACCGGGTGGCAATCCCTGGGCCGCCATTCAGGATCAGACACTGCAGAAGATCGCTGTCAGCACAGTCGGAAATTTGGCGACATGGCTGCCGACCCAGTCGACGGCAGCGACGCCTGTCTCGGCCCCAGCAACGAGTCGGAAGCCGGCACCTGCTGCGAGACCGCGAACGAGATCGTCCGAAATCCTGGCCCTCGTTCCAGATGTTCGAGGTGCGCCAGGCGATGGAAACCGCTCTTTGGCGAAGGCTATGCGGGGCCAGTTGCAGAAGAAGGGCATCAAGCTTGCCCGCAATTCCAGCTCGAGCACCGTTACCGTGGCCGGGGAAGTCTCCTTGGGCCGACCGAGCGGCGGCCAGCAGACGATCGAGATCAACTGGCGATTAACGCGTACCGATGGCAAACCGGTTCGCAGTGTCGTTCAGAAAAACAAGATCCCGCAGGGTTCCCTGGATGGGCCTTGGGGCGATATCGCGAATGCGGCGGCGGCCGCGGCAGTCGAGCAGATCACGGCACTTCTATCGAAATCGAAAAACTGAACGGCGATAAACAAGCGCTCTGTGTGGTTTACAGCCGTTGGCGGCTCCTGCTACATAACGCCCTCTCTACGACGGACCCGTAGCGCTTCTGCGCAGTGCGCGACGTCTGATGTCGGCCTCGGACACCTATCATGAAGCTTGTTGCGGGCAACTCAAATCGTCCCCTTACCGAAGCCATCGCGGCATATCTCAATACGCCGTTGGCGAAGTGTGTTGTGCGGCGATTCGCCGACATGGAGATCTTTGTCGAGATCCAGGAGAATATGCGCGGAGAGGATGTCTTCGTCCTGCAGTCGACATCGTTCCCGGCCAACGACCATCTTATGGAACTGCTGATCATCATCGATGCCGTCCGGCGGTCTTCGGCTCGGCGCATTACGGCAGTCATTCCCTATTACGGATATGCGCGCCAGGACCGGAAACCCGGTCCGCGAACGCCCATTTCAGCAAAACTGGTGGCGAACATCATCACCCGTGCGGGCGCCGATCGCGTTCTCACAATGGATCTCCATGCGGGGCAGATCCAGGGTTTCTTCGATATTCCGACGGACAATCTTCATGCCGCCCCGGTCATGGTGGCGGATATCGTGGAGAAGTATCCCGACAATAATCTGGTGGTTGTCTCTCCGGATGTCGGTGGTGTGGTTCGTGCACGCTCATTGGCCGAACGTATCGGCGGCTCACTGGCAATCGTCGATAAGCGCCGCGAACGGGCAGGCGAATCGGAAGTGATGAATGTGATCGGTGACGTCGAAGGGCGACCGTGTATCCTGGTTGACGATATCGTCGATTCCGGCGGGACGCTCTGCAATGCCGCCGAGGCGTTGATCGAAAAGGGAGCAACCGAGGTCAGCGCCTATATCACCCACGGCGTGCTGTCAGGCGGCGCTGTGGCGCGTATTACGGCGTCGGCCCTCAAGACGCTTGTGATCACCGATTCGATCCTGCCGACCGAAGCAGTGCGTGTCGCGCACAATATCCGGGTGCTGTCGATTGCAGACCTTATGGGTGAAGCCATCGAGCGGACGTCGGAAGAAAAATCCGTATCGAGTCTCTTCAACTAGAGCCCTTCTCCAGGCTGCCGAAATCAGAGATCCAAACCATCTGTGTTCTCGCCGGTGAAGTCGACATGGATGTGGTTTCCATCCGGATCCCATAGGTTGATTTGTACGAGATCTGTTCCGGGAACGCGCCGTGCCCGGAAAGGAATCTCGTTTTCCTTAAGGCGCTTCAAGAACGTTTCGATACCGGTAGCAGAGAATGCGAAATGCTCGATCTGCAACCCACTAGGCGTCGCGCCGCCATCGCTTTGCACGAGATGAACGGCGGCATCGTTCCCGCAATATAGCCAGGCTCCTGGGAACTGAAACGCCGGTCGATCTCCGGCAGTCATGCCGAGAATGCTCTCATACCACTCCGTCATAGCCTCAAGATTGGCAGTACGGAGGTTCACGTGATCCAGCTTTCCAATTTGCATGGTCGTCCCTCTGATTCGTTTGCTCGGACGCTGCTGCGCATGGGATCATTGTGCGTTGTCGGAATGTGATGCTGTCCCAGGCAGACTTGATATCATCGACTGCGCACGGGAGGCATGATGATCCGCTTCTGTTTGCAGAGCTTGCTCTGACGCTCATTCACGCCGCATGAGGTCAGTTTCAGGTCCTTCGAGAAGCAGATCCGCACCTCTCGCAAACGCCGCGAACGGCCGCAAGCGACGGCAATCATGCTCTTATCCATCGAAAGATTGGTCTTCAGAAAGTCGGCCTCGATCTCGTGCGGCGCAATGCTGATCGGTTTGCTTGGTCGCAGATACCTGGCTGGGATCGTGACTTGGTCGAAGAGCTGACGCGAAATTCTGTAGTATCCCTCTGGGTCGAAGCCCGAACAGGTCCCGTGTTTCTTGTATTCATGGATCACGAGTTTGGGGCTCGGCATGATGTCCAGCATCTTGTTGATCAGCTGCTTGGGGACCCAGGGTTTCTTTTTTGTTCGGCAGTGTTCTGGCCAGCCTTTTTTGTATTGAGGCCAGAGGCCGTGGAGCACGAAAGCATAAGCGCGGCCGGGAGCGCATTGTCGTTCACCGCGATTCCGGCCGGCACCGGCGCAATAGGTCGGCGACCAGGAGAGTGCCAGAACGTAATAGTCGAAATCTCCAGGCTTGCCGCCTGCCATAGACGATGTCGGTGTGCCGAGCATCAACAAGCCGAATATTGCGGTCGCAATCCCGGCAGTCATGGTGATTTTGAGGCAGTGACGGGTACTCATGACACTCACTACTCCGGCTTTGTCGCTTCGAAAGCAGGGACCTTGTTTGCGAAATCGGCTAGCCATTCCACAAGTTTGGGGTGGTCGGAACGCCAGGCGCCCTCGAAGCGAAGATCCAGATAGCCAAGGGCACAGGCAACAGCGATATGGCCGATCGTCAGATCGGAATCGAGATCGGGCGGGTTGGCTTCGAGTTGTGCCAGACCCCGATCGATCTTTGCTTTCTGGCGGGCCACCCAAGGATCGTGGCGCTTTTCCTCCGGACGAAACCGGCCTTCATAGACTCTGAGCAGCGTCGCATCCATGATGCCACTGGCGAGAGAGTGGAGGGTGAGTGCTGACCAGCGCGTGTCATCGGTCGGGAACAGTGCCGTACCGCCGGCGCGACGGTCCAGATATTCACTGATCGTCAGGCTGTCATAGATCTCGCTGCCGTCTTCAAGAATGAGAACCGGAATCTTGCCGAGCGGATTTTGCTCGAGAAGAGCGTCATCCGGCTCCCTCGTGTTGGCCGGAACGAGTTCGATCTGGTCGGTCAGCCCGGCGATGTCGGCCGCAATCCTGACCTTTCTGACGAAGGGGGAGGCCGGTGCAAAGCGAAGACGCATGATGACTACTATCCCTGGTTGGCTGCTGATTGGTGATTTGTCTCTTTCAATCAATCCCACACGCGACCGTCAAGCCATTGTGATTGGCAGTTGATGTGTGACCAACACTAACAAAGAAGGACATCGGAATGTTCCGGGAGCAACCCGGACAATGGAGGTCATAGATCGGGCATAGACCCGCAACTAGGGCCCAATCGATATTCCTGCTCTCGACGCTCCGGCGTTTGGCGCAGGCCGATCCAGAGGGACGTTGATATGGGATTCGTATTCTCTTCAGAGACGAGCTTCAAGACAGCGGCAGTCCTGCTTGTTCTTGGCAGTGCGCTCGCGACCGGGGGCTGCCAGGAGACTGGGGCCGGGCCACGAGCAGAACCGGTCGACCGTTATGAGTCGGCTCCGCCACGTCGCGGAAGTTACTAAGCGTCTTTTTCGAAAGTCCCGAAGCCAGCCTGCTTCGCCGCCCCAGCGACCCAATCAGGGTACCTCAAGGTTTATCGGCTGGCCGCGGTAAAACTTGTCAGTACGCAATATCCACCCGCGTGCCGCCTGACAGAAGTGATCCGTCCTTAGGTGAGGAACGGATTGGTTTTCCGCTCTTCACCAACCGTCGAAGGTGGTCCGTGACCGCAGATGAACGTGAGCTCATCGCCTAGGGGCAGGATCTTCGTTTTGATTGCATTGATCAGGGCTTCGTGGTCGCCGTAGGGAAAATCTGTTCGTCCGATCGATCCCTTAAATATGACATCGCCGACATGGGCGATCCCTTCGACCATTCCGTCGTCCCCGTGTTCATCCATATCCAGAACGAAGACGACATGGCCTGGCGTGTGTCCGGGACAGTGCAAGACGTCAAAGGTAAAGGGGCCGAACGTCACCCGGTCGCCTTCCTCTAGCCAGCGGCCCGGTACCACCGGACGGGCATCGATCTCATAAGCTTTCCCTTGTTCCTCCAGACCGTCCAGAAGAAATGCGTCAAGCTTGTGCGGTCCTTCGATTGGTACGCCCAGAGCTTCCGCAAGTTCGGCGGCGCCGCCTGCATGGTCGATATGGCCATGCGTAAGGAGGATCTTCTCCGTTTGCATTCCGGTTTGTTCGATGGCCTTCAGGATCTGCGGCACATCGCCGCCGGGATCGACAACGGTACCGACCTTCGTCTCGTCATCCCATAGTAGCGTGCAATTCTGCTGAAAGGCTGTCACAGGCACGATTGCCGCTTGTAATTTGGCCATTCGGATCCTCCGCGAGCGCACATACGCCGCTCATAGCCCGACGTTTCAGTTGGAGCAAGCCTGGCATCCTGCCATCCCGATTCATGGTGTCTTAACCTTGCTAGAAAATCGCCTCAGCACGCTCCAATTTCCGCCTCATTCCGGCGTATTGTGCGCCCGCTAACAAGAATAATAACGAGGCGACGCTCGTAGGAGAACGTGCCTGGGCTGGCGTAAGACTGCGGCCTCAGGCGTTCCCCCCAATAGCTTCCAAAACAATCCGAGGAATTCATGCGAAAGACTTTTGTCGCGCATCTTTGCGCGTCGGCAGCACTCGTCGGCGTGCTTGTTTCAACCCATCAGGCGAGCGCCGCTGTGCAGAGCGGGAAGGCGTCCTGGTACGCGATGACGACCATTACCGCCAGCGGCGAACGCGCCAATCCAAACGCTATGGTTGCCGCTCACCGCTCGCTCCCGTTCGGGACCTGCGTCAACGTGAAAAACATGAGAAACGGGCGTTCCGTCGTGGTGCGCATCAATGATCGTGGTCCGTTTATCAAGGGCCGCGTCATCGACCTTTCTCGCGTTGCTGCAACGCGGCTTGGCTTCATGCAGGCGGGCACAGCGCCAGTCCGCATCCAAACGATCAGCCGCAAGAGCTGCTAATCGACAATAAGAAGGAGGCCGGTTTACCGGCCTCCTTCGACGCCGCTTCCGCCGTACACATTCGAAAAAAAATCCACACAAATCTTGATTGGCGCCCATCCTGATTTCACTGTTCAATCTTGCTCCTTGATCGTTTCCCGCAAGGAGCGAATGAACCATGCGCGTCATTGCCTGCCTTCTTCTCCTTCTTTCCATGGTCGTAGTTTTCGAGCCGACACAGACGAGAGCTGCTACCTGTGAAGCGTTATCCTACGGCTATGTTGGCTATACGGAGAATGGGACGCGGAGCTTCGTGAAGACGCAGTTGGAACGGAAGATCAATGCCTGGAAGGACAAGCATCGTGCGCCCCGCGCCCGGGTGGGCAGGACACAGATATCCTGCAAGATCTTTCTCAAGATTGGTTTTTTCACCGAGCATGAGTGCCACGCGAAGGCAAAGATCTGTCGATAGCGCCGACCGCACTCAAGGCGAGAGGGCTGGCTTCAGCATTCTCAAAACAGGCGCTGAACCTGTGAATCCTGTGGAAGAGTTCGATCAATCTGGAAAAATGCAGGCCTAAGTGCCCTGTGTGCCTTGCAAAGACCGGGGACCCGGTCATCATGAACCGTCTCGTTCATCAACCGTTCTGGCTCAGTTGTGGTATCGCGTTGGAGCCGCGTTTCCAATTGAGGGTATTCATGAAACGTATCATCTGTATTGCGCTGATCGGCCTGATCTGGGCTGTTCTGACACCTGTGACGTCCGATACGGCGGAAGCACGACATCACTATCGCTGCGCTGCATTCGGAGCCACGGCTTACGGCATTACGAAGGGGATTACGACGGCCCGTGCGAAAGGGCGTCTGCGCCGCGGTGCGCGTGCCTGGGCGCGCAAGAAAAAGGGCCGGGCAAAGATCGGTGCCATCCACACCCGCTGCAACCCATCCAAGAAATGGAACTGGCGTTGTCGGGCTGCCGCGCGGGTTTGCCGCTAGAGCCTTTCTGCACAGCCAAGGCGATTGCGGCTCCGTACCTGATGCTTGGGTCATGACGTGACCTCGGTGAGCAGAAGGGGCGGAGCCGTTTCACGTTTCGGTGTGGCGGCATGGCGAGCAAACGCTTGAAATGCTATATTAGAACGATCAATGTCATGAGGGGTAAATCCATGAAGCGACTGGTCATATTCGGTGCGGCACTGGCACTTGCAGTACCGATGAGCTTCGCAGTTGCAGATTCTGCCAATGCGGGCAGCAAATCCAAGAAGTACTACAAGGTCAAAAAGACCTACAGCGTGAAGAGCGGCTGGTTCGCCAACTGGGGCAAATCGAAGCGTCCGCAGGTCAAAGGCTTCTCAGCCTCGGTCGGCGGCTATTCGTTCAGCGTTGGTCAGACCTATGCCTACGACCCGCTTTCACCGCGGCCGAACGATTGGCCGCGGCATGATGACGGGCCATCGCAACATGGCATTATTCCGACGTCGCCTTATCCCTGAGAAGGCTGACGCCCGTTCTCCGTCGGTATTCTGTGACGTTTTTGTGACGCGGCGCTTCGGGTATTAGGTGATTGCTCGCTTGCGTTCACGCTTTGTTGCGCTTAGATTTTTGATCATTGCCGGCAGTAGAACGGACCGGTGGTGGCCAAATCCGAGCGTGGTTTCGGGCGCGACATCTCTTCCCGTTATCTCAGTTGCCTGGCTGTGCCCCGTACATTGCGTGCAGGGCAGATAGGATCGACGAACGGGAAAGGAGCAGTGTCATGCGCCAGAGCGGAACCATAAAATTCTTCAATCATTCTCGCGGATTCGGTTTCATCGTCCCCGACGATGGCGGCAAAGACGTGTTTCTGCATATTACAGCCCTGGAGCAGTCCGGTCTTCCGGCTCAGGATGAAGGCGCGCGCGTTTCGTTCGAAACGCAGCCCGATTCGCGCGGCAAAGGCCCGCAGGCCGTCAATATTCAACTGGCAGACTAGAGCAACGTGCGTCTAGTGAAACGCACCCAAGTTGCTCTAGCAGCTTAGAGTCGATCAACTTTTCTGCGCTCAATCGATTCCGATTAGGCGCAGGTTGATCTAGTACCGGCGCTGCTCACATCCGTTAAGTGTGAGTTAAGCTGGATGGGATAACTTTGGCCCAGGAGTCCGAAGTTATGAGTTCTATTGCCAGCATTGCAGCGGCATCTGCGGTCGCAAACCAGTCTGAGACGCAGATCAATATCGCCGCGAAGATTACCAAGATGAACGCGGAAAGCGATCAGATGGTCGCGTCGTTGATCGAAGCGTCAGCCGCCAATCTCAAAGAGATTGTGAACGCACCAGTTGGGCCGGGCGTTGGCGGGAACGTGGATACCAGGGCCTAGTTCATAGCCGAACGTCCCGAAGCCTGCCCTCTCCCCCGGCCCAACCATCCAATAAGGGTACCCTCGGGGTGGTTGGGCCGAGGGAGAGGGCAGGCTTCAGGAGCTTCGAAAGCCGACAATTCGGCGACTTTCAGGACAACTTCCTAGCTCCCGAGTTGCGCGCCGGGCGTCAGACCGCTTGCCGTAGCAAAATCCTGCGCCTGAACCTTGTCCCCGCCTTTTGGACGGACGCGTTTTACGCGCACCGCACCGCTTCCTGCAGCGACAATGAAACCATCTTCATCCAGCGAGAGAACCTCTCCAGGAGTGCCGCCCGGTCCATCAGCTAGAGCGCTATCGAAAATCTGCAGCACATTGCCTTCGACGGTCGTCCAAGCTCCTGGCTGTGGGTTGGTTCCACGGATCAGGTTATAGACATCCGCGGCTGATTTGGACCAATCGATTTCGGCATCTTCCCGTTTGCACCAGCTCTCATAGGTTGCCTCGGAGTGGTCCTGTTCGATTTTGGGTGCCGTACCGTCGCGCACCATGTCGACACCTTCGCACATCGCCGCAACACCCATGGGAAAGAGATGGTTGAAATACAGCGTACCAAGCGTGTCGTCGGGTCCGATCTCGACTTGCTTCTGGATCAGAATCGGACCTTCATCCAAGCCGTCGTCCGGCCAGAAGATCGACAAACCGGTTTTGGTTTTTCCCATAATGATCGGCCAGTTGATCGAGCTGGGTCCACGATGCTTGGGCAGAAGAGATGGGTGATACTGAATCGTGCCGTGTTTCGGGATGTTCAACGCCCGCTCCGGAACGAACAGGGTCACATATGCCATGACACACAGATCGGGTTCCAGGGCTTCCATCTGAGCCCATGTCTCGGGATCCTTCCACGACTTTGGCTGGTGAACGTCAAAACCTTTCTCGACAGCGAATGTTTTGAGAGGATCTTCCGGCCGGCCCTCGCGATCCGGTGCGCAATAGACACCGACAATGTTCTCGCCACGATCGATCAGTGCTTCCAGAACGGCTTTGCCGAACGCTTGCTGACCATGAACGATTATCCGCATGCTGATGCCCTCTTTGATCCACTGCCAACCTTAGTGTCCATTAACACGCTGTTACAAGTCATGTGCCGGAAAAGCTGCCTTGCCAGGATGGGTGCATATATGCTGATCGAGTGGGATTGAACCTTTTGACATGGCTCTGGGACCGCTACGAACCGTGACGATGATCCGTTTCGTGTTCCTGATTGTTTGAATGCAGAGAAGCTGGAGATCTTCATGACTGACGAAATCGCGCGTGTCCTGGACACACTGGACGAGGATCGAGAAGACGCGTTGCAGCGCTTGTTTGAGATTCTACGTATCCCAAGCATCTCTACCGATCCGGACTATAACGCGGAATGCGAGCGCGCGGCCCGATGGTGCGCCGACCTGTTGGTGGAGACAGGATTTGCTGCCTCGGTTCGAAAGACGCAGGGCCAACCCATGGTCGTCGGTCACTACAAGGCCGAAGGACGGCCGCATGTCCTGTTCTATGGCCACTACGATGTGCAGCCGGCCGATCCACTGGAGGAGTGGGATTGCCCTCCCTTCGAGCCACGCCTTGACGACGAGCCCGAGCATGGCCGTGTCATCGTCGGCCGCGGATCGTCCGACGACAAGGGTCAGTTCATGACGTTCCTGGAAGCCTGTCGCGCCTGGCATAGCGTGCATGGGCGATTGCCGGTCTCGGTGACGGTGCTACTGGAAGGCGAGGAGGAGTCCGGAAGCCCGAGCCTTGCGCCTTTCCTGGCGGCGAATGGCGACGAATTGAAAGCCGATCTCGCATTGGTCTGCGACACGGGACAGTGGGGCAAAGAAAGCCCCGCGATAACGACGATGCTGCGTGGTCTCGCATTCTCCGAGATCGTTGTGTCCGCGCCCTCCCGCGATCTGCATTCCGGCATGTATGGCGGGCCGGTTACCAATCCGATCACGGCGTTGGCTCAGCTGCTCGGCAAGATCCACGATGACGACGGACGGGTGCGTATTCCCGGCTTCTACGATGACATCGTCGATCCGCCAGCATCCATCACGACGCAATGGTCGGAGCTTGGCTTTGACGGGCAGGCGTTTCTTGGCAGCATTGGTCTTGAACGCGCCGCCGGCGAGACTGATCGAAGTATACTTGAGCAGATCTGGTCACGGCCGACGGCAGAGATCAATGGGATTTCAGGCGGCTATCAGGGACCCGGCACAAAGACGGTCATTCCGGCCCGCGCTTCAGCCAAGATCTCGTTCCGCCTTGTACCGGGGCAGAAACCGGAGAAGGTCGTTGCGGCCTTTCGCCAGTTCGTAACGGACAATCTGGCGCCAGACGCAGATGTAGAATTCATCGGAGAAGGTGGATCTCCCGCAGTGGGATTCGACGTCGAAGCGCCGGCCTTCCAGGCTGCCGCAAGAGCGCTGGAGGCCGAGTGGGGCAAGGCGCCGGTGATGATGGGTTGCGGTGGGTCCATCCCTATCGTGGAGTCGTTCAAGACGAAACTCAATATGGATTCACTTCTCGTCGGCTTTGCCTCTGATAGCGACCGTATCCATTCACCCAACGAGAAGTATAACCTGCTGAGTTTTCAGAAAGGCGCACGCAGTTGGGTACGGATTATGGCTGCACTCGGTGAGGGGTAGGGGGGATGTCGGAGTTCTCCCCACACGGTGAAGTGGACGCTTGACAGTAAAGGCAGCCATCGGGCAAGCGGTTGATCCCGATGTCGAGAAAGGCCATTCCCATGAGACTGAGTGCACCGACGTTCTTGGTTTTCATCATTTCCGTCGTACTTGCCGGCGCTGTTATCGCCGCCAAGTATTTTGGTGTCGCGATTCCATATGTCAGCGCGCATCTCTTCGAGGCATTGCTTGCTGCATATGCGGTTCTGCTCGCCGGAAACCTGTTTCGCAAAATCTGATGAGATTGCGGCCCTTGCCGTAACGAACACAGCGAGGACCTCAGACGCCGATGGCGTTTGAGGCCCTTGGCTGTCTTAGCTCTTGGCTTTGTGAGCCTTTATGACCGTGTCGAGTTTGCTGTACTCGGAACAATCGGTGCCACAGATGGATTTGATTTTATCCAGCTGCGCAGTCGCCTTGTCGATCTTGCCTGATTCGACATAGGCCTCGCCGAGATACTCGTGAGCCGCCGCGAAATGCGGTTCGATCTTCAACGCTTTCTCATAGAACGTAATTGCTTTGTCATGCTTGCCGAGTTTGCGGTGCGTGAAACCGAGATAATTCAGCACGCGTGGATCGTCGCCCTTGCCGAGCGAGTCCAGAATGACGACCGCATCCTTGTATTGACCGGCATCGATCAATGCCACTGCGGCCGTGTAATTCGTACCGAGATCACCGTATTTTTCCGTCAGCTCATCCTCGGTCGAATAAGCGTTTGTCGTGGTAGCAGTCGGAGCCTCACCGGCTGCGATTGCGGGTAAAGGCGCAGCAGCAAGCGCCATAATGAATCCAATCAGGATTGGCTTTTTCATACTAAATCTCCGAGCCTAGTACTTCGCCCCTGGCCGACACATGGGGCGCACTGAAGAATTTTCAATATTTTGATGGTTTCCTGGCAGCGGACATGGTTGCCAGATCGTTGGAATCACGCCGATTCTCGACGTGAGAGTCGATGATGAGATTGAGGAGCAATGAAGCATCTTCTTGTTAACAGCAGACAAGCCTTGAAAGTCCGGGTTTTTCTCTGGGGCTCGATAGCCGCGTGTATCGGAGCACTCTACGCCGCCTGGTCGCTCGCCGAGACTTATGGGCTCAATCCCGGCGATGGCGGGGTCTTGAGACCTATCGGCGAAAGATTGATGGCTGGCGGGATCGTCGGTGGACTAGGCGTCGCATTTGCCGGCGGCATGATCTGGTATGCGTCGCTTTATGCGGTTCGGATCAGCAGACAGCGCGATCAGGTCGAAATGGAAACGATGGCGATATTTGGTACCAAGACGCGAAATTTTTCGGTCTCAGACTTCGATGGCGGCTCTTACCACCATGGCCGCATGCAGAGCGGTCGCGGTCAAAGTGTCAATGCGCCATGGATTACGCTTCGTGTCAAAGGACGCCGAATACCGTTCATCGCCGATGTCCAAGCAGAAACATTCGATCGATCGGCATTGATGAAGCTTGCGCGCGGCAGTGGAAAATAGACCGTCGATCAACTAGCCCGCAGGACGCCCAGGAACGCATCCGCAAAGTCATTGAGCTTGGCAGCACCGACACCGTGCACTTCGGCGAAGTCGTCGACGGTCTGTGGGCGGCGTTGCGCCATGTCGACGAGGCTCCGATCATGAAAAATGACATAGGCCGGAACGCCCCGTTCTTTTGCAATCAGCGAACGCAACTCTCGGAGCTGCTGCAGAAGCGTCGTCTCGGCGTCGGATAGATCTGCGGCAGGCGGTGCGCTCTTGTCTCCACGAGCGGTTTTCGCCGCCGTTTTTGGACGGGCGATGATATCCGGACGGTAGAGAAACTTGTCTTTGCCACGCAGGAGTTCCCCGCCTTTCTCGGTAATGGTCAGGCCGCCATACTTCTCGATATCGAGATGCAGAAACCCTCCGGCAACCAGCTGGCGGATCAGGGACGTCCATTCGGCTTTGCCCAGATCCGCACCAACGCCGAAGGTCGGCAACTCATCGTGCCGCATACGCGTGATCTTTTCGGTAAGCGTCCCTCTCAGAACGTCGACGATATGCACGACACCAAATCGTTGCCCGGTGCGGTAGACGGCGGACAGGATCTTCTGTGCCTCGACAGTCCCGTCTTTCCGCTCGATCGGCTCAAGGCAGAGATCGCAGTTGCCGCACGGCTGGCTCGTTTCGCCGAAATAATCGAGTAGCGTCTGGCGCCGGCAGGTCGGAGCCTCGCAATAGCCGATGAGCGCGTCGAGCCGTTTGTGTTCGCGCCGCCGCCGCTCCTCGTCGTCTCCGGTCTCTTCTTCGATGAAGACGCGGCGCATGCGCAAATCGTCAAGCCCATAGAGCATCTGTGCCGAGGCCGGTGCGCCATCGCGTCCGGCGCGACCAATTTCCTGATAGTAGGCTTCGACATTGCCAGGCAGGTCCGTGTGGAAGACGAAGCGCACATCTGATTTGTCGACACCCATCCCGAAGGCAATTGTTGCAACAATGATAAGGCCAGGCTCGCTCATAAAGGCGTCCTGGTGGGCTTCGCGATCCTCTTTGTCGAGGCTCGCATGATAGGGCAATGCACGAAAACCGTTGTCGGTCAGATACTCGGCAGTCGCTTCCGTCTTCTTGCGTGAGAGGCAGTAGACGATGCCGCACTGACCTTTGCGCGTCGAAACAAAATCGAGAAGCTGGCGTTTCCATTGCCGTTTTGGCGAAACGGCTAGCGAAATGTTCGGCCGGTCGAAACCGAGCACGACGGTCTTGGCGTCACCGTCGAAAAGTTTGTCGGCGATATCGCGGCGGGTGAGGGCGTCGGCCGTAGCGGTCAGCGCCGCGATGGGCACGCCGGGGAAGATCGTGCGAAGGCGCGCTAGATCGGCATATTCTCTTCTGAAACTCGGTCCCCACTGCGAGATGCAATGCGCCTCGTCGACGGCAATGAGTGAGACCGGCAGTTGTTCCAATGCTTCGAGAATACGCGGCGTCATGAGTCGTTCAGGTGCCAGATAGAGCAGGCGTACTTCGCCGGAGAGGACGCGATCCCAGGTGGCTGCGTTGTCGTAATGATCGCGCGATGAGTTCATTGTTTCAGCGGCAACACCGGCAACATTCAATGCGGCAACCTGATCCTTCATCAGCGCAACCAGAGGTGAGACGACAATTGTCAGCCCATCCTTGATCAGTGCCGGGATCTGGTAGCAAAGCGATTTTCCGGAACCGGTCGGCATGACGGCAAGCACATTGCTTCCATCGAGCAGCGTGTCGACCACATCTTCCTGTCCGGCACGAAAGTCGTCGAAACCGAAAACGTCTTTCAGCACCTGATGTTTGTTTGTCATAGACCGAAGTCGCCCCGTCGAAATTCTGGTCTTGAGTCGCCGCCGCCGGACCATGCCACGTCGGATAATTTCCGTCGAGCATTCGACATGAATTCATGCCATTTTGCGCAGATGAACAGAGCAATTGCGCAACGGAGCGATGCGCCGGAACACCGCCGAGTGATCACGGTGACCGGCTTTTGGGTTTTGGCATTTCTTGCTTGCCTCGGGCTCACGTCATCCAGCGCGAGAGCGGGGCCGAGTTTCGATTGCACCAAAGCGTCAATGCCGTCCGAAAAGGCAATCTGCGAAAGCGAGCATCTTGCATGGCAGGATCGGCAGTTGACCCGTCTCTATGGCGATGTACGCACCGCATTGCAGCGGCGCCGCGCCAAGGATCTGGTGTCCCGGCAACGTGCTTGGCTGAAGCGGCGCAATCGCTGCGGCGGCAACTTCGAGTGCCTTCAGAAGTCCTACACGGATCGCATCGGTGCTATCTCGTCCCAGGTGAATTGGGGATCGAGCACAGGGCGATGGACGATCCAGAAGGCCGGCGTCGGCGGCGGTGCCTTGTTTGTCCAGCATGCTGACGGTTCTTTGGCTGCACTCTTCGAGACTGTCGCCACGGGGGTGCGAACGATGCCGCAATGCGTGCTTGATTTCGACCGGGCCAATGCCGCAGGGCAGGGATGGGCCTGGAGCGATCGGAACGAGCCTGACCGCAGCGATCAGCCTTGTGAGCTGACCATCCAGGGTTATGACGACGGCTACAACGTCGAAGGAAACCAGGCATGCACCTTCTATTGCGGCATGCGGGCGACATTCACCGGGATATATCTGCGGGCAAAAGAGTAGGTGCTGGCCAAACCGGGTTATCGGGTTCTAAAGTGCCATTCGGCGCTGCAAGTCTTGCGTCGTTCAGCCATCATGGAAACTTCTTGAACATAGGCCCGGTATGCCCAGTCTGCTTTTTTCGCCGATCAAATTGCGCGCGCTCGAACTTCCGAACCGCATTGTTGTGGCGCCGATGTGCCAATACTCCGCCGCCGATGGAACCGTTGGTGATTGGCATCTGATGCATCTCGGACAGTATGCTGTTTCCGGCGCCGGATTGGTCTTTGTCGAAGCCACCGGAGTGGAGCGGCCGGGACGGATCACGGCGGGCTGTGTCGGACTCTATTCGGACGAGAACGAGGAGGGATTGGCGCGTGTCGTGCGCTTTGCCCGCGATTTCGGCAGTGCCAAAATCGGAATCCAACTTGCCCACGCCGGACGAAAGGCATCGACCCACGTTCCCTGGAAAGGGGGCACGCCGCTTCCAAAAGAAGACGGTGCGTGGACGACCAGCGGTCCATCTGCCGTTGCCTATGGAGACAATTGGCACACGCCCGAGGCCTTGGACGAGGCCGGTCTGGCGCGCATCAAAACGGCGTTCGCCGAGGCGACGAAACGCTCGCTTCGCCTTGATTTCGATATCATCGAGATTCATAGCGCCCACGGCTATCTGCTGCATCAGTTCCTTTCGCCGATCTCCAATCAGCGTGAGGACGCCTATGGTGGATCGCTCGAAAACCGCATGCGGTTTCCACTCGAAGTCTTCGAGGCGGTCCGCGACGTCTGGCCGGAAGACCGTCCGCTTGGCGTCCGGTTCTCGGCCACCGACTGGATTGAAGATGCCTGGGATGTGCCAAGCTCGATTGCCTATGCGGAGGCGCTGAAAGAGCGCGGCTGCGATTATATCGATGTATCGAGCGGCGGCCTCGCGCCGGCGCAGAAAATCGTCTCGGCACCGGGATATCAGACAGGATTCGCCGCCGAGATTCGAAGGGCGACAGGCCTGCCGACAATGGCCGTTGGCCGCATCACCGAGCCGGTACAGGCAGAAACGATCCTGCGGAGCGGGCAGGCCGACATGATCTCGCTCGCTCGTGGTTTGCTCTACGATCCCCGTTGGCCCTGGCATGCGGCCGAAGCGCTCGGCGATCAGGCAACCTTCCCGCCACAGTATCAGCGCTCGCACCCGACGCTTCAGGGCGAGCCGATCCCCGGCAATCCGCCCGTGGCGAAAAACTGAGAGTCCGATACGAAAGTCCTGACGCCAGCCCTCTCCCCCGGCCCAGCCACCCCGAGGGTACCCTTATTGGGTGGTTGGGCCGGGGGAGAGGGCTGGCCATGGCCACGAAAGTCGTCCGACGACGACTTTCAGGAAAGCGTCTGATCGCTGCCTATTCTTTCACAAAAGTCACACCGCTCAACAAAACCGTCTTTTGGCCTTTGGCCGAAGCGTAGTGAAAGATGTTGACGAGAAGTGTTTCCGTCTGGCCGCTCCAGCTGTGGACCTTCAACGGGCCTTGATCGTAACTAACATCAGCCTTTCGCTCCATGATTTTGACCATCTCTTTTTGAACGCCGTCGCTTGGATCGTTGCTGGGTGTAAAGAGCGTGCAGGCATAGCTTGTGGAGCCTTGGAAACTAGGAAAATCCTTTAACTCCTCCGCCTTCGGTTTGGTCTTTGCCGTGATGAGTACGTATTTTCCGCCCAGATCGTTGAACTTCCAGGCCTTTAAATCCTCTGTCGGCACATCCGACTGGTATTTCTGAAGCTCGGCGCCTTGCAAAGGCGTGAAACCGCCGGCCTTCGCGATTTTTTCGATTCCAGCGATTTCCGGCAATTGGTTGAAGCAAAAGAGCTCGAACAGCTTTGCCGTCCGCTCCGGTCCGGCCTTCTCGGGTAGGTCTTGTGCATTGGTAGATCCGCCCAGGCCAACAAGGGCGGTTAGGAAAGCAATCGTCAGTGTGCGCCAAATCATGATTCATCCAATCGAAAAATGCTTTTGTACCATTAGCTTAAGTCTGCGGTGTTGTGCTCGCAAGCTAGCTGTGCGGCTAATTGTGAACGGCTCTTCCATCCGCGGCGTCGCCGCGCCATATTCTGCCCATGGCTCGCTCCGCACCAAAAACCTTTGGCTCTCGCGCTGATCCGCGCATTCAGAACTGGCCCGTCGATCGACCGGAAGGCTTCTCCGAGGCACCGCAGCCATTGATCGAGGGCCATCCACTGGTCACTGGGGCGGACATGCCGCTGTTCATGCCGCATCGTCCG
Organism: Methyloligellaceae bacterium; assembly: GCA_965228615.1. Taxonomy (GTDB): domain Bacteria; phylum Pseudomonadota; class Alphaproteobacteria; order Rhizobiales; family Methyloligellaceae; genus CBDDHT01. The sequence goes on along the minus strand of CBDDHT010000003.1, from coordinate 1,269,125 downwards.
GAGCGGCCGGAGAAGTCCGAGGGCGGTATTGCTCTGAAGATCAAGTCGGATCTGACGCCGAAAGGCGATCAGCCTGAGGCGATTGCCGAGTTGGTAACAGGCGTTCAGGCACAGGAGCAGGATCAGGTACTGCTCGGCGTGACCGGATCGGGCAAGACTTTCACGATTGCGCAGGTGATCCAGTCCGTTCAACGCCCGGCGCTGGTCCTTGCGCCGAACAAGACTCTGGCCGCCCAGCTCTATGGAGAGTTCAAAAGCTTCTTTCCGGAGAACGCGGTCGAGTATTTTGTGTCCTACTACGACTATTACCAGCCCGAGGCCTATGTGCCGCGGAGTGACACCTATATCGAGAAGGAAGCGTCCGTTAACGAGCAGATCGACCGCATGCGCCATTCCGCAACGCGGGCGCTGCTCGAGCGCGATGATGTGATTATTGTCGCCTCGGTCTCCTGCATTTACGGTATCGGCGCGGTCGAGACCTATACGGCCATGACGTTCCAGATCAAGGCCGGGGAGACCATCGCCCAGCGCCAGCTCCTCGCCGATCTCGTCGCCCTGCAATACAAGCGCAACGACGGAAATTTCATTCGAGGCACATTCCGTGTTCGCGGAGACACGATCGAATTGTTTCCGGCTCACTTGGAAGACCGGGCCTGGCGAGTCTCCCTCTTTGGCGATGAAGTGGAAACCATCACCGAATTCGATCCGCTCACGGGGCAGAAGACCGGCGATCTTCAAAGCGTAAAGGTCTATGCTAACTCGCACTATGTAACGCCGAAACCGACTCTGCAGCAGGCTATGCGCGGCATCAAATCGGAACTGCGCGCTCGGCTCGACGAACTCAATGCATCGGGCCGCCTGCTAGAGGCGCAACGGCTCGAACAGCGCACGACGTTCGACCTGGAGATGATCGAGGCGACGGGCTCCTGTGCCGGCATCGAGAATTACTCGCGCTATCTGACGGGCCGGAAACCCGGCGATCCGCCGCCGACGCTGTTCGAATATCTCCCCGATAATGCACTCGTCTTCCTCGATGAAAGCCATGTGACGGTGCCGCAGATCGGCGCCATGTTCCGCGGGGACTATCGGCGCAAGGCGACGCTTGCCGAATATGGTTTCCGTCTTCCGTCCTGCCTCGACAACCGGCCGCTCAGGTTCGAGGAGTGGGACGTCATGCGTCCGCAGACGACCTATGTGTCGGCGACCCCGGGTCCTCATGAACTCGAGCAGACCGGTGGAGTCTTCGTGGAACAGGTAATCCGGCCGACAGGGCTCACGGACCCACAGGTCATCGTGCGCCCAGCGACGACACAGGTGGACGATCTGCTCGATGAGTGCCGCAAGGTCACGGCAGAGGGTTACCGTGTGCTTGTGACGACACTCACCAAGCGCATGGCGGAGGATCTGACCGAATATTGCCACGAGCAAGGTCTGCGGGTGCGTTACATGCATTCGGATATCGATACGCTTGAGCGCATCGAGATCATTCGGGATTTGCGCCTTGGCGCATTCGATGTGTTGATCGGCATCAACCTGTTGCGCGAGGGACTTGATATTCCGGAGTGTGCGCTTGTCGCGATCCTCGATGCAGACAAGGAAGGTTTCTTACGCTCGGAGACGTCATTGGTTCAGACCATCGGACGTGCTGCACGAAACGTTGATGGCCGTGTCATTCTCTATGCCGACAAGATTACCGGTTCCATGGAACGCGCCATGGCCGAAACCGATCGGCGCCGAGAGAAGCAGGAGGCTTACAACAGCGAGCACGGCATTACCCCTGCCAGCATCAAGAAGGGCATTGGTGATATTCTCGAAAGCGTCTACGAGCGCGATCACGTGTTGGTCGACGCCGGTCCGGGCTTCTCGGAGAAGGGGCAGAAACCGATTGTCGGCCACAATCTGGAAGCGGTCATCAGCGATCTCGAAAAGCGCATGCGCGAAGCAGCCGCCGATTTGGAATTCGAGGAAGCCGCGCGGCTGCGCGACGAGGTCAAACGTCTCCGCGAGACACAGCTGGTACTTGCCGACGATCCACTCGCCCGTCAATCGGATGTAGAGGCAAAGGTTCAGGACTCAAAGCGGCCCCACAAGCCAGGGCTCGATGAGATGACGATTGCACGGACTGAAGTTCCCGTTGCCGGCGAAACCCCGAGCCGACCACGATCATCCGGCGGAAAACCCGGAACACGGACCTATAAGGGCAAAGGCAAGCGGAAGGGATTCTAGAGCCATACCGCTCGGAATGTGTTGCTCATGGCTGTTCGACCGCCGCGATCATTGTCGCAAGAGCTTCCCAAGGATCCGATTTCAGCATCGCTGGAACATGAGATTCTGGCGGAGAAGGCGGCGACCCATGGCCGGCTGCTGAAGCAACTCGAAAAGACAATTGCGGCGCTGAACGATCCGGATGCGGATACATCCGAAGAAAGTCGACTCGATGCAGCGGGCGAGGCCTTGTGGCACATCATGGTGCAACGCGATCTGTGTGGTTTCCGCAATACGGAAGCGTTTATGCGTGAATTGAAGATACCTGCAGCGGTGCAGCTACGCATGGGTGTGACGCGGCGTTCGCAAGCAAACAAAGCTTGAGTGCAATGTCGCGATGAGATGGGGCTGTTGCGGGTGACAGTTCCATGCCAACGACATGAAAACGCCGAATGGGCAAAGCCTCTTATTGCAACGCCGCCGCAAGATGGACACCGACCGGCAGCTCCTGATGAATATGGTCTCGAAGAGCAAGCAACATTGGTTTTCGTGGGCAGCCCAGCCGCGATATCACGCCAATCTTTCGGACATGCTCCGGTTCCTTCATCCGGATGAATGTCAGGTTCCAATTGTCCCGTTTGAACTGCTCGGCGGCCAATGCCGGAACGAAGGTACATCCTTCGCCATGGCTGACATGTCGGCACACGGTCTCGAAACTTGCGGCTGAAACATCGACGACAACGTCATTGCCCAATTCCGGTGAACCGCGACGGATGTTGGCTTCCGCTTCAAATCCCAACCAGTACTGAGAGCAAATCAGTTCTCTGCGTGGAACGGCATCGATGCCGATCTCTCCGATCGAGGATAGTGGGTGATCGGGTCCGACAGCGAGAAAGACCGGTTCATCGAAAACCGGGGAGAAGTCCTGTCCACGCCCAATCAGAGCTTTCGGCAGGAAAGCGATGTCAATGTCGCGGTTGCAAACGCTTTCCGACAGGGCTTCCGGTCCATCCTCTGTCAGGATCACCTTTAAATCCGGCGCCAGTTCCTTGACCTTTTTGCAGAGATAACTCGCCAGATAAGGGGCGAGCGTTTTTGTCATCCCAATTTTCAACGGAACAGCGGTGGGATCTTTGCACTCCAACGCCATGTCGCGAATCCGTTGCGCCTGCGCCAATAACGTTTGCGCGGACTCTATGACGCGTTCCCCAAATTCCGTCATTCGGACCGTTTGGCTTCCACGATGGAACAGTTCAAGACCGAGTTCGTGCTCCAGTTTCTTGATCTGATTGGACAACGCCGGTTGCGATACGTTGCAGGCGGCAGCAGCGCGGCTGAAACTCAGATAGCGGCCAACCGCGTCGACATACTCCAAATCTCTCAGATTCATGCAGCCCCTTTCGCATTTGATCTGTGGGCGTTCGCAGCCCAGTTGGATTTGTTCCCGGATGTCATCGGGGAATATGGTCAGTCGACGGGGGATTTCGAGAGAGCGATTAAACACAAGTGCATAACGTTTTTGATATCGGATTGTGTAGTGGCCGCGCAGGGGATGCTTTCAATACCAGAAATGCCCGAGAATTAGCCACTTTCTCGGTGTCATAACGCATACCTATCGGCGCTATTCAGACAAGAAATTTGAACGCCTGATCGTCCATATCCAGCTTCCAGTCACACAGAGCGAAACGTCCGAAGATCAGGTAGAGCCGATATTGCACTGCGAGCCCTGCTTTCGCAGCAACGTCATTGTTATGCCTGCTGCGATGTCCTCGCTCTCCATTGTGCTGAACGCAAATTTATGGAGAGTTCCATGGCTTCCCGTTCCCTATTATCCGAACTGCGATCGCGATTGCTCGGTCAAACCGGACTGACGACCGATGGTGTGTTCGACGGACAGACGATAATTGAATCACTCTTCGACAGACCAGAGGAGCCGATCGCAGAAGAAGCGCCGCTCGAGGAAACTGTTGAAGAAGAAGAAAACGGTGACGACGGCGAGGAGGCCGTCATCCCGGAAGCTCCTGTTGTCGCTCCCGAAGTTGCTCCGGTTGCCGCCGCAGCTGTTGCCGTTCAGAACGGCGGCGCCGGCGACGACGTTCTGACGGGCGGTGAAGAGGCCGACACGCTGAACGGCGGTGGCGGCAATGACGTGCTTGATGGTGGCGCCGGACCGGACACGCTGAACGGCGGTAGTGGTAACGATGTGCTTGTCGGCGGCCTCGGTGCAGATATCCTGAATGGCGGCGGCGATGACGACGAGTTGGATGGCGGCGCCGGAAATGACGTGCTGAATGGCGGCAGCGGTAACGACCAGTTGAGCGGCGGCGCGGACGAAGATACGTTGAATGGCGATAGCGGCGACGACCAATTGGATGGCGAAGACGGTGACGACATCCTCAATGGTGACAGCGGTTTCGATCAGCTCGCTGGCGGTTTGGGCAATGACACACTGAATGGTGACAGCGGCAGCGATGAGCTGGATGGCGGTTTCGGTGATGACATTCTAAACGGCGGAAGCGGTGCGGATCAGTTATCCGGTGGCGAAGGAGACGACGTCCTGGATGGCGGTGCCGATGCCGATATCGTCAGAGGTGGTGCCGGCAACGATACGATCATCTCCGATGGACAGGATACGGTCGACGGCGGAACCGGAATCGATACGATCGATCTGTCGGCCCTCGAAGAAGGCGTTGTCATCGATCTGGATCTCAACACGCCGCAACCTGGACCGGCTTCTCAGCAAGGCGCAATTCTCGATGCGCCCGGCGGCAATGTCATCGTCGATATCGACGACGTTGAAAATGTCATCGGTACCCAGGGCGATGATCTGATCCTCGGCAACAACGAGATCAACATTCTGCGTGGTGGTGCCGGCAACGATGCCATTCATTCCTTCGCAGGTGCCGATATTCTCGATGGCGGAGAAGGCATCGACACGGCTCTGTTCTCTGCAGGTGGCGGCGCGATTGTCGACCTAGACGAGAATGGCGATGCCGTTTCGAACTTTGGCGATCAACTCTTCTCGTTTGAGAATATCAACGGTTCGGTCGCTGGCAATGACGTCCTCTCCGGCAATTCCGGTGTCAACGTTCTCAACGGTCAGGGTGGCGATGACATCCTTGACGGTGAGGGCGGCGCCGACACGCTGATTGGCGGGGCCGGCAACGACACGCTGATCTCTGATGGTCTCGACACCGTCGATGGCGGTGAAGGCATCGACACGATCGATCTGTCGGCGCTCGAAGAAGGCGTTGTCATCGATCTCGATCTCAACACGCCTCAGCCCGGACCGGCCTCGCAGGATGGCGCCATCCTCGATGCACCTGGCGGCAATGTGGTTGTGGAGGTTGACGACGTTGAAAACGTCATCGGGACCCAGGGCGACGACCTGATTCTCGGCAATAATGAGATCAACATTCTGCGCGGTGGTGCGGGAAACGACGCCATTCACTCCTTCGCAGGCGCAGACGTGCTCGACGGTGGTGAAGGGATCGATACGGCTCTGTTTACGGCCGGCGGTGGCGCAATCGTCGATCTCGACGAGGACGGCAATGCGGTCTCGAACTTCGGCGATCAGCTGTTTGCGTTCGAAAACATCAACGGTGCCAATGCCGGCGACGATGTCCTCTCGGGCAATTCTGGTGTCAATGTTCTCAACGGCCAGGGTGGCGACGACATCCTCGACGGTGAGGGCGGTGCTGATACGCTGATCGGCGGTGCCGGCGACGATACGTTGATCTCGGACGGGCTCGACACCGTCGATGGCGGCGAAGGGATCGACACGATCGATCTGTCGGCACTTGAAGAGGGTGTCGTCATCGATCTGGACCTCAACACCCCTCAGCCCGGACCGGCTTCGCAGGACGGTGCAATTCTCGATGCGCCCGGCGGCAATGTGGTTGTCGAAGTCGACGACGTTGAAAACGTCATCGGGACCCAGGGCGATGATCTGATCCTCGGCAACAACGAGATCAACATCTTGCGCGGTGGTGCGGGAAACGACGCCATTCACTCCTTCGCAGGCGCCGATGTGCTCGACGGTGGTGAAGGCATCGATACCGCCTTGTTCACGGCTGGCGGCGGCGCAATTGTCGATCTCGACGAGGACGGCAACGCTGTTTCGAACTTTGGCGATCAGCTGTTCGCTTTCGAGAACATCAACGGTTCCAATGCCGGTGACGATGTCCTCTCGGGCAACTCCGGCGTCAACGTTCTCAATGGTCAGGGTGGCGATGACATCCTCGATGGTGAGGGTGGTGCCGATACGCTGATCGGTGGTTCCGGCAACGACACATTGATCTCGGATGGGCTCGACACCCTCGATGGTGGAACAGGGGTCGATACGGTCGACTTCTCCAACGTGCAGCAAGGCGCCATTGAAGCCGCGCTTGGCGTTGAGTTCCCTGGTGCTTTCGACGGTGTCATTGTTGATCTTGATGTCAACTCGGCAGGCGCAGCCGGTACGCCGAGCCAGGACGGTGGTGTTCTGAATGCACCTCCGGGCGCGGTTGCTGTCGGCGGCGTTGTTCCAGAAGCCAATATTCTCAATGAGGTTGACGATGTTGAGAACGTCATCGGATCGAACTTCAACGACGGGATCTTCGGCAATAACGAAGTGAACGTCCTCGAAGGCCGCGCCGGAAACGACACTATCCATGGCTTTGGCGGGAATGACTTCCTGTCTGGCGGCGAAGGTATCGACACGGTGCTGTTTTCAGCATCTCCCGCCAGCGTCTTCGTCGACCTGAACGACCAGGTTTCGGACGAAGACTTTGCGGATATCGTCGATGGCAGCAAGCCTCCCGTCTTTGCCGCAACGGGTGGTGCTGGGAGCAATGTGCTCTCCGGTTTCGAGAATGTTGTCGGCAGTCAGAGCGATGACGTCATCATTGGCGATGAGAACGACAACACGTTGAACGGTAATGGTGGCAACGACCTGCTGGATGGCGGCGATGGAGACGACACCATCCTCGGCGGTGCGGGTGACGACACCATTCGTATCAGTGCCGGAGCCGACTTCATCGATGGCGGCGAAGGGATCGATACGGCCGACTTCTCCAATCTGGAAGAAGGCATTTCAGTTGACCTCGATCTCAACACGCCGCAACCGGGACCGGCGTCTCAGCAAGGTGCTTTCGTCACCCAGGTTGGACCGGACGGTGAGATCATCCAGGAACTCGTCGACATCGAAAACGTGATCGGCACAGACTTCGATGACGTAATCTTCGGCAACAACGAGGTGAACGTTCTCGAAGGCGGCGCCGGCAACGACACATTCCACTCCTTCGGAGCGGCCGATGTGATCGATGGTGGAGAAGGCATCGATACAGCCTTGTTCTCGGCGGCGCCCGTTGGTATCGAGGTCGATCTCGACAATAACGGAAACGCCACGTCTTCCTTCGGTGACACGTTGATTTCGATCGAGAACATCAACGGCTCCGTGGCTGGCGACGACATCATTTCCGGCAACGCCTTCGCAAACGTGCTGAACGGCCAGGGTGGAAATGACGTGCTCAATGGTGAAAGTGGTGCCGATACACTGATCGGCGGCGCGGGCGACGATGAGCTATTCGGCGGCAACGGCAGCGATGATCTGTCCGGTGACTTCGGCGAGGATAATCTTGTCGGCGGAAACGGCGATGACATCCTGTCCGGCGGTGAAGGCATCGACACCCTGTCCGGTGGCAACGGCAATGACGAATTGTCGGGCGGTACTGGGAACGACGAACTCGATGGTGGCAATGGCAGCGATCGGCTGACCGGCGGCGAGGGTGACGACACTCTCACCGGAGGCAACGGGTCCGACACCTTCGTCTTCTCGTTTGGTAGCGACGACGATACCGTCACCGATTTTACCGACGGTCTCGACAGGTTGGATATTTCGGGCTTTGGGCATGATTTCGATCTTGCCGGAGCAATTTCGGAAGCCCAACAGGATGGCGACGACACGGTCGTCATACTATCGGAAAGCGATAGTGTGCGCCTGTCCAACTTCAGCACATCCGATCTGTCGGAAGACGACTTCATCGCATAGTCGGGAAACCGACGATGGGAGGCGGCAATAGCCGCCTCCCATCAACTCCCTCCAATTTGTTCCTTTTCAGAGAGTTTCTCTCATGTCTCATTCTCCTTCAGCCGTAGCGCTTGCTCTTCGTTCTCTCAGGGGTGGCTACTTTGCGATTGCCATCTTCAGTCTTGCCATCAATCTGATGATGTTGGCCGGTCCCCTTTACATGCTGCAGGTCTATGACCGGGTCCTGACCAGCAAGAGTTTTGAGACTCTCATTGCTTTGAGTTTGCTGCTCGCTGGAATATTTGTGGCCAGCGGTGTGCTCGACCTCATTCGATTGCGGATTTTGAACAGGTTGGGTGCGCGTTTTGAAGCACGGGCTGGTGGTCCCGTTTTCGACGCGGTCATGAAACGCAAGGTGACCGGCAAGGCATCGTCAGGCGAGGTTCCGACCAGCGATCTCAACGCTTTTCGTGAGTTTTTGTCAGGAAACACCCTGATTGCGTTCTTCGACTCGCCCTGGGTGCCGATCTATCTCGCTGTCCTTTTCATCCTGCATCCGCTCCTTGGTGTTCTGGGGACATTTGGCGCCCTTGTCCTCTTCATTCTGGCTTTTGCGAATGACCGACTAAGCCGAAAACCGATGGCGAGGACGCTCGCAGGGCAGAAAAAGGCAGATGGTACATTCGCCATGTGTGAGCGAAATGCAGAAAGTATGCTTGCCATGGGTATGAACGCGGATCTGCGCCAGCGCTGGTCCTTTCTGCAAGCGTCGACCAACCTTCTGAAAACATCTGCGACCGATCGAGTCGCATCGTTCTCCGTGGTGTCGAAGACGTTCCGATTGGCTCTCCAATCCGCAATGCTGGGCCTTGGGGCAGCACTTGCCATCTTCGGTGAAGCGTCACCCGGTGTGATGATCGCCGCGACCATCATACTCAGCCGCGCACTTTCCCCAATCGATCAGGCGATCGGTCAATGGCGAGTCTTTACGGCAGCGCTTGGTTCCTACGGCAAGCTCAAGGCGCTTGTTCAGGCCTTCCCTCCCGCTCAGCGGACAATGTCGTTCCCTGAAGCGCAGAAGAACGTCAGCGTCTTGATCCAGCAGGCCGCATCTCCGTCGGCGGAACGTGCGACCATCAGCGGTATCTCTTTCAATCTCGAAGCTGGTGACGTCACTGCCGTTATCGGGCCGAGCGGTTCAGGCAAGTCTACGCTGTCCCGTATGCTGGCCGGGATCTGGCATCCGCAGCGCGGCGAGGTGTGTCTGGATAATATTGCGACCACGATGTGGAATGTGGATGAGCTGGGCGTCCAGGTTGGATATCTGCCACAAGACGTCGAACTATTCGAAGGTACGATCCGGGAGAACATTTCGCGGTTCGGAGAACAGCCGGACGACGAAGCGGTTCTGTATGCGGCTCGCCAGGCAAATGTCCATGACATGATCCTTCAGATGCCGGACGGCTATGACACGCTTATCGGTCCGGGCGGCCAATTTCTGTCGGGTGGTGAGCGGCAAAGGATCGGTCTGGCGCGCGCACTCTATGGTGATCCGTTCCTGCTGGTGCTGGACGAGCCCAACGCGAATCTTGACGCCACCGGCGATGCCGCTCTTCGCCACGCCGTGCAGTCGGCCAAAGCCCGTGGTGCCATAACTGTCGTGGTGACGCATCGGCCAAGCACGCTGGATGCGGTCAACAAAGTTCTGGTCCTCGAAAACGGACGCCAGCGCGCCTTCGGTCCAAAGGAGGACGTCCTGCGTGCAACGACCAAGGTTGTTTCGACCAATACAGCGACAAACACATCCGTTACGCCTCTAACCCAGCGAGCCACATCATGAGCCAATCTCTCTCTCCCTATTCGAACAATGCACCGGTGCATCTGGATGCGACGAGCCCCCAAGACACTGTATCGGATGTCTCGAATGTTCGAGCCTACATCTTGTTCGGTGGAATGGCATTGAGCATTCTGGCCGGGGCCGCAGGCTATTGGTCGGTTTCAGCCAAACTGGATGGTGCCGTAATCGCACCGGCTTCCTTTGTGGTCGAGAGCAACCGCAAGACCGTTCAACATCTGGAGGGCGGTATCGTGCGCGACCTCCTGGTCAGGGAAGGCGATACGGTTCAGGCGAACCAGGTTCTGCTGCGCATGGACAGTACCGATAGTGACGTCAGCGTCGATGTTCTCGGCAACCGGTTGGCTGAACTCTATGTTCGGCAGGCACGGCTGGTTGCGGAATTGGAAAGCAAAGATGCGTTCGAATTCGCTGCCGGTGAGAATCCCGTCGTTCGGGATCTGGACTCACAAAAGCAAAGCGCTCTGATCGAGGTGCAACGCGCATTGTTCGATGCGCAAAAACGCGCACGCAAAAGCGAAAAGGAACTTGTCGAGCAACGTATCCAACGCTTCCAGGAAGAGATCGATGGTCTGCAGGAACAGCGTGCCTCGAATGCACGCCAGGTTGAGATCATCAAATTGGAGCTTGCTGCTCTGGAAGATCTGCTTCGGCGCGAATTGACGACTGCCCGCCGGGTCAACTCGCTGCGGCGGGAAGCCGAGCGGCTTCATGGAGCCGATGCCCGGTTTGTTACATCGCAGGTCAGAGCCGGCAATCAGATCGATGAACTAAAGATCAGCGAGATCGGACAGGCTCGTCAGCGCCGAGAAGCGATTGCAACGGAACTCGCGGCGATCGAAACGCAGATCTCGTCCATCGAGCCGCAATATTATGGTGCGAAAGAGAAGCTGAAACGCGTCGAAATCGTCGCTCCTGTCAGTGGCCGTGTTGTCAACATGCAGGTCTACACCAAGGGGGGCGTTATTCGCGCCGGCGATGCAATCCTCGATATCGTACCTCAGTCTGATGATTTGATCGTCGAAGCGCGGGTGGAGACCAAGGACATCGAAAAGCTCCGCGTCGGGCAGGCCACGCGAGTCCGACTAACGGCATTCGATGAGACCGAGGTGCCCGAGGCCGACGGCAAGATCGTCGACCTGTCCGCGGATGCCTTGAAAGATGAGCGCAGCGGCGAGGAGTATTATGCCGCCCGTATTCGATTGAGTGCCATCCAGCCGGATGACGTCCGGCGGTTGGAACTTCTGCCCGGTATGCCAGCGGACGTTTTCGTGAACACAGGCTCAAGAACGGCGCTGAGCTACTTCCTGCAACCGCTGAACGACCGGCTTGCACGGACGTTTGTTCAGTAGGGGTTGGGGTGATTGCCTATGTCAGTTTCTGAGCTGGTGTGATACGGCGGGATCGTGCCGCGTTTTGAGATTTGGTTTGTTTCGCTCACGGCTATTCCGCGCTTTGCGCGGGCCTCTGCGAGGGCGCCCTGACCGAGCGGCGGCCGCTTGGCCTTGCCTCGCTAGTCGCTCGGTTATTCTCGGTTCCATGAGAGATTGTGCCGTTTGGCTGGAGCCATACGGCACGATTCTCAATGGGTCTGAGATAACCGCGCCTTAGTGGCGCGGCAAGCGCGACTGCGCGCCGGCCGGTCAGGCCGCCCCGCGGAGGCCCACGCCGACGGCGTGGAATAGCCGTGAGCGAAATAAACACCGATCTCTAACCCACAGACCACTCCTGCCGGACAGCACCGGCGCGTTTCCGCGAAGCCGCGAGAGTCACAAAACACACCATAGCCGTCGACACCAAAACCCAGATAAACTCCCGCAGCAACGTCGTTCAGAACAATGCGGGGCCTCGACGCTTCATGATCTGGCTGGTTTACACGGCAATAGCCGGAACGACCCTTCTCTATGTCTTTCTCCAGGTGAAATGCCTGATTGGATGGAAGGGCCGCTATCGGCTCCTCGGTATCCTGCCAATCTTCTGGCTTGTATCCTGGGCGGGCGTCGTCATCCACATCACGATGCAGGAGGACTCAGAGTCCAGCCTTTGGCCGTTTGAGGCCATTGCGGGATGCGCACCCGCTTTGGCACTGCTGTTCATTCTCATCATGCTGCATTTCGTCAATACGGGGCAGTGGTTCCAGACCCCGGAGGCATGATCTCTCGCATGACACTTGGCACGTGGCAGCCATTGGCGAGTAACAGGACGGCCGATAGAATGGGTTGGACGACTGACAAGGAAAAACAATATGGCGATCAAAGATCTGCTCGTTGCCTATAACGATGATCCGGGCGCACAGAACGCGCTCAAATTTGCGCTCCAGATGGGGACGAAGTACGGCGCGTCGGTTACCGGTGTTTACGCCTACGCACCTGAGACCTACGAGGGCAGCATTCGGCGATGGATTGCATCCGATGTGCTGGAGTCGGTTCGCGAAGCCGAACAGCATGGCGCACGCGAGATTGAGAAGAGTTTTCGCGCACGTGTTGCCGAGGCCGGACATCAGGGACCGGTCGATTTCTTCATTATTGCCGGTCAGCCCGATTTGATGCTGGCACGAACGGCCCGCTTCTACGATCTTCTGCTCACCGGACAATTCGTGGGCTCGATTGCAAAAGAGCGCCGTGCCATGCAGCCCGAGCAGTTACTCCTGCGGTCCGGCAAACCACTCATTATCGTGCCGGCAGATTATGGCGTGCGGCCTTTCAAGGAGCATGCCGCTATCGCCTGGGATGGGAGCCGGTCGGCCGCGCGGGCATTGACCGATGCGATGCAGATCCTCGAGACGAAGACACGCCTTGATGTACTCTCGGTGGAAGCCGGTTCGGATGAGGATCGCCATCCGGATATGCCCGATCGCGATGTGCTGGTTCATCTCGGTCGACACGGCATCGAGGGGCAGGTGGTGCGGTTGGAAGCGGAGCGTCATCGCACAGGGCAGGCGCTGCTGGCCTACTGCCAAGAGACCGATCCCGACCTTCTTGTCATGGGTGCATTTGGGCGCGCAAAACTTGGCGCAACGGTCTTTGGCGGTGTTACACGATATGTCTTGGAGCACATGACAGTGCCGCTCCTGATGTCACACTAGGAATCGGTTTGCCAACAATTCAACCGTTCGGCTAGATGAAAGGGGAAATTGGGCATGGATTTTCAGATGTCTGTCGAGTTGCGCTATCTCATCTATTGCGCGTTGCTCATGCTCGTCCTTTGGATCCCCTATATTCTTGCAGAACTCAGAGTAACCGGCCTCTTCAAGGCGCTCGGTTATCCGGATGAGCGGTCTTTGCCGGACTGGGGCGTGCGCCTGAAACGGGCTCACTATAATCTCGTCGAGAACATGATCCCGTTTTCGATCGCCGTCATTGCAGGCGAATATGTCAGAGTCCATACGGACCTGACAGCCGCGTGCGCCATGATATTCTTTTGGGCACGCGTTGCGCACCCTGTTGCCCAAGTGACGCGTATCTGGGGGACTCGATCGCTTGCCTTTGGCGCGGGCGTCGGGGCCACAATGGTCTATCTCGTAGCGCTACTCGTTTCGGCGCCAAAGTGAGTGTTTGGGAGAATGTCTTTGAGTCTATCGCACAGCGAACCACGAATGAGATCGGAAATATCAGTTCGGCCGGTGTCAGGTGCGCTAGGGGCCGAGGTCTCCGGCGTTGATTTGACGGCACTCGACGATGTTGCCTTCGCGAAAATCTATCAGGCGTTTCTCGATCATCATGTACTCTTTTTCCACGATCAGACCTTAACGCCGGACGCATATCTCGAATTTGCCGGACGATTCGGGTCGACCGCCGAGTATCCGTTTGCAAAAGGTATGGAGTCGCATCCCCGCATCACGGAGATTGTGAAAGAGCCGGATCAGACGAGCAATTTCGGAGGCATGTGGCATACCGATACGACCTATCTGGCTGTCCCGCCCAAAGCGACGATGCTCTATGCGGTCGAGACGCCTGAGGCCGGAGGCGACACACTCTTTGCCAATATGCATCTGGCCTATGAGACGCTATCCGAAGGCCTGCGCCAGCTTCTTGATGGATTGGATGGCATCAGCAGTTCCGATCTGCATGGCGCGGCATTGCGGGGCGACCATCTGAAAACCGGTACGATGGGCGGCAAAGCAAGCGAACGCACTATTCACGAGGCGCAACATCCCGTTGTACTCATCCATCCCGAAACGGGAAGGAAGGTTCTGTTCGTCAATCCGGCACATACCCTATGTTTTGCCTCAATGACCCGACCTGAAAGTGTCCCGCTACTCGAATATCTTTACGCGCACGCCGTTCAGCCGGAATTCACATGCCGCTTCCGCTGGCGGCCGGGATCGCTTGCTGTTTGGGACAACAGGTCGACCTGGCACTCCGCCATTAACGACTATGACGGCCATCGCCGGGTCATGCGGCGCATCACGATACAGGGCGACGAGCAGGCTTAGGGTCCAAGAGTCTGTTTTGAAAGTCGCCCTATGACGACTTTCCGAGCCTCAGCCTGCCCTCTCCCCCGGCCCAACCACCCCGAAGGTACCTTTATTGGGTGGTTGGGCCGGGGGAGAGGGCAGGCTTCAGGACTTTCGAGTCAGACTCTAAGACGGGTCAAGTTTAGGTCGCGGGACCGTTGCTATTGGCGTCATACCGACGCGCTGGCAATCGTGGCAATCAGAAAACGCCGAAGCCAACTCAACGTCTTTGAGTCGAGGCCGGGTCCGGTTGTGATACGTCCTTCTTCCGCCTCGATAATCAGTTCGCGGCCAAGACCGGCCGGAGACTCCCGGCCGCGGATCGATGTGATGGCGCCAAGTTCGAGCGAGAAATCCGACGCTGGTCCGAGGCCGGCCCATGGATTGCGCAGTGTCAGTGAGTCTCGTGTAATCAGTATCGTACGGGATCGTCGATTTTCGAGCCAGAATGTCGATCCAAGCAGACCGGCAAGCACAACCGACAGGATAAGACCGAACAGCGACAGGGTCACAAGACCTGTCAAAAACACGAGTGCAACGATGCCGGCAAGACCGGCCTTGAGCCAGAGTGGAAAATTGCTGGCTTTAACAATCACCGCCAGGGCTTCTGTGTCACCGGACCCGCCGCGTCGTAAGGCCAAGTCTTCGGGTATCACTTCATCGCCGCGGAAGTCGACGGTGATAAGCCCATTCTGCACCAGTTCGCGAATTGGCGTGGTCATGTGTTCGGCGGGATATGGCACGACACCGCCATTCACTTCGATCAGGCTCGGCAGCTCCAGCGTTTCGGCTGCCCGTTTCCAAACATCGATGGGAAGCGGTTCATCGACGGCGATATGGATCGGCAGGGATTTCCCTTGATCGGGATGCCGTAACTCAAGGATATGAAACGTCCGGGTCTGGGTTCGGCCACGAAGTGTCCGCTCGCGCAGCAGGACACCTTCAAAGGCGGAGTAGGGCGCCGACCAGGCGCTTTCGAGCCCCCACTTTTTTTCTCGGACTGATACGTCCTTGTCGCTGAAATGTGCCCGGCGCTGGCGCTTGAGCCAATAGACACTCGATGCGATGACCGCCAGTGCGATGGCCGGCACAACAAGCACCAGAAGATACGCCGGGAAGGGTGCCGATCTTAACGGGATAACGAGAAACAAAGAGAGAAGCAGCCAAAGCAGGGCAAATCGGATGCGGATCTGCAACGGCTTTTGAGCCGGAGACATGTCTGCTTCAAAAGGCGGTTTGAGCTCCACGCTCAACGGCCCGATGAAGATCGCCTCATCTCGCCCGTAATACCACACGTCCCAGCCCCTTCGCGCGCAAGCTCCGCCGATCTCATAGTCCAGCGACGAGACAGGCGTTTCGGAACATAGCAATGCTCCGTATCGCTTATACAATGCCTCATCAGAAAATCTTGTCCCGATATGGCCTGTCGTTAACAAGGATTACTGCGCAAGGGGGCAAAACAGTGTGATTCTAGGGCGGTTATCCCCAGCGATATGACGCCGGGCAGGTCGCACACGCAACATCAAAGGCCTAATTCGATTAGGCTGAGATCGTGTTGGTTTTGTCTCAAGGCGTTGTCGTAGCAAAGACCTCTCCTGGGTAGGAAAGGTCGCGAGTCTTGCTATCTATCGGCTGGAAAACGCGACGAACAGTCTTGGCTGCAGCTTTCGAGCAACCATCCCTATAATTCCCTTGAGAGATTGCCGACCATGAGAACGGCATAGGCGCCGATCGCGACCCAGAATGCACTCGTGCCGTCCAGCGCTATCGGCAGAACGTCATAAGCACCAAGCAATGCCACAATCGCGATAATCAGCGATACAACGAACACGGGCTTGGTCGGGGCACTGAGATTCATGGTGGTCTCCCTAGCTGAATTCTGTTCTTCCTGCCCCGTTTGTAGAGACGAGACAGGGTTCCCAATCCTATGTAGTGTGCATCGCAGCGAAATTCGATGCGTGTGCCGGGTGCGTCATATGGTCATGAAATGATGTTATGTAGGTCACATCAGCAACACGTTACGGCGCTGTCTGTTGCGGCACGCCGGAGGGAAGGGCGTTGACATGAAAACTATCAAGCGTCTCATTCTTGGTATTCTTCTCCTTGTCTGTCTTCTGGCGGCAGTATCATTTGCGTTGCCACAGCAAGTTGCTGTCGCGCGTTCGACTGTGATCAATGCGCCGGAAGGAGATATTTTTCCTTTTCTGAACAACCCGCGGAATTTCAACAAATGGTCGCCCTGGGCTGCGCGCGATCCCAATACCGAGTATGAGTTCTTCGGACCGGAAGCCGGTGTCGGCGCCGGAATGAAATGGAAGAGCGAGCATCCCGAGGTCGGGCAGGGGACTCAAAAGATAATCGAGAGCGAACCGAATGCTTCGGTGAAGCTGACACTCGATTTTGGCGAAATGGGAAACGCTGAAGCAACCTATGTTCTCAGACCGTCGGGAGCCGGCACGGAGGTTCAATGGGGCTTCGAGACGGATGTCGGGAACAATCCCATGATGCGTTGGATGGGTTTGATGTTCGATAGCTGGGTCGGCAAAGATTATGAAACCGGTCTCGCCAAGCTGAAATCCATGGTTGAAGCCGGTAACGGCTGAGCCCTTTGAGACAGTCGCGCATTGTGCCCGGATTGCGATGATAGAAGCTCGGACAATCGATCGCTATTTTGTCTGTATCGGTGCTCAAAAGGCCGGCACGACGTGGCTTGCGCGCACTCTGTCGCGGCATCCGGATATCTTCATGACCCCGGTCAAGGAGATCCATTATTTCGATCATGTGCGTGGTGTGACGGCTCACCTGAGCGATTCTAAACGGCGATCGCGCTATCGCAAATATCATCAGCGCATGTGGACGCAGTGGAACCGCTGGTCTGAATACCGGGCGCAGAACTCATGGTATCGGGCGTACATGAACGATCCGATTGATGACAGTTGGTATTGTTCCCTCTTCCAGGATCGTCTGGGCCGAAAGATGGCAGGAGAGGCGACACCGGAATACTCCATTCTTGGCCGGGATGGTCTGGAGCATATCCGGCGTCTCGCTCCGGATGCGCGTGTGCTCTACATCATGCGTGATCCGGTGCCCCGTGCCTGGTCGCAGATTTTGCACCGCTGCCGCGTTCAGAACATCGATGCGGCGAAGGCTGGCGATGACAGGCTGATCTCTCTTACCGAGCCTGAGGATTTTCGGATGCATGGCGATTATGGCCGTGTGCTCGATGATCTGTTCACCGTGTTTTCGTCCGAACAAGTCCTGACAGCTTTCTATGAGGAGATCCATGATGACCGTCATGCGGCTCTCTCCAAGATCTGCGGATTTCTCGGTGTGGCGGCGTTCGACGACACAGCACAGAGTCTGAAGAAAAGGTACAACCGGTCTCAAACCGTCACCATGCCGGAAGGCGTGGGGCGTCACCTTCGATCGCTTTGTGCACCTGTGGTGCGGCAGGTGAAGGAGCGGTTGGGCGCGGTACCGGAAGGGTGGACGCGGACACTTGCCGAGGTGTGAGAGCCGGGTTGTGTTCGTATCGTTGAATTGGGCCGCGGGGTTGGTGTGATACAGCATGATCGAGGCGTGGTTTTGAGATCTGGTTTATTTCGCTCACGGCTACTCCGCACTGAAGCGCGGGCCTCCGCGGGGGCGCCCTGACCGGGCGGCGGCAGCTTGGCCTTGCCTCGCTAGTCGCTCGGTTATTCCTGGTTCCATGAGAGATCGTGCCGTATGGCTGGTGCTATACGGCGGGATGGCCCCGTTGATTTGAGATCTGGATTAATTCGCTCACGGCTATTCCGCGCTTTGCGCGGGCCTCCGCGGGGGCGCCCTGACCGGGCGGCGGCCACTTGGCCTTGCCTCGCTGGTCGCTCGGTTATTCTTGGTTCCATGAGAGATCGTGCCGTATGGCTGGTGCGGTACGGCGGGATGGCCCCGTTGATTTGAGATCTGGGTTAATTCGCTCACGGCTATTCCGCGCTTTGCGCGGGCCTCCGCGGGGGCGCCCTGACCGGGCGGCGGCCGCTTGGCCTTGCCTCGCTAGTCGCTCGGTTATTCTTGGTTCCTTGAGAGATCGTGCCGTATGGCTGGTGCGATACGGACAGTATTTTGGATCGACAAAGAACAACCGCGCCTTAGTGGCGCGGCAAGCGCGACCGCGCGCCGGCCGGTCAGGCCGCCCCCGCGGAGGCCCGCGCATCAGCGCGGAATAGCCGTGAGCGAAATAAACTCAGATCTCAAAACCACGACCCATCCCGCCGGACAGTACCGGCCTATTACACCGTACGAGATCGGGGCAAGGACAACTGCGCCTTCAGCGCGGACTAGCCGTGAGCAAACCAAACCCAGATCTAACACCAGGGCACCTTGACGCCGGATAAAACCAGCAACAATCAACCAGATCCCCCACAAATAAAAAGGGCCGCCCCGAAGGGCGGCCCTTGAAAGTCTGGTCCGAGTGGGACGGCTTACATCATGCCGCCCATGCCACCCATGCCCATGTCGCCGCCACCCGGCATCGCCGGTGCGGGCTCATCCTTCTTAGGAGCGTCGGCAACACCAGCTTCGGTGGTGATCAGCAGACCTGCGACCGAGGCTGCGTCCTGAAGTGCGGTACGCACGACCTTGGCCGGGTCGATGATGCCTTTTTCGATCATGTCGACATAAGCATCGTTCTGGGCGTCGTAGCCGAAGCCAGCCGTGTCGTTTTCGAGCAGCTTGCCGACAACGATCGAGCCTTCGACACCGGCGTTCTCGGCGATCTGCCGAACCGGAGCCTGCAGAGCGCGCCTGATGATCTTGATGCCTGCATCCTGATCGGCGTTTTCACCTGTGACGTCGATCTTGGCAGCAGAGCGAAGCAGTGCGACGCCGCCACCAACGACGATGCCTTCTTCGACAGCAGCGCGGGTTGCGTTCAGGGCGTCGTCGACGCGGTCCTTACGCTCTTTCACTTCGACTTCCGTTGCACCGCCGACTTTGATCACGGCAACACCGCCGGCCAGCTTGGCAAGACGCTCTTGCAGTTTTTCGCGATCATAGTCGGACGTGGTCTCTTCGATCTGAGCACGGATCTGGCCGACGCGGGCTTCGATCCCATCCTTTTCGCCGGCACCGTCGACGACCGTTGTGTCGTCTTTGGTGATCGACACACGCTTGGCCGTGCCGAGCATGTCGAGCGTGACGTTTTCGAGCTTGATGCCGAGATCTTCGGAGATGACCTGGCCACCGGTCAGAACAGCAAGGTCCTGCAGCATGGCTTTGCGGCGATCGCCGAAACCAGGGGCCTTGACGGCTGCGACCTTCAGGCCACCGCGGAGCTTGTTGACGACGAGCGTCGCGAGGGCTTCGCCTTCGACGTCTTCAGCGATGATCAGCAACGGACGGCCGGACTGAACAACAGCTTCGAGGACGGGAAGCATGGCCTGCAAGTTGGATAGCTTCTTCTCGTGGATCAGCATGTACGGATCTTCGAGTTCGCAGATCATCTTGTCGGCATTGGTGATGAAGTAAGGCGAGAGATAGCCGCGATCGAACTGCATGCCTTCGACGACGTCCAGTTCGCTCTCGAGGCTCTTGGCCTCTTCGACCGTGATGACGCCTTCATTGCCGACTTTCTGCATGGCTTCGGCAATCATGCCGCCGATTTCTTTCTCGCCATTTGCCGAGATGGTGCCGACCTGAGCGATTTCTTCGGACGAGCCAACCTTTTTCGCCTGGCCCTGAATGTCGCCGACGACCTGGCCGACGGCTTTCTCGATGCCGCGCTTGAGATCCATCGGGTTCATGCCCGCAGCAACAGCCTTCAAACCTTCGCGAACGATGGCCTGACCAAGCAGGGTTGCCGTCGTTGTGCCGTCACCGGCTTCGTCATTGGTCTTGGATGCGACTTCACGCAGCATTTGTGCGCCCATGTTCTCGAACTTGTCTTCGAGCTCGATTTCCTTGGCGACGGTGACGCCGTCCTTGGTTGTGCGCGGGGCACCGAAGCTCTTTTCGAGAATGACGTTGCGGCCTTTCGGGCCGAGGGTTACGCGGACAGCGTTTGCCAGCGTGTCGATGCCGCGGATCATGCGATCGCGTGCATCGGACGAGAATTTGACTTCCTTAGCAGCCATTATTGCTTGCTCCTGATGACTTTAGTCGTGTTTTGGGATGTTCGTGTCGCTGTCGGCGTTCATTGCGCCGATCAGAATGGAAGGACAATCAGCCTTCCAGAATTCCCATGATGTCGGATTCCTTCATGATCAACAGATCTTCGCCGTCGATCTTGACCTCGGTGCCGGACCATTTGCCGAACAAAACCGTGTCGCCGGACTTGACGTCCAGTGCCTGTACTGAGCCATTGTCATCCCGAGCACCAGGACCGGCCGCAATGACCTCGCCTGTCTGAGGCTTTTCAGCCGCCGTGTCCGGAATGATGATGCCGCCAGCCGTTTTTTGCTCCTCATCAATACGTCGAACGACGACGCGATCGTGGAGTGGACGAAACTTCATGAGACTTAAGCTCCCGTCGGTATTTACATATGCGGTGTGTTGATTTGGGCCTGCCTCGAAGGGCTAGACCGATCCGTTAGCACTCAAGATTGGTGAGTGCTAACAGTCGACGCACGAGATAAGTCGCGTCGCTGTGATTGTCAAGCGTTTGGAAGGCATTCCGACGTCGATTTGGTTAAATCTCGGCTGGTTGGCAAGTTCGTTGCGTCACCGATCCTAAGCCTTGCCGAAACCGCCGCCTGTCGGCGTTTCGATAATCACAGCCTCTCCGGCCTCAAGTTCGGTCTGTACGGCACCTCCAAGGCGCTCGAGACGGCCATCGAGTCGACGAACCCAGTTGCCGCCGCAATATCCGGCGCGCCCGCCTTTCAGTCCAAATGGTCGAACCTTGCGGAAACTTGACAGGATGGCGCAGTCCATGCGCTCGAGAAACCGGATTTTGCGCATGACACCGTTGCCTGCGCACCATTTTCCAATGCCTCCGGAGTCTTTGCGGACCTCAAAGCGCTCCAGCAGAACCGGATAGCGCAATTCCAGGATCTCGGGATCGGTCAGGCGTGTGTTGGTCATGTGGGTGTGAACTGCATCGGCGCCATCGAAACCGGGGCCGGCCGGCGCGCCCGAGCAGATCGTTTCATAATACTGGTAGCGATCATTGCCAAAGGTCAGGTTGTTCATGGTTCCCTGAGCAGAGCCAAGAGCGCCGAGTGCGCCAAAGAGGCAATTGGTGACCACCTGGCTTGTCTCGACATTCCCCGCCACGACGGCAGCCGGGTATTTTGGCGACAACATGCAGTCTTCCGGGATGATGATATCGATTGGCTTGAGACAGCCGGCATTCATAGGGATCTGGTCGGCGACCATCACACGGAACACGTAAAGGACAGCAGCGCGGGTAACCGGCTCCGGTGCATTGAAATTGTTCGCTTGCTGAGCGCTGGTTCCCGTGAAGTCGACACGGGCCTGCCGTGCCTTCCTGTCGACCGAGATCGACACGGAGACCTGCGTGCCCTGGTCCATCGCGACGCTGAACTTCGATGGCTTTAAGACGTCGATGACGCGCCGTACGCTTTCTTCGGCATTGTCCTGAACGTGCTGCATGTAGGCGCGCACGGTCGCAAGACCGAAATGCGAGACCATCTTATGCAGCTCCTGCACGCCTTTCTCGTTGGCCGCGACCTGTGCCTTGAGGTCGGCGATGTTTTCCCGTGGCGAGCGTGCAGGGTATTTGGCGCCGGTAAGGAGCGCCTGAGTCTCTTCTTCAAGAAAGCGGCCCGCCTCCACCAGCTTGAAATTATCGATATAGACGCCTTCTTCGTCGACTGTCGTGGCTCGCGGGCTCATGGAACCGGGTGCTATACCTCCGACATCCGCATGGTGCCCGCGGCTTGCGACGTAAAAGAGAAGATCGGGGCCCTTGATACCGAAGACGGGAGTCACGACCGTGATGTCCGGCAGATGGGTTCCGCCGTTATAGGGTGCGTTGAGCATGAAGACGTCGCCCTGACGGATCTTGCCCCTATTCTCCCGAATGACAGTCTCGACGCTGCGATCCATCGATCCGAGATGCACCGGCATATGGGGCGCATTGGCGATAAGCTGGCCGTCGCCGTCGAAGATGGCGCAGGAGAAGTCGAGACGCTCTTTGATATTCACCGAGTGGGCGGTGTTTTGCAGGGCAACGCCCATTTGCTCGGCAATCGACATGAAGAGATTGTTGAACACCTCCAGCATGATCGGGTCGGCCTTGGTTCCAATGGCCTCGCGATGCGGTCGCGCTTCAATCCGCGACAAGTGAAGATGATTGCGGCTCGTTACCTCGGCTCCCCATCCGGGCTCCACGACGATCGTCTGATGATCTTCGATGATCAGTGCCGGGCCGGTGACACTCTGGCCGGGATTCAGTGCTGCACGGTGATAGACGTTCGCATCGTGCCAAGTGCCTCCCGAATAGAAGGTCGTCTCGCTGTCCGGTTCCGACAGCTGTGCATCCGTTAGTGCGTGTTCAGGTTCGTCGATCTCGCGTGCGCCGCCGATGGTCTCAACCTCGACCGCTTCGATAACGATGTTCTTTTCCGGGCTGATGAACCCGAACCGCTGATCGTGGGCAAGTTCGAAACGTGCCTGCATGCCTTGCAGACTGCCAGCCGGTATGGGGAGAGCTGTATCGGTGCCTTTATAGCGCAGATGTGCGCGGATCTCGGTCCTGGTCTCATCGCGGGCGATACCTTGCGAGTCAAGCTCGTCCTGGTTTATTGCGGTGAGGGCGTCCGTTGTGCCCTTCATCGCATCGAGCGCTTCCTGTTCGAAGACCTGCTCGACGGCGCGTTGCCGGTTTGCAGTGACATTCGCGAGTCCCATGCCATAAGCCGAAAGAACGCCGGATAGCGGGTGCATCAAGACGTGCGTCATACCGAGTGCATCGGCGACCAGGCAGGCATGTTGACCACCGGCACCGCCGAATGTCGCAAGCGCATATTCGGTCACGTCATAGCCGCGCTGCACCGATATTTTCTTTATGGCGTTCGCCATGTTCTCGACGGCAATGCGGATAAAACCGTCTGCAACCTCTTCGGCGCTGTGCCCGTCATCGATGTCCTTGGCAAGCTTGTTGAAGCCGCGTTTCACCGCAGCAGCATCAAGTTCTTCGTCGCCGTCCGGGCCGAAGATTCTAGGGAAATAGCCGGGGTCCAGTTTACCGACACAGACATTGGCATCGGTCAATGCCAGCGGTCCGCGGCGGCGATAGCAACGCGGCCCCGGATCCGCTCCTGCCGAATCCGGTCCGACACGAAATCGGCTGCCGTCATAATGCAGTATGGATCCGCCGCCCGCAGCGACCGTATGGATGCGCATCATCGGCGCGCGCATACGAACGCCGGCGACCTCGGTCTCGAAGGCTCGCTCATAGGTGCCATCGAAATGAGAGACGTCCGTCGACGTGCCGCCCATGTCGAATCCGATGATCTTGTCGAATCCTGCGATATGTGCCGTCTCGGCGGCGCCCACGACGCCGCCAGCCGGACCGGATAGAATTGCGTCTTTCCCCTTGAAGAGTTTTGCAGCCGTGAGGCCACCCGAAGACTGCATGAACATGAGTTTCGGCGCAGCGCCTGTTTCTCCTTCGCCATCCGATTCTGTTCCAAGTGAACTGGCGACCTGATCGACATAGCGACCAAGGATGGGTGAGAGGTAAGCGTCAACCACAGTGGTATCACCCCGGCCGACGAACTTGATCAGGGGGCTGATCTCGTGGCTCACCGAGATCTGAGTAAAGCCAATGTCGCGAGCCATTTCGGCGACCAGCCGCTCGTGTTCGGGAAATGCGTACGCATGCATGAAGAGGATAGCGACAGAGCGAAGTCCGGCTTTGAATGCGGCTCGTAGAGCAGCATGAGCGGCATCCTGGTCGAGTGGTGTTTCAACCTTGCCGTCAGCGTGAACCCGTTCACGAATTTCAGCTACATCGGCATAGAGCATCTCTGGCTTGATAATGTGCTTGGCAAAAATATCCGGCCGGGCCTGATAACCAATTCGCAGCGCGTCTCGAAACCCGTCCGTGACGATCAGAAGAAGTGGTTCACCTTTGCGCTCAAGTAGCGCATTGGTCGCAACCGTCGTGCCCATCTTGATTGTTTCAATCTCGTCTGCCGGCATCGAGGCGTCTGTATCGAGACCGAGGCAGTCGCGGATGCCTTGGATGGCGGCATCCTTATAGGCGTCCGGGTTCTCGGAGAGCAGCTTGTGCGCCCGAAGCTCGCCTTTTGGGTCGAGAGCGACGATGTCCGTAAACGTGCCACCGCGATCGATCCAGAACTGCCATTTGTTGAGTTTGCTCATTGATACGAGATGTGAATTCTATTCATACAGCCGCGCACCTTAGACCCTGCATATCGCATTCATGCAACGTTCAATCCGCTAATTCTCAGCATGCCCTTCCAAATTTTATCCTCACGGACGAAGGAATGGACGCCTGCCAATGATTTGATTGGATTGTTGATTGGATCGACATTGCCGGCGATCGACAACGTATCGGTGAAAAACGGTCCTTTGGCGTTAAGGATATGCTTGCCGGTTTAGCAATGCTCTCGATGTCGATCATGCGTTGTATTTGCCGTGCGGACGAGATTGATACGCCAACCATCTCCCGCTTGGATCATTGCTTGGTTTCCTTGTGCTCAGCTGGAGTTACGCACGATCAGCTCAGACAATTCTGCTTTTATTTTTAGAGCAGACATAAACACTATTCAGTTCACTCCAATCATCGGATTTGCCGATATGTTTCAATCTCTGATTGTACGAAATCGTTAATCTCGCGCTAAGAGGTCGAGAGTACGGTACGGTATCGGGTTGTAACATTTTTGTGACCGTTGGCGTGATCCAGCAATTGCTTATGGCGAGAGCGTCATCTGGTTGAAGGCGAGGAATCGCCGTCGACACTGAGTTAGACGGATATCGTGGGCGGGGTATTAGGATGAAGTTCAATCTAAAAATGAAACCGAAATTGATGGGGGCCTTCTTGTTGATCGGTCTGGTGCCATTTGGCGTGATCGGTTTCACAACCTTCACCAAGTCGGGAGCAGAGCTTGAGTCGCAGGCGTTCCAAAAACTGATCGCCGTCCGTGAAATAAAAAGGACTGGCATCGAGCGCTACTTCAATTCGATTCGAGATCAGGTTCTGACATTGTCCGAGAGCACAATGGTCGTCGATGCAATGCGCGCATTCTCAAGTGCAGCGACAACGTTCCGGCGGGAAAATAATCTGTCCGATGATAAGATTGCCGTCATGAGCCGTGAACTAGGGACCTATTACACGGGTCAATTCGCACCGGAGTACCAAAAGCAAAATGATGGAGCGAAAGCTGGTGCTGAGAAGATCCTGGGCCAACTCGACAAGGATGCGATCGCGCTACAATATCACTACATTCAGGCCAACCAGAATGCGCTGGGAGAAAAACACAAGCTCGACGCCGCAAAAGATGGCTCCGAATATTCAAAAATTCATGCGAAATATCATCCGGCAATCCGGACGTTCTTAGAAAAATTCGGTTATTACGATATCTTTCTGATTGAACCGGAATCTGGCAAAATCGTCTATTCGGTCTTCAAGGAACTCGATTACGCGACATCCTTGGTTGACGGCCCGTATGCGAACACCAACTTCGCCGAGGCATTCAACAAGGCACGGCAACTGAAAAGCTCGGGTGAGTTTGCCTTCGTCGATTTCAAACAGTATCTGCCGTCTTACAGCGCACCGGCGAGTTTCATCGCTTCTCCGATATTCGAAAATGGCAAATCGATCGGAGTGTTGGTGTTTCAGTTGCCTCTCGATCGCATTTCCGAGGTCATGAGCGAGCGTGCCGGACTAGGCAAGACCGGCGAGACTTATCTGGTCGGCTCCGACACTTTGATGCGCTCCGATTCGTATCTCGATCCCAAATACCACTCTGTCGTGGCATCGTTCCGCAATCCGGAAAAAGGCAAAGTCGACACAAGCGCTGCCCGCGACGCATTGGCAGGCAAGAAAGGCGCCGAGATCATTACTGACTATACCGGCAGCCCCGTCCTTTCAGCTTTCACGCCCCTCGACATTCTGGGTGAAAAGTGGGCCCTGCTGGCCGAGATCGACAAAGCCGAAGCCTTCGCTGCCCAGTCCGAGATGTCTCAATTGATGCTTCTCATCGGATTGATGGGCGCTGCCGCAATTGGTGGCGTTGGTTTCTTCATCGCGCGTAGCTTCGCAAACCCTATCATTTCTATGACTCAGGCTATGCAGAGCCTTGCCGAGGGGAATCATGACGTCGAGATTCCGGCACGGAACCGTGCGGATGAAATCGGTGAAATGGCTGCTTCGGTTCAAATCTTTGCGGATAGTGCGATCGAGAAAGCAGAGCTCGAACAGCAGCAGGTTGAGAATGCTGCGCAGGCAGAGAGGGACAAAAAAGAGATGATGTCCAATCTGGCTGACGACTTTGATTCAAGTGTTGGTGGAATCATCGAGACCCTTTCATCGGCAACGGGCGAGTTGAACAGTACGGCTCAGACCATGTCTGGAATCTCCGAGGATACGAACAATCGGGCGACCGCGGTTGCCGCGGCTTCAGAAGAGGCCGCCTCGAATGTTCAGACAGTTGCCTCGGCGGCTGAGGAAATGGCGGCCTCGATCAGTGAAATCAATCAACAGATGGTGCAGGCGTCGGATGCAACGAAAACCGCGGTTGAGACTGTGGTTACAACATCCACTCAAATCGAGAGCCTTGCTGAACGAACTGATCAGATCGGCGGAATCGTAAAGATGATCTCGGAGATCGCTGAGCAGACAAACCTGCTGGCTCTGAACGCAACTATCGAAGCCGCGCGTGCTGGTGAGGCAGGCAAGGGCTTCGCAGTGGTTGCCGGCGAAGTAAAGGAACTAGCCAGTCAAACCGCCAAGGCTACCGAGAACATCACCCAGGAAATCGAACAAATCCAAGCGATGACTCAGGAGGCAGTGACATCGATTGGCGAGATCAGTCAGGTCATCGGTAGTTTGGATGAAACCTCGTCGGCGATCGCGGCGGCGATTGAAGAGCAAGGGGCAACCACACAGGAAATTTCCCGGAATGTTCAGGAGGCTGCGGCGGGCACCGGTGATGTCACCAGGAACATCAGTGATGTGACGCAGGCTGCCAATGAAGCCGGAGTGGCTTCCAATCAGGTAGCGGTAGCGGCGGGCGAGCTTTCGAACCAATCGGAGAATATGAAATCTGCGGTCACAGAATTCATATCCAAGATCCGTGCCGCTTAGGTTGCACGTAGCTAGGGCATTCCCGAGTCTGTCGTTCCGGCGATATGAAGTAGTAATCGGATCGTGACGATCGCTGTTTCGTCATGGTTAGGCTGAACCGACGCCGGTATGGATTTCCATGCCGGCGTCGCTATTTATTGCGCCTTGGCCTGTACGGAATCCAATAGCCTATACCGTCATCAAGGTGTGCACCGGTCGAGTGAACACCATCAACACAGTCGTCGCGTGATCCGCAGGTTTCTTTCTCACAATGGTCGTGATCAGTTGATCGAATAGGACTGGTCGAATCCAGGCTTGGCGGGCCATAATGGCAGTCAACGAGTGAGCAAGGGAAACGTTTTGATGATAGCCAAGCTGCTGAACATGGTGCTCTTTGCGCTGTTTGCCATGACGGCGTGGATTGCCAGTCCATCGCAAGGCAATGCTGTGCCGGCTCTTTGGCTGGAAGGGCCGAATGTCGTCGTTCCGGTTGTTCGCCTCGGTGGGAAATGCCGTTTGATCCCCTTTGACTCGATCTCGTTTGAGGATGAGGGGCGACGTGTCGGTTTGGCCCTCAGTATTGGAGGGCCGAGGCCGATCGCCAATATGGATGTGATTCTGGATCACCAGATCTCAAAGAACGGCGATTGGGTCGTGCAGGTGGTCGGATGTACCAAGAATATCCTGATCCTGCCGATTGCGACGCCATACGTGGTCTCGGTTCCGCTCTCTCATGTACCGAGTGCGCGCCATGTAAGGATTGTTGGAGCTAACGGTACGGTGCGCCGACGCATTCCTCGCTGATATAGCAGCGCCCACCTACTGTGTGCGTGGCAGTGCTTTGTGAACCGGCATCTTCAGCCCGATCGCGACAAGCAAGACCACGAGCACGGCAAATCCGATTTCGCGCCAGCTGACAATTTCGCCGACCAGCCAGGCGGAAGCGAGCAGGGTGACGAAGGTCTGCAGAAGCTGCACCTGGGAAATCCGTGCGACGCCGCCTATGGCAAGTCCGATATTCCAGGCGAAAAAGCCGATAAGTTGACTGAATAGCGCGAGATAGAGGAAGGCGCCCCATGCCTTCTCCGATGCAGCCCAGTTGATCGGCGTGCCCAGGGCCAGCATGACGACCAGGTTGATGGGAGCGGCAAGAATTACGGCCCAGCAGATCACCTGCCATCCGCCGATATCGCGCGACAGAACGCCGCCGACCGCATAACCGATTGCCGCGACGGCGACCGCCACGGCAAGAAGAAGATCGGCCAGATGCGCCCCGCCACCGTCCTGACCTTCCCAAAAAGCGAAAGCGACGACAGCAATCGTCCCTGCGAGTGAGCAAAGCCAAAAGCCGAGGGAAGGACGCTCGGCTGCAAAGATGAACCCGGCCACTGTCGTGGCGATCGGCAAGATCGCAAGGACAACGCCACCATGAGAGGCCGGGACGTATTGCATCGCAATGGTCGCCAGCACTGGAAAGCCCACCACTACGCCTGCTGCAACGACAACAAGCCGGCCGAATTGTCGGATCGATGGAACAGGCTGAGCCATTACTCTCAAAGCAAGGGCCGCTGCAAAGGCCGCCAGGATTCCGCGGCCCAGTGCAATGAAGATTGGATCGAACTCCATGACGGCAATTCTCGTCATGGGCAGCGTCATGCCGAAAACGACGACGCCGATGAAGCCGAAGACGAGCCCCAGACTCTCACGCTGCAGCGGTTGCCGGTTTTTGCTCATAGTCCCTCGCAAGCAAGGCTCGGGAACATAGGTCATGGACGCATAAATGGCACGCCGGGTGCTGCCTGGAGGCCCGAAATTCTCTGCAACGAATTCCCCCATGCATTTCCTGGAAAAATGCGTATGCTGGGCGCATGTCTGTCTGGGGGAAATTAGCGGGCGCCGCGGCAGGACTGGCGATTGGCGGTCCTATTGGCGCGTTAATGGGTGGTTTTGCAGGCCACTATGTTATCGACCGCGATAAGAAAGACGGCGAGGGTGGTGAAAATCAGGTCGCCTTCACTGTGGGCGTCATTGCGCTCGGTGCCAAGATGGCGAAAGCCGACGGCACCGTGACCAAGGACGAGGTGAATGCCTTCAAGGAAGTCTTCAAGGTTCCTGAAGGCGAAATGAAGAACGTTGCGCGTGTCTTCAATCTGGCGAAACAGGATGTCGCCGGATACGAGGCCTATGCCGAGCAGCTCGCCAGCATGTTCAAGGACAACCGCGAACTGCTCGAGGATGTGCTTGAAGGGCTCTTCCACATCGCCAAGGCCGATGACCATGTGCATCCGGCGGAGGAAGAATATCTGAGCCAGGTCGCCTCGCGCTTCGGCATGAGCGAAACCGAGTTCAAGTATATCCGAGCCCGGCATGTCTCGTCGAACAAGCGCGATCCCTATGACGTGCTCGGTATCACGCCGGATATCACGGATGATCAGCTCAAGTCGCACTATCGCAAGCTTGCCGCGGAGAACCATCCCGACAAGCTGATTGCGCGCGGTGTTCCGGAAGAATTCGTTGCCATCGCAACCGAGAAGCTCTCGGCAATCAATGAGGCATACGACGAAATCGCCAAGGAACGGGGCATTTGAGCGGAGAGGGCGACAGTCCTCTTGTCTCGCGCTGGTGTCCGTCACCGAATATCGAGCCGCGCGCCAATGGGCGCCGGCCCGATATGATCCTGCTGCATTATACGGGAATGGAAAGTGCGGAAGGCGCCATCGATTGGCTCACACGCGAGGAATCGCGTGTCTCCTGTCATTATCTGATCGATGAGGCAGGCATCATCACGCAGATGGTACGCGAGTCCGAGCGGGCCTGGCATGCTGGCGTCTCGCATTGGGCCGGTGAGACAGATATCAATTCCTGCTCCATAGGGATCGAGATTCACAATCCGGGCCACGGCCTCGGCTATCCTGATTTTCCCGAGGCGCAGATGGCATCCGTCGAAGCTCTGTGCCTCGACATCATGGTGCGCCACAATGTCTTGCCGCATCGCGTGATCGGGCATTCAGATGTGGCACCGGCCCGCAAGGCCGATCCTGGAGAAAAGTTCGATTGGTCACGTCTCTCGCGTGCCGGTATCGGTCAATGGATCGAGCCGGCACCGCTCGATGGTGATGAAGTGCTGGGGCCGGGCGATGAGGGGCCGGCCATCGTGAAGCTGCAGACGGATCTGCGGTCCTATGGCTATGGCATCGAAGTCAACGGCGCCTATGACCGGGCCACCGAACTCGTTGTCACGGCATTCCAGCGCCATTTCCGCCCGGCGAGCATCGATGGGTGTGCCGATCGTTCGACGGTTACGACTCTAAGAAGAATGCTTGAGCGGCCGGTCGCGACCCAGCCCGGTTTGTTGACGTCTTAGACGAAGCATCCCGTATTGATGGACGCAACCAAATGTAGGGTGCTTCGCCGGTTCAGATCTCAATCGTAGTAGTAGCGGTTGTAATAGTACCGCTTCCGTGCCTTGCGAAGCCGCTTGTAGTACTTCTTCGGCTTCACAATGATCACGTCCCCATAATAGGGCGGCGGGGCGTAATAGCGCGGATATGCGTAGGTCCCTGTCCCACCGGAATAGCCATAGTGGGGTTGCCGTCCGGCATAGTACGGATACGTCCCGTAATAGGGCTGCTCATAATAGTAACCGTGGCGCTTGTAGTAGCCGCCGGCTTCCGCATCCTGCGGTATGGCAAAAGCGAGTGTGCCTGCGATCAGGGCCGCGGCAACCAGACTCGTGAACTTCATCGGAACTCTCCAGCCATTTCTCACGTGAGTCCAATAATAGCGCGCTCGTGCGCCCAGGTCGTGTGAAACTTTCTCCTAAGATTTCCAAGCGTTTGGAGGCGAGTCTCGACTTGACCCTCAACCCTAATTGCGCCTTAGTTGAGGCAACCAGTTGGCCGGATGGCCGCTCTCTTTTCGAAGTATGTACTGCGTATTCGTGAAGGGGGAGGAAAGTCCGGGCTCCATGGAGACACGGTGCCGGGTAACACCCGGCGGGGGCGACCCCAGGGACAGTGCCACAGAAAGCAAACCGCCCGACCTCTCGGGGTTCGGGTAAGGGTGAAAGGGTGCGGTAAGAGCGCACCGCGGCGGCGGTAACGTCGCCGGCAAGGTAAACCCCACCGGGAGCAAGACCGCATAGGGATGGTTGGCGTTCGCGCCGGGCCCGTTTCCAGGCCCTGCCATCCGGGTTGGTCGCAAGAGGCGTGTTGCAAGGCTCGTCCCAGATGAATGGCCATCGCCTCTCACGAGGAACAGAACCCGGCTTACAGGCCAACTGGTTATATTTTTGCTGTTGTGGGTAGAGACAGGCCGGCCTGGCTCTCTTAATGCAAGAAACCAAAACCTCACCGATAGAGAAATTCCTGGATCGCCCGTGCCGTCTCGTCGGGACGTTCCTCGTGAGGAATATGTCCGCATTCATCGATCGTATGGAATTCGGAATTCGGCAACGTTGCGTGCAGCCGCAATCCCAGGCTTATCGGAACGATCTTGTCCTGCTTGCACCAGATGATGAACACGGGCTTACGAATGGTTCGGTAACGCCGCGCGATCGAAGGAAGATTGTGAGGCACGATCTGCTGAGCCGTTCGCACGAGCGCGTGCTTGCCGCCTGGCGTGTAGAGCGGCCGCGAATAAGCGGCGACATCGCGACCGCGAATGATCGAATCGTCATGATAGGCGAGCATCAATGCCGCTTTGGTCTGCAACTCCGGAGGGGTCGCTGTCGCACCGATATGTCCAAGAACAGGGGTGCGCAATACCTTGAAGAACGATGGAATCTTCTGCGGATAGGCGATGGAATTCAAAAGGACCAATCGCTTGATTCGCGATTTCGCACCATTTCGCCGATCCAGCGCCATCATCAAAGCGACGCCGCCGCCGAAGGAATGCCCGATAATGGTGACATCCCTGAGCGCCATCTTCTCGAGAAACTGGCCAACCAGGCGTGCCTGATCCGTCACCGAGTAATAGTCGTCGAACGGTTTGTCCGATCGACCGAAGCCTTTCAGGTCGACCGAGATGACACGATGGTCCTTCGCCAGAACAGGCGACAGATGACGCCAGGTATAGGCGTTTGTTCCAAGGCCATGGATTAGGAGTACCGGCTTGCCGTGCCCTTCTTCGCGATAGGCGAGACGGATGGGATTGTCCGGCGAGCCCACGGGTTGCCAACGGTCCGTTTGATCTTCAATTGGGTAGATGACCGAACAGGCGCTCACGGCCATTCCGAGGCCGATCAAAAGCATGGCAATGATGCCGTGAGCCAATCGCATTCGTCACTGTCCCGGCGGCTTTCGCCAAACGAATCATGCCTGGCGCGGAATTGCGCCGTTCTCGATTCGTGATCCGGAGATCCCCCTCCAAGGCCAAATTATGTTGCTGGAGCAATCTTTCTGCGGCCTCACTATCGTCCATGCCAGAGCCTCAGGGCAGGAGTGAGGCGAAACCGCGCACACATCGTGGCGGTTGTATAATTTGCATTCATACAACCTGTGAAAATTGAAGCTGCAAGGATTGCTTAACGTTAACAACCGAAGGTCTGTCGCAATGTGTGGTGACGGCGGCGTCTTAACCCGCCGTCAACCGCATGATCCCTATTCTCTCCATTGACGCCCATAATATCCCATGCTATCCCGTTAATGCCCGTTCGGACTGGGTGACGGAGAGAGGGCTGGGCGCCGCTTCATAGAGGCCACGGGAGCTGGCGCCGCCTCTCTCCGCCCCCAACCGAAACACATACGGGCAAGGCGCAACGCCGTATCGGCGGCTTACGGGTTCTGCATAGCGGCACGGTGCGCGAGAGGGGGAGATGGATCAGTTTGTCTCGACATTCACGAACAAGCTGGACGCCAAAGGTCGGGTTTCCGTACCCGCGCCTTTTCGCACTGTCCTCGCCAAGGACGGTTTTGAAGGCATCTACTGTTATCCGTCGCTCGATGATCAGGCGCTCGATGCGGGCGGCCAACGTCTTGTCGACACGATTCAGAGCCTCCTCGAAGACATCGACCCCTATTCGGACGAACGCGACCACCTCTCAATGGCCCTCTTTGGCGCCAGTGAAGTCCTCTCCGTCGACGGGGATGGACGCATGGTCCTTCCGGAACGCCTTCGGGAGTTCGCGGGGATTACGAACCGGGTCACCTTTGTCGGTCTTGGCAACAAATTTCAGCTCTGGGAGCCGGACCGCTTTGCGTCCCGCTTCCAAGAGGGACGTGAAAAACTTCACAAACTTCGAAAGCTACTCGGCGCGGGGAGTCGCAAAAGCGGCGGCACTGAGGGAGGACGTGAATGATGGCGGGTCGCGGCACCGATTATCGGTCGGCCGCTGGCGGACCGACGCGTCACATTCCCGTCCTCCTACCTCAGGTCATTGAGGCTCTGCAGCCCAAAGACGGCGGCATCTACATAGACGGAACGTTTGGCGCAGGCGGTTACACGCGTGCCATTCTCGATGCGGCGGATTGTGTCGTGGTCGCTATCGATCGCGATAGAAGTGCCATCGATGCCGCAACAGACGAATTCAACGCAGATGCCGAGCGCCTGACGCTTGCCGAAGGGACGTTCGGCGAAATGGAGACCATCGCCGACCGTGCGGGTTACGCCCAGGTCGATGGTATCGCACTCGATCTCGGTGTCTCGTCCATGCAACTCGACACGCCGGAGCGCGGATTTTCGTTCAACCATGACGGTCCGCTGGACATGCGCATGTCGCCATCCGGGCCAAGTGCTGCCGA
Source organism: Methyloligellaceae bacterium (assembly GCA_965228615.1). Classification (GTDB taxonomy): domain Bacteria; phylum Pseudomonadota; class Alphaproteobacteria; order Rhizobiales; family Methyloligellaceae; genus CBDDHT01. The sequence goes on along the minus strand of CBDDHT010000003.1, from coordinate 1,234,598 downwards.
TGTGGTCAATTCACTGTCACAAGGCGATCTTGCCCGCGTCATTTCGGTCTACGGCGAAGAGAGACGTGCAAAAGCGATCGCGCGCGCGATTGTTGCCAAACGAGACGACGCGGAGATTTCGCGTACTGCCGAGCTGGCGGAAATCGTGACGGGTGTCCTCGGGCGGCGTCCAGGTCAGGCGAAACATCCTGCAACGCGAACGTTTCAGGCATTGCGGATATTCGTCAACAGTGAACTCGACGAACTCGTTGCCGGTCTGATGGCTGCGGAACGATTGCTTCGTGAGGGTGGTCGTCTGGCTGTAGTGACCTTCCATTCGTTGGAAGACAGGGTGGTTAAACGCTTCTTATCTGCACGCGCTAACCCACCGAGCAGGCCATCGCGTCATCTGCCTCTTGGTGAAGAAGAGGTGCACCAACCTTCATTCAGACTCTTGAAGCGGCGACCGACGGCACCAGACGACGCCGAAACGTCGGCTAATCCCAGAGCCCGGTCGGCTCGGTTGCGTGCTGGCGAGCGAACCGCTGCGCCCGTGCACGCTCAGGATTTCGAAGATCTCGGCCTTCCATCGATTGGGGTCGCACTACAGTAAGCGTTGAAGGACTGTGAGTATGTTGCGTGTTTTGACTCTCTTCCTGACCGGTGGCCTCGTGGCGCTCACCTTCATGACCTATGGCATGGAGCATGATACCCGCGCGCAGCAATCGCGCATTGCTGAAATCCAGAAAGCCATCGACCGGGAACGCGACGCGATCGCAATCTTGCGTGCCGAGTGGAGCCATCTCAACAGGCCGCAGCGTCTTGAAAAGCTGGCCCGCAAGCATCTGGGCCTTAAAACGCTCGATGCGCGCCAGATCGTTTCCTTGAAGGAGCTCGATATTCCGACCCGGCGTTCGGCGGAAGATGCGTCGGACGATAGGGATGCCCCGCAGGCGGTGCGCGCGCTCGGGCAACCGGCCGTCACCGTCATTCAACGCTGATCCACGATACGAGCAACTGTCTTAGCAACGACAATGCAGGGGGAGAGCTAAGGTGCCGCAACCAACGAATACAGGTGCGTCGCTTCTCACGAGCCAGAGCGATCAGTTAGGGCTGAAGCGGTCCCGGGCCCGTTTCACAGTTGCAAAACTCGGGTTTGCAACGGCATTTGCCCTGGTTTCCGTCAAGTTGGTTGTTTTTGGAATACAAACGTCCGATGGATTCACGGGAGCGATTGCACGGGATATGGGCACATCCTTGCGTCGCCCGGATATCGTTGATCGCCATGGCGAGATCCTGGCGACGGACATCCAGGCGGCCTCCCTCTACGCGGATCCGAGACGCATCGTCGATATTGACGATACGGTCGAGCAGCTTGCGAGCGTTCTGAACCAGCTAGATACCAGGAAGGTGCGCCGTCGGCTGGCTGGAGGCGGGCGGTTCGTCTGGATCAAGCGCGAACTGACGCCAACCCAGCAAGCCGAAATCCATGAACTCGGTCTCGCAGGCATCGGCTTCATCACGGAGCATCACCGGGTCTATCCGGCGGGTGCCACCGCCGCCCATGTGCTTGGCTATGTGGATGTCGACAATCGCGGGCTTGCAGGCGTGGAGCGGCATATCGATCACACGGCGTTCATGCTCAATGCCAAGCGGCGGCGCGTGGAGGTCGAGCGCCCGGCAGTAAAACTGTCTATCGATCTCGGCGTCCAGCATGCCATGCGAAGCGAGCTCGCCGACGCCGTAGAGCGCTATCAGGCCAAAGCCGCCGCAGGTGTGGTTATCGATGTCCATTCCGGTGAAGTCGTTGCGATGAGTTCGCTGCCGGACTTCGATCCAAATCGCCGAAATCAGGTCGGCGGAAAAGAGCGTTTCAATCGTCTGACAGCCGGGGCGTTTGAGTTGGGATCGGTCTTCAAGCTGTTCACGACTGCTGCAGCCCTCGATTCCGGGATCGTATCAATGGAACAAGGGTACGACGCGACCCAACCGATACGGTCGGCTTCCTACACGATCAGCGACTATCATCCGAAAAAGCGCTGGTTGAGCATTCCGGAAATCTTCATCTACTCGTCGAATATCGGGACAGCGAAGATGGCGTTGGATCTGGGTGCCGAGCGCCTTCGCACGTTTCTCGAGCGGCTTGGTCTTCTGACCCGGGTGCGCACCGAATTGGGTTATACGGCTCGGCCGTTGGTCCCCAGGAAATGGCGTCCGGTCAACACAATGACCATTTCCTATGGGCATGGCGTGTCTGTGACCCCACTTCAGCTTGCCAGTGCAACTGCCACGCTTGTGAATGGCGGTTACAAGGTCGAGCCCACATTCTTCAAGCGAACAGCGGCTGAGACCCGGATCGGTTCCGAACGGGTTCTCGATCGCAAAACCAGTCGGCAGCTCAATTATCTCATGCGTTTGAACGTCAAGCGGGGCACGGGTAAGAGGGCGGATGCGACGGGCTATCGTGTCGGCGGGAAGACGGGAACGGCCGAGAAGGTCATCGATGGACGCTATTCCAAGCAGGCACTGCTCAGTTCCTTTGTTGCCGCTTTTCCTGCCGATGAGCCCCAATATGTCGTCTATGTCATCCTGGATGAACCGCAACGGGTTGCGGAAACCAACGGATTTGCGACGGCCGGTGTCAATGCCGCGCCGACGACGGGCCGGCTGGTCAATCGAATTGCCCCTATGCTCGGTGTGAAACCGGTCCTTGAAGTTCAACCGTCATTTGACGAACTCCGCCGCGCTTCCTATTAAGGCGTCCGCTTGAAGTTTGTGTACTTCAGGTGGAGCCGGCACTGGCCGGATAGGGAGCCGCTGGCTCCGATCGCAGACCAATCGCATGAGCCGCGAGTTCCATTCGATGACACTCGGAGATCTCCTAAGACCCGACGTGGCGCTGGCGGAGCGATGGGCCAACCTTGAATTGACGGGGTTGACGGCAGACAGCCGTGAGGTTGAGCCAGGATTTCTGTTCGCAGCCTTACCCGGAACCGAAACCGACGGTGCTCTATTTATTCCCAAAGCCCTGGAGAACGGGGCCGTTGCCGTGCTTCTTCCAGAGGGAAGTGATGCGGTCTTGCCTTCCGATATCGCTGTGTTTTTCGATTCGGATCCGCGTCGCAGACTGGCTCTCATTGCGGCTAGATTCTATGAGCGCCAGCCCGAAACGGTTGCAGCCGTAACCGGGACCAATGGCAAGACGTCCGTTGCAGCATTCCTAAGGCAGATTTGGCAGGAACTGGGAATCGATGCTGCGAGTCTGGGGACTGTCGGTATCGTTACCGGACGCACGCACCGTTCGCTGGCTCATACGACCCCCGAACCTGTCGCACTTCACCGGATTTTGGCCGGTCTTGCAGGGGATGGTATCACCCATCTCGCACTGGAAGCGTCGAGCCACGGCCTTCAACAGCGCCGGCTGGATGGCGTGAAGGTCGCCGCCGCAGCCTTCACCAACATTTCCCGCGATCATCTCGACTATCACACGAGTTTCGAGGCGTACTTGTCTGAAAAAATGCGCCTTTTCGAAGAGTTGTTGATAGACGGCGGATGCGTTGTTCTGGACCATGATGCCCCCGGAGCCGACCGCGTTCGCGCGGTTGCCGAGGCGAGGGGCTTGAGGATCCTGTCTGTCGGCGACTCTGGCGAGGACATTCGTCTCGTTTCTGTTGAGCAAGAGAGGGATGGGCAACAGCTCACGCTCATGCATGGCGGTCAACTCTACGAGATCGTCCTGCCGCTTGCCGGTGGATTCCAGGTCTCGAACGCCCTGGTTGCGGCCGGGTTGGCGATAGCGCTCGGGTCGGACGGTGCCCTTGTCCTGAAGGCATTGGAACGGCTCAAGGGTGCAAAGGGCCGTCTTGAGCATGTGGGCAAGTCTGCAAGCGGTGCCACCATATTCATTGATTACGCCCATACACCGGACGCACTGGCGAATGCGCTCGTTGCTTTGCGGCCCTATGCCGAGCGGCGTCTCATCGTCGTTTTCGGCTGCGGTGGTGACCGAGACGCTGGAAAACGGCCGGAAATGGGACTTGCCGCAAAAGAGCATGCGGACAAGGTAATTGTGACCGACGACAATCCGCGGCGCGAAGACCCAGCGGCAATCCGAGCATCGGTCCTCGCTGCCGTGCCGGATGCGGTCGAGATCGGGGACCGCCGCGAAGCGATCGCAAATGCCATTAACGAGGCGACAAGCGGCGACCTTGTTCTTATTGCCGGCAAGGGGCATGAAACGGGTCAAACCATCGGAACGACCGTCAGTCCGTTTTCCGACCATGAAGCCGTAGAATCGGTGTTAGCTGGAGATCGCCAATGAGCGAGCCCCTATGGCAATTCAGTGAAGCGGTTGCCGCAGTCGGCGGCGACGGAGGCGGAACTGCCGGTCCCGATCTCGTAAGCGTGTCGATCGATAGTCGCACGATCGAACCGGGCGGGCTTTTCGTTGCCATTCGCGGAGAGCGCCTTGACGGGCACAAATATGTGCAAGCTGCGTTTGAGGCAGGTGCAGGCGCCGCTATCGTCGAGAAGGATTGGCAGGCTGGCGATACCGCAGGGCCATTGATCCGCGTCGATGACACGCTGGAAGCATTGAACGGACTGGGAATTGCCGCGCGTGCGCGAAGTACCGCTCAGGTCGTTGGTGTTACCGGCAGTGTGGGCAAGACCGGATCCAAGGAGGCTCTTCGACTTGCGCTTGCACCTTCAGGTCATGTCCATGCGTCGGAAAAGTCATACAATAATCAATGGGGTGTTCCATTGTCGCTGTCTCTTCTGCCGCAGGATGCACGTTATTGCGTCTCCGAGATCGGGATGAACCATGCCGGCGAAATCGTGCCTCTGACGAAAATGGCTCGCCCGCATGTCGCGATCATCACGACGGTCGCGCCCGTGCATCTCGAGTTTTTTGAGTCTGTGACGGGAATTGCCGAGGCCAAAGCCGAGATCTTCCAAGGTGTCGAGCCATCCGGCACGGCCATATTGAACCGCGACAATGCCTACTTCCATCTGCTTGAAGAAAGGGCCCAAGAGGCCGGCATCGGGCACATTGTGAGTTTTGGCAGACACGAGAAGGCAGCAGCGCGTCTGATCGAAGAAACACTGGACAATGATGGCTCCAGCGTTCGCGCCGTGATCGGCGGCCAGACATTGAGCTATCGGCTTGGTGCACCGGGCGCCCACATCGTTTCCAACTCCCTGGCGGTATTGGCCGCCGTCCATGCCGTCGGGGCCGATCTCACGAAGGGCGCTGCGGCGCTTGAGAATCTGGGTGCCTCAAAAGGGCGCGGCGAGCGTATCGCAATCGGTGAAACGCTCATCATTGATGAGAGTTACAATGCGAATCCGGCATCGATGCGCGCCGCACTCGAGACTTTGGGGCAGATCCCACGATCCGAATATGTGCGCCGTATCGCTGTTCTAGGCGATATGCTCGAACTCGGTGCGGAAGCGGACGTCTTGCATCGTGGTCTTGCCGAGGCGGTTGACGACGCCGGTGTTGATGTTGTCTTTGCTTGCGGTCCGCAGATGGCATCGCTCTACGAAGCGTTGCCGGGCAAACGGCAAGGTGTCTGGCGCGAAACATCCGAAGAGCTTGAATCACAGCTCCTGGACGATGTGCGCGAGGGAGACGTGGTGATGATAAAGGGATCTCTTGGCAGCCGGATGGGACCGCTGGTGGATGCCTTGCGGGCCAGGCTGAGCGCTCCGGGCGCCCAATAACAAGACGAACACGAGAGGTTTGGGGACGCGGATGCTCTATTGGCTGGTTGATTTAAGCGATAAAGTTCAGCCGTTTAACGTTTTTCGCTACATTACGTTCCGTGCTGGCGGCGCAACCATGACGGCGTTGCTGTTCGTGTTTCTATTCGGTCCCTATCTTATCAAGTCGCTGCGCCTGAAGCAGGGCCGGGGACAGCCCATTCGCGATGATGGGCCTATGAGCCATATCGTGGGCAAACAAGGTACGCCCACCATGGGCGGCCTGATGATTCTCATGGGCGTTACGGTGGCGACGCTGCTCTGGGGCAACCTGTCCAACGTCTATGTTTGGGTCGTGCTGATGCTGACGCTGTCCTATGGCGCTATCGGCTTTTATGACGACTATCTCAAGGTTACGACACGCTCGACCGCCGGTTTTCCGGGGCGCGTCCGCTTCATGCTGGAAGCCATCATTGCCGCGATTGCGACCTATGTCATCGTGCATGTGGGACAGGAACCCTTTTCGTCGTCTCTCACTTTCCCGTTTTTCAAGAACCTCATTTGGGAACTCGGTCCGTTCTTCATTCTGCTGGGTGCCTTCATCATTGTCGGTGCAGGAAATGCGGTGAACCTGACGGACGGACTCGACGGGCTGGCGATCGTGCCGGTGATGATTGCCGCCGCGACTTTCGGCTTCATCGCTTATCTGACCGGTAACAAGGTCTTCGCTGAATACCTTCAAATCCACTTTGTACCAGGCGCGGGCGAGCTATCCGTCATTTGTGGGGCGTTGGTCGGCGCCGGGCTTGGCTTCCTGTGGTTCAATGCGCCACCGGCAATGATCTTCATGGGCGATACCGGATCTTTGGCGCTGGGCGGCGCGCTGGGTGCCGTTGCCGTTGCGACCAAGCATGAACTGGTGCTGGCAATCGTCGGCGGTCTGTTCGTGCTCGAAACCGTATCGGTGATCGTGCAAGTGGCCTCCTACAAGTTGACTGGCAAGCGAGTTTTTCGAATGGCGCCTCTTCATCATCACTTTGAACAGAAGGGGTGGGCTGAGCCGACAGTCGTCGTCCGATTCTGGATTATTTCCGTCGTTCTGGCGCTGCTGGGTCTCGCAACGCTGAAACTGCGCTAAACTGAAAAAATGATTCCGATCCGGGTCTTCAGCGACCAATCCGTTGCCCTGTTCGGTCTCGGGCGGAGTGGCATTGCGGCCGGTCATGCGCTCGAGGCGGGAGGCGCGTTGGTCGCAGCATGGGACGATGGCGAGCCTTCACGTGCCAATGCCGAGGAAAAAGGGCTGACACTGGTCGATCTGGCAAAGGCGGACTGGACCCAGTTCCACGCCTTGGTTCTGGCGCCGGGCGTTCCACTAACCCATCCGGAACCGCACTGGTCCGTCAACCGGGCGAAAGCGGCCGATGTCGAAATCATTGGCGATACCGAGCTGTTTTTTCGCGAACGGCTGGCGCTCCAGAGCCGTTCTCAGGTCGTCGCGATAACGGGCACGAACGGGAAATCGACCACATCGGCTTTGGTTGCGCATGTTTTGAGGACTGCAGGGCGCGATGTCGCGCTCGGCGGGAATATCGGTACAGCCATTCTCGATCTGCCTCCCTTCGACGACAACCGGATCTATGTGATCGAATTCTCGTCCTTTCAAATCGATCTGACTCCCGGATTGAGGCCGAATGCGGCGGCGTTACTCAACATCACACCGGACCATCTCGACCGCCATGGAACGCTTGAGAATTATGCCCGCGTCAAGGAGCGGATATTTGCAGGCCTGGATGCAACAGGAACGGCCGTTGTCGGCGTCGACGACGATCTCTGCCGGGAAATATTCGCTCGTATTCGAGGACCACATGCGACAGTTGCCATTTCAACCGAACCCTTGCCTGAGCATGGTCTCACCGCTCGCGATGGCCGTCTGGTCGTTGCGGAAGATGGGCAGATACGCACCGTAGCGGAATTCGGAGACGCGAACGCCTTGCGCGGCGCGCATAACGGACAGAATGCGGCAGCGGCGTATGCTTTGACCCATAGCCTCGGGCTGGATGACGATGTCATTGCGCGCGGCCTCCAGTCATTTCCGGGACTTGCGCATCGCATGGAGCAGGTCGGACAGTTGGATCATGTCTTGTTCGTCAATGATTCCAAAGCAACGAACGCCGATGCCGCCGCCAGAGCGTTGGCGAGCTTTGAGAATATCTTTTGGATCGCCGGCGGCCGCGCCAAAGAGGGGGGAATTGCAGAACTCGCGGACTACTTTCCGAAAGTCGTGAAGGCGTATTTGATCGGAGAAGCGGCTGCCGATTTCGCCAAATCGTTGGAAGGGAAGGTGGACTATCGGCATTTTGAGTCGGTCGACGCAGCCGTAGCCGCCGCAGCGCACGATGCAACGGCTTCTGCGGCAACCGAGCCAGTCGTTCTATTCGCACCGGCCTGTGCGTCATTCGACCAGTTTCCCAACTTCGAAGTGCGCGGCGACGCCTTCCGGACGGCGGTATCGCACCTCCATGGCATATCCATGCAGGAGCCGGTCGTCGCATGAGATTCAACCGCTCCGATCGCAGCCTGATGAGTGACTGGTGGTTCACGGTCGACAGGCTCATGCTCAGTGGATTGATCCTGCTGATAGCAGGCGGTGTCGTTCTTTCACTGGCCGCGAGCCCCCCGGTAGCGGTCAAGCTCTCGCTCGATCCTTTTCATTTCTTCAAGCGGCATCTGGTTTTTGCCGTGCCTGCCATTGCCCTTTTGATCGGCATCTCGCTCATGGGACCGCGGCAAGCCAGACGATTCTGTCTTGCGCTGTATCTGGCTGGGATCTCGCTCATGATCGTGACTTTGCTGCTGGGGAGCGAGATCAAGGGCGCCGTCCGTTGGTTGAGCCTCGGGCCGATTGCCTTGCAGCCATCCGAACTCGTGAAGCCGGCATTCGTCGTCATCAGCGCCTGGTTGTTCTCGGAGACCCAGAAGCGCGACGATGTCCCAAGCCTGCCGCTCGCAGTCGGGACCTATGGCCTATTTGTCGGCTTGCTCGTTCTACAGCCTGACTTCGGTCAGTTGCTGCTCATCACGATTGTCTGGGGCAGCATGCTTTTCGTTGCAGGTCTGTCTCTGGTCTGGATCGGCGCAATCGCATTTGCGGGGACGGCAGGTATGGTCGTGGCCTATTTCATGGTGCCGCATGTGGCGAGGCGCATCGACAGCTTTTTCGATCCTGCATCCGGCAATACCTATCAAACCGAGCGTGCTGTCCAATCCTTCATCAGCGGCGGTTGGTTCGGCCGCGGCCCGGGAGAGGGAACTGTCAAACAGGTCCTTCCCGACGCTCACACGGACTTTGTGTTTGCCGTCGCTGCCGAGGAATATGGTCTGATCGCCTGCCTGCTGCTTCTCGGGCTTTATGGCTTTATCGTCTTGCGCGGCCTGGCTCATTCGCGTGCCGAACCGGACGGCTTTGTCCGGCTTGCCCTTGCCGGACTTACGGCACTCTTCGGCCTTCAGGCGTTAATCAATATGGCAGTAACCGTTGGACTGCTTCCGGCCAAAGGGATGACGCTGCCGTTCATTTCCTATGGCGGGTCTTCGCTAATGTCGATGGCAATCACAATGGGCCTTACGCTCGGGCTTGCCCGTCGCAGGCCAAGGGCTGTCAGGGTTGGATCGCCGGCGCCAACTTCGACACCGGCGCGCGAAGGCTTATAGCAATGGGCAACAAGAGCATTCTTCTGGCGGCAGGTGGGACCGGCGGCCATCTCTTTCCGGCCTTCGCCGTTGCTGAAGAGCTCATCCGCCGTGGTCATACCGTCGACCTCATCACCGATCAGCGCGGCGATCGCTATGGTACCGGATTTCCGGCGCGGGAAATCTATCAGGTTCCGGCTGCAACCCTTCGCAAGCGTTCCATCGGCGGCGCGGCATCGACGGCCTGGACGCTCTCCAGGGGTGTTCTGGCATCGCTTCGCATCTTTTCCGATATCAAGCCGGCGGTCCTGGCAGGCTTCGGCGGATATCCGACAATCCCGCCGATCGTTGCGGCGCGGCTGAAGCGGGTCCCAGTCCTCTTGCAGGAGCAGAACGCCGTCATGGGACGTGCCAACCGGCTTCTGGCGCGGTTTGCATCGAAGATCGCTTTGACATTCGAGCCGACCAAAGGTGTCCCTTCCAGTGCTGCGAAACGCACACAATTGACCGGCACGCCGGTCCGCAATGCGGTTATCGACTGGAGTGCGCGGCCTTTTCGCAAGCCGGCTGTCGACGGTCCCATTTCTCTGCTGGTATTTGGTGGCAGCCAGGGCGCGCGCTTCTTTTCGGATGCCATGCCGCCGGCATTGAATCTTTTGCCGGAGGCCCTCCGAAAGCGGCTCAAGGTCGTGCAGCAGGCGAGAGAAGAAGATCTGGAACGGGTCGAAGCTGCTTATCGCGAAGCCGGCATCGAAGCCGAAGTCGCGACCTTCTTTCAGAATCTACCCGAGCGTATGGCCGGGTCTCATCTGGTTGTGGCCCGGTCCGGCGCATCGACAGTCGCGGAATTGGCGATCATGGGACGTCCGTCAATCCTCGTGCCGCTTCCCCACGCTCTTGACAATGATCAACTGGAGAATGCAACACGGGCAGATTCCAACGGTGCCGCATGGTGTATGGCGCAATCGGAACTGTCGCCTGAAAGGCTGGCGGCGGAGATCCAAAACCTGTGCAGCCAGCCTGACAAACTTGAGCGGGCGGCAGAGGCCGCGCGTGGCATGGGGAGGCCGGACGCGGTTGTGCGGTTGGCCGATTTGATCGAGGAGCTTGCGGACCGCGGCGGTCGGCGTTGAGGAGTGAACGGCAATGCGTATGCCGGACGGCTTGGGTCCTTTTCATATTGTTGGCATCGGCGGCATCGGCATGAGTGCCATCGCCGAGGTTTTGCATGATCGTGGCTATGCTGTGCAGGGCAGCGATCTGAAAGTGGGCGCCAATATCGAGCGTCTTCGCGCTAAAGGAATTGCCTGTGCCATCGGGCACAAGGCCGAGCATATCGGGGCGGCCAAATTCGTCGTCGCATCGACGGCTGTAAAGGCCGACAATCCGGAACTCGAGGCAGCGCGATCTGCGAGTATTCCGATTATCAGCCGCGCGGAGATGCTTGCCGAATTGATGCGCGAATGTGCAACGGTGGCCGTTACCGGGACCCACGGCAAGACGACGACGACATCGCTGGTATCAGAGCTTCTGATGCATGCCGAACTCGACCCGACGGTCCTCAGTGGCGGCATCATCAACTCTATCGGATCCAATGCCCGGATCGGGCGTGGCGAATGGTTGATTGTGGAGGCCGACGAGTCCGACGGGACATTCACAAAACTGCCGACGCGGATCGGTGTCGTTACGAACATCGATCCCGAGCATATGGATTACTGGCAAACGATCGAGGCCTTGCATCGCGCGTTCCGCAAGTTCTTCGAGGGTATCCCGTTTTACGGTCTGATCGTGGCGGGTGTGGATCATCCGATCGTCCGTGAAATGGTGGCAGGCATTCGCCGTGAGCAGACATGCCGCCGGGTGCTGACCTATGGAGCCGCGGATGACGCGGACATTCGTCTCGCCAATGTGCGGGCCGATGGCGGCGGTGTGGTCTTCGATGCCGAACTGAACGCGAAAGTCCCTGGTGGTGAACGTGTCCTCGAGGGGCTGCGGCTCCCCGTTCCCGGTCAATACAATGCTCTGAATGCCCTTGCGGCAATCGGTGTTGGGGCCGAAGTCGGAATCAGCGATGAGCACATCCGCTCGAGCCTCAGTGCGTTCGGTGGCGTCCAGCGTCGCTTTACACCGAGAGGGGAGTGGAACGGTGTCGCGATCTACGACGATTATGCGCATCATCCCGTTGAAATCTCAGCCGTTCTGAAGGCGGCGCGATCTTCGACGGAAGGTTCGGTCATCGCAATCGTCGAGCCCCATCGCTACACTAGGCTCAAGAATCTCTTCGGTGATTTCTGCACCTGCTTTTCCGATGCGGATACGGTGGTCGTGACACCGGTCTATACCGCTGGCGAGAGCCCGATCGAGGGGGCCGATCGCGATGCTCTGATCGACGGTCTGAAGCGTCAGGGGCAAGAGCACGTCCTGGCCACCGAAGATCTTGACACACTAGTGACGCAGATCGCGGCAGTCGCACGGCCAGGCGATCTGGTTATCGGGCTGGGGGCCGGAACGATCACGGAATGGACGCGGGAGCTGTCCGCCAGGCTCGCCAGCCAGGAGCCGTCGAGGGTGCCGGCGTGACCTTTCCCGATCTGTCTGACGAGCTGGCTCGGGCTCTGCCTGATCTGAGGGGCCGATTGAAGGCGAATGCGCCCCTGTCGGAAATCACCTGGTTTCGTGTTGGCGGTCCGGCCCAGATCCTGTTCACGCCCGCCGATACCGAAGACCTGTCCTATTTCCTGCGTTGCCGTCCATCGGGACTCAGCACCACGATTATCGGTTTGGGATCCAACCTCCTCGTACGCGATGGCGGTATCGAGGGTGTCGTGATCCGTCTCGGAAGAGGGTTTGGCGAAGTCGGCGTCGAGGACGGAAACCGGCTGCGTGCCGGTGCTGCCGTTCCCGATGTGAAGGTTTCGCGAGTGGCGGCTGACGCGGGTATAGCCGGCCTCGCATTCTATCGCGGCATCCCAGGTTCTGTCGGGGGGGCATTGCGGATGAACGGCGGAGCGCATGGCACTGAAACCAAAGACGTTCTCCATGCTGCGCGTGCCGTGGATCCATCTGGAAAAATCCATGAATTGTCGAACGCCGACATGGGATTCTCATATCGCCATTGCAGTGTGCCGGAGGACTTCATCTTCACTGAAGCGCTCTTCCAGGGGGAAGCTGGAGAGCGGACCAAGATCGTCGCTGAGATGGAGGCGATCGCCGACTATCGCGAAGCGGCTCAGCCTATCAAGAGCCGAACCGGTGGCAGCACATTCAAGAACCCGCCCGGTCACAGCGCTTGGAAACTGATCGATGCCGCAGGGTGCCGCGGTCTCAAGGTGGGCGGTGCTCAGGTCTCGGAAAAACACTGCAATTTTCTCATCAATGAAGGCGGCGCAACCGGCGCCGATCTCGAGCGGCTGGGCGAAGAAGTCAGAGCACGTGTCAAGGCGACGAGTGGGGTCGAGCTCAACTGGGAAATACGGCGGCTGGGCCGAACGGCCTGACCGGCAAGGGAAGGGCAGGAACCATGAGCCGTAAATACGAGCATGTCGCCATGCTGATGGGAGGGTTGTCGGCCGAACGCGAAGTCTCTCTCAACTCCGGAAAAGCCTGTGCGGCCGAGCTTGAAAAAGAAGGCTACAGGGTCACGCGGATTGATGTCGGACATGACCTTGCCGAGCAGCTGAAGTCTGTCGTGCCGGATGTCTGTTTCAATGCTTTACACGGACGGTGGGGCGAGGACGGCTGCGTTCAGGGCGTTCTGGAACTCATGCAGATTCCATATACCCATTCCGGCGTGCTGGCGTCCGCGCTGGCGATGCATAAGGAACGCGCGAAGCTGGTCTTTGCAGATGCCGGTGTCCCAATTGCCGAGAGCAAAGTCATTTCACGTTTCGAAGCTGCCGAATCGCATCAATTGGAACGGCCATATGTCATCAAACCTGTGGCGGAAGGGTCAAGCGTGGGCGTCTACATCGTGCGAGAGGATCATCCTCACCCGCCCCAGGAATTGACGGCATCGGATTGGTCGCTCGGCGAGGAAATTATGCTCGAGCGATTCATTCACGGGCGCGAACTCACATGTGCGGTTATGGGCGACGAAGCCCTTGGCGTAACCGAGATCGTGCCCGACAAGAGCCTCACTTTTTACGATTACGAGGCAAAATACGCCCCAGGTGGATCAAAACACGTCCTCCCGGCGCAAATTTCACCAAATGTTTACCAAATGATCCAGACTCTAACAGTATCGGCTCACCAGGCTTTGGGATGTCGCGGGGTCAGCCGTGCTGACTTCCGTTTCGACGACCGGGAAGGTGGGACGGGAGAGCTGGTCTGCTTGGAGGTAAACACGCAGCCCGGCATGACGGTGACCTCATTGGTCCCAGAACTTGCGGTGCACAGCGGCCGGACCTTTGGTGAATTTTTGCGCTGGATTGTGGAGGACGCATCTTGCGACCGTTAGCGGACGCACTCGACGGACCGAACAGCGAACGACCGGATGATGTGTGGGTCAATGATTCCCTCGGCTATGAGGATCATTCCCTGACGGGCCGGGCGGTTGCCGTGCGTGAGCCGTTCTTGCTCACGGTCGGCCGGCGCGCGTCTCACCGTCTCCGTCTGACGACCCGGCGACATCGCCTCAATCCGTGGAGCCTTCTGACACAGATCTTTATTGGTGGTGCAATCTTGTATGGGATCGTCCTTGGTGGACATGCAGACCATGTGATCGCTTATGTGAGCGAGCATGGAACCAGTGCCGCCACTCAGGCCGGGTTTACGATCAACCGCGTCACGATCGAAGGCCAGAACCGGACGAAGGACAAGGATCTCGTAAAAGCTCTGGGCGTTGGCGGGGGAGACTCGATCCTCTCATTTAATACGGCGTCGGCGCAGCAGCGTATCGAGGAGCTTCCCTGGATTCGCGAAGCCGAAGTCATGCGCCTTCTACCGTCGACCTTGCACGTGATCATCGCCGAGCGGCGCCCCTATGCGCGCTGGCAGCTCAACGGAAAAACCTATCTGATCGACCGCGATGGTTCGATGATCGGCGACGCGGATATGAGCCGCGATGCGGCGCTACCGCTGATCGTCGGGGAGGGAGCCGCTGCCGGCTACAACACACTGGTCAATCTGCTGGGCCGTCATCACACGCTGAGGCAAAGGCTGCGGGCTGCGATCCGTGTCGCTGATCGCCGCTGGACGCTCAAGCTGCAAGACGGAGTTGAAATCCTGCTTCCCGAAGAACGCGTTGCGGATGCTCTGGATTGGGTGAGCGAAGCAGACAGGACACAAGGGCTGCTTTCGCGCGCGCTCCGTGCCGTTGATATGCGACTCGGCGATCGCGTGACCGTGCGCCTCAACGACGAAGCGGCAGCGCACCGGAACGCGACCATGACGGTGCCGTCCGAACCGGCCGGAAGGGATACGTGAGCAAGGCGATGGTGGGACACGTCTCATATAGCGCCCGGCGCCCGCGCCTCGTGACCGTACTCGACGTCGGTACGAGCAAGGTCTGCTGCCTGATCGCAAAGGCACACTATCGGTCCGGCGAGCAGCCGGCCTATAGCGTCATCGGCTTTGGATTACAGCGCTCCCAGGGCGTGAAGAGCGGCATGATCGTGGATATGGATGCTGCCGAGCGATCCATTCGCGCTGCAGTCGATCAGGCCGAACGTATGGCGGGCGTTATCGTCGAGGACGTCTTTCTCACCGTCACCTGCGGCCGGGTGAAAAGCGACAATTTGTCGGCGAGCGTCGCAATATCGGGAGAATCAGTCCAAAATACTGATATTGGTCGCGTTTTGGCTGCGGGCCAGAACTATGCCAGCGGCAATGACCGCTTCGTCCTCCACACGGTCGCGACCGGTTACCGGCTCGACGAAAGCGAGGGTGTCAGCGATCCGCGCGGTATGATTGCCAATCGGCTGAGTGTCGACATCCATTGTGTCGCCGCCGATGAACGGCCGCTCAAGAATTTGGTTCTTTGTGTCGAGCGCTGTCATCTGGGTGTGGCCGGCTTGGCAGCGGCGTCCTTTGCATCGGGACATTCGATCATCGCGAAGGATGAGGCCGAGATCGGCGTAATCTGTATCGATCTTGGTGCGGGTACGACGACAATGTCGATCTTTGCCGACGGGAGTTTTGTATTTGCCGACGCGCTTGCGATTGGCGGCCACCATGTGACGGTGGATCTCGCAAGAAGCCTGTCTGTCTCGTTGGATCAGGCGGAGCGGATCAAGACGCTCTATGGAAGTGCGTTTGCGACGCCTTCCGATGAGCGAGAGATCATTACTTTGCCGGCAGTCGGCGACGATCAGGCTTTTCGCGGACGCCAGGTGTCGAAGGCCGATATTGCCGAGATTGTCCGTCCGCGTATCGAAGAGCTGTTTGAAATGGTCGCCGAACGACTCGCGAGCTGCAACGGAGATGCGCTCAACCGTGTTGTCCTGACGGGCGGAGCGAGCATGTTGACGGGACTCCCGGAGCTTGCCGAGCGTGTGCTTTGCAAGCGCGTGCGGCTCGGAACGCCAGATCGTACTGCGGGTCTACCCGATCATATCGGGCCGGCTCATGCAGCATCTGTCGGTCTGCTGATGCGCTCGGACAGTGTCGCCGTTGAGTTTGGCCCCTTGGCCCCGCGCCGCGTTCTTGGCACGGGCACGGGCTATCTGGCGCGCGTCGGTCAATGGATCAGAGAGAGTTTTTGACGGACTAAGCGTAGCCCATCACGCCGAACGGGGGAGGCGGGATGGGAGAGTAAGAAACAGAAACACTGCGCAACACGAGCAACCGGTGCAATCATGACCATCAATCTTAAGGTCCCAGACCTACACGAATTGAAGCCCCGCATTACCGTTTTCGGAACAGGCGGTGCTGGCGGCAACGCCGTAAACAACATGATCAACTCAGGGCTCGAGGGCGTAGAATTCGTCGTCGCCAATACCGATGCCCAGGCCTTGATGCAATCGCGGGCCGAGCGACGTGTCCAGATGGGCTCGCGCATGACCGAGGGACTAGGTGCAGGCTCGAAGCCCGAAATCGGGGCAGCGGCGGCGGAAGAAGCCATTGCCGACCTGAAGACGCACCTCATTGCCTCCCACATGGTCTTTATCACGGCCGGAATGGGCGGCGGTACTGGAACGGGAGCGGCGCCGGTCATTGCCCGGGCAGCCAAGGAAGAAGACATCTTGACCGTCGGTGTGGTGACCAAGCCGTTTCAGTTCGAAGGCCAGCGCCGTCTTGCGATAGCGGAAGCGGGAATTGCAGAGCTGGAGAAATATGTCGACACGATGATCGTCATCCCGAACCAGAATCTTTTCCGCGTCGCAACGGAGAAAACGACATTTGCAGACGCATTCGCCCTCGCCGATCAGGTGCTGCATTCAGGCGTTGCCTGCATTACCGATCTGATGGTGAAAGAGGGACTCATCAATCTCGATTTTGCTGATGTGAAAGCCGTCATGGCCGGCATGGGCAAGGCGATGATGGGGACCGGCGTTTCATCGGGCGAGCAGCGATCATTGGATGCGGCAGAAGCGGCAATTTCGAACCCGCTGTTGGACGACGTATCCATGCGCGGTGCGAAGGGCGTTCTCATTTCGATTACCGGTGGGAGTGATCTGACACTCTATGAGGTCGATGAGGCGGCAAGCCGAATCCGTGAAGAGGTGGCTGAGGAAGCCAATATTATTCTCGGTGCCACGTTCGATGAATCCCTGGACGGCCAGATACGGGTCTCGGTCGTGGCAGCGGGCCTTGATGGTTTGGCAGCGGCAAAAGCTCAACCGCAGATCACAGCGCCTGCGCAGGTGCAGGCCAAGCCCGTTGCAGCCCCTAAACCGCCTCAGACGGCGGCTCCTGCACCAAACCTCATCGAACGAATCGAAACGCTTGATTCGCCCCAAATGTCAGAAACGATCGCGACTCAGGCGCCAGTTAGTCCGCCGGCAGCTGCAAAAGTACAGATGGGCGGCGATGAAGTGACGATCGAAAAACGTCCCGCACAGGTGCCGATTCGTCGGGTAAAAGAGGAGCAAGGCGGCGCCGAGTCACCACAGTCGGATTCGTCTTTTGTTCCTCAGCCGCCTGCATCTGTTAAGCGTGCGGTGCGGCGGATGCCATCGGTCAGCGATTTGCCTGCTGTGGCGCAAAAAGAGATCCAGGCTAAGACAGGCCAATCCCCTGAAGTCGGCCTTGCTGCGCAGAAGCGAAAGATCGGCTTTTTTGAGCGGCTTACAGGCGGTGCACGATCGGAAAAAAATAATGAAAACAATGAACTAAAGAAGAAGGAGCCGAATCTCGAGGCGGTGCTGGAGCGCCCGGCCGGTCCACCGCGTTCGAAACAAGCTTCGGCCTCTGACAGTGCGAAGGGTGAGGAGTTGCGCAAGGTCTCTCCGCAAACGGAACAACGGCGACCGACGGCGGGTCACAAGCCTGTGGATGACGATGAGTTGGAGATCCCTGCGTTCCTCAGAAGACAAGCGAATTGACGGTGGCTGTCACGCGTCCGGCGACCGGCAGTGCCGGCGTGTCGGCCCCCCTGTATTCTGTCGGTTGGAGGGACGGTAATAGATTGTAAAAAACCGTGATTTGTGCCGGATCGGACCCACGGGCTAAGTTTGCGTCGCTTGGTTCAGGGAGTGCACGGGGCACATAACAGTCCGATCAGTTCGAGTATAAGGACTAACTCCCAGAACGGATTAAAAAGACGAGTGGGGGGCACAGGGTTTCAGTCCTGGCCTAAAAAACTGAAACTTAGGGGACGGCTCAAAGTCATGAGCAGATTTATTGGGGCGCGGCAGACCACTCTCGCGAGTGAGATCGAGCTGACCGGCACAGGCGTACATACCGGGGCACCGGTTTCCATAAATTTATGTCCGGCTGAAGCCGGAACGGGAATATTGTTCATCCTTCCGGATGGGTCTGGGGATGGAACAGAACTGGCTGCCAGGCACGATGTCGTGTCTTGTGTCACGCTCTGCACGGTTCTCAGCGACGGCAATGGCGGAACTGTTGCGACAGTCGAGCATCTGCTGGCGGCGCTGCGAGGACTTTGCGTCGATAATGTCATTGTCGAGATCGACAGTGGTGAAGTGCCGATCATGGATGGCAGTTCCAAACCGTTTGTCGATGCGATCGACGAGGTGGGCATCCGCGAACTCGATGCACCACGGCGCTACATCAAAGTCGTCAAACCCGTGCGGGTCGACGATGGTCAGTCTTTCGGCGAACTGACACCGCATAACGGCTTTCATATCGACGTCGAAATCGATTTCGAATCACCTATCATCGGCAAGCAGAGATATGCGCTGGATGTCACGCCCGGCGCTTTCCGCCGTGAGATCTCCCGGGCCAGAACATTTGGATTTATGAAGGATGTCGAGCGCCTTTGGGCCGCCGGCTTGGCGCTGGGAGCTTCCTTGGAGAATACTGTTGCCATCGGCGACGATCGCGTCATTAACCGCGAAGGCCTGCGCTATGCGGATGAATTTGTCCGTCACAAAGCGCTGGATGCGATTGGTGACCTGGCACTGGCCGGGGCGCCGCTGATCGGCGCATTTCGCAGCCGCCGCGGCGGACATCGCTTGAACAACCTGGTTCTGAAAGCGCTTTTTGCCGATATGGATGCCTGGACGCTGGTCGATGCTCCGCGCATTCGTGACGTCTCCCATGGTGAGGCGACCGTCGGTATAACTGCAGCAAATTTCGCAGCCAACCGCACGTAAGATCTAGGCTTTTCATTTCTGGATAGACGACAGCACACGATCCGCAATGATCGTGTGCTTTGTCGTTATGAGTGACGCCCTATCCGGGCTACGGAACTGGCTCAGATTACGATCGCCACTCTTGTCACTAAGATTCGGCCTGCCGATCGGCCAAGTGCTTCTGTTAAGGGCACAAAATCACCACATTCAGGGTGTTCCAATGCACTCTGGCGAGCTTGGGCAAGCTTGACAACACGTGGACTGACGCGCCCAGGCCTTTGATGCTATCTTCAGCGAGAGAGGCACTGGGTCAAAAGATATTTAGAGACTCTGATATTCGATCGGATGCCAACTCGTCGAAGGCGAGCATCCGCAGGTGACATAGTCTGAGGAATCGGTACGTGGGATTTGGTTTCGTTCGCTCGGGTTTTGTCGTAGCGCTGCTGACCGGCACATCGCTTCTCGGCGGGTGCTCGTCATCCGATGATGCGCTGAGTGAAGCATTGAATACCCGTCCTCCGGATCAGATCTATGCCGAAGCCGATGCCCTTCTGAGCAGGGGCAGATATTACGACGCCGCGGGCAAGTTCGAGCAGGTGGACAAGGATCATCCCTATTCGCCGCATGCCCGGCGCGCCATCGTCATGGCAGCCTACACGCACTATCGTTCCGGCTCGTACGACGAAGCCATATCTGGTGCAAAGCGCTACATCACCCTGCATCCGGGGACGAAAGAGTCGGCGCTTGCCCATCACATCGTGGCGAGTTCCTATTACGAACAGATCAAGGATCCCAAGCGGGACCAGTCACGGACGAAACGAGCGCTCGATGCCTTGAAGAAGCTGGTGCGTCAGTTCCCCGATTCGAAATATGCCCCGAAGGCACGCAACAGGATCAAGATTACAAACGATGTCCTTGCCGCCGCGGAAATGAATGTCGGCCGCTATTATATGAAGCGGAATAACCAGCTGGCTGCGATCAATCGCTTCCGAAGGGTGGTAACCGAGTATCAGACCACAGCGCATGTGGAAGAGGCGCTGATGCGTCTGACGGAAGCCTATATGGCGCTGGGCATCAAAGGTGAAGCTCAGACGGCTGCTGCTGTTCTGGGACACAACTTCCCGGATAGTGAGTGGTATAAGCATTCTTATACGCTTCTGGCCTCAGACGGGCTGGCGCCGCGTGAAAATTCAGGATCGTGGATTAGTCGCGCCATTAAGAAGATCAATCCGCTATAGTAGGCGGACTATGCTTGCCGCGCTTTCGATTCGCGATATCGTTCTCATTGACAGATTGGATCTGACGTTTGGGCCGGGCCTGAGCGTTATGACCGGCGAGACAGGTGCGGGCAAATCCATCCTGCTCGATTCGTTCGCCCTGGCGCTGGGCGGGCGCGGCGACTCCGGGCTTGTGCGTCCGGGTGCCGACAAGGGCCAGGTTACAGCGGCATTCGAGCTGGCGCCGGATCATCCCGTCTTCTCGCTTCTCGAGGAAAATGGTGAGGATGCCGAAGGCTCGCTGATTTTGCGGCGCGTTCAGTCGCGCGCCGGATCGACAAAGGCTTTTGTGAATGATGCGCCGGTGAGCGTGCAGCTTCTGCGCCGGATCGGATCCATGCTTGCAGAGATCCATGGCCAGCATGATGACCGAGCGCTGACGGATCCGGGAA
Source organism: Methyloligellaceae bacterium (assembly GCA_965228615.1). Classification (GTDB taxonomy): domain Bacteria; phylum Pseudomonadota; class Alphaproteobacteria; order Rhizobiales; family Methyloligellaceae; genus CBDDHT01. Next base: position 1,213,856 of record CBDDHT010000003.1, on the reverse strand, counting down.
CGCATCGCTCCTTGCTGGATGCGTTCGGTGGTTTGACGCCGCAAGCCGATGCGGTTCGCATTGCCCATGGCGCCTGGCAGGATGCGGAGGCGGCATTGGCGACCCACCTGGCCGAGATCGCGAGCGCTCGCGAGAATGCAGATTATCTGCGGCATGCATTGGAAGAGCTGGAAGCCCTCCAGCCGGAGCCGGACGAAGAAGAGCGATTGGCGGAGGGCCGCCAGATCATGATGCATGCCGAGCGCATCAGTTCTGAGTTGCAGACGGTACGCACGGCATTGGCTGGGGACGGTGCGGCGCGGCGCAAGCTCGATGCAGCCATGCGCAAGCTCAATCGCGAACTGCCGAATGCTCCCAATCTTATCGAACCGGTCGTTGCGGCGGTCGAGCGGGTGATCGACGAAAGCGGCGAAGCGATGAACATCATCGATGCTGCGTTGCGCGGAAGTACGTTCGAGCCGAGCGCGCTTGAGGAGGCAGAGGAAAGGCTATTCGCGTTGCGGGCGGCAGCGCGCAAGCACCAGGTTCAGGTTTCCGACTTGCCCAAACTCATGACCCGTATCGATGAAGAGCTGCAGACGATCGATCACGGCGAAGAACGCGTCATTGCCTTGCGCGCAGCCGTCGACAAGGAGCGCGACGCCTATGAGAGGGCGGCGACAACGTTGAGCCAGTCGCGCCGGGAGACTGCCGATCGCCTGGATAAAGCTGTTACGATTGAGCTTCGGCCCCTCAAACTGGAGAAAGCCAAATTCGTCACGAAGGTCGACAGTGTCGATCCGAAAGATGGCGGGCCGACGGGGCTCGACCAAGTGGCATTCTGGGTGCGGACAAATCCTGGAACGGAACCCGGTCCGCTGATGAAAATCGCGTCCGGCGGGGAACTCGCACGCTTTATGCTTGCGCTCAAAGTGGTTCTCACAGCGCGTGGCAGTGCACCGACCTTGATCTTCGATGAAATCGACACGGGTGTCGGAGGCGCCACTGCGGCTGCGATCGGAGAGCGGCTTGCCCGATTGGGCGATGCATTACAGGTTCTAGCGGTGACACACGCGCCGCAGGTTGCCGCGCAGGCGGTCAATCATCTTCGAATAGCGAAAGAGGCAGTCGGGTCGGGCAAGAGCGAAGCTGTGGCAACGCGGGTTACGATCCTGGACGAGTCTGCCCGGCTTGAAGAAGTGGCCCGAATGCTCGCCGGCCTGACCGTAACCGATGAGGCACGAGCCGCCGCTGACCGTCTCATTCGCGGCGCTGCGTGAGGCTTGTCCATGTCAACGGATACCAACGCCTTGGAGCCGGTCGCCAAACTGAGCGAAGCCGAAGCGCGGGCGGAGCTTGAACGACTCGCGCTCGAAATCGCGCGACACGACGAACTCTACTATCGTAGCGAAGCCCCCGAAGTCTCCGATGCGGACTACGATGCGCTCAGACAGCGTAACGCCGAGATCGAGGCACGCTTTCCCGATCTCGTACGCCCGGACAGCCCCAGCGCCCGTATTGGGGCAGCTCCCTCCGAGCAGTTCGACAAGGTCAATCATGCCGTCCCGATGCTATCCCTCGGCAACGCGTTTGCCGATGACGATGTGACAGAATTCGTCGAGCGCATCCGTCGCTTCTTCAAGAGCGGTGAGGCGGACGACGCTGCATTCATGGCTGAACCGAAAATCGACGGATTGTCGATATCGCTGCGTTATGAGGACGGGGCGCTCGTTCTTGGGACGACTCGCGGGGACGGCTATGTGGGAGAAAACGTCACCGCCAACATTCGCACGATCGATGAAATCCCCGATCGCATTCGTGCCAAGGATTTCCCGGCAACCTTTGAGGTTCGAGGCGAAATCTATATGCGCCATGAGGATTTCGCTGAACTCAATGCCCGCCAGGCGGAACGTGGCCTCCAGACTTACGTCAATCCACGGAACACCGCATCGGGCTCGCTGCGGCAACTCGATCCGAGCGTGACCGCCGATCGCCCGCTCAAATTTTTTGCCTATGCGTGGGGGGAAGCGAGCGCGCTGCCTGCAGATTCCCAGTCCGGCATGATCGAGGCGCTCGGACGCTGGGGATTTCCGGTCAGCCCCCTGGTCAGGCGCTGTGAAGGCGTCGATGAGATGCTTGCGACCTATCGGGATATCGAGGCGGCGCGGGCAACCCTCGGCTACGATATCGATGGCGTGGTCTATAAGGTCGACAGGCTCGATCTGCAGGGACGACTCGGGTTTGTCTCTCGCTCGCCGCGATGGGCGATTGCTCACAAATTCCCGGCCGAGAAAGCGACGACGCGACTCGAAAAAATCGAAATCCAAGTCGGCCGAACAGGTGCCATAACGCCGGTCGCAAAGCTTGCGCCTGTCACGGTGGGGGGGGTGGTTGTCCAGAACGCGACGCTTCACAACGAGGATGAAATCGCGCGCAAGGATGTGCGCGAGGGCGATATGGTAATCGTCCAGAGGGCGGGTGACGTCATTCCTCAGGTCCTTGGCGTCGTCGACGGGACGCGGTCGACAGATCCCGAGCCACCGGCGTTCGTCTATCCGACGCGCTGCCCGGCATGTGGAAGTCACGCCGTTCGCGAGGTCAATCCTAAGACCGGCAAGGAAGATGTCATCCGCCGTTGTACCGGAGGCCTGATCTGTCCGGCACAGGCTGTCGAGCGCCTGAAACATTTTGTGTCACGCAACGCCTTCGATATTGAAGGATTGGGCGCAAAGCAGGTCGAGGCCTTCTATGAGGAAGGCTGGATCATGCGTCCAGCCGACATTTTTACATTGGCCGGGCGCGATGCGCGTTCCGAGAACCCGTTGGCAAAAAAAGACGGGTGGGGTGACAAATCCGTCGCCAATCTGTTTGCCGCGATCGACGAGCGGCGAAAAATCTCTTTGGACCGTTTCATGTTTGCGCTCGGCATTCGCCATGTCGGTGAATCCACAGCGCGGCTTCTTGCCAAGACATATGGCACAATCGAGTCGCTGATGGCGGCTATGAAAGCAGCAGGCGACCCTGAGAGCGCGGCTTATCAGGAGCTGGTGGATATTGATGGTATCGGCGAAGTCGTCGCGAAAGCCATCGTCGAGTTTTTCGCCGAGCCTCACAATGAGGAGGCGCTCAAGGCTCTTCTGGAAGAAGTGCAACCGGAAACATTCGAACTGCAAGTCTCCGATTCGGCAGTCGGGGGCAAGACGGTTGTCTTTACCGGCACACTGGAACGGATGAGCCGCTCCGAAGCCAAAGTCAGTGCCGAAAGGCTGGGTGCAAAGGTAGCGGGTTCGGTTTCGGCTCGGACAGACTTTGTGGTCGCTGGACCGGGGGCGGGATCGAAGGCCAAGAAAGCAGCCGAGCTTGGTCTGACTGTGCTGTCGGAAGACGAGTGGTTCGCCATGATCGGTGAGAATTCGTAGTGTCGATCGGGTATCGAAAAATTGATCGATTCTATGATGTCAGTGCAACTTATGTGCCTCCAAGTTGGCGTATCTTGCTTGGATGTTTGTCCAAGCTTGGAATGGAAATGAAGAGATGATAGCCGACATAGAAGCCGCCAAGGCTCATATCGACGAAATTCTGAAAGAGCGGAAATTCCCCGGGACCGTGACAAGCGAGATCGCTGACAATGAAGTGGTTGTCAACATTACGGGTATCCCATTCATTCACCACGGTATGGAGTTCAAGAGCGCGGTTCTTCTCCATTTCTCGATGCAGTTGAGGGATGATGGCACCTATCGCACCTATTGGGGCAAGCATGACTGGATGGATGGGGCACCGTGCAAGACGGAAAATGCGTCAGACGTTCATGATGCGCTTGAGCCTGCCGCAGCATGGATCGAGGCAATGATCGCCGATCACGCCCATACGGGACGCGCGAACGCTATGCCGAACAAAGGTGTCTAGCGGCCGCCGCTAACGTCGATGAACGTTCCTGTGGAGTAAGACGCCCCGTCCGAGAGTAGCCAGAGGATGGCCTCGGCGACTTCCTCCGGTTCTCCGCCCCGTTGTAGTGGGACTCCGCTTTTCACTCTTTCAACGCGGCCGGGTTCACCACCCGAGGCGTGCATTTCAGTCTTGATGAAACCCGGCCGCACGCCATTGACGCGAATTCCTTCGCCGGCAACTTCCTTAGAAAGGCCGATCGTCATCGTATCGAGGGCACCCTTTGTTGCCGCATAGTCGATATACTCGTTCGGCGCACCGAGCAGAGCTGCTCGCGAAGAGACATTGACGATAGTGCCGCCCGGACCGCCCTTTGTCGTTGACATCCGTCGCACCGCTTCACGCAGACAGAGGAATGCGCCACGCACATTGGTCGCATAAATGCGATCGACGCGGTCGACGCTCATGTCGACAAGGGGCATCTGCTGCTCAAGGATGCCGGCATTGTTGACCAGCGCCGTGACCGGTCCAAGGTCAGCGGTCGCCGAATCAAAGAGCCGAATGACGTCGGCTTCATTTGAAACATCTGCCTGAACGGCGGTCGCTCGGCCTCCCGCATCTTGGATTTCTTTCACGAGCGCTTCGGCCGCATCGCCGGCGCTTCGAAAGTTGATTGCGACTGCATAGCCCCGGTTCGCCCCGAGCCGGGCCGTCGCGGCACCGATGCCGCGCGATCCACCGGTAATGATCATAACGCCATTCATTGGTCTGCAAGCCTCCTGGTTGCCCGCTCCAGCCACGTCTTTGCATCGGCATCCAATAGCGGTCCGATTTCCGTCCTGACACGGGCATGATAGGTGTCCAGCCAGGTTACCTCATCTGCCGTGAGCAGATCCGGTTCGATGAGCGTCCGATCGATAGGGGCCAGAGTGAGCGTCTCAAATCCCTGCATCTCGCGATCTCCGCCTTCAATGGGTGAGGCTGCCGTGACGAGTTCAAGATTCTCAATCCGGATGCCATATTCGCCTTCGCGATAGAAACCCGGTTCGTTTGAACAAATCATGCCGGGCTCCAGGGGAGCAGGGCCGAGCTTCGATATCCGCTGCGGGCCTTCATGGACCGACAGGAAGCTCCCGACGCCGTGACCTGTACCATGGTCATAATCGAGCCCGGCCGCCCAGAGCGCGCGCCGGGCAAACGGATCAAGATCCTGTCCGCGTGTGCCTTTCGGAAAGCGCGCCGTGGCCACTGCGATATGTCCTTTGAGAACCAAAGTGAAGTGTCGCCGCATCTGGGGCGTGGGCTCGCCAATGGCGATGGTCCGTGTGATGTCCGTTGTGCCATCGAGATATTGTGCACCGGAATCGACGAGGTAGAGCGAACCCGGATCAAGCTGGCGATTGGTCGCCTCGGTGACACGATAGTGGACAATGGCCCCATTCGATCCAGCCCCGGAAATCGTATCGAAGCTGATATCGTGGAGTTCGCCGGTGTCCGCCCGAAAACCCTCGAGTTTGCGAGCGGCGGCGATCTCGTCGACGGAGCCATCTCTGGCGTTTTCGTCGAGCCAGCAGAGAAATCGGCAGACAGCGCCGCCGTCTCGTTTGTGCGCCGCTTTTGCGCCATGGATCTCGGCGGCGTTCTTGCGCGCTCTGGGAAGGACGCATGGATCGGTGCCATGACGGATATCCGCGCCGGCATCGTCCAATTGTTCCGCATACCAGTGGGGTGAACTGCCAGGGTCAAGTTGAACCCGCGCCTTGTCCGCGCCAAGCCTTGTAAGGCGCTCTGAAATCTCGGCCGGCTCACGAACATCGGCGATGCCGGTCAGATAGTCTCGCACCGCACTGTCGAGTTTGTCGCCGGCGACGAACAGCTCCGGCTTGCCGTCTGCATGGATGATTGCTGTGCAAAGGGCGAGAGGTGTGTGGGCCACATCGGAGCCGCGGATGTTGAGTGCCCAGCAGACCGACTCCGGTGATGTCAGCAGGGCCGCATCGGCGTCGGCCTCTTTGGTCGCATTCTGAAGTTCGGTGATCTTTTCGCTGGCTTCAACACCGGCAAACTCGATCGGATGGGGTCGGACCTTGGCAGAAGGAGGAGGCGGTCGATCGGACCAGATCGCGTCGACGGGATTTTCGTCGATCGCCTCAAGAACGGCACCGGATGCATCGACGGCTTTCTGCATTCGCTTGACGCCATCGACGGTGTGAAGCCTTGGGTCGTAGCCGAAGCGATCACCCGCCTTTACTTGCCTGGCAAGCCACTCGAAGGGTTTTGCATCGGGGATTTGCAGGATCTCGAAAAGATCGCCATCGACCTGATCGCGCGCCTGGATCGTATACCGACCATCGACAAACAGTGCCGCACGCTCCGCCGCTACAATCGCTAGGCCCGCCGAGCCGGAAAAGCCGGTCAACCAGGCAAGCCGTTCGGCCGAAGGCGGCACATATTCATTCTGGTACTCGTCTGTTCGCGGGACGATAAAGCCGATTAACCCGCGTTCGGCGAACTCCTGTCTGAGGCTTGCTACCCTTTCAGCACCTTTCGTTGGGTCGGCGATACTGTCGAAAGTCTGAAACATAGCGAAAACCCTTTAGCGTCGTTTTGCAGAGAGAGGATTTGGATCGTGAATGCATAACCTGATGGCGCGGATTCCTATGCCATTTATGCCGCGATGACCCAAGGTCATTCAAATCGGTCCGGCCGGTTGACCATTGCAAGAATTTGACAATCTGATGAATCCCGCCATGCGGCCGGTGCAATGCTGCGATGCAGCAAGAAGGTCTACTCCTAAAGTCGAATCGCACTATCTCTTGGATCAAGGATGCCGCCCCCTATGCGGGCGGCCATGGAGATAGGAAGAGTAATGAACGCAGCAACAACATACACAAACCTCCCAGGTGCCGACCGTGGTGCCAAGGGACAAAGTTGGGGTCGCCGGCTGTTCAACAAGTTCATTGCGGCACGTCAACGCGAAGCCAATCGCAGAATTGCAAGACATCTCTCAGGGTTCGACGATAAGGCACTCAAAGCGCTCAATTTGAATGCAGATGAGATCGCGCGCCTCAGAAGCGGAAATCCCTTGTCCGGAACCGACGGACGCGGATCGGATTAGACCTTCGTATAATCTACCTGTTCAACGTGTCGAACACCCCCCATTTCCGGTCGCAGTGACAGCGCATAGCTGAGTGACGCTCCGGGGGCCGACTGGAGCGACAGATGGCACAGACGAACGCAATCAGGCTTTACGACCACGGTTTTGGTCGTTGGCTAGACAGATTTGCAAGCAGAAATTTCCGGAAATTGACCGGTCATTTCACGGAATTTTTAGAGAGCTCGCCGCCGGAAGACGAGACGGGCCGAGCCTGTCGGATCGGCGAAGTCGATTTGTTACGGGCGGAAATCCATCCCAAAGAATTGATACGACTGCGCAAGGGACGCCGAGCCGCTTAAGCGGCTCGGCCTTCCGAGCAGTGGTACAGTCAGCCGCTTCGACGGCTAAGGAAAAGTGTCGACCAACCGTCGACGATGCTCGAGCGAAGCAGCGAGAATCCCATCGATCGGTATCGCGCGGCGATGGGGCGAGCCTGACTTGGAATGAGTCCCGAAAGCACGAGATCGCCTCCGCGAACCAGCGCATTGGCGATGTCAGGCGCGAGCCGTGCCAGTGGCCTTGCAAGGATGTTTGCAAACACAAGATCGAACCCGTCTGCATGGCGTAAGAGAGGATGATCGAGACCGTTGGCCTGCAGGAACGATACGCGGGTCGCAACTTTATTCAGCCGAGCGTTTTCCTGTGCAACAGTAACCGCAATCGGATCGATGTCCGTTGCGATCACATTGCTTGCTCCAGCTTTTGCCGCAGCGATCGCCAAGACGCCCGAACCGGTGCCGATATCGAGCATGCGGCATGGAAGCCCAAGCTTGAGACGGTTCGATAGAGCGATCAGGCAGCCACGGGTTGTGCCGTGATGTGCGGTGCCGAAAGCCTGACCGGCGTCGATCAATATGGCACGGCGATATGTCCGGAAGCGATCCAAGTCATGGCTGCCATGAACGATAAATCGTCCTCCTTCGACCGGATGCAGCCTTTCCTGCGATTTCACGACCCAGTTTTCAGGTTCAAGAACAGCCAGTTCGATTTCGGGCAATGCTGCGGCGGCGGGAACGGTAGACTTGACAATGTTCTTTAGACCCTCTGCATCGGGTCTCGCCTCATAATAGGCCGTAACGTCCTGTTGTCCGTTGGGCGCCCCAAAGTGGGCGACAGCCATAGCCGGCATGCTATCGTCTTGGGAAAGCGCTTCGGCGACGGCCTCGGCAAGCTCCGCGTCAACGAGGAGGCGAGCCGTGAAGCACCGTTCCGATGTCACGAGGCTACGGCCTCCTGCATCACAGGCTCTGTAGCCTCTCGATCGAGACAAGACTGCCAGCGGTGCTCGAGGTGACGGCATGCATCCTCGGGTGACAGCAGAACGATCGAACCGTTGCCGCCCTCTATCAAGAGACCGTCTTCCCGCAGGCGCTCGATCGTATCGAACAGGTCATAATCCAGACGCTTGCCGGTCTCGCGCTCCACAAACTCCTCGATCGCCTGTTTCACGGGGCCAAGCGCGTTTAACCGCCTAGGACCTTCGCCAAAGAACGCATAGAGCAGCAGGTCTTCCTTGATGTCCTCTTCTTCAGCCCGATCGACCAGGAGCGTCAGCACGCCGCGGTTGTTCGCAAGATTGTGGAAGAAGAGATTCTGCGCCAGTACCATCATGTATTGGTTGCGCGTATTGAAGAAGGCCATGACCTGCCGAAAAATCACGCCGACAAGCCCGGCAAGTGCGACCGCCAGCGTCACGGGATTCGCCGCTGCCATGACCTTCGTTGCCGCGCCGGCAACACCGGCGACCGTGCCGCCTCCTGCTGTCAATCCAAGGCGGATCTTGTCCAGCGGCTTGAAGGACACCTTGGTGTTGGGGAAGAGCATTTCGAGATCGATTTGGGGAATCCGTTTGAACAGCTTCAGATAGATGTGCTCGAAGGATGCTTCCTTTGGCAGGTGCTTTCTGAGTTGCCGGAGCCGTTTTTCCGCCTTGTCCGCATCGAGTCCTTCCGTGCGCATGATCTCTGCAAGGCGATCCTTTTCCGTCTTCAGTTTCGCGAGCATGAAGAGTCTCAGAAATACGGGGACTTCGAACTTCGTCTTGGTCAGATACAACTTCTTGATGTCGCGCTCTTCCCGTGTCTCGACGGCACTCCCCCGGCTGAAAATGAGGATCTCCTCATACTCACTGAGATCGACATCGAGCTTGAGCCCATAGGGCGAGCGCGCGTTCAGAAGCTGCTGAAGATCTTCTTCCGTGATGCGCTCGTAATTGGCTCTTTCGAGAAGTGCCGTGACTTCCGCGACGAATTCAGTCCGGATCCGATCGAGTTCGGCGTCAGAAAATGTCAGGACGCGAACCGTGTCGCGATCGGGGCTGAAGGGAAGGTAGCGTTCTTTCAGCCGCATCAACCGGTCTCGGTGCTCCATATGCCTCCATGCCGCAAGCCGTCGAACGAAGCCTGGCCATGCGGGCGATTGCACAACGGATTGCCCGCTGGCGCGCGCTAACCGATCGAGCAGGGCAAAGCGCGTCAGAGGAATAAATCTCTCCCGCCCGGTTTGTTCGAGATCTGCGACCTCGATCAGATCGGGGGAGGTGGGCTCTTCACCGATTGAAAAATCATCCATCTCTTGACCTAATGACCTAGCCTTCGGAAGTTTCCTCGAGGTCGATTTCGACCATGATGTCGTTGGCGATCAGCTCAAGCGCGTCGCATAAATCATCTTTATCGAGTTCAGGAGGCAGTATCATGTCAGCTTTGGCCTTGAACATGGGTTCGCCTCCCATGCTGCCGGGAAAGACATGCGTTTCGAGATTGTTGATGTTGACATTGTACTGCGACAATGCGCGCGTGACTTCAAGCACGATCCCGGTGTGGTCGAGCCCCGTCAACTCGAGCCGCGCCAGACGTCGTTCGCTCGGCGGCGATGATGCTTCGCCAGCATGAAGCGTCACATCGATCCCGTCGGCAGAAAGGTCCGCAAGGGCCGTTTTAAGTGATGACGACGAGCTATTGGGAACGCGAATTCGAACGATACCGGCAAATTCACCGGCCAGACGGGCCATGGAACTGTCGACCCAATTCCCTGAATGGCGAGCGACGACATCGGCGAGGGCCTCGACAACGCCTGGACGATCACGCGCGATCGCCGTTAACACCATATCTGTCGCCATCTTGCCATTCTCCCTCATCACACTCTTTCGTAGCGGGAATAATGGACCGACGGCAAGAGCGTGCCAAGGCAGCCCGACGCAGCCGGCGGTCTTGGATCCGCAAAATCAGACGACCGGGATAAGAAAATCGCGTCGGATTCTGACGATGCTGTATCTATTTGCTCTTATTTGTGTCGGCGTTGCGTGGTATTGGTAGAGACATGGCAAAGGATAAGACACCGCGTGAAGCAACGAATGGCGCCGTGAACGATCGCGCTGTCGAAGAAAAGCGCGTTCGTATCGCAAATGAAGCCTTTTATGCGGCGTTTCGCGCGGCGGATTTCGATGCCATGAACAATCTCTGGTCGAAGACGCGGAGCGTTGCGGTCTACCATCCGAACTGGCAGGGGATAACGGGCCGGGACTCGGTGATGGCATCCTGGTATCGCATCATGGTCGAGGGGGCGCCGCCTGAAATCTTCCCGAAGAGCCAGACTGTCATCCTCAACCGAAATGCAGCCTTCGTTCTGTGCACCGAAGACATGGGCGGTGTGCAGACCATCGCCACGAACACGTTCGTACTCGAAGACGGCCAGTGGCGCCTGACCCATCATCAGGCCACACCGCTGCCGGTCGCGGCACAGGACCGCTCGGAAGAAACATAGTTGTTGATTTAAGAGAGACCTGAAGCCGGCCCGCTCCCCCGGCCCAACCACCCCGAGGGTACCCTTATTGGGTGGTTGGGCCGGGGGAGCGGGCCGGCTTCAGGTCTCTCTTAAATCAACAACTATGACATCAGCCTTGAGGCTGGCTTGTTACCGCCTTCAACCGCTGCACCGGCTCCTCTTTGATAGGCCAATGCAGCAGCGCTGCCAGCAGGGCGAGTGCGACCGACAGCCACCACATGGTGTCGTATGACTGCACCTTGTCGAAGACGTACCCACCGAACCACGCCCCCAGAAACGATCCGATCTGATGGGAGATAAAGACGATGCCGAAGAGCATCGACACCCATTTGGGGCCGAAGAGCGTGGCAACCAGGCCGCTGGTCAATGGAACGGTGCCAAGCCACAGAAAGCCGATCGCAACGGCGAATGCCAGAACCGTGGTCTCGGTTAGCGGGACGAGCAGAAGCGCCGCAAACACAAGGGCGCGGCCGAAATAGAGCCAGCTTAATGCAATGCGTTTCTCGACAACGGCGCCCCAGCGTCCGAAGACGTAGGTGCCAAGGATATTCACAAAGCCAATGATCCCGAGCGAGGCGGCTCCCAGCCAGGGCTCGAATCCTTCGTCGGTCAGGAAAGCCGGGAGGTGGGTTGCAACGAAGGTGACGTGAAAGCCGCAGACGAAGAAACCTGCCGTCAGCAGCAGGAAGCTGCGATGGTGCATGGCTTCGGAGAATGCGGCAACCAGTCCCTGCGTGTCCTCTGCTGCCTCTGTATCGTTCGCCCGTGGCGAGCCCGCGACGCCCCAGGCGAGGACAACCGTGATCGCCGCGGTTCCTGCCAACACCAGCAGCGTCGTCGTCCAGCCGAGACCGCCGATCAGTGCCTGGGCATAGGGCAGCGCAACAAATTGTCCGATAGATCCCCCGGTCGCTGTCAGCGCGAGCGCCGTCTGTCTCTTTTCCGGCGGTGCCGCCCGGGCAACGGCGCCAATAACAGCCGAGAAAGATGTGCCGCTGATGCCCAGTCCTAGCAAAATTCCACTGCCGGCCAACTCCGTCGTGCTGCCCGATTTTGCCGTCAGGACAAGTCCGGCCGCGTAGAGAATACCGCCGATGACGACGACACGGCCCGATCCGTATTTGTCGGCTACGGCGCCGAACAGAGGCGCCGACAGTCCCCAGAACAGATTCTGCATGCCCATGGCGAGGGCGAACGACTCGCGGCCAAGCCCGAGATCCGTGCTGATCGGATCGAGGAACAAACCGAAGGTGTGCCGCAATCCCAGGCTCAGGCCGATAGTGGCTCCGGCCGCAAATATGACGACCCAGAGCGGGCGCCAAGCGGGACGGACGATGGATGGATTGCCGGACATCTCGGAACCTTAAAGACAACAGTGCTGTGTAGGAAGTTATCTATCTATCGATAGGTATATTCGGGTCTCTCTGGATTTGCAATCGAAGACGATTCGCCTAGCTCGATGACGCATCTTGTCGATCATGGTCGTTGTACAAAACTGTCGACGACCTTCTTGCGGCCGGCCTTTTCGAAGTCGATCGTCAGCTTGTTTCCATCGACCTGAAAAATCTCGCCGTAACCGAATTTCATATGAAAAACGCGTTCACCGGTCTTGTACCCGACCCCTTGATTGGTGCTTGAAGCAACAAGTTCGCCTTCAATGAGAAGCGGGTCGCGGCGCTTCGGTCGGTCGGTCGCATTTGCCTGCTGGCGCTGGGCGCGTTGCCATCCAGGCGTCGAATAGCTGGTCGAGAAAGGCGACGATGACTCATCGAAACGGCTGACCGCATATCCGCCATAGGAGCCGGACTGCTCGGCGATATCGACATGTGCTTCGGGTAGCTCGTCGATAAAGCGCGACGGAATGGCGGATTGCCAGAGGCCATGAATGCGCCTGTTCTGCGTGAATGTGATCTTGGCGCGCTTCTTTGCCCGCGTGATCCCGACATAGGCAAGGCGCCGTTCTTCTTCAAGACCGGATTGTCCGGATTCATCGAGCGCACGCTGATGTGGAAACAGGCCTTCTTCCCAACCTGCTAAAAATACCGAGTCGAACTCCAGTCCCTTTGCGCTGTGCAATGTCATCAGGTTGACCCGGTCGTCCTGATTGCCGGATTCCGTATCCATGACAAGTGAGACATGCTCAAGGAACCCTGAGAGCGACTCGAATTCCTCCATGAATCGTATGAGTTCTTTCAGGTTCTCCAGTCTGGTTTCTGCCTGTGGGCTCTTGTCCTTCTGCCAGTGGGCCGTATAGCCGGACTCGTCCAGAATGAGTTCGGCAAGTTCCGTATGCGGCATGGTGTCGATCATTGAACGCCAGCGTTCGAACTGGTGCATCAAATCGCGGAGGGATTTCCTGGGGCGGGGTTTCAGCTCCTCGGTTTCGACCAGCGTCCGGGCAGCTTCTGAGAGCGGGATGCCTTTGGACCGGGCATATTGGTGCAGCACATTCACCGTCGCTTCGCCAAGACCGCGGCGCGGCGTATTGATGATACGCTCGAATTTGAGGTCGTTGCTTGGATTGACGGTCAGCTCCAGATAGGCAGTTGCGTCCCTGATCTCCTGGCGCTCGTAAAAGCGCGGTCCGCCGATAACCCGATAATTGAGGCCAAGCGTCACAAAGCGGTCTTCGAAGGCGCGCATCTGAAAGCTGGCGCGCACCAGCACGGCGATCTCATTGAGGGTGTGCTCCTTGCGCTGGAGCTGTTCGATGTCCTCGCCGACGACACGGGCCTCTTCCTCATCGTCCCAACATCCCTGCAGCGACACTTTCTCGCCATCAATGTCCTCCGTATGGAGCGTCTTGCCGAGACGGCTTTCATTCTTGGCGATTAGGCCGGATGCGGCCGCCAGAATGTGTCCGGTCGAGCGATAATTCTGTTCGAGCCGGATGACCTTGGCGCCGGGAAAGTCGCTCTCGAAGCGCAGAATGTTGTCCACTTCCGCACCGCGCCAGCCATAGATAGACTGATCGTCGTCGCCGACACAGCAGATGTTCTTTTTGGCCTGGGCCAAAAGCCGCAGCCAAAGATATTGTGCGACATTCGTGTCCTGGTACTCGTCCACGAGCATGTAGCGAAACCGCTCATGGTAGCTGGCCAGCACATCCGGGTTCTCCTGAAACAGCCGGAGGCACTCGAGCAGCAGATCGCCAAAGTCGACCGCGTTCAGATCTTTGAGGCGGCTCTGGTAGAGCGCGTAGAGTTTGGCACCACGTCCATTGGCAAAGGCAAAAGCTTCGCCTTCGGGGACTTTGCTCGGCACCAATCCGCGATTCTTCCAGCCGTCGAGATAGGACGCGAGCTGACGGGCAGGCCAACGCTTCTCATCAAGCCCTTCGGCCTTGATCAGTTGTTTCAGAAGCCGGATCTGGTCGTCCGTGTCGAGAATCGTAAAGCCGGATTTCAGATCCACGAGTTCTGCGTGATAACGCAGGATCCTGGCGGCCGTGGCGTGGAAGGTGCCAAGCCAGGGCATCCCTTCGACCGCTGCGCCGATATGGGTCCCGATGCGATGCCGCATCTCTCGTGCCGCCTTGTTGGTGAAGGTGACGGCCAGTATCTCGCCGGGTCGAGCCTTCCCGGACGCCAGAATATGGGCGATGCGTGTGGTGAGAACCCGCGTTTTTCCGGTGCCCGCGCCGGCGAGCACGAGAACCGGCCCCTCGATGGTCTCGACCGCCGCCCGTTGCTCGCCATTGAGCCTATCGAGATAGGCCGGGCGCGCCATTGCGCGGGCTGAGAGCGACAAGCCTTCTTGGGCGGTGTGCGGCGTAGGTTCGACCTCGTCACCGGCATCCATCTGTCGAATCTTCTGCATGCCGGGCACTATAGCACTCTGCAGGGAACGCACATGATTGCATCTTCCGGTTCGAGGCGGGGGGTGTACGAATACGGCCGCTCTAAGTCTCTGCGCATTTTCAAACCCACAAGTTCAAGGTATCGGCGTGCGACCAGCGATAAGGCGATGCTGGCCGGCCCTCTCACTTTTCAACGTGTGCCAAACACCAGCTTTTGGTTCTGCGATCAACCATTGTGACTGTGCCTTGTCTCATCCATGCGGACAGTCCGAAGCCAATTCGAGCCAGATACTGCTTTTCATGCAGCTGCGCTTATTTCAGACACAAATCGCGCCGCGCCGACCGAAGAGTCTTGACGTATGTTATAACATAACATTCACTGTGATCATCATGTCTCACCTAACGGGAGTGGTCTTGGCGATGGGTAACCGACTTGTCGAACAGATTGAGTTCGCAACAGGGAATTTGGGCAAGTTATTGCCTGCCGGAGAAGGCAAGCAATCTCAAGGATGGACCGAACATTGTGTCGGGTTTGAGAACCGATTTGCAGATTGGAAAGTGGCAATATGACGATGAGCAGTGCTGCGCCATTGGAAATCTCGGAATCGAACACGTGCTCCTCCGGTCAACTCACAGACAATTCGGTAGATATTCTTGGGCGCTGGAACGATCCCGGCGTTACGCTTGCACTCTGGCAGCGACGTCTTGATCCCAAGATCGTGGCGCAGCTCGATCGGTTGAGCTTCGAAGAGCTTCCACATTTTAGGTTGATACTGCGATCAGCAGACGCGCCAGCGGCCCTCAACGACATGCTTTCGGTCTTTGCTTTGCCTGTTGAGCATCTTGCGGAGAGCCTTGCAGCTGACTTGGCGATGCTTAGTTCCGTCTTCGCGCGCCTGACCGAAAGCGATGCACTGGAATTACGGCTGGAGGCCATTGAGACGGACGCCTGCAAACGCTTCCACTACGACAACTATGGGTCACGGCTTGTCTCAACCTATACCGGCCCGGGTACCGTCTATGTGCCTGAATCTCATGCACGTGCCGCTCTGGATCACCAAAGTTCATATGCCGGCCCCATTCACGAGATGCCCAGATTTGCAGTCGGGCTATTCAAAGGCGCGAAATCTCCCGATGGCGCACTTGTTCACCGTTCGCCACGCTTGGAGGGAACAGACCGGTTTCGGCTATTTTTCTGCGCCACACCCCAGGAAACGTTTAGTTCGTAACGAGATCAAGGAGCCGAACATTATGGATATGAGCGTCGAAGGCGCTTCACTTACCCGTCGGCGCAAAAAACGCCCATCGAGAGCAGAGGCGGAAAAGGCGGTTCGGACGTTGATCGAATGGGCTGGAGACAATCCTGACCGGGAAGGGCTTCAGGATACGCCGGCCCGCGTGGTCCGCGCATATGAGGAATTCTATGCGGGTTACGAAAAAGACCCCGATGCAATTCTGACGCGGACGTTCGAAGAGGTCGCCGGTTTCGATGATATTGTAATGCTACGAGACATTCCGCTCGAATCCCATTGCGAACATCATATGGTCCCGATTTTGGGCCGGGCTCACATAGCTTATTTGCCGCGCGGTAAAATCGTCGGAATTTCGAAACTCGCTCGCCTCGTTGATATCTATGGCAAACGGCTACAGACTCAGGAGGTCCTCACCGCACAGTTAGCCGACACGATCGATCGCGTACTCGAGCCACAAGGGGTCGCTGTGCTGATTGAGGCTGCGCACCAATGTATGACGACGCGCGGTATTCGGAAAGCGGGCGTCGTAACCGTCACAAGCAGGACACTTGGATGTTTCCGTGACGACCCCATGCGGCAGGCGCAATTCCTATCGCTGACCTCGTCAGCAACATCTGCCAATTTCCCCATGCAAATGCGCCCCTGACCTGGGCTTCGCTCGCTGCGAGACGGCTTGCCCTCTCAGTGACTGGGCGGGCCGGCGACTGAGCCGATCCAAGTCCGTCGGCGATGTGGCATTGCCTGACATACCCGTTAAATTCGACCCATTTCCGACTCAAACGGGTGATACACCGGTCGAATTCGCTATATGATTGTAAAAATTATAGAAAGAACAATGCTCTATTCGTAAGACTTGTTCGGACCGGACAGCGACTGTGCCGCTGAAAAAGCTCCTGATGCAGATGAACGCCGGTATTCGAGTCTTGTCCTGCAACGAATTGGTTGCAGGACCGAATTCAGATTTGGGCGTCGACAAACAGGAGCAATGAGGATTGCGAGGCTGTGACGGCATTTTCAGCCAACGCGACGCACCCTCGATGAGAAACTTGAGCGACTCTATCGTTCTGACAGATGTGGTCGGAAAACGTGATGTCGACCTTTGCAATTAGACTGGGCACTTTGGCGCTCCTGCTCATCGGCTGGGAGAGTGCATCAGGCGTGCGTGCTGAAGTCTGCAGAGGCAATAACTACAACAATTGCGATATCTCGAAGGTGAAGCCTGCAGACCTTGATATTCGAATGGCGCTTCGCTCGCGTCAGCTGAAACGGATGAATGCTGCGCAGATCTCATTCCACTTCGACAGGATCAACAATCTCATGGTGCTTGACCGCAAGGCGGTCTTACGGGCTTTGGCACAAGAGGGTATGCGTATCGAGTCCCTTCGAACCAAGAGACTGTCTTACAAGCGAGGATATTTGCGAAGCGGCTGGGACAAGCTGGGCAATGGGGGCAGCGTCCACTTCGATAAGAGGTTTCACGGCAGGGGTGTGTTCCGAATCAAAGAGGACAGGATCACGTTCACGCCACACCGGCTTGCCCCAAAGCAGAAGATTGTCAGAGATCCGGCGATTGGCAAGATCGTTACGTTCGAACGCGTTTCGGTCCCGATTGGTAAGGACGATACGTACCACGTTCAATTCGCCGGAGGGACGCTCGGCCAGGTCAAGGGGCTGGGAAACATCGATGGACCGATAAGCTTTGTCGGAGGATTTCCCTATATCCCTAAGGGCGGCCGACTGACCCTCAACGACATCGTCATTGCAGATACGAAGGCTCCGGTTCTTCTTTGCGGAGATGCGTGCGCGTCTGTGGTGATAAAAACCAGAAATTATGCATGGTTCAAGGCAAGCGGCGTTCAGGCCCAGGGACAGTTCTCGATGCAATTCACGGACATCGGTTACTTCGATGTCCTGGGGAAGAAAGAAGGCTACTCCTATCGGAGAGAGAACGATTTCATCAAAATCTTCGTCGGTAGTGCAAATGCAGCCGGCAAACTCAATCTCAAGACCGGCCACAATGTGATCCCGGAAGCTAATTCCAGCGGCTTTGTGCGCGTGATCAGCGGCAATAATCGGTTCACCGTGATCGACGGTGTCTTGCGGGACCACCAGCGTTCCGGTGACGGGAGAAGAGGGTCGGTGCCCGTGACGATCCTTGGGAAGGTAAATGGCCGGAAATTCGCGACGGTCGTCGGTGAAAGTCCAAAACCCAACAAATTGAGCATGAGCGACTACGCCGTCATGAAGCGACTGCGCAAGGCCATTTCATTCAAAGTGAGGGGATATTTCGACAAAAGCGTTTTGGAGGTTTTTGCACGGAGCAGCCGTTATTGGCGAGACAATCACAAATTCGACCTGAGCCTGATCAGGATGAGAGACCAGTACGGCAAAATATTTCCGGTCACGATTATTGAAGGGACACGGACCAGCGATGGCCGGGGTGCGGAAGCGCCAACTGGATGGCCGACCGACATTTACTGGTTCATGAAATGGATGAAGCCTGCCTCCGGAGCCGATAGCTACGATACGTCGGTTGGATACATTTTTTCCGGGCAGTCGGCGACACACGAGATTTTCCACACGATCAGCCAATTGGACTCCCGGCGCATCTATCGCATGGACAGCGGGCCGCTCTACCAGGCGTTTTCCCGGGCGTTGTCTGGAAGAAGGAGTACGCCGTTCAAAGCGCCCAGCTCATACGGCAACGATAGCGAGGAATGGCTAGCGGGAACCGGGGCGGCGCTCATTCATGATCCGAATTGGGTGCGACGAAACTCAGGAAGGTCGGCATTGGCGCGACCTCTGCTTGATCATCTGCAAAAATACAAAAGCGGACAATTGCCGACGCCAATCATCGATCGCTATTCCGGGTATTTCTTCGCTCCCGGTGATTTCCAGAAACATCAAGGTGGTGAACGGCAGCTCTCGAATGTTGAAGTTACCGAGTCACAGGAATTCTCGGAGACCTATGATCGTCGGCCGGCCGGTGAAGGTTTTGGCGGTTTTGAGAACTAGAGCGCTTTCAAAGAATACGGGATCATTTGATGGCGCCCATTTCGTTCATTCGACAAGGCGCGGAGCGCGGCGCGATGCCGTCGCATCGGGCAAGCTTCGGAACGACGCCGATGTGCGAAATGGGCGCCATCAAATGATCCCGTATTCTTTGAAAGCGCTCTAGGGGAAGTTTCTGAGACCCAGGGACGGCATTCGGCCTACTCAAGTGATACCTCATTCTCCTGCTCAAGGCGTGCTTTGAGTAGATCGATCACTCTTTTGGCCGTTACGATATCTTTTGGTTTCAGTCCTTTCGACAGGCCATTCACCCATGGAATCTGCAATGCCATTGCGGCGTCGAAGACCTTCTGGCCTTTTACCGTCAGGAGAACATGGTGTGCTCGCTTGTGGTGCGGATTTCGCTGGAACTCGACGATGCCTTCTTTGGCCATCTCGTTGACAATGCGTTGAACGCCTTGCCGGTGTAGCCCCATATTGCGCGCGTGCCACGCTACGGACTCTGGCCGGTCGGTGGAGGCAATGGCGCCAAGAACCTGCCAGCGAGCGCTGGTCAATCCGAGGTCGGCAACCAACCTGTCACCCGCGATCAGTAACCGACCGTTCAGCCGAAACACATCCAGAATAAGCTCTGTCGTCGCTTCTCCGGCTTCGGTCCATTGCCCCTCGCTCATGTCTTTCTCCGATATTAATTGACAACACGTTGTCATTATGGTTTGCATCTGTTGTCATATTGACAACATGACACCAAATAGGATGCGCATTCAAGGAGAAACGCAGATGGTCGACTTCAAACCACTCGACCCGGCATGCCCGATACAGGAGCAGCTTGGGATCGAAGCGGGTCCGGTTGTTCTGGTAAACGTGTTCACAGTCGATCCGAGTGATCAGGAAGCAATGGTGGACGCCTGGCGGAACGACGCGCTCTGGATGAAAAAGCAGGCGGGTTACATAAGTACTCAGCTGCACAAGGCGATCGGCAACAGCAGCATGTACTTGAACTATGCGGTTTGGGCCTCTGTTGCTGACTTCCGAGCGGCGTTCTCAAACCCCGAATTTCAGAGTGCGCTCGGTCACTATCCTTCGAGTGCGGCCACTTCGCCACATCTGTTCGAAAAGATTGCCGTCCCAGACTGCTGTGTCGCATGACGACCATTGGGGAATAGACTCATGATCACCCGTATTCATGCCATGGCTGGAGGGGTTGGCTTCCTCACCATTCTCACTTTCTGGTCGTCAACGGTGATCTCTGAACTGTTCACGAACCCTGAAACGATCGCCGCCGTCAAACAGATGATCCTCTACGGCATGGCTTTTCTAATTCCGATGCTGGCGATCGCCGGCGGGTCGGGAATGGCGATGGGCCGGAAGCGCACCGATGCCGCGGCCAAGGCCAAGAAGAAAAGAATGCCGCTGATTGCCGCGAATGGTCTCCTGATCCTCGTGCCATCGGCATACTACCTTGCATCAAAAGCTGCCGTCGGCTCCTTCGATACTTGGTTCTATGGAATTCAAGCTTTGGAACTCATCGTCGGCGCAGCAAATTTGACGATGATGGGGCTCAATATCCGGGACGGCATGACGATGACGGGGCGTATCGGAGGAACGCCGGCGTCATCAGGCATGGGAGCGACCGGATCATTGATTGAGGAGCGGGACGGCGGTCCGCTTGTTGCGAAGGGTATTGCACGGCTCATAGGTCCAAAGAGCGAGACAATCGAAACAAAGCCGGTCATGGCGCTGTGTCGCTGTGGAGCTACGAAAAACAAGCCGTTCTGCGACGGTTCCCACAATGAGATCGGCTTCGATAGCCATCCGTCCGATGACCGTACGCGCGACGAACTCAGTGCGTTTGAAGGCAAGGATATCACCATCCACTACAATCGGCTGCTCTGCTCTCATGCGGGAGAATGCGGAAAGCTAAAGACTGTTTTCGATCCCTCGCGGCAACCATGGATCGAACCCGACAGCGGACAAGCAGATGACATCATTGAAGTCGTCACGACTTGTCCTTCCGGCGCTCTCTCCTACAGCCTTCCCGGCGGATCACCGCAACACGCCGTTGGTGGGGCGCCCGGTATCTCGGTTGAACAGGATGGACCATACCGGGTGACCGGCGTACCGCTCGCAACGGCCCGTCCGGCGGCCGGTGGATGTCGCGACAAATACGTGCTGTGCCGCTGTGGCGCCTCGAAGAACAAGCCGTACTGCGACGGCACCCATCACGATATCGGCTGGAAAAGCTAAGACCAGCTGCCGCTCGGCCAGCGCTACCTGACATTGACTCACGCGAGGACGAATCATGTCTGTGAAAAGTACCCATGACAATTATGGATCGGTTGCAGTGTCCATTCACTGGCTGAGCGCGCTGTTGATCATCGCGTTGCTGGCATCAGGATTCCGTGCTGCCGATACTGCGAACCTAGCGGCCAAGGCTCAGATACTCGGTATTCATGCGCCGATAGGCATCGCGATCATGGTGCTCACATTGGGACGCATCGGCTGGTGGTGGTTTGCCGACCGCAAGCCGGATCCGGTTGACGGCATGCCGACATGGCAGGACTGGAGCGCCCGCGCGGTACACCTGCTGTTCTACGTCGTGATCCTGGGGATGACCGCGAGCGGCATCGGCATGTTCATCCTCTCTGGCGCCGGTGCCATTTTGTTTGGCGGCGCGGAAGGTCAGCTGCCTGATTTCTGGAGCTTCAAGCCGCGCGTACCACATGCGATCGGGGCACGTCTCATGGTCGCGTTGTTCGTTCTCCATACCGGTGCGGCGCTCTACCACCACCTTGTCAAGAAGGACGGGCTTCTGAGGCGAATATGGTTTTGATCTTTTCGTAAGGCTTAGCAGAGGAAGCACAGCCGACCATGTCATATGAAATTCTCAGATTGATCCATATCCTCGGTCTGTCTCTTATCGCCGGGGGATTGATTGGCGTCTTCGTTGCGGATTTGCGCTCCCGACAGCTGTCGGATCTGCATGTGTTCGCCGAGGCTGTCCGGAATATTGCTGTCTTTTATGACGGTGTCGTGGTGCCAGGCGCACTGTTACTGCTGTTCTCGGGAACATGGCTCATTGTCGAATTTCACGGCGGCTGGGAGTTTCTTCAAACCCCTTGGCTCGCCGGCATGGTACTCTTGTTTGCGTTCGAATTTATCGAAGGAAATACGGTGACAAGACTATATTTCATGCGCCTGCGGCGCCTGGCGCGCGAGGCCGTCGAGAAGGGGCAGGTTACGCCCGAACTAACGGACGCACGTCAGAAGGAACTCGTTCCAACATTCACGCATTTCCTGGATATTCCTCTGCTCCTCGTCATCGTCTCTCTCGGTGTATTCAAGCCGGATACGTGGACACAGGCCATTGTCGGCATCGGTATTGCGCTGGTGGTGGCAACCTGCCTGACCATGGCACTGCCGCGCCTCTATCCATGGCAACCTGAAAAGCTGAATCGATGTTGACTGCAATAGGGCAGGAATGTCCGGAATTGACATATTTTCTCTTTGCGCGATCAGTGCAAGTCGGGCGTCATCAAGAGCGAGTGAATTGGCGCGCATATGGGTCCACGGCTTAGTACCGCACCGCGACCCGATACAGGCCTTCCACGACCAGGGCCATCCGTTCGAAATCCAACGTGCTCGGCGTATCGGTGGCTCGGTGATAGTGAGGATTTCTGAATTCCGCAGTGTCGGTGACCATTACGGCAGGATAACCCGCGTTCCAGAAATTGGCATGATCCGAGCGCGCAATACTGGGGACCAGCTGTCTCGGTGCGTTTATCGAGTAGACCGGCATCCCATTTGAGATTGACAAGAGGTCGCGCACGCTTGCCACGGATCGTCTGTCCCAGGCTCTGCCGACCACGCCGATAAAATCTGCAGTACTCGGGTAGAACGCGTAGAGAATGGGAGCAAGCGGTTCCGGATAAGACTGAGAATTCGGGGCTGTGTCGAAGTAGCCGATCATTTCCACAGACACCATTAGTTTGACGTCCGTGCTGTTGGTCTTGAGCATGCGCACATATTCGTGGCTGCCGATGTTGGCACGGAGAAGGCCGGAGCCGTCCGGAGCCATCTCGCCGATCTCTTCCAATGTGAAGGCGACAAGATCCACGCGATGTTCAAGTGCCGGTTGCTTCCGTGCCAGCAGTCTCGCGATCTCGAGGACACCTGCGACACCGCTTGCATTGTCATCGGCTCCGGGCATCGCCTTCCCGACTTCGTCTGCATAGGCCGGACGGGCGGGACGAGAGTGCTGCAATACATCGTAGTGCGCACCAAGGATGACCCGTTCTGCTGTCGCGGGACCAAACGAACAGGTCAGGTTTCGGTAGGTCTCATTCTGAAACTGGAACGTATGTTGCTCGATCCTGCAGCCGGTCTTGGAAAACTCGGCCTCGATCATCTCCGCCGCCCTGTCCAGAGAATCGGGATTTTCAACGCTGCGGTTCGGTTCGATGCTGGCTAGCATCGCGACGCTTTGCCTGAGCCTCGCCGGATCGACACCAATGCGGACATTTTCGACATGGCGCTGGAACGTTGGATTGCGGAGGAACCAGAACAGTGCGGAATAGGCGGCGAGGGCGAGCACCACAACGGTGACGGCAAATCGCCGAAACCAGCTGGAAGCCTTCGCGGATTTTGAACGGCGATTGCCGTCAGCCGGCATGATATGTGGCCCTTGCGAGACAGATCAATTGGACACTGACGTAATTGCTTGTTCGACCTTGCACAATATCGAATTGCGCCAATGGCAGGGAATGCGCGCCGGCGCACGTGGCGTACAGGTTCGGCGGGATTGTCCGCTTATTGGTCGAGATGGATATTCCGCACTTGAAAATTGCGCCAAAGTTTCCAAGTCTTAAGCGAGCGTGACGACGCTTGGCGTTTTCCGGTACAATATCGGTCGGCCATAAACACTTCAGAACATCCGGGGCGAAGGGAGATAGGGATCAATGCGTGCGATTCTCAGCCTTATTGCCGGTGTCATGATCATTGCCTCAGACGGGCCGGCCCATGCTCAAAACGTCGAATCCGACCACGCCTCGTTCAGGCAGATCATATCCGCGCAGATCGACGCGTTTCGGGCGGATGACGCCCGCAAAGCCTATTCATTCGCGGCGCCAGCTTTGCAACGCCAGTTTTCCGATCCGGTCGAGTTTATGGCGATGGTGCGCAAGAGCTATATTCCCATCTACGCGCCGACCCGCTTCTCATTCGGGGATGTCTCTAATGAGCTTGGAAAGCCGACCCAGAGGGTGACCGTCGTTGGTCCCCATGGGCGGGCCTGGCTCGCGCGTTATGGTTTCGTCAAACATCATTCCGGTCAATGGCGGATTGCCGGCGTACATTTGGTCGAAATCGACAAGTCGATGGCCGGGAAACCGCAGTTGCGAGGGAAGCAGCTGGTCGCGGAACTTGCGCCTCAGCGCGGCGGCGCAAAATTCGATGTCACCTACGACACGGGCACGAAACAACTCCATATCAAGCATGTCGGCGGTAAGAAGCCTGCTGGCAAAGTCTTCGAACTTTGGATGATCAAAGGCGATAACCCTCCGGTATCGCTGGGCGTTGTCGATGGAGGTGGAAACAGTTCCGCTCCGGTGTCGGCCGCGTTGCAGTCGGCCTTCGCGGAAGGCGTCACCCTGGCGGTCAGCGTAGAGCCTGTCGGCGGCTCAACCACAGGTGCGCCGACCGGACCTGTCGTTGCCATGGGTGCCGTGAAGAAGGGGTGAGACGCAACTTGGGCGGTCGGCAAGAGAGCAACTCATCTCTCTCTATTTGTGCTCCTCTTCATGGGCTTCGATAAGGGCGTCATTGTAGGCATTGAGTGCCCGAAGATGCTCGACCCAGCCGACGATGCGAGTCGTTTCGAATTTGTCCACAACGGCAATGCGCTCGATGCCGGCGCGGTCGAAGGCCCGCAGCGCCGTTTCGACCGTATCGGTTTCTGTCAGCCACGGATCTTCGTCGTCCTCGTCGCGCTGCAAAATCTCATCGTCCGGGCCACGTTTGGCCATAAAATCACGCACCCGCAGGCTATGGGCAATGTGTTTGTGCGGGCCTTCCTGAAGAAAGAGCCCGCGCGTGGACAGCTGCCAGGCGAAGAAACTTTGTCCGTGGACCGCCTGTGTCAGGCCGGTTGAAATGGAAACAGCCAGCAAGAGTGCGATGGCCATCGGGTAGTCGCCGGTGAGTTCAAATACGATCAGTACGGTCGATATTGGTGCACCGAGGACGGCTGCGGCAACGGCGCCCATGCCAACAACCGCGTAGAGGCCGGATGATGATGCCACGTCCGGGAAGACGCCTGCCGCAATGATACCAAAGGCGCCGCCGGTCATGGCGCCGAGATAGAGCGAAGGCGAAAAGACGCCACCGCCAAACCGGCTTGCCAATGAGATTGCTGTTGCCGCGATTTTTGCAACGAGCAGCATCAGCAAGACCTCAAGCGAGAAAAACTGCTTGAGAGCGGCGTCTGTTGCATCATAGCCAACGCCGAGAACTTGCGGAAACTGCGCTGCAATGAGACCGACAATCAGGCCGCCGATCACCGGCCGCGTCCATAGTGGAATGTCGATGGACAAGGCCAGCCTGTCGCTCGCAACGATTGCGAAGTAGAACGCGATGGCAACTCCGGCACTGGTAATTCCCAGCAAGGCGAAGGCAGGAAACTCCCAGTAGGATGTAATCTCGAATTCGGGAAGGATGAATGCCGGGAAGTCACCCAAGTGAATGCGTGCAATGACGGTGGCCGCCACACTGGCAATCGTTATGGGCACAAATGCACGCAATGCATAATGAGCCAGGATAACCTCCAGTGCGAAAAGCACACCGGCGATCGGCGCATTGAACGAGGCCGATACGGCGGCGGCAACACCGCATGCAAGCAGCACGCGCCTGGCCGCATGGGGGAGCTTGAAAAGGTCTTCCAAGGCGGAAGCAAGTGTTGCACCGAGATGGACGACCGGGCCTTCGCGGCCGACGCTTGCACCAGATCCAAGCGAGACAGCCGAGACCAACGCGCTGCCCAGTCCTGTTCGAAGTGGTATTCGACAGCCGAGCAGGGCACGTGCCTCGATCACATCCGCGACACCTTGCGCCCGGCGGCCCGGAACCACAAAATGGAGGAGCAATCCGACAATAAGGCCGCCAATCGCAGGAACGACGATGATCAACCAGGTGGGAAGGTCATCGGCAATGGCGTAAACCCGTTCGCCTGTGCTGCCTAGCCAGGGCAATTGAAAGATACCGATCAATTCACGAAACAGAATGGCCAAATATGCCGACCCGATTCCGATTGCGAGTGCCAGTGTCCAAACGAGCGGCTGACGCTCCTCAAAGAAGTCTCTGAGATTCGGCTGAATTCGACGGACGAAGACTTGCCTGAGCCAACGAACAGGGGCAGCGGCTTTGTGCTTTGGCCGAGCGCCATCATCGCCAGGCTTGGACGCCGGTCGATGTGGTTGTTGGGGCGTCTCTGTTGATGTGGCCATGCGAAAGCGGGCACCGGCAGACAAAGAGAACGGCGAAAAGGATGCAAGTTGTGCAGGAAGTTAGAGTGCTCAGCTCAATCGGCCAAGCCATATGATTAGGTAGGGTTACGCGTCAGAGCACAAGGGGTGGTTTATCGCGGCGGCATGGCGCCGATGATTGGCTCTTATTGTCGAAGTCGAGTAAAGTCGGATATGAAAATCTAGCCTCAAGGGATCTGGGAATGCCGGCATTGGCAAGGGACTGTGCAGATCGCTCAAGCGCGGATGTCGTTGGGGTGCTCCAAGCGCAATATGGCGACCGGGTACAGACAGGCGACACGCTTTGCGAGCAGCATGGTCATACACTGACCTGGGTAGCGAACGAGCCACCCGACGCGGTTTTTTATCCAACGTCCACGGATGATGTGGTCACGGTCGTGAAACTATGCGCGGAACATGGCGTTCCGATTATTCCGTTCGGTGCGGGTACGTCGCTCGAGGGCCATCTGAATGCGCCTCAAGGAGGCATCAGTCTCGACTTTTCGCGAATGAACCAGATCCTTGCGGTGAATATGGAGGATCTTGATTGTGTCGTAGAGGCGGGCGTCACACGTAAACAGCTGAATGCACATTTGCGCGATACAGGCCTGTTCTTTGCCGTCGATCCGGGGGCTGATGCGACCGTCGGCGGAATGGCGGCAACGCGCGCGTCCGGTACGAATGCCGTGCGCTACGGTACGATGCGCGAGAACATTCTCAACCTGACCGTGGTGACAGGCACGGGAGAGGTCGTTCAGACGGCCCAGCGTGCCCGCAAGTCGTCGGCCGGTTACGATTTAACCCACCTCATGGTCGGGTCGGAAGGCACGCTCGGAATTATCACTCAGGCAACGGTGCGGCTTCATGGGATTCCTGAGTCGATCCTGGTCGCCGTCTGTCCATTTGCAAGCATTGAAGGTGCCTGCAACGCCACAATCATGGCCATTCAGATGGGGCTCATCCCGGCCCGTATCGAACTGCTTGATGCCGTTCAGGTTAAAGCCTGCAACGCCCATTCAAATCTGACGCTGGCGGAAGAGCCGACGCTTTTTCTCGAATTCCATGGGACCGAGGCGTCGGCCAGAGAACAGGTCGAAACGTTCAAGGAAATCGCAAGCGAGGAAGGTGGCGGAGCGTTCCATTGGGCCGAACATGCCGAAGAGCGCAATGCGCTCTGGGCCGGTCGTCACGATGCCTACTGGGCGGCACGCGACCTGCTCCCTGGCGGACATGCCATTGTCACGGACGTCTGCGTGCCCATATCGCGCCTGGCTGAGTGCGTCACAGCCACCCACGAAGATATCCGAGAGCATCGCCTAATTGCCCCTATCGTCGGGCATGTTGGCGATGGTAACTTTCATGTTCAGGTCCAGATTCCGCAGGACGACGGCGAGGCGCTGAAGACTGTGGAAGGCTTTTTGGACCGTCTTGTGGAACGCGCATTAAGTATGGATGGAACATGCACCGGCGAACATGGGGTCGGAACCGGGAAAATGAAGTATCTTCGCGCCGAGCACGGCCATGGATTGGAGCTTATGGCCGCCATAAAAAGGTCGTTAGACCCCCGCAATATTTTGAACCCCGGAAAAATCGTTCTGATATCATGAGCGTAGCGCCATTGAGCGTGGGGTAAACCGGAGTGATCCCATTGTATCCTTCGACCGTAACCGTGTGGTGTAGGGAGCTGCGCGCGTGAACTCATTTCTCTTGACGATCGCAGGATTTCTGATCCTCGTCCTGAGTGCTGCGTTTGCCGTCCCCCATCTGATTGATTGGGCGAGTTATCGCTATGTGTTCGAGGCCGAGGCGACGAGGCTCGTCGGCCGCACGGTCGGCGTGGGGGGCGATGTGCGTCTGTCGCTTCTTCCAACCCCGGTTCTGCGCTTCGAAGGCGTTGAAGTTGCCGATGCCAAAGGCAGTTTCGAGCGCCCGCTTGCCAAAGCAAAATCGCTGACGATCTGGCTTTCCATTTCGCCTCTGCTCAGCGGGACCCTCGAGGCACGCGAGATCGAAATCGAAAAACCGATCCTCAATCTCAGCGTCGACGAAGAAGGGCGCGGAAACTGGCATGATCTCGGCAACAGCGCCGCGACTCTGCCGTTTGCACCCAAGGCCGTCGCATTCGAGGCCGTCAATATTGTGGATGCCTCTGTAACGTTGCGGCGTGGGGGCGATGCCGAACCATGGTCGGTCAATGGTCTGACCGGTGTGCTTTCCGCCAGGTCGCTTGACGGTCCGTTCAAGTTCACAGGCGAATACGAGATCGGCAAGACCTCGCGGGAGATAAGGTTTTCGACCAGCCGCCGTGAGGATGATGGGACGTTCCGGCTGAAAGGATTGGTGCGGGAACCGGGCAAAGGGACCAACTATGCGGTAGATGGCGCATTTACCGGCTTCACCGATACACCGCAATTCGACGGGATGCTGAGCGCGCAGGTTGCCAGCGATGGCGATCTTCTGAGGGCTGACAAAAAAGGCGTTGAGGTTCCGATCGAGATCAAGACGACCGTGTCTGCAAGCCTGCGTGGCGCGCGGTTCGATAAACTCGAGGCGACGCTTCGCCGCAAGGACCGGCCACAGACGATCAATGGCAGCGTGTCGGCGACATGGCATGACGGTGTCCGTCTTGACGCCAATATCGGAACCCGTTGGTTCAATTTCGATCCCATTCTGGCTGGCGATGATTCTGCACAAAAGAGTCCGACCAATGCTCTGGCCATGTTGGCCGATCGCGCACTCAGTCAAGCATCGCAGTTCCGCTCAGGTCGACTGCGTTTGGCGATCGACCAGGCCATACTTGCAGGAGATATCGTCAACGATTTCGCTGTTGATTTCTCTATCGATGGCGAAGGACTGGAACTTGCCAATGTGAGCGGCCGCCTGCCGGGTGAGAACGAGGTTGCGCTCAAGGGGCGTCTGGAGAGCGAAGAGACCGGCCCCATTTTCGATGGCGATGTAACGCTCGTCGGTCGCAAGATGAACCGTTTGCTCCGGTGGGCCGGTTGGCAGGGGGAGGCACTGCCGGCGACTGCCGAGACCGCAGAGTTTTCGATTCAGGCGGCCCTGTCGGCAAGCCCGCAAGAGTTGATATTGGAGAAGGTAACCGGGACGGCGCTCGATACGGCGTTCACCGGATCCATGCGATACGAAACGGCGCCACGCCGGGAATTCTCGCTGACGCTGGATAGTGACCGTTTCGATATGGTTCGTTTGCTCGGTCCATCGGTTACACCGCGGTCCTTGCTTGCAGGTGTTCTGGGCGAGCCAACCGACAATGGCAAGGAAGGCAAGACCAAATCGCCGGAAAACGAGAGTGCATCATGGTGGCAGCGGACGGCTGCCGAGTTCGATCTTCGGATCGGGACACTCATCGTACCGGACGTCGGTGATGTCGCACTCGACGCAAAGGTTCTTGTCGCCGAAGGCAATGTGGACATCCGCAGGCTGGTCGTCTCATCGAAGACCGGGCTTGTTGTGCGCGCCGAAGGCGCTCTTTCCAGCGTCGGTGGGCAGCCAGACGGAAAACTGACGATGAGTGTCGACGGGCCCAAGCGCGAGAGCCTTGAAGCCCTTGTGGCGCTGCTGGAGATCCCCCGGGACAAAGTTGGCGAGACCCAACTCGATGCGCTCAGTCCGATGCGCATCGTCATGGCATTGGAGTCGAAGGGGGAGGGTGATCGCGCACTCGAAGCGCGCATCGGCGGCACGCTTGGCGTTAGCAATGTATCCCTTACCGGCCGTTATCAGGGTGACCTGGCAGCGTTCGAGTCCGCTGAACTCGGGCTTCGGGGTACGGTGAGCAATCAGGACGGCCGTGCCCTTGTCAGCCAGCTCTTCTCACACATGACGCCCGAATCTCTGAAGCGCCTGGGGGCAGAGCGCGGGATCCTGTCCCTTTCAATCGATGGAACTGTCGCTTCGTCGCTGGAAACCCGTCTGTCGTTGGATGCTGCCGGTATCAAACTGGTGCTGGACGGCAAGTCGCAGTGGAAAGATGGCGGTTTGCAACTCGGTGGCAGGACGGCGCTTCGTGCCGAGGACTTTGCTGCGGGTCTCGTGCTTGCCGGCTATGATTTGGGACCGCAGGATGTCCCGCAGCCGGTCGCTCTGCGTGCCCAGCTTGCCAAAGCCGGAATGATCTATGAATTCAGCGAGTTGAATGGTCAGATCGGGGAGGAAGCGCTCAAGGGGCGTCTTCGTGTGGATCTTTCCAAATCGGTTCCTGTACTCGACGCCGATCTCAATGTGTCGCGCTCGTCCCTGGCGGGTCTCCTCTCCCCAACCGTGGATTGGCGCCGCAAGAAGGCGACACGTCCGTCGCGGAGAAAGAAATCCAAGCCCTATTGGTCGGAGCAGAACTTCGCCAGCGATTTCCTTGCCGGTATCAGTGGACAAATTGCGTTGAAAGCCGGACGCCTCGAGTTGGCAGACGCACTCGTCCTACAGGACGCCGCATTCGAAGCCGTCCTTGCCGATGGGACCCTCAATATCAAGACGCTGAAGGGAAGCCTTTTCGAAGGCAAGTTCGATGCAACGGCCAAGCTCGTTCGGCGGGGGGCAAATCTGGCACTTGTCGGTAAAGCTACGGCCGCCGACTTGCGGCTCGATCGGATCACCGGGCTACAAAGAGATGCGCCGCTGGCTGATGGAAAGATGGACATCGAATTCGCCTTGGCGGGCGAAGGCCTGAGTCCTAAAGGTCTGACGGCCGGGTTGACCGGGCAGGGAAAGGTACGTTTTAGCGGTGGCACATTGAGTGGTCTTTCACCGGACGTCCTGCGTCAGTTCATCGATCAGGCAAATACAGGCGAAATCAAGAAGACGCAGCCGCGCAAACTCAGGTCACAAGTGGTATTGGCAATGCGCGACGCGCGTTTCGAGTTCAGCGAAGCCGCGACAGAATTTGTGGTGCGCAACGGAACCGCAACGTTCGAAGACATGATCCTCAAGAACGACGGAGGGCAGGCCAAGGTCACGAGTTTTGTCGAGCTGACAAATCTGAAATTGGACAGCGAGTGGGTTCTGGAAACGCCCGTCGATGCCCAGACACAGATCGAGCCACGTATCACGATGACATTTGCGGGGCCGGTCGCCGAGTTCGGTCGTCTCAATCCGGACGTCGATACGCAGAGCCTGGAACGCTATCTCACGATGCGGCGAATGGAACGCGATGTTGAGCGGCTCGAAAAACTCCAGGTTCCGAAAGCGCCGGAGCCGGCTACGGCTCTGCCTGGCGATGGAACAACGACAGGCGTTCAGGGCGGCGCGGAACCTCAAGGCGGGGCGCCTCTGGATGTTGCACCGCGAACCGATAACAGACAGCCGGCAGATCCCTCTCCAACAGGCGAGGCTGCAGCTTTGCCGGCTCCATCTTCACGCCAGCCTTCGGCTTTGGGTGTCGCTCCTGTGCGTGATGCGGCCACCGAGACACCTCGGACGACGCCATT
Source organism: Methyloligellaceae bacterium (assembly GCA_965228615.1). Classification (GTDB taxonomy): domain Bacteria; phylum Pseudomonadota; class Alphaproteobacteria; order Rhizobiales; family Methyloligellaceae; genus CBDDHT01. The sequence continues at coordinate 1,182,024 of CBDDHT010000003.1, read as the reverse complement.
GCAATCCGATCAGCAGAGCACGGCGCCTGCACGCGTAATTCCGCAGCGGCCTGAGCCGCCGATCCGGCGCCCGGCGCCGACAGCACGCCCGGAAGCGCCGGCAGTTGAAGAAGCCGCAGCACCGGCAGCGCCCCGTGTCGTAACACCACCGCCCCCCAATTCCGATACTGTTGTCACGCCGCTGGGCGTTGGACAACGCATCCCCGGTCAGACCGCTCCTGCACCGGAGACTCCGTCAACGCCGGGCGATGCGATCAGAGCCGAACAACGGGCTGAACGTGCGGACGAACCGGCGCCGCAGCGCCCGCGCGACCGTTCTAACGTTCTTGATCTGTTGAGGGATTTTTCTGACTGAGGTCTGTCCCGGAGCGGCTTCGGAAATAGTCGAGCACGAAGAGCCGGATCGCGGTCGATAGTCCGCAGGCACCGCGTGTGTTGTCGATCTCGGCGACGAGTGACGGGACTGTTTGACCTTGTGCAGAGGCAATGTCCCGCAAGGCATCCCAGAACGCAGCTTCAAGCGAAACGGACGTGGGATGTCCGGCGATCGACATCGATCGCTTCATTGGCCGGCCCGGCATGACCGGCCTAGTCGCTCGGACCGATCATTTGCTCCGGCCGGACGATCCGCTCGAAGTCCTCAGCGCTGACATAGCCGAGTCGCAAGGCCTCTTCACGCAACGTGGTGCCGTTCTTGTGGGCTGTCTTGGCAATTTCGGTCGCCTTGTCATAACCGATCGATGGGGCCAGCGCGGTGACCAGCATGAGGGAACGTTCCATCAGTTCGCCGATGCGATCGCGATTGGCCTCCATGCCTTCGATGCAATTGTCTGTCAGGCTATGACAGGCATCGGCTAGCAGACGGATTGATTGCAGAACATTGTAGACCATGACGGGCTTGTAGACATTGAGCTCGAAATGGCCCTGACTGCCGGCAATGGTGACAGCCGTATGGTTGCCCATCACCTGACAACAAACCATGGTCATGGCTTCACATTGGGTCGGGTTGACCTTGCCGGGCATGATGGATGAACCGGGCTCGTTCTCGGGCAATGCCAATTCCCCAATCCCGCCGCGCGGACCGGATCCCAGCAGGCGGATGTCGTTTGCGATCTTGAAAAGACTTGCCGCCAGGACATTGAGCGCACCGGATATCTCGACGAAGGCGTCATGCGCTGCGAGCGCTTCGAATTTGTTCGGTGCGGTGACAAATGGCAGACCGGTGATCCCCGCAACCTGTCCTGCGAAGCCATCGGCAAATCCAGTTTTCGAATTGACGCCGGTGCCGACCGCAGTTCCCCCCTGTGCCAGCGGATACATTCGGGGCAGCGTCGCTTTGATGCGATCGATGCCGTTGCGCATCTGCGCGGCATATCCCGAGAACTCCTGCCCCAAAGTCAGAGGGGTCGCGTCCTGTAGATGCGTGCGCCCGTTCTTGATGATGTCGGACCAAGCGTCGGCCTTCGCCTCGAGCGCGGCCGCGATATGTTCAAGCGCCGGGAGCAGCGTTTGGTGTACTTGCTCGGTCGCCGCGATGTGCATGGCTGTCGGAAACGTATCGTTCGACGATTGGGAACAATTCACATGATCGTTCGGGTGAACCGGATCTTTGGAGCCCATCATGCCACCGAGGATCTCGATCGCCCGGTTGGCGATTACCTCGTTGGCGTTCATGTTGCTTTGGGTGCCGGATCCGGTCTGCCAGACAACCAGTGGAAAATTGTCGTTATGCTTTCCGTCGAGAACTTCCTGGGCGGCTGACGCCACGGCGTTTCCAATCCGCTCGTCCAGCAGTCCTTGTTCCATATTGGTGAGAGCTGCCGCTTTCTTGATGATACCAAGCGCCCGGACCAGCGGTACGGGCATGGTCTCGATACCGATTTTGAAGTTTCCGAGACTGCGCTGGGTCTGCGCGCCCCAGTACTTGTCTGATGGAACGTCCAGGGGGCCGAAGGAATCGGTTTCGGTTCGTGTGCCGGTCATTGTCGGCCTCCTCATCGGGTCTTCTGCATGCAGGTTATCGTCGGCAATTGCAGGTCTTAGCGCAGGATCGATTGGAATTGAACCGGATATGGCAGTTCGGCAAGGCGACTCGGCTCAATTGCCAACGGGGGAGGCTTGATCGGGTGGCAATTCTATTTCTTGCGGAAAGCGTCCAACTCGACAACATCTGCCACGGGCTGTCCATCTGTGCCGGAGACGGCATCCATCGTCGCTTCTGCGGGCTCGTCTTCCTGAGCCGGTTCCGGCGCAATCGGCATGCTTGGGCCATCGTCGGCTTGCCTGACGATATCGGCCACGCCTTGGGCGACACGGCTGGTGTCGTTGGCGGCGCCTTGCGAGCCGAACTGCAGGCCGAACTGTACACTCGGATCGAAGAAAGCTTTGACGGCAGGGAAGGGGATCACGAGCCGTTCGGGGACATTATTGAAAGAGAGCTTGACCTCGAAGCGCTCCTCCGTGATTTCCAGGTCCCAGAACTGATACTGTAGGACAATTGTCATCTCATCTGGATATTGCTCTTTGAGCCGTTTCGAGATGGAGACGCCCTCGGCCTGTGTGTCGAAAGCGATATACAGGTGATGTTCGCCGGGAAGTCCCGTCTTCCCGACCATCTCCAACACCGATCTTATGACACCGCGCAGAGCCTCTTGGGTGAGGACGTCATAACCGATCTGATCGTCTGCCATTACCCTCTTACCCCACCCGCATAAACCTAAAGCTTTTAGTGTGCAGTTCACACAGACACGTCAAAGTGGAGGGCTTCTGTTGCCCGGTGCCCTCCGGAACCGCGCCTAGGCGTGCGAACGACTAGGACTTAGATTGAGACTATCGCACTGCTATGCAGCGAGACGTGCCTCCGCATAGTTGTCGTTTGCAACTATTGTGATGGCCCGATAACGGCGGTTACCATACCGAGCGAAAACACGTCCTTTACACCCTCGTCGATCCTATTTCGCCCCCATCAGATACCGCGAAGCTGTTGCATCGCGATCGCAGCATATGGTGGAGGCGCCGGGTACCGCCCCCGGGTCCGAATGGTTTATTACGACGGCCATTTATCGCCATAGTCGACCGAAGCCGACCTCCCTTATATATGGTTATTCGACCTCAAAGAAAAGGTCGGGAGCACAGATCGAATGGGCGAAACAGCATAATTTTCTGATCGCAGAATATCAAATTTCAATTTATTGATCAGTGGTTTATTGGAAGCAACTGATGTGTGCTGATAATTCACGTGGCGAACCACTTTATTTTTGGTTCAGGTCGCGTGTGTCGCTGCCCGCGCAGCGGACTTGTCAGGCGACACGGTCCCCAGGCTCCCGGCCGGCAAAAAAGGCATCGAGATTGTCACAGGCACGGAAACCCATGGCATCTCGCGTTTCCCGGGTCGCACTACCGATATGCGGCAGCAGAAACGTGTTGGGGAGTGTTCGGTAATCCGGATGGATATCGGGTTCATTGTTATAGACATCGAGACCTGCGGCAGCCGGTTTGCCTGATCTTAGCCCGTCGATCAGTGCCTGGTCGTCGACAATGGCACCGCGCGCCGTATTCACGACAATTGCACCGTCCGGCAGAAGTGCGATGCGTTCGGCGTTCAGCAGGCCCTTCGTCTCAGGCGTTGCCGGACAGCTGATCGCCAAAACATCGCAGATCGGCAGCATGTCTTCGGCTGTCTCATGGAAGGTTGCACCCTGCTCGAGGCCGCCGTCCACCTGTGAACGGTTGTGATAGTGGACATCCATGTCGAAGCCGCGCGCACGCTTGGCAATCACTTGCCCGACGCGGCCCATGCCTAGGATTCCGATCCGCTTTCCGGTCACCTGCGATCCAACCATGAAGCTGGGGCTCCAATCGCGCCACTCGGCGGTGCGCACCAGTCGCTCACCCTCGCTGGCGCGGCGTGCTGCTCCCAACATGCAAAGCATCGCGATTTCCGCTGTCGCATCGCTCAGGACATCCGGCGTATTCGTAACGACGACGCCGCGTGATTTCGCGGCAACAGTGTCGACGTGATCGTAACCGACAGAGAAATTCGCAACGATACGAACGCTTTCGGGGAGGGCAGCGAAAACATCGGCCGACAAGTGTTCGGTATGACATGGCATGATCGCATCGGCGCCGGCAGCGCGTTCCAAAAGCTCCGCGCTGGAATATAGCGCATCGGTCGGATTGAGGCGGGCGTCATAATCTCGAGAAAGCCGGGCTTCCACGGCATCGGGCAGTTTTCGGGTGACCAGAATAATGGGTTTCTTGTCGCTCATGGTGCATGCCTCTTGGAAAGGAAGGGTGCGAAAGCCACCATGTCGGTCATAACCCGTTTGGGCGAGCCTGTTAACCGCGGCGCCGGAACAGGTTTTTCCTTCTCATTGAGATGATTTTAGGAGGCGGCTCCGCGACCATCTGACAATCCGCTTGAGAATCGAGAAGGGTCGCGCTCGTTACTGACCGCGACCCTCCGTTCGCCCAAGTCACCGCTTGCCTCTTCCGTTCGCGACCGGCGTCGTCAGCAGACTTATCGCGCTTGGTTAGGCGCGTTTCAGGCCACCACAGCCTACGGACCTATGAGCGAATGGCCTGAATTGTAGTACAAACGGCCGTCGGAGAGAAGGGGATTCTGCCCAGTTGCCAAGGCTCTAGCGTGGCATGTGATCAGGCCAGTGCAACCGAAAAATGTCAGTGGCAGATCAGCTTGCCCCAAGAGTTGACAGTGCAGTTGCGCCGCTCGGCACGGCGCAATCCACGATGTCGATAGGGACAATGCATGACCCCCCAGCGGTTGATCCAGCACCGTGGTTTGAAAATGTCTGGCGGCAGGCTGTAGCGGAGATGCCGTCTTGGGTGGCGATCCCAACGGCCGATTTGCTGTATGTCGGACGCAGGAGCCGCCGCGCTGAGCGCGCTCTTCGCGGCAAGCGACCATGGTGCCGCCGACACGTCTTTGATTGGCGCGAAGATGACCAATGCCATGGCGGCGACCAAAGATAGTTTGACGAAGCGTGTCATAGGCAACCAACCCTCGCGGCTAAACGGTGCGACAGATCGCTGAGATGCAGAAGAATCCCAGAGTGCACGCTTTTTGCGGCCGCGTCCATTTCAAGACTAAGGAAATTGGGAGAATTGCGCGAGGAAAAGGAAAAAGTGAGGCGGCCCACCGATCCATCAAACCGTTCAAGACCTTCTGGCGAGGTTTGAGCGTGACGGAACGGTGGGCCGCCTGACGTCAAGATCAACCTGAGCTTTGTCGATTCCGACTATGCGCAGGTTGATCTAGAGCGAAGCGGTGCGATCAAAAGTTGACCACGAGACCGCCTCGAATCTGATGCAGATCTGCATCATAGTTGATGGTTGTACCACCGGAATATGTGATCGATTCACTCGACAGGTCTGTGTAGATATAGTCGACACGTGCACGCCAGCGGTCATTCAACTTGAACTCACCGCCTCCGCCGAGTTGCAGCCCGCCGAATGTCTCCGATGCAGCTCCGCCGCCAGGACCTGCCAGCTGCAGATCGTAGTCCGCCCACCCATAGCCAAGCGTCAGAAAGAACAGGGTATCTTGATTTGCAAGGAGACCGGCACGTGCTCGTATGCCGCCCATCCAATCGATCTCACCGTTTGCCGTATTGGCGCCGAAGGTCACGGAATCGTCGAGACCGCCGGCGAGCAGATCGGCTTCGACACCGAAGATCACGCGGTGCAACTGCCAGTCGTAGCCAACGATCCCGCCGCCGATAACGCCGTCCGTATCGAGATCGCCGGCACCCGCAGCGGACAAGTCCGTGTTTGCCAGCCCGTAGCCGACCAAGGCACCGGCATACCAGCCTTGCCAAGAGCCAGGGGTTGCCAATCCCGGTTTGTAGCTTGCGCCCGGGTCATCATAGTCCCGGTCGAGATCGGCGCCATGGGCAACGAATGAAATGCCTGCGCTAAGGGCGAATGCCAGTGACATTGCCATGAATTGAAGAGTTTTCGTACGCATTACGCGGCCCTTTTTCCGTCGAGTACATTTTGGGAATGGGGGCTACCGCAGCCCCTCTGAGACCCAGCCTAGCGGTGATCCCTTACGAATCGTTACCGGCAGTACGCCGCAAATCAGGTGTCCGCCTACAAGGGTAAAGGGCCGGTTAGCACCTGTGCCGTATCGAGCGGCACGGATGTGCCCGCTAACACTCTGTTAACCATCATCGTTAATGATGCGTTTACCGATCAAAGTTGCCGGCGACCGCACTCCGGTCGCTCGAAGACCCCGAGACGAGGGTTGGCACAGGAAGAGGCGTTTGCCGACACCAGCCAACGGCAAACGTGGCGATTTCGCCAAACTGCCGAGGCTCTAGGAGATAAATCCGATGTGGAAAATCGTGCTCGTTCTCTTTCTGGTCAGCGACACCAGTCCAGGCGGCATCATGTTTGCCGACATGCCGCAGAGCTTCAAGAGCGAAAGCGAATGCCGGGCGTTCGTTTCCACCAGCCGCGACGACATTTTCTCCGGCGTGGAGTATATTGTCGAGGAAACTGCGGGCGATGCTCAGCTACTGCATCACGAAGCCAATTGCGTCCAGGATTCTGCCGGGCAGGGAATCTAACATCTGATCGACAGAGCACGGAATCGGGCTGCGAGTCGTCGTGTCTAGTACGAACCTGACCCGTGAGCGGTTGGCGCGCATAGCCGCCGACACGCAGGCCCGTTCGCAATCGACAGGCCTCTGCGCCGATCCCAGATCACTCGACGTTCGCTTTTCGCAACTGGCTCGGCTTCCGCACTGTGCGGGCGATAAAGTACGAGCGGTTTGCACCTGGGGACGGCTGCGCTGATTTGGGCTCTGTCGGGGAACGAAGACCCGCCGCCGCTGCACGGCGGTAGCGCTTGTCACAGACGCCGCGATGTCGTTTTCGGGAAACGGGCTGGAGCAAGCCCAGTCCGTCCGACAGCAACAGAGAATCGATCTGCTTGGCTGCGTTTAGTCCATTTGCCGCCAAGCTAAGTTGATCTAGTGGACAGCCTCCGGCTTCTCCATTGCTTCGGATTTCTGTGTCTTAGGTTTCTTCTTGTCGTTCGATCGGGCGATGCTCGTACCACTCGTCTCGGCTTTTTTGATCTCCTCGTCATCTTCGTCGTCGGCCTGATCGGCGACGGCTGAAGACGGATTGGGGAGTTCATTCAGTGTGGTCGCATCCAGAACGAGCGGATCGTAGGATTCGCTCGCGCGAAGCGAGGCTTCGATTGATTTGCGATCCATGCCGTCTTTTTCACTGTTTCGCCGCGCCCATCCTTCAAAGTGTGCCCCTTGCGCGATGGCAAGCGAACGATGATGGATGTCGCCTGAGACGCGTGCCTTGGGCTCCAGAGTCACGTGATCACCGTTGATATTGCCTTGCACCTCGCCATTGACAGCGATCTGATCGGCGCGAACGCCGCCTGAAATCGTTGCGGTCTCTCCAACCGTCAGTGTCGCGCAATGAACGTCCCCCTCAATGCGGCCATCAATGTGGACGGTGCCGTTCGATGTGACGCTGCCTGCGACTGTGAGTTCGGGTCCGATAACCGAGGTCGGTTGCGACGGCTTCTTATAGGGTTGCGCAGCCTTTGGGGGTTGTTGCTCGATTGCCCGAAGGTCAAGTGTCGGTGGGTTCAGTTGCTCCGGTGTGGGCAATTTGTCGTTTGTTGCGGCCTCAGGCCGTTTCGTGAACATAGCGGCAGCCTCCTTCTACGCCATACTGAACGAACCCAGCCATACGCGCCGAGTTCGCGGGCGCGAGGTAATTTTGTTGCCCCCCGTGCCCATTTCGGTCCTGCCAATCGATAATCTATAGCACATTCGGGGCAGCATTTGGGCCATAAAATCAGTGTTTTTGACCGACATACGCCAGCATGCGCGCTGCAATTATTCACGCGTTGTCCCCATGCCGCTCAATCGAATTTTTTTGAAAAGCCCGTTGCCGGGAATCAGGATATGGTCGCGCCATGCAAACCTATCTCGATCTTCTGGCCCGCGTGCGCGATGAGGGCGTGCGCAAGGCCGACCGAACCGGCACCGGAACGCTCAGCGTTTTTGGACACCAGATGCGATTTGATCTTGCCGCAGGGTTCCCGCTGGTAACGACCAAAAAGCTGCATGTGAAGTCTATTATTCACGAGCTTCTCTGGTTCCTGCAGGGCGATACGAACATACGGTATCTGAAGGAGCACGGCGTGCGGATCTGGGATGAGTGGGCCGATGAGAACGGCGATCTCGGTCCGGTCTATGGCCATCAATGGCGGTCTTGGCCGACACCGGATGGCAGGCAGATCGACCAGATCTCGCAGCTCGTCGATCGCCTCAGGAGCGACCCGGATTCGCGGCGGCACATCGTCTCAGCGTGGAATGTGGCTGAGATCGAAAACATGGCATTGCCGCCCTGCCATTGTCTTTTCCAGTTCCACGTGGCCGACGGTCGCCTGTCCTGCCAACTCTACCAGCGCTCGGCCGATATTTTTCTCGGTGTGCCGTTCAACATCGCCTCTTACGCCCTGCTGACAATGATGGTTGCGCAGGTCGTGGGCCTGAAACCGGGCGATTTCGTTCACACCCTCGGCGATGCGCATCTCTACCTCAATCACCTCGAGCAGGCCGATGAGCAGCTGCAACGCTCGCCAAGGGCGCTGCCTTCGCTTTCGATGAATGAAGATGTCGGTTCTCTCTTCGATTTCGTTTATGAGGATTTCGCGCTCGCGGGCTACGATCCTCATCCACATATCAAAGCAACGGTGGCTGTCTGAGCGCTTATGTCGAATGATGTGCGTATCGCCCTGGTCGTGGCTGTGGCCGACAATGGCGTCATCGGCCGGGATGGCGGGCTACCCTGGCGATTGTCTTCTGAACTCAAGCATTTCAAAGCCCTGACCATGGGGAAACCCATGATCATGGGACGCAAGACATTCGAGTCGATCGGTAAGCCGCTGAAAGGCCGCGATACGGTTGTGATTACCCGCAATCCCGACTTCGATGCAGCCGGAATCCATGTGGTTGACCGGTTGGAGGCGGCGCTCGAGCTGTCGCGGCGTCTAGCGAAGGGACGACAAACCGATGAGATCATGGTTGTGGGGGGCGGCGAGATCTATCGTGCCGCACTTGCATTGGCCGATCGCGTTTATTTGAGCGAGATTCATGCCGAACCGGAAGGAGACACGTATTTTCCGACGTTGGACCCGCAGATTTGGCGGGAAACTGCGCGGGAGCGCCGCGATCAGGATCCCAAGGATTCAGCTGCGTTCAGTTTCGTTGTGCTCGACCGGGTCGCCACGGATGTGGTCGCTGCAGAGGGGGAGGAGGCCCATGTCGATTGACCCGTCTGCAAAAGCGCTCAAAACCCTTGTGGTTGCCGCAGCCTTGGCATATTGAGAAGGCGTGTCAGAAGCACTCGGATTGCATGACCTATTTGAGTGCACTATAAGGCTCGCCGTCCAAGCAGCCTTGATCACCGAGGAAGCCAGCGACGGTAGGACGCGGCGGACACTCTATTTGGAGACGATAGGGTGCGCTCACAATCAGCGAACACAATAGGACGACTCTATTATGCCTTGGAGCAGTCAGAACGGCGGTGGCAATTGGAAGGGTGGCGGAGGTCCATGGGGCCAACGCCCGACTGGCGGCAATCCGTCGCCCGATTTGGAAGAGATTCTGCGCAAGAGCCAGGACAAGCTGAAGCAGGCCATGCCAGGTGGCGGCATGAGCGGACCATTCATTGCGATCATCGGCATAGGTTTGGCAGCCGTGATTGCATTCTTCGGTTTCACTTTCCGCGTCAATCCTGACGAACTCGGTGTCGTTTTGAGGTTTGGCAAGTTCGTCAGCCAGAAACCCCCGGGACTGAATTTCCGCTGGCCGTATCCGATTGATACCGTCTACCTGCCGAAGGTGACGCGCGTTAGCCGTATCGAGATCGGCATGCGGGGTTCCGGCGATGTGACCAGTTCGACGAGCGGATTGCGCGATGTTGCAGAAGAGAGCCTGATGCTGACAGGCGACGAGAATATCGTCGATGTCGATTTCCAGGTGCTCTGGTTCATCAAGGACGCACAAGAGTATCTCTTTAACATCCAGAACCAGCCGCAGACGGTAAAGGATGTCGCCGAAAGCGCCATGCGCGAGGTCGTTGGCAAGAGCAATATTCAGAACATCCTGACGGAAAAACGTGCCGCGGTGGAAACCGATGTGCAGAAGATCGTCCAGGATGTGCTCGACGGCTACAACGCCGGCATCACGGTCCAGCAGGTTAAGCTCCAAAAGGTGGATCCGCCGGCTCAGGTTATCGACTCTTTCCGTGACGTTCAGGCGGCTCGTGCCGACCAGGAGCGTATCCAGAATGAAGCGGACGCCTATGCCAACCGGATCATCCCGGAAGCCCGAGGTGAGGCTGAAAGAATTCTTCAGCAGGCACAGGGCTACAAGGAGCAGACAGTGGCTGAGGCGAGAGGTCAGGCGGACCGCTTTCTCTCGGTCTACGACGAGTACAAGAAGGCGCCGGAGGTGACACGCAAACGAATGTTCCTGGAGACGATGGAACGCGTGTTCAGCGGTATGGACAAGATCATCATTGATGACAAAGAAGGCAAAGGCTCGGGGGTCGTCCCCTATCTGCCGTTGGATCAGCTTATGAAGCGTTCGAATCAAGGAGGTCAGCAATGAAAAAGGGAATTCTCGGCGTTGTTCTCTTCTTGCTGATCGCAGGCGCGGTCGGTGCCTACTTGACGCTCTTTACGGTGAACGAAACCCAACAGGCATTGGTGCTGCAATTTGGTGAACCGAAACGTGTAATCAAAGAGCCAGGACTGAATTACAAGATTCCGTTCCTCCAGAATGTTGATTTCTTCGATAAGCGTATTCTCGAGTTGGATGCGCCGGCTCAGGAAGCCATTGCATCCGACAGGAAGCGGTTGGTTGTCGATGCGTTCCTCCGATATCGCATCGAAGACCCTCTAAAATTCTTTCAGACGGTTCTGGATGAACGTAGAGCGCGTCAGCGGCTCTCGACAGTTTTGGAATCGTCTATGCGTCGTGTTCTGGGCGAGTCGACTTTCACAGCGGTCGTGCGTGACGATCGCGGGAAGCTGATGGCTCAGATCACCCAGTTGGTCGATGGGGAAGCGGCAAATTTCGGTATCAAGATCATTGATGTGCGCTTGAAGCGTGCTGATCTTCCCGAGGCGAACAGCCTGGCGATCTACCGTCGGATGCAGACGGAGCGGCAGCGGGAAGCTGCCGAGATTAGAGCGCAAGGGGAAGAACAGGCTCGCCGGATCCGCGCCGATGCGGATCGTCAGGTTACGGTGATTAAGGCAAATGCAACGCGGGATGCCGAAAAGCTCCGCGGTGAGGGCGATGCAGAACGGAACAATGTGTTCGCCGATGCATTCACCCGGGATGCGGATTTCTTCGCCTTCTATCGCTCGATGCAGGCATATGAGGCAGGATTGAAGGGGAGCGATACCCGCATGCTGATGTCGCCGAACACCGAGTTTTTCCGCTATTTTAACGATCCGACGGGCAAAGGCGCTGTGCAGAAGGCCCAATGACCGATCTGTTGGTCGCAGTTGGGCTTGTTTTTGTCATCGAAGGATTGCTGTGGGCACTGTTTCCACGGTTCGGTCGGCGCATGCTTGAGGTGGCTGGCGAAATGCCAGAGCAAAGTCTCCGGACGGCGGGTGCCGTGGCCGTCGCCGCAGGCGTTTTGTTGGTGTGGCTCGTTCGTGGATGATCGTCATATAACAAAATGTGATCGGTCCAGACGACCACAAACGGTATGATAGAGGCATTGGATTGTGCGAATACGCTCATCCAAATCTGCCCGATTATGGTTGTTGGAGCCCGTTAGAGATGATCGAATCCCGACTTGCGAGACCGTCGAGAAGAGCCCTAGCCAGAACAGTGCGCATTGAGAAATCGGATCAGCTCCGTCTTTCAGCTCTAGCGATAGCAGTCTCCGTGATCGTTGCGATGGCCATTGGCATCCTAACGGCCAATGCGCATCCTGTCCGTGGGCCGGGGGAAGGTCCGCATTCGGTGTCCGATCTTGCCGCTTCTCTGCAGGACTCGGTCGTCAATATTTCGACGACACAGACGCTCAAGGCCTCCCGTGGCATTCCTTTGCCGAAGGTTCCAAAGGGATCGCCTTTCGAGGAGTTCTTCGAGGACTTCTTCAATCGTCAGCAGAAGGAAGGTCGTCCGCGCCGCGTCAGCTCTCTCGGTTCGGGGTTTGTGATCGATTCGAGTGGTCTCATTGTCACGAACAACCATGTGATCGCAGAAGCCGATGAGATTGAAGTCAATTTCAGTGACGGCACCAAACTCAAGGTCGTCGAAGTCGTCGGTCGCGACACCAAGGCCGATTTAGCCCTTCTTAGGGTCAAGCCTGAAAAGCCGCTGAAAGCGCTCGAATTCGGTGACTCGACTGCCATGAAAGTCGGCGATTGGGTGATGGCGATCGGCAATCCCTTCGGCCTTGGCGGTACGGTTACGCTCGGTATCATCTCTGCGAAGAAGCGCGACATCAATGCGGGCCCCTATGATGAGTTTCTGCAGACGGATGCCGCCATCAACCGAGGCAATTCCGGTGGACCGCTTTTCGATATGAGCGGCAAGGTGGTTGGTGTGAATACGGCGATCATTTCGCCGACAGGCGGCTCGATCGGCATCGGGTTTGCGATCCCGGCGGCAACCGCAACCCATATCATTTCGCAGCTCAAGGAGTTCGGCGAGACACGCCGCGGTTGGCTGGGTGTTCGCATTCAGACGGTTACGGACGAGATCGCCGATAGCCTTGGGTTGGCAAAGCCGACCGGTGCCCTTGTCGCAAGCGTTACACCGGAAAGCCCGGCGGCACAGGCCGGAATTGAAGCAACCGACGTTATCACCAAGTTCGACGGCCAAAATGTCCCGAACATGCGCGTGCTGCCGCGTATCGTGGCGCGCACCAAGATCGGCACGTCGGTCAAGGTCGAGATCCTGCGTAAAGGCAAAAAGCTCGAGTTCGAGGTGAAGATCGGACGTTTGCCCGACGACGATAAGCCGGTCGCGGCGAAAGCCGGCGAGCCGAAGAAAGAGGAGAAGAAAGAATACCTCCTCGGTCTGTCCATCTCTCCGCTTTCGGAGGCACTTCGGAAAAAATACGGCATCTCGGACAAGGTCAATGGCGTCGTCGTCACCGACGTCGAAGCCACGAGTACGGCAGCTCAGAAGAACATCAAACCTGGTGACGTGATTGTCGAAGTGACTGAGGAAGAGGTGAAAACGCCGGCAGATGTCTCAAGCCGGGTCGATTCCGTAAAGAAGGCAGGACGCAAGTCTGTCTTGCTCCTGATATCGGACGCCAAAGGCGAGCTGCGCTTTGTCGCGGTTCCGATCAAAGGCTAGGTGTTTAGTCCAGCGTGACGAACCAACGGTAGTAGGCGAAGGCCCCCGCATTGTAGGTCGCGTGTGCGACGACGGCATGCCAAATGCTCCCTGTTCGATAGACCAGGGCGGCGAGGGCTAAGCCCATGACGAACAGGGCCAACATGGCCTGTATGACATAACCCCAATGAATGACGGTCCACAGGGCGCTGGTGAGGACGGCTGCTCCGACCGGTCCGAGGATTGATCTCTCCAGCGCCGAAAGCAGAAACCCCCGGAAGAGCAACTCTTCAGAGAGCGGTGCGCCGACGGCCAGGACGAGAATAGCTATCAGCCACTGAGTCGACTGGGCGATGAGGATGAAGTCCCGAACCGCGCCGGTCAGGTCGAACGGCCATAAGGCATGGACGCCGAAAATCAGAGCCGTTGCGCCCAATGTAAAAGCGAGCGCACTGAAGGCGAGACCGAGCCAGGGGCCTGGCGCGACGAGATACAGTGTCTGGCTTGGGATGCCCTTGCGTTGCCGTCCAAGAACCAGTGTCACGACGACGGTAATGGATTGCGCGACGAATAAGCCGATGAATCCGGCAATCAGGAACTTCACATCACCTAAATGGTTGAGTTTTGTGGGATCATAGGCCCACTCGATGTCCTCAATCACCGGCAACAGGATGGTCGTTACAGAAATGGTGACCGTCACGCCGAGGGAGAGGACGAGCACCGTCACAGCGATCGCCACCAGCGGATGCCAGTGCCGCGGTTTCGGCGCCTTGTCTTCAGTTTCGGAAGGCGTTTCGATCATAACCCTGGCAATAGAGTAGGGCAGTCAGGTCGCCGTGATTGATCCGTGCATCGGCTTCTTCGGCAACGACCGGTTTTGCCCGATAGGCAACGCCCAGACCGGCCTCTGCTATCATGGCCAGATCATTGGCGCCGTCACCGACTGCCATCGTGTCGATGGGATCCAGGCCAAGCTCAGTGCGGGCGGCCATCAGCGTTTCTCGCTTGGTGTCGCGTCCCAATATGGGTTCATGGACGCGGCCGGTGAGACGGTCGTCTGCGATTTCGAGGCGATTGGCACGATTGCGATCGAACCCGACGCTGCCAGCAACGCGCTCTGTAAAATATGTGAAGCCGCCGGAGACGAGAAGACAGCGCGCGCCATGTGCCTTCATCGTTTGAACCAGTGTTCGGGCGCCGGTCATTTCCGTGATGCGTTCGTTATAGACCCTGTCGAGCACATCCACGCCAAGGCCCGCGAGGAGTCCGACACGTTCACGCACGGCCGGAGCGAATTCGAGCTCGCCTCTCATTGCCCTTTCGGTAATCGCGGCAACCTTCGGTTTGACGCCGGCGAAATCGGCGATTTCGTCGATGCATTCCTGATTGATGATGGTGGAATCCATGTCGGCAATCAGTAGGCGTTTGGCACGGCCATGGACCGGCTGCAAGACGATATCGACGGGGATCCCGTTAAGCTCATTGCGCAGCGCATCGTCAATAGACTTGATTTCGGCAGCGTCCGGCGCGAAGGGAATATCGCAGGCATCGCCTTGTGCAAGCCAGACGGGGTCGCCTGCGCCGGGGAGACAGCCGGCCGCGCGAGAAGCAATTGCCGTATCGACGGCGCCGGCGCCCGGAGCGCCGATCAAGGTCAGTATGTGTGTCATGAGCCAGAATGAAACGAGATAAGAACCGCGCCATCCTTATTGCAGGGCCGACGGCCAGCGGCAAGTCGGGAGCAGCTCTGGCCGTTGCTGATAAGCTGGGAGGTGCAGTCATAAATGCAGACTCGATGCAGGTTTACGAAAACCTGGCCATCCTGACAGCCAGACCTGATGAACAGGATTTGGCCCGGGTGCCGCATCGGCTGTACGGATTCGTCCCTGGCAGCGAGGCCTACAATGTGGGCCGATGGATCGACGATGTTGCGGTGGCAATCCGCGATACCGAGGCAAGTGGTCTGTTGCCGATTGTGACAGGGGGGACGGGCCTTTATTTCAAGGCGCTCTTGGAAGGGCTGTCGCCTATCCCCGATATACCCGCTGAAATCCGCGATCGTTGGCGGCGCCTGGCGCAGGAGCAGGATGCTCCGGCCTTGCATCGAGAGCTGCAGAGCCGTGATCCTGCCATGGCTGCAAAACTGCGGACAAGCGATCCGCAGCGCATCGTGCGCGCGCTCGAGGTGGTGGATGCCACGGGCCTTTCGCTGGCCGAGTGGCAAAAAGAAACCGGGAAGGGTGTGCTTGCGTCTGACGACGTTCTCCCAATTGTCATTGGCCCGGACCGGGCGTATCTGCACGCCAGAATCAATGCGCGATTCGATTCCATGATGGACCAAGGGGCACTTGGGGAAGTGGAAAGCCTTCTGGATCTCTCGCTTGAGAATAATCTACCGCTCATGCGCGCCCATGGTGTGCGGCAACTCGCTGCCTATCTGAAGGGCGATCAATCCCTGGAAGAAGCCGCTACGCAGACAAAGGCCGAAACCCGGCAATATGCAAAACGGCAGTTTACGTGGCTGCGACGTAATATGATTGCGTGGAATTGGATTTTTGAGAAAGAAATGGAAAGAATAGTCGCAAAAATCTTTTCATTCGTTGATCAATGATGGTTGACCCCTGGATTCACGAACGTTAGGGTGCGCCACGGTTCATGGACCTGTCCATGTGGGACTCCTATTTTGACTGTTGGTAGGATCCGACGAACCATATTCCAGCGTATATGCAAGGCGCGATCAGGCCCGCCGGGTCGGATGCGCCTTTCTTCGGAGCAAAGGTTTGATGGCACGGAAACTGACGGGCGCGGAAATCACGCTGAAGGCCCTGGTCGATCAAGGTGTCGAGCATATGTTCGGCTATCCAGGCGGGGCCGTTCTGCCCATTTACGACGCGATCTTTCAACAAAACTTGTTGCAGCACGTTCTCGTGCGCCATGAGCAGGGGGCGGTGCACGCGGCGGAAGGCTATGCGCGCTCCACAGGAAAAGTCGGCGTGGTACTCGTGACGTCCGGACCGGGCGCGACCAATGCGGTGACCGGTCTGACCGATGCCTTGATGGATTCGATCCCGATCGTCTGCATCACAGGTCAGGTTCCGACCCATCTGATTGGCAATGACGCCTTCCAGGAATGCGATACGGTCGGGATCACGCGGCCCTGCACGAAGCACAATTATCTCGTCAAGGACGTGAATGATCTGGCGCGTGTCCTGCACGAGGCCTTTCTGGTCGCGAAGAGCGGCCGGCCGGGACCGGTCGTCGTCGATATTCCAAAAGACGTGCAGTTTGCCGAGGCCGAGTATGTCGGCCCGTCGAATGTCTCGCACAAGACCTACCGTCCCCAGATCAAGGGCGACCAGGAGGCTATCCGGAAAGCCGTCGACCTTATTGCAGGAGCCAAAAAGCCGATTTTCTACTCGGGCGGTGGCGTGATCAACTCAGGCCCCGCGGCCAGCCAGCTGCTGCGCGACCTTGTGCAGATGACCGGCTACCCGATCACATCGACCTTGATGGGGCTTGGCGCTTATCCTGCCTCGGACAAACAATGGCTCGGTATGCTCGGCATGCATGGCACATACGAAGCCAACAATGCGATGCATGATTGCGACGTGATGATCAATATCGGCGCGCGCTTCGACGATCGCATTACCGGCCGACTGGATGCTTTCTCGCCGAATTCGATCAAGATCCATGTCGATATCGATCCTTCATCCATCAACAAGAATGTGCGCGTGGATCTGCCGATCATCGGCGATTGCGGCTATGTGCTCGAAGAGATGATTCGTGTCTGGCGCGCGCGCTCGCCTCAAGTCGACAAGGGTGCCCTCGATGCCTGGTGGGGAGAGATCAACGGTTGGCGTTCGCGCGACTGCCTGAAATACAAGAACCGCAACGATGTGATCATGCCGCAATATGCGATTCAGCGGTTATATGAACTGACCAAGGACCGCGATACCTACATCACGACCGAGGTTGGTCAGCATCAGATGTGGGCGGCACAATATTACCAATTCCAGGACCCGAACCGATGGATGACGAGCGGCGGACTTGGAACCATGGGATACGGCCTACCGGCGGCGGTCGGCGTGCAACTGGCACATCGCGATTCACTTGTGATCGATATCGCCGGTGAAGCGTCGATCCAGATGATGACGCAGGAGATGTCGACGGCCGCGCAATACAACCTGCCGGTCAAGGTCTTCATTCTCAATAACGAATATATGGGGATGGTGCGCCAGTGGCAGGAACTCCTGCACGGCGGACGCTATTCGCATTCCTATTCGGAGTCGCTGCCCGATTTCGTCAAACTGGCCGAGGCCTATCAGTGTGTCGGCATCCGTGCCGAAAAACCTGATGAGCTGGACGATGCCATCAAGGAAATGATTTCGATCGACAAACCGGTCATTTTCGACTGCGTAGTCGACAAGGCGGCAAACTGCTTCCCGATGATTCCAAGCGGGGAAGCACACAACAACATGCTGCTTGGCGATGAAGTCGATGACGGTGATATCGATCAGGCTGTCTCCGAAGAAGGCAAGGTTCTCGTATAACGGAGCGAAACCGCTGATCTCGACTCATGGCTTCAAGGCCGCCTGCCGGCATCCGGGGCGGCCTTAACCATGCCATATAGTCGGGCCTGGTTGCTTTGACATGGTCCTGCCGTCGTTCGATAAGGTGCGGACTCAACAAGTAAAAGAATGGCGTGAGGCGTTAAGAAGATGAGCCCGATGCAGGAAACGAACGAACAGCACACAATGTCTGTGCTTGTGGACAATGAGCCGGGCGTTCTAGCGCGCGTAATCGGGCTCTTTTCAGGCCGAGGCTACAATATCGATTCCCTGACCGTATCGGAGACGGAACACGAGTCGCAGGTCTCGCGCATCACCATTGTCACGACGGGAACACCGATGGTCATCGAGCAGATCCGCAGTCAGCTGGATCGGCTGGTGCCCGTACACAATGTCATCGATCTCAGCGTACTGGGTAATCCGCTCGAGCGGGAACTGGCGCTCGTGAAAGTCGCCGGTAAGGGCGAGATGCGGGTCGAGGCATTGCGTCTTGCCGAGGCTTTTCGCGCACAGGTTATCGACGCTTCGACAGAGCATTTCGTGTTTGAAATCACGGGCCGTCTCAGCAAGATCGAGCAATTCGTTTCATTGATGCAGC
Organism: Methyloligellaceae bacterium; assembly: GCA_965228615.1. Taxonomy (GTDB): domain Bacteria; phylum Pseudomonadota; class Alphaproteobacteria; order Rhizobiales; family Methyloligellaceae; genus CBDDHT01. Next base: position 1,163,482 of record CBDDHT010000003.1, on the reverse strand, counting down.
CTTTGGGGCTGGTCGAGGTGGCGCGCACGGGCGTTGCTGCAATCAGCCGTGGAACCGAGGCAATGTAGTTCGCGCGGCATTCAAGCGCATACGGAATGATTGCCGATTTCTTGAACTTTTCCGGGTTTCACGCTATCCGCCATCAAGCATCGGCGCTGCATGGCAACCGCAGCAGCCGGTCCGGACCTGAATTTCTCACTTTGCGGGGCAGCGCTTCGGCGCATCACGCCCCGCCACATGCACACGACAACGAAAGAGCTAGGTGAATCATCATGCGTGTCTATTACGATCGCGATGCCGATATTAATTTGATCAAATCGAAGAAAGTGGCCGTGGTCGGCTATGGCAGCCAGGGCCATGCCCATGCGCTGAACCTGCGGGACTCGGGCTGCGAGAATGTGGTCGTAGCGCTGCGCGAAGGCTCTGGCTCCGCCAAAAAGGCGGAAGGCGAGGGCATCAAGGTTATGAATGTCTCCGATGCGGCCAAATGGGCCGATGTCGTGATGATGCTGACGCCGGACGAGCTGCAGGGTGAAATCTGGCGCGATCATCTCGAAGCCAATATGCCCGAAGGTTCGGCTATCTTCTTCGCGCACGGCCTCAACGTCCACTTCAATCTCATCAATCCGCGGCCCGACATGGATGTCTGCATGGTCGCCCCGAAGGGACCGGGACATACGGTGCGAGCCGAATATCAGCGTGGCGCGGGCGTGCCATGTCTGGTTGCTGTTGCACAGGATGCGTCCGGCAACGCCCATGACCTCAGCCTGTCCTATGCAAGTGCTATTGGCGGTGGCCGCGCGGGTATCATCGAGACCAACTTCCGCGAAGAGTGCGAGACGGATCTATTCGGCGAGCAAACGGTGCTCTGCGGCGGTCTCGTCGAGCTGATGCGCGCTGGGTTCGAGACCCTGGTGGAGGCGGGTTATGCGCCGGAGATGGCCTATTTCGAGTGCGTGCACGAGGTGAAGCTGATCGTCGATCTGATCTATGAAGGTGGGATCGCCAATATGAACTACTCGGTTTCGAACACCGCCGAGTATGGCGAGTATGTCTCCGGTCCGCGGGTCGTAACATCCGAGACGAAGGCGCGCATGAAGGAAGTCCTCAGCGACATCCAGATGGGTAACTTCACCAAGGACTGGATGTTGGAGAACAAGGTCAATCAGACGAGCTTCAAGGCCATGCGCCAGGCCTGCGACCAGCATCAGATGGAAGAGGTCGGTGCCAAGCTCCGCGGCATGATGCCCTGGATCTCGGAAGGTGCCCTGGTCGACAAGTCCAAGAACTAAAACGCGCAGAAATGACGCTTGCCCTTCCCGTGTAGACGGGGAGGGCCGCACTCTCTGTCGTCATTCCAGCGAAGGCTGGAATCCAGCTCTGCTGTTTTACTGATTTCTGAAGTCAGCACTGGATCCCAGCCGTCGCTCACTGGTGTCCGGGATTTTTTGGGTGAGTCAAATTGCACAGCAGACTTTTTCTGGTTTCCCAGCCAAAGATCGTGTTCCGCAACATGATTTTGGAGGTCTGCCGTGCCCCATTCCCGTACGGCTTTTCAGCAGCTTTTGGAACCGCTGGATCGTCGCATGTTGAAAACTCTGGTCGATAAACACAACGGGGATCATGGTGTCGGGAGCGGCGCCAATGCGTGGACCTGTATTCGCCATCTCAAGGCGCTCCTCTTTGGTCAACTTGCGGGATTGAACAGCTTGCGCGATTTCGAGCAGGCCTTTTCGGCAAAGCCGGCGGCGCTTTATCATCTGGACTTGAGACCACCGCGTCGTTCGACACTCAGTGATGCCTCGGCAAAACGGCCTCACGCCTTCTTCCGAGATGTGTGCCAGAGTTTGATGGGCGCGATGGCACGTAAGCCGCGCGCGCAGGGCAAGGCCCTGATCCAACTCTTGGATGCCTCGCCTATCCCCTTAAGGGATCATCGCTTTGCATGGGCCGAGGCGGACGCCCGCGTCCGCGGTCTTAAGCTCCATCTGCTCTACGATCCTCTTGACGATCACCCCGTCCACTTCGCCGTCACTTCCCACAAGATCAGCGATATTACCGTTGCCCGTACCCTGGCTTTCGAAGAAGAAGGGACATACGTCTTTGACAAGGGTTACACCGATTATGCTTGGTGGCAGGAGATCCACGAGGCCGGTGCCCTCTTCATCACACGCCTGAAGGCAAACGCCCACCGGCGCGACATCAAGCCTCAGACCGTCAAAGGTGATGCCATCCTTGCCGATCAAACCCTCAAGGTCGGACATAAGAAGCCTCGCGGCGGTGCAACTAATCCACTCTACGATACCAAATTGCGTGAGATCGTCGTCGAACGCGAAGACAAAGAGCCATTGCATCTCGTCACCAACGATCACACGCGTACCGCCAAACAGATCGCGGCCCTCTATAAACAGCGTTGGGAGATCGAACTCTTCTTCAAGTGGATCAAGCAGAACCTCAAAATCAAATCCTTCATGGGACACTCGCAAAACGCCGTCAGGATCCAGATCTATGTTGCTCTCATCGCCTTCATGCTCCTGCGCATCTTCAAACAGACCTACGCGCGCAGTCATAAGGTGGGAACGCGGGGCCTGCTCATACGCCTCAAGGTCTGCTTGCATGACAAGTTCGACCTTACCGAAAACTCAAAACCACCTCCAACGCCGCCCCAAAAAAAGCCCCCAAATCCTCAACTCTCACTGCCAATCCTGCAAACAAGTGCAATAGCATGAAAAATCCCGGACACCAGTGAGCCGTCGCTGGGATGACGAAGCTTGTGTCGTTGCGGTCATTCAGGCTGCGCGGCAACATCGGCCTGCCGATTGAATTCCGGATCGGGATCACCGAACCGCTTGATCACATTCTCCAAGAGCTTGGAGACCGAATTGTCATAGCCGTTATGCGCAAGACTGCCGCAGAATGTGATCGAGCCGACGGAAAATACTGCACCGCCATTGCCAGTGTCGAAGAAGACGATTTCGGCCCGGATCAGGTCGCGTTCGTCTTCCCCCGCCCACGTCGATTGATGAGTCAGATGTTCTTCCGGAACCAGGACAAAACTCTTGCCGTGCCCCTCTGATCGGGCGAGAACGGTAGCCTGTTCCGGAGTACCAAGGCGCGTATCGGCGCGATCGAGCTCGAAGCCCGCGGCCCCTCCGCCGCTTAGGCCGAAGTCGCCGATCCTATCATCTTCTATTCCGTCGAATGCCCAGGCGAACCGTGGGCTGCGCGACATCGGACGACGGACATAGTAAGAGCCTTCGAACTCGCCCTGGCCGGAAAAACCAACGGCGGCGAGACGCTGGGGCGGTCGTCCGTTGCGGCGCCATAAGCCGCCATATTCGCCATCGAAAGCATTGTAGTATTCACCGGGCTCGGCGGCCCAGGCGCGAATACCGCCTTCGCCGCGACGGATCTCGATGATGCCGTTCTCGTCCTTGTGCAGGGCAATCTTCCAGTAGAAGCCGTTGCCGCCGAGATAGACGAGACGCCCACCGCCGTCGCGATAGGATTCAAGGGCATCCAAGGTTTCTCGTGTATGGTATTCGGGATGGGTCGTCGTCAGCACCGTGGCGTAGCCCTTGAGAGCGGCGGCGCCGTCCCTGTGTACTTCCTCATCCGTCAGCAGATCGAAGGCAATGTCTTTTTCCTCAAGCCAATCAAGGAGGTGTGTGTCGGCCTGCAGATGGCGAAGGCCCGACCCGACCGTATCGGCGAATGTGAAATAGCCGGGCCGGAGCGTCATGAGCGGGCGCAGGCTAGAGGCGTGACAGATGCCGCTGCCGTCCGTGTGCGTGTTGTAGGTCGAGAGGCCATATTCCGGATGATCGGCCGGGTTGTGAGGATATGATCCCCATTCAGCGGCTTTGCTGCGCCAGGTTTCAGAAAAATCGAGCCGCGCATGGTTGCCATAGATGACATAAGTGAAGGTTGGGATGATGACGCAGACATTGGCGGTTCGCTCATCCTTGGCGGGTGCAACAACAAATGGGATGGCGTCCTTCTCGACGCCGCAAGAAAGGCGAGCGGCATAAAGTCCCGAGGGGAGGTCGTCCGGCACGGTGTAGGAAAAGTCGGTTTCCCAGCCGCAGTCATGAAGATCGTCGTCGTGAAAGTGGATGGCCCCGTATTCGTCCGGCGCATGGCGCCAGCACATCTCTCTGCTCGTCCAATTCGAACCCGTCATGGCGCGCGCCGGCATGTTGACCAACTGACCATGCATGGCATTCGGCCCGACATCGATGACCTGTGTCGTCGGAATCTCTTTGGAAAAATCCCAATGGGCAAGAAGACCTGGTGCTTCCTTGATCACAGGCGCCGATACGATTTCGTTGCTCATCACTACACGCGAAAAGATTCGGGGATGCTCGATCTTTCCATTGAAGTGCGCCTCGGGCCGCGCATTGCCGAGCGCAGCGATCAGCAACGGCCCCTGTCCATGCCAGGCCGCATTCTCCACAAGATCGGAATTTTCGTAGATCCGCGTCACAAACCCCGTTGGCGTGTAAGATGTCTGGCCAACGGTGATCTGTCCGACAACGCTATCGTATGAGAGCCAGATTCGTGCCCAGACGCGTTCCTTCAACCGAACTCCGGTGGTGATCTTGTAGGGCTCTTCGTCGTTCAAACCTATCCAGGCCTCGGCAGCACCGTCGGCACCGACGCAAAGAGCGACGCCGGTGCCGGTCTCGGGATCGAAATGGGCAAGAACGGCCTGATCGGTCCCGCCCGGTTTTGTCGGCCAGACCGTCGCCGTCAAAGTGATACTCTCAAGTTGCTTCAGGGGGCTGATATCGTCAATTCGCGCAAAGGAGCCTGACATCAGCGCCTGCTCACGCGAGGGATAAGATCCGGCGAACTCGGCGTCGAGCGGCGTTTCCTTCTGTCCCGGTCCATCGGGATTAGGATCGGCCGAACGAATTCGGACAAGCGAGGCCTCATAGGGCTGCGACGCCGTGCTGGAGATTTTGAAGTCGATCGTCTCGCCTGGCCGCACCGAGAGGCGGTTGGCATATCCTGTCAATGGTATCATGAACCCTCAGACCTTTTTCGCAGTCAACCGATTATCGTTGTGTACTGCGTAAGCAGGCCATCGGCCCGGTGCTGTCAAGTCTGGCCGAAAGTCGAGGGTTTTGAGCGGCACGCTCTAGCGTACCGCTCCTATTGTTTTGCGTCTGGCACCACTATTGGAGGCGCAAGATCCTTTTGACGGCGGCGAGCTTTGCGATGCACGCCTTCTCATTGCCGGCTTTGCGCTGCGATCGTGCCTGCCTTACGAGACCGTCAACCGTTTCGCGAACTACGCGTGAATGCTCGGGAATGGCGAGGACCTCGTTGACCTCGGCCAAAACAAACGAACATCGGTCGGCAGCCGCTGGCGCCGAAAAAGTCAGCAAAAAGCCGACCATTAGCAAAGCCTTGCATTTCATGAACGATGACTCCCCTTATTATTTTGGTCGGGAACCGATCTGCGCAAGCGCTCCTCTACGGCTCGAAATGTTAAGGGGGAAGGCGGCCAATTCATCGGCCTGACCATGGCAATGCGGTGACAACTTGGAGGATTTCTTGTGCGCTCGTGTTGCTCGAAAAGGCCTGCAGCCGTGGGGTTTGAACGTATCAATCGTGTAAGAGTCTGCTCTTGGGTGTCAATTTCAGGTGGAAAATTCCGAATTGATGCCTTTATATGTTCAGTACCGGGAGCACCACGAACCAAGGACGGTCAAAATGGCACTTCTTAGAAGCTCAAGTGGGCGGTTCTACGAAATACCGGATGAAGAGTTGTCAAACTTCGAAATTCCGGCTGATCAACTTAAAGAAAAACTGGGCGATATGGGCCCGGATGAGGCTGGTGGAGACGTTGAGCCATATGGTCGACGCCGCCGCTGGTACTGGCGGAACCATTGGCGTAACTGCTGGCGGAATTGCTGGCGCAACTGCTACTGATCGAATCGAGATTGCGTCGATTGTGGGGTGCGGTCGGTCCGCAGCCCGCATCGACCATTTTCTGAATGTGCAGCGTTCGATCTGCATGTGCAGCGTTCGTGGCGCTAAACACTTGATCAGGGTGTGGCCGTCCGGGAATCCCGGGCGGTCACGTCTTCGTGCAGAATTGAAGCTACGGCACAGGCCCTAGTGGGGCAGTTTTGCCAGCAGATCTGCTGCAAAGAGCGAGAGCGTATCGTCTCGCGCACCCATGATTACGATTCGGTCGTCCGGCCGGGCCAGCCGCAAAATCTCATCTCCACAAGTCTCGCGGTCTGCACGAGCATGCGCTTGGCGCCCAAGCTGCGAAATTTCCGACACGATGTCTTTACTGGTCACCGTTCGCTCGACCGTGCCGCCGAAATAGACGGGTTCAGGCATAAGAAGGACGTCATCTTCATTCAATGCCTCTGCAAAGCAATCGATGAAGGATTGGCGCAGCATTGCGAGTGGACCGAAGCCATGCGGTTGGAAGACAATGAGCAGACGTCCCGGAAAGGCATGCAGAGTCTGGAGTGTGGCAGAGATCTTATCTGGATTGTGCCCGAAATCGTCGATTACCGTGATGCCGCCGGCGGTCCCGACGGTTTCCGTACGGCGCTTGATGCCCCTGAAGGCTGAGAGCGCCTCGCCAGCTGTTTTCGGTGAGACACCCAGCGCATGCGCGGCGCCAAGCGCTGCGAGTGCGTTGGCAACATTGTGCCGGCCCGGCATTGAGAGGGTGATGGATATGGGCTCCCGGTCTCCGATCACGACGTCGAAGGCAATCCCGTCGGGCGCGGGCTCGATGTTGCGCGCATAGATATCTGCGCTGGTGTCTGTAAGGCTGTAGGAAAGCGCGCGTCCGCTGGGGAGTGCGCGGAAGAGCGCGGCCGTCTCGTCATTGTCCAGATTGAGCACGCTTGTCTCCGCACGGTCCACAAAATCGCGGAAAAGCGTGCGAAGCTCCTCCAGCGGCTTGTGATCGAAGGCGATGTTGTTCAGCACGGCAATTCGGGGATTGTAGTGCGCAATCGAGCCGTCGCTCTCGTCGACCTCGCTGACGAAGAGGTCTTTGTCGCCGGGAACGGCGCTGGCGAGAGGAAAATCTGCCGTTACAAAGTTCTTCATGACGGCGCCGTTGAAAATCGTCGGGCTCATGTCGGCAAAATGGAGAATCCAGCCTAGCATGCCGGTCGTCGTTGACTTGCCGCTCGTGCCGGCGACAGCCACGCCCGTCGCTGCAGCATTGAACAACTCGGCCAGCAGTGCGGCGCGCGTGATTTCCTTGGCGCCGATCCCGCGGGCAGCCTGAACGTCAGGGACGGTATCTTCCACTGCGGCAGAGCACACCAGGATTTGCTCCGGGTTCGTAATGCCGCTGCCGTCCTGGGCATGAAGCTTGAGGCCCAGGGCGCGCAACTGATCGAACTTCTGCGCGGTGCGGCCCTGATCAAGCGAGCGGTCGGAACCTTCGACCTGATTGCCGCGCGCCTGCATGATCAGCGCCAGAGGCAGCATTCCGCTGCCGCCAATACCGCAAAAGAAATAGTGCTTGTTCGTGGTCATGGGCTAAAGAGGGTATCGGGATAGTGAAATCGTATTGAAAGACAGGCGCTTGAATGAGCTGTAGCCGCCTTCGGATCGGTGTGGTCGCACCAGCGTCGCGCATTGAGCCGACAATTGCAGAAGAGGTCAAGGCGTTGGCCGCCGACCGGTTTGGCGAGCGGGCACCCGAACTGGTGGTTCATCCGCAATGCCACTATGTCTGCGGCCATTTTGCAGGCGAAGACGAGGTGCGCGCCAATGCCTTTGTCGAGGTGGCAAACGATCCCGCGCTCGACGCAATCTGGTTTGCTCGTGGTGGTTATGGGGCCTGCCGTTTGGCCGACCAGGTCGTTGGGCGTTTAGGTGATGCGGCGCGCACGAAGACCTATCTTGGCTACAGTGATATCGGCAGTTTTCTTGGGCTGCTCTATCGTCATGGCATCGGTCGGCCCGTTCACGGCCCTATGCTGGGTGACATCACGCGGAATGGCGGCGAGGCGGCGGTTGCGCGATCGCTGGCCTTCCTCGTGGATGGCGACAAAAGCGGAATCGAACCGAACGCCCTCGGAAAAGCGCCGGTCGTTGCCTTCAACATCACGATCCTGAGCCAAATGCTTGGAACGCCGCTTGAGCCCGATCTGACGGATCACGTCATCATGCTGGAGGATGTATCCGAGTATATGTACCGAATCGACCGCGCCCTGTTTCACATCACCAGCAATGCTGCAATCAGGCGTGCGGCCGGTATCATGCTTGGGCGATGCAGCGATATTCCTGAGAACGATCCGGATTTCGGGCAGGACGAAGAACAAGTCGTCCGATATTGGTGCAAAAAGTCGGGCGTTGCCTATCTTGGGCGGGCCGATATCGGTCACGATTCGGAGAACAAGATCGTTCCCTTTGGATCTGCGGCTCCGTAGCGACCGTGATCTTGATAGACAAAGGAACGATCTCAATCTCAATGATCGAACCATTGATCTTGGCTCCAGCAGCGTCCCGGTGAACGCGATCCCGATATGTTCCTTCGCCCGGTTGCTCGCAATTGCGTCATGCCAAATCTTGCGGAGTGCATACCTTGTTTCGGTGTTGTGCCCGCTTGGGATGTCGCATCAGATGACCGGCACTATGTTGTCTCCTGTTGAATTCACCGCTGCCGTGTCGGATGATGGGATTCTGACCTAAGCCTATTGTTCCAACGATCTTTTTTATGGTCAAACCGTGAGGCATGATGGAGGGATATTGCCGCGGCGACACTGAAGGGGGCAGGCGAGGCGCTGTGCGCTTTTCCCTGAACGGTGCGCCTTTGCCTGCCGACATGAGGAGGCTTGATGCTTCCTCGTCGTGATAGACCGGCCATTGACACGCTCTCGGTCCGTGCATCCATGTCAGTGGCTTTGGGGCTTGGTCTCGGTTTTTTTGTCCTAACATCTGTCGCAGGTGTACTCGGCGTCGGGCTTGTTATCGGTTATCAGAATACGGTTGATCTTCTGCGTCAGAAATCCGAGTTGCTGGTGGCGTCTGGCCGCGATCAGACCCGGCGTTTTCTGGAAGCAGCGGAAGCACAGGTCGATTTCGTCGCCGAACAATTGATCAGCGGAGATGCCGTTGCGGACCGGTCGGAGGAATTCACGAGCCTTCTGCTCGGCTCGCTGGCGGCCACGCCGCAAATACTGCGCATTCAGTACATCTCCAGCGATTATAAACTCACGGGCGTGGAACGTCAGGATTTCGAGGCCGTCCCTCTTTTTCAGTCTGTCAAAGAGGATCGCCAGCTTAAGACGCTGGTAGACAATGCACGGTCGCAGTCGAAGGCTGGATGGGGGCCGTTATTCTGGCGGCAGGAATACACACAAGCGGTACTGAACTATCACCAACCCATCGTTCGGGACGAGAAATTCGTGGGTCTGGTTTCCGCATTCGTATCGATCCGCCTTCTCTCGGAGTTCGTGTCGGATGTGGAAACAGAGTTTGGTGCAAACGCTTTCATCCTGCATGGCCGCGATCAGGTTCTGGCCCATCCGCTCATGTCGTTCGGCTACGCTGGCTTGACCGGCCTGACCCCGTTGCCGAAACAAACCGCCTTTGCAGATCCGGTAATCGTTTCGATGTGGCGGGAGCCGGCATCGAAGTCCCTGGCTCAGCGCGTTCTGACCGGACCCGGCGTCAACTTTGTTGCCTTTGGAGATCGGGAATTCGTCGTGCTTCACAAGGAAATGAAGGGCTTCTCCGACAAACCTTTGCTGATCGGCACCTACTTTGAGACGCACGATCTGCTTGCAGAAATCGGCCGGTTGAAATGGGCGATTATCATTTGCCTCGTCATGTCTGTTATCTCGGCAATCTTCGCCGCCATTATCGGCCGTCAGATCGCCCAGCCTGTCCGCCGTCTCGCTGTCGCGACGCGCAGGATCCATGATCTGGATCTAGCCAGCGTCGAGCAGATTCCCGGCAGTTTCTTTAGCGAGCTGGACGACGCCGCACGCTCCTTCAACACTATGCTGGATGGTTTGCGCTGGTTTGAGCGTTATGTGCCGAAACGACTTGTGCAGAAGCTGATCGAACTCGATGACGAGGATGGCATTCAGTCGGAGTACCGCAGGGTTGTGATCATGTTTACGGATATGGCCGGATTCACATCCCTTTCCGAAATGATGTCGGCGCCGGAAGCGGCAGAATATCTCAACAGTCACTTCACAATGGTGGCCGATGCCTGCGAGAGCGAGTTCGGCACTGTCGACAAATATATCGGTGACAGTGTGATGGCGATCTGGGGGGCGCCGGACCGGCAGAAGGATTTTGCGGACAGAGCATGCCGAGCGGCTGCCAAGGTTGCCCGTGCGATTGAGGCTGACAATGAGCGGCGCTATGCAGCGGACCCCCGCGAGCCGCGTGCGCGCATCCGCATCGGCATCCATCTCGGCCGGGTCGTTGTCGGCAACATCGGTAGCCCGGGGCGCGTCAACTATACCGTGATCGGCGATGCGGTGAACGTGGCGCAGAGACTGACAGAAATCGCCGATACGATCGTTGGCATCGAGCGCGATGTCAGTATTCTCATGACGAGCGCAGTCAAGGACAATCTGAACGAGCCATTGGATCTCCACGATGTCGGGCCGACACCGCTGCGCGGCCGGGCCGAGCCTGTCGAACTCTATGAGTTGCGTACCCTGTCGCCGAGCAAGACGCCCCATGAGGTCTTGCTCGCGGCCCCGAAGGAATGAGCCAATAAAGATCAGAATCGGTGACACGCATGCCACGCACCTATTACATCCTCGACGTCTTCACGGAAAAAGCATTTGCCGGAAACCCGCTCGCCGTCGTGACGGAAGCGGAAGGGCTCAGCGGGGAGCAGATGCAGATCATCGCGCGTGAATTCAATCTTTCCGAGACAGTGTTCGTACTGCCACCGGAGAACCCGCCTCATTCGGCCCGTGTTCGGATTTTTACGCCTGGAAGAGAAATGCCGTTTGCCGGTCATCCCACCGTCGGGACGGCCGTACTTCTCGCCGCCGAGAAATTCGGAACTGCAGATGGGGATGAGGATGCGATCATTGTGCTCGAAGAAGGAATCGGACCCGTCCGTGTCGGGGTCCGATTGAGGTCGGGGCAGGCGCCGTTCGCCGAGTTCGATACGGTGAAGCTCCCCGAGGAATCAGGCGATACACCGCCATCCGACCGGCTGGCTGCCGCACTCGGCCTCGCTCCGAACGAGATCGGCTTCGAGAACCATCGCCCGGTCAAATTCTCCGCAGGCGTGCCTTTTACCTTCGTTCCCGTGCGCGATTTGGAAGTTATCGCGCGGGCGGGGGTTGTTTCCGAGCATTGGATTAATGCCTTCGGTGGCGACGACCATCCAGCTGCCTACATCTACTGCCGAGAAACCATGCGCACGCGATCGGCATTTCATGCCCGCATGTTCGCGCCGACACTGATTGCGGGCGAAGACCCCGCCACAGGTGCGGCCGCGGCGGCATTGCCGGGCGTTATCCAGAGATACGACCAGCCCCCTGACGGCATCCATACATATATTATCGAACAGGGTTACCAGATGGACCGGCCGAGTAACATTTCACTTGAACTCGACATGCAGGCCGGACGCCTGAAGACCGTCCGGATCGGGGGCAGTGCTCTTCAAGTTGCCAAGGGGCAACTCGAGCGCGATCCGGAAACGTGAACGTAAAAACACGTTCGCGTCGTTGCTCGATTGTGCAAAATACATCATGATGAACTGAATGCCTTTGGGAGGGCAGTTCATGTGGATGGCACGGAAGTTGCGGGTGGGACTCCGACACTAGTCGTTTGAGTCAACGATAGTAATCTGTTTGCGGCGTAGCGTTAGTAGAGGGGCATCTGGCAAATGCTTTCGGGGCTTCTTGGAGTCATATCGAACGATATGGCGATCGATCTTGGGACAGCGAACACGCTCGTCTATGTGCCAGGACGGGGCATTGTATTGGATGAGCCTTCGGTCGTGGCGTTTTCGCGCCGCGAAGGACGGCGCAAGCTCATGACAGTCGGCCAGGAGGCCAAATCCATGCTCGGGCGCTCGCCCGACGAGATCGAAGTCGTCCAGCCGATGCGCGACGGTGTCATCGCCGACTTCATTGCCGCGGAAGAGATGATCAAGACTTTCATCCGCCGTGTCCATAACCGCGCTGCGTTTACCAGTCCCCGCATCATGATCTGCGTACCGGCCGATTCAACGCCGGTCGAAAGGCGAGCGGTTCACGAAGCCGCACTCGCGGCAGGGGCTCGCAAAGTGCATCTGATTGAAGAACCGGTTGCGGCCGCCCTTGGCGCCGGACAGGATGTAGGCCAGCCGCGCGGAACCATGGTGCTCGATATTGGGGGCGGGACGGCCGACATCGCCATCATGACAATGGGGTCGGTCTTCTTCTCACGTTCCTTGCGGATCGCGGGCAATGCCTTCGACGAGTCGATCATTAACTACATTCGTCAGAAGCATAATCTTCTGATCGGTGAGGCGAGCGCCGAAGCCATTAAGGTCGAGGCCGGGACAGCGATCGCACGCACCAACGGCACGGCCGTCGAAATCCATATCAAGGGCCGCGACCTCAAGAAGGGCGTGCCGAACGAAATCAAGCTCGGGCCTCCTGATATTGCCGCGGCGCTTGAGACGCCTTTAGAGACAATTGCAGACGCTGCCCGGCTGGCGCTCGAAAGAATCCCGCCGGAACTTGCTGCGGATATTTACGAAGATGGTATTGTGCTCACCGGTGGAGGTGCATTGTTGGATAAGATCGACGTGAAGCTCGGTCGGCGCACCGGCGTTAAGTATCGGGTCCCGGATGATCCGTTGCGCTGTGTCGCATTAGGCACGGGCCTCGCGTTGGAACGTTTCGATGAAGTTCAGGATCTGCTGGCGCGCGTGAACTGAGCTTTTTGATCGAGCGGGTGCGCTCGAAGTGTTTGACCCTTGGGCGAGGGTATTATCTGGGTTGGGTACCGCGCGTTGCGGTGGGTTGGATGTACGTGCATGCGTCGTAGATGGTCACAAGGCGAGTCCGAGACCCGCCGTCCCAAAGACAGGGGCGGACAGTTTCTCTTCGTTCTTTATTTCGTCTGTACCGTCCTGCTGGTGATGAGCCGGTTGGGCCATGACACATTGCGCGAAGCGCGCGCGGCCTTCACCGATTACGCAACACCCGTTCTCGAAAAAGCCTCTCTTCCGGTAACCTATGTGCGACGGGCCGTCGACCGAGCATCGGACTATGCGGACGGTGTCGCCGAGATCGATCGACTGAAGGCCGAGAATGAGCGGCTGCGTCACTGGGAGTGGCAGGCCAAACGTCTCGAACGACGTCTGGCGCAAATGCGCACGCTGCTCAACGGTGTTGAGGAGCCGGCGTTGGAATTCGTGACAGCACGCGTGATTGCCGATGCACGCGGGCCGTTCGTCCGTTCGGTCCTCGTCAATGCGGGCGCGGCGCAGAAGGTCAAGCTTGGTTATGCGGTGATTAACGCGGACGGCCTGATCGGGCGGACCGTGCGCGTTGGCGAAAGCATCTCGCGCGTGATCATGCTGAACGATCTCAACAGCCGCATTCCCGTGCTTGTCGGGCCCGCAGGGGTGCGGGCCATCCTCACCGGAGACAATGGTCCGGAACCACGGCTAGAGTTCCTCTCGGACGATGACAATGTCTATGAGGATGACGAAGTCTATACATCCGGCCATGGCGGCGTTTTTCCGCGCGGCTTGCGCATCGGCAAAGTGAAGCCGGCTGCAGGCAAGGGCTTCCGTGTAAAACCTCATGTGCGTCTGAGCCAGATCGAATATGTGAGTGTGCTGTTCTATGACTCGCCCTTGTCTCTAGCGAAGCAGATCTCCGACAATCAGTCCCTGGTGAACAAACCGCCGGCCCAGCACGCAAAGGCTGAAAGACCAGCCGGAACGGAAGCTCGCTAGATGATCGACAGCGCCACCAGGCCGGCTGTCGTCCGCGAGAGCATCCTGCCCAGTCTCTTTGTGCTGGCGTCTGTTCTCGTTGCCTCCATGCCATGGGGGCTTGCCGGCAGCGCAACCTTCATTCTGCCCTCCTGCACCGTTGCGGTAATTTACATCCTCTCTGCCGGTGAGCGCCCGCTCGTGCCTGTATGGGCGGTATTCGCGGCTGGGCTCGCAAGCGACTTTCTCACTGCCGGCCCTCTCGGCTATTGGGCGATTATCCACTTGCTGACCTATTCCTGCGCCCGGATGGTCTCGCCGCAGACGCGCCATTGGCAGTGGATCGTTCTTTGGATCTGCTTCATCGTGACAATCGCGCTCGTCGGCGTCACAGGGTGGGGCCTTGCCTCGCTCTACTTTCTGCGCCCCATCGATTGGCATCCCATGCTCAACGGTGCGATCGGCGCCGCCATCGCCTTTCCAGTCATTTTCCTGATTCTGACCCGTCTCTTCGGGCTCGGCCATCGCCGGGAGCGAGCGATCTGGAGCGAGCCGCTATGACGCGCCGCGATGACCGAGCGAAACAGTCATCGTTGTTTTCGCGCCGCGCAGCAATCCTCGGCGGTGCCCAACTCGGCATGTTCGGGCTCATCGGATGGCGCCTGCATAAGCTTCAGGTTGTCGAGGCACCGAAATATGCGTTGCTGGCGGATGAGAACCGGATTTCGCTTCAGTTGGTTCCACCGGAGCGTGGCGTCATTGTCGACCGGTTCGGCGAGGCGATTGCAACCAATGTGGATAGTCGGCGGGTCACCATCGTACCGGCCCACGCAGGCAGCATCACCGAGATTCTGGGGCGTCTCTCGACCATCGTTTCCATCGACCCAGAAATTGTTGCCCGCGTCAAAAAAACTGCGCGGCGCCAAAACTCGCATCTGCCTATCGTCGTGACGGGCGATCTGAGCTGGCGTCAGTTCGCCCAGATCAATGCCCTCGCGCCCGATCTGCCGGGCGTGCAGACCGACATATTGGCGGAGCGCTTCTATCGCCATGCGAAATCCATGGCTCATATCGTTGGATATGTCGGCGCGGCTGACGAGAAGGAGGCAGCCAATGACGACCCGGTCGTGCGATTGCCAGGTGTGCGGATCGGCAAGGCTGGAGTCGAGCGTGGCTTCGAGTCTAAACTTCGCGGCCGGGCCGGCAACGTCAAACTGGAGGTCAACGCTTTTGGCCGCCCAATGCGCCAGCTCCATGCGGTCGACAGCGAGCAGGGCCGCGAGCTGGTCCTGACTGTCGATCACGTGATCCAGAATTTCTGTATGAAGCGGCTCGAGAAGGAGCGGCGCGCTTCAGTCGTCGTGCTCGATGCGCAGGTCGGCGAGATTATCGCCATGGCGTCGACGCCGACCTTCGACCCGAACACGCTTGTCTCCGGTCTTGGCACCAAGGCTTGGTCCGAACTGGCCAAAGCCAAGGACGACCCATTAAATGACCGGGCCACTCGCGGGCAATACCCGCCCGGATCGACCTTCAAGATGGTGACCGTTCTCGCCGGCCTTGAAAGCGGCGAGATGACGCCTGAAGAGCCGGTGCGCTGCCCTGGCGCCTTCCGATATTCAAACCACACCTATCGCTGCTGGCGAAGCCACGGTACGGTGCGCGCCTTTGAGGCGATCCGCTCCTCCTGCGACGTCTATTGCTATGAGACCGCGCGGCGCGTTGGCATCAGGGCCATTTCCGAAATGGGGACCAAACTCGGTCTCGGACAAACCTACGACATCGGGCTCCCGCTCCAGAAGGCCGGCGTCATGCCGACACCGGAATGGAAGCGCAAGGCGCTCGACGCGCCCTGGTATGGCGGCGAGACGATCGTAGCCGGCATCGGTCAGGGCTATGTTCTGACCACCCCGTTGCAACTTGCAGTCATGACTGCGCGGCTTGCGACGGGCCGGCAGATCCTGCCAAGGATTGTGCGTCCCGACCCTGACGAGACGGTCGAAGCGGCGCCGCTGCTCGATATCGACCCAGACAATCTTGCACTCATGCGCAGAGCCATGACGGCCGTCGTCAATGAGGCGGGCGGAACGGCCCGTGGCTCGCGTTTGCCGACACCCGGCGTCCTCATGGCCGGCAAGACAGGCACCTCTCAGGTCACGCGCAAGTCCATCGGCCGCCATTATCTGTCGCTCAAATGGAAGGAGCGCGATCATGGCCTGTTCGTTGCCTTCGCGCCTGCCGACAAGCCGCGCTATGCGATGGCGGTCATCGTCGAACATGGCGGCGGCGGCTCCCGGGCCGCAGCTCCCATTGCGAAGGATGTGATGGTCGAGCTTCTGAAGACCGACCCCCTCGCCAAGACGGCGCATGTCCCGGCAGACAGACGCCGTAAGACCGCAGGCGAACGGCGCCGGCGGAGCGAGGGCTAGACCCATGGCAATGTATGAGGATTTCGGCAACGCTCCGCGGCATCTTGCCTTCAGCGACCGTGTGGCCGCCCTCAACTGGCCCTTCCTTATTCTAATTACCGTCGTCGCCGTCATTGGCGTCGCAACGCTCTATTCCGTTGCCGGCGGCTCCTACCAACCGTGGGCGGAGCAGCACGTCATCCGCTATTGTATCGGCCTCTCGATCCTATTTGCCGTCGCGCTGGTCGACATCCGGTTGTGGCTGCATGCGGCCTTTCCGGTCTATGCAGTCGCCCTTGTCTTGCTCGTCGCGGTGCCGATCATCGGCGTCGAATCCGGCGGCGCGAGACGATGGATCGGGGCAGGGGGGCTGACCTTCCAACCTGCTGAGTTGATGAAGGTCGCGCTCGTTCTGGCCCTTGCGCGCTATTATCAATGGCTGCCGGCCAAACACATTTCGCACCCCTTGTCGCTGCTTCTGCCAATCGGCCTGATCGGCGCGCCGCTGGCCCTGGTCCTCATGCAACCCGATCTCGGCACCGCGCTTCTGTTCGCCGCCGTCGGCGCCGGCATGATGTATCTGGCAGGTGTCAGCTGGGTCTATTTCGTCACCGGTGCCACGGCGGTCTTCTTCGCCGCGCCCTTCGTGTGGGATCATCTCCACGCCTATCAGCGCGAGCGCATCCTCACCTTTATCGACCCGGGCCGCGATCCCCAGGGCGCCGGCTATCACATTCTGCAATCCAAGATCGCCTTCGGTTCCGGTGGCATAACCGGCAAGGGCTATATGCAGGGCACCCAGTCCCAGCTCAATTTCCTGCCCGAAAAGCACACCGATTTCATCTTCACCATGTTCGCCGAGGAAATGGGTTTCATCGGCAGCCTGACGGTCATGGGCCTCTATATGCTGATGATCCTCTTCGTCACCTTCATGGCTCTGCGCTGCCGCAGCCAGTTCGCACGCCTTTTGGCCGGCGGCGTCTCGATCACGCTCTTCGTTTATGTTTTCATCAACATGGCCATGGTTATGGGGCTGGTTCCCGTCGTCGGCGTCCCCCTACCGCTGCTCTCCTATGGCGGCACGTCCATCGTCACCCTGATGTTCGGATTCGGCCTCGCCCTCAACGCCCACGTTCACCGCCGCACGATCTTCCGCAGTTCGCAGACAAGCGACCTGTGAACCGTGCTCCAACGTTTCTGGACAGGGCAGGGGTCCGATGATATGGGATTGTCTTGCGGAGCTTCCGAGGCTTCCCCACTCTTCAGGCGCATAGCTCAGTTGGTAGAGCAGCTGACTCTTAATCAGCGGGTCCGGGGTTCGAGTCCCCGTGCGCCTACCAAGAGTTTCAATGGGTTAGCGATCAATACCTTGTTGCTCTATGAGGCTGGGGTAACAATTGGGTAACAGATTGACGGATTTCGCGCTGCTTTTGGTCCGTTGATACTCCGCACCCAAACGGATGGAACCCCCTAAAAGCCTAGGTGGCAACCACAGCCGGGTACTTATGGCTATTACAGACCAAGATTCAGTATTGGTACTCGGGGCAGGCGTGTCAGCACCATTCGGCCTTGCGCTCGGCGGCAGCATGATCGACCAAGTGTCCAAGGCTCTCAAGAGCGAAATTGGCGGCCTCTATAAGGAGGGCGACCATTTCGGGCGGGGTCTTACCACGAAGCTGAGTTCGGCAGCCAGGTCGGCCCAAGGCATGAGCAAATTCGCGATCCATGGAACGGTCGCCCGACAATATATGGACGAAAACACCAGACAGTTCGATGCCGACGGTCTCAATCCGGAGCTTGAGAAGATTCGGAAACTGAGTGATCTGCTTGATGGGCAGACAAGTGAGACCATCGATGATTTCATTGTCGAAAATCCAACTTACGCGGACCTATCCAAGATATGCGTAGCGGCTCAGTTCCTGAGGAGTTGCTGCGACTTTCATGATCATAATATTGCCGTCAAACCGCTCGCAAACCGGATATACGGCACCGACAGAAACTGGATCCATCTTCTAATAAACGTAGTTCGGCAAGGCATAAGGGCAGGGACGGTATCGAAGGAAGATAAGGTGCAGATCATTACCTTCAACTATGACAAGATACTTGAATTCGTGCTGGAGCGGCAGTTCGCCAACACCGAGGCGGGGTACTCTCACTATTCGGACTACATCAACATCATTCACGTTCATGGAGAGTGCGGCGACCTGACCGACCTTGACGGTGCGCCCGCAGACGTTTGCCTGAGATGGGCTAAGGGCATCCACGTCGTCAATGAAAGCGACGTGCCTGAAGGGGTGGCGACAAAACGGGCAGAGGCAGCGGAAATCATCGGGTCTGCGCGTGAGTTGTACTTCTGCGGCTTCTCATTTGCTGGTCCGAACTGCCGACTTCTAGGCATCGGCGCACCAGAACCTGGCTTGGACTCGCGCTTGATTTCATTTTGCAACTATGACGGAAATGTTGGGATATCGAAGTCAGTGAGCAAATATGAGGCGAGCCGGACACCCGAACTAGTCAATGACCCAGACTTTGTCGAAACCGTTGTCGAGGAAGCTGCTGGTACACCCGAAAAGGAATTGGGTGTCGCCGATTGGTTGAGGCTTGGCTACCTTGGAGAGCTTCCCGGGTAGGGGCTATCTGGTCGCGCCGGCTTTGGCCTTCGTGCACTGCACGATTGCTGCTTCCAGCCCGCCCAAGCACTGACGGCAGCGGGAGACTGTGTCGAAGGAGGAGATGGAGTATGCAGTCCGCCGCTGCTCTGTGTTGCCCGTCTTAGGGGCGGTTCGCTATCTCGCGAGGGGGCGGAACAGCGGTATGTCTTTGATGGTAGCGGCCGGACGTTTCTTGACCCACAAATTCGAGTTACTTTTTTTGAATCTTCTTTCATTGATCCTTTGAGCTTCTTTATGGGCTCATCTGTGCTGGTTGGAAAAGCAATGGCCACAAAGAATCTTCCATTGGTTCTAAAGCTTCAGTCTGACGCCATGGATCAGGAGGTCATGGTCTCCAGCCTGCTCCGTCAGGCCAAGGCCGTCGCATCGAAATTGAGCCTTAGTGATGCACTTGAATGGATCGACTTGGAGCTCGAAGGATATTTTGGAAAACAGAGAGAAGACTTACCTGCCTATCGAATCCTCGACGGCACACCAAAAGCCTTCAATCCGTATTCTGGATGGCAACCGATTTTCATCCCAGACAATGCTGAGTTAGCCCGTGCGATAGCGAGGGCACCCATTGCGATGTCAGTCCCCGCGATTGAAGCCGATATAGCGAACAACGCGCAAGGAACGTTCGTATTCCCGTATCCCCCTGAAACAAAGACAATGCTCCAGAAAGCGATTGGAGCAACCACCGAGATGCACATCGAAATAGGCTTCTCACAAGCCGTCAATATCGCTGAGCAGGCGCGGAATCTCGTTCTCAATTGGGCCTTGGAGCTTGAGAAAAACGGTGTCCTAGGTGAGGACATGACATTCACGACTGACGAAAAACGCGAGGCAAGCTCAGTGTCATATCAATTCAACATTCAAAACGTCGGAGTCCTAGGTGACGTTAGCGGCCAATCCACGGTTAGCAGCAATCAGAATGCAACGCTCAGAGTTGATGTGAGCGTTGAACAGCTGCGAGACTTTTCGGCACAGGCGCGTCGCGCACTCGATCTCCTTGAACCGAACGAGAGTGAGAAATTGGAGCCGATCCTCGCGGCAATCGACAAAGGACTTGATGCGGAATCTCTCGATCGGCAGTCCATGGCAGCTCTGCTGAAATCAGCCAAGACTGTTTGTGAGGGAGCCGTCGGCAATCTCGCTGCGCACGGCATACTCGAGATGCTAACCAAGTTCTTTGCCGTCTAGAAATTGCGAAATGACATTGGCTGAATCTGTGTTGAGCGCCAACATATTTGTTCTCATTTGTTCTCATCCAGCATCGTCATCTTAAAAGACGGCAGCGCCTCGTTTTGAAATTTGCTGCTCTTGACTCTCTATCCAATCCAAGGCTGACTTTCCGTATGCTTGCGGATAACAGCGTAGATTGGTGAGTATCGGAAGTGAAAACGAGGTTTACATGCTTTATATGTTTTTGCGTCTAGCCACTGTCTGGATAGCGCTCATAGCAACTTCTGCTGTTGCGCAACAAAATCCAACGATATTGGGTCCTGGGAAGCCGCTACCATGTTTCCCGGGTGACACTAATTGCCAGACCGGTCCTTCCGTTGCGCCCGATTGTTCCGGTAAACTGGCGCCATTCTTCTATAAGGAATGCGCGCAACAGAGTTCGCAATCTGATTTCGTTATTCAGTCATATAAATTCAATCCGGTCCAACATCCTGCCGGTCTTGTCGATGTATTCAAGGATTGCATGAATAACAAGACCTGTGCTGCGCTTGCGGAGACAGCTGCGGCCTATGTTGGAGTGCCCCCCGGTACACTATCGACTATGGCGCGGGGAGCGAACGCCTATGCGAAACTGACGCAACAGGGTGAAGAGCATTTCTTGTATTTACCACTAGGGGCTGACGCAGCGTTTTGCCGAATTGCTGTGCAGGTCACATCAGCTGCCCCAGCGCATGGGAAGTACTCACCAACATTTTCGATCGGCGCCACATCTCTCAAAGCATCCGCATATGCTTTTGTGCATAAACTGAAGATGCCGGAAGGCAAGTCGTGGTGGGAAGGTATAATAACCGTAACTTACGTGCGGCGAGACAAATATGCCGCTTATCGCCAGCGCGGAAACTGCACGCTAAACCCACAAGCATCCAAGTCCTATACATGCAAAGGGGCCAAGCATGGGACCAATGGCGGCCATCCTGCTTGCGCCGCCCCAGTACAATTGTAACCGGTTGCCAGATTTCGACACCACCAACGTGCGCGAGGCTTTTGATGACAGCTGCAGGAAGCCTGCGGAACTAGCAGAGGCACACCTTTTAGGGACTAAAGAAATTGTCCCCCAGCGACAAAAACATCCTCCAAAGGCTATGCTGAAAACTCAGCAACCCGCACACCTGGTGTCGGTTCTGAAAAGCAAACAACGCCGCTGTTCAACAAGGCGCGCTCAAGGGATACCGATGAATGATTGGTGGTGACAGATTCCTGCCTCTCGACATATCGGACTGAGTTGGGATGCAGGTCGGCAAGCTTCGCAAGCGCCGATTGGGTCAGGCCTGCGAGGATCCGTCCCGCGCGGAGCTGTTGACCGCTTACTAGGTTTCTAGATCGACGCATGTTTTGCTTTCCTATTTAGGGCCCCCAAAAATTGGTTCTGGGCGACAAACTTGGTTTAGGTTGACTCGCAATCTGCGTTTCCTTGCGTACATCAAATCAGGTGGGCTATTTTTGCGAACGCGGGCTAACGGGAAGGCCCTTTGGATGGACAATCACGAGCGACGCGTTGTTCGATATCTCAGCATCTTGCGGCAGCTTGGTATTTTGGTCGCCGCAATCTTCCTGATTGGGTTCAGCCTTGGGCTTTGTGCAGGGAATACTGGTGCCCCTAACTTGCTATTAGCCCTCATAGTCGTCGGGACGATTGCTATTTATTGGGCGTTCGATCGCCTAATGCGGGTTACACTCGCGAGCAAATACCGGCCTACGGAATCTCTGGATCATTGAGTGCCTCTTCAGCCTTTGCGACCGACCCCACTGCCGGGGCAATTCGAATTTTCCCTGGAGCCGGCAATGCCGGAAGCCCGCCGCGCCGCGCCTGTAGCGCTCTCGCTGTACCTCTAGCCCTTCCGATTACTGTTGATGCCTGCTGCGCAGCAACGCCGGCGAGCGGCCCCCCAGCTTGGAACCCCACCAAGCCCGCGAGACGACTAAAGCTCTCCTGGATCATGCGAGAGACTGCGCCGGCTGTACCGCTTGGGTTCGTAGCGCGGCCAGGCGGGATGAGGCGGCCAACGAGCTCTCGGAAGTGTATCAACTCGGCAATCTGCTCTGCTGTGTGCAACTCACGCGAATACTCTCTGCCAGGGCCCCTCAGATAGTCGTCCAGATTCCGGGCAATTGCCTGCGGCCCCAAGAGAACATCGCCGCCACCGCGATTAGCGAACATCAACTGCCGTACAGCGCCAGCTCTGATGGATCCAAACTCGGCCGACTCCTCGCCAAAGACACGCCTTGCGCGACCCACAAAACGGACTGCACGCCCGGATTGGCCAACTTTGCCTGCACCAATTAGCCAATTGCCGATTTCAACATTGGTAGCCCCGCCACGGGTGATGCGCTCCATGAGCGGGCCGATATCGTCGAAACGACCCGATCGCTCGAACAACTCCCGGAGCTGCGAACGGCCTTGGTTAGCTTCCCTCATAAGCCGCAAGACCGCTGGGTCACCAGACATCAAGCCATTGTCGGCGGCATTGAATATGAAGTCGTCCAGGTCCTCTTTTATCATTCGCAAAGCAGCCGCTTGCGAGGGGTCGGTGTTCCGAACCGATTCACGCCACCTCGTAAGCTGGCGACGCAATGTGCGCATCTGGGTGAACGTGCGGGGATTGAAAGCTTGCTGAGCAGGAGAGCCGGATGCTCCCGATAGGAATCCTGGACCGCTTCGCTGGGCGGGTGTCGTGACCAGTTTCGCAATTTTCTCAATTTCCGAGATTGCTCGATGCACGACGGGAGCAACGTTTGCAGCGGTTTCAAATCCCTCTTCGACAATCCGTCCTACTGCACGTGCGCCGAACTGCAGAAAACCTTCTCCTGAGAATGTGACAGGTGACGCCGTGGTTGCGTCTTGAAGAGCTTCAAACGACTCTGATACCGCCTGCCGTGCCTCTCTACTTCTTCCTCTTATACCCTCGCCAACAACACCTGCAGCCTCTTGAGTACTGCTCGGAACAGGGGCGCCTTCCGGCAGCTGTCGTGTCGCTACATCTTCAGCAGCGCTCTGTAGACGCGGGGCTTGCACCTCTTGGTCAAAGGCACGCATCACGCGACCAGCACCCTCACCGAGAGCATCAGAGCGCATTGCCTCTTCACGCGCAATCTGAGCGAAATTACCCGTAGATTGGCCGCGACTAAGCGGAACGTCAAACTGATTGGCCAGTACTTCCCCTTGAACAGTGGCGCGGGTGGCATCGTCCTGGAAGCCGAGACCCCTCATGATGCTGCCTAGTTCATCAGGGGATACCTCACGGGCAACAGTGCGAACCGCTTCCATCATCTGGGGCGAGATGTTCTCTGCATCCAATCCAGCGGCTCTGACGATTTCGCGAACCTGATCGTCAGTGACGCCTTGGCCCAAGAAACGACGCGCAACGTCTGTTCTCAGGAATCTCGCCAGTGCCAAGCCACCCGCTTCACCAGCCGTGCCAAACAATCCAACAACTGCAGCTTTCTTTACATTGATCGCTCCGGGATTAACGCCCTTCCCAGCGAGCGCATCTGCGCCAATATCCTGCCCTGCACTCAGCCCTGCATTGGCCCCAAATGCGCCGGCAAGCTTGCCGAGGACTGTCTTGAAACCTGACGTCAATGCGGCGGCTGGCAAGAATGTCGCCACTTGGCCAATCCCCTGTAGAAAGTCCTGGGGCGAAACGCCTGGCTTGTTCAGAAACTCAAACTCGCTGCCCTTTGGGAACTTGACGAGCACATTGTTAAACTTGTCGCGCCGCACCTCAGTGCCCGGGACAGCATTTTGAATGATTTGAGCTTGCTTGCCTTCATCGGTAGTCAAGAACATGCCCGCTCCGATTTGGCTGGACTGCTTTGGTGTTAGCTGAGACGACCCTGGCCCTTCGCCGAAAAGGAATGGCTGCGATCCTATTTCCGGCAGGTTGCGGTCCTGTGGCTCCATCTTGGAGCTATCTGGGAAAATGCTGGCGACAGCCTTGCCGGCACTAGTCACCATCTCCAGGCCGGACTCGATAAGGCCAGGCTCGTCAGGCGCCCGAATAATTTCCGCGCCAGGTGGCAGGCCATCCTCTTCCGCTGCTGCGTCTGCAGCAGGGCTGATAATCTCCGCACCGGGCGGCAGCTCATCAAAGCTCTGTTGCATTACTTTGGCTCGAACTTCCGCCATTTGCTGTCTTTGCCTTTCCGCCACAGATCACCGGTTTCAGGTGTGAAGGCGAAGTTGCCATCTCCCAACGATGCACTTTTAGTCGCGAGGAACCGCATCACCCGAGCCATCTTCGGCGAGATAGCCAGACCAAGGGCATTCAGGCGGCGATTGGCTTCTTTGCGCGTGATATCGCCACTAAAGGCCTGCTGCGCTATTGCCGCCTCTTCTTGCGCGCGCGCTCCGAACGCCCGCATTGTCGAAATGATCAGCTTGTTACCGGGCACCGATGTAGTGAGCCCAGGAATCGACCGCATAAAGACTTCCAGATCACGGTCCGACATAGGGCCTGAACCTGGTTGGCGGAGAGATGGGGCAATCTTGCTAACGATAGCCTGAATGGCTTCTGCATCCTGCAAACTGCCGAAATTCGATGTATCCACGCCGAACGCATCGGCCACGCCTTGGAATGCCGTGCGGAAGTCTGCGAGCTTGTTTGTGTTCGCGCCGACGACAAATTCATCGAGCAGATTAAGGTCCGATGCGCGCTCCTGCGCCTTTCGCCCATTGTCGATGAGATTGCTGAAACGTGATGCGTCGCGCTTCGCAGCCTCTTCTGAAAACTTCTTGTTGCCCTGCGCCTCGATTGCAGTCTGGCCGCGTGCATCGCCGGTATTCACGGTCACCAATGAGTTCGAAACTTTGCCGGATGCCTTGGCCTTATCCAGATCGGTCTGCGCACCGAGGCGAGTAATTCGAGCCTCTTTCAGTCGCCGGTCAAGGCCCGCTGTGCTCTCTGCGGCGGTTACTTGACGCTGCTGCAAACGGGACGCAATCAGCTCCTTCGCTCGCCCCGCTTCAGCGATCAGCAATGACGGCCCGCTTACGGGATCAAGCTCTTCCGGCGTCAGGTTATTAGCGTTCGGAATGCGCGTCACAACACGCTCCCAGAGCTTGGTGCGCTTCTCCGGGTTCGGTTCGTTTTCGACGATCAACGCCGCGTTCGCCAGTCGATCAATTTCGCGTTCTTGGTTCGCTCGATCTCGATCTTGGATGGCCAGCCCGGTGTTGATGTCGCCAGCTTGCAGTGCCGTAGCAGATGCGCCTTTCAGATCGCCTTGCGCTACTTGCGAACCAAGCTCAGCCAAACGACTCTTTGTCGCCCGCGTCTCGATCGCCGAACCGACAGCCTTGCCTAATCCCTCAAGGTCGGGGCCAGGCGATGTGAGTTTGGCGATCCGTGATTGCGGAGTGAACATCACCATTGCTTTGCTGCCTCTTCTCTAGTGAACCGTTTCGTATGTCGCGACGGTGTTTTCGCGGGCGCAGCTCTCGGGTTCAGACTCAGGTTCAGTGGCGCGCGCCCGCAACGCCTCGCCAAGGCCGAACAGCCCTCTAGGATGAACTCCGAATGACCTTCCGCTCACCGAGTCAGGCGATGGCTCTCCGTAGACCAGGATACAGGTAGTTGGGCGCTTGCACGTTGCATGCCCGTATTGGAAGATCAGGCTCGTACTGATCCCGGTTTCAGAGATGTTGACGCTGACCACTTCCAACTCGGGATAGTCACATCGGTTTTCTTTACCGCTGGCTACCGCATCCACATGCCTTGCTAGCGTCTCTGCGAGGACCTCGAAACAATGTCCGGATGTGTAGGGCGCTTCCTCCAAGGCTTCGCCAAAGATGCCCCTGGCGGGTGTGCCGAACTCCACGATATGCGCCGCCACGAGCGGTGCCATCGAAACCCTGTCGATAAACGTATCGATCGGCAGGTGAAACGCGATGGTACGCAGAAATAACAAGGCGCATTCGTGGCTAGTCCACGTTTCATCCGATGCGATTTCGCCTGCGTCGCGGAGCTCGAATGCAGCACGCTCGATCTCGGCAACCGGTACGCCCGAGTTCGCATGTAGCGCTGCGATAGCGTCGGAGCCGTTCATTGATTGGCTTCCTCGCCAACGGCCTCTATTCCGTCGCGCTTAAGTTGCTCAGCAACGGCCAATCTGATGTATGCACTCGCAGAGAGGTAGCGCTTCCCGGCGGCGACTTTAACCGCGGCTGGGAAACTTTTGGGAACCATTAGCCGAACAGATGATGTGAACATTGCGTTTTTCCATAATAATATAATAAATATCGGTAAGTTAATTATCATAATCAGAACAAATAGGCAACACACAGGGCTTCGGAACTTGCCTCGGCAATACCTTCATTCGTAAGGCGGATTACAGGTCACAATGCCGCTCGAATATCGCAACGATCCGACGGACTGTTCGAGAAAAATCGGCAAGAGTCGGACTGATCGGATTGCCGGCTGAGTCTGTTCCGTTTCCAAATGCATAGGAGATATAAATGTCCACGTGCTCGTCGAAGTAATTGGGGCTTGTTCGATAAACTTCCATTCCATCCTTGAGTGGAAAGACCGATCGTTCAGGTTTCAAGTCTGCCGGTTTCATTGTCATTACCCCCTGAGCCATCCGGATTTTCGGACTAAGCTGGGCAACGGTCGAAACATTGGCCGCTACGACTGGTACAATCGCTCGGTGCTTGTCGACGATGTCGAGCTCGTGCAACTGCCACAAGCAATTGTTTCCGCCGCGAAATGGTTTCAGCCGATGCACCAAGCGACTTGCCTTCGGATTGAGGCCTTTCAGTTTCTCGTGGGCGCTCTTAACAAATTTCTTCTCTGACCGATCGATCGGGAAACCTGATTGACGTCGGATCTGTCCCTTGTCTGCGAGAACGAGTTCACAAACAAGCACATCCAACGCAGAACGTAGATTGTGAACAATGTCACCGATGATGGTGCTCAATTCATTGGGAGGAGGTTCAAAAATCCGAACTCGATAGACGTTCTCACCAGTCTTGTGGTCACGCTCGTGGTAACCCTCGGTTGGATTGCGCCGAGCAATCTCGACCAGGATGTCGTCTAATTCTTGCCGATGTCGCTCAGCGCGCTCAATCTTGAGCCTTGGGCCTCTGAACGGTTTCGTGGAATCCATCGGCTCACACTCCTTTGAATACGGCCTAGAATTGCCCCGCAGCTATGATCGGTTGAGACCACTAAGAGACGCAAAAACTCATGCTGATGGTCCATTGATTCGCAAATCAATTCGATCAGCTTAGCAAGTTAGCAAACTTGTTCCTCCGCCCCGAATTTTGGCTGGTTGGATTCGCTGATGCAGCAAGGGGTTGTCACGGTCGGCATACCCGGGACCCAATTGCGTGATTTCCGGCGGGCAAACGACGTCAAGTTATCGGCAAACAAGAAAAAAGAGACCGGCACTCACAATGACTGCGCTGCCTCTACGGGGCGGCTCCGAGACTCACGCACCCTTAAGTCGAACACCTGGCCCGGCTATGTCATCGGCGGGTATGAAAATGACGCCTCTGTCTTCCAGCACGTCTTGAAGCGTCTGAAGTGTGCTTGCTCGAGGGTCACTGCCACGCTCAAACCGCGTAATCGTATTGATGCCGATGCCCGACAAGTCAGAAAGTGTGTCTGCACTCAAGCCAAGCGCTGCGCGAGCCATTTTGCATTGAACTGGTTTCATGAGGGGCATATTGGACCATAAATGCGTAATTTCAACACTTAATGGTTGAATAATGTTCTTATTGGTTTATATTAAACCATATTAACAGCCCAAGCCGGTGCTACCAACACCGACAAGGGCCTGACCACAGAAACCTATTGAGGAGGTTCCGATGGCTAACCCATCTGTACGCCCGTGTGATTTGTCGGGCAACAATTCCCAACACATTCTCGCAACTCTCGACAACGGCAAGCCGGTGTTCAACCGCGGTGCAATCATGCGTCGTGCGTGGCGTCTGTACCATCATGAGCAAAAGACAGCAGACGAGTGGAAGGCTCGCGGGCAGACCGTCACCGCCCTCAGTCTCGGCGAATGCATGAAGCAGGCATGGGCCGATGCGCACGGTTTCGCGTCCTCGCTTCAGTATTCCCAGGCGCTCAAGGCAGCCCCGGCACCTGTTCAGCGTGTCGTCGACCTTCAGATGAAAACGCGGCTTGGCGTGAGTGGCCTCAAGCAGCTCGGCAACGCGATAGCCGATCGTGCACGCGCAGCATTGTGAGGGGCAGCACAATGACATTCATCAATCGCAGAGACGTCGTGAAGAATGGTTCCACTGTTATCGTTAGCGCCGCTGTTTGTGCCGCGGTGCCGACATTGGCGCGGGCCGCAATATCGGATGAAGATAGGGCGTTGTCGGCGTGGCGTGAATACGTCACCGCGGCTATCGAAGACAACGCTGCTTACGACGCCTATGACGAGGCGAGGGTTGCCGCTCACCGTGAAGCCGGCAAACCGTGGGAGTACGTCAACGTTGGCACAGCAGGAGTGTATCTGCGGCGCGGTCCTGCTCTTGGTGGCCCCAGCGAACTCATCCGCACCCTTGGCAGCATTGAAGAGCTTTACGTGAAGGGACGTGCATTGCGGAGGCGTCGCAATCGGCAAATCCGTGCTGCCTACAGAGAGGCCTGCAAGCTGCATCGTGTGCTTGCCTTGAAACGGGCATCAGATCGCGCCCTGCAGCGAAGGGAAGATGCGGAACAGGCGATAACCAACTTACCGCCGTCGCCAATTGCAGCGCTGATGAAACTGTCTTTGTGGGTTCTTGCCAACACAGCACCACAGCAGTTGGAACGCTCACACGACAGGGACGAGCGCGCCGTACTCGAGGCTTATTCGACGCTGCGTGACGTCACGGGGCTGGATCCCGTCAAGGGCGCCTACATCAGCGGCTGGGCCTGAGCGGCACTGACAATTTTCCTTATCACGACAACACAGATTCCACTTCATTGAAGGGGCTTAGACAATGACGGCACAGAAACAACAAGCGGTAGAGGCACAATCCACAGCGTTCGAACTGCCCACACCAAAATACGGACACACACTCGCGCCCTCTGACAGTCCTGAAGACTGCTACGCCATGCGGCTTGATGGCGACTGCATGGAACCACTGGCCAGCCATGGTTCTTATGTCTTGCTCGAACGACAGCTACCTAAGAAAGGCGAGATGGCCTGCTTCTGGTTTGAGGACGCCCAGAAGCCGGCGCTGAAGATTTTGAACGGCGACCTGATCGCCTGGCCGATTCACAACGACAGCAATCTGGTTCCCATCATCAAGCTCAAACAACTCAATCCGCCAACGCAATACACCGTCATGGGTGATGTCGTATCGGCCATTCACAGAGTATGGGCTGTGCAGGACAACGAGACAGGTGAATGGATGCGGATGGAGGCACTCAATGATTGATACCGTCACACGCAGCCGCGTCGAGGACGTGATCGAGAAGCTCTTGTCGTTTCTGGACGAGATCGACGGGGATCCAGACTTTGAGCTGGAGTTCGATGAAGAGGACGGCAGTGATGCTGAGCCGTCATTGGGGGCATCCAGTGCGATCGATCAGATAAGCGCATGGCGTCATGCCGGCAGCACCACAGATCTGGAAGACGAACACGACGGTCGCGAGGAGGAATACCATGACTGATACCAGCACAATCACGAGACGTTCAGCTCTCAAAGGTTTGGGGCTGGTAGCGGCCGCAACGACGGCATCTGCCGCAGTGCTTGCGGAACACAAGCTACCGCCACGCGAACGCATCGACGCGCTCTTGAGTGAAATGGCAGATGCGATGGGCGAGCTCTACGAAGGCGCTACCATCCGACCGACGTTTAACGGCCTTAGACCAGAACACGTTCTCGGGGATGGTTCTATAGCGTGCCTGATGGTGCTCGCTTGGTGAGCGGCTAGAGTCTGCAAGTCCGTAACTGTCCACAAAACCGGGGGAACTCCAACTCCAACTCCACAATGGTAGGGAGCCTGACCATCATGCTTGATAACAACAGCGCATAAGCCCGAGGGACGCGTTCATATCGTGCAGTTGGCCCCGTCCTAGTGGCGGGGCCTCCTATTTGCCTTGCGTTCACCCCGGTGTAAACTCAGTTGCGCATCAATGCTTTAGTATTTGCGGCAGCAAGCAACAATTGAGTGCTTGAACCAACGCGTGTTACTGTATTCTGTCAAAAGAATATTCAGTGTACGGAGGGGCTGATGCTGAGGACTTTTGCTTTGATTGTTGGTCTTGCGGCCATTCTTGCCAGTCCGCTTCAGGCGGTGGCTGCCAAGCGGGTGGCCCTTGTGATCGGCAACTCCGATTACAAACACGCGACGCCCCTCAAGAATCCCAAGAACGATGCCGCTGCCATTTCGGGTGTTCTAACACGCCTTGGATTTGAGGTTACAACCGGCATCGACCTTACCGACCGGAAGTTTGGACGCACTGTTGCTCAATTTCGCAAGTCGCTTTCCGGTGCCAGTGTCGCCCTATTTTTTTATGCTGGCCACGGCATTCAGGTCCATGGACGCAACTTCCTCGTGCCCGTTGATGCGCAGCTTGAGTATGAGGATAGCCTCGATTTCGAGGCGGTTCAGCTAAAGACGATTCTGAGACTAATGGAGGGAGAGCCACGCACCAATCTGGTGTTTCTCGATGCCTGTCGTGACAACCCACTAGCCCGCAACCTGGCGCGAAATTTGGGAACGCGATCGGCATCTGTGGGGCGTGGATTTGCGCGTGAGGAATCTGGCATCGGCACGATGATCGCCTTTGCGACACAGCCGGGAAATGTGGCGCTAGACGGGGATGAAAGGCACAGCCCGTTCACTAAGGCGCTAATCAAACATATCGAGACGCCGGGGCAGGACATCGCAAATCTGATGCGCCGCGTGCGGCTTGATGTGATCAACGCTACGTCTAGTCGTCAGGTGCCTTGGAACAACTCTTCGCTGACGGCACCGTTTATCTTCAAGGCGAAGCCCAAAGAAGACGGGAGGGCTCGGGCCGAACTTGCCTTGTGGAACGCGGCCAAAGAGGGTGAAGGCGACGCTGGCTATAAAAATTATCTCGAACGTCACCCAGACGGCCGATACGCGACGCTGGCTCGCACAAGGCTGGAGCAGTTGACCTATGAAGCTACCCGCAGGGCGGAGCGAGCGCGCCAGAAGAAGGAGCGGGCCGAGCTTGCGCGGTTGAAGGCTGAACTCGAAGCCGAGCAGCAGCGGATGGCACGCGTCGCGGCTGAGCGCAAGAAACGGGAAGAAGGCGAGCGCAAAAGTATAGAGGCTGAGAGGACCCGTAGAGAAATAGAGGATAGAGCACTTGCAGAGAAAACAGCGATTTTGGCCAGAGTAAAGGTTGTCAACGTGTCGCCAGACATATCGGCGGTGCCCGAGACGGAGAAAGCCTTCGACCCCATAGAGCTTACTCGCGCCTTGCAGGTCGAGCTGAAGCGTGTCGGATGCGATCCAGGCAGACCGGACGGCATTTGGGGCAAGAATGGTCGGGCCGCGCTAGCCAGGTTCAATTACCATGCAAAACTGAACCTCCGAACAAGCCAGCCAACCAAGGCGGTACTAGATGAAGTCCAAGGCCGTGTAGGTAAGATTTGTCCAGCACTACAACAAAAGCGGCCTAATCCGAAAATAAAGAAAATCAAGTCAGCAAAGAAAGTGCAACCGGTCAAGAAGCGACCATCTGTCTCTGCAAAACGCAAGCCACCGAAACAGAAACATCATGACTGCGGGGAAAGCTCATACAACGCGGCCGCAAATCTTAGGAATTGCTGGTAACAAACAATCAAAATCCGCCATGGATTGATGTTGGACAATTGATCTTGGGCGACCGGATTGTAAGTAGTCGATCCAGGATTATTATGGTGCAGTACGATGGTCGGCCGCTGCCCCGTCGCCAACGATATCGTCACCACATTCGCCAAAGAAGCGACTCGCCAATTATTGTGTTGCCCTTAGGTGCATTCTTCACTGGTGCCACAGCCAGTGACGTCAGCGCTTGGCCAGATCCTGCCGCTTGCGGAAAATCCACCACCAAAACCTTCGGATCATTCGCATAGAGCGAAGGATCCGCGGTGACCGTCCGGTGAAGCCGCTCTATGAGGAATGGCGATCAGCAGTTACGCTCAGGCCTGAGCGTAACGCCATGGCAGAAGTTCATCGAGACGAGTGATCTTGTGATCTGCGATGCGACCAAGGGTGTCAGTGAGCCATGCTTGCGGATCGACGCCGTTCAGCTTGGCGGTTTCGATCAGCGTATAGGCGATTGCTGCTGATTTTCCGCCACCTTGCGAACCCGCAAACAGCCAATTTTTCCTGCCGATGGCAATGCCACGCATTGCGCGTTCGGCGGTATTGTTGTCGATCTCAAGGATACCGTTTTCCAGATATGGCCGTAGTCGCTTGATCCGCGTGATGGCATAGCGGATTGCCCCGGCGAGTGGCGTCTTGCCGGACAATTTGGGAAGTTGCGCGGCCAGCCAAGCTTCCAAATCCTCGAGAACCGGCTTGGCCTCGTCTTGCCTGATCCGCACCCGTTCATCGGGAGGTTCACCACGCGCCTTCTTCTCGATGGCGTAAAGCTCAGCGATGCGTCTGATCGCCTCTTCGGCAATGGCCGAGCCTTGTGACTTGTGCACATCAACGAACTTCCTCCGGACATGTGCTATGCACGCAACTTCACGGATTTTGCCGGCACGATATAAGTCTTCGAACCCAGCATAGCCATCAGCATGCATCCAGCCGGCGAAGTTATTGAGATGCTCTCTTGGCCGTTCGGCCTTCCGGTCCGTTGAGAACTGATACCATGCCGCCGGCGGTGCTTTGCTTGCCCAAGGCCACTCATCTCTGACGTAAGTCCACAGCCGGGTTGTCTTGGTCTTGCCTGTGCCGGGAGCCTGCATCTTCACTGGTGTGTCATCGGCAAAGATTGCCGTTCCACTCAGAACATGCCGGCCGATGGCATCTGCCAGCGGTTCCAGCAAAGCTGTGGAGCGACCAACCCAATCAGCAAGGGTTGAGCGATCCAGATCGATTCCTTCGCGACCGAAGATCTGGCTCTGACGATACAGGGGAAGATGATCGGCGTATTTGTTCACGATCACATGTGCCAGCAGCCCCGGTCCCGGACGGCCACGTTCAATGGGCCTCGATGGCAAGACGGCTTGCGTAATCTTCTCGCAGCATGAACAAGCCATGCGCGGGCGCACAATGCGGTTCACGACGAAGCGGCCTGGAACGTAGTCCAGTTCCTCCGTCACATCTTCGCCAAGCTGCCTGAGTTTGCCGCCACACGATGCGCAGGCTTCACCAGCCGACAACACCGTCTCATGACGTGGCAGATGATCAGGCAGTGGCTTTCGCTTCGGTTGGACTTTTGGTGGCTCAATGCCTGAGACATCGGATGACCGGTCGGAGGCGCGCGCAATCTCCTCGTCTTCCAACGTCAGTTCAAGCTGGTCAATCGCTTCCGAACGGGAACCAAACTGATGGCGGCGCAATCCGGCAAGCTGGTGCTTCAGCTTTTCGATCAGCAGATCGCGTAACTTCAACTCGGAGGTCAGTGAGGCAACAAGACCCTTAAGAATCTCAGGATCATCGGGAAGTTGCTTGGCCTCATCGAGCATGCCAAAGGTCTATCAGATTCACACTCTCTATGGAATCCTGCAGCGGCAACAAACCTCTGTTCCACATAGATTTTTGCTCACCCGACAGTCAGTGGCCGCCAGGTCCTCTGCGGTGCCCGCCAGTCAATCCCTTCCAAAAGCATCGAGAGTTGCGCTGGCGTGATTGCTACCTTGCCGTCAGCCACAGATGGCCAGACAAACCGACCCCGCTCCAGGCGCTTGGAGAATAAGCACGCGCCCTGGCCATCCCACCAAATCACCTTGATCAGATCACCGCGTCGCCCACGGAACACGAACAGATGACCGGAGTACGGGTCCTGATAGAGAACGGTCTTGGCCAAAGCAGAAAGGCTGGCAAAGCCCTTGCGCATATCGGTCACGCCTCCCGCCAACCAGATCTTTGTCGAAGCTGGAACCGGGATCATTCACTCATGCCTCGCACAAGGCGAGAGACCGCGTTAGGATCAAACGCGCCCGTGATACTCAATCGATGTCCGCTGGAGAGCGTGATCTCGATCTTACCGTCTGCAACCGGCGGCTCGATAGGCGGTGCAGATTGTTCGGACACGATCTCAACCGGCAGGAATGTAGCCTCAGGCACATCATCTTCAGCTACGGCAAAACGAGGATCTCGCAGCCATTTGAAGACAAGATTGGCGTTCACGTCAAAGCGGCGGGCAACACGGGAAACCGAAACACCGGGAACCCGCGTCTGAGCGACAATGTCCCGCTTCTCATCATCCGACCAATGCCGCCGCTTACGCCGCTTCTTTGCCATCGATAAGCCCACATAGTTTCCACCAACGATAGTGGACACTAACGCCCGCCATCTCTGCAAAGCATCAACATCAAAGCGTGCACCGCAAGAGCGAGGAGACCGGACGGTTACCTCAGAGTCGTGCTGAGGGCAATTCCAAAAACCAATGATTCACGAACGCCGATGAGGACGGCACTATGAGCTAGCCTGTTAACGAGTTGAGCAAAGTGATGGCAAAATAAGGGGCCCCGTCCTTGTGGCGGGGTCCTTTTCAATTTTGCAGTTGCCTTCTTTTGGCAAACCAAATTTTGATAAGAATCAGACGAGAGATTCTAACTGTTCGAGCGCCTTTATGTGATCTTTCGTTTGCATAGGCGCCGAAGAAACGAACTGATTTAGTTTAAATTCAGATCCTACCCTTCTTTCAAGCCTAAACGTAATTGGTTTCAGTGACGGGTTTTCTGCCTGATCAGCGGCCATCGCCCACCCGAGAGGCTGGTAATTTACATCTAGACCGATAGTATCTCTCAGATTGTTGTTAATGAACTGAGAAATTTCCGAAAAAGCCTTCAATGGCTTCAATAATTCTTTTTCGGACTCAAATATCAAATTACTTTCGTAGATCCGATCAATCGAATGCGTCTTGATCACGGACATCTCTAGAGTGTCTTCGATAAAGCCAGTCAAATCAGTAAGAAAATTGTCGATCAGTGCGGTATTCGATCTAGATGTGATGATGACTCCATCATTGTAAATTTCCAGACTTTCTATTGCGCAATCATTGAATTGACCGTGAGTGAATTCGATCCTTTCGCTGGACATCTCATCATAAGACGCAGGGTATTTTGAGAACCCATAGCGGGCATTCAGCATTGCAGTGGCTTTCGGAAGAAACAGCTGGCCCTCAGGTCTCGAGACGAGAAAGAGCGCCGTTATCCGGCTTGTTTCGATTGCTAAGAGTTTCATGTGTTTGCCATTGCACGAGCAGTAGGTTTTTTTGAGGATCCAGTTATCTGGGGTCCGCCCCACTTCTTTGCTTGCAAGATATCTGTATTGCTTATCGCGGAATTGGCTGAGGCCGCCATAACACTATCGCGTCTTCTATCTCCAGCTGTCGCAGCCGAAACGGTCCTCCGTGCCTTTGGCTCAGACAATTTCGCCTTCGGCTTGGATGTCCCCGATTCATCAGCTGCCATTATGCGCCATTCACTCCCATCATAATTGCGTTTTGCTCGGCCCACCAAAGGCTCTGATTGCGGGCTCAACTCTTCGCCAGCAATACCAATCAACAGATCGCTAACGGTATCGAGTGTCCAGTTGCCGGGCGCGCCTAATCGTCGAGAAATAAGCGCTGGCTCGCAACCAATTCTACGGGCGAGTTCTGCCTTCGTCAGCCCTTCTGTCTCATGTTTTTCTTCAAATTTTTGAAGAATAAAGTCGTACAGATTGTGTTTGAGCCGTGCCTGAAAGTACGCCAGCTTGTTTGCTGGAATTGGCTTGCGCTCAACTATCTCCGACAGGAATGCTGTTGTCTTTGATGTACTCATGAATCTCGTCTCCATGAAGAGGCGCGTAACTCGGAAAAAGCTTATTCCACTCGGCTTTAGATTCGACGATGGCATTTCTCCATTCGACTGAGTGGCCGGGTCCTAAAGGGGGTCTCTGGGATATTGGAATCTCAACTGAACGTGGGGACCAAATCAACGCAACGAACAAATCTCTTTCTGCAAAACGACCAAAAACTCTGAGTGCAGGACACGGATCAATGGCTCTAATGTCCCACACTTCATCTGCTGGTTTGTCCAGGCGGCCCATATATGCTTTTGCGGCCGCATATGGTTTCAAACAAACACCGATCCTTTGTCCCTTTACGAAGGTCTCCAGAGTACCCCTTAGCAACCCACAACGTGTCGCCCAAGAATCATCCTGCCACGGCCCCTCTAGCAGATCGAAAATCTCCTTAGAGATTATCAAGGTCCGTTCGACCGGATCGCTATCAAGGATGGGTTCCAGCCGAAAAAGCCGCCCCTCATCGATCCAATAGTCAATCAAATCGCGTATTGACATATAAGTCAACACTCCCATCCTGCAAGGGAAAGAATGACGAACCGTTAACAGTTAGCCGCTCCACAAGGCCAAACATTCGGCCTCTTTTTGGCCAACCCGATAGCGCTCTATCAACTGCAAATATCTGCCCAGAGGATATTCTGTCTGTAACTGAAGAGCGGGTCGACGCAAATTCTCATCGAGTGAATAAATTTTCGCGAAACCAAAAAGCAACTGGAAGCCTTCTGTACCCAACAGTTTTCCGCACCCTATCTGTCGCGTCGGTGAGGTAACAGCGTACTGATCGACCAGGGTTGAAATCTGCGCTTGATCTAGGCCGCCATGACATTCTGGAAATTTGCACGGAATTACTTTTGGATTGAAATTGCATATCCGATTTATCGGCCGCTTGCGTCGTCAAATATTCCATGATGACTTACGCCAACATCGTTCCCGCAACGCGGAAACCTATCATATGTTCTTGTATTCTAAACAGCGCTTCAACCGAGCCGCTTCCGATCTGCTGAGCTACGCTCGCCTACACATTGGCTGGCTAGTATTCACTCTACTGGGTTCTTCGGTAGCGACCATGGCGCTGAAATGGCGCACTGGAGCAGATATATGGCAGGAGGCATGGACAGTCGGTGCGTTCGGCGTTGTGGGTCCGGCTGCTGTGTTCTGCATGGCGTTCCTAGTGTTCTGGGTGAGGGCGAGCGGTAAGATCTATAGGGATCTAGTAGCCGAAATCGACGAGCTGACGACCGAGATCAAACGAGGCTCACTCACGATCAAAAGAGACACGCCTGTCGCCGAAGCAATTGCTTGGGTCGTTTTTCGTAGCTGGGGCAAGACGTTTTTCGATGCAGCAGAATCGAGCCTAGCGGACGGAAACAAGGAGTTCGCCTTGTTCCTGCAGGCTGCGGCCGACGGCGATGTCACCGTTTGGGGCATCTTGGATGGTGCCAGTGTGTACATCCCAATTCCAAAGGAATATTGGCGAACCCACTCAATCGATTGGTTTAGCGCCTTGCGTGAAGACGCACACTCTCAGCCAAACAACCCCAACGATGACACACGAGAATCGTATGCGAAGTTGATGACAAGCAAGACGGAGGTCGAGCGCACCTGGCCCCGAGACATGAAGTCTGCGCTCAGGCTCGGCAAACCCCAGATAGATACCAATACCGATGACAATGGGAGGCCGGCAAGGGTCGCGTGCACTCTACCAGTTACGAACCGGGGACCAGAGATACTGCGTGAGTGCTCGGTCAAAGTTCGATCAATTGAATGCGAAGGGGAGGTCGAACAACTAGAGTCTGTTGTTCGCACGGTCGCGCGCTCTCACGATGACAAGCCGGACCGATTTAAGCTATCGCCGGGAGAGACCAAATGGCTCTTGATCACTGAGCGAGACGCTGGTGACGTCCGCCGAAGCCCGCCGCATTATCTCAAGATCGAGAGAGGTGACAAGCCGCTCTACCGCCCAAACAGATATCGAATCCAGTTGACCGCCTATTCGGAGGTTAGCGACCCGGAGGATAGGACAATAAGAGTGACGGTGGGAGATGATGCAAACTTGGCTGCCGACCTTGTCGCCTAGTTTGAAGGAGTCTGGTTTCCGCGACGTTTTAATGCTCAGTTGGTTAGCATATTTTGTTCTTTGCAGCCGCTCGCTCAATTGCACGAAGGTTCGCCGCCACTTTCGACTGGTTGGCCAGCAGAGCATGCCCAAGGTTTGCGAGGCTTGCCGCGGCTCGGACAATTCGCAGGGCACACTGGTCGTCATCAGGTATTGGCACTTCTGAACGGTCGATCGATTCGGTCAGATCTTTGATCTCGTCAATCAGGCCATCCAGTTGAACTGTGAGTTTGGCGAGCTTGTGTTCCATTGCTGCATCCTTCAGAGCAAGAGCAATTGATAATGATGCTGCTATTCGCGGAAGCAGGCAACGGCGACCGGTTGGCATAACAGGGACTGGGGTGTGACGATGCCAGCGGCTGGCGTCAGTCAGTGTCGGACCATTGTTTGTACATTTCATCTGTACGCAATGGCCGCTCATAGAACCACTTGTCATCCGGGCGATCGATTGGAAACAACCGTCAGTTCCTTGAACATTTGGTCCGCAATAGCAGCATCCTTCTGATAGCCGTGCTGGAGATACCAAGTGACAAGCGCGTGCTTTTCGATGCTCTGGTCAAGGGGGTGGGCTGTCAGCGTCACAGATGCAAACCCTTCATTCCTCGCAGTTCGTTCTACGTCCTGGAGCACTGCGCTCCCGATGCCTTGTCGACGATTGTCCACTCGTACGAACAGTTCATAAAGCACGAGCGTTTCTAACTGTGGCAAACGGTCCAGCGCCACAAATGCCACTTCTTGTTGGCCACTGACCACTTTGTAGCCAACAGTTGAAATGCTACCGCTAAATTTTGCTGCCCGCTCCCAGATCTCAGGCCCGTCGCATGAGTGCTGCCCTTCGATTGGAACCAATGATATTTCCATTGAATCAAATCTCACCGGCGGCACACGCAAACCTGCCAATTGACAGAGCTGTTAGCATGCGTGTTCTGCCTTCCTGATCAATTCGGTGGGAATGCTCTCGCATAGTAGTCTAGCTGTGAGCGAACCATCCAATTCTCTGCTCGTGAGATGATCGAATTGATCGGCACTTAGCAGCACGGCAATCTGATAACCCGCCGCTGTTCCAAACATATCAACGAGCTTGTCTTGCACCCTTTCGCGGGCAGCGTCATCCGGATCCATTTCACAAGGACGTTGAAATTCAAAGCCTCTGCTATCGCTCAGCGATGCGCATGCGTTTGAAGTTGGCGCTTCAACGGCCGTCTTTGGATGGCTCTCTTCCATGGAGGCTAGAGGGCGAGAGTGACGAGCGCTTACGTCTCGCTCGTTTGCGCTCGCCCTCTCATAAGAAGAATCCCTAAGAAGGGTATAAGAAGTATCTGGTCCGGTGGGCTGTACTTCTGGTGGTCCGGCCCGCTGGTCTTCTGAAGTCCGGTGGGCTGTACTTATTGGTTCAGTGTGGTCGGGCCCAATTTCGCTCTTAAGTCCGGTGGGCTGTACTTTTGCCAAGTTTAGTGCGTATCGATTGCCGCGCTTTCGAGAAACCTCGGCGAAAAGCCAACATTCCGCTCGCAGAAACTTCAACGCGTCGACGACGCTGGTTTTGCTTGATCCGATGATGTTTGCGATGGTTTCCATCTTTGGCCAGGCATAACTCTTCTGCCGATTAAGGTGCTCTGCGATCTGCCATGCCACGGGAAGGTGCGCGCGGCCCTTACGCCAAACACTGGGGTCGCGAGCAAGAGCGCCGAACCATTCCATCTTTGCGCGTCGAAATTCTTTCTCGTCATTTGGTGTGGCCGCTCGCGCGGCTTCAAACAGTCTGAGCTCAATGCCAACTCGAGCGGCGGCTCGCCGACGCCGATTGCTCTTGGCTCCCTGGGCAGTTGGGGCTGTCATGTTGTCCAAGCTCGCTATTCAGGGCGATCAAGAGGCGTCGTCCGGTCCCGCCCCAGGGTCCTGCGGAATTACCACGCAATCAATCTGCGTGAACCTGACGGGTTTGGATGGGAGTCCTATGTGGCGACGGGTGGCCGAGACCATGTATTCGCAAGCTGCGGCATCAGGCATGAATGCAGTCAGAACACTCATCGCCGATGCTGCGGCTTGCTGGTAGTCAGATTCGAGTGATTGAGGAGCGCGACCGGATTCCATCGCCACTTCGATCAGTGACTGCGCCATCACATGTGGGCCGACGGTAGTGAGGCCAGTTTTCGTAGCGATGGTTTCCAATTCGTCCGTCCAGTGTTTTTGGCTAATGCGCTTGAGGTGTTGCCGAAGCGAGCGAGGCAGTCTCAGGGCTTCGTGCAGATCGTCGATCGAGCACCATGGCATTGAAGGACCGTCGTCTTTGGGATTGCGGAAAAAACAGACATCGCGCCCTGAGATTGCGCCTACGAAAATCGGTTTGATGAGATTTGTCATTGTTTGGTCCCAGAGTCTGCGGAGAGTACAGCGCTCGGCTGAGCAGAAATTTCGATCCGTTCCAGGATTTCCACACTGCTTCGCAGGACATACCGAGCGTGATTGCCGGGGAAATGGCCGCGATGTGGCTCTGTCACCGTCTCGATCGCGATGCCATGCCAGGTTCGCAGCTCAAAGATGTAGGCGCTCCAGCGAGGCGCGGGCTGATCGATCGGAGTGCACCCACGTTCGCCAGCCCGCATGAGCCGCTCAAGGGCCCATGCGGTGCGCGGTTTTGTAATGGTCGCGGTCTGGCAACTGTCGCTGTCGCCAATGCGGACCTTCAGCGCAAATCGACGCTTACTCATGTGGGAAGCGCTCCGACCCCACATACCAATGCCTGCGATCGACGTGGCGCCAGTATCGGCAGTCGAACTCAGATGCATGGAACGATCTGGGGATCCGTGAGGTTCGCCGTCTGCGTTGTCCGGGAAAGACGTATCGAGCTTCTTTGCGAACGGAAATTCGCTGGCTGGAGCGCGCGGTCTTGCGACGGGAGTCGCTAGGCGATATATGTGCCATACAGTTTGTGTCCTTTTCTCATTGGAAGTGGGGGAGGGCGGGTTGCTAGACCCATCGAAATAGAACGCCGCTCGGTTGGCCCCGGGCGGCGTTTCTTTTTTTGGGGATTATGCAGCCACACTCTTGCGCTGCTCCATCCACTCAAGGATTTCGGCGAGCGACCATCCTTTGGTGCTGCCGGCGAGTGGATAGGACTTGGGGACTTCACCGCGACATTCGGCGCGCCACCAGGTCGTGCGAGGCACGCCCGTGATTCGTGCGCGCTCGCTTTCTCGAATGAACCGATCTTCCTGCATTCGCTCACCTCTTGAGGTTGAAGCGGCCCGAAAACGTTTCAGG
Organism: Methyloligellaceae bacterium; assembly: GCA_965228615.1. GTDB lineage: Bacteria > Pseudomonadota > Alphaproteobacteria > Rhizobiales > Methyloligellaceae > CBDDHT01. Next base: position 1,121,957 of record CBDDHT010000003.1, on the reverse strand, counting down.
CAGCGCAGGAAATATCGCTGTGTTCGCGTTGCGGTTCAAAGGGCATGTTTGGGAGAAATGTGTCCCACTCTAGCGGGATCAACCTAGGGGCAATATTGACCGCTGCAATGGGACAAATTTGATCGAAGTTTGTCCCACTACATCGCAGACTCTTATCTTGTGTCGATGTAGCTTTTCCCATCGCGGGCCAGAACGTCGTCTCCAAATTCCTCTTCACCGGAGTCGGTGTACCAACGGTCGCCCACTTTTCTACCGTGCTCAGCATTGAGGCCAGCGTTCATCGCTCTGGCGAGGTGACGGGAGACTTTGAGATAACCAAAAATCTCACGCATCCTACTCTGCCACTTTCGCAACGTCTCGGAATCACAGCCGTATTGGTCAGACACAATCTCCTGAGCCTTGAGAGCTTTCAGCCCACGTGCCTTCCGATATTCGACATGTTGCAAGGCTTTTAGTTGCAGCCGATGCCGCGTGTATCCTCTATCTCCGAAACCGGAGGCGGGAATATCAAAAAAGGGGTGGACCTCTCCATGCTTTGCAGCATCAAGGGCTTCATGAATTTGACGATGCATCTCATGCGGGTGTGGACATCCACCTTGTTCGCTGAAAAGTGGACTGAGGTTGAGTAAAAATTGGCGAAGTGCGTGGCCCTTTTGCCGCTCAGATCCAAGGTCTTGGCAAGCGATGCGCTCGAACTTGTGACAGTCGGCGTCAGTTTGCTCCTCCTGAAATTCAGGCAGATTGCGAACGCCACTTGGCCCGGGCGGCACGTAGCCTTTGCCTGCGAGGGCGCGCCCGGCTTGATGAGCAATTGCCCATCCTGCCAGCTTCCAAACCAGCAAGCTGGCTTCCTCCAGCGCCATGAATGCCGCTCGATCTTTTCCAGGACAGTGGTCACCGGCCGCCGAGGGAGAGGTTTGCTCCTCCAAATCCAGAAGCCTGCTAATCAGGTCCGCGCACGATGCTTCGACATCCTCACGACTAGTTTTCGGCCTGGCCGGGTAGTCGCCCCGCCTCTTACGAATAAACTCGTCAAGTTCATCGTCGTCCATGTGATTGCTCCCTGTAGCAATCTCCTGCACTGGTGTGGACGGAGCGAGCCGGTTCAGGAGCACCAGCTTTCGGGAGCGACCCTAGCTCCGCCCGTCCTTTAGTGTGGCATGCAATGATGTCACGTTGTCTGCAATTTCACGGCCCGCAACAATGTCGGCAAGTCGGCTCTCCCATTGCTCAAACGCATTTCGCTTCTCGACGTCGTAGCCGTATCGATCGTAGTGGCGTGCGGTAACAGATCGACGCACATGATTGAGAACCGCAGAAACCACCGTTTCGGGTATCCGCATTGAGGCCATCTGCGTCGCCACAAGCTCTCTGAAATCATGGGCCCGAACGTTCTTCGTATTCGCGCCCTGCATCACGCGCCGCAGAGAATGGTTGAGCGCTGTGGGGCCAAGTGGTTGCGCGCCTCTCTCACCACCCTTCGTCCGACGGGTTGCGGGGAAGAGATATTGCGATGAGCCAGAGAGCTCCCAAGCCTGTTTGACGAGATCGACTGCCTGGTCGGCCAATGGCACACGGTGGGTGCGCCCATTCTTTGCCCTGGAACCCGGTATCGTCCAAAACCGGCTTGTGAGGTCGAATTCCTCTTTTCGAGCACCGGCTACCTCATTTGCGCGTTGGCCAGTCAAGATGAGGAGCTTTAGAGCGAGCTGACTACCCATCAGCACCTTAGCCATCTTTCCGTTCTTGCCGGGAGCGCCTTCTTCTATCCGCTGCCATATCTCGCGAAGTTCGGTCGGTCGAATGTCGCGCTCTCGAACTGGCTCAGGGAAGGGGGCACTGATCCCATAACACGGTGAGACATCGACATAAGTTCCCTGGCCCCAGTTGAACAGCTTCCGAACCAACGCAAACAGACGGTTTGTGCTAGTCGTGGCGCCGCGGCTGATCGGTCGCTCGAGGATTTTTTCTATGTGGTGACGTTCTACGGATCGCGGATGTAGATCGCCGATCACGGGGTAAACATCCCGATCGAGCATAGCCTGATCACTGGCCCAAGTGCGCTTCTTTCGCTTGGCATGCTTTTCAATATAGGCAGAACCCATATCGCGGACCGTGACGGGCCCGTCGCCTTCGCGCGCCTCTCGTGCCGGGTCCTTACCGTCAGCAATCTGGGCCAGCGCGTTTCGGGCTTTCGAGCGCGCTTCATTCAATCCAATCGTGGGATAGCGACCAAGGGTCATCCGGCGCTGCCGAAGCTGACCACCAAGACGGACGCGATAGAGCAGCACCCACGACTTTGCTCCCTTGTCGGTTACGCGAAGTCCAAGGCCTCTGACGTTAGTGTCCCAATATTCAATTCTCCGGCCGGCCTCGGCGGGCTTGATACTGTCAATAAGGCGGATGGTGAGATTTTGACTCGGCATCGCTTAGGGTAACATCGGGGTAGCAGATTGACGAAACATTGTGGCTTGGCCTGAAACAGGTTGGGCCATGTAAATTCAGTATATGCGCCGAAAATCCGCTGTCCAGCACGTTCATCAAGTTCAGGGAATTTCGTCAACAGGGTACTCTTAATCAGCGGGTCCGGGGTTCGAGTCCCCGTGCGCCTACCATTCTTTTCAATGGCTTATAAGAACTTTGCTCGGTGCGGCTTGCCGTCCAGTAAGCACGCGGTTCATATTCCTAATTGTGTTCGGTTCAGGAGGGTACACCCCATAGTTGGGGAGGGGGCTGGGCATGTTCTCATGTGCTTTGGGAGCGGCAGAGAAGTCTCCCTACCATAAACCGCCAGAAAAAAGTTTTAGGGGAACGAACGCCAAAGTCTGCAATCAGCTTGCCGACGACCGCTACCAAAGCTGTAACGGTCTCCATTTGGGCTGAATGGCAGGTCCCTTAGGTGCCACAAGCCGTCGTCGCGATCCGTTGCCTGTGGTTAACCCAGCCGGCGCCACAAGCTTACCTTCGCCCCTTAGACTCAAAGTGTAACCGGGCCTGCTTGGGCCATCCATTAGGGCTGTGTTAGATTTGCTCCTGAGCAAGCGACATCTGTCGTGGGAGAGACCCATGTCGAGAGCTATTTTTCAGCTTCTTTTAGCGTTGGTTCTCTTCGTCGGCGGTGCGCTTGAAGCGCTTGCAGCCAAGCGTGTGGCATTGGTCATCGGAAACTCGGCCTATGAACACACGCGCAGGCTTCCCAACCCCAAGAACGATGCTACCGCAATTGCCGAGAGCTTGAAGCGCCTCGGGTTCGATAGCGTTACTCTAAAGCTCGATCAGAGTTATGGCCCGATGCGCGATACCATCCGGGCATTCGGGCGCGAGGCGCGGAATGCTGACGTCGCGCTCATCTACTATGCCGGTCACGGCCTCGAACTCGGGCGTTTGAACTATCTTGTCCCGGTAGACGCGAAGCTGGAGACGGATGACGATCTACGTTTCGAAGCGGTGACACTGGACGACGTGTTGCTTTCGGTTCGCCGTGCCCGGCAGCTTCGTCTGGTTATTTTGGACGCTTGTCGCAACAACCCTTTATCGACATCGATGGAGGTTGCGGGCGGCGTCACACGTAGTGTGAGCCGGGGATTTGGGCGCATCGAGCCAAGCGGTGACGTACTGGTTGCCTATGCGGCCAAGCATGGAACTGTGGCAGAGGATGGCGACGGATCGCACAGCCCTTTTGCGTCCGCTCTGCTGCAGCATATGTCGACGCCTGGCCTGGAGGTCAATTTTCTCTTTCGTAAGGTGCGCGACAGTGTCCGTAAGGCGACGAACCGGCGGCAAGAGCCTTTCACCTATGGCTCGTTGGGCGGCGAAAGCGTCTACCTGGTTCCCCCGCCCGTTGACGATTTCAAGAAGCCTTCGGCAAAAGTGCCGTTGAGCCCTGCCGCGCAGGCCTGGGAGGCTGTTAAGCAAACTGAGGACCCTGCTGTGCTTGATGCCTTCCTGAAGGAATATCCAAACGGCGTCTTCGCTGCACTGGCCAAATCGCGACTGAAAAAGCTGAAAGAGCACGACGTCGCGGTCGGTGTGTTTCCTAAGACGCCGAAGCCATCTGTTGGCCAGAAGTTCGAACCAGGCAAGGAGTTTCAGGACTGTCCGGATTGCCCAAAGATGGTTGTGGTCCCACCGGGTTCTTTCACGATGGGCTCACCCGAGACTGAGAAGGACCGCGACAACAGCGAAGGGCCTCAGCAGCGTGTAACCATCCCACAAGCTTTTGCGGTCGGTAAATTCGAGGTCACGGTGGATCAATTTGCAGCCTTCGTGCAGGACAGTAGATATGACGCGGGTCACAGGTGCCACGTCCTGCACAGACAGCACGGATGGCAACAAGATGGCGGCAGGAATTTTCAAAACCCAGGCTTCTCTCAAACCGGTTCGCATCCCGCTGCCTGCGTGAATTGGGACGACGCAAAAGCCTATGCCGCGTGGATCTCTCGGAAAACCGGAAAAACGTATCGCCTCCTATCAGAAGCGGAATGGGAATATGCGGCACGCTCTGGATCGATGACGCGCTTTCATTTCGGGGATCGGGACAAAGACCTCTGCGGCTATGCCAATATTGCGGATCGGAGTTCGTCGTTTGACTGGAAGAACAAGAGCTGCAGTGATGGCGTTGGCAACAAGACAGCACGAGTCGGCCGATACAAAGCCAATTCATTTGGTCTTCATGATCTGTACGGAAATATCTGGGAGTGGGTGGAGGATTGTTGGAACGCCGATTACGCCAACGCAACCAAGGGCAACGCTCCTAGGACTAGTGGTGATTGCAGTAGCCGTGTTCTTCGTGGTGGTGCCTGGGCCAATCTGGCAGGGTCCGCCCGCTCAGCCAGCCGCAATAGATCCATCACCTACTTCCGCTACAGCAGTCACGGGTTCCGAATTGCCAGAACGCTCAATCCTTGAATCAGTTGGATAAGAGCTCGCATGCCGTATGAGGCGACAGCGGGGAGCCGCAATCTGGTTCGAGTTTTCCTGAGCTGGCAACGGCTTCAATCTCCTTCGGGAGAAACTCGCTCGATAGGAGCTCCTGACGGACATTTGCTGGACGTATCTCCGTTTAATGAACAAAAGGATTGCTTGAGTGCGTCATATCGGACAGTGGCCTCGACGATAGCCGAACAACTGAATCGACCCCCAAGCTTCTCCAACTCTCCAATGTCACCATACGAAGACCGAGCTTGGCATAGTCGACGCGATAGAACCCGCTGTGGGTTTTGAAAACAGCTGAGCTCAGCGTGGGATTTGACAGGAGTTCTTGTGCCAGCACACCGACGTAGTGTCGTGTATCCCAATGATACTGAAATGCGTATAGCCGAATCCCACTGTCGAGTGTCACTAGCTCCCTTATGTTCCGCTTGAGCCGCCTATCCGACCAAGGACCCGATAACCCTGTCGGACAATCACCCAACCCTTGAGTAGCCAGTCCAGCATCCATGCAGCTCCACGAGTCTTTCTTGACCTTCTTTTTGGCGGCGGGTTTCTGCTGAACCTTGACGGCAGATTGGCGTTGCACCGGTTTTGGCTGGCCCTTTTTGGGAACAGTGGCAGTCTTCTTCGCACTTGGCCGGGAAGCCGGACAAACGCGCCCCTTCTTTGCTCTGACTGCTTTCAGAGCCTGCTCATCTGGTTCGCCAGAGCGCAAGTTCTGTTTTGCGTGGGCATTGAACCTCGACAATGCTGCGCGCCCTTTGCGCCCCCATATCCCATCGGGAAAACCGGCATTGCACCCGACTCTGTTTAGTTCCTTCTGTAGTGCGGAGATCATTGCCTTGGTGTCGATAGCCGGCTCAGGCACTGACGTCGGCAAATCGGTCGTCGCGGGCGGGACGCCAGCTACTTTGTACGTCGCGGGCGCCTCAGCCTTTTCGGTCTGCTCCTTGCGCGTTGCTTCGGCACCAAGCTGCTCTCCTCCTTGACGCTTGCGCTCCGCGACCGAATTCGCGTCTTTGGCCTGCCGGTGGGCCAACACCTGCCTTAGTCGTTCAAGTTCGGCGCGTTCCCTCTCCCGACGCCCGCGCTCTGCATCTAGCGCCTTTCTGTACTTCAACTCCTCTAGCTTGATCCTGGCCAGGGTCACAAACCGGCCTTTCGGATAAATTGCCAAGTACCTCTCGTAGTCCGGCTTCTTCCCGCTTGCCGCTATTCTGTTCCAGACATTTTCCTCAATCTCAGCCGCACGCAAATCCTCTTTCGGCTTTGTTTTGAAGACAAAGGGAGCAGTCAACGACGAATTGTTCCAGGGCACTTGACGGCTTGACGTGGCGGTAATCACATCGAGGCGCACCTGTCGCATCAGATTGGCAATATCCTGCCCCGGGGTCTCGATATGCTTGAGCAGTGCCTTCGTGAATGGACTGTGTTTGTGTTGTCCTCCGTCCAGGGCCACATTCCCGGGCTGGGTCGCGAACGCAATCAAGGTTCCAATACCGGTTTCTTCTCTGGCGAATCCGCGGCCAACCGATGCGGACCGTGTGCCAAGGCTGCGCGAGAGGTTGCGGGCCAGCGGATTGTCGCGACAGGCATCAAGGAACACCAGATTGGTACGCGGCTCGCGTTCCATGAGACCAAGTACCGTGCGCAGTTGAACGGCTTCGAAATCGAGACTGTCCTCATCCTCGAGCAGAGCGTCTACAGGGATCAGGAAATTGCTGTTGTGCATCTGCATGCCGTGACCGGCATAGAAAAAAAGCGCGACTTCGGCGCCCGCGAGCATCCTGCGAAACTTGGCAACCGTGCGCCCGAACTGGCGATGGGTCAGATCCGTACCCTTTAAGACCTCGAAATCGAGATGCTTGAGAACTTCCGAAACCGCATCGGCATCGTTCTTGGGGTTTTTGAGCGGCGCGGTGTGCTTGTAGTCCGCATTGCCTATGACCAGAGCCACACGTTTCGAAGCGGACGCGGGCAGCGCCGTGCCGAAAATACAGGTTAAGTAAACGACCAGTAGAATAGCGGCTCCGCGCATTGCGCTCTCCCGCCTCTCAATTCTCTTGCAAGGTTAGATTATCACGATAATTGCCGCCGGCAATGGTCAGTCCTCACCGATAATCAACCAGTCCAATCGTCAACGCTTCTTCAAACAACGATAGAACAGTCGGAAATTCCGTCCTTAAGCATAAGCAATCAGGACGGAATTTCGTAACAATCTAGAATATGAAGTCCGATGCTGACAGATCGTTCATATCCGTATTCTGCAAGGTCACGGAGTGAACGCCTTCACCATTCAGCCAGATCGTGACGTCATTGCCGGATTGCATCATAAAGTCGCCATCTGAGGCGTCGAGGAGGTCGGACCAGTTTGTAATGTAACCGCCCTGCAAATAGATGGTATCGCTGCCGGCTTCGAAGTCGGTGATGACGTCTTTGTCTGCGAAAAAATTATTCGGCTCATGGCAATAAAAATAATCACTCCCGCTGCCTCCCGTGAGCGTATCACTCCCGATGCCACCATCCAGGTGATCACCATGGCTGCCGCCGTAAAGTTCGTCATCGCCGCTGCCACCGACGAGTTTGTCAACATGCTCGCCGCCGTAGAGGAAATCGCTATCGTCTCCGCCAATTAACCAATCCTCGCCGGCGCGTCCGTGAATCGTATCTTTGCCGGCGTTCCCTCTGATCACATTGTCATTTACGTCGCCATAAAACACATCATCGTATCGGCCACCAACTAGGTTCTCGATGCTGACGAGTTCGTCATCCTTCGACTCGCCCCTAAAGCCCCTACCGAGGTTGAGATCGACTTCGACAGACGTGTTAGCATTTTCATAGCTTGCGGTATCAATTCCGGAGCCGCCATCGAGATAGTCGGAGTCCCAGCCGCCTTCGAGCCAATCATTGTCGTCTCCACCATAAAGTTCATCCTTTCCCTCTCCGCCATAGAGGCGGTCCTGACCTTTTTCTCCATAGAGATAGTCGACGCCGTAGTTGCCCATGAGCCTGTCGTCGTGGCCGCCGCCGAAGAGCTTGTCGCTAAGTTTGCCGCCATAAATCCAGTCGTCCTCGCCATGTCCATAGATGACGTTCTCTACGCCATGTTCGCCGTAGAGAAAATTGACCTTGTCGTCGCCATTGATGATTTTCGCCATTTCCTGATCCTCCGCGTTCCGGACTGATAACCAACGTTCATTGACCGGGATATGTTGATTGGCGGGAAACGCTGGGTCGCCGGCAGGTAAACGGAACATGACAGGCGCCTGCTCCGGCGTAATGGGTAGTGATGCATTCTCCGTTTGGCTCTTGGGCATTGTTTCGGTCTGCCCTGATGGTCATTCGAACCCATTGGATCCCTGAGTCATTCCAAGAGTCCATTGATCGATTGGAGTGGTCAGAATTCGGCTTGATGCCATTGGTCTTTACGGCACGAACGCTGTTCTTTGTTGGCGGCACGATCGCTATTTTGCTCGGAAGGAATGCTTCTAGGTGTGCATGGGCATCTGCACGGACCTTTAGAGACCGCTGATCGTTGCCCGAAGACCATTTCGCTGCAACCCAACAGTTGCATGGCCGTCCCATTTCAATGCTGAAGCGATGCGGCATTCGCGGAATGGACGGCGCCGGGTCGTCGAGCGCGAAGCATACGCTTTTTGAAAAGCAACTCATGACGATTGAGGAGTGGACTAATGATGAAAGCAGACTATCTCCGAGCGGGGATCCTGGGCGTGTTGACGCTTGCCATAATCACAATTGCAACGGTTGACTCGGCCGATGCCCAGACATGTCGCAAGAACTACTACCAATGCAACCTGAATGCCGGTGGACGGATCGATCCGGCCAATCCAGGCTGCTGCTGGTCGCCTTTGGCGGGCCGGCCATCGACGGTGACCTGTAAGCCCAACTACTACCGGTGTGACCTGAACGCCGGTGGGCGGCTTGACCCGTTTAATCCGGGTTGCTGCCTGAAGCTCTTTTGAGACTCAGCGACGTTTGCCGGTGCAAGCGCAAAGATGCTGCGATTGCGCCGGCAGTTGATGCAAGCCGGGCTCGCCTGCTGCCGACGCTCCGACCCGACGAGCGCTCGGCTGCGCTCTATCTGCCTGCCAATCGCGGCCAAGGGAAAGGGACAGCGCCGAGGCTATCGCCACAGGCACCTTTTTTACCGAGCAATCAATGATCAGATGGTCACGCTAGACTTGGAGTTCCGTCTTCGACTGTCCGAAAACACCCGGACGAGGAATCCTACGGACCAACTAATATCTCTTCGACCAGTCGGTTTCTTGAGCCGATCGAATCTTTTGGTCAAAATGCTCTATTCGCTTGTCGACGGCCAATCCCAAATCCTTGTTGATACGCTTGAATTGATGTTGCGAATATCTGTGGTATTGAGCTGTAAAAGACCCATTCCCCACGTGGAAATTCGATATTTCTTCTGGAAAGGAGAGGCATCGGTTGTCAGGTAGGCCGTGCTATTTCTAAACCAAATAATATAGCTGTAACCGTCATCCTTCATGAATGAGCGGATAAATTCTCCTGCGTATCTTGCATATGTTCCAGAATTTTCGTGCTCTATTCGACCCCTCAATTCCTGCCAACTTTTCTTTACCGCTGTGGCGCCTTCAATTTCAGGTAAGAATTTTTGTGATGCGATTGCATTCGATGAGATGAAGCCGATCGTTTTCTGACCGATTTTGGCGATGAACCATCTTGCCGGCGTTGTCCGGCTGGTGTTGCTGTGTATCGACAGCTTTCCAATTATTCTGATTTTGGCTTGGTTATCGAGCCGCTTTATTTGCGGAAAAGACGCATCAGGCCCGCTTCGCACGCTTGCACGATCACGCCAGACGACAAACTCCTGGGGGTGGCTCCACTCCTCAACATGTTTGACGTCGGATGAAATGTCTCGGATATCCGAATATGCCGCCAGGCGCGTTAGGAATGGCTCGTTGGCCACCTTCTTAGACTCTTTATCGGTTGAGTGCCTCCTGGAGTCATCCTGCATGTCAGTACCGTTCGAGGGTGTGGTTGCAGCGATCGTTGCACCGTCCAGTTTATTGAGCCGATTGGCTGCCAATTTGGCATAGAAGCTACCGGGGAAAGCAGCGACAAAGGCCTCTAAGTCTTCCTTTGCCATCGAGTCTTGCACCACATTCCAGGCCTCGGCTGCAGCGCTCGACGTTGCTGCAGGCAATGCCGGCCGCGGGATCGCATCCTTGGTCGAAGAGGGCGGAACCAAGTAGACATTCTCATCGCCCAGCGACCCATAGGTGAACGGCTCTTGCCGCCGCGAAGTCGTGTCCAGCACAGCCGAACGAACTCGCCTGAACAAGAAGCCGACATCCAGCCCTGGCGTGGGCAGATGCTTCAGCAACGCCGCCGCGTAGGGGCTGTGGCGCCCGTCTCCATCCTCCGCCACCGTGCCATGCTTCGCGGCATAGGCGACCAGCACGTCGCCTGTCGGCTCGATGCGCGCGAAGCCACGGCTGACACTGCGCGTGACGCCGCCGGCAAGATCCATGGCGGAAGAAAGCGGATTATTCCGACAGGCGTCCAGTATAACCAGGCGCAGTTTTCCGGCGCGGCGCACCGAATACAGGACGTCGTCCAGGGTCACGGCTTCGAAGCGCAGATCATCGTCTGTCTCGAGTTTCGCATCGACTGGCACGAGATAGTTCTGCCGCCCTAGCTCGAGACCATGGCCGGCATAGTAGACCAGGGCTACGTCCGCGCTCCTGGCCACACGGCCGAAGGCCCGAATGCTCTCACGCATCCCGCTATAGCCCTGGTTGAGCTTCAGTGTCACACTGTCAAACCCGAGACCCTTCAATGTTTCGGCGATTGCAGCAGCGTCGTTCGTCGGATTTGGAAGCTCTCGAGTATGTTCATAGGCGGAATTGCCGAGCACGAGCGCCACCCGAGTGCTTGCGAGGGTCTCAGCTGGCGCCCAGTTGACGAACGTCCAGGCAAACAACATTGGAAGAATAGCTCGCCGCATGTCCGAGTCTCCCGAAGCGGGCTTAAAACCGAGGCTATCATGCCTTTCCGACATGCCCAAATGGGGAAAGGCGCCCGTCCGGCGATCCGAATGCCGGCTGAACCTCGGATATGGGACGGCGGGGTAAATGCCGCACAACGGGCGGACCAACGGCATGTGATGCCGATACCTCACCAGCGCCATTGATGGTGTTACCTCCCGTACACCTGAATGTTGAGCCGGTTTTACCTCAACCCTCCACTTGAATGTTGAGCATTGGCCGCACCAGTCTTCGGAATACACCGACCATGCCGATGCGCAACCGAAGCGGGAGATGAAGGATGGCGATCCCCAGCGACATGATTTTTCCCAAGCAATGGCATTTGTGGAACCCCGGTGATGGCTATGATCTCAACGTTACCGGCATCTGGGGCGATTATTCCGGCGCAGGCGTCCGTGTGGCCGTCATCGACGACGGGTTTGACTATCTCCATGAAGACCTCGAGGCGAATTACAATCAGGATCTCGACTATGATTTCGCCAATTCCGATTTCGATGCCTTCGGCGAGGACTTCAGTGGCGATCACGACCCGCACGGCACGGCCGTCATGGGGATTATCGGCGCGGACGACAATGGCGTCGGGACCGTCGGCGTGGCCCATGACGCGGAACTCGTCGGCTATCGGACATGGAACCGGATCGGCGATGAAAGCCTTGCTGAAACGCGCGACGCGATCCTCAGAGCCGTCGAGCACGCCGACGCCGACGTCATCAATCTCTCCGTCGGCATAAACGATCTTTCATCGACCATTTTCGGCAATGGCCTCTCCTCGTCTCTTCTGGGAGAGCTAGAGGCGGCGATCGACAAGGCTGTCGCCACCGGCCGGGACGGTCTCGGAACCACTATCGTCAAGTCTGCCGGCAATTCGCGGAATAAGGATTTCTCCTGGGAGCCTGACCTCTACCCAGTCAACTACGATACCAATGCCGATGCCTGGTCGCGAGACACGCACCAGACCGTTGTCGCCGCTGTCGACCGCGACGGTACGGTTTCGGAATATTCGAGCTTCGGCGCGTCCAACCTGGTTGCGGCATTCGGCTCGCCCTTCTTCGGTGAAGTCGTCACGACCGACCGCAGGGGAGACGAGGGCTATAACGATACCGACTATAATTTCGACTTCTGGGGCACATCCGCGGCTGCGCCGATGGTGTCGGGCATCGTCGCCCTGATGCTCGAGGCCAATGAGGGGCTTGGCTGGCGCGACATCCAAACCATCCTCGCCAATTCCGCCCGCCATGTAGGCAGCGCCATAGACGGTTTCTCTACGGACGGAATCGAGCGCGAGCCCTGGCAATGGAATGGCGCCGACCATTGGAACGGTGGCGGCCTGCATTTCTCCAACGATTATGGATACGGTCTCGTCGATGCGCACGCGGCGGTGCGGCTCGCGGAGTCGTGGCATCAGATCCAAGGGCCCCAGACCAGCGCGAACGAAACCAAAAGCTTCGAGACCGTCTTCTCCGGCAAGTATTATCCGCCAGGCGGCGACCCGGCCGGAAAGACCTTCAAGGCCTTCGAGACGGAGAGTCTGAATGTCGAACGCGTCGCCGTCACCATGAACTTCGACGCGCCGCGGATCGAAGACCTGGAGGTTTATCTGACGTCCCCGGGGGGCACGACGAGCGAGCTCATCCGCGACATCCTGGAGCCCAACCCGTTGGGTGGCGGCATGCCTTTCTCCTATTCCGGGAGCTGGACATTCGAAAGTCAGGCGTTTCGCGGCGAGGAGAGCAAGGGTGAATGGAATGTGCGCGTTGTCGACGACACGGTCGGCGCTCAGATCACGGTCTATGATATCGAGCTTGAGACATTCGGCGCCGCACCCACCGTGAACGACGCCTATATCTTCACTGACGAGTATTCGGACTTTGCCGGGCATGCCGGCCACCGGACGCGGATCGCCGACAAGAACGGCGGCACGGACACGGTCAACGCGGCCGCCGTCACATCGGATTCGATCATTCATCTCGACGGAACGACGAGCAAGATCGATGGCGTTCGGCTCGCCCTGAAGAACATGGAGAATGCCATCGGTGGCGACGGCAATGATGAGATCTTCGGCAACGCCTCGGACAATAGTATCCGGGGCATGCGCGGCGAGGACCAGATCTTGGGCGGCGCCGGCGACGACACCTTCCGGTTCGACACAGGCGACGGCAAGGACACGATCATCGATTTTGCCGCCGGCGCCGGTTCGGACGACGCGATCGATTTGCGCTTCCACAGCGCCGCCACGAGCCTCGTCCAGATGCAGGACCAGGGCACCATTGTTCAGGAAGAACTCGGCGCGGTGATCGATTTCGGCGGTGGCGACGTCCTGACGCTTCTCGACGTCAAGGCATCACACCTGCACAGCGATGACTTCCTGTTTTGATCGCACCCGCAGAGGAGTTTGAATCCATGGTTCGCATCGCATTGGCCGGGCTCATTTTGATCTTGTCTGCCGCGTCCCCACCCATGTCGCAAGCCGATCCGAACAACACTATCCAATCCGGCCAAACGCTCCATCGCGGCCAGCGGTTGGTGTCGGAAAACGGCAGATATATGCTGACGTTCGATGGGAGGTCCGGCAATGTGTTCGTCCATCCCTTACATGTCGGGCCAGGGCTGATCCATGTAATCTGGGAAACGCGTAGTTGGAACCGGAACGCTGCGCGCCTGACATTCGGTGAAACGGGCCGACCGGCTGTCTACGACGCCGGCAGCAAAGCCATCTGGACGCTTGAGAGCCCCGCCGATGGCGACCGGCTAACGCTGGAGAATAATGGCGAGCTGGTCCTCTACGACGACGGCCGGCGCGTCTGGTCATCTCAGGTCACAGAGTTGAAACGGTCGGAAGGCGATCACTGCGATACGCAACGTTGGCGCTGGCTCATCGGCAAGCCCGAGGCCGTAGCCAAGGAGATCCCGGTCGACCGAAAGCGTGTCCTGAAGCCGCGACAACCTCGCACGGCGGACCTTGATCGCCGCCGCCTGAACATACTTCTGGATGAGGAGGGCGTGGTTCGGCGGCTCGAATGCAATTGATTTACCTCCTCTATGACTGACCGATCGAAAAGGAAGACCAGCAATGCAATCGAAAATGGAAACACGCAGACCGGGCTCTTTTATGTGCATCCTGGCAGTTCTTCACGTTCTGGCGGCAACCAGCGCCATCGGTCAGACACGCCCCGAACACGATCCGTCCATCCAGGAACTCGATGCCCTGCTCAAGGACGCGGAACGCCTACCGGCCCAGGAAGCAAAAGACAAGATTTTCGCTGCGACGCGATCGGGCGATACGGTCTTCGTTCAGGCCTGGCTCGATCGCGGCAACGATCCGGATACCAGACTCTTGGGCAGCAGCCTTCTGACGTTGGCCGCGTACCATGGACGTCTGGAGGTGATGAAACGGCTTGTGGAGGCCGGCGCGAATGTGAATGCGCGCGACGTCTCCGGAGCAACGGCCCTGTTCTCGGCATCGCGGAGTCCGAATGCGGCCGACGCCTTGAAGCTACTGATTGAGGCGGGAGCGGATGTCGAGGCACGCGATCAAAGTGGCGCTACGGCTATTGTGCGTCACGTGATGGAAGGGACGCCGGAATCGGTCAAGCTTCTGGTCCGGGCGGGAGCCGACCCCAATGGGCCAAGGGCCGGCGACATATTACTGGTGGCGGCGATCCTGGCCGGAAAAGACAATATTGTTCGCACGCTTGTCGCACTCGGTGCGGACGTCAACAGAACAGCACCCCGCACTGGCATGACGCCGTTGATGTTCGGGGCCGCCTGGGGGAAGACCGATCTTGTGAAACTCTTTCTGTCAAAAGGGGCCAACAAGTCATTGCGCGCAATGAATGGTGATACGGCGCTTTCACTGGCACGGCGAGGTGGTCACAAGCCGGTCATCGCGCTCCTGCAATAACATTCTCTGTCATCGGTCTTGCGCCTGATTATCGGGTTCTTTCTCGAAGCACCCGCCATTGGACGTGTAGGCCTTAGGCACTTGGTCACGTAAGTGCGGGTGATCCCGCCGCAATATGTGAGCCCTTCCTGAAAACAAACCGGAACGATGCGGTTTGCTCTGATCAAGAGCGCGGAGCAGAGGCTGGCGCCAATGCTACACCGGACAAGGGACTGCCAATCCGCCGACGCCGTTGCCGGCGCTCTGTTGCCTCCGATTTACGTACTGGTCAATTGCCACTGACCTACACACCCCAAGTCTTGTACCGGGCGTAACAATTCAATGCAGGTCAGGCGCAGCAGTCTATGCGCCGGCCCGCAGCGGCTGATCCACTGCCACACCAAATCCGGACGGCGGTCGGCAGCGCGGCAAGGAGGCATAGTGAAATGGCGAAGTCGAAAAAGAAATCCAAATGGGTCGATTGGAAGAACGATGAGTATAGTCTGCCTGACTGGTTTTGGATCTCGCAGGCACACTTGAGCAGCCCGACGCCAACCGGATTTGGGCAGTCTTTCGACCAGAAGTCCTTCGATCTCGGCAATCTTGATGGCGATATGACGCCAAATTGGGATTTCGATCTCAAACTCAAGCCAACGGATAATTATTTCGATCAGCAATGGGCCCTGCAGAATGGCGGCATTGCCGACATCAATCTCGGCGATGTCTGGCAGGATTATACCGGGCGCGGCGTCTCAGTCGGCGTCTTCGATACGGGCGTCGACTACAACCATAGGGACCTGGACAACAATTACAGCTTCGATCTGCAAGCCCAGTTTCTGGGCGGTCCCGTCGACGGAAACCATTTCGATCCCGATGGCCAACATGGCACCGCTGTGGCCGGCATCATCGCCGCCGAACGCGACGGGCAGGGCACCGTCGGTGTTGCCTACGATGCTACCATCTCCAGCATTCCGATGATTTCGGACTGGGACAATAACCTCGACGGCGTGCGGCCACCACCGCCGTTGTTTGGCGAATTCGCGATGGCCAATTTCCAGCGCTTTGACATAGCCAACAATAGCTGGGGCTCGCCCAACACGTTCGGCGAAAGCCGCTACGATTCGGCCAATGACGGCTTCCATCAGGCCATCGATGATGCCGTGGCACTCGGACGTGGAGGACTCGGGACGATTATTGTCGCGGGTGCGGGCAACGACCGCGGAACGAACCGAAATACGAACGACTCGGATTGGCTATCAAACCCGAACGTGATCAATGTCGCCTCGATCAATCAAACCGGGTTTGTGTCTTTTTTCTCGACAGAAGGCGCATCAATCCTCGTCAGCGCTCCCGGCGAAGACATCGTCACGACGGATCGCTCCGATTTTGGTCTCGGCTACAACAACTTCTGGGTGCCGACGACGCCTTCCTTTTTGGACACCAACTACGCGACATTTCTCGGCACATCGGCGGCGGCGCCCCATGTTAGCGGACTGGTTGCTTTGATGCTCGAAGCCAATCCGGACCTCGGCTTTCGGGATGTGCAGCAGATTCTGGCTTACAGTGCCGTTCACACAGGCAGCCCGATCGGCGGCGCCCCGCTCGGCAATGAAAAATATCCCTGGATCTGGAACGCCGCGGACACCTGGAATGGCGGTGGCCTGCATTACTCCAATGATTACGGCTTCGGACTGATCGACGCGCATGCAGCGGTACGGTTGGCGGAGACCTGGTCCGCACAATCGACGGCTGCCAGCCGCATCACGCCGACATGGATCGACTCCGTTCCGGGCACGATGGCGGTACCCGACGACAATGTGAACGGGCTCGATATCGACATCGACGTGAACGGCAACCGGAAAGTCGAGTCGATCGCGCTCGAGATCGACATGGTCCACACGAATGTCCAAGATCTGAGGATCACTCTGACATCGCCCGACGGCACAACCGGCCTGCTCTGGAACGGCAATCTCACGACCGAGGACTGGCCTGGCAAGTGGACCCTCGACTCGGAAATCTTCCGCGGCGAGATGAGCCTCGGGACATGGACTGTGAATATCCAGGATCTCGCTGGCGGTAATGTCGGTACCGTGAACGGCGTCTCCCTCCAGACCTATACCGACCGGGATCAGCACGACGATATCTATGTCTATACGGACGAGCTCTCCGAATATGCCGGAAACGCCGGTCATGGCGGCACGCTTGTTGATACGGACGGCGGGGCCGATACCATCAATGCTGCGGCGCTGACGTCCGACAGCATCATCGATCTCAATCAGGGGGCCACAAATGAGATTGATGGCCACCGGTTCGAACTTGGAGCCGTCACGTTGATTGAGAATGCGGTGGGGGGTGACGGTGATGACAGCCTGACGGGCAACCGGCTTGCCAACGACCTGTTCGGCGGTCGCGGTCGGGACGATCTGACCGGTGGCGAGGGCGGAGATTTGCTCGACGGCGGAGAAGGGCGCGACACCGCCCACTATGAAGGCGCCACAGCCGCCGTCGCAGCGGACCTGCAGTTCGCCGGTATCCTGAATCAGGGTGAAGCCGCCGGCGACAGCTATACATCGATCGAGAACCTATCCGGATCCGGCTATGGCGACTGGCTGGGAGGCGATGATGTCAACAATACACTTTGGGGTCGCGGCGGTATCGATACGCTTCTCGGTCGGGGCGGTTCCGACTTCCTTTACGGCGGCGCCGACGACGATGTCCTGATCGGTGGCGCAGGCGGCGACAAGCTCGACGGCGGAAGCGGAAACGACTCTGCACGTTACGAGAGCGCCGTCGTCGTCAACCTGTCCGATGCATCTCAAAATACGGGCGATGCCGCGGGCGACACGTTCATATCTATCGAACGCCTATATGGCTCCGGCTTTGACGACACGTTGATCGGGGATGCCGGCAACAATTATCTCTTTGGCGAAGGCGGAGAGGATATCCTCAAAGGTGGACGCAAGGCCGACCACCTGTATGGTGGATATGAAACAGATCATCTCTATGGCGGCCAAGACAACGATCATCTTTGGGGCAATGAAGGCACCGACAAGCTGTGGGGCGATAGTGGTTCGGATGTGTTTCACTTTGCCGATGGTGATGGGTTCGACATCATCAACGACTTCGAGCAGGGTCCCAAGTTTTGGGACAAAATCGACGTGACGGGCTATGGGTTCACCCGCTTCAAAGAGGTGGCCAAGTATATGACAGACACAGACGGTGGCGTGAGAGTCAATGATCTCGACGGCGACGATGGTGTCACTATCCTGGGTTTCAAGAGCTCTGACCTTTCCCAAGAAGATTTCTTGTTCTGAGCTGGATGGGTTCATAGAGTGGACTGCGGGCATTTATTCAACGCTCGCAGTCCGTTACCTATGTCTCCGGTCGCTCACAATGGCTTGTGAAGTTGGTGGCCGCAGCAGCCAGCTGCACGATAATCTCAAAATAAGCATGCCGACTATAGTCCTGGCGGCGTTCAGCTCTGGACCGCGTACTCCGAAGGTGAGGGGGGGCATGCGGTTGCTTGTGGGGTCGAAAGGGACACCCTCTTGCCACAAACCGGAATATTTATTCGGGAGGGCATGACCGCTGGCGTCCCCATAATTGAACAATAAGGCTGCTGCTAAATATTGTTAAACAGCTCCGACGGAAGGCAATACGTCACCGCCGAGGATGCGGATCGAATCCGGGAATCAAGATGCCGGCACCGTTGGGCTTGTCGGCTCGGGGATGAACTCGCTTAGCCCCGGTAGCTGTCTCATCAACATGCCGGGGGCATCGTTTCGGCGAGGGCCACTGACAATCATGACCAACCGTGTTCTTTCGATTCCCGACGGCCATGCGTCCAGAAGGTGCGGCGGGCTCGACACATGACCGACGACGTGGACCTCCCGTGGGCTTCCCGGATGTCCGGCGATCTCCACGAGTCCTTTTATGCGTAGCAGATCCTTGCCGAATGACGCTTGCAGGCCTTCGACCGCATTCTCCAGCGCCTTCGGATCGACAGGGTCGTTCGCGGAAAAACAAAAGGCCGTCGCGGTGTCGCCATGCTGGTTGGCATCGTGCGCGTGGTCATGATGGTGACCGTGACCCTGTGCCGTCTCTTCGCCTTGATGTCCAGCCGGTCCAGTGAGTGTACTATTCGGCAGTCGTGCTGGATCACTCTGTGTGACGAATCGGCTGGACGCAGAGAGCGAAAACACTGTTCTGGCTGTTGCCTCACTTGCGATCCGCACGGGGGCCGTTGGATTCCGCCAAGCAAGGAGCCGCTTCAGGTCGTCGAGATCGCGCCGCGATACTGGATCCAGAGCCAGATCACTCTTGGTTACGAGCAGCAGGTCGGCGACGGCAACCTGTCGCTGTGGTTCCCTGAACCGCTCGATTGCGTCGGCGCCGAATACGGCGTCCACCAATGTCACCATGCCATTCAACATGAAGCGATCCAACATGTCCTCGTTTGTGATGAAGGTTTGTAGGAGAGGCAGTGGATCGGCCAACCCCGTCGTCTCGATCACCACGCGGCCGAAGGACGGCCCGACACCGTGATCCGCCTCGTCGAGCAGACGTTGCAAAGTGAGCCGAACATCGCCCGAGACCGTACAGCAGAGACAGCCGGTCGTCATTTCGACAGACCGTTCGTCGGCCCGTGCGACAAGAGATCCGTCAATTCCAGCTTCGCCGAACTCGTTGACGATTACCGCCGTATCGCCAAAGCCTTGTTCGGACATCAACCGATTAAGCAGCGTTGTCTTCCCGGCCCCAAGAAACCCTGTCACGATCGTCACGGGAATGCGCGTCACGATCTTGCTCCCGCCTGAAACCGGTCTGTCCAATGCATGCAGACTGTCGTTCTGTGGTCGCCGCGCATCAATGCACCTCTTCCGGGTCAGGCACCGGATCCAGCGCGAGCACAGGCAGTGTCTCTTCGGTTTCCTCGGTCGGCGGCGAGCAGTGGAGCAAGCCGGAGGATAGCCTGTCTGGCCAGAGTTTCTCTCGCAGCAGGACGGAATCACCGGTCGGCATGGTCGAAACCTGGGGCAGATCTGCTTCATCCGTCAGGATGACATTACGGGGTCCGGTGCCGCGATATGTGCAGACAAGCTGAGCCACCTTATCGATATGAAACTTCGAGCAGGCATCGTTCGCGATCACGTCCACACGGAGCATAAGATATGGCGCAGACATCAGTTCGGCGAACATGTCGCTCAACGCTGCGATATGATCGATCAGGCATCCTCGATCAGGACCGTGCGGAACGCCTGAACCATCACAGACCGCTTCAACGGCATCGCGTACAGCATGCGGCTGTAAGATCATGCATGCCCGGGGCAGAGCATCAGGATCAAGATGGTTGATCCAGTCCTGAAAGTCCGGGATCAGTTGGCGCCGCCAAGTCACCTCGGCAACTCCGGAGCGGTGGATGTCACTCAGACCGTCAGGACAGTCGGTGATACCGACCTCAATGGCGGCGTCCTGCAGTGACTGTCTATTTGTTTGCATGCGACCTCCTGCAATCACTTTTGTCGTGGTTCACAAATCGAATTTTGTCGGCGGCTCCCGGCACAGGCTGAACGGACAAGCTTGAATATGCAATGTTATAATATAACATTTCCATCAATCAGTGAGATTGCGATTTTCGCATGCAGGCCATGCAATTCGGCCGACTGTCTGCGCCGCTTGCATCGATTCCTTGGGTAGCGAAACACCTGCTCCTGACTGACATCGAGGTGTCTTACCTTGCTTTTGGTTGGCCGGCTGACCTTGCGGTGCGCAGGCACCGTCTATTGGCAAGGTCACGGGACAGGCGAGGGACGTAGCGCGTCGAACAAGATCCGGCGTATTGGCGCGAGAGGTCTTCTAATCGCTCCTCTATCAGATATTTGTGGATTTGGATATGTTATAACATTACATTACCATTCTCATTCTTCAGATAGCGAGGTGACCATGACCAAGCGGGGAGAGAAGTTGCGGGCTGAGGTGTTAGCCGCTCTGCGTCGGCGCCGCGGTCCGCTGTCCGCCTATGACGTGCTTTGGGAGTTGCGCCAGAACAGTCCGAAAATCGTGCCTCAAACGATCTATCGAGCACTGGCAGCCCTGACTGATCGCGGCCAGGTTCATCGCCTTGAGTCTCTGAAAGCATTCGTTGCTTGCCAATGCGACCATCACCACCATGCATCGATTCTATCGATCTGCGACGATTGCGGCGCAGTTGAGGAGCGTCTGGCGCCAGAGCTACTCAGTGAACTTTCCAACATTGTGGGCCAATCCGGCTTCGCACCGACGCGGCATGTGATCGAGGTCCACGGACTATGCGCGTCATGCGGCCATCAATCTTGAGACGATGCACCACATCCCGCCAATACTCGAATTCTTGAGACACCAATCATGACCCAACATCAAAGACGCCTCCCTGTAACCGTCCTTTCAGGCTTTTTAGGTGCCGGCAAGACAACGCTCCTAAACCGCGTGCTGAACAATCGCGAGGGACGCCGTGTCGCGGTCATCGTAAATGATATGTCCGAAGTGAATATCGACGCCGATTTGGTGCGTGCCGACACCGAACTCAGTCGCACCGACGAGACGCTGGTCGAGATGTCGAACGGTTGTATCTGCTGCACCCTGCGCGATGATTTGTTGGCTGAAGTTCGGCGTCTCGCGGCCGAAGGGCGGTTCGACTACCTGCTGATCGAATCCACCGGCATATCCGAACCGCTCCCGGTGGCCACGACCTTCGAGTTCCGGGACGAGGCTGGCGAGAGCCTGTCAGATCTGGCCCGCCTCGACACGATGGTGACAGTGGTCGATGCGGTAAACTTACTCAGCGACTATTCCAGCCACGACTTCCTGCGAGACCGTGGAGAAGCGTTGGGCGAGGATGACGAGCGTACGCTCGTACATCTGCTGACCGACCAGATCGAGTTCGCCGATGT
Organism: Methyloligellaceae bacterium; assembly: GCA_965228615.1. Classification (GTDB taxonomy): domain Bacteria; phylum Pseudomonadota; class Alphaproteobacteria; order Rhizobiales; family Methyloligellaceae; genus CBDDHT01. The sequence continues at coordinate 1,100,175 of CBDDHT010000003.1, read as the reverse complement.
GGTGATTCTGAACAAGGTGGCCGACGCAACGCCCGGTCAGGTCGACGCAGCGCGCAAGATTATCCGTAGCCTAAACGCCGATGCGCGGGTCATAGAGACGAACCATTCCAATGTGCAAACAGGTGCCGTCCTCGACACAGGCCTTTTCGATTTCGAGAAAGCGCATGAGCATCCGATGTGGGCCAAGGAACTCTATGGTTTCGCGGACCATGTCCCGGAAACCGAAGAGTATGGCGTCGCCAGCTTTGTCTATCGGGCGCGTCGGCCTTTTGTACCAGAAAAAATTAGTGCCGCGCTGAACGCCGAGATGCCGGGCGTCATCCGTGCAAAAGGACTTTTCTGGATGGCCACGCGTCCTGACTGGGTTGCCGAATTCTCTCTCGCCGGGTCGTTATCCTCAATCAAACCGATTGGCACCTGGTGGGCTTCAGTACCGAAACAACGCTGGCCCGACGAAGATAGCGTAAGCGCATATATAGCCAGGCTTTGGGAGGAGCCATGGGGAGACAGGCGACAAGAGATTGTCTTCATCGGCTCCGGCATCGATTGGGCCGTCCTGAAGTCTCGCCTCGACGCTTGCCTTCTGCCCGAGCATCTCGCGATGGATACCGACAGTTTGCCCGACCTTCCAGACCCGTTCCCGAAGTGGCAGCGCGCTGAGACTGCTGCATGACTGCGGTCCGCGAAGTTGTGAGCGATGCCGCAGTTGGTGTGGGCGTGACGGATACGCCCGATGGACTGTTGGCTCTCTACAGATCAGATTGCGCGGCCGTGATATGGCGCCGCCACCCGCTGGCCGGATTTCAGCATTGGATCGACGACCTTGAGCCCGAACTGCTGCCAAGCGCGCGCGTGATCCTGCGCCCCGACGATGTTCGCGACGCTGTCACGTCGCTCTGCGCGGCTTCCGGCACACCGGACTGCGGCGATCGGGTCCGGTTGATCGATGATGTGGCCGCAATGGCGGATATCTTTGCATCGCTCATGCGGGCTTCGCTACTTCGCCTGCATCTCGACGTCGTGACATCCAACGCATGCCGAAAGTTCGATATTGATGCCGTTACCGCGCGCCTGATCTGCACCTACCGCGGGACCGGAATCCAGTACGGCCAGTCGCATGATGGCGGCGAGCTGTCGGATCCGGTTACGGTGCCGACCGGCGCACCGATCGTCCTGCGGGGCACGCGTTGGCCGGTTTCGCCACCCTGCGGCTTTCTGCATCGTTCGCCGCCCCTCGAGAGCGCAGGAGAAATGCGGTTCGTGTTGGCTCTCGATCCGGTCGAGGTCATGAATTTCCCCGCCCAACGGATCCAGCACTAATCCTTATACAGAACCAGGAGCTAGATTATGAAAACACGTGCCGCCATCGCATGGGAGCCCAATCGACCACTCGAAATTGAGGAAATCGATCTCGAAGGACCAAAAGATGGTGAGGTTCTTGTCCGGATCGTGACGACCAGCCTCTGCCATACTGATGTGTTCACCTTGTCGGGCGAAGACCCCGAAGGTCTGTTTCCCTGCATCCTTGGCCATGAGGGCTGCGGCGTGGTCGAGGAAGTTGGGAAAGGCGTCACATCGGTCGTGCCGGGAGACCATGTCATACCGCTTTACGTCCCCGAGGATCCGGAATGCCCCTATATCAAATCGGGAAAGACAAACCTTTGCCAGACCATCCGGCAGACCCAGGGTGCCGGGCTGATGCCCGATGGAACGTCACGCTTTTCCTATAAGGGCAAGCAGATCCTGCACTATATGGGCACCAGCACGTTCAGCGAATACACAGTGCTGCCCGAGATTTCGGTGGCCAAGATCGCCAAAGAAGCGCCCTTGTCCAAGGCGTCGGTGATGGGCTGCGCCGTACCGACCGGCATGGGGGCCGTACGGAACACAGCCAAGGTCGAGAACGGTGCGAGCGTCGCGGTCTTTGGTCTGGGTGCCGTCGGCATGGCTGTGATCCAGGGCGCGGTAATGAATGGCGCATCGCGGATCATTGGCATCGATGTCAACACCGCGAAGTTCCCACTGGCCACGGCGCTTGGCGCTACGGAATGTGTTAATCCGAACGACCATGGCGCACCGATTCAGGACGTGCTGGTCGAGATGACCGGAGGCGGCCTGGATTACACGTTCGAAGCGGTGGGCAAGGTAGAACTGATGCGCGCAGCGCTCGAGGCCTGTCACAAGGGCTGGGGCGAATGCACCGTGATCGGCGTCGCTGGCGCAGGGCAGGAAATCTCTACGAGGCCCTTCCAACTCGTCACAGGCCGGGTCTGGCGTGGTACTGCATTTGGCGGTGTGCTTGGCCGCAGCGAGCTGCCTGGCATGGTTGATGAGTGGTTGCGCGGCGACTTCAGCGTCGATCCTTACATTACGCACCACATGTCACATGGCCAGATCAACACCGCATTCGACTTGTTGAAGGCCGGCAAGTCAATTCGATCTGTCGTCCACTTCCGACCGAGCGATACCATGACGGTCAACTCCCTGCCGGGAGACATCGTTCCGGAATGATTTGATAGCCTTGTCTCGGCTGCGGATACGTCGTCTCACCACGTATCCGCAGCTTCGAGCAATTCCCGACCAATTGCGAACGTTCATGCTCGATGCAAACCGCGCAAAACAGCCGTTTGGCTGATGACTTTCAACAGTTGCTATGTGTTTTGGGACTTCGACGCAGGCACAAGTCCGTGTCGGGTTCGAAATCTCGAATTGATGCTCAACAAACCCTAGAGCGCACAAGTGGCTTGGCCGCTTGCTCCCCATCCCAACCACCCAGCAATGGTACCCTTTGGACGGTTGGGCTGGAAATTGGGTGGCTGGGCCGGGGGATTGGTGGTTTCAGAGTTTGCTCGCTTCTCTAGAGCAATGTGCATCTGCTTGAACGCACGTTGCTCTAGCAGCTCCGAAGCGATCCATTTGTCTGCGCTTAGCCGATTGCGACTAAGCGCAGGCTGATCTAGTTCAGTTTGAGTTTCGCCTTCAGCAAGACGCTACGCCCCTGCAGCAGCACATCGTCCTTCTTGAAAGACGAGTGATTGCGAACATCGTCGTCGAGAAGGTTTTTGCCGACGATCCCGAAACTCAGGCGAGGCTGTCCATTGGCCTCTTCTTCGAGCGGAACGCTGTAGTTGAGTTCCGCATTGAGGAGCGTGTAGCTGCTCGTCGGTGTCTCACGCTGGCCGATTTCGTCCTGCCTGAATGCATGCAACACGTTCACCCGGGCCGTCACATTCCGATCGCGGTAATACACGCCGCCGCCGAGCCGCATCGGTGGGATGCGCGGCACATTAGTGCCGTCGGCAAATGAAGCGTTCACCACATCGAACTGACCGTCGATACCGAAAGTTCCGTTCCAGACCGAGGCAATGTCGAACTCGCCGAAGAGCTCGCCACCATAGTGCGTTGCGTCTTTCTGGGAGAACAGGATCTGTTGCAGCTCGTCTTCAACACCGCAATCGGCGAACTCCTCGCCGCAAGCGACGCCGGTAAAGTCCTTGAAGATGAAGCCGTCATACTCCGTGTAATAGACGGTGCCATCAAAACGAAGACGACCCTGTGCCTTGCGCAGACCGAATTCCACGGAATGGGCGGCCTCGATCTGCAGGTCGGGGTTGCCTATTTCGAATGTGGCCGTCGCTTCGTGCGGCCCCCTTGAGAAAAGCTCGGTTGCTTCGGGAGCGCGTTCGACATATTGCCCCGTCAAGCTTGCGACAACGCCGGCGCCAAGTTTTTTGAGAACGCCGACACTGGCGCTCGTCGGCGTAAATTCCAGGTCTCGTGGATCATCACCGGGCTCGTCCGGCGGCGGCAGGAAACCGGGCGGGAAGACGCCGGCGGTACCGTTCACGTTCACATGCTCGACTCGTGCAGCCGCCTGGAACTTCAGTGTCGGTGTCGTCTCCAATTCCTTGAAGACAAAGCCGGCGATGCGCTCAGTCTTGGAGGGCGCCAGCAGTTCGCCTGCCTCGCCATCACCGCTAAGATCGCGATCACCGATCTGCATGCCAAAGGCCGTGGTCAGCTCACCCAGGCCCGTCGTTACCGGCCGTAGCAGAACCTCCGTGCGCGCCTCGCGCTGGTCGTTGATGAATGTTGAGCCGACGCGACGGGCGCCCGTATCCTCGTCCAAGGCGATTTCGTCATGTTCGTAGTCGGAAATGCCGAACCACAGTTTGACCGCCTCGACCGGACCGCCGAGTGGGCGAAACTCGCCCTTACCCGTTAATTTGGTCTGCTGCAGATCGATCGAAACTTCGCGTTCTTCAGACTCGCCGCCGGGTATGCCATAGACGCTCTCATATCGAGAGACCGACAGACCGAAGAATCCTTGATCGAACACGACGGAACCACCCAAGGCTGCACCATTGGACTCGTAGAACGAGTTCGCCTGCGTACCCGGCGCATCTGGAATGGAATAGTCATTGCCTTCTCGTGCGAACGCGTCAATGTGAAAAGCGAGATTGCCTTCGCCGCCTTCCGCCATGACTGCGCCTTCCGTGCCGTCATCGACGCTGCTATAGGTTCCGACGGTCTTGAAACGGTAGAAACTATCTCCGGGAATCCGATCCGGAACACGGCCATTGGTGGCGCTCACAACGCCGCCGATCGCCTGTGAACCCCAGCGCAATGTGGCCGGTCCGCGAATGATCTCGATCTTGTCCTGATTGAGCGGGTCGATCGGAACGGCGTGATCCTCGCTCACCTCGGACACGCCATGGGAGCCGATGCCGTTCTCCTGAATGCGCACCCGGAAATTGTCGAGGCCGCGGATAATCGGTCGGCTGGCACCTGGTGCAAACGTGGAAGATGTCACGCCCGGCTTGGTGAAGACCGTGTCGCCAAGCGTGCGAGATCGGTCGAGTTCGATTTGATCCGCGGTAATGACCGTGACGGCAGAAAAGGTCTGGTCCGCGATGATGACGCCGGGAACGATCGTGATGTCATCGGCGGAAACATCCGGCGTGTTGACTTGTACCGGAGACGCAATCGGACTCGGTGCTGACACCACGATTTCAGGAAGTGCCACCTGGCCATGGCCCTCGGTCGTACCCCAAACAGTGGCAGCTACCGCTAGAACACTGACCTGACTTAGCAAACGTGACTTACTCGACATCGTGCGACTCCTGATACCGCCATAGCTCAAACGATTTGCATTTAGTTATGTTATAATATTACATATGCATGTTGCAGCAGTACCAGCAGAGGACCGACCTATCAATAAATTGCTTGTTTACCGGGGAAATTTCCGTCGCCAACTGTGACAAAAAAGTAACTGCACCAGGAGTGCTCCAGGTGATTCGCGGTTGAAGTCCTGGTGAGTCTCCGTTGGATCTGCAGTTGAGGATTTGCTGCTTGCACGTCCTTATCGTCCGGCAGAGAGTCGATCCACGCCCCTTGCTGAAGCCCGAACGATAAGCCCTCAGTTCTAGACTGCTCACCGGCTGTAACCGGCCATCATTATTGTGCAGAAGACCAGAATCCGTAGCTACGAGAGCAAATTATGATTGTTGAACAAGTCAAGAAAATCGAAATGTCGGATGGGCGCCCATGTCAGCCCATGTCGTTGTGCAGAATAGTCGCAGCGGCCGTCGTTGCCGCGGGAGTTCTTGTCAGCCCTGCTGCTGCAGCAGACAAGAAGGCGACGTCCGCGAAGCATCTCGCGGTCGAGTTGAATAATATGAATGCCGTTAAGTCGGCGTGCCGACTTACATTCATGGTCGGCAACAAGCTTGGTGTGCCGATCGACGATCTGGCGTTCGAACTGGTGTTGTTCGGAAAGGACAAAAAGGTGCTGACGCTGTTGCGAGTGAACGCCGGGCGTTTGCCGGTCAACAAATCCCGTGTGAAGCAATTCGATCTCAAGGCGATCAAGTGCGCCGACGTCTCCCATATCCTTCTGAACGATGTCACCCGCTGCAAAGGTGAGGCCTTGACGCCACACGGCTGCCTCACGGCGACCAAACCCTCATCCAGGCTCAAAGTCGGGTTCATTTTTTAGGAGCGAATCATGACAGATCAGCTTGCTCAGTTAGCGCCAGACCGCAGCGAGCAAAACGATGGGAGCCAGAACCCGGAGCAGCCGGCGGCCTCGCCGATGCAACCCGATACGGATGGGATCACGGAACTGGGTGATCAGCCGGCGACAGAGCAAGCACTGCCGCCTATTGGCGAGCCGGCAACTCGGCTCGATAGCGCTGAGCCCGCGGCGTCGGCATGGAGCAGCTTCGTCGATCGTGTAACCTCAATACAGACTTACGACTTCGAGAGTGCCTATCAGCTCCTGGAACGCGGCGGTCCGGTTGTGGCCATTATTGGAGTGCTTTCGGTTGTATCCCTGGCCGTCATTTTCCTCAAAGGGTTTCAGTTTTTCGCGCTCGGCATCGGCCGCGGGCGCGGGCTCGAGGCAGCCCTGGCAAGCTGGTTCGAGCAGGATCGCGAACTCGCTCTGTCGCTATTGGCCCGCAGACGCAACCCGGCAGCGAAAGTGTTACGCCATTCGATGAGCGGTCTTTCCCGGGGTATCGGCGAGGCTTTTGTGCGCGAAGACGCAGAACGCGTTGCGCTCGGCTATCTGGCCTCCTTGCGAAGGTATTTGCGTATTCTCGAATCGACGGCTCAGATCGCACCGCTGCTTGGATTGTTCGGGACGGTTATTGGCATGATGAGTGCCTTTCAGGTCCTGCATTCATCGGGTGCCGACACGGATCCGGCAGCACTGGCCGGTGGAATATGGGTGGCGCTGATCACGACCTGTGTCGGCCTGGCGGTGGCGATACCGGCGTCCTTCGCACTCTATTGGTTCGAAAGCAGGATCGACCGCGAAAAGGCCTTCATCGAATCCTCTCAAACCAGCCTTTTCACGCACCGTCTTTCCAATCCGGCCATCGGTCAATCCGGCGATCAAACCCTTCTATTGACCGCATCGGGCGCGCGCCATGCAGCTGAATGAGAAGAAGCGTCGGCGAAGGCTGTTGAATCTGACGCCGCTTATCGATGTGGTCTTCCTGCTGCTGGTCTTCTTCATGCTTGCCTCTACCTTTCTCAAGTTTGGCACCGTCAAGATCGATACGGCCGGCACCGGCGGGGGTAAGGCCGACCTGTCAAAAACAGTTCTCATTCATGTTGCGCCCGAGCGTCGCTACCGCGTCTCGGGCCGAGCGGTTCGCGAAACGGAGTTGTCCGGCGCGCTTGGTGGGTTGATTTCCCAGGGGCGGACCGATGCAGTTATCGTGATGCAACGCGACACAACGGTCGATGACCTGGTTGCCGGCCTCACGCGCGTACGGCGTGCTGGCTTCGCAACTGTCCGTGTCGTCAACTGATGCAAATTTCGGCGAGGATCGAGTAATGATCGATAATCCAGACCGGGCACGCGGCAATCGGGTCCTGGCATCGTTTGAACTAGTCAGGAGGACATCCGATCATTTGGACCCAGGCCATAGCGAGTGGATTGCCGCCATTTCGATGGATGGCTGACCGAGGATGCTATCATGCGGCTGAATGATGATGCGAAAGGCTATAAGCACGAAGCCGATCTGACCGGACTGATCAATATCGTCTTTCTGATTCTAATTTTCTTCATTGTTGCTGGTGCCCTGCGCCCGCACTCGGCTCGGAATATCGAGCTTACAAAGGTCTCCGGCGACGCCATGAATGCCGTGGCTCCAGGCCGACTGATTGCCTATGCCGACGGACGCCTCTCATACAGGGGCAAGGATCTGGACATCGATGATCTTGGGCCCCTGGCTGCGGTCGACGGTGACTTGGACAAGGACAAGGTCTTCACAGTCGTCGCCGATGCCAGATTGGGCAGCGATGTTTTTCTCGGCGTGACCCGCAAACTCCGCGCCGCCGGTTTCAAATCGATCGTCGTATTGTCCGAGCGCATAGGGCCAGAGCCATGAATCCGGGCTTTAAGACTTGGGGCATTGCCCTTCCGCTATCGGTGATGGTCCATTTCGTTCTGGTTGTCGGGCTCAAACCGCTGTCGGAGGGGTTTCAAGAGCCGCCGGCAGGAGCCAGCGTTTCGGTGGAGGCCAGTCTCGCCGGAATCATGGGGCAGATGACACCGAATGCCGAGGAGGTGACTGAGCAGGCCCGCCCCATTGCGCCAAGAGAAACAACCAGCGTTCAGGTCGCAAAACTGCAAGAGACGCCCGCACGTGACGATACGCCTGCTGTCGACGCTCCCGATCTCAACAGCTTGACGCAGGAACCGAAACCGGTTCCGGAGGCGACACCCAAGGATGTAGACGCAAAGAAGGCATCTGAAGCAGAGCCTGTGAACGTCAGGCAGCAGGAGCTGAATGCGCCGCAGATCAACCGGGATATGTCGCCAGTTGATGCCCCGACCGCTGAGGCACAGTCCGTGTCCGAATTGTCGGTTGCGGCGGTGCGAAGCGAAGACGCAGCACCAATCGAAGAGCTGGATGCGACGCCAAATGACGAAGTGGTGCCGACGCCGGAACCGGCAGCGTCACCGGACGGCAGTGTATCGCCGACGGCAGAACCGGCCGCGGTACCGGTCGAAAACGTAGCCCCTGAAGAAGTAGACGAAGCGGAGAATGTTGAAACGGCTGCTGTGACAGCGGACGTTGTCGCCGAATCGACAACCGCAGCTGCCCGGCCGGTAGAGGTCAAGCCAACATCGACAGAGGCCATCAAAACCGAACCGCCGAAAAAGAAGAAATCCAAGAAGCGGGCCGCTCGAACACCACCTGGAAACAACCAGAAAGGGTCTGCGGGCAAGCGCAAGGGAAGCAAGAAAGGCAAAGCGCGTGCCAGTTCCGGTGCAATTTTGAGCTACGCCTCAAGGGTCCGGGCCCGGATTGCCGGCAATCGTCCCAGATCCGTAGGGCGCGGACGGGTTGTCGTGTCATTCGGCCTGACGGCATCCGGTGGTCTGCGCTATGCCCGGATTGCGCGTTCCAGTGGCAATGCCGGTGTCGATCGAGCTGCGATTTCGGCTGTCAGGCGCTCATCACCGTTCCCCAGACCGCCGAAAGGTGCCTCCACTGGCCAATTGCGCTTCTCAATTCCGTTTAGCTTCCGGTAGACGGCAATGCTCCTCCGATTGTCAGCCATCGATTGCCACTGCCCGACCTTCCATGATCCGCCTGGCGTTTCCTCCAGGACCAGGTCTTTCCTTTCAAACAGAATTGGGTTTCTCAAATGAGCATCGCGTTTCGACATTCAGCCATAAGCAGCAACCTGGCTTTGACTTTGCTGTTGTGCTTTGGCATGGCTCAACTTGCGCATCCGGCAATGGCGCAGTCGGACACCAGAAAGCTGAATTTGCCGGCGAAATCCGCTGAGAAAGGCGCCGAGAAGGTACCGGCCAACGCCTGGATTGTCAGTTGCACATCAATCACCGGTAAGTTCGCATGCACAACGACCCAGAGACTGACTATTAAGAAGACAGGCCGCACGCTAATTTCACTGAGGATTCGGAAGGTGGCGGAAGACAAGCCTCCAGTCATGAGCGTACATCTCCCGCACGGCATCTATCTCCCAGAGGGCGTCAAGTTTCAGGTCGATAAGAAGCTGACCGTCAAAGCGAAAATACAGACATGTGACCGGTCCGGCTGCTACACGAATATCCCCATAGGCGACAAATTGATGACGGCGATCAAGAGAGGCAAATCGCTGTACACGATCTTTCAGAATCTGCAGCGGAAGAATGTCGCAGTGGAAGCCTCGCTGATCGGGTTCACCAAAGCTTTCGAACAGATGGCATCGGTACAGTCCCGGTAAATCCGCCGTTGCTTGCTCTCGCAATACATCGGCGGATTGAGGTGCATATAGTTCAAAAACCGATATTCTTGGCGGCCCGCCAGTTTATACCGCTCGTGTGGAACACTCTGAACTCCCCTTCTACGGAACCAGCATCTCTCGCCAATTGCCCAAGAGTGTTGTCAATGTCACCTACCTCTCAGGACGGACGTAATGGGTGAGTTGCGATCAATGGACTGGTCGGATTTTGCGTCGAAAGCGCGAAAGATCAGGTTGCCTGTCGGAATAGAACAACAAAATTACCCGATTTCTTGGGAAAATGTGCGGAAGCGGCTGCGAGTGCCTTCTCAGGTGTGACCGTTTCGATGCCGGTTTCGAAGTAACTTGTCCCAAATTCGGCATAGCGCTGAAGACGCTTCATGACTTCGCGATTGTCTAGCATGCGTTTGCTGGCGAGATAGCGCAGGTGGGACTTTTTGCGTTGAAGCTGTTTGGCGGACATTGGCACGCGCCGGACATCGTCAACGACGGACAGAATAGCGTCGATGATCTGAGAGGGCCGGGCTTGTGTCGACCCGTCGATAATGATGCTAGCCGATGCCCGGCTCGGCTGAAAACTCAAGCCGAGCCCATAGACCATTCCCAGTCTGTCGCTCACCGTCTCGGCGAGCATCGCGTCCAGATGCTTCAATGAAACGATCATTGCGGCCATATCCCGATGGCCGAAGAACACCTCGGAATTCCAGCCGAGCTTGAACTGAGTTCTGCCGGCCATGAGATCCGGTGCCTTCAAAGGGCCGATGATCGACCGGCGCGTCAGCATTGGCACGGGACGCATGGATGCGGCGCGGCCGCGCGGCGTGCGATAGCTGCCAATCGTTCGATCTGCGAGGGTGGCTACGGTGTCCGGCAGGCCGCCCACCAGAAACAGATCGACCAGATTTGCGCGCGCCATTCGCTCGTGGAATGATCGCAAGTCCGCGCAACTTGCCGCCCGTATGGTCTTGATTTCCATCTCAGGACAAAACGTACTGAGAGGATGGTGTTTTCCATAGAGCGCTTGATCGAATCTGCGCATGTCACGGAACTCCCGTGAATTGCCCCATTCGCTCAGTTCTTCAACGACCCTCATGCGCTCCTGTTCGACGATCCTGCGTTCCAGACGCGGCTCGAACAATGATCGCCCGGCGATATCGAGAAAGGACGGCAGTTGGTCCGGGGCGAGTTCCGCGCTGAACGAGATATGTTGCAGGGTGGTTTCGGCATTCTCCTGAACAAACCCATCGCGCAATTCGTTGGCGACTACGTCGGAGTAGGGCCCTGCACCACCCTTGGCCATGACATGTTCGAGGAAATGGGCGAGGCCATCTTCATTTGGTCGTTCGTTGATTTCACCAAACCGGACTCGCAGCAAGGCCGAGATATAAGCGCTGTCTGTCGGTGCCACGAAGAGCCTGACACCGTTTGCCAATGACGACTTCTGCCAAGGCAGCGGGAACTGATCTGCGAACGGCCTCGCCTGTGCCGACAAGCAGGAAAGTCCGAACGAAGTGCAGCCTAGCACCGACCGCATTAAGTCGCGCCGCGACATGGAGAGGCTAAGCATCTTCCGGCGATACATCTCTCTGATACTAAGAGTCAGTCATCATAGATGTTACAAGAGTATTATTACGCAAATTATATAATCCACGATAGCCGGTGAGGATCATCACCCCAGATATATGATGCTCAACACCGTCGAGACCGATGACGACCGTCCGGTCTTTGATCATTGCAAGGCTCTGCCATCTTCAATCCTCCAACGCTTGAAAATCTGAGTAGAATCGAAAGCGACTTGGGAATCCCATTTGTCGTTCAAGAATCGGACGAGCAAGCCCATGCTGGAACTGCATCGACGATTACAAAATTGCATTGGGCGGCTGATGTTCGGACTGACATGGTCACCTACGGTCCGGTCCAAACGCGAAACATGACGGCAACACGCCTGTGCGCGATTGGGCGCGACTGTCGGCGAATGATCGTTGTTCGGGAGCAAGATGTTGCATGAGCACTACGGGTTCGAAAAGGCTCGGTATTATCGGTGGTCTCGGCGCTCTGGCCGGGGCCGATATCCTGTTCAAGATTGTCAAAACATCGTCAAAGCAGGGCACAAACCAGAAGTTCGATGTTCTTTTTGAACAGGAGCCGTTCGATGACCGTAGCCTGGATGAGACGCTGACCGAGAGAAAACTCTACGTCTACAGAGTGGTCCGCGAGTTGGAAGCGCGCATGGTCGATACGGTGATGCTGCCATGTTTCATCAGCCACACTTTTCTTCATGAAATAGCCCCGGAACTGAAAACCCAGATAGTGGATATGATGGGTGCCCTGAGCACCTATATTTCCGCCAACCATCCTTCCGTGCGCAAGCTCGGCGTTATTTCATCGAACCATGTCCGCAACAGTGGGCTGTTTGAATCCAGCCCGGGTTTCGAAGGCTGTGAGATTCTGTATCCGAGCCATGAAATTCAGGAACCGGGGCTGCGCGAGGCGGTCTATGGCTCCCGCGGTATCAAAGCAGGCAATTTGAGCGGCGAACCTGTCGATCACTTCCAGCGTGCCTGCAATGATCTCGTGGGCCAGGGAGCGGAGATCATCGTTCCGGGCCTCACCGAACTCCCGCTCGTTCAGGACGCGCTCACGGTTCCCGAAGGTGTCTCCATCATCGACTGCAACCAGGTCTATGCCGAGCATGCCTTGAGAGTGGAAGTCGCGGAACAGATCCCGGAATACAAGGTCGGAATAATCGGTGGCGTCGGTCCGTTGGCGACCGTCGATTTCATGGACAAGGTGATCCGCCAGACGGAAGCCAAGAAGGATCAGGACCACATAAAAATGGTTGTGGAACACAATCCCAAAATTCCCGACCGCACGGAAAACCTGCTTGGCGACGGACCGGACCCCACAATCCCGCTTCTTGCCGCCTGCAAACGGCTTGAGGCCGACAACGCCGCAATGATTGCGATCCCCTGCAACACGGCCCATGCGTACGTCGAACGTATCCAGCGATATGTCTCGATACCGGTCGTGCACATGATCTATGAAACCGCATGTGCGATCCGCGACAGTCACCCGCGCTGCCGCAAAATCGGAATTCTGGCAACGACCGGGACCGTGGAGAGCCGAGTCTATCACGATGTCCTGGAGGCCATGGATCTGGAAGTGCTGATTCCCGACGCTGAGTTTCAGGACAGGGTGATGACCGCCATATACGGCGACAGCGGCGTCAAGGCAGGTTTTACGACTGGCGTTTGCGTCGACGATCTTCTGGCGGCAGTTGAACATATTGTCGGCAAAGGCGCGGACGCTGTGATCCTCGGATGCACGGAATTGCCGCTACTGCTTCAGTCGACAGACGATTATTCGGTGGGAGACCGATCAATCGCGGTTCTCGACCCAACGGAAATTCTGGCGCGACGTTGTGTGGGTCTGGCACAATATGACGTTCTGGAACCGGGGTGATTCGTTGCCCGGGACGCATAGAAAACGTCATTTGCTTTCCCAGAACCGGTTCTTGCCGCAGGCTCATTACCCATACAACGATCACCATCGGAAGGAGTGCCAGACATGATCGGCATCAACGGTATGGCCCATGTCATCCTGACAGTCAGTCAGTTCGACAAGGCCCGCGCGTTCTACTCGGCGCTGCTACCGGAATTCGGTATGAGCTGTGTGCTCGACGGTCCCGAATTCTGCTACCATGTGGGGGCACGTACCGCGATTGGGGTGCGCAAATGCGATCCGGAATTTGAAGACGAGCGATTTCAGCAATATCGCGTCGGTCTGCACCATGTCTGCCTGCGTGCGCGCACGCCGGAGGATGTCGACAAGACCGCCGATCTGGTTGCCCGGCTCGGCGCGACGATTGTTCGCGGCCCCGTAACGGGCGACTGGGCGGCGGGCTATTACTATGTGCTGTTTGAAGATCCCGATGGCATCAGATTGGAAGTCAATCACATCCCTGGTGCAGGATTGCTTAAGGAGGGTGAGACCTTCGGTGCGCCCGAAGATTACCTGCGCATCGACGGACGTGATGCAAACAGCGACGGGTAGATCTCGTGTGTTGGACAGACACGGTTGCCAAGGCATGGATCTCTCACCGTTTACGACCACGCCTTCCGCTCTGTCAGTTTGTTTGTGATTAATCAACGTGTGCCCTCTGATCAGGAACTAAATTTTTTCCGGCCGCGATGCATGTCTCGCAAGAGGAAACCTATTGGCCTGAGGACCGGGAACAATGATGAATGCAAATGCTTCGGAATACGGGTCGGCCGATCCGCTTCTGATTGCCGCCCTGAAGCATGATGATGGAGCCAAGATCGATCAGGCACTGTTAAAAATTGCGGACCGCTTGAAACGGCAAGGGTACCGCTTGGCGGGTGCGATTCGGACGCAACTGCCGTCAGGGGACGAAGATCGCTGCGATATGTTTCTTGAAGACCTTGCAACATCGACAATCTATCCGATGTCGCAGAACCTGGGGGCCGGATCGGACGCCTGCCGTCTCGACGATGGTGCGCTCGATACGATCGCCGAAAGAGTCGAAGCGTCATTGCAGGACGGAGCCGACATACTGATCCTCAATAAGTTCGGCAAGCAGGAATCGGAAGGACGCGGCTTGCGGACCCCGATTGTCAGCGCTGTTGAGCAGGGCATTCCCGTGTTGGTGGGGTTAAGCTCCGGCAGGGTCGACTCCTGGAATGAATTCTGTGGCGCCGCCGGTGAAATTTTCGATCTGGGTGACCAGGCGGTGGACCGCTGGCTGAAGGCGACACTTCCCGATCGGTCAGATGATGTGCGGCCTTCAACCGACGGATGCAATGGGCAGGTCGTCATTGCAACCTGAAGCGTAATTCAAAACGCGGTTTAGTGACTCATCGCGGGCGCACCGGACTGCGCCGATCGCGTTGCTCGAACGTATCGCAAATCGTCCCAACCTGGACATTGCGGCACCGCTCACCCACCACGGTGCGCCGGCATTGGCTGTACATCGGCTGCCGGCATTTCCACTTGTAGACCGGTTCGCAGACCCTGCGGTAACGCGGTGTACATGGCCTCTCGCCCTGTTCGGAGGTTTGGTTCTGGCGTGCCGTATCGATGGTGATGACAAGGCCCGGTGCGTATTTGTCGATGATCGTCCCTTGCTCGTTGGTGAGAGGAAGAGCATGTGCCGGAGCGGCACAAACCGCCGCTACCATGAGGATCGTGGCTACCCGAACAAACTTCTGCATCGTTCCTCTTCCGCGGGCCGAAATTCCACTTTCTTGAGCAATGCATATCGAGGATGAAAAAGCGATGATCTGTGTCATCAGCGGTCATTTATTTTGCCGGTGACAGTGCATCTAATATCTAAATTGTTGATACGGCGGACCTATTTCGACTCGCGACCGGTTGGTCCGGTGTCGCAGGCACGAATATGCGGCGAGGGAAGCGCTGCTGGATTTCCGCTGCATACAAAAAATGTGTACCGGACTGAGCGAGATCAATGCCGATATGGCGACGTCTGACTAGCGTCGGCATCAAGCGGAAACGGCTCCACGTGTGGTGAAGAGCCCTCAGCGAAAAAAAGAGACACAATGAGCACTCAGTTGATGTCCCGCTCCCCGGCGGACGGTCGGGTAGAGCTGCCGTACCCCTGCGCCCTTACTGCACTGGTCGCAGGCTTCTTGTTCCTCTTGGCGGCTGTGGCCGCCCAGGCCCAGGACGCGTTTCGACCTGGCGAAGCCTTTGTTTCACAGTTCTCCGGAACTGTTGAACGAGCCGGCCGAGCAGTCATTGATCCATCGGGCATCGTCGGGCGCTCGATCGATATTCGCCAGCCCGGCACGATACCGAGCGGCCAGCGCTTATCCGGTCTTGTTGGCCGTGTGAGCGTCATGGCGCAAGATGTTGGCCAGGTGTTTGGTATCGCATTCGATGACGCCGAGGCACCAAATATCTACTTGACGGCGACTTCTGCCTTTGGCCTTCACAGAACGAATGACGGTCGGGATTGGATGGCAGGCATGTGGGGTTCGGAAGGTGGCCCCGGCAGCGTCTGGCGCCTGTCGGCAGACAACGATTATCGTCCTGAACTCTTCGCAGACATCACGCTCGATGGACGAGCCAATACCGGCGCGGCGCTCGGCAACATCGCTTATGACCATCACAACCGACAGCTCTATGTGTCGGATCTCGAGACGGGCATGATCCACAGATTGAGTGCATCGGACGGGCAGGATCTCGGACGTTACGACCATGGGACGCAGGGCCGTAGCAGATTTGTCGACGCTCAAACCGGCGGGACACAGAGTCTGGGAGCCATCTCCTTCGACCCGACCTCGTCCGCGCGCCTTGCGGACTGTCCGGCCGGCACCTTCTCAAATCACGCGTCCTGCTGGAATTTCGCTGATTTTCGCCGACGTGTATGGGGTCTTGCTGTACGACGCGACGCCTCTACCAACGCAGTGCGTCTTTACTACTCTGTCTGGGGCTCGAACGGGTTTGGCGATCCGGCATGGTTCACCGCAGGCGATGAGCGACGGGTCTCGGTCTGGTCTGTTGGCATTGCCGCAGACGGCGCATTCGACTCGAGCGATGTGCGGCGCGAATTCCTGCTTCCCGAATTCTTCACGGATCCGGCCGCGGTCGCAAGCCGCGGTCCGAGCCATGGTGTCTCGGACATAGCCTTCCCGAAAAGCGAGACCCAGGCTGTCATGCTTGTGGCCGAACGGGGCACGGTCAGGAACCTCGGTCTCGAAGCAGCCGCGCCCTTTGCGTATCCCCACGAAGCGCGTGTGATCCGCTATGAGCGCGATGCACAGGGTGTATGGCAGCTATTCGGGCGTCTCGACGTGGGCTACGCCGACCGTAAAACCCTTGGTCAGCCGTTCATTCGCGCAAACGGCGCGGGCGGTGTCGATTTTGGCCCGGGCTACAACGACACCGGGGAAGTCGATCTTGGCCAGCAAGATCAGTTCGCTTGGATGACAGGTGACAGTCTCTGCTCGGAGGCTGGCACTTGCTTCGATCCGCAATCGCGATCGCATTCCCATGGGCTGGCCGTTCACGGCATCCAGGGCACGAACATATTGCGTGTCGATGAACTCGCGCCGGCTGCCGCGCGGCAGCCTTATCCGGCCACCGGTTATGCAACGCCGCCCGAGACGCCTCAGTCATCCTATATGGTCGCGGCTGGCCCGGATCAGGATCGGAACGCGGGCGACGCCACCAAGATTGGCGATGTAGAGGTCTATCAACCGGTTTCGAGTCCGGAGATTCAACCCGCCGAAGGCCCATGGGAAGGGCCTTGGGAAGAGGCATGGCCCTGGCCAGTGCCCGAGGGCGATTATCCAATTCTTCCGCCGCCTCCGGCCGGCGAAGCATGGCCCGAACTCGCGGTCACCAAGACGGCGCCAGCAGAATGCGAACGTGGCGGCGAATGCACCTACACCATTGCCGTGACCAACAATGGCGGCGGAACCTATGCCGGACCGCTCTATTTGCTGGACACGCCGCCGGCTGACGCCACATACGTATCGGCTTCGGCAGGTTGGACCTGCGAGCAGCGACCGCCCGGCGGCATTGGCTGCCGCTATGAGCCAACCACGCTGACCTCCGGACAAAGCGTTAGTCTGACGCTCACGGTCCGTCTGCCCGGCGATATCGCGGCGGATGTCACCGAGGTCTGGAATTGCGTCTTTATCGTTTGGCCGCGTGCCCTTGATGGCGCCGCCCAGATCCGGGCGGTCGAGGCTGCATTGTTGCTGCTCGGTTATGATCCCGGTCTGGTTGACGGCGTCTTGGACGCCGCGGCGCAGACCGCTATCGATGACTATCGCGCCGCTGTCGGTCTGCCTGCCGGTGGACTCGACGAACTTTTGCTTGAAATGCTCTTCCCTGGTTCGTCCGGCATGGTAGGCGACGGCTTCCCAGGAAACGACCGTGACTGTGCATCGACACGGATCGTCGGACCGCCTGTCGCGCCGGCACACGCCTTTGATCTCGGGATCGGGAAATCCGGCCCTGCGGAATGCGAACGCGGTGGCGAATGCACCTTCGAGGTAACGGTCACCAATCGTGGCGCGGAGCCTTATGAAGGCGATCTGGTTTTTTCCGACGCCCTGAGTACGCCCGAGCCTGGATCGGCTGTCATCGTCCCCGTACCGACCCTGGTCGGATTTGAGGGCGCCGGCTGGATTTGCACGGCGCATCCTGCCGGTGCGACTTGCCGTTTTGCCGATGTCAATCTGGCCGCCGGCGCATCGCAATCGGTGCGTATCACCTGGCAGGTACCGGCCGACTATGCCCGCGATCAGATTCGGAATTGTGCGGGTCTGGCCTGGCTCGAAATGGGCCATGAGAATGACGAGGACGCGACGAACGACAGTGGATGTTCGGAAACCGGAATCGCACTCCCGGCGTTCGACATTGCGCTCGAGAAATCCGGACCTGCTTATTGTGCAGTCGGAAGCGAATGTACGTTTGACGTCACGGTGACCAATCATGGGACCGACCCGTATGCGGGCGATCTCGTCTTCACCGAAGCCTTGAGTACGCCGGAGCCGGGATCGGCTCTCATCCTTCCTGTGCCCGACCTTGTCGGTTTTGAGGGCGACGGTTGGGTTTGCACCCCCCATCCTGCTGGCGTGACCTGTCGGCATCCCGGTGCCACTCTGGCGGCGGGTGCATCGCAGACGGTACGTATCACCTGGCGTGTGCCGGACCCCTATGAGCAGGACCAGGTTCGCAATTGTGCGGGACTGGCATGGCCCGAGATGGGGCATGCCAATGACGACCTTGCAGCGAATGATAGTGCCTGTTCGGAGACGTCGATCGGTTTAATCGCGATATTCTTCGACCTCATTATCGAGCACTTCACGGAGTGCGAGCGTGGCGCACTGTGCCAGGCCGGGTTCAGAGTAAGGAACGGCGGCGAGAAGCCGTTCTCAGGTGCTATTGGCGTCCGTGGCTCGCTAACGCCGGCCCTTCCCATCCAGTCCGTCGACGGCGCAAAGGGTGGCTGGTCCTGTAAAGTCAGCGGCAATACCTATCAGTGTCAGCCACGGTCGCTCCGCCTCGCGCCGGGCAATTCGGAGGTGATGCTTCTGACGTTGCCAATTCCAAAGGATTTTAAAGGTTCGACCGTCCAGCACGATATGCAGATCGTGTGGCCCGATGAGAAAAAACGGGATCCGATTCCGAGCACGGATGTCAGCTCCGGCATTATCGATATCCTGGATCCGTCCAGCCCGACGGAGTCGCCGATCGATCTGGTGGTCAAGAAGAGAGGCCCGGCCAACTGTTCACCGGGCGGGAACTGCACCTATACGATCACCGTGGTCAATCAGGGCCCCGGTACCTATCGCGGTCCGCTATTTCTGAACGACACCTATCCCGGTTACGTCTTCGACAGATTCGTGCGGGCATCTGCCGAGTGGAATTGTGTGGATTACTCGGGTGCCGCCGATTGCAGGCACGATGTGGTGACGCTCAGACCACGGGAAAGCGTTACGCTGACGCTGACAATTCGTCTTGGCGAGAATGTTGGCGATCTGATGGAAAACCGCGCAGCTGGTGGTGCACGGAACTGTGCATGGCTCAGATGGCCCGGTCTCTATCCCAGCGATGAGCGAAATCGCCATCTTTGGGTCGAACGCGCGCTGGCAATGGAGGGTTATCTCGGTGAGCGGGACATCGACGGTACAATCGGGACGGCGGAACGGCGTGCCATCCGCGCCTACCAGGCCGCAAACGGTCTCACGCCAACCGGGGCGATCAACGAAGATCTTTGGCGTGCCTTGTTTGACGGTATCGCAGCGATTGCTGGCGACCGAAATCCCGACAACGACCGCAAGTGTATCGTGACGCCACTCTTTGAAACGAATCTGCCCGTCTGCGATGCAGGCTGGATCACGGTCACCCGGCCGCGCGCCAAGCAGCTGGTATCCCAGGGCTGGAAGACAAAGCAGGTGAGGCGAGGTGCTCGGAGTATCACGTGTGCCAAGAAGCTGCCGGTAACACCGGAGCAGCCCTTACCGTCTCAGGCCGCTCCCGATCTCGGCATCACCAAGGTTCCGACTCAGGAGAGCTGCATTGCGGGCAAGCCCTGTAGTTTCGCTGCCGTGTTGGTCAATAGTGGTAAAGGAACCTTCTTGGGCCCGCTGCAGATCACGGACATTCTTACGCCTGCGGGTGCCCGACTGGCACAGTCAGGACCTGCACCTTGGGTCTGCCGCTCGTTGCGCGGGCGGGTTCGCTGTAACCATCCTGCGACCCAGCTCGCACCAGGCGAGTCCAATACGCTGTCCCTCACATTCACGACAAGTCGCAATGCCAAGGGTACGCTCCGCAACTGCGCCACCATCGATTGGTCTGCGACCGCAAGGGTGCGTGCCGTACAACGCGCGCTCAGTCAGAGCGGATTTCCAGCAGGTGCGCCGGATGGCAAAGCGGGTGCCCGAACGCGCAATGCTGTTCGCGACTATCAGAAGCGTGTCGGCCTGCCTGTAACGGGACGGATCGACAACGCGCTCATGCGCCGGCTGTTTGGCGGATGGGCCAATGGCGATGCCCGTGCCGACAATGACCGGGCGTGCACGGACGTGGAGATCCAGGTTCCTGATTTGCCGCCCGTCGTCGCACCAGCGCCCCGTTGCGAGGTGGGCTGGACCGAGATGAGCCGGGAGAGAGCCAAGATCCTGTCGAGGAGAGGTTGGCAGGTCAAACGGGTGACGCGAAGCGGGCGCACGATTTGGTGTGCACAGCGAAGAACAACCCCGCCGGTTACGCCGACCTGCACAGGCGGGCGTACGCGCAACGATCAAGGTCAGTGCGTCTGTCCGAGCAGTCGACCGCATTGGACAGGGCAGAGATGTATCGCCTGCACCGGCGGGACCCGATGGAGTGCGCAGAAACGCGCCTGCGTCAAACCGACACCGACCTGCACCAGCGGTCGAATCTGGAGCCCGCGCAAGAACACTTGCGTTTGCCCCGCAAATAAGCCGCATTGGACAGGGCAGAGATGTGTCGCCTGCACCGGCGGGACCCGATGGAATGCGCAGAAACGCGCCTGCGTCAAACCGATACCGACCTGCACCAGCGGTCGAATCTGGAGCCCGCGCAAGAACACTTGCGTTTGCCCCGCAAACAAGCCGCATTGGACAGGGCAGAGATGTGTCGCCTGCACTGGCGGGACCCGATGGAATGCGCAGAAACGCGCCTGCATGAAACCGACACCGACCTGCACCAGCGGTCGAATCTGGAGCCCGCGCAAGAACACTTGCGTTTGCCCCGCAAATAAGCCGCATTGGACAGGGCAGCGCTGCGTCGCCTGTACCGGCGGGACCCGATGGAATGCGCAGAAGCGGGCCTGCGTGAAACCGACACCGACCTGCACCGGCGGTCGCGTCCTCAAGCAAGGCAAATGCGTCTGTCCGTCAAACAGGCCCGTCTGGAATGGCCGGACCTGTGCGCCGCGCAAGCGGCCTCAGGCAGCCTGTCCTGCCGGATCGGTAAAGGTCAGCCGTGAGAAAGCCAAGGCTCTTGTGCGCCAGGGCTGGCAGATCAAACAGGTTGGCTCAAGCCTGTGTGCGCTCCGCCGGGCGCAACCCAGACCGCAACTCCGTTAGAGAGGCCCATCGGTTTTGGACCATGAGGATGAAGCAGTTGACTTCGAGCCTTGGGCGGTGTGCAGCGACAGTCGCAGCCCTGACCTTGTTGTTGCCGGCGACCGGCGGAGGAAACCTCCTTGCCGCGCCCGAAACACCAAAAGTGAAGGCAACTGATTTCCAGTATCTCGGGGCCTTTCGATTGCCGGAAGGCGGAGAGCGGCCAAAAACCTTCGCCTATGGCGGTAACGCCATGACCTTTCGACCCGGCGGCGACCCCAAGGGACCGAAGGACGGATTTCCCGGCTCCCTTTTCATCACCGGTCACGACAGGATGCCCTATGGTGAATTGTCGGACGGCGATCAGGTCGCTGAGATTGCGATCCCAAAGCCAGTCCGGTCCAAGACGTTGAGAGCGTTGAAACGGGCCAAATTCCTGCAGCGATTTCATGATGTCGCGAAGGGGCGGTTTCCGCACTTCATGGAGATCCCCGTCGTCGGTATGCAATATCTCGACTTGCCGGCAAGCGGTGCCCGGATCCATCTTGCCTGGGGGCAGCATTTCGAGCCGGAGACACCATCTCCGACCCACGCCTGGTTCGAACCGGATCTCGCGTTGCCACGGTTCCAAGGGAGCTGGTTCATCGGTGAACAGTCGTTCTACAGCGTCAACGGTTATCTCTTCGATATCCCGAAGACGTGGGCCGATACTCATGTCGGCGGCCGTCTCCTTGCGACGGGGCGCTACAGAGACGGCGGCTGGTCCGGACTGGGCCCGGCGCTTTTTGCTTACCGTCCCTGGAGCGACGACAAGGGAACACCGCATCCGCTCGGAGCACGGCTCGCAGAGGTAACGCTTCTGCTCTACGAGAGTTCCCGGCGCACCGACAAGATCGAACGCGCCCTCAAGGATTACCAGCATCCCGATGACTGGAGTGGTGGCGCGTGGATCACGTCAAAGACCGGCAAGTCAGCCGTTTTGTTTGCAGGCACCAAAGGAACAGGTGACAAATACTGGTACGGATTTGCCAATCCGGCAGGTGCCAATCGTCCGTGTGTTCAAGCGGCAGCCGTCGGCAATTTCATAGCTTGTCGAAGAGCAGACGGTACGCCTTGTCCCCCTCAGGACATGACCGAATGCAAGGGGCATGACGATATGCGTGGATGGTGGAGCGCTCGTTTCGACGCCCAGTTCATCCTCTACGATCCGGACGATTTGGCAAAGGTGGCACAGGGCCGGCTGAAACCCTGGGAGCCCCAGCCTTACGCCGCGCTGGATATCGACGAGCACCTGTTTCTCACGCGAACGCCCGATACCGACCAGTTGGCTGGTATCGGTCCGCAACGCAAATACCGCACGGGAGGTGTGGCCTTCGATCGCGC
Source organism: Methyloligellaceae bacterium (assembly GCA_965228615.1). Taxonomy (GTDB): domain Bacteria; phylum Pseudomonadota; class Alphaproteobacteria; order Rhizobiales; family Methyloligellaceae; genus CBDDHT01. The sequence continues at coordinate 1,077,433 of CBDDHT010000003.1, read as the reverse complement.
GAACGGCTTACTATATGTGCTGGAGTTGTTTGCGGACGAGGCGGCGCCCGTCGTCCATACTTGGCGGATCCGCTAGAACAAGGCTCTCTACGCGAGCCAGGCGTATGGTCTGGAACACTCTTTCGTTGCTCCCTCAGGTTAAGGAGCGAGGGACTTCAGGGCACGCACGCCAAGGACCAACATCTCCATCAGCGTTCGTCCACAGCCCAGTCCTATTGCATTGACGGTCTTTCCATCAAACAGACACGCTTGTCCATATCGTTAGGCCGCCCGGCCGAGCGTATTGCGCAGGTCGTGATAGATGGGATGGAGATGTTGGGCCTGTCCGTCGATGCAGCCCAGCTCGATCACAAATTCATCGCCAATGACCCTGTATCCGAACGATCGCTCTTCGGTGTTCGGGCCGTACCAGCCAAAATGGACCGCTGACGGATCGCCGGCTTTGATGCGCGTCTTCTGCGCTGTCGCCATATCGCCTGCATAGGGCTCGACGGCATATGTCTCAATCAGCTGCCAAAGGAGGTCACGCTGTCCTTCGCTCATATCGGCTGCGGCGATGCCGACTTTCTCCGTGTTGTCGCGCTCACGGCCCGCGGACGACAGGATATTGAAGAGGTGGCGGTCTCGCACGAGGGCACGGCTTTTCAATTCGGGCGTAAGGTCGGCCTGCAGCTGCCGCGCAAGTTTCTCCTCGCCCAGCAGTGTATTGAGGCCGCGGTGCGGCCCGCTCATTACCCGGTTCGGCAGCGCCGCAAACGCGGCAGGCGTAACCGATACGATCCGATTGTCACGTACCGAAAACGAGAGCGAGAGATGGTGTCCTTCGAGACGAATGCCCCAGGCACCCGTGGATGCAGGCTCTCCGAAAATCGCGATGGAGAAACGTTTTGACGATCGTTGGCCGCGTCCGTTCCCCGCTGCCGCCAGGATGTCCTGCAACAGCATGACATTTCGCGCTTTTTCGAGACCTGAGGGCGACAGGACTTGACTGAGAATCGCCCAGGTCGCGTCTCGTTCGGCATCGGTCATCTGCTCAAGGCGGAGGCCCGGCTTGATGAATCCGCCGCCGCCGAAGTAATTCCAGCGGTTCCATTCCGGTCCATCCCAGGTGAACCGCGCCAGCTTCCGTTTAGGCTTATCCAATAACGCCAGAAAGTCCGTGACGCGCTTTGTCAGCCTGTCTGACGGTGCGAGGGATGGGATGTCGTTTGCGAAGGCTGGGAGAAGGGGTTCGGCCGCCATCGTCAGCGACGCGCTTGCGGTCCCTATCAAGACACCGCGGCGGCTAATGGATCTGCTCATTGGCGCTGCTCCAGCTATTCTGGTTGAGTCTTCATTGCTAGATGGCAGTCGAAGCGTGCGGATTCTATGCGCGGCGGTGCGTATCACGCCAACGTGAAGGGCGACAAAATGTCAGAGCCGGCTTCAGGACCTTCGAGTCAGCCCCGCAGATATCGCCTTGCACGGCCACTTTCCGCCGGCGAAACCAAAGTTTCACCTTGTTCACTCAGACTATTCCTGAACGAAACGCCAAAACTGGACCGTCCGATGCCGTCACCGACACTTCGCGAGACCGATTTATACGAGCACATCAAGTCGTTGCTGGAAGGGCAGGGGTATGATGTGAAAGGCGAAGTTGGTGCTGTCGATGTAGTTGGCTATCGCGGCGATGAGCCGCCTGTGATCGTCGAGCTGAAGACGGCGTTTTCCTTGTCGCTCTTTCATCAGGCTATCGAGCGACAGAGCATCACCGACATTGTCTATCTGGCGGTTCCGCGCAAACCCGGCAAGGCGTTCGCGAAGGCATTGAAGAGCAATGTTTCGCTCTGCCGCCGCCTGGGTCTTGGATTGATCACCGTCAGGCTGAAGGATGCGTTCGTGGAAGTGCATCTGGATCCAGGGCCCTACAAGCCACGTCAATCGAAACCGAAACAGGCCAGGCTTCTCAAGGAATTCGCAAAACGAGTCGGGGACCCGAACAGCGGCGGCGCAACCCGGAAGGGCCTGGTGACGGCGTACCGGCAGGATGCGCTTCGGTGCCTCAATACGCTCCAGGAGAATGGCCCGACCAAGGCTTCGAAGGTTGCCAGCGCGACGAATGTTGAGACGGCCCGTCGGATCATGGCGGACAATCATTATGGTTGGTTCGAGCGGGTTCAGACGGGTATCTATACGATCACCCCCAAGGGGGAAGAGGCGCTGGTCATCTATGATGCCGAATTGGAGCGGTTGTCTGCCTAGCCCGGACTTCACGTGAAGTAGATCGTCCAAGCCGGCTGTGCCCAGCACAAAAACAGGATGAACAGGCCTCCGCTCCAAGCCACGACGCGCCGGTAGTTTCCAAGCTTGTAGGCCCGCCATGCTTTGAACCCTGTTGTGACCGCAAAGATCGGCATCAGGGCGAGAATGAAGAATAGGCCCCAGACGTAGAGTTCATGCAGCAGCCCGCTCCCGGGCGTGTCGAACACATAGATCGAGAAGCCAGCGGGGATCAGACTTATCAGGAATATGGCCAAGCACAGGATCACTGTTGCGATAGCCAGCAGTTTCGCCCGATTTTGTGACATCGTGCATTGCTTCCTATATGAGCGCGATCCGCTCAATCGTCACTGTGCACCCGCCTTAGACACGCAAGAAACGTTTCTGTTGCGCGCGATGGCTTGGGTTGTTTGCGGACAATGGCAGCAAAATCGCTTTGGTAGTTGTATATGTCGGGGCGCACCGAGCACATCGTGCCGGCTTCCACATGGGCGCGGGCGAAATGATCGGGGAGAAATCCGATATAACAGCCTGAAAGGATCAAGGCTGCGAGCGCCTCTTCGTCATTGGCGTTGGCATGGCGGTGCAGCCGCCGTTTGTTACTGACAATCATGTTTGGCGAATGGTAGGCGAGACCGGCATATTTGGCACCCCGGACATCGGCGGTTCGGACGGTCTTGGGAGATGCATTGAAGAAGGCGTGTCCGTTGCCGCAATACAGAAACATCTGCTCATCGTAGAGCGGCTCGTAATCGAGGCTGGCCGATTTTCGGTGGGAGGGAATGATCCCCATCGCGAGCCTGCCATTCAGAATCCCGTTCTCGATATCGTTGATCGACTCGACCGAGACCTGGAGTTTCACGTCGGGCGCTAGCGCATCGAAAGCACCAATAGCTGTTGAGATCTGTGCCTTTGGGTTGGTAATCGTGTTTTCGAACAGTGCGATTGCCAAAGAGCCGACCAGATGGTCGTGCACATCATTGACCTCGGTGCGGAACGTATCGATTGCCGCCAGTAGATGGGTCGATGCCTCCAGCACACGCTCGCCCTCCCGGGTGAGGGAGAAGCCGCCCGGTCCACGGTCGCACAGTTTGATGCCGAGCCGGACTTCGAGATCGGTCAGGTGCCTGCTGATGGTCGAGCGTCCGATGTTCAGCGTGAGTTCGGCCGCGGACAGGCCGCCACTCGCGACGATCGCGTGAAAGACACGCAACAGCCGGATGTCCACATCGCTGATCTGTTTGACGAGGGATTTGGGTGCCATTCGAATGTTTCATAATTATGCAATCTTAGTTCGATTTTTTCATATATATGAAACGCAACCTCTATGCTAGGCGATTGTCGTCGATCCCACATCGAAGTGGCGACAATCTCAGAACTCCCCTACAGGTCATACCAGACATTGAAATAACTGTGATCGGGCGCGAATGTTGCGGCCGGCATCTTGCTTGAGAAAAGGATCCTGCAATGACGACGTCGTCTCAAAATCTGACCGTCTCCGATCTCGAAGCGGTCTTCGATGCATTCAACCGTCATGACGTCGATGGCGTTATGGCGCCCTTCGCGGATGATTGCGTCTTCTACACGGTGGGCGGGCCTGCTGTGTATGGCAACAAGATCGAAGGCGCTGCCGCAGTTGCCGATGCGTTCTCAGCCGTGTGGGCAGCGATGCCCGACGCCCATTGGGATCATCACAGCCACTTTGTATCGGGCGATCGCGCCGTATCCGAATGGACTTTCAGCGGAACGGCGGCCGACGGCACACGCATCGAAGCCGAAGGTGCCGACCTTTTCACACTGCGAGACGGCAAGATCGTCGTCAAACAGGCATTCCGCAAAGACCGTCCGGCACTCGCTGCCTGACGGATTTTTCTGCCTTCCTGCAAGGCTGGAGGATTTTCCGATGTCCGATAGTGTCCGTCCCAAACACTGGCCACGCGCAAGCTACGACCCTCGTTATGACCCGCTGGTCGATGCCGGTCCCGGCCACAACCGCGATTATGCTCCGACCTACTGGATCGGGACTGCCGGGACGCCGCCGGAAGACGATGGTCCGGTTTCAGGCGATATGGACGTGGATGTCGTTGTCGTCGGCTCGGGCTATACGGGTCTGAGCTGCGCCATCCATCTCGCTAAGGAACACGGGATCAAGGCGACGGTCCTGGAGGCCAATACGGTCGCCTGGGGCTGTTCGACGCGGAATGGCGGCCAGGCGCAGATCTCTTCGGGCCGCCTGAAGCGTTCCGACTGGATCAAGCGCTGGGGCGTCGATGTCGCGCGAAAGATGCATGCCGAAATCGGGGAAGCCTTCGACCTATTCCGGGACCTCATCGGCTCGGGCGAGTTTGACTGCGAACCGCAGGACGGCGGGCATTTCTATCTGGCGCACAAGCCGGGTGCGATACCCAAGTTGAAGGCGGAATCGGACCTGCTGAACGAGGTCTTCGGCTATGGCTGCCGGATGATGTCTCAGGATGAGGTCCGTGAGACTGTTGTCAACGATCAGGAAGCTTTCGGCGCTCTGCACGAGCCTGACGGCATTTGCATCCATGCGGCGAAGTTGGCGTTCGGCTATCTGAACCTTGCCCGCAAGCTCGGTGCCAAAGTGCATCCGGCGAGCCCCGTGATGGGTTGGAAGATCGTCAATGGTGTGCATCACCTTACGACCCCGGGGGGAACGGTCCGGGCGAGGGCGGTTGCGCTGGCGACGGCTGGCTATACGCCACCCGGTCTTTCGAACCGGACCAAGAACCGGCTGATGCCGATCCTGTCCAACTCGGTTGTGACGCGGCATCTCACGGACGAGGAAAAGGAGGCCTGCGGTTTCAAGGTGGGCTCGCCGCTGACCGATACCCGCACGCTGCGTCATTACTACCGCTATCTGCCGGACGGCCGTCTGCAGATGGGCAGCCGCAGCGCCATCAACGGCAAGGACGCTGAGAACCCGGCGCATCTTGCTTTGCTCATGGAAGGCATGGCCCGGAAGTTTCCGGCCCTGAAGGGGATCGATCTCGATTATTCCTGGTGGGGATGGGTGGATGTCAGCCATGACATGATGCCGCGAATCTTTCAGCCTGATCCGAAAGAGACGATTTATTACGCCATGGGCTATGGCGGCAACGGTGTCATGTATTCGGCGCAGGCCGGCAAGCGCATGGCACAGATGGTGGCGGGTAAGGCCCAGGGCCTCGATCTGCCCATCTTCACCTCTCAGCTACCTAGTCACGGTGTCCTCACGCCCTTCCGGCGTCTGGGGCAGCGGATCATGTACAAGCTGTACTACGTCCAGGACGAGCGACTCTGACACGATAATTTGCCGAGCCGGGCCAAAGAAAAAGCCCCGATCCGAAATCTCGGATCGGGGCTTTTGTCGTTTGGCGTGCTGCCGCCAATCGGCGGCAGCACATGTTCGGTTAGGCGCCGGCTTGCGGGCGCATGTCGGCTGCATCGATGCCAGCGACCGAGACAGGCTTTTTCATGGCGTCGCGGCGGAAAGGCTCACCGAGTTCCTGATTGAGGATGACCTCGATGAATGTCGTTACACCGTCATTTTGAGCATTGCAGGCATCTTGCAGAGCCTGGGTCAGGTCTTCCATGGTCGTGCATGTCACACCCTTGAGACCGCAGCCTTCCGCCACCTTGGCGTAGCTCAGTTTCAGGTCAAGCTCGGTTCCGACAAAATTGTCGTCGAACCAAAGTGTCGTGTTGCGCTTTTCCGCGCCCCACTGATAGTTGCGGAAAATGACCATGGTAATGGCCGGCCACTCGTCACGTCCGATCGAGCTCATCTCGTTCATGGAGATGCCGAAGGCGCCATCGCCGGCAAAGCCGACAACAGGGACGTCCGGATTGCCGATCTTTGCACCGATGATCGCCGGGAAGCCGTATCCGCAGGGGCCAAACAGGCCGGGAGCGAGATATTTGCGGCCTTTCTCGAAGGACGGATAAGCATTGCCGATGGCGCAGTTGTTGCCGATATCCGATGAGATGATGGCTTCCGCCGGCATACCGGCTTGAATGGCACGCCATGCCATGCGCGGGCTCATGCGCTCGGGCTCGCGGCCGCGGGCGCGCTCGTTCCAAGTCGTGCCCGGATCGTCGTCCTCATGGTCCATGCTGGACAGGGCTTGCAACCACGCCGATTTGGTCTGGTGGATCTTGGCTTCGCGATCTTCACGACCGGCATCCCCCGCGTCGGATGACAGTTGCTCGAGGATTTGCTCGGCCACCAGCTTCGCATCGCCTTCGATACCCACGGTGACCTTCTTCGTCAGACCGATCCGGTCTGCGTTGATGTCGACCTGAATGATCTTGGCGTCCTTGGGCCAGTAGTCGATCCCATAGCCCGGAAGGGTCGAGAACGGATTGAGCCGGGTCCCGAGGGCGAGGACGACGTCAGCATTGGAGATCAGCTCCATGCCTGCTTTCGAGCCGTTGTAGCCGAGGGGGCCTGCAAACAGCTTGTGGCTGCCCGGGAAGGCGTCATTGTGCTGGTAGTTGCAGCAAACCGGAGCGGAGAGGCGTTCGGCTAGCTTGACCGATGCATCGATGCCGCCGGCGAGAATGACGCCCGCACCATTCAGAATTACCGGGAATTTTGCTTCCGACAGGAGCTTTGCGGCGTCGGAAACGGCCTGGCGTCCACCGGCAGGGCGCTCGAAGCGAACGATCTGGGGAAGTTCGATGTCGACGACCTGGGTCCAGAAGTCGCGCGGGATGTTGATCTGGGCCGGGCCGGAACTGCGCCAGGCCTTTTCGATGACGCGGTTCAGGACTTCAGCGACGCGATCAGCGTGGCGCACTTCTTCCTGGTAGCACACCATGTCGCGGAACATGGCCATCTGCTCGACTTCCTGGAACCCGCCCTGACCGATGGTCTTGTTGGCGGCCTGAGGCGTCACCAGCAGCATCGGTGTGTGATTCCAGTAGGCTGTCTTGATCGGTGTGACGAACCCGGTAACACCCGGGCCGTTCTGAGCGACTGCCATCGACATCTTACCGGTCGAGCGGGTGTAACCATCGGCGATCAACGCAGCATTGGTTTCATGGGCACAATCCCAGAACGTAATGCCAGCTTTGGGGAACAGGTCGGAAATCGGCATCATTGCCGATCCGATAATGCCAAAAGCATGTTCGATGCCGTGCATCTGCAAGACCTTCACAAAGGCCTCTTCGGTGGTCATGCGCGTCATGACTGCAACTCCTTTTCGTCTTCAATCATTGGTATTGGCGATAACGCTCTCGGTCGTGGCGTCGGTCGAAAAATCTTTGTCGCGATAAGCGAGGTCGCTCTTTAGGAAACCGCGTGCGCAAGGCACGTTGCGCCGAAACCAGGTGGCTATCAAGGGCCAGTTCTGTCCCGATGAATGGGCCAGTTTTCAGCCCTGAATATCGGTTCATGCTCCATCACACATCTTGGGTGAGTGATCAATAATGAAATCATTTATCTCATTCTACGGAATCCTTGGTTGAGCGGGACGTTCACCCAATGGTGCTCCGATATTCGGATGGTTCCCGCAATTCTTGGGTCAGAGTTCTGATCGAAATAGAGTCATCCGAGCCATGCAAATGGCTGAATGTCAGCCAATTTGCGCGCGGGTCGGAACGGCGTTTCCTTTGACCTGCGTACGATGCATCACGCGGTTCAGGGATGGATCGAACTCGTCCCGGCGATGCAGCGTGCACCGATTGTCCCACATCAGCAGGTCGCCGACGGCCCATTTGTGCCGATAGGCGAATTCGGGGCGTGTCGCATGCGCCCAAAGCTTGTCCAAAAGGGCTTCGGACTCGTCGAGCTCAAGTCCGACGACATAGGCGTTGCGGCGACGGCCGAGATAAAGCGTCGGCGTTCCCGTTTCCGGATGTTTGCAGATGATGGGATGCTCGCGGCCCTCGCTCGTGCGCGGATCGTCATCGGTGCGAACGCCCTGGCGCTGGAATCCGCCGGAGTTGTAGGTGCCGTCATGTTTGATCGAGCGGCCTTTGACCGCTTCCCGTAACGCATCGGGAAGGCAATCGCATGCAGCATTCATACCTGCGAGCCAAGTATCGCCACCTTCGGCAGGAACCTCAATGGAATACAGCAGTGAGGCATCGGGCGGTCGAGAGAGATAGGACATGTCAGTGTGCCATACCGCCTCGCCGGATCCGAGACTGCCGATTGCCTTGCCATCCGATCCGACAACATTGGAGATGACATAGATTTCCGGCTTTCCTTCAACGGCTGTCCGCCCGTTTTCCATTACCGGAGCATGATCGAGGTCTCCGAAACGGCGACTGAAGTTGATGAGGTCATCGTCGGACAATGTCTGGCCGCGAACAAGGATCGCAGAAAATTTCTGCCAGGCACTGCGAATGGAGTCGAATGCCTCATCCGAACAATTGGCAACATCGACGCCGAGGATCTCGGCACCAACCGCATCAGATACAGGTCTGATGTCGACATCCGCAAAAAGGGAGATTTGTTCGCCAGTATGTTCCTGTCTTGTTCCTTGTGACATAGCAGTCTCCTTGATCCGAAAATGCTCTCTGGGATTGTTGGTAGCGTACAAATTAACAAAAAACAAGACAATATGTCTCATTAAATGAAAAATATACGATATTTTTGAAGTTCCTTCCGTCGAGGTGGAGATGGCAGGGATCCTGCCTCGCGCTCGGCTCGAGGTGTCGCAATGAGACACCATTGAGAAGCTTCGGAAATTCTGCTTGAAGTCGCCAAAAGTGGTGGCGCTGCGCAAGGATCGACGCTTACGGAGCGATGCTTTTTGCGCCCTCGCCAATTGATGGCGGGAACGCTCGTTCACGGCGCTCATGGGCAGTTTCAGTGAAAGCGGAGCCGTTGAAACTGCCCTAGGGCTGCATGCAGGTGATATACGGCCCTTAAGACGCTCTGCTCATCTCATCACGAATTTCGTCGCCATGTTCATCGAGTGCAGGGGGCATGGTCCGGATCTCGGTCGCTTGCAGATCGAAGCGAACAGGACTGCCAAAGGTTTTAGTCTCGACGCCGTTCGGCAAGGTCATCGGCTGCACCCAGCCGCAATGCTCCACCTGGGGATGCGAAAGCGTGCGTTCGTAGGAATTGATCAGCCCGCAAGGGACCCCTGTCTCGCCAAAGACGCCTATCCATTCCATCGCTGTTTTCTTACCGAATTCGACCTCAAGGATTTCGGCCAGCTTGGTCTGGTTCTTGGCGCGCAGACTTGTTGTCTTGTAATCTTCCTCTTCCAAAAGCTCCGGAAGCCCCACCAGTTCGCAAACCTGTTTGAACAGCTTGTCGTTGCCTGCGGCGAGCGCGAAATAGTCGTCACTTGCCTTGAAGGCCTGATAGGGCGCGTTGCGGGGATGGCGTGATCCCATCCGCGGCGAATTCGTGCCTGTACCGAAAAACTCGCTGGTCTGAAGGGCGGCGATACCGATGGAGCATCCGAGCATTGAAGCATCGATATGGGTGCCTTGGCCGGTGTCCGAGACACCACGCAACGCCGAAACGATGGCGAAGGCCGCATAGAGGCCCGTTGCGAAGTCACTGATCGGCACGCCGCATTTGACCGGATCGCCATCGCCTGTAACGCTCATGATACCGCTAGCCGCCTGGATCACGAGATCGAAGCCACCACGATGCGCATAGGGCCCATCGGAGCCAAAGGCATTGATCGAACAATAGACCAGTGCCGGGTTGAGTGCCTTCAGGGAGTCATAACCCAGCCCCAACCGTTCCATAACGCCTGGCCTGTTGTTCTCGAGGACGACATCGGCGCTCTTGCAGAGTTTGATCGCGAGTTGGCTGTCTTTCTCCGACTTCAGATCCATGGCGATGGAGCGCTTGTTGCGATTCACCGACGCAAAATTTTCGCTGTATCCGTCCGTAATTGGCGGCCAGTAGCGCATGTCGTCTCCGGTCGGCTTTTCGACTTTGATGACATCGGCGCCCATATCCGCCAGGAGCATGCCGCAAAACGGCCCCGACGCGATATTGGTGAACTCGATGACTCTGATGCCTTCAAGCGGCAGCATGGGACTCTCCTAATTAGTCTGCAGCGTTGCTGCTCGTATAGTTGGTTTCGGTGTTTGCCGGTGCCGGCTCTCTCCCTGGGGCCAACCACCCGATAAGATGCCAGTCGGGGTGGTTGGGCCGGGGGAGAGGGCCGGCCTCAGGACTTTCGTGTCAGGCTCTTACCTGCCGTGCTGACTCCAATAGTCGCCGAACAGCTCTTCTTCTGACGGCTGATCGATCGGGATCGTCGTCACCAGGTGGGTGATATTGATGAAATTCTTATAGTTAAGATTTTCCGAGATGCTGTTGCCGGCCCAGGTGCCGCAACCCATCGACAAGGTAAAATTCAAACCATTGTCGAAACTGCCACCGTTCGCGAAAGTGTGCGCCTGATTGACGATCACACGGACCACATCGAGGTCCTCTGCGATTTCCCGCGCATGTTCCGGATCGTTCGTGTGAATCCCGCATGAGTGCCCGATACCTTTGATGTGCAGGATTTGCTCGACCTTGTCTTTTGCGTCGGCGAAGTCCTTGGCCCTATAGACCGTGAGGACCAGAGACAGCTTTTCGTCGGACAGTGGATGTTCGCGGCCGATAGCGTCATCCTCGACCATGAAGAATTTTCGCGTCTTGGCCTCATCGGCCAGACCGGCGACCTTGGCGAATACGTCGGCATCCTTGGCGATTACATGCCGGTTGAGATGGCCGTCGACCCACAGGGTGTCGACAATCTTGCTCTTTTCATCGCTGCTCGAGCGGTATCCGCCTGCGCGCTCCAAGGCCGCGATGGCGTCTTCGTAGATGTCATCGACGATCACGATGGCATTTTCGGAAGAACAGGACGTCGAATTGTCGAAAATTTTCGAGGCGCAGATCTTCTCGGCCGCATCGTCGAGATCCGCACTCGAATCGATAATCACCGGAACGTTTCCGGCGCCGACACCGACCGCTACCGTGCCGCTTGTATATGCACGACGGACATTGTTCTGCGATCCCGTGCAGACGACGAGGTCTGCCGCTTCCATCAAGGCCTGCGTCAGTTCCTTGGAGACAGGTGAGGGGAGGACCTGGACGAGATCTTCAGGATGACCGCAACGCCTGAGCTCGGCCCGCATATGCTCGACGGTGCGTGTGCTCGTCGAGATGCCGGCCGGTGAGGGGGCGATGACGACGGCATTGCCGCCCTTGAGCGCCATCATTGCCTTGTTGACGGGCGTTGCGGCCGGGTTGGTCGACGGACAGACGGCAGCAACCACACCTACAGGCTTGCCGTATTTGACCAGCCCACGTTCCGGCAACTCCTCGATAATGCCGGTCGATCTGACGCGTGACAGATCACGCAATGTGCCGAAGATTTTTCGCGTGTTCTTGGTGATCTTCGATGGGACATTACCGAGACCCGTATCGCGCACGGCCAGCTCCGCCAGTTCCCTGGCTCGACCTGGCTCGTAGATTGACCAGGCAAGGGCTGTGACGGCGTCGTCGATGCGTGCCTGGTCGTGATTCTCATAGGCCTCCATGGCTGCCCGGCCGCGAGCGATCAAATCTGCGATCACGGTATCGACGTCACTTGGTTCTATATCGGAACGTAAAGCTGCTTGGTTCATAACAACCTCCTCTCTTCGGTCAGTCGGCTGGAGCCGCTGTCCGGGTTTGTCGGATTTCACTGACGATGTTCCAGGCGATGATGGCGAATGCCGCCGTCAGGAGAAGCGCCGAGATCGGCCGCGTCAGAAACCCTGTATATTCGTAATCCATGAGTTGCATGGACTTGCTGAATGTGGACTCGCCGAGCTTGCCAAGGATGAGACCCAGGACAATACCGGCCGCCGAATAGCCCGTCTTGCGCAGGAGATATCCTGCGATGCCTGCCATGAACATGACCCAGATATCGACGGTCAGGTTCCGCAGAGCAAAGGCACCGACGGTTGCCAGCATCAAAATTCCAGGTGCCAGCCACCGGAACGGGATCCGCAGCAGGTGCACAACGGTCTTCGTCTGAACCCAGCCAAGGAACAGGATCGCGACATTGGCATAGAACATTGCCGCGAAGGTGATCCAAACGAGATCCTTAGAGGTCATGAAGACGAGTGGTCCGGGCTCCATGCCGTGGATCTGGAAGATCCCCATGATCATGGCTGTCAATGCGCCGCCGGGAAGGCCAAGAGCCAGCAGTGGGATCATAGCGGCACCCGTCGCCGCATTGTTGGCAGTCTCGGATGCGACGACGCCGGACAGTTCGCCCTTGCCGAACTTTTCCGGTGTCTTCGACCATTTGACAGCCTGACTGTAACTGAGGAACGCGGCCAGCGTCGCGCCGATACCGGGCAGGATACCTGCGAAGAATCCGACCACGATCGAGCGAAGGACCGTGTAACGTTCGCGCCAGAACTCAAGCCAGGTCGGGAACGCGATGGAAGCCTTGGGGCGTTCCCGGGTTCCAATGGCGATCTTCTCGGCCTGCGTAAACACCTCGGCGACGGCGAAGAAGCCCAAGATCATTGGAATGAAGTGGATGCCGGCCGCAAGGTAGTAGGACGAATATTCGAGGCCGAGCACACTGCCTTTGTCGAAACGCGGAATTCCACCTGCAGGGTCGGTGCCGATGGTAGCGATCGCAAGGCCGAGGAAGATGGAGAGCCAGCCCCGCCACAAGCTCTTGGCGCCAACCGACGCCGAGACGGCGAGTCCGAAGACGATCAGGCAAAAGATCTCCTGAGGTCCGAATGCTTGGACAGCCCAATCCGCAATGGCTGGCGTTGCCGACATCATCAGGATCGCCGACGCCACACCTCCGAGGGCGGAGCAGGATACGGCGGCTCCGATTGCCTTGCCGGCTTGGCCGTTGACGGTCATTGGATAGCCGTCGAAGCATGTCGGCGCGTTTTCCGGCGCGCCGGGGATATTGAACAAGATCGCTGTGATAGCGCCGCCGAAAACGCCCGAACAATAGATTACCGCGAACAGCATGATCGCATGCTGCGGCTCCATCGTCACTGTGAAGGGGAGAAGAACAGCCCCCAGAGTAAGCATGTTGACGCCCGGTATTGCCCCGAACAACATGCCGCCGACGACACCAAGGACGAAGATCATCAAAGCGGTCGGGTCGAGAAAGAGTGCTTCTGTACCTGCTAGAAAATCAGCCATTGCATTGCCCCTACAGTCCTGTCCGCACGGTCACGATGATCGCGTTGTTGATGTCGTAGAAGGGCTGCCAGTTGCCCACCGGCAGCGCGACATAGAAGAGGCGCGTAAAGATCAGGAGGATCAGGCCGTAGACGATGGCAGTCACCGACACGAGCGGCTTCCAGGAATAGACGCCGAGGACGATCATGTAGGTTACAATGAAGAACGGTGTGGTGAGATAGAACCCGGTGCGCGGCAGCAACCAGAGATACAGCATCGGCAGTATGAAGATCGCGAGCATCCGAAAGTTCGGAGGCCATAGCGCGCTCGCGCCTTCGGTACTGGCCTCGTCTTCGGATGCCGCATGCTCCCAATTCATGCATCTGAAGATGAGTTGAGCCGTTGCACCGACGGCGATGGCGATCAGGACGAAACGCGGCCAGCCGGTTGCACCGTAGCGGTAGCTCTCGATCGGTTTGTCGAAGACGAATGTGATGTTGTAGGCGATCAGTGCGAGTCCTACCCAGACTCCCCACTCGATCCATATGCCAGGATTGCCCTTCAGCCGAGGCATGGTGTGTTCCTCCCAGAACGATGTGCGCAAGAATTTTGGCGCGGGTCCCCGGGATGACGGCCAAGTCGCAGCCGCATCCCGGGTGGATCCCAAGTCGACGACGCGGCTATTTAGTGATGCCGAGTTCTTTGTAGACGTCCTGGTAGGTCTTGACGGCGGCGTTCACCAACGACACCGACCCCTTCGTGTCGCGGAAGCTGTCGATCAGGTGCATGAATTTCTTCTTGTTGAATTCCTGAAACGATGCGGACTTGAAACCTTCCTTGCAGGCTGCAGAAAGATAATCGACACGTTCCTGGGGAACGCCTTTCTTGACGAAAAATCCTCTGAAACGGAGAAGGGCGTCGAACTTGGCCCCGACGTCCTTATGGGTTGGGACATCTGCAAACTCACTAGGACGCGAGTCGAAGAATGTGAGGATTGGCTTCATGGTTTTGTTCTTCAGAAAGCCACTCACGTCGCCGGGTTGCTCGAACAGCGCATCGACATGACCACCAATGAGAGATGAGTAGCGCTCGGACGGCTTGTCAAAGCTGACCTGTTTGGTTTTGAAGCCGAGCGTTTTCTCCAGCTTGCCCATATTGATGACTTCCATCGATCCGACCTTGCCGACATTTGCGACGGATACTTTTCCAGGGTTTGCTTTCGCATAAGCGAGGAAGGTGGGCCAATCCGTGAACCGCTTCTCACCGGGTCGGATGTAAAGCTGGCTGAAGGTAATCTGGGCCATGCACAAAGGCACCCAGTCGACTGCAGGGTTCTCCCGGATATCGCCTTTTGCGAAGGCTGAAATCGCGTTGTCGATATGCTCCATCACCGTGTAGCCGTCGGCCGGCGCAAGCATGAAATCGGGAATCGCCGCCGTCCCGCCACCGCCTGGCTTGTTCACGACCTGGAAGCTAACACCTGCTGTTTTGCGAATAGCCTTTGCCATTGCTCGGCTCAGCTGATCGGACCCGCCACCAGCGCCATAAGGCACGATCATCGTGACCGGGCGTTGAGGAAATCCTTTCGGTTTTTCAAGTGCGATGGACGGGCCGGCCCATGCCATTGCGGCAAATGCGAAGCCGCCAAAGAGCGGCACTGTCTTGTTCCAGAGATTACCCATTGTTTCTCCACATTCCTTCCTAGGTTGACTGTCGCCGATTATTGATTGTAGAAAATACAGTTATCGGGATAGAATATCCCATTTTTCATTAATTTATACGTTAGTCAAGAGAAATTCAGAATCGAGGGATGGATTCCCGACATACGTGTCCTGCGACTGGTGGGTTTTTGGGCGATGGCAGAGGCGCGTTTCCGACGTCTGTCTGTCGCTGTTGGACCGGCACGATCTTTGCGACTATGAATCACGCCAACAATCGACTAAACGCTCTGGGAATCATGGCAATTCAGCAGACGGACCAACTACGAACATCGGCCCTCGAGAAAGCGATACTCGTGCTGTCGAAGCTTGCGGAAAGCGAGCGAGCGATCGGCCTGGCCGAGCTGGCGGAAGAAATCGACCTTCCGCGACAGACAATCCATCGCGTCTTACAGCAGCTAACCGAGGCTGGCCTGATAATCCGGGCACCGCAGAAGGACCGATACGAAATCGGACCTGAGATGACGCGGCTATCCGCAACGGCACTGGTTAGTCGCAACAGGCGCCCGCCCGTCCGTGCCCATCTTCATGAGCTACTCGAGTTGACCGAGGAGACGTGCAATGTGGGCGTGCTCGATCAGGATGAGATCGTCTATATCGAGCGTGTCGAGGGCATTTCTCCTTTGCGCCTCGACCTGGAGATTGGGAGCCGCGTGCCGATCCACTGTACCGCGATCGGTAAACTCCTGGTCGCTGAACAGCACAAGAACGTCCGCACGCGGATTCTGAGAGCGACATCGTTGCAGCAATTTACGGAAAACACGCTGACGGAACCGGAGGCCTTGGAGGACGAATTCGCTGCGATCAGATCTCAGGGTTATTCATTCAACAACGAGGAATATGTGTTTGGTCTGACGGCTATAGCGGTTGCCATCAGGGATCGTGAAAACAAGGCTATTGCAGGTTTGGCCATCCATGCGCCGTCGACAAGAATGAATGAGGAGAAAGCGCTGACCTATGTCGAACGCGCCACGGAGGTAGCCAGCAAGATCGCGCAGAGTTGGGCGCTCGCTTAGGAAATTTCGGTCGCCGTCCAAGACACGTTCTACTGCCCCAGTTCGTTTTCAAAAAAATCGATCGGCTGACCCGGCCCATTGACGAAATCTTGGGGTGTGGTTGAAACCCGCATGAGGTGCTCGATGCGTTGTGCAGCCTCTCGCAGAAGCGGGAGTTTTCCGACCGCGGCCCGGATCGTCATCCTGAATTTCGGTGCATGAAGGGCAAGCCCAGCACAAAAGCGTCCACGCGGTCCATGAATGGGCACGGCGACTGCGACCAGCCCTTCAATGAACTCCTCATTGTCTTGCGCATAGCCGCGCTCGCGCGTTCGCCTCAGATCATGCTTGAGTTTCGCTTTGTCGACGATTGTCTTCGTGGCGAGTTTGCCTAGATCAAGTCGCTCCAGGACCGTATCGAGCGCGCTCGGCTCAAGCTGGCTGAGAAACAGTTTGCCGCTGGCGGTGCAGTGAAGCGGCACCTGCGTTCCCGCAGGGAGCTGCATGCGTAGCGGCCAATGCGATTCCACACGCTCCGCATAGATCATCCGTGTGCCATCTGGGATGGAGATATTGCAGGTCTCACCCACTTCATTCACCAGTGCCTCCAGAATGGCGCGGCGCTCAAGGTCCAAATTCGATCCGGACATGATCTGTCCGGCAAACTCGAACAGACGCGGGCCGCTCATCAGACGTTTGCCATCGAGTTCGTATTGTAACAGGCGCTGCTCCACGAGCATGCGGCACAGACGATGGGTGGTCGGGTTCGGGAGTCCCACGATCTCACTGATCTGGCTGGAGGTCTGCGGACCACTGGCGTTTATAACGGCTTCCAGAATCTGAAACACGCGTAGGAAAGACGTGCCTTTGTCTCTGATTGCCGGTGCTTTTGCCATGCGCTAGGTCGCTCCTTGAAAACAGGGGTGCTGATCGAGACGCGACGAAAACGTCAACGCCTGGAAACCCGAGTGCCGTAGGAATCTAACGGCACGCCACTCGTAGTAAATTGTTGCAGCCGATCTGGTCATTTCCGATGCTTGCTTGATGCGTTCCAAACTGAAAAGCTTGTCTCGTAGAGACGCGGTTTCGAGCCTGTCAGCGAACGATTGATATCTCCTCCCCGGGGAAACCTTGCGTGCAATAATGATATTATTTTTTTCATTATTGCAATTTCCAGCTTGATTGTGCAACGTTGCAATAGTCGGATGCTTGCTTGAACTGGAGACGCGCAAGTAGCCGGATCCGGTGTTTTTCATGCATCGGGTGCGGTCGCTTTGGTCGGAAATACGACATTGTCGAGTGAAGTTTGGGGCGCAGAACATTGTGCTTCGAGTGACAGCATCCGAAGGTTGGACTTGCTATCTTTTATCCTCGATTGTCGCTGGGAAGTGATCGGGCGACAGAGGAACCATCGTCAGTCGGAGGTTCGGTGCCGTGACACAATCGGTTGGTGTTTTCGATTATATTGTTGCAGGAGCAGGTTCGGCGGGGTGCGTGCTGGCCAACCGTTTGAGCGATGGCGGCAAGTATCGCGTCTTATTGCTGGAAGCCGGTGGGCGCGATCTCAATCCCTGGATCCACGTTCCCGTGGGATACTTCAAGACGCTGCACAATCCGAATACCGACTGGTGCTACAAGACGCAGCCCGATCCCGGCTTGAACGGGCGCAGTATCGATTGGCCACGCGGCAAGACATTGGGCGGATCGAGCTCGATTAATGGCCTGCTTTATGTCCGCGGTCAGCATCAGGACTACGATCACTGGCGCCAGCTCGGCAATGCCGGCTGGTCGTGGGAGGATGTGCTTCCCTATTTCAAACGCTCGGAAGACCAGGAGAATGGCGCCGATGAATTCCACGGCTCGGGCGGCCCGATGTCGGTATCGAATATGCGAGTGCACCGGGATGTGTGCAACGCGCTGATCGAAGCGGCCGAGGAGATCGGCATCCCGCGCAATGACGACAGCAATGGCGCCACCCAGGAAGGGGCGGGATATTTTCAGCTCACCGCGCGCAAGGGCCGACGCTGCTCGACTGCTGTCGGCTACATCAACCCGGCACGAGGGCGGGACAGTCTGGAAATCGTGACTCACGCTCACGTGACCGGCTTGTTGTTCGATACGGCCGAAAGCGACGAGGTGAAAGGAATCAACTTTCACATCAAGGGCCAGCCGCACCACGCAACTCTGAAGCCCGGCGGCGAAGTGATCCTGTCTGCCGGAGCAATCGGCTCGCCGCAAATCCTGCAATTGTCGGGAATTGGGCCGGGGCAGATCCTTCGGAACGTCAATCTGCCGGTTCGCAACGAGTTGTCCGGTGTCGGGCGCAATCTGCAGGATCATCTTCAGATCCGCATGATCTATGAAGTCAATGTCCCGACATTGAATGACGAGATAAACAATGTATTCAGGCGAACGGTTATCGGAATGCAGTACATTTTAGCGCGTCGCGGTGCCATGGCAATGGGGGCAAGCCAGGTCTGCATTTTCTGTAAGACCAAACCGGAGCTCGAAACGCCGGACATTCAGTTTCATTTCCAGCCGTTGAGCGCCGACAAGCCGGGCGTCGAAATGCATCCCTTCTCAGGCATCACCATGTCCGTATGCCAACTACGGCCCGAAAGCCGGGGGCATATCGACATCACGTCACCCGACCCGGATGTCTATCCGGAAATCCATCCGAACTATCTGTCGGATCCGATCGATCAGGAAACGGCGATTGCCGGCATGCGCGTCTCGCGAGCGCTGACCGAGACCAAGGCAATGTCGCCTTTCATCGTCGAAGAAAAGGTGCCCGGCTCAAAAACGCAGAGCGATGAGGATATGCTGGAGATGGCGCGAAACATCTCGCAAACCATTTATCACCCGACCAGCACCTGCAAGATGGGGCGCGACGAAGCGGCAGTTGTCGACGAGCGGCTCCGCGTCCACGGCATCAAGCGTCTGAGGGTTGCGGATGCCTCGATCATGCCGACCATCGTTTCGGGAAACACCAATGCCCCGACGATCATGATCGGTGAAAAGGCGAGCGACATGATTCTGGAAGACGCGCGTTAGGCAACTACGGCAGAGACGCGCGGACCCGGCGAGCAGCGATGCTATGATCACCTGATGGATCGTAAACTGTCTCGGGCCGGTGCTCTGCTCGCAGTCTTCTCGGCCTTGGCCGCTTTCACGATTTTTGCTGGACAGTTTGTGTTCTCCAGGCATGGTGTCCTGCACGGGCTGACACCCTATGACATGACAGCCTTGCGTTTCGGCTTGGCCGGTCTGGTCTTTCTGCCTTTTCTTTGGCGCAGAGGCTTCTCGAATCTTGCCGGGATCGGATGGCGCCGGGGCGCGGTTCTCGCGGCTCTCGGTGGTGCTCCCTACTATATTCTGGTGATCGAGGGGCTGACCTTCGCACCTGCTTCCTATGTCGTGATCATCAATCCGGGCCTGACAATGCTGACCGGCGTCGTCCTCGCCGCGCTTTGGCTCGGGGAGGATTGGTCCGCGGGCCGAGCCCTGGCATTCGGCTGCTCGGCGATCGGGCTTCTTTTGGTTGGCTCGGGCAGTTTTGGCGGGTCCGGCGGCACGATCTGGTTCGGGAGCATCCTGTTTGCGATCAGCGGGGCTGCATGGGGCGTTCTGGCGGTTCTGCTCCGTCGTTGGAGTATCGACCCGCTCGTAGCGGCTGCCGCGATTGCCTGTCTTTCGCTCGTCTTCCTACCTGCCTATGTGCTTGCAATGACGCCACAACTTCACATCCCGCCACTGGCGTATGTGGTTTATCAGGCGCTCTATCAGGGTGTTTTGCACAGTGCTGTCGGAATCGCGCTGTTCGCGTATGCGGCCCAGGCGCTTGGGCCGGGTCTGCTCTCGCTGATGACACCGATCGTACCTGTCATCGGTTTGATATTGTCGTCAATCTTTTTGGATGAATGGTTGACCCAGACACAGTGGTTCGGCGCACTTCTGGTGATCCTCGGCATGATCCTTGCCCCAATGCAGGTGTGGCAGAACGCAGGAAAAACCTAGTCCGTTGGGACCTGTGAGATTTTTACAGGGATCGCAGCCAATTAGCCGCATTCCCCAATCCCGATCAAAGTTTGACTTAGGCGCAAAGTGGCGGTTTGTTCACCGGCCAGTCTGGAAACGAGGAGGCTACGCCGTGATAAAGCATGGGTTCAAAGAGATGTTGGCGGAGGCCAATGCCGTGATCGAGACGATCTCGGTCGACGATGCGCTGGAGCGGTTCGCTGATCCGGAAGCCATATTCGTGGATATTCGTGAGTCTGACGAGCGCGCCAAAGAGGGATCGATCCCGGGATCCGTTCATGCGCCACGGGCATTTCTCGAGTTTATCGCCGATCCCGAGTCGCCCATGCACAACGAGGCCCTGTCGAGCGGCAAGCCGCTTATCCTGTTCTGCGCATCGGGAGGGCGCTCGACATTTGGCGCCAAGACACTCAAGGATATGGGGCTGGAGAATGTCTGCCATGTCGCCGGCGGCATTGCTGCTTGGCGGAAAGCCGGCGGGCCGGTTGAGGCGTCGTAAACACTTGCGGCCCTTCCTGGCGTTTGCCGGAAGCAGGCATCGCGTTTCCTTTGATGCGTTGCAATTTCACCCACCCGCATCTTTGGTCTCGCCCTTATGGACAATCGACATGGCATCGGAAGGGTAGGGCTGCGCAAGAGCGAAGGCCTCGTCGGCTGAGCCATGCAACCAGGTGTCCTGAGCATCCTCACCAACAAGCATAACCGGCATCCGGTTCGGATGGATCGGTTTCACCACATCGTTCGGGCGCGTCGTGAGGAAGGCATAGGTGTCGATATCCACCGGTTCCGCATCCGGCTTCAGGCGGCCGCGGAACGAACGCCAAAGACCGGCGAATGCAAAAAGCGGACGGTCGGGGGAGAGTGCAAACCAATGCCAGACCGCCGGTTTGCGGCCTTTCGGCTCGGAAAAGGACGTAACAGGCACGAGGCAGCGCCGCGCCTCGAACGAGCTGCGCCAGAAACGGCTCTCCCGGACCTTGTCGTCACGTGCATTGGTGATGCGTTTGGCCACCTTGCCTTTCTGGGGCAGCACAAATCCCCATGAGAGCATCTCCAGCGAGCGATCGTCATGCGCGCCGATGCGCACGACCGGAGCTTCAAAGGCTGGAAAAATACTCGCCATGGCCGGCAAATTGCCCAAGTGATCGTGCTGATGGTCGACTTTGAACAAGCGCCGCACGGCTTCCTGGGATTTCGTCATGCTGTAAAGGTTACACATGGGCCCGAGCCTACGGATCGTTTCGGGTCCAAACAACTCGTCCGTGATTGGCCCCGGGGAACAAGGCCGCCAGTGGATGGGTCGGCGAGATCAGGTTGATCTGGTCGTGCGCAAAACAGACGGCTAGCCTGGGGGGAGGTAAAGTGCCGCGAACTGGCGCGGAGATGGTGATGGAACCCATGTGGCTTAAAAAATGATGGAATTCTTGTGGTTGTTCATCGGTCTGGCGGTCGGTGTCATCGGTGCATGGCTGTTCTTCGAGGCGCGGACGCGCGCGCGTCTGGCTGAGCAGGAAGTGCGCCTGTCTGAAACGAACCGGCGAATTCAACGGGCGCTCGAGCGCGAACTCAGCGCCCATGAGGGGACCAAACACCGCCTCAATCGGATGAATGACGAAGACAAGATCAACAAGGAACGCATGGAGAGCCTCAACACCGATGTGGACGCGGGCCGTCAGGTTTTGGAGAGCGTCCAGGCAGATGCCGCTGCAAAGGGCGTCGAAATCGCGCGATTGGAACTGAGAATTGAGGAATTGACGGCCGAACTCGAGACTCGGGACGCGCAATTGGAGGAATTCGACACGGTCGTTGCACGTGCGCGCAGCCACAGCGATTCTACGACAGAAGATATCATGGCAAAACTCGCAAGGCTCGAATCCCGGCTGAAGACGGATGAAGATGATGACGCCGGCCAGGACGAAGGCACGGCGCAGGGCGCTGATACCGCGCAAACCGGGTCGATCGATGTCTACGAGGCCGAGATTGCCGAATTGAAGTCGCAGTTGCAGGCAAAGGAGGATGCCATTGCGTCGCTCAAGGCGGACATTGCCGCTGATCAGCCAGGCGATAACGAAAAAGATGCGGCGAAGACGGGTATCGACGCTGAGTCCACGCCTTAGTTTCTGGCGCATCGTCGAAGCTATGCTATAGACGCGACCTCCGGCACGGTGGGGGTGGAGCTTGGCATTGACGAGGCAACCCGACACCCGTGCCGTAACGCTTGGCGACCTTGCACGCGCAGATCGTACCGTCTGGGCTTATTGTCTCGACTGTTTCCGGGAGCGTGACTTGGTACCCGCAAAGCTGCCATTACCCACGACCTGTGCGGTTCCTGACGTCGGAAAACGACTGAAATGCACCGCCTGCGGCTCACGTCGGATTCAGACGAAGCCCCAGCTACACGACAAGCCCATTGCGGAAATCCGTGCGCAGCGCCGGCGCCGTCAGCACGATGCGTGATGGATCAAGGCAGCTTTGCCATCACACGGGTCTCGGCCCTATGATTGTCAAAGGATGGGATGGAGTGCTGGTGTGATCGTAGGTAAGCCTGATATTCCCAGCGCCATACTCGGCAAGTGGCAACGCGTGGTCGACCTCGCTGCACGCATGGTGGATGTACCGGCCAGTCTGGTGATGAAGACCGATCCACCCGACCATTCCGTTTTTGTCTCGAGCGAGAGCGAAGGCAATCCGTACGAAGTCGGCCAGTCCTTCGTTTTGAACAACAAACTCTATTGTTTCTCCGTCCTCGAGAACTGCGATGAACTTCTGGTTCCGGACGCCAATTCGGATCCCGATTGGAACGACAATCAGGATCTCGATCATGGCATGTCATTCTATATCGGCTATCCGCTCGCCTGGC
Organism: Methyloligellaceae bacterium; assembly: GCA_965228615.1. Taxonomy (GTDB): domain Bacteria; phylum Pseudomonadota; class Alphaproteobacteria; order Rhizobiales; family Methyloligellaceae; genus CBDDHT01. The sequence goes on along the minus strand of CBDDHT010000003.1, from coordinate 1,054,438 downwards.
CGGATGGCGCGCTTTTCGGCACTATCTGTGTCCTCGATAAGCGCAACAACAAGAAAGCGACCGGCTATCGGACTCTGTTGCAGGAGTTCCGCCAGCTTATCGAAAGCGATCTGGCACTTCTGGTCGAAATTGCCGAGCGCAAGCGTCTCGAGCAGCAATTGCAGGATAGTCTGGAACAGCTTGAGGATCGTGTCGCCTGTCGGACCCGGGAGCTCAAAGACGCCAATACCGCGCTCAGAGTCCTTTTGGCCAATATGGAGACGTCGCGCCAGGAATTCGAGGGGCAGATCCTCCGTCAGATTACGGAGCTGATTTTGCCGCATATGAGCAAGCTGCGGACGACGATCGGCAGCCAGGAACCCGACTGCTCCTACCTGGATCTGGTCGAAAGCAACCTCAAGAGCATCACGTCGTCCTTTGCCAACAAGCTTGTCGTCGCCCTCCAGAATCTGACGCCGACCGAGGTCGAGATCGCGCAGATGGTCATGAATGGACGAACCACAAAGGACATTGCGCAGGCACTGTCGCGCGAAACGAGTACCATCGACTTCCATCGCAAGAATATCCGCCGAAAGCTTGGGATCGAACGGCGAGGAATGAGTCTCCGCAGCCATCTATTGTCCTTGCAGACATAGGGGGGATTTCCCCCCATTTTACTCCCAGCTTACTCATATCAGCCGCCGTCACGCCCGGTGTTACGCTCGTTTGCTCGCGCGATGCGAGCAATGGTGCATAGCCAGAAGTGGAGGAAGGGCCAGATGAGCAAGAAGAATTTTAGCCGAGAAGATCTGAAGCCGACGCTGTTGAACGGGTCGCGGGACACGCTCGCTCCGGGCATGTCCCGTCGATCGTTCTTTTTGGCCGCGGGCGCTGCCGGCGTCGGCGCAGCTGCGGGCGCGATCGGTGCCACGCCTGCCGCGGCGCAATCGACCGACTGGAAACAGCCTGGAAACAACAAGCATGTTATTACGCTGCAGGAGCAATCCAGTTTTCCGGACGGTGCTGTCGGGATCGACTATTACGGCCATTGCGCGATCAAAATCACGTCGCCGGGCGGTGCGACCGTCTTATTCGACCCCTGGCGCGACGATCCCTCGGGTGCCTGGGGTCTTTGGTACAAGAACAAGTTTCCGGAGACGACGGTCGACATAACCATGTCGACCCACACCCATTTCGACCATGACGCCATCGACCGCCCCCACTCGACCATGGTCCTGGACCGGATGGTCGGCACCTATGAATTTGCCGATCTCAAGATTACGGGTTTTGCGGACAAGCATGCCTGCGTCGCACCGGGTTGGTACGAGTGGACCAACGCGCTCAAGGAATTTGGCGCAAAGGCCTGCCCGCCGGACAATGTCGGACATATGGATATGGTCGTCTATGTGATCGAGACGGGGGGCATCCGCACCCTGATCTGGGGCGACAACCGGCCCAATCCGCCCGATTCATTCTGGAAAGCGATCGGCAAAATCGATGTGCTGACATTGCCCGTCGACGGTTCGGAGCACATTCTCTCCTACGAGCAGGCAAACGCCATCGTCGATCGCCTCAAGCCCAGGATCGTCATTCCGACCCACTATCTGAATGAAACGACCACCTACACCTTGTCGACGCTTCAGTCGGCGGACAAATGGGTGAAAGCCCAGAAGAGCCACAAAATGGTCGATGGTGCCAGCCTCAAGCTTGCCGCAGCGGACGTTTCCAAGATGGACCGGGAGTTCATGTATTTCGGAAACAACGCTCTGAAGGCGTAGGGACCGGACCCTCCAGATCCCAGCAACCTGTGCCTCATTGGGCGCAGGTTGTTTTCTGGCAACCGCCAAGCCGTGTTTTCTATGTGTTTTCCGGTGTTTACCGCAAATTCATACGTTCTTGCGAGAGTGTCAGAGATTGGTTGACACATTGTGGGATGAAAATGGACAGGCCGGAAAAACGGGAGCATGAGCGCTTCAAGGTCTTTTTGAACGCGATCGTCATGTCGGATGACCATCCCGTGGGCGTCTGGTGCTCCGTCCATGATGCGAGTGCTGGCGGCTGCCTGCTCGTATCGAACCAGGTGGCGGATTTCCCCGATACGGTCGAACTCATCATCGAGAGCATCGACCAGCCGCTTTTTGCAAGAATCGTATGGCGATCGGGCATGACGGCCGGTCTGCAATTCGACTGGGACTCATGCAAGGAAGGCAATTGGGTTGCAGACGATTGCCTCGACCTTGGCGCCGAACTGATCGTTGCCTAGGGCGTGTCCTCTTAGAAACAGAATCCAAAATACGACGCTCGAACCCGTCCGGTTACCCCTCGGCTTGAGCCGCATTGGGGTTGACCGACGTACGGGAAAATGTGCCAGAAGCCGATATCGATAGAGAGCCGGCCAAGGTGTTTTCGAATCCGAACTTGCAATTAATGTTAGAGAAGGACGACCCTTGATTTCACGGCAAACCCGCAATAGGCCGTCATGCTTGAACTTCACTATTTCCCGGATAATGCAAGTCTTGCGCCTCATTTCCTACTGGCCGAGACGCATGCCCACTATGAACTGAGGCTTGTCGATCGAAATTCAAACGCTCAGAAATCGAAAGAATATCTGAAGCTGAATCCGGCGGGCCGCATCCCCACACTCGTGCATGACGACCTCGTGCTGTTCGAAAGCCCTGCAATCTGTATCTACATCTGCGAGCAGGACGCGGCTTCGCAATTCATTCCACCTCTCGGCCATGCCGATCGCCCACTGTTCTTCCAATGGCTGGCCTATCTCAACAACACGCTCCAGGCAGAGTTCATGGTTTGGAGATATCCTGAAAACCATACGATGGATGCCGAGGGCATCGAAGGAATTAGGGCAGCCCAAGACCCGAGACTGGTGGGAATTCTCGCGCTATTGGACAACGAACTCGGAAAGAAGAGATTCTTGCTAGGCGATAAAGTCAGTGCTTGCGATCATTTCTTTTTCATGTTGGCTCTGTGGTGTGAAAAAATTTCTCGACCACCGACATCGTTTCCACATCTTTTGCGCTACTTGCGTGAAATGTCTCAACGCGCAGCCGTTCAACGAGTGTGCGAGATCGAGAATATTAACTTGGATCGCTACTCTCAATAAAATGATCCCATGGTCGCTATTGTCCGAATTTCCAAATTCCGCACTCCGCAATGTATGCGCTGATACGCATTTTCATGTGTCGTGTTGCTGAGCTGCGAACTATTTCGCTTCGGATCATCATGTGCCGGTTTTGTTGTCGAGATTACGGACGCTTCCTGCAGTATTTCTGCTGCAACGGCCTCGGAAGAGGTGTGCCACTTTCCGGCACCCCCTCCCCATCGTGTTAGAGACGTTCGTGGTTTTTCAGAAGGGCCAGCCATGCGTGCCAAACTGGTAATTTTCGATTGCGACGGTGTACTCGTTGATACGGAAGCGATTGCCAATGATCGCATGGCAGAGTTGGTAACCGAGTATGGATTTCCCATGACCGGGCACCAATGCCGAACGCGCTTTCAAGGGAAAACGATCGAGGATGTGTGCCGCGAGGTTGCCAGATTGACCGACCGGCCCTACGAACCATCTCTTCCCGGCGTCTTTCGCGGAGAAGTGGAAGCGGTTCTTGCAAACGGCGTTGAACCTATAGCCGGAGCCGTCGAACTCGTGCACCACGTGGCACGAAGCAACATTCCATATTGTGTCGCCTCTTCGGGATCCGTTCAAAAGATGCGCCAGACGCTGGGCAGCGTCGGGCTTCTGCCGCTAATGGAGAATTTCCTGTTCAGTGCACAAGACGTTGCGCGCGGAAAACCACATCCGGACGTCTTTATCGCCGCGGCCTCAGCCATGAACCAGCGAAGCGAGGATGCGGTGATCGTGGAGGACTCGCTGAGCGGCGTAATCGCCGGAGTTGCAAGCGGTGCTCGGGTTCTGGGATATGCGGGGGATCCGTTCACAGACGTGGCGGAATTGTCGGAGGCGGGTGCAGAAATCTTTCATCACATGAGCGAAGTAAGCGCACTTATCGGTTTGGATTGACCAGTTTCACGTTTCTGTTCAGCGCCAAAATCAGTTATCCGAGCGATGCCTTCATGGTGGCAGCTTACTTAATAATAGCGGAAATAGGATTGAACGCAGATTGGTTGCACTGCAGCAGCTGCCATTATTGATATCCCGAGACTGATCTTGCTTCGTAGGCGGATCACTATTCGCAAAGGCAAGTTGTCCGTAATCCCGATCGCGTCGGACCGATCTTCGCCATGATCTAAAGCCCGAAGTAGATCAGCAGGCCCGATAGCGTGAACACCGACAGCGTCGTTGACAACACGATCGCCGCGTTGGAGCGGGCGAGGAATGCCTGGTAGCGCTGCGCCAGAACGAAGACCGGCGCGCCGCTCGGCAGGGCGGCCTGGATCACGGCGATCATCGGCAAAATGCCCTCCAGGGCGAAGACCTTGTACGCCAGCCACCACGTTATCAGGGGGTGCAGAACAAGCTTGGCGAAAACAAGCCAGCCAATTTCGACACCGTCGCCCGCCACGGAACATCCGACCATATAGAGTCCGGCAGAAAACAGGGCGCAGGGAATGAACGCGCCGCCGAGCAACTCGCAGAATTTTGCGATTGGCGCAGGCAGATCGATACCGGCGCCTGAGACCGCAAGACCGGCAACCGTCGCCAGCATCACGGGGCTGCCGACAACAGCAAGGAGCGGTGCGAATGTGATGTTTGCGGCTGCACGGCCCTTGTCGATTTCGGCCATGATGATCCCAAGCGGCAGAAAGACCGCGCCAGTTATCACCGCGCCGACAACGCCGGGCGCCAGCGCTTCATTCCCGAAAACGAAGAGGATGATCGGCAGGCCGATATAGCCCGTGCTGGAATACATCGCCGTCAATCCATGCAGCCCGAGGGCCGTCAGGCTGTCGGGAAAGACGAGCCGGGCCACGATGAGGCTCAGGCAGAAGACGATGAGCATGCCGCCGCCCAAGGCGCCGAAGAACTGCAGGTCGAAGAATTCGGCAACGGGCACGCGCGACAGCGATACGAATATCAAAGCCGGCAGGGAGATGACGAAGACAAATGCGCTGAGCACTTTGCTGCTGGCTTCATCGAACAGGCGAAAGCGGCCGGCCAGATACCCGGCGACCATAATGCCGAAGAGCGGAAGGACGATGGTTAGGACGACATTCCCCAAGCGACACCGTCCCCAAGGTTAGATTTAGTAGGAAAGGCGCTCTCGATCGCGGCTCGTCAAGAGTGCAATTACCTGTTCGCGGCCTGAAACCTGTTGCTTATTCACCTATTCAAATATCGCACGCTGACATCACATCGTCATCCCAGCGAAGGCTGGGATCCAGGACACCTCCCATAGATCATCGCGGTCGCACTGGATTCCAGCCTTCGCTGGAATGACGAACAGCGTGCTTTTTCGCGCATCCTTCTACACGGGACGGATTTCAGCGTACCTTAGCAGATCTTGCGAAAGGGACACGCACATCAACGTGTCCGCCGGTGATCCGGATGAAGGCTGCGGCCGAGGATATGGTCGCTCTTTCCGATTACGTCTCCGCTCGATCCGACAATCAACGGGTCAGGCGCGCCTACAATCTGATGATCCTTGTCGGGGTAGGGGAGACACGAGAGAAAGTGCTCCATGCAGTTCAGCCGCGCGCGCTTCTTGTCATTGGATTTGACGATCGTCCAGGGTGCGTCTGCGGTGTCCGTGTAAAAGAACATCGCTTCCTTCGCTTCCGTGTAGTCGTCCCACTTATCGAGCGATTGGCGATCGATGGGCGAGAGTTTCCACTTCTTGAGCGGCTCGACCTCGCGCGATTGAAAGCGGCGGAGTTGTTCGTCGCGCGTGACGGAAAACCAGTATTTGAAAAGAATGATTCCGCTGCGGACCATCATGCGTTCGATCTCGGGCGCCTCGCGCATGAATTCGAGATAGTCGTTGGCAGAGCAAAAGCCCATCACGCGTTCGACGCCGGCACGGTTGTACCAGGAGCGGTCGAACAGGACCATCTCACCGCCTGCCGGAAGATGCTCGATATAGCGCTGAAAATACCATTGCGACTTCTCTTTGTCGGTCGGCTTGTCCAACGCGACAACCCGTGCGCCACGCGGATTCAGATGCTCCGTAAAGCGTTTGATGGTTCCGCCCTTGCCGGCCGCATCCCGTCCTTCGAATATCAGTACGATCTTCTGTCCGCTCGCCTTGACCCAGTCCTGCACTTTCAGGAGTTCGGTTTGCAGCTTCGCCTTGCGTTTCTCGTAGGCGCTTCGCGGGATTTTTGTCTTGTAGGGATATTCGCCATTCTCGAAAATCTTACGGATCGCGTTTGCGTCGCGCCGGATATCTGCAAGGGATGGTTTTTCAGCGTCCATCTCCTCAGCGGTCATTGCCACAGCGGGCTCGCTGGGTACGGCCCCATTGCCCTTGCTCTGGGCCGTTGCTTCCTCAACGGGCTCGGTCGGCGTGTCCTCAATAGTCTCGGTTCTTGTCGTGTCTTGCTCGTTCATGGATTATCTCGCGCGTGCGATACTGGATGGATTGGGAGCCATGGCACCGATGTCGGATCCTCGCCATGATCCACGTCAGCTGTTTGATCGTTTCTGTACTTTTTTGGACCGTGTCCCATGAGCATGAACCCCGGTTTCGCGTATGTCGAAGGCGCCTTTGTTCCAATCGCCGAAGCGAAGATCTCTGTGCTCGATTGGGGATTTTTAAGATCCGATGCGACCTACGACGTCGTTCATGTTTGGAAGGGACGTTTCTTTCGCCTGGACGCGCATATCGAACGTTTTCAGCGGTCGGCGTCCAGAATTCATCTGCAGAGTCCTGTGGAGGCACCGAAACTCAGAGAAATTCTTGCGGAATGTGTTGAGCGATCGGGCCTTGAAGACGCCTATGTGGAAATGATCCTGACCCGCGGTGTTTCGCCGACGCTTTCACGCGATCCGCGCGACGCGGTCAATCAACTGATCTGCTTTGCGATCCCGTTCGGTTGGATCCTGAAGCCCGATGATAGGAAGAGAGGGCTTTCAATCGCCCTCTCCGATATTCATCGTATTCCGCCGCAATCCGTCGATCCCACCGTCAAGAATTACCATTGGCTCGACCTGGTCATGGGTCTTTACGAGGCCTATGAGCGCAATGCGCAATCGGTCGTACTGACCGATGCCGATGGCCATGTAACCGAGGGGCCCGGGTTCAATATCTTTGCCGTGAGCAATGGGGAGATTGCGACGCCTGGCACCGGCGTTCTGCATGGGATCACACGCCGGTCTGCAATCGAGCTGGCCGAGACGTTGCAGGTCTCGGTCAACGAGCGATCGGTAACGACGACCGAGTTACGCGAAGCCGACGAGATCTTCGCCACATCCACAGCCGGTGGCATCATGCCGATCACGCGGGTGGACGGCGTCGCAGTCGGGACCGGGGCCATGGGAGACGTGACGCGCAGGCTCGTCGGTCTGTATTGGGACAAGCACTCCGATCCGGGTTGGTCTACAGCCGTCGCGGACATCCTTGCTGGCGTGCCGTAAGACAGAGCTTCCCAAAAAGAGAAAGCCAGCGCGGTGCAGGGCGGCACCGCGCTGGCATTTGTTGGCGACGGGGAGAGTGTCGCCATACTCACAGGCCCCAGGGTGGGGGGGACGACCCATTGGGCCTGATCACTTCAATTCGTGGTCAATCGTGTGCGTAGCGTGTGTGTCAGGATCGGGTAAGGCGTGGTCAAACTGTCAGTGCGGGAATGAAGTCCGCCAGAGCGGCGGTGGCAGCCAACGCCAGTAAAGAACCGGCGATCATCGCGCGTCGCTTGGTCGGGGACGAACCCCGCTGCGCTATATGCGCATCGATCGGGTAACGGGGGGACTCCGCTTCACCGGCTCGAACCATCGTCGCACGGAATAAAGTCATCGTGTTCAACACGGGCTGCTTCCTTCATCACTTGCTTGATTGGGAAATGGGGATGCCTGTGCGGGATGAAAGTGATGTAGATCACACAATGGTCGTTTCCCGGCAATCACCAGTGCGATTCTCCCCGTTTGGCCGTGTGCCAAATCCCACGACATCGCAATCGGCGGCGGCAATTGCGGTCATGGGAAGGGAAAAATGAAGCATAATAAGGCGAAAAACGAACAAAAATCTCGGAAATCCGCTTGGAGAAGAGGGTGTTTTAATAATTCTGGCAGTTTTATCATTCAAGGAGATGCAGATAACGCTGTTTGTATAAATTTATGTTTTAATTTTTCATTTCTCCCGGAGAATTTTGACTTTTTTGACGCGCTGAAAACGTGAATTTCACATGAACATTCTGCTCAGAGTGGGTTCAGGCCGGCTTTGATACTTTCAGGGCAATCATCGATGTACGGGCACATTCCCCGCCATCGGAATTGCAATGAAACGAGCTTAGGCTCCGGGAGTTTTAGACATGAAGAAGTTGCTGCTTTCCACCGCTGCGGCGGTGGCCATAGCCTCAACCGCATTGTCGGTTGGCGCGACGAGCGCATCGGCCGGTTACTACAACCAGTCGAGCTACTATGCGCATAGCTATCAGCCGGTCTGTTATACCAAGTACCGCACGATTTCCTACCGCAAGAAGGTCAAGGTCAGAATCCACCGCGGTTACGGCTACGGCTATCGCTACAAGTGGATCTGGAAGACGTTCTACAAGAAGAAGCCCTACACGGTTTGCGACAGGCACTACTAAGTCTGCTGTCGATCGACAGGACGAATTCTCGCAGAGTTGTCGTTTTACCGCCCCCGGCAAACGGCAACTCTGTGTCGTTCCGATTCCGAATTGGTGCCAACTGATTCGCCGACATAATGATCGAGCGCTGCAGTTTCATAAGACATTCAAGCCTCTGCAAAGGATGAAACAGTCTTCAGAGACGGCTTTTGTTAGAATTGCCACATGCCTTGTGCATAACTCTAATCTGAGCCTGATCCGGCATTGAACGTCATGAATTGAAAACACTGAATCTTGCAAGGAATGAATCTTCCGACTCAATTCGCCAAGCTAAAATGAAGAAATCAAAGCGAATTAGCGAACTGTTTATAGGTGTCGGCTTTTTAGTAAGACCAGCTATTTAAGGGGCGGCTGTTTACTCCCGCCGGTGGCGGCAATTGCTGATCTGATGCATCAGAGACACACCTGCCTCAGCAATTGCTTGGTAACGGCCGAATGCCGTTGCAAACCTGTCACGTATGGTGTGAATTATTACCACACGGACTCAGGGGAAAGCCGCAGCGCTGGCCTCGGACATGTCGGCCAAGGGCCAGATATTGAGGTGCGCGTGCGCAGCATTGATGCGACCTCTACGCCTGGTTCCCTCCGGCAGGACAGCCGACACTGTCCGACCGCCAGGCGCTGACGGCTCCCAGGTAGCAACGTGCTACCCAGTCTCAGCTTATACGGGAAGAAATAGGTCGAATAAGGGCAATGCGGGCGCAGAGCCTTCCAGTTCGATCAATCGATCCCTAAAGCGAATCCTCGAACATTCGGAAACGTCATAGTGTTTGGCCCGCGTCGAAAACGCACCTGAGACTGGGTTGGGACGGGTACAACCGACGCTGTAATCCATCGAAATTCGAGCTATCCGGCACCAGTCAAGGTGAAACCGATTCGTTTCAACTGATTCGGTGATTCGTGTGTGCCTAGTTGGACGCGGCGGTCTTGCTGCGATATGGCACGGGCCGCAAATGGCCTGGCGCTGCTATAAACGGCTCCCTTGAAATTGTTGCGTTGGAATCATGCTCATCACGCTTGCAGTGTCCGGCTATCGTTCCTTGCGGGACTTGGTGATGCCGCTTGAGCGGCTGAACATCGTTACCGGGGCAAACGGCAGCGGAAAGTCGAGCCTCTACCGATCGATACGGCTCCTCGCCGATGTCGCACAGGGGCGGATCATCGTGTCGCTCGCAGCGGAGGGAGGATTGGATTCGACGCTATGGGCGGGGCCTGAGTCCTTCTCGCGCGGGATGAAATCCGGAGACGTGCCCGTCCAGGGGACCATGCGGCGCAATCGCGTCAGTCTGAAACTGGGATTCTCGAGCCAGGATTATGGTTATGCCATCGACCTTGGCCTGCCGGTACCTGTTCCAAGGTCACTCTTCGACGGCGATCCCGAGATCAAGGCGGAGGCGGTCTGGGCCGGCGAGTATCTAAAGCGCGGCAATACGCTGGCGACCCGCGCCGGGCCATGCGTCACGGTCCTGGACCGGGATGGCGCCCGGCCTGTGGTTATCAAAGATCTCGCCTCATTCGACAGCATGATGACTCAGGCCGCGGACCCGCGCAGCACACCGGAATTGCTGGCGATGCGCGAGAGGATGCGAGGCTGGCGGTTCTACGACAGCCTGCGGACTGACCGCGACGCACCGGCTCGCAAGGCCCAGGTCGGCAGCCGCACGCCAGTTCTGGCATCTGACGGTGCCGATGTCGCCTCCGCCATCCAGACGATCAAGGAAATTGGCAATGAGCGGGCGTTTCACGGTGCCATCGACGATGCTTTTCCGCGCAGCACGGTTGATGTAACCGTCACCGACGGCCTGTTCGAAATCTCCATGAACCAGCATGGATTGCTTCGCCCCTTGCGGGCGGCAGAACTGTCGGACGGAACGTTGCGCTATATCCTTTTTGTCGCGGCATTGCTCACGCCAAGACCACCGACCCTTATGGTTCTCAACGAACCGGAGACGAGCCTCCATCCGGACCTGTTGGAACCGCTGGCAAGGCTGATCGCCCATGCGGCGACACGCTCTCAGGTGATCGTGGTGACACACGCTGCAGCCCTCGTGGACGCGCTGGCGGGGCAGGCGAACAGTTCGGTCTTCACGCTCGCCAAGGATCTAGGCGAGACAGCTGTGAACGATATCGAGGCTCCGCCTTGGGCATGGCCGAAGCGGTAACCGGCCTCTAGAGCAACGTGCGTCCAGTTTGACGCACATAAGTTGCTCTAGCAGCTTAAGGGCGATCAACTTTTCTGCGCTTTGTCGTTCACGACCTAGTCGGCAACCGACACCAGATACCGGCGTAAGTCGTGGCCACTCCGCTCATGTGCTGACTCCAATCCAGCCGGCAAATGTGCCGACTTGTTCATGTCCGGCAGCTCATGCGCGATGCCTTTGTGGCAATCGATGCACGTCTTCTCGCCACTGACCAGGAAGCGTTGATGGGCGTCCACCGCGCGTTTGCTCTGACGCGTGAAGTCCATCGATTTCTCCGAGTGGCAGTTGCGGCATTCCAGGCTGTCATTCGCCTTGAACCGCACCCATTCACGTTGTGCCAGCTCAAGTCGCTTGGCCACAAATTTGTCGCGCGTGCTGATCGTTCCAAAGATCTTGCCCCAGACCTCCTTGGAGGCTTGCATCTTACGGGCGATCTTGTCTGTCCAATCGTGAGGCACATGGCAATCCGAACATTTTGCGCGCACGCCCGAACGGTTCGTATAGTGGATCGTCCTTTTGAGCTCGACCAGGACGTTCTCACGCATTTCATGACATCCAGTGCAGAAGGTCTCTGTATTTGTGAACTCCAAGGCGGTGTTGAAACCACCCCAGAAGATGACCCCGGCGACAAACCCGCCCATGGTCAGAAAGCCGAGACTGAAATAGGTGCTTGGCCGCCGAAGGGTCGTCCAGATGTTTTTGATGCGCGCCAGCATGTCGGTGCCCTATCTCTTTTTGCGGAGCAAGGTATCGACATCCACGAACGTGTTGTCGACCAGTGGTTTGGTTTCGTGTTGGGGAACGTGGCACTGGTTACAGAAATAGCGCCGCGGCGAGACCGACGCCAGGAACTGACCGTCGCGATCCATGAAATGGGTGATCGATACCATCGGGGCCTGGCTCTCCCCGACGGCAGTGCGGCTATGACAGGTAAGGCATTTGTTCGCCTGCATGTTGACCTGATAGCCGTCGATCTTGTGAGGGATCACGGGCGGCTGCTCGGGATAATTCCGCACCTTCTTTAGATCGGTGTTTGACTGGGGCGTCATCCGCGGCGGCGTGGCGGTTTGATCGAGAGGTGCCTTGCGCAACGTCGCGACCATGGGCTCGGCAGCAAGGGCGACGATCGCCGTGCCCATCAAAACGCTAAAGACGGCAATAAGAATACGCATGACTCAGGCCTTCTCGATCTTAACGGCGCATTTCTTGAAATCCGTCTGTTTGGAGAGCGGATCGGTTGCATCCAGCGTTACCTTGTTGATGAGCTGACTTGCATCGAACCAGGGCACGAAGACGAGACCCCGAGGCGGCTTGTTGCGGCCACGCGTCTCAACACGGGTGGTCATCTCGCCGCGCCGCGAAATCACACGGACCTGATCGCCACGCCTCAGCTTTTGTTTCTCCGCATCGTCCGGATGCATGAAACAGACGGCATCCGGGAAGGCCTTGAAGAGCTCGGGTACACGTTGGGTCATCGACCCCGAATGCCAATGCTCGAGAACACGGCCTGTCGAGAGCCAGAGTGGATATTCTTCGTCCGGGCTCTCCGCGGGCGGCTCATAGGGGAGGGCGAATATCACGGCGCGCCCATCCGCGTGGCCATAGAACTCAAAGCCTTTGCCTTCGCCCACATAGGGATCGGATCCTTCGCGAAAACGCCAGCGCGTTTCGCTTCCCTTCACCACTGGCCAGCGCAGACCGCGAGTGGCGTGATAGACGTCGAACGGCGCCAGATCATGCGCCTTGCCGCGCCCGAAGGTGGCATATTCTTCGAACAGCCCCTTCTGGACGTAGAACCCGAATTCCTTGGATTCATGATTGTCATAGCCGTCCGCGATTTCGGAAACCGGGTAGGCATCGACCTGGCCGTTGGCGTAGAGGACGTCGAAGAGCGTCTTGCCTTTATACTCAGGCTTCTTGGCGATCAGCTCCGGCGGCCAGACTTCCTCCACCTTGAAGCGTTTGGAAAACTCCATGAGCTGCCAGAGGTCGGATTTGGATTCGCCTGGCGCATCGACGAGCTGATGCCACATCTGCGTCCGGCGTTCCGCATTGCCATAGGCGCCTTCCTTCTCGACCCACATGGCCGTTGGCAGGATGAGGTCGGCGGCCTCGGCTGTCACTGTCGGATAGGCGTCCGAGACGACGATGAAATTTTCCGGATTGCGATAGCCCGGCAGACCTTCCTCCATCATGTTGGCGGCCGCCTGCATGTTGTTATTTACCTGCACCCAGTAGGCATTGAGCTTGCCGTCCTTGAGCATCCGGTTCTGCAACACCGCGTGATAGCCGGGCTTCGCCGGTATGGTTCCTTCCGGCAGTTTCCATATCTTCTCGGCAAGCGCGCGATGCTTGGGATTTTTCACGACCATGTCCGCTGGCAGACGGTGAGAGAAGGTGCCGACCTCTCGCGCCGTGCCACAGGCGGATGGCTGACCGGTGAGCGAAAACGGACTGTTGCCCGGCTCCGAGATTTTTCCTGTCAGAAGATGGATGTTGTAGATGAGATTGTTGGTCCAGACGCCGCGCGTGTGCTGATTGACGCCCATGGTCCAGAGCGACATGACCTTGGTCTTGGGGTCCGCATAGAGTTCTGCCAGAGCCTGGAGCCGGTTCTTCGGAACGCCGGACATCTCGTGCGCTTTGTCGAGGGTATACTCGGCCACGAACGCGGCATACTCGTCGAATTTCGCGCCTTTCGCGCCGCCGGCCTTGTTGGCGTTCTTGGCGGCTTTCTGCAGAGGGTGCTCCGGCCTCAGACCGTAGCCGATATCCGTATTGCCGGTCTTGAATGTCGTGTGCTTCTCGACGAATTCCTTGTTCACCTTGCCCGACTGGATGATGTGATTGGCGATGTAGTTGAGGATCACCATGTCGGTCTGCGGTGTGAAGACCATCGGAATATCGGCAAGGTCGAAGCAGCGGTGTTCGAATGTCGAAAGCACGGCGACCTTAACATGTGGTGCGCTGAGGCGACGGTCGGTCAGCCGCGTCCAAAGGATCGGGTGCATCTCCGCCATATTGGAGCCCCACAGCACGAACGCGTCTGCGGCCTCGAAATCGTCATAGCATCCCATCGGCTCATCGATGCCGAATGTGCGCATGAATCCGCCGACGGCGGACGCCATACAGTGACGCGCATTGGGGTCGATATTGTTTGAGCGAAAGCCCGCCTTGAACAGCTTGGAGGCGGCATAGCCCTCCCACACCGTCCATTGACCCGAACCGAACATGCCGACCGAAGTCGGGCCCTTCTCCTTCAGTGCCGTCTTGAACTTCTCGGCCATCACGTCGAAGGCCTCGTCCCACGAGACGGGCTCGAACTTACCGTTCTTGTCGTACTTGCCGTCTGTCTTGCGCAGGAGCGGCTGCGTCAGGCGGTCCTTCCCATACATGATCTTCGACAGGAAATACCCCTTTACGCAGTTCAAACCGCGATTGACGGGCGAGAGCACGTCGCCGTGTGACGCCACAATCCGCCCCTCTTTGGTCCCCAGCATCACCGAGCATCCGGTGCCGCAGAAGCGGCAGGGCGCCTTGTCCCACTTCAATCCGGTCTTGGTCGCGTCGGTGACGAGATTGGCGGCGTCGGCTTGACCTCCAAGGCCCGCTGCAGTGCTCGCTGCAACTGCGGCGCTGGCCTTGATGTACTCTCTACGCGTCATTTTCATGGGACACCTCGAACCTTCTCGGGGACTGTAATCTGCGGCAGCGATTCGACTTCGATGACTTCGTCCAGATGATGCGGCGTCTCCACCTGGTGATAGACGAGCGTCGCGTTGATCACGCCTTCGAGACGACCGATCTGGTCGACGCACTCGGTGACGCCGCCAAGACTTGCCGTCTCCAGGGTGATGATCAGCTTGCCTCCAGCGTCCTGCGAATGTACCTCGACGCCGGCCATCGTGCTGACGTCGGCCACAATACGGGGCAGGGCTTGCGGCATCGTGCGGATAAGCACGCTGGTAATGTGAACTTCATCCATGGCGCCTGTATTCGCCGTGTCGATAGGACCCGGGTTACGCATTGCCCGCTGCCTCCACGATGGACAGGGCTGCAACGGGGCAGACCGACACGCAGTCGCGACAGGCGGTGCACAGCTCAGGATCGATGGTCGGGTGACTGCGCCCGCCGAGTTGTGGGCGAAAGCGGATGGCGCGGACAGGGCAGGCGTCATCGCAACTCCGGCAGGTCACGCCGCGAATGGAGAGGCAGTGGGGGGAGACGCTTGCAACCGATTTGAGGGGAGAGGCACGCGATCCAAACAACAGGCCACGTCGAGTTATGGTCTTCGGAGCGGCGATATCTGCCGTCATTGCACGTGCCCCCCCCTGGCGAAAGTGTTCAACTGACAGGTGGTCCGAGTATCAGCTGCGACATCCAGATGATGAATCCGTATCCGCCGACAATGGCGATGGAAGCCACCGGCGCCAGGACGACCGTGAGAAACAGGAATGTCAGAAGTTCATCCGAGCGCTTCGGTTCCGGCTGTGCGTGTTCATCTTTGCTCATGACCACTTTTGCTCCGAAGCTGCGCCATCGTGAATCGATAGTATTCAAAGACTAGATGGCAAATGTGACACGAATTGCAGGCAACGACAAATTGCCCGGCAAGTCCCGATTTATGCTGCTGTCGCAGCGTTTAAGATGAAATTTAGGCTGGAGGGCCGATGTTAATGCACACGGCCTCAGGTGGCCTGAAGCCGGCCATCGCGCGCGTTCCGGTGCTTGGACGATGCGCCAGCATCGCCCTGCGCCTGCCTGGTTTGAGGCCATGACAAGGGTCAGTAGCAACCGCCGCTGATATAAGTGCTGCAAATGGTCTGCTATCTTGGCCAAGGTTGTCCGGTCTGGATCTTACAACGGCCGCAAGTCGGATCGGAAACTAACGACCGCTATGCGAAAATTACTGAAATTTCTTGATGGTCACTCAGGCCGTCAAACACCGTAGAAATGTCGTCGGGCCAGTTTCCGACGCCTGTCTTACCTGAA
Organism: Methyloligellaceae bacterium; assembly: GCA_965228615.1. GTDB lineage: Bacteria > Pseudomonadota > Alphaproteobacteria > Rhizobiales > Methyloligellaceae > CBDDHT01. Next base: position 1,038,509 of record CBDDHT010000003.1, on the reverse strand, counting down.
ATCCAATGCGTGAAATTCTGTCGCGAGTAGTGACATCAAAATTGCGGACCGAAACTCTTCGCCCCAAAGATATGCTTCCCGCATCACACCTTCTTCGACGAAACCGTGTTTCTTATAGAGATGTCGCGCGTTCGAATTGTCTGGAAACACATCAAGCCAAACGCGGTGTTTTTGGCGTTCATTAAAGGCGTGAGAGAGGATCAAGGGGAGGAATTGATTTCCGTAACCAAATCCTGGCTCGCCAATTGCCACCTTGCATAGTTCAACGCATTGATTTGGATTCTGCATGCCGCGCAGATACGCAAAACCAATGGGGCCTTTGATGCCATCGATTGCGATCAGATAAGCCTCATCTGAGTTGTCGACACTGGACAATATGCTGTTCCTATCACTTGCCCGTATGAATTGCTTTACGTGCGGCAATTCTTGCACCGAGATGATGAACTCGACATGGTTCATATCTGCAAACTTCAAGCTCAACATGGACGCTGTCCTTGGTTTGCCGAGTAACTCACACCTGTCTGTTACCCAATCTAGGACTAATACCAGCGGCGGTCAGTATTGACCCTTGTCACCGTGTGCATTTGTTCTCAGGTTAGGCGTGTTCTGCGCCGCAGTGCCGGGTACTGCAAGCAGGACGCAACGACGCCTGCGGGCAAATGCACGCGGCCTCCGGTGGCCTGAAACCGGCCATCGGGTGCGTTCCGGTGCTTGAACGATGCGCCGGCATCGTCCTGCGCACCGCGCCTGCCCGAGTGACCGGTTTGAGGCCATGACAAGGGTCAATACTGACCGCCGCTGGTATAAGAGCCGGGAGCGGCTCTCAGCAAAGCTGACTGTACATTCTCTCAGCAAGCCGCAGCTTTCCCGATCAATAAGAAGTCAAGAATGGCCCGGACCTTCGCCGGAGCACCGCTATGGCTCGAAAACAGTGCATGGAACTCAACGGGCGGCAATGACCAATTGGCCAGCATGCGCACAAGCCGTCCCTTCTCTTCGTCTGAGGTCTTCGAGAATGATATGCGGGCCGGCAATTCGTGGTTCGGTGAGGTCTTGCATTGGCGATGTTCCCTGCCGCGTCCTGTCACACTTTGAACGGCTATTGCCACTGCAAAAAGCAACAAAAAATCCGGCTAGTATAGTCTTGTGTAAAACGGAAAGCAGACAAATGAATAAGCCAGTAATTGAAAATGATTTCCGGAAAATTTGCACCGCAGGAAGTTTTAGCGTCAATACAAAGAACTCCAGAAAATAGCATTCTGCATATTCTCGTATCGAGGAGCGACTCTGTCTCCGGATTTTGTCGTTTCAACTGGTGCCGGCGCAGTTAAAACTGCAGCATCGATTCGAACTTGGTGGCAACTAAAACAGTAGAATTTATCGAGAATTTTTTTTCTTGTAGCCGGAGTTAATTTATCAATGGGTTCAGCGAATTCGATATATTGTCGATGCTACTTGAAGGTAAAAAATAACGCAAACTATTGCGTTGAGCGTTTGCATCCGCTGTGTTGGCAGTATGACAGGTTTGTGAAACGCACGATATTGCGCTGGAAAAATATTCTGGTAACAAGGGGAATCGAGGTGGATTCGTCTCGAATGCTGCCCATTGAAGGGTGTCCAAGGCTGGTCCGTTTCCTTTGGCTGCCCGAAAAAACATGCGCCAGTTGGAAACACGAGTAGCCGGAAGTTCTTGATCGCGAGCTTGCCAATGCTGACTGTCTCTTTCTAGATCAAGTCTCTACACCAATGATATTTGAAAGAAAATGATGATCCGACATTGCGACCTGTGCGTATCTAACATGCTGTCGGGTATACGACATTTTTTTTCTCAACTTTGAGTAGCATATTCCTATTGATTCGCGCGACATTCACCCCCGGGAACCAAGATGTCACAATCAAAGCAGAGGATACTTACGGCATCAGGCGAGTTGTTTTCAGAGCTGGGCTACGACCGGGTCACAATCGAAAAAATAGCGAGCGCCGCGGCTGTTTCAAAAGCGACTATATATAAGAATTTCGTAAATAAAGATCAGATATTATCTGATTATATAGCCTTAAGAATCACAAATACGCCTCAGGAAATTAGAGATATCGTCGATTCAAGCGCGCCTTTAGAGTATTTCCTTCCGAAATTTGCAGAAGAATATATCGTTTATATTTCCAATCCTGACGTTATAGATGTCTTTAAAATTTTCATAGGGTTTGCGGGGCGTGTCGCTCTCGAATCAAGATCTTGTTTCCATCTTCTTCCATCCGATACGATCGAATTGCTGACACAGAAATTCGAGTTTTGGTGCCGCGAAGGCCATATTGTATGTGCCGACACCGACCTCTTGGTATCGCAATTTTTGGGCATGACCCGTGGCGTCGTGTATCCACGAATTGTGTTTGACCCGTCCTTTCGGGTTGATCGGTCCGTCGCTCGTGTCATAGCAAACCAAGCGACTAGCGTTTTGCTGCATGGTGTCGAGCAGGGACATGGAGTTGCGAGCTACAGCTCATTCGGTGAAAATCAGTCAACTTTTGCGCCGGGTAAGAGCGTCAAATCAACATCCTAGCTAGGGCAGTTTCAATGGCTTCATGTTCATTGAGTCTGCTTTGGAGTCTTCTCCGATCTACCGTGTCATTTGACCGGCGATTCGCGTCTTTCAGTTGGCCGCAAAGCCGACTCTGGTCCTAAACCAGCGGCGGTCACTATTGATCGCAAGAGGATTGTGCCAACGTCCGGAGGGCGTGAGCGCTCAGCCTTCGACAGCGTCGTCCTCCGGTCATCCGCCCGCCTCACGCCAGGTGATTTCATGGAAAGCCGGAGGTCGATCTACGGTCCGTTCAAATTCTGTCGGATAGCAGCGCTCCACTATTGATTCCATTCACAGCGGTTGAATCATCAATAGTCAAATCCGCAAAAATCTAATTGTGGGCCAGCGGTTCAAGCCACCGATGTTCGGTCTTGATGGAAAAAGCCATCCCAAGACAACTGCCGCCGAATTCACTTTGCTTTTGTCGGTATCTATATTTTTCAATTCGACTTTCTCAAAGTATTAATCCCTCGCTAACCAATTAACACTAGGGTACCAGATCGTACCACCCGATACGGTACCGTACATTCGTTTGGTTTTGGTCGTCGGTCTGTAATCGGCACACAAATGTGACGCAACTGGAATGACTAATATATTGAAATACAGTGTGTATTGCATTCTGCACTCGAATTTTTCCGCGCGAGCCGAGTTTGAGAATGCTGGAACGCGATTTCCCGGATCGAACGGAAGTGTCGGGAAGATTGATCTGCGGGATTATAAAATGCCTAATTTTTAGGCAAAAAAGATAAGATTCTGAACACGTTAGGACAGCAGCAGGATGTTCGGTAATCAAAGTAATCACGGAGATCAAAGTGGCAACATTTGTAAATAATGTAGAAATTTCTCCAAAACGCGTTGCGTTGTTGTTGGTCTTCGGTCTGACGCCGGCTTTGGCAGTTTTTGGGGTCTTCCAATTTTCCAAAACCGCGTATGAAGCGGCATTTCGCAAGCCGCCGGAGCGACTTTCTTGGAATATTGGCGAAACAATCGATCGCAATCTCTTCGAGCGCTATGGTGATGCACAAGCCTTTGGACTCAATCGCGCCGCGCATGATTCGGCCAATTGGGAAAAACCTTCGAGCGCCAACCCGCTGATTTCATCCATGAATGGGTACATGACCGCTTACGGCATCTATCGATTGATGCTGCTTCTGGACACAAGTGGCCGGGTGGTTGCGGTCAACTCGGTCAATGTTCAACAAGCCTCTGCTGGCGCCAATATGGTGAGCGATACGATCGACGGTGTCAGCGAGGCTGCTGACGGAAACCACAAGTCGGCCGAGCAGGTCCTGGTTGCATCGCAGGAAGTATCCAGTCAGGCCGTTCAGCTGCAAGAAGCAGCAAACGAATTTCTGAAGAATGTTGCGGCGGCATAGGGGCATCCGAGAATAGGGGGACGTCCGATGGATAGAAACCCGAACTGTCCGTCGGGCGCACTGAACAGTGATTGACACCGCCAGTGAAAGGAAAATTGATATGCAGGTCGAACGGTCAAACGAGGATTTCTCAGTTGCGGAAACGCAAATCATGATGCGCGAGCTCAGATTGGCGGTTACGGCAATGCTGGAAAACGTCTCCCGTCTATGCCGTCCAGGTGCAATCACCATCTTCGACTATTTTCAGCGCTACTATCTGGATGTGTTGAAAAGAATCGATAGTCACGATCTCTCAAACCCGATCGGCATCGCAGCCGCAAGGCGCCATACCGAAGAGATCAGGAAGGTGAGCGCAGCATGTCTCGAATGCATGCGGACCAACCAAGCCGCCAGTACGGGTGAGCATCGAACGCCTCTGCATATCCAGCAACGGAAGGCCGTCGCCGAAGCGAAAACTCAGTGGTTGCACTGAAAGCCGAACGATCAAGAGCGTGCGAAACGCCGGACAGAGAAAGTTGATCTTCAAGGGGGGAAGGCGGAAGAGAGATTGAATATCGAAAATGCCTGACCTCAATCTAAGTCACGTTGATTTCGTAGTCTCGGAACCCAGCATGCACATGCGGAAGATGATCCGTGCCATGCTGACGGGATTCGGTGTGGGGCGCATTTACGAGGCGGCTGATGGTGCTGCTGCGCTGGAGGCAGTCGATACGCAGATGCCGGATATTCTGATCTCCGAAACCAAACTGCCGATCATTGATGGTTTCGAGTTGATGCAGCTTATCCGTCAACCTTCCGGATCGAAATCGCCCCAACTCCCGATCATCATCATCACGTGTCAGGCTGAAAGAAAGAACATCGTGAAGATCCGCGATCATGGCGCGACAGAAATCCTCACGAAACCATTTTCAATTTCCGGTCTGTTGCTGCGAATTCAGAACGTCATCCATAATCCAAGGCCCTTCATCGAAGCGCCAAACTATTTCGGTCCGGATCGCCGGCGGATTTCCGACCCGGCCTATTCGGGGCCACGGCGTCGGCAAGAAGATCTGGAGCTGCCGGTTCCCGAGCCCACCGCAAACCTCGAGCAGAGGGTCTAGATGGTGACAGCTGCACCGAACGATACGGCGCCTACTGGCTCGACATATCGTGTTATCCCGCCGTCACGCCGCTTGGCGGCAAAAGCGAGCAAGCCAGGTCAGAAGCGTATTGATCTTAAAGAGTTGGTGAAACGTGGTCAGTCGGCGATCGATGAGCTTTCGGTCGAATTCGAAGGCTGGATGAAGGACAAGATCGATGTTCTCCTGGAGGCGCGTCGTGCCTTGAAGCGATGCGGTCCAACCACAGAGACAATTACAGCGCTTCTCGGGTCAGCACGCGATCTTGAGGGGCAGTCAAAGATGCTTGGCTATCCGTTCGCGGGGATGATTGGCGCTTCGCTATGCCGCTTGATTGAAGCCAGCCCGGATAAGAGTCTGATCCCAACCATTCTGATCGACCATCATGTCGATGCGGTGCGTGCAGGATTTTTGGAGAATGCTGGTTCCACGCCAGAAGCAACGGTCAAGTCTGTCGTCGAATGTCTTCATGACGCGACCGAGCGGTTCTTGGCCACTCAGGTAACAAATGAAGAGGTTCGATGAATGTTGTGCGGTGTGTCGGTCAAGCTAGTCGGTTTCAGAGAGTGAATAATTGGCATTTGAATTTCTGTTGATGCAAATGTCGCGATTCGGTTGGCAAAAAATTAATCTTGATCGAGGATTGTTACTGAAGAATACACGTCTGCTAATAAGGGATAAGCAGAAATGAATGACATATCTGATATCCAAAGTGCAACTCAACCTGAATCAGAAGACCGGACTCAGAGGTTCTTCGACAAGATCAGCTATAAGCTGGTTCTACCCATACCGATCGCAATGGTTTTTGCGCTGATCGGGATTTGGCTGATCGTCCCCAAGGTTGTGGCAGACAACGCCGAGGCAGAAGCCGTTCACACCGGTCAGAACATTGCCAATCAATTCAAGACAATTCGGGGCTACTACACCAAGAACGTCATCAAGAAAGTCAAGAAGACCGGCGCTATCAAACCATCCGTGAAGCACAAGGGGATCGACGGAACAATTCCGCTTCCCGCCACATTCATCCACGATGTGAGCAAGCTGCTTTCAAAGAACGATCTGACGATCAATCTCTACAGCGCGTTTCCCTTTCCGAATCGGAAAGACCGCAAGCTGGACGATTTCCAAAAGCAAGCCTGGGCCTTTCTTTCGGCGAAACCAAAGGGCGTTTTCTCGCGGCGTGAGACGAAGAATGGCCAACCAGTCGTTCGGGTCGCGATTGCGGACACAATGGCGGCACAAGGTTGCGTCAATTGTCACAACTCGCATGGCGCTTCGCCGAAGACCGATTGGAAGCTGGGCGATGTAAGGGGCGTTCTGGAAATCTCGTCGAACATCACTGCCTCCCTCGCGAACGGGGCGCGGCTGAGTAACAATATGCTCATCGGAGCCGCATTGATCGGTGTCGTTCTTGTTTTAATCGTGTTGCTCACTGTGCGTAACGTGGTGGGACCGATCAACAGAATGACGAATGCTATGGCTCGGTTGTCGGAAGGTGACCAGGAAACCGATGTTCCGGGTTTGGACCGACGCGACGAGATTGGTCACATGGCCAAGGCGGTTGGCGTGTTCAAAGAGAATATGCAAAAGGCCCGAGAGCTTGAAACGCAGCAGGAAGCCGCTCGCCAAGCCCAGCAAAGACGTGTCGCCCTGATCGATGAGCGGACCCACGCATTCGACGAAACCATGTCGGATGCGTTGGAGAAAGTGACTGGGGCGGCGAGCCAGATGCAGGATTCATCGCAGTCCATGTCGTCGGTGGCCGAGGAGACGACCGAGTTGGCGAATTCGGTTGCGTCGGCGTCTGAACAGGCGTCCGCTAATGTTCAAACAGTCGCGGCGACGACAGAGGAATTGACATCGTCTATCGATGAGATCGGCAGACAGGTGAATCAATCACGCGAAGTTGCGGCAGCCGCCGTTGGCGAAATAAGTCAGGCGAACGACAATGTCATGGGCCTCGCTAAATCGGCACAAAACATTGGTGATGTGCTGAGCCTGATTACGGACATTGCCGAACAGACAAACCTCTTGGCTCTGAACGCAACAATTGAGGCTGCCCGAGCTGGCGAAGCTGGCAAAGGCTTTGCAGTCGTCGCCAGTGAAGTCAAAGAACTAGCGAGCCAGACTGCCCAGGCGACCGAAGAGATAAGCTCCCAGATCAGCGGCATTCAGTCCGCCACCGATGAAACTGTGGGAGCCATGGATCGCATTGGCCGGGTGATCGAGGAACTTAACGAAGGTGCCGGGGCGATCGCAGCCGCCGTTGAGCAACAGGGTAGCGCCACGCAGGAAATCGCGCGGAATATCAAGGAAGTGTCGGAAGGCACGACAGAAGTCACGTCGAGCATTGGAAGAGTGACGGCTGCGGCTAGACAAACCGGTGAGTCGTCAACGGATGTCCTCGAAGCATCGAGCAATCTCGGTACCCAGGCGGCCGCATTGCGCCAGGAGGTGGACTCGTTCCTCGCTGATATCAAGACGGCCTGACTCGAAGAAGGGTCTGATGCCAGCGGCAGCTACCGGTTTATCAGTCGACCTTAGACCTTATTGTGAAGTCGACAGTGGTGAACGCTAAAGCAGACTAGGTTTTTGTGGTTTCGACCAGGCAGGATGTTTGCCCAAGCCCAGCATTCGCTTACCAGATTCTTGTCGTTGTCAGGATCGCAGCTTGAGCCTCCGGCAGCATTCCGTCGGAGACGCCTGGTCAGCCGCCAGAAATTTGCAAACGCGCTAGGGTTGCTCGAATCACGCCGCTATAGGACTCTGGCGATCCAAGGGGTCGGTCCCGCTTGTCGATGCACCTGAGTGCGGATCGCGAAACCTGTTCTCCGCGTGCCGAACATCTCGCGCGGCGCCATGACAGACAGTTGGCAAGTGTTGTTGCGTAGCAATCGGGAGCAACGCATGACACTAGCTGAGCATAACAATGTCAAATCCAAGCCGCATCAATTCGACGCCCTCTCGCGCGAACGAGAAGCCATCGTCAAATCGGGGCGACTTCATTGGTTCCATTGGATGGTGGTCGCTCTATCGCTGGTGGTCACCTTCGGCGCTTGGTACTTCACTAAGCAGCAAATCGACGAAAAGACGAAAAACCAATTCAAACGTGCCAGTGAACAGGTCGTGGAACTGGTATCCGAGCGCATGCAGAAATACGAGGACGGGCTCTGGGGTGGAGTTTCTGCGATTCAGGCGCATGGTGGCGACATGAACCACGCGGAATGGCGCCAATTCTCGGAAAGCCTGCGCATCGACGTCAAGTATCCCGGTATCAACGGCATCGGCGTGATCCACCAAGTCAATCCTGGAGATCTCGATGCCTATTTGAGCGTGCAGCGCCAGTCACGGCCGGACTATCGTGTTCACCCCGAACACGACCGTTCGGAGTATTTGCCGATAACCTATATTGAGCCCTCGCGTGCCAACGCTGAGGCGGTTGGATTGGACATCGCACATGAGACCAATCGTTATCGCGCGGCACTAAGATCGCGCGATACCGGGACCGCGCAGATAACCGGCCCAATTGTGCTGGTGCAGGATGAAGGGCATTCACCCGGTTTTCTTTTCTATGCGCCCTACTATTCCGGCGGGGTATACAGCTCCGTTCAAGACCGCCGCGCACATTTTGTCGGCATGGTCTATGCACCATTTGTATTCCATAAGCTGATGGAAGGTGTGCTGCAGAAGGAGAAACGCCAGGTTCGAATTCGTGTGAGCGATGCCGAGGATGTTCTCTATGACGAGCTGGTGGTGGAAGATCGGGAGACCGATCTGAACTCGTTATTTGCCACTGAAGAAACTCTCAACCTCTATGGCAGGACATGGACATTCGAGATTCGCACCACGAATTCATTTCGGACGGCAACCGCGAACGGCCAGCCAGCGATTATTCTCACTGGCGGCATCGTTATCGATTGTTTGCTGTTTGCCATGTTCTTCCTACTGTCGAGATCGAACCGTAGGGCGGTCAGTTTTGCCGATCGAATGACCGGAGAGCTAAAAGCAAAGGCTGAGTCCCTATCGGAAAGTGAAGGCCGGCTGGAAGTTCACGTTGCTGAGTTGCAGCGTACGAACATCGAGCTGAAGCGATTTGCCTTTGTCGCTTCTCACGACCTGCAAGAGCCATTGCGCAAGTTGCGCCAGTGCAGCGAATTTCTGCAAAATGATAGCGACAACGAACTCAGTGACGATTCGCAGTATTATCTGGGCGTGATCTGCCGCTCCAGTAGCCGAATGAGCAAGTTGATCGGGGATCTGCTGGCCTATTCGCGTACAGCAAATCGAGATCTGAACCTGGTCGAAGTCGATCTTGCGGAAGTAACCGCGAGCGTTCTCAGTGAGCTCGATTTTCTTGTCACAGAGTCGAACGCAACCATTCAGATTGGCAGGCTTCCGACGGTTACCGCCGATAGCGGTGCTGTCGGGCAATTGATGCGCAACCTGATCGGAAACGCCATCAAATATCGCGATCGCGAGCGCGAGCCGAAGATAGAGATTTCGAGCAGGACGTCGGACGAAGATGGTGCCATGGATTTGCTGATTTCGGACAACGGCATTGGTTTCGACATGAAACACAGCGAACGGATCTTCGAGCCTTTCGGACGCCTCTTCAGCAAAAACGAGTATCCCGGTTCAGGTATAGGTCTTGCCGTGTGCAAAACGATTTGCCACCGTCATGGCTGGAAATTGGTTGCTGCGAGCACCCCTGGTGAGGGGTCGATTTTCTCGGTCGTGATGCCAGCCAATGAAACCTGGCGAGCCGAGCCGTTTGGCTCAAGCCTGTAGATGCAATGCCTGCAAATTCATTCTGATTTTCTGAGTCTATCCAGACGCGATTTGTGACTCGGTGTTGGCCAGTCGCGGTCGGCGCTGATGACCGCCGCAGGTATGATTAGCACTCAGATCGAAATTCCCAACCAACGCGGGGCCGCTCTGTCAAATGCAGCCAGTAATCCATCATCAACTGGATCAAATCCGCAGATGAATCGAAAATTCTATCTTTGCAGATGACGCTATTCGCCCCATGCAAATACGCTTGTTGAAAGCTTTCTTGATCAGTTGCTGACGTTATCACGACAACAGGAATCAATTTCAATTGATCCGTCGCGCGCATTATTGTGAGAAATTCATACCCATTCATTGTGGGCATATTGATATCAAGAAGTATCAAGTCAACTTGTATATGTTTTTCGGATAATGTTAATAATGACTCAATTGCTACTTGTCCATTTTTGTGCACAGACATGTTAATATCACTCATGTGCTTCGTCATGACGCGCTTCAACCAATGAACGTCATCCTCATCATCTTCAATCAAATGAACGTTTATTGTGTTTTTTGCTGCGGCATAATTCGTTTCGTTCACCATATGCCTCCAGGATTTGAGATTGATACATTGCTTTTTATTGCAATCTAGAACACCGACTCACTAGATCGCATTCAAACTCCGAATAATGCAAGTCTGACAGAAGCGAGACAGTTTTGTTGGAGTTTATCGTATCGAGTCGCGACGATCCGAAAGCGTTTGAATTTATTGGAAAACTTTTCAACCGATTTCCATGTCTTATTGAAGGCGGCTTTTGCGGTCATTGCAGAAAAGGCGGGATGTCGACCCAGACCCTACGCAGCACAGCGCAACGTGACTGCGAATGGTGTCGGGATCGTAGGCACGATAAGCAGGGAGGATGGTGCCGTCTTCGAGATGCCGGACCATTTGGCATGTACTCGAAAAGCAGTTGGGGATTCGGCATAACAGCGCGGGAATTGCTTAGAGTCGTCAATACAAACGCTTCGTGTAACTCTCCGCCACATTTGCCTCGACCTCATCTACGCTGGCCATCTTCGTTTGTTCGGCGATGATCCGGCCCAGGGTCGGAAAACACTTGCGTTCGACGTGTCTGTCAGCGTCCCACAAATGCGAGCGCTTCAATGCCTTCCCACAATGAAAATAGACGTCGTCGACCGTAACTTCGAGGGCTGCCGCCGGTGCTTTGCCTCCTACGGCAAACGGCTCCAGTACTTCCGGGTCGACGACGATGCGGCAGGCGCCGTTTATCCTCAGAGTCTCATCGATGCCCGGGACCATGAACAAAAGGCCGACATGGGGTTCGGATAGAATGTTCTCGATGGAGTCCAGCCGGTTGTTGCCGCGCCGGTCCGGAATCAGCAGGGTCTTGTCGTCGACCACCTGCACAAAACCAGGGGCGTCGCCGCGCGGTGAGCAATCAGACCGGCCGTCTGCCGACGCGGTCGCAATCACGAGGAACGGAGAGAGCGCGATGAAGCGACGGCAGAAATCGTCGATCCGGTCGATCGCCTTGGCGTTTACGATGTCGCTGGGGGCCGCATAGTGCTGACGCAGGGTTTCGACATCGGTCACGACGGGTTCGGACATTGGCTTTGTTCCTCGATGCGAACGACGGTTGGCTTTCCACCACCAAGAAGTGGTCCGAGCTTGACACGGCCAAGCGTCGAATTCCATGGTGCGCGCCCTGCAGACAGTCATATGGACAAGGGGTGGCATGGACGCAAGCGGTCGAAACAGTCTTACCGGGGCCGAGGCGATGGTCCGCCTCCTTCAGGCGCATGGCGTCAGTCATATCTTCGGGCTCTGCGGCGATACGACATTGCCATTCTACGATGCGCTCTATCGCCTCGATCATGGCATGACCCATGTGCTGACCCGCGATGAGCGCCATGCCGGTTACATGGCGGACGGCTATGCCCGCGTCACAAACCGGGTCGGCATCTGCGAGGGGCCGAGTGGCGGCGGCGCCACCTACATCCTGCCGGGACTAATCGAGGCCAATGATTCATCGGTGCCGATCATCGCCATCACAAGCGATGTTTCGGTCTCGTCGCGGGGGCATTATCCCCTGACCGAATTGGCCCAGGACGATCTGATGCGTCCGCTGACCAAATGGAACGGTGTCGCCGAGACGTCCGGACGGTTGCCGGGCATGGTCCGCGCGGCCTTCCGTGCGGTCACCACCGGGCGCCCCGGCACGGCCCATCTCGGGCTTCCCTACGACGTGCAGAAGGGAGAGGTCACCGGCGATGAGATCTGGGCACAGGGCGATTTTCTGACATGGCCGGCATGGCGTGCGGCGCCAGACGCGGCCAGTATCGAGGCGGCGGTCGAGGCGATCCTCAACGCCCGGAATCCCGTTGTCATCTGTGGCGGTGGGGTCATCAATTCCGGAGCTGAAGCGGAATTGCAGCGCCTTGCCGAACGTCTCAACATGGTTGTGGCGACCACAGTCAGCGGTAAGGGAAGCGTGGCCGACAATCATCCCAATTGCCTCGGCGTCGTCGGCTCCAACGGCGGTGTTGTCGAAACGCGCGACGTGGTTGCCGAAGCCGATCTCGTCGTTTTCATTGCCTGCCGTGCCGGATCGGTCACGACGGAGCGTTGGCGCTATCCGGTACCGGGCACACGGATCGTACATATCGATTCCGATCCGATGGCCATTTCCGCCAACTACCGAACCGATGTTGCCGTTGTCGGAGACGCACGCCTGGCACTCTCCGCGATCAACGCCGCTCTCGACGCGGATGAGCCGCACGGCATCGATTTCGGCGGTGTTGCGCGGGTCGCCACGGCGAAGGTGGCAAAGTTTGCGGGCTTCGATCCGTTGGCCATGTCCGACGAGCGGCCGATCAAGCCTGAGCGTGTGATTGCCGACCTGAATGCCGTTCTGCCGGACGACGCGGTGCTGGTCGCCGATCCCGGAACGCCGTGTCCCTATGTCTCGGCTTACTACCGGTTGTCACGGTCGGGGCGCCATTTCATTTCCAACCGCGCCCACGGCGCTCTCGGATACTCGCTCGGTGCAGCCATGGGCGTTCAGATGGGGCGACCGGATGCCAAGGTGGTATCGCTCATGGGTGATGGCAGCTTCGGTTTCGTTGCCGGCGAGTTCGAGACAGTGGTTCGGCTCGGACTGCCGATCACCTTTGTTGTCTTCTCGAATGCGGTCTATGGCTGGATCAAGGCAGGGCAGAAGGCAGGTTTTGACGAGCGTTATTTCTCCGTCGATTTCAATCGTACGGACCATGCGGCCGTCGCCCAAGCCTTCGGCGTCGCGTCCTGGCAGGTCGAAGATCCCGGTGCATTGCGGTCGACATTGGAGACGGCAATCCGCCATGACGGGCCGTCGCTGGTCGATGTCATTGCGCAGCCCCTGAACGAGGCGCGCGCGCCGGTCAGCGAATGGATAGCTTGAGCGAGGACAAGACGATGGTTCGACAGACACCGGGTGAGGGTGAGATCTTTCTCGACCATGTGGCCTGGTTCGTACCCGATATCGATGGGGCCTCCGAGGCGTTCACGCGGCTTGGGTTTCCACTGACGCCATACTCGGTCCACGGCGACCGCGATCCGGATACGGGCGAACTCAAGCTCCCCGGTTCCGCCAATCGGTTGATGATGCTCCCCATCGGTTATCTGGAGATTCTGGTCGCGCTCAATGGTGTCGACACCTATGTCACGCAACATTTGAGGGCCTCTCTCGCGCGCTACATGGGGGTCCATCTGGTGGCATTCACGGTCGCGGACGGGGAGGCGGAGGGACGCCGGCTGGCGGAGGCCGGCTTCGATATTCTCCCCACCGTCAATCTGCGGCGAACGGTTGAAGCGGCCGACGGAAGCGAAACCGAGGTTGCCTTCACCGTGATCCGGCCGCGGCTCGGCTCGATCCCCGAGGGGCGCCTGCAGACTCTCAGCCATCATACGCCGGAGCATATGTGGCAAGAGCGATACATCGCCCGCGACAATGGCATCGAAGCGATCGACGAAGTCATATTCGTGGTCGAGGACGAACGGGAGAGCATCGAGCGGTTGCAACGCTATACGCAGCGGACCGCGGTCAAGGATGGAGAATGGGTGATCCCGCTCGATCGCGGACGGGTCCGCGTCGCGCTACCGGACACCGCGTCCCGGTTGCTCGGCGACGCCGTACCGGAGGCGCCGGGCGTTGCTGCGGTTTGTTTTACGGGCGACGTCGCCAAGGTCAAAACCATACTCGACAAGAACGGTATGACCCCGGCGACCTCTGCGTCCGACCGGATCGTCGTCGCGCCTCGAGATGCCTGCGGTACGCATCTGATCGTGACGGGAACATAGACCGGTCGGCCTTCGCCGAAGGGAAGTGGCGAAGACGAATAAGGATTTTAAACCGGAGCGGCGACGACACCGAATGCGGAGAGTGTCAGAAATCCGATCGTCGCGAGAAACGTGAATGCGGTTATGCCCATCGCCGTTGCTGCGAGAAGCGTCGAGAATTGAATAAGATGGCGTTTCATTGGTCCTGTCCTTCCCGCGTCCTCGCGAACGAGGACGGTGCGTAAATCAAATTTTGAAGCGTTTTCCTTAACCAGCCCTAGAGCACGGCAGCCATTGCGATGGTGCTTGCCGTCACGGCCATCATGTAGACAAGCACGAAGCCCGTCGCCACATAGGCGTGAAATGCCCTTTTCTGGGCACGGTCTGCCGGTTTGACAGAGACGCTTTCGCTTGCGTTGTTATGCTTTGCGATATGACGAATCTTACGATTGAGCATCTGTCCCTCCACCCGGGGATTGGCGGTTTACGCTTACTGGCTTGTTCTAGAAATGGGGATCGGCGCCAAACGTGGAAGTGACGGACATCACACTTGGTACGATTCGCTTAAGATTAATGGATTGAAAATGCGGACATTCCCGGTTTTCCAAGGAAAATGAGCCGCATTGTCCGCCTTGATAGGATGATTTCGTGAGCAAAAAGGACCTGAACGGGTCGATTTTCGAGAGTTCCGCGCTGTTCGAAGGGCTTGGCCGGGACGCATTGGACGGCCTTGTCCGCCTCGCACGGATCGTCGAACTCGGCCAGGGAAAACCGCTGTTTGCCCAGGGCGACCGCTCGGACGGCTGTTACTCGATCATTGAAGGCGTTTTGAAGGTGCAGACCGTTTCCAACGAGGGTGAGGAAGCCTTGCTTGCTGTTGTGGGTGCAGGGGACGTGATCGGTGAAATGGGTCTGATCGACGGCGCGCCTCGATCTGCCGACGTCGTGGCGCTCAAGGATTGCCAATTGGCCTTCCTTGCATCGCGCGACTTTACGCGATTTGCGGATGAGAATCCCTCCGTCTACCGGCATATGCTGGAGATCATCTGTGTCAGGCTGCGCGCGTCGAATGAGGCCTTTGCGGCTTATCAGCTGCTGCCGCTGGCAGGGCGGCTTGCGCGTGTAATGCTGCGGCTTGCGGAGGGATTCGGCGAACCGCTCGATGGCGGCCGTTTGCTTATCCGTCAGAAGTTCACCCAGGCGGACTTCGCCCGTATGACGGGGACGGCGCGCGAAAACGTCAATCGCCAGCTCAAGGAATGGGGCAAGGACAACATCGTCAGCCGCATCAGCGGTTATTACTGTATAGAGGACCGGCAGTGTCTGGCGGAAACCGCAAGGATCTGACCCGCGTCAGTCGGGAGTCATAAGCGTTAATGTGCCCTCGAGATACGTGCTGCCTCCCTTGTCGATTGGCTCGACCCGGCGTCCCTTGAACTCGCCGTCTCCCGTAATGCCTGCAAATCGTCCCGTCCCGGTGACGTCACGAATGGTCGCTTCGACGGCAAATCCTTTGCCTCCTAGCTTTCGCGCCCTGCCGTCATAAGCAGCCCGAATTTCCGACTTGTCGTCAAACCGCCAAAGAGCGTAGCCATGGAATTTTCCCGATCCCTCTTTGATGTCGAACCAACCGTCATAACGATGCACGGCAATCTGTTGCTTGGGAAATATTGCCAATCCGCGAAATGCGGCAACCCCGACGGTATGGCTTGGAACATCGAGTACCGGTGTCGAGTGCGCGCTACGAATATGTGTTATCGCCTGATAGGACATGGTGATGGGTTCGGCCGTTGCCGGCAGGCTCGCTGCCAACAGTGTGAGGGCAATGGCAGCCGATCGGTAAATATGTCTCATGGTCGAACGCCCTCCACTTCATATAATCGCTAGCAGTACAATGGTCTTCTCTACCCGGTCTAAGCAAGCCACACGTTCCATGGGGACGGCTTGCGATGGACAGTCGATTGCTCGCGTACGACTCCAGATGCATTATCTAGGAGGGGGTGAGTTCAGATCTCAGTGCAAACATCAAACCCAGAGCGGTGCCGCGTGCCGAAAGTGAGATGACCGAAGCAAGCTTCAGCGATCTTCATCACATGCTTGCCCGGCAGATTTATGATCTGATCCGGTCCGAGAAGCTTGCTCCGGGTGCCCATCTTGCCGTTCAGCCGCTGGCGGATCGCCTCCATGTGTCCCGAACGCCGGTAATGCAGGCCCTCAGGCTCCTGGCTGAGCAGGGTTTTGTCACATCGGAGCCCAAACGCGGCTTTTTCGCTGCACAAGAACCGCAAGACAGAGACAGCGATATCGATGCCGATCTGACTTCGGACCATGACTCTCTCTATCAGGCAATCGGCAACGACCGTATTGATGGCGCGCTTGAGAACACCATCACCGAAGTCGAACTGATGCGCAGATACGGTGTGGGGCGGCGGCAACTGTCACGTGTCCTCCAGAGGATGGCCGGGGAAGGGGTCGCCAGGCGTCGCCCCGGACGCGGATGGGTCTTCGCTTCAGTGATCAGAAACAAAAGCGATTGTGATCAGAGTTATCGTTTTCGACTGATGCTCGAGCCCCTGGCTTTCGGCGAGCCGGATTACAATCCGGATCTTCAGGAGTTGGATCAAATCCGGCGCGAACAGGAAGGGATTCGTGCCGGATCAATCAATTCTGAAAAGTTGACCGAATGCTTCGAAATGCATACCCGCTTTCATGAGACGTTGGTCAAATGGTCGGGCAACCGTTTTTTGTTGTCGGCGCTAAGGCAGCACAACCGACTCCGGCGCTTTGCGGAATTTCGCGGATTTGTTGATTTTCGACACCTTCAGGTTGCAGCACAGCAGCATCTCGAAATTCTCGATCCGATAACGCGTGGTTCCTTGTCCGAAGCGCAGGAGCTAATGGTTGCTCATCTCCAGGGAAGCCAGCAGGACCGTTCGACATTCGTCGCGAGTCAGGATGCCTAATACCACCGCTGGTATAACGTCGAGCGATCGCCGGCATTCGCTCAGGATTTGCAGGACTTTGGGGTCAGGATCAATCCGCGTCCGTAAATCGGGTCTTTCCCGCGCCTGCCATGTTCGTGCACCTTGAGAAGCGTATCGATCTTATCAGTATTGCATAGTACGAGATGATGGTTGGGTTTGACCCGGCTCGGTATCTGCGTCTCCTGCGATCAGCTTTGGAACCACGTTCTGAATATGTTGCTGTAAAGCTTGATTGTGCGGCAACGTCGCTGTCGATCGCTTCCAGCTCGCAACAAGCTCGAGTCGCAGGGGACGATCTTTTGCGGTACCAAGCGGTAGAGCATCTTCGAGATGATCATCCTGCAGTTTGCTCATGGGCAGGATTGCCGATCCGATACCGAGCGTGGCCCACTCTTGCATAACCTCATAGCTGAGAGCCTGGCCGGGATACTCGATCAGCGGGACGCCCGCACTGTCAAAGATTTGTCTCGTAGCGCGTACGAGACCACACAGATCCGGCGTTAGAACGAAGGTTTCATTTGCGATCGATGGAACCGTGGCGAAACCGCTTGGGGTGGTTTTGGGCATCGTTTCCGTGCCCGGCACGAACATGAGCGGCTCTTTGTAGAGCGGTACCGAAAGATATTGCGATGTCTGCACTTCAACAGGGAGTGGCCAAAGTGCGACATCGATCTTTTCGGATTGCAGCCGATGAAAGAGGTCATTCATGAAACACTGCTTGAAGAAGATCTCGACGTCCGGATGGGTCCGTCGAAACGGCTCCAGAATGCGCGTTAATCGCCCTGTGTCGATCAATGGAGAAAGACCGATCCGTGAAATCTTCGCGGCGGGCTTGAGAAAAGCGTCTGCTGATCTATCGAGATCGTCAACAGCGCTCAGTACCTGATCGATCATCGGAACCATATGTCGACCGAACGACGTCAGGGCAACCCGGCGCGTGGTGCGTTCAAACAGTTTGGCTCCGAGTTGCTTTTCGAGCTGAGCAACGCCGTTCGAAAGCGTCGGTTGGGTCACATGGCATGCCTCGGCCGCGCGGCTGAATGAACCGCAGCTTGCGACCGTGCTCGCAAACCGAAGCTGATTGAGGTTCATCGAACGCATCCAATATATTCTAACGAACTATATATATCATAAAAAAATAAAATTTCTCAATATATATGCAGCACCCTATCTTCGCATCGTTCGAATTCAACCCAACCAGGAGAACAGTCGATGGCCTATACCGCCATTTCTCGGCTGCGTGCGCTGATAGCAGGTGCAATTGCAGTCAGTCTGATGCCGGTCGCAGTGCACGCCGGGCAGATCAACGACGCCGCGATTGTCGCGATTTACAATCAGGTCAACAGTATCGACATCGAGACCGCATTGGTCGGACAGGTGAAAGGACATTCCTCGGAGGTGCGAGCGCTGGCCGAAATGGTGTCGCGGGATCATACGGGCGTGCGCAAAGCGGCTCACGAGCTTGCTGTCAAGATCGGTGTGACCCCGAGCCTGCCGGCCGCTCGGGCGGCAGCAGCCAAACGCCACTACGATGTGATCGCAAAACTTCGTGCGAAATCCGGTGCTGAGTTCGACAGGGCCTACATCCTCCACGAGATCGATTTTCACCGCTCGGCGATAGAGGCTGTGAAGAAGATACTTCTTCCCGCGACCAGCCACCCGGAACTGAAGGCTCATCTTGAGTCGGTACTGCCGCACTTTTCCCATCATCTCGATGAGACAATTCGCGTGGCGAAGAAACTAGGAATTGAATGAGCTGAAAGGGCTCTGGCGGTTGGCGTCGTATTTGCCTTCGACGCCAACCGCTGGAACAGCGACATCGCGCAGGCGAATTCCATGGACCGCTCTTCCATAGGGATCATCATACGGGCCAGTCGCACATATCCGAAAAAGGGCCACGCTTTCAATTTGACCCCGTGTCAGCGGCACTCATCACAACTCCCGCTCCGCAAGTTCTCGAAAATCGTCGGGGACCGAACGGCGATCACGTAGTGCAACCGAGCCATATCCAACGGCCTTCCGCCCGAAGCGGTCGCGGATCGCATCGACGGCTCTGTCCGCGGTCCAACGAGCCGCGCCATTCTTTGTGCCGGGACGACGTTTCTCGCCTTCAAGCCTGAAGGGGAGTTCCAGCTGTAGCGTATTATCGGTCTCCAGATGCGAAACCGAAATCGCCAGGAGCGAAATCGTTCTCTCTCTTGGGTGGTCCGCGAGCGCGGTGCTTACGAGATCCTCGGCAATTTCCGCAAGGGTCATGGTCGCCGAAATCGCCGCCGGCAGCGTTGCCGAACGCGTTACCGCACGCATATCGGCAAACCGTACGCGAACCGTAATAGTTCGACCGGCCCGCGACTTGGCGCGGAGCCGCGAGGCTACTCTGTCGGCGAGATAATGCAGGGTCGGGCCGATCACATCTTTGACGGGAGGCTTTTTGCCAAGTGCCGACTGTGCTCCGACCGATCGCGCGCGCCGGCTCGTCACCACGCGTCTCGGATCGCGGTTGCGCGCCAGTGCCTCCAGCTTGTTTCCGAGGGACTGACCCAGCAGCTTTTCCAACGAGTGCCCAGGTGTCTCGGCCAGCTGGCCAATCGTAAATATACCGTCTTCGGCGAGCCGCGCCTTTGCAACAGGTCCGACACCCCACATGAGTTCGACGGGGAGGTCTCGAAGAAACGTGCGTTCGGCTTCGGGGGCCACGACAACAAGGCCATCGGGCTTGGCGACCTGCGAGGCGATCTTTGCAAGATGTTTAGTCCGCGCAACGCCAACCGAGATTGGCAGACCGATCTCGGTACGCACGCGTTCGCGTATCTTTCCCGCGATCTCGGCAGGCGATCCAAAAAGATGCTCGCAGCCGGCGACATCGGCAAAAGCTTCATCGATCGAGATTCGCTCGATCGCAGGTGTGAAGTCACCCATCACGGCAATGGCAGCGTCGCCAAGCTGTTGATAGTCCTTGTAACGACCGCCGACGAATTGCAGTTCCGGACAAAGCTTGCGTGCCTGCCTTCCAGACATGCCGCCACGCACGCCAAATGCTCTGGCTTCGTAGGACGCGGCCAGGACAACGCCTCCACCGACGGCAATCGGTTTGCCGCGCAATGACGGATCGAGCATTTGCTCGACCGAGGCGTAAAAGGCGTCGAGGTCCGCGTGTAGAATTGTTGGCGTCATATTCATGCCGCCTCTTCAGAGAATGAGATGCTCGAATCCGGTCGTCCGGAACGATATACAGGCACAATCAATCATGAGAACATAAAGAGAACATAAGGCGGCATTGTCAAGGACGTCGTTTTTGAAGCAAGTGCCAACCATATGAAGAATTCACCGCGCTATGCTAACGCTCGCGCCGGCGGCAATTGAATTGTGAGGCGGAAGAGGCGGCATGCTTACGATGTTTGGTGCGGCGAACAGGGTGCTCGTCGATGTGTTTTCCCATTTCAACGGAGACGACGGCTGGGCCATGGCAAGCCATGTGGCCATGTCGATCATCTTGGCGCTGTTCCCTTTTCTGATTTTTGCGACGGCCCTGGCAGGATTTCTTGGCAATGAGGACCTGGCCCAGGACATGGTTGCCCTCGTATTCGAAACCTGGCCCGACCAGGTCGCCAAACCGATTGCCGATGAAATCGATGCGCTGCTCAAAGCCCCTCATGCCAGCTTCCTGACACTGGGTATCGCGCTTGCGCTTCTTTTCGCCTCCAATGGCGTCGAAGCCATCAGGGTGGCGCTCAACCGCGCCTATCGTACGCGGGATGATCGCTCGTTCCTGTTTTGCCGCCTGCAAAGCGTCTTCTTTGTAATTGCTGGTGCGAGCATTCTGCTGTTCGTGTCATTCATACTGTTCGTCGCACCTTTGTTTTCGAACTGGGTTGAGGGCGCCATTCCGCTCATCCATCAGCGCGAGCCGAGCTACTGGTACGTTCGGCCGGGACTGGCGATTGCTGCGTTGGCTTTTCTGCTATTTGCATGTCACGCCTGGTTGCCGGCGGGGAGGCGACCTGTCACCGAGCTCTGGCCGGGAATCGTCGGGACATTGACCATCTGGATTGCGACCGGAGCGATCTTTGCGAGTTACCTGGAGCGCTATGCAGACTACGGTTCGACCTATGCCGGACTTGCCGGTGTCATGACCGCCTTGATCTTCCTTTATCTGATGGCCGTGATCCTGATCCTTGGCGGAGAGCTGAATGCCGCCATTCTCCAATTTCGGAAACGTGACAAGACTTAGATCGGCAGCCGTTTTTGGTGAGGCGCGGATTTGGCTTCTCAGATCCGGTTTTCGTCATTCCAGCGAAGGCTGGAATCCAGTGCGACCGCGATGATCTATGGGAGGTGTCCTGGATCCCAGCCTTCGCTCACTGGTGTCCGGGATTTTTTGGGTGAGTCAAATTGCACAGCAGACTTTTTCTGGTTTCCCAGCCAAAGATCGTGTTCCGCAACATGATTTTGGAGGTCTGCCGTGCCCCATTCCCGTACGGCTTTTCAGCAGCTTTTGGAACCGCTGGATCGTCGCATGTTGAAAACTCTGGTCGATAAACACAACGGGGATCATGGTGTCGGGAGCGGCGCCAATGCGTGGACCTGTATTCGCCATCTCAAGGCGCTCCTCTTTGGTCAACTTGCGGGATTGAACAGCTTGCGCGATTTCGAGCAGGCCTTTTCGGCAAAGCCGGCGGCGCTTTATCATCTGGACTTGAGACCACCGCGTCGTTCGACACTCAGTGATGCCTCGGCAAAACGGCCTCACGCCTTCTTCCGAGATGTGTGCCAGAGTTTGATGGGCGCGATGGCACGTAAGCCGCGCGCGCAGGGCAAGGCCCTGATCCAACTCTTGGATGCCTCGCCTATCCCCTTAAGGGATCATCGCTTTGCATGGGCCGAGGCGGACGCCCGCGTCCGCGGTCTTAAGCTCCATCTGCTCTACGATCCTCTTGACGATCACCCCGTCCACTTCGCCGTCACTTCCCACAAGATCAGCGATATTACCGTTGCCCGTACCCTGGCTTTCGAAGAAGAAGGGACATACGTCTTTGACAAGGGTTACACCGATTATGCTTGGTGGCAGGAGATCCACGAGGCCGGTGCCCTCTTCATCACACGCCTGAAGGCAAACGCCCACCGGCGCGACATCAAGCCTCAGACCGTCAAAGGTGATGCCATCCTTGCCGATCAAACCCTCAAGGTCGGACATAAGAAGCCTCGCGGCGGTGCAACTAATCCACTCTACGATACCAAATTGCGTGAGATCGTCGTCGAACGCGAAGACAAAGAGCCATTGCATCTCGTCACCAACGATCACACGCGTACCGCCAAACAGATCGCGGCCCTCTATAAACAGCGTTGGGAGATCGAACTCTTCTTCAAGTGGATCAAGCAGAACCTCAAAATCAAATCCTTCATGGGACACTCGCAAAACGCCGTCAGGATCCAGATCTATGTTGCTCTCATCGCCTTCATGCTCCTGCGCATCTTCAAACAGACCTACGCGCGCAGTCATAAGGTGGGAACGCGGGGCCTGCTCATACGCCTCAAGGTCTGCTTGCATGACAAGTTCGACCTTACCGAAAACTCAAAACCACCTCCAACGCCGCCCCAAAAAAAGCCCCCAAATCCTCAACTCTCACTGCCAATCCTGCAAACAAGTGCAATAGCATGAAAAATCCCGGACACCAGTGAGCCGTCGCTGGGATGACGATTATCCTCACGTTAAAAAAGGAACTGGGAGACCACTTATTTGCTTGTACGAGAACAACGGAAAGCCATAGTTGCCTGATCCTGATAAGACAATGTGTTGGTCGCGCGAACTTTCAATACGAGAATTCACCCCACGCTATGGGATGCAGTTTCGCAAATAATGGAGCTGCCTGATTGCATCTCCCAAAACTGGATATCCATGAATTGACATGATCGCCATCCTCTCCAACCGGACCTATCGTCATCTGTTCCTGGCGCAAATCATTGCGCTGATCGGAACCGGTTTGGCGACGGTTGCGCTTGGCCTTCTCGCATTCGACCTTGCGGGCGAAGACGCCGGTGCCGTGTTGGGGACCGCTCTGGCCATCAAAATGATTGCTTATGTGGGCGTCGCTCCGGTCGCAGCCGCTTTTGCGGAAAAACTGCCGCGCAGAGGTGTGCTTGTGGTACTCGATCTCGTCAGGGCGGCAGTCGTTGTTTTCCTGCCTTTCGTCACGGAAGTCTGGCAGGTCTATGTTCTGATATTCTTGCTGCAGGCAGCCTCCGCCGGATTCACCCCGACGTTCCAGGCAACCATTCCTGATGTTCTGCCGGACGAAAAGGACTATACGCGTGCCTTGTCGCTCTCCCGGCTCGCCTATGACTTGGAGAGCCTCGTCAGCCCGATGCTGGCGGCCGTCCTGTTGACTGTTGTCAGCTTCCACAGTCTGTTCGCCGGAACCGTTGTGGGTTTCATCGCCTCGGCAGCCCTTGTCGTCTCGGTCGTTCTGCCAAGTGCGAAATCGCCTGTCGCCCGCGGCATCTACGACCGGACCACCCGCGGTATCCGCATCTATTTGGCAACGCCGCGCTTGAGAGGGTTGCTGGCCGTCAACATGGCGGTTGCCGCTGCAGGCGCAGTGGTGATTGTGAACACGGTCGTCTATGTGCAATCGGTCTTCGGGCTGGGGCAGCAAGAGATGGCATTGGCGCTCGCGGCCTTCGGAGGCGGTTCCATGCTGGTTGCGCTAAGTCTTCCAAAACTGCTCGACAGCGTGCCAGACCGACCCGTCATGTTGGCCGGTGTCGCTCTGATGACCATGACGACGGCTCTTTCCACAATGCTACCGTCATATGTCTGGCTTCTTCCCCTGTGGTTTGCGACCGGTATGGGCTTCTCGCTCGCATTGACGCCATCGGGGCGGCTGTTGCGAAGGTCGGCGCATGCCGAGGATCGTCCGGCGCTCTTCGCGGCTCAGTTTGCATTGTCACACGCCTGCTGGCTGGTGACCTATCCGTTGGCCGGTTGGGCTGGAGTCGCATTCGGCCTGCCGGCAACATCCGTTATACTTGCGACCATTGCCGGCGTTTCTGTTGTCGCCGCGGTATGGCTGTGGCCATCGACTGATCAGGATATCGTCGAGCATTCGCACGAGGGTTTGTCCTCTGGACATCCGCACTGGGGGCAGGGCGAGGCAACGGGGCGGCACAGCCATGCCCATGTCTTCGTGATCGACGACCTCCACACCTCCTGGCCGACAGAACGATAAAGCACAGCACAGATGGAAGATTTCGCGATCCTCGGCGGTCTGTTCCTGATTGCCTTTGCCGCGGCCACAATCCTTCCGGCACAGTCGGAAGCCACGCTCGTCGCGCTTCTGGCGATGGGTTCCCATTCGCCTGTTCTACTGGTCGTGATTGCAAGCGCGGGGAATATTCTGGGAAGCGTGACCAACTGGCTGGTAGGGCGCGGCGTCGAACGGTTCCGTGACCGGAAATGGTTTCCGGTCGGCCCGGAAAAGCTAGACAAGGCGGTTGGCTGGTACGCCCGCTGGGGGCGCTGGTCCCTCTTGTTGAGCTGGGCACCGATTGTCGGCGATGCGCTGACCGTCGCCGCGGGTGTCCTGCGCGAACCGCTTTGGAGTTTCTTGGTGCTTGTCACGATCGCCAAGACAGGGCGCTATGTTGTGCTTGCGGCCGCTACCGCAGGTATTGCCGGATGAATGAAGTTTGTCGTCTTAAACCGGATGAGACAGAGCCCGATCGTAAAATGTGAGGTCCAGCAAAGAATTGGCATTGCTAAAATGTCTACGCAGCAGTTGGTCTGCTTTCTTAGCGAAGTCGTCCGCATTGCGGTCGGCTGCGGTTATCAATCACCAATTTATAGATTGGCAGAAAAGTTCCAATAACGGACATTGGCACATTACGCTTGATTGGCTGCGTCTGCGCGTCATCGACTTTAGCGCTTTACGCAGAATAAGTATGCCGATCCTTTCGAAAACACCTATAGGCATTGAGCGCAATTCTGAAATCGTTCAGCGTTGGACTCTTGCGTTGGTCATGGCCTCTTCTTTTATCCAAGACAGAAACCGCCTCACTTTTCCGACGCCTGCATGGGCATGGGTCGTTACGACGGAATAGTTGAACCCCTTGAGCACGATTTCAGGTCTGTACGGCGTTAGCCAGCCGCGATGCACCATATCTTCCACCAATAGCGTGCTCATCAAAATCAATCCCTGCCCCGCTAATCCCGCCTGAATGACCTGTTGTTCCTGATCGAACTGGCGCTGGCTGGCTTTTGGCGCCGGTTCAGAGGCGGCGTCAGCCCAATCGTTCCAAGTGAAGGCGGGCAACGTCCTTGAAACCCACCTGGTGCTGATTAGCACCGCATCTGAAAATCGGCTTAAGCTGCGTAGGTATTCTGACGACCCAAACGCGGCCAGTGTTTCTCTTGCAATTGGTGTCGTCTCGAATCCCGCGTAGTCGCCGCCGCCATAGCGAATGGCAAGATCGATACGGCGATCGCGGTTGAGATCGACAATTTCTGTCGATGTTTCCACGCGGACGCTGATATCCGGATGCCGCGCTTCGAAATCATTGAGTTTTGGAGCGAGCCAAAGCGCTGCAAATGCCGGTACCGTCGAAATCGTCAGAGTACGTTCTGAAAGAGTCAAATCCTCTAGTGCATCATTGATCTGCTGAAATGCTACCGACGTGGCTGCCGCCAACGTTGCACCCGCATCCGTCAACTCAACCTTGCGCGTCATGCGAACGAACAGCGCGAGGGAAAGCTGGTCTTCAAGCGACCGGATCTGATGGGACACCGCTGTCGGCGACACGCCTAATTCTTCAGCGGCGGCTTTGAAGCTGCCGAGCCGGGCGGCGGCGTCGAAAACTCGTAGAGCTGAGGCAGACGGAAATCGCATCGGTCGATCTTATGGACGAACTTATTAGTTTTATAGGTGAGACCTTTCCTTTTGTCACGGCGCACATTTTGGCCAAATTATCCTTCATTGAGATCGTTACGACTACAAATTCCTCATCTTGGGATCTGAAAAATTGCAACCAAGGGAAATTCCATGACCACGATCCTTCGAATCGACGCCAGCGCCCGAAAGAGCCGGTCACTAACGCGCACCCTGAGCAAATTGTTCATTGACCATTGGTTGAAGGCTGAACCCACCGCGTGCATCATTGAGCGCGATGTCGGGACGAATCCGCCGTCATTGATCACAGAGGATTGGATTGCCGCCGTCTTCGCCGACCTAGAGAAACTGAGCCCAGACAAACAGGCGCTGGTCGAAGAATCCGACGTATTGATCGATGAGATAAAGAGGGCTGCCATTATCGTCATCGCCACGCCGATGTACAATTACGGTATGCCGGCACACCTAAAGGCGTGGGTCGATCAGGTTGTTCGGATCAACAAGACATTCACATTTGACCTCGCTAGAGGCGATCAACCGCTGATGCCGATCCTGAGCGGCAAAACGCTCGTTATGCTGACATCCTGGGGCGAGTTCGGCTTCGGGCGCGGCGAGGCCAATGAACACTCTAACCACCTAACGTCGCATCTAGAAACAGTGTCGAAATACCTCGGTGTCGACGACATCCATCACATCGGCATTGAATACCAAGAGTTTGGCGATGAGCGCTTTGCCGCCTCGAAAGCCAAAGCCATTGCAGCGACGCCAGCGATCGTGTCGACCCTGGTCTCTCGAGCAACGAATCTACATGCCGTTTGAGTGGGCGATTATATCGACACCGACAATGCCCGCTTTGTGCCAACTCCGGCCTTCCCATTGCCTCTAGATGACGGCTGATTTCGGACGGATTGCAGTCGTAACCCCCTCCCTCTTATAAACCTGGATTGGCTATCGAAGTAATAGCAGCGCTCGCCACCTGATAAGGTCGACTCATCACGAACAGGCTGACTCGGCGGCCATACTGGTCTAGGCTTTGGACTAGGCTTTCGAGAGCAGTTTCATTGAAAACCGGGTCATTGAAACGGCTTCAGGTTCTTGATTTGACGCTCTTTCCGGGCGCAAAAGTCTATCAACTTTTGCTGAAAGAGCCCTTGGGGGGATTGGTTTGATGGCAGGGGTCTGCTTGCGCTGGCTCGGCGCTTTGTTCTTGGTGTCATTACTGGTGTGCGTTGACGCACGCACAAACCCGGTGCGAGCCAACGACCTGGACCTCTGCCAGGGCGGTGAGGGTGAAGCTCGGATCAAGGCCTGCACGCGGATCATCAAATCCGGCAGGCTTTTTGGCCGACGTATCAGCAAGCAAGATCTCAACGTTATCTATAGCAAGCGATCCAGCGCCTACGCCAAGGCAGACAAATTCGACCATGCCATTGCCGATTTGACCGAGGCAATCAAGCTGGATCCGAAGGATGAAGTCGCTTACGCAAACCGCAGTATCGCTTACTTTGAAAAAGAGGATCTGGATCGTGCGATCGATGACATAACGATGGCGATCAAGATCAATCCAAAATTGGCCGCCGCCTATTTAAAGCGTGGTTATTACTATACCGAGAAAAAAAACTACGACCTTGCGATCGCCGACCTGACCCGGACAATAGAACTTGAGCCGAGGGAAGCCGCGTATTACTCGGCGCGCGGGCTTGCCTATTTCGACAATGGAGAGCATGAACGGGCCGTTGTGGATCTGACGAAAGCAATCGAACTCGATCCAGACGATGCTTCCAACTATCAGGGCCGTAGCGCCTCCTATCAAGAGCTGAAAGACTACGACCGGGCCATTGCCGATCTGACACGGGCCATCGAACTCGACCCGAAACTGGCGGAATATTTTGCTGACCGCGGCAGAGCATACGAAAACAAGAAGAACTACGAGAAGGCCATTCTCGATTATAAAGCGGCGATTGAACGCGACCCGGAGGATGCCGGCGTACATCACGCCCTGGCATGGAATCTCTACAAGACTGACCGGTCCAAGGAAGGCTTGCCACACGCCGACCGGGCATTGAAACTTGACCCGAAAAATGCCTCGGCATTCGATGCCCGGGCTCGTCTTTACCAGGCCCTGGGGAAAAAAGACGAGGCCATTGCCGACTACACCAAGGCGCTCAACCTGGAAAAAAAGAACCCCAAGAGGCACAACAACTTGGCTTGGGCGCTTTTCAAGGCAGGCCGCTCCAAGGAAGGGTTGCCCCACGTCAACGCGGCCTTGGAGATCGACCCCAAGAGTAGCTCTGCACTGGATACGCGCGCGCACATCTATGAAGCCCTTGGCGAAAAAGAAAAGGCCATCGCCGATTTTCGCCAGGCGCTGGCCCTTGATCCCACGATCGAGGAAAGCAAGGAAGGACTGAAACGTTTGGGAGCGAGCGATGCCGCGACGCAGGCTAAACCCACTCCAACACAGGATGCCGAGTCAACGGTGAACAAGAAGATAGAACTCAGCTTCTGGGACAGCGTGAAGGACTCGAAGGACGCGGCAATGTTGCAAGCCTATCTGGACCAGTTTCCGAACGGTACATTCGCCGCCTTGGCGAAGATCAAACTGGGCAAGCTGAAGAAGTAGCCTGAGCCTTGCAATGCGGCGTGAGAAGATGACTGCTCTGGGTCAGACTCGGTTATCGCGACCGCATTCAAATGCCGGCCGGTTACGGACGGATAGCAGCCGTATTGGGCTGCATCGACTGCTTCGGCTTCAGCACCGGTCGTCATTCTTAGAGGCCGATAGAGTCTCAGAAGTACCAGGAGCGGTCATGGTACAGCAGCTTCGAGAAGCCAAAGAAATCCGATGTGAGCTCGAGCCAGCCCGACTTCTTCATCTGGCTGGCTTTATGTCAGAAAAATAATTCTTGCCGAGCCATGTCGATATATCCCGTTTCAGCCGAGTCGACCCTGTCAATCTGATCCGCGCATCCCGCAGGGCCTGTCCGAGCCCGATATCGCCCATCCATACGCCGGTGAGGGTCCTGACGTCGGTCAGAATTTCCAGATCGATATCGTGTCCCGGGTCCTTCTTGCAAACGTCAACTTCGCCGTTTTGCACAACAAGCCACCAGCGCCGAGACTTCGCCGTGTAGTCACTGAACTCGAAATAGAGGGTCGTGCGACCATCGGCGAAATAATCCGCGTTCATGGTCCGGTGGATGTCCCACATCAGCAAGGATGGATCGAGGTCGTCGGGCGCTAGCTTGCTGCGCGCCCATCGATGACCCCAGACACCCATCTGCAGGATAATCGGTTTTAACTCCAACCCCGCCTCGGTCAGCGTGTACCTGATCCCTTTTTCGGTTTCGGTTCGCGCCACAACGCCGGCCGCCTCGAGAGATTTAAGCCGGGAAGACAGGAGCGACGGTGAAATCAGGGGCAACCCCTTGCGCAGATCGTTGAATGCCCCGCTTCCAGCGCCAATCTCGCGAATAATGAGATGTGTCCAGCGCTCACC
Organism: Methyloligellaceae bacterium; assembly: GCA_965228615.1. Classification (GTDB taxonomy): domain Bacteria; phylum Pseudomonadota; class Alphaproteobacteria; order Rhizobiales; family Methyloligellaceae; genus CBDDHT01. The sequence continues at coordinate 1,008,965 of CBDDHT010000003.1, read as the reverse complement.
GAGGATTTCCGATGCCTTGGCAATCGGGCAAAACTGTCCATAGCCGCTCATGAGGCACATCCTATCCTGAAAACCGAGCCGATATCAGTACAATATTTGTACTTATTATATCTTGCCTGCTCTGCCAATCCCGGATTTAGATTTCTATTTGGGCGACTCGAAAATGACGGTATTTCGGTATTTGACGCCACGGATCGCGATTTTCAGCTTTTCCAGAACCAAAAAAGTAGTACAAATTATATACTGGAATTTCTCATCATTCTTTCCGATTTGGTAGGCCATAGTTCGATGCAAACCAAGGAGCAGAACCATGTTGCCATCAAACCTTCGATACTGGTTGTTCGACCGTTTATCGGTGAAAACCATGCGCTATGTCAGCGCCGTTCCCACCCGGGAAGCCACCGGGCTGACCAAACAGGTCTACGACATGATCAGGCAGGATTTTTTCAAGAATGGCTCGCTTACCAGCCGTTCCAGGGTGCCTGCACTTATGGCCGCCATCTGGACGGTCGGCCGGGAAGCGATGCTGGTTGAGGACAAGGTCAACCGCACCGTGAAAGACGCCATTTCGGCGGTGCTTTCGCAAATCAACGATTGTCCCTATTGCGAGGACATGCTGGTGAGCCTTGTGTATGCCGGTGGTGATCATGATGCTGCAAGCGACCTTCTTGCTCAGAATGACCTGCAAACGACGAGTTCCGAAATGCGTGAACGTCTGGAATGGATCAGAACCATTGCGACTCCGGGAACCCGCGACATACCGCCGAACCCGTTCACAGAGGAAGAGCTGCCGGAGATATTCGGCACACTGTTGGGCATGAGCGATATCAATCGCTTTAGCCATGTCGTCATGGAAGCCTCGCCTGTGAATGCCCCATTTGGTCTGCAATCGGTCAAGGCGACAGCCCTGCGTTTGTTCGGAACGGAGCTGGAAGTCACACGCCAGCTTGAACTGGAACATGGCCGTGCGCTACCGCTGTTGCCGCCGGCAAAACTGCATGAGGATATGCAGTGGGCCAAATCCAACCCCCGCGTCGCCGACGCACTGGCTCGTTATGCCGCTGCCGTCGAGCGTGAAGCTGAAGGCGTGATTTCGGATAGCGCGCGAAACGCGGTTGAGGCGTCCCTGCAGAACTGGCAGGGCGAGCAAATGCCAATCAGCCGTTCGTGGGTCAACGCCGACATCAACGGACTCGAAGGTGCCAATCGGGCAATTGCAAAACTGGCCATTGTACTCGCCAAGGCGCCCTACCAGGTCGACGAGAAAATGGTCGAGGCGGTTCTGGGTTACGGCCGGGACGAGGAGCGGTTCATCCGTATCCTGGCCTGGGCGTCCTTTACCGGTGCACGCAGGTTCGTACAGCTCGTCACAGAGCGGTCAGTTCCAGCAGAATATCCCGCAAGAGCCTTTGCAAAAATGGAAAGCCCGCAACACGCAGGCGATTTGGCTGCTTAGGCGATTGGCATGATGCCGGGGTTCAATCCCCGGCGTCATGAGCCGTCCCACAAATGTCTGTAGTGGCCGCTTCTGATCAGAAGCGGCTATCTTTGATTTGTTCGCGAAACGACTGCTAAGCTGCCGTAGCAGTCGGAATTGGTTCTATTGATCGCTTACATTCCTGCAGCGTTCATAGAACACACATCCGATGATCACGGTAGACGTATGTGATAGCCTTTTAGGCTCACGAACGATTTCACCTGCTCTTTGCCTTGCTTGTCTTTCCAGCTCACCATTGTCAAACGGCTGATCCGGTGTGTCTCGGCTCCCTGTTCGCTTGTCACAACTTTAACAAGGACATGTTGCCCGGACGCGTTCGCCGGAAAGCCCAACCTGCTCAACTCATTGGAACGCGCTGACGCGGTGTAACTCCAAACGTTCTCACCCACTCTCGCCATCTGATGGGTTTGGCCATTGATTTCGATGAAGTAGCTTCCCAAACTGCCATCCGGCTTAAGAGCATATCCTTCCTTGCCCTGCATCTTGAATGGGGGAACATGTCCTCCTTCAAACACCATGACATTGGTGGTGTTGACAAAAGCCCGATTGCCTTCGACTTTTGAATCTTTGGCCTCGACGGTATCCGTCCAGGCCATGTTTTTGATGACATCTCCCTTCCCATCAATTCCGAACATCTTCCAAGACCCAGTGTAAGTGCCCTCTAGCGAACGGACTTCTTTTGGGATCTCACTTTGCGTGGAGTCGGCCATGACAGATGGCATGCCGCCGACTTGGACCGCGATTATCACGATCGCGAATATGGATTGGATTTTGAACATGATTTCTCCATTGGTATCTTTTTGCCCAACACCTGGAAGTGCTTCCGAATTCACTGCTTGGAATCGTGCGGGTCGGATCTGGGCTTTGGGTGCGAAACCGCTAACTCCGAGAGGACCTCAAGCTTGCCGCTTACAGACAGGAAGCGGTCAAAAGCATTTGCCTGGTCCGGTTCGGTGACGGTGGCGTAGATATGAGGTTTCTGGCAGATCTTGGATCATCGGGGATTCCTGCCTGAAATCACCCATGACGAGGATGGCATGATGATGCCATCTGTATCCTGGCTTTGGGCAGTGATCGCGACAGCCAGAGCCTCTTCGATCTCACTGCGCTTTTGTTCCGCCTCTTCGCCAGCTTCCCGGAACACTTCGCCAGCGGGCCCAAGAGCGAGTTGAAAACCGATGGCGTCCTCGACAGTGCGGCCGATCGCAACATCCGCATCGACTCTCGTGAATGTCACATCTTCATATCCGGCGATTTGCATCATCTTGGTGACTGCGAGTTGATTGGACATGGAAAAAGGTCCGGGTCCGCATGTACGGGCAGCGTCACCCGGCGCTGGCAGATACTTGAGCACCACATCTTTGGCCATGCTGAGCCAGGGATTGTCGGCAGGCGTACGCCAGACGATCTGGGTCATCGTTCCGCCGGGCTTGAGCGCACGCCGCATGTTCCGCAGGCCTGCGACGGGATTGGCAAAGAACATTGTGCCAAACCGCGAAAACACGAAATCATGGTCGGCATCGAAGGTGTCGACAAGGGCATCGCTAACCTCGAAGGAGACGTTGGTGATACGCTGCTCAGCTGCGTCTTTGCGTCCATACTGAACGAATGCCTCGCAACAATCTTGACCGAGTACACTTCCGTCTGGGCCAACGCGTTCGGCGAGGGCGATCGCGGTGTCGCCAAAACCGCAACCAACGTCGAGAACCTTGTCTCCTTCATTTACCGGAAGAGAGGGAAAGATTGCAGCACTGTGACGGGTCAACCCGTCAACCAATACGTGCTTGTAGGCAATGAATTTCGGAACCAGAATTTCGTTCCAGAAGTCTACATATTCGGCAGCTTCATCGTTCGCTTCGGCAATAGCCATTGGTCATCCCCTCAAATAGGTATCCGATCGCCCTGGCCAACAGGTTGGCATGGTCCAGTTGCGTGATTTGGAGGTGGGCTGCGAAGCGGGGAATTGCCGTTGAAAAGAGCGTTGAAACGTAACACCGGATCCTAAAAACTCACGCAATTGGGTCACTAGGAGCTGTTTCAGTGAGGTACTCGGGTAGACTGCGAGATCTGCGGGAGCGAGTTGATCCAAATTTGCACGGCACTCTGCGCCCGGCCGAGTTGGTAGACTGAACCCTTCAAGTGGCTCAAAATGGTCTAAGAGTTGTCCAGAAAATCCGTCGGGGAGATCAAGGTGAAAATAGACGGCAGCTGCCATTGCGGGCAAACGACCTACTCTGCGGAAATCGACCCGGAGGGTGTCAAGGTTTGCCATTGCACGGATTGTCAACGGTCATCTGGCGCTCCTTATCGCCACGTAGCAATAGTTCCGGCTGAGAGTTTCGCGCTCACAAGCGGACAAACAAAGACCTATTTCAAGATTGCGGAAAGCGGCGCGCGGCGAGCCATTGTGTTTTGTCCTGACTGTGGGACACAGCTTTATGGCACGTCAGACGAGGCGAATCCTGCGATGCTGAGCTTGCGAGTCGGGACGGCGCAACAGAGAGACAAGCTCCATCCCAAGCAGCAGATCTGGCGACGTTCTGGCCTGAGCTGGGTCGACGACCTGGCATCGGTGGACGCGACACCTCTTCAAGGCAACATGTTCGATTGACGTTGCGCGAGTGACATTCTCGATCAGCGATATCGCAAGACACACGACAATCGATGCAAAGAACGTCATTGTTGTTGTCGAGACGATCCGCCTCCAATCGGTTCAGTTCTGGCTGGTGGCTAACGCCAAGCGCTCTCGTCTATGGGCTTGTCCTGAAGAACGGTAGAAGGCCGGTATGAGGGTGGCAGTTGACGTACTCGAAGACGTCTCTGTCATGATCCAGAACGAAGACTTCGTGATAGGTGCGAAACTCTAGACGTTCGCCATACTTCCTTCGCTCCGCCATCGCGCGCGTGTAGATTGCGAGATGCGTCGGATGGTCGACGGCCCAGATTTCCAGATCTTCGAGCGAGCGGAAGTAACCCAGGCAGAAATCTTCTTTTTGCGGCTTTCCATCGATGGTGATGACATCGACCTGCCGGAGGGAGTAGCAACCCGTATTCGTCGGATTGCTCCGGAGATACGCCATGCCGGCATCAAGTTGGGGTTTGATGTTCTTTTGATAGCTTTGCAGTTGTTCTTCGCCGCAATCGGCCCAGGATGCGCCCGACCGGATGATCACGAAGTTTTGCGGGGGCGTAATCGAGATGCGCTTCCCGCGAGAATTAGTGTTTGCATCAGTCGTCTGAAGCGCTGGGACCGTCGGCGCCAGCTTGTCGTTTGCCGATGCTGAAAGCCGGTCCCGGGCCGCGCCCCAATAGCCGCTCTCGCCCATCGGGGTAACCTTGCTCATCGGACATGCAGACAGGCCGCGGACATATTCCTTGAATGTGATTGTCTCGGTATGGTCGACCGATGTTGCGAAGCTTTCCCAGAAATATCCGAGTCTGCCCCGCGCTTTGGCTGGATCGATCCACCAGTCCCGGACAGGCTCTGACGCTTGCCATTTCTGGTAGGCGGAAGGGTTTTTCCAATAGGCGATTGCAATGACGGTCATATAGCCCTGTGGGTCTTCGAACCGCGCAAAGTCGTAGTGGACCGGGCCGTTTTCAATGCGAAACAGGCACTGCACTTCTCTCAGGAACGAGAGGCATGCTGCCATATCGCCCGAGCCAGACTGAGCACCGAGATAAAGGACGCGAAGTCCTGAAACATCTTCGGGCAGGAGCGCCGAATAACGTTGGATGGCCGGCACGAAGCCATCGGGTTTGTTCATCGGGTAGCGTCTGGTCGACGCTGGTTTTTCGATTTCACTGATAGACATCTGGCCTCTCACACGATGGTCTTGCCGACCGGGAAGGGGGGTGCGGTGATTGCTGACGTGCGACTCTGAACACAGGCGACATCCGCGGCTGCCGATCCGTTGGACATGGTTCAATGCTATGGTCAAGTTGGACCGCGCATCAGTTGATTGGGTCTCTGAACACTTGTTGATGATCGACTCTAAGCTGCTAGAGCAACTCGTGTGCGTTTGACTTAACGCACGTCGCTCTAGAGCCTGCACTTCGCCAACCAATGTCCAGTTAGAGCTTCATCCGGAAATCTAGGATGTAGAGTGGCAGCAATTCATTCATCTGCATAATATTTTTTATAGCGAAATATTATAGCGATAACCTATATAATAATCTGACAGCACTTGGCCATCGGCTCATCGACGTAAGACCTCCTAAAACGACCGATTTCGGGAGATTCCGGAAAAGCCATGCATTACACCCTCAGGCATCTGCGCTACTTCGTGGCAACGGCGGACAACAGTTCGATTTCCGATGCGGCACGGTCACTTAACATTGCACAACCGTCTGTATCGGCGGCGGTCGATCATTTGGAGAAACAGTTCGGGGTTCAGCTTTTCCTTCGCAAGCGCTCTCAGGGCGTGAAACTAACAGTTGCCGGACGTGAGCTTCTCAAAGAAGCGCGTGGGCTCCTGAAGCATGTCGAAGACTTTGATGCGCTTGCGACCAATCTGGTCGATGAGGTCACAGGTGAGATTCATCTGGCCTGTTTCGTGAACATCGCATCCGTCTATTTGGCGGCGATCTTGCGCTCCTTTTACGAGAAGTATCCCAAGGTTCTGGTTCGCTGCTATGTCGGCGATCAGGGCGATATTCTATCGGGCATCGACAGCGGTTTGTATGAGATGGCGCTCACATTCGATCTGGATATCTCCAGTCAGCATCATCTCGAGGTGATGAAGGAACTGCCTCCAAAGTTGGTGGTGTCCGCGAATCATCCCTATGCGGCACAGGAAGAGATATCTCTCAAAAGTATCAATTCGGAACCATTCATCGTTCTCGATTTGCCGCACAGCCGGAATTACTACGACTCGCTGTTTCAAGCCTCTGATCTGCGCCCGGCGCGGACGATCCCTGTTGCCTCCTTCGAGACGATCCGCACCTTCGTTGGAAATGGTCTTGGATATTCGCTGCTCAATCTGGAAACGCAGAATGTGACCAACTATGACGGCACGAAGGTTCTGTATGTCCCGCTGAAAGGCCAGCATCGGCAATTGCGCCTGGGATGTCTGCGCCTTAGCAATGCGGTGCCGCGTCGGGCCTGTGTCGCGTTTTCAGATCATGTGCGTGAGTTTTTTGAGGCTGTTTGAACGCCTGGTTACTCGTTGCTACGAAGGATCGGTGTCGTGGACGGTGCGGTACGACGGGATGGTGCCGTTGGACTGAGATCTGGATTTGTTTCGCTCACGGCTATTCCGTGCCTGTGGCACGGGCCTCCGCGGGGGCGCCCTGACCGGGCGGCGGCCGTTTGGCCTTGCCTCGCTAGTCGCTCGGGTGTTCTTGGTTCCATGAGAGATGGTGCTGTGTGGCTGGTGCGATACGGTTTGATGGTGCCGTGGTTTGAGATTTGAGTTTATTTCGCTCACGGCTATTCCGTGCCTGTGGCACGGGCCTCCGCGGGGGCGCCCTGACCGGGCGGCGGCCGCTTGGCCTTGCCTCGCTGGTCGCTCGGATGTTCTTGGCTCCATGAGAGATTGTGCCGTATGGCTGGTGCTATACGGCACGATTTTCAGTGTGTCTGAGGCAACCGCGCCTTAGTGGCGCGGCAAGCGCGACCGCGCGCCGGCCGGTCAGGCCGCCCCCGCGGAGGCCCGCGCGACAGCGCGGAATAGCCGTGAGCGAAATAATCCCGGATCTCAAAACCACGGCCTATTCATGCCGGACCGCACCGGCTCATTTTTTTGATGTCGCGTCGGAGCAAGAACAACCGCGCCTTAGTGGCGCGGCAAGCGCGACTGCGCGCCGGCCGGTCAGGCCGCCCCCGCGGAGGCCCGCGCAACAGCGCGGAATAGCCGGGAGCGAAATAATCCCAGATGGTCAAACCAAATCTCATCTCACCGGACAGCACCAGCTCATTATTTCCAATGCCACATCGGACCAAGGACAACCGCTCGCTGCCCCCAACTCAGCCAGCGTCAAGCCCATAGACATCGATCCATGACTCATCGAGACTCCGGAGCAGCAGATCGCCGCTCGAATTCACTTAAACAGAGGGGGGCGGCGGCAAAATCTGAGGAACAACCCCATGCAAAGGCCGAATCTAGCGCCAACCGTTGCGGATCGCCGCTTCTTCGGCGTCCCGATCCAGGGGTTCGCCCTCGCTCATTCCTGTCATCAGCGCGTTGAGCCGCTCGATGCCGATCCCCGATGCGGGCGCAATGAACTGTGCTTCTGTCGACTGTGCCGTGTGGATTTCGACAGACCAGCGGCCAGCATCGTTGCGGCAGGCAATGCCGACGGCGCTTGCTTCCGGCGTGCCGGTGACCGCATATTCGCGGCAGAAGCGTCCTGTCTTGTCCTTGAAAGTGAGAACAGGCACGACGGTGCCGCCGTTATTTCTCGTCGGCCATTTGTGTTCCTCACCGCTGGCTGCCGTATCAAGGGCTATCTTCAGCGCACCTTGGGCCCAGATATGATTGTCTTCGACTTTGAGGAGCGCAATTCTATCTGCGGAGATTCCCGTGGGCAGGTTTTGGAACCACAGACCGACAGAGAGACCGACAGCAAAGATCGTTGCGGCAACGCCTGCGGTCGCCCAGCTGGCTGCTGGCCCCGAAAGCTCTCCGATCGTGTCCCGCAACCTCGTCGCAATACGTTCAAGAGGACTCACAGGTCTTTGGCCAAGTGGCGCATGGCGTACCATCTCTTCGATATGCGAGGGCACGGGTTCGTTCATTGGCTGATCGATCAGTGCTCCCAGCTCGCGCCCCGGCTGCTTGAAAACCTGCAAGCGCGCGCGAAGGTCGGCGTCTTGTTCCAGTGCTGCCGTGACACGCTGATGCTCGCTCGCTTTAAGTTCGCCATCGACGAAGGCCATCAGTGTTTCATCGTTGATATATGCACTCATCTGTCGTCACTCTTTCGTTTCGCCATGCAGCGCCCGCCGCACCCGCGCCAGCCGGCTCATTACCGTATCGATGGGCACTCCGCTCGCTTCTGCCGCCTCGCGGTAGGACATCCCATTGATGCAGACGAGCGCCACCACGATCTGTCGCTCCTCCGGCAATTCCTTGATGCTATCGCTGACGGGCTGAAGGGCAAGGCGGTGCCCGGCCGGATTGTGGGCAGCTTCCATTTCATCGGGCTGCATATGCACCGTCTGCTTGGCGCCTCTGCAGAAGCATTCCGTCATATTTCGCAGATGCGACCGGTTGATCGTTGCCAGCAACAGCAATCTCGGCAACGCGCGGGCACGGGCAACAGCTTTTGCACTGCTGACTGGAATTCTCTACTACCGGGTGAGAGGTGATGTCCAGATTGAAGCCGCACGGGAAGGGTGGCTCAATGGGCTTCTTGTCTTGCGGCTACCGCGCAGGGGCTTTCGGTCGTCGCCCTATTCAAGGCGCGAGCCTCCCTGCTTCAAAGGCGAGATCTGGCTCGCGCTTGCGCACTATCATGACACGTTTCGCGATCCAAAAATCGGCAAGCTTCGACTACACGCAGCTTTGCCTCTCGGCATTTGTAAAATTGCATGCCGAGAGTCTCTCCAGCCAACCAAATCAACACCGGATCTGGGTCTCCATGGTTGGCTGGCAATCTGTGTGTGGTTTCGCTCCGGCCTGGCGGTCAGAGTTCGTTGGCGCGACTGATTTCCAGGGCGTTGTCCGACTCCGAGAGGCTCAGATAGCGAGCGACCGCTTCGACATCCTTGAGACCAAGAAGCAGCCTGACGGCTTCGAGATCGCCGGTACGCTTGAGAATATAGACGGAGCGGGTCCGTCTCAGCGACTCGATCCCATATTGCGTCGTGTCCAGTCCGATGCTCGCCGCCCACTCTTTGACAAGTCGGCTCAGCTGACGGGCGGAGATGGCCTGCGAACGACCGCGCGATTGGCCCGTGAAGAGAGAGTCACCGGGTTTCTTGTCTGCATGTTCGATCCAGTTATTGAGCGCTTCTCGCGCTGCTTCGGAGAGCGTACAGCTGATGCTTCGCCCTCTGTTGGCTGCATCGAGTTCGATCGTATCGCGCATGACTTTGTTGCGCTTGCGGACGTCCTTCACGGTAAGACGCAGAAGGTCGGGTGCACGCAGCATCGTATCGATGGCAGTCGAGAACAGCGCCAGGTCTCTCAGGCCGGCAGCGCCGCGCTTGTCGAGCTTCTTGCGTATGCGGTTCACTTCACTCGGTGTGAAGGGATGACGCTGTCCAACTTCCACACCCTTGTTCCAGGGTTCACTCATGCGCGCTTTAGTTTTGCTTTTGGCCACGGGACTGCACTCCTCGTATTGATGCGGCATCTGTCTGGAGGAACTAACATTGAAACGTTGCTAAGTTCCGAAACGTTAGTTTCGTTATTGGCTTATCCTGCCTCTCTCGGGCTTTGGATTTCAGAGCATGATGTTCGAGATGTAACCTATTTCTGATTGCACTGAGTCGCAGCGCAGATCATTTATAGCGGACATAGCATGCTACGAAAGGCTTTGTCAGGACTGCGAGCCATGCGCATGCGGGGTAACAGACATGATTTGTCAACCTGATGACAGTTTTCGACGGCATCTTTCTGTCGTAACCCCGACATATCCGGGGATTTTTGTTTTCGCAAAGTTGGTGAATGCAGTTGTTGGCGCGACCGAAAGCCGCGGATCAATTGTGGAGGGAAATTGAGGAGAACAGACCAAAACAGCATCAAGCTATTGGTAGGTAGTCAATGAGTTACAAATGCATGCTCGTCTTTAACCTCGGGACAAAAGCCTTTCTCGACAGAGGGACATTAACCGAGAAAGGAGACTTCGCGAACGAGCAAGCCGGCACTGAATGCACGACCGATGGCGACAAAACCGATGCGGCGCAGTTGGCTTGTGTCCAAGGGTGCTTCGAGACGATGGGCGACGAAGTGCGAGAAAGACGGTTCGATACGCTCCCATTCCGGCGTGACCGTGGCAACCGAGACGCCGCCCATGACCTGATCGCTGAAACCCCGCCAGCTTTTGCCGAAATTCGAGTTGCCGTCAGAACTGGAGAAATCGTCGATGAGCATGGTTCGGCTCTGACCCCAGACTCACATGATTGGCAACGCGATGCTTGGATGATAGCAAAATTGAAACCTGCGGAATGACACATCGTCCTGATTTGCCAACATGCTATCGCACCTTATGATTGGGTTTCGGGCTCAGCGATCCGGATCGTTCGTCGAAGAAGGCAAATATGCACAGAGTTGGCATCATCCCGTTCGATACGCAGGAAAACGCAATGGCATTGCTATTTGTGACCTCGCAAACGCGTGGGCGATGGATATTGCCGAAAGGCCGTCCGAAACCGAAGGAGAGCCATGCTGAGACCTGTCATCGCGAAGGATTCGAAGAAGCAGGCGTGCGCGGCATCGTTTTGGAGGACTTTCCGATCACGGTCCTGATTACCAAGCAGGCCGCCAACGGCATGCAGCAGATTCCTGTTACCTATTACCCCTATCTCGTTCGCGAGCAGGAAGATGACTGGCCGGAACGCGATCGCAGGCAGCGTCATTGGGCATTGATCGAAGACGCAGCAAAGGTTGCTCATCGAGAGGATTATCTCGCGCTAATCCGACAGTTCGAAGCGCTCCGTCCCTGGGTCACAGAAGCTGCAGACCAGCAAAAATCATAGCGGCCAGCGCCGCTGCTGCCGGGACGGTGATGACCCAGGCTGCTGCAATCGACAAGACGAACCGCCGGCGTACCAAGCGGCGTTTGCCGCGGACATTGCGGCTGTTAAATGCATCTTGTGCGGTTGCGTTCAGCTTGTGTCCGGGTCGTAGTTTTCGCTTATTCGGGTTTTCCGAATACTCGCGGAGGAAGCCGACACCGAAAACGGCCCCGACGGCGATGTGCGTTGAGCTGACGGGCAGACCGAGCGTCGTGGCAATCAGAACCGTGATTGCGGACGACAAGGCCACGCAATAAGCACGCGGCGAATTCAATCGCGTGATTTTCTCTCCGACGATCGTGATCAGCTTTGGCCCGAAGAGAGCAAGACCCAGAGCGATGCCGATGCCACCAATAACCATCACCCAGAACGGAATCACGACTTGGTTTGCAATGGCAGTCTGATCGCCGACCGTTGAAACGATCGCTGCAAGCGGTCCAACAGCATTCGCCACATCATTGGCACCGTGTGCGAACGAGAGCAGTGCGACACCGATAATGAGTGGAAGATCAAACAACCCATAGATGTCTTTCTTTCGGTTCTTGAGACCCTGCACCTGTCGGGCAATGTAGGGACGCGCCAAATAGAGCGCCGCAACAAATACAGCGGTTGAGAAGGCTGCGATTTCGACGGTAGATGGCTTCCAGATCTTCTTCAGGCCCTTCATCGCCATGTAGGCGGCGAATGATGCTGCCATGACGGCGATGAGGATCGGCACCCATTTGGCAGCTGCAGCCAGCCGATCTTCAGCATTGAGAACTTTGACCTTGATGAACAGCAAAAGTGCGGCAGCGACGGCCGCGCCGAAAACAGGTGAAATCACCCAACTCGCAGCGATCTTGGCCATGATCGACCAATTGACGAGATCCATACCGCCGGCCGCGATACCTGCCCCAAGAACACCCCCGACGATCGCATGCGTTGTCGAGACCGGCGCGCTCAAGATCGTGGCTAGATTGATCCACAAGGCCGCAGCAAGCAGCGCACTCAGCATCAGATATCTGAAATCGATAACACTGATCGTCTCGCCCGGCGCGATGATGCCTTTGGAAACGGTCCTGACGACATCGCCTCCCGCCAGCAAAGCACCGGCGGTTTCACAAATCGCCGCGATCGCCACTGCGGCTGCAACGGTCAGAACCTTGCCGCCGACGGCAGGCCCCATATTGTTGGCAACATCGTTGGCGCCGATATTAAGCGCCATGTAGCCGCCAACGACCGCCGCGGTGGCGATGATCAGAACTTCTGAATCGACCGAGGCATATCCGCTGCCCACATAAGCGGCAACAAAGGCAAGAAACAGCAGGGACAGTCCGATTGGAACGATCGTGCTCCGAACCTTGATGACTTGGGCCTGACTGAATCCGAAACGTCGGAGATCATTCACATACCGGTTTTCGGGACTCTTGATCGAATTGCTCATGAAATTTCCGGAGATTTCTGGATCGACTCGGCTCCGCTATAGCGCACAGCGGAAAGCTGAGGAAATCTCTGTCTTTTCATGTTGGCAGCGGAGAGACAGAAAAGAAACGAAATCCCTGTTGAATTTTCGCTTCGCTACGGATGACGCGTTTCAAGCCGGTCACGCGTGACGTCGACTTTGCCAGCTGAATGCGCTTCCGCAGAACTGTCTATAGGCCATGCTGATATCAGGATTCTTCCCTTTTCTGATTGTAGAACCAGTTGACGTCAATCGGTGCACCGGAATCTTTGATGAGATTATAAACAGGACAACGAACAAGCGACTCCCGCTCGAGTTCTGAACGACGACCATCCGGTTCATCCGTTGCCAGGTAAATGTCGACCTTGGCGCTTTGGAAATGCGGCGAGACATCGGCCGTGCCGAACAGTCCTCGGTGATCGACGACGCCTTCGCAATAGATGTCCAGGTCATTCAGGCCGAATGCCTGATCCTTGGCCACCATTTCGATGGTGACATTGAAACAGCCGCCAAGAGCGCCGGCGACATATTCCATCGGCGTCGGCGCAAGGTTCTTTCCGCCGAGTTTTTCGGGCTCATCGATAATAAAATCGAAATCCCGGATTCCGACATCGGTTCGGAACGCGCCATTGCGGCTCCCGGACGCACGTACCGTACGCAATTGTGGTTCCGGGTTTTTCGGAGGTCTGGACACTGTTATCTCCCTGTCTGCGAGTCGATCTAGATTTTCTGGTTCAGACGCGGCTTCCAGAAGGGGCGAAAGAGTTCGATCTTGGGACAGCGGTCCATGACGACCCTCATGCCTGCTTCCTCGGCTAGAGCAGCTGCTTCATCATTGCGGACGCCGAGTTGCATCCACAGCACCTTGGCTCCAATCTTGACTGCCTCTTCTGCGATACCATAAGCCGCATCGGAACTCCGAAACACCTGCACCATATCGACAGGTCGATCAATCGATTCGAGCGATTCGTAAACCGGCAGTCCGCGGATGTCCTTGCCCGCATGATTGGGGTTGACCGGCACCATGTCGTAACCTGTTTCATGCAGGACCCTGAGAACCCCATAACTGAATTTGGTAGGATCCGGACTGGCGCCGACCATGGCGATGGTCTTCACCTCCTTGAGGATGTCGGCCAGATAGTCCGACGGATAATCTTGATCATGGTTCATTGTGCATCCTCGCAAGTTTCCGCCCGTATGCCGGGTTTCAGCTCGTCTGGCTTAAGTGGGCTCTGAAATGGATTTCGGTAGAGTTTGTCATGGCTCTCGACGCCAACATCGAAAACGCAATCGCTCTTGGGCCGCGCTATGCATAAGAGCACGTAGCCGTCGTTCAGCTGGCGGCCATTGAGTGCAACGCCTGCGCTCTGATCGACTGCGCCCTCCAGAAGTTTTGCGGCGCAGGAGATACATCCCCCATAACGGCAGCCATAGGGCAGTGAGATTCCCTGTTCCTCAAGCGCATTCAGGATCGGTCTGCGGCCGTCGACTTCAAACGATTGCCCGCCCTGGTTGGCCAGCGTAATTGTGAATCGCCGCGCGTCATCTGCATCACTCATCGGTCGCTACACCCAAATGTCCGAGGTGCAGTCACCGCCCGGATACCGCGTCTCATGGCAACGCGCAGGACCATGCGGTTCCTTGCCGAAATCAACGAAGAAGTCCTTGTTGATCTCCATACCGCCACTTTCGGTGTCGCAGTCGACCATCAGCATACAGCCACCATTGTGCCGGATATCGGGGTAGAACTGGTTGTCCCAGGTGGAGAAGAGCGACGTCGTGACATAGAGACGCTTTCCATCGAGCGACATCTGAATCATCTGAGGGCCGCCTGTGATCTTGCGGCCATTGACCTCTGGCGCTTTGCCGAGCAAACCGCCCATCCACACCTGACCTGTGAATTTGGGGTTGGATGGATCGGAGATGTCATATTGACGGATATCGCCGTGTAGCCAGTTGCAGAAATAAAGGAACCGGTCGTCCATGGAGAGAAGGATGACGCTAATCAATCCGGGAACAGGGATTGGCCATTCAGGATGTGGTTCGTTCTCCACATCGATGATCTTCTCCCAGATCCACTCGCCGTCCTTCTTGTACCAGTGGATGATATTGGAAGAGAGTGCCGCACCGACAAAGCCATGGCTTGAGTCCGGGTCGTGATGAAACCGGACTTCAAGAGGAACAAGTCCGTCCTCGCCAAGATAGACCGTGTTCTCGACGCGCTTGTTCTTGAAATCCCAAAAATGCAGTTCGCGTCCATATTTCAGATGGCCGACTTCCTCCAGATCGAATCCCGGCATGAACGTGTTCGGTGCTGCCCATTCGCTCGAGACCATCACATTGTGGCGCGGCTGATACCAGAAATCATAGTTGAACTTCATGCCGCCCAGATCGTTCTCCCAACGGCCGACGATCTCGAAGTCCTCATTCAAATGAAGGAAACCGCCGGGCGCTTCGCCCTGCGCGTCCCCAAGCATTGAAATGATAATGTCCGCGCCGAGGCAATGGACCGTATGGGGCGCTGAGAGGTTGGTCTTGGCTTTGATTTCCGACCCTTCAATCACTTTGTGCAATTTTGGATTTCTAGGGTCGTCTCCGCAATCGACGATATGCAGGTTGGAGCTGCGCACGCCGGGTACGATCAGATAACGGCGCTCCTTCGTTGCATCATGATGGCAGGAAGAGCAGGCGTTCCAGCCCATATGATGGAGCTCGTCGCCGATCCCGGGCATTTCAAGGCGGCTGATCACCTGACTGTAGGTCGGGCTGTCCGGGTCCGCATCGATTGTCGCCAAATAGTCCGGTTTCTGGATGCCGGTCCCGATGTAGAGAGCAACCGTATAGAGAAGCTTTTCTCGCGGTGCCTTCATGGCCTCGGCCGGCGAAGCATAACCCGGTCCACAGCAGTCTTTTCCGTTTTCCGTTCCGTTCTCTGCCACTTTCAATCCCCATATCTAGCTTGTCGGCGCGGAGACGCCTTGATTGGTCAATGTGTGTTCCGTTCGAATGCGGAACAGGCGCTTCGGACAGCGCAAAAAAACGATCGTTCTAATTGGCCAGGATCTGCCCGACCTCATGTGCCTGGTCGATGAATGCGGCGGTCAGTGCCGAATGGTCGTCGTCGCGGCACGAAACCCCGAACTCGACGTGAAACAACGAGGACGGGTCATCCAGGAACCGGAATGCCGCTCCCGGAGGCCGGAAACTTGTCAACGAAATCGGACAGAGCGCGATGCCGAGGCCGGCAGCGACAAGGCTGACCAGCGTATGGACGCGATCGACTTCCTGCACCACATCGGGCGTGAAGCCTGCTTCCTGACATGCATGAAGGACCCGTGCCTGGTAACCCGTGCCCCAACGCGAGGGAAGAAAGATGAACTGCTCATGGCGCAGATGGCGAAGCGCGACCTTCTCCTCTGCTGCCAGGGGATGATCCTCTGGCAATACGGCGACCAGGCGCTCTTTCAGGAAGACCTCTTGTCGAATGCCATTCTTCACAACTGTCGGTGCCAGAAAAAGGGCGGCATCGATGCGCTTTTGCCGTAAGGCATCCTCTTGCTCGGCCGTCGCCAACTCCTCGAACTTGAAGCTCACGTCAGGGTGCTTGGCGCGATAATTCCGAATGATGCGCGGCAGCACGCAATAGCTCGACGTCGGGTTGAAGCCGATTGCAATCCGGCCGCTGACGCCGCGATCGACCGCTCGCGTTACATCGACGGCATCGGATAACTGCGCAAGGATCGATCTGGCTTTCTCTAGGAAGATCGTGCCTGAGCGCGTGAGTTCGACAGAATGCCGGCTGCGCTTCAGCAGAGTTGTGCCGAGTTCATCTTCCAGCTGTTGAATCGAATTGCTGAGAGGCGGCTGGGATATGTGCAGGCGCGCAGCAGCCTTCCGGAAGTTGAGCTCTTCCGCAACGGCAACAAATCTAACCAATTGTGGGATGTTGGGCATAAGTGGCCACCGCGATGCTCGAGCCTGGATAACGCACTATAACGACAGTGATACGAATTTCATATCACAATTTCAGGAAAATCGTATTGGACCTATCAATGAGCTGAACCTAGCGTGATTAACGCCGGTCGGCGCCCACGTTCGCGTGTTATTGACCTCGGGCTGTGGCGCCAACACATAAACAAGAGGGCGACATCCGATGGCTGAATCATTCAATGCGCTTCAAGACGATCGTTCGACCATCGAAGTCCATCCGGTCTCCAGTCACATTGGGGCCGAAATCCGAGGGATCGACCTCAGCCAACCTCTAAGCGATGACGAATTTTCGGCAATCTATCGTGCGTGGCTTGATCATCACGTGTTGTTGTTTCGCGATCAGAGTTTGACGGATCCACAGTTGATCGCGTTCAGCCGTCGTTTCGGCGAACTGGATCTGGCGCCGGTTCCAGGTCACGGGCAGGCATTCGTAGAAGGCCTGCCGGAGATGTTTGTGATCTCGAATGTCGTGGAGAACGGTCGGCTTATAGGCTCGCTCGGTGATGGCGAATGCCTCTGGCATACGGATATGTCTTATGCGGTGGTGCCGCCAAAGGCGAGTTGTCTTTATTCTCTTGAGGTTCCGGACGCAGAAGGCGATACCGGCTTTCTGAACATGTATATGGCCTATGATTCCCTGCCAGACGGGCTGAAAGAGCGTATCCAAGGTCGCACAATCAAGCATGACACGAAATATACGCTCGACGGTCTGGACAGAGAAGACGGTCCGACGCTGATCGAAGCGAAAGCAAACGGAACGTTCGACGTCGCAAAGCTGCCGGGTACCTCGCACCCGATTGTCCGAACTCACCCCGAGACTGGGCGCAAAGCGCTCTATATCGGCAGGCGGCAGAACACCTACGTCAACGGTCTCGCCGTGGCCGAGTCCGAGGCGTTACTCGACGCGCTATGGGCCCATACCGATGCTCTCGGCATAGACGCGTGGCATCACCGGTGGGAGGTCGGCGATCTGTTGATCTGGGACAATCGGTGCGCAATGCATCGACGCGAAGCCTTTGCGGCAACCGCGCGCCGCATCATGCATCGCACGCAGGTTAGAGCGGACGCGCCACCAGCATAACTTTTGGCACGATTCGTGTCATGCCCGCGGCGGCCGAGCGCTCACTCTGTCCAGTCAATCTTATGTGACAATTGATATTAATCGCATTTACCGATTGTTTATCGATTGGCCCCAGAACCTATGAGGTATTGCTTTTGTTTGGGTAAAGCCGACATTCGGATCAGGGTTGGGGAAACAGCATGACGGAATATTCCAAGTATCGAAAATGGTTTGCGCTCGTTGCGATTCTCGCAGGTCCGATTGTTTCGGCACATGAACTCCAAGCAGATGACAAGACAAATTGCCTAAAGACTTTGAAAGCAATGGGGACACCGCATCCGGTCAAGCCGGTGGCTCAGATCAACGCTATCCGCGCCTGGACCGGAAAGTCGGTGACCAAAGGTGAGAAATACGGAATGTGGCACAATGCTCGCGAAACTTCGCTGGATTGCTCCCAACCCAGAGGCTCGCTGGTTTATCGCTGTATGGCAGCGGCTCGGCCATGCTTGTCAAGCAAGGCGGGCGACATTCCACCGTCGTGATCTTTAACTGTTTGCGGATTTTGCAACCGACTGAATAAGACTTCTCATCCAGCGGTTCCGAGGTGAATTGTCGGATCGAGCATGCCAGATCATTTCGATAGTAAAGTCTGGGATCGAAATCGGAGCTTCGCAATACTGGAGTTCTGAGAAAAGGCTGGCCGAGAGCCGTTTGTGCATCGTCGCAATGAGAGGCGTGCCTTTCATGAGACGGGGAAGTGCCTCTATCACGGGGACGTAAAGACCAATCCTGCGAGTCTTCCGATAGTGCTTCAGACAGATGTCGACGACACTATCATCAGTAGAGCCGAAATCTATGACCGCGTGGAGGGCGTTGCAGTATAACTCAAGTGTGTCTGGTGCTGATCGAACCGACGCGTCATAGTAGCATACCATGTGGTCATCGAAAATTTTATGGCTCATGATATCGTCCGAATACTTCGATTGCCCATTCGCGATCACGATATCTGCTTTGTCGTGGATGAGTATGTCCTCGATGTTTCGGCCGTGGCCGACACCGATGATTTTTAGGGTTGGTGGGCTGGTGTTGGTCTTCGTAAAAAGCTCGCGAACCAACGATTTCCTCAAGTGGGAGTTGGTCGCAATTACAAAAGGTCGAGGGTCATCATTCGGATCAAACTCGTCCGGCTCCAACAGATCTGTCATTCCCGCTAATAGCTGACGGGCTTTCGGAATGATGAGTTCGACATGATCGGTTGGCGTAATCCCACGGCCAACTTTTGTGAAAAGAGGATCGCCGAGAATCCGCCGGAGTTTATCAAGCCCCTGACTTGCAGAGGATTGATTGATATGGAGGACTTCAGAAGCGCCGGTGACCGACCCGGTTTCATATATAGCGACGAGCAGTCGGAGGGACTGCATATCCAGCGATGCGTGTTTCGATTTCGACATTCCGCTAAGGCATTCCGTGTTCTGCAGTTGAGGCCAATAACCGATTTTCGGTTCCACCAATCAGGCCATTTGCGATGAACGCGTCTTTCCACTCTCGATGGCAATTGATTTAATCCGTACACTGGATAGTCAATGAGGAATCGGCTGAACATGTAAAGTGTACAAGACTGGGCAACACAATCAGAGGTGGCGATGGGTCGCTACTCAGTTTCGCGTTTCCGCCCATATTGACTGATCTATCAAATGATCGGCGCGCCGCAACTCCATCTATCGGTATTCAACGATATTGGCGCGCAAAGACAGTTACGCTGTCTGCATCTAATCGGATCACATACTCGTGTCACCAACTCACGCGATTGGCACTGAAGGGGAATATAAGACAATAATTTCAATGTGTTATTGACTGTACAATTTAATTGCCAAGATTGATGGGTATCAATCGTATTTTACGCTTTATTTATTGGAGCGGACTAATTTTCCCGACAATGCTAACCATCGATCTGACTACCATGATCTCAGTGCACGACGCCGTCATATGCGAATCGAATCCGTCAAGATTGAGCGGGCTGATTCTGATTCCCGGCCGTTCGCATACCTGCTGCATCATATGAGCCGGCTGAAACCGCCACTCAGGCATTCGCCGAACTCGCCCCATTTTGTGCTGCCAGTCGAGCTGCAGGATAGTGGCCGGCCGGACTCGATGGCACGGATGATCTATATAATCTCGGCACTGATATTGGTGGCCATCGTCTGGGGGTCCATTGCTGAAATCCGCGAACTTGCAACCGCGCATGGAAAAGTGATTCCGACAGGAATGGTCAGGCCCGTCCAGCATTTAGAAGGCGGCGAGGTCGAGGCTGTATTGGTCCGGGAAGGACAACTCGTCGAAAAGGGCGCGCCGCTCGTGCGGCTCAGATCGGCATCCGTGAAGGCCGATTTTGGCGAATTGAGCGTACGGTCGGCAGTGCTTGATCTGCAACGCGAGATCCTAAGCGCCCTAATCGAGCGGCGGAAACCGGATTTTGGAGAACTCGAAAACCGATTTCCGGTCCTCGCTGCGGGCCAAAGGCAGGTCTACCGGAGCAAGATGCAGTATCGCAAACAGGAGCGACGCGCATTCGCCGCGCGCGCTGCGCAGCGTGAAGCCGAGCTCGACGGACTTATGAAGGAAGTTGCGAGCCTCGAGCGGCAGGTCGGATTCCAAACAGAGCAAATCGCCATCAAGAAACGGCTCTTCCGGTTGGGGCACAGCTCTCGTCGCTCATTGCTCGATGCCGAATCGCAGCTCGAGCAGGCCAAGAGCCGCGCATCTGCGGCCGAAGGGCGACGTCGGAGCACATTGGAAAAGCTTGCAGAAGCGCGCAATCAACTTGAAGCCGCGGACACGGATGCTCTTCGTTTGCTCAACGAAGAGAGAGCCGAGCTGACACGGAAGCTCGTGGAACTCCAACAACAGATTGCCAAGCAACGAGACCGCTTGGACCGATTGGTCGTTCTGGCGCCTGTCCGCGGGATCGTACAGGAATTGCCGACGCGTACTAAAGGCGAAGTAATCAAGCCCGGAGATTTGGTTGCGAGCCTCGTTCCAATCGGGCGAAAGGCGGTTGCCGAGGTTCGATTGGAACCGATTGATGTCGGTCACGTAAAAATCGGCAACCAGGTAGAGATCGAGATTTCGACTTTCGACCGGGAGAGATTCGGTGTCGTGAGAGGGGCTGTCTCACATCTGTCGGCCACAACGTACCAGACCGAAAAAGGCGAGGCCTACTACAAGGTCATCATTGCATTTTCCCGAGATTCAGTCGGCAAACCCAGTTCGCCAAACAGAATTGTGCCTGGTATGGTTGTGAAAGCTGACATTATTACGGGCAGTAAGTCGCTGATGCGCTATTTGCTGAAACCGGTTTTCCGCTCGTTGAACGCGGCTTCCTAGAGAAACGCATAGTTCCCCCGTGCTCGAAATTGCGCTTCCGCGTTCGATTGGCTTCGGTAGCCTTTGTCCCTGTCATTGTGTCGAGATAAGAAGCCAGATGATTGCTGAGATCATTGGCGTCGTCGGCTGCTCCATCAATCAGTGCTGATTTTCTGCGTCGCAGGAACTGCATGCCCATGAGATACATTCCAGGCGATGACACAATGCCGCCGTCATGTTTGATTTGGCCCTTATTGTTCAAGACCGGGACGTCGAGCCAGGAGTAGTCCGGGCGGTAGCCCGTCGCCCAAATAATGGTGCGAATTTCGCCTGAGGTAAGATCCAATCCCAAGGAGGGGGACTTCTCAACTTCTGTCGGCTCGAACCGATGGGGAGATTCGAAATCAGATCCGAGACCCCGTTCGCTTGACCACAGGTCGAAGCTATCCAGCAGGCGATTCATCTTCAGATCCGACATGGCACATTGATTGTGCAAGGAGCCCGAAAATTGGGCTTTCCCGTCGGTCACGCCCGCAATCGGTCCGACAAGCGTCACACCAGTCCGGGTGAGGGCGTTGAGATCAAGTGTCTCTCGGTCGGGTGAACCAATCAGCTGCAATGACGGGACCTTTCGTGCCCGGCCAATATCATCGATTTCGTCCCAACGCTCGTCATGGACACCGGTGACATCCATCCACCACTGAATATCTCGGCCACGGTACATTCGCGGTGCACGGATGTGCTCCCCGACCGACAAGGTCACGGGGCGTCCTGACCGATGAATTTCATCGGCAAGTTGGATGCCGGTTGCAGAGGCCCCGACCACGAGAACGCCGCCATCTTCCAACTGATCTGGGTTGCGGTAGTCCATGGGTGTGAGAGACGCGATAGAGGCCGGTATCTCGTTAGCGTACTTCGGCACCGCCGGGATGTTGCATGCACCGCTTGCGATAACGACCGTATTGCAACGCCAGTCACCGCGATTCGTCGAAACCATATAGTCATTGTCTGGCTTGGTGACCGACATGACTTCCGTGCGGTTTTCCACGGGCGCGGCAATAGACCGGGCGTAGTGTTCCAGAAAGTCGATCACTTCGGGCATGGTGCGATACCCGTCCGGATCGTTGCCTTGATAGGTATATCCGGGAAGGCGGCTCTGCCAATTGGGTGTCAGCAATCGGAGCGAGTCCCAGCGCTCGGTTTTCCACGCGTTGGCAACCTCGCCACGCTCAAGCAGCACATGATCCACCGAACGTTCGCTCAGGCACCGGCTCATCGCGAGTCCGGCATGTCCGGCGCCGATGATCACTGTGGTTATCTTGCGCATGAAACTCGCTCCCCGTCCGATCCGTTCCGAACTACTTCACTTCGACAGAAACGTTCGTCGGGTTGGTGACGATGTCATAGACAGCCGAGCGCTTCTGCGATTGTGCCACGAGCGCCTCGATTTCTTCGCGAGTGGCGTCGGCGTCGACTTCGAAGGAGACTTTGATGCCGTCGAACCCGTTCCGCACGTCGCTGTCGATGCCGAGAATGCCCTGAATATCCATCTGACCTTCCAAGGTTGCATCGACAGAGCGAAGCTGGATGCCGCGATGCTGGGCAACGGCGGCAATGCCGGCAGTCAGGCAGCTAGCGAGGCCGACAAGAATGTATTCGACAGGCGTTGCGCCACGGTCTTCGGATGCAAAGAGTTCGGGATGGTCGGCGTCGAACTTGAACGTTGTCTTGTGGCTTTGCTCTTCACCGAGACCGAAAAACCCTTCAACGGTTGAGTTGCTGTGGGTGCCGCCTTTCCATTGGCACGTTGCACGCCATTGAAACTGCGCAGCTGCAGGGGTTTCTGTCAGTGCTTCGCGTGCGCCCAGCAGGGCTTCTACATTGACACCGTTATCGACTGTGGGGGTAATCATGGTCATCGGTTTGCTCTCCTTGCCTAATTGAAAAACCGGGAGCAATCCGATCCGCCGACGCTCTCCATTGCCGGCTCCGGAAGTGTTGCAGGGCCACCCGGTTTCGCTGTGTGTATTCGGGATTTGGGAGCCGTGTTTTGGGAATCAAGAATTGGCGTCGAGGAGATTTGTAACAGTCTGGAAACAGTCTGTTTGAGGACATTGTGGGAGAGGATTTCTACGACATCTGATCGTCAGTGTTCTGAGTCGATGAACCCTTTAGAAAAAAGGCTGCTCGCGAACGAACGGCTGCCGATTTGTCCTTTGAGAGTGCGTGTCCGATATCCTTCATCGCGGGCGATAAAGTGTGGCTAAGGTCGATGAGTGCCTGAGCCACAACTTTTCTCACCGTAGACGCATGATCGTCCGCGCCTTCGGCCAGGAGCGTCTCAATATCGAACCCGTGATCAATGGGACGTTGGTCAAACTGGGGAACACGTCTGCGAAGGTTGTACCGCTTGTCGATCCATTCGTAGCTGTAGCCGATGTTCCAGGACGCGCGTCGCCGGATCAGAGTTTCAAGGGCGATGGCCCTGATGTGTGGCAGGGCGGCACCGCGGGCAAGGCGGGGCAGGGCCTCGTCAAGTCCGGGTTGCCGAAGTGCTTGGCGAAAAACCCTGCCAACGTGTCCTGTCGGTCGTTGCATCAGACGGTCGGCAAGGACCTGCAGCACATCTGGTCGATAGAGTGCTGCGTCGAGACATTGACGCTCCCTTTCACCCCAGCGTTTCAAGTGCTGCATCTGCGGCAGTAGAAAAAACGCGGCCTCCGCTATGATGCCGGCCGATGTCCGCCAGAACAGCCTTTCAACTGCGTGGAGCGCAGCCTCTCGCACTTGTTCAACCCAGTCGTTGAGGCAGTAGGCAAGAGACGTAAAAGCAAACGGACTGACCGGCGGCTCGTCCAGGCAATCGAGCGCCGCTTCCCGTATCCGGCCATCGCCGTGAAAGATGAAGAGGTAGGTGAGCAATGGGTTATCTGTCAGCGCGGCAAGTTGCTTGTCGAGCAACGAATTGCGGGGTTTTACCGATAGGAACTCCAGCCAATCGCTAAAGGACGAGAGTCGCCCGCTTGGTGGTTCCCAAATGCGGTAAAGCTCGCCGGTGGTCCTGATTTCTTGTGAGGCACGAATGATTGCAGATGCCGGAAGTGTGTTGATCGCCACGATATAAGACGCCAATGACGTGCGGACCTCACCGCCATCTCTTGCCGAATTCGACAGGACAACGATGTCGCGTTGCAGCTGCTCAGTGAGTACGGAGCGCTTTCGATGCGACGTAAGGTCCGGATAGTCCTTTTGGCGCGACAAGTGACAATGCCTCAAACAGAATGAAGGGGACTCAGACTCTGTTCAATCTTCGCGCATTTGTCGAAAGGATTTGATGATTGTGACAACACAAATGGAACAACGCCCCCCTATGGTCGGAAACGTCACCGCCTACTCAGCCGATGTGGGAGAGGGAGATTTGCGTGCTTCCGCAGCAGCTTTGGGGCAGGCTCTAGGGCTGGAACGTCTGGGTGTCAATCACGAGACGATACCTCCGGGCTGCCGCAGCTCGATCCCTCATGCCCATAGCCACGAGGAGGAATTCATTTTCATCATCGAAGGGCATCCCGATCTTTGGATCGATGGCACTCTGCATCGACTGCGTCCGGGAGATGCAGTAGCCTTTCCATCCGGTACGGGAATTGCCCACAGCCTTCTCAATAACACAAACCGGGATGTAACGTTTCTCGTCATTGGCGAAAACCATGCCGAAGATAAAGTGGTTTATCCGGTCAATCCGGGGGTGTCGCACAAGAGGCCATGGTCAGATGCTCCCCATCGCCGTCTCGGAGGACACAATGGAAAACCCAGCGGCGCTTGACTAAGGCATGGATCGCTTGATGTGAAACGTCAGATTGTTCAATGCGTGCCGAATACAAGCGGCGGCCACTAATGCCCGCCGTCGGTCGTGGATACTTTCTCTGACCGTTCGATCACCTCGGACCATGAACGCTTCAATATGATCTCGTTGTCTTCCAGGGCTTCGAGATTCGCCGCAATGTCGAAAATGGAGGCATTGCAGGTCACCGTGCCGGTCGTGCGCGTTTTGACATTCCAATCATCTTGGCAGAACCCCCATTCCCAGACCAAGTCCAAGCGGGCCGAGAGCGGATCGTCGTCTTGAATGCGGAGCCAGCGTTCCGTGCGGGCGGTGCACTCGAGCCCATCCGGCAGACGGAATGCGCCACCATCGTCAAGCTGATGAAGGACCGTCTCGCCGGTGGCGGCATCCGTTATAGAGCGTCGTGTGACGTCGGTTTTTTGCAGGATTTCCTTAGGAAGAGGCCGCGCGGTTTCTGGTTTCTCAAAAGGCCGCAACAAAGTGTCGATGTCTCGCGGCACCCGGACAGGGAGGGCAATCGTACTTTCGCCGGTCCAAACCGTAACGTTTGCTGCTTCGGAAGTCGGCCACACGACGGGCCAGTAGGTTGTCGACAGGGCAACTCTGATGCGATGGCCGGGGCGAAAAGAATGGGCTGTATGATAGAGTGGAAGGTGGACGCGGATCTTCTCCCCTGGTTGTAGCGGACGAGGCTCTCCCGAACCGGCGCGATGGCTCAGGTCGAGCGCACCATAAGTCACACGCATTGATGTCCCGTCGGGCGCCACGTCGCAGATGCGGGCGACGATCATGGCAACCGGTTTATCGGCTGCCAATGTAAGATTCAGTGTTGGCGCGCCGTGAAACTCGAGCCGCTTGTCCAATGGCTCGGTGTCGAAGGTCACGGAAAGCGCATCGTCCGGGCGCTGGTCCAATGGCAGTTCGGGCTCGCCGCCGAAGGCGAGCCATGGCATCCATTCGCCAGCCGTCATTCCGACGTTCTGAGGCGTCGAGATGTCGACCGGTGTTGCCGGTTTGGCTTCGGTCTCCAATCGACTATTGGCATTGAGCGCCAGAACGCGCTCCCGTTTTTCGGTGGGAGGCCAGTCTGATTCTTCGATCCAACGTCCATTGCGCTGGCCTGCAAGGCCCTGTGGGCGTGAGAATTCATGCATCCAGGCCCGGAACATTGGCTCGTGTTCGATGCCGTTCGCTTCGTTTTTGAGCCACCGGTCGAACCAGCGGAGCGTTTCCTGGAGAAAGCCGATTGCAGGGCCTGGCTCGGCATAGTGCGGATATTTGTGTGCCCATGGCCCGATAAGACCGCGCGCTGGGACATTCAACTCCGTGAGCATTTTCGGCACTGTCGCCGCATAGCCCGGATCGGCGGCTCCGCCGACGATGTAGACAGGACAGCCGAAATTGGAGAACCGGTCTTCCAATCCGCCGGACGCCCAAAATGCATCGCGATGCGGATGACGCATCCAGTTGGCGGGATAGCAAGGGATCTCTTCAAGGCGCTGGTGCCAGATCCGCCGCCAGTCGTCTCCGACAGCTGCCGGAGATGGAGGCCGTGAGTTCTGGGCCATCATTGTGAAGCCCCAGACGACGGTATTCAGCAAAAGGCAGCCACCGAGATATTTGTTCGTGTATCTGTCATCGGCCGCCGACACGGGAATAACGGCTTTCAGCTCAGGCGGGCACTGGCTCGCCATACGAAGACCCGTATTGGCGCCCCACGAGAGGCCGATCATGCCAACATTTCCATCGCTCCATGCTTGATCGGCGATCCATCGCAGTACGTCTTCGGCATCCCGATCATAGTCTTCGGACCACTGCTCGGTATGAATGCCGTCGGAATCTCCGGTGCCGCGTACATCGACCCTCAGGCAGGCGTAACCGTGACCGGCAAGGTAGCCGTGATTGGCCTCATCGCGGGCCGCGCTGTAGTCCCTGCGCCGATAAGGGATGTATTCGAGGATTGCCGGTACGCGCTCGCCTTCCGGGACATCAGGAAGCCAGATACGGGCGGCCAGCCGCTCACCGGTGCGGAGCGGTATCCAACAATGATCGATGCGCCGAACCGGCATGGGCAAGCTATCTATGATCGCCAAAGAATCCGTCATTGGTCTATCCCTGCGTTGTCCCGTCGCTCTTCATTGCCCACTCTTCGCCGCATTATCGCTCGGACGGCATTGCTGGAGGATTTTGCCTGCTGCCGATGGGCGAGATCAATTGCTCGGCGCTCTCCACAGGTCGATTTCAAGAAACAAAAGCTTGTGCCATTCATAGCGTGATGACCCGGATGGGTATTTGGCTAAGCATCGAATTGGAGAGTTGTCCGATGATCACCTGCTATCTCACTTATGAGATCGACCCTAGCAAGGTTTCTGAGTTCGAAGAGTATGCAAAGCGATGGATCACGCTCGTCGTACGGTTTGGCGGGACGCATCACGGCTATTTTCTACCCCACGAGAGTGCGAACGACCTGGCTGTTGCCCTGTTCTCGTTTCCGTCTCTTGCGGACTACGAGCAGTATCGGATTGCCAGCATGAACGATGCCGAATGTTTGGCGACCTTCAAGTTTGCCGCGGACACACAGTGCATTCGCCGGTACGACCGGCAGTTTCTAAGGCCGGTTATGGAAGGGAGCTAATGCCAGCGGCTCGTTGGCACTGCCAAGAAGCAGATCTAGATTGGACTGAGCCGGCGACCAAAATCCGGCCTGATGGAATTTTAGGGTCTTTTTTGCGCTTTGCGCCCGGATTTAGCGTCTTTCTTCGCAATATTCTTGGCGGTGAAGCGTTTGTCCTCGACGAGTTTGAGGAGGTCGAACGAACTGAGCATGCCGATAACCTGCTTTTCGTGGGTGACGACAAGATGATGGATTTTCCCGCGGCGCATGGCGCGCGCGGCGGCACTGACCGGATTGTAGGCTGGAATCGTCTTGACCTCGGTACTCATCACCCGGCGGATGGGCGTCTCATCTTTCAGGCGGCGCGCCAGGTCAGTTGAAGATACGATTCCAACGGCTTCCATATCCGGGCCGACGACCGGCACTGCATGCACTCTGTTTCGCTCCAAAAGCTTGCGGACATGCGCAACGGATTGGTGCGGGGTCGCCGAGATGACACGTTTTGCCATGAGATCCGCAATCTTGATTGTCATAAGGTTCCGACTCCGGGCTGGTAGATGATGCGTCGCCGACTTGCTGCCGGTCGATCCCGCCAATCATAGAATGAGCGCCAATCTGCGAACCCTGTGCTAGATCAAAGTGGAGCCTACGACATCGCCCTGAGAAGCAAGTTTAGAAATGTGACTGCAGATGCTCAGGCATGCTCTTGCTCAGGCAGAACGGGTCGAATGGCGCTCTGCCACCAGTGTCTCAGGCGTATCCTTCCATCGTGGTTAACGCAAATTGCAGCGCTGAGATTAAGCGTTGAGGCAACCGGTCATGTCTGGTGTGAAACTATTTCGGCCTCGGCTAGCCCGGACTTCTCACACTGCTGCGGTCGTCATCGCGTCAGGCGGGCCGCCCGCGTCGTCAAGCCTCTCAACCGTAGCTCAGGCTACGCTTTTCGACGCTTTCCTAGTGCAACGCTCCCGCATGACGCGATGACGATCCACAGCAGTGTGAGAAATCCGGGCTAGGTACACTTTTCTGAGTTGCAATGAGACGAAGGACCAACGCGCTCTCCATTATCGGAACTTTACGTAGTCAAGGGAGAAGGCTTAAATGCAATAGGTCTGTAGGACATGCATCGCGTCAATAGGTTCGACAGGTCCCACGCGCCTTAAACGCTCTAGTCAAGGAAATGCATGAGCGATGGAATCAACAAAGAAAATGTTCTGTAGTAGCGATCAAGGGAGAAGTTTTATGAAGCAGTCACTCAAAGCCACCGGAATTCTGCTGGCGGCGGGCGCGGCTTTTCTTTCCACCCCGGTAGTGGCCGAACAACAGTTCGTTTCCATTGGAACCGGCGGTGTTACCGGCGTCTACTATCCGACCGGTGGCGCGATTTGCCGCCTTGTCAACAAAGGGCGCAAAAAGCACGGCATTCGTTGCTCGGCAGAGTCGACGGGCGGTTCGATCTTCAACATCAACACGATCCGTGCTGGCGAATTGCAGTTTGGTGTCGCACAGTCGGACTGGCAGTATCACGCCTATAACGGGACGTCGAAGTTCAAGGACAAAGGCAAGTTCGAAAAACTTCGTGCCGTATTCTCGGTCCATCCTGAGCCTGTGACGATCATCGCGCGTGATGACGCCAAGATCAAAACGATCCTCGACCTTAAAGGTAAGCGCGTGAACATCGGTAACCCGGGTTCCGGTACGCGCGGCACTTGGGAAGTGATTGAAGGCGCGCTTGGCTGGAAACGCGGTGATCTGGCGTTGGCTGCCGGCATGAAGTCTTCGGAAACTTCGGCTGCGGTTTGTGACGGCAAGCTTGATGCCTACTTCTGGCTGGTCGGGCATCCGTCCGCATTGACGCAGGAATCCATTGCGTCCTGCGCATCGCACCTCGTGCACGGGATTTCGCCTGAGATCGAAAAGCTGGTTGAAAAGACACCGTACTACCGGAAGGCTGTCATCCCGGCAGGCATGTACAACAACAAGGAAGACATCAACACATTTGGTGTCGGCGCGACGTTCGTCTCCAGTGCCGATGTTCCGGAGAAGGTCGTCTACGAAGTCGTCAAGGCGGTTTTCGAGAACATCGACCGCTTCAAGAAACTGCATCCCGCATTCAAGCATCTGAAGCCCGCAGAAATGATCAAGGACGGGCTGTCCGCTCCGCTTCATGCCGGCGCAGTCAAATATTACAAAGAAAAAGGTTGGATGTAGTCATCTGAACCGCATAACGGGAAGGCACTTGCCTTCCCGTTTTTATTTTTATCTCGACACTATGAACGGACAGGAAATTCAGTTTGATTTCTAGATAGCAGTCCAAGGTGGGGAGAAGCATCGTGTGTTTCGCGATGCTCATGGGAGAGAGATTGTGGCTGAAGAAACTCTATCAAAAGCAGATGAACTCGTCGCACAAGTGGAATCGGGTGCGCGCAATCCGGTTGGCTGGGCAAAATATCTGATCCCGACCATCTGTTTTGTTTGGGCTCTTTATCAGCTCTATATCTCATCGCCACTTCCGTCGACGCTGACGGTCGCAACAAAAATCGATTTTTTCCAATTCATCGGCAATTTGTCCATTTCGCGAAAAATACATCTGCTGTTTGCCATTGTGCTGGCGACGCTTGCCTTCCCATTGCTGAAGTCGAGCGCCCGCAACCGGATACCCTGGTATGACTGGTTGATCCTTGCGCTTGGCTGTTCATCGCTCCTCTACATGATCATCATGGACTCGAATATCGCCGACCGCGCCGGCGATTTTTCGCATTCCAGAATCTCTACCGACATGACGCTGGCCATGATCGGCATCGGCGTACTCGTTTTTTCTATATATCGCTCACTTGGATTGCCGCTCGTTATCGTTGCGGGTGCTTTGGCGGCCTATGCCTTCATCGGCGGTGGAAACTGGGGTGGCGCGTCTTTCGTCAAAGGGACCTGGCATTTCTGGATGCAGGAGGAGGGCGTCTTCGGGAAACCTCTGGCGGTCTCCACCCAGATGATCTTTCTTTTTGTGCTGTTCGGTTCCATTCTCGAGAAGGCGGGCGCGGGCGGCTATTTCATCAAGATTGCTTTTGCCCTTTTGGGCCACTTGAAGGGCGGGCCGGCCAAGGCGGCCGTCATTGCGTCCGCATTGAGTGGACTCTATTCCGGGTCTTCGATTGCAAACACGGTAACGACCGGAACATTCACCATCCCGCTGATGAAACGCACCGGTTTCTCGCCTGAGAAAGCGGGTGCCGTTGAGGTTGCTTCATCGACCAATGGTCAGTTGATGCCACCCGTAATGGGGGCTGCTGCATTCCTGATCGCCGAGTTCACGGGGATTGAGTACACCACGCTTTTGAAACATGCGCTGATACCGGCAATCGTTTCCTACATCGCCCTGATCTACATCGTGCATATCGAGGCATGTAAGCTGAACCTGCAGGGTCTTCCGCCGCATCCGTCCACCAAGACACTGGCGCAGAAGATCCTGGGTCTTGTGACTGGCACGTTCTTTACGTTGCTTCTCTTCTCCGGTGTTTATTATCTGCTGGCTTGGGTCAACGCGACGATACCGGGTATATCCCTGACAGTCGTCATCGTGATTTGTGCCTTCGCATATCTTGCCCTGGCCTGGTTTGCCGCCAGGCGTCCGGATCTGGAACAGGACGATCCGGAAGCCCCGATGCTCGAGTTGCCGAAAGCGGCGGATACCGCATGGACGGGCCTCTATTTCATCTTGCCGATCGTGATTCTGCTCTGGTGCATTCTACCGACACCCGATCGGTTGTCGCCGGCATTGGCGGCATTCTTCGCCTGCCTTGCCATGAGTTTCATTGCGCTCACCCAACATGTGATCAAAGGCATCTTCCGAGGCGATTTGAGGATTGGCGAACAGTTCGGCCGGGGCGTGTCCGAGTGGACCGACGGGATGATATCCGGTGCCCGCAACATGATCTCGATCGGTATTGCGACGGCAGCGGCAGGCATCATCGTCGGTGCGGTTTCGCTGACCGGCGCTCATGCCATGGTCGGTGATCTGGTCGAGACCCTGTCCGGCGGCAATCTGATGATCATGCTGATCCTGGTTGCAATCATGAGTCTGATCCTCGGGATGGGCCTTCCGACGACCGCGAACTATCTGGTCGTGTCCAGTCTCATGGCTCCGGTGATTATCACGCTCGGCGCCAAATCAGGGCTGATCCTGCCATTGGTAGCCGTTCACCTCTTCGTCTTCTATTTTGGCATTCTTGCCGACGATACGCCTCCGGTGGGGCTTGCGGCATATGCCGCCGCGGCAATTTCCAAGGGCGATCCGATCCAGACAGGCCTGCAGGGCTTTGCCTATGACATCAGGACGGCGTTGTTGCCATTCCTGTTCCTGTTCAATACGGAACTGCTGCTGATCAATGTTTCCCTGCCGAAGGCTATTGTGGTGTTCATCATCGCGACCATCGCCATGATGTTATTCGCGGCGGCGACACAGGGGTGGTTCTTCTCGAAGAGCAGAGCGTGGGAATCCGTTGCGCTCCTGCTCATCGCCTTCACTCTGTTCAGGCCGGGATTCTGGCTTGATCAAATGGATCCACCCTACAATGAATCACCGGGAACGGAAGCGTTCAAGCTGGCGAGTTCGTTGCCTGAGAATAGCGAGGTTCGATTGCGGCTCGTTGGTCCGGCTTTCGACGCGTCCAAGACGAACAATACGAGCGTTGCGGTGAATCTCGGCAAGAAGACGGACGATGGCGAGGCGCGCTTCGAAGCGGCCGGCTACACCCTGTTGGAGGAAGATGGGAAGATTGTATTCGATGGCTTCGCATGGAACTTCAAGGACAAGGCACTGAAGCAGCGAATTGCCGAGCAATTCACTGTGGGCGATCCGGACCAGCCGGTTTACATCGATAAGATCCAGACGGCGAAAGACCGGATGCCGAAAGAGGTGTTCTACATCCCGGCATTGCTGCTCTTGGGATTGATCGTTCTATTGCAGCGTCGACGTCACCCGCAGTTCGAAGAATCACGCGCAGCAGCGGCAGCCTGAGCTGCAGGGGAACTCAAATGTACAACTCCATACTCCTTCCAATCGATCTGGAGCACGACAGCTCCTGGAAAAAGCTGAGTTCGACTGCGGTCAATATGGCCAAGCAGTCGAATGCAAAGATCCATGTACTGACGGTCATTCCCGATTATGGGATGTCCGTCGTCGGCAGTTTTTTTCCAGCCGATTTTGCTGACAAGGCTCTGGAAGCCTCGAAGGAAAAACTCGATGAATTCGCCGCGGCAAATATCCCATCCGAAATGCTGGGGGAAGTGCGCGCGGTTTCCGGAACCGTCTACGAACGCATTATGAACATCGCAGAAGAGCTGGGGTGCGATTTGATTGTAATGGCCTCTCACCGGCCATCCACAGCGGACTATTTGCTTGGTCCGAACGCTGCTCGAGTCGTTCGCCATGCAAACCAATCGGTTCTGGTCGTGCGTGACTGACCGAGGTTGGGTTGGTGGGAAGACACTCGTCTTCTGCATATTGCCGACAGCTCATTGGCACCATCGATCTACGAGATCTCAACTCTCGATGGTTACGCAATTGGCGGAAGCGGTACGGCTGGATATTTGCCAGTCGCAGTCGTTGGGAGATGTTCCTGCCCAAATCGTGAGCGCCATATTGTCTGTGCGATATGTTTGGGCGGTCTTTGTGCAGTTGCACAAAACAAGGGCGCGTTCACAGATGTGGGGCGCAGAGCAATCCGCATGCGGTTTCGTTCAAAACGAGAAAATATTCTTATACATATCATAAGCTTATCGGTCTTCTTGCTGAGCTGACCTCCGTTTGGCATCGCCGTTGCTAATCGTTAACGCAGTGCTAACGAATTACGCTCGGAGGTGGAGATGGATTTGAAGGTTGGAAGACTGAGAAGTGTGCTCGCGGCTGTGACCGTGGCGCTGGGAGCCTTATGGTCAACGACATTGTATGCAGCTGATACGATCAAGGTCGGCATTCTGCATTCTCTGTCCGGGACGATGGCAATTTCCGAGACGACGCTAAAAGACGTCATGCTCATGCTCATCGAGGAGCAGAACAAGAAGGGTGGCCTGCTTGGCAAGAAACTTGAGGCTGTGGTCGTCGACCCGGCATCCAATTGGCCACTCTTTGCGGAAAAGGCCCGCGAACTGATTGCCAAGGAAAAGGTTGCAGCCGTCTTCGGCTGCTGGACGTCGGTGTCGCGAAAATCTGTCCTGCCGGTCTTTGAGGAACTCAATAGCCTGCTGTTCTATCCCGTCCAGTATGAGGGCGAGGAAAGCCAGCGTAATGTCTTCTATACGGGCGCGGCGCCAAACCAGCAGGCGATCCCGGCCGTCGACTACCTCATGAAGGAAGAAGAAGTCCAACGCTGGATTCTGGCCGGTACCGACTATGTCTACCCGCGCACGACCAACAAGATCCTCGAGGCCTATCTGATCTCGAAAGGCGTTGCGAAGAAAGACATCATGATCAACTACACGCCATTCGGACATTCCGACTGGCAGACGATCGTCTCCGACATCAAGAAGTTTGGTGCAGCCGGCAAAAAGGCGGCCGTAGTATCGACCATCAATGGCGATGCCAATGTGCCGTTTTATAAAGAACTGGCGAACCAGGGGATCAAGGCCGAGGACATCCCGGTGGTAGCCTTTTCTGTCGGTGAAGAAGAACTCGCGGGTATCGATACCAAGCCGCTCGTCGGTCATCTTGCCGCCTGGAACTATTTCCAAAGCGTCGACAATCCTGTGAATGCTGCATTCGTCGAGAAATGGAAGGCTTTCACGAAGGATCCGAAGCGCGTCACAAACGATCCGATGGAAGCCCATGTGATAGGATTCAACATGTGGGTCAAAGCCGTCGAGAAAGCCGGTACCACGGACGCCGATAAGGTGATCGACTCAATCGTCGGCGTTAAAGTGCCGAATTTGACGGGCGGCATGTCTGAGATGCTCCCCAATCATCACATTACCAAGCCGGTCCTGATCGGAGAGGTTCAGGCTGATGGTCAGTTCGAGACCGTCTGGCAGACCGAAGGTCTGGTCCCAGGTGATGCCTGGTCTGATCATTTGCCGGGTTCAAAGGATCTGAAGTCCGATTGGGTCGAACTCAAATGCGGTAACTTCAATACCAAGACGGGCAAGTGCGGCGGCAAGAGCAGCTAACGACGCTGCAGGCACTTGGTGTCACATAAGTCTATTCAAACACAAGCTAGCGGGAGGTTTGCTTATGCAAACCTCCCGTACCGCGCAGCACCAGACTGTTCGGGCTGAAGGCTGTCAAACATGATGGTCCGGGGGAAGGGGAAGCACGTGATTCAATCGAGGCGACTGTCGGCGTTCATCGCTGTATTGTTGACGCTTATTGTCGCCTTCTCTCTACAGAGCGGAGCGACCGCCGCCGACAAGTTTGGCGACATTGTCCAAAGTCTCGGGAGTGCCGGTTTTTCCAAGAAGGCCCGGCTCGTCGAACAACTAGCGGCAACTGGGCATCCTCGCGCGTCCCTGATTATCCAAGCGCTGCAGGACGGAAAGCTCTTCGCCCGCAAGTCTGACAAACGGGTCTTTCTGACCGAACGAGAAGGTGATGACTTTACAACAATCGATCCGGTGTCAGGGGCAAGCCTCGGTGTTGCTGCAAAATCCGAATTCAAGAAAATCCGCGTAAATAACAAGCTGCGACGCGCGATCCGCTCAGCCCTCGGTGTGCTCACACTTCTAAACCCGGATCCCGCAAAGCGACTGGCTGCAGCAGAGGCTGTTTTCAAAGCTCGCGATGCTTCATCGCTTCCAGCTCTCGAGACGGCAATCGAAAAAGAAACCGACCCTGAAGTGAAGTTGGCATTCGAGCAGGCTGCGGCCGCGGCCGTTCTTGTCGGTGAGAGCGGTGACGAGCGGAAACTGGCAGCCGTCGCCGTCCTGCGCGAACGCGGGGACCAGGACGCCATCGCTTTGCTTTCGTCCATCGCGAATGGTGGCGATAGATCGGTCGCCCAGGCCGCGGCCAAAGCGGCCGCCGATATCGAAAAGGATCTCGCGGTCTGGGGCGCGGCGCAAAATGTCATCTATGGATTAAGTCTCGGCTCGGTCCTTCTCTTGGCTGCAATCGGCCTCGCGATCACATTTGGCGTAATGGGCGTGATCAATATGGCCCATGGTGAGATGGTCATGATCGGGGCCTATACGACGTTTCTGGTGCAGGAAATCATCCGCACGATGGCACCGGAGCTTTTCGATCTATCATTGTTCATTGCCCTGCCACTGGCTTTCCTCGCATCAGGTGCTGTCGGGATCGCCATCGAGCGTGGCGTCATTCGCTGGCTTTATGGCCGCCCGCTCGAGACGTTGCTGGCCACCTGGGGCATTAGTCTCATTCTTCAGCAAGCGGTGCGCACGCTCTTCGGCCCGACCAACCGTGAGGTCGGCAATCCGAGTTGGATGGAAGGCGCTGCCAATGTTGGCGCGCTCACACTGACCTATAATCGTCTGTGGATCATCGTCTTCGCGATCATCGTCTTCATTGCGCTCCAGCTCCTGTTGCGCCGCACGCCGTTCGGCCTCCAGATGCGTGCGGTGACACAGAACCGCGAGATGGCCGGAGCGATGGGGATTCGCACCGGGCGTATCGATGCTTTGACGTTCGGCCTTGGTTCCGGGATTGCCGGCATCGCCGGCGTCGCGCTAAGCCAGATCGACAATGTGAGTCCCAATCTCGGGCAATCCTACATCATCGACAGTTTCATGGTCGTCGTCTTCGGCGGTGTCGGAAATCTCTGGGGCACGCTCGTCGGCGCGATGACCCTTGGCGTCGCCAACAAGTTTCTTGAGCCCTTCGCCGGCGCCGTCCTTGGCAAGATTCTCGTTCTGGTCTTCATCATCCTCTTCATACAGAAGCGGCCACGCGGCCTGTTCGCGCTCAAGGGCAGGGCGGTGGAAGCATGATGTCCGGTGCCTTGATCCGCGCGCTCGATCGACGGGCTAGTCTCTTTTTGGCCTTCCTTGCGACCCTTGCCGTGTTGCTGCCCGTTCTCAATCTCGTGGTCCCCGAGACGAGCCCTTTTCACCTGCCGACCTATCTTGTGGCGTTGATCGGCAAGTATCTCTGCTACGCCCTCCTGGCTCTGAGCGTTGATCTGATCTGGGGATATTGCGGTATTCTCAGTCTCGGACATGGCGCGTTCTTCGCGCTCGGCGGATACGCCATGGGCATGTATCTGATGCGCCAGATCGGCGGGCGCGGCGTCTATGGCGATTCCGTGCTCCCCGACTTCATGGTGTTCCTCAATTGGAAGGAGCTGCCCTGGTTCTGGTACGGCTTCGATCAGTTCTGGTTCGCGATGCTGATGGTCGTGTTTGTGCCGGGAGTTCTTGCCTTTATCTTTGGCTGGTTCGCTTTTCGCTCGCGTGTGACCGGGGTCTATCTGTCGATCATCACCCAAGCGCTGACCTATGCGTTGATGCTCGCATTCTTCCGCAACAATATGGGCTTCGGCGGCAATAATGGTCTGACGGATTTCAAGGATCTGTTGGGTTTCGATCTTGCAGCCAATGAGACGCGGGTCGGGCTGCTCGTCGCATCGATAGCGGCGCTTGCTTTTGGCTTTCTGATTTGCCGGACGATTGTTACGTCACGGTTCGGCAAGGTGCTTGTCGCGATACGCGATGCGGAAAGCCGAACGCGCTTTCTGGGCTATCGAGTCGAATCGTACAAACTGTTTGTCTTCACACTGTCCGCCTGCATGGCCGGTGTTGCGGGCGCCCTCTATGTGCCGCAGGTCGGCATCATCAATCCCAGCGAGTTTACGCCCGCCAATTCGATTGAAATCGTGATCTGGGTTGCCGTTGGCGGCCGGGGCACGCTGGTCGGTGCGGCTTTCGGTGCCGTATTGGTCAACTTTGCCAAGACATGGCTGACGGGCGCTGCACCCGAAGTCTGGCTTTTTGCTCTCGGCGCGCTGTTCGTCGCGGTGACCTTGTACCTGCCCAAGGGGATTGTGGGGCTTTTGGACAGTACGCGTGCGCGGCTGAAGAGCCAGAGAGGCCGAGGCTCGACAACGTCGAAACCGGCGCAGGCACAACCTGAAGCGGCGGAGTAGGGCTATGGACGGACGTGTCAGCAACTCGATCCTCTATCTCGATGGTGTGAGCGTGAGCTTTGATGGCTTTAAGGCCTTGAACGCATTGTCACTGGTCATCGAACCTGGAGAGATGCGCGCGATCATCGGACCGAATGGAGCTGGCAAGACGACAATGATGGATGTTGTCACTGGAAAGACGACGCCAGATGAAGGCGCCATTGTCTTCGACCGCGATACGGATCTGACCCAGTTGGATGAAGCGGACATCGCACAGCTTGGAATCGGCCGCAAATTTCAGAAGCCCACCGTTTTCGATTTCCACACGGTTCGCGACAATCTCGAACTTGCGCTGAAGAACGATCATCGGGTTCGCAGGACCTTGTTCTGGAGCCGCACGTCCGAAGAGGACGACCGGATCGCCGGAATCCTCAAGACGATCCGCCTGTCTGGCCAGCAGGATGCTCTGGCGTCGAGCTTGTCGCATGGCCAGAAGCAATGGCTCGAGATCGGGATGCTGCTTGCCCAGGACCCCAAGCTGTTGCTGGTCGATGAGCCGGTCGCAGGGATGACCGATGCCGAAACTGCGGAAACCGCCGATCTGCTGCGCCGGATCGCTGAGAACCACTCGGTTGTCGTAGTCGAGCACGATATGGGATTCGTTCGCGAACTCGATGTCAAAGTGACCGTCCTGCACGAGGGGTCGGTGCTGGCGGAAGGATCACTCGATGCCGTCAGCGAGGATCCGCGCGTGATTGAAAGCTATTTGGGGCGCTGACGATGCTGAGTGTGGAAAAGGTCGATCTTTTCTATGGCGCCGCGCAGGCTCTGTGGGGCGTTTCAATGACCGCCGAGATCGGCGAAGTGACTTGCCTGATGGGGCGCAACGGTGTGGGGAAAACAAGTTTGCTGCGTGCCGTGATCGGCCATTTGCCAATCGCCTCTGGTGCGATCAATTGGCACGGCGCGGACATTACCGGGCTGGCGCCTGCCGACCGTGCCCGACAGCGAATTGCCTACATCCCGCAAGGGCGGGAGATTTTTCCGCTACTCACCGTGAAAGAAAATCTGGAAACGGGCTATGCCCCGCTCGCCCGTCCCCAGCGTTCGATCCCGGATGAGATATACGAACTGTTCCCTGTGCTGAAAGATATGCTCACCCGGCGCGGCGGCGATCTTTCTGGTGGTCAGCAGCAACAGCTTGCGATTGCACGGGCATTGGTCACGCGGCCTGAACTGCTCATTCTGGACGAGCCGACGGAAGGTATTCAGCCTTCGATCATCAAGGACATTGAGCGCGTTCTGGACTATCTGCGCGGGAAGGGGGAAATGGCCATTCTGCTCGTCGAGCAGTATTTCGATTTCGCCCGCGATCTGGCGGATCGGTTTGTCGTGATGGATCGTGGCGAGGTCATACTGACGGGCACTCTGGACGATATTCCTGAAGATGAAATCAAAGCGCATTTGACGGTCTGACGGTGAATCTGCAACCAAGTATGATGGCATTGCGAGGCGAAGCTGTAGTTGTTGAGCGCCGAGCGGGCGAAGGCGCCGGAGATGCGGCGTCTATATCGTTGCAACGCTCGGTTGGTGCGGCACGCATAGCCTTCAAACGCCGCGGCACCCATACCGTTCTGGGTGACGTCTATCAGGGGGGATGTTGCAAGGTCCGTTTCCCAAGAGCCGAACCGGATTCAGATCCCGAAGCCGTGTTGATCAATACGGCCGGCGGTCTGACAGATGGAGATGTCATCGAGACGTCTGCGCTCTGGGGTGAGGGTACGCGCGCCGTGGTAACGACCCAGGCAGCGGAACGGATTTATCGTTCCCGCGGTGCCGATGCATATATTGCCAATCATCTTGTCGTTGAAACTGCCGCGACCGCACTGTGGTTGCCGCAGGAGACGATTCTTTTCGATGGGGGGCGTCTGAATCGGCGCCTGGAGGCGACGATTGCCGAAGACGGCCGTCTGATTGCGTGCGAGGCGACCATCTTCGGACGGCATGCCATGGGTGAGACGATACGAACTGGCGCGATCCAGGATATCTGGCGCGTTCGCCATGGAGGCAAGCTCGTTTTTGCAGATGGATTTCATTTGTCCGGAGATATGGAGCAGATCCTTGGACGGCCTGGTATCGCCGACGGTGCTGCTGCCATTGCGACGGTCATCCACGTGGGACATGCAGATGACATGCTGCTTGATGAACTTCGAGCCGTGTCTGATGGACTTCCTGTGAAAGCAGCTTGTTCGCAGCTTGGGTCGGTGATCGTTGGCCGTCTGCTTGCGCCCTCCGGGGCGACCCTGCGGTTCGGACTGATCGGATTGTTGAACGTTCTGCTGAACCGGGCCGAACCGGATGAAGAATTACGGCAGCGCGACTGCGCATTGCCGCGTGTTTGGAACTGTTGACGAGGGAGGGGCCGATGCATCTCAGCCCGAGAGAAAAAGACAAGCTGCTAGTTTCAATGGCAGCCATGGTCGCGCGCCAGCGCCTGGAGCGCGGTGTGAAGCTCAACTATCCTGAATCCATCGCACTGATCAGCGACTTTGTTGTCGAAGGCGCCCGAGATGGAAAATCGGTGGCGGAGCTGATGAGTGCGGGAGCAGGTGTACTCACCCGCGATCAGGTGATGGACGGGATCGCCGAAATGATCCACGACGTCCAGGTCGAAGCGACATTTCCCGACGGCACCAAGCTCGTCACCGTCCACGAACCCATTCGCTGAGGAGATGCGACATGATCCCAGGTGAGCTTTTCGTCAAGGATGGCGAGATCGCGCTGAACGCAGGCCAGGCGACAGTAACGGTGGAAGTGGCGAATACGGGAGACCGGCCCGTGCAGGTCGGCTCGCATTATCACTTCTATGAGACCAACGACGCCCTGCAATTCGATCGCGAGAGCGCACGGGGCATGCGGCTCGATATCGCGGCGGGGACGGCCGTGCGTTTCGAGCCCGGCCAGTCGCGAGAGGTCACGCTCGTTCCCTATGCAGGCGCGCGTACGGTCTATGGATTCAATGCCAAGGTCATGGGAGGGCTGGACTGATGGCTGCCTCTCTCTCCCGTTCGGCCTACGCCGCCATGTATGGCCCGACAGTCGGCGACAAGGTTCGGCTGGCCGATACGGATCTGATCATCGAGGTTGAGAACGACCACACCACCTATGGCGAGGAAGTAAAATTCGGTGGCGGCAAGGTCATTCGCGATGGAATGGGGCAGAGTCAGGTCACGCGTGCGGGCGGTGCTGTCGATACCGTCATCACCAACGCGCTGATTGTCGATAGCTGGGGCATCGTCAAAGCCGATGTGGGGATCCGCGACGGAATGATTGCAGCCATCGGCAAGGCCGGCAATCCGGATACCCAGCCAGGTGTCGATATCGTCGTCGGCCCATCGACCGAAGCCATTGCGGGCGAGGGCAAGATTCTGACCGCCGGCGGCTTCGACGCGCATATTCACTTCATCTGTCCACAGCAGATCGAAGAAGCGCTGATGTCGGGCGTGACCACGATGCTTGGTGGCGGCACAGGTCCCGCGACGGGAACCAATGCAACAACCTGCACGCCGGGCGCGTGGCACATCGGGCGCATGCTTCAGGCCGCCGATGCCTTTCCGATGAACCTCGCCTTTGCCGGGAAAGGCAATGCGTCACAACCGGAGGGGTTGGTCGAGCAGGTGGAAGGCGGCGCCTGTGCCCTGAAGCTCCATGAGGATTGGGGCACGACGCCGGCCGCCATCGATTGCTGCTTGTCGGTTGCCGACGACATGGATGTGCAGGTGATGATCCACACGGACACCTTGAACGAGTCCGGTTTCGTCGAGAACACCGTCAGCGCCTTCAAGGACCGCACGATCCACGCTTTCCATACGGAAGGCGCGGGCGGCGGACACGCGCCGGACATCATCAAGGTCTGCGGCGAGGCGAACGTGCTGCCGTCGTCAACCAACCCGACACGGCCCTACACAGTCAACACGATCGATGAGCATCTCGACATGCTCATGGTCTGCCATCATCTCGATGCCTCGATCCCGGAAGACATCGCCTTTGCCGAAAGCCGGATCCGCAAGGAGACCATTGCGGCGGAAGATATCCTTCACGATATCGGCGCGTTCTCGATCATTGCCTCCGACAGCCAAGCCATGGGCCGGGTCGGCGAAGTGCTCATCCGCACCTGGCAGACAGCCGACAAGATGAAGAAACAGCGGGGTGCCCTACCGGAGGAGATCGGCGAAAACGACAATCTTCGGGTCAAACGCTACATCGCCAAATACACAATAAATCCGGCGATTGCTCACGGCATTTCGGATCACATCGGCTCGATCGAGGTCGGGAAGCTCGCAGATCTTGTGCTCTGGTCGCCCGCCTTCTTCGGCGTGAAGCCCGATTTGATCATCAAGATGGGCACCATCGCGGCCGCGCCCATGGGAGACCCCAATGCGTCGATCCCCACACCGCAGCCGGTCCACTACCGGCCGATGTTTGGCGCCTTCGGCAAATCGATGACGGAGAGTGCCGTGTCGTTCGTCTCCGGTGCCGCACTTGACAAGAACATCGGCAATCAGCTGGATCTTGCAAAGCCACTCCTCGCAGTGAGC
Organism: Methyloligellaceae bacterium; assembly: GCA_965228615.1. Lineage (GTDB taxonomy): Bacteria > Pseudomonadota > Alphaproteobacteria > Rhizobiales > Methyloligellaceae > CBDDHT01. The sequence continues at coordinate 966,805 of CBDDHT010000003.1, read as the reverse complement.
AACACGCGGGGCGGCATCTCCAAAGCCGACATGGTGCTGAACAGCACAACGCCCGACATCGATGTGGACCCGGAGACCTATGAGGTCCGTGCCGACGGCGAATTGCTCACTTGCGAACCGGCAAGCGAGCTGGCCATGGCGCAACGCTATTTCCTGTTTTGAAGGATACCGCTTATGACAACGGCGCTACCACGCGTGATCGATATTCTACCGTCGTCGGCCTGGTCGAAGGCACCGGTCGACACGGTCGTGCTGGATTATGAAGATCGGTTCCGCCGTAGAATTGTGTTGCGGGGAAAGGCGGGCACACGCTTCATGCTGGAATTGCCGGAACCGCAACTCCTGTTGGACGGTGACGGACTCAAGCTTGAGACGAACGACATCGTTGCCGTCGAGGCGGCAGCGGAGAGTCTGGCGGAGATTACCTGCGATGACGACCAGGCATTGATCCAGGTTGCATGGCATCTCGGCAATCGGCACCTGCCAACCCAAATCATGAAGAGCAAGCTTCGCATCCGGGAGGATCATGTCATCGTCGATATGGTCAAACAGCTGGGTGCCGATGTCCGCTTGATCAAAGCCTCTTTCCAGCCTGAAGGCGGCGCGTATGGACATGGCAGCGTGAAGGGCCATGATCATGGTCACGGCCATCACCACGGGCACGCGCATCACGGGCACAGCCATGACTGATGCGGCGGCGCTCTACAGGTTGTTCGCCTGGCTCTCCCCGGGGTATCCGGTCGGTGCCTTCAGCTATAGTCACGGTCTGGAACAGGCGATTGAAGCGGGATATGCCACTGACGCGGACAGTTGCTGCGAATGGCTTCGCGATATCGTCGGGCAGGGTGCCGGATTCTCCGACACTGTTTTCCTTATGGAGGCGCACAGAGCAACAAAGGTTTGCGATCGCACGCGCCTTGCCCAGATTGCCGAGCTTGCCGCTGCCTTTACAGCTACGCGAGAGATTGCATTGGAAAGCCACGCCCAAGGCGCGGCATTTCTCGAAATCACCGGTAAGGCCTGGGACTGCTCGGCTTTGGCAATGCTACGCGCGTGTTGGGAGGGACCATATGCCTATCCGGTTGCTGTCGGCTGCGCGGCGGCGGGACATGAGATCGCTCTCGAACCGACAGCAACAGCCTATCTTCACGCGTTTGCCGCCAATCTGGTGTCGGCGGCCGTCCGCCTTGTGCCGCTCGGACAGACCGACGGACAAAGGATCACAGCCGCTCTGGAGCCATTGGTCGCTGAGACGATCGCGCGGGCATTGATCGAAGATGTTGAACACGTCTGCACGGCGACGCTCATGACTGACATTTGTTCCATGAAACACGAGACGCAACATACGAGGTTATTCCGCTCATGACCGGTATTGATCACGGACCCCTGCGCGTTGGGATTGGTGGCCCTGTCGGCACCGGAAAGACGGCGCTGGCCGATGCGATGTGCAAGGCGATGCGCGAGCGCTACTCCCTCGCCGTCATCACCAACGATATCTACACGAAGGAAGACGCCGAATTTCTCACCCGCTCAGGCGCCTTACCGCCCGAGCGGATTGCAGGCGTGGAGACCGGTGGCTGTCCGCATACGGCAATTCGGGAAGATGCATCCATCAACATGGCGGCCGTCGCGGATATGCGCGCGTCCTTCCCGGACCTCGACCTGATCATCATCGAGTCCGGAGGTGACAATCTGGCGGCGACCTTCTCGCCCGAGCTTGCAGACATCACCATCTATGTCATCGACGTCTCGGCAGGTGACAAGATTCCGCGCAAAGGCGGCCCGGGCATCACCCGTTCCGATCTGCTGGTCATCAACAAGATCGACCTCGCGCCGCTCGTCGGTGCCGATCTGGACGTGATGGATCGCGATGCGCGGAAGATGCGTTCGGAACGGCCATTCCAGTTCACCAACATCAAGGCAGGCGTCGGCGTACAGGATGTTGTGGAGTTTGTTGAAAGGGCAGGTGGCCTGTCCGTAGACTGACGCCGATATCCGGCATAATCAAGCCGGCGGGGTCTCTCGCCATTGCCGGCTTCGGTCGCAGTCATTCTTCAGATCGACGACACCTGTCCGGCCCGTCGAGATGCTCTTCCACTTGGCGGTTTGTGCATCGTGATCATACGCGACCTCCATATTGGGCACGCCCTCCTTGCCGGTCGAAAACACCAGACCGGTACTTGGATCGTTGACCGTGCAGGGCACAAACAGATAGTCCTCGCCGGAGTACCAGAGCACCATCTCCCGGCGGCAGGTCGGGCCCAGACAATTTTCGAGGAACCGGAACGAGAGAGGCCAGCCCTTTTCCACGAACTGATCCTTATGATTGCACTTCTCGACCAGATCGAAAGAACCGGAAAGACGTTCCTGTCCGGCATCGGTTGGCGCCTGTTCCTGCCAAATGATCTTTGTCTCGGAGTCGGCCCACTTAAGCGAAGGATTGCCGGCCATAACGAAACGATCGTTCGACGGCACGAACGGCTTGCAGAACATCTGCGCCTGTTTGCCGCCGATTTCGTATTCGAGAGAGGCAAATGTCTGGCAGCCCACGAACCGGCAATCATGCCGTAATTCTAGAACGCGCGTGCCGGACGGCGATTGAAATCGGCCGACTTCGACCTGTCCAATCATGTTCCATGCGAAGAGACCGCCGATGATCAGCATCGGAACGCCAACGACAAGGAATAGGCCCCAAACGAACAGCTTAACGATCCAGCTCATTTATCTCTCTTTGCTACTCGCGTGATCCCCAATCGCCCGTTATGATAGGCGCCATGTCTTTACTTCTTAAGAATCTCGCGCGGCAAGTCGTACAGCGTGTGGCAGCACACCCGAAATCGAAAGAGCTGGCAGCTCAGGCCGCGCAGCATGCTGCTGAAGAGATCAAACAAATCGCGAAAGACAAGGATCCGGCCTATGCAGCAGGCCGGTCTGTTCGGCGCTTGATGAACGCACTCCAGCCGCCGAAGTAGCCAATCCCCAACCTAATATCGAGCCACTTTATCGTCGATCTGCAAGGACCAGGCGTGGATGCCGCCTGCAAGGTTGGTCGCATTCTCGAAACCGCTGTAGCGCAGGAACTCGGTGACCTGCCGGCTGCGGGTGCCGTGGTGGCAGAGAACGACCAGCGGGCGATCGCGGGGGAGGTCGTCGATGCGGTAAGGGACTTGCTGCATCGGGATATGAACACTGTCGGTGAGACGGCAGATATCGAGTTCTTGCTGTTCGCGGACGTCAAGCAGTGTGTGCTGTGCGCCCGTATCGCGGAGTTCGGCCAGTTTTTGTACGTCGATTTCCGGCGTCATGGCGTGCATTCCGGCAGTCTCCTCAGCAGTGGATCCAATCGTTTGTGAACACCCGGTGAATCGGGGTGACAGCCCGCATTCAGATGCAATGGGCTATGCTGATTGTATCAGCTTGGAGTCCGCGGCTAAGCAACTAATATGGGCTGATAACGGGCAATTGGAATACCGGATCTGGGGAACCACAAATGCGTTTTGCGAATTTGGCACTTGTCGTTGGCTTGGTCGGCGTCTGGCCGGGACACCTACAGGCTGGAGATTATTTTTTCGAGTGTGCGATTCCAGGCGGTGGCTACACGCTTGAAGAAGGCGATAAGCAGCTCGAGCTTTTTCAGGATGGCAAGAAACTGAAATATGACCTGGTCCGTCAGGTTACGATCCGAGAAAAAGAAGGCGTGTGCACGACCAAGGGTGGTCAGAAGTTCAAGTTCGGCTCGCATAGCTATCTCTATGAGGTGAAGACGGCGATCGACGGTGTGTCGATCCCGCTCCTGTTCCTTTGCGAGATGGCGGGAAGCGGCGTGCCGGCAAATGTCTCGGATTGCACCGAGACCACGACCAAGGACAAACAGTTGCAGCCCAGCTACGCCGATAAGGCACAGTAGAGGCGGAACTATGTAATTCGCACTCAGGTGACTGAAACCGAAGGCAAGGAGGCGTTAGATCGCGATGCGAAATGTCGAGAAATCACTCAGGGCGATTGCGATCATGTTCATGCTTGCGATCGGCACCGTCATTGGTGCTCAGCAGGCGAGCGCATGTGCCTGCTGCGGAACCTACAGGGTCGTCAATGTCGAGCATTGGGATGTTCTGAACGTGCGCTCAGGTCCGGGCGTGCAATTCAACATTATTGCATCTCTCAAACCGGGCGAAAGTTGTATCAGTCAGACCGGCGAAAGAGCGGGCAATTGGGTTCGCATCGATGCCCACAATGCCAAAGGTTGGGTGAATGCCTTCTATCTTGCGCTGATACCAGGTTAGGCGTGGGAATCCTCCGGCCTTCTGATCTCTTTCAGCGCATTCAGGACATCTTCCTTGATGCCGGCGGGCTGTGTGTCAATGGCGCGCATCAGGCAGCGCAACTCGCGGCGTAGCGTATAGACCTGGTCCATCATCGAGAGGACGATTGAGACCGCGTCGGGGTCGACCGACATGTCGTCCCGCAGTTGGCGGATAAGATCGACGCGGGCGACGTCGATATCGCTATACTCGTCTCCCGTGCTGCCACGAGCGGGAGCGACCCACCCGCGGGCAACCCAGCCGCGCAGTCGATCTGCCGTTACGCTGCGCACCCGGATCAGAACCTGCTCTTCCGTAATCCTCATGCAGATACCTTCATGGTTTTGCGTGGGTTATAGGCGTGGTCCGCCTTCCACTTCGACATGAACGTCTCCAAATCCTCGTCGACATCAGGCGGCATGACGATCACGAGCTTTACGAGCTGATCACCAGCCTTCTTGCCGCCGCGAGGGGAGATTCCGCGACCCTTCAGGCGCATGATCCGACCGGAACTCGCGCCCTTGGGAATGGACATCGCAACGGTGCCGTCGATCGTCGGCACCTCAACCTTTCCGCCCAGAACCGCCTCGTCGATGGTGATCGGCAAATCCATATGAACGTCGAGATCCTGGCGTGTGAAGAAGGGATGCGTGCCAACCTCGATTTCCACCAGGGCATCGCCCGGAGGCGTGCCTTGCGGACCTGCATGACCCTTGCCTTTGAGCCGGATCATCTGGCCATCGCTCACACCGCGCGGAATCGCGACGTCGAGAGCGGCGCCATCCGGCATATAGATGCGTTTTTTCTCGCCGAGGGCGGCTTCCAGAAAGTCCACTTTGAGGCGGTAGCGCACGTCGGCGCCTCCTGTCGCTGCGCGGCCTCCGCCTCTCGAAAAGAGATCGGAGAATATGTCGCCGATGTCGGAGAAGTCCTGGAACCCCTCGGTCGTGTGGTAGTGATGACCCTGGTCGGAATCCGCATAGCGGCGGTAGTAAGTGTGCTGCTGCCGTTCTGCACCGGAATCGTCGATTTCGCCGCGATCATAGGCTGCTCGCTTATCGGCATCGCCCAAGATGGCATGCGCAGCCGACACTTCCTTGAAGCGCTCCTCGGCCTTTGCATCGCCGGGATGCAGATCCGGATGCAGATCTTTGGCGAGTTTGCGATAGGCCTTGCGGATGTCATCATCCGATGCGCCTTTCGCGACTCCCAGGACCTTGTATAGTTTGTCGCTCAAATCCCGCTCCTCTTACCCGAACAGGAGCATACCCAAACCACTCCTGGACTCTCGGTAGATAAGACCGCGCTGCCATATTTTGTAGACGCCGCGATCCAGGTCATGACCTAACCGACCGCGATCATACACGCAATTTCCAGCTTTATCTGCCGATACCGAAGACAGCAGACGTCGTGCCAAAGAGCCCTGGAGAAACCTAGGAAATCTGGGCGCGAATGGTCTCGAAGCGATAGGGGAGATGTTCTTCAAGGAGCGGGTCCTTGAATTTGGCAACTCGGGCGTCGATCTTTTCCCAGTCTTCGCTCGTCAGGTTCTCTTCGGCTGCGGGGAAGAAGACGGTCTCCTCACCCTTCATGTGCCTGCGTTCGTTGTCGATGAAAGCGCGGGCGGCTTCGATGAAGGCGCCCCTGGGAACTTCCGCTTCAAGGAGAACCTGAACGACATAGCGCGAGAAGACATCCAGACGATCGGCACATTCGTGATGATCCTCTTCAAGATCGCCCACGCGTTTCGCGCCGTCGGGGTCCCGCTCTGCCAGGCGTTGGAGGATGAGTTCTTCCTTGGGATGATGATAAAGGTCGGGGAAGGAGCGGAAATAATCGATGATTTCCGACAAGAGTTGATAGTCCGGCTGCTCCGTTCTCTCAAACATTGCAATCTGCAACTCGAGCACATCGAGCAGCCGCTGCATGACGCGGTGTTCCTCGCGCAGCATGTCCATGGTCAACGACATTGGTGATCCTCCTTCTACCAACGCGTCTACAGTGGCAGGGCAAGAATTTGGAGCAATGATCCATGTCAGGGACGTGCGAAAGACAAGACGGAACCGCGACCGGACAGAATCGCTGAATATCAAAAAGATGATTGTTGCCAGTATGCTAGATCAACCGGTGTCTTGCTGGAAGCATCGATCTGCGAAACGGTCGACATGACTTGACGGGACGTTCGCCGCCGGGTGAGAAAGCTGCTGGCATTTCTATCACTATTTTCCGCTCGGCACAGACAACCGGTCTACCACTCTATGATTGCGAAAGTTCGAGATCTCACACCCAGCGATCTGAATTGGGTATACGCCCTGAACGAGCAGCATTCGGCGGAGTTGTCCACGGTATCGGAACCGGGATTTTCCGAACTGGTGGAACAGACGATCTATGCCAGGGTGATTGACCATGAAGCGGCTTTCCTGCTGGCCTTCAGTCAAGACGCTGACTATGACAGCCCTAACTTTCTCTGGTTCAAGGACCGCGTCGAGCGCTTTGTCTATGTCGATCGTATCGCCGTTTCATCGGCTTTTCGACGCAAAGGCCTCGCAAGATTGCTTTATGAAAATTTGTTTGAGTTCACCAAAGAGCGGGGAGACGAACGTGTCCTGTGCGAAGTCAATTCGGAACCGCCCAATCCGGTATCCGACGCATTCCATGCATCGCTTGGGTTTTCCGCATTGGGACGCAGGTTCTTGCCTGATCGCGGCAGAGTCGTGACCTATCTTGAGTGCGATTTGAACCAGATTTCTTGATGAAATGGCTATTTCTCGCCAATCGCGATCATTCGATTGCCGGCAAGAGTAAAAGGCGCGCCGTCCTGACCTCTGATCTCGACATGCCTGAAACCTGCGCGCTTCATGCGGTTTGTGATCTCACAGGGCCTATAGAGGCGAATTGCAAAGGTCGACCGTTTGACAATGCCGTCTCGCACGATGGTGCGGACCGTGTGTGCAATATCGGTCAGAGGGTCGTAGTCGACCTTGTCGATCATCAGATCTGCGCCGGCCTCCACAACGTTCCAGTGAGGTTTGCCGCAATTGATGAGCCGCGCACGATTGACCTGCTCTATGGCAAGGCGGCCGCCGGTCTTCAGAGTCTCTACGGCGCCCGCGAGCACGCTCTGATTGGCTTTATCCTCAAAGTAGCCGAATGTCGTGAACCAGATATAGGCCGCATCGAAGGCATTCCGCCAAGGCAGCGCGCGCATATCGCCATCGACATAGTCGACACCGAGCGATGCTTGAGCGCTTTCTCTCCGGGCCATGGCAAGAAAAGCCGGTGTCCTGTCGATGCCCGTTACCTTGTATCCGCGCCGGGCAAAAGTATTGGCGATACGGCCATGGCCGCAGCCGATGTCGAGAACGGATGATTCTGGTCTGAGCGCCAAAAGATCCGACAATGTGTCGGCGTCTCCTTGCGTGCGCTCGTGCGTCAGGAGCGGCCCGTAAAAATAGAGATAGTCGTCATCGAAGACATCTTCGACGTTGAACAACTCAGCCTCGGCCAACAGCGCCGCTTGATCCACAAGAGTCTCCAACAGCGGTTATTTGGGGGCTTCTATCGCCAGGCGGTCAACCGGTGTGCCGACATCCCAATCGACGATACTGTAAAGAACGCAGCCTCCGGGCAGCTCTACCGCTGAAACAGCGACTTGAGATCGGTTCCGTTGCGCTCTGTCCACAAGATACATGGTCGGTTTCATGGTGTGATCCTCCTTCTCGGTTCACGCATAATGGGCAGGTCTGACACTATGAATAGCCGATCGTGCCTGAACAGCGTGTGGGCGACCCGTTAAGGCGGCATTCATCCGGCGAATTGTTTCCATTGCCTGCAAATGCCTCGACACCGACAAGTTTTGCGTGTGTAATTACATCAAGGCGCCGGGAATACGAGGTCATCCCGGCATGTGAGAGCGTTTGGTCAATCGAAAGTTGATCAATTGTCTTAAATACTTGGAATTGATCAACTTCTTGGCAGTTGTTCGGCTCTGATCAACTGCTTTTTGATCTTGCGTCCTCAAAGTGGCGCATCGTGCTGTTGCGTTGCCTGGCACTCCGGTGCGGTGGCTTGCCAAAGGTTGGGATGGGCCACCGCTTCGGAAGCGATACGCATAAGGAGTGGGGAAATGCCCAATACCAAACCGACTGAGAACGACGCGGCCCCGTCGATCGGATTCCTATTCGAATGGAATGCGGAGGTGACGCGTTTCTATCTTTCACGCTTCCAGAAATGCGCGGCTTTGCCGTGGCGTCTGACGGCCTGCAAGAGCCCCGAGGAGACTCAGGAAGTGCAGGCGAGCTTCATGAGCGATCTGGCGGAAGATTACCGTCACGAAGCAAATCAGCTGACGAACATTGTTGGTGGCGTCGGAGAGGACGTCTATAACGCTCGGCTGTTGAAGGCCCAGGAAGATGCTGCTGCCATCATTGCGCAAGCCAAGGTTCAGGCGGACGAGATTATCAGGTCTGCACAGAAGAGAGCTGGCGTTAAGGCAAAAGCGGACAAGGAAGCACCGATCGCAGAAGTCAAGAAGAGCGCTTAACGGCTGTCTCGAAAGTCGCCGTATTGGCGACTTTCGGTACCACGGCCAGCCCTTTCCCCGGCCCAACCACCCCGAGGGTACCCTTATTGGGTGGTTGGGCCGGGGGAAGGGCTGGCTTTAGGAGTTTCGAGTCCGACTCTTAGGCCCAGCCGTAGGCAGCGCACGAGGCGTCCATTCGATTCAATGCAATGAGGCTTCGTGCGATGCCCGGCGGACAGATCCCGGGCTTTCGCCGATGACTTTGCGGAATACGCGCGCAAAAGAGGCAGGCGATTGATAGCCCACTTCGGTTGCGATCCGGTCGATTGAAAAATCCGACTCGGTGAGGAGTAACCTTGCGCGGTGCATTCGCCAAGCGGTGACATAGGTCATTGGCGATTGGCCGACCAATTCCCGAAACCGCTCCGCAAAGACCGTGCGTGACAAGCCCGCTTCCCGCGCCAGAGATTCAACCGTCCAGGGCGCGTCGGTCTGTGTGTGCACGGCACGCAGACTACGTCCCACGTAACGGTCTGCAATCGCGGCGAGGAGGCCCTGTTCAAGTTCACCTTGTTCCTCATGCCAGGCTCGGATCGCCTGCACGAATAGGACATCTGTCAGGCGCTTGAGCACGAAACTGCCGCCGACTCGGCTGGAAGTTGCTTCCACGGCAACCAGTGTCAGGATGGATTCGAGCCAGTTGCGTGTTGCGCCATCCTGACGCCGAAGCACGATTTGCGCCGGAAGCGCTTCCATCAAAGGATTTTCACCTTCGTCGAATTCGAAATGTCCGCAGACGAGCCGTGTCGCACCTTCCAAATCGTCACCGCCGAAAACAAGGCAGCCATCAGCGTCCAAGCCGTGGTCGCGCACAATGTCACCGACATCCAGGACGGGTCCGTTCGGAACGTCGGAAAGGACATGAGCTGCGCCATGGGGAATGAGGATGAGATCGCCCTCATGAAGTGGAAAGGGCGTTCCATCGGGACCAATCCGAACCCAGCATGTGCCGCTCATTACGAGATGGAACCGCGAAACATTGCCGAATGCAGGGACGCCAACACCCCAGGGTGGACGAAAATCGGTCGTAAAATAGAAACATGTGCGAAAGCGTAACGTGTCGAGAATGTCGCTGAGAACGTCCATTTCAATGGCCACTTCGGTTTCGTGTTCAGTTCGTATTCAGGATATAGCGGAAGAGTTGATTGTTTCTAGCGGTCTCAAGGGATTTTTGCATCGGATTGGCCGAGAACCGTTCGGGCGAACGATCGGCACAACAATGCGGACGCTCTGCGATGGGCGTCGCATCAATAAACTCCATTTCTACACCAGAGCGGGAAACAAGTGGAATCACATGTCGACGAGGTCGGCGTGATCCGTTCCCGGGCTCTGAGTACCGAAGAGATATGGAGACTAGAGATGAACACGTACAAGACATTCGCACTTGCTGCCGCCGCGTCGGCGGTTGTCATGACCGGTGTAGCGTCGGAGGCCTTCGCCGTAGCTGAAATCAATGTGGGACCGGGCCGGACGCTCAAGGGTGCGGGCATCGCACTTCATGGCTTTGACCCCGTTGCGTATTTCACCGTCAAAAAACCCGTTCAGGGCTCGGCAGTCCACTCGCTGCTTCATGAAGGTGCCACCTACAGGTTTTCCAGCGCCGAGAACATGAAGGCGTTTCAGGCCAACCCGGCGAAATACCAGCCGGCGTACGGTGGCTTTTGTGCATTCGGCGTCTCCGTGGGAGCAAAGTTCGATGGCGATCCACGGTTCTGGAGAATTGTCGACGGAAAGCTCTATCTTAACCTGAATGCCGACATCCAGAAGAATTGGCTCAAGGATATTCCTGGCAATATCGAGAAGGCTGAGAAGAACTGGACGAAGATCAAGCACAAGGACCCGGCAACGCTGGGCTAACGAATTTGCCGGGAACCGCGCGGGTGAAAACCAGTGCGGTTCCTCGGGCATACCGTCCTAGCGAGATTGAGCGTCAGAATGTAAGAATGCACCGGGTTGTTCGACGTTTCGTCAAAGGTTTGAAGACCGTGACACATCAATCACCACCGAGCATTAGGCTGAAGCGTGCCTATGACGAAGTGGCTGATGATGACGGCACACGCATCCTTGTGGAGCGTCTTTGGCCGCGTGGTGTGAAACGGGAGGCCGCAGCTGTAGAACATTGGTTCAAAGATCTGGCGCCAAGTCCGGATCTGCGACGCTGGTACAATCACCAACCCGAACGTTGGCCGGAATTTCGCTTGCGATATGAAGCCGAACTCGGCGCAGCGGAGCAAAGTCCGATGGACGAACTCACGCGGCTCTGCCGGGACAACATGGTTACCTTCGTCTTCGCTGCACGCGACGCTGAGCGAAACAGTGCCGTCGTACTTCGTGACTACATGCTTGCGAAGTTGGGTCGCGTCTGACGACTGCTATCGGTCAAGGATCGGGGCAGATACGAACGACGCAGACGCCGAAAAGATCTCCGGCCTCGACGGCTTCGTTGGCAGCTACCAAATCTTCGAATTCGAAGCGTGCGCCGATAAGTTGCGCCAAGCCATCCTGCATCAGCAATGTGTCGATCGCGGCAAAGGCCGCGTCTTTGGCTTCCTCCGGCATTCCCATGATGGAGAAGGGGCGGACGAGGATGTTCTTGTACATCAGCTCATAGAACGGGAGCTCCGGCGTTGGATTGGCATCGGAGCCATAACTGGTAATGATTCCGTTGGCCCGTACGAGCTTCGGCACGGCGGCGATATTGTTTCCAAAGGCAACATCGATCATGCGGTCGACGCCTTGGCCGTCCGTCAATTCATCCACGGCGGCAACGACGTCATCCTGGCGATAGTTGAGGGCATGATCGGCACCAAGGCCGCGCATATGGTCGACTTTCTCGGACGAACCGGCCGTTGCGATGACCGTTGCGCCCGCACGCTTTGCGATCTGCACAACATTGCGCCCGACACGGCCTGCGCCACCTGTGACAAGAACTGTCTTTCCGTTGATGTCGCCATCGGCGAAGAGCGCGCGATGTGCCGTAACCGCCGGCACGCCGAGGCATGCGCCATTCTCGAAGGACTCGCCGTCGGGCATGGGCTGCGCGTAGCGCGCCGGCACCGTGCAGAATTCGGCGGCCGTGCCATGCGGCCGCCCGGCTTGTGCCGCGAATAACCAGACCCGCTCGCCGATGCGGCCGGCATCGACGCCGTCACCAACTGCGTCGATGACACCGCTGCCGTCGTTGTTCGGGACGATCAAGGGAAAGCGCCCGAGTTCTCGTCCGGTTTCGCGGCGCTTGCAATCTGTGGGATTGACTGCCGAACACACGACACGCACGCGAACTTCGCCGGGTCCCGGTTCAGGAACCGGCCTCTCGCCGAACTGCAGGACATCCGCCGCGGCGCCGGACTTCTCGAACCAATATGCTCTCATTTGCATGTCCCTCAAGCGGCAGCCGGCGGCGCAGTGCAGACGAGGTCGTAGTCGTAACGTTCTTTCAGCGTACCGAAATGCTCGAACACATCGAGTGTAACCTCGTAGGCCTCCCGCGTGATCTCCACATGTGGCGTCCAGGTGCCCAGCTTCTGATAGGTGTCGATACAGTCTGCGAGCACGGCTTCATCGATGTTCGGGAAGAAGGCTCTCTCGGCGCGCGCGATTTCGGCGGCCGGCGTTTCGTTAATGTAGGCGCGCGTTTTCAGATAGGCGCGCATGAAGGCTTTGGCCATGTCGGTTTCGAGCCACTCACGACTGGCCGCAAGGCTTGAGAAGGCGCAGGGGCCGATGAGCGGCCCGACCTGAGCGACCACATGACCGATGCCATCGGCTTCCAATTGCTGGGGGAAGGGACCTTGCTGCTGGACATAGCGGCCCTGCCCATCGCGGAAGGCCTTGTCGATATCGGCAGCGCCGCCCGGCGTGATTGCATTGATCTTGTCGAAATCGATGCCGGCCTTGTGGCAGGCATATTTGAACATGGCGAGCGGCTGACCGCCGCCAAACATCACGACGTCCGCTCCTTCGAGTTTGTCCCAGGAGAAATCCGGATCGGGATCACGGCCAGTAACGAAAAAACCGTCCATCTCATTGATTTGCGCGAAGTGGACGGCCGGCGGCGTTTCACCTTTCCCTAAAGACGTGAAGCCCTGACTGGGTGCCGATTGAACCACATGCGCCGAACCGTTTTGGACGGCAACGATCGCTGTGACGCCAGGCGGAGCCACCGACCAATCAGGATCGAGACCCTCGGCCTCCAAGAAGCCCCCGGACATTGTCGATATCAGCGGTGAATAGAAGGCGGAAAACAGGCTGAACTGGATGTTGATCTGGGCCACAGGTTGCTCCCTCTTGATATTTGGGCCGATGCGTTATGAAAGCATCGTTTCGACACCGAACCTATGCCGTGCCGCTTGTGGCTGACAAGTCCGTTCGCCGTGCGATAGCTATTCTGCTGTCACTGCATTGCCATGCAGATGAAGTGCTCCTTCCTGTAGTAGCCGAGCATGGAGTTGCCCCGCATGGACTGGGCACCGAACAGCTCAATCCAACCGGAATCGGTCAGGCCGGGATCGTCACTGGTATAAGCTTCACTTCCCTTGTCGATCGTTCTCAGCCGAGAGTCGTCCCACCAGGACAGTGGAGATTCCCAGGACGCCTCTTCACGTCCGGCATCTTGTTTCTGTGCCGTGCAGACGAATGTTTGGCCGGCGGCCTTGGTGTTGGGTGAGGCGGCAAGTCCAATGATCAGTGCTGCGAATGCGATACGAGTCCAATGCATAGCCAAAACCCTCCCACGATTGTTGCCGTTGTTGACTGCTTTATATCAGGCAAATCGGCGGAAGGCGTGATTTTGCGATTCTGGTTGTTTGGCTCTCTTGAAGATGCCCAGATTGAGTGAAGCGCAATCGCGGCTATTGCGCTAGCGGATAGATTATCCCCTCATCCCGACCTTCTCCCCAGGGAGAAGGGACGAAACCTCAACTTATCGATGAACAAGGCCCTCTCCCTGGGGAGAGGGTTGGGTGAGGGGAAGGCGTCAGGCGCCGATATTTGTTATTGCGAGTCGGTTGTTACGAGACTGCCGATATCTGTTGGCCCATCAACGTCCGGGCCATGGCAAGCAGCAGCAACCTGTCTTGTAGCGAAGCGCTTTTGACCCGGTCCATGAGCCGTGTCGTTGCCGAGCTTCCTGAATGAACAAGCAGGTTCGCAATTTCCTGTTTGTGGACCCCGCCGTCGGCGAGGGCAATGTCAAGCAGCGTGTCGATGGTGTCGCTGTCTCGTCGGCTTGAAATCAGTCGCGCCGCTGCGAGGCGAACCCGGCGCTCGGGATCGGAAAAGATATCACTCAGCTCAAATTCGATGTCGGATCTTTTGGATGCAGCAACCAAGGCAGCGGCGCGCACAGGGCCCGAAGCATCCTTCATTGCGTGTTGGATCGTCTTAGCTGTTGCCTCGCCTGGAACATGTCCGAGGGCAATAACAGCCAGGCGCCGGGTATTCGCGTCGGATCGCCCGGCGTGTTCGAGGAGTTGCGGGGTGGCCGGTGAGATATTGACCCTAGCTTCTCCCAGTGCAGCGAGAGAGGACGCGGCTGTAACGGCCAACTCTTCGTCCTTCACGCCAAGTGCGCGCGTCAGTGGCAGGACGAGTGACTCATCGCTCGTATCCGACGCGATGCGTGCTGCCAGGCGCCGGACGTCCAGATGGGCCGGAACAGTCTGATCGACGGCAACTTTGCGTTTGCCCGGTCGCGAGGTTGCCATCTCGAGGAACGGCAGGTCCTCGTCCGCGATCTCGACGCTTTCGCTGGCCACATGCACCTGAGCCTGAGGTGCTAGGATCGCGTCCAAGGTGGAGAGAGGCGGTGGTGCTGCGAAAACCGGTTCGTCTTCTATTTCCGGAGTGGTGTCGACTTTTTCAGCGTTCTTTGCGTCTTCTGCTTCGGGCGTCTTCGTGACGATATTGCCTTCGCGATCGATCTTGATTGCCGTATCGCCATCTTCACCGGCAGCCTGGCGCCCCATGCGCGGTGGGAGCGAGACGATCGTATCGTCCTCGGCTTGCCATCCTTCGGGGACTTCGATGAGACTGCCATCGATTGCAGACGCAAGCACGCTCAATGCCTGAGCAGATCGTTTGCTCTTTCGGGCCGAAATCCTGCCAAGTCCTGCAATGGCTTCCAGTCGTACGTCCTGTCGTTTGTCGCTGGCAGCCTGCGCTAGAAGTGAAACACACTTTTTCGTCTCGATATCGGCCAGCGCCCGCAGGGCGACGCGCCGAACCTGCGGATCTGTGGCTGGGTGATTTGCAATATCCTCGAGCACTTCGCCGGCATCGTCCGGCTCCGCAACGGCCATCGCGGAGACCATGACTGCGAGGAGTTCGGGTGACGCCGTTCTGAGGGCACGCTCGACCCGGCCCGTCAGATCGAGCCCGTTACGCTTGCGACCCTGCTCGGAGATGGCGCGGTAGGCTGCGATGCGCACCTTCGGCGCAATATCGTCCAGCAGGCGCCCGGCGATCTTTGTGTCGGCAGCAGCGATAATGCCAATTGCGGCTTCGCGCACATCCGGGGAAGCATCCTCGACGCCAATGCGGCAGAGATCGATTTCGCCGCGCGCTGCGGCCGCCTGTAGCGCCGCGATTCTGACATCTGTGTTGCCGTCCTGGCAGAGTTGAGAAAGAAGCGTTCGCGCCATCTCCGATTGGGCCGCAATCAGGCTCGTGGCGATTCGCTGGCGAGCAAGTGTGGGTGCTGTTTCGCAGAGTTTTTGAAGGGCCAGGCAACCGGCGTCGCCAATACCGGCAAGGGCGCGCGTCCCTTGCGCCCACAGGTCTTGTCCGTCTTCGTCCGTAATCGCGGCAACCAGAGCTCCGACATTGGCCACCGATCCAATCGCGCCAAGCGCTTCGATCGACGCGAGTTGCACATCCAGCCAGTCATCCCACTCGGAATACTCGTCTTCCCACGCGATGCCGTTGCTCTCGCCTCGACCTGCTACCAGGACATTGAGTGTCGGTGCTGCCTCTTTTGCGTCGAGTTTTGTCAGAGCTTTGACATAGGCCACCTTGATTTCGCCGACCGGATCGTCACGAAGATTGTCCAGGAGCATCGGGATCGCCCGGCGGTCCCCCAGTTGGGCAAGGGACGCGGCGACATCGAAGCGAACGTCCGGATCCGGGTCCCTCAGGGCTTCGATAAGCGCATCGAAGCTCTCAGGCCGTGTGCCGAGAGCTTGGGCGGCAAGGCACTGCTCCGGCTCGCTCCCTTCGCGCAGAATGTGAGAGAGGGCATCGATCGTCTGGTGATTTTGAATGTCATCGCTCGGGAGAGGAGCGGGCTGTGTTAAAGTGGTCATGGTTTCGCTTCTCTCCGGAGGGATGGTGTCGCCGCGCGCCCGGAGACGCGCGGCGGTGCGTTCATTCGATTAGGCGATGTCGCGACGGCCGAAGGTCATCGAACGGAATGTATCCTTGTAGGGAGACACGCCGATCTTCTTCACCTTGCCGACACCCATCTTGTAGTTGTAGTTGCCGCTGATCCAATCCACGACACGACCGGACAATGCGTTTGCCGGCTGTGAGGTGTGTAGGAAGTCCATATACATCACGCCTTTCTTGAGGGCGGGCGTGACGATCGCGACAGCGGTGATGGCGGCCTTTGTCAACTCGATATGGCCGTTCTCCATCAGCTTGGTGAAGGTGAAATCGTCTCCCTCCACGCCAACGATGGTGTCTTTCTGAACCGGAATCCGGTCCGAATAGAGCATCACATAGTCGCCATTCTCGATGCCGCGGGCAGCAGCATCTTCCGGATTGAGTTCGACCCAGTTTTCCGGCCAACGCTGGACGATATATGGGCGGCGACGATCATCGTAACCCGACTGCCAGCGTTCGTTGATGCGCCCTGACGACGACCAAAGTTCATCGCCCTTTGGCTTCAGCCATTCCCAATAGTCGGAGAACAACGACCAGGGTGCTTTCTGGATGTTGCACTTGCCGGTCTGCGAGTTGAAGTGCGTCAGCTTCTTATTGAAGACATTGGCACCGGCAGGTCCGGTTTCCGGCAATTTGCGTGTTGTGTCATGCAGGCGCTTGGTGCCGACGAGCGAGCCATCGTCCATCATCATGACCGGGCCCTGGATGCCATCGGTCCCGAATTCGCCGATCTTCTGGTGCAGGGTCTTGCCTTCCTTCTGGGCCGCAACCTTGACCATGAAGAAGTCCTTGCGGCTACCGCGTGAGAAACGCGCACCTTCTTCCAGAACGTCGTTGGAGTTGTTCCAGTCGAAGCCCGTATAGCCCATCTTCTTGGCAAGTTTGGCGATGATCCACCAGTCCGGCTTGGCTTCACCCGGCGCATCGTAGAATTTCGGATAGAGACGGATGCGCCTCTCGCCATTGGCCCGGGTGAAGGTATCCTCGCCCCAACCGGCGGCCGGGAAGACGATATCTGCATAGCGCGCCCCGATCGGATCGACCAGATAGATATCTTGGTCGACGACGACCATGCCGCCCGAGTCGGCCCGTTTCTTCAGAGTCTCGATAATTTCCTTTTTGTCGAAAGAGCGGACTTGATGCCGATTTTGAACCGTCAGCTCTTCGAACTTGGAGGCAAGACTCTGGCTGCCGCACATGGATTGGATCCAGGTATTGCCAATCACGTGGGCCATACGTGTGTGACCCGACACCAGATAGCGGTCTGTATCGACGGCGCGGCGGCGGCGACCCGGGAGTTTTTCCGGTGACTTGTTGCGCGGATATTTGCCGCCGCGCAGACCGCCACGCTGATGGCCGCCGGCGCGTCCGATTACCTGACCCGGCCGTCCGCCAGCACCAACGATGATGCCGAGCGCCGAGATGGCATTGGTGTTGCCCGTATTGTTGGACCAGTAGAAGCCCTTTTCGATCATGATCGATGATTTCGGGCGCTTGCCATCGGCCTTGGGCTTGGCGAGCCATTCCGCAGCCGTTCTGATCTTGGCAACGTCGATCTGGGCGATCTCGGCGGCTTTCTCAGGCTTGGCATAATCTTGCGCCAGAAGCCATTTCTTCCAGTCCTCGTAACCCTTGGTCTGGAACTTGCCCCACGTGGTGCGCCACTGCCAGGGCGTGTTACGAGTGCCCTGACCGAAGCCCGAGGAGGACTCGAACTTGGAGTTGACCCAGTTCTTGATCCAGTCGCCGTCTTCCCAGCCATTCTCGACGATGACGCGGGCGATGGCGAGGACGACCGGCAGGTCCGTTCCAGGCTGCAGGTCGATCCACAGGCCACCGTTCTTTTCGGCATAGGCAATGCCGCCGGTCCGTCTCGGTCCGAGGAAGATGGTTTTCTGACCGCCCTGGATTGCGGGCATGATCCAGTCGGTAAACAGGATCGTCTTGGTCTCATAAGGGTCCGTGCCGCAGATCATCAGCGTTTCGGCATCCCGCCAGTCTTCATAGGAGGGGCCGAAATTGTCGAAGCCCGCATCGCGAAAGCCTGGTGTCGAGGTCACATCCGACGGGGTGTCGTGGAATGTGAAGTTGGCTGTATTGATATTGCGCAATGCATATTTCGTGATGGCGTAGGTGTTCTCCATATAGCCGTAGGAGAAGGTCTTCACGCTATAGGCATTTGCGCCGTGCTTAGCGATGACATGACGGCCGACTTCGGCTGCCACCTCGATCGCGAAATCCCAGGGTACAGGCATCAGCACGCCGAACATGCGGATCATGGGTGACTTGAGCCGATCACGAGTCGGGGTCTGCGGATTGTAGACCTTCTGCGCAATGGCCCCACCGCGGATCGAGGAATTGCCATGGATATTGACGTGTTTGGCATCCTTGTCCGGGATTATGATCACATGATGCGGTTCGCCATTGTGCAAGACCACATTGTATTGATTGGGCGCCACCCAGGGGCCCAGAGGTTCGACCGGGAAATCGACGCCGAATGCATTTTCGCTTGCCTTCGGGCCGCCGATTTTTCCGCCCCGCACCGGCCAGCGATAGACCTTGTAGCCGCAGGCGACGATGCAATAGTCGCACGCCGTCGAGATGACATCGGCGTTGGTCGGCGGGAGAGGAATATTGGTCTCAGGAATGTAATAGGGAGTTGCCATAGTTCTTTTTCCCCTCAGCCTTGCAGATTGTCGTAGCGGCCATAGATCAGACCGAACATACCGACCGCATAGATGTCGTCGCCTTCGACCTCGAGCAGGACCTGCGGCAGACTCTGATAAGCCTGACCGGAGATAAACATGCCGTGCCGCGTGAGATCGAACGTTGTGAGATGCAGCGGGCAGGGGCCAAGCGCCTTGTCACCCGCCTGATAAGTGCCCTGCAGCGGACCGCCCTGGTGCGTGCAGGTATAGTTGAAGGCGACAATGTCCTTTTTCTCGCCAATCCCGCCACCGGCTTCCCGGCCAAGCTTGACCAGCATCGATTCTGAATAGGTGCCTTCATCGGGATAAGAGAAGTCGACGGGCTCATCGTCTTTGAGTTCGGAGAGCTTGGCGATTTTCTTGCGAGGATAGGTAGCGACGAGCGCCGGTACATTGGCGAGGCCTTCGGCGGTATGAACCGCCACCATGACCGTTGCCGTTGTGATCCCGGATGTAAGGAGGAACGTGCGCCGGTTCATGACGCATGAGCGCCCCGACTTCTGTGCCTCTTCCGGTCCATTGATCGCTTCACTGACTTGTTCGTGGATTGTCATGTTTCTTTTCTCCTGACCGGATCAATTGACGGGTGCCGGAAGGGGCTCGGACTCTGGCAGTTCCGGTGCTTCCATCTCGATGCGCGGTCCCGAGAGGGATTCGAGGAAGGCAACCAGATCGGCCTTGTCCCGCTTGGAGAGCTTGAGCGGTTTCAGAAGTTTGGTCTTCGTCGCTGCAAACTCGTTCTTGCCACCGCCGTTGTTGTAGAA
This sequence comes from Methyloligellaceae bacterium, assembly GCA_965228615.1. Classification (GTDB taxonomy): domain Bacteria; phylum Pseudomonadota; class Alphaproteobacteria; order Rhizobiales; family Methyloligellaceae; genus CBDDHT01. The sequence continues at coordinate 947,070 of CBDDHT010000003.1, read as the reverse complement.
CTCCACAACGTCAGCAAGCGTCGCGATCATGCCGTTGTGCATGTAGGGCGCCGTGTACTTCGTGTACCGGAGGGACGGCACGCGGAATTTGCCGAGATCCGCAACTTCCTTGGTGCGGAAGTACATACCCGGGTCATCCTTGAACTTGCGGTACTTGTCTTCCGTGATGCCCTTGGCATAGAGCTCGAACCGGAACGTGATCTGTGCCGCTGCATCCGTCTCCCACCCGTCATAGGGCGGAACGCCGAGATTGTAGTATTTCTCGTTGGTCAAAAGCGCGCCGGAATGGCAGCGCGCACAACCGGCTTTGCCCGTGAACAGTTTGAGACCGCGTTTTTGCGTTTTGGTCAGAGCCTTGTCATCGCCGCGCATATATTTGTCGAACGGCGTGTCCGTCTGAACCAGCGTGCGCTCGAATGCCGCAATGGCCATGTAGGCATGGCGAACGAGAGGCCATTGATCGCCGAACACGGCTCTGAATTGCTTGCGATACTCAGGAACGAAGGCAAGCCGCGCTTCCATCATGTCATCTTCGCCATTGCCGGCGACACCGCCACGAGCGGCGGAACGGGCCTGACCTTCAAGCGACTTCGAGGACCCTGCCCAGAACAGCTTCTTGTAATAGGCGGAGTTGATGATGGTCTGACTGTTGCGCCAATGGGTCGTGCCCGGATAGCCCAACGAAATCTTCTCCGGGAAGTCCCATCCGGCGTCCGGAAGGTGACAGGCGGAGCAGGGCATGGCGCCATTGCCGGAAAGCCGGCCATCGAAAAACAGCATTTTGCCAAGAGCTACTTTTTCCGGCGTCGTCGGATTGTCGGGCGGACTGGGAGGATCGCCGAGCGGGGCGAGCATTTTCGGACGCTCTTCTGCCGACAGTGCAGGGAGAGCCAGTGTTGCCGTCGCCATTGCGGCGGTCGTCAGGGCAATAAGGATACGGGATGTCATGTCTGTGCCCTCCTTAGTTTTTCTGTTTGCGCCAGTCGGCGATGAGGGTCGGTTCCATTTCGAAGTCTCCGGGATTGTAAGCCGGTGCATCGAAACTGTTGCCGGAGAGAGACTTGAGGAACGCAACAAGGTTCGCTTTTTCCTCACCGCTGAGGCCGAGAGGTTTCAGACGAGGGTCCTTGTTGAGCGCAATGCCGCCACCCTTGTTGTAGAACTCGACAACGTCTTCCAGCGTGGCGATCGTGCCATTGTGCATGTAAGGCGCTGTGTAGATGAGTTCGCGCAATGTCGGTGTGATGAACTTGCCCTTGTTCGCTTCCTTGTGGTCGCGAATATAGGCACCCAGGTCCCGGCGCAAATTCATGTAGTTCTCGATACCCATGAATTTGGCATAGGTGACGAAGGTGACGTGGCGCATTGGATCGGACCAGATGTCCGGGTTGTCGCCAACGGCCGTGTTGTATGGCTTGTCATCGGTGAACCGTGGGCCGCTATGACAGGCGGCGCATCCGGCTTTGCCCTTGAACAGCTCGAAGCCGGCTTTTGCTTCCTTGGACATCTTGCCGCTATCGAACGGTGCTCCGCTGGACGTGATCGATTTGAGAAATTCCTGGAGAGCCGAGCGCGCACCGCCGTTCGATGGCTCGCCCTTTCCGGCCTTCTTGAACATCTTCACATACACAGGATCCTGCTTAAGGCGCTCCTGCATGATGCGCATGTCCATGTTCATGAAGTAGGTCTCGGTGATCGATTCACGAGAGACATCGTTCAAATTGGTGCCGAGCCGGCCGTCGTGGAACCAGTTCTTCCGGTGGCCCACATTGGCGAGGGTCGGCGTATTCCTGAAATGCAGAGATCCGGAATAGGCATCGGACAATGCCTTGCCATCCGTGAAGGCCTTGTCGGGCTGATGGCAGCTTGAGCAGGAAAGGCTCGTGTCGCCCGAAAGTCGTGTGTCGTAAAAGAGCCGCTTACCGAGCGCAGCTAAATCTTTTTTCACCTTCATCGGTTCGACTGACCCGAATTCGGCTGCCCAGCCCGGCGCCGTATTGAAGGCAAGTATCGAGAGAATGGACACCGCTGTGCCCAAGCCGAGCGCCGTTGCGCGCCATCTCGTCCGTCGTTCTGTCATGAGACGTAACCTCTCCCCATCGCGATCGCGGAATTAAGGAAATCACACCGGCACTCAATGTGAGGCGCGTGCACCTATGTCATCCGATGGGACGCACTCTAGGGTTCTTGTGTAACGCCGATATTTCCTGGAAGGGGTCGAGATATGAAGAAATGTAACGGCTCGTAACGAAACGGTATCAATGCGAAGCGGTCGGGAACTGGCCGCCGTCCAGGAGGAGGCGTACCGTCCGTGCGAGTACGACCGGCTCGACCGGCTTGTCGATCAGACGGAACGGCATCAGGTCGTCGGGATTGAGTGTCCCGGGCTGGTAGGCCGTGCAAAGGATGATTGGGCAGTCATTGCGCTGCGTGCGTACGGCGCGGGATACCTGTTCGCCGTTCATTTCCGGCATCACGAAGTCCGTCATCACGAGATCGAAGTGCTCGGGGTCGGTCTCGAATCGCTCCACAGCGACGGTCGGGTCGCTATAGGCCTCTACATCGTAACCGAGGCTTTCGAGGATTTTTCGGCAGGTTGATACGACTTCGGGTTCGTCATCGACGAGAAGAATTCGCTCGCTGCCACGATCCAGACTTTCGCGGTCGGCAAACGATTTGGGCGCCATTTCACTCTGCGGCAACAGGATCTCAAACCGCGTTCCGGCGCCATGTGTACTATCGGCAGAAATCTGGCCGCCCATTTCAGAGACAAGATTGGCAACGACAGAGAGCCCAAGACCTGTTCCTTTTCCGGGCGGTTTCGTCGTGAAAAAGGGGTCGAATATATTGTCCAGGACGCTCTGCGGCATTCCGCTGCCATTGTCCTCCACGGTGAGTTTTACCAGATCGCCTTTTGCGTTCTTCGATTCGACGGCTGAAACGGAGAGCGTGATTTGACCGCCATCGGTTTCGATGGCCTCGGCCGCATTCGAGCAGAGATTCATAATGACCTGGTGCAGGCGGGTCGGATCCGCTTTCACAGATAAAGTGTCGTCGTCGATTGAGAACTCCAGAGCGATATTGGGTTGGATCGACGCACGCATCAGCCGGCAGACTTCGCGAACTGAATCGCCAACGCGCAGGGTAAGCGGCTCGCTTGGCTGGCGACGCGCAAAAGCAAGAACCTGACCAACCAGATTACGTGCCCGTTTCGCGGCGATCTCGATCTGCTCCAGTTCCTCGCGCAGCTCGCCATCATCCGGCACTTCCAGGAGAGCCAGGTGCACATTGCCGATGATTGTCGTCAGCACATTGTTGAAATCGTGTGCGACGCCACTTGCGAGAAGGCCGACGGCTTCCATTTTCTGGGCTTTGTGAATTTGCTCGCGCGCTTTGCGGCTCTCGGTAATATCTTCGCCGACGCCGATATAGTGCGTGATATCTCCCTCTTCGTCCCGTAGCGGAAAGATCGCGGTTTTTGCCCAGTAGAAGCTGCCGTCCTTCTTCTTGTTGCGAAAAACTCCGCCCCATTCCTTGCCGAGTGTAATCTGCCGACTGAGGTCCATATAGGCATCCTGGGAGGTGTCTCCCGACTGCAGAAATCTGGGCGTTTGGCCGAGAACTTCTGCAGATGAATAGCCCGAGATGTCACAGAATTTTTGGTTCACATATTCGATCCGGCCGTCCGTATCGGTGATGATGATCGTCGCCGAACTCTGATCGACGGCGCGGCTGAACTTTTTGGCTACATGCTCGGCAGCCTTGCGTTCGATCAACTCGTTCGACAGCAGACCTACCGTTTGCCGCAACTCGCGCTGAAGCAGATAGAAAAGGGCATAGATCGCCAGTGCGACGACAACCAGTCCTGCGAGAAAGCGAAATCCCAGCGAAATCTGATCGCGGCCTTCGGTGACCGAGTCGACGATCGCCTGTGTGTTTTCCCTGCGCTTGTCGCGCCAGTAACGCTCCAGCACGGCAAATGCTTCGAGCGCCCCGCGATCATCCACTTTGACCCGCGCATCGGTCTGTGTGACGGGCCAGTTTTCCTGCGCAGCTTGTATGGCGATCGGAAGTTTCGACTCGTATCGTGCAATGGTTTCCTCGATCGTCTTTAGAGCGGTGAGTTCTTCGGCACTGGCCTCGCTCTTGCGATACTCTTCGATCGTCGCTTTGAAGTCCTTCAGTTGCCCTTCCAGGCTATCGAGATAGCTTTGCTCCTGGCGCAGCACGTAATTCTTGAAGTTGTGGATCATCCCGCCATAGCCGAGATGGCGGCGAATGCGGCTGAGCAACTCACCGCTGCGCTCTGCTTCACCCGTATAGGTTGTCCAGCTATCTCCGATCTGCTGGAACCGATCCTGCGTCTCGTTTCCCAGGTAAAGTCCGGTCAGTATCGTCGAGGCGAGCAGAACAGCGGCTCCGATGCTGGGAAAGAGGAGTCGCATTGACAGGTTTGGTCCGAAGAACAAGCGCTTCATTCCCGTATGAGGCGTTATGCAGACGGCAATGGCAAGGTTGACGTTCGGCTACCAATCTGGACTATCGGGATCATGGAGCACACATCGCAGTGAAGCTCAGCCGCAGAACCGGCGTTCGCAAGGCATGAGACAATGAACGAACGCATACTGGTCGTGGACGACGACCCTCAAATCACGACCTTCCTCGAGCGTTATCTGACCAAACAAGGGTTCCAGCCTGTCTGCGTTTCGACGGGGCAGGAAATGCGCAACATACTGGCCGATCAGGTAATCGATCTCTGCGTTCTGGACGTCGGATTGCCGGATGCCGACGGTTTCGAGCTGACAAGGGAAATCCGAAGGACATCAAATCTGCCCATCATTGTTCTTAGCGTGCGAAACGAGACATTCGATCGGATCTTTGGGCTTGAGTTCGGAGCCGACGACTATGTGACGAAGCCCTTCGAGCCACGCGAGCTTGTTGCGCGTATCCGAACCGTGTTGCGTCGCTCAAAATTGGAGCGGCTCTCGACACAGGAGATCGAGCCAGGACAAGTCCTGCTCCAGTTTGGCCCCTGGATCGTCAATCTCGGAGCGCGAACGGTGGTCCATGAGGACAATGGCGATGACGCCGGGCTAACGAGCATGGAATTCGACTTGCTCAAAGCGCTGGTGGAACAGCCACGGACTGTTCTCAGTCGTGATCAACTGATCGATCTTGCCCGCGGGCCGAGCATGGTCGTCGGTGATAGAGCGATCGACGTTCATATCATGCGCATGCGAAAGAAGATCGAGCCGGACACGACGCAACCGACCTATATCAAGACAATTCACGGTATCGGCTATTGCCTGGCGGACGATGTGACACGGTTTCAGAAAGAAACCTGAAAGCCGACATAATGCCGAACTGTTCCGGCCGCTATTCGATTATCCCTGCTGCGATGCAACCACGACGTCCAACAGGCAGGGTTTGTTGTTGGCAAATGAGGCCACTAGAGCTGGCTTCAAGGCATCCGGATCCGTAATCCGCTCTGCCTCCATGCCCAGACCGCGGGCAATCGACACGAAGTCGATGGGGGGATCGTTGAAGTCCATTCCGATCGGCTTGTCGTTGCCATGAAACGATTTGAGACGCTGCTTGAGAATGTTGTACCCGCCATTGTTGGCGATCACATATGTCATTGGCAGTTTCAGATGCGCGGCAGTCCAGAGGGCCTGAATGTTGTACATAGCGCTCCCGTCGCCGATCAACGCACAGACAGGCCGGTCGGGCTGTGCGATCTGGACGCCGACCGCACCGGCGATACCCCACCCAATGCCGCCGCTGGCGAGCCCGTGATAGGAATAGCGGTCCCGGTTGGGGTGCAGACTGCAGAGCGACCTGGAAGAGGTCAGCGCCTCGTCGACCATGATTGCATTATGGGGAAGCGCCTCGGACAGACGGAGCATCAGCCAATCGGGATGCATCGGCGCGCCGGCGCCAGCAGCATCAATTTGTTCTGCCAGTGTCGTGCGTTGGGTGGACCAGTTTTTGTCGGCAAGAGCGTCGATGCGTGAGCGGGCGCGGGCCTCCAGCGAGTTGCCGCCCTTGTCCCGAAGCCGGTCGGTCAAGGCCGTCAAGGTCTCCTTGAGATCCGCGCGGACAGCTATCGCAGTTGCGTAGTTCTTGCCCATTTCCCAATCGAGTTGGCCGATCTGGATCACAGGCAGATCGTGGGGTAGGGGATCGATCTCGCTCCATACCGACATCCGGAGGAGGTCCGCACCGAGAACGACCAGCAGATCGTGATCGGCAAGCTTGTCGCGAACGATCTTCTGGCTGCGAGTGAGTGTTCCCATGAAACATGGGTGCTCGGATGGGAAGTGTGCTCCGTAGGGAACCGTTTGTTGATAGGCCGCTGCCCCAACGGTCGACGCCAGGTCGGCGGCTTCGTTGAGAGCGTCGCTTTTTACCAGTTCATCGCCGCAGAGAAGAGCCGGGCGTTCGGCATCCATGATGCGCTGGGCCAACTGTTCCATAAGCTGATCCGACGGGCGGGTCCGGGTTTCGACCCGCGTCATTTCTGAGAGTTCGATGCCCGCCTCATCATTCAGTATGTCCCCCGGTAGCGAAATAAACACGGGTCCTGTCGGCGGCGTCATCGCGACCTTCGCTGCCCGGCGCATGATTCTCGGGAGGTCTTCAAGGCGGCTGACTTCCACGGCCCATTTCACCAGCGGCGTTGCAATCGGTACCAGGGGATCATAGAGCATCGGCTCTGTCAGCCCATGGCCCTGCTCCTGCTGGCCTGCCGTAATGATCATCGGCGTGCCGGTGAATTTGGCGTTGTAGATCGCACCCATGGCATTGCCGAGCCCGGGAGCCACATGAACATTGCAGGCGACAAGCTGGCCCGAGGCGCGGGAGAAACCGTCTGCCATGGTAACAACGGTCGATTCCTGAAGTCCCAACACATAGCTGAGATCAGGGTGCTCAGCGAGAGCATGCATGATCGGCAGTTCGGTCGTCCCTGGATTGCCGAAAAGATGTGTGATGCCTTCGTCCTGAAGGATCGTCAGAAAAGCCGAGCGGCCGGTGATCCTGTTCATGCAACTCCCTCACTCTCCGGGTTCAGACTGTTGGTGCCGGGATCGTTATTCTGCAGGTTTTCTGGCGTTCAAGATCAATGCAGGACTCAGGCGCAGATGATCACAAATCCTTGGGCGGGGCCAGATAGAGAAGCGAGAAACGCTCTCATGACGTCATCGACTTGATGGCGACGAGACCTGAGACAGCGAGCAGACCGAACACTGCCAGTTTCCAGGCATCCCGGCGTCGCCGCAGGCCTGGCAGGCCCAGTGGTTTGATGATTTGGACGCATGCGGCGGCCGCGAAGAACATCATGATGAGTTTCGCCAAAGACACTCTCCTGTCAACCGCCGGATTCCTCAATTCCCAGCTCCGCTCCATTTGGAGATGGCTAGGGTGCTGACCGAATACAGCAATAGGCCGGAGAGGACGAGTCTGCGTGTTCTGCACAAAAAAAACCGGCCCCCGTACAGAGGGGGCCGGCTCAATTTGCCTCGCTGAATGCTAAGGCATTCTAGCGTGATTAAGCAGCGTTGACCTCCGTCAGGAAGGTATCGACGGTCTGCTTCAGATTTTCCGTCTGCGTTGTCACATCCACGGATGCCGATTTCATCTGTTCGGCCGATTGGCGGGTCTCAGCAACCGCGCCATTCACACCGGTAATATTTTCTGTGACTTCGCCTGTGCCAGCGGCAGCTTCCTGCACGTTCCGGCTGATTTCAGCGGTTGCCGAATCCTGCTCTTCTACGGCAGCCGCGATAGAGTTGGTAATAGCATTCACTTCCTCCATCGTTTCCGTGATGCCGCGGATCGACGTCACAGCGACCTTCGTTGCCGATTGGATGTCGCTGATCTGCTGACTGATTTCATCCGTTGCTTTTGCTGTCTGTTCCGCAAGTTCTTTCACTTCGGAAGCAACAACCGCGAACCCTTTGCCAGCCTCGCCGGCCCGGGCAGCCTCGATTGTCGCATTGAGTGCCAGAAGATTGGTCTGCTCGGCAATTTCGGAGATCATCGTCAGCACGTCACCGATCTTTTGAGCGGATGTTGCAAGGCCTTCAATCTGCTCGTTCGTTGACGCGGCTGAACTTGATGCCGATGCAACGATCTCTGTTGCCTGCGACACCTGTTGGCCAATTTCACGGATGGACGAAGACAGTTCCTCGGCTGCGCCGGCCACCGTCTGAACATTGGCCGATGCTTCCTCGGACGCCGAGGCAGCACCATTGGCCTGACCCGATGCCTGCTCAGCGATATTGGTCAATGCACCTGTTGTCTGCGCCATCTGATCCATATTTTCGCCGACGCGCGCCAGGACATCCTCAATGTCCGTCCGGAAGCCGCTAATCAGGGAGTCGATCTTCGCCTGACGTTGCTGGCGCTTGAGTCCTTCGGCACCCGATTCCTCTTCCAAGCGTACGCGCTCTATCGCGTTTTCGCGGAAGACCTCTGTCGCCTTCGCCATATCGCCGATTTCATCGCCACGCTCTGTACCTGCGATCTCGCTTGACGTATCGCCTTCGGCGAGCCGGCCCATGGCGCCGGTGAGATTGTTGATGGGCGATGAAATTCCGTTGCCGATGAACCATGCCGCGGCCGCACCAAACAGAATGCTCAGAGCGGAAACAACCAGCATCGTGATTTTGGTCGTGTTGATCGCCGACACTGTTGCTGGACCAAGAGTGTCCTGTTCCTTTTTGACGGCAAGCTTGAGCTGCTCCACTTCAACGGCAACTTTCGGACCGATCACGTCCATCTCACCCTTGATGATGGTATTGCGGGCCACGATCGTATCGTGAACGTCCTTGAAGGCCGTACCATAGGCTTCAAGCAATGGCGCGATTTCCGCCGCAAGTTTGCGACGCACAGGGTTCTCGAGATTGGCATTGAGTTGCCGGTGTTTATCTTTCGCGCCGGCCAGCTCCTTATTCACGCGCTCGAAGGAGGCCTCATCATTCTCGACCAGATATTTGACCGCATACAGCCGTGCCAACAACAGATGGCGAAGGGTTTCGCCAGCACGAAAAGCGGCTTCTGCATCATTGTCCTTGAAGGCGCTTTGCATGATAGCCGTCAGCTTGCGCTCGATCTGCGGTCCGTTCTTATTCAATGTACCATTGACGAGCTCATTGCGACGCGCCTGTTTCTGAGTGACCGCGTCAAAGGCGACCAGATATTTTTTTAAGTCGACTTCGGCTTCATGAGCGATCGACTTTTCTTTTTCAGTGTGGAGATGCTTGCTCAGCTGTTCAATCATATCAAGTGTCTTGTTGGCTCTGGCCTTGACATTCTTGATGTTCTCTTCACTGGCATTGATGATGAAATTCTTGGCTTGCAGGCGTGCTTCCAGCAGGTTCGCCTGGACGCGGCCGGAGGAGTTGGTTTGCAACGCAAGAGAGCGATATTCGGAAAATCCTAATCTCGATTTCTCCAATGCAAAATACGAGAATCCGGAGATTAACAGGAGTAGGGTGAGTATGATCCCGAACCCACCGAATACCTTCATCGAAATCTTGATGTTGTTGAACATTTTTATCATTGTCTTCTGCCGTGTCTTGGCCGCTCAGTCACTGCATATGAGCGGTAGTTTCGTCATGCGGATTTGCTGGCAGGTGTCCCCGTCTGGGCGCGATTGTCCGCCCGTATTGAACACCTCACCCGTTTCGAAAGTACCTGCGTCGAGAATTCGTCGGCCAAGTGATTTTGCCGAATTAGGGTTAACAAGGCCGTAAACGAGACACGAAAGGCAGACCAAAAGTTACGGCGAGGAACGCTCAGGCTGATAATATTTCTGCGGTTAAAGGAAGCGCTGCCAGTGGCCGTAAGTGTGACGGCAAGGCTAATCCGGGCGACGATGCACATAGACCCTGTCGGCCCGTCTGTTTTCGTCCACAAACATGGTTTCGGCCGCGACCGGCCCGCGATGGTTGCGATTGACAAGCGTCACGCTCGAGACGCCGACCATGATATCAATCAGCTCGAATCTCAGTGTGCTGTCCTTCCCTTGACTGGGTTCAAATAACACCCGCAGGTCCGAGCATTCGTGGATCGTGAAATCTTTGCGGCCAAGACGGCTGACGACGAGTTGCGAGATAAATTCAAGCTCGTTGGTGTAGTGACTCATGATCCGCTCTGGATCAGGCGTATTCCAGACTTCGATCCATTCGATTGCGATTTTCTTCGCTTGTTCGAATTCGATCACGGGTCGTTCTTCCGCGGTGCCGTGAGTATTGGCCAAGCCATTACCGCAATTGCAAGATCCAGCAGTTTCGGCCGAGTTGTTTTGGTTGTGTGTCTCCAATTCTCAGTCTGGCACGACCGGCGTACCGCTGCTAAGGTCTCGCCTCTTAGCGTCAGTCAGGGAGGCAATGTGCCATGCCGCGTCTTCAAGGAGTTTTTGCCGCAGCGTTTGCGGCCATGGTCGCGTTCAACGCGCCGGCATTTTCGAAAGAACTCACAATAGGGTTGGCGTCAGAGCCGACATCAATCGATCCACACTTCCATAATCTCTCGCCGAACAATGCCCTATCCCGTCACATTTTCGACCGGCTCGTGCATACGGACGAGAAGCAGAAACTCGTTCCGGGTCTCGCGGTCTCTTGGAAGGCTGTGAACGACACGACATGGGAATTCAAGTTGCGCCAGGGCGTGAAATGGCATGACGGCTCGCCATTCACTGCAGACGATGTGGTCTTCACATTTGGCCGCGCCATCAGCGTTGAGGGCAGTCCATCGGGATTTGGCACCTACATCAAGGGCAAGACGGCGGTCAAAGTCGATGACCACACCGTTCATATCAAAACGGAAAAACCTTATCCGCTGATGCCGAACGATGTGTCGACTTTCGGCATTATCTCCAAGAAGAACGGTGAGGGTGCGAAGACAGCCGACTACAATTCCGGCAAGGCTGCAATTGGCACGGGCCCCTATAAATTCAAGGCTTATGTTCCAGGCGATCGTTTCGTCTATGTGCCCAACGAGAACTATTGGGGCGAAAAGGCGAAATGGAGCCAGCTCACCATGAAGCCGATCAAGTCCTCGCCCTCGCGCGTTGCGGCTTTGCTGGCAGGCGATGTGGATATGATTGCACAGGTTCCGACGACGGATATCGAGCGCCTCAAGAAAGAGCCCAAAGTCGCTCTTAGTCAGGGTATCTCGAACCGCGTGATCTATCTGCATCTCGATCATGACCGGGATGCTTCTCCTTTCGTCAAAGCGAAAGACGGTAGCGCCATCAAGAATCCTCTGAAGGACGTGCGTGTGCGGCGGGCTATTTCGATGGCCATCAACCGTGACGCCATTGTCGATCGGGTTATGGAGAATGTCGCGATCAAGGCCGGACAGCTTCTGCCCGAAGGGTTCTTTGGCGTCTCGCCCAACTTGAAACCGATGAAGTATGACCCGGCCGGTGCCAAGAAGCTGTTGGCCGAAGCCGGTCTGAAAGATGGCTTCAGCCTCACCATCCACGGCCCCAATGACCGCTATATCAATGACGCCAAGATCGCCGAGGCTGTAGCACAGATGCTGACGCGGGTCGGTATCAAGACGGCAGTCGAGACCATGCCGCGTTCGGTCTACTTCAAGCGCGCCTCCCGCGGCGGCCCGAACAAGACACCTGAATTCAGCTTCATTCTTGTTGGTTGGGGCGCCGGTTCGGGTGAGGCATCTTCTCCTCTGAAGTCGTTGATCCATACCTATGACAAGAGCCGAGGCTTTGGGGCGTCCAATCGCGGCCGGTTCTCCAATGCGGAAGTCGACGCCTTGATCGAAAAGGCCTTGTCGACCGTGGATGACGGAGAGCGTCAGAATCTACTCGCAAAGGCAACGGAAGTGGCAATCGATCAGGTGGCGATCATTCCGCTGCATTATCAGGTCAATACATGGGCTGCGCGAAAAGGTCTGAAGTACCGTGCGCGCACAGACGAAGCCACCGAAGCCATGTATGTGGTCGAGGAATAGTCAAGCAGAGCATACGGGACCCAAGCGGGTTCCGTATGCTCGAACCCTTTGCCGTCCATAAGCCAATGACTGTTGCGGGGGGACTGCCATGACGGCCTATATCATTCGCCGCCTCTTGCAGAGCGCCGTGGTCGTGTTTGTCATGTCGGTGATTGTCTTCTTTGGCGTCAACGTTATTGGCGACCCGGTCGACATGCTGATCAATCCGGAGGCCGATCAGGCAGACATCGAAGCCGCGATCCGGGCACTCGGGCTCGATAAGCCTATCGGCGAGCAGTATCTCTATTTCGTGAAGAACGCATTCTCTGGCGATCTCGGGGATTCATTCATTTTCGGCGAACCGGCCCTGCAACTCATCCTTCAGCGCATGCCGGCGACGATGGAACTGGCGCTTGCAGCTTTGATCATGGCGATCGTTCTGGGCATTCCGCTCGGGCTCTATGCTGGATTGAAGCCGGAATCGCCGGTGTCCAGAACAGTTATGGCGGGTTCGATTCTCGGTTTCTCATTGCCGACCTTCTGGGTCGGGCTGATGATGATCATGCTGTTCGCCGTGATCCTGGGTTGGTTGCCGTCAACGGGCCGCGGCGATACGGCGACATTCCTCGGCATTACGTCGAGCCTGTTTACCTGGGATGGGCTCACCCATGTGCTTATGCCCGCTCTCAATCTGGCGCTTCTCAAAATTTCGCTGGTTATCCGGCTGACGCGTGCAGGAACCCGCGAAGCGTCCCAGCAGGACTATATAAAGTTTGCCCGTGCAAAGGGGCTACAGCCGCGCCGCGTGATTTTCGTACATCTTCTGCGCAATATTCTTATACCGGTGGTGACCGTTATCGGGCTGGAATTCGGTGGCCTGATTGCGTTTTCCGTTGTCACCGAGACGATCTTTGCGTGGCCGGGCATGGGCAAGCTGCTCATTGACTCCATCCAGCAACTCGACCGGCCGGTGATCGTCGCCTATCTCATCATGATTGTGCTGATATTCGTCCTGCTCAATCTCATTGTCGATATCCTGTATTCGCTCTTGGATCCGCGGGTTCGTATCGGAGATCAGTCGACATGACCGTGGCGAATGAGAAAATCGAACTCGTCGACGGGGATGCCGGACCGGTGCCGGCTACCATAGAGACGCCGTTTCAGCGCTTCCGATCCGACTTTCTGGAAAGCCGTCTCGCGGCGGGTGCATTGCTGCTTCTCGTTGCAATCATCCTGATGGCCGTGTTCGCGCCCTTGCTTGCGCCTCAGGACCCTTACGACCTGGCGCAGGTCGATGTGATGGACTCCCGGCAACCACCCGGAACTGCGAGCTATCACGGTTACACCTATTGGCTGGGAACAGATGGCGCCGGACGCGATCTTTGGAGCGCCATTCTCTACGGTCTGCGCATTTCTCTGGCCGTTGGAGTCATGAGCGGCTTCATCGCCCTGGCGATCGGTACGTCGGTCGGACTCATTGCAGCCTATGCCGGCGGGCGCGTCGAAGCGGTCATAATGAGGATCGTCGACATTCAACTCTCGTTTCCGGCGATCTTGGTCGCACTCATGCTGCTGGTCGTCTTCGGAAAGGGCGTCGACAAGATCATGATCGCCCTGGTGACGGTCCAGTGGGCCTATTATGCTCGTACGGTCAGGGGCACGGCTCTGGTGGAGCAATCGAAAGACTATGTGGAGGCGGCCCGCTGCCTTGGGCTGAGCCATGGGCGCATACTCTTTCGTCATATTCTGCCGAACTGCCTTGCGCCATTGATCGTTGTCGGAACCGTTCAGACGGCACATGCCATCGCCCTGGAAGCAACATTGTCGTTCCTTGGTGTCGGCCTCCCACAAACGGAGCCGTCACTCGGCCTGCTGATCTCGAACGGGTTCGAGTACATGATGAGCGGTCGCTACTGGATCAGCTTCTTTCCCGGCATCGCACTCCTGTTGACCATCGTTTCCATTAATCTCGTCGGCGACCAGCTTCGCGACGTACTCAATCCGAGGCTGCAAAAGTGACTGCGGACACGCCAACGCTCGTCGTCGATGGGCTTGCGACCCATTTTTTCACCAAGGCCGGCGTGGTCAAAGCCGTCGACGGTGTCAGTTTCGAGGTTGGGGCCGGTGAGGTGCTGGGTCTCGTCGGAGAGTCGGGTTCGGGCAAATCCGTCACCGGTTTTTCGATCATCGGACTGGTCGACCCTCCTGGCCGGGTCGTTGGCGGATCGATCCGGTTCAAGGGCGAGGAACTGGTCGGCGCCGATGAAGAGCGTCTGCGTTCCCTTCGCGGCAACCGGGTCGCCATGATCTTCCAGGATCCGATGATGACTCTGAATCCCGTTTTGCGCATCGACACGCAGATGATCGAGACGATCACGGCCCACGCAAATGTGGACAAGCGTGAAGCCTGGACGCGCGCGCGCGACGCACTCGGTCAAGTCGGGATCCCATCGCCCGAGGAGCGCATGAATGCGCATCCCCATCAACTCTCGGGCGGCATGCGCCAACGCGTGGCGATAGCGATCGCCTTTCTGAACGAGCCCGATGTCATCATCGCCGATGAGCCGACGACTGCTCTCGACGTTACAATCCAGGCTCAGATTATTCACGAAGCCCAGAGCCTTTGCGCCAAGACAGGAACTGCGCTGATCTGGATCACCCATGATCTGGCGGTTGTGGCCGGCCTCGCGGACAGAATCTGCGTGATGTATGCGGGCCGGGTTGTCGAGGCTGGCGCGGTTGACGATGTAGTCGACAGGCCCCTCCATCCCTACACGGCCGGATTGCTTGGTTCCGTGCCTGGGCACAACCAGCGGGGACAGCGTCTCAACCAGATTCCCGGAATGGCACCGTCGCTGATCGATCTGCCCAAAGGCTGTGCGTTTCACCCGCGGTGTGCCCATGGCGACGAAGCCTGTGAGGTCGTCCCCGATCCAAGTGTGCCGCTGGCGGGGCGTATGGTTCGATGCTTCCATCCACGGCTGCCGGAGACGGTCTCATGACGGCGATGGTGGCGACGGAAGGGCTCACGAAGAACTTTGTGAAGCGTCTCGATCTTGCGGGAAAAATTGCGGCGGGTCTGGGGGCCGGTCTCAAGGAGCAGACCGTTCATGCCGTGGATGGCGTCAACATTGACGTCGCCAAAGGGGAAGTGGTCGGTCTCGTCGGCGAGTCGGGATGCGGCAAGTCTACGATCGGGCGCATGATCGCCGGCATCATGGAGCCGACCGCGGGGCGTATACTCTTCAAGGGCCGGGCCTTGGATGAAATGGCGGGCGAGGAGGCTCATCGCGCCAAGCTCGCCGTTCAGATGATTTTCCAAGACCCTTTCGCGTCCCTCAATCCGCGCCAGCGTGTCGCCGGTATCGTGGGAGAGGCGCCTCTCGCGCATGGTATCGTCAGCCGCGCTGAAGCCGATGACTATCTCGACGAGATGTTGCGCAACGTCGGTCTCGATCCGGCGTTCAAGCGCCGCTATCCGCATCAGTTCTCGGGCGGTCAGAGACAGAGGATCGGAATTGCACGTGCGCTGGCCGTCAAACCGGAATTTCTCGTCTGCGACGAAGCCATTGCCGCACTCGATGTTTCCATTCAGGCGCAGATCCTGAATCTCTTCATGGATCTGCGGGAGGCATTCGATCTGACCTATCTGTTCATCAGTCACGACCTCAGCGTGGTCGAGCACATCTCCAATCGCGTCGTGATCATGTATCTCGGCAGAGTCGTCGAAGTTGCGGAAACCGATGCGCTGTTCGAGGGACCCAATCATCCCTATGCCAAGGCGCTTCTCGAAGAGGTGCCGCGCCTCGATCAACGCAAACGCGTGTTTCAGCCGATCAAGGGTGAAATTCCGTCACCCCTTACGCCGCCGCCCGGATGCCACTTTCATCCCCGGTGTCCCCAGGCTATGGATCGATGCCGGCTGGAGGTCCCGCCGCTGAAGGAGATTGCGCCTGGCCGTCTATCGGCCTGCCATCTGAACGATTGAAGACAACGCCTTCCAGGTGAAGCACCCGACACTCAGGAGATGACACGATGACGATGCCCTCAGCAAATGAGGTCTTGGACGGAATTCGGGAGTGGGTGGAGGTCGAAAGCCCGACAAGTGATGTTGCCGGTGTGAACCGGATGATGGATCTGGTCTCGGAAACGCTCAGCGGGCTGAACTGCACCGTAGAGAGGATCCCGGGCACCGAAGGGCGCGGCGACCATGTGGCGGCCAAGTCCCCCTGGGGCGGTGACGAGAAAGGCATTCTGGTGCTCTCGCATCTCGATACCGTCCATCCTCTGGGCACATTGGAAGACCTGCCGTTCAGCGTCGATGGCGACAAGGCCTACGGGCCCGGTATCTACGATATGAAGGGTGGCGCTTATATCGCTCTTGCGGCGTTTCGCGCCCTCATTGAAGACGGGCAGGAAGCATCGCTTCCAATCCGCTTTCTCTATGTGTCCGACGAGGAGGTGGGTAGTCAGACCTCCCGACATCACATTGAAGCCGCCGGCGAGCATGCCAAATATGTGCTGGTGACCGAGCCTGCCCGCAACGGCGGCAAGATCGTCACCGGTCGGCGGGGCTCCGCGCGCTTCAGCCTGGCGGCGAAAGGCAGACCGGCGCATTCTGGTGGCAGCCATGCGGATGGACGCAGCGCAATTCTCGAGATGGCCCGTCTGATCGCGAAGATCGAGGCCAAGACAGACTATGAGCGGAACCTCACACTCAATGTCGGCATGATCGAGGGTGGCACCGCGGTGAATGTCATTCCCGAACACTGCACGGCTCAGCTCGATATTCGATTCCGCGATCTGGATACGGCGAATGAGATCGTCGACTGGGTCAATGCGCTGAAGGCTCACGATAGCGATGTCACATTCACGGCTGAAGGTGGCATATCGCGACCGGCTTATGAGAAGTCGCCGGCAATCGAAGCACTCTATCAGCATGCCAAAGGTCTTGCGTCCGAAATCGGATTCGAGCTGATCGACACATTCACCGGCGGCGGGAGCGACGGGAGTTTCATTGCCAACAGACTGCCGGTTCTGGATGGTCTCGGTGTCGATGGGGCAGGGGCGCATACGATGCACGAGCATCTCTATGTTTCATCTCTTGTGCCGCGCATGTCGTTGATGCGGCGCCTTTACGAGACCCTGGAATAGAGGCCGCGAACGCACCGGATGATCCACGTAGCAGGCGTGATCGACGAAGCCGAAGCGCAGATGCTCATCGGTTGCGGTGTGCGCTATCTCGGGTTTCCACTTGCGCTTGCCTATCACCAGGAGGATTTGAGCGTCGATGATGCGGCTGTCATCGTCAACCGGCTTGGCGATCAGGCGACCTTTTTTCTCATCACCTATCTGGATTCTGCGGCAGCGATCCTGGAGCTATGCGATCGTCTCGGCGTTGGGATGGTTCAACTGCACGGAGATATTTCGACAAACCAGCTCGAAACGCTGCGCGGGTCACGCAACTCAATCCGCATTTTGAAGAGTCTGATCGTCGGTCAGGGCAATCTGGATGCGTTGAAACGCGAGATGGACCGACTCGAACCGTTTGTCGATGGGTTCATTACCGATACATTCGATCCGGTAACAGGGGCAACAGGTGCCACGGGCAAAACCCATGACTGGGATGTGAGCAAAGCCCTTGTCGCGTCATCACCCAAACCGATCATTCTGGCCGGCGGTCTCACGGCTGAAAATGTGCGCGCTGCGATTGAGACAGTACAACCGGCTGGTGTCGACGCTCATACAGGCCTAGAGGGAGATGATGGTCGAAAGCGGCGTGATCTCGTAGAGTCGTTCGCCTGCGAAGCCGAGACAGGCTTCCGTTTGCTCCGCTGATCGCTCAACGTCTCGGCGAAAGCGTCTCCCGGCCCTTGCCGCCCTTGGACCAGCGACCGTGCAGCACGCCGTTCTTGCCGACCTTGTAAATCACGGGATAAGCCGCACCCCAATCGATTGTAAGCGTGTTGCCGACGAGTTTTCCCTTGCCCGAGTACACCTTGCCGGCGATGTCCCAGCGCATGCGATAGGTATTGCCTTCTGTCCAGATGCGGACGTTTCCCGAATATCTGCTTCCATTGGGATTGGTCCCGCGCGCTGAATAGGAGCCGACCAGTCGCGTGGAAGCCGCCGGAGCGACGGCCGCGAGTTTCTTCTTGACCTGGGTGAGGCGCTGCCGCGCGAGGGTTCCGTAGAACGTCTTCCCATAGCGGTCGATGAACGACTTGAGGACAAGCGGATCCTCCGTCTCCCGGATAACGACCCAGGCCTCGGCCGCTTCGCTCTGCGACGATTTCGGTTGGGCCGTAGTGGCCGCACCTGGCGGTTTCTGCGGTTGAAACTCTGCCGTAACCTTGGCCGTATCGCCGCTTGCGAAATAGAACTCGACCGTCAGTCGGGAAAGCCGCTCCGGCCGTTGGCGTTCCTTCGTTTTGGCGCGCACATCCCTGGTGACGCGCTTGAGAAGTACTTCGACTTCGACATCGGGTGTCGTGACGTGCTTGAGGAATGCGGTCGTGAACGGGCTGTTGCGCCCGGTGCCGTCTTCAGCTTCCGCGCCGGGAGCGGCTGCATAGACGAGGAGCGTGTCGTTTTCGGAAGCTTTGATCCGGGCAAGCCCGCGGCCGACGGATGCGGATCGACCGCGGCTTCGCAAACCGCGCTTCAAGGTCGTTGCCAGAGGATTGTTGCGGCAGGCATCCAGGAAAACCAGATTGACCTGTGATGCGGCCTCCATCTGATCGAGGATATCTGAGACGTTGAAGGTCTGCCGTTTGATCGAAAATTCGTTCTTGAGTTCGGCATCGATCGGCAGGAGATAGTTTTGACCCTGATACTGGATTCCATGGCCGGCATAGTAGAACAGGGCCACTTTCGCATTCTGAGCACGGTTGCCGAAGTCGACCAGCGTGTCAGCGAACTGATCGATGGTCAGGTCGATCCCTGTCACGACTTCGAAGCCAAGGCCGGTGAGGGCGGCAGTGACGTCGGCGGCATCATTGGCCGGATTGGCGAGGCGGCCGGCATCTGTGTATGCGGAATTGCCGATGACCAGCGCGATACGTTTGTCCGCATACGCGTCGCCGGCAATAGCGACCAGGAGAATGAGGAAACACAACACCCGGGATAGATAATGCATGATCGATCGGCTCCATATCCGGATTCGTTCGAATGGACCGTCATCATATATCAAAAGCAGTTACTGTTGACCTGTCTCGGAGAGATATGCGTGCGAGCAGGCAGCCGATTTGGCTCATTCAATCCGCTGCGCCTCGGTTCTTGGCAGGATTGGGACAGTCGAATGGCTGGGAGAGACCGGTGGACGGCTGCCCGTTCAACCGACGAGGGCGAGCTGCGGTCGAGATTGGGTGTCTGCGGACCGGCTCGTGTCAGCCTGTGGAGTGACAAGTGGCAGTACAGTGGTGCCATCGCAGTCCGTGCGATGCATTTTCCCTTCGAAATAGGCGCCTTGCTCAAGCTTGAACCAGTTGCAGTAGACGGGGCCTTCCACATGGCACTTCGGCTGGAACGTCACGCGCGGCGCTGAGATAGCACCAAAGGCTTCACCGTGAATGAACAATTCTTCAGCGGTAACATCCCCTTTCACCAGAGCGTTCTCTCTGATCGTCAACGCACGGCAAGTGACATTGCCCACGACCTCACCGGCAATGACGACCTCTCCAGCGCTGGTAAGGTCGCCTCGCAGAAATGTGTTCTTCGGGACAATGAACCGATCCGATTCGGCATTCCGCTGTTTGGTTTTCGTTTTGCGGTTCTTCAAGTCGGCTTTCTTGAAGGGGCTCATGACACCGTCAACGATCAATGAGACGTATCGACTTACTTTCAGGTACATGCGTGCCGAGCCCTGTTGTTATGCTGGCGCTGTCATTATTACGCCGACAAGTGGGGTGTAACTTAGAATAGGAGAGTTAATCGGCACTTAATTCAGTGTGCCAATCTGAGCAAACACGCGGATGCGCGCCGCAATGAGACTCGGTCGGAGTCTTGAATGTCGGCTCAAATCACGAAGCGACCAGATCGGCATCAACGGTGCCTTCGTGCGGACTCGTGGGTCCGCGACCGAGCGAATAGGCGCCGGTCCGATCAATCGGCATGCGGACGATGAAGGTGCTGCCTGCACCTTTCTCACTGGTCGCAGAAACTCTACCACCATGCATCTCGACAAGCGTCTTGACCAAATTGAGACCGATTCCAGTTCCTGCGATTCCCAGCGATGTCTTGGCGCGGAAAAATCGGCTGAACAGATTTGGCAGATCGTCGGGATCGATACCGAGGCCATGATCCCTGATTTCGATGATCACATGATCGGCCTCGCATCGTGCACTAACCGCGATGTCGGGCGCGTCAGGGGAGTACTTCACCGCATTCGACAGCAGGTTGGTAAGAACCTGCTCCAACGCATCCGCGTCCGCATGGATTGTCTTGGGCAAGTCCTGCAGATCTTGGGTGATGTTGTGGTTGAGCGCGATATCCTGCATGCGCCGACAGGCTTCGGCAATGATGCACTCGATATTGCAGGGAGCGATTTCGATATTGATCTTGCCCTCATCCAGGCGTGCAGCAGACAGTGTACTTTCCATCAACCGCGTCATGCGCCTTACGGCCGTTCGGATCTTACCGATGCGATCTTCGAGTTTTTCAGGAGTCAGATTGACGGACGATCTTTGCAGACGTTGTGCGGCTGAGTCGATGATGGCGAGCGGTGTGCGGAACTCATGGCTTGCCATCGCCACGAACTGGCGTTGCTGTTCGTTGACTTCCTTTTCCTTGTCCAACGCTGCACGCAATTCGACGGCTTGGGCATTCAGATCCTTCGTCGCTTGATCCACCATCGTCTGCAACTGATCGCGATGCGCTTCGAGCTCATACTCCGCTATCCTCTGTTGCGTAACGTCAAAGGCAACAGAAAAGGAATGAAGCTGACCTCCACGTGTCCCCGGAGCTGCGATCGCCGACACTCTGACATCCATCAGCGATTTGTCTTTGCGGACATAGACATAGTCCACATTGTCGATCCTCTTTCCGGAAAAGAGTTCGGATTCGTAGTGTTGGCGCATGCGGTCACCCGACTCTCCATCCATGAAATCATAGATTGAATGCCCAACAACTTCGTCGCGGGAATAACCCATGGTTCTGCACCAATAGTCACTGACGTCGATGATTTCTCCGTCGGCCATAATGGAATGGAGCATTGCCGGCGTATTCCGGTAGATCGAATCCAGTCGTGTTTGTTCCGCGATGAGCTGATCGTTGAGATCTTCGAGTTCGCGGTTCTTGCGATCCAACTCGGCCTTTGCTTTCGTTTCTGCCGTTGTATCGCGTCCGGTTCCGCGATAGCCGAGAAAGGTGCCGTCGGCATCGAAGAACGGCATGCCGTCGATGGAATAATAGTGAGCCTGCTCATCTGAATCGACAATGGCATAGTTGCAATTGCGGATTGGCCGGCGCGCTTCTAGATTAGCTTGATATGCTGACCAATCGGTCTGGGATTGGACGCCGACCTCTTGTCTGGTCTTGCCGATGAGGCGGCTGACCGGGATGTTCGTTTTCTCTGCGAACCGCTGCGAAACGAAACGAAAGCGGTGGTCCTCGTCCGTCTCCCAAAACCAATCCGATGAAATTCTCGCCATATCGCGAAACCGCTGTTGGCTTTGGCGAAGCCGTTCCTGACCCAGCTTTTTCTCTGTGACGTCAAGGGTTGTTGTGACATGGCCGCCTTCGCCCAAGGGGAAGCCGTTCACTTCAAGAATTCGACCATCCGGACAATGGCGTTCTCCGCTGAAATGTTTGCCGTTTCGAATCTTCGAGAAATGCTTGGCGACAATTTTGTCGGGATCGCCCGGACCGAAATAGCCTTCCCCCGCCAGGTGCCGGACAACAATGCTTACCGATGTACCGATGGGAAATTCCTGCTTCGAGATATCGAACATGCGATAGAAGCAGTCATTTGCCATTTGAAGGCTGAGGTCGGCGCCAAACACGGTCAATCCGCCGGGAAAGTTGTCGAACAAGGCTTGCAGCAGGTGTGTCGAATTATTGGCTTGTTCTGACTCGCTACCGTCGGGGGTGTTCGTCATGTCCAGTTTCCGCCCGTCCGTGATCAAACACGGGATTGCGTCCAGATTTGAGATCGACTATCGCGACACAATCTTTAGACGGCCGCAGATTGTTATCCGAATCGAAGAGGCTATCGCAACGGCTTCCATTCCCAATCGACTTCCAATTCATCAGCGTATTGAGCGGGTCGGTCACGCATTTTTATTGTCGAATATTGCGAGCGCGTAGCTGTAAGCTGATGTATCGATAGGGAGTATGGGCGGGGGACGTTAATTTTTTCTGTGAAGATTGGTAACCACAGTTTCAAAGGCGGCCGCTATACGCGCCTCGTTTGCATGGTTCAACCGGCAAGAGCAAGCGGAGCCGGCGCAAAACCTCCTGCCGGCACGATTACAGGAGCGCTGTCTTCCGCCTCTAAGCCGATATTGGATAGATCGCGAGATTTCTTTTGGTCCATGCGCCGCATACGACCTTCGAAGTAGGCACCTTGCTCAAGCTTGAACCAATTGCAGTAGACTGGGCCTTCGACACGCGATGTGGGGCGGAACATGATTCTTGGCGCTGCAACCGCACCGATCAGTTCACCATCTATAATCAATTCCTGAGCGGTGACATCACCGTTGATTCGTGCCTTCTCGTTGATCGTCAGGTGGCGGCACGAGACGTTCCCCAACACGGTTCCGGCGATCACAACCGTGCCCGGATGGGAGAGATCGCCACGAATAACCGTACTCTTTGGAATATGGAGCTTTGTATAGGATGGCGATTGGCTCGAGGGATCACAAAGTTTGGCGTTGGTGCTTTTCTTCGTCTGCGACTTCATTTTAGACAGAAAGGCTTGGCCTGCAGCCTGGATGGCGCTTTTGTGTCTTTCTATGGCCGCTCTCATACCTTTTTGTTCCCTGTTTTGCCGTGTTCATACGCTTGAAAGCGCATTGTTTTTTTGTTCTTTCGAACCTATCGCGGCAAAAGTTAATCAATTCTTAATTCACTGTTTCAATTTGGCCACACTCAGCGCCTACCGCCGCGACGGCGGCCCGAATTGTTCGTCGCCTGGCGATTGTTGCGGCGTTGAATGTTCGCCCTGTTGCGGTTGCGATCATTGTTGCGAATGTCGCGCCGGCGGTCGCGCCTGTTGTTCAGTCTGCGACGCTCCAACTGGCGATCGAAACGGTTGCGTGCGTCCAGGAAAGTCCCTGAAATGCCGTTCTCGAGTTCAGCCTCCTGGACAGTTTCAGTCTCGATGCGTTCTTCGGTCGGAGCCGTAAGCCTTGCATTCGCGATCTGCTGAAGAAGTGCGTTCTGCCGACTGATTGCCCGAGTCTCGCCAGCCTCAACGGCCTTCTTGTACCAGACCAGCGCCTGTGACGTGTTTTGGGCGACGACCTGACCGCGTTCATAGAGGAGTCCAATGGTGTACATGGCTTCGCCGCTGCCCTGGATTGCCGCTTTGTAAAGCAGAGCCAGACCGGCGTTGTGGTCGACCGTGGCACCATTGCCGGTGAGGCGGGCTAGACCGGAACGAAAGAGCATGGCCGGTGTTGGTTCGGCAACCTTTGTGACCGGAGCCGATGCATCCGTTCCCAGCGCAACCTCACCTTGCGTTGCAGCGCTTTGCAGCTTTGCCATTCTTGTCCGCACCAGTGCGGCAAACTGGCCGTTCGGGAACTTCCTCAGATAGGCCTGAAACTCACCGACATCACGGCTGTTCTGGATTGCATTCCAGAAGGCAAGATCCGCAGCCGCCGTCGTGTCGGTCCGCCTTGCGGCGGCCGGGGCAACGGGTTCCGGGGATTTCGGATTGAAATAGAACTCGGTTGTGAGTTTCGAAAGACGTTCGGGCTCTTGTCCCTGGCTGGTGACTGTTCGCACTTCAGCCGTCACACGCTTGAGCATGACCTCAACCTCGACACCTGGCGTCTCGATATGCTTGAGCAGGGCGGCAGTAAACGGGCTGTTACGGCCTTTGCCATCGGAGGCGACTGCGCCTGGGGCGGCGGCGAAGGCGATCAGAGTATCTTTTGCGCTGGATTTGACCCGTGCGAGACCGCGATTGAGAGCCAAATTGCGGCCCCGACTCGTCAGATTGCGTTGGAGATTGTCGGTCAGCGGATTGTTGCGGCAGGCATCAAGGAAAACCAGATTCACC
Source organism: Methyloligellaceae bacterium (assembly GCA_965228615.1). GTDB lineage: Bacteria > Pseudomonadota > Alphaproteobacteria > Rhizobiales > Methyloligellaceae > CBDDHT01. The sequence continues at coordinate 922,880 of CBDDHT010000003.1, read as the reverse complement.
GGTGACTGAGCTTCCATCTGCGCAACAATGTCGGACAGGGCAATCGTCTGGCCCTTCACTTGAAATTGGTTCTTCAGGCGGGCGTCGACCGGAATGAGATAGTTTGTGTTTTGAAATTGCAGCCCATGGCCCGCGTAGAACAGAACAGCGGCTTCGGCACCTTTTAGCTTGTCAAAATAGGTGTTGAGGGTCTCGGCGAACTCATCCTCGGTCAAATCGATACCGGTCGTCACATCGAATCCGAGGCGTTTGAGCTTAGCTGCCATGTCTTGTGCATCGTTTGCCGGGTTTCGCAATGCTGTCGTGTGTTTGTAGGACGCGTTGCCTACGACGAGCGCGACGCGTTTTGCTGCCGATGCCGGAAGGGCGGCTGCGACGAGAATCGCGCCGGCGACCAGTAATTTCGTGAGACCTTTGTTCATTTTCGCGCTCCGTTCTGCATCGATAGGCTCGATATGGGCAGGAGACGGCGCAAAGTGTGTGCGCGTCGTCACACGACGACGCAGGGATATCGAAAATCGTTTTATATCAATTGATTATGAAGTTTCGAAGTCGCAATTTTCTTAAGCTTGCGACGGCGTGAATGCGGAATGAAACGGCATCGAAAAGAGAATGAAACAAAAGCGAAACGAACAGCGGATAGCGTCCGCGACGTTTGCAGGGTCCGACGCAATAAATTCACAGCGGCCAACGAGTCATTCGTTTTGGCTATCGCCGAATGCGCTGTGCATAGAAATCGGGGCCGACAGGAGTTTTTAGAGAGAATCCACACAGTCGCTTGAGAGCCTCTCGACAAGGCGGGGCGCATGTGGTTCCAATTTGTTCTGGGAGAACGCCGCTGCACTGAGTTGCGGGCGATAGGGAGGAGTTCTGCCGTGCTGAATCGGGTGGATCGCAAGTTTCTTAGCGTTGCCTATGAGGAGGCCAAGAAGGGTTATGAAGAAGGCGGTTGCCCGATCGGAGGCGTCCTGGCGGACGGGGACAAGCTGATTGCCTCAGGACGCAATCGACGGGTCCAGGACGGTGATCCGATTGCCCATGGTGAAATGGATTGTTTGCGCCGTGCCGGGCGACAGACTTCCTACCGGTCGATGACACTCTACACGACACTGAGCCCTTGTATGATGTGCTCCGGCACCATCATACAATTCGGCATTCCCCGCGTCATTATCGGGGAAACGGTGAACTATTCGGGAAATCCGCAATTCCTTGAGGCTTACGGGATCGAAGTCATCGACGCAGACGATCAGGATTGTATCGACCTGATGAGCCGGTTCATCGATGAGAAACCAGAGCTTTGGGCCGAGGATATCGCTGACGACGGCTGATGCTTCCGGCAAACATCGGAAAAATTTGTCGCACACCGCCGGTCCGTTTGGGTTACCATGCTTGTTTGGCTTTCTTGCAGTGCAGGGGCCAGACGGACAGGGTCAATCAATGGACACGCCTAAACACATCACTCTGAATTCCCATCCGCCCCAGGGCGAGAAGCAACCGCCAGCGATCAAGTGGGGCGCTGCTACGGCGACCGAACGCGGGCCCGTTGTCGGCAGTTTCAACGATCCCGGTCAACGAAACGTCATCGGCGTGCATTCCGGCGCCTATGGTGTCTATCGGGCACTGGCAATCGCCTCTGGTGCACTCGATCCGGTTTACCGCCCAGACTACACGGACACAGCGCCGACCGACGCGATCGGGCCGTTTCCACAATGGGGAAATGCTGAAAAGATCGTGTCGATCGATCCCTATGGTCACATGGTCGGCGAAGCTTTTGCCGATCATACTGAGCAGGGTCTGACCATCCAGCCAACAATCGCCATCACCAAAGCGCGCATTAATCTGCCCGAGTTCAAGGAAGCCCTGGCAGAGGGCCGCCTTGTGCCCGACGGGCAAATCATGATGGACAGTGCCGAGGCGAATGTAACGAAGGCATCGATTGAACCCGTCTGGTACCTGCCGGGAATTGCCAAACGGCTAGATGTCGAAGAGTCGACATTACGGCGTGCACTTTTCGAGTATACCGGCGGTATGTTTCCAGATTTGGTGACGCGGCCGGATTTGAAAGTCTTTCTACCGCCGATCGGAAACATCACGCTGTATATTTTCGGCGAGGTGCCGGCGCTCTGGGACCCCGAATACAAGCTCGCCTGCCGGGTTCACGATGAGTGCAACGGATCCGACGTATTCGGTTCCGACATCTGCACCTGTCGCCCCTATCTGACTCATGGCATCGAGGAGTGCGTTCGTATGGCGCAAGAGGGCGGTGCCGGCCTGATCGTCTATAACCGGAAGGAGGGCAGGGCGCTTGGAGAGGTCACCAAGTTCCTGGTCTACAATGCCCGCAAGCGCCATCCGGAAGGGGATACGGCGGAAGGCTATTTCGAGAGAACGGAGTGCGTTGCCGGCGTGCAGGATATGAGATTCCAGGATCTCATGCCCGATGTCTTCCATTGGCTGGGCATCGCCCGGATCGACCGCTTTATGTCAATGAGCGATATGAAGCACGGCGCTCTCATTTCCCAAGGTATCGAGATTGGCGAGCGCGTACCGATCCCCGATCATTTGATCCCGCCGGACGCCCAGGTAGAGATGGATGCAAAGAAGGCGGCTGGATACTTCACCGACGAGAGTGTTGCGGTCCCAGGGGATCTCAGCCAGACCAAGGGCCGCGATCTTGAAGACTATTGAGATGGCGGATCCGGTTGATGGAGACGCACCGCCCCTTATGAGTGCTGCGGCAGTGCGCGCGCGGTGCGGGCAGGTTTTTGCTGCAGCGCAGACCCGCGCTCTCAAGCACTTTGCTCTGGATGAGGGCAGGCTGGACACTGCAGCTGATCTTGTGATCGAGACCATGCGCCAGGCTTATCCGGATTTGCAGGTTCCGTTTCATTCGCGATGGCGCCACTTCATTGTCGAGGATGTCGATCGATGGGCGGTCTTGGCCGGTACGCTTGGCGAAGACGGCGATGCGCGCGTGCGAACGGCGATCGACATCGCGGTCACAAGCGTACTTCTGGATGCCGGTGCCGGTCCAATATGGACATATCGGGACTCGGTTTCCGGCAAGACACTATCGCGGTCGGAAGGATTGGCGATTGCCAGTCTTGATGGCTTTGCGGCAGGCCTGTTTTCAAGTGATCCCCTTCAACGTCATCAGGCCGATGCCAAAGGCTTGATGTCGGTGACTGAACGCTCGCTGGCTGCAGCGTTCCAGGTGAACGGTGCAAATTTCCTGGAAGGTATCGCGGGCCGTGTCCAGTTGTTGAACGGTCTGGGTGCTGTGCTCGCTGCGAGAAAGGATGTCTTCGGCACAATTTCGCCGCGCATTGGAAATCTGTTCGACTACATCGTGCACACATTTCCCGATGGGATTTCCGCCGCCAACCTTCTTGTCGTTGTGCTGGATGTCTTCGGCTCCATATGGCCCGGACGGATTATGCTGAACGGCCGCAACCTTGGCGACACATGGCGCCATCCCGCCGTTCGCACCGGCGATGCAACCGAGGGACTTGTGCCGTTTCACAAGCTTTCCCAGTGGTTGACCTACTCCCTCATCGAGCCGCTCGAGGTTGCGGGCTTGCGCGTCCACGACCTGGATGGTCTGACCGGGCTTGCCGAATACCGCAACGGCGGTCTCTTTATCGATACCGGCGTTCTGTCACCCAGAGATCCAGGCGTGCTGGGAATGCGATTTGCGCCCGGAGACGAAATCATCGTCGAATGGCGCGCGTTGACTGTCTGCCTCCTCGACCGGATTGCCGAGCGCGTTCGATCCAAGCTCGGGCGAACGCAAGAGGACCTGCCACTGGCGAGTGTCCTTGAGGGAGGGACCTGGGCGGCAGGGCGCCGGATTGCATCCGAGGAAAGAGAAGGAGGGCTGCCTCCAATCGGTGTCGCCGGAGACGGTTCCGTTTTCTGAACAAAAGCGAGGCATCATATGTCCGACAATTTGAACATCGTCGACCATCCTCTCATTCTGCATAAGCTGTCGCTTATGCGTGCGAAAGACACGCCGTCTGCCGTGTTTCGCCAGCTTCTGCGTGAGATCAGTTTTCTACTGGCCTACGAAGTGCTTCGCGATCTTCCGACTACGACCAAGACGATTGAGACGCCCATGTCAGAGATGGAAGCGCCGGTCCTTGCCGGCAAGAAACTCGTCCTTGTCTCGATCCTGCGTGCCGGCAATGGTCTTCTTGATGGAATGCTGGACCTGGTGCCGTCAGCCAGGGTCGGCCATATCGGTCTGTACCGCGATCCGGCGACACTGACCGCGGTCGAGTATTACCTCAAGCTGCCTGAGAATATGGGTGAACGGCGCGTCATCGCCGTCGACCCCATGCTGGCAACCGCCAACTCGGCGTCAGCTGCGCTTTCCAGACTGAAGGAGGCGGGGGCGAAAGACGTCAAATTCGTCTGCCTGCTGGCAGCGCCCGAAGGCGTGACCGCGCTCTCAAAAGCCCATCCCGACGTCCCCATTTTTGCAGCGGCGGTCGACAGCCATCTCAATGATCACGGGTACATCGTGCCAGGTCTTGGCGACGCCGGAGACAGGATGTACGGAACGAAATAACATTCGCTTTTCGGTGCTCTACGGAGACAGTGCCGAAATCTGAGCAGCATTGCCCTCGAGATCCGCGACGATACGGGGAGCCCCATCCTTGTTGTAGATATCAAGCCGGAAGTTCGCGCGGCCGTCTTCCGAGCCCCAGGCGGTGACATAGACCAGGTGTACCGGTACCTGACGTCTAAGCTTTACTGTCTTGGCCTGCTGCGCACCTAGGGCGCGCCGAACACTGTTCTGGCTCCAATTGCCGCTGTCGTTCAGCATCCAGGCGGCCAATTCCGCCACCTTGTTCACGCGAACGCAACCGGCGCTATAGGAGCGCACGCCGTAGCGAAAGAGCGACTGCAGGGGTGTGTCGTGCATATAGACGATGTGCTTGTTCGGCATATCGAAACGGATCAGCCCGAGTGCGTTCCGGGGGCCTGGGTCCTGACGGAACCGATAGTTGCCTGCCGATGCTCTGGACCAGTTGACCGATGCGGGATTGACTTCGCCCTTGCTGCTAAAGACCCGAATGCCCTCTCGGGTAAGGTAGCCTGGGTCCTTTGCGGCTTTGGGGACGATCGCGCGGCGGGCAATGCTCCGAGGAACATTCCAGTGCGGGAAGAAATTCACGGCCCGAACATTCACCTTCATGACTGGCGTCGGTGTGTTGGGCTTGCCTGTAATCACCCGGCTGTAAAGCGCGACGCGGCCATTGGAAATGGCCTGTAATTCATAAGAGGGAATGTTGATCAACACATAGCGTTTGCCTCTGACCTGGGCAGCGATCTTGCGCACCCGGGCGAGATTGACTTTGAGTTGCGCCAGGCGATGCTTTGCAGAAATGTTGAGGGCCTGCAGCGTGAGGCGATTGACCCGACCGGTGACCTTGAGGCCGTGCCGGCGTTGGAAGCGCTCGACGGCCTGGACTTCCTCTTCATTGTATTTGTGGCTGCGGGCTGCATTCGGTCTCTGATCGCCGCTCGCGATGAGGCGGCGATTCAGCAAGACGACACGATCCCCTGAACTGCCGGTCGCCATCATCTTGCCCTTGGGAATCGGTCGCCAACCACCGTTCGCGACAATAGACGTGTACGTTACGATAGCTCGCTCGAGAGCTCGCTCCGCACCCGAACCAAACATTGGCCGTGCAGCATCTGCAGGATCGTCAAACGTCTTGCGGTTGATCTCGCCGCGCGCTTCTTTTGCGCGTCGACGCTCTGCGCGTTCCTTGGCATTATTGACCGGATTATCGAACCATTTGTCTTTGCTGGCCAGGACTTCAGAACCGGAGACAGCCTGGATGGAAAAGGCAAGAGCCACAGATATTGCCAGGAGATTGGGAATTGGGAGAGCTCGTTTGAATAGGATTGATGCCGGGACGCGCCGCAACGTTCTGCAAGCTATTCTCACATCGCACTCCTCGGTCTTGTTTATGTGCGGCGTATCTTAGGCGATGTGATCATAAATTCCAGAGCTTACATTCAAGTGGCTTTGCTCCGGCATGCCGGATGAGCGTTGCGGTCTCTCGATCAGCTCTTGTCCAGGATCTCAGGATTGAACATACGATCAGCGGTCAGTTTGCCGTCAAAGCAATCCAGAATGTTCTGAGCCGTCATTTCCGCCATCAGGCGTGCACCTTCATGGGTCATTGCCGCGCTATGCGGGCTCAAGATGACATTCGGCAGAGCGTGCAGCGGATTATCGGGATCGCCAGGCTCTCTCTCGAAAACGTCCAATCCCGCACCAGCGATCCTCCCATCCTTGAGAGCCTCGGCCAGCGCGATTTCGTCGACCATGCCGCCGCGGGCGCAGTTGATGAAGAAGCTGTGTGGTTTCATGAGACTGAGTTCATCGGCGCCGATCATGCCGCGTGTCGAGGCATCAAGTGGCACATGGAGTGAAACGACATCCGCTTCGCCGAGCGCGGCACGATAATCGTCGGCGCGTTCGCAGCCCATGCTGTCGGCCAGGGCTTCATCAAGCGCGATATCGCAAAGCAGGACACGCATCCCGAAGGCCCGGCAGAGGGGAGCCAGTATTCGCCCGATGCGCCCAAAGCCAATAATCAGTATCGTCTTGCCTTCAAGCTCCCACGTCGTCGGTTTGGAGCGGACGGTCCAGTCGATCTTGCGTGTGGCAGCATCGAAAAATGCGGCTCGTTTTGCCAGATTCAGCATCATCATCATGACGTGTTCGGCAACCGCGCGCGAATTCGCGCCTGCTGCGATGGCAACCGGAATGCCGCGGTTCGTCAGATAGCCGACCGGGACGGAATCGCACCCGACGCCATGCCGGGAGACGACTTCCAGGTGAGGGGCGTCTTTTAGCAAGTCTTCCGTAAGCACCATCGTTCTTACGGCAATGCCATGTATGTCGGCGATCCGTTCTCGCACGGCCTCGACCGGCAGGTTCTCAATGAGTTCCATATCGACGTCGGGCCGATTGCGCAGCAGATCCATGCCGGCTTCATGCATGGAATGAATAACGAGCACTTTTTTCATCTTGCGACCGCCTGCCCATCAAAACTGCTGGCGCAGCGCGGTCGCGCCGTTGCGCAGAAGTCCGATATCGGCGCCGACGCCGACAAAGGTGTAGCCGTAGTCGAGAAAGCGCCTGGCTTCATCGGGGGAGGAGGCAAGGATGCCCGGAGTCTTGCCATTCGCCTGGCAGGTGGTGGCCACATGCTTGATAGCGTCCTGTACAGCCGGCTCATCCACCTGACGCAGATGCCCGAGGCTCGCAGCAAGATCGTTGGGGCCGACAAACAGACAATCGACCTCGGGCACCGAGCAAATCGCATCGAGATTGTCGAGGGTCGTCTGTGACTCGACCTGGACGATCAACGTGACTTCTTCGTTGATTCGCTGCCAATAGTCTGTGTCCGTGCCATAGCGGCTGGCGCGTGTGGATGCCGCAATGCCGCGAAGTCCTTGCGGTGGATAACGTGTCGCGCTGACAGCGGCTTCGGCTTCTTCCTTCGTTTGGACGAATGGCACAATGAGGCTTTTGAAGCCGATATCCATGGAACGCTTGATCAGCACCTGATCGTTCCATGGGGGGCGGACGATCGGTTCCGATGGCGATCCGTTCAAAGCCTGCAACTGACCGAAGAGATCGATTGGATCGTTGGGCGAGTGTTCGGCATCCAGCAAGACCCAGTCATAGCCGGTCACCCCAAGGATCTCGGCCACCATGTTGCTGCAAAGCGAAGACCAGATCCCTACTAGCGTCTCGCCATTCCGGACGCGTGTTCTGAAAGATGGTGTGGTGGCCGATTCCGCCATCGTGTGTTCTCCCTCACATTATTGTCCCGCCTTCGAGGATCCGTGGAGTGGAGCGTAGTGTCTCGATCCAGGCCTCGGTATCCGGCAGGAAGTACTCCGGAAATGCACTGACGATCTGATCGCTGACTGCGAACGTTCGTGACAAGTGGTACTTTGTCACTTCCTCGGCAGCATCGGGTTTCTTGGATTTGATCGCCTTGAAGATCTTGCGGTGCTCCGAAAGCACCTGTCGCTCTTTGTCGTGGACGGGGAGGTGAAGCCGGCGAAACCGATCCATATGACCTCTCCGCCGCGTTACGACGTCCCAGAGTCCGGCGACATCGCAAAAACGATATTGCGCCTCGTGGAAAGCGGCATCGGCTTTGGCGAATGCTTCGAAGTCTTCGCTCTTCAATGCTGCGGATTGCGCGCTGATCGTATCGGCAAGGGTTTCGATGAGCTGGAAATCCGCTTTTGCCGCAATGGCCTTGGCAAGCTGCGACTCGATCGCACTTCTCATGATTTGCAGTTCGCGCGCTTGGCGCAGGTCTAGCAGTGTGACCATGGTTCGCGATTGCGGGAAGACGTCGACGAGACCTTCTTCCTCAAGGCGAAGGATTGCCTCGCGCACTGGCGTCTGGCTGATACCCATGGAATCGGCTAGGACAGCTTTTGAGATGGTTGCGCCCGGTTTGAACTCAAGCGTGATGATGCGTTTGCGCAGAACTTCGTAAACCTGCGCTGCGAGTGGTCGCTTCCGGTCTAGGGCAACCGTAGCTATCAAATTGCTGACAGCCTCCGGCGTTGTTGTGATGCTTGGTTGGGCCATTGCGTCTTTCAAACCACTCGACCATTACGGCCATATATTAATATATCAGAAGTTGTACTCACAACAATTTTGCGACCGTTGCGGCGTGACTGTTCGCTGCCGGGCGGTTTTGTTTGCGCGGGTCTTGCCTTGTAGCGACACGGCGCAAGCACTTAGTGAGCCAGACCATGGACTCAATCGCATCGTGCCGCGCGCTTCGACCCGCTAAGTGCCATTGTCTGTTTTCATCAAAAGATCCATGCCTGCTAGAAAATGTCCGGTTCCGGAACCGGTGCACCATAGTCGGTCTTCATGAAGTCAAAATCGCAGCCGTCCGGCGCCTGCTCGATATGTCGGGAGAACATGAGACCGTAGCCTCGCTCGAACCGCGGCTGCAGTGGTTTCCAATCCGCCTGTCTGCGTTTCAGTTCGGCCTCGTCGACCTCCATCTGGATCAGTCGCTTTTCCACATCGACAGTCACCAGATCGCCCGTTCTGAGTTGTGCCAGCCCTCCGCCAACATAGGATTCCGGTGCGATATGTAGTACGCAGGCGCCGTAACTCGTACCGCTCATGCGAGCATCCGACATCCGAAGCATATCCCGCACGCCTTGCTTTATGAGTTTAGTCGGTATCGGCAGCATACCCCATTCAGGCATGCCCGGTCCGCCCTTGGGCCCGGCATTGCGCAAGATCAGGACCGTGTCCTCGGTCGCCTCGATCTCATCGTCATTGATTGCAGCCTTCATCGACGGATAGTCATCGAATACAAGTGCCGGGCCAGTGTGCTTGAGGAACCTTTTGTCCATTGCCGACACTTTCATGACACAACCGTCGGGCGCCAGATTGCCCTTGAGAACGACGAGCGCACCGGATGGATAAATCGGATTGTCGAGTGGTCGAATGACATCGTCATTGTAAACTTCGGCGTCGGAAATATTGTCTCCAATTGACTGCCCGTTGACCGTGCGAGCCTCGCGATCGAGGTACTTGTCGATGCGTTTGAGCATCGCCTTGAGACCCCCGGCATAATAGAAGTCTTCCATCAAATAGGTGTCGCCGTTCGGGCGTATGTTTGCAATTACCGGGACATCGCGTCCGATGCGGTCGAAGTCGTCGAGACCGACGTCAAATCCCGCACGCCGGCCCATTGCGACGACATGGATTATCGCGTTGGTCGAGCAGCCCATTGCCATGGCGGCTGCTATTGCGTTCTCGAATGACGAGCGGCTGAGGAAATCGCTCGGCTTCAGATCTTCCCAGGCCATATCGACGATACGCCGGCCTGTTTTCGTCGCCAAACGAATATGGTTCGCGTCGGGGGCGGGGATAGATGCACCGCCCGGGAGGACAAAGCCCATGCTTTCGGCAATGGATGTCATGGTGGAGGCCGTTCCCATTGTCATACAATGTCCAAACGACCGTGCTATTCCCTCTTCAACCTCGCGCCAGTCATCTTCGGTGATTTTGCCTTCACGCAAATCGTCGTAATACTTCCAGGTGTCGGAGCCACTTCCCAGAGGTTTCCCCTTCCAGTTGCCACGAAGCATGGGGCCGGCTGGAAAAAAGATTGCCGGAAGATCCATAGACAGGGCGCCCATCAGCAATCCTGGCGTGGTCTTGTCACAACCGCCCATCAGCACGCAGGCATCGACAGGATGCGACCGCAGCAATTCCTCGGTCTCCATGGCGAGGAAGTTGCGGTACATCATGGTCGTCGGCTTAACGATCGGTTCAGCCAGCGATATCGCCGGCAACTCGATGGGGAACCCGCCTGCCTGCAGAATGCCGCGCTTCACATGCTCGACCCGGTCTTTGAAATGAATGTGGCAGTGGCTGATGTCGGACCAAGTGTTGATGATCCCGATGATCGGTTTTCCAGCCCAATCCTTGTCATCGTAACCCATTTGCATCGTCCGGGAGCGATGACCGAATGCTCGGAGGTCGTCGACACCATACCAACGGTAGCTGCGAAACTCCTCGTAGCTCTTTCTTTTTTGGGGAGGCATGGTCTTTGGTACTCCGATCCCAAATTATTCTTATGCCGACAGTCGTTGAGTTGGTTTGACAACTTTAACATACTAATATATCAGTTGAGAGGGTCAACTCTTTTCCCGTCGTTTCGATCTCATAGATAGCCGGAATATGCCCCAAAGATCAGCAAAGCAGTCATCAGTGGCATCTTCGCCAATTGATGTGTTCATCTGCTTATGCGTGACGATTGGAAGCGCGTATTCGAACCTGATGAGATCACGGCCAGCATAAAGCGCATAACCTGACAGCGTGTGAAGGATTTTTGAATCTATGCCAGGTGAAGCAAACAGCGATCGGTATTCTGGCAAAACAATTCATCAGGCAACGTGCGGCGCCAGCCTGGCGTACGCAGTTTGCGTTAGGCCCGAATTAATCTACGTTGGCGAATGATCAATTCGGGTAAATTGCAAGTGGCGAAAGCCAAAGAACACTCGTAAGGGAGGATTTTGTATGAAACTTTTGAAGGGTCTTTTGGTTGCTGTAGCGGCGCTGACCGTCACGGCGCCTACTGTGACGGCCAAGACGATCAAGGTGCAGGCGAGTTCGAAGTCGGGAGACTGGGCGCATCGCTTCATGATCGAACGCTCCAAAATGCTGAGCGAGATGACCGACGGCAAGCTTGGCATCGAAGTACTGCCGACAAAGGCCGTTGTTCCACACCGCGAGACAATCGATGCTGTCGCAGCCGGTATCCTTGACGGGGATATGAACGCGGTTAGTTACTTCTCGGGCCGCGATCCTGCATTCGCGATCATCGGTGACTTGATCGCCGGCTATGACACGGTCGACCAGGTGCGCACCTTTTGCAAACATGGCGGTGGCAAGGAAATCCTCCAGAAGCTTTATGACAAGTATACCAAGGGCAAAGTGCACGTCGTTGGCTGCGGTCCTTACGCGAAGGAAGCATTCGTCTCAACGGTTCCAATCAATACAGTCGCCGAAATGAAAGGCGTCAAGATCCGCTCGCCTGAGGGCCTGGCTGCGGAAGTCTTCAAACGTGCCGGTGGTTCGCCGGTTTCATTGCCGTTTTCCGAGGTTTATACCGCGCTTGAAAAGAAACTCATTGATGCGGCCGACGCCTCGGCTTTTGTCAACAACGACGCACACGGCATGCACAAGATCGCGAAGTATCCGATCTATCCCGGCATTCACTCAATGGCCGTCCGCCAGTTGATTGTGAACAAGAAGGTCTGGGAAAAGCTTGGCAAGTCAGGCCAGACCGCACTTACGCTTTGGTATGACTCGAGCGAGGACGCCATGCGTCGTGAGGCTGATCTGCAGGATCGCGCGCTTGCTGCCAAATATGCGGATGGCAAGGATGTCAAGATCGTCGACTGGTCGCTCGAAGAGCGTGCCAAGTTCCGTAAAATTGCGGTTGGTGCATGGGAGGACTTTGCAAAGAAGACCCCGTTGGCACGTGAGGCGCTGGATGCACATCTGAGCTACATGAAGAAGATCGGTCTGCTCAAATAATTGAGCGGAACAGGTTGGCCGTCGCCCAATTGGGCGACGGCTGAGCCAATTTCAAAACGAATTTTCCTTGAAGACTGACGAGGTGCGGTATGGTCGCCGTCACAAACGACGCTGGAGAAGCGGCTGCAAAGCAAAAAGGCTTCTCGAACTGGGTCGATCATTTCAGTCGCTTCACCGGCTTGGCTGTCGGCAACCTTTACCTGCTCGCCGCAGTCGCGACCATCTGGGAAGTCGTGGCGCGGTATGTTTTCAATGCTCCGACCCAGTGGGCATTCGAAGTGGTTATGGCGCTTTGCGCCTGTGCCTGGATGCTTTCAGCTGGTTTTGTAACGCTCCAAAAGCGCCACATCGGAATTACAGTCTTCTATCTGATGGCGCCTGCGAACATAAGGTGGTGGCTGGACCTGTTCGCCATGCTTGTTGGCGTGTTTGCGCTTTACATGTTGGTGTCGGATACACTGATCCGCGCAATGGAATCGATCGATCTGTTGGAGAAGGTCGGCTCAGCATTCAATTCGCCGCAACCTATGGTCCTGAAGACCATTCTGTGTGCAGGCTTGCTGATTTATCTGATTCAATTGCTCATTAATCTCGCCCGGCATTTTCAAGCGAATATCTTAAAGATCATGACCCTGTCGGTCTTGGCCTTGATTGTGTTGCGCTTGGGTCTTCAAATTGCCGAACACTATATGGGCGAGACGTCTGCGCTCGGACATTTGAGCGTGTCCATAGCGGACTTGAGCAGTGTATTCATCGACCAGTTGCACGTCGATCGTGACGAGATTGGAATCGCCACCATCAGCTTGGTCATTGTTGCAGCGCTGATTGCGCTGATGATGACAGGCATGCCTCTTGGCATTGTGACGCTGATCATTTCCGTCGTTTGTGCTTTGCTGTTTTACGGCAACAACGGCATGTTCCTCGTCTCCACTAACGCGCTTGACCTGCTCGAAAAGTATCCTCTCGTTGCGGTTCCATTCTTTGTCCTGATGGCATCGATTCTCGAACGCGCCGGTATCGCACAGGATTTGTTCGATGCCATGTCGATTTTTGCGGGAGGCTTCCGTGGCGGCGTCGCGTTGCAAACGACAGTGGTCGCCGTCATTCTTGCCGCCATGTCCGGTGTCATGGGCGGCGAGATCGTCATGCTCGGCTTAGTCGCCCTGCCACAAATGCTACGTCTGGGGTATGACAGAAAGCTGACTATTGGTTTGATCTGTGCTGCCGGAGCTCTTGCAACGCTCATTCCACCGTCGATTGTCATGATCGTCTACGGCCTCTCAGCCAATGTTGGGATCGGCGATCTGTTTTCCGCAGGTTTCGTGCCCGGATTGATGCTCGCAACGTTCTACGTTGCATATGTATTAGTGCGCGTGAATCTCAATCCAAAATTAGCGCCCACAGCTAAGGAGATTGCTGCAATTAGCGGAGAAGGAGAGGTCTCGGCTCTTGGCGGACATCGGCTGCTCGCCGTGGCGCTTTGCATCCTCCTCATCGCATGTGTAATGGGCTCCATTTACGCCGGTATCGCGAGCGTCACGGAGGCTGCTGCAGTCGGCGTTCTCGGTGCTATTATTGTGGCCGCCGTGCGGTTCCAATTCGACTACGCCTTGCTGCGCGACTCACTCGCCAACACAATGGCGGTCGTTGGAACGATCATATGGTTGATTCTTGGCGCGGTCGCTTTTGTTGGCCTCTACAATCTGATTGGAGGCGCAGACTTCATGCGCTCGCTGATCAAGGACACCGGTCTCGGGCCGCTCGGCACAATCTTCGCGATGATGATGATCCTCGTCATTCTAGGCACTTTCATGGAGTGGATCGCGATCATCTTCATTACCGTACCCGTCTTCGCTCCGGTGGTCCGCGATATGGCCCCGGCTCTCGGATTGGAACCGGATTGGGCAGCAGTATGGTTCGGTATCCTGTTCGTCATGAATATTCAGATCTATTTCCTCTCACCGCCGTTCGGACCAGCGTGCTTCTGGCTCAAATCGGTCGCGCCGAAGGACATCGAACTACAGGAAATCTTCGTCTCTGTGTTGCCGTTCATCGTGCTGCAGATCATCGGAATGCTGCTTGTGATGGTCTTCCCGATGATCGCCCTATCATTGCCGATGCTGTTCGACGGCAAGATCACTTTGATGCAGATATTTGGGATGGGTTAGGCGATGAACCTTGATGAAGAAGAACACCAAGTGAAGATCTCCAATTATTATGGCATTTGGCCATTTTTGATCGGCTTGGCATTTGGCGCGTTTCTGATCTGGTTCATGTTTGCTTTCTCCGATGGCTTCGCCTGATTGTCGACTGCGTCACGACCTCCGTCGTTCCGATGACCTGCGCGCGCGTTGAGGCCAGAGATTACTGTCAGTGCTTGCGTCGGGATCGGCGCCAGTGTTCGACGCATTCGGGGGTAATGCTAAGCTGAAATAGGACAATTGGCAGGCATAACCTGCACCGCCTGGACGCAGCACATGGGCGGGCTCGAGCCTAGTTGTCGCTGGATGTTTTTCCATCACATCGCCCAGGCCGATAAGGGTGCAATTTCGATTTCCTCGAAACACCCCATGGGTCTCCAGTCCGATGCTCGCTATATTCTGAGTGAGATCATTCGTTTGGGTTTGCGCCCACCTGTCGCCGATCCAATATCCAAATTCGTGAAATCAATTGGACCCGTTCTTGGCGCTTGCTGCATGAATGCGGCCCATGAAACCATCCTCATCATTGCCGTCGGGCACGACGCCCGCGATTCCCGACAACCGCCTCTTGTCTGGCATACCCATTCGCGAGCGTATTCTCGATGAGGTGGCGACATATGTCGCCAACGTCCATGCGACGCATCGGATCGGGCGTCTCGTCTCTATCTGCATAGGTGACTGTCCGGAAATAGCCGTTTACATCCGCGGTCAGGCCCGCGCGGCCGATCGGGTGGGACTGCCGTTTTCAGAGCAATTCTGGCCCGGTGACCTCTCTCAGGAAGAGTGCAAGAAGCGCATTGTCGCGATGAACGACGATCCTGAGGTACTCGGGATTATCCTGCAGCGGCCGGTGCCCGACGGCATCAACGTGCGTTCGCTCCAATCGGCGATCCATCCTCTGAAGGACATTGAAGGCATGAACCCGGCCTCGATCGGGAACATTGTCTACAATGATCTGGCGCTTGCGCCCTGTACGGCTGCAGCCTCCGTCGAATTGATCAAGGCGACGGGCCTCGATCTCAACGGTCTCGAAGTCGTCATGATCGGACATTCTGAGATTGTGGGAAAACCCGCGGCGTTCCTGTTGATGTCGGAAGGTGCGACCGTCACCGTATGCCACCATCTGACGCGGTCGGTTGCGGCTCATTCCAGGCGCGCCGATGCCGTAATGATTGCGGTCGGCATCCCGCGATTTCTCAATGCCGATATGGTCAAGCCCGGTGCGGCCGTCATTGATATCGGCATCAATCACGTCGCCGACGATAATGGCGACAGCCATATCGTCGGCGACGTGGATACCGATAGCGTCATGGAGGTCGCAAGCTGGGTCACGCCCGTTCCCGGTGGTGTGGGTCCGGTGACGGTTGCGCTTCTGATGCGCAACGCGATTGCAGCCCATCTAAAGCAAAAGCAGGTGGGCTGGCTTATCGACGCATACTGACTGTTGCTGGTGCTAGACGCTTACGCCTAGCGCCTCGGCAAGCTCGGGAAACGTATCCACGATAATATCGTGCTGTGGGTTGGGCTCGGGATCGGGCGGGCCCTCGGTGCCCCATTCATCCGGGCGGCGCACGAAGGCCGTTTTGAAGCCAACCGCCTTGGCTGCATCGAGATCGAAGTTGTGGCATGCCACCATGCAGCACTCGCTGACATCGAGCTGCAGATACTGCGCTGCCGTCTGGTAGGCTTCAGGGAGAATTTTGTATTTGCCGATTGCCTCGCAGGAGATGACTGCATCCCAACTCAGGCCATTTCGCCTTGCGGTATCGATTATGATCCGAAAACTCAGGATCGTGAACGAGGCGCAAATGTACTGCTCTCGCAGTTTGGGAAGGACCGAAGGGAAATCCGCCCAGCACTGAAAGTTGTGCGCCTTGTCCCACCAAATCGCACGGCGGTCTTCTTCGGTGAAAGCATCCAGGCCGTTTTCGGCGATGATCTCGTCCAGCGTGGTGCGATGCGAACCGTCGAAATTGTAGGCCGGCGGCTCATGTTCACCGAGCCTGAGCATGCGCCCCAAAGACCGTCGGCGCATCTCGTTAGCCAGCGCCGGCCAGTCCTTTTCGATACCGTGCTTCTTGCCAGCTTCGGCAAGGGCCTCGCTGAATCCGGTGTGCCAATCGAGAATGGTTCCGCCCGTATCGAACGTGAGGGCCTTAACGTCAGCGAGGCTCATTGCGGCATGCTCCTTGATCAATCTTTGCTTAAAGCGGTCGGAGATCTGAAATGTGGCCTTTGCAATGCGGGATTGCGAGGCTCATTTTGGATAAGCTCCTTTAACGCGTTGTGGGCCATCACTGCTCCGAAATGGTCGCGGTCTGCTTGCGAAAATAGTCGGCGAGGATTTCTGCAGCGGGACCAGCGACCTGATCATCCGCATGCCCGACGCCGGGAGCAATGCTCAAACGCCAGCCAAATTCAGCTCCAAGTGCAACTGCGCGACGTCGCATCGCTTCGTGGTAGAACTGACCTCGTGCCAGGCGGTTCGGTCCCTGGGCTATTGCACCGGGATATTGTGGAAGCCCGGCCTCGGTCTCGTCGGTATCGGCGTCGCCGAGAAGGAGGACCAGCTGGCGTTCACAAAACCGATGCTCGGCAGACCTGTCCGTCTGCAGTCCGCCAAATCCGGCCGGGTAGGGCTGACATGTATCTGTCGTCATGTACCAGCCGGCATTCGCCGCGATTGTAAACTCGGCAATCGGCTCAGGTGTCAGCGCGAGGTAGCGATGTGCAAATTGCGCACCTGCGGAATGTCCGAAAAGGCAAAAGGACGAGCGTTCGGATTCGGTCAGGCGGCGAACGGTCTCGAAGAGACGATCGATGATCGAATAGGTCCACAAATGTCCAGGATTGAATGGGCTATCGCTGGCCATCGATTGGCGCACATTGCCGTAATTGTAGGCCTCCGGACCTGAAAACGTCTCAGCATCGAATTCCGGTGCGACGACCAAAAAGCCGTGGTGATCTGCATGAGGGCTCCAGCAATCCCGGAAATAGGCCGCAGCCCGATCCGATCCGTGAAGAAGGATCACGATTGGCGTCGCGCTCGTGAAGCAAGCAGGGCAATGGAACCAGACTGCCAGAGACTTGCCAGTTGCGTCTGGTGGGTCGTGGAACCGGAATGAGCCCGAGCCCGGTTCAATTTCAATAGTTGCATCCATCGGATGACACTCTTCCCTCGCGAGAGCATTGTCAGCTTGCAAGCTAACGGCGTACCGCACCCATCAACCAGGCCAGAGATTCAGCCATTGGCTGTACGCCTTCTGCAGGCTGGTGGTGCTCCTTGCGTGCCAACGTCGCCTCGTAGCGCGGCGGTAGGGCGGACGTAACCAAAGCGTCGAAGCCCATCTCGCGAAGTTGGTCGGCCGATTCGATGATCTCGTGGCGGCGGCGGGCGGAATGGGGGATATGCGTTGTGACGAGCATCTCCAGGAAACCGGCAATGGAGGAGTCGTCCATGTCCTTCATGATGCCCATGAGCTGCGGCCTGACGTTCATATGCTCTGCGGCCGTCATGGCCTCGACAGCGAGGCACTCGATGCCTTTCACCAGAATGCTGCGCAAGAGTTTGAGGGATGTCGCATCACCCGGTTGCCCACTTTCGACGATGTTTGTTTCGGACCCGAGACTGTCATAGAGGGGTTGCGCTTTTTCGGCAGCGGAGCCGGAAAGCAGAACCGGTGGCCTGGCACCCCAGATCTGAATCGATCCCATGATGGCCAGATCGACGAAGGTCTTTTCTTCGCGCTCGAATGCAGCCGCCCATTCGCGAAGATCGTCAGGACGGGCCGTCGACATATCGACATAAACTGTGTTGGGACCGACAAGGGGCAGGGCGGCCTTGGCAACGATCGGACTCTGCTTTCCAGGAACGCAGACGAGAACCATATCGGTGGTTTGAAGCCACTTGCCAGGCGCGTTCTCTATATCCAGCCCGAGCGCATCAGCCGTGGCAACCGGGGGGCCATTGTCTTTGACATCGCAAAGCGTCAGAGCAGCTATTGGCGCCAGTGCCGCTGCAAAGGCACCTCCGACTTCACCAACACCAATTATCGTTATCTGCATGCGTCCAGCCTCCCTTGTCCCCGACATGTCTTAGAAGGTATCTCTACGCTTGTGTATGGTGAAGATTGCCCGCCTGGCTTCGGAATCCGTCTTCGTGTGATCGAAAATGCTGGGCGGCGGCTCAATCCCTCGATGTTGTGGAGTGGCATCAGATTTGTCGCCAATGTAAGTTCGGCGAAGACTCGTACACGTCGATAACTTGTGGCATGTCGGTTTCTGACGATCGGTGTCACCTCTGCGTCTCTCGGTAATCCTGCACGGCAAGGTTTCTTCCTTATGCGAAAGCTGATGTCCGCCTTTGCTGTGGCCGGCTCTTTTTTGCCGAAGTCGGACGTTGCGCCATCCAAGCCGCAGCACGGCACGGCATACGCATTTTCATTCGATACGATCACAGGCGAACCAATGCCGCTCGAACAGTATCGTGGGAAGGTTCTTCTGATCGTCAATACGGCGTCCCACTGCGGATTCACAAAGCAGTATGCAGGTTTGCAGTCCCTGTGGGAGCAATATGAGACAAGGGGACTTGTCGTCATCGGCGTACCGTCAAACGACTTTGGCGAGCAGGAGCCGAAGGAGAATTTGGAAATCCTGGAGTTCTGCCGTAGCTCCTATGGTGTCTCGTTTCCACTAACAGCCAAAGTCCCGGTCAAGGGCACAGATGCACACCCTTTCTACAAATGGGCTGCTGGCGTTCTCGGCGAACGCGGTGCCCCGAAATGGAATTTCCACAAATATCTGGTCGCCGCGGACGGCCGGTTGGTATGCTGGTCGTCGACCGGGACCAAGCCGCTGGCCAAAGATATGATTCAGGCGATTGAAAAAGAGCTTGGTGTTCGAGCATCCTGCGGTTGAATGCAGATAAGGCGTCATCGATTGAGTTTTTCTCATTTTTCCTCTGTGATCATCTGTTCCCCTGTCCTGCAAGCCAAGCCGGCTCTGATGGTGGATTGGTTCCATTGGATGCCTTTGGCATTGCTCGGAGCGATCGAACAATCGCGCGACCACGCAGACAAAACGCCTCACGATCTGATATGACACCGCTCAACCGGTTATTTGCGTTAGGGGGCGGTATGAAACTGCGTGATTTTAAAGCTCTGACATTCGACTGCTATGGAACGCTCATCGATTGGGAGAGCGGCATGTTCAATGCACTCGCGCCGCTCTTGGACAAGTGCGACCGTCCTCTTGGGCGCGAAGCTGTCCTGGAGGCGCATGGGCGGCTGGAGTCGTCGCAACAGGCACAAACGCCGTCAAAGGCTTATCGCGATTTGCTGGCTGTGGTTTATCGACGCTTGGCGGAGGAGTGGGGCGTCACGGTGAGTTGGGACGAGTGTGTCGTCTACGGGAACTCGGTCAAAGATTGGCCGGCATTTCCCGATACGCCCGATGCGCTGCGCTATCTCCAGGAGCACTACAAGCTGGTGATCCTGTCCAATGTCGACAATCGTAGCTTTGCGGCCAGCAATGACAGGCTTGGTGTTGCCTTCGATGCGATCTATACCGCCGAGGATGTCGGCGCATACAAACCGGCGGATACTAATTTTCACTACATGTTCGACAAACTCAAAGGCCTCGAGATCACGAAGTCCGAGATCCTTCATACGGCCGAGAGTATGTTCCATGACCATGCACCGGCGAACCGCCACGACATACGATCCTGTTGGATCTATCGGCGCCACGACAAAGATGGATTCGGGGCAACGCGCGACCCCGGAGAGATGCCGAAATATGATTTTCGTTTCAACAGCATGGAAGAGATGGCTGAAGCACACCGCCAAGAAGCCAGCTCGTGAAATCACATCTCCCGGCAATTCGGACTGCTTTGAATCCTATGACCGAACTTATACAGGTTAGCGACATCGAGGCTGCTGCTGCGGCACTCCCGTCCGTCATCCGCCGGACGCCAATTCTGCCGGTTGCTCGCGACTCTGGCGAAATTGGCAATGAACGTTGCTTTGTCAAATGCGAGAACTTGCAGGTCACCGGCGCATATAAGATCCGGGCTGCATTCACGATGTTGAATGCGCTGGATGCTGCTGCCCGCAAGAAAGGCGTCGTGCTCACGTCGTCCGGAAATTTCGCTCAGGCATTTGCATATGCCGGCCGGACCATGGGTGTTCCGATCACTGTTGTGATGCTGGACCACACAAGCGCCTACAAAGTTGCCGCGACACAGGGACATGGAGGAGAGGTCTATTTTTGTGGGACCGATGCACTCGAACGCCAACCCACCGTCCTTGCTCTCGCGGCCGACCGCGGCATGACGGCGATCGATACCTGGGAAGAACCGCCGATCACGGCCGGTCATGGAACCATCGGCCTGGAGATTGTTAGGGACTTTCCGGACGTGCAGCAGGTGCTCGTGCCTGTATCATCGGGCGGTGTTGCCGGTGGAATAGCCACGGCAGTGAAAGAGTGTCGTCCGGATGTGAAAATGATCGGTGTTCAGCCGGAGCGTGCGAATGCCGCCTATGTATCGATGCAAGAGGGGCGGCCGACGACAATCGACTATTGGGACTCGATTGCCGACGGACTGTCAGCCGTTCGTCCGGGCACCTTTCCTTTTCGCCATTTGCAACGCTATCTCGATGATATCGTCCTAATCAGTGAATCAGACATCGCAAATACCTTTTGCACGATCCTGCAAAGGGCGAAGCTGTTGGGCGAGCCGGCGGGTGTGGTCGCCGCAGCCGCATTCCTTTCGGGGAAGGTGGATACGAGCCTGACGACGGTAGCGGCGCTGACAGGCGGCAACCTGACAGAGGAGACACGGCAGCGCCTGATCCATATGTCACAAGAGAGTTGATTTTTGTTCTTTATTTATTCTCTTTATGTTCTTTCGCTGAATTGAAATTCCGCTGATCTATTGGCGTCGGACTGCCACCACAGCTCATGGTGCGATGCTATCATTGCGCTAGCGAATGTGGTTTCAGGCGAAATGCGACGGTTTGGTTCGCCGGAATTCGGTCATTTGCCTCAGAAAAAACAGATTAGTTTCAGTGTATTAGGGGTTTTTTGGGTTGCAATCCTGCCGGTCGGATGATTCTGATGTTCGAATGTTAGACAGAGCCGGATTAACGGAGTCTGAGGGATGACGGCCGTGCGAGCGAAAGTATTGTCGGTGTGCAGCGGAGATCTGGAGCGATGATTGATTTCTATGCCTGGTACACCTCGAATGCTCGCAAGATTGCGATCATGCTCGAAGAAACGGAACTCGACTACAAAACCCATATCGTGGACATCGGGCGCGGTCAGCAGTTCGAAACGGACTTTCTGTCGATCAGCCCGAACAACAAGATTCCGGCGATCGTCGATCGAAAGGGGCCAGACGGGACATCGCATGCCGTTTTCGAGTCCGGCGCAATCCTCATCTATCTTGCCGAGAAAGCAGGCCGCTTTTTACCTGAGAGTGGAACAGCACGATCAGAGGTAATGCAATGGCTTATGTTTCAGATGGCCAGCGTTGGTCCCATGTTCGGACAATGCAATCACTTCCGGCGCTATGCCCGAGAGACGGTTCCATATGCCGTGGATCGCTACACCAGAGAGTGCAAGCGTCTCTACTGGGTTATGGAGAAGCGTCTGCGGGATCGAGATTATGTAGCCGGGGACTACTCGATCGCCGATATGGCTCTTATGCCCTGGATGCGCAGTTTCGACTGGCGAGACCAGGACCCGGACGCGGTGCCGCACGTCAAGGCCTGGGTCGCGCGCATCGAGGCGAGGCCAGCCGTTCAACGTGCAATGGACAGGCTCGCACATGGACCGCGCTCGGGGCCCATCGACGCGGATCATTGGGAAAACATGTATGGCGATACGCAATACGAACGACGATAGCCAAAGGTGCTAACCGCTGTTTCTCAGGCCGGCGGCAATGCCATTGATCGTCAGTTGAAGACCACGCTGGACTTTCGGTGAATCCACATTCTTGCGGCTGAGCTTCAACATCTCGACCTGAATATGATTGAGCGGATCGAGATAGGGGAAGCGATTACGGATCGAGCGGTCGAGCAGCGGATTCGTTTCGAGCAGAGTCTCGTTCCCGGAGATCGAGAGAACAGCCTTGATCGATGACTGCCACTCGTCTCTGATCCGGCCATAGATCGCCGCACGGAGCATTTGATCCGGTACGAGTTCGGCATACCGGCGCGCGATTGCCATACTGCTCTTGGCCAGAACCATATCCATGTTCGATAGCAACACACCGAAGAATCGCCATTCGCGATGCAGTTCCTGCAGAAGCGGCAGTCCCTTGTCCGGATTGGCAGCAAGCCAGCGGGTGACCGCTGTCCCGAATCCATACCAACCGGGAAGCATCACCCGGCATTGAGCCCAGCTGAACACCCAGGGAATTGCCCTCAGGTCCTGGATGCGGTTTGTTTTCTTTCGTGAAGCCGGGCGTGAGCCGATATTCAGCTTGGCGATTTCGTCGATAACCGTCGACCCCCAGAAATACTCCTCAAAACCCTCGGTCTCATAGACAAGCGCGCGGTAGGCCTTGAAAGCTTCGGCCGAGAGTTCCTCCATCACGGCCAGTGCATGTTCCGGAGGGCGTCCGTCGCGTGGGCTGAGAAGACTGGCATCGAGCGTGGCGGAAGCCAGGATCTCAAGATTGCGTCGGCCGAGATAGGGATTGGTGTATTTGCTCGAAATGATCTCGCCCTGCTCGGTGATCCGGATATGGCCATCGACGGCACCGGCTGGCTGGGCAAGGATCGCGTCGTAGCTCGGTCCGCCACCGCGGCCGACGGTGCCGCCCCGCCCATGGAAGAGGCGAAGCCTGACATCATGGCGTTTGAAGAGGTCGACGAGCCCAATTTCTGCTTTGTAGAGTTCCCAACCAGAGGTGACATAGCCGCCATCCTTGTTGCTGTCCGAATAACCAAGCATCACTTCCTGAATGCCGCCGAGACTGTCGACCAGCCGCCGGTAAACCGGGGTCCCCAGCAGTCTGTCCATGATCGCTGTCGCATTGCGGAGATCCTCGATCGTCTCGAAAAGCGGAACCACATGCATGCGGCTCCGGCCTTCAGGGTCGACAATCCCGGATTCCTTCAAAAGCAAGGCGACTTCGAGAAGATCCGACACGCTTTGTGTGTTGGAAATGATGCAAGTGGCGATGGTTCGTTCACCTGTGAGCGCCTGGGCCCTGGCAGCCGCTTTGAGGATTTCAAGCTCGGAGCGCGTTTCGTCCGAATATTTCCAATTGGGTCGAACAAGCGGGCGGAGAGACGACAGCTCACGTCCCAGCAACGCGATTTTCTGATCTTCGTCGAGGCTGTCATAGTTCGATTCAACGCCGGCAGCAGCCATCAGCTCTGCAACCGTGCGCCCGTAGACATCGGAGTTTTGTCTGAGATCGAGACTTGCCAGATGAAACCCGAAGCAGTCGATGGCGCGCATCAGATGCCTGAGACGGGTTCCGGCAAGGCGTTTCGAACCATTCGCTTCCAAGGAGCGGCGGATGGTATCGAGATCGTTCAGCAGGTCCTGCGGTGTTCCATAGCCCGCCGGCCCAGTTACGTTGGTCGATGGATTGGTATTTGTCTCCAATCGTTTGGCAGTGGCGCGAAGGCGTGCCTGAATTGTGGACACGGCCAGCCGATATGACTCTCCCTGGCGATGGGGTGACTCATCCGGCGACAGCTCTGCCAACGCCTGCAGGGCGTCTGAGACGTCGATGATTGCGGTCGATAGAGACAATTCGCCCCGAAGGCTATCCAACTCCTGCAGATAGTAGTTGAGCGCCTTCTCTCGGTGGAGTGCCACCGTCTCATTCAGCACGTCGGCCCGCACGAAAGGATTGCCATCCCGGTCACCGCCGATCCAACTCCCTGGCCGCAGGAACGATGGTACGTGGATCGGGTCCGCGCTGCCGGCGAGATCGGTTAATCGATCCTCAAGTCTGCAATAGAACCGCGGCAGTTCTCTTAGAAATGTGTAGTCATAGTAGGTGAGGCCGTTGACGACTTCATCTGTCACATTGAGTTTCGTCGTGCGGACCAGCCGCGTCTGCCAGAGCGTCTCGACAGCAGTCAGGAGCTCTTCGTCGAACTCGGCTAACTCCTTATCTGTCCAATCGCCGCGCCCGCGTTTGTCTAGCAGCGCCGCGATATCCATTTCCCAGTGCATTGTCGTCTTGCGTCGGACCTCGGTCGGATGGGCCGTCAATACGGGGCTGATCAGTGCGTCGGCGAAAAACGCTTCAAGATCCCCGGGTGTCAGTCCCGCATCGGTGGCGCGCGCAAGGATCTCGTCGATCGTACCTTTGCGGGGCGGAGAGCCGGCGCGCTCGTGATAGCGGGTTCGGCGGATATGGTGCTGATCCTCGGCAATGTTCGCCAGGTGCGAGAAGTAACTATACGCCCGAACGACCTGGACCGCCTGTTCCGGCGTCAGTTCCTCGAGAAGCGACTCCAGCTCCTGTTGCGCGGGTTTGTCATCGTCCCTGTGATAGCGGATCGAAGTCTGGCGGATGTTCTCGACCAGATCGAAAATGTCTTCGCCTTCGTTGTCACGAACGGTATTGCCGAGCAGCCGGCCAAGCAGGCGGATGTCCTCGAGCAGGGGGAAGTCTTTGTCATTCTTGGATTCACTACGGGATGAATCGGGCGCGGCATTGGGATCGGCGGACATGTGCAATAGACCTCCGTCGTTGCATTTGCGGTTTTTTGGCTATGACAACGGCTCAGGCGCCGGAAAATGCCATAGCTGTCCGACGAATGCGATGGGGAGGTCAAAATTTTCGGCTTTTGGGTCCGACAGGCCTTATCAGCGATAGACGAGCACAGGGATATCGCTGTGCGTCAGGACTTTGGTCGTTTCGGAGCCGAGAACGACGGCTGAAAGTCCGCGGCGTCCGTGCGATGCCATGATGATCAAGTCGCATTTCCTAAGCGTCGCCGTGTCGATGATGCCCTGATAGACCTGTTCATGCTGTACGTGAAATGTTTCGCAGGAGACGTTGGCGGCATCGGCCACAGCTTTGGCCGATTGAAGCAGGCTATCGGTTTCCGCCGTGAGATAGTCATGCACATATTTCTGGTATTCTTCCGGCATTTCGCCGATCAGACGAGGCTCCCGGTCGATCATGTGAAATGGGCTGGTAACAGTCGCAAAAGTAATACTGGCGCCGTTGTCCTTGGCTAGGGCGACTCCGTGTTCAACAGCTTTTTCGGAGAGCGCAGATCCATCTGTCGGCACGAGTATTTTCTTATACATGAACGATCTCCTTCACGCTGTTTGTGGACAGTCCGGCAGCGCCTCGGCCTACTTCATGCTGAGTATGTAGGCGATGACATTGTCGGTCTCTTCCGCACTAAGAACGAGATTGGGCATTGTGGGATGGGGCGAGCGAAACCAGACCGTCAATGCCATGCGGGTTGTGCTGGGCTGATCGGCAATTGCCTTGAAAGCCGGAGCTTCAACCCGCGGCGACTCGCTGTTTTCCTTGCGAACGGCATGGCACTCCGAACATGTCTTCTCAGCGAAGTCGCGCCCTCTTTCCGCATCGCCGAATTCATCGGCATGAAGCATTGTCATGGGCAGGGCGGCTGTTATCGCAAGGGCAAGGATCGCCGGTACAAGCGGAATTGCCCCGGTTCGTCGTTTCAGCATGCATCGTTCCCCATAATTGTTGACCGCAGTCTACGGACGCGCTCGTTGGAGTTTCCGGCTTTCACTGTGACAAATTGTGGGGGAGGCGAGCGGCAAAAGCCTTGAGCCAAATCAATGATCGTATATTGCCGAGTCATTAAAGTCTGAGGAGCCCATCACTTGAAGTCGATGATGCTCCTGG
Organism: Methyloligellaceae bacterium; assembly: GCA_965228615.1. Lineage (GTDB taxonomy): Bacteria > Pseudomonadota > Alphaproteobacteria > Rhizobiales > Methyloligellaceae > CBDDHT01. The sequence goes on along the minus strand of CBDDHT010000003.1, from coordinate 896,689 downwards.
GAGAAAAGAACGAACGATGAAGACAATTCTTGTGCCGACCGATGGGTCGCACGCCGCCGAGAAAGCTCTCGATCTGGCGTTGGATCTCGCCGAAAAGCATGGCGCGACAATCAAACTGCTGCATGTCCTTCTGGCCGACAAGGAGCCGTGCGAGTTGCTCCGATTGCCCGATATTCAATCGGCAGGCGACAGTATCGTCAGTGCCCTTAAAGGGTTGGAAGACGGGCCGGAGGTCGAGCGCTCTGCGGCAGAGCTGATGGGGCAGAGGGATGCACCGGATCGTCCGGCACCTGCGCCGCTCCTGCGTGAGATCGGCTCCCATGTGTTGGAGCGCGCCAAAGGTCAGGCGGCTTCTCGCGGCATCGCCGCTGATATCATGACACTGAGCGACGGCGCGCCGGCTCGGGCTATCGTCGAAGCGGCGGCGGATTCAAAAGCAGACGCGATTATCATGGGATCGCGGGGTCTCAGGCAGATTGAGTCGGTCGCGTTTGGGAGCGTATCGCAGGAAGTCTGCCGATCGACGGCATGCACGTGCGTCGCTGTGCATTGAGGCTGATCGAGCGCTGTCCAGTCACGACGGTTGCATAACACCGCCATAGGTGATGCCTGAGAGGCGGCACATCTCCGTCTTCCAGGTGATAAGGTCTGTGCGCTCAAAACCGCTCAGATGACTGTGGCCGCAGGCGCGTGCCAGAATCTTCATGAGTTCGATGCTCGTCTCGAAGAAGTTCGCGAGCCGCTCAGCCGATTTGTCGACAACTTGTCTTGCCACGAGTTCGGGCCTTTGCGTCGCGATGCCGACCGGACAGTTGTTTGTGTGGCAGGCGCGCATACCGAGACAGCCGATGGCTTGAAGTGCCGAATTTGACACGGCAATCGCGTCGGCACCGAGGGCAAGTGCTTTTGCGAAGTCAGCCGGTTTCCTCAAACCTCCCGTAATCACGAGCGTGACTTGATCGCAGCCTGTCGCATCGAGATGCCGCCGGGCGCGGGCCAATGCCGGGATCGTCGGAACGGAGATATTGTCGCGGAATATGACCGGAGCCGCCCCCGTACCGCCACCGCGCCCATCGAGAATGACATAGTCGACGCCAACTTCGAGGGCAGCGTCGATATCCTTTTCAATATGTTGGGCCGAAAGCTTGTAGCCGATGGGAATACCACCGGTTCTGTCACGAACCTCGTTGGCGAACTCTTTGATCTGCGAGACCTCTGTCCAGTCGGGGAACCGGGACGGGCTGACAGCGGACTCACCTTCGTCGAGGCCGCGCACGTCCGCGATCTTGCCAACGACCTTATGGCCGGGAAGGTGACCGCCAGTACCGGTTTTTGCGCCTTGTCCGCCTTTGAAGTGAAAGGCTTGCACGCGCTCCAGCTTATCCCATGAGAAACCGAACCGGCCTGACGCAAGTTCGTAGAAGTATCGTGAATTGGCTTCCTGTTCTTCTGGCAGCATGCCGCCTTCACCGGAACAGATCCCGGTGCCTGCAATCTCTGCCCCCTTGGCGAGCGCGATTTTTGCGGGCTCGGACAAGGCACCGAAGCTCATATCGGAGACGAAGAGCGGTATTGCCAGACTCAGTGGGCGCTGTGCTTTCGGGCCGATAACGACATCGGTGCCGACCGGTTCATCATCCAGGAGAGGGGGGCGATGGAGCTGGGCAGTGATGAATTGAATATCGTCCCAACTCGGAAGCTCCTGGCGCGGAACGCCCATAGCAGTGACCACGCCATGGTGGCCCGTTTTCGACAGGCCGTCCTTGGCATAGCCCTGAATGAGCTTCACATGCGGTTCTTCGTCAACCCCGTGAATGTCGGCATAGAGACCAAGATAGGCGTCCCGATCATAGGGTTGCGGGTGATCCAGGGCCCAGGCTGAGATTTCGTCTTCGTCTACCAGCACGTCTCCGTTTTCGACCCATGAAGAGAACTTTTTCAGGACTTCTTCATTCGCGTAAGCGGAAACGCCCGTATCCAAACGATAGTCCCAGTCATGAACGCCGCAAATCAGATCCTGACCGCGAACGAATCCGTCAGCCAGGAGGGCACCGCGATGCAGGCATCGCCCATAGAGGACAGATACCGCGTCGTCGTAGCGAACCACGACGAGATCGACATCAGCGACCAGTGCGTAGGCGGGCTCGCGGTCGATCAGTGCGTCCCAGCGTATGATGGCGACTTTCTTCATGCTTATCCCTTTTGCAAAGCAGACAACCCAGTCCGCCAAAAGACCTGTCACTTATCGGGGATCGATGCGGAAATGATGTTCGCCTGGCAACGTTTTGTTGATGATGAGTTCCTTGATATCGGGATCGAGATCAGAAGTCTCCGGTTCATAGGTGCCACAGGCGCGTAGCGCTCTGCGAATATCGATACGCCGCCCAATTGCCTCCAGGACGACGCGGGCGCACAATGGTTCCCGGCGGCTTCCTGTCGAGACCCCGAGTTTGAGGCCATACAGCTGCGTCAGCTGATTGTGATAATTCGGGTAGACAACGGTCTGACTGATTTCATTTTTGGTCAGGCTGTCATGATCGACGAGAAAGATCCGGTCGTTCAGATAGAACGCGATCCCCTGATACTTGCACTTGATTCTTGGTCCAGGTCCGCCTGCCGGTGCCAAATTCTCCATCCGCTGGTAGGTCGTCAGTCCATCGTCTCGGGAAATAAGGATCAAGGACCGGAGGATCAGCCCAGGATAGGTCATCGAATAGGTGTATTCGAAATAATAACCTTCATAGGACATCAAATCGGATCGGGAGCGACGGACGAGTTGATCCAGATAACCGACATAGCGCGGTTCAGCAGCCGATGCCGGAGCAGCCAGTGGTTTTGAACCGAGGATTTTCTGGAATTCGGCATGGGGGAGGAGCATCTCGTACTCTTCGACGCCGAAGAAGTCGCAAAGTCTTTTGAAAATATGCCGCGATGGCGATGAGCGCCCGCCGAGATATTTGTTGAACTGTGATCGGTTGATGCCGATGCGACGACAGACGTCGGCGACGGACTTGTAGTGGTCGGTCAAGAGCCTGAGATTTAGCGAAAAATCCTGCTGCATCTGTCTTTGCCCGCACCGTTCGACCGGGAGTTCTTTCTTGCGAAAGGCTAACCGCCATCGGATGGCGATGCAATGCAACTGGCGCTTATTGGCGCTCAAACTGCGTCACATAGCACCTATTAGCGTCGGGCGGCCAAATTGGTCACTCTCCTACTGCGTGATACCCGAAAGACTGGTTCTGCCGCATCCGCTCTTGGATGGCAGGGCCTTTGGGGAGAGACGCACCAGTTTCGATCATGAAGTGGTCCCTTGTTAGGACCCTCATCGCGTATACGCCGGGTAATTCCGAGCAGCCCGTGATTCACCGGGCTGCGCGTTCAATCGAACAAATAACTGAGACATCTCGCCGCACACAGCGTTAGACTGCGCAGTAGGAGCAACTGCCAGCGGAAACAGAACCGGATAGGGGGATGTCAGATGGAATTCCTGGAGAACATTTTTAAGCTCATCGGCGACGCAACCTGGGGGTGGTCGCTTATCCCGTTCCTGGTGGTGCTTGGGGCCTTCTTTACATTGGCGTCCGGGTTCGTTCAGTTCAGGTTCTTCCGTCGGATGTTCCGGGTACTTTTTCCCGGAGGGCAGCCGGAAGCCGGAAATCATGTCAGCTCACGCGAAGCGCTGCTTGTTAGCGTCGGAGGACGGGTCGGGGGCGGCAATATCGCCGGTGTCGCCGTAGCAATTACGCTCGGTGGCCCTGGGGCGGTCTTCTGGATGTGGGCCATCGCGCTGGTCGGCATGGCAACAAGCCTGTTCGAATGCTCGCTGGCACAGGCCTATAAGCGCAACGACGAAGAGGGGACGTATCGCGGTGGGCCGGCGCAATACATCATTCATGGCCTCGGGAACCAGTATAAGTGGCTTGCGTTCATCTATGCGGTCTCGCTGATCGCTGCCTTCGCGCTTGGCTTCAACGCTTTTCAAGGAAATACAGTTGCCGGTGCCATGAAGGATAGCCTGGGTGTGGAACGGCTCTGGACCGGAGCGGCGCTTGCTGTGTTGACGGGGTTTGTCGTCTATGGAGGCATCAAGCGAATTGCGCATGTTGCCGATGTGGTCGTTCCGATCATGGCCTTCGGCTATATCGGAATGGCGATCATCATCATCCTCATCAATATCGGCGATGTTCCTGCCGTTATCTCGCTGATCGTCAAGAATGCCTTTGGGTTTGAAGAGGCTGTCGGCGGCGGCATGGGGGCGGCGATTGCGCAGGGTCTGCGACGCGGTTTGTTTTCGAATGAGGCGGGGCTGGGCAGTGCACCGAATGTCGCCGCCGTGGCCTATGTGCGCCATCCCGTGGCTCAAGGTATCGTGCAATCTCTGTCCGTCTTCATCGATACCATCATCATCTGCTCCTGCACGGCCTTCGTGATCTTGCTGGGCGATGTGTATGTGGCAGGCGCAGAAGGTGTTGATGGTGTCGTGCTGACGCAGCAATCTCTCGTGTCGCATGTCGGAGCATGGAGCCAGTATTTCTTGTCGGCGGCGATCCTGCTCTTTGCTTTCAGCTCGATCATCTACAACTACTATCTGGGCGAAAACGCTCTGACGGTCTTTGTCGACAATCAGATCTCGCGCCACATTCTGCGGATTTCGATTGTCGGGCTCGTGTTTCTCGGCGCCTCGGCGCCTGGCGCGACATCCGTGTTCTTCTTCTCAGATCCGATGATGGGAATCCTTGCTCTGGTGAACCTCCTGGCCATTATCATGTTGTTCCCGGTCGGTATGCGGATCCTGAATGACTACAGGGACCAATTGAGTAAGGGCGTAGAGAATCCGGTGTTCGAAACGAAGAACTTTCCCGATCTCGATCTCGATGAAGAAGCATGGGTTCTCGACGAAGAGGTACCGGTGGCCAAGCCGCAGCCGGCCGAGTAATCGGCGAGCAGATCAAGTCGCACGGATAGCTGCCACCGGCGGCTGACCTGGCGACGGAGAACAAAGGGGGGCAGCCAAAGCGGTTCGCCCCCCTTTTGTCCGGAAGACTGTAACGGAGCCTTTTCGGCAAACCGATGAAGAAGCGCATCCTGATTGTCTATACCGGCGGTACGCTCGGCATGAGGCCGACCGAGCGGGGCTATGCGCCTGCCGGTGATTTGGAGAGTCTGATCCGGGAAAGGTTGGCCGAACTCCACTCCGGTGCCATGCCGGATTATATCATGGCGGAATATGACGATCCGCTTGAAAGCTCGAACGCAGCTCCGCGTCATTGGTTTGAGTTGGCCGACAGGATTAAACAGCGGGTTGAGGACTTTAACGGTTTCGTCGTTATTCACGGGACCGACACACTTGCCTATACCGCATCGGCACTCTCCTTTTTGCTGGCAGGCGTCGAAAAGCCTGTTGTCGTAACCGGTTCGCAAATCCCTCTTTGCGAAGTGCGGACTGACGCACAAGGAAACCTTGTGAGTTCGCTTCAGGCCGCAGCGATGGACACCTTGCAGGAAGTTGCCGTCTGTTTCGGTCGTCATATCTATCGCGGCAATCGGACGACCAAGGTGGCGGCCGGCGAACTCGATGCCTTTGATTCACCGAATTACGCGCCGCTGGCTGAGCTTGGCGTGGACATCAAGATGGCGAAACCTGCAGCACTTCCATCGGTTCTGGAACATCTCGAAAAATCTCCTGTCTACCGGCCATGCGATATTGCGGTCTTGCGGATCTACCCGGGCATGCCTGCGAGATTGATAGATGCCGTCGCCGAAACCGGGGCGAGGGGATTGGTGCTCCGCTGTTACGGCGCAGGAACAGCCCCGACGTCGGATCAGGCCTTTCTTTCGGCGATCCGACGCGTAACCGATGCAGGTATTCTGCTTGTCGCCGTATCGCAGTGTCTGCAGGGGAGCGTAATGCTTGGCCGTTATGCCGCCGGATCCGAACTCGGGGATGCGGGTGCCATCAGTGGATCGGATATGACGACGGAGGCAGCCGTCGCCAAGTTGCACGTCCTGTTTTCGATGGGATTGAGTGTCTCCGAAATCGCGTCGTTGACCCAACGCAATCTGAGGGGAGAGTTGACCGAGCCGTGACGTCTTCTCTGTCTCCTCGCAGCTGTTTTCCCGGGCGTGCTGTTTCCGCTTGCGATTTTGCACGAACGATAGGAAGCTGTCTCTAACGTCAACAATCGAAAGGAGGTGATCCAATGTCTAATGAGATTTCGGTGATGTCGAAGGGCTTTGGATGGTGCGCGTGGATGATGGAGCAGTCTTTGTCATAGACGCCTCTCCTTTGGATCGGATACCCGACCGGGTCCGATGACACACGAACTCACGGAAGGGTCGCCTGCGGGCGGCCCTTTTGTGTTCTGCGCACGCCGACGTCTACGGCCCCTGATTGAAAATGCCGCGTTGTATCGTTGCCGACATGCGCTCAGACTTGTCGACAAAGATCGCCGCAACCGCGGGGCTGCAATGTTCCGAGACGGTTTCTGCAAAAAGTGAAAGCCAGCGATCGAAGTGCTGCGGGCCTATTCCGCCAAGGACCGCATGCTTCTGCATCGGGTTTCCCTTATAGCGCCCCGACAAACGCGTGACCGAGGACCAGAAGGCACAAAGGCGTGCCAGGTGAGGTGCCCATTCGGCCTCCGTATATCCAATGGTCTCTTCGAAAATGGGCCCAAGCTCTCTGTCGAGGCGTATGCGCGCATAGAAGGCATGAACGACAGTTTCAACAAGCTCTTCGGTTATGTCCGGATGCAGAGGTTGGCGCAAAGGCGTTACGAGGGCGGTCTGATCGTTCATCGGTCCAAACTAACTTTGAATGCTCTTTTTGATCCCATAACATGCATTGAAAATGCATGTTATGGGATCTTTATTGCAGCTTGATGCAAAAAGCAATATATTTTGTGCATCTTTAAGGGGTGTGGGTATGCGATTGACCGTTCACACTGACTACGCTTTTCGTGTGCTGATGTATCTTGGCACGCACGACGACCGTTTGTGTACCATCAAGGAAATCGCGGACAGCTATGAGATATCCAAGAACCATCTGATGAAGGTGGTGCAGTCGCTTGGTACGGCTGGTTTTGTCGAAACAGTTCGCGGGCGGGGCGGTGGCCTGCGACTTGCTATGGCGCCGGAACACATAAAGCTGGGAGCGGTTGCGCGCTCAGCCGAAGAAGATCTGTGTCTTGTTGAGTGTTTCGCGACCGAGGCCGATCGCTGTGTCATCTCGCAGGCTTGCCGCCTCAAGAAGATATTGGCCGAGGCCCTGCGTGCCTTCCTGGCGACGCTCGATGCCTATGTCCTGAGCGACCTGATCGGTCACAAGGCACAGCTTCGCTCATTGCTTGCTTTGACGGATATCGATCGGGGCGTGTGAACCGAAACGGCGATCATTCTTACAGATCCGTGAAGGCCGGAACCGAGGTGGTCTGCGCAGATACCCAATTGCGAGGAGTTTCAGCGACCCGCACGCTCAGTTTTAGATGGTTTCGAAATGCGCGCTGAGGCTTCCAAAGTGGTCGTGAGGCAGTCTGCAAAGTCTTCGAGTTCCAGACGGCGCGAGAGTATTTCCAGCTCCGTCAACAATTGCTGAGCGTATTCGAGAAATGCTTCTGTATCGATCTGTTCTTCGATCGCACTTTCCTTCGGCAGTTCTCGTGGTATCATCGTCCGTTTGTCCGCACAATAATCGATCATGAGTTTTCTCTATTATGGATATAATGTTGCAACGCTACTTGATTCAGTGAATTTTCGTCAAACTGTCTTGTGTCGCAACTGCGTGCAATGCTTGTACTTCTCGGCGAGAATGCATCTCTTTTTTTCTTATTGGATCCTCGCAAAGAGTTGATCGCGATTGGGAAACTACCACAGCCACCACAACGTACTTGCAAAGGGGCTCACCACCCGGTCACGCGATGTTGCATCGAATGTGTACGGTGATCGTGGTTCAAAGCGCCCGCCGTAACCTTGCACTCTGTGCACGAACAAAATTAGGGAGTCTTGAATGAAGAATTTGCGACGATCTGCTATGGCTGTAGGCGCGCTTCTTGCCGTGACGCTCACGCCTCTTTCGGCCAAAGCCGCCGATATCGTTGATACTGCCGCGGGCGCCGGGGACTTTACCGTTCTGGTAAAAATGATCAAAGCCGCTGGGCTTGTCGACACATTGAAAGGCGCTGGACCGTTCACAGTCTTTGCGCCATCCGACGCAGCATTTGCGAAATGGCCCAAGAAGGAAGTCGATCTCTTTCTTAATCCTGCCAAGAAGGAGCATCTCGTGCGGTTGCTCAAGCTGCATGTCGTCCCGGGCAAAGTTATGTCAACCGATCTAGCCGGCAAGAAGACAGACGCAAAGTCTGTCTCCGGTGGCGCGTTGATGATCGATGCGACCAAGGGCGTTATGGTCAACGGTGCTTCGGTTAAGAAGGCTGATATCGTTGCCGACAACGGCATTATCCATGTGATTGATACGCCGCTTCTGCCCGAGAAGTATCGCGGTTCATTCTAGATAGTCAGCTTCCTCTTTTAAAGAGGACATAGTTTGACGGCAGCTCCTATTGAGCTGCCGTTTTCTTTTTTGAGGCTATGCAGCTGAACAATGTGAAAGAGAATGCTCTTCAACAAAGCAAAAACCGAACGTCTGGTTGAAGGGTGACTCAGGCACTCGCATGCAGGAAGGATTTCTCTCAATCTGTTGAAAGAGTCCGTTTCAGTGCGTCTTTCATGCGTCTATATGCATTTTATTGGCCTTATAAGACGAAAGGTGCTTGCATTTTCCATCGGGAATTGCTCAACGACAAAGGAGTCGACGTGTTTGCGTTGGTATATTGCGTTGCGCATATCCGCCGCGCGTCCGCGGCTCATCATAACGAATTGAAGACAAGGTCCTCAGCATGGCAAAGAAGAAGCAGATCCATCACGCGGTGAAACTCGATAAAGTGATCGACCCAAAGGTCGCCGGTAAACTCGCAGAAGCGGGTGTCGACAGAGTTGGACAGGTCAGAAAGATGACCGACGCCGAATTGAAAGCTCTCCCCGGGATTGGCCCGAAGGCTATCCAGGCGATTAGAGCCTCGATCTAACTGGTTCTGTGCGGTGGCGGAGCCGAGTATTCGGTTCCGCACTGCATAGCCGCCACGGACGATGTGACAGTTGCACAAAGACCGGGCGATGTGCCTCTAACAGGGCTGAACGAGACAGCCCATTGAGTGGCAGAGGCCTTTAAGCGGCCTTAAGCAATCCCTGAAACGTAAAGAGAGCCTCGGCGTTTGCAGAAGCGACAGCTTCTCGGCAGTCGTCCTGCATCGTGTGCAATGCCGCTTCCGGATCGAGCGTGTCATGATACGGATAGCCGCTTGCGAACAGCACGAGGTCGGCGGTCTTGCTCAATGAATGCCAGCGTTCCGCCTGATCGTCACGGACAGGGCCTTCGAAACGTCTCGAGCAGAATCTCACTTGGCGCATGACGGTTGAAGACGGTAGTTCTTTAACCCATGGCGTTTCATTGCGTGTTGGACGCCATATCTTGTCCATTCGCCATACCAGCGGTCCAAGCATATCGTGCCCGCCATCCGTGAACACGACCCGCAGGTCAGGGAGTCGCGCGAACGTACCTTCCGAAATGAAACTGATCAGATGATAGGCGTAGTTGATCGGCGCCAGCGTGCTGTACTCGATGTAATGATGCGGATAGCCGACGGCGGTTGGCCAGAAGTCAATGCCGGACCCGCCATCGAGTTTGATCATGATGGGAAGGCCATGTGCGGCGGCCACTTCCCAGATTGGGAAATACTGCCGTTGCCCATATGGACTGCGAGCCTGCATTGGAACGCCGACGGCAACGAACCGGGGGTCTGATGCGTAACGCTCGATCTCGGCGATTGCGCTCGGTGCATCGTCTGGGTTGATCCTGATTGTCCCGGCATAGCGCCCATGATCATTGTGCGAGGTCAGCCATGTTTCTGACAGCCATCGATTTGTTGCCTGGCAGACAGCCGAACCAAGGTCGATGTCAGGCAGAAGGCCGCGCGTCAGTGGCAACAGGATTGCGTGATCGGTCCGATGTGCGTCGAACAGACATGCGGCCATCGCTGCCGGATCCGAACCTGCAAGGCCCTCTGAACCAGTCTGTTTAAGAAACTCGCCATCAAGGGCCGGATAGTAGTAGCGCTCAGGGCGCGGGAAGGGGCGGCTGCGCCAAGGCTCATCCATGAAGGCGCGCAGATCGTCCGGTTGGCTTACTTGAGGATGGACCGCGCAATCGATCAAGCGCCCCTGTTTGTTCTGTCCTGGCGTCTGATTCGTCATATCTGGCTCCGCAATTGGCACCTGCCTACATGTCGATAACGACCATGCCGTTTTCGAGCGCCACGTCGTATGTTCGCACGCGCAGTTCTGGGCTCGAGAGCGTGCGTCCTGTCATGATATCGAATTCCCAGGCGTGCCAAGGACAGCGGACAACCTCACCTTCGCGGACCCATTCAAGACCATAAGGTTCGCCAGAGGCGATCGCCGTGCCGGTGACGTCACCCTGGCAAAGCGGTCCGCCGGCATGCGGACAGCGGTTTGCTAGTGCATAGAATTGCCCACCTACGTTGAATATCCCGATGCTTCGTCCATCGATTTCGACAATGTGCTTCTCACCCGGCGAAACGTCTGTCGCCGGACCGATAATATGACGCGCCATATCCGTTACTCCGGGTTCGTGACCTATTGCGCAATCCGAGTGGACGGCAGGCCGTACCATTCCAGAGCGTTTTCGCAGAGAATGCGCCGCCGTGTTTCTTCGGGGAAGCGTTGCATCTGCTGGGGTGCATCGAAGTCCCAGTGCGGATAATCCGTTGCGAACATCAATAGCTCGGCCGGGTCCATCAGGTCCCACAGTCTTTTCAGGTCACCCGGCTGCGGTGGTTCCTCGATCGGTTGGGTCGAGATGCGAATATGTTCGCGGATTGTATCACTTGGCCTCCGCGTCACATTGGGAACTTCGCTCCCGAGCTTTTCCCATTGCTTGTCGAGGCGCCACACCAGAGGAACGAGCCAGCTGAAGCCACCCTCGATCAAAGAGACTTTTAGGGTCGGGAACCGCTCGAAAACGCCCTCGAATATCAAGCTCGTCAAATGCGCCGCGTACATCATCGAATAGAGGGCGTGATGCTCGAAGAAGTAGGATGAGAATCCGACCGGCGTCAGCAGTCGCATGCCAGGACTTCGATTGACGTGAAGACAGATCGGCAAATTCAGTCGGGTTGCGGTTTCATAGATCGGGTAGTAGCGAGCCTGGCCGAGAGGCGCATCGTTATAAGGATTGAGCATGACCTGGATGAAATGCTCGTCGCCTGCCCATTTTTCGATCTCCTGGACAGCAAGCGCGGTGTCGCGAGAACTCACACGGAGCGTCCCATAGTGGCGACCATGATCATTGTACTTTGTTAGCCAGGTATCCTTGAGCCAGGCATTCGTGGCGGCACAGACGGCGGCTTCATGTTCCGGATTGGCGGTCGGTCGCACGGTCAGCGGGATGTGGATGGCGTAGTCGACGGACGCATCACCGAAGACCTGTTTTTCCGTGAAGACAGGATCGGAGCAGGGGGGGCCGCCTTCTGGCGAGTAAGAGTCACGGCGCTGGGCCTTGTTGGGGGCTTCGTAGATGGGTGATCCGACGGCGTTGAAAACCTCATTGGACCACTGCCGGTCGTGCCATGGAGCGGGAACGAAGGCGCGCAACTCTTCCGGCGTGCGGGGCGTCGGGTGGACATCTGTATCAACGATCTGAACGTCAATGCGTTGCCCTGCTTGGGGAGTTGCGAGTTCGGGTGAATCGAGCATGATCGAGTATCTCCGGCGTTTCCCGCAGTCTACCAGCTTCCGACGCCAATCGAAAAGCGGTGTCCCGGATTCATGTCACTGTGTCGCGAAATTGGCCAATGGGCATTGATTCCGGTATCAGACGTCCAGCAGAATTGGGCGGCATCCGCGTAGCCTAGACAGCGTTTGGGAGGGGGGAAGGATGAAGTATCGGTGGCTGGGGACGACCGGCGTTCAGGTTTCCGAGTTATGTTTTGGAACCATGTCATTCGGCGGTGATGCCGATGCAGATACAGCAGCATCCATGTATCGCGAATGCCGAAACCGCGGCATCAATTTCTTCGACTGTGCCAATGGCTACAACCGGGGACAGGCGGAAGAAATCCTCTCAGGGCTCATCAAGGACGAGCGAGACGATTTGGTAATCACGACCAAGTGCGCCGTGCCGATGAGTGACGATATTAATATGCGTGGTGGCAACCGTCGCCATATCGTTGCGGCGCTCGAAGCCAGTCTCAAACGGCTTGGGACTGACCGTGTCGATGTTTTGTTCATGCATCGCTGGGATCCGAATACGCCGCTCGAGGAAACCTTGCGTGCTCTTGAGGCGTTGGTTCGCGACGGAAAGGTCCTCTATGTCGGTGCGAGCAACTATTCCGCCTGGCAGACAGCCAAAGCGCTTGGCATCTGCGAGCGCAATGGTTGGCCGAGGCTGGATGTCATTCAACCCATGTACAATCTGGTAAAGAGACAGGCCGAGTCTGAGATCTTTCCTTTGTCCGAGGCGGAGCGCCTCGGTGTCATTACCTATAGTCCGGTCGGCGGCGGGATGCTCAGCGGTAAGTATGGTCCGGAGAAACGTCCTGATGCGGGCCGCCTAATCTCCAATAATGAATACACCCGGCGCTATGGAGAGGATTGGGCATTCGATACGGCAGGCGCCTTTACAGCTTTTGCGGCAGGTCAGGGCGTGCATCCGGTGAGTCTAGCCGTCGCCTGGGCCGCGAGCCACCCGGCGGTCACATGCCCGATTGTCGGTGCGCGCAGTCTTGAGCAGTTGCAGCCTTCTCTCGCTGCTGTCGATATCGACATGACCGCCGAGCTTCGCGGAGAGATTGCCGCTCTATCGCGGACGCCGCCACCGGCAACTGACCGGCTCGAGGAACAGGTCTAAGTCATGGGCAAACTTCCACACCTCAGACCAGACACGCTCAGTCTGCATGGCGGTCAGCGCCCCGACAGCGATTTTGCGGCACGGGCCGTGCCGATCTACCAGACAACCTCGTTTCTCTTCGACAATACCGATCATGCCGCTGCCTTGTTCAACCTGGAGCAGGCCGGCCATCTTTATTCCCGCATATCGAATCCGACTGTTGCAGTTCTGGAAGAGCGCGTCGCCGCGCTGGAAGGCGGTGTCGCAGCGGTCTGTACGGCAAGCGGAATGGCTGCCTTGCACCTCGCTGTGACGACCTTGATGGGGACGGGGGGACACATTGTTGCATCGCGATCAATCTATGGTGGATCGCACAATCTCTTTACGCATACCTTGCCTCGTTTCGGCATCGAGACGAGCTTTGTCGACCCGCGGAATCCCGATGCCTTTCGCGACGCCATTCGGCCGAGCACGCGATTGATATTCACCGAAACGATTGGCAATCCGGGGCTCGAGATCGCAGATATCCCGAGGATCGGTCAGGTCGCGCACGACGCCGGCCTTCCTCTGATGGTCGACTCCACCTTTGCGACGCCCTACTTGTGCCGGCCGATCGATCTCGGCGCCGATATCGTCCATCACTCTCTAACCAAGTTCATTGCCGGTCATGGTGTCGCCATCGGCGGTATCGTGGTCGATGGCGGCCGGTTCGATTGGCTTGCATCGGGCAAATTTCCGACATTGACCGAGCCTTATGCGGGCTATCACGGCATTAACTTTTGGGACGAGTATGGACCACAGGCCTTCGCCATGCGGGCCCGCGCGGAGGGTTTGCGCGATTTCGGTGCCTGCCTGAGCCCGACAAATGCATTCAACATTCTGCAAGGCGTCGAGACATTGTCCGTGCGCATGGCGCGACACATGGAAAATACACATGAGGTTGCGACCTTTTTGCAGAGCCATGACGCGGTTGACCACGTCAATCACCCCGACCTCGCTGATCACCCCGATCACCCTTTGGCGGCAGCGCAATTGCCGCGAGGTGCAGGCGCTATCTTGAGTTTCGAGCTCAATGGCGGACGCGATGCCGGCCGCCGGTTTATCGAACGCCTTGAACTCTTCTCTCATCTTGCAAATGTCGGGGATGCAAAGTCACTGGTCATCCATCCTGCAAGTACGACCCATCAGCAGATGAGCGCAGATGCGCTTCGCGAAGCTGGTGTGTCCGAAGGCCTGGTCCGTCTATCAATCGGCCTGGAGGACATCAAGGATCTGACTGAGGATCTTTCTCGAGCGCTCCGGGCGTCTCAGAAGCGCTAGACAAGAAGGGGGCGGCTTTGAATATCGTGATCAACGGCAAAGAAGTCTTTGCCTCGACAGGTGGGCGACCGTTCTCGGCCGCGCTCCCGGTGATCGTGTTTATCCACGGCAGTGGATGCGATCATACCGTATGGGCACTGCAGACACGCTATTTCTCGCATCGACACAACAGCGTCCTGGCGCCGGATCTTCCAGGGCATGGGCGTTCGGCCGGCCCTCCACTCCAGACAATCGACGACATGGCAGACTGGTTGGCTAATTTACTGGACGCACTTGATGTCCAGGAAGCGTCGATTGTTGGTCATTCCATGGGATCGTTGATCGCTCTCTCATTTGCTGCGCGGCACAGGGAACATGCGCGTGCGACTGCCTTGCTTGGTACTGCAATCCCCATGGCTGTTGCCGACCCATTGTTGATGGCTGCTAAGGCCAACGACCATGTCGCTTACGAGATGATCACGCTTTGGGGGCACAGCAAGGCGGGGCAAATCGGCGGCCGTCAGTCACCTGGTACCTGGATAGCAGGAGCGGGACTGCGTTTATTGGAACGCTCCGGCCCTGACGTCTTATTCCACGATTTGAACGCCTGCAATGAATTTGCCGTTACTTCGGATGCCATTGCATCAATCGCGTGCCCGACACTTGTGATCACTGCCGACAAGGATGTCATGACACCACCGGCAGCTGGAAAAGAGCTCGCTAGCAAGATCGAGGGCGCGCGGGTCATCTCTGTCACGGATTGCGGGCATATGATGATGGCTGAACAGCCGGACAAGCTACGCATTGCCCTGAAGACCATTCTTTAGGGCAAGGTGAGGAAGCCGGCTGCGGAGAGTTTTGCGCGGGCCGACCTGGTCAATTGTCCAAATATAATCTGATGTATAGCAACTGTCATTTAACTTCCTCACGGTAGATTGATCATCGCTTAGGGGTAGGCTTTTCTGTGTGGGGCGTGAGTTGTGGCAGGATATAAGCAGGCATTTTCATATGTAGCTGTTGCGGTTACGGCTATTTGTTTCATGGGCCCGGCGCTCCTTCTGTCAAACCATTCAAGAGAGCGTCTGCTGGAGGCGGAATCTGTTGAGCTGGCCAAGCAGTGGTTTGCAGAATTCCAAAAATCCACCCGCCATATCGAGTCGCTGTTTGACAGCGGAGAGTTGGCAGGTTCGACACTCGGCGACACAGGCATCAAAGGGCTGACTGACGTCTTCTTCTTTGAGATTCACGATAGTGAGCGAGGTCAGATCTATCGTGCGGCAAACCAGAGGACTGGGCAGCCGAGCGAGGTCGTTGCGGCGAAAAAGCCACAAACTGGCGCTACCGATTTTGCCAAGATTCAGGCCGTCATGGCAAAGGGGCAGGGCAAGGACTGGCCGAAGGTCTATTCCCAAACAACATTACCTCTCATCAAAGAAGGCAAACGCATCGGGTCCATTCAGGTCTATGCAGATCAAACGGCGCGAAACGCTCTATTCAAACAGGTCTTCGGTTTTCTGACATCGACATTGCTTATCTTAATGGCGTTCGGTTCCGCTGTGGCTGGCCTGATCATCGCCAAGAAGAATCGTGATCACCAAAAGGCAGTGACCCGGGTCGGGTATCTTGCACATCACGACTCCCTGACAGGCGCACTGAACCGCGCAAGTTTCAATGAGGCTCTTGAGCATGCACTCGCCGAGTCGGTCGAACTCGGTAGCGATCGGAAAAGCCCGGTTGTCATGTGGATCGATCTCGACAAGTTCAAAGACGTCAACGATTCCTTCGGCCATGCTTTCGGCGATGCACTCCTGAAACATGTTACCGAACGTATCGAAGAGAGTGTCGAGCCGGGTGATATCGTGGCACGCGTGGGCGGTGATGAATTTGCGATTCTCTGCCGATCGCCAAGATCCAAGGCGGACCTCGAAGAGCTGGCGCAGATCATTTGCGACAAGCTCAATACCTTCGTGTGCATTGACGATCAATTCATCCCGTGCGGCGCATGTATCGGCATTGCGCCATACCCGGATGCGGGCAGCAGTCCGATCCAATTGGTCAAAGCCGCAGATCTGGCGATGTACAACGCCAAAACGAATGGCCGCAAAGGGTACCGCTTCTATGATCCGGAAATGCAGGATGACGTGATTGCCCGGCGCGAGCTGGAACAAGCGCTAATCCGTGCAATCGACCAATCCGAATTCGAGGTCTACTACCAACCGCAAGTCAATCTCGACAACAAGGAAGTGGAAGCGTATGAGGCGCTCGTCCGATGGAACCGACCGGAAAAAGGCATCGTCTCGCCCGACCAGTTCATTCCGATCGCCGAAGAAACGGGATTGATCAAGCCGCTGGGTGAATGGGTCCTTTTGCAGGCCTGCAAAGATGCTGCTGAGTGGAAAGGGCGCGAGAGGATCGCCGTCAATCTTTCGGCCGCGCAATTCAAAGACGACCATGTCCTTAAGGCAGTGAACGCGGCGCTTTCGGAGAGCGGTCTGCCTCCTGAAAGGCTCGAGCTGGAAATCACTGAGTCATTGCTGTTCCATGATCCAGAAAAAGCACTGACGACACTTTCAACTTTGAAAGGGCTGGGTGTGAAGGTCGCCATGGACGATTTCGGCACTGGCTACTCCAGTCTCGCTCATTTGTGGCGCTTCCCCTTCGATAAGATCAAAATCGATCGATCATTCGTTAAGAACATCGAACATAATCCCAAGGTTGCAAAGATCATCACTTCCATCATCGACCTTGGCCGGGCTCTGGACATCAGCATTACGGCCGAGGGCGTTGAGCACGAACACCAGGCACAGTTTCTGAGGGACCGCGATTGCGAATTCGTTCAGGGCTTCTTCTATGGTAAGCCTGCGCCGAACGAAGACCTGCAGAGCTTTGTCCAGGAGATCGAAACGTCGAACAAAGGCGACCTGATGCCCCAACTCGTGAACATCATGAAACAGATCGATTCGGTTCAATCCTTGTCACCCGAAGCCGGTGTTAAGATCCTCGATGCGCTCGTTAAGATCGCCAAGGCCAGCGATTCCGAAGGTGAAAGCGCCGATGACGCGCCGCAAGAGCCGGCTGAAGACAAATCGCTAACCGGGTAGAAATTAGCTCACTCGATCTGCAGAGAGGCCGTCGCTTCGCCCTCACTTGACCGATCTACATCCATGTGCTCCGAAAAGAAGCGCGTTTCTTCGCATACTGGGGCCATGGAATTGGGAGTGCGGTCATGGGTGAGTGGACGAAATTTCTCGACCGGTTAGAGGGGCTGGCCGGTTGGTGTGGAATGACGACGGCCCTCTGCTTGGCCCATCTCTTTTTCTCATCTGTCGCCGCGCCTGCCTCGACTGAAAAACCAGGCACGGCCGTGCTGCTGACGATCAACGATGTTTACCGTCTGAAAGGTATCAACGACGGCAAAGACGGTGGCTTGCCACGTGTACGTGCTCTGCGTGCTGAACTGGAACGCGATGCGCCGGATCTGCTCTTGCTTCATGCGGGCGACTTCCTCTCTCCCTCGTTTCTGGGGCGTACCTATAAGGGCGAGCAGATGATCGACCTGATGAACGTCATGGACGGCGATCCTGCGCGAGGGAGTATCGATCCGCGGATGTTCGTTGCTTTTGGCAATCACGAATTCGATGACTCTCATTGCAAAAAAAAGGGCCCTCTCGCGTTGCGTGTCGCCGAGTCCGAGTTCACCTGGCTTGCGGCCAATCTCGACTTTTCCAAATGCGCCCCGCTTCAGGACTTGGCAGGTAGCCCTAGGATTGCGCCTTCGCGCATTGTCGAGAGCGGAGGGCTACGCGTTGGGATCTACGGTGTTACGGTTTCCCGGTCGAAGTACGCAGCGATCGTTTCTGATCCGGTCGCGACATCGTGCGCACAGGTGAAAGCGCTTCGGTCCAAAGGGGCGGATGTCGTTGTCGCCCTAACGCATCTGGCATGGGAGACCGATCTGTCATTATTGGGTCTCGATGCCGAGAGCAAACCGGTTGCTGAAAGCTCTCGAAACTGCAGCGACATGCCCGATATTGTGATCGGTGGACATGACCATGTCGCGATGAACCTGCCATCGAAGAATCCAAGGCTCTTCAAGGCCGACGCCGATGCATTGAGCGCATGGGTCATCGAACTCTCCAAGGATGCTGGTGGGGACGTGCAGATCAAGTCCCGGCTCGTTCCACTCGACGCAGCCCGCACACCCGATGCTTTGGCAGAACGATTAGCCGATCAGTGGTTGGTAAGGCACGATGAGCAGTTCTGCGCACGGGACTGCCTCTATCGTGGGCCCAAAAATCGGAAAACCTGTCTGGCCAAGGTCAGGAATGGAGCATGTCTGAGAGAGGCGATCGCGCGGACGGCGTCTTTAATAGAGACGGAAGAGTTGGCCAATCGCTCGTCGGAGACCGGGTTCGGTAACTGGATCGCTGATCGCGTGCGCGCCGCCGGCGCCGCCGACGTCGCATTCCTGAATGCCGGCGGCATTCGCCTTAATTACAATATCGCGCCTGGAACAATGATCACCCGCCGCCATCTGGCGCAGATGTTTCCGTTCAAGAACAAGCTGGCAATCCGCACCGTTCCAGGAAAGGTTCTGTGGAAGGCGATGGAGCAGGCTGTCAGGAAGCGCGGGGAGGGGGCTTGGGGCCATTTCTCGGGAATGGCCGTGCGCCTCAAAGGCGAGGGCGGCCGCCAGATCGTATCGCAAATCCTTGTGCGACGCCGGGATGGGACATTGATCAAAGTGACGCCGGATTCTGACGTGCCGATCAGGTTGGCATCAATATCGTTCGTTCTGGCGAACGGCGATGGACACGGTTTCGCGCTGTGTCCCGGTCAATCCAACATCTGGGCCTGCAAATCCACGATCGAGAAGACACCGGACTGGCCGTTGGTTGGCGAAGGGAAGGATCTTACGGGATTTGTCCTGAGGGAACTGCGGCTGGCGGGCAAGGATTCAAGTGTCAACTTTGCGAAAGACGGTCGGGTTTGCGATCCGCAGCAAAATGATTGCCTGATCGATCGTTGGTCGCACAGCGTTGAGTGATGTCTTGGCGGATTGCAGCTAGTTGGTCTTCGCGGCCTCTTCCACTTGAATCTTGTGGAACTCGTCGGCGACACCGTTTACCAGCTCGAAAAAATGCTCACGTCCCGGATAACCATAGAAGCGGGCCATCTCGGCCCCTTTGTCTGCGAAGATGAAGGTTGGAGTCATGGTAACCGGCAACTCAAGCCTGATGTCGATGGTTCCCGTATCGATGTCGATGCGGCGAAGCGGAAAGACCTTGGCTACGGGACTCTGCGCATAATGCGGGGCGGCTTCCTTGTTGAAACGCCGGCACACGACGCAGTGCTTGGCATCGATCATAATGAGTTCGGCCGCTATCGCGAGGCGTGGCGGCATGGCGGAGAACATAATTGCAACGGACAAGATCGCGGTCGCCAGTCTTGGAAGGGATTGGTTCATTTCGTCTGCAATGCCTAAATCAGTTTCGACAAGAATGCGGAAATGTTCATTGTACCGCCAAATTCTCCGACCAGTTTTTCCGCGGTAGAATTGCAGCTTCGAGGCGCAAGATCCGTGCTTCGTCCGCCCGACCGAGGGCTTCCAGGATCTCAGCTTTCAGGAGTGCCGATGACCGGGTCCTGCTCCCGAGTCTCAGTGCCGTCTCGATGGAGACAAGGGCTTCAGGCGAGCGCCCAACAATGTGGAGCACGAGCGCCAGGTTGTGATGTGCTTTTTCATAAGTTTGGTCGAGATGGATCGCGGTTCGGAAACTCCGGATCGCAGCGTCATTGTCGAGACGCCGCGCCTGCAGGACGCCTAGGTCATCGTGCGCCTCCGCATTTTTCGGGTCCAGCGCGATGGCTTGGTCGAAATCTCTTTCAGCACCTGCGAAGTCTCGATTCCAGATGCGGCGCACGCCTCGCTTGGTATAGGCCACGGACGAGCGTGGGTTTCGAGCGATAAAGACAGTCAGGTCGGCTTCTGCCTGATCGAGTTGCTTGTTTCGTCCAAGAGCCATGCCACGCCAAAAATAGGCCTCGTCGAGTGTGTCGTCGCTTTCCAATGCGCGTGTGAAGTCGGCAATGGCGGATTCGAAGTCAAACAGTTCGAAATAGGCTTGGCCGCGTTTGAGATAGTTGGTCGCGCGGTTGGGCGCGAGCTTCTGGCGCAGTGTGTAGGTGCGAACGAGACGCCGTGCTTTTTCTTGAGGATCGTTCGCATTGTCGAGGGAGGTCTGCCGTCCCAGGATCGCGTGAGCGGGATCGACATGAGTTCCCGCAGAGGAAGGGAGGAACCCGAAGCATGCTGTGTAGGCTTCGCTGGTCGTCAAACGGGCCGGCGTTGCAACGAGCGGCTCTTCTATATCGATCGAGACCGGTTCGCCGAACCACGTGCCTCGGCATTTTTCGTACAGTCTCTCGCCGGAGGCATCGAATTGCCGGAAAGCGTGAAGATCGTTTTCGCGATGATGAAAGTTAATCAGCGTCTGGACGGGGGCATTTCGCGCGTCCGGCAGGTAGTAGGCGCCGTAATCACGGGAAAGCCGACCGGCCTTGTCATACACATAGAACTCGATGGTGTGCATCAGGCTTGGATTTTCGCGAACCCATCGCACACGGCTTACGAGGCGCCCCGTTCCGACGTCGTAATAGGACTCTTCGCGATAATAATCGGGACGTCTGTGATAGCCGCCGACGCGTTCTTCTTTTCGCAGTGGACGTTTGGAGACAGCGTGCCGGTGCGCGTCGTATAGCCCCTTGGCGAAGCGATTCCAGGCTAGGACTTGCGCGTTGTCGACAGTGATCGATCTTTCCCTGGACAAAGACAGGCCCGGCAAAACGGTAGATCCAGTTATCAGGATACCGCAGACGATGAACCATTTCGCTGGCAACTGACCGCCTCCCCATCGTTATGTTCGTCCTGGAGAGCAGTATAAGCGGGCCGACGCGAGGCGGTCACTCGGGAAAACCCTGGACCGGAACAGTGTATTCCCTAGGTGCCGCCGCTATCGTTACCGACTCGTGTGCAAAGATTGTCGCGGGGAACGACTCCCCGCGACATAGAATGTTCGAGTCCGATTATTTCGGCATGACGACCGTATCGATGATGTGAATGACCCCGTTCGATGTCATGACGTCGGGTGTGGTAACAGAAGCCTTGTTGACCTTGACGCCGGATGTGGCGTCGACAGACAGTTTGCCGCCCTGCACGGTCTTCACGTCGGTTTTCTTGCCGGCAATATCTTTCGACATGATCTTACCGGGAACCACGTGATAGGTGAGAATGGAGGCGAGCTTTTCCTTGTTCTCGGGCTTCAGCAGGTTTTCGACCGTCCCCTTGGGCAGCTTTGCGAAGGCCTCGTCGGTCGGTGCAAAGACTGTGAAGGGACCTTTGCCTTTCAAAGTATCGACCAGCCCGGCTGCTTTCACGGCGGTTACGAGGGTGGTGAATTTGCCGGCACCGACCGCTGTGTCGACAATATCTTTCGTTGCTTTGGCATGACTGGCGGCAATGGCGTAGCCTGACATTGCGACTAAGGCGACAGCGGCGATCATGTTGCGTGCAGTTTTCATCAAACTCTCCCATTGGGTTTTTGCTTGGCGTAACTGCAGCACCTACGGCGCAACCCACGGCGGCGGATCATGAAATTTCTGCGACCGGATGACGCGACGCCTTTAGGAGAACCGCCAGGGACTTGGAAGTAATCCGCTCTAACGGCTGGTGCGTATCTCTCGTGTTATGAACTACATGCACTCAAAGCCGACGATGTTGATCCTCGATGAGGATGCGGAATATGCGGCATATCTGGGCCAGAACTTCATCAACATGGGCTTCTCCATCGCCGCCAGCTATGACACGTCGCATGCAATAGAGTTGATCGATCAAGTCAGGCCGCAGGCGGCAGTTCTGGAGTTGGTCATCGGAGCAGACAGTGGCCTGGATGTCTTGGAGCATCTGACTCAGCAATGCCCCACCTCACGTGCCATTATCCTGACGGGTTATGGCGATATCTCCACAGCGGTTTCAGCTGTGAAACTCGGCGCCGTCGACTATCTGATAAAACCGGCAACGCCAGAAGAAATTCATGGCGGACTACAGGCGACGGCAACGGCGCGCTCACCGTTGCCCGCGA
This sequence comes from Methyloligellaceae bacterium, assembly GCA_965228615.1. Classification (GTDB taxonomy): domain Bacteria; phylum Pseudomonadota; class Alphaproteobacteria; order Rhizobiales; family Methyloligellaceae; genus CBDDHT01. Next base: position 874,288 of record CBDDHT010000003.1, on the reverse strand, counting down.
AGATAACAATGCCAAAGCAGGCACAGTTTGAGCACATTTTACTTTTCCTGAGGCGGAACGATTACAAGCTTGCGCCGACGGCCCGACAACTCGGCATGCATCGCAGGACGTTGCAGCGGATTCTCAGACGTCACGGGATCCAGCCGCTGACATTGCCCGCAAAATAGGAAAGCGGCCAGGCTGTCTTACGGCTTTCGCACGGTATCCGATGATCTCCTGTGTTGAGACGGTGGCTCGGTCATCGACCAACGTTCAAATAGCGACATGCAGCGACCATTTTCCGCCCCGATTATAGAATACCGACGAGTATCTCATGTTACGGAAAGACATCCTCACAAACTTCGATTTTGACCGGTCGTCCGCGAGCGCCGACGAAGTCGAACGGTTCAACCAGCTTTCGTCGGAATGGTGGAGGCGTGACGGCGCTTTCAAGATGGTGCACCAGTTCAACGATGCACGTCTGGCCTTCCTGAAAGAGGCTTTGCCGCGACATATGAATGCTGCTGGATTGATTGACCAGCCGCTGAAAGGGTTTCGAGTCGCCGACATTGGGTGCGGTGCCGGTCTGGCCGCCGAGCCCATGGCGCGAATGGGGGCCGATGTTGTCGGCATTGACCCTTCAGGACGCAATATCGAGATCGCGCGTTCTCATTCTGCGGCACAGAACATTGCGATCGACTATCGGCACATGCTGCCGGAGCAACTGGCCAGCACCGGCGAGCGCTTCGATATCGTGGTGTCTATGGAAGTTATTGAGCATGTCGCTGACGTTCCAATGTTCCTGAGGGCCTGTGCAACGCTCGTGGCTCCAGGTGGTATCCTCGTCATTGCGACGCTCAACCGGACGTTAAAGTCATTCCTATTTGGCATTATCGGTGCCGAGTATGTGTTGCGCCTCCTGCCGCGCGGCACGCATGATTGGTGCAAATTCGTCAAACCCGAAGAGATCAGAACCGCTCTAGCACCGCAGGGTCTCCATGAAACCGAGGTTCGTGGCTTGGTCTTCAATCCCTTCAGACGCGATTTCCGGGTCAGCCGAGATCTGTCGGTGAATTTCGTCCAGCTGTTCAAAAACGCCGATGGGCCCGGCCGCACGCGGGCCAATGATTGAACCCTCGTCTCTTCCCGCCAACAACCGGGCGGTCGACCAGCCCAATACTGCTGCTCGTCGGCTGCTTTCTGTGATTGATGACTGTGACACGACAGCCAACGGGTCGTTTTTGTCCTATGACGGTTCAGAGATCCCTTGGTAGAAAGACCCGGTTTCGATAATCGCACCCTCGATGTTTTAGAGGGAGTTCTGACTCGGAGAGGGTATTTGTATGAAGGTCACACTATTGGGAACGGGAACACCGGCACCCTCACTGAAGCGGATGAGTTCGGGATATCTGATTGAGATCGGCGACGATTGCATTGTCGTCGACCACGGTCCAGGAGCGCACCACCGGCTGCTTGAATCCGGGCGTCGTGCGATTGATGTCACCCACTGCTTCCTGACCCATCTCCACTATGATCATTGCATGGATTATGGCCGTCTGGTTCTGACACGCTGGGACCAGGGGGCGGGGCAGGTGTCAGACCTGCCCGTATACGGCCCGTCGCCCCTTGCACGCATGACCGAGCAGCTCTTCGCCGAAGACGGAATTTATGGACCCGATATTGAGGCGAGAACCAAGCATCAATGCAGCATCGATATTTATCGCGCCCGTGGCGGTAAGGGCGAACGCGCGCGGCCAATGCCAGACGTTACGGAGGTGACAAGCGGTAACGTGATCAACGGTAATGACTGGACCGTGACAGTGGGCGAGGGCTGGCATTTCCAGCCCTATCTGGAGTGCCTTGCCTATCGTCTCGACGCTGCCGACGGTTCGATCTGCTACACGGGCGACAGCGGCGGTATCTGTCCCGATATCGTTTCATTGGCAAAAGGCGCCGATATCCTCATCCACATGAATCACTTTATCTCCGGCACCGAACCGACGGCCGAATACCGCAAGGCCTGCGGAAATCACATCGATACCGCGACCGTTGCCCGGGATGCAGACGTATCGACCCTGGTTCTCACCCATATGACCGCACAGATCGATCAACCTGCAATTCGCGAGCGAATTGTTGCCGAGATGGCCGAGATCTATTCTGGGAACATTATCTGGGGAGAGGATCTGATGGAGATTCCCGTCAAAGGATCGCCAGTCGACCGCATTGATTAGCGTGCGGAGACGCTTGGTCTAGATATAGTGGACATCTTCGGTCTTAGGGGATTGAACGGCCTCAGCTTTAGGCGGGGGAGTTACCGCGAGTGCACCCAGCTCAGGTCGGTCAATGCCCCAGACAGAGTGCAGGCTCGCATTGACCTCGAAGTGCGTAAACGGTTTGCGCAGCACGATGTTCGTTCCAAGGGATTTAATCTCATCCGTGAGGACAAAATCCTTTTGAGCCGTCATCAAGATGATGTCGGTTTCAATGTTCTGGCGTCTCAAATCGCGCAAAACGTCCAATCCGGAGAGGCCCGGCATAACCACATCGAGAAAAACGATGTCGAACGGTCTGTCTTTGCAAACATTGATGGCAGATTGGCCGTCGCTGGCTTCCTCGATATCGACGTTGAAGAAGGACTTTTGAAGGAGTTTATCGACGATCTTCCTGATGGTGTCGGAGTCGTCGACCACGAGTGCGCGATGCGGGGACTTGATACTCTGATAGCTGCGCAACAGACTGAAAATCTGTTTGGTTGTGAATGGCTTTTTCAGACATTCATAGGCACCAAAGCGACGCGCTTTCAGGCGCTTTGAATCGTCCTGCGCCGTCGAGAACATGATGATAAAGGGCTGCGACTGCATTCGATGCGAGAGTTCAAGGGCAGACAAACCGTCAATGCCCGGCATAACGGCATCCAGAAACACGATGTCGAAACTACCCGACAGGAGCAGCCGGCAAGCATCTGTGCCGTCGCTCACTTCGGTCACGGATACCGGAAACGGACAATCGTGCAGCAATTCGACCAGGAGCAGCCGCACGAGTTTGGCGCTGTCGGCTATCAGGACTTTCACAGGGCGTGAGTTGCCACTACCCATTTTACGCCTCAAAACTCAAGCTGCTGCAGTACTATCAAATACCGTATTTGCTCTGACCAAAGCGTTAAGCTTCCCTGTCGGGGAGCCATGCCATTTTCCAGCGCAGTCGGCTGGATTCTGTCGACCCTGCGCTGAACCAAACTGTTTGTGCGCCAGATAAGGAAAATCGAGACATGATATCGAGAATCGTCAAAGCCAACACGGGCTCCACCAAACTGGCGCCTGCGGACAAGTTCGTCGGCCAGGTCCTGCAAGACCAGGTTTTTGAGCCGGAAGACCCATCGCGGCTGCGTATGACCCGGGTGACCTTCACACCGGGAGGACGAACCAATTGGCATACTCATGCCGTGGGCCAGGTTCTCTATGTGCTTTCTGGGGTGGGACGATACCAGCTCGAAGGCGAGCCGGTTCAGGAAATATTGCCCGGAGATACGGTGATCATTCCGCCTGCTGCCCGCCATTGGCATGGTGCGGCGCCCAACCATATGATGTGCCATCTGGCGCTATCCGAAAACGATGACGCCGGGGCAGGCGCTGTCTGGCTTGAGCCGGTGAGCGACGGGGACTATCTGGCGGCGCCATAGCGGCTCGAACCAAGGCATTGTTCGCTTTTCGATGCACTGGAAAAAGAGGGTGCATCGTTACACTCGGCCACGCCTGGCCAGATCCCAGCTTGCATTGCCGAGGTCCTGAGCGATCATTTCGCGACTGGCGAACGTCCGTCAGCTTGAAATAAGACCGACCTAATCTACGGCTACTGTGTAGGGACGCTCCGCGTTCTGCTCAAGATCGAATTCCGACCGGCCCGTATAATTGATGTGTTTGCCGTAGGTATGGAGCGACAAGGAGACGTCCTCACCATGGTTCCAGACACTATGAATGTCTTCCGGCAGGCAAGCGGTAACGGCGCCCGACGTCAGCGTCCAGTCCCCAGTGCGCTTGAGCTCTGCATGGCCCGGCTTTGTGCCGTCATCGACGCGCTCGAAGTGAACTTCCTTCTCCTCGCCTTCAAGGCCGACAACCACAGCCCATGTCTTGTGATTGTGGGGGAGCGTGCCGCGATTGGGCAACCAGGAAAAAAGAAACACCGCGAGATCATGGTTCGGCTCTTCGTGCAGCAGTTGAATGCCGAACCCTTGCTCGTGATTGTAGTTTATCTTGTCGCGCTCGATCCAGTCTCTGTTGACACCCAGACGTTCCGCGAGGGGCTTGAGCCTTTCGACGACGATCTTGTGGTCGCTTTCTTCAGCGGAAATCCGCCTCAGATCGTCGACATAGTTCGCCAGCGTATAGGTTTCCTCGCTCATGGGAATCTCCTGTTCGGATTTGATCTTTGGTCGGATTGTTGATCTGTCTTTAGCGCAGACCGCCTTCGCATCAAAGCTACACAGTGTCGCTGCAACGCCGCCTCCTTAGGGACGCGGACACAAAAAGGGGCGCGCGGAAACCGCACGCCCCGATATTTGAATGCAGCCTGAGTGGCGCTCGCTGCCTTACGGCTTGATATAGGTATAACCCTGCGCTTGCAGATGCGCCAGTTCCGCGACGCCGCTGGGGACGATATCTTCGTCGAATACTTCGAAGAGGTCCTTACCATAGTCGATTTTCCGGCCGCGAAGCGTATTGGAACACACGTGGAATGCCACATTCTGGGATTTGAGGCCGGAAACGGCGACCTTGAGTTTGTCATTGCTCTTGGCTTGGGCGAGCAGGCCGACGCCATTGCCGTGCAGGACGACTTTGAGGTCAAGATTGTCAGCACCGACCGCATTGATATGGTTCTGGATGTTGCGCATGGCGCCGCGGTACTTCTTATCGTCCTTACCGCCAGTGTAGTTGATGTGATAGACGACTTTCTGCTTGCCGTAGCGGTCTCCTGCGTCGGCGTCTGTCGGCTGAAATGCGACGAGCATCGCTGCCGCGATCATAAGGGTCAAAAAGCGCATTCGTTCCTCCCGATGTCCGTTATTTTCGTCATTTGCATGAGGCACTATCCCGGATCGACGATTTGCCGAATCCGACCTCTCCAGTCTCCATGATCGCAGCTATGCGTACACCTAGGCAAAGACCGGGTTTTGCAACCGGAATTACCCTAGGGTGGGTGCTAAACCGGGACCTGATCGAAACCGAGCTTCGTTGCAAGCTGTACTAGTCTCGGTGTTGAACCGGCCTCGGTTTTCTGCAGCAGGTTCGCCCTGTGATACTCGACCGTTTTGGGGCTGATATGAAGAGTCTCGGCAATCCGCTTGGTGGGCTCGCCGCCGCAGATCAGTCGTAGGACCTCTCGTTCGCGTCGGGTCAGGGCTTCGAAGCGCGATTTATGCTGGTCGAAGGCGGCATCATCTTCATTGAGTGTTGTCGCGCCGGTGAAAACCGTCCCCCTGGCGTCAGCACGGGTTCGCCGGAAGCCATATCCCACGACCAGTCCGATGATGCCTGCGACGGCGATGAAAACATACCAATAAGGATCGTTGCCGGACCCGGCGGGTTCGGTCTTGTTTGTTTCGTTGCGGCTCCGGTATGCAGAGACAACGGTACGGACACCCTCATATGACAATGGTGCCGACCAAAGATCCGGCAGTTTGTTGTTTGTCGCAAGCTCGGGGTCCTGAGTCCTGAGGAGAGCTTGCGTTACGGTCTCAGTCAATCGACGGTCGGTTCCCATCCGTACTGCAAACGGCCATTCAGGATAAAGACGCCCTGAAATCAGAAAGGGATAGTTCGTCTGCGCATTGCCGAGCAGGACCTTGACCTTCGACAGGTCAAGACGCCCTTCGTGGACCAAGGTCTCCAGAAGGCCGCTGCGTACCGCACCTGCATCCGCACGCCCCTCGAGAACGTCCGCAACGATATGATCCTGCGGGAAACCAGTGTATCGAATAGTTTTGAGAGCAGTGAAGGGGTCTATTCCCTGGCGATGAAACTCGAACCAGGCCATCTGGAATCCACCGAAAGCTTCGGGGCTGACAGCGGCCAGTGTCTGCCCGGTTAGATCGGACAGGGTCTGGATTCCATCCCGGTCGCTGCGCGTGAATATTGCGGTTCCATAATGCAGAAGACCTGTTTTCTGATTGAGATGGCGGCGCTCCCGCGTCGCAAGCGCACTCAGCTGGAAGCGCTCGGCCAAGCTTACATAATGCCCTGGATTCGTGATGATGAACTCGAGTGCGTTTGCCTCAAGGCGTTCGGGTGCCGTAATCAAGGTCACAGGGACGAGTTCAAATCGCCAATTTGGAATGCTAGCGCTCAGATAGCGGAGGAGAGGTTCCCAGCGTGCCTTCGCTGCGTCAGTGCCGCGAAATGCAAGCACGCCGACGCGAGCGACCCGTTCCTGGCTCCGGGCCACGTCGGCCCATGCACCAAGAGAGGCCAGTGCGATCAGGCCGGTAATCAGCAATCGGCGCGATTCCAGCAAGGCACGGCGGCGGGCCATGGTTGCTCTCCACTAGATCAACCTGCGCTTAATCGGAATCGAATAAGCGCAGAAAAGTTGATCGACTCTAAGCTGCTAGAGCAACTTGTGTGCGTTTGACTAAACGCACGTTGCTCTAGTCAGGAGACGCCAGTTTAGCACGTGAATTTTCGATCTGCGGCGTAGGTTTGATCAGGATGGGGATAGAATGCGGAGCGCCTATTTGGCTTTCAGCGTGAATCGTTCGCAGACGCTTTTCTGTTTGGTTTCGTTGGGGCAGGTCATGAGTTTCGGCGGCCCCTTGAAAGCCAGCGAGACTTTCGTTCGCGAATGGATACGCCCCGTTACCGAATAGGAAATGCCGGGGTAATTGAGGACGCGGCCGAACTGGCCACCGACCGTCACGGCGATTGGGCGTCCGCGGATGATCCGCGACACGGAAGGTTCGCCCTGGGGACATGTGGCTTTGGCAATGATGTCTGTGACAAGGTTCTTGGACGGTTGGTAGCGAACACTGACCCAATGATCGAGCCCGTTGCATTTCCCGACAAACACATACTGCCGGGATTTGGGTGCTGCTTGCGCCTGGTGCACCGTTCCGACAAGCACACAAGCCAACACAAGAAATGTCGCAAAACGCCACATGAAATCAAGCCTTTGTCGCCGGGCTCCTCTGCGCAATACGCGCCAGACCCAACCCATCATAACACTGTGGCGGCTAAGTGCCGCCATCGGTCGCCAAAGCGGCCATTGACTGCAAGCTGACGAAATTCTGACCATCTATTTCCGATCTCGCCCCATTGGTCAATTCCGCCATCTTCCAGCTCAGGAGCTGAACCGCCGTATGTAGCGCTGGAGCGTTTTTCGGTATTTGAAGAAGTCGATCTCAAGGGCATGCCGGGGCGAGGCATTCTCGATTATCAGACGATAGGACCGTTCCTTGGTTCGTTTCACCTGCCGCCGGAATCTGGCATGACGCTTAGGGGCGGTATCTGATGACCGGATAACATGTGCGATGAGTTGTGCTTGGTAGTCGGCGAGTTGCCAATAGCCGCCGCCAGTCTGCAATAGTGTCATTGCAAACAAATCGTCGTGTTCGGGATGAAAGATGTTGAGGAAGAGGCCGCAACTGCCATCCTGCTCGATCAAAAGCGCCTCGTCCATGAAGGGAAAGCGCGTCTCATAGCCTGTTGCACAGACAATCAGATCGATCTCCTCCCGGCTTCCGTCATTGAAGTGGATCCATGGTCCGTCTGCATGGGCGACATCGGGTTTGATCGCGATGCGACTGTGGGCGACGTGGGTCAGATAGTTCGAATCCACAAGCGGATGGGTTTCGAAGAGGTGATGATCCGGTTTTGGCAGGCCGTAGCGCTCCGGTTTCCCCATGATCAGCGATAGAACCGCTTCGTAGAAACGGATGCGCCAGGCGCGCGGAAGTGGCCATTTTTCCGTGTGTTCGATGATGACATCGCTCGGCCGGCCAAAGATGAACTTCGGCAGCACATGGTAGCCACGCCGCAGGCTGTGGAAGACTTTCCGAGCACTGGCAGTGCCATCGCCGGCAATCTCGCAACCGGATGTGCCGCCACCCACCACAAGAACACGCTTTCCCCTCAGTTGATCGGGCGCGCGATAGTCGGCCGAATGAAGGATTTCGCCTGTGAACGCCCCTTCATATTCAGGCCAGTTCGGTATCGCGTGATGACCTGTCGCAACAACCACGCCTTTGTAGCGACGAGGGGCCTCTTCCCCTTCGACCAGGACCTCCCAGCGATCGCCGACAGGCGCGACCTTTTTCACAGGCGTGCGCAGTGAAATCGAATCCCGGAGTGCGAAGGTATCCGCGTAAGACTGAAGATAAGCAAAGGCATCCAATCGGCTCAAATAGGCTGGATAGGATTTCGGTATGGGAAAATCCGTGAAGCGGCTCAGGCGCTTGGACGAGACCATCGTCGTTGTCGAATAGGTCGTCGCTGTTGTGCTGGCAGGATTCCAGAGGCCGCCAATATCCGTCTCACGTTCCAGACACTCATACGGGATCCCCAGCTGCTGAAAGTTCTTGGCGGCTGTCAGACCGGACGGGCCCGAACCGACGATACAATATTTGCCGGATCGATCGGACATGCTTGCCGGGGGTCCGAAATTCGCTGCGCCTCAGCTGGAGAGAACTCATAGAGTATCAGATGAAGAGGACGTGCAAAAACGGCTTGAGGACAACCCGCTCGGATTAAATGAGTCCGTCTCAAGACCCAGGCGACTTGGGAACGGCGGTTCCGATCATACAGTCTCGCGTTACGAGTTCTGCGAGCCCATCCTCGTCCATACCCTCGGTCCCAGCAGGGCGAGCCGGCACGACCATGTAGCGCAAATCAGCCGTACTATCATGCACGACAATCTGCACATCGTCTGGGATATGCGTTCCGAATTCTGCCAGGACCGCGCGCGGCTCGTTCACTGTCCGGGACCGATAAGCACGCGATTTGTACCAATCGGGCGGCAATCCGATCAGAAGTCGCGGATAGCAGGAGCAGAGCGTGCAAACGATGACGTTGTGCGTATCGTCCGTATTCTCGACGGCGCGAATTTCAATGTGGCCGGCATCGATGCCTATCTCGGCAACGGCTTTGTTCACGTTCTTCAGGAGCTTGGCCTTGAATTCGGGATCGGTCCAGGCCTTGGCGACGATTTTGGCGCCGGTCGCTGGCGACCGGGAATCGATCATTTCCAACTGCATGCGGATCTCTTCGCCGGTAATGATCTCTTTTTCCTGCAGGAGTTCCATGAGCGCGAAGGTCATGGCCTGATAGTGGGTGAGGGGGGTGTCTTCCAGGTCCGGCTGATAAGGATGCGGGTGATCGTGCGAATCTGTTTCGGCCATTGTTTCGGTCCCTTCGTCTCAGCTCGCCGGTTCGAGCCAGTGCTCGAAAATATCTGCAACAATCCGGTCGCCAGCACGTTCGATACGATCCGGCCAAAGATCTGAGGCAGCAAAGCTCACACGATAGAGCGGGACCTCGTCAGCATCCCGCTGGCCGTAAGCGAGTTTCTCCGGATTTCGGAATGAGCCGGCAATGGATTCAATGGTTCCGACGTGACCGCGAAGATAGTAGGGCGTGCGCACATGGCCTGGCGGCGTCCAGCTATGCACTCTGACCCGGTCCGACGGTTGAAACTGTCCCTGTGTCGTCACGGCTTTTCACCCCATTCGTTCTGGACCTTTTCCATGGCTCGACCGAGTTCTTCGACCGTAATCACGCCCTTTGCCAGGAGATTTTCCGTCAATGACGCGATCCAGCGCTCATAGTAGCTGAGATCGTCATAGACGCCGGGTCCAAGATCCTCGATACCGCGCCGCATTTCATCGACCGTGATCGCACGGCGCTTGTCGTCGGACATCAGGCGAACCAATGCGTCCACGCGCTTCTCCCAAGGCGCATGTTCGTGTTCCTCGAGGTCGACTTCGCCAGCGGGCTCGCCGCCCATATCGTGTGTTCGGTGCATGACCTTCATCCTTTGCTCTGCTGCACTATAACCGGGCGGCCATGGCTCCGGAATGGGCAGGTTATGCAATTGTGTTACACGGCAGCCGCGTATAATCGGCAAATCAGTCTTCCATGAATTCCGAGATTTCCGGCATGCTTGCGGCCCGGCCACCGAAGTTGAAGGTATGATGCGTTTTGATTTCATCGATCGAGCGCAGCAATTCGCCGAGAGCCGCACGGGCCATACACGATCCTACGCTGATACGCCGAACACCGGCATCACCAAGCTGGCTGATCGTGAATTCGACACCTTTCAGCCCCATCAGCACGTTGACCGGTTTGGTCAATGCCGAGCAGATGGCCTCGATCGTCTCAAGATCGCGAAGGGCCGGTGCGTACAGTACATCCGCGCCGGCTTTCTCGAAGGCCTTCAGGCGGGCAATCGTGTCCTCCAGATCAGGACGGCCGTAGAGGAAATTCTCCGCCCTGGCCGTAAATGTGAAACGAAAATCGAGTTTTCGTGCGGCTTCGATACCTGCTGCAACGCGTTCCACGGCATGATTGAAGTCGTAGATCGGTGCATCGTGATCGCCGGTTGCATCCTCGATCGAACCACCGACTGCGCCCGCTTCGGCGGCTTGTCGGATCGTCTCGGCCACCGTATCGGGATCATCGCCGAAGCCGCCCTCCAGATCGGCGGAAATGGGCAGATCGGTGGCGGCAACGAGGTCGCGAATATGATCCATCACATCCTCGCGCGCGACGGTTGCATCCTTGGCACCGAGGGTGAAAGCGAAGCCGGCGCTCGTGGTGGCCAGGGCCTCAAAACCGCGCGCGGTCAGAATTCGCGCGCTCCCGGCATCCCAGGGATTGGGAATAACGAAGGGGGTGCTGCGTTCATGCAGAGCGCAAAACGCCTCGGCTTTTTGGGCTTGGGTGACGGTCATGGGGCGACACTTTCTTTCCGCAAGGGAAGCTCGGGACTTGGGTCGAGTGAAACGGTTCATGACCTCATGGCCATACCTGTTTCAAGCACGAATGATGTGCGCTCTAATAGGCGTGATTTCGAGTGGTCTCAATCATAAAGGACGAAGTGGTGGGAACGGACAGTAATCTACGCGTTGACGGCGAGCGTCTTTGGAGCAGTCTGATGCGGATGGCCGAGATCGGCGCCACCGACAAGGGAGGGGTATGTCGGTTGACGCTAACTGATCTCGATAGGGAATCGCGCGAGTTATTCGCCCAGTGGTGCAACGATGCCGGCTGCACCATGACCATCGACAAGATGGGAAACATGTTTGCGCGGCGTGCCGGGGAAGACGACACCCTACCACCGGTAATGGTTGGCAGCCATCTCGACAGCCAGCCGACGGGCGGCAAGTTCGATGGAGCGCTCGGCGTTCTCTCGGCGCTTGAGATTTTGCGTACGCTGAACGATCGCGAGATCACAACCCGTCATCCCATCGAAATCGTGAACTGGACCAATGAAGAAGGCGCGCGTTTTGCTCCGCCTATGGTGTCGTCGGGCGTCTTTGGCGGTCACTTCACGCTCGAGCATGGCCTGTCGCGAACCGATCTGGACGGCAAAACGATGGGGGAGGAACTCCAGAGGATCGGTTATGCCGGAGAAGCGCCAGTCGGCGGTCGGCCCGTGCATGCCTTTTTCGAGCTTCATATCGAACAGGGGCCGATTCTTGAGGATGAGCAACTCGATGTCGGCGTAGTCACCCATGCCCAAGGCCAGCGTTGGTATGACATCACATTCACCGGGCAGGAGAGCCATGCAGGCACCACGCCGTTCGACAAGCGCAAGGATGCCTTGGTCGGAGCGGCCAGGGTAGTCGCGCTTGTCGATCGGATCGGTCGCGATGGCGCACCGCATGCACGGGCGACGGTAGGCCTCATGGATGTGCATCCCAATTCGCGCAATGTCATCCCTGGCAAGGTGCTTCTCAGCGTGGATTCTCGCAATCCCGATGATGCGGCACTCCTCGCCATGGGCGAGCGCTTGCGGCAGGGCGTTGCCGACATCGCAGTCGACTGCGGTCTGGACTACACATTCGAGCAGCTCTTCTATTTTCCGCCTCTTGCGTTTGAGCAGACCTGCGTCGACGCCGTTCGCAATGCCGCCGCCAAACTCGGCTATTCACACCGCGACATGATATCGGGAGCCGGTCACGATGCGTGTTATGTCGCTTTGGTTGCACCGACAGCCATGGTTTTCACACCCTGCGTCGACGGCATCAGCCATAATGAGGCGGAAGACTGCAAACCGGAATGGGCGACGGCCGGCACCGATGTTCTGCTGCACGCCGTCTTAGAAAAGGCGCAGATCGTTGATTGATGAGAGGGGCAGTGGAGGTGCGGGTCGATGGCATGTGAAAACGAAAATGTTGCTTTGCTGAAACGCCTCTATCGCCGCTGGGACGAAAGCAAGGGTGGAAGCGTCGAAGATTGGCTCGAACACATCGACCCCTGTGTCGAATGGCGCTCTCTGGCGGAAGGCGCTGAGGGACTCGAGTTCACAGCGCAATGCGAAGGGCTCGATCGCGTTCGTCAGTATTTCGAAGGCCTGACCGGTGTTCTTGAAATGAACCACTATACGGTCGACGACTATATCGCACAGGGGGACCGGGTCGTTGCAATCTGTCGAACCGGTTGGCGAAATCCACGCACGCAGAAGAGTTTCGACACACCGAAACTCGATGTCTTTGGGTTTAAGGACGGCCGTATCGTCTCGTTTTTCGAGTTGTACGATACGGCGATGGTCGGTGCTGCGATGGCGGACGGATAGGGCGTGCGCACATGGGACAGGAAGAAGAGAATGTCGCCTTGCTGGAAAAACTCTATGGCATCTGGACAGGTGCACGGCCGGGCACTGTTGAGGACGTTCTGGATCACATCGCTGAAGATGTGACGTGGCTTTCTCTCGCCGATGGCTCACCGGGCATGGAATTCACAGCCAGTTGCTCCTGCAAAGAGGATGTTATCCGCTATCTCAGCGAGCTCATGCGTGAGTGGAGCATGGATTTCTTCGATCTTGAGGAAATAATCGCCGACAAGGATCGGGTCGTCGTGCTCTCGAATGTCGGTTGGACGAACAACCGGACGGGAAAAAGCGTCAAGACACCGAAAGCCGATGTCTTCCGCATCAAGGATCGCCTGATCGTCGAGTATCTCGAATTTTATGATACGGCCGCTGCGCTGGCAGCAACGCGGACTGACTGAGGCATAATTGTATGCCATTCCCCTAAATTGTTTCGTACAGGAGGTGCTCATCGCAAGATCGCATGGATGACGGGAGCAGGCCCCGCAAAGACGAGATTGAGAGAGTAACGCTCAACAAGATGCGCTTCGCACCAACGCCACTGTTCTAACTCGAAGCGCTATCTAAGATTGCGTTGATATCGTCCTCAGGCATATCGAGTGCGCTGCCAATATTGAGGAGGCGCGTGCGCTCAGGAGCGGCCACTTTTCCGTCTGCGACAAGCACCAGATAGGCCGCACGGACGATCCCGTCCTTGGCAACCTTATCGAGATCGCCGACAGCAGCTTCCAGGGCCTTTGTCAGCGTTCGGTCGCCGCGCTTGATGTCTGCGGCAACCGAAGCGATGGCGTCGTTGTCGACGCTCTCGCCGGCGACCTTTTCGAAAATCGCGCTGACCGTCGCTGCTTCCACGTCATCTACCTGACCGTCTGCCGCTGCCATGGAAATCATGGCACGCAACATGAGATCGCGTCCTGTTTCGCTGAGCTTCGATGACACCGGCGCCTCCTTTAGCACTATCAACTGCTCAATAAAGGATCGGCCGCGGAGAATGCAATCCCCGCGGCCGAGATTTCATTGCATCGGCAGATATGCCTGATTGTGTATGAGCCTAGCCCTCCAAGGGCGTGAACGCGTATCCGCTGCCGTCTTTTGCAATCTTGCCGGCATTCGGGAAGCCAAAATGATATCCGGCGACCATCGCTCCGTCCGCGATTGCGCGATCGAACATTTTCTTCCGGTTTGTTTCGGCCAACTTCGGGTCGGCGTCGAAGATTGCATGCCAGCCGGGATTGCGCACGAAAAGCGCCGGTACGTTGGCAATGTCGCCCATGACGTAGAGCTGCGCATCACCGGACGCGACGTGAAAGACGGTATGGCCAGCTGTATGTCCGAAGGCGGGAAGAGACCTGATACCAGGCGCCACATCCTGCTCACCGTCCACTTGACGGAGGTTCTTCCAGGTCGGGAACGTGGCCTGGATGCGTTTGGCGAGCCCTTGCCGGCGCTTTGGCAGGCCCGGGATGATCGATTCGTCGGTCCAGTATTTGTACTCGGCACCGGGAACTACGATTTCGGCGTTCGGGAAGATCTGCGCGTTCGTTCCTTTCGCCATCAATCCAAAGATGTGGTCCGGATGAAAATGTGAAATCAGGATGATATCAATCGATTTTGCATCGATACCGGCCGCAGCAAGGTGTTTCATCGTCATGCCCGCAGTCGGGGCAAGCTGGCCGCCGGTGCCGGCATCGATCAGGACGGTCTTCCCGCCGGTGCGAATAACGGTCTGCGCAAAGGTGATCGGCACGTGATCGGCCGTTATTCCACCGTCTGCGAGTGCCTTTTTCGTTTCCTCGACAGAGGCATTCCGAATGAAGCTTGCATCGTGCTTCTTCTTCCACACACCGTCATAGATCGCAGTGCATTGGATGTCGCCGACCTTGTAATGCAGATATCCCTGCTCCATGGCCTTGGCCGCGGCTGCGGAGTGAACGAAACGAAGGGGGCCGGCAAGACCGAGCACGGCAGCGCCGGCGGTTCCAAGAACGATGTCGCGACGTGAAAATTCGAACATGGCTTTTCTCCATACTAGCCACAGAGGAGGGGGGATTGGTATCTGCGACAATGATAAGCCGTCTGACGGTGCGGGAGAATGACAAGAATGGCAGTTTTCACGGACAAGTGAAGTGAAACACCTGTAACACCAACAGCGAAGATTAGGTTTGTCCGCGCAAATGGCGTGTTTCTTGAATTCATGACACCGCGTTTGAGATCATCTCTTCGAAAAAAGCCAGTGCCGGCTCGTTGCGGCCGATTACCAGATGATCGTCAGGCGTCGCTGAAAACCCTCTTTGTATGCCTTCGCCGACAGGGAAATCTTCCTGTTCGACAGTCCTAACCGTCAGATCCATGTTGGCCTGCCAGTGCCGGCGCGCCTTGTCGCTATAGGCCGGCTCCGGAATATAGAATTCCAGGGAAACAATGCTTCGGTCAGGGCGGCCATCTACGGGGAAGCAACGCCAGACCTCGGCATGATCCTGCTGCATGACGAAGACCGTGTTGGGAAACAAAACATACACGATGGCGGAATGGCGGATGAGGTCCCAATTCTCCTTCGGTTCATCGCGGCATTCAGCAATCGTCCGCCGCGGCAGGGTCTCGCGGAGGTTCCGCCCGAAAGCGTCGAAGAGGCAAAGGTTCGGCACGAAAATCGGCGCCACAGTCGTCTTGTGCAAAGCCGCAAAATGATAGGGCTCCAGAAAGGTGTCGATGATGATCTTCCAATTCATCCGACACGAGATGCGGCGGGTCTCGAAGTGGTGATAGCTTCCAAATCCATAGTTTGCGAATTCGCTCGCGAGGCCTCCAAGATGGCGATCGAATTCGATCGGTTCACCGCCTTCAGGTCGCACAAACAGAAGACCGTGCCGCTCCGCGACGGAAAGCTCGCGTAGTCCGCAACCGGCAATGTCGAAGCCATCGAAGTGGTGCGCTTGCGGTGCATGCGTCAGTTTGCCTTGCCGGTCATAGGCCCAGGCGTGATAGGGGCAAACCAGGCGTGGCCCGAGATTGCCGTAGCCGTCAGCTAGTCTTGCTCCCCGGTGTCGGCAGGCATTGATGAACGCACGTGCGACACCATCATTATCGCGCATCATCAGGATAGGGATGCCCGTATCGTCGTCTGTGAGATAGGTGCCTGGCTCGGGAAGTCTGCACGACAGACCCATCAGCAGAGGCTCTCGGCGTATCAATGCCTCTTCTGCGGCCAGGCGTTCCGGACAAGAATAGACCGACACAGGATGGCGAAGAGTGTCGTCTCCGGTATCTGTTGTGTCGTCGTCCAGATGTCGCAGCAGACGTTCTGTCAATGCGACTTGGGTTGCCTGATCCATCTACGTTCGCCAACGAATATTCACGACATCGCGTTCGCGATCGTCTCAGCCAGTTCCAATAGTTTCTCATCGGAACCGGCGGGTCCGATCAGCGAAAATCCCGCAGGCAGACCGTCGGCGGTCTCGGTCGGCACTGTGACTTGCGGCAGGCCGGCGCTTCCTGCGATGCAGGTGAGCGCAGTGATGCGTTTGCGCATGTCGAGCATGAGCGACTGACGCAGATTGCGTTTCGGTGCGACGCATGGTGCGGTCGGCAAGGCGATAACGGTTCCTTCGCGCAAGACCCCTGTCACCCGCTCCTTGTGAGCCTGACGAACCGGTTCCATCTCCTCCATTTTGGCCTCAGTCATTTTTGCCGCTTCGACAAACCGGTTTGCGGTATCGAACCCGAAGCGCGGATTCACCTCGTCTACCCAATCCCCGAACGAACCATGTGCCTCAAAGTGCTGGCGGCGGGCCATCGCTTCGCTCCATTCCGAAAGGTTGGTCGGGCAGATGCGGATGGTTTCGCTCGTCTCCATATGGGATTTGACGGCTTCGACATGACCCGAAATCGCGTCCCGAATGTCGTCATCCGCCAATGCGAACGCATCCTCGGCGATGACGACCTTGCGAAACGTTTCATCCCGCTTTTCGCCCTCCAGCAGGATTGGGCCGAGGTCGGCAAAGAGGATCGGATTGCTGGTGAACCATCCGGCCGTGTCATAGCTGGCGGATTGTTTAATCACGTTGGCAAGCGAAACCCGGCCGAGTGTCGGGCGAATGCCGAAGATGCCACAAAAGCTCGCCGGCAGTCGGACGGACCCGCCCGTATCGGAGCCGAGAGCGAGCTCGGCGTCGCCAGCGGCAACGACTGATGCGGAACCACTCGATGAACCACCCGTCAGGCGATCTGGTGCCTTCGGATTGACCGGCGTGCCGTCGTGCACGTTGATGCCCAGGATACCGCGCGTCAGTTCGTCGGTGATCGTCTTGCCAACGAGCGTGGCACCAGCATCCAGGAGCTTCTGCACGGCTGGTGCGGTCTTGGTCGCAGGCGACTGAACCGCCGCCCAATCGGGATTGCCGCCACCGGTCACATGACCTTCGATGTCGTAGATGTCCTTGACGGCAAGTCGCATGCCGATGAGCGGGCCGTCTTCTGCTCCTCGGACTGTGAGGCGTTCTCCGGGGATGAATCCACTGACAGGTTCGCGCATGACATTGATCTCCCTGGAAACCAGCTGGCGGTCATATGTTGACGTCGCCGCGGGCGTGGCGCCGGGCAACGAGTGTGAGGATTGCCCCTAGTACACTAGCGACGGAAGCGAAAGCAAAGGTCAGCGTATAGCTGCCGACAAAACCATAGGCCGCAGCAAAAATCGCTGGTACGACGACGACCCCTGTAAACGTAACGGCGAGGGCTCCGCCCGTCGCGCTCCCCACTGCGCCTGATGGCGCAAGTTGCGCGACCGCCGCCATGTAGATTCCATTCCATCCAATGGCCGCTGCGCCGAAAACGAGAAGGAGCCCTTGAATGGCGACGCCTGACCAGCTTGGCGTCATGAATCCCATGGCAATCGCGCAGGCCGACATCACAGCACCGAGACCTGCGAGCACCGCGAGGCTTTGTCCTGATTTGTCGGCGAGCCATCCCCAGATGATACGGCCGACGGCACCGGATACCTGCATGACCGAGAGCACGACACCTGCGGCAATCAAGCCGTAGGTCAGGTCTTCCACGAGTAAGGTGACCGTATAGGCAATAAGCGAGATCTGAATTCCGGCATAACAGAAGGCCGCGAGCGAGAGAACGCGCAAGGTTGGCGATCTGATTATGACATTGAATCCGGCAAGAGGGCGCGCGATCAGCGGATAGCCCGGATCGCGATCGTCATCCCAGTTTTCGCGAACGGGTTGCAAAGGAATGATCCAGGCGAAGCAGAGTGCCACAATGATGAGAAACGCGATATGCGAGCCATAGGCGAGTGCAGCAGGCGGAATAACGAGGCCTGCGGCCATGACGCCGAACGGGACACCCGTCTGTTTAATCGAGAAGATCAGATTGCGGCGTCCCTCCGATGCAACGCGAAGGAGCAATTGTGCCGATGCCGGATTGTTCAAACCATAGCCCCAACCGATGATCAATGAGCCGACGCAGACGGCCGTCAATGATGGAATGAGAAAGAGCAAAACGCCGATGCCACAAAAGACGAGCGACAGCTGGCTGGTTCGGCATGCGCCATAATGATTGACGGCACCGCCAGCCGTCAGCGACGACAGAGCGGCAGCGATATAGGTGATGGAGATTTGATAGCCGACCAGCGCCGGATCGATGTCGAGCCTTGCGGCAAGCTCCGGTGCGATCGTGGCTGGCGCGAAAAGTGCCATCGTTGCCAACGCCTGGACGACGGTCGTTGCGACGACGACGAAGATTGGATGGCGCGGGACTGCGGTTTCGCCCTGGCTTATCATCCAGTCTGTTCGGCCGTCAGTCTTCGCAACATGCGCATCATGTCGAGATCCGTACCCGGTGCGCTTGTCAGGATACATCCGAGAGGCAGGCCGTTCGATGCCAGGCCCGCGGGTATCGTCACGACTGGCCCGCCGATGGCTGTCCAAGGAGAGATGTATTTGGGATCGCCGGTCCAGCCGATGCCTTCCGGAGCGGTCGTGGGAGCGGCCGGCCACAAATAGCCATCGATTTCGGTATCGTCGCGCAGAAGCGTGTGGCGGAGTTCATCGATCTCGGATCGCTCTGTGAAATACTGATCCTCGGAGATATCCAAACCTTGCCTGATCGCATCGAGGAGCTTCTCGCCGACATTGCCCTTCGGCCTGTCGAGCAGATAGCCAAGCACACGACTTGCCTCCCAAAGCATGGTGGACCATTGGAGTTTCTGAAGACGTTCAAAGGGGATAGGGGAGGGGCGGCGTTCGACGGTCGCGCCGGTCTTGGTAAAACTCTCCGCCATATCTTCCCAGGCCTGACGCATCTCACCATCCATGTCCGAGATCAAAGGATCTTCGAGTAGGAGAATTTGCAGCGGTTCTTCGGGCGCCGGTTTCGCATCGGCGCGTGCGAAAGGTGGCATGACGGTCTCATAGGCAAAGGCCGCATCGAGCGGTGTTTCGCCATAGAAGCCGACCGTGTCGTAGCTTGGAGCCAATGGCGCAACACCATGACCGCAAATGGACCGTGTGGATGGCTTGAACGCTGAGATGCCGCAATAGGCAGCCGGCCGGTTCACGGACGCAACTGTCTGAGTGCCAAGCGCAAGAGGCACCATGCCGGCGCCGACGGCCGCGCCCGAGCCGCTCGACGAGCCGCCCGGCGTGTGATCCGTATTGTATGGATTGCGTGCAGGAGATGGATCGAAGAATGCGAACTCGGTCGTGTGCAGCTTGCCGAGAACGATAGCTCCGGCCTGCTTCAGGTTCACGACGATCTCGGCATCCGCGGCTTCCGGCGGCCTGTCAGCCCGGTCCTTGCAGTTGCACAAGGTCGAGAGCCCTTCGACGTCGATGATGTCTTTGACGCCGACAGGAATGCCATGCAGAGGCCCCCGAATACGCCCTTCAGCCGCTTCCTCGGTCCGCTTTTCCGCAATCTCCAAGGCTCGTTCGCCATCAAGTTGGCGCCACGCCCGAACATAGGGGTCCGCATCGGCAATGCGATCGAGATAGCGCTGGACAAGCTCGAGAGGGGTCAGTCGTCCTTTCCGAATGTCCTCGGCAAGTGCCCGGGTTGAGCCTGCGCTCATGGCCAGGTTTTTATGTCCGACGCTCTCTTGCATGGTGATGCTCCTTGACCGGCATGGCCTCGATCAACCTGCGTATAATCGGAACGATCAAACGCAGAAGAGTTGATCGATACTCTGCTGTTAGTGCAACTTGGGTGCGTCCCGTCAGACGCACGTTGCACTAATCGGCCGAAAGATAGCTGACGACCAGACCCAGAGTCATTCCGAAAACGCAAAAGGCAACGAATTCATGACATCCGATGACACACCTGTACGGCGTTGGGCACAGCGGTTGAAAGATCAAGGCATCGATGACTCCCGCATCACCGATGCGAAAGAGGCGGGGGGAAACATGGCGATGGCGGCAGACAGCCTGCTGTTCGATCCGAACATTCCGATCGCGCCTGGAAAGTTCGTCGGATTATTGGTTGCATCTGCAAAGGCGCGGTCATGACCGATACGCCTGAACTCGGAATGACTCTCGAGGCAACGTGCGACGCGATAGCCAAAGGGGAGGTGAGTGTCGAAGCGCTGACACAGGCGACGCTTGAGAAGCTCAATACCATCGGCAAGGAATTGAATGCGGTTGCGCGAACCGAAGATGCGAGCGCGCTTGATGCCGCCGCTGAATGCGACCGCCAACGCGCCAAGGGCGCTCGGCTGCCACCGCTCTTTGGTGTGCCACTGGCCCACAAGGATATCTATGAGCGCGAAGGCTGGCTTTGCGAGGCAGGCTCGCAAATCATGCAGGGCCGGGTGGTCGGGCGAACGGCCTTCGCGTGCAAGCAGTTGGACAGGGCGGGGGCCTTGGATCTGGCTCGTCTCAATACGGTGGAGTTTGCGCTAGGGACAACCGGCCACAACAGCATAACGGGCGCTGTGAAGAACCCATGGAATCCCGCCCACATCACAGGCGGTTCTTCTAGTGGATCAGGTGCCATGGTTGCCGCAGGCGTCGTGCCGGCCGCTCTTGGTACCGATACCGGCGGATCGGTTCGCTTGCCGGCTGCGGCCTGCGGTCTGGTCGGGCTCAAGCCAACGCTCGGCCGTGTCGGACGGTCGGGGGTCGTGCCCTTGTCCCACAGCCTGGATACTGTCGGGCCGCTGACACGCACGGTGCGCGATGCGGCGATCATGCTGCAAATTCTCGCTGGATATGATCCGGATGACGCCGGATCAGCGAATTTGCCTGTTCCTGACTACATGGCGACAATCGAAGATGGTGCGTCCGGTATACGGATCGGTGTTCCCCGAGATGTTTTCTATGATGGCTTGGACGACGATGTTGCCGGTTTGCTCGATGACGTTCGGTCGGCAATAGCCGGGGCGGGAGCCTCGGTATCAGACGTCGAGATCGAGAATGTCGCGCTGGTCAATCGTCTGACAACGCTGATCATCGCCGTCGAAGGTTCGGCAGCACACAGCCATTGGCTGACTGAGCGCGCAAAAGACTACGGTCCGCAAACGCTCGGTCGATTGATGACAGGTCTCTTCGTTTCGGCCGATGCCTATGTGCGCACGCTCGAATTCCGGCGCCGCTTTGCGCAAAACACTCTCGATACGGCGTTCCGCGACGTTGATCTTCTGCTTACGCCGGTCTGGCCCTACGCCATACCGACAATCGAGGCGTCGGACGTGGGGGGCAATCCGGGATTCACGGAAATGGTCGTCGCGTCGGGACAATGCACGCGGCCCGTCAACTTTTTGGGCTTTCCGTCGATCACCTTGCCATGCGGCTTCACGTCCAATGGTTTGCCTGTCGCATTTCAACTCATCGCCAGACCCTTCGAGGAGGCGTTGCTGCTGCAGGCCGCACGGGCATTCGAAAGAGAGATGGATTTCGCCTCGGCGAAGCCACAGATTTCAGTCTGGTAGGGCTGGTTCGAAGACGTATCCGATGTCCCGGACTAGATCCGGAACGTTCGTGTGGTGGCGGAAGGACACCTTGCCCGATCAGTCATCGTCTCTGATCTTGCCACTGCGCCTGCTCTTTACCGCCGAGCGTCGTGCTTTGGATTCAAGGCGTCTTTTCTTTGCTGCGCGGCTGGGGCGTGTCGGAATACGTGGCTTGGGTGGAATTGCAGCTTCTTCGATCATCTGTACCAGCCGCGATACCGCATCTCTGCGATTTGCCTCCTGCGTGCGCTTCCGGTTTGCCGTGATGACGATCTCACCGTCTTTCGTGAGTTTGGATCCTGCAATAGTTTCAAGTCGCTCGCGAACCGGGTCCGGAAGCGATGGTGAGTTGCGTGCATCGAAACGCAACTGCACGGCACTCGAAACCTTGTTCACATTCTGTCCGCCGGGCCCGCCCGCTCGGATAAATGTCATGACGATTTCATCGTCCGGAATCGACAGGTTTTCGTTGATCTCAATCATCGCTTTGCCCAGATGCAGGCCCACTTTCTACAGTGATTTCCCGTAAAAATCGTCAAACTGCCGCATTCACCTGCTATGCGCGAATAGTAGGCATTTTGTAAGAGTATATGTGGGGTTCAGTATGGTTATGTCGGATTTGGAAAAGTTGCGTCGCCTCAGTGAGTATGCCGATCAGATTAGCTCCATCTCTTTGGATGGCGACGATGCGAGAAACCGTATCGGCCAGCTGATTACGAGGGCTGAGGATGATATCCGCACCAAGTCTCTCGAGATCGAGGTGCGCCAGTCGCAGATCAGTTTGCTGAAGCATATCGCCAGCGTCCTGCCGCAGCAGGGCATCAATGGAAACGGTCATATCACACAACCGACCGCAGCGCGTCCGGCTGCTCAAGCCGTGCCGCTCAAAGCCAGCATGGCCGAGCATTAGTCGGCCTTGCCCAGCTATCGCGGTCTGGTCGCCGACCGGCCAGTCGGGAGGAAATGGCTTGGTGACGATCCGGTCGCCAAGCCAGCTCCTTTGATCCCGGTCCCAATCGCTCTCAGCATCCGTCAAGGGCTCGCCGTCGCCCGGTCGCTATCGCACGCGCGGCGCACGAAACATCTGTGTGATCGTAGTCGGGCAATCGGCAAGCACAGCGGCAGAGCGTTTCAGGGCGTGCCTTTCAACGCCAACCCGTGGCCGATTTGGATTCGATCGATCCAATTGTCATCGGTCAAACCGAACGCCGAAACTGAGCCTTAGGCAGCGGTGCTCAGCATATATATGACTGCCATGCTGTTGTCTCGTGAGGGGATAGCGCAGCCATGCGTTGGCCACGGCCCGCAAAGCGCTCAGCGTCCTACCGTTGAAGACCTGCCAACCATTCTCTGCGCCGAGATGATTGCGAGCACCGAGCGGATGCTTTTGCCTTTTTGAGCCCGCTGCGCATGGACTTGACCGACACGGCATTTATCCCGAGACATGATCGGAATTGATGAACCGATGCAGCCGGTCGCCGGTGCATGGCCCGCTAAGCGGCCAGATCAAATAGTCGAGGGAGTGTGCGAATGAGTGATGATCCAAGAGGTAGCGATGCCTGGAAGCTGGATCCGGCTTCCTATTCTGAATCCCGGGAAACAACCCACACGATACCGCCAATCCCATCGTCGCGCTATCTGACCATGGATGATGGCGTGCGTCTCGCCATCGATGTCTATGTTCCGATTGGGCCGGCACCGGACGAAGGCTTTTCAACAGTCTTGATTTTCACGCCCTACTACCGCCGGTTCGCGATAGCAGCCGGCGCAGCAAACAGCACGGAAGCCTGTCCGAATGCTGCGATCTTCCGGGATATGTTTGTGCCGCGCGGCTATGCCCTGGTGGTCGTGGATGTCCGTGGGACCGGAGCGTCGTTCGGCACACGCGATTCATTCCGCTCACCTGTCGAGCGCGGCGACTATGCCAAAGTCATGGATTGGGTCGTCGATCAGGACTGGTGCAACGGACGTCTTGGGGCGACCGGTATTTCCTATGTTGGTGCGGCTTCTGATTTTGCCGCAACGACCGGACATCCGGCACTCGAAGCCATCGCTCCGATCAGCGCGGTCTGGGATACATATATCGATCATTTCTACCCTGGCGGCATTCTGCTCAATCAGTTGGCCACGGCCTATGACGATCTCATGCGTGCCCTCGACCACGACATGCGCACCGAGATCAAGAAATACGCCTATTTCGCAGATCCGAATTTCGAGGGCCCTGCGCCTGTTGACGACGACAGCGATGGCGCCCTTGTCCGTGCGGCCGTCGAAGAGCATGTGGCCAATGTGCATATGCCGGACTTCATTCGCGAGTTTCAGTTTCGCGAACGCGCGCTTCCCTATGATCCGAGCTTCACGAGTGACAGCTTCAGCCCGCATTCCTATTCTGCCGGTATCCGGCCCGAGGTGGCGATCCTGTCGATCTCAGGTTGGATGGACGGGTCCTACATGAATGGAGCTGTCGCGCGTCATCTTTCGCTTGCGCCGCGGCGACGCCATCTGTTGCTGGGGCCGTGGGATCACGGGGCGAGGGCCAATGTCAGTCCATTTCGCCAAAGCGCTGCACCGGCTTTTCCTGTCGTTGGCGCGATCCTGCGTTTCTTCGATGAGTATCTGATGGATGCGGATACCGGTCTCGGTGCAGAAGCTCCTGTTCAGTATTTTACAATGGCAGAAGAGACATGGAAGAGCGCCTCCGACTGGCCACCAACGCGGGCCTCGAAGACGCTGTTCCTCGCCGACAATGCAGAACTCGCGAATGAGCCGGGCGCTAACGGTGACGACGCCATGACGGTGGATTATGGCTGGGGGTCCGGTCGCAATACGCGCTATGGCCGCCTCCAGGCCTTGGCAGTCGAGGACTATTACGATCATTGGGCGAGGTCGCCTGACCGTCTTCTGCGCTATTCGTCCATGCCACTCAGCGAAGCACTGACGATGAGCGGGCATGGTGTTGTCACGCTCCATCTGACCAGCGACCAGCGTGATGCGTGCGTTTTCGTCTATCTGGAGGATGAAGCCCCGGACGGAACGATCCGTTATGTAACGGAGGGTATGCTCAGGGCGCTACATCGGAAAGAAAGTGCGCCGCCGGAAACCTATCGTGCGACATGGCCGCTGCGAAGCTTTGCAGAAGCTGATGCAGCGCCATTGACACCAGGTGAGCCTGTGACGATGCGGTTCCCGCTTATGGCGACCTCCTGGTGCTTCGAGCCGGGGCATCGTATCCGCATTGCCATAGCCGGTGCCGACAAGGATAATTTCTCGCGGCTGCCCCATGGCCGACCCGGACACTGGCAAATCCACCGGGGCGGCGCCCAGCCATCGGCCATCGAACTCCCGATCGAGGCCGGCTAGAGTTCTTTCCAGTCCGATAGAGCTGGAAAAAACTCTAGCCCTCTCATGCAGCTTGCAGAGAGAGGCCTTCCTCCAGGATAGTCTTGAGGTTCTCGCCTTCCTCACGCATGTGTTTCTTCACGGCTTCGAGCTCTTTGCGATGCATCCATTGGGCAAGCGGTCCCATGCGGACTATGATTTGAGCTGTGAAAAGCGTTCCATCTTCGGTCTCCGCCATGGCAAAGGATATCCGGGGAAGGAACAGCCGGAAGAACCGGTTCGTCGGTGCGAAGGCGAGGAGGCGGTTCGGTTCGACCTCCGTGAACGCAACCTCCTTCTTCTGAAGTTCTCCGGCAATCGTTTCCTCGAAATAGAATCGGTTGCCGACTGCGACGCCCTTTTTGCCGCGCCATTCGAAGCGAATATGATCAGGGTGCCAGCCGCGGTAGTTGTGCTCCATGACTTCGAAGAAATCGAAGATTTGCGAGGCTGGCGCCCTGATCAAAATGCTGTCTTCCAGTAACATTGCGGTTTCCCGTGTCCTTACCTGGTCGATCTAGATCAATCTGCGCTTAGTCGGAATCGACGAAGCGCAGAAAAGTTGATCGACTCTAAGCTGCTAGAGCAACTTGCTTGCGTTTGACTAAACGCACGTTCCTCTAGCGCACGATTGCATAATGTCTGCGTTGAGGCTTTTGATCGTCATGACGCACGTTGTCGCGATGCGAACGCGTGGATTTCGGTTTGCTCGTGTGCGGTTGTTTGACGACGATCTCGAATGCACTGACTGGGGATGCGCTGATTGCGACCGGTCCGAATGTTCCGAAGGCGAGGGCGGTTGCGAGTCCTGTCGTCGTGAGAAGCTGGTGCATGGTTGGTCTCCCTTTGCTTGTGTTGAAGCTCCCGTTCCGATGCTGAGAATGGGGGCGCAAGCGGGGAGTCCAATGGGTTGAAACATTTTGCCGAGCAGTCATAACCAAAATGCTTGAAATTCAGGGATTCAGCGTCTGGAAGAGCGGCTGCAAATCACAACAGTTGAAACGCGATTGAAACAATGCGCACGTGTCGTCCGTCAGCGGGTCAGCCGACCAGCGATGGGGGGCCACTCGCCGCGCGCTTTCAAACGTCTGATCCGCGCCTCGCGATGCATGATGTAGGCACTTGCGGCGAAAATTATGCCGGCACCGATCCAGGTCCAAAGGTCGATGATTTCGCCAAAGACCAGAAATCCGAACAGGACTGCAAAGGGGAGCCGTGCGAAGTCGATTCCCATGACGACAGAAGCATCGGTCGCCGCAAGCGCGCGCGTGAGTGCTAGATGGCCCAGCATGGCAACGGGGCCCATCGCGAGCAGATAGGGCCAGACATGCGGTTCCGGCCATTTCCAGACGAACAAGGCAACAACGAACGTGACCGGCGTCATCATTGCCGTTGAAATGAAGACCACCTTGTCGGGATCGTCTCCATTGGTAAGGGATTTGAGGATCAGACTCGAAATGCCCATGGCCAGAGCCGAGCCCAGAGAGAGCCATGCGCCGGTCCCGAATTCGACCAAGCCGGGGCGAAGAATGACAAGGGCGCCTAGAAGACCGACTGTCGTTGCGATCCATCGGCGCATCCGCACGACTTCGCCCAATACGAGAGCAGCTCCAATTGTCGTGAAAATCGGCGCGAGAAAGCTGATGGCTGTAACTTCACCGATCGGAATAAGTGCAATAGCGGAAAACCACGTCATCATCGCGGCGATACCGGTAACGACGCGAATTAAGTAAACCTTGAGTTGCCTGGTTCGCACGATATCCAATCCCCGATACATCAGAAGGGGCAACATGGCGATCAGTGCGAAAAGAACGCGAAGAAACATGACTTCGAGGGGCGGCACGCCCTGAAGCATCACATAGCGGCCGATCGCTGCCAGGCCTGAGAGCAAGGCGCACGAAATCAACATCCATACGGCCCCTTTGACGGGGTCGTTCTTGCGTTCAGCGACTTCGCCCGTCGAAGGGTGATCGGTCATGCAGATCGATTCTTGATGCTGGTCCGGCGCATGGGCCCGATACGCCTCAGGTATGACCGAAGCATCGCCGTTGCGCTACCGGCTGGCAAGGTGGCAAGTTGCACGCCTGCTATGCGATTGCCGCTGATTGGCGCATCAAATCAATGGCCAAAAAGTGTCTTTCCCTTGCAAATCAGTCTGAAACCGTGAATCTTTCTCTCCGCACACCGAAGAGCGAAGAACGCTTCGAACTGAAAAAAGTGAAACCAAAGGCGAGGAGTACCCTCACATGGGGCGTAACCCGATTCTACTAGCCGGAGCGTTTGCAGTCGCGTTGACAGCAAGCGTTGGCCTAGCCCAGGCCGGCAAGAAAGATGACACGCTGAACTGGTCGACAGACCGGGAAGTGACTGTTGTCGATCCCTACTACAACCGTACACGTGAACTCGTAATCATGGGTCATTTGGGCTGGGATGGCCTGATGTTCCGCGACGCTAATTCAGGCGAGTTCAAGCCATTGCTGGCGACCAGCTGGAAATGGATTGACAATGTCACCATCGAAGCCGAGTTGCGGAAGGGCGTGAAATTCCACGATGGTTCCGATTTCGACGCCGACGATGTGGTCTACACGATCAATCACGTGTCGGATAAAGCCAATGGCGTTCTGACATACAAGAACGTTAGCTGGATGAAGAATGCCGAAAAGCTCGGCTCTCACAAGGTGAAGATCAACCTTCGCAAGCCGTTTCCGGCTGCGATCGCTTATCTCGCCAACGTTGTCTTCATGATGCCCTCAGGGCACTACGACAACGCGCCAAAGAAGGCTGACGGCAAAAAAGATTATGGCGCTGTCAATCCCGTCGGCACCGGTCCTTACAAATGGAAAGAGACCAAGTCTGGCGATTATGTTCTTTGGCAAAAGAACGACGCCTATTTCGATGGACCCAAGGGCAAGCCTTCGATCGGCAATGTCAAATTCCGCACGATCAAAGAGATGAACACCCAGTTGGCAGAATTGCTGACCGGTGGTCTCGACTGGATCTGGGATGTTCCGAAGGAACAAGCCGAGCGTCTTTCCGAAAACCCTGCAGTGACAGTTGAGAACGCGAAGACATTCCGCGTTTCCTACATGTCGTTCGATGTGGACGGATCCTCGAAGAGCAAGCAGTTCAAGGACAAGAAGGTCCGCATGGCCGTAGCTCATGCCATCAACCGTGAGGCCATAACCAAAAACCTCGTCGGACCGGCATCGGTTGTCATCCACTCTGCCTGTCATCCTGACCAGTTCGGTTGCGTCCAGGACGTTCCGAAATGGGACTACAATCCAGAGAAGGCCAAGGCTCTACTCAAAGAAGCCGGTTATCCGGACGGATTTGAGTTCGATATCTATGCCTATCGTCAGCGCGAGTTTACCGAAGCCGTTATTGGCGATCTCGCAAAAGTCGGCCTGAAGGCCAAGTTGCACTACATGCAGTATCGCGCGCTGCGTGATCTGGTCTGGAAAGGTGTGCCGCCGATCAACCATATGACATGGGGTTCGAACTCGATTCCCGATGCATCGGCCATTGTCAGCG
This sequence comes from Methyloligellaceae bacterium, assembly GCA_965228615.1. Lineage (GTDB taxonomy): Bacteria > Pseudomonadota > Alphaproteobacteria > Rhizobiales > Methyloligellaceae > CBDDHT01. The sequence goes on along the minus strand of CBDDHT010000003.1, from coordinate 845,631 downwards.
TGTTCTTCGCTGGTAGTCGTGACGATCCGGCAAAGGACAAGGAAGTCAATGCGTGGGTGGAAGAAGCAGCCACGACGGTCGACAAGGAAAAGCGCCTGGACCTCTACAAGAAGGCCCTGAGCAAGATTTCCGGCGACGTCTATTGGCTCCCGATGTTCACCTATGCCAAGTACTATGTCTGGTCGAAGGATCTCGACTTCACGACGACACCGGACGAAATCCCGCGCTTCTACACCGCCAAGTGGAAGTAAGCGGCAACGCTAAGTAAGAAAGCCGTCCGGCCTGTACGATCGGGCCGGACGGTTATTGCTTCGGTCTAGAGCAGTCTGCGTCCCGTCCTGGATGGATTCGATGCTCTGACTTTGGGGAACAGATCATTCTCGCTATTCTCGATCTATCCTGATCGAATGGCGTTTGATCCTGTCGGTGGGGTGCGACGATGCTAAAATATGCTCTGAAGCGACTCGGTGTGGCGATTCTTGTCGCCCTGACCGTCTCCCTGATTACCTTCTCTATGATCTATCTTTCCGGCGACCCAGCCATGGCGCTTGCCGGAGAGGCTGCGACCGAGGAGGATATCAAGAGTATCCGCGCTTTCTACGGCTATGATCGACCGATCTTCATACAATATCTCGAATGGCTCTATCGTGCGGTACAGGGCGACTTCGGAACCTCGCATTACCTGAAGACCGATGTCGGAAGCGTCATCTTCGAACGACTGCCGACGACCATGCTTCTCGGTGCCTGTGCGCTCTCCTTCGCGCTTATCCTTGCAATCCCGCTCGGTGTTGTCGCCGCAATTCGTCCCAACAGTCTGATCGACCGGTTCGCCCTCACACTCGCTGTCATCGGACAGGCTATGCCGAGTTTCTGGTTTGCTCTGACCCTGATGCTCTGGTTCGGTATCACCTGGCGCCTGCTGCCGATTACCGGAACCGACAGCTGGCTCAATTTCGTGATGCCATCGGTAGCTCTTGGCTATTATGTAACTCCGGCCGTGATGCGGTTGACGCGCGCAGGCATGCTCGATGTCCTGTCGTCCGATTATATTCGGACCGCGCGTGCGAAAGGCCTCCGGCCTGCAACGACCCTTTTCAAGCACGCACTCAGAAACGCGATCATCCCCGTGGTCTCGCTTGCTGCCGTTCAGTTCGGCTTCATGCTGGGTGGCTCGATCGTCATCGAGACCATCTTTGCGATTAACGGCCTGGGCTTCCTGGCTTGGGAATCGATCCAGAGGGCGGACCTGCCGATGATGCAGGCCATCGTTCTGGTTCTCAGTATTTTCTATATCATTTTGACGTTCCTTGCGGACATGCTGAACGCATTCCTCGATCCTCGCATCAGGGTGAGTTGATATGGCTAGCATTAGCGGAACCGGCGCCGGAATCCCGACTGCCGAAGAAATCCTTGAGCCGTCACCCGGTGCAATGCTGCGTCGGCGCGTTTTCGGTCACGCGGGGCTTGTGATCGGCGGGATCGTTCTTGCGACGATCGTGCTGATGGCACTGTTTGCCGATGTCCTGTCTCCGCATGACCCTTACGATCAGATATTGTCCCGAAAGCTGATCCCGCCGGTCTGGCATGAAAGCGCGAAGGCGACCTGGGATCATCCGCTGGGGACCGATCAGTTGGGGCGCGACTATCTCTCGCGGCTCCTTCACGGCGCAAGGATTTCACTCCTGATTGGCTTTGCCGCCATGTTCATTTCAGGCCTGATCGGTACGACGCTCGGCGTCATCGCAGGCTATTTTGGTGGCCGGGTCGACATGGTCGTCAACTTTATCATCACCACCCGGCTCTCGATGCCGGTGGTTCTGGTGGCGCTCGCGGTCGTGAGTCTTGTGGGCTCGTCGCTGACAGTTGTCATTTGGGTGCTGGGATTACTCATTTGGGATCGCTTTGCCGTGGTCATGCGAAGTGCGACCCAGCAAATACGAAGCCGCGATTTCGTCGCGGCTGCTCAGGCGCTCGGATGCTCGACGCCGCGCATCCTTTTGACTGAGATCATGCCGAATATCGTGAACCATCTCATCGTAGTGGCAACGCTCGAGATGGCACATGCGATCCTGCTGGAAGCAGCCTTATCGTTCCTCGGGCTTGGCGTTCAACCGCCGGAGCCGAGCTGGGGTCTCATGATCTCCGAGGCGAAAGGTCTGATGTTCTTCGATTCCTGGCTCATCGCCATCCCGGGTGTGGCGCTCTTCGCGCTCGTCCTCTCGATCAATCTGCTCGGTGACGGCATCCGTGACGTGACCGCCCCCGAAAACAGAAACTAAGGAACTTATTGCGTGGCGGAGCGTATTCTCGAGGCGGAAAACCTCAAGGTCGATATCAAGGTCCCAAGCGGAATATTGCGCGCGGTTCAGGGTATCGACATTCATATCGACAGGGGAGAGACGCTCTCCATTGTGGGCGAGTCGGGTTGTGGCAAATCCATGACCGCACTGGCGCTCATGAACCTGCTACCAGGTGCAGCGACGCGAACGGCCGATAAGCTTGAGCTGGATGGACAATCATTGAACGGGCTCAAGGAGAGGGCTATGTCCGACATCCGCGGCGACCGGATGTCCATGATTTTCCAGGAGCCGATGACCTCGCTGAACCCGGCCTATACGATCGGCAATCAGCTCACCGAGACTCTGCTGCGCCATCGCAAGGTGCCGTATGCTGAGGCGGAAGACAGAGCGGTCTATCTGTTGGAGAAAGTCGGGATCACGGCGGCAAAGAGCCGTCTTACACAATATCCCCATCAGCTTTCCGGTGGACTTCGCCAGCGCGTCATGATCGCCATGGCGCTGATGTGCGGACCTGATCTCATCATCGCAGATGAACCGACAACGGCGCTCGACGTCACAATTCAGGCGCAGATCCTCCTGCTACTTGCCGAGCTGAAGAGCGAGTTCGACATGAGCCTCTTGCTGATAACCCATGATCTGGGGGTCGTTGCACGTGTGGCGGACCGGGTTGCGGTCATGTATGCGGGACAAGTCGTCGAAACCGGGACAGCCACTCAGGTTTTCACGGCTCCCACCCATCCATATACGCAAGGGTTGCTCGATTGCATTCCGATCCCCGGAAAGACAGCGCGTGGCGCCCATCTCGGCGCTATTCCTGGGATCGTACCATCGCTTGTCGGATCCATGCGGGGATGTCATTTCGCAAGCCGCTGCCCTTACGCCCAAGATTCCTGTCATTCCGACAACGTCGAACTGCGCCCCGCGGTCGAAAACGGTCATCAATATCGCTGTGTGCTGACGCCAGATAACTCGGCAGCCAATCTAGCTACGAAGGGTGCAGCATGAGTGAGACGGTAATCGAAGCAGAAGGTGTTACCCGCACCTTCTACATCTCTGCTGGATTCATGCGCGAGAAGAAGCCGTTGCACGCGGTCAACGGCGTGGATCTGAAGGTTGCGCGTGGCGATGTCGTCGGGCTTGTCGGTGAATCGGGATGCGGCAAGACGACGCTTGCCAAGATAATGCTGGGCCTGCTCCCGCCAACGGCAGGCACGATTGACGTCGACGGCAAACCTGTAAGTAGTCTGGGACGTCTTGAGGTTGCCAGTCTGCTGCAGCCGATCTTTCAGGATCCCTATTCCTCACTCAATCCGCGAAAGTCGATCGGTAATATCATCACGCTGCCTCTGCGTGTCCAAGGGGGCAGCGATCAGGCCGAGCAAAAGCGCCGAGCTGAGGAGATGATGGAACTCGTCGGTCTCCCGCGGCGCGTCTATAATAACTTTCCGAACCAGCTTTCGGGCGGCCAGCGCCAGCGTGTGGCGATTGCAAGGGCCCTGATCAACCGACCGCAGGTCGTCATTTGCGACGAGCCGACCTCGGCTCTCGATGTATCGGTTCAATCGCAGATTCTTAACCTGCTGCAGGATTTGAGAAGCGAGTTCGGCCTCACTTACGTGATCATCAGTCACAACCTTGCGGTGGTCGAACATATGGCGACCCGCGTCGCTGTCATGTATCTTGGTCGCATTGTCGAGGAGGCCGATACCGAGACCCTCTTTTCGGCGCCGAAGCATCCTTACACCAAAGTTCTTCTGGATTCTGTGCTAACGCCCGATCCGAGCATGAGCATCCCTGATACGCAGCTCGGGGCGGCCTATCCCAATCCTGTCGAACCGCCGTCCGGATGCACGTTCCATCCACGCTGTACCCAGGTAATGGATAAGTGCAAGGCAGTCGCGCCGACGCCAATAGCGGTCAAAGGCGGGCACGTCGAATGCCATCTCTACGACGAGAGCGCTGCAAAAAGTTAAGAGGAGCGAAGAGTTGTGAGCGAAACGCCGAGCCGGCAGGGAGCCATTGATCGGGCGCTTGATTATTTTGACAGCGGAACATTCGAAAGCGAGATGGCCCGGCGCGTGGCCATCCCAACGGAAAGCCAGAGACCGGAAGGTCTCCCACATCTCCATCGTTATCTGAAAGACGAGATGATTCCGGCATTCGAGGCCATGGATTTCGCGTGCACAGTCTACGAAAATCCATTCGAAGATGCAGGGCCCTTCCTGCTGGCCTCGCGCCATGAGAGCGATTCATATCCGACCGTTCTCGGCTACGGCCATGGCGATGTGATTCAAGGCCTCGATGAGCAGTGGACCAAGGGAGAGGGGCCATGGGTCACCGCGCGCGACGGTGACAAGCTCTATGGCCGGGGAACTGCAGACAATAAGGGGCAGCATACCGTCAACATGGCAGCGTTGAATGCCGTCATCCAAGAGCGTGGCAACCTTGGATTCAACGCGAAAATCCTGATCGAGATGGGTGAAGAGAACAGCTCGAAGGGATTGCGTGATGTCGTTCGCGCAGAGAAGGATGCCTTCTCTGCCGACGTTTTTATCGGGTCTGATGGGCCGCGCGTGTCTCCCGAACGGCCGACCATCTGCCTCGGCAACCGCGGGACGGTAAACTTCGATCTCGTTTGCGAGCTTCGTGACGGCGGTCATCATTCCGGCAACTGGGGCGGCCTGTTGGCAAGCCCGTCGGTGATTCTGTCGCACGCCATATCGTCGATCATCAATGAAAAGGGCGAGATCCAGATCAAGGAGTGGCTACCGCCGCCGATCAAGAACTCTGTTCGTGTCGCCCTAAAAGATGTCGCCATTGAAGCCGGGCCTGAAGCGCCCGAAATCGATCCTGAATGGGGGCAACCGGGACTGACGCCTGCCGAAAAAGTTTACGCCTGGAATAGCTTTGAGGTTTTGGCGCTCAAGATCGGCACGCCGGAAAAACCCGTAAATGCCATTCCACATCGCGCCTGGGCACATTGTCAGCTTCGTTATGTGGTGGGCACGGACCGGGATGCAATCATCCCTGCGTTGCGCAAGCATCTCGACGCCCTTGGATTCGATACGGTTTCGATAGAGCCGCCTCCGCCGGCAAATACCGGAGGGTTCTTCGCGACACAAACGGATGTCGACCATCCATGGTCGCGTTGGGTCTGCCAGTCAATCGCGCAGACAGATGGGCGTACACCCGCCATCCTGCCCAGCATGGGTGGTTCGATCGGAAACGATGTCTTTACAGAAATCCTCGGTATGCCGGCGATCTGGATCCCGCATTCCTACGGTGCATGCTCGCAGCATGCGCCGGATGAGCATCTTCTTATGCCCGTGACCCGTAGTGCGATGTCGGTTATGGCCGGCGTCTATTGGGATCTTGGCGAAGAAGGATTGCCCCAAAATGACTGAGGCAACACGTGAAGGTGCCATCGAACGCATTCTCGAATTCTATGACGATGAGAGTGACGGATATTATCCGGCGCTGAATAAGCTTGTTGCCATTCCCACAGAGAGTCAGGTTCCGGATCGGACCAGCGAGCTTGAGCAATATTGCGTCGAGGCGATGACTCCGGCCTTCGAGCGGCTGGGGTATGAATGCACGGTCTACGAAAACCCATTCCCTGGATGCGGCCCGGTCTTCCTCGCAACGCGGCACGAGGGAGACGATCTGACAACCATTCTCGGATACGGCCATGGCGATGTCGTGCGTGGCCAGGAAGGGGAGTGGGAACAGGACCGCAATCCGTGGGAGCTGTCGTTCGATGGCGACCGTGTATACGGTCGCGGCACAGCGGACAATAAGGGGCAGCATCTGGCGCATGTGGCGGCTTTGGAAGCGGTTATCGAGGCACGCGGTTCGCTTGGGTTCAACTCGAAATTCGTCATCGAGATGGGTGAAGAGAATGGCTCGAAAGGCTTTCGCGACGTGATCGTAGCAAATCGGGAGGCCTTCGCCGCCGATGCTTATTTTGCCTCCGACGGCCCCCGTGCTGACATGAGGAAACCCAATATTTCGCTCGGCAACCGCGGTTGCCGCAACTTCGATCTTGTCGTGGATCTGCGCGAGGGTGGTCATCATTCCGGAAACTGGGGCGGGCTGCTGCAGAGTCCCGGCGCCATTCTCTGTAATGCACTGGCAACAATCACCGATCCCAAGGGACGCATCCTCGTCGATGCATGGCGGCCGAGCGGAGTTCCGCAGAGTGTTCTTGATGCGGCGGCGCTTGTTGAGCGCGATGCCGGCAAAAACGCTCCTGATATCGATGACGACTGGGGTGAGCCGGGGCTCAATCACGGTCAGAAAGTCAGTGCCTGGAATAGTTTCGACGTTCTTGCCTATGAGATCGGCACACCTGCGAAACCCGTCAACGCCATTCCGCCGCGGGCGCGGGCAACCTGTCAATTGCGACATGCCATCGAGACCAGGTCCGACGATATCGTTCCAGCACTTCGTGCTCATCTCGACGAACGCGGGTTCCATCAGGTGGTTATCGAAGAACCGCCGGCTTCCAATCGCGGAATGTTTGAGCCCGGCCGGACCGATCCGGATCATCCCTGGGCATCCTGGCTGAAGGAAGCGGTCGACCGCTCAGAGCGCGGAGATTGTGGAGTGGTGCCGTGTTCGGGCGGCTCTAATGTGACCGGCATTATCCAGACGGAACTTGCGATGCCGTTTGCGTGGTTGCCCATGAGCTATATGGCATGCTCGCAACACGCGCCGAACGAGCATGTTCTAAAACCCCTGATGCGCGAAGGCATGGCCTTGATTACGGGCGTCTACTGGGATCTTGGCGATGAAGAAAGGGGCTACAGGCCATGAGCGAACCTTGCGATCTGACAGCGGTGGAGGCACGGCGCCGCATCGGCACGAAAGAGCTTTCACCGGTCGAACTGCTCGATAGCTGTCTCGACCGAATCGAAAAGACCAACAAAACGCTGAATGCAATGGTCGCCATGGATGTGGAGGCCGCTCGGGAAGACGCTGAAAAGGCCGAAGCCTCTGTGATGTCCGGCGACGATCTGGATCTGCTGCATGGCCTCCCGATCGGTGTCAAAGACCTGCAGGCGACGGCGGGTTTGCGTACGACCTATGGCTCGCTGCTCTATGAGAACACAATCCCTGAAGAAGACGATCCGATGGTTGCCAATGTCAGGGCGAGCGGCGGCGTTATTCTTGGAAAGACCAATACGCCGGAATTCGGTGCCGGTGCGAACACGACCAATCGGGTATTCGGGGCGACGGGCAATCCGTTCGATCCCTCAAAAACCTGCGGTGGATCATCCGGTGGATCTGCCGTTGCGCTGGCAGCAGGCATGGTCCCGCTGGCAACGGGTTCCGATCATGGTGGTAGCCTGCGGACACCGGCCGGATATTGCGGCGTTGTCGGTTATCGTCCATCGCCTGGCGTTGTGCCTGGAACGACACGGCCAGTAGCACTGTCCCCGTCTTCCGTTCTTGGGCCGATGGGACGAACTGTCGCCGATACGCATTTGCTGCTGAAAGCGCAGCTTGACTATGACAAGCGCGATCCGTTTTCGAGCGGCGACGGTCTGGGTATTCCAGATACATTGGCAGGCGCCGATTTGTCGTCGCTCCGCGCTGCCATATCAACGGATCTGGGTGCAGCCCCGATCGATAACGCAATCAGGGATGTTTTCGAGACAAAGGTCAGTGCGTTCCGTCATGTTTTTGCCGAAGCTCAGGCGCGCGATCCGGATCTCGGCGATGTGCACGACACATTCGAGGTTCAGCGCGGGGTGCTTTACGTTGCCGCGCATGGCGAACGGCTTGAAAACCACAGGGAACTGCTCGGGCCCAATGTGATCGACAACACTGAACGCGGGCTTGAGTTTTCAGCTTCCGATGTTGCGCGGGCTTATACGGAACAGTCGAAGATCTATAAGAACTTCCTGAGCTTCTTCACTGATAGCGATGTGCTGATCTGTCCGGCAACGTCCATCAGTCCGTTTCCGCATGAACAGCGCTATGTCAAGGAAATGAACGGTGAGACGATGCCGACCTATATGCGCTGGCTGGCAATTAGCTATGGTCTCACCATGGCGATTCCTTGTTCATGTGTTATTCCGTGCGGTGTCGACCATCTGGGCATGCCATTTGGAATTCAGATCGTTGGGCCGAATGGCTCGGACGCCTTTATTCTGGAAGTCGCCCACAGTTTGGAACAGGTGCTGTCGGAAATGGACGAGACCAAACGGCCGGTTGCAGATCCCTCAACTCTCACAAGCTAACTTACCCTGCTTCTTGGCGAGTGCGGGGTGACTTGGGTCCTTCTGAGAACACGGAGTCTATCCCAATGACGCATGGAATTGTAACCGCGCCCCAACCCGAGGCCGTGGAGGCTGGGGCGGAGGCGCTTCAGGCCGGCGGCAACGCTGTCGATGCGGCGATAGCATGCGCATTGGTGCAGACGGCCGTCGACCCGATGATGTGCGGCATCGCAGGTTTTGGATCGATGCATCTCTATATGCCGGGGCGACGCACACATCTCTTTCTTGATTTCCATGGCCGGGCACCGAAATCGGCCCGGGAAGACATGTGGGCGGACAAGATCGTTGCGGAGACGGAAGATGGTTTTGGGTTCGTCTTGGAGGGCCGTATCAACGAAATTGGTTACGGATCGGTCACGACGCCGATGAGTCTCAAGGCCTATGGCGAGGCGCTGTCGCGCTTCGGGACTATGGAGCTCAGCACGCTTCTGGAGCCTGCTATCCGCTATGCGGAAGAGGGGTTCGTCGTGCGCCCTCACGTCCGTTATTTCTGGAATATGGACGAAAGCAAGCTTGGTCGGGCACCACAGTCGGAGAAGATCCTGGCAAACCCGGAAGCGCGGAAAATCTATGCCAGGCCCGATGGTTCGATTCCGGAACTGGGTCACGTCGTTAAGAACCCGGATTTGGCAAAGACCTATAAGCGCATTGCCGAACGAGGCATCTCCGAATTCTACGAAGGCACGCTGGCGGATCAGATTGCGTTCGATATGGCGGCAAATGGCGGACTTTTGACACTTGAAGACCTGGCAGAAGTATCGGTCGAGGAGACCGAACCGCTGTGGGGCGAATATCGGGGACACAAGATCGCACTGAACCAGCCACCGGGTGGCGGCATCATGGTGCTCGAGATGCTGAACATTCTCGAACATTTCGATCTGCGGTCATTGGGACATAACTCAGCAGAGTATATTGCGACGATTTCCGAAGCGATGAAGATCGCGACCATCGACAAAGACCAGCATGTCGGCGATCCGAACTTCGTCGACGTGCCCGTTGACCGACTCTTGTCGAAGGATCATGCCGCCGAGATGGCCGCACGCATTGCCGAAGGTGAGAAGACAAGCGTTCCACGGTTCAAGGAGGGCTCAAAGGAATCTCGCGATACGACACATATTTCGGTGGTGGACGAGCACGGCAACTGCGTTGGATTGACCCATTCGCTTGGGATGCCATCGGGCGTCGTCACCAAGGGCCTCGGTTTCATGTACAACGGCTCGATGGCTGTCTTTGATCCAAGGCCAGGGATGACGGGATCGATCCAGCCCGGCAAGCGGCGGTTCACTGCCATGAGCCCAGCCATCGTGTTCAAGGATGACAAGCCGTTCTTCGTTGTTGGCGCACCGGGCGGAACCTTTATTACCATGGGTGTGCTGCAGGCGATCATCAATGTCATCGACTTCGGCATGGATGCACAGCAGGCCGTTTCTGCGCCGCGCTTCTCAACCACATCGGATACGATCGATATCTCCAACCGCATTCTGAGAAGCACAGAACAAACGCTGAAGGACAAGGGCTATTCGGTTCGCCGCTCACCGCTCAGCTATCACTTTGCAGGCGTTCATGGAGTACGTCTCACTGAACTCGGCTGGGATGGTGGTGCCGATCCAGGCCGGGACGGTATGGCACTGTCTGTTTGAGTTTGGGGCGGTCAAACGCAGACTGGCTGCATGAATACCCAGATCATGTCCGGGTATGACCATTCTGAATTGGAAATGGCTCTCCACTCGCCATTGCCGGACTTGATCCAGCAATCCATGCGAAGATACCGCGCGAACTGATTAGGCTGCTGCTTTGCTCTCAGCGACTTCGAGTTCTTCGGTTTCCGGTTGCGGCAATTCGCTGTCGGCATAAGCCGGTTCGGTCGCCGGATACGGCGTTTCGCCAACCTGGCCGAACTTGCGAGCCAGCTTTTTCATCACACGCCGATAACCGAAATAATCGACTTCGAGCTTGTGCCGCTCGGACGGCATATAGCCCGTCGGAAGTCCGGCACGGTCGCCGGCACCGGCCGACTTGAGCTTGCGGAACCACTTGGCCTTCTTGTCGCCCACCGCCATTGCTGTGATGTAGTTGGCAATCAGCTGGCCTTGCAGATCGGCGAGACGCCACATGCTTCCATTGGCCTGAATCAGCCCGACCGTGAAAAGGTCGTCACGTTCCGGATGGAACACATTGAGGTAGAGATTCGGTTTGCCGTCATTGCCAAGAACGAGGCTTTCATCGAGGAACGGGAAGCTCATCTCGTAACCCGTGGCAAAGACGACAAGATCGATTTCCTCATTGCTGCCATCGTCAAATACGACCCGCGAGCCGGCAAAGTGCTCGATATCGCCCTTAAGCACGACGCGCCCGTGGGCAACGTGGCCCGGTAGCTCTGAACTCATCGTCGGATGGGTATCGAGGATCTTGTGCTCCGGATCAGGCAAACCGTATCGGGACATCCGCCCGACAAGCAATCGGTGGCTCCAACCGTAAATCCGCTGCCGCACGAAACGGGGAAGACGAAGCTTCTCGATGAAGTCGGCAATATCGTCGGTCGGAATGCCAAAAGTGAATTTGTTGAGGAAGTAGTATCCATGGCGAATGCTGTGGACAACGCGGTTTGCATGCTGAACGCCATCGTTGACAACGTCACAGGCCGAATTGCCACCGCCGACCACCAGAATGCGTTTGCCTGTCAATTGCCGCTGCGAGCGATATTCGCGTGTGTGGATAACCTTTCCTGCGAACTGGCCAGGATAGTCCGGCATGCGCGGGCGGTCATGATGTCCCGAGGCAACGATCACACCCTTGTAGGAGCGTGGTTCCGTTTCGCCGGCAACCCATACGCGCCAGGCACCATCCTGATTGGCAACGCGTTCGACGGTGCAGCCAAGCTCGATATGGTCCAGAAGCCCGAAATGCTCCGCATAGTCGCGCAGATACTTCATGGCCAGCCGATGGCTTGGGTAGAGGGGATAGTCATCCGGCATCGGATAGTCTTCGAAGGCCGTAAATTCCTTCGACGAGACCATTTCCGTGGTCTCATAGACGACGCTGCTCGGCGTCTCGTAATTCCACAAGCCGCCGATATCGTCCTCGCGCTCGAGACAATCGAACGGAATTCCGCGTTGCTTGAATGTTTTGGAAACCGCGAGACCGGAAGCTCCTGCACCCAGGATGCAATAGCGGTCCGCAAGCTGACTATTGCGCGTAAGCATGTTTGCCCGTTACCCGTACTATCGACAAAAGCGGCATTTTACCTACGCGAAACCTGCTGCCGTACCTAGTCATACCAGCGTCGTAACCTCAATGGAAACAGAACATTGCAGCTGAATTGAGGTTGTCCACCATGTGGTAAACGGTCGCGACAGGGCGGTCTTTGCTGCAGCGCAAAAGCAGTGTCAGCGCAGATTGGCGCAAAAACGCTGAATTCGGGTGCAAGCCTCCTCGAGAGCTTCGGTCGAAGTCGCGTATGACACCCGGAAGAATGGTGACAGGCCAAAGGCCGCGCCATGGACGACGGCGACGCCTTCCTCTTCGAGCAAGGCTGTGACGAAATCCTCGTCATTCTCGATTTTCTGGCCTTTTTCAGTTGTCTTGCCGATGCAGCCTGCGCAGGACGGATAGACGTAGAATGCGCCTTCGGGCGTCAGGCAATCGAGACCGTTGGCCTGATTGAGCATCGAGACGACAAGATCCCGCCGGTCTTTGAAGACCGAAGCCCGCTCGGCCAGGAAGTCCTGCGGGCCGTCCAGTGCTTCGACGGCGGCCCATTGGCTGACGGAACTCGTGTTCGAAGTCGATTGCGATTGCACTTTGCGCATTGCGGAGATGATCTGTTCGGGCCCGCCTGCATAACCGATGCGCCATCCCGTCATGGCATAGGCTTTGGAAACACCGTTCGTCGTCAGCGTGCGCTCTTTGAGTTTTGGCTCGACCTGAGCCGGCGTCGCAAAGGTGAACTCGTCATAGACAAGATGCTCATACATATCGTCGGTGAGAACCCAGACCTGCGGGTGGGCGAGGAGCACATCGGTCAGTTTCTTGAGTTCGTCATGGCTGTAGGCCGCACCGGACGGATTCGACGGGCTGTTGAAGATGAACCATTTGGTTTTGGGCGTAATCGCCGCTTCCAGCGTTTCGGGCGTGAGCTTAAATCCGTCTTCGATGCGCGTCTCGGCAAAGACCGGCTCGCCACCTCCCAGCAGAACCATATCGGGATAGCTCACCCAGTAGGGTGTCGGGATGACGACTTCATCGCCTGGATCGAGTGTTGCAATGAATGCATTGAAAAGCACCTGCTTTCCGCCGGTACCGACGATGATCTCGGACGGTTTGTATTCGATGCCGTTTTCGCGGGCGAATTTCCGGCAGATTGCTTGCTTGAGTTCGGGAATACCGTCGACAGCGGTGTATTTCGTTTCACCCCGGTTGATCGCATCGATCGCAGCCTGTTTGATATTGTCAGGCGTATCGAAATCGGGCTCGCCGGCACCAAGCCCGATCACGTCTTTTCCCGCCGCTTTGAGTTCGCTCGCCTTCATGCTGACGGCAATGGTCGGCGACGGCTTAACGCGTCCGAGGCTTTGCGAAATGAAGCTCATTGTTCGATCTCCTTGACGGGGCGGGCTCATGTGCCAATTGTGAGTCCATGTCCTAGTAATCCAGGCGCCCAATCGCAAGCAGTTTCGCCGTTTTGGCAGGCCAAGAGCGACTCGCGCGCGCTTACGCCGAGATCTTTTTGAACTTGGCGGACAGGCTATGACGGATCTTGTGAAAGCCGCGCTTGCCCTCGGAGACCATCCAATTCATTTGGATAGAGCGGCGAACCCCATCGAAGGCACCATGGCCATGATAGGATTTGTCCGATCGTTTGAAGACCAGCAGCGTGCCGTTGTCCGGCGGCACTTCTTCGGCAAAGTCGTCGAGATTGGTTCCCGATCTCAGCATGCGCAACTTGCCGCCTTGATGCGGCCAGTCCTGGTTGAGATAGAGGAGCACCGTGATGATCTTGTCTTTCGAGTCCGTGTGGATCTTGCCGTCGCTGGGGCGGCAGTAGCCGCGCAGCGAATACATTTTCGGCCGCCCGGCTAATTCAACGTCGAACTTTTCCTCGATCGCACGTTCAAATGTGGGTCCATCCAGTTCATCCACGACGTCCTTGAGAGGGCCCGGTACTTCGACCGAGTCCAGCGGATACGAGCCGCCCTTCAGGATATCCGGATAGGAGTCGATCACGCGCGACAGTGGGGCTGGCTTAAGGAAGCCCGGCACCACCGTATAGGTAAAAGGATCCAGCCTCAGCTGCTCCTGTTTCAGACGATCAATATCCAAATGCGTCATGAGGACTTTCCTGGGTCAAATATCTAACGACCGAGCGCAAGCCAGCGGCGCTCGACTTCTCGTGCGATTTCGGCGGCGGAATCTAACGGCGCGTATTCCCACTGATCAAGCGTCGAAATTCGATCGGGAAGGGGCCTTGTTGCGCCATATCGCCGCAAAGATTCGTGGAACCGAGAGAATTTTTCGGACCCGCCGCTTGGCTCGAAAACATAAACGGGTCTCCCTGTTGCGCAAGCTTCGCCAGTCATATTGACCGAGTCGGCGGTTACCACCAGCATGTCTGCATTCGCCAGAAACGAAGCATATGGGTTCGGGCCATCGCCCGACCAGATGATCGCTGGAGCGTCGCCGATTGCGGCGCGGGTTGCCGCCAGCAGCGGTTCGGGTGTTCGGCGGGAGGTTGTGATGAGGAACGATGCGCCAAGTTCTGCAAGGTCGCCCAGGCCTTTTGCCAATCGCAGATTATCCTCTGCCGTGAATTCGTAAACAGCGTTCGGTCCACCAAGTATGACGGTTACCCGAAGCTTCGGGAGACTGGCTATGTCCGAGGGTACGTCTCGGCGGATTTTTTCCAGCCGATCAGGGCTGAAACCATGCGGCGCTGTGAGCGTTGAGATGATCGTACCGCCGGACAGGTCATCATGTTTCGGCACGGCGATGAGATCTGCCGTGTCTGGGCCGGTGCGAGGATCCTGGATAACGACCGTGTAGGTCGATGAGCCCGCCTTGCGGGCGATCGTGCGAATATATGGAATGCTCTGCCGGCCCGTGGCTATCGCAATAATGGGCCATGGAAGGGAGAAGGGGCTTCTCGGTCCGCCAATTCGATCTTTCGGCTGAATAGGCCCCCACGGCGCCATTGCATACCAAGGCAGGCTGGGAGCCACGCGGATGCGCTCATAGGCGACGCCGAGCGCTTCGGCGACGCCGACACACTGCACCTCCATACCGGCCTTACCATCGGTTATGACCCACGCTCTCCTGCCTTCCAGAGGTCTGCCTGATGAGGCGGATTGCGCTGCGCTCGTTGCTTCGGCGATGTCGTCTTCGCCCGGAAGCATGTGTGGATCCATGAAGCTTTCCAAATAGTGCGCAAAGACGAAATATTGTTGCGCCGTTGTCCCGGGGGCTTCTACACTCGCCCCGGGCCGTTTTTAGACCCTTGAGCAACGTGCGTCTATCTACGCCTGTGCTGATGAAACGAGGAGTTCGACGCTTTGGTCTCCGTACGTTTGGATCGAACTGATTGGCGCATCCTGCGCGAGTTGCAGGCCGATGGGCGCATGACGAATGTGGAGCTTGCGCGACGCGTCGGGATTTCCGCGCCTCCCTGTTTGCGACGGGTCCGTGCCCTGGAAGAGGCGGGGATCATTACCCGCTATTGTGCGCTGATCGATGCCAAACAAATCGGTTTCGATGTAACAGCCTTCGCAATGGTTGGATTGCAAAGTCAGGCAGAGGCGGACTTGATGGCGTTCGAGGAGCAGGTTTCGGCTTGGCCGATTGTTCGCGAGTGCACGATGCTATCGGGGGAGGTTGATTTCATCCTGAAATGTACGACAACGGATCTTGCGGCCTTTCAGGCGTTCATCATCAACGACCTGACGGCTGCCCCAAACGTGGATAGCGTCAAGACAGCACTGTCCATCCGCAGCTCCAAATACGAGCCGGGCGTCCCGATCGAAGAAATCTGATTGTCGGTGCAGTCGTCAGACAGGCCCGCGATTTGGGTTTGGATCGCAGGTCGGATTCAGATGAATTCGACACTCACGACTTCATAGCATTTGCCGCCGCCCGGTGTTGGAACCTCGACCGAGTCGCCAACCGTCTTGCCAATGAGGGCGCGTGCAATCGGGGACGTGATCGAAATCTTGGATTCCTTCACATTCGCTTCGATTTCACCGACGATGCGGTAACGCACCTCTTCTTCGGTATCCTCGTCGACGAGCCCGACAGTCGCGCCAAACTTGATGTTGTCGCCAGACAGCTCCGTGACATCGATGACATCGGCTCGCAAGAATTTGTCTTCGAGTTCCGCCACACGGGACTCGGTCAGGCCCTGCTGCTCTTTTGCGGCATGATACTCGGCATTTTCCGAAAGATCGCCGTGCTCGCGCGCTTCCGCGATCGCTTTGATGATCCGTGGACGTTCGACGGACTTGAGATGCTTGATCTCAGCTTCCAGAGCCGCATAGCCTTCCGCGGTCATAGGCACTTTGTCCATAATTCTCTCAAACCTCTTCTTCGGAGCCGGGCAACATCCCAGACAATCAGTCACCGACAGTTGCGCTCGAATTGATGGGAACGTCCGTCACTCGGCGGGTCAATCGCAGCATCCGGGCCGCTAACACTGCCGGCCGATGTAGCTCTGCAGCGGTGCAACCTTCAGGATGTCTGCTTGCGCGGCTTTGATAGCTTTCGATACAGCCATCGCACCAGTTACAGTTGTATAATATGGAATGTGGTTGAGCAAGGCTGTGCGGCGAATGGAAAAGCTGTCGGAAAGTGCCTTGGCACCTTCCGTGGTATTGAAAACAATATGGATATCGCCGTTCTTCATGGCATCGACCACGTGCGGCCGGCCTTCGAGCACCTTGTTTATCTTGTCGCAGGGAATGTCATGGGCAGCCAGATGCCGCTGCGTACCCGACGTCGCGACGACCGAGAAGCCCAATCCGACCAGATCGCGCACCGGATCGATAATCCGGTCTTTGTCGGCGTCTTTGACGGACACAAACACCGTACCCTTGGTCGGAAGGATAGTGCCGCCGCCAAACTGGCTCTTTGCGAAGGCGGCCGCGTAGTCGGTATCGATACCCATGACTTCGCCGGTGGAGCGCATTTCCGGGCCGAGAACAGGGTCGACGTCCTGAAACCGAGCAAAAGGGAAGACCGCTTCCTTGACAGCAACATGGTTCAGAGGCCGCTCTTCCAGGCCGAAGCTTGCAAGTGGCTTGCCGGCCATGACCTCCGATGCAATGCCGGCGATCGGGACGCCGATCACCTTGGCCACAAATGGTACCGTCCGGCTCGCTCGCGGATTGACTTCGATAAGGAAGACCTCACCGTCCTTGATGGCATATTGCACGTTCATCAGGCCGACCACATTCAGGGCTTTTGCCAGGGCCACGGTCTGGCGTTTTAGCTCATCGATCGTCGCGTCCGAGAGCGAGTGAGGCGGAAGGGAACAGGCGCTGTCGCCTGAGTGCACACCGGCTTCCTCGATATGCTCCATCACGCCGCAAATGAACGTATCCTTGCCATCGGCAAGCGCGTCTACGTCAACCTCAATGGCATTTCGCAGATAGCTGTCGAGAAGCACCGGACTATCACCGGAAACGATCACGGCCTCGGAAATGTAGCGATCAAGCTGCCCATGATCGTGAACGATTTCCATGGCTCGGCCGCCAAGGACGTAAGACGGTCTGATCACCAGCGGAAAGCCGATCGTCTCGGCGATCTCTCGCGCTTCTTCGGCTGAATGGGCGATCCCGTTCTCCGGTTGGCGCAATCCGATCTGCTCTACGAGAAGCTTGAAGCGGTCGCGATCTTCCGCGAGATCGATGGCGTCGGGTGACGTTCCCAGAATTGGTACATTGGCCTTCTCGAGGCCTGCAGCCAGTTTGAGTGGCGTCTGCCCACCGAACTGGACGATGACACCTTTGAGTTCGCCGTCTGCGGCTTCCGCAGCGATGATCTCAAGTACATCTTCCTCCGTCAGCGGTTCGAAATAGAGCCGGTCCGACGTATCGTAGTCGGTTGAGACCGTTTCGGGATTGCAATTGACCATGATGGTTTCGAAACCCGCCGCTGAGAGCGCAAATGCGGCGTGGCAGCAGCAATAGTCGAACTCGATTCCCTGGCCGATCCGGTTCGGGCCGCCTCCGAGGATCATCACCTTGCTGGCACCGGTTGGCTTCGATTCGCAAACCGGTTCTGCGTCGAGACCGGTCTCATAGGTCGAATACATATAGGCGGTGGCGGCCGCAAACTCGGCGGCACAACTGTCGATGCGCTTATAGACCGGATGCACATCGAGCGCGCGGCGGCGCTTGGACACTTCGCTCGTATCCAGACCTGCCAGTTCCGCCAATCTCTCATCTGAGAAGCCCTTGGCCTTGAGCGATCGGAATGCGCCAGACGTTTCGGGCAATCCGTGCGCGCGGACCTGCTCTTCCATGTCGACGATGGACTGCAGTTCATCGATGAACCAGGGATCGATCTTACAGGAGGCATGGATCTGGGCGTGATCGACGCCGTGGCGCAGTGCCTGCGCTACTTTGATAATCCTATCGGGAGCGGGGACGGCGAGTGCGGCGCGGATGACGTTCTTATCATCGCCAACGCCAAGCCCTTCGAACGTGACGTCGTCGAGGCCGGTCATGCCGGTCTCCATGGAACGCAGAGCCTTCTGCAGGGATTCGGCGAAGGTTCGGCCCATTGCCATCGCTTCCCCGACTGACTTCATCGAAGTCGTGAGTAGAGGTTCGGCTCCGGGAAATTTCTCAAAGGCAAAGCGTGGAATCTTCGTGACGACATAGTCGATAGTCGGCTCGAAGGATGCGGGAGTTGCGCCGCCTGTAATTTCGTTAGCCAGTTCGTCGAGCGTGTAGCCGACGGCAAGTCGCGCCGCAACCTTGGCGATCGGAAAGCCTGTCGCCTTGGAAGCAAGAGCCGACGAGCGCGACACCCGCGGATTCATTTCGATGACAACAAGACGGCCCGTGTCCGGATTGACAGCAAACTGGACGTTTGAGCCACCGGTCTCGACACCAATTTCTCGCAACACCGCGATCGAGGCATTGCGCATGATCTGATATTCTTTGTCGGTCAGTGTCAGTGCCGGTGCGACAGTCATCGAGTCGCCGGTGTGAATACCCATCGGGTCCACATTCTCGATCGAGCAGATTATGATGCAGTTGTCGTCCTTGTCGCGGACGACTTCCATCTCATATTCCTTCCAGCCGAGGACCGACTCCTCGACCAGTACTTCCGTGGTCGGAGACGCATCAAGGCCGCGCTCGACGATCTGAAGGAACTCTTCCCGATTGTAAGCAATACCACCACCGGTGCCGCCCAATGTGAATGACGGGCGAATGATCGCCGGCAGGCCGACAAACTCCAGTGCTTCCGTGGCTTCGGTGAGATCGTGCGCCATTCTGGAGCGCGGGGATTCGAGCCCGATCTTGTCCATAGCCTTGCGGAAGAGAAGGCGGTCCTCCGCCTTGTCGATGGCTTCCGCACGGGCGCCGATCATCTCGACGCCGAAATCGTCGAGAATGCCCTGCTTGTTGAGGCTCAGCGCCGTATTCAGAGCCGTCTGTCCACCCATAGTGGGCAGCAGGGCGTCCGGGCGTTCTTGCGCAATGATTTTGGCGACGAATTCGGGTGTGATCGGTTCGATATAGGTCGCATCTGCGAGATCCGGATCGGTCATAATGGTCGCTGGGTTCGAGTTGACCAGGATGATCCGATAGCCTTCCTCGCGCAGAGCCTTGCAGGCTTGCGTCCCGGAATAGTCGAACTCGCAGGCCTGACCGATGATAATAGGTCCGGCGCCGATGATGAGGATGGATTCAATGTCAGTGCGCTTGGGCATCGGCGCGTCTCTTACTGTAGTCGCACCCGTTTGGCTATAGCTACCGAACGCCAATTCGGTCGAAAGGCGTAGGGGTTTTGATGGCGAAGGTGCAGACAGCCACAACCGTGCGAACGATTACATACACATTTCAACATTTGTGCGAGTTCAGATGGCTGTTGCCGATTCGTTTTATAACATATTGTAAATTAATGATATTTATCGAAACCATCCACAGCCGACAAGTCAATTATGCACGGTTTTTCAACAGGGCGGAGCACCGCTGCTGCGGTTTCAACCTTCGAGGGCTCGGAGGTAGGAAAACGAACAATATGCTTTTGCTCTATGCGCCTGTCCAAGGCATGCGAGCGCCGGATTTGCATCGGTGTGCGAATTTCAGATGCGACCGGAGTGCATTCCTGCGCCGGTTGGCAGGGCGGTTTGCCTAGCACAACGGCTCAAACGGATTGATCAAGAAAGCGTGAGGCAAGGCCTCGCGCTTTTTGCGTTTTTGATCGTCGCAGGGACCCTGCCGTCAGCTGCCCATCTGATCCATGGCAGCCGCCATCTCCTCAGGCGTGACGTCGCGAACATGGGTGGAGAGGTTCCAGGTATGATGGTAGGGGCACCGGAGCGCGCTCATACGGTCACCCCAGAACATGTCCACCGGTGCACTCATCTCGGTCATACCCGCTTCGAGTGCCTGTGCGTGGGACGCGTCGACATCGTCGACATAGAGGTAGAAATGCGAGCCGGCTTCCGGCCCCGTGGGAGCAGGAAACCGTTCAGCGCCTTCGGTCAGAAAGAGCTTTGATGTGCCCAATTGCAATGTTGCATGCATGATCTTGTTCGTGTCCGGCACGCGCATCGCGTTTAGTGTCTCCGCTCCCAATGCCTTTTCATAGAAGGCGAGAGCACCATCTCCGTCGCTGACCGCGATATATGGTGTGATCGTTTGAAAACCGTCTGGAATTGCCGACATATCGATATTGTCTCCCAGCAAATTGATGTTTGGCAGGGTCCACTAGGTGCGGCCATCATCTGCAGCGGCACAATATGTTCAAGAACATATATTGATGTCGTGCTAGTGGATTTCAGAGAAGGGAGCCCATTGTCATGCCCTATACCGCTGAGCACAAAGCCAAAACACGTGAGCGGATCGTCGACAGCGCACGCAGGCTGTTCAATCATCGCGGATTCGAGCAGGTTTCAATAGACGAGATTATGGAGGGCGCCGGTCTCACCCGGGGCGGATTCTATAATCATTTCACGACCAAGGAAGAGCTCTATGCTGAAGCCGTAACGCGGATTCTGAAATGCAATCCCGCCGCGGCGGCAGAGGGTGCGGAGGTGGATTTTAATGCGGAACCGCGGACACTTGCTCATCAAATCTTGAATTCGTATCTCTCACGGACCCATTTCGACAATGTCGATCATGCGTGCCCGCTGATTGCCTTGCCATCGGACGTATCGAGAAGTGGCAAGGGAGTGCGGCGCGCCTACCGGGAAGTGTTGGAAAACATGGTTGGTCTCTTCGAACAGAGCTTTGCGTCGAAACCGGAAGATGCGCGCGAGCGCGCTTTGGCAGTCAGTGCACTTTGCATCGGCGGGATGGTTATGGCCCGGGCCATAGATTCAGACGACCTGGCCGATGAGATCCGTGAGGCAGCGCGTGGCATGGCTCTCGATGTCGGCGGCTGGCCGACATAGAGGGCAGGGTGAGCGGAAATGTTCCGCCAGCACTGGGTACAATTATCGGTAGGCCCTAGGGTTTCTGGGTCGCGATGATGATCTTCTTACCGGAAGCCCTGCCATCCTCGTTGTTCTTCAGGTGCGTTCCTGCCCAATCGGTCACCAGGCAAACATCGCCCAAAGGTTCGAAGTGGCGCACGAACTCGTCCACCTCGAGAAGATAGACGCCTTCGGAGGGGCGAGTCCCGGTAAAATCTGTCTTGATCTGCAGGATAAAGTGACCTCCCGGCTTGAGGAGACCGAAGAGTGCGCGTGTCTTTGCCGGGACATCCACACCGTGCTTATTCACCGAGTTGAGCTCATAGTGATACCAGCTCATGCCGCGTACGAAGATAACATCCAGCGATTCCGGCGCAATCAGATCGAAGACACCGTTCCCGTCCATA
The DNA here is from genome assembly GCA_965228615.1 of Methyloligellaceae bacterium. Taxonomy (GTDB): domain Bacteria; phylum Pseudomonadota; class Alphaproteobacteria; order Rhizobiales; family Methyloligellaceae; genus CBDDHT01. The sequence continues at coordinate 824,003 of CBDDHT010000003.1, read as the reverse complement.
TTGTGATACGCGACATCCGGGAAATTGGCCTTGCCGTTTGCAATGCCTTCCGGCGAAAGGTCGACTGCTGTGACGTCGAACCCATGTTCGTGGAACAAGCCGGCAAACAAGCCCATACCACAACCGAAGTCGAGCAGCTTTTCGCCGGGTTGCAGGCCCAATGGGTCGATGATTCGATCCTTCAGGAAACGAAACTCCCGATCGCGGTCGTATTTCCAGCCACCTTCGGCATAGAAAGCTTCGTAATCGCGTGTGAGGCCTGGTTGCGTCATTTCTGTCCTCCGGTCTCTATCGTTCAGCCAGCGGCTGCATGCCTTTGGTCTCACGCATCAGGTTCACGAATCGCGTGAAAAGATAGTGGCTGTCCTGTGGGCCCGGCGAGGCTTCAGGATGGTATTGCACGGAGAAGACCGGCTTGCCTGTGACACGAATTCCGCAATTCGATCCGTCGAACAGCGAGACATGGGTCGGTTCGATATCGTCTGGCAAGCTGTCGCCATCGACAGCGAAGCCGTGGTTCATCGACGTGATTTCAACTTTTCCCGTCGTGTGATCTTTGACCGGATGATTTGCGCCATGGTGACCTTGATGCATTTTGGTGGTCTTGGCGCCGAGCGCCAGCGAGAGGATCTGATGACCGAGGCAGATGCCGAAGACCGGCAGGCCCGAAGCCACAAGCTTCTGAATCTCAGGCACCGCATATTCACCGGTTGCGGCCGGGTCGCCCGGACCGTTGGATAGAAAGATTCCGTCAGGATTGCGCGCCAGAATATCTTCCGCTCTCGTCGTTGCCGGCACCACAGTCACGCGGCAACCAGCGGTAGAGAGACATCGTAAGATATTGGTCTTGAGGCCGTAATCGATTGCGACGACATGATGATCAGGGGAGTTTTGCCTGCCGAAGCCCTCATTCCAGACCCAGGTCGTTGAGTCCCACTCGTAACTTTGCCCGCACGTAACGTCTTTCGCGAGATCATAGCCGTCGATGCCATGCCAGCTGGCGGCTTTCTGCTTGAGGGCTTCCCAATCGAAGTCTCCTGCCGGGTCGTGTGCAATGATACCGTTCGGCATCCCGTTTTCGCGGATATGGGCTGTCAGAGCGCGGGTATCGATACCGGATATGCCAATGATGCCTCGCGCCTTGAGCCAGCTGTCGAATGTCTGCGCTGCGCGATAGTTGGACGGGTCGGCCGCCGAAGCCCTGAGGACGCATCCGCGCACGCCGGAAGACGCGGCGGGATTGGATGTTTCGATATCCTCCGGGTTTGCCCCGACGATGCCGATATGGGGGAAAGTAAATGTGATGATCTGCCCAGCATAGGATGGGTCCGTCAGGACTTCCTGATAGCCACTCATTGCGGTGTTGAAACAGACCTCGCCAGGGGCACGACCAACGGCGCCAAGGCCAATGCCGCGGATAACTGCGCCGTTCGCGAGAATGAGCGCACCGGTCGCAACGGGCTCGGCCCAGGTCTTAGGGGCAGGCCGCGCTGCGGCGTCCTGCACTTGTTCAAATCGTGGCATTGGAACCTTTCACCGGGTCGTAAATCCGACATCTGCCATCCGAGCCAAATGGCGCTAAATCGAGAATCGGTCCTGGGAGCCGATATCGGGCAGGCGGTAAATCGGCGGCAGCCTAAGGGAAACCAATCGGTTGGTCAACTGAAGGAGAAAAGTTTTTCTCCTTTTATTTCAATGGGTTAGAGATGAAAAACGTGTTGCCTTCCGCCGCGACCGGCGATACCCTAAGCGATCCTCAACGACATATGCAGGTCTAATGCGTGAAATAATCAACGCCGCGTTGAAGGATGCCATAAAGGCGCAGGAAAAGCGCCGGATGTCGACATTGCGGCTTATAAATGCGGCGATCAAAGATCGGGACATCGCTGCGCGGACAAATGGCAAGGATGCCGTCAGCGATGACGAAATCCTTGAAATCATGGCGCATCTCATCAAGCAGCGGCGCCAGTCGATAGAGGCTTTCGAGTCCGGCGGCAGGGTGGAGCTTGCCGAGCAGGAGCAGGAAGAGATCGACATCATCGCCTCATTCCTGCCGAAGCAGATGAGCGACGACGAGATCCAATCTGCCTGCGAGGAGGTCGTGCGCGAGCTTGGGTGCGCCGGGTTCAAGGACATGGGCCGGACGATGGGCTGTCTTAAAGAACGCTATAAGGGCACGATGGATTTTTCCAAAGCCAGCAAGATTGTTAAGGGGCTGCTGCAGTAGGTTTTCATTCTCGTCGATTGCTAGGGGATTCTCGGACCCACGCAGGATTTGGTCGTCTGGCTTGTGCTGTCCGGCGGGGTGGTGCCGTGGATTTGAGATCTGGGTTTGTTTCGCTCACGGCTATTCCGCGCTTTCGCGCGGGCCTCCGCGGGGGCGGCCTGACCGGCCGGCGCGCGGTCGCGCTTGCCGCGCCACTAAGGCGCGGTTATCTCAGACCTATTGGAAATCGTGCCGTATAGCACCAGCCATACGGCGCAATCTCCCACGGAACCAAGAACAACCGAGCGACTAGCGAGGCAAGGCCAAGCGGTCGCCGCCCGGTCAGGGCGCCCCCGCGGAGGCCCGCGCACCAGCGCGGAACAGCCGTGAGCGAAACAAACCCAGATCTCAAATCCACGGCACCATCCCACCGGACAGCACCAGCGCTTCCTCGCAAGACCTGCAATAAACTATGCACAAACCCCGGCGCCTCGCTCTCACAATTCATTTACCCCTATCCCTTCATTTCACATATCCTTGTGAACAGTGGGGATAAGTGATTCGCCTCGTACGAATCGCGATGCTCCGAATCAACAGCACGGCGTACTGTTCGAGCCTGCCGGTCCGACAATCAGGTGCTCATGCGTTTCAACGACAGCTTTCTGGATGATATCCGAGCGCGCTTGTCCGTCTCCCAAGTCGTGGGAAAACGGGTCAAGTTGAAGCGCCAGGGGCGGGAATTTGCCGGCCTCAGCCCATTCAAGGAGGAGAAAACCCCTTCATTCACCGTGAATGACCAGAAGGGTTTTTATCATTGCTTCGCGTCAGGCGAGCATGGCGACATTTTTGATTTCATCATGAAAACCGAAGGCCTGTCGTTCCCGGAAACGGTGGAACGGCTGGCAAGCGAGGCAGGGCTCCAGCTCCCGATACAACGTCCCGATATGGCGGAGAAGGAAGCCAAACGGAAGACGCTCTACGACGTGATGGAGCGGGCTGCGGCGTTCTTCAAAGATCAGCTTGAGGGCAGCGAGGGCGGTCAGGCGCGAACGGTCCTGCACGAGCGTGGTGTCAGCAAAGAGATCGCGACCCAGTTTCGCCTCGGCTATGCCCCGCGCGGTCGCCACGTACTCAAGCAGTTTCTGGCAAGTGAAGGAATCGATCAGGACCAGATGGTTGAAGCGGGGCTTCTGATCGCCGGCGAGGATATTCCCGTGTCCTACGACCGGTTCCGCCACAGGATCATCTTTCCGATCACGGATCTGCGCGGGCGTGTCATCGCATTTGGCGGGCGGGCAATGGACGCGGATCAGCCGGCGAAGTATCTCAATTCCCCCGAGACCCCTCTGTTTCACAAAGGGTCTGTACTCTTCAATGCAGCAATGGCGAGGCAGGCGGCGCATGATCGGGGCCAGTTGGTCGTGGTCGAAGGCTATATGGACGTCATCGCCCTTGCCGGGGCCGGACTTCCCTTTGCCGTCGCGCCACTTGGTACAGCACTGACGCCGGATCAGTTGAAGCTACTATGGCGTATGGTGCCTGAACCCGTGCTTTGCTTCGATGGAGATGCGGCGGGAGTTAAAGCCGCGCATCGTGCGGTCGATACCACTCTGCCACTGCTGCGCCCCGGCCACAGCCTGACTTTTGCCTTTCTCCCCGACGGTCTCGATCCGGACGACCTCATCCGACTGGAAGGGGCGGCAGCGTTTGAGGCGTTGTTGGCAACCGCAAAGCCTATGGCTGCGGTTTTGTGGGCCCGGGAGCAAGCTGCCGGTCAGTGGAATACACCGGAGCGCCGGGCAGCGCTTGAGACACGGATTGAGGCACTGGTTGCGGAAATCGGTGATCCAAAAGTCCGTTCGCACTATGCCGTCGAACTTGGCCAGCGCCTGGAACGTGCTTGGAACGGACGGAACCCTTCAATAGGTGATAGTGGCGGCAGACTTGGCGGGCGCCAGCGCGAATCTCGCGGACGCGGGCGGCATTCGGGCCGGCGCCAGGATGCCGGTGCGGCGCCAATCGGGCACGCGTCGGAGTCGTTGCTTTCGAGCGCCCTGGTGCGCGAAGCGACACCCAGATTGCAGTCTCGTGAGGCCGTTTTGCTCCTCACATTGCTCAATCATCCCTGGCTGCTGGAGCCCGAATCGGAGGAAATCGCATCGATTATCCTGTCGAACGGACGGCTTGAAGCACTTCGCGACGCAATTTTAGGTTATGCGTTAGGTGAAGAATCTCTTGACTCAGAGGCCTTGCGTACTCAATTGAGTAGGCAGGGTTTTGGCGCTATTGTCGCCACCGTTGAGCGCGCCATTACACATAAGAGCGATTGGTTCACCCAACCCGAGGCCTCGCGCGAGGATGTCGAGAGGGGTTGGCGTCATGTTTTGGCGTTGCACCGCAAGTCTTTGGAATTGGAACGGGAGCTTAAAGCTGCTGAACAAGCATATCGCGAAGAGGCCTCAGATCAAGCCTATGAACGCCTTTGCGATATTCGGCGGCAACTGTCGAACGCGGAGGGAACCGAGGCCAGCTTGGAAGGTTATGGCGTTGCAGCCGATGGCTCCTCGAGAGGACGAGCTTCAGTCGGTTAACACCGCCTTTATGCGAATCAATCTAGGCTCGACTTCCCGTGCCGAGAAAAACGAATCACTTTGCCCATTTGCACATCAGCATATGGGCCGCCGAGCGCATCAAGCGAATACGCGGCTCGGTCTCCATGAGATCCGTGACCGAACGAACTCAGTCGGACAGAGATAAATATGGCAACAAAAGCAGCGCAAACCGAAGAGCGTGAGGCTTCCGGCGGCGAAAGCCAGGACGGCCCGCTCCTCGATATGTCTGATGCCGCCGTTAAGCGGCTAATCAAAACCGCCAAACAGCGCGGTTACGTAACATATGACGAATTGAACGAGGTTCTGCCGTCGGCGGAAGTCTCTTCCGAGAAGATCGAAGATATCATGTCCATGCTGTCGGACATGGGCATCAATGTGGTCGATGCGGAAGATGCGGACGATTCTGACGACGATAAGAAGCGTCCCGCCGTCGTGACGCCGCTTCCCGTCAAAGAGGTCAAAACCTCCGAGCCGGCCGAGCGGACGGACGATCCGGTTCGCATGTATCTGCGCGAGATGGGCTCGGTCGAGCTTCTCAGCCGCGAAGGCGAGATCGCCATCGCCAAGCGCATCGAGGCCGGCCGCGAGGCCATGATCGCAGGACTTTGCGAAAGCCCGCTGACCTTCCAGGCCATCATTATCTGGCGCGACGAATTGAACGAAGGGCGCATTCTCCTTCGCGATATTATCGATCTCGAAGCGACTTATGTCGGACCCGACGCCAAGAACGCGCCAGCTGCGACGCCCGGTGAGGGCGGCGAAGGCGCTGGCAGCGAAGGCGGGGCCGGCACCGGTGATGCTGACGGCGAACAAAAACAAGGCATGAACGGTGCTGCCGCAGCGCCTGAAAGCGGTGACGATACCGAGAAGCAAGAAGGTGAGGACGGCGAAGACGACGAGGATGATGACGACATGGAGTCCAGCCTGTCGCTCGCTGCGATGGAAGCTGAACTCAAGCCGCAAGTCCTTGAAACGTTCGACCTCATTGCAGGCGACTACAAAAAGCTGCGCCGGCTTCAGGACCAGCTTGTCGAGAAGAAGCTGAAAAGCCAGTCGCTCTCGACGAGCCAGGAACGCCGCTACGACAAGCTCAAAGAAGAGATCATCACGCACGTAAAAAGCCTGTCGCTCAACAACAATCGTATCGAAGCGCTTGTCGAGCAGCTCTACAACATCAATCGCCGTCTGCTCGGCTTCGAAGGCCGGCTGATGCGTCTTGCAGACTCATATGGTGTGAAGCGCGAGGACTTCCTCGGCGAGTATCAGGGCCACGAGCTCGATCCGAACTGGCTGCGCCGTGTTGGTCGCCTGAAACGCCCGGGTTGGGAAGCCTTCGTCAAATCCGAGCGTGAGACCGTCAAGGACCTGCGGACCACCATCCAGGATCTGGCCACTGAAACCGGCCTCGAAATTTCCGAGTTCCGCCGCATCGTCTCGATTGTCCAGAAGGGCGAGCGCGAAGCACGCCGCGCGAAGAAGGAGATGGTCGAGGCAAATCTGCGTCTCGTGATCTCGATCGCCAAGAAATATACGAACCGTGGCCTGCAATTCCTGGACCTCATCCAGGAAGGCAATATCGGTTTGATGAAAGCGGTCGATAAATTCGAATATCGCCGCGGTTACAAATTCTCGACCTATGCCACCTGGTGGATCCGTCAGGCGATCACGCGCTCGATCGCCGACCAGGCGCGCACCATCCGTATCCCCGTGCATATGATCGAGACGATCAACAAGATCGTGCGGACATCGCGCCAGATGCTGCATGAGATCGGCCGCGAGCCGACGCCGGAGGAGCTGGCGGAAAAGCTCGCCATGCCTCTCGAGAAGGTTCGCAAGGTTCTCAAGATCGCCAAGGAGCCGATCAGCCTTGAGACGCCGATTGGCGATGAGGAAGACTCCTATCTCGGCGATTTCATTGAGGACAAGAATGCGATCCTGCCGATCGATGCTGCGATCCAGTCCAATCTGCGCGAGACCACGACCCGCGTTCTGGCATCGCTCACGCCGCGCGAGGAGAGAGTCCTGCGCATGCGCTTCGGCATCGGCATGAATACGGACCACACGCTCGAAGAGGTCGGTCAGCAGTTCTCGGTCACCCGAGAGCGCATCCGGCAGATCGAAGCCAAGGCACTTCGGAAGCTCAAGCATCCGTCCAGATCCCGCAAGCTGCGGAGCTTCCTGGACAGCTAACGCGTGCCTGCAGCAGGACTGGCGTCGAACAGTCAGGCACGGCTTTCGCAATATGCTTTAAATCAATATCCGGCGCACTGTGATTGGTGCGCCGGCATTTAACTCTCATCAACCATCACATTCGAAAGCTACGCAGTTCGCGCTGTGTGCGGCTTTGCGTAGGAATATTGCAGGAATTCCGCGGTACACTGATCATTCCTTGGCTGTCTTCCGCCAACCTTTGAAAGGCGATTATCAAAGGGATCTTGATCCATGCGGTATCGAATATTCACAGCGGCCATAGTCGGGTTTTTTGCCTGGTTCGCGGTGAATCCTGACAATGTCCGGGCGGCGTCAGACGTCCCAGCCGATCACTACAATCATCAACTGGTCACAGAACAAGGCCCGCTGAGCAAAGCGAGCGGCCGTGTGCTGGCATTGGTATTCAATAGAGATGCGACGCTGATCGCGCGCGGCGATTTCGGCAATCATCTGGGTGTTTTCAAAACCAAAGACGGCTCTCTTGTCTGGGAAAAAACGGGTAAGCAGATTCTACCAACGAGCTTGGTGGACGTTTGGCCGCTTGATTTGGTGTTGTCGGCGCAAGGGGAGTTCGACGGCGCGAAAATCAATGGATTCAAATGGAAGAACGGTGAACAGCAGGGGCATTTCACCCCCTATGGTGGCGGTCGCAACGCGCTGGCATTTCATTCAACATTGGCAGAGTTTGCCTGGGTCGGCGCACAAGGTGAGCTTTACCGGTTCTACCTTCTGAACTCGAAGTTTCGTGCCAAAGGCGTGCGCCAGCATAGCCGTTCCCCATATGGCCTTGCATATTCTGGTAGCGGCGATGTTCTTTATTCCGCAAGTCCCGATAAGAGCGCCGTCGCATGGGATACCAAGACGGGTGAGGCCAAGCTCCTTTTTACAGCGAAAAACCCGCTGATCGATGTTGCCGCGCCAAATCAGGCTGATGGCGATCGGGTTGTTTTCGGCGAAAACCGCGGTCAGCTTACGGTGGTCGACGCCAAGACCGGAATGCCTATTAAGACACTGCAAGTGCCCGACAATGGCGTCAGCAATCTGGATTTCCATCCGAAGAACAGCGATCTGATGATCGTCGCGGGAAAAACCCATGTCTATTTCTGGCAGTTGAGCAGCGGCAGAATATTGCGCACGATCGATATGGGTGACCGTATCTTCGCGCTGGCTGTTTCACAGGACGGTACCAAGATTGCCACCGGCCATGAATCCGGAAAAGTAAGTCTGCTTAAAACGAATTAGCAGATCTGCGATGATGGTGAAATCACCGTCCAAACCCTCAGTTGATAACGATCAGCGCGGGATTGGCAGGGAGAGAACTCACATCGAGACTTACCGTGCCGTCATCCGCACAACTACAGACGATTTCGGCGATCATGCCCGTTGCAAGGTCGATCAGTTTTGCCACTTGATTGTCATCGGACGACAGGGTCACAGAGTCTGGTATGGCCAGTGTGCGAATCGCTGCGTCGGGTAGGACGATCACATAGGTCGCACCGTCTGCCCCAAGAGCAATCGAGCGTCCCCCCACAAACTCTACTTTTCCTAGGCGGGTGAAAGGCCCTTTTACTTCGGTAAGTGCCGAATGCAGATGACGGACGACCTTCAGGCCGAGGCGTGGGTTGAAACGTCGGTCGACGAGACCTGTATGCACGAAATAGCCGCGGTCGGCATCTGCCAACGTGTCGAGATAGCTCGTCAGGTTTGCGTGGGGCAGTGAGGCTAAGAGTGTTTCCGCGACCAGGTTGGCGTTGGCCAGGTCGTCAACGGCCTCACCAGCCGGGTTGGCGGTCGAAAGGCGCACATGTATTGAGGCCCGCGTGTTCAGTGCTTCGACCAATGATCCGATGGCTTGAATCTCGGACCATGCATCGCGTTCGCGCGCTACACGGAACACGAAGCCGTCGACGAGCCCGGCGTTGGCGGGATTGTTCAACACATCTTCCATCGCTTCGCGGTCGGAGACGGCGAAACCGTGATTGATCACGTGGTAATAGCGTTGCCCGTCGGTCTCCAAATCTTCCTTTGAGCGGAGCTTGGTCAGGAAGATTTTGAGATCCACTTCTCCCTTCAGCGTCTTGATGCCGTCGCGAATCTCGTCGAAATCGGACCATGCAAATCCGACTTCCCAGGCTTCCAGCAAATGGCCGTGATTCACCAATGCGTCCCGGTAGATATCCTTGGGTATTTCAAATGAGAAGGCCGTGAAGCGCATGCCGAGATCGCGCAAATCCGCCATGCGGCTGCGCACTTGCGGATCAGTCAGATCCTGCAGAGGCACACGAAGCCGGCTTATGCCCATTTCCCATAGTGCCTGGAGAGGATAGTCGTTGCGCACGATTTTTCTGGCAAATTCGTCGAGACCGCCGCTTGGTTGGATCGCGACAATCTCGGCCCAGGGTTGACGCAAATCTATGCCGAGTGCTGTGTGGCTATTCTGCAGAGGGTGAATCGGCGGGACGCTCTTTTTGGGCTCGGGCTTTGGTGCGTCAGGCGCGAGGATCTGACCGTAGGTTCGGATCGGATGGCACATATGACCGCCTTCGTGAACGTCGACTATGTAGTAGCCGAGCTTGACCTCGTCGTTGCGCCCGGCCTCCGTCCCTGCGGGAACCCGGTACATTTCCGAATAGTCGTGCCTGACAAAAGTGATCGAGGGCAGAATGTAGAGCTGAGTGTCTGCGTGGCGGTGATACCAGAAGTTGTGGACATGGCCGGAGAAGCTCGCCTCAACCGAATGACGTTCGAACAAACCCAACAGCCATGATCGGCCCGGCTCGGCGATGTTGTCGTAATATTCGAGCTCCTCAGGCGAAAACACGAACGGCGGATAGTGAATGCAGACGAAAATCCTTTTGCCTGCCGAACTGTCAAGTTCGCTTTCCAGCCAATCGCGCTGAGCGCGATCAGCGGCCAGACCGGAATTGATGATCTGTGCATTCAGCAGAATGAACTTGCAGCCATTGTGCTCGAAGCTATGGAAGTGCGGTCCGAAATGCTTCTCCCAAAGCGCTAGGCTTTTGTCCGATACAACCTCCGCCGGGCCCCATTTGATCGGCTTGTCACCGACATCGTGATTGCCGGGGATGAGGTGCAAGGGGCATTCGAGTTCTTTTGTCTGCTCGTGAAAGCGGTCGGCTGCATCGGCGTAAATGTCCATAACCGGAACGGGGTGAACCAGATCGCCAAGATGGATGGCGAAGTCGGGACTAATCCGGTTGATCTCATTGAGGACATGGCGATGACGTCCGTTCGCAAGCTTGTTCACCTCGTGGGGTGACATGGACTCATGCTCGGATTGGTTCACATGGGAATCCGTGTAGACCACGAAAGTGAAGAGTTTCTCACCGAGATCCTTCGCCGTGTTCATGTCGCTGGTATCTCTATTTGTCATCGCTGGTCTGTCCGGAATGTGTTGTCAAATACAAGGGTGTGAGTGGTGTGCTGATATCGTCAGCCCGCGCGGTCATACATGTTCTCGACGAGGCCGATGACCTTGCCGCGATGGTCGAAGGCGATGTCGAACTTCTCGTAATAGGCGTCCCGCGGCAGGAAGGCATCTTCGATGCGCTCCATGTGCGCCCTCATGAGCGTCTCGAGGTGCGCGCGCGTCGATGCGTGTTCCGGGCTCTCGATCAGGTTTGTCAGCTGATAAGGATCCCTCTCGTTGTCATAGAGCAGCCAGGGCCGGTCGATGGTTCGAACATAGGTGTACCGGTCCGAGATCACGCCGCGATATTCGAGCCGCTCGCCTTGATAGTCGGGATATTGATCGGGTCCGCGTGGATCGCCGATGGAGAACGGGCAGGGGTTCATGATGAGAACCGATTCCGGTGCATCGGTGCGCTCGCCGCGGATAAAGGGAGAGAGATCGACCCCTTCGACAGTGTCTGGAACCGAAACGCCAGCAAAACCCAGCAGAGTCGGCATGATATCGATGACGCTGATCGGCGTGTCGATCCGGGCACTGGCTGGCACGGCACGAGGGTAGCGCAAGGCAAACGGGACTTTTATGGATTCATTCCAGGGCCACTGTTTCTTATAGTGACCGTGTGAGCCATGCATGTCGCCATGATCGGAGGTGAACACCAGCACAGTGTCGTCGTTCAACCCGGTCTCTTCCAGGACGTCGACGATGCGTGCGAACTGATCGTCGAGGAAAGTTGTCTGAGCGTAGTAGCCCCACAGATCTTCGCGCGGCACATCAGGACAGTTGGGTCGGCCTTGAATATCGGCCGGATCATACATGTCGAGATAGGTCTGCGGTGCAACCCGATAGGGGTGGTGCGGCGGCCCCCAGGACAGGAATAGAACGAATGGATCGCCATCCGCATTGTTGCGCACATAGTCGAGAGCCAGACTGGTTTGCGCTTCCGCATCCCAGCCTTCCCACGTCTTGACCGTGCCGTCATTGTCCGTGAAACGAGAATTGTCGTAATTGTGCTCGAAGTTCGCCCCGACCCAATAGTCGAAACCTTGCCGCCGCGGGCCGGGAGGAACAGGCGCGGTGCGGTCCGGGCCATCAAGATGCCATTTGCCGATATAGGCTGTCTCGTACCCGCCGGCCTTGAACGCGTCCGCCACCGAAATTTCACTCGTTTTCAATGCAATATCGTTGAGCACCAGGCCTGTGCTCAGCGGTGTTCGGCCGGTGAGCAGAGATCCCCGATAAGGTCCGCAGACCGGCAACATGGAAACGGCATTGGTGAAGACGGCCGCCTCGTTGGCAAAGCGATCGATATGCGGTGTTTTGACGGGTTCTTCGCCAGCATATCCGACTGAGCAACCGCGCAGTTGATCGGCGAATACAAAGATGACGTTGGGTGCTTTGGGCTCAGCCATCATGTCTCCTTGGGTCGCACTTGGCAGGCGTGTGGTTTTGCCGCCCGGAAACAGCTCCGGGCGGGACGTGTGGGTTGTGCGAAAGCCTTATCGGATCGCGTCGGATTGGCTCGGTGAGCCTGCTATTCGACCAGAATTCCCAGATCTGTTGCCATTTGGCGATAGCGCTGGAAATCGCTTTCGATGTGTTTTGTGAACTCTTCCGGTCCCATGTATCGCGGCACGTCGCCGACCGCTTTGACCATCTTCTTCCAGCCTTTGCGTTTCATCGTGTCCTGAACGGCCTGGGCCCATTTTGCGACGACGGCCTTCGGCAGACCTTTCGGGCCGATCACGCCGCGCCATCCGAAGATATCGACATTCGGGTATCCGAGTTCGGCATAGGTTGGCACGTCGGGAAATACTTTGAGACGCTCTTTCGTTGTCACGGCCAATGCCCGTACTTTGCCGGACTTGATGAAGTCGATGGCCGAGACGAGGTTGGTCTGATGAAAGTCGACTTCACCGCGCAGCAAGCCTGCCATGGACCTTTTTCCGCCCTTGTAGGGAACGGCGATCGCCGAGTCGCCGCCCAGACCTGCCGTCTTCATCAGCAGATGAATTCCGAAGAAATGGATGCTGCCCGCGCCGGCATGCGAGAATTTCAATTTGCCCGGACTGGCCTTGATGGCGGCGATCAGACCTTTGAGGTCCTTGTAGGGTGCGGAGGCATTCACGACCAAGACGTTGGGGTTCATCTGGGTCATAGCGATGGGGGTGTAGTCGGCCGGGGTATAGCCGGCTGAAGCGTTCATGGCTGGATGCAGCACATGGCCGCCGATCATGCCTTCCATGAGAAGATAACCGTCCGGCTTGGCCTTCAGTCCGAAATTGATGCCGATCCCGCCGGATCCGCCCTTCTTGTTGACGACGATGATGGGTTGGCCAAGATGATCCTGGATGTTGATCGCCATGATCCGCGCCGCCGTATCGGTCGAACCGCCGGCGCCGGATGGCACGACGAGTTTGATCGGCTTGTCGGGATAGTCACCAGCCTGAGCGGACGTGGCTGCAATTGCAGCTGCAGATAGGATGGCGGCGATGGCAAAACTCAGTGTTCTCCGGTGTCGCATTCTCTCCTCCTTCTTTTCCATTCCCAAAGCTTGTTTATTCCGTGATCACCTTCGCGGCTTTCGTCCCCTTGAAACGCCCATGGAGAAAGACTGATGCGCCCGCGCTCAGAGCGGCGAGGATCAAAAAGGTAATTGCGATATTGCTGCTGACGAAGATGTCGAGTGACCCGCTTGAAATGATCAGTGCCTTGCGCAACTCATTCTCGAAAAGGGGCCCGAGAATGAAGGCAATGGCAAAGGGAGCGGCGGGGATTTTCTGGATGCGCATCAGAAATCCAAGAAAGCCAACACCAAACATGGATATGACATCGACCATCGTTCCGCGAACCGCATAGGTACCGTAGGTGGCCAGGATGAGCACGACCGGGAACAACAATTGGGTGGGCATGCGGACGACCCACTTTGCCATCCGCACAACGCCTGAACCTACCAGGAGCAGAAAGATCAGAGCGACGAACAACAGCAGGAAAACGCTGTAGACGAATTCGGGCGAGTCCTCGAAAAGGAGGGGGCCGGGATTCAGGCCATGGATGACGAGCGCACCCATCAGGACGGCAGTCGTCGTATCGCCGGGGATGCCGAGGCTCATCATCGGCACAAGCGCCGGGCCACAGACGGAATTGTTTCCAGCTTCGGCTCCGGCCACGCCGTCGAGGGACCCTTTGCCGAATTCTTCCGGCTTCTTGGAAAAACGTTGTGCCAGGAAATAGCCAAGGAATGCAGCAGGGCTTCCGCCGAGACCGGGGAGGGCGCCAAGCAGAGAACCACCGATGCAGGACCTGAGATAGGTCGGCCAGTAACCTAGATATTGCAGGAACGTCAGCTTCGGTCCCATCTCGCCGACGGTGACTGTATCACGCGCTTTGTAGGCCTCCACACCGCGGATCATGATCTCCGGGATCGTGAATAGGCCGACCAAAAGTGTGAGGATGTGCATGCCGGCTTGAAAATCGTGGATCCCAAATGTGAACCGGCTGGAGCCGTGGATAGGATCCTGTCCGATCATCGCGACCAGAAATCCGAAGCTCGCCGCAATCAATCCCTTGAGCAGCGACTCGCCAGAGACGCCGGCGATGATCGTGATCGAAAAGACGATAACCGCGAAGACCTCTGCAGCACCGAATTCGAGCGCGACATTGGCAATTACCGGAAAAATCATCAGTGCTACGACAGTCGACAGAATGCCTGCCGTAAACGACGCGTAGAGCGCCATTTCCAGGGCCTGGCGGGCTCTGCCCCGACGGGCCAACGGATACCCGTCCAGGACGGTCGCTGCCGCGTTCGGCGTGCCCGGGGTTGCGATCATGATGGCGGTGACCGAGCCGCCGTAGATTGCAGTGACATAGATCCCCAGCAGCAGCGCGATGGCGGTCTGTGGGTCCATGAAGAATGTCAGGGGCAGTGCGATGACGACGGCCATGATCCCTGTAAGGCCGGGAGTTACGCCGACAAACATTCCCCAGATCACTCCGGCGAAGCATGCCGCCAGAACATTCCAACGCAGAATCAATGAGAGGCTTTGCTGGAGGACATCGGTATCGATCATGCCGCCCCGATCCTCGTGAAGCACATGCCGAATTGCGTGAACGTACCGTTGTGAAGAACTGAGGACTCTAGCCAATTCATCAACGGAAGCACGGGAGTTGGTAGATGAATGCTGGCGATCTTGACGAAGAAATACCACAGCAGAACTGGGAGAATGATCGCGATCGAGCCGATGACAAACGGACGGCGTTCTCCGAAATAGAGAATGGCGGCGGCAACACACAGGGCCGAACCCAAAGTCATCCCGACGAGGTGGATCGCGCCCACATACCCAATACAGATGAGTGCGGTTCCGCCGGCCAGGAGCCAGTCTGTATTCCGTGCTCGGCCTTGCGCGGCTTCGCGCAGAAAGATTGTGACGCTCTTTAGCAGATATATGACGCTCAGCCCGACTAGCAGAATGAACAGAACATTCGGCAGGAAGGCTGGCGAATTCACTGTTCCCGCGAATTTCGTCGGGACGTAGACAGCTGCCGGCACAATGACAAAGTACCCTGCGAGACCCAAACTCAGACATAGCAATGCGGCAATGATGTCTCCGCGGTGCGTGGGAGTATCCAATTCAATCGCTATCGGCGAAGCATTTCGGACTTCGGAGTCGTCAGGCAAAGGGTCGGGAAGCGCGGCAGATGTGCTGTGGTTGCTTCCAGCGACCATGATCGGGTTCTCCCTCTCATCAAAAGCACCGCTGACGTTCGCCGGGGCCGTTGACTCCTAGCTTAGAATTCTGCGAAATCCGCTATTTAGCAAATATCAAATTTGTTCATCTCGAATAGGAATTCTATATGTATTTCACGCATTGGCGTTCGTTCCAGGCGGTAGCGCTCGAGGGCAGCTTTACCGGTGCAGCCAAGAGGTTGGATCGGAGCCAGCCGACCATCACGCGTCAGGTCATTGATTTGGAGCAGGCCTTCGGGGTTGAGCTATTCCATCGCCGCGGGCGTCAAGTTGAGCTGAGCGCCGTCGGCAAAGCGCTGCTCCCGATTACAGAACGGCTTTTCACGACCAGCGATGAGGCGGTGGAGTTGCTGCAAGCCGCGAGCGGTCTCGCGACAGGTCACTTGAGGGTGAGCGCGGTTAACCCGATGGATGTTGTCAGCCTCATATCGGCGTTTTCGAAGGCCTATCCCGGTATCACGGTTTCACTCACGATTTGCAATTCCGATGAAGCTCTGAATGCTCTTCTGGACTTCCGGGCAGACGTCGCGATGCTTGCATCGGCAGTGGTCGACCGCAGATTGAGCTGTATCGACTTTGGATCGCGACCATTGGTCGTGTATGTGAACAAAGACCATGCCTGGGCAGACCGACGCACGATGCGGTTCTCGGAACTGGAAGGCCGCAGGATCATCATTCGCGAACGTGGTTCATGGACGCGCTCTCTCTTCGACCAAGCGTGCAATGAGGCGGGCCTTTCTCCGGTTGTTTCAATGGAAATCAACAATCGCGATGCGTTTCGAGAGGCCGTGGCGCAAGGGTTGGGGATCGGCATTGTCGGCGAACAGGGTCTTGCCACCGACGACCGGCTTCGTGAAATCGCCATTCCGGATTGTGGCGCAATGATGTACAGGCAGATTGCCCATCTTCGTGAACGGAGCGATGCTAGATTGATCCGGAGTTTCCTGGACGTCAGCCGGGAGATTGCAGAGCAGATGTGAGGGGCGTATAGATCGGCGACGGAATTGCGGTTATCTCCCGAATCTCTATATGACTTTGATCATGTGTATCTTGTTGCCTGATCGGCTCGATTTCTTCCATCCAAGGTGCTCGTAAAGCTCAACATTTTCCGGCATTTCCGAGTGGGTACTGAGACGAAGTTCTTGAAGCCCAAGACTTCGACACGCCGCTTCTGCACATTCGATAAGGCCGCGACCCACGCCTAGACCGGATGACGCCGGATCGACAGCGACATTGGCCAATACGGCATATCCGTCATGGGGGATCAGGATCAGACCGCCTATAACCGACCCTTCCAACTCAGCCACCCAGACACGATGAATCTCTATGTCATGGCCAACGCCATCGGATACCGCCGGCAGATCTGTGATGCGGTCTGCGTAGATGGCGTATGCCCCATCGATGCACCTGGTGAGAGCGTCTGTGTCCGGCAACTGCGCGGGTCGGATGATCCAGGTCTTGCCGGGCATTCTAGTGTTTGTGCGCACCGGGATGAGCCGTATCGAGTCCGGGAAATCGGTTTTTCGCATACTTGCTGTGACAGGCCACGCAAGCCTCCAACATCTCAGAAAAGAAAAAGCCCTGGATCTGGCTGTCGTTCAATTCCGCTGCATGGGCCAGTTTCCCTGCAAGAGCATGAAAGTGGCGATCGAGCGCAATGAATTCAGGCGGCACCGCACCCATCAGCTCCTTTTTGTCTTGAGCTGTCAGCGATTTTTTCAATATGAAACTGTCGCGGATGCCAGTGGCGAGCGTCTTTGCGTTCTTGTGATCGCCGGTAGCAATCGCTTGCGCCAAGTCACCAGTTGCCTGACCAACCTGCTGCATTTCTTTGGTCAGCAGATCCTTCAATTTGCTGGTCAGTTTCGGTCCAACTGAATCGGCGGCATGAATGCTGGTTGGAAGTAGGATCGACAATGCCAATGCAATCCAAACAATCCTTCTCATTGCAGGTTCCTCATGATGTGCTGGTTGGCGTCGAGAGCCGCAGTATATGAACACCTAGACTATAGGATTTTTCTCGCGCGCTTGCGCACAAGTTGTACGAATTTTCGGGCAGACGCTGAGTGGTCGACTGTCCGGCAAGCCAGATTGATTGGCGCAATAAGACGTGGCTTAGGTTTCAATGCGCGGAACACGATGCCGGGCATCGCGAGGTTGCGCAGAGAGGCCGGTACGATTGTCACGCCGAGTCCCGCGGCCACGAGGTTCAGCGTCGAGATGATCTGAGGCGCTTCCTGAGCGATTCGAGGATTGAAACCAACGCGTTCGCAGCCACTGATGATTGTATCGTAGAGACCTGGTAAGGCGTTGCGCCGATATAGAATGAAGGGCTCAGACGCCAGGTCCGAGAGCGCTAAGAGCTCAACCGTGTTTTCAGGCAGCGTTTGTGCCAGCGGGTGAGCAGCGGGGAGGGCGGCAACCATCTCTTCCTTCAGCAGCGTGTACGTCGCCAGACCTTCGCGGTCTGCGATGCGCGACCGAATGAATGCCACATCGATCTTCTCTGAGCAGATAGCATCTACCAATGTACCTGTATTGCCTTCCTCCAGGACAAGCGAAACCCCCGGGTAGGCGTCCCGATAGTATCGAATGACACCGGTAATAAAGGAATTGAGGGGCGCTGAGGTGGTAAAGCCAACAATGATCTTGCCTTGTTCGCCGCGGGCAGTCTGTTTCGCTTTCGCTTTTGCCTGATCGGCTTGAGCAAGAATCGCACGAGCGTCGGCAAAAAAGACACGGCCGGCGTCCGTGAGTTCGACGCCGCGTGGCATGCGACGCAGGAGCTGGACTTCGAGCTCGTCTTCAAGCGACCGGATCTGCTGGCTGAGCGGTGGTTGTTGAATACCGAGGCGCTTGGCGGCCCGTGTGACATGCTGTTCCTCGGCCACGGCCACGAAATAGCGCAGGTGTCTGAGTTCCATATTGACATATCTCAAAGATATTGAAATATGCGAACATATATATTTTACCTACATTTCGGGCAACACTATCTTTCTCCTCATAAGGCGGACTGACGCACCAAAGGAGAATGCAATGCATAAGAAATCGAAGATTCACTGCGACATCGCCGATATGGTCGTAACGCCGCTTGATCAGCACCGGGCGGCACTGCGTCTTCTCAACAGGCGGTCAAGCGGGAACCGTTCGCAGGCCTTTGCGCCCCTGCAATTGCGGCGGAATGCAATTGGGATTCTCGTCCGGCGTGCGAGAAGATTGGTGTCTCGCTAGAGCAGTGTCCACAGGCTTCGGAGTAGCATCACCGACTCTTCGATGTGCCGTTGCGTGGATCCTCCAAAAGCCAATGAAGGACGTTATCGCGAAAAATCGGACTCTTGGTGATTTCGAGATGCTTTTGAGGCAGAAACATCGTCAACTGGAATTGAATCGGGGACCGGACTGTCGGCTGCCATTTTTGACCTTCGCGCTCGTCCAGTAAGGCACTCGACCGCAAGACTGTCCCGTCGCCTTCGCCATTTCCCGCAATCTGAACGCCGCCACCGATGGCATCGGAAGGGATCGATATCTTTTGTGGTGTTTCATGACCGTCACCGGCAACCAGGATCATCTGAAGGCCCTTCGGAGGCCGTGCCGGTCGGTCCATGGCCTTTTGGAAGTTTTGGGTTCGCTTCAGTATTCTGGCCTGTAGTGCAAGGGCCCGCCGACGTCGGTCCGATGCGCTTGCGATATCCGGCATGAGGTGCGCCAGAGTGTCGGCCTGACGAGGCGAAGCCAAGCCCCAGTTGCGCGTTTTCCATAGAGTAGGGTCTAGGATATTCGTCACACGTTTTTTATCGTTCCCGTCCCAAACATACGCACCGTGGCGTGACCGCGCCATCAGCTGGTAGATGGATGGATAGGTTCCCAACAAGCCTGCGGGAAAAAAGGGGATCAGGGGCGCTAGCTTCCTGCCATTCACGAGATCATTGAAAGCCGTTACCGACCCTGCATTGGGTGTGCCGATGAATATGACGCGTTCGACGTAATTCGCGCCTTCCCAGGTCAGTTTGGGGAGCGAGCCATCTGCGGGCAGGTCCTGAGCGCCATACATGAGGAAGTAACGCGCGACGAGGCCACCCATGGAATGGGCGGCTATATCGAATTTGATGCGTGGATTGTCTATGCCAAATCGTTTTTTGTATTCGCGCCGCACGAAGGCTCGTTTCTTCAGCACAAAACGTTTGAGCTCCTGAGCAGACTCGACAATGTCACGTCGCCAGTCATAAGAGAACTGAAAGCACGTAAAATGATCCGTGCCATAGTCAATCTGACCAGACAGTCCGAGGGTCCGGTCGCGGTAGCCTCCCGCGCCAAGCGTATGCAGCAGGCCGGCATAAACTTCGAGGCCGATGGGAATGCCTGCAAGCTTGATCCGCGCCCGCTCAAGGGCACCCGTTGGTTTTATTCCATCCCTCAGTTTCGAAAGAGGCTCATGCCCGTAACCGATGGGCAAGGCCAGCTGTCTAAGGCCTTCCGGCCGCTTGGGATTTGCCGAAATTCCGTCATACCCTCCCCAGATTACTTGGCCGGTTCGGGTGTCAGTCAGCTTTGAACCCAGTAGTCCGGGTATCGCAATGATAGGATTGCGGGTGGCGTCGTGATGAGAGGCGCTACGATTATAAAGCTTGGCCAGATCAGGTTGGTTCAGATTGACGGAACTGCAGGACGTCAAACTCAGAACCATCGTGATGGCGAGAACGGTTCGGGCAGTATCGATAGCATCCGAACATCTACGCATCATGACTTGGCAATGGTTTTCTTGGCGGTTCAACAGCAGTGGCGGGTGTGAGACCAGGTGAGCGGGTTGCCAGGGGAGCAGGGCGGGCGCCATCTCCCCTGGCACGCTGCTCATTTGGGCTTGGAGGCCCTGAGCACCGGGTAGAACTGTGTGAACACCCAATCGTCGTCGGCGGACGCCTGATGGCAGGCATTACAACTTTCCGTCGGGAAGGCCTTGGCGGTCTGTGCATAGGGTGGTGCCTTGTGCCCGAAGCTGAAATACGCCCAGCCACCAGGCTCTTTCGCAAAACGTTTGGTATCTTTGATCGTCAACTCAAGGCCTTGAAACTCACCTTGAAAGTAGCCGGTCCCCGAGACTTCGGCGGTTGATCCGTCCTTGTTCATTTCGTCCTTGCTCTTTTCTCGAACCAGGACGAGTTCCTTGGCAATCTGCGTTCCTTCCGCAAATTTGCCTGTCTTCGCCCAATGGGCATAGGCGGAGGGCTCCATGTAGACATTGTGGAATTCTGGAAATGGCGCTTTGCCATTGTTGAGTGCATTGGGCGTTAGCGGCGTTCCAATGTAGACCCACTGTCGCCAGTTCAGGGGAATCTTGACTTGACCATCACTTGTGAAATTCGCCGCTACAATGCCATCTTGCGCCGTGCTCGTGACGCTGTATCCCGTGCCGATCATGGTTAGTATGGCACCGCACACGATGGTGGAAATAGAAAATTTGCGCATAGGCTAACCTCTTGTTTTCTGTCTCTGTTGCAGTTATGAAGAGCTTTAGTGCAGATAGAATAAATTGTGAAATATCAATAAGTTATTGCCTTCATTCCCGGTGGTTATTGTGTGGTTCAGATGCGCCATGCAACACGGAGAGACGTGATGGAACTTTCTCAAATCCGGTATTTTCTGGCCGTCGCTGAGTCTTTGAATTTCACGAATGCAGCCGAAGCCTGCAGCGTGTCGCAACCCGCATTGTCGAAGGCAATCCGCAAGCTGGAAGAGAACCTTGGCGCAGCTTTGTTCAACAGGAACTCACAACAGGTTGAGCTCACCGAATTCGGCCACACGATGCGGGTGCACTTCGAGCGCATCGAGGATAGTCGGCGCAAGGCGGCCGAAGCCGCGAAGATTGCTTCGAATGAGCATGTCGAAATTCTCGACATCGGTGTGATGTGCACGATTGGTCCTCGTCGCTTCGGTCGCTTTCTCCAGACCTTTCTCATCGAATTTCCGCGCATACGCGTAACTCTTCACGACGTAACCGCCGCGATCATTCCCGAGCTACTCCTTAGCGGTGCACTCGACTGTGTGTTCTGCGCTCGAGACGTCAAACACGATCAACGCTTTCAAGCCGTCAATCTCTTCGAAGAAAGAATGGTTGTGGCATTCGCTAACGGTCACAGATTCAGCGACTTTGACGCAGTGCCCCTGGCAGACGTTGCGGGTGAACCTTATCTGGACCGACTACATTGTGAATTCAGGGATGAATTCATCGACTTCACGCGTGCAAGCGGTCTCGATCTCAACATCACATTGCGGAGCGAACGTGAGGATTGGATTCTGGATCTCATCAATAGTGGAATGGGTGTGGCTGTCTTACCGGAGAGTTCGGTGGTCTTGGATAAGGTCGTGCATCGCCCGATAAGTGATATGGCAAGCTTGCGGAAATTGGAGCTTGTAATGACTGCGAGTGGAACCGTTTCGCCCGCGTTGCGTGAGTTTCAGGCCGCGGCGGAGGAATTTGACTGGCGGCCGTGAGCCCCAATTCTGCGCGGTTCACTGTCTCTGTGAATCAGGCCGGATCATGGAATTCGCTCTTGATCCAGCCAATTGCCTCCCACAAATCGGAAAATTTGCGGTCGGCCTGCTCGAAATTGTGATGTGCCGAGAACGTGTTTGGGATCGCGCAACAGACGAGACCTGCAGCAACGGCTGCTGTCACACCATTCTGCGTATCTTCCAGAGCGAGACATTCTGTAGAGCTAAGGTTCAGGCGATCAAGAGCCAGCAAATAGCAATCGGGTGCTGGTTTGCTCTGGTAGACATCATCGCCCGAAACAACGACCTCCACGAGGGAGCCGAGTCCATGGGCATCGATTGTTGATGTCACACCATGCGAGCCGGCGCCGGTCACGATGGCGATCTTCATGCCGGTGTCGTGGACTGTCTCTAGAGCGTGGAGAGCTCCCGGCATGAGCGGGAAGGGGCGATTGGAAAGAAACTCTCGAGTGACCTGGTCTTTCCTTTCAGAAAGCAACTGTGCCGCTACGCTAAGGCGATGTTGGCGAACCAATCGATCGGCATTTGCCGGCGTCGGAACGCCTGCCAAATGCTTCTTGTAGTCTGCGTCCGACAGTTGAACGTTGTGATCTGACAGGATCTCCTGCCAGTGCTGGCAGTGGATCCCTTCGGAATCGACGAGAGTTCCATCATGATCGAAAAGAACGGCCTGCAATCGGATCAACCTTGCGTGTCAGGAGAAAAGCAGAGAGGCGTGCGAACGAATAATGGCGACTGTTTTTTTCGCCCATCTTGATCAGGGTACAAGATAGCTATCTCAAGACGCTTGGCAATCGGCAATCTCAAGAACACTGTTCGTCGCTCAGCGCCTAACCAGATTGACACGTCCGGTGCCCATGGCGCTCGACACGGTCAGCGTTTGTCGATTGCCCTTTACGGTCACGACGATCGCTCCGCCAAATGAGATGCGTCCCGCATAGCGGTTGGATTTGGATCTGACCAGATTTCCCTGAACGGATTTGGTTTTGCCACCTTCGGTCGTGCATGTCGCGGACAACCCGAAATCCTTGCCGGACTCCCGGCTGTATGTGACGCGGCATTGCACGGCTTCCTTGGTGCCGATGGTGGACTTCACAAAGCCTGTTCCAGCCCAAACCCCTGCGATGGATTGTGCATGTGCCTGGCCTCCGGCGCTCATCATGCCGAATGCGAGTGCGAGCATCAGTGCGAATTGGTATCGCATGGCTCTCCCTTTGGTCTTTGTCCTTTGCCCAGGCAACGCGGGGTGTGCATCGACGCGCTGCCTCATCTTAAGGAATTGGTAGTGATCTGAAGGATCAAGTGTGATGGGCGTCACACCACGAACGGGGCGGTGAAAAAAGTTAAGAGAATCAAAAGGGTTAATTTGATTTTTTCGTAAGTTTGATGAGTTTCATGCGGGCGCGCTGCCGCAGTTCGCCGGTTTTTTGGCGATTGTCCAAAGGTCCCGATTTGCCGTCCGGTCTGGTGAGCCTGCGAATACAGGTAAAGCAGCCGACTTGGTGGCGTAGGAGGGGCCTAGGCTGCCTCATGCTCGACACAGATGTCCTCACTGTCGGACTGGGAGAGGGAAACGTCGAGAAGGCTGCAGCGGAAAGGTGCTCCGTCAGATGCGGCGCTCTCTCGGACGAAAAAGCGACAGGTTCGACACTGGCCAAAAGAACGACCTTCATTGGCATCGATGAGCCGAGAAAGAGCTGTCTCCAGCATGTTGCGGATGGATTTCACATCGAGGCCATCAGTTGGCTCCAATGCTTTGGCAAGATTTTGGATTGGATCGTTCTTCAGCTTCTTCTTACCGGCAAATGTGAGCTTCAAATCGACGGATCGTTTATCGCGCTTGCTCGGGAGCCGTTCCAGGTATCCTTTTCGATCCAGGGCAATAATGGTTTGGGACATGGTACCGCGTGTCGTTCCGAGATAGCGGGTCAGCGCCATCGGTGTCCTCGAAAAGCGGTTGGCACGGCCGAGATATCTGAGCGCTGCCCATTGTGCAGGATAAAGATCTCCGATCTGTTCCTCGGTTCGCGTCAATCTGGAAATTCTCTCGAATAGATTCGCCACAGCGAGCGCATCATCGCTCATCTTTGATCTCCAAAATTTTGCATCGAGTCGATACATATATTGACAGCCTGTTGGTGGCGCTCTAGTTGTTGATTGTATCGACTCGATGCAATTTCTGCAAGTGAAGGAAATTTCATGATGACAACCCAAAGAACTGTGCTGGCGGCAATCTGTTCCGTCGCGGTGATCTCCGGAGCGGCACTGGCGGGCGATGTCACGTCGACATCGTCAATCGCGGACAATCCTAGCTTCGATATCCAGAAAGCGGCAATCAAACAGGATGGTCAGAACCTAGTCTTCCGAATGGATGTTGCCAAGGATGCGGGAGCAAATACGCCGGCTACAATCGGTCAGCTCAAAGGTGCGACGGTGTTCTCCTATGTCTGGCCGACAAGCTTCGATCCCTCTGCCGTGGGTTTCAGCCCCAAGACGGGTATTCTGGCATTTGCCGTCACATCCCACCCCGATTTCGACGATACGCCTCTCTATGACGAAGACGGCGATGGCGATCCCAAGAATGACGGTCGCAGGTGGCATAGTCATTGGGTCGTATTGACCAAAACCGATCAATGCGGTGAGGCCGGACTAAAGGTGCGCGATATCAAGAAGGGGGAGGTGATGGATCTGCCGAAGACATGGCCGCATTTGCCGATCTTGATCGACAGCCCCGGATGGCATCCCTCTTTCACCAAGACTTCGGTCGAGGTTCGCGTTCCATTCGAGAAAACGGTTCAGTTGTCCGGCGTCTCGTTCGATGGCGTGACTTCAGCTCTGCGCGTCAATGCCAATGCGCATGTGCCGCTCCTTTGCGTGAGCGCTGTCTTTGACATCGCTTCCGGTGACCTGAGCCTTCCAGGCCGAATTGAATAGTTGAAGACGATTTCAGAAGATCAAACAGGCGAGCGCTCGGATGAGCGCCCGCCTGTCGGATGGAGGCAGTTGAGATGAATGAGCTTTTGAGCGAACCCCAAGCCCCTGAGCTATCCGTTTCGCGCTGGTTCAACTGCGATCACCCCTTGAGCTTGGCAGAGCTACGCGGGCGTCCGGTTCTGATCCACGCGTTCCAGATGCTTTGCCCTGGCTGTGTCTCCCACGCGATTCCGCAGACGCAGAGAGCTTATGAGATGTTTGCGCAGACGGATTTGGTCGTAATTGGACTCCACACCGTCTTCGAACATCATGAAGCCATGACGCCAGTGGCTCTCAAAGCTTTCATTCACGAGAATCGACTAACTTTTCCAATCGGGATCGACGAGGCTGGAGAACCTGGACCGCTACCTGTGACGATGTCTGCCTATGGCATGAAAGGCACGCCGACGACGCTCATCATCAACCGTGTCGGCCGGATCGCGACGCAGCTCTTCGGCCAAGTGCACGACATGGCACTGGGTGCGATAATCCAATCAGCAATAGAGACCAACTCTACTTGATCGGTGCCAGCAGTTCCTTGGCCGTGACGAGCTGACGAACACCGTGTGAATGGTCTTCCTTGAATACATTGCCATCTTTGGCCCACTTGTAGAGTGAGGAGACATCGACCTTGGCGCAATTCGGGCGCACACTCCAGGTGACCTGCAGGGGTGAGCAGGCTGACTGCGTGTATTTGGGGCCTGTGGTTGAGCCGGCGAAGACGACCGGCGTGCCGGTTCCTGTCGGAAGGGATTTGGCCTGGTGAAGTCCACCGACCTTGTTGCCGGCATAGGCGAACTTGGCGAAGTCGAGTGCCTTGGGATCATTCACGACCAGGAAGACCTGTGTTTCCACTCTTAGTTCAGGGTTGGCGCACTTTTCGCTCAGACACGAACCGAGGCCTTTGCCTGGCTTTACGTCGCAGGACGTATGAACCCAATGAACCTCAATCGTGTCGCCGGGCTTGATGCCGTGAAAGGCGCCATGTCCGTTTGACGGATCTTTGAGTTCGGCTGCCGAGAGTTTGTCCGAATTGTTGCATTTGTAGCCACCATGCTTTCCGGTTCCGGCAGATACGGAAAAGCCGGGTCCCTTATGCTCGGCGTTGGTGTGGGTGTGGATGTTGCAGAGGTTCATTTTCGACGCAGGAGGTGCCAGCGTGAAGATGCGGGCATTCGTACCTTCGACCTGAGAAATGTCGCGCGGCGTTTGCGGGCCGTAGCCTGTACAGAGTTCCTGCGCATAAACAGCACCGGTGGACAGGGCGAGCATGACGACGGCGGCGGCAGGCACATTCAGACACGACATTCTCATTTGAGACTCCCTATATGACTAAACACAACACTACAGAAGAATTCATGTGCAACGGAACTTGTACCGATCACAAATCATTGCGTGAATGTCTGAGTATTGGCCATTGCCGGCACGAGGATCTCTTACCTGCCCGATGATCGCTTTTCCACAATCAATTGTATGGTCGATGGTTTTGCGTGGACGATATGGTAATTTCAAGGTCGTGTTGGAGATCGTCTCAAGTACATCATGCAGTGCTCCCATCGTATGCATGCGCTGAGTTTCCCCTGGCGCTTCTTGCGTGCCCAAGTTTTGGTTTTGTTCCATGTATGCTCAAGACAAGATTGACTCCGAGATCGGCACGCCGACTTCGTCGCCGGCGTCACCCGGCAAACCGGTGCGCTATCTCACGCCGAAGTCGCTGGCGAGTGCGTTAAGGCGAAAAGGGCCTACCGTTGTTGCGGAAGGCGTTACCTTGACCGGCGGACTGATGGCAAACGGCGTTGTTGAAATCCGCGGCAAGATCTGCGGCGATGTTTGTAGCGCCGAGGTCGAGATAAGGCCTGGAGGATGCGTTGAAGGGGACATTGTCGCAGACGATGTTGTCGTCGCCGGCGATGTTCACGGCTCGATCTTCGCAAGCCAGGTCGAATTGAAGCGAACGGCTCGCGCCACGGGTCGAATCCTCTTTCAAAGACTTCTCATGACCCCTGGGGCGTACTGCGTCGAAGGGCCTGATTGTCAATGCCGCCATCCGGATGCGGCAGGCACACTAAGAGATCCGGACCGACAAGGACCACAATCGGTCGAACGTCCGACGGCCTTCAAAGCATCGCGGGGATGGGCTCGAAAAATCATCCGCCGATTGAACTTCTCTGACCGCTGATACGTGGCGCACTAAAGTCAGAGCCGTGCAGGTCAATGCGTCTTGGCGGTCTTGTCGCAATGTAGCGAAAGCACGCGGGTCGCTGGCCCTTCCGATTCGAAACCTTGAACGACGATGTGTCCGCTTTCTGCATCAGCAATAAGAGCCAGTCGTGTCGTCGGATTGCGAACGGGGGGCTGCAGCCAGTCAAAATCCGAACACAGTGCAAGATTGTAAGAGGCGGCGATCTCTCGACGCACGTCATTCTCATTCCCGCGGTTTCGTCCTCGCCAATCCGGCATCTGCCATTCATTTGCTGCGCTTGCAGGGCCTTCAATAACATGCACATCGTTTGGTTTGCGCTCGATTACACATGCTTCGCTTGGTCCCAGACCGCTCAATGTGAAAATTGCCGAGGCGGCGATCGGCGTATTTACCAGTAGGCCGTATGCCTCGTCGAAGCTTTCAGCCTGCTCGAACACGTGCCGCAAGAGATGTGCAGGTGTCGGGTCGGAGCTTCGCCAGACCTTTGAGCGGTTGACGGCCCAATCCAGCGGCATGATCCCGACCGGCATCTCCATAGGCGCTTGATTGATGGCCGCAGCAAAGCGCCCGGGTGCCATGGCCTGTAGTACGCCTGTGTATCCCGGCCATGTGAGATTGATCCAGGTGCCGGCGCGACCGGATACGCGTACGGCGATGATGTTCCGGCCGAGGCCGTTCGTTGGCCAGTCGAGAACGCGCACGAGGCGTGCCGATCTGCGATCGGGGCTCGGCCCGGCAGCAGTGCTACACCCCCATTCATAGCTGATGTTGAAATAGTAGGTTCCAGGACGTTGGATGTATGCCGCTATTCGATCCATTTCATCGAGATGCGGGTTTTGTGTTCGAGCCAGCCAGCGCCGGGAAATCGCATCGCCAACCCTCAGAATGGCTGACGGATAGTGCGCAGTCGCCTCGTTCAAGAGCGCATGTACCTGGCGCTTGGCCGTCTCCAGCGTCTCCAAAGGCCAATGGCGTCCTGCGTCGAACACAGTAATTTCAGGGAGCATTTGCGGTGGTAATTTATCTGGCGGCAGAGGCATGACATGTCCCTGGAGCATCTATTGCAGTCTCTGAACATAATACATTTCTGGATGCCCCAATTGCGATAACGAGCAATTGTCTGACCCCGTTTGAACCTGACCTGCTCCCAGTTATGGACTGCCAGGGCGGCGGTTCTTGAGAAGCGCGAATAGCGGACCGGCAATGCAGGCAACTGCCAGCGGCAGATCCTCACGAACATCAAGAAACCATGCGCCGATCGCTCCGAGAAGGCACAAGAGAACCGGTAGGATCGTGAGATGCCAGGGTACGTGTGGCTCGGCCATAAGAAGCAATCCGAGTGTGAACAGCAGGACAGAGCTAGGTGTAACGCCAAATGCCGGCAGGGCAGGCCAAACATGTCCGGCCAGGTGGCTGGTCACGGCATGGAACGCAAGGGCGTATACTGCGAGTATCAGGCCCACCCATCCGTACAGATTGCCCGAGAAGCGGAACGCAACGCGGTCTCGGACAATGCCGGTCCATAACAGCAGCACGGTTTGAATGACGAAGAACACGGCGAGCACGGGCGCGACAAAGTTGATCCCGGCAAAATAGTTCCAGTGATAAACAATGCCGCTCCAGGCCCAAAACACGACAATGATGAGTGCAATCAGTCTGTCGCTTTGCCAGAACGGGCGACCCGCTGAAACGAGCGCCAGAAGGCCAAGCAGCAGCGCTAAGATCTGCGCTGGCCAGATGGCTCTATTGTACTCGGCAAAGAGTGCATAGTAGGCCTCTGACGAGAATGCGATCATCGCAGCGGAGTGCTTTCCTCATAAGTTTTCGAAATGACTGATCATGCGTTTGCGCATTCTCGCATCCGGCATTCGCCCTCGCAACGCGCCCATATTCTCACGCATATGTTCGACCTTTGACGTTGCCGGGATGGCGCACGTAACGGCCGGGTGCGAGACGATAAATTTGAGTAGGTACTGAGCCCAGTTGTCAACATCGATCTCGCCAGCCCAGTCGGGTAGGGGTTTGCCCTTCAAATGCTCGAAAAGGGCGCCTCGCTGGAAGGGGCGATTGATGATCACTGCGCGCCCCTTGTCGGCCGCGAGTGGCAGAAGGCGGGTCTCAGCTTCTCGGTCGACGATGTTGTAAGTGAACTGGACAAAATCGATGGGCTCCTTCGCCATGATATCCGCGATGTCAGTATGGCGGCGTCCGTGAGAGGTCGTAATGCCGAGATAGCGGATCCGCTTTTCAGCTTTCCAGGCCTTGAGAGTATCGAGATGGGTCTCCCAATCGAGCAGATTGTGGATCTGCATCAGATCGAACTGCTCTTCTCCCCATAGTGTTTCCGATTTTCTCATCTGCCGTCGGCCCAGCAGGCCAGTCATCGTCCAGACTTTCGTTGCCGAGAAGAGTGGCCTTGGATCGGGAACGCGTTTGAGGCAATAACCGATGACTTCTTCGGCAGAGCCATACATGGGCGATGAATCGACCATCGCGCCACCATGTTCGAAAAAGGTCTGTAGAACTTTCGCCCGTTGGTCACGCAGAGCGGTATCGCCGCCCACATTGAAGGTAATCCAGGTGCCCATGCCGATGGCCGGGACCATCTCTCCGCTCGAAGGAATTGCCCGCTTTAGCGTTTGGCCTGCAGCCGCCGCGGCAATCTGTGCGCCCGGCAGAAACTGACAGCCTGCGGCAGCTAGAGAAGTGAGGACGTTACGCCGTGTGATCTTGGAACCGTTGGAGGACATGGAACTGTCTCACATCTTGCGAAAGCCTAGTCCGCCATAATGACAAGAATGCGCGTGTTATGCGATCACAGGCTCGCAGCTCACGGGAAAGTTAACCGAGTTGGCGATGAAGCACTTTTCGTGCGCTGTTTCATGCAGAGCGAGAGCCGCTTTGAAATCGCTGTCCGGCGCAAGCGTGATCCTGGGCCGCAGGGCAACACCCGAAAATCGTCCGGCGCCTCCACTTTCAACCACCATCGTCCCTTCGGCTTCGTCTACATAGGTCTCGACCACGATTCCGGCTTCGGCAGCCAGATGCAGATACCATAGCATGTGGCACGATGAGATTGATGCCACCAGCAGGTCCTCAGGATTGTAGCGCGCCTTGTCGCCCCGAAAGGCGACTTCCGATGAGCCGGCAAGGGTCGGTTTGCCCGGTGCGTCGATATTGTAATCGCGGCTATAGGCTTTGTAGCCGGACGTGCCGGTGCCTTGATTGCCGGTCCAGGCTATCGACGCGCGATAAGTGAAGCTGTGTTCCGACATGGGCTCATGACCTAGTTTTCGAATCCGGCTTTCTTCAGGCCATCAAGCACAAGATCTCTGTGTTCCTGGCGTTTGATCGGGAAGGCTTGAAAGAAATCAGCGCTCTTATAGTCCGGTTGCTTGGCCAATAACTGCGCCAGATTGTCTCTTGCGACATCCATGCGGTCCGCAAGCGCCGTGCAATAGGTAGCGATTGCGAGGATGTGATGATGGGCATTGGTCTGGCGGACGGCCCGCATCACCCAATCTGCGGCCTCGTCGTAACGGCCGAGCTGCGCCAGGCAATTGCCTCGTACGCTCAGCATGGCGAAGAACTGCGGATCGCAAGGGCTAAGTCGCCGCGCGAGGTCTGTGGCCTCGATGCCCCGCTCGCTGGAGCCTTCGGCGAAGAGCGTGCGGCTAAGCGAAAAATGGGCGCCGGCAAAATTTGGATTCAGAGCGATCGATGTTTCCAGGGATTCAATGGATTGGTCATGCTCGTGAAGCATCAGCATCGCGCGCCCGTGCGCCCAATGGCCGAGGGAGTCGCGTTGATCGAGACCGATGCTCTCATTGGCGAAGTGCAGCGCATTCTGGTAGGCACCGTTGAAATCTGATGTGTGACCGAGAAAGCCCTTCTTGAAACATGCGAATGAGAGGCCGGCGAAGGGACGGGAGAAGGTCGGGTCCAGCTCGATTGCGCGGCGAAAGAGCAGCTCCGCCTGATCGACGTCGGCACGGGTCGGCCGATAGGCATGCCAGAGACCTCGGTGGTAGGCACTCCAGGCATCCAGGCTTTCGGGCGGTTTCAATAACGCGCGTCGTTGCTCGGCCTGCTCGATCTCAGTCTCCAGCGATCCAGTGATGGCGTTCGATATCTCGTCCTGAATGGCAAAGATATCGTCGAGCTTCCGGTCGAACTGCTCGGCCCATAACTCCGATCCCGACACTGCGTCGACGAGGGCCGCATGCACACGGATGCGGTCGCCGCCGGACTGCAGGCTACCTTGGGCGACGTAGCGCACGCCGAGCTTCTTTGCGACCTGCGTCACGTCGTCAACCGGATCTCGAAATGCGAATGACGAGCCGCGGGCAATCACAAAAAGCCATCTCAGGCTCGAAAGACGAGAGATCAGGTCATGGGTCAGCCCATCGGCCAGGACATCGTGATCGGTGCCCCGACCGAGGGTCGCAAACGGCAGAACAGCGATGGAGGGGCGTCGGGGAAGGGTAAGTTCGCCGCCCTCCAGCAGGCTCGATTCGCTCAGATGATCGTCATCGACGGACCGTTCATCCAGCGTCGTCGCTACGTGCGCAACTGGCGGAGCTGGAGGTTCTTTTTGCTGTTTGGTCCACGCAGCATTCAATGCAGTGACCGAAAGGCCGGCCCGACCGATGATGTCCCGGGCGAGCTGTATCTGACGGTCGGCCTCACGCGCTCTTCCCGATGCTACCAGCAAATCAACCAGCTGAATTCGTGCGTCGGAGCTGTAGGGTTCAAGTTCGACTTGCGCCCGGGCATAGTCGACGGCCCGGGCAGGTTCGTCGTCGTAGCGTTGGATAAGGCCCTTGAGGACTGCGAGGCGGGCGCTCCGTACATTCTCTCGCTCGGATGCCAGCCAGATTTCAAAATCTGGACAGCGCGGAAGCTCGAAGCCTTCCAGAAGGCCGCCCGAGAGGGCCATTTGCTCAAGCTGATCCGTATCCATGTTGTCGGCGTTCAACTGGGCATCGTGCAAGATTTTGACGTCGATTTCGGTAGCATTTGTGCTGATAGAGACGCGGTCGCGCTCCGAAATCAGGCGCTTGTTATCCGGCTCATCGAGCACCGGCCGCAGCTTTGAAAGACTCCAGCGTAGTGCGCCCTTCGGATCGTCCGGCATATCCCAAAAGATCGTGCAAAGGCGCTCGCGGCGCGTGGCTCGCTTTTCCAAGGCCAAAAAGGCCAACAACGCGCGCGTTTTCTTGGAGCGCGGCAAAGCAACTGCCTCGCCGGCTCGCACGACCTCTAAATCGCCCAAAAGCCGAATCTGAAGATACGTGTCTGAAACGTTGGAATCCGTCATTTTGGCGCGATTCCTTGGATTTCAATGGTTTTCGTTTGCATAATTGCAGCCATTTTCCACGATTCACACGCAAATTACCACGCTTGTGTCAGCGGCACTTACCACCGGTCCCCCACTATCTTTAGCTGGTCGACGGCGGCCTTGGATCGGCCCCCGGATAGTCCTCGAGATCTAAACCGGCCGCCGTCGACGTTGCCAATAACCGAATTTCTAGAAGCAGGAGGCCACTATGTTGGTCCTGGATTACGCATCGTCAAAGGATGCTGCGCATGCAGCTATTGCGCAGCCGATGTCATCGTCACGATCGTTTGCGGATAAGTTCGTGCTTTCAGCGCGTTGGCAATCGCGTGGTCACCTGCTTGCTACAATGTTGCGCCGGATGCTTGTCGATCTTGCCTTTGTCGTGATCGTAGATCCGATCAACCGACATATGGAGCGCAAGGCAGCGTTCCATGCGCTGACCGGTTTTACGACGCCGGTGCTGGACGTTCCTGATAAGTGCGACCCTGCGCAAACAGCGATTGCGTGCTCTGCGATCAACGAAGAATCAGTGATCGATGAAGGGGAAGTCCCGGCGCTGCCGCCACGTCGGAGCGCTTATCGCCCAAGGCGTCGTACAGCCCTAGGCGTCACCACGATCACTACAGGAGCGACGGCCGGAATGCGGCGCGTCAGAAGCGTGGAGCCGTTCGCCAGCTCCATTGGTTTGTTTGAGATTGAAGGATCGCAGCCATGTACTTAGATCGGCAGTACTATTCGCAAAATATCATCGATGAGCTGTCGCATAATGATGTCGGCGCCGTGTCGCACCGCATCATGGCGACAACCAATGAAGTGCGCTCGAGAGCCTTCCGCAACGCAGCCAAGTGGATATGGAACTGCACAGGTGCCACCCTATTGAAGAACATCGAACGCAACCGGGTGCGACGCCATCTCGAAGGATTGGATCCTCACCTGTTGGCCGATATCGGTTTGTCGCGAAACGATATCGCTGCGGCGATTGAAGGGCATCTGCTGCGACCACGGCCTTTCGCACCTTCCGAACTCTTGGTTCATGGCGTGGTTACGGACGTTCGCAATACCCGACGGCGGCGTGAAGTGAGGCGTATCGATCGCCAGGTTCGCCGGTATCGGCCTGCCGCGGCTGCAAGCAAGGCGGCTTAGCGAACCACCAAAAGCGAGACATGAAACTTATCAACCTGCATTCGACCGATCAGGATCGAGTGCAGGTTGATTGATTCTGGATTTGGAGACGTCGGTCCGTTTTCAGAGCTTCCTACGATCGCGCCTCATGGAAACATATTCGCGGCGCAGATGGGCCCAAAGTCCGAGTGTCACAAGACTGGTTGTGACAATGATCAATGCCAGCAAGGCAAACGACAAACCTGTTTGTGGCCGGTCTGCAATATGTGTCGACGCTACGCTGCGGTTTGCATCGAACAATGCAAGTTTCTCGACGGTTGCAACAGGGCCCGTATTCTTTGCGTCCCGGCTCAATTTGTTGTCGGCATGTGCTTCGAAGTGCAGGTCGTCTCGAATGATTATTGGCTCAAGAATAGGCAGGACAGGGATCACTGTATCCCCGTCGACTGCAACAAGGGTCGTGAGACGGCTTGGTACTTGATGGCTCACGGCAACATCCTGAATGGCCTTGTCGACAATCGTAGAGGTTTGCCCCATGAAGCGCCGCGCTTCGATCGCGGCAATCTTCCTTTCTGCCCACAATGGTGCCAATCCGAGACCGCTTCGGGCATCGGACATTTTCAGAACCTTCGTCCATTTCCGGCCTGTAATCATACCACTCAGTGTCAGCGTGCCGGATGGAGCGGCAATCTTGGCGGAGATAAGCAAGGGCTCCTCTGCGAGAAGGTCGGGGAGCGGGTCGGGCCAGGCGCGTGCAACGGCGCCGACAGTCCAGGTTGCCTTCAGATCCGTCATCACCGGCTGTTCCAACTGTGAGAAAAGACGGGCCAAGCGGCGCGGGATGTTTGTTTCTGAGGGGATTGGGAGATAGCGACCATGGCCGATTTCGGCCAGGCGCTTGAGCAATGCGTCGTTCGCGCTCTCGCCGATGCCCACGATGAAGAGGCGTGCGGTTCCCGCGCGTTTGGCGATCAGATGGGAGAGGGCGCTTGCCTCTTCGAAGCGACCACCTGTCAGTAGAATGACCTGCCGCGGTCTGGATGACTTGGTCTTGCTTTCTTCGCGGAAGGCCTTCTTGAGGGCGGGAACGAGGCTCGAATCATTGCCCCAGTCCGCGCGCGACAGGAAGGTGGACGCCTTAGACCGTGTGCTGCGGGAGACAGGTTCGACCGTGGCAAAGAGTTTCGTTGTCTCGGCGCCGACGCGGATCACATTGAAGCGATCGGTTGAATTGAGTCGGGCGAGAGCCGATGAAACGGCATTGCGCACATATTCTGCGGAGCGGTCGGTTACGGTATTTGCGACATCCAGAACGAACACCACGTCTCGCGATATTCGAGCAGTGTTTTCGGCTAGGCGCGGCGGTGTGATCATCACCATCAAATGATCCGCGTTAGCCGCTTTTTCACTAAACAGGCTGACGCACGGTTCGCGATCTGGACGGATTGTCCATGACAGCGCGAAATCGGTGTTGTGGCGGTGATCCATAACCGTTGGCGCGAAGAGTGCCATTGTCGGGCCGGTTCGTTTCAACACGGTTGGATGACTGGGACTCCAGATTTTCTCAATTGATCCGCCCGCATCGATTCGGACCTGCAATGAAACCGGCGCTGAAGCCACCCGTGTTCCGTCAACGGTTCCGGGTTTGGCCTTTGCCGCATGCAGATATGAATCCGGATCGGGATTCGGCCAGGAATTCAAAGGCAAGCGAAGCGTATAGGCGCCGCCCCTTATCCTCAGCCGTTGCTGATACTCGATGCGCACGATTACGGTCTGTCCCTGCTTGATTCCAGAGACAGGCAGGCTCAGCAATTTCGAATCTGTATTTTCGGAGACGGCTGGCGGGAATTGGACGCTATTCCCACGGGGCGCGGAAATGATCGCACGCGGAGCCATCTGGCTCTTGATGGCACGCTCGCCAATGTTCAGGCTAATGCCATAGAGTTCGGCGTCATCGGGAAGCGAGAAGACGAAGAGACCATCTGCCGTGGTTGCGGTCGTGTTTCGATAGTGCTGAGTGATGGTTGTGCGCGCAAGGACGCCGGTGACAGTGACATCGGCGTCCGCCTTCACGCGAGGTGTCGCAACATAACCGACCTGAAACGCCGATTTGAGCAAAAAGGACCCGGCATTGCCGGCTCTGGTCGACGCGGCGCGAAGCACGTCCTCCGGTGTCGACCAGACGGTTCCGCCGATGGGCGATCCGGCCACGACTGAAAGCGTTGGGAAAACGAATGCAAAGAGTAGCGCAAGCAGCATCGCGCACCGACGCCATGAAAGCGAAGCGAAGATGGTTGACTGTGACACGTGTGCCTCACCGAATTAAAGTCTGCCGGGCGCGCAAGCCACCACGGCAATGAGTCATCATCATGGCCGAGACATTGTACAATCCGGCTGGAATGATCACACAGTTGTCGAACTTGGGAGGGATATTGCCACCTGCAGGTGCCGATGACTCCCCAATCGGCTGGATTGCAGTTTTGTGTCAACTGCTTGCGGGAGCCTTACTGTCGGGCCATAGTCGGCCCGCATTTGGATGCATGTGGGTTAAAAGGGGTCGTGTATGTCCGATCAGTTCCGTGAGTGGTTAGCGTTGGTCCCGTGGCTCGATGAGCAGACCGCCTTGATCATTGTGGGTGGCCTCGCAGCCATCATCGTCATCTGGCTTATTGCCCGTAGCGCCAGGCGCAAGAAGCCCGTGGTTCAAATTGAGGGCGATCTCCGAATTCTGCTTGCCGATGTGGCCGGTGAATTGCGCGAATCGGCGAGTTCGACGCTTCTCACACATTTCACGCGCGATTTCGGCGCATCCAGGCGTGCTCCGCGGATTGCAATCATCCGTTATCCCGAGCTTATCGGCGTTGAGGATGAAACCGGTGAAGTCGACCTCGCTGAGCCTGATGCGGCCGAGATCAGCAAAGCCCGGCGTGGCGAAGATGCCGACCTCTTGGTCTGGGGACGAGCGACATTGGATGACGGGAACGTCACAATGCGGTTCGCGCCGGTTGAGGCAACAGGCGATACCGGCAATCCAACCACTTTCTCGCCGGCCAAAATTACCGTTCCGTACGCGCAGCTCTCGCTTGGACCCGGTGCTATCTTATCGACAGCCATCCTTGGCAGTGTTGCGACGACGGCGCGGGAGCGTGGATTGACGCTCGGCGGTCAGCTACGACCTCTGGTCGACAGGCTGCATGCTGTGACGCGCGGGGAGGCACGCGATCTTCCCGAACAATGCCGCTACGACGCACTCAGGGCGCTGGCATGGGGCTGGCTGACGCTCGGTATCGAAGACGACGATATCGATCTGTTGGCGAAATCTGCAGACACTTACAAAGAACTCCTTCGTTTTGAGCGCAAGGAAAGCGATACTCGCGAAGATGCGGAACTCCACCTGAATTTCGCGGCAGCCAGCCTCGCAGTCGGTGAGACGCGAGATGACCCGGATGCAATGCGAAACGTCGTGGAATCCACGCTGATCGCACTTGAGACATACGATCCGGACAACCACGCGGCGGAATGGGTCTTTCTGCAGGACTGCTTTGCGCGGGCTAGTGCTTGGCTGGGCATTCAGAAGGACGACGCGGGTGAACTGACGGATGCTGTCACGGCCTTCCGCAATGTTCTGGGCGTATGGAATGTCGACAGAATGCCGGCGCAATGGGCTGCCACGCAGCACCGATTTGCCGAAACGCTGGCGAATCTTGGCCGTAGAAGCGTCGGGACACAGTCGCTTGAGCAGTCTGCAGTGGCCTATCGCGAGGCGCTTCGCAACGGCGAGGCGATTGACGGTGTGCTCGACCGCGCCGTTTTGCGCCGTGGGTTGGCTCAAGTCCTCACGGATCTCGGGACGCGGCTGGGGCAGCCTGAGCGTCACGAAGAAGCCATTCAGGCTCTTCAGCTCATGGAGCAACCGGTCGAGCCTGGCGTAGCGCGTTCGAGCGATCCTGAAACAAAGAGGGCAATCGGTCATGCCGCGCTTGCCCTTGCTTCCACAAGCCAGAGTCCGCTGGATATGGCGAAGGCAGCCCGGGCATTGAAGGCAGCCACGTCGTTGAGGCCGGAAGGCCCGATGAGCATGGCGTGGAGTGAGACCTATCGCGATTTGGGATCGGCCATGGCAGCGCTTGGAACCGTTCGGCGTCGCCAGCCCCTGCTCAAAGATGCCGTGGGAGCGTTCCACACGGCTCTTGACGGCGTTCAAATCGAAAGATCGCCGGCCGCGTGGACGCAGATTCAGCGCCAACTCGCCGACGTTCAGCTCAAACTGGCGCGGCTCGGTGATGGAGGCCCGGCGGCAGATGCCGCGGTCGAGACGTTTGACAAGCTGCTGGCGACATATGACGACGATACGGAAGCGCATCGGGTCGGCGAGGCGTTTGAGGGACGAGGCGACGCCCATATGGTCAAAGCACGCGCCTCGGAAGATGATGCTGGTGAAGAGCTGGGCCAGGCAACGACCTCCTACAGAGAGGCGTTGGGCAAGGTCGACAAGGCCCATTCTCCGCTGCTCTGGGCAAGGCTCCAAGGCAAGATTGGAGAGGCGCTTGCCTTTGCGGGCGGTCAGGGTGGAGACACCAAGACTTTGAACGAATCGGCCGATGCGTTTCGGGCAGCTCTCGATGTATGGACCCCGGCCGCGGCACCCGGTGAGCGTGGCCGAATGCTCAACGCATTAGGGCACGTTCTTGCCGATATGGACGGCGATGCTGCCGGTCAGGAAGCCAACAAGGCCTTTGAAGAAGCCGGACAACTGTTCCTGGCACAGGGCGCGAACGAGCGGGCGGCCGGCGCCGAATGGAGCCTGCGTCGGCCTAAGCCCGCAGGTTCGAAACGGATCAAGTCATGGTCACCGCCGCCGGAAAGCCTGGCGGCAAAAAAGCCGGCGATCGAGCCCAAGCCGAAAGACACGGCGGTCCCGATGCCGACAGACAAGCCGGCTGAAAAATCCGATACCAAAACTCCGGATGCCGATGCCACCAACGGCTCAGATGCCGAGATGTCCGAGTCGGAGGCTCCCAATGCCGGAGATGATGTATCGGGTAAGAGGGTCGATGCGAAGAAGCCGGGCGACAAAGGTGAAATCAAAGGTGGTAGTCTGGCCGCTGCCGAAACGGATAAGAAACGCGAAGCCGAGTCGGCGGGCTGATCGAACGGAGTTTCACCGGACACCGATAGTCTAAGCGGCCACGGCGATGCCTTGTTCCATGGCCCGCCGCGCTGCGACGGCTTCCATATCAGCGTCGATTTCGACATCGCTCCAGCGCAACACATCGCCTTCGGCAATATCGCGCCGGAGCGTGACATCCTTGGCGAGGCCGATAGGCAGGCCTCCGAGTTCCAGGCTCTTTGATGCGGACGAGAGCCGACCCCAGACCGTATGGCCGCCTTCGCCGTCGAGTTGCTCACCGGCTTTCAGCGCGCGCTTGGCGACCGACACCACGTCGCCGACAAAGCCCTGGGTGCATCCTGTTGGCTCGCCGCGCAGCGCTGCCGAAAAGATGGAGATATTGAGCTCTAGTCCGATCAGATGATAGGGGCGATAGAGGGCTGTATAGCGACCGCTTGGATCTGTCGTCAGGCCATATTGCGAGAAGCAGGCGCGGGAATAATTGTTCGGTGCCTCGAAAACGACATAGACGCCCCAGCGCAGATCCCCAGGCACGATGGTGCCGTCGCGATCATGCGACGAGATGACTTCGACCTGTCCCTTCTCACTTAGCATGCCGCCATCTTTGATGGGGCAGAGCAGACTTGCGAGTTGCTTTGCACTGCAAGGCGGGAAGGCGAGGCCATCGGATGGCGCCGCCAAACCCGTCGCATTTGCGATCGCCGCCATCTCAATTGACGACTTCGTTCCATCCAGAAACGAGTTGAACACCTGCGAATTCATGCCTGCCGCTTCAGCTTCCTCCGCATTGAGACCGTAGTGATCCCAAACCGTATCCGGAGTCGATGCATGATAGCTCGGTAGGTATTTTGTGCCTTTTCCGGCAGCCACAACGGTAAAACCGCAGGCACGGGCCCAGTCGACCATCTCGCATACAAGGCTTGGCTGATCCCCATAGGCCATCGAATAGACAACACCCGCTGACTCTGCCTCACTGGCAAGAAGCGGTCCTGCAAGCACATCGGCTTCCACATTGACCATGATCACATGCTTGCCATTTGCGAAGCATGCGCGCGCATGGTGGATACCTGCAGCCGGATGGCCTGTCGCCTCGACAACGACATCCACGTCGCCGCGTGCAGCCAGTGCTGAGCCGTCCTCGATGAAGGCCGTCCGTTCAATCCGCTCTGCGGTCCATCCGACAGCTGTGCAGTTCTCACGCGCTCGGTCCGGAGCGAGATCGGCAATTGCCGTGACGTTGATTGCCGGAGTAGATGGAACCTGACTAAGAAACATGGATCCGAATTTGCCGGCGCCGATCAGTCCGACATTGATCGGACCTTTCGTCGCCAAATGGCGACCAGCCAAGGCATGCAGATTCATCGTGTTTTCCTCCCCTAGGCCGCCGTTGTGATCAGCAGCTCATGTATTGATGCCATCTTTGACGGCTTTCCCTCGAAGGGCAAGTTGGACCTGAATGCCCAACTCCCCCGTATCATTCGGATAACATTGTTTCGTAATGCAGCTGTGACGATGTGCGATTGCTCACCTTCAGGACACGGAACATCACATTCTTGCGAATTCTTTCCAAATCGTTGTTCGCAGTTCCAAGTAACACCAAATCAATACATAACAGGCAAACTCAAGACGCCCAAAGAGGGGTGTGGGCGCTGTCGAACCGAATAGGAGGACGGCCATGAAGCTGACACCTGTCCATCTCGTTTTTCAGAACGAGTCGTTTCTGAACCACGAGCAGATCGTATTCTGCAGCGATCCGGCAAGCGGCCTCAAGGCCATCATCGCCGTTCACTCCACGCGTCTCGGACCCGCCATGGGCGGCACCCGCATGTGGCCCTATGCGTCTGAAGCTGCAGCGCTTCAGGATGTGCTGCGGCTGTCTCACGGCATGACCTACAAGAATGCACTGGCCGGCATCAACTTCGGAGGCGGGAAAGCGGTCATTCTAGGTGATCCGAAGAGCGACAAGTCAGGCGCTGCCTTGCGGGCGTTTGCAGGCTATGTCGACCGCCTGTCCGGGACCTACATTACGGCTGAAGATGTCGGCATTTCGGTCGCTGATGTCGAAGAGATGCGAAAGGTGACCCCGCATGTCCGCGGGATTGCCGAAGGCGGTGCCGGCGATCCTTCCCCAAACACGGCATTCGGTGTCTACAAAGGAATGGAGGCTGCGGTTCGTCATCGCCTGGGTGCGCAAAGCCTCAGCGGTGTGCGAGTGGCCATCCAGGGGCTCGGCCATGTCGGAATGGCGCTTGGCGAGCTCCTGCATGAAGCCGGAGCGGAACTTGTTGTTTCCGATATCAATGAAGCTAGAGTGAGCGACGCCGTCGACTGCTTCGGTGCAGAAGCGGTCGCACCGGACGAGTTTCATTTCGCCTCCGTCGATGTTCTTGCGCCCTGTGCGCTCGGTGCCGGATTGAACGAGGTCACCATCCCAGGCATTAAGGCTGTTGTCATTGCGGGAGCTGCCAACAACCAGTTGGCGTTGCCCGAGGATGGAGAACGCTTGCGTCAGCGAGGTATCCTGTACGCACCGGACTATGCGATCAATGCTGGCGGTGTCATCTCCATCGCTCACGAAGGCCCGCGCTTTGATTTCGCGCTCATGCGCCGGGATGTAGCGCGTATCGGGGATACGTTAAGCAGCATATTCGTCCGCGCGGATGAAGAAGAGCGGCCGACATCCGTCGTCGCCGACATGATCGCCGAGGAGCACCTGGCGGCGGCAAAACTACGCATGTAGGCATGGTACGACTTCCGGAAACAAAGGAATCGCAGACCTCTGGCGGCAGGACGATCTGTCGTGAGGCGATTGCCAAAACCGCGTCATACCGGCAAGAAGAGCCCTGAGTGGTGCAGTCCTTGTCACATTTGGCTCGGTTCATCCTGTTTGAATACCCCTTAGTCCGGCGATTGCCGGTGGTAGGGGCGGTGTCTCGGGGGCGGATATGCGCAGACGTCGTGCGCTTGTAGTTTCAGTTGTCGCAGTTTTGAGCATCGCGCAGGCGAGTTGCGCCAGCATGCCGCGCAATGCCGTGCCGCTTGAGCTGGCCGACACAGCCAAGGTTCTCGGTCCGAAGCCCGTGCGGTACTGGGGAGACGAGAAACCTAAGAACATTGCCGCATTCGTCGATGAGATGCAGGCGCAAATTCGAGCAACACGTCCGGAAGGGGTGCGGCGGGGTTCACGTCCGAAGGAGTCGTTTCTTGCATTGTCGGGAGGCGGTGCCGACGGTGCGTTCGGAGCC
Source organism: Methyloligellaceae bacterium (assembly GCA_965228615.1). Classification (GTDB taxonomy): domain Bacteria; phylum Pseudomonadota; class Alphaproteobacteria; order Rhizobiales; family Methyloligellaceae; genus CBDDHT01. Next base: position 782,272 of record CBDDHT010000003.1, on the reverse strand, counting down.
GGACTGCTGGTCGGATGGACTGCAGCCAAGACGCGGCCGGAATTCGTTTTGGTGACCGGAGTGAGTACCGGCTCGCTGGCGGCGCCTTTCGCCTTTCTCGGCTCGAAATACGATCCTCAACTCAGGGAAATTTACACCAAATATTCGACCCGCGATCTGCTGAAACAGCAACCTGTACGCGGGTTGCTTGGCGGTTCGTCATTGGCAAGCAGTCAGCCACTTGCCGACCTGATTGCGCGTTATGTGGACGATGATCTTCTGATCGCGATCGCACGGCAGCACAATCGTGGCAGACGGTTGTTCGTCGGGACGACAAATCTCGACGCCCAAAGACCGGTAATCTGGGATATGGGGCGGATCGCGACGAGCGGACACCCGGAGGCTCTCACACTGTTTCGCCGTGTTCTCCTGGCGTCGGCGTCAATTCCCGGGGCCTTTCCCCCGATCCGCGTATCGGTCAATGCCGGTGGTGAGGTCCATGATGAGATGCATGTCGATGGCGGTACTGCTAAACAAGTTTTCCTCTTCCCAAGTCAGCTGATGCTGTCGAGAGACGTCGATAAGCGCACAGGCGTCTATCCGCGGCGTTCGCTCTTTATCATCAGAAATGGCCGCCTCGATCCGGAATACAAAGCTGTCAACGCGAGCACCCTGTCGATTGCCCAACGTTCGATTGCAACGCTGATCAAGACGCAGGGAATTGGTGACCTTGTCCGGCTGTATGGGACGGCGAAGCGCAACCGGATAAGCTACAACCTGGCCTATATTCCTGGCACATTCCCGGATGACAGTACCGAGGCTTTCGATCCGAAATACATGTCAAAGCTCTTTGAGCTGGCCTACGAGAAGGCCCGAAAGGGGTTCCGCTGGACAAAGTCGCCGCCAGGCTTCGGTCCGCAGTGAGCTATGAATGTGCCTTGGAAATGGATCGCAATCATATTGGCTCTGATCCTCATTGCGGTGTTGTTGCTAGCAGGCGGACTGGTCCGGTCTCTTCTTGATCTGAGCCTGTCTTTCTTCTGACGCCGCTGAGAGCCCTGGCGTCAGTTACTCGAGTTCGACCCTCATTTAGTCCTCTCCCGGATCGTTAGGTGGGTAGTCCGACGCGTCGGCGACTCTCGTCATCTCTGAGGGAGAAGTCGGTGCCGGCATATTCTGCGGCACCTTCCGCGCAGAGCCAGCAGATCGCTTTGGCCGGCCACTCGGCTGGGATGTGGACCGATGGGTCCAACTGACTGACCGGATTGATGCCGGAAGCCTTGATGGCGACTTGCATCTCCGTCGCGACTGTTCCCGGACTCATGCCAACAACATAAATGCCTTTGGGTCCATACTCCTTGTCGGCACAGCGGGTGAGGGAGAGAACTGCCGCCTTAGTCGAGCAGTAGTGGCTCCAACCTTCCAGCGCACCTGTTGCTGCACCGGAACTGACATTGACGATGACGCCCGAGCCTTGCGCTTCCATATGAGGGATTGCTGTGCGCAGGCCGTAGTAGACGCCCTTGAAATTGATGTCGACGACGCGATCCCATTCGGCCGGGTCGGAGTCCGCCAGGCGTGCGATCGGATCGATAACGCCGGCATTGTTGACGAGAAAGTCGATGCGACCGAAAGATTGCCTGCATCGCTCGACCGCGTTTGCAACGTCTTCAAAGCGGCTGACATCGCAGGCGACCGCTTCAGCAGATCCACCATCACTCCGAATCTCATCCGCAATGGTCTCGATCGCGTCTGCCGTTCGCGCAGCCAGTACAACTGATGCTCCCTGCTTGGCGAACTCCCGCGCGGTTGCAGCCCCGATACCACGGCTTGCACCGGTAACGATTGCCGCTTTGCCTGTGAGTTGTTGCGTCATGGGTGTCTCCGCTCGGGTTGGTTTGCTGATCTATGCGTCCCCAAACGCAAAGCGCCGGCGGCCTGGAGGGGCCACCGGCGCTAGAAGGCGTCTTTGGGAGGAAGGAGTGCCTTCGTGACTGCAACAGCAGTTATCCGAATATTGGCAGTTTCACCGAATGAGACAAGGCATCCCGCCGCATGGCAGATATGCAGATTTGCATGCTGGCATTCAAATGTCTGAATATAAGCGGTTTCTCGGGCTAAAATGACCATTCCCGAGCTTTCGTGATCAGAAAATCGCGGAACACATTTACCCTTTTTGAGTTCCGAAGTTCTTCCGGATACACGAAATAGGTGTCCATTTCCGGCAAATCCGCGTCCGTGAGTACCAGCACGAGATCGGGATCGTCCTTCGCCATATAGTCTGGAAGAACAGCAATACCCAAGCCACGGCGGACGATTTGTTTCAGGGCATAGAGACTGTTGATTCGCAACAGAGGGGTCCGGTTGTCCTGCCCATTCAATCCGGCAGTTTCGAGCCAGTTGAGATTGCGGACGGCATCGACCGTCGTTCCGCCGAAAGTCAAGATCGGGTGGCCTTCGAGATCGGCGATGCTCTTCGGGCTGCCATTGCGGCGCACATAGCCGACCGATGCATAAACATGGAAATGCACAGCGAAAAGCTTGCGCTGAATAAGATCGGATTGTGTCGGTTGATGCAGCCAGATCGCGATATCCGCTTCGCGCATCGACAGATCCAGCTCATGGTCGTGCAGCAGCAACTCAAGATTGATATCGGGATAGAGGTCGAGAAAACTGTGAATGCGCGGCGTCAGCCAGCTTGCGCCAAGGCCGACCGGTGTCGTGACGCGCAGATCGCCTTGCGGTTTCGTCTTGGAATCGGCGAGACGCGTCTCCGCCGACTGCAACTTGTGAAAGACATCGTGCGCTGTGCGATGGAGCATCTCGCCTTGCTCGGTCAGAACAAGACCGCGCGCATGGCGGTGAAAGAGCGTAACGCTGAGGTCACGTTCCAACGCGCCAACCTGCCGGCTTACGGCCGATTGGCTCATGTCGAGCTGTTCACCCGCATGCGTGAAGCTGCCGGCTTCTGCGGCGGCGTGAAAAATTCTGATCTTGTCCCAGTCCATGTGCCTGCCGGTGCGGGACCTGCCCGCCCTTGTCAGACGACAGTCTATTCTGCCGCCTCACTTCTACTCTCGGCCTCGGCCAGATACTTCTCGGTTTCCAGCGCTGCCATGCATCCCATGCCGGCCGCCGTTACCGCCTGGCGATAGATATCGTCAGTTACGTCGCCCGCAGCGAAGACACCTGGAATGCTAGTGGCCGTTGAATCCGGTGCCGTCACCAAATAGCCGCCGCCCTTGGTCTCGAGCTTGCCTTTGAAAAGCTCGGTCTCCGGCGCATGACCGATCGCAATAAACACGCCATCGACATCGACCTCGGTGATGGTCCCGGATTTGACGTTCTTCAGCTTGGCGCCGGTAACGCCCGGAGGGTTCTGCGTGCCGGTAACCTCTTCCAGGACCGCATCCCACATCACCTCGATCTTTTCATTGGCGAAGAGACGCTTCTGCAGGATCTTCTCACTGCGCAGCTCATCACGGCGATGAACCAGCGTGACCTTGGATGCAAAATTGGTCAGGAAGAGCGCTTCCTCGACAGCCGTGTTGCCGCCGCCGACCACAATGACCTTCTTGTCGCGGTAAAAGAATCCATCGCACGTGGCGCAGGCCGACACGCCGTATCCCTTAAAGGTCTCTTCGGAGGGGAGGCCCAGCCATTTCGCCTGGGCGCCTGTCGCGATGATCAAGGCATCGCAGGTATAGTCGTTGCCTGAATCGCCTTTCAGGTAAAACGGCCTGCGATCAAGAGATACTTCAGTGATCGTGTCCGAAATCATCTCTGTGCCGACATGTTCGGCCTGAGCCTGCATCTGTTCCATGAGCCATGGCCCCTGGATGACTTCGGCAAAGCCCGGATAGTTCTCCACATCGGTCGTAATCGTCATCTGACCACCAGGTTGGATGCCGCTGATGACGATTGGTTCAAGCATGGCACGCGCCGCATAGATTGCCGCCGTATAACCGGCAGGCCCAGAACCGATGATGATGACTTTGGCGTGACGCACGCTCATTCCGATGCCTCTTTTCCGAGTCCAAGACAGTGTCGATCCACAATCGACAGGTTGCGCATACGACACGACGGTCTGCTGACCTGCCAAATTTGGTCAAAACGACGATCCAAGGGTGGATAATCTCGCACCGGATCGGGCCGGTACAAGACTTTCGTTGACTAGAACACAGGTATGACAGCATGCCCCGCAAGGCAAGTCCGAACGGGAATTGTTAATGCATGCGTGGCTTTATCGCGGAGCCAGCGCTCGGGATACTCAGCCTATTGACTACCGGTAGAGGCTTTCATGCTCCAGGTCCTTGTAAAGGCTGGCGACCTGCTCGGCATATCCGTTGAACAGTTGCGTTTTGACGCGTGTACCGGATCCAAGGACTTGCTCGGTGGCCTGGCTCCATCGTGGATGCGGATAGGCTGGGTTCACATTGGCCCAAAAGCCATATTCCCGTGCTTGAATCTCTTCCCAGAAGCTCACCGGCCGTTCAGATTCGAAGCTGACCCGAACGACGGATTTGATGGATTTGAATCCATACTTCCAGGGCAGGGCGAGACGGATCGGCGCACCGAATTGCTTGGCGAGCGGCTTGCCATAGGCACCTGTCACCATGAAAGCCAGATCATTCATGGCTTCCTCGATGGTGATGGCTTCGACATAAGGCCAGGGATAAATCGAGCGCCGCTGAGCATCGGCGACCTTGGGATTCATGAATGTTTCAAAGCGCACATACTTCGCGCTCGAGAGCGGCTTGGCGAGTTCGACGAGCTTGGAGAGCGGGAATCCGGTCCAAGGTACGGTCATCGACCAGGCTTCGACGCACCGATGCCGGTACAACCGTTCTTCGATGCCTACTTTTCGAACGAGATCGTCGATGCCGATCGTGAGGGGCTGTTCGACATGTCCGGCGATCTTGATATCCCAGGGTCGGACAGCAAGTTTCTGCGCTTTTCGCCAAATCTGTTTGCCGGATCCGAATTCGTAAAAATTGTTATAGCGCGAGTTTATGACCTCGGGCGTGATCTCACGGGTGATCTTGTACTTGTCGTTTCGCTTGGCGGGATAGAGGTCGGCAGTCGGTATTTTTTGCTCCGCTGCAAATGCGGTGCCTGGCAATGTGCCTGCCGCGGCTATTGCACCTGTTCCGGCCAGAAAGGCCCGCCGGTTCATGAAGACATGCTCCGGGGTCGCAGTGCTTTCGGCAACTTCCCAACCCCTTGACGTCTTGATCAGCATGAACCTCTCCTTCGGCTTTTGTACGCCACGTTGATATGTCAATCCGTGGACGGGAGTTCAAATCACGCTTTAGCGAGCCAGATTTCCCGGTTTGCCGGACATTTGTGCCGGTCGTATGTATACGGCCGACCGGGCAATCCGGTTGCATGGATGGTGGCGTGGTTAAGCCCGCTGCGATGTAATCGGGTGGAGTAAGTGTTGCGGGGGACGCGAATGGTCCCCCGCTGGATCATTTCATTTGCGTCTAACGAGACGCAGGTTTCTCTAGATCAACCTGCCCTTAATCGGAATCGATTGGGGGCAGAAAAGTTGATCGACTCTAAGCTACTAGAGCAACTTGTGTGCGTTTAACTAAACGCACGTTGCTCTAGTGATCAGGCTGCTTCCTGGGCGTGTGTCGACAGGACTTGATCAGCCAGTTTTCCGGTCAATTCGGCCAGATGATCGAACTTGGCCGTAAAGGTCCCGACGCCGGCTGTCGCCGAGCGCAGTTCGACAATCAGATCCTGGATTTCCGATTCCGGGATATGTGCCTGAACGAGATCCCAGCCGTCCCATCCAGGGCGTGCATCGAAGCCAAGAATTTGACCGCGCCGCGTGGGAATAATGCCGTTGATCTTCGCGGTTGCATCGGAGGGAACCACGATCTCGACCGACATGATCGGCTCCAACAGCACCGGTTGACATTGCGGCATGCCTTCTCGCATGGCGATCGATCCGGCGGTACGGAACGCTTGATCCGATGAGTCCACGCTGTGATATGAGCCGTCCAGAAGCGTCACGGCTACATCCACGACAGGAAAGCCAAGGGGTCCACAGGTGAGATAGTCCTTCACGCCGGATTCCACCGAGGGGATGTATTGTTTGGGAACCACGCCGCCGGTGATCGTATCGTTGAATTCGAAGCCAGACCCACGGGGTAGGGGCTTGATTTCAACTACCACATCGCCGAACTGCCCATGACCGCCCGACTGTTTCTTGTGGCGTCCGCGGATTTCGACTTTACGCCGGATGGTTTCTTTATAAGGCACCTGACGAATGCGTGTCTCGCCGGCAATACCGTATTTGCTTTGCAGGCGCTCAAGCGCAACGCGAAGATGCATCTCGCCCTGACCCCATAGGATCATCTCACCGATGTCCTGGTTGTGAGCCAGCGTGATGGACGGATCCTCCTCGGTGAGCTTTCCGATTGCTGCGGTGAGCTTGACCTCGTCCTTGCGCTCCTTCGCGCCGATAGTCTGTCCAAATACCGGCTCGGGTGGAGGCGTTACTTCGATATTGGCCTGAGTATTCTTTTCCGTCGAAAGCGTTGCTCCGGTCGGAATGGAGTCGAGACGGCCGAGTGCAACCGTGTCACCTGGTTTCGCCGTGCCACGCTTCGCCGGTTCATGGCCCATAAGCGAGAACAGCCCCGATACGCGGTCGTCACCATCTGCGCTATAGACCGATGCGCCGTCCGAGAGCTCGCCGGTCAGGACGCGGGCCAAGGTCAGTTTGCCGCCATGGGGCGTGTGGAAGGTCTTCATCACCTGGACACACGAAGGCTTGTCCGCGACATCGAGCCGATCGATGGTGCGTTCCACAAATGGAGCCTCGTGCCTCAAGGCTTTCAGAAGGCGCAGGATACCATTGCCGTTCTCTGCCGAGCCGAGCAGTACGGGGCATATATGCCCGTCGCGCAGTTCGGTCGAGAGATCGTCGAACACGCGATCCGAGGGTGGTTCGATATCTTCCAGTAACTGCTCCATCAGCTCATCGTCATAGTCGGCGAGCTGTTCGAGCATGGAAAAACGCGCTTCGGACTCGCGGTCCATGATACCGTCGGGCATCTCGACGACCTCGCTTGGCGCATGCTCCTTGTAGACAAAGGCACGCTCGAGCGCGAGATCCACGAATCCTGTCGCGATTTCGTTTTCCCAGATCGGAATCTGTCGCAGAACCAACGGCATGGCGCTTGCCGGCTGCAATACCGGCAGAATATCGCGGATCTTGCCCTCTGCCTTGTCGATCTTATTCAGAAAGAGAAAATGTGGGATATTCTGATCTTCGAGACGCTTGAGGATCAGCTGCAGCGCCGGGACCTTCTTGTCGTCCGGCTCGCAAACGACGACGGCCGCATCGCATGCAGTAATTGCTGCATTCATATCGTGTTGAAATTCCACCGATCCTGGGCAATCGACAAAAGTGAACTTGTCTCCCAGAAACTCCACGTCCGCTGCGTTCAACTCAACGCTCATACCGTGGGCACGGGCCTCGTCGGACGCATCTCCGACGGTATTCTTGTCTGCGGTCGTGCCTTGTCTTGAAATAGCCCCGGTGCGGGCAAGGATCGCCTCGAGTAGCGTCGTTTTCCCGCTCAGATAGGGCCCAACCAATGCGATACAGCGTGGGCTGCGAGCGTCTTGGCTCTGTGCTTGGCCCATGGTTTCCTCCCCTGGTTGTACCGATGATCCGATGCCTGAACACCTCTTGCGCCAGCCATCAAGAAGACATCGTGTCAACTGGAATCGACTCTGGCAAGTCTTGCCTGTCTTTTTGCAAGAACAGGTCGTGATCAGGCCGGCTTTTCCGCCAATTCGGGACCCAGGGGCTGTCCGTGGCTGAATTCGACGATATAGCCATCGGGATCACGCAGAGCGCACAGATAGCCAACGGGATAGGGGAATTCCTGCACATCCCAGTAGAGGCACCCGGCCGCGCGGCCGAGGGCCGCGATCTGGTCAATCTCGCTGCGGCTCTGAACCGCGAAACCATAGTGTGTCATATCGCCCTGGGGCTGCTTGTGGCCATCGCCCCCGCAGACCAGAACGAGAACAAAGGCCCGTTCCCGGCCGGCCTCGGCCATCCAGACAGTGCGCTCTTCGAGCGTGTCGCCATGCTGATGAACGACGCTTAGCCCACAAAATGTCTCATAGAATGCGATGGACGCGTCCACGTCCTTCACATGAAGGGCGCAATGGGTGAAGGCGATTTTCGACATCAGTTCGGGTCCTCAACATCCGATTGTACGCGAACGGTATCGGCGATCCAGGCGAGTACCTTATCGAAGTGCTCATAGACCCAATAGTGACCAGTTTCCGGCAATGGCTCAAAAACACAGTCGGGAATCTGATCGGCCAGATAACGCGCCGCGGCAGGTGGTACATTGCGGTCGACGTCTCCCTGCCAGACTTTGCATGGGGCGGAGATCCGCGCGAATTGGAAATCCCATGGCGCGACGAACAAGCGCAAATCCTGGGCCGCGCCGCTGATGCCGTCGATGAGACCTTCTGCCATGCTCTCTATCAGGTTCGAGCCAATCTCCGGGCGCAGCAGGATGTTGCGATCGATATCTGCCGCCCGGGACATGAGGCCCCGTAGGGCAAGTGTCGGTGTATAGGTTACGGCGATCCGCATGGTTGTGAAGACTGCGTTTGCCAGGTGAGGGGAGCGCGCCAGATGCAGAAATATGCGACGATGCTCAGATGACAGGAGGGGGACCAAACCTGGTATTCCCACGGGCCCGGCCGGACTTACAAGTGCGGCTCCGGACACGCGGGCGACGAGAAGGGCTGCGGTTGCCGCTGCATAAGGACCGCCACCCGATACACCAATGACGGCAAACCGATCGATCTCGAGATCATCGGCAAGGGTTTCAACGTCCTTCGGCCAATTGCTCAAGCTGCGTGATGGCATCGGCGATGACAGACTAAAGCCAGGACGATCCGGCGCGATGAGCCGAAATCCTTGCTCGCGCGCTAGCGGGTCGGCTAGACGAAACATATGACGGCAGCCCGGTGTGCCATGAAAGGCAAACACCGGATAGCCGTTGGGATCGCCATATTCGGCATAACCCAGCAGGCGGCCATCTGCGAGTCTCAGGATCTGATCTTCGCGTTCGAACCGAAGCTCGCCTCCGTCCATGACCTAATCCAGAATGTACTCGAAGAAGAGAGAGCCCGGCACCGGGTTCTCATTATAATTGGGGATCTCGCTGAACCCGAGGCTCCGGTAAAGCGCGATTGCCTGGGTCATGGATTCAAGGGTGTCGAGACGCATGCGCCGGTAGCCGAGAGCGCGGGCCTTCTCGATGCTGTTGACCGCCAAACGCCGCCCAAGTTTGAGACCACGCGCTGCATCAGTGACGTAGAGGCGTTTCATCTCACAGCAATCCTCAGACAGCCGCCTGATGCAGACCAGTCCCAGAAGATCCGGTATTGCCGGTCCCAGAGCAAGGATGACCGTGCCGTCCGGTGGCTCGTACCCCGCTGGAAAAGCGGCGAGTTCCTGATCGAAATCCTGGAATTCTAGTGAGATCGGTATCGAGGCTTCGTAGTCGCGAAGAAGGTTTAAGACGGTTTCGCGGCGTGCCGGTTCGACACCTTCGGTTAGTTGGACTTCACGATCCATGGCTTACTCTGCACCGGCGAGCCCCTGGGCTTCGGATACGGCTTTGCGTTTGGACGACCGCTGCTCCAGCGGCCCAACGACAAGGGTGAGCATAGGTGGGATGATGAGAAGTGTCAGGACGGCAGATAGGGACAGTCCACCGACGACCACTGAGCCGAGACCACGATAGAGCTCTGAGCCGGCACCTGGAATCATGACCAGCGGCAACATGCCGAAAACGCTGGTCAGTGTGGACATGAAGATCGGGCGAATGCGATTGCGGGTCGCTTCGACGATTGCCGCATCGGCTTTCATGCCGTCATTGCGCAGATGATGCAGTGTTTGATGGACAAGCAGAATTGCGTTGTTGACGACGATACCGATCAGAATGACGAATCCGAGCAAGGTCAACATGTCTAAGGGCTGTGACGTGCCGCTCATGTTGAGGACGACCAAGCCGGCAACACCACCGGCCGCAGCCATCGGAACGGACAGCAGAATGATGAGCGGATAAATGAAACTTTCGAACAGGATCGCCATAACAAGATAGACGATGATCAGAGCGATTATGAGATCGCGCACCATCGCCTGCCAAGTCTGGGTCAATTTATCTGCGGTTCCCGACAGGCGCATCTTTACGCCGTCGGGTAGTCCCTCGGCGCGCAGGGGTTGGATGACTTGTGTCTTCAGGAGATCGATCGCTTCTTCCAATGCGATTGCTGTCGAGGGAACGACTTCCAGCGTCACTGTGCGTGCGCGCTCTCGGTGGCGGATCTCGGTCGGGCCGGCTGTGAGCTCGACCGTTGCCATTGACGATATCGGGACGATTTGCCCACTCCTTGTGACAACCGGCAGGTTCCCGATGCCCTGAGTCGACGTCACATTGTCAAAGCGGCCCTCCAGCATGAGGTCGAGGCGGTCATTGCCCACCGTTACCTCGGCCACACGCAAACCGTCATTGAATGTATCGATGGCTTCTCCAAGCTCCCGTGCGGTCACACCATTGTCTGCAAGCTTCAACCTGTTCGGCGTGACGCGAACCTCCGGTGCGCCAAGTTCGAGCCCGGGATTGGGACGGAACTGATTACCTTCGTTGCGAGGCAATAGCTCCGAGATGCGTCCTGTCGCTCTCAAAGCCACGGCCAGAATTTCATCGAGTTCGGGTCCGGAGATGTCCAGTTCGATCTTGCGGCCGCCACCGACACCTCGGCCGAATATCGAGCGCTGGTTGATGATGGCAAAGGTGCCGGGTTCTTTGAAGACCGGCTTCGACAAAACGTCCTTCAGCTCGCCGACCCGCTTGGGGTCGACGGCGGCGGCACCGAGAAATGTCTGCGCTCTGAGGGCAACGAAGAAAAAGCGGGCGATCTTCGGCGGCTCGCCCGGCGCACTTTCCGGGCCCGTCTCCGATTGCCACAGCGGCTTGATCTCACTCTCGATACGCTTGGCGATATCGCTTGTCGTCTTGAGATTGTAACCGGGAGGCGGGATGACGATGCCGAAAATCAAATTGCGATTGCCGTCGGGCAAATATTCGAGCTTTGGCAGAAACGACCAGGCGCCGGCAAGGCACACCGCCGACGTCACGCACACGATAAAGAGCGCCGCCAGTTTCGATCGCGTCACGAGGTGCGTGAAGCCCAGAATGACGGCGATGAAACCGCGTGCAAAATGGTCGATCCCAGGCAAAGAGATGCGTTTGAATTGCGCGCCCGCTGCGGCTCCGCTGCCACCGGTCAGGAGGCGGCTGGCGAGTGCCGGAAGAACCGTAATCGAAACAATGAGAGACAGCAGGACCGAGACTGAGATCGCGACAGCGATATCTCGGAAGAGCTGTCCGACTTCGAGTTGCATGATCAGGACGGGGATGAAAACCATTACGGTCGTGAGCGCTGAAACCAGAACGGCACCCCAGACCTGATTGGCGCCTTCGAATGCTGCTTCCCGAGCTGGCCTGCCGGACTCACGGAAACGGAACATATTCTCCAGCACGACAATGGCGGCATCGACCACCATGCCGACGGCAAAGGCAAGGCCGGCGAGAGAGATCACGTTGAGGGAACGCCCAAGCGCTGCCATGGCGACGAATGAGCCGATAACCGAAACGGGTATTGCCAGAGAGACGATCAACGTCGCGCGCCATGAGCGCAGGAATAGCAGGAGGACGATAGCGGCAAGCGTCCCGCCGACCCAGATATTCTGTTGAACCAGATCGACCGACGAATTGATATAGATCGTTTCGTCATAGACCTGACGGAGCTTCAAACCTTGGCGCGGGACGAGAGCCTCGTTCAGCTCTTTCACGGCGAGATCGATCCCCTTCATGGTCTCGATCACATTGGCGCCGGTCTCGCGCTCGGCATTGAAGGCGAGCGCCGACTCGCCGAGAAGACGGATATTGGCCACCGGATCCTTAAAGGAGAAGCGGACCTCGGCGATGTCCGCAACGGTTACCCTGGCAAGGCGACCCGTGGCTTCGTCGCGAACCGACCTCAGGACAACATTGCGGATCGTCTCGAGCGTATTGAGTTCCGCTTCCGTACGAACCACATAGCGACGCTTGCCTTCATCGACATCGCCGGCGCTTACAGCTGCATTATTGCGGCGAAGCACGTCCAGAACCTGCGATACGGTCAGCTGGTAGCGTGCAAGAAGGCTAGGCTCGACGACGATTTCGATTTCACGTTCGCTGCCGCCATAGACATTGACCTCGCCGACGCCCGGTACGCGCTCGATACGGTCCTTCACGACATCTTCGAGGAAGTCGCCATATTCGTGAACGGGCCGCTCGTTGCCTGACTGGCGCGTGACGATAAACCAGGCGATTGGCGTGTCTTCAGCACCGGCAACGCTCAACGCGGGCTCATCCGCCTCTTGGGGGTAGCCCGTCACCCGGTCGAGCCGGTTCGACACGATCAGCATCGCCCGGTCCATATTGGTGCCGATCTCGAATTCGAGTGTGATACGGCCGCGGCCTTGTTCCGACCGACTTTCGATCTCTGCCAGACCATTGATCCCACGCAGGACGTCTTCCTGGCGGATGATGACCTCGCGTTCGATCTCTGCCGGCGCGGCGCCCGGCCATTGGGTGCTGATCGAGATGACCGGCCTGTTCACGTCGGGCGCAAGCTGGATGGGGATCGTTTGCAGGGCGACAATCCCGAACATCACCACCATGAGGACAACGGCGATGACGGCACTCGGCCGCTCGATCGACGTTTTGATCAGTCTCATGAAGAGCCTTTTTCGATCCGTACTTTGGCGCCCGGCGTCAGGCGTTCATTGCCTCGAACAACGACCTTCTCGCCGGCCTCCAGGCCTGAGACGACTTCCATGCGACCGCCAACTGCCTCTCCGAGTAGTAAGGTGCGTGGGCTCGCAACGCCGTCCGCTACCACATACACGATATTCGCACCCTGGCGATTCAAGATGGCGTCCTTGTGTACCGTCAGGACGCGGCGCTCCTGGCCGACCGGAACAGCAACGATTACGGATTGAGATTCTGCCAGGGACTTGACGGTCGTTCCGATCTTTGGCCTCAGCCGAACGGCACGGGTGCGGGTGAGAGGGTTTTCAGACGGAAGAACCGCTCGGACCCTTGCCGTATGCGTGGAGCCGTCATCGAGCTTGATGTCAACCTCGCGCTCAAGCGCGAGGCCGCCCAGGCGTCGAAAAGGCACATCGGCCTCGATTTCCAGAGAACGCGAGCCGATGATCCGAACAATAGCATCGCCTTTGCTCACATAGGCGCCCGCATCCGTATGACGCCGCACGATGACGCCTTCATAGGGTGCACGAACGGTCGCATAGGAAATCTCCAACGCCTTGCGTCGCAGGGCTGCAGACTTGATTGCCATCTTGGCTTCGGCACGTTTGATGCGTGCCGTTGCGACGGCCATCTTCTTCTGTGCGTCCTCAAAACGGGCCTGCGAAAATGCGGTGGATTTTTTCAACCGGGCTTGCCGGTCGAGTTCGGTCTGAGCCTGATCGGCTTCCGCCGCCCATGCCACGACTTCGGCCTTCGATTCGAGGAACTCGCTTTCAGCTAAAGCGCGTTCTGCTTGTAGAATTTCATCATCCAGAACTGCAATCACCTGGCTCTTGCGGACCACATCGCCAACCTCGGCGAGCAATTGCTTGACCGGCGCATCGATTCGCGCTGCGACATCGCCGGAACGCAACGCGACGAATCGACCGATAACCGGGACAGTCTGCGTCAATGGCTCTGTCCGTACGGTCTCCACACGGACCAGGGCCGCATCCTGGGCAGAAGCCGGTGCCGTCAAACCAATAGTCAATAGGATGAGCGCGGCCGACTGCATCGATCTGGCAAGAATTCCGCAGCTTTTTTCTTTATTTCGGATCATGGCGCCAACCATAAGGAAAATTCCGCATCTCACAATGCGTGTTACCGGTTCGAAACAATCAAGAAATCGTGCAGCTGAGCCAATGGCGTCTGCGTTGGACACTATGTCGCGATGCATCGGGGCAGGTGTCTCGGGCGGCACTATAACGCACCTGGCCAGCGATCCCAGCGCCGTTTTGCACTCATCCTTATTGTCGCTCGGATTCGGCCAAAACCGTGACCGTTGACGCCTCACTGTTGGCTCATTGGCACGATAGCAACATGTCAAGGACAGAGTCGCGTGATGCTGTGGGGGCATGATTGGTACTGCGTTGTCCGGAGGGATTGCTGACAATGCCCGTGCTGCGCGCGGTGGGCTTGGCCATAGCTTTGATCGTGTGGCTGAACCCTGGACTTGTTATCGCTCAAAGCAAATCTGAGAAGGCCGCGCGTCAGAGCGACGCGCGCGAGTTGGATCGTGCCAAACGCGAAACGCTTTGGATCGTTGCCGACGGCCGCAACCAGACAGCGGTCCGCGCCATGATGGATGTGGCGGATGTTGTCGACGACGAAAACGGTTTGCGTGTTCTGCCGGTTCTCGGAGAGGGAACGGCGCAGAGCATCGCCGATATACTCTATCTCAAAGGGATCGATATCGGCATTGTTCAGCAGGATGCCCTTCACCGCATTCGCAAGGCGGGGCGGTTGCCCAAAATCCAGGAACGGATTCGCTATATCGCCAAGCTCTATAATGAAGAGATTCATCTTGTTGCAGGCGAGGGCATCGAGTCGGTGCAGGACCTTGCAGGCAGGAAGGTGAATCTGGGGTCGGTCGCCAGCGCGACATATGCAACAGCGCGTGCGGTTTTCGAGGCGCTCGATGTGACAATCGAAGCGGTAGAGATGACGGCCGATATTGCACTGGAGCGCGTACGGTCCGGCGAAATCGCTGCATCCGTCTTTGTCGCAGGAGCGCCGGCACGGAGCCTGGCGAGCATTGATGTCGAGGAAGGGATGAAGCTGTTGCCGATTCCCTTCGCGGCGCCGCTGCAGGAGATCTATATTCCGGCAACACTGAAGAAATCCGATTATCCCGGCTTGATTGCCGACGGCGAAATGATTGAGACCGTTGCCATTGGCACCGTGATGGCGGTGTTCAACTGGCAGCAGGGCTCGGCACGCTATGAACGGGTCAGCCGTTTCATCAAGAGTTTCTTTTCTCGCTTCAATCGGCTGCACGACCCTGCACATCATCGCAAATGGCAAGAGGTCAATCTTGCGGCGACTGTTCCCGGTTGGGAGCGGTTCAAGCCGGCTGCCGCCTGGCTTGACGCGAACAAGGGGCAGATGGCGGGCAAACTCGAAGAAGATTTCCAGAAGTTCCTGTCGGCCAACAAGCCGGAAGGATCGTCTGCCCAATTAACATCGCCGCAACGCGAGGCGCTATTTCGTGAGTTCGTACGCTGGCGAGGGCGACGACCTCAACAGACGAACTAGAGCAACTTAGGATCGATCAACTATTCTGCGCTTAGCCGTTTCCGACAAAGCGCAGATTGATCTAGAGGGACAGTCCAGCCGTGAAGGACAAGACTCCAATGACGGACTCGAAACAGGAACTGGTCCCGGTCGAACGCTACGGTCTGGACGACCTCATGGCATGTTTGTCCAATGAACCGGAGGCGGATGAAAAGGCTCGTAGCGAACCTCTCACCGCCACGCCTGACGATGCGGAAGACTCGGATCCCGGAGGTCCGTCGCCAGCTCTGGCTGCCGCTCTCGATGCTGTTCTGAAGATTGCGGAAGAGACCGTTCTGCATAAAGCGAAAGAGTCTGGCAACCGCGGGGTTCCGGCGCTTAGCGAACGATTGAGTGTCCTTGATCTTGCGCCGACCCAGACACAACAAGGGGAGGCGATCGAAGACGAGAAGAGTCGTCCGACCGAGTTGGGAATCGACGACAGTCCGGAAGAGGTGCCGTGTATGGGATTTTCAACACCAGACCCTGAAGAAGAGGATGTCTCTCCCTTGTGGCCGGCGACCGGGGAGCCCATTCCAAGTCTCGCACCAATGGTTCGGCAGATGCCTACTGTCGCGACGCCTGACGCCCCGATTCTCGACGCGCTCGAGCGAGAGACAATCATGCCTCCGGAGCCAACGCTATTGCCATCGTCGACATCTCAACAAGTGGTCTCGACGAATGCCAATGACGATGATGAGCCCGTTCAAGCGGTACCCGTGAGGCGAATTGCCCGAACGGTAAAACCCATTACAGAGAACCCGCACCTCCGAATAAAACCCGATGATGCCAGGGATTTGGTCGAAACGCTCGAGGGATTCGGCGACAAGCTAGAGTCTGCCGAAGCGCTCATTGCGAAGAGGTTGAGACCGGCGATGGCAGAAAGCGCCATCGATCGGGAAAAGGTTTACCACATCCCACGGTCGTCGCGGGGGCGTGAAGCCATGGTGCTTTCCGGTCTTGTTCTCTGCCTCTTGGCCGGATTGAGCGGGATCGTCTACTCGAACAGCAATTGGCTGCAGAGCGTCAGTCCTGGGGCATTGATGACAAAGTTCCAGGATGATGTAGCCAAGGAGAGTCAGCCGGTAGCGCTGAGCGTGCGGCATCAGCTTGCCGTTGCGACCTCGCCCACAAGCGGCGTTGACCCGCAAGCCTATGCGGTTGAACGGAAAACGAGCATTGCCTCTGCTCAAGATGAGGCTGTCGACGCCAAAGACAGTACCGCTACCGAGAGAGAATTGGAGCAGGCTCTGTCGGAAGAGTTGAGTGTTGTGATCGCGGAGCCAACAATTGAAGATCCGGCACAGAACAAGACGACCGAGCATCTTGTTACGCGGGCCAAAGGCTTGGTCGATGCCGGTGACATCGCTTCCGCCCGTCAGCTGCTCGAATATGCTGCGCGGCGAGGAAATGCGTCGGCGATGATGGTTCTAGCCCAATCATATGATCCAGGATTTCTTCTGAAGATGAACATTCATGGGATCCGGCCGGATGTCGATAAAGCGATGGCCTGGTATCAGCGTGCGGCCGAGGCGCAACCAGACCCGCAGGCGTCAGACGACACGGCGCAACTGAATGTCTCTCAGCGCCGTGAAACCGCGCGGGCCGAGTAGTCGGCCTCGATTGGCATCGAAAGATGGGTCGAAGGGGTCAGTTGTCGCGTGACTGTTGCAGAACGTCGACAATGCGCATCGAGAGTGTTCAGTCAGGTGCTGGTTTCGATTGATTGTTGCGAATCAATCACAAATTCCAGAATTATAGATAATATCGAACATCATCAATATGTTGCTGGATTGGGCTCATATGAGTGAGGCTCCCAGCCGCGAAAACACCCCTTTTTTTTCAAGGTCCAAACACATTCTCCCTATTCTCGGCACAAACACTCGCTAGGCTCGAATTCTGGGGCGATCGTCTTCGTGCTGGCAGGACAACGGAGTTCTTGCGTTCCACACACGAGTACGTTCGTTGGAGGGGAAAATGACGCCAGTGTTCCGCGTCTTTGGCGTCGCGCTTGTTTGCGCGTTCGCGTTTATCTCCTTGCCGGTCGAAGCCTTTGCCCAGCGCGCAGGTGCCGCCAAGGATAGTCATCAATCAATCAGAAGCCGTATTAACAGCGGGACCGTCGGGATCATTTCCGGTGGTATCGGTGGTACTTACATTCGGATCGCAACCGATCTTGCGACCGTCTTGGATGACGGTGACAAGCTGCGCATCATGCCGGTGGCCGGTAAAGGCTCAGTTCAAAACATCACCGACATTCTTTATCTAAAAGGGATCGATATCGGGATCGTGCAATCCGACGTGCTGACTTATCTCAAAAGCCAGGGCGTGCACGCCAGTATCGGTAACCGCATCCACTATCTGACGAAGCTCTATAACGAAGAGTTTCACCTGGTCTCGTCGAAGCGGATCAAAAGCGTCAAGCAACTCGCTGGGAAGAAGGTCAACTTTGGCGTCAGGGGTAGTGGCACCTACATGACTGCCAGTACCGTCTTCAAAGCGCTTGGCATCAAGGTCACGCCTGTGAGCCATGACCAGGCTCTCGCGCTCGATAAGATCAAGAAGGGTGAGATCGCTGCTACCGTCTACGTGACCGGTAAACCCGCCCGGGCAATTTCAAGCCTGAAGGGCAGGGACGGTTTCAGGTTGCTGTCCGTTCCCTACTCAAAAGGCCTGCGCAACACCTATCTGCCTTCATCGCTTGCGTCCGACGATTATCCTTCCCTTATTCCGGCAGGTGCGAACGTAAAGACGATCGCGGTCGGCGCACTGATGGCTGTCTTCAATTGGAAGCCAGGCTCGGCGCGCCACAAAAAAGTGAAGAAGTTCGTCGACGCATTCTTTACGAACTTCCAAAAATTCCAGCAGCCGCCAAGGCATGAAAAGTGGCGCGAGGTCAATCTCGCGGCAGAGCTTCCTGGCTGGATCCGTTTCCCCTATGCCGCCGAATGGTTGAAGAAGAACCGTCCGGCCACGGCAGCGTTGGAAACCGACTTCCGGACTTTCGTGGCAAGTGCGAGACAAAATCTCGGATCGCCACCACTGTCTTCCTCACAGCGCGAAGCCTTGTTCAGGGAATTCGTGCGCTGGAAGCAGTCAAAAAACTGAAAGCCTGAGCCCGCGGAGAACTTCGTCCGCGGGCTCAAAACAGTGCGTCTGGGCGAGGACCGGCACCCTCCCAGAACTATCCTGTCTTGCGTTTGGAGTTAGAGTAATGGCCAGTCAACGGACTGAATCCGCCTTGTCGAAGAAGGCGACCAAAACAGAAAAGCCGGAAGAAACAAGCAACGAAAAGATTGAAGCCGTCGCGGACGACTCTGAGGCGGAAACACCGGATGAGGCGGTGAGCGAGGAGCCGCGCTCGGGCAGCTTGTCTTCGCTGCTGCGGCGGTTGGAAGACGACGGTGACGACTCGGTCGAGGGTGCCGCCGACTCAGCCAAGGAAGAAGCCGAGGTCAAGTCGGTCGCTGATCAACTCTCGGAAATGAACGATCTGCTTTTGCAATCGGAAACGGGAGACGATGACGAAACCAACGAACAGGTTTCCGAGTCACTTCCAGCGGTGGCCGACAAGGAGAATACACGTTGGGAGTCGGCATCCAATGAGGATGACTATTGGGGACCCGACGGTTTCGAAAAAGAAGATGACACCGACCTTCGGCCCGACAATGAGTTGATGAGTCTCATCAATGAGTTGAACGGCAAACTCGACCGGGCCCATGACGTCATTGCTCGCTCGCTCCCTCTGACGGAAACGGTTCCCGAAGCACCTGAATTCACACCGCCTGCGGAACCGTCCGTGTTCGAGAGAAAATTCCTTCCGAATATGGACCGGATTCGAGAAGTGGCGCTGTTTACCGGCATGTGGGGGGCCCTTCTCGCCGCCGTTATTGCCGTTGTCTATTCACAAACCTGGTGGCTGAACGAGTCGCCGGTCGAACGGGATCAAGCATCGGCTGTCGAGGCAGACAGTGCTCCTGTGCGTACACAGAGCCTGAACCGTCTGGGCGCCCTTGGTGGTACCGCGCTGAGTATGCCTGAAGCTCCCAACCTATCCCCCTCCGGGAGTGAAAAGCCTGCTGAGCAAGATGCGGCAAACGAACCGAGGAGGCCGCCGCGCCCGGCCACCCCCGACGGACCGGCAACGTCGGGGGATAGCGCCACGGATGTCATTTCCAGAGCGCTTGCCGCAGGCGACATTGACCCGCCAGGCGACGAAGCGGAACAAGAAGAGATGCCGACGCTGGACGATGTTGTGCCAGCGCCGGTAGAGAAAGCTCCTGAAGCGAAGAAGACATCGACTGTCGTCGTTGAAGACGTCGTTGTCGAGACGGGGCCAAAAGTCGTCAAGGTGACCGCACCGACGCCTGAGGCCCGCAAGGTCGCCCGGCTGTCAAACCGCAATGGGCCGAGACCATCATTGCTGGCGCCGATCGAAGAGCCCGATGTCGAAAGTTCCGTAACGGCCGTGTCAGAGTGGCGACGCGTTGCCCGGGCGACGCTCGGAACCGAGCTGATCCGTGAAGCGGAAAAGACGGATGACGACATCACGGCGTTTTCCGTCGGTGTTGTGCGCGGAAAAGCCGGGCAGGCGATCTCCGTTCCTATTCGTCTTCCGAGCGTTGCGAAGGATACGGAAGCCTCGATCATGATCAGGGGGTTGCCGGAAGGCAGCCAGCTGTCCAAGGGCGAACAGGCAGGACGATCGACCTGGATCCTTGCAGCATCGGATGTCGATGGATTGATGCTTCTGACGCCAAAGGACCTTGGCGAAACACAGCTTGCACTCGAAGTCACTCTGGTGACGAGTGATGGCGCCGTCCCCAATACGAAGCTTCTGACGATCGAGTTGGCGGCAGCGGATCCGGCGCCGAAGGTCGAGACGATTGTTGTCCGTACACCGGCACCTGAAGCACCGATCAGCGTTCCGCTTGCAGGACCAACGCCTCAGCGTGCTGCTGAGCCTGCAAACCCCCAAGAGGCGGAAGCCGCCGAACTGCTTGGACGCGGAAAGGAACTCATGCGGATCGGCGATATTGCCGGTGCACGGTTGGTTCTCGGACTGGCTGCGGAACTCGAAAGCGTCGATGCGATGGTCACGCTGGCCATGACTTACGATCCGGTTCATCTCACCAAGCTGCGCGTGCGCGGCATCCGGCCTGACATCTCGAAAGCAATCGCCTGGTACCGACGAGCCTCGGAACAGGGCGACAATGAATCCGGCGAGCGAGCCGAAGCGCTCGTCGCTTCATTGCGACAATAGAGGCCAAGCCCTCTGAAAGACCGCGTCCCGGCCTCGCAGCCGGGGCGCGTTATTCTTGTGGAGCGCGCGCGGCAATTCGGAGGTCGTGGCTGTAGAGAAGCATATGGAGTCCTGCGTCCTGATTGTCGTGAGCAAGGACCGGGATACAGCTGCAAACCGCTTCGGTGTCGGGCAACGCCCAGTCACTCGCCCGCGGCTCCCAAAGACCGGAGGCCTTGAGCGACTGCGAAAACGTGGTCTCAGCCGAAAGCACGCTATGGCTGAACGGGAATTCAAATTCGGTTTTGAGGGCTTGCATCGGTTCGTTGAAAAGCAGGTTTTGCCCACGGTGCATGAATGCGTATCGGGCGTTCTTGCCTTAGAGTGAGCCCGTTGACCCAAGATTATAGGTTGCTTCAACTTGTTGGTGAGTTTCAGCGGCGATCCTCGATCTTGATTACATGCCAGCCGAATCGGGTGCGTACCGGGCCGGATACCTCACCCTTGGCGAGTGCGAATGCTGCTGCCTCGAATGGTTTGACCATCTGGCCCTTGCGGAAATAGCCAAGTTCACCGCCTTTCGGGCCGCTTGGACCTGTCGACATTTCTTTCGCCACCGCGGCGAAATCTTCCCCGCGTCTTAGGCGCTGGATGACGGCACGGGCGTCGGCCTGCGTCTTGACGAGAATATGCCGGGCGCGAATTTCCGTCGCCGGTTTGAGGCTTGCGTGTGTCTTGCCTTTGAGGTGCCGTAGACGAGGCCGGGCCAATTTTGCGTAGAAGCTGTCGGGAAACGCTTCGATGAATGCCTCGAGGTCACTCGCTCTGGTGGTGTCTTTGACAGCGTTCCAGGCCTCGGCTGCCGGACTCGGAGAGGGCCTGAGCGGCGTATTGAGGTCCGGCCGTGCGGTCTCTGATATTCTTTTCGTGCCCTTGCCAGCGAGATAAATCGCATCCCCAACCACCTGGTCGTAGATGGCAGGGACTTGTTCATGCCCGGCCGAGCGGGCGAGTGCGACCACGCCTCGTCGTGTGGCGCGGGCCAGCTCATAGAGAGTGAGGTTGGGTGTTCTCAGGGCTTTCACGAAGACCCTTGTGAAGACGGAATTCACATTGCTCCCTTCGCCTGGCAGCCGGTCGAGCGCGCGTTGATTAAATCCTGCGGAATAGATGGAGAAGACGCCGCTCGGCGGGGATATCCGCGTAAAGCCGCGGCTGCCGCCAAGAGACCGGCCACCTGGCGATGCGAGGGGATTGTTTCGGCAGGCATCGAGAACGGCGATGGCTACACGCGCGCCTGCCGCCTTCATATTGTTGAGGACAGCAAGTTCACTAACCGATTTGGCGATGATGCGGTCCTCTTCCAAACGGCGTGACGATTGAGGAGGTTTGATATCTGCTGGAAGAAAATAGTTTCCGCCTTTGATGCCGACGCCATGTCCCGCATAAAAGAACAAGGCAGTGTCGCCAGCGGATATGCGGCTTGTGAAGTCGAAAAGCTTGTCGACAAAAGCTTCCCGACTGAGATTCTCGCCATAGAGCACTTCGAACTTCAGGGTCTTAAGTGCGCTGCGAACGGACTTGGCGTCGTTGATCGCATTCAAGAGCTGTTCTTGCGCAGGGAGATGGGCGTAAGCATTGATGCCAACGACCAGAGCAATCCGTTTGGCGGCAAAGGCGCCAGATGTTTGTGCGTTGCAGAATGCCAAAACGATTAGCATCGCAAACATGGAGATGCGCATCTCTCTCTCCCCGTGGCCAGCAAATAGCATACTAGATCAACCTGCGCTAAATCGGATTCGACTAAGCGCAGAAAAGTTGATCGATGCTAAACTGCTAGAGCAACTTGAGCGCGTCCGACTAAACGCACGTTACTCTAGTTTAAGCAGCCGTCTATGGCGCATGCGATAGCGTAGCGCTCGATACTTCGGATTGACAATGGCAGGTTGACCACCCATTTAGGGGCCAGGGAACGGGCCCCTGCCGCTCGCTGGCGAATGCCTTGGTGAAGCCCCGTCCAGAATTCGATCCGCCAATGCACGTGACATGCGGGCCGATGGCAATGCGAGCACCGTCTCACTCCCGCATGCAGACACTGCATGAGGCAATCCAATGAATACATCGCTCCAGCTTCCCGCACTTCAGGACCTGAAAGACCAGGCCAAACGCCTGCGCGTGCGTCTCGCGTCGGATGGAACAAGCATTAGCCACAGCAAGTCCCTGGAGTTACTGGCCAATCAATATGGCTACAGGGATTGGAATACCTTGCACGCTGCAATCGGCAATCGACCGGCGCCCAGTCCGGTTGCGTTGGGTGCCGAAGTTCGTGGCCGTTATCTCGGTCAACCTTTCAAAGGGGAGGTTATCGCTATCGCGGCATTGACGGCGCCGGATCGGTTTCGCGTCACCTTCCAGTTCGATGAGCCGGTCGATGTCGTGACCTTCGACAGCTTCTCGGCTTTCCGGCAGCGCGTGACCTGTACCATCGATCGATCAGGCAGGACCGCCGAGAAGACGTCCGACGGCCGTCCGCACATGCAATTGGAAGTATAACGCTTCAAAGTGAGCTCCGATCTGAACCCGTCAGATCGGAGCTCTCGTTCAGAAGTCTGGTCGAAACTGCAGCCCTTATCGCATGGCTGCCGGCAACCACAGTGCGATGTCTGGAAACGCGATCATTGCAGCAATCAGAAGCACGAGAGCTCCGATAAAGGGCAGGCAGCCCATGATCACGTCCCCTATACTCACAGATCCGCGCCCTATTCCCTGTATGACATAGAGATTGAGTCCAACCGGTGGCGTGAGAACCGCGATCTCCATGGTTATGGTGTAGACAACGCCGAACCAAATGAGATCAAAACCGGCAGCATGCATAAGCGGGAAGATCGTCGGCAACGTAATGAAGGTCATCGACACCGGCTCCAGGAACATTCCAAGGACGATGTAGAAGGTCAGAACGATTGCCAGGACAAGATACGGCGACAGCTCGAAGGATATGAACAGCTCTGTGAATTGCTGCGGAACCCGGTAGTAGGTCAGAACGAATCCGAACAGGACGCCTGCCGAAAGGAGAAGGCCGAGATAACCCATGGTCCGCATAGTCGCGAACAGGGCATCGCGAAATCCATCCCACTTCAGCCCGCCAACCCCAAAGGCAAGGATGACTGTCAGCAGTGCCGCAACGCCTGCCGCCTCGGTTGGCGTCGCGATGCCTGCATAGATCGAAACGGTGATGACAAACCCGATCAGTGCGATGGGGCCGACTGTCACCAAAAAATCACGCAAACGCAGTCCTGCAACCTTTTCAGATGATGGCACATGGGATGGTCGCAGCCGGCTCCAGGTAAACACAACGACGACGAACATGGTGACCAGCAAAAGACCTGGAATAACGCCCGCAATGAATAGTTCTCCGATCGATTGATCGGTAACGATGCCGTAAAACAGCAATATGAGGCTCGGTGGAATCAGAACGCTTAGTGTTCCGCCGGCGGCCAGTACGCCGCTGGACAGACGGCGGTCGTATCCAAGTTTGATCATTTCCGGCAGAGCGACGCCACCAATCGTCAGGGAGCCCACCATTGACGAACCACAAACGGCGCCGAAACCGGCACAGGCTCCGATACTGCCATAGGCTGCCGAACCGCGAACACGAACACGTTCATGCATGAGCTGATAGAGATTGGGGCCGATGTTCGATCGTCCGATCAATTCCCCAAGGAACACGAACAAGGGAACTGCAAGAAGAATATAGTCGATCCAGACCCCCCATAGCTTGAGTTCACTGCTTACGAGAGAGGTCGAGAACCCTTGTATGTTCCAAAGAAACGGCAGTGATGCCGCACCAAGCGCGAAGGGGATCGGCAAGCCGATCGCGATGAAGAACATCAGAAGGCCAAGGAGTCCCAGTCCGACTTCATACCATTCCATATCCAATACCCCCTATTGCTCGGTTGCTTCGGCGCCATCTGGACCGCGTGCAATCAGCAAGAGCAGTCGCAACACGGCATAGAGGGCGAACAGCACCAGAGCGAAAGCGCCCGGTGCCCAAAAAATGTAGCGTGGCCAAAGGAGGATTTCCGAAGCCGCGCCGGAGCCGAATGAGCGCATGGTGGCGTCAACGGCAGCCAGAGCAAAGAAACCGCCGATGCCGAGCATCAGCGCCAAATTCAAGATCTCAACGGCATGGCGAAGCTTGGCCGGCAACAGATCGGTCAGCATCGTGACCTTGGGGTATGCGTCTTCCTTGAGCGCGTAGGCGAGGCCGGCG
The DNA here is from genome assembly GCA_965228615.1 of Methyloligellaceae bacterium. Taxonomy (GTDB): domain Bacteria; phylum Pseudomonadota; class Alphaproteobacteria; order Rhizobiales; family Methyloligellaceae; genus CBDDHT01. Next base: position 757,311 of record CBDDHT010000003.1, on the reverse strand, counting down.
AATGCTACGGGGAACAACAGAAGGGCCGTGGCCTCGGTGACCGTTCCGTCCGGTGAGTCGAAGATGTATCGCATCATGACCCCGTAGCTGATCCAGACCATCTGGATGAGGACAATCAGCGCGCCAAACCCGGCCAGCCAGACGACGGCGACCTCACACTTGGCGCATAGGCTTTGCATTGTTTTGATCATATCCGGCCTGCGCTTTCCCGCGTTGTAGGACGAGACCGAACCGTACGCGTTCAACTCCGATGGAGAGTGGAATTCGGTGATCGATCCTAGCGTCCTAGAGCAGAAGTTCTGTGCCCGGTTTGGCACAGATTGCTCTGGCATATCCCGAAGAAAACCGATGTGGCGCACGATGCCGCGTCGGGACCGGAGTCTGGGTCTGGGACCCAGACTCCGGTTAATAATTGCCTCGGTTACGGCGCGTATTTTGCGAACAGCGCTTTGATCTTCCCGGCCAGATCGGCACCACAGGCGGCTTCAACCTGCTTGTCCCATTTGCTTTGAACGGAATTGATCAGAGCCATGCGTTGTTCCTTGGGAATCGAAACCGCGGCTCCGCCGCCCTTCATGACGGCATTGCCGACGCGTTCGTCGACCCAGGACTCGTATTTGGGTTTCAGCCAGACTTCGGCTTCCTTGCCGGCAGCGAGGACAGCTTTCTGATCCTCAGGCGACAAGCTATCGAATTTGCTCTTGTTCATCATGTACTGGATGTTGCCATAGAACAGATTCGCGTTGACCATATAGGGCATGACGCTCCAAAGCTTCCAGGAACTGTAAGTTGCAACGCCCATATTGATGCCGTCGACCACGCCGCGTTCGGCTGACTGGAAGACTTCTTTCGGTGCTACGAAAACCGGCTTTCCACCCCATGTCTCGATCATCATCGAAACCAGCGGCCCGATCGACCGGACGAGCTTGCCATCAAGTTTGCCAAGTTCGGCAACGCGCTCCTCGAACCACCATTCCTGGTCATAGGAATAGTTGGAATTGATCACCGGAATCAGATTGACCTTGCCTGCCTCTGGTGAAATCAACTTTGTATAGCCGGCATCGAGTTCGATTTGCCCCTTGAGGTCGATAGCAACCGGGTAGAGCGAGGTAACGCGGTAGCAGGCCAATCGCTTGTCGGCAGGGATCCAGCTGATATCGGAAACGCCGCCCTGGACCGCGTCGACGCCTTCGCTCCAGCCATGCAGTGTTGCAGACGGAAAGATCTCGACTTTCACGCGGCCTTTTGTTTTTGCCGCAACCAATTCGGCGAATTTCTGAAAGCCCTTATACCGAATATCGATTTCATTGACGTAGGTGGACAAGCGGATGGTCGTTGCTGCTGATGCCGCATGTCCAACTGCGCCAATGCCAAGCGCCGATACGGCGATGGCCAGCATTTTCCAAGCTTTTGATTTCATGATGCTCCTCCCAGAGTTGACCCCGCCGCCCCTCAGGCAATGGGGTGTCAGGTTCACGCGGCTTGTTGCCGAGAAAAAAGATGCTGATAGGCAAAAAGGGCTGCCGATCCGCCAGTATGCAGAAAGACGACGTTCTCGTCTTGGTTCAATGTACCGTCTCGAACGAGTCCCATCAGACCGGCCATTCCTTTGCCGGAGTAGACAGGGTCGAGTAGAATGGCCTCTTGCGAGGCCAATGTTGTGATCCCTTCCACCATTTCATCCGTTGGCTGTCCGTAACCGGGGCCAACGTACCCATCGTAGACGGTGATGTGGTCTGCGTCAGGTTTAGTGTCACAACCGAGCAGATCCAATGTCCGACAGGTGAGCGCATGGACGTTCGCAATCTGTGTGGTGCGAGGCGCCCGTACGGAAATCCCAACGACTTCGATATCGAGTCCAAGTGCATAAAGCCCTGCAACCAGCCCAGCCTGCGTTCCAGCACTTCCTGTGGCATGCACGATCCGATCGATCTTTAGGTCGCGTGCGTCCGCTTGTTGAACGATCTCTGCTGCGCATTGAACATATCCGAGCGCGCCGACCGGATTGGATCCGCCACCTGGGATAACATACGGCTTGAGACCTTTGGCCTCCAACGTGTTGCCAAAAGCCTCTGCCTCGGCATTCATGTCGAGACCTTCCGGGCGAAACTCGTAGTGGCAGTGAAAGAGATCATCCAGCAGGACGTTGCCAGCGCTTTCATAGTCGTCGCCCATGTTCGTTACACGGCGCTCCAGCAATGCGTAGGTTTCCATGCCGAAACGCCGTGCTGCAGCGGCAGTCTGTCTGACGTGGTTTGACTGCGTTGCTCCCTGCGTCACGAATGTGTCGGCGCCTTTTTCCCGGGCGTCGGCAACGAGATATTCGAGCTTTCGCGTCTTGTTGCCACCTGTTGCCAGGCCAGTGCAGTCATCCCGTTTGATGTAGATTTGAGGGCCGCCAAGGAACCTGGTCAGATTCTCAAGATGCTCGAACGGTGTGGGAAAATGTCCAAGCGTCACCCGCTTGAATCGCGACAGATCCACGAAACTATCCTCCAATTGGCTGCCAGATCCAGGGATCCCGGATGGCAGAAGATCATTGGAGAAAGCCTAGGATTCCACCTCAATCATGTACAATGCTATGTCCCAATTGAATCATTCGATATTTGCATAGTTTGACGTTGCAGGCTTAGGATGACTGAGCAATTGGGGATCCTGGATTTGGATACGACCTGGCTGGAAGACTTTGCCTGCTTGGCCCGGACACTGAATTTTACACGTGCCGCGCAAGAGCGAAATGTCACGCAATCCGCGTTCTCGCGACGCATTCAGGCTCTAGAGATCTGGGCCGGGACGCCGCTCATCGACCGGTCGACATATCCGGTCAAACTCTCCGAAGCGGGCGAAGAATTCCTTCCCGTTGCAAAAGAGACCCTGCTGGCGCTCCTTCGCAACCGTGATCATTTGCGGGCACTCGACCGAGGCGGGCTCAAGTTCCATAGTTTTGTATCGCCTCACTCCGTCTCGATTACCCACCTTTCGCCCTATCTTATGCAGCTCGAAGCTGCGGATCCGACGTTGAGGACCCGCGTCGTATCGGACAATCTGCACACATGCTGCCAACTCTTGTCGGAGGGAGATTGCGAATTCCTAATGTGCTATCGCCATAGGCATGTGCCGCTCACTCTGGATGAAAAAGAGTATGAGCGTGTCGACCTCGGCGTTGAGCGCTTCATACCTGTCGTCGTTCCTGATGAGAGCGGCAAGCCGAAATGGGCTCTTCCCGGTCGCAGTGCGCGCAAGATACCTTATCTCGCCTATGCCAAGGGGGCATTCCTCAGAGCTGTCGTGGACCATACGCTGGCCGGAAAGATGGCCGCCTTGGAAGTTCGGCATCTTGATGCGTTTGCTGAAGCGTTAAAGAGCCTTACATTACAGGGACTAGGTGTCTCATGGTTGTCTGAAAGCTCGGCCAGGGAAGCTTTGGAATCAGGCCAGCTCGTGCAGGCTGGCGACGAGAATTGGTACGCCGAACTCTCCTTGTCCTTGTTCGCAGCGCCCGCGCGGTTGGATGATTCCGGCTTGCGGATTCTGTCTTTCTTCCAAGACATCGGTCGGTGAGCACAAAAAGAACTCACCGGACCAGCACCTATTCGCTACGAACCCTTTCGTGCCTCCTCGATATAGATTTTTCGCAATTGAGTCGCGACCAGTCCTGGTTTTCCATCGCCGATCTCGACGCCGTCAATCTCGACGATCGGCAGCACGAACGAAGACGCGCTGGTCAGGAAGGCCTCCGATGCCTGCTTTGCTTCATCCACGGTAAAATTGCGCTCTTCCACAGTGACATCCGTCGTTTCGGCAAGGCGGAGGATCGAGCGTCGGGTCACGCCCGGCAGAATGGCGTTCGACAAGGGCCGCGTAATGATGACGTTATCGCCAGTGACGATAAAAGAGGACGACGACGTGCCTTCGGTTACAAAACCGTCTTCGACCATCCACGCCTCGTAGGCTCCTTGTTTTTTGGCTGCTTCCTTGCCGATGCATTGTGCAAGAAGGGCTGTCGATTTGATGTCCCGGCGCTGCCAGCGAATGTCCGGGATCGTAACGACAGGAACGCCCGTTTCAGCGTAGGGTGAGTTGGCGACATCTTTCTCTTGCGTGAAGGCGATAAGCGTCGGCTTGATGTCTTTAGGAAAAGGAAAGTCCCGCTCAGCCGATCCGCGTGTGACCTGCATGTAGATCAGTCCATCGGTGATGGAGTTACGGGTCATGAGTTCGCGGTGCATGTCTTCGATGCCGGCATCGTCAAGAGGGCTCGCCATCTCGAGTTCGCCGAGCGAACGGCGCAGGCGCTTCAGATGGGGCGGAAAATCAACGAACTTCCCTCCAAGAACCGCCGTAACCTCATAGACGCCGTCTCCGAACAGGAACGCGCGATCAAAAATCGAAACTTTGGCTTCTTCTTCCGGCACATAGGCGCCATTGACATACACGATGCGTGACATGGGTAATTCCTCAAGACGGACTGCATTGACCCATGCGATCACCGAGGCGGCGCCAATTGTCAAGATCGATCACGGGAGCAGCACTTTTCGCACGATCGTTGGACTTCGCTACTCCGAAGGATCGATTGGTCGATGGGTCGGGTAAACGAACGCGGCATAGCAACGCAACGGCAGTCCTCGCGCCGTCAATTGACAGCGGGCGTTGCCTAGAAATTCCTCATTCTGCAAATCGCAAAAATTCAGTAGACGCTTTGCGGTGTCGTCAATCACCTGCAACCATAGGGCGAGTGCGTAGTCGACAGGCAAAAAGCAGACACGAAATGCCTTCCGGTTGTGCGGCAAAAAAAGAGATCAGGGGCGCGATTCCCGCATGCCGATTGTCAAGTGGCAGATGGACTCGTCTCGTCGGATAGCGCTAGCATTCATGGTGTACACCCCCGAATGTCGATCGTTATGGAGGAAGGCAAAGTCATGAGGCGTATCCTGTTTTCGTTCTCTATGGCTGCAATTCTGCTCGCGTCCGCGAGCTTTGCGCCTGTTGCGCATGCAGCCGACACAATGAAATGGCGGATCCAAACCGCTCTGAATGCTTCTAGTATGTACATCGAAATTCTGCAGGACTTCGGCAAGAACGTCGATGCGATGTCCGGCGGGCGTCTGAAAACCGAAATACTGCCTGTTGGCGCCGTTGTCGGATTTACCGAGGTGATGGATGCCGTCGACAAGGGCATTGTCGAAGGTGGCTTTACCTGGGCTCATTTCTTTTCCGGCAAGCGTCCCGCTGCCTATTTATTCGCCGACCAGCCAAGCGTTGGCGGCATGGATCAATTCACCTATCTGTCCTGGTTCTATCAAGGTGGTGGTAACGAGCTCTACCAGGAGTTCATCGATACGGACCTGAAAGCCAATATGGTTGCCTTCATCAACCTGATGTCAGGCGGTCAGCCGCTCGGATGGTTCAAGAAGCCAATTACCGGCCTCGCCGACTTCCAGAAGATGAAATACCGTTCGCCTCCCGGACTGACGGGTGAGCTGTTCACAGGAATGGGGGTCACGGCTGTGGCCTTGCCTGGTGGCGAAATCGTGCCGGCGGCTCAACGTGGTGTGATTGATGCCGCGGAGTGGATTAATCCCGGTGAGGATATCAAGCTTGGTCTCCACCAGGTTTGGAAGCACTATTATCTGCAGGGCTTTCATCAGGCCTCCGACCTCGGCAGCCTGATCATCAATAAGGATTTCTGGAAGAAACTGCCTGCGGATCTGCAAGCCATCATCAAGATTGCTGCCAAGGCATCCGTTACGGACTCGATTGCGGTGAATATCTATCGCAATGCAGCAGCATTGAAGGAAATGCAGGACAAGCATGGCGTCAAGGTGCACGACACCCCGGCCGATCTCTATCCTGAGTTCCTCAAGTCCTCAACGGCCGTCATGGAGAAATATTCGGCCAAGGATCCCTTCTTCAAGAAGGTGGCCGACTCGCAAAGGACATTTGCTGATCTGACCGTACCTTATTGGACCAAACTCCTTGGTCTGTATCAGGGGCTGGGCCAGGCTGCAGTCGACAAGAAGTAGGAAGACGCTCAACCTGAGCGTCGGACGAAACAAATGAATAGGCGCGTGGTCCAACAGGTCATGCGCCTATTCGAATGCCGCAAGAGTGCGGTGACTTTGGCCGAACCTTCGGTCAAACGTGGGGGTAGGGGACCTGACCGACACAGAAACACATCTTGACGTCAAAGCGGCACGCGGCCTTGCACGGCCATTCGATGTCATTGTGCCGGTGCTCGACAGCCTCAGCGTCTGGTCGGGCCGACTGTTTGCCTGGCTGATCATCCCGATGGTTGTGGCGCTCGTCTATGAGGTGTTCGCCCGCTACTTGTTCAATGCCCCGACGGTCTGGGCTTATGACGTCACCTATATGCTGTATGGCTCCCACTTCATGATCGGGGCGGCGTACACACTCGCCGTTCAAGGGCACATACGGACCGATTTTTTCTACCGCCTTTGGCCACCGCGTTGGCAGGGGGCCGTAGACGCCTTTCTCTATGCTTCGCTTTTCTTTCCGGCGATCTGGTTCTTTTTCATCGAGTCGTCCGACTTTGCGATGACGTCCTGGGAGCGCATGGAAAGCGGGATATCCAGCCCCTGGAATCCACCAATCTATCCGTTCAAGACGATTATGCCGATCACCGGCGTCCTGTTGCTGCTTCAGGGATTTTCGGAGTTCGTTAAGAGCATTCACGCCGTCATCCACGGGGAATGGCCATGAGTCCGGAAGTCCTTGGTCTCGTCTCGCTCGCCGGCCTGTTCATCGGTATCTTCATTGGCTTTCCGATATCATTCACGCTGATATTTCTCGGGCTCGTTTTCGGTTATATCGGCGAAATCAACGCCATCACCTATCTGCTGGTTCTGCAGACTTTCACCGTGATGCGCGAGCCTTTGCTTGCCGCCGTGCCTCTCTTCCTTTTCATGGGATATATCCTGGAGCAGGCAGGATTGATGGACCGGCTGTTTACTGGTTTCAGGCTGATGCTGGCTTCGGTCAAAGGATCCCTCTACATCGCCGTGCTGTTCACTGCCACGCTGTTTGCTGCGGCAACGGGCATCGTCGGCGCCTCGGTAACCATCCTCGGCGTCATGGCCGCGCCGATTATGCGCCGCAGCGGCTATGACCCGCGGCTGAGTGCCGGCTCCATTGCCGCCGGTGGCACACTCGGGATGTTGATCCCACCAAGTATCATGCTTGTCGTCATGGGCCCTGTGGTCGGCGTGCCGATCACGGAATTGTTCGCGGCGGCTGTCTTCCCCGGCATCATGCTGGCCGGCCTTTACATGGGTTACGCCGTGGTCCGCAGTTATCTGCGACCGGAGCTTGGGCCGGCATTGCCGGTCGAAGAACGTGCCGAGTCTGGCTATGAGATTTTGCGCGAGCTTTTTGTCGGCATCATTCCCCTGGCAGTCCTGATTGCTTCGGTTCTCGGCAGCATTTTGGGCGGATTGGCGACACCGACCGATGCGGCCGCCATGGGCGCTATGGGCTCGTTCCTGATGGCGCTCGCCTATCGGCGGCTGACCTGGCAGCGCCTCAAAACGGCCGTCTACTCGACGATCATCACATCGAGCATGATCATGCTGCTCGTTGCAGCATCCAACTTCTACGGCGCCGTTTTCTCGCGTCTCGGTTCGGCAACCATGATTGCCGAAGCGCTTTTGGGGCTCGACCTGCCGCCGACGGTTCTCTTGCTCGTGATCCTGGCGCTGATCTTCATCCTTGGCTGGCCGCTCGAATGGGTGCCGATCATTCTGATCGTCGTTCCCATCATGTTGCCTGCGGTGACGAAGCTTGGCATCGATCTGGTGTGGTTCTGTACCCTGGTCGCCGTCTGCCTGCAGACAGCTTGGCTGTCGCCGCCAGTGGCGCTGTCGGCCTATTACATAAAGGGGGTGGTCCCGGACTGGGACCTTAAGGACATCTATCTGGGCATGATGCAATTCATGGTCATCCAGATGTTTGGCCTGATGATCGTGCTGTTCTTCCCGCAGATCGCTTTATGGCTGCCCAATCTTCTTTTTGGAACAAATTGACGCCTCTTCAATTTCTGGCAAATGGTGCCGTGCAGCTGAATTTCGGGTGAACATTTCGCTCAGTCGAAGTTCAAACGCAATGCTGTAGAGACCTCTCCCAAACTAGGACAGCTAAGCCGGCAATCGGGACATTGCCGGCCAATGGGAGAGATATGATGCAGTTCAATTTTGGATGGATCATCAAAGGGTCCAACGGTCACGACACCCTGAGTGGATCACCGTTTTCGGATGTCCTCTATGGATATGACGGAACTGACATTTTCAATGCCAGCCGCGGCGCCGATCACTATGACGGCGGCAAAGGTTTTGACACGATAGACTATTCGCAATCGACACAGGCGGTAGACATCGACTTGAACAAAGGCAGCGGAAAAGGCGGCCTGGCTCAGGGCGATTCTTATGTCGACATCGAAGGTATTCTTGGCACGTCATTCGACGACGACATCCGGGGGAGCCGTGCCGATGAGCTTCTTATCGGGGGTAAGGGCGACGATGTTCTTATGGGTCGGGGCGGGAGTGATCAGCTTCATGGCGGAGAGGGGAACGATCGCATTTGGGGCGATGAGGGGAATGACTGGTTGGTAGGCGACGACGGCGACGATCAAGCCTATGGTGGCACCGGCGATGACACCATTTCGGGCGATGGGGGAAGCGACAGAATCTTTGGAGAGGATGGAGACGACGAACTGCACGGCGGAGAGGGCGCAGATGTCATCGATGGAGGGAACGGCATTGATACAGCCTACTATTCAGGCACCGTCGAAATCGATCTGGCGGCGGGAACTGCCTCAGGGGCCGATGCGTCAGGTGATCGAATTCAAAATGTTGAAAATCTCAATGTCGCCGGGGATGGTTCCATACTCTTCGGTGACAGTGGCGCGAACCACTTCACGATCAGAGGCGAAGGCTCGCAGGTTGATGGGCGCGCAGGCGACGACGTCATCTCGAGTTTTCCTTATGGGAACGACATCGAAGGTGGTGCCGGGAACGATACGGTCGAGTACGGGTCGGCTTTCAGTTGCGGAACGTCTCGGCTACCTGGCGTCCTCGTCGATTTGGATGCTGGCACAGCCCAACTCATTGCAAATCCGGCAGCGCCGGCCGACATGCTTTCAGGAATCGAGAATGTCATTGGTGGCAACTATGAAGATAGACTCTTCGGTGACGGAGGCGACAATCTTCTAAACGGCGGCGGTGGCCGGGATCTTCTGAACGGACATGGCGGTGATGATATCCTAATCGGCGGAGAGGAGACTGATATCTTCCAATTCGTCAATGGCCGCTTCGACAATGATGATGATGTGGTCGTCGACTTCGAGGTCGGAGTCGACAAGATCGATTTCAGCGACAATGGCAATGCGATCGACGACTTTGACGAATTTCTCGACGACAGCACACAGGTCGGGGCAGATGTTGTCATCGATACCGGCAGAGGCACGATCACGCTGCAGTCGGTTCAGCTAACAGACTTCAGTGAGAGTGACTTCTTATTCTAACTGAAGTCTGAGCGGCCATACTTTGAAGCTGCGCCGGCGGCTGTGATGAAGCCGTCGGCGACGTCGTCGGCGATATTCTCTGGTGCCCGCTCTTTTGGGTCGCCATAACCACCGGCGCCGCAGACGCGGAAGGAAATGATATCGCCACGCTCGAGGACGAGACTCTCCTTCGAGCCAAGTGAACGTTCCTCGCCATTGCGAATGAGGATCGTTTCGGCATGCGCGCCTTCTCTGCCTCCAAAGAGGCCGTATGGCGCATGTTCATGCCGCTCGCCGAGCAGTGTTACAAGTGCGCTGGAATTTGCAATTTCGGCATCCTTCCGGATGCCGCAACCGCCGCGATAGCGACCGGCGCCGCACGAGTCCGGGATGAATTCCAGGCAGTGAAAGAGGATCGGGTTGGCCGCCTCCATCGCCTCGATGGGGATATTGCTGCAGTTCATCACAGGTGAAAGCGACTCCATCCCATCCTTCCAGGAGAGGGCGCCGAGGCCGCCGAAAATCAGGTCATATTGAACGAAGCGCTCGCCGGTACGATCGTCGATGCCGCTGATATTGGGGTTCGACCAGTGGGAGTGGGCGCCCATTGCACGTTCCGGCAGAACTTGAGACAGTGCTCCATTGACCGCTTCAAAAATACGAACCTGGATTGCCGCCCTTCCTCCGCTCGCGGCGGGGAACACGGGATTGAAGAAAGAGCCTTCCCTCGAAGTGACCGATATCGGACGCATGGTGCCATCATTCTGAGGCACAAGCGCATCGGCCAGTACTTTCGCTGCAAAGCTGCCATAGGCACTGGTGTAGTTGAGATAGGAATTGATGCCGGCAGACACCTGATCGCTGCTTCCTGAAAAGTCGATGATCATCTCGTTTCCATCGATCTTGACTGCAGCATGGACTCGGACCGGATCGGTGCCGGGACCGGAATCGTCGATCCAGTCTTCAAAGCTATAGACGCCGTCCGGCAATTCCGAGATGCGTTCGCGTATACGCGCTTCCGAGCGGCGCAGGATCTCCTCGATGGCGATTTCCATCTTGTCCGCGCCATGCATCTCGTAGAGTTCGGCATAGCGCTTTGCGCCGACGAAATTGGCGTTTCGCTGGGCTTTCAGGTCGCCAAGCAATTTGTCGGGCACGCGTACATTGGCGAGAATGATTCGCAGAATATCAGAATCGAATTCGCCGTCTCGGACGAAGCGGACGGGCAGGATCCGCAGCCCTTCCTGAAAAGCCTCGCTGACGCCGGCGACTTCCTGCGAACCTGGCGCGGCACCGCCAACATCGACATGGTGAGCAATATCGACGGCGTAACCGATGAGCCCGCCATCAAGGAAGATCGGCGTGACAAGAAAGATGTCCGGGAAATGCCCGGACCCGAGTGCTGCGTCATTCATCAGGAAGCCGTCGCCTGGCTTCATTGTGTCGGTAGGAAAGATCTCGAGAACGCTGCGGACCACGGATGGCATCGAGCCAAGATGACCGGGCGTGAAGTTTCCCTGGGCAATGAGGCGGCCATGGCGATCGAACAATCCGGTCGAGAAATCATCGGCTTCGCGCACCGCTTCGGTAAAGGCGGTTCGACGGAGCGTGCTGCCCATTTCTTCCGTTATCGAGAGCAGCCTGTTCCACAGCAATGTGAGCGTAATCGAGTCGATTGATGCTTGCCCGCTGGGCTCGTTCAGCGCGCTCATCTGCTCTTCTCCTGGGCAACGGTGATGACGAGATTGTCGTGCTCGGAAAGCGAAATCACGTCGCCGGGCATCGCGACGATCGTTGCCTCCCGTTCCTCGACAACAGCAGGGCCGACGATGTGTGTCTGTGATCCGATCTTGTAACGATCGACGATCTTCGTATCGGTGTAACCGCCAAGATCGGAAAAATAGGCTTGCCGCATGCCGACGACCGGATCGGTGTCTCGTGTGTTAGGGGCGACGCCCCCAAAGTCGAGGCGGTTGGCTTCGGTCGGCAATATCGCGACGAGCTGCCAATCCACACTCTCGGCGATGTTGTCCTCGTCCCAGTAACCGAAATTCTTCTGATACTCGGCACGGAAGGCGTCGATTACCTTCTGAGGGTAGTCTGTGCCGATGTTGCCCGAAGGCAAGTCGACCTTAACCTCGGAGCCTTGCCCCTTGAAGCGGATGTAGGCATAGCGTTGCCAAAGAGGCTCGCGGCCATCGAGCATCGAAGCGATTTCGCCGCGCGCACGTCTCTCCAACTCATCATAGATGTCGGCAATGACAGCGGGATCCGTATCATTGAGTTGGAGAATCCGGGTGAGGGACACGTCGAGCCGGGTGTCTGCTGCGAGCATTCCCAATGCTGAGCCAACCCCCGCACCCTTCGGGATGATAACTTTCGGAATACCAAGCTCCCGCGCAAGACTGGTTGCGTGCAGCGGACCCGCGCCGCCGAACGCGACCATGACGCATTGTCCGGGATCGCGTCCGCGTTCGACCGAGATGACACGCATGGCTGCCGCCATGTTCGCATTCGCAACGGCATGAATGCCCCATGCGGCTTCCGGGACCGAAAGGCCCATGGGTTCCGCGATCGTGCGTCGGATGCCGTCCTTTGCAGCGCCCGTGTCGAGGGTCATGGAGCCACCACAGAAATTATCCGGGTTGAGATAACCAAGCACCAGATTTGCATCGGTGACGGTCGGCTCAGTACCCGATCCGCCGTAGCATATCGGGCCGGGAACGGCGCCAGCGCTTCGCGGTCCGACCTTGATCAATCCCATATCTGTATCTGCGAGGGAGCCGCCGCCAGCGCCGATCTCCACCAGTTCGATCGACTGAACGTTGAGTGGCAATCCTGAATAACGGCGATAGTTTTTGGCATCCACCTCGAAGGTTGACGTCAGCGCAGGTTCGCCATGATCAACGGCGCCGATTTTGGCAGTCGTGCCGCCCATGTCGAAAGTCAGCACGTGATCGAAGTCTTCTTGTTTGGCAACGGAAGCGCACATCAGGACGCCCGCGGCAGGACCGGACTCAATAATGCGAACGGGGTATTCGCCGGCAACTTCGGCCGAGACCACACCGCCATTCGATTGCATGATGAATGGGCTTTTGGCGAAACCTTGTTCGCTCAGGGCCGATTTCAGTGTGCCGAGATAGCGCGAGACGATCGGCTTTACGTAGGCGTCCGCCGTCGTTGTATTGGTCCGCTCGTATTCACGGTATTTGGCGGAGACCTCGGATGAGATCGACACGCTCATTTCAGGCAATAGAGCGTTGATCCGCTTCTTGATGGCTTGCTCATGCGAGTCATTCGCATAGCTGTGAAGGAGCGCAACTGCAATCGATTCGACGCCGGCATCGCGTAGCGCGCCGATGGCGTGATCAACGCTTTCCTCGTCGAGCGGGAAATGGATCGATCCATCATGTTTGACGCGCTCGGCCACTTCCTGAATATAGCGCCGTTTCGTCAGCGGTTCGGGTTTGTCGAGATACAGATCGCGCGTGTCATAGCGCTTTTGACGGCCGATAAGCAGGATATCGCGAAAACCACGTGTGGCGATCAATCCGGTTCGACTGCCTTTGCGCTCGAGAATAGTATTCGTTGCGATGGTTGTCGCGTGGAACAGCGTATCCGCATCGGCCGGATCAGCACCAGCCTGCGAAAACAGCTCGGTAATGCCGCTCAGCACAGCCTCTTCCGGATGTGCGGATGTGCTCGGGATTTTATGGACAAAAAGTTCTTTTTCGTCCGTGCGGAATAGAACCAGGTCCGTGAATGTTCCTCCAATGTCGAATGCGACCAGGATCATTGCAAATGATCCAACAGGAAAACTAAACGATCGTAGATCGCCCGATTAAGGCAGTCACCGGACATGGCGCTCACATGTTTGCTGATACTCGATTTTTTACCGGTACGATTCTCAAGAGACTAATTGCGGGCCGGACTGTTGTCCGTATCTGAGCCCAAAACTTCCAGACCGGCCTCGCGGATCAGAGCAACATCCTCATCCGTTTCATTGTTAGCCGTCGTGAGCAGGCTCTCGCCATAGAAGATCGAATTTGCTCCCGCGAGCAGGCATAGAACCTGTGCTTCCTTTGTCAGATTCTTACGACCCGCCGACAACCTCACACGCGCTTGCGGCATGATGATGCGGGCGGTTGCCACCATGCGCACCAACTCGATCGGATCGATCAATTCACGTTCGGCCATCGGTGTCCCTTCCACGGGAACCAGGGCATTGATCGGCACGCTCTCAGGATGCGGGTCGATGTTGGCCAGAACCTGCAGCATGCGGGCCCGGTCCATATCGCTTTCGCCCATGCCGATAATGCCGCCCGAACAAAGGCTGATGCCGGCAGAACGCGCACGCTCGAGAGTGTCGAGTCGGTCCTGATAGGTCCGGGTCGAGATGATGTCGCTATAGAATTCGGGCGACGTATCGAGATTGTGGTTGTAAGCCGTCAGACCTGCCTCGGCGAGACGGTCGGCCTGAGATTGGTTCAACATGCCGAGCGTTACGCAGGCTTCCATGCCTATTGAGCGAACGCCTCGGACCATCTCGAGAACCTGGTCGAACTCGGCCCCGTCGCGCACTTCGCGCCAGGCCGCGCCCATACAGAAGCGTGTGGCACCGGCAGCCTTGGCGGCACCGGCTTCAGCTAGCACGTCGTCGACATCGAGCAGCTGTTCCTTCTGGAGGCCGGTCGATTTCGAATAGTGTGCCGATTGAGGGCAATATTTGCAGTCTTCGGGGCATCCGCCGGTCTTGATCGAAAGCAGGCTGGCGAGCTGAACCGTATTGTCGGCGTGGTGGGCCCGATGGATCGTTTGTGCCTGGTAGATCAACTCGGTGAGAGGTTGTTCGAGTATCTCCAATACCTCTTCGCCGGTCCAATCGTGGCGCAGCGCGGCTGAATCCGCCTGATGACCATTGCCGATACGCGGTTCCGAAAGAGTGATTTCGCTTTGCTTTTCCATGCTTTCCGCCTGATCCACCTAGCTCGAATGCTGCGTTGCCGCATTGCTGACAACCCGGCGCTCCGGTAATACAGGAACATGAGCCGCGGAGAAACCCAGTACCAGGCCTATCTTGGCGATCGCCGCCAGACCGATTTGGCAAGGCGCCTGATTTCGGTCGCTCGTGCCGACGCACGAACCGTCACGGTTGCAGGCCGCTCCTATATCAACCTGGCCAGTAACGATTATCTGGGTCTTTCCGCACGTCCCGAGCTTATTGAGCGTGCGCGTGAATGGACCGAGCGTTTTGGTGCGGGAAGCGCAGCATCCAGGTTGGTGACCGGCAATCTGGAGAGTTTTGCCCGGATCGAAGACAAGGTTGCCAAGCTGAAGGACAAACCGGCAGCGCTTGTCATGGCATCGGGATTCCAGGCCAACGCGGCCGTTCTAGAGGCGCTTTTCGATCGCAAGGTTCTTGGTGCAGAACCACTCATATTCGCCGACAAACTCAACCATGCCAGCATGCATTTCGGTTGTGCTGCGGCCGGTGTGCGGCAAATTCGCTATCGCCATCTGGATGCGGATCATCTGGCTGAGCAGCTTGCCAAACATGCTGGCGACGACCGTCCGAAATTCATACTGACCGAAAGCGTTTTCAGCATGGATGGCGATATCGCTCCAATGGCTGCGATCGTCGCGCATGCCAAGGCCCACGACTGTCTTGTCGTCTGTGACGATGCCCATGCCACCGGCGTTCTGGGAACAGACGGTTGCGGATTGAGCGATGGCGCCGACATCGTCATCGGCACTTTCTCCAAGGCAATGGGAGGTTTCGGCGCCTATGTTGCCTGCTCAACCACCATCAAGGATTATCTGGTCAACCGGTCGAGCGGTCTGATCTACTCGACAGGACTTCCACCGGCGGTTCTCGGCGCAATGGATGCCGCTCTCGATCTATTGCCCGACCTCAACGACGAACGCCGCCGTGTCGCACGCTTGGCCGAGGACTTCAGGGCAGACGCCAAGGCGCTTGGTTTTGACACGGCTCGATCTGCGACGCAGATCGTTCCAATCGTTGTCGGTAGTGCGGAAGACGCGCTGACACTCAGCAGTGCATTGCGGGCTGCTGGCCTGTGGGTGACAGCTATTCGCCCACCAACTGTCCCAAAGGGAACCGCGCGATTGCGAGTCGCGTTCTCGGCAGCACACCGGGAAGATGATATCAAGCAGCTCATCGGTGCGTTGGCGGCAGCCGATCCGGCCAAGTCAGGTGTCGCACCAGAGCCGGTTGGTGCGTAATGGTTCGGCACATGGCCAGTCGATCAACAGGAACATGACGGTTGAAAGCATGGATCTCGTCTTTGTACATGGTTGGGGATTTCACGGCGGCTTGTGGCACGCTTTACGAGAGCGCATCTCAGGCCTGGAGCATGGCTTGGTCGATCTCGGTTTTATACGGGACGGGCCCAAGGGCATTGGTTCATGGCCTGAGAATGCCGTTTATGTCGGTCATTCTTTCGGCTTGCTTTGGCTGCTCAAGCACGGCCCTCGAAGCAAACGTGGATTGATTAGCATCGGCGGATTCGATCGGTTTCACGAGCACGGTGATGTCGATTCGCTTCGGAAGATGAAAGACGGCCTCGACCGCAATGCGCCTGCTCAGATGCGCGCCTTCTGGCAGGCCTGCGGTCTCGAACAACCGATCGAGCCTTCATCGCCGGATCCAGCGACCTTGAAAGCGGGACTGGATTGGCTGGGTAGCTGGGATGCGAGCGAAGAGATGGCTGCGCTGGACTGTCCGTTTCTGGCTCTTGCCAGCGAGGACGATGCCATCGTGCCCGATTCCATGAGCAAGGCTGTCTGGCAGGGAAGGGATCTCCAGCTGACGTCTGCCGGAGGGCATGCCCTGCCTCTGACCGAACCGGAGTGGTGCCTCGCCGAGATCACGCGGTTTCTCGATGCTATCGATCCATAAATCGCGCGTCGCCTCTGCCTTCGCCGCGCGGGCAAAGGATTATGCCAATCATGCCGATTTGCAGATTCATGTGGCTGCAAGACTTGCACGGCATCTCCCCAGGCTTCGCGCACCGCGGGTGCTGGAGGTTGGGTGTGGAACCGGATTCCTGACGCACCACCTCCTGAGTGCCTATCGAGACGGCGACTTTCTCATTACCGACATCGCCGGAGCTATGCTCGACACGTGCCGGGCCAGCATTTGTGAAGCAGAACGGGACGACATTCGTTTTGCGGTCCTCGACGGCGAGGCGCCCGCGACAGACCAGCACTATGATCTGATTGCGACCAGCATGACCCCGCAATGGTTCGCTGATCCTGCATCAGGTCTGAAACGTCTCCAAAGGCAGCTAGCACCCGGAGGACATCTTGTCTTTGGGACATTGGGGCCCGAGAGCTTTCCAGAGTGGCGCTCGGTTCTCGCTGCTCTTGGTCAGCCCGATGGCATTGTCGTACCGGATACATTGCCGGGAATTGTCGAAGAGGAGCGCAAAAAGCTCGATCTCGATAGCGGGCTTGAGTTTTTGCGGCTGTTGAAGGCTATCGGCGCTGCAACACCGCGCGACGGTTATCGTCCGCTGTCGGCCGGATCGCTGCGCGCCGCCATCCGCGAACTGGATCGGCTCCATGGCGGCCAGGTGACCTGGCATCTGGTCTATGGGCATCTGACCGCTCAATCCAGCTGATCCAGCCCTTCGATGAGACCGGCATAGGCGCGGTCAAGTTCTTCATCGGTGATGCAAAAGGGCGGCAGTAGATAGACCGCCGGGCCGAGCGGGCGGATATTGAGGCCATTGTCGATATACCAGTCTCTCAAGGCCAGGCTGGCATCGGACTTGTATCCATCGCCTCCTTCCTCAAGGTCGAATGCGAGCAGAGTTCCCAGCGCCCTTGGACGTGCCGCTCTTGGATGATTGGCGAGGATCGGAAGTTGTTCCTTATGCCGCTCGGCGATCCGAGCCACGCGTTCAAGCGTTGCTTCTTCGTCGAACAATTCGATTGATCGCAAAGCCACGGAACAGGCCAGTGGATTGGCGGTGAATGTATGACCGTGGGGCAGGGCATTCTCGAAAGTCTCCCCCATGAAGGTCTCGAAGAGCGTCGCTCGTGCCACGGTTGCCGAGAGGGGCAGATAGCCGGATGTCAGGCCTTTTGACAGGCAAACGAGATCCGGGACGACGCCGACCTGTTCCAAAGCGAAAAGGGTGCCGGTCCGCCCGAACCCTGTCGCGACTTCATCGAAAATAATGAGAATGCCGTATGCCCGCGCTCTCTCGACCACAGCACGAAGGAAGGACGGACGGCAAAGCCGCATGCCGACGGCGCCCTGCATGAGTGGCTCGACGATCAGTGCGGCTGCGTTGGGGCCCCGGTCGGCGAGCATAGCATCCAACTTGGAAACGGCTGCCTGCTCGCGGTCGTCTATGTCGGTGTCACCTTCCCAGGTCTCGGCATAAGGGACCGCCTCTACCGGGCACATCAAACCTTCGAAGAGAGGGAAGAAGTCACAGCCGCGTCCGACCGACATCGCGCCGAGCGTGTCGCCATGATAGGCACCGTCGAGTGCGAGAAAATGTGTGCGATTGTCTTCCCCGATGTTGCGCCAATACTGATAGGCGATCTTCAACGCAACCTCGACGGCTGTCGAGCCGTTGTCGGAGTAGAAGACCCGGTCGAGATCACCCGGCAAAAGGCGGGCAAGTTCCGTGGAGAGACGTGCAGCAGGCTTGTGCGTGAAGCCGCCGAACATGACGTGCTCCATCCGCTCGGCCTGTTCGCACAAGGCTCGGTTGATCTCGGGGTGGGCATGGCCATGGACACAGGTCCACCAAGAGGCAATGAGATCGAGAATCTCCGCGCCGTCCTCGGTAAAGAGCGACGCGCCTTTGGCGCTCTCGACCACAATCGGATCCGCCTCCGTGGCGTGCTGCGTAAAGGGATGCCAGATATGGCGTCGGTCAGCGGCGAGGATATCGCTCAAAGTCTTTGCCCATATGTTGCTAAAGGTCGATCTCAGGCTTGATGCGCAATAGGGCGTCGCCAGTCAATGGATCGAGCTGCGGCAATTCTGCGATGATCGGGATTTTGCCATAACTCTCGATCGCCTCGCGATTGTGCGGAGATGGCGGTCCATTGAGGACGGCTCCAGCGATGGCAATGTCGCGCCGACGTAGCGCTTCGAGCGACAGGAGCGTGTGGTTGATGGTGCCGAGCGTCGACCGGCAAACCAGAATGACCGGTAGGTCTAGCAACGAAATGAGATCGATGATCAGCGTGTCTGCGTTCAGTGGCACCATCAATCCGCCGGCACCCTCGACAATAAGAGGGCCGGTATGGTCGGGAAGGGCCAGCCGGTCGCTTTCAATCGTGACTCCGGCCCGTCTTGCAGACTCATGAGGCGAGAGGGGCTCAGGCAACCGGTAAGCCGAGGGAAGGAATCGGTCGGCGGATGCTCCCGTCAGACGTTTCACGGCCTCTTCGTCGGTCTCCTCTTCCAAGCCTGCCTGTATGGGCTTCCAATAGGTGGCACCCAATTGCAGTATTGCCCATGTAGCGGCAACGGTCTTGCCGACATCGGTATCGGTTCCGGCGATGAAATATTTCATTGCGCCTGTGCCATTTATGAGTTCATGACCTTGATCGCCCCATTGTGGACGGGAACGGCTGACATCCATTGGCAATAGGGTCCAACTATGCTTCGCAGCGGCCCTGTCGGAGGAAATAGATGAAGCAGCTTTTGTCGTGCCTTGCCATAGCTTGGTTTCTTATGGCGTCGCCAGGCCTCGAAGCCAAGACTTTACGGATGGCCTATGACGCCGATCCCGTATCGCTTGACCCGCATGAGCAGCTTTCCGGCGGCACATTGCAATTCTCCCATATGGTCTTCGATCCGCTCGTCCGTTGGCGCAAAGACTTTACGTTTGAGCCACGCCTTGCCGAGCGTTGGGAGCGCGTAACCGATACAACGGTGCGCTTTTATCTCAGGCGGAACGTGCGTTTTCACTCGGGAAATCCATTTACGGCAAAAGATGTTATTTGGACATTCGAGCGCTTGAAAACGAGCCCTGATTTCAAGGGGCTCTTCGCATCTTTTACCAGTGCGAAGGCCATCGATGAACACACCGTCGATTTTACGACCGACAAGCCTCATCCGCTGCTCCTCAATCTTGCGACCTACATCTTTCCAATGGATTCGGCCTTCTATTCTGGAACGGATGCTCGTGGAAAACCCAAGGGTGAACTCAAAAAGCATGGCGCAACATTCGCTTCAACCAATGCGTCAGGGACAGGGCCGTTCATAGTTGCAGAGCGCGAGCAAGGGGTTCGCATTCACTTCAAGCGAGCTGTCGACTATTGGGACCGGTCGTCACCGGGCAATGTGTCGGAAATCATCTTCACGCCGATCAAGGAAGGCCCCACCCGCATCGCAGCATTGATCTCGGGCGGGGTCGATTTCATCGCGCCGGTACCGCCGGCGGACCTTGCCAGACTGCGCGCAAATTCGGAGATCGATCTGGTGACGATGGTCGGCACGCGCGTCATTACATTGCAGCTCAATCAGAATCGTGTCGCCGCATTCAGGGATTCCAGAGTCCGTCAGGCGGTCGTTCTTGCGATCAACAATGCGGGCATTGCCAAGAAGATCATGCGTGGATTTGCCACGGCAGCGGGACAGCAAAGCCCGCCCGGATATTCAGGCCATCATACGAAACTGACGCCACGCTACGATGTAAGGCTTGCCCGCAAGCTGATGAAGGAAGCTGGATACGAGCAGGGGTTTTCGGTCACGATGATGGCGCCGAACAATCGTTATGTGAATGATCAGAAGATCGCCGAAGCCGTGACCTCAATGCTGGCGAAAATCAGAATCAAGGTCGATCTGAAGACAATGCCGAAAGCACAATACTGGCCCAAATTCGATGAGAGGGCCGCTGACATCATGATGATCGGTTGGCATTCCGATACTGAAGATTCGGCCAATTTCTCGGAGTTCCTCGTGGTCACATCAAACAAGGAAACCGGGCTCGGTCAGTACAATTCGGGCAACTATTCCAATGCCGTTGTTGACAAGCTGATCGCTCAGAGTCGCTCGCTTACAGACAAGACAGCCCGTGGAGAAATCCTCAGACGCGTCGAACAGATCTTGTATGACGATGCGGCGTTCGTGCCGCTCCATTGGCAGCATCTCGCCTGGGCAGCGCGCAAGGGCGTCAAGATCGAACCCGTCGTCAATGTGATGAATTTCCCGTTCCTCGGGGATCTGGTGATCGAATAGCAGCAGGATTCAATGCTGAAACGCGAATATCGCAAACATAATGGGCTCCGGATCTGATCCGGGACGTCGTTTTCGCTTGGATCAGAGTTTTCAGCGTCGGAACCGCGGCCGCTGAAATGGCCGCCGTTCCGATGTCGCGTGTTATTCGTCGATATAGCCGAAGCCAACTTCGTCCACGTGCTCGCTTTCGCGGCTTGGAAGTGCCGGGGCCTGCCAGTCGTGCCAGGGGCCGGCGATGGTCTGCATTACGTTGATGCCGATTGGCGCATCGGCACGCTGGATTGCCTGCGTGGCGGTCCAGCTAAGCGACAGCAACAGCGCGGAAAAGGCTGTTAGGAAGGCTGCCGGTATTAAGAGCGTACGCATTTTGTCTCTACCTTGATTTATCCCGTTTGCCGACCTCCCAACCGGCGTTCATGACCGTTCAGATGGGGCATGTATCCGTCGTATCAATCGACCTCACAGAGACTTGACGTCACGTGAAAACCTAGCCGCGGCGGGACGGTCTTGGCATAAGGCTCTCTAGGGGCGGGCGGTTAACCTTCCTCGACGTCAATCAGCCTGGAAAACCGCCATTTGGGAGGGGCAGAACAATCGGTGCGCTGAGTTTTCTGGCCAGGCGTCTGGCACAGGCGACGATGGTCATGCTCGCCATCTCGTTCATTGGCTATGCAGTTAAGGACAGCCTTGGGGATCCTTTGCGCGAACTCGTCGGGGAACAGGTGTCCGAGGCAGAACGCGCCGAGCTCCGCCGTGACTTGGGCCTCGACGATCCCTTTCTCGTCCAATATGGCCGGTTTTTGCGCGGCGCGGTGCAAGGCGATCTCGGGACGTCCTATTTCTTCAAGAAGCCCGCGCTTGATGTCATCGGGTCAAAATTTCCAGCAACATTCGAGCTTGTCCTGGCCGCAGCAATTATCGTTGCCTTCCTGTCGCTGCCTTTGGGTCTTTATTGCGCCATTCGCCCACGCAGCCTTGCCGCCCGCCTGATCCTTGCGGTCAGTCTCTTCGGACTGTCCGTACCGGTCTTTCTAACCGGCATTCTTGCCATCACTGTCTTTTCGGTCGAGTTGGGCTGGCTTCCGTCCTTCGGCCGCGGCGAAACACTATCGATTGGCGGTTGGAAGAGTGGATTGCTCACTGTCGACGGCCTCAAACACCTCGTGCTCCCGACAATCACTCTGGCATCGATCATGTTGCCGCTATTTGTCCGCCTGATTCGCGGTGAGATGCTCGACGTCCTCGGGCAGGATTTCGTTCGTACGGCATGGGCCAAGGGCTTGTCGGGCCGGACGGTATGGATTGGTCATGCGCTCCGCAATGCCGCTGTTCCCATCATTACGCTTGGCGGCCTTCAGTTCGGAACGTTGCTGGCATATACGATCCTCACGGAAACCGTGTTCCAGTGGCCAGGAATGGGCTTTCTCTTTCTGGAAGCCGTGACGCGTGCCGATGTACCGCTGATCATCGCCTACATCATGGTCGTCGGTCTGATCTTCGTGGTGGTCAACACGATTGTCGATTTTCTCTATGTCCTTGTGGACCCGCGGGTCAGCCTTGAGAGAGGCCGGTCCTGATGAGCGCATTCGGTCGGAGAGCCAGTGGTGTTCGGCGCTTCGGGAATGATCGCACCTCGTTCGGCGCGCTCTTGCTTCTCGCACTGCTTGCTGGCCTTTGCCTGACCGCACCCTTGATTGCACCTTATGATCCCTATGATCCAAACATGATCGATATTCTCGATTCCGAATTGCCGCCGGTTTGGCAGTCGGACGGGGATGCACGCTTTCTGCTGGGTACCGATACCCAGGGGCGGGATATGCTGAGCGCCATACTCTATGGCACAGGGATTTCGCTGCTGATCGGTCTGGTTGCCGTGCTGATTCAGGCTGTCATCGGCATTGCGATCGGTCTGCTCGCCGGTTACGCGGGCGGGCGCATCGACGCGTTTCTCATGCGGCTTGCCGACATCCAACTTTCGCTCTCGACGCTGATGGTTGCCATCATCGCGCTGGCCTTGTTCCAAAAGTCGTTCGGTGCCGAGCAGTTCGGCGTGCTGGCCGTGCCGATGCTGATCCTGGTTATCGGATTGGCGGAATGGCCGCTTTTTGCACGAACCGTGCGCGGATGTGTGCTGGCCGAGCTGAACAAGGACTATGTTCTCGCCGCCCAGGCGCTCGGTCTTGCGCCGTTCCACATCGTGCGCCGGCATATCCTGCCGAATATCTCTTCGCCACTGCTGATCATTGCGACCGTACAGGTTGCAAACGCAATCATGGCCGAGGCGGCACTTTCGTTTCTGGGCCTAGGAATGCCGGCCACGCAGCCCTCGCTTGGAGCGCTGATCCGAGCTGGTTTCGATGTCATTCTATCGGGCGTCTGGTGGATCACCACCCTGCCAAGTATCGCACTCGTGGTTCTGGTTCTGGCGATCAACATGGTCGGAGACGGGTTGCGCGATGCGCTCAATCCGCGTTTGCAGAGATGATCTGGACATCGCCATAAGGAATGCTCAGTCTGTCTGCGCTTTCATACCGATTAAGAAATCAGAGGCTCATGCCGAGCGAAGAGTTATGATCGCCTATCCTGTAGAAGTAGCAATCGTCGACAAGAACCCGCTTGTCGTGCAGGGGGTGAAATCCCTGTTTGCCGACGATGGCCGGTTCGAACTTGTCGCTTCCGCATCGGATGGTGCGCGCATGCTGGATGCCTTAAGCCGTCTTCGGCTCGATATCGTGATAACCGGCTGGCAAATGCCGGTCTGCAATGGCCAATGCCTTCTCGAGCATTTGAGCGAGAGCGACATTTCGCCTCGCGTGATTGTTTATACCGGCGATTCCGACCCGGAAATTCCGCGCCAGGCCATGCGTCTCGGGGCCGCTGCCTTCTGTGCAAAGAGTGAACCGCCGGAGCGGCTTATGCAGATCGTCGATTCGGTTGCGCGGGGCTCGATGGTCTTTCCGTTCACCGATGTCGGAACCCTTGGCGACGACCCGCTTTCGGGTCTTACGCCGCGAGAACGCGAGTTGCTTGAAAGGCTCGCGGAAGGATTGACGAATGCCGAAATAGCGACGGAAGTCGGTGTTTCGACCAATACGGTCAAGTTCCACCTGCGTAATCTCTACAGCAAGATCTCAGTGCGGAACCGCGCGGAAGCCGTCGCACTTCTGATGTCGCGTGCCTGAAAGTTTGCATCTGGGACGAAAAACCCTCGCTCCAACCTACCCGTTCGGGTAGGGTCCCGCCCATCTGTATGATTTTTGATGCCCACCCGTGTGCATGTTTGCGTCCATGAACGAAGTCTCTAGCGTCTCGACAGCAGATTTACGCGACGTGCGGAAGTGATTGCGGCGACGCTTTTTGGAGGATGCATGACCGAGACGGTGGAACCGAAGCCAGAGCTGATCTATGCGCTTCGCCGCGTCACGGAACAGGCGGCACGTGCGGCTTATGATTGGATCGGGCGCGGCCAGAAAATCGAGAGCGATAAAGCGGCTGTCGCGGCTATGCGCAGCGCGTTGATGGATGTCGAACTCGATGGCGTCGTCATAATCGGAGAGGGAGAAAAGGACCAGGCTCCGCAGCTCTACAATGGCGAGCGCGTCGGCATGCCGGACGCATCGTTCAAGGTGGATGTTGCCGTCGACCCGGTTGAAGGTACGACCTATCTCGCCAAGGGCCTGACGAATGCGCTGGCAGTCATCGCCGTCGCGCCACGCGGAACGCTTCAGGATCCGGGGCCGGCTTTCTACATGGAAAAGTTTGCCGCGCCGCCGGCTGCCAAGGGAAAGATCGATCCGACGGCGCCGACCAAGGAAAAGTTGAAAGCCTTGGCGGCAGCTCTTGAAAAGCCCGTCGGTGCGCTGATGATCTATGTGTTGGAGAAACCGCGCCACCGCGATCTGGTCGAAGAAATCCACGAGGCCGGCGCACGGGTTGCCCTTTATCCGGCGGGTGATGTTGCCGGTGCGTTGCTGGCGGCGATGCCGGAATCCGAAATCGATGCGCTTATGGGGACCGGTGGAACGCCCGAAGGCGTAATGTCGGCTTGCGCCATTCGCGCGCTTGGCGGTGAGTTTCTCGGACGGATCGATCCGCAACTCCAGACAGAAGCGAAAGCGGTCGCCGAAGCCGGAATCGATACCAGCACGTGGCATCAGCGCGATGAAATCGTTGCATCGCCCAACGTATTTTTCTGCGCGACGGGAATCACCACCGGTCTCATGCTGGATGGCGTCTCTCGCACCCCGGATCACTACAAGCTGCAAACCTTGATGATCTCGGGAGTCACGGGTGAGCGTCAAATCCTGACGACATATCTGACTGACCAACATGTCGCAGGGTTCGCCGAGAGCCAACCTGCCGAATAAACGAAAGCAAATCACGAATATCTGGGGATTGGGTCATGCCGAAGAAGCATTTTGAGCGTCCGGTCATGTTGGGGATCGTTGGCGATTCGGCCACCGGTAAGACAACATTGTCCAACGGGATCGCTCAAATTCTCGGCGTCGATCGCTGCACCGTCATCTGTACCGACGATTATCATGCGTTCGACCGGAGTGAGCGCGCCGAAAACGGAATCTCAGCGTTGGATCCGCGCGGAAACTATATCGATATTCTCGCCCAGGATTTGGCTCGACTGAGTCGAGGGCGGCCAATACTGAAACCCATCTATGACCACTCGGATGGAACATTGGGTCGGCCGGTTTACGTCAAACCTCAGAACTATGTCATCGCGGAGGGATTACTTGGCTATACGACGCGTGAAATGCGGGATTGTTTCGACGTCAAGATCTACCTCGATCCGGAGGAGGCATTGCGCGTCAAATGGAAGGTCCATCGCGACACCACCAAGCGTGGATACACCGAAGAACAGGTGTTGAATTCGCTCGAAAAGCGTAAAGACGACAGCCCTGCTTTCATTCATCCCCAACGAACATTTGCCGATATCGTCATCCGGTTCCAGCGGCCACTCGGCCCGAATGGGTCCGACACGCATCTCGATGTGCGCCATATACTAAGACCGACCTTGCCGCACCCCGATTTTTCCCCTTTGTTCGACGGAGCGAGCAATGGGGGGTTGCATCTTGAGCTCGCCCGCGACAATGACGGCAAGCCTGTTGATGTCCTCGAGATCAACGGGAGCATTTCCGATAAGCGGGCGGAGCGTATCGAGGACCTGTTGTGGAACCTCATTCCCGAGGCCAGCCATCTGCGCGATAGGGTCGGCACGTTCGACGGCGCAAATGGCCACAACAATGTCAGTCACCCGCTCGCGCTGACGCAGCTGCTCGTCGGCTTTCACATGGTGAAAGCGGCGCTCGGTGTGCGTGCTGTATAGCGCCAAGAGATTCAAGGGAGACGACTATGGCCGACGCAGGACTTAACGAGCAGGGCGCACCAGGTGCCGCGCACAAGGATATGGCAAATGCCATTCGTGCGTTGTCGATGGACGGCGTCCAGAAAGCGAATTCCGGCCATCCGGGCATGCCCATGGGTATGGCAGACGTGGCGACGGTGCTGTTCACACGGTTTTTGAAATTCGACGCGGCGCATCCTCAATGGCCTGATCGCGATCGCTTCGTCCTGTCTGCCGGCCACGGCTCGATGCTGCAATATGCACTGCTCTATCTCGCTGGTTTTCCGGGGATGGAGATCGACAATGTCAAGAATTTCAGGCAACTCGGCTCCAATACGGCCGGACATCCAGAATATGGACACACGGTTGGTGTCGAGACCACGACCGGCCCACTTGGGCAGGGTCTCGCCAATGCGGTCGGTATGGCGCTTGCCGAGCGCCTGCAGAATGCACGGGTCGGCAACGAGATCTGTGATCATTTCACCTACGCGATCGTTGGCGACGGATGCCTTATGGAGGGTATCAGCCATGAGGCGATCTCTTTCGCCGGCCATCTGGGCCTCGGCAAGCTGATCGTGCTGTTCGACGACAATGGGATCTCAATCGACGGTTCGACCGATCTTTCCGTTTCCGACGATCAGCAAAAGCGGTTTGAGGCTGCTGGATGGCATGTTGCCAGTGTCGACGGCCACGATGCCGATGCGGTCGCACTCGCAATCGAGAACGCTCGCAATGTGACCGACAAGCCCTCCATGGTCGCGTGCCGGACCGTCATTGGGTTTGGTTCGCCCAACAAGCAGGGGACAGCATCGACCCATGGTGCGCCTCTTGGAGACGATGAAATAGCTGCCACGCGCGAGGCCATCGGATGGCCTCACGCACCGTTTGAAGTCCCGGAAGCGGTTCTGGCGGAATGGCGTGCAGCCGGAATTCGCAATCGAGCGGCGCTGGAAACCTGGCAGGCGGCAGCTGCGAAGCTGGATGAAGCCGCCCGTGCCCAACTCACCGATCCTATGACAGCGGCGGTCTCGACCGATGTGGCTGCAGCGGTTCGGGCCATCAAATCCGATTTTTCAAGCGAAGCGCCAAAACTCGCGACACGACAGTCCTCCCAGAAGGTGCTGGAAAAGCTCGTCCCTATCGTGCCTGGCCTTATCGGCGGTTCAGCGGACCTGACGGGTTCCGTCGGTACGCTGACAAGCTCCCATACACCGGTCAGCGCGGACGACTTTTCCGGCACCTATGTCTATTACGGTGTGCGCGAACATGGCATGGCCGCCGCAATGAACGGTATGGCGCTGCATGGTGGCATCATCCCCTATGGCGGCACGTTCCTCGTCTTTACCGACTATTGCCGGCCGTCCATCCGTCTGTCCGCGATGATGGAGCAGCGTGTGGTCTATGTCATGACACACGACTCGATCGGCCTGGGCGAAGACGGTCCGACCCATCAGCCGGTGGAACATCTTGCAAGCCTGCGCGCGATGCCGAACCTCAATGTCTACCGGCCGGGCGACGCCGTCGAATGCGCCGAGTGCTGGCAGGCGGCCCTGGGAACAGGCACTACGCCATCGATCATGGCACTCACACGCCAGGGTTTGCCGACGCTGCGAACCGTTCATGACGATGACAACCAATCGGCCAAGGGCGCCTATGTGTTCAAAGACCCCAAGGGCGGGCGCGATGTCACGCTTCTGGCTACGGGTTCCGAACTCGCCATCGCAGTTGAGGCCGCCGAGGCCTTGGCAGCCGACGGGATCAATGCTGCCGTCGTCTCCATGCCTTGCTGGGAATTGTTCGACGCCCAGTCGGAATCCTATCGCAACTCGGTTCTCGGCACAGCACCGCGGGTGGCGGTCGAAGCGGCGGCTCAGCTTGGCTGGGACAAGTGGCTCGGACAGGATGGCCGCTTTGTCGGTATGTCGTCATTCGGCGCCTCAGCACCTATCAACGATCTCTATGCGCATTTCGGGATAACGGCCGAAGCTGTGGCCGATGCTGCCCGTGCCGCCATGGGGCGGAGCTGAGCCATGCAGCTTGAGAACCTCAAACCGATGGAGAGGGCCGATGTCGCCGGCAAGCGCGTTCTCGTGCGCGTCGACCTCAACGTGCCCATGGCGGACGGCAGGGTAACGGATGCCACGCGTCTTGAGCGTGTCGTCCCGACGATCAAGTCTCTTTCCGAGCGTGGCGCACGCGTGGTTGTCATGTCCCATCTGGGCCGCCCGAAGGGCGAGCACAGGCAGGACCTGACACTTGCACCGGTCGCCGAAAAGCTCGGGACGATGCTCAACGGCGTATCCGTTCGCTTTCTTACCGATTGCGTGGGCGCATCTGTGAGCGATGGCGTCGCTGCGCTTGCGCCAGGTGAGGTCGCTGTTCTCGAGAATCTGCGGTTCTATGCAGGTGAGGAAAAGAATGCGCCGGACTTTATCGCCTCCTTGAGCGAACTTGGCGATATCTATGTCAATGATGCGTTCTCTACAGCGCACCGGGCCCATGCTTCCACGGAAGGTCTGGCACACAGGCTGCCGGGCTTTGCCGGTCCTCTGATGATGGCCGAGATCCAAGCTCTGCGTACAGCGCTCGAGAATCCGGAACGCCCTGTTGCAGCGGTTATTGGCGGCGCAAAGGTCTCGACGAAGATTCCGGTGCTGACAAATATGACCGCCAAGGTCGACGTCATGATTATCGGCGGTGGCATGGCGAACACGTTCCTGATGGCAAAAGGGGTGGATGTCGGCGCATCGCTTGCCGAACCCGGCCTTCTGGACGAAGCCCGCCAGATCATGGACCGTGCGAAAGACAATGGATGTGAAATCGTCCTGCCTCTCGATGCGGTCGTCGCCGAGAAATTCGCCGCCGGAGCGTCGCATCAGATTGTCGATGTCGATGCCGTACCGACAGACAAGATGATCCTGGACGTGGGGCCGCGGTCCGTGGCGGACCTTGTGTCCCGCATCGGCGAATGCCGCACACTTTTGTGGAACGGCCCGCTTGGTGCGTTCGAGATCGAACCGTTCGGCAACGGCACGTTTGCGCTCGCACGCGAAGCTGCACGACTGACCAAGATGGGTGCGCTGGCCACGATTGCCGGAGGCGGTGACACGGTTGCAGCGCTCAACACGGCAGGGGTCACACAGGATTTTACCTATGTCTCGACGGCCGGTGGCGCGTTTCTCGAATGGCTTGAGGGCCGAGAGCTGCCGGGTGTCGTGGCACTCACAATGAACACCGGTTGAAATAATGATGAAAGGGACCCCATGGCCAGAATAACGCTACGACAGCTTTTGGACCACGCTGCAGAAAACGGCTACGGCGTCCCCGCATTCAATATCAACAATATGGAGCAGGTGCTGGCCATTATGGATGCGGCCCGCGCAACCGATGCGCCCGTCATCATGCAGGCAAGCCGAGGCGCACGCTCTTACGCCGGCGACATCATGCTGGAAAAGATGGTCGAGGCCGCTGAAGAGCTTTATCCGGAAATCCCGATTTGCCTTCATCAGGACCACGGCAACAATGAAGCGACGTGCTTTTCAGCCATTCAGCATGGTTTTACATCGGTCATGATGGACGGCTCGCTTGAAGCCGATGCCAAGACGCCGGCGAGCTACGAATACAACACTGCTATCACCAGGCGGGTCACCGAGATGGCGCACAAGGTCGGCGTCTCGGTCGAAGGTGAACTCGGATGTCTCGGATCCTTGGAGACGGGCGAAGGCGATGCCGAGGATGGTCATGGTTTCGAGGGCAGTCTGGATAAGGACATGCTGCTGACCGATCCCGATCAGGCATTGGAGTTCGTCGCGGAGACCAAAGTCGATGCGCTGGCAGTTGCCATTGGAACGTCGCATGGCGCGTACAAGTTCACCCGAAAGCCAACCGGCGACATTCTCGCCATGAATGTGGTGGAAGCCATCAATGAGCGCCTGCCAGGCGTTCATCTCGTCATGCATGGCTCGTCGTCTGTGCCGCAGGAATTGCAGGAGATCTTCAACGAATTCGGTGGCGAGATGCCACAAACCTACGGCGTACCGATCGAAGAGATCGTGCGCGGCATCAAGTCGGGTGTGCGCAAGGTGAACATCGATACGGATTGCCGGCTCGCGATTGCGGGACAAATGCGCAAGGTCGCAATGGAGAAGAAGTCGGAGTTCGATCCGCGAAAATTCTTCAAGCCCGCAACGCAAGCCATGCAGGCGCTTTGCCACGACCGCTTCGAGCAGTTCGGAACGGCGGGCCAGGCAACGAAGATCAAAGTCATACCTCTGGATGAGATGGCTAACCGGTACGCATCGGGTGTGTTGGACCCGCAAATCGCGAGCGCCGAGGCAGCTTGAGGGCGACTTAGGCTGAGGTTGAGAAATACTGAAAGGAACCGAGTCATGGATGTCGATGCCAAGACCGTGAAAGGCGCCGAGCGCTATAAAGCCGGTGTCATGAGCTACCGGAACATGGGCTATTGGGAGCCCGACTATGAACCGAAGGAAACGGACATCATTGCCGTCTTTCGATTGACGCCCCAGGATGGGGTCGACCCGGTGGAGGCTGCAGCTGCTGTTGCGGGCGAGAGCTCGACGGCGACGTGGACCGTCGTTTGGACAGATCGGCTCACAGCCTGTGAGAAGTATCGCGCCAAGGCCTATCGCGTCGATCCCGTGCCGAATGGGGAAGGGCAGTATTTTGCCTATATCGCCTACGATCTCGATCTCTTCGAGCCTGGCTCGATTGCCAACCTCACGGCGTCCATCATCGGCAATGTCTTCGGGTTCAAGCCGCTGAAAGGACTGCGCCTGGAAGACATGCGGTTTCCGGTCGCATACCTGAAAACCTTTCAGGGGCCGGCCACGGGTATCGTGGTCGAACGCGAGCGTTTGGACAAATTCGGCCGACCACTACTGGGCGCCACCGTTAAACCGAAGCTTGGTCTTTCAGGTCGCAACTATGGCCGCGTTGTCTACGAAGCACTGAAAGGCGGGCTCGATTTCACCAAGGATGATGAGAACATAAACTCTCAGCCCTTCATGCACTGGCGCGACCGGTTTCTCTACTGCATGGAAGCGGTAAACAAGGCCCAGGCTGCGACAGGCGAGATCAAGGGCACCTATCTCAACATCACTGCCGGGACCATGGAGGAAATGTACGAACGCGCAGAGTTCGCCAAAGAGCTTGGATCCGTCATCGTCATGATCGATCTGGTCATCGGCTATACGGCAATCCAGTCGATGGCAAAATGGGCGCGTGACAACGACATGATCCTGCATCTGCATCGAGCCGGCCATTCGACCTATACCCGCCAGAAGTCTCATGGCGTCTCGTTCCGTGTGATCGCCAAATGGATGCGTCTCGCCGGCGTCGATCACATCCACACCGGCACCGTGGTCGGGAAGCTCGAAGGCGATCCGGCGACCACCAAGGGCTATTACGATATCTGTCGCGATGAACACACGCCGATGATGCTGGAGAACGGTATCTTCTTCGACCAGCCCTGGGCTAGCCTCAACAAGGTGATGCCGGTGGCGTCCGGTGGCATCCACGCCGGTCAGATGCATCAATTGATTCATTATCTGGGTGAAGACGTCGTGCTTCAGTTCGGCGGCGGCACGATCGGTCATCCTGCCGGTATCGCGGCCGGAGCGACGGCCAACCGTGTCGCGCTCGAATCCATGATTCTCGCCCGTAACGAGGGTCGGGATTATTTTAACGAAGGTCCTGAGATCCTGGCCGATGCAGCCAGAAGCTGCCTGCCTCTGAAACAGGCATTGGAGACCTGGAAGGACGTGACTTTCGATTATACGTCCACCGACAGCCCCGATTTCGTTCCAACGGCAACAGCCAGTGCCTAACGCGGAGACCATCTGACATGAGAGTGACCCAAGGCGCTTTTTCTTTCCTGCCCGATCTGACGGACGAGCAGATATCCAAACAGGTGCAATACTGCATCAACCATGGCTGGGCCGTGAATGTGGAGTTCACGGACGATCCTCATCCGCGCAATACCTATTGGGACATGTGGGGACACCCGATGTTCGATTGCGAGGATGCGGCCGGTGTCATGTATGAGCTGAACGAATGCCGTAAGGTCTATGGAGACCGCTACATAAAGCTCTCCGCCTTCGATGCATCCCATGGATGGGAGTCGGTGAAACTCTCCTTTATCGTCAACCGACCTGCCAACGAGCCTGGGTTCACGCTGGAGCGCCGCGAAGTGGATGGCCGAAACATGCGTTACGCGACACGGGCCTATGCGGCCGACCGCCCGGAGGGCGACCGGTACGCGTGATCAGCGAAGCCTGAAAGCGTCGATGAGGTTGGACGAGCATGGTTGATCAAACACGCGAAGAGCCTTCGGGTGAAGACGGTGAGGTCGAGGACGAGCCGCGGCCCGAGAAAATCGACCTGCGCGAGGAGTTTGAGTCTTCAGGCGTTGCGGACGTGCTGCGTGAACTCGACGAGGAACTCATCGGGCTGGCGCCAGTGAAAAAGCGGATCCGTGAGACGGCGGCTCTGCTGCTGGTCGAAAGGGCCCGCAAGCGCTTCGGCCTCGCTCATGAGACGCCGACGCTGCATATGAGCTTTACGGGCAATCCGGGAACCGGCAAGACCACTGTCGCGCTCAAGATGGCGGATCTTTTGCACAGGCTCGGCTATGTCCGGACCGGACAGCTGGTCACCGTAACCCGCGACGATCTCGTGGGTCAGTATATCGGCCATACGGCGCCGAAGACCAAGGAAGTCCTCAAGAAAGCGATGGGCGGCGTGCTGTTCATTGACGAGGCCTACTATCTCTACCGGCCGGAGAATGAGCGGGATTACGGACAGGAAGCCATTGAAATTCTCCTGCAGATCATGGAAAACCAGCGCGAGGATCTGGTTGTGATATTGGCAGGCTATGCGGATCGCATGGATCGGTTCTTCGAGAGCAATCCGGGATTTCGCTCGCGTATCGCCCATCACATCGATTTCCCCGACTATACGGACGACGAACTGCTGGCCATTGCGGAAATCATGCTGAAGCAACAGAACTATCAGCTCTCGACGGAGGCCCGGGCCGTTTTTGCGGATTATATCGTGAAGCGCCGTGCGCAACCGCACTTCGCAAATGCCCGGTCGATCCGCAACGCACTGGACCGGGCACGGCTTCGTCAGGCAAATCGACTGTTCGACTCAGCCACAGGTCCGATCGGGCCCGAGGATCTCTCGACCATCGATTCGCCCGACATTCTCGCCAGCCGGATTTTTGAGATTGCAGAGAGAATGGAACGTGAGGAGCAGGCGCAATGACCACGGGCACATTGATAGCGCCCTCTATTCTATCAGCGGATTTTGCCAAATTGGGTGAGGAGGTTCGGGCCATTGATGAGGCGGGGTGTGACTGGGTCCATGTCGATGTCATGGACGGGCACTTCGTTCCGAACATCACCTTCGGCCCTTGCGTCGTGGAGGCGATCCGCCCCCATACGAGCAAGGTACTCGATGTGCATCTCATGATTGCGCCGTGCGATCCCTATCTCGAAGCCTTCGCAAAGGCGGGTTCGGATATCATCACCGTTCATGCCGAAGCCGGCCCGCATCTCGACCGCTCGCTGCAAGTTATCCGCGGTCTCGGAAAGAAGGCAGGCGTATCGCTGAACCCGTCGACACCCGAGAACATTCTCGAATATGTCATCGACAAGATCGATTTGATCCTGGTGATGACCGTCAATCCGGGTTTCGGCGGTCAGAAATTCCTAGAGTCGCAGTGCGACAAGATCCGCCGCATTCGATCGATGATCGGCGCCAGACCGATCGACCTTGAAGTGGATGGAGGAGTCAATCCGGACACCGCCGGAATGGTCGCCGAAGCAGGGGCAAATGTGCTGGTCGCAGGCTCGGGCGTCTTCAAGGGCGGACAGTATCGCGAGAACATTTCAGCGATCCGCGCGGCGGCCGAGCAAGCGAAGAGTGCCGCAGCGTGAACAATAGCAGTGGTGAAAGCGGCGGAAACAGCGCGGCCGGTTGGCCACGTGCCGTCATATTCGACCTGGACGGGACACTTGTCGACAGCGCACCTGATCTTGGTGCGGCTCTCAATCATATCCTGATGGAAAAAGGGATCGGAACGCATAGCATCGAAGAGGTTCGCGGCATGATCGGCGGCGGCGTCTCAAAGCTGATCGAGCGTGCCCATGATGCACAAGGCCTCCAACTGGTCGATGGTGAACTGGAACGACTCGCCACCGACTATGTCGCCTATTACAAGACCATCGCGACAGATAAGACGGATCTCTATCCGGGCGTTCGCGAGACCGTTGATGCCTTGAAGGCCCGGGGGGTGGCGCTCGGTGTCTGCACCAACAAGCCGACCGATATCAGCGTTCAGATCCTCCGTGATCTCGGTATGCTCGATATGTTCGGCGCCGTGGTCGGGGCTGAGCCGCACCGGGCCAAGAAGCCTGATCCGGCAGCGCTCAACGCGGTGTGCGAAACGCTCGGCGTTGCTGCTGGCGACGCACTCCTGGTCGGCGACAGTGGCGCGGATGTCGGATGTGCGCGCGCGGCGGGAATGCCGGTTATTCTTGTCTCATATGGCTACACGCTGGTGCCCGTGGCCGAGCTCGATGCAGATGCCGTTATCGATCGGCTCGATGACGTACCCGAGATGTTGGCCAGCAAGGCGCTTGGCTGAATCGGGCGCCTACAGTATGCAGGGCAATCAATCCAGCTTCAGATAAGCCTCGATTGAACGTTGGGTTCCTTTGCCCAGTTTACCGTCGATTTTACCTTTGTAGACACCGGCCTTCTTCAGTTTGCGTTGAACTGCTTTTTTGCCTTCCGGATTCCAGTTCTTCAAGCCAGTCCGGAGCTCACTCAGGGCGTGATCAAATCCCAATTTGGCTGACTTTAGCAGATGTTCGGCAACGGAATCGGCTTCGAAAGGTATGCGTTCTCCTTCGTCGATATAGTAGGCAACGAGATAGAGCGCTTCCGGACTGTTTTTCTCCGCACCCAATGCAAACCATTTCATGGCTTCCGCCGGATTCTTCGGGACGCCGGCACCTTCTTCGTAGAGATAGCCGATCCGCGACGCACCATCCGGTTCACCGGATGCTAGCGCGCGCTCAAACCACTTCCGGGCTTCATCGAAACTCTGCTGCACGCCCCAGCCTTCAGCGTAGAGAACGCCAAGCCAGTACTCTGCCGTCGCATCCTTCTGCTCGGCAGCCTGAATGAAGAAGCTTTTGGCCTTGGCGAAATCCTTCGGCACGCCGAACCCGTTGGCATACATCGCACCGAGATTTGACATGGCATGCGGATTGCCGAGTTTCACGCTCTTCCTGAGCAACTTCACTGATTTGGCAAAGTCCTTCTTTACGCCGCGACCATGAGCGTGGTGCAGCCCAAGTTCCGCAATGGCGGTGGAATGTCCGCTCGCAGCAGCCTTGCGGATCCATTTGACGGAGTCCTTGAAGCGGTTCAAAGAATAGTAAGCGCGGCCCAACTGCATCTGAAACCGAACTGTGCCCGGATGTGCGCGAACCGCAGCCGTGCAGGCCTTCAAGGCTGCGCTGCCGTCAAGCTCATAGTCGCTCACGCCTTTGCCGATACGGTGCACGTCGTAGCTGGCCGCCGCCAATCGGTCGCAAGCATGCAACGGAACTTCTGTCGAGGCCTTGAGTTCTTTTGCGGCCGACGGTGCGAGTGCTGCCGTTTTCTGCTTCGCCGCCGGTCTCTTCTCAGCGGTCTTGCTGATTGGTCGCTTGTTTCCGCCCTCTCCGACAATCACGAAAGGTGCCCAAAGTGCGGGATAGGCATTGGCCGAATTGGATGTATCCGCGATCATTGCCAGCATCGCGCGGCGTAAGGCTTCCGCACGGCCTATCTTCGGGTCCTTTGTCAGATTGGCGAAGGTTTGCGATGTGATCCGTGCGGCAGCGGCGTCTTCCGCCGGCCAGTGGGTGACGAGCAACGCGCGCGATCCGGCATAGAAGAAGGAGCGTGCCAAGCCTGAGAGCGCCTCGGCTCCCGGTTTGCTGCCGGCTGCCGTGTTGCAGGCGGACAGAACGACCCAATCTGCATCGAGCTTAAGCTGTGCGATTTCGGACGCCGTTAAGAGTCCGTCATCGAGATCCGTCTGTTCCTTCGGAATGGTGAGGGCGAGAGCAGGTTCGGCAAGACCGCCGATTTCTCCGGCAACCAGACCGTGGGTCGCGAAGTACACGACACGATACTGGTCCAGTTTTTCTTGCTTCACCGCGGCTTCAGACGCTGCCTTGCCGAGCTTGATTGCACTCCGTGGGACGCCAAGGCTCTTGGCGACGGCTTTCAACTCTTTTCGGGTGCCAGGCAGTTGCGACAGACCTTGAATCAGGATCTCACGGTTGGCGCGGGTGCCACGGAAGAACGATGCATAACCGCGTGTGCCGGCTACCTGTCGTGAACCGTTCGTCTTTGCTTTCTTGTCGCCGAAGACGGGATCGCCGTAACCGATCAGCGGCTTTGTTGCCTTGCCGCCCTTTGCCAGTACACGAAGCGACCGGAGGCTCGGCAACGACGGCAGCGTCGTGATGGCATGGCGTTTGAGCAACCAGTCCGCTCCTGCATAGTCACCTTCCTTCGGAGGAGTCGTCACGAGCATGTGGAAGGGGAGTGCTGTCAGGGCGCCGGTCGGCACGACCATCAAATGCTGTTTCTTGCCGATGGATTCTGCGACAGGGGCGAGGATCTCGCGGTAGAGTTCGTGCAGATCGGCAAGGTCGACCGGATCCACTTCTCCCTGGCTGAGGGCCGCCAGATCGAGACCTTTGCGAATGGCCGCGACCTTGTCTGCCAACTCCTGAGCGCCCGGGTCGAATCGCACGATTTCGATACCCTCCTGTGTAACAGCCCAGACATAACCGTTTGTCTTATCGAGCTGATAGGCGACGAGGGCTTCATCGGCGCTCAGGAGTTTCTGGGTCTCTTTGAGCGTCAGCGGTTCTGGATTGGTGAGTGCCGCATAGTCAGGGAAATCCTTTGCCAACTTAGCATTGATGGCTGCAATCGCTGCTTCGGTGTCGTCCCGCTGTTTTCGTAAGGCCGCTTCGGCCTCGGCATCTCGTTCTGGTTCAGGGCGTGAAATCGCTGCCGTTATCGCTTTATCCAGAGTGCGCCATTGACTGATCAGATCCTGCTGCTCGCGTGCTGTCTTCGCGAGCGCGGTATCCTGCGCGCCAAGCCGTGCTGCCATCTGTGCAAGAGCGGCTCCCGCAGATGTCGCGCTTTCCCGCTGCGCCGCGGCCAATGCTTCATCGGCGAGGGCGGATCTTTGCTTCGGCTTTTTCAGGGCGACATCAAAGGCCGTCGCGATGAGATTCAGGAATGCACGGGAGCGTTCGCCTTCAGCATCGTTCTGTGTCGTCTTGGCCGTGGCCTTCAGGCGTTTGGTCTCGATGGCAGCCGCACGCCGGATGGTTGCGAGAGCCTTGTCATACCGTTTGGCATGTCGGTGAATGGCGCTGAGATCGCTGAGATTGCTGGCGACACTCGGGTGGAACTTGCCGAATGCCTTCTCGTTGATCGCCAGCGAACGCTCATAGAGATCAAAGGCATCCTGGTTACGCTTCTGCTCCAGATACATGCTGGCCAGGTTTTTGAGGCTTGTAGCCACGTTCGGATGCGATTTGCCCAGTTCCTTCTCTCTTATTTTGAGTGCGCGCTCATAGAGGGGTATGGCACGTTTCCGATCACCTGCTTTGCGATAGGCGACCCCGAGATTGCTCAGTGCTGTGGCGACTCTGGGATGTGATTTTCCAAATGTTTTTTTCTCTATCTCGACGGCGCGTTCATAGAGCGTGATGGCTTCCTCGTTGCGTCCCTGACGGTAGTGGGCAACTGCGAGATTGTTGAGAGTCGTGGCGAAGCGAGGGTGTGCTTTACCTTGTTTCTTCTCTCGGATGTCGAGAACCCGCTTGTAGAGTGAAACCGCTTCATCGACACGACCGAGTTCCGAGTAGGTATTTGCAAGCACTTCAAGAGAGTCTGCCGTGTCCGTATGCGACGCTCCGAGCACTCTCTCACGGATCGACAAAGCCCGCTCATTCACTGAGACGGCATCCGCATAACGACCCTGCTCCTGGTAGACAATCGCCAGACTATGAAGCGATGCGGCCGTGTCCAGGTGGGATTTCCCAAGCGTGGCTTCTCGGATTTTTAGCACGCGCTCGAAGAGTGGGACTGCGTCCCTATAGCGTCCCAGTTCTTCATGGGATGAAGCCAGGGCATTCAGTGTTGGGACAAGGCCCCGGTGGGCTTTTCCCAATGTTGCCTCTCTGATTTCCAAGACCCGATTGTGCAGGGCGATGGCCTTCGCGAAATCACCTTGATCCCGGTAGACATTTCCAAGGTTGAAGAGAACGTTGGCAACGCGTGGATGCGATTTGCCAAGTGCCTGTTCTCGCGCTGCCAAGGCCCGCTGGTAGAGTGGTATAGCGTCCGAATAACGCTTTTGACTGCGATAGACGATTCCCAGATTGTTGAGGGTTGCAGTCACATCGTTGTGCGATTTTCCGAGCAGTTTCTCTCTGATGGCCAGGGCACGTTTGAGGAGGGAAAGCGCTTTCGCATAGCGGCCTAGTTTTTGATAATTGGTGCCAAGATTATTCAGGCTCGTTGCAACGGTAAGATGTGATTTTCCGTGTGCTTTTTCCCTTATTGCCAAGGCGCGTTCGTAAAGAGGGGTTGCATCCTTGTGGC
Organism: Methyloligellaceae bacterium; assembly: GCA_965228615.1. Taxonomy (GTDB): domain Bacteria; phylum Pseudomonadota; class Alphaproteobacteria; order Rhizobiales; family Methyloligellaceae; genus CBDDHT01. Next base: position 718,491 of record CBDDHT010000003.1, on the reverse strand, counting down.
GGCCCACGGACTCATAGCTGATGGCAAGAAAATTTAGCGTTGAAGAGACGTCCGGATGCGAGTCTCCGAGTGCCTTCTCCCGGATCTTGAGGTTCTTCTCATTCAGGCGTATGGCGTCTTCGTGCCGCCCTGATTTTTCATAGGTGAGCGCCAGATTAGAGAGGAGCGGACTGCAGTCGGCAGTCTCGGCCCCAAAACGTTTTTGGCAAATGGCGACAACCTGCTCGCCGGGTTTTATCGCCTCGGCAAATCGTCCGGCTTTGAAGTTGTCGACAAATGCCTTGTAAAGCGCACGCGGATCCTGCGCGTGCGCAGGCGTTAAAGAGGCGGCGACAATTGCCAACAGAGAGAGAGTTGCGAGTGCTTCACGTGGAAAACGGACCCGTGTCATAGAGTTTCTCCCTTGTCACCTTTGTGGTGGTCCCTTGCGAGAGCGATTTTCGCTCGCGAAACACGAGTCATAAGTCATCCCAGGAACAAGATGAACGGAGAATGAAGGTGCCTCGTCGTCATATCGGTTTAAGGATAACGGTCTCGGCAAGCTGGCGACGCTATCCGGCGGTACATTCGCATGACCATAGTCATGCATTTTTCTCAATTATATTGACTGGTTTTGCGCGAATGATATGCACTTTCGCATGGATTGGCGGTCTGTAAAATTCGACTGGAATCGAGCTAGGGCATTTCTTGTCACGGCCGAGGAAGGCTCTTTGTCGGCCGCCGCGCGGGCGCTCGGGGTTGCGCAACCGACGCTTGGCCGTCAGGTCAATGCGCTGGAAGCCGAGTTGGGCGTTGTCCTCTTTGAACGCGTCGGTCGGGGGCTCACGCTCACGCCGAGCGGATTGGAACTGCTCGACCATGTCCGGGCCATGGGGGAGGCTGCCAGCAGCGTCTCTCTTGCAGCCGGCGGACAATCTCAGTCTATCGAGGGCACGATCTGCATTACCGCTAGCGAAATCTATTCGGCTTTTCTCCTACCGCCGATCATCGCAAAGTTACGCCGACGAGAACCCGGCATTGAAATTGAAATCGTGGCGTCCAACGACGCAATGGACCTGCGCAAACGCGAAGCGGATATTGCCGTCCGCAGTTTCCGTCCGACCCAACCGGAGCTGATCGCTAAAAAAGTGAAGGACGATACTGGCTGGCTCTATGCCGCTCGGACATATCTTGATCGGATCGGCAATCCAGAGACGCTTGAGGAACTCAGCAAAGCGGATTTCATCGGCTTCGATACAACCGGATTGATGTTGGATGGTCTCAACAAATTCGGCCTCAACCTGACGCAGCGGAGTTTTCCCGTTCTGACAAGCAGCCATCTTGTCCACTGGGAATTGGTCAAGCAAGGCGTGGGCGTTGGCGTGGTACCCGAAGATGTCGGCGATTCCGAGCCGCTGGTCCGCAGAGCCCTACCTTCGGTCGATCCGTTTATCTTTCCCATCTGGTTGACGACGCATCGGGAGCTGAACACAAGTAGGCGCGTGCGAATGGTGTTCGACTTTCTGGCCGAAGAACTTGCTTGAGAACAGGCCTGGGGATTTCGTTTTTTGTGCGATCGGTGACCAATGATATTGGGCAGCACGTTGAACCGATGATTCGTGCAAGACGCGACGAAGCTTGGAATGCCAAGAACACCTGACGAACAAGCGACAATCCACCACTGCCGCCGATCACGAACAGGCAAAGGCTGGCGGCCCACCATTCATAGAGGCGGCTGCGCCCTATCCGGACATGTTGCGAGACGCTGGCTGGGACATTGTGAATGAAGTCGACCTAACCTCAACACGCCGGCACGTCGCTGGCCAGGAGGCTTATACGCGCGAAATCGCCAACGTATTTGGAGAAGACGAAGCGTCCGGGATGCTAACGCGCAGACGGGCGACAGTCCGTGCGCTGGAGAGCGGTTGCCTGCGTCGTGTGTTGTTCGAAGCCGTACCCTCTAAATCGTCGAGCTGATTCGCCGATGCAGTTGAACCAGAGCAAGGCGGCATCCGTGATTTCGGATTGTCGGAAGCCTGAATTGGAACGAATGCCAATTCGAGAATCTGGACGATGAAGGTGAATCGCTGGGATTCACCACGCCTTCAATCAACCCAAATGTGGTAATACTCACAAATATACATTTTATAACTGATCTATTTACCGAGTTAACCCCCCGCTAACCAGTAATTCCTACGGTACCAAGTTGTACTGATCGATACCGTACCGTACTTAAGGTGGTCGGTTCGATGCATATTTTGCAACCTGCTGGATGGAGGATTTGGGGGGTATGTTGAATTGCAACACTTTTGACTGTGCGTGGTGCCGCAAGGCACGCGCTCAAATTCGATCGAGCGCAGGGCGTGAATCGCCGGTGCGAAGATCTCAGTTCGACGGGGCAAGTGAAAGAGTGATTGTCGCACTTCTCATCTAGTCCAGTTGATCGACTGTCGATCATCCAACCCGAAAGTTTGGTTTGCCTTGTCGGCCTGTATTGAGGCGCGGCGGGAGCAGGTACTTGTCTAACCAGCGAACCAGATTGAGCATGAGTCTCAACAATCGTTCGCGGGCTATCGGAGAATTATCATGTTGTCACGTTTGCCAATTCCCACCTTGAAAATCTCTCATCGGCTGATCGTTGGATTTGCCGCGATCGTTATTCTTCTGGCCGTCTCGGTCGGAATAACCGTTCGGGAATTGGGTACGGTCATCCAAGATATAGAACGGGTCGACGGTTTGCGTGTTCCGACTGCGAGTGCCAGCTCGAACATAACAAAAGATATTTATGCATCTCTCGCAGCATTACGCGGTTGGATGCTGACTGGAAACACGAACTTCAAGACAGAACGCCGGGCGATCTGGAAGTCAATTGCCGAAGTGCGGGCAAAAATGGATGCACTTTCCGAGAAGTGGACCGTTCCCGCCAACAAGCTCCGCTGGGAGGAATTCAAGACAATTCTGGCTGAATTTGAAGCCGCGCAAATGAAAGTCGAAACGATTGCTAATTCACCGGACGAGCATCCGGCGACGAAGATGCTCGTGGAACAAGCGGCTCCCCGCGCAGCAGCGATGTTGAAGAGCATCACCAAGATAATTGATAGTGAAGTGCAAGGCAGTACGGATTCAACCCGCCCAGGCAATCGTGTGCAACTGCTCGGAATGATGGCAGACGTGCGTGGAACACTGGGGATAGGCCTAGCCAATATTCGTGCCTATCTTCTAACCGGCGAGCAGAAGTTCGCCGACAATTTTGAAAAACTCTGGCGGAAGAACGATCGGCGTTTTGCCGACCTCAAGGCAAATGTCGCACTTCTGTCTCCGGCCCAGAGAAAAGCCTTCGATGCTTTCGCCGCCAAGCGTGCGGAGTTCTCCGCCTTGCCGCCAAAAATGTTCGAGATCCGCGGGTCTAAGAAGTGGAATATGGCGAACTTCACCCTTGTTTCCGAGGCCGCTCCTCGCGCCGGGAAACTGCTCACGATCCTGCTTGGCGCCAAGAATGAGGACGGCTCCCGCACCGGAGGTATGCAGACCAATCAGGCCCGTCTCTTGGCGAACGACACCCGTGCTGCAGACACGACGATCCACGATCTTAACAATCTGCTTTGGCTCATCCTCGGCGTGGGTGTTCTTGCCGGTGTTGCGATTGCGTTCCTGACGCAGCGATCGATTGTGCCGCCGGTCGTCAAGATGACTAGCATTATGAAACTGTTGGCCGGTGGAGAGCTGGAGACGAATGTTCCGGCACAGGACCGAAAAGACGAAATTGGCGATATGGCCGGCGCGGTACAGGTCTTCAAGGAGAATGCACTTCGAGCCAGGCAGCTCGAAGCAGAGCAAGACGCAATGAAAAAGAAGGCGGAGGAAGAGCGGCGCCGAAGCATGCTCGAGGTTGCGGACAGTTTTGAAGCAAGTGTCGGTGAGATCATTCAAACGGTGACTGGCGCATCGTCCGAACTCACTTCAACGGCGCAGTCAATGTCATCCATCTCCGAAGAGACCAGTAGTCAGGCGGGCAGCGTTGCGAGTTCTGCCGAGGAAACAACGTCAAATGTCCAGGCGGCGGCTGCCGCCGCGGAAGAAATGTCACAATCGGTCGCCGAGATCAATCAACGGGTCGTGGAGGCATCCCAGTTCTCACAAGAAGCCGTTTCGGAAGTGGAAAAGACGACGTCGGAAATGTCCGCTCTTGCCGATGCTGCCGAAAAAATCAATCAAGTTATTGCAATGATATCCGATATTGCCGATCAGACGAACCTGCTTGCACTTAACGCGACGATCGAGTCTGCCCGAGCCGGGGAGGCCGGCAAAGGTTTTGCCGTCGTTGCATCGGAGGTGAAAGAGCTTGCGGGCCAGACGACAAATGCGACAGACGAGATCACCAGGCAAATAGGAGACATTCAGAGCGCGACCGAACGAGCACTCACGTCAATGGAAAGTGTCTCCAATGTGGTTCGAAGTGTCGATGAAATCTCAACATCGATCGCAGCCGCCATGGAAGAACAACAGTCGGCAACTCTGGAGATCAGCCGCAATGTTCAGGAAGCTGCCGCCGGCACACAGGAGGTGACGCAAAATATCACAAGTGTCAGTCAAGCTTCTCAAGAGACAGGCGCAGCGTCTGAACAGGTCACCTCTTCGGCAATGGAACTGTCGCAGCAGTCCGAATTTCTGCACACCGAAGTTTCAAGTTTCCTGGAAGGATTGCGTCAAGGACCGGCAAATCGACGGGAGGGGCGGGATCCCAATTATAAGGGTCCTGAACGGCGTGACACCGAAAGCGATGAATCTTCAGCAGCCTGAGCAACGAGATCTGTTTCCGATCCACCACGGTCGGGTGATGATCGATACTCTTATCGGCCATCACCCATAGAACTCAATTCCGTATACCGGAAATGGCGCCGTTGAATGGCGTGCTGTTCGGTACATATGACTTCAGGAAACAGGCCGAAACATTCGTATTGAAGGTGAAGGCTTGGCAACGTCCGTCCCGCCGGCATGCCGACAGGCACCGATTGTAGCTCACCCGTCCAGGAAGCTTATAGTAGTCGCCGCCATAGAGGTCATAGCCGTGCAGGATCGAGAATTGACCGGAAGGTGACGGCGGCGGTGGGGGCGGTGGCGGTGTGTGCGATGCATTACAGAACAGGCTGGCATTGCCACTCGGCACTTCGCATTTCGTATTGCCGTCGTTGACGCACTGGTTGAGCGCTGCCTGCCTTGCACGTTGTTTCGACGCTCCCCAACCCCAAGAGACATGGCCCGGATTGCCGTGCACCACCGCAAAACACTGACCGGGCGGGATGTCGTGTCTGATCGTACAGTCGTTGGCACCACAATTGGCGATGGCGGCGTTACGCGCAGCTTGCAGCGAATGGTATCCCCACGCCGTACCCCAACTGACGGTCTGGTCTGAGTATGCGAAGGCTCCGTGCTGGGCCGCATGGCCCTTGCCGACGGGAAATGCGGTGAAAATGACGGCGAGACCCAACAATATGAACAGGCTGTTTTGCTGGCATATGCGCGTATTGAACATGGAAGATATCCTCAAACTGCAATCGGCGAGACTTGCCAGCGCTCTCGGTTTCAAACGGCTGGCCAATCGGTCGCAACATTGATCTCTACGCTGAGCGTATCGACTCCCGCAGGTAGCGACAACATGATGCAACTAGGAGGAAGGTCTAGTCGACCCCTGCGACCTGAAATTACAGCTGCACCTACGACCGCGTGCGACAACGAGAATTCTGGAATCTTAATTGGAGCGAAATCGGCAGGAGCCGGACATGTTTCCGAAACCGCTTATGAGCTTGTCAGGACCAGGATAAGAATGCCGCTGACAATGAAAAAGATGCCGACAAGCTCAAGCTGCTTGATTTTTTCTCTGAAAAAAACGGCTGAGGCCAGAATGGTGAAGACCAGTTCGATCTGACCGAGCGCGCGGACATAAGCGGCGTTCTGCAGAGTGAAGGCGGAAAACCAGAACACCGATGCCAGCGCGCCGGCGACACCGACCGAAAGGGACGGGCGCCAATGAACCAGGACCGCACGAATTTGGTCCGGTTCCCGAATTGCCAGATAGACGCCCATGACTACGGTCTGAAAGACAACGGAAACCGCCAGGGTCATCGCGGCTTGCATCAGAAATCCATCGCCACCCAGAGCGAGTGCTCCTCCACGATAGAACACGACCGATGCACCGAGAAACGCACCGCAGGTCAGCCCGATCGCTGTCGTTTTGCCGAACAGGTTGCTGAGAAGATTGCGAATAGTGACCTTCGTCTCGGCGACTGAGAGAGCCAGGACTCCGATCAGCGATATGCCGATGGCAATGACAGCACCGAGCGTCAGCGGATCGCCGAGGATTACCAATCCGAGGAGGGCGACCTGCGCCGTTTCGGTCTTCGAGTAGATCGTGCCGGCCGCGAAGTTCCGGAATGAGAACAGCCACACCAGGAGGAAAGTAAAAATGATCTGTGAAAGCCCGCCGAGCACACAGTAGATCAGAAACGGTCCATTGATCGCGGGAACAGCGAAGCCGCCGAACTGCGTCAGAGCCCAGACGTAGAGAATGGCAAAGGGCCATGCATAGAAGAAGCGGACATAGGTGGCGCCCGCTGTCGATAGATGTGCCTTCAGATGCTTCTGGAGTGCCGAGCGAAGGTTCTGGAAGAATGCTCCCGCAATCGTCAGCGGAATCCAAAGGTCAAGCATTTCCGTCCCCGCGGCCTGCTAAGAAAAATTATGATCGAAACAAGCTATTTGCGCTGACCCGTTTGGGACAGTCATATTAATTGCATAGGTCATTAGGTAAAATTATAAGCTGATATGACGGTTTTTCCTCCCTCCATGAAAGCCCTACGCGCGTTTGAGAGCGCTGCGCGACATCTCAGCATGAGCAGGGCCGCCGATGAATTGGCGGTAACGCAACCGGCCGTAACCCAACAGATCAAGGCGCTCGAAGCGTTCCTGGGCATCCGTCTCATTTACCGCGAAGGGCAAGGTGTGGCGCTGACGCCGGCAGGGCGCGCATATGCCGAGAGACTGTCCGTCGTCTTCGCTGAAATCGGCGCAGCCACAGCCGACCTTCTTCGTCAGGAGTGCAAGGGTGGTGCGTTGACAATCTCGCTGCTGCCGACGCTGGCACAGCGATGGCTCATTCCACGTCTCGGCACGTTTCAAAATGCGCACCCCGAGATTGAAGTCCGATTTTCAACGACGACCCGCCTCGTCGATCTGCAGCGCGACGATGTGGATTTGGCGATCCGTTTCGGAGGCGGCTCGTGGCGAGGCTGCGAGAGTACCTTCATGATGGCCAACGACATGCTGCCCGTCCTCAGCCCGCAATTACAGGATGCGCTGCCGATCAAGGGAGCGCGGGACCTCGCAAAACACGTCTGGCTCTGGGTCGATGCCGAACCGCGTGCAGGCGACTGGCTGACTTGGCTGTCAGCTGCTGGTATCGAGGCACTCGAACCGAAAGGTCGGATTGCCTTTGAAAGCTCCAACCAGGCTCTGGCCGCGGCAACGGCAGGTCTTGGCGTTGCGATAGGGCATCGACCGTTTATCATGGATGATCTGTCGTCGGGGCGCTTGGTAACACCTCTCGAGACTGTTCTGTCCAGCAATGAGGCCTACTATGTCGTGACCGTAAGTGGCGGCACGCTGTCGCCCCGCGTTACTGCCTTTCGAGACTGGTTGCTCTCGGAGGCGGAATTCGATCCAACCATCCGTGACTAGCGGGAGGGATCAAAGACCGTTGGTCAGTCATGGTTCTGCATGGTCTGCCAGCATCTTGGCAGCCCGCGTTGCGGAAGCGGCATAACGTGTGTCTCCATGGATCAGAATGAGTGAAAGGCATCCTTCAGTGAGCAAGATGATCTGCCGTGCGAGTTCGGCTGGATCGTCGGCCCCCAGTCTTTCGAGTTCCCCGGCCAACCAATCTTCCACGGTCGATTTATGCCGCCGCGCTGCCAAACGCGCCGGATGACCGGGCCGATCCGCCAATTCCATTGTCAGTCGCGTGAAGCCTGAACCAAGCCATCGTGGTTTTGATGCCCATTGTTCCAGGTTCGCAAAAAGCTCAGTTACGAACGCAGCAGGAGTTGCCGCCGGCTTTGTATTCCAGTCCTTAATCCGGGCGAATGCGTGAAGATGTTGGTGATCGAGCACATCTGCCACCAAGGCATCCTTGCTATCGAAATGATAATACAGCGTTCGCTTGGTAACGCCGACGGCACGCGCGATTGAATCCATACTGACCCTGGCGAATCCCTCTTTGTAGAAAAGGCCATAAGCCGTGGTGAGAATGCGGGTCCTGGTGTCGATTGCCCTGCAAGCCATAGGCCAAGGTATACCGACTAGTGAATGTAACAAAATCGGAGTGTCGATCAGACTCGTTCCTTCCTGCAACACAGAAGGAACAAAGACATGTGCGATACCAGTCCGATCATCGAGGATATCGAGGCCCGTGCGGTGATCGCACCGCTGGCACGGCCTGTTACGACCGCCGTCGGGACGATCCCATCGGCGCCGTTGGTGCTGATCGATGTGATCGCGACACAGGGCGTCGTCGGGCGCTCCTACATCTTCGGCTATTCCCCCGTCACACTGCGTCCGCTGGTCGAATTGATTTCCAATCTGAAAGACATGTTGAAAGGAAAACCGATATCGCCTGTCGACCGCATGCGTGCGTTCGAACAATCATTCCGCCTTCTAGGCCGGCAGGGGCTCCTCGGCATGGCGATATCAGGGTTGGATATGGCGTTCTGGGATGTCCTCGGCCGGATGCAAGGTCTCTCTGTGGCGCGGTTGCTTGGTGGAGGGGATCAACCGTTACCCGCTTATGACAGCTATGGCGTTGTCGATGTAGAGCGCGACGCAACGCAACTCGAACGGTCTCTGGCGCAAGGTTTCACGGCGATCAAGATCAAGATCGGAGGAGGGACACTCAGTCAGGATATCAAGACAGTTGCAGCAGTGCGCGAGATCGTCGGACCTGAGACGCGTTTGATGGTCGACTACAACCAATCGCTAACGGTGCCGGAAGCGTTGCGACGGACGCATTGCCTCGCCGAATACGACCTTCATTGGGTTGAGGAGCCGGTGCCGGCAGAGGACCTTGCTGGCCATGCGACCGTGCGTGCCTCGTCGCGCGTGCCGATACAGACAGGTGAAAACTGGTGGTTTCCGGAAGATGCGGCACGTGCCATCGCGGCCGGTGCGAGCGACTTTGCCATGTTGGATATTATGAAGATCGGCGGCATTACAGGATGGTTGCGCGCTGCGGCGCAAGCCGAGGGCGCTTCGCTGCCGGTTTCCAGCCATATCTTTGTTGAAGCAAGTGCCCACGTCCTGGCCGTGACATCGAACGCACACCTGCTCGAATATCTCGACATTGCGAGTGCAGTTCTGAGCGAGCCATTGCAGGTCGACGACGGTATAGTCTGTCCTCGCGGTCCTGGACTGGGCCTTGATTGGGATATGGATGCGGTCAACCAATATGCACTCTAGACGCTCGCGCATTCCGCTCCAAGGTTACCCCTAATTCTGCAGCTGGACATAAGCTCCGAACAGCATGGCGGCTCCCGCGACAAACAGGAGAATATCCATCAGCCCGCGAAACTGACTTTCGTCCATTCTCTGAAGAAACCGCTTGGCAATCCACGAGCCTGCCATCAAGGACGAACCAACGATGAGACCGTTGACAATGATGTCGTCGGGCAGTGCACCGAACTCTCGGAATGCCAGAGATTTCGAAGAGAACATTGCAAGGGAACTCATGGCTTCGCTCCCGATAAACGGTCCTTTGATCAAGCCATGCGCCAGGAAGAACGGTGTGTTGATGGGGCCTGTATTTGCAACGATGCCTGTCAGAAAACCGATGATCAAGCCGACGATCGTGAGGCCCATGAGCGTGATCGTCCATCCCTTCGCGGAAAACCAGCGGCGCAAAGGGATCATCGCGATGAAGAACATCCCGAGCACAACATCCAGAATGATCGGATCGAGTTCCACCATCACTCTTGCGCCCAATGCAGCGGCCGGAACGGCAGCGGCGCTATAGGCAGCGACGGCCCGCCAGCTGATGACGGACCACCAGACGAGAACGCGTGATAGATTGCCCAGGATCGCCGCAATGGCCATGATCGGAACGGCGGCTTTCGGTCCAAAGGACAAGACCAGAACCGGCATCAAGATGGTTGTTCCGCCAAAGCCGATGATGCCGCCTAGCGTGCCCGCGCCCAGGCCGATCGATAAGATGAGAAGCCAGGTCATTTGGGGTCAAGCATTCCTGCCATAGGGGCACATCGGAGGGAAGGTCGTCCGGTCATCCGACAATGAGGCCGATGGAAGCGGCTGTCAGTGCAAGCAGCACGCCGTTGCGAAAGTGATCGGGCGGCACACGCTTCAACAAGCGGCGTCCGACGGCCGTGCTTACCACGACGCAGAGAACCAAACCGATGCCTGGCAGAATGTGTCGTTCGGAAATGAGTCCATCCGTGATGTACCGGCTGATCTTCGCGAAATTCGCGGCTACCGACGTTGCCGCCATCAGGCCGACGAAGGCCTGTTTGCGAAGGCCCATATGGTCGAAAATGATTGCCTTGATGACATTTCCCGTACCCAACAAACCGGACATAAAGCCGTGCGCCGAGGCACCAAGGACGATGATGCCGCGTCCTACGGTGAGGCGTGGTTTCCAGCCCGAGAACGCCAGAGCGACATATAGCATGGCTATCGAACCGAGAGAGATCTTGAGGAACTCGACCGGAGCAACGGCAAGAGCCATGGCGCCGATATAAGCGAATGGAACGCTGAAAACCGTCATCAAGGCTGCCAGTCGCCAGTCGATGTCATGCCGGTAGGCGATTGTTCGCGCGAGCGTGCCTGCCGTGAACATCACCGTCGCAAGGGCGATCGTCTCTTGGATCGGAAGAACATGCGAGCCAAACGCTATGACCAGGAGAGCCGATCCCAATCCGAATATGGCGGAGAGCGTTGAACCGACCAGTGCAATTCCAATGAAAAATAGGTAGTCCAATGACGCCCCTCATTTCCGGTTCGCCAATGTACCACGGGGATGGCGCCTGAGATTCACCAAACAATAACAACCAGAGAGAGACTTTTCATGAAACTGACGATGGACGGGCGCAACGCCCTGATCACGGGCGGCAGTCTTGGCATCGGTCAAGCGATCGCCAAGCGGTTTGTCGAGGCTGGCGGCAGTGTCGCCATCATAGCGCGTCGTCAGGACGCCTTGGATGCGGCCGCTGACGACATCCGGAAATGTGGGGACGGCACGGTGGTTGCGGTTTCGGCAGATGTCAGTGCGGCAGACGGCTGTGCGGCAGCATATGCTGCAGCAGAAGAGGCGTTGGGACAGATTGACGTTCTCGTGAACAATGCAGGGTCCTCTGCACGCGCGCCATTCGTGGATGTCTCCGATGAGGACTGGCAGGCGGATATCGATCTCAAGCTATTTGCCGCCATTCGCCTGACACGCATGGCGTTTCCGGGGATGCGCGCCCGGAAATGGGGGCGCGTGATCAATATTCTCAATACCGGCGCAAAGGCGCCCCCAGCGGAGGGTGCGCCCACTGCTGTAACGCGGGCTGCAGGTATGGCCCTAACGAAGGTGCTTGCAGGGGAGGGAGCACCTGACAATGTTCTGGTAAATTCATTGCATGTCGGCCGGATCGAATCCGATCAATGGGTGAAGCGTCATGCGGCGGAGAACAAGGGGCGGTCGCTGGAAGATTATTATGCTGAGATGGCCCGACCATTGCCGATGGGCCGTGTCGGTACGGCAGAGGAGTTCGCCAATGCGGCACTCTTCCTTGCGTCCGGTGCCGGTTCATACATCACTGGAACAGCGATCAATGTTGACGGTGGGCTTTGCCCTGTCGTCTGAGGTGAGTTGAGATTGTTACGGAACAAAAAAGTCGGCGACCCTCGAAAGGATCGCCGACTGATCGATGCTTAAGCGTTCTCTCTAAATCAACCTGCGCTTAGTCGGAATCGACCAAGCGCAGAAAAGTTGATCGACTCTAAGCTGCTAGAGCAACTTAAGTGCGTTTGAATAGACGCACGTTGCTCTAGAGCGCCCGCAGATCGTCCAGCGTCTTTTCCGGTTCCGGCCTTGTCGTGTAATCCGGATGAACGTCAACCGCACGAACGATCCCGCCCGAATCGATGACGAACCGACCTGGCATCGGCAGCGTCCAACTGTCGTCGCCATTGTGGCCGGGGACATCGATCCCGAAGGCGCTGTAGACTTCCTGCACGGCCTGCGGAATGGTGAAGACCAGTCCCAGCTTCGCGGCATACGCGTTGTTCTTGTCGCTGAGTAAATCGAAAGACAACCGGTGCTTTTCGGCCATCGGATGACTTTTTTCAGGTGTTTGGGGTGTCAACGCAACCAGGGTTGCGCCGAGGTCGTTGATCAGGTCATTCACTGCTTGCAGAGCATACAGCTCCGCGTTGCAGTACGGTCACCACGCGCCTCGGAATACCGTCAGGACGACAGCGCCTTTTTTGAGAAGGTCGGCCGACTGCACGTTCACGCCCGCTGAATTGGGGAGCGAGAAATCGGGCAGTGGATCGCCGACCTTGATCACGCCGCTCATGATGTCGGATGCGATCAATTCCTTGGTCGCAGCCCCCATGATGGCGCGCTTGTCTTCTGGAATCCGCTTAGCGCCGGCGGCGCGAATATCATCCAGTTGTTGAGCCAAAGTCATGCATGTCTCCAAATGAATACCGGTCGGCGAGCCACATCTCGCAGACCGGTCGATAGGTAGAACACCGAACCAATTTAGGATCCCGTTCGTTACTGGTCAAAGCAGCAAATTGTGATTTAGGGGAAATCACTTATGGTCAGATCAACAGAATATGAATTGTGCTGACTGAATTTGCCCGTTAGGTGGGAGACTTGGCGGTCCAGAGTGACGGAGGATGCTGCTGTGGCAGTGCAAGAAGAACAGGCGAATACGAAGTCCGGGTCGGCCATGGGGTCCGTCGCCGGCGGCCTGATGGTCCTGATTGGCATCGGCGCCATCGTTTTGACCTTTGTCCTGGGCGTTTGGTACTTCACCAGCGCCGCCGGAATCGGCGAAGTCCGCGGTCTGGATGTCACGATCCTCGGTGCGGCGCTTGCCGGTTTGATTAGTTTCCTCTCACCATGCGTGTTGCCGCTCGTACCCCCGTATCTCGGCTATTTGGGTGGAACCACCTTCGACGAAATGACGGGTGATGGTGAAGGCAAGGACTCAAATGCCTATGCCCGCGTTGTTGCCGCCGCCGTCTTCTTCGTCCTCGGTTTCTCTACCGTGTTCGTCTCTCTGGGTGCGGCAGCGTCGGTTATTGGCCAGTTCATCGCCATTTACAAAGCCGAACTCGCCATAGCGGCCGGTTTGATAATCCTTGTTTTCGGGCTGCATTTCCTGGGAATCGTCAAAATACCGCTGCTCTATCGTCAGGCCAGTATCGACGCCAAAGTCGAACGTGCCAGTTTCCTTGGAGCCTATGTCATGGGACTGGCCTTTGCATTCGGTTGGACGCCATGCATCGGGCCGGTCTTGGCAACGATCCTAACCTTTGCGGCGACGGAAGCGACCGTGACAAAGGGTATGGGCCTGCTGGCAGTCTATTCGCTGGGGCTTGGAATTCCATTCATCCTGGCGGCCGTCCTGATTGGCCCGTTTATGGGTTTCATGAAGCGGTTCCGGCGTCATCTGGGCGTGGTCGAGAAAGTCATGGGCGGATTGCTCGTGGTGACCGGAATCCTGTTCCTGACCGGTTCGATCAACACGATCGGGATCTGGCTGCTCGAAATGTTCCCGGCACTTCAGGTGATCGGCTAGGCTGTTGCAGACGAGGATCATGACTTAGGTCATGAACTCACAAATGGCACACAGTTCTGCGCCCTGGAATTGGCATCTGAGAAGGCGGAAAGGCGCAGGAAGCCTCGCTGGCTTTCAAGTCTTTCCAACGCGCTCAGATGCCAATTCCAGGGCGCCCACAGGGTTTGGTGAGGAGGGCCAGACTGATGGCAACCAATGCTCGAAAAGGCAAAAAGCCTTCTCTTGCGCTTGTTTCCCATCATTCAAGACCTCCTGACCAAACAGAACTGTGTGCCATTTGTGAGTTCATGACCTAATCTGCAACCATGACGGCTATCGCAGTGACCATTGCCGCTTCCGATTCCTCGGGCGGGGCCGGTATTCAGGCAGATCTCAAGACTTTTTCGGCGCTTGGCGTCTATGGGGCATCTGTCATTGCGGCTTTGACGGCTCAGAATACGACCGGGGTGCGGGCCATCCACGCTGTTCCCGGTCCCTTTATCCGTGATCAGTTGGATGCGGTTTTCTCGGACTTGGCCGTCAAAGCGGTCAAAATCGGAATGGTCGGAGGCATCGAAGCGATTGAGGCGGTTGCGGACGGTCTGCGGCAGTGGAAAGGACCACCGGTCGTGCTCGATCCTGTCATGGTGGCCACCTCGGGCGACCCATTGCTCGACGCTGGGGCAGAGCGCGCGCTAATCGAAAAGCTCTTTCCCCTTGCCGAATTGATCACACCCAACCTGCAGGAGGTCGCAAGACTCCTGAACAGTGCTATTGCGCCGGATGAAACCGCGATGCGAAGTCAGGCAGAGGAACTGCTCGCCCTTGGTGCCCGGGCTGTGTTGATCAAGGGCGGCCATGGGGAAGGCGCCGATGCCGTCGACATTCTCTTCGATGGCGAACAGTGGCACGTGTTGCGCGCGCCGCGTGTGCCAACCGAGAATAGCCACGGAACCGGCTGCACGCTTTCGTCCGCCATTGCGGCATTCATGGCAAAGGGCGACACGCTTTCCGATGCCGTAGCCTCAGCAAAGGCCTACGTGACCGAGAGCCTGCGACACGCAGACGAACTCAAGATTGGAAAGGGCAGCGGCCCCGTGCATCACTTCCATGCACTTTGGCCGCCTCATGCCTCGTAGGGCATTGTGTGGTCGACGAGTTCCCAGACGAAACGGGCCGATGGGCGCTCCTGCTCTTCGGCGATATGTGCCACGAGTCCCGCTGCCCGTGAGATCACGGCAAAGCCTCGCATAAGCCGGACTGGAACATTCATCTCGCCCAGAAGTGCGGCCGTGACGCCCGTGGCATTGATAGTCAGGTGCTTGCCAAGTGCCGCATCGATTTCCTCGCTGAGAATTTCCAGACAATCGAGATAGCCCTGATCGAACCCGGCTTCGCGGCCCATCTCCATGAGCCTCTGCGCGCGCGGATCGTCCGGTTTATGAAGGTGGTGACCGAAGCCTGGGAACGGCGTGCGGTTTTCCCGGTGTTCGGCAATGATCTGCCGCGCGCTCTCGCGTCTCGCCGCTTCGTCGGGCAGTGCCACGAGCTCCGACAAGAGCACTGCGTTGTTCTCCATCGTGCCGACAAAGCTGCTGCCGACTGCCATCAGGCCCGCGGCAACTGCGCCCTGTAGGTTTTCAGGCGCACTCATGTAGATCTGGCGCGTCGCAATGGCGCTAGGTGTCAGGCCGTGTTCCATGATCGCAATGAGGATTGCATTGAGGACGCGGATTTCCTCGGGGCTGAGCGTGCGGGCGAGGATGTGTTCCGCCATCACTTTCACGAAATCGGACTCGCCCGTGAGCAACTCGCCCACCAGGTCCTTTTCTCGGTAGTGGATATTGGTCAGGCTGTGACGGCAGAGCGCCGTTGTCGGAATATCGGATTTGGACATCAGTGACTTCCTTTGCCTTCGCGGGCTTGCAATGTTGCGTCGATAAGTTCCTGGCGCTGCAACTTTCCATAAGCATTGCGCGGCAGAGTTTCGACGACCTGAATGGCTTTCGGCGTCTTGATCGAACCGAGCGCAGATTTGACATGATCAACGAGAGAAGCCGCGTCGGTCGGCATTGTCAGTTCAACCGCGGCATGAATCGCTTCACCCCATTTGTCATCCGGGACACCGAAGACTGCGCAATCCTTAACACCGGGATGAGATCCAAGGACATGCTCGACATCGCTTGGATAGACATTGAAACCGCCGGTGATGATGACCTCTCTGTCTCGTCCTTTGAGAAACAGCAGCCCGTCTTCCAGAAGTGAACCCAAATCACCAGTGTGCAGCCAGCCATCGATAATCGTCTCTGCAGTCTTGTCGGGTTGATTCCAATATCCCGTCATGACGAGGTCGCCTCGCAGAACGACTTCGCCAATCTCGCCGGGCGGTAGCAGCGCACCCGACGAATCCATGATGCCGACGCGCGTGAGCAATGTCTCACGGCCGACGCTGGCATGACGATCTGGCTGGGAAAGCTCGTCCGCGCTTAGACATGTGGCGATCTGAGGTGCTTCCGTCTGACCATAGGTCGTCGCGATACAAGGGCCGAATACGCTTTGTGCCTTTGCCACCGCCTCTGTGCGCATCGGACCGGCGCCATAGATCAGCGACCGCAGCGCCGGAAAGGACATCTGCGCGGCTTCGGGGAGGTCTGCCATCGTCTGAATTGCGGTTGGTGGCAGAAAGACCGTCGCTATCGACTGATCGTGCAGTGTCGCCAGGAGGTCCGGAGGCCTCAGCCGGTCGACGATCACAAGCGTTCCACCGGTCGCCAAGGTTGGCATGATGTAGGTTCCTGACCCGTGTGTCATGGGTGTTGCAAGCAGGGTCCGATCGCCAGGTTTCATATTCCAGGCGCCGATCTGTGTGACGATGTTCGTGTTCCATGCCCGATAAGGCTGCATGACGCCCTTCGGCCGGCCTGTCGTACCTCCGGTAAATTTGAGTGCCTGGGTCGCGTCAAGTGGTCTGGCATGATGCTCCGGGCGGCGACCGGCCGCGTTGGCTTCAAGCGCCGAAAGCGTGCCTGGGCCATCATCGCCGATGATGATGATCTCTGCATTGAGATCTGCAAAGTGATCGAGACTGTGGGCCTCAACGATCAGAATTCCTGCTTCGCTGAAATCGGCCATTTTCGGCAATTCCGCCGCTCCCAGACGCGGATAGAGCGGCACCCATGTCTTGCCTGCCGCGAAAATGGCGAGAAATGAGATCAGATTGTCGAGATTGTTGTATGCGCACAGACCCACACGGGAGCTAGGGGTCGGATCGCGTTGTTGCAAGGCGGCAGCCAAGGGTAGGACGCGATCGAGCAGCTGGGCGTAGGTCAGTTTGACGCCATCTGCCTCGACGGCGGTTACGTTCGAAAAGGTTCTTGCAGCCCGATAGACCATGTCGATGGGGGTCATGTCGGTCTCCGAGCCGGTTTTCGGGGAGATTGTCGCCGCGATGTGCGAATGGCATCAGCTCTTTGGCTTTGCAGCTTAATCAAGGATCTCAACATGTTAACCAAATGCACTGCTTGCGCTAACGAACATGTTTCTGACATGTGAAAGCATTGTAAGTTCCATTTTAAGCCTTTTGTTTGCATGATGTGTGCGGGGAAGGGGATCGCCAGGATTGTTCGGCGCTCTCGCACACTTTGTTCAACGACCGCAGCGAGTAGTACCGCGTAATGTCCTCTCTCGGTTTCGGAATCGAACGCATCGGATTGGCCGCCTTGCGGAGGCCGAAGATCGCGGTTGCCATTTTTGTTGTGTTCTCCGTCATGTGCGCCATCGGCGTCACAAAGGTCAAGACGGACCACTCATTGAGCGAACTCTTTCGCTCATCGACTCCCGAATATGAAGCCTACAAGAAGCTGAGCGATAGGTTTCCGACCAGCGAGTTCGATGTGCTCGTCGTTGCAGAGGCGCCGACGCTGATGCGCCCGGATTTGCTGGAAGAAATCCGGACACTGCATTTGGATCTTGAGCTGGTCGAGGCCATAGATGGTGTTCTGTCGATCTTTTCCATGCGCTTGCAGCCAGATGAGGACGGCATTCCGGAAGCCCTGTTTCCGGCGGAACTGCCGCAGGGTGAAGCCTTTGAGAAACTCTCAAAGAGAGCCCTGGCGCATCCCCTGGTCGGGGACCGTCTGTTGTCGCTGCCGGGTAAGGGCAACAGCCAGATTACTCTGCTGATCCTGTCGCTAAAGCCGGAAGTCATCGCGAATGTCGGGAACTCGCCGGCAATCAACGAGATCGATGCGATTGCGCGGGAGATACTCGAGCCGGTTGGGATCAAGGTGCAGCTTGCCGGCGCGCCGGTCATGCAGCGTGAGATTCGCGAAGCAATTCGGCGCGATCGGCTGATCTACAATACATCCGGCTTCCTGGTTGGTTTGGTTATTGCGCTGGCTTTCTTCCGGCGCGTGAAGATCGTCGTGATCACATCCGTCTGCACGGCCGTTTCCGTTCTGTGGGCCATCGGGCTGCTTGGATGGTTCGATCTGCGTCTGAACACGTTTATCAACGTCATACCGCCTCTGGTGATGGTGATCGCCTTCACCGATGCGATGCATATGATCTTTTCGATAAGACGGCGGCTATCTGCCGGAGACGACCGGTTTGCAGCCGCGCGCCATGCGGTCAAGACGGTCGGGCCTGCCTGTGTCTTGACATCGCTTACGACTTCTATCGCGTTTCTGTCTCTCACATTGACCGATTCCGGTTTGATCCGGACGTTTGGATTTGCCGCCTCGCTTTCGACTCTACTGGCATTTATTGCGGTCATCGTCGTTGTGCCGGTCATGGTCGTGCTCTTGTTCAAGGACGGCGAGAACTTCAAGCAGACGGAGAGAACGCGCGGTCAGGCCCTGGCCCGCCTCGAACGCGGCTGTGCCGCTTTGGCCGCTTGGATCGAACCGCGCCATCTGCAGGTAGCGTCCATTGGCGTTGTTCTGGTCGTCATATTCACGGCATTCCATCTGCAGCTCAAACCGAGTTATCGGCTGAGCGATCAGGTTCCGGATACCAAGCAGTCCGTTGCGGCATCGGAACGCCTTGACGAGAAACTGACCGGTGCACTCCCGATCCATGTGATGCTCGCGTGGCAGAAGGGCAAGACGGTCACGACGCCCGAGATCACGGCTGCAATCAAGGACTCGCACGAATCTCTCGAAGAACAGGCGGGTATCGGCAACATCTGGTCCGTCGAAACGCTTCGCCGCTGGCTTGCCGATATCAACAAGGCCACCCCGGCTGACCTGGCCGACTATCTCGGCCGGATGCCGGTGCATCTCGTTCAGCGCTTCGTCAACAATGAAGCCAACGCAGCCCTCGTGACGGGGCGTCTGCCAAATCTGGACGCCGGCGACTCGGTTGGCATGCTGCGCGATCTGGATGCAAGGCTCGGTGCGCTTCGCGAGCGCTATCCGGACATCACCTTTACGGTGACGGGGCTTTCCGCGGTTTCAGCCATGCAAAGCTCGAATATGATCGCGCAGCTCAATCGCGGATTGATGGTCGCGATCGTTGTGGTGATTGTCCTCATCGGTGCTGCATTCCGCTCGCTGCGCATTGCCATATTGAGCATTATTCCAAATCTGTTTCCCATTGTTGCCGCCGGCACGGTTATCTATCTGACCGGCGGCGGTCTCGAATATGCAAGCGTCATTGCGCTGACGGTCGCATTCGGAATTGCGGTCGACGACTCGATCCATTTTTTCAATCGCTTCCAGATTGAAACGGACCGCAACGCTACCGTCGCCGAAGCTGTGCATCACACGATATCCCGCATCGGCCCCGTCCTGATCGTAACGACGCTCGTACTGGTCGTGGGATTGGCCGTGACCGTATTCAGCGATTTGCCTGCAATGCGGTTGTTTGGCACTCTCTTCATGACCACATTAGCAGCAGCCTTACTTGGCGACGTGTTGATTCTTCCGGCTGTCATATTGTCGTTGCGTAAACTGGGTTTGGTGCGGAGCGAGGTCTGATTTTCCGGCGTTTTGTGCCGGACGATCCAAGTGGACACACGCTGACCGGGCTCGTGAAACAGGAGGTCGCATGCGGGGACGAACAATGCTGAGTGCAAGACCATTGACTGTCGCTTTTGCCTTGGTTGCTGCCGCAACTATGTCGGCAGGCACTGCCAGCGCCAATCCATTCAACGCGTTATCCGGATCGTGGAAGGGCAGCGGCCAGGTCTCACCGCTCGGCGCGCGCGCGGAGCGGGTCAGTTGCCGCGTGGGATATCAGGTGTCCGGCGCTAGCATTACGCAGACCCTTCGTTGCGCGGGCACCGATTATCGGATTTCCGCAACCGGAAATCTGAGCTTATCCGGCACCACAATCACCGGGTCCTGGCGCGAGTCCACCTATGGTGTTGGTGGAAGTGTGCGTGGTTCAGCGAAGGGGAATGGCGTCTACTTGCGCATTTCGAGCAAGGAATTCAATGGCCGCATGGTGATCACCTTGTCCAATAGATCAAAACACACGGTAAGGATCACGCAATTTGACGCGGGTTCGGGCAAGTATACGCCGCTTGCGAACATGGCATTGAAACGATAGATCAAATCCCAATTGATCGATTTGTCGAGCGCCGCGTTTGTCGGCGCTGATTTCTGCTAGGGGAACGTGTCGACGTCCGATGGGACGCAGGTCGGATTGCTCACGCAGGCCGCAGGCACCGCATTGTAATCATGATCAGAATTGCCAAAGCCTTCGAGCGTCTCGGGGAAGAGAACGCATTTACTGTTCTTGCTCGTGCGGCCGCGCTTGAAGCCGAAGGGCGCGACATTATCAATCTCGGCATCGGCCAGCCCGATTTCCCGACACCGCCTCATATCGTCGAAGCCGCCGTCAAGGCGCTGAGGGACGGCCGTCATGGGTATACGCCGGCGAACGGAATTCTGCCGCTGCGCGAAGCCGTCGCCGCAGATCTGCACAAGCGCTACAAGGTCGATGTCGATCCGGACACGATCCTTGTGGTCCCTGGCGGCAAGGTCACCATGTTCTTTGCCATTCTGATGTTTGCCGAGGCCGGTGCCGAGATCGTCTTTCCGGATCCGGGATTTCCGATCTACAAGTCGATGATCGATTTCAGTCCGGCGACGGCTGTGCCGCTCCCAATCCGAGAAGCGAATGACTTTGCCTTTTCGGCTGACGAACTGCTTGATCGGATCAATGAGAGAACCCGGCTCATCATCCTGAACACACCTGCCAATCCGACCGGAGGTGTCACGCCGGCAGCCGAGGTCGACAAGCTGGTCGAGGGACTTGCCAAATGGCCTGATGTCGCCGTCCTGGCCGATGAGATCTACGATCAGATGACCTATGACGGTTTGGCACACAAGAGTTTGCTGGAATATGAAGCGTTGCGCGACCGGGTCATCTTGTTGAATGGCTGGAGCAAGACCTACGCGATGACAGGCTGGCGGCTTGGCTATGGTGTCTGGCCGTCCACTCTGATCAACCAGGCGCGCAAACTGGCTGTGAACAGTCATTCCTGCGTCAATGCTTCAGCGCAGTTTGCCGGCATCGCCGCCCTTGAGGGACCGCAGGATTGTGTTGCCGAAATGGTCGGCGCTTTTGATCGGCGGCGCTCTCTGGTCGCCCGGCGCATGAACCAGCTGCCGGGCGTCAGCTGCGCTGTACCAAAAGGTGCATTCTACGCCTTCCCCAATGTTGCAGGGACGGGATGGAATGAGCGCGACCTGCAGGCAGCGTTGCTTGATGAAGCCGGTGTCGCGACGATTGCCGGCACGGATTTCGGCGAAGAGGGGAGCGGTTTTATTCGGATCTCATGCGCAAATAGCAGCAAGAATATCGATGCAGCGATCGACCGAATTGAAGCCTTTCTCGCTCAAAATGAGCCTATGAGATCATCAGCCTGAGGCCCGGCATTCGGGCATGCCCAGATCAAGCATTCGGCCGATCCGGCACGTGGTAAATCCGCAACAGACATTGAGAAAAGCGATTCGACGCGATCGGTTTCTAGGCTGCTTGAGTGACTATGAAGCCCTTTCAGACCGGCCGAAACTCGTGCCAGCCCACATGGCATATTGTTCCTTAAACCCCATATTTTTCATGGCGTTGGACTACGAGCTTGGGATTGAAATTGGCATTTCTGAAGTGCCGTCGCCTGCGCTTTCTCGACTCTCGGAAGCACGGTTTCCCCGATCATGCGAAGTGGTCTGGTAGCTGTTGAATTCGGATGCAACCGGTGAGATAAATTACTCAACGGTTCATTCGATAACAGGCGTCGAGAAACGGACAGGAGCACTCGAAGGACTGATCGACCAAAAAGGCGAAAACGCCAGACGGTCAGTCCCGCAACAAGTGGCTCAAGACAGTTACTCGGGGGGGACGAGCCGGAACCCCAAAGAATGCACAAAAAGGGTTCTAGCTCGTTTGCAGGGAAGACCGGTCCGGAATATCCGGGCCGGTCCTTTTACTTTCTGAGCGCTATTTCTGAGAATCAGTATCGCGCTTGAGGCTGTTCAATTGTCGCTGAACCGCTTCTTTGCCAACGACTACATCGTGCCGGCAAACGCACCGCCGTCTATCAAAAGGCTCTGCCCGACGATGTACCCGGCATCGGCACTACAGAGAAAAGCACAGGCTTTTCCGAACTCGTCGGCTTGTCCGAAGCGCCCGGCAGGGATCGATTGCCGCCGCGCATCGATCACGTCCTGAATGTCGCGCCCCGATTTTTTTGCATTGCCGGCCAGACCCGACTGAAGACGCTCGGTATCGAATGCACCGGGGAGGATATGATTGATCGTGACGTTGTGGCGGGCCACATCACGTGCAACGCCCGCGAGAAACCCTGTAAGGCCTGCGCGTGCGCCGCTCGACAGATCGAGTCCTGATATCGGCATTTTCACAGAGCCCGATGTGATGTTGACGATGCGTCCGAACTTGCGTTCCACCATGTCGTCGACAACCGCTCGGATGAGTTCCAACGGTGTCACCATATTCATCACAACACCCTGAAGCATGGCGTCGCGATCGATCTCGCGAAAATCCCGGCGCGGCGGCCCGCCATTATTGTTGACGAGAATATCCGGCGACGGGCATGCGGCGAGCAGCGCCGATTGACCGTCCGCGGTGCTGACGTCGGCCAAAACGGGCGTGACTGTTGCACCCGTCGCCGCACGAATTTCATCGGCTGTCATGTTTAGAGCCGCTTCGTCTCTGCCGTTGACGACGACATCGACCCCGGCCTGAGCAAGCGCCATCGCACAGCCTTTTCCAAGGCCTTTGCTCGATGCACAGACAATTGCCTTACGGCCCGCGATTCCGAGATCCATAGCGTCTCCTCCTTTTCTCATGACCTAGCTGCCGATGCCTACAGGGCGTGCGGGCGTTCTGCAAGAAAAGGCGGACAAAGATAGGACGGCGCGAGGCAGTGTTTCGCGTACCAGGCCGCTCATTGTCATCACGCCCCAGCGGTAGATTCGTTGCTCGACGGTCTGTTGCATGAATCGGAGAATACCGAGATGGCCAAGGGATGTTGGATCGTCCATATCACGGTTGCGGACGCGGAGAACGATCCTCAATATCTGGCTGTCGATGCCATGGCGTTCGAAAAGTATGACGCTCGATTTCTCGTCAGAGGAGGGCAATGCGAAGGGCCCGACGGGCCGATCCGCGACCGCCGTGTGGCTGATCGAATTCGAAAGCTATGAGCCGCCACCAACCTGCTATAACTCGCCTGAGTATCAAACTGCGGCCAAACTTCGTCAGGCATTTTCGGACTCAGAGATCGTGATCGTGGAAGGGCATATGGATGGATAATGTGGCGTATCGGTATCCCGAGGCACTGGTTTCAACCGATTGGTTGGCGGAGTGGATCGACGATCCTGCAATCCGGATCTTCGATTGCACGACCTATCTCCACTACGACACGGACGACAGCAGCCCATACAGGGTCGTGAGCGGCCGGGCTGATTATGACGAGGGCCATATCCCGAATTCGGCCTTTCTCGATCTGCAGGGCGCATTGTCTGATACGACGAGCCCATATCGATTTACACTGCCGTCTGTCGATGATCTGGCAGAGCGGTTCAAGGCCGCCGGCATTGGGGACGGGACGCGTGCGATCCTTTACAGCCGCGGCAACATGCAATGGGCGACGCGCATCTGGTGGATGCTCCGATGGGTCGGGTTCGATACAGCCTCGGTCCTCGATGGCGGTTGGGACAAATGGAGCCAGGAGAGCAGACCTGTCTCCAGCGAGGGCCTCATCTATCCGGCGGCACAATTCACGAGCAGTCCGCGGCCGGAACTGTTCGTCGATAAATGCACTGTTGGTAGCTCAATTGGCGAGGCGAGAACCTGCATTCTCAATGCGCTTAGCGAGGATCTCCATAGCGGCGAAAATCCGCGCTATGGCCGTCCTGGTCGGATTCCCGGCAGCATCAATCTTCCTGCTGCCAACCTCCAGCATTCCATCAACCGTGTGTTTCCTTCGGCTGACGATGCAGAGGCAGCATTTGCACGTATCGGCGTTGATCGGTCAAAGAGAACAATCGTCTATTGCGGCGGGGGTATCGCGGCCACATTGGATGCCTTTCTGCTGCACCAGCTCGGCTTTGAAAATGTCGCCGTTTATGACAATTCGATGAGCGAGTGGGCCACGGACGAGACACTGCCGATCGAAACCGACTAAGGTTGGACATCGGCTACACGTCAATATCGATGATAACTGGTCTGATCCGCTGTCATACGATTGAAACATGAATCGCGTTTTCATCCCCTCATAAATCGCGGGGGGAAGGACAGACCGGTGAAGATACGTTCATCCGACAACCGATATCGCGCTCTCTTTATCTCAGACATCCATCTAGGAACGAAGGCCTGCCAGGCCGATCAACTCCTCGATTTTCTCAAACACCACGAGGCGGAAATGATCTACCTCGTCGGCGACATTATCGATTTCTGGCGTATCCGGCGCAGCCCCTTCTGGCCCCAGGAGCAAAACGACGTCATACAGAAACTCCTCCGCAAGGTGCGTAAGGGTTCGGAGATCATCTATATCCCCGGCAATCACGATGAGGCGATGAGGGCCTATTGCGGCGGCAAGTTCGGCGGCATACGCATTGATCGTCAGGCTCTTCATCAAACTGCCGACGGGCGCCGGTTTCTTGTCATGCATGGCGATGAATTCGATGTTGTCGTTCGCTATGCCAAATGGCTGGCCTTTCTCGGCGATGGCGCCTACGACCTGGCGCTCTGGATCAGCACGCGGCTCAACTGGGGAAGACGCCGACTAGGGATGCCATACTGGTCGCTGTCGGCTTACCTGAAGCAACGTGTCAAGCGTGCTGTAAACTACATCGGGGAATTCGAGACCGCCTTGGCGCAGGAGGCACAACGTCACAGTGCGGACGGGGTCATCTGCGGCCATATCCATCATGTGGCCATGCACAGGATCGGTGATGTGCTCTACATCAATACCGGAGATTGGGTCGAAAGCTGTACAGCAGTTGGAGAAACCCACGATGGCAGCTTTGAAATTATCCGTTGGGCAGGTCTTGCCGATGCCAATCGCGCTGAGAGCAAACAGGTCTCAAGCTACGAACCAGCATAATCCCGATTTCGACATTCATACGGATTTGGCCGAATTGACGTGGAAGCGGGCGATCCAATGCGCGTGTTGATCGCGACCGATGCCTGGCATCCGCAAGTGAATGGCGTCGTTCGGACGTATGAGCGTCTGGCCGAAGAGTTGGGGCCCCTTGGGTGCTCGCTCGACATTCTGGCGCCCGGCGAGTTCTCGACAATTCCATGCCCGACCTATCCGGAAATCCGTTTGGCGCTGACAGGACCACGTCGTGTCAGTCGTCGCATTCGTGCGTCCCGTCCCGACTACATCCATGTGGCAACGGAAGGACCAATCGGTATCATGACACGCGCTTATTGTCGGAAGGCATGCCACCCATTTACAACCAGCTATCACACGCGCTTTCCGGAGTATGTTGCTGCTCGTTTTCCTGTGCGCAAGTCCTGGTGTTATTCGCTGCAGCGCAGGTTTCACAATTCCGGCGCCGGCATGATGGTTGCGACCGCTTCATTGGCGGATGAACTTCGCGCGCGGGGCTTTCTGAACATCATGCACTGGATACGCGGTGTGGATACGGATCTCTATCGGCCGCGACCTGTGATGCTCTTCGGGACAAGCGAGCCCGTATTTCTCTATGTCGGCCGTGTCGCAGTCGAGAAGAACATCGAAGCTTTTCTGCGTCTGAAGCTGCCCGGTCGAAAAGTGGTCGTCGGTGCCGGCCCGCAAATCAAGCAACTGCAAGCACGCTACTCTGATGCCTATTTCACCGGACCCAAATTCGGGGATGAACTCGCTCAGCACTATGCCTCAGCAAGCGTCTTTGTTTTTCCGAGCCTTACCGACACTTTTGGCCTAGTCCTCTTGGAGGCCCTGGCATCAGGCGTTCCTGTCGCGGCTCACAATGTGACCGGTCCGAAAGATGTGGTGGATGATCCAAGAGTGGGCGTTCTTGGGGATGATCTTGAGCAGGCGGCTTTGCAAGCTCTGGATCTGGACCCATTGGCGTGCCGCAATCATGCGCTCAAATATAGCTGGCCCAATTGCGCCCGCAGCTTTCTGGATAATATCGTTCGAGCAAGTGCAGCAGGCGTTTCAAACGTGTAGACTGACCCGAGAGCAACGTGCGATCGATGAGGCGCACACAAGCTGATCCAGCATCGGCCAAAAGAAAAGGCCCGGTCGGGGGGCCGGGCCTTGCAGGATTTGGTCTAAGCGTCGGTGCGGGGGACGCTTGGGGAACTTTGGTCTCTCTAGAAATAGGGAGACCGTGTCGAGTTTCAACCGTGCGGATCAACTTTTTTTAACAGGAGATTTCATGATCGCGCAGAGGCTGCCGAAACCGGACGATATCTCGTCAGCAGTGGAGCGTCTAAAGGGGCAGGCCGTACGTACGCCATTGCTGGAATTCCCGGTGCTCAATGCCCGGACCGGTGGAAGAGTCCTGATAAAACCTGAAAATCTGCAGCGGATTGGCGCCTTCAAGTTCCGCGGTGCCTTCAACGCGGTTTCGCGGCTTGATCGAGAGCGCTGGCCTGGCGGTGTGGTTGCGTGCTCGTCGGGCAATCATGCGCAGGGCGTAGCAGAAGCCGCCCGCATTCTGGGGCTCGATGCGGCCATTGTCATGCCCGATGATGCGCCGCGGTTGAAGCTCGAAGGAACCCGTGCCGCCGGCGCGGAAGTCCTGACCTGCGACCGTGTGAAGAATGATCGCTACGCGATAGCCGCAGAACTTGCGGAGGAACGCCGGGCTGCATTCGTGCCACCTTATGACGATCTGCATATCATTGCTGGGCAGGGGACAATTGGCCATGAGATCCTGGAAGATGCGGAAGACCTTGGCGCTGAAATCGACATGGTCGTGGCGCCATGTGGAGGCGGTGGCTTGATCTCAGGCATTGCCCTCTGGCTCAAGCATGCCTGTCCTGCGGCAGATATCTATGCTGTGGAGCCCGAAGGGTTCGATGATCTTGCGCGCTCGCTTGCATCAGGACATCGCGAGCGGAACCCATCGCCGGTCGGCTCCATCTGTGATTCGCTTCTGGCGGCGACGCCGGGCGAGTTGACATTCGAGATCAACCGGAATGCCCTAGCCGGCGCACTGACAGTCGCCGACAATGAGGTCCAGGCGGCAATGCGATTTGCATTCGAGTCGATGAAACTGGTCGTCGAGCCAGGAGGTGCGACAGCTCTTGCCGCACTCTTGAGTGGACGCCTGCCGGTGGCAGATCGGACCGTGGCAATCGTATTGTCAGGTGGAAATGTCGATCCCGTGCAATTCGCTGAGATTTTAGGGCGACGGCAACTCAGCTAAAGAGTGCGTTGCTCTTGCCCCACTCGAGATCTTCGACTGCCGAGGCCTGATCCGCGATCAGCTCATTTTCCGTCGAGGCTGAATCAGTCGCGGTTGGATTATCTGCAATTTGCGGGATCGCATCTACCATCGAATTGGCCGCGTCGCCTATGGCCGGGCGCACTTCGATACGGGCGCTAGCCTTGCTGATCGCGGCAACGGCTTCGGCAAGAATACGTTCGCTCTCGTCAAGAGCTTCGGCATCAGGTCCATCGATCAGTTCCGTGCCTGCTGTCGCCTCGGGCGTTTCTTCCGCATTCGATGCAGGCATCAGATTCTCTTCCGGAGCCGGTTCTTCTTCAGAAGACAATTCTGAAACCATTTGCAACTCCGGTTCCGGTGCCAGTTCTGCATCCGTCAGAGAATCCGGCGCAATATCGGCAGCCGGCGGACCTTCATCCTGTTGAGCCTGAGGCGCCTCCATTACGATATCGTCTTCGAAATCATCGCTTGAGAATAAGATCGCATCCGGATTGTCGTCGGCTGAATCCGGCGCCGTGACCGCATCGAAGTCCATATTGTCAATGTCGGCCGCAGCCATTGCTGGGCTATCGCTGCTATCCTCGGCGATGCTCACGGCGTTGTCGGACGTCTCGGACGCTGTCGGAAAATCATCATGATCGATGACATCGAAGTCGTCACCACTCTCGACAATCATCGCGTCGATGTCGTTCTGTTCAAGAGCGCTTCCGTCCAACTGGGGACCGTTCAGCAGATGGGCGTCCGGGCGGGAGTCTTCTACTTCCAATTTGGCGGCTGGCGCGACCTCGCCCAACTGCCAAATCTCCATCATGGAGTTGATGCGTGCTTCCAGAAAACGCAGAGCCTGAACGACCTTATCGGTCCGCTGGCCGGTAATATCCTGAAATGAGCAGGCCATGTAGATGTCGGTTGCGCGTTGGTCGAGCTTATCGCTAATCTCGACATGCTCGCCGGTCTCGCGCAAGAGCCAGCCGGCTTCTTGAATCTCTTCGGCCGCCTCCAGAATATCCGACGTGGCCTTTTCCGTTGCCTCGACGATCGCGTCGAGTTCTTCCGTTGCTGTAATGAGCTGGCTGTCGTTTTCGTCCGGTGGTTTAATCGCGGCAATTTCCTGCCTGGTTCGCGATATGGCCTCGCTCATCTCGATGAGATCACGGCGAATCAACTCGGGATTGGCGCCTGCGCTAGGTGCTGCAATGGTCGTCCCAAGGCGCTCGATGGCATCTAACAGGATCTGCGTATCCTGACTGCGATTGCGGCGTGAAAATTCGTCGAGGAACCATCGTCCACGCGCTGATTCAAGCAAAGCCTCCTCAATGGCTTCATATTCTCCGGTCGGAATTGTAGAGGGTGGCTTTGATGTGGTCATATTGATAGCCGGCGCGTATGCAGTTCAAAGTGTGATGGTACGTGATTCGTCCAGTCTTCGCTCTCTAAGAGTTAACCGTTCAGGGATAGCAAGTGGTTAACGACCGTTGGGCCGATTCCGAACGCCAGTCGGCCAGTCGGTTCGGCTTCAGTTTGCGTCTCGGTATATTTTACGGGGTTGTCTTCCTGCTAATCGGCGGGTTTCTGCCTTATTTTGCCGTGTGGCTGGATGGGCGCGGCCTGTCGGCCAGTGAGATCGGCATCGTCCTGGCGACACCGCTCATGGTTCGCGTTTTGATCACACCCGTGATCACCTTCCAGGCCGACCGAACCGGCGACCGGCGCGGTATGCTTGTTATTCTTGCCTGGGGAACACTCGGTGCCAGTCTCGTTTTTACCCAAACCCACGGTTTCTGGACGATTCTCGCTGCAAGTATCGTCTTCGCGGTGTTCTGGACATCGATCATGCCCCTGGCAGAGGCCAAGACGATGGCCGGCGTCAGGCGCGACGGCCTTGATTATGGGCGCATGCGGCTTTGGGGATCGCTGACCTTCATTCTGGCGAGCACAGGCGGTGGGTTCGCCATACAGCGCTGGGGGTCGGAGGCCGCCCTATGGGCATTCATATTCGCCTCGACAGCCATTGTTGCCGGCGCGTATTTTCTACCTCGTTCCGATAGGAGTGACAGCGCCAACAGAGATGGCAAGGGTGCCCGAACCACAATGGCGCCGATACGCGTGCGCGATGCCGTGGCACTCATGAAAACCCCGCTTTTCCTCTTGTTTTTGTTGGCAACCAGTGCTGCTCAAAGTGCCCATGCGATCTACTATGTTTTCGGAACGCTCCATTGGCGTGGGCTTGGCATTTCGACCGGTGTCATCGGCATGCTTTGGGCGATCGGTGTCATTGCGGAGGTGCTGCTATTCACGAAGTCGGCGCAGATCGTTCAGGCTATCGGCCCATTGCGCCTGATTTGTATTGCAGGGATGGCAACAGCGGTTCGATGGACCGTCACAGCCATGGATCCGGCGCTCGGAATTCTGTTTATGATCCAGATCCTTCATGGGGCGACATTCGGTGCAGCACATCTGGGTGCCGTCCATTTTGTATCGGCGGCTGTGCCGGAAGAATATGCCGGAACCGCACAAGGCATCTACGCGTCGGTGACGTCCGGAATAGCGATGGGCAGCATGATGGCGGTCAGCGGCTTGCTCTATCGCACAATGGGAGGCGAATCCTACTATGTGATGGGTGGGCTGGGCATCGTGTCTTTCGTCGCGGCTCTCGTGCTATTCAAACGATGGGATGGGAAGCGGATATTGTCCAATAGTGCGTTGTCGGGATGAGAGCCGACATCTAACCCCAAAGTTCGGGCGATGGCGGCGCAACAATTCCCCCATCGTAGGTTAGGCCGGGATTCCGATCGCGTGCGAGCAAGAGTGGGCCGTCGAGATCGACAAAGTCTGCACCTTGCGCCGCGATAAGGGCAGGGGCCATCGCGAGAGATGTCCCGATCATGCAGCCGACCATGATCTTCAGATCCATTGCTCGTGCCTCGTGTGCCAGCGCGAGGGCTTCGGTCAATCCGCCTGTCTTGTCGAGCTTGATGTTAATGGCATCGTATCGCGCTCGGATCGTCTCCAGATTTGTACGATCGTGCGCCGACTCATCCGCGCAAATGACGACATCGCGGGGTGTATCTTCAAGGATGGCATCCTGCGACGCGGGAAGGGGTTGTTCGACGAGTGAGACGCGTGCTTCTTTGCAGGCCGTGAGCCAGTCCGCGAGGACATCCGGCTGCCAGCCTTCGTTGGCATCGACAATCAGACGAACGTCAGGGCGCGCTTCCCGAATAGCGGTTAGGCGTGCAAGATCTCCTTCGGCTCCAAGTTTGATTTTCAGTAGCCCGTGTTGGGACGCCTCGCGGGCCTTGCGCGCCATCGTTTCGGGTTCATCGATGCCGATAGTAAAGGCGGTCTCCAGATCCTCCAGACAATCGAAGCCCGCCAGTTGGGCAGCCGAAGATCCGGATTGTTTCGCTTCGAGATCCCACAGGGCGCAATCCACGGCGTTGCGGGCAGCGCCCGGCGGCATCAGGCCCTGCAAAGCAACCCGGTCGAGGCCCGTCTCGAGAGCAGGCGCTTGTGCCAGGATCGCATCGCAGACGCTTTCGACCGTTTCGTCATAACGGGCATAGGGGACGCATTCGCCTTGGCCGCGATGCGGTCCGTCGGTCAGTGTGACGGTGACAACCGTCGCCTCTGTTCTGGAGCCACGCGAAATCGCGAAATGACCGCGCATTGGCCACTGGCTGGTCTCCACACTGATCGAACGTTTACCCATGTCTTCCCCCTGTCTCGCGCAGCCGTCCATTAAGCGACATTATGAAGCGATATCCAGCGGTTGGTGACAGTCGCGATGACCCAACCTAAACTGCGGACGAATTCCGAGCCTAGCGCTAGCGCCCAGAGTTCAAGTCATAGCAAGGTTTGCGATGCTGAAGCGAGACAGTCGGCTTCTTTTGCCGACCCGGGTCAAGACACCCGGCTTTCGGGTTGAATTGCGGGGAACGGTCTTCTGCCTCCTGGCGTCCGGCTCTTGGACGGTCCGGGAAGCCGGCAAGCTGGAGGCCGAACTGAAGCGCCTGCACGTTCCAATACCGCCGTCGCCCGACTTCACAGGCAATCTCGACCTGACCGATATTGAGGAACTCGATACGGCCGGCGCACTCTTGCTGCACCGCATGGCAACAGCCTGGTCTGCGACAGGCCTTCGCACCAACTATTCAGGCGCGACCGAGAGCTTCCAGATACTCATTGAGGAAGTGCGTCAGCGATCCAACGTGACATGTCCTGCCGTCGGCAGCGAATTCACGCTTGCCGATTTTGCCGGAGATCTCGCGAAATCCGTCCGCAATGTCGGTCAGGACGGCATAATGCTCACCGCTTTCCTTGGCGAGGTTACGGCGACTGTTGGTCGTATCATCAAGGAGCCCTGGCGGTTTCGGCCCGTTTCCTTCATCCATCATCTAGAGCATACGGGACTGCGCGCCGTCCCGATCATCGCACTGATCTGCCTTCTGATCGGCGCCGTCGTCATGCAGCAGGGTGTCATTCAGCTCCGTCCATTCGGTGCCGATGTCTTTGCCGTCAATATGCTCGGTATACTGTCGCTGCGCGAGGTCGGCGTGCTTCTGACCGCGATCATGGTCGCCGGTCGATCGGGTTCGGCGTTTACCGCAGAGATCGGCTCGATGAAGATGCGCGAGGAGATCGATGCCATGCGAACGCTCGGCATCGATCCAATGGAGACGCTTGTGGCCCCGCGCGTGCTGGCGCTTGTCGTCGTCATGCCGCTTCTCACATTCGTTGGCGACCTGATGTGCCTTATCGGAGGCGGTCTCATGGCGATGGTGTATTTGGGCCTCGATATCCCCGCCTATCTCGAGGCCTTGCATGGTGCGCTCGATATCCGCCATTTCCTTGCGGGTATGGTGAAGGCACCGATTGCAGCATTGATCATCGGTCTGGTGGGGTGCCTTGAAGGTCTGAAAGTGACTGGAAGTGCGGAATCACTGGGCTTTCATGTCACGAGCGCCGTTGTTAAAGCCATATTTCTGGTCATTGTGTTCGACGCCGTATTCGCCATGTTCCTTTCGGCAGTAGGGATCTGACATGCTCGTGCAGGGTGAGACCATCATACAAGTCCGCGGCTTGGCCAAGCGTTTCGGGACCCAGCAGATCTGGACCAATCTGGATCTTGACGTCTTTCGCGGCGAAGTCCTGGCGATCGTGGGCGGATCGGGGCAGGGCAAGTCGGTCCTGCTCCGCGTGATCACCGGACTTGTGCGCCCCGACGCCGGACGCATTCAAATCTTTGGTCATGACGTCTCGGGTCTGAGCACCGAAGGCAAGCGCGATATGGAAGCACGCTGGGGCGTTCTCTTTCAGGACGGTGCGCTTTTTTCGTCCCTGACCGTGCTTCAGAATATTCAGGTCCCGATGCGCGAGCATCTGGATCTGCCTCAGAAGCTAATGGACGATCTGGCGTTTCTGAAGCTGACAATGGTCGGGCTACGGCCCGATGCCGCGCACAAGTTCCCCTCCGAGCTTTCCGGCGGCATGCGGAAGCGCGCCGGACTGGCCCGTGCCCTCGCACTCGATCCGGAAATCGTGTTCCTTGACGAGCCGACCGCCGGCCTCGATCCCATCGGTGCGTCGGATTTTGACCATTTGATACGAAAATTGCAGCAAACCCTGGGATTGACCGTCTATATGGTCACTCACGACCTGGATAGTATATTCTCGGTTTGCGACCGGGTCGCCGTTCTCGCGGACGGAACCGTGGTCAGAACCGGGTCGCCAAGCGAATTGAGGGCACAGCCCAATCATCCCTGGATCAGGGATTACTTCTGTGGCGAGCGAGCAAGGGCCGCAACGGCTTAGCCAGTAAAAGGCTCTTTGAGCCACAACGATGCAACAAGCAAGAGTGAGCGCGCATGGAGACGAAGGCCAACCACCTGATGATCGGGGCATTTGTCCTGGTTGTGGCGGCCCTGGGGTTTGGGTTCGTCTACTGGCTGCAGAATCTGGGCGGCGGCGGCACGACTCGCTACGCCATCCTGTTCGAAGGCTCGGTCACGGGGCTGACCTCTGCGAGCAAGGTCCTGTTCAATGGTATCGGCGTTGGAAGTGTCGAGAGCCTGGCTATCGATCCGGTGGATCCACGCCGGGTGCGGGTTGTGGTTGGTATCGTTGCCTCAACGCCTGTCCGGATCAATTCTCGCGCACGCATCGTACAATTGGGACTGACTGGCGGCTCTGCCGTCCAAATCAGTGCCGGTACGCCGGATGCCGGTTTGCTGGCTTCTGTTGATGGCAAAGAGATTGCCGTGATCAAGGCGGATCGCGCCGCATCGGGCTCACTCTTCAGCGCCGCACCTGAGGCGCTCGGCAACGCCAATGCTCTGCTGGTGCGACTCAACGATCTGGTTGCAAACAATGAGGATTCGATTCGCAGAACGGTCACGAATGTCGAATCCTTTTCGACAATGCTGGATGGCCGAAAAGAGGATATTGGCGCAATTATCACGGATGCGCGCGCTCTGACGGGCCAATTGAAGCGTTTGGCCAGCAAACTCGAGGTTGCTGTGGATGATTTTCGCAAAGTGGTTAGCTCCGACAGCGAATCCTTCCTCATGCAAGCCCAGGAAGCAGCCAAATCCTTGCGCCGTTTAGCGACAAAACTCGAGGATTCCGTAGGGAATAGCGCCGATGGCCTGGCACGATTCGCCAAGACCGGATTGAAGGATCTCGAACTCTTTATGAGGGACGGCCGGCGTGCCGTTCAATCCTTTGATCGGGTTATGGAAAAGCTTGAAAAGGACCCGAAGAGTTTTTTGTTTGGTGGTTCGCAGCTTCCGGAATACAATCCGAGCCAATAAATGGGGCAGGCCGTACGCGGAACCTAGTCTCCGCTACAGAACGACCAGGGCACGTCAAACATGCGAGCAGCCGCAATAGTCTCTGCCGCAGCATCGTGTATCGCACTCGCCGGGTGCGGGGCGGTGATTGGTGGGACTGCGCCTGCGCCCGCAACTTACGATCTCATTCCAACGCGTATTTCGACCGTTACGCCGCCGCGCGCGGCACCATTTCAGCTCGTCGTCAATCAACCGACGGCTGTTCGTGCGCTTGGGACCGACCGGTTGCTGGTTAAACCTGGCGCGGACCAGATCAGCTTTTTCAAGGGCGCCGCATGGAGCGATCGTCTTCCGAAGCTGATTCAGGACCGGATGGTGCAAGCATTCCAGAATGCGGGACTGGTCAAAGCCGTTGGATCGCGGAGCGACCGCCTCGATGCCGATATCGAGATGGCCTCGCAACTGAATGCATTTCAGGTTGAGGTGAACGGGGATCGTGCAACGGCGCGCGTGGCAATCTTTGTCAAGGTGATCGACGGCAATGCGGGAAAGATGATTGCATCCCGCGCTTTCGAGACAACTGCGCCGAGCAATCCAACAGATGCCCGCGAGATGGTGGCATCTCTCAACCGTGCATTCGATACCGTCCTGCGTCAGATTGTGCCCTGGGTCGCCCAGCAGCATAAGCAGATCTGACTGGCTGTATTCTATACTTGCCTGGCATTCGTGTGGAACGACCGACCTGTCTGCGCTCGTTTCATCAATGCGCGAAGCTCATCATCATCGGCATCCAGCAGGGCAGGACTGATTCAGCGCAGACGCCCGCTTGCATGGGCCAGCATCAGATAGACGCGGCCCGTCTCCGAACTCAGATAATTCTGCAGCAGGCTACCAGAAGGATCCTTGGTCTCAGCTTCCTTGAGAAGGCGCTCGAAGTCGCCGATATATCTGTCGACAGTCGTTCTGAAATCGCCGTTGCTTTGATAGCGTTGATTGATCTCGTCGAACGCAGCCTGACCTTCATGGCTGTAGAGTTGCTTGCTGAGAACCCCACGATCGCCCTGACGGAAGCGCTGCCAGACTTCGACAGCGGTATTGTGGTCGATGGCGTTGGCGAGATCGTCGAGCCTGAGGGCTGCCGACGCATCGCTGCCTGCAGTAGCCTGTACACCGGGTGACGGTTGAGACTGTGGCCGTGGCGGTGGCTCGTGTGCCGGAGCACGTTCCTGCCGGGACTGCAGAAATTCGGGTGCCGGGCCGAGATCGGTTTCGGGTTTGAAGCTCTCGTCTTCGGGCTCAGAGGCTCGCGCAAGCAGGTCCCCGAGAGACCATGATCCTCGTCCGCCGTCAGCTTTTTGTGCTTCACCTGAAGCAGGAGCTGCTTGTGCCTGTTCCTCACGCGGCGTCGCGATGCTCAGCTTCTGAGCCAGATGGGCCGTTACGGACGCCAGATCCGGTGTCGGGTTGGATGCAGCAGGGCGTTGTGTTGTAGCCGCCCCGTTACTGGGCGCAGACGGCATTGGCTGCTGAGCCGCAGATGCACTTTGTGCCGGATGCGGTTGCTGGGCCGGCGGTGCGGCTGCAGGAGGTTGCGGATTGACAGGCCGTGCATCTTGACCGGGTTTGGCATCCGCGGAGCGTGATGGCTCCAAAATCTGGCGCTGTCGGACCGGCTGCCCTTCGCTGCTCAATGCGTCGACATATGAAAACCGTCCTTGATTGCCACCCGGTGGGATCGGCAATGGTGCTGAAGGCTGTGGCGCGGCAGGAGATCTTGGGGCTGATGCCGGCGGTGTATTGGGTTGCGGAGCGCGTGGCTGCTCGGTAGCTGGTGTGGGCGCAGCCGCCGCCGGCGGTGGCGCAATGGCTTGAGGTTGGCGCTGAAATTCCGGGCTTGCCGGAATTGCAGCTGGTGGCGGTGCGATGGCTGCCGGTGCCTGGCGCGGCTCGACAGTCAGGGCAGGGCGTTGAATGTCGCCGCCGCTGCCACTGTCACGGCTCACGAGTCGAGCGCTGTCGCCGGGCCGCGAGATATCATCCAGCGCATTGCTCTCGGTTGCGAGAGCCGTCAACGCGCCGAGCGCCTTGATCTGCTCCGAAAGGACCTGTTTGACAGCTTCAGCGTTCTCTTTGGTCTCATTCGGAAGATCCCGCATGCGACGATGGAGGGCTTCGCGCGTGGTCTCAAGCTCGGTTGCCGTTCGCTGCGTTTGCTCCTTTACTTCATGAGCCGTGCGGCCGAACTGTGTCGTCAGATGAGTGAGCTGCTGGTTCACGACACCGGTAATATGCTCGAAGTTTCCTTTGAGCTCGCCCACCGCTTTTTCCGTTCGCTCGCGGGCCTCGGCACGCAGGTGCTCGATCTGGGCCAGGGCTTCTTGCGAATGCGTTTCCGTCTGCTTGGAGAGCGAATCGCCAATCTGCTTGGCCCGTGACTCGGTCTTGACCAATGAGTTCTCGATCAAGTCCGAATAGGACAGCATCATTTTGTCCAGATCCTGCGCCTTGGTGCCGACCGAATCCAAAAGACCGGAAATTTCCTCGTGACGGCGCTGCAGGATTGAATCGATTTTGGAGTTCGAGGAATCCAGGGCCTGCGCAGCCGACATGATCGCCTGTCCCTGATTGTCGAAGCGCTGGGTCAAGCTGTGGATTTGATCGAGCAGACCTTTGGAGACTCCGCGGAGATTCTCGGCCTGAGCCGTCAGATCGCTGGTCGCCTTGTCCGAGTGCTGGTTCATCAACTCCGTGGAGCTGCGGACAGTCTCCATGCCTTCCGTCATGATGGCACCCAGATTCTGGGTGTGCTCAACCATCTTCGTCTCAAGCTGTCCGGACTGCTGGGTAAAGGCAGAATCAAGTGCCTTGATTCTCTCGGCGATGGTCGCCGTGATGGCCTCCGAGCGATGGCCGAGCGCGTGTTCGATCGCCTGGGCTTTCTGTGCCAGCAGCGAGTCGAGCATCTGCGTCTTCTGGGTGAAGACATTCTGGATGGTGTTCGAGTGTTCATGCAGGGTGGCGTTGAGATTGCCGGTCCCTTGGGCCACAGCGGTCTCGAGAGCTGTAATGCTCTGGCTCGCTTCATTGATCGCCGAGCTCAATTGGGACTGTTCTTTGTCGAGGCGCTCAAGAAGCAGTGGAACCTCGCTCTCAATACGCTCCGAGACGTTTGAGAGGGATTGGAACAAGGTGTCCCGATTGGCTTCGATCGATGCTGTGACATGCTTGGTGGTCTCTTGCAGCATCTGGGCGACCTGACGGGTGGCGCCGTCGAGTTTTTCGGCGACAGCGCGGCCTTGACCAACGAGTTGCTCGGTCACCTGTGCGCCACGTTCTGCCAAGCGGGTGTCGACAGCTGTACCTGCCGCCGACACCGCGGCCGTGATCTTATCGCCCTTGGCCGCAAGCGTGTCCGCGAGGGTGGTTGTCGCCGATGCCAGCGCTTTGGTCGCCTGTTCACCAGCCATCGTAATGTCACGTGAAACGCGGTTGCCGATGCCCGTGAGCGCTTGACTGACGCGTTCACTATTGTTGGCAAGAGCCTCACGTTCGCTTGTCAGTTCCTCGATCAGGCCACGGATGCGCAATTCATTCTCGCCGTAAGACCGCTCGAGCGCCGCAAGCTCGTTGTGAACAAGGGCCTCGAGTTCGCCGGCCCGCCCAAGCGCGCGCGAGATTGCATCGTTCATTGCTGCAACCTGGCGTCGGATTGTCTGACCGACGGATGCAACGGATTGCTCGGCCATCTGATCGGGTTCCGCCAGGCGCACCGCAACCTCGGTCATGGCAGATGCCATCAGCCGAAGTTCCTGGGCGCGCCAAATCAACAGGGCCAGAAACCAAAACAACACGATTGGGATGATGATCGTAGCCACAAAGGCCAAAATATTGGGGCTCGTAAAGGCCTCCGAGACACCGGATACCTCCGAAATCTGATTATTGAGCAGGGTCCAGCCGATAGTCGTCGACAACAGTAGCCAGATGATGCTGGAGACCAGTGCCACCATAAAGGTCGATCGGGATGGACGTTGTTGCAGTGCATAAATCAGCCCGCCGATCGATGGCAGGTCATCATTTGCGGCAATCTGCCGGCGCGGTGTTTCGGCGGCACGTCGCGCACCATTGTCGTCGGATGCCTCCTGCGCATCACGATGCTGACCGGCAACGTCCTGTCCTTGAGGTCTTGGCCTGGCTGTATTCGGAGCTTGGATCTCTGGCTCGCTCGTGGCTTCGGCTCGGCGCGTTCCAAGAGCCACTGCCGGGCGCTCAGTTTCCTGTGGGCCCGCACCGCGTATCGACGCGTCAGCTCCCTTCGACTGCTCGTTCGCCATTACTAAACCCGCTCTATACCTACCTCAGACTGTTTTAGGCCATTTGTCGCCAGCATGCACCCTTTTCACTGTGCTCTTTTTGCAACAGTTCCCTATGCCCAACACAGGTCGATTCGACGATAATCAGGAGGGATTCCAGTCTCTCTTTGGTTACGGCACT
This sequence comes from Methyloligellaceae bacterium, assembly GCA_965228615.1. GTDB lineage: Bacteria > Pseudomonadota > Alphaproteobacteria > Rhizobiales > Methyloligellaceae > CBDDHT01. Next base: position 679,509 of record CBDDHT010000003.1, on the reverse strand, counting down.
GTTTCATAGCGAGGCGATCTCCGAAAGAAAAAGCGGCCCTTATCCTTTATGGCGACGGCTTCAAACGGGTTTGAAGGAGAATTTTCTTCACGGGCGGAGCCCCGTTGGCACACCAGTCGTTAACTCTGACTTAACAGCTGTCTGTTAGTCTCGTCTTACCTGGCGAAAAACCTATGGCAAGTGGCGGTCAAGACCACAAAATAGCCTGAATTCTGGGTTCATCAGGGGCAACCGCATGCTGCGCTGCAACAAGGGGCATTTTGGCTAAGATGATTGAAACAGCAACGGCGATGCCGGCAGGCATAGAGGCACAGCCTCAGCGACCGGTCGATCTCGTCCATCTCTCTCGGTATACACTTGGAAACCGAACACTGGAACGCGAAGTTCTCGAACTGTTCAAGACACAGTCCGGGCTTTGTCTGCGCCGGCTCGAAGGGGCCGAAACGGACAAAGCGTGGAGCGATGCGGCCCATACCATCAAAGGGTCGGCACGCGGCATTGGCGCTTGGGGCATTGCTGCCGCGGCGGAAATGGCTGAGGGGCTTGCGGGGCAGGAACTGGTCGAGCGCCGGGCAGCGATGGTGCGCGGTATTGCCGCGGAAATCGAACAGACCAACGGCTTTATCTCAAAAGTTCTGGCGGATCTCTGAGTCAATCAGGGGTTCAATCGGCATCGATTGAGGATCGGTAATTCGACCGATCCTGCGATGTCTGTGACGGCCATCGCGAGCCGGTGATCATACCCGATCTGCGTCACCGTTAAGCGGCTGGCAATTGATCCGCATTGCGCCTTTCGTGAGTGTGTCGCTCGCATTTGCTCTTCAAACATATTTGTCTTATACGAGGCCCGCTCCAGCCGGCGCGGCTTACTCCGTATAGGGTTTTCGCGTCCGCCGTCCGACTAATTCAGGCGACCCGCGCGAGGACCGTCACGCAATGCCCAAAATCACCTATATCGAGCACAACGGCACGAAACATGTCGTGGAGGCCGAAACCGGCATGACCGTGATGGAAGCGGCGGTTAAGAATATGGTTCCCGGCATTGAGGCCGAATGCGGAGGCGCCTGCGCCTGCGCGACATGCCATGTCTATGTGGATGGTGCCTGGCGCGAAGCAACAGGCGAGCCGGAAGAGATGGAAGAGGACATGCTGGATTTTGCGTTCGACGTTCGCGAAAACAGCCGCCTTAGCTGCCAGATCAAAGTGCAGGATGAATTCGACGGTCTGGTTGTCACGGTTCCGGAAAAGCAATTCTGAGCTAATCGTGACCCGATCATAGCGCAACCCGGGGCGCCAATCGTGGGTACCCGTAGCTGAAACCCTCATGGACTTGGATCAAACGCGACCCTGTCGAACCCGCTTGCTTATCGATTGAACTCTTAGGATTGAGAGATTTCGGATGAATCCCAAGGACATGCTTCCAGCTGACAATGGAAGAGGGGCGACGATCGAAACAGACGTCGTGATCATCGGCGCTGGACCTGTAGGCTTGTTCGCCGTTTTTGAACTCGGCCTCGTGGATATCCGGGCGCACCTGATCGATATTCTCGATAAACCCGGCGGCCAATGCGCCGAGCTGTACCCCGAGAAACCAATCTACGATATTCCGGCACTTCCCGTCGTGAGCGGACAGGAACTCACGGACCGGCTGATGGAACAGATCAAACCATTCGACCCGACATTCCATCTTCAGCAGCGAGTCGATGTTCTGGAGAGACTCGATGACGGCCGGTTTCGGCTTGTTACCGACATTGGGACTGAATTCCACACCAAGGTTGTCGTCATTGCCGCCGGAGGAGGGTCCTTCACGCCCAAGCGCCCGCCGCTGCCCGGCATCGAAGACTATGAAGGGACGTCGGTATTCTATTCGGTACGGCAGATCGAAGCCTTCCGGGACCGCGATATACTCATTGTCGGCGGAGGCGATTCCGCGCTGGACTGGACACTGAATCTGTCCGGTGTTGCAAAGCGTCTCACACTGGTCCATCGCCGAGATAAGTTTCGCGCCGCGCCCGATAGCGTGAACAAGATGTTGGCGCTGGTTGACGAAGGGAAGGTGGACTTCAAGCTTGGTCAGGTTACCGAGCTTCACGGCAGCGACGGCAAGCTGACATCGGTGACGATCCGTGATCCGCAACGCGAGGAATATGAACAGACGTGCGATACACTCCTGCCATTTTTCGGACTGACGATGAAGCTTGGACCGATCGCCGACTGGAATATCAATCTGAATGAGAATCTGATTACCGTGGATACAGAGGCATTTGCCACGAATGTCGATGGCATCTTCGCAATCGGCGATATCAATACCTATCCCGGCAAGCTGAAGCTCATTCTGTCCGGTTTCCATGAGGCGGCGCTGATGTCGCAGGCCGTGCATGCGCGGATCTATCCCGACAAGCGGCTAGTCTTCCAATACACAACGTCTTCGACAAGCCTTCAGAAGAAGCTCGGCGTCAACTGACGCTTGATAGAATTTCGTTTGTCTTGAAAGTCGCCATTGGCGAGTTTCTATGCCACAGCGGCCCTGTCTCTTAGCAGGCGATCCACTCTTTGATCTTTGCAGCGAGTTGATCCATGTCGAGCGGCAGGGCAACAAGGTCGCAAGTGCCATTCATTTCTTGGTTCGCCATCGGGCCCGCCAGAGCTTCGGGAATGACGACGATTGTCTTCATGCCGAGAGATTTGATCATTGTCGCAATCATTGGCGCTTGCATGTCGTCGCTTTGAAGCCAGAGCAAGACAAAATCCGACTGTAGGTCCTCACTTTTGTCGAGAAAGGCACGACCGCTCGTAAATATGCGAACCGTTTGACCGAGATCCTCGAGTTGGCGCTGAATCGCCCAGAGACCGGGGTCGCTTGCTCCAACCAACACAAATTCGTGCCGAGGTAGATCGTAGCTGGGTTTGGCTTCGTCTGGCGCGGCAGCTTTGGCTTCATCCTTGGTGAGTGATTTGTAGAGGCGGACCTGTTCCTTTTGTCGTCGGTCGATCATTCGGCCCGCCTGACGAAGTACGGAAGCGATCTTGATCTGCAGCATTTCATAGTCGACGGGTTTGGTGAGATAGTCGTCGGCGCCAGTCTTCAATCCCTCGACCATGTCCTTTTTATCGGTGAAGGCGGTCAGGAAAATGAACGGCATGTCCGAATATTCGGGATGCTCGTTACGCAGTTTGGCAACGAGTTGGCGTCCATCCATTCGAGGCATCGATATGTCGCTGATGACCACATCGGGACTGTGCCGAAGGATCATCTGCAGGCCCTCGACCCCGTCCCGTGCCTGAAACGTGTCATGGCCGGCATCTTCCAGGTCTTCTGCAATGTCTTCGCGCAGATGAGCCTCATCCTCGATGCAAAGAATCGTTGCCATACTACCCTCTATCAACTTTCAAGCGTTGCCGATCGACTAAGCGGCATCTATCTGCGTTGCCGTCGATGTCGCTGGCCCAAAGACGGGCAGGCGGACGATGAAAGTGCTGCCTTTACCCTTTGTGCTTTCGACCATAATTGTACCGTCATGCATTTCGACCAGCGTCTTGACGAGGTTGAGGCCGATACCGGTACCCTCAATGCCCGTCGACGTCTTGGCCCGGAAGAAACGTTCCCCAATGCGCTGAAGCTCGTCTGCATCAATGCCAAGACCATAGTCCTGGACCGCAATACGAACATCGTCACCGTCACTGTCGGCGCTGACGGAGATGCTGGGGGCATCGGGAGCATATTTCAAAGCATTGGACAGCAAGTTGGTCAGGATCTGCTCAAGTGCGCCTGCATCAGCCTGTATCGTGTCCGGCAATTTGCCAATCTGACAGGAAATCAGGTGTTTGTGGGCGATTTCCTGGTTTCTTTCGCATGTTTCCAGCACGATCTTTTCGACATTGCAGGGCGCAATCTCGATCTTGATCTTTCCTTCCTGAAGGCGTGCGGCAGACAGGGTACTCTCCATGAGCCTCGTCATACGTTGGACGGCCGATCGGATCTTCTCGATGCGAATTGACGCATCTTCCGGCGTAAGCCGATCCCTTTTTATCCGGCTTTTCATCCGTTGCGCCGCTGAGTCGATGATCGCCAGCGGAGTTCGAAACTCGTGACTTGCCATTGACACGAACTGGCGCTGCATGACGTTGAGTTCTTTTTCCTTGTCCAATGCCTGGCGCAGCTCGCTGGCTTTTTCTTTCAAGTTGGCAGTTGCAGCATCGACCAGCTCCTGAAGATGATCGCGGTGAGCCAGGAGTTCCTGTTCGGAACCCGCCCGTTCGAAAACTTGCCCGAGTTGCAGAACCGTATGCGCCAGAATCTCTTTAAGATGCGAGCTGGCCTCAATGGTGAATGGCGCCCAGAACTCAAGGATCGCCACCACTTTGCCTTTGACATTGACCGGAAAGGCCGCGCCGCCTCTGAAATTGCACTCTTTAAATGAGCTGACCCTGTGCCACCATTCGACATGATCGGTATCGTTCCAGTAGCGTGGTTTGCCAGCGGCGAAGACATGTCCGGGAAGGCCCATGCCGAACTTCCAGTCGATCTCATCAGTTTGTCTGATGAATGTCTGGTGACGTTCAGGTTCTTGGCTGTACCACCAGCCCGGGGCACTGAAGTCGGCGCTCCCATCGTCGTCAAGCAGCAGGACCTGCCCGAAGGACCAGCCTGTGAAGCGGCAAACCCTTTCGAGACAATATCTGGCTGCTGCTTCGACATCGTCCAACTGGTTTGCCGCAACGGAGATATCGTTCAGCAAAGCCGTATGGGCCGCATGACCAGCCAGTTCGTGCTCGGCCTTGCGATGATCGGTCACGTCTGTCTGAACAACCATGAAGTAGGTGATATGGCCGCGCTCGTTTCTAAATGGTACGACTGTCGTCGATAGGTGGTGTCGCGAATCGTCTTTCGCTCGAATTTCGATTTCGCCCTTCCAGGTGGCGCCCGAGCAGACTGTCCACCAAAGGTCATCGAAAGAGGTGATGAAGATCGTACTGGCAGCCAAACCGTCGCCGGACGGACCCGCCAGTTCCTGCCGAGTGTAACCGGTTAGATGGCAGAATTGATCGTTTCCATCAGAAATCCGGCCCTGCAGATTGAGCACCATGACGATGGCGTGTTGATCGAGTGCCAGCTTGTGACAAGCGATCTCGGCTAAAGCGTGTTCGGCTTCATTCTTGGCCTCATCAAGCTGATCTGCGCGTTTCTCTTCGCCGCGAAGGGTATGGAAGAGGCTCGTCATCAATCCGGCAAAGATGCACAGATAGCTGACGTTCTTCAGCAGATGTGCAGCATTGAATTCGAAATCGAACAGCCACGACGAGCGGGACATGAAAAGCATGTCCGATGCACAGGCAACGATGATTGCGATCACGACCCAATGATCGAAGGCGTCATGTCGCCAATCGCCCTTGATGAGGCAGGCCAAGAAGGCCATCATCAGGCAGAAAGCAGGCACGAGTTCGCCGGGGTTTGTAACTGCTACGCCAAGCAGTTCGAATTTAGGGATGTCGATCGAGTAGGTTAAGACGAATACAGCGATGACGACCACCATCACGCAGACCCTGGGGAGCCAAAACATAGTCGGCCGCGCGGCTGGTTTTCTTTGGTTGGCAGGTCGCGACATCGCGCTTGCAAGCAGCACGATGGCCAGAAACTGCTGAACTGCCATATGGCTGATCGCCATCAGATCGCCGACATCGGTTCGCGAAGACGCAATGAACAATTCCGAGGTCACGAAGGCGTGATAGCAATTTAGAGCAGCGGTACCGAGAAATCCTCCGGCAATTAGAAGCACAGCGCCATTTTGGCGAGCGCAGTATCGCGTTACCGCAACAATGCCGATCAGCGCTGCCAGCAATGTCGCAGCAGTCTCAATTGTCGTATGTGCATAGGCACTGCTCTGCCATTGCGCGCCAGCGAAGGTGACCGCGCCGGCAATCGCCAAGGCAATCGTCGCAATATAGACAGCGAACCGTCTATTTGCCTGTGCGGTCGAATTGGAAATGCGTGAGAGCGTTTTCATTCCTGTTATTTCGTCTCAATCGCAATAGCATTCAGGCTCAAAAGGCGAGCATTTGAGGAAGCGGCTTCGGTCAAGCCTTCACGTTTCCTATATTTTGCGGAAAATTATAAATATAAGGTTTCAAACAGGTTGTGTTCCCCAACTTCTGGTTGAACCTACTCCCCGGATTTGAACGGCTTGTTCGATGCAATGTCGGTGGGTCCGAGTAGATGCGGGTGATGAAGAAGCGTCCGTTGCCTCGGCAATTGACCCGGCTTCGTCTCGTTGGGGGGCTTGACGGCCTGTTTGCCGCGCGTCGCGTGGTTGCTTCACCGCAAGTCACGTTGCCTCAGACACCGGGCCTTCGGTTCCGATGCGGATCTGTCCTTGATCAATTATGAAAGTCGTCCATTAACACGGCTTACCGATCAGACCAGATACATCACAAATCCTTTCCGCGTGTAACAACTGCTTGAAGTTGCCTTATTTGACTCCCACCTGCGCGGTTCGGGTCGAAGGGAGGAAACCGGCATGGCAGCGGCCGCAACGGGATTTTATGGGCGCCAGATCGCGCCACGACTGCTTCACGGAGGTTGCTCGCTGAGACCGATCACCCAGCAGCGGCGCCGGCTGGTACCGCAGGCATCCGGTGTTGTCGTCGAAATCGGCATCGGGTCGGGCCTCAATCTTCCGCATTATGATCCTGCACGTGTGTCACGCGTCATTGGTGTCGACCCGGATCCCGTCTTATTGCGGATGGGACGGGAGCGGGTCGAAGCGGCATCGTTCGAAGTCGACATTTTCCCCGTTTCAGCTGAAGACATCCCGGTAGAGACGGGGACAGCCGATACGGTCCTGGCAACCTACACATTCTGCAGCCTTCGCGATGTAGAGGGCGTCCTGACCGAGTTGAAACGCGTTCTCAAACCGGGTGGGCAGCTGCTGTTCTGCGAACATGGGCGTTCGCACCATCCGGGAACGGCGAAATGGCAGGACCGCTTCACGCCCATGTGGCGCTTGCTCACAGGCGGTTGCAGCCTCAATCGGAATGTTTCGCGACTTATCGCCAATTCAGGATTTCGCATCGTCAGCGTGGACAATTATGTCTTGCCCCTGACACCTGAGGTTTTGGGATTTCATTATCTGGGAATGGCTGTTCCGCGATAATCCGCTCTGCGCCTGGGCAAGGGTTCAGGACCGCGTGCGATAGACAGCAATGTCGTAGGGACTGAACAGTTTGATCTTCAGAGCCAGCAATCGGTCGATCGTGACGGGTTCGAACATTGTCCAGCGCCGCATCGCTGCCGGATCCGGAGGATCGACAAAGACAAGGTGGCAGAGGCGTTGATGACGTGCATGGGCACGCGCAATCCGCATAAGAACCTCTTCCAAAATCTGAGGTTCGAACGGATCGAAGAAGTAGAATACGGCACTCTGGTCAGGAACTTCGAAATGCGTTGCATCCTCGAGTTCGCACTCGATATCTCGGCACTGCATCCGTGAGCGCGGGTATTGCGCAATATTCATTTGGCAATCGGCGTGGAGTTCATCGGCGAACTCGACACCTCGAACCTTCTCGAAAGGATAGTGCGATGCCATCAGAAGCGCCCGGCCGCGTCCGGCGCCAATGTCGACAAAGAGCCAGCGTTCATGTTCGACTGCGAGCGGTGCCATCGCCCACTCAAATACCTTGGCAGGCGTTGGTTTGTAGTCGTGTCCCGACAGTCGCATCAGGCTGCGAATCGATAGCTCCGACAATTTGATATGATCACGTGTTGGCACGAACAAAACGCGTTCGATTTCACGGTCCAGAATGGTCTCGTGAATGAACATTAGGATGCGGCGATAGTCTTCTTTGAGAACGGTTGGCTTGGTCCGTTGTGCGAGATTCTCAAAAAAACGGTTGAGCGGTGGAAGGAGATGCGTACGTGCCAGCTTGCCCAGGGCTTTGCCGGCTTCATTCGTATGCCCAGCAATATCGCGACTTGCATGCGCGACCCGCGGTCCGATTTGGGTCTTTAGCTGTTGTGCGCTTTTGTGGACTGCAGTCCTGCTTTGCGCATGTGCTTTTCCGGCGAACGAACGCATACGATCCGCAACCTGAGCGATTGCCGCTTCGGCTGTCTCGCGAGGCGCACGTGGCGTCTCGCCGCTCGAAGGATCCGGACGGTCGACCATACTAAACTAACCAACTAATCTCGTTGAGCACGTTTCCCCCATACGCGAAGTGCTGCAGACGTCTGCAACCATAACGCAATGTGGACGGCCCTGCCAGCATGCTCGATCCATGCCATGCCGGCGCAGAAGCCGTTGAAACTATGGTACTATGTGATTCGTTTGTGGGGACTTTGCGGCGTCCCTGCACACCGGTGCTCGTAAGCGGCGACGGGACATGGCGGACATACAATTCGAGGGGCAATCGGTCAGGTCGAACCTGATCATGGCGCTGCCACGGCTGCGTCGATTTTCTGGCGTTCTCGCAGGTGATGAGGAGAGCCGCGATATCCTGCTGCGCGAAAGTCTGCAGTGGATGCTGGAGAACGCCCAGGACTATCCGCCAGGCGCCCCGTTCGATCGCTGGGCATTCTCGCATATTCATAATCACTGGATGGCAGGTCTTCGCGATCACAACGATCCCATTGCGCTCGTAAGGGCAGACGAGAGCCTCTATTGCCCGGACTGCCTGATCGATCATGAGGACTATCGGGAAGCACAGGATGTGGGGGCATTTTTGGCGAGTCTGCCGCCACAACAGCGCAGTGCTGTTCTCCTAATATTTGGAGAGAAATTCTCATACGAAGACGCGGCTGCGGTCTTGGATGCGACAATCGAAACCGTAACAACCCGCGCAGTACGTGGGCTGGCGGCGCTCGTCGACCGGCTCGAAATGCGGTCGCCGGAAAACTACCCCGAGGCCGAGGTGGAAACGCTTTACCCAGCAGAGAGCCAGCCGAACTCATGACAGAACTCAGCGATGATCTTCTGGTCGCCTATGTTGACGGCCAATTGGCAAGGGACCAATCACGGGCGGTCAAGCGGGTGCTCGACCAGGATCACATTGCTGCCCATCGTGCCGAGTCCCTCCGTCTTGCCCATGACCGTCTCGAATGGGTGCTTGAGTCCCTTCTCGACGACGAAAGGTCGCTATTGCTTGGCGACATCGAACCGCCACCGCCTTCTCCGCCGCCACGGCCGTCCTTGCGCGATCGTATTGCGCAGTGGGGAACGGCAACACTCGGGAGCGCAGCCGCCGTTCTGACATTGGGCGGTTTGATCGCCGGGTATGCCATATGGGGTGGAGAGAGTGCCGCTCCCGTCAGCGAACCGGAGGCAGACCCGGTCGTCGTTGGGTCGATACCGTCGCCTGAACAAGACCCATCGGAGATGGCAGTCATCGAGACAGCGTCGGTCCCCGCCATCGCGCCGATCGCCGGTCAGACAGATCCGACATTGCCGGCCAACCCTGTCCTTGCCACATGGCAGGAGGAGGTTGGCAGGATGCAGGCACTCTTCGCCAGGGAAAGTCTCGAGGTCGGTCTGGAGGCTCAGGGCAATCTGGATTTTGTCCACTTTCAGCTGTCCAAGGCGATCGGGGCTGAACTGGTCATTCCCGATCTTTCGACCGATGGGTTCAAGTTTGCGCGTGCGCAGGCTCTGCGCCATCGCGGCGAGCCATTCGCACAGCTCTCCTATCTTCCCGAGAGCGGTGCGCCCGTCGCCCTCTATGCCAAACCGGACGCCAGCCCACAGTCCGACATTTCCGCGCGCTCGATTGCCGGGATGATTGCAGTCGTCTGGTCGGAAAAGGGCATCAGCTATGTTCTGACTGGTCGTCTGGAAGAGTCGGAGATGAAGCGCCTCGCCGAAGTCGCGCGCAAGCAGACGCTGGATCCTTAAGAGTCTGGGGTGAACGTCCTGGAGCCGGCCCGCTCCCCCGGCCCAACGACCCCGAGGGTACCCTTATTGGGTGGTTGGGCCGGGGGAGCGGGCCGGCTCCAGGACGTTCGAGTAAAGACTCTGGCAATGCTTCAGTGAATGGGCTGCGGATCGTCCGGAATCTCCATACGCTTGCTCTTCTTTGGCTCCATCGTGCTATGTCATGTCTTGATGGCAGCATCGTGCCGTGACGGCGAGCTGCGTCGGGAGAGCGTGGGGACGCCTGTTCTTTGGGGGGCTTAAATGAGTAGCACCGTCACTTTTCTGATGGTTTTTTCGATTGCCTACATTGTCTTGATCGTTGCGGCGCATCGGCATCAGGCACCTGCCAGCCAAGGTCTCACCGAGTTCTTCGTCTCGGGTCGCGATCTCGGATTGGGGACGGCGATCGCAACTCTGGGTGCGACGGAGATCGGTCTCATTACGATCGCCTATAATGCCCAAAAGGGCTTCAACGAGGGCTTTTCCGCCTTTCATATCGGACTAGCCGCCCTGATCGGATGCGCCTTGGTCGGTCTTTTCGGTTTTGTCGTGAAGCCCATCCGGCGCACCGGCGTCTTGACGCTTCCCGAATATTACGAGGTCCGCTTTGGCAGGGATATTCGTATCTTCGGGGCAATCGTGATGGCGCTTGGCGGTATTCTGAATATGGGTTTGTTTTTGAAGGTGGCGTCGGCCTTTCTTGCTGCAATGCTTGCGGCCAATGGCGTATCGATGCGGGTCGACCTCTTGATGGTGGGCCTGATTGCCGTGAGCGTTCTTTACACCTGCTATGGGGGGATGCGTTCGGTCATCATCACCGATGTCTTTCAGTTCATCCTCCTGTCTCTCGGTCTCCTGGCGGCGATTGCCTATCTCAACAATCTCATCCCAATGGAGGAAGCCATCGAGATTGTGCGCACCCACAAGGGTGAGGCAGGATTCGATCCGCTCGGCAATGAGAATTTCGGCCCGAGCTATGCGCTTTGGATGGTGCTTGTTGCCGGCGTCGTCAGCGCGGCAATCTGGCCGACTGCTCTGACCAGGGCCCTTTGCATCGAACGAGAGGAAAACGTGGCACCGGCCTATCTCATCGCGTCGGTCATCTTCCTCTCTCGCATGATCATCCCGGCATTTCTCGGTGTCCTGGCCTTTTGCTACTTCAACGGAGCCGGTTCATCGGAAGGCGCTGAATTGTTGAAGGCCTATGGCGACGATTCCGATCTTGTCGCAACGCCATTCATGCTGGGACATGCCATGCCGGGGTGGCTTCTGGCCTTTCTAGCGGTGTGTATGTTCGCATCTTTCATGTCGACCCAGGACAGCTATCTCTTCTGCTGGTCGAGTATCATCTCACGCGACATTGTTGGCCCGCTGACGGGGAAAATCGATGCCGAGAAATTTCAGATGCGCACCACCCGCATCGGCATTGTCCTAATCGCGCTCTACGAACTCTACTGGGGTCTGATTTACGAGGGCAAAGAGGACGTCTGGGACTATCTTGCCGTTTCCGGTTCGATCTATTTCTGCTCGGGCATCGTGCTGATGGCGGGCGGGCTCTATTGGCGCCGTGCAACCCGGCGCGGAGCGCTCTGGGCACTTATCCTCGGCTTTTCCGCGATTATCGGCTTGGCTCCGCTCAAGGCGGCAATCGGATTGGAGCATCTTTCGGGGGCGATCATCGGTTTCAGCGCGATTGGACTTTCCATCCTGGGATTTGTCATTGGCTCTTTGACCGATACGCCGCCTGAAGACGCGACTGCGGTTCAGCGCAGCAATCCATAGAGGCCTGCGGCGATCAACATGCCAAGGGCGACCCGGCGATAGAGCGTTTCGCTCGACTGGCGAAAGAGACGACCGCCGAGCCATGCGGATCCCATGAAGAGTGGCAGCAGGATGAGGGCGGTCTTTACCGCGTCGCCCGTGAAAAGATCCCTTGCAAACATCCAGAGGATCAATGCCGAAAGCGTGATGGCGAAGTAGCCGGTAAAATTGGCGCGATTGGTTTTCGCGTCGTCGCTGCTGGAGAGCAGATAAACGACCACCGGCGGATTACCCAGGCTGGTTGCCGCCATGAGCGTACCGGATAAAGCGCCGACGCCCATCGTAGCCGGCAGCGGCTTGTTGCCCTTGTAGCGCCAGCCGGTAAGGAGAACGAGCGCCGAAACCAGGACGACGCCTGCCGTTACGCGGGCGATGAGATCCGGGTCGTTTGACACCAGCACCCACGTGCCCAATGGCATGAATAGGGCGGCCAATGCACCCATCGGGCCGATAACCCGCCAATTGATATCGCGATAAGTACCGGGGAGCAGCTGTGCCGTAACGACAATCTCCATCAGGATGATAATCCCGACCGTTGCGACCGGACCGTAGAGCACGGCGAAAAAAGGAGCCATGAACATACCGGACCCGACCCCGGCAAATCCACGCATCAACCCGGCAGCCACTGCGACCGCAAGCGCAGCCATAAGCGTCATAGACATTGCTGTTTCCTCAGATGTGTGACGCGGGTGGCCGGTGGAGGGGAAAATCGGTGGGCGTCGACATAAGTCGTACCAGACCATAGGGGCCAATTGCATTCGGTCAAGTTTGCGTCTGGTCAACGTGGCTGCTGGGCACATATAGTGACGTCACAACCGATCGTGGGCGGCAGTGATGGATAGCTGGATTACCCTTTGGACAAGTCTGCTGTGGGTCTCTGCAGCGGCTTTTCTTCTCGTGACGATCTTCATCGTTGCAACGTCCGCCAGAACTCTGTTGGGACGTTCGTCCGAACCAGGGGATAAGACCGAGTGAGCGGCCTTCCACCTGAAGCTGGACAGGTTCTCGAATTCTGGTTCGAAGACCTCACGCCCGAACAATGGTGGAAACCGGATCCTACCGTTGACGAAGCGATCAGAACGCGCTTTTTCAATCTCTACGAGCGACTGGCCTACGGCGTTCCATCCGCGTGGCTCGGCACGGCACAGACGCGGTTGGCTGCAGTAATCGTGCTCGATCAGTTTCCGCGGAATATGTTCCGCAATAGTTATCGCGCTTTCGCCACTGACGAAGCAGCGCTCGCTCTTGCGGCAACGACGATCGACGAAGGAATGCACGAGACGCTTTCCGAGCGGGAGAAGGGCTTTCTCTTTATGCCGTTTCAGCATTCGGAAGACAGGGACGTGCAAGCTCGCTCTGTGGAGCTTTTCGCGAGCCTCAACGACGCCGATCAGCTGAAATTCGCCGAAAGCCACAAACAGATCATCGACCGGTTCGGCCGTTTTCCTCATCGCAATGACTGTCTCGGCCGAGAGACGACAGAAGCGGAAAAGGTGTTTCTCGAGGGGCCTGCACTGTTCTGGTAGAGCCCTAGCAGGAGCTCTAGCGCATAAGCTCCTTTACCGCGCGGTCGATGCCGTCCAGTGTCAGTGGATACATTCTGTCGGAGATCAGTTGACGGATCATTTGCGTCGATTGGGTCATTTCCCAGTAGTTCTGGTCGACTGGATTAAGCCACACAGCGCTTTCATAGACATCGGTCACACGCTGTAGCCATGCAGCGCCCGGCTCGTCGTTCATATGTTCGACGGATCCGCCCGGCATCGCGATTTCATAGGGACTCATGGCCGCATCGCCGACGAAGACGACTTTGTAGTCGGAGGGATAGGTGTGCAGCACGTCCCAGGTCGGCGTGCGTTCCGTCCACCGTCGGGCATTGTCGCGCCAAACGAATTCATAGAGGCAATTGTGGAAGTAAAAATATTCCATGTGCTTGAATTCGGCGCGCGCCGCTGAAAACACTTCCTGGGCGACCTTGACATGCCAGTCCATCGACCCGCCGACGTCGAAGAACATGAGCACCTTGACCGTGTTGCGCCGCTCCGGGCGAAAGCGGAGATCGAGATAGCCCTTGTTAGCCGTGCCCTTGATCGTGCCGTCGAGATCGAGTTCTTCCGCCGCACCTTCGCGCGCAAACCGGCGCAGGCGGCGCATCGCCAGCTTGATGTTGCGCGTTCCCAACTCGACAGAGCCGTCCAAGTCCTTGTATTCGCGTTTATCCCAGACCTTGATGGCGCGTCCTGAGCGACCTTCCTTCTGACCGATCCTGACGCCTGCAGGATTGTAGCCGTAGGCGCCGAATGGAGACGTGCCACCCGTGCCGATCCACTTGGATCCGCCGCGGTGCGTCTTCTTCTGCTCTTCAAGCCGCTTGCGCAGCTCTTCCATGATCTTTTCCCAGCCGCCAAGAGCTTCGATCTCGGCCTTTTCCTCGTCGGTGAGAAATTTCTCCGAAACAAGCCGCAACCACTCTTCCGGGATATCCGCCTCTATTGCGTCTTCAAGCGTTTCAAGACCTTTGAAGACGGAACCGAAGACGCGATCGAACTTGTCAAGATTGCGCTCGTCTTTCACCAGAGTCGCGCGTGAGAGATAGTAGAAATCATCCACGCGGCTTTCGGCGACATTGGCATCCAACGCCTGCATGAGGGTCAAATACTCTTTGAGCGTAACTGGCAGTTTGGCTGCCCTGAGTTCATCGAAGAATTTAGCGAACATGCACCTGTTCCATCCGTGACTAGAGCAACGTGCGTCAACTCAGACGCACATAGGATGCTCTAGCGGCTTAGAATCGATCAACTTTTCTGAGCCTAGTCGTTTCCGTCTATTCTCAGGTTGATCTAGCGCGACATATTGGTCGAACGGCGCTCCGCATTCAATCCGATCGTTTTATGGGAGGATTGCGAATGGTAAAAAGGCGGCACGGATGGGGAGGGAGAGCCGTGCCGCCTTTAGGCAATTGACGCGGTGGGCCCGCGTCGGGGGAGTAGGGTCGGATCGTGGTCTGTCTTCGCTCCTGGCGAATTGTTTCGTTGCGATGACCAGGAAATGGGAAGAGGCGGGAGATGGTGCCAATTCTTTCTCCTTATGGTTCGATAAAGATGCATTATCGTGGTGGCGGCACTCGTTGGGAGTGGGGTTTAAGGTGGTGAAAAAAATGGATAAATGGCGATGATCACGCTTCGGCAATTGCGCTACTTTGAAGCGTTGGCGCGCGTCGGTCACTTCGGCCGCGCCGCGGAAGAGTGCGCGGTTTCGCAACCCGCCTTGTCCATGCAGATCCAGGAATTAGAGGCCTCTCTCGGTATCGGACTTGTGGAGCGCAAGCGTGGACATGTGGATCTGACGGTTGAAGGGAAGGAAATAGTAGAGCGCGCGCGTCGGGTGCTGGCCGATGTGGGGGACATTGCAGAATTCGCGCAGCAATGTGGTGAGGGACTAGGCGGTACGTTGCGTCTCGGTGTGATACCCACGATTGCGCCCTATGTACTCCCGCGTTTGCTACCTGCGGTTCGGGAGCACTATGCCGGATTGACCCTGCAGATCCGCGAGACGCAGACCGATACATTGATTGCCGAACTGCAGCATGGTCAACTCGACGTCCTGTTATTGGCACTTCCTATTGACGAAAAGGCCATCGAGTCGAAGCCGCTGTTCGAAGACCATTTCGTGCTTGCGGTGCCAAGTGAGCCGGACATTTATGGCGACCGGCAAATCACGCAGGCCGATCTGGTCGACGAAGAGCTCTTGCTGTTAGAGGAAGGTCATTGCCTGCGAGCGCAGACTTTGGATTTCTGCTCCCTGGCGCGGCCCGAGACCATGCAGAATTTCGGGGCGGCAAGTCTGACGACTCTGATGCAAATGGTTGCCAACGGTTACGGCGTCACACTGTTGCCTGAGCTTTGTCGGGATCTGGAAGCGCATGATCCGCGTATCCGGTTGATACGGTTCGCCGATCCAGCCCCGGGGCGCATGATCGGGCTTGCCTGGCGCAAGGCGTCGCCGCGCGCGGAGGCTTTCAGCGAACTGGGTGACTTGATCGGCGAGATCTGTACGGTTGGCTTGCAGACGGCAAACGAAAGCGCCGCTTGAGTTCGGTACAGCGTACTGGCGGGCGCTGCAGCGTCGTTGCTGCCGGAGGAGTTGGGTATGAGCGATCCGTCAAAGCCGCAGCCTGCTCGGCGCGGACAGTTGCTATTGCTGCTCGTTGTAGCGATTGTGGCCTGGCAGGCAGCGCAGGCCATCGCGCTTGGCGTTGTTGGCATACCCGGCGTTCACGTCGTCAGGGTATCGAATTTCCCACCCGCCAAGATCGTGCGAAACCCATCCACGAAATCACCGGAACTCGGCGAGGCGTGGCGCAGGGTCGATGAGACGGTGCCGCCCAAACCCGAAACACCGGTAGAGCCGCCGAAACCGGAAGAGCCCAAGGCCGTAAGCACGCTACCTGCACCGGAAATCATCGAGGGGTGGATCCGTTTGCAAGCGCGCGAGTTCGTCGGAGGCGTCGATGCCGAAGGCATCCCTCTTTATCGTTTCGATATCTGGTTGGAGATGCCGGACGATATCAAGACGCAGGCAAAATCCGTGGCATATGTGTTCGATGCGCCGTCGGCACAGCCACCCGAGCAATCCTCCGAAAATCCGAAAAATGGCTTTCGTGTCAAATTCGGAGCGGCAGCCTGTGCTAAATCTGTCGTATTGACTGTCACATTCGCTGACGATCAATCGCGTAAGGTGACGGTCGATGGCTGTGAGATCGTGAATTGACGGCCGGCAAGCCTCGCTAGTCTATCGGATAGAAATCATTGGAATGAACCATGGCAAAGACCCAGTGCTATTTCATCAGTGGTAGCCCGCCATGTTGGAGCGTCATGCTCGCTCTAGAGGCCAAAGGGGTCGCGTATGAGCCGAAACGGCTCAGCAATTCGGCAGGCGATCAGAAGAGCGAAACCTTTCGGGCAATCAATCCCCGTGGTCATGTACCGGTTCTTGTCGATGGCGATGTTACCGTACGTGAGACCAACGCCATCCTTGCCTATTTGGATTACGCGTATCCGGAACCGCCATTGTTCGGCAGCGAGCCGGCACAGGTGGCGGAGATATGGGAAATCGTCTGCGAGGTGGACGAGCGGTTACGCACGCCAATCGGTGATATTACCCGGCCCATATTTCGTGGTCGCGGCGGCGAGATGGCAGAGAAGATCGCCGCGACGATCAAGCCTGTTCGTTCGGAGATGAGTGCGCTGGATGCGCGTCTCGATGATCGCCCTTTTTTCGCCGGCGAGATACTGAGCGCTGCCGATATCGTTGTTTACCCTGCACTCATGCAACTCGTGAGGGGGGCAACACGAGACGGAGCCGAAATCCACGAACTTGGCGTGGTTCCGCTGGATCAGGATTTCCCAAGTTTGGCTGCCTGGGCAGCACGGATCGAAGCAATGCCAGGCTATGATCGCGCCTATCCCCCGCATTGGCGATAGCAGCGCTATTTCCTGCCAGTGTCTCTCGTGAGACCAAGGACACGGCCGGCAAGATCGCGAAAGCGCGGGGGCTTGGTATCGATGTGGGGCAGGGGGCGGCAGACATTCAAAGCGGCAAGGCCGATGCGTGCCGTAAGGGCGCCATTGAAGACCCCTTCTCCAAGGCGTGCTGAGATCTTGGCGGTCATTTTTTGACCGAGCATTTGCTGCAGCATGTCATCGCCGATGGCGATACCGCCTGTTACGACGATGTGCGACACAACCATGCGGGCAAGCTTCATGAGACCGAGTGTTGCCGGGCGTGCGCCGTAGATAGTTGCAATCTGGCGGAGCATGCGGAGGTTGGCGACGCCAACGAGAAGCATGTCGAGGAACGCTGCCGGACTGACGGCTGTGAGCACGGAGACCCGCTTGGCCGCCTGTGCCACGGCATCGTGAGCCAGGCAATCGAGGGGAGTGATGAGTTCGCGCTCTGCAAGTGTCAGGAGTTCGCGGGCATCCATAATGTCGCCGCTGTGTTCGGCAAATCGCTGGCGCGCCCAAGACATGTCCGGCCGGCCCGAATAGAGCCGTTCAAGTCCCTCTATGACCGCTTGTGCCCCGGGCTTGTCTGATTGATCCAGTGCCGATGCCGCGTCGTGCGACAGCGTTCCCAGCCGCGAGAGCCGGGCCAGGGCAAAGGCCTCTCTGAAGGCGAGGACGACGCCCGCAGTCCCGGCGAGAATGACGAGACCTGTTGCCAGCCATCCGATCCAGGCTTCACGTGCCAGCAGCCCCATGACAAGATCGTGCAGCCAGACACCGGCGGCAAGGGTCACAAGCCCGCCAATTGCCGAAATGAAGAGCGTGCCCCAGCGCAATCCACTTTTCGGCGCGGGCGGGTCCTGGCGTGGAACAGGCAAGGCATCTTCGTCCAGGGGTTGAGCCATCAGGATTTCCGAGGGCGGGTCTTCGACCACCAGATTCGGGTCGTCCGGTCGGAAAGCTTTGGGACTCTTTTTGGCGTCTGTCATGAGAGCTTGTCCGCGAGCAGAACTTCAAGAGCGCGATCCAGCCGGATATGGGGCAGGGCAATCGGTTGACCTGCAATGTCATGCTCGATCCGGAGTGGCCGGAACCGCACAAACTGCCAGTCTCCGCCTTCCACGCCAGCGCCGGTATGCGCGAGCGCCTCGTCGGGGTCTTCCGGCAATTCACCGGGATAGACTGCCGCTTCGGTTTCGCCGTCGAAGGTTTCCCCGCCGACCGTTTGACCGGCCATGGGGTATCCCAGGATGCAGGCGAGTTCCTCGCCATTATGCCGAACCTTTCCTTCGCGTGTGGTCCGCAAGGCGGCCATGGCGACAACACGAACCTCCGCACCCTTCCGTTCCGCCCTAGCAATCGCCTTCTCGGTCAAGCGTCCAAGAATGGCCTCCAGGCGGTCATGGCTCTCATGATGCAGATGATCGGCCTTCGTTGCTGCAAAGACCACGCGATCGATCCGGCGGCCGAGGATTGGCGCCAGCCAGCTTCTGGACCCTGGACGGAACGTCGCCAGAATACGCGCCAGCATGGCACCGAGTTCATCCGTTGCGTCCCGGCCGCGATTGAGGGCCGAAAGTGCGTCGACAAGAACGATCTGGCGATCCAGTCGGGCAAAGTGATCCCGAAAAAAGGGTTTTGCAACGTGAGCCTTATAAGACTCGTATCGTCGTTCCATCATTGCCCACAGAGAGTTGGATGGCGCGCCGGCCTTGGCGACTGACGGCAACGGCGCAAAGGTGAGGGCTGGCGATCCTTCCAATTCACCAGGCATCAGGAAGCGACCGGGTGCCACGATGAGAGGGGCATCGGGGTCCTGGCGCGCGTCGCTCAGTGCGTCACGATAGGCTGAGGCCAGACGTGTTGCCGTTGCTTCATCTGCCGGCGCGGATGGATCGACATTCGAAACAGCGTCGTTCCAGGCGCGGGCGCCGGGTGTGGTGCGCGTCGCCCACATTGAGAGAGTAGACTCTGCCCATTCCTCGAAACTCTGCTCCAAAAGGGCCAGGTCAAGCAGCCATTCCCCCGGATAGTCGATGATATCAACATGCAAGCGGTCCTGTCCGAGGCGGCGCTTTAGAAAGCTTACCGGTTCAAATTCAATGGTCAGGCGGAGTTGGGCGAGTTGCCGGGTACTTTCCGGCCAGGTCGGCGGATCGCTCTTCAGATCATTCAAATGACGCTCATAGTCGAAACGCGGGACGGCATCGTCCGGCTGGGGCTCGAGATAAGCACGGCGGATGCGCCCCTCCGCCCAAGGCCCGAAAAACGGGAGCCGTCCTCCCGCAAGCATATTGTGGATGAGCGCCGTAATGAAAACCGTCTTGCCTGCGCGTGCAAGACCCGTCACCCCCAACCGGATGGTCGGTTGCATAAGGTCGCCGGCCTTTGCGCCGGCTCTTTCGAGCGTGCTTTGGGCTTGCTCGGCTAAATCTCGAAGTTTCACGGGGCGTCTTTCATCGCATTCGCATCGCCATATCGAAGGCGACGCATCTGCATCCCACGCAAGCAGCGATGCTGCAACAAAATCAAGTGGAGTGAATGCGGACGGTAAAGAGCTGCAATGTCATTCGATGAGGCGACTGAACGATCGCCGGCAATCGCCTCATCTCCTGATCATACTTAGAAGGGGAAGGTCAAAAACGTGGTCATGACTGTCGATGCGGCAAGCAACGCATAGATCATTGCTATCAGCATCATGCCACGCAGGACATCATGGTTCATCGCGCTCTCCCTGTCGCCGGGGCTGACGCATCTCCGTCGTCAGTTTTGCCCCATTTGTCGGCAGGTTAGCGAAGTGGCACTGAACCGGGTTTGAAGTCGCCGTTCATCGTTGGTTCATCCCGGATGAAGCCGGATTCTCGACAGGTTCAATATTATTATATAATCTGAAATAATTGATATAACATATTGATATTTATATATTAAGAACCGTCTCTTCTGGCCATGAATGCCAGCCTCTCAAAGAGATGGACATCCTGCTCGTTCTTCAGCAGGGCGCCGTGCAATGGCGGAATCATCTTGCGCGGATCTTTCTCTCGTAGTGTCTCGGGACTGACATCCTCATTCAGAAGCAGCTTGATCCAGTCGAGAAGTTCCGACGTCGACGGCTTCTTCTTTAGGCCCGGCACGTCGCGAAGCTCGTAGAACCTTTTCAAGGCTTCGGAAACAAGGCGCTTTTTCAGACCGGGGAAGTGGACCTCGACGATATCTTCCATGGTGTCCGGATCGGGAAACTTGATGTAGTGGAAGAAGCAACGCCTGAGAAATGCGTCAGGAAGCTCCTTTTCATTATTCGACGTGATGATAACGATCGGTCGTTCTTTCGCTTGAACTGTTTCGCCGGTCTCATAAACGAAGAACTCCATGCGATCGAGTTCCTGCAGAAGATCGTTAGGAAATTCGATATCGGCCTTGTCGATTTCATCAATCAGCAGAACAGGTCGCTTCGGGGCTTCGAAGGCATCCCAGAGCTTGCCGCGCTTGATATAGTTGGAAATGTCCTCGACGCGCGGATCGCCAAGCTGGGAATCCCGCAGGCGGCTAACAGCGTCATACTCGTACAACCCCTGCTGCGCCTTTGTCGTCGACTTGATGTGCCACTCGAGAAGCGGAACGCCAATCGAATCTGCAACCTCATGTGCGAGCACAGTCTTGCCGGTGCCTGGCTCTCCTTTTACCAGAAGAGGGCGCTCGAGCGTGATCGCCGCGTTGATTGCGACACGGAGATCCTCCGTGGCGACATAGGTTTGCGTACCGGTGAATTTCATAACCGCTCCGGGCTGAGAGAACAGAACCGCGCGCGACACTATTGATTTCGGCGGCCGGTCGCAAGATCTGCCTGTCAGACCCGAATTGACAGGCAAGAATTGCCGGCTCAGGCACATCTTGCCAGGGGCATGTCTGCTTTTTTATGGTTTTCAAATAGTTAATCCATTGAAAAACATGAAATAATCAATCTGGCCTCTTCCTTGCTCCTAGATCGGCAGGGTTCAGTTGCGTCCGGCGCGTCGATAACGCCGGAGTCAGTCTAGGAGATGTACGGATGGGTATTTTCGGTGCGATGACCACGGCGATCACCGGGCTCAGGGCGCAATCTTTTTCGCTAGAGCGTATTTCGGACAATATCGCCAACTCGCAAACTGTTGCTTACAAGCGTAGTGATGTTTCGTTTGCAGACTTTGTTCCCGACAGCCCTGCCACGCAGCAGGCTCTCGGTGTTGTCAATGCGTTTTCCCGGCCAACCAACACGATCCAGGGGGATATCACCAACGAGTCGGTTGATACCTATATGGCCATCAACGGCGACGGTTACTTCATCGTCGGCGAAGCTTCGGATACGGTCGACGGCCTTCCGGTTATCGACTCTCAGAACCTCTATACAAGGCGCGGTGATTTCGAGTTCGACCGCAATGGGTACCTTGTCAATTCGGCAGGCTATTATCTGAAAGGCCTGCCAATTGATCCAGTAACGAATAACACGACGGGTAGCGTGCCGGATACCATTCGCGTCACGAATGACTTCATTCCGGCGAGTGCGACAACACGGATCGATTATCGAGCCAACCTTGCCAGTTTTCCACTGACCGGCGACACGGATACGACTGTCGCGAATAGCGAGTTGCTCGTCGCGTCTTCTTACGCGAATGATCCGACCACCAACGGAACGGCTACGGGCGATGGTGTCATCCAGGCTAACGATTCCACCACCTTCATTGCCGACTCACTGTCCGGTGGTTCGGTCACGACCTTCGATACAACGGGAAATGCGGTTGATGTTCAGTTGCGTTGGGCCAAGATTGGGAATGGAAGCGTGCCGGCAACGCAAACCGGTACTGCAATCGGCAACGTTGCCGATCTTGGTGCAGGTATCGCCGGCTTCAACGATGGTGCGGGAACGAATGACCTGTTCCGTCTGACTGTCGGTGGAACCGATTATGATTTCACAATCGGTACGGGCGCCGGCGAGGTCAACACACTGACTGATCTCGTCAACGCCATCAATGGTACGGCAACTTTGAATAATGCGGTTACGGCCAGCGCACAGGGTTCGTCGCTTCAGATTGTGGGCGATGATGTGTCGACAGCATTCACGATAGCTGGTGATGCAGCCGCGATCACCGGGCTTGGCATGACGGCAGGTGCGGTCAACCCGGCGACGACAGGCGGTTCTGACACATGGAATCTCTTCTATCTCAGCGATTCCAATGCCACAGGCACCAACACCGCATGGACCAATGTCGGTCAGAGTTATGTTTTCGGGACGGACGGCCAGTTGAACCCAGCCGTCACTAACCTGACCATCAACAATCTGACGGTCAACGGAAACAATCTCGGCAATATCCTGTTGAACCACGGATCAAGCGGTATCACCCAGTTTGCGGACTCTGCCGGTATTGCCAAGGTCACCGAGGTCAATCAGGACGGCTTTGCAGCCGGAGAGTTGACGGGCGTAACCGTTTCTCAGGATAGCCGGATCGTCGCCACCTACACCAATGGGCGGACGGTCGATCTGGCTGAAGTCGTGCTTGCCAGTTTCAATGGCGACAACGGCCTTGCCAAAACGAGTGGCGGTGCATTCCGAGAAACCACGGAATCCGGTTCACCGATCCTTGGAGCATTCGGGGCCGTTGTAGGTTCCGCGCTTGAAGGCTCGAACACGGATATCGCGGACGAGTTTTCAAAACTGATTGTCACACAGCAAGCGTATGCAGCGAACACACGGGTCATTTCGACCGCTGAAGAGATGCTGCAGGAAGCACTGAATATCGTGCGGTAAAGCGTAACAACAGTGGATCTCGGGGGCCGTATGTGTTGCGTCGGTCCTTGAGCCCCACCTGACCAAGCGGTTCGTGTCATGGGATTAGGATCAGTACTGTCGACAGCCAATCAGGGGCTCAATCTGACCCAGCGCTCCCTGGATGTCGTTGCACAGAACATCGCCAATGCCGACACGGCGGGCTATACCAAGAAATCCCTCCAGCCGGTTCGTCTTCTTGAGAACGGTGTCCAGGTCGGTATCACCAGCGTCGAGCTGCAGCGCACGGTCGATACGTTTCTGCAAAGTCAGATCTGGACCGAGACTGCGGCATTCAACAATGCCGATGTGCGTCATCAGTTTCTCGAGCGTCTCGACCAGTTGTTTGGCGCCCCGGGTGCGGCAAACTCACTCGACACGCTCGTCGATAGTTTTGCCGGATCGCTGCAGGAGCTGACAGGCGCGCCGGACTCGTTCGCGACCCGGGCACAGGTGGTCGGCGATGCCGAAGCGCTTGCCCAGCAATTGCGGCAGTTGTCCGGCGATATCCAATCCTTGCGTCAACTGACCGAGAATACCATTGCAGCCGACGTCGGAGAGCTCAACTCCGCCCTGCAATCTCTGTCAGACATCAACAGGCAGTTTGCCCTGGGTGCCGTATCGAACACCCCATCTGCCGATCTGCTGGACGAACGCGACAAGTTTATCGGTCAGATCTCTCAGTATATTGAGATCAATGTGACCGAGAAGCCCGACGGTTCTGTTTCGATTGTCAGCCGTTCCGGCAATACGCTGCTCGGCAACAGCCCCGTGACACTATCTTTCGATCAACGCGGCGACATAACGGCAACATCCCTTTACAGCGGGAACGATGCCGATCGCGGGGTCGGGACTATCAGTCTCGAGTCCAGCGGCGGCTTTACGATCGACCTCATTCAGAACAACGGCCTGACGACAGGCCGGATCGGTGCACTTGTGGACCTGCGCGACAACATTCTTGTCGAGGCGCAGGCGCAACTTGACGAATTGGCCCATGGCCTGGCGCTGGCGCTGTCCAATAGCGATGTTCAGGGGGCCGCTGCCACCGTAGGCGCGGCACAAGGCTTCGATGTCGATGTTGCCGCGCTTCAGCCGGGCAACCCCGTCAGCGTGACCTACACGACGACGCCACCCGGAACCTCACAGACCGTTACGATCATCCGTGTCGATGACGCGTCCCAGCTGCCGCTGTCGAACGATGTCACGACCGACCCCAACGATACGGTCATCGGGATTGATTTTTCAGGCGGCGTCGCAGCGGCTGCAACCGCCATCGACACAGCGCTTGGGACAGGCGTTGCAGTTTCGAATCCATCCGGCACGACCCTGCGGTTCCTTGACGATGGCGCCATCGGTACAACGGACATCACCGCCGTCACGGCAACACTAACGGCAACGGCGACGCAAGATGCCGGGCTGGGGCTGCCGCTGTTCGTGGACGGTGGGCTCTCGCCGCAGGCCTATACGGCCAGCCTTGATGGCGGTGCCCAAAAACTTGGCTTTGCCTCCCGGATCTCGATCAATAGCCTGATCCAGCAGGACAATGAACTGCTGGTGCGCCACTCGACCGCGCCGGTGACGCCTTTGGGCGATCCGGACCGGCCGGCGGAACTCTTTGCTCGTCTGTCAGAGAGAACTTTCACATTTTCACCCGCTTCGGGTATCGGATCCACGCAAAATCCGGTCGAGACGACGATCACAGCGTTTGCGGATCGCGTCATCGCTGAGCAAACCGGCAAGGTCGAAGGTGCGCAGCGCGAGAAAGCAGGGCGGGACGTCGCGTTGCAGGCTTTGCAGGTACGCTTTGATGATGAGGTGGGTGTCGATACGGATTCCGAGCTCACCGACCTGATCAACTTGCAGACGTCATATGCGGCGAATGCCCGGATCATTCAGGCCGTCGACGAATTGATGCAGATTCTGCTCCAGATCTAGAGGTCTAACTGATGATTTCCCTGGTCTCCCCAAACATCGGTCTCTCGCGCAGCATCGCGGATAGCCGGGACCTGCTGAACGAACTGCAGAATCAGCTCGCCACACAGAAGAAGGTCTCGAGCTATGGAGATCTTGGGACGGACCGTTCTCAGATTCTGTCGCTTCGTTCCGAACTGAGCCAGTTGGACAGTTATCAGCGCTCGATCTCCCACGCCGACGTTCGCATCGATGTCATGGTTCAGTCGCTGGAGCGCTTGCGCGAAATTGGCGTAGAATCGAAGACCGATGCTCTTGCAACGGGGTTTGAACTGCACGCTGGCGGTCAGACGATCTATCAAAGTCAGGTTGCCGCTAAATTTGACGAGACGGTCTCTCTCCTGAATCAGCAGATCAACGGTAGCTACCTCTTTGCTGGTCGCGATACGGAGGCGCAGCCCGTCCGGCCGGCGTCGGAAATTCTCGATGGAGTTGGCGCGCAGGCCGGCTTCAAGCAAATCGTCAGCGAACGCCGTGATGCCGACCTTGGGGCCGATGGGAGAGGGCGGCTGACGCTTCCGGCTGTCGCTGTTGCAACGTCCAGCATCTCGGAAGATGTTGCGGGTCATCCCTTTGGCTTCAAATTGGCTTCGGTTGGATCGACATTGACCGGGACAACCGTGGCGGGTCCTGCAGGGGCGCCCGCGACAGTGGATGTTACATTCACCGCCACCTTGCCGAATAATGGTGAGACGCTTAGTTTGACGTTGGATCTGCCGGACGGGACCCAGACGAGCGTCACTCTGACTGCGACGACAGGCGTGGCTGGAGCCGGTGAGTTCACGATCGGTGTCGATGAGGCGACCACGGCAGCCAACTTCCGCACGGCGCTCGACCAGGTCGTTCAAGATGAAGCCTCGCGCAGTCTGAGTGCGGCGTCCGCCATTGAAGCCGCTGACAATTTCTTCGATTTCGATTCCACCAACCCGCCGCAACGGGTCGATGGGCCGCCCTTTTCATCGGCAACAGCACTGATCGACGCGACAACGACAAACACCGTGTTCTGGTATGAGGGAGAGGTCTCGACCAGCTCGGCGCGCGAGTCCCATATTGTCCGTGCCGACGATGCGATTACTGTCGCGACCGGCGCACGCGCCAACGAGGGGGCTTTGACGGCAACGATCAAGCACCTGGCAGCCGTTGCAGTGGAAACCTTCTCGGCAACCGATACGGCAGCCAAGGACCGCTACAACGCCCTTACGCAAAGGGCTTCGAACGCGTTGAGTTTTCCCGCAGGCACCCAGTCGGTCGACCAGATCGTTACGGAACTCTCTATCTCCAAAACGACGATGGCTAAGGCGTCCGAGCGGCATGACGCCAATAAATTTCTGATGGAAGGCTTGGTCGCGGATTCAGAGGTCGCTGATGTCTACGAAGTCAGCACACAAATCCTGACCCTTCAGAATCGGATCGAGGCAAGTCTGCGCGTTACCGCCAGCCTCAGCCAGTTATCTCTGACGAACTTCCTGTAGATCCACAGGGCATAGGCAAAGGTCCTTGGGTTTCATCGCTCCGACCAGAAAAATTTTTTAAGTTGTGGAGCGCGATTCTCAACCATTCCCGAGCGTTTCTGAAGGGCGCGATCATCTGGTCTCGTCATTGCCGGGCTTCGACCCGGCAATCCATGCGGTCGTGCCGTCAGTATCTTCGGTGCAAGCCGATCAGGACACATTCAGGTAGCGCCACTGCATAGATTCCCGTGTCAAGCACGGGAATGACGATTGTGAGTGCGTTTTTGGGGGCGCTACGGTCTCTTGGGAGAGTCCAAAACGAGGTGACGAGTCTCGGCAGATTTCAAAAAAGACCGCATGAAACGTTCATTCCAGATGCACGCTTACGATTGTCAGGCCCAATCATTTTTGCGTCAAAATGAAAAAACCGCCCCGGTAGTCCGGGACGGCTTTTCCTACGCATTACTAACGTCAGGTCTGGTGGGGGACCTATTGCTCGCCAGGCGCTGCTTGGAGGCCGGCGGCAATCTCGCGATTGATCATGATCAGGCTGGTGAGCTTGTCTGGCGAAGGCTCGGTCTGAATCGTGATCGTATGATGAAAAATGAAGGCGCCGAGAGAAGCGATATTGTTACGGACCGCTAGGGGAAGCTGATTGTCTTCTTCAGCCATGGAGGAGACGAACACTGTCCAAAGACGGCGATTGAAGAGCAGAGCCGTATCGAGATCCTGTTTGCTTTCCAGCCAGTCCTCTTTCATCCGCTGCAGATTGGCAGCGGATTTCAGGAGAAGTGACGCTTCCAGCTCGCGAGGGCTACTGGTTGCGCGGCCGGTCTCCGCATAGGCGTTAATAGCTTCCTGCATGTTCCAATAGCTCCGTCTCGTACTCTACCAACTTACGCGTTTCCTTGAGTGCCTTGTAAAAGGACTCGCTTAATATCTCGTTGCTGATGCGCTCGATATACGGCAGCGTGCTCGGCGCGGCTTCCTGGGTGCTTTTCACAAGGTCAAAAAAGATCGGGAAGTGCTCTTCTGGCTTGTCTGCCAGATACATCATGAGAACGGACAGATAGATGCGCTTGCACGGCGTGTTCGCATCTTCCGGTCGCATAATGTCCTTCTCGCGAAGGATGGGCGCATTTCCCTCGATCTCGAGATGCGCCCGCTGACCGCTGTTCGTCACGACGGCGGTACCGATAATGACACGCTCGCCGGATTTGATTTCGATCTTGAGAGCCATATGTGAAAGCGTTCTCGGATCAACGAGTGGTGGTTGCGACGCAGGAAGCGCCAGAGGAATTTTCTGTCGCGCCGATATCCGGCGAGGAGTCCGAGAGGCACTGGTCGCGGCAACAGTCCGATGAGAGGCTTGTGCCGCCTGTTCCGTCTGCCGTTCGGATCATGGTTTGATTATGTTTCGTTATGTCTAATAGAGCGTTAACGATCACACGCAATTGTGCCGTCGCATCAAATAATGCACGTGCCGGTAGCATAGGGAGCCCGTCGAGAGTCCACCCGGCTGAGTCTATGCACTCCCGTTATCGGCGTCCTTGCTCAGTTGCGCCCTGTGCCGGTTCCGTCAGCGTATCCGCAAATTCGCGGATCCTTAGGAATGTCTCCGTGGGAACCTGAATGACAACCTGACCGGTTCGTTGGCTAATCGACTGAAATATCACACTATTCGTCTCAGGATCGATTTCGACGTTGCGGACAGTGTTGCTTTTGGCCGGATCATCGGCATTGCCCTCAGCCTGGTTGCTGATATCCGTCTCGAGGGGGGAGGGAGGTTGGGGCCGTCTACGGATTTCCGGCTGACGCAGTTTTTCGCTCGGCTCGATGGGAGCGACGACTGCGGCTGGTTGATTTTCAACCGCTTTGCTGCCGGCAATCGCCGTTGCGTCGATCGGCTTGGGCGCTTCAAGAGGCACCTTAAGCTGGACCGTATTGACCGGTGCGATCGGAAACATTGTCTGAACTCCTGCATGTTCTCCCCGCCCTTTTTGGAAGACATACAGTGCACCACGGTCGAGACTATCACAGACACCTTAACGTAGTCTTAGGATGCCGGCTGGTCAGCAGTTGCGGGTATCAGCCAGACAAAGAAAAAGGCGGTGGGGATGACCCCACCGCCTTATCAGTCTGATTTGTGCGTTGTGTCTTAGAAGAGACGCAGCACGTTCTGATCGGCCTGCGAAGCCAGAGACAGAGCTGTCGAAGACAGCTGCTGGCGTGTCTGCAGGGCCAACAGGTTGGCACCTTCCTGGTTGGTGTCGGCCAGGGTCAGATTGGCGGCACCACTTTCGAGGGTGTTGATCAGGTCTTTCGTGAAGTCCTGACGGATCTCAACCGTTGAAAGCTGTGAACCGAAGGTCGATGCCTGTGACCGGATGGTTGACAGAGCCGTCGACAATTCGCTCAACGACGTGTTGATGTTGGCATCAGTCTGGAATGCGCCGGTTGCCGCAGCATTGATGCCAAGGCCGCCACTATCGAAATCCACACCGGAGATCGTCAGCGAGCTTGTGCCGTCTTCGTTGAAGATGACGTTCAGGTTGTCGCTCTGCAACAGGTTGTTCCCGTTGAAGCTTGCGTCCCGAGCCAGCTGGTCGATTTGCGTTCGGATATCGTTGAATTGCGACTCGAGTGCCGCACGTTCTGTGCTGTCGGTTGTAGTGGACGTCGTCGTGCCTGCCGTCAAACCGAACGCAGTCGCTTCGCGGGCGTTCCCCTCGGCAACGACGATGCTGTCGGTGCCATTGGTTGAGGTGATGCTGATCGCACCCGTTTGCGAGTCGACACTGGCAGTGCCGCCGGAAAGGGCGGACAAGGCTGTGGTCAGCTCATCAAGGGTGTTTACCTGACCCGTGCCCGTGCCGAATGTAATCGACAAGGTAGAGTTGGTACCAACCGTGATATCGAGCGTATCGCCTTGCTGAACCGGGCCGGACGTTCCATTGACGAGGTTCGAAGACTCACCTGCCGTAAGACCGAATTCCGCAACCGCCGTTGTCGTTCCACCAATTGTCAGCGTATCGGATGGACTGCTTGTCGTCAGCGAGATATTACCGAGCGAAGCACCTGTGAGACCAACCGAAGCTGCTCCACCTGTGATGGCGTTCAACGACGTGTTGAGTTCTGCGAGGCTGCTGACCTGACCCGTGCCCGTACCGAAGGTAATGGTGTTGGACTGCGAGCCGAAGTCGACCTGCAGGGTCTGACCTGCCGTGAGGCCACCCGATTGCGTGAGCAGGTTGTTCGGGTTGATGGTCGACTGCGTGGTCTGACCGGAGTCGGCCGTGATACCCACTGCCGTGAAGACCGAGGCATCCGACGTCGTGACCGAAATCGCGCTGTCGAAGTCCGTGGTCGTGGAGTTGGCAAGGGTCAACTGGTTGGTACCGGTTTCCGTAGCGCTGATGCCAACGGCAGCATTGAGCTGGGCAACCAAGTCGGCCTTCGTCTGGACGTTGCCGGAAGCGGTTCCGAAGGTCACGGTCGTTGCCGTATCGGTTCCACGCTGAACGGTCAGCGTATGACCGGCATTGACGAGATCGTCCAGTGCCGTGTTCTTGGAGACCAACCGGTTTGTGGTATCTGCACCGATACCGACGGCACCGAAGCCGAGTTCGGCCGTATTGGTTCCCTGAGCACCGTCCTGGATACGCAGGGTATCTTCTGCATCTGACGTGATTGCCAGGACACCAGCCGTATCGGTTACCGAAATACCCGTCAGTCCGTCGAGACCGGTTGCCAATGCGCCGACGGTCTGGTCGATACCGATTGTCAGGACAGTGTTGCCCGAGGAAAGGGCTGCTGCGCCTGACGTCGTAAAGTTGACGGTCAGTGTGTTGGCGCCGTTTCCGATGACCAGAGAGTCACCGTTGGCCAGGCCATTGGAAGACAACAGATCGGTACTGTCACCAAGGTCGGTGCCGGTTGCGACTGCGTTGGCTGCGTCCGTACCGAGGTTGCCGGTGAACTGCTGGGTTGCAGATGCATCGGCGGTCAGGGTCGAGCCTGTTCCGACGACAGATGTGAGTGCCTGGGGGTCGAAGCCGGCGCTTGTCGCACCTGTGACGACGGTCGAAGTGACGGCACCGGTTGTCTGGAGTGCTTGACGGGCAGAAGCCTGTGCACTTTCGACGAGGCTGGTAATGGCGGAGAGGCCATTGTCGGCAGCACTAACGGTCTGCACGGCGTTACCAACCGAATCCAACAGCCGGTTAAGGTCGCCGGCACGTGAGTTCAAAGACGAAGCGGTAAAGAACGCCGTCGGATCGTCGAGAGCGCTATTGACCTTAAGACCTGTTGAAAGACGCTCCTGCGTCGATTCGAGGAGATCGGCAGTGTTTTGCAATGAGAGAAGGTTATTGCGAACTGCGGACGAGAGGGTGATGTCAGCCATTACGAGAAACCCTTCCTAGGCTACGAGATACAATGACTCCTTCTGGAGTTCACGTGCCAGTCTCTTGGATCTTGGCTAATGGGGTGTTAACGGCTGTCGATTTTCGGCAAGCGATACAACTGGGATGCCGCAATTCATAGATCTTGCCGGTTTTCCTGGTCAGTGCCGGGCAAAGAAAAAGGCGGTGGGGATGACCCCACCGCCTAATCAGTTTGTACTGTGCGTTGTGTCTTAGAAGAGACGCAGCACGTTCTGGTCGGCCTGCGAAGCCAGAGACAGGGCTGTTGAAGACAGCTGCTGCCTGGTCTGCAGGGCCAACAGGTTGGCACCTTCCTGGTTGGTGTCGGCCAGTGTCAGGTTGGCGGCACCGCTTTCGAGGGTGTTGATCAGGTCTTTTGTAAAGTCCTGACGGATCTCAACCGTTGAAAGCTGCGAACCGAAGGTCGATGCCTGTGACCGGATGGTTGACAGAGCCGTCGACAGTTCGCTCAACGACGTGTTGATTGCCGCGTCGCTCTGGAACGAACCGGTTGCCGCGGCATTGATGCCAAGGCCGCCACTATCGAAATCCACACCGGAGATCGTCAGCGAGCTCGTGCCATCTTCGTTGAAGATGACGTTCAGGTCGTTGCTCTGCAACAGGTTGTTCCCGTTGAAGCTTGCGTCCCGAGCCAACTGGTCGATCTGGTCGCGGATATCGTTGAACTGCGACTCGAGGGCAGCTCGTTCGGCGCTGTTGGTCGTGGTGGACGTGGTCGTGCCCGCCGTCAAACCGAACGCCGCTGCTTCGCGGGAGTTCCCCTCGGCAACGACGATGCTGTCGGTGCCATTGGTTGAGGTGATGCTGATCGCACCCGTTTGCGAGTCGACACTGGCTGTTCCACCGGAAAGGGCGGACAAGGCCGTGTTCAACTCATCAAGGGTGTTCACCTGACCCGTTCCTGTGCCGAATGTGATGGACAGGGTTGAGTTGGTGCCGACCGTGATGTCGAGCGTATCGCCTTGCTGAACCGGGCCGCTTGTGCCGTTGACCAGGTTCGAAGACTCACCTGCCGTCAGACCAAACTCTGCAACAGCGCTCGTTGTGCCACCGATTGTGATGCTATCGGATGGGCTGCTGGTTGTGAGCGAGATATTGCCGAGCGAAGCACCTGTGAGACCAACCGAAGCCGCACCGCCTGTGATGGCGTTCAGCGTCGTGTTGAGTTCAGCGAGACTGCTGACCTGACCCGTGCCCGTACCGAAGGTGATGGTATTGGACTGCGTGCCAAAGTCGACCTGCAGGGTCTGACCAGCCGTGAGACCACCCGACTGCGTGAGCAGGTTGTTCGGGTTGATGGTCGACTGCGTGGTCTGACCGGAGTCGGCCGTGATACCCACTGCCGTGAAGACCGAGGCATCTGACGTCGTGACCGAAATCGCGCTGTCGAAGTCCGTGGTCGTGGAGTTGGCAAGGGTCAACTGGTTGGTACCGGTTTCCGTAGCGCTGATGCCAACGGCGGCATTGAGCTGGGAAACCAGATCTGCTTTGGTCTGAACCTGACCGGCACCTGTTCCGAAGGTCACGGTCGTTGCCGTATCGGTTCCACGCTGAACGGTCAGCGTATGACCGGCATTGACGAGATCGTCCAGTGCCGTGTTCTTGGAGACCAACCGGTTTGTGGTATCTGCACCGATACCGACGGCACCGAAGCCGAGTTCGGCCGTATTGGTTCCCTGAGCACCGTCCTGGATACGCAGGGTATCTTCTGCATCTGACGTGATTGCCAGGACACCAGCCGTATCGGTTACCGAAATACCCGTCAGTCCGTCGAGACCGGTTGCCAATGCGCCGACGGTCTGGTCGATACCGATTGTCAGGACAGTGTTGCCCGAGGAAAGGGCTGCTGCGCCTGACGTCGTAAAGTTGACGGTCAGTGTGTTGGCGCCGTTTCCGATGACCAGAGAGTCACCGTTGGCCAAGCCATTGGAAGACAACAGATCGGTACTGTCACCAAGGTCGGTGCCGGTTGCGACTGCGTTGGCTGCGTCCGTACCGAGGTTGCCGGTGAACTGCTGGGTTCCGGAAGCATCGGCGGTCAGGGTCGAACCTGTTCCGACGACAGATGTGAGTGCCTGGGGGTCGAAACCGGCGCTTGTTGCACCTGTGACGACGGTTGATGTGACGGCACCGGTTGTCTGGAGTGCTTGACGGGCAGAAGCCTGTGCACTTTCGACGAGGTCGGTAATGGCGGAGAGGCCATTGTCGGCAGCACTAACGGTCTGCACGGCGTTACCAACCGAATCCAACAGCCGGTTAAGGTCGTTGGCACGTGAGTTCAAAGCGGAAGCGGTAAAAAACGCCGTCGGATCGTCGAGGGCGCTGTTGACTTTAAGACCTGTTGAAAGACGCTCCTGCGTCGACGCCAGGAGATCGGCAGTGTTTTGCAATGAGAGAAGGTTGTTGCGTACCGCCGAGGAGAGAGTGATATCAGCCATTTCTAGAATTCCTTTCTAGGTTACGAAGAATATGAACCCCTTCTGGAGTTCAGGCGCCTTTCTCGGGATTTTTCCCTGAAAACGACACCAACCGACACACATTGGCGCCGGCTGACTTCGGTCATAGCGGGGAATTCGTAAGTGACTCATGAATCACGCTTTTTGCCGATTCATATGGTTGATAATTGGCTTACAAAATTAGAAAATTTGAGTGATTCTGTCCCGCGATAGAACAGTTTCCTAATGAATGAATAAGGCGGCGGAGAAAATCTCCGCCGCCTTCAGTTTCTGTTGCTCTGTTTCGTCTTATCCGAAGAGACGTAGGACGTTCTGGTCGGCTTGCGATGCCAGAGACAGAGCTGTCGACGACAATTGCTGCCGTGTCTGCAAGGCCAGCAAGTTGGCGCCTTCCTCGTTTGTATCGGCCAGCGTCAGGTTAGCGGCACCGGTTTCGAGCGTGTTGATCAGATCTTTCGTGAATTCCTGTCTGATCTCGACCGTCGAGAGTTGTGATCCGAATGTTGAGGCTTGCGAACGTATCGTCGCCAGCGCGGTTGTAAGTTCATCCAGAGAGATGTTGATATTCGCATCTGTCTGGAATGCATCGGTCGCAGCGGCGTTGATGCCCAATCCCGCACTGTTGAATGTTACACCGTTGATATCCAGCGAGCTCGTACCGTCTTCGTTGAAGATGACGTTCAGATTGTCGCCTTGCAACAGGTTGTTCCCGTTGAAACTCGCGTCTCGCGAGAGCTGGTCGATCTGCGTGCGGATGTCGTTGAACTGAGACTCCAGCGCCGTTCGTTGTGCGCTGTTGGTTGTCGTGGATGTGGTTGTACCAGCTGTCAGACCGAATGCGGCTGCTTCACGGGCGTTGCCCTCGGCAATGACGATATTGTCTGTACCTGTGGTTGCCGTGATGTTGATGGCACCCGTTTGCGAGTCGACGCTGGCCGAACCGCCGGCAAGGGCGGACAGAGCCGTGTTGAGTTCGCTCAACGTGTTCACCTGGCCTGCACCGGTGCCGAAGGTGATCGACAAGGTCGAGTTGGTTCCGACGGTGATGTCGAGCGTGTCACCTTGCTGAACTGGACCTGTTGTCCCGTTGATGAGGTTGGTGAATTCGCCCGATGTGATACCGAATTCAGCGACGGCTGTCGTCGTCCCGCCAATCACGAGCGTGTCCGATGCGCTGGTGGTCGACAGTGAGATATTGCCGAGTGATGCACCCGTCAAACCGACCGATGCCGCGCCGCCGGTTATTGAGTTCAATGCTGTGTTGAGTTCTGCCAGACTGCTGACCTGACCCGTGCCATTGCCAAAAGTGATGGTGTTGTTCTGCGTCCCAAAGTTAATCTGCAGCGTCTCACCTGCCGTCAGGCCACCTGCCTGCGTGAGCAGGTTGTTCGGGTTGATGGTCGCCTGCGTGGTTTGACCGGAATCGGCCGTGATACCCACTGCCGTGAAAACCGAGGCATCCGACGTCGTGACCGAAATCGCGTTGTCAAAGTCCGTATTCGTCGAATTCGTGAGCGTGAGTTGATTCGTACCCGTTTCCGTCGCATCGATGCCGACGGCGGCATTGAGCTGGGAAATCAGATCGGCCTTGGTCTGGACCTGGCCTGCGCCAGTTCCGAAGGTCACGGTCGTTGCCGTATCGGTTCCACGCTGAACGGTCAGCGTATGACCGGCATTGACGAGATCGTCGAGAGCCGTGTTCTTGGACACCAACCGGTTTGTGGTATCTGCACCGATACCGACGGCACCGAAGCCGAGTTCGGCCGTATTGGTTCCCTGAGCGCCGTCCTGGATACGCAAGGTATCTTCTGCATCCGATGTTATCGCCAGAACACCAGCCGTGTCGGTTACCGAAATCCCGGTTAGTCCGTCGAGGCCTGTTGCCAACGCGCCGATGGTTTGATCGATACCGATTGTCAGGACAGTGTTGCCCGAGGAAAGGGCTGCTGCACCTGTCGTCGTGAAGTTGACGGTCAGTGTGTTTGCGCCGTTTCCGATGATTAGCGAGTCACCGTTGGCAAGGCCATTAGCCGACAACAGATCGGTGCTGTCGCCAAGATCGGTACCGGTTGCAACGGCATTGGCGGCATCTGTACCGAGGTTGCCGGTATATTGCTGAGTCGCAACGGCATCGGCCGTCAGGGTCGAGCCCGTACCGACGACTGCCGTCGTTGCTTGCGGGTCAAAGCCCGCACTGGTTGCGCCTGTGACGGCGGTCGTGGTGACGGCGCCCGTGGTCTGCAGCGCCTGACGGGCGGATGCCTGGGCGCTTTCGACGAGGGCGGTAATGGCGGAAAGGCCGTTGTCGGCCGCCGTAACTGTCTGCACGGCATTGCCGACGGAATCCAAAAGCCGGTTGAGATCGCTCGCGCGTGTGTTCAAAGACGATGCGGTAAAGAACGCGGTCGCATCGTCGAGGGCGCTGTTGACTTTGAGACCCGTCGAAAGGCGCTCCTGCGTCGATTCCAGGAGATCGGCGGTGTTCTGCAGCGACAACAGGTTACTGCGAACCGCGGAGGAGAGGGTGATATCAGCCATAGCTAGAAATCCTTTCTAGATTGAGTGGCACGAAGGCTCTTTCTGGAGCTCGGGCGCCATTTGAGGACCCAGCCAAGAGAGCTGCTAACGCGTGACTGGTTCTTGATGAAGTCGCGCAATGGCGCGAGACGCTTACTCAACTGATTACTGCCGACCAAGGCACTGTGCCGCGGGTCGTTCTGGGTGTTGGCCGCATAGGCTTGTGGGTAAAATACGATCATAGGCTTCGATCCACAGATATTGCTGCCGGACGAACCGGAGTGGGAGCTGCCAACCCTGCATTGTTTCCATAGACCTCCGGACCGGAGCGTTTTGCGCCGGCCTTCTCCGCGATCGTGTGCAGGATTTGCTCCGAGACGGCCTTCATGGCGTGGAGCGCGTCCTGGTTTGCGGACAGCGACAATTGCAGATTGCCGTGCTGGTCCTGGAT
This sequence comes from Methyloligellaceae bacterium, assembly GCA_965228615.1. GTDB lineage: Bacteria > Pseudomonadota > Alphaproteobacteria > Rhizobiales > Methyloligellaceae > CBDDHT01. The sequence continues at coordinate 643,191 of CBDDHT010000003.1, read as the reverse complement.
TTCGGCAATTCTTCGAGGAACGGCCTTTTTGACGAATTCGGTATTGCGAGCGAGCAGCTGCATGTCGCTGGTCATGACGGCGCTGAGGGCTGTCTTGCGGGCATGTAGCGCTGCAATGTCCTGCGGTCTGCCCCGCTTGAGAAGGTCGGTCTCACGCACCAGAACATCGATCAGCTCGGTCATGGTCTCGGAAAGCCGGACACAGAGTGCATCTGCCGCTTCAGCGGTTTCGACGCGGGGGACCGCTTGTTCTTGTGCTGCGAGTTGCGCTTGTAGAGTCATTTATCGGCACTCTCTTGAGCCGCGAGGACTTCGCGATAAACTTGATCGGCGAGGCCGATGCCGCCATTGCCCGCCATGTTCTTTGCGTATTCGTTGACCAGCAGCGAGCGGTAGGTCTTTTCGCCGGGGCCGCCGCCGAAGGGTGCTTCGGTCTCGATTCCGGAGAACATGCCTTCGAGCATAGTGTTGAGGAAAACTGCCTCGAACTCTTCTGCGGCCTGCTGCGCTTTGATCTTCAGCGCATCTTTGGTTCCGGCCTCGGCATTGTTCAAAACCGCGCGCGACTGCGCACCGAGACCTGTCGTGGCGAGAGGAAGCGAGAATTCCATCACAGCACCTCGATTTCGGCCTGCAGCGCACCGGACGCCTTGATGGCTTGCAGAATGGAGATCATGTCGCGGGGACCGATGCCGAGTGCGTTCAATCCGTCTACCAGGTCGCTGAGCGAGACGCCTTCCTCGACGACGGCCAGCTTGTTGTCGCTTTCGTCGTCCGCATTGACGCGTGTGCGCGGCACGACGACCGTCTCGCCATTTTCCGAAAAGGGTGCGGGTTGGCTGACCTGCGGCGCTTCTGTCACTGTCACGGTGAGATTGCCTTGCGCGATGGCAACCGTGCTCACTCGCACATCGCGACCCATGACAATGATCCCGGAATGTTCGTCGATCACGACCTTCGCCGGCAGATCGGGTTCGATCCGCAATTGTTCGATTTCCATCAAAAGCGGAATCATTCCGGTCTTGTGGTCGGCGGGAAGCTCCAGAAGCACTGTCCCCGGATCGAGCGCATTGGCGACCTTGAGGTCGGTGAACGCGTTGATCGAGATGGCGATCCGTTTGGCCGTCGTCAGGTCGGGGTTGCGCAATGCAAGGCGCAGCGAACGCTTGTGTCGCAGCGCAAATTTGATCTCTCTCTCGACAATGGCGCCGTTCGTGATTCGTCCAACCGTTGGCACACCGCGCACGATCGTTGCCGCATCGCCGCCGGCACTGAAACCTGAAATAGCGACGGCGCCCTGACCGACCGCATAGACCTCGCCATCGGCGCCATGAAGCGGTGTGACAAGGAGCGTTCCGCCCTGGAGGCTGGAGGAGTCGCCAAGAGCAGAAACGCTCACGTCGATCCGTGTGCCCTGGGTGGAGAAAGCGGGGAGGTTGGCTGTCACCATCACGGCGGCAACATTTGCCGTCCGAAGATTCGCATCACGGGTATTGACGCCGAGCCGCTCCAGCATTGCCTGCAGGCTTTGGAGGGTGAAGGGCGCGTTCCGTAGCGAATCTCCCGTGCCGTTCAAGCCCACGACAAGGCCATATCCGACGAGTTGGTTCTCGCGAATACCTTCAAAGTCCACCAGGTCCTTGATGCGCGATGCAGCCTCGGCGGACGAAGCAAGCAGCGGCAGCATCAGAATCAGACCGGCGATCAGGCTGCGCCCCGACCACAGACGGATTTGTCCTTCGATAGTCACGTTCGTCCATCTCCTGCACGTAGATGGCGAGTGATCCATTTCACTCGTTCTCCCCTCTGTTCGCGAGAAGCGTGCCAAAATGGGATTTTTCTGTAACGCCTTGAATTTAGGTGTTTTTTATATTTTCCAAGAGATCCGCCAAGCCGGAAAACAAGCAAGAACTGCCGGAGAGGCGGCAATTTTTTCCGTGGTTTAACGGACCATTAATCGGCTGGGCTCACTCTTTGTCCTTAGAGGCTGAGGCAAAGAAAGCCGCTAAGAAACAAAGACAAGGGACGCGGGCATGCAGGTGAAGGCGACGAGCAGGCTTTCCGGCGCATCGAAGACTGGAAAGCGTGGCCGCATTCAAGGCGACGGCGGCACATTTTCGATCGATTTCGGATCGGCATCGGAAGATGTTGCCAAAACGAGCCGTCCACAGGCCACAGGCGGCATCAACACGCTTTTGTCTCTGCAGGAGGTTGAGCCCTTTGCCGATCAGCGCCAGCAGGCAATCGATGACAGCAACAAGATGCTGGATCTGCTTGATTCGATCAAAACCGATTTGCTCGCGGGCCGACTCACAAATGACCGGCTGGTCAGGCTGGAAGGGGCCCTGAGCCGTTACCAGATCTCGAATGTGGACCCGAAACTCACAGAAATTCTCAAGGCCGTGGATCTCCGCGCACGCGTCGAACTGGCGAAATACCGCCAAAACAATGGTTAGATCGACGCCAACTGATTGAATGCAACGAAACGGCGCCGATGCAGAACGCCTGGAAAAGAGTTTTCGGGCTCTGTATGGCCAGGATAACTGCGGTGCAAGGCCTGCAAAACCCACCATCGGCGTCACATCACGAAGGCGTCATCCGATTCAGATTTCTTGACTTGCCAAGATGCTTCCGTAAATAGGGGCACGCTCGCCGATACCAGCATGGTTAAGGCGCCAGCAAGATTGGATGTCGAACTTGTTGTGAATGGTACGCTTCAAGAGGATCTCATGAGCGGCAAAAAGAAACGTTCGCGCACTTATTCGCCGTCTGACGACGAACCGTTTATGAACAAGCGGCAAAAAACCTACTTCCGCCAAAAACTGTTGGATTGGAAAGAGGAGATCGTGCGTTCGAATCGAGTCACACTGCAGAATCTCCAAGACGAATCGGCTCAGCATGCCGATATCGCGGACCGGGCAACCTCGGAAACCGACAGGGCACTGGAGCTTCGGGCGAGAGATCGGCAACGGAAACTTATCTCGAAGATAGATGAAGCGCTGCTGAGGATCGAAGACGGAAGCTACGGTTATTGTGAAGAAACCGGCGAACCGATCGGCCTCAAGCGTCTGGACGCTCGCCCGATTGCAACGCTGAGCCTTGAGGCGCAGGAGCGCCACGAACGCAGAGAGCGCGTTTACCGCACAGATTGACGGGCAAGCGAAGAGCGATGGCCAGACCCGGCGTCGGGCATATGAAGGCAAAGCCTCTAAGCAGGTGAGCGTTCGGAAGCGGTATCCTGTGCTGCTTCAGGGTCCGCGCGCCCCTTGTTCGCTCTGCGCGATACGGGCTCCATATCTTTGGCGGACAGAATCGCGATACTTCCCTTGCGTACGGCCAATGCCAGTTCGCCACGTTTGATTGCAAGAGCGTCATCGCCGAAGAGGGTGCGCCGCCAGCCTTTGAGTGCCGGCACGTCTGCATCGTCACTTCGGGCGATCTTCTCCAAATCCTGGGCCGTTGCAATGAGTTTGGGCGCGACGCCATGCCGAGCGGCCGAAGTTTTCAGCAGCACCCGAAGAAGATCGACAACCGCAACGGCTTCAGCACTCAGAGGGTCCGAGCGTTTGATGGGCGGAATCGTCGATGGGTCGCGATCGAGGCCAACACTGACAGCCTCGAGAACCGCCTGGCCGCGTGCGGATCGGGCAAACCCGCCGTGGACCGACCGTAAACCGCCCAGATCATGGACGGTGCGCGGTGCATGGGCGGCGATATCGTAGATTGCATCGTCTTTAAGAACGCGACTGCGAGGCACATTCTGATCGCGTGCTTCCCGCTCGCGCCACGCGGCAAGCTCCATCATCACGCCGAGCGATTTGGCTGATTTCACGCGCATTTTCAATCGCTTCCAGGCATCTTCCGGTGCGATATCGTAAGTCGCGGGATCGGTCAGGACATTGAGCTCTTCGGCAAGCCAGTCGGCACGGCCCGAGCTGCGCAGTTGCTCGCGGAGCTTCGGGAAGAGAGCAAACAGATGGGTGACATCGGCCAATGCATATGTGAGTTGGCGATCGGCAAGGGGCCGTTTGCTCCAGTCTGTAAAACGAGATGTCTTGTCGAGGTTGATCTTCAACATCTTCTTGACCAGCATCGAATAGCTGACCGATTCGCCGAAACCGCAAACCATGGCTGCGATCTGCGTATCGAAAATCGGGTCCGGGATGATGCCAGCCTGGTGATGAATGATTTCGACATCCTGACGTGCGGCATGAAACACCTTGACGACCGACTTTTCGGCCATCAAACGGTAAAACGGCTCCAGATCAATGTCTTGGGCGAGTGTGTCGAGGATGACCTCGCATCCGTCGCCAGCCATCTGCACGAGGCAGAGCTTCGGCCAAAACGTCGATTCGCGCATGAACTCTGTGTCCACAGCGATATAGTCGGATTGGGCCAGGCGGGAGCAGGCAGCTTCGAGAGACTCGGTACTGGTGATTACGTCCATGGGCAGCGGGTATAGCGCAGCCGCGCCCGCTTGTCGCCTCACGAAGCGATCCGAATGCCCGACAATCCCCTGTTTAGTGTCTGTTTTGAAAGTCGCTCCATGGCGACTTTCCCTACCTGGTCCAAGCCTCGCCCCCGGCAGGGCTACCCCGAGGATAGCCATGTTCCGCGATTGGGCCGGAGGAGAGAGCTGGCTTCCGGACTGTCGTGTCAGAGTTGCTAGATGCCGGATGATCCGCTGTTCCCTTGACAATCGGAAGTGCTCATGCGCTTTTCCCGCCGAGATTGGGGCAGGGCGGCTTGCCACAGGAATGCAATCAGAAAATCAGCGGAAATTCGGGGGCGATCATGCACGCGTACCGGTCACATAAGTGCGGCGAACTGCGGTCTGACAATGTCGGCGAGACGGCACGTCTTTCCGGCTGGGTTCACCGTGTACGCGATCATGGCGGACTCTTGTTTGTTGATCTGCGGGATCATGACGGTCTGACACAATGCGTTGCCGATCCTGATTCGCCGGCATTCGCCAATGTGGAACTTTTGAGGGCAGAGTGGGTCGTGCGGATCGACGGCGAGGTGCGTCGGCGGACGGACGAGACAATCAATACCAAACTGCCGACCGGCGAAGTTGAGATTTTCATCCGTGATATCGAGATTTTGTCCGAGGCGGACGAACTGCCGCTGCCCATCTTTGGTGAACCGGACTATCCCGAAGAAACGCGCCTCAAATATCGGTTTCTCGATCTGCGCCGGGAAAGTCTGCATGCCCGTATCGTCCGCAGGTCCGAGATCATCGCGTCGCTGCGCCGTCGAATGACCGAAAGCGGTTTTGCTGAATATCAGACGCCGATCCTGACAGCATCGAGCCCCGAAGGTGCACGTGATTTTCTCGTCCCTTCGCGCATGCATCCGGGCAAGTTCTACGCCTTGCCGCAGGCTCCGCAGCAGTTCAAGCAATTGATCATGATCGCCGGGTTCGACCGCTACTTTCAAATTGCACCCTGCTTTCGCGACGAAGATGCCCGTGCCGATCGCAGCCCTGGCGAGTTCTATCAGCTCGATATTGAGATGAGCTTTGTGACCCAGGAAGATGTCTTCCAGGCGGTCGAACCGGTTCTGCGCGATCTCTTCAAGGAGTTTGCGGACGGCAGGCCTGTGACGGACTCTTTTCCGCGCATTCCTTATGCCGAATCCATGCGGCTCTATGGAACCGACAAACCGGATCTGCGCAACCCGATCAAGATGTCGGACGTCAGCGAACACTTCCGCGGATCGGGATTCAAGATCTTTGCCGGTCAACTGGAGAAACATTCGGGTGGGCGTGCCTGGTTCGAGAATGCCGAAGTGTGGGCCATTCCCGCTAAAGGCGGCGGATCGCGTGCCTTCTGCGATCGCATGAACAGCTGGGCGCAGGACGAAGGTCAACCCGGCCTTGGCTATATCTTTTTCCGGGACGGCGAGGGTGCCGGGCCGATAGCGAAGAATCTTGGCCCGGATGTTACCGAGACCATGCGGACCGAGCTCGATCTTGCGGACGGCGACGCCGTCTTCTTCGTCTGCGGAATCCCCAGCGCATTCGCCGAGTTTGCAGGCCGGGCACGCGACAGGGTCGGGACGGTCCTCGAACTCGTTGCGACCGACCGGTTTGAATTTTGCTGGATTGTCGATTTTCCAATGTTCGAGTTGGATGAAGATACGAAGAAAATCGACTTCTCCCACAATCCGTTTTCCATGCCGCAAGGTGGAATGGAAGCGCTGGAGACGCAGGATCCGCTGGAAATTCTCGGCTGGCAGTACGATATCGTCTGCAACGGAATCGAGCTGTCATCGGGCGCCATTCGAAATCACAAGCCCGAGATCATGGTCAAAGCATTCGAGATCGCCGGGCATGATTTTCAGGTCGTCGAGGAGAAATTCGGCGGCATGTTGCGTGCATTGAAATATGGCGCACCGCCTCACGGTGGAATCGCGCCTGGGATCGACCGGATCGTGATGTTGTTGTCCGATACGGAGAACATTCGCGAGGTCACAATGTTTCCAATGAACCAGCAGGCGGAAGACCTTTTGATGGGTGCGCCATCGGATGTGTCACAGGCGCAACTGCGCGATCTGCACATTCGTTTGTCGATGCCCAAAGACAAGTAAGACCGGCCGTCGGTTCGTTCATATGCGAGCTGATCGTCCCGACCGGAGGGGTTTTGGCGCGCAGGCCACGCAATGACATATGACGAATTCAATGCATTCTGCGCCGCGTTGCCGGCAACCACTCATGTCGTGCAATGGGGAAATTCCGACGTTTGGAAAGTGGGCGGAAAAGTGTTTGCCATTGGCGGCTGGGCCAATGAAGAGCCGGCCTTTACCTTCAAGACCTCCGACATCGCGTTCCAAATGCTGCAGAAGGAACCGGGCCTGCGCCCGGCGCCCTATCTCGCATCGCGCGGGATGAAATGGATCCAGCACTACGACCGCCCGGGCCTCTCGGACGAAGATTTGAAACTATACCTTCGGGAATCCCATCGGATTGTCTCCCTGGGCCTTACCAAAAAGAGGCAGCGCGAACTGGGGCTGAACCAGGACTAGAAAGGAGAATCGGCCATCGAATCCGGCCATAGCAGGGGATACGGTTGAACGTCCGTTCTGCGGGGAAGAGTGCAGCATCCGATATATATTCGCATAAAATTGGAGCATTCGATCTAACGGTATCTTTCGATCCCGCCCTTATGGTGTCGCCCATTGTCATCGAATGGGATTGCGAAATCATGGTGCGGGAGAGTTCGTCACAAGACCGTTATGTGATGGTCGGGCTTCTGGTGCTGGGTCTGGCGACAATAACAGCCGGATTCATGTCCGGCCGCGTCGTCTTGGATCAAGCTCTTGAGAGCTATGCCGTCCAGGCTGCCACCGACTGGACCCGCGGTTTGGAATCGCAACTGTCCGATGCTGACGGGGCTGTTGCGCCTCGGGTGTCGAGCGGTCAGATCGATGCGTTACAAACACTTGGATCGGATACCGGCAACAACAAGAATGCGCTTGGTGCCGACTATGCGCTTCTAAACCTACGGATGGCGCCGATCTCGCGCAGCACCTCGTTCAGCGAGGCGGAACTCGATGTCATCCGAAAATCGGAGGCCTTCGGTCCGGTATTCGACCAGGCCGTCGTGCAGCGGCGCGCCAAGCTGCTCAACATCAGTAAGGCGTGGCGAGGAGAAGACGTTGGCGACTATCGTTTCTATGTGATTATCCCCATTGTCGAGCAGGCGAGAGTTCAGCGCGTCTATGTCACGCGGCTGGATCAATCTGCAGCATTCCGAATGACCAAGGATGCGCTCACCCGATCGTCTCTGGTAACGACACTCCTGATGGTTCTCGGTTTCGTGGTACCGGCCGCGGTCGCATCGCGCCGTATTCGCGAGCGCCAGACAGCCGAGGAGCAACTTCGGTACCTTGCTTTGCATGATCCGCTGACAGGCCTTGCCAACCGCAACCAGTTGCAGGACCGCCTGCAACTCGCTCTCGCGCGCGCAAGAAGGCGGGGCGACTATATGGCCGTGCTCTGTCTCGATCTCGACCGGTTCAAAGATGTGAACGATACCCACGGGCATCCTGCCGGCGATGCACTCCTGGCAGAAGTTGCAGCCCGGATCAAAAGTGTGGTGCGTTCAATCGATGTGGTCGCGCGTCTTGGCGGTGACGAGTTTGCCATCGTAGCGGAAGAGTTCGCGGCCCCCGACCATGCAGCGGCCCTTGCCGAGCGGCTCTGCGAGTCTCTTTCCACACCCTATTGTATCGATGGACAGGATGTTCACACGTCAGCCAGTATCGGTATTGCCTTTGGGCCCGAAGACGTGGACGAGCCTGCCATTCTCCTCAGTCAAGCTGACATTGCGCTCTATCGTGCCAAGCACAATGGCCGCAATGGCTTTTGCTTCTTTGAGGCGGAAATGGACGAAGCGTTGCAGGCCGAGCGCCAGCTGCAGAAGGATCTGCGCGGTGCGCTCAACCGTGACGAACTTCATCTGCACTATCAGCCTCTGTTCGACGTTCAGAGCGGTAATATCAATGGCTATGAAGCACTGGCGCGCTGGCAGCACCCCGAGCGCGGGGACGTTTCACCCGGCGTCTTTATTCCCGTTGCCGAGCAGGCCGGTCTGATTGCCGAGTTGAGTGAATGGGTGTTGCGGACGGCTTGCGACTATGCGGTCGGCTGGCCGGACCATGTCCGACTGGCTGTCAATCTTTCCCCATTGCAGTTCAAGAGCCAGAACGTTCCCGGTTGCGTCGCGGCGATCCTGCAGGAGACAGGGTTTCCCGCCCATCGACTGGAACTGGAGGTTACAGAAGGTGTGCTCCTGGCGAACTCGGAAGACATCGTCGCCCAGATTGAAGCTCTCGACAATCTCGGTGTCTCTCTGGCCATGGACGATTTCGGAACAGGTTATTCAAGCCTGAACTATCTGACGCGCCTGCCGGTTACCAAGATCAAGATCGATCGCTCCTTCATGCGCGAACTCGGCTCCGATTCGCAGAAAAACACCATCGTCAGTACGATTATCGGGCTCGGCCATTCGCTGGATCTGACAATTACGGCGGAAGGCGTCGAGACTGCCGAACAGCTCGAATATCTCAAGGCCTTCGGTTGCGATGAAGTTCAAGGATATTACTGTGGCCGCCCCCGTGCCGAAATCGTTCAAAAGCCCTTCGTGGTCGTGAACAATACGTCGCCGAAGGCCCTCAGCAGCTAAGGGATGACTTCAGGGCTTCTAAGTCTTTGACAACGCGCCCGTCAATCGCGGCTGTTCTCATCGATCCAATGATAGAAGTCGATCGTCTGCGAGCGCAACGTGTTCGCACAGCCGAGATTGCAGGGTATCCATGCACCGCTCGGCAACTGGACTTCCGGTCCGCGGCGTCCCTGGCGCACGTATCCCGTCACGCGATCCGACGTGTAGTTGCTTTCGACCGTGATCGAACGGTAGGGCTGTTTCCCATGGCGATTCTTTGCGGCGTCGGCTGGCGCTATTGTCCATATCAGAACGCCAAGACCCACCATGGCGGCGAGGATAGTCTGTGCGGTGTTCATCGCTCGCATATCGAGCCTCTTCAGGTTGAGCAATATATTCCACCCATTGACTTAGTGCTTATCTTCGCTCGGCGAAAGTCTGGTTCAGGACACGCTTGCGTGACAGATTGTCCGTTTGCGGTGCGCCGATAGTTGGGCAGCATGATTGCAATGCGTGTGCTGTCGGCGCATATAGCTGCCCAACGCGGACGTGGTGGAATTGGTAGACACACAGGACTTAAAATCCTGAGAGGGTAACCTCGTGCGGGTTCGAGTCCCGCCGTCCGCACCAGTGTCTTCCCTTGGCGGCGCCGCAAAAATGGCTCAATATCCGCGCTATCTGATTTTTTGATTGGCATGGGTTGCGCAAGAACTCGCACATGACAGTGATGACTCGCTGCAAATCCACAATGGTGGCGGTGCTTGTCGTTGCAGGGAGCCTCAGTGGCTGCCGCAGTGGCGGTGTGAATCCGGGAGCCGATACGACGGACCGCGCAGCTCCCGTGCAGCTTACACGTAACGGAGGGCCTGGTGCGGCTGCCTCTGTACGCCGGAATCTCGACGAAGCGGACCTGCGCCAGGCAATCGAGCGGTATCGGATCAACAAGAAGCGGGCGCCTGGCGCCTATCAACTTGTCGGTGCTGACTTGAACGGGAACGGGAAGACCGAGGCGCTGGTGCTGTTCGGTGGCAAGGACTGGTGCGTAAAAACTGGCTGCTCCATGGCCGTGTTTGTCGCGGGCGAGCATGGCTATCGCCCGAGCTTTCGCACAGTGAGGGTACGCGGCCCGGTTCGTGTTGCCGATATTTCGAGTAACGGCTGGCGAGACCTCATCGTATCGACAGGTGGAGGCGGTGCGCCGGTGCGCCGGGTGCGTCTGAAATTCGTGACAAACGGATATCCGCGCAATGCCATGCTTGAACCGGATGCCTCCCCAACCGCAGACGATCGTGCCGAAACACTGATCGAGGCTCGGGCAGTCTCGCCGGCTCAGACTTCAAACTGATAGAGCCAGTCGAAGCGCGCGAGATTTTGTTCCGGTCTACTCAGGCGGAGCGCAACGTTTCGCGCCTGGCCCATAGCGCCGCCATGATGGTAGATGGCCCCCATGCGCCGCGACTCCGTCTGCAGGCGCGTCGCACGAGGCCGCCTGGCTTTGACATAATTCTCAAATGCCGGGGATGGATGGTCTGTTCCGGTCGCAGCGAGTTCTCTCGCAAGCGATAGCGCATCTTCGATGGCAAGTCCGGCACCCTGGGCAAGAAACGGCAGGACCGGATGAGCGGCGTCGCCCAGTAGAACGGTTCGATTTCCGTGCCAGCGTTCCAGATTGGGAAGCGCGAACAAGGCCCATTTGCGCCATGTCGGGCCGGCTTTAAGCAGTGCTTGAGCCTCGCCACACCAGCGAGAGAAATGCGGCTTAAGATTCGTCGGATCAGCCCGCGTGTTCCATCCTTCCTTGTCCCAGCCGTCTTCGATGACCGCGACGAGATTGATTGCCGTGCCGCCGCGCACGGGATAGTGGACGAGATGGGCCTCCGGACCCAGCCAGAGTCCGACCTGGTTCTCACGCAATACGGCAGGCGCATCGTCCCTATCGATCAGTGTTCGCCAGGCGGTGCGTTCGCAGAACTGTAATTTGGCATTGGAATCGAGCTGGGCTCTGATGCGCGATGAGATCCCGTCGGCCGCGACAAGGAGTGAACCCTCCGCCCTATTGTCGCTAACCGTATGTGCCGTGACGCGGTCGTCCTCCTCGACGAAACGAGACAGTTCGAAATCCATACTGATGTCAATGTCGGGGCACTCGCGTGCCGTTTCGACAAGGGCGGCTTGCAGGTCGGCCCGGTGGGCCGTGGCGTATGGAGCGCCGTAGCGGGCTTCTGCGATCGGCCCCAATGGCATTTCAGTCAGAGGGCGTCCTGTTCGCCCGTCGAAAATGCGAATAGCGTCCGGAAAGGCCAGATGAGGCGCGAGATGCTTGCTCGCACCCAGCGCGTTCAGCACTCGCATGACATTCGGGCCGATCTGGATTCCGGCACCGGCTTCGGAGAAGGTCGAATCGCGTTCCAGAATATGTGAGGCAATCCCCTGGCGCGCCAGTGCGATAGACGCTGCAAGCCCGCCAATGCCGCCGCCGGCAATCAGAACCGTCGTGTCTCTGTCATGCCCGCTCATAGCGGGGTTGGATCAAGCGGCATCGTCAACGATGCAACCAACGGGATCCGAGCCGAACGTACCGATCTTCCCGTCGAAGACATAAAGCGTGGAGCAATATGGACAGATGATTTGTTCGTCCGTCCCCATATCCAGGAAAATGTGCGGGTGATCGAAAGGCGCACGGGCGCCCATGCATTTGAATTCCCGCACGCCGATGCGAATGCGCTCCACGCCCGCATCGTTGCAGAAATGGTGTACGACCGGATCTGCCATGGCTCGATAAGACTCCAGCTTATTCCCGATTCCGCGGCCACGATACGCGTTGCCTCGATCTCTGCATAGGGGTAAGGAGTCGCGCAATGAGCAGCTTCAATTCAGATGGCGTCGAGATCGCCTATATTGACGAGGGGGAGGGGGAACCCATCCTTCTCATTCACGGCTTCGCATCGAATGTCGAGGTCAATTGGGTGTCGACACGCTGGGTTTCGACCTTGAACAGTGCCGGATACCGCGTCATCGCGATGGACAATCGCGGTCATGGGGCGAGCGGGAAACCCCATGATGTCGAAGCCTATGGCGCGCCACTCATGGCGGATGACGCGCGCCGCCTGCTGGATCATCTCGGTCTCGAACGGGCCGATGTAATGGGTTATTCCATGGGCGCTCGGATCTCGGCCTTCCTGTCGCTGAAGAATCCGGAACGGGTCCGCAGCGCCGTTTTCGCCGGCCTCGGCTACAACATGGTGCGCGGTGTTGGCGGCACGGGACCGATCGCCCGAGCCCTTGAGGCCGAAAGCATGGATGAGGTCACGAACGAAACAGCAAGAACTTTCCGCGCCTTTGCCGAATCGACTGGCAGTGATCTCAAGGCATTGGCTGCCTGCATCCGGTCATCGCGTGAAAAAATCACGCCGGAGGATGTGGGTCGCATCAGCGTACCCGTTCTGGTCGCTGTCGGCACAAAGGATGTGATTGGCGGGTCGGCCACCGATCTTGCCGCCCTCATCCCCGGTGCCGACGCCCTCGAAATTGAAGGGCGCGATCATATGAAGGCTGTCGGCGACAGCCAGTATAAGGACGGTGTGCTGGCGTTTCTTAAGCGCAGACCTTGAATTGATTGGGTCCTGGACGAGATTGCCTCGGACGGCTTAATTCTCCGGCTGAGGCCGGAGCAGTCTGGATTGACGAAAGATCGCATGCGAACTGCGGTGTTCAATTCCCGAAGGTCTACCGCCCGCGGAACTGCGGTTTGCGTTTTTCCATGAAAGCGTTGCGACCTTCCTGGTAGTCGTCGCTCTTTATACAGGCGTCGATCATGGCATCGAGCATGGTGAGGTCCGGGTTTTCCGGTGCGCGCGAAAACTCATCCACGGTCGCCTTGGCGACCCGTAGCGACAGTGGAGCGTTTTCGGCGATCTCCTGTGCAAGCGCCTGTGTTTGAGTTTCGATGTCGCTCGGGACATGCACCGAATTGAGCAGGCCCATCGCCATCGCTTCGTCATGGCTAAAACGCCGCCCCGTGAAAAGGATCTCTTTGGCGCTCGCCGCAGAGGCAGACCTAAAGACCGGGCGTATCCATCGCGCATCGTAGCCGACTCCGAGCTTGGCCATGGGAATCGCAAAACTTGAACCTTCCGAGGCCAATCTCAGATCGCACGAAAGCGCAAGCAACAGGCCGCCCCCGAGACAGAAGCCTTGAACCATGGCGATTGTTGGTTTGGGGCAATTGGCGATGGCCTCGAACGCCGCATGATTGACCGCGTCGTAATGCTTGGCCTTTTCCCCCGATCGCACTTGATCGAATTCCGAGATGTCGGCACCGGCCGAGAACGCCCGGTCCCCGGCACCGCGAAGGATCACCACCCGGACATCGTCGTCAGCGACCGCTTCGGCGATAAGATTCGGAATTGCGGCCCACATATCGAGGTTCAAGGCATTCATCCGGCGCGGATTGTCGAAGATGATCCAGCGAAGTGGGCCTTCGCTATGCGCTCTGATACAGGGAGGTTTTGGGTCAGTTGTCACAGTCACAGCACTTTCCGAGTCATGTGAAGGAGGTCAGGGAAGGGGGGCGGTGGTTCGATTTCAACGTCGATACTACACCAGCAACGCCCGATGACAGCCATATTTGTCGACTTGCGCGATAAAAAAACCCCTGATTTCAGCCGCTAACGCCGGCCATCCATTGTGCTCGACGTGCGTCCACCATAGTTATATGAGTATCGCAACTGCGAAACACTGCCCATTGGGCCGGTTGTCCGGCACCGAAGGACGATTGGAGGCGATATGCCGCAAACAGGTACGAATGCCCAGCCAAGTCTCGACACATGTGATCCGCTCTGGGCTCAGGTGCAGACCGAAGCCGAAATCGCTGCAACCAAGGAGCCGGCGCTCGCCAGCTTCATCTATGCGACGATTCTCAGTCATGAGCGGCTGGAGGAGGCCGTAAGCCATCGGTTGTCCCAGCGCCTCGAGCACACGGACGTCGATGCTGGATTGCTGCGTCAGACCTTCGCGGAGGTCCTGCGGGCCGATCCGCAGTTGGCGGAAGCGATCCGAGCTGACCTCGCTGCGGTGTATGACCGAGACCCTGCCTGCCATCGGTTCATCGATCCGATCCTCTATTTCAAGGGCTTTCATGCCCTGCAGACACATCGGTTCGCCCATAGTCTTTGGCACGGTGGGCGGCGCGAACTGGCGCTCTATCTCCAGAGCATGTCGTCTCGCACATTCGCTGTCGATATTCATCCGGCAGCCGTGATTGGTCGCGGAATCATGATCGATCATGCGACGGGCCTTGTAATTGGCGAGACGGCGCGAGTCGGCGACGACGCCTCGATCCTCCACGGCGTCACATTGGGTGGCAGCGGCAAGGAAAGCGGCGACCGCCATCCGAAGATCGGGCGCGGCGTGATGATCGGCGCAGGTGCCAAGATTCTCGGCAACATCACCGTCGGAAATTGCTCGCGGGTTGCATCGGGCAGCGTTGTGGTCAAAGACGTACCGGCCGAACGGACCGTTGCAGGCGTTCCGGCGAAAGTTGTCGGCGTTGCAGGTTGCAAGGAACCGGCGCGGTCGATGGATCAGATGCTTGGAATTGAGCCGGAACAAAGCGAATAGCAAACACTTGCCCGGACGTGATTGTCCGGGCGGGTCATGACCTCATGACCCAAGTTGGGGGACACTGATGAAAGCAGACGAAATCCGTAGCTTGGAAAACTATTTTCGCAAGCTGTTCAAACTCGACACGATCGAGGTGCGTCAGCGCCCGAACAAAGACGACTCCGCCGAAGTCTACATTGGCGACGAGTTCATCGGCGTCCTATTCAGGGACGATGAAGACGACGATTTGTCATACAGCTTTCAGATGGCGATCCTTGAATTTGACCTGCAGAGCTGAAAACCGCCCCTGTTAACCATTCATTAAGGAAGAACGTGCGCCCGTTTGGCGGGCCGGTGCAAATTGCAGACCTGGGGTGCAGATAGTCCGAGGTTTGTGGGGTCATGTACGAGTACGCGCTTTATGCCTATGTCACGGCAATCGGCTTTGTCGTCGGTGGATTGCTCACGAGTTTCACGAAGCTTGTGACCGGGCGACCGCTCACCTTTGCATTTCAGCCTGGGACCATAATCACCGCGTTCACCGGCGTTATCGCGCGGGTCTTTGCTGGACCGGTGATTATCATGCGTAACACGATACGCGGTGCCCTCATCGAAGAGCGGGAGGCCCACTGGCTGGCCCTCGCAACACTGATCGCGACCTTCTGGAGCTTCTTCTCCGGTGCGGTGGTCTTGGAACTCCTGGTCGTCATCTAGACTTCTCTTCTCGGAATTCAGAAATCACTGTCTTTGTCGGTTCCATCGACGCCTGTCCGGCTCAATGTCGGGTGGTTGGCGCGGCCTATTAGGTCGTGGCAAAGTGCGCGCCTTGATCGAGAAGGGGGAACGCATGGCCATCTACCGGTTTCAAGGTATCGACGTCGATCTGCCGCCTGAGGACGATTACTGGGTCGCTCCGAATGCGGTCGTCATCGGTAAGGTTAAACTCGAGCCAAAGGCAAGCATCTGGTTCGGTGCAGTCCTGCGCGGTGACAATGAGCTGATTCATGTCGGCGCGAGCAGCAACATCCAGGATGGTTGCGTCCTTCACACCGACATGGGCTATCCACTGACCATCGGCGATCGCGTCACCGTCGGTCATCTCGCCATGTTGCACGGCTGCACGATTGCGCAGAATTGTCTGATCGGTATCGGCTCAACCATCCTGAATGGTGCTGAAATCGGCGAAAACAGCATTATCGGGGCAAACGCCCTTGTGCCGGAAGGCAAGATCATCCCGCCCAATTCCCTGGTCGTCGGGACACCGGGCCGCATTGTGCGCGAGATCGATAAGGAGGGGAGCCGGGAGATCAGCTGGCTCGCCGAGCACTATGTCCAAAACTGGCAGCGATATCGCACAGGACTCGCACCTCGAGAGCATTAATTCACGTTGCGAAGGTCGCTCGACGGAATTCCCCAAAAAAAAAAGAAGCCGGTCTCTTGCGAGACCGGCTCCAGTCTGGCCCGGCTGGGTCGGGGAAGGAGGGGGGATGGGTCACCGGGCCGAAATCGAATTCGATAATTACCCCCCCTTGGATTATCTGTGTCTCGTACCTGATACCCGCGGTGCTGCACGGTCACGGCCTGGTGCCAATGACATCCAAAGTTTGGGATTTGTGTAAGACTGACGTTTCACGAACACATAGGCCGAGTCTTTCCAGCTCATAATGTCGGAACGCTTGTTGTCGAGAACGAAATCTCCCGATGCCGTGCGCGCTGTCAGGATGGCATGGCCTTCGTTGTTTTCGTCGCGAACGACGGTGATCAGGAGTGCACTTGCCGGCCAGCCGCGGTCAATCAGGAGACGGCGCTTCAGGATGACATAGTCTTCGCAATCGCCGTATTTGGATGGATAGGTCCAATGCTCCAGGCGTCCGTACAGCTTGAGGTCGGTAACTGGCTTCACCATCCGATTGACGATGCTGTTGACAGATTGCAGCTCATTGAGCCTGTCGGCTGTCAGCGGAACGCGCTTGCGTCCAATTCTTTGTGCCCGGCATTCGGCCGGATGTCGCCGGCAAAAGCCGACATGGCCGATTGGCGGAAGAGCCTGCCCGAAGACCCGCATGAACGCGGAGCCCGGATTTTGTCCCTGGGTCTGGTTGCGGTCGCCGGCAACTGCCTGACCTGCCATCATTGCCATGGCCATCGTTGTTAGTAGAAGTGTTTCGAACCGTTTCATCATGCCCCCCAGCACTGTTTGTTGAGGAGCACTCTCGCACACAGGGTTTGAGATTAGACGAAGTAAAACGGTGGTGTTCTAGTTGTATTATCAATAGTTTTTCTCAATATTTAGATCAAATTTGAAGTATTCAAATTTGCCTAAAATTTTATCAAAATTTGCCGGCCGCCTGAAAATCCGGCGCCGTTGGCGCGTCGCTGACTTCGGCAACGCTTACACACATTGAAAAGCCCAGAAAAGAGCCATTTTTGGGGTGATGCTCACGCAGCGTGGATGGCAATCGGCACAGGCGAGGTTGGTTGTCGAAATGAGATCAAACAAGCGCGCTGGAGACCGCGAGAGACATGAACTTGGAAAGTCCAACTCGCCTTGCGTGATCAAAAAAATCTGCAATTCTTGGAAAAAAAGTTCTTGGAATGTCGAGAAACAGGGGAATGCGCCGATGTCAGGCACAGCAGATTTTGCTGTCATTCTTACTTATGAGGAAATGGCGACCGCACTTCAGGGCGGTTCCCGGCCTCAGCCAAACTGGCGTTTGATCGTCGTCGGATCCTGGATGTCCAAAAAGCGAATGCCGACACCTTGCTCGTGATGACGGACGATGCTGCCACGGGTGAGTCCGAGAACGACGGGATGCCCCATGGGCGGGCGCGGATCAACCGCGACGGAGGCGCCGGATAGAGAAATGTCGAGGACCTGACACGGCAGAACCGATCCATCCAGCAATGTCATCTGGGTGTTCGGCCTATTGGGGCTGATGCGCTCGTGCGTTCGCTCTTCGGCCATATTCAAACGCGCTCGGTTGACCAGCCAGGTCAATTGATTGACGATTTTCTCGCGTTTGTAGTCGGTTGCGAAGATCTTTACGGCAAAGCCTTCCGGGAATATTCGGCTGACAATACCTTCAACGCGTCCGATCTGGTCGACGTAAACAACCAGATGCTCCCCAAGAGCTCCGGCCGTTGGCGCCAGTATAGCCATGCCGCCGGCAGACATGTTCACGATTTGACAAGGATACTCCTCCTTGTCCTCGCGCATGAAGCGCCCGAGTAGCCGGATCCGCACACGCTGAAAGAGCCTTCTGTCTGGAATGAGCTTAGGTGAACGCCGTGTCGCCAAACGCTGTCGAAGGACAGGTTCGCCAAGCAGTGGTGCTTCGGATTGTGCGCGCATTTCGGCCCTTACATGACGAGGCTGGCGGTCGTCTCAAAATCAGAGATAGATTGAGAGACCGGCACCGAGACTAGCTGAGGGGCCTTAAAGAACTGCTAAATGAACGGCGATTCTGGGCCAGGCCGGGATCATAACAGCTGCGGTCACTGTTGACCGCTGCTGGTATTAGATATCGGGCTGTTCGCTTGGGCGGCCCCCCTCGTACACGCGGAAGCGTCGATCGCCTTGTTGCACGATCATGGCCTGACATGCCTGTTCGTCGACAAGGGTGCTCTCATCGATCACGCTGCCCTCATTCGCGGGTGCATGGATCTCGGTTTCGACAATTGCGTGGCGCACCAATGCCCGCGATCCGAGCCAAGGCGGGGCATCGATGGCAGTGATACTGCCCATAACCCGGTTTATCGAAGCGCCATTATGGATCAATGGAAGAAGCAGCATCTCGAACCGGACAGTGCGGTTGTCATCTGTGATCGAGTCGAAAACGACGGTTCCGATCTGGGCATCGATGACGATCCGATTCAGGCTCTCTCGCAAAACCTCCCGATCGGCTTCCTGCCAGAAGTCAAGGAGGCCCTGACCTCGAAGTTCCCGTCCGAAATTCTCGCATAGCCGCGTGCCCGCCAACCGAAAGCGGAAATCCAGCAACCCCTGGCATTCAACAATGAACGTTTCCGGGAGCAGGGCGGCGATTTTCATCGGTTCAATTTCGAATCGTCGTGGCGCGACACGCTTGTTCCGAACATCGTTCCAATAGGCGTATAGACTGCGCGTCGTCGACTGCTGTTTGTTCTGATCCGGCATCTTTGTTCGCTTTGTGCGTTTTCATTGCGCTCTCCGCGGACCCATGGGTCGGTGCTCCATGTCGGCACGATGTGCACAGTTGGTCCGGGCGTTTGCATGAGATTGAGCAGAACATGTGCCAAACAGCTCGATAGGCCGGCGCGCGTTGGATTAATCCTTAACGATTTGAAGCGACATCAAGGGGCGGCCGCTTGCCGTCGTCGAGACAGGTTGCCATTTATGGGTTCTTGACCTTGCCCCAGAGAGGAAAATCGTGATGCATCCGCAGGCGGACGGAACGAAGCACGTACCGGCATTCAACGTGCCGCTGAGTGTCGTGGTCGCTCTTGTCGTGATTGTCCTGGTTCACGGGCTGCGCAATATCCTTAGCGCCGAAGACAATCTGGCGTTGATGCTATCATTGGCGTTCATCCCGGCCCGCTATGGAACTGAAATTATAGGGATTCCAGGAGGGCAGATTGCCGCCATAACCTCCTTCGTGACCTATATGCTTGTTCATGGCGATTTCATGCATCTCATGGTCAACTCGATATGGATGCTGGCTTTCGGGAGCGCTGTCGCAAAACGGCTCGGAGGGATGCGATTTGCAGCATTTTCGCTGATAGCAGGCATTGCGGGCGTTCTGCTGCATTGGGTCCTGCATATTGGCGAGCTTGTCCCGGTTGTCGGCGCTTCGGCAGCGATATCCGGACAGATGGCGGGGGCTTTGCGATTCCTGTTCAGCGCTGGTCCCGATGGCTTTGCGGCAATGCGGGCAGACCCTCGGTCGTTCCGTATTCAGAGCGTGCCTGAAACTCTCAGGAATCCCAGGATTCTGACGTTTGTAGCCGTTTGGGCGGTCTTAAATCTGATATTCGGACTTGGCTATGTCCAGATGGACGGGGAGGGGAGTTCGATTGCCTGGGAAGCGCATTTAGGAGGTTTTATTTGCGGCCTCTTGACCTTTGGCCTGTTCGATCCGCCGTCTGATCGCACGCCGCACCTGCGGCCAGTCGATTGATCATGATCGTGCCAGCCTATTGCACCCAGCGCCCAGCAACGTCATCATACACCCCAAATGAGCCGTTCCGTACTTGGCGTGCGAAAACAATCCGCAACAGCAGCGAAGCTGTCGGCGATATGCAGGATCCAATGGGACGGATCGGCTTAGAGGCCGGATCAACAATGCTTTGCCCCGTTTGGTGAAACGTGAATTGTTGATTGATTATAATGCTCTAGAGCAATTTCCCGCGTCCTGTCGGACATTGTTTTGCTCTAGCAAGACTGGGAGACGTCCCATGAATGTTGCTACGATCCTGAAATCGAAGGGCCACACTATCATCACGACAACACCTGAAACCTCGGTTCAGGAGATCGCGAAATCGCTCGCAAAACACAAGATTGGCTGCATCGTGGTCACACATGCCGACAAGACCATCGCCGGTATCGTGTCGGAGCGCGATATCGTTCGCAGTATAGCGAGTGTCGGCATGAATGCGCTTGAGAAACCGGTTTCGAGCTGCATGACCAAGAATGTTGTGACCTGCCGGGAAAGCGATACGATCGATCAACTTATGGCAGAGATGACCGCTGGCCGGTTTCGCCATCTCCCTGTGGTTGACGGAGATGTGCTTGTCGGCCTGATTTCGATTGGCGATGTCGTCAAACTAAGGATTGCCGAGGCCGAAATGGAAGCGGCTGCGATGCGCGATTACATCGCAACTGGGTGACAACGTCACCTCTAGGCTGCAAGTGCATAGACGGCGCGTTCGATCTCCTCGATTTCGCGCTCGGTTGCTTCGAGCCCAAGCGGAACAGCTTCGGCGGCCCGGTGAAAATCGAACAACCCGATATCTCCGAGGCGCGGTGCGATCGTGATGTCGGGAGGATCGCCAGCCAGGCGCGAGCGAGCGATGCGGTCCTGAATAATGTTGAACGCGTCGACCATCACACTCGACAGGCCAGGGGCGCCATCGGGACGTCCGAAAAACTGGCGGTGCAGAAGATGGAGGGCCGCTCGGCCATTGCCTTTGGGGGGCACCGTCTCATCGGCCGGGACTTCTGTCTCTTCGAAAGCCGCCTGGTCGGGAATGACGGACCCTTTTCCGAACACGTCCCAATGCAGATTGACGGCAATAACGACCCTGGCGCCAAGGGCACGGCAGACCGACACCGGAATGGGATTGACCAGTGCACCGTCGATGAGCCACCGCTCATTGATGTTAACGGGGCGAAAAATGCCGGGCAGCGCGTAGGACGCACGCATCGCATCCACAAGGCGCCCCTTGTTCAGCCAGATTTCATGACCGGTGCCAAGCTCCGTCGCTACAGCGACAAAGCGGCGATCGAGATCCTCGATCATCACGTCTTCCAGGTGGCTTTCCAGTCGCCCGCCAAGTTTTTGGCCGGAAATCAAGCCAGAGCCTGCAAAGTTGAAGTCGAGGAACCCGAACATGCGGCGCTTGGTGAGAGTTGCGGCAAATTCCTCAAGCTGATCGAGTTTGCCGGCAACGAAACAGCCTCCGGCCACGGCGCCGATCGATGTGCCAGCAATGATGTCCGGAGCAAGGCCAACGCGTTCCAATGCCTGAAGAACGCCGATATGAGCCCAACCGCGCGCTGCGCCGCCGCCAAGAGCCAGTCCGATTTTTGGCTTGTTCATCCCCGCACCATTGCAAGCGTCATGCCGAATGACCCCGGTGCCTGAGGACCCATCGGGGTCAACGATTGAGATTATCGGAACGTGGTTAACGGTGTCTTAAGACGGCCTGATGGAACGTGGATTCGGAGCGGTTTGCCGACGGAATTATTCCGGCTGCTAGCTGGATCCTGTGCGACGGCGAAGTTGCGGTTCCCCGGACTTAAATCTGCGTCGGGTTCGGTGCGTCCCCATAGACTTCGAGCGGATCGAACGTCTTGGATTGCTCGCGATATTCAAGCTCCAGATCTGGCGATGGTGCTTTTCCGGTGGGAATGGACCGGTAGAAGCAGGATTTGTATCCCACATGGCACGAGGCGCCCGATCCCGCGACTTCAACCTTGAGCCAGACGGAATCCTGATCGTCGTCGATGCGGATGTCGACGACATGCTGGACGAGTCCGCTTGTCGCGCCTTTGTGCCACAGCACTTTGCGTGACCGGCTCCAATAGTGGGCTTCGCCTGTCTCGATTGTCAGGGCGAGCGCCTCGGCGTTCATGTAACCGAGCATGAGAACGTCGCCGGACTTGGCGTCCGTCGTGACGACCGGGAGCACGCCATGTTCATCGAACTTGGGTGCAAGATCGTTGCCTTCCTCGACTTGTTCGACACTGACACGCTTGGCGAACGATGATTTCGCGAGATCGCTCATGGATTTCGAGACCTGGCTGATGTTGATCGATTAGCTGCTGGAGAGCCGCGGGCCATGCACCATCTGCATGAAGCGATCGCGATAATCCGCGTCTTCTTTGAACACGCCAACGAACCGAGTGGTGATCGTGGCGGCATCCGTGTTGTGGATGCCGCGTGTCGTCATGCATTGGTGCTGTGCATCGATTAGCACGGCGACACCGCGCGGCTGAAGAGCTTCCTGGATGGCACTGGTAATTTGCGCGGTCAGCTTCTCCTGCGTCTGCAAGCGTTTGGCGAATATGGTCACCACACGCGCAAGCTTCGAGATTCCGACCACCCGATCCCTCGGCAGGTAGGCGACATGGGCGATTCCTAGGAAGGGAACCATGTGGTGCTCACAATGGGATTCCAGGCGAATATCGCGCAGCATGACCATGTCGTCATAGCCATGGACTTCCTCGAATGTGCGTTCAAGCACCTTGATCGGATCATCGTCATAGCCGCCAAAGAACTCCCTGTAGGCCGAGACGACGCGCTTCGGTGTATCGCGCAGCCCTTCGCGAGCAGGATCGTCGCCGGCCCATGAAATCAGAGTGCGCACGGCGGCTTCGGCCTCCTCGCGCGTCGGACGCTTAATATCATCCTCAGGCTCGCCCGATTGCGGGCCAAGCGGCATCTTCTTCACGATGGCGTCCATTCTCGTCCTTCTTTCGGCAGTGGCGACATACGCTGTCTCAGCGATCCGCTCTTGTATTGAGGTGGCTCATTATATCCGATTATGGGGATTTATGAATTCCGGTGCGGCAAACGGCGTTGAAGCGCCCAGTTGACCCCATACCCGACTTGAACTTGCCGACGCCAAGTCTGATATAAATTGCTGATGCTGCCACCGTGATAGGACATAAACGCATAAATGGCACATGGTTCTGCGCCATTTATGCGTTTATGTCCTAGGGCTCGGCACAGCTTCGCTATCCATATATGATGGGAAACGGGCGACCGCAAGGTCGGTGAGCATGACGTGAGAACGAACCCGGTATGACTGTACTCAACGACATTTACAACGATCGGATCCTCAAACTGGCTGCCAATATCCCCCGGGCGGTCAGGCTTGATCATCCGGATGCAAGCGCCGTTGCGCACTCGAAGCTCTGCGGGAGTACGGTGACGGTCGATCTTCGGATGGAGGGCGATACGGTCGTCGACTATGGTCAGAAGGTGAAAGCCTGCCTGCTGGGGCAGGCCGCCTGTTCGATCCTTGCGCGCGAAATCGTTGGCACTAGCGCTGACGAGTTGCGAAGAATTGGCGATGAAATGCGACGGATGTTGAAGGAAGACGGCGCGCCGCCGAAGGGTAAGTGGGCGGATTTGGAGGTGCTCGAACCTGTCCGCGATTTTAAAGCCCGCCACACGTCCACGCTGTTGGTGTTCGACGCGGTCGAGGATGCAATTGCCCAAATCGAGGCTGCGCGCGAGTCCTGCAAAGGCGATTCCGACGATCGACCGGCGATCGGAGCATAGGGCAAATCCGGCATGCGTTTCGTTACGGGCGAAGAGATTGACGAAGCCCTGACATTCGAAAAGCTGATTGCAGCTCTGGAAGACGGTCATCGCCTTCCTCCGACACCGGTCGATGAAACGATTATCGGCGACGCCTCCGCCAAGTTTTTCATTCGCTCGACGGGTGCGCCCGGACAGGCCTTCGGTAGCAAGCTGATTACAGTGGTACCGGGAAATGAAGAGCGCTCGGGCCTGCCTTCGATTCAAGCCGTTTTTGTTCTGTTCGACGGTACCACCGGCGCGCCAAGAGGTATGCTGGATGGGACGGCACTCACATATTGGAAGACATCCGCCGACTCAGGGCTTGGCGCAAAGCTCCTGGCGCGATCCGATGCAAGAACGCTTCTCATGGTCGGCGCCGGCCGTATGGCGCCATGGCTCGTTCGGGCTCATCTCAGTGTAAGGCCCAGTCTCGAGACAATTCTCGTCTGGAACCGGTCGCCGGCAGGAGCGGCAAAGCTTGCCGGCGATCTCCTGGCGGACGGTATCGCGGCCGACGTCGTGACGGATCTGGCCGCTGCAGCGGGATCGGCCGATATTATCTCGACCGCGACGATGGCAAAGGAACCTGTCATCAAAGGCGCCTGGTTATCCCCGGGAACCCATCTCGATCTCGTCGGCGGCTGGACGCCGGAAATGCGGGAAGCCGATGACGATGCCGTCACGAAATCCAGGATCTTCGTCGACAGTCGGGCGTCCGCTTTTGCCGGTGTTGGGGATATTCTCACGCCGGTCGCCAACGGTATCATCGAAAAAACGGATGTGCTTGGCGATCTCTATGATCTTGCTGCCGGGTGCGAGGGCCGAACCAACACTGACGACATTACACTCTTTAAGAATGCCGGCGGTGCCCATCTGGACCTGATGACCGCTGAGGCTGTTCTGG
The DNA here is from genome assembly GCA_965228615.1 of Methyloligellaceae bacterium. Classification (GTDB taxonomy): domain Bacteria; phylum Pseudomonadota; class Alphaproteobacteria; order Rhizobiales; family Methyloligellaceae; genus CBDDHT01. The sequence goes on along the minus strand of CBDDHT010000003.1, from coordinate 618,511 downwards.
CAGCACTTGATGCCGGTGCAGCATTATGAGGTCGGCCGGCCATTTGGGCGAAGCGTTTGCAAAGGCCGTCCTCAAAGCGCCGATTCGGCTCTATCGCTACACACTGTCGCCTTTCGTCGGCTGGAACTGCCGCCATCTGCCGACCTGCTCGGAATATGCCGACGACGCCATTGATCGGAATGGTGCATGGAAAGGCGGTTGGCTGACGCTTGCGCGACTCTTGCGATGCAATCCGTGGGGCAGCTCCGGTTACGACCCAGCCCCAGACCTAAAGGCTGTTCGTCACCCATGGTATGCGCCGTGGCGCTATGGACAGTGGAGCGTTCCTCGCAATTCCCGAGATTGCAGCGATTTGGGCTAATCCCCGTTGTTCCGCGTCTTGACACTGGCCTGTCAGACAGCCAAATAGCTGGCATCTTCACAACGGTTGCGAATCGTATCGCAACCATCCGTCTTACCTGCGTGGTTTGCAGAGAGTGAGAGGAGTCAGCCATGGTTTCCCTGACGTTTCCCGATGGATCTTCCCGTGACTTCGACGACGGCGCAACCGGCGGCGACGTTGCCGTGTCGATCTCGAAATCTCTATCCAAAAAAGCAGTTGCTGTGCGCCTTGATGGCGATCTCACCGATCTGTCTCGGCCAATCGAGAACGATGCCAAGATCGAGATCGTTACGCGTGACGATGACGCCGCGCTCGAACTGATCCGGCACGATGCGGCTCATGTGATGGCCGAGGCCGTCCAGGAACTCTATCCCGGCACCCAGGTCACCATCGGCCCGGTGATCGAGAATGGATTCTACTACGACTTCGCCCGGGAGGAGCCGTTCACCCCAGACGACTTCCCAAAGATCGAAGCCAAAATGCGCGAGATCATTCAGCGCAACGCGCCCTTTACGCGGGAAGTTTGGAGCCGGGAGCAGACCAAAGAGCATTTCGCTGCAAAAGGCGAGCACTACAAAGTCGAGCTGGTGGACGCGATCCCTGAAGGCGAGGATGTGCGCATCTACAAACAGGGTGATTGGCTGGATCTGTGCCGCGGGCCGCATATGCCGTCCACTGGCAAGGTGGGTAACGGGTTCAAGCTCCTGAAAATCGCCGGAGCCTATTGGCGCGGCGACTCCAACAATCCCATGCTACAGCGGATCTACGGAACGGCGTGGGGCTCGGAGAAGGAACTCAAGGCGTATCTGCTGCAACTTGAGGAAGCAGAAAAGCGCGATCATCGCCGTCTTGGACGCGAGATGGATCTGTTCCATTTCCAGGAAGAAGCGCCGGGCTCCGTCTTCTGGCACGCCAAGGGGTGGAACGTTTTCCAGGCGCTGATCAACTATATGCGCCGCCGTCAGGATGAAGCCGGTTATCTCGAAGTGAATTCTCCCGACATGATGGAGCGTTCCTTGTGGGAGCGTTCGGGCCATTGGGAGAAGTTCGGCGAGAACATGTTCACGACAGAGACGCCGGACGAGCGTGTCTATTGCTGCAAGCCGATGAACTGTCCTGGGCATGTTCAGATCTTCAAACATGGGCTGAAGAGCTATCGCGAGCTGCCGATCAAGATTTCCGAGTTCGGCAAGGTGCATCGTTATGAGCCGTCGGGCGCGCTGCACGGGCTTCTGCGTGTGCGCCATTTCACCCAGGATGACGCGCACATTTTTTGTACCAATGAGCAGATCACCGAGGAGTGCGTGAAGGTCAACGATCTGATTCTATCGATCTATCGCGACTTCGGCTTCGAGGATGTGTTGATCAAGTTCTCCGACAGGCCGGAAAAACGCGTCGGCTCCGACGAGGTCTGGGACAAGGCCGAGGAAGCGCTTCGTGTGGCCATCAATGCCGCCGGTGCCGATTTCGAACTCAATCCGGGTGAAGGGGCTTTTTACGGACCCAAGCTCGAATATGTGCTGCGCGATGCCATCGGGCGCGACTGGCAGTGCGGCACCCTGCAGGTGGATTTCAATTTGCCGGAACGTCTCGATGCCTTCTATATCGGCCAGGACGGCGAGAAATATCGCCCCGTCATGTTGCACCGGGCCATGTTCGGCTCTCTCGAACGTTTCGCCGGTATCCTGATCGAGAACTATGCAGGCAAATTGCCGCTTTGGCTTGCCCCGACTCAGGTTGTCGTCGCGACCATCGTCTCCGATGCCGACGACTATGCCGGCGAGGTTCGTCAGGCCCTTGAGCGCGCCGGCCTTCGCACGGAAATCGATCTTCGCAATGAGAAGATCAACTATAAGGTCCGCGAGCACTCCGTGACCAAGGTGCCGGTGATGTTCGTCTGCGGCAAACGCGAAGCGGACGAGGGAACCGTCTCGATCCGCCGGCTTGGCTCGAAGGATCAGCAGGTGCTGCCGCTTGATGAGGCGATCGCTGCGGTGCTTGGTGAAGCGGTGCCTCCGGATGCCGGCGACGATACGGCTACTCTGGCGGGCTAAAGCGCGCGGCGCCTGTCGCGGCCCGATCGGCGATCGCCAACGCGCAGCTTTTCTGCCTTCGACCGCGTGTCGATCCCGCTCCGTCGCTCCTTGCCGGATCGCCCGATGAAATTGCGTGTGCGCCAGTAGCGCATGGCACGTTGGGCATTTGCCACGGACAGTCGTTGATAGATACGAACCAGAGGCATGACGGTGCGTGCGTCCGACGGAATGCTGCTCATCTTGCAGAGTGCGATTTCCTTGAAGGCGCCGGGGCTCAGACCCGCTGCCCTGCAGGCGACCGCCAGGGCCCGGCCTGTCTCGTCCGACAGAATGCGGCCGACGGTGTGTTGTTCAATGTCGAGATAGGCGCCGATGGCGAGGCGAAATTCCATCGGCCTCTCGTCAAAGACGAATTTCAGAAGCATCTGTTCATTGAGTGCTTCCGTGCGGACGAGTTCCTCGATGTCGCGTTCGGTTGGGGTTATATCCTGTGTCTCGATCCTGGACTTCATCTTGCCGACAATATCGTCGAGCGCATCCGTCTCCGATGTCGACAATTGCTCGACGAGAGACTGGCGGAGGCGCTCGGACACGTGGTCGACCATGTCGAGCAGAATCTGACGCGGTACGGCATGGCGATCGATCAACGCTGACTGCAGTTTCTCTGACTGCGTGGCGCGGGCGGCAACCTTCTTGAGTGTCTCGTCAGCAATACTGGCCGAGTCGTTCCGGACCAGATGATCGACCACCATGTCGCTACCATGATGGACAAGTGCTGCGGAGAGGCGTGAACCGATATCGGTTCGTTTGGTGATCGCAATCAAATGGTCCTGGCTTCCGCCTTGGGATACCTCGATGAGATCCTCTTCACTGAGGACCGGACTTTCGGCAAGCATGGGGCCGGCAACAGAAATCTCATCGCTGGCAAGGCGCTTTGCCAGTGCATGTGGGAGATGGGCTGCGTCGGCCATGCGCCGGGCTAGTTCCTCCCGCATCTCGATTTCCATGTCGTAGGCGAGCGATTCCATGATGTCGCCAAAGTAGCGAGATTGCTTGTCGGAGTAGGCATCCGGAGACATCAGAAAGACGTCGGACACACGGCGCAGCAGATCGCGCCGATCGTTGTCCGACATCTGGCCATGGGCAAGATCGGCGAGTTCTTTCAGAATCTCCAGCTGGTCAGCCATTGCCTTTGCCTGCGCAAAACAAGGATTCGCCACATCATGTGATGATAAACGATAAGGGGTGAATATTTCGGCACCATGAAGCGTTCAATCTGATATGTATCCTTTACGGTAGGGTAAAGAATTTTAGCTCAAATAGTGTGCAATTTGGCTGTTTTTTGGAATAATTCCAGGTGTTGCAACTTTAGATTGGTTTAGATTTACTGTATACTACCGGTGCGGGAGTGTTTTTTACAACTTCCGGTTGCTTCGCCGAAGGCGGGTTGTTGGCTGGCATCGCGATCACGGATAGACTGGACAACCGCCACGCCGACCGCCTATCACACCGCATCCACGCGGCATTCTCAATAATCTGGTCAAGATCCCACGATGAAGCTTGGAATAGACGGCTTTCTGGCGTCGGAAGAGCATCGCAAGGCGCTTGCCGGTCGCCGTGTGGCGCTCCTCGGACATGCGGCTTCGGTAACCAGCGATATGCGCCATACGCTCGATGCGGTTGCCGAACTGTCGGATGTGAACCTGGCAGCCGCATTCGGTCCGCAGCACGGCATGCGCGGAGACAAGCAGGACAATATGGTCGAGACGGAGACCTATGCGGATCCGAAGCATGGCATTCCTGTCTTCAGCCTCTATGGCGATGTCCGCTCTCCGACCGACGAAATGATGCAGGCCTTCGATGTGCTTGTCGTCGATCTCCAGGACATCGGCACCCGAATCTATACCTATGTGACGACCCTGTTCTATTTGCTTGAGGCCTGCGCGTGGCACGGCAAGAGCATCCATATCCTCGACCGCCCAAACCCGGCCGGCCGCCCGATCGAAGGCACGATCCTGGAAGAGGGATGGGAGAGCTTTGTCGGCGCCGGCCCATTGATCATGCGGCACGGCCTGACATTTGCCGAGCTCGCCAAATGGTTTGTGGACCTCAAGGCGCTGGACGTGGATCTGTCGATTGTGCCGATGGAAGGCTACGACCCGGATGTCGGACCAGGATATGGATGGCCGGTGGGGGTTCTCTCCTGGGTCAATCCAAGTCCGAACGCATCAAGCCTGAACATGGCGCGCTGTTTCCCTGGAACCGTTCTCTTCGAGGGAACGACACTGTCCGAAGGGCGCGGTACCACGGTATCGCTTGAGGTGATCGGAGCATCCGATATCGACTTCGAACGTATTCTGGCGCGTATGGAGCATCTGGCATCTGACTGGTTGCAGGGCGTGTCGCTGAGGCCGTGCTTCTTTGAGCCGACCTTCCACAAGCATGTCGGCAAACTGTGTTCCGGACTCCAGATGCATACAGATGGTGTTGCGTACGACCATGGGGCGTTCCGCCCTTATCGCATCTCGGCGCTGTTGCTCAAGGCTGTTCGCCTAGAGCATCCCGACTATGAGATCTGGCGAGATTTTCACTATGAGTACGAGACTGAAAGGCTGGCGATCGACCTGCTGAGCGGAGGGTCTTTCCTTCGCGAATGGGTCGATGATCCTGCCTCCACACCGGGAGACTTCGATCAGCGCCTGTTGGCCGACGAAGCTGCATGGGCGCAGTCCCGCAGCCCGCATCTCATTTACTGATCAGCGGATCACAACCTCGATTTGGCGATCCTCGCCGATATCCAGTTTGAATTCCCGCGAATAGTTCTTGCCCTTGTGCCTTGCAAGAACCGTGTAGCTCCCGGCTGCAAGGATATGGCTCGGCAGCGCGCCGGCACTTTCCTTCACGACGTCGCCGCCTGGCGTGAGAATGTTCCATTGGGTATCAGGCAGTGCTTCGCCGCCTGGCTGAACCACCAGTTTGAACGTCGCCCGTGCCGCCGAGTGATTGATCGTGGCTTCTGTCAACTTACCTGGTTCTACCGTCACGTCCGCGCGCACCACGGCGTTGGCATCGCCGTAGACGCTGATGATGTGGTAGACGCCGGCATTGAGGCGGATGATCAATCCTGGTTTTGCATCGCCAAGGATCTTGTCGCGATTGCCGAATTGATCCGTCTCGTCCTCGAAAACGTCATAACGCACGCTGTTCGGTGTAATCGGTTCGCCATTTGCCAGTACTGACGCAAGCCGCAGGCCGCCCGCATTCAGAACCAGCGTTTCGCTGATGGGGACACTCGACAGCACGGTCATTTTCTTGGTGATGTGTGAGAGGCCGTAAGCGGCATTGATCAGATAGGCACCCGGCGAAAGGGCTGCTGTGGGGCTGGCCTCCCGGTGGGTGCTGACAAGATCGTACCGGCCTTGTGCATTCGGCTTGTCTCTGAAAATGCGCCAGACGAGACCGGCCTTTATTTCCGGTCCGGCATCTGTGAGAAGCGCCCGCAGAGAAATCGGGACCGGCGCATCGTTCAGCGTTGCAGCATTGTCCTGTTCAACCGACGGCGCGGCTGCAGCCGGTTCGGTTTTCTTGTCAACGGCTGGTTCGACCAGCTGGGACCTTAAAGGCGACGGCACTGGAAGACCAAGACTTGGGATTGCACCTGTTGTGGTGAGATCGACTGCTTGATCGGCCGGGTTCCCTTCTACCGCCGCAAGCTCCTGTGATTGCCGAAGGGATGGTTGATCGGTAGCGATTTCCGCAGGCTTGATCATGGCCGGTTTGGTTGCCGCGGCCATCACGGCTTCCATGGCCTTCTTCAACTGCGCTTCGCTTGTTGCCGATGCGAAGGTGCCTCCCGCGTTTTCCGCCACGCAACTGAGTGATTCAAGCTTCGTCTTGGTCTTGCGGTCGAACGCGACCACGTGAATCTTCAGGTTCTTGCCGGATTTCCTCAACTTTGTCGCGGTTGCGCAGGGGTCGCCTTTGCAATTGTCCAACCCATCGGCCAGGAGAACGAGCGTTGCCTTCTTCTTCGTATAATCTGCCGCCTTGGCCGCGCGGACCATCGAGTCTGCAATCGGTGTCGATCCTTTCGGTTTGATGCCTTTCACAACCTTTGCGATGCGCTTGGGCGTATAGCTCGCCAGGGGCAGGACAACTTCAATATCGGTGCAGCCGGCAGACTGGCGATGGCCATAGGCGACAAGGCCGAGCCGTGTCTTGTCGGCATAATCCTTGGCGATCTGTCCGAGCACGGTACGGGCGCTGACGACCTTATTGATGCCGTCGATCTGTCCCCACATGCTGCGTGAGGAATCGAGAATCACCACGACATTGGGCTTGGCACTCTGGGAATGCGCAGGCGTCGCGGCGAGCGCCGTGGTCGCGGCTAGCGCAATTGCAGTACAGAGTTGAGGCATGCGTCGCATATCGAAGTGCCATTCCTGGTCAAACTGAAGTTTGCGTCGCGTTCGAAGGCCGGCCAAGTCAAATACGCTGGCAGAACACGGGTCGTCGCCGTTTCAGGCGGCCCGGAGAATCGCATTCGCAGAATAGTGCGAGGTTGCGCGTCGGTCTAGGTCGTGGACTCACAAAAGCCCACGGATCTGCGCCCATTCATGCGCGGATGGCATTTTGCAGATGATTGTTCTGCCCCGATCTATGGGATAGGGAAAAGAAAGTTGTGTTCAATGCCAGCCGGCCGGGGAGCCTCGCATGTTCTATGAAACCGAAACAAATGCACACGGACTGCGTCATGACCCGTTCAAGGCGCTAGTATCGCCGCGGCCCATCGGTTGGATTTCGACCGTGTCGGTCGACGGTGTCGTCAATCTGGCGCCCTATAGTTTCTTCAATGGCGTCAGCGACAATCCGCACTATGTGATGTTCGCATCGAAAGGCCGGAAGGATAGTCAGGTCAATGCCGAAGCAACCGGCGAATTCGTTTGCTCGATGGCGACCTACGATCTGAAGGAGCAGATGAACGAGTCATCCGCCATGGTAGACCCGGGTGTCGACGAGATGGCGCTCGCCGGGCTCACTCCTGCGCCATGCCGATTGGTCAAGGTTCCGAGAGTTGCCGAGTCACCGGTCGCCTTCGAGTGCACCTACTTCAAGACCGTCGACCTGCCGGGTATTGATGAGGCATCCGACGCCTACGCCATGATCATCGGCCGGGTCGTTGGTATTCATATTGACGATAGTGCCATTGCGGACGGTCTGGTCGATGTCACGAAACTGAGGCCTATCGCCCGTCTTGGCTATATGGACTACACGGTGGTCGATGAGGTGTTCTCACTTGAGCGGCCGCGCGTCAAAACGCCAGCCTGATCCGATCTACAGGCCGGCAAGCCTGGCTTGCTCAAGAGTGCGCTTCGCCGCCTGAAGATGCGGCCGGTCAATCATGCGGCCATCGAGATTGATGACCCCGGCGCCGGGGGCTGCCTCGAACGCGTTGACGATCAATTGAGCTTCCGCAACCTCATCGCGGTTGGGTGTGAATGCCTCGTTGATGATGGGGATCTGATCCGGATGGATCGCCATTTTTCCGGTAAAGCCGTCCCGCGCCGCTTCGCTGGCCTCGGTTTCCAGGCCGGCCGAATCGCGGAAGTTCGTGAAAACCGTGTCGATGGCATGGACGTTTGCCGATGCTGCCGTCAGCAGGCAAAGGTTGCGCGAAAAGAGAAGGGGCGGAATGTAAGCGCCGGTTTGGTCCCGATTGGCCTTGGCGCCAATGGCGGTTGCAAGATCCTCACTTCCCCAGCAAAGGCCTTGGAGACGAGGGGTCGCGTCAACAAAGGAAGCCATATTGACGACCGCGCTCGCGACCTCGTTGGCAATGGTTAGAATGGGCATTGAGCCCGGTTTCAGCCCGGCGGCATTTTCGTAGGTATCGAGAAGTCCGCTCAGCGTAGCGACGTCGCCGCCGCCGCGCGGTTTTGGCAGCATGATGCCAGCAGGCCGGGCCGGCAATACAGCGTCGAGATCGTCTTCGGCAAGGCCGGTCTGCAGGTCGTTGATACGAACATAGAGCGGAGGCAGCTTGTCTCTGTCTGGATGCTCGGTGAGAAATGCTGCGGTTGTTTCTCGCGCGGCCTGCTTCGCATCAGGCGCGACGGCATCTTCGAGATCGAGAACGAGCACATCGGCACCGGACGCCGGTGCTTTTGCGAGTTTGCGATCGCTATCGCCTGGCACAAACAGGATCGAGCGCATTCAAGCCTCCGGCGCTTTGCGCATGAAGGCCTGACGGATGCAGCTCGCGACGAGCGCATCCTCCTGGTTGAAGGCTTCATGCTTGAACTCGACGATCCCGGCATCCGGGCGCGAACGGCTTTCGCGCTTCGAGACCACCGTTGTTGCCACGTGAACCGTGTCGCCGTGGAACAGGGGATGCGGAAACTTCACGTCGGTCATGCCGAGATTGGCGATGGTCGTACCGATGGTGGTGTCGTTGACCGAGATGCCGATCATTAGCCCGAGCGTAAACAGGCTGTTGACTAGGGGGCGTCCGAACTCGGTCTCGGTCTTGGCGAAGTGATGGTCGATATGCAGGGGTTGCGGATTGTGGGTGAGGGCGGAGAACATGGTGTTGTCCATTTCCGTGACAGTCCGCCGGATCTCGTGATCGATCCTCTGACCCGTCTCGAACTGTTCGAAGTAAAGCCCCGGCATGGGCACGTCCTCCTCTTTTCGGTGTGAATGTGCCGCATTGATACGCGACTTAACGCGCCCTTTACCATATGCGCCTAGTGTCGGCGAGACGTCACCGGATATCGATGCGACGATTGCACTTCCGGGACGCGCGTTTTGTCCGTGCCGTATCTGTGTGAGTGCTGTTTCGATGTCTGAAGTTTCTGTTCTTCAAGCGCCCCAGCGAATTGCCAGTGCCGTCAAGAAGGCGAGCCAGGCAACGGGAACGGATTTCGACTATCTCCTTAAGACAGCCGCGCGCGAAAGTAGCTTCAGACCCAACGTCAAAGCAACGACATCGAGCGCGACGGGCCTCTTCCAGTTTGTTGAAAACACATGGCTGCAGATGGTCAAGGAGAAGGGGCCGGAGCTTGGGCTCGGAGATTATTCCTCATTCATCCTCAAAGGGAGCAACGGTCGCTTTTCGGTTTCGGACCCGGGATTGAGAAAAGAGATCCTGGAATTGCGGAAGGACCCGGAACTCTCCGCCCTGATGGCCGGAGCACTAACCCAGCAGAACGAATCGCATTTGCAATCCCGGATCGGCAGGACGCCGACCAGCGGCGAGCTCTATATGGCGCACGTGCTTGGGGCGAGTGGAGCCTCGCAGCTCATCGAGCTTTCTGAGAGCCGCCCGGATGTTCGCGCCGACAAATATTTCCCGCGGGCCGCAGAAGCCAATCGCGCAATATTCTATTCCGGCGGCAGGGCGCGATCCGTTTCGGACGTCTATGAGGTACTGACACGCAAGCATGGACCGCAGACATTGCCGCCTGTTCAAACACCGCAAACGCGTGAGACCGTCATCGCGGCCAATGCTGATCTGCCGGCGCGCAAGCCGCAAGCAGCGACAACCGCCGAGACGGTAACAGCCAGTCATTTTTCCAATGCCAGTCACTTCGCGAACGCAAAACTGGCCGAGGCTGCAAAAGCGCCGGGATCCGGTGCGATCGGACCGTGGACGACAACGATCTATCGTGCCGATGAGACGGGTGCTTTTGCGCCATCGCCGCGCGTGACCCCACGGGTTGCCGGATCGATCACACGTCTACCTGTCGAAGGACAGGCAACAGCGCCTCAGGATGCAGGCAAACAAGTGCCCGCTGCACCAGCCGGCACCCGGCCAGACGCCGGTCCGCAACCCAAAGCCATCAGCATCCCATCAGCCGCGTTCAGCCTCTTCTCGGAAGATATCCTGGGGCGCTTTGAATTTGGTGGAGCATAGAGCTAGTGGATTGACTGCAACGGAAGGGGCTGGGGCGTGTCATCCCGGACAGGCCGGCCGCATACCGGAGCAAATCCGGGGTCCGGCGTTAGACACTCTGAAGGCTCCATAGTGAAGTGCGGCTTCGCCGCTTTTTGCGCCGGATCCCCCATCTCGAGGTGGGGCTTGCGTCCCACGCGGTCTGGGATGACAGATGGGATGCGAGCGTCCGAATCAATCCACGAGTTGGATCTGATCGGACGCCGTTAGTTTCGGTCTGGATTGCTTACTTCTTGGATTTGACGTTTGTCGCAAGAAAGTGATCGACGACTTCATGCAGTTTGTCGGCGATTGCAGCTGCTGTGGGGTGATCAGTGCCGGTCACCTTGTCCCGGACAATTGCTTTCACCGAGTCGACGTGCTGATTGATCAGGACGGGCGGCACCGGCATGGATTTCGGGCTGTACTCCAAAAGCCTGCAAAGCGATGCGCATATATTTCCAACGATGGGGTAGCCAAGTGTTTCGGCCTGTCCTTTAAGGTCGTGCGACGCTGCAAAAAGTTCGTCCAGCGCGTTTGCGTTCGCCGGATCGGCAATGATCGTGTCGCGCGCTGCTGCAAGTTTTGCGACTTCCTCGATTATCCATTTTCCGAAGTTCACCGACAGCGTTTCAAGCGCACTTTCCGCATTGGCAATCGCCTTGGCCGCCGCCAGCTTGCCATTGCCGGGTTTCAGGATCCGTTCACCCAGCGTCTTTTGCGCCGTAAATGAATCCAGAACCTCTTCGTCGTCCGCTTGCTTCTTTTTCAATCCGGCCATAACCGCACCTTTCTACAAGTCCAGTACAACTGTCTGTTGCTCGACGATATTGTTTTCGGGGTCGCTTGTTCGGCGTTCTTCGTCAGTATTTCCCGGCGCATCCATGCGTCTTCGGTCCGGACCAAAATAGGATTTGGTACGGACAAAGGGGCGCGGATTGGCGATAACATTCTGAATGCGATGAAAGAGTGCCGTTGCCGAGACAGGCTTGGCAAGGAATTCTGTCGCACCTGCGTTGCGGGCAGCAATGACGTGTTTCTTCTCCGAGTATGCCGACACGATGATGATGGGCAGGAACGGGTGTTTGCATCCGTCCGGATTTCGGATCATCTGCGTCAGTTCAATACCATCAAAGATTGGCATCTTTATATCGGACACGAGAATATCAGGTGAATAGGATTCAACTGCGTCCAGACCGGATGCTCCATCTTCAGCCTCATAAATTTCCCGCGATCCGAACGCACGCAAGATCGCAAGCAGAATTGCGCGCATGTGCGCGTTGTCGTCGACGACGACGAATTTGAGCTCTTCGAACGCTATCTTGACCATGCTTTTCCAACGGGCTGGTACCGTGGAATGGAACGGAAATGTCGCAAACCCGACATGCGCCGATGTTTGGCTATCCGACTTAAGATTTCATAAATCTCGATGCGCACGTGACGCGAGAGTTGGGAGGTCGCAGCTCCCGTCATACTAGAAGCTGCGGAAGCCAGACTCTAGAGCAACGTGCGTTTAGTCAAACGCACACAAGTTGCTCTAGCAGCTTAGAGTCGATCAACTTTTCTGCGCTTTGTCGATTCCGACTAAGCGCAGGTTGATCTAGAAGCGGAACTGTTCGATTAGGATGCGCTCATCCAGGGCATGGCCCGGATCGAACATCATCAGGAGATCGATGTCTGCTTTCTCTCTGACGCCGACTGTCACAACCGAGCGAAACTCATGATGATCTGCGACAGCACTGACGGGGCGCTTTTCGCATTCCAGAACATCGATCTGAACATGCGCCTCGTTGGACAGGATCGCCCCCCGCCAACGCCGGGGGCGAAAGGGGGAGATCGGTGTCAGCGCCAACAGGGCTGCGTTGATCGGCAGAATCGGACCATGCGCTGACAGATTATAAGCCGTACTGCCTGCTGGCGTGGCAATCAGGATGCCGTCGCTGATCAACTCCTCCATGCGTACCTTGCCATCGATGGAGATACGCAACTTGGTTGCCTGGTAGCGCTGGCGGAAGAGAGAGACTTCGTTGATCGCGAGGGCTTCATGTTCCGCACCGTCCTGATCGCGGGCTGTCATCTGCAGGGGATGGATCACATTGATCTCCGCTGCCGAGAGACGTGCGACCAGGTCATCCTCCTGATATTCGTTCATCAGAAATCCGACCGACCCTCGGTTCATGCCGTAGATCGGAATGCCGCTTTCCATATGCGCGTGGAGCGTTTGCAGCATGAGGCCATCGCCGCCGAGCGCAACGATTGCGTCGGCTTGGTCCGGTGCAATATCGCCATATTGGCGGCGCAATCGGCCTGCCGCCTCTTGCGCTTCTGTAACGTCACTTGCGACGAAGGCGAGTTTCTCGAAGGATCGGGTCTCGATTGACATTCTACTTGGCCCGTTCAGTTACACTCGGCACTATAGGAGGTCGCGCGAATTTGTGCGTGCCATTCGCGCCTTTCGTTAACGGCTGGATTTTTCCGCTGACTGCCGGCATCTCTCGAAACCGGCGGACCGCGGGCAGGCTGGACGATCAGGCGGGACGACCGAAAGTTCAGGGGAGCGGGATGGGGCAGGAGCGGACAGACGTCAAGCCACTTGATAAACCAATCTTGATTTATACCACATTTGGCAGCGAGGCGGACGCGAAGCGTGTCGGGCGCGCACTCATCGAGTCCCGACTGGCCGCCTGCGTCAATATCTTCCCCGGCATGACATCGATCTTCAAGTGGGACGGTGCGCTGGACGAGGCGGGCGAGGTCGCTATGCTGATCAAGACACGGTCCGGGTTGAAGCAAGAGGTGCTTGAAGCGGTCGGGCAACTGCATCCATACGAGACGCCGGCCCTTCTCGTTCTTGAGACATCCGGCGGTTCGGATGAATTTGCAAATTGGATCGCAGAACAGACTGCAGTCCAATCAAATCTCGCCAGCTAGGTCATGAGACATGTCACAAGTACCACATATCCTGGCGATCGACCAGGGAACAACCAGCACACGGGCGCTCATGTTCGATTCCGAGGGGCAGATCAAAGCCACGGCATCGGCGCCATTGGAACAGAATTATCCTCGCCCCGGCTGGGTCGAACACGATCCTCAGGCGATTTGGCAGGCTGTGCTTGCGACCGGGCGGAGCGTGTTGCGAGATGCAGGCAGTCCGCCGATTGCCGGAATCGGTATTACCAATCAGCGTGAGACAGTCGTCTTGTGGGACCGAGAGACCGGAGCCCCTTGCGGACCGGCAATTGTCTGGCAGGATCGGCGAACCGAGCCGATTTGCCAGGCGCTCCGGGAGGATGGTCTCGAGGCTCATATCCGTCAGACAACGGGGCTTGTTGTCGACCCCTATTTCTCGGCGACCAAGATTGCGTGGGCTCTGCGCAGCGACTCGGACTTGGCGGCGCGGGCATCCGATGGCCAAATCTGTTTCGGCACGATCGACAGTTGGTTGATCTATTGCCTGACGGGCGGTGGGGTGCATGTCACCGACGCCACCAATGCCAGCCGCACCATGCTCTTCGATATCCATCGTGGGACGTGGGATCAGAAGCTTCTGGGGGTGTTGGATATTCCGCTCGCAATGATGCCGGACATCGCGGACTGCCAAGCCGCGTTCGGGCACACGCAGCCGGAGCATTTCGGACAGCCGATCCCCATTCTCGGCGCGGCAGGGGACCAACAGGCGGCACTGGTCGGCCAGGCCTGCTTCGAACCTGGCACCATCAAGGCGACCTATGGAACCGGGTGTTTCGTGCTTGTGAATACCGGTCAGGTCGCGGTTGCCTCAGACCACCGGATGTTGACGACCATTGCCTATCGCTTGGCGGGCGAGACGACATACGCCCTTGAAGGGTCCATCTTTATGGCCGGAGCCACGATCCAGTGGCTTCGCGACAGTCTTGGTCTGTTCGGGGACGCCGCCGATACAGAAGCCATGGCCGCCGCCGCCGACCCGGATTCCGAGGTCTATCTGGTGCCTGCGTTCCAGGGCCTCGGTGCGCCGGATTGGGACGCGGAAGCGCGGGGCGCGATCCTGGGGCTGTCGAGGGCGTCAACGCCAAACGATATTGTCAGGGCCGGGCTTGAGGCGGTTGCCTTCCAGACTCGCGACCTGCTCGATGCCATGCGTGCAGACATGGTGGGCGCCGGCCTCGATGCCCCTACGACCCTGCGCGTCGATGGCGGTATGACGTCCAATCGCTGGCTGATGCAGACAATCGCGGATACGGTCGGCCTACCGGTCGAGGTGGCACAGACCGCCGAGATCACTGCCGTTGGCGCCGCGGTGCATGCGGGGCTTCAAGCCGGTGTTTTCGGCTCCAAAGATGAGATTGCCGATAACTGGCGATCCGCGGAGCGCTTCGAGCCGGGATTGACCAACGAACAGAGAGACGATCGCTATGCGAAATGGCGGAATGCCGTATCGCGCGTTCTTAAAAAATGAGATTGTTTGATCTGCACAACATGGCCGCTTTGGTTCCTTTCACGACTGTGTTGAAGTCGATAGCAGTTGCCGTATGGTCGAGTTTCGCACGACCGAGAAGTGCCGGAAGCTGCCGTCGGAGAAGCACCCGGACAAGACCTTCATCGGCAGGATCGAACCTAGCTTCAACTTCCTTGGCTACCACTTCATTGTTAGGAGAGCCAAAGCAGGCCACAGGCCGGAAAAAGGAAAAGACGGCCCTGCATCCGACAAGGACGAAGACCCTGCCAAGCTCACGGGATTACCGGCTGCCAAAGGTGGCCCAAAGGTTGGTTGCCCTTGGCTCTGAACCGCAATCTGTAACTTCGTATCCCAGCCTTTGTTTTGCAGCCAGTTGGCCGAGTCCGGCCTGATCAACCTCAGATTGATTGACGATAATGTCTTCCGTTCCTTCATCAGGCACGATCAAACCGCACCCCTTGGTCAAGTTGAAATATTTCACACTTCCAAATTTCATATCTTTGTTTTTCTCACGATAATGAGCGCCATGCATTGAGCATGGCCTGCACGAATACTGCGCAACAGTTTTGGAAAAAATCTCAATGGGGGCGTTTTGCCCCGATGGCCTTTACAAAGCTGGCTCTTAATTTCCTAGACCATTCATATGGCACCTCAGTGTCGAGATAACAAGGCAATCGCCGCGTGAAAGCAAAGAGAGCTGCCAGCGTTCTCAAAAGCGGGCGATCGGGGCAAACAGCGATCGCTATCATTACGCTCATGTCCGGTACGTCTTCACGTCAGTTTTTTGCCTGAGCGATCGCATCTTTCAGATCAATGTATTTGTAACCCCAATCGTGAAAAGAACTTCTTCGGAACACATGGAAAACCGAATTCGAAAAAATAGATTTCAGCTCGTTCGTTCCCGGTTTCGGGGTTGTCTATAAGAGCCGGTGCGTTCATTTGGGCTGGGTCAGAATGGCGTCCCGTCCCATGACGAAGGCAATGCGCGTGGGTGCTATCGTTCCGAGCTGCAGGTGCGATCACGATTGGTGGTCAGCTCAGCTCGGATGCTATCAAAAGTCCCCCGCTTTAAGGATATAGGAATAGGAGCCCTCGCTGCTACGTCGGGCGTAGACGTTATTGGCAGCTTTATGAATCCGTTTCCGAACTGCATCGAATGCCTTCAGCATATCGGCTTCGCTGTCATCCAACTCCGGAACAAGTTTCCGCAATGCAGCCGCTTCCACGAAGAATGCAATCTCGATCGCCGTGTCATACCCCCAAAACCGCACACGGTTTCTGACGCCATCGAAGCTGCGGCTATAATTTGGAAAACTAAGGGTCATGCTTTTTCCTTGGGAGGGCCATCGTGTCCGAATGCTCCTCATATGATGTTCCATGCCGTAATTGCCACCTACTGTCTCGCCACTCATGCGGGTAGCCGAGGAGGAGCTAAACTCCTCCGGGCTGTTTCTCTGGTGTCGCTAAACTGAGTGATGACACGTTTCATTCTCCAGCCAACACTGTGGCCAAATGTCCAGTTACAGTCTGAAAGCAGTCAAAAATTTTACAATTTGACCGCTCGAGCTTTAAGAGCGGTCGTTATCAGATCAAAAATCCATCGGCAGGTGAGTACCAAGAGCCTTTATCATAAGATCGGTGTTTGTCTGCAACAGCTGAGCCCGCTCTGCCGATTGACTTTCAGCATAGGAACGCCCATATCATGGATATTCGTGTTTTCGCTCTGCCTTGCTGCAGTGGCTGACAACCGTCACCTTCAAGATAACGCCAATTCGGATGATGACCTGCGCGGCCGCCGCGGAGGCATCACGCATGTTCGCCGTCTGGAGGGACCGGAATGGCCAAAGGCACTGTGATATTCTTCAATCCGGACAAAGGTTTCGGCTACATCGAGCCGAATAGCGGTGGCCCGGACATATTCGTCCATATAACAGCTCTCGCGAAAGCTGGACTTTCTGCCCTCAGTGAAGGGCAGATATTGAGCTACAAGCTCAAGGTTGACGAGCAATCGGGGAAAGCGACCGCTGTCAGTCTTCAGCTTGTTTGAGCTTTTGGCCGGTCGGGGGAGGTTCCTCAAACCGGTTGCAGCTCTCGATATCCGAACAAAAAGGACCGAACGATGGCCATGGCCCGTCGGCTGTTTGCAGTATTTGTTGGCGCCGTAGCAGCTCTGATGCTGTTCATCGCAACATCCGGTTCCACGCTCGCCCAAGGCGAAACGATACGATTGCCCGAGAACGCGCATGCGGTGCGCTATGGCAGTGGCTGGGAGTGTGATCGTGGCTTTCGAGAAGTGAACCGGACCTGTGTCGTCATCAAGGTGCCGGCAAATGCATACGCGACAACGGTGTCATACGGGCGAGGTTGGGAGTGCAATCGAAGCTTCCAGGACATTGGCGGGAAATGCATGCCCGTCAATGTCCCTGAGAACGCCTATTTGAGCGCCTTCGGCGACAGCTGGAAATGTGAGCGCGGATATCTGGTTAGCGGCGGCAACTGTATTGCCGTGAAGGTGCCCAAACACGGTTATTTGGAAAACAATGCCTACGGAGCCGGCTGGAAGTGTAAGCGCGGGTATCGAGCGCTCAAAGCGGATTGCGTGGTCGTTAAGGTACCGGAGCACGGCTATCTGGCGCCATCCAGCCACGGCAGCGGTTGGAAATGCGTACGCGGTTATCGGGCGAGCGCCAAGGATTGTGTCGCCGTGAAAGTCCCGGTCCATGGGCATCTCGTTGACGCTTCTTTTGGAACGGGGTGGAAATGCGACCGCGGATTCAGGGAGAAGAACGGAACGTGCAAGGCATTGAAACTGCCTGAAAACGCCCACATCGATTATTCGGGAAACGACTGGGAATGTAGCCGACCTTACCGCAGGCGAAAGAACAAATGCACTCTGCTTTGACTTTGCAAAGACCTGAATCTGCCAACAGTGACGATCGACCATAACGATGAACAAAGGTGATGGAACCATGACGGACGATCCGGTCGATCTCAGCGCGCATCGCGGCAGGGCTGTTCAGGAGGAACAAAAGATTCAGCGCCGACGTCTTCATGGTTTTCAGGTCGAACTGGCAAGTCTGCAACGCCGCCATGACGTGCTCGAGAAGAACCTTAGCATCGCTCTTGGGAAACCTTGGCCGGAGACCCTAGCTACAAACGACCGTCTTGCGTGCGTCACGTCACCCGAAGATCTGAAATCACCGGTCGACCCGGCCAATATGATCCCCTTGCCGACAGCGAGCCAATTTCGAGCAACGGCGTTGTCGGATGCTTCGGCCGCCGCGAGTTCACCCACGATGGAATTTGGCGACCACGTCGCGGCTCGCACCCGATTTTTGCGTTCCGAACAGCTGGCAGACCAGCTCGACACGGACACAGCATCAACAGCGGTCGTCTACTGCGAGGGAAATTTTGGTGCTATCGACGGGAAGACGGCCAACGGATTGGTCCGTCACTCCGAGTTATATGAAATCGTCGCCGTTATCGATAGCACAAAGGCGGGTCTCGATGCAGGCGCCTCGCTCGGAGAGGCGCCGAATGCAATCCCTATCTGTCGCGATCTTGCTGAAGTGCTGACCCATGCTGAAGGCGTGCCGGATTGGTTCATCTTTGGACTGGCGCCATCGAGCGGTATGTTGTCCGCCCGAGATCGCAACCTTGTCATTGAGGCTATGAGCCTGGGAATGAACATTGTGAGCGGCCTCCATGAGTTCTTGAACGACGATCCGGAATTCAGACGCGTCAGCACAGACAGCGGTGTCAGGATCCTCGATGTCCGAAAACCTCGGGCCAAGAAGGATTTGCGGTCGTTCAGTGGCCGCATTCACAAGGTCACGTGCCCGCGGATTGCCATCCTCGGCACCGACTGCGCCATCGGTAAGCGCACGACGGGCTCGATCCTGACCCGCGCGCTCAACGATCGCGGTATCAAAGCGATCATGGTCGGTACAGGTCAAACTGGCTTGATGCAAGGCGCGCGCTACGGCATCGCACTCGATGCAGTACCGTCGCAGTTCTGTACCGGAGAATTGGAAGCCACGATCGTGGAAGCGTTCGAGCAGGGAAATCCCGATGTGATCATCATCGAAGGGCAAGGCGCGTTGAGCCACCCTGCATACTCGACATCGGCCCTCATCCTCCGAGGCAGTGTCCCGGATGGTGTTGTTCTCCAGCACGCACCGCACCGAAAACATCGCTGCGACTTTGTTCATATGCCGATGCCGACCCCGTCCAGCGAAATTCATCTCATCGAGACCTTCGCCCACACCAAAGTCATCGGCCTTACCATCAACCACGAAGACATGACCGAACCGGAGATCAGCGCAGCCATCAAGCTGTATCAGAAAACGCTCGGCATCCCGGCCACCGATGCGCTGTCACGGTCGCCCGAGCGTTTGGTGGAGATGGTCTGCTCGGCTTTTCCGGAACTCCAGGAGAAGCTGGCTGTCCTCATAGAATGACGGCGCCACGACTGGAGATCGATCTCAACAAGATTCAGCATAACGCCTGCAAATTGGTTACGTTGCTAGCCGATCGCGGCATCTCGGTCACGGGCGTTACAAAAGCGACCAGTGGTTCTCCTGAGATCGCGAACGCCTTACTCCGGGCGGGAGTGCATCGGCTTGGCGACTCGCGCATCGAGAACATCGAAGCGATGCGCCTGGCTTGCGTCTCTGCACCGATGGTGCTCATCCGCTCTCCAATGCTCAGCCAGGTCGATCGAGTCGTGACCCACGCCGACATTAGCTTCAACACCGAGCTTGATGTTATTCGCAAGCTCTCGTCTGCGGCAAAGGATGCCGGAAAGACGCATGGTGTCGTGCTCATGGTAGAACTCGGCGATCTCCGCGAAGGCATCATGCCCGGCGATCTTGAGGGCATCGTTCGAGAGACGCTTTGCCTCACGAATATTGCGCTCAAAGGGATTGGCACGAACCTCGCCTGCCGCAGCGGAGTGCGTCCTGATGACAAGAACATGGGCGAGTTATCGACGCTGGCAGATGTGATCGACTCCAACTTCGGCCTTGCGATCGACACTGTCTCCGGAGGAAATTCCGGCAACCTTCAATGGGCACTTGGCCGTGCGGACACCGGCCGCATCAATGATCTTCGCTTGGGCGAGTCCATTTTGTTGGGCCGTGACCCTCTTCATCGCCGAGCGGTCGATGGACTCTATACCGACGCCATAGCGCTCGTTGCCGAAGTGATCGAGGTGAAGACCAAGCCGTCACGGCCTTGGGGCGAATTCGGACAAGCCGCATTCGGAGAGGCGCCGGTCGCCATCGATCAGGGCTCCATCTCACAGACGATCCTCGCGATCGGATGTCAGGATACCGATCCGAACGGGCTCCATTCTATGTCGGGAATCGAAGTCATCGGCGCCAGCAGCGATCACCTGATCGTCGATGCCGGCCATAACGCCCTGCCAGTCGGTGCTGAGGTCACCTTCCAGCCTAACTACAGCGCATTGGTCCGAGCGTTGACATCACCCTTTGTCGGCAAAGTCATGAAGGGCGGGCAAGCGCACCTACCAATGCTCGCCAGCCATGCCAATCACTGAGATACCCAACGGAGTTTTGCGACACGGATGACAGACATAGGACGAATTGCAGACAGCGTCTCTCGTCGGGAAGTTTCAAATCGGACGGCCATGATGGAACAAACGATATGACAAACGAACCGACCGAGCCCGGTGCATCCAGCGGTGAAACCGGCGTGCTTCCCGTTCTGCCACTGCGGGACATTTGTGTTTTCCCACACATGATCGTGCCGTTGTTCGTCGGCCGCGAAAAATCGATCCTGGCACTTGAAGAGGCGATGCGCACGGACAAGCGGGTCCTGCTCATTGCGCAAAAGAACTCCGCAGACGATGAGCCGTCGATGGACGCGATACATTCCGTCGGGACATTGGGGACGGTTCTGCAACTTTTAAAGTTGCCCGATAACACCGTGAAAGTGCTGGTCGAAGGCACGTCACGGGCGCGCGTTCTCAATTTTTCCGAGAATGCATCCTTTATCGAGGCTCATATCGCCGCCGTCGAGGACGAACTTGGCGCAGAGACGAAGATCGAGGCGTTGGCGCAATCCGTCCTGAGCCAGTTCGAAAGCTACATCAAGCTCAGCAAAAGGATCTCATCCGAGATTCTCGGCAGTATCACCAAGATCCAGGATTTCTCGAAGCTTGCCGATACCATTTCCTCCCATCTTGCGATCAAGGTCTCCGACAAGCAGACGATTTTGGAAATCTCGGTGCTCTCGGAGCGTTTGGAGCGTCTGTGCGCGCTGATCGAGAGTGAGATATCAATCCTGAGCGCGGAGAGAAAAATACGAAACCGCGTCAAAAACGAGATGGACGGTTCCGGGCGCGAAACCTATCTGAATGAGCAGTTGAAAGCCCTCCAACGAGAGCTGGATGACCCCGACGACAACCAGGACGATATTAGTGAGTTCCAGGAAAAAATTGCAAAAACAAAGCTCTCTAAGGATGCGAGGGAAATGGCTCTCGGTGAGCTGAAAAAGCTGCGTTGGATGGGTGCAATGTCGGCGGAAGCCACGGTGACGCGTAACTATCTCGACTGGCTCTTATCGGTACCGTGGGGCGTCAAGCGCAAGGTCAATAGAGATATTGGTGCAGCCGAGCGGATTCTCAATGAAGAGCACTACGGCCTTGAAAAGGTCAAGGAACGCATCATCGAATATCTAGCGGTGCAGACGCGTACCAACAAACTCAAGGGACCGATTCTTTGCCTTGTCGGCCCACCTGGCGTCGGCAAAACCTCGCTCGGCGAGTCGATAGCCAAGGCGACAGGACGCGACTTCGTGCGCATGTCCTTGGGCGGCGTGCGCGACGAAGCGGAAATTCGCGGCCATCGACGGACCTATTTGGGCTCAATGCCGGGCAAGATCGTCCAATCCATGCGCAAGACTAAAAAGGTGAATCCGCTGTTCCTTCTCGACGAGGTGGACAAAATGGGCGCTGATTTCCGAGGTGACCCGGCATCGGCGATTCTGGAAGTACTGGATTCCGAGCAGAACCATGCCTTCAACGACCATTATCTCGAGGTTGATTACGACCTTTCCAACGTCATGTTTGTGACCACCGCGAATACACTCAACATTCCACCAGCCTTGCTGGACAGGATGGAGGTCATCCGTATCGCAGGCTACACCGAAGACGAGAAAATCGAGATTGCCCGTCGACATCTCATCCCTGCGCAGCTCAACGGGCACAAGCTTGATGATAGGGAGTGGAGTCTCGATGACGACGCCTTGAAGGAGATTGTACAGCGCTACACCCGGGAGGCCGGCGTGCGCGGTCTCGAGCGTGAAATTGCGAAGTTGGCGCGCAAGACTGTCAAGACGTTGCTGTCCACGAACGCGGCGAGCATTGCATTCACAATGCAGAATCTCGAGGAATTCCTTGGTGTGCCTCATTACCGCTATGGCGAGGTTGATGTTGAAGATAGGGTCGGTGTGGTGAACGCTCTTGCTTGGACCGAGGTCGGCTGCGAACTCTTGACCGTCGAAGCCGTCATGAGCCGGGGGAAGGGGAAAATGACTGTTACCGGCAATCTGGGGAATGTCATGAAGGAGTCGATTGAGGCGGCAAATGCCTATGTACGCTCCCGTGCCGTCGCGTTCGGTATCGAGCCACAGCTCTTCGAGACGAGACGCGTCCATGTCCATGTGCCCGATGGCGCGATCGCCAAAGATGGGGCTTCGGCCGGTGTTGCCATGGCAATAGCAATCATTTCCGTTATGGCTCGCATTCCGGTGCGCAAGGATGTCGCGATGACTGGCGAGATCACGCTTCGCGGTCGCGTTCTGCCGGTCAGCGATCTCAAGGAGAAACTGCTCACGGCCTTGCGTGGCGGTATCAAGACCGTCCTGATCCCCGACGAAAATGCCAAAGATCTGCCGGAGATACCGGATGCGGTGAAGAACGGTTTGGAAATTATGCCGATCTCACAAATCGACCAAGCTGTGAAGGTCGCGTTGACGGAGACGCTGCAATCGACCGAATGGGATGAAAGTCAGAGGCAGTCCGGTATTCCGAGGGCCTTGAGCAAAAAGGAAGCACGGAATGGCCAGATGGCGCATTGAACCTCGATGCCGATTCTGAGCGGCGTCGCTGACCTCCTGGGCGTCGACCGGCCGTTCGCAATCGCGTTGGTTCCGACGTTCGAGAAGTTACCGCTGCATTGTTGGACGGAAGGCGTGCCTAAGCGCCCATCCTGTCAGCTGGACGATACATTGGGTCATTAGCTGAAAAGCGGAACTCGATAGAGTTTTTTGATTGTGAGCCAAAGCAAAAGGAGCCAGAACAAATGAAAACGGCGGACCCCGCCGGACCCGCCGCTTCTGATATCACTCTCATTTTTTCTCAGGTTCTAAACCAATGTGGCCCCAACCCCGAGTACGGCCCAAAGAAGCCCCGCCAAGGCTAAACCGAGCCAATATTGTTTTGGAAATGCCTGTTCCGGCTGAGCCGTGCAAAACAGTGGCATTTGCGCCTCCAATTCTTGGCCAATCGGCGAGGACTCCCACAAAAAGATTGCAGTCCGCATTTCCCGGTCGATTGGCACGTCGTTCCCTCAAGTCTATCAGTCATTCGTGTGATTGGGTGTTTTTTCGCGCAGTCTTTTCCCCAACCAGTAAGCACTCTGCCAGACAAATAGTGATATCGCGTTAGGGAATTCGTTCAAATTTTAACGAGACGCTGAATTTTGCTTGGAAATCAAAGAGAAAGATTGGGTTAACCGCTTCTGGTGAGTGTGCGTGGGTAGCGAAAATCAATTTTAATATCCCTCTGATATGACATCGGGGACATCCGTCTTCGGGCCTATGCTCGAGGACGTTGCTGTAGGGGGAAACTGCCTCACGAGGGGCAGCACCAAGACCGCAGAATGCGAGAGACGATTCTATGAGTTCAAAGAGTGACGCGACCACCGAGTTGCTGGCGTTTGTCGATGATGATGCCCGGCCGGTTCCAGAAACCGAGCCGTTTGCCGATCGTTGGCGGCGGCGCATGCTCGGTGCAGCCTGGTCGATCAAGCATCAAGGGCTGGGTTCTGTTCCAGGGGTCGCCGGGGTGGTTACGTCCCATTATCTGAAATCGCCGGCCGCTCGTCGCATTCTGCCGAACCCGGACGAAGCACTGGCAAGCCCGGACGGTCTTGCCGGCGTCTGCAGCGATCTCGACGTCGAAACACTGCTTGCCGCCTACCGGTCCGGTCTCTACCCCTTCTGTCACGTCGAGCCAATGAAATGGTGGGCGCCGTCGGAGCGCATGGTCCTCTTTATAGAGGACTTCCGTATGGAGAAGAATTTGCGCCGACGCTTGCGCAACAAGCATTTCAGCGTGACTTTCGATCAGAATTTCGAGGAGGTCGTTCGGGCCTGCGGCGAGGCACGCCCTGGCCGCAGGCATCTGACCTGGATCACGCCGCGTGTCATTGCCGCATTCAATGCTCTGCACGAAGCTGGACATGCTCATTCCGTTGAGGTCTGGGACAAGGACGGCAATCTGGCTGGTGGCTGCTATGGCACCGGTATTGGACGTGTCTTCTTTACCGAGTCGCAATTTGTCCGCGTCCGGGATGCCTCCAAGGTCGGATTTGCAACCCTGAACCGACATTTGCAGAACTGGGGTTATGTCCTGAACGATGGCAAGCAGCCAACCGGGCACTTGGCCCATGTCGGCTTCAACCTTATTCCTCGTCGCGAATTCAACGACATTCTTGCCAAACAATGCGAGTTGGAAGGAAAGAGTGGACGCTGGTTTGTCGATGAAGATCTCGACGTCGGGAGCTGGGATCCTAGGGCAACGGACGCATCATGATGCGAGAGCCGAGCGAACGGCCGATGTGACGTCGGCCGTCGTTGCCTGACCGCCAAGATCCCGGGTGAGATGTGTACCATTGCGGGTGACACCCTCAATCGCGCCCATCAGCCGCGCTGCGGCATCCGGCTCCTGCAGGTGTTCCAGCATCATCACGGCAGACCACATTGCGCCCAGCGGATTGGCGATGCCGCGGCCCATAATGTCGAAGGCCGATCCGTGAATCGGTTCGAACATGGAGGGGGTGGCGCGCTCCGGATTGAGATTGGCTGTCGGTGCTAGACCCAGACTCCCGGAAAGCGCAGCGGCCAGATCGCTCAAGACATCGGCATGCAGATTGCTGGCCACAACGACATCGATACTGGCCGGATCAGTGACAAAGCGTGCGGCCATCGCATCGACAAGAACTCGCTCTGTCAGGACCTCCGGAAAGTCGGCGGAAACCTGCTCGCAGACTTCGTCCCACAGGACCATGGCATGACGCTGTGCGTTCGATTTTGTCACAAAGGCAAGCTTGCGCCGTGGCCGCGACCGGGCAATCCCGTACGCATGACGCAGGATGCGCTCGGCACCGCCGCGGGTAATGACGCTGACATCCATCCCGACTTCCAGGGGATGGCCCTGATGCACACGCCCGCCGGCCCCCGAATATTCGCCCTCCGAATTCTCCCGTACGATTATCCAGTCGATCTCCTTCGGTCCGGCATCGCGCAGAGGACTTGTGAGCCCGGGCAGCAATCGGGCAGGGCGAACATTGGCGTATTGATCGAGGCCCTGGCAGATAGCCAGCCGCAATTCCCATAAACTGACATGATCGGGCACGCGGGGATCGCCTGCCGATCCGAAATAGATGGCATCGAACCCGGACAAGATCGCAAGTGCGTCATCCGGCATCATGCTGCCGGTCTCGATATAACGGTCGCTTCCCCAGTCAAACGTCTCGAAATCCAGGTCAATGTTGTCCGAGATTTCGCAGAGCGTTTCGAGCGCCTCCTGTCCGACGGAAATCACTTCTTTGCCAATGCCGTCTCCGGGAATAAGAGCGATGCGGTGCTTGCCCACGTGTATGCGTCCTTTGCAGTTGTTCTGACCGGCGCATACTGACACGATCGCGGCGCGATGACGAGGGAGGAACACTTATGAACGGCGTGCGGTCGATCGGATTCGTCGGCACCGGAATCATGGGCTTTCAAATGGCACGCAGACTGGCCGAAGCCGGCCATCGTGTTGCCGCCTGGAACCGGACGCCAGACAAGGTGGAGCGGCTGAAGCCATTTGGGGTCTCGGTTGTCGGGCAGGCCGGTGACGCGGGCGTGAACGCCGATCTGGTGATTGTTATGGTCTCGGACGGGCCGACCAGCGATCGTGTGCTCTTCGGCGATGGCGCGCCTGGTCTGCTGGACACGATGGCGCCAGGGGCCACGCTTATTGTCATGAGCTCGATTCCGATGGAAACGGCCCAGGCTCAAGCTGCTGCTACCGCCGAGCGCGCGCTTGGCTACCTGGATGCACCCGTGTCTGGCGGTGAACCTGGTGCCCGTGATGGGACATTGGCCATTATGGCCGGCGGCGACCGGTCTATTTTCGACTCGCTTGACGATATCTTTTCGGTCTTGGGCCGGGCAACGCATGTGGGGCCGGCTGGTGCCGGCTCACTGGTGAAACTCGCCAACCAGGTTATTGTCGGCAACACCATCTCGACGGTTGCCGAGGCTCTGACCTTGGCTGCGCAGGGCGGCGCGGATCCAATGGCCGTTATCGAAGCACTCAAGGGGGGATTCGCCGATTCGCCGATTCTGCAGAATCATGGCCGGCGTATGGTCGAGGGTGATTTCAAACCGGGGGCACCGTCCCGTATTCAGCTCAAGGATATGCGCAGTGCGGAGGCACTTGCCGCCAAGCTTTCGCTCACCCTTCCGATGACGAAACAGGCGCTGGCACTCTATGTTTCTCTGGCCGAAAACGGGCATGAGGAACTCGATCATGCCGCAAGCTATCTCGAAATACAGCGGCTTTGCGGACTCGATCGTTGATCATTTGAATGAATCCGCCGCCGGGCGCTTGTGAATTTGCCGGAAATGACAACGTCGAGGCTCCATTCCGTCTCCGGTCTGATATAAGGAAATATGCTACGGGCGAGGGGGTACCGGTTTCCGAAGCCGTTGATTGAGGGTGTGAATTCAATTTGAAGTCGCTTCAGACATTCGTCCGCGCGCAAGTGAGTGAAATCGGCGTGGCGACGCTGGCACGCGATGCCCTGGGTGGTGTCATCGCCTCGCTGGTGACGGTCGCCTATTGCATATCCTTCAGTGCGCTGATTTTTCAGGGATATATCGCTGACGGCTTTGCTCTGGGCCTGTCCGCACTGTTGATGGGAACGGCCGTCACTGGCCTGATCGTGACCCTAACGACGACCCTTGCACCGGCTGATGCGGGGCCGGACACGCCGGCTGTTGCTGTCATGAGCGTGCTGGCGGCATCGACCGCGGCGTTCTTCAGTGCCAAGGATCTCGGCCC
Organism: Methyloligellaceae bacterium; assembly: GCA_965228615.1. Classification (GTDB taxonomy): domain Bacteria; phylum Pseudomonadota; class Alphaproteobacteria; order Rhizobiales; family Methyloligellaceae; genus CBDDHT01. The sequence continues at coordinate 591,364 of CBDDHT010000003.1, read as the reverse complement.
CGAACTTGCCGTCATCCACGTCATGACGGCCTTGACCGTTGCGACCCTTTTCACGGGATTGTTGCTCTTTGGGCTTGGCGTGTTTCGGCTCGGCGTATGGCTGCGCTTTGTGCCTTATCCCGTGATCGGCGGGTTTTTGGCGGCATCCGGCTGGCTGCTGATCTCGGGCGGCGTCGAGGTGATGTCGGGAATTGCACCCGAGCTCTCAAGCGACTCGATTTCGGATATCGCCGATCCGGAACGACTGCCGCAGCTTCTGATTGGGCTGGGATTTGCCATCGGTGTCTTCGTTGTCAAACGGCGGGTCGAGAGCTTTCTGGTTCTGCCGATCGCCTTTATCGGATCGCTGATTTTGTTGAACGGCGCTCTCCTCGGGCTAGGTTGGGCAGACTATGCGGGCGGTATGCAGAGTTGGTTCCTGGACGATATCGGCGAGCTTGGGTTGTGGTCACCGGTTACCGTCATTCCAGCCCATGACATCGACTGGCGTTTGCTGGCGAGAAGTGCTGCGGAAATCGGCGCGGTGGGTGGGGTGACGGCGGTCTCCATGCTGCTGGATGTTTCAAGCTTGGAAGTCGTGCGCCAGAAATCGGCAGATCTCGACAAGGAATTGCGCACCAACGGTATCGCGAATGTTGCCGCAGCACTCGTTGGTGGCGCGGTCGGAAATCTGTCGCTCAACGGAAGCGTCCTGATCAAGGAGGCTGGTGCCGTCACGCGGTTCAGTGGTGCGGCGGCGGCGATTGTGTCGGCCCTTGTCCTCTTCTTCGGCAGCGGGATCGCCAGCCTGATACCCAAACCTTTACTAGGCGGGCTGCTGAGCTATGTCGGTCTGGTCATTCTGACCGAGGCCCTGATACGTTCGCCGGCCCAGCGTTCGCGGACAGACCTGCTTCTTGCCGGCGCCATCATGCTCGGCATTGTCTATTTCGGATATCTTCTCGGCGTGCTGCTCGGCGTTATCGGCGCCTGCCTGCTGTTCGCGTTCAGCTACAGCCGGATCGGCGTCGTTCGCCGCCATCTGACCCGCCAGGACTTCTCTTCGAATGTTGAGCGGCCCTTATGGGAAGCGCGGCTCCTGAATGAGAATGGCCGGCAGATTCATGTTTTCTGGTTGTCCGGCTTCATCTTTTTCGGCTCCTCGAATGGCTTGTTCGAATATGTCCGCCGCTGCATCGACCAGCAGGATGACCCGCCGGTCCGCTACATCGTGCTCGATTTCTCAGGCGTGCCGGGATTGGATACGTCGGCCGTCCTGAGCCTCGTCAAACTCTCGAACTATTGCGACGAGCACGGCGCTGCCCTGATCTACTCCGGCCTGACACCCCGCATGATGACGAGTTTCGATGCGGCGGGATTCTTCTCGAGCGAACGGCCCCACGGCGTGTTCGCAACGCGCAACGAAGCACTCGAATGGTGCGAGAACAGCATGCTCAGTGCCCATGACGGCGAGGGTGGCGCATCGATAACCATCGAGGACTGGTTGATCCGCGAGTTGGGAACCGACGCCGATATCGATCGCCTGATATCCTATTTCGAGCGCCTGGAACTCGAGGCCGCGGATGTCCTGATCAATGAGGGCGATCCGGCCGACAGTATTGATCTCATCGCATCGGGTTCGCTCGCTATCATGATCGAGGACGAGTTCGGTCGGCCGCTGCGTCTGCGGCGGATGGCCGGGCAGACGGTTGTCGGCGAAATGGGCTTTTATCGCGACGCCCCGCGCACCGCCTCCGTCGTTGCCGAGGGTCCGACGATTGCCTATCGCCTGACACGGACAGCCTTCAAGCGTATGCAGGAAAAAGACCCGGATCTGGTTTCCGACTTCCACAGCCTGATTGTTCGCGTGCTGTCGGATCGTCTGGAATTCGCGAACCGTGAGATTTCGGCGCTGTTGTAGGGAGAGCCATCAACCTGATGCGTCGGCGTCACGCCGCGCTCCGAGCCTAATCCAATGAGCGCAAAGGGCTCCATCAAGTGCTCTTATAAGTTCGCAGAGGGATCTAGGCGGTACGGTTCGTTTTTCTGAAGTCGCGAGGAGCTCGAAAGCCAGGCGTCCAGCGTCGCGATAATACCAAGCATCGTGTCCCAACCCGATGAATGCCCCACATTGGCGACGCCGTCGACGGCTGTGCCGATCGCATGGGGTTCACCCGATAAGATCGCCTTGATCGTACGGTGAATAGCGGCACTGCCCATTCCACAGGCGGCGTTCCGCATGTGAGCTTGCGATATGATATTGCCATTGGTTTCGAAATACTGCTGGACCGATTGCCATAGTCGGCGGCATAAATGGTGTTCACCAAGCGCATGCAACGCCAACAGCACTCCACCGAGATAGTCGTCGCCGGAAGGTGTAAGGCCGGGACCGAGGCCTGACAATTTCTCGACCCAAACCATGCTTTCGTCCGGATCGGCGTTCGCGCGTGCGAACGCGTTGACCAACCACTGCTGAGATTGCGCTAATGGAATTTCGGCCGCCGCGCCGACACGATCTGATGGTTCCGGCCGATAGTCAGGCACCAGAAAACCACCCAACCCGGACAAGTCATTGAATATCGTCGCATAACTGCGAAAAACATCGATGCCGGCTGCGACATTTCTGGGCATGATTGCGTTCGGAAGGACGTCTGGTTTCCAGATTTTTGAGCCGGATACAAGGAGCCTGCAAAATCCGGAGATTTCTATCTTGTGTGGTGAGACGCGAGCGCGGCTATGTCGTTGAAGACCACGAGATCGCCAGTCAATATGTTTGGGAATTGAAGCGGCGCAGTTTATCGGACCGCATTCAAACTCCTCACGTCCTATGCAGATGAGGCCGTTGCCGGAGAGGACATAGAATGTCGATTCGAAGACGGCCTCGATCCGCCCATCCGCATCTTCGCGCAAAGTGCCCGGAATAGCATGGCCAATCGTACGGACCGGATAGCAGGCGAGGTCGCTACGACTGTCAGCCATCTGCAACAATATGCGTGCCGGTCTCGCCGCGGAGGGCCGGCATTGCTTCATCGAGGTGCGCGACGATCACGCGCTCTCCGCCACCATCAAGAAATCGAATCGCCGCTTCGATCTTGGGACCCATACTACCGGCAGGGAAATGACCCTCAGCATGCAGTGCGCGCAGTTCCCTCAGCGTGACCAGATCCAGATTCTGTTGTTCCGGTGTGTCGAAATTGATCGCCACTTTGGGCACTGCCGTCAGGATCATGAGGAGTTCGATGCCAAGTACATTCGCCATGTGGGCCGATGTCAGGTCTTTATCGATTACGGCCTGTACACCACGGCGTATGCCTTTCGGGCCACGGATTACGGGAATGCCTCCACCGCCGCCAGCGATGACGACAGTGCCTCTCCTGGCGAGGACCTGAACCAGGGAAATGTCACAGACATGTTTCGGCTTGGGGGAGGGCACGACATGTCGCCATCCACGCCCGGAATCCTCCTTCATTAGCCAACCCAGTTCCTTGCCAATACGGCCGGCCTCTTCCTGGTCATAAAAGGCGCCGATGGGTTTGCTGGGATCGTCGAAGGCCGGATCGTCTTTGTCGACTTCGACCTGCGTGAGGATGCAGGCAACATGACGCTCACTACCCGACTCGCGAAGCGCGTTCTCCATCGCTTGAACCAGAAGATAGGCGATGCCACCTTGGGAATGGGCTACGCAGATATCCAGCGGCATGGGTGCGATGACATCCCGTGTCAGAGCTTGGCGCATGAGAATTTTGCCAACGACCGGACCATTCCCATGTGTGACAACGAGTTGGTTATCCAAGGACGCAAGCGGCAGCAGCGACTGAGCCGTGGCAGCTGCGATGACTTTCTGTTCGCGCGACGTGCCCTCGATGTCTTCGGGATGCGTGGCGTTCCCACCTATGGCGACGAGAATCCGATCGGGTATTTCGAAGGTCATCGACATCGCGCAACCTTTCAAGTCGGTGTTTGAATGGCGGACAATGCCAGTGCCGTGGCATCGGCATTTGTCGGCGCTACAAGAACGCCTGCGGCCTTGAGCGTGGCAATCTGAGCGGAACGGACCTGAGGGTCGGCTTCTGTTCCTGTGACGGATGCAATTACGACCGGACCATCGTCTTGCTTGTGCTTTGCCAGAACCTTCGCCAAGTGGCCTGCCGGATCTGGATGCGCGCCATAGCCGATCACGACGTCCATCATGATGACACCGACATGCCCATCGCGCATGGCCGCGATGAGCGGTTCGTCGCGGACTGAAGGCTCGATCATCGGATGAGGCTTGCCCTGCGTGTATTCGTCATTGCCGAGATCCAGGATCACGTGCCCGCTACCGTTGTCAGTCAGCGGCTGAACACCGGGGACCGGCGCGTTCGAATTCACGGTGTGTCCTGCGGCCTTGAACAGGATTTGTGCTTCAGCACACAGTGTTCCTCCGGCAAACAATCCTTGAACGCGCGTTCGTCCTGGAGCCACCTCAACTGTATGGACCGGTTGTTCAGTTTGATCGACCGATTGCCCCAGTGAGACCTGGGCCGCGGCTTTCAGCGTGAAGACCTGCGTCGCATTGGCCGGCATTGGCAATGGACCTGAGCCAATGAAACAGATAGTGGCCGGTTTGCCGCCTTGGGCGATGGATTCCAAGACCCGCGATGCCACGTCTGCCGGTGGCGGCTTGGAAATTACGACAATATGGCTGGTCTCGGGATCGGTGACGAGCAGATCGATGGCCATCAAAGTTGAGATGCCGCCAATCTCGGACTTGAGATCGCGGCCTCCCACGCCGATTGCATGAGAGATCCCGCCGCCATATTGGGCGATAAGGCAGGAGACCTCCTGAGTGCCTGTTCCGGACGCGCCGACGATACCGATCTCACCTCGTGGCACGGCATTGGCGAATGCCAAGGGCGTGCCGCTTATGATCGCTGTGCCGCAATCAGGCCCCATGACGAGACATCCGAGTTCCCGTGCTTCGCGCTTGAGCTCGACTTCTTGATGGAGATCGACATTGTCGCTGAAGATCATGACGTGCAGACCGCGCCGAATGGCCTTGCGCGCTTCTGCGATGGCGAATTCTCCAGGGACGGATATCAGCGCAAGATTTGCTTCCGGTTCCGTCTTCAAGGCAGCCCTGAGTGACCTGGGGCGCCACAACTCATCGCCGATGCGCTCGGTGGCGGGTTGATCGAGCTGGGCACTGGCTTCGGACAGTGCCGCCTCGGCTGCTGGACGTGTGGTGGCGCGAATACCGATGATCAGGTCACCACCGCCGGCACTTTGACCGGTTTCAGTCAATAGTTCGGCAGCGGCCATGATTTCGCGGTTGGATGGTGTTCCCATCATCAACGCGGCTTCCTCGACACCCTCCATTTCGGCAATGGTGCGCGACAGTCGCATCAACGCGACGGAATCGAGATAGAAGCCTTTGCGGACTTCGTTGAGGACAGTGACGCTCATGAAACACCCACACTATCGGCAAACGCCAAGAGAGCTTTCTCGAAACAAGCCATCGGTGCTCGAACGATACCTGCGCCAACCTGACCGATACCCGGTTCCCTGTGAGCGATACCTGTGTTGATCGTGGGAGCCAGGCCGGTTTCAACCACCAGGCGTATATCTATCCCGGACGGAACCCCGAGATAGTCCATTGCGGGAATGGTCCACTCAGGATTCTCACCAATAGCGATCTCTGACATGGTGCGAGTGAAATTCCCTGCCTCCGAGGCTGCGCCGGCGCCCACGAATCCGGCGACGGCTGGTGACGCGCCCATGGAAAAACCGCCAAGTCCGATCGTCTCCACGATGGTCGAGTCGCCCATATCAGGGTTGGCGTCGGCTTCCGAGAAACCGGGGAAGTAAAGCCCTTCAGGCATCTCGACTGGAGCCGTGAACCATCGCTCTCCGGTGCCACTGACCCGAATCCCGAAATCGGTGCCATTGCGGCTCATGGCCGTTACGATACTGGATCCTTCGATATTCTGGACCGGATCCATGATCGCCTTGCCCATGGCCATTGCGATATTCAGGAAGAACTGATCATTGCCGCCCATGAAAGCCAAAGCCTTCGACAGAGACGCTTTTTCGTCTGTCGTATCGGCTAGTGCAGGGGCCAATTCTCGCAAGACAAGGCAGGAACATGCGATGTTCCGTTGATGCATCTCATCGCCCATGGTCAGGCCGCGGGCAACCAGGCTTTTCAGCGGAAGGCCTCCGGAATGGCGAACTGCCCGCCCAAGGGCCGGACCGAAATCATCCCGCAACCAACTCAGACGGTTCAGGACTTCGGCATCATTGCCTCCAAACCGCATGACTTTGCCGAGCCCTTCGTTGATGGCGCAGTAGGCTCTGTTTCCGAATGTTCGATTTTCAACCACCATTACCGGCTGGTTCAGGGTTGTCATTCCAGTCATCGGTCCAACAGCATCGAAGTGATGGTTGGGATGAAACTCGAAACGTCCTTCAGCGGCCCTCGCGGCGGCTTCATCGAGATCCTTTGCCCAACCTTCGAAAACAGCGATTCCGGCAACGGCACCGCGCATGGGGCCACACATGTCGGCCCATTCTATTGGCGGTCCGGCATGGAGTATGACGTTCTCTTTGAGTTGCGGAATGGCTTCGCGGGCCGGCAGGACGTCGACAAGAACCGGGTCGCCGCCAAGCATACGGCTCAAAGCTTCCGCATTCGCATCGTCGATACGTTTCATCCTCAGCTTCCCAGTTTCGATAGTAGGGCGGCAAGTTTGGGATCGCCGCCCGCTGGGGGAGTCCAGTCTACCTGGACCACTGCTACGCCTTGCTGGCCCAATTCCTCTGCGAACCCCTCCAGTCCGATATTGATGACTATTGGGGGATGGCCGAGGAGCTTCTTTGTATTTTTGTGCTTAGGCATATTCGTTGGCTCTAGGGTCTATGGAGTTCGGCAGGTTTGCGTGTGAAGGTCCGGTAGCCGCGCTTGAAGCCATACAAAGGTGTGGCGAGTTCTTGGATGGCGGCAACCTCGGACGCGCAGTCGAGAACGACGAGGTCTGCGGGGTTTCCAACCGCGATCCCATAGTCATTCTGACGCATGAGTTGCGCAGGTCGGTGCGTTACCAATTCGAGGCATTGGTGCTGGCCCCGGGCCGTACCAAGCTGCCCGATATTGGCGTAGAGATTGGCCATGCGGATCATCGAGCAATCGCCGAATGGCGTGAATGGATTCAAAACGTTGTTCGTTGACAGCGAGCAATTGACACCGAGCTCCAGCAACCGGTGTGCGGGAGCAACGCCGCGAACGATGTTGTGGTCGCGCTCCGCGCCCATCAAATAGAGGTCGGTGGAAGGGAGCGCGGTAACGGCTACTCCGGCGTCGGCCAATCTCTGGCCGATAGCATTCAGCTCGTCTTCCGGTAATGCCGAAAGCTTGCTGACATGGCCAATGGCAACGCGGCCGCCATAGCCATTGGCTTCAGTCAGCTCGCAGACATCGGCAACGGTCATACCTTCCGGATTGGTATCGAAGTCGAGATGAAAATCTACGTCAACGTCGAATTCAACGGCCATCTCGAATACGCGTTCGATCTGGCCGCGCGGATTGCTATCTGTGTAAGGACAGCCGCCGACAACGGTTGCGCCTTGGCGCAAAGCCTCGATCATCAATTCATCGGTGCCGGGATTGTTCAGCAGGCCTTCCTGAGGGAAGACACAGATCTGAAGGTCGACGGCCCAGGCATATGCATCGATCAGCGGCAGAACCGCTTCGATGCTCTTCAGGCCGATTACAGGATCCACTTCGAGATGGGTTCTGATGCGGGTCGTGCCTTGCAGTATGCACTTCTCCAGCGTGCGAACCGCGCGGTCGTGGATATCCTCCACGGTAAAGGCTCGCTTTGCTGCCGATACTTCGCGGATGGCTTCATCCAAGGTGCCTTCCTCGGAACGGCACCGATCCAGTATGCAAGCTTTGTCTAGATGGATGTGAGATTCGATAAAACCTGGAATCACTAATCGCCCGGCCATATCGAGCGTTTCAGCATCGGCGCCAATTTCCGTTTCGATCGCGACTATCCTGCCGTCGGCGATGCCGATATCCCTTGGCCGTTTGTCTCGGCAACCGGAAACGACGACGTTCTTGATGACAAGGTCCATCAAGAACTCCCTCCGAGATAAGCCTGTTCGATTGTCTCGTCGGATTTCAGTTCGTCCGCTGTTCCTTCGTGAACGACAACACCCGACTCCAGTACATAGCCGCGATCTGCGACCGACAATGCAAGTCCTGCCATCTGATCAACGAGCAGGATCGTACGACCTTCATCTCGCAACTCAGCAAGAACGGAGAACAGATCTTCTATGAGCGCTGGCGCAAGGCCGAGGGAAGGTTCGTCCAGCAGGATCAATTTTGGACGCGCAACCAGACCTCGTGCGATCGCAAGCATTTGCTGCTCGCCGCCCGAAAGGAGGCCGGCCCGGCTTGTTTGACGATTGCGCAGCGCAGGAAACCTATCCAGCATCTCATCGATTTCGGCAGCATCATCAAAATCGTCCCGGCCGTACGCACCGAGGCGGATATTGTCTGTGACATCCAATTCGGGAAACACCTGGCGCCCTTCCGGCACGAGCACGAGTCCGGTTCCCGAAACCTGATGGGCCTGCCATGTGGAAATATCTTCGCCGATAAACAACACCTTGCCTTCAATGGGCCGATGTAGCCCGCTGAGTGATCTCATCAGCGTCGACTTTCCGGCTCCATTGGCACCAAGGGCAGCGACGAATTCTCCTGCATTCACGTGAATGCTCACATCCTGAAGCACGGGCGCCGCACCGTATCCCGTCTGTAGACTGTCGACGGAAAGCATTGCTTCGGCAGCAACCGGCAAAGGCGTCTTGCGGGCACGCTCAATGACCTTTCCAGTACCGAGATAAGCTTCGCGTACCTTCTTGTTGTTCTGGATATCAATCGGTTGTCCGGCCGCTATCGGCGTTCCGGCATCCAAGACCACGATATGGTCGGAAACAGACATAACCAAACCCATGTCGTGCTCGACGAGGATCACGACTATGCCGGCGTCTGCGATTTTGCGGAGCAGCGGAGCCAGCAGTTCGGTATCCTGTGCACCGAGGCCTGCCGCAGGTTCATCCAGCAACAGAACGCTTGGCCGGGTGGCTAGAGAGCGGGCAATCTCAACAAGACGTTTGTCGACATGAGCAAGGCTCTTGGCAGGCGCGTAGACATCGCCCTTGTATCCCACGAATTGCAGGAGCATCAGACATTGGGCACAGGCCGACTGATCATTGCGCATATGCTTGACTGCAGCCAGCGGGCCACCCAGATGCCCGCGGCGCAAACCAACCAAAAGATTCTCGAGAACGGTCAAATCTCCGAACAGTTGGGTTGTTTGATACGTTCGCGAGATGCCGGCGCGTGAGATCCGGTGCGATGGCTGCCCGGATAAATCGACACCTTTAAGTTCAACGCGCCCGGTATCGGGTTTGTAGAAACCGCCGATCATGTTGAGTGCGGTTGTTTTGCCTGCGCCATTGGGCCCGATGATACTGGTCACCTTGCCGTCTTCGGCTATGAAATCGAGGCCTTTGACAGCCTGAACGCCGCCAAAGGAAATGGCCAGGTCTGATACGGACAGTCGTGCGGGCTCGTCTTCGCGCTTCAGGAATGATGCAATATCGAGAGAGCGTTCTGGTTTGTCGGGCACGTTCATCATGCGCCGCTTGCTCAAGCGGGACATGACGGCGCCGACAATGCCTTCGGGAGCAAGCCACATCACGACAAGCAGTAAGGCTCCGAAGAACAGCAGACGGTACTCGGCAAATCCGGAAAGCAACTCCGGCAGGAACACGACGATAACTGCGCCGACCAACGGTCCAAAGACGGTGCCGCTTCCACCGATGATAACCACTAAGAGAAAAAGGATCGACTGAAAGAATGAAAACGAACTGGGGCTTACAAATGCCGTCAAGGGTGCAAACAATCCTCCGGCAAGTCCCGCCGCTGTTGCCGAGAGTCCAAAAGCGACAGCGCGAATCATGATTGGATTCAATCCTAGCGACTGGCCGGCAGTATCGGCGTCTCTTATGGCCCGCATCGCCAAACCCCAGGCGCTATCGGCGAAGCGCCAGTAAAGAAAGAGCGTCAATGCGGTGAGCAGGATCGTCAAATAGACCGTATTCAATTCGCTGAATTCGGTGCCTGCCAAACCGATCGCCGGAATATTCATCAGGCCGTTTGCACCGCCTGTGAGTTCGCGCCATTCCACTGCCCCATGTTCGACGATAAACGCGAATGCAATGGTGACCATGGCCAAGTAAGGGCCGGTAACGCGCAATGCCGGGATTGAGAGAAGGACGCCAATTCCACCCGTCAGGACGAGTGCCGTCAATAGCGCCAGCCAGAAGTTGATATTTGCATCGGTCGTCAATATCGCGACCGTATAGGCGCCGATTGCATAGAAACCGACATGACCGAGGGAAACCTGTCCGGTCAGGCCAAGCAGGACATTCAGACCGACACCGACCATGGTGTAGAATCCGACAGTCGCAAGGATATAGAGTACATAGCTATCGGCAATGCTGGCGTAACCTGCGGCCAGACCGGCAGGTACGAGAGCGAGTATGAGCTTGATCGCCTTCATACCTTCTTGGTCTCCGCTTTACCGAACAGTCCGTTCGGCATGATCGCCAAGACAACGATGACCAAAGCAAAGGTAACGATCTGGGTGTAGACGGATCCGAGCGTCGAAGTGACCAGCGCTTCGGCAATACCGTAGGCCAGGCCGGCAAATACAACGCCCCAGGGGCTCATGATTCCGCCGATGATGGCGACCGCGAAGGCCTTGATACCGAACACCGTGCCCATATCGGAAGCGACGTTATAAAGAGGTGCGATCAGAATGCCGGCCACACCGGCGAGTACCGTAGACAGAATGAAGGCGCCAACGATCGCCTTCTTAACATCAATGCCAATCAGTCGGGCGGCATCGGGATTCTGAACGACCGCCAATTGCGCTTTTCCCAATTTGGTATTCTTTGAGACATAGTGAAGCGCAAATGCAATGCCGAGCCCGACGATGGGGATGAGAATTTGCAGCGGATAAATCCCGAGATCGCCTATCAGGATCGGTTCCTGCACCAATGGTGAGGGTAGGCTCCTTGGTTCCTTCCCATATGTGAACAGCACCAAGTTATCCAGAACAATACCGGCCGCCACGGTCGCCATGAGCCAGGCGTTGGATCCTCGGCTGGCAAATGGGCGAACAACGAACTTCTCGACGATCCACCCCCAGATGGCGCAAGCGATGAGAGCCATGAGAATGGAAACGCTCATGGGCCAACCCAATGTGACGCCAAAGCTGTAGCAAACTACGGCTCCCAGCATCATCGATGATCCCTGGGCGAAATTTACGGTCTGGGAAACGGAGTAAGTGATGTAAAAGCCGAGCGCGAGTAGGCCGTACATGCTGCCGAGGCCGATTCCCGTAATGACCGATGATAGGATAAGTGTGTCCATTGCTTCCCTCGGACCCCGAGTGGGGCGATCGCTGCTTGAGGAGCGATCGCCTTACTGGTTTCCAGCCCGCACGGCCGAATTGTGAATGACGTTCGTCGGTCGGTCGGTGGTCCTGGAAAAGGACCACCGCTGTCGCAGTCAGTATATTTATTGGACTGGCTTTATCTGCTTACCGTGGTAGCGAACCATGATGTAGTCATCGTGATTCAACGCATCATGATTGTCCGCAGTGAACGGCTTGTCATATGTCTTGATCAGACCTTCGTAAGGCCCGATCGAGAGGAATGCTTTGCGAATGGCTTCACCGTCCGTGCTGCCGGCCTTATCGATTGCCATAGCGATCAAATGCATGGCGTCGTAGGCATTTGCGACGCCTACCGGCGGGATGACATCTTCCGCGCTTTTGATGTCGTCATGCTTCTCAATCAATCTCTTCAGTAGTTTCTTGCCTGCCGGTCCTTGCTCACCGAAGAAGCTATAGGTCTGAATAAAATGAACTTTTTCAGCCATATTGCCGGCCAGTTCCGGAAAACGGCCACCTGAGATTCCCCAGTGCGACACCACAGGTACGCTCCAATTCATGCGGCCCAGCGATTTCATCATCTGAGCGCCCGGAGCAGCATTCGAGACGAGGAATAATGTGTCGGCGCCAGCCTTCTTGAGGCGTAGGAGTTGTGGAACAACGTCGACGTCCTTGCCTTCAAATTTCTCAATACCGACAATTTCGACACCTTCGACCTTGCTGGCGGCTTTCAATCCCTTTTCATTGGATTCGCCCCATGGATTGTTGATGAGAATCAAACCGGCCTTTTTCGTGTTGTAGGTCTTTTTGCCATACTTCATCAGCGCACGGTCGACGATCGCATCGACTGCGGAAACCCGAAACACATAGTTTGGATTGGCGCCATTGCGTGTGATTGGGGTCGCAGCGGCCCACACACCCATGAACGGCGTCTTCGACTTGTTTGCGAGAGGTACTATGGCCAAGGAAACAGGCGAGTCGAGCCCACCAACGAAGACTGCAACTTTTTCCCGGTATATCAATTCGCGCGCTGCAATCTGACCTTTGGCAGGATTGGACTCGTCGTCGCGACGGATCAATTCCAACTTGCGTCCACCAAGAACGCCTCCGGCTGCATTGATTTCTTCGATGGCGACCGACAAACCACGCGTAATCGCTTCGCCCGACTTTGCCGATTGACCGGACAACGCCGCTACCAGGCCGATCTTCACAGGGTCGGCAGCCAGGACACCACCACCGACGACCAATGTCGTCGCGAATCCAACGACGGTCGCAAACAGTGAACGCCGCGATATCTGATACTTAAGGGACATCCGTTCCTCCATAAATCGTGATTCTTCGATCACCGGATTAACCGCAATATGTGCGAATTTCCTGTAGTAAGTAACTTATTACTTATTGATTTTTGAGTCAATCTGATCGATGTTGCCAGGAATGAAAAATCTGCCGCTAAAAGGAAACTCGCCTGCGAAGTGGCCGCGCAAACGCGATGCTGCTGTGACACGTGAGAAGCTCTTGCAAGCCGCTTTGTCGGAGTTTTGTGAGAACGGATTCAGCGGTGCGCGTACGGCGGCAATAGCGGCACGGGCCAAGTGCAACATTCGAATGCTGTATCACTACTTCGGCAGCAAAGAAGGTATTTACGTTTCAGCGCTGGAACTCGTTTATGCCGAACTTCGCTCTCGGGAAGAAGAATTGGACCTGCGGAGCCTCGATCCACAATCGGGAATAGTGGCTTTGGTAGAATTCACTTTCGACCACATGTCCACCCACCATGAATTCATACGAATGGTCGGCATCGAGAATATTCAGCAAGGTCGATTTCTGGGCCGATCGCGCACAGTTCCGTTAGGGGCATTGCCTCTCGTCGACACCATCAAGACACTCTTGCAAAAAGGGCAGAAGGCGGGCGTATTCCGCAAGGGAGTCGATCCGGTCCAACTCTATATCTCCATCCTGTCGCTCAGCTATATCCATATCTCGAACAAGTACACGCTATCGATCACGTTTAATCAGGACTTAAGCGATGCCAAATGGCTGGCAGCGCGACGAAAGCATGTATGCGAAATGGTCTCGGGATACCTTGCAGTCTGAGAGTCTGACTCGAAACTCCTAAAGCCAGCCCTCTCCCCCGGCCCAACCACCCCGAGGGTACCCTTATTGGGTGGTTGGGCCGGGGGAGAGGGCTGGCGGTGGTACCGAAAGTCGCCAATACGGCGACTATCGAGACAGCCACTGAGGTGATCGATCGGTCAATGAGGCCGAAGCCTAAGGAATCAACACCGCAATAATCAGCACATAAGTCAGATTGTGCGCCAGTTGATCGACGCCCAGCGCTCGCCAGAACTCGGGATCTTCAGTCGTCCAGCGCCCCATCTTGCCGATCCTCTCTTTCACCCAGTCGATATGATAGTGGATGATGAATTCGGCAGCAGGGATCAGGAATGCGAGCAAAAGCGTTTGGGGTGTCAGGGCCAGATAGACGAGCGGGGTGAGGATGGCATGAATGCCGGCGTGGATCAGTCCGCCCGGATGTCCGTAGACACCTTTGTTCATATATTGGTAGGGCGACTGCAGAAAGAAATCGGCAATGGTGTGCTTCGCGGAGAGAATCGCGAAGGCCAGCAGAATATCACTTAACAAATCAGGCATTACTTCGCGCAGGTCCCCATCCTGGACGCTCGGTCATGAAGGCATCCATGACCGACGGCAAGACAAATGCGATTGTGCCCGCGATCTGTCGCCAATTAGTTGATATTGGGAGTCAATTGCGCTCTGGCAAGGGCGGATCGTCGTTCGGCTGATTATTTCCTGGGCGATTGCCCAATCGGCTCGCGACCGCCAAGATCCCCATTCTAGTACTAAGCCTGCTGTTTGCCACAAGATGTTGAAGTTTGTGGCGCTAAAACCCACGGTTGAATAATTGCGCGCCTTGCGTGCAGTGAAAAAAAATGAAAGAGCCGGGGCGTGCAGGCCCCGACTCTTCCGTCAATCGGTTCTGTTTGGCGGATACTCAGAACCGGAAGACTCCGCCGACAGCACCGATGCCGATGCTTAGACTGCTTTTGCCGCCGCGCTTCGAGAAACCGAGTGTGACACGCGGGCGGGGTGCCGGGGCAGGGGCGACCGGACGATGCCGTTGAACCTGCTGGCGGCGCGGCTGACGCGTGGTACGGGTCGCCTTCTGCCGCCGCGGTGCAGCGGTACGGGTCCGCTTGACCTGCGGCTTGCGGCGCGCCTGTTGGACGACCGGGCAGACACGGTTTGTGTGCGCGGTCACGACGTCGATCGTCGCCTGGGCCGGCGTGTTCGCATCGAGGCTCGTTTGAGCGTGCGCGTTGAACATATGCATGCTGCCGCGAGAGCCGCGTCCCCAGACGCCATCGATCCTGCCATAATAGCACCCGACCCGCTTCAACTCGGTCTGAAGCTGGACAGCCATCATGTAGGGGTTGGCAACCGGGGCAGGCTTCACCACGGCCGGTGCTGCGGCTGTTACAATCGGTGCCGTCGTCGATATGTCGGTGGCCGTGCCGGTGTTGAGGCTCGCGAACTTGGTGCCGGTGGTTCCGGTCTTGGCGGTCGTTGCCGTCTCGCGGGGCTCGACCGCAATGGACCGGACGGCACTCAGGCGGGCCTTGGCGATCGGGGCATAGACGCCATTGGGAAAACGCTCAAGATATGCCTTATACAGCTCCGGTGCCTTGCTGGATTCAACCGATGTCCAGAAGGTGTGCTCGACAGTGGCATCGGCGACCGTGATAAGGCGCGTCGTTGTCGGTGCCTCGCTCGTTGCCGCCGTCGTGCCTGCCAGGGAGCGGTTGGGGTTGAAGTAAAACTGACCTGTTAAAGACGAGTTTTCCCAAGGGATCTGGGAGCTGTTGGTTGCCGCCATCACGTCCTTGCGAACCTCGATCATCACGTCGTTGATGCTCGCATCCGTCTTGTCCATGTGCTTCAGCAGAGCCGTTGTGAACGGGCTATTCCGGCCCTCGCCATCGAGCGCCACATTGCCGGGCTCGGTCGCGAAGGAGATCAGCATACCGGCCGTCTTTTCGACGGCGGCGAGACCCGAGGTGACATTCAGCGAACGGCTGGCTTTGCTCAGTGACCGGGCAAGCGGATTGTCGCGGCAGGCGTCCAGAAACACGAGATTGACGCGTTTGGAGCGTTGCATCTGACGCAGTACGAGATCGAGGCGGATCGACTCAAAATCGAGATCCGCTTCGTCGGAGAGCGTTGCATCGACTGGTGCCAGATAGTTGGTGCCGTTCACCTGCAGACCGTGTCCGGCATAGTAGAACAGCGCCACATCGGCATCGGTAATAGCGCTCGAAAACTCACGAATTTTCCGGCCGAGACCCTGGTGGTCTAGATCGGTTCCTGAAATGACTTCGAACCCATAGGTGCGAAGCTTGGCGGACATGTCGCCAGCATCGTTCCGGGGGTTCTTCAGCGGTGCGGCATTCTTGTAAGCAGAATTGCCTATGACGAGCGCCACGCGCTTCTCTGCGAAAGCGGGGACAGAGGCCGCTGCAAGCGCCAATGTCGCCACGATCATTTTGGTTAGTGTCCTCAGCATCTTTGCCTCCCTTGAACCGCCGATCGGGCGCGGTTCGATCAACTTCTGTAACAAATGTACAAAAACCAGCATGAACCCATGCTGAATGGGCCGTTTAGGTAAGCGTCACCTGGAGGTTGTTTCGACCAGGCCAGCCCACTCCCCCGGCCCAACCACCCAATAAGGGTACCTACGGGGTGGTTGGGCCGGGGGAGTGGGCTGGCTTCAGGATTTTCGAGTAAGGCACTTAGGCTTTTGCAGAGTGAAGGGCGTGATCGAAGCCGGTCAGGAGGTCAGGACGGTGTAGAGGCTCACGAGGGCGACACAGGCGAGGACCGTCAACGCCGCGCGGCGGTAGTAGCTGCTTCCGCCCTTGTCATAGTGGCGCGCACCAAGACTGATCGCGAGAATGAAGGGTGGCGAAAACAGGATGCCTAAGACAATGATATCTTTTGTAAAAAACCCATAGGCCCAATAGACGCCGATTGCGATGACGTGAATCGCTGCCATGGCGGCGAGGATGTTGCCGCGGATGATGTCCGGCGGATCGGGCCGCGACAGCAAAACCGCGACGATCGGCGGCCCCCCCACACCTGCTGCGCCTTGAATGATGCCGCTGACGGCACCGGTCGCAAACGAAACCGGTTTGCCGATCCGTCCTCTGTAGCGCCAGTTGGAGGCAATCAGGATCACGAGCGTCAAGACAACGATGGCGATCGTAAGCTTCATGATTTCAGGGTCGATGTAAGCCAGAAACCACGATCCGACCGGCATCATCACGGTAAGGCCGACGATCAACGGCCAGACAAGACTGCTGTCGGCATGGCGAACGGCAATCGGAACAAGTCGGAATAGCGCCGGAATTTCGATCACGGCATGGAGCGCAACGGCGTCTTTCGGGCTGTAAAGCAAACTGACGATTGGAATGATGACAAGGGCAGCGCCAAAACCGACGAAGCCGCGCAGCAGGCCGCCAACCATCAGGGTGGTAAGGACCATGAGATTGCGCGTGTTCCAGAGGTCGAGCTGGCTAAGATCGGCCCAGGCGATCAGGTCGTTCATCAGGTCGTGCGGTCGCTAAAGAAGCGGACGATGCGCTCATTCGCAGCATCCGGAGTCTCATAGTGCACGAAATGACCGGAATCTTCTGCGATCTCGACAGTGGCATGCGTGAAGTAATCATCGATGCGGTCGCTCCATTCGGCACGCAGGACCGGATCCTTCGCGCCCCAATAGACATAGGTCGGCACGGTGATTTTGGGTCGCCGCGGAGCGCCGTCGCGGATCAATGCAAGCCGGGCTTCGTTCAGAGAACGATACCAGGCAAAGCCGCCTTCGAGGTTTCCGGGTTTGAGGAAGTTCTCGACCCAAATGTCGAGTTCTTCTGTGAACGTGTTCGGGTCGGCTGACCAGTGCGCAAGAAGATTGCCGAAATAGAGCCGGCATGCCTCTGGACTGGATCTGAGCAGGGCGGGCGCCCAATCGAGTTGATTGAAACTCTGGTACCAGATCTCGTTGACGCTGGTCGGGTCGACCCAGCGCTTGCCGATACCGGGATAGGGGCAGTTGAAAAAGAACAGCCCCGACACGCGGTCGGGATAGGCCATAGCAAATCCTTGCGCGATATAGGCGCCGACATCGTGGGCGACTAACCCCGCACGCTCGATCCCCAACGTGTCGAGCAATCCGACGAGATCGCGAACATAGTCGGTTATGCGCGGCAGAGCGTCCGGTTTCTCTGTATCGCCAAAGCCGCGAAGGTCCGGCGCAATGACATCGAATGTTTCAGCGAGTGCGGGGATCGTCTTCGACCACGTGTACCAGAACTCCGGCCAGCCGTGGATCAGGACCAGCGGCGCGCGAGACTTATCTGTCGGACTGCCATGACGCACATAATGGATTGCGATCCCATTGGCATCGACCGTCTGATGGTTCCAGTCATAGGGATTTGCCATCCGAACCCAACCTTTCGAAGTGCCCAGCCAAACAAGCTGCCATACCGGCCTCGGCATCAGACCAGGGTACGGCCCCCGTCGACATAGAGCGTCTGCCCGGTGATGAACTGGCCCGCCGCACTCAGCAGAAGGATAACGGTTCCGATGAGATCGTCGGGCGTCGACATGCGCCCCATGGGGATTTGCTCAAGATAGCGCCGCTGGAAGTCCGGGTCATCGAGATGTTGGCTTGTCATGCCGGTTTCGATGATGGCCGGACCGATCGCGTTGACGGTGATGCCGCGATCGGCCCACTCGCGCCCGAGAACGCGGACAAGTTGCGCCAACCCTGCCTTCGATGATGCGTAAGCGGCGTAATTTGCGTTCGACATCTTCGATGAGATCGAGGCGATGTGTACGATCGCGCCGCCCACGTCGCTCATGGCACGTGCCGCGACCCGAGACAGCAAGAACGGCCCCTTGAGATTGATGTCGAGTGTTGACTGGAAGGCATCCTCGGTGAGGTCGAGCGCCGATCCGATCGTCAGGATGCCGGCGGCGTTCAAGACGCCGTCCAGTCGCCCATAATGCTGCAGAGCCGTGTCGACGGCATGGGCGATGGAGCCTTCATCGGTTACATCCATAGGAGAGACGACGCATTCTGCACCATCGGGCTTGGTCACGCGGTCAGGATCGATATCGGTGAGGAGAAGGCGTGCGCCGCGTGACGCGAGACCAGCGGCAAGCGCGCTCCCAATCCCTCCTGCCGCACCGGCGACAAGGATCGATTTGTCCTGTAGCGCAAAGAGCGGATCCATTCGGGCTTATTTGGGTCTGATCAGAAAGAGGAGCGCATTGAACTCGACGAGCGTCCCATCCTCGACGGCGATCCTTTCGACGACGCCGTCTTCAGGGGCCTCGATGGTCGTGTAGAGTTTCATGACTTCGATGAGACACAAAGGATCGCCGGCTTTGACCTCGGTGCCGACCTCGACGAATGCTGGATCGTCAGGCGATGACCGACGATAGAATGTCCCGACCATTGGCGCTCGCAGGGCGACCAGACCTTCTTCCGCCGCCGGCTCGTTTTCAGGGCCTGGGGATGGCGCCGGTTCCACTGGGGCGGGTTCCGGCACCAACTCGAGATTGGGCCGCGAGTCGGTTTTCACCGGCAGCTCCTGAACCTTTGCTTCCGGTACGGCCTCGATCCTTGGGGCGGATGCGACAGGGGCCAGCTGCTGCTCGGTCTCGTTACCGCGCCGTCGGACGACCAGCTTCGTGCCTTCAAGCTCAAGTACGACCTCGTCACAGTCCGAGGCATCGATCAGCTTGAGGATCTCTGCCACCTCCTTAAAGCTCAATGTCATTGCTGCACTTCCGATTTGTCCGCATTTTGGCCCGGCTCGTAGGTTGCCCCGAGACGAGCTGCTGCGCTGCGCATCTCGGGCACGAATGCCAGGCCTTCCTTCAGTGTAATCCGCGCCTCGGGTGCCGAGACGGCAATGCCACCAACGATCCTGCCACTTTGCGTGATGACCGGGACAGAGATGCAGACGACGCCGGACATGAACTCCCGATCGTCGGTTCCGATCTTGCTCTTGGCCGTTGCCTCCAAAGCCGCACGCAACACTTGCCTGTCCGTAATCGTTTCGCTCGTATAGCGCGTCAGAGGCATGGCACTCAAAATCACCTCACGCTCGGCTTCCGGTTGCAGGCTCAGTAGTAGCTTGCCGATCGCCGTGCAATGTGCCGGAACCTGACTCCCCGATTCAAATCGGAGTCCAAGTGGCCATTTGGCTTCGACCCTATCCAGATAAACCACTTCCGAGCCTGTCAAAACCCCGAAATTGCATGTCTCGCCGAGTGTCTCCGATAATCCGCTGAGAATGCCATGGCGAAGCGAACGATGCGATGCCGCACTGAGCGTCGTCAGGGCAAAGGAGAGTAGGCGCGGACCTTCTACATAGCCGCGACCCGAGACATCACGCTCGAGAAAACCGATTTCCGACAGCAATGTGATAACGCGGTGTACTGTGGGTTTTGTCAGACCGGTGAGTCGGGCGGTTTCCGCCATTGACATCGGCTGATCCGTGGCGGTGACGGTCTCGAGGATGGTGAAGGCTTTGCCCATGGCGCCGAACTGCAATAGGCGCTCGGTATCTCGCGCGCCGCGAGTCCTGGATGACGGGGCGGCAGGAACTGATTTTGCCTTTGAAGCTGTGTGTTTTTTTCGGGCTTTCATCATCGCTGTCTTGACAGGAAAATGACGTGTTCTCCACTATGCAATTCTCAAAAACTGAAATCAATCGTCTTGCGATGCGAGACGATTGTTAATCCGGGGTCTGTTGAAAGAACGCTATGGGACGAACGATCAAGCTGATCGACGTGACGCTGCGCGACGCGCATCAATGCCTCTGGGCGACCCGCATGACGACAGCGATGATGCGGGAACTGGCGCCACGCCTGGATCGGGCGGGATTCGAGGCAATTGATCTGGTCGGGGGGGCCGTTTTCGACGTCTGTGTTCGCTATTTGCGTGAGGACCCATGGGAGCGCATGCGCATTTTGAACGAATGGGTCACCGAAACGCCGCTCATCATTCACACCCGTGGACAGAGCCTCTTCACCTTCGAATTTTTCCCCGACGACGTGGTTGAGCTGGCCGCCGAGCGATTCGCTGCGAACGGTATGCGTTATCACACGCCCTATGACGCGCTCAACGACATGCGGAACCTCGAGATACCGATTCGGGCAGCGAAGGCGCATGGCCTCTATGTCGTCGGCGGGCTGGTCTATACCGAAAGCCCCGTTCACACCGATGAATATTATGCCGGCAAGGCAAAGGAGTTGGCGGCGCTCGGTGTCGATGCCGTGTTCCTGAAGGACGCCAGCGGGTTGCTGCGTCCGGAACGCATGCCGACACTGGTTCCGGCTGTAAGAGCTGCAATTGGCGAGATGCCGCTGCAGATTCACACGCACTGCAATTCGGGCCTCGCACCCTTCGTGGTCCTACAGGCTGTCGAGCACGGTGTCGAGGTTGTGCACACGGCTACTTCGACATTGGCCAATGGCGTCTCTCATGCGCCGACCGAACTGGTGACGCGGAACCTCCAGCGGCGCGGTTACGACGTGGATATCGATCTTGGACCAGTCGAAGAGGTAGCGGACCGCCTCAGCTATATTGCCGCGCGTGAGGACAAGCCTGTCGGCACGCCCAACGAGTATGATGAATTCCACTATCACCATCAGTGTGCGGGCGGAATGGTTTCGAACCTGCAATATCAACTCGAGACCATGGGGCTTGAAGATCGCTTGAATGAAATTCTTCAGGAAGCCGGGCAGGTCCGTGCCGACCTTGGCTATCCGATCGTGGTCAGCCCCTTCGCCCAGTATATCGTCACCCAGTCCGTTCTCAATGTGATGGCGGTCGACCAGGGTAAGGAGCGGTATGATTCGGTCCCCGATGAGGTTCGGCTCTATGTCCGCGGCGGTTACGGAGAGATCGCGGGAGAAATCGATCCCGATCTCTATGACAAGATCACTCGTGGCACCGAGCCGATCACCGAACGTCCCGGCTTGCTAGTCGAGCCGGCATTAGCGCGGGTCCGGCGAACGCGCGGTCCGTTCGAGTCGGACGACGACCTGCTGTTGGCCGTCTTCTATGACGAGGGGCAGTATGGTGCTCTCAAGGAGGCGGGACCGATCGCAACGGCCTATCCGCTGATGGAAACGCCATTGCTCACATTGGTGAAGGAAATCACCGACCGCGATCAAATCAAATCGTTCCATTTCGTTCAGACATCGGTCTGACCGCGTAGGAGTCTCAAGAGAATGACGGAACCATGTATCATCACGGCTGCCATAACCGGCGCGCTTCCGAAGAAGAAAGACAATCCGGCCGTGCCGGTGACGCCGGCCGAACAGATCGAGTCGACCCATGAGGCCTTCGAGGCCGGCGCGAGCCTCGTTCACATCCATGTCCGCGACGAGAATGAGGATCCGAGCTCCGATCCTGATCTCTTCGGCCAGGTCCAGGAAGGCGTTACCAAGCATTGCCCCGGCATGATCGTGCAGTTCTCGACCGGTGGCCGAGGCCGCGAGGCCTCGCAGCGGGCTGCCATGCTTTACCTCAAACCCGATATGGCATCGCTTGCCACTGGCTCGGTGAACTTCCCGACCAATATCTACGAGAATCCGCCGGATTTCGTGGAGACACTAGCGACCGATATGCAGAAATATGAGGTAAAGCCGGAGATCGAGGTCTTCGACGTTGCCATGCTCTACAATGCGGCCAATCTTGTGAGGAAGGGACTGCTCGACGAGCACGCCCATGTGCAGTTCGTTATGGGTATTCCCAATGCCATGCCAGTCAGACGCACGCTCCTGGAGTTTCTCATCTCGGAATTGAAAGACGTTCTACCCAAGGCGAGCTGGTCGGCTATGGGTGTTGCGCGGCATCAGTTCGAAGTCAACAAATGGGCGCTCGAACTCGGCGGCCACTGCCGGACGGGATTCGAGGACAATCTTCGGTTCGACAAGGATCGGTTGGCGGTCAGCAATGCCGAACTCGTCTCGAAGATCGTCGGTGTTGCCGGTGAGTATGGACGCCATCCGGCGAAGCCTGCGGAAGCGCGAGAATTGCTTCGCCTCCGATCCATTCACTAACGACCGAGGTGATCTGACAGTGTCCCCTTTTTTGGAAAACTTGTTTTCGCTTGATGGCCGCGTCGCACTCTGTACCGGCGCATCGTCAGGTATCGGCAAGCGTATGGCCCATGCTCTTGCGATGGCGGGCGCCAGTGTGGTGTTGGTCGCGCGCCGCGAGGCGGCGTTGAACGAGGTCGTTGCTGAGATTGAGAGAGAAGGCGGCAAGGCAGCAATTGCGGCAGCAGATGTTTCCGATCTTGATGCGCTACCGGCTCTGCATGAAACTGTAAGCGAAGCCTTCGGCGTGCCGGACATTCTTGTAAATGCAGCTGGGGTCAATCCCCGACAGCCGGCAGATACGATTACGCCGAAAGATTGGTCCCGCACGCTCGATCTCAATCTCTCTGCGCCATTCTTCCTGGCGCAGGCATGCGTTCCGGGAATGCGTGAGAAAGGGCAGGGCAGCATCATCAATATTGCCTCGCTGCAATCGTTTCGTGCCTTCGCGAATGGCATAGCCTATGGTGCTTCGAAAGGCGGTGTGGCCCAACTGACGCGCGCCATGGCGGAAGCCTGGTCAAAGGATGGTGTTACGGCCAATGCGATCTTGCCGGGGTTCTTTCCAACGGAACTCACCGGTCCGGTATTTGCCGATTCAGACCTCTCCCACCATCATGCAGAGATGACGGCGATCGGGCGCAATGGCGAATTGCCTGATCTGGATGGCGCCACGGTGTTTCTGGCGTCGCCCGCGTCGGCCTATATTACGGGCCAGATCCTGGCCATAGACGGCGGATATTCCGCAAAGTAATCGCAACCGCCGCTGGTATAAGGTAATTCTATGAAAGCGCTCGTCTACACCGGCCCCGAGGCCATGGAAATGCGTGACGAAGCAGAGCCGGACGCGGGAGACGAAATCGTCATTGCCGTCGAAGCCTGCGGTATCTGCGGTTCGGACATGCACGCCTATCTCGGGCATGACGAGCGCCGGCCCGCGCCCCTGGTCCTCGGCCACGAGGCGGCGGGTCAGATTGCGACCGGCCCTCGTAAAGGTGAACGTGTCGCCATCAATCCACTGGTGACGTGTGGCACATGTGAGAATTGCCTGTCGGGACGCTCGAACATCTGTCCCGACCGCCAGATCATTTCGATGCCACCGCGTCCTGGCGCCTTCGCAGACTTTGTGCGCGTGCCGGAACGCAATGTCGTCACCGTTCCAGATGATCTGGACCTTGCCGTCGCGGCGCTGTCCGAACCGATTGCCACCTCATATCACGCGGTCAATCTCGGCGAGCGGGCCGCGCATCGTCCTCTCGCCGCCAGCAAGGTGGCCGTCATGGGCGGGGGCGCCATCGGCCTTGCTGCCGCAGGCGTGCTCAAGAGCCGGGGATGCAAGGACATTCTCGTGGCCGAGACCAATCCTCTCAGACGTCAGGCTATGGCACGCTGGGATATCGCCGAATCCTACGATCCGACGGCTGCAGGCAAGCCAGACGATTCAACCTTCGACATCGTTGTGGACGCAGCGGGATTCACACCGACGCGCGCCGAAGCGTGCCGACTTGTCAAACCGGGCGGCGTTGTCATGCACATCGGTCTTGGCGGCAGTAGTGAGGGGCTCGATATCCGAAAGATGACGTTGCAGGAGATCACTTTCATCGGCACCTACACATATACGATGGGTGACTATCGCGAGACATTGGACGGTCTGCACAAAGGGCTTTTCGGGGCGATCGATTGGTTCGAGGAGAGGGCTTTGGACGAGGGTGCCGTCGCATTCCAGGAATTGCGCGACGGCCGGGTCGCGGCCGGCAAGATCGTGCTGAGGCCCTAATATCTGATCGCGCTAGTTTGATCAGAGATGAGTTGGGCGAACCGACCCGGCACGCTAGATTGTTGCGATGACAATCATTCGTTTCGCCATTATTCTGTTGTTGTTGGTCGCGCCGGCGAAGGCCGATCAAGCCGATGACCTGTTCAAGGCGTTGCGCCTATCCAACAGCGAGACCGACGCGCGGCTGTTGGAAGATGAGATATGGCAGTATTGGTTACGCGGGCCGAATGAGACGGCCACGAAGCTCGTTGCCCGTGCGATGGAACGTCGTCGATGGCACGACTATGCTGGTGCCCTCGAATTCCTGGACAAGGCCGTCACCGCTGCGCCGGACTGGTCAGAGGCATGGAACCAGCGGGCGTTTATCCATTTTCTCCGGGAGAGTTACGACAAATCGCTCGAGGATCTCGACAGGGCTCTGGAACTGGAGCCGCGACACTTCGGAGCGCTGGCCGGCAAGGCGCGAATCCTGATGCGGCAGGGGCGGATGACGCTGGGTCAGGATGTCCTGAGACAGGCCGTCAAGATTCACCCATTCCTGCGGGAAAGATCGATGCTGGTCGAATTACCGGGGCAGGATCTGTGACGCTCTTCCACAATAGCGGACAATGATCCGCCGACACGTAAAGGAAGATCGGCGCTTCGCCAGGTCGAATTGAACCAAAGTTCATTAGTCTTTCGGCTTAGACCGTGAGGCGTAGGAAATCCGGGCTAGGCCGTTGGTCTGTCTTCACTTTGCCTATGCTCCATCCTACGGTTTCCCTGCGCAATCAAACTCTTCGCAAATCCCAAACTGCGCCATGCGTTCTGCGCATCTCTGACACTTTGAGCTGACAGTCCTGCGTGGGGCACAAATTATTGAAACTACTGGAGGAAATAACTCATGAGTGGACCTAAGCGGACTGTCTCGCGTAGGACTATCTTGAAATCAGGCGCGGCTGGCGTGGCTGCCCTGGCCGCCCCCACCTTCTTCACCCGCGGCGCCTATGCAGCCGACTTCTGCAATATGCCGACAGGCAAGTCTGTCACCCTCGGCTTCAACGTACCGCAAACGGGTGCATATGCCGATGAAGGCGCCGACGAACTGCGTGCCTACAAGCTGGCCGTCAAGCATCTGAACGGCGAAGGCGACGGTGGTCTCCTGAATACGATGAAGCCAAAAGCCCTCAAGGGTAATGGTGTGCTCGGCAAGAAGGTCGAGTTCGTAACGGGCGACACGCAGACCAAGTCGGATGCGGCACGCGCATCAGCCAAGCGCATGATTGAGAAGGACGGCGCCATCATGATTACCGGTGGTTCATCCTCCGGTGTCGCGATTGCTGTTCAGTCGCTCTGCCACGACGTCGGCGTCATCTTCATGGCCGGCCTGACCCACTCGAACGATACGACAGGTAAGGACAAGCGCCGCTATGGCTTCCGTCACTTCTTCAACACCGATATGTCCGGCTCGGCGCTGGGTCCGGTGCTTGAGAAGCAGATGGGCAAAGACCGTACGGCTTACCACCTGACCGCCGACTACACCTGGGGATGGTCTCAGGAAGGCTCGATCAAGGCGACGACCGAAGGCCTTGGCTGGAAAACCGCAAAAGCCGTCCGCACGCCTCTCGGCGCCGGCGACTTCTCGCAGTACATCACGCCGGTTCTCAACTCCGGTGCGGACGTGCTCGTCCTGAACCACTATGGCAAGGACATGGTCAACTCCCTGACCCAGGCCGTTCAGTTCGGTCTGCGCGACAAGCAGGTCAACGGTAAGAACTTTGAGATCATCGTGCCGCTTTATTCGCGTCTGATGGCTCAAGGTGCCGGCAAGAACATTGCAGGCATCTACGGCACAACGAACTGGAACTGGTCGCTGCAGGACGAAGGCTCCAAGGCATTCGTCAAATCCTTCGGCGCCGAGTATGGCTTCCCGCCCTCGCAGGCAGCCCATACCTGCTATGTCCAGACGCTGCTCTATGCAAACGCCTGCGAAGTGGCCGGCACGTTCGCACCTCCTGGTGTGATCAAGGCCCTCGAAGGCTTCAAGTTCGACGGCATGGGCAATGGCCCGACCGAATATCGTGCCGCCGATCACCAGTGCTTCAAGAAAGTTTTGGTCGTGAAGGGTAACGAGAAAGCGACCAGCAAGTTCGACCTTCTGAAGGTCGTTCAGGAAGTGCCGGTATCGCAGATTACGTACGATCCCAAGAAACTCGGTGGAGAACTTGGTTCGGGCGAAGCCAAGAAGTGTTGACCAACTGACGGCTTCATAGTCCATTTGGGAACTGCCGACCGCCTCCTCGCTGGAGGCGGTCGGAACCCGGTCACGTTTCTAAGAACAGACCTCAAGACGATAATGGATGGAGGAGGCAAGCCTTCCCATGGACGCAATTCTTCTACAGATTCTCAATGGCCTGGATAAGGGCGGAGCCTATGCCCTGATCGCTCTCGGGCTTACGCTTACTTTCGGTACGCTGGGCGTCGTCAATTTCGCCCACGGTGCCTTATTTATGCTCGGCGCCTTCTGTGCCGTGACATTTAATCGATTTCTCAAGCTCGAAAGCGTCGTTATCGACCCGAGCCAGACGACGCCATGGGGGACGCCGCTGGAGGTTCGCACACCCTATATCGAGGCGTGGCTCGGCGAGTGGGGCAAATTCCTTATCGATTTCTCGGTGCCCGTATCAATATTGGTCGCGATACCCGTGATGCTTTTAATCGGCCTGATCATGGAACGCGGGCTTATCCAGTATTTCTATAAACGACCGCATGCCGATCAGATTCTCGTGACCTTCGGTCTGGCAATCATTCTGCAAGAGATCGTCAAGCATTTCTTCGGCGCCAATCCGATCCCACAGGCTGCACCGGCAATTGTCGAGGGCAGCGTCAGCATCACTGATACAATTGTCTATCCCTATTGGCGCATCGTCTATCTGTGTTTTGCGGGCATAACGATTGGCGCGGTATTCGCCTTCCTGCAATTCACGACATTCGGCATGGTGGTGCGCGCAGGAATGCAGGACCGCGAGACGGTCGGTCTATTGGGGATCAATATCGAGCGCCGTTTCACGATCGTGTTCGGTATTGCGGCGGTCGTCGCCGGCCTGGCCGGTGTGATGTACACGCCGATCCTTCCACCGGATTATCATATGGGGATGGATTTCCTGGTGCTGTCTTTCGTTGTCGTTGTTGTTGGCGGGATGGGGTCGCTCGGAGGTGCTGTTATGGCAGGCTTCGTTCTTGGAATCCTCCAGTCCTTCGCATCCATGAACGAAGTGAAATCAATACTGCCGGGGATCGACCAGATCATCATCTATCTGATTGCGGTGATCATTCTACTGGTCCGGCCGCGCGGTCTCATGGGGCGCAAAGGCGTCATGGAGGGCTAGACGGTGTTTCGGATCTCAAAAACCAACGATATCCTGCTGCTGGTGCTATTTGCTGTTGCGGTATTCTCGGGGCCTATTGTACTTGAACCGTTCGGAGCGGCTTATCCGGACCTTCTACAGAAGTTCGCCATATTCGGGATCTTCGCAGTCGGGTTCAACATTCTGTTCGGTCTTACGGGCTATCTGTCCTTCGGCCATGCTGCTTTCCTCGGGATCGGCTCCTATGCTGCAGTCTGGTCATTCAAGCTCTTCTCGATGAACGCACTGCCGGCGATGGGTCTCGCAATCGTTCTTGCCGGACTCTTTGCACTGGCAATCGGTTTTGTCAGCCTGAGACGGTCGGGCATCTACTTCTCGATCCTGACGCTGGCCTTTGCACAGATGTCGTACAACCTGGCCTACTCGGTTCTCACGCCGATCACGAATGGTGAGACCGGACTGCGGGTGCTAAGGACGGATCCGCGCTATCTCGATGCATTGTTCGGCGGCGAGATCGGCGCAACGCTACCGCCGACGAATCTGTTTGGCATTCAAATGACCGGTTGGCCGGGATTCTATTTCTGCGCGACGATGCTGGTCATCGCATTCGGTCTCTCGATCATGATTTTCCGCTCGCCGTTCGGCATGACATTGCGGGCGATCAAGTCGAACCAGGACCGGATGCGCTATACCGGTTTCAATCCCCGACCGTTCCTTCTCAGCGCGTTTGTCATCTCGGGTATGTATGCCGGGCTTGCCGGAGCGTTGATGGCCGTGACCGATCCTCTCGCGGGTGCTGAACGCATGCAGTGGACTGCTTCCGGCGAGGTCGTGCTGATGACCATTCTCGGCGGCGCCGGTACTCTGCTCGGCCCTGTCCTGGGCGCTGGCATCATCAAATATTTTGAGAACATCTTTTCCGCTTTCAACAAAGGTGTCCTCACGGATGTGTTCAGCTTCTTGCCGGAAGGCGTCCGCGAAATCGTGGTCGACCTCACGAGCCTGTTTGTCGGGGAAGGCTGGCATCTGACGCTCGGGCTGCTGTTCATGGTCGTCGTGATCTTTCTTCCTGGTGGTCTCATGGAGGGCGTCATGAAGCTATTGCGGATCAAGCATTCGCCGGAGGCCAAATCCGTTTCGAAATCCGCGCAGCGGGATATTCTTGGTGAAGGTGCGATCGACGATGACACCGAAGAGCCGCCGAAATCTAAGACGCAAACACAACCGGCAGAGTGAGGACATTTGACCATGGAAAATATCGTCCTCCATATCGACGATGTTCATAAATACTTCGCCGGGCTGCATGCTCTCAGTGACATCAATCTCGATATTCGCGAGGGAGAGACCCACGCGATTATCGGCCCCAACGGTGCCGGAAAGTCGACATTACTGAATGTCTGTGTCGGCCGATTGCCGCCGACGCATGGCAAGGTCTTGTTCGAAGGCACGGAGCTAACGGGCAAGGAACCCTATGAGATCAACCAACTCGGTGTCGCTCGCGTTTTCCAGACGCCGGAAATCTTGGAGGATCTTACTGTTATTGAGAACGTCATGATGCCCATGTTCTCGAAGCAGAATGGGTCATTCAGCCTGAATGCTTTTTCGCGGTTCGACGAGCAAGACGCTATTGAGCAAAATGCTGCAAAAGTGCTGCACGACGTGGAGTTGGGGGATCATCTCAACCATTTGACGAATGCTCTGTCACGCGGTGACAAGCGCCGCCTCGAATTGGCAATGTGTCTGGTTCAGAGTCCCAAAATCTTGCTGTTGGACGAGCCGACGGCAGGCATGGCGCGCCACGATACCAATGCGACGATCGATCTGCTTAAGACCATCAAGACCAGCGGCATCACGATCGTCATTATCGAGCACGACATGCATGTGGTTTTCTCGCTGGCAGACCGAATCTCGGTTTTGGCCGGTGGGCGGATCATTGCGCAAGGGTCGCCGGACGAGATCAAGGGCAATCCCAAAGTGATCGAGGCCTATTTGGGTGAGGAGCAGGTATGACCGTCGATACGAAAGAGCGCCCAACCTCGGATTCGAAGACCGCGGATACTAAGACGGGTGGCAAGCCATTCTTCTCCTGCACCGGGATGAAAGCCTATTACGGCGATAGTTATATTGTGCAGGACGTCTCGATGGCGCTCGAAGAGGGGCAGATTCTGGCGTTGTTGGGCCGCAATGGTGCTGGCAAGACGTCTACGCTCAGAGCGATCGCACGCGCTTCGGACCCTCATCTGCGCGAAGGCGAAATCTATCTTGACGGAACCCCGCTTCATGACAAGCCGAACTATGTGGCAGCTCTGGCCGGGGTACAGCTTGTTCAGGAAGACCGGCGCATTATTCCGGGGCTTACGGTCGAGGAGAATCTGGAACTCGCACAGATATCGGGTGAGAAAGGCTGGTCGTTCGATCGCATATTCGAGCTCTTCCCCCGGCTGGCGGAGCGCCGCAAGCAGGAAGGCACAACCATGTCCGGCGGCGAGCAACAGATGCTTGCCATTGCAAGAGGACTGGCGCGCAAGGTGAAACTCCTTTTGCTCGATGAACCATATGAAGGATTGGCGCCCGTTGTGCGCCAGGATATTGCGAAGGCTCTCGTGGAAGTCCGCAATTCAGGCATTACGAGTATTATCGTCGAACAGAATGCAGTCGCAGCTCTAACGCTTTCTGATCGCGCGATAATTTTGGACACGGGTCAGGTCGTCTATGACGGTTCGGCTCAGGATGTTCTCGATGACGAGGATCTAAGACACAGATATCTGGCGATCTAGGCCATGACCTAGGCGGGATATCACTGAACTTCATGGTTTGAAACTGGTGCTGTCGGCTCTTTGATAGCCGACAAGTCTCGCGATTGACCGATATCAACGCGCGGCTGCGGGAGACGTGTATCTAAATCGGTCAGTCGTGCTGGCCGGTCATGCTTCTGCGCGCGATCATTACTGAGGGATTTTCCGATGACTGATGAAATCTTCCAGGATCGTATTACGTTCCATCCCGATTTGCAGGTGATGGAAGTCGATTTCAGCGATCTCACATTCGATATGTCGAAACCGGTCAATGTCTTCTATGACGAGATTGCGCGACAGCTGGAAGCGACTGGTCAAAAATGGTTCTTCCTGGTCAACTATCGCGATTGTCACATCATGCCGGAAGCCTGGATTGCATTTGCGCATCGGGGGAAGGCCGTGAATCTGGCCTTTTCGCTCGGAAGTGCTCGTTTCGCAGCAAGCAGTGCAACGACGGAGAATATTCTCGAACGATCGAAGAAAGAGAACTTTGACCCAAACCTCTTTCCATCACGTCGCGTTGCGCTTGCTCATCTCAGAGACTTGAAGGCTGAAATCCCCACTGCAGATTACCAGATGACCATCACAAAGGAGACAGAGCCGCCAGGACCGTCGATTGACGAGCGGATCACGTTTCACTCCGATCTTGAAATCATGGAAGTCGATTTCAGCAAATACACGTTCGCAACCAGCGCTGACGTGAGTGCTTTCTATGATGCGATTGGCGTGAAAATCGCTGAGACGAAGAAGGACTGGTATTTTCTGGTGAACTACGAGGACACCGAAATTCTCCCCGATGCCTGGTACCGGTGGGCGCTCTGCAGCAAACAATTGAACAACGCCCATTCACTTGGAACGGTTCGCTTTAATCCGCACGAGGCGACACGACAGGAAATTCTGAAGCGTGCACGTGCCGAAGATATGGATCCCAATCTGGTTGCATCGCGAGAGGACGCATTGGCCCGTGTCGCGGAAATGCGTCAGGCGTCCGCTGAGTAACGCTTGTCATTGCGAATGCCGCCGGCCCATCCACCCAATAAGGGTGGATGAGCCGGGGGAGGGGAACGTCTGCAGAGCTCGAGCCCGGACTAGTCGAAGAAGGCGAAAGTCCTGACCTCGATGCTTTCACGCGGCGGGGCATCGGAAGGTGTCGTTGGGTCGTCGAACGCCGTGTGGGGCGTGAAACGAGCTTTCCCGTTTAGATCTGAATCGAACCCCTTGATCAGAACGGCTTCGTCCGCTGCCATTTTCGGAAAGTAATACCATTGCTGGTGTGGGGTGTGACGAAGGCTATAGATCTCACCGACGCGCCCTTGGTTATGTAGTTCCGTGCGGATCAGATCGTCCTGATCAAGGGTTTGCGCATCCAGTAGTGCGAGCGGAGAGCGTTCTACAGCGCCACGAATCGAGCGCCACACATTCACTTGGACGTATCGCTTTGCGAGGAGGTCTGCAGCTTCGGCGTCGCCCATGAAATCGCGCACGCGGTTGGGGGCTGAGGTCTCGGTATAGTCCACATGGACGTGCCGGGCGGGCGTTCGTCCATCGCTGTTTCCGTCCTTGCGCACGGTATGATCGAAGATGAGAATCCGCGATGCGCCTGTCGCATCTTTGACGAGTGCTTCGACTTCGGGGAGATAGTCTGTTTTCACCTGATCGTCATTCTCGAAGTCGATGCGACCGGTATTGATCTTTCTAAGCGCGAAACCATGCTTGTCGAGCGATAGATTGCCGGCAAGCGGCCGTCCGTCCTGGATCTCGACCGTTGTCATCGCAAACTCGCCGGAATATCGCGACGGACGATGCCCGGATTCTATATGTACGGTTGGCGCGATCGCGCTATTCGCAACAAATTTCAGTTCAGCGCTCACGGCCCCAATGTAGTCCGGCGAGGTGATGACATGGTCGCCGGATGACCACGCTTGCTTGCCTGCCGAATGTGACTGTCGGAGGTGCGTGTCGGATATGGATATCTGCTGGGATACGGCAGGCATGGCGGATTTCCTTCAAGTTAGTTACTTGACAATGATTCAAGCAGAATGGCTGGGTTTGTGTTCCGAACTCTGATATTGTTCCTGAAACCAGGCCATTCAAACGAAAAGCGTAAAGGCCAACTTGAATAAAATTCAATAGAAAGAGTGATGCGCCGAGCCTCCGAA
Organism: Methyloligellaceae bacterium; assembly: GCA_965228615.1. Taxonomy (GTDB): domain Bacteria; phylum Pseudomonadota; class Alphaproteobacteria; order Rhizobiales; family Methyloligellaceae; genus CBDDHT01. Next base: position 558,598 of record CBDDHT010000003.1, on the reverse strand, counting down.
TATGATGTGCCGCCATTCCCGGCTCTTCGTGCTTTCCATGCTGTGGCACGCAACGGTCGGTTGAAAAGCGCGGCCGCTGAACTCGGCATCACGGAGTCGGCCGTCAGCCATCAAATCCGAAGGCTCGAGGACTATTTGCAGCAATCGCTTTTCCATCGGCGCCCCGAAGGGCTCGTCCTGACGGCGGAGGGTGAGCGCTATCACACCGCTATCGATCCTGCGCTCCACCAGATAGCAACAGCAACGCGTTCCCTTATGGGAATAGCGGAAGGGGGACGGGTTTCGCTGACCTTGCCGCCTTCGCTCGCAATGCTGTGGTTGATCCCACGTCTCGGCGCGTTTGAAGATGCCTGCCCGGATATTGCGCTCAACCTGGTGACATCGGCGCGTGTCGTCGATCTGCGTCGCGAGCGTGTCGATCTGGCGATACGGAACGGGCAGGGGAAATGGCCTGGAGTTGAATCCGAATTTCTTATGCATGAATTGGCCATGCCGGTTTGTCACCCTTCACTGCTGGAGGGGAGGGACGATTGGAGTCCGCGCGATGCGCTTGCGGAGTGCCGCCTGATCACGAGTGACCATTATGCGAACGAATGGGAGGAGTGGGCTCATGCACGCGGCCTCGAGACGCCTGATCTCTCAACAGCCTTGCGACTGGAAGCCCAGGAACAGGTCATTGAGGCCGCGGGGCAGGGGCTTGGTCTTGCAATGGGCCGCAGTCCGGTGATCGATGGCCGGTTGTCCGACGGCTCGCTCGTCGCGCCTTTCGGCATGGCATCGCGGTCGTCCACCAGCTTCTTTCTCTGCCATGCTGCAGATGCGGAGCTTACATCATCTGCAAGACGGGTTTCGGCTTGGCTGAAGTCAATAGCGGATGCGGCTCAATCACGCCCGATGGGCTGAGTGATTGTGAATGCCCCTCGCAGCTCGCCGAGCTTGAAGCCTCTCGCCTTGTCTTCCGGATAGTGTTCTTGGATTGACTGAACCAGCTCAGCTTTAACGGCCGGTCCATGGCAGATGAGGCAGGGTTTCCCGACAGGTATTGCTTTCATGTACCGAAAAAACTTTTTGCCGTCCTGGGACACCGTTTCATAGTGTTCCAGCTTCGACAGATCTGCACCCTGTTCGGCTTTGGCAAGAAACGCCTCAAGCGTGGTTCGTTCCCAGTCATCCGGCGCATTTGTTGGATTGCGTAATTTCAAAGCGGTTCGTGCCACATGCCAGCCAGTGGCAGCGCTCTTTGCTGCTGCGATTTCAGGCGCGGCGGCGTGACAGACGCTGACAGCAGCAGCGGGACCGCCCGATTTCATCGCTTTCATCAAAGCGCCTTTGAGGGTCTTCGCGAAATCTTGCACGAGCAACCGCGACTGTTTCGCGCGTTCCCCTTCTGCGGTTTCGGCAGCCGCATTGCCGAACATGAGCGACAAAGCAATGAGGCAGAGAGTTGCATAGGGAAGGTGGTTTTGACCGCGTTTCATTTTCACTCCTTCAGCTTCGCGTGCATCTGCAAACGGCCGATTGCAGCATTGTGCGCGCAACAAATCGCAACGGACAAGTCGAACGATGCCGACTGTGTTGACGCGTCGCAGCATTGCAGTCGTCCCGTCCGACCCAGGAAATACTGCGCCTTGGTAATACCAGCGGCGGTCACTATTGACCCTTGTCATGGCCTCAAACCGGTCACTCGGGCAGGCGCGGTGCGCAGGACGATGCCGGCGCATCGTTCAAGCACCGGAACGCACCCGATGGCCGGTTTCAGGCCACCGCAGGCCGGGTGCATTTGCTCCCAGGCGTCGTCGCGTCCTGCTTGCAGTACTTGGCACTGCGGCGCAGAACGCGCCTAACCTGAGAACAAATGCACCCGGTGACAAGGGGCAATAGTAACCGCCGCTGGTATAAGATGTTAAGCATACGAGTTCCGCTAACCGAACGTTATTACTGCTCTGATAAACTGCATCAATTCTTAGGGGATCTTCTGGCTGCGATACGCGCGGACAGTCGAAATGCTTATTGCTCAGCCAGCATAATTGGCGGGTTTGCACTGGGGGAGTGTAATGATTTCAACGTGCCGGCAATTGGCCGGGGTTTCTTCGCGTTTCGGGGGGATCTTCCTCGGTTTTATGGCCATGATCTCGGTCCCATCGGTATTTGCCGGGCCGGTAGAGCCGACAAGCAGCGCTTTGCGGCTCACGATGGCTCCGCCTGGATCTGATCCCAAATCCGTCTCCGAAAACACTATTCGCATTGGCCTGGACGCGGCGATGACCGGTCATCTGGGGCAGGCGGGTGTCGCGATTGAGCGCGGAGTCAGGCTCGCGATTGCAGAAATCAACCAAAGCGGCGGCGTTCTGGGTCGACCGCTGGAGCTGGTTGTGAAGGACCACCGGGGCATCCCGGCTCGTGGTATCGACAATATGGACGATTTTGCCAAGGTCCGCGACCTGGTCGCCGTGGTCGGTGGCCTGCATACGCCGGTCGCTCTGGCGCAACTCGAGACAATTCATCGACATGGCATCGTATATCTTGGGCCTTGGGCTGCAGGAACACCGATTGTCGAAAATGGCTATGAGCCGAACTATGTCTTCAGAATTTCTGCCCGCGACGAGTTGGTTGGCAACTTTCTCGTGCAGAAGATGGTCAGCCGGGGCTTGCGAAACCCAGGTCTCATGCTTTGGCGAACAGGATGGGGACGTTCCAATCACCGAGCCATCTCGCGCGCCTTGCCGTTGCATGGTGCGAGGAGTGCGGGTGTCAAATGGTTTAATACGAAACAACAGGTCATGAGCGACGCACTCAATCAATTGCTCGAAGCCGGTGCCGACTCGATCCTGCTGGTTGCCAATGCCTGCGAAGGCTTGACGATCATCCAAGCCATGGCGGCGCTGCCTGCAGCAAAAAGGGTGCCGATCATCTCCCACTGGGGTCTGACCGGAGCGGATATTTACTACAGCGATCCTGACGCTTTCGAGGCTGTCGATCTTACTTTTCTTCAGACCTATTCGTTCTTCGCACCAACCGCGCCTGCCAAGAACCAGAGGCTGATCGACAGTTACTGCGCTGCGTTCAATATCTGCGGTTCTGTCGGTAAGATCACCTCTCCAGTCGGAACGGCGCATGCATACGATCTGATCCATATTCTACGTCGCGCCATTGAGTTGGCGGGCTCGATCGACCGAAGAAAGGTGCGAAGCGCGTTAGAGCGCGTAAAGCGCCACGATGGTCTCGTGCGAACCTATAGCCCACCCTTTACGGCCACCCGGCACGATGCACTGGACGCGGCGGATTACCATCTCAGCCGTTATGCGGCACCAGGCATTATCGTGCCGGAAGACAATTTGGCATCCCAATGATCGATCGCCTGTTGCCATCCGGCCTTCTTTCTCGCGCCATCGTGCGCGTATTGCCACTCACAATTCTTGTGATGCTCGCCATCGGTATGGCAACGAGCCGCATCGTCGAGACTACGATTACCCGTCAGACGCATACGAACCTGATGGAGGACGCACGATTCGGCGCACAGGCCGTCCGTGCGAGTCTGACAGCAATTCTCCGGTCGGTTCGAAGCATTGCGTCGAACGAACTGATCATCAATGGGCTGGTGGACGTCGAAGCGCGCCAAGCCTACCTGCCTTTGTTTTTCAATCAGATGCAGGTGGCCGGCCTCGGACCGGGAGGGCGGATTGCCTTTACGGACTATAAGGGCCGTGTCATTGCCTCGAATTGGAGTGCTCCAGATCAAAGCAATGCAACCTGGTTGCCGCGCGTGATCGAAAGCGCAAAGGAATATCTGCAGTTCGGTTCGGAAGGTGCCGTATTTGCCGTTCCGGTCGACTATCACGGCAAACCAGAAGGCGCCATCGTCGTATCGTTCCCCAAGAGTATGATGGCCGATGTCTTCGGGCTATCTGTCGGTGCGAAGGCGGCACATGTGTCGACACTGCAGAGCGATGTTTTCACGTCGGATCCTGTTTTTGCCAAAGCGTTTCGTGCCGGTACAGCCGAGCGTGAAGGTTGGATCCAGTCTCACGCATCCGTTCCAGGTTTCTCGGGAATTCAGGTGACGGTCGCCGAACGATCCCATGTCGCATTTGCGGTTATGAACAGTCTAAAAACGGCTATCACTGTTGCGATCATACTCGCGATCCTGGCTTTGACGGGTGGGACCGTCGCAACAGCCTATTTCACAACCAATCCTATCAGGCGTTTCGCTGGCGAACTCAAGAAATTTGGAGCAGCAGAAGATATTCGTCAGCGGATCTCTGCCAAAGGATCCGCTGAATTCAACGATTTGGTTGCAGCGTTCAATGCTGTACTTGACCGCCTTCAGGCAATGATCGAGTCGCACGCAGACCTCGCAAACCGGTACGAAACTCACCAGCAGTTGGAGCAGCGTTTGCAGCTCGAGAATGCGCATTTTGCCACGGCGCTGGAGAACATGGCTCAGGGACTTTGCGTCTTCGACAAGGATCAGCGCGTTGTGGTCTGCAACGAACGTTATGCAAGCATGTATGGGTTGTCGCGCGATCAGGTACAACCAGGGATCCCGCTCGAACAAATCTTGCATGCGCGTGTGGAAGCAGGGGCTTTCGCTGGCGAGAGCCCGAATGCCTATTTCGAAGAACGTCTCAATTGGGGCGGCAATCGGGAACATGAGGGGGCATGTTATCAAACGCTTCGCGACGGTCGAACGATTAGGATCGCACGGGTGCCGCTCGTTGACGGTAGTTGGGTTGCGACCCATGAGGAAGTCGAAGACTCTGCAATTCCAGACCGCTCCTCGGATGATGTTCTGTCGTTCATCAGCGATGAAATCCATGGCCCTCTCGAAGCACTTGTCGAGGCCCTACGACTGGCGGGAATGGAGGGCCATCAACCAAGCCCAGAGATGACGGGACCGCTGCTGCAAGTTGCCTACCGCGATGCCGATACGACACGATCTCTGATTGCAGACATTCTTGAGATGGATGCCATTCGGTCGGGCCGGCTGGCATTGAATAAGACGCAAGTTCAAATTGTCGATCTGGTCGAACATGCCATCGAGCATGTGATGTCTTTGGAAGACGCGTCGGAAGTCAACCTTCGGCTCGAGCAGACCGTCGGGGATGCCAAAGTCGAAGTCGACGAAGATCGGATGCAGCGCGTTGTATCGCGCCTCTTGTCGAGTGCGGTCAGATCCTCAGCGCCGAATGCAGAAATCGTTCTACGCCTGTCACGCGACGGTGGGAAGGTTCGCGTTGCCTTGGTCGTCGAAGACAACAATGCCCCCGACGAACTTCAACTGCTGATATCCGGAAACGAGAAGACATCCGAAGAGATCGACTCGATGGCTCGTGGTGCCGAATTGGCGTTTGGTGTCGCCAAATCGATGATCGAGCGCCATGAAAGCGCCTTCCACATCGAAGCGGCTGCCGACCAGGGCTGGATCTGCTATTTCGATCTCGACGAATGCGATCTGCCGGCGCGGAGTGTTCTGGACGAAATCACATCGGATTTTGCCGCAGACGATATCGAATACGATAGCGACGCGGAGGTCGCATATATTTAGAGCTGGGCGAAATATCTCCCTAACAGCGTGTTTCTCAAAACGGACTGCCAATTTTTGGATAAAACATATTCGAAAACAATGGCTTAAGGGTCGACAAGTGTATCCAAGCAGGCGCGACGTGCTTTAGTTCGCAAGGGCCTGTTTGGCCCTGTAGAGAAGATACAGGCCAAACGCGACGAGGCCCGCTGCAAGAACCGGACGCACGAGACCGCCCATCATGAAGACAGGTAGAGACAGCGCCATTGACAACAATGCGGGATAGAACAAGGTCCATGTCTTCTGGCCACGCTCCTTCTGATACATCGGGAAGAATGCGGAAAAGACGGCCAGGATCAGGAAGAAGAGAGACCACGGGCGAGTGACGAACGGGCTGAGGTCGGTTGTGATCGCCATGGCCCGGGAGAGGTTCAGCTCCGCGATATTGCCGAGAACGACACCTAGGATCATCGGTGCGAGCGGGAAACCGAACTGGCGCATCAGGAAACCGAGGATGCCGAACCAGAACAAGGTCCAGACATCGAATGTGACGTTGTTGATGGCAAAGACGCCAATGCCGCAGAACCCGAGGATTACACCGGCGATCATATACATGCGGACCCGTGTCACGAGCACGAAGACGCGCAGCATGAATGACTGCAGGAACACCATCATGAAGGTTGCTAGGAAAAAGGCGATGAAGATCGAATAGGCGAGGACAGGTTCCTCGCTGATGAAAGAGGGGCTCGGAACGACATCGTGAATGAGGAGCGCGCCGAGCATGACCGCCGTTGTCACATCGCCCGGAATACCGAGCGCCATCATGGTGATCAAAGCGCCGCCTTCGACGGCATTGTTCGAACTCTCCGGTGCAATGATGCCTTCAGGCGTACCCTTGCCGAACTTTTCGGGGGTCTTGGAGGCTTTCTTCGCCTGGTCGTAGGCAAGAATATTGGCGATCGATCCGCCGGCGCCCGGAAGGATCCCGGTGAAAGTGCCGATGAATGCCGAGCGGATGACAACCGTCCAGTGCCTGGCGATTTCCTTGATGGCTTGGATGTGCTCGATCCGCGCTTGTATCGTGCCCCGCTCCATGAGGGATTTTCGGGCGGTGGCCGGATCGCGCACATCGCTTAAGAGCTGACTGAAGGCGAAGAGTCCGATTAGAACGGCGATGAAGTCGAAGCCCTGCAGCAACGAGTCGGTCCCGAAATTGAACCGCGCCATGCCGATGGCTTCGTCTTCGCCCACAGTCCTTATAAGCAAGCCAAGGGCCCCGGCGATAAGGCCCTTGATCATGTTCTCGCCGGCAAGGCTTGCTGTGATGGTCAAGGCGAACATCACCAGCATGAAGTAATCCCAGGGATTGAACTCAAGCCCGATCCGGGCGAGTTGCGGGGCGAATGTCACCAGCAGGATGGCGCTGATGATGCCGCCGAAAAAGGACGACCAAACCCCAAGTCCAAGAGCCAGTGCGGGTTTCCCCTTTCGCGCCATGGGAAAGCCGTCGAATGTCGTTGCAACCGATGATGGCGTGCCTGGAATTCCGGTCAGAATGCCGGCCATGAGGCCGCCCGAAAGGCCGCCGACCAGGACGCTGACCATGGTCGCCAGTCCCTGCGAGGCCGGCATGCCGAATGTGAAAGGCAGGGTCAGCACCACGGCCATGGCAATGGTGAAGCCGGGGATGGCACCCGCGACCAGTCCGCCGGCAACGCCAATCAGCATCAAAAGAAGCGTTTTGGCGGTGGCGATTTCGCCGAATGCCGCAATGACGTTTTCGAATATCACGGGACCGGCCTCAGAATGGGTTGAAGATGATGCCTTGGGGTAGAAGCACGCCGAGGCCGAATGTGAAGAGGCTCCACATTGCTCCGATTGCAGCGCAGGCGATAACCGCATGCAGCGCAAGGTTCTTGAGCGACCAGCCGCCGAGAACCGTCAATAAGAGGAAGACGAAAAGAATGCCGCCAATCAACATGCCGAGGATGGGCAAGGTGGCCAGATAGGCGAAGAACAGAACAAAGCAGGCAATGACATTGCGCCAGTGCGCGAGCCAACCGATGAAACTGCCGGACCGGGGAGCCTCCGCCTGGTCGGCCGCTGTGGCAGTGGCGTCGACATCCGGTGCCTTGCGCAGCGATTGCACGAGATAGATGAGAGAAAGAAACGAGAGAATTCCGAGGATGGCTCGCGGCCAGGTCGAGGGCGCCAGCGTGCCGTAGTCGGGCTCGCGAATATCGAAACTTGCCCAGAAGAACACGCCGCAGAAGACAAGCAGTCCAATGGCGATGACGACGTCGCTGGTAACGCGCTGCATGGTTCCCCCCCGTTCGCGCCAAGAGTGACGTAGCACCAAATGTGGCGCCGATAGTTGACGGGACGGGCGATCAGATCGCACCGTCCCGCCTCAAGTCATAGTCTAGAGCAACGCGCGACTACTGCTTGAACATGCCGATCTTGATCGCGACTTTCTTGTGATCCTCGAATGTTGTCTCAGCCCACTTGCGATAGTCGGCCGGGCCAACCCATTCTACATCGGTGCCCTTGGCGTCCATCTGCTTGCGTAGTTCAGGATCCGCAGCGGCTTTCTTGAAAATTTCCGCCCAATGATCGATGACAGCCTTCGGCGTTCCTTTGGGCGCGACGATTCCACGCTTCAGCGCATAGATCAGATCCACACCTTGCTCTTTGAGGGTCGGCAGATTCGGGAGATGTTTGGAGCGTTTCTCCGCCGCGATGCCATAGGCCTTAAGCTCGCCGGACTCGAGATATTTGCGTCCCGATGCAACGTTCAGAGTACCGAGTTGAATGGCATTGGAGAGCAGTGCCGTCATGCGCTGGCGGGTCCCGTCGAACGGCACATATTTGAACTTCATGCCGGTCATCTCTTCCATGAGCAACCACATGAACTGGCTGGTCGAGCCGAAGGTGGCACCGGTCAGAAGCGTGCCGGGCGCGGCCATGGCGGCTTTTTTGAGGTCGCCAAGCGTGTTCCACGGTGCATTTCCCGCAGCGCCGACAATGTCGGGCGTCGATGTCAGAAGCGCCACTGTATCGAAGGCTTCAAAGCTGAACTTGACGCGGCCATTCAGATAGCTGGTGATGGCGCTCTGATGAATGGCGAAAAGCGTGCAGCCGTCGGCTTTTGCTTTTTGCGCTTCCTTGGCGCCCTTGTTTCCACCTTGGCCCGGAATTGTGACAACCTTGATCTTCGGCTTCACATCGAGATTCTGAATGGTTTTCTCGAAGATCGAAAAGATCACATGGGTGCCGCCGCCGGCCTTCCAGGGCACGATGAGTTTTGCGGTATCACAGGCGATGTCAGCCGCATAGGCTGGAGTTGTTGGCGCAATGGCCGTCAGCGATAGGGCAAGTACGCCGCCAGCAGCGGCTAGGGATTTACGCATTCCATCCTCCGAATGTTCCTACTTTTCCGAGCCTTCGGCTCTTTTGCACTTGTAGCATGATGCAAGATAAGCAGGTTGCGACGCGGGGCGAAACAGTTTTGCGTGTTCGCTCGAAAAAGCGGCAAGTTCAGTGGGGGGATGGTCTCATCCTGTCAAGAGCTGCCACGCGGTTTGGCTTCCGGAAGCACAAATGCGATCGCTGTGGCGATCGCGACGGTCGCTGTGAGGAGGTAGAAGACCGTCTGTAGTCCCCAATGGTCGGCGATCAGGCCGCCGAGTACGGGGATGACGAGTGTGAAAGCAGATTGAATGCCGAACAGCACACTAACCGCCGTACCCGCCATATGATCCTCGGTAATATCCATGGTCCAGCTATGGATCACAGGTCTGATCGAGAAGAGCGCGAACCCTAGAACAAAAACGAGGATGACGAAGGGGACGATTGCCTCGACGAAAGCGAAGCTCAGTACCGCCAGTGATGTCGCGGCGAGACCGGCAAGTGCGACGGGCTGACGGCCAATCCGGTCCGACAGCGTTCCGGCAACCGGGCCGGCAATGATGCCGCCGATCTGCAAGGTCATCATCACGAGGCCAAGCAGGAACGGGCTGACTTCGAGGACGCCGACCAGATAGAGCGGGAGAAAGACCAGAACGCCGTTCTGGGTCATGGCCCGAAAGCCAGACATTACGCACAGGCCAATCAGTGCCTTGTCGCGAAGCATTCCGACCAGACCGGTGAAATAGGTCCTTGCGCCTCCGGTAATGCGGTCATCTCCATTCTCCGACGGGCGCTCGCGCAGGATGACGAGAAGCAACACCGCTACCAGGAAGACAGGCAGGGCGCTGATTGGTGCGACGGTTCGCCAGGAGAAAACGAGCAAGAGTCCGCCCGCGGCAAGTGGTGCCAGCAGATCACCGAAGGTTGCGCCGAGTGTGTGTATCGACAGTGCCAGTCCCCGCGTGTGGGGATAGGCCCGCGAGAGATAGGAAATCGCGGCCGGATGCCAGAGATTGTTTGTCAGACCGATGAAGATTACGGCGACGGCGATGCCGACAAGCCCGGTGCTGAATCCAACGGCGATAAGTGCCGATGCGCCGATCACAAGGGAAAGCGCCTGTATCACAACACGGCGTCCGGCAATGTCGACGATGGCTCCGCTCGCGACATTGGCTGTGAGGGACGAGGCATGAAAGAGCGTGACGAGCGCGCCGGCAGCCGCATAACTCAACCCGAGTTCTTTGGAGAGAAACGGCAGCAGAATATAGAAGGTTGCCAGAATCCAGTGTGTACCGCCGTGACCGGCCCCGACAAGCATGGCCGGCATCTGTTTTTTCCATGCGGCCTGCGGCGGAGGATCGGTCAGGGCAACCAATGGGGCGGGTCCATTATTGTTGGGTTTGTGGGCTTATAGCAGGTGGGTGAGATTGGCCAAAGTGCAGAGGGGCATGGCTCGTCTGCGCGCCGCGCTTGGCTGGAGCGGCACTATCCAACCGGACAGCACCGGCACAACCTATAACGCCGAACCCTCACTCAGCCTTCTCGATCTTAAACGTCACACTATCCGTGCGACCGGAGCGATCCATGACCGTCAGTTTGACAAAGCCGCCACCGTCCGGCTGCCAGAATGCAATCCGTTTGCGGGCCTGCGAGTTCACCGGCACACCATTCGCGAACCAGGTGAGTGGAAGCCGCCCTCCTTCCGCCTTAAGCGGCAATGCCGATGACAGCTCCGGTTCAGATGAAAGTGCGACCTCGGCACCGTTCGGCGGGAAGGCAATCTTGGGTGCGGTTCCACTGGGTGACCTGCTGTCTGTCCCCTCGGCACCGAAAAACCTCAGCGGCGGCGGCAGTGTGGCTGTTGTTGCTATCACGCTCCCGCGTGGCGCCCTGGGCAGCGGTTCGAGATGTCCGCCGAGGCGCGAAAACGCATCGTGTAGAATCGGCGCGGCTGTCAGAATGCCCGACAGGCCCGGAGACGCCATGCCATCGGGACGTCCGGCCCATACCGCAATCGTGTGGCGTCCATCGAACCCGACGGCCCATGCATCGCGGTATCCATAAGACGTGCCAGTCTTGAATGCGATCCGCCCCGTGGTGGCATTCGTCGGCGCCGGGGCAGCGCTCAGTATGTCGGAGATGTACCAGGCAGAGACCGGCGACAGCAGTCTCGCTTTATGCGGAGCCGACAGATCCAGTTCGCGTTCGCGCTGATAATGAAGGTCGACGGGTTCACCGCCTCTGGCAATCGCCGCATAAAGACGCGCGAGATCCGCAAGCCGAATACCGGTACCGCCAAGCGCCACGGCCAGTCCCGGCTTTCCGCCTTTGGGCAATGCGAGCGGTGTGCCCGCGCGTTCCAGGCGCGCGGCAAAGCGCATCGGGCCAAGCGCGTGCATCATCTTGACCGCAGGCACATTCAGCGAACGTTGCAAGGCATCGCGTACGGTCACTGTCCCCTGGAAGGCCTTATCGAAATTCCGTGGCGCGTAGGTGCCAAAACGGGCAGGGCGGTCATCGATCAGAGTTTCGGGGTGGGCAAGACCGACATCGAATGCAAGGCCATAGACAATCGGTTTCAAGGTCGAGCCGGGAGAGCGAATCGCCTTGATCATATCGATATGGCCCGATCGTGCGGTGTCGAGGAATCCAGCCGAACCGACATGGGCGATCACATCGCCTGTGCGGTGCTCGACAACCAGTATCGCGAGCGAGTGGCGGGGGCCGAGAGCGATTGCCCGGTCTCGGGCCAAAGTCTCCAGTGTGCGCTGTAGATCCCGGTCGAGCGTCAGACGATGGCTTACGCGTTGAGAGGCCCTGACAATCGTCTCGCGCGCGACATGAGCGGCGAGTTGAGGAAAGCGCTTCCGCGCTGTCGGAACGGGTCGAGACTGAGCGGCCTCTACCGAGGATTGCGAAAAGACGCCCTCCTGCAGTCCGCGCATGAGAACGCGGTCGCGAGCACGTCTGGCGCGTTGATGAACCCGGTCCGGCCGTCGCTTTTCCGGCGACTGTGGCAGAGCGACGAGAAGGGCCGCCTGGTCGGGATTCAACCGGCGCGGTTCTTTGCCGAAATAGGCAAGCGATGCGGCCCGGACACCTTCCAGGTTACCGCCATATGGCGCAAGCGTCAGATAGAGCGTCAAGATCTCGCGTTTGCTCAATGACCGCTCGAGCTGGACGGCACGCAGCATCTGACGAAGTTTGGCCGAAAACGATCGTTTCGGTCTTGGCTCGATCAGACGGGCAACCTGCATCGTGATCGTGGAGGCGCCCGATACGACCCGGCCATTCGAGACCATCTGCCATAGAGCCCGTCCAAGCGCCAGAGGATCGATGCCGCGATGCTCGTAAAACCGTTTGTCCTCATAGGCGATCAACAGCTTGAGCAGGTGCGCATCGACATTGTCGGGTGTGACCGGCAGACGCCATCGCCCTTCGGGCGTGGTGAAGGCGCGAAGCAGACGGTTCTCGCGGTCCAGGACCACAGTCGACAGGGCGGGCTCGACCGTTGGGGGTAAAGGCCCGATCCGGGAATAGGCAATCCCGAGACCGGAGCTGATGGCAGCGAACAGCGCGAAACCTGCAATCGCGAGAGCAATCACCCAGCGGCGCCATCCGATGGCGCCTCGTTCGGCGCCATCGGCTTCATTCTTTTCTGTCCCGTCCATATCAGCGACTGGGTGCGGTGATCTCCACCGTGCCCGTTTCTGTGCGCGCTATCCGTTCCGGACGATACATATCTTCCACCAGGGCAGGTGGCTGAATGTAGTTCCCGGGCGTTACGGCGCGCATGACATAGGCGACGCTGATGACACCGGGCTTGCTCGATGCGCGGTTGAAAGCCGCCGTGAACCGATCGTCGCGATACTCCGTATGCTCGGCGAAGCCTTGCGTGATCAGCCATGGCAGTTTGAGCCGTCCGCCCCTAGTGGTCAGCCGCGGGTTCTCGATCTCGAACCCGGCCGGCAGGCTGTCTACGACGACGATGCGTGCCCGTTTGGCTTCTGCTTCGGCAACCTGGAGCAGGACAACCACACGCTGGTTCTGCTCCACCTTTTCGAGCAATAGCGGCTTGCCTTCCATGGAAAAGACGCGGCGCTCGATCGTAAAGCCCTTGCTTGCGGGAGGCTCGGGTGTGGTTGGAACACCTGAGACCGTTACGGTCGCGCTGAGGGCGGCATCGCCCTTGTTGACGATCGAGATCTCACCATCGGCCAGCTCCTTTGCCGAATAGGTGCCGAAGAACGCGCCCTTATGTGCCTTGCCGCCGACCTCGAGTGACAGTTTGCCGGCCTGATCGAAGAGGGCACGGGCCGCCAGGATCAGCCAGGCGTTCTCCTGGGTCGAGGTCAAGGCGCGATTGTTGCGCGATGCGTCGAGTTTTTTGGCGATGGCGGGGATTGCCGAAGCGTCGATACCGGTCTCAGCGGCGATCGTAAGAATGCCGGCCCTGTCCCGCAGCAGCGACCCAAAGTCTGTCCGGGTTTTGTCTGACGGTGTCCGATCGAGAGCCGACATGGCTGCCCGGAAGGTCGACTTGGCACGATCCGTATCGCCATACATGGAGAGCGATGCTGCAAGTTGCGCCTTGGCGAAGGGCGTTGCGAAGTCGCCGAGCTTGGCGTCGGCGAAATATCTGAGATCGCCTATACTTGCCCGTCCCGATCGCGCCAGAACATAGAGCGCATAAGCCAACGGCTCGCCGCCGCCACGAACATCGCTCGCATTGGCGACGAAGTTCTGCAGCCGGTCGAGCGCCGATTCATAGGCATGATCGGGAACCTGATATTTCTGCTCGCGGGCGCGGTTCAGAAAGTCGGTGATATAGGCAGTGAGCCACAGGTCGCCGCCACCAGCCGACCATAGACCGAAGCCGCCCGAGGATGATTGATGCCCGAGTAGACGGTCGATGGCAGCCTGAATGCGCTCCGGAATTGCCTTCTCAGCACCGAGACCGGTCCGCTCCGCAATTGTATTGACATAGAGGAGCGGCAGCGCTCGGCTGGTGATCTGCTCGGCGCATCCATGCGGATAGCGATCAAGCGCCAGAAGGAGGCCAGGCACATCCAGCGCTGCGCCCGGTGCGACGCTTACGGTCACCTTGCCCGTTCCCGGCACGAAGTCGGCGAAGAGGTCTTCGCTCAGCTTGATGGTGCCCGTACTGGCGATTAGCTCGTGCACATTGCGCCGTGAGATTTCGGGCGACGGCGCGTGAACGCGCAACTTCAGCTCCTGATCGAGCAGCAGGTCGTCCGGTCCGGAAAGCGAGGCGGTAATAGTCGCATCACCGATCTTGGCACCGAGAATCGGTATCGAGAGGTCGGCCTTGGCACCGGCGGCAAGTGTCAGTTTCTTGGCTGTATCGCCTTTCGCTTTTACCGTTCCGTCGATCCGCAAGCTGAGTTCGTAGTCCCCGGCAGCGCCATCCACATTGTCGATGCTGACATGTATGCGCGAGGTATCGCCCTCGTTGAGGAAGCGCGGCAGACTCGCCGTCAAGACAACCGGATCGCGAACGATCAGGTCCTTGGTGCCGTGACCGAGCTTGTCGCCGGTCCATGCAGCCGCCATGACGCGGAGCGTTCCGTTGAATGCCGGCACTTCGAACTGCACTTCGGCTTTGCCGTTCTCATCCACGGAGACGATGCCGGAGAAGAGCGACACGGGTGCCTGTGTCGGCGGGTTGCCCTTGGCCGTAGATGCAATACCGTCGCCACCCGAACGCAACCGGCCGGGGCTGGCGCGCATGCCGTCGATGAGCTGGCCATATAGGTCACGAAGCTCGACACCAAGCCGGCGCTGACCGAAATACCAGCTTTCGGGTGCCGGTGGTTTGTAGTTGGTGAGATTGAGAATCCCCACATCGACCGCCGCGACGACCATATGCGCCTTTTCGCCCGGCGCGAGACCGGTCACGCCAATCGGGATAACGAGATCACCGCGCGGTCGGATTGTTTCGGGCAATGTCAGTTCCACGCCGAGTGTGCGTTCGCTGCGATCGACACCGAGCCACGAGACGCCGATGGAGCGGCGCGGCATTTGCTTGGCGCCCACATCCATTGGGCGGTAGAGGTTCGCCGTCACATAGGTGCCGGGTCCCCATTCGGGGCTGACGGGGAAGGTGACCGTCGCACCGTCCTTGGTGACGGCAACGGTCTTCATGGCAACCACACCGTCATTGACGATCGTCACGACGGCTTTGCCTGCGCCGCGCGGAACGATCCGCACCTGCGCCGTATCGCCGGGCCGGTAGCGCGATTTGTCGAGCGAAATATCCAGGAAGTCCGGTGTCTTGGCCGCATCCGACGAATACCAGCCGGCTGTGAATGCTATGCTGGTCGCGGGCCCGTCGGGTCCGCCCTGCGCAAGATCGAGCCGGTAGCGGCCGTAAGTAACCGGCGATCCTATGGTCACGGCACCATCCGCCTTGGCGTCCAGCTTACCTTCACCAACGCGTTCCGAATATGTCACTGGCTCTGAGTACCAGCTACCGTTCTGGCGGTACCACTGATAGCGCTGGGTGACCTTGAAGAGTTCCCACTTGATGCCGGCAAGGTCTGCCTGCTTTCCATCCGGTGCCCGCACGGCGACAGCGAAGCGTGCCTCAGTGCCTTCGCCCACATGGCCTTTTGTGAATTGCGGTTTGACGCCGATCATCGGGCCGGTGGCCTCGATGGGTAGGGTGGCCGACTTGGAAATTGCGCGCCCGCCCGACTCCCGCAACCGGATCGAGACTTTGGCGACGAGCGGCCGGGTCGTCTGCGGCAGGGTGGGCAAGGGCGCAGTCACGATCGCCTTGCCGGCTGCATCCGTCTGAGGCAGCTCGAACAGGGGTCGGCGGATCGCCGTAATCGGATCGTCCGAGAGGCCGAATTTGTAACCTGCGAAGCTCTCGAAATCTTTCTCTCGCGGCGCAATGACAATATCGCCTTCGAGAGCAAGATCCGATGCCGGTGCGCCATAAAGATAGCGTCCCTCGACATCGAACCTGGCCGGTTTATCGGGCGCTGCCGACTTGCTCTTGGACTCGAGCGTCAGCTCCATCCGGTCCGGTACGAAGTCCTCCACCAGAAACGTCGTCTCGCCGATATGTGGACTTTTCGGATCGGCAAAGGCGAAGATGCGCCATGTGCCGGTCGTTGCCGTGCTCAGCAGCGGCACGGGGATCGAGCGCCCGCCCTCGGCCTCGTCCGCTACCAGGATCTTGCGATACTCGACGCCATCGGGCCGGTCGATCTGCAGCGTCAGGGGCACACCTGTCACGGCCTTGCCGGCCTTGTCCCGCAGCAGAGCCGTGATGTGGACTTCCGCACCCGGCCGGTACACGCCGCGTTCGGTAAACACATAGGCATCCATTGCGCCCGGTGCGGCACGGCCCGCGACCCCGCGGTCCGAGAGGTCGAACCCGGCCTTGGTCAGATTGATAAAGCCATAGTCGCCGTCCTTGGACTGGGCCACAAGCACGGCAGGTTGATTGCCGCCTTCGCCGCGCGTCACGCCGGCGTCGAAATGCACATGGCCCTGGGCATCGCTCTTGCCCGTTGCAAGCACGTTGTTATTGCGTGCAATCAAACGCACGGTGACGCCGTCGAGCGCATCGGCGCTGGAGAGCGAGCGCACGAATGCATCGATCCCCTTCGCGCCCGACATGGCGGCGATACCGAGATCGGACACCACGAACCACTGCGTCGCCCGCTCGTCCCAATATTCGGCTTCCTTGTTGGTGGGCGTTGCAACCAGCACATAGACGCCCGGTTTCATATCGGGTAGCGCCTTGGAGACCGGAAACGCCGTCGTCACGTCTTCGTTGAGGGTGCTCTTGACCGGCATCTGGCCCGTCCAGACCTTCTCGCCCTTGTTTGCGGCCAGGTCGGAAACACGGCTGCCATAAAGTTGAGTCTGAATCTCATTGTCGACGATGGCAGTCCCGAGACCACGGTCACCGATGCGGTAGACCTCAAGTGCAATCGCTTTTGTGTTCACCGAGACGATCGGCAGGCCGTTCTGGCCCGCCCGCGGCAGCACATAATTGCGGCTGACGAAGCGGACTGCGGGTTGGCGGTCGCGCACATAGACGGTGAAGTCGCCCGCCTTGGTCAACAACTCACCAACGTCGGATGGGAGCCCTGAGCGGATAGCCACCTGATAGCGTTTGCCATGCTCGAGGCCTTCAACACACACCTGCTGGCCTTTTGCCTTGATCGCGGCCGCATCCTTTCCATCGACACGGACGAAGCTCGAAAAGTCCACACGGCCCTTGGAGAGTTTTTCGGAAAACTGGACACACATGCGGGGCTGCAGCGCATCGGACTCGACCGTATAGTCGAGAATCCGAAAACCATGTTCCTCGCGCATCGCCTCATAGGCCGCGCGGATTACGGCAACCTCTTTCAGGCCGAGGCTCGCTTTATAGGCATTGAGGGCAGGGCGCCAATATTGGCGCTTGCCGAGAGCGGCGGCGAGGCTCGCAGCAGCCTGAGCTTTGACAGTGTCGGTCTTGGCACGGCGGTAGGCCAGGTAGGCCGCGGAGGTCGCCTGTTCCGGCAGCTGATAACGCTCGTTCGAATTGGCCGGTTTGATGGCCTCGATGGATTCTTTCAGACGCAGCCAGATATTGGCGTCGTTGGGGGACCGTGTGGCAGCCGCAGAAAAAGCCGCACGTGCAAGCCGTGGATCGCCTTGCAGCAACGCCTTGAGTCCGATGCGCAACCAAGCCCTTGCCGACTGGTTGCCAGGGTCGTTGCGCGCTTTGAGCAGGGCTTCGAAATTGGCGGCGCTCTTGGCTATCTCGTCATGCACGAATTCGCCCTCAGCCTGAACGGGCTGTGCGATTGCGGAGAAGAGAAGAGCGAATGCGAAGAGAAATGAAGTGACCACGGTCGCGCGAGAGCGCATAGGCATACCTCCTGGTACAGGTCCGACCAAAACCGCCCCCGGTTTTGCGCATGCCCCCAGCGACGCAACAAATAGCACAAGCGTTGCGATAGCACCCTAGGAAAATAATGGCATTACGAAAATGATAGGTACGCGGAGGTTATAGAAATGCGGCGATATCGTCACTGATCCACGTCATTTCATCACGCGCTTTTCGACTCGACCGAGTCAGCCCGGCGATGGCGAGCCATCGCCGGGCGCCGGTGTTTGGTGCCGCTATCCAGACGGCTCGGGCATTTGCGGCGCCGTTCACCGATGCCGGGGGGAAACCTGCTTACGATGTCGTGCGCAAAATCCAGGTCCCGCCGTTTTGAGCCGTGTGTTTCTAATCCTCCAGGTCGTCTTCGACCCGATGCACCGCATCCTTCAGGGGCCGATTCCATTCGGCCGGAGTAGAGTTGTGGGCCATATCGTCGACCGGCTGTATATCGTCCGATCCCGTCTGCTGCCCGTCGCCGAGACCAAGACGCCATCGTTGTGGGTCGGGCTCGTCCTGCGGGCCGGGCAAATCTGCCGGTGCATCGTCCTTGAGCTGCAGGCCCCAATAACGCGGATCTGCAAAAACGGCTGATACGATTGGCGCTTCTGCCATAACAATCGGGCCGGCCAATGCGCCGGGTTCATGGCTATCGTCTTCGCTTGCCGATGCGCCAGTCATACCGACCATCAACACTAGGGCTCCGAGTGTTGCCACCGCCCGGCGCCTGTTCTGCACGACGCGCCCCGCTGCGCATCCCGCACGCTGAAAATGTGTCATCGCCCTCTCTACAACTGATACAGCCTCATCTGCCTTGCGGCATTGCCTCCCGAACGCTGTACCAGTGGGAGAACGACTTCATGAACGAACCGGCGAAACACACCGGACAAACCGAGCGACACATTTTTCGATGAACATCGATATCGAAGAACGTCGAAGACCCCGTGTCAGCAGCTTCCGCTTCGCTGCATGACGAATTTGTTTCGCAAAAGTGGCGCTTTTAGGTTTGGCTGGGACAGGAATGAAAATAAACCTGCGGTACCGCAGGGGCAGAAGCGCCATTTTCAGCCAAATTGCATTCATGCGCGCGGCAATACAAAATGTCGCAATATTCTCCAAGACTAAAACGTCGCAAGACGAAGCTTTGGCATCCATCTCGCCGATCAAATCTTGAGAGAAGCCTATGACGCCGGACAATGAGACAGGTATCGAAGCAGATTTGGCCGATCAGAGCGGCGATGCGGCATACGGTTCGGGCGACGCGGACCCGGAGAAGGCCAAGGCAACGATCCAGCGTCTGGACAGGCGGTCTTCAAATGCACGCCTTACAAGATCCGTGCAAAGGACGGTGAGGGCAGAGTCGCCATTCGCACGGCGGAGACCAGGGCTGCGGAAGAAGGCTAGAGAAACAGCCCTTTCCCTGAGGATAGTGTGAAGGGGGGTGCGGTGTTCCGATTGGATCACAAATGTGAGGCGGCACGCCACTGTCACTGTGAGGTGACAACCGGACGATCAATGTGTTTAGGAAGAGGATGGCCGCCGGGAAGTTTGCGTCTCAATGAGACGCTCTCCCCGGCGCTTATGCCAACTGTCGGGACCTTGGATAAGAGAGGTCAACCGAGCGACAGGACCTAGCGCTTGGCTTTGCGGCCCAGTCCGATTTTCTTTGCGAGTTTCGAGCGTGCTTCCGCATAGGCCGGACTGACCATCGGATAGTCATGCGGCAGGCCCCACTTGGCCCGGTACTCGTCCGGAGACATGTCGTAGTGCGAGCGCAGGTGCCGCTTGAGGCTCTTGAACTTCATGCCGTCTTCCAGGCAGATGATGTAGTCCGGCGTGACAGACTTCTTGATTGAAACGGCCGGCTTCAGATCTTCCTTCGGGGGCTGATGTTCTTTGGCTGCTGCCTTGGACAGCGCATCGCTGACCTCTGCAATCAGATTCGGCAGCTCAGCGGGAACAATCGTATTCTTGGAAACATAGGCCGATACGATATCGGCGGTTAGCTCCGTAAGATGAGACTGTTCAGGTGCGTCTGTCATGATATTTCTCTCCAGATTTCCAACTCATAGGACTTAAGATTTGCTTCTGTATGAGAAGCAGCGTGGTGATTGTCAAACGTTGGTGATGGTTGAACTGTTGAAAACACAAATCAATTACGGAATGGATGTGACGGAAATACGCATCCCTCGGTGACAGTCTCCGCAATCGTTAAGCCAAACGGGGCGCATCGCCCACATTAGGCTTGGCATGTAACAGGAACAATCGTCGTAGTAAACCTTCCCGTTCATTGCTTTGTGCGTAATGGTTAGTAATGACTTCTCCAATGGGTTTTCGACGGACATTTATGGGCCCGTGGGGCGATTAGAACTTAGTCACAACAACCATAGATAGCATTTGTGCATTGATCTTCACTCATTCAAGAGTTCTGAAGGTTAATCTGCCTGTAGACTAAAGTTGAGTGGCAGTAGAGCTGTGAAATTGGGCTTTAGTGGCAGTTTTGAGACCACGGGCACTCGCGCCGTTGCATGAACTGATTCTCAACAGCCCAATGATGTGAGTACAAGGTACTCCGTTCTTTCTCTTCATTCCGGCCCCTATCAAGCCGTGGCGGCTCTGGGTGAGATGCGGTCTTGGTTGTGCCGTTGTTTTGGAGCCGGCTGTGCTCGCAAGCCCCCTGGACCCTTCATCGCACGGCGGGCCGGTCTTGTCGTCGTCCCGAGATGCCTGACATCGCGACCATCATTCGTTTCTGCCACCTCAGCGCATGGGCAAATCGGAGCCATCACGGAACAACGGTTCACGATCGTTTGCCCGACGTCTCCATCTGCAACCAGTATGACATTGCCAACACAGATTTGCGGATCGAGGATTGCCGGCCGGGCAGATATCGAGATTCGAATTTGGCAATTTTCAGAGTATTCACTTGTTCTTCGGCTTCGGGCCTCTCTTTTGTGGGGCAAGCGTTCGACCCGTCTTGGCCTCCAGCTTCTTCAGCCATTTGGGATCGCCGATCGGCCGGCCAATCGTCTCAGCCCGCCTCAACGCTGCATAGTCGACATCGTCATCGCCACGTGTGCGAAGGAACTGGCCAAACTTGCCGACGCGCTCAAGCACGGGCTTGACCGTCACTACGGTGTCGTCCCTGCCTTTGAAATGAGCCCTTGCGCTGGACCATTTCCAGTCCCTTGCTCGCTTCGCCAGGCATGCCCGGACCGGATTGAGCGTCACATAGCGAACCGCTGTCAAAAGATGCATCTCATCCATGACGACCGAGCCGTACCGGCCCCGCCAAAGATGTCCGGTCGTTCGCGCGCGCGTGTTTATGAAACTCGTATAGCGTCGATGCAGATCGGCAAAGGTCTGACGCAAACCGTCCTCGGTGGAGGGCACCACGATCATGTGGACATGGTTCGGCATGAGGCAGTAGGCCCAGACCTTGGTTCGGGCACGCGCGCTGCTCTCGGCAAGTAGATCCAGATAGAGGGTATAGTCGCCGTCTTCAAAGAAGGTCGGCTCCCCGCGGTTTCCACGTTGGGTAACGAGGTGAGGGAGGCCGGGAACGACGACGCGAGCAAGACGTGCCATGTAAGATATCCGTTATCTGCTCAGTATTGATAAACTGTCACTGCAATAGACGGCAGTTTGAATCGGAAACTCAGGAAAATCAATCTTCGCTTAGTCGCGCAACACAGTTCTCCGACCGTTCGGGATAGTTTTCCGGAAGATCAGCTGAACCTCAAGTGCATTGCCTGCTGCATGCGACTCCGCGAGACTCGCAGCAATGAAATTCGCCCCCCGAAAGAGGGGGGATACGGCAAATATGAGGAACAACCCCATGCAAAGGGCCCAACTCGTCATTCCAGCGAAGGCTGGAATCCAGTGCGACAACGACGAATGGGGGGAGTAAACCTGGATCCCAGCCGTCGCTGGGATGACGAATTTTGAAACTTGAGAAAATGAATTGAGAGGCGGCTTAAATATAAAAACCAGATCCACAAGAAACGCCCCGGACTTGATCCGGGGCCCAGGGCTATTGGCTCACTCTGAGTTTCATCGCCTTGGGTCCCGGATCAGGTCCGGGACGTCGATCATGTGTTTCTGTGGGCGTGTCGCGCTACTGTGCGGCGACGCTGGCGGCCGGCGGCTCGTCGCCGACAGCACCCGACGACTTCGCGTCGCTGATCTCGGCATCCGAAAGCCCGAGAACATCGCGCAAGATTTCATCTGTATGCTCGCCCAGCAGCGGAGACCGCTTCACGTCCGCCGGCGAGTCCGACAGCTTGATCGGGTTGCCGACTGTGAGATACGCACCGCGCGTCGGATGATCGACTTCGACGATGGTGCCGGTTTCGCGAAGCGACTGCTCCTCGGCCAATTCCTTCATAGAAAGGATCGGCCCACAGGGAATGTTCAGGGGATTGCAGATTGCCATGACCTCGAACTTGTCCTTGGTCTTGGTCCACTCCTCGATCGTGTCGAAGATCTGCGACAGCTTGTCGAGACGGGCAGGCGCCGTGGCGTAGTCCGGGTCTTCCTTCCACTCAGGCTTGCCGATCACGTCGCAGATGTTCTTCCATACGGGCGCCTGAGTGATGAAATAAATATAGGCGTCCGGATCCGTCTCCCAGCCTTTGCATTTGAGAATCCAGCCCGGTTGACCGCCACCAGAATCGTTGCCCGCGCGGGGCGTGGCCTCGCCGAATTCGATGCCGCGGCCATACTGGCTGTATTCCTTCAGCGGACCGTGTTTCAGGCGCTGCTGGTCGCGCAGCTTGACGCGGGCGAGATTGAGCACGCCGTCCTGCATTGCGGCAAGCACGCGCTGTCCGCGTCCGGTCTGCTCACGTTGATAAAGCGCCGTCACGATGCCGAGCGCCAGATGGAGCCCGGTGCCGGAATCGCCGATCTGCGCGCCGGTGACCAGCGGCGGGCCGTCGAGAAAGCCCGTGGTCGAGGCGGAGCCGCCGGCACACTGGGCCACATTCTCATAGACCTTGCAGTCTTCGTACGGCCCGGGTCCGAAGCCTTTAACCGAGGCATAGATCATGCGTGGATTCAGCTCCTGGATCGTCTCCCAGGGAAAGCCCATGCGGTCGATGGCGCCGGGTGCGAAATTCTCCACCATGACATCACACTCTTTGATGAGCTTGGCGAAGATCTCCTTGCCTTCCTCGCTCTTGGTGTTGAGCGTGATCGAGCGTTTGTTGGAGTTCAACATGGTGAAATAGAGACTGTCTGCCCCTTCCACATCTCGCAGCTGGCCGCGCGTGATGTCGCCGACGCCCGGGCGCTCTACCTTGATCACGTCGGCGCCGAACCAGGCCAGCAACTGGGTGCAGGTCGGGCCGGATTGAACGTGGGTCATATCCAGGATTTTTACGCCTTTAAGTGCTTCCATTTCTCAATTTCCTTCAGGCCGTCGGGTCTTCCGTCAATCGGCTGTCTATCCGTACCCAGTCTTCTACTTGTACATGGTCTGGGCTTTGGTGCCCGGTGCATATTCCTTCGGGTCCACCCAGATGTTTACCACCGCCGAGCGGCCGTCGCGCTGAATGGCTTCACGGGCACGGCGAAGCGCCGGCTGGATCTCGTTCGGGTCGCGAACCTCTTCGCCATAGCCGCCGAGCATCTCGGCGAACTGGCCGAAAGGCACATCGCCAAGCAGATTGCCGACGCTGCCGCGTTGCTCGCCATACTTCGAGATCTGACCGTAGCGGATCTGGTTCATGGCGGAGTTGTTGCCGATAACCGCGAGATAGGGTGCGCCGAACCGGTTGGCGGTTTCCATATCGAATGCGGTCATGCCAAACGAGCCGTCGCCATAGTAGCACAGCACCTCTTTGTTCGGGTGCGCGAGCTTGGCCGCCATGGCGAAGCCGGTGCCGACGCCAAGGCTTCCGAGTGCTCCCGGATCCATCCAGTTGCCGGGGCCGCGTGGCTGCACGGCTTGTGCCGAGATGGTCACCACGTCGCCGCCATCGCCGATATAAATCGTGTCTTCGGTGAGGAACTCGTTGATTTCCCACGCAACGCGATAGGGATGGATCGGCGATTGGTCCGACAGGAACAGCGGCATGAGCTTGTCCGTGCGGCTAATCTCCTCGGCGCGCAACTCCGCCATCCAGTCCTTGCGGGATTGCCCCTTGCCATTGTCGATCCGGCCTGTCGTGGCCTGTTTGACGGCAGCAAGGATGGCACCCGGATCGCCGACGAGGCCGAGAGAGACATCCCGGTTCTTGCCGACGGTGCGGTAGTCCATGTCGATCTGCACGACCGTTGCATCGGACCGGAGCCGCTTGCCATAGCCCATGCGAAAGTCGAAGGGCGTGCCGACGATGATGATGACATCTGCCTTGTCGAAGGCGGTGCGGCGGGTGCGGTTGAAATAGTGTGGGTCGCCGGGAGGAAGAAGGCCGCGTCCGGCGCCGTTGAAGTAGGCCGGGATGTCGAGGCTGCGAACCAGATCGAGGGCGGCTTCATGGCCGCGCCCCATAAAGACCTGCGATCCGAGCAGGATCGCGGGGCGTTCGGCATCGACCAGCAGATCGGCCAGTTTCTCGATGTCGGCCGGGTCGCCGATGGACTTGACCGAAGACCGATAGGCACCCGGCTGAGGGATCGTGCATTTGTCGAGGTCGACTTCGTTGTCGAGAACGTCGCGCGGGATTTCGAGATAGGAGGGGCCATAGGCGCCGGCGAAACATTCGCGCGCGGCCATGGAGACCATATCCGCGATGCGTTCCGTCGAGCGGACACCGGCAGCGAATTTTGTGATCGGCGACATCATGTCCACATGGGGCAGGTCCTGCAGCGAGCCCATTTTGTGCTGGGTCAGAGCGCCTTGTCCGCCAATGTGGAGAACCGGGCTTTCGGAGCGGAAGGCGGTGGCGACACCCGTCACCGCATTCGTGCAACCGGGCCCCGCTGTCGTGACCACGCAGCCGAGTTTGCCGGTCTGACGTGCATAGCCGTCGGCCGCGTGGGCGGCGGTCTGCTCGTGGCGGACGTCGATGATGCGGATGTCTTCGTCGACGCAGCCGTCGTAGATGTCGATGATATGCCCGCCGCAGAGTGTGAAGATCGTATCGACGCCTTCGTTCTTCAGGGCCTTCGCGACCAGATGGCCGCCGGAAATGACGTCGTCGTCCGTGCTCTTTTGTCTAAGAGTGTCGGTTGCTGTGGTCGACATACGTCCCTCCTTGTTGTGCGTTGCCGCTGTACGTTGGGTTCAATCCAGATCGACATGCTCGGCGACATGATCGCGGAGCTTGATGGTGTGTTCGCGCACAAGCCGTTCGGCGAGATCCGTGTCCCGTTTCTCCAGCGCATCGATGATGCCGAGATGATCGACGATGGAGCGCTTGGCCCGGTCCTGTTCGAAAATCGTGCGTTGGCGGATGGCCTTCACATGCATGAAGAGACCGTTCGTGATGTCGGCGATGAGCTGGCACTTGCTCATGGCGATAATGGCTTGGTGGAAGCGAATATTCGCGTCGGAATATTCGTCCATTTGGTCATGGATGCCCTGGGCCTCGAAGGTTTCGACCATGTCTCTGAGGGTGGCGATCTCCTCGTCGTCGGCATATTTGGTGATCAGCCGCGCGGCCATGCTCTCCAGCGCTGCCCAGACGGTGATCATCTCCAGGATTTCGGCCTTCGACTTGCGCACAATGTAGATGCCGCGCCGTGGCACGATACGCACCAGACCTTCCTGGTCGAGCCGCGCCAGAGCCTCGCGGAGAGGCGTGCGGCTGATGCCGAACTGCTCGGAAAGCCTTCGCTCGTCCAGCCGGAGCTCGGCGTCTTCGGCATAGATATTCATGGATGTGATCGCCGTTTTCAGCGACTCGTAGATGCGCGTCTTGAGGCTGAAAGCCTCGTCGATCGGCGCAATTTCGAGCTCAAGATCAGCCATGGAAAACCCTTAGATGTCGCGCATGGAACGGGTCGATCCGGGGCGCGTGGTATACTGGTATACCATACACCACGAGCACGTCGTTTCGCAACCGGGATTGCCTGTCGCCGACGTCGCAGCCGGCGCGCGCTTTGCCGCAATCATTATGCCGTGCCCCGTCGCGAACGGATCAGGCGCATAGCCGGTCGTAGCAATGGAAGGCAAAGCAGAATGATGGCGGCGACCATGATCGGTCCCGACCATGGTCGTGTGAAGAAGATCGAGAATTCGCCATTGCTGATCAGCAAGGATTGGCGCAGAGCCGGTTCCGCGAGCGGCCCGAGCACGATGGCGAGCACCGCCGGTGCAAGAGGATAGTCGAGCTTGCGCATCAGGTAGCCGACGATGCCGAAGATGAGCATCAGCCAGACATCGTGCATGTCCTGTGTCGGCGCATATCCGCCGATGAGGCAAAGCACGAAGATGAGCGGTGCCAGCAGCGTGAAAGGCAATTTGAGAACCCAGATGAAGGCCGGAATAAAGGCGATGTTTATGATCACGGCAAACAGGTTGGCGGCGTAGAGACTTGCGATCAGACCCCAGACGAATTCCTGTTGCTCGACGAAGAGTTGCGGGCCGGGCTCCAGCCCCCAGATCACCATGCCTCCGAGCAGGATTGCCGTGGTCGGCGAGCCGGGAATGCCGAGGGTCAGCATGGGCAGCATGGATCCGGTGCTCGCTGCATTGTTCGCCGACTCGGGTGCGCAGACACCCTCGACCGCGCCTTTGCCGAACTTCTCCGGTTCTTTGGAGATCTGCTTGGCGACGCCATAGGCCATCAGCGATCCGGGCGTTGCACCTGCCGCCGGAAGGATGCCGACGAAGTATCCGAGGAACGAGCCCATGACGAGGGTCTTCCAGGTGCTCACCAGCTCTTTCAGATTGGCTCTGGTCCGGGCCCAGGAGACGGTCGCCTCGGACATCATCGACTTGCCGCCGGCCTTCCGGTTCTCCTCGACCGTCCACAGCATCTCGCCAATGCCGTAAATGCCGATGGCGAGCACAAGGAAGTTGATGCCGTGGAAGAAGCCGGTGATGCCGCCGAAGATGAGACGCGGTTCGCCGGTCATGATGTCCATGCCGACGGCGCTCAGCACCAGCCCGATACAAATCGAAAAGATGGTCTTGGCAATGTCGTCGCCGCCGAGGCCGACGAAGGTCGCGAAGGCCAGCATCATCAGCGCGAATTCTTCCGGTGCGCCGAACACAAGCGCCACATGGGCGAGAGGCGGCGCGAAGAGCGTAAAGAGGATGACCGAAATCGTGCCACCGACAAAGGATGCGACGGCTGCCGCCGTCAGGGCTTTGTCGGCCAGGCCCTGTTTTGCAAGCGGGCGTCCATCGAACGTCGTTGCGACGGCCGTCGATGCGCCCGGAATACCCAGCATCACCGATGAGATCGCGCCGCCATACATGGCGCCATAGTAGAGAGCCGCCAGAAAGATGATGGCGCCGGTCGGCGGAACAAGAAAGGTCAAGGGGAGTAAGATGGCCACGCCGTTCACAGAGCCAAGGCCCGGCATCGCGCCGATAAAGAGGCCGACCGTGCAACCGAGGATAATCAATCCAAGGTTCAGCGGTTGGAATGCGATGGCGAAGCCTTCCCAGAGCAGACCGGCAATTTCGACCATTCTCTCATCCCCCCTTTGCGCTCACGAGATGGGCGTAACTCTCTCGGTCACGGCGTCTGATGCCGATCGAAACTCGCAAGCGCGTGATAGTTCTAAGCTGTTGTTACAAAAGCAATTTATACAGCGGGTAAAACGCCGGCTCGGTATAGCCCTTGGGCAATGTGATCTTCAGCGCAATCTCGAAAAACAAAAAGGTTACCACCGGTGTCAGCAGGCTGACCGTCGCCGTCATGGCGATCGAGTGGCGTCCGAGAAAACGCAGGTAGAAGAACAGGAACAAGGGTAGCGCGCCGTAGACCCCGATAAAGTGAAAGAGGAAGACCGTGACAATCAGAGAGCCCGCGACGAGGGACACGTCGATCAGCGTTTCCTTGTCGATATAGACTTCGCCCGATTGCGATGGCGCCGAAGCGCGTCGTACCCAGTTGACGATGATCCAGATGCAGGACCCGAACATGATCGTGGAGAGCCAGAAAGGCCAGGCACCACCGCCGGGACCCTCGTCGGGGATCCATCCGATTTCCAGCTCGGTACTCTTCCACATCAGATAGGCGGAGAAGATCGCCATCACGATTGCCATGATCAGTTCGGCACGGCGCATGACGGTGACCTCCCCGCTATCCGATTGGGTTCCGGTGAGAGCCTCTTAGAGGGCGCCCATCTTCTTCAGCATCGCTTTATGGACGTCACGCTCTTTCTTCCAGTAGTCCATCAGAGCCTGTCCTTCGAGCGGATCGCCTTGCAGGGCTTTCTTCTTGCGGTAGGTCTGCCACTCGTCGGAATTGAACACCTTCGTGAACAGGCCCTTGTAGTAAGCCTTTGCGTCGTCACTCATACCCGGCGCGCCGACGACGGTGCGCTGCATGTAGTAGACGAAGTCTTTGCCGATTTCCTTGAAGGTCGGGGCATCTTTGAAGAGGCCGATCCGCTCATCCGTGAAGCAGGCGAGGGGACGGGTCTTGCCACCTTCGTAGAAGCCGAGCTGTTCCGACGGGTTGTTCACAGTCGAGTCCGCATTGTTGCCCGCAAGCTGCTTGGCAACCTTGCCACCACCCTTGTAGGGGACATATTTCATCGAGAGGCCATAAGCGGAGTTCAGGAAGTCGGTCAGAAGATTATCTTCCGATGCCTTGCCCGTTCCGGCCATGATCCAATCCTTGCCGCCCGCTTTGGCTGCAGCCACAAACTCGTCGACCGTCTTGATTTCCTTGCCGTCCTTGCGGGCCTTGTTCACCCAGAGGCAGAAGGTGTCTTCGGCCATGCGCATGATGGGTGTGAAGGTTTCGATATCGACACCGAGACCCTTCTGGCGCAAGGGGGTCGTGTAGAAGCTGTTCAGGGTGAACATGATGACATGATTGTCACCCTTCTTCTGCTTCAGATAGACAAGCGCTTCGGCGCCGGACCCGCCCGGCTTGTTGATGGGCGTCACCGTGGCGCCGAGTTTGTTCTTGGCGATAATGGACTGCATAAGACGTACAGCCTTGTCGGCTCCGCCGCCTTTACCCGCCATGACAATAAATTCAACAGGCTTTTTAGGTTCCCAGGCCGCCTCTGCCGCGCCAATGGCGGTGAGCCCGAAGCCGGCGGCCAGGCCGAGTGCGAGCGCAAGTGTTCTGGTCTGCTGCATAGAATTCCTCCCTAGAGTTGAGTGCTTCTGCACTCTTGGTGACACCGAGTGACGCATTTTAGCCTGTTACCGTGGTGAAAAGCAGTACGGAGATTGGCCGAATTCTTATTTTGGTATCTGGTCTTTTGTATACCAGGGGATTTTTCAATGCAACGGCTGTCTGTGATTCGCAGCGCATGAATCATTCCTTTCAATACGAATTCCGCGACTTGATCGAGCGGAACCGCTTGCGATTCGCGGTCAATTCTCCTAATTTGGTATATTGTATACCAAGCCCAGGCCGATCAAGACTTTCGAGAGACTTAATAGAGGCCTCGCAGCCAACGCCGTATAGAAGGCTGGAACGGATTCGGCTGTGCGGGCTGGTTTTTCAATCGGTCGGATCGGGGAGATCGCCATGAATCTGCATGAGTTTCAGGCCAAAGATATTCTAACGGAGTATGACGTTCCTATGCCGCAAGGACGTGTGGCAGCAACCGCAGCGGAAGCCGAAGAGGCGGCGCATGCGCTGAATGCGAGCCGGTTTGCGGTGAAAGCGCAGGTGCATGCCGGCGGTCGCGGCAAGGCTGGAGGCGTGCGGCTCGTCAACTCGCCCGCTGAAGTGCGTGCAACGGCGGACGAACTGCTTGGTATGCGCCTGGTTACGGATGTGACCGGGCCTGAAGGGCGATTGGTGCGACGTGTCTATGTCGAACAGGCCGTCGAAGCCGATCGGCTTCTTTACGTCGGCGTTCTGGTCGATCGACCGGCAGGCGCCGTTACCCTAATCGGGGCTGAGGAGGGCGGCGAGGATATCGAAGATCGTGCCGCAGACGATCCCAGCCTCATCAAGAGCCTGGTCATTGGTGCTGATGGAAAAGTCGACAGCGAAGTTTATGAAACCTTTGCCAAGTCACTGACACTCAGAGGTCAGTTGATGAAGGATGCGGCAAGTCTGTTTTCGTCTCTCGTCGCCGCCTTTATTGAACTTGATGCCAGCCTGATCGAAATCAACCCGCTCGCCATAACGCTCGACAACAAGCTCGTCGCGCTCGACGTGAAGATGGTCCTGGATGACAATGCATTGTTCAGACACCCGGATCTCAGGGGGCTGCGCGACAAGGACGAGCTTGACCCTGTCGAGATGGAAGCGCAGGCCAATCAGATCAACTATGTCCGCATGGATGGTAATATCGGTATTGTTGTCAACGGGGCCGGTTTGGCGTTGGCGACGAATGACATGTTGCGCGATGCTGGCGGCAATCCGGCAAATTTCATGGATATTCGTACGACGGCATCCAGTCTCGACATAGCCAAGGGATTCTCCCTCCTGCTGGGCAATCCGAATGTGCGTTCGGTGCTCATCAATGTGCATGGCGGCGGGATGCAGCGCTGCGATACAATCGCCGAAGGCGTAGGTGTCGCCATGAAACGCCAGGACCGATCGCTGCCGGTCATTGTCCGCTTTGCCGGGAACAATGCAGATTATGGGATCACGCTTCTCAAAAACTACGGCATAAACTTCGTCGAAGCTGAGGATATGTCTGACGCAGTCGATCGTGCTGTCGCATTAGCAGGCAAGGAGGCGGCGTGATGGCTATTCTGATCTCGAACGATACAAAAGTCCTATGTCAGGGAATGACCGGACGGGCGGCCTCCTATCATATCGAGCGCGCAATTGCGTATGGCACCAACGTTGTGGCTGGTGTTCGGCCGGGGAAGGGCGGGACGCAACATCTTGACCGACCGATTTTCGACTCGGTTGCTGAGGCGGTCGAGGCGACAGGCGCGAATGCCAGTCTTGTCTTTGTCCCGCCGGTCAATGCCGCCGATGCGATGATTGAAGCGATCGAAGCGGAGATCCCGGTCGTTGTCGCTGTGACGGAGCGTGTTCCTGTTCTTGACATGGTCCGCGTAAAGGCGGCCCTCGAAGGATCGAAGACGCGTCTTGTTGGACCTAATTCACAGGGAATATTGGTGCCGGGGCAGTGCAAGCTCGGTGTCATGTCGACCGTTCACGAGCGCCGTGGCCGTATCGGTATTGCATCACGCTCGGCCACCCTGACCAGCGAGGTCGTTGCGCAGACCACGGCCAACGGGCTTGGCCAATCTGCCACGGTCGGAATCGGTGGCGATCCGGTTCATGGCATGAGCTTCGTCGATTGCATCGAGTTGTTCCTGGCCGACCCGGAAACCGACGGTATCATTCTGCTTGGCGAAATCGGTGGCTCAGAGGAAGAGCAGGCTGCCGACTTTCTCGCCAAGTCGAAGGCTTCCAAACCCGTTGTCGCCCTCGTTGCCGGTCGCCACGCCCAGCCGGAGCGGCGCATGGGACATGCCGGCACGCTCACGATGTTCGGCCGTGGCGACGCGAACTACAAGATTGACCGCCTGCGTTCTGCAGGGGTCCACATTGCACAAAACGCACATCAGGTCGCAGATACAATGCGCCAGGCTCTGATAAATTAAGGGAATGAAGCATATGCCCGACGGCAGCGGTGATCGCTCCATACATCCAGGCTCGGGCCGGCGTAAGGCGCCGGTCTTTCCGAAAGGACGGCTTCTCGATCCGGAAGACGTCGCGTTTGTCCGCGATCTTCTCGGAGACGAGCCACGGGCACGGGACAGATTGATCGAGTATCTGCATCTTATCCAGGATGCAGAAGGGTGCTTGCCGGCGGGCCGCCTACAGGCGCTAGGCGAAGAACTCCGCATCCCTATGGCCGAAGTTTTCGAAGTGGCATCATTCTATGCCCATTTCGATATCGTTCGTGACGGAGAAGAGAAGCCGGCGCCGGTCACGGTCCGGGTCTGTGAGTCGCTCAGCTGCATGATGGCAGGTGCCGAGACACTGATATCGGATCTCGAAGCCGACGGTATCGATGGTGTCAGGGTGTTGCGCGCTCCCTGCATGGGACGCTGCCAATCGGCACCGGTTTGCGAAGCCGGCCACAAGCATCTGGATCATGTGACGGTTGCCGATATTCGCGAGACAGTCGCGGCCGGCCACCTCCATCCCGACATCCCCGACTATAAAGACTTTGCGACCTACAGTGCCGATGGCGGTTATGAAACGCTGAAAGCCTGTCTGTCAGGGGAGCGAACCGTCGAACAGGTGATCGACATCGTATCGGATGCCGGACTCCGTGGTCTGGGCGGTGCTGGTTTCCCAACGGGCCGCAAATGGCAGTTCGTGCGAGCAGAGGCAAAGCCGCGCCTGATGGCCGTCAACGCGGACGAGGGCGAGCCAGGCACTTTCAAAGACCGGCATTACCTCGAAAGCGAACCGCACAAGTTCCTCGAAGGCATGTTGATCGCCGCGTGGGCGGTCGAGGCCGAGACGATCTATCTCTACCTCAGAGATGAATATCCGGCTGCGCGCGAAATCCTTCAGAAGGAAATCGCAGCGATCGAAGCGGCCGGACTTGCCGATCATACCAAGATCGATCTACGGCGTGGCGCAGGCGCCTATATCTGCGGCGAAGAGTCGGCGATGATCGAGTCAATCGAAGGCAAACGCGGCCTGCCGCGTCATCGCCCGCCCTATGTGGCTCAGGTCGGCATCTTCAACCGACCGACTTTGGTCAACAATGTCGAGACCTTGTTCTGGATCCCTGAGATTATCCAAAACGGTGCAGATTGGTTTGCCTCGAAAGGTAAGAATGGTGCCAAGGGGCTGCGGAGCTATTCCGTGTCGGGCCGCGTCAAGAACCCGGGGGTCAAACTCGTGCCCGCAGGCACGACCGCGCGCGAGTTGATCGAAGAACATTCCGGCGGGATGGTCGATGGCCAAACATTCAAGGGGTACCTGCCCGGCGGCGCGTCAGGCGGCATTCTTCCCGAGTCCATGGCCGATATTCCGCTCGAGTTCGGCAAGCTAGAGGAGCATGGCTGCTTCGTCGGCTCCCATGCTGTCGTGATCCTGTCCGACAAAGACGATATCAAGGATGTCGCCCTCAACCTTATGAAATTCTTTGAGGATGAGAGCTGCGGCCAATGCACACCTTGCCGCAATGGCACCGAAAAGGCCGTCCGATTGATGCAGGAAGGCCTTTGGGACGCCCAGACGATGGGCGACCTGACCGAGGTCATGGCCGAAGCTTCGATCTGCGGGCTTGGTCAGGCGGCTCCCAATCCACTGCGATGCCTGATGAAATTCTTCCCGGAGGACCTGCGATGAGCGATCGCATCAAGTTCGAACTCGACGGCAAAGAGGTCGAGGCAGCGCCCGACGAAACCATCTGGCAAGTCGCAAAGCGCGAAGGCACGCGCATTCCCCATCTTTGCTATCTGGACGAACCAGGTTACCGGCCAGACGGCAACTGCCGGGCCTGCATGGTGGAAATCGAAGGCGAACGGGTCTTGGCCGCGTCCTGCATTCGCACACCAAGCGAGGGCATGAAGGTCAAGACCGCCACCGAGCGTGCGAAAAAGTCACGCGATATGGTGTTCGAGCTTCTGCTGGCCGATCAGCCGAAGAGGGATGAGGCTCATGATTCCAAATCTCGTTTCTGGAACTGGGTCGACGATATGGACATCGCCGCCACGAGCCGGTTTCCAGAGCGAGGCAATGTCGCGCCGGATCCAAGCCATACGGCGATTGCCGTCAACTTGGATGCGTGCATCCACTGCAACCTTTGTGTCCGTGCCTGCCGCGAGGTCCAGGTCAACGACGTTATCGGTATGGGGTATCGCGGACACGGCGCCAAAGTCGTTTTCGACTTTGACGATCCAATGGGCAATTCAACCTGTGTTGCCTGTGGCGAGTGTGTGCAGGCGTGTCCGACGGGTGCTTTGATGGAAGGTAGTCTTCTCAATGAGCAGGGCGTACGTACCGAGTTCGAAGATCGCTCTGTTGACACACTATGCCCGTTCTGCGGCGTTGGATGTCAGACCACCGCACACGTCAAAGACGACAAGATCCTTTACATTGACGGACGCGACGGACCGGCGAACGAAAACAGGCTGTGTGTGAAAGGCCGTTTCGGATTCGACTATGTTGCGCATCCCCATCGCCTGAGGACACCACTCATTCGCCGAGACGATGTGCCAAAAGATGCCAAGATGCAACTGACCGACGGCGACTATTCCGCCATATTCCGGGAAGCAACTTGGGAAGAGGCGCTCGACAAGGCCGCCGCCGGCCTCAAGACGGTTCTCGACCGTGACGGCGGTCAGGCATTGGCCGGATTCGGTTCGGCGAAGTGCTCGAACGAGGAGGCCTACCTCTTCCAGAAACTGATCCGCCAGGGATTCGGTACCAACAATGTCGATCACTGCACCCGGCTTTGCCACGCGTCGTCAGTAGCAGCGCTTATGGAGGGCGTGAACTCAGGCGCCGTGACAGCACCGTTTACGGCCGCTAAGGACGCCGATTGCATCATCGTCATCGGTGCCCGCCCAGCTGAAAACCATCCGGTCGCCGCGACGTATCTCAAGAGTGCAACCAAGCAGGGCAAGAAGCTGATCGTCATCGATCCCCGCGGCCACTCGCAAGGCCTCGGTCGTCATGCTTCGCACATGCTTCAGTTCAATCCCGGTCGCGACGTTCCGCTATTGAACGGCATGCTCCACACGATCATCGAAGAAAACCTCTATGACGTCCAGTATGTGCAGGCGAACACGGAGGGCTTCGAGGACCTGAAGGCAAAGGTCAAAGATTACACGCCTGAGAAAATGTCGGAAGTATGCGGTATTCCTGCGGATACGATCCGCGAAGTCGCCAGGATCTATGCGACTTCGGAGCGTTCCATCATTTTCTGGGGTATGGGAATCTCGCAGCATGTGCACGGGACAGACAATGCGCGCTGCCTGATTGCACTTGCGTTGGTCACCGGACAAGTTGGCCGGCCAGGAACAGGGCTTCATCCGCTTCGCGGTCAGAACAATGTCCAGGGCGCATCCGACGCCGGGCTGATACCGATCGTCTATCCGGACTATCAGTCGGTCGAGAATGTCGAGATTCGCACGCAATACGAAGAGTTCTGGGGCCGTGAGCTCGATCCGAACAAGGGTCTGACCGTTGTCGAGATCATCAATGCAATCCTGGATGATCAGATCAAGTCGATGTACATCCTCGGTGAAAATCCGGCCATGTCGGATCCTGATCAGAACCATGCCCGTCAGGCGCTTGCGAAACTCGAACATCTGGTCGTGCAGGATATCTTCCTCACGGAAACGGCATGGCATGCCGATGTGGTTCTGCCGGCCTCTGCGCATGCGGAGAAGTGGGGCACCTTTACCAATACGAACCGGCAGGTGCAGATCGCACGCCCGGTCATCGACCCACCCGGTGAAGCCCGGCAGGATTGGGAGCTGGTTCAGGAGTTGGCCCAGCGCATCGGCCTTGATTGGAATTACAACCATCCCAGCGATGTGTTCGCCGAAATGGGCGAGGTGATGCCGTCGCTGAACAACATCACATGGGAACGACTCGAGCGCGAAGACGCGGTGACATATCCGTGCGACGCGCCTGATCAGCCGGGCAACGAAATCATTTTCAGCCAAGGTTTCCCGACAGAGAGCGGGCGGGCGAAGATCGTTCCGACAGATCTGGTGCCGCCGGACGAGCTTCCTGATGACGCCTATCCGATGGTTTTGACGACCGGACGGATGCTGGAGCATTGGCACACCGGCGCGATGACGCGCCGTGCGAGCAATCTCGATGCGCTTGAGCCGGAAGCCATTGCCGGTCTCAACCGGCGCGATCTGTCTCGGCTGGGGCTTGCAGCAGGTGATTTCGTGAGGGTTGCAACGCGGCGTGGCGAGGTTACGCTTAAAGCGCGTCAGGACCGCGATGTGCCGGAGGGCGTCGTATTCATACCCTTCTGCTTTGCTGAAGCAGCCGCCAACCTTCTCACCAATCCGCAGCTCGATCCCATGGGCAAGATCCCAGAGTTCAAGTTCTGCGCTGCCCGTGTGGAGCCGGCCGGCGGGGTTGCCGAAGCCGCAGAATAGCGGTACCCGACAGGCGAGACGGCAAGTCAACAAGCCGTTGGGTAAGGATGTTTGTCCGGCCCCGGGGGAGGAGTCATTATGAAGATCTGTATTTATGGCGCCGGCGCGATCGGCGGTTATGTCGGTGTGATGTTGTCGCAGGGCGGTGCTGACGTCTCGCTCATTGCGCGCGGCGCCCATCTTGCCGCCATCAAGGAAAAGGGCCTCAAGCTCAAAATGGAGGGCGGCGACAAGGTTGCCCGCTTGATAGCTTCCGATAATCCGGCCGATCTTGGGCCTCAGGACTATGTGATCGTTGCGCTGAAAGCCCATCAGGCGTGGGAAGCAGCCGAGGCCCTTGAGCCGCTCCTAGGTCCCGACACCGCTGTCGTCACGATGCAGAACGGCGTGCCCTGGTGGTACTTCTATGGCTTCGAAGGCCAGTATGCGAATTTGCGTATCGAAAGCGTCGATCCAGGCGACCGGCAGTGGAATGCTATTGGGCCGGAACGCGCCATCGGTGCGACCGTCTTCCCGGCGACCGAAATCGTCGAGCCGGGCGTTATCCGTCATATCTACGGCGACAAGTTCGGATTAGGCGAGCCGAACCGGCAGGAAACCGAACGCGTCTTGAAATTGGCCGAGGCATTTGAGGCTGGTGGTTTGAAGGCCCGCGTCTACCCGGAAATCCGCAACGACATCTGGCTAAAACTCTGGGGCAATTTGTGCTTCAATCCGATTTCCGCCCTGACACGCGCGACTCTCGACGTTGTCGCAACGGACCCCGGTACCCGTGCGCTGTCGCGCAAGATGATGGAGGAGGCCGAGACGATCGGCCGCCGGATCGGCGTCCACTTCCGCGTGGATGTGGAGAGGCGCATCAATGGTGCGGCCCGCGTTGGGGCCCACCGCACGTCAATGCTGCAGGATCTGGACAAGGGCCGTCCGCTTGAGATCGATGCTCTGCTGACATCCGTCCAGGAAATGGGCCGGTTGGTCGACGTGCAGACACCGAATATCGACGCTGTATTGGCGCTGGTGCAGCAGATGGGACGCGTTGCGGGCGTCTATCCGACCTATCCTGAACCCGAAATTTCCGAGGATTCACCGGAGGCGGCCATCGACTGACGGCCGGCGATCGTCACCAGTTGACGGTTCCGACGGCGCCTTTGAAAGGGCCAGCCAGATCGGGCGTGATCCAGCCGCCGTAAAAATCTCCTGGTTGGGCTCGGACGTTGAATTTGCCGACGGTGCAGGCTTCAAAGCGTCCGGGATAAAAGGCGAGATAATCCCTTATCGCGGCATAGTCCGGATTGGGAACGGCGTAGCTCCACGCCGCCGCCTGAATCTTTTCGTTGCCGACCGTGATGTCCCAGTAACCGGCGTCGCCTTTGAATTCACAGTAGGATTGCGCCGGGTTCTTGGTGAGGACACGGAGATCGACGTCGTCTGGCGGGAAATAGTAGGTTGGCGGTGCGCTGGTCTCCAGCACGCGGTACCCACTCATTGTCTCTGCGATAAGCCTGCCGCCGGCTTTAACAGAAAGACGCCGCGGCTCGGCAGCAAGCCGCGGCGGTCGTGGATAATCCCAGACATATTCCATTGACGATAGACATCCCTGCTTACGGCACCGACCGGAAATGCGGCATAGTGACCTCAGTTTCGCCGCTTGGATACCGTGATCCCAAGGTCTGATATTGTCGCAAAAGCTTGCCGCACACCTTTGTCGCATATCATCCAGTGTCTTGGAGCGCGAGACTGTTTCGGCGGAGCGAGAGGAGCAACGATGACAACAGTTTCATGGCGTTGGCGCCAGAATCTTTTACTAGTGGCCATCATGCTCATGGCTTTGACTGTTGTTGGAGCAGATCGGGCACGGTCTGCGGAGCAGTGTGAGTATGTCGGTGGATGGGTCGTGCCGGGCAAGACCGGTGCGTTGGCTTCCAATGAACTGATTGCCGGAATGGTCGAACGACCTGTGGTGCTGCTCGGTGAGATTCATGACAGTGCCGAGGATCATCGCTGGCAGTTGCACACGCTTGCGGCCCTGCACGCACTCAATCCCAATATGGTCATCGGTTTCGAGATGTTTCCGCGCTCAGCGCAGCCTGTGCTCGATCGCTGGATTGCTGGCGAGCTGAGCGTCAGCGCTTTCCTGAAGGAGAGCAAATGGGACACAGTCTGGGGATATGACGCAGCCCTCTATCTGCCGATTTTCCATTTCGCCCGGCAACACCGCATTCCGATGCGGGCAATCAATGTCGAAAGGCAACTCATCTCCAAAGTCGGCAGGAACGGATGGGAGGCAGTGCCCCAGGAAGAGCGTGGAGGTATCGGCGATCCTGCCGGGGCGAGCGAAGCCTACCGCAAACAGCTCAATACGATCTTCGCGGCCCATGGGTCCAGTGATGACCAGAGCGATGAGGGCAGGGCCAAACGGGCCAAGGCGTTCGAGAACTTCGTCGATGCGCAATTGACCTGGGACCGCGCGATGGCCGAAGGCCTGAGCGATGCCCACCACGCCAACGAGGGCTCTTTGATTGTCGGCATCATCGGACGCGGGCACCTGGAATTTGGTTTTGGCATTTCTCACCAGCTCTCAGATCTTGGCATTGCCGACAGTGCGGTGCTTCTGACCGAAAAAGTCGATGGCGCGTGTCCCAAGCTTGAGGCTGGTGTCGCAGATGCGGTTTTTCTGTTGGGCAAGGGCGGTGAGGCGGTCAAAGCGGCCCCTTATCCACGTCTCGGCGTCATGATCGAGGGAAGCGACAAAGGGGTCCGTGTGGTCAAGGTCGTTGGCGGCAGCGTTGCGGATACGGCGACATTGCAGGACAGCGACCTTATCGTCAGCGCTGCCGGCACCGACATCAAAAAGTCTTCGGAACTCGTCGAAATCGTCAGGCGTCAGGCGCCTGGAACGTGGTTGCCGCTGATCGTACAGCGCGGTGATGAAATGCTCGGGATCGTTGCCAGGTTCCCGGCATTGCAGGGCAAGACCGAATGATGCGGTCTACTGGTCTGGCTCTGCTCCTTATTGTGGAGATGAGCATCGCACCGTTGTTCGCAGCGGATGACGACCTGGACGAGATGGTCCTGGATGCCAATCATCATGCCATCGAAATGCGCTTCGACCCGGTCAGTCGGCGTATCCAAATAGAAGATACAATCACAATTATCGGCCACGAGCGGTTGGATTTTGCTTTGGCGAAATGGCTTCGCATCGATGAAGCCCGCAAGGATGGCCGCAAGATCAAAGTCCAGCGCACCGGCAATTTCCGATTGATCGCGCTCGGCGATCAAGGCCGCCATCGCGTGCAGCTGAGAATTTCCGGCAAGGTGCCGGCGCTGCCCCGCAATCGGTCCCGTTCAAGCGGGGCATTTGCCAGTCCAGACGGCACATTCATTCCGAATTACTCAGAATGGATGCCGGTAAATCCCGGTGAACGGATCACCTACCGGTTGGCGATCGATGTTCCGGCACCTTTTCGGGCGGTCGTAACAGGCCCGCTGGAAAGCGAGAGTGAGAAAGACGGACGCAACCGTGCTGTCTTTGGCACGCGCAATGCGATCTGGCCGCCGACCGTCTTCATCGGGGCATACAAGGTTGCGGAAAAGCGCCAAGGCGAAATGCGGATCCGCACCTATTTTCCAGAGAAACTCGAAGCCCTTTCGCCGTCTTACCTTGAGGCTGCTGCCCGCTATCTCTCCCACTTCGAGAAACTGATCGGCCCCTATCCAAATCCCGAGTTTCATATCGTTGCAGCGCCGGTTCCGGTCGGTTTGGGATTTCCGAATCTGACCTATATCGGCGAGCGGATTCTGCCTTTGCCCTTTATCCGCGAGCGTTCGCTTGCCCATGAGGTGCTGCATGCCTGGCTGGGAAACGGTATTGGCGTCGATTATGAAACCGGAAACTGGTCGGAAGGTCTGACGACTTACCTCGCCGACTATGGCCTTACCGAGATCAAGAGTGCTGACAAGGCCATGGAGATGCGCCTCGGATGGCTCCGCGACTATGCGGCTCTCCCGGCAAAGCGCGACACGGCGCTCTCGGCCTTTCAGTCGAAGGGGCACGATGCCTCGCAGGTCGTCGGTTACGACAAGACGGCATTTCTGTTTCACATGCTGCACCAAGAGATCGGCGCGACGGCTTTCGAAGCGGGATTGAAAGCGCTGTGGCGCAAGTACAAGTCGGCGATCGCAGGCTGGCAGGATTTGCAGCGTGTCTTCGAAGCGACTTCCGGAACGAAGCTCGCCTGGTTCTTCGAGCAATGGGTCGAGCGGGTCGGGGCCCCAAGCCTGAGGCTCGTCGACCCGAAAACCGAAATCGAAGATGGGAAGCATGTAATGACGTTCACGCTGGTGCAGGGTGAACCGAATTATCGCCTCCGTGTTCCGATCGTCATCGAAACGTCCGGTCAGTCGCATCACAGATGGGTGCGACTGGAGAAGCCCGCACAACGGTTCAGCGTCGAAATCCCGGCAAAAGCCCGTTCGCTATCCATCGATCCGGGCCACGATCTCTTTCGCCGCCTCGCGCCTGGTGAGGCGGCTCCGATTCTGCGGGACGTGACGTTGGCCAAGACGGTGACGGCGATCGTCGCCGCCGAGACGCAAGAGGCACGAGATGCGGCCGGCCAGCTTGCACGCAGGCTCGCCGATAGCAAGGTCCGCATCCGTGCAGGTGGTGACGGGACCTTGCCGAAAGGCCCGTTGATGCTGATCGGGACGGAAAAAGAAGTGTCGGCCATCCTCGATGCATCAGGGCTGCCTGCGAGACCGGAGACGCTGAACGGGCAGGGGACCGCTCGAGCCTGGGTCGTGCGCCGGAGAAAAACAGGCGATCCTCTTCTGGTTGTCGAAGCGAAAGATGACGCTGCCTTGACGGCGCTCGTACGACCGCTTCCGCACTATAAGCGGCAAAGCTTCATCGTCTTCGAAGGGCGAAAAGCAACGAAGCGCGGTGTGTGGCCCGCAAAGGACTCACCGCTTTCAGTGACGTTCGACTAGAGCAACGTGCGTTTAGTCAAACGCACACAAGTTGCTCTAGCAGCTTAGAGTCGATCAACTTTTCTGCGCTTAATCGATTCCGATTAAGCGCAGGTTGATCTAGTCCGTGCGCTCAGTTCTGTTTCTTCACTTGCTGATTGCGATCGAACGCCGAAACAGCATCAGACTTGAGACAAAAAAGACGGATCCGAAGCAGGCAATAATCAAGAATTCAGGCCAGACGATATCGAGCCCGGCGCCCCGGAAGACGACAGCCTGCGAGAACGCCGTATAGTGGCGCGACGGCAGGAACCACGTAAAATACTGCACGATCTCCGGCTGGCTCTCGATTGGCGTCATGCCGCCCGACAGCATATTCATCGGGATAACGGTCATCATCATGAGGAGTGCGAACTGCGCCATGGTTCGGGCGATGGTGCCAAGAAAAATGCCGATGGCTGCGGCGGCGAACAGGTAAATGACGGTGCCGGCCAGCAACAGGCCTCTCGAGCCGGAAATCGGCACGTCGAGCGAGCGCTCGATGACGAATATCAGCGACAGCGTGAAGGCGACAAGGATGACGAAGCCGTTGGCCCAAACCTTGGCCATGGCGATTTGGAACGGGGTCAGCGGCATGACCAGCAAATGCTCGATGGTCCCGTGCTCGCGCTCGCGGAGCAGTGCCGCACCGGTCAATATGATGGTCAGCATGGAGAGTTGTTCGAGCAAGGCGACGATGGCCTGGAACCATTTCTGCGTGCCATTGGGATTGAAGGCTCGGCGGATAACGAGATTGACCGGCAAGCTCGTCACATGCTCCGAACGCGTCACGAAGCGGTTGACTTCGTCCAGCACGATGTTCTGGATGTAGCCCGCCCCGAGACTCGCCTGTTCGACCGCCGTCGCATCGATGTTGATCTGGACAGCAGGCTGGCGCCCCCTGCGCACATCGGCCTCGAAATCCGGCGGGATCACAACGACGAACATAAACCGGTTCTGATCCATGAGATGGTCAATGCTTGCCGCGTCTATCAATTGCGGCGCCTGGAAATAGGGCGGATAGAGCACGCTCTGCAGCTTCCGGGACAACGCCGAACGGTCCTCGTCGACAAAGGCGATGGAAGCGTTATTGACGGTTTCGCCAATAGCATTCGATTGCTCG
Source organism: Methyloligellaceae bacterium (assembly GCA_965228615.1). Classification (GTDB taxonomy): domain Bacteria; phylum Pseudomonadota; class Alphaproteobacteria; order Rhizobiales; family Methyloligellaceae; genus CBDDHT01. Next base: position 516,471 of record CBDDHT010000003.1, on the reverse strand, counting down.
TAGATGGCGAAGCTGAACGACCAGATGATCAGAAAGAGCATGATCATATCGCTGAACACGCTGCGGAACTCCTTGGTGCCGAGCCAGAAGATATTGATCAGGGGTTTCATCGTCAGGCTTCCTGCTGTTTCAGGAACAGTGCCGCAAGGAAGACGAAGACGGGTGAAAACACGGCCAAGGCCAGGAGATCGGTTGCCAGATCGGGAAACGCCAGACCCTTGGTGTAGGCCCCGACACTCAAATGCATGTAATAGGTCGTTGGCCATAGGGAGCCGATGAACTGGCCAGTTGGTTCGAGCGAGGATACCGGACGGATAAAGCCGGAAAACTGCATGGTCGGCAGCATGGAAAGGATCGCGGTGGCGAAAACGGCAGCGACCTGGCTGCGCGTCATCGTCGAGATCAGCAGTCCCCAACCGGTCGACGCGGCAACGTAAAGCGCGGCGCCGACCGACAATGCCAGAACACTGCCCTTCAGAGGAACCTGCAGGACGATCGAGACGAGGAGCGCCAAAGTAACGAAATTGGCCAGACCGATCACAATGTAAGGAAGCTGTTTGCCGACCAGGAATTCGATCCGATTGGTCGGCGTCACGTAGAAATTGGTGATGGTGCCGATTTCCTTTTCCCTGGCGATACTGACGGCCATGAGAACCGCGGGGAACAACAGCAGCAGCAGCGCCGGAGATGACGGGCCGATTGCATAAATGCTCTCGAAGGACGGATTATAACGAAAGCGCGACTCGACCGTCGCCACCTGTGCCGCCTCGATGTCGATTCCGTCCGCCCGGTACAGATCGGAAATGAAGACGGTGTGGCCGCCCGATACATAGCCTTCGATCGTGTTGGCCCGCACCGTGTTGGCGCCGTCGATCCAGGCTGAAACGCTGGGCGTTCCGCCTCTTTTGAGTTCCCGGCCAAAGCCCGGAGGTATTTCCACGGCAAGCGTGATGTCGTTGGATTTCAGGCGCTTCTCGAGGTCGTCCAAGCTTTGCAGATCGGGTTGTTCGATGAAGTAGCGCGAACCCGACAGATTTCTCAGATAGGCACGGCTTTGCGGTGTCTTGTCGAGATCGAGCGCCGCGAATTTCAGATCTTCGACATCCGTCGAAATACCATAGGCGATCACTATGAGCAGGATGGCGCTTCCGAGAAAGGCAAAGGCGAGGCGCACCGGATCGCGCAGCACCTCCGTCATTTCACGATGGCTATAGGCCAGCAGCCGCGTGATGCTGAAGCGATGCAGTGTTTTCTGGTCCTGCGTGGTTTTTGAAGGCGTAGCCGACAGAGCTGCGGCTGCCGTGCCGTCGTTTTCCGGCTCGTCGATAGCCTCCTCGATATAGGAGATGAACGCCTCTTCCAGTGTCTCCGCGCCCTTGGCCTGAATGAGATTATCCGGCTCGTCATAGACCAGAACCTGACCAGCGTGCATCAGAGAGATGCGGTCGCAGCGTAGCGCTTCGTTCATAAAGTGCGTCGAGATAAAAATCGTAACGCCCTCGTTGCGCGAAAGCTCGACAAGCAGCTCCCAGAATTCATCGCGTGCGACTGGATCGACTCCCGATGTTGGCTCGTCGAGGATCAGCATCTCCGGCTCATGGATGATTGCCACGGCAAGCGACAGTCGCTGCCGCATGCCGAGGGGCAGGGCGGAGGCGAGTTGGTCCATGTGCTCGATCAAGCCGAACCGTTCGGTCGTCTCCCTGATACGCTGTTCGGTCTTTTCCGGCGTCAGGTCAAACAGGCGGGCGTGCAGGGTCAGGTTCTGCGCGACCGTCAGCTCGCCATAGAGCGAGAATGACTGCGACATGAAACCAACGCGCTTGCGGGTTTCCAGGTCATGTGCATCGGCGGGATTGCCGAACAGGAACGCTTCGCCTCCAGAGGCAGGCAGCAATCCGGTGAGGATCTTCATGGTTGTCGTCTTGCCGCAGCCGTTGGAACCGAGAAAGCCAAAGATCTCACCTTGTTGGATCTCGAAGCTTACCCGGTCGACTGCTGTGAAATCTCCGAAACGGCGGGTCAAGTTCTTGGCCACAATCGCCGGTGCGCCGTCGACTTTTTGCAATGGCGGAATTGAAAGCGGTCCGCGCCCATTCCGCTTCTCGCCTGGCAGTAAGCGGATGAACGCCGTCTCGATATCGTCGGCTCCGGTTTCCTTCTTAAGCGTCATCGGCGTGCCGGTCGCCAAAATCCGGCCGGCGTCCATAGCTACCAGCCAGTCGAACCGTTCAGCCTCATCCATATAGGCGGTGGAGACCAGCACGCTCATTCCAGGCCGCTCGGCTGCAATGGTGTTGATCAGTTCCCAGAACTGGCGTCGCGAAAGGGGGTCGATACCCGTCGTCGGCTCGTCGAGGATCAGAAAATCAGGATCATGGATCAGCGCGCAGCAAAGCCCCAGTTTCTGCTTCATGCCGCCCGAGAGTTTCGCTGCAGGGCGATCCAGAAACGGGAGCAGACCGGTGGCTCTCGTCAGACGGTCAATGCGTACTTTCCGTTCATTTCTGCTCTGTCCAAACAGATGGCTGAAGAAATTGAGATTTTCGCGAATACTCAGTTCCTGATAGAGGTTCTTGCCCAGTCCCTGCGGCATGTAGGCGATGCGGGGGCCTGTTTCCCGGCGATGTTTGCCGGAAGCCATGTCGCCCCCTAAAACCTGCAGGCTTCCTGTCTGCAGTTTTCGTGCACCCGACAGCAACCCGAGCAGGGTGGACTTGCCAACGCCGTCGGGGCCGAGCAAGCCGACCACCTGACCAGAGGGTATATCGAGGGTGACGTCGCTGAGCGCCCGTACCTTCTTATAGACGTGCGTGATCCGGTCGATGCGCGCGACTGGTTGGGCGTGATTAGCCATGCGACTTATCCGGTTCTAGTTCGTGCTGACGGCCTGGGCAGCATCCGGCGGCAACTTTTGCAGGAAGGCGGGCCATGCGGGGGGCGTGTTGCCTGCAAGACGGACGTAAGCAACGCCTCGAACACCGGTCTTGACCTCGTCGATATGCTTGAGCACCAACTCCTGCGGCACGCGGACTTTCACGCGAAACATCAACTTCTCGCGTTCGCTCGGGGTCTCGACCTGCTTTGGCGTGAACTGCGACTCGGGCGACACGAAGCTCACCTTTGCGGGTATAGCGAAATCGAGAATGTCGAGCTTGATGCGCGCTTCACTGCCGATCGCGACGCGGTGCGCTTGGGCGGACGGCAGAAAAATCTCCATATAGATATCGGTGAGATTAATGAGGGTTAGGACCTTGCCGCCGCTGCCGAGGACTTCTCCCGGTTCCGCAAGTCGATAGAGCACCCGTCCGATCGTCGGCGACACGAGCAGACTGTCGTCGATTTGCGTCTTGATTTCTTGTGCAACAGCGCGGGCCGCATCCACACTGCGCTGCCGCGAGATGAGCGTTGCGTCCGCGGCCTTGAGATTGGCAATAGCAACATCGCGATTGCTGACGCGCGTATCGTAGGTTTCCTTGCTCGTATGCCCTCGTTTGACCAGACGGCTGGCGCGGTCGAGTTCTTGCTCCGCCAGTACGAGTTGGGCCTTGGCCTGCGCGATGGCCGCATTCGCGGCGGCAACCTGGCTCACCGCACTCGCGATGTCGGCTTCCGCTTTCAAGTGCTGCGCCTTGAGTTGCGCCGTGTCTATGATCGCAACTTTTTCATCCAGCTGAACCAAGTCGCCTTCCTTGGCGTAGATCTCCTGTACCCGACCCGCGATCTTGGTGGAGATATCGACCTGGACGGCTTCAATCCTGCCGTTGCCGAATGCGATGCCCTCAGGCAGGTGGGAATTGAGACGATCCTGCCAATAGAAGTAACCCCCGATAGCAGCCGCGGCGATCGCGACGACTACGACAATCCATGTTCGCATGTTCATCGAAACACACTCCGTACGACAAGCCGAAGGGCCGGACGCCAGAACCCCAAGCTAAAGCGATTTGCACATATCTAAAGAGCCGTGCGGCTGATTTGCGGAGTTACGCAGGAAACTCCGGCTGCTCCCTTGATCTGCGTCAAGATTACGGTCCGCAAGGCAATGAAATAGGTCGCTTGCAATGACCTAACATGCCAAAAACGGTCGAGGGTCGATTGGAGGGCACCTTGAACGCTTTAGCTCAGGAGCTTTGGGATGCACGACGCCTCGGGCGCACCATTAGCGCTGCGAGAAATGATCTGCCGAAGACCAAAACCGAGGCTTATATCGTACAGGAGACCATCGTCGAACTGAGTGGATTACCCCGCTGCGGCTACAAAGTGGGCTCGACGAGCAAAGAAGCCCAACGGCTCCTCATGACGGACGAACCTGGTGTGGGTATTCTCCTGGCTCCATTCGTTCATCAGAGCCCGGCACGACTTGAGATCGTTCCGGAACAGATGCCCGCAGTGGAAGGAGAGTTCGCTTTTCGCATCGGTCAGGATATCCCCTGGCGCGCCGAGCCTTACACGATGGCCGAGATTGCCGGCGTAATCGACAGTGTCGCCGGCGCCATTGAAGTCGTGGGAACACGCTTTTCTGGCGGGCTGAACGGAAAGGGACGATTGCTGACAACGGCCGATGGCGGTGTGAACATTGCTTTGGTCACAGGGGACTGGACGGAATTCCGCGAGCAGGATTTGCGTGAGCATGGCGTCACGATGACGGTCAACGGCGCTATCAAGGGAACCGGGACCGGCAGCCGGGCTTTGGGTGATCCACTCAACGTCTTGCAATGGCTGGTGAATTTTCAGTCCATGCGCCGTGTGAGCCTGCAGGCTGGAGAGATGATCGCTACGGGCACATGCACCGGGTTGGACTCGGTAAATCCCGGGGACATTGCCCGCGCCGACTTCGGCCTGTTGGGCTCGGTCGACATCGCATTTGAATAGCGCAACTGAACTGAGCGCGGGCCGCAAGGATATTGTCAGAACGGTCGCCCCCAATTGAACAGTGGACGGTCTGACATTGGACTCGCGGTCGGCTCTATGTCAGCCTTCGATTTAATCATCGGGGATGCGATGGCGAGCACAAAGGAAATCGAGAGTCATATTGCCGAAGTGCAGTCGGCAGCCGCTGGCGCGCGGACAGAGCGCGAGACGGTTATCGAACAGTCCTGGCGGCGCTGCGTAAACGATCACGGCCTCGATCCAACCGATCTCAAAGATGCTTACATCGTGCCTCAAGGCGTTCTGCGCGAACATCGCGACCGGATTGAACGGTTGATCCACACTGCGCGCAATGGGCTGGAGACCCTCTACAAGCAGGTCAATGTACAAAACTATGTGCTGTTGCTGACCGACGCCCAGGGCGTGACCGTTGATTATATGGGCGATCCGGCATTGGACGACGATTTGCAGCAGGCGGGGCTTTATCTCGGTGCCGAGTGGTCGGAAGCGCGGGCCGGAACCAATGGGGTCGGTTCGTGCATAGAAACGGGCGAGGCGCTCATCGTCCATCAAACGGATCATTTCGACGGTACCCATGGATCACTGACCTGCACGGCAGCACCGATTCATGATGTGGATGGCACGTTGGCCGCGGTTCTGGATATCTCGGCGCTGCACTCGCCGGAGCCTAAGGAAAGTCAGTGGATGGCGCTGCAGTTGGCCAAATCCTGCGCACAGCGGATCGAAATGGCGAATATGATGGCTTCCTTCCGCAATGAAATGGTTATCCGCTTTTCACGTTCACCCTTCTTTCTGGATGTCGACCCCGAGTTCGCCATCGCGCTCGGTTCTGATGGTCGAATAACAGGCATGACCCATCAGGCGCAGCGCGTCTTGGCGCATAGCGCCGGACTCGGTCAACTCTCTCCAGGTGAGGTTATCGGCGCCGACTTCAGCACGTTTTGCAGGAATGATATCAACGAATTGCCCGCAATGACTCGGGCCCGCCCTGCTGAGGAACGGTCTATCGTTCTCAACGATGGAACATGTCTGTTCGCCCACGCGATCCTGCCGCAGTCTAGTTCGGCACCGACAATGCGCTCACCAGCAGTAAGACGGAGCAAGTCTTCTTTGCATGGAGGCGATAGGAGTATCGCGGCTATTGAAGAGAAGGCTGAACGGTTGGCGGACGTGAATGTTAGCCTGCTGATTACGGGAGAGACCGGTACCGGTAAGGAGTACCTTGCCCAAGCCATTCACGGCATGCGTCGTGCGGAAGCGCCCTTTGTTGCGATCAACTGTGCTGCGATGCCCGAACACCTGGTTGAAAGCGAGCTTTTCGGCTACGAGAGCGGCGCTTTCACCGGTGCCCGTTCAAAGGGCAAAAAGGGACTGATCGAAACCGCAGATGGTGGAACATTGTTCCTCGACGAGATCGGAGACATGCCACTTGCTCTGCAATCACGTTTGCTGCGCGTATTGGCCGAGAAGGAAGTGCTGCCGGTCGGCGCAACCAAGCCGAAGCCGGTCAATATCCGTGTCATGGCCGCGACGCACCGGAACTTGTCGGAACTTGCAAGACAAGGCAAGTTTCGCGAGGATCTTTATTACAGGCTCAACGGCGCCGTGCTTCCACTTCCACCGCTACGCGAGCGGGAGGACTTCTGCTGGTTGGCGACTCGCGTGCTGAATGGAGGCACCAGCCAATCCGGTCAGATGTGCCGGATCAGCCCACGGGCAATGGCAGTTCTCCAACAGTATCATTGGCCTGGCAATATCAGAGAACTGCAATATGCAATGGAGTTTGCCAAAGCGTTTGCGACCTTGGGCATCGTCGAACCAGCTGACTTGCCAGATAACGTCAGGGCTTTGGACAATGCTGACGCGCGAGCTGAGTTGAATCCGGAGCCGGATACGAATGCCAGCCAACCGCTTTCCGAGGTGTTGGCGGCGCACGGTTGGAACGTATCGGCAACGGCTCGTTCTCTCGGTGTCGATAGAACGACGATCCACCGCAGAATGCGCAAAGCGCGCATTGTACCGCCTAATCGACGCTAGGCTCAGGAAACCTGGAAAATTCTATCGTTCGGGCGTCAGTTGTCGGGCGCCAAGTTGCTGTTTTGAAGGGTGTTTGCAGACATCGTACCCACATTTGGAGGACACGCTCTAGGTGACGGCCTGACAGCGTCCGGACTGTGGTGATCGCCGCCGCAGGTGGGGCGCCACAGTGGGGTGGCAGCGATGCAATGTGTTCACGCGACGCTCGGCAATTTATTGAAAATATTGCATTTTATTGCGCGGTGCCTTTTGGCACATGGCTTGCTAACCGGTTCTTAACCATAAACCGCGGCAAGCCAGAAAAGCCAGAATGTCTGTTCCAGTTGTCGGTATCATTGCTAACCCGATTTCTGCCCGTGATATCCGGCGTGTCATCTCATATGCTGGCGGACTGCAAATTACCGACCGGGCAAATATGGTTCTGCGGATCCTCGCAGGCATGGCGGCTGCGGGTGTAGAGAAGACTGTAATAATGCCGGAGAATGCCGGCTTGCGCGGTCACCTGAAGCGTGCTCTCGCCCGTTCAAAGAATGCGGGTGAAGGCCAGTTTCCCGAACTCGAAACCCTCGACATGCCTGTTACAGGTGAGGCCAATGACACGGCGCGCGCCGCACGCATGATGCGTGAGATGGATGTTGCTGCGATCGTTGTGCTCGGGGGGGATGGAACTCACCGGGTTGTCGTCGCCAATTGCGGTAATATCCCGATTGCCAGTGTTTCTTCCGGCACCAACAACGCGTTTCCGGATACACGCGAGCCGACCGTGACCGGGCTCGGCGTCGGTCTCGCCGTAACAGGCCAGGCGCCGCCCCATATCGCATTTGCCAACAACAAGCGGCTCGATGTGGCAATCAATGATGTGCTGGAGATCGCGTTGGTCGATGTGGCCATTGTGAGCGAACGTTTCGTCGGCTCACGGGCTATCTGGAAGACCGGAAGCTTCCGCGAACTGTTTGTCGCCTTCGGCTCGCCGCACGCAATCGGCATGTCGTCCATTGTCGGCCTCGTCGCCCCGGTCAGCCGGTCCGACCGTCTTGGACGCCGGATTGTTTTCGGCAACAAGGATCCGGGATCGTTCACAGTCAGAGCTTCGATCTCGCCCGGTCTCATTGCGCCAGTTGATATTGACCGGGTTGAGACGCTGGAGTTCGACCGGCCGGTTTTGCCGGAAACGCGAGCCGGCTCCATCGCCTTCGATGGCGAAAGGGAAATGACGTTCAGCGACAAGGACGATGTCGTCGTCACCCTACGCGAAGGTGCTTTCAGAACGATCAATGTCGAGGCTTGCATGACCTATGCTGCCGACCAGGGCTGCTTCGCCATTCGGCCCGAACCACAATCCAAACCTAAACAAGCCATATGAGGTTGGAAATGTCTGCTACCACTTCAATATCCGATGCGAATAGCGACGAAAGCCCATTCCCACTCGGAAAAGACGATTTGCTGAGTGCCTACCGGACAATGAAGACGATCCGTGAGTTTGAAGATCGCCTGCATGTGGATTTTGCACGTGGTGACATACCCGGTTTCGTTCACCTCTATGCCGGTGAAGAAGCGGCAGCGACCGGCATCATGATGCACTTAACCGACGAAGACCGCATCGCCTCAACCCACCGTGGTCATGGCCATTGCATTGCCAAGGGTGTCAGCGTGCAGGAAATGATGGGTGAGATCTATGGCAAGGTCAGCGGTGCCTGCCGGGGTAAGGGCGGCTCAATGCATATTGCAGACCTTTCGAAAGGCATGATGGGCGCGAATGGCATTTTGGGCGCAGGCGCACCGCTGGCGTGCGGTGCGGCCCTGGCCGCCAAGAAGCTGGGTCACAGTGGCGTCGGCATATCATTCGTTGGTGACGGCGCATCGAACCAGGGCATGTTCCTGGAGAGTCTGAACCTGGCAGCCGTATGGGAACTGCCGGTCATGTTTGTCGTGGAGAACAACGGCTATGCCGAGTCGACCTCAGTCGACTGGGCGGTTGCTTCAGACTCCTATGTTGACCGGGCCAATGGATTTGGCCTGCCGGGAGTGACCGTGGACGGAACGGACTTTTTCGCTGTCTACGAAGCCGCTGGAGAGATGATCAAGCGCGCCCGCGACGGCGGCGGACCATCGTTGCTGGAATGCAAAATGGTGCGTTTTCACGGCCACTTCGAAGGCGATGCCCAGACCTACCGTGCAGAAGGCGAGATTGAAGATATTCGCTCCAATCGCGACTGCATAAAACTATTTGGTGAGCGGGTGCGTGAGGCTGGCGTCATCGGACGCAATGAGTTGGATGCCATTGATAACGAGGTCGCTCAACTCATCGACGATGCCGTCGAGCACGCCGAGGCGGCGCCGCTGCCAAGTGAAGCTGACCTGCTCACGGACGTCTACGTCAAATACTGAATTCCGAGAATTGGAGACCAAGAGAAATGGCACGCACAATCAGCATGAAGGACGCCGTCAACGAGGCTCTCGATCAGGAAATGCAACGCGATCCGACGGTTATCGTAATGGGAGAGGATATTGTCGGCGGTACCGGTGCGCCCGGTGAAGATGACGCTTGGGGGGGCGTACTTGGCGTCACCAAAGGGCTGTATGCCAAGCATGGTGACAGGCTGATGGACACACCGCTTTCCGAAAGTGCCTATATCGGCGCTGCGGTCGGCGCTGCGACTTGTGGCTTGCGGCCCGTTGCCGAATTGATGTTCGTCGATTTCATGGGCGTTTGTCTGGATGAAATCTTCAATCAGGGGGCCAAGTTCCGCTACATGTTCGGCGGCAAGGCTCAAACGCCGGTCGTGATCCGCGCAATGTGTGGAGCAGGCTTCCGCGCTGCCGCCCAGCACAGTCAGATGCTGACGCCGGTCTTTACCCACATTCCAGGACTGAAAGTCGTGTGCCCATCGAATGCCTATGACACCAAAGGTCTTCTGGCTCAGTCGATCCGAGACAATGACCCGGTGATCTTCCTGGAGCACAAGAACTTGTATGCCGAAGAATGCGATGTGCCAGAGGAGAGCTATGCCATTCCGTTCGGCGAAGCCGCTGTCGTGCGTGAAGGACGAAGTGCAACGATTGTCACTTACGGCCAGACTGTCCAGCGGTCTGTGAGCGCTGCGGGCGAACTTGCCAAAGAGGGTTGCGATGTCGAGATTGTCGATCTGCGAACGCTGTCTCCGATCGACATGGACACGGTGATCGAAAGCGTTGAGAAAACCGGCCGTTTGGTTTGCGTCGATGAGGCCAATCCGCGTTGTTCGATCGCGTCGGATGTCTCAGCGACTGTCGCACAAGAAGCGTTCGGTGCGCTAAAGGCACCCATCCGGATGGTGACGGCACCGCACACACCTGTGCCGTTCTCGCCGGCACTGGAAGACCTCTACATTCCAACCGCGGAAGGTATTGCTGATGCGGTCAGAAAGACGATGGCCGTTTGAGGGTGGCATGAGCAATCAAATCATACCGATCATCATGCCGAAATGGGGGCTTTCGATGCAGGAAGGACGCCTCACGTCATGGCATGTCGAGGAAGGCGATACAATCGAACTCGGTCAGGAAATTATGGATGTGGAGACCGACAAGATCGCCAACGCAGTCGAGGCTGCCGATGTCGGCGTCCTGCGCCGCCGCATCGGAGAGGAGGATGTGGTTTATCCCGTCAGAGCCTTGCTCGGTGTATTGGCTTCTGCGGAGGTTTCCGACGCAGAGATCGATAGCTATGTGGCCGGATTTGTTATGCCGGAAATCGATGACGAAGATGTCGAGGAGGCACCAACCTATCTGTTCGCCGAGACGTCTGCCGGTCGGCTGCGATATGCCGAACGCGGAAGCGAAGGTGATCCCATTGTGTTGGTCCATGGCTTCGGTGGCGATCTTGACAACTGGTTGTTCAATCTGGATGCGCTGGAGGGTGTCGGACATGTCTTTGCGCTTGATTTGCCGGGGCATGGCCAGTCGGTGAAGACCGCCGGCGGCGGCATTGAAAGTCTGGTCGATGCACTGGCAAGCTTCATGGAAACGGTGGGTATCGACGCAGCGCACTTTGTCGGCCATTCCATGGGCGGAGCAGTGTGCGCAATGCTGTCATTGACACATTCTGACCGGGTCAAGTCTCTAACGCTTGTCGACACTGCCGGTCTCGGTCCTGAAATCAATGCCGAATATATCGATGGTTTCGTTGCCGCGGAAACACGGCGGGAGCTCAAGCCGGTTGTACAACATCTGTTCGCCGACAAGAGTTTGGTTAGTCGTCAGATGATCGATGATCTGCTCAAGTATAAACGGCTCGACGGTGTCGATGAGGCTCTGCGAGCAATTTCGACATCGGCATTTTCCGGCGGTGTGCAAAGCACCGTGCTTGCCGAGAAAATCACAAGTTCAGGAATCCCTGTTCTTGTGATCTGGGGCGCTGACGATGCCATTATCCCTGTTTCCCATGCCAACGCGATTGTCGGTGCGAAAGTCAAGGTCATTTCAGATGCAGGCCATATGCCTCAAATGGAAGCCGCAAACCAGGTCAATGATTTCATTCGCGGTTTTCTGAACGAAATTCCGTGAGTCTCGATTGGGGGGATCGGATTCGGCAGATGATGGACGTCTGCATCCGATCCGCATCTCGAACCTTCACTCGGCCACTATCGGCGCATCGTCGAAATTGAGGTTGAGGTCGCGGGCCATGTGGATCATGGCGCGCTCGGTCAGACTTGTGATCGTCAAGAGGGGATTGACGCCGAGCGAGCGCGGCATCACGGATCCGTCAGACACATAGAGGCCGCGGTGTACCTCACCCGATGTGCCGTCAAAAACCTGGCCCTTGTGGTCGACAACGCCTGTTTCTGCAGTCTCACCCATGCCGCAGCCTCCGAGCGGATGTGCGGTTGCCGGTTTCTTGCCAGCAGATGTTGCAGCAAAAAGATGCTTCACATAGCTGCCGCCTGCCGACGTGACGGCAGTATCGAGAACATTGTCCACGCGCTCGAAGACGGGATGATCGGCGACATCCGGCCAATCGATGGCGAGGCGATCGCTATCCAGTTCCATCCGGCCGGCGGCGTCGTCATGCGATACCACGAAGAATGTGTGTAGATTGCGGAAGGGGCCGTTGTAGACGCCTTTGATCAGGCTTTGTGCTGCACCAAGGATGCGCCCGCCCGGCACGAAAAGTGCTGGCAGGAGAGGGGCGACGCCGGACGGCATGACGCCTTCCTGGATGTAGAGGCTCTTTTCCAGATCCTCCAGATCGTTGATGCGCGTCTGGCCGGCAACGCAGGGGCCGACCGTATCGATTTCGGCCTTTGCGGGATGGCCGACACCGATGGCATTGACTGGCGTCTTGGCGCCATAGCCGAAGGCGATGATGTCCCCATTGGCTGAAAAACCGGCACCAAGGCGATCCGATACGGCCAGCCCATTCTCGCGTGAGCGCAGCAGGATCTCGGTCGAGCCCAATGTGCCGGCGGAGAGCATGACCATGTCCGCGCTGACGGCTCCGGGCTCCGCTCCATTCGCCTTTTTCCCGGCAGGTGCAAAATGGATGCGCCAACCGGATGACGTTTTCTCCACATGTCGCACGGACGTCTCTGTGAACATCTCGGCCCCATGATGCTTGGCATCGGGCAGATAGGTCATCGCGACTGTATTCTTGGCGCCGACATTGCAACCGGTGCAGCAATCGCCGCACAGGGTACAGGCCGGTTGGGCTATGCCGGCCGGGTTCACCGTCTCGTCGAAACTGACGACGACTTCCGCCGGTTGCGGTCCCGCATTCAGCGGCTTGCAGGCATTCTCCAGCGCTTTGTATTTGGTCAGGTTTTTTGCGTCCCGATAGGGCGCCGGACGCAGCATGCGGTTGGCGCGGTCGAAGCCTTCATCCAGAAGACCATCGCCGGAAAGCGCTTCCGGCCAGGCTGGATCCGCGAAAACGCGGTCATCGGGTCGCAGGGCGACGCCCGCATTGACCAGGGAACCGCCGCCGAGGCCGCAGCCGACCAGAACATGGATATGCTGACCGATCCTGATGTCGAACAGGCTCGTATCCGAGCCCATGTCCACCTTGCCGCCGCGCACGCGCAATTCACGGCGAATGTCCGGAAATCTGTCTGGGAAACTGCCGGTCGGGAATTCCCTGCCGCGTTCGAGAACGCAGACGCTGAGGCCCGCGCGCGCCATACGCGATGCAGTAACGCCGCCTCCATATCCCGACCCGATGACGACCAGATCATAGTGCGGTTTGATCTCGTCGATCGGCTGGGCGAGTGGTTCCATGACGATCACGTTCCCTCACAAGCTCGAAAAACTCGGTTCGCACGCCGTATAGGACGCGCGAACCGGCCATGTCTATGCGTCTGATTGGCTATCGTCCAGGTACATGGCTGCATTCCGCAATGCCTTGCCTTTCAGCGGTCTTCGGATAGGCTGACCTCCAGCAGAGCGATCATTTGTGGACGGGCGAGGAGGCAATTTGCAGTCACTGTCAGATATGGCGCTGTTTTCAAGCTTGCCGCAGGATCGTGTCAGCGCGATCGAAATGCGTTGCAAGAAGCGGAATTACGAGGCTTCCGACCTCGTCATCGATTATGACGATGCCACAACGGATGTTTGGTTTCTGCTTTCAGGCCGTTTGCGGGTTCTCTATCAGACGCCCAACGACAAGGAGTTCATCTTCTGCGAACTCGAAGGTGGCGATTTTTTCGGCGAAATGGCGGCGATTGACGGTAACGGGCGTTCGGCTCATGTCACGGCACTGCAACGCTCCCAGCTTGTTGTCATGCCGGCATCGGTTTTCGTGGATGTGGTGACAGGCACACCTGACCTGAGCCGCCAAGTCTTGGAAACCCTTGTGGAGCGGGTCAGACGGCTGAGCGTCAAACTCGCAGAGCATGCCTATCTGACGGCTAAGCAGAGGCTTTACTCCGAGTTGTTGCGCATGTCGCGGCCAAGACCCAACAATCCTGAAAACCGGATCATTTCGCCACCGCCGATCCAGAAGGATCTTGCCAATCGAATCGGAAGCAGCCGCGAATCGGTATCCCGCGAACTGAAAACCCTGGAAAAGGCCGGCATCATTGAGCAAAACCGGGGTGCGCTCGTCCTGAGCGATCCGGTCGAACTCAATCAGCGCATCTCGGAAGATCTGACCTGACCGAGGCAAAGGACGATTCATTCAAGAGCCCCGGCTTGTGGAGCGGAGCACATAACGATGGCGAAGCAGGCAGGGACACAGGCTCGGGCGGTTTCCACAGAGCGTGCAAGCCAGCGGCGGCGGAGCACGCGTACGCTGGTGGAGCGCGGTCTCGGTGCAAGCAGGAAGGCGTTTCTCCTCGTCATCCTCTTCTCCCTCGCCATCAATCTTTTGATGCTGACGATCCCGGTCTATCTGATGCAGCTCTCGGACCGCGTCCTGTTATCAGGAAGTACGGACACGCTGCTCGTCCTGACCAATCTGGCAATCGCAGCTGTTGCTGCGCTGGCACTCTTTGAAGTTGTCCGACGCATGATCCTGGCGCGGGTTGCGAGCCGGCTGGAAACCGGTCTCGGCGGGCCCTTGCTGACGGCGGCAATCCGAAGAACGGCTCAGGGGGCATCCGAGGATACGCAGGGACTGCGGGACCTTGCGCAAGTGCGTGGCTTTGTGGCCAGCCCTGTGGTGCCGCTCATGGTCGATCTTCCCATGGTGCCGGTCTATATCCTGTTCGTTGTTCTGATCCATCCGCAACTGGGTCTGATCACCGCGATCGGTGCGGCTGTCTTGTTGATGTTGGCTCTTGCCAATCAGGCTGCCACCGCGGCCGCACAGCGTGTCGCCGGAGCGCACAGTCTCAGCGCCTTTGCAGCGGCTCAGGCCCACACGCGCAATGCCGAGGTCATTCAGGCCATGGGCATGCTTCCGCAATGTGTGGATGCCTGGGGCCGGGACAGCGCGGCCGGGCTAGAGGCGCAGTCCACGGCGAACGCCAGAAGTGCCGTCCTGACGGGCTTGTCGAAACTGGCCCGTCTGGTCTTGCAGATTGCCGTGCTTGGATGGGGTGCCTATCTGGCGCTCAACAACGAGATCACCGGCGGAATGATGATTGCAGCCTCAATCATCGGTTCCCGGGCGTTGGCGCCGATCGAGGGGACCATCGAGGGCTGGCGGTCATTCGTGCAGGCGCGTCAGGCGTATCGCCGGATCAAGGATCTCGTGGGCTTCGGCATTGACGAGACGGTTCCGACGTCGTTGCCCGAACCTGCCGGCGAGATTGTCGTCGAAAAGCTTGTATTTACGAGTCCCGATACGGCGAAACCGCTCATCAAGGGTATTACGTTCGGTATCCGTCCTGGCGACTCGATTGCCGTGGTTGGTCCGACCGGAGCCGGCAAGTCGACACTCGCCCGCATTCTTGTTGGGGCCCTGCCACCAAGTGCAGGTGTCGTGCGCCTGGACCAGGCAGACATCCACCATTGGGACCGGTCCGAGTTCGGCAAATATGTCGGATATCTGCCCCAGGACGTAGAGCTGTTTCCTGGAACGGTCGCCTACAATATCGCGCGGTTGAAAGAAGGCGTGAGCTCGGAGGAGATCACGCAAGCGGCTCAGTTCGCCGGCGCCCATGAGTTGATCACGCGCCTGTCTGGCGGTTATGAGACTGAGATCCGACTGGGAGGTGCGCCGCTCTCCGGCGGCCAGCGTCAGCGTGTGGCGCTGGCGCGGGCTCTTTTCGGAATGCCGAAATTGATTGTGCTCGACGAACCGGACGCAAATCTCGATCGCGATGGCGAGCAGGCGCTTGTGCAGACGTTGATGCGGGCCAAGAAGCGGGGCATCACCACGGTAACGATCACACAGCGACCGACATTGCTGGAGTTTGTCGACAAGATCCTGGTCATGAAGGATGGAAAGATTGAGGCCTATGGGCCGCGCAATGTCGTACTTGGCCGCAAAGAAGGCCCCCCGGAGGTCAAGAGCGCGAAGGAGGAGCCTGGTCACGTGGCGGACGAGGGGCCAGCCGATCAAATCGAATCTCAGGAAGATACGGCAGCTGACACATGAGCAACGAGGAAACGCGAGTAGATTCGCAAGCCTATCTCGACAGGTGGCACGCCAAAGTCCCGGTCGGCATTACGCGTCCGGCACTGCTGGGGCTTGTCGTGTTCGTGGTCGGGGTAATGGGATTCGCCTATTGGGCCTCGACGGCCGAGCTTTCGAGTGCCGCTGTCGCGCGCGGCAGTTTTATTGCTACCGGCTCCAACAAGACGATCCAGCACCTTGAAGGCGGCATTATCAAAGAGATCCGTGCGGCCGAAGGGGAATTGGTCGAAAAGGGAGCGCCGCTCATCATTCTTGACGATACGTCGGCACGGGCCGAACTGAAGCGTCTCGAGCTGAAGCGCGCGACGGAGCGTGCGATCGCCGTCCGGCTCGACGCGGAACGTCAAGGCAAAGAGAAATTCGCCTTCGATGATGAGTTGTCCGAACAGGGAGCCGAAGCTGAAATCGCTGACATTCTGGATGCCCAGCAGGAGGTTTTTGCAGCTCGGCTCGACGAGCATAGAAGCGAGATCAAGGTCATCCGGGATCGGATCGACGCCATTCGCCAGGAAATCCGTGGACTGGATGCCCAGAAGACGTCGGTTGCAACCCAGATCGATCTGCTGACGGAAGAAATCGACGCCAACAAAAAACTTCTGGAAAAAGGCCTCACCAAGCGCTCTCGTTTCCTGGCGTTGAAGCGGGCGCACGCCGAGCTCACGGGAAAGAAAGGCAAGCTTGAAGCCGATATCGGGCGCGCGAAAGAACGTATTACGGAATCTGAAAGCCAGGTTGTGCACCTCAAATCGGTGCGCCGTCAGGAATCCATGACCAAGTTCCGCGAGACCAAGAGCACGCTTGGGGATATCGAGGAGCGCATTAAATCTGCCCGCGATGTGTTGACGCGTGTTGAAATCAAAGCACCTGTCCGCGGTATCATCGTCAAGATGCATCAAAACACGACGGGCGGTGTCGTTGCCTCGGGCGAAGATATTCTCGAGTTGCTCCCGGCCGACGAACGGCTGATTGTAGAAGCGCAGATGCGTCCGGACGATATCGATCAGGTGCGTGTTGGTTTGAAGGCACAGATGAGGCTGATCGCGCTAAACCAGCGAACAACGCCGACGGTCAGTGGTAAAGTCGTTTATGTGTCCGCCGACTCTATCGAGGGCAAGCAACCGGGAGAGGTTTACTATCTCGCACGCATTCAATTGGAAGAACAGGCGTTGGCCAGGGTGAAAGATCTCGACATTGCGCCGGGCATGCCGGTTGAAGTGTTTGTTCAGACCGGGCAGCGGACATTCTTCGAATATCTGATGAAACCGATCACGGACAGCTTTGCCAGAGCCTTTAAGGAATCTTAGAACAAGACGTCGACGTGTGCATGCGTGTTACTTATGACTTTGTGATCGAGGATCAGTTCAAGCCTGGAACCAATCGAGCCGACAATGGACATCCCGGACAGCGACTATATTTCTGAGCAGCAAGCGAGCATTCGCCGATCTCACGGAACGCTGCCTGACCTGGAGCCGGTCCTGCAGGATCGGATTCTGTCGTGTAGCAGGAAGCTGACGTTCCAGTCCGGTGAGACGATCTTTTCGCAAGGTGCCAGGCACAGCGCGACCTACATCATTCGTGAGGGTCTGGTGCGGACCTTCTACACCGCCACCTCCGGACGCGAAGTCACGATGGCCTATTGGTCGCGTGGCGATCTGGTCGGTGGGCCGAATTTCTTCGGCGGCGGGTTTCATGTCTGGTCCGGTGTCGCACTTCGCGACTGCCATGTGCTCGCAATTTCCGGTAAGGACTTGAGGGAATTGGCGCGTTCCAACTCCGAAATCTCACTTTGGATCGCCGACATGATGGCCTTCAAGATGCGCTGGTTGTCCATCCTCCTCCAACTGCGCGGAACAGAGGCCGTCGGACCGCGCCTCGCGAAGCTGCTTCTTATGCTGGCCGATATCTACGGCGTTCCGGCATCCGATGGGATCGTCATCAAACATCGGATGAATCAAAGCGATATCGCGACGCTTGTGGGCGCCTCGCGGCAGTGGACCAACAAGACCTTGAAACGTCTCCAGAACATCGGGCTGGTTGCACTGAATGGCCAGCTTATTCAGATTGTCGACGTCGATGGATTGCGTGCATTAAGCGATGACGCCTCGGACTAGCCGCGAAAAGTTCGGCCATGCTGTCAACTGCTTGATTGCGGCATCATTCCCAAAACATCATTTCTGAGCGCGAATTTCACTTAATTGAGACGTTTGGTATCATTTTGGGTATCAATTGTCGTTGCTGGCCTCGATTGGACGTGCGATTTCCCAAAGCGCCGAGCCAGTGGTCTTCCATCAACCGGGATAAGGACAAAGGGAATCTCAATGAGTACGGAGCCGGATTTTAAACACTGCAACGCCACGGTCGGAGGGCTCGATTGGCATTGGGTCGAGATGGGCGAGGGTCCCGCCGTTGTCCTGCTGCATGGTATTCCGGAAAGCTGGCGTTGCTGGAAGCATCAGATTCCGGTGCTCGCCAAGCAGTTTCGTGTCATCGCGATCGACATGAAAGGCTACGGCCAGTCCGACAAGCGCGAAGGCGATTATTCCGGCGCACAGGTGGCGCGTGAAACGATTGCGCTGCTCGACGAAATCGGCGTCGACACCTTTCATGTCGCTGGCCACGACTGGGGTGTGATGATTGCGGACAATATCTGCAACCAGATCCCCGAGCGCGTCACCCGGTATGTTCGTTGTTGTCTTTCGCTGCACTGCTATGATCCCAGAAACTCATTGCATCACCTTTGGAACGGCGCAAATCCCGACCAGGCGACCGGGCTCATGAGCAATGCGGATGCCTATGTGCGGGTGTGGTTCGATACCTCGTGTAAGCCGGAGACGCGGCCGTCCGAAGAAGAGTTGCAGGAAGTCATCGACGAGTTTTCCTATCCCGGCGTCGCCGACGCCGTGCCACGTTATTTCCGCGATACTTCCCGCAGCGAGCCCGTGGACTATTCGCGCTTCACGATGCCGGTTCTCTATGTGCAGGGCGAGTTCGATCCACGTCAGCCCATCGAGTATGCGCGTGGCATGGAAGAACATGTGCCGGGCCTGGAAGCCATCCTCATCATGGATGCGGGCCACTTCGTCACGCTCGAGCGGCCGAAGGAGCTTGCCGATGCCATGATGTGGTTCTTCCATTCGATGCTGGCGCCGGGCCTTCCGATCTTCGAACGTTCACGTCATTATGGGCTGCCGACGCGCCCTGTTAAGGAGCGCAAGGGTCAGGGCGTCAATCCAGGCATGGCATCAAAATCGTAAATGAGGAGTACTGCCGATGACCGGAAATCTGTTTCCAACGACGGTTGCCGGCAGTCTTCCAAAGCCT
Organism: Methyloligellaceae bacterium; assembly: GCA_965228615.1. Classification (GTDB taxonomy): domain Bacteria; phylum Pseudomonadota; class Alphaproteobacteria; order Rhizobiales; family Methyloligellaceae; genus CBDDHT01. The sequence goes on along the minus strand of CBDDHT010000003.1, from coordinate 497,171 downwards.
TCATGGTTGGCCGAGCCCGAAAAACTCTGGGCACCCTGGCGTCACGAAGGTGATGAGCTGCTGGCTGCCAAACAGGATGCAGCCATCGTCTGGCTCGAAACGCAGCGTGCGGCCGGCATCGACATCGTTTCGAATGGCGAGCAGTTCCGTGTGCACTTTGTGCATGGCTTTCTGGAAGCGATCGACGGTATCGATTGGCAGAAGAAGACCATGATGGGCATTCGGGACAACCGCTACGAGGCGGAGGTTCCGACGGTTACGGGGCCGGTTTCGCGCCCTAAATCGGTCCATGGCGACGAGGTCCGTTTCACCCGGGCCCATACCGGCCAGAAGCTCAAATTCACGCTGCCGGGTCCGATGACGATCTGCGATACAATCGCCGACGCCCATTATGGCAGCCGCGCAGACATGGCAATGGCTTTCGCCGATGTCCTGAATGCCGAAGCGCGCGAGTTGGCAGCCCTCGGGGTCGATGTCATTCAGTTCGATGAACCGGCATTCAATGTCTTCATGAGCGACGTCAAGGATTGGGGTATCGCCGCTCTCGAGCGTGCGGCCGACGGGCTGGAAACTAAAACCGCCGTTCATATCTGCTATGGCTACGGCATCGACGCCAATCGGCAATGGAAGGACACGCTCGGCTCCGAATGGCGCCAGTATGAAGAGATATTCCCACCTCTGAATGCCAGCAAAATCGATCAGGTCTCCCTGGAATGTGCGGGCTCTCACGTTCCTATGTCGTTGATTGGCTTGTTGAAAGACAAAGAGATCATGGTTGGCGTGATCGATGTCGCGAGCGTTCGGGCTGAAACCGCCGAAGCGGTAAGCGAGACGATCCGTGAGGCTCTCCAACATGCCGATGCCGAGCAGATCCTGCCCTGTACCAATTGCGGGCTCGCACCCTTGCCGCGCAGTGTGGCCGAAGCCAAACTCAAGGCCTTGGGGGCAGGGGCGGAACTAGCACGAAGGACTCTGGTCTAGGGTCTGCTTCTGTGCCTTGTCGGCCACGTGTTTCAATCAAATGAGAGTTTGGGCAAGAACCCGCATGATCGGACTGGTATTGCAGGGCGTACATGGTTTAATCTGCGCCCTCTGTACTCACCGGGGCCGGGAGAAAAGTTGTGTCGCAGCCAGTCGATTACGAACGCGTGGAGCATATTGTATCGGATTCCACCGCGCAGATGAGGCGCCTCATTCAAGAGGCTTATCGCGTTGGATTTCTTGATGGATCTGAGTATCAGAGGCGGGAATTGGTCAATATGTACCAGCGTTCTGTCGCCGACTATACCCATCAGGTCGAAGCGCATCAGGATCAGTTGACGAAAGCACTGGACACGAGTCCGCAGCAACAGCAGGCGCCATCGCATCCCGGCGATTCACGGCGGAATGACAATCCGCCCGTCGACTCGCGGCCGTCCGTCGATCCCGTCATGAGCGATCCCGTCGTGAGGATCCAGGGCCGCTAGGCCTGTATCCCCATGGCGCGCCGTGGCGCAAATCGGTCAACGCAGTCCGACGATGCTGGGACGGCCCGAGAGGGTCGCAACGCAGGACATGAGACAGCCATGACCGGGCAACAGGACCGTTTGTCGGAAGTTCTCACAACTGCGGACGAGAAACTCGAGCAGATGGTGCTAAAGGCCTACCGAATCGGCTATTTCGATGGCCATATGAACGGAACGGCGTTTCAGCGCGAAGAGCTTGCCGCTCTGATCCAGGCGACTTTGGCAGACCTATACGATACCGATGCAAGCGAGGATCTGCTGCCGCGAGGGCGCATGACGCCCCTCAACACGAATCATCCTGCGCTGTCGGGCGTCGAGGATTCCGTCGGGCACAATATTCGGATCTGGGCCGAATATGTCGGTCCGGCATAGTTTGGTTTGCGTCGACTGATTGATCGATCGACCGAAAAAATTTTCAGTTCAGGGTCAATTTGATCCTCAAAACGCCGTTAACGCATATTATCGACGGTTGTTAAGAGTAGCGTCACGTACCGCGTAGACTGCACCGGAGGTCAGACGTAACGATCCGGATGTGAGTTTTCGGGTGAAGCATCAGCTTTGGTACATTCACCAGGATGGCAGACAGTACGGGCCCATAACGGAGCGCGAACTGCTTTATCTCGCGCGTATTTCCAAGCTTGAGCCGGATGCCCATGTCTGGAGCGTCGGTTTGCCAAAATGGCAGCGGGCAAGCGACATGGATGGGCTCTTCCAACCGCCCCCTTTTGGCAAACCCGATGCCGCAATAGACTTTCAGATCGGTCGGGCGGGCGCGGCTCAACCGGCGATCGAGGCGGCGGCCACCAGGAAAAGCAATCCAGAAAGCCCGGCGGCTATTCGCCATGCGCCCAAAGGGCCGGCACGCCGCCCGATTTCACAAAATGAGCATGCCGAGCAGGCGCCGGCCATGCTTGCACCGAGGCCGATGGCACCGCGGGGTGCCGTTGCAGCCGCCAGACCGCTTCCCACGCATGATGGCGATCCGCAGGACCATGCCAACGACAATGTGGTCAAGCGAAGCGAAGAGGCGACGCGCCTTCTGGCCGAACGCGTCACCCGGCTTGAGCAGGCGATAGAGAAGGAGTCGGATGACCGGCGGCGGCTCAAAGGGGCGATCGAGGGGCTTGTCGACTATCTCGCCGCCATGCCGGACCAGGAGCCTTCGCCCCGACCTGCACGACGATTGACGACCGCGCTCCAGGCGATTGCCCCTGCTGACGCAGATATGATCGATTTGCGCCCGGCGCAGCCTGCGGAGACCGACGACGATCTGGACTACGAAGACCCGCATGAGCGCGACGCCGAACGCCAAGTTGACGCGAACCTCGACGAATTCTTCGAGGCACCACCTGAAACCGCGGAGCCTGCCGGCTATTTTCGCAGCCATTGGCAGGGCGAACAGCGTTTGCAGCGATCCCTCTGGATCAACACTCTCGCGCCGGCGCTGGCCGTTACGATTGGTCTTGCCGTCGTCGCTGCATCAGGGCGCCACTCGGCTATTTGGGGCGATGTAGGGCTGCTCACGGCTCTGATCGGATCGGCGCCGCTTATGGTTTGGTCCTGCATCGGTCTGATGAGGTCGGCTCGCCGCGAACAAGATACCACCGGCCGAAACTTTGGCCGCACTCTGGCCCGCATAGGCGTCTTCCTGGCTCTGCTCTTCTGGCTCGGCGCACCGGCCCTGATCCGGGTCTATCCAACGTTGCTGCCGGCGCCGCTCCTTTCGGTATTGGATATCAGCACGGATTTGCCTGCAGGAAAGAAGGAAGACCGGGTACCCTCCGGCCATTTTATTGAACCCGAGCCAAGCCCATCCGCCGCTGAGCCGGTCTTTGAGCGAGCCAAACCACGGCAGGGAACTGCCTGAGAACATGCTTCTCTCTCCCTTGCCTGTTTTCGGGGTCGCTTCGGCGCCCCATGCAACTGTTCGGGTTAAGGGAAGTAGGCAGAGCCTTACTTACAACCTCGGTCTCAATGACCAAGTGGTCCGGCGGCCTCCTGCCTGCCGAGAGGGCTGGTGGCCATCAGCCCTCTCAAAGCAACTATCGCACAATCCGAACAGACAAGCGGGCCGGCCGCGGCAAGGGCAAGTCGCACAGTTGCGGTTTTCCAGGCAGCGCCTTATGCGGCACAGGCCATGCAGATGGCCTCAACGTGACGATGATCGGTGCCGCAGCAACCGCCGAGCACTGAGATATGCGGCAGGCGTTTGCGGATCTCGCGATATTGCGCGCCGAGTTCGGTCGGATTGCCTTGGTCGAGCTCGGTCGCGTTATCCAGCTCTTCGTGACTTCTCGTCGATGCATTGGCGCGCATCCCACGGATGCGAATGACCCATTCGGCGCCGTCGTCCAGCGCGTCCTCATAGTGGGTCGGGTGGGCGCAGTTGATCATATAATAGGCAGGGCCGCCTTCGGTCGCCCTATCCACTTCCTCGATCGCATCGCCGATTGACTGCCCGCTCGGCAACAGCCCGTCCGTTTCCGTGGTGAATGAAATCACCGAAGGAATGTCGGCGGCATTTGAGGCTCGCACAATACCGATGGCTTCACCGGCATGCGTGATCGTCAGAGCTGTCGCGATATCGGCGCCTGCGTCTGCGAAGGTCTCGATCTGAGCGGCGTGATAATCCTGCGCATCATCGGGTTTCAACAATTCCTCAGGATTGTAGCCGTCACCGCGCGGACCGATGTTGCCGCTGACGATGATCGGCGTTGTGGGTGTCTGATACTCGGCGCGAATATCGAACATGAGCTGGACAGCATCGCGGTTGATGCGGTCGAGTTCGTTGTCGTTATAGCCAAGACGGGCCCCCCAGTCGCGGTTGGCCCGCCAGGTTGGCGTTTCTAGCACGAAGCCGAGTCTGGCATCGCGGGCGATCGCTACATGACGGCGAAGATAACGTGCGATGTGGTTCCGGCCATCCTCGGTGTCGAGGAGTGGGAAGGATGCAAAATCCGGAAGGTCGATTCCCTCCTGGAAAAAAAAGAAGGTCTCCATTCCGCTATCGGTCAGAAAGAGGGGTCCGCCCTGCTGGGGCAAGGCACCATGGTGTTTCTTCATAAGGGACTCTCATGCCTGTTGTGTTGGTGTGCCGCACATGTTGGGGCGCATCGGCTGAGAGCAAGGCGTTACAATGTTTCAATGTCGGATACGGGTATATCAGCGGCTGTCACAGCGGCGGACAACTGACATAGAATCGCAGGCGTCATCCGGCGTGGCGAATTAGGCTCTCCGCTGCTGCATCTGCGCCGCGTTCGGTGCGCATTGCTACGCCGATTTCCTCTGCTTGAGCGATCATTGCGGGATCCTGCATGGCATGAATGGCTTGGCACAGCGCCTCGCTCGTCAGCTTTTTTTGAGCAATAGGTGGCGGCCCGGCGCCCAACATGGCGACCCGCCGGCCCCAGAAGGGTTGATCGCCGAAAACCGGGGAGATGAATGTCGGGCGGCCCCATCTCAAGCCTTCATGAGTCGTGCCGGACCCGCCATGATGGATGACGGCGGCACACCGCGGGAACAGCCAGTCATGGGGCGCCGCATCGAGCAGATGGACGGTCTCGGGAGCAGCACTGTCGGTTAGCCCGCCCCATCCGGTCGCCAGGATTGCTCTTTCGCCCGACGCTATCACGGCATCCATAACAAGGTGTGTCAGTTCTTCGGCATCCTCGGACGGCATACTGCCGAAGCCGATATAGACGGGCGGCGGTCCGGCATCGAGAAATTGGCTCAAGCCCGCGGGTGGGCCCCAATCGGTTTCCTGGTCGAGATACCAGTAGCCCGTGATCTCCTCGCGTTCGCCCCAATCGTCCGGGCGCGGGATGATGTGGTGGCTGTAGCCATGTAGCCGGGGCACGACCCGGCCGCTCGGATCATATCCATCCACGACATTGCGTGGCCCGGACCCGGTCAGGCCCAGCTCGTCGCGGCGCCAATCGCGAACCAGGCCCGCATAGAACATGGAGGACATCTTGACGATGAACCGATGACTGAGCCGATTGCCAAAGCCGCCGAGTTCGCTGAAGGGGAGGAGAGGACTGGCAAAGGCTCTGGTCGGGACCATGGCAGGGATCTGGAATGTCGGGATGGCGCAGATTCCGAGCGCTTCGGCAATGTGTGGCGCTGCCGTGCCTTTGACGTGATAGACGATCAGATCCGGTCGTACCTCGCGGGAAACCTCCCACATCTCGTCCAGGATCTTGCGAACGAGATGTTTCGATGCGCGCCATGCCTTGATTTTGCCCGAGAACGTCCGAAGCGCCTGCTGCATTTCAGGGTCGTTGATCATTGCCTGAATATCGACATCGAGCGATGCGGCCCTCAGCCCATGCGCCGCGATTGCATCCTCGAAACCTTTGCCGGTTGCAATCGTGAGCGCGTGGCCTCTGGAACGCAGCGCGGTGCCGAGCGCGATATAGGGCTGGACATCGCCGCGCGAGCCCAGCGTCAAGGCGAGGACATGCATTATTGCGCCTGCTGCCAGTCCGCTGCGAGTTCCAGGACGCGGTCGACATCTGCGTCGGTGTTGTAGAGATGGAAGGCCAACCGCACCATGCCGCGCCGAATGGAATGAACGACATCGCCCTTGGTCAGATGATCCGAAAGTGACGCAATGCTTTCGTCGTCGGTCGTGTCGTGTCCGCCGGCACCGAGATGTCCGATGCTGATAATGCTTGTCGTATGCGGACCGGGCGGCCCTCCGGCAACCGGCAGCCCGCACTCCATCAGGCCGTCGATGAGGCGCGTTGTGAGGCCGATGACATGGGCTTCGATGGCTTTGGTTCCGACACCGTTGAGGATTGCCAAGGACTGTTCGGCAACCGCCGCTGCCGGATAGTTATAGTTCCCAAGATCGAAGCGTCTTGCTCCCGGCATAAGACGATAATTGTCTGAGCCGGTATAGGCCTCGTGCTGTTCTCCGAGATCGACACCGAAACGTGCAAGATAGGCAGGTTTCAGTCTGTCCGCCCATGCGTTGCGGCAATAGAGAAATCCGAGACCGTAGAGCCCGCACAATCCCTTCTGTGTCGATACCGCCAGCCCGTCTATTCCAAGCGCATCCACATCCGTATCGAGAATGCCGACCGACTGAACCGCATCGACCATCAGAAAAATGCCGCGTGCGCGGCAGACTTCGCCAACCGTCGCCACGTCTGTGCGAAAGCCCGGCGAGAAGCTGACCGAGGGGAGGGTGACAAGGCGCGTGCGGTCGTCCATCGCGTCGATGATCCGCTCCGCATCCACATGGCCCTCCCTGTCGGGCACGATGCGCACTTCGACCCCGGCGCGTTCGCGCAGATTGAGCCAAGGATAGACATTATTTGGATGCTCCATGGCGAGGCAGACCACGATATTGTCGCCCGGAGACCAATCGAGCGCTGCGGCGATAATGTTCAGACCTTCGGAGACGTTTTTCGTCAGGGCGATTTCATCTGGCCCGGCGCCGATCAGACGGGCAAAACCAGCGCGCGTCGATTCGACGGTATTGAATAAGCCCCCCTTGTCGGTCTGACCGGTCTCAAGATCGTTGAGATGTGCGTCGACGGCTTCGCGGGCAAGGCGGGGCAGCAGTCCCCGCGTACAGGTGCTCAGATATGTGCATTGGCTGGCGCCGGGAAAAAGCCGGGCAGCGTCTTCGATCGACAGGCTCAGTGGATGTGAAGGCTCGACGTTCATTGCAGTCCTTTATCGGGTTGCGTGCTGGCGTGACGTGGCGACGGCGCGACCGGTTTGCCGTCGCCGGCAATCTCAAGAAGCAACTTGCGGCGTACGGCTTCGGCAAAACTTGCCTTGCCGTCGACAGTGACGACGAAGCTCCCGGGACCGCCGATGATGTGTCGTTTGAAAGCTTCGGCCAGATCATAGGCGATTGGCTGACCGCTACACGCCTCTTCCCGGCACAGAATTGCAAGGCCATTGATGATCAGACCTGCCTTTAGTGCCGCCGAGCGGGCGACAGGAATGGGAATGCCGGCCCAGTTGTTGGCACTGTCGGCAGACAGATCGATGACCCGTCTCAGCCCACTGATTTCGTTTCCCTCGATCAAGGCATGGGCGGCCGCCAGGGCGCTGCCAATAGCGTTCATGCCATATGCCTTGCGAGGTGCGGCAAGCAGAGCATTCGCGAAGCTTGTCGCCGATACTGCGCCGTCAATAATCGTCCACGGGACGACAATCTCCTGACTATCCTCGTAGCCCCATTCCACAAAGGTAATCGCGATGCGACCGAGAAGCCCACGCCGGATGGCGTTCAAAACCTGTGGATGTGTGAGCGCGGCAGCGTAACCTTCGCGCTGGAACCGAATTTCCGCGTCATCGATAGAGAGTGACGCGTCGGCCAGCAGCACCAATTCAAGATCGACTTCGCGCGCAGCGTTGCTCTGAAACGGGCAAATGCCGAGCCAAAGAATGGTAGTTGCCACAATCCGAATGGCGTTTTTCATGTTGGTAGGCCCCGTGAAAGTGCCAATTAACCTCACTCTACATCAATTGTGGCGGCTCGCAGGCGTCTGCCATCATTGTGCACCGCACAATGTTCTATTGCTCCGGGCTGGAAAGTCGCATTCAATCCGGCCGGTGTCGTGATTCCAGGCAGATGCGCAGGCCTTGCGCATAACGAATCTCGGCGCCCCAGCGGCGGCAAGAAGGTACCATGACTGAAAAGCGAACGGCGCCATGGCGGGAGGCATGGGGCAAACTTCTATCCGATCCTTTGAGCCGTCATAGACGGCCAAAGGTCAATTTGGCGTTGCAGGGCGGCGGCGCCCACGGCGCATTGACGTGGGGCGTTCTCGACGCATTGCTTGAACGCGAGGTGCTGGACATCGACGGCATCAGCGGAACAAGTGCCGGTGCGGTCAATGCAGTGGCGCTTGCAGCAGGGATGCTGGAAGGCGGTGCTGAGGGTGCCAGAGAGAAGCTCGATGCGACCTGGCGCTCGATCAGCAAGTTCGGCTCGCCCGCGTCCTATCCGATGGGGGCATTTGCGGATGCCAGGACCCTGGCCCTGTCCAGCGCGCTAATGGAACGCGGTTTCCGTGAACTCCTCAAGATCTGGTCGCCCTTCGACCTCAATCCAATCGACATCAATCCCCTCAAGGAAATCCTTGAAGCACAAATCGATTTTGAGCGCCTTCGACAGGAGGCGCCGGTGCAACTGTTTATTGCCGCGACGGAGGTCACATCCGGGCGTTCGCGGATCTTCCGGAACAGCGAAATCAGTGTCGAAGCCGTGATGGCATCAGCCTGTCTGCCTGTCCTCTCACCGGCGGTTCGTGTCGGCCGCTTTCGCTATTGGGATGGAGGCTTCTCCGCCAATCCCGATCTTATCACATTGATTGCCGGGACGAGCGCGAACGACACGGTGCTCGTGCAGATCAGTCCCGATCGCAATCCAACATTGCCGACCTCCAGTGAGGACATAGCGGCAAGCATTGCGCGGCTGACTTTCAATCAACCGCTTCGTCACCATATCGAGACGCTGCATGCCTGCCGTGGTGCCAGGCCGATGTCAGGCATCGCCAATCGCTCGTCGCAGCGCCTTGCCAGCCAACATACTCATTTGATCGATGCGAGCCCGCTTACCCTCTCGCTGGCCGAAGAAACGAAAGCGCGGCCCGACTGGCCGCTCATCGAAAGCTTGCGCGACGAGGGGCGGGCGCGGGCACAGAGTTGGCTGGATAGCTCGCTTGTCGATGTCGGCCGTCGCTCGAGCACCGATCTGCATGCGAAGTTCGTTACTGACCGTTTGCCGTTTGACTAAACGCACGGCGATCGATCGTCGCGCCGAGAAGACCATTATCGTTCGAATGTCCGCATGCCGTTCACGGTGCCCATAAAGCAGGTTGGCGCCACTGCGGCGGTACGGTCAGTTTTCCTTCTGCAGGCGCATCATCGCTGTTCAGGCTGACCGATTGCCATGCCCCGCGCCATTCCGCCGGCAAAGGATAGGGAGGCACGACGTCAGCTTCGGGTTGAAAGCCGAAACGCCGATAATAGGCAGGGTCGCCGAGCACATACACGTGCACTGCGCCGGACCTTTTCAGCCGAAGAAACCCCTCGCGCACGAGCGCGCTCCCGACGCCTTGCCTTTGCAGATCGGATACAACTGCAAGCGGCCCAAGCAGCGATACGTTTTCGGGCCCTGCGCCAATGCGGCACGCCGTGAAGATGGCATGTCCCACCAGAGCCCGTTCGACAATTCCAACAAGAGAGAGACAGATAGGTTTTGCGCTCAGTAGCTCCCTCACCAACGGCAGCAATTCCTCGTCCGGAAAGGCGTCCGGATAAAGGGACTCGATCGATGCTTCGTCACTCGGTTGGCTTTCGCGAATCTGGATTTCTTCGATCATGATTACAAATTCGATTGCGGCATGAGGAATTGCGACAGACAACCGGCATCCGACAATGTCATCATTGCGTTTCGGGACTTCAAGCCTTTATGCGCACTTGCGGCAATATCTTGTGATCTGGCACCATCGTGCTGCCCACTATGGAAAGGCCATCAATATGGAACTGCGCTTCTGGGGGGTCAGAGGCTCGATACCGACACCAGGACCGCATGCATTGGCGGTTGGCGGCAACACGATGTGCCTGAGCATTGAGCGAGAAGGACATCTTTTCATCTTCGATGCCGGAACGGGTATCGCCCGGTTGAGGCGGTATTTGGAAGAGGAGCGTGCCGACATCGCAGGTTGTATCTTTCTCAGCCATTATCATTGGGATCACATCCAGGGCCTGCCGTTCTTTGCACCGGCCTTTCGCAAGCAGAACCGGTTTCATCTCTATGGGCAGGCCACCAGTCGCCTGACATTGCATGACATCCTCGCCGACCAGATGCAGGCGCCCTACTTTCCAATCGGTATGGAAACGCTCGAAGGCCTTGTCACATTCAATTCACTGCAGGCGGGCGAAAACGTCTCCGTCAGCGACGATATTGTTGTCAGAACCACGGCCTTGAACCACCCGAATGGCGCTCTCGGCTACCGGTTGGAAACACCTGAAAGCACGATTTGCGTAATCACCGATCATGAGCATCCGAAGGACGGGCTGGATGCAAGTGTCGTGAAATTCGCCCAGGGTGCGAAGGTTCTCATTCACGAGGCACCGTATCATCCTGAGGAAAAACTCGCTGCCAAGGCCGGATGGGGGCATAGCACCTGGGAAGAAGCGGCATTGACCGCAAAAGCGGCAGGAGTCGATCGGCTGTTTCTCATTCATCATGACCCAGAGCGAAGCGATACTGAGGTCTTCGATATTCTGTCGATGGCGCGCAACATCTTCCCGGCGACGGATGTTGCCACGGAGACCACGGTTGTCGATCTGAGCGAGTTGGGTGGCTAAAGAGCAGACGCGTCAGGGTGCCAAAGAGACTGCGTTAACGTACGTTTAACGAAGGTTACCGCAATATAACCTCGCAAGACGAAAATGCGGGGGCGCACAATGAAAAAACTCTCAAGCAAATATGTGCTGATAACGGCTTGGTTTATGGCCTTAGGGATCGGCTTTTCGGGTGGAATGGTGATTTTCGATGCGCCACGGAGTGTTTCGAGTGAAGGCCCGAGACTGCCCTTCTGCGACCAGAAGCCTCTGGACGGACCGAATTGCATTTCGAGAGATTCCGTGACCACCGAGGAGACGAAACCTGCGGAGCGCTCTGACATCGCGGACCAGGTGGCCCGGGTGATTGAGGATAAGGCGTTCGGGCGGTGAGGGGATAGGTTTTTTTAGCTTCCCTGTCGTGCCTGCGGCACTCCTCGCCTTTTGTTGGTTTCCATCGGGTGCGTGCGGTTTGCCGCGCGCCTTGCGGTATTCCCCATTTAAGTGTGCGTGATGACGCCTCTCTCTTTTGCGTCCCTGTCGTGCCTGCGGCACTCCTCGCCTCTTGTTTGTTTCCATCGGGTGCGTGCGGTTTGCTGCTCACCTCGTGGTGTTCCCATTCGAGTCTGCGTGACGCTGCCTCTCTCTTTTGCGTCCCCGTCGTGCCTGCGGCACTCCTCGCCTCTTGTTAATTTTCCATAGCGAACGTGCGGTACGCCGTACGCATTGCGGTTTGCCCAATCTTGTCTGCGCCAAGCCGCGCTCCCAGTTGGTTTTCCTCCAAGAGGCGTAGAGTGGCGGAGCCACGACAGGGACACAAAGAAATAATCCCTGGGAGATGGAGCGGGAGACAATGACCGGTCAGGCGATTTCCACACCGGCCAGGGTAGGCTTCGGCCTAGATAGCTGACATTTGGTTCGACCCGCCGTCGCCGGACTTTTGTATCGCGAATACGCCTCCGTTGATTGTTTCGAGAGACAAGCATTGGTTCTGTGGAGTTCTTCCATCCGACAACGCGACCAAGCCGATACTGCGCAGTGATCTTTCAAACGGTGCATCCCATCGAATATGAGACATTTGGATGTTCACAACCCACCTTTGATCGACAAAACAGCCGCCCGACACGCGAAAAGTTGTTGCGATCATTGTTGTGCAATGGTGGCATATATTGGGTCCGGCTTCAGGTCTGTTACAACATCATGGGTTGCGACAGCCGCAGCATTGACAAATATGCAACAGTCCCGAATCTGATTGAATCACACGGCTTGCTTGCATGTGGATAAGTTAACGATTCTTAAGTAATTTCTAGAAGTTGATCGATTCGCTGGATTGATTTTTCAGGTGTGACCTCCGGCGAAAGTGAGCGTTCGCGTTTCGCTTTCACGCTAGGAAATTCAAGGGGCACACATGCGGTCATCATTCGCATTCGATTCCAATTTCGCAAATTCTGAATCTGACCAGCCTGCCGGGATAGGTGGCGATTTTGGCAGTACGGCCAAACCGGCGACCATCAAGGTTCTCCTCATCGATGATAGCGATACGGATGCTCGCATCATCAAGAAGACGCTCCAACTCATGGACATGCTTCGTGCTGAGGTCTGGCATGCGGATGACCTCGTGACGGCTAGAAGTTACTGCAACGATCAGTCTTTCGACGTCGCTCTGGTCGATTTTTGCCTCGGCATCGACACAGGTGTGAGGGCAATACAGGATCTGGGCGGGCGCCTGGGCTCGGCCGCCGTCATATTGCTGACTGGGATGCCGGGACAAGACATTCCCGAGATCGCATTCAAGGCCGGCGCAATCCAATGCCTCAACAAGAACCAACTCAACCCCGTCCTCTTGGAGACAACGATCCGCAGTGCGCTCCATACCCACGCCTTGGAAGCGAAGCTGCAGGAGATGATCGTCGACCTGGAGTTGGCCAATCGCGCCAAGACAGATTTCTTTGCGCGAGTCGGACATGATCTGAAGACACCGCTCAACGCCATTTTGGGTTACTCCGAGATGATCTCTATGCAGGCCTTTGGATCGTCGGACTTACAGAAATACTCGGATTGCGCCGATAACATTCTCGCCGGAGGGCGGCATCTTCTCGAGGTCTTGGACAACATCATTCATCATGCGGCCAGCCAAAGTTCCTATGCGGGCGGCAGGTTCGAGAGTGCAGATCTGAACGACGTCGTCGGGCGGGCGGTCTCGATGATGGACGCACTGGCAAGCAGCCGCCGTCATAGACTCGAGGTATCGCTGTTTGACAGCAGTATTCCGGTGGACTGCCAGAAGTCGGTATTGACACAGGCAATCGTCAACATTCTCTCCAACGCCGTGAAGTACACACCGCGCGGCGGTCTCATACAGGTCTCGCTAAGAGCTGGCCATCGCTACAACGAGGTTCGCATCGAGGATAACGGTATCGGCATGAGCAAAGAGGAAATCGATATTGCCCTGCTTCCGTTTGGCCGGGTGGAGTTGCCATCCGATGTCACGCAGGATGGAACGGGGATCGGACTGTCGATCGTACAGGATATCGTCTCTTCGCACTGCGGCCAGCTGGAAATCGATAGCGCGAGCGGTGAGGGGACGTCCGTTATCCTGCGTCTGCCGACGGCTCAGAGCGATCGGAGCGCCGCATGAAGATCCGATGAGCAACACGGCCATTTTACACTGATATGCAGACATGAAATCATGATCATTCAAGAGGCATTTTGGCTGGCTATTTGTCAAAACAGATGCCGACAAACACGCTCACGAAGTACGTTGAGATGATCTTTGATTATTGCGCAGCCGTTTATTTGCCAGCCTAGGGCCCTCTCCGACGACAACCGGTGCCGTTGTTAACCGCAGGCGTTATTCGGCGGCAACCGCATGTGCTTGTTTTTTAAGGCCAGTCAAGAACGAACTGGGTGACGGGTCTTTCGACAGGGTTCGATGAGATTTCCAGCGTGCCTGGCGCATCTTCGATTGAACCTTTCCCCCCTTCAGCGCGACGAACACTGGGAGAGAGGAAGGCATTCCGTCGAACATGCGGAGCCAAGCGCAAGGGAGATGACGTCATGGCTAATCTGACAGGTGGCTACAACGAAGCTCTGGATTTTCTGGACTGGTCCCAATGGAGTTTCGACAGTCTAATTTCGACATCTGAAACGCTTTTCGAGTTCGAAACGCCATCAGGAAACACCGTCGAGCTTATCGGTTCCGGCTTTACCTACGATGATGAAGGCAACCCGACTGGCGGGACGGTCCAGGTTATCGAGCTGCGCGATGCCATCGGCAACGAGATCGCCAGCCTGGTATTGGGCGATGCATCGCTCGCCGAGATGACCGGCAACAGCTTCGCCAATTTCTGGCCGACCATATTGGCCGGCGACGACATCATCGTCACCTTCAGCCATGACGACACTGTCTTCGGCTATGACGGCAATGACTACATAGACACGGCCGGCGGCGATGACACGGTCTATGGCGGCGACGGTGACGACACGATCAATGGCGGCAATGGCGACGACACGGTTTTCGGCGGCGCCGGCGACGATGAAATCATCTTCAATACCGAGCAGGGCGACGACACGATCTATGGCGGCGCCAATGAAGACACGGTCATCCATAACGGTCTCAATAGCGACTGGGGCGACAGCATCCATATCGAGCGCATCGCTGCGTTGGAGAGCGGCGTTGGGCCGGGATCCTTCGGCTTCAAAAAGATCGACGGAGACGACGACCGCACGGATCAGTCGTTGTCATTCGCAGCCAAGTCGACCCTGCAAAGCAAATCGACGTTCGAAAGCCTGAAATTGTTCGAAACAGCGGCGCGCGGCGACATGCTGAAAACCGTTTCGAAATCGGACGAGTTCCAGCTGAAGACCGATGACACCAAGAAGGGTGTGGCCGACAAGCTGGTTAACCCGGCAGAGATGGGCGGCGGCGGAGATTTTGATGTGCTGCTGCGGGCAGGCTCATCCATCAACACCGATCAGCCCGACGAGCCTGAGCGCACGGAAGCACGGATCATCGACGTCGAGACGATTTTGGTGAACGGCCGGGATGGCAACGACAATCTCTACGTCGACAATCTCGCGGGCACGGATATGGAAAACGGCCATGTCATCTATGACGGCGGCGCGGGCGATGACGACCTCTTCGCAACGAATACCGATACAGCCATTACCTATCTGTGGCGGTTCGAGGAAGGCGAGGGGCATCCCGGCGGCGGTCAGGTCGACTTCGGCGACAGCACCCAGGATACGCTCCATCTCGTGGATGACTCCAACGAGGGCGTTAACATCAATATCGGCCTGACCTTCCTCGACCTTGCGATCGAAGTGGATGCCGGTGTTTCCGGCGGCGGTCTCGCCTCGGACCTGACGCTCGACAAGGTCGAGTTCATGAACTTCGATTTCGGCGACGGCGACGATAGTCTGGTCGTCGATGAAGATCTGACGTCGCTCTACAGCGAATCTCTGGATATCAATTTCGGGCAGGGCGATGCCGTGCTCGATACAACGCAGCATAGCGGCCGGGTCGAGGCCATCGGCGGCGACGGGCAGAATTCATTCTTCGCCGGAGCCGGAAACGATCTCCTGGTCGGCGGCGCTTATTATGACGAGCTGTTCGGCGGGGCCGGCGCCGACGAGATCATCGGCGGTGGTAGCGACGACGAGATTGGCGGCGGTGAGGGCGACGACACGATGTCGGGCGGCGAAGGCGGCGACCGGTTCTTCTTCGAGCAGGGCAGCGGCACCGACACGATTACGGATTTCGAGGCTGGCGATGGCGCTTTCGACAGGCTGGATTTCTTGGCGCTTGGCACGACCCAGGATCAGTTGACCATCAATCAGATGGGAAGCGACACGCATATTACGACCGAATTCGGCGACACCGTGATCTTGCAGAATGTGACTGCGACGGATCTCAACGCGGGTGATTTCCTGTTTTGAAGTGGATGAGCGCCGCTGGCCCGGAGGGTCAGCGGTGTCGACGCGAGTTCCAACCCAACTTTGGGTTTTTGATAGTGTCGGCATGGTGCGTCAGCTTGAGTAAGCTGCGCCATCCGTCAATTTATGGAATAATGTATGTCAATACACTGTCACTGAAAAATCCCAATGTATTGCTCCCTCGACGCACCTCACCCCGTATCTAGATATTCCCACCCGGAACAGAACCACCGTTCGTCCGCCGCAAGGAGCGTCCTTGTCCGGTTGTGCCGAGGCGACCAAGGTGCATGATAAATGCGTCGAAGGAGACAGCTGGATAACCTCCCTCAACTGTCGAACCCGGATAGGAACCTGCCGAAACGGCAAGACATACATGTGTGACGAGTTGGAGATTGACCGCTGATGCGTCGGAACGTCTAAATGGAAGAGACACAGGAGGTGCATGCTTACGTCGTGACCTGAGGAATAGACCTATGAAGATGCATCTGGTTATCGCTCTAATCGTGACTGTGGTGATTCATTTCATCACCACCGACGCGCACGCAAAAACCGGATGGAAATCCTTCTGCAGCAATCTCCACAAATTGCGGATCTCGCCCAACGGCATCCTGCAGGCCAAACACAACTGCAAATTCAAGTACTTTTATACCTTCAAGTTGAAGCACTCCTATTCGGATTTATACTACTATGTAAAAGATCAGGACGGCGCCGTTGACCCGATCCGCACGGGCTACGAAATTGAATTCTACTCTTATTTAAAGAAGCGCCTCAAAAGCAAAAAGGCGAAGAAAAAGCTCACGCCGATCCGGACGTTTAAGGCCGTATCGAGGCTCATCCGTGCCAAGAAGAAGGACAAGACGCGAAAACGTCCTGTGTCCGTCAATGCCTTCGAAGTTCTCCTCACGGCACATAACGTGACGCGCATTCTTGCGCGGCCGGAACAGTGGTCGGAGATCCTTCCGAAAATGTCCAATGGGCGCAACCGCTACATCTATGATTCCGCGTCTGGAATCATCAAGGATCTTGTCGGGCAGCGCAGCGTCGATCGTCTCCCGAGTTTTAAGAAACTCATGGGAATCCGACGGTTCCAATACGATAGGGTCTATCAGACGTTCTTCGGCAAGACAGGGCCTTATTCCTATCACGATGCCGCAAACGCCGCCGTAGGGTGGCCGCCAGCACACTGGAACGGCGGCATTCACTATTATTTCTGGGTCGGAGCCATGGCTGAAGAGGTTGGATATTCTGCAGGGCGCGGCATCGGCGGTTGGGCCTCGGTCGCCTTTGCGAACATCTACGAGACGCTTCAGAAAGTCCTGACTGACAATACAGGCCGCGCCAAGGTCCAGCTTGAGGGCTACAATCGTGGCGCCAAGTGGTGGCGCAAAACACGGGCGCTCTTTCATGATGTCCGGGCAGCGCGTCGGAGTTTCGAGATCGAAGCCAAAAGAAAGCGGCCCGCCAATTCTGTGTCGTGTCGCGGGCGCAATGGTGAGAGCTGTTCATCCTGGAATGGCGTGAGTCACACGCCGGGACAGCTACGCTGTCGCAAGAGCGACGATGGCCGCTGCCTCTGCAGTTGTCGCACGAGATGACACTCTGTGGTGTGGATGACAGGTGGAAAAGGAAAAAACGGCAGCGTTGAGTAGATTGCGAGTCGGACAACAAAAAATTGGTGCCGGCTGGAGGATTCGAACCCCCGACCTACTGATTACAAATTTCGAATTCCGTCAATCTCTACGTTTCTCTCCCTTGCCTTGAGATGCAAAAATCCCCTGATTATATAGCATTAAGGTTCCTGGACATGCTTGCAGCTGCCATTCAGTGCGCTTACTATGTGATTACTACGCCAGTTTAGGAAGCACGAAGGGTGCCCGATGGCGACGAGCAAAATTTCCAAACGGTCAGTGGACGCGCTCCGACCTGGTGACAAAGACACGTATCTTTGGGATGGCGGACACCGGGACGCACTTCCAGGTTTCGGTGTCAAGGTGACGCCGGCGGGGCGCACAGTGTATCTCATCCAATATCGCCTTAGAGGACGCAAGGGCCGGACCCGGCGCGTCACGATCGGCCAGCACGGCAACACGACTGCCGAGCGCGCTCGTGTGCAAGCCAAGGTCTTGCTTGGAGAAGTCGCCGCCGGACGTGACCCGGCAGCCGAGCGCGACAAGGTGAGGGCTGGGCGATCGTGCGGAGAGTGCCTAGATCGTTTCCTTGACGAGCATGTTGACACCAAGCTGAAGATTAGCTCGGCACGTGAATACCGCCGGATTGCCGGTCTCTATGTCGCGAGGACGTTGCGCCGCCGCCCGCTGGCTGAAATAGCGCGCGCTGATATCGCGCGGCTTCACCACAACATGCGGGACAAACCCTATCAGGCGAACCGCACGCTCGCGCTGCTCTCGAAGTTCTTCAACTGGTGTGAGAAGCACGGGCTTCGTACTGACGGCTCCAACCCATGCCGTCATATCGAGAAGTACCGTGAGAAGAAGCGAGAGCGATTCCTGAGCGAGGAGGAACTGGCCCGGCTCGGTGAGGCGTTGAGCGAAGCTGTGGCGGCTGGGACGGCGACGCCCTGGACCATTGCAGCCATCCGGCTCCTTGTCCTTACGGGCGCGCGGCTTAGCGAAATCCTGACGCTCAAATGGGAACGCGTTGATTTCGAGCACCAGCATTTGCGCCTGCCTGACAGCAAGACTGGCAGCAAGAGCGTTTATCTCAACGCACCCGCGCTGGAAGTCCTAGCCAACATGCCGCGCCTTGAAGGCAACCCGTATGTGATCTGCGGAGACAAGCCCGGTGCGCATCTAGTCAACCTGCAGAAGCCATGGCAGCGCATCCGTTTGGCTGCTGGGCTCGACGATGTGCGCATCCATGATTTGCGCCATTCCTTCGCCAGCGTCGCTGTTGTAGGCGGCATGTCGCTGCCGGTCATCGGCGCCTTGCTTGGTCACTCACAACCTCAGACAACGGCACGGTATGCTCACTTGAGTGCTGATCCGCTGAAAGCTGCGAGCGATGCGGTGGGCAGACGTATCGCTGGCGCGATGAAACAGCGGCTGCAGGCCGTGGAGATGCTCGACGGTAAAGGCCGACGGGGTGCCTCCTAGCATTTCGTGATGGATGCTTATGGCACCCACCGAGTTTAATACGTGGATGGATTATGTTGGCCACGGAAATACAATCCCTAAGGATGTATTTGAGTCCTTCCTTGTAGAGGAATGGCTACGCAACTTTCATTCTGGACGATTGACTATCGGACTGGCCATGCCCGTGGAATTGCGCCGAGCTGTGTGCATGAACTTGAAGGCCGATTTCAGCAAGTGCTGGATACTCTGGAATGCGAAGCGATCTATGACAGGACCAGGCAGTTGATCTCAATCCGACCGTCTGAAGTTGGCGGCTCGATTCGCGGTGCAGATGGTTCAGGCACGACCTCAACTGGCAGGAATGTGGCCTCAGGTATATCACCTTCAGCTACAGCATTCCGAGGGTTCCGCACCCATTTGAATACAATATTGGCATCGAAATCATAGCAGCTTGCAAGACACTTTGTTGTACCCCGGCCTCCAGTGCAAACGAGTGGCGACGCAGAAAATCGTACTTGTCGCGGATTTGATGATCCCAAACACTTCTACCAGTTTTTCGAGGCGCCGCTCGAACCTTGAAGCCTCACTTGACGCTGATATCAAGCGTCAGAATAAGGCGAAGTCGCCAACCATCTGGTTGCGGGCGAGCCAGGGGGTTTGATCTCCTGAAGTTTGCCGCGTGACCATCTTCTTGACGCCGTAATAAAGCTCAGAGATTTCAATAACGCCGTTTTCGTTGCGGTCGTGGGTGCGGCGATCTCGAGCAATGACGTCGGCTACCGCATTGGTGAAGATACCACCGCCGACATTAGGGTGCTCCCTTGAAAGCTCACGTCCCTTTGAGGCTGAGAAGATCACAAGACCCGACGGCATGTTTTCGAGGAGGCCCGCGGCTGCGTCGTCGTTGGTGGCGTAGAAACCGGTGCCTGCCGCGCCGCTATTGCAGGCGTCGAGAAACACAAGAACACGGGTTGGCGCTCGTTTCAGCACGTCGGCGAGTTTGGTCCAAGGCAGGGCCGTGTTCGCCATATCATAAGGGTCCGTTTCCGAAGTCGCGAGGTAGAACTGTCCGTCGTTATCCTTGACACCATGACCGGCGAAAAAGAAGACGATCGTTTCTCCCGCCGATGCACTCTCGACGACTTTCTGGGCCTGTTCCAGGATTGCGACGGGGCCGGCCTCGGCATCGGTCAGCAAGGCGTGGCTGGCAACTTCGAAGCGCTCGCTTCCCGCCTCGCGAATGGCAGTATGAATCGTACGAGCGTCGGCCTGAGCATAAGATAGCGTTTCGAGATGTGTATTGTCGTAACGGTTGATCCCCACCGAAAGTAGATGGATGCGCCCCTTGCCGGTTGTGTTTGGTCCAAGGTCCAGACCGACCGGTTGGCTGGCAAGGCCGCTGCTACTTACTGCAACAGCTGAGACCCAGCGCGTGCTTGGCAATCTGGTAACATCGAAATCCGTCGCGCCGCCGCGCGCGAGATCTGAAATCGTATCAGACAGCACACCATCCTGGAAAATCTGAACCTGGACCACGCGGTCGCCTGTACCAGTTTGAATTGTCCCGGTGATGCGGTCGTGCCCTGTGGCAGCGATGTTCGCAGCAAGAAGGGGCGGGACACCGACATTGTGTTGAATGATCGTTTCGCCCGCGATGGCTTTCTTGACCAGGTTGGGGACGCGAAGCTTCCTCTCGAACTGATGAAATGCATGATAGCCGGTTACGCCAGGGAATTTCAGGTGGATGAGATGAGCGCCTTCAGGAGTCGCATCGTATGAGCCGTCATCACGGTAGAAGACGATCTCGTCATCAAGAAAATGGCCGTTGAGGAGCCGTTCACCGGTGTTGATTCGGTAAAGAAAGATGCTGCCATCGGTATTGATTTGCAGAAGCAAGGATCGGTCCCGTGTATGATAGACTTCTGACGCAATGTCTGCATTCGGAGCGTTTTTGATTAAGGCGAGCTGTCTCTTCCGACGCGCGTCATAGACCAAGAGTGAACGGTTCGGCGCCGCGACAATTAGGATCTCATCCTTGGACATCCAGGCGTTGGCAAGTTTGCGGCTTTGGACACCGAGGTTTTCGTGAAACGGTCTGAAATCTGGAACGTTGTCTCCCTTCTGAATCATTAAGCCGAGCTGTCCACCGACTATTCCAGTACCTCTGACGCAGTCCTGCTGCACAAGCCAGTAGCGCTTGTCTCCGATCCGCCACGCCGTTCGACCAATCACGCGTGATAGAGCTACGACATTGCCGAAGTCGGGAGAAGTGCTCGCACAACCATAGGAGCCGACATCTTCATGACGTGCACCCGGTTTGAGGTGATATTTGCCAATCGAAGATCGGTAGCGTGGCGAATTCACATGACTGATCACCGCAAGCATAAGGTCCCGATCACGGTCTTTCGCGATGACGGTTTCTCTACTCCACGGCTTATCCTGAGGATGGATCGGCCCCGCCGTTCTTGCTTCATGATTTCGTATCAGATCGAATTGGGCAAACTCCTGGATTCGCTTCAGGGCCCGGCCTCTAATTGAAGCGGTCAAATTTTCATCGGCTCTGGCAAAGCCCCGCCATAGCACACTGCGTGCCGTGCTTCCGTCATTGGATCTGACCTCAGCAACGCGCCTTATCGGTTTGGGCTGTCGCGCATTGTGGCGAACCATGTACGGAAATAGTTTCTTCGTTTCCTCGATTGAATCTTCAATCCATTGGCGTTGACGCTCCTTGTTTCTGAAGAAAATGGGAAAACCGGATCGGAACGTCCGCGCTATGTTCAACTCGTTCGTGATGCCATGCAGATAGGGGCACGAACTACAGAATGAAACATAGTCGATCTGCATATCGCTACCCAGGCTCCACTTTCGTGTCATGCGAGAGAACCGCGGCCACTCGGAGCCGACGAGATGGTATCGACTCTGAAATTTGGCGGAGGAGCCGCTAGCCTCAAGCACCGAATAGTAGGTCGGCTTTTTGGACCATTGTGGCATCGTGGCCAGCGTCAATTCCTCTAGGTCGAGGTGAAGGCTAACCGTGCTTGAGACACTTGACTTGTAGGTAGGAGGCACGACTACAGTCGGTTTTCGGTCAGTCAGGATGTTCAGGAGATGGCCGTTATTTTCGGTGGGTGCGACAAGCACGAATGAGTCCGATTGGCCCCACGCTATTGTGTCAATAGTGCTACCAGATAAAATATCTCTTCTTCCGTATCCGCTGTCGAAAACATGCGCGACTGTCCTGGAATAGAGATCGACAATCTCGACCTTTGCCCGGTTCTCGCGGAGTGCGTAGACGAACCGGGTCGATGGTGAGAAATTCGGCCTGACCCCATCGCGTTGAATGATCAGCTCTTCAGAGCTTGTATCCATGACCCGATAATAGCTATCGAAGATCTCCAGAACGAACTCGCCTGAATTCGCATAGATCGTCTTTTTCGGTACTGTCGTTGTTGTCCTGTCCTGCACGACGACTTGCGGCGAACCGGCTTTCACCTTGATGCGGATTGGGACACCTCCGTCCACCGGCGAGATCAGTGGCTTACCGCCATCGAAGTCGGACCGTTTCCTCGGATGCTGGGCCAGGCGCGGGACTTCCATGAGCGTCGCTTTGATCTCGACGCTGCCGACTTTGTATGACATGACCCACAGCGTGCCGGAGCGAGCAATTCTACCGATATGGAGCGGTACGAAAATACGTGTCATTTTGAGATCATGAGCGAGCCCGAATGGTCCTTTGGCACCTGGCGCCAAAGCGAAAAAGCCGCTCCCGGCAAACCGGGTATGTCTTGGTGCGGTGAACACGAGATACAATGGATTTTTACAATTGGGGTCGATGCGTGATTCCAACTGCCAGTTGATCCCCAGTGGATCGCCTGTCCGAACTGCTCCCCGTCCGTTGAATGCGGGCGCAACATGAATCCTCGGTCCAACTGTCTGCTGGCCGGATTTGGTGAAATGGCAGCTTTTTGCCGTATTTAGATGGGCAAGTGGTTCGTGGACCTTGAACTCGACCTCTTGCGTTTTGGTCAAATCACTGGGGGGGCACTTCTTGCCGGCGATTGATCGCGACAGCGACGTAATGCTGACGGAGATCTTAAAGTTCCCCGCATTGCGCGGTCGAATTCGGATGCTTCCGCGCAGTCTGATTCGTCGTGTATCCGGGCTGATCTTCAGACCGGGTCGGCGCATTGAAGGCGCGTAAATGCTATCCTGGCTATTGCGCCCGCTGAAATGTTCAAATCCATCTCCGAATATGTCGGCTTTGCCTTCCATGCGAATGTAAATGAGTTCTTTCGTCGTTGATCTGTGCCAGCGCCATTTCAGCGTGACGTGCTCTCCTAGTCGAAGAGATCGTCGCTTTGGCATGCTAACGAGGATCTGCTTCGCTTGGGTGGCCAAGGACCGGCGAGACACCTTGCAGTCCGCGTGCTCTGGCGCCGAACTGGGCAATTCGGACCGCGCAAAAATGCGGCAATAACGGTATTTTTTTCGACAGCCTTTTAGGGCGGCTGACGTGCTCAGACCCGCCGAGCAGCCGCCCCATTTGCCGATTGCCCACTTGAACTCGGGTCGGCTGATCCAGCGGCCAGCAAAGTAATCGTAGCACCTGGTGGTGAGTGTCCATGGCCGGGTCATCCGGTCGATCCTGCCGACGTCGGCCGTTCTCCACCTGATGGGCTCCAACGCGTCTTCGGCCGTTCCGCGAAATACCTTCTGGCCATTGTTCGTTCTGCTTGCTGCCAACGACAATTCGTCGCTCTGGTGCCGGCAGTTGGCCAGCATTGTCCGGATTGCTTGTCTAGATCCGGTCAAATGGATGGTCTGCGTTTTGCCACCGATGACTAAGCGGGCGCGCGATCCCGATGCGAGCCGTTCGAGGAGCGGGTGCTTCCTGCCAATTTCGAAATCGAGCGTTGGATTTCTGCCGGCGTTGGTGACCGTGGCCGGAAGCCGAAAGCGCTTGCCGTCCACAACGAATTCAATCTGTCTGAAGGGAGCCGAGCCAGAGAGCGGAGAGAGGGCGACGCTGGCTTTTGCCGCGCCGATCGGGCCGGCGCATGTGAAGCCGAGAATATTGGCTCGTACTTCGTCGCCGCATCGTTTCAGGTATGCATATGCGCCGCCTGCATCATTGCGGCCGGCATGCCATGCGGACCCCAGATGGCAATCGGCCGAAAATAGTGCGGACGCCGGTCCTGTCGCTTGCGCCACGGCCCGTCGTGGCGATAAATCTCTGGCGAGACGGAAGCCGACATTCGAATTCTTGTACCCTGCTGGATCCGACGCTCGCATGGCGGACCTGATCCACTTCGCACTCGTATACCACGAGCCGCCACGGATGACGCGCCTCTTGCAGTTTCCGCTCTTTCGTGCAGCTCCAATGCGGGATGCGCCTGAATGGCTCTTGTTCCAACAGTCAGCGACGAGTTCGAACACGTTGCCATTCATATCGTGGAGCCCAAACGGGTTCGCCCGAAAGGACCCGACAGGAGCTGACATTTTCCCGCCCCACCGGTTATCGCAACCCTTGCAGTTCGCATTGCCCGAGAGCGGCTGATCGCCCCACCAGAAAGCAGTGGTCGTACCGGCGCGGCTAGCATATTCCCACTCTGCCTCTGATAGGAGCCGATACTTGTGCCCCGATTTGCGGGAAAGCCAGGGCAGATACTGGTGCACAACATGGTTCCAGGACACATTGATGACCGGACGCAGCCCACGACCCCAACCCCGATCGGACGGGACATGCGAGCATCCACCATCTTCGACGCAGGCATCCCACTCGTTGAACGTTACCTCGAATGTGCCGACAGCGAATAGCGACGGAATTGAAATCTGACGCTGAGGGCCTTCAACGGCACTCCGCCCTCGTTCGCCGCTCTTGCTTCCCATCGTGAATGTTCCCGATGGGATAATTACCATCACAGGACAGACGGGGCAGTCTCTGAAATTGTCTGCTGCTCCGGGTTTGACGCATCGTGCCTTACCGAAACTCAGGTTTACCATGATACCGTCGCATGACGGTGAGGTGTAACTTTGGGCTGCTGAAGGGGACGCTTTCAACTGGGCGCTGATGAGGACAGTCAGTACAAAGAGCAGTAGTCTTGTTGGAAGCGGGCCACATTTCGACATGTACGAAGCTTTCCTCTGTATCGTAGGCGATATCCTATATCGATGGCAGGCAAACGAGCTAGAGCTGTGAGGTAAACGGCGAGCAACAGATTCCTGCCGCAGGTTGTTCTTCGAACAGGTCCTAGAGCAAGTTGTGGCAAGGCAGGAGCGCCAGGCAACGGACGGTATGGCATCGGTGTTCGACGGCAAGGCCGGCGAGCGAGAGCAAGTCCGTGATGCGGAGCTGAAGGATCTGCATGTGAAGATCGGTCAGTTGGTGATTGAACGTGATTTTTTGGCCAAGGCCTCCAGTCGCTGAGCGTCGAGCAGAGGAAGGCCATGATCGATTGCAATCATCCGCGTCAGCCCATTTCCTCGGCGCGTCTGTCTCGGCAATCATCAAATTCGACAGTGATGGCCAGGCCATCGGCGTCTACGATCATACGGTTCCCGAATACACGAATATTTAGGGCACGACAGAGGGTGAGTGGGAAACGCTGCTGTCTCAACTGATCGAGCAAAGCAAGAAGGTAGAAAGCTTCGATCCGAGTTATCGTGAGCGAACAAAATGCTGACGGAATTTTCCGAATTTCTCGCAGCCGAACGACATAACGTGGTGTAAGAAAATGGCTCGGGTATTAAGCCAGTCTTGCGCGAGTTTCGCCGTATCGATTGGTACGGTCAGGCGGTAGAGACTGATTGCAGTCCGAACACTCAAAAAATGGTGCCGGCTGGAGGATTCGAACCCCCGACCTACTGATTACAAATCAGCCGCTCTACCAACTGAGCTAAGCCGGCTATTGGCGCTCTCGAATTCGGCCCGCATCGGCGGGGGAATCGACTTGTCGCCTTTCTGTACTCTCGTGAATGCCGCACAGACAATCCCGAACCGCTGACATTTCCGTGCTGCGTCATCCTGACGCCGCAAATGTCACGGCTTCGTCAACGCGCGTGATACCAACTGTCTCGCCGATGCGCTAGTATGGAATCTCCGGGGGTTTGTTAAAGATGCGTGGAAAGGAGGCGCGGATGCGACTCATTCCGTCTGTACTGTTGGCTGGTTTGTTCTCCATCGGTGTCTTTGCGATGGCAGGGCCGGCCTCCGCCGACGCGAGGTTGGCAACTGGGTTGACGAGCCCGGTGAGCCAGCAAGGCCTGGTGCATAAGGCCGGCTACTATGGCTATCGCCGCGGATATCGCGGTTACCGAAGTTATGGACGCCACTACGGCTATCGGCGTCACTACGGTTATAAGCGCCACTACAATCATCGGCGTCACTATCGGCCGTACTACCGTAAGCACTATTACGGCTACTACCGGCCCCGGCACCGGGGTTACTACGGATACCGCCACTACCGTTGGTAAGCCGCTATTCGGCGCCATAGAGAGTAGGGCGCCGTTTCGCCTGCGAAATCGCGATCATGCTGTCGGGCCGCCTGTCGTTGGACGGGCGGCCTGTTCATATTTCTTGCACGTTGAAATCCGGCTAAGGCTTGGAAATTCCGGCCAGAATGCCCATATCGAGTGCACTCCGGGGGCAGTCACCGGTTTATGAGAGGTCAGAGATGATCAAGACACTCGTTGGTGCTGCCACAATGTTAGGGCTTGTCATGACGTCGGTTCTGCCGGCGATGTCGGCGGGTACAGTTGGCAATTATCATGAATTTTCAACGCCCTATCCGAAACAGGGCTGGGTTGGCGTTGGCCGTAGGAGCGCCTATTGCGACTTTGTCCGCTATCCCATCAAGGATTGCGGCTATCGCAGGGTTTGCAAAGGCGGAAAGTGCTGGAGCAAACGCAGCTGCAAGTTCGTCGGATGGGACGTACGCCAGTCCTGCTACTGATCTGAGCTTGTCGAAAACCTCATGATTTCATTTGGTTACCCGTCGGCTTTCAGCTGGCGGGTGCCAAGCATACCACTGCATATATCCGACAATCGGGCGGCATGGTCTGTCAGGCCGCAGCAGGTTTCCACGATTTCGACGTAACGATGGTGTGGAGCGCGACGGCTGCCGCATTGGAGACATTGAGACTGGCGATCGGGCCTGTCGTGCTCAGCCGCAAGAGGCGGTCGCACTTTTCGCGGGTCAGACGGCGCAGGCCCGTACCCTCGGCGCCAAGCACAAGGGCTGCAGGTGAAGCGGCCGCATATTCCTCGAGAGGTTCGGTTTCGCCACTGTCGAGACCGATACGCTCAAAGCCATGATCTGCGAGCATATCGAGGGCCCGGGCGAGATTCTTGACCGGAACGACGGCCACATGCTCCAGCGCGCCCGAGGCCGACTTGGCAAGGGTTGCGGTTGCCTGGGGTGCGTGGCGCTCGGTCATGATCAGGGCGCCGGCACCGAAAGCGGCCGCCGACCTCAGGATCGCGCCGACATTGTGAGGGTCGGTGACGCGGTCGAGAACGACGACCAACGGCATGTTTGCCAGATCGTCGATGCCCAATAACGCCAGCGGCGCTGTTTCGACGGCCAGACCCTGATGGACCGCCTGCGAGCCGACAAGACGCTCGATTTGTGTGGATGAAACGATTTCAGGCTCGACATCGCGTGCAATTAATGCAGTCGTCAGGCGCGTCGCGGCATTGCGTGTTGCGAGCAGGCGGTGTACCACCCTATTGGGGTTGGCCACGACAGCTTCTACAGCGTGGGTTCCATAGATAATGAGGCGATCCGTTTTCGGTTTTCGATTGGGTCGCCGCGTGCCGCGTTTTGTAGCCATGGGCCCTGGTATAGGGGAGCATGGCCGCGCGGCAAAGAGCCTTGCGTGATGGACGTGGCTGCCTGAGGGTGGACTGTGTCGGATCACGACGGTTTGAGTGGCCGTTCATCGTGTTCTGCCGGTTTCGGGAAATTTGTGCGGATTTGGAGTTGACATAAAGACTATCGGTTTCCATAAACCTCCCAAGACCCTGCCGGCGACGGCGGGGCGATTTCGTTTGGTTTTTTTCACTTTGGATAAGGAGGGGTGCCCGAGTGGTTAAAGGGGACGGGCTGTAAACCCGTTGGCTATGCCTACGTTGGTTCAAATCCAACCCCCTCCACCAATCCAAAAAGTGACTGGAATCGCAGATGCGGGGTAGTCGCGACCAAAAAGGGCCGGAGCCTAAGGCGTGAGGCGGGTGTAGCTCAATGGTAGAGCAGCAGCCTTCCAAGCTGACGATGAGGGTTCGATTCCCTTCACCCGCTCCAACATCCCGTTTGTTGCGCATTCCAGGCAAGAGAAACGAAGACGAACAGACGGCAAAGTGACGAAGGGCAGGCGAGCCCTGAGGATTGCGAACGAAAGAGATGCGGCGGCCAACAGGCCCGCCAGTACGACAAACAAGAGGCGTGGAGGGCCGGCAGGCCCGACAGGGAAGCAGCGAAGAGAGCCGAACTTATGGCAAAAGAGAAATTCGAGCGTAATAAGCCGCACTGCAACATCGGTACGATTGGCCATGTTGATCACGGGAAGACGACGCTTACGGCAGCGATCACGAATGTTCTTGCGACGGCTGGCGGCGCGGATGCGACGCCATTTGATCAGATTGACAAGGCGCCTGAAGAAAAAGCGCGCGGGATTACGATCTCGACGGCGCACGTTGAGTATGAGACGGAAAACCGTCACTACGCGCACGTCGACTGCCCTGGCCATGCGGACTATGTGAAGAACATGATCACGGGTGCTGCCCAGATGGATGGCGCGATCCTGGTTGTGTCCGCTGCCGATGGCCCGATGCCTCAGACGCGCGAGCATATCCTTCTTGCCCGTCAGGTCGGTGTTCCGGCGCTTGTGGTCTACATGAACAAGGTCGACCAGGTTGACGACGAAGAGCTTCTCGAACTCGTCGAGATGGAAGTGCGCGAGCTGCTTTCGTCCTATGAATTCCCCGGCGACGACATTCCGATCGTCAAGGGCTCTGCGCTTGCCGCTCTTGAGGGGCGCGATGAAGCGATTGGCGCTGAATCGATCATGGCGCTTATGGCGGCCGTCGACGAGTATGTGCCTCAGCCCGAGCGTCCGAAGGATCAGCCGTTCCTGATGCCGATCGAGGATGTGTTCTCGATCTCAGGCCGCGGCACGGTTACGACGGGTCGTATCGAGCGCGGTATCGTGAAGGTTGGCGACGAAGTTGAGATTGTCGGGATCAAGGACACGACGAAGACGACGTGTACGGGCGTCGAGATGTTCCGGAAGCTTCTGGATCAGGGCGAGGCCGGCGACAATGTTGGCGTTCTGCTTCGCGGCACGAAGCGCGAGGAAGTGGAGCGCGGTCAGGTTCTTTGTGCCCCAGGCTCGGTGAAGCCGCACACGAAGTTCAAGGCTGAGGCGTACATTCTGACGAAAGAGGAGGGTGGCCGTCACACGCCGTTCTTCACGAATTATCGTCCTCAGTTTTACTTCCGTACGACGGATGTCACGGGTGTCGTGACGCTTCCTGAAGGAACGGAAATGGTGATGCCCGGCGACAATTGCTCGGTTGAGGTTACGCTGATCGTGCCGATTGCGATGGAGGAAAGCCTCCGCTTCGCAATCCGCGAAGGCGGCCGCACCGTCGGCGCCGGCGTCGTGGCAGCCATTATAGAATAGACGAGAGAGGGCGCGAATTGGCTCGGGAATTGACGGCGATCCGGCTTCGGCCGGACTTCGCGTTTGTAGGAGTGTAGCTCAATTGGCAGAGCACCGGTCTCCAAAACCGGGGGTTGTGGGTTCGAGTCCCTCCACTCCTGCCAGTCGCCTGCGAATAGGATAACGAAGCCGAGCCGTTCGATCCTACCGGCGGATGAATAAGTCGGACGGGTCGTGTGTCACACAGAGATTTAGGTCGGAAGGACCATCTGAACAATGGCGAAGACCAACCCGTTTGAGTTTATGCAGCAGGTCAGGGCCGAGACCTCGAAGGTCACCTGGCCGACGCGCAAGGAGACGATGGTCACGACGGCGATGGTGTTTGTGATGGTGATTATCGCGGCGCTGTTTTTTCTCGCCGCAGATCAGATCCTGAGCTGGCTGGTCAGTCTCGTGCTTGGCATCGGGAGCAGGTAGTCGGTTGTGATTGAGGGCGTACTGCCAACCTAGGAACCAGCGCATGGATTGCCGGATCAAGTTCGGCGATGACGAGTGGGGAGCGATGGAAGGCAAATCTCTGAATTGAGTGATTGTGGACAAACAAGAGGCGAGGAGGGCCGCAGGCCCGACCGGGACGCAAAAGAAAGAGGAGGGCCACTAGGCCCGACCGGGAAACTTAAATGACCAAACACTGGTACATCGTCCACGCTTACTCGAACTTCGAGAAGAAGGTTGCCGATGCAATCAAGGAGCGGGCGCACAATAGCGGGCTCGAGGATTATTTCGAGGAAGTTCTCGTGCCGATGGAAGAGGTCGTCGAGTTGCGGCGCGGCCGCAAGGTGGCTTCCGAGCGCAAGTTCTTTCCGGGCTATGTGCTGGTGAAAATGGACATGAATGATCGGACTTATCATCTGATCAAGGAGACGCCGAAGGTTACAGGATTTCTTGGGACGGAAAACAAGCCGATCCCGATTTCAGAGGATGAGGCGCAGCGGATCCTGCAGCAGGTGCAGGAAGGTGTCGAGCGACCGAAGCCGTCCGTGACGTTCGAGGTTGGCGAGCAGGTGCGGGTGTCCGACGGGCCCTTTGCCTCGTTCAACGGACTGGTCGAGGAAGTGGACGAAGAGCGCGCCCGGCTCAAGGTGGCGGTTTCGATTTTCGGACGGGCAACGCCGGTCGAACTCGAATATGGCCAGGTGGAGAAATTGTAGCGGTCGGAACTGGCGATCGCGGTGCCGGACGGCTCTTTGAGAGACGGGGCTGGCAAGAAACAAGATAAGCGCAAAGCGCTGTAGAAGGATTGAGTAATGGCGAAAAAGATCGAAGGCTATTTAAAGCTTCAGGTGCCGGCCGGCCAGGCCAATCCGTCGCCGCCTATCGGCCCGGCGCTGGGTCAGCGCGGGATCAACATCATGGAGTTCTGCAAGGCGTTCAACGCTTCGACGCAGAACATGGAGCAAGGCGCGCCGACACCCACCGTCATTACGGTGTTTACGGACAAGTCGTTCACCTTCGAGACCAAGACACCGCCGGCATCTTATTTTCTGAAGAAGGCGGCCAAGGTCAACAAGGGTTCCTCGCTTCCCGGTCAGGATACGGCGGGAAAGGTGACGCAGAACCAGCTCAAAGAGATTGCCGAAGCGAAGATGGTGGATCTCAATGCCAATTCCGTTGAACAGGCGATGAAGATCATCGCGGGCTCCGCCCGGTCGATGGGCCTACAGGTGCAGGAATAATTCTATGACGCGTGTTGTTAAAAGACTGCGCTCTGCGCGCGAAGCAATCGACAGCAGCAAGCTCTATCCGATCGAGGAAGCGGTCAAGCTGTTGAAATCGGCCGGTGCGACCAAGTTCGATCAGACGGTCGAGGTTGCCGTCAATCTGGGTGTCGATCCGCGCCACGCCGACCAGATGGTTCGTGGTGTCGTGCAACTTCCGCACGGGTCCGGCCGGAGTGTCCGTGTCGCTGTGTTCGCCAGAGGCGACAAGGCCGACGAAGCGAAAGCGGCGGGTGCTGATATTGTCGGCGCCGAGGATCTCGCCGAAGAGATCCAGAAGGGAACGATCGAGTTCGATCGCTGCATCGCGACGCCTGACATGATGCCCGTTGTCGGCCGGCTCGGTAAGATCCTGGGACCAAGGGGCCTGATGCCGAACCCGAAGGTCGGTACGGTGACGCCGGATGTCGCGTCGGCCGTCAAGGCGCAAAAGGGTGGCGCTGTCGAGTTTCGTGTCGAGAAAGCGGGCATTGTCCATGCCGGCATCGGCAAGACAAGCTTCGCGGAAGACGCTCTGGTCGAGAATATCAAGGCGCTGACCGATGCGGTCATGAAGGCCAAGCCGACAGGCTCCAAGGGAACCTATCTGAAGAAGATGGCGATCAGCTCGACCATGGGGCCGGGCATCAAGGTCGAGCCGCAGACGGTTTCATAGAGGGGTGGAGACGAGAGACTGAACGATTTTGCGGAGCCTGATGGCTTCAATGAGAATTTCCAGGCTCCGGCCTGGGATGGGACGAGGTCCTCCAAGACCTTTTCCTGACTACCTGTCCGAGACTGCGGGCGCCGGGTCACCGGCTTAATATTCGCCAGCAATAGACGGGGACGAGCCGGAAATTGCCAAGCTGTGTTTGGCTGGTTCGGCGAGACCTTGGGACAGGCCAACGGGCCTGCTGTTTTCGGGGCAATCGAGCCCCGCAAGGCAAGCCGAACGAAACCGGTGGGTGGGGACCTTCTTTGAAGGAAGACGCTCACCATCACTTGGAGAGACGCGGTGGATAGAGCCGAAAAGCAAGAGATGGTCGAAGAACTGGGCCAAATCTTCTCCGAGGCCGGTGCAGTTGTCGTTGCACACTACGCCGGGCTCACAGTGGCCGAGTTGACGGATCTGCGACGGCGCATGCGCGCTGAAGGAGCCCTGTTCAAGGTCGCGAAGAACCGCCTCGCCAAGATTGCGCTTGAGAACACCGAACGGACGGGAGCAGCAGATCTGTTCGCCGGACCGGTCGGGATTGCCTATTCCGATGATCCGGTTGCGCCGGCAAAAGTCGCAACCGCCTTCGCCAAGGACAACGACAAGCTCGTGGTCCTCGGTGGCATCATCGGCGATATGCCAATCGACAAGGCAGGTATCGAGGCCCTCGCCAAGATGCCTTCCCTGGACGAGCTTCGTGGCAAGCTTGTCGGTGTTCTCTCTGCACCTGGCACCAAACTGGTCCGCACGCTCAACGAGCCTGGCGGTCGACTGGTGCGCACGCTGGCTGCACCTGGAGGCAATCTGTTGAATGTCATCCAGGCCCGCAAACAACAGCAAGAGGCGGCGTAATCGATGCCGATTGGATCCGAAACGGATCGCGCGGCGATGAGCCAAACACAATTGAGGAAAAGACATGTCTGACAAACTGGATAAAATTTACGAAGAGCTTTCCGGGCTCACCGTTCTGGAAGTCTCCGAGCTTGTAACCAAGCTTGAAGACGAGTGGGGCGTTTCCGCTGCCGCTCCTGCGATGGCCATGCCCATGATGGCTGGTGCCGCTGGTGGTGGTGAAGAAGCCGCAGCCGAAGAGAAGACCGAATTCGACGCGGTTCTGGCTTCCATCGGTGAGAAGAAGATCAACGTCATCAAGGAAGTGCGCGCTGTGACGGGCCTTGGCCTCAAGGAAGCCAAGGACCTGGTCGAAGCCGCACCGAAGGCGATCAAGGAAGGCGTTTCCAAGGAAGAAGCCGCCGAGATCAAGGAAAAAGTCGAGGCCGCAGGTGCGACCGTCGAAATCAAGTAGTTGTTGATACGGATACCGGGTTCGGCGATGCGCGCTGGACCCGGTAACTACCTAGAGCAACGTCCGTCGAAGTTCGACGCACATAAGTTGCTCTAGCACTTTGGAAACGATCAACTTTTCTGCGTTCAGGGGAACGCAGGTTGATCTAGGGGACGGTCCCCCTTAGATCCGCGCAAGGCGGATTTCAGGCGAGCCGTTCACGAGCAGAATGAGGATCCCCCATGGCGCAGCAGACCATAACGAGTCGCAGGCGTGTCAGAAGAAAGTTTGGCCATATTGCCGATGCAGCGGTGATGCCGAACCTGATTGAGGTACAGAAGCAGTCATACGACCAGTTCCTCATGGTCGACGAGCCCGAGGGTGGGCGCGAGGAAACCGGCATCCAGGCCGTGTTCCAGTCGGTGTTTCCGATCTCCGACTTCTCCGAGCGCGCCCAGCTCGAATTCGTCCGCTATGAGTTCGAACCGCCAAAATACGACGTTGACGAATGTCAGCAGCGGGACATGACCTATGCAGCACCGCTGAAGGTGACGCTGCGGCTGATCGTGTTCGATGTCAACGAAGAGACGGGCGCCCGTTCGGTCAAGGATATTAAGGAACAGGACGTCTATATGGGCGACATGCCTTTCATGACGCCCAATGGCACCTTCGTCATCAACGGCACCGAGCGCGTGATCGTCAGTCAGATGCACCGCTCGCCCGGTGTGTTCTTCGACCATGACCGCGGCAAGACGCACTCGAGCGGCAAGCTGCTGTTCGCTGCGCGCATTATTCCTTATCGGGGCTCCTGGCTCGACTTCGAGTTCGATGCCAAGGATGTCGTGTTCGTTCGCATCGACCGTCGGCGTAAGCTGCCTGTCACGGCGCTTCTCTACGCGCTTGGGCACGATGACGAGGAAATCCTCGATATCTTCTACGACACGATCATGCTCAAGCAGTCGAAAGAAGGCTGGCGGATGCCCTTCATGCCCGACGGGCTGCGTGGCATGAAGCCGGCGAGCGATCTGGTCGATGCCAAGACCGGTGATGTGGTCGTCGAAGCCGGCCGCAAGATCACAGCGCGGCTTGTGAACAAGCTGGCTGCGGAAGGTCTCAAGGAACTCCTGATCACCGATGCCGAGCTCGTCACACGTTATCTCGCCGAAGACATCGTCAATATGGAGACGGGCGAGATCTACGGCGAAGCCGGCGATGAAATCACCGAGGAGATGGCCGCGACCCTTCGAGAGATCGGTCTGAAAGATCTGCCCATTCTCGACATCGACCATGTCAATACGGGTGCGTTCATTCGGAACACGCTCAAGGTCGACAAGGCGAACAACACGGACGAAGCTCTGATCGACATCTACCGGGTGATGCGTCCGGGGGAGCCACCGACGCCAGAGGCCGCTCAGACGCTGTTCAACAGCCTGTTCTTCGATCCAGAGCGCTACGACCTTTCTGCGGTTGGCCGCGTGAAGATGAATATGCGGCTCGACCTCGAGTGTGAGGATACTGTCCGCACTTTGCGCAAAGAAGACATTCTTGCGGTCATTCAGACGCTCGTTGGTCTTCGCGATGGTAAGGGCGAAATCGACGATATCGATCACCTCGGCAATCGACGGGTGCGCTCGGTCGGCGAGCTGATGGAGAACCAGTATCGTATCGGCCTGCTGCGCATGGAGCGGGCGATCAAGGAGCGCATGAGCTCTGTCGATATCGATACGGTCATGCCGCAGGATCTGATCAACGCCAAGCCGGCCGCTGCTGCCGTGCGCGAGTTCTTCGGATCTTCGCAGCTGTCGCAGTTTATGGACCAAACGAACCCGCTATCCGAGATTACGCATAAGCGTCGCCTTTCAGCGCTTGGTCCGGGCGGCCTGACCCGCGAGCGTGCCGGCTTCGAGGTGCGTGATGTGCATCCGACCCATTACGGCCGGATCTGTCCGATTGAAACGCCTGAGGGACCGAATATCGGTCTGATCAACTCGCTTGCGACCTACGCCCGCGTCAACAAATACGGCTTTATCGAGAGCCCGTATCGGCGCGTCGAAAAAGGCGGCGTCGCAGACGAGGTGATCTATCTCTCGGCAATGGAAGAGGCGCGCTACACGATTGCGCAGGCAAACGCCAACCTGTCCGACAAGGGCACGTTCGTGGATGACATGGTCACATGTCGGCGTGCAGGCGATGTGCTGATGGTGGCGCCGGATGCGATCGACTTCATCGACGTGTCGCCGAAACAGCTGGTCTCCGTTGCCGCAGCGCTTATTCCTTTCCTGGAAAATGACGATGCGAACCGCGCCTTGATGGGCTCGAACATGCAACGTCAGGCTGTGCCGCTGATTACGGCGGAAGCGCCGTTCGTCGGCACGGGCATGGAAGAAGTGGTGGCTCGGGACTCGGGCGCCGCGATTGCGGCCCGCCGAACCGGTGTGGTCGATCAGGTGGATGCGACACGTATCGTCATTCGGGCGACCGAAGAGACCGATCCGTCGAAGTCCGGCGTGGATATCTACAATCTGCGCAAGTTCCAGCGCTCGAACCAGAACACCTGCATCAATCAGCGTCCGCTGGTGCGTGTGGGTGATGATATCAAGGCCGGCGAAATCGTTGCCGACGGCCCATCGACAGACCTCGGTGAACTGGCTCTTGGCCGTAACGTGCTCGTCGCCTTCATGCCTTGGATGGGCTACAACTTCGAGGACTCGATCCTGATCTCGGAACGCGTCGTCCGCGACGACGTTTTCACCTCGATCCATCTTGAAGAATTCGAGGTGATGGCCCGCGATACGAAGCTTGGGCCGGAGGAGATCACGCGTGACATTCCGAACGTCTCGGAAGAAGCGCTGAAGAATCTCGACGAGGCGGGCATCGTCTATATCGGAGCGGAAGTGAAGCCTGGCGATATTCTCGTCGGCAAGATCACGCCGAAGGGCGAGTCGCCCATGACGCCGGAAGAAAAGCTTCTGCGCGCCATCTTCGGTGAGAAGGCGTCCGACGTTCGCGATACCTCGCTCAAACTGCCTCCGGGTGTTGCTGGAACGGTTGTGGAGGTGCGCGTCTTCAATCGCCATGGCATTGAAAAAGACGAACGGGCGATGGCCATCGAGCGCGAGGAAATCGAACGCTTGGCGAAGGACCGCGATGACGAACTCGCGATCCTGGACCGCAACGTCTACAGCCGTCTGCACGAGACCTTGCTCAACAAGGTTGCCGCCAAGGGCCCGAAGGCCATCAAGAACGACTCGAAGATCACCGAGGCAATGCTGGAAGAAATTCCGCGGAGCCAGTGGTGGGAAATCGCCCTCAAGAACGAGAAGGCGATGTCCGAGGTCGAGGCGATCAGCAAGCAGTATGAAGACTCCAAGAAGCGCCTCGAGCAGCGCTTCGTGGACAAGGTCGACAAGCTGCAGCGTGGCGACGAACTGCCTCCGGGCGTCATGAAGATGGTCAAAGTCTTCGTGGCCGTGAAGCGCAAGATCCAGCCAGGCGACAAGATGGCCGGTCGGCACGGCAACAAGGGTGTGATCTCCCAGATCGTGCCCGTCGAAGATATGCCGTATCTTGACGATGGAACGGCCGTCGACATCGTTCTCAATCCGCTTGGCGTTCCAAGCCGTATGAATGTGGGTCAGATTCTGGAGACCCATCTCGGCTGGGCCTGTCGCGGGCTCGGAACCAAGATCAACGATGCGGTCGAGGCCTACAAGCAGACCAATAAGGTCAAGCCGCTTAAAGATCTCGTCCACATGGTCTATCCGGACAACGAGCTGGTGGCGACATTCAACGATTACGACTTCGAGAATATGGGCAAAGGTGTGAAGAACGGCGTGTCGATTGCGACACCTGTTTTTGACGGTGCCCACGAAGCCGATATCGTCGAGCTGCTTGAAGCGGCCGGATTGAGCGGAACCGGTCAGGTGACGTTGCATGACGGCCGGACGGGCGAGCCCTTCGACCGGAACGTGACGGTCGGATACATCTACATGCTCAAGCTGCATCATCTGGTGGACGATAAGATCCATGCTCGGTCGATCGGGCCATACTCGCTCGTTACCCAGCAGCCGCTTGGCGGTAAGGCGCAGTTCGGCGGACAGCGTTTCGGTGAGATGGAGGTCTGGGCCCTGGAAGCCTATGGGGCCGCCTACACCCTGCAGGAAATGTTGACCGTCAAATCGGACGACGTTGCCGGACGGACCAAGGTCTACGAGGCCATTGTCCGTGGCGACGACACTTTCGAAGCCGGTATCCCGGAAAGCTTCAACGTTCTCGTCAAGGAGATGCGTGCACTCGGCCTCAATGTCGAGCTCATGCAGGCGAGGGTGGATGGTCCGGACCGGCCGGCACTGCCGCCGCAGGAAGCGGCGGAGTAGCAAGAAGTGCGCGGTGGAAATGCCGCGTCTTCACTCACGAGTTTTTTGAATTAGCGCGATCAAGAAGGGCGCACCCGGCGCACGCCCTGATAGGAGACTGGAATGAATCAAGAGGTGATGAACCTTTTCAATCCACAGGCGCAGCAGCAGACCTTCGATCAGATTCGCATTTCGATTGCGAGTCCTGAGAAGATCTATTCCTGGTCATTCGGCGAGATCAAGAAGCCGGAGACAATCAACTACCGAACCTTCAAGCCCGAGCGGGACGGCCTGTTCTGTGCTCGTATTTTCGGACCTGTGAAGGACTATGAGTGCTTGTGCGGCAAATACAAGCGCATGAAGTACAAGGGCGTCATCTGCGAGAAGTGCGGCGTCGAGGTCACATTGGCCAAGGTGCGGCGCGAGCGCATGGGCCATATCGAGCTGGCCGCGCCTGTAGCCCATATCTGGTTCCTGAAGTCGCTGCCGAGCCGCATCGGCCTGCTGATGGACATGACGCTCAAGGATCTTGAGCGTGTGCTCTATTTCGAGAGCTATATCGTTATCGAGCCTGGACTCACCAGCCTCGCGCCTAAGCAGCTTCTCAGTGAAGAAGACTATATGCAGGCGCAGGAGGAGTTCGGCGAGGACAGCTTTACGGCCGGTATTGGCGCTGAAGCCATTCGCGAGTTGCTGATGCAGCTTGATCTCGAGAAGATCAGCGAAGATCTGCGAGTCGAGATTGCCGAGGCGACGACCGAACTGAAGCCGAAGAAGCTCGCCAAGCGTCTGAAGGTGATCGAGGCTCTGATCCAGTCGGGCAACCGTCCCGAATGGATGATCCTGACCGTTGTTCCCGTCATCCCGCCGGAGCTGCGCCCGCTGGTGCCGCTGGATGGAGGACGTTTTGCAACCTCGGATCTGAACGATCTCTATCGCCGCGTCATCAACCGGAACAATCGTCTCAAGCGATTGATGGAGCTTCGCGCGCCGGACATCATCATCCGGAACGAGAAGCGCATGCTTCAGGAAGCCGTCGATGCGCTGTTCGACAATGGACGCCGCGGCCGGGTCATCACTGGCGCCAACAAGCGTCCGCTGAAATCGCTTGCCGACATGCTGAAGGGCAAGCAGGGCCGCTTCCGGCAGAACCTGCTCGGAAAACGCGTCGACTATTCCGGCCGTTCGGTCATCGTGGTCGGTCCCGAACTCATGCTGCACCAATGCGGTCTGCCGAAGAAGATGGCGCTGGAGTTGTTCAAGCCGTTTATCTATTCGCGGCTCGACGCCAAGGGATTGGCGGCGACGGTCAAGCAGGCCAAGAAGCTTGTGGAGCGCGAAAAGCCCGAGGTGTGGGACATTCTGGACGAGGTGATCCGGGAACATCCCGTACTCCTCAACCGTGCACCGACCTTGCACAGGCTGGGCATTCAAGCCTTCGAGCCGGTTCTGATCGAGGGTAAGGCGATTCAGCTTCATCCATTGGTCTGCGCCGCGTTCAACGCCGACTTCGATGGCGACCAGATGGCCGTGCACGTGCCTCTGTCATTGGAAGCCCAGCTTGAAGCCCGCGTGTTGATGATGTCGACCAACAACATCCTGCACCCGGCCAACGGCTCGCCGATCATCGTGCCCAGTCAGGATATCGTTCTCGGTCTCTATTATCTGTCGATCATGATGGACAATGAGCCGGGCGAAGGCATGGCCTTTGGTGATGTGTCCGAAATCCGGCATGCCCTCGATACGGGTGTCGTGACTCTGCACACCAAGATCCAGGGGCGG
This sequence comes from Methyloligellaceae bacterium, assembly GCA_965228615.1. GTDB lineage: Bacteria > Pseudomonadota > Alphaproteobacteria > Rhizobiales > Methyloligellaceae > CBDDHT01. The sequence continues at coordinate 457,765 of CBDDHT010000003.1, read as the reverse complement.
TTCTCGACTGTCGATGAGGAAGGCAATCTCGCCGACGGAATCTACGAGACCACACCGGGCCGTATGCTGTTGGGTGAACTTCTCCCCAAGCGCAAGAATGTGCCGTTCAGTCTTCTGAACCGCTTGCTGACCAAGCGTGAGATCTCTCACATGATCGACGTGGTTTACCGTCACTGCGGTCAGAAGGAGACGGTCATCTTCTGTGACCGGATCATGGGTCTCGGCTTCTCTTATGCCTGTCGCGCCGGCATTTCGTTCGGCAAGGACGACATGGTCATTCCGGACAACAAGGATAAGCTCGTCGATGAGACGCGCGACCTCGTGCGGGAGTATGAGCAGCAGTATAATGACGGGCTCATCACCCAGGGTGAGAAGTACAACAAGGTCGTCGATGCCTGGGCCAAATGTACGGACCGTGTTGCCGATGAGATGATGGACCGCATTTCGGCCGATCATTTCGACAAGGAGACGGGACGTCAGGAGCAGGTCAACTCGATCTACATGATGGCTCACTCCGGTGCCCGTGGTTCACCGGCACAGATGAAGCAGCTTGCCGGGATGCGCGGTCTGATGGCCAAGCCTTCGGGCGAGATTATCGAAAGCCCGATCATCTCGAACTTCAAGGAAGGTCTCTCGGTTCTCGAGTACTTCAACTCCACTCACGGTGCCCGTAAGGGGCTTGCCGATACGGCGCTGAAGACCGCGAACTCCGGATACCTGACCCGCCGCCTTGTGGATGTTGCGCAGGATTGCATCATCAACGAAGTCGATTGCGGAACGGATGCCGGTATCACGGTGGCGGCAGTTCTCGACGCCGGTGAAGTGATCTGTTCGCTGGGTGCCCGTGTCCTCGGACGTACGGCAGCGGAAGACATTCTCAATCCGTCGACTGGCGAAGTCATCGTCAAGCGCAATGAGCTGATCGAAGAACCTCAGGTCGAAGAGATCGAGGCGGCGCAGGTGCAGGAAATCCGCATCCGCTCGATTCTTGTCTGCGAGAGCAAAGTCGGCGTATGCGGCAACTGCTACGGTCGTGACCTTGCACGCGGCACGCCGGTCAATATGGGAGAGGCTGTGGGCGTTATCGCGGCTCAGTCGATTGGTGAGCCGGGTACACAGCTCACCATGCGCACTTTCCATATCGGCGGTACGGCACAGGTGGTCGACCAATCGTTCCTGGAGTCCAACTTCTCGGGCACGGTCAAGATCCGTAACCGTAACGTGGCACGGGACTCGAAGGGTCGCCTCGTGTCCATGGCGCGTAACCAGGCCGTTGTCGTCGTCGATGACGATGGAAACGAACGGGCCGTCCATAAGGTCGTCTACGGTAGTCATCTGCGTGTCGACGATGGCGACAAGATCAAACGCGGCGAACGCCTTGCCGAGTGGGATCCCTATACGCGTCCGATCCTCACGGAAGTCGACGGTCTGGTCGATTTCGAGGACCTCGTGGAAGGCATGTCGGTCAATGAGCAGTATGATGAGTCGACCGGTATCACGAACCGCGTCATCGTCGATTGGCGTGCGAGCCCGCGCGGTGCGGACCTCAAGCCTGCGATGGTGATCAAGGACAAGAAGGGTGAGGTCATCAAGCTTCAGCGCGGCGGTGAGGCGCGTTACCTGCTCTCGGTCGAAGCGATCTTGTCGGTCGAGCCGAACCAGAGTGTGAAGGCTGGTGACGTTCTGGCCCGTATCCCGATGGAAAGCGCCAAGACCCGTGACATCACGGGGGGGCTGCCGCGTGTTGCGGAGCTGTTCGAAGCGCGTCGTCCGAAGGATCACGCCATCATCGCCGAGACGACCGGCATCGTGGAGTTCGGCCGCGACTACAAGAACAAGCGTCGCATTGCCATCGTGCCAGAGGACGAGTCGGAGGAGACCGCAGAATATCTGATCCCGAAAGGGCGCCATTTGAGCGTTCAGGAAGGTGACCGGATCGACAAAGGCGAGTTCCTGCTCGATGGACATCCGGCGCCACACGACATCCTGGCGATTAAGGGCGTGGAAGAGCTCGCAGCTTATCTGGTCAATGAAATCCAGGAGGTCTATCGCCTCCAGGGCGTGACCATCAACGATAAGCATATCGAGGTGATCGTCCGGCAGATGCTGCAGAAGGTCGAAATCGAAGATGTCGGCGATACCGAACTGCTCAAGGGCGAGCAGATCGATAGAACCGATTTCGATGCGGCCAACGCAGAGGTCGAAGCTGGCGGCGGAAAACCCGCCAAGGGAAGCCCTGTGCTGCTCGGCATCACCAAGGCGTCGCTGCAAACGAAAAGTTTCATCTCGGCAGCCTCGTTCCAGGAGACGACACGCGTTCTCACGGAAGCGGCAGTCAACGGCAAGACGGACTCGCTCGAAGGTCTCAAGGAGAATGTCATCGTCGGCCGGCTTATTCCGGCCGGTACCGGCGGCATGCTCGAAAGGCTCCGCAAAGTCGCAACCCATCGCGACGAACTGATCATTGAGGAGCGCGCCCGTTCGGCAGCCGAACGACTGGCGGAAGGCGGGGACGCTGCTTTGCTTCCCACGGCCGCTGAGGAAACTCAGGGTGCCGCCGAGTAAGGCGATTGAACCAAACCGAACTTGGAAAAGGGCTGCCTTCGGGCGGCCCTTTTTCGTTTCGCGAACTGCGTGAGATGGGAAACTCGGTCAGCGATGCAGTAGGAAAAAGAGAACGATAAAGCGAAAAGAGGCGATTGAAGCTTATAGATATTGGCATAAATTTATATTCGCGATATATATATAATTTATGAACTTGTTAGATAAAAAATACATTCATTTTATTTTTCTTTTCATGCTCGTTTTTCTTTTCGAAGAGCGTCTGCCGGCATGGGGTCAGACCTCGTCTCTCGGAGGCTACCCAGTGTGCGAGGCTTCTGCGGCGATTACCGTCCCATGTCCAAACGCGACTCATGGCTGTCTTCTCGTTGGTGACAATGAAGAAGTTGACCGACTGTTCCTGTATGAAATCCAGCAGCGCGACAATGGGATCCACTTGCACGCCCGCCGCGAAATCTCCTTGATGGCTATGGTGCGGCCCGGTGCAAAAAAGGCGTTCAAGCTATCGGACATTGAAGCACTTGCAAAACTACCGGACGGTGAAATTCTGATCTTTGGCTCCCACAGCCGCAACAAGAACTGCAAGCTCAAGGGCAAGCGGCGGATATTCGCACAAGGCCGGCTGGAGCCCGACCGAATGGCCCGCGGAATGGTCGCGTCCGTCAAGACACCTGAGAAAAAGCACAGCTGCAAGCGGCTTTTCAAAGAGATCGACACTCCCGAAGTGCAATCGGTCTGCAGTGCAATCCGGCGAACGGAAATTCGAGCCAAGCGTGCAAGCGAGCTCCTGGAGGGCAGTCAGCGGGAGGCCGCGTGCAGTGTCGACCCAGCGTTAAATCTCGAAGGTGCGGTCGCTATCGGCGATGACGATGGTGAAGCGCGGGTTTGGATCGGGCTGAGGGCGCCCCTGGTGGATGGAAAGGCCATAATCCTGAGACAAGTGATCGGGCGGGATTCGTTCTCATTCGATGCTGTTGCCTTCCTTGATCTTGATGGTTTGGGGATTCGGGAATTGATGCATGCCGATGGTCGCGTTTGGGGAATTTCGGGAACAACCGCGGATAGCAATCACCCCATCACCTCTGGAATTTCGATACGGCAATGCTTAGGAGCGGTGCACAGATCCGACCAACAAAAGTCGCAGATTTGCCGAACTCGGCAGAAGGGCTGGCCATCAGCCATGGTCATGCAATCGTGCTCATAGATGGCAATTCGGCAAGCAAGAAAGCGCCTATGACTTGTCGAGCTGACAGTACGTATCAAGTGCTGCGTATTGGCGAATGAAAGACGGGATTACTTTCCCGAGGATCCAAATTCCGACGTGCAACCTCAGAGCCGGTTGAAGGCTCGCACTCTGCTCCCTACCTCACTAATCATGAGAGATGGATTGAGCCGTTCGTCGACATTGGCCTTCGAGACGCTTGCGCAGGAAGCGTTCGAGCGGTTGCCGGATTCGTTCAGGGACATGTGCGCAAATGTTTCGATCCAAGTTCTGGAGTGGCCTCAGCAAGACGTGCTTGCGCATTTCGACATTGCGTCGCCCTACGGTCTTCTGGGTCTCTATTCTGGCATCAGTCTGGATCGGAAAAGTGTCGGTGATCTTCCCTACGGGCCGGACATGGTATTTCTCTATCGCGAACCGATTCTGGCTTTTGCCACGGCGGAAGGTGAGCGGGTGACCGATGTCGTGAACAATGTGCTGGTCCACGAAATCGGTCACCATTTCGGTCTTTCCGACGCGGACATGGAGGCGCTGGAGGCAGGTGCTGATTGATGCCGGCAGCGGTCACGAATGGGAGTTGGTAGACCTAGGGATCGATCTCATTGTCGACGTTATAGTCCTGCACTTCCCGAATGTAGTCGATGATGGTCTCAATATCGTAGTCGCTTAGCGTATCGACCGGTGGCATGTCTCCGAATGCCCAATGATGTTGCTTCACGCCCGACTTCAAGGCCGTCCTGAAGGTACCGTCAGGATGATGCGCGCGATCATAGGGTATGAGAGATGGACCCTTGGTCGATCCTTCCAGTTGTTTGCCATGGCAGGATGCGCAGTTGGCGTTGAAGATCGTTTGCCCGTGGCTTAACTCGGGGCTCAGCATCAGAGGCATGCGGACATCGGGTGTCCGATCATGATTTTCATGAGCTATTGCTCTCAAAGAGTGTAGCGCCGGTGGTTGTCCGACAAGCAAAGTTGCCACGAAGGCAAGCAGGAGAAACAATGGTTTGACCGTTTTCGTCACTTGGGAATGTGCGTGTGAGTGTGACATAGCAATCAAGACAGGTTTGCTGCGCGCAATCTGAGCGCGTTGCCGACAACTGACACGGATGACAGGCTCATCGCGGCTGCTGCAATCATGGGGCTCAGCAGAATTCCAAAAGCCGGGTAGAGCACACCTGCAGCGACGGGAACGCCAAGTGCGTTATAGATGAAAGCGAAGAACAGATTCTGCCGGATGTTCCGCATTGTCGCTTTGGACAAGCGGCGTGCGCGTACAATGCCATTCAAGTCCCCCTTCACAAGCGTAATGCCGGCACTTTCGATCGCCACATCGGCGCCGGTTCCCATGGCGATGCCGACATCGGCCTGAGCCAGGGCCGGCGCATCGTTCACGCCGTCGCCCGACATGGCGACTTTGGTACCGCTGTCCTGGAGTTCCTTGACGATCCTTGCCTTGCCGTCGGGGAGTACGTCGGCATGGACCTCGTCGATGCCAAGCTTGGCGGCAATGGCTTCGGCCGTGCGTGCGTTGTCTCCGGTCACCATTGCAATTCTCAAGCCTTCGCCATGCAGAGCGGCGAGTGCTGCAGGTGTGGTATCCTTGATCGGATCGGCGACGGCGATAACCCCGGCAAGCTTGCCGCCGATTGCAACGAACATGGCGGTCTTGCCTTCGGTCCGAAGATGGTCTGCCTGTTCATCCATCACTTCGGGATCGATGCCGATTTCCATCATCATCCGGGAATTGCCGAGTGCTGCCCGTTTACCCGACACAAGACCATGAACGCCCATTCCACTAAGAGCTTCGAATTTGTCAATTGTATCGGATGTCATGCCGCGTTGCCGTGCGCCCGCGACGATGGCCTCCGCCAGGGGATGCTCGCTGCCCCGTTCAAGACTTGCAGCAACGGCAAGCACGTCCGCTTCTTCAAATTCACCGACAGTTAGAACATCGGTGAGTCGCGGTGCGCCGAGCGTCAATGTACCCGTCTTATCGAGGATGATGGTGTCGACATCGGCAAAACGCTCCAGGTTCTCGGCATTCTTGATAAGTACGCCCGCCTGTGCGCCTCGACCGGTCGCCACCATGATCGACATGGGCGTTGCCAGGCCAAGAGCGCAGGGACATGCGATAATCAATACTGAGACGGCAGTAATGAAGGCATATGCCATGGCTGGTTCGGGTCCCCAGATTGACCAGGCGGCAAACGCGACAAGGGCCGTCGCAACGACCGTAGGGACGAAATAGCCTGCGACGAGATCGGCAAGCTTTTGGATGGGCGCTCGGCTGCGTTGTGCTGCCGCAACCATATCGACGATCTGTGCCAACACTGTCTCGGCACCGACGCGTTTCGCTACCATCACGAAACTTCCCGATTTGTTGAGCGTTCCGCCGGTGACAAGATCGCCGACCGACTTTTGGGCAGGAATCGGTTCACCCGTAAGCAGGGACTCATCGACTGTCGAGCTCCCATCGATAATCTCGCCGTCGACGGGCACCGAGTCGCCAGGGCGAACCCGCAACCGGTCGCCGGAATGCACTTCTTCTAGTGGAACGGCTTCGTCTTCCCCATCGTCCCTGAGCCTGAGTGCTGTCTTCGGTGCCAGATCCAACAGAGCACGAATAGCGCCGCCGGTACGCTCACGTGCTTTCAATTCCAGGATCTGACCGAGGAGGACCAAGACGACGATAACGGCGGCTGCCTCGAAGTAGATCCCGACCGCCCCAAGTTCGTTGCGAAATGCCTGTGGGAATACCCATGGTGCGACTACGGCAACGCATGAATAGACAAAGGCGGAGCCGACACCGATCCCGATCAGTGTCCACATGTTCGGACTGCGATTGCGAAACGATGCGACACACCGCTCGAAGAACGGCCAGCCCGACCAGAGAACTACCGGTATCGCGAATACCAGTTCGGCCCAAGCGGAGACGCGATGTCCGATCCAGTCCTTGATCGGCAAGCCGATCAGCGGGCCCATCGCCAGAACGAAGACCGGTATTGTGAATATCAGACCAACCCAGAAACGTCGTGCAAAGTCCACGAGTTCCGGATTTGGTCCGGTGTCGCTTCCAGAAATACCCATAGGCTCCAAGGCCATGCCGCAGAGCGGGCAGGTGCCGGGCCCCTCCTGCTCGATCTCGGGGTGCATCGGGCAAGTGTAAATCGTACCTGGTGGCGCTGGTTCCGGTTCCGATTGCGGCTCAAGATAGCGCTTCGGATCACGTTCGAACTTGGACTGACAACCGGCATGGCAGAAATAGTAGTGCTTGCCATCTCGCGTCGTGTGGTGCGCGCTGGACGGGACATCGACTGTCATTCCGCAAACCGGATCGATCGCAGTATCAATTTCGGTCGCCGTCATCTCATCTCGCTCGGTTTCTTGGTGTCGGGTAATTGTCCGAGGCTTTCAGCCGATGTCAGAACCGGGAAGCGTCGCGTCGCGCGCCGTTCGCCAAAATTCGGGTGTCGTGACACTTGCTTGACCAGCAAATCGGGGAGCCGATCCTTCACCTTGTTGTTCCGTTGTGGTTGAAGGTGCAGTATGAATATACCTATACCCCCTAAGGGTATAATGTCAATATGGCATATGAGGTGCGAGCAGTCCGTGACAAAAAAGAATGTGAGGAGACTGGCCAAACCGGATATGACTGTCACGAAATGAATGACAACAGTCGACGAGAACCGGAAGCGCAATGAAACCACGACACAAGGACTGTCTGTCGCGTTTGTCCCGCATCGAGGGACAAGTGCGGGGCGTCGCGCGCATGATCGAGGATGAGCGCTACTGCATTGATATTCTGACGCAGATTCGTGCGATCAAAGCGGCGCTCAACAAGGTGGAAAGTGAAGTCCTGAAGGACCACGCGGATCATTGCGTCGTTGACGCAATTAAGAGTGGCGACGCGACCGAGCAGAAAGAGAAGTTCAATGAGCTGGTCGAACTGTTCGATCGCTATCGGCAGTGATGCCGCGGACGGGCCAGTACTACTTTACCCTTTGCCGTTTTTCTGATTCTTGCGATCGGACACGGAAGATCGCGCCATAATGGTAGGGGCGCAATTCGACGATCCGTTCAAGTTCAAAACCAGTTGGCTCAACCACTTTTTGCACATCTTCCGGTGACATGCGCAACTCGGTCTTTGGCCCTCTTGGTAAGCCAAGTACAACAGTGCGTTCGCGAGGAAATTGGTGCCAATTGACGATTGCCAAGCGTCCACCCGCGTTCAGCATAGTGCTGACAGCTTGCGCCAATTCGGTTTTTTCCTGGACGCCGTGGAACGTGTTCGCTATCAGCACATAGTCTGCTTTTCTTTCGAGCACGTCCGGAAAATCGCGCGCGTCCGCGCATATGAGACCCAGTACCGTTTCTCCAGCGCGGTCGAGTTCAGCGCGAGCCAAGTGCAAGATGTCGGGATCGATGTCTACGCCATACACTGCGCCTTCGACGATTCGGGCGAGAGGCGCGGTAAAATAACCATCGCCGCAGCACAGGTCCACAACGATCATGCCCGGCACGATTCCCAGCGAACGCAATACGCTTTCGGGGTCTGGCCATAGGGTGGCCCACCAATCGCGATCCGGCATCGCAGTTGCCGGATAGAACCCTTCGGGCATGTTCATTGTCGACCCCCAAATGTTGAATTCAAGCCAGCGTAGGTCTGGAAGTGTCTCCGATCTGGGACATTGAACCGATGCTGCACTGTCTTATCGGGCCATTAACAATTGACCGTCGGAATTGCGATCTTACACCGGTTCGACAGTCACGGGGCCGGTTCAAAACCGGTCTTTCAGAGTATTGGCAAGATCTTTGCATCGCCCCAGTGCGACGATCGTGCCAATGTCGACGATCATTGGCTTCGCACTGGATGAGGAATCCGAAATCGAGACGAACTTGACGAATGCGTATGACAGTTCAAAATTTGCTTGGTGGGCGGGACAACAACTTCAACCTCATTCGGTGCGCGGCAGCCGTGGCAGTGATCTATGATCACAGCTACCTAGTGTTGCTGGGCGAAACGAGAGGTTGGGTTCTTCCATTCGTGGAGGCCGGGGACCTCGGTTGGTATGCAGTCAACGTCTTCTTCATTCTGTCTGGTTTCCTGATCACAAAGAGCTGGCTATCGCGCGAGAGCACTATTTCGTTTTGCGTTGGTCGGTCGCTCAGACTGTTTCCAGGATTGGCGGCTGCAGCGATCTTGCTGGCGTTCATTGTCGGGCCGATTGTCTGTCTGTGTTTGCTTGAACACTATTTCTCCGACATGCGGACCTGGCTCTATGTGCCGTTAACGGCTTCGCTTCTGTCGCCGGCACAGACCCTTCCATTCGTATTCGACGCTCTACCGAGAGAATCGATCGTCAATAACCCGCTATGGACATTGCGTTACGAAGCCCTTTCCTATGGTGCGCTCGGTTTGATCGGACTTGTTGGGCTTCTATCATCACGCACACGCGCCGTTGCCACGACACTGGCCTTTGTCGGGATTTACGTGATTGTCACGACTGCAACGGACTGGCGCAACCATAGCCCCTTCATCGACAGCCTAATGAGGTTTTGGCTGTGCTTTTTTCTGGGATCGATGGTTTATCTGGTTGCCGACCGGATTGTATTGAAGCCAACCATTGCCATGTTCCTCTTTGGCATAGCAGTACTGGCATACGGGTCATCTGTTTACGAGTTCATGCTGCAGATCGCTCTCACCTACGGAGTGTTCTGGGTCGCTTTGGTTCCCGATGGTGCAATCCGGCGGTTCAATGAGATCGGCGACTACTCATACGGCCTATACATCTACGCGTGGCCCATTCAACAGATTGCCGTCATGATCGCCCCCGAGGTTTCACCGCTCACGCTTTTTGCCGCGATCGCACCAACTATTGTGCTTGCCGCTATGGCGTCATGGCATTGGGTCGAGCGACCCGCGTTAGGCGCAAGAGGCGCCGTGACCGCATGGATCTCGACTATCGGTGGCGGTCGACTCCTCGCAGCCGACCAACGTGCCGCAAGCCGTCGATAAAGCAACCAGCCGAGTACCTGCACGCCGAAGTGTGGTAATACCCGGCTGGCGAGACGACGACTGATCAGCCTTCGGTGAACATGAACTTTCCTTTCATGCCTGCCTCGTAGTGCCCTGGGATATTGCAGCCGAACTCGAGCGTTTCGGTCTTGCTGAACGTCCAGATAATTTCCTTGGTCTCTTTCGGACCGATGAGCACGGTGTTGGGGTGTGAATGTCCGCTGTCGTCGACGATGCGATCAGCCTCCAGCTTGCCGGACTCCATGAGCTTCAACATTTCAGCCTGATGCGCTTTCTGCATAGAGGGTAGGCCGATCGTGAATTCGTGCACCAGCTCGCCGGTGTTCTGAATGACGAAGTGAATCGTCTCCCCGTTCTTGGCTTTGATGGTTTTCAGGTTGAATTCGATGTCCTTGGCAAGGATCTCGATTCTGCGATCCACTTCGGATGCCTTGCCCGGTCTGCCGCCGGGCATATTGGCGTGATCCATGTGATGGCCTTGATGCTCCTGATGCATGCCATGATGGTGTCCGTCGTCCTTTTTCTTGACGGCCTCATGATGATGGCCTTTGCCATGGTGATGCCCGGCTTTGCCGGCTCCTGTGAGCGCCGGCTGCGACATGCCGGCAAGGGCGACGCCTGCGACGATCAACAAACACGGAATGGTGCCCAATTGGCGAGCACCGCGGCGTTCATTCCCATCTAAATTCTCAATCAACATTATTGCTGTCTCCTATTGTTGAGGTGTATTCGTCCGGACTCTGGGCTTGTCTTTCAGGAAATGCCGTTTGCACGCTGCAACTCGCGTACGTAGCGAATGATGCGATCGACGTCTCGGCTGCTTACGTCAGGTATCGGAGGCATGTTGCCGTAGGGCCAGTGATGCGCTCGGGTGCCGTTTTTGACGGCAGCATGAAAAGAGCGGTCTGCATGATGGCTTGGTTCGTAAATCTTGTGCACCAAAGGTGGGCCTTGTTTGGTGCCCGATCCGTTTGCACCGTGGCAGACGCGGCAGTTCTTTTCGAAAATCGCCTTGCCTGCGGTGGCCTCGGCCGTGAAGCTTGACGGAAGGCGAACATCGAAATGTCTGCCGGTGTTCGACCGATGCAGGATCATAAAACCGAGCCCTGCAGCTACCGCTAATGCAAGGATGAAAAGCGATGTCTTGTTCATGAGGCCGTCCTTTCTCAAACCTTGATGCCATCGCGTTCGAGCTGGGCAGCAGTTGCAGGTCCGACCACGGTTCCCTTTGGTGGCGAATACCAACCTGGATCGTCATAGCTTGTGAGCTGTTCACGAATTTTGAGAATGGTGAACATGCCGCCCATCCCGATATAGCTATAGGGACCTTGCGCCCCGACCATGGGGATCGAGTTCTCGGGCATGTCCATATGAGCGGCGTGTTTGCCCATATCGCCCATGCCGTCCGTGCCCATGGTCATGTAGCCAGGGACAAGACTTGCGACCCGTCTATCGATAGCGGCCGGGTCGGCGCCGACCATGTTGGGTAGGCCGTGCCCCATCTGGTTCATTGTGTGATGGGTCATATGGCAGTGCATGGCCCAATCACCAGGGTTGTCGGCGACAAACTCGATGTTTCGGGTTTGTCCGACAGAGACCAGAACCGTCGTCTCAGGCCATTGTGCCGCTTCCAGGATTTCTCCACCGTCCGTCTCCGTCACACGGAACGCATAACCATGAACATGGAACGGATGATGATCCATGGCCGACAGGTTCCCGATCCGGATGCGGACGCGCTCATTCATTTTTGCGACAAGTGGCGTTGTCCCGGGGAATACCTTCCCGTTGAGCGTCAGGGTATTGAATCCGCTGGAGACGCTGGTGTCAGGCCGATAAGTACCTGGTTTGATATCCCATTCGTGCATCATCAGTGAGAAGTCACGATGAGGTCGCTGTCGCCGGGGCTTGCGCGGATGGATCACGAACATGCCGACAAGACCCATACCCTCCTGGGTCATTGCGTCCTTGTGGGAGTGGTACATGAACGTCCCATGTTGAACGCATTTGAATTCGTAGCGGAATGTTTCACCGGGCCTTAACGGGCGTTGCGTCAGGCCCGACACGCCATCCATACCCATGGGCAAGATGATGCCGTGCCAATGGGTGGACGTCGGCACCGCCAGCTTGTTCGAGACATAGATGCGGACCTGATCTCCTTCCACAGCCTCGATGACCGGTCCCGGCGTGCGTCCGTTATATCCCCAGCACTGGGCTTGGAAGCCAGGGGCGAATTCGTGGAAGACATCCTCGGCAACCAGATGAAAGACCTTCACCCCATCCACGATCCTGAAGGGGAGGGTGGCACCGTTCGGCACCACCACAGGCTTGTAGTGTTTGCCGGGCATACCGGGCGCGAAGTCGTGGTCCGGATCGACGGTCCGTGCGTACCAGTCGTTGCCTCGCGGCGTGGAATAACGTTCGTTCGACGCCGCCGGGCTCGCCTTGGGCTTGTCCATCGTTTGACCTTGATGGGATCCGCGCATGTCGTGACCCTTGTGGCGGTCCGACTGTGCCAGTCCTTTGCGGCCAGCGAGGGCGGCTCCGGCGATCGCTGCACCCGAGCCCGCCAATGCTTGTCTACGTGTGATCTTCATCAATGACCTCCTGAATCAGCTTGATTGCTGGCGGCAGCCATTTGGACTGCACCGCCTGTTTGATTTGCTGGAAGTTTGCCTCTCATGAGCACGCTGAAACGGACGCGCGCGCGCCAGTAATCGGCGAGTGCCTGTACCGACTCCTGGGATGTACGTATTTGCCGCTGTTTGGCTTGGATTAGCTGGAAAACGCTTTCTTGCATTGCGTTGACCTGCCGCTGCGTTTCGGTGAGCAATCTTCGAGATTGCGGTAGAACCGATTTCTGATAGAAGAGCGCCGTTTTGCGAGCGGTGAGGAGTGACGCCTTCGTCAAACGTGCTGCCGAGCGGACTCTGACCGCGAGTGCGGTGTATGTGTCTCGTGCACGGGCCAGTTCCATCATTGCCTTAGCCTTGCGTGGGCGCCCCCAATCGAAGAGTGGCAACTGGATCTCAAAGATTGGGCCGGCTTCCTCTTCTCCATCGTCGCGTTCCCATTCGCTGCCAACCTCAAGGTCCGGAACAAGCGACTCGGCACGCTTGAGACGATAGCTCTTGGCGAGAGTGATGAGCCTTTGTCGCGATGCTGCCAGCTCGAGGCTAGCTTCGATCGCGCGGCGCTCGGAACGATGTGTCGGAACTTTTCGGCTTGGTATGGCCGGCAGTCTGCCGGCTGCTGTCCAGCGGGTTTGAGAACCGGTCAGTCCCATCAGCACATTGAGTGCCTCCCGGGCTGCTGTGGACCGGGCTTCTGATTTTGCGAGTGACAGTTTCTCGCGCACCAGTTCGCCATTTTGTGTCTCGAACTCAAGCGCGGTAATGTTGCCGGCTTCCCGCAAGCTCTTTGCAGCTGCCATCGATGCCCGTGTTGACGACAGGACATCATCGAAAAGCGCAACCAGTTGTTGACTCGACTGATAGTCGATGAAGGCGAGATGCGTTTCGCTCGCTACGCCCAGCACTTGTGTTGCTACACGAAGTTTCACCTCCTCGAGTTGCGATGCCGCCACGCGCTTTTTGAGCGGAATATAGAGAATTTCGATGACCTTGAGGGCGCCTCCGAATGCAAGGTTCGTGACGCCGTCATCCGTAAAAGTGATGCTGCCGTCGACGATCGGGTTCGGCAGTCGCGTGGCTTGCGCCAAATCTGCTTGTGCGATGCCCAATTCCGCATAAGTCGCCTGCAGCCTGCGATTATTCAAAAGCGCGATCTGCACAGCCGATGACGCTGTCAGAGTTCGCGAAAGAAGCTTTCGGATCTCGGCCTTGGTTGGCGCAATCTCTTGTGCGTCGCGATTCCAGGCGACACGTTTGCCACTCCTTTTGCCAACGGTCTGAGCGACCTCATCGAAAGCGCCATCGGGAGATGTTGTTGTACATCCGCCAAGTCCCACGAGAGCTGACATGGCGATAACGTGAAGACGTATCGTTTGTCTGTTGAACATTGCCGCCTCCCTAGTGCCGATGGTGTTTTTGAGCAGCGTCACCGCGTGCCGGAGCGGCAGGGCGCTGGGTTGCGGGTTTGCGCTGGAGCTGCGGCTGAACATTCTCGAATTCTGGCTCAAGCGCGCGACTGATGCGCAGTGATTGTCCAGTGATTGCGGCTGGACTGGCCGGGTGGCTTGCGGGCACGACGAATTCGTCGAATGCCCGTCCCCGGCAGCCGGTAATAGCGACGGTTGCGATGAGTAAAATTGTGACACGACCCAACATCTCTAACCCCCCGGTTCGTGCCCGGTTTTTCTATTGACCGGTGCTGATGCAAAAATATGCGCAGCCAGGACAAAGCCCTCGAACTGCAAGGATTTGCGATGTCAGGTGGTGTTAGAGACGGAAGCGCTGTGTGCGCGCATAAACCGGGCCGCTACAGGCCGCTGCCAGCATGTCAGCGAAGACAATGGGCGGTGGTCCTTTGACCGACAATTCAGTCGCGATCAGCGCAAGAGCGCTGGAGACGAAGCCTGTGTCGATCGAAACGTGTTCGGACTGTTGGTAAGCGGTGACTGTGACGCTGGATATATTCCATGCGTGACAGTCTGTGGCGCAGGCTTGATCGTAACCACCGGAATCTCCGGGGCAATGTGGCGTTGCCGCAGGCATCTCATGCGAATGGCCGGCCATTGTCTGCATCGTGCTACTAGCGCTTCCGGCAAGCGACTGGTCGGCGCCAATCATCGAACACGGCGCCGCTACAACGGCCAGAGCCAACAGCATTGACAGACAACGACGTAGCAAGGTCTGCGCTCCACATAGATCTAGATTTGACAACGATGAGCTGTGCAATTTTGCAAAGTCAATCGTTCCATGCCTTTCACACGGACAATTTTTGTTTACCGTTGCAGGCCGGCCACATCGACAAGTGGGGCCGATGCACCAAAAAGCGGTTGGGTATTATTTGTCGGCAGATACTTTGAAAGGAGACGCTAATTTATGCCCCTGGACTGAGCGCGGTTTTTATGGATCTGACGTTCTCCCGCAGCTTGCGTAGTGTATCGTTCATTGATGACAACGGCTCTTTATGTTCCATCTGCGAAAGCTCTGTCACGGTGTCGTCGCCGAGTTCGAAAATCGTGGCATGCACAGTGCCGACATGGGGAACATGCTCTTCCACTTCATAGGTCGCACCTGGATCGCCCAACGCAACAGAATCGGTGGCTGCGTCTGTGACCATGACATAGCGATCACCCTGGACACCGTTCTTCATCAGCCGATGAAGGATGATGACGTCTGTGCCGAAGAGATCGACAGTTCCTCTGAACTTGAACCGAGAGGCCTGACCTCTATGAACGAAGATCTTAAGCTCGAGATCGCCGATCTGTCGGCACGCCGCGCATGGGCAGATGTTCGATGCGATTAGTCGACGCCGCTCACTGTAGAAGGCGCCAAGGATCTCCATGATTGTCCGGCCCACCGTTTCCTTGGAATGCCTGCCCGCGTCGACAAAGAATAAGGCGGCGTCGCCTTCGAGCTTCGATAGCTCGATCTTGTTGGTTGCCGCTTCAATTATGGCATTGATCAATGCGAAAACGATTTGCTGAGCATGAGCGAATGCAAACTGGTTCTGGGTCATGAACCGGGAATAGTGGCTGATATCCGGCAGGATGAATATCGTGTCCCGGGCGTCGGCTTTTCCACCACCAATCCTGTCCGTTGAACCGCGATTGAGCGACGGTATCATATCGTCGCCCAAGCGTGCGGCAAGGTCGGAAATGGCTAATCGATCGTTCGCTGCACGTCTCGTGAAAAAGACAACAAGGGCAGCGAACATCATCGCGATAATGGCGGCGGCAACCCACATTCCGAATATGTGAGCTTCCATGTCATGCATCATCTGGTCACGCATGGATCAGGTCGTACCCCCGGCGTACCGGTTGCTCGGCTTTGCTATAGATGAATTCAAAAAAAGCTCGGAGGCAAGGCAAATGCATTTAGTGGCATTCAGAGGAATGCGATGCGCCTCAAAGTGATGTCTTCAGCAATTCTCTGCAAAACTCGCTTTACCACCGTCAGGCCTTCCCGTCGTTCCATCCCTCGACATTGTTAAGATAGTTGACGCAGGTATCGACGGGCTCGACGTCGGCGAACTTGGCATCGATATCGAAAAGGTTCCATGCGACGGCGCCGGGAACACGGTCGCCGATACACTCCCGAACAGCAATGGTGCGGAAGCCTTCGGCAAGGCCGTCACAAATGGTGGTTCGCACGCAAGCTGTTGCTGTAACGCCGGTCACCAGGATCGTGTCGACGCCGGCGGATCGCAGATAACCGGCGAGTGGCGTGCCGCTGAATCCGCTGGCGCGTTTTTTCAGCATGACATACTCGCCTTCGATCGGTGCGATGCGCGAATCGATCGCCCAGAGTTCCTCGTCGGCCAGATCCACGGCTTCGACCGGAATCTTGTGATGCCACATCCCCATGTCGCTCGCCGGGTCGTTGCGGTCGGTATTCTGATAGGCGGTGGTGACATGCACGACCACATGACCATTGGCCCGGCAGGCTTCCAACAGCCGTTGCATGCCGGGAATGATCTGCTCGTCGATATTCTCGCAGGTGAAAGGATTGCCGGGACGCGTCCAGGCATTGGCGAGGTCTATGCTCACCAAAGCTGGTTTTTTGCCGAAGCCTATGCGTCGCTGAAAGCCTCGTTCGCTATAGATCCGTGTGCTCTCGTCGAATGCCTGCTGAAGAATTTCATCGAGATTGTCGATCGCCATGGATATTCCCTTACTCAGATACGCAGTCCGCGTTCAGAGCAGCCTATAGCGTCTCGAAGTTGTATCCAATATGGCGGCGATGGAATTCGTCTGCGAACCGTTGTGGCAGCGATCAGCTCGCGTCGTCCAGGAACCCTTTGGCCTGTTCGACCCACTTCTCGCGCTCAATGCGACCCGGAAAGTCCAGCACCTTGTTGATCTTGTCGATATCCGCCTGACTGAATGCGGCGATCTGCGCAAAGGTCGTGATACCCTGATCATTGAGCTTCTGACTAAGCACCTTGCCGATCCCTTTGATCTTCGTGAGATCGTCGGGTTTGTCGGTTGTCGTTGAGACAAGGGTCAGTGGTGCACTCGGCTCAGCAGGTTCTTCCGCAGCATCAGGTTCTGAGGGCTCATCGGCAGGCTCGTCATCCGGCTCGTCGTCACCAGTGGATGAAACTGCGGTATTGTTCTTGGCGTCCGCGAGCTCTGCACGAAGTCGCTCTCCCTCAGCCTTGCAGTTCGAGAGTTCGGACCGAGACTGCTCCAGATCTGTCTTGGCCGTCGCAAGGTCTGTCTGCAGACCTTCTATGCGTTCTGCGCTTTCGGTTGCAGCCCGACCGGACGCTTCCGCCGCCTGGGCCTCGGCTTCCTTCAGCTTCTCTTGCGCTCCCTGCAACGCGTTCTTGAGACGGATGGCATCGGCGTTGGCATCTTCCAGAGACTTGCTGGTAGACTCCAGGGATTTCTGCAGATCGGCTATCTCCTGATCCTTCTGTGTTTCCGCCTTGCGCAAGGCGTCGATGTCCTTCAGTGCGCCGTGGGCGACCTCAAGCTCCTTTTTTGCATCCGCGGCTTCGCTCTTCGCCGTATCGAGGTCCTTGGCCGCGCTCTCCAGTCCGGTCTTCAGGTCGGCAATCTGCTGAATGTTCTTGCCGTCGCGCGCATCCATCTCGGCCAGACGGCGCCGGGTCTCTTTATGCTCATCCTGTTCCTGGGTCAGCGAAAGGCTGGTCGCGCTGTTGGAGGCCCTCAGACGCTCCTCCTGTTCAGCAAGCTGCTTTCTGCACCGGCTGTCGAGAAAGAACCAAGCAACCAGGATACCCAAGAAGAACCCAACCACAGCAAACAGAATTTCCATCACATCCTCCCGAACGGGCCTCGAATCGTGCGCTATTGAACCTAGTCTACACCGTTCTGTGTGTCGGTTTTTGGCAGATGATCACTCGCCCGCAGGCGGGCTGTGCGTTAGTCCTGTTAGAACCTTGGAATCGATCAGTTTTCAATCCCGCGGTCAGTCTTCATCGCGTGTGGATCAATCCCGCTCTCAGGCGTCCTCGTGCTCCTTGGCATAGCGGACCAGTGCGGCGAAGCGATAGAGGCCGTGAACGAACTTGCCATAGGGGAGGGTGAGAAAGAGCGCGAAGACAACGCCGAGATGCAACGCAAGCAACAGGCCCATCGCGGGGGTCTCGCGAAGGAGAAGCAAGGCAAGACCGGTCAGACTGGTGAAAAACAACATTGCCAGAAAGGCGACCTCCATTCCGGCACGCGGTTCGTCACGCAGCGCCTCGTCTCTGTTCATTTTCGCTTTGAGCAGACCCAAGGGCCCGATCAGCAGCCCGAGGCCGCCGATCGTTCCAAGAACGACCGGTAGGTCGTACCAGGGATAAGGCGCTTCACGGCCGAGCAGATAGTGATAGAGCGTCGCGACAGACGTTGCGGCGAAGCAGAGCATGAAGCCGTAGAACGTCAGATGGTGATAGGTCCGCCTTGTGTCGGTGGGCTCTTCGTCTTCGTTCATGCAGCCCACGCCGCCACCATCCAGATAGCTCAACTTTCCGGCGTCTTTCATGGCTTGCCACAGGGGCTTGGTGTCGGTCAGCGTTGATCGCGGTTCGCCGATATTGCACCAGAAAGTGCGCAGCCCCATCACCATGGCGAGGATTGCATAGAGGAATATGCCGCCGAAGAGCATCACCATCGCGTCATGGGGCATCAGCTTGTAGAAGGCGCCGGGCCCTGTATGGGTACCGAACAAGACGGCCGGGTCGTTATAGGCAACGAATCCTGCAATGAAGCCTGCCACGCTCAGCGCTGCCGCGATGGCGATGACAAGGCCGTTTCGCGCGAAGAGGCCCGAGAGGAATCCCGGCCAGGCGTAGCGCCGATAGGAGTTGGAGCGGACCTCGGCGAGCGCCTTTGGGACATTCACCTTGAATTCGTGCGGTGGCGAAAACTGACAGTCATAGTAGCAGGCGCCGCAGGAATGGCAGAGGTTGGCGAGATAGTTCAGATCGCCTCTGCCGAAGGTGCGGCGCAGTTCCATCGCTGGAAAGACGGCACAAAGTCCTTCGCAATAGCGGCAGGCATTGCAGATTGTCATAAGCCTTTCGGCTTCTTCGAGGCTCGCGTCGCTAGTTGCGGGCATAGGCTGCTGCCTCCCGACCTGCGATCCGGCCGAACACGCTGCCGATGGTCATTCCGATTCCTCCGGCATAACCCTTGCCCAGAACGTTTCCGGCCATGATTTCGCCGGCGGCGAAGATGTTCGATGCTGGAGCGCCATCCTGCATGACGACCCTCGCGTCTTTATCGACCTTGGTGCCGAGATAGGTGAAGGTGATCCCTGGTCGCACCGGATAGCCATAGTAGGGTGCGGTCTCGATGCGCCTGGCCCAATGGGACTTTGGCGGCGTCAAACCGTCTGTATGGCAATCGTCCAATATTGTGTGATCGAACGTGCCGTCGCGTACCGCGGTGTTGAAACCGTCGACCGTGTCTTGAAGTGTTTCCGGATCGAGTTCGAACTGCGTCGCAAGCTCACCGATCGTGTCGCCTTTGATGGGCGGGTAGAGGGACGGCATGAAACTGTTGAGGGAGGTCGAATCGAAGATGATATAGGCGATCTGATCGGTCTGTGCGGCGACAAGACGGCCCCAGATCGCGTAGCGCTTGGGCCAGATGTCCTCGCCCTCGTCATAGAAACGCACGGCATTCTTGTTCACGACGATACCAAAGACCACGCAGTCCAAACGGGTCACGATGCCGCCGTCGAATTTCGGCGAGCGCGCGTCGATGGCAACAGCATGACATTGGGTGGGATCGCCGACGGATTGAACGCCGCGGTCGAGCAGCATCCTGAGGATCGTGCCGCGATTGTTGGCCGTCCCCCGGATAAGAAAATTGTCGGCGACGTCGCCCCAGGCTTCTTTCAGCCACTCAATATTGGATTCGAACCCCCCAGCGGCTGCAATGAGAGATCCGCCGCGAACATGAATTTCGTTGCCCTCATGCGCGACGGTTGCCGATACAAACAGACCGCCATTCAACTCCAGGTCGACGACTTCCGCCTCATAGAGCACGTTCACGCCGAGTCCTCTGGCGGTTCGATATAGCGCGGTTAACATGCCGCGGCCCCCGCCCAGGAAGAAGGAGTTCGTGCGCCCCAGACCGAGCGTTCCACCAAGCGGTGGTTGGAACCGCACGCCCTGCTGGCCGATCCAGGTGAGCATCTCCTTGGATTCGGAAATCATCAGCTTGGCCAGTTCCTCATCCGTATGGCCTTCGGTCACACGCAGAAGGTCATCCCAATATTCTTCTTCTTTGTAGGGACCTGTCAGTGTCTCTGTGGCCGTGTCGTGTGCGCATCGCATATTGCGCGTATGTCGGGTATTGCCGCCTCGGTGGAATTCTGAAGCTGCTTCCAACACGATGACGCTGGCGCCACGTTGCCGCGCGCTGATGGCAGCGCAAAGAGCCGCATTGCCGCCGCCGATGACAACCACATCGAACCGTTCTGTGAGATCGACCAACCGCAGCCCCTCGTGACAAACCCTCAGGTTCCGCGCAATCAAGCCGGAACAACCCTGTTCAACCCTTACGTTCGAGGGAACCCCATTGAGCGCAAGAGTGTCTAGAGGTTTTACACGATAATACAGACAGTTATCGAGAGGCTATGGCGTTTCGTGTGTTATCCGGCGATCAGGCCGAAAACGATCCCCGACAGCACGGCACCGAGGAAGGCAAAGCCGAGATAGGTGGCAAAGACCGGCAACCGGACCAGAGCAAAGACGGCGATGGCTGCCGGGAAGGAACTGACACCACCCGCGATCAGGAAGGCCATGCCTGCGCCAGGTGCCATACCTTGCTCGATCAGACCGGAGATCAAGGGCAGGGCGGCATAGCCATTCAAATAAGCGGGTACGCCGATCAGGGCCGCAACCAGGATTGCACCGAGGCCCTGGCCACCGAGGAAGTTGGCAATCCACTCGCCCGGAACGTAGGACAGCATCAGGTTTTCGAGCAGGAAGGCGAGGGCCAGCCACTTGCCAAGGAACAGAAAGTTCTTGCCGATCTCACGCCAAAATACGTTGCGCCGCTCGTCTTCCTGCCACATCGCCCAGCGAATCGGCTGAGGAGCCCGGACCGCGCCGGCACCGCATGTGCTGACGCTTCCTTTAATTGGGTCTAGGAACAGGCCCGAGCGCGACAGGAGGGCCGTGCCAAAACCACCGATCAGGCCAACGCCGACCGCAGCGGCGGTCTTTGCCAGTGCAAAGGGCAACC
Organism: Methyloligellaceae bacterium; assembly: GCA_965228615.1. Lineage (GTDB taxonomy): Bacteria > Pseudomonadota > Alphaproteobacteria > Rhizobiales > Methyloligellaceae > CBDDHT01. The sequence continues at coordinate 436,606 of CBDDHT010000003.1, read as the reverse complement.
CAAGCGTCCCCATGGTCAAAAAGAACATGGACGGATCCATGAGCGGTGAGGCCAGCCAGAACGCCATAACGGCGGCGAGGGGAACACCCATGCCAAGAAGTGCAGCGATCAGGGGAATGACACCGCACGAGCAGAATGGGGAAAGGCCGCCGATCAAGGCTGCCAAGATGATCATGGGAACGAGATTGCCGGAGAAGGCTCGTGCAATGATGTTGTCTGCTCCGCTTGCCTTGGCATAAGCGGCCAGCGCAACGGCCAGCGCAAGAAAGGGAAGAACGTACAGGAAGTTTTTGAGGAGAAATGTAAGTGAGGTGAGCAGGACGGGCATGTCCAGCAGACTCAGGCCCAAAAGTATCAGCGCAATCGCGATCCATGCGGGATCGGGTTTTTTTGCCGTCAATTGCCGCCCAATCGCGGTCGCATCGGCCAATGTCATGATTCGATTTCCTCAATTTCGGATGATTTTTGGCCAGAAGGTGTTGCCGTGCCGTCAGTGACGCCTTCGCAGCAATTCTGCGTCAGGTAGGCGATGAGCGTGTGCATCGATCCATAGTCGGCTCGGCAGACAACGGTTCGGCCCTGCTTCTCCTGCCACACAAGCCCGGCACCCACCAGGGCGGACAGGTGATGGGCCAAAGTCGACAAAGGAACGCCCAGGGTCTGCTGAATATCCCCGATCGCAAGGCCATCTGCGCCGGCCCGCACAAGAACGCGAAAAACAGCGAGCCTTGTCTGATTTCCCAGCGCAGAAAAGCCCGCGACAGCCGCATCCGCATCGGGCTCTAGTCCAAAGGCTGGAGGCTTGGCGGGCGTTGAACGATCGTCATTCATGGTGAAGGCGCTCCATCGATTCTGTCATCACTATATAACTAGAAATATAGTTATATCAAGGGCGCGATTTTTCGTTCATGAGCCGGGCTCGCAGATCGTCAGCGCATGCCTGGGAAATCGAAGAAAAAAACCCTGGAGTTTGCGGTTGACGGGGTCCGGTCGCATCAGTATGTTTCGCCCACTTTGCGGCAGGCGGTAGGCCCGCTCGCTGTTGCGCGCCACGTGCAACGCGGGTTCGATCTAGACGCTGCCGCATTATAACCGGATCAATACTGGGACAAGATCTTCTGGCCGCTCCGGCGGTGTTGCAAGATCCTCTGGTATCAGAAGCTGGGCAGCTCGACGCTTCGCCATTGGGTGGCGGGGTTTAGGCAGTCCAGCGATTGTGTTTGGTAACGAGCAACGAATTAGGCGCGGTCGGGACAGAGAGATATATGCCGACAATACAACAACTCATTCGTAAGCCGCGCAAAGCGCCGGTGAAGCGGAACAAGGTGCCGGCCATGGAGGCCTGTCCCCAGAAGCGCGGCGTTTGCACGCGCGTTTACACCACGACGCCGAAAAAGCCGAACTCGGCGCTTCGTAAGGTCGCGCGCGTGCGGCTGACGAACGGCTTCGAGGTGACGAGCTACATTCCTGGCGAGGGCCACAATCTGCAGGAGCACTCGGTGGTGCTGATCCGCGGTGGCCGCGTAAAGGACCTTCCTGGTGTGCGCTACCACATTATTCGTGGTGTGCTTGACACCCAGGGCGTGTCAGACCGGCGTCAGCGCCGCTCCAAATATGGGGCTAAGCGGCCGAAATGACACGACGAACCGCATCGGGGCGCTTGGCGCTCATCCTCGCCACGATGCTGTTCACCGGCCTCGTGCCGACTTTGGCTTCTGCCGACTTCCATGGCGCCATCGCTTTCTCGCAAGTCAATGGCGCGGAAGGCTACTCCTTCAACTACCGGTCGCGCGGTCAGGCTGAAACGCGCGCAATGGAAGAGTGTCGGCTGCGTAGCGGCGGTTGCCGTATCGCGACCTGGTTTCGTAATGCCTGCGGCGCACTTGCTGTTGGGCGCGGCAACGGTTTTGGCGCTGCCTGGGGTCCAACCAGATATGCGGCGGAACAAAAAGCTATCAACATCTGTGCAAGAAACGCCAGCGGCTGTGCCGTGAGGCGGTGGGTTTGCACATCGCGTTAAGAAGGCCTCGATTGAGGCAGGATCGATCAAACAGACTTTACGCTCCGAAGATTAGGAAAGAACGACATGTCCCGTCGGCATAGAGCTGAAAAAAGAGTGATCAATCCGGACCCGAAGTTCGGCGATCTGATTCTCTCAAAATTCATGAACTCCATCATGAAGGACGGTAAGAAGTCAGCCGCGGAGACCATTGTCTATGGCTCTCTGGATGTCATGGAGGCGAAGACCAAGCAGAACCCGGTCGATCTCTTCCATCAGGCGCTCGACAATGTGATGCCGGCACTTGAAGTGCGATCGCGTCGTGTCGGTGGTGCCACCTATCAGGTTCCGGTTGAAGTTCGGCCGGACCGGCGACAGGCTCTTGCCATTCGCTGGATTATTTCCGCAGCCCGCGGCCGCAACGAGAACACCATGGTGGATCGTTTGTCGGGTGAGCTTCTCGACGCGGCCAATAATCGCGGCTCTGCCGTGAAAAAGCGGGAGGACACGCACCGCATGGCGGAAGCGAACCGCGCATTTTCACACTATCGCTGGTAACGGCGAAAACGAGGCTTGTGATCGAATGTCACGCACGACACCAATCGAAGACTATCGCAATATCGGCATCATGGCGCATATCGATGCCGGTAAGACGACAACGACCGAACGGATCCTCTACTACACCGGCAAGAGCCATAAGATCGGTGAAGTCCATGATGGCGCTGCCACCATGGACTGGATGGAGCAGGAGCAAGAGCGCGGCATAACCATCACGTCGGCCGCGACGACCTGCTATTGGAACGACAAGCGCGTCAATATTATCGACACCCCCGGTCACGTGGACTTCACCATTGAAGTCGAGAGAAGCCTGCGTGTTCTCGATGGCGCCATTGCATTGCTGGATGCCAATGCCGGCGTCGAGCCGCAGACCGAAACTGTCTGGCGGCAGGCGGACAAGTATGAAGTCCCGCGTATGATCTTCGTCAACAAGATGGATAAGATCGGCGCCGATTTTTACAACTCCGTCGACATGATCCGCGACAGGTTGGGCGCAAACCCAGCAGTCATGCAATTGCCCATCGGTGCCGAAAGCACGTTCAAGGGCGTTGTCGATCTCATCAAGATGGTGGCCATCGTCTGGGACGACGAGACGCTAGGTGCTGCCTTCCACGAGGAGCCGATCCCGGCCGACCTCGAAGAACGTGCCGCTGAGTTTCGCGAACAGTTGATCGAGCAGGCGGTCGATCTCGACGAGACGGCCATGGAAGCCTATCTCGAAGGCAATGAGCCCGATGTGGAGACGCTGCAGCGGTTGATCCGAAAGGGCACGTGCGAGAACACGTTCGTTCCGATCTTCTGTGGTTCAGCCTTTAAGAATAAGGGCGTTCAGCCTCTCCTGGACGGCGTCGTCGACTATCTACCGTCACCCATCGAAGTGCCTCCGATCAAGGGCATTGATGTAAAGACGGGCGAAGAGATCGTGCGCGAGTCATCGGATGATGAGCCGCTTTCGATGCTGGCCTTCAAGATCATGAACGACCCGTTTGTGGGGTCTCTCACGTTCTGCCGTATCTATTCCGGCAAGCTCGAGGCGGGATCTGGAGTTTACAATACGGTCAAGGAAAAGCGTGAGCGTGTCGGTCGTATGCTGCTGATGCATTCGAATTCGCGTGAAGATATCAAAGAGGCCTATGCGGGCGATATCGTCGCTATAGCTAGTCTCAAGGAAGTGACGACGGGCGATACGCTGAGCGATCCCAATTCTCAGGTTATCCTGGAGCGTATGGAATTTCCCGACCCGGTTATCGAGGTCGCGGTAGAGCCCAAGACAAAGGGCGACCAGGAGAAGCTATCAACGGCACTTGGTCGCCTTGCACAGGAAGACCCGTCCTTCCGTGTTTCGGTCGATCAGGAGTCCGGTCAGACGCTGATCCGCGGTATGGGCGAGTTGCATCTGGATATCATCGTCGATCGCCTTCGGCGTGAATTCAAGGTCGATGCCAATGTCGGCGCGCCTCAGGTGGCCTATCGCGAGACGATCACCAAAGAGGTTGAGGTCGACTATACGCACAAGAAGCAGACCGGTGGTTCCGGCCAGTTTGCACGCGTGAAGATCAGGGTCTCACCATGCGAAGAAGGTGAAGAGTACAGCTTCGACTCGAAGGTCGTCGGTGGATCGGTGCCGCGGGAATACATTCCGGGTGTCGAAAAGGGCATCAAGAGTGTCATGGAATCCGGCATTCTTGCAGGCTTCCCGATGCTGGATCTGAAGGTCGAATTGTACGATGGCGCCTACCATGAGGTGGACTCGAGCGTGATGGCTTTTGAGATGGCCGGACGTGCGGCGTTTCGTGAGGCGGCTCTTAAAGCTTCACCGAAGTTGCTGGAGCCGGTCATGAAAGTCGAAGTGGTCACCCCGGAAGATTATGTGGGCAGCGTCACCGGCGATTTGGCAAGTCGGCGCGGCCAGGTGCGCGGCCAGGAAACACGCGGCAATGCGGCCGTCATCAATGCGATGGTGCCGCTGGCCAACATGTTTGGCTATGTGAACAATCTGCGCTCAATGAGCCAGGGCCGGGCGCAATACACGATGCAGTTCGATCACTATGCACAGGTGCCGCAAGCGGTTGCCGAAGAAGTTCAGGCGAAGTTCGCCTAAGTCGTAATTCGAGACATAAGAGCGTTTGAGAAGAAAAACGGAGCGCCATCATGGCAAAAGAGAAATTCGAGCGTAATAAGCCGCACTGCAACATCGGTACGATTGGCCATGTTGATCACGGGAAGACGACGCTTACGGCAGCGATCACGAATGTTCTTGCGACGGCTGGCGGCGCGGATGCGACGCCATTTGATCAGATTGACAAGGCGCCTGAAGAAAAAGCGCGCGGGATTACGATCTCGACGGCGCACGTTGAGTATGAGACGGAAAACCGTCACTACGCGCACGTCGACTGCCCTGGCCATGCGGACTATGTGAAGAACATGATCACGGGTGCTGCCCAGATGGATGGCGCGATCCTGGTTGTTTCGGCTGCCGATGGCCCGATGCCCCAGACGCGCGAGCATATCCTTCTTGCCCGTCAGGTCGGTGTTCCGGCGCTTGTGGTCTACATGAACAAGGTCGACCAGGTGGATGATGAAGAGCTTCTCGAGCTCGTCGAGATGGAAGTGCGCGAGCTGCTTTCGTCCTATGAGTTCCCCGGCGACGACATTCCGATCGTCAAGGGCTCTGCGCTTGCCGCTCTTGAGGGGCGCGATGAAGCGATTGGCGCTGAATCGATCATGGCGCTTATGGCGGCCGTCGACGAGTATGTGCCTCAGCCCGAGCGTCCGAAGGATCAGCCGTTCCTGATGCCGATCGAGGATGTGTTCTCGATCTCAGGCCGCGGCACGGTTACGACGGGTCGTATCGAGCGCGGTATCGTGAAGGTTGGCGACGAAGTTGAGATCGTCGGGATCAAGGACACGACGAAGACGACGTGTACGGGCGTCGAGATGTTCCGCAAGCTTCTGGATCAGGGCGAGGCCGGCGACAATGTCGGTGTTCTGCTTCGCGGCACGAAGCGCGAGGAAGTCGAGCGCGGTCAGGTTCTTTGTGCGCCTGGCTCGGTGAAGCCGCACACGAAGTTCAAGGCTGAGGCGTACATTCTGACGAAAGAGGAGGGTGGCCGTCACACGCCGTTCTTCACGAATTATCGTCCTCAGTTTTACTTCCGTACGACGGACGTTACGGGTGTCGTGACGCTTCCTGAAGGAACGGAAATGGTGATGCCCGGCGACAATTGCTCGGTTGAGGTTACGCTGATCGTGCCGATTGCGATGGAGGAAAGCCTCCGCTTCGCAATCCGCGAAGGCGGCCGCACCGTCGGCGCCGGCGTCGTAGCCGCAATCATAGAATAAGAGGCCAAGTTCGAAGCGCGCCATGGGGGCGCGCTTCGTCATTCTGGATAGTCAATAATGCAAAGTCAGAACATCCGCATTCGGCTCAAAGCCTTCGATCACCGCGTACTCGACGTGTCGACGAAGGAAATTGTGGCGACCGCAAAACGCACTGGCGCGGAAGTGCGTGGCCCGATCCCTCTGCCGACCCGGATCGAGAAATACACGGTGAACCGTTCGCCTCATATCGACAAGAAGAGTCGCGAGCAGTTCGAGATGCGTACCCATAAGCGGCTGCTGGATATCGTCGATCCGACCCCGCAAACGGTCGACGCGCTCATGAAACTTGATCTCGCCGCCGGTGTGGATGTCGAGATCAAGCTCTAAGACTTTGATTAAGCGGCGAGGTCGGCTCGAGTAGTCCGATCCGCGTGCAACAACAGGAAGAAGACCGATGCGGTCAGGTGTCATAGCGCAGAAGCTGGGAATGACCCGCGTTTTCACGGATGCGGGCGAACATATCCCCGTCACGGTGCTGAAGATCGACAATTGCCAGGTCGTCGCCCAACGGACCGACGACACGAATGGCTATTGCGCCCTTCAGCTTGGCGTCGGAACGCGGAAAGTGAAAAGCATGTCGCGCGCCGCGCGCGGCCACTTTGCCGTAGCCAATGTCGAGCCGAAACGGCGTCTCGCCGAGTTTCGTGTCAGTTCCGAAAATCTGATCGACGTCGGTGCCGAAATTACGGCTGACCACTTTGTAGAGGGTCAGTTCGTAGACGTGTCCGGAACAAGCATCGGTAAAGGCTTTGCCGGTGCCATGAAGCGGCATGGATTCGGTGGCTTGAGGGCGTCGCACGGTGTTTCGATTTCTCACCGTAGTCATGGCTCTACCGGACAATGTCAGGATCCGGGCAAAGTCTTCAAAGGCAAGAAGATGGCCGGCCATATGGGTGCGGAGCGGGTGACGACGCAAAATCTGAAGGTCGTAAAGACCGACGTGGAGCGCGGACTGGTGATGGTTCGTGGCGCCGTACCCGGATCGAAGGGTGGTTGGGTTCTGCTGAAGGACGCCGTCAAGAAATCGCTTCCCGATGACGTGCCGATGCCAGGGTCGTTCCGCATGCCTGAAAAATCCGATGCCAAGCCGGACACCACTGAAGAGGTCCCGGTTGAAGTGGCAGACGCACAAGCGGCCGAGAGCGAGGCTCCGGCTGAAGAAAAGGGTGCAGAGTGATGAAAGCTGACGTCACCACACTCGATGCCGGCAGCGCCGGCACGGTAGATCTGGCCGACGATATCTATGGCCTGGAGCCCCGCCGCGACATTCTTCACCGCATGGTTCGCTATCAGCTCGCCAAGCGTCGTGGAGGAACCGTTTCGGTTCAGGATCGTTCGGAAGTGACCGGTTCGAGCGCGAAGCTCTATCGCCAAAAGGGCACGGGCCGAGCCCGTCGCGGTAATGCGAAGGCGCCGCAACTCAGAGGTGGCGGCAAGGCATTCGGTCCGAAGCCCCGGGATCACTCCATCAAGCTTCCGAAGCGCGTTCGCGCCCTTGCGCTGCGCCATGCTCTGTCGGCAAAGGCGAAAGCCGAGGAACTGATTGTCTTGGATGCTGCCAGCGTCGCCGAGCCGAAGACCGGCGGTCTGAAAAAGCAGCTCAACGGCCTTGGCTTGAACTCCGTTCTGATTATCGATGGCTCGGAAGTCGATGCGAACTTCAAGATGGCTGCACGCAATATTCCGAATGTGGACATCCTGCCGGTTCAGGGCATCAACGTTTACGACATTCTACGGCGCGAGAAACTGGTTTTGACGAAGGCAGCTGTTGAAGCACTTGCCGACCGGTTCACAGACGCAGCCGCGAAATAGATAGACATTAGAAAAGGCAAGGGCGGCCGTTAGGTCAGACCGAGACAGACAGATGCATCAACTCAAGGCATACGACACCATACTGGCACCGGTCATTACCGAGAAGTCGACAATGGCGTCGGAATATAACCAGGTGATGTTTCGGGTGCGCCGCTCCGCCACGAAGCCGGAGATCAAGGCAGCCGTCGAAACGTTGTTCGGTGTGAAGGTGAAAGCCGTCAATACGCTGAACAGAAAAGGCAAGCTGAAGCGGTTCCGGGGCGTGCTCGGTAAACAGCAGGATATCAAGAACGCGATCGTGACGCTCGAAGAAGGCGAAAGCATCGACATCACGACCGGGCTCTAGAGCTTAAGAGGCGAGGAGAGCCTTCGGGCTCGATCGGAAAACTACAAGATCTAAGCGGGCCTCCGGGCCTGGTTGGAACGCAAACAAGAGGCGAGGAGGGCCGTCAGGCCCGACCGGGACGCAGAAATGGCACTAAAGAGTTATAAGCCGACGACACCTGGACAACGCAGTCTCGTGCTCGTCGACCGCAGCCATCTTTGGGGTGGCAAGCCGGTCAAGGCCTTGACTGAAGGTTTGACGGGCAATGGTGGTCGCAACAATAAGGGCCGCGTAACTGCCCGGCGGCGTGGTGGCGGTCACAAGCGGCTCTATCGTCAGGTGGACTTTAAGCGTCAGAAATTCGACATGCCGGCAACTGTCGAGCGGCTCGAATACGATCCGAACCGGACAGCATTCCTTGCCCTGTTGAAGTATGACGATGGCGAATTAGCCTACATTCTGGCGCCTCAACGTCTTGGACCGGGCGACACCGTGATTGCCGGCGAGCGCGTCGACGTCAAACCCGGCAACGCAATGCCGCTTTCCAGCATTCCGATTGGGACCATCGTCCACAATGTGGAGATGAAGGCCAAGAAAGGCGGGCAAATTGCACGGTCTGCCGGAACCTATGTACAGCTGGTCGGACGTGATGCGGGTTATGCAATTCTCCGGTTGAATTCGGGCGAAACGCGCATGGTGCGTGCTGAATGCATGGCAACCATTGGTGCGGTTTCCAATCCGGATCACTCGAACATTAAGCTCGGCAAGGCCGGCCGCAACCGTTGGCTCGGCAAGCGACCGTCGGTTCGGGGCGTCGCGATGAACCCGGTCGATCACCCTCACGGCGGTGGCGAGGGGCGTTCGTCCGGTGGCCGTCATCCGGTAACCCCCTGGGGCAAGCCGACCAAGGGCAAGCGTACACGCTCTAATCGGTCGACGACAAAGTACATCCTGCGCAGCAGGCATCTGAAGAAGAAGAGATAAAGGAGCGCCACGTGTCACGCTCGGTTTGGAAGGGTCCGTTTGTCGACGGCTATCTGCTCAAGAAGGCAGAAGCTCAGCGCGCCAGCGGCTCGAACTCAGTTATCAAGATATGGAGCCGTCGTTCGACGATCCTGCCGCAATTTGTGGGCCTGAATTTCGGTGTCCATAACGGGCGCAAGCATGTGCCGGTCCTGGTGACCGAGGACATGGTCGGGCACAAATTCGGCGAGTTCGCTCCGACACGGACCTATTACGGTCATGCGGCGGATAAGAAGGCAAGAAGGTCTTAAGGCCATGGGAAAGCGAAAGCGCGAACGCACGCTCAAAGACAATGAGGCTCAAGCCATGACACGGCTTTTGCGGATCTCACCGCAGAAGCTGAATCTGGTCGCGCAGATGATCCGCGGTCAGCCCGTGGATAAGGCGCTGGCCGATCTGACTTTTTCGCGCAAGCGGATTTCAGAGGACGTGAAGAAGACGCTGCAGTCGGCGATCGCCAATGCGGAAAACAATCACGATCTCGACGTCGATTCGCTCGTCGTCGCCGAGGCATTTGTCGGCAAGAACATGATTCTCAAACGTTGGCGGGCGCGGGCGCGCGGACGTGTCGGGCGGATCGTCAAGCCGTTCTCGCAGCTGACGATCATCGTTCGTGAAGTCCAGGAGGCCGCATAAAAATGGGTCAAAAAGTCAATCCAATCGGCCTTCGTCTCGGTATCAACCGAACGTGGGACTCTCGTTGGTTCGCAAACAAGGGCGAGTATGCCGATCTTCTGCATGAAGATATCCGCATCCGTGAGCACATCAAGAATTCGCGCGGCCAGGCCGGCATCTCCCGGGTCGTCATCGAGCGGCCCCATAAGAAGTGTCGCGTGACGGTTCATACCGCACGTCCGGGCATTCTGATCGGCAAGAAAGGCGCAGATATCGAGAAGCTGCGCGGTGAGCTTGCCGGGATGACCGAGTCGGACGTGCATCTGAACATCGTCGAAGTGCGCAAGCCGGAACTCGATGCGACGCTCGTCGCAGAAGGTGTTGCCCAGCAGCTTGAGCGCCGGGTTGCCTTCCGCCGGGCAATGAAGCGCGCTGTTCAGTCGGCGATGCGGCTCGGCGCACTGGGAATTCGCATCAATTGCGGTGGCCGCCTCGGCGGTGCTGAGATTGCTCGTATGGAATGGTATCGCGAAGGGCGGGTGCCGCTGCACACGCTTCGCGCCGACATCGATTACGGCACGGCTGAAGGTCGCACTGCATACGGCATCATCGGCATCAAGGTCTGGGTGTTCAAAGGCGAGATCATGGAACATGACCCTATGGCCCAGGAGCGCCGCATGATGGAAGCCCAAGAAGGTGGCCGGGGTGGCATGCGCCGCGACGGCGGCGGGCCTGGCCGATCGGGCAAGAAATAAGAGCATCAGGTACGTAGACAATGTTGCAACCGAAACGAACGAAATTCCGCAAGGCGCATAAGGGCCGCATCAAGGGTGCGGCCAAGGGCGGCTCGAGTTTGAACTTCGGCTCGTATGGGCTGAAGGCGCTGGCGCCTGCGCGCGTCACGGCGCGGCAGATCGAAGCTGCACGGCGTGCCATGACCCGTCACATGAAACGTGCCGGGCGTGTGTGGATCCGCATCTTTCCCGATGTTCCGGTATCTAAGAAGCCAACGGAAGTTCGCATGGGTAAGGGTAAGGGCGCGCCGGAGTTCTGGGCCGCCAAGGTCAAGCCCGGCCGTGTGATGTTCGAGCTTGATGGTGTTACGGGGCCCGTGGCGCGCGAGGCGCTCAGGCTTGGGGCTGCCAAATTGCCGGTCCGAACCCGGGTTGTTGCCCGGCTCGGCGAGCAGTGAGGAAGGAATCGCACCATGAAGGCCAGTGAAGTCCGGGATTTGACGAGCGATCAGTTGAAAGACGAACTCGTCAAGCTGAAGAAAGAGCAGTTCAACCTCCGCTTTCAGGCGGCGACGGGACAGCTCGAGAACACCGCGCGTGTGCGTCAGGTGCGGCGCGATATTGCGCGCATCAACACGTTCGCGGCGCAAAAGGAGGCCGAAGCGTCCTCATAAGACGTGACGGAAGAAACAAATGCCTAAGCGCGTTTTGCAAGGCGTCGTCGTGAGCGACGCGAACGAAAAAACGGTGGTCGTGAAGGTCGAGCGGAGGTTTACCCATCCGCTTCTGAAGAAGACCGTCCGCCGCTCGAAGAAGTACCACGCTCATGATGAGGCGAACGCCTGCAAGGTGGGTGACAAGGTTCGTATTGAGGAATGCGCGCCCAAGTCCAAGTTGAAGACCTGGACGGTAACGGCAAGCTGATCCTACCGGTTCCCCGAGTCCGGGTTCAGGCGATGAAAGAGCAAGACCAATGATCCAAATGCAGACGAATCTCGATGTCGCCGACAATTCGGGTGCGCGCAGGGTCCAGTGCATCAAGGTACTGGGTGGCTCGAAGCGGAAATACGCTTCGGTCGGCGACCTGATCGTGGTGAGTGTCAAGGAAGCGATCCCGCGCGGCCGGGTCAAGAAGGGCCAGGTTATGCGCGCCGTTGTTGTGCGCACGGCCAAGGGCGTGCGGCGTCAGGATGGAAGCCTCATTCGCTTCGATCGCAACGCGGCCGTTCTGGTGAACAATCAAGGTGAGCCCATAGGAACACGAATTTTCGGTCCGGTAACCCGCGAGCTTCGCGCCAAGCAGCACATGAAGATCGTGTCGCTCGCTCCGGAGGTTTTGTAGCCATGGCGATGTCGAAAATAAAAAAAGGCGACCATGTGGTCGTGATGTCCGGCAAGGACAAGGGCAAGGGCGGTCAAGTCCTGAAGATGCTTCCGAAGGAGCAGCGCGCCATCGTCCAGGGTGTCAACATGATCAAACGCCATCAGCGCCAGTCGGCGCAGCAGGATGGCGGGATTATTGCGAAAGAGGCGTCGATCCATTTGTCGAACCTTTCGCTCGAAGATCCTAAGGACGGGAAGCCGACACGGGTCGGGTTCAAGATATTGAATGACGGGCGGAAGGTACGTTTCGCCAAGCGTTCGGGAGAAGTGATCGATGGCTGAGGCAGCTTATATGCCAAGGGTCAAGCAGCACTATAACGACGTGCTGCGGGAAGAACTGCGCAAGGAATTCTCGTACGAGAACGAGATGCAGATCCCCCGCCTCGACAAGGTGGTGCTGAACATGGGTGTCGGCGAGTCGGTAAACGACTCGAAGAAGGCCGGTATTGCAGCTGAGGATTTGGCAAAGATTGCGGGCCAGAAGCCGGTCATCACGCGGGCACGAAAGTCGATTGCGACCTTCAAGCTTCGCGAGGGCATGGCCATCGGAGCGAAAGTGACCCTGCGCAAGACGCGCATGTATGACTTCATCGACCGATTGGTGACGATTGCGTTGCCCCGTGTTCGGGACTTTCGCGGTCTGAATCCGAAGAGCTTCGACGGACGCGGCAATTTCTCACTCGGTATCAAGGAGCACATCGTGTTTCCGGAGATCGATTACGACAAGGTGGACTCGGTTTGGGGATTGGATGTGGTTGTCTGCACCACCGCCCGAACAGATGCAGAGGCACTCGCCTTGCTTAAAGGATTGAACTTTCCTTTCCCAAGCTGATTGCACGCTGGGATTGAATTAGGAGGACTGCATGGCCAAGAAGAGTGCCGTGGAACGGAATCGCAAGCGCCGCCGGCTGGCGAAGAAATATTCTGGCCGCAGAGATCGGCTGAAGGCGATTGCGGCCGACCAGACAATGCCCGCGGAAGAGCGTTTTGCGGCGCGTTTGAAGCTGGCCGAGATTCCGCGAAATGCCTCCAAGACGCGGATTCGGAATCGCTGCGAGCTTTCGGGGCGACCGCGCGGCTTTTATCGGAAGCTGAAACTGTCACGTATCGCGCTACGGCTCCTGGCCTCGAATGGCCTGGTTCCTGGCATGGTGAAATCGAGCTGGTAAGGAGACGGCCCAAATGACGATGTCGGATCCGCTCGGGGATATGCTCACACGCATCCGTAATGCACAGATGCGTAAGCGCACCAAAGTTTCAACGCCGGCCTCCAAGCTGCGTCTCAATGTGCTCGACGTGCTGAAAGAGGAAGGCTACATCCGCGGTTATGCAGAAATCGATTATGACGGCGGTCAATCGGAGATCGAGATCGAATTGAAATATTTCGACGGTCTGCCGGTGATTAAACAGATCAAACGCGTTTCGACGCCCGGGCGACGGGTCTACTCGTCTGTCCGCGATCTGCCCACCATCGCCAACGGTCTCGGCGTCGCGATTCTTTCGACACCGAAAGGTGTCATGTCGGACGCCAAGGCGCGGACGGAGAATGTCGGTGGCGAGATTCTCTGCAGCGTCTTTTGAGGACGCTTGCGGTTTGAGGATGAGAAGAGGTTTTTACTGATGTCACGCATCGGCAAGAAGGCAATACCGGTTCCATCGGGCGTCTCGGCGACGATCGACGGGCAGCAGGTCTCGATGAAGGGACCCAAAGGTGAACTGTCGGTTGTCCTCGTTGATGAAGTCATGGCTGAGATGGGCGACGATGGCCTGTCGGTCATGCCGCGCGCGGACACCAAACGCGGACGGTCCATGTGGGGCATGTCGCGCACACTGGTGCAGAACCTCGTCACGGGTGTGTCGGATGGGTTCGAGAAAACACTGGAAATTCAGGGTGTTGGCTATCGTGCTGCCTTGCAGGGTTCGAACCTGCAACTGCAACTCGGCCTCAGCCATGAAGTCCTCTATCCGGTGCCGGATGGGATCAAGGTCCAGTGCCCGAAACCGACGGAAATCATCATCAGCGGTATTGAGAAACAGAAGGTTGGACAGGTGGCTGCCGAGATTCGGCGCTATCGTCCGCCCGAGCCTTACAAGGGGAAGGGTATTCGCTATCAGGGCGAGTATGTCTTCCGCAAAGAAGGCAAGAAGAAGTAGCGGAGCGAGCCATGAGCGTGTCTCAAAAGACTTTTGCGAAACGCCGTATGCGTGTTCGCAAAGCCCTGAAGAAGGCCGGAGCCGGACGGCCTCGGCTCTCGGTCTATCGATCGTCCAAGCATATCTATGCCCAGGTGATCGACGACGTGAAAGGGCATACGGTTGCTGCAGCGTCGACCAACGACAAGACATTGCGCGCGACCTTGGAAAAGGGCACGAATTGCGAAGCGGCTGCTGCCGTTGGCAAGCGGGTTGCGGAGCTGGCTGCCGAAGCCGGTGTCAAAGACGTGGTCTTCGATCGTGGCGGGTACATTTATCATGGCCGTGTAAAAGCGCTCGCCGACGCGGCGCGCGAAGCCGGTCTGAATTTTTAGATAGACGAGATTTGAGAGGACATTGCCGTGGCACGTTCGCCGATGAGAGACCGCGACGACCGCGATAACGAGTTTGTCGACAAGCTGGTGCACATCAACCGCGTGGCCAAAGTGGTCAAGGGCGGTCGACGTTTCGGCTTCGCAGCGCTCGTTGTCGTAGGGGATCAGAAAGGCCGGGTCGGTTTTGGCCACGGTAAGGCTCGCGAGGTTCCTGAAGCCATTCGCAAAGCGACGGAGTCTGCAAAGCAGAACCTGATCCGCGTGCCTCTTCGCGAGGGCCGGACGCTTCATCACGATGTTCAGGGCCGCCATGGCGCCGGGCGCGTCGTTCTGCGTGCAGCGCCTCCCGGGACCGGCATTATCGCAGGTGGCCCGATGCGCGCCGTCTTCGAGACACTCGGTATCCAGGACGTGGTTGCCAAATCGATCGGTACGTCAAACCCCTACAATATGGTTCGGGCGACCTTTGATGCACTGAAGCACGAAGACAGCCCTCGGGGTGTCGCAGCGCGACGTGGCAAGAAGGTCAGTGAGATCGTCTCGCGGCGCCGCGATGGAGCCGGAGAGGCCGCTGGCGCGGAAGCCCAGGGCTAGGGCGGGGCCCGATATCGAACTTATGCAGCGTCGCAATGTGCCGACAGCGCAGTTAAGAGGTTAGCAAGATGGCAAAGGCCAAAGATGGGGCGACGATTACGGTCGAGCAGACCGGCAGCCCGATCCGGCGTCCCAAGTATCAGCGCGATACGCTCAAGGGGCTGAAATTGAACAAGATGCATCGCCGGAGCACGTTGCCGGATACGCCGGAAGTGCGCGGTATGATCAAGACTGTGCATCACCTGGTACGCGTCGTCGACGAAGCGGAGACAGGCAAATGAGACTAAACGATCTCCGGGACAATCCGGGCGCGACGACGACGCGGAAACGCGTTGGACGCGGTATCGGATCGGGCAAGGGCAAGACGGCAGGGCGCGGCCACAAGGGCCAGAAGTCACGCAGCGGCGTTGCCATCAAGGGATTTGAAGGCGGCCAGATGCCGATCCATCGGCGTCTGCCGAAGCGCGGGTTCAATGTTCCGCGTCCCAAACGTTACAATGCGGTCAATATCAGCCGTATCCAGTCGGCGATCGACAAGGGTACCCTTGACGCGTCCGCGCCGATAACGGTCGATGCGCTCCTCAATGCCGGCGTCATTCGCCGGACCATGCAGGGCGTGCGCCTCCTTGCAAAAGGTGAGCTTAATCACAAAGTAACGCTCGAAGTGACGGGCGCATCTGAAGCTGCCGTCAAGGCCGTCGAAGCAGCGGGCGGAAGTGTCACAGTCGTTCCGCTTCCCCGCCGCGAGGCAAAAGCGCAGGATGAAGCATCCGGCGGCGCCAAGAAAAAGGGCGCGAAAGCGAAGAAGAGCGCAAAGGCCGAGACACCCAAAGAGGATTAGGCTTCGGCTGGTGCGCTCCGGGCAGATCGCGCGATTGTCAGTCTACACGCCGCGATGGGTCCGCTATTGACGAGAAGGCGCGTGTGATTTCCGATATGGGTGGGAATCGCCGCATAGGTAAGATCGATCTGAGAGGGGCGTCGTGGGTGCGAATCGTTCGTCCCACCGGTCCTGGAGCTAAATCATGGCCTCTGCCGCTGAACAACTCGTCTCCAACCTGAATTTCTCCGCTTTTGCGAAGGCGGAAGAGCTGAAGAAGCGCATCTGGTTTACGCTGGGAGCGCTGCTCATTTATCGGCTCGGGACCTACATTCCGATCCCCGGTATCAATCCTGAGGCGCTTGCGAACGCGTTTTCGAACAATCAGGCGGGCATTCTTGGTATGCTCGACCTGTTCGCCGGTGGCGCCGTCGGCCGCATGGCCATTTTCGCCCTGAACATCATGCCGTATATCTCGGCATCGATTATCATCCAGCTTCTCACGACGGTCTCACCGCATCTTGAACAGCTCAAGAAGGAAGGCGAGCAGGGCCGCAAGCAGATAAACCAATATACGCGCTACGGCACGGTGTGCCTGGCAACACTGCAAGGCTATGGCATTGCGGTCGGGCTCGAGGGCGGCAGCGGGATTGTGATGGATCCAGGCTGGTTCTTCCGCATCACGACCGTCATCACGCTGGTCGGCGGCACGGTCTTCCTCATGTGGCTCGGTGAGCAGATCACGGCGCGGGGTGTCGGGAACGGTATCTCGCTGATCATTTTCGCCGGAATCGTGGCGGAATTGCCTGCAGCGCTGATCGGAACCCTTGAACTCGGGCGCCAGGGGGCCCTGTCGACCGCGCTTATTATTGCGCTCCTGGTCATGTCGGCCCTCGTCATTGCCTTCATCGTATTCATGGAGCGTGCGCAGCGCCGGCTGCTGATCCAGTATCCCAAGCGCCAGGTCGGCAACCGCATGATGCAGGACAACACGTCGCATCTGCCGCTTAAACTCAATACAGCCGGTGTTATCCCGCCGATTTTCGCTTCGTCCCTTCTGCTGCTGCCAGTGACTTTTGCAAACTTCTCAAGCGGGCAGGGACCGGACTGGCTGAATACGGTCACCGCACTTCTGGGGCATGGCCAGCCGCTCTACATCGTCCTCTATATCGCGATGATCATATTCTTCGCCTTCTTCTACACAGCGGTTGTTTTCAACCCTGAAGAGACAGCCGACAATCTCAAGAAGTATGGCGGGTTCATCCCGGGCATTCGGCCAGGCGCAAGAACGGCGGAATATATCGACTATGTGCTGACGCGAATCACCGTTGTCGGTGCCGCCTATTTGGCCGTGGTCTGCATTTTGCCGGAATTTCTTATTTCCTACGCGGCCGTTCCGTTCTACTTTGGTGGTACTTCGCTGCTGATTGTCGTCAGCGTGACAATGGATACGGTAGCGCAAGTGCAAAGTCATCTCCTGGCCCATCAATATGAAGGGCTCATCAAGAAATCGAAGCTCAGAGGCGCGCGCCGTCGGTGAATATTGTTCTGCTAGGCCCCCCCGGTGCGGGAAAAGGAACGCAAGCCAAACGGCTTGAGACGGACCGAGGGCTTGTGCAGTTATCCACCGGAGACATGTTGCGCGCCGCCGTAGCTGCCGGTACGGAAATCGGGCTCCAGGCCAAGGCCGTGATGGAGCGCGGTGAACTCGTTTCCGACGAAATCGTCATCGGGCTTATCTCTGAGCGAATCGATGAGCCGGATTGTACCGGTGGATTCATCCTCGATGGCTTTCCGCGAACCGTTGCCCAAGCCGAAGCGCTTGATCGATTGATGCAGGAAAAAGCGCGTTCACTCGATGCCGTCGTCGAGATGCGAGTCGACGATGAACTGCTCATTGGACGCATTACGGGCCGTTTCACCTGTGCAAAGTGTGGAGAAGGTTACCACGACAGCTTCAAAAAGCCGGCGGTCGACGGTGTCTGCGACAAATGTGGCGGGCAGGAATTCAACCGCCGTGCGGACGATAATGAGGAAGCAGTACGCAGCCGATTGGTCGCATATCATACGGAAACTGCGCCTTTAGTGGCCTATTATGGGGGGCGTGGCACGCTCAGGTCGGTCGACGGTATGGGGGATATGGACACCGTTGCGAAGGACATCTCGGCAGCGCTCGACAACAAATCGTCGTAAATGCAATTTTCGGGCGAATCTGGGAGTTGACGGAAAGCCCGGGAGTCCGCTACATAGGCCGATCATTTTGGAGGCAGTGACGATCGGTCCGGCCGGTATAGTATACCGCTGGAAACCGATCTTGTCGCATTCACCGCATCATAAGCATCTCGCAGACAGCCGTTTTAGGCATGCGAGTGTTCGAAGGAGAGACTGGCGTGGCTCGCATAGCAGGCGTCAATATACCGACTAACAAGCGCGTCGAGATCGCCTTGACATATATTCATGGCATCGGATCGCGTTATGCCAAGGATATCTGCGACAAGGTCAAAATCCCGGCAGAACGTCGCGTCAATGAGCTATCGGATCAGGAAGTCATCCAGATTCGTGAAGTCATCGATCAGGATTATATGGTCGAAGGCGATCTCAGGCGTGAAGTTGCAATGAACATCAAGCGGCTCATGGACCTGGGCTGTTACAGGGGATTGCGCCATCGTCGCGGTCTTCCCGTCCGTGGACAGCGAACGCATACCAATGCGCGCAGCCGTAAGGGACCTGCCAAGCCAATTGCCGGCCGGAAGAAGTAGTTCGTTCCCTGACGCGCCGACCTAACCGAGAGAGACATTATGGCTAAAGAAAAAACGCGGGTTCGCCGCCGCGAACGAAAGAACATCACGTCGGGTGTCGCGCATGTGAGTGCGTCATTCAACAACACGATGATCACGATCACCGATGCCCAGGGCAACGCCATTTCTTGGTCGTCTGCCGGTGCGATGGGTTTTAAGGGTTCGCGTAAATCGACGCCTTATGCCGCTCAGGTTGCAGCTGAGGATGCGAGCAAGAAAGCCATGGAACACGGCATGAAGAATCTCGAGGTTGAGGTTCGCGGGCCGGGTTCGGGGCGCGAATCGGCTCTGAGAGCACTTCAGGCAGCGGGCTTCACGATCACGACGATTCGCGACGTGACACCGATCCCGCACAATGGCTGCCGGCCTCGTAAGCGCCGCAGGGTCTAACGCGGACAGTTTGGCGTGTTGATTTTCGTGCGATCTCAATAGCGGCGGGGGCTTCCGGGCACTCTCCGATCTGGACAAGCAAAGAGGTAGTCAAGTGCTTCAGAAAAATTGGCAGGACTTGATCAAGCCGACGAAATTGAATGTGACGGCGGGAACCGATCCGAGCGCGAAAGCCTCGATCGTTGCAGAGCCGTTGGAACGTGGATTTGGTCTGACACTCGGCAACGCGCTACGCCGCGTGTTGTTGTCGTCACTGCAGGGTGCGGCGATCACGTCCGTGCAGGTAGACGGCGTCCTCCATGAATTCTCGTCGATTCCGGGTGTTCGGGAGGATGTGACCGACATCATCCTCAACATCAAGGGGATCGCGCTACGCCAGCATTCCGAAGGAACCAAGCGATTGGTTCTACGGAAAGAGGGGCCGGCCGTAGCGCTCGCAGGCGATATCGAGACGGGTGCCGATGTTGAAATCCTCAATCCTGAGCACGTCATCTGCACGCTCGATGAGGGGTCGTCGATCCGAATGGAGTTCACCAGCGAACTCGGCAAGGGCTATGTGCCTGCCGATCGCAACCGTCCTGACGATGCGCCGATCGGTCTCGTGCCGGTCGACAGCCTCTACAGCCCGGTGCGCAAGGTCTCCTACAAGGTGGAAAACACGCGCGAGGGGCAGATCCTCGACTATGACAAGCTCATTCTAGACATCGAGACGGATGGATCGGTGCGTCCCGACGATGCGCTCGCGCTGGCGGCCCGGATCCTTCAGGATCAGCTGTCGATCTTCGTGAATTTCGAAGAACCCAGCAAACCGGTCGTCGAAGAACGTCAGCCGGAGCTGGAGTTCAATGCAGCATTGCTGAAGAAGGTTGACGAGCTGGAGCTGTCGGTCCGTTCGGCAAACTGCCTGAAGAACGACAATATCGTCTATATCGGCGATCTCATTCAGAAGAGCGAAGCAGAGATGCTGCGCACGCCGAACTTCGGCCGCAAGTCGCTCAACGAGATCAAGGAAGTCCTCGCCGGAATGGGTCTCCATCTCGGTATGGAAGTTCCCAACTGGCCGCCGGAAAACATCGAAGATCTGGCGAAGCGCTTCGAGGATCACCTGTGATCCGGCGCCTGACATCGAGCAAGGAGACGTCCCATGCGTCATAAACGAGCAGGGCGCAAGCTGAACCGCACTGCCAGCCATCGTCGGGCACTCTTTGCCAACATGGCCCAGGCATTGATCAAGCATGAGCAGATCGTCACCACGCTCCCGAAAGCGAAGGAGCTGCGGAAGGTGGCGGACAAGCTGATCACGCTTGCCAAACGCGGCGATCTGAACTCTCGCAGGCTTGCCGTTGCCCGTGTTCGCGACGAGAAGATGGTCAAAAAGCTGTTCGATGTTCTCGGACCGCGCTACGAGGACCGGAATGGCGGCTACACGCGCGTCTTGAAGGCGGGTTTCCGTTATGGCGATTCGGCTCCAATGGCCGTTATCGAGCTTGTGGATCGTGATCCCGATGCTCGCGGCCAGGATTCCGGCCCGACGCAGGACAATGAAGACGAGGCACCCGAACAGGAAGCCGCGTGATCGAACGCGGCCTGTGCCGATTGGCTCTTAAGGGTGGCTTCGCGCCGCCCTTTTTTGTGGGCTGTCGAATGATTATAACTCTGCGTTAGGTGCGCAGGATTGGCGCACGCTGAGAGTGGAACCGAAAAATGTCCATGCTGCCTTCTCTGAAGCGTCTCGTTCGACAGACAGCGGTCGTCGCGCTGCCGGTTGTCATCGTCTGCAGTTTGCCGATAAGCAGTGCCGACGCTCAGAAGCGCCAGCTGCCGCAGAGCCAGGCCGAGGTCCAGCTCTCCTTTGCCCCGCTCGTCAAGAAGGCGACGCCTGCTGTGGTCAATGTCTATGTGCGTCGGCTGGTGCGTGAGCGAAGCTCGCCCTTTTTCGACGATCCGTTCTTTCGCCAATTTATGGGCCGCGGATTCGGTGCGCCACGTCAGAGGGTCAATAACTCTCTTGGATCGGGCGTTATTGTTGGGCAGGAAGGCGTCGTGGTCACAAACTACCATGTGATCAAGGGGCGCGGGGAAGCAGAAATTAAGGTCGTTCTCGCCGACAAGCGCGAATATGCGGCGACCGTGATCCTCAAGGACGAACGCACGGATCTGGCCGTTCTGCGTATCGATGCACCGGGTATCACCTTTCCATTTCTGAACTTCGAGGATAGCGACTCGCTCGAGGTCGGCGATCTTGTCCTCGCAATCGGCAATCCATTCGGTGTGGGCCAAACCGTCACGAGCGGTATCGTTTCTGCATTGGCCCGCACCCGGGTCGGTGTATCCGACTATCAATCCTTCATTCAAACGGATGCGGCGATCAATCCGGGCAATTCCGGTGGCGCTCTGATCGATGTCAAAGGCCGTCTCGTCGGCATCAACACCGCGATCTATTCGCGAACCGGCGGCTCTCACGGCATTGGTTTTGCGATCCCGGCGAATATGGTGAAACTGGTCGTAACATCGGCGCTTCAAGGCAAAGCCGTAAAACGCCCCTGGCTTGGTGCCAAACTGCAGAAAGTCACCTCGGAAATTGCCGAAGCGCTCGATCTTGACCGGCCTGTCGGCGCGATGGTGAAGCAGGTTTATGAGAAATCTCCCGCCGAAACAGCGGGACTGCGTGCCGGTGACGTAATCACCGAAGTCAATGGCAGGGAAGTCGACGATCCGCGCGCCTTTCACTACCGTTTCTCGACCGGCGGCATTGGCGGCACGGCCAAACTCAGCCTTCTTCGCAACGGCAAGAGCCGAACCGTTTCGGTCAAGCAACTCGCCGCTCCTGAGGATCCGCCACGCGATATCCGTGAGTTGACGGGCCGGCATCCCTTCGATGGTGCTAAGGTCGCCAACCTTTCGCCAGCTTTGGCAGAGGAATTATCCATCGATGAGGATGCGCAGGGCGTCATCGTCCTGGCCGTTACGCGTGGCAGCACGGCCTCGCGCCTTGGCCTCAGAAGTGGTGATATCGTCGTCGGCCTCAACGGCAACCGCATTGGATCGGTCAAGGGACTGGCGCGGATCGTCGATCGACGTGCGCGCCGCTGGCAACTGACAATCGAGAGAGGCGGGCGTAAGCTCAACGTCGTCGTCGGCGGTTGACGTCCGAGTGGAGAGTTGCTGCGCGGTATGGTGTCGGGCAATCTCTGCCGGTGCGACAAGACGACATCTCAACGGGCCCTAAGTCATGACATCCCTATTCGAAGCTGCAGGGCTGGATGGCGAGGCACCGCGCCCGCTTGCCGATCGGCTTCGTCCGGAAAGCCTCGACCAGGTTGTCGGGCAGGATCATCTTCTTGGCGACGATGGGATGCTGACCAGGATGGTCGCCGCAAATCGGTTGTCATCGATTGTCTTCTGGGGCCCACCGGGGACGGGCAAGACGACGATCGCACGGCTTCTGGCCCATGTGACCGAGCTGCACTTTGAGCAGCTCTCGGCGATCTTCTCGGGCGTTCAGGATCTCCGGAAGGTTTTCGATGCCGCCAAGCAGCGTCGCAGCGACGGTGTCGGCACGCTTCTGTTCGTGGACGAGATCCATCGTTTCAATCGAGCACAACAGGATTCCTTTCTTCCGCATATGGAAGACGGCACCATCGTGCTGGTCGGCGCGACAACGGAAAACCCATCTTTCGAACTCAACGCCGCCGTTTTGTCCCGGGCGACAGTCCTCACCCTGGAACGTTTGGATGATGACGCGCTTGAAACGCTTCTTACCAGGGCGGAAAAGGAAATGGGTCGGGATCTGCCGCTGACCGAGGCCGCTCGTGCAGCCCTGCGCACGATGGCCGATGGCGACGGACGTGCGGCGCTCAATCTGGCCGAAGATGTTCTCCTGGCCACCGCGGAGACAGCTGAACCTTTGGAAACGGAAGCGCTGACCAAACTCGTCCAGCAGCGTGCGCCTCTCTACGACAAGGGACAGGATGGCCACTACAATCTGATCAGCGCACTCCACAAGTCGGTGCGCGGTTCGGACCCGGATGCAGCGCTTTATTGGCTGGCGCGCATGCTCGCAGGCGGCGAAGATCCCCTCTATATCGCGCGGAGGCTGGTTCGGATGGCCGTCGAAGATATCGGATTGGCATCGCCCCAGGCCCTGTCGCAGACGCTGGCCGCCAAGGACGCCTATCATTTCCTGGGATCGCCGGAAGGCGAGCTCGCAATCGCGCAAGCCACCATCTATCTGGCAACGGCTCCGAAATCCAATGCCGCATACGCAGCGTTCAAGTCGGCCCAGCGGCTTGCAAAGGACGCAGGATCGCTGTCACCGCCCAAACATATCCTGAATGCACCGACCAGCCTGATGAAAGAGCAAGGCTATGGAGAGGGGTATGCTTATGATCACGACAGTGAAGACGGTTTTTCCGGGCAGAATTATTTTCCCGATGGTATGGAACGCCCAACATTCTACAGCCCGACAGACCGCGGGTTCGAGCAGACGATAGGGGATCGCCTTGCCGCGTGGCGACGGCTTCGCGAGGGGAGGGGGACGTCGTGAAATTCATGCTGTATGCCGCTGCCGGTGGTGCGATCGGCGCTGCGGGACGTTATCTGGTCGGGGTTGGAGCCGTCAGGCTCCTCGGTCACGGATTTCCCTGGGGAACGCTCATCGTCAATGTCGTCGGCTCGTTCATTATGGGTGCGCTCATCGAAACCATCGCTCTCCGTTATTCCATCTCGAATGAAATGCGGACATTTCTGACGACAGGTATTCTCGGTGGCTTCACGACGTTCTCGGCCTTTTCGCTCGATTTCGCCGTGCTGTTCGAACGCAAGGCTTATGGCTTGGCCGGCCTCTATCTCGGTGCGTCCGTCTTCCTGTCGATCCTGGCCTTGTTTATGGGTCTCTGGCTTGCCCGGACGGCGCTGCAATGAGCGGCGTCCATACAAAGGAAGTTGTCGAAGACGAGGCGGACCTGCGCCTCGACCGCTGGTTCAAGATTCACTACCCCTCGCTCACCCACGGCCGCCTCGAGAAGCTTCTGCGAAAAGGGCAGATCCGGGTCAACGGCGGGCGCGTCAAAGCCAGCACACGGTTAGCCCCTGGCCAAAGCGTGCGTGTCCCGCCGCTCGATATGCCAAAGCAGGCCGCACGCAGGCCTATCACGCTTTCCAGGAAGGACCGGGAATTCATCGAGAGCCTCGTTGTCTATGCCGACGATCACGTCATTGCCCTGAACAAACCGGCCGGGCTCGCCGTCCAGGGCGGGTCGAAGACGGGCCGCCACGTCGATGGTCTGCTGGACGGCCTGGAAAAGAAAAAGGGCGAGCGGCCGCGATTGGTTCACCGTCTGGATAAAGACACCAGCGGCATCCTGCTTCTGGCACGCACACGGGCCGAGGCGACGCGGCTCGGCAAAGCCCTGAAGGCAAAGGAGATCACCAAGATCTATTGGGCGCTCGTCATTGGCGTTCCGGATCTGGAGCAAGGTGAAATCGCCCTGCCGCTAATCAAGCGTGGCGGTGCGGGGAGCGAACGCGCGCGTGTTGCCGAACCTGGTGAAGATGGCGCAATGGATGCTCTGACGCGCTATCAGCTTGTTGAAATTGCCGGTCAGAAGCTAAGCTGGCTTGCACTCTCACCGGTAACGGGACGGACCCATCAATTGCGTGCACATCTGGCCGCGGTCGGTCACCCGATCGTCGGCGACGGAAAGTATGGCGGCGCGGAAGCCCATCCTGGCGGGGAGATCCCGTCAAAACTTCATCTTCATGCCCATACTCTGGTGGTGCCTAGACGCTCTAGAAAACCGTTGGAGCTGACGGCACCTTTGCCCGATCATATGGCTTTCACTTGGTCGCTCTTCGGTTTCGATCCCGACTATGACGATATGCTGCTTGAGCCATTCAATTGATCTTAGAAAGAAATGTCTTTGAAACTCATCATCTTCGATTGCGACGGAACATTGGTGGACAGCCAGCATATGATTGTCGCTGCTATGGCAAGTGCCTTCGAAGCGCATGCCCTGACGCCCCCATCGCGTACTGACATTCTAGGCATCGTCGGCCTCTCGCTCCCCGAGGCGATATTCCATTTGGCGCCGCACGAGCCCGATGAGACGATTCTCTCCATCTCCGAAGGCTACAAGACGGCCTTCGGAGAGCTTCGTCTCGACCCGGCCAACTTGGAGCCGCTCTACGAGGGCGCGAAGGACGCAGTTTATACGCTCGCGGGGCAGGACAGGGTGTTCCTCGGCATCGCGACAGGCAAATCGCGCCGGGGAGTGGATCGTGTCATGACGGCTTATGGTCTGCTCGATCATTTCTCGACGATCCAGACGGCAGACGATGCGCCCTCGAAACCGCATCCCGGTATGATCGAGCAGGCTATGGACGCGGTCGGCGCAACGCCCGAAAATACGGTGATGATCGGCGATACGTCCTTCGATATGGAAATGGCGCGGCGGGCAGGTGCCCGGGCGCTTGGCGTTTCATGGGGCTATCACCCTGAATCCGATCTTGTCGATGCCGGTGCGGATCATGTTGCACAGGATTTCGGCGACCTGATGGACTGCCTGCAGCGCGGCGAGGCGTAAGGGGGACTGAATGAGCAGTGACAAGGAAGAAGCGCTGGCAAAACGGTTCTACAAGGATGTCTCGTTTACATCCGATGGTGCCGGCGTTCGGATCTTGCTCGATGACCGTAGTCTTCGGACACCGGCAAAAGCGGAATTTCTGCTGCCCAACGAAAGGTTGGCGGAAGAGGTTGCTCAGGAATGGCGTGCCCAGGGGGAAAAGATCGTCCCTGACAGCATGCCTTATACGAAGCTCTGCAACACGGCGATCGACGGGGTCGCGAGCAGCCGCAAGGACGTCATAGACGCCATAATGGCCTTTGCGGCGACTGACTTGATTTGCTACCGGGCCGAAGCGCCGGATGCGTTGGTCATGAAGCAGATGGCGCTCTGGGGGCCAGCTCTCGATTGGGTGCTTCAATATCTCGGGGCCGATTTCGAGATCAGCGAAGGCGTAATGCATGTGGAGCAATCACCGGAGGCGCTGGCCCGTGTGCGTGCCGTCCTGGAGCCCTATGATCCGTTCTCCCTGGCCGCGTTGCACGTGATGGCAAGCCTGACGGGTTCGACTTTGCTCACCATTGCCCATGCTGCTGGCCTGTTCGACCTTCAGGCCACCTGGACCGCAGCCCATGTGGATGAGGATTGGCAGATATCCCAATGGGGTCGGGATGAGGAGGCCGCTGCCCGGCGTGCAAAGCGATGGGCGGAAATGGAGGTGGCGAGCCGAACATTTGCACTCGTGAATGAGAAGCCGGCTTAAGTTCGTCCATTTGTCGACAAGGAAGTCGTTGCCACGATTGCAGGGAGGTACAGCTATGGCCAAATCGGAAAACAAGACCAAGCCGACGGACGTATCGCCCGTCGATTTTATCGCCTCGGTTGATCATCCGCGCCGGCGTGAGGATGGGCTGGTCCTTCTTGAATTTTTCAATGACGTAACCGGTCTTGAGCCCCGCATGTGGGGCGATAGCATCGTCGGCTATGGCCGCTACTATTATAAATATGACAGCGGCCGCGAAGGCGAGTTCATGCTGACCGGATTCAGCCCGCGAAAGAGTTCGCTTTCGCTCTATGTCATGTCGGGTTTCAAAAATAAGGCGGAAAAAATGAAGCGCCTAGGAAAACACAAGACCGGCAGAGCCTGCCTCTATGTGAACAAGCTTGCCGATATCGATATGAATGTTCTCAAAGAGATCGTCTTGGAAGATCTGGCCTATATGCGGGGCAAGTATCAAAACTGGGACGTCTAGAGCGTATTCTTTGAAAGCGCTCTAGAAGAACGTTCTTACGTGCCGGCAATCGATGCACGATGTCGGGATTTGGCGGCCATTAAGGCGAAAGCAATCTTCTTGCCCGATATTGAACATTAGGCTTCTTTGTCGGGGGCAAGGGCATGCAGGCGGGCGTCGAAACAACACCATCACTCTTGGTTTTCATCGGACCTCTTTTCGCGTTGGCGATCATTGCCGCCTTCGCCGATGCACCGAACGGAAAGGATCGTAAGCCGCGCCGGACCTGGTTTGACGGCTATATGGGCCTTTGGATGGGTGTCGTCGTGCTCGGTATTGTCGGACTTCTCGATGCCGGTGGCATGATCTCCGATGCGGTATTCCTCGCTTCCTGCCGAATTGTCGTCGTGGTGACGATCCTCGCATCGCTCGTTCTATGGGCGCGGTCGACGCCGAGCCTCGATGAGGAGGATGAGCACTATCAGGGCGACACGCGCGAACCTGCCGCCTAGAGCCCTTTCCAACCATATACCGGTCAA
The DNA here is from genome assembly GCA_965228615.1 of Methyloligellaceae bacterium. Taxonomy (GTDB): domain Bacteria; phylum Pseudomonadota; class Alphaproteobacteria; order Rhizobiales; family Methyloligellaceae; genus CBDDHT01. The sequence goes on along the minus strand of CBDDHT010000003.1, from coordinate 409,312 downwards.
ATGCCTCTATGTGGTCGGAAGGGCTCTAGGCCAAACGTCTCTCACTGCGTGCATCGGTCGCGGTCCAACAACCCATTTTGCCCCGTTTGTTCGCCCAACGGCGGATTTCCCAAGCCCTTAGGCGACATGCTATTGACGTTTATCTCATTGGGCGAATTGGGTGGGTACCATGAAAGACGTGATCGAGGAGCTGGAGCGGCGGCGTGCGAATGCGCGGGCTGGCGGGGGACAGAAGCGGATCGATGCCCAGCATAAGCGCGGCAAGCTCACAGCGCGCGAACGCATTTCCCTCTTGCTCGATCACAACTCCTTCGAAGAATTCGATATGTATGCCGAGCATCGTTGCACGGACTTCGGTATGGAGAACAACAAGATTCCGGGTGACGGCGTGGTCACCGGATGGGGGTCGATCAACGGCCGGGTGGTCTATGTCTTTGCGAAGGACTTCACCGTGTTCGGTGGCTCTTTGTCAGAGGCGCATGCGCAGAAAATCATGAAGGTCCAGGATATGGCGCTGCGCAATCGCGCGCCGATCATCGGCCTCTTCGACGCCGGCGGCGCCCGGATCCAGGAAGGTGTTGCGGCGCTCGGTGGATATGGCGAAGTCTTTTTGCGAAATGTTATGGCATCCGGGGTTATCCCGCAGATCTCTTTGATCATGGGGCCTTGCGCCGGCGGCGACGTCTATTCGCCTGCAATGACCGACTTCATTTTCATGGTCAAAGACAGCTCCTACATGTTCGTCACAGGCCCGGACGTCGTGAAGACAGTCACCAATGAGGAAGTCACGTCGGAAGAGCTCGGCGGCGCGCGCGTGCACACGTCGAAGTCTTCGATTGCCGACGGCGCTTACGAAAACGATGTCGAACTTCTGGTGCAGATGCGCCGGCTGGTGGATTTTCTCCCCCTCAATAACGAGGCCGGCGTTCCCCTCCTGCCGACGCGTGATCCGTTCGACCGGGTCGAGCGTTCGCTGGATACGTTGGTGCCTGACAATCCTAACACGCCCTATGACATCAAAGAGCTGATCACCAAGGTCGTGGATGAAGGCGAATTCTTTGAGATCCAGGAATCGTTCGCCGGCAATATGGTTGTCGGTTTCGCACGGATGGACGGTGCGCCGGTCGGCGTCGTTGCGAACCAGCCGATGGTGCTCGCCGGCGTCCTCGACTCCGATGCCAGCCGAAAGGCGGCGCGCTTCGTGCGTTTTTGCGATTGCTTTTCAATTCCCTTGGTGACCTTTGTCGATGTACCGGGCTTTCTCCCTGGAACCGATCAGGAGTATGGCGGCCTGATCAAGCATGGCGCCAAACTTCTGTTCGCATTTGCTGAGGCGACCGTTCCCAAAGTGACGGTGATCACGCGCAAGGGTTATGGCGGGGCTTATGTCGTCATGTCGTCAAAGCATTTGAGAGGCGATGTGAACTATGCTTGGCCCTCCGCCGAAATCGCGGTCATGGGGCCGAAGGGCGCTGCAGAGATCATCTATCGTTCAGAGCTAGATGATGAGGACAAGATTGCGGACCGCATCAAGGACTATGAAGAACGCTTCGCCAATCCGTTCATCGCTGCGGAACGCGGCTTCATCGATGAAGTGATCATGCCGCGTAGCACTCGTTGGCGTATCATTCGCTCGCTCAACATGCTGCGCAGCAAGCACACCGAGAACCCCTGGAAGAAGCACGACAACATTCCGCTCTGACATTTTTCAGGCTGCGAGCAGTCGGGCTTCGACGTTCTTCAGTGCGTTGGCGGCGCTATGGAGTTTGTTATCGCTCGTGACGAACGGTGCGCCTTCCCATTCGGCAAGCGCGAGGTAAAAACAGCGGGCGATGCCCATTTGGTGCTCAAGGGCCAATGCCAGGGCCCGGTCGCGTAGCAGCATCACGGGAAATAGCCGCGCGAAGGCCTTCGGTGCTGTGTGCATGACGAGTTTGGCATCGTCGCTTTCCAACTCCCGCTCGGCGACCAGGCGTTCGAGGAGATCGCCGATATCGGCGAGGATAATCTCAGGTGCGAAGAACTGGACGCCAGGCTCCTTGAGTGCCCGTGCCGCTTCCCAACGTGGTGCGGCAACAAACCAGCGAATCGCAATTGTGGCGTCCACAACGAGATTCATAGCGGCTCCAGCTCTTCCGTGCGGATATCCACCAGGTCGCGATCGATCGCGCCGATACGCTCGCGAATACGATCGATGTCGGCCCAGATCTGACCATCGTCCGGTTCTGCTGCATCGGAGAGGATATTGCGAACGGTTTGCTCTAGAGAGGTCTGTGCGAGACGCGCGCGTTCTTTAAGCCGCTGGATAACGGCGTCGTCCAAATTTCGGACAATAATCTGTCCCATCGAATCGCCCCTGCTATCAAAACGATAGCACAACTGGGATCGATTGTAATGCACGGCCCAGCGTGTAAAGTCCGGCGACGCAAAATCAGGGAGTCCAGCGATGATCGTATCTACAACAAGTGATATTCAAGGCCGCGAGATTGCCGAGTATCTCGGACCCGTAGCCGGGGAGGCCGTTCTCGGCGCCAACTTCTTTCGCGATTGGTTCGCGTCGATCCGCGATGTGGTGGGCGGGCGCGCCGGCGGATATCAGAAGGTATTGAGGAGCGGACGTGAGTCCGCCATCGACGATATGGTCGAAGAAGCGCGGGAAATGGGCGCCGATGCCATTGTCGGAATGGATCTCGACTATGAGGCCATGGGGGAGACGAATACCATGCTAATGGTGTCCTGCAACGGCACCGCGGTCCGGTTTCGCTAGCGTGCGGTGCGTTCGACCCGGATGCGCATAGGCACTGAACTTATGATCGTCAGCCACACCCACCGCTTCATCTATATTAAGACCTACAAGACCGCTTCGACGAGCGTCGAAGCGGCTTTGGCTGGCGCGTGTGGTCCGGACGATATCATTACACCGGCAAGCGAAACGCTTATGGCACATCGCGAGGGCCGACTTGCGCAAAACTATCGGCTCGACCATCCGCTGGTTCCCAGGCGCCCTCTCTGGCGCCGGTTGCTCAGGCGTCCGGAACGCCGATATCATCCGAGCGTCGGCTATTATGAGCATATGCCGGCCTGGCGCGTGAAGGCGTATCTGGGAGACGAGATCTGGTCGCGCTACTACAAGTTTACATTCGAGCGTAACCCGTGGGATCGCCAGGTTTCATGGTATTTCTATAAGACCAAAAGCAAGAAACAGCGCCCTTCGTTCGACACGTTTCTGAGCGACAAGCGTCGCGCCTGGGTCGAGAACTACGACCTTTACGCCATCGACGATTCACCCGCAGTGGATTTTGTCGGCAAGTATGAGTCGCTTGCGGAAGATTTTGGTGTCGCCATGCAGGCCGTTGGTCTCGAGGGTCAAGTGTCTCTGCCGGTTACGAATGTCTCACGTGAGCGGCAGGAGGGTGACTACCGCTCCTATTACACCGGCGACACGCGCGCGCTTATGGGCGAATGGTATGCGCGTGAGATCGCACTTTTCGGTTACGCGTTCTGAAGACCTGATCGAGATCAAACAGCCATCCGGAAAAATGATGCAGCGTAAGATCATCATGAAACACACGTCTCATATCTTCGGAGCGGCTTTGCTCCTTGCCGCCATCGGTCTCGGTACCAGTGTCGCATCGGCGCAATCGATTCCAGGCAAACCCGACCCGGCAGTTGGTGCCAAACTCGCCGCCAAACTCTGCAGTAATTGTCATGTGTCCAAGGCAACATCCGGCGCGCCTGTGAAAGCCGATGTTCCAACCTTCAAAGAGATCGCCAATCTGGAAGGGCGCACGGAGGCATGGATTGCGGGCAAGATCATTCTGCCGGCTCATCCCATGCCGACATTCTCTCTCTCACGAACCGACATCGCCCATTTGGTGGCTTATGTGATGTCTTTGAAGACGTCCCAATAGCCGTACGGCATCAGGCGCTTGCGGATTCGACCTGGATAAGCGGTGCGACCGTACTTTCGCTACATTCGCAGCCTTCATGCCCATAAGTCTTGGAGTAGGATTTCGGCGGTGCGAAGACGGGGATTGGTTCTGCAAATCCTCTCAACGACTGCGAACCGCAATCGCGACACTCTTCGCCGATGGCAGCGGCGAACTCGGCGCTGAGCAAGACGGGCTCATGTAACTCCTTGGTGAGCTGCTCCAACCGAACGACCTCATTGACGGCAGAACCGAAGGCGGAAAACGTCAACCGCTCCGGGATTCCGACATTGCCGAACATAACCTTCCCGACATGGAGCCCGGTGCCGAACTGAAGTGTACAAACACCAGTCTTGCAGCGCTCTTCATTGATCTCATCCAGACGCTCCCACGCGTCGGCCGTCGCTAGCAAGGCATTTCGGCAGGCGCGCGTCAGGTCCTTGTCGTCTTCGCCTGTCGAGAAGATCGCAAGCACCGAGTCTCCGATAAAGCTCAGTATTTCGCCGCCTGCGGCCAGCACAGCGCCGCCAACCGCGTCGAAATAAGCGTTCAGCACATCAATGAAATCCTGTCGATCGAGCTGGTCCGCCATCACGGTGGAACCACGCAGATCTGCCGATAGGATCGCGGCACCGATCGTATCGCCATCGCCGCGTCTGATCTGGCCGCAGAGAACCCGGCTCCCGGCTTCGGCACCGAGATACGTGCTTGCGACATTCGCCGTCAGGCGCGAGCGGACGGCCATTTTGCAAGCGACGGCAAGACGGTCCTGAATGTGCAAAAGCGCGCTGATCTCGTCTTCACTGAAACCTTCAGGCTTACGCGTGGCCCAAGAGCCGATCATGCCGTCTTCGTCGCCAGGCGTGAAACTGCCCGTAAAGGCCAAATAGTCGGTCAGCCCATCCTCGCGCAGTTGATCGAAGATGGAGAACTGCATGCTGGTGCTGCTTGACAGGCGGCATCGCAAATAGTCGAGCTCTCGCTCCATCATGTAGTGATGGGGGCTTCTGCGAAATGTGTCGGATCCGCCTGGAACATGGGGGTAGCCCTCTTCGACAACGCCTTGTGCCGGGGTCCAGGTCAGGCCCATTGCACGGTAGAGCGGGTGCAGAACTGTAAACGCGAAATAACCGCGATCGATCTCGATTCCGGCAGCATGCAGCCTTTCGCAGCAGCCCAGGACGACCGTTTCCAAATCGGAGTCGCGCAAAGCCTGCTCCATGAGCCAGTTCGCGACATTCTGAACCAGGCTCTGAGCGACAGAGCCGCGCAAATTTCCTTCCGACATTTTCGTTCCTTCGGGTGTGATTTGCCCCGGCGCCATACTATGGCGATCCCCGGCGCCTGTCATACAAATCCGCGTGTATGAGAATGTCTGCTGACATCTGGCAATATATCAGAAAATCCGTTATTTATCAAAAGATTACATATCTTTGACACGATTGGTTCGCTGGATCGCGTTTGGGCTGGTTTGGCGCATGCCGCGGCAGACCGGCGATCTGCAGGCGACATTGGCTGAACAGCCTGCGACAAGATTGCTGACAAGACGGCCCATCTAGGCCCTATTGGTCAGTTCAAGCCGTGCGTTGCGGTGTGTAAGATCGCGAACCCTCTAGAATTGCATTAGCCGGATATTCCAATGCCTCTGTTCGATAAGATTCTGATTGCCAATCGCGGGGAAATTGCCTGTCGGGTCATCAAGACCGCGCGCAAGCTCGGCATTTCCACCGTCGCCGTCTATTCCGAAGCGGACCGTCATGCGCTCCATGTGCAAATGGCTGACGAGGCCGTGGCCATCGGTCCGCCGCCGGCGGCCGAGTCTTATCTGCTGATCGATCGTATCATCGAGGCTGCCCGCGAGACAGGCGCACAAGCCATCCATCCCGGCTATGGCTTCCTGTCCGAAAACAAGTCGTTTGCTGAAGCTCTGGAGAAGGCCGGCATCGCATTTATCGGACCGAATGTGAAAGCCATCGAAATAATGGGCGACAAGATCGCCTCGAAGAAGTTCGCGCGCGAGGCGGAAGTGAGTACGGTACCGGGCTATCTCGGTGTCATCGAGGATGCCGAGGAAGCCGTAAAAATCGCCGACGAGATCGGTTATCCGGTGATGATCAAGGCGTCAGCCGGTGGTGGCGGCAAGGGCATGCGGATCGCCCATTCGCGCGATGAGGTCAAAGGCGGCTTTGGCTCGGCGGTCAACGAGGCGAAATCGAGCTTTGGCGACGACCGGGTCTTTATCGAGAAGTTCATCGAGGAGCCCCGCCATATCGAAATCCAGGTTCTTGCGGACAAGCATGGCAATGTCATTCATCTGGGAGAGCGCGAGTGCTCGATCCAGCGCCGGAACCAGAAGGTCATAGAAGAAGCGCCAAGCCCGTTTCTGGATGAAGAGACGCGTGCAGCCATGGGGGCTCAGGCCGTCGCGCTCGCCAAGTCGGTCGACTATGAAAGTGCCGGCACGGTCGAGTTCATTGTCGACCGGGACAAGCATTTTTACTTCCTTGAGATGAACACGCGGCTCCAGGTCGAGCATCCGGTGACGGAACTCATCACAGGGATCGATCTCGTCGAACAGATGATCCGCGTCGCGGCCGGAGAGAAGCTGAGTATCGAACAGTCCGATGTCGCCCTGAAGGGCTGGGCAGTGGAATCCCGCATTTACGCGGAAGATCCGTTTCGCGATTTTCTCCCCTCTATCGGCCGTCTCGTGCGCTATCGCCCGCCGGAAGAAGCGACGACCGATACGGGCCTGACCGTGCGCAACGATACCGGGGTTTTTGAGGGTGGAGAGATCTCACTTTATTACGATCCAATGATCGCAAAGCTTGTCACGCACGCACCATCGCGGGACTTGGCAATCGATCACATGGCCCGTGCGCTTGATGCTTTCCATATCAGCGGTATCCAGCACAATATTCCGTTTCTGGCGTCGATCATGCAGCATCCTCGCTGGCGCGAAGGGCGGCTCTCGACGAGCTTCATCGCTGACGAGTTTCCAGATGGCTTTTCTGCCAGAGAGGCTGATGAGGAGGAATTGATCGTACTGATTGGCGTTGCCGCGTCGATCGATCATATGAGCCATCGCCGACGGAGGCAGATTTCTCAACAATCTCAAGAGGAGTGGTCAGAGCCGCGTGCGGTCCGTGTCGTCAGAGTGAATAACCATGAGCAGGCCGTCAGGGTCTTGGATGTAGGCGAAGACTACGAAATCAGCTTTTTGAATGAAGATGAGAGCATCAGCCGTTCGATTCATGTCGGAACGGACTGGTGGTTCGGGCAGCCGATCTGGTTTGGCCGCGTTGATGGCGTTGGGATTGCTGTCCAAGTGAACCCTGTTCTCAATGGCTTTGAGTTGTCCTATCGCGGCGTCAAAGCTTCGAGCTTCGTTGCCGGCGAATTGCGGGCCGAGCTCGCCCGTCTCATGCCGGTCAAGGAGGCGGCGGACACATCGAAGGCGCTTCTCTGCCCGATGCCGGGACTCGTGGTTCGGTTCGACGTTGCCGAAGGCGACAAGGTCAAGGCCGGCCAACCCCTGTGCGTAGTCGAGGCGATGAAGATGGAGAATGTCCTGACGGCGGAGCGTGATGCCGTGGTTGGCAAGATCCACGCTGAGGCCGGCGATAGTCTTGCAGTCGACGAGATGATCATGGAGTTTGAATAGGATCGGTGCAGGAAAGAGGGTTTAAGGTCCGTGCTCTGGGCGAGATTGCTATCCGTGTCCGAGACATGGACATCATGGTCGCGTTCTACCGCGATATTCTCGGACTTGAGATTCTGAGTCGGCGAGACGGCGACCGTATTGTCTTTTTTCGTATCTGTGATGGTTTTGCCGGTCATACGGCAGTCCTGGCCTTATTCCGCGACGACGGAGGCGAGGGAGATGAAGTGATACCCACCGATCAACGACGGCCGCAATCCTCGCTGCACCATTTGGCCTTGACCGTCTCGCACGATGAACAGGATGCTGCGGTCGAATGGTATGAGGCCAACGATATTGTGTGCCGCGTGCAGACCTTCCCCTGGATCGGATGGCGCGGTGTCTTTGTGTCCGACCCGGAAGGGAACACGGTCGAACTTGTCGCCTATAACGCAGCATTGATTGAGAGCTAAATTTGCCGATGCCGCTGTATTTCGCATATGGCTCGAACATGCTGCCTGCACAGATGGCCGACCGGTGTCCCGGGTCTCGGGCCGTGGGGACGGCGAAACTTCCGGGCTGGCGTTTCTTCTTCAACACGCGCGGCTCGGCGGCAATCAAGCCGGACGGGAATGCAGAGGTTCACGGCGTCCTCTGGCGCGTTGATGCCGGGCATATCAATCGCCTCGATCATTTCGAAGGCGTGCGCTGGGGCAACTATCACCGCAGGCGGATTCATGTCTGGGAAAACGATCAATCGGCGCTTGCAGCGGTCACCTATATCGGCTCCAGGCGTTATGACGGTCGGCCTCGGATTAACTATATCATGACCGCCGTACTGCCCGGTGCCGAGACGTTCGATCTGCCGGCTGCCTATCTCGATGAACTGCGATCCTGGCTCCCGAACCGTCCGATCGGCAATGTCAGCACGCGCTATCGCGGTGGTCGCAAGGCACTCCGGTTCCCGCGCCAATGAGCGGCGACATTGAAATCCAGACCATTCATCTGCGGATCGAGGGCCGCGTTCAGGGTGTCGGCTTCCGCTATTGGATGCGCAACGAAGCCGATAGGCTGGGGCTCGACGGCTGGGTTCGCAATTGCCGGGATGGCGCTGTCGAAGCCGTAATCTCGGGCCCGCCGGATGCGGTCGCGTCCATGCAGAGCCTTTGTGGCAAGGGGCCGTTTGGATCGAAAGTGACGCACGTCGCCCTCATTCAGGAGGGCGGAGCTGTTGCCGCAGGGTTCGAGATCAAACCGACAGTGTAACCAGAAGCAGCGATGCCTCTTGGCACGAACCCCTTCAACGGGAACAATGCATCACTATATCCAGGGTCGACCGTGAGGAGCATTTTGCAATGGGTGGCATGACACGAATTGTGTCATTGGTCTGCTTTTTGGCGATTGGGCTGACCCATCCGGCTGAAGCCGCCAAGCGTGTCGCCTTGGTCATCGGCAACTCGGCCTATGAGCATGCAGCTCCGCTAGAAAACCCGAAAAACGACGCAATTGCCCTGGCCGCGGTGCTCGAACGCCTCGGATTCACTGTCGTCTTGGGTGTCGATCTGAAGCGTTTGTCATTCGAGAAAACCGTCCGTAAGTTTTCAAAGGCCCTGCGCGGTGCCGATGTCGGGCTTTTCTTCTATGCGGGCCACGGCCTGCAGGTGAAGGGGCAGAACTATCTGGCACCCATAGACGCGGCGCTCGAAGACGAAGCCGATCTCGACTTCGAAGCAATGCCTGTGCGCACGGTCCTCAAACAGATGGAGCGTCAGACCAAAACCAATCTTGTGGTCCTGGATGCGTGTCGAGATAATCCGCTGGCACGCAATCTGGCACGATCCATGGGAACACGCTCCGCCGGCATCGGACGCGGACTGGCGCGGGTTAAATCGGGTGTCGGGACAATGATCGCCTTCGCCACAGAGCCGGGCAATGTCGCGCTCGATGGCGATGGAAAGAACAGTCCTTTTACGACGGCACTTCTACAGCATATCGAGACTCCGGGTCTCGACGTTGCTCAGCTCATGCGGCGCGTCCGGAGGGATGTCATCGACAAGACATCGGGCCGCCAGGTTCCGTGGAACAATTCATCGCTCACTGGCGATTTCTTTTTTGTTGAAAAAGGCGCGGTTGGCGCTCAGCCAGCGGACATACCGCGTGTTCAAGCACCGCGCCGAAACGAAGCAGCCGAAGCCTGGGCGACAATTCAGAATACGAACAGCGTCGCCGTCCTGAAGGCCTATTTGAACCGCTACTCCACGGGCATTTACGCCGACCTTGCAAGGGCACGTTTGTCGGAATTGGAGGCGAAGGCCAAACAGCAGGTGGCGTCTGTTCCACCTCGCGACGATGGAACGCGTGTATACCATATGCCGCGTCCTCGCGCAGCTGGTGAGACCTGTACGCGTCGGCGCGGCGATATCTATTGTGTGAGCTCGACATTGGCGCCGCAGGGCCGCTACTCCTATGAGGTCGCGCGCATGATGGACGGGCGCGAAAGCACGGCCTGGGTCGAAGGCAAGAGAGGCCAGGGGATCGGTGAATGGGTCGTCGTGGAATTCGACAAGCCACAGCAGGCCATGCAGATCGACATCAGCAACGGACTCGGCAAGAACAAGGATATCTATCTCAAGAACAGCCGGGTGAAGGAGATCGAGGTTCGCTTCTCGAATGGTGAGACACGACGCTTTGTGTTGGCAGACAAAGCCCGTGAGCAGAGGCTCGGCCTGGGCGGGAGCCCCGAGACCATGTGGGTTCAGATCAAGATCCTGTCGGTCTACCCGGGCTGGAAATACCAGGATACGGCAATCAGCGAATTGCGGGTCCGGGCGCATTGAGCAGGCATCCAGCACGTCGTGACGGCTGCACCGGCGCAAAGCTGGCGCGGACCTTTGCTGCGATCCTGGTCACGGGAATATCGTTCTTAATGGCGACGGTCGCATCGACAGCGGCGGAGATGCCCGAAGGCTTTGTGCATTTGCGGGCGGTCGATCCAACCATTCTTCAGGATATTCGCTACGCAACACCGCAAAACTTCGTTGGCAAGCGTCTGCCTGGATACGATGCAGCGGAATGCGTGCTGTTCGGCAAAGCGGCAAATGCGCTCAAGAAGGTCCAGGCGGATCTGAAAGATGAAGGCCTCTCGCTCAAGGTCTTCGATTGTTACCGGCCCGCGCGCGCAGTTTCAGAAATGGTCCGTTGGGCAAAGCGTCCCCCGGACCGGGAGATCAAATCCCGCTATCATCCACGGATCGACAAACGGAAACTCTTTCCCCGTTACATTGCTGCGAGGTCCGGACATTCAAAAGGAACCGCAGTCGATCTGACAATCGTCGATCTGGCGCGACACAGAGCGATGGGCCCGGATGCGGCGTTGCAAACCTGCCGCAACGGGAGAGACTTTGGCGAGAAGAGCGCCGAGATGGATATGGGGACGGCGTTCGATTGCTTTGATCCGATGAGCCAGACCAGGGCATCCGGTCTCGGTCAACTTCATCGCAATAATCGCGATTTGCTCGTGACCATCATGAAACGACGCGGGTTCAAGAACTATGCGGGCGAGTGGTGGCACTTCACCTATGTGGGTGAGGGGTCGCCCAAGTCATACCGCGATTTCGCCATTCCTGCATTCGTCGAAAGCGCCCAATCGAAATAAAGATTTGTCGCTTGTTAAGGTCCCGAACAGCCTGATCTTCAGGCCTTGGAAGTCTGTGATAATCTTTATGGACCAGTGTGTTGGTGTGTCGGGACGGCTTGCTCACAGCAATGGAACCGATCGGAACGCCGGTGCGTTCTGTTTGTAAAAGGGAGTGTTTCGATCGATGGAGCGGTATCTGAGGGGCTGCAGACACGGTCTTGTACTGGTCGCATTGGCAGCGAGCTTGTTTTCGTTGGACGTCAATCCTGCCGCGGCCCAAAAGAGCTTCGAGGCTTTGAAGCCGGCATACCTGAAGGCCATCGGTGCCGGTGATTTCACGGGCGCCGAACGTTTTGCCAAGCGCATGGTCACGATCGCGCGCAAGCGCTATGGACGGCGTCATATCAACTACGGCCTCAGCCTTAACAATCTCGCGCTCGCGGTTCTAAATCAGGGACGCTATGGCGACGCCATCAAGTCCTACAAGCAGGCCCTGCCGATCTATGAAAAAACGCAGGGGCGCAGCCATGCGGCGGTTGGCGATATGCTCAACAATCTGGCCAATGCGCATTTCAATCTCGGTCAGCCGGCGACAGCTGTTCCGCTCTACAAGCGTGCGCTCAAGATCTACGAAAAGCGACTGAAGGCCGACAATCCGAGTATCGCGAATACGGTTGGAAATCTTGCAAGCGCCTACTACCGGCAAGGGAGTTACCGGGAGGCATTGCCGCTTCTCGAACGCAATCTCGAACTCGTTGAGAATGCCCGTGGTCCTGCGGCAGCACAAACGGCTGGCGCCCGGGAGCGGGTTGCGGATGTGCTGCATTTGCTTGGCCGTTTTGATGAGTCGCTCTCGCTGTTCGAGTCTGCGCTGGCCTCATACAAACAGGTGATAGGGCCCAGAACCGCTGCGGTGGCCAATACTTACGGCAATCTGGCGAACGTCAATCGCAGCATGGGGCAATATGACGAGGCCATTTCGCTTATGGAGAAGTCGCGCGACATCTTCATAGAAGTGCTCGGACCGAGACACGAAAATGTCGGAACCACGCTCAACAATCTGGCCAATATCTACAAGGAGTTGGACAATCTCCCGAAGGCGGCAAAGCTCTATAAGCAGGCGCTCGAAATTTACGATGCAAGATTGAGCGACGATAACGTCAATCTTGCCAATACGCGTGAAAATCTCGCCAGTGTGTATAGCAACCAGGGCCGTTTCGATGAGGCTGTCCCACTGCACGAGCGTGCAATCGCAATCAAGAAAAAGGCGTTAGGTCCTCAGCATCCCCGGGTTGCCGACAGCTATCTCAACTATGCTGGCGCTCTCAATTTACGGGGAGACTTTAAAGACGCGCTGACCCTCTATGAGAAAGCGTTGAAGATCTACAACAAGGTCTATGGGAAATCGCATCCCCAAACCGCGCTTGCGCTCGACAATATTGGGACCGCGCGTGTGTCCCTCGGACAGCATGCCAAAGCGGTGTCCTATCACAAGCGTGCTTTGGCTATTCGCGAAAAGACGCTGGGAGCAGACCATCAGGCGGTTCTCCAAAGCATCCTCAATCTGGCGAATGCACATTCGGCACAAGGGGTATTTGCCAAGGCAATCCCGCTTTACGAGCGCGGCCGTAAGATAGCCGAAAAGACCGCCGGTCCCACCAATCCGAGCACTGCCAAGATTTTCAGCCAACTCGCCTTTGTGAACCAAAGAGACGGAAAACCTGAAAAGGCACTGAGCGCTGCGCGCGATGCGGCAATGACCGTTGCATCGCTTCAGGAGCGCTCCGTCGCCAGCCGCTCGGACACGGACGACAGTCGAACGCAACCATTGAACCATGTGTTTGAGCAGGTCGTCAGCATCGCTTTCGAAGTCGCCAGCGGCAGGAAAGCGGATCGGAGCGCGCTTGCAGACGAGGCGCTTGCAGCGGCGCAACGCCATGGCACGACATCGGTGTCGGCGGCGCTGTCACAAATGGCAGCCCGCTTCGGGGCGGACGACAAGGCGCTCGGCAAGGTCGTTCGCGAACAGCAGGATCTTACCGCTAGTCTCCAAGCGATCGAAAAGACACTGGTTGCGGAGTTCACAAAACCCGCCAATACGCGGGACCCGAAAGTATCCGCCGGGCTGAGACGTGAGCGAAGCGCAGTTGAAAAACGGCTCGCCAGACTGTCCGCACGTTTGGAAAAAAAGTTCCCGAGCTATGGCGAACTGACAAACCCGGCTCCGCTCTCGATTAAGAGCATCCGTGGCCTGCTTGCGGAGGATGAGGCGCTGGTTGTCTATCTTCTGACGAAAGGCGAGGGGTATGTCTGGGCCGTCACGGATGAGGCAGTGCGATGGCAGAAGCTCCCTAATGCCCAGTCGGCCGAAAGCCTCTCGGCCCGAGTGGCCGCTTTGCGCAAAGGTCTTGACTTCGAAGCGCTTCAGCGTCGAGAGGATCTCTTCGACCTTGAGAAATCCCATGCGCTCTACAAGGATCTGCTCGGCCCGGTCGAGGACATCATTTCCGATAAGCGGAAACTGCTCATTGTTCCGGTCGGTGCCCTGACCAGCCTTCCGTTCAATGTGCTTGTCACCGATCCGCCGGCGCAAGCGATCCCGCCGGTGATGACTGGCTACCGGGATGTCGCCTGGCTGGTGAAGCGGCATGCCATCGCCATTCTGCCGTCTGTGACCTCACTGCGGGCTCTGCGGGTCTTTGCAAGCAAAGAGTCGGCAAGAGACGCATTCATCGGTTATGGCAATCCCGACTTCGGAGGCGGTGCCGCCGGCGAAGTCAGAGGGACCAAGGTTACGGCCGTGAAGACGCGCGCCTTCTCCAATTTCTATAAGCCGGGAGGACAGGTCGACCTGCGTCTACTTGCGGCCAGCTTGTCGCCACTGCCCGATACAGCCGACGAATTGCGACATGTGGCCGAGCGGCTTGGCGCGGATGGGACGAAACTGCGTCTCGGCGCGACGGCGACAGAGCGCGATGTAAAATCCGCCAAGCTGCAGAACTATCGTGTCGTCTATTTTGCGACCCATGGTCTCGTGGCAGGTGATCTTGAGAAGCTTGGCAGTACGGCAGCGGAACCCGCATTGGCATTGACCGTGCCGAGTGCGCCCAGCGACATCGACAATGGCCTGCTGACCGCAAGCGAAGTCGCACAGCTCAAGCTCAATGCCGACTGGGTGGTCCTGTCGGCCTGCAACACGGCTGCCGGCGACAAGCCGGGTGCCGAGGCATTATCGGGACTCGCCAAGTCATTCATCTATGCCGGCGCGCGTGCCCTTTTGGTCTCGCACTGGCCGGTGGCGTCCAGCGCCGCAGTCACCCTGACTTCGCAGATCTTCGATGCCCGGGCTCAGGATGCAACGCTTGACAAAGCGGAAGCCCTGCGGCGCTCAATGATCGCGCTGATTGCCGACGAGAAAGATCCTCTGAACGCCTATCCGGCAGTCTGGGCGCCATTCATCGTCGTCGGAGATTAAGAGCTAGACCTCAGTGTCCTTAAGCCGGCCCGCTCCCCCGGCCCAACCACCCAAGAAGAGTACCCTCGGGGTGGTTTGGCCGGAGGAGAGGGCCGGCTTAAGGATTTTCAAATCAAGCCTCTAAATATTCTGCGTCGGGCCGAAGGTCCGTTCGAAAGCCGTGCGCAGGGCGATATCGGCATCGTTCATGGTCACGGGCCGTCCGAGGTCGACCAGGCTTGTCACGCCGTGCTCGGCAATGCCGCAGGGAACGATGCCGGCATAGTGTTCCAGGTTCGGATCGACGTTGAGACTGATGCCGTGAAAGGTGACCCATCGGCGGACCCTGACTCCGATAGCGGCGATCTTGTCCTCCCGCGTAGCTCCGAGTTCCGGGCGTGCCACCCAGACGCCGACACGGCCCTCGCGCCGCTCGCCCGCCACATTGAAGTGGGTGAGGGTGGCGATGACCCAGTCCTCCAAGGCACAGACAAACCGGCGCACGTCAGGACGCCGGCGTTTCAGATCGAGCATGACATAGACAATGCGCTGGCCCGGCCCGTGATAGGTGTACTGGCCGCCGCGTCCCGTATGGAAAACAGGAAACCGGTCCGGATCGACCAGATCGCGATCGTTGGCGCTGGTGCCGGCCGTATAAAGCGGCGGATGCTCGAGAAGCCAGACTGATTCCGTCTCATTGCCCGACGCGATTGCCGCCACGCGGCGCTCCATCTCCGCCAGCGCCTCGTCATAGGGGACGGGATGCTCGCTTACCCGCCATTCAACGGGCACCTCGCGGCCGGATTGCTGCATGAAAGTCTGTGCCATTTCGCGTCGACCTTTACGATCCGGTAACCATAAGTGTGAACAATCGATCCTCAAGAACCATAAGGTCGATTCTACCCACAGCGGAGATTGTCAGTTTTGAGCGAAGCAGCGAAAACCATCAATAGCATCCCCATCGAGGTGACTGTTGTGCTCGGCAAAACGTCCATGCCGGTGCATCAATTGCTGCGCATGGGACGCGGTGCCGTGATCGAACTCGACACGAGCGAGGACGAAGAAGTCGAGATCCTCGCCAATAACGCACCGATCGCCAGGGGCGAAGTGATCGTGCAAGGCGAGAAGATCGCAGTGTCGGTGAGCGAAAAGCTGAGGCGTTCGGCGACAGGCAAGTAGGCAAATTCGTTTATTTCTGGCGCTTGCAGGCCCCATACGGGTTTGCTACATGAAGTCCTCGCGCGCTTGACATATGGGCGCGCGACTTGCGGTCGTGGCGGAATTGGTAGACGCGCAGCGTTGAGGTCGCTGTCCGGTAACACGGGTGGAAGTTCGAGTCTTCTCGACCGCACCATCACCTCTCACTGGCAAATTTGCCGTGTGTTGTTTTTTTCTAACCTCCTTTGAGTTCTTGAGCCATGGCGGCGGCATAGCATGTCCTGTGCGTGGTCGCTCAAGCCTATGCCAAGAGCGATTTTGCGACGCTGAGATAGATTTGTGCCGCGCCCTCTAGCTGTGTGAGCTCCACATATTCATCGATCGTATGCGCCTGAGCGAGCGACCCGGGGCCGCAGATTATGGCCGGGCAGCCGAAATTCGGTCCATCGGTTCCTCCCGGGAATGCGCTAAGCACGGGCGGTGTGCCGTTCAGCCTCTCCACGGCGCTCACAGCAGCCGCCGTGATCGGTGAATCGGCCGCGGTATCCAAAGGCGCGACGTCGAGGATTGGCTCCGATATCTCAAACGAGATTCCATCGCTTTTCAGAGGTTCAAGCCGTTCGCGTATTTCGTCGGCGACGCTGGCGGACGTCTCGCCAGGGACCGTGCGCCGGTCGATCATGAGTGCGCAGCGCTCGGGAATTGCCGAATGCGACTGGCCACCTTCGATCTGAACGGGCGAGAAACGAGCATTGCCGCAAAGGGGATGGGCGGGCCGCTCCAGCAGTTCGTCCGGATAGGTAGCGAGGGCCGCAATGATGCGGTGCATGTTGGCGATGGCGTTTTCGCCTCGCTCCGGCATGGAGGAATGCACGGCCTTGCCAAGGGCCGTGATCTCGAAGCAGCTTTGCCCTTTATGCGCGGGACAGATGGCGAGCTCCGTTGGCTCGCCGACAATGCAGTAGTCCGCGTGCGGGCCGTTTTGGCCGGCATCCCTGGAGCCGATCATGACGTGCTCTTCGTCCGCAACGAACATGAGCAATAGATCGCCCGCCAGTGCCTGGGGGGCGGCTGCCAATAGTCTCGCTACCTCAAGGAAGGAGGCGAGGGCGGCTTTCATATCGCAGGCGCCGCGGCCATGCAGCCGTCCATCGCGCAGCGTGGCGGCAAAGGGATCGCCGTCATAGCCTTCGACGCCGACCGTATCCATATGTCCCGCCAGCATGAGGCAAGACCCGCCGCCGGTACCGCGGAGTCGCCCCCAGACGTTCGGCCGGCCAGGCACGACATCGCGGTGTCCGGTCTCAAGTCCGATGTCTTCCATGGCACCGAGAAGCCAATAGGCGACTTCGGCTTCCTGCAGGCCAGGGGCCGGTGGGTTGTCGTAGGGATTGATCGAGGGGGTCGAGACGAGCTGCGTGAGGTCAGCCGTCATACGTTCAAGGTCAGGCGTCATAGGACTCACTTTAGTTTTTCGGGCTCTCCTTTTGTAGCCCATGGTCGTCGACTGCCGTCTTGGCAGTCTTTCTCGGCCCGCTCAACGGCTGTTTCGGCACGATGTGAACAATGCGGAAGCCATGTCTTTTCAAGGCATTGAGAATTGCTGGCACGGCTTTGGCCGTCTCGGGTTTCGGATCGTGCATCAGGATCATGCCTCGGCCTTGCCGCCTGATCCGCCCGATGACACGGCGAACGATTGTCTTTGCGCTGATGCCCGTCCAATCGTCGCTCGTAATATCCGTCGAAAAGATTGCGTAACCGCGAGCAGCGGCGAAGGTGTTCATGGCATTCGTCTCGCGCAGGCCCGGAAACCGCAGAAAGGGAGCGATGGTGCCGCCAGCAGCTTTGCGCACGGCTTCGAACCCGCGTTCGATCTCCTTTTTGGCGTAGGCGAAGGGGCGTTTGTCGATCCGGTGAGGGTGCGACCAGGTATGGGCGCCCACAGTATGACCGCGGGCTATGGTCTGACGCACGACGTAAGGCACATGATTCGCCCAGCGACCGACCGGGAAGAAGGTCGCTTTGACACAGTGGCGGTCCAGCGCTCTCAGGATGCGGCGGGTATGGATCGGATGCGGTCCGTCATCGAAGGTGAGAACGACTTCGCCAGGTGCAAGATCCAGGCCCTTGGGGGCGCCGCGCTTGAGATGTCGATAGGCCGGATACTGCCATGTTCCGAATCTTGGGCCGCTGCTCGAATCGATCGCCAGCGTCCGGGAGACGCCCAGCGCATTCGGATTTCCCGGGCAATGGGCCGCGGCACTGGCGTGCGCCGTAGACGCAGCAAGGAAGCACGCCGCGAGCCGCGCGATCGCGAGTTGCATTGGATTGACCTCTAACTGCCGCCACCGCCGCATTGGTGGACATTCAATTTTTGTCTGGCAGTTCGCCCGAAACAGGCGTTAATACCAGCGGCCGCCATTCATCGCCTAAAGGATGGCAATTGCGGGGCAAGGGAAGGCCTTAAATTAGAAAACTGCGGCATGTCGTCAGATGGCCGCCGTCGACCCAAATGACACCCAACCGGAGTTGATTGAACGCCGGAAAACTATTCGATTCTAGAGTGTTAGAGCAGCTTGTCTAAGCCTGGCGAGACGCGGATCGCTCTAATTGCAACGGATGGCACGATGCAGGAAGCGACCGACGAGCTACAGCTTCACGACGAAGAAGGCGCGTTCCTGCCCGAATTCGTGCGCACGGTCGAGCACGCGCTCGCGTCGGAAGACGATACGGAAATCCAGGCGCTTGCCGGCGCGTTGCATGAAGCGGATCTCGCCGATCTGATCGAATTCCTTCAGCCCGATGAACGTGTCCGGCTGATCGATGCGCTGGGGCCGGATTTCAATGTCGAAGCCCTGCCGTTGCTTGAAGAGCCGGTTCGCGACCAGCTCATCGACGTGCTGCCGAATGAGCAGGTCGCCGAGGCGGTTAGCGCCCTCGAGTCGGATGACGCGGTTTATCTGCTCGAAGATCTGGATGAGGATGACCAGAAGGATATTCTTGCCAAGCTGACCGTGGGTGAGCGCGCCACGCTCAGGCGGTCGCTTGAATTTCCCGAAGATTCAGCCGGCCGGCTGATGCAGGCCGATATCATTGCGGTGCCGCCGTTTTGGACCGTCGGCCAGACCATCGACTATATGCGTGAAGATGACGATCTTCCGAATGCGTTCTCCGAAATCTTTCTCGTCGATCCGGCATTTCATCTGTTGGGCAGCGTACAGCTCAACCGCCTGTTGCGAACGAAACGCCCGGTGCGAGTCGAGGATATCGCCGAGAGTGATATTCGCCGATTTTTCGCTGAAACAGACCAGGAAGAGGTTGCACGCGAGTTCCAGCGCTTTGCCCTGATTTCAGCGCCGGTTGTCGACGAGAATGAACGACTTGTCGGCGTTGTCATGGCCGACGACGTGGTCGAAGTCATTCAGGAAGAGGCCAAGGAAGACATCCACTATCTCGGCGGTGTCGGCGATGAATCGCTTGCCAACACCGTGTGGCGTACCAGTCGCGGCCGGATCGTCTGGCTGACGGTGAATCTGCTGACGGCCATCCTGGCCTCGGTCGTGATCGGTCTCTTCGATGCGACGATCGCGCAGATGGTCGCTCTCGCAGTCCTGATGCCCATCGTTGCGTCCATGGGCGGCAATGCAGGGACACAGACCATGACGGTTGCCGTGCGTGCGCTCGCGACGAAGGAGTTGGGGCGCGTGAATGCGCTACGCGTCATCAAGAGAGAGTTGCTGGTCGGCGTCCTCAATGGTCTCTTGTTTGCCATCATAATGGGGGCAGTGGCGCTTTTCTGGTTCAGCAGCGATACGCTTGGCATCGTGATAGCGGCGGCGATGGTCATCAATCTGCTCGTTGCCGCGCTGGCCGGGATCCTGATCCCTCTGACGCTCGATCAGCTCGACATCGATCCGGCTCTTGCATCGAGTGTGTTCGTGACGACGGTTACGGATGTCGTTGGTTTCTTCGCCTTTCTCGGCCTTGCCGCGATCTGGTTGGTTTAGCACTGTTCTGCCAAAGACTTCCGTTCATCGGCCATTCAGCCTAGATTCTATATATCGGCGTTCAAACTGACGCTTATTGCTGAATTTTGGAGGTGCATCATGCTTCGTCGCAACCCGCTCACGCTCCTGTTGGCCGGCGCTATGAGCCTCGCTCTGCTTGGACCTGTGTCCGCTGCAGATGATACGGAGTCCACGAGTGCGCTGATCAACGCGCTGAAAAAGAAAAAATTCAAAGTTCGCGGTGTGAATATTCAAAAGCAGGCAACGCCTGGACAATCCGACTTCATCAAGAGCCTGAAGAACAGGAAACTGCGCGCAATCTCCGTCGAGGAACGGACCAAGGTTGCGAAAATCGTAAAAGACTCGAAGGCACCCAGCGTCGATCTCGAGATTCTGTTCGCCTATAATTCAGCAACGATCCAGCCGAAATCCGTGCCGCTTCTCATCAATTTGGGCAAAGCGCTCGGCAGCGCGGATCTGGAAGGCGCAACGTTTCTGGTGGCCGGGCACACAGATGCCAAAGGCTCCAACAGCTACAACCAGACGCTTTCAGAGCGCCGTGCAGCGGCCGTAAAGAATTTTCTTGCCAAATCGTTCAAGCTGGACGACTCGACCCTCATCGCGATCGGATTTGGCGAAGAGCAATTGAAATTACCTGGCGCCCCTAATTCGGGTGAGAATCGGCGCGTGCAGATCGTGAATCTGGCGCAATGACCTATTCGGCTGCCGGATTGTCTCTGGGCGTCGTCCGCCCGCTGCCATTGGGGCCCGGCGCGTAGTTGATGCAGATCTCGTCGAGTTCGCCGTGCTGCAATGATTGGTCGGCATATTTGCAGTGGAACGGCGGTTCGCCGATCGTTCGGCAAAGACATTCTTCGAGATGGCAACATGAATCGCACGTGCCGAAAGTACGCTTGCCCCGGACCTTCGCGACAGAGCCCATGACGCGCTCAAGCGCATTCGAAAGCTGCTGTCTCAACCCGCCAGGTAATTCTGCAATCGCTGCAACCAGATCCTCAAACGGGTCCTGGTCCTGAAGGGCCATACCCTTCGACGTGAGATCCAGCCGTGCACTGCGGCCATCCGATGCCGATTTGACGCGTTTGAGATAGCCGTTGGTGACCAGGCTCTTGACCGTCTGTGAAGCGGTGCCTCGTGTCGTCGCATGATAGTCGGCGAACGCCGAAACCGTGCGCGAGAAACGGTTGGCCCTCGCGAAGTATCGCAAGGCCGTCCATTGCGCCGTCGTCAAACCGCAGCGAAAACCTTCGCCCTGTGCAAGTCGCCCCAGATGGGAGACCATCTCTGCTGCCGAAAGCGCTGTGGGACTCTCTTTTGAAGCCATACCAAATGGTAGCGTTCCCGAACTAGCATGACAACTAGATCAACCTGAGTTTAGTCGGAATCGATTAACCCCAGAAAAGTTGATCGATTCTAAGCTGCTTCGTCAGCTTTGGTGCAGACTTAACGTATGACCTGGGTTAGCTCGCGCGGGATTTGAGGCGCCGGACACCTTCATCGAGAGAGATGAGACCCGGGCCGAGAACGATTAGGATCAGAGCATAGCCAGCCCAATATATATGGGTCGGCCAGCCGCTGAAGAAGACGATCTGTATGACAACCGTCATAACCAAGAGGCCAAGGGCAGCAAAGCGCGTCAGGAATCCTGTCATGACGAGGATCGGCAACATGATTTCCGCGACGCCCGCCATGTGAACCGCGATATTCGGGAAGGGGAAGTTGTAGGCCTCACCGAACAGGCGCAGCTTGTAGCACTCCTCGAAATCGCACCCAGGGCTGAAGAGATAGGCTGCGCCGCCTGAAATCTTGAAGAAACCTTCCCATTTCGTCAGCCCGGATTTGAAGAAGGGTTCGGCCAGGAGGTAGCGCACGCCGAGGAGCGCCAGGGAAACGATGAAGCCCGCGGCGATCGGCATGTTGGAAATGAACGATGAGCGCCCGAAGAGGAAATCGCCGAGGCGTCCCATTGATGTCCGATCCTTCTTTGCGGCCTCTGCGCCGGCTCCCGCTGCATCAGACATGGTTCAATTCCTTCTGGCTTGATGGTGTTGCGCCAATGGTCGACAGGGCGATATCGCAGATCGCACCGCATTGCATGAGCCCGGCGAGGTTGGCGCTTAAATCGAATTCCGAATTCTCTGTGCCGGCTGTTTCAGCCGCCTCCATCAACGTCTTTCCGGCGCTGAGCGATGTGATGAAGGCTACCGCTCCGGCCGGCAATTGCCTGACTTCGACGGCGAGCTCTGGCCGCAGAATAAGTGCGTTCTCCGGTCCGGTGTCCAATGTGTTCTCGTCCAGGTCGGTCTCATCGGTCATCGCTGTCCACAGCGTGACGATTGGAAAGTGCGATGCCACGGAACGGAGTGAGGGATGCAGCGTAAATGTGGCATTGGCAATGTCTGCTGAAGCCAACGCAGACATCTCATCGGTACTGAGCGGTGAGGCATCGGGCGCATGATAGGCTTCATTCCATGCCCACTCGAGCCGTGCGACATCTGCCAGGTAGGGCACGCTCTCGGCCGGCTCAAACGCATCCAGAAAGGCTGGAAACTCTCCGCCATAGTGCAGCAGAACCGGCGAGCGAGGGGGATGGCTTTCGATGAATACCCGCGCCGTCGCACGAAAAAACTCTTCGCCGACAAGGCGGCAGACGGCCGGGAAGCGGCCTGCCAGTGCCTCGATCAGGCTGACGAACACATTGTTCCGGTAGACATTGAAGCGCTTGAGCGGGCGTGGTCCTGTCCGGCTCGTCAATCCGTCCGGCACGGCTTGTTCTGGGTCGAATAAGGCGGCGACGAAAGCGCCTTGATCTTCAGTTCGACGCGGCATGGTTGGAGCCTCTCGCCGCCATCACGCGTTCGGCACGCCCAGCTTCGGCAAAGAGCGTGTCCCACGCAGGCACGTCATTGTCCCATTCGATCAGGGACGGTCGCTCCCCGGCGCGCGCCACCGCTCGCGCATAAAGTACCCAGACCGGGTCGGCGACTTCGCAACCATGGGCATCGATCAGGATCGGCTCGCCTGCGTCGTCTTCGTCGCTTGCATGGCCGGCAAGGTGAATCTCGCCGACATGCTCGACCGGGAATGCGTCAATATAAGCTTCGGCGTCGAAACCGTGATTGGTTGAAGACACCAGCACATTGTTGACGTCCAGCAGCAGGCCGCAGCCCGATTGTTTGGCGATCGCTTGCAGGAACTCGAGTTCGCTCATCTCGCTCTCTTCGAATTCCAGATAGGTCGAAGGGTTTTCCAGCAGGATGGTTCGACCAACCGTTTCCTGCAGTTCATCGATATGGTCACAAACACGAGCGAGAGCCGCGGTCGTGTAAGGCACCGGCAGGAGATCGTTCAGGAAAATGTCGTCATGTGTGGACCAGGCAAGATGCTCGGACATGAGACCCGGCTCGTACCGGTCTGCGAGCACTTTCAGCCGGCCCAGATGCTCCTGGTCCAGGGGTCCATCGGTTCCGATGGAAAGCCCGACGCCATGGAGTGACAAGGGATAGTCGTTTCGAATGGCGGTGAGATAGTAATGCGGCGGTCCGCCCGCGCCCATGTAATTCTCGGGGTGGACTTCGAACCAGCCAATGTCCGGCTTGTTATCCAAGACATCCCGGTAGTGGTCAGGTTTGAGCCCGACGCCGGCACGTGCCGGAATCGAGCTCGTAACTTTGTATGTGACCAATTGGTCCATGCGTTCAGCGGACCTAGTTCTTCTTCTTCTCTTTCTCATCGCAAAGGCCCTTTTTGCCGAGCGATGCAACAACCATGCAGGTAAGCGAGCCCTTGGCGTCGCCGGCCGAGGCCGTTGTGATGCATTTGCCTTTGGGAACCAGCTTCCAGGCATTGCCTTGGTAGTCGATCGTCGAGGTGCCTGCACAGGATGTGCCCGGTCCAGCCTTGCAATCGTTACCCCCGGCCTTGGCGATGCCGTAGCATTTCTCACGCTCTTGCGCGTCAGCTGGATCGACTGCGGCAGCAGAGAGAGCTGTGGCGAAGGCGCCGGCTACGGCGATTGCTGTTGTAGTTTTCATGTTTTCCACCCTTTCTTGCACTTTGGGAACGAGGCCGATCATATTGGATCAACATTACAGAAATTGGGCCGTCCACCCGACCGGCGACGTACGGTTTGCCGGATATAGGTCGCGCAACGACGCATTCAAATGGTGGTGCGGCTGCAAAACGATCGGGTTCCGTCAATTCCGATGACAACCTATTACGCCTCAGCTCGCATTTGTGATCACGATTCGACCTGTTCTCGACCAACTTTCCGTGAGCGGACAAAGGTTGAATGCACTCTGGAATACGACATTTGCGAAGGCAAAGCGCCAGGAATGGACGGATTTGGCGATACTTTTGCGTGGTTCGGGTACCCAACGCAGCGTCTTGATCGGATTGGCTCTCGAATGCCGGAATCATCAGCGTACACTATGGACATGTGACACAAATTCTGCCCGAAGCTGAGCCACGCGTCAGAATGGGAGGAGTGGGATGGTCCGGAGACGTCTTTTTCCTGTTATTGCATTGTTGGCAGTGCTGTTACCGCAAGGTCTCGAGGCACAACCAAGGGATGTGGGCAACCGGAATGTCGATTTCAGCCAGATTCGCCACTCCGTGCAGCTGGCTCTCAATATCCTGGGTTTCGATGTTGGTACCGTGGATGGCAAGTTCGGCCGAAAAACACGCCTGGCGATCAGAAAATATCAAAGGTCCATCGGTGCGCAGGCAACCGGCCGTTTGACCGCGGAGCAGAACAAGGCATTGCTGCAGGCCGCGAACAAGGCGATGGCAGCCCGCAGGAACAATCGGAACGTCCAAACCGATCGGCAATCGACACAAACCAGCGCCCAAAACAAGGGTGAGAAATTCCAGCGTTTTATCCATACGGACTTGCGGGGTGACGATATTCGCGACCCGCGAACGGATCCGTCTCTGAAACGGATCGGCGTGCCAGGGTGCGAGGCGGCATGTGCCGCCGAGCCGCGATGTGCGGCCTTCACCTACAACACGACATCGGGATGGTGCTTTTTGAAAGGAAGCGCCGGTCAACGATTTCCTTTTAAGGGTGCTGTATCCGGGATCAGATCCACGACGCCTCAAACAACGGCAACAGCAAAGGCAAACGCACGACTGTTCATTGAACGATGGCCGGGTTCATCGCGGAACCGAAGACCGACATCGATCAACACGAAAATTGCGGGCTTGTATCAATACACTCCGAAGCAAAAACTCTATTGGTCGCAAACTCACAAGCGTGCCGTGGCTCTCGTGAATGCGAAGACCGATCAAGGAAAAATCGATCTGAGAAAAGTTCGGCAAGCGAAGTCTCTTCTCAATCAATTGATGAAGGACATTCGACGGGAACACGGATCGGGCAGCGCCCTCGAAGGGAATGTGTTGGTCGATTTTGCGAAGGCGCAAAGTCGCGATCTCAAGGATACTTCCGACGCGGATGAGGTTGCCGCAGCAAACAAACGCTTCGGAGAGACCCAAAAGCGCGCGATCGACTATCTCTCTGGATACGACCGACAGGACGCTAGATTCAAACGCGTTCTGGCAGAGCAGCGTCTAAATGCAATCACGGCTATCGCCGGTGGAGGATTGGATTGCGTCTCGGCGAATTCGTACAAGATTTCGCGGTCGGAGCGCGCCAGCTTGTGGCTGCAGGCCGTCGATACGCACGCAGCGGCGTTCGGTGTGGACGCCATGCAGGTCGGATGGCTTCGCAAGGCCGCGGAGTGTTCGTCCGAGATCAATCAGCGAGTTGAGATCAATCAACGCCGTGTCGAGGTGGCTGACACGATCCGCATTCCATTGGCACGTTTTTGGGCTCAGCTCGATCTTGCGACCGCGCTTGCAGAGAGCAAGGATGATGCTTCGACGAGGCGCAGTTTCAAGACTGCCTTTCAGATTTATCGGTCGCATCTAACCAGTTCATCGTCCGGTATAAACTTCATAACCGACTCAGCCTTCGAGCAAGATATCGGTGATAAGACTTTGAAGGCTTTGCACAGCCTTGGATTGAAGGATGAGCTGACCATTGTCCTGCAGGGGCAGGTGAACGAGTTCTTTCGCAAAGAGATGCACACCTACAATGCCGGTATCTCTTATGTCTGGAGTTTGGGTGCCCGGCTTGAACGCTATGGCGCATTCAAGTTGGCCGATAGCCTCTATCGCCGGTTCGGGTCCGGCCCGATCGCCTTTGCGACGCACTTCACAGCCGCCAAGGACTACGACACGTCCAACCTGATTTTGGGCCGTGCCCTGAAGGCGGCCGAACAGCGCCGCGCCCATACGAAGCGTTTGGAAATCCTGGTTCTGTCTGCGCAGAACTATTTCGACGCGGGGGATCATTCTCAAAGCGAGGCCTATGCCAACAGAGCACTGAAACTGATTGCAGAGAAGAAGCGTTTGCGGCGTGCAAAGCAACACAACAAGAAGCTGCGTGCCCTGCTGGCCAGCATCGAGAAGGAGCGAGGACGGCAAGGTGTCGAGCAGTCGCCGGTAAGTGCAAGAGCACAGGAGTTATTCAGTAATCTGGATAAGGCAATTGCGACAGAATGCCTGTCGGGGACGCCGGTCAAGAAGCGCAGAGTCTATGAGGTCCGCACGGCGATGCAGGAGATCCTGGCCGAGTCGCCGGAGGTCGCAGCGGCTGGGGCCAGATCGTCATCGGCAGACCAGTTTCTCGCCTGTTTTGGACGCAACCGGCCACACTTCTATGGATTCAAACGCAACTACGCCAATCCAAATCTGTCCGCCGGGATGTTTGGAGAAGCTGCAGCGATTTTTGCTTTGCGTGATGACCGCCCCAGTGTCGCGAGGCTTCTCAAAACGGTCTTCAATGACTCGCTCTGGCCTGTCGTTCCGGGGCGCTATCGCTCGAAGGTCGAAAACAGAGAGCAGTTGGAAGCTATCCACGCGATCTATCGCAATCTCGTCAGGCCGGGAAAGAGAACGTGGTTCGCTCCATTTCTGCCCAAACTGTTAGACCGCCTTTCGAACGACAGGCTGAAGCGTATCGGTTCAAACAACTATGTCGATATTGTCCTCGCGCAAATTGGGACGATCTTCGTGCTTGAGGGCCTGCAGCTGGGTGCTGAACGTATTGAGCGGACAATCCAACGGTTTCGTAGAGCCGAAGGGCGTTCGCCTAAGGACCATCGCTGTGAGTCGGTCGAGACTTGCGAGTTCCTTGGTCTCATGGCAGAAGAGGCAGGTAATATAAAGATAGCGGACAAAATATACGATAACTTGTCGAACGCCTTTGTCATCAACTGGAGCGGTGCAAGCGCGACCGTCGCGGAGCTGGATCGAATCCAGGAGATGGCGATTGCCGAAGGCGAGGAGCGCGAGGATTTGGGGCGATACAGGTTGGCGCGCACCTATTTCGAGATCGCCGGCGGCGACGTCTACAACGCTAACAATGATGCCCGCGCCGTGCTGAGCGACATTACCAGGATCCGGGCTGCCGATGGGTTGGCTCGAACGAATCTCAAACTCGGTGAGCTGAAAGCCGCAGTCGACATAACACGGCCCATACTTTCTGCCGTCCGCGCAAAGTTCGAGAAAGGGCTTTCGTTTCAGGATGACGCTGTCGTGAGTTGGGCCAATCGTCTCCGCGGTCTCATGCAAACGCATCTGGCGCTCGTGTCGCAGGATGACGGCGCGGTGAACGTGTCTCGCTTGGCCGAGAGCTTCTTCGCCGGGCAGTATCTTCAAGCGACACAGACAGGGGCGACGGTCGGTCGGTTGGCAAGCCGCTTGAAGGCGCGCAACAAATCCGTCGCCAGCCTTATCCGGCAGCACCAGGATGGCCGGCGTTCGCTGGCGCGGCTCTACAAGACCTTGGCCGATCAGCAAAGCGATGCAGCAGCGCCGCTGCTCAAGCGCATTGAGCGCCAGGAAACACGCGTTCAGACAATCGGAAACAAGCTCACGAAAGCCGATCCCGACTATTTCGCGCATGCCCGCCTGCAGATTGCGGGGCTCGATGACGTCCGTGAATTGATGTCGGGCGAAGAAGCGCTGTTTTCGGCTTACGTCGGGTCGGAGAGCGTCTATGCGTGGTGGGTGTCCAGCAAGGGGACGCGCTTTGCGAAACTCGATATCTCCCCGGACCGACTGAGGGAGAAGGTGGCCGCTCTGCGGCAGAATCTCGATCCGACCAATCTGTCGGATGTCGACCTCAACGCCGCACATACACTCTACAAGACAATTCTCGACCCATTCGAAGCCGAGCTCGCGGTGGTCCGTCATTTGTATTTTGTGCCCAACGGATCCCTGGACGGACTTCCCCTCGGTGTGCTGGTGACTGAGGCGCCTGACCGCGCCCGTCTGCCTATCGAAGAAATCAGAAACGAGCGGCCTGACTGGCTCATTCGCAAAATGGCAGTGAGTACATTGCCTTCAGTTGCAGCGCTCAAAATTCTTCGCGGCAATCGGCAGACGGCAGAGGCGACGCAGCGTCCGTTCTTCGGCGTCGGCAATCCTGTGTTCGCAGAGGTGACCGATGACGCTTCCTCGACTAGAAATCTGCAAACCATTCGCCTCGCCAATCTGGCGGGCGGAAGAAGCGCGACGGTCAAGGTGCCTCCGCTGCCCGAGACCGAGTTCGAGGTCAAGGCGATTGCAAGTCTCTTGGGGGCCGACACCGCGTCCGATCTTCTCCTCGGCCATGCTGCCAGTGAAGCTGAGCTGCGCCGCCGAAACCTCGAGCAGTACCAGGTCATCGCATTCGCAACACATGGATTGATTGCAGGCGAACTGGAAAACTTCGCCGAGCCGGGACTTTTGCTGGCGACGCCGAAAAAGGCGGTTGGCGGCAATGACGGTTTGTTGTCTGCCAGCGAGATCGCGCAATTGAAACTGAACGCCGATCTCGTCATCCTTTCAGCCTGCAACACGGCCGCGAGCGATGGTCGTCCGGGAGCCGAAGGGTTGTCGGGTTTGGCGAAGGCCTTTTTCTACGCGGGCGCACGGCGCCTCATGGTGACCCATTGGGCGATACCCTCCGAGCCGGCCGTGGAGATCACGACCGGAATGATCACTGCCAAGAAGGGGGGCGACAAAGTGAGTTGGGCTGAGGCCTTGCGGCAATCCGTTCTTAAACTGATTGATGAAAAAGGGTCGGCTTTGAATGCGCATCCGGCATCATGGGGGGCCTATATTATCGTTGGTCCACCGAGCCATCAGACCGCCTCACGATGATCAACGCGACTCTACCTCGGTAAAAAAATCTGCTATATATCGAATCGGTGGTCGCTGGTCACAAACCTCCTCCTGGACGCACCTTCGACGGTGGGTTTGGTCCGGGGGAAACGTACTGGCCGGTAACGCGTAAATTGTCACGAGTTTAAGGCTTCGGCCGATTGGCTTGTCAGTGTCCGTGTCCGGTAGTGGCCTTTAGTCCGCGTAGGTGCTGATCCCTGCATCCCTCAGGCAAGATTGGCGCGGCCGGCGACCATCACCAAACCCTGCAATATTGTGAATTCTGGCGGTTTCAAATCCGTTCGGATGTCACGGGTCTGATTCGGGACTGACGAGCGTTTTCCGCCATGCCGTCAGATCGGCAGGCTGCGTTTCGAAGGCTGGAACGGCGGGCGGCAGAATGACCCAGGATTGCTTGCGACGGGTCCAAAGATGAGCCACGGGATTGAGGCTGCCGGTATCGTCGAGCGTTCCGCCTTTCAACGTGATGGACCGCGAAGAGCGTGCGGACTGGTGATAGACACGCGTTCCGCAGTTTTCGCAGAACCAGCAACTCGTCGTCGTGCCGCTATCCGTCGGTCGTTCATAGGATTTGAGTGGCCCTGCGATATCGAAAACGTCGAGACTAAGCGGTATCGAGAGCGCGCATGCCGAGGCCGATTGCTTCTGGCACTCAAGGCAATGGCAGGCATATACGGTGACGGTCTCCGCCTTGACCGTGTAGCGCACAGCGCCGCATTGGCATCCGCCGGCCAGGGTGTCGGTTGTCATGCAAGTGACCTCTCGTCGGCTGTTTCACGGTGCATAAAGGGAGGGGCGTGTTTCGCCTTGTTGCCACTCACAAATGGGCTTAGGTAGTCCTGTCGGGGGCGACGCATTGATAAGAGATGGTGCTTCCATGGCGGCATATGAAGCCAAGTTCCAAATCGGCCAGATCATTCAGCATCGCAAGTTCGACTATGTTGGCGTGATCTTCGATATCGATCCGGTCTTTGCCGGAACGGAGGAATGGTATGAGCATGTCGCACGATCGCGTCCGCCCAAGGACAAACCCTGGTACCATGTCCTGGTGAATGGCGAAGCGCATACCACCTATGTGGCGGAACAGAATATGGAGCCTGCCGCTAGCCCATGTCCCATCCAGCATCCGCTCACCGATGAACTGTTCGGCGACTTCGATGGTGAACGCTACAGCCTGCGCCAGCAGATGAATTAGGTTGTCGGCAAAAGGCTCCGGCTGTGCCGTTTTGGGTTTCAGTGGCAGGCGCTTCGCTGCAAGACGGCGCGCTGCCACGACGCCGGCCTGTCAAGGACCTAATCAGCAATCAGATGAGTCGAGGTGGCGAACCAATCCCATCTCAATTCAACGGGACGTTCACCCGTACGCTGCCGCCATAGGCCTCGAAGTCGTTGGCGCCTATGCCGTCATAATGGCCTTCGCCGACGACGCTCCAGCCATTCGCAAGGCTCATTGAGACACCGCCATCGACGCGGCCGCGAAAACCATCGCTACCCTCTGCAAGCCCCGTGGTCAGGTCGACGATATCCGTCTTCTCGAAGTCCCATATCCCCTTGATGCCGATATGGGGGGTGATCAGGTTGCCATCCGCGGAGGCAAAACTGGTGCTGACTTTCGGGCCAAAGGTAACGCGGCCCAATGAAACCCGTTGCCCGGGGATCGGAATGTTCAGGCTGTGGGTGAACGCCTCCTGCTCCTCGGTGAAATAGATCACCCCGGCATTCGGGGCAAAATGCCAGCGCCCCAGGTTGAAGTCTCCTGTCAACGTGCCGCGGAACAACCAGCGATCCGTGTCGAAATTCCCAGTTCCTCCGGCAACACTGGCGTCATTGTCCGATCGTCCCCAGGCCGCATATCCGTCGAACAGGAGGTTGTCGCGAAGGCGTATGACGATGTAGGGCCCGGCAAGCCAGCCCGACCCGTCAATAGCGATATTCTCGGTGCTGTCGGTCTCATCGGTCCAGTCGAACTGGACGAGAAGACCGACCAGGAACAATGGACTGACCCGGTAATCAAGACCGACATAGAGTTGGCCGAGATCGGTATCGCTTGTTTGATTGTCAATCTGTGAGACTTCGCCCTGAACCCAGATATCGAGCCCGTTTTCCTCAAGCCCGGCATCCGCACCAGAGGCAAGATTCAGCTGCCCAAAGGCCTGGAGATTTTGCAACCCCTCGCGCTGAGCAGCCTGGCGGACCTCCGAGAACCCCGCGATCCGGCGAAGGCTGGTTGAGAATGACAGCTTATTATTTTCGAGATCGCCTTCGGCGATAAAGCCCACCGGTCCGCCGGTTGGCACACCGCCGCGCTTTTGCATCCGCTCGGCGAGGTCGGGCGTATTCGCCGTGATCTGGTCGGCCCGGCGGGCCATGAAGTTTGAGACCGCGCGGCTCGTTCGCGTGCGAACATAGTTTTCGTCGAGGAAGATCGTCGAGACCTGCGCCGCGGCCACGCTGTTATTGCCGGCCCCATCTTCTGCCGCGCCTGCGGGAACATCGATGGTCACCGTCGTCGTCACGGCGCCTGAAGGCGTGGGCGTGATGGTTGCCGTATAGATCGCGGGGCCGCCGGACAGATTGGAGGCCGTGCCGTTGCCGACGGCGATGTCGGCGAGAACGAAACCGATCACATCCTCGGAGAAAGTGAAGGTGGCGGTGTAAGGGCCGAGCGTGTTGGCCGGCGCGGTGATGGTCACGGTGGGCGCAATGACGTCGTTCTCGACAGTGTAAACTTCATCCGTCGCCGGCTCGCCGGCGGGCAGGGCGTTGCCGACGATATCCACGATGTTCTGTCCGCCCGCCAGATCAATGCCGACGGTGCCATTGAAGGTCGCGAGATCGCCGCCGGAAACTGTGATGTCATAGGTCAACGCACTGATCTGGGTGACGTCGGTTACGGTCGCCGTTGTGGTGCCGTTGACCGCAAAGTCCGCCGTATCGATGTTCCGCACGTCCTCACTGAACGTCGCTCGGAACACCAGCGTGTCGGCGCCGGTGGTTGCGGTGGCCGGGGTCTGGCGGGTGAACGCGGTCAGCGCCGGCGGTGTGGTTTCGACAGTGCCGCCAAAAAAACCGCCCGTCACCACGCCGTTGGCGTCGATGGCATAAATATCGCCGGTTCGGCTGAGCGTGCCGCCTGCAAACGAGATGTTGCGGAAGCCGTTCGCCCAGAAAACCGTTAGCTGGCAAGACTCGCCATCGTCCAATGTCACGGTGCCCACTGTCGTGTCGACGCCCCCGATCGTGCCGCCGGGACAGCTCAGGTTCGTGACGTTCAGGTCGACGTCCACCTCGTTCTCTACGTTGATTTTGACCGGGTTCGTCGCACCGGTCCGGGGCTCATCTCCCGGCAGAAGCAGTTGGAAGTCAACGAATCTGCTGGCTGGATCGTCATATCCGGAAGCCCCGGTCGACAGGCTGACGCAGGAACCCATACCAGCCAGCCCGACACTCACCCGTCGTACTGTGGTTGCATTGCCGTCCGCGCCGGTGGCGGCTGGGCAGGCCGCCTGCGCATGCACCGTCTCAGGCGTTGCCGCAGACGCTGTGAAGATGACAAGAGCACCGAGCATTAACCGGCGCAAAAGCCCGCTGCTCGTCACACGGTCCTTAAGAGTTCGTCCCGCGGCAGGTTCGCGGCATCCCACCACATCGTCGCCGGACAATGGTTTGGCCGGATGATCAAACGTCTCGGCGACTCTCGTGAGCAACGCAAACATCGACAACTCGGTACGCAATACGGCCGGCGATCTTCGGACTAGAAATGTGGCAGCTTTCCAACTCCAAGAGCAATCTCGGCGTCATTCAGCAAAGTTGTGTGACCAATGGGTCACATCATTCATTTCGGGCGCTGTAGTTTTCGAGTGGCTCGTACACGTCAGCAATTGCCTATTGCTCTTGTCAGCCGCATATCCGAAATTTTGTGTGCATAGCGACGCTCGTACCGGCCATTTGGAGAACCGTGTCATGCCAATCGAAATTCGCCCTTTCGATGCCCCACTCGGTGCCGAGATCCACGGTGTTGACCTTTCGAAACCCATGAACGACGAGACGTTCGCCGCAATCGAAAACGCCTACAATGAGTATTCTCTACTGCTGTTTCGCGGCCAGGATATAAGCGAAGAACAGCATGTCGACTTCAGCAGGCGCTTCGGCGAGCTGGAGATTCATGTGCTCGATCAATATCTCCATCCTCGCCATCCGGAGATTCTGGTCGTTTCCAATGTCGAAGAAGGCGGTCGGAATGTCGGTATCAAGGATGCTGGTCGCTACTGGCACACGGATCTCTCCTACATGGCGAAGCCGAGCCGCGGTTCTCTGCTCTATGCGATCGAAGTGCCCCATGACGACAATGGCAAGCCTCTTGGCGACACGCTGTTTGCAAGCTCGGCGGCAGCCTACGAGGCGCTGGCCGAAAGCCGGCGGACACAGATCGATGCTCTATCCGCCGAGTTCAGCCTCGCCAATAAACAGGCCAAGCTGGTAACCGATGGCGACAAGAGTGCGGCGCAGACCGATACGCACCCGGACAAGACGCCGCCCGTTGTGCACAAGATTGTACGCACTCACCCATTGACCGGACGCAGATCGATCTATGTCAATGAAGGCCATACGAGCCGGATCGTTGGCATGTCTGACGATGAGGGCAGGGCGTTGCTCGGCGAGCTCTATGCGCACGTCACAAAGGACGAATTCGTCTATCGGCACAAGTGGCGGAAGGGCGATCTTCTGATATGGGACAATATTCCGACCCAGCATATCGCCATTTGCGATTATGCCCTGCCGCGGCGGCGATACCTGCATCGCACGACGATCGCCGGATCGGCGCCAATATAGAGCCCAATCTGATCCACTACGCGTCAGTGAGCATAAGGCTCTGGTTTAGAATGATTTTTTCCTTCTCTAGGACCAATCAATGCTGCTTGATTCGCCAGTTGCGACTAAATCTTAGAATCATTCCAGTTGACTTTGTTGCAAATCATTCGCATATGCATTTGGGAGCTTTTTTCGCAGAGCGATTGGCGGGTATTCCGGAGAAGGGGAATGACAGTTTCGAGGCGTTGGTTTGTGATTGCCGGAGCAGCAATGCTGGCGTTATCCGTCGCACTGCCGGCGCCGATTGCCATAGCGGAACCGGCGAGACTGAAAGTGGTTGCGACGACGGGCATGATCGGTGATGCGGCCAGGCGGATAGGCGGCGAATTCGTCAATGTCAAAACTCTGATGGGGCCGGGTGTCGATCCTCATGCCTATCGTCAGACGCGAACGGATATCGTCGCGATGACCAAGGCCGACCTCGTTCTATGGCATGGCCTCTATCTCGAAGCGCAACTCCAGGATTTCATGCTCTCGTTGGGCAAGAAGCGGAAGGTGGTCGCTGTGGCAGAGGGGCTGCCGAAGAACCTGCTGCTCTCGCACGATGACTATAAAGACAAATACGACCCCCATGTGTGGATGGCGCCGAACCTCTGGTCGAAAGTCATTCTCGCGGTTCGCGACGCTTTGATCGAGGCAATGCCGGCTAAACGTGCGGCCTTCGAGGCGAACAGCATGCAGCATCTGGAAGAGGTCGCGAAGC
Organism: Methyloligellaceae bacterium; assembly: GCA_965228615.1. Lineage (GTDB taxonomy): Bacteria > Pseudomonadota > Alphaproteobacteria > Rhizobiales > Methyloligellaceae > CBDDHT01. The sequence goes on along the minus strand of CBDDHT010000003.1, from coordinate 374,660 downwards.
TGGCCAACTACACGCAGAAGGTCCTGTCCTCCGTTCCGGCCGGGAGCCGCATCCTTCTGACGGCCCACGACGCTTTCAACTATTTCGGGACCGCCTACGGCTTCGAGGTTATCGGCATCCAGGGAATCTCGACGGAGAGCGAAGCGGGTTTGCGTAGGGTCGCGGAGCTTGTCGATGTCCTGGTGGCCAGAAATATCAAGGCGGTTTTCGTGGAGTCCTCCGTTTCGGATCGCAATGTGCGGGCCGTCATTGAAGGCGCAGCCGCGCGCGGCCACAAGGTCGAGATTGGCGGTGAACTGTTCTCCGATGCCATGGGCCCCAACGGGACCTATGAGGGAAGCTACATCGGAATGATCGACCACAATGCGACGACGATCACTCTTGCCCTTGGCGGCAATGCGCCAGAACGTGGCATGTCGGGCCGTCTGTCGATCGGGAGTTGAGCGATATCATGACACTGGCTTCGGAAACGATTGAACTTGCTGCTGCCGACGGTATTCCTGTTGAACAGACATCGCTCGAGGAGAGCGCCTTCGCCGTACGGGGAATGACAGTCACATATGGCGAAAAGCCAGCGATTTTTTCGGTCGATGCGACGGTTCCGATTGGAAGCATGGTTGCCGTCGTTGGGCCGAACGGTGCGGGCAAGTCGACCTTGATCAAGGCTGCGATGAACATTGTGCCGCGCGTGTCGGGATCGGTATCGGTCTTTGGTCAATCCCTCAACCAGGCACGCAATAGGATTGCCTATGTGCCGCAGCGCGCCAGCATCGATTGGGATTTCCCGACACGGGTAATCGATGTGGTGCTGATGGGGCTCTACCGTGATCTCGGGCTTCTACGGCTTGTGCGCGCGCGTCACCGCAAGGCGGCGTTGGATTGTCTTGAGCGCGTCGGCATGGCCGATTTTTCCGACCGCCAGATCGGTCAGCTTTCAGGTGGTCAGCAGCAGCGAGTCTTTCTTGCACGCGCTCTTGCCCAGAACGCCGATCTGTATCTTCTTGATGAGCCGCTCGCTGGTGTCGATGCCGCGACGGAAAAGGCGATCATCGATGTGCTCAAGGGATTGAAGGCGGAAGGGCGAACGGTAATCTGCGTACACCACGATCTGGCAACCGTTGCTGACTATTTCGATCACGTCCTTCTGTTGAATGTGCGAAAGGTCGCCGAAGGTCCCATCGCCACGACCTTTACCGCGGAGAATCTGCAGGCCACCTATGGCGGTCGCCTCGCGACGACGCATATCGATCAACTGCACCTGCCATCAGTCTGACGCCCAGTGCGATGAATCCGCTCCTAGAGGCCCTTGCTTTGCAGGCCGGTTACAACAGCGCACTGGTCGCTATCGGCGCAGCATTGCTGGGCATCGCGGCGGGCAGTGCCGGCACATTCCTCTTCCTACGAAAGCGTGCGCTCGTATCCGATGCGGTCGCTCACGCAACCCTGCCGGGCGTCGGCATCGCCTTCATTGTGATGGTCGCCCTAGGAATGGACGGTAGAAATCTTGTCGGCCTTTTGCTCGGTTCAGCCGTCTCTGCCGGTATCGGTCTTTTTTTGGTCGAGTGGATCGCCCGGCGGACGCGGCTCGCCGAGGACGCTGCGATCGGTGCCGTCCTCTCTGTATTCTTCGGCCTCGGTATTGTCCTCCTGACTGTCATCCAAACCATGTCGGCCGGTAAACAGGCCGGCCTTGAAGGCTTCCTGCTTGGCTCCACGGCCGGCATGCTGTTTGCCGATGCGGTGATCATCGCGCTCGGCGGTGCCTTGGCTGTGCTAACCGTCTTCGCTCTCCGGCGCCCCATGACGCTCGTTGCGTTTGATCCCGAATTTGCTGCCGCCTCCGGTGTCAATGTACGCCGGATCGATCTCGCCATGATGGGTTTGGTCATGGCGGTCACTGTCATCGGCCTGAAGCTCGTCGGCCTCATTCTGATCGTCGCCATGCTGATCATACCGTCGGTTACGGCGCGCTTCTGGACCGATCGTACGGATCGCGTCGTGTGGATCGCCGGTGTGCTCGGTGGCATCGCCGGCTATGTCGGCGCTGCCATCTCGGCATCGGCGCCTGACTTGCCGACGGGACCGATCATCGTACTCGTCAGCTTTGCACTATTCACCGTGTCGCTGCTGTTCGCACCGAACCGCGGATTGCTCGCCGCGCTTGTCCGCCAGCGCCGGTTTCAGATCCGTGTCCATCACCGCCAGGGACTTCTCGCGCTCGCGCGTGGTGAGCTTGTATACGACCGCCTGACACTTGCCGTTCTGCGCCGGGCGAAACTGATCCGGCCCGATGGCGTCGCCACAGAAGACGGCAAGGCGCAGGCATCCAAGGCGCTTCGCGATGAAAAGCGCTGGGAGATCGCACGCCAGATCCATCCCGATATGGGTGTCGTCGGGCGCTATGACGGCCTGACGCCAATTGAGACGGTTTTGACGGACGATGAGATCGGGGAGATCGACCGTCTGATCGGGCCACCGGTCGGGGTTCCCACGGGAGCTGGTGCGTGATGGGACCGGAATTCGTCCAGCTCAGTCTGACGCCGCTGCTCATCGGTATCCTTGGCGCGATTGCCTGCGCGCTTCCTGGTAACTTTCTCATTCTGCGACGGCAGGCATTGATTGGCGATGCGATCAGTCATGTTGTTCTGCCCGGCATTGTCGTCGCGTTTCTCGTGACGGGCGTTATCTCGACCTGGCCGATGATGATCGGCGCCGCCGGCGCCGCGGTCATATCGGTTGTCCTGATCGAGGCGATCAAGCGGCTGGGACGCATCGAACCCGGCGCCGCCATGGGGGTGACCTTCACGTCGCTTTTTGCCGGCGGGGTACTCTTGCTCGAACAGAGCGACACAAGCAGCGTTCATCTCGATGTGGAGCATGCGCTTTTCGGCAATCTGGAAAGTCTGATCTGGCTTGGCGCCGACGACTGGGGCTCGCTGATCGATCCGGTGGCGCTGGCCGAGTTGCCGCCGGAGCTTGGCCGCATGGCGATCGTTGCCGTCCTGGTGGCGGCATTTACGCTTCTGTTCTGGCGTCCTCTGAAGCTCTCCACTTTCGATGAGGGCTTTGCCAGCACTGTCGGAATTCCGACCGGCGTTCTAAGTTTTGCGCTCGTCGTCGTAGCAGCGATCTCTGCCGTCGCGGCCTTCGATGCAGTTGGGTCCATCATCGTCATCGCGATGTTCATCTGCCCGCCGGCGGCCGCGCGGCTGATGACGAACCGCCTCGAAGCGCAGGTGCTGTGGAGCGTGCTGTTCGCGGCGCTTTCCGCAATCCTCGGCTATGTTTTTGCGGGCTATGGTCCTTTGTGGTTCGGTAGCGAGCATGCCGTGAGTGCCGCGGGGATGATCGCAACCGTCTCCGGCCTGATCCTTGGCCTTGCCTGCCTCTTCGGCCCCTATCGCCGTCCTGTTTCAAGCGGTGCTCCCGCCGACTGATACAATTCAACACTTGCGGGCTGGTAGCGGGCGTGGAGCCAAGCGCGCACCAGAATGCCTGCATCACTCAATCCTGCTGACCGGGGTCTCAATTTCGCAAGTTGCCACGCATCAACGATTGATCTAGACGTTGGTCATGGCTTCGCTGCTGCACACCATCGGTCGAATACTCTGACGCCACAATTGTGGGCGTCAGCACAGGTTGTGCGGGCGGGGTTTATACTCCTGTATAGCGCCAGATGAGCGTGCACGGCTGGGTTCGATTCCCAGGGCGCCTACCAATCATTTTGCAATGTCTTCTGCAGCGCTTTCGCGCGCTCGGTCTCGCGCTCCGCCAGCGCTTCGGCGGCCACCAGATGCACTTCCTCCTGCGCATCGCGTTCGCTCGGCGCCATGGCAAGGCGCACCACATCAGGCTCGATCAGCGCCCATACGTCGCTGCTGACAGACTCGCACAAATAGGAAACAACGGAGTATTTCCATCCGCTGTCGGTGGAATTCAGGATTGCAATGATATGGGGCGCGATCCCCGTGCCAGCGTCTTTCAACAGCGGTACGAGATCCCGCGCGACTGGCCAGTTAATGTCCTGCAGCCAAACAAGCAAGTCGGGCAGAATAGGGTTGATTCCCGGATAGCCGATTTCCACCGCACGCTTTACAGCATCGTGATCGAACTTGTCCTTGGGGATGCAGTCTTTGAGGTTCATGCTGCGATCATGGCAAATTCTGGCAGTGCACGACAGTGATCAGGGAAATTACCTGAAGGAAACGGAATGAAAGGCTTCGAGACGCTTTCAGACCAATTGCACAAGGGGGACGACGCCCACATATTGAGGCGCGTGTCGCTTGTCAGACGGCATGGTCGCATTGAGTATGAAAGCGGACAGCAAGCCAAAGATCTGCAGGCAGTCGCTTTTCAATTTGACAGCTTTTTTTTCAACATGGTTTGCAGGGCCGAGTTCGACCAAGTCGAGGTGCTGGTCGATGAGCAGATACGGTGGCCGGACATGGTTGTCAGCGATATCTCGGAAAAACCACCTTGGCAGGGCATCGTCGGCGAGTATTTCTTGGGTGATTTCTGGGAAATGAAAAATCACAAAGGGTACAACGACGCCATGCAGATCAAGTTCATGAGCGTCGACCGGACCTGCACGAGCGAGCACATATTTCAGTTCGAGGCGGCTGCCTCCCATTTCTATATCTCGCGCGTCGATGAGGCCGCATGGAGCTACAATCCGTTTGCACACTATCCTGATGGTTGAGCCTGCATCTGTTGTGCGGTCTCAGACGGAATTCTGCGCAGTCCTTCGAGATCGACATCAATGTCCTGAAGGTTCTCTCCTGATGCATTCTGCATAAGTGGGTCGGTGCAATCAGGCTCTAATCTTCGTCGCCGCCCTTGCCTCTGATTCTGTCCAGTAGACGCAAAGGGAATTCGAGAAAGAGCAACAGGGGGAGCGCCAGCATCGGCGCGTAATAAAACCCCCAGTCTTCGGTTTGCACCACGTTCCAGCCAAACAGACTCTCCACGCCGGACCAGGGCAATAACAGCAGAATTATGAGAGCGGCCAGATAGACCCACACCGGGCGGGTGTCATTAAACGGGGAGAATTCTATCGGCGGTTCATACATGGCGGAACCGTAGCGCAGGGCTCATGATTGCGGTAGGTTTTTTGGACCTGCCAGTTTCGCCTCAAGGTATTTGGAATGATCAGGTTTGTTTCTTTCGTTGTGTTTCTTGTGACCATGTCAGCACACGCACAAGCAGGTGCAATCAAGGACTGCGCTCGAATTATCGAACGCAAAAGCGAAGTCGTTCCGGTCGCGCTTTTGAACCGCGCCATCAACTACGCGGCGATCGGTGAGCACGACAAGGATATCCGGGATTATGGGGAGATCGTACAGTTCCTAAAGAATAATCCCTTTCGCAAACCCAAATATGGTCCGCACGCGTCCCATGCCACCAAAGCGTTGACTCGTCTGGAAACGGCACGAGTTACCAGAACCTCAGCCAACAAACCTGCAGCGAAGTCGAACACCGGCGATCCTGAACTTGAAAAGAAAAAGGCTTTGGCCAGGGAATTGAACAACGTTGGCAATCATCAAGTTTTTTCCGGAAACATCGATGCGGCGATTGCTGCGTTCTCCAAATCGATTGCGACCTATCCGAATTATTATGCGTATTCTTCACGTAGCATCCTCTATGAGAAAATTGGCCGCAAGGCAGATGCGATTGCCGATAACCGCAAGGCGCAGCAGCTGAACCCCAATGAGCTTTTCAGCAATCAAGCCTCAAAACCGCCGTCACCCAAATCAACCAAACTGACCCTGAAGCAGTCGCAGGAAGCCTACGCCCGCGCGCGTGCCCACAGGAAGGCACGGCGGCTCGACAAGGCGATTGCCGAAAACACAAAGGCCATCAAGCTCAATCCGAAAAATGCTTCGGCCTATTTGGAGCGCGGTATCGCCTACGTCATGAAAGGCCGGGACAACCGCGCCTTGACTGATTTTTCCGAAGCGATCCGGCTAAAGCCAGGATCTCCGTCCGCTTACCATCGACGTGGCCTTCTGTATTACCGTACAGGTCGATATGACCGCGCCATAACGGATTTCACCGCGCAGATAAAATTCGATCCGCAAAACATATATGGTTACAACAATCGCGGTCGCGCATATCGCAAATACGGGAAATACGACCGCGCCATCGCCGATCATACAAAGGTGATCAGGCTCAAACCGAAATTCGCCTTCGCCTATGACGATCGCGGGCACGCCTACTACGAGAAGGGTGCCTACGCCCGCGCGTTGGCCGAATTTGACAAGGCGGTCGAACTGAACCCGAAATTGGCGAGCGCTTATCGCAATCGTGGAAATGTCTATGCGCGTCTGGGTAAATACAAGAAAGCCGACGCCGAATACGCCAAGGCGACTAAATTTGATCCGAAAGGCGTCATGATTGTTCCGGCTAAGGCCAAGTCTGCGAAAAAGGCGAAGAGTGCTCCTGAACCAGACGAGCCGGTAGGCAATGCATCAAATGCCATGGAGCTTGTCTTCTGGAACGATGTGAAGAATTCGAACGACCCGGACATGCTTCAGGCCTATCTTGACCAATTTCCCAAAGGAACTTTCGCGACGTTGGCAAGGATTAAACTGAGCAAGCTCAGAAAGGCGCAATAAGCACGACGTGGACGTAACATGCGTTGGCCTGCTGGTTCTTTTCCTATGCTTCTGAAGGTTGGCGTCGGACCCGCAGCTGCCGACAGCAATTCCATCCCACGCCAATGCAGAGAATAGAACGCCCTCTGAGTAAGCCAACCAGAGTTGGCGGGCCCATTATGACGCTTCGAGTGTCGAGGAAGATCCTCTTGAAGCGGAACATGGCGATTCTGCCGACACCTTGCTGGCGGACGCCCGCGCCGACATGCCACGTTCTGTGTTGTTCACCGTGAACACAGATTGAACATAGGCTGTTTATATGATGTTTATCAGTGTGTTGCGGATTTTATTGCCAATGAGAACAAAAAGTGTACATTGGTCTGTAATTGCCAGCCACACCTGCTTATGAAATAAGGGGAACATCATCATGTCACAGCCTACTCTTCGCCTCGTCGAAGGAGACACTATGGACAAGGAAAAGGCGCTCGGCGCCGCTTTGGCGCAGATCGAGCGCAGCTTCGGCAAGGGCTCGATTACACGCCTTGGCAAGGACGGCATCGTTGTCGAGGTGGAAACGGTCTCGACCGGGTCCATCGGGCTGGACATCGCGCTGGGGATCGGCGGGCTGCCCAAGGGGCGGATCATCGAGGTCTACGGGCCGGAGTCGTCGGGCAAGACGACCCTTGCACTGCATACGGTCGCCGAATCGCAAAAGACCGGCGGCATCTGCGCCTTCGTCGATGCCGAACATGCCTTCGACCCTGTTTATGCACGCAAGCTTGGTGTCGATATCGAGGAACTGCTCGTGTCGCAGCCGGATACGGGTGAGCAGGCGCTTGAAATCGCCGACACGCTTGTGCGTTCCGGCGCCGTCGACGTGCTGGTTATCGACTCGGTGGCGGCACTCACACCGCGGGCGGAACTTGAGGGCGAGATGGGCGATTCGCTGCCCGGCCTTCAGGCACGCCTTATGAGCCAGGCCTTGCGCAAGCTGACCGGCTCGATCTCGAAATCCCATTGCATGGTCATCTTCATCAACCAGATCCGGATGAAGATCGGCGTTATGTTCGGCTCGCCTGAGACAACCACCGGCGGTAACGCCCTCAAATTTTATTCCTCCGTGCGTCTCGACATTCGCCGCATCGGCCAGATCAAGGCCGGCGATGAGATTGTGGGCAATCAGACCCGGGTCAAGGTCGTCAAGAACAAGGTGGCGCCGCCCTTCAAGCAGGTCGAATTCGACATCATGTATGGCGAGGGGATCTCCAAGATGGGTGAGATCCTGGACCTTGGGGTCAAGGCCGGCATTGTTGAGAAGTCGGGATCCTGGTTCTCTTACGACAGCCAGCGTATCGGTCAGGGCCGCGAGAACGCGAAGAATTTTCTCCGCGAGAATACGGAGATGTCTGGCGCGATCGAGCATGCGATCCGGCAGAATGCCGGCCTCATCGCCGATCAGATTCTGGCTGGCGAAGAGGAAGAGGACGACGACGATGCGCCTCCTGAAGAGGTGGCAGATTCAAAACCAGCCGCAAAGGATGAGCCTGCCGCCGAGCCTCCCGCCGAAACCACTACTGGCCGCGGCAAGAAGCGCTCGTCGGGCAGCTGACGACATTTGGAGTGGGCCGGCATCGTCCGGCCCAGGCCCTGGGAGCCGAGACGTCTTTTGAAGAGGCGGCGCAGATGCGATGTTCGATCGTGTCGGCGCCGTTTTTGATTCTGAGGTGCGAACTTCAATCCGAGCGGATATTCCAACCCGCGACAGGGCGTCTGGACACGCTATTGCCGCGGCTTTAAGACTGTCCAACCTCCAGATACACGTGGGGCAAACGGTGTGTTGCCGACAGGCGATCCTCAAGCCCGGAAATGAAACTGCAATTGGTTGAGCGATGACAGGTGTCAATGAAATCCGAACGGCCTTCCTCGAATATTTCCGAGGCGAGGGCCATGAAGTCGTCTCCTCCAGCCCCCTGGTGCCGCTGAACGATCCGACGTTGATGTTCACCAATGCGGGGATGGTGCAGTTCAAAAACGTCTTTACGGGTGCTGAGACACGCGACTACAAGCGCGCGGTAACGTCCCAAAAGTGCGTCCGTGCCGGTGGCAAGCACAATGATCTCGACAATGTGGGATACACGGCCCGCCATCACACTTTCTTTGAGATGCTCGGAAACTTTTCCTTCGGCGACTACTTCAAGGACGTCGCGATCGAAGCGGCATGGCGTCTCATCACCAAGGAATTCGGCCTCGATCCGGACCGGCTCATTGCCACCGTCTACGCGGATGACGATGAGGCGTTTGATCTTTGGAAGAAGATTGCCGGATTGCCGGAGTCTCGCATTCTGCGCATTGCAACGTCCGATAATTTCTGGGCTATGGGCGATACCGGACCTTGCGGTCCATGTTCGGAAATCTTCTTCGATCATGGCGAACATATTCCGGGCGGGCCCCCAGGCAGCCCGGATGAGGATGGCGATCGTTTCATCGAGATTTGGAATCTGGTCTTCATGCAGTATGAGCAGATCACGCCGGATGAACGCGTCGATCTGCCCAAGCCGTCGATCGATACGGGGATGGGTCTGGAGCGTATTGCTGCGACGCTGCAGGGCACGCACGACAATTATCAGACGGATCTGTTTCAGGCACTGATCGGTGCCTCGGTCGAAGCGACGAACGTGCCAGATGAAGGCAAAGCCGGCCCGAGCCATCGCGTTATCGCCGATCATCTCCGAGCGTCGAGCTTTCTCATTACCGACGGTGTTCTGCCGGGCAACGAAGGGCGCGGCTATGTGCTGCGCCGTATCATGCGCCGCGCCATGCGCCACGCCTATCAACTGGGTGCCGAGGACCCGCTCATGCATCGCCTGGTGCCAGTTCTTGTGCGCGAGATGGGGCAGGCCTATCCAGAACTTGGCCGCGGCGAGGCGCTGATCACCGAGACCCTCAAGCTCGAAGAGACACGGTTCCGTAAGACATTGTCGCGTGGTCTTGGCCTGCTCGATGAGGCAAGCGGCGATCTGTGCGAGGGCGATGTCTTCGATGGCGAGGTGGCATTCAAGCTCTACGACACCTATGGTTTTCCAATCGATCTGACCGAGGATGCTCTGCGGCCGCGCGGCATCACTGTCGATACGGACGCATTCGCGTCTGCCATGGAGCGTCAGCGCGCCGATGCGCGAAAGGCATGGGCGGGATCGGGCGACCAGGCAACGGAAGAAATCTGGTTCGAACTCCGCGAAGAGCTCGGCGCAACCGAGTTCCTGGGATACGAGACGGAAGCGGCCGAGGGCGAGATCATCGCTATCGTGAGGGACGGAAAGGTCGTGAAATCGATTGAAGCCGGGGAGGAGGGCGTTCTCATCCTCAATCAGACACCTTTTTATGGCGAGTCTGGTGGCCAGGTTGGCGATGCAGGCATGATCAAGACGGCTGATGGCGCGTGCTTCAATGTGACAGATACGCAGAAAAAGCTGGGCGACTTTTTCTGCCACTTTGGATCGAATGAATCGGGATCCGTCAAGGTTGGCGACGCCGCAGAACTCAATGTGGATCAGGCGCGCCGTCTGGCGGTCCGGTCCAATCATTCGGCGACCCATCTCCTGCATGAAGCCTTGCGTCAGACGCTGGGTCTGCATGTTGCACAAAAGGGTTCATTGGTATCGCCGACACGGTTGCGCTTCGACTTCTCCCACCCAAAACCGATCAATGCATCGGAGATGGCGGCGATCGAGGACATCGCGAATGCTGTGGTGTTGCAGAATGCTCCTGTTGAGACCCGTCTGATGGATGTGGACAGCGCGATCGAGCACGGAGCGCTTGCTCTGTTCGGCGAGAAGTATGGCGAAGAAGTCCGTGTCGTCTCTATGGGCGAGGCGCTTGAGGGCAGCGAAAAGACCGGAACATATTCGGTCGAGCTGTGTGGCGGTACGCACGTCGGGCGAACGGGCGATATCGGTGTGGTCAAGATCGTTGGCGAAAGCGCTGTCGCATCGGGTGTCCGCCGGATCGAGGCGCTGACGGCTGAAGGTGCACGGGAGTATCTCGATACACAGGATGCGCGTGTTCGCGAAGCCGCTGAGGTCTTGAAGACCAGACCGGACGAATTGGTGCCGCGCCTGAAGGCGCTGCTCGAAGATCGACGCAAGCTTGAACGGGAACTTGCAGAGGCCAAAAAGCAGCTTGCCGTTGGCGGTGGTGCCAATGGTGCCGGTGATGCCGTCCGTTCACTCGGCGACATTAAGATGCTTGCGCGAACCGTGCAGGGTATCGCGCCTAAGGATTTGCGCGGTCTCGTCGATGACGGCAAGAGCGAGCTTGGATCCGGCATCATTGCGATCGTCTCGACCAGCGGGGATGGCAAGGCCAGCCTGGTTGTCGGTGTGACGGAAGACCTGGTTGCCGGCAACAGTGCCGTTGACCTTGTGAAGGTTGGCGTTGCAGCGCTTGGCGGAAAAGGCGGAGGTGGGCGTCCGGACTTCGCGCAGGGTGGCGGTCCGGACGGTGCCAAGGCGGATGCCGCACTCGATGCAATCGCAGCCGAGGTCAGTGAGCGTGCCAGAGCCTGATGGCAATAGAGCTGGACGGCCCACGCCCGTTGTGAGCCTGCGCCGACGCACGCACGAAATCCTCGAACATAGCGGCAATGACGACAAGATCGCGATATGCGTCAACAGTGCGCTTATTGCTCTTATTCTGTTGAATGTGATTGCGTTCGCCGCGGAGACCGTTCCCGAGATCGGCGACGAGTATCGCGCAGCCTTTCATATCTTCAATGTCGTATCGGTCGCCATCTTTACGATCGAGTATGTGCTTCGAATCTGGAGTGCGGTCGAGAGCCCGGTCCTGCGCACGATGCCCCGGTGGCGCGCCCGGACGGGTTTCGCCGTGCGTCCCATGCAACTCATCGATCTTGCAGCCATTCTGCCGTTTTACCTGAGTGTTCTGTTCGCGATCGATTTGCGCATTTTGCGTGTCTTGCGGTTGTTCCGCTTTTTGAAGTTGGCGCGTTACTCCCCAGCGTTGCACTCGATCGGCCGGGTTATTGCCAACGAGCGTCGCGCGCTGCTCGGCGCCTTGATGGTGATGGTGACGCTCCTGCTGTTTGCGTCGAGTGGAATCTACTTTCTTGAGCGCAATGCACAGCCCGACGTCTTCAGTTCAATTCCATCCGCCGCCTGGTGGGCACTGGCGACACTAACCACGGTTGGATACGGAGATATCGTACCAGTCACTGTTGGAGGAAAGGTCCTCGGCGGTCTCATCATGATTTTCGGTCTGGGCATGTTTGCGCTTCCGGTTGCGATTGTCGCGAGCGGTTTCGCGCAGGAAGCCAACCGGCGGGATTTCGTCGTCACCTGGAGCATGGTCGCACGGGTTCCACTTTTTGCGGATCTGAGTGCCGGTGCGGTCACCGAGATTACGGCGCTCCTCTATGCGCGTACGTATCCGGAAGGCGCCGCGATCATGCGCCCGGACGACGAAGCCGACGCCATGTATTTCATTGCAGCAGGCGAGGTGACTGTCGAGGCCGATCATGGTCCGGTCCTGCTCGCGGAGGGCGATTTTTTCGGCGAGATGGCACTGCTAGATCACAGGCCCCATCTCCATGCGGTTACGGCCGGCACCAAATGCCGTCTGATGATCCTGGATAGGGATGATTTTGACCTGCTGTGTATGAGATTGCCGGATTTGTTTCGGACCATTCGAGAGGTCGCGGCGGAGCGGAGCAGGGTGGTTCAGCCGGAGAGCAGTTGAGCGGTGGCGTGCGATACTGCGTGATCGGGTCGTGGTTTGTAGATCAGGTTTATGTCGCTCACGGCTATTCCGCGCTGGTGCGCGGTTGTCCTTGCTCCGATCTGGCATTGGGGTATTGGGTCGGTGCTGTCCGGTGGGATCGGGGATTGGATGCACCATTTGAGTTCATTTCGCTCACGGCTAATCCGCGCTTTGCGCGGGCCTCCGCGGGGGCGCCCTGACCGGGCGGCGGCCGCGTGGCCTTGCCTCGCTAGTCGCTCGGTTGTTCTTGGTTCCATGAGAGATTGTATCGTATGGCTGGTGCTCTACGGCATGATTTCCAGTGGGTCCGAGACAACCGCGCCTTCGTGGCGCGGCAAGCGCGACTGCGCGCCGGCCGGTCAGGCCGCCCTCGCGGAGGCCCGCGCACCAGCGCGGAATAGCCGTGAGCGAAATGAACTCAGATCCAACAGCACGGCCTCATCATGCCGGATAGCACCAGCGTGTTCCCGCAAATCTACAAGAGGTCACGGACAACCGCGCCTTCGTGGCGCGGCAAGCGCGACTGCGCGCCGGCCGGTCAGGCCGCCCTCGCGGAGGCCCGCGCACCAGCGCGGAATAGCCGTGAGCGAAATGAACTCAGATCCAACAGCACGGCCTCATCATGCCGGATAGCACCAGCGTGTTCCCGCAAATCTACAAGAGGTCACGGACAACCGCGCCATAGTGGCGCGGCAAGCGCGACCGCGCGCCGGCCGGTCAGGCCGCCCCCGCGGAGGCCTGCGCACCAGCGCGGAATAGCCGTGAGCGAAATGAACTCAGATCCAACAGCACGGCCTTATCATGCCGGATAGCACCAGCGTGTTCCCGCAATTCTACAAGAGATCACGGACAACCGCGCCATAGTGGCGCGGCAAGCGCGACTGCGCGCCGGCCGGTCAGGCCGCCCTCGCGGAGGCCCGCGCACCAGCGCGGAATAGCCGTGAGCGAAATGAACTCAGATCCAACAGCACGGCCTTATCATGCCGGATAGCACCAGCGTGTTCCCGCAATTCTACAAGAGATCACGGACAACCGCGCCATAGTGGCGCGGCAAGCGCGACTGCGCGCCGGCCGGTCAGGCCGCCCTCGCGGAGGCCCGCGCACCAGCGCGGAATAGCCGTGAGCGAAATGAACTCAGATCCAACTGCACGGCCTCATCATGCCGGACAGCACCAGCCAAATACTCCGATGACAATCAGGACCTCGGAGCAGCCGTCAATCCAGCAGCCCCGTGGTCCCGATCTCAATTCACCCTCAGGCCATTGCCTTCTGGAGGTTCTCGTCGATCTTGTCCAGGAACCCGGTTGTCGAGAGCCATGCCTGTTCGTCGCCGACCAGGAGCGCCAGATCCTTCGTCATGAATCCAGACTCGATCGTGTCGACGACAACCTTCTCGATCGTCGATGCAAAATTGGCCAGTTCCGAATTCTCATCCAGTTTGGCCCGGTGCGCGAGTCCGCGTGTCCAGGCATAGATCGACGCCGTCGAGTTGGTCGATGTTTCTTCGCCGCGTTGATGGGCGCGGTAATGACGTGTCACCGTGCCGTGCGCGGCCTCTGCCTCGACGGTGCGCCCATCCGGCGTTGCCAGCACGCTGGTCATCAGACCGAGGGAGCCGAAGCCCTGTGCCACAGTATCCGACTGCACATCGCCATCATAGTTTTTGCAGGCCCAGACGAACCCGCCGGACCATTTGAGAGCAGCGGCGACCATGTCGTCGATGAGACGGTGCTCATAGGTGATGTTCGCTTCGTCGAACTTGGCCTTGAACTCGGCGTCGAAAATCTCCTGGAAGACATCCTTGAAGCGACCGTCATAGGCCTTGAGGATGGTGTTCTTTGTCGAAAGATACAGCGGCCAGCCACGATCCAGAGAGAATGACATGCAGGCACGCGCGAAGTCGCGGATCGATTCGTCCAGATTGTACATGCCCATGGCAATGCCGGAATCGGGAAAATCGAAGACTTCGTGCTCGATTGTCTCAGACCCATCCGCGGCTTCCCATTTGAGGGTCATCTTGCCCTTGCCCGGAACCAGAAAGTCCGTAGCGCGATATTGATCGCCAAAGGCATGACGTCCGATCACCATCGGCTGGGTCCATCCAGGCACCAGACGGGGGACGTTCTGGCAGACGATCGGCTCGCGAAAAACGACGCCGCCGAGGATATTTCGGATCGTTCCGTTGGGCGAACGCCACATTTTCTTGAGGCCGAATTCCTTGACCCGATCCTCGTCGGGAGTAATGGTCGCGCACTTTACGCCGACCCCATGTTTCTTGATGGCTTCGGCTGCATCGATCGTAACCTGGTCGTCTGTCGCGTCGCGATGCTCCATTCCGAGATCATAGTAAACGAGATCGACGTCGATATAGGGGTGTATCAGTTTGTCTTTGATCAACTGCCAGATGATGCGCGTCATCTCATCGCCGTCGAGTTCGACGACAGGATTTGCGACCTTGATTTTGCCCATGATGGGATGCCCTCCAAGAAGCGCGAAGCGGGGTGTGTGGGGCCGTGGAAAAAGGCGGCGGTCAGACGTCCGACATCCTCGATTCCCGGCGGTCGGCGCAACCTATAGCACCGCAGAGGAGAGGGACAAAGAAGACGAATGGAGCAGATCCTTGAACACTGAACGACCAGGCATGAAGGTGGCCTGCAAATGAGCGCGTCTCCACCCACTGAGAATGTTGCACCGACCGCACCGGCGATCATTCTCGTGCGTCCGCAACTCGGTGAAAATATCGGCGCAACTGCCCGGATTATGGCCAATTTTGGCCTCGGTGACCTGCGCCTGGTGGCGCCGCGCGATGGCTGGCCGAACGAGCGTGCCAAGGTTGCCGCATCGGGTGCCGATTGGATTTTGGAGAGCGCCCGCATTTACGACACAGCCGCAGATGCGGTCGGCGAACTGACCTATCTTGGCGCCACGACGGCGCGTTCGAGAGACATGATCAAACCGGTTCTGGCGCCGGAGAGCTGCATTCGCGAAATGTACCAGCGAACGGGGCAGGGCGAGCGGTGCGGTCTCTTCTTCGGTCCGGAGAATGCAGGGCTCGACAATGACACGATTGCTTTGGCTGATGCGATTGTGACCGCACCGGTCAATCCGTCCTTCGCCTCTCTCAATCTGGCGCAGAGTGTCGCGCTGATTGCGTATGAGTGGCAAAAGGCGCAGGGCGGCGCCAGTCTGGGACGGCAGACAGAGTTTGACGGACCTGCGGAAGAGGGGCTACAGATGCAGGCCACGCGTCCAGCGAGCCGCGCCGAAGTCATTGCTTTTTTCGAGCATTTGGAGCGCGAGTTGGACGGGTCGGGATTTCTCAGGCCGCCGGAGAAGCGGCCGGTAATGGTTCGCAACATCCGCAACATGTTTCTACGTGCGGCGCTGACGGAGCAGGAAGTGCGAACTTTGAGAGGCGTTGTGGCGTCCTTGACGCGTGATCGCAGGACACGCAGGGGCTCGCCATAGTTCCGCCCGGTTTATGGGCTGTCGATGGCCCGACCGGGTAGTAACGGACCAGACATGGGAAGATAGGTGCCGTTGATGAGGAAGGTTTTGTTCAGCGCAGTAGGCGTCATCGCCGTTTCACTGCTTGCCGTCTTAAGCACGTCGTCAGTTGGCTTTGCGCAAGACAAGAAGCCGAAAGTACTGCCGAGCGATCGTACGATCCGCGTGTTGGAGAACTTCACCTGGATTTTCGTGCTCGATCACTATCGCGCGAAGCCTGAGACCGCAGGTCTGGTGGACGATCTCAAACCAGAGAGATTTCAAATCCCCAAGAAAGACGCCCGGCGCGTCATTCGGCGTGGCAATATCTCTGCCCAAGCACAGATGTGTGAGTTGCCGGATCATCAGGCAGCCAACAAGATCAAGCTGATGAAGATGGAGCGGGGTCGTAAGAAGTGGAGCAAGGAGCAGCTTCTCTTCATCCATTTCCTGCACTTCACGGCCTTCGCAGCCCGCATGGACTATATCAAGGCCTTCATCGAGTCCGACGATAACGACAAGCGCTCCGTCGAGGAAAAGCTCAAGGATATTTCCAAGGAACAGAAGAAGTTCCCTTGCACGCCGGATATGAAGCAGCGCGTCATTGATAATATCGAGGCGTTTGTCAAATCGGATGGGAAGACGTGAGACACGGGTCGGCTGTCAAGCTTCCGTTGACAGAATTCTGCAAATTTGTTTGAAGAACCGCGCGGGCTCGTTAGGGCTCGCGTGAAATGACGCATCCGCGTTGGTACCACTATTGGTTTCTCCGATATCTGGTCTCGACTGTCGGCCCTCAATCGAGGGCAGAGGAGGGCGCGTTTCATATTAGACAGAGCACATTATACCCATTGGAGTGTAAGAGATGACGAAGCGCGTGCGCGCCAAATATAAGATCGACCGTCGCCTGGGTGAGAACATCTGGGGTCGGCCGAAGAGCCCCTTCAACAAACGCGAATATGGTCCTGGAGAGCATGGTCAACGCCGTCGCGGCAAGCTCTCGGATTACGGTGTTCAGCTTCACGCCAAGCAGAAGCTCAAGGGGCACTATGGAAACATCAGCGAAAAGCAATTCAAGGCGATTTATCGCGAAGCCGAGCGGATCAAGGGCGATACGAGTGAGAATCTCATCGGGCTCCTTGAACAGCGTCTCGATGCAATGGTCTATCGCGCCAAGTTCGTGCCCACGGTCTTCGCTGCCCGCCAGTTCGTGAATCACGGTCACGTGCTTGTGAACGGCCGGCGTGTCAATATTCCGAGTTACCGTTGCCGGGTTGGCGATCTCATCGAAGTCCGGGATACGTCACGCGAAATGAACATGGTTCTGGAAGCTTCTCAGAGCCCCGAGCGCGACGTGCCGGACTATGTGGATGTTGATCACAACAAGATGCAGGCCAGCTTGAACCGCGTGCCCGTCCTTTCCGACGTGCCCTATGCGGTGAAGATGGAGCCGAATCTGGTGATCGAGTACTACTCGCGCTAGACAAGTCGAATTCGAACGTTTCAAGCGGTTTACGCCCCGGACAAAGTCCGGGGCGTTTCTATTTCGAGATTAATCTGCATCCGATTGAATCTGATAGAACGTACGCCGTTCTAAGATCTTGAGCCGTTCTGCGCGCCGGTTCCCCGATAGAGCACCTGCTGCCTGATTTCAGAATCACGCCTGCAAATTTCAAAATCCTCTTCCGCCAAGCGTCCTCTTGGAGGCTCCGCAATCGTGAAATGACCATACCGGTCTTCGCCATTGATCAGCGTCACCAGCGAGGGATGACCCGACTGCTGCCGCATCGAAGGTTTGATAACGCGGATTGCCAAACCAATGCGTCGATCCTCGGTCGTGTTAGGGCCGGAAGCGTGGAAGAGATGGCCATGATGAAGTGAAGCCTGTCCCGGCATCAATTCAGCTTGGACGGCATCGCTCTCATTGACTTCGACTGCGATCTCCTGACCGCGCGTCAGCAGGTTGTCTTCGGCGAACGTATCGACGTGAGGGACAAGTTGCTTCTTGTGGCTGCCGGGCACAAACTTCATGCAGCCGCTCTGTGCGGTCGCTGGAGAGAGCGCCACCCAGCACGTCGTTTCGTCAGCATCGTCAAGACCCCAATATGTGAGATCCTGGTGCCAGGACACCACGCTTGAAGAGTGTGCTTCCTTGATGAAGAGCCCCGCATTCCAGACCATGAGATCGGGGCCGAAGATCTGTGATGCCGCGGCAATCAGCTTTTCTCTCCGGATCAAGCGGTCAAATGACGGTAGCAGGCGGTTGGGGTAAGAACGCAGCAGCGCAAGCTTTTCTGGATCGTCTGCAAGTTCTGCCTGCGCAGCCTCCAGATCGCTGCGGATCAATCGCGCGTCGTCGGGACTTGCGATATCGATGGGAAATACGAAGCCGTCCCGATCATACGCCGCCGCGATGGATCCGGTGAAACTCTGGGCATCCTGTGACTCGGCCAGTGTCATTCGTTCCTCCTGCAGAAGCATCTGTTTGCGTATGCCGCGGAGGGTCAATATTGGCCAATTTTGCTATCCTGTAAAATTGATATTACAAGGGAGATAAAATCGATTTCATGGATGTAATAGAATGCGTCTGAACGGCTTCGATCTCAATCAGCTGATATGTTTGGAAGCGCTGCTTGCAGAGTGCAGTGTCAGCCGGGCGGCCGAACGCGTTCATCTGAGCCAGTCAGCGATGAGTACGGTCCTTGCGCAATTGCGGATCCACTTCAATGACCCGGTTCTTGTTCGCTCCGGGCGCAATCTTGTTCTTACCCCCTTTGCTCGCAGCTTGATCGGTCCTCTCAAGGAGTTGCTGTCGCGAACGCATGCATTCATGGGGCTGACGCCTGATCAAGCGCCGGCCGATGTGGACCGTGAGCTTCGGGTCATTGCCTCGGACTATATGGTCACCTCCTGTCTTGCGCCGTCCATAAAGAAAGCGGGGGAGACCATGCCGAATCTACGGGTCGATGTGCTTCCGCTGACGGGTGTATCGACACAATGTCTTGAAAACGGTGAAGTTGACCTACTGGTTGCTGGTCAAGCGCTCGATGTCGGTCGGCCGCCTAACGAAACGCTGTTCGACGATGTTTTCGTCTGCCTGGCATGCGCGGACAATGGGCCGGGGGGCAAAACTCTGACTCCCAAGCAGTATCTCGAGCGCAAGCATGTCGTTGTGCGGTATTTCGAGCATCAAATGACATTCGAGGATGAGGAAGCGCTGCGGCGGTCGGGACTTAAACGACCGCGTCACATCGCTGTGTGGTCGAGCCTGATGGTGCCGCACCTTGTTTGCGGCACGCCGATGATTGCGACCGTCAAATCACGGGTCGCCAATCAAATTGCGAAACAGTGGCCGGTGAAGGTGTTCGATTTTCCGTTCAAGCAAGAGCCGGAGAATGTCTATGCCTACTGGCATGTAAGTCGGAATGAGGATCGTGTCCTTCAGAGCTTCATGAACATTGTTCGCGACGTCGTCATCCCAAAGTCATCAAAGAACGGTACGTGATGCGCCGCCCAACGAAAAACGCCCCGGATCAGGACCGGGGCGTTATTTATTGCAATCGAGTAATTGTCGGGCGTGCTATGCGATCTGCGGCTGCTGAGCGAAGGAAATCTCTTTCTTTGTCAGTAGCTCTTGGAGCTCGCCTTCCTGCGCCATTTCACGAATAATGTCGCAGCCACCGACAAACTCGCCCTTCACATAGAGCTGAGGGATGGTCGGCCAGTTGGTGAAGGTTTTGATGCCTTCGCGCAGGCTCAGATCGTCCAGTACATTGATGTCGGTAAACTCGACGCCGATATAGTTGAGAATCTGCACAACCTGGCTGGAGAATCCGCATTGCGGGAATTGACGGTTGCCTTTCATAAAGACAACGACGTCATTGTCGTTTACCTGCTTGCGGATCCAATCGTTGATTTGTTGTTCGCTCATGTCTTCGATGTCCTTCAAGATGATTCGGGTGCGGACGTCTGCAGTGCCAGCGCGTGCAATGCGCCGCCCATATTGCCCTGGAGCGCTTCGTAAACCAGCTGGTGTTGCTGGACCCGCGTCTTGTCGCGAAACGCCTCCGATACGATGGTGGCGGCATAGTGGTCGCCATCGCCCGCCAGGTCCCTGATTGTGACGTCAGCGTCCGGCAATGCGGTTTTGATGAGCCGCTCAATCTCGTTTGCGTCCATCGGCATGGCACCAGCCTCCTTTATCGAATGGGATACTAACCAATCCCCATATAGTTCGGCAACCAAACTTGTTGTAGGGTCTGAAGTGCTTCTAGCGCAACAGATTCTTCGCCAGCGACTGAAAGGCTGTTGCCGCCGGTTCGGCCAATTCTGCGCGCTGGAATGCCCGCATCGGCTGCATCGCGCAGAAGGGTGTCGCACACCTCGTCGGATACGGTGACGACATAGCGGGCCTGATCCTCGCCAAACCATGCTGCGTGAGCCGGCAGGGTGTCGGGCCCCGCTTCCAGCGAGCAGCCAATGCCTCCCGACAATGCCATTTCAGCAACGGCAATAAGCAGGCCGCCATCGGACACGTCATGCACGGCACCAACGCGCTTGTTGCGGATCGCCTCGCGCACGAAGTCGCCGGTGCGGCGTTCGACATCCAAATCGACATGCGGGGGCGCGCCTTCTCGCCGATCGAGTACAATGTCCATATAGAGGCTCTGCCCGAGATGGCCGGCTTCGGCCCCAATTAAGACAAGGTGCTCACCTTCGTTTTTTAGCGCAGAGTCGGCCATATCCGCGATGTCGTCGATCAATCCAACGCCGCCGATCGCCGGGGTCGGTGGTATAGCCGTGCCGTTGGTTTCGTTATAGAGCGACACATTGCCGGAGACGACCGGGAAATCCAGTGCGTTGGCCGCTTCGCCCATGCCTTGAACAGCGCCGACGAACTCTCCCATGATCTCGGGTCGCTCGGGATTGCCGAAATTGAGGCAGTTTGTGATGGCGATGGGTTTGGCGCCGACGGCCGTGAGATTACGCCAGGCTTCGGCGACTGCCTGTTTGCCGCCCTCGTGAGGGTCGGCGGCCACATAGCGCGGCGTGACGTCTGCTGTCGCGGCAAGGCCCTTGGTCGTGCCGTGGACACGGACGACCGCAGCGTCGCCGCCCGGCCGCTGTACTGTGTCGCCCATGACCATGTGATCATATTGCTCCCACACCCACCGGCGTGAACACAGGTGCGGCGATCCGATCATCTGCTTGAGTGTGTCCATGAGACTGTTCGGAGCCGGGACGTCGGATGCTGCCAATTGGGCCGGGGGTTCGCGCAGGGTGTAGGGGCGTTTATATTCGGGTGCTGAATCGGCAAGCGTGCGCACGGGGAGGTCTGCTTCGATTTCGCCATTGTGGGTGACAATGATCCGGCCAGTCTCCGTGGTTTGTCCGACGATGGCGAAGTCGAGACCCCATTTCTCGAAAATCGCCCGGGCGCCATCCTCAGCGCCCGGTTTCAGCACCATGAGCATCCGCTCCTGGCTTTCGGACAGCATCATTTCATAGGCCGTCATCGCTTCTTCGCGGCAAGGGACCATGTCGAGATTGAGTTCGATCCCGACGCCGCCCTTGTCCGCCATTTCGATTGACGATGAAGTGAGGCCGGCAGCGCCCATATCCTGAATGGCAATAATGCTGTCGGTCGCCATAAGTTCGAGACAGGCCTCAAGCAGCAGCTTTTCGGTAAACGGATCGCCGACCTGCACCGTTGGGCGTTTCTCGTCCGCATCATCACTGAATTCGGCCGAAGCCATGGTCGCACCGTGTATGCCGTCACGTCCGGTCTTCGACCCCACATAGACGACTGGGTGACCGGCACCTTTCGCCGCCGCATAGAAAATGCGGTCGGCAGGTGCGAGGCCGACGCACATGGCATTGACGAGAATATTGTTGTTGTAGCCCTTGTCGAAATTGACCTCGCCGCCAACTGTCGGCACGCCGATGCAGTTGCCATATCCGCCGATACCGGCAACGACGCCTGACACGAGATGCCGTGTTTTGGCATGGTCCGGACTGCCGAAGCGCAGGGCATTCAGATTGGCCACGGGCCGCGCACCCATGGTGAAGACATCGCGCATGATGCCGCCAACGCCTGTCGCTGCACCTTGATAAGGCTCGATGAAAGAGGGGTGATTGTGACTCTCCATCTTGAAGACGGCCGCATGGCCATCGCCGAGATCGACGACGCCGGCATTTTCGCCCGGTCCCTGAATGACCTGGGGTCCGGTCGTCGGCAAGGTTTTCAGCCAGACGCGTGACGATTTGTAGGAGCAGTGCTCCGACCACATGACCGAAAAAATGCCGAGTTCCGTCAGGCTTGGCTCTCTGCCGAGGATCGAGAGCAGGCGATCATATTCCTCGCCTGACAAACCATGTTCGGCGATGATCTCGGGCGCCAGATGTGCCGCTGCTTGCTCACTCATCAGTTCAGCGCTCCGACCAGGGATTCGAACATCCCTGCACCGTCCGTGCCGCCAAGAGCCGGGTCAGCCAGCCGCTCGGGATGGGGCATCAAGCCGAGGACCGTCGCGGCCTCGTTGGTAATGCCTGCGATACTGTTTCTCGAGCCGTTCGGATTGTGGTCGTTCGATGCCATACCATCGGGGCTCACATAGCGAAAAGCGATCCGGCCTTCGCCTTCGAGGCGCGCAAGCGTCTCGTCATCGGTGACATAGTTGCCATCGTGATGGGCGATTGGAATGCGAATGACGCCGCCTGCATCGTAGTTGCGCGTGAACATGGTGTCGTTCCGTTCGACCTTGAGGTGAACGTCGCGACAAATGAATTTCAGCGAGGCATTGCGCATCAGCACACCGGGCAGGAGACCGGATTCAGTCAGCACCTGGAATCCATTGCAAATGCCGAGGGTGGGCGTACCAGCGCGCGCTTTGGCGACCACATCGCGCATGATCGGCGACTGTGCCGCCATCGCGCCGGATCTCAGATAGTCGCCGTAGGAGAAGCCCCCGGGGAGAACGATCAGATCGGAGTCCGGCACTTCCGTTTCGCCATGCCATACCATTGCCGGTTTGCGGCCCATTGCCGCCTCGAGACTCACTGCGACATCGCGATCGCAGTTGGATCCCGGAAAGACGATAACCGATGCTCTCATGCCGTCTGAAGCTCGAAGGAATAGTTTTCGATGACCGTATTGGCGAGCAGCTTCTCGCACATCTCCGTCACTTTCTCGCGGGCGCGGTCGGGATCCTGTTCATCGAGATCCAGTTCGATAAACTTGCCCTGCCGCACGCCATCGACGCCGCCAAAACCCAGAGCACCAAGTGCGTTGGCAATGGCCTTGCCCTGCGGGTCGAGGACGCCGTTCTTCAATGTAATCGTAATCTGGGCTTTCATGATCGATCAGTGGCTCATCCGAGGTTATTTCGACGTGACGAGAACTGGGCCGGTTCGTTCGGCCGTCTTGTTTTCCATAAGAATGCCGAGCCGGCGCGCAACCTCCTGGTAGGCTTCAACCAGTCCGCCGAGATCGCGGCGAAAGCGGTCCTTGTCCATCTTGTTATCGGTTTCCAGATCCCACAGTCGGCAGCAGTCCGGGCTGATTTCGTCCGCGAGTATGACGCGCATGACGTCATTGTCGTAGAGGCGGCCGAATTCGCATTTGAAATCGACCAGCCGGATGCCAACACCCAGAAACAGTCCGGTGAGAAAATCGTTGATGCGTAGGGCCAGTGCCATCATCTCATCGATTTCTTGCGGGCTGGCCCAGCCGAACGCTGTGATGTGTTCCTCGGCGACGAGTGGATCGTCAAGCTCGTCCGACTTGTAGTTGAACTCGATGATCGATCGCGGCAGTTGTGTGCCCTCTTCCAGGCCAAGCCGGGTCGATAGGGAGCCGGCCGCAATATTGCGCACCACAATTTCGATCGGGATGATCTCGACCTCGCGGATGAGCTGCTCGCGCATATTCAGCCGTTTGATGAAATGAGTCGGTATGCCGATCTCGGACAGCCGTGAGAACAAATACTCGCAGATGCGGTTGTTGAGGACGCCTTTGCCCTCTATCCGGTCCTGCTTGCGGGCATTGAAAGCGGTGGCATCGTCCTTGAAATGCTGCACCAGTGTTCCGGGCTCAGGCCCCTCATAGAGAATCTTCGCCTTGCCTTCATAAACGCGGCGCCGCCGATTCATCGCCTGATCCTTTCAAGATATCCATCGCGCTCTAGATCATCCCCGGCGTTTCAATGCGCGTGGTCAGAGAGGTCGTCAATATTGCCGGAGTCTGAATCGCCTTTTGAGTCCTGCTTGAAACTAGCCGATAGGGGCCTTCGAAACAATCACGTGAGAGGCGACATTCCATCCTGTTGATTTGCGCCCGTCAGCGGGCTATGCCTCCTCGCCAGAAGCCAGATATTCGGGGGCTAGGTATTGGCCTAAGCCACTAGGAGCAAGAGAAATGACGACTTTCGAAGATCGCAAGAAAGGTTTCGAGTCGAAATTTGCGCATGATGAGGAGTTGAAGTTCAAAGCAACGGCGCGGCGAAACAAGCTGCTCGGACGTTGGGCGGCAGAAAAGCTTGGTCTTACAGGTGACGAAGCCGACACTTACGCAAAGGATGTTGTCCTGTGCGATCTCGAAGAGCCCGGTGAAGAGGACGTTTTTCGCAAGATTCGCAAGGACTTCGACGATAATAGTGTCGAGCAATCTGACCACCAGGTTCGCCGAACGATGGGAGATCTGATGGCCGAGGCCGTTGCGCAAATCGAGAACGAAGCGAAGGCCAGTTAAACGTATCGCGGCGCAGATCATGGCCCAATCAGATAAATTCCGGGATGCTCGCGGCGCCGGGCATCCCCTTTTTAATGCCTGGACCACAATCGGCAGCTCCTATGTCATCGAGTTGATGGGGGAAGCCGGTGCCGATGTCGTCCTGATCGACCAACAGCACGGCATTGGCGGTGACGATGCATTAGTGAACTGCCTGATCGGCGCTCGGGCGGCAGGGCTTCCGGCCCTGGTGCGTGTCGCAAACAACGATATGGGCCTGATTGGCCGGGCCCTAGATGCAGGAGCTCAGGGCATCGTTTGCCCGCTGGTCTCGACACCGGATGATGCAGAACGTCTGGTGCGGGCCGTAAAATACCCGCCGCGTGGTGCCCGAAGCTGGGGTCCGTTTCGCGGTAAGTACCTGATAGAGGACGACTATTTCTCGCAGGCCAATGATTGGACCATCGCCTGCGCCCAGATCGAGACCAAAGGCGCGATGGAGCATCTCGATGCGATCTTGGGCCTCGACGGCCTTGATATGGCGCTCGTTGGGCCGAATGATCTAAGTGTGGCGCTGAGCGGCGGCAAACTGGATATCCGAGCGCCTGAAATGACGGACGCGTTGGATGAGATCCTGCGCAAATGCCGTGAGCATGGCGTCATTGCCGCAATATTCGCCAATGATCTCGATTATGCGAAACCGCTCGCCGAGGCCGGCTGGGACGTCATTACGGTCGGAACCGACGCTGGAACACTGACCAGGGCGACCGCAGCGGCGCGTGCGGCGTTGATTGGCGAATAGCCTGCAATTGATTGAATTTGCAGAATAAATACTCGTCCGCAACCATCTTCAGATATTTCGAACACACAGGGTTTGGTGAGGAGGCTCTACTCACTGTGTTGCCTCAAGCGTTCCCAAAAACGCGTGCGAAGATCGTGTCCACATTCTTGGTATGGAAAGCCAGATCGAAGAGAGATTCGAGCTGCGGAACGGCGATCGCGCCTGTGACGTCGCCATCTTCCTTCAGATAATCCAGCAGGTGACCGCCATCTTCCCAGACCTTCATGGCGTTTCGCTGAACGAGCCGATAGGAATCCTCTCGGCTGACGCCGGCCTGTGTGAGTGCCAGCAGGACGCGCTGGGAGTGTACCAGTCCTCCGAGTCGGTCGAGATTCTCAACCATGCGTTCGGGATAGACAACGAGCTTGTCAATGACGCCCGCCATGCGGACGAGGGCAAAGTCAAGCGTCACGGTTGCGTCGGGTCCGATCATACGTTCGACAGAAGAGTGGGAGATATCGCGCTCGTGCCAGAGCGCGACATTTTCCATGGCGGGCGCGGCATAGGCGCGCACCATGCGGGCGAGCCCGGTGAGGTTTTCGGTCAGGACCGGGTTGCGCTTGTGAGGCATTGCGGAGGAGCCTTTCTGCCCGGCGGAGAAGTACTCTTCCGCTTCCAGAACCTCGGTGCGCTGCAGATGACGGATTTCAGTGGCCAGGCGTTCAATCGACGAGGCGATGACGCCAAGCGTTGCGAAGAACATGGCATGGCGATCACGCGGTATGACCTGGGTCGAAATCGGCTCCGGCGTCAGGCCCATCTTTTCGGCGACATGGGTCTCGACGCGGGGGTCGATTGTAGCGAACGTTCCGACGGCGCCGGAAATGGCGCAGGTCGCGATTTCTTCGCGGGCGTGCTCCAGGCGGGTTCGGCAGCGTGCAAATTCCGCATAGGCCTGCGCCAGCTTGAGGCCGAAGGTCGTCGGCTCCGCATGGATGCCGTGGCTGCGGCCGATACAAACCGAATCTTTGTGCTCTTGGGCGCGGCGCTCTAGTGCAGCCAATAGGGTATCGAGATCGCCAAGAAGAATATCGGCCGCCCGTGTCAGCTGAACATTGAAGCAGGTGTCCAGGACGTCGGACGATGTCATCCCTTGATGGACGAAGCGTGCTTCAGGTCCGACATGTTCCGACAGGCTTGTCAGAAAGGCGATGACATCATGCTTGACCTCGCGCTCGATCTCGTCGATCCGGTCGACATCGAACCCGCCGCGGGCCCGGACGGCCTCGGCCGCGTTTTTCGGCACGACGCCGAGTTCCGCGAGCGCTTCGGTTGCATGGGTTTCGATTTCCAGCCAGATACCGAACTTGGATTCAGGGGTCCAGATCTCGGCCATCTCCGGGCGCGAGTAGCGAGGGATCATTAGCGCCACCTATCGTGTTCGCGGACGGGTTCCCGGCGTGGACCTATGACCGCAATGATGAAGCCCGCGGCTACCAAAAGCCCAAGGAAGGCCAGGCGGGGCGGAGCGAAGATAAAGAGAACGAAACTGTAAAAGCCGCTGACCGACGCACTGTACAGCTCGGACAAGCCCAAACCTTGCGGATTCGGGCTGCCGTAGGAGTTGCTCATCACGACGAGCATTCCGCCAAGGGCGAAGAAGGCCAAAGAGTAGGTTGGCACGGCATAGGCAAAGCGCGTGAAGAAGCCGCGCGACGCAACGAAGTTCTGTAAGACCCAGGCAAGAATGGATGCCAGCCCGCCGGCAATCGCCGCGACAATGAGCGTCTGGCGCGCCTGGTCGGTCAGCGCCCGGCCCGGTGCCATGAACTCGGTCACAAGGATTCCGGCACTCGATATGGCCATTGAGCCAGCAAAAAGCAGCGCCAGAAGAATTCCCACGATCAGACTTATCATGCCGCGTTCCATGATCTTATCCTTTGCCCCCAGTCATGAACTCCACCAGTTGGTCCAACAGCCAATCCATACCCCAATCCGGAGCCCGCGCTCCAGAAGAATAGGCAATTGTCATAGGAGGCATGGCGTAGCCGAAATGACGCTCTGTCGATTGATCGATTGGTCTTCAAAGACGACGCTGAAAAGGCCGGTCGCCAATGGTGGCAAATAAACACGCAATCGCGACCATCGCAATCCGACTCATTACTTTTGACCATCGCGGAATGTAGGATTTCCTGTCGATGCTCCCTCGAATGCCTTTGCTTCGAATACCGCTCGGGCAATAGCCCGGGCCAGTGTGTTTGCCGCATGGACGCCAATTTCCGTAATACCAGCAACGGGATCGGGCACAGGGGCGCGGTCCGTCGATACGGCAAAGACAATGTCGCCGTCGAGCGGGGTGTGAACCGGATAGATCGCACGGGCAAGCCCGGCCTGTGCCATGATCGCTATACGCATGAGCTGATTTTTCTCAAGGGCAGCATCTGTGGCGACGATTGCCAGCGTGGTGTTCTCACTTGGCCCGGCATTGATACGTGGTTCGTTAGCCTCTGGCGGCCAGGGATGCGGCAGGCCAAGACCACCGAATTCGGTCCCAAGTTCAAGAGGCGATGCAAGGAAATGATGGCTTTCGCCAACCGTCACGTCGCCGGCTGAATTGACGGCAACAAGTGCGCCAATCGTTGTGCGGTTCGGCAATACCATAGAGGCGCTACCCAGGCCGCCTTTGAGTCGACCTGCCGTGGCACCATATCCGGCACCGACGGTCCCGAGAGCGAAATCTTCCGATGCCGTTCCGCAGGCCTGATAGGTGAGATCCTGATAAGGCGGTCTGCGGCCCCAGTCCTTGTCGCCGCCGTTGAGGAGGTCGAATAGGATCGCTTGCGGCACGATCGGTACGCGCTCGTCGCCGATGGGGAAACCGATCCCTTTTGCGCGCAGGAAGGCTTGTGCTCCCGTGGCTGCATCCAAGCCGAATGCGGAGCCGCCCGACAGCACGATGCCATGAATCTCCTGGACCAGATTTTCCGGGGCAAGCGTGCGCGTGTCGCGTGTACCGGGCCCGCCGCCGCGCACATCGATCGCAGCCTTCATCGGCGTATCCGGCAATAGGACAGTAACGCCTGAGCGTAAGGCCGCGTCGTCTGCCTGTCCGACCTTAAGGCCAGGAACGTCTGTGATGAGATTGCGCAACCCTGCCTTGATCATGATGGTTTTTCTTAGCGGGCGCGGTTGTCCCTGGCAAAAGAAAAGCCCGCCACAAGGGCGGGCTTCTCCTATTCGATTGACTGAGTGCGATCAGTTGATCTGATCGTAGTCACCCTTGCTCCAGGTGTAGAAGGCGTAAGGCGGAAGGTTCGGGTCGCCCTTCTTGTCGAAGCGGAACTTGCCGATCACCGTGCTGAATTCGTTCGAGTTCAGCGCCTTCATGACTTTGGCCGGGTCGAGAGATTTGGCGGTTTCGACTGCCTGTTTCCAAGCCTGGATCGCTGCGTAGGTGTAGAGCACATAGCCTTCCGGCTCGACCTTCTGCGCACGGAAGCGCTTGACGATTTCGGCAGCGGCCGGGTTCTTGCGCGGATCAGGCGAGAACGTCATCAACGTGCCTTCGCCGGCATCGCCCGTGATCGCCCAATACTCCTTGGTTACCAGAGCATCGCCAGACATCAACTGGGTTTTCATGCCCTGTTCGCGCATCTGACGAACCATCAGGCCAGCTTCCGTGTGGTAGCCGCCGACATAGAGAACATCGATTTTGTTCTGCTTCAGCTTGGAGACAAGAGCAGTGTAATCCTTCTCGCCAGCTGTATAGGCTTCGTAGAGGACTTCTTTCTTGCCGGCTGCATTCATACCCTTCTTGGTCTCGTCGGCGAGGCCTTTGCCATAGGCGGTTTTGTCGTGAACGATGGCGATATTCTTGTCAGCGAATTTCTTGGCAAGATAGGCACCAGCAACACTGCCTTGCTGATCGTCTCGTCCGCAGACGCGATAGACGTTCGGGCCGCCTTCGTCGGTCAGCTTCGGATTGGTCGAGGCCGGCGAAATCTGAATGATGCCTTCCTCTTCATAGACCTTGGAGGCCGGGATCGAGGAGCCTGAGCAGAAATGTCCGGCGACGAACGCAACGCCCTGGCCGACGACTTTGTTGGCAACGGCTACGGCCTGCTTCGGATCGCAGGCATCGTCTTCGATCGACATGACAAGCTTCTTGCCCATCACGCCACCGGCCTTGTTGATGTCGGCAAGCGCCATGTCGGCACCGGCCTTGAATTGGGCGCCAAATGACGCGTACTGACCTGTCATCGGGCCGATGACAGCGATATTTACGGAATCGGCCTGAACGCTGGTCGAAAGCCCCAGCCCTGCGAGCAGGGCCGCCGCAGCAAACACGGTTCTCTTCATCACAAAGTTCTCCCATTGGAACGCATGGAAATCCAAGGCTCATCGCTACCATAAATGGCGCCGCTTGGGAGGCCCAAAAATGAACTGGACGTTGTTGTTGGTTGAGCCGAAGCTAACGATTGGTCCAAGTTAAGGGGCTGGTGCGCCGGTAGAGCCAGCCATACTGGGTGACCATCTGACTAGTCCGTGTCATGCGATATCCAAGAGCCGCGCCGATCATGACCACGATCATCGCCACAAGAAAATGATGTACAGATAAAAGTTCGCCTTCGAACAGCGCAAAATTCAAGAAGCGAACGGCGAACGAAAACAAGACCATATAGGCAACCAAGAGCCAGAATGGCCGCCATCCAAGCGCCAGGCCGCGTCCTGACATCCATGCAGTGCCGCCCGCAATCAGGCAATTGAAGATCGCGAAGGTCCAGGGTGAGTATTCCCACAGAATGCCCATGGCCTAGACCCCGCCTTCCAGATATGCGGCGCGAACCTCTTCCATGTGCAGAAGTTCGTCGCCAGTGCCGGAGAGTGTGATCTGGCCGTTGACCATCACATAGCCGCGGTGGGCGAGACGCAGGGCGTGGTAGGCGTTCTGCTCGACGAGAAACACCGTAATACCGCTTTCCTCATTGAGCTTCTTGATCACATCGAAGATCTGGCGGACGATCAGAGGGGCAAGGCCGAGCGAAGGCTCATCAAGCAGGAGCAGTTTGGGTCGGCCCATCAGCGCCCGGGCAATCGCAAGCATTTGCTGCTCACCGCCGGAAAGCGTCCCACCGCGTTGTACGGCGCGCTTCTTCAGGATTGGAAACAGCTCATAGACCATGGCGAGATCTTCATCGAAATGGTCGTCATGGGAGAGGACGGCGCCCATCTGGAGGTTCTCCAGCACAGTCATGCGCGGGAAAATGCGGCGGCCTTCCGGAGATTGAGCAATGGAAAGATGCATGATCTCATGGGTGGCGAGGCTGGTGATATCCTGCCCGTCATAGATGATCTGGCCCGAACGTGCGTGCGGACTGCCGCATATCGTCATCATAAGGGTTGTCTTGCCGGCGCCGTTGGCGCCGATCATGGTTACGATCTCGCCTTCCTGCACATCTATGTCGACACCGCGAAGCGCATTGATCTTGCCGTAATAGGTTTCAACGCCGCGAATCTTGAGGAGAGGCTCGCTCATGATGCGATCTCCTGTTCGACCTTCTCCACCTCTTCATCTTCGACACCGAGATAAGCAGCGATGACCGCGGGGTCGCTCCGCACCTGATCCGGTGTACCGTCTGCGATTTTCTCACCATAATCGAGTACGACGATATGGTCCGAAATTCCCATGACAACGCCCATATCGTGCTCGATCAGCAAAATAGCGATTTGGTCCTCTTCCCGGATCCTGAGCAGCAGTTGGTTGAGGTCATTGGATTCCCTCGGGTTGAGGCCGGCAGCGGGCTCGTCCAGGCAGAGAAGGACTGGGCGTGTGCACATTGCACGCGCAATTTCGAGGCGGCGTTGATCGCCATAAGGGAGATCGCCGGCAGGATCGTCGGCCCGGTCTATCAGATCGATCCGTTCGAGCCAGTAGCTCGCGAATTCAACAGCCTCGCGTTCGGCTTTCATGAAGCGGCGCAGACGCAGGATCCCGCCGATTGTAAAGCCGGACGCCTGCATCAACGGCTTGTGCTGTGCGACCATCAGGTTTTCCAGAACGGTCATTCCGGCGAACAGGCGAATGTTCTGGAATGTGCGGGCGACACGCGCTGTACGAGACACCTGAAAGTCGTCAAGCCGCTCCAGCAGGAACGACGTGCCGTCTTCGTGGGTGAGGGTGAACATGCCCTCTGACGGCTGATAGAATCCGGTGATGCAATTGAAGACGGTTGTCTTGCCGGCACCGTTTGGGCCGATCAGGGCAGTGATGTCATGACGTGCGACCGAAAAGCTTAAATCGTCAATGGCCACAAGGCCGCCGAACCGCATCGTCAGATGTTCGACGTTGAGGACCGGATCTTTTTCCCAGGCCTTCATCCGTGTCCCTCGCCAACCAGATCGCCGGATATGGTTTTTCGCTTTTTCAGCGCAATCGATGGTGTGCGAGTCGAGATCAGTCCGCGCGGCCGCCAGACCATGATTGCCACCATGGCCGCGCCGAAGATGAGCATGCGGTAGACCGTTGGATCGAATCCATCGCCGAATAGCGTCTTGAGGAATGTGAGATCGCGAAGCATCTCAAGCCCGCCAATCATGACGACGGAGGCAATGACGACACCGACCTGACTGCCGAGACCGCCAAGAACGACAATCGCGAGGATGATCGCGGACTCGATAAAGGTGAAGGATTCCGGCGAGATAAAGCCTTGTCGGGTTGCGAAGAACGAGCCCGCAAAGCCGCCGAACATTGCGCCGATGGCAAAGGCCGAAAGCTTGGTGTTGGTCGTATTGATACCAAGCGAGCGACAGGCGATCTCATCTTCGCGTAGCGCCTCCCACGCGCGCCCGAGCGGCAATTGGCGCAGTCGCAGTGTCACCATGTTGGTGATCAGCGCCAGCACGAAAATAATGTAATAGAGATAGATCATCCGATGGATCGGCGAATAGGCGATGCCGAAGAAGTCGGCAAATGTTCCCTCGCCAAACCGCTTGAATTCGAGACCGAAGAAGCTCGGGCGCGGAATGCCTGAGAGGCCGTCGGGACCTTTGGTCAACTCATACCAGTTTAACAGGACGACGCGGATGATCTCGCCGAAGGCAAGGGTCACAATCGCCAGATAATCGCCGCGCAGGCGCAAAACGGGGAAGCCGAGAATAATGCCCCAGAACGCTGCGAGGATGCCGGCAAGCGGGAGACAGATCCAGAACGACAGGCCGAAGTGGATCGAGATAAGGGCGAAGGAATAGGCGCCGACAGCATAAAAGGCGACATAGCCAAGATCAAGCAGTCCAGCCAATCCGACCACGATGTTCAGGCCCCAGCCTAGCATGACGTAGGTCATGACCAGGATGGCAAGATCCATCCAGGGGCGTGATTGGCTCGGCGACAAAATAGAGAGGAGCAGGAATGGCAGCAGGACCCCGATCAGAAACAGGACCGGCGCGATAGCCTTGCCGGCAATGGCAAGCGGATGGACGAGGCTGGCGGCAGCATCGCCAGCAGAGGCCTGCGTGGATGGTCTGTCCCACCAGAACAGACGCAAGAGGAGGCGACCGCCAAAAACAACACCTGCAGCGATCAGGGCGTAAGACCAACGTCCGACAACCGTCAGGCCATCTGCCTCCTGAACTGTTTGTGTGCTTAACAGGGGGATCGCGAGAGCAAGGGCGATGGCTCCAGCAATCAATGAGTCCTTAAGGGCGGCCGGGAGCGTACTGCTAATGGTTGGGATGGTGTTGGCGCTGGCCGCCGGTGAGGGTTCCATGTCCGACGCCCCGCGGTTCATACTTTCTCGACCTCGGGGCGACCGAGAAGACCGGAGGGCATGAAGATGAGCACGATGGCGAGAATCGAGAAGGCTGCCACATCCTTGTACTCGACGGTGAAGTAGGCCGACCAGAAGACCTCGATCAGGCCGATGATCATGCCGCCGAGCATGGCTCCCGGCAGAGACCCGATGCCCCCGAGTACCGCGGCGGTGAACGCCTTAATCCCTGCGACGAACCCGATATAGAAGTCGATGACGCCGTAATAGAGCATAAACATCAACCCCGCGACGGCGGCAAGCGATGCGCCCATGACGAATGTCAGCGAGATGGTGCGATCGACATTGACCCCAAGGAGCGATGCCATGACCCGGTCCTGCTCGCAGGCGCGCTGCGCGCGCCCGAGCGATGTCTTTGCGATGATCAGAGAGAACACTGCCATGAGGACCATGGTCGTGACGACGATCAGGATCTGAATGTTCGACAGATTCACGATAAATCCGTCGGTCTCCATCAGCGAATAGCTGCCGGTTATCACGGGCTGAAGCGGTTTGACTCTTGCACCTTGAGCGATCTGGACGAAATTCTGTAGTGCCAGG
The DNA here is from genome assembly GCA_965228615.1 of Methyloligellaceae bacterium. Lineage (GTDB taxonomy): Bacteria > Pseudomonadota > Alphaproteobacteria > Rhizobiales > Methyloligellaceae > CBDDHT01. The sequence continues at coordinate 340,931 of CBDDHT010000003.1, read as the reverse complement.
GACATGCCGATCGCGGTGATGAGCGGTGCGAGTCTGAATGATCCCCGTAGGGGGCGGTATGCAATGCGTTCGACCGTCCATCCCCAAACAGACGTCAATATCATTGCGATGAACAATACCAGCACCAGAGCCAAGGGTACGAATGTTACACCGATAGTGGCGAGCACGATGAAAACGATCAGCGAGATGAAGGCCCCGACCATGAAAATGTCGCCATGGGCGAAATTGATCATGCCGATGATGCCGTAGACCATCGTGTAGCCGATAGCAATGAGCCCGTAGATCGAGCCGAGCGTTACGCCATTGATCAACTGCTGAAGAAAATATTCCATGTAGAGCGCCTGCCTGGATTTGCCCCCAAAAAACGGCACGCGGACTAGGCCGTGACCTAATGCTCGACAGTATGCAAGCGAGCCCCGTCGTGTTGTGTAGGGCTAGTTAACCCCATGGGCCGAGTGATGACAACGGCAGGAGAGGGTAAGCGCGGGGCGTCTAAGCCCTAAGTCTACATGAGATTGTGCGATCCATCGCAGAAAGGCTCGTCTCCCGTATCCTTGCAGCCGCACAGATTCACGGTTTCTGTCTTTTCGGCCACGAAGACATAGGGCTCGATGCCCGTATCCTTATGAGACCCGTCGCAGAACGGTTGTTTCTGACTCCTGCCGCAACGGCACCAGAAATAGCGTCGACCTTCCTCGACTTCGACGAGATAGGGTCCGAGTTGTGCCGGAATCGGATCGTCTGCCATCGCTTTCGTCCTCTGTCGCGATTGAGAATGCGCCCTTTGCAAAGGCAGTACGACGCTTAGCGAATCCACGCATTCAAGACAAGTTCCGCCATTTGACACAGTTGTGGCTTTCAGCGTGGCGTGTTGTCTGTTTTTCCGCCGGAACAAAAATGTGCGTGGAGTGTTGAAACAAGATCTTTGGCGATTGTGTCGGTGAGGGAGTAGTAGGCGTAGTGGCCGCGCCGCTCTGCCTTCACCAGACCGTCAAGCCTGAGGCGCGTGAGATGCTGGGAAATCAGACTTTGGCGGGCGCCAATCGCCTGGCAGATCTCGGTGACGGTCTTTCGCTCTTCCATAAGAAGGCAGAGGATCATCATGCGATGGGGACTTGCCATGGCGCGCAGGAGATCCGCTGCGGCATTGGCTGCTGCCCGAGTCTCTTCGGTTACGCTTGGTTCAATTTCACCGGATTCTGTATCGCTCCGGCTGTCTGTGATATGCGCCATGCTGTTCCATTGCCGGCTTGCCGCTTCCTCCGCGACGACTTGACGTTAGGCAATGCGACAGGCATCCGCAAGGTGGTGTCTTGTAGCATGGTCAATTCTCTTCAATTCTCATCGCGGCAGACGCCAGTCGGGGTATAATCAACTTGAATCGAGAGAATCGCGTTGCGAAATGCGGAAGTGCCGACGGTCCTGTCCGCCCAACCGAAGCTTGAGGAATGTGAATCATGTCCGCGCTGCTCTTTTTCCTGCTCGCGCTTGCGTCGTTGACCTGTCTCGCGTTGCGGCGCCAGCCCCTGATTGTCTGGGCGGGTGCCATTGCCCTCCTGACCCTGATTGCACAGATCGGACTCCCCTTTGCAGACGGATTTATCTCCTTTTGGGGGCTCGGCCTAGTCGGGTGGGCGCTGGCAGGTTTCCTGGCGCTGATTTCGATCCCGCCTGTCCGGCGGCTGTTGGTCGTCAAGCCTGCATTCAAGATGCTGAGGAGGATCATGCCGCGGGTGTCCGAGACCGAACGCGCAGCACTCGAGGCCGGGACTGTTGGTTGGGACGCCGAACTCTTCTCGGGCGAGCCGGAATGGTCAGAACTCGAGGCCGTCGCACCGATTGCACTGACGGCGGAGGAGCGGGCCTTTCTCGACGGGCCAACGGAAGAGCTGTGCAAGCGGCTCGATGATTGGGACATTCGCAACAATCATCGGGAAATACCTGAAGATGTCTGGAAGTTCGTCTCGGAGAAGGGCTTTCTAGGAATGCTGATTTCTCGCGAGCATGGCGGTCTTGGATTCTCGGCCCAGGCTCAATCCCTCATTCTCGGCAAGCTCGCATCGCGCAGTCCCGATGCGGTTACGATCGTGATGGTGCCGAATTCGCTCGGTCCCGGTGAGCTGATCGAGAAATACGGGACCGACGATCAGAAATCCCACTATCTGCCGCGGCTGGCGCGCGGCGACGAGGTGCCATGTTTTGCGCTGACCGGCCCGACGTCTGGTTCCGATGCTGCTACGATGCGCGATATCGGCATGGTCGAGAAGGGTATGCATGACGGCAAGGAAGTGCTCGGTATCCGCCTCAACTGGGACAAGCGTTATATCTCCCTCGGCCCGAAGGCGACGTTACTTGGCTTGGCTTTCCGCCTGTTCGACCCTGAGAATCAGCTCGGCCGCGGCGAAGATCTCGGAATCACATTGGCCTTGATCCCTGCCGACCATAAGGGTGTCGAAATCGGTCGCCGGCATCTGCCGTGCGGTGCGGCCTTTCCAAACGGTCCTAACTGGGGGCGCGATGTCTTCATTCCCATGGACTGGGTGATTGGCGGCGCTGAGCGTGCCGGACAGGGATGGCGCATGCTTATGGAGTGCCTCTCGGCAGGCCGCTCGATTTCACTTCCGGCCTCCAGCACGGCGGCGGCCAAGATGACACTGCGAACCTCGACGGCCTACGCGCGGATCCGCAAGCAGTTTGGTCTCCCGATCGCGCGGATGGAAGGGATCGAAGAACCTTTGGCGCGGATCGCCGAGTCCGCCTATGTCCTGGAGGCCGCCAGGGCGGCGACAGCCTCGATGGTGGCTGCGGGCGAAAAACCGGCCGTGATCTCGGCCCTGCTCAAATATCAGTCGACCGAGCGGATGCGCCAGTGTGTGAACGATGCCTTCGACATTCATGGCGGGCGCGCGATTTGCGATGGACCAAGCAACTACTTGCAGTCCGCCTACCAGATGGTGCCGGTCGCCATCACGGTGGAGGGCGCGAATATCCTCACGCGCACGCTCATTACCTTCGCGCAGGGCGCGTTGAGGAGCCATCCCTGGCTCTATCAGGAGGTGCAGGCGTTACAGCATTGGGACGATGAGCAGGGACTTGCCGACTTCGAAGAGGCTTTCGAGGGGCATGTGTCCTTCGCAATGGCGAACATCTTCGGTGCCTTCGCACAGAACCTAACCTTCGGTGCGTTGTCCACGGCGCCCGAAAATTCAGGCAGGACGCGACGCTGGTACAAGGAACTTTCACGCGGAAGCCGGAACTTCGCACTGATTGCCGACATGACCGTGGCGCTTCTCGGCGGCGGTATGAAGGTCAAGCAGAAGCTCACCGGACGTCTTGCCGATGCCCTAAGTGAGCTCTACTTCCTTTCCTGCATTCTTAAGCGCTTCGAAGATGACGGGATGCCGTCCGCCGATCTGCCGATCCTGGATTATTGTGCGGGCAACGCTTTGCATCGATTCGAGGAGGCGCTCCACGGTGCGGTCCGCAACTTCCCCGTTTTCTGGGCCCGCCCGATGCTCCGTGTTCTGGCTTTCCCGCTGGGCAGGCGTCATGCGCCTGCAAGCGATGCACTCGCCAAGTCGGTCGTGCGCCTTGTCATCGAGCCGGGAGCCGTCCGCGATCGTCTTACGCGCGACATCTTCGTTTCTGAAGATCCGGACGATCCAATCGGGAAGCTCGAATATACGCTCGCCAAGGTCATTGCGGCCGAGGATGCGGACAAGAAACTCGAGCAGGCTGTGCGTAAGGGCCTCGTAAGGCGCTATCATACGATTGACTGGATCGGGGAAGCAGAGGAGAAAGGCATCCTCACCGTGGACGAAGCCAAAGCCTTGAAAGAGGTTGAGGACCTCGTCGAAGCGGTTATCGCCGTCGATCACTTCGCTCCGGAAGAGATCACACGCAAGGCTCAAGAGCCCGATGTCGGGAGTGTTGCTGCCGAATGACCAGTACTGAAGCCGTGGCCAAATCGGCCTCCGATACCAGCCAACTCAAGGACTGGCGTTTCTCCGTCGATTTTGAAGGGCTCGCCTGGGCGGTCTTCGATCGCGAAGGCGAGGCCATGAATTCGCTCGGCCGGCGCGCCACCGAGGAACTCGGTGTCATCGTCTCCGCTGTCGAAAACGGATCCAGCGCCGGCAATATCCGCGGGCTTGTGATCATGTCCGGCAAGGAAGACAATTTTGTCGCCGGTGCTGATATTCGGGAATTCGACACTCTCACGTCGGAAGCCGAAGTCGAAGCCGCCGTCAAAGCCGTGCTCGCACTCTTCGATCGCATTGAGCGGATGAAGGTTCCGGTCGTGGCTGCGATCCATGGATTCTGCCTTGGGGGCGGGCTCGAGCTGGCATTGGCCTGCCATTACCGGATCGGGGACAGGGAAGACGGAACGCGGTTCGGCTTTCCGGAAGTCAAGCTGGGGATCTTTCCAGGGCTCAACGGTTCTGTTCGTTCTCTCAAACATGCGGGTGCCATGAATGCCATGAGCATCATGCTCACGGGACGCATGCTGCGTCCGGGACCAGCGCGGGCGATGGGATTGGTCGATCAATTGGTGCCGACCCACCACAATCTGCGATGGGCCGCTCGGAAGGCCGTTCTCCAGAAGCGACGTCCGAAACGTTTGCCGCTGTGGAAGCGGATGATGGCAATGCCGCCGGCGCGTGGCTTCCTTGCGAAAAAGATGCGCGAGAAGACTGCAGACAAGGTACGCGAAGAGCATTATGCCGCGCCGTTCCGGCTTATCGATCTGTTCGAGGAGCACGGCGGCAATCTGAAACGGATGGCTGTCGAGGAGACTCATGCCTTCGCGCCGCTGATGGTCAGCGATACGGCGCGTAATCTACGTCGTGTGTTCCGCCTCAGCGAAATGCTGAAGAAGCACGAGCCGGTGAAAGGATTCAAACCCTTGCGCGTTCACGTGGTCGGGGCCGGCACCATGGGCGGCGATATCGCAGCGTGGTGCGTGCTCTCGAACATGGAAGTCAGTTTGCAGGATCTCAATCGCGAAACCGTCGAGCGGGCGCTTGGACGTGCCAAATCGCTTTTCCGCAAGCGCCTGAAGAAAAAGCGCGACGTGGAAACTGCCATGGCACGCCTCATACCGGACATTGAAGGCCGTCATGTCGCGCGGGCGGATGTGGTCATTGAGGCGGTGATCGAAAAGCTGGATATCAAGCAGAAGGTCTTGCGCGGTCTCGAGCAACGCATGAGAGCGGATGCCGTTCTGGCGACCAATACGTCCTCGCTGCCAATCGAAGATATCGCCAGGGATCTGGATAAACCCAGCCGTCTGGTCGGTATCCACTTTTTCAATCCGGTGGCCAAGCTTCCACTTGTAGAGATTGTCCGTGCACCGGACAGCGATGCGGGCGAAGTCTCGAAAGCGGCGGCGTTCGTGAAGGCCATCAACAAGTTTCCGCTCGTCACCAAATCGACTCCGGGTTTTTTGGTCAATCGCGTGCTGGCACGCTACATGATGACGGCCATGCAGCGTTTCGACGATGGCGAAAGCCGCGAAAAGATCGACGAAGCGGCGCTGAAATTCGGAATGCCCATGGGGCCGCTTGAGCTCGCCGACGTGGTCGGCATAGACATTTGTGCCCATGTCGCAGAGATCCTGGGGATTGCACCGGCGGCCGGCAGCAAACTCGATCTGATGGTGAAGAGCGGCAAGCTCGGCAAGAAGTCGGGCGAAGGCTTCTATGTCTGGGAAAAAGACAAGCCCGTTCGGGAAGATCTCGAAGATGACGCATTCGACGATGACGAGTTGATGAAGCTGGGTAAGGAACTCGTGCAGCCGATGCTGGATGAGTGCGAAAAATGCCTCGCCGAAGAGGTGGTCGAGAGTGCCGACCATGTCGATGCCGGCGTCATCTTCGGAACCGGCTTTGCGCCTTTCCGTGGCGGACCCTTGCATTATCTGGCATCGAAAGATGCCGCTGGAAAGAAACCGGCGGAAGCCGCGTGAGCGAATGACGAGGATGATCGGACCTTATGGCAGGTGATACTCTCAGACGCGTAGCGGTTATTGGCGGTGTACGGATTCCGTTCTGCCGGTCCAATACGGCTTACGGCGATCTGACCAATCTGGATATGATGGTGACCGTGCTGAATGGCATGGTCGAGCGCTATGGGCTCGAAGACGTCCATATCGATGAGGTTGTGGGTGGATCGGTTGTCACTCACGCCAAGGACTGGAATCTTGCACGCGAGGCCGTTGTCGGCACCAAGCTTTCGCCGTCGACACCGGGTATCACCATGATGCAGGCCTGTGGCACCAGCCTGCAGGCTGCAATGGGCATGGGAGCCAAGATAGCAACCGGCCAGATCGAGTGTGGTATTGCCGTGGGTTCGGATACGGTGTCCGACGCACCGGTTGTCTTTAAGCGGAAATTCGCACAGCGGCTGGTCGAACTGAGCCGCGCCAAAGGCGCGATGGCCAAGTTCGGCGTGTTCAAGGGGTTTTCGCCGGCGGAACTCGCACCCCAGGCACCCAGTGTTGCCGAGCCCCGAACCGGGCTCAACATGGGTCAGCATTGCGAGTTGATGGCACAGAAGTGGGAGATCTCACGCGCGGAGCAAGATGCACTTGCTCTCGAAAGTCACAAGAACGCCGCAAGAGCCTACGATAGTGGGTTTATGGACGATCTGCTGGTGCCGTGCGCCGGGGTGTTTCGCGACAATAATCTGCGCGCCGACATGGATGCAGGCAAGATCGCAGAGCTGCGGCCCGCCTTTGAGCGGTCGAAGCGCGGAACGCTGACAGCGGCCAATTCGACGCCGTTGACCGATGGTGCAGCGGCGGTTCTATTGGCGTCGGAAGAGTGGGCTGAAGAGCATGGTTTGGAACCAATGGCCTATTTGACCCATGCCCAAACAGCTGCCTTGGATTATGTCGAAGGCGAAGGATTGCTGATGGCTCCGACCATCGCTGTTAACAAAATTCTGGAACAATCTGGTCTTTCGCTGCAAGATTTTGAATATTATGAAGTGCACGAAGCGTTTGCCGCGCAGGTGCTATGTACGTTAAAGGCATGGGAATCGGCGGATTACTGCCAAAGAATGCTAAAACGGGATACGCCTCTTGGCGAAATTGATCGTGGTAAACTAAATGTAAATGGTTCCAGTATTGCATTCGGACATCCTTTTGCCGCCACAGGGGCACGGATTGTCGCATCTCTCGCCAAAATCTTATCCCAGAATGGCGGGGGGCGTGGTTTGATCTCGGTCTGCACAGCAGGTGGCATGGGGGTAGCGGCCATACTCGAAGGTGCGCATAATGGGAAAGCACCGAAACGCGTGGCAGCGACAACGGATGAAAACGTAGTGCCTCAGGCTTCTAAGGCCAATGGTAGTACCGCGCCGGTTGGCGGCGGACCACTGGCTGAGGGGGGAGCCGATGAGGAGAAAAGAGAAAGCTCGGACGAGGGCTCGGAAACGACTACGGGATAGGCGACGTTTAGAGTATACCGTCGGCTTTCGGGCCATGGATGCTCATAGGAAAAGGAGAATGCTTCATGTGGTCTCGCATGTTGGCACCCGTCCTTCTCTTGCCGATCTTGCCCTTCTGGGCGAGCACGGCGGCGCACGCGGCGTCGCCCATTGGTTATTGGATGACCGATACAGGCAAGGGGAAGGTGCAAGTTTCGAAGTGCGGCAAAAAGCTGTGCGCGAAAATCGTCTGGCTCCGTGATCCCCTGGATGAGCGTGGCAAGCCTTGGAGAGACGGCTACAATCCCAATCCGGCCCTCAGGAAACGGAAGATTATCGGACTTCCGACCTTCAGGGATATGCGGAAGGCCGGCCCTAACCTCTGGATTGGCGGCGTCTACAGTCCGGAAGAAGGCAAGACCTACGAGAATATCGAGGTGAGCGTTGTCGATCGCCGGACATTGAAGCTCCGCGGCTGCAAAGTCATGGGCATTGTCTGCGGTCATAAACTCTGGACCCGTACGAAGCACACGGCGAAGAAGAAAAAGAAGAAAGTCGTCGCTGCTGCCCGCCAGAAGGCGAAGACGCAACCACGGCGTGAAACCGTTCAACGTGCGCCAGCTCCGCCCGTACAGGCTGCTCCGCCACGAGCCCGGGCTCTGGCAGCGGATCCAAGGCCGGCACCAGCACCACGTGCTGCGGCGCCTGCACCCATTCGCGAAGCCCGAGTTGCGCCGCCACGCGCGGTTGCAAGCCCACCTCCGACTGCACAGAGTGGACAGGGTTTCGTCGTTCAGTTGTCCGCGAGACGCAGTGAGGAGGGCGCTAGGGTTGGTGTCGCCAAGCTGCGCAAGCAGTATCCGATGCTGCAGGACTATGAGGCGACCATTCAGCGCGCCGATCTCGGCGATAGCGGCGTCTGGTATCGACTTCGCTTCGGAACCTTGCGCGGCAAGTCTGCGGCCAAGGATCTTTGCGCCGAGCTGATCGCATCGGGTCTGAACGATTGCCTGGTGCGCACCCGCTAGCCATAGCGACGAGTTCGATTGAACAATCAAACGCCCGGTCTCTCAATGAGGCCGGGCGTTTGTATTTGTCGGTTCACGACCTAGCCTGGCTGCTGGTCGGCTTCCTCGCGAAGCTCCTTGCGCGATAGTTTGCCGACCATGGTTTTGGGCAACTCGTCGCGAAACTCGATTTGGCTCGGCATTTCGATTTTGGAAAGTTTCGGCTTGAGAAACGCAAAAATCTCTTCGACATCGACGCTCTCGCCGGCGCGCAGCTTGATGTAGGCTTTGGGCGCTTCTCCGCGATATTCGTCCGGGATGCCGATGACCGTGACTTCCTCGACGGCCGGATGCTCGTAAATCGCCTCCTCGACCTGGCGGGGATAGACCTTGAAGCCCGAACAATTGATCATGTCCTTGAGCCGGTCGACGATATAAGTGAAGCCTTCTTCATCCATGTAGCCGATGTCGCCGGTGCGGAAATAACGTCCGACCATAACCTCGCTGGTCTCGTCGGGTCGCTGCCAGTAGCCCTTCATGACCTGCGGTCCCTTGATGCAGATCTCGCCATTCTCGCCGAGCGGCATGATTTCGTTCCGGTCTTCGAGCGAGCGAATGGAGATAAAGGTCCGGGGGAGGGGTATGCCTATGGAGCCGTCCTTTTCGATCCCATTGACCGGATTGCAGGTGGCGACCGGCGAGGTCTCGCTCAGCCCATAGCCTTCGACAAGCGCACAGCCGGCAAGATTTTCGAAACCGCGTCGCACCTCCAGTGGCAATGCGGCGCCGCCCGAGATGCAGAATTTTAGGGACGACAGATCGAAACTGCCGATCTTGGGATGATGAAGCATAGCGTTGAACAGCGTCGGAACACCGGGAAGAACTGTTACCTTGCGGCCCGAAAGCAGCTTCAAGGCCTCGTCGAGTTCGAACTTCGGCATCAGGATAAGTTCGGCGCCGACAGAAACGCCGTAGTTGAGGACGGCTGTCATCGCGAAGACGTGAAAGAAGGGAAGAATCGCAATGAACTTCTCTTCGCCTGGAACCAGATTCGTACCCCAACACCGCACCTGCTGCAGATTGATGCTGAGATTGGCATGGGTCAGCATGGCGCCTTTTGGAATGCCGGTGGTCCCGCCGGTATATTGCAGGACAGCGACATCGTTCATCACGTCAATGTCGACTGGCGTGTAAGAACCGTCGTTCGCTGTAAGGTCCGCTTCGGTAATGATCTTTACTGCCTGGGGCGAGCGGTCGATCTTGGCAACGTCGCCGGATTTGAGAAGGCCGAAAAGGACGGATTTCAACGGCGGCAGTAGATTCGAGAACGAGAACACTGCGGCGTTCTGAAGCACCCCTGATTCAAGAAGCGATTCGACTTTCGAAAACAAAACCGCGAGATCGAGAGTCACCATTAGCTCGGTCTCGGAATCCTCCACCTGCCGCGCCAGCTCTTCCGGCGTGTAGAGCGGATTGAAGTTAACGATCGTTGCACCGGTCATCAGCGCGCCGAAGAAACAGGCGACATAAGTGGGACTATTCGGCAACAGCAGGCCGACTTTCGAGCCTTTTCCGATTCCTTTTTCCTCTAAACCCCGCGCAATCTTCGCAGCCTGGTCGGAAAGCATGCGATAGGTCATCGTCTTGCCAAGAAAATATGTGCAAGTCCGGTCGCTGAATTGGTGTGCGGCCTCTTGCAGGACGTGGCCGAGAGGTTGAGGTTCAAACTCGATTTCCCAATCGATTCCAGAAGGATAAGATGCAATCCAGGGATGATCGTCGCCGGAATGCGGCGCGGTGGATTGGCTGTCTTTCGAATCGGATGGGTTTTCGTCGATTGAATTCATGGCTTCATTTAGCCTTTTAGAAGCGTTTCGCTGCATCACATCACCTGATATGATATGTGAAGCGGATAGTTAACAGCGGTTTTGTGCGCGTGATGGCCTGTCGGTGGTGTGATCGCCAGCACTCTAGCATGAAAGCGCGTCTGCAGGAGGCACGGGCCGGGCTGGGTCCCGACAATTTCGGCGGGAATGGACTGCGCAAACGAGGTGGTTTGTGCAAGCAGGGCTGGACGCCGCGCATTGTGCGGTTTACGGAGGCAATACAGACGCTAGACTCCTCCGTAATTTAAGACTATTTGAACGCTCGGCTTGCTCATTCGAACCCTCTGCTTTAGCAGATGAGCGCTGATATTCGATCCCCGTAGGCTCGGGGCCAGGGAGAGCGAAATGGATGATGTAGCGACACAGATTGTCGAGATTCTAAAAAAGAACATGAAAGAGCCCTCCGACGATATCTCGTTGGAGACGCCGCTGAGCGAACTCGATATCGAGAGTCTCGATCTTGCGGTCATCGTGTTCGATATCGAAGATACGTTTGGGATCGAGATCCCTTACAATGCCAATGAGGAAGTCGATGACTTTTCGACCGTCGGTGCAGTGGTCGACAAAGTGAAGGCAATCATTTCCGAATCAAAAGAATCCGGCGCGGCGGCCTAAACCTAACTTCCCATTTTTCAACTGAAATCGGGTGGCCGCGCGAGAGCGCGGTCTCGTTATCTATATGACAGCAGCGAATGGTCGCAGACGCGTCGTAGTGACCGGCCATGGCGTGGTAACGCCGGTTGGCGTGGGTGTCGACGACTTCTGGGCGGCCCTGAAGCGCGGCGATTGCGGGATCCGGGAAATTACGGGCTTCGACACGGACGATCTTCATATCAAGATCGCCGGCGAAGTCCCGGACTTCGACGCCAAAACGATGCTTGAGAGTCGTCAGTGGATGCACGCCGACAAATACTCTCAGTTCGCTGGGTGTGCCGCGCAGGAAGCGGTTCGCCAATCGGGCATGGAAATGCCTCTGAAGGGTGAGAAGGGCTACAGAGCAGCCGCAATCATCGGTTCAGGTGTCGGTGGGCTGACGACCTTGGAATTCTCCTACAAGATGCTCTTCCAGGAGAAGAAGCGGGCAACGCATCCTTTGACGCTGTTGCGATCCATCGGTAGCTCGGCATCGGCACATGTCAGCATTGAATATGGTATTACGGGTCCCTGCTACGGGATCGTCAGTGCATGTTCGACGGCAACGCACGCTATCGGCAACGTGTACCGAATGATTCGCGAAGGCATGGTGGATCTCGGGTTGGCAGGTGCAACGGAAGCCTCGCTCAACTGGGGTGCAACGCGGGCATGGCAGGCCATGCGCGTTTGCAGCCCCGATGGCCTTTTTCCGTTCTCGAACAAGCGGAATGGGACAGTCCTAGCCGAAGGCGGGGGTGTTCTGATGCTCGAAGAATATGAGCATGCGAAACAACGGGGCGCCAACATTCTGGCGGAGATCGTTGGCTTTGGTATGACGGCCGATGCTGCCGACATGGTCAACCCATCCATCGAAGGTGCGTCGCACGCCATGCAAATGGCTCTCGACGAAGCAAGGCTTTCGCCGAGCGACATCGATTATCTCAATGCGCATGGCACGGCGACGGCAGTCAACGATGTCAACGAGACCAATGCGATCCGGCACGTCTTTGGCAATGCTGCGAACGATCTCGTCGTGTCGTCGACAAAATCGATGCACGGTCACTGCCTCGGCGGCAGTGGCGCCATCGAGGCGTCGGCAACGATCATGGCGATGAACGACAGCTTCGTGCCGCCGACGATCGGGCTCGACGAGCCGGATCCGGAATGCGATTTGGACTATATCCCGAATGTCGGGCGCGAGCGTGAAGTGAACTACGCCATGTCCAACTCATTCGCTTTTGGCGGGCTCAACGCGGTTCTTGTCTTTGGACCGAATCCGGCCTGAGCCAGGGCGCGTCACATCGGACGCACGAACGCCCATCTGAATTACGTCTGAAAATCACTCTGGCCGACTGGATATCCGGAACGCTCATGAGACAGATCCTGATTACCGCAGGCGGCACTGTTATTCGGGCCGAGTTGCTCGACACACCGACGGCCGATGCAATCTGGTCGGCACTTCCGATCAGTGCCCGGGCCCAGACATGGGGCGAGGAAGTCTATTTTTCGACGCCAGTCAGCGCGGCGCCAGAAGACGATGCGCGCGAAGTCGTCGTGCCGGGCGAGATCGCCTTCTGGCCGGACGGCGATGCCATTGCCATCGGATATGGCCGCACGCCCATATCGGTTGGAGAGGAGACGCGCCTGGCATGCCCATGCAACATCTGGGCACGTGCAATCGATGACGTGACGCGGCTCGCTGCGGTTCACTCAGGCGATGACGTGACCGTCGCTGCAGAGAGCGATTAGGACCTTTTCGTGAGGCTATCCAGCTTGGCGATAGTTATGTCCCGCACCTGATGCGGGACCTAGGGCGAAATAGCACCGTCAAGGCTTGTGACCCTGGATCCCAGCCTTCGCTGGGATGACGCAGTGGTGGTCTTAAACAACCATTCAATGAGTACGCAAACCCCGTATTGGCGTCGTCATTCCAGCGAAGGCTCACTGGTGTCCGGGATTTTTTGGGTGAGTCAAATTGCACAGCAGACTTTTTCTGGTTTCCCAGCCAAAGATCGTGTTCCGCAACATGATTTTGGAGGTCTGCCGTGCCCCATTCCCGTACGGCTTTTCAGCAGCTTTTGGAACCGCTGGATCGTCGCATGTTGAAAACTCTGGTCGATAAACACAACGGGGATCATGGTGTCGGGAGCGGCGCCAATGCGTGGACCTGTATTCGCCATCTCAAGGCGCTCCTCTTTGGTCAACTTGCGGGATTGAACAGCTTGCGCGATTTCGAGCAGGCCTTTTCGGCAAAGCCGGCGGCGCTTTATCATCTGGACTTGAGACCACCGCGTCGTTCGACACTCAGTGATGCCTCGGCAAAACGGCCTCACGCCTTCTTCCGAGATGTGTGCCAGAGTTTGATGGGCGCGATGGCACGTAAGCCGCGCGCGCAGGGCAAGGCCCTGATCCAACTCTTGGATGCCTCGCCTATCCCCTTAAGGGATCATCGCTTTGCATGGGCCGAGGCGGACGCCCGCGTCCGCGGTCTTAAGCTCCATCTGCTCTACGATCCTCTTGACGATCACCCCGTCCACTTCGCCGTCACTTCCCACAAGATCAGCGATATTACCGTTGCCCGTACCCTGGCTTTCGAAGAAGAAGGGACATACGTCTTTGACAAGGGTTACACCGATTATGCTTGGTGGCAGGAGATCCACGAGGCCGGTGCCCTCTTCATCACACGCCTGAAGGCAAACGCCCACCGGCGCGACATCAAGCCTCAGACCGTCAAAGGTGATGCCATCCTTGCCGATCAAACCCTCAAGGTCGGACATAAGAAGCCTCGCGGCGGTGCAACTAATCCACTCTACGATACCAAATTGCGTGAGATCGTCGTCGAACGCGAAGACAAAGAGCCATTGCATCTCGTCACCAACGATCACACGCGTACCGCCAAACAGATCGCGGCCCTCTATAAACAGCGTTGGGAGATCGAACTCTTCTTCAAGTGGATCAAGCAGAACCTCAAAATCAAATCCTTCATGGGACACTCGCAAAACGCCGTCAGGATCCAGATCTATGTTGCTCTCATCGCCTTCATGCTCCTGCGCATCTTCAAACAGACCTACGCGCGCAGTCATAAGGTGGGAACGCGGGGCCTGCTCATACGCCTCAAGGTCTGCTTGCATGACAAGTTCGACCTTACCGAAAACTCAAAACCACCTCCAACGCCGCCCCAAAAAAAGCCCCCAAATCCTCAACTCTCACTGCCAATCCTGCAAACAAGTGCAATAGCATGAAAAATCCCGGACACCAGTGAGCGAAGGCTGGAATCCAGTTTGGCTACGCTCCGCGCAGGTGCGAACAATAACGGATCTGTCATTTCAACAGGCCGAGACCGCGAAAGCTGGCGTGTCCCTCCTTGCCGACAACAATGTGATCATGGATCACGATCCCGAGTTTGCCAGCGGCCGAGACGATTTCGTTCGTCATCTGGATATCGGCATTGGAGGGTGTCGGATCGCCTGAAGGATGATTGTGCACCAGAATGATGGCGGTAGCCGAGAGCTCCAAGGCTCGCTTCACCACTTCGCGTACATAGACCGGCGTATGATCGACGGTGCCTTCCTGCTGCACCTCGTCGGCAATGATGCGGTTCTTCTTATCGAGAAACAGAAGCCGAAACTGCTCACGTGCCTCAAAGCCCATTGCCGTTCGGCAATAGTCGAGAACGGATGTCCAGGAATCGAGAACAGGGCGATCCTTGAAAGCGCCGCGCGACAGGCGAAGGGCCGTTTCGCGTACGAGCTTCAACTCGGTAATGACCGTATCGCCAACACCATTCACTTCTGACAGACGGGGCTCGGGTGCATTGAAGACTTCGGCAAGAGATCCGAATTTCTCAATGAGGTCCTTGGCAATCGGCTTCGTGTCTTTGCGCGGCAGGGCACGATAGAGGATGAGTTCAAGCAGCTCATAGTCCGGGATCGCGTCTCCGCCGCCCTCACGAAAGCGTTGGCGCAGCCGTTTGCGGTGACCGCTGTAGTGCGGCTTACTTTGGTCGTCCGGACTCATGAACGACTTGAGTCAATGACGGGTGTAAGGCGGGTGGTGCAATCCATCGGGGGATAGGGTGAAGATCTCGCAACCGTCTTCCGTTACTCCGATCGTGTGTTCGAACTGCGCCGAAAGAGACCGGTCGCGCGTCACGGCCGTCCAGCCATCCGACAAGATTTTGACGTGTGGCTTGCCCAGATTGATCATGGGCTCGACGGTGAAGAACATGCCTGGCTCGAGCCGTAGCCCTTCGCCTGGCTCCCCATAGTGGAGAATGTTCGGGCGATCATGGAATACCTGACCGAGGCCATGGCCGCAAAAATCGCGAACCACGCTACAGCGTTCGGCTTCGGCATAAGTTTGGATCGCTGCGCCGATATCGCCTGTGGTTCCGCCGGGTTTGACCGCCGCAACGCCGCGCATCAGCGATTCATAGGTCACTTCAATCAGTCGGTCGGCAGCGCGGGGCACGTTTCCAACGCGATACATGCGGCTTGAATCGCCATGCCAGCCGTCGACAATCAATGTGACATCAATATTGAGGATATCGCCGTCCTTGAGAACACGCGCTCCGGGAATACCGTGACAGACCACATGATTGAGGGACGTACAGATCGACTTCGGGAATCCACGATAATTCAACGGGGCAGGGACGGCGCCATGCTCGATCGCATAGTCGAACACGATGTCATCCAGATCTGCCGTGGTAATGCCCGGCCGCACATGGTTTACCAGCATATCCAATGCCTTAGCAGTCAGCTGACCGGCATTCCGCATGCCTTCAAATGCATCCGGCCCGTGGAGGCGGATCTGCGGCTCACGGGCCAGAGATCTGGCGCGTTCGAGATTTTGCATCATGTGCATCATTTTTGACCAATCGGCTTGTGCGAATCACCCTCTGTAGAGATTTAAGACCTCGAAGGTGCCTGCGCAAGATCAGCGCAGACCGGCGGTCACCCTATTCGGCGATTGGGAGCGCTTTGGAGACTTCGATTCCTTCGGGCGTAAGCCGGCAATCATAGGCCAGGGCCTCGACGCCGACCGCGCGCGCGGCATCGAAAGCTGCGGCGTAATTCTTGTCGATATCCCGGGCGAGGGCAAAGCGGTCGGCGTCGTCCCGCTGCACCAGATAGACCATGACGGCCCGGTGCCCATCGCGGACCATCTGCGAAAGCTCTCTTAGATGCTTGGCGCCGCGGGCTGTGACCGAATCCGGGAATTCGGCTAGTCCGGCATCGCGCATCAGGTGCACATTCTTGATCTCGACATAGCAGAGCGGCTTGGTTTCATCTTCAAGGAGAATGTCGATGCGGCTATTCTCGCCGTACTTCACTTCGCGGCGAAGACTGCCGTAACCGCCAAGCTCCTTGATTTGCCCTGCTTCAATGGCGTCCGCCACCAACCCGTTCGGATGGCTCGTATTGATGCCGACGAGAGCCGGACCCTTGCCGAGATCAACCTCGATCAGCTCCCAGGAGAATTTGAGCTTTCGCTTTGGATTGTTGCTGGGCGAGAGCCATACGCGCGACCCGGGCTCCGACAGCCCGAGCATTGAACCGGGATTAGCGCAGTGGGCCGTCACTTCTTCGCCGCCCTCAAGCTGAACATCCGCGAGAAAGCGCTTGTAGCGTTTGATCAAAGTGCCGGGAATTAGGGGATTCGGGAATTGCATGGCGCGGAGATTAGGCTGAGACACGCATGGCGACAAGGCGTGGCGGTCTACCGGTGTTGAATGCTATGACAGGCACCAAATCGATGTGAATTGACGCGAGACAGACACTGCCCATGGCCGAAGACCCTTCTCAAGACGTGAGTGAAACTGTCATCACCGCAGCCATGATCGTGATCGGCGACGAGATCCTTTCCGGGCGCACCAAAGACAAGAATATCGGGTATCTCGCCGAATATCTGACAGCGATCGGCATCCGGCTGCAGGAGGTGCGTGTTGTGCCCGACGATGAAGACCGCATCGTCGAGGCCGTAAACAGGCTGCGCGCCCAGTTCACTTATGTCTTTACGACGGGCGGTATCGGGCCGACGCACGACGACATCACCGCTGACTCCGTGGCCAAGGCCTTCGGTGTTCCGATCGATATCGATGAGCGCGCACTGGCGTTGATGCGCCAACGCTACGAGCCGGAACGCCTGACAGAGGCACGCCTGCGAATGGCCCGCATTCCGGATGGCGCGGACCTCGTCGACAATTCGGTTTCGATCACACCCGGCTTCATGCTGGAGAATGTCATCGTCATGGCCGGCGTGCCGCGGATCATGCAGGTGATGCTGGATGCCGTGACGCCGCGGTTGAAGAAGGGCCGCAAGATGCTGTCCAGAACGGTCCGTGTGGAAGCGCCCGAAGGCGATCTCGCACCGGGCCTCAGCGCCGTCCAGGCAGCCTTCGGTGACGTGCAGATGGGCAGCTATCCTTTCTTTGAAAAGGGGACACTTGGCAGTCATCTGGTCCTGCGCGGCACGAATGAGCTGCGCCTGGAGGAGGCTCGAATTGCCATCTGGCAGATGCTGCGCGATGCGGGCTTTGCAGAGAATTCCAGAGACGTCGGCGACGACGCCGAATAAATCGATCCCGTTCCCAGGAAAGGGACTGCGTGGTGGCGGATAGAGGTCTTTGGGAATATGTCGATATCTATTGCGAGCGGATCGCCCATCCCGATTTTTGGGGCGAGCCGCTCAATGCGATGTCGAACCTTGCCTTTCTAATCGCAGCGGTCATGGCCTATACGGATTTCCGCCATCGCTCACCGGAGAGGGGCGGGACGATCATCCTCTTTCTTATTTTCTGGGTCATGGTCGTCGGTGTCGGGAGCTTTCTGTTCCACACCTTCGCAACACGTTGGGCGGCGCTCGCAGATGTCATCCCCATCGGGATCTTCGTCGTCGCCTATCTTATCGTCGCGCTTCGATGGTTCCTGGAATTCCCGATCTGGCTGTCCTTCGCTGTTGCGCTGGGCGTCGGGGTCGGTAGCCAACTGATGCCGCCATGGTTCAATGGATCTTTCGGCTATGCACCGCCGCTTGCCTGCATGGTGATCATCGGTACGGTCCTCGTACAGCGAAGCCATCCTGCGGGGCGATGGATCGCTACAGCGGCCGGTATCTTTTTTGCGTCGCTGATTGCCCGCACCTTGGACGGCGGGGCGGGCTGCCTCTTTTATCCGGCATCTGACGGGACACTGGAATTTGCCATCGGAACGCACCCTTTTTGGCACATCCTGAATGCCGTCACCTTGTATCTGCTGATAAGGGCCGCCATCGAGAACCCGCCCAAAGATATCAAAGCCTGATTCACAAGTCCTGAAGCCGGCCCGCTTCCTCGGCCCGGCTTCAGGAGTTGTGAATCGGACACTCAGTCAGACGGAAACGTGACCCAGGTCCCGCTCGCATCCGAAGCGTAGATCGCCTCTTCGATTATGAGATTGGTCAGATAGTCGGCACCCGTGTTCATAAGAGCACTGCCGCTTGTCAGGTGGTCGATGACATGGCGTTGGAGGGCATAGACGCAGTCGCCGGCAAAGCCTTGCTCCTCCCAGGCATAGGTAAATTCCACCTCATCGTTGGCGTCATGGTTCCGGACGAAGAGACGCCCATCGCCGTCGAGGCGGAGTGTTCCGTCCGAACCCTCGATCCACATGTCGCCCATTGTCAGCCGCCGGTTCCTGGCGATGTGGTCGGCAAGTCTGTTGCCGTCGAAAAGACCTCGCGGACCGCTCTCGAAGTCGAAGAGGATGAGGCCGGCATCTTCGCCGGCAATGACCGGGTTGAGCTTGGCAAGAGACGCAAAGACGCGTCTCACGTCGCCGAAGAGATAGCGGAAGACGTCGACCAGATGGATTGCCGTCTCATGCACGAGAAAGCGTTCCATGGTCTGGAAATAGGGCTGGCGGTCGAGATAGGCGTCTTCGCCCTGGCCATCGCCCGGGCGTAGGCGAAAGGTCACCTGATAGGGATCGCCGATCTCATCATCGTCCAGCAGGCGCTTGAGCTCGCGGTGCCAGGGCTGGAAGCGGAAATTCTCATGAACGACTAGCTTGATGCCGGCGTCCCGCGCGATGGAGACGGCTTTGCGCGCATCCTGCAGGCCGCCGCAGAACGGTTTCTGGCAGATGACATCGATGCCCATACTGGCGGCCAGGCGAATGAGATCGAGATGAGCGGGCGGCGGCGCAATGATGTCCAGCAGATCCGGCCGCACCCCATCGAGCGTGTCGCGGGCATCCGTCGACGCCACGGGAGCGCCATAAGTGTCTGCCGTCTCGCGGGCAGCCTGAGCGTCGAGGCTGACAACGGCTGCGAGCTCGACATCGTCCATCCGCGCCCAGGCTTCGTGATGAAACTGGGCAAAGTATCCCGTGCCGACAGTGGCGACGCGAATGGGTTCGGACATTGGTGTTCCCGAAAGTGAAGCGGAACCATCAGTCTTGCCCAAGAGGTGTCAGGTGGCAAGACGAACAAGGCGGCTGACAGAATTTGTCAGCCGCCTTGGTTTTCGGCAATTGCGTTCAAAGAAGAACGCAGGATCGGTCTAGCTACATCCGGTCGTCCCACCGCATGTATCGCATTTCAGGCAAGTGCCGTTGCGGACTAGCGTGAAGTTTCCGCACTCGCCGCAAGCTTCCCCTTCATAACCACGCACACGCGCTTCCATGATCAGGCTTTCCTCGCTGCGCTCTACGGGCGCCGGGTCCTTGGCAACAGCCACCGCCGAATAGGGTTCGACCAATCCGGTTGTGACGGCCGGGGGAGGGGTTAAAGCCTCCCCCGGCGCCGCCGCCGCGCCGACGCTTTGCGGCCGGGACACGGTCTCTTCGAGCGTCTGGGAGGATGTCGTCTGCGTTTCGCTCGAAGGGCCATCCGGGGCATGGTCTAACGCGGCAGACCCTTGGACAACAAACAGCTTCTCGCGCTGTCCGCGGATGTAGCCACTGGAAATGTTACGCGCGATTTCCGCTGCAGCATCGACTTCGGGCTGACGGCCCTCATCGACACCGGAACCCATTGCCGTATTGCCGATCTCGACCGGATCGACATGGGCCAACTCGTTTCGGCTGAGATAGGAAATGGCGAGTTCACGGAAGATATAATCAAGGATCGACGTAGCGTTCTTGATCGTCTCGTTGCCTTGCACGAGACCTGCCGGCTCGAAGCGCGTGAATGTGAACGCATCCACATATTCCTCGAGCGGAACGCCGTACTGCAGGCCGACCGAGACGGCGATGGCGAAATTGTTCATCAGCGAGCGGAAGGCGGCGCCTTCCTTGTGCATGTCGATGAAGATTTCCCCGAGGCGTCCGTCTTTATATTCGCCGGTGTGCAGATAGACCTTGTGACCGCCAACGATCGCTTTCTGGGCGTAGCCCATGCGCCGGTCGGGTAGTCGCTCGCGCTCGCGGGCAGCGGCCTTCTCCAGTGCATTGATGGCAGCCTTTCCTGCGACCTTCTCGGCGCGTGCAACAGCAGGCTTGTCGGCAACCACCGCCTCAATGGCATCTTCCTCCTCTTCGTCGTCATCCGACAGGAGTTGTGCGTTCAGCGGTTGCGAGAGTTTCGATCCGTCACGGTAGAGCGCGTTGGCCTTGACCCCCAACTGCCAGGACAGCCAATAGGCCTCGGCACAATCTTCGACCGTGGCGTTGTTCGGCATGTTGATGGTCTTGGAGATCGCACCGGAAATAAAGGGCTGCGCCGCGGCCATCATCCGAATATGGCTCTCTACGGACAGATAACGCGTGCCCTTTCGGCCGCAAGGGCTGGCGCAGTCAAAGACCGGAAGATGAACTTCGTCTAGACCCGGCGCACCTTCGAGCGTCATGGCACCGCAGCAATACTCATTGGCGCCTTCAATTTCGCTCCGTGAGTATCCAATCTCGGCGAGAAGGTCGAAATCGGGCGCATCGAGGCGTTTTGCATCGATGCCTAGATCCTCGACACAGAAGGCCTCGCCGAGCGTCCACTTGTTGAATGCGAACGAGATATCGAAGGCGGTCTTCAAAGCCTCTTCGACTTTCTCGATGGCCTCTTCCGTGAAACCCTTCGTCGTCAGGGTGACGTGGTTGATTTCCGGTGCGCCGGCCAAGGTTCCTCGTCCAACCGCGTAGTCCGAAATGGCCTTGATCGCATCCGCCTCATAGCCAAGCGTCTGCAAAGCTTCTTCGACGGTCCGGTTGATGATCTTGAAGTAGCCGCCACCGGCCAGCTTCTTGAACTTCACCAGGGCGAAGTCGGGTTCGATGCCGGTCGTGTCGCAATCCATGACGAGGCCGATCGTACCGGTCGGTGCGATCACACTGGCTTGCGCGTTGCGGAAGCCATGGGCAGTGCCGAGCTCGAACGCCTTGTCCCATGCAATCACGGCCCGGTCGATAATCCGCGTATCGGGACATGAGACCCGGTCGAGCGGGATCGGTTTGGTGGACAGGGATTCATAGCCGTCGTCTTCGCCCATTGCCGCCTGGCGATGATTGCGAATGACCCGCAGCATATCGCTGCGGTTCGGTGCAAATCCCGGGAAGGGCCCAAGCTCGCGGGCAATCTCGGCGGATGTGGCGTAGGAGACGCCCGTCATCAATGCCGTGATGGAGCCGCACAGGGACCGCGCTTCGTCGCTGTCGTAAGCAAGACCCGATGCCATCAGCATGCCGCCGATATTGGCGTAGCCAAGACCAAGGGTGCGATACTGATAGGACAATTCTGCGATCTGGCGCGAGGGGAACTGAGCCATCAGAACGGCGATTTCGAGTGTCAGGGTCCAGAGCCGTACCGCATGCTCGAAGTTGCCCGTATCGAAGTCCTTGGCGTCGTCACGGAACGCCATCAGATTGAGCGAGGCCAGATTGCAAGCCGTGTCGTCCAGGAACATATACTCGGAGCACGGGTTGGACGCCCGGATCGGACCACTCTGCGGGCAGGTGTGCCAGTCGTTGATCGTGGTGTGGTACTGCATGCCCGGATCGGCGGAAGCCCATGCTGCAAAGCTGATATGGTCCCAGAGATCCCGGGCTCGAACAGTGTTGGCCACTGCACCATCGGTACGCTGGATCAGATCCCAGGACTCATCCTTCGCGACCGCTTTCAGAAAATCATCCGTGACACGCACGGAATTGTTCGAATTCTGACCCGATACTGTCCGGTAGGCTTCGCCCTGCCAGTCCGTGTCATAGGTGTCGAACTCGATTTCCGTAAAGCCCTGGCGCGCAAACTGGATGACACGCTGGATATAGTTGTCCGGCACCTGGTCCTTACGTGCTGCGCGGATCTGGCGTTTCAGCGCAAGGTTCTTGGAGGGATCGAAGCAATCGTCTTCGGCGCCCGGGATCACGCAATCGGTGCAGGCACGCATGATTGCTGTCAGGCGCTTGGCGCAGATCTTGGAGCCCGTGACGAGCGCCGCCACCTTCTGCTCTTCCGCGACCTTCCAATTGATGTATTGCTCGATATCGGGGTGATCGATATCGACGACGACCATCTTGGCCGCGCGGCGTGTCGTGCCGCCGGATTTGATGGCACCGGCCGCACGGTCGCCGATCTTCAGGAAACTCATCAGGCCGGAAGACTTGCCGCCGCCCGAGAGGGGCTCGTTCTCGCCACGCAGATGCGAGAAATTCGATCCTGTCCCAGAGCCATATTTGAACAGTCGTGCTTCGCGTACCCACAGATCCATGATGCCGTTCTCGTTGACGAGATCGTCCTCGATGGACTGGATGAAGCAGGCATGAGGCTGAGGATGCTCATAGGCCGAACGCGAGCGGGTGAGGGTGCCCGTTTCATAGTCGACATAGAAATGGCCCTGGCCGGGACCATCGATCCCATAGGCCCAGTGGAGGCCCGTATTGAACCATTGCGGGCTGTTCGGTGCCGCCATCTGCATGGCGAGCATGTAGCGCATTTCATCGAAATAGGCGCGGGCATCGGACTCTTCGGTGAAGTAGCCGCCCTTCCAGCCCCAATAGGTCCAGGTCCCTGCAAGACGGTCGAAGACCTGCCGCGCATCTGTTTCGCTGGTGTAGCGCTTTTCCCTGGGAAGGACCTCAAGTGCCGTCTCGTCCGGGACCGAGCGCCATAGCCAGGACGGGACCGTGGGCTCTTCAACTTTCTTCAGCCGCGCGGGAACGCCTTTTTTGCGGAAATATTTCTGCGCCAGAATATCTGCCGCGACCTGGCTCCACTGCTCCGGTACCGCAAACTGGTCCAATTTGAAGACCACGGAGCCGTCAGGATTTCGGATTTCGCTTTGGGTGTCGCGAAATGCCATCAGCGCGTAAGGAGATTTGCCTCTCTCAGTGAATCGACGTTCGATCCGCATTATTTTTGATGCCCTCTAAAATTTGAAGCATGAGCCAGCCCCGGCCCACACCGTTCGTTTCGTGTTTTTGACCCGTTATCCAAACGTGTTGGATGCTCACACTCGGTGCGCACACAGAATTGACGCCGCAACTGGCCGTTTTTTTTGAATGCAGTACGCACTGATACGAACATCACACTTGCCAAGTCCGGCTAACCCCACAGCGTCTGTGCACTGCCAATGCCGCATCGCCTCGGCCGTTCGAGAGCCCCGCTCGTGTGGGCCTTACGCTCTCCTCGAACCTCGTTTGTTCGCGGTCCCGAAAGCTATGACGACTCGGTCATCTCGTCAAGCATTAGTATGCAGGGGTGAATGAAACGCTAAATGTTGTGGGTGGTCGTTGGAAAACTGATTCCAACCGGTGGAAATCCTGTGAATTGGGCCGGTTCTTAAGACGCAAAAACCCCACGCCGCCTCGTGTTGTGTGGATGATAGACCGATTCGCCGTAGCGCGGACCCGCCTGGGGACAAGTGTTGGTTCCGATCGGCTGGAATATGTATGTCGCAACCTGTGTCAAAAAGGACGCAGATTCATCGTTTGAGGCATATCTATCGGGCCTTTTTCCGCTTAAAAAAAGCGTGTTCTGAAAGTGCAAATCGGCGTGCTATCGACAAATGGATGGATACCGGCGATCTATGGACATGGCAAAGGATCGAGTGCCATAGTCCGGCGCCTTCAATAATGAGGATCCGAATCGGGATGGGACTCTTCACAGAAGTCTTTGCCTGGTGGACTGGCAATACCATCGGGACGCGCTTCTTCACCTGGCGCAAGGGAGAGCAGGTGGGTGAGGATAGCCTCGGGAACCGCTATTATCGCGAACGAAAGGGGCGCCGTCGCTGGGTGGTCTATAAAGATCTGGCTGAGGCTTCACGCGTGCCGCCCGAATGGCATGGCTGGCTTCATCATACGCTCGACGAATTGCCGAGTGAGGTGGACTACAAAGCGAGATCGTGGCAGAAGCCGCACCAGCCGAACGGAACGGGGACCGAAAATGCATACCGGCCAGCTGGTAGCATCCTAACCCCCGCCCGCCGGCCAGCGGCAACAGGGGATTATGACGCCTGGAAACCGGAGTAGGATCGGGACAAACGATCAGACCTGCTCGCTGCAATTCGGGATCACGTGATAGCCCAGCGTGTCGAGCACAGCTCGAGATCATCGGCTCTTATTATCCGAGCAGTACCAGACAGCGCGAAAGACAAGCTAATGAGACATGAGGGTTAGCGTGCGAAGACCGGCCAATCGCCAGCGTGGTGCACGACGCCTCTTGCTTGCTGCCATGATCGTTCAGGCTGCGTTCCTGGTCATGTTGACGCGCGATCATGCCTTGGCGGAGAAAATCGAAAACGACGTTGCAGTCTTCGCCGCGCTGGACAAGGTCACGGCGCGCATTTCCCATCTGCAGGTTCCGATTGGCGAGCAAGTTCGCTTTGGTGCGTTGGTCGTCACGCCACGGGTTTGTTTCTCGCGGGACCCGACGGAGCCGCCACTGACCTCCGGCTTCGTCGAGGTCGACGAGGTCAAGCTCAATGGTGAAACGCAGCGTATCTTCACGGGATGGATGTTTGCGGAAAGCCCTGGGCTTCACGCGGTCGAGCATCCTGTCTTCGATGTCTGGCTGACGGCCTGCAAGACGTCTGAAGGCGAAGCGCTGGAAGAGAATCTGGAGAAATCGGCCGATCCCAATAGAGCGTCCTCCAGAAGGCCTTGAAACTTTTCACGGCTGACCTCGACGGCACCGAATCTGACCAGGTGATCCGTTACGAATTGCGTGTCCAGGAGGCGGAACCCGCCATGCCGCAGGCGCGCAACGAGATAGACCAATGCGACCTTGCTGGCATCCCGGGTGCGCGAAAACATGCTCTCGCCAAAAAAAGCGCCTGCCAGATGGACACCGTACAGACCGCCGACGAGCTTTCCGTCCTTCCAGGCCTCGACAGTGTGGCAAAAGCCCAAAGCAAACAACTCGCTATAGAGCGCCCGGATGCGATTGTTGATCCAGGTGCTGTTGCGCCCTTCCTTGGCTTCGGCGCATCCGGCAATGACGCCTTCGAAATCATGATCCACCCTGATCTCGAAGGAACCGCGTTTGATTGTACGCGCCAGGCTTCGGGGCACATGCAGGCCATCGAGGGGTAAGATGCCGCGACGTTCAGGTTCGATCCAGTAGAGTGCATTGTCATCGGCACTCTCGGCCATCGGGAAAATACCGCACGCATAGGCCTTCAAGAGGACCTGCGGGGTGATCTCCACCATGATGTCGTTGATCGAACTCATGTGCCTCCGGAGCGTCGAACCGGTACCTTAAGGCTTTCGGAGGTGTTTTTCGAGCCAGTGAATATCGTAAGCGCCATTCACGATGTCGGGCTCCGTCACCAGCGCGTTGAATAACGGGATGGTTGTCTCGATCCCGTCGATAACGAATTCGCCCAGTGCACGCCGCAACCGCATGAGGCATTCGTTCCGATTGCGGGCCTGAACGATCAGCTTACCGATCAGGCTGTCATAATAGGCCGGGATCGTATATCCGGCATAAGCCCCTGAATCGACGCGCGTACCTGGACCGCCAGGCGGATGGAACTGGGTCACCTTGCCGGGTGATGGCATGAAGGTCGACGGGTTCTCTGCATTGATCCGGCATTCGATGGCATGGCCTTCGAACTTGACTTCGTCCTGCGTAATCGTCAGCCCGGCGCCTGATGCAATCCGGATCTGCTCGATCACCAGATCGATGCCGGTGATCATTTCCGTGACCGGGTGTTCGACCTGAAGGCGGGTATTCATTTCGATGAAATAGAACTCGCCCTGCTCATAGAGAAACTCGACCGTACCGACACCGCGATACTTGAGATCCTGCATGGCTTTGGCGACGGTTGTGCCGATTTCTTCACGTTCCTCGGCGTTGAGAGCCGGTGAAGGGGCTTCTTCCCAGATTTTCTGATGGCGGCGCTGCAATGAGCAATCTCGCTCGCCGAGATGAACCGCACGGCCTTTACCATCGCCAAGGACCTGGATCTCGATGTGGCGCGGCAGTGAGAGGTATTTCTCAAGATAGAGGCGATTGTCGCCAAAGGCCGCTTTCGCTTCGGCCCGCGCCGTTGAAAGCGCTGTCGGGAGTTCGTCCGGTGTGCGCGCAACCTGCATGCCGCGCCCGCCACCGCCTGCAGCAGCCTTCACCAGGACTGGATAACCGATTTCGTCCGCGATTTCCGCAGCGACACCATCATCCGTAACGACATCTTCGGAGCCAGGGACGACAGGAATGCCTACCGCTTTGACCGTCTCCTTGGCTTTGATCTTGTCGCCCATGATACGGACATGTTCGGCCGTCGGGCCGATGAAGGTGATGCCGTGCTCATCGAGAATGTCGACGAATTTCGGATTTTCCGACAAGAAACCGTAGCCCGGATGGACCGCGTCCGCATTGGTAATCTCGCATGCTGCGAGGATCGCCGGAATGTTCAAATAGCTTTCACTCGCGACGGGTGGTCCGATGCAGACACTCTCGTCGGCCAGCTTGACGTGCATTGCATCTTCGTCGGCCGTGGAATGAACGGCGACAGTGACGATGCCCAGCTCCTTGCAGGCACGTTGGATTCGGAGCGCCACCTCTCCACGATTGGCGATAAGTACCTTGTCGAACATAGTCGATGACCTAATCGGCGCCGGCTCGCTTATTCGATAATGACAAGCGGCTCGCCATATTCGACCGGTTGGCCGTCCTCGACGAGGATTGCTGTGACCGTCCCGGCGCGTGATGCCGGGATATGATTCATTGTCTTCATGGCTTCGACGATCAGAATCGTCTGGCCGCTCTTAACTGTCGTGCCGACTTCGATAAATGGGGGGGCACCCGGTTCGGCGGCGCGATAGGCCGTTCCGACCATGGGCGACGTCACGGCGCCCGGATGGGATGCGATATCGGGTTCGCCGCCACCCGGTCCACGTGCGCCGGGATCGGGCTCGGCCTGCAAGCGAAGCTGCGGACTTGCTGGCACGGATGCGCTCACGCTTACATTGCGTGCGACACGAACGCGAAGACCTTCCTGCTCGATCTCGATTTCCGTCAGTCCGGTCTCGCCAAGAAGATTGGCCAGCTCGCGAATGAGTTCCTGGTCGACATTTCTTTTTGTTTTGGTCGTCTCTTTTGCCATGGCCTGACCTTAGCCGTTCGCCGTGTTTGAGGTATCGACGAGATCCGCTGCTGCTCGAACTGCGAGCGCATAGCCGGAAATACCGAGACCGCAGATGACGCCAGTGGCCGCGCGCGAGATATGCGAGCGATGACGAAACGACTCACGACGGTAAATGTTTGAAATGTGCAATTCGATCACAGGCAATTCTGCACCAAGGAGGGCATCAAGGATTGCGACCGACGTGTGGGTATAGGCACCGGCATTGATAACAATCGCCGATCCCTGATCGCGTGCTTCCTGGATCCAATCGACGATTTCACCTTCATGATTAGATTGCCGGAATACGATATCAAGATCCAGTTCGGTGGCCTGTCTGGTTGCCAGATCGCGCACATCGTCCAGTGTTGCCGAACCATAGATATCCGGCTCGCGGGTGCCGAGCAGGTTAAGGTTTGGGCCGTTAAGGACGTAGATGGGCTTTGGCATGGTCCACGTCTGTGCGAAAGCATGACTGGAGGGCTCGAAAACGGGCGCGTGTTATCGATACCCACCCGGTTCCTTCGCGATCCGTCTAACAGCTTTTCATGCACCTTGCAAAGCGCTCAAGTCGCCGCCGTTAACACGTCGCAGTGCAGCCGTTCTTGCGCACATCCGCGATATACTCGACGAACAGATCATAGAGGTTCGCCGGTCCACCCGGAATCGCCCGATCGCCGACCAGATAAAAGGGTGTGCCTTCGAGGCCGATCGATTGTGCGAGTGCCATAGTTTCCTGGATCCCGCCTTCGACTTTCTTGCTTTGCATGTCGGCCTTCAGCTTATCAATGTCGAGCCCGAGCTTACGGGCCGTTGACATGGCGACGTCGCCATTGACCTGTCCGCGCGTTCGCATGAGAGCGTTGTGGACCTCCATATATTTGCCTTGTTCGGCAGCGGCCATGGCGACCCTGGCGGCAGCAACGGAATGCTCGCCAAAAATCGGAAGCTCTTTGAAGACGACGCGAACATTCTTGTCTGTTTCGATCAGCTTCAAGACGGCACCAAGCGCACGCTTGCAGAAACCGCAATTGTAATCGAAGAATTCGACCACCGTGACATCCCCTTTGGGATTGCCGGCAACAAAGGAAAACTCAGACCGATACAGGGTTTTGGAATTCTGGGTGATGGCGTTGGTCAGAACCTTGTTCTGCAATGCCTCCTGCATCTCAGTGATGAGTTCTGGATTGTTCATGAGATAGTCGCGAACAATCTGCTCAATTGCTTTTTTCTGCCCGTCATTGAACGCAGCGTCCGCGGCGACGGCCTTGTGAGGCGCGGCGGCGAGGGCAGCGAAGATCATAGCGACCATCACCGTGCGGCGCGCGATCGATATCAGTTGCTTCATCCAGGGAGTCTCCAGATATTTCTAGCGCCTTTTGGGCGGTTGGAAGTTGAGAATGTCGTCAGCCTGCACCCAGGCTGCGGATCCACGGCGCAGCTTTGCCTTGGCCCGTGTGGCCTGCACCTTCGCCAGTTTGATATTGCCCTCATAGAGATAGGCATGCGCTGATGCCAGTTCAGCTTCCGCGTAGCGTTTTTTACGGCCATAGGCTGTCGCAAGCATCCTGTAGCCCAAAGCATGCTCGGTTTCGCGCGCGAGTGCTTTGCGAAGGTTCTTGATGGCTTCGTTTACGCTCTTACCGGATTTTCCCGAGTTCAACAGTGCCTGGCTGTACATGATACGGGTCAGGCTCTCGCGCGGTGCAAGTGAAACGGCCTTCCGCAGGGGAGCAATGGCGTCCCCGGGCCGGCCGGCGCGAATAAGCCATTCGCCTTTGAGTTCCCAAAAGAAGGGGTATTTTGGCCGCTCCTTGATCAGTGCATCGAGATCCGGCATGCACGCTTTCGGGCCCTGACCGCGGCACCGGGCGATGGCGCGGGCATAGCGTGCCGGCAAACTCTGGTCCGAATTCGGATAACGGTTGAGTACCAGGCGCGGATCGCGTTCCAGGAATCCCCAAAGCTTTGCGCGCACGAGATCATGTCGCAGTTGCAGTTCCGGCGGATCCTTCTTGTCGAAATACCGGCTGCGCTTTGCCAGATTGTGCAATTGGGCAATGCGCTGGCGCGGCATAGGATGACTGAGGACATAAGGATCGGCGAAGCGTCGGCCAGCCAAAGACTGGTCGGCAAAGAATTCGAAAGTCTCGATCATGCCGCGTACCGATTGACGCGTTGCATTCAGATAGGAGACTGCTGCCTGGTCAGCTGCCGATTCCTGGGCACGGACATAGGAGAGAAGTGTGCGCTGGGCAATTGACTGGCCGCCGAATATCACGCCGGATGCTGCCGAGCCGATCTGCGAATCGCCGCCTGCGACAGCGCCGGCGGCAATGCCCAGAAGTCCCAGGATCTGGGCCATAAGCGCGGCGGATCGCGCTCGGCTAGCGGCCTGTCGCCGGCCGGACAGATGGCCGCCTGCGATATGTCCGGTCTCATGGGCCAAAATTCCGATGACCTGATTCGGCGTTGCCGATTTCATGATCGTGCCGGAATTCATGAACATGTTCCGTCCATCCACCACGAAGGCATTGAAACTTTCATCGCGAACGATATGGACTTTGATATTCTGGCCGCCGAGCCCTGCTGCCTTCAGAACCGGCGCCGCATAGTCGGCCAGCAGGCGTTCGATCTCGGCATCTCGAATGAATTGCGCGTGTGCGGGGGCGGGCAAGGCGAGCAACGTTGAGACCACGGCAGTGGCCAGCATCTTGCCGCTGCGTCTGATCGTTCGACCTTTGAAAGGTCGACTGCTGCCAAAAAAACTTTTCATGATGGCCTCGATCCATGCGCCAACATCGGCAAACACTCTGTTTTCAGCTCATAAAATGCCGGCGGCGCGAAGCAGCTTCACGTTAGTGCGCCTCTTCACCAGGGTCAATCCGGCCATAACGCGACCCAATTACGCGCCCAATGCGCTCAAGATCTTTGGCGAGCAGGGCCTTATATTGTTCATAATCCGAATTGATTGCCCAGATTAGGGCTATAGAGTGGCGACTCCCAGTCTTGATCGCCCTCCCTCACGCAAGGTTGATACCGATGAGTGTACCCGACCCCGTGCCTGCTGCCGAAATGGCACTTCCAAGCCCGGCAGCTGACCGCAGTGATATCGACCCGTTCATCGTTATGGACGTGATGCGTCTTGCCAACGAACGCCAGGCGGCAGGGGAAGACATCATCCATATGGAGGTCGGCCAGCCTGCCACTCCGGCGCCAAGGGTTGTGATCGATGCAGCGAAGGCTGCACTCGACGGCGACAAGCTTGGCTATACGGATGCTCTCGGTGTGCCGCAGCTGCGCGAGCGCATCTCGCGCTATTACGCGGAACGTTATCAGTGCGATGTGGGCGTCGATCGCATCGTTGTTACGACCGGCTCGTCGGCCGGATTTCTTCTGGCCTTCCTGGCGACAATGGACGCCGGGGACCGGGTTGCCCTGCCATCGCCCGGCTATCCTTGCTACCGCCATATCCTGAGCGCGCTTGGCTGCGAGCCCGTTACGATCGAAACGGGGCCTGACACGCGGTGGATGCCATCCCCGGCACAGTTGGAAGCAACGGCAAGCGAACAAGCAATCAAGGGCCTGCTTCTGGCAAGCCCCGCCAATCCGACCGGTACGATGCTGGTGGGCTCGGCATTGGATGATATTGCCCGTGCGGCGGAGCGCTTGGGAATCTGGTTTATTTCGGATGAAATCTACCACGGACTCGATTTCACCGAGCAAGCCCGAACAGCCGTGTCCGTGTCTCCCTCGGCTATCGTCATCAATAGTTTCTCGAAATATTTCTCGATGACCGGATGGCGCATTGGATGGATGGTGGTCCCGTCAGAACTGACTCGGGTCGTCGAACGCCTGGCGCAGAATATCTATATCTCGCCGCCGACGCTGTCACAAATTGCCGCAACGGCTGCATTCGATGCCGTTGACGACCTGGAAGAGTTGAAGACAGATTATGTGCGGAATCGAGAGCTGTTGCTGAACGAGCTGCCGAAAGCAGGTTTTTCGGACATCGTCCCCGCAGACGGTGCTTTCTATCTTTACGCGGATGTTGGTGGAATGACAGACGACAGCGCCGCATTTGCCCGCCGGATCCTGATGGAGACAGGGGTTGCAGTCACGCCCGGCGTTGACTTCGATGCACGCCGGGGCACCGACTACATTCGCTTTTCCTATGCTGGAGCGACCAATGAGATGGCCGAGGCTGCACGCCGCCTGATCACCTGGTCGCGCAAAGGGGCTTCGAGCCCCATTTGATTTGCCGCACTTTGACGAAGTCAAAGGTCGGTTTCACTCCTGGAAGTGCACCGACCGCTCAATCGAAGTCGATCGAGCGGTCGCAAGGTTCTAAAGGAACCGGCGTTGCCACCAGCCGCGACGGGGCTCATCAGCCTTGCCGTCGTCGCTTGCAGAAGCAGGCTCTTCTGTCTTTACGGGCGCCGGCTCTCTCGTCGATTGCGCGCCATTTTCAGACGCCGCTCGTTTAGGCTGTTTCTCCACAGCCGGGGCCGATTGATCCTCAGGCGATGGTGCACTTGCCGGGGTAGGCGATGCTTGGCGGTCCGACGGTATTTCGGCATTTGGCTCGTTCGTCGGTTTGTCGCTGTCTTCTGCCGCCTTATCCGAGGTCGCGGCCAAATCGCCTTGTTGCTCGGTTGACGAGGCATCGCCGTTTGTCTTTGGCGGTTCAGAGCCGTTTGCCTTTTGCGCATGTGCCTCGCTATTGGCTTCGGCTGCATCGCCGGTCTGGGCGCGCGCGCCCTGGCGATTGCGACGGCCGCCACGACGACCCCGACGCCGCCGGCGCGGGGCAGGAGCCTCGCTCTCGCCGCCGTCGGTCTGTTCTTCTCCGGCGGCTTCGGCAGTTTTTTCGGCGTCTTCGCTTGTATCCTGTTCTCCACCCGACTCGGCCAGCGCCGCCTCGTCGGACTGCTCGCCGCGTCCGCGCCGTCTGCGCCGCCGCCGCCTCGGTTTCTTCTTCTCGCCTTCGCCGTCGTCAGTGCCGGCTTCGGCGACCGCTTCGTCTTTTGTCTTGTCGTCCTCGTCGTTCTGAAGTGCCCAATCCATCTGGATGACAACATCGCTCGGACTGTCTTCACCGACCGTTGCCGTCTGTTCGATCTGGAATTGCGCACCGTGCATTTCGTCGTCGCCCTGTACGACGATCTCGACATTGTAGCGCTTTTCGATATCGCGCAGATTGTGGTGCTTGTAGTTGAGAATATAGAGAGAGACCTCAACGGACGCCGTTGCAGCCATATTCGAGCGCCCCTGGGTCAGGAGCGTATCTTCGAGGCTGCGCAGGACGTCGAGTGCGACAGATTCGGTCGATCGGACCAGACCCGTTCCCTGGCACATGGTGCACTGAGATGTCGTCCCTTCCAGAACACCGGCGCGCAGGCGCTGGCGCGACATTTCGAGCAGCCCGAAATGACTGATGCGACCGACCTGAATGCGTGCGCGATCGTTCCGCAGGCACTCTTTCATCTTGCGCTCGACCGATCGGTTGTTGCGCCGCTCTTCCATGTCGATGAAGTCGATGACGATCAGGCCGGCAAGGTCGCGCAGACGAAGCTGTCGCGCGATTTCCTCGGCCGCTTCCATATTGGTGCGGAGTGCCGTGTCCTCGATACTATGCTCTTTCGTGGCCTTGCCGGAGTTCACATCCACGGCCACAAGCGCTTCCGTCTGATTGATGACGATATAGCCGCCCGACTTCAGAGTGACGAAGGGGCTGAACATGGCCGCGAGCTGGCGCTCGATCTTGTGCCGGACGAAGACCGGCTCCGGATCTTTATAGGGCTGCACATTCTTGGCATGGCTCGGCATGAGCATGCGCATGAAGCCTTTGGCTTCCTTGTAGGCATGGTCGCCCGAAACCAGGACTTCCTCGATCTCCTTGCTGTAGAGATCGCGAATGGAACGTTTTATGAGATTGCCTTCTTCGTAGACGAGGCAGGGCGCAGTCGAATGGAGCGTGAGGTCACGAATGTTTTCCCAAAGCCTCAGCAAATACTCGAAGTCGCGTTTTATCTCGGCCTTGGTGCGGCTTGCGCCTGCGGTTCGAACGATCAGACCGCGTCCCCTCGGAACTTCCAGCTCGGCAACGATCTTGCGCAGCCTGCGCCGATCTGTCGGGTTTGAGATCTTGCGGGAAATGCCGCCGCCACGTGCTGTGTTCGGCATTAGAACCGTATAGCGCCCGGCAAGCGACAGATAGGTTGTCAGTGCGGCACCTTTGTTGCCGCGTTCTTCCTTGACCACCTGCACCAGAATGATCTGGCGACGTTTGATGACTTCCTGGATCTTGTAGATCCGGCGCGGGCGCCTCTTGCGCTGGGGAACCTCTTCAAGGGCATCCTCAGAGCCCACGGACTCGACAGCGGCTGCGTCGCCGTTTTCATCCGTATCGGTGTCCGCTTCGCTATCGCTATCTTCGACGACGTCGTGAATACCCTCGTCTTCGACCAGACCGCGTGCCTTCGGAACGTCGCTCAGCTCATCGGCCGAATCGGCGTCATCAGAAGTGGCCGCATCGGCTTCTTCCGCAACGGTCTCGGCAGCCGGTCCTGTGGCAAGAGCGACCTGGCCATCCTCCGTCTGCTCATCTTTGTCGTCGGCTGATTCTGAGGCGGATTCGTGATCGGCGCCGCCAGCCTCTTCGTCTTCACGGGCTTCGGCCGCAGCGGCTTCGCTCTCATCCTCGGCTTCTTCATCGAGGAGGAGCTGCCGGTCGGCGACCGGGATCTGATAATAGTCGGGATGGATCTCGTTGAAGGCGAGGAAGCCGTGACGGTTCCCTCCATAATCGACAAAGGCCGCCTGAAGTGATGGCTCGACCCTGGTAACCTTCGCTAGATAGATATTCCCTCTTAATTGCTTCCGCGTTGCGGATTCAAAATCGAAATCCTCGACTCGATTCCCGCGCACCACGACGACTCGCGTCTCTTCCGGGTGCGCAGCATCGATAAGCATCTTGCTGCCCATGTTCTGTACTCTCCGGCAGGCGGATAGAACGGGTCGCCCCTGTCGTTATAGGGGTGCCATCGTTCGTCCTGCATTTGTGAAAGACAGGCGCATGTTTCTCTCCAGCGGTAGCTGCGAAGCGACGCGGATAATAGGAATGCCGGCCGTAGCCAGCCATTTCCGCTGCTTTTACCGGGTATGAAACCTGTGCGCCGGTCATTGCCATTCGATTGGCCCTTTGGCCGATGGTATCAGCGGCACAGATGCCGCCGTCGCGCAAAGGCGCCTTGGCAGTTACTGTGCCCGCATCTCTGAACTAGCTCCGGCACCGGAAAGGGATTGGGCCGGAAGCGAAAACTCTGTGAACGGAGTAATCACCGTGGGCCGCATATCGCGCCGGCCTATGGCCTCCGTCTTAAGTCGCCCGCGCCGCGTTTCGACCCGAATTTCCCGAACCGATTGGCTGGGAGATCGGTCATCGCTGCGCTCCTTGGCAGAACCGGACCGCTATTCTTGCCTCTTGCACGGTTCATCACGGCAACAAGGCTTCTTTGTACGGGGTGATTGGTGGGCTTGGCAAGTGCGAGCGGTGTGCTGCCCCGAACTGTTCACAATAATGGATTAACTCAAGATGCTTTATCATTGCGCTCAGGATGGGCATACTTAGAGAGTGGGAGAAGCTCTGGTGATTGTCTTTCGAGCGATTACACAGCCTTCCGAAGCGGGGTTGATAACTCGGGGCAAGGAATGAAAAGCGATTCGGAGGGGCAAGACCGTTCCTGGTCTGGTTTCTTTGTCGGCGTGTCTATTGCTGTGGTTTTGAGTGTCGGTGGGCTGATCGGGCCTGCTACGGCAGCTGGAACCGTTGCGAAAGACGCCAGAATCGGCGGCGATAAATTGCGGACCAGATTTGTTGCCGACCTATCGAAAAAGGTGAAATTTCGGGCGTTTACGCTCGACAATCCCTACCGCGTCATTATCGATCTTCCGGATGTTAAGTTCAAATTGCCTGCAGGACTTGGTCGGCGTGGGCGTGGACTGGTTAAAGGATTTCGTTACGGCCTTGTGGCGCCTGGCCAGTCGAGAATCGTAATCGACGTCAAGTCGCCTGTGATTGTTGACAAGTCGTTCGTCTTGAGAGCGGTCGGCAAGCAACCGGCGCGGTTGGTGGTCGATATTATACGGACAGATCGCAAGACGTTCGTTGCGAATCTGCGCAAGAAGCGTGCAGTCGATGCGCCGGTTGCCGCAAAAGGCAAGGCGCGATCGCTTCCAAAAGCTGCGTTGCGCATGCCGGGAACAAAGAAGAAAACGCGGTATTCCAAGCCGGTTGTGATCATTGATCCTGGCCATGGTGGAATCGATCCTGGCGCCGTCACAAAATCCGGAATCAAAGAAAAAGATATCGTTTTCGCCTTCGCCAAACTGCTACGCAAGAAACTGGCGGCCACCGGCCGTTACAAAGCGTTCATGACGCGCACCATCGATACATATATGCCGCTGCGCGACCGGGTCGAGTTTGGGCGTCATAAGGAGGGGGACCTGTTCATCTCCCTGCATGCAGATGCCTTGCCAGGACGCAACGGCAAAGATGTCAGTGGCGCCACGGTCTATACACTGTCTGAAAAAGCGTCGGACGAGGAAGCGAAAGCCCTGGCTGCGAAGGAAAACCGCGCAGATATCATTGCGGGCGTGGAATTGCCGGGTCAATCGAGCGAAGTCACCAGCATTTTGATAGATTTGGCGCAGCGCGAGACAAAGAATCACTCGATTACGTTTGCCGGTATGCTGTTGAAGAATCTCAAAGGCGTGGCGACTTTGAACAAAAAACCGCATCGCTTTGCCGGATTTGCGGTGCTCAAAGCGCCGGATGTGCCGTCCGTTCTGTTCGAGCTTGGCTATCTGACGAATCCGGACGATCAGAAACGCCTACAGTCCAACGACTGGCGAAATCGCGTTAGTACTGCCGTTGTGAAGTCGGTCGACAAGTTCCTGTCGCGACAGATCGCCGCCCACCGACCGTAGAAGGACAGGTAAACGGCGGCCTTTTATTGGCTGAAAAACAATGTTCTGCCTTTTGTTGCCACATTGTTTGCTAGTGTGGCACAAGGTCCGGGATTCACGCCCGATATAGAGCGATTTGGGTTGGGGAAGGCTGAAATAAGCCGACACATATGGACATTACAGCACCTATCAAACCTCCGGAGCAGCGCAAGCGGAAGCGGCGCAGCAGTTTATTGCTGCGTTTTCTCGGATTCCTGTTTGCCGCCGGAATGATCGTTTTCGTCGCAGCGTCTGCGGTGGTCGGTTACATCCTCTGGGATATCTCAAAGGATCTTCCCGACTATGAAGTGCTCGCCAAATACGAGCCGCCTGTCATGACGCGCGTGCATGCAGGAAATGGCAGCTTGATTGCCGAATTTGCGAAAGAGCGGCGCATATATGTGCCGCTGAATGCGATTCCGGAGCGCCTTTTGCAGGCATTCCTGTCCGCGGAAGACAAGAATTTCTATCAGCACAGCGGCCTTGATATCCAAGGCATCATTCGGGCGATGCTGAAAAACGTCGACAATCTGGGCAAGGGGAGGCGCCTGGTCGGGGCTTCGACGATTACCCAGCAGGTTGCCAAGAATTTTCTGTTGTCGAGCGATGTCACTTTCTCGCGCAAGATCAAGGAAGCCATTCTTGCGATTCGTATCGAGCGCGCCTTCACGAAGGAGCAGATTCTCGAACTCTATCTGAATGAGATCTATCTCGGGCTCAAATCCTATGGTGTGGCAGCAGCAGCGCTGAATTACTGGGACAAATCTCTTGGCGAGTTGACGTTGGCAGATGTGGCTTATCTCGCGGCCCTGCCGAAAGCGCCCAACAATTATCATCCATTTCGCAAGACCAAGCGAGCCATTACCCGGCGCAACTGGGTGATCGATCGTATGGTCGAAAACGGGCATGCAACGTCCGAGGAAGCCGAGCAGGCCAAAGCCGAGCCGCTCAACGTCGATCCGCGCCCGTTCGGAGCCCATATCTTTGCGGCCGAGTTCTTTGGCGAGGAAGTGCGTCGCCAACTCCTCGACATGTATGGTGAGAACAAGCTTTACACCGGCGGACTGTCGGTGCGATCGACCCTTGACCCCAAAATGCAGCGCCAGGCGCGCAAGGCGCTGGTGGACGGCCTGGTGGCCTATGACCGGCGCTATGGCTGGCGTGGAGCGGTTCAGAAGATCCAGGTCAGTGGAGATTGGGGCGTTGAGCTTGGCAAGATCAATGCCCTCAGCGATATCGATCCATGGCGTCTCGCTGTTGTCCTCGATGCGACAGCCGAACAGGCGGTTATTGGCCTTCAACCGAAACGGGCCTCGTCAGGCAAACTTGAGCGCGCGCGTGATCAGGGTGTCATTCCGCTTTCCGAAGTGAAATGGGCTGGTCCTTATCGAGGCAAATACAACAACGGCAAGCCGAAACGAAAAGGAAAGGCGCCTAAGACCGTCACGGCCCGGCTTGCGGTCGGCGATGTCGTCTATGTGGCCCCACGGCTTGATAAGAAAACTGGTGCTGTCATCGCCGATGAATGGCGACTCATGCAGATCCCCAAGGTCGATGGCGCGTTGGTCGCGATGGATCCGCACACGGGTCGCGTCATGGCCATGGTCGGCGGTTTCAGTTTCGCCGAGAGCGAATTCAACCGTGCTGTGCAGGCCCGTCGTCAACCCGGTTCATCCTTTAAGCCGATTGTCTATGTCACAGCGCTGGACAATGGCTATACGCCGGCGAGCGTCGTGCTCGATGCACCGATATCGATTGAGCAGGGCCCAGGCCTGCCGCTGTACCAGCCAAAAAACTATGGCGGCAAATTCGCCGGTCCGTCGACTTTGCGTGTCGGCATCGAGCGCTCGCGCAATCTGATGACCGTGCGCTTGGCCCAGGATATGGGCATGCCGCTGATCGCAGAATATGCCCGGCGGTTCGGTGTCTATGACAATCTGCTGCCGCTGCTGTCCATGTCGCTTGGCGCGGGCGAGACGACGCTCATGCGGATGACGACGAGTTATGCCATGATTGCCAATGGCGGCAAGAAGGTTCAGGCAACCCTGATCGACCGGATCCAGGACCGGTATGGGCGAACAATCTGGCGTCACGACGCCCGTGAATGTGCCGAGTGCCGAGTGCGCACGTGGGATGCCCAGGAAGAACCGTTTCTTGAGGATGACCGGCAGCAAGTCGTCGATCCGCATAGCGCCTATCAGATTACTTCCATGATGGAAGGTGTGGTGAAGCGCGGAACAGCAACCAGGGTCAAAGCTGTCGGCAAGCCGCTTGCGGGCAAAACCGGCACGACCAATGAGGAGAAGGACGCCTGGTTCGTAGGCTTCTCACCGGATTTGGTCGTTGGAGTCTTTGTTGGGTTCGATTCGCCAAAACCGATGGGTAAGGGCGAGACCGGCGGCGGACTTGCATCGCCTATCTTTCGTGATTTCATGAAGATGGCCCTGAAGGAAAAGCCGGCGATTCCATTTCGGATTCCACCCGGTATCAAGATGATCCGGATCAACTCGTCGACAGGCATGCGCGCTCAGTCGGGCGATCCCAAGGCCATTCTTGAGGCCTTTAAACCCGGATCCCAGCCTGCGGGCTACTACGCAGCGATACAGAACGAGACTCAGGCACCACAGCCAACACCGGCGACGACGCGTGAACCGCGCGCTTCTGATTCCTGGTTCTCGGGTCCGGATTCCAGCGATGTGCTTACGCGCGGCCTTTACTAGCTTGTACGAGGCCGGCTAAACCTTCCTTCCTCGGATCACATCAACCACGGCCTACAGAATGAAGCACATGCTTCAATTTTCAAGAGATCGCCATGCGCGCTGAAACTCAATCTATCATCGATGAAATCAAGCAGTCGTTGGAACTGCTGAGGAGGCATCTTTGACCCGGTCCGTGCGACACGACGTCTTGCGGAGCTGAATGCACAGGCCGAAGATCCAAATCTCTGGAGCGATCAGTCGGCGGCGCAGGCCGTCATGCGAGAGCGTCAGGAACTGGAAGCATCGTTGGATACCTTCCAACGCATGGAAAGCGAACTCTCCGACAATACCGATCTGATCGAACTCGGCGAAGCGGAAGACGATGAGGAGGTCGTTGCCGAAGCCGTGAAGGCGCTGGCCGATCTCAAACGCGAAGCTCAATCCAAGGAAGTTGAAACCCTGCTGTCCGGCGAAGCCGACAGCAATGATTGCTATATCGAGATTCATGCCGGTGCAGGGGGCACGGAAAGCCAAGACTGGGCGCAGATGCTGATGCGCATGTATGTGCGCTGGGCTGAATCGCGTGGCTACAAGGTCGAGACCATCGGCTACAATGCAGGCGAAGAGGCCGGCATCAAGTCGGCAAGCCTGTCGATCAGCGGGCGCAACGCCTATGGCTGGCTGAAGACCGAATCTGGTGTGCACCGGCTGGTGCGAATCTCACCTTATGATTCGAATGCCCGGCGCCACACGAGTTTTGCCTCGGCCTGGATCTATCCGGTGATCGACGATTCGATCGAAATCGAGATCGAAGACAAGGATGTTCGGATCGACACCTACCGCGCAAGCGGTGCGGGCGGTCAGCATGTGAACACGACCGATAGTGCGGTCCGTATCACGCATATGCCGACCGGTATTGTGGTGCAGTGCCAGAATGAGCGTTCACAGCATAAGAATCGCGCAACCGCGTGGGCGATGCTCCGGGCGCGTCTCTATGAAGCGGAATTACAGCGCCGCGAGGACGAGGCACAGGCCCAGGCTGATGCCAAAACCGATATTGGATGGGGGCACCAGATCCGTTCCTATGTCCTGCAGCCCTACCAGATGGTCAAAGACCTGAGGACGGGTGTCGAGAGTTCGAACCCGTCGGCGATTCTCGATGGCGATATTGACGCCTTCATCGAAGCGGCTCTGGCGCAAAAGGTCCACGGCAACGAGAGCGACGAGATCGAGGATCTCGGCTGATAATTGCGACGCGCTCGACTGAGGTTTGGATTCTTTGCCTGAGAGTCCTGAAG
This sequence comes from Methyloligellaceae bacterium, assembly GCA_965228615.1. Taxonomy (GTDB): domain Bacteria; phylum Pseudomonadota; class Alphaproteobacteria; order Rhizobiales; family Methyloligellaceae; genus CBDDHT01. The sequence continues at coordinate 300,437 of CBDDHT010000003.1, read as the reverse complement.
CCGGCCCGCTCCCCCGGCCCAACCACCCCGAGGGTACCCTTATTGGGTGGTTGGGCCGGGGGAGCGGGCCGGCTTCAGGACTCTCAGGCGAAAATGACTGCTATTCAGCCGCCCGTGGTGGTTTGGACGAGGGTTGCTGATATCCACCATGCGGTTGTGGACTGATCGGTTGCTGCGCATAGCTTTGTTGTGGCGCAGCTTGTTGTGGCTGGCTAGATTCGCGCGTTGCTTCCTGAACTTGTTCAGGTGTGATTGCAGGGTCGTCGCTACGGCGCGATTTGCCTTCGAAATAGGCGCCTTGCTCTATTGCCAGCGATTGATGGTAGATATCGCCTTCGACATGCGAACTGTCCTGAAGCGTGACGCGTGTTCCACGCACCGAACCCAGGACACGGCCGCGGACAACCACATCGTCGGCGAAGACACTGCCTGTGATCTGGGCCTGATCGCCAACCAGTAACGTACCGCAATGCACATCGCCCTGTACCAACCCGTCGATCTGCACTTCGCCTTTCGATACGACATTGCCGGTAATCGTCAAATCGTCACCGATCACAGACAGTGCTGTGCCGCCCGATCCCATTGCCATCTGCGAAGGATTTGCCATTTGCGGTGTCCTACCAGTCTCTAGACGCCTCTGTGGATTCGCCGGTCGCGGCGGCTGATCACGCCTGACATCTTGGTCTGGCTTTCTCGTAAACATGAAACACGACCTCCCCGGGGCTCGCGCACCGTAATCACCACGTCAACAGTGGCTCATCATAAAGCGATTCTGTGAGTCCACGGGACATTGCGATTGCCTAGGCGTTCGCACTCCGTACGCAACTCATGACACATCGAAACATGACAGTCGGCAGCAACGACTCACGATACAATCTGAGACTAACCCTGTCATTTTGTTTGTGGCAGAAATCCAGGGTTATTCTGTGTCATCATCGTGGTTCCCGCATTTCCGCCGGATCGGCCGGCAGTCGGACATGTGCTGAACTATTTTCCTAGCCGGCCAATTCCCTGACTGCCTCCAGGACTTTCTCCGCATGCCCCGGAACGCGGACTTTCCGCCAGATCTTTGCAATTTTTCCATCGGTTCCGACGATGAACGTCGAGCGCTCGACACCCATATATTTACGTCCATACATGCTTTTTTCTACCCAGACCCCGTAGTCATTGAGAACGGTCTTGTCCGGGTCCGCTCCGAGGGTCACCGTCAGGTCATGCTTCGCTTTGAAGCGATCGTGACTTGCGACCGAATCGGGTGAGATGCCGATGATCGTCGCACCTGCGGCCTCGAAATCCTTCTTTAACCCCGAAAATGCGATCGCTTCCTTCGTGCATCCACTCGTATCGTCCTTCGGGTAAAAAAAGATGACCACCGGGCAACCCTTCAATTTGCTGAGCTTGATCTGTTCGTTCCCGTCCGTTGCGAGTTCAAAATCAGCGGCTTTGTCGCCTTCCGCCAGCATTTTTGCGCCTTCCTTTCGTCGATTTTGGCCTGTACCCACGATAATTCGAAAGAGGCCGTTGATGCGTCATCGGTTTCTTAAGAGCAATGGGGGAATGTCGCAATCCATGATCGCTGAGCCGGTTGTACCCACCTATCGGGGGCGGTGTTTGGTAGCAACTGGTTGTTTCTCCCAAGCGACATGTGAGAGATCGAACCCGTTGGCGCGCAGCGGGCCGGCAGTTGCCGGGCTTGGCTGTGTCATTGGACCGTAACGTAATGGTGCGAGACTTTTTCCAGTCGCTCCGTGGGCAAGGGCGGTCGAGAGTCGCCCCGCCTGTGCAGCGCACCGGCGGTTTTGGCGCATTGCTTCAGCGCGTGCGGCGTTTGTTTGCCTCCTCCGAGCCAGGTCGTGGATTGGTCGCAATCCCAGGCAAGAGCATCGATATCTATCGGAAGCTGCCGCAACCCGTACAACTCAGTCTTGAGCATGCATCCAAACGCTCGCTCGGCTTCACGGTTGAGATTTTCGCGGGACTCCTGGTCGTCACTACCGTGCTCTTTGTTCTGGCTTATGGACGCCTCAGTCAGGGGCCGGTGTCGTTCGCCTTCGTGGTGCCGATTCTTGAAGAGGCCATCAACCGTGAATTGGTCGATGTTACGGTCGAGATCGACGACGCCGTCGTGCAAAGAACCGATACGGGAGCCGGTGTCCGCTTTAGGCTTAGGAACGTACGTCTGATCGACAAGAGCGGCGCCGTGGTGGCTCAAGCGCCTCTCGCGGCTATCGGCCTGAGTGGCCGAGCGCTTTTCAGCGGCACGATCGCTCCTGGAAGCGTCGACTTCATCGGACCGCGATTGCTTCTTTTCTACACGGCCGACGGTGGCCTTTCGCTGACATTTGCAGACGGCCGCACGGAGCCGACCGTGCTGCGCGGTAGCGTGCCTCCGGATGGTTCTGGCAAGGCCAATCCCGATTCCAACGCGGTCATTGCCAAGAATGAAGAACAGCACGAGGTCAGTCTCTTCGCGCGTTCGCGTCAGATCGATATTACGAAAACGATTACATCGGCATTCGAGAGCGCCAGACGGCGTGAAACGGCATCCTCTTACCTGTCGCGCTTCGGTGTACAGGACGCGGTTGTCGTCTTCGAGCAGGGCGGCGATCAGAGCTATTGGCAAGTGCCCGATTTCTCGATCGACCTGGAGCATGGCGATGAAAGCAGCGTGCTTCTGGGCGAGGCCAATATTGACGCCAAATCGGGACCCTGGAATCTGCAATTCAAGACCGAACAATCCGAGCGCCAGAAGAGTCTGACATTCACAGCCTTGGTTCAGGACCTGGTGCCCAACGGGCTTGCCGAGCAATTCCCGAACGTTGAAGCTTTGAAGAGCCTCGATATGCCGATCAAGGGCGAGACCAGTGTCGAGCTCTCGAGCGACGGAAAGATCAAGGGCGCCGAAGCCAAGATCAAACTCGCGGCCGGGCACATCGTCGTACCATGGGATCTCGAGCACCCCATGCTGATCGATGAGGGTGATTTCCACATTCGCTATCAGGCGGAAGGCGAGCGGGTCGAGCTTCTCCCCTCGGTCATTCAGTGGGGCGCAAGCAAGGCGACGGTCGAAGGTTTGTTCGAACCGATTGCCAGTGTTGGCGGGGCCAAGACCTGGGGCTTCCGGTTGCAGGCACGCGACGCGGTACTGGCTGTTGAAGAGTTCGGATTGGCGCCCATGCGCGTCGACGAATGGCATGCCATTGGCAGTGTCACACCAGAGACTGGCGACATGAAGCTGGACCGCTTCGTGATCAAAGCCGGCGGCGCTTCGGTTGAACTCGCAGGCACTGTCAAAGACGGCGAGGGCTCGCCAGCGGTTAAACTGTCGGGACGCCTGAGCCCGATGTCCATCGCGATCGTCAAGCAGTTCTGGCCCAAATTCCTCGCGAGCGGTGCCCGTGAATGGGTGGGTGAACGCGTTCCGGAAGGGCAGGTCACGGGCGGCAGTCTCAATATCAATATGCCGGCTGGAATGATCGCCGGTATCGTAAAAGGGGGCGATATCCCCGACGATGCCATGCGCCTCGAAATGGAGATGAAGGCACTCAAGATCGAGTATCTGCCGGGGATGCCGGCGCTCTTGTCCGATCATGGACGCTTGCGCATTACGGGGCGCGCCTTCAAGTTCGACGCGCCGACCGCGCGGGTCGTCTTGCCGTCCGGCAGGCAGGTTGCTTTCGCCAATGGCCGTTTCGCGATTGACGATCTGAGGCCCGATCCGCAGCAGGGTAAGATCACATTCGATACGATTGGCAGCGCTGAATCCATGCTCGAATTGATGGATCAGCCGCGGCTTCGCTATGCACAGGAGGTCGGTATCAAGCCGTCCGACGTTAACGGCAAGGCGACGGGGCGGGTCACCATTGGGATGCCCTTGCTCAGGGATCTCGAGTTTCACCATCTGACGCTGAACGGCGAGGTGCAGTTGACGGAAGCTGCGGCCAACGGCGTGGTCGAAAAGGTCAGCCTGGAAAAGGGCACGATCGATTTCAGCTTCAATGAGAAGGCACTGGATGCGCGTGGCGATGTCCTCGTGAATGGGGTGCCGGCACTCATGACCTGGCAAAGGATCTTTGCGGCGCCTGAACATCAGCAGCCAGACATTCGCGTCTCTGCCGTGCTTGATGACAAATCCCGTGACGAGCTTGGCTTGGACATGAAGCACATCGTGCGCGGGCCTGTTCCGGTGATCGTATCGGTCGGCCATCGTCTGGAAGGCGGTAAGAAGATCAGTGTGCAGGCTGATCTGGCTAATGCCGATATCATTCTTGCCCATATGGGATGGCGCAAACGGCCGGGACACAGAGCGGTTCTGAAGTTTGACATCGGTCACGATGAGAAAGACTTGCCGCGGCTGAAGAATTTCAATGTGAAGGGGGAGGATATCGCGATTCAGGGGTGGATTGCGCTCGGGGCAGACAACCGTCCGACCGCCTTCAGCTTTCCGGACCTCTCCTTCAATATCGTTACCCATGTCAGCGTCAACGGCCAGCTGACGGACGATAATGTCTGGAAGGTGAAGGCCACCGGAGCCCGGTATGACGGACGGCAGTTCTTCGAAAGCCTGTTTTCTGCAGGCGAGTTAGCGGAGGATCAGCCGGCATTGCCGGAGAAAGGCCCCGGTCTTGAATTGACCGCGCGGATCGGAACCATGCTCGGTTTCTTCGATACGACCGTCCGCGATGTCAAAATCGATCTCAAAAAGCGCAAAGGCGCGCTGCAGGCGTTGACGGCGTCCGGTAAGCTCAATGGTACGGCGGCGCTCGCCGTCCGTCTTCAAAAGGAGGATGGCCAGGGCCGGGTCGTCCTGGCAGAGAGTGAAGATGCCGGTGGCGCATTCCGGCTCGTTGGTTTCTATCCCCGTATTGAGGGCGGCCAAGCATCGATACGGATCGATATGGACCGCACCGGTGCCGGAACCAAGACGGGTACGCTCTGGGCCCGCAACTTCAACATTCTGGGTGACAAGGTCGTCAGCGAGGTCATATCGAAGTCGAAAGACGATTCGGTGCCGGGATTCAGTGCGACGGACCGGGCGAGGGATCCAAAACGACAGAATCCGGATGGCCGGACGCGGGTTTATTTCGACCAGCTTCGTGTGCCCTTCGAGGTTGGCGGTGGAAGATTCGTCGTGCACCGGTCCTATATCAATGGACCACGCCTTGGCGCGACGTTGCGTGGCGGCGTCGATTTTGCCTCTCAGGAAATCAATCTGCACGGTACCTATGTGCCGCTCTACGGCCTCAACTCCGCGCTCGGATCGATCCCGCTTATCGGCAACCTTTTTGTCGGGCGCCGCGGCGAGGGACTGCTCGGAATCACCTTCGCGATTCAAGGGACCACCGAAAGACCGCTGGTCAGGGTCAACCCTGTGTCGATTGTTGCGCCAGGAATCTTTCGGCAGATCTTCGAGTTCCGAGGCGGTCCCGGCAACGAACAATTCCAGCAGCGCCGGCAGGCACCGCAGAGCGAGCGTGCCCGCGCACGCGCACGCCAGCAAAAAGAAGAAGCGTCGACCGCCTTTCCGACGAACTAGAGCTCTTTCAGCAAAAGTTGATCGACTTTTGCGCCCGGAAAGAGCGTCAAATCAACGACCTAGAGCAATTTCAATGACTCGGTTTCCATTGAAACTGCTCTAGTTCTGGGCCCTTCCTTCGCCGACCCGAGTTTGGATCTCATGTTGCGCCTTTTTGGAAAAGCATCGTCGATCAATGTCCGAAAGGTGCTCTGGACATGCGACGAGCTGAATTTGACAGTTGCCCGGGAAGACTGGGGCGATGGCTGCAAGTCGACCAATGCTCCAGAATTTCTTGCTCGCAATCCAAACGCGTTGGTTCCGGTTCTCGAGGACGCAGAATTGGTGCTGTGGGAATCGAACGTGATCATTCGTTATCTGGCGAGCGCTTATGGCTCTGGAACTTTGCTTCCAGCCGAGGCAAAAGCGCGGGCCAAGGTCGAGATGTGGATGGACTGGCAGGCAACGGAATTCAACAATTCCTGGCGCTATGCATTTGGTGTTCTCGTTAGAAAGAACACGGCGGAACCGGATTTGGAACGTCTCGACCATTCGCTGAAGGCATGGACGCGCCATGTGGCCATACTCGACGGGCAATTGGAGAAGACCGGCAAATATGTCGCCGGTGAAAAATTTTCACTGGCTGACGTTCCGATCGGTCTTTCCGTGAACCGTTGGTTCATGACGCCATTCGATCGGCCGGTGTTTCCCGCGGTGAAGGCATACTATGAGCGGTTGTCCGCGCGTCCGGCGTTCGCGAAGCACGGTCGGAACGGAACGCCCTAGGCCCGCAACCGGTCCGCATAGCGCCAATGCGTGGCCGCGCTTCTGCGATTGATCTCCGCGAGCCGGCCCACATGATAGCGTGGAGATCGAGAAAGAGCACACAAGCTCAGGTGGCCTATTGCTTTTCCATCTGGGGTAGATCAGCCAAATCGTCGATCCAGTTTTGTTTGGATCGTGTCCAGATCTGTCTCTTTGGCGATAGCTGATTGCGTTGTCGAACGCTCCCCAAGCGGATGTTGTGCACTTGCGGACTGTCCTCCATCGCCGACGAATAAATTGGTGTCCCGCAATTGGGGCAGAAGGCCTGCGCCCGCGGAGTGCCGCTCTCCCCGGTCTTGCTGTAGATCGTCAACTCACCGCTAAGAAGCTTGAAGGTGTTCTTATTCGTTGGCACGAGAGGGCGGTATGGCCCACCTGAAAATCGTTGGCAGTCGGTGCAATGACAGACCATGACATTTTCCGGATCGACCTCGGCTTCATATGTGACTGCGCCGCAATGGCAACTTCCATCGATCTTCATGTCTTTGTGCTTTTCTGTGATTTCCCCATCGTCTGAGAGGTAGCACGGCGTGATTGCAATCGCGATGCCGGCGTTGATCTGTTGTTATGGGGTTTCGCTCAGAAAGTTTCGCAGATCATCAGACCATTTGTCTGCGTCGATCATTGGTCCTGCATGACCGTAGTCGGTGTCTATTTCCAGGAACCGGGCATCGACACCTTTGTCACGCAATAGATCAACGGTGGGTTGGCCGAGTGCCACATCGACGACACTGTCGGTGCGAGACAGTATGTTCAGGAGCGGCGCTTTGATATTTCCGGCAATCGGCACAGCCGTTGACCCGACGCCGGCAGCATAAAGCGCGCTGAGGGAGTTGGCGTCGAATTGGGCTGCCCAGGTCTCGGCCCGTTCACGGATGATCCTGTCGCGGTCGGCAGGATCGGCAACCGTGTCTTCGAGATGGCGTCCGACTCCATAGAGGCGTAGCCGGTCCATGCGCGATTTCACCAGCGCGCCATAAACGCCGCTTTCAATCTCTTGACCGTAGTAGTGACCGCCGTTCCAACCGGGGCAATCCGTGAATTGACTGCGAATGCGGTCCACATCAGCCGGTGTCGTCTTACGCTCGATAACGCCGGCGATCGGAACCAGTGCGCGCATCCGGTCGGGATGCGTTGCGCCCCATAAGAATGTCAGGTGACCGCCATAAGAGTATCCCATGACAGCTTTCAATTGATTGATGCCCAGATGATCGATCAGGCGGTGCTGCGCCACCACCATGTCAGCAGTCGTATACTCTGGAAAATCCGGGCCATAGGACGTTCCGGTTGCCGGGTTGATGCTCGGTGGTCCCGATGTCCCGTATGCTGAACCCAGCATGTTCGAACAGACGACAAAATATCGATCTGTATCGACAGCCTTGCCTGGTCCCATCAGATTGAAGAACCAGCCGTCTTCATCGCCACCGGCATGCGGATGGTTCGTATAGCCGTGGCAAAGCAGTATGGCGTTGTTTCCATCCGACGCCAGAGTGCCCCAGGTCTCATAGGCAACGACTAACTCAGGCAGAGTACGGCCTGTTGAAAGTCGCAATGCGCCGCTGGTGTAGGTTTTGGAGGTGGGTAGCCGCATCATTCGTGCCTTGGATCATGGAGAGGGCTCTATGTTAAGCAGCCGAGAAGTCGCCCAGCAACGAAATGTAGTCGGGGGTATGTGCCGGATAGCGCCGTCCTTTTGCGATGACGCGGGTTAAGATACATGGGGCTGCAGTCTGACATCGGACGACAAACGTGTCAGACTTCAAATCCAATATTCATCGAATTCAAATTGCCCTTCAAACCCGCATTTCGGACAGATGCGAGCCATAGAGAATTGGAAACCTGTCAGTATGTTCCAGATAACGAAATCTGTTTTAGGATTTGCACTTGGCTTTTTGCCAGCCCTTATGATCGTCGCCGCCGGTGCGCTTGCACAAGGCGGCGGTGCAAGCGGCGACAGACCCCAAACAATCGCACCGAGTTGTCCTCCAGGCTTTGTTTTTTCCGGCGTCCAGTGCGTTCGCGGCAGCGTACCGGTTCCATCATCGACCAAGTCATGGGCTCTCGTAATTCCGAAGGCCCTAGGCGTGAAGAGTGCCTTGGAGATGGATGGCGCCGCCATCTGCCTCGTGTTGGGTTCGCAATCAGAGACGGCTGTGAGCGGATACTTCCAGCGCAACAGCATGCAGTTTACGCCGGTTTCGACGAGCACGATTAGTGAGGCAAAAACGTACTTTCAGGCGGGAAGGTGCGATGCTTTTGTCGTTGGAAGCGGCCAGGCTCGTTCGATGCTTGGAAGCCTGAGCCCGGCAGGAGCCAACATGGTTCTGCCGGAGCGAATAAGTTGAGCTAACTGTGGCCCGGCGACGACAACGCCCACACTGATAGCGTCACCGGCATCGGCTTCTGAAGCCGAGTTGGCGTATGGGATACAGCGTGAACTCAAGCGCATCGAGTGCTTGGCGGGAGCCGTCGATGGCATGTGGGAAGGGGGAGCAGGGCGGCTCTCCTGAGATTCTCTCGCCGCTCCGGCATACTCGTCAACAGCGAGCCACACCTGCAACATTGGCAACTCTGCGGCAAAAGGGCCGAGGTTTCTGCCCGAGAGCTCAGACAAAGCCGAAGCGTAGATCGCCGAGGAGGGGAGTTACCTCCACTGATGCACCGTGCGTCCAAAAAAAACTCATCCGCAACCCAGCAGTGCAAGCACGGAGTCGAAAAGGAATGCGAAGATTGTGATCCAAACGATTGGAAACACAGCACCGCCTAGCTCGTCAGCTGCAAAGGAAGCTGCGCCCTCCAAAGCGGCAAATGTCACGCCTTCCCCAATGGAGAGACAGCCTGTCCGTGAGTTAGATCTTCTTGGCGACGACAAACCGGCTCATGGGTCCACCGGGAAAAAGACCGGCCTCGACGATATCGAAGCCCGCATCGGCGATCTGCGTTTCGAGTTGGCGGAAGGTTAGAAAGCTGACCGGGGGCGCCAGACCGACCAGTCTCATGGCGTAGACGAGAATGCGCAGAAGGCTGGTTTTCTCGGATAGGCAAACAGACTTGGAAATAAACAATCCCCCGGGATTCAGCAGCGTCCTCACCTGTTGGAGACCGGCCGGCAAGTCCTCCAGCAGATGCAGGAGGTTGAACGCCAAAACAACATCGTAGGTCGCCGTGTTCAGCCTTTCATCCGGCAGGCCGGCTTCGACGAATGTGACATTCGAGACCTTTTGCTCTTCCGCTTTGGCCTGAGCAATCTCGATCATCGCCGATGATATGTCGCTGGCCGTGATGTGCTTTGCGCTGTCCGCCAGCAACAGAGCGGTCGAACCCGTTCCGCAGCCGACCTCAAGCACCGATGTGTCTTTCGAGAGGTGCGCTTTGGTGCGCTCCATCGTCTGATTATAGGCTTCGATGTTCTTGATGGGCGACTTCGCATATTTCTTTGCGGTCTTGTCCCAGAACGTTTTCGGCTCTTGCATCATGCTCTCACTGGCGCAGGGTTGCGCCTTTCGAGGGCTCAATACCGAACTTTGATCCCAGCATAAACTGCGGAATTTCGTAGCTTTGATATGCAGAAATGCATGCTTTGACGTTTCTCCATCTTCGATCGCTTCCGATGCACCGATCCGCATGAAACGGGTGGTTGATGTTCCGGCGCTCTTGTATCGCTGCGCGCCGAAATCGGAGTGTGAGAGGACGAATCCATGATGGCGTTGAATGGCAAGGTCGCAATCGTTACAGGTGCGAGCTCTGGCATCGGCCGAGCAACAGCTCAACTGTTTGCCGGGCAAGGAGCCAAGGTCGTTGTTTCGGCTCGCCGCCAAGACGAACTGGATCGCCTTGTCAGCGATATCGTCGTGGCAGGCGGCACCGCCACAGCACTTGCCGGCGATGCCAAGGATGAAGACTGCGCCCACGCACTTGTGGAGCTTGCAACCGGGGAATTCGGCGGGTTGGACATCGCCTTCAACAATGCCGGAACGCTTGGAGAGATGGGCTCGGTTGCTGACATCTCGCTGGCAGACTGGCGTGACGTGCTGGAGACAAATCTGACGAGTGCCTTTCTCGGTGCGAAGTATCAGATGCAGGCGATGGCAATACGGGGAGGGGGCTCATTGATCTTCACGTCGACCTTCGTTGGCTATGCCGCTGGTGTTCCCGGCATGGCTGCATATGCGGCAAGCAAGGCTGGGTTGATCGGATTGACTCAGGTGCTTGCCGTAGAGGGTGGAACGAGCGGAATTCGCGTCAACGCCATCCTGCCCGGCGGGACCGATACGCCGATGGGGCAGAGCTTTGCCAACACACCCGAGACGAGAGCCTTTGTAGAAGGTCTTCATGCGTTGAAGCGAATGGCAACGCCCGAGGAGATTGCGCGCTCGGTACTTTATCTGGCATCGGATGCTGCGAGTTTCACGACCGGCACAGCGATGTTGGTCGATGGCGGTGTCTCAATCAATCGCGCCTGATCGTCCTCGAAAAACGCAATGCATGGGTCATTAGGCCGTCACCTCAGTGGGGTTTGAGCATTGTTGATAATCTATAAGGTATTGATTTATCGAATGATTTTATCTTGTCGCGTCACGGTGTGATGGACCGCACACGCCATCTCATAACCCATACCCATCTCTTGGATAGTGAACGGCAGGGATCAACGCCCCGCCATTAGAACAATTCAAGCCTCGGGAGATTTCGAGATGAAAAAGATTCTTCTTTCAACGGCCGCCGCAGCCGCGATTGCAACCACGGCTCTGTCCTTCGGTGCAGACACCGCCTCGGCCGGCTACTACAGCTACACCAGCTCCTATCACCACACATACGAGCCGGTCTGCCACACCAAATACAAGACCGTTTCCTACCGGAAGAAAATCAAGATCCGGACCCATCACGGTTATGGTTACGGCTATGGCTACAAGTGGATTTGGAAGACTTTCTACAAGAAGGTGCCTTACCAAGTCTGCCACAAGGGCTACTAATCCTGTCATCTGACAGACGATCAATCGCAGAGCTGCTGTTTTACCGCCCCCGGCAAACAGCAGCTCTGCGTCGTCTTGCGTTTCGGGACCGTGTATTTGCTACGCCTTCTGTTTGTGCCGCTCAAGCGCTTCCACCTTGAGAAAGTCGCGCGATCAAAAAATGAGAAATCCGGCACTGGTCCAAGTGTCTTGATTCCTGCAATACACTTGCTGTCACTCGACTATGCAGATCAATTTCCGTCTGCGCCTGGATGCGGTCCGCCTGATCTGTGTCACCGAGACCGAGTACCACAGAATCCGGCGCATATCTTCGCCGAGAAAAATACCCCGATCGCTAAAGGACAATAGATGACCGACAAGCCTATCTGCCTCATCGTCGGTGCAGGTGATTATATCGGCGCAGCGATTGCCAAACGCTTCGCCAAAGGCGGATTTCATGTCGTCATGGGAAGACGCCGGGGCGAGATGTTTACGTCGCTTGTCGAAGAGATCGAGGAGAATGGCGGCTCTGCACAGGGTTTTACCTGGGATGCCCGCAGGCAAGAGACTGCAACCGAAATGTTCGCCATGGTCGAAAAGGAGATCGGGCCGATCGACATCTGCATTTTCAATGTCGGTGGCAACGTCTCTTTTCCGATTTTGGAGACGACCGAGCGTGTCTTCCGCAAGGTGTGGGAGATGTGCGCATACGCTGCGTTCCTTACCGGCCGAGAGGCTGCGAAATACATGGTTGAGCGGCAAAAAGGTTCGATCTTCTTCACCGGCGCGACGGCTTCAATGAAGGGCAATGCCGGCTTTGCCGCCTTCGCATCTGGCAAGTTCGCGCTACGGGGGCTGGCGCAGGCAATGGCCCGTGAACTCTCGCCCAAGAACATCCATGTTGCGCATCTTATTATCGACGCTGGCGTCGATACCAAGTTCGTGCGCGAGCGCAAACGGCAGGCCGGGATCGACCTCGAAACTCTACCGCCTGACACCTTGATGAACCCGGACAGCATTGCGGAAGCGTACTGGTATATTCATCATCAGAGCCGTGATGGCTGGACCCATGAACTCGATATCCGACCCTTTGCCGAGAAGTGGTGATTGCGATTGCATGGCGCAGGCAGGCGCTGATTTTGCCATCCACAATCTGGTTGGCGGGGCAATTGTGTCGCCGCACGTCGGGTGGCAACACGATGTCGATGGCATTTCGCCTGGGCCCGGCGGGCCGTTCCTCGAGGGACGAAAGGCCGTATCCATCGGTGTGCGGGCAACTATTCGGGAGTCTTGGGAGGCCGACCTGTCCTGGACCAGTTTCTTCGGTGCGGGGCGCTACAACACGATCAACGACCGCGACTTTATCGCGGGCACGCTCAAATTCACGTTCTAAGCTTGCCGACGAGGCGCGCCTTGCATTTTCACGAGATTTTCGTTGTCGGCCCTTATGCGGTCGAGCGCCTGGCCGAACGAGGTCATCTGGTGGCGCAGATTGACGATTTCATCCTGGAGCTGATCTCGTTCCTGCTCGAGTGCCTGAATGTATGACAGCGCCTTGTTCATCTGCTGTCTGAGGGCCTCTGCATCGGCGCGATGTTGATTGCGATCATTCTCAACGCCTTCAATATGGCTTACGGCCTGGTTCAACTGCATGCGCAAATCGCCCGACTCGCTTTTGAGCCGGTCGGTCTCGGATTGCAGCGCCTGAACGTCCGCCGCGGCCTTGTTGAGGAGCTGAGGGATGTCGATTTGCAGGCAGTCGACCAGAGAAGTCATGACTTACGTCCTTACCAATGCGCCAAAGGCTGAGGATGGCGTCCGCAGGGCCACTGTGAACCGAAGGTTGTAGTACGTCCAGAGATACACGCGTGAAATCGTGCGCGACAAAAAGGCTGATTCTCCCTCAGATAGCCCAGTAACCTCCCGAAACTGGTCATTTTTGCGGCAGCCTCTTGATGAGCCTGGTTTTGAATGTATCTCGAGAATTTGAAGCTGTGATCGCCTGACATGCCAATCTCGTCTGCTAACGAGCATGAGCGGAACAACAGGCTGGTGAGAGTGTGATAGTCTCCCGACAGGCATCCAGGTGGTTCAGCAACGGTTCAGTTTGGCTGTGTGATCCTTGCTGGTGGAACTGGGTGATCCGATGCTGGATCAGGTTTGGGGAGGAGGACGTATGGGCCATACGACAAGGCTTGTTCTTTGCTTTGGGTTGTTTGTATTGGGATTTTCTGCACCGGCAACAGCCAAGCGTGTCGCGCTTGTCGTGGGCAATGATTCATACGTCAATCTTGGTTCACAGCAGCAGTTGAAGAAGGCCCGCAACGATGCGAGGGCTATGGCCAAGACGCTAAAGGCTCTCGGCTACGACGTCGATCTCGGGCTCGATCTTGGTCGTTTTGCCTTGAATCTGAAACTGCAGGACTTTGCCAACCGCATCTCGCCTGGTGACACGGCCACCTTCTTTTTCGCCGGTCATGGCGTCCAGATCGGCGGCCTCAACTATTTGCTGCCGTCCGACGCGCCCAAGATCGGCGATGGCCAGAAAGACCTGCTAAAATCGGAGTCCATTCGCGTCGATGGTATTGTCGATACCATTCGCAATCGAGGTGCACGACTGAGCCTTCTCGTTCTCGATGCCTGCCGGAACAATCCTTTCAAGAATTCACGTGGACGGTCCATCGGAGGAGGCCGTGGCCTGGCGCGTGTGGATCCGCCGGAGGGAACGCTGGTTCTGTTTTCCGCTGGTGCGGGGCAGGTCGCGCTGGACCGTCTGAGCGACGATGACGCCCATCCCAATTCGGTTTTTACCCGCACTGTCCTGCCGCTGTTGAAGGAAAAGGACCTAGAGCTCTCGACGCTCACGCGCCGCGTGAAGCGCGATGTGCGCGCTCTGGCCCGAACCGTGCGCCACGTACAGACACCTGCCGTCTACAACGAGGTTATCGGCGATGTCTTTCTGGCAGGGCGCTCCATCGTCGTCGAGCCCAAGGCCGAGAAGCCAAGACCGCCGGTCAGCGGTGCCGCCGATGCCTGGAATGCGATTAAGGATGTCACAAGCGTTGCTGTTCTGCAGGCGTTTGTGAATGAATTCCCAGACAGTATCTATGCAACCTTTGCCAAAGCCCGCATCGCGGAACTCAAAGAACTCAACAAACGAAAAGAACCCCAAAAGGTCCAAAGGCCGCAACGGCCCAAACGGCAGAAAGCCGTCGGGGTCGATCCAAGGCCAGCCAAACGCGATCGTCGCGGCGAATACACGACGTGGAGCGATGCGGTAAACAAGAACACAGTCGGAGCTTATCGCGATTATCTCAGACGTTTCCCGAACGGGGCCCATGCCTTTGACGTCAGAGAAAGGCTGCGCCAGCTCGGTTCCAAGGGGCAGAACGCCGTCGTCAGGTTCGGTTCAACGCCGGTTCCGTCGGATCGCCGCAGTGAATACGCAACCTGGAGCGACGCGGTAAACCAGAACACCGCCGCAGCGTATCGCGACTATCTCAGACGGTTCCCGCATGGGGCTCACGCCATTGATGTCCAGATGAGGCTGGGCCTGCTTGGCATGAGTGCAATAACGCCAAATCCAAACACCAAGGGTGAATACACGACGTGGAGCGACGCAGTGAACACAGGCACCGTCCGCGCCTATCGCAACTATCTCAGGCGGTTCCCGGACGGAGCGCATGCCGGTGATGTCAGGCAAAGGCTGCGGCGGCTTGGTATCAGGTAACGCGACGGATTACATTGCGTCGAGACCTTGACCCTGCTCAGGCATCGACTTCGTAGATCGACGCATCCAGATCGCCGTCGATGGTCGAGACCTGCGTGACCACCCTTCGATAGCCGGTGCCCTCGAAGGCATCGAGACGAGACCAATGGTCGGGAAGGTCCGACGACTCGAATATGTGAACGTCGATGATTTCTGCCGAAGGATCGAGAACTAACCCTGGATAGCCGATTGTTGCGCCCCAACCGGATTCGACCAGCCGTCCGCGTACCGTGCCCTGCCGCCAGTCTCCCTTCAGGCCTGCGAGCTGGTCGTGGTTGGCCTGTCCCGGTGCAAGACTGCCATAGATGGCCAGACGCGTATTCGCCGATGGCTTTGCACTCGTCATCACTCATGCCTCCGCAGGCTCGGACCTAGCCGGCTGATACTGCATGCTTGCGCATCAATCGTTGGTTGGCGTCTCGCGGCGATAGATGCTCATTACCACACCGTTTGATGTGGTCGCCGACCTGACAAGTATCAATCTCCGAATATCGAGTGGCTCGCTGAACAGACGCTTGCCGGAACCAACCACCACCGGAAACGTCCACAGCCTGAATTGATCGATGAGATCGTTTGCGAGCAGCGCCTGGATCAGTTGCCAACTGCCGTGGACCTGCAAAAGTGGGCCGTCCTGCGCCTTGAGTGCTTTCACTTGTTCAGCAATGTCGCCGGAAACGGGAACCGCGTTATTCCAGTCGAGCGCCTTCTGTGAGTTGGTCAAAACGTATTTTCGAGCCTTGTTCAGAGGGCCCGCTTCGTGATCATCGACTGCAGAAAAATGCGGTGCGAACAGCTCGTAGGTCTTCCGGCCGAGCAGGAGGTCGTAAGGCTCTGCCATGGCCACATCATTGACCTGTTCCATGACCTCGTCCCAAAAGGGCCGGGCCCAGCCGCCATGTTTGAAATCGCCCGAGAAATCTTCTTCCGGCTGAGACGGTGCCTGCATGACGCCGTCAAGCGTTGTGAATGTCAGTATCGCCAGTTCACGCATGTAGCCGCTCTCGCTCCGTCTATCGAATTTCTGTCGATCGGTTCGGTCGCCACTTTGCCGACGGCATCGCGATGGACTATAGCCTCAACCAGGAAAATCAACCTCCGTTTGTGCAGCAATCTTTCGGTCCGTAAAAATGCTATTTGCCATTCTCATCTATCTCGCCGTGATCAACATCGCGGGTTTTGCCGCCTTTGCCTGGGACAAATATTGCGCGAGCAGCGACCGGTGGCGCGTGCCTGAAAGCACGCTTCTGGGGCTGGCAGCCGTTGGTGGATCGATTGGGGCGATCGTCGCGTCGCGGCAATTGCGTCACAAGACACAGAAGCAGCCGTTCAAGACCATTCTCTACGCGATCGCAGTCCTGCAGTTCATGGCTGTGGTTGGAGTCCTTGCTCTAGGCATCGCGATCTAGGTCAATGCTGGTGTATTGCAACTCATGTCAACCTGATGAATGACCTTGAGCCGTCCAATGGGTTGGCCCTGATTCAACGATGCAATTCGTCAGGCCCAAGTCCAATAGTCAGGCGTAGTGTCGAGCGCGCCGAAAATGCGTCATCGTCTTTGATGACGGTACCGGACTGACCGCCGATTGCCGTCACGCCAAGATTTGAGGCGTCGACCTGATTGTAGGCCATGGCCGGAACATAAGAGTAGTAGTCATACTCGCTCTTGAGCGTCAGTGCGGCGCGTTTCCCGATCCGTTTTGTCGTCTCCAGCACCAAGCCGCCGATAAAGGCGACATCGTCGCGTGAGAGGGAAAGCGCGCCGGTTGCTTGCTGCAATGCCGATGTCCCATCCACGAGCGATCCTTCATAGTCGGTATCGGCATAGTAAACGCCGCCACGGACCTTGAACGAAGATTGCAGACCCAATCCCCGTGTGATCTGCCCGAAGAACGGGAGCGTGTAATCTCGTCCCCAGGAGGCATAGATGCCGTAGTAGGTCGCATTGAGTTTCTCGTCATAAGAGGCAGGGGTAAAGCCTGGCCGCGTGTTGATAATCTCAACGTCGAGATTTTGGTGGATGCCCCGTATGTCGGCACCGACGGCGACGTGCCGCCGAGGCGGTGTTCGCGTAACGCCCGATATGTCCGAGGGCAATTGCAGCTGGGCTTCTATGGATGCTCCCCAATGTTCGACCTCTCGTTTTGTGGTGGTCGTGATGGTCTCGCCGATGGCGGCGGTCAGGCTGCGTTGAGCCGTATTCGGATTGTCGACCAGAGGGGCAAACATACAGAGATTGTTGAAGTCGCCGTCGAGACAGGTCGATGTGGTCTTACCTTCGATCGTCGACCAGAAGCCGCTCAGAGCAAGTGTCTTACTGTTGTCTGCGAGCGGCAGATTGAGCGATGCGCTGATATTCGCGCCGACCTCGTCATCGAATCCGTTGGAGAGCTCAAAGGTGCCGGTCTGAAATGACGACGGCGCTGTTACACCTGCCAGCGAGACAAAAGACGGTACATCCGGGAGTGTGAGGATTGCCGTTCCAGCACCGAGGCTGAATGTCGCCTTTTCCTTCTGTAGCGAGCCTGTTTCTTGCGCATCCGAGGATGCCGCCAGAACCAGGGAAAGGATCATTGCTCCCACGGTGGTACCGATCAATCGGTCATGCATCGTGCCAGCCTCCGTGTGCGATTCGCCTCAAGAAAATGATAGGCGGTCGTACCAATGATGGCGGAGCCTTCGCATTGAAACGGTTCGAAATTCTCTAGACTGGTGCGATCAGGCAACAGATTTGGGGAAAACCAGTAATAGCCACACCAGAGCCCATCGCAGGCAACAGTTCTCACGTGGTTTTCCGTACTGGCCGAATTGTCCAAATGACTCCAAATCTGACGAATATGGTCTAATGTGCGGTGGGGGCTGAGATAATCTGGGAGAGCAATCTCATGAAACTGCCCTTCTTTCTGACTGCGGCTTTGGTCGCGGTGGGCCTCTCTGTGCCTCGCGCCGAGGCTGGCAGCTGCTGGGTTGATGTCTACGAGTATAACGGCTCCGATCTGGATGCCACGATATGCGAAAGCGGTGCACTGACCATAAAATACCGTTCGCCGCGGTCCGGTTTGAAGCCGATGGGCGTGCGACGGGGAACACTTTGGTTCGAGGGTACGGTCGACAATGATGCACCCCGCGGTACCGCAAGGGTTTTCACACCCAACTGCGGAACCGTTCCATTCAGTGTCCGTGGCAGTATGAAGAACGAGAAGATTCGTCTCTCCGGACGGATTCCGGAACTCGATAGCAACTGCCGGCAGGTTTCGACCCGGAGTTTCACCTTCGTGCTTACATATGTTGGCGAGGGCGACGATGTCGCCACAAACAATCCGGCGCCGAACAACCCGGTCAATGTGCAACCCACATGTCCGTCAGGTTTTGTGCTCTCCGGCAATAATTGCGTCCGAGCCACCGCGGCGGCACCGACACCGACCTGTCCGGCAGGATATGTCTATTCGCGCGGTCGATGCACACGCAACAATTCCGTGAACAGCGGCCAGGCACCGCAACAAGGTGGTGGCCCCTGGGTGATCATCGTCAATAGGAATCTCGGTGTGAGAAGCGCGACAGAGCTGAACGGTGCAATCCTCTGCGTGGTTGAGCGTTCGCAGGGCAAGGCGGCTGTGGACAGGTACATGCGCAACAATGGGATTACGTATAGCCCACTGGTGGTGAATGCCAGCGGCGCTGCCGTCGGGAGCTACGAGAATGGTCAGTGCGATGGTTTTGCTATCGATAGCCGTTCGGCTTCCGCAATGCTCAGGACGCTGACGCCGCGCAACAGGCATATGGCCTTGTCCGAACAGATGTGGTGACCGGCAGGGGCTCTCGTCTTTAGCCGACCGTTTTTCGGAAGCCGAGATGATGACCGCCATAGCCCTGGCGCTCATAGAACCGGTGAGCCGGAAGACGGTCGGAATGCACGAAGAGTTCCATCAGTCTGCAGCCGTGGGAGACGGCCAACGCTTCGGCCTTTTCCATGAGTAGCGCTCCGATGCCGCGTCCTCTCTGGTACTTGGCAACACGGACGTCTTCGATCAAGCAGCGGCGAATGCCTTGATAGGACAAGCCTGAGATCATTGTCAGTTGAAGGCAGCCTATGACCCTGTCGTTATCCACTGCAACCAGCAATGCACTTTTGGTGTCCTCGGAAATCTCATCGAATGCCGTTCGATAAGACTCCATCATGGTTTCGGAAAGGTCTTCACGACTTTTGCCCAAGTCGTCATCCCAAAGGAGGCGAACGATTTCTGCAAGGTCATCACGCTCAGCGAGACGGACGGCTACTGTGTTGGCATTCATGCTGAAAGCACAGAACACGATTGATGAATTTGCTCAACCGATATCGCCTTGCGATTTAGCCGGGTTGTGCATGCACGGCTGGCGGTTCGATCAGTTTGTCGTCATTGAGCGCCGGCTGATCTTGGCCGTGCCCTCAGTCCGGGATATCGTTGAGGATAGGCAATCGGTTTATTTGGAGAGTTTTCTGTAAATCAGGTGTCCTCAAGATGAAAACTCTGAAGGTCCATGTGCAGAGCCTTCTTCTGGCTGTTCTTGTTGCGGTGGCAGTTGCCGCCGTTAGTCCCGCACTCGGCCAGGTTCCGCGAGACGCTGCCCGCGCCTACCAGTTGGCACTCGAACTTTTGAAAAAGGGCAAGCATCAGCAAGCGCTCAGGAAACTCGAGGAAGCGTCGCGACTTGTCAGTTCATCGATCGGCGAACGGCATAAGGCAAACCTGGCCATCTTGCGTTTGCAAGCGTCCGTGTTGAAGAAGTCCGGTGCTTACGAGAAGTCGCTTGTTGTTGCCGAGCGCGCGCAGAAAATTCTTCGCCAAAACAGCGGCAGGAATAACCGCTCGTTTGCGATTGGAGAGATCAACATCGGTTCGACCTACTTCGCGATGAGACAGGATGCGAATGCGATCGAACGCTTCAAAGCGGCCTTGGAAATTCTCGGGAAGATCGCACCGAAAAACGATGCCCTGGCCGGCAGGACCTATCTAAAACTGGCTGCCGCTCAAACACGGCGCGCGCTCCTCATCGATGCGGAGCAGTCCGCCAAGCGTGCCCTTGCGATCCATGAAGCCGTTTACTCGAAAACCGATCCGAACATTGGTGAGGCTCTTAACACTCTTGGCGTCATCTATGATCACATGAACCGCCATGACGACGCTATTCGTCAGTTCGCACGCCAGATATCGATATTGGAGAGAGCACGTGGCGCTCACCACGGCGGACTCGTTCCACCCTTGGGAAACATGGCGAACCTCTATCATTCTCTGGGGAACTACGATCGCGCAGACGAACTGCAGATGCGGGCGATCGAAATCGCAAGAAAGGCCTATGGCGAAAGCAGCGTGCAATATGCTGTGAATCTCGAGAACAGTTCGAGCATCCTGATCAATCAAGGGCGCCTCGCAGATGCTGAGCATGCTGCCGAGTTGGCCGTAAAAATCTACCGGAAGGCCAAAGCCGCACCAGCCAATATTGCGACATCGGTCGCGGCACTCGGACGTGTCTATTTTGCGCAAGGACGCCTCGAGAAAGCGGAGGCACAATTCATTCGATCCTTGGCGGTCGCAGAGGAACAGCTGGACCGAAACCATGTCGACCTTGCAAGATACCTTCATGGGTTAGCCATCACTTACAATTCGATGGGCAAGCTCGAACTGGCCGAGCGATTTCTGCGCAGGGCGCTTTCGAAATTCGAAGAGATCGATGCGCGTCCCAATGACTCCGTCGCAAACGCCTTGCGAAATCTCGGACTCAATCTAATCGCTCAGAACCGGCGCGAGGAGGCGCGCACATTTGTTGCGCGTGCTCTGCAAATGTGGAGACAGATACCCAATGCAAGGCCGGATCGCCTGGCCTCGGCGCTGCAGAGTCTCGGTTCCCTTCAGATCAGCGACGATGACGCGGTTCGGTATCACAGGGAGGCCTTACAGGTTGCGAGAAAAGCCTATGGCTCGCCTCATCCCTCGATCCTTTTTGCCCTGTCTGGTCTTGGCGGGGCGTTTGAGCGGAAGGGGGATCTGCGGTCGGCAGAAGTACAGCTCCGCGAAGCGCTGGGGATTGCAGAACAGCTTTACGGTTCGAAACATCCCAGAACGGCCGATATCCATAAGTCGCTCGCCCACACATTGTTTCGGTCAGGCAATCCGGGGAAAGCGCTGCCATTTGCCCGCAAGGCAGTGAGCGTTATCAAGCAGGATCCGGGGAAGAGGGCGCTCGGGCAACAATCCGAGAAAATTCGTTTCGAGGAGAAGCCGGGTTTGAGTTATCCGACCTCCTTCGAGCTCTTGATCTCGTCGCTCAGCGCGCTGGGCGGTAGAAGCGAGCCCGCTGAATTGGCGCTTGGTGAAGCCTTCGAAGCGGCCCAGTCCTATGGCACGTCATCGACGGCTGCCGCTGTCGCGCAAATGGCTGCCCGCTTTGGTGCTGGCGACGGTGCTCTTGCGGCGCGTATCAGAGAGGGGCAGGACCTCCTCAGTCAACGGTCAGCCGCAGAGAAAGCGTTGCAGGAAGCCCGTTCGGCTGCACAAGCCGATGACAAGAAGACCGCCATCCAGAATTTGCGTCGCCGCGTCGATGAACTGACAGATCGGATTGAGCGGAATCAAAAACAGATCAAAGCGGAATTTCCCGAGTATGCGGAACTGATCAAGGCAGCCACTCCGAAGATTGCAGATACGCAGTCGCTGCTCGGCGACGACGATGCATTGCTGTTTTATTTCTCTGGAATCCAGAACCTATTCATTTGGGCTGTCACTCGCGACGCTGTTCAATGGCGAAAGGTCAGCCGCACACGCGCGCATTTCGAAGAACAGATATCGGTCCTCCGGAAATCGCTGGATCCGACAAACTTCGGCAATACCGAGAGTCGCGGTTTCACACGGGAGCAGGTTTGCCGCGGCTTTGCACGGTCCGATCAACCTTGCGAGGCTTATGACACGGATCTGGCCCGGGCCCACCGGCTCTATACCGATCTTGTCGGCCCGGTCGCGGACGTTGTGGAAGGCAAGCGCCATCTGATCGTCGTGCCGTCAGGGCCGTTGACCGGTCTGCCCTTCCACATGCTGGTGACGGCGCCACCGCCGAACACTGGCTCTCTGGAGGATCGTTTCAAGCATGCCGAGTGGCTGATCCGCCGCTACGCGGTGACGGTTCTGCCTTCTGTTTCCTCACTCAGGGCCTTGCGTGTTTCTGAGCGCAGGGGGAGGGCAAAGCGCCCGTTTGTCGGCTTTGGGAATCCAGATTTCTTCACGCCGCAAGATAAATCCAGACCTAGTGCCCGGACGCGCACCGTCCAGGGAACGCGCGGCTATTCAGCCTATCTCCGCGGAAGGCTTGCGGATGTCGAACTGCTATCGGGACGTATTCCGCCGCTACCCGATACGGCGGATGAACTAAAGGCAGTGGGGCGCGTCTTCAAAGCCCGAAAGAGTGAAATTGTACTGGGGCGGCAGGCGAGCGAGACGGTCATCAAGAAAATGAGCCGCGGCGGAAAGCTCGACGATTACCGGATCGTACATTTCGCAACGCATGGTTTGATCGCAGGCGAACTCGAAGGCCTGGGCGAGCCGGCACTTGCTCTATCTCTGCCGGGCAAGGCGACCGAGAACGATGATGGGCTGCTGACCGCATCGGAAGTGGCACAACTGAAGCTGAATGCGGATTGGGTTGTGCTCTCGGCGTGCAATACGGCGGCAGGCGAAAAACCTGGTGCCGAGGCGTTCTCGGGATTGGCTCGTGCGTTCTTCTATTCGGGCACGCGCGCGCTGCTTGTCTCTCACTGGCCGGTGATCTCCGAAGCGGCTGTAAAACTCACGACCAGGACCTTCTCGGAGATGAACGGTGATCCCGCTATTGGCAGAGCCGAGGCGCTCCGACGGTCAATGTTGGCTCTGATCGACAAAGGTGCGCCATATGAGCGCCATCCTGCATATTGGGCGCCTTTTGTCGTTGTGGGAGACGGCGCAGGGTCGGTCAGGTGAAGGCCGTCATCGGTCTAAGCCGGCTGGTCTCAAATGGTGCCGCCATAGAATCGAAACGTCCACTGACGTCCATTAGGTATCTCCGCTTTACATAGCCTCCTATCGTGAGGCAACCAGTGCGGTAGCACCACGAAAACAAGTGGGGGCCATATGGTCCGCGCCGATCGGACAACTTCAGACGGTTATTTTTCTCGGGAGCGTAACTGGTGAATTTCGAACACAGCGAAAAGACACAAGACCTGCTGGCGCGTTTGCAGGCGTTTATGGATGAGCACATCTATCCAAACTTGGAGACCCATCAGCGCCAGTTGGCCGAGATGGATGGGCCGTGGCGTGAGAGCTGGGGGGCGGTCCCGATTGTCGAGGAACTGAAACCGAAGGCGCGGGAGGCCGGCCTTTGGAACCTGTTTCTCCCACCCTCCGATGGTCGGGAAGGCATGACGAACCTCGAATATGCGCCGCTATGCGAGACGATGGGCCGCGTGGGCTGGGCACCGGAGGTGTTCAACTGCTCGGCGCCGGACACAGGCAACATGGAAACGTTGGAACGCGTTGGTACAGAGGAACAGAAGCGGCAATGGCTCGATCCGCTGATGGCCGGCGAGATCCGATCCTGCTTCGCGATGACGGAACCCGATGTGGCGTCGTCAGATGCCACCAATGTGCGTTCGACCATTCTTCGCGACGGCGACGACTACGTTATCAATGGTACCAAATGGTGGTCGTCTGGCATTGGCGATCCGCGCTGTAAGATCTTCATCTTCATGGGCAAGACGGCTCCCGACAGTCCCGACCTCTACCGCCAGCAATCTATGATCCTGGTTCCGGTCGACACCGAGGGCGTCACGATCAAGCGTATGCTGCCGGTATTCGGGTTTTCCGATGCGCCGCATGGTCACGGCGAAGTTTCGTTCGAGAATGTCCGCGTGCCGGCTGAAAACATGCTGCTGGGGGAGGGGCGTGGTTTCGAGATCGCGCAGGGCCGGCTTGGACCGGGCCGTATCCACCACTGCATGCGCCTGATCGGGCAGGCAGAAGTTGCGTTGGAGAAGATGTGCCGGCGGGCCTTCGACCGCGAACCTTTCGGCAAGCCGCTCGCCGAGCAGGGTGTGACGCGCGAACGTATCGCGGAATCGCGAATTCTGATCGATCAGGCCCGGCTGCTCGTATTGGCAGCTGCGGACAAGATGGATCGTGTCGGAAACCGCGAAGCCCGCAAGGAGATCGGCATGATCAAGGTTGCGGTGCCCAACATAGCCTGCCGCGTGATCGACTGGGCAATCCAAATGCATGGCGGCGGCGGTGTGACAACCGATTTCGGACTTGGCTATGCTTACGCCCGCGCCCGTGCGATCCGGTTGGCCGATGGTCCCGACGAGGTTCATCGTGACCAGATCGCTCGGCTGGAGCTGAAGAAGTATCGTCAATAGAGCGTTTGCGCGTTGCCTCATGACGTTTGATAGGCGCAGGGATGACGGTCGATGAATGATGAAGCGGGTGGAGCACAGATCGGGCCGGTTCTTAACGCCCATCGCTTCGATGAAGCGTCACTCGCCCGGTATCTGGAGGAGCATCTGTCCGGCTTCGACGGTCCATTGACAGTCCACCAATTTCGCGGCGGTCAGTCGAACCCGACTTTTCTTCTGGAAACGGGCGGCCGGAACTTCGTCCTGCGCAAGAAGCCACCAGGAGACCTGTTGCCATCGGCGCATGCGGTCGATCGCGAGTTCAAAGTCATCAATGCCCTTGCCGGCAGCGGCGTTCCTGTCCCGACGCCGCATCTCCTGTGCGAAGACACGTCGGTGATCGGTCAGATGTTCTATGTGATGAGCCATGTGCCCGGCCGGATCATGATGACGCGCGATCTGGAAGGCTGCTCCAGGGAAGAACGTCGGCAAATCTACGACAACATGATCAGGGTGCTCGCCGACCTGCACGAGGTCGACTATAGCGCGGTGGGTCTCAGTCAATTCGGCCGGCCGGAAGGGTATGTGGCACGGCAGGTTGCTCGCTGGTCGAAACAGTACGAGGCCTCGAAGATCGAGAATTGCGAGGCCATGGATAAACTCATCGCCTGGCTGCCGAGGAACGCCCCGGCCGATGATGAGGCGAGTATCGTTCATGGGGACTACCGACCCGGCAACATAGTGTTCGAGCCGGCCACGCCGAAGATTGCCGCTGTCCTCGATTGGGAGTTGTCAACCATTGGACATCCCCTTGCCGATCTTGGCTATTTCTGCATGCCGTACCACTTGCCATCGGACATGTCGTCCTACGGCATCAAGGATCTGGATTTGGAAGGGCTTGGCATCCCTTCGGAAGACAGGATGCTTGCGGCCTATTGCCAATACAGGGATCTCGGAGAAATCTTCGATTTCGAGTATTACGTCGTCTTCTCGATGTTCCGGCTGTCCGCAATTCTGGCCGGTGTCATGCGACGTGGACTCGATGGCAACGCGTCGGACCCAACGGCGGTCGAGCGCGGCAGGACTTACCGGCAGATGGCAGAGTGCGCATGGGATATCGCTCGGGGAGGGCAGACGTGACGCAAGATGCCGGCGAAGAGATGCCGCAAGAAGATTACATGCACGACTATGATGGGGCGCTGACCAGGCAGGTCATTATGGGTCGCACGGCAGATACGCATGCTGCATTTCTCCTACCGCATGTTCGTGCCGGTATGAGCCTGCTGGACTGTGGCTGTGGTCCCGGCACGATTACGTCGGGGCTGGCTGAGGCAGCATCGCCGGGAGAAGTGATCGGTATCGACCTTGAAGAAAGCCAATTGCAGTTGGCCCGGGAGAATGCCGCCGATCGCGGACTTTCGAACCTCTCGTTCGAAAGCTGCAGCGTCTATGAACTTCCCTATCAGGATGCCCGGTTCGACGTTGTATTCAGCAACGCAATGCTGGAGCACATGCAAGATCCGATGGCGGTGCTGAAAGAGATATACCGCGTGCTGAAACCGGGAGGGCTCATCGGTATTCGGACAATCGATCTGGATGCAACCCTGATCGCACCAGAAGACGCCGCGCTGACAAGAGCCAATGAAATCTGGCTCAAATATCGACAATATTGCGGCGGCGACCCCTTTATCGGGCGCCGCCTTCGGGCTCTTCTGCGGGAGGCGGGTTTTGCGAATACGAGCGGAACCGCAACAAGCGAAACCTGGGGGACGCCGCAGTTGGTTCAGGCATTCATGCCAGTTCTGAAAGCTGAGTTCACCGGACCGAAAATCACGCAAGCGGCCATTCAAGAGGGATGGGCGGATCAGGCTCAGATGGATCGGGCTGATCACGCCATCGAGAGTTGGGGAGGGCATAGCGATGCCTTCCTGGCGATTGTCTGGTGCGAAGCCATCGGCTGGAAGAAATGAACGCGACGGCGACGAACGGGCCCGAGGGAGAAGAATTGTTGTGAGTGGCCGGTGGAAACTAGGGCGTCGACTCATATAAGCCCAAACATAATCTGATTGGCTCCTTATTATCGAAAGCAGCCCTTCGGGAGATGTTTCGATTGGTGACGGCAATTGCTTGGGGCATTGACATCAATTCAGTGAACGGTCTCATCGGATTTATCGATTATGGGGAGGCCGATCGTGCTGCTAATCTTGAAGGCCGCGCACACGCGATGCGCCACTCAGGCAGTCTAGGAGATTTCGGTATGGGAGAAAGTGGACAGGGGGCAGACTTCAGTGTTTCCCATGACCAGGTCGCAGCTTTCCAAAGAGACGGTTATCTCATCGTGCCCGGTCTCTTCAGTGAAGAGGAAACCGGCCTTATCCGAGAAACCATGGAGCAGGACCCGGTTGTCCGAGGCAGTATGTTTGATCGCACCGACGCGACCGGTGCTGCAACCAAAGCCGTGGTCTGGCTGGAGCCGGGCGAGAGCACCTATGGCCTTGTTGCTCGTGTTGGTCGCGTAGCCAAGACGATGTCGGCGCTTCTTGGGCATGAGGTCTATCACTATCAAGCCAAGCTAACGGCCAAGGAACCACGCAAGGGGGGTGCCTGGGAGTGGCATCAAGATTTCGGCTACTGGTACGAGCAGAACTGCCTTTATCCCGACATGGGAAGCATGATGTTGGCCCTGGACGCGTCTAACCGGGAGAATGGCGGCCTGCAGGTGCTGTCAGGGTCGCATCGAATGGGACTCATGCGGCATGTATTTACGACAGGCGGTCAATACTGTGTCGATCCAGATCGATTACGAGAAGTGGAAAAGGTGGCGGATCACGTTCATTGCGAGCTGGAACCGGGCGACGCCTTGTTTTTCCACTGCAACACTTTGCACAGGTCCGACCAGAACCGATCTGAAAAGCGCCGGTGGACTCTATTGGCTTGCTACAACACCAAGCACAACAGCCCGTTCAAGACGGTTGTCCCGGGAACGCCCTATCGGCCGCTTGATATCGCGCCTGATTCAGCCATCATGTCCGCGGGCGTGCGATTTGCATCGGGCGAAGAACAGTTCCAAACAAAGTATGTCGAAGAGCAGAAAAAGGCTGCTGGGTTTGACTGAACGGAACCCACACAAGAGACGATGATGGGCCGTGTAACAGTGTGCCACTTGCGATACTGACTGCTGTCTCCGGCACATCTTACAACTTCATCACGCTCTCCCCTTGACGCCCGACACCGCCTGCTATGCAATCACACGGCATCTCTGTTCACGCCTTGAGCTGTCGTTTTCGAAAACCGCACGCGACGCTACAGTCATAGAAATCCATGGGCCAAACGATCACAGAAAAAACGCTCGCCGCTCATTCGCGACAGAGCGCGGTCAAGCCGGGCGATATCGTCATGGCGGATCTCGATTTGGTGGTCGATCTGGATATCGTCTTCGGCATTACCGGCGGGCACCAGACGCCCGCGCGCGTGTTCGATCCCGACAAGATCGTCGTCGTGGCCGATCACACCGTCCCGGCGCCGAGCATTGCCGCTGCCAATGCCATGGTTCGCATGCGGGAATTCGTGGAGCGGTTCGGCATCAGGAAATTCTATGCGGAGGGGCGTCACGGGATCGCTCATGTGGTCCTGGCCGAAGACGGCCTAGCGCTGCCGGGTACGACGCTGGCCTGCGATGACTCCCATTCCTGCTCCTCCGGTGCACTCAATTGTCTGGCGCGCGGACTGGGCCTGGCGGACATGATGTACGCGCTTTGCAAAGGGCAGGCCTGGTATCTGGTCGGCCCCACGGTCAAGCTGACGCTCGAAGGCGAACTCGGTGAGAGGGTCTATCCGCGGGATATCATGCATCACATCGCCAACGCTCACGGCTCATTTCCCGGCCGCAATCTGGAGTGGGACGGCGACGCGGTCGCGGCCATGCCAATGCAGGGGCGTTTCACACTGGCAACATTGTCCGCAGAGCTTTCCTGCGAGTTTTCCTTGTTTCGGCAGGATGACGTTACGTCCGCCTATCTTGAGGGGCGGGCCAGCAAGCCTTATGAACCCGTCGATCCCGATCCGGATGCGGACTATGAGCAGACAATCCGCATCGATGTATCGGATCTGGAACCGCTGGTCGTGCTCCCGGACAAGATCGCTCACAACGCCAAACCGGCGCGCGACCTTGTCGGAACCAGGATCGACCAGGCCTTCATCGGATCCTGCGCCAATGGCCGTATCGAGGATTTCGAGATCGCCGCGGAGATCATGCGCGGGAAACAGGTTGCGCCGGGCGTGCGCATGATAGTGACCCCCGGCAGCACAAGCGTCATGAAGGAAGCCGTTGCAAGGGGGTATGTGGAAACCCTGATGGATGCGGGCGCAGTCGTGACCAATTCGACCTGCGGCGCCTGCTATGGCGGGCACATGGGCGTGCTCGGCGATGGCGAGGTCTGCATCACGGCAAGTACCAGGAATTTCAAAGGACGGATGGGTAGCCCGGAGGCGCAAATCTATCTCGGGTCTCCGGCCACCGTCGCCGCGTCCGCCATCGCAGGCACGATCTCGGACCCGCGGGAGGCTTGAGACATGGCGCTGCAGGTGGAAGGCCGAGCGTGGGTATTTGGCGATGACATCAACACGGATCTGATCCTGCCCGGGTCCGCGTTTCTGCTGCCGGTCGAAGAGCAGGTCAAATATTGCTTTTCCGCCAATCGGCCTGGATGGAGCGATCAGGTCGAGCCCGGCGATATCATCGTTGCCGGTGTGAATTTCGGCGTTGGCTCTGCTCGCCCCATCGGCAACGTGCTCTCGAAGCTCGGGGTTGTCGGTGTGATCGCATCGTCCTTCAACGGTCTCGGCCTGCGCAATTGCGTGAACTACGGGATCCACGTTTTAACCTGTCCCGAGATTGCCTCGGTTGTCGATGACGGCGACCTTATCGCGGTCGATTGGAAGAGTGGAGAGATCCGCAATCTTGCAAGCGGCTCGGAAACGATCGGATCGCCACTACCAGATGTACTGCTTGAGATTGCCGAGAAAGGGGGCATCGTTCCTATCCTTCGAAGTGAAGGGCTCTTGGAGGACGGTGCGTGAGCAAAATTTGGAAGCTCGATATGGGCCGGCTTGCGCGACCGTTTGGTCAATATTGCTGTGCCGGCATTTTGGACCTCTAAGATTCTACGGAATGCAAGAAAAGACGACCGCCGCTGAAGCCTGAATCGTCGCTCTTATGATCCACGGCTGCTATCGGTCAGGAATCCGCCGTCATTTGCGACTCGGCGCAAAGGCCGAGTTTGACCCTAAACCGACATTAGCAATTGCGAATATGTCATGCTTGACCCGAGGGAGAAGCCCGGTGTGGCAGCAGCGCACGCCGGAATCTGTACCGGGGGTGGTGAGCAATCACGATTCCTGCCGCGACTATTCAAGATCGCGAATGCAACCCATTTTGTGACGCGCCATTAGGCAATTACTATTCCTTAATGACGGAATACAGAGTTCTTTGCTAAGGTTTCGACCAGTCGCGATTCAGGGCATCTCATGCCACCTCGCTCAAGACCTCTCAGTGAGGCGATCCCCGATCAGTAACTGAACTGTTGCTGAAGGATTCAATGGTATTATGCGCCCGCAATAGAACGCGTAGCTAGTAGCCGATTAAGGAGTAAGATTTTGAGGTTTTCCGTAGGTGAAAGACTATCGATAAAAGCGCGAGCCATCCGTAGCACCGCCTTTGTTATGGCCGCTGTGGTGGGGGGGGCCTTTACTCATATCCTCCCCGGCCGCCGCTTCTTGTGTGCGGCATTTTAAAAATTTGAGTGATGTGAGTTGGTCAATCCGAATATATAAAGATAATATGCAGTTGGACGAAATCGTGAACATAGCCCCAAATTCGACCCAGCGATGGACATGGACTCATTCTCTATGGCACCTGAAAGCCCCTTTTTATTCCCACATCACCATGAGTCGAGACGGCCAGGTGCAATGTGATGGGTCATCCCCGGCCAGAGCTCTTGGTACGGAGATCGTCGTTTCTCAGTGCGCGTACAAAATATCCGGGCAAGCCGACGGTGATTGTGTTTACATCGAGCATGATGGGAATACCGGCGCGGGGTCAGTCAACGAACCCGCAAACGGCGATCTATGGTTGGAATAGAATCCACCGTATCTCAGACACACGGCTATGGTGCGATCCCAATGACGGGGTTATGAGCATAAATGCGGTGGGCTAAAAGATTGCTAAATTTGCCCACCGCAACCATCGCCTGACATATATCTCAAGCGGAGAGGCGGCTGAAACCGTCCTTCGCTCCTGCTCATAAAGCCGAGATGCTTTCTCTATAAAGTTTGCAATTGTCTTCTTGGAGACCGTCAGCCCTGCGCGACTGAAATGGTAGCCAAGGAAGTCGAAACCCCGCTCGATCCTGCCGATGAAGGTCTTGTCCGGATGCTTCTCCAGAGCGAGCAGATTTGCTCGCACGAACGCACCAATTTGCGATGGGGCGAATGACTGCTCGTGGCACATTCTCCCCGTGCCGCAGTCAGGCTGAATACGGCTCAAATATGCATCTAACCGGACATCATAAGGCTCAGGTGACTGGTCGCTCATAGGAGCGGATTGACCAGCTCAAAGTGCTCATTCTCGATCCGGTATCCGGCAATCGCGGCACGCGTCGCAGCGCTCAACCGTTCCGACCAGGAATGGCAGAGTTCATCCGTTAGGTTGTCGATTTTGGACAAATCGGTTGGCATTCGGTGATAGCAAAGGCGACCGAAAACGTATTGCTGGAAATCGTAGATCGCCAGAACGAGTTCTTTCGGCATCGGTTTATTGCGATATGACTCGGCCAATTCAAGAAGGGCCTTGTCGACCGGCCAGTAGAGCGCCGTATCCCAAATTTCGTTCTCATGGAGAACCGAAATGAATGACGCCTCGGAGAACTCCGGATGTCCGCTGGTATTCTGCCAGATCATGCTCTCGGGGTTGATCTCGACCATGGTTACCTCTGCCAATCTGCCCGCCAATAACACCTCGCTGTGACAACTCTATTGCAGGATCCGCATACACGCAGCAGTCAAACGGCATGTCTCATGATTAGTCTGGCCTGTCGCCGTTGTTGTGACTTGCGCAATCCACCTGTCGACGAATACACGATTGGTCAGTCGCTCGACGAGATACCGGTTTCGATTGAATCGAAGACAGCATCGATTTCCGATGTCGAATTGTAGACATGCGGAGAGATCCTGAGAGCGGTCAGGCCTCCGAACTGCTCGGTCGCACAGGGCTCATCGTTCGCGGCATTCGGCCATTTCACATGCTGGTCTGACTTCGCCAGTGCCTCGGTGATCGGTAAGACCTTATCCGGCGATATTCCAAGGCAGAGTGCACCGGTGTCGGGTCGGTCAGCACTCAGTGTATCCAGGCCGCACGATTTCGCCCGCATGTAGGCATGGCCGGTGAGATGTGCAATCTGATTTGCAATTTCATTCACGCCTGTATTGAGTGCTTCGAAGAGCGTTGCGCCCAATCCCAGGCGAAGGGCCACATTGGCGTCGAACGGCTCGACTTCTTCCAGGGTCAATCCGGCTCCTAGCGTCGGCGCAAGCCAGAACAGCGCTGTCCCACGCGGACCTCTCAGCCATTTGCGACAGGTCGCCACCAGCACATCGCAAGACAGTTTCGATATATCGATCGGTGTCTGTCCAAGTGCCTGGGCAGCGTCGATTACGAACTTGCAACCTGGCGGTCGCGGCAGAGCGCCGATTGCCTCGACCGGATAGCGATGCCCCGCAATGCTCGTCACCATAGGTACAAATATGCCGGCCGTATTGTCGTCGATCCGGGCCGCCCACGCGCTCAAATCCGGTTCTTTCAATGCGAGCGGTGGAAGAACCTCCAATGTTGCCCCTGTATTGGCGGCGAGAATTTTCAGGGCCGCGATGTTTTCGCCCCATTCGTGCGGCGCGATCAGCAGGCGTTTCCCCTTGATACTCAGGCGGCTGACGATGGATGTCCAAATGGAAAAGGTGGTTGATGCAAAGCCCAGCTCCTCCGGTGGGCAGCCAACCAAAGTCGCGGCGTTCTGCCTGATTGCCGCGAGTTCGTTCTCGACCCGGCTACGGGCTGTGATCGGTCCGATCTCCAGCTCCATTTCCAGATGGTCGCGGATACGCTGCATCGTCTGCCGCGAAGGCAGGCCATGGCTTGAAGCATTCAGGTAGATCGCCATCGGGCACAGAACTCCGTCGCGGGACGATTCGCCCGAATTGCCAGCCGTTACATTCCACCGACTTGGCAAACGATTGCCGCTTGGTCAACCGCAGCCGTGCTCAGGTGAGGATTCGAGAGGGCCTGCCGACGTTTAGCCGGCGTTGATACTGGATAGCAGTCCGGCGCCGATCCATGTTTGCAGATAGCCAGCGGCGCGCACCGCTGCATCGTCCTCTCCGCCGTGCATTGCGAGCATTTCGCACAAGACGGAGAAGGCGACGCCGTTTGCGGCTTCGTCCCACATCATCGCCTCGTCATCTGTCATTTGTCGGAAGCAGGCCATGCCGTCATCGCGGCTGACCAGAATGTGCTGTGTCGCGGATAGCGGACCGACCTCCGGCATATCCGCTTCCTCGTGAAGCGCCTGCCAGAGTTCCGCGGCATTCGTAGTGAGGTCGAGACGCCGGACTGCGCAATGCGGCGTGAAGTTTAGGGTGGCCCAGGCGTCCGGAGCAATGCCGCTGAGGTCGGCAAGGGTCAGTATGGTCATATCCTCGGCGTCAAAGACGTCGTTGAGTGCGCGTTCGATCTCGGCCAGTTCCGCCAGCAGGATATTTTGGTCGTAGTTATTGGCGCCGGCCAGATAGGCCGGGAACCGGATACCAAACCAGCGTGCATTTGGAGTCTGCGATGGATGCGCGGCAACAAAACCCTGCGCCAGTTCGGCGAACTGCTCGTCGCCGAGAAGTGCATGCAGCTTCGGGTAGTCGGTGGCCAGGATCTCTATGAGCCGAGAACTGTATGCGTTCCGGTAGACGCCGAGGAGAATGGTCCGGGTTTCCTTGGGCGAGTCGACAATATCTTCGAGTACGCCGTCATCGCCGTCGACCACCGCCTTCTGAAATTTGGCTTGGAGCGTCGCGAGATCCATCAGGCGGCCGCGATGTTGTCTGCGGCCAGGGTCTCGGCTGCGATCGTTCTTGCGGTGGAGAGTTCTTCCAGCAATTCGCTGAGGGGCGGGATATCGTCGTCGCGCTCGATCATTGTCGATACGGCACCGAAGCGCTTGAGAGCATGGCGGTAGAGGTCCCAGACATCGTCGCATACAGGCGCGTCGTGGGTGTCGATAATGTGGGTATCCATATGGGAGTGGCCGGCCACATGAAACTGGACCACGCGGTCATGAGGGATGCCGTCGATGAAGTCTTTCGGATCATAGCCATGATTGAAGGCGCTCACATAGACATTGTTGACGTCGAAGAGCAGCCAGCAACCAGTCCGTTTCGTGAGCTCTGAAATGAACTCCCATTCGGACATATCCGAGCATCCGAAACTGACATAGCTCGATACGTTCTCAAGGGTGAGGGGGCGTCCGAGAATATCCTGGACTTGGGAGACTCGCGAGACGACATGATCCAATGCCTCCTGTGTATAGGGGATTGGCAGCAGATCATGCAGATTGATGCCGTGGACACCGGTCCAGCAAAGATGGTCCGAGATCCATTTGGGCTCGAGCCGTTCGGCGAGCGACTTCAGGTCACGCAGATAGTCGGTATTGAGTTCGCCGGTCGAAGCAATCGACAGGGATACGCCATGCATGACGACCGGGTAGCGCTCCCGAACGCGATCGAGCATGCGGAGCGGCTGGCCGCCTGGAACCATGTAGTTTTCAGAGAGTATCTCGAACCAGTCGATCGCCGGATCGTGGTCCAGGATCTCCGAATAATGTTGCGGCCTGAGGCCAAGGCCGAAGCCCAGATAAGGAGGCTTTTCGGATGGTGTACCCATGGATCGACGGCTCGCGCTGTTGCCGGGATGGCGCCCCGCTGTATCGTAGCAGGGCGCCAAATTCTCAATTCAATTGGATATTAGCTCGCAGTGAGCTTTCCACCTTCCTTGGTGCATTCGGCCTTGGTTTTCAGAACAAAGCCCATTTTTGCGCAGGAGTTCTGGCCCTTGCAATCGTTCTTGGCAGTCTTGCATGCGCCGGTGCCCTTGCAGGAGTTCACGCCATAGCAGGCAACTTTGGCCTCAGCTTTTTCGGCAGCAACGGCCATCGGGCCCATGGCGGCACCGCTGATAACCAGAGCGGCAGCTGCCGCGGCAATCGTTGCACCAGATTTTGCGGAGAGTTTCATACATATCCTCCCGGATTTCAGAAGTACCTGCGTCTCATCAGACGCCAAGTTACTCTGGGGGTTGAGAGGCCATCCACCCGATGGCCCCAATGCATTTACACTTACGATCCGGGCACAAATTAAGTTGCATCACGAGACTGTGAGGCGATTTGAAATTGTGTGTCAAAAGAAACGAGAAGGGGAGGGACACGTCTTAGGGCGTTTGCCTGATGACGGTTCCAGCATAGACGATCGGGCCCATGGACCGGCCAGAAGGCGCACCTTCTGGCGGCTCGAGGCTGACGGCAAGTTTCGGACCGCGGTCCCAATCCCCCATCGGCATTTCTTTGTTCATGGCCAGGGTCACATATTGGCCAGCCTCGATGATGCCGAGCGTCAGAGGTTCGCTGCCATCGTCTTTCATCACCCACAATTCGTAGGCTTTTTGCGTTGGCGCGACAGCGCCGAGCGAGCGGATGAGAACCTTTTCCTCGGCTGCATCGACCGTGACGAGGAATCCAGTCTCGCCTTGCTGCGTATTGAGCATGGCGACATAACGCTCGGCTGATGGGTTGAAGTCGACCAGACCGCCCAACCAGAACACACCAATGAGTAATGCCGCTGCGATGCCTGAAATCGCGGAATATCGCCAGAAACTCAGGCTTTGCCTCAGGCGCTCTAGTTCGCCTCGTACAGCGCCAATCGATGCATCCGCGACGGAGACAACCGGCGGCAATGCCTGCGATATCCGCTGCCAGACGCCCGGCGGAGGTTCGATTGGCGGCAGGGCCTCTGCAAGTGGTGCAAGGCGCGTCTGCCACGCATCGACTTCGCCCGAAAAGTCGGAATCGGCCTTGGACATGCGCTCGGCCTCGGCGCGCTCTCCGGCGTCGAGATTGCCGAGGGCCAAGCCCGCGGCGAGATCGTCCCGATCCTGTTCAGCCATGATTCAGACAGTCCCTGATGCGCTTCAATCCGCGACTCAGCCAACTTTTCACGGTGCCTGTCGGTACACCGACTTCGCCCGCGATTTCGTCATGCGTATATCCATAATAATAGGCCATCAGAATGCATGTTTGGTGCTTGGCATCGATACCTTCCATGCAAGCTAGCAGGGCCTGCAACTCTGAGCTCTGTTCCGTCAGCTCATAAGGGTCCGGCAGCTCGCTCGCACGATCCATCTCCTGCCCGTCTTCCGACAACGGAAGTTCCGTACGCTTACGCAGAACATCGATGGCGCGGTTACGTGTAATCGACACCATCCAGCTCAACGGCGATGCAATGTCCGGTCGATAGCGTTCCGCCCGGTTCCATACGGTCAGAAAGGCGTCCTGTAGCACCTCCTCTGCCAATTCGCTCCTTCCTAGAATACGAACGGCAACGGCAAACAGTTTCGGGCTGGTCTCTTTATAGAGCAGATGGAAGGCATCGCGGTCTTCGCGCGCGATGCGGGCGAGCAAATCCTCAAGACGTTTTGGAGAATCCCTCATAGCCGTCACTCAAGCCCGTCAGAGAGGACATGCGCCACGTCACGGGCGTTTTTGAAGCTTGCGACATCGAGCGGTCGGGTGAGGCCGCGAACGGTCACACTTTGCAGTTCAAGCCGGTCAAGATCGAGGCCGGCATAGCGGGCCGCATCGGCGGACACGACCAATTGGCAACCGAGATCCTTGCTCAGAGATTCGAGCCGGCTCGCCGCGTTCACTGTCTTGCCTATAACCGTCATGGACGCATTCTCGGGATGTCCGATTTTGCCAAGGACTAGTGGCCCCACGTGAATGCCGATGCCCACTCTTAGTGGCTGATCGACTTCGCTTGCGAGATCCGCATTGATGTCGTCCAGTGCCTGATCGATTGCCTGTGCGGCGGCCACCGCCTGCCGGCAACCGTCTTCAGCGCCCGTCTCGCGTCCGAATACGGCCATCATGCCGTCTCCGAGATATTTGTCGATCCAGCCGTGATTGGCGACGATGGCTGCTCCTGCGGCCCCAAACAGGCGGTTCAGAATGAAGACGACGTCGTAGGGGAGTTTGTCCTCGCTGATGCCGGTGAAATTCCGGACATCCAAAAACAGCACGGCAAGGGCGCGTTCGACACCTTGCGAATCCGCGTCCGTTTGATGCTCGCGTTTTTTTGGCACTGGTTCCGCGACCACCAATCGCAGTAGGGCGAGATGGTCAAGGGGACGCGCCTGGCAGGCAAGACGGACATTCTCGCTGGCACCGATGCTCTGCAGTGTGTGAGCTTCGGCACCCATCGGCGGCGACAAGTGTTCTGCTCCCCTGAGGACCTCGACCCGGCAGGTCGAACAGCGCGCTCTGCCGCCACAAACGGATGTGTGTGGAATACCGTTCATGCGAGAGATTTCGAGGAGCGTCGGACCCGGCGCCGCGCGGACTTTCCGCTCGGTGCGATAATCGACCTCGATACGTTTGGCGAGATGGGCTCTCAACATTCTGAATCCGATAATGGCGAGGGCAGTTGCCAATGCGCCATAGAAGCCATAGCGCGACAGTTTGGACCAGAATAGAAGCGTTGTCCGCTCGGCCTCGTCCGGCCAGTTGGTGATATCAAGCAATTCTTCAACGAAGTCGGGATCGGCAAGTTCGACCTGAAGCGCGCGTCCTCCAGCCATGAAACCAGCCAGACCCAGAATGGGCACGATGACGGCGAGAGTGAACAGCAGCAGAAAGTAGCGTTCATAGTTGCGGCTCAGCCGGAGCCAGAAGTGGATGCCGACACAACCGTGAACCCACACGATGACCAGCAAGAGGCTTTGCTCGATGGCCAGGCCCGGCCACAGATTGGCGAGTTCATAGAGATAGGTGTCGTCGACGTCGAACACACGGCTTGCGACGCTGGTGCCGACGATATGCGGCAGCAGCGTAAAGGGAATGGCGAGGCCGAGGATCAGTTGGGTAATTTCCCAGCCTGACATGCGCAAGGTTGTACGGTTGGCAAGACGGGCCAGAGCGAATGCCGCGTGCAGCAGAAGCGAGCCACCGATTATCACGGCCCCCAATATCGACCGCGTGATCATCGTCCGCCATTCCTGGACCGAAAGCATGGCTTCGACGCTGATCAAACCCACGGCATGATTCAGGAAATGGGTGAGGGCGAAGACGAACAGAATCAGGCCGGTCGTGAGGCGAAGGCGCTGGGCTGTGCTGCCCCTCATCAGAATGTGCATGCGCGTACCGGCTCAAATTCCGCTGATTCTTCAGGCATTTTCGCGCCGATATTAGGTCATGTGCTGCTGGGCGCAAATTTCTCGCATCCAGATAGCCATATCTGACGTGTCCCGTCATCCATTGGCAACTCGGCAAGCAGATCCGGCAACGAAGACGGCACGCTCCTGATGCGGCTCGCATCTTCGATCGTCCAACGCAGGATCGCCTCGAATAATGCGGCTGCCCGAACGAGCGGGTCCGTTTCGAGACTTACCGGAAGGATCCGAAATTCGAATGTGTGCTTGCCGGGCGGTTCGTGGACCAGATTGAAGAGATTGAAATCGCAATATTTGGTGAGATCGAGGCATTCGAGGGCCGCGCGGGCATCCTCCCATGGCAGGTTCTGAAAGCCTGGATCGTTGATCATTTCGGATAGTTCAGGCGGCCAGTTGCCCAGGCGCCGACACATCGAATTGGTGCCAACAAGACGTTTGAGGCCGTCACCATGGACGACAAGCAAGCGAACCAGGTTGGTGACCGCGGTGGCCGAACAGAGTTGTTGGCCATCGAAGTGAATGTGGCTTGCAGCCTCCAGCGGGACTGTGAAGCCGAGATCCCGTGCCGGTCCCAACAGCGCATCCAATCTGTGCCAATGGTCAGTGTCGATGGGCGGTGTGATGATTTCGCAAGGGCGCTCTCGTTCGCCGGGTAGGGGAGCGGCGATCGCAATCGAGGCATTGAAGCTATCCGCCAGGCGGACCATCCCATCGGGAAAGACGGTTGGCTCTGTTTCGAACAATACGGCGATCGGATTGAGGACCCTGTCAAGCGGATCGGAGGGCTTGGCATGTGCCATGATGAGCCGGAGCAAACGCGGGTCATCGCCCGCGATCCGATACCAGCCTGGCTTCGGCGATGCCGACCGGTCCAGGTCGGCCTGCAAGGTCAGGTCGTCGGCGCAGCGCGCAATCCGCTCGCCATCGCTATCCAGAACGTCGTAGCCGAGGGTCAGATTCTCGAAGACCGGTGCGCCGGGAACTTCACTCAGTTCCGCCTGTGGGTGGAAGCAGGCTTGAACCGCAGCGTCATGGGCATCGCCGATAGCGATGGCGAGATCCCTGCGGCTCAAACCTCGCGGCGCGAGCAGCTCGATTTCGAATCCGACCTTCCAGTTGATGGTCGGAGACATGACTCTTGCCATTCCAAACTTTGGAGGCGACTCAATAGCGGCCCTGAATGGCTGCCTGCAGAGACGAACGCACATATTTGTTGCGCCCTTCCTGCAGCAAGCCGGCGATCTTCAATTTGGCCTCGTGCGGCGATTGATTGCCCCAATAGCGCGCCAGCCGGGAGGCATCGTCATAGTTGTAATCGGGATTGTTGGCATCTTCGAAGGTGCAGCGGACATTATGCTCCAGCGCGTATTTTCGGGCGCTCGTGAGATAGTCCTTGACCACATAATCTTCGCCACGCGCGATCTTGTCGCCGGCTCGGATTTTCGAATCCCAAGGCGTCTGGCGCCAGTAATTTGAAAGCAGTTTGGCGTCGCAATATGTGTAGTCGCCAGTGCTGTAGAAACTTTGAATGCCGCTTGCGTCAGCAGGAATGATCATGGCGGTCAGTGAGAGCGCGGCAGCTGCCGAAGCACCCGCCAGAAACCGTGTGTTACCCGAACCTTTTGTCATGTCTTGACGATCCCCAGAGTGTCATACGCCCTCGTATGCTGTTGCCAGCGCCGCAAAGCGTGGCAAACCCGGACCCATAGCCTATCCGCGTGGTGTTCTATACCAAGGATAGTTGGGACCGAGAACGTCAAACTTCACAATTCAATGCTAGGGGCAGAAGAACTTGCGCGCGTTGACCGGAACATCGTGCGGCACGATCTCGTCCGCGTTCACGGATCCGCGAAAATTCGACGCCGCCTTCCATTGATGCCCGGATGCCATTCGGCAGTCCAGGCTCAGGACGCCCTCGAACTCAGCGGTCTTTCCCTCGGCTGTGACTTTTATTTCGATAAACCGGTCCGGGATTGGTCCGAGCGACTTACCCCACCAGTTATTGCCGTAAACGCCTTCGACCTTCTCTTCGAAAAGGAAGACACCGCCTTCTCCGTCCGGCTCTCCCGGGGTCCATGCGAATGCTGCAACGGGCATGAGGAGACAAATGAACGTGCTGAAGACAGCAATTCGCAACTCTTGGGCGATCATGATCAGCACCTTTGACTGGAGGACGTCTGACGAACCGTTATGGGCTGAAGGCGAGAAGATGTCGACAAATCTCGGCGAACGATCACCGGACAAGATTCAGGACGTCTTTGAAATCAGGGTGATCCGATGTCTGCAACCATTCGAATAGCACCATCTCCGTCGTGACAACCTCGGCTCCATGGGCCTGCATTCTGTTGACTGCCGCTATTTTGTTGTGATCCGACCGTGCGCCGATGGCGTCGGATACGATGAAGACGCGTCGCCCCGCTGCTCTCAAGCCCAGGACAGTCTGTAGGACGCAAACATGCGCCTCGCATCCCGCGACGATCAGAGCACGATCTTCCGGAAGGAGCGACAGGATCTCTCCTTCTTTGGTGGTGTCGAAGTGCTTCTTGTGGAGGACTGTTGTTTTGGAGTCCGGAATCAATCCTGGAACGGTTCCGCCGAGTCCCTCGGCATTCTGTTCCGTGAAAACGGTTTCGATGGCCAGGATGGATGCCGCATCGATCAGTCGTTTTGCGTTCCCGACGACATCTTCGGCTCGGTCAATCGCCGGCATCAGCCGCTGTTGAATGTCGATGATCAGGAGTGTGGAGTCTTCGCGTTTCATCATTCTGTGAATCGAGACCTCGGGTATCCGGTTCCGGACAATCGGTTCATGCTCATTGTTATGGCATCGATGATCACTGGTCTATTGCCATGCCATAGCGGTATTGCACGGTCTTGGCCAAGCAGGGTGGCGGACTGCGTGTTCAACTTGACGATAGAGCCGCCAACGACACACCCTTGGGTCAAATTTGCGAGTCGGTCACAAAGCGGAAATTCAGAAACATGACACCCTTCTTCAACGCACTGCTTGAATGGATGAGCCGCAACCTGCGATTGCTCGGCGTCTTCGCGATTGTGATCTCTGCCGTCACCTGGTGGGTCGACCTTTCCGGGTTGGTGCATGAATGCGTCTATTGCCGGACGCAGCGCACCGCTATCGGTTTGGTTGGCTTGCTCCTGCTGCTGCCGGATCCGCGTCAGTGGTTTATCCGGTTCATTGCCCTGGGTGTTTGCTTCCTGGGCGCTGACATTGCTGTTGATCAGCAATTTCTGGTTATCAAGAACATCAATGCTGGCAGACCCTTCGGTCTCATGAACATGATCATGTCGGCCGGCGCATTGTTCACTCTCGTTGGCCTGGCATTGCTACTGTTTACGAAACGGCCGGAGCCCGGATCCAAAGACTAGAGCGGAGCTTGGTTATTTCGTTCCGATGGCAGTACGATTGCTGCCGTTGCACGGCATGTGATTGACCAAAGAGCAATCTGGCGTTTGAATTGCGGCAATCAATCAAGGCGAAGCCTATCCAAGATCAAGAAACTTGCAGGCGAGGGACGTTGTGGACGCACGTGTCGAGGAGTGGGACGAGACTGTAGATGTCGTCGTCGTTGGGTATGGATTCGCCGGCGCGGCATCTGCGATCGAGGCACATGATCGCGGCGCCAGTGTATTGCTCATCGAGAAAAACACCGAGCCCGGAGGAACATCCATATGCTCTGCCGGAGGCGTTCGCATCGCCAAGGATCGCGATGCTGCGCTTGCTTATCTCTTGGAGACAAACGCAGGCACCACGCCCGAAGAACCGCTGGCCGCTCTTGCCGATGGCATGGTGACCATCTCAGGTTTCATCGAAGACCTCGCCAAGGCAGCAGGTGCCGAACCGGTCATCAACTGGATGGGCGGCACCTACGCGTTCGAAGGTTATGAGACGTTCGGTTTCATCTCGATTGGCGAATTTCCGGGTCTCGACCTTCAAGAACGCTATCCTCATGTGAGGGGTCTGCGCGGCGGTGCCCGCCTTTTTGCTGCAGTGGAACACAATGTCGAGTCACGCAATATCCCAGTGCGTCTCTCCACGGCAGCCGAGCGGCTCATAACCACGCCTGGCGGTGGAATCGACGGTATCGTCCTACGCGATGATGCGGGAGCTAAGCGCGTGCGCACACGCGGCGGCGT
Source organism: Methyloligellaceae bacterium (assembly GCA_965228615.1). Classification (GTDB taxonomy): domain Bacteria; phylum Pseudomonadota; class Alphaproteobacteria; order Rhizobiales; family Methyloligellaceae; genus CBDDHT01. The sequence continues at coordinate 258,299 of CBDDHT010000003.1, read as the reverse complement.
TATTCTGGCGTGCGGCGGTTTCGAGGGCGATGCCAGCATGCAGGCGCAGTATTGGCAAGGCAAGCCGGTTCTGACGCAGGCCTATAATGGCAACACGGGCGATGGCATCCGTATGGCACAGGCGATCGGTGCCGACATCTGGCATATGTGGCACTATCACGGCACCTATGGCATGCGCCACACCGACCCGGCCTATCCCTATGGTATTCGCCTGACGAAATTCCCCGACTGGGTGCCCGGCGAGGCTGAGCCTGAAGATGTGCCGGCGTTCTTCACGCAGTATTTCGGGCAGGGCAAGCGCATGCCATGGATCATCGTCGACGCGCGGGCGAAGCGCTTCATGAACGAATATCCGCCCTATCTACAGGACACTGGGCATCGCGATATGGAAGTGATGGATCCAGTGACGCAAACCCATCTCCGCATTCCTTCCTGGCTGGTGATCGATGCGGACGGATTGGCCGCCGGCCAATTGGGGCTGCAAACCTACAATGATCCCAAGCAATCCTTCGTGTGGAGTGAGGACAATTCTCAGGAGATTGATCTTGGAATCCTGCGAAGCGCCGACAGCCTGGAAGAACTGGCCGGGGAGATGGGTACAGATCCAGACGCTCTGATCGAGACGGTCGAACGCTGGAACAGCCAATGCGCCAGCGGTGAGGACACCGATTACGGCCGGATGTCCGAGTCGTTGGTTCCGATCAAAAAGCCGCCTTTCTATACGACGCCTCTACAGCCGATGGTTGGCAATACCCAGGGCGGGCCTGTGCACGATGGTCGCCAACGGGTGCTCAATCCCTTTGGTGAACTGATCGACGGACTCTATGTGGCCGGCGAGTTGGGCAGCGTGTTCGGTCATCTTTATATATCCGGCGGTAATCTGGCCGAGTGTTTTGTGGGCGGGCGCACTGCTGCACAAGAGGCGGTCTCTCGGATATCTGTCGACGTGTAATTGACAGCAACGGGCGTGCCCCTGCGCGCCTTCGATATCCAGCGCGCAGGGAAGAGGACGTACTATTCTTCGCGGCGGGCAAAGGAAACGGCATAAGCGGGGCTTCGGATTGCCAATATCGGGTCGTTCGTCGCCGCAATGCCAGTTGGCAGATTGTTGGGGTCGTAGACAAAGCCCGTGCAGTCGTTCTCAGCGCCTTTGTCGATCGTGCGTTCGATCGTCAGTCGACCGACATTGACCTTGCGCCGCGTATCCGGCCACACGGCGGTGGGGTCGACGATGGAATCGCCATCTTCAGCGATTTGCAGGAAGATGTCCCATTGCGCTGTATCCTTAGCAAGGCGTTCCCCAAGCTCTTTCTCCAGGAAGCTGTTGGGAAAGCTCTCCTCCTGTTCCTCTGACAGACCCTTGAAGCCGCCGACAGGTTCGACATGCCAGCGTGCATGGGTTTCACCTGTACCGTTGGTATCGAAAGCGAAGGCATGTGCCGAGAAGTAAGGCGTCGTTGCATAACTCGCTGGTGGCGGCGTCTGCGATACGTAGTTCAGATGCGCCATGACATTCGGGTTGGCGTCATTGAATGCCTTGATCTTGGCGGGGTCTTTTTGTCCGGTTGCCGGGTCTGCGGTACGGGCTTTCAGGAATTCGACGAATTGCTTCGGCGTGGCGGCAAAGAAGACCGGAGCTGAGGTCATCACGAGATCCAACTCTTCCTCGTTCTTCAAATGAAAGCGGATGCCAAGTCCGCGCACTGACCGGTCAGTGTCCGACGCTTTAGGATTGCCGCCACCGATTGAGAAGCGCGCTGTAACGGGAATTGTGCCACCGGAGAACAAGGGGCTTGTCGCGAATTTCTTCGCCTCATCGGATGGCACGAACTGACCGGCAACGCAAAACCCCTTCGCATGAGATCCTCTTTCCTTGGCATGACGACCAAACACGCCATTGAGCGCGTTGACCGTATCTTCCGGGGTGACTTCGGTGGATTGTGCGGTGCCGGATGTGACTGATGAGCCAGCAAGAAGCGTCATGGCAAATATCCCTAGGGTTAGTGATTTAAGATTGTGGATCAGAGGCTTATGAGCGCGGCCCCTACACGCAAAGCAACTTTGGTTCGGAATGGAGTTCAAAACGGTCGAGGAAGGTCTGGTTCTGGTCGCGTGCCACATGATTGTTCCTTTCTGCGTCTCGAGGGCAGGAGGTATCATGTTAAGACAATAAAGACAATATTTATTGTGATAATTGTATTAAGTTGATTGTGGCGTCGTTTTTCATAAGGTGGCGCCGGGATCAAAAATGGGTGTCGTATGTCCACCAGGGAAAATATCCTCTCGTTGCTGAGACGCGCGGCCATGACAGTGCCAGAGCTGGCGGCGCGACTGGACGTCACGCGAAATGCGGTGATTGTGCCGCTTCGTCAGCTCGAAGCCGACGGCTTGATTGAAGGCGCCAAGAGACAGGAAAAGCGGGTCGGCAAACCTGCGGTCGAGTATTCGGCCGTACCGGGCAGGGAGGACGTTTCATCTCTTGCCTATCCGCCTTTTGCCGAGCTGTTAATGCAGGCCCTGCCGGAGCATCTTTCCCGCGACCAGGTGGCTCTGCTCATGCAGGAGGTCGGCCACAAAATGGCGTTGCAGGTGCAGGCGGATGAACAGTTGAGCTTCGCGGACCGACTCAAACTCGCAACCGACTTTGTCGACGATATGGGTGCGGAGACGGTGGTTGAGACGACAAACGATGGCTCCATTCTAAGGAGTTTCAGTTGTCCTCTTGGTCGAGCCGTGCGTCAGGAGCCATGTGTCTGTTCCATGGTCGCAACCTTCCTGCAGGATGTGACAGGGGCACAGGTCGAAGAGCAGTGCGACCGATCGGGTCAGCTATTCTGCAAGTTCGTACTCAAAGAATAATTGACTTGATCGAATGCGCGCCGCCGATGTTGCAATCGCCGCAATCCGACACTAAGGGTCGGAGGTGTCTTCCTGTGTTGTCTTGCGCGTTTCTCCCGGTGCCAAATGATCGAACTCTACACATGGTTCTGCCCGAACGGGCACAAAGCCCACATCATGCTGGAAGAAACCGGTCTGCCTTACGAGGTGAAGCCGGTTAGCATTGTTGCAGGCGATCAGTTCGCGCCGGACTACCGCACGCTCAATCCCAACAGCAAGGTGCCGACGATAATCGATCGCGATGGTCCGCATGGGACGCCGCATACGGTGTTCGAGACCGGCGCGATCCTGCTGTATCTGGCGGAGAAGACGGGCAAGTTTCTCCCTGGCGATCCTGTTGAACGTTCCGAGGTCATACAATGGCTGATGTGGCAGATTGGTGGGCTTGGGCCGTTCATGGGGCAGGCCGAGCACTTCTTTCATCATGCGGATGAGACCGTATCCTATGCTCTTGATCGCTATGTCCGTGAAACGTCGCGCCTGTTGAGCGTACTCGACGACAGGCTGGCGGACCGCACTTACATCTGCAATGCTTATTCGATCGCCGATATCGCCTGTTTTCCATGGGTAAGGATCAACAAGCTTTGCGGCCAGAACATTTCCGATTTTCCAAACGTCGCCAGGTGGTATGGCGAGATCCGCAACCGGCCGGCCGTTGGTAGAGGCGTGGACATCCTGAGGGACCAGTATGTCGAAATCGCAACCTCAGCCGAGGCGAAACAGCAACTGTTCGGTACTGCCGAAAAGTAGAGGTAATCTCGAAAACAATGACAAAGGCCCGATGGTATTTCGATTTCATTTCCCCCTTTGCCTATCTCCAATTGCATCGGTTCAATGACCTGCCTGAAGATCTCGAAATCGAGCTGCGACCGATTTTGTTCGCGGGACTGCTGAAGCATTGGGGACAATTGGGCCCCGCCGAAATTCCGCCCAAGCGCCGTTTCATCTATCGCTTCTTTCAGTGGCAGGCGGACCAATTGGGGGTTCCGTTCGTCATGCCACCGGCCCATCCGTTCAATCCGCTTCCCCCCTTGCGCCTTGCTCTGGCTGCCGGCTCGAGCGTCGAAGTTGCGTCAACGATCTTTGATCACATTTTCGGTCAGGGGCGGGCACCCGATACCGAAGATAGCATCGCAGCAATGGCCGAGCGGCTCGGCATTGCAGACGTCGAGGCCAGTCTTTCAGACCCTGCCGTCAAAGATGCTTTGAGGCGGAATACCGATGAAGCCATTCAAGCCGGTGTGTTCGGCGTACCCACCTTTGTCGTCAACGAAGAGGTATTCTGGGGCAACGATGCTACCGGCATGCTGCTCAGTTACCTTGAGAGCCCCGGGCTTTTTGCATCAGGCGAGATGGCGCGGGTGTCCGACCTGCCTTTGGGTATGACGCGCAAAACCTAGCGGTGAGGTTCAGCGGACATCGTCACCGAGCTCTGAATCTAGAATAGTTTGGCGGATCTGGTTTCTTTCAAGCCGCGTTCCCATATAACCTGGATAAAAATCCGAGGGCGGACGACCGATTCTGTCCATGGTCTGGAAGCGCGTGCTCCCGGCGATGGCCGAGCATTCTATTGATCAGGAAGCCAGATGCCGAAATTTGCGCGAAAAACATTCGTTTCCCTTGCTGTCCTCGTCACAGCTTCTTTGGGGAGCCATACGGTTTCAGCCGAGGATAAGCCGAAGGAGCTGGTAAAGGCCTACAACAAGGCCGGAATTGAACTTTTCGGCAAACTTTCCGATACGCCAGGCAATATCGTCATGTCGCCCTATAGCATCGGGACCGCGCTTGCGATGGCGGCAGTAGGTGCCCGAGGCGCAACGAAAACGGAGATGGTGCAAGGTCTGGATTATCCATTTGCGCCGTCGGTTGTGGCCGATGTCAGTGCTGCGCTTGACGGTCGCGTCACGAAGCGCTCGCCCGATGAACGCGTTTCGATCACCCTCGCCAATGCGCTCCATCTCACGCGCACCGATGGTCCCATATCGAAATCCTACCAGACGCTTGTTCGTGACAAATTCGGGGCGGAGGTCTTTCGTGGGTCCGATCTTGCGGCCATCAATGGTTGGGTGAAAGACAAGACGTCGGGGAAGATCGACAAGCTTCTCGACACACTCGATCCCAATACCATCTGCGTGCTTTTGAACGCGATCCGTTTCAAGGGCCTGTGGGCGTTGCCATTCCCGACGGACAAGACCAAACCCCGCAAGTTCCATCTGTCCAAAGATGAGACCATCCAGGTTGACACGATGCGAACAACGAACGAGTTCCGCATTCGCAGCGAAGCCGGATTCGATGCGATCGCTTTGCCCTATAAGGGTAATATTTTGGACATGATCGTTCTGCTACCCAGCAGCAAGGGTGACAAGAAACAAGCTGCCATCAAGCTGAATGACAAGATCGCCAAGACGATCGTCGAAGGGCTCAACAAGGAAAAGCGGCAGACGGTCCTGGTGACCATGCCAAAATTCAAGACCGAGTTTGCCTCGAACCTCGTGCCGGCATTGGAAAGCCTCGGTCTTAAGCAGCCATTCAACCAGGATAAGGCGGACTTCACCGGCATGACGGAGAGTGCCGAGGAGAAAGACCGTATCCATATTTCGCAGGTCCGCCACAAGGCGGTTATTGAAGTCGATGAGGCAGGCACAGAGGCCGCGGCAGTGACCGGTGTCGAATTTAGCGGGCGGTCCATCCGGCCAAAATTTCCGGAATTTCTTATAAACCGGCCGTTTCTTTATATGATCACCGACCGCGCATCGGGCGCAATTCTATTCATCGGACGGCTTGCCGATCCACGCGCTTAAAAGTGGTTACACAAATCGTGCCGGGACCACTTATCGCGAATCCTGAGCGATTGTTCCGCCTTCATACTGATCGAGCGTCTTGTAGAGGCGCGAAAAGTAGGATGACTTGTTCGATTCCGCTCTGGCGATATCCTGCCAGGAAGAGAGGAGGGAGCGGCGTACCTGCAACGGTAGCGGTTGGACCTTGGTTCCACGCGTGTTGCGAAAGAACTTTAGCCGCTTCGCATCTTCACGAGCAGCAACGGCGAGATCCTTCTCTACATTCTTGATGCAGATGTTTTCGATCGTCTGTTTCAGCTTCGATGGCAAGGATTTCCAGACTCTCAAATTGACGATCAGGTCGATGAGTGAGCCGGTCTCGACAAATCCTGGATAGTAGTAATATTTCGCCGCTTCATAGAGTTTCATATAATAATCGAGTTGCGGGTTCACCCAATTTACGGCGTCGATCACGCCGGTGGAGAGAGCCGTATAGACTTCTCCGCCAGGGAGCGAAACCGGCGAGGCACCCTGCCGCTTAAGAATGTCACCGACCAACCCTGGTGCCCGGACTTTGAAGCCTCTCAGGTCCTTGACGGATCGGATGGCTCTGTTGGACCAGAAATCGCCGGACCGTCCGGTCGCGCCGCAGGGCATCGTGTGTATACCGTGTTTCGCGGTCATCTCATCGACGATACGTTTCACGTCCGGGCTGAGTCTCCAGGCAAGCGTCGTTTCGGGGGTAAAGCCAAAGGGAATTTCAGGGAGCAGCGCGTAACCCGGCTCGATGGCTTTCCAATAGTAGATAAAAGCCCAGCCTAATTGCTCCTTGCCAGCAACAACCCTGTCATAGACCTCGAACGCCCCGGCACGTTCTCCCGATGCGAAAAGCTGTGTTTTCACTTTGTTGCGGGTCAACCTATTGAGGTCTTTCGAAAACCGCTCAAGGGAGTCGTGCAGTTGGGGGAATCCTCGCGGGAACGTCGAAACGAGTTTCCAGGAATGGCGCTTCGACACCGAAATCGGTCGTGGCTCGGGAGTCGGCGCTCGCGTCGGTCCGCCTCTCGTCGTTTTCGGAGGCTCGGGCGTTTTCGGGAATGTCCCGACAGCGACCTTCTTTTCTGCCAACTTTTTGAGACGCGATTTTGCGAGGTCTGCATAAAAGGTATCGGGGAAGCGTTTGATGAACGCCTCAAGAACTTCAACCGCCTCTGTCGTGCCGATGATGCCCCAGGCTTCCGCAGCCGGGCTCGGCCTTGCTGATGGCGACGGTGCTTGGGGACGCAAGGGCAAAGGTTTGCTGACAGGGGCGGACTTGGGTTCTACCGCGATCTGCCGTCGCCCCACACCTTCACCGGCCTTGGCATTCCCGATGTAGAAATCCCCTGTCAGCTCGTTGTAGACTGCCGGGGTCTGTGTATGATTCTTGGTCGCTGCGAGTTTCCGAACTTTTTGACGCAGCAGACGCGCCATCCGCCCCACTTCGAGGCCGTCCTGCTTGAGCATGGGGATCAGTGAGCGCGTGAAGACCGAATTTGGATTCGGATCGTCATCGGATAGACGGTCGAGCGCCTGTTGATTGGCCCCGGCCGAGAACAGGACAATCGTGCCTTCCGGCGGTTCGACTCGGGCCAGGCCGCGCGTGCCGCCGATCGAACGGCCGGTGCTGCTCTTGAACGGATTGTCGCGACAGGCATCCAGTATCAGCATCGAGATGCGGGCGCCGCTTGTCCTAATTCGATCCGTGATCTTGTCGACCGCGATGCTCTCGCCGGCCAGCAGATCCTGCGATCCGCTCGACATGTCCGGCACGTCGGACGGCAGCAGGAAGTTTCTGCCTCCGATACGCACGCCGTGACCTGCAAAGAAAACGGTAGCGATATCGCCAGGCTCGATCTGTTTGGCGAATGCGTCGATCTTCTGATTGAATCCGAACCGCGTTACGTCCAGTCCCAAAGTGGTCTCGAAGCCGAGTCCTTCAAGTGTCTGGGCAACGGCCCGCGCGTCATTACGCGCCTTCTTTAGCTGCTGGGATTGGGGAAGATTCTTGTATGTGTCGTTCCCGATGACAAGCGCCATTCTTTTGGCCGTTGCAGGGCTCGATAGCCCCAGCAGAACAAGACCGAACACCAGAAGCGTTTTCGCAGAATAGCTCATGGCAGTCTCCCCAACACGAATCGCAAATGCAGTCGCTAGAAATTTGCTCCTCAGCATCACATAGCCCACTGAAACAGGCAATCGGCCGAGGGATGCCTACTGCTTTACGGTGGCACCTTCGCCAGCAATGTAGAAGGGCATTCGCCCCTCCGCGACGGACAAGCAAGAATTATATCTTGATCGGTTGGAACAGATAACGCCAAGGTGGGCTTCCGGTGAAAAATCTGAAAGGGAAACAGGAAGCATCATGAAACGAGTGGCGATGTTGTTGGCCAGCTTCGCAGTCTCGGCATTCATTGGCTTCGGCCTGTCGGTTGTTTTCATCGATACCGATAGCGCTCAAGCACAGACATGCCTCGAGGCGGGGTGCTCGGATTTTTGCGGACCTGGTTTTTTCATGCATAACGGCAAGTGTTTCCATGTCGCCGAGTATGGCACGAGATGCGTGAACGAGTCTTTCCGTGCGCCATTGTCGCGGCCACTGCCGCTCAACTCTCCTTGCGTCGGTCGGAATGATGAAGGTGAGAGCTACAACGATTTTGCTGCAAAATGAGCGCTCTGTTAGGCATCGGCAGGAGTAAACGACATGAAGGTTGAGCGGACGATTGCTTTCGCATTGGCTCTGACCGTTGTTGTATCGGCTGCTGCAGCCGAAACCCGTTTTTCTAAGAACTTCGATCTTGGTGAGGGGACGACGTTGCGCGTCGGCGACAGCGCCGACCGGACGCTTACGGTGACTTTGCTGACAGACGGACAGATCAATGAAGCCTATACCCTTGCCAATGCAATGACAGATGATGCCTCCATCATCCAGGTCAAGCTCTGTGCCGACTGCCAGAATGCCTATTACATACCGGCCTTCGATCGTTCGTCCACTTATGGCGCAACGACAGGCATTGTCGTTTGGAAGGACTCCTGGTGGCGGCTTTCGGTTCTTCCCTTTTCGACGGCCCAGATTGAAGACACCGACGGAGATGGCGTTAGCGAAATCGTCGACTATGAACGTGGCGGAGGGCAGGGGCCCAAGACCGTATACAACTTCGACTATGGATTGCTCGTGAAGCGCAAGTAGCTCGGCCAATATGAGATCGAGACCGATTGCACCTGCAATGTGATCGGAGTTATTGTCGACCATCAGGGAGAGAGTGCTTCAGGGAGAGAGTGCTGATGAGAATCTTATTGGCTGGGTTCGTCGGCGTTTTTTTGTTTGGAAACGCTGCGCTTGCCGAATTCGCAACTTACGGATCTGTGGATCTTACCGGTCTTGTCAGGAATACGGACTGGCCGAATAATCCTCCCGGTGTAGAAAACACGATGGTCTGTAATGTGAACGGTCCCGACGGATTCGTATCCATCCGCAGCGGACCGGGAACGAACCATCGCGTGAACCGCAGTCTGAAAAGACTTGCGATCATCGAAGTCGATTCAGGACAAAGGCGCGGCAATTGGGTTCGGGTTTTGACTGCCTACAGAACGCATACGACTAATGGACGACGTCAGAACTATAAGAGTCTGCACGTGTCAGGATGGGTGCACGATGGTTTTTTGTGCTCTTTTCTGGATTAGGTCATTTCCGCCTCATTGAATGAGCAGAACGGCTGGCACATTCAGCGTCTGCCTGCCGCCTGACGGAGGGCCGCGCAGTGCGGCACACACTCACGGGGCGCTGGAAAACTGACGCGCGCGCGAAATTCTGCGCGCGCCGGTCCGACTGTTGCGAGTCAACCGTATTGCCGGCCGATAGAACCAATCCGAAGTCATAATTGATCTACGTCAAGTAGCACGGGCAGCCAAACACTTAGCGTGCGCGGTACGACGGCCATTCGGTTTGGCCGGACAGTGTTCACCTGATTTTCGGCAGAGGGACTCCCGTCCCAACTGTCCTTTCCACTGAGGTAATGGAGACCGGTTCGATGCCACTCAAGGATTTGCTCGTTCACGTCGACACATCCGACGCGGGTAATGCCCGCCTCGAATACACACTGGCCCTTGCAGAAGCCCATGGCGCTCACGTTGCCGGTGTTGTGTTTTCACCCATTGGAAGCCTGCCTTATGCCGGCGGCCTGGAGCTTCAGGTGCCGCCTCCGCAGGAGTATTTCAAGACATTGGAAGAGAAAGCGCAGGGCGCGCTCGACAATTTCATGAGTATGGGCGAGAAGCGCGGCGTATCCGTCGAGCCAAGACTGCTGGAGGGAGCCGGTATCGAACTGCCACGCCATCTTGCAATCCATGCCCGTCATGCCGACCTGACCGTGATCGGTCAGCCGAATGTCGATTCCAAGTCAAGCGATCAATTGGCTCTGTTCGAGGACCTGCTGTTCTCCACGGGACGCCCGATCTTGATTGTGCCCTATGTCGGTGCGCCCGCGAAACCGCCTGAACTGGCAATGGTTGCTTGGGACGGTAGCCCGACCGCATCGCGCGCCGTACATGACGCAATTCCCCTGCTGAGAAAGGCGAAATCGGTGATCATCTTCGTCGCCGAGGCAAAAAACCGTGGAGCGGCACATGGCGCCGAACCTGGGGCGGATTTGGCGCGCCATCTTGCCCGGCATGACGTCAATGCCGAAGTCTCCCGCGCTCCCGGTGCTGATACGGATATTGGCAATCTGATTCTATCGCGCTCAGCCGATTTCGGCGCCGATCTGATCGTCATGGGCGGCTATCATCATAGCCGGCTGCGGGAATTCTTCCTCGGCGGCGTGACCAAGACGATTTTGGAGCAAATGACGGTTCCGGTGTTGATGGCCCACTAAGAGTCTGACGCGAATGTCCTCATGCCGGCCCGCTCCGCCCGGTAAGGCCATCTTATTGGATGGTTGGGCCGGCGAGCGGGCTGCTTTTGGTAAGGGCGCCTCTAAACTAGAATGGCTGTGCCTGTGGACGAACGCAGGTACCGCACCGATCGAACGATTGCCTTTGTGCCGTCTGCGATGACATAACAGAGCCATGTTCTCTTCAGTGCTCGTCGCTAACCGGGGCGAGATCGCCGTCCGTATCATGCGCACCGCCAAAAGGCTGGGTATGCGCACCATCGCGGTCTGTTCGGAGGCCGACAGCAACGCCATGCATGTTGCAATGGCGGATGAGGCCTATGAAATCGGCCCGGCAGCGGCCGTCGACAGCTATCTGAACATCGATCGGATCATCGAAACGGCCCGCAAAAGCGGAGCTGAGTGCATTCATCCAGGCTATGGATTTCTCTCGGAAAACGCGCTATTTGCCGCGGCCATTGCCAAGGAAGGCCTGGCATTCGTCGGCCCGCCCATCGAAGCCCTGCAGCTCATGGGCCTCAAGGATATTGCCAAAGCGCGCATGAAAGAGGCCGGTGTTCCGACCGTGCCGGGCTATGCAGGCGAAGAGCAGGACGTCGAGACGCTCGTCGGGGCTGCAGAAGACATCGGCTATCCCGTCATGGTCAAAGCCGTTGCCGGCGGCGGCGGGAAGGGCATGCGCAAGGTCCATTCGCCCGACGATTTCAAGGACGCGGTGGAAGGGGCACGCCGCGAGGCGGAAGCGGCATTCGGCGATGGCAAGATACTGGTAGAAAAGTATCTTGAGCGACCGCGCCATGTGGAAGTGCAGGTTTTCGCGGATGCCCACGGAAACTGTGTGCACCTGTTCGAACGCGACTGCTCGCTGCAACGCCGCCAACAGAAGATTTTCGAGGAAGCGCCGGCGCCTGGCATGACGCAAGGGTTGCGCAGCGCCATGACCGATGCCGCTATCGCCGCGGCAAAGGCTGTCGGATATGTGGGCGCGGGCACGATCGAGTTTCTGACCGAAGGCGGGCCGCTCGGCGACCAGACGCCGTTCTACTTCCTTGAAATGAATACACGCCTTCAGGTCGAGCATCCGGTAACGGAAGCGGTGACGGGAACCGATCTGGTTGAATGGCAGTTTCTGGTTGCTTCAGGCGGTCTCATGCCGCTCGGTCAGGAAGCGCTCGAACTGCAGGGCCATGCGGTCGAAGCCCGAGTCTATGCCGAAGATCCCGAGCGTGGCTTCATTCCATCATCCGGGCAGCTCAAGCGCCTGGCATGGCCGGAGGCAGACGGCATTCGCATCGACACCGGCGTGCGCGAGGGCGATGAGGTCACGCCCTTCTACGATCCGATGGTGGCCAAGATGATCGCCCATGCCCCGACCCGCGAAGAGGCCATCGCGCTGCTGCAGACGGGACTTGCCGAAACGGTTGTCGCAGGACCGCGCACCAATTTGAACTTTGTGCACACCCTGCTCGACAGGCCCGATGTCGTGGCAGGGGTGCCGGATACGGGACTGGTCGAGCGGGTGCTGCCCGAACTGATTTCGGAAGGCGTCGATCCTGTTGCGATCGCCCGCGGCACCGAGACGCTGGTCGCGATGGCGCAAAGCGAGGTTGAGGCACGCCGTGTCAACGGGTCGAACGATCATGCATCCCCCTGGAGCGCTGGTGACGGTTTCACGCTCGGCGCCCGACGGCCGGACACGGTCAAGATTCTCTGCAATGGGGAGCCTTTGACCGTCGATGTCGCCTGGGGTCCGGATGGGCCGACCGCATCGGGTGCGGCGACGCGGGATGCGGACCGGGAACAACCCGCTCATATGGTGCCGACGGATGCAGGTATTCTCGTTGTGCACGATATGCGGCAATGGGAAATCGCACTTCCCGACTTTGCCAGCAGCGAAGCGGACGGGGCCAGTACCGGCGGCGAAATCAAGGCGCCGATGCATGGCAAGATTACGCAAGTGTTCGCCAAAGAAGGGCAGGCCGTCGAGAAGGGTGCACGCATTGCCGTGCTGGAGGCCATGAAGATGGAACATATTCTGCACGCGCCCCATGACGGCATTATCGAGGCCCTTCCTGTCAAAGACGGAACGCAGGTGGAGGAGGGCGCGCTCGTTGCCCGCATCGGTGAGACCGAGGCATGACCCTCCATCTCGTCAAGCTGTGCGTCGGGATCGACTCGATCACGCATCTGCGTGACGTGCAGGCGGCCCGACTTGAACGCCAGAAAGAGGCCGGTGAAGAGCAACTCCTCTTCCACCGCACCCGTCAGACACCGCGCCGGCGCGAACAGGTTCTCGATGGCGGTTCGCTCTATTGGGTGATCAAGGGTGTGATCCAACTCCGCCAGCAGATTGTCGACCTGCGTGCCTATCGCGGCGAAGACGGGATCAATCGTTGCGATATCATGCTGGACCCGGTTTTGATTGCGACACGTTCACAGCGCCGTCGTGCCTTCCAGGGCTGGCGCTATTTCGAACCGGACGACGCGCCGCCGGATCTCAGTCCCGCAGGCGCTGATGACGACGAAATGCCCCCGGAGTTGAAAGCCGAGCTGATGGAGCTGGGGCTATTGTAGGGACAGCACAAACAGGCCGGTACAAATGATAGTGTGATCCGGCGATGTCCGCCTCCATGTCAAATATCTCGATCAAATCTGTCGTTTTACAAAGCCTGGGAAACGTAAGAGCCAATGCAAAGACGCTCGTCATCTTCGCTCTGACGTTTCATGGTCTGAGTGTATTTGCACTGGCGCCGGTTCGAGGCGTTCTCTTGCGCGCACTTGTTGAGACGACGGGACATTCGGCGGTCTCGAACTTTGAAATCGCGCAGTTTCTCCTCTCGGTTCCGGGATTTTTGTGGCTCATTCTTGGCGCATCGAGCGGACTGGTGCTCCTTCTCATTCAACAGTCCGGCTTTCTGCATGTCGCACGGGTCGCACGTGAAGGCCGCGCGCTCCCATTGTTCGACAATCTGCTTGGGATCCTTCGCTGTCTGCCGCGGCTGCTGTCCGTCGCCTTGCTGCAGGCACTGGCAATTCTTGGTCTCATAGCGATTGCCGGAGCGGCGCTCGCCGCGCTCTACTGGCTCCTCCTGGCCGGCAAAGATATCAACTACTACCTGGTCGCCTGGCCGCCGCGATTCATTATTGCCGTGGGGCTCGCGTCGGTCTGCGCCGCGATACTGGCCATCGCTGTTTCGGTCCTCATCATCCGCTGGAGCCTGGCTCTCCCGATCTGTTTACTCGAGAGGGCATCATGGTCGGCGCCATTGGCCGAAAGCTGGATGGCCACGCACGGTCTGTCGCGGCCCATCGGGCTCCTGCTTCTGACTTGGATTGCAGCCATGGCGGCCGTTTCCGCGCTCGCCATCTGGGGCCTGGTTGCGAGTGCCGAACTGATTCTCGCCGTTGTTCCTCAATCCACAGGTTCGATCATTGCGACGACCAGCGGTTTCCTCGTGGTCATGGACGGTATCGCCGGGGCGATCGGACTTGTCGGAACAGCGGGATATGTCTTCCTTGTCGAGCGCCTCTATACGGAGTTGCGCGGCGACAAGGTTTCCATGCCGCTGCCTGGGGCGGGGCGTATCCGTGACGGACTGCTGCAACGGATCTCGGGCCGCCGGGCGATCGCGGTCGTCGCCATCATCTTTGCCGCCCTTTCAATCGGCACCAGCTACGCATTGGTCGAGACAGCCGATCTTCGCGATACGGTCGACGTAACGGCCCATCGGGGAAGTTCGAGCCGCGCACCTGAAAATACGCTCGCCGCAGTCCGCGCGGCCATAGAAGACGGTGCTGATTATGCCGAAATAGACGTGCAGGAAACATCTGATGGCGTTCTCGTCCTTCTGCACGACACGGATTTGAAACGGATTGCCGGCATCGACAAGAAGGTTTGGCAGACGCCCTATGACGAGATCAGGGATCTCGATGCCGGGAGCTGGTTTGCACCCCACTTCGCAAGCGAGAGAGTCCCAACGTTACAGCAGGTCATCGATCTGGCGCGCGGGCGCATCAAGCTCAACATAGAGCTCAAATTCAATGGTCGCGACCAGGCTCTTGCGACACGTGTCGTCGACCTCATCAAGGCGAACCGGTTTGAGGCGGACAGTGTCGTGACCTCTCTCAACCATAGAGCCTTGGAGAAAGTCGCCACGCTGGATGCGAGTCTGAAGACCGGTCTTATCGTGTCCGCCCATATCGGAGACCTGACGCGAACCGGTGTCGAATTTCTCTCTCTGTCGCAAAAACTCACGACTGCTGAGACGGTTTCACGCGTGAAAGGCAGAAGCCTTGGTGTCCATGTCTGGACGGTCAACAAAGAGACCGGAATGCATGCTATGATCGACCTCGGCGTCGACAACATCATCACCGACTACCCTGCCTTGCTCCGTTCCGTCCTCAATGAGCGAGCGGAACTCAGTGATGTCGAGCGCCTGTTACTTACCATTAGCTTGAGATTGCGGTCGCGCAATTAGGACGTGGGCTCATTGACGACCAGTCGGCACCTGTGGATCGCCAACGCGCCGCACACTGCGAGATGTGTCCGGCAAAACAGCTCGGAAAATGGGCAACTCACGGTCTGTCGTTTCATAGTGCATGACTCTAGGTTCCTTCGAACCTGAATCACGAACGACCTATGATCAGCAATACCCGCTTAGTGGTTCTGAGTTGGATATATGGCCGATTCCGCTTAGCAAGCGGTCAAAACGGGAATCGCGTCAAGTCGTCTCCTAGATCAACCTGCGCTTCGTCGGAATCGACAAAGCGCAGAAAAGTTGATCGACCCTAAGCTGCTAGAGCAACTTATGTGCGTCCCATTGGACGCACGTTGCTCTAGTGACTTGGCGTTGCCACAACGTGCTTAGCAAACGGAGGCTAGGTCGAGGGCCCTTTGGAGTCTCGAAGGTGGGTGTGATCCTATCCCTCTCTTGCGGCAGGCCGTATTGGCGCCCGGCCCATTAGCTGGTCAGCCTCCTCAGAGATAGCATTGAGTTTATTCTCTAACCGCTCTCGTATAGCTGGAAGCGCTGTCCGGTCGGCGTTCAATTGGACGTATTCCGGCTCCCCCCAGATAAAGACGCCTCGAGAAAATGGCGATGGAACGAGGAGACGGTCCCAAGTGCCGAGTGCTTTGCCATTGCTGCAGGAGAAAGTGATGGGCACCAGTGGCGCCCCGGCCATTCTTGCGGTTTCGACACAACCGTCGGATACACGCATGCGCGGGCCGCGTGACCCGTCTGGCGTGATGCCAACAAATTCTCCGTTGCGCAAAGTTCTCACCATTTTTCGAAGTGAGGCTGCACCACTACGGTTCCGGGAACCTACGATCGACCGGATGCCGAAATGCGCGACCGTTCTTGTGATCAGCTGTCCATCACGGCTGCCGGACATCAACATATGCATCACGCGATGACTCCCCCAGATAAAAGGCATCATCAGCAGCCGACCGTGCCAGAAACACAGTATGAAAGGGTCGCCAGCATTCCAAAGGCGTTGAAATTCGGGGTCTCGCTGCACGGTCCAACGGCCAGTCAGATACACACACTTCAGATACCCAGCAGCAACAATGCAAACGACCTTTTGGACCGTGCTGCGTCCCAGGATACGTTTGTGCAACTCCATTCCCGCGACTCTCATCGATTGGTGGCTGATGATAGCCTGAATTCAAGGGGCGTGGTACTGGCTCCGATCTTGATGACCGTTTTTAGCACATCTGAGCCACGATCGGGTTCGTAGGTTGACGACCGCTGCTGCGACCTAACCGGTCAATCCGTCAATTTATGGTGGTTTTCCGTTCCCAAACAGCCGCCATTGATCCGGTGGCCTGATAACGGCTCGTGACCCGAAGCAGGCTGCGCCAATGGGTTCGCCAGATTAACAATCACGCGACGAGCAAATATCTCTGCAATCGACCACTACGCACACAATGTGCGCTCGTTTTTCGCGGTGCATTGCGTTGACAATGTGAATGCACCATTTCAACCTGCGGCGCATGGGGGAACGCAAGATTTTTTTTCGGCATAGATGGTTTCTTGTCGGGCTGCCGGTATTGATTGTCATACTGATATGCGTCTTTTGGATATCCGCTCGAACCGCTGACAAGTGGGCCAATCGAATCTGGGAGCCAGCCTATGAAGTGGAGCTGTCTGTCGAGGCGGCCAAGATGCATCGCTCGCTTTTCATTATTGATCTGCACGCCGATTCACTTCTGTGGCGACGCAACCTCTTAGGCCGATCGGATCGTGGCCACCTCGATCTGCCGCGTTTGATTGAGGGAAATGTCGCTATCCAGGTATTCTCCGTTGTGACGAAGGCCCCGCTCCATACCAGATTGCCCGCAACAAAGGTCGACGAAAAAGGCATCACTTGCAATCCAGCCAATGGCTTCGACGGAACCAAACTCTTGCGTATCGCTCAGGGTCTTCCGCCCGCGCAATGGTTCGATCCAGAGGCTGCTGCGTTCGGACAGGCGAGATGGATGCTTGAAATGGTCGAAGCCTCCCGGATTCGCCATGAGGCTGACCCGAGCCAGCCATTCTTCAAGCTAATCCGGTCGACAGACGATCTGGACGCTGTAATCAAGCTTCGTCATGCCGGCCAACCTGTCGTCGGTGCACTGTTAGCATTGGAGGGAGCCCACTGGATCACGCAAGACGAACCAGGTGCAGTACGCGATGCGGTGAAGCGGTTATTCGACGCCGGATTTCGTATCGTCGCACCGACACACAAATTCGATAACGGTCTCAGCGCCTCGAGCACGGGATGCGGGTTGAGAGGAGGGTTGACGTCAACCGGGTCGATATTCCTCAAGGCTGCAGAACAACGAGGCATGATATTGGATTTGGCACATGCTTCGGACAAAGCGATACTCCAGGCTGCCGAACAAAGCAGCAAGCCGATCATCGTCTCGCACACCGGCATACGTCGCTATTGCGCGAGTAGGATGCACTGCAACCTTCGTCGCAATCTGGGAGACGCCCAGATCCGCGCGGTTGCGCGTACAGGCGGTCTTATAGCAATCGGCCATTGGATGACTGCGGTCGGCGGCCATGCAGGTCACGCCGTCCAGGCCTTCGATACGGCCCACAAAGTCCTGAGCCGCGCTTCCTTCCTCGCTGAGATGCGAGACGAACAGACCCTATTCGATCCACTGGAGCATTTGGCGTTCGGATCTGATTTTGATGGAGGCGTCAGAATGCCTTACGACGTGACCGGGCTCTCAGCCCTGACGTCCCTACTCGTTGCACCCATTGACCGCAACGGCAGGAACCGTGATCGCAGCTTCGACGAGCATGCGCTACGACGCATTGCCGGTGCCAATGCCTGCCGTGTTCTCGCGACTGTACTGCCCAAAGGCGGCCCGGACGTCGCTCGTCGCATCTGCGCTTCGATTACGCCAAAATCAACAAGATCAACAATAGCAGAGCGCTAGAAGCGGACCTGCCACGCGGGACACCAGCCTTTCGTATTGTGACCGCATGTGGCACTTGCCAGTCATGCCATTATCAGGTCGATGACGGCTCAAGCCGGGCTGTAACCGGACGTCATCCATCTCGGGCGAAAGGGCTGGCAATCATGAGTGCACAGGCTTGAACAACGCACCTCCTTTCGAAGGTGCGTTGTTCCATAAGGCATTGCTGTTCGATTAGGCTTTTTCCGCCTGCAACCGTGCCACTCTTTTCGATCGTGGCTTCTGATGTGATGACCATTTGGATTTAGGTCAACAAATAGCGAGGTGGTTAGAATACCAATGCGAAGTCGATACGTGACGCAGGCAAAACTACGAGTGAACTAGACCTCCAACGATCGTATGCTCTTGCTGACCAACTCAACGAATGTCTTTGCAGCAGGCGAAATGAACCGACCCGGCGGATAAATGGCGAAAATGGCCATGTCGGTAGGTGTCTCATAGTCAGGTAATATCTGGGTAAGCCTTCCCGATCGTAGATCATCAGCAACATCCCAGCGGGAACGCAAGGCGATACCATGACCGTCCAAAGCCGCCTGTGTAGCCATTTCCGCGTTGTTGGTATTGAAACGACCGGACACCCTGACCTGTACGTCCTCCTGAATATTGCGTAAGCGCCAGACGTCTTCTCCAACGAATACGATACAATTGTGTTCATCAAGGTCTGAAGGGCGCGATGGCCTGCCATGGCGCCGAATGTAGGACGGCGACGCACACAAGACGCGATGACTTTCGCCCAGCTTGGTTGCAATGAATGTTGAGTCCTTCAACCTGCCGATGCGAATAGCGACGTCGACACCTTCCGCTGCATAGCTCAGGACTTCATCGGACAATTGTAGGTCAAGCCTAACCTCCGGGTAACCCGCCAGAAAATCCTTGACTGCATTTGACAGGAACTTCCTCGTGAATAACACCGGCGCCGCCACCCTTAGCAGCCCGGTCGGGACATCTGAGCGCTTCCCGACGCTATGGCGGGCTGCTTCATACTGGTTGATGAGATCTTCAGCGTGGTTCAAGAACCTTGTTCCCTCATCCGTCAGGGACATGGAGCGGGTAGTCCGGTTTAGCAGCGTGCAACCCAGATCGGCCTCAAGTCGCTTCAGCCGGTCACTGGAAACCGTGGCCGACAGCCCGCAGATGTTGCCACCGGCGGAGATCGAATTGAGCGCCGCGATCCGCTGGAAAAGGATGACATCCTCTATTCTCATTATCCTTATAATCCGGATTATTTTTCGTTTAATCAAGTGATTGTTCGGATAATGATGTCGTAGTACGCCACAGTAAAACTGCAGAACAATCAACCGATGTCCTGCAGAAATTTGCATGTCGCTGAATAGAGAAATCACCGTTGGCGAGGTTTTATCCAGCCAGAGGTGGACGCCAAATCCACGACCTGACCGGCAGCCCCCTATAGCCTTCATACCGTCCTTAAGGGCATGACCACTTCAAGGAAGCTCCGAATGAATGAAATTAGTCTCTCGATTTACAATGGTGTTGAGGCGAGCGTGAACGCATACCTGTTCACGGACAAAGACAGCGCGATTTTGGTGGACTGCTTGCGAAACAGCGCAGAGGCCGAAAAGTTGGCGGCCTTTGTTAAAGAAACAGGCAAGAACCTTACCCACATCCTTATCACACACGGCCATGCTGACCATTACGTTGGCGCGCGTGTTTTGCGAAAGGAATTTCCGAACAGCAAGATGGTTGTGACAAAACAAGAAGTCAAAAAAGACATCATTGATTTCTCTAATTTTATGGACGGTGTTGGCTGGTTGGATAACGAGCCCGGCATGAAGCCAAAGAGAAAGGAAAACCCAGATGGGTTCGACTATGAAAGCAATATTGAGGTTCTGGGCACGCAGGAACTAAGCCTGGCAAACGGAGCGACACTTGATCTGAATAGCGACTACAGTGGCGCGGAATGCGACCATCTGACCACGATTTATAGCAAAGATTTGAATGCCTTTTTCTCGGGTGACTTTTGCTACAACGGCGTGCACCTTTGGCTGGCGATTGACAAGAAGAATATCGCTAACTGGAAGGCACAGCTAGATAAGTTCTCCTTGGAATTGAATTCACTGAATCCAAAAATATACCCGGGACATGGTAAGCCGACGGATGTTTCAGTGTTTGCAGAGGTGAAGAAATACATTGAGAATTTCGAAACCACGATAGCCGGTTCAACTACCAGAGCTGAAGCGATTGAAAAAATGAAGGCGCTTTACCCCGAACATAGAGAAGCCGATTTCCTGCTGCTTAACTCTGTGAATGCAGCAATCGAGGAATGAGCTGCAATCGATGTTTCAATGTCGCCAGCTGTCATTGGCCGTCGCCGCTAAATCCAATTTGAGCCGGCCGATAGCTGTCACTATAATCAACATTCCCGCACCTTGATGTGTCACCTCACTTGCAACCAAATCAGCAATATCGAGATGGTAATTACTGACAAGGCGGTGGTAACAACGATCGCGGTTGAGGCGCGCTGAACATAGGTGTCATATTGTTGCGCAACCACAAAAACCAGTGCGCCCACTGGCAACGCGGATAAGATTACAGCCGACTTCGCCCAGATTGGCTCCATCACGAAGACGTATGTCGCAAGCAAATAGGTCATCATCGGATGTACCAGGAGCTTCAAAGCCGTCAACCATGCTACCTCTGCAAAGTTGCCCAGAAGCTTGCGGCCGAACAGCGACAGGCCGAGTGCAAACAGCGCGGCAGGACCCGCAGCCGCGGCCATCAAGTCAAGAAAATTGCCGATAGGTTTTGGAAATGGCAGAGTCGAGAGTGAAACGAGGGCGCCTAAGAGGGGAGCGATTAGGAGCGGGTTACGAAGGAGCGTCCATATAACGTTTGATACGGATTTGTAGATTGAAGCGTTGGACGTTCGGACTGTTTCCAGGGCTGCTATTGCCCCTCCTATCAGAACGGTGTTCGCAGCCAGTGTCGCAACGATTGCCGGTAATGTGCCCTCGGGCCCGAACGCAGTAGCAAACAGTGGTATGCCCATATATGCGGTGTTCGCAAACACTGCCGTCAACGAAAAGAGGCTCAATTCAGCAGTGCCACGATGCCGCAAGAACAAGCGGTCGACAACTAGTGCCATCAACAATGTGAGGGCTGTTCCGCCAACAAAGGCGAATATGAACGGCCAGTGGAAAATCTCTGATATCGGTGCGCGAGCGGTGAAGATGAACAAAAGAGGCGGAAGAGCAAAATAGTAGACGAAGCGGTTTAGCGCCGTTGCCGATTCACCACCGAGCACGCCCAAGCGTCCAGAAAGATATCCTGACAACACAATCGCAAAGACCGGGAAGGCAACATTGACTAGCGCATCCATGGTTGCAGGTGCTCCACCCAAATGCGGTTGAATGTCAAGTTGCACCTCCTGGCGCTGCTGGGACTGGATATTGCCCAAAGAATTGAGGCCGCAATATTAGTATAAGCGGTCTGTATCTTGAGTTTCGTCTGTTAATCATCAGGGGCTAGAGCCCTTTCCGACCATATAGAGTCGTTTGATGGAGCCCATTCCGCTCACTCGGTTAGGCGCGGAGCGCGGCGCGATGCCATCGTATCGGGCAAGCTTCGCAACGAAGCCGATGGGCGGAATGGGCCCACCGAAGGCCGATACTTCGCGCCCTCCGGACGTCGTTACAATCCCCTTTTGGTCAACAAGATCATGGCGAGGATCGTGCCTAGCCGGAAGACGCGAAATACCGGTCAAATGCCTCTATATGGTCGGAAAGGGCTCTAGTCGTCAGTAGCAGATCGATGGGAAGGCTGAGTTTGATCCCAAGCCGACATCTTTCGAGCACGTCAAGTGTCGAAGGAGATTACGGTAGTTTAGCTTGTGTTCAAAAGTGCAGCGCGAATGTTGGCCGCTGTGACGGCACTAACCCGAACGTTCGACTCTTCGGTTACGCCGGCGATGTGCGGAGTCAGAATCAGGTTTGTGAGCCCTTCAAATTGCATTGCTGCTTTGGCGGTCAAAGGTTCGTCCTCGAAGACGTCAAGTGCCGCGCCAGCGATATGACCCGCGCGCAAACTATCTGCCAGCGCCTTCTCGTCGACGATGCCACCTCGCGCTGTGTTGATCAGAACAGCTCCCTTCCGCATGCGGCCAAGTGCTGAGGCGTCAAACATTCCACGCGTCTGCTCGGTCAAAGGAACGTGGAGGCTAAGCACGTCTGTTACTGGCAATAGTCCTTCAATTGACTCGTATCGCGCCACGTCATTCCATGCCGGATCATCAAGCGCTACGAAGGGATCTGCTGCCGCTATCTGCATTCCAAGTGAACGGGCGCGTGCTGCAGCCTGACGAGCGATCGACCCGAAGCCCACGAGTCCCATGGTTTTACCGGACAGCTCACGGCCAATCATAGCTTGGCGCGGCCATTCGCCTGCGACCATCTGAGATCTGGCTTGATAAGCGGTCCGTAGCAGCATCAGTGCGGTACTGGTCACATACTCGGCCACCGCCAAGTCGTTGGCGCCGGTTGCCGGACAAACCTTGACCTGCCGATCCTCGCAGGCTTTCACATCGATATTGTCGAGCCCGACACCGAGCCTGCCGACAACGACCAGCTTAGGGGCTTTAGCTAACAAATTATCCGTCACACGTGTCCGGTTGCGGACCACCAGTGCACGTGCATCAGCGACGACCTCACTCAATTCCTCAACCCGGTCCACCAGTGCAGGATCGTAAAGCACGTCGAAATCACTTCGCAGGTCCTCCACGGCGCGGTCATCCATGAATTCAGAGATCACAACCTGGGGCATAACGTCTCTCCATGAGTGCTTGTTTTCAAGATTGCGTGTGACCGCTTCGCCTTAGAAACCGGTGTCATTGCCAATCCAACGCGTGCGACTAGGCTTTACCCGCCGAACAATGAGCCAGCCGGCAATGGCACCTGCAAAGTCTTGCTGAACAGCAGGTAGAACCCGATGACGATGCCGGCACCGGCAAGCGGATAGACGAGTATGCGTTTGGGTGTCCAGGGATCATACATGGCGAGCACCAGAATGGCGCCGTAGGCAAGCAGCGTCGAGGTCAGGTAGCCGATCCAAGGCATTGCTAACGTTGCGCCAAGCATCGTCACTACCAGGCCTAGTCGTCGCAGGTTCGCTCCGGAGAAATCGAGAGACTCACCTGCTGGATAGATCAACCAGCGTACGATTGACAACACAGCGAGGCACGCCATAGCCGCTGCGACGGCACGGGGGAACACATAGGAATCCGCATCTGTATAACTGGTCGTGTCCCAGAAGACGATTGCCGCAAGGGCGATGAACACCGCTCCCATGATCGGTGTTGCGATGCTGCGTTCATTTGCATCATTCGTCATCGGTTAGTGCCTCTCTTTTGAGTTGTATTCGACGCGTCCACATCGGCCCAAACAAGGCGAGTACGATGGCAGCCAGGATGCCGAGTGAAATCGGACGCCCGAAAAACATGCTGATATATTCTCCGGTGGCTGACGCAATCGTCCATGCCTGAACGAATCCTTGTTCGGCGATACGGCCAAGGATGAGCCCCAACACAATCGGAGATGCTTTGAACCCAAACCGGTTCAAGACCCAACCGACTACGCCCAGGCTGACCATGACAACAACGTCAGAGATGTTGTTTCTGATGGCGTACGTCCCGATCAACGTCATCATTGCAACCGACGGCACGAGAAGAGCCTTCGGTATTTCGATGATGGTCCGGTATGCGTACTTTCCGATCAGAAGTCCGATCGGCAACATGAGAATTGTCGCCAGAAATAGGCCGAATATGAAGGTGTAGACGATTGAACTCTCGGCCTGGAACAGATTGGGGCCAACTTTGACACCTTGGACCAGCAACGCGCCGAGGACGACGGCATCCGGAGGCGTGCCGGGGATACCTAAAACCAATGTCGGTATGAAACCGCCCCCGACGGTGGCATTGTTCGCGGACTCCGTCGCTTGAAGCCCTTCCGGCGTGCCGGTTCCAAATTTCTCCGGCGTTTTCGATGCGCGGCGAGCTTCGGAGTACGCAACCAGACCGGCGACCGAACCACCTGCGCCAGGAAGGATACCAACGACGGTGCCGATCACGGAACTTCGGAAGAGGTTCCATTTCCCTTTCCAGGAGATGGACATTGCTTCACCCAAACGAATGCCGCTGCTCTTCGCTTCCACCTGCAGATGCTTGTCGGGCGTTGCGATGAGATCGATCAGAACAGGGATGCAATAAAGGCCGATCAATGCCGAGATGACCTCGATCCCACCCAACATTGTTTCCGAACCGAACGTAAGTCTGATGTCGGCACTGACTTCTGCGACACCGACGCAGGCAAGCATCAGGCCAAAGCACCCGCCCATTAGGCCTTTGATGAGATTGCCTTCCGATAGTGCTGCGATCAGAGTCAGGCCGAATATAGCGAGCCAGAAATACTCGACAGGGCCGAAAGCGAGCGCGATCTCAGCGAGCGGTGGAGCCAAACCGAAGAGAAAGGCGGCTCCGACCAGCCCGCCGACCACAGAAGCTACGCACGCCAACGATATGGCCAGATCCCCATCGCCCCGCTTGGCCATCGGATAGCCATCGAGCGTCGTAGCGATTGCCGATGGCGTGCCTGGCGTATTCAGCAATACCGCCGCGTAGGCACCCCCATAGATGGCACCTGTATATATTGCACCCATCATGATGAGTGCCGATGCCGGTTCCATGGAAAAAGTAATCGGTACCAAGACTGCGATCGCCATTGTTGCGGTCAGTCCCGGCAAGGAACCGATAATGGTTCCTGAGATAACACCAAGCACGGCTAGCATGATATTGAACGGCGTCAATGCCGCCATAAGGCTGTCTAGAATTTGCATGCGGATCCTCCCTGCCGCCGATTCTGCGATCCCACACGAAATTGGCAGGGTCGAAAAGATCGTGGCTGACCTCATGCACCGATAGGCGCGTTGTTGTGGTGGCTGGCCCGCTCCTCACGGCCCAGTAGCGGTTATCGATGTCGGCGCATGGACTCTGCGGCCATTTACCCCGACACCGGTCGTCGGCGGCTGACTATTTGAGCACGCCGCCTGCCTTGGCGGCGGCGATGTAGCCTTTAGCCTTCTCATTGATAAAGGCCTTCATGCCGGCATAATCGATATCGAGCATCGCCATGCCGTCGTTCAGCATGCGCTTTTGGAACTCGGGATCGGCGTTGATCTTGGCAATGGCATCGGAGAGCTTCTTGCGGATCTCCTCCGGTGTGGATTTTGGCACCGCGATACCTCGGTATGCGCCCGAAACGATATCGAAACCCAGTTCCTTGAATGTCGGCACATCTGGAAATTTCGGATGCCTTTTCTCCATCGCCACTGCGAGCATCCGCACTTTGCCAGCGTGCTTCGCGCCGACGGAGGTGTAACCCCACTGCGCCTTCACCTGTGCACCGAGCAGGGCTTGTACCGAAGCGCCGGTTCCCTTGAAGGCCACATAGGTGGTCTTGATGCCTGCCGCCTTGTCGAATGACACCTGCGCGAGGTGATTGGCGGTGCCTTTTCCGGAACCGGAGAGCGTAATAGAGCCAGGCTTTTTCTTAGCGGTGTCAATGAGGTCCTTGAGCGTCTTGAATGGGCTGTCGGCTTTCACAACGATGGCGTCGGGCGTGTAGTGGAACATGTAGACGCCGATGATATCGTCGGTCTTGAAACCAACATTCTTTTGTTTCGGTTTGACGATGATGTGCGGAAGGTTGATGCCCATAATTGTATGGCCATCACCCTTCATCTTGTTGAGCTGGGCCCAGCCAACTGCACCGCCGCCTCCCGGCTTGTATGAGATAACCAGGTCTTGACCGATCAGCTTCTTGAAGAAGGACTGCTGATGACGAGCCGTGATGTCGGACTCGCCGCCAGGTCCAAACGGTATGATGTAGGCGACCGACTTGTCGGGATAGTCACCAGCGATAGCCACTCCCGTCGTCGCCAGAGTCAACGCGGCACCGATGGCACCAACTGCAAAAAGATTTCTTCGCGTGAGCGTCATATTGTTTTCTCCCAATGATTGCAGACAACACAGTGGAAATTTGCCGTTAGGCGCTGCGATAAAGCTTCGTCATCGAAAACTCCCGATGGCCGAGCGCTTCTGCTGCGGTTGCTCGGCCGTTAGCCGTTCGAACGACGCAATCGATGAGTGCATCGCCGGCATCGTCCAAGGTCATGTCGCGGCGCAGGATCCCGGAAACGTCGACGTCGATATGCTCGGACATTGTCCGAACGGTCCGAGGATTGGCTGTAATCTTGACGACCGGTACGATGGGATTTCCGACGACATTTCCTTGTCCTGTTGGAAATGTGTGGACCACATAACCGCCCGCGGCCATCAACGTGACGCATTCGGCGGCCGCTGATGAGCTGTCCATGAAGTAGAGGCCTGGGCCTTTGGACGGCGACTCTGCTGGACCCATCGCATCGATATATTTCGATGTGCGCCCGATCTTTTCCAGATTGCCGAGGGCCTTTTCCTCGATCGTCGTCAATCCGCCTTCGATGTTGCCTTTGGTCGGCTGGCTATCTGACAGGTCATCGGTCTTATGTGCTTCAATCACATCGTCAGTGTAGGCCTGCCAAATTTCCATGAATTTTTCGGCCGCGGTGTCGTTTTCCGCACGCGCCTTGCACAAGTGCTCTGCGCCGGTGATCTCGGAGGTTTCGCCGAAGCAGCCATAGATGCCTTTGGGGAGTAGCTTGTCGTACATATTGCCATCGGTCGGGCACGATCCCAAGCCGGTTGTGGTGTCAGACTCGCCACATTTCGTCGACACCCAAAGGTCGCTGATCGGGCACTCTTCCCGTTCGAGTTCCGTTGCCCAATGGACATATTCCTTTGCCTTCCAAGAGGCTTCGGCAACTGTTGCGATATCGCCCTTCTGTTCGATCGAGAACCCGGTAACGCGTTTCCCCGTCTTTGCAATGCCGTCGACGATCCGCTGCGTCCATCCTGGCTCGATCCCGATGACGATGACAGCAGCGACATTCGGATTTGACCCGATGCCGATCATTGTCCGGAAATGGAGTTCCAGGTCTTCGCCGAACTGAAGACGGCCATATGAATGTGGAAGCGCGATGGTGCCTTTAATGTTGTTGGCAACGGATTCGCAAGCCGCGTTAGAAATATCATCGACCGGCAATAGTGCGACATAGTTGCGGACGCCGACCCGTCCGTTCTCCCGACGGTATCCTTTGAAAGTTAAATCAGACATTGAGGACCTCTCTACCAACGTTTCGTCTTCAGATTCTGGGTGTGAACGTGACTGCCAACCGTCGCGTCATCGACCATTTTGCCGATGTCTTCTCCGTACTTGACGGCCGTGTCTCCCGAGTTGAGATCCTTTAAGGCCACCTTGTGTCCGATGGGCACATCGTCCTGCGCAGTGAGCTTGAGGGTCGTGTTGTCTTCGGTCATGACACCGAACATTTCGGTGCCCGCTCTCAGATCCTCGACCACGACTACGCCGACATTGTCTTTCGGCGAATGAACTAGAAAGTGTGGCTCTGACATGGACGTCTCCTTCGATTGTGATGAAATTCAGTGTTCGATGTTCCTGTTGTGAATTTCCTGCATGAACCGCTCGCGGATCACGACTGGGTTCATGTCGATAACGGGGACCTCAATGTTGCCGGACTCGCATTTGCAGACGATGATCGTCATCCGGTCCGATTGCAGGGCCGCCTTCATGGCCGCGGGCGTATCTTTGGCATCGCATTCGACAACCTGCTCGCAGCCGCAAGCTCGTGCCACGTCTGTCAAAGAGGTCTTTTTGCCGGCATAGGTAGGCTGATCGCCTGTTGAGCCATAGCTGCCGTTGTCAATGATCAGCAGAATGAAGTTATCAGCGACATTGTTTGCGATGGTCGGCAACGTACCGAAATTGGTGAGGACCGAACCATCGCCATCGATGGCGACTACTTTGTCCTTCTGTGCCAGTGCCAGGCCAAGCCCGATAGATGAAGCAAGGCCCATTGTGCCCAGCATGTAGAAGTTGGTCGGTTGGTCATCCAGCATGTGCAATTCCTGCGAAGGCAGGCCGATATTGCAGACAACAAGTTTGTCCGAGATGATTGGGACGAGCTCTTTCAAGACATCACTGCGGATCATTGTGCTCCCCTCCAGAAGCTTGCGTCCGTGAGGATCGCGGTCGGCTTCCGACACATGAAAGTGTGATTCAATATGTCGTCGAACTCGTCCACGTCATCGGGTGCGTGGAAGTGATAGGTTGGGATGTTGAGTTGGTTGAGCAGTGCTTTTGTGTGCACGGCCATTTCAACCTGACAGGCGACTTTTTCTCCGACTTCGCCGCGATAGCTGATCAGCATGGGCAGAGGAATCTGGTAGTATTGGATAAGCGTCGCCAGTGTATTGATGGTCACGCCGATGGCGGTGTTCTGCATGATGATGCAAGAACGAGAGCCACCCATATAGGCTCCCGCGCAAAGCCCCATACCCTCATCTTCCTTGTTTGAGGGCACATGCATGATCCGATTGTTTTTCTCGACCTTGGCGATGACGCCAGCTAACTGCTTGCATGGCACCGTGGTCACAAACTTGATCTTGTTTTTCGCAAGATCGTCCACAATTTGGTCGTTGACTGACACACCGATCTCCTCCGTTCAGTTGCGCTCTGTTGGCGTTCAAACTGGAGCGACTCAGGAGGAGGATCGAGTCATTTAGAATTTAGAGTGATATAAGCAATGCTTAAGAGTCATTGCGTGTTAGAGCGTAATTGCCGCACGCTCTGAAACAATCAGACGTGGTTTTCAGAAGCCCGTGTTACGGTTTTTTCCAATTCATCCAGCAAACTATCCACCAATCGAAATTTCGATGAGTCGAAGCGCGAAAGGATGCCAAGCGTTCTGTATTTGGCAGAAGGTTCGAGCGAAATGAACTTGAGGCTAGTGTATAACGGATCCGGCACGCATGTTTTCGGAATGATCGAAACGCCGAGGTCGTGAGCCACCATTCTTGAGATTGATTCAAGCGACTCCAATTCCATGCTATCGCGTACATGGAGGTTCATTTCGCCCAGCCACTCCTCGGCTAATTGTCCGGTAGGAGCACGTCGTGTCATCCTGATATAGGGGCGTGTTTTGAGGAGGTGGAGCGGATCACCGTATTCAACCTCCTTTGATGCTATGAGTACGAGAGGTTCGCGCACGAATGGCTGCCATTTGAGGTGCAACCCCAATAAATCCGGCTCGCTCAGTATCGCTCCGTCCAGCGCACCTCGTTCGACTTGAGCGAATAAGTCAGTGGTCAAGCCTGGTACAAGTCTAATCCAGACGTCCGGATACGCTTTGATCAATTCCTTTATCGATTGAGGAACAAGTTCCGATATGGCAGACGGAACAGCGCCTATGATGATCTCTCCTGTCAGATAGTCTTCTCCCTTGACCGAAGCTATCATTTCATCATGTGTCTGGATCACCTGACGAGCTTTTGGGACGAGTGCTTTGCCCAATTGATTGAGATCCGGTGAGCGTCCATCACGGTTGAACAGAACCACATTCAGTTCTTGTTCCAGGCGTTTCATACGCTGGCTGACAGCCGCTTGGGACACGCAGACTCGCTCGGCAGCGTCACCGAAACTGCCTGTTTCCGAAATAGCGATCAGCGTCTTCAGCAATTCAATTGCCATGACCTTGCTCCAAGAGATACTTAAGCTGTGCTTAAATGAGAGAACAAGGGTGCGGCCAAGTCAACCGCCTATGGGTACAGCTATGCAATGCCCCATTTTGCATAGAAAACGGCCTTTGAGTTGGCGGTAGAACTGGGGTTTCGGTCTGTTTCTATTGCACGCATTGCTATTGTTCAAAATTATCAGATTTCGCAATTGACCAGCGATAGCAAGCTCCATGGATGGTTCAAACCAGACGGTAACCGGACGTCATCCATTTCGGGTGAAAGGACTCGAATTCATGAGCGCGAGGCATAGAACAACGCACCTCGTGTCGAAGGCGCGTTGCTCCATGTGACGTTGCTGTCCGACTATGCGTTTTCCGCCTGCAACTCTGCGAGAATCTCTTCGATAATCTTGAAGCCGCTGCCCCAACCCTTGTCCATTCCGGCCATGGCGCTTGCGAAGCAGGCGATTTCTGCGTCGGTTGCATCGAGCGGCACCTGCGACAGGCGCACCCTGGTTTTCGACCCATCGTCCGTGAAGGTCACGGTGGTTAGCAGCACGCGTGGCCAATCCGGCATCATCGGGTTCGAAACCACATTCCAGTCGGCATCAGCCGACGAGTGATGCCAGACCATCTTCTCCAGCGGGACGACCTCCTGGAACACCATCTTGCTGAGGTCGGATTTCTCGCCCCATTTCATTTCGTTGAGCCACATGCCGCCGGGCTCCAGGTCGAATTTGTGGATGATCGTATCGATGCCGGGTCCGTACCAGCGCGACAGGAGTTCGGGATTGGTCCAGGCCCGCCATACCATTTCACGCGGCGCATCGAACACCCGGTCCAAGACATACTCCGGTAGATCACTCATCGCCTGTTTCCTTTGCTTCGGCTTGTTTCATCTGTTCAAGAACGTTGTCGAGTTGGTCGAAACTCGTTCCCCAAAAAATGCGGAATTCGTCAAGCCAGTCGACCGCTGCCTTCATATTCTCGCCTTTGAGACGGGCAGGGCGGCGTTGCTCATCGACATCGCGCTCGATCAACCCTGCCCGCTCCAGCACCTTTAGATGGCGCGAGACGGCGGGTTGGCTGATTTCGAAAGGGGCGGCGATCTCGTTGACAGTCGCCTGTCCATCGGCAAGACGCGATAGAATGGCACGCCGTGTCGGGTCGGCCAGCGCCGCAAAAACGGCATCGAGGTTTGGTTGTGACTCTGTATAACTGAGTTGTTCCATAACGTATGTGTTATATAACAAAACGAGCAAGTCAATGGACATGTCGCGTTTTTGTCAAACCGCGATTGTACGGACGATCTCTAGTCAGGGTCGCAAAGCTCAAGTGCAGCAGCTGCAAAGGCGAGTGACGCTTCCTGCGGAATGTTATGCCCCACACCCGGCAGGACACGCCGGTCATAGGTTCCGGAAAAGAAGATCTTGTGCAGGACAGAGGCTTCCTCGGGCATGACACCGTCGTCTTCGCCATGGAGGGAAATCGTGGGAACAGTAATCTCCGGCTGCTCGGCAAGACGCCTTTCCAGCTCGTCATAAGCCGGATCGCCTTCGACATATCCGTATCGGTGGCGATAGGAATGAATCACGACGTCGACAAATTCTGGATTGTCGAACGAGGCAGCGGTTGCGGCAAACGTTTCGTCGTCGAAATCCCATGTGGGCGACCAGAGGTTCCACAGCAGCTCACAAAGTGCGCGGCGGTTTTTGGTCAAGCCGGCGCGTCCTCGTTCGGTGTGGAAATAGTACTGGTACCAATAGTGGAATTCATCGAGTGGTGCCGCCGGCTCTACCGATCTGGCGATGTTCTGGATGTTGTAGCCGTTTCCTGTGACGAGCCCCTGGACGCGCTCCGGCCATAGCGCCGAAACGATGCAGGCAGCGCGTCCACCCCAGTCGTAGCCGGCGACCACAGCTTTGGAGATATCCAGGGCGTCCATAAACGCCAGCAGATCATGGCCGAGGGCTGCCTGCTGTCCGGATCGGATCGTGTCGTCCGAGAGGAATCGTGTTTCGCCATAACCGCGCAAATAGGGAACGACGGCGCGTTTGCCGACAGTCGTGATAAGCCCGACGACATCGTCATAGGCCCGAACGTCATACGGGAAGCCATGGAGCAAGACGACCGGGATACCTCCCGGCTCACCGTGATCCTCATAGGCGATCTCCAGTGTGTCGGTTTTGACTTTTCGGACGTGTGGAGTGTTCGGCACGGTGCAGCTCCCGGAAAGCAATGATGGTGGGGCCCATTGTGAGGCAATAGCATAGTTTGCCGATACCATTGTCGATTGCGGGTTTGATGTCGATCAAGGCGAAGCGCTGAAATATGGGGTCTCATTCGGCACCTCTTTGGAGACCCTTGGTCCGATGATCCGCAAACGTTTTGGTGTGCTGTTGGTCGCATTGGCGATCCTGCCGGGCTGGCTGCCGGTGCGCGCCCAAACCGTGGACCCTCACGTGCTGTACGAGAGCCGCTGCACGCGTTGTCATGAACCCCATGCGAGTGAATTTGCGCGTGCCCAGCTAAAGACGGAAGGCGATGTCGTCGTCGGCACGGAAACCGGCGAGGAACTATCCGCGCTGCTGGACGGCCACCGCGGCACCAATCTGACAACGGTCGAGATCCGCGCCCTGGTGGATCACTTCTCGGCGATGATGGCGACAGGGTGGGTCTTTCAGAAGAAATGCACTCTCTGCCATCGACGGGCCGCGAAACTCGCCCGGATCTGGCTGATAATGCGGGATGGTCGGCTCATGGGCCGCTATAGCGGCCGGGACATCGAAGTGTTTCTCGGCAATCACGGCCGCCTGACAGCGGAGGAAGTCAAGATCGTCACAAAGATGCTGCAACGGCAATTGGGACCGCCCTGAGATTGCTCCGGCTATGGTGACCATATTCGATTCCTGCCATAACGATCCAATACACCGATACAGACAGGGTGCCTTGGCACGGGTAACAGGAACAGGGGAACAGACCATTGCAGGACGTTGCTGGAGCAGTCGTTTCGAAAGTCAATGACTTCGAGAGCTATTTGAAGACGGTTCGGGAATTCTCCCAGAATGTCCTCCGTCCAGCCGAGGACGTGGTCGAAGAAACCGATGAAATCCCAGAGGAGATCGTCGAACAGATCCGGAAGATCGGTTTGTTCGGCATCAGTCTGCCGACAAAGTGGTCAGGGCTTGGGCTGACCCAGGAACAGCAGGTGAGGCTGACCTTCGAGTTTACCCAGCCAAGCGCCGTTTTCCGTTCGCGCTTCTCCACCACAATCGGCCTCTGCTCCCAGATGATCCTCGACTACGGTACAGAGTCACAGAAAGCGCAATACCTGCCCGGCATGGCGACAGGCGCAATCACGGGTGCCTTCTGCCTGACCGAGCGCAATGTCGGATCCGACGCCAGCGCCCTTGAGACAACGGCTGACCGGACCGACGACGGCTACGTGATCAACGGCATCAAGCGCTACATCACCAATGCGCCGGATGCGGATCTGTTTGTCGTCATGGCCGTGACCGGAGAGGACGCGAGCGGCAAGAAGGAGATGTCCGTATTCCTGATCGAGAAGGGCACGGCAGGGCTCCAGCCCGGACCGCGCGAGCGGATGATGGGGCAACGTGGCTCCCATGTATCTGAGATCTTCTTTGAGAATTGCGCCGTCAGCGAGGAAGCTTTGCTTGGCGGGAAGACCGGAAACGGGCTCAAGATGGCGCTGCGCGGGATCAATCATGCCCGCACCCATGTTGCCGCGACCTGCGTCGGCCAGGGTATCCGAATTCTTGACGAGACCATCGCCTATGCCAAACAACGTCAGCAGTTCGGTCAGCCGATTGCCGACTTCCAGGCGATCCAGACGATGGTGGGCCAGGGCCGCTCGGAACTGGCAGCGGCCAAAGCGCTGACGCTCGAGGTCGCCCGGAAATTCGATGCGGGGCCCATCCCTTTCATCGATATTGCTTGCGCGAAGCTGTTTGCCTCCGAAATGGTCTGGCGCATTGCCGACCAGGCTGTGCAGATTCTGGGTGGCATGGGCTATATGGAGAGCCATCCCATCGCCCGACTGTTTCGCGATGTGCGTCTGCTTAGAATATTTGAGGGGACATCCCAGATTCATCAGTTGAACATCGCCAGGCACGCGATCAAGCATGGTGTTGCCGAGCAGATGTAGGGAGTTGGTATAGAGCTGAAACATTTTGCCGGCAGCGAAGGCATGAACCAGTGGTGCTCCAAGGACTGCTTAGAGCTGAACGCCCTTAGTCGCGTCACTACAGAGCTTGACCCGATAGTCCATCCGTTCATGCCATGGGCAACACTGTTGTTCTTCAACTTAGCTGCCAACCGGGAGCGCCACCGTATGGGTTCCCGTGTCAAGCACGGGAATGACGATAGGAGGCGTTGTGGACGGAACCGAAGATTCTGATGTCAAATGCAGGTCGTTGCGGTGACGAAACTCGAGGTCTCATAGAATGGAGACGGGCGTATCTGTTTGCACAATGGGTTCGCATTCAATGAAACTCGAAAATCGCTGGAGCAGGGGAGTAACCTATGTCGTCATCTGGATGTGTCTTGCCATGAGCACCGCCGCGTCTGCACGAACCGATCGCGATCTGGTCATCTACCTGCACAACGCCTGGTACGAGAAGCACAAGGACGGCACGCCACATCCGAAATTCGGTGTTTATCACCTTCGGGATATACATAAGGCCTTGGGCAAGGGCGTGGACTTTCGCGCACCCGAAAGGGAGGCGGACGCCGATCCGACCGAGGCGGCCAAAGATCTTGTTGCATTGATTCGTACTGAACTCGCCGCTGGTCGAAAGCCCTCAGCCGTCAAAGTCATCGGCGCCTCCAAAGGCGGCGTCATAGGAATGCTGGCCAGTACAATGCTTGCCGAGCCGGATGTTCGATGGGTCATCATCGGTGGTTGCAGCCCGGGTCCACTCAAGAGCTTTGCACCAAAACTGACAGGACAGATACTCTCGATCTATGAGGCCAGCGATACCGTCGCGGGGCCGTGCCCGGACAAAAAGGCGCTTCTGGCCGCGACGACAAGGTTCATGCAGATCCGTGTGGAAACCGGCCTGGATCATGGCTTCCTGTTTTCCGCCGATACGGCATGGGTAACCCCGGCGACAGACTGGTAGTCAACAGGGGCTCACTTGCCTTTGGAACGCACTTCTATGAATTGAGCGGCACGATCGAGAATTCGCCCCTCCTGCACGTCGTCCGTATGCAGCGCAAGGCGGGCTTCAGGTTCTATGGGCAGCATCGATGCCATCTCCTCAAGCGCTTTGTCCGGTTGCGAGTGACCACCATAGGTCACGAAAATAGAGACATGGGTTGGCCATTCCGTATTCTGCGATAGGAACGCGCGCATCGGTGTCGCCGGATAGCTGGTCCAGATCGGCGTGCCCAAAATCAACCGGTTATAGGACGCGAGATTCTCTGATGACACCGTGATTGGCGGCAGCACCCGCTTCAGGCTGTCGTGCCCGGCACGGGCATATCCGAGAAACGGAAAGTGGTAACGGTCGCAGACAATTTCACCAAGGTCCGCATCGAGTTGCTCAGCAAGGCAGTTTGCTGCTGCCGCCGTGGTTCCAGATCGTGAGTAAAACAGGATGAGCGTTCGCATGGGCCCTTCTCATCTCCTGTTGATCGCGAGGCGAATAGAGGGTGCAGCGAACCATAGTGCATTGATCCGTATCAGAGCAGGAGGTGGTTTGGCCTGCGTGTCGGCCTGGCGAAACAAGAAAGCCGGGCACGAAGCCCGGCTTTCTCGTAATTCGATCGGCACAAAAGCCCAATCAAAGAATGGGCTGACTGAGGCGACGTATTATTTTGGCTTGCAAGGGTTGCAGGCTTTTTTCGCTGCGCAAGGGTTACACTTCTTGGCTGCACAAGGATTGCATTTTTTGGCTGCACACGGATTACAGGCCTTCTTAGCAGCACACGGATTACAAGCCTTCTTGGCTGCACACGGGTTGCAGGCCTTCTTGGCGGCGCAGGGCTTGGCATGACTTGCGGCATAAGCCGGCGTGGTCGCGGCAACGCCAACGGCGATCGGAAGGGCGGCTGCTGCGCTCAAAAGTGTTTTGGCAGATTTTCTCATTCAACAATATCCTCTATGGGCTTCCTTAGTACTGCAGGGAAAAACTAGGCAATTGAGCAATGACATTCGAATCACATTAAAGTCATACTCCGTATAGATACTATCCGTTTACTGATTAAGCGGCCGCAATCATCTGCTCGGCGTCGCCCAAACCTTCGCTGGTTTGGATCGTGCGCCGTTGTGCCAGGTTCCGGTCGATGCGTTCGATCTGCTCGTCTATGTCGATGGCGACTTCAGAGGTAACCTCCAATTCCTCATCTTCAAAAACGTCCCCATCAGGATGGTCTGCCTGATAGGCCTCGATCCGCAGGTCGCGTTCCCTCAACAAAATTTCGATCTGCGGCCGGAACAGCCGAACCATGGCTGTCAGCCAATTGTTTGTGGCCAGACAGGGGTTAGCCTGATCGATGGCAAAACGGTCGAGAAGCGCTATGACATCTTCCGCGGCGTAGAATGTTTCGCCCGTGACCCAACGATTGGTTGTAAACAACCCTGTCGGCAACCCATCCTTGTCCATAGAGATGGCAATGAGATGGCAAATGGCTTCGTCGTCAAGTGGGCGCTCTCCGTCCCCTGTGTAGGGATAAGGTTGAATAGTATCGGGGATCGCATCGGCGCGAAGAAACGTATGAAAATGGCCGTGTTCGCCGCTTTCCGGACGATGGGCGTGGTAATAATATTGTGATCCGGTTTCGTGATCGTAGATGTCGCCAGGGGGATAATGGTCCATCTCGAAGAACTCGCCATTGTTCGCCAGGACCTGTCCGACCGTATTTGCGCCGCTTTTGCCCAAGACCCGAAATGCTTCGAGAACGTCGTCCGCCGCACGCGACATGTCGATGAGTCTGCTATTGGGCAGTTTTGTGAAATCGATTTCCATCGGGGCCTCTCCGTCTCAATCGCGAAACACACGCGCCGCCAAACCGATAACCTACGAATAGGTTCTCGGCGGCGGCGCGGTAAAAGCTCGACTATTGCGCAACGGGAGCGTTGGACGTGTCGAAGTTCGGAGCGTTACGGCTCGGAGACTCTTTGGGCTCGAGGCCGGGCCAGTTCTTGTTGGCCGTCACGATGTGACCGGGGACGTCTTTCTCCCAGAAGCCGACAACATTCGGCGTGATGTTCAAATAGAGCTTGTCGTCAACGATGCGCCAAAGATTCGGATTGCCCGGTACTTTGCCACCCTGGGCAGCACCATAGGCACAATGACCATCGTAGGCAGGAGTGTATTTTGCAGGGTTCTTGGAGAACGCATCGCGGTTTGCGGCAGTCGAGAAGGCCCATGTGGCACCGTTGTGCTTTGCGGTAAATGCCTTTTTGCCTGGTACGGCTTTGGGCTGGGATTGACCGATCGGGACCTGTTTGAGGTTCCAATACGCGACCACGTCATAACCGCTGGCGGCATATCCGCTCTTATCGACAAACTGCGGGCCGGCGAGTGCCGGGCTTGAGATCATTGCGGCCATGATGCCGGCGAGTGCGAGCTGTTTAACGTTCATCGGACTTTTGCTCCTCGGGGATGTTCGGTTCCGCCATTAAATAACAGTCTACGGACGGTGTGCCAGGGGAGGTGGAGCGTTTGTGAGAATTCGTGATCGTTGCAAGCGGACTGTGTGAACGTGCCGCCGTTAGCGTTTGGGTCTATTCGCTGCTGTATTCAATCGATGGCGCTCAAAACATGGTATTTGGAAGTTCAACCTGATCAAATCGCGGTTGGCAGGGCGTGTTTGGGAGCGAATTCCCACACATCTAAATACAGGCATGCCCCTGTATTCTTCAGCAGGTCGTTAAGAATTCACCCATATTCACATATGCGAAAACTGCAATGCTGCGATGCGGAAGGGATCCTACCTAAGTCGCAGAAGCAGGCTTATCTCTGTGTCAACACGAACCGCGACTCGGACGCAGCCCGCGTCGGGGCAGCAGTTCAGCACTAAGGAGATGAACGATGGCAGCACAAGCAACGATGACAGACGCCGGCCAATTGGGCACGGGCGCCTCCGGTAAATCACCGCTGGATTTCTTCGCTCGCGGTTTCAAGCATTTCCTCGCAGGACGGGCTGACCATGGGCTCCGCGTCGCTTACGCTCATCTCGCCAATCTGAGCGATTCTGCATTGTCAGATCTTGGCTACGACGCCCAGAAAATCGCTGAAATCCGTAAAGTCGCCGATAAGGGCGTCAACGCTTACTGATTGCGCGACAAAAATAAATGATCGCTCCGTCCTCGGTCCTTTTGGATTGAGGTCGGCTCGATCAATACAACATCCATTTTGTCGGCTTGGCTTGCTTCTTACGTGGTGGCACGGCCACATTGTCGATCAGGCGGGTCTTGCCGAGACTTGCCGCGATGAAAACCCGAGCCTGTTCTGTGACATCCCCCTCGAGCGGTGTCAGGTCATAGGCGCTGCAGACCTGTAGGTAGTCGAGATCGAAGCCGTTGCTTTCCAGTCTGGCTTTTGCAGACTCAAGAGCATCTTCGGCCTTACGTCCATTCCCGATATCCGTCGCAACGTCTTTGATCGTCCGATAGAGTATCGGCGCGGTCACACGTTGATCTTTCGTCAAATATTGATTGCGTGACGATAGCGCCAACCCGTCCTTCTCGCGGACGGTCGGGCCGCCGACGATCGATACGGGAATGTTGAGGTCGCGCACCATCCGTTTGATGACCAGCAGTTGCTGATAGTCCTTCTGCCCGAAGATGGCGATGTCGGGAAGCGCCTGCAGCAGCAGCTTCGCCACCACGGTTGCGACGCCTCCGAAAAAATGAGGCCGTGAGACGCCGCACAATCCTTCGCCCAGTCCGCCCACATGAACGAGGGTCGAAAAGTCCTGCGGATACATCTCGTCGGGGGCTGGCGCGTAGATGAGATCGATCCCCAGTTTCGAAAGTTGCGCCCTGTCGCTGGTCTCGTTGCGCGGGTAGCGTTCCAGATCCTCGCCGGGTGCGAACTGAGTCGGATTGACGAAGATCGTGACGATCGTCCGATCTGTCTTCTTGAGCGACAATCTGACCAGGGAAAGATGGCCTTCGTGCAAGGCTCCCATTGTGGGAACGAGTCCTATCGTCTGGCCTTCCTCGCGCCATTTCGCGACGCGGCGGCGCAGTGTCTGTACCCTTCGGACGGTATCGAGTCGGCGTGCCATGGCGGCGACCATATCAGCCGGAATGAGCGGCATGAACTCATAAATGAACGTGGAGTCGATATCCGCTCCGTTGCGCGTTGAGCTAACTGGCGGTCAAGCCATAACAGCGCAGTTGTGCGCCGATTTGACGGTGCAGAACGGCCGACCATTGATGAGTTTCATGCAGGACGACCGCAGCAATCTATGAGGCAGAGCCGCAATCATTTGGTACAATGCACGCGTTCCTCAACGAGACTCACGAGTGCCATGACCAAGCCAGCCCTCAGCGAACTGCCACGACGCGACGAGATTGCGTCGCATTATCTCGCCGATGAAACCGAGATCGTGAATGGGTTGATCGAGCAGGCGCGGGTCGGGCCCGAGTTGCGACGGGACGTGGATACGATCGCCCGCCAGCTTGTCCATGCCGCCCGCGCCGGCCGGCGGCAATTTGGTGGTATCGATGCGTTCATGAACGAGTACGGGCTGACGAACGAAGAGGGCATCATCCTGATGTGTCTCGCCGAGGCCCTTCTGCGCGTTCCCGACTCCGAAACCGTCGACAGGCTGATCGCC
This sequence comes from Methyloligellaceae bacterium, assembly GCA_965228615.1. Classification (GTDB taxonomy): domain Bacteria; phylum Pseudomonadota; class Alphaproteobacteria; order Rhizobiales; family Methyloligellaceae; genus CBDDHT01. The sequence continues at coordinate 218,760 of CBDDHT010000003.1, read as the reverse complement.
GACAAGATCGGTGGTGGCGACTGGCAGAGGCATTTGGGTCATTCCGACTCGCTTTTCGTCAATGCCTCGACCTGGGGGCTGATGCTCACGGGTCGCGTAATCGGTCTTCAGGGGAGTGATACGGAAGAGACAACGAGCCGTCTCGGACGCATGGTGTCGCGAAGCGGCGAGCCGATTATCCGCGAGGCAATGCGCCATGCCATGCGCATTCTCGGTAAGCAGTTCGTGTTGGGCCGCACCATCGAAGAGGCGCTTGCCAACGCCCGGTCCGATGAGGAGAAGGGCTATTGTTTCTCATACGACATGCTGGGGGAGGCAGCCCGGACGGAGGCCGATGCGAACCGCTATTTCGACAAGTATGTTGCAGCACTCGAGGCGGTGGCCAAGGCTGCCGGGCCTGCAGAAGAGGAAAGCGATGCCGACCTTTGGACGCGGCCGAATCTCTCCGTCAAACTCTCCGCCCTTCATCCTCGCTATGAGGTCGCCAAGGAAGCGCGGGTGCGCCGCGAACTTGGCCAGCGGCTACGGCGGCTGGTTCATCTCGCCCGGGACCGGTGGCTGAGCATCACGATCGATGCGGAGGAGGCGGACCGGCTCGCGCTCTGCCTGCAGCTCTTCGGCGATGTTCTTGCGGACCCTGGCCTTGAAGGCTGGAACGGCCTCGGTCTTGCCGTCCAGGCTTATAGCAAACGAGCGATGCCGGTTCTCGAATGGCTGGGCAAAGTCGCGAGGCTCTCCGAAAAGCGTCTTCCAGTGCGTCTGGTCAAGGGCGCCTACTGGGACAGCGAGATAAAATTTGCGCAGGAGCACGGGCTGCCGAACTACCCGGTGTTCACGCGAAAATCCTGTACCGATGTCTCATATCTGGCCTGTGCCCAGCATCTCCTTGACAACAGAGCGATCTTCTTTCCGCAATTTGCCACGCACAATGCACATACGGTGGCCTCTATCCTAGGCAGGGATGGAGAGGAGGGCGGCTTCGAACTTCAGCGCCTCCACGGCATGGGCCAGGCGCTCTATGAAAATGTCATCGCGCCGGACAAGTTCGCGCGCCCGGTACGGATCTATGCGCCCGTTGGCGGCCATGAGGAACTCCTCGCCTATCTGGTGCGCAGACTTCTCGAAAACGGAGCCAACACATCATTCGTGAACCGTCTTGCCGACGACGAGGCCCCGATTGCCGAGATTATTGCAGACCCTGTCGATCGCCTTGCAGGTTCGACCACCAAGTCCCATCCGCGCATTCCTCTGCCCCCAGATCTCTATCGGCCTGACCGCGGCAACAGCCTGGGCGTACCCTTCTGGGAAAACACCGTTCGCAAAGCGTTTGCCGGCAGGCTCGAGAGCCATCTGGCCGGCCAGTATCGCGGTGGTCCGATCGTCGATGGTACCGCCCGGTTCGACGGAGATGTGTTGAGGATCGTCTCTCCTCATGATCGGCGGATTGAGCTGGGTACGATGGTGGAAGCAACGGCAGCGCATGTCGCGGAAGCTGCGACAAGGGCAGATGCGGCAACCCATCGCTGGGATGCACGGGGCGGCGCGGAGCGCGCTGCTCTCCTAGAGACAGTCGCGGACCAATTCGAAGCCAACCGCGAAGAGCTGATGGCAGTGATTGTTCGCGAGGCGGGCAAGACCCTCGACAACGCGCTTGGCGACGTGCGCGAGGCGGCCGACTTCCTGCGCTATTACGCATATCTTGCACGCGAGCAGTTCGGTACTCCCAAACAGCTCCAGGGCCCCACCGGGGAGGAGAATGTCCTCTCGCTTCACGGCCGCGGCGTCATTGCCTGCATTTCGCCCTGGAACTTTCCGCTGGCGATCTTCACAGGGCAAGTGGCGGCAGCCCTGGCCGCCGGCAATTGCGTTCTGGCCAAACCGGCGGAGCAGACCCCGCTGACGGCGTATCTGGCGGTCAAGCTTATGCACGAGGCGGGCATTCCGCATGATGTCTTGCACCTGTTGCCGGGCAGAGGTGAGACCATCGGTACGGCACTGATTGCCAACCCGGTCGTCGCCGGTGTCGCGTTTACAGGATCTAACGAGACCGCCCGGATTATTCAAAAAGGTCTTGCGGACCGGCCCGGTCCGATCGTGCCTCTCATTGCCGAGACGGGGGGCATCAATGCGATGATCGTGGATTCGACGGCTCTGCCCGAGCAGGTCGTGCGCGATGCGGTACATTCGGCGTTCGATAGTGCAGGGCAACGGTGCTCTGCGCTGCGTGTTCTCTATCTTCAGGAGGATATTGCCGACAATTTTCTAGAGATGCTTCTGGGTGCTGCTCAAGAGCTGCAGATCGGCGACCCACTTGACTATGAAACAGACGTCGGGCCGGTTATCGACGACGATGCGGCGCGCATACTCGAGGACCACAAGGCAAGGATGCGTGTCACAGCGCGTGAACTCATCGATCTGCCAATCCCCGACAAAGCCAAATACGGCTCGTTCGTCGCTCCCGCGGTTTATGAAATCGACGCGATTGCCGCATTGGAGAGGGAGGTTTTCGGGCCGATCCTGCACGTGGTTCGTTTCGCCGCCGACCAGATCGACGACGTTTGTGATGCTATCAATGCAACCGGTTATGGGCTGACACTGGGATTACACACGCGCATCGGTACCCGGGCCGACCGGATTGCCAACCGCGTCCGGGCGGGAAACATCTATATCAACCGCAACCAGATCGGTGCGGTGGTCGGTGTGCAACCCTTTGGTGGAGAAGGGCTTTCCGGAACAGGGCCGAAGGCGGGAGGGCCAAATACCCTTTTGCGTTATTCGGTTGAACGTGCATGCTCAAGTGATATCACAGCGTCAGGCGGCAATCCGGAACTTTTATCCTTACGCCCGCAAACCGCGGATGGGGATGAAGACTGACAACGAACCGGAGTGATGGGTTTTCGGGCAATTAAAGCCCCTTGAACGCAGACGTCATGCGGCACATTGTTCACCCGACGCATCACAACCATCTATAGACTGTCGTTTAGGAACAGTGATGCAGTGTGATGGTACGAAAAGACAAAAAGAATATTGCCGAACGGCCAGGCGACAAAGCGGTGCCGGATGCGCCATCGAGTGCGAGCGATATCGACGCATTTCTAAACCAGGTGCGGACCATGCAGCCGTCCGGCAAGCCGGGTTCGCGCGGGCGCATGATTTTTGCGATGGACGCCACGATGAGCCGGCAGCCGACATGGGATCTGGCGCTGGGGCTCCAGGCGGACATGTTTCATGCGGTCAAGGCGGTCGGCGGTCTCGATGTTCAACTCGTCTATTTTCGGGGCTTTGGCGAGTGCCGATCCAGCAAGTGGGTCAGCGATCCCGACGCGCTGGCCCGTTTGATGAGCAAAGTCACCTGCCGCGGTGGTTATACGCAAATCGGCAAGGTGCTCACCCACGCACGGCGCGAGACCGACGATCACAAAGTCAGCGCCCTGGTCTATGTCGGCGATTGCATGGAGGAGGACATCGATCATCTCTCTGCGCTTGCCGGGGAACTCAGCCTGTTGGGACTTCCGGTATTCCTGTTTCAGGAGGGACACGAGCCGACGGCTGAAGCGGCGTTCCGCGAGATTGCCCGGTTGACCCGCGGCGCCTATTGCCGCTTCGATGCGGGGGCGGCCGATCAGTTGCGTGAGCTCCTCGCTGCCGTCGCCGTCTACGCAGCCGGCGGACAGAAGGCACTCAGGGATCTAAGTGGGAAAGATGCCGGCAGTGCGCGACTTCTGCTTGAACAGTTGAGTTGACATTAAGAATCGTCACCAATCCATATTTCATCCGGAGCGCACCCTCTTGACCTAGAACAGCGCGCACCTTGTCAGACGTACATAAGGGTTCTAGCAGACTTGAATTGATCAACTTTTCTGCGCTTGTTCGCTACAGATTGAGCGCAGGTTGATCCAGGGAACACCGCAGGCAATGCATTTCTTCCTCATAGGGCTCGGGATACTTCTGGGTCTTCTGCTGATCGCCAGACTGTTTGTGAATGCGAACACGAAGACGATGGCACAGACCGTTCGCCGGATCGGCGGCTATGGTTTGCTCGCCCTCGCTGCCTTGTTCGCGGTGACAGGACAGATCGCATTGGCAATTCCAGCAGCATTCTTCGCGATGATGATCCTGCGTGGGCGTTCGCCTTTCCCCATGGGCTCTCCCGGCAATGCGAGAAAGTCGACGGGCCAGCAATCGCGGGTTCGAACCATCTATCTCGAAATGTTGCTGGATCACGATACAGGCGAAATGGACGGCGTCGTTCTGAAAGGGCGCAATCAGGGAGAACAGCTTTCAAAACTTGGACGCGCTGCCCTCCTCGAACTCCTTGCCGAATGCCAGACGGAAGATCAGCAGTCGGCTCAACTGCTTGCCGCCTATCTGGACCGCATGGATCCGGACTGGCGGGACCATGCCGGCGCTGGTGCCGGGCCCGACCAGGAGCGCGGATCGGGCGGTGGACCGATGACCGTTGACGAAGCCTACGACGTGCTAGGGCTGGGACCCGGCGCTAGCAAAGACGATATCCGCCGTGCACACCGAAGTTTGATGAAAAAGATGCATCCCGACCAGGGCGGCTCGACCTATCTGGCAGCAAAAATCAATCAGGCGAAAGATCTGCTGTTAGGCGAGTAGATCGATGGAATTCGGCTGACCCGATTAACGGGGTTATTCAGCCCGCATCACCACGCAATTAATCCTGCGCTTCTGCAACGTGCTGCAGGCACGTTTTGCACTCGCCCTATCCGAGAAACCGGCAAAACGGGCACGGTAGAGCTGGGCACTTTTTTTGCGGAATGGAATGGTGAGGGCCTTGCGTCCTCTCAGCACACTTCCCGCAGCTTTCCGCACCTTCTCGATCCGCTTGCTTGCGAGAGTCTTGGACGCGTAAGCGCCGACCTGCACGTGATGGGTGTCGGGCGGCGGGGTTGCAAGGCGCATAGGCTCTGGCCGCGATCCGGCGGTGCGCTTCGGCACTGCGATCGGCGCCGTCACGGTCGCTGTGATCATAGGTTTCGGAGCGGTGTCCGCTGGTTGCGCGGCGATCGCCGAAGCGATTGATGCGACCTGAAAACTCTGCGTTTTCTGTGCTGCTGCGAGTCTGGTTTCAGGATTGCGTGTCGGTAGGGGAATTGCCCTGATCGTCGATCGAGCCACCGCTTTGCGCATATTGCGGTTCAGCAACGTTGCCATTTGCGCATTACGGGCTTTACCTGTCCTGCCGCCCATAACAACGGCAATGACATGGCGCTGGCCGCGGCGCACCGATGCGGTAAGATTGAAGCCCGATGCTCGCGTGTAACCGGTCTTGATGCCGTCCGTGCCCTTGTAGCTGAAGAGCAGCTTGTTGTGGTTTTTGTAGCGCTTGCCCTTGTACTTGAAATATTTCGTCCGGAAATATTTGTAGTACTGCGGGAAATCGCTCTGAATGCGGCGTCCCAGTGTCGCCATGTCGCGGGCTGTTGTCAGCTGTTTTGAGTTTGGCAGGCCCGACGCGTTTTTGAATGTCGTTTTCGACATACCGAGACTGCGGGCCTTCTCGGTCATGAGCCTTGCGAAATTCGTAACAGTTCCGCCAAGATTTTCGGCAACCACGGCCGCCACATCGTTCGCCGACTTGGTAACGAGCGCTCTGATTGCATCGTGCACGCGAATGGTCTGGCCGGGCTTCAATCCGATTTTCGAGGGCGGCTGCTTCGAAGCGTTGGGTGTCACGACGAATCTGGTATTCAGCCCGACCTTGCCTTGATCGAGAAATTCGAAGAGCAGATAGAGCGTCATGATTTTGGTGAGAGACGCCGGATAGCGCGGTCGGTCGGCGTTTCTGGAATAGAGTACGCGGCCGGTATGGCCGTCGATGGCGATGGAGGCGCTCCGCGGAGCGGCATGCGCTGAACTGGGAAGCGCAGTCGCGGCCGCAGCCATGATCGACAATGCGACAGTGGCGCATCGGACCGGCGACTGAGAACATGCGATGCGAAGAATTCGCGAAGTCACGAAGTATACCCCCCAAGGTACAGCCGATTCGTTTCAAAATCGGACACTACGATGCTGACGCGATTCGAGCAATGTTGCTCAAGCACTTGCATTTTGAGCCTATTGACGATCATCCGGCCGAAATCCGGGCCCGCGATCCTTATTTTGTCACCGGCCCCCCGACGAGGCCGTGATCGCGGTCAGATTCAACCGCAGAAGCCGAGCCTAAATTCCCGCTCGTTACGAAACAGTTAACTGACCACCTCCCAGGCCGTCAACACCCCCCTCCGGAGGCCTTATCCGAAAGGCTAATGTTGCACTGCAAAAAACTTTATTGACTTACGTTTGTGCGGTGCATATATCGATGTTGCAACGCAGCAAGGCCACCCCAGGGCGTTGATCTCAGGAATTCAGACGCAGACGAACCAGGAACAGTGACATGATCAAAGGCATCGAAGACTTCCAGAAAATGAACAAAGAAAACATCGAAGCAACTGTCCGCAGCTTTGGTGAAGTTAACAAGGGTTTCCAGGCTATCGCCACCGATTGGACCGACTATTCGAAGAAAGCCTTCGAAGACGGCACCGCAGCATTCGAAAAGCTTGCTGGCGCCAAGTCCGTCGAGCAGGCCATCGAAATCCAGTCAACCTTCGCCAAGAAGGCTTATGACGACTATGTTTCGCAGGTTTCCAAGCTTTCCGAAATGTATGTCGGCCTGGCCAAAGAGGCCTACAAGCCCGTCGAAGCGGCTGTCGCTAAGAAAGCCTAATGCGGCGCGCCCGGATCGGGCGCCGGCGCAAACGACCGACGAAGAGACCCGGTGCGCAAGCCCGGGTCTTTTTTTGTGGCTCATTGGCCCTAGCGCTCAGCCAAGTGTCTTCCTATCTTTAACCAACATCGGTAACGCCATTGCACGGTCGGAATGGTCGGCTACGACGGCATCGGCATTGCGCCATCGTGTCTCACTGTTTACGACCATCAACTGCGTCATCGTGGATGATTGCAGCTATTACGACGCGTTAATTTGCGACCGGGCACGACATGCCGTTAAAATAACGGCTGAACATGGTCGCATCACCGATCGACGAAAGGGGCGCACATCAGTGCGTGACCAGGAAATGACTGAAACCATTCTCATGTCCGAGAACGGTACCGACGATGATGGGCGAGACGACCTTGGGACGAATATCGTTACCAAGACTCGTCCGAAAACAAAGAAGCCTAGCCTCTACAAGGTGCTGCTCCTGAATGACGACTACACCCCGATGGATTTCGTCGTCTATGTACTGGAACGTTTTTTCAACAAGACGGCGGATCAGGCAACGGAGATCATGTTGCATGTTCATCGCAAGGGGGTCGGTATCTGTGGGGTCTACACCTACGAGGTGGCAGAGACTAAGGTAGCGCAAGTAATGAATTTCGCCCGGCAGCACCAGCACCCGTTGCAGTGCACGATGGAAAAGGAGTGAAGCGGCCCCGTGACCTCATTCTCGTCTAGTCTGGAAGGCGCTCTGCACCGAGCGCTCGAATACGCCAACGAGCGAAGCCACGAATATGCGACATTGGAGCATCTGCTGCTGTCGCTGCTCGACGATCGCGATGCGTCCGCCGTCATGCGGGCCTGCGATGTCGATTTGGACGTCCTGAGAGAAAAACTGCTCGAATATATCGATTCCGAACTTTCGGGTCTGGTGATCGAAGGGAGCGACGAAGCGCAACCGACAGCCGGGTTCCAGCGCGTCATTCACCGCGCGGTCGTTCATGTTCAGTCCTCGGGCCGCGAGGAAGTCACCGGTGCCAATGTTCTGGTCGCGATATTCGCCGAGCGCGAGAGTCACGCCGCATTCTTCCTGCAGGAGCAGGACATGACCCGCTTCGATGCGGTCAACTATATCAGCCACGGGATCGCCAAGCGCCCGAGCATGTCGGATGCCAAGCCGGTCCGCGGCGTAGACGAGGATGCTGCGACAGTGGACGGCGGCGAAGACAAGAAACGCGGTGCGGACGCGCTCGAAGTCTATTGTATCAATCTTAATCAGAAAGCGCGGGAAGGGCGGATCGATCCGCTCATCGGCCGCGAATCCGAAATCAAGCGCACCATCCAGGTGCTCTGCCGCCGGCAGAAGAACAATCCGCTGTTCGTGGGCGACCCGGGCGTGGGCAAGACCGCGATTGCCGAAGGGCTGGCGCGGCGGATCATCGAGGACGATGTGCCGGAGGTTCTCTCATCATCCACGATTTTCCAGCTCGACATGGGCGCACTGCTGGCCGGAACCCGATACCGGGGCGATTTCGAAGAGCGGCTGAAGGCCGTCATGCGCGAGATCGAAGCCTATCCGGGCGCCATCATGTTCATCGACGAGATCCACACGGTGATCGGCGCCGGTGCCACGTCGGGCGGCGCCATGGACGCATCGAATCTGCTCAAGCCGGCCTTGCAGAATGGCAGCCTGCGCTGCATGGGCTCAACCACCTATAAGGAATATCGCCAGCACTTCGAGAAGGACCGCGCACTTGTGCGCCGCTTCCAGAAGATCGATATCGCCGAGCCGTCTATCCCCGATGCGATTGAAATCCTCAAGGGGCTGAAACCCTATTTCGAGGACTTCCATAAGCTCCGCTACACGAATCAGGCCATCAAGACGGCGGTTGAGCTGTCGGCCAAGCACATCAACGACCGCAAGCTGCCGGACAAGGCTATCGACGTGATCGACGAGACCGGCGCTTCGCAGATGCTGCTCCCCGATTCACGCCGCAAAAAAACAATCGGCGTGAAAGAGGTTGAGGCGACCGTCGCCACCATGGCGCGGATCCCACCGAAATCGGTCTCCAAGAACGATGCCGAAGTGCTGCTCAACCTCGAGCGTGATCTCAAGCGCGTGGTGTTCGGGCAGGACAAGGCGCTCGATGCTCTGGCCTCGGCCATCAAGCTGTCGCGGGCGGGTCTTCGCGAGCCGCAAAAGCCGATTGGCTGCTATCTCTTCTCCGGCCCCACGGGCGTCGGTAAGACCGAGGTTGCGCGTCAGTTGTCCATGACCATGGGCGTGGAGCTTCTGCGTTTCGACATGTCGGAATATATGGAGCGGCACACGGTCTCGCGCCTCATCGGTGCACCTCCCGGCTATGTCGGGTTCGACCAGGGCGGTTTGCTGACCGACGGTGTCGACCAACATCCCCATTGCGTGCTGCTGCTGGATGAAATCGAGAAAGCGCATCCCGATCTCTTCAACATCCTGCTACAGGTGATGGATCACGGCAAGCTGACCGATCACAACGGCAAGAGCATCGACTTCCGCAATGTCATCTTGATCATGACGACGAATGCGGGGGCCGCCGATCTTGCCAAGGCACCGATCGGCTTCAACCGCGACAAGCGGGAAGGGGATGACGAGGAAGCGATCAATCGCATGTTCTCGCCCGAGTTCCGCAACCGGCTCGATGCGGTCATCAGCTTCTCCAATCTGCCGCCCGAGGTTATTTCCAAGGTCGTCGAAAAATTCATCTTCGAACTTGAGGCCCAGCTGCAGGATCGCTCCGTTGCCATCGAACTGGCGGATGAAGCCAATGAATGGCTGGCCAAGGAAGGCTATGACGAGAAGTTCGGTGCCCGGCCGCTCTCGCGCGTCATTCAGGAGCACATCAAGAAGCCGCTCGCCGATGAGCTGCTGTTCGGCAAACTCAAGGCCGGTGGCACGGTCCGTGTCATCGTCGAGGAGAAGGACGGCGCCAAAAAACTCGGCTTCGAATTCCTGAACCCGGCACCGCCGCAGAAGAAGTTGGCCAAGCCGAAGCCCAAGGGCGGCGGCGATGGCGGTGGCGGCTCTGAGACAAAACCGAAGGCCAAGCCGAAAGCGACGAAGAAGAAGGGGCCGAACCGCAAGCCGCCTGGAAGTACCGGAAAGAAGGGGTCGAGCCCTGTTCCAAAAGTTCCGCTTCCAGCCAAATAGCCGGCTTTGTCGGAACAACCCACGGCACCCACTTCGCCAGCCTGGACACATGAGGCAACACGATGGCGCGCATTCCTTTACGGGGTGCGCGCCGCGCCTTCCACCCCCGTCATCGTTGTCCTCGCGACCTTCATCGGCTTCGGCGCGCTCGCCCGTGACATCGGCCTCGATCTCTTCCAGGCCCTGTTCATAACAGGGACGATGTTCGCATTGCCGGGGCAGGTGGTCCTGGCCGATCAGATCGTCCTCGGCGCCACGCTGACGACGACGGTCTTTGCCGTCACGCTCACCGCCGTTCGCCTGTTGCCTCTGACCGTATCCCTCATGCCCGTGCTGCGCGATGCCGGTACCAACCGCTGGGTTGAGCTTGTCCTCTCGCATTTCGTGTCGATCACCTCCTGGCTGGAAGCGATGAGACGCCTGCCCGAAGTGCCGCCGCACCTGAGGGCATCCTTCTTCGGAGGCTTCGCCGCAGCGCTCTTCGTCGCTGTCATGGCCGCAACGCTGCTTGGGCATGTCGCGGCAGGGCAGGTGCATCCCACAATCGCTGCCGGCCTCATCTTCGTCAGCCCGCTCTATTTCTATCTGTCGCTTCTCGGGTCGGCGGATAGCAGCATCGACCGTGTGGCCCTGGGCCTCGGAACGATCCTTGGACCGCTGCTCTTTCTGGTGGCGCCCGGTTTCGATCTGCTGCTCACCGGCCTGATCGGCGGCACGCTTGCCTACGGAGGAGCCCAATGGCGCAGATCCAGGAACTAGGCGGGCAAAGTTATCTCTGGGTGTTGGGCTTTCTGCTGATCGCCGGGTTCGGCGCGACGGCACCCTGGCGCATTCTCGGTGTCATCCTGGCCCAACGCCTGACAATCGAGAGTGAGGCACTTGTATGGGTGCGCGCGGTTGCGACAGCGCTGATCGCCGGGTTGGTAGCGCGCATGGTGCTTTTGCCGGCCGGTGCGCTTGCCGATGTGGCTTTGCCAATCCGGCTGGGAGCCTTTGCGTTGGCTGTTGTGGTTTTCTGGCTCTCGCGAAAGTCGCTTGCGGCCGGTGTGCTGGCCGGCGCATTGGGGTTGGCCGTGGCTCAGTCTGTTCTCGCGTGAGAGCTACGTCGGTTTTGATTGGATGAATTTAAACTTCGCAAATGTCGATTAGCACCGGTTTTCAGACTTTTTTGATCCCGTTGTGATAAGGAGAGAATGTGCCAGAAGCGGTCGTCGGAGAAGACATTCGTTGGCCACTTCAAACGTGGCCTCAACTTCCGTGGCCGGTACAATTGCGGCGAAGCGCCGACGGGCACGATCATGATTTCAGTTGCGATAGCACGTCTTCGACTGCCTCGATTGCAGACTCTTTGTTGCCGTTTCCGAGGTTGACCAGAATCCGGACACCGTCCTGATTCTTGTAGATGATGCTTCCCTGCGCCTCCAATTCGTCGTAGAGGCCCACGACCCTAAAAGTCCGCACTGGCTTGACAAAGCCCTTCACCGTCAACGTGTCGCCTTCCTCGGTCAAGATCGCGTCCTTGACTAAGGTATGGGTCTCGTACGCGAGGAGGATACCGCCGACTTCCGCGTGGGATTCGAGACGAGCGGCCAAGTTCACTTCGCTGCCGTTGAGCGTATAGTCCATACGGTCCTCGCTGCCAAAATTTCCGACAGTGCAATATCCCGTATTGATCCCGATGCGCAGCCGGAACGGTCTCTCCAGTCCGCTGTCCAGCCATTGCGAACGGAGCTCCTTCATGCGCCGCTGCATAGCAATTGCCATTCTCACGCACGCCGTTGCGTCTTCCTTGACGCCCCGGGTCTCCGGATCGCCAAAGAAGGCGACGATGCCGTCCCCGACATACTTGTCGATTGTCGCGCCATACTCATGGGCGATCTTCGACATCTCGGTGAGATAGTGGTTCAGGAGATTGGTCAGCTCCTCGGGCTCGAGGCTGTCGGTGATCGCGGTGAAATCGACAATGTCGGAGAAGAAGATAGTCAGCTTCTTCCGCTGACTGGTAACCTTGACCTCCCTGCGGCCGGTAAAAATCGACTCATAAACTTGGGGAGACAGGTATTTGGCAAGTTGGCCCGAAAGCCGCTCCATGGCTTTGGTCTTGTCCGCAAGCTCACGCTCTCTCTGCTTGATCTCGGTGATGTCCGAATAGAGCGCGACCATGCCCCCGTCGCCGGTCCTGTGCTCGCTCACCATGATCCAGCGGTCGTCGCCGCGTTTCTGGATGTGCGGCTCGCTCTGGTCGCGGCGGCGCGCAAGGCGCTGCCGGACCCATTCCTCAACCCGTCCCTCCGCCTCGGCCACGAACCCCTCCTCCGCTGCCTGCCGCACGATGGCTTCGAAGGACATGCCGGCCTCTAGCCGAATGTCAGCACCGGGATAGAGCATTGACCGGTACCTGCTGTTGAAGACGACCAGCCGGTCCTTCTCGTCATAGAGGGAAAACCCTTCGGGTATCGTCTCGATCGCTTCGAACAACAGTCGCTGGCTCCGGTCGAGCGCCTCCTTCATTTCGATCTGCTCGGTCACGTCATATCCGGTGCCCCTGTAGCCCATGAAGGTCCCATCCGGATCATAGATCGGCTTGCCGTGGATTTTCAGGTGGCGCGTCCCGCCGTCCGACGTCCGCGCGATATAGGCGAAATCCCTGAACGGCAGGCGGGCGGTCAGCTTGGCTTCGTGCTCGCGCCACGCGTCGCTATCGAACTCGGCCGCGGCCAGTTCGCCCCGCGTCTTCCCAAGCACCGCCTCGCGCGTTATGCGAAGAATCTCGAAAAACCTGGGCGACACATAGGTAAACTGCAGATCTTCGTCCATCTCCCATATCCAGTCGCCGGCGCTTTCGGCGACGTCACGGAACCGCTGTTCGCTCTCACTCAATGCCCTTTCGCGCAACAGAGCTCTGACCCAGAGCTGAATCATGCGGGCATAGGGCCGCGCGATCTGCAGCGGCGCCGCGACGCCCACGCCGAATACTCGCATGCCATCAATGTCGATCGGCAGCAGGGCGCCTTCCAAAATCGTCGGATCCTCCACGGCCTCTTCCGCCGTCACTGACAGCGCGCTCTCTTCCCCGGCCAAGACTTTTGCGGCGCGCGAATGCACGTCACCGATCCGGCTCCGTCTGGAGGACGCTATGATTTTACCGCCTTCGGCAACAATCGTCACGATCGCGTCTATCTCTCCGGCAACCTGATCACAGATTTCCTGGAGGAGTTGCGTATCAATAATGTCGTGCGCATCCCGCATATCGCCCAATCTGACTTGGTTTGCTCCGACGGCCTTCGACACCTTAATCGATGGCCTTGAAGAGTGCTACAAATGCCGATCCGCCGAACTTACGGAATATCGGCTAATGGGATGGACCGGCTGCTCCCTCGGAGCGAGCAGGTTAGCCTTCACAGGCTTAGACCTGCGAACCATAGGAGCAGCATCCCATGTCAGCCACCTCCAAACGGGCCCCATCCGAGCTTTCGAGTATCGGAGTCGATATCGGCAAGGACGTCTTCTACATAGTCGGCTTTGATCCCGATGGTCGTATTGTTCTGCGGTGCAAGATCAAACGCCTCGCGTTGGTTCCGACGTTCGAGAAGTTGCCGCGTTGCATTGTCGGTCTGGAAGCGTGTCTCAGCGCCCACTTCGTCAGTCGGACATTGCGCCGGCTTGGGTTCGAGCCGCGGATCATTCCGGCCAAGTACACCAAGCCCTTCGTGAAGGGCCAGAAGAATGAGTACAACGACGCCGAAGGGATTGCCGAGGCGGCGCTGCGTCCGAACCTGAAGCTGGTTGGCGAAAAGAGCCAGGACCAGCTTGATCTGCAGGCGCTGCACCGCGTTCGCTCCAGGTTGGTCTCCAGGCGCACGGCAACCATCAATCAGATCCGTGCTTTCCTGATCGAACAGGGGATCACTGTGCGCACCGGTGCGCATGCCTTGCGCACGTCTCTGTTTGCGATCCTGCAGAACCGGCAGGACGAGATATCACCGCGCATGATCGATCTCATCGTCGGTCTCTACGAGGACTGGCTGTGGCTCGATGAGCGGATCGCAACCATCACGGGCGAGATAGACCTGGTCGGCAAACGAGATGACGATTGCCAGCGACTGATGAGCATTCCCGGTGTCGGCCCGATGATATCGACAGCCATGGTGGCAGCCATCGGCACCGGCGAGGCGTTCGATCGGGGCCGCGACTTCGCCGCCTGGTTGGGATTGGTCCCACGCCAGTACTCGACCGGCGGCAAGCCGATCCTGGGACGCATCTCCAAGCGCGGCAGCAAATACCCGCGCACCCTGTTCGTCCAGGCGGCACACATTATTCTGATGCGGCCGCACAATTGGGAGAAGTTCAGCTTCGGACCCTGGCTGGAGCAGGCCTCAAAGCGCATGCACAAGAACAAGCTCGCCGCGGCGCTTGCCAACGAGCTGGCACGGATCGCATGGAGCATCCTGAGGCACGGCAACAGGTTCGACACACATCGGATCGAGGTGACGGCCGTCTAGGCTCAACCCCTCACACACGTTCGCGATTGAGATGACTGCATGGAACGGATCAAGAAACGCACCCAAAGTCTGATGACCCTAATGGTTGCTCGCCAACCTGTCCGCTAATGAGACCAATGGCGCGTGCGTATTCCCATCAAGGCCACGGCCCGCGAGTCGATCAACAGGCCGGATACATATCAGCGACTTCCGATATCCTGCGATTACTCAATTGCAAACCGCAGCCGGTCCATACATAGGGTCAAAATCTTCCGAATTGACGAGGTGTCGACAATGGCAGGTATCTATCTGGAAGTGGCCGACAAATCTTCGCAATTTTGGTTTGGGTCGACTCGACGTTTGCCAAGCAGTGTCGCCAACCTTCGGCGCCCCCCTGGCTGCCATTCGATTTAAAGTGTTAGTCCGGGCAAACCGCTCCCGTATCCACCCAGGCCTGCAACAGCGCCACCGTCCCCGCTTGCGTGCCGGGAGCGGGCTGGCGACCGGCGCCGGGTGCCCAGGCCCACACAACCAATGGGTCCTTCCCGACATGGGCGACGATCTCCTCCAACGACCGGCCGCCATTGCGTTCCGGGTCTTTAAGCTGAGCGCAGATCTCTCCGACCGTTTTGCCGCCCCACGCCATCGAGCGCGGAGCGAGATGCCAGTGGCTGGCACCAGGGACACGGCCGGCTTTGAAATTTTTCTTCTGGTGGCAGATTGAGCAGCGCATTGCCGGGAGCCCAAATCCATCCGGGCCACGGATTACCGGAGGCGAGTGTGCTCGCCCGTCTTCGCCCTGCAGGGGCCGGTCGCCGGGAGGATGACAGTTGAGGCAGCGCGGGCTTGTCAGAACTTTGCCGGCTTCACTGAACAATGCTGCAGACCGTTCAGCGGGATCGGTTATCGCAGCAAAGCTCTCCGGCTTGGCAAGAGATTGTGGCCTCGCCCCATCGGTAGCATATGCGTTGGTCACCAAGTTCGACGCCAACGCGAAAACCGCAATCAAGATCGGGAACCGAAGGGCTATCTGCATGTCCCTGTGCCTTCTTGGGTTGTGGCCGATCTGCGGCTCTTGGGTCTTGTCAGATCAGGTAGCGGGCGGAATCTGCCAGGATCACATCTCGTACCGCTTGATGATATTTGACGTAACCGGTGCAGCGGCAAAGATGGCCATCGAGGGCATCTGCGATTGTCTTCTCAAGGTCGGCGCGGGCGACCGGTGTCTTTGCAAGACGCTCTAACAAGACCTGGGCTTCATTCAGAAATCCGGGTGTGCAATAGCCGCACTGGAATGCGAAATGCTCGATGAAGGCTATCTGTAGAGCCGTCAGCTCGCCGTTCTTCGCGTGTCCTTCGACCGTTCGGATGGACTTGCCGTCGAAGCTCGTCGCCATGGTGATGCATGTCGGAATGGTGTGGCTGGCACCGTCGGGATCGTCGACGATAACGGCGCAACTCAGACATTGCGCGGCCCCGCAGCTGAATTTGGTTCCGGTCAGCCCCAGATGCTCTCGCAGAAAATCGTTCATCGTCAACTCGTCGCGAACATCGACGGGTCCGTACTGGCGACCGTTTATCGTCACACGTAGCGCCGTCACGAGAGTGCTCCCTTCAACATGCTCTGCGACACGGGCAGAGATTGGAAACGATGGCGTGTCGCATCGGAGATAGCGTTGAGAATCGCCGGCACGACAGGGATCATGACAACTTCGGCCATGCCCTTGGGCGGCTCACTCTCCAAGGGGGGAAGAACCTCGAATGCGAGCTTGTTCAAGGGTAGGTCCGATCCGCGCGCGATCCTGTATTGCCCGAGGTTCCATTGACCATTGCCCGGGCCGTCTTCGTACATCGGCAGATCTTCGAACAAGGCGAACCCGACGCCCATGGCGAAGCCTCCCTGCGTCTGACCGAGAACGACTTCCGGAACCAGCGGCTTGCCGCATTCAAGAACGGTGTAGGCCTCCGCAACCCGCAGAACGCCCGTTGCCCGCTCTATCTCGACGCGCACCACTGTGCCGCAAAGCGAAGTGTAGGTGGAACCGGCTCTGTTGAAATAGGTCGGCGGATAGCTGACGTTCGAGCGAGCGAGGCTCAGCAATCTGCCGGACCCTTTTCGAACAGCCAGGGCATCGATGTCGGCCGTCCAGGGCTGGCCGTCGATCGTGAATGTCGCGTGCGACCATTTCCAGCGATTGAAGCCATGCGCGACGGCAGCGGTTACGCCATTGAGCGTATAGGCTTTCGCGGCGAGGGCATCCAGGGCGAGGGGAGCCAATCCCGGCAAGGTCAGTTGTCCCTCTTTCCATTGCGCGGCAGACCAGTCCTTGGCTCGAGCATCGTTGGTGTCGAGCTGCCATAGGGCGAGGGCCGCCGGCCACAACCCGAAGCGGAATATGATACGGGCCGCCTCTGCTGCGGCATGGGTCTGAATGTGCGCGCCGATCGACGCTCTTGTGGGCGAGCTGATTGCGGGGACCCAGCGTGTGTTGCGCTGTGCGATATCCTGCGCTGATTGATCCATGTTGAACGGGTCGCCCGAGGTGACAAGGTCCAGCACGTCGAATGCTTCGACGTCTGCCGTCCTGACATCGCCGGCCGGATTGCCCAGGGCGTCTGCGACGCGGTTGGCGAGGGCGGTTCCGATGCCGTTACCCATTTCGACGGCGTCGCTATGAACTGTGATCTTGCCTGCCGGGTCGATTTCGACTCTGGCAAGCGAGCAGTCTGCCCCGGAGCCGTAATTTTTCGTGACGCAGGCAACGCCCGTACCCGTCATGATTTCCGATTGCGGCGAGCGGTCTCTTCCGTCGCCACGGCGCTTCCAGATCGGGTGCTGTTCCAGCTTGTCCAGAATTTCGGGCGTGCGGATAGCAACGTCGTAATTGTTGCCCGTCATCGTTCGCCCGCTTGCCTTCAGCGCGTTTCGGCGCCGGAATTCAATTGGATCGAGATTCAACCCCGAAGCCGTTTCATCGATCAGCACTTCCAGTGCCGTCATTGTCTGCAGAGCGCCATAGCCACGCATTGAGCCTGCGGTCACGCCGCGCGAATGTTTCGCCACGGTCGTGATATCGACTTTTGGAATATCGTAGATGCCGATCGCGCCGGTTGCGGCGACGGATGCGACACTGGCCGACAGATTGGCGCGCCCACCGCCGTCGGTGACATGGTCGGCGGCAAACGCCTTGATCTTGCCGGTCGTCCGATCGACCGCGATGGTCGAGCGCATCTTGAAGGCGTGCTGTTTGATACCCGCCTGGAATTGCTGATAGCGATTGTGCGCCAGCCGGACCGGCCGGCCCGGAAAGAACATTGCGGCTAGCGCGACATAGAGCAGGAACGAGCTGTGATCGCGTCCGCCAAACCCCCCACCGATCGAAGTGAACTGCGTGTTGATGCTGGCCGGCCTGAAGTCGGCTCTGGCTCTCCCCAAAAGATGAGCCACACTTGCAGCCGCTTCATGGGGCGATTGCACACCGAGAACCAGTTCGAGGTTCTTGCGGTTTTCATCGTACCAGGCCAGACCGCATTCCGGTTCGAGAAACACGGGGTCGACGGACTGCGTCTGGAAATCGCGATTCAGCACGAGTTGCGCTGGATCGTCCGCAGCCATCGCCGCACGGATTTCAGCGCCATGCTTGGCTGATTGTTTTGCGTTCTCGGTCTCTTGGGCTTGGCCCGGGCGGACCCAGCCATCCTTCCAGGGCGAATAGATGTCGGGTTCATCAGCCGATGCACCGGCGACACGGGTGAAGCGGTAGGAGCCAAAATCCGGCTTTTCCACCGGACCCGTTTCCTCTCCGAACGTCACGACGTCTTCATCGAGAAGGATCTGGCGTGCCTGATCGTAAGTGTCGAATGTTTTGAAGATCAGCAGGGCCACGGGCTGGCCGAGATAAAGCGGCGTCTGCCCGGCTGTGACGAACAAATCATCGCCGTAGAAATAGGGAACCCGGCCTCTGACCTTTGCGAGCTCTTCTGCGGTCACCACGACTGCTGGTTTGGCCGCGCGATTGAGAAGCGACAGATCTATACCGGTGAAAATGTGGGTGGCATTCGCTGCACGTACGAGAAGGGCATGCGATGTCTCCTCCGGCCAGCCAGGGAGATCGGCAGCGCGGTAGTCGGATGCATAGAGTTTTGCGCCGGTGGCTTTGGCATAGCCGTCGATACGGCCGACGCCGGCAGATCCCGGTTCCCAGCTCTGTCCTCCCAGCGCGCCGCTGCGGGCTGCAGCACGCGGAGCAATAGCCGGTAAGAGGGGAGAGAGGCTGACCGCAATGCCGCTCACCACCATTTGCTTTATGAAGTCGCGTCGCGTTGTCCTCAAATCAGCACCTGGCTCTTGGTGTTACGTCATGGACGAATACGCATTTTTGATCGGAGCGCATATTGCGAGCCCACGGACGCAGGGCTGCCACTCACTGCAAACGGATAGAACCCAGGCGCAGTGCCTTGGAGCACATTGAAAAACATGAACAATCGGGACATACGCAGCACCGCAATCACGGGCGATTACTTATAGTCCGAATCAAACAAAGGTTAGCAGAATCGCGGGGTCAAAAATACTGCGCTACGCCGGTTTTCCCAGCGATTCCGCGGCATTCAAGTGGTTGCTTCCGGCTCCGCGTTCTCGCAGAGCGACGTCTATTTCTTGCGTGCTGTAACAAGACTGGTTCCAGCCATAAGCGGCTCACGCGTCATGTTTTCGAATCCGGCGTCGGATAGCCAGGAGTAATACTGGGATTCCGTATAGGACTGACCATCGTCGAACACATTGAGGAACGCGAGATTCAATCCGACGCTACCGACGGGCGAAAGCCGCGTGTCATCGAGGACATGGCCGACAATAAACAGCGTGCCGCCGGAACGAACGGCAGCTCCAATGTTCATAGCTGTCTTTTGGCATTGCTCGGCGGACAGGACCTGAAAGAGCGAGCGGGCGGTGGCGATGTCGAATGGACCGGACGGTGACTCATTGACGATGTCCACCGGGGCCGTCGAAATCCTGTCGCTGAGGCCGGCTTCGGCAATCATTTCTGCCGCTACGGGTATGACCGTCGGTAGATCGGTTGCCGTTGCCTTAAGATTCGGATGCTCCTCGCAGGCAGCAACGGCGATGCCGGCCGAACCGCATCCGCAGTCAACCAGTGTCTTGGCATCAGTGAATTGCGGTCTCGATGCGAGGCTGCGTCCGGCCGCGACCGTCATGCCGTGGAGGCCTTTCAGGAAGGTGGCAAGATCGCCGCTGGAAACATCCACGAAGTCGATCTTGGCCTGCGGCTTGTCGGTCCGAATGGATTCCGTCGTCTGCATCTGAGAGTGGAACTGTTCGCGCCACAAGCCATGGATGGCGCCGACATAGTCTGAGCTGTCTGCATTGAGATAGTGCTGTGCAACCGGCTGATTGGCGAAACGGCCATCCTCCAGGCCAAGCAGATCCGAGACGACCAGTTGATAGAGCAGCATCTCGAGGCGGCGAGGTTTGACGGACAGTGCCTCAGCCAGTGCTTGGCATGACATGGGGCCTTTGGCGAGGGCCGTGAATATGCCGAGTTCCAGGGCTGCCAGCGTCGCCATGGGCGTCACCACGGCCTGTCTGATCTCGTCGAGTTTTTCGCGCGAGGGCGGGCTCCGGTCCTGTGATGTCATGTCGATCCCCGTTGGAGAGGCTGTGGAAGGGGAGGCTTGCCGTTATCGGCACGCCGTGTCGTCCCTCACTACATATCCGATTTGAGCCATTCGCGCAGCGCCTGCATGGTTTCGGGAACGCGCAGGTCCTTACGCCAGACCAGTCGGGTTTCGCAATCGCGCCAGGGGCCGGTCAGGTCCTGCAGGTCGATGTCGCCGCAATGTACGCTCTTCTCAGCCGTAATGCGCGGCATGACGGCGATCCCCATGCCGGCGGCCACGCAGCCGAGAATGCCGTCGATCGAGCCCATCTCGACAATAGGCACCGGCGCAAGACCGGCTGAACGTAGCCATTGCTCGGAGAGGGCGCGGTAGGTGCATCCTTGCCGGAAAGCGATGAGCGGCCGGTCGATCTCCCGCCCGGCGGGGCGCGCGATCGCCATGCGCTCCATGAAAGCGGGAGCCGAGTCAAGGCGATCGTCAGTGATTTTTGCGCAGACGAAGGCTGCGTCGACCTTCTTGTCCATCACTGCGCTCAGCATTTCGTCAGTTGTCCCGGTCATCAAAGAGAGAGGGGCCAACGGAAACGCCTCATACAGCCGCTTCATAAATGGGGGAAGGCGTGATGCTGCCGTGCTTTCCATCGAGCCGAGACGGAGCGGTTTTGCGGCAGCATTCGTTTGTTTGATGTCGTCTTCCGCGTCTTCCAGCAGCGCGATGACCTGTTCCGCATAGCCGCGGAAACGGGTGCCTGCCGGCGTCGGTTTGGCGCCATGACGGCCGCGCTCGAAGAGCGGGACGCCCAGCCGGTCCTCGAGCTGGCGCACGCGCGCCGTCACGTTGGATTGCACGCAGCAGAGTGCCGAAGCCGCAGCGGTAAAACTGCCGGAATCGGCAACGGCCAGAAAAGTTCGGATATGGGCTGTATCGATCATCATTCCATCATAATATGTGATGTAATTGATCGCATCAAATCATTATTCATGGAGGAATGATCTGCCTATCTTCCGGCGAGCAAAACTCGATCGGAAGCCTAGGGAGGAACGAATGCCGTATGTGAACATCAAGGTCACCCGCGACGGCGTGAACGCGGACGAAAAAGCGGCGCTAATCAAGGGGGTAACGGGTGTCCTGCAGGATGTGCTCGGCAAGAACCCGGCAGCGACAATGATTGTGATCGACGAAGTGGACACCGACAATTGGGGCATGGCGGGCGACTCGGTGACGGTGCGAAGAGAGCGCAAGGCCGCTACGTCAGCGGTCGAATAGAGGCGAAAATCCAATGTTGCATACCCGGTTTACGAAGCGCTTCGAAGTCAGGCACCCGATCCTCTTGGCGCCCATGGACATGGTGGCAGGCGGGCAGTTGGCAGCGGCGGTATCCGCAGCAGGCGGCCTCGGGATCATCGGTGGCGGATATGGCGATGCGGATTGGCTGAACACGCAATTCGAAGCTGCCGGCAATCAACCGGTCGGTGTCGGTTTCATTACCTGGAGCCTTGCCCGCCAGCCCGAGCTTTTGGATCTGTGCTTGGAAAGAGGGCCTGCCGCACTGTTCTTCTCGTTCGGTGATGCCGAACCGTTTATTGCAAAAGCGCGTGAGGCCGGTATTCCAACCTTCTGGCAGGTCCAGCGACTGGAGCAGGTTCGTCAGGCACTGGCGGCCGGGACGGATGTCATCGTGGTCCAGGGGCAGGAAGCCGGCGGTCACGGGATGGACCGAGGTCTCATGTCACTGTTGCCGGCAACGCGGGATCTGGCGGGAGACGATCAGATCATCGTTGCCGCCGGCGGGATTGGCGATGGGCGCGGCCTCGCGGCATCCCTCATGCTCGGCGCCGATGCGGTCATGATGGGGACGAGATTTTGGGCCGCGACCGAGGCCAGCGGTCCGGATGAGGCGAAGGCGAAACTCGTCGAAGCCGGCGGCGACGACACGCTACGAACCAAAGTTTTCGATGTGGTCCGAGATGTGGATTGGCCCTGGCACTATACAGGGCGCGTCCTGTCGAATGCCTTTGCGGAGCGCTGGCACGAGGATGTTCGCACGCTCGCCAATGCGCCCGACGCCGAACGCCAGCGCTATGACCAGACCGATGAGACCGATTTTGAAACGCGCGTGGTGATAGGCGGTGAGGTCGTCGATTTGATCGATACCGTGCGCCCGGCAGCCGACATCGTGCAGGAAACGGTCGGTACTTGTGCCGAACTGCTGCGCCGGCCGTCTCGGTTTCAGACCGATGGCTGAGGACCTGGCGACAGCCTGCCTCGAAATCAATTGGTCGTAATCTTAGCTCCTTCACCGACGACCACGAACGGTGCCCAGTATGCCGGGTGCCTCTCATGGGGCTCACCATTGTCGATGAGGGCTAACATTGATCTGCGTAGAGCTTCCGCCCTGCCAATCGTCCGATCTGTCTCCATCGCCGAGAAGGCACCGGTTGTGAGCTTGACCGCGGCTTCCGATATCACTGGCCAATGGGACACGAGCAACGCCCGGCTACCCGAATAGAAGAAGGCGCGCGCCAGTCCGGAAAATGCTTCTGCGCCCGGTTTCTCGCCAGCGGCCGTATTGCAGGCGGATAGGACGACCCAATCCGCATCGAGCTTCAATTGCGCCACTTCCGATGCTGTCAGAAGACCATCATCATTCTCGGTTGCGCGGCTCGGTATGGAAAGTGCCAGTGCGGGTTCGGCGAGCCCTCTGATCTCGCCCGCTATCAGGCCGTGGGTTGCGAAGTGAACGACTCGATAATCTTTGAGCCGGCCTGCGGCGCTCAACGCCTTGATGGTGGTTTCGCTTGCCTGTCGCCCGAGAATGATTTCGCTCTGATGGGCCTTCAGCAGCGAGCCGACAGCCTTGAGCTCATCCGCCGTATCGGGGAGGGGTGGGATGGCGCGCGATAGCATGTCGACATCTGCCAGCGCGCCTCGGAAAAAGGTGGCATAGCCGCGTATTCTCTTCTTCTTGCCATCTTCTTTGGCCTTTCGCGCAGCCGAATCGGGCTTGGAAAACTCAGGATCACCGAAGCCGATAAACGCGCGTTCCGCTTCTGCATTCTTGCCAAAAACGCGTAGCGCCCGCAGGGCCGCGACGGCCGGTAGCACCGTCACCGCATGGTGGCGGATAAGCCAACTTGCCTGTTTGAACTGCTCATCGAGTGTCCCGCCTGTTGGTGGGGCGGAGGTCAGAAGCATATGGAATGGTAGGCCCGTCAGAGGGCCGGATGGTACGATCATCAGATGCCGCTTGCCGGTCAACGTCTGCTCTACCGGTGTGAGCAGTGTGCGATACAAGCCATGTGCCCGCGCCAAGTCGGTATCATAGGCCTCGCACCCCTTTGCTTGCCGCTCCAAACCTCGGCAAACGACCTCTCTCGAAAATCCGCGCCCCTGTGCCGTGATCGCAGCGGTCGGGTCGAGTGACTTTCGCAATTTGGTCACGTCACGTTCGATCTCTGCCTGACTACGATTGATCCTCGCCCAAGTGACTGCATCGCTGGTTACGGCCCAGACATAGGTGTGCTTGCGGCTGGTCATGTAGAAAAGCAGGGCATCCTGTTCGGTGAGAAGCGCCTGCGTATCATTGAGCGAGAGCGGCATAGGGCGGGTCAACTCTGCATAGCGTGGGAAATCGGCGCGCAATTTCGCTTCGAGCGGAGCCAATCGCTCCGACATTGCCCTGATCTGTTTGCGCAGGCGTGCGACTGTTTGCGAATGCAGCGCATTTGACGGTCGACCCAGTGCTTCGAGTAGTGCCTTGTCTAGCGCGGTTTTTTGCCGCTTCAGGTCCTGTACTTTGCGCGAAAGACGCTCAAGGTCACTGCCGCTTACCAGAACCCGAACGGCCGTCTGCTGCAAGGCGGAACCGACGCTTGTCAGGCCCAACCATTGCGCGACCTGAAAACTTTCGGCAGCGGCTTCACGCGTTGCAACGGCGCCTTCGTTCTGGAACTGGTCAAGGGCTGCGACAAAGAATTCGATGGCATTCGGCGTAATATCGTCGCCGCCCAGAAGCCGCTTCGTATCGCTATCGGCGCTGGTAAGAGGATCGAAATTGTGGATGAGGATCGCGATGGCCTTCCTGAATGCCGCAAGCGACTGAGCGGTCTTGCCGGTTGCGCCATTAAGCCGTGCTTGCGTGATCAACGGCGCAGCAAGCCGTTCGTGCCTGGGACCTAATGATCCCAACAATGCGATCGACCGATTGAGATAGTCTGCGGACAAGGGCAACTCGCCAGACTCAAATGCCCGCTCTCCGAGAAGAGATAGCCAATAGCTGACATCCGGGTGCGTGGGACCGAGCCGTTTTTCGAAGATTGCGAGGATTTTCTCATAGATTTTGGTCGCCTTGCGCGGTTCTCCGCGGGCTAAGTGGTTCCCCGCGAGGTTTCCCATCATATTGGCGGCATTCGTACTGTCGTCCCCATAGGCTCGGCGCGTGCTTTTAAGAGCCTTTCGCGTCAATGCATCCGACTCGTCGTAGCGGCCCGTGTTGCCGAGCAGGCGCGCCAGGTTGAAGCGCGCTCGCGCAATGCGATGGTGGTCGTCGCTGAAAACTTCCGTGTATACCGATACGCTCTGTCGAAAGAGCGCCTCTGCTTCGGTTAGCCGGCCCGTCCGCTCATAGAGGGTTGCGAGGTTGAGCAGCAGTGCACCGCGGACCTCGGTTCGCATTGTGGTTTTGCGGTCGAGGATCTCTAAGGCGGCTTTGAGATTACGCTCAGCGTCGGTATAGCGGCCAAGCTCGATCAGGATAAACGCGATATTCGTGTGACCGATGCCTACTTCGCGATGATCTGATCCCAGGGTGGCATTTCGCAACCGAAGGGACTCTCGCGATGCTGCAAGCGCGTCACGATATCTGCCTCTTTTGCTTAGGAGAACGCCGCGTTCATCGAGAATTTTGGCGACGCGCGGATGATTGGGACCGAAGGTCTTGCGAGCGAAGAGAAGCGCCTGTTCAGCGAGATCTTCCGCTTCATCAAGCTTTTGCGTTTCAGTCAACACGTTTGATAGGTCGCTCATCGCTTGGAGAAAATTGGCGGCATTGCGAGTTGGGCGACCTTGTTCGATTTTCCAGATTTCGCGGTACCGTTTCTCGGCATCTTCGAACCTGCCCATATCACTGTAGACCAATCCCAATTGCCGGATCGGTGTCGTGAAGTAAGGGTGATCCTTCTTCAACGATGATATGGCGATACTAGCGGCTCTCTCGGCAAAGCGAACGGCGTCATCAAGCAAGGTTTGCCGTCGATTGTATTCAGAGGCGTTCTGTAAGGTGCTCAAGAGTTTTGGGTGATCGGGGCCGACGGCCTTCTCATAGACATCCAGAGCTCTGAGCCATGTAGCGTAGGCGTCCTCCAATTGACCGGCACCGACATGGATATTTCCCATTTTGTACAGCATATCGGCAACGTCCACGTGATGTGCACCTACCGACCGAATAAAGGTCCGAAGCGCTTGATCTGCCACCTTCAAGGCGAGATCGCTCTTCTTCAGCGCCGCAAGAATGCTGGCTTCCATTTTGAGTGTGATGGCATAGGCCCGTGTGCGGCGACCCGGGTGGCGCGCAACGAGATTCCGTGCTGCGCGAATATGGGGAAGAGCCTTCGACGGCTGACCGGCATTATGGAATTTGAGCGCCCGGCTATATTCTCGCTCCGCCTTCTGCGAGGCCCGTTGGGCATGAGTGTCTCCATTGAAAAACAATGCTGACAGCAGAAAAACGACAATGCCAGAGGCAACGCATTTGAAAGATCGCGGTGCGGTACGACATATCTGACGGATCATCGGTGCGTCGCTTTCTGGCGCGCTGCCCTCGTCTTGACAACGGGTCGAGCGGAGTTCCGCCTTGAGACTAATGAGTCTACAGAGCGAGAGTAAAGCAGCGATGGCTCAGAAGTTACTGACGCGTAACGGCCCGGATCGATTGTGCTGAGTTGCTTTCCCGATCAACAGGCTTTGTCAGCAGCAACTAGGTGTTCCAGGCTTGGAGCGAAATCTAATTGCCATAAGCGACTTTCGGCAGCCATGTCACCAATTCGGGGAAATGGAACACGCTGGCGACACCGATGGCCTGAAGAATGATAAATGGGATCACCCCCTTGTAGACCATGGTGATGTTAATCCCCTTCGGCGCCACTCCCTTCATATAGAAGAGCGCGAAACCGACCGGCGGCGTGATGAATGAGGTCTGGAGGCAGACGGCGAACATCACCGTGAACCAGACGAGATTGACGCCGAGATCGGACAGAACGGGGGCGACGAGGGGCAGGAAGATCAGGGTGATCTCGATCCAGTCGAGAAAGAAGCCGAGCAGGAAGGCCATAAACAGGACGAAGATGACGACGCCGTACTTGTCGAATGGGAGCCCGGTCAGAACGCCTTCGATCAACTCGTCGCCACCAAATCCGCGCAGGACGAGCGAGAATGCCGTTGCGCCGACAAAGAGCGCGAAAATGTAGGCCGTCGTCTTGGTGGTTTGTTCGACAACGCCATGCAACCCTTTCCAAGTCAGGCGGCCGCGCGCCATAGCAAGGAGAGTTGCGCCGAGCGCGCCGACACCGGACGCTTCCGTCGGCGTCGCGATGCCGAAGAAGATGCTGCCCAGGACTACGAAAATCAGGGCAGCCGCCGGTATGGTCGAGCGAAACACATTGAACAATATCTTCCAGGATACGGGCTCTGCATCAACCGGGGCGGGCGCAACGTTCGGCTTGAACCAGGCATAGGTCAGGATGAAGACCGTGTAGAGCAAACCGAGCAATAGCCCTGGAAACACAGCGCCCATAAACAGATCGCCGACCGAGATGCGGATCTGGTCACCCATCATCACCAGCATGATGCTGGGCGGGATCAGAATACCGAGCGTGCCCGTTGCGCAAACCACGCCGCATGCCAGTTCTGGGCTGTATTTCTCTTTCAGCATCAACGGAATGCCGAGGATGGCCAGCAGCACGACGGCAGCGCCGATGATGCCGGTCGATGCGGCCAGAAGCACGCCGATAAACACGACCGTGATAGCGAGCCCGCCACGCACGCGGCCAAACAGTTTGCTGAGATCGCGCATCAGGTCTTCGGCGATCGCCGAGCGGTCGAGCATGATGCCCATGAAGACGAACATCGGGAGGGCCACCAGGACCCAGTTGTTCATGACCGCATAGATCCTGGTCGCCACGATGCGGCTGTAGCCCCAGTCAACGCCGAAGAAGGTGTCGAGATAGGTGTCCGACGCATAGGAGATGGCGGTGAAGATGATCGCCAGACCGCCCATCAGCCAGGCAACGGGATAGCCCATGAAAATGAAGACGATGAACGAGACGAACATCCCGATCGCCATATAGTGGTTCGGTTCGAGTTCCATGGCCGTGCCCTATTCCTGTGCCGCGCCAGCTGAGGCCTGCGCGCCGTTGGGCGGCGCGCCGTGGATCATCGAAGCGATCACCTTGATCAGCCGTGAAATCCCAGTGAGGGCCAGGAGGAAGAATGCAAAGAGCATCGCGCCTTTGACGAGCCAGCGTGCGGGCAGGCCATTGGCCGACGTCGATCGTTCGTTTGTCGTCCAGGACAGTTCGACGAATGGAAGCGACCAGATGATGACGGCAACAACGAAGGGTAGAAACAGGAAGAGTAGTCCGAAAAGTTCGAACCACAATTTGCCCCCATAGGGGAGTTTCTCGTGCAGCACATCCACGCGAACATGACCGTCGTAAACGAATGTGTAGGAGAGGCCGATAAGCCAGCCGACGGAATACAGATACCATTGCAGCTCTTCGAGCTCGATCATGCCTTGGCTGAAGGCATATCGCAGGACGACATTTACGATGATGACGGCGACTAGCACAACCCAGATCCAATGAAAGACCTGGCCGATTCCACAGACGAACTGGTCGAGCAATCGCGTCAGTTTCGTTTCGTGGAGTTTGAATTCATGGTGACCCGGCTCTTCGAAGAGCTCTTCGTCGGTCAGATCGGCAATATGTCGAGGCGTGTCGGTTTCCACGGCTCGCTCCCCCCAATATTGTTGCTCTCGGCGTGGAATATCTCCACAGGCCCTTGCTCACACATTCGATTGTAGCGGTACGGACGACTTGCAACAATGAGAGGGCTCAGTTGGTCGATCGGCGCTCCGCAGCCGACATTGTCGGCTGCGGAGACTGTTTCGCCAAACTCCCGACTGGGAGGGATCGGAAGGGCGATTTATTTGAAATCGCGAGGCAGGTAACCCCAGTCCTTCCAAATCTGGTATTGCTTGTGGAAGGCCTGCTGTGATTCCCATACCTTCTTGAAGTCTGCGTCTTTGGCAGCTTCCTCGTCCATCACTTCGGCGGCAACGCGCTTCAGTTCCTGGATAACGCTGTCAGGAAGCTTGGCAGCCGTCACACCCTTGTCCTTGAAGGTCATGATCTGCTTGCCTTGAAGGGCTTCGCCGGTCGTGATTGCACGCATGGTTGCGGCGGTGCAGGCCATTTTAAAGAGGGCCTGATCGGCTGAACCCAGCGCTTTCCACTTGTCCAGATTGATCAGCAGGTGCGTGGATGTGGACACCTGATGCCAGCCCGGGAACAGATTGTATTTCGCAATCTTGTGGAAGCCGAGGACTTCATCGATTGCCGGCATGGAATACTCGGTTGCGTCGAGCGTGCCTTTTTCGAGAGCGGCAAAAATCTCGCCGCCGGCCATCAACGTCGCCGATGCGCCGATTTTGTTGAGCACCATGCCGCCAAGGCCGGAGAACCTGATTTTCAGACCTTTGAGGTCATCCAGCGATTTGATCGGTTTTCTGTACCAGCCAGCCGTTTCCGGCCCGATGGTGCTGCACAGCAACGGGTGAATGTTTCGCTTGTGATAAATCTCTTCGGCAAGCTTCGATCCTTCGTCTTCGAACCACCATGCGGCGTATTCCCAAGGCTCCATTCCGAATGGAACGGCGGAAAAAAGGACAGCGGAAGGAATGCGGCCCTGGTCATAGGCCAGATAGTTGTATGCAGCCGGAAGGTCGCCCTTACTGATGGAAGGGGAAATTTCGAGAGGCGGCACGATCTTGCCGGGCTCATAGACCTTCAAGTTGATCCGACCATCGGTCGCTGCCTTGAGGGTCTTGGCGACATAGGCGATGGGATCGCCAAGTGCCGGCCAGCCCGTGTTGAATGTGGATTGAACTTTCCAGCGGATCTTTTCAGCCGCTGTTGCATCGCTCTGTGGTGCAAATGCGAACAAGACTGTTGCTGCCGCGGCCACAAGGAGACCTCGACCTAATATTCCTGTGTGTTTACGCTCTTTGCTTCTTGTCATCACGTTTCCTCCATTTCGTAGGTTCTGACGAGCTTTTTGGATCTGATTTTGAGAAACTTACCCGGTATTGATGAGCGCTGCTTTCGTCATGACCAGGCCTGTAAAAACAGATCCTTGATTTCCTGCTGGTCCGCTATCCGCGGATTATTGTTGGGTGCACCCGAACGCACCGCGTCATCCGCCATTTGATCCAATGCGCTGTTGAATGCGTCTTGGTCGATGCCGAATGCGGACATAGATGGCACAGCCATCTGTTCGTTGTAAGCGTAGAGACCGTCGATGAGCTTTCGATTGGCCTCCTCGTCGCTATCATCTGTGTCGGCCAGACCGATGGCCCTGCCGCAATCTGCATAGCGCTCAAAGGCTGAGTCGACGGAAAACTTGGTCACGGTCGGCAGGAGCATCGCATTGCTCATGCCGTGGGGTACATGAAAGAGACTGCCCAGCGGGCGGCTCATTGCGTGAACCAGGCATATAGATGAATTCGAAAAGGCCAACCCGCCCAGTGTTGCGGCGAGCATCAAATATTCCCGGGCCTCCAGATCGTCCACATCCGTATAAGCGCGCTGGACATAGGCACCAACGAGACGCATGCAATCGAGCGCCATGCGATCGGAGAACAGGGTGCTCTTGCGGCTGACATATCCTTCAATCGCATGGGTCAGCGTATCGAGGGCATTATCGGCGATCAGACGTTTCGGTTTGGATAGCGTCAATTCAAAGTCGACGATTGCGGCAGTCGGCACGAAGGCTTCACCGCGACAGGAGATCTTTTCCCGCGTCTCGGCATGGACGATCACTGTGTGATGGGTGACTTCCGACCCGGTTCCTGCTGTCGTGGGGATCGCAATCGTTGGCAATCCCGGCGAGTTGAATTCGTTCGGTGGCCTGTAGTCTAGGAGGTTGCGGCCATGCTTTGCCATGACGGCAATGGCTTTTGCCGTATCGAGGGGGCTGCCGCCGCCAAGCCCGATAACGCAGTCATGGTTGCCGGCTTCGAGCGCATCAATACCCTTGTGAACGACGCTGTCTGTGGGGTCGGGCACGGCCTCGTCGAACACGCCGCATTCGACATCGTGCTCACCGAGCGTGCGCATGATGCGTTCGGCATAGCCGTGTTCCACCATGAATTTATCGGTGACGATGAGTGGCTGCCTTGCGTCGCCGGTCTTGGCGAGAATGTCGGGAATATGCTGGATGCTGCCACGCCCTACCTGGAGAAAACGTGGAATACAGACTCGAACTGTCTCTCGCATTCGTTTCCCCAGTCGACTTGGATACAGCGTCATTACGATCGCATCTACAGGCTGATCCGATGTCGCAACACTAGCGA
Source organism: Methyloligellaceae bacterium (assembly GCA_965228615.1). GTDB lineage: Bacteria > Pseudomonadota > Alphaproteobacteria > Rhizobiales > Methyloligellaceae > CBDDHT01. The sequence goes on along the minus strand of CBDDHT010000003.1, from coordinate 188,104 downwards.
TGACGGAAACGGTATGTCAATTAAATGATAAAAGTTTTCTCATTTAAGCTTCTCAGCCGCGATCTTGCGAGATAGGCTAAGGGCAATCTCAACTCGCGATTTAGGGAGAGCGGTGTGAAGCGGATTGGTCATTTTATCGGCGGCAGCCATGCAGGAGCAGCTGCAAGTCGAACGGGTCCTGTTTACAATCCGGCAACCGGTGAGCAGATCGCCGAGGTCGAACTGGCTGATAGCGAAATGGTGCGAACGGCCATCTCCTCGGCAGAGGCTGCGTTCGAAGAATGGTCGTCACGCACGCCGATCAATCGTGCCCGCATCATGTTCCGTTTCAAGGAATTGCTCAGCGAGAATATCAACGAGCTGGCCGAGATGGTGTCGCGCGAGCACGGCAAGACGCTCGACGATGCCAGAGGTTCGGTAACGCGCGGCATCGAGGTCGTCGAGTTCGCCTGCGGAATTCCGCAGCTCTTGAAGGGCGAGTTTTCGGCAAATGTCGGCACAGGCGTTGACAGCTTCAATCTCCGTCAGCCCCTCGGCGTTTGTGCCGGTATCACGCCGTTCAATTTTCCGGCGATGGTGCCTCTATGGATGATGCCGGTTGCGCTGGCCTGCGGGAATACGTTCATCCTCAAGCCATCGGAGAAGGATCCAAGCTGCCCGCTTCGCATTGTCGAGTTGGCACGCGAAGCCGGTTGTCCGGATGGCGTGGTCAATATGGTCAATGGAGACAAGGAGGCGGTGGATACGCTGCTGACCGATTCGCGTGTCCAGGCGATCAGTTTCGTCGGTTCGACCCCGATTGCCGAGTACATCTACCGGACAGGGTCGGCCAACAATAAGCGGGTGCAGGCTCTTGGCGGCGCCAAGAACCACATGATCGTCATGCCCGATGCTGATATGGAAGGGGTAACCGATGCCCTGATCGGGTCGGCCTTCGGATCGGCAGGCGAGCGTTGCATGGCCATCTCGCTGGCTGTCTGTGTCGGCGACGAGACGGGTGACCGCGTACGAGACTCCTTGATTGAAGCCACCTCGAAACTGAAGGTCGGGCCCTATACGGATGCCGACTCCGACTATGGGCCGCTGAACACAAAGGGTCATCTTGACAAAGTCCTGGGGTATATCGAGAAAGGCGAGCAGGAAGGGGCGAAACTCGTTGCCGATGGTCGCGGTTTGTCGCTACAGGGATATGAAGACGGCTATTTCCTGGGGCCCTGCATTTTCGACCAGGTCACGCCGGATATGACGATCTACAAGGAAGAGATCTTCGGGCCTGTCCTTGGGATTGTCCGCACGCAGCAATATGGTGATGCTCTGGCTCTCGCGAACAATCATGATCTTGGCAACGGCGCAGCCTTGTTCACCAATGACGGCGGTGTCGCGCGGCATTTCATCGAGCGTAGCAAGATCGGCATGGTAGGCGTGAACGTTCCAATACCCGTGCCGGTCGCCTACCACAGTTTCGGCGGGTGGAAACGGTCTCTCTTCGGAGATCATCACATGCACGGCCCCGAAGGCGTTCGTTTTTACACGCGGTTGAAGACGGCAACTTTGTCCTGGCCGAACAAGGGCACGAGTGGACCGGAATTCTCTCTGCCAACCCTGTCATAGCGACTGATATATGTCCGTTAGAACAAAGCCGGCAATTCAAAAGCCAAAGATGGAATCGAAAGCAAAACGAACCTCTCCCAGGCGTATTCTCGAGGTTCTCGAGGCGATCTGTGTCGATCCCAATAATGGGACAGCGGCACAACTCGCCGAGTTGCTGGAAATTCCGTTACCAACGATTTACCGGCTGATCGAGACCCTGACGGAAGAGGGGTTTGTTGCCCCGGGGCCGGCGAACAGGATCATTCCTGGCGTTCGGCTGCGGTCGATGATCCTGAACTGCCTGCAGTATGAGCCGCAGGTGACGGAGCGGCGGGCGATACTCAGGCGGCTATCGGAACAGTTGGATGCAACGGTCAGCCTCTCAGTGCCGCTTGGAACGAAGCTGGTTTATTTCGATCGCGTCGAGTCGAATTGGCCGTTTCAGATTGCGCTGAAGATTGGCGATCCGCTGCCATTGCATTGTTGTGCGTCGGGCAAGCTCTATCTCAGCTCGCTCGAGCATGATGCCGCGATCAGAGTGTTCAAGGACATCAAGCCCAAAAAGAACGCCCGGAACACGATCACGGGTAGCCGGCAATTCGCTACGGAACTCGAAAAGATCAGGAAGGCCAGCTACGCCCTCGACGATGAAGAGTGGTTCGATGATATGGTCGGTGCATCCGTTCCGGTCAGGAATGGGAATGAGGTACCCTGTGCCTTCCTCTCTACCCATTCCCTCACGACCCGCAAGTCCATCGACGAGATCGAGCACAACGTCCCCTTCATGCAAACCGCGGCTCAGGATCTCGAAGGGCTGTTCTTCTCGGGATTCAAGATCGGCTGATCGGTCCACTCAGCTCGTCGAACATTCCCGGCATCGCAAGAACGATCTGATGCACGATAAAGGGAATGCCCAGCGGGTAGCCGAACCTGGCGAATGTCAGCGGACCGACCACAAACAACCGGGATTGTGACTGCCCCTGTCCGTCGACTGCCCGGCAATCATCATCGACGTCGAGGCCCACGCCGAGTGGTGCCACCCTCGCATGGCCTTCTGCAATGATCGACTTGAGAAATGGGTTGTCGGACCGGTCCGGGCGCGATGGCGGGCCGACACAATTGATTACGGCATCGAAGTCGCGGACCGTTGAAACACCGCCTTTGGTCCAGCCGACCTCGACGGCGGCTTCCTTTCCGGCAATATGGCCGACATTGCCGAGATGAAACGTCAGTTGTCCTGACGCTTCGGCTTTGCTCAAAATCTCATCGTTCTGCGGCGGGTATCGGAAGCGACAGGAGTCGTAGCGCCGCCTCAGATGACGCTGAAAACGCTTCTTCTCCTCAAGCGGGAGTGCCAGCGCGATCTGGCGCAATGAGTCGCGGACATCGTCGAATGCCGGCTGCCAGGGGATGCCTTTTTCCGCGTTCGTCGCTATTTCCTCTCGCACAACGGACAGGATCTTACGGACGGATTTGAGTGTTCCGTATTTCTTCTCAAAGGGGGATGGCTTTGCATCCGTCCGATCCCAGATGGGTTGCGGCAGACTGGCATGAGAGCGCGGACGCGATGTCGGCCGAATGCCGCTCCGTGAAACAGCATCAATTTTGACGCCGGATTTGTCGCGAACAAGGGTCGAGATAACATCCGCTGCAGTCAATCCCGCCCCTAGGATCATGACATTGGCGTTGGAGTCGATGGACTTGAGACGGCCGATATCCCACGGATCGGCAATAAAGCCCGGATGGGATCTGAGCGCATCGTCGATCGATGTGGGCACATTCGGTGCCTCGTTACTGGTCGTAACGATGACGAGGTCGGCAGCCAATTCCGTACCGTCTTCAAGGGTGACGGTGAAGCCGCTCGCGGCCGGTGCCATCTGGACGGCCCGTTGACGGATATGCTCCACGTCCGACATGGAGGGATTGTCCTGTATATGCACGACAAATTCGCTGTTGAAATAAGCGCCAACATCTTCGCGTCTTGGAAACAGGGCACCGTCGAAGGCTGCAATCCCGTCGTCTCGGTCGAAGCGACCGGTTTTGCGCAGCCAATTCTCAATCCCGTCCGGGTCTTCCGGGTACAGAAAATGAAATCCGGAGGGTGCATTGATCCGATGGTCAGGATCTGTTGCGGAATAGGCGACACCGCGTCCGACCTCAGGGCGCGGTTCGATGACGGATATGGCAAGAGGCGCCGGAGCGCTGCGCGAGAGATGAATGGCGGTGGCAGCGCCCGTGAACCCGCCGCCGATAATGGCGATTCTCGGCTTTTCGCTCATTCGACACTTTCTCCAAATTTGAAAACAACAGGCGAGTCAATGGCTTAGTGGAAATTCCCGTGGTAATAGTAGCGGTCTGTTTTTTAGTGGCAGAGAACAATCAATTTTCTAGAAATAACCTGCCCCAGACTTGTGACGCAGTCACTTGGTGGACAGCGGCGCCATCGTGGTTTTACGTTCGCGCTTCGTACAGATCGGGTCATTCGGGGGGTGAGTGAGTCATGGATAAGCTTCCGCTTTCAGGGTTGTGCGCTCTCGTAACGGGAGGTGCACGCGGGATCGGGTTGGCCATTGCGACGCGCTTGGCCGCCGATGGTGCTCGTCTGGTCATTGGAGATCTGGATGGGGCAGGGGCCGAAGCCGCCGCCATGGAACTACCGGCTGTTGCAGATGGGCCGGCCGCTGGATTCACACTCGATGTGGCGGAACATGCCATGGCACAGGAAGCTGTCGACCGCATGGTTGCCGCAATGGGTAGCATCGACATCCTCGTGAACAATGCCGGTATCGGCGTTATGGAACCGGCACTGGAAATGAAACCGGAGACGTTTGAGCGCGTGCTGAAGATCAATCTGGTCGGTGCATTCGCCATGGCACAGGCGGCAGCGCGCCATATGGTAGAGCAGGGATCGGGGCGGATTATCAATATCAGTTCGATTGCCGGTCATCGTGGCGGCGAGAATCGGGCGGCCTATGGTGCCTCGAAGGCTGGCCTTGAGCTCGTGACCCGCGTCCTCGCCCTCGAACTCGGAGAGCGAGGCGTAACTGTGAACGCCATTGCGCCGGGACCGGTGGACACCGAATTGACGCGCGCGGCCCACACCGATAGCGATCGAGCAAATTTTCACCAACTCATTCCGAACCGGCGCTATGGCACACCCGAAGAGATCGCCGCGGGTGTCGCATTCCTTGCCAGACCCGATTCACGCTATGTGAACGGGCATACACTTGCCGTCGACGGTGGATTCAATGCCGTCGGCATCGGGATCATTCCACACACCTGACTCTCAATCGGCGTCAGAAACCTCCATTGGCCAAACGAAGGATATCGCATGACCGATAGAACTTTGCTTATCACCGGAGCATCGTCCGGCATCGGAGAAGCAACCGCACGCGCCGCCGTGAAGCTTGGCTGGCGCGTTGCCGTTGCAGCTAGGTCGAAGGATAAGATCGACCGTCTCGTGCAGGATCTCGGAGCGGACAAGGCGTGTGCAATCGCGTGCGATGTCACAAAAGAGGACGAGGTCGCGGCCGCCATTGCAGAGGCGGCCCGGTTCGGACCGCTCGAAGCGGTCTTTGCAAATGCCGGTATCGGTGCAACCGGCCCTGGCGCCGAAGGCGGCGATCTCGCCAATTGGCGCGAGATGATCGACATCAATGTCTGGGGCCTCTGCCTGACCGTGAAGCACGCCTTGCCCGAGTTGAAAAAGACCAAGGGTCATATGCTGTTGACCGGATCGCGGGCCGGAACAATTGCCCTCAAGGGGTCGGTCTATGGTGCAACAAAATGGTTCGTTCACGGCTTTGGCCGGAACCTCGCGCTTGAGATGAATGAGTGGGGCGGGCGTTGCACGGTCATCGCTCCAGGAATGGTTGACACGCCTTTCTTCGATGAGCCAAAGCCGCAGGCATTGACGGCCAACGATGTGGCAGCGGCGGTCGTCTATGCGCTGGAGCAGCCGGCACGGGTCAATGTCGGCGAGGTGATTGTAACGCCTGTGATGTAGGTTGCCGAGCGTCTGTTAACGTGCTGGGCCACCGCACCCCTCAACCTAACCCTCTTCCCAGGGCGAGAGCTAGCTCGAGAGGGCAAGCGGCAGACTCGGGTCGGAGTTGTCGGTCGAAATCGAACTAGCTGATAAGTAACGGCGTCTTGTGCACGTCGGACCGATCATCGATCTGACGCACGAGATAATCTGCAACGTCGCCACGACTGATAAAACCGGACTCCCAATCCTGAGGATCTGTCAGGGTCCGATAGCGGCCGCGCGGCGGCAGGCGGGTCAAGAATCCAGGCCTCACGATTGTCCAGTCGAGACCGCTCTCCTGAATGACTGCCTCTTCGCGATCCTTGTCCTCATAGATCGTGTGCAGAAACACCGGGCGCAGGACCTGCGAATAGAGCAGGCCGCCAAGCCGGCGCGTCGGCCCGGCTCCCATGCCTGTCACGGCAACCAGACGTTTGACGCCATGACGCTGCATGGCCTTGGTGACGGCAGCGGCGGTGTCTGAGAAGAGGCGAACGGGCGATGCCGTGGGTGCGATGCCGAGTGCCGTGATCACGACGTCGACAGCCGGGAGCGTACTATCGAGCACACCTGGATCGAGAACATTCGCCGCGACCTTGTGAAGGTTCGGATGGTCGACAGCAATCGTGTCTGCCGAACGAGCAAGCGCCTGAACCTCATGGCCGGCTTGCAAAGCGCGCTTAAGCGTCTCGAGACCGAGGCCTCGACTGGCGCCGACAATCAGGACTGCTGCCATTGCGCGCGCCTTTCAGCGATCCTCGGCCTCAGGCCGCCTCGATCGTGGTTCGGATCTTTTCCGCATGGGCCGTGAGAACATCGGAGTCTTCCATCTCCTCCCGGTGCGGCTTCAGTTTCTGGCCCTCCCATCGGGGCAGGATGTGGAAGTGAATGTGGAAGACCATCTGTCCGGCGGCCGCCTCGTTGAATTGCTGAAGCATAATGCCGTCGGCGCCCATGGCCGTGCGCACCAAGGGTGCCAGCTTGTGAACGGAGCGGATCAGCCGGGCGAGGGTGTCGGCATCGATATCGAAGATGTTCTCGAATTTCGCCTTGGGAATGACGAGCGTGTGGCCGTCCGAGCGTGGCATAATGTCGAGAAACGCGAAGGACTCGTCGTCTTCGTAGACCTTGTGGCACGGCAACTCGCCGCGCAGGATCTTGGCGAAAATATTGTCGTCATCGTAAGCCATGGTCCATCCCCTCGGTCCGTCTGGTGTCTGATCAGCCGCTATCCGGTTGCAGCCATTTGGGCGCAGATGTGCTGATCGACCGTCAAGCTATCGTTTCGGATTCCCTTCCTTCCCAAGTCAAGGGCACGGGGTCAAGATTCCTTGTCGTCGCTCTGGGAATTCTTGCGAAAGGGCGAATGCGCTCTTAGGGCTTCGGACTCGAGGTTTACATAAGCGCGCTCTCGCTCGAGATAATTGGCGACGGCATCGCGCAGCGACGGGTTGGCGATGAAGTGTGCGCTGTAGGTCGTCTCGGGCAAATAGCCGCGTGCCAGCTTGTGCTGGCCCTGTGCGCCGGCTTCCACCCAATCGATTTTGTGGGCGATGGCATAGTCGATGGCCTGGTAGTAGCAGGCCTCGAAATGGAGGAAGGGCAGGTTCTCTACGCAGCCCCAGTAGCGCCCATAGAGGGTATCGCCCCCAACAATATGCAGAGCGCCCGCGATATCCTCGCCATCCTGCCGGCACATGACCATAAGGATGGAGGCGCCCAAGGATTGCCCTAGCAGGCTGAAGAATTCGCGATTGAGATAGGGCGTGCCCCATTTTCGCGCGCCGGTATCGAGATAGAAGTCGAAGAAGCGATCCCAGTGCGCCTCGGTTATCTCGTTGCCGGTCAGCCAGACGAAATCGACATCCTGGGTCTGGGCATCGCGCCGTTCGCGCCTGATCGCCTTGCGCTTGCGGGAGGCAAGACTGCCAAGAAAGTCATCGAAGGTTTCATAGCCCTCGTTGCGCCAATGATATTGCTGGTCAGTGCGCTGCAAGAAGCCATGGTCGCCGAGGTTTTCCCATTCGCGTTTGGTCAGAAATGTCAGGTGCCAGGACGAGGCCTGATGGTGTTCCAGCAGGCGAAGCCCCGCGCTGAGCAGAAGCCGCTCGCGCAAATCGCGGTCATCGCATTCCGGGATGAGCAGGCGCGACCCGGTGACAGGCGTAAACGGAACCGACGTCTGAAGCTTCGGATAATAGGACCCACCGGCATTTTCGAAAGCGTTTGCCCAGCCATGATCGAAGACATACTCGCCCTGGCTGTGGGATTTCAGGTAGGACGGCATGCAGGCTAGCGGTTGCCCTGCGGCATCCTCCAGCACGAGATGCTGCGGCGCCCAGCCTGTTTCGGGTGCAACGGACCCGCTTTCCTCAAGCGCTGCCAGGAAAGCATGGCTAACGAAGGGGTTTGCCGCCGCCGGGTTGGCTCCACCCGCCATCGAATCCCAGACCCCGGCTTCGATGCACCGGATGTCGGATTCAATTCGGACAGCGACCTGTTCTGCGTCTCCCATGAGACCTTTTAGCTATGCAACGGCAAAAATCGCATCGATTTCCACGGCGGCATTTCGCGGCAGGCTACCCGCACCGACAGCAAAGCGCGCATGGCGTCCTTTGTCGCCAAGGACACCGACGAGGAGATCCGAGGCGCCGTTTATGACTTCCGGATGCTGCGTAAAATCGGGAGCGGCGTTAACGAATCCGCCAAGTTTGATGCACTGTTCGACCCGATCGAGGTCTCCGAGTGCTGCTTTTGCCTGGGCGAGAATGTTGATAGCGCAGAGTTTTGCAGCAGCCGCACCGGCTTCAATGTCCACATCGACCCCGACTTGACCAACAAATGCGATGCCTTCCGGGCCCATCGGCATCTGGCCTGAGATAAAAAGCTGCTTGCCCGTAAGCACGAAGGGGACGTAATTTGCGGCAGGCGCCGCTGGTGAAGGGAGTTCAACACCAAGGTCGTTAAGCCGAGCTTCAACTGTTCCAGGCATTCTGGCGTCCTTACTGTTTGTCTTGCGCGATTGATGCAAGCGATCGAGGTTATGACCTAGGTCATGGCCTAGTTCAGGAGACAGATTGCATAAGCGACCATGCTTTTCTAGCTTTAAGACCGCCCAATCTCGGCCCAATCCGTGTGATCTGGTGCAAATGGGCGATCGGGTCGCTGCTGAACCGAGGATTACAGAATGAAAAAACTGGCCGCGCAATTCATGCAGGGATGTCTCGGACTTGCCGTGATCCTTGCGGCTGTCGCTTATTCCAGCGTTCCGTCCAATGCGCTGCCATCGGCCCAAGCGGTCAAGCTCGCGCCTCATCGCGCGATCTACGACATGCGCCTGGAAGACACACGTGCCGGGTCCAGCGTTTCCGGCGTCAGCGGGCGGATGGTGTTCGAGTTCACCGGTACTCCTTGTGAGGGCTATACGCTCAATACGCGGCTTGTGACGCAGATCACCGACAGCGCCGGCCGATCTACCACGAGCGATCTGCGCTCATCGACGTGGGAAGAAGGCAAAGGCAAAAAGTTCAGCTTCAACTCGTCCCAATACCTCAATCAGCAACTCAATGAAGTCACGCGCGGCCGCGCACTCCGCGAAGCCAAGGCTCAGGGCGTTGTGGTCGAGCTAAAGTCGCCAGCCAAGGCCAAGCTCAATCTGCCCGGAGAAGTGCTATTCCCCGCCCAGCATGCCCGTGCAGTTCTCGATGCCGCTGCGTCCGGCCGAAAGGTTGTAGAAGCCGTGCTCTATGAAGGATCTGAAAAGGGCAAAAAAGTATATCAGACATCGGCATTTATCGGACGTCCCTTGCCGCCAGGCTCAAACAAGGCTCTGAAACCCATTGCCAACGGAGCGGCTCTCGATACGTTGCCGTCCTGGCCGATTGCCGTGAGCTATTATGACCGCGACAATCCCGACAAGACGACGCCGATCTACCAGCTTGCCTATCGCTTCTATGCAAATGGCGTCAGCCGACGTCTGTCCATCGACTATGGCGATTTCTCTGTCGCTGGTTCATTGTCCGGCTTGGAGTTTCTCAAAACGACGCCCTGCAAAGCAGAGTAGGGCGCCAGCGCTTCGGATTGTGCCGGTCTAGGAATTCTCTTCGTATTGACACGTTCGTGTTGGTTTCGGTGTTTAACGCGACACGTCCGGCAGCGGCTTTGACCGCGTAAATTTCCCTGTGATGAAAATTCTATCGATCGACCATATCGTGCTCTGCGTCAAAGACGTTGCTGCCGCTTGCGCCATCTACGAACGCGTCTTGGGTATGGAGCCACGGGACGAGCAACCGGGAAAGTGGTCCCTATATTTCGGCGCGCACAAGATCAGTCTTCAGGAACCCGGCACTTTGCCGGCGATCGCACGGGGCACGGTTCCCGGCAGTGGGAACTTCTGTTTGCTAACAGACGAACCGGTTGAGGTGGCCGCCACGCGCTCAAGACGCCTGGGCGTAGAGATCATCGATGGTCCTGGGGAGCGCCTGGGTGCAACAGGGAAACTGCATTCGATCTATTTCAATGACCCGGATGGCAACCTCATCGAACTCAGCAATCGATAATTTGGCCGGAGACAAGGCACTTCACGCGTTCTTAGCGTGGTCGTTTTGGTTTCCAGACCCACAGATGTACATTCGAAAGCGGACTCAGTAACAGCGATCCGTTTTCAGCTGCGATTTGTCAGTTGCAGACATTGCTATTCTTGTAGCCGGGGCTTACTTCTTCGTCTGCGTTAATGTCGAGAATGCATCCAATCTAAGAGCCTCTGTACTGACGATTCGCCAGGCGAGACCATCATTCGTGTGGGAAAATTTTTACATCGTAGGTCCTGACGAAGCGCCACTTGGTGAACCGGATGATGTTCTCGCGAAACTGGAATCGGCCTTTCCAGACCTTCCATATGCACTGGAGCTGAAAGAACAGCCACTGCACGTGCGACCTTGGACATTGGAATATCTTCTTGAATGGCTCAAGACGCGCGGAGGTATGGGTTACCCGCAATATCTCGGATATTTTGGCTGTAGCGGTGTATTCCGATTTCTTGCGGAATCACCGGTCATGCGGATTGAGGCTGGATTGATCATTCGCAACGGCCCATATCCGGAACGTGAAATCTATCTTCCAAAACTGCTCTCGGAAACAGGCTGGATCCAGCGACCCGTCAAACCCCGCAACGGTTTGCTCGACTTCTTGACGATTCAGCGTGGGCGGTAACGTGCGAACACGTTTGGCAGAATCCGAGAACTTTGTGCTGACGCATGACTACGAATGCGCCGAGCTTCACCACAAGGATTCCAACACGGTTTTTGACTTGGGCGATCACTACGGCGATCCAACCTGCGGCTTGATTGCTCCGGATGAATCGTGGTGCATCGCCGGCGGAGAAGGGATTATCCTGTACTATCTGACGGGAAAGAAGTGGTTCGGTTTTAGGCATCCACCGCAAGACCAATGTGAATTCTCTCTTCAGCCCACGAACCAGCATGATTTGGATTGGATGGCATCGAAGAGTGCGGAAGGTTTCCTGTGTGTTCACGACATACGGTTAGATGGGCCAATATCAGTCCGAATCCTGCTGGATCCGTGGTCGAACTACGCTTCGACATGGCGTTTGGATGTTGAGGCGCGACACCTGACAAGGCTACGCGACGGTCCAGGCAGATACGGCCAGCCCTGGACCGATGAGAAGTTTCAATTTTAAAGGTGGCATGCAGGGATTGCCAGATCTGGTTGCAGGTGAAAAGCGGACTCAATTAATATTCAAACCGCTTGGATCCGGTAACGATCACGGCACAGCAGGAAGTATTGAGCCAACAAGCACCTATTTCACTGCTTCACTTGAGTTAGGCGCTGCTAAGCAACGTTATGATCTCTCCGCAATTCTCCACGCGCCCGTTGCAGCAGTCCTCAAGCATGAAGCGCACGAGATCGCTCATGGCTGCGATGTCCGCGGCATAGTGGATCTCTCTTTGATGGCGGGTCGATTTCAGCAAGCCGGCACGCTTGAGCACACCAAGGTGTCCGGAAAGTGTTGAAGGGACGATATCCAATTGCCGGGAAATTTCACCCACCGGCAATCCATCGGGCTCGTTGCGGACCAACAGCCGGTAGATGGCCAGGCGGGAATCCTGCGCCAGCGAAGCAAAGGCCTCGATTGCATGTTCCTGATCCATAGTTCGTTAAACTCCGAAACGCCGAATTTTGCAAACCAACCTGGAAAGTTACGCTAGAAGGCCGTTTGGCAAAGCCTGGGACGTTTTTATATCTTGATATTTCGGCATGTGCCGTAGTATCGAAATCATAGCTAATTGCAATCGAGCGGTTCGAGCAAGTGTGACTTGCCGGTCCGTCTCTCTTTTTTGACCTGTTCCCCGCCACGGTGGAAACAAACGTACCGACCCAATCAAGGAAAACCCGCATGAAAACCATCTCCGTTTACGATTCCCCAATGTGCTGCTCGACCGGTGTTTGTGGCCCGTCTGTCGATCCGAAGCTGGCGGAATTCGCGGGCGATCTTGAGTGGCTTAAAACGCAAGGTGTGACTGTTCAGCGATACAATCTCGCACAGGAGCCGGAGCGCTTTGTCCAGAACAGCGCCGTGAAGGAAATTCTCGATCGGTCAGGTGATGAAGAACTGCCGGCCATTTTGGCCGAGGAGACGTTGGTCTCCAGCGGACGGTTTCCCGGACGGATAGAGCTCGCAGAAATGGCCGGTATAGATCCAGAGGTTGCCAACGCATCAGGTAACGGTCAGGACAGCAGTAAAGGTGAAGCGGCATCCGGCGGCAGCTGCTGCGGGTAGATCAACCTGCGCTTTGTCGGAATCGACCAAGCGCAGAAAAGTTGATCGATACTAAGCTGCTAGAGCAACTTATGTGCGTCTGATTGGACGCACGTTGCTGTAGTTGGCCCCATAGAGCGGTTAGGTTTCGTGTCAGAATCTCGGATGGATCAAAAGCTTCGCCATGTTTGAAAATCTACCAAAATTCATCTTTTTCACGGGCAAGGGGGGCGTTGGCAAGACGTCGCTCGCTTGTGCCACTTCTCTGAGCCTTGCTGGCAGCGGCAAGGAAATTCTGCTCGTCAGCACGGATCCAGCATCGAATGTCGGACAGGTATTCGGAACCGAGATTGGTAATCAGATCACACCGATCGAACAGGTGACCGGTCTCGATGCCATCGAAATCAATCCGGAAGAGGCAGCAGAGCAGTACCGTGAACGCATTGTCGGCCCTATTCGCGATATCATGCCGGAGAAAGCCCTAAAGAGCATCGAGGAGCAATTGTCCGGCGCGTGCACGACGGAAATTGCTGCCTTTGACGAGTTCACCGGTCTTCTCACGAATACCGATCTCATTGCCAAATACGACCATGTGGTTTTCGATACAGCGCCGACCGGCCACACCATACGCCTCTTGAAGTTACCGGGGGCCTGGACGGGCTTTCTTGAAGCCGGGACAGGCGATGCGTCCTGCCTCGGACCGCTGGCGGGTCTTGAGAAGCAACGAGAACGGTATGCCGCCGCAGTCGACAGGCTTGGAGATGGCGAACTGACCAGGCTGATCCTTGTTGCCCGTCCTCGTGAGTCGGCGATGACCGAACTTGCTCGTACGTCCGGTGAGCTTGCTTCCATCGGTATCAAAAATCAGCAACTCGCGATCAATGGATTGATGCCGGACGATGCTGCCTCCGACCCGCTCGCGGCTGCGCTAAACCGGAAAGACAGGGCAGCTCTGGACTCAATGGCCCCGGAACTCGCAGAACTGCCGCGCAAGATGTTTCCGCTGCGATCTGAGAACCTGGTTGGCATTGATGCGCTCAATCGCTTTGTCTCCAGCACGAGCGAGACGAAACTGGAACAGGCAACACGAAGCGATATCAGGATTCAGTCCGACATGCCGGCTCTTAACACCCTGATCGATGATCTTGAGAAGCCGGGCAAAGGCCTCATCATGTTCATGGGGAAAGGCGGTGTTGGCAAGACGACCATGGCGGCCGCTGTCGCAACCGAGCTTGCGGCACGCGGGCACGAAGTCCTGCTGACGACGACCGACCCGGCCGCTCACCTGGTTGAAACGCTGGATCAGGATCTGCCAAATCTGACGGTAAGCCGCATCGATCCCGAAGTGGAAACCGAGCGCTATCGGGAAGAGGTCCTCAAATCCAAAGGAGGAGATCTCGGCGCAGACGGCATCGCTATTCTGGAAGAAGATTTGCGGTCACCCTGTACGGAGGAAATCGCCGTTTTTCAGGCTTTTTCCGGCATTATCCAGGAGAGTTCGCACAAATTTGTCGTCATGGACACGGCACCGACGGGGCATACGTTGCTCCTGCTGGACGCCACCGGGTCCTACCATCGCGATATTGTTCGCCATGCCGGCCCGGACGCTCAAGAAAGCGAGATCGTGACGCCCATGATGCGGCTTCAGGACCCTGAGCAAACCAGCATCGTGATCGTGACCCTGCCGGAAACGACACCGGTGCTTGAGGCCGAACATCTTCAAAACGAGCTGCGCCGCGCGGGCATCAACCCTTGGGGCTGGATCGTCAATTCCTCACTGGCGGCAGCAAAAACAGACCATCCTCTGCTAGTGCGCCGGGCCGAGTCCGAGTCCACACAGATATCGAAGGTTAGTGATGGACTGGCCGATCGTTTCGCTGTCGTGCCGATGAAACCTGAAGAGCTTGTCGGAGGCGACAAACTCCGTTCGCTGTTCGCATAATTGCCGCTGATGCAAGACGTGTCGTAGCGAGCTTCGGGTGAAGTGAACTTCAAGATGCCGTTGACCCACTATGGCCGGAAGGCGGCGCAATCGCGTCGCCTCCGGAACCGCCCCACAGCCAGGCCGCGCCTCTGACGCCACTCGCGTCTCCGAAACGGGGCGGGCGGATCGTGACGTCCTTGAAATCCGAAAAGAGATGGGGGGCCATCAGGTCCGGCAGTGTCTCGTAGAGATGTGCGAGGCTCGAGAGCCCGCCACCGAGAACGATCACCTCGGGGTCGAGCAAATTGACCACGCCTGCCAGTCCGCGTGCCAATCTCCCGGCATGGATCTCCAGACTCGCCTTCGCGGCTTTGTCGTCCCGTTCGGCGCTGGCAACGATCGCCTCGACACTGAGCCGCTGGCCGGATCGCCGCTCATGATCGTCCGTCAGGGCCGGACCCGATACCCACGTCTCCATGCAACCATGTCTGCCGCACCAGCAAGCAGGGCCAGGATATTCATTGTCTTCGGGCCAGGGTAGGGGATTGTGACCCCACTCGCCGGATACTGCGAGAGGCCCGTTCAGCAGCTTGCCGTCGATAACGATACCGGCTCCGCAGCCTGTTCCAAGGATCACGCCGAATACGCTTCTCGCGCCGGCAGCCGCACCGTCGTGCGCTTCCGAAAGGGCGAAGCAGTTTGCATCGTTTTCCATTCGCACCTGGCGATCGAGGCGCGCCGCCAGATCGCGGTCGAACGGGCGGCCATTCAGCCAGGTCGAATTTGCATTGCGGACGAACCCGCTGACGGGTGACAAAGAGCCGGGAATACCGACGCCGACCGTGCCTTTGCGGCCAAGCTGACGCTCCAGACCGTCAATCAGGTCCGAAATCGCAACGATCGTTGCCGGATAATCGCCTTGCGGCGTTGCTATGCGCTCTGACGTTAGGGTGGTCCCATCGCCGTCGAGAGCGATTGCAGCTATCTTTGTGCCACCGAGATCGATTCCGATTCTCAGGGTTTGGCCCATCTTATCAGCCTTTTTCCCAAGCGTTTCGCCATTTATTTGATGCGCACCCAACAAACAAAGTGAGCGCCATGCTTCGACCTTAAGCAGTTAGTTACCCGTTTGCTGTCAAATACGGGCTCGCGAGTGGGGACGCGGTAGGACGCCGCTGCAGGCCCTGGGGCCCAAACAATCCGCATAGATCGGTAGGCATGGCATATTCCGGAAACATAACCGAATATGGGGCGTCTCAACCCACGCGGCATGAATCTATGACGAAAACCGTAATGATCGTCGAGGACAACGAGCTGAACATGAAGCTTTTTCATGATCTGCTCGATGCTCACGGCTATGAAACACTGCAGACCCGAGATGGCACGCAGGCGCTTTCGCTCGCCAAGCTACATCGGCCCGATCTGATCCTGATGGACATTCAGCTTCCCGAGGTTTCCGGACTGGAAGTCACGAAATGGCTCAAGGACGATGATGAACTGCGCAGTATTCCTGTCGTGGCCGTAACGGCATTCGCCATGAAGGGCGATGAGGAGCGCATTCGCGAAGGGGGCTGTGAAGCCTATATTTCCAAACCGATTTCCGTCGCAGCATTTCTGGAAACCGTGCGTCACTTCATTGGCGACGCAGAATAGATAGGATTTGAGAGCGCCATGACAGCCCGCGTCCTCGTCGTCGATGATATCGATGCCAACGTCAAACTTCTCGAAGCGCGGTTGACGGCCGAATATTTCGAAGTGTTGACCGCAAATAGCGGTGCCGAGGCGCTCGATCTGTGTACGCGCGAGAATGTCGACGTTGTCCTCCTCGACGTTATGATGCCGGAGATGGACGGGTTTGAGGTCTGTCGCAGGCTCAAGGCCGATCAGGGGACCCAGCATGTTCCGGTGATCATGATCACCGCGCTGGATCAGCCTTCCGATAAGATTCAGGGCTTGGAGGCAGGCGCCGACGACTTTTTGTCGAAGCCTGTCGACGACGTGGCGCTCATAACGCGGGTTCGGAACCTATCGCGTCTCAAGACCCTTACAGACGAAATGTTGATGCGCGCATCGACGAGCGAACAGATGGGGCTCGATAGTGAACGTGCCGGCGGTTCGTCCGTATCCAGTGTCGGTGGGAGCATCATGCTCGTTGAGGATCACAACCGATCCGCGCAGCGTGTCGTCGAGACACTCCAGGGCGAGCAGTCGGTCGAAGTCGTGTCCGATCCTCAAGAAGCGTTGCTGATGCTTCCTGATATGGAACTCGATCTCCTGATTGTCAGTCTTAATCTGGATGGTGCCGACGGTCTGCGGCTCTGTTCGCAGGTGCGCACGCTTGAGCGAACGCGCCATCTGCCGATCCTGATCCTGGTCGAGCCGGGAGACGATCAGCGCCTTCTCAGAGGCCTCGACATCGGTGTCAACGATTATGTGCTGCGACCGATCGAAAGAAACGAGTTGCTGGCCCGCGTCAGGACCCAGGTCAAACGCAAGCGATACACCGACACGCTGAAACACAAGCTCGTTGAAAGCGTCGAGATGGCGCTGACGGATCCGCTGACCGGCCTTCACAATCGGCGCTATATGGAGAGCCATCTCAAGACGTTGGTCGATGAAGCCTCGCAACGTGGCAAGCCTCTCTCGCTTTTGATTATCGACATCGACTATTTCAAATCGGTCAACGACACTTACGGGCACGATGCAGGCGACGAAGTGCTCAAAGCCTTTGCCGCACGTATCCGGCGCAACACCCGTGGTATCGATCTCGCCTGTCGTCTCGGCGGCGAGGAATTCGTGGTCGTGATGCCCGAAACCGACATGGCAAAAGCCTATATGGTCGGGGAGCGATTGCGCCAATCTGTCGCAGGTCGTCCCTTTTCCGTGCCGGGATATGAAAAGCCGCTCGAGGTCACCGCCAGCGTCGGTGTCGCGACCTTCGAAAGGGTCGACGATACCTGCGATACGATCCTCAAAAGGGCGGATCAGGCGCTCTATTCCGCCAAGCAGAATGGCCGCAATCGCGTCGTTGCCGACGCTGCCTAAAAGTGTAGGAGATTCAACCTACAATCTATGATTGTAGATGATTTTCTCTGATCGCAGGCGGCTAATCCGCGACGATGTTCCGGATTCCCTGGCTTCCAAGTGCGTTGCGGAGGGTCGACAACAGCATGTCCGGTTTCGAACATGATGCGCTCAGAAGTTGTAGTCCAGGACGTTGGTCATAACAGTTTTTGGCTATGAATTGATCGGTATTGCCTGTGTCAGATGGCAGACAATCGCGCGTTTATTCACTGGTCTGCTGAGCCGACTCGCGTCATAAATGGCTATTGCTGACGCCAAATACCTACAGCCAGCGGTTACGCTCGCAACAAAAAAGCTCAAGCCTTGCCGGAACCGGTTTAGGTTAACGCTTTACTTTGGCTCGCAATTCTGTGTAATGCGTAACTCAGATTGATTGATTTTGCGATGGTTCTGGTTAGTGTGGATGCGACACAAGCAGGCAATTGCATTGGGGAGGCATTAAGCGGAAGTAACGCTCACGAACTCGCGGCGAGTGTCGGGCGTCCAATTTGCCTCCAAGAGAATATCCGATAACCCTGCGGTTTGCTCAGGTCCGCCGCATCTCCTGGGTCCGTAGGGTTCGGCCGGTCGGAGCGCGGCTTGAGTGGCCTCCTCGTTAACGCCGACTCTTGACCGGCCACCAAGCCAGAGACGACCAAGGCCCTCTTTGGTCCATTTGGCTTGTTGGTCAGTCCCGTCTACTATTTCGGATCTACCCCGCTGCCGAGTAGTAGCGGGACTGGCCTCAACTCTCCGGACATTTCACAGACATCCAGATCGTTTGGCGGTCGGAAGAACGCGCGGCCGCGCTATTTGATCTTGGCTTCTTTGAACTCGACGTGTTTGCGCGCCACGGGATCGTATTTCTTGAAGGACAATTTTTCCGTCAGAGTCCGTGCATTCTTTTTCGTGACGTAGAAAAAGCCAGTTCCTGCGGTGCTCAAAAGCTTGATTTTCTGTGTGGTGGGCTTTGCCATAACGATCCTCAATAAACAAAGCGGCAACGTAGCCTCGTGTGCGACGATGTCAAGTGACCGAAAGAATTACGCAGGGCAGCTCAAACCGGATCATATGTCATTTTCAGAGCGTGCTGCGCTCGAAGCGGCCGTTCTGCATGAAGAAATAGGGCACGGGCTCATCCGCGCGAGGAAGACCGCCTGCCGCCAGGCGCTCGAAGAGGGCATCGAGAATGACTTCAGTAATGCGTGGAAGCTCAAGCGCATGTGCCTCATCATGCGTGAGCCAGTGAAGCGCAAGCAGCTCGCTATCCTGTGGCCGGACGGTCTCGGCGATGGCGTCGGCATCGACACAAAAGAAGCGCGTGTCGTAGCGCCTCGGCCGCCGTGGGGGTGTGATGGCGCGTGCGAAGAAGACCAGTCGATCCAGACTAGGCGCGACGCCGTGATTTAGGAAGGCGCGCCACGACGGCGAGCGCGATTTGTGCGTGCCGGATTCCGGATGCCCGATCAGGACGCCGGTCTCTTCGAACGTTTCGCGCACGGCCGCTCTGGCCAGTCCACGAGCCCGATTAGGGCTCGTTGAACCCTTCATGTCGACCAGAAGCTTGCGCATGACCTCGGGGTGCAAGTCGTCGGGACCGGCAAGGCGGCTGTCGCCCGGGTCGACCCTGCCGCCTGGAAAGACATAGGCCCCGGGATAAAAAACATG
This sequence comes from Methyloligellaceae bacterium, assembly GCA_965228615.1. Lineage (GTDB taxonomy): Bacteria > Pseudomonadota > Alphaproteobacteria > Rhizobiales > Methyloligellaceae > CBDDHT01. Next base: position 169,054 of record CBDDHT010000003.1, on the reverse strand, counting down.
CTTGTCGCTGCGCTTGCCCATCAGGATGCGCGGCTCGGTGCCGCTGCTGTCGACAATCATCAGGGTTGCAGCATCGCGCGGGCGCACATTCGGCCATTCCTGCGTGCGGTCGAATGAATTCAGTCGGTCCGTGCTGTCGTTCACGCGAACATTCTCCATAGTATGCGGACTGAGGGTCCGGCTCGAAAGTCCTGAAACCGGCCCACTCCCTCGGCCCAACCACTCGAAAGGGCTCCCTCGGAGTGGTTGAGCCGGAGGAGTGGGCTGGCTTCGGCAAACAGAGTTGCCATTGGGCAACTTTCAAAACAGCCGCTGAGTTGCGCGGCATCGTGATGAGACCGGCGGTCCATGTCAAACCTTGGCGGGAAATAGATGGGCGCTCATCCAAATGAGGCCCAGCAGTAGGCCCCACGTGCAGATGACGAAGAGCGCGCCGGCCGACATATGGTCGTTGGTATAGAGGGCGGCCATCAAAGTACCGTGCGGAAAGACATAAGAGCCCGGTTCGAAGAAGAGCGTGTGCAGCAGGTCGGATGTCCGTATGTGGCCGAGCGCAAAGTAGCAGCCGACGACAGACGCTGTCGCCGCGACGAATATGCCGAAGGCCCATGCGGCGCCGCTTCGGATCAGGTGGCGCCAGCGCCACGCAATGATGGCGAGACTGACGACCAGAACCGCCAAAGACAACCGGACGCCAACGACAAGCGCTTTGACATCGAAGAAATGGGCGACCTCAAGTTCGTTGAATGAAAGGCCCTTGATGACAGTCGTTTGGAGCGCGACTCTGTCGAGAGATCCATTGACAACATTCAGCGCCAGCGGGTCGATACCCAGCAGCGAGAACGCGGCAGACGTATAGAGCAAGGCGATGGCGGCTGCGAGCGTGCCGGCCAGCAACAATATGGCCGTCAACGCCCTGGCCATAACCTATAGATCAGACAGGTTTTGGTTGCGGGTCGTCGATTGATCCGGCCGGGTCGAACCCATGCATGTAGAGGGCCCATTGGAGGCCGACGACAGCACCCTTGATCGGGCTGAGGCATAGCATCGACATCGCGACGGTGAGTGGAATCCAAACCACGGCATGGATCCAGAGCGCCGGATGCATCGCCAATTCGACCCAGAGCACCAGGGGCAGGAGAATATGTCCGACCAGAAAGATCGTCAGATAGGGTGGCGCATCGTCTGCCCGTTGATGATGTAGTTCCTCGGAGCAGTGATTGCAGGAATCCGCCACTTTGAGATAGCGCCGAAAGAGGGGGCCTTTACCGCAGCTCGGGCATTTTGAGCGGGCCCCGTTCCACATGGCCTGACCTACGCTTCGTGCGGGATTGGACGCTTTTGTGATGGTGGGTGCGAGTTGTTCAATGTTGCTGGTCATGACGGCTATATAGGGCTTTCGCTCAATTGCGGGAAGACATGTTGTACTCACGCGTCATTATGACACGAAAGGTCTCACTGGCGCGTTACTGCCGGCGCCGCCGGTAGGGCCTGCCGCGCGTTTCTTTCTTTTTGCGGCCATCCGATCGCGGTTTGCTTTTGTGCCCTTCGCTCACGATCTCGAATCGGAGGGCGCCGGCGGACGGGATCGCCTCGACAAGACGCACATCGACCTTGTCGCCCAACCGGTACTCGACTCCCGTTCGCTCGCCGGTCATGGCCTGCCGGCGTTCGTCATACACGTAATAATCTTCGCCGATGGTGGACACCGGAATAAAGCCATCGCCGCCCGTCGTATCGAGCCTGACGAAAAGACCGGGCCGGGCAACGCCGGAGATCCGCGCTTTGAAAGTCGTGCCGACCTTTTCGGCAAGAAAGCCGGCGATCAACCGGTCGACGGTCTCGCGTTCTGCGGCCATGGCCCGGCGTTCGGCAGCCGAAATCAATTCGGCGATCTGCTCGAGGCGATCGATCTCGCGTTCTGTCAGACCGTCGTCTCCCAGATCCAGAGCGGCGATCAACGCGCGGTGCACGATAAGGTCTGCATAGCGCCTGATTGGCGATGTGAAATGCGCGTAGCGGCGCAGATTGAGGCCGAAGTGGCCGTAATTGCCGGGATTGTATTCCGCCTGTGCCTGGCTTCTCAGCACCATCTCGGCCGCAAGCTCGGCATGGGGCGTACCGGCGGTCTGCTCAAGAATGCGATTGAAATGCTCCGGCTTCAGCACACCCGACTTGGGAAGCGCGAGCTGAAACGTTTTCAGCACTTCGGCGAGAGATTCGAGCTTCTCTTTCGACGGCGCATCGTGGACCCTGTAAAGCAGCGGGCTCTTGCAGCGCTCCAATGTTTCGGCCGCTGACACGTTGGCCTGGATCATAAATTCTTCGACAAGGCGATGCGCCGCCAGGCGATCAGGCACGATGACGTCTTTGACATTGCCTTCGTCGTCAAGAACCAGTTTGCGTTCCGGCAGATCCAGCTCCAGCGGTGCACGTTTGTCCCGTGCGCTGCGCACTGCGTCATAGGCGGCCCACAGGGGCTTGAGAATGGGGTCGAGCAGAGGGCCGGTCTCGTCGTCCGGTTTCCCGTCGATGGCGCTCTGCGCCTGCTGATAGCTGAGCTTTGCTGCGGAGCGCATCATGCCGCGAACAAAGCGGTGGTCGCGTTTCCGGCCCGATTTGTCGAATACCATTCGCACGGCAAGGCAGGGGCGATCCTGCGCCTCGACGAGGGAGCACATATCGTTCGAGATGCGCTCGGGCAGCATGGGTACGACACGGTCGGGGAAGTAGACCGAGTTGCCCCGGTCCAAGGCGTCGCGGTCGAGTGCGGTTCCCGGTCTCACATAGGCGGCGACATCGGCGATCGCGACAATCACGACCCAGCCTTTGGCATTCTCGGGATCATCGTCCGGCGCCGCCCAAACCGCATCATCGTGATCGCGGGCATCGGGCGGATCGATCGTGATCAACGGGATCTGTCTGAGGTCTTCCCGCGATCCAAGGTCTGGGCTTTCCAGGCTTTCCGCCTCGGCGATCACGTCGTCGGCAAAGCCGTCCGGCAGTCCGTGACTGTGGATTGCGATTAGGCTCTGCGCTCCTTGCGCGTCGGGGTTGCCCAAGGTGTCTGTCACGCGGGCGCGTGAGATGCCGTGGCGCCCCGACTTCTTGAGTTCGAAACGAACGAGTTCGCCATCCCCGGCATTATTTGTGTCGCCGCCGGAAACGGCCCACTCTTTGAGATGCTTGCGATCGACGGGATCGATGACACCGCCGCCAGTCGCAATCTCCCGATAGATCCCTAGGAACCGGTTTGTATCTCGGGGCAGGCGCTTGATGGGGCGTGCTTCGTAGAGACAGCCGCTGATCTCTTCTTCGAGCGGAGCGATCCTCGCCAGTAGGCGGTCGCCCATTCCAGGAGCCGTTCCGCGCATTCGGTCGTCCGGGATAACCAGAATACGAGGCGGTGCTTCGGACGCGCTGTCTTCGGCATTGGCGGGACGGGCGATCAACTCGCCATCGGCGTCCTGGGTGAAGACTTCGATCACCGTAACCGGGGGGAGGCTTCCGACCGGTGTCAGGCGCTTGCGCTCGCCCTCGATCATACCCTCGGCGGCCATCTCCTTCAGGATCCGTTTGAGTGCGATCCGCGCGCTGCCCTTGATGCGAAAGTGCCGAGAAATCTCTCGCTTGCCGACGGTCGTTCCTGCGGTCCTGATGAAATCGAGGATGTCTTCCTTGCTCGGCATTGGGGTGCCGGCACCGGAGTCTTTTCGGTGAGGAGGTTTTCCCGATTTCCGCTTCGAGGACTTGCCTGCCACGATCTCTATTTCTTCGCTTCCGCCTCGGCGTCAGCTTTGGGTTTAGCTTTTGTTTTTGCCTTGGGCTTTGCCTTGGCCTTCGGTTTCGCCTTGGCCTTGGTTGTCTTCTTGCGTGCCGGCTTTTTCCCGCCCTTCGCCGCCCGTTCCGCGATCAATTCAACCGCACGTTCGATTGTAGTCTCTTCAGGTACCTGGTCCTTCGGCAGCGTCGCATTGATTTTGCCATGCTTCACATAGGGACCATAGCGGCCGCTGAGGACCTGGATCGGTCCGCCAAGCTCGGGGTGTTCGCCTAGCTCTTTGAGAACCGATGCTCCGCGCCTGCCGCCCGATGTCTTCTTTTCCGCCAGGAGCGTTACCGCCCGGTTGAGACCGACCGTGAACACTTCCTCCGGATTGTCCAGATTGGCGTAAGTCCCGGAATGCTCGATAAACGGTCCGTAACGGCCGAAGCCCGCGACGATCGGCTTGCCCGTTTCCGGGTGATCGCCGACGGGGCGCGGAAGCGCGAGAAGCTTGAGCGCCATCTCGAAATTGACTTCGGCAATATCCATGCCCTTGGGAATCGATGCGCGTTTCGGCTTTTCGCCATCGACCGGCTCACCAAGCTGCAGATAGGGGCCGAAGCGGCCTGACTTCAGCATGATTGCGAGATTGGTCTCCGGATCGATCCCGAGTTCAGTGTCCTCGACCGTTGCCTTCTCGCCGTCCTTGCCGCTTTCCACGAACTGGCGGGTGTATCGACATTCAGGATAGTTCGAGCATCCGATGAAAGCGCCGTAGCGACCGACCTTGAGGCTGATACGTCCTTCTTCGCATTTCGGGCACGCGCGAGGGTCCTTGCCATCGCCGGCATCGGGGAAGATGTGCGGCCCAAGCATATCGTTAAGCGCGTCGAGGACTTCGGACACCCGCAGGTCCTTGATCTCATGGACCGCGGACGTGAAGTCGCGCCAGAAATCGCGCAGCACGTCTTTCCATGCCAGCTCGTCGGAGGATATCAGGTCGAGTTTTTCCTCCAGCGCGGCCGTGAAGTCATACTCCACATAGCGTTTGAAGAAGCTCTCCAGAAACGCCGTAACGAGACGGCCCTTGTCCTCCGGGTGAAGCCGGCGCTGTTCGAGACGCACATATTCACGGTCACGCAGGGTGCTGAGCGTGGAGGTGTAGGTCGATGGCCGTCCGATGCCGAGCTCTTCCATTTTCTTGATGAGCGTGGCTTCGGTATAGCGCGGCGGCGGTTCGGTGAAGTGCTGCTTGGCATCGACCTTGCCGAGATCCAGCTTGTCGCCTTCATTGAGGGCAGGGAGGCGTTTCTCATCATCGTCGGCGCTGTCGTCCTTGCCTTCCTCATAGAGCTTGAGAAAGCCGTCGAAGCGCACAACGGAGCCCGTGGCACGAAGGCCATAAGTGTTGCCGTCGCCGCTGGCGGCATCGATATTGATGGTCGTGCGTTCCAGTTCGGCGCTTTCCATCTGGCTCGCCATCGTGCGTTGCCAGATCAGACGGTAGAGCTTGGCGCCGTCCTCATCGAGATACCGTTTGGCGGTTTCCGGATCGCGTGAAAGGTCGGTCGGGCGGATCGCCTCGTGAGCCTCCTGCGCGTTCTTCGCCTTGGTTTTATAAAGGCGCGGACTGTCGGGGAGATATTTGTCGCCATAGTCCTGCGTGATCTGTTGGCGAACGGCAGTCAGTGCTTCCGGCGCAATCTGCACGCCATCCGTTCGCATATAGGTGATGAACCCTTGCGTCGTGCCGTCGATATCGACGCCTTCATAGAGTTTTTGGGCAACCTGCATGGTGCGCTGTGCGGCAAAACCAAGTTTCCGCGAGGCTTCCTGCTGCATGGTCGATGTCGTGAAGGGCGGTGCCGGGTGGCGCTTGTGTGCCTTCTTCTCAATCGATGAGACAGCACACTGGCTGGATTCGATTGCGATCTTCAGCGCGAGCGCTGCGGCTTCGTCTGGAATATCGTATTTGTCGAGCTTGCCGTCGCCGGTTCTGACCAGCCGGGTGACGAAAGTGGCGCCATCGGTGGTCGTAACCGTCGCTTCGATGGACCAATATTCGCGTGTCTTGAAGGCCTCGATCTCGGCTTCGCGGTCACAGACAAGACGTAGAGACACCGATTGGACACGCCCCGCAGAGCGCGAGCCCGGGAGCTTGCGCCAGAGCACCGGCGAGAGCGTAAAGCCGACAAGATAGTCGAGGGCGCGCCGCGCGAGATAGGCGCTGACCAGCGGCGTATCCAGCTCGCGCGGTTGCGCGATCGCGTCGAGAACGGCCTTCTTGGTGATGGCATTGAAGACCACGCGTTCGACCGCGACGCCCTTCAGAGCCTTCTTTTGTTCCAGCACCTGGAGGACGTGCCAGGAGATTGCTTCGCCTTCGCGATCCGGGTCAGTCGCCAGAATCAGACGGTCGGCGCCTTTGACGGCCTGGGCAATCTCTTTCAGCCGCGTAGCAGATTTGGAATCGACATCCCACTGCATCTCGAAGTCTTCGTCCGGGTTCACCGAACCGTCTTTGGACGGAAGATCGCGTACATGGCCGTAAGAGGCCAAGACTCGATAGTCATTTCCCAGGTATTTATTGATCGTTTTCGCCTTAGCAGGCGACTCGACGATGACAACGTCCATATAAAGTGTCCGATATTTCTTGGCTTGAGGTCCCCAATAGGCGATCAGCGAACGCGATCACCCATTCCCTCCCGTTTCGGCGCACGAAAATGGTGAATCGCCGCCGTCCTGTCAATCAGTTGACGACATGGACGCCGGATCATCGCGCATAGAGCCTGTCTTTTCTCTTAATGTTCAAGGCTATGAGAAAAATCTGATTCTGATCCCCATCGCCCATGACGTTGCTGGATCCACTGCCTCGTGTGCGATCGTTTCAAGCTGGATGATAGTGTTGCTGGACGGCGCAACGGGAGGCCGCCGACCTGACAAGGATCAAAGCTACATCTGGTTCTGATTGATAGAATCGGTCGACTTCTGCCGATCGAATTCTCTACGGTCTCTAACAATGAATCCGTCATGACCGAAGACGGCACAGATCGCGATCCAAGAGGCCGCAGTGATGTTCGAATTCATTGTCAGGAGAGCGAAATGGACGAGATGCTCCGTAATCAGATTACTTCAATTCTCAATCATGTTGGCGAGATGACGGTTGCGACCGTCCGCGAGGATGGTTTCCCGCAGGCCACCACGGTCAGTTACGTGAATGAGGGGCACACGATTTATTTCATAACGACCGCTGACAGCCAGAAAGCGCGGAACATTGCGAAAAACGATAAGGTTTCTCTGACAATAAACAAGGCATATGAAAACTGGGATAACATCGAAGGATTGTCCATGAGCGGGCACGCGACTCCCATTCACGACTCGAAGGAAATCGAACGGATCGGAACCTTGCTCTTAGAAAAGTTCCCACAGGCAGCACAGTACGAAACGATGGCCGATACCGAGTTTGCTTTCTTCCGCATAGAACCGAAGGTCATCTCAATACTCGATTACAAAAAAGGCTTTGGGCACACAGAATTGGTGACCGTCTAGTAACGGCAGATTGGTCAGCGGTTTGCCGCGCTGAGCTTCTGTGTCGTAACAGCCCTTCCGGGATACGCCTTCCTGAGACGATGGCCCGCATCCTTTCTCGCCTTTTGCAGCCAGACGGTTCTGATCTTGCTCCTCTCTATTATCCTGGCTGCCTGGAAGTGAGTGCGGGTGCAAATCTAATCCTCTCCCCGAAGGGAGAGGACTGGTTTTGCGGAAGCATGCCAGTGCATCAAAACCACCGAGCGCGAAGGTCTAATCACCTTGTTTCGCACGCTTTGCCAGCATCGCACGTTTGTAGGTCTTGCCGAGGGCTCGAAACCGTTTCCGGCGATCGACAAGACTCTCTGTGTTGTAGACCTCTTCCGCCGCCAGCTTGTTCCAGTGCTTGAGTCTCGTCTCTTCGAGCGTGCCGTCACTGACGGCTTCTCTGACGGCGCAACCCGGTTCCGTATCGTGGCCGCAGTCGGAAAAACGGCAGTTGCGAGCAAGTGCTTCGATATCTGCGAACACTTCGCTTAGTCCGGCACGCACGTCCGTCAATTGCAGCTCGCGCATTCCGGGCGTGTCCATCAACCAGCCGCCCATGGGTAGACGATAGAGCGCGCGGCCCGACGTCGTGTGCCGCCCCTTGGCGTCATCTTCGCGAATGCGCTGCGTCTCGATCCGGTCGCTGCCGAGAAGCGTATTCACCAGTGTCGATTTTCCAACGCCCGACGAGCCCACAACGGCGATCGTCTGGCCATGGCCGCAGAGACTGGCGAGGCCGGCGACGTCTTGCCGTTGGCGTGCATCGAGCGTTTCGACCCACAGGCCCGGGAGAAGTCTTGTAGCTTCATTGGTGAAGTCCTGAGCTGTGTCAGTCAGGTCGGCTTTCGTCAGGACGACGACCGGTGTGACGTCGGCCTCGCGGGCGAGCGCCAGATAGCGTTCCAGTCTGGCGACGTTGAAATCCTGATTGCAGGACGAAACGATGAGAAGCGTATCGACATTCGCCGCAATCAACTGGATCTTGCGCGCTGTTCCGGCTGCCCGGCGCTTGAAGAGGCTCTTGCGTTCCATAAGACGTTTTGGTCGCATGGACTGCCCGTCAAGCAGCAGCCAGTCGCCGACGGTCGCGGTGGCTTCGTCCTCGCCGTCGGCTGAATGGAAAGGCGGAAGATCCTGGTCGATGCCAGGTCCAACCACCCGGATGCGGTTACGGTGAACCTCGGTTACCCTAACAGGGATGCCCGTAACCAAGTCATCGGAGTCGAGTTGAGAAGAATAGAAACTGTTCCAGCCGAATTCGGCCAGGTCTGAAAGTTGGTATGTCATTGATCTCTCACGATTGTCTGCGCTGATCAGCAGATGCTGGCGCAAAACAGAATCCAGTCGCACGGACGCTGCCGCATGCGGAGACATCCGATTCTTGGTTCGGTCGAGAGAATCCAGATAGGGGATTAGACGGATAAAGGGAGGGCGTTATCAGCCCGCAATCGTCTGTAAGCTATCTAGCCTCTGACCTCGGTGAGGGACACAACGACAATCACAAAACTCTCCTTTTCAGCTTTCTTATCGTGAAGGAGATATAGGTGTGTGTGCTCATCCGTTTCAATAGGCTTTTTGATCGAAACGATCTGCGCGGATCGGGCGGAGTTAGGCAATCACCCTTCATCGGGCCGTAGTGACACGAGTTGACTGCCATGACGTTCGAGACGGCCTGCGAGATCGAGTTCAAGCAGGATGACTTGAACGTCCCTGGCGGGGAGACCGGTAGTGCGGATGAGTTCATCGATATCGATAGGCGCCATGCCGAGATTGCTCATGACGGTGTTTCGGGCATCGCCCTCGGCTATCGGAGCAGGGGAAGGCGGCGGCGCGACAGGTGGCGTCGCTGGCGTCGGACGTCGGTCATAGGCTTCGAGCAGCGGCGCCAGCGCGTCGATGATTTCATCGGCTCCTGTGACTAGGCCTGCGCCTTCCTGGATGAGGCGGTTCGTTCCGGAAGCGCGTGGGTCGAGCGGATTTCCCGGAACCGCGAAGACGTCGCGGCCTTGCTCGCCGGCCATGCGGGCGGTGATCAACGATCCAGAACGCTCCGCAGCCTCGACGACGATCACTGCCAGCGATGCACCTGAGATGAGAGCGTTGCGGCGCGGGAAATCGCGGCCCGTCGGGCGCAAGCCCGGGGGACGAGCGCTGATTAGCAGACCACGCTCTGCGATTGCGCGTTGCAGGTCCCCATGTTCAGGCGGGTAGACGATATCGATGCCGCCCGCGACCATGGCGGCCGTTCCCGAATCCAGGGCTGCCTGATGGGCGGCACCGTCGATTCCGCGTGCGAGACCCGATGCGATCACGATATCGGCGTGACCGAGATCTCTCGCCAATGTCTTGGTCAGCTTTTGACCGGCAGCCGATCCGTTTCTTGAGCCGACGATCGCGATCATCGGTTTATCGGCCAGCTCGAGCCGGCCCTGCACATAGACGAGCGGCGGCGGGGCGTCGATTTCGGCTAGTCTGGATGGATAGCCGGGCTCGCCAATTGCAACCAGCTTGGCGCCGATGCGTTCGGCGCGTGCCATCTCTTTCTCGGCATCGGCGATCGAACAGACTCTCATGCGCCGGGTACCGCCGCGGCTTGCGAGGTCTGGCAGAGCGTTGATCGCGGCACCAGCCGTCTCGAAGCGGTCGAGGAGTTGGGCGAAGGTTGCCGGGCCGACATTCTCCGTGCGGATCAGGCGGAGGCGATCGCGGCGTTCTGTTTCCGATAATCCTGATAGGCTGCTGCTGTCCGAGCCGGTGTCACTTGGCGCCAATCTTCGTCTCCTCACTGGCGAGCAGACGCTGAATATTGGCGCTATGTCGGATGAAGACCAGGAGCGTCATGACGGCAAACACTGCCGCGCCCTGCCAACTCTCGAAATATCCCATCAGAGCCGGCGTTACGGCACTGGCGACAAGTGCCGAGAGCGATGAATAGCGGAAGAGTACCGCAACAACGAGCCAGATGAGGCAAAAGGCCAGTGCCACTGGCCAGAACCAGCCGAGAGCAATGCCGATATAGGTGGCAACGCCCTTGCCGCCGCGGAACCCCAGCCAAACGGGAAAGAGGTGCCCAAGGAAAGCACCGAGACCCGCAATCAATCCGGCTTCGGCCCCCCATCGAAGTCCGATGAGGACGGCAGCGGTGCCCTTCAGCAGATCGGCGAGCAGTGTGAGAGCCGCCAGCGCTTTGTTGCCCGTCCGCAGCACATTCGTAGCGCCGATATTGCCTGAGCCCACATTGCGGATGTCGCCGAGACCGCCGAGCCGCGTCAGCACCAGGCCGAACGGAATCGAGCCGAGCCCGTAGCCGAGCGCCAGACTCAGTATCAATATTGTCCAAGGCAATGTGTCGGACATGGCCGCGATGCGTCTCCGCTGATTGCTTTATCAAGCGCGTTCGCCGTCAGCGTAATTGTAGACCGTGCGGCCGGCAACCAGGGTTCGCAGGACGCGTCCCTCGAGCTTGGACTCATCGTAAGGCGTGTTCTTCGACTTCGAGCGCAAGTCAGCCGGGTTGACAACCCAGGGTGTTGTCAGGTCGACAATGATGAGATCGGCCGGTGCACCGACTTGGAGACGTCCGCCTGGAATGCCGAGAAGTTCGGCCGGTCTGGTCGACATGGCTTTCAAAAGCGCCGGCAATGCGATTTGCTCATTGTGATAAAGCCGCAGCGCGACCGGCAGCAAGGTCTCGAGGCCGACCGCGCCATCGGAGGCTTCAGCGAAGGGGCGTCGCTTCACGTCGGCGTCCTTCGGGTCATGTGCCGAGACGATGACATCGATATCGCCATTCGCAAGTCCCTCGACCATCGCCATGCGGTCTTCTTCGCGGCGAAGCGGCGGGCGCAGTTTGAGAAATGTCCGGTAGGACCCGATGTCGTTTTCGTTCAGCGTCAGATGGTTGATGCCGACGCCGCAGGTGACTGCAAGGCCTTTCGCCTTCGCCTTGCGGATGGCTTCGAGCGAGTCGGTGCAGGAGATCAAGGCTGCGTGATAGCGTGCGCCCGTCAGCTCCACGAGACGGATATCACGCTCGACCATGATCGTCTCCGCGACGGTCGGAATGCCCGCCAGTCCCAGGCGCGCCGACATCTCGCCTTCATTCATCACGCCGGCATTGGCAAGTTTTCCGTCTTCGACATGGTGGACGATCAGGGCGCCGAAATCATTGGCATATGAAAGGGTGCGCCGCATCACCTGGGCATTGGCGACGCTGGTCTTGCCATTGCTGAATGCAAGGGCGCCGGCCGCCTTGAGGAGACCGATCTCGGCCATCTCCTTGCCCTTCAGGCCTTTCGTCATGGCGGCCATGGGGTGGACATGGACGATCGCCGTATCACGCGCACGCCGCTCCAGATAATCGACCAGCGCCGCATCGTCGATGACCGGGTCGGTTTGCGGCATGCAGATGATGGTGGTGACACCGCCCGCGGCAGCAGCCCGGCTGGCGGTCGCCAGGGTCTCGCGGTGCTCGTATCCCGGCTCGCCCGCAAAGACCATCATATCGATCAGCCCCGGCGCCACCACATGGCCGGCGCAGTCGATGACCTCTGCGCCTTCCGGAGCATTGCGGCGAAGATGCGGTCCGATATCGGCAATGGCATCCCCCTCGATTACGAGGCCGCCTTCGGTTTCCGTACCGCTGGCCGGATCGACCAGCCGCGCGTTGATAAGGGCCGTGGCGTTTGGGGCCCCGTTTTCGTTCGACGTGTTGCTCATGAGACTCAGTGGTTCGGGAGGTGGCGCGATAGCGCTTCGAGAATGGCGATCCGCACCGCAACGCCCATCTCGACCTGCTCGGCGATGACGCTGCGATGATGATTGGCGACGATCGAGTCGATTTCAACGCCCGGATTCATGGGACCTGGATGCATGATCAGGGCATCCGGCTTGGCCCAGCCGAGTTTTTCGAGATCGAGGCCGAAGAAGTGGAAGAATTCGCGCTGGCTCGGCACATAGGAGCCGTCCATGCGCTCGCGTTGCAGTCGCAGCATCATGATGACATCAGCGCCTGCCAACCCCGTCTCCATCGACTTGTGGACTTCGGCGCCAAGGCGCTCGGCCATCGGTGGGAGCAGGGTGGACGGCGCGACGATGCGCACATGCGCGCCAAGAGCGTTCAGCAGAATGATGTTGGAGCGAACCACACGCGAATGCAGGATATCGCCGCAGATGGCGACAACCAGACCGGCAAGGCGTCCCTTGTTGCGCCGGATTGTCAGCGCATCCAGCAGGGCCTGGGTCGGGTGCTCATGCCCGCCGTCGCCGGCATTGATGACGGAACAGTCGACCTTCTGCGAAAGCAGTTCCACTGCGCCGGCTGCATGGTGCCGAACCACCAGAAGATCAGGCCGCATGGCATTCAGCGTCGCGGCTGTGTCAAGCAGCGTTTCGCCCTTGTTCATGGCAGACGTTGCGATCGACATGTTCATGACGTCGGCGCCGAGCCGCTTGCCCGCAAGCTCGAAGGAGCTTTGGGTTCGCGTCGATGGCTCGAAGAAAAGGTTGATCTGGGTGCGACCACGCAGACTGTCACGTTTCTTGGCGACCTGCCGATTGAATTCGGCGGCCTCGTCGGAAAGATCCAGGAGTCCGGTGATTTCCGCCGGGGATAGCCCCTCAATGCCGAGGAGATGGCGGTGCGCGAAGAAAAATTCGGTCGGCGCTGCTGCGATGCTCATTAAAGCGGACTGTATAGGCGCATGGGGCCGGGTCGGCAAGGCTGGGAATTGCCTCTTTCCACAAGAGGTAAACGCAGCACTCAACCGGCGGCGGTCATCGCGGCTGGTTGGAAATTATGTTGAGGGCCCGGGACATATACTCCCGCCGATACATTACGGCGACAACCCAGGTTGCTGCGACTGCAAGAGCCAGGGGATGAAGAAACCAGCCAAATCCAGCCATGCCGAAATAATAGGCCCGCAAACCGGCGTTGGCATGCTCACCGGCGCCGCCGGCCAAACGCGCTGCACCTTCCGAGCACCGCAGGCACTCTTCCTCATTGTCTCCGTTCGCCATCGGTGTCGCGCCGATAAGAATGGCTGTGTAGTGCGAGAGGCGAAAGGCCCAGGCGAACTTGAAGAACGCCATGATGAAAATGCCCATGAGAAAGAGCACCTTGACCTGCCAAGCGAACTCGCTTGTGGCATGAAGAAGAGGAATGTTCTCGATCATGGACTGCGCTGTTTGAGCTGCGCTGAACATGGCCGTAAGACCACCGAGAACAATAATCGCCGTCGAGGCGAAGAAGGCGTTGCCGCGCGTGAGATTGTCGAGGATCAGCATGTCGACCATGCGCATATCGCGGGTCGCCATTGTGCGCATCCAGCGCTCGCGCTGAAGTTGAATGGCCGTCGGCAATCCTGAATCGCGGAGCATGCCCGCGCGGGTCGAATAGCTGTACCCGCCATAGCAGAGAACGAACCAGAGAAATGCGAGCACATCGGCTGTCGTAAAGTGAGTCATAACTAGCTTTCCATCGCTTCCGTGCGACCCAATTCCTTGAGCCGGTCGAGCGCGCCTTGCAGAATGAAGGCAGCTGCCATCTTGTCGATAACCTGTCCGCGTTTCTTGCGGCTGACATCGGCTTCGATCAAGGTCCGCTCGACGGCAACGGTCGAGAGCCGTTCGTCCCAGAGCACCATGGGGATTTCGGTCTTGCCGGCCATGTTGCGGGTGAAGGCATGGGTCGATTGCGCGCGCGGACCTTCGCTGCCGTCCAGATTGACCGGCATGCCGATGACCAACGCGCCCACGTTATGCTCCTCGATGATTTCTATCAGACGCGCGGAATCATGTTTGAACTTCGTCCGACGGATGGTCTCAAGCGGCGACGCGATTGTCCGTGTGACATCCGACAACGCCAATCCGATCGTTTTCGATCCGCAGTCGAGGCCCAGCAGGCGGGCCTTGGCGTCCAGAAGGCCCGGGAGCGCTTCGATTGCAATGCAAACTGGGTCAGGCATGCGGTTCCGTTTCGTCCTGCGTCGGTGATACGCTTGTTGGCTGCATTCAGGGCTTTATACTCAGCCGCACAAGAACACACTCTTTTTTGCAACTGGACAGGGACGTGCTCGATGAAACTCACTTGGTTTGGACATTCGACATTTCGACTTGAGATGGGCTCGAGCATAGTCATGATCGATCCGTTTCTGACCGGCAATCCGACCTTTGAAGCCACGGGACAAACTTCGGAGGATGCGAGTGCCGGCGCGACCCACGTGGTTCTCAGCCACGGGCATGACGATCATGTCGGCGACACGGTCGCGATTGCCAAGCGGACCGGCGCCAAGCTTGTCGCGCCCTATGAGCTTGCGGTCTATCTGAACGGGCAGGGCGTTGAAAACATCGATCCGGCCAATCCAGGCGGTACCCTGGACCAGGGAGACTTCGACGTCAGTTTCACGAATGCCTTTCATTCGTCGTCGACCATGATCGATGGCAAGCCTGTGTATCTCGGCGCTGCCTGCGGCCTCGTGTTCCGGGTCGGCGACAAGAGCCTGTATCATATGGGCGATACGGAGATCTTCGCCGGCATGGAGCTGGTCAACGAGGTCTTTGCGCCGCAAGTCGGTCTCGTGCCGATCGGAGACCGCTTCACCATGGGGGCGAAAACGGCGGCTCTCGCGTGCAGCAAATACTTCCAGTTCAAGACCGTCATTCCGATGCACTACGGAACCTTCCCGATCATCGACCCGACGCCGGACAAGTTCATTGCCGAGGCGAGCGGTCAGAATGTCGTGGTGCCGGCGGTCGGTACGGCCATGGATCTGTGACTGTCGCGGTTGATTAACATGAGCATTGAGCGACCTGTTGGTCCTCTCGTCGATCCGTTGCCGGACGGCCTGGAACCGCAGCGCCAACGGTTCGACGGGCAGAGCGTCAGTCTCGTGCCCGTCGACACGGACCGCGATGCATCAGACTTGTTTGCATCGTTTGCGACCAGCGATCCGGATCATGCGTTGTGGACCTATATGGGTTTCGGTCCGTTCGCGAGCGAGGCCGTCTTTGCGACCTGGCTGGCGGCGATGGAGGTGAGCGAAGACCCGCTCTTCTTCTCGATCATCCCGCGCGAGATCGACAAGGCTTTCGGTATGTCCAGTTTTCTCAGAACCGACGCCAAGCAGGGTGTGACGGAGATCGGCAGTATATGGTTTTCGCCTGCTCTCCAGCGCACCCGGGCGGCGAGCGAGTCCATCTATCTCATGATGGCGCATGTGTTCGATGAACTCCGATACCGACGCCTGGAGTGGAAGTGCAACGCGCTGAATGCCGCTTCACGGCGCGCCGCCATTCGGTACGGATTCACCTTCGAGGGAGTCTTCGCCAAGCACATGATCGTCAAGGGGCGCAATCGCGATACGGCTTGGTATGCCATGACCAATGATGAATGGCCGCGGGTGAAGCAAATCTTTCAGACATGGCTGAATGATGACAATTTCGATGCAGGCGGAGGCCAGAGAATGTCCCTTGCAGACCTCATGCGAGAATGACCACAGGCCCCAGGAGACAATATGGCATTTCGGGTTTTGACGGGCCTCTTCGGTCACGAGAGCAATTCCTTTTCCCGACTCCCTACTACCCGCGATAATTTCCAAGATTACCTGTTGGCTTTTGGTGACGATGTGCCAGCCGCAATCGAAGGGGCCCGGATTGAACCCGCCGGCGTCGAACAGGCGGCGCACCGACACGGTTGGGAACTGGTCCGGACCCTTGTTGCCTGGGCGACCCCCAGCGGTCCATTGACGCATGACGCCTGGTTGATGGGACACGATGCCATTGTCGGCGCGGCACAGAATGAGGGCCCGTTCGATGGGGTTCTCCTAAACCTCCACGGCGCCATGGCAGCTGAAACCGAGCCCGATGCAGAAGGCGCGCTGTTGTCGGCATTGCGCGCCGTCCTAGGGCCCGACATTCCAATCGCTATCACTCTCGATCTTCATGCAAATGTCACCGTCAAGATGGCGAAAAATGCGGATATTATCTGTGCCTACCGTACCTATCCCCACATCGATCAGATAGAAACGGCGCAGCGCGCTGCCGCTGTTCTCGATGCAGCCATGCGTGGAGATGTCCGTCCCGTGTCGTACACGGCCCGGCGGGATATGATCGTCGGCATGGACGAAGGACGCACCACAACCGAGAACCCCATGACCGAGCTACTGCGGCGCGCTGATGACTTGGAACAGTCTGATCCAGAGGTTTTGCTCTTGAGCGTGCAAGCGGGCTTCACCCCGGCGGATTTGCACGACAACGGTCCGACCGTGAGCATTACCGGCAATGGAGACGATCGCAGGTTTCGCGCGATTGCCGAAGAGTTCATGGACTATGCCTGGGAGACCCGGCATTTCGACTCCAACACCTATCTGAGTGTTCCTCAGACCGTTGAGGCGCTCAAATGTGAGCTGACCGGAACAACCGGAGACGGGCCCATCGTGGTTGCCGACTATTCCGATAATCCGGGGTCCGGCGCCTATGGAGATTCCACTTTTCTTTTGCAGGGCCTGATGGATGCTGGCTTTGAAAATGCCTGTCTCGGGACCATCACCGACGCGGATGCGGCAGCGCAACTGGTTGCTGCCGGGGAGGGGGCTACTGTTAGCGTCGCCCTCGGCGGTAAGGTCGATCCCATGTTTGGACCACCCGTTGAATTGAGCGGAACGGTCCTGCGGGTAACCGACGGCACATACGTAGCGCAGGGACCGCGTTGGAAAGGCGTTACCCACCGCCTGGGTCCGACGGCTGTCTTTCGTGTTGGAGGTATGGATATCGTCGTGTCGTCCAAACGGGTGCAACTTACGGAAATCGAAGCCTTCACGCATGCCGGGATCGAACCACGCGAAAAGGATATCGTTGTTGTGAAATCGATGCAGCACTTCCGGGCGGCCTTTGTCCCGATTGCCCGCGACATTCTTATTTGCGATGCCGGCGCCCTTGCCGGGAACGATCTTTCCAAGCTGCCTTTCGTCCGATTGCGGCGTCCTGTGTTTCCGTTGGATTTGAGTTGAGGCGGTCAATAGCACGTTGCTCAGACCAATATCCCGCGCTGACCCATCGATACGTTGACGCCGTAATTCCGTTGTCCTTGGCTCTTGGTTGGAGCGCCACTATGCTCTCGCGAGCAAAGTTCAAAAAAAGTCGGAAATATTATGAATGAGCAGGTCAATTCCAACGATGTCAGTGGTACGCCAACCAGCCCGCTGATTGAGGATCTCGGGCGCCGCGTAAGCGTAAGGGATTATAGCGACCGAGCCGCTGACGACGCGATGATCGATGTCATCCTTAAGGCAGCATTCCGGGCACCGACATCGTCCAACATCCAGTCCTATAGCGTCATCGTGGTGCGAAACCAGGAGACGAAGGATAAGCTGTCGGTCGTCACCGGCAACCAGAAGCATGTAAAGGCGACGCCGGTTTTCCTTGCATTCTGCGCAGACCTGACGCGGATCGATGGCGCACTTCAACGTCATGGGCACACGATCGAAGACAACAATCTCGAGATCGGGTTGGTCTCCAGCATCGATGTCGCGCTTGTGGGAATGTCAGCCTATCTCAGTGCCCGGTCGCTGGGCCTGGCTGGCGTGATGATTGGCGCGGTGCGAAACAACGCTGTCGAGACGGCCAAGATTCTCGGCCTCCCCAAACATGTCTATTGCGTCTTCGGGATGTGCCTTGGTTGGCCGGGAAAAGTGACACCGCAAAAACCGCGCATGGCTTTCGACGCTATGGTTCACCGGGAGCGGTATGGCAATCAGGGCGAGGGCTTCGATGCCCAAATGGCGCTTGACGATTACGACAGGGCTTTGGCGGCACATTATGAAAGCATTGGAACGACGACGACGCCGGATTCATGGACAAAAGATATCGATAAGAAGTTTCACCCGCAGCTGCGGCAGGAGCTTAGAGAGCAGCTGAAAAAGCTGGGTTTCGACTTCATCTGAAAAACGGTGCCCGCTCTGGCGAGACAACTATCAAGTGTTGAACAATCACGCCTGATTTTGAGTGCTGATCCAAATTGTCTTGGTTTGGAGATACTGTTCGAGAGCCTCCGTCCCATTGTCGCGCGCGAGCGATCCCGATTGCTTGTAGCCCCCGAAGGGCGTCTTGATGTCGCCTTCAGAAAACCCGTTGATCGAAACCGTGCCGCAAGGCAGCCTGCGGCCCATTGAAATCGCACGGTCGATATCGCGGGTGAATACAGTCGCATGCAGGCCATAGTCCGTATCGCTGGCGATAGCGAGAGCTTCTTCCATGGTCCTTACTGGCATGACACCGAGAACCGGCCCGAAGATTTCGTCGCGGGCGATCGTCATATCATTGGTGACGCCGTCGAAAACGGTTGGTTTTACATAAAACCCGGGCATGTCGGCATCGCCGCCCATGACCATTTTGGCTCCCTCGCTGGAACCCTTCTTAATGTAACTCATGACGCGGTCCTTGTGCTCACCGGTGATCATCGAACCGATCGTCGTTTCGGGATCGAGCGGATCGCCGAGTTTGAATTGCTCGACGCGTTTGCAGATGCGATCCATGAATGTGTCGACCAGCGGAGCGGCAATCAGCTGGCGCATATTGGCGGAACAATTCTGGCCGCCATTCCAGAATGCGGCCATGGCTGCGTGTTCGATCAAGTCGTCGCTGATGTCGGCGTCCTCAAGAACGATGAAGGGACTCTTGCCGCCCATCTCCAGACCGATGCTCTTCAGGTTGCTGTCGCCCGAATAACGCATGAACATGCGACCGACCTCAGTCGAACCCGTAAACGATACGATATCGATATCATTGTGCAATCCGATGGCCTGGCCTGCGGTCTCGCCGAGACCCGGCAGGATGTTGACGACGCCATCCGGAATGCCGGCCTCCACAATGAGTTCGGCAAGTTTTATTGTGCTGAGCGGTGTCTGTTCTGCCGGTTTGACGACAATCGAACAGCCAGCCGCAAGCGCAGGCGCGATTTTCCAGACCGCCATCAGGAACGGGAAATTCCAGGGGAGGATAGCGCCGGCAACGCCGGCCGGCTCTTTGACGATCAAGGCCAGTGCGTCTTCGCCTGTTGGAGCGACTTTGCCGAATGTTTTGTCCGAAAGCTCCGCGTACCAGCGGAAGAAAGCCGGTGCTTCCGATCCGACTTCTTCCATACAGTCCGTGATCGTCTTACCGGCATCCATACTCTCCAGTACGGCAAGCTCTTCGCGGTTTTGTTCGACAAGGTCGGCAAGCTTGAGGAGATGCTCCTTGCGATGTTCGGGCGCAGCACGCGACCATGTACCGTCGTTGAAAACGCGCCTTGCCGCTTGAACCGCGCGATCGACATCGCCGGCGCCGCAATGTGCAAATGTCGTAATGACATCTCCTGTTGCCGGGTTGATTGTTTCCAAGACCGCACCGTCAGCGGCATCGCAAAAGGCGCCGTCGATGAAGGCCTGCGTGTTGAGTTTGGCCTTGGCGCCAATCTCGTGAAATTCTGCTTTGGTAAGCGACATCATATCGACTCCAGAAACGATCGGGTCCGTTGGCACAGTCGCGCTCTAGCAAAGAGAGCGCGCAAATTTTCGGATGTCCTCGACCAGGAGTTCGGGTTCCTCCATGGCTCCAAAGTGTCCACCTCTTGGCATCTCGGTCCAATGGGCAACGTTGTAGAGGCGGTCGACATAGGTACGGGGCGGCCAGGCCAATAGTTCAGCGGGGAACAGTGCGCAACCGGTCGGCACTTCTACGCGTTTTCCCTCCGGCGAAAGAATGCGGCCACCTTCCTCTCGTCGCCCATAATAGATCCAGCTTGCTGTGTTGAATGTTCCCGTAACCAGATAGATCATGATGTTGGTCAGGAGTTCATCCTTTGTGTGCGCGCTTTCGATGTCGTCCCCATCGGTGTCCGACCATGAGTTGAATTTTTCGATGATCCAGGCGGCGGCGCCAACGGGGCTGTCCATCATGGCGTAACTCAACGTCTGTGGACGAGTTGCCTGCTGGGTGCGATAGCCGTTTTCCATTTCCTGATCGATGTCGAACTGCTCAGCCCAGGCTTCTTCGGCAGCGCCTTGTGGTCCGTCCGGATGGCGCATGGTCAGAATGTTGATGTGGATTGCCCTGCAGGCGGGCGCATGGTCGTAGCCGAGCCAGCTGGAGATTGCGCCGCCCCAGTCTCCGCCCTGCGCGATGTAGTTGTCGTAACCCAGGACGTCCGTCATCAGGCCTGCAAACAGGCCTGCCATTCCGCGCGGTCCCATCGGGCGCGGCGGCTTGCCCGAAAATCCGAAACCTGGCAACGAAGGCGCGACGACATCAAAGGCGTCATCGATATTTCCGCCGAACCGTTCTGGGTGCGCCAGAGGTTCGATGACTTTCTGGAATTCGGAAACTGATCCAGGCCATCCATGGCTGATGAGGAGAGGGCGGGGCGAAGGGCCGCTGCCCTTTTCGTGAATGAAGTGCAGGTCCAGGCCTTCGACGGGTGCAACAAATTGCGGAAACTTGTTGAGTTTTTGCTCCTGCGCTCGCCAATCGAATTCCTCCAGCCAGTACGCGCAAAGTTCTTTCATATAGTCGAGATTGGTACCGTAATCCCAGCCGCCGTCGGCAGGCATTTCGTGCCAGCGATAATCCGCAACACGGCTACGAATGCGCGCGAGGGTCTCGTCCGGTACGTCAATATGAAATGGCTCGATGGAGGTCATGACTTGCTGGGAAATTTCCATGGGTACTTTCCAGGGGGATATTGAATTTGACGCCATCAAGCCTTCGTTTGCCATGACAAACGAGAGACAGGTTTCAAATTTCAAAGGGACAGATCATGCCTGCGCTCAAAGCAGTCGCTTGGCTTCCTCGGCGATGATCTTGACACCTTCTTCCAGTTTGTTGACCGGGACGTAGGCAAATCCGACCCGGAAACTCCGACGATTGTCATTGTTGAGGTAGAAGGTTTGACCTTTGTCCACGAGCACGCCTCTCGGCTTGAGTCGGTGCCAAAGTTCGGTCGCGTCGTAGCCCGGCGGTCCGGTCAGCCAGAAGCACGTCCCGCCCTCGGTTTCAGTATGCTCCAGCATGCCCAAGTGCCGAACGATGGCATCCCGCATCGTGTGCCAGCGCTTGTTGAAGCGACGCTCGATGTTGCGCAGATGAGCATCGTAATATCCCAGCCTGAAGAAGATGGCGGCTGTTTCCTGCACGATCGTGGGGGGATGTCGCAATATCGCCCCTCTGACAGCCCGAGCTTCACGGATGATATCGCGGTGAGCAACGATAAAGCCCAGCCGGATACCCGGTGAAATCGTTTTCGACAGACTTCCCATGTAGATCACGCGCCCGGTCTGATCGAGGGCCCGAAGAGACGGCGATGGGTTGGCGAAGTAGTTCATCTCCGCTTCATAGTCATCCTCGATTATCAGGAAGTCGTTACGGACCGCTGTTTCGAGCAGCTCCTCCCGCCGCGCCTTGGACATCGTGACCATGGTCGGGAATTGGTGGCTGGGTGTGGTGAAAACCAGCTGACAGTCTGTTGGAATCTCAGACGGTATCAATCCTTCATGATCGACCGGAACTGGAAGCAAGCTGTGGCCTGTTAGATGGAATGCATTACGGGCTCCTTGAAAGCCTGGGTCTTCGACAGCAATCGGCTTGTTGATGCGGGCGAAGAGTGTGCTGACAATAAACAGAGCATTTTGCGCACCCAGCGTGATCAGGATCTCGTCGTCACCAGCATAGATTCCGCGATAACTCAGCAGACGCTGCCGCAATTGTTCAATCAAACGCGGGCTGTCCGTCTCCACCGCGTCCCCTGTCCAAACCGGCATGTCTTTGCGGCCCAATGCTTGACGCGAGCATTCCCGCCAGGCGTCGACTGGAAACAGGTTTGGGTCGATCTGATTGTAAAGGAATGGATATTGGTAGCTGGCCCAATCCGTAGGGTTGTCGATTGGTATAAGATTTGATGGCCCGAAATCCACAGGAGCCGTCAGTTCATCATCCAGCACATCGGCCGTTGCACCGTCTGACACTGGTGCCAGCAGCGATTGAGTGGCTGGATTAATGTAGTAACCCGACCGATCCCGCGAAACCAGCAGCCCAAGATCAATGAGCCGATTATAAGCCGCAAAAACCGTATTCCTGGAGACATCCAGCTGTGCGGCCAGAGCACGGCAGGACGGAAGTGGTCGGTCATGGGCCAGGGCGCGCGTCGTAATCGCTGAACTTACCGCCTCGCAGATCTGATCCCGCAGGCTCAATCCCGAGGATTCCGGTAGTTTGAAGAACCTGGGTGTCATCAAACTCACGAGGGATCCTCCGGAGTTTCGATCTTTAGGGGGCCGTACATCCTATTCTCCAATACGAAATCTGTCCCTTCCTTTCAATTGATCTGTCCCCTCTGTCGTCATCTGTCCTCACTATTCGAATGATCTGTCACTTCCGTTCGCACCCGGTCACGCGGATGCTGCGGCCAGCTTGCATGATGTTGGCCTTTAGGGAGACTCCGTGATGAAGAAATTGTCTTTAATGAAGATGCTGGCGGTTGCAGCCGCCGTCACTTTTGGAGCCGATGGCGTCAGTGCTGAAAAGGTGTTGAAACTTGGCACTGTGGGGCGCTTGGGTATGCCGATCGGAGATGCCATTCAACAGGCTCTCATCCCGACATTGGAAAAAGTGTCGGGCGGTAAGTTGAAAATCGAACCTCATTATCGGGGCGCGCTATGCGGCGAGCAAAAGTGCGGTGAGCAGGCGAACCAGGGTCTACTGCAGCTCTGGACCAGTTCAACAGCCAATTTCGGTAGTTTTGGCACTGAACTTTCAATCTTCGATCTGCCGTATATTTTCAAGAGCATCGAGGATGCCGACCGCATTTCGAAGGAATGGCTGTCGGACCAACAGTGCAAGCTGGCCGCCAAGACCACAGGGCATGTTTGTCTGGTCGTTTACTCCAGCGGTGGGTTTCGTCAACTTGCCAACGCACAGCGTCCTGTTCATACGCCTTCAGATATGAAGGGCATCAAGTGGCGCGTAACGAAGAGCCCAATCGAATACACACTCATCAAGAACTGGGGCGCGGTGCCGGTACCCTATGACTGGACCCAGCTCTATCAGGGCCTCCAAACCGGTGTCGTTTCCGGACAGTATGTGGCCGTGCCCTGGCAGCACATCGCCAAGCTGCATGAAGTCGCCAAGTACTTCACTGAAATCGGCGGTGCCTGGTCGGGCAATCAGCTTGCCATGGATATCACTCAGTACAATAAGCTGAGTGATCAGGAAAAGAAGTGGCTGCACACTGCCGCAAACGCCTTCGGCGACAAGGTGCGTGAACTCGACCGCAAGTGGGTCGAAGACGGTGAGACTGCCATCAAGGCCGTGATCAAGGAATGGTACAAGCCGACCGAAAAGGAACTTGCCGAGTGGCGGAAGGGCGCAATCGCGGCCTGGATCGATGCGAAGGGTACGTTCGATCCTGCCGTTGCTGAACGAATCCTCAAGGATCAAGGCATGGACAGCTTCATTGCAGATCTGAAGAAGGCTGGCGCTTTGTAAGTTCCGGATTGAGGCGCAATCCCACTTTGCCGGGTTGATGGAGGGATGCAGACTGCCTGTGTCCCTCCACTCATCTCTGGATTCAAGCTCTGGGACGTTTCAAGATACCGAGAGTATGTCTCTCAAAAGTGCGTTCCGTTTTGGGATAGAGACGCGCTTCGAAACATATGGGTAGAGCGCGGCAATTGATTCCCAACCTGACGCGATCTGCTCAAATCAACCGGCACTTTATCGGAGTCGGCGAAGTCCAGTGATAGCAAGGCCAGTTCACTAATGGAGATTCTTCTACTTCTCGCCGTTCTGGTCGTTCTGATCCTGGCTGGGGCACCGATTGGTTTTACGCTCATCCTGATCCCGGTTGTCTACATTCTCGCAACAGACGCAGCGCCGATGATCTTGATTCCGAGCCAGATGTTTAGCGCCATCGACTCGGTTCCACTGACAGCCATCCCGTTTTTCATGCTGACCGGCGAGTTGATGACAAGTGCGACGATCACAGATCGGCTGGTCGAGCTAAGCAAACGCATTATCGGGCGGATGCGAGGCAGCATGGCGCAGGTCAATGTCCTCGTCAGCATGTTCTTTGCAGGCATGAATGGATCGGTCGTAGCGGACACCGCAACTGTTGGGTCGTTGCTGGTCCCGGCGATGAAACGCGCGGGCTACCCTTCAGCCTTCGCCGCAGCCATCACGGCTGTGAGCTCGACCATTGGCGGGATCATCCCGCCCAGCATCATGATGATCGTGCTGGCAAATGCGGGCGGCATTTCGGTCGGAGCGCTGTTTGCGGCGGGTATAATACCGGGCATTCTGATTGGCGTGGTTCTGATGGTGATCAATCATATCATTGCCGTGCGCAACAATTTCGAGCGTAGCGAAGAGCCCTTCAGCCTGAAGGCTGTTGCAGAGGTCGGCTATAAGTCTTCGTTCGCGCTCCTTATTCCCATTGTCCTGGTCGGATCGGTTGTTGGCGGCGTCGCCGGTGTCGTCGAGGCCGGCGCATTGACGGCAACGATTGCCATGTTTGTCGGACTGTTCATCTACCGGACGATAAACTGGGACAATTGCAAGGGAGCATTTGTGCGGGCATTCCGAAACTCGGCAATGGTCTTCATTATTATTGCCGCGTCCGGACCGTTCAGTTGGTTGCTGACGTCGCTTGGTGCCAATACCCAGTTGGAACAATGGTTGTTGAGTTACGCCGGCAATCCTCTGCTTTTTGCACTGGCTTTGGTCCTCTTCATCTGGCTGCTGGGGATGGTCATGGACTCGGCTGCCAATATCATCGTCGTTGGGCCGGTCCTGGTCGATGTCATGGTGAAGGCAGGATATCCGGACGTACAGGCCGCTCTCGTTGTGGTCGTCGGTTTCCTTATCGGATCGGTTACGCCACCCGTCGGTGTTGCCTATTTCACCGCCGGTGCCATCGCCAAGGCCCGGTTGGAGAGTGTGGCGATCGCAATGCTACCCTATCTGATGGCGCTCTTCGGGCTACTCTTTCTCCTGATCGTGATCCCGGACATAACGATGTTCCTGCCCAAGCTAATGGGATTTGCGAAGTGAGGACTTCAGAGTCCGATTTAAAAGTCCTGAAGCCGGCCCGCTCCCCCGGCCCAACCACCCCGAGGGTACCCTTATTGGGTGGTTGGGCCGGGGGAGCGGGCCGGCTTCAGGACTTTTAAATCAGGACATCAGGCCAGCGCCAAAACGCTCGCGATCTGGCCAAACGTAGGTGCGACGAAAGAAAGTGGACAGGATGCCTCGTTACCTCCAAATGATCGACAGGCTTGTGCACAATGTGCTGAGCGCTTTCTGTGGGATCTTGTTGATGCTGATGGTGGCGTTCACCGTGTACTCGGTGGTTATGCGCTATTATTTCGAGGATCCGCCGGTATGGGGTGACCTTCTGACGGTGTTGAGCAATATCTGGTTGGTGTTCCTTGCCCTGGCGTTGACGGTTCGGGACCGCGATCATATTGCACTCGATCTGGTTTACACTCGGCTGCCACTCGGGGTTTCTTTCATCGTCCAGCAGTTCTGGTCATTAGTGATTTTCTGCCTGGGTATCGTCATCGTCATCTATGGGTTTCAAGTCGTGGCAACGATGGGCGGTCGATATTGGGAGATGTGGTACTTCGCTTGGGAGGAAGGTCAGATCGTCTTCAAACCCAACTACATGCCAAAAAAATATGCGATGGCCATTCTGCCAATCTCAGGCGTGCTGACCAGCATTGCGGCTCTGATTGCAGTGGTGGAAGATTCGATCCGATATGCCAACGGTACTTTTCGCTTGGCAGGAGATGATGAGGCCGAAACTGTCGAGCAGTAGTGGTTCGTTGATCTGCTCCGACTCGAAATTCTAAAACTCGATTCACTCACTCCGGTTTCCAGATCGGCAGCCCGTCGCGGTTGCCCCATTCCTGCCAGGAGCCCACATAGTTCCGAATACGGGGATAGTCGAGCAATCGCAGTGCCAAATAGGCGTGGGCAGATCGATATCCAGTGTTGCAGTAGACCGTGATTTCTTTCTCGGGGAGGGCACCCAGTGCCTCGAAGGCTCTTCGCAACTGCTCCGCCGATTTCATGCAGCCGCTTTCGTGATCGTACAGGTCCTCCCAATTGCAGTGTTGGGCGCTGGGGATGGCGCCTCCATGGCGGGCTTGCTTGTCGGCTCCGATGAATTCGTCGCGGCTGCGATTATCGACGATCACGCAGTCGGGATCGTCGATGGCCTCGAGGACACAGGCGTAAGTGGCAACTTTTTCCGGAATGGCCTCAAACGCGAATTTTGTGGACCCCGGCGGTTCGCAGTTTCTCTCGACTGGGAAGCTGGCTTCCGACCATCCGGCCATTCCACCGTCAAGCACATGCACATCCTTATGGCCGAGATATTCGGCAAACCAGAATCCTCGCGCCGCGCACATATCCGTGAATGCTCCGGAAAAGACGAGGGTGTCGGTCTCCCGAATTCCTCTCCACCCCAACAGACTGGCCCACATGCGTGTGAAGGACGCCAAGGGTGCAGGGTCGGTGTCGTAGGTGTTGACGAAATAGAGATCGAAATGTCGGGCACCGGGTATGTGGCCCTTGGCGAACAGCTCGGCGGGGCGAGTATCGACAACAGCGATGCCCGGCTGGCCGAGCCGCTCCCGCAGGGTTTTGGGTGACCACAACAAATCCGGATTGGAATACCCGCGTGCCGCGATGTTCATGATGTGCTCCCTACATCTGATAGTCTGCAGAATAATCCCAGATTTGCAGCTCATTGGCAGAAAAACTGACAAGGATGCCGGCCGCCGGAACGGCAAGGCAGCCGGTTAACGCGCAATCTTCCTTCACTCACGATGAGTGTGACAACATATTGTTTATCCGACTGTTTCTGCTAAGAACGCGGAAGCAGCCATTCTATCAAGATCACCCAATTTGTTGCCGTTCCCAACGATCATCTCTTGACACACATCGTTTGGGTGCGTACATCCGTCGCATAGCGGGAGAGCTGGGCCATCGTGTTCGGCGCCGAAGGAGCAACCGCCCCGGAAACTCTCAGGCACCTGTACCGCTACTGGAACAACACTCTGGAAAGTGGAGCAATCGCGCTCCCGCCGATGGTGTAAGCGTCAGATCACAAGGTTTGACGTGAATCTCTCAGGCCAATGACAGAGGGGGCATTCAGCTCGTGATTCACGAGAAAGGAATGCCCGATGTCGACTTCAAATCAAAAGCATGTTGCCGTGATCGGTGCCGGTATTACGGGCACTACGACCGCCTACAAGCTTGTCAAGCGCGGTTTCAAGGTCACGCTTTTCGATGCCAACCGCTATCCGGCCATGGAGACCAGTTTTGCCAATGGCGGCCAGCTTTCGGCCTCCAATGCCGAAGTCTGGAATAGCTGGTCGACGGTTCTGAAGGGAATGAAGTGGCTCTTTACGCCGGGCGCGCCGCTGCTCGTGAATCCGAAGCCCTCCTGGCACAAATTCTCATGGATGGGCGAATTCGTCCGGGCAATTCCCCAATATGAGCACAACACCATCACCACGGTGCGGCTGGCCATCGAGGCGCGGCAGCATCTGCGACAGATGGCGAGCGACGAAGGGATCGACTTCGACCTCGAGGATCGTGGCATGCTGCATTTCTACAAGTCCAAGAAAGACTATGAGGTTGCGTCCCGCGTCACGGAATTGCTGAAACGTGGCGGGCTTGAGCGCGTCCCCGTGACGGCGGAAGAAATCCATTCGATCGAGCCGACGCTCAAAGGCGATATCTATGCCGGGTTCTATACGAAGTCGGATTTTACGGGCGACATTCACAAATTCACGATCGGTCTCGGCAAGGCCTGCGAGCGTCTTGGTGTCGAATTGCGATTTGCGTCGGAAGTCCGGGACCTGCGCAGTGCACCGGATGGCATAATTGTCGTGAGTCGTGACACCCAGCACAAAGGCGCCGAGACCAGCAAGGAGGACCGGACCGAACGCTTCGACCAGATTGTGATCAGCACGGGTGTTTACTCGAGAAAACTAGCCAGCAAACTCGGAGACCGGATCAATGTCTATCCGGTCAAAGGCTACTCGATCTCGGTCGACCTGCCCGAGGCAATCGATCAGAGCGCCGCGCCGCGGATTGGCCTTCTGGATGACAATGCGAAGATCGTGACCAGCCGGCTCGGCGAAAACAGGTTCCGTGTTGCCGGCACAGCCGAGTTCAATGGGTTCGACAGGTCGATACCGAGACAGCGGATCGATCCGCTGATCATCTGGTGCCGGTATCATTTTCCGGACATCAGCACGCGCCAGTGCGTACCCTGGGCAGGTCTTCGCCCGATGATGCCAAACATGATGCCGAGAGTGATGTGCGGGAAGAATCCCCGAGTTTTTTACAACACCGGCCATGGCCATTTGGGTTGGACCCTTTCGGCCGCGACGGCAGAAGGGGTTGCGGCGCTGGTCGAAGCAGGAGCCATGGCGAACAAATAAATTGGATCCGGCGCTCGAAGTGTCGCCGGCTCCTCCACAAGATACGAACGATTGAACAAGACGATAGCAGGGAGGCTGAAGAGAATGGCTGAGACAGATACCGGTCTGAGCATCCCGACTTTTGAAGATGTGCTTGTCGCGCATGAGCGGGTGAAGCCGTACATTCACTGTACACCCGTTCTGACGAGTACTTATCTGAACGACCTCACAGGCGCCAAACTGTTCTTCAAATGTGAGAATTTCCAGAAGGCCGGTGCGTTCAAAGTGCGTGGCGCCTGCAATGCCGTGTTCGGGCTGGATGAGGCACAGGCGGAGAAGGGCGTTGCGACCCACAGTTCAGGCAATCACGGCCTCTCCCTCAGCTATGCAGCAGGGCGGCGTGGAATTCCGGCAACGGTCGTGATGCCTCGTACGGCGCCGGACGCAAAGAAATCCGCCGTGCGTGGCTATGGCGGACGGATCGTGGAGTGCGAGCCGTCTACGACCTCTCGCGAGGCTGTGTTCGCCGAGGTGATCGCGGAAACAGGTGCCGAATTTGTTCATCCCTATAATGACCCGCGGGTGATTGCGGGGCAGGCCACATGCTCGCGCGAGCTTCTCGATCAGGTCGAAAATCTCGATGCGGTCATGGCGCCGATCGGTGGCGGCGGAATGATCTCGGGAACATGCCTGACGCTGTCGAATATCGCACCGGATACAGAGATCTTCGCTGCCGAGCCCGAGCAGGCCGACGATGCCTATCGCTCTTTCAAAGCAGGACACATCATTGCCGACGATGCCCCGCAGACCGTCGCCGACGGCTTGAAGGTGCCGCTCAAGGATCTGACATGGCATTTCGTTCGCAATCATGTGACGGACATATACACAGCCAGCGAAGATGAAATCATCGCGGCCATGAAGATTATCTGGCAGCGGATGAAGATCGTGATGGAGCCGTCTAGTGCCGTGCCCCTCGCAACAATCATCAAAAACAAGGATAGGTTCGCCGACAAGCGTGTCGGTGTGATCATCACAGGCGGCAACGTCGATTTGGATAAACTGTCCTGGAACCGGGCCGACTAAGGGAAAGGAACGACCCATGAGCTTGAGCAAGAACCCCGCCGACTACGAGGTCGGCTACGACATCCCCGCAGCTATCGGCATGGATGAGGCCGATATTCAAACCCCATGCCTGGTACTCGATCTGGACGCGCTTGAGCGCAACATCAAAAAGATGGGCCAATTCGCGAAGGACATGGGTGTCCGCCACCGAGTGCATGGCAAGATGCATAAGTCGGTCGATGTCGCGAAGCTGCAGGCCGAGTTGGGCGGATCGTGTGGCGTCTGCTGTCAAAAGGTCTCGGAAGCCGAGGCGTTTGTGCGCGGCGGCATCAAAGACATATTAGTCTCAAACCAGGTCTGTGATCCGGCTAAGATCGACCGGCTAGTGCAAATCCCAAAACTGGGCGCACGCACGATCTGCTGCGTCGACGATGTTGCAAATGTTGCCGACCTGTCGGCTGCGACCCAGAAGCATGGCACGGAGATCGAATGCCTGGTCGAGATCGACTGCGGAGCCGGACGCTGCGGCGTGACGACGACCGAAGCCGTATTGGAGATTGCGCGTGCCATCCATGCAGCACCGGGGCTCACATTCTCCGGTCTCCAGGCCTACCAGGGCGCCATGCAGCACATGGACAGCTATGAAGACCGCAAGCAGAAGATCGACATCGCCGTGGCCATGGTCGCCGATGCCGTCAATGCGCTCAAGGCCGAAGGGCTGGAATGCGACATCGTCGGTGGCGGCGGTACAGGCAGCTACTATTTCGAAGGCAATTCCGGTGTCTACAACGAGCTTCAGTGCGGCTCCTATGCTTTCATGGATGCGGACTATGGCCGAATCCTGGACAAGGACGGCAACCGGATCGATCGGGGCGAATGGGAGAATTCACTCTTCATTCTAACCTCGGTCATGAGCCACGCCAAAGCAGACAAGGCGATCTGCGATGCAGGCCTGAAGGCGCAAAGCGTCGATAGCGGTCTGCCGACAATCTTTGGCCGCGACGATGTCGAATACGTCAAATGTTCGGATGAGCATGGCGTCATCGCCGACCCGGATGGCGTACTCAAGGTCAATGACAAGTTGAAGCTCGTGCCGGGGCATTGCGACCCGACCTGCAATGTCCATGACTGGTACATCGGCGTTCGCGGTGGCAAGGTCGAGAAGATTTGGCCCGTTACCGCACGCGGCCTTGCATACTAATAGCGGCGGCGGTCACTATTGACCGCCGCTGGCAAAAGGGGACTGAGGGATGCTGATTGTTACGGAAGACATGTGCAAACAAATCGTCGGGCGGCCGGAAGCCTTCGCTGCGGTCGAGGCGGTGTTCGGCGCTATGGCGAAAGGTGATGCCTACAACTTCCCGGTCATCCGGGAAGCCATTGGCCATGCCGACGCGCTCTATGGTTTCAAGGGCGGATTCGACAAGGCGGGAATGACGCTCGGTGTGAAAGCGGGCGGCTACTGGCCTGGCAATATGGCCAAGGGTGTCATCAACCATCAGTCGACGGTCTTCCTGTTCGATCCGGATACGGGGCAATTGCAGGCCCTGGTCGGCGGCAACTATCTCACAGCCGTTCGGACGGCTGCCTCGAGCGCTGTGTCCGTCGCTCATCTCGCCCGCCCGGATGCCAAGGTGCTCGGGATGATCGGGGCAGGGCATCAGGCAGGCTTTCAGCTTCGCGCGGCGGCGGAGCAGCGCAACTTCGAGAAGGTCGTTGCGTGGAACTTCCACCCCGACATGCTGCCGAGCCTCAAAGCGGTCGCCGATGAAGTCGGCCTTACATTCGAGGGGGTCGAGAGAGACAGGTTGGGTGCTGAAGCCGATGTGATCATATCCATCACGTCAGCCTTCGAACCTCTCCTTATGAAAGAGTGGGTCAAACCCGGCACGCATATCGCCTGCATGGGAACCGATACCGAAGGCAAGCAGGAGATCGATCCCGAATTGGTCGCTTCAGCCAGTGTGTTCACTGACGAGATCGCGCAGTCCATTTCCATTGGCGAGCCCCAGCATGCGATTGCTGCCGGCCTGATCAAAGAAAGCGATATCACGGCGATCGGGGAGGTTATCAATGGCACGCACCCGGGGCGACGTTCCAATGAAGAGATAACGCTTTTCGACGGCTCGGGTGTCGGGTTGCAGGATCTTGCCGTCGCTTCGGAAGCGGCGAGGCTGGCCGAAGAAGCCGGGCTGGCGACCAAGGTCGCGCTCTAAAGCAACGTGTGTCCGCCGGGACGCACATAAGTTGCTTTGGCAGCTTAGAATCGATCAACTATTCTGCGCTTGGTCGATTCCGACTTAGCGCAGGTTGAACTAATCCAGCAAACGCCCAATCTGGACCGGTTGGGTGTATTCTCTTCTAGTTGGGAATGCCGTTAGCGTGTCAGTGGCTCGTGATACGGCATCGGAGCGGGTGCCTGTTCGTGTTGCCCACTCGGTGCCATCTGCGCGTGAGGGTCTGGCGCTGGCGGCTGATACGGCGGCGGATTGTCAGTATTCTGTGATGCGGGGGCTTGCGCGATCGGATCCCTCGGGGACTCGGTCATCCCCGACGTTGCGGGCGCCGTCAAAGTATCCCGTAAGTCCTCCATGGCGGGCTCCATCTGAGGAGGGGCCGGCTGCGTTTCCATTGGAGGGGCGGGTTGGGGGTCGCGCTGAACCTCAGTCGGATTGTTCGATCGCCGTACATCGCCCTCGAACATGGCGCCGGTTTCGATGGTCAGAAATGTGTGATGGATATCGCCATTGACGTTGGCGCTGGCCTTGAGGTCCACTTGGTTTGCATGGAGATTGCCGTCGACCCGTCCGTCGACCATCACGCTCTCGCAGAAAACGTCGCCGCTCATATGGCCATGTTGTCGTATTATGAGATTCTTGGCGTGGATCTGGCCTTCAACCTGGCCGCGTAGCTCCATTTCGCCGCTGCACGTCACTGTCCCGGTGACCATGGTATCCGCATCGATAATCGATACGGCCCGTCTTTCCCCCCGGCTTGCCGGACCCCTGGCGCCATCGTGCGCGGCCGATCTCTGATTTTGGGTATCTGGTTTGCGTCCGACTGCTGTGTTCGGCGATGCGCCAGCCTTGTTGTCATCCGAGGGTCTAACAGACATTGAATTGTCCTCTTTCGCGAACGCACCGATACAACCATCGGTGGTAATGGAAGGGAGTCTACAATCCTACAAGACCCGACATCCGGTTGACTGTGGCACTTTTGGGGCGCCGACACAAACTCACCGCCACAATCTGACTCATCGGAATGTGTTGTGCAAGTTATTCCAAATGCTTAGGGTAGTTGGGTCCATATTGTCGAGTATGACGATATGTGACTCAAAGGCTCTGCGCTGTCCGCTCCTGGTCAGTGCGGAGCCTTTCTCTTTGCGACGTTTGGGGCGCACGTCGACAGGTCTCGGTTAATCTTTAGAGCAGACGCGAAAATCGCTTCTTGTCATGGATTTCCTCATCGCCGACCAGATGAGTTTCAATGCCGCCTCTCTGAATTATCTTCAATCGACTGCACGGCTGAACGGGTCGTGTGTGCAGCGCTTTTCCTGAGCTTCAGCGCGCAATTCCGCGCCAGAGCGAGGCAACTGGCATGTCGTTTGCGGCTCTAGGGCCACAGAGGTTCAAAATGAAACAGGGTAGTAGAGGTGCGTTATGATTGGTGTGAATAGTCGATATCGGCATCCGGCGCGGTATGTTGTCGGTCCGGATGGGGCGCCGCTGACTTTGGCTGATCTTCCTCCCAAAGACACAATCCGTTGGGTGGTCCGCAAGAAAGCCCAGGTCGTGGCGGCGATCGAAGGCGGTCTTATCAGCGTCGATGAGGCCTGCCAGCGTTATTCCTTGTCGCTGGATGAGCTGTTGTCCTGGAAAAGGATGTACAAGCAGCACGGATTGAATGCGCTCAAGACCACCCGCACGCAGGAATATCGCGTCTAAGGTTGGCGTTTTGCTTTTGAGCCGGCAGCGTTGATGGTGGCGCTGCCGGCTTTGGCATTTCAAAGTGCCTTGGTATGGCTCCTGCAACAGCGTCTTCGGTGAGGACGTCATCGGGTGTGCGGTGGAGGGGATTCCGGCCGACAATGAGCGGCGCTGTCCGAACGACTCATAGCGCGCAAATACACCGAATATTTCTACAATCATACGTTGGTCTGTTGACCTGGTCGCAACCCGATCGGGTCTTCCCGAGAAAGCTGCTTGCTTTCCGTCGGTCTGAGCCCGTCATATTCGATTTGGTTCCGTTTCTGGAGTCTCATCCGTGACTCGAGATCCTGCACATAACGGTCATAATCATGGATGCGGTTCATCACCATCGCGGCGTCGTGATAGCGGCTGAAATACTGACGTCGAACGGCCGCGTCCGTCACTGCTTCCGGGGCAAACCCTTGCGAGTCTCTTGAGATGAGATCGACAAGATCGAGACGGTTCGTATGGAGCCAACCACATGGCGCAAAGTCATCGGGGGGCGTCGTCCAAAGATAACCGTCCGTCAGGACATGACAGGTCGCCAGGAGTTCGTACCGCGAAAGAGAAAGAAAGCGAACCGTGCCGTCCCATCCGCCAAGAATGATGCGATCGGTTTCGGGAACGAAGTCGCAACTCGCAACCTTGCCTTCGGTGACATTGAAAGTGTGCACAATTGAAACGGCATTTTCTTCGATCCGCCACAATTTGGCTGACCAGTCATCGCTTGCACTGAGCAGCCACCGTCCATCCCGGCTGACCGTCAAGTCTCTGACGGTATCGGAATGGTCTCGTACGATTTGCAATGGCTCGTGGTTCGATGTGTTCCAGACGATGATCGTCCCGTCTTCGTCGCCGGAGACGATCCTGTTGGAAAAGGGGAGGGATGCAATCGCCCGAACCGGGGCATTGTGCCCTCGATAAATGCTCCGCTGCCCGCCGCCTCTCCCAATGAACCATTGCCTGACCGTGTGGTCTTCCCCTCCAGAATAGAGATGAACCTCATCTGGAAGGTCGAGTGCCAAGCAAAGAACTGGCCCGCTGTGGCCGGTGTGAACCTTGTTGCAATGATATTCGTGACGAAACCATTCGCGTATCGTGCTGTCTTCCGAAGCCGAAAAGAACAGGGTTCCGGCATTTGAGAGTACAATGGCTGTGCAAGTGTCTGTGTGGCCGTTGTATCCACCGGTGGGTACGACATAGGGCGGACGATAGATTTTGGGAATGTCATTGTCAGAAACAACGCCCATCACGTCGTTGGGGCCAAATCTTAGATTCTTTACATTCGAGACGTCTGTTCCGTGATGTTGAGGCTGACCGCTTTTTATGTTCAGAACCCTCAGTCCACGATGATAAGACCCAATGCCCAATAGGTCGCCTTGTTGGTTCAGACGCGTGGAGCATATCCCCGGAACGACCGTTGCTTTTCGACGATATGTGGGAGCAACGTCTGTCGAGGGTTCAGTCACACTGACGACAGCGTGCGCTGTTGCATGTATCAGTTTTTTTGTGTCGCCGGTAAAAACCGCCGAACGAGGAAGTCCTATGTCCGCAAGTGTGAACTGTCGCCTGATTGCTTTCGTCGTAAGGCACCAGACGAAGTTGGCGCCTCCACGCGTTGCGACGAACAAGGCATTTCCTCGTTCATCGAAGGCGATTTCCGCGCAGCACTTCTGCCCAATGTCGAACTCCGCGAATATCGACCCTGTCTCACAATGCCCAATCAGAATCTTTCCAATATTGCTGCTGACAGCAAAATGTTTTCCATCATCGGACACCGCAACCTCCTGTGCCCACTCTGCCGCGACATCGACTGTCCCTTGGCAATGCCAATCCCTCGGATGCCCGTCGATCTTCCACAGTCTGACCAACCCATCGGCGCCGCCCGATACGATCACTCTGGCGGTTTCAGATATGGCAATAGACAAAACGGTATCCCTATGTCCGTTCAGGAGTCGCAGCCGCTTTCCGCTGTGCGCATCCCAAACCCTGAGGGTTGCTGAAATCCCTCGGCACCCCGTTACGACA
This sequence comes from Methyloligellaceae bacterium, assembly GCA_965228615.1. Taxonomy (GTDB): domain Bacteria; phylum Pseudomonadota; class Alphaproteobacteria; order Rhizobiales; family Methyloligellaceae; genus CBDDHT01. The sequence continues at coordinate 133,190 of CBDDHT010000003.1, read as the reverse complement.
TATTTTCCGCTGGATGCGAACGCCGCTGCATAGACTTTCATTCCAGCACCTGACTCACGATCGCGATGATCGAGGACCAATGGCTTTGCGTCTTTGTTGTAATCCCAGATTCGCGCTGTTCCATCTTCGCCCGCCGTTACAATGCGCGTGCCGGAAGGGTCCATGGAAACATCGTTGACGTAGCTGCTGTAATCCAGTTTTCGTTCGATCCTGTTGTTCTCGAGGTCCCAAATATTGAGGCAATTTGCGTACTCTGCTGCGATGCATCGGTTTGCCGATTTTGACCATGCCAGTGCCGTGACACCTTTGCTCGTGGGGATGACCTGCAGGCACTCGCCGCTTGTTGCATCCAGGAGGGCCAAGGTCCGCCATGCTTTGGCGATCAGTTTGCGTCCTCCCTCAACAACCACGTGACGGCTGATGCCTCCGCTATACAGATGTGTCGATAAACACACGGCTTGTCTGCAGCACCACCGTCGGACGGTACAGTCTTTGGACGTGCTCAGGAGTTCTTCGGCTTGATCGTTCAGTTCCAAGCGGACGACAGGATGAATATGGCCCTTGAATACTGCAACGGGCACCGCCGATTGAACGTTCCATCGGCGTACAGTACTGTCGTCTCCTCCAGTAAAAAGCGACTTTTGATCGCCACTCACACACAGATCATTTATCGACCCATCGTGCCCGCTGAAAACTTGTACCAACTTTCCGGAGCTGGCGTCCCACATCTTGGCGAGACCATCTGCACCAGCTGAAAACAGGAACTTGCCATCGTGCGAAAACGATAGTGCTCCGACTCCACCACTATGCGCCTGGAATGTCCGATGACGCTGTCCGTTCCAATCCCACAGCGCGACGACTCCGTTTTCGCCACCTGCGGCAACCCAGCCCGCTTCGGCATGCAGATGGCCGCATGTTGCAGGCGCATCCAACATGTAGGTCCGAACACACTTGCCGGTTTCAATCTGCCATCGCTTTGCCGACTGGTCGCGGCATACTGTCAGAACATTTTGACCGGCCCGGTCGACATAGATCCTTCGGACATAGTCCCGATGCCCCTTGTAGACCGTGAGACATGCGCCGCTCGCTGCGTCCCAGAGTCTCGCCGTGCGATCCCTCGATGCGGTCAAAAACCATGGTTTGGTGGGATGGGTGACCAGATCATAGATGGCACGAGTGTGCTCGCCGATTGAATGCTGGTTCGTCCGTAGGTTCGCGCGTTCGATCAGATAATTACTTGCTTCCTGATCGGCTTGCCGCGTACGGATCGAGGGTGCGGTTTGGGACGTGGGTCGTGCTCGAACCACACCATTTTTCTTATCGTTTGTTGTGCTCATGGTTCACCCATCCCATAGGCTTCCAGTGTGACTTGACCATCGGTGTAAAAAGGCTCGCCCAGAACAATCCTGGCTTTTTCCAGTTCCAATTGGGATGCCATTGCGTGCGCGATGGGTTGCAGGAGGAACGCCTCGATCAGCCGGGTTATGTCGCGTGCACCTCCATCCATGCGATCGAGTTTCCGGACCATGAATGCAATGAGTTCGTCTTCGGCATAGTCGACGATGTGGCCCTGTGCTCTCATCGCAGCCATCGTCTCTTTGAGTCGTAACTCTATGATCGCCCGCGTTTGGCTTCCTCCGAGGGAATTGAAGACCACTTTTCGGGTTCGACCGAGGAATTCGGCGGGAAAATGAGACGCTAGGAGTTCCTGAGTGTCAGGCTTCGAGGTCGTATGAAAACCTGGGGATTGCTTGCCCAGATCGCGACTCTTCACGGCATTTGTGGTGAATATAATGATGCACTGGGCCAGATCGATTGTACGGCCCTTTGCATCGGAAACCCGCCCCTCATCGAGCGCGCCAAGCCACATCAACTGGATTTTCTCATGGGCCTTTTCGATTTCGTCGAGAAGGATGACGCCTCCCTGATTTGCGTGGAACCACTCGAACAATATGCCTTGCCGCTCGCCGTCGACATATCCAGGCGGGCTCCCGATCAGCGTCGATGCCTGATGTTTCTCACTGTATAGCGACAGGTCGACATGCAGGAGCGCATCTTCGGCTCCGTAAAATTCTGTCGCAATTGCCTTTGCCAGTTCGGTCTTGCCCACGCCGGTTTCACCGGCAAACAGAAAGTTCCCCTGGGTTTTGGGGGTGATGCCAATTCGCTGTGCATTGCGTATTAGAACGTCCGATACAGTCGTGACAGCTTCCTCCTGGCCGATGACCCGAGCATTGAGCCGTTGCGCCAGACTGTTCAAATCGGATTTCGAACGTGCTGTCAGCCCGAGCTTTTCCTTGAGGTCGGACTCTGTGATCTCCGATCGCTGCTCACGGCCAACCATGACCGCGGTGCGATCCAGGAGATCGACGCTCTTGTCCGGTTGGTGCCGGTGCCACTCATATTGGTCGGTCAATGAAATCGTTGCGTCGATGATAGCGTCGTCGATCTCGACACCATGATAGTCTGCCAGGCTTGTCGCCTGCGTGCGAACCATCTCTCGCGTCAGACCAGGATCGGGATGCGCAAGTAATACCTCTTCGAACCGACGCTCCAACGCAGGGTCCTGCGTGATCCATCGATGATATTCCTGACTGGTCGTTGCGCCGATAATCCGAGGCATGCCTCGAGCCAGATAGGGCTTCAGAATTTGGCTTGCGTCGTGAATGACGCCTTCGGCCCGGCCGGCGCCTCGTACCAAATGAAATTCGTCAATGAAAATCCAGCAAAGCTGATTGTTCTTGGCGGTAACGAGAATGTCTTCCATCCGCTGCTCGAATTCGCCGCGGTACCGCGTTCCGGCGAGAACCGCGTTCATCGAGACTTCCAACAATCGTGTGGACCGGAAGCCCTCGGGCGTATCGCCACGGGCAAGCCTGCATGCGAGAAGCTCGACGAGTGCCGTTTTTCCAACGCCTGCGTCGCCCGTCAAAACCGGGTTCCCTTTGGTCATACGCCCCAGCACGTCGAGTAGGCGTTGAATTTCAAAAGGCCTGTCGCAAAGAGAATCGAAGGATCCAGCCTTGGCCATCTCCGTCAGATCGCGACCATATTTGAGGATAGTTCGGAGCCCGCTGTCTGTTTTATCGGGTGGTGCCGTGAGAAGAGATTCCATCTCTCTCGACGCATCGAGCCTCTCGCGAAACAGAACCAGGTTCATTCCGGCTGCGACGAGTGAAACGGATATGCGATGACCGGGTCGGTCCAAAAGGCACCGCAACAACCGATTACCCGTTGCCGGATCTGACTGCGGTGCCGATGCCGTCTTCAGAAGCAATTCTCGATCATCATTGTTCTGGCCTCCCGCGAAGGGTTCTATCGCCGTCCTGAACTGACGTATTCCGATTCCCGTTTCTTGGAGGAGTTGAGAAAGCTCTTCTTCGGGGTCGATCTGCGCCCAGGCGATGAGAAGGGTATTGAGCGTCGGCTTACGACCAGGAAAGATGCGAGCCGAAAGATCCCGCAGATCGGTGAGGCGTATCATTCCGCAGCCTCGTTGGTCTTGTGCGCTTTGTTGTCATTATTGGAGGTCGCGACGGACGCGGTCCACTCCGCAATCTGACCTTCCAGGATCTCGGCTTTTTCGACAGCCTGTTGCGCCAGCCCACTATAGTAGTCGCGGATCTCATCGTGGCCTTCGGTGTGTTCGATTTCTGCTTTCCAGCGCGCCACCTCTCTTTTCTCGGACCGCTGAAAGAGCTTGTCGAGGTCCACCTGAGCAGTGATCTTTTGCTTTCCAAGAAGCGTGATTTCACGCTCAAGCCAGACGATCTGCTCCTGGATCGTCCGGAATCCCGGCAGGGTTAGACCCGTATCGATATCGACACCGGCGGACGCAAAAATGTCCAGTGCACGATCACGGATACGGCACAGAAACTCGTAGCTTGGATGATCCCACCCGATCTGGCCGGGATGATAGCCAATGTCATCGTTCTTCGTTTCCAAGACACGCAGACAATACTGATAGAGTTCCTTCTCCTGACTTTCCGTCAGACTGTCGAAACCGGGCTGTAGCCGCCATCGGTCCGGGTGGAGAAGCCGCTTCAGTTCCTTCAGAACTTCGCGGCATTTTCTGACATATTCCGCAATGGCATCCGGATTGGCGTTCCCTCCGAACGCCTCTTCCTTGTCGAGAAAATCAGCCAATTGAACGTCTCGTTTATACCGTTCCATCTCGGCTCGTTTTTCGTCCGAGTTGCAAAGCTCCTCGATCAACGCTTCCAGACGTTCAGGCGTTAAACCTCCATCTATGTCGACTTCGATAATATTCACTCTTGTTTCGGCATAATGGAGCCTGTCCGTGGCCACCAGGAATGCGAGATAGCTCTCCCCGAACAGGCGATCCCACTCGTTCTTAATATTCCAGGCTTTCTGACGCAGAATTTCGATTTCATATTCGATATCGGCAACAGATGCCGAGAGCTCCATCCATTTGAGTCGATTGGCGACAAATGTCTGGCGTTGGGCTTCGGACCCCTCGCGCATTGCTTTGCGTCGAGCGTTGTACCGATCCATGAATGCTTTCAGTTCGTTGCTCCAGATTGAGCGATCCCAATCTGACGCGTAGTCACAGTCCTTATAGTCGGATCTAATGACGGGACTGAGATAAAGACCGGAATGGATCATTTCTCTGAAGAGGCTGGCGACTTCCTCATATTCCAGCTCAGCATCATTGATGTTGTGCCAGTGGCCAAGAACTCTGAGTGCGGCGCGGAGTTCGTCTTCATCGTACCGAAAATCACCGCTGTGTCTGTGTCGCTCGATATTGTCGAGATCGGTCAGAAGTTCTTTGAGGTTCATGCCGACATTATTCGTGAAACCGACGGCCTTTCCGAGTGAAGCCTCCCAACACCCTTTGACATGGAACAGCGCCCAGGCCGGTACGCTCAGATCGAAAAACGGTGCCGCAAATGCGAGTGTTTCTGACGACGGAAAACTGTGAATTGCACCGTAGCTGAAGAAAGTGACACCGGTATCGGGCGACACGGTGGAAACCGTGACGGGTTCCGGTCCATTGAATGGATCGGCAAGAGCAATAGGTCGCCATGTCCTGCCACGTTGATCGATGACACGATCATTGCCCCAACTTGCTTGCCCGATCCGCAATCTGGCACCGTCTGGAAGCGGATACATCTCGTCTTGCTCTGGGGTCCGTTGTCCATTGTTGAAGAGCCAGTTCAGAGCGGACAGATCCTCTCCCAGAAGTCCGATTTCATCGGGGGCGACGGGCAACCTGGCTTTGCAATCCATGACATTTTCCTCGTTAAGCGAAACAAGTGTTACAGCTTTTTCGGGTAGCGTCATGCCGAACTAGCAACTGTCGATTGGGAACTAGGATGTATCGGTCGGGAATCGGGCCTGGTCCGGTGTCGGGGGCGTCTGGAGCTCTTGCGAGAAGATTTTGCGGTGGCAAGAGTTCCCCTCATTCATCTCAGATTTGACACGCATCATGTTGGGTCGCACGGTCAATACGCGCTACGTTTGACCGCGAGAGGCAGGGGCATTGTGTCCTGAAATGAGGCTGAACCTGATCGTAAGGAGTTGGCATGTTTTCCATAAGAGCCGTTCTGACAGTTAGCGCCATTTGTTTCGGTTTTTCCGCTACCGCCCAGGACATCTCCAAAGGCAACTGGGTCGATCTGACTCATGCCTTCAACGAGAAGTCGATCTATTGGCCGACTGCGGAGACTTTCAAGAAGACCGAGGTCTTTCATGGTCATACCGCTGGTGGTTGGTTCTATTCGGCGTTCAATTTTTCAGCAGCCGAACATGGCGGCACTCATGTGGATGCACCGATCCATTTTGCCGAGGGGGCCAATACCACCGACAAAATTCCGGTCGGCCGGTTGATCGGGCCGGGTTTCGTGATCGATGTCTCCAGCAAGGTTGCCAAGGACGTGGACTATCTCGTGACAGCCGCTGATATCGAAGCATTCGAGGTCAAGCATGGGACAATTCCACCAGGTGCAATCGTTCTGCTCAATACTGGCCGCGCGGTTCTCTATCCGGATCCGGTGTCCTATATGGGCACGGCCGAGCGCGGTCCCGATGCCGTTGCCAAGCTCCATTTCCCAGGCCTTGGGAAAGATGGGGCGGCTCTTCTGGTGGCTAGAAAGATTGGTGCTGTTGGGATTGACACGCCCTCCATCGACCGCGGCCAATCCAAGGACTTTGCCGCCCATGTGGAATTGATGACGCACAATATTCCCGCCTTCGAGAATGTCGCCGATATGAGCGGATTGCCGGCGACCGGCAGCACCATCATCGCGCTTCCCATGAAGATCGAAGGTGGGTCCGGCGGGCCACTCAGGATTATCGCCCATCTTCCTTGAGGGTACGTCGCAGCACGTCCCAAACGTGCGGTTCGGCCATCTGGCTCACATTGAAACGCAGATAACCGGCCATGGACTGCGATGGGCTGAAGACATTGCCGGGCGCCAGCACGACATTCTCTTTCAGAGCGGAGCGAGCGATGTCCGCCGAGTCTTGATCGCCGGGAAGGGCGCACCACAGATAGAAGCCGCCACGGGGTATCAGCCATGGTTTGATTTCGAGCTTGGCGAGCCTGGCAACTGTATCCTTCCGAGCCGCTGAGAGACGTTGACGTAAAGCCTCCATATGCTTTCGGTAACGGCCATCGCTGAGCGTCGAGAAGAGCAACTCGGCGGCAACGGGACTTGGGCCGCCGAAGTTCGTTGCCACCTGCAGATCCACCAGCGCCTCGATCCAATCGGCGCGTGCGGCGATATAACCGCAACGGATCGATGCGGAAAGCGTCTTTGAGAAGCTGCCGATCCGGATGACGCGATCGAGCCCGTCGAGCGCAGCAAGGCGAGGCGAGCGCTCGGGCTCGAACTCCGAAAAGATGTCGTCCTCGATGACGATGAGATCATGCGCTGCAGCGGCCGTCATGACCTGATGCGCGGTCTGTGGAGAGATCGTTGCGCCGGTCGGATTGTGAAGCGCTGAGTTGGTAATGTAGAGGCGCGGTTTGTGAGCGGCCAAAGCCTCGGTGAAGCGAACCATGTCCGGGCCGGTCGGTGTGTAGGGCACCCCGATCACCTTCGCCTGATGCGCCTTCAGCAAAGCACGGAAATTGAAATAGCAGGGATCGTCCACCAGGACGGCATCGCCCGGCCTCAGCAAGAAGCGACAGATCAGGTCGATCGCCTGCGTACTCGACGCCGTGAGAAGAATTTGGTCAGGGTCGGCGCCGAGCCCCTCATCGGAAAGCCGGCGCGCCAGGTGGCGACGGAGATTGGAAGATCCGCGTGTGCTGCCATACTCGGAAAGCACGACATTGTCGGCACGGGCAAGGGCTCGCACGGCCTTACGGATTGCGGCATTGGGCATCCAGTCCGTCGGCAACCATCCACATCCCGGTTTCAGCATGTTCGGTCCACCGTCGAGCGACTGGCGCGACACCCAGAAAGGATCGATTGCCTGGTCGAGGCGCGGCCCGACATCTGCCAGATTGAGGGGTGCGACATTGCCCGACACGTAAAAGCCCGAACCGGGCCGTGAGCGGATTACCCCTTCTGCGGTCAGTCGGTCATAGGCTTCGACAACGGTCGAGGGGGAAACATCCATTGTCGCGGCGAACCGGCGGATAGATGGGAGTTTCTCTCCGGGGGTCAGGGCGCGACTTGCAAGCTGTCGGCGGATTGCTTCCATCACGGCGCCTGTGCGTGTGCCAGTCATCATCGCAGCCTTGAAGTGTATGGATCAGTTGGCCAATACAGTTCTGCCGAATTGTACTGGTTTGTAGCTGTCTGTACCAGCCTTGTTCCGCTATGTCCGACGGATCGGAAAAGGAAAGACGATGCAATCGATGACAGCAGGATGGGCCAGCGGTTTGCTCGGCGTTCTTATCTTCAGTGGGTCGTTACCCGCGACGCGCGTTGCGGTCAGTGGCTTCAGCCCGCTGTTTCTCACTTCGGCGAGAGCGGTTATTGCGGCCTTGTTGGGTGTGGCACTGCTCCTTGCGCTTCGCCAAGCGCGGCCAGAGCGCGGCGATCTGGTGTCGCTGACCATCGTAGCTCTGGGTGTCGTCGTTGGCTTTCCGCTCCTGACCGCGCTCGCGCTTCAGCTTATGACGTCGGCGCACTCGATCGTCTTCATCGGACTGTTGCCGCTGGCCACTGCGATCTTCGGGGTGCTGCGCGGCGGAGAGCGGCCGAAGCCGGCATTCTGGCTGTTTTCATGTGCCGGGAGTTTGTTGGTTGCCGGCTTCGCTCTTTCCCAGAGCGGTAGTATGTCGGTGAAAGGCGATCTGCTGATGATCGCGGCGATCCTTCTCTGCGGCCTTGGTTATGCAGAAGGCGCGATCCTGTCGCGGCGATTGGGCGGTTGGCAGGTTATCTCCTGGGCGCTTGTCCTGGCGCTGCCGATCATGGCTGGCATCGCGCTCGTAACGCTTCCCGGCGTTTGGACCAGCATCACCGCACCTGCATGGATCAGCTTGGGCTATGTCTCGATTTTCAGCATGCTGATCGGCTTTGTCTTCTGGTATCGCGGTCTGGCAATTGGCGGCATTGCCGGCGTGGGTCAGCTGCAGCTGCTGCAACCCTTCTTCGGTCTGATGCTGGCGGCATTGCTCTTGGGGGAGGCGGTTGGATGGTCGATGATCGGCGTAACGGCACTGGTGGTATTCTGCGTCGCGGGCGCGAAGCGGTTTGCCTGATGCAGCCGTCACCGGTCCATTCCAGACAAACGCTAAGCGTCCCGGTGTAACGTCAGTGCACGCGACGGACTGGTTTGCATTTCTTTGTACAGGCGTTCAGCTTCCGGTCGGCAACCTGCCCATAATATGTTTCGCAGATTCCCTCCAGGCCATGCCCCTTCTTCTGCAAATGTTTCGGTTTCAGGGCATAGCAGTCTTTCTCACTGCTACTTCCCAGGAATTTCACCCGTTCTGCGTTGCAGGTGTCTATACAAGCATTTCCAGTCGACTTGACTTTGGGTGCTCGTGCGGCGTCGAGTATCTTTTTCGTCGTCGCGGAGAATTTTCGTTTCTTCGCATCACTTTCCTTGACTGATTTCGCGATTTGGCCGCTCGACGGCAGGACATCGTAGACAACCATGTAGCGTGAGTGATCGCCCGTCAGTATCTTGGTGTGCCGGCCCGGCGCTGTGCTGCCGTCGATTTTGATCTTGCCAATCAGATCGTCACTGCCGATCGTGTCGGCTTCCATGACGGAGATGATAAGCCCGTCTCCCATGCCGGAGACGTAGCGGGGTGTCCAGTTTTGGCCCTGGTATAGTTTCCGGCTTCCCGACTGCGGAAGTCGTTCGCGGTTGCTCAGCGAGAGATAGACGTCGTCGCCACCGCCGCCGGAAGTCGGTATCTGGGACAATATTTCGACGACAATGACATAAGGCGGTTCGGATTGCGCTGAAGATGGCGTGGACGCAAACGAAACAGATGCAAATACGAGCACGAAAAAGAGAAGGCCGATCCGTGTCACGCTTGGTATTGTCGTCTTTGACATAAGAATGCAGTTCCTAATTCTTGATGAGTTCTGTCGTTGTTCGGTTTGTAAAGATTCTCTTTGCACACAAAGTTGGACGCGCGTGCAGCATCGCTCAGTAATTTCCGGTATTTGGATAAAAGAGGACTAACATTGAGCCCCATTGAAGGCGAGGTTTGCGACCCTAGCACGATTGTCCGCAGACAGAACAACAATTCGCGCGAGGCACCATTCGACTATCGGTTAGCGGTTCGTGCGAGAACACCGAAGCGGTTTCGATACTCGCTCGCCGTAATACCCGTCGTTGCGCGAAAAATGCGGCTGAATGCGGACGTATCCTGATAGCCGACATTCCATCCGATTTCATTGACGGGAATGCGCGTGCGCTCCAACAATCCGCGCGCTTTTTCAATCCGTAAATTCTGGAGATAAGAGCCCGGTGTGTAACCGGTTGCGGTTTTAAAGCGCCTCAGGAACGTCCTGCCGGAAAGGTGCGCCCGTTTGGCCATGCTCTCGACAGTGATGGTCTCTTCAACATTGCCTTCCAGCCAGTGCTGAACCGACAGGATTGCTTCGTCTCCGTGGGAAAGGGGTGGTCTGAAGCTGCGATAGTTGCGTTGCTCGCGTCCGCCCGGATCGATGAGCAGATGGCGCGCCGTTGCCGAAACCATCTGGTGGCCAAGCCAGCGATTGACAATAAACAAACCAAGATCCAGCCATGCCATCAAACCACCCGCAGTGACGATATCATTGTCGTCGATCAGGAGATGGTCTGCATTCAGCCGCGCGTCGGGGAATGCGGATCGAAATTTCTCTTCTAGGGCCCAATGGGTGGTCACGGAACGGCCGTCGAGAAGCCCGCTATGTCCCAGCCAGAAGACCCCAGCACAGACCGAGCACATCATTGCGCCCGCCTCATGTTGTGCGCGTAACCAGGCAGTGAGCCCCTCGGCATTCTCGAAATTGGCGCCTTCCAGGCTCGGAGGGAGGATGACCGCGTCGAGTCGGCGGTCTGCAGAATCCGCGATCGAACTCTCTGTGACCTCATTGACGGAGAGCGTTTCGCCGCCAGCCTGCCGTGCATGGCGGTTGGCAATTAGGAATAAGTCGGCCAGCCCGAGCACGGCCGACATCTGGACATTCGGATAGGCGACAATCGCAATTGACGCAGCCGTTTGGGAATCTGTCATTTGGCGAATATTGCATAGGAAATGTCATTTGCGCCAATTCTCATTGGTGTGTAGGCAGGGCACAAACGCGGCAATCAAGCGAAAGGAAGCCCCAAATGTCCAAGACAGCACTCGTCCTCGTCGATATCCAGAATGACTATTTCGAAGGTGGTAACTGGCCGGTCCACAAGATGCAGCAGGTCTCCGAGAACGCTGCCCGTCTGCTGGAGCGTGCCCGCAACGCCGGCGATACGGTCATCCACGTGCATCACGAATCCTTGGCGGAGAACGCACCGTTCTTCCGGCCCGGGACACCGGGTGCGGAAATTCACGCCTCGGTTACACCAAAGGATGGCGAGAAGGTGATCCTGAAGCACAAGCCAAACAGCTTCCATCAAACCAGCCTTCATGAAGACTTGCAGGCCGGTGGCATCACCGATGTTGTGGTCTGTGGTGCCATGAGCCAGATGTGCATCGATGCCACGGCCAGAGCAGCTGCGGATTTCGGCTATACGGTCACGGTCGTCGAGGATGCCTGCGGGGCGAAGGAACAGTCGTTCAACAACCAGGACGTCGCAGCACCCCTTGTCCATGCAGCGTTTATGGCTGCTCTTGGTGGGCCTTATGCGCGCGTCGTCGATATCGAAGCTTTCATGTCAGAAAGCGACTAGCGGATATTGCCACGAGCGGGCGTCGTGTCTGCTTGTGGCACTAGCTCTGCGGGGTAGCGTTCCCCTCAGACTTTGTTGTGATCTAGAAGTCTAACCAGCTTTTGCTACGGCGGCATCTGCAGCGTGCCTGTCGTCTGTGGCCAGCATGGCGTATTGCGCCTCGGTCCACCATCGGCCCTGGGCCCAAATGCAATCTCTTGCCGTTCCTTCATAGTGCATGCCGATCTTTTCCATCACGCGCATGCACGCAACATTGCTTACGGCTACGTCGGCGGAGATCCGATGCAACCCAACCTCGTTAAAACCAAAGGCAATGAGCCGTTCAGCCATTTCGGTCGCATAGCCTTTGCCCCAATGTTGGCTGGCCGTACCGAAACCGAGGCTTGCCATTGCCGGATGGGACCGTGACAGACTCACCTGGCCGATGATTGCACCGGACATTTTTTCGCCAGCCACGTAGCCAAATATGCGGCGTTGATCGTCCGGGCCGCAATGCTCGAAATAGCGCTGCACGCGGCGTGTGCCGTCAGCGAATTCCTCCGGCTCCATCGCCATATGCCGCCATTGCTCCGGGCGGTTCTGGAATTCTTGCAATGCCGGACCGTCCTCAAGTTGCATTTCTCGTAGGAACAGCCGTTCTGTGTGGAGTTCGGTCAACATGTCTGCATGCCTCAAGCAATAGATTGTCGTCCAGAGAAGATTCAATCGGCCAATGATGCTTGCTATGGATCACTCGGCATCGATGGTGCCGGCTCACCGCCCGGCATGGCGGATGTCAACTGAACCGGTGCTGAGAGCCGCGTTCAGCCTAGGTTCAGATTTGCCGGCGCCTTATGGGGCCGGCGGTCCGTGTCGATACTCCTTCCGGCAGAGTATGGTGTGTCCGACGGAAAACCGGATCAATCATTCTGCCGCCGAAGAGCCAATGGGTATTGGCAAGGCCGTGCATCTCTTTTCCGCCGTTCGCGCGGGAAATTACATGGTCGAAGTCGTCGTTGACACCATCACTGAACGGCAGGTCGGGTTGGACAAGGTGACGAAAATCGTGAACGTGCCCCTGCGACAATTAGCATCGACGCGTACCCTGCGTCGGGCTAAGCTTTGGACACTGCGCAGCGCATCCGATGTCAAAGCTCTCAGACCGGACGCTCAACGACGCAAAGATTAGTTCGGGAAGGAAGCCAATGATTCACAAGATCTTATTTACATTGACTGTTTCCGCCGGCATTGCCGGCATTGCCGCGATCGCTCAGGCAGGGAGTTACGGCAAAGACAATTACTCGCAACAAAAAGACACCTACACGCACCAACCGACCGTGAAGACCGAGAAATACGTCACGAAGTGTCACACAAAGACCGTGCACAAGGAGCACTACGACACGAAGTGCCACACGAAAGTTGTGCACACTGAGCATTATGTCAAAAAGTGTCACACGAAAGTCGTGCATCAGGAGCACTACGATACGAAGTGCCACATGAAAGTCACCGGCCACAAACAGGTCTATAACTCCCATACCTATGCGTATGAGTCGAAGCCGATCCATCAGAAGGTCTGTGAGAAATTCCTTGTGAGGAAGCCGGTCCATAAGAACGTTTGTAAAAACGTCCTTGTGAGAAAGCCTGCCAACAAGCAGGTTTGCGAAAAAATTCTGGTCAAGACGCCGGTTCATAAGAAGGTTTGCAAGCAGGTTCTCGTGCACCAGCCGAAATTCAAGACGACGTGCGTCAACAAGGTCACTGGGCACCAAGAGATCTACAACAACTCGACCAATGCCTATGAGCTGAAACCGATCCACAAGAAGGTCTGTACGAAGGTACAGATCAACTAAGGCTGCTTATTTTGGCGAAGGTTGCGCACTTGTAAGCGCGAACGCAATGATCGGCACCGGACGACCGTCCGGTTGCCTTTCATCTGTAGCTGGAGTCGAGCGGGTCGCGGCACGGGAAAGAATTTGCCGGGGGTAGTCATCTGCCATGCTGCGACAAGATGAAGACGGCCAAACGCATGCGGCTACGCGCATTGATGCAAATTGACTGCCACGGAAGCCTATAGCGCGTCGCGTCTCATTGGGTTCACTGGACGCGCTTGAGGTTTTTGTTTTGCCGCGTGCTTTCATGCCAAAACCGGTATCCACTTTTGGAAGACACGCTCTAGCTTATCCGGCACTGGCTTGAGCGCGGTTAGACATTTTTGTGCTGACCGGAGTATATGCATATTAGAGCATTCGCCGAATGCAGGATTGGCTCCGCAGTGCAACGCAAGAATGAAAAATCTCCTCCCAATCGTGAGGAGAAGGACTACCGCTTCATGACGGCGCTTGCCCGCGGTCTTTCGGTACTGCACGCCTTCGGGCCTGATAACCGGCCGTTGGGCAATGCCGAAATCGCGGAACGAGTCGGCTTGGCCAAGCCGACTGTCTCACGAATCACCTTCACCCTGACCGAACTGGGCTATCTCAATCACCTGGAGGATTTGCGCAAGTATCAACTTGGCCCAGGCGTTCTTACCCTCGGTTATGACGTGATGGCGCAAATGGAAATCAGAGACATTGCCCGCCCTTACATGCAGGAGCTGGCAGATTATGCGGATGCCTCCATCTATTTGGGTGTGCCGAGCGGCTTGGAGATTATCTATATAGAAGCCTGTCGCACGCCCGCCTCAATGGCCATCCGCCTCGGGGTCGGCTCACGAATACCGCTGCCTACCACGGGTATGGGCCGCGCCTATCTCGCAGCCCTGCCAGACGAGGAACGCGAACTGCTCCTGCCGGAATTGGCACAGCAATTTGGTGGTGATTGGCCAAAGATTAAGCGCGCCATGGACAAGGCTATCAAGACTGCGCGGGAGTGCGGTTTTGCCATGACCGTCGGCGAATGGATCCCCGAAGCAAACTCTGCCGGCGCAGTAATCAGGCGCCCCGACGGGTACCCGGTTTACGCCCTCAATGTTGGTGGCCTGCGCTCTATCATCACTGACAAACGGTTGAAGAACGATTTGGGCCCACGGGTCCTGGGTGTTGCCCGCCAGATCGAACATGTGGCCCGTGCACTGCTATCCTCACCCTAGAGCAACTTTGAACCGATCAATCTGCATCCAATCCTTTCCAATCAGATTGCCATCGATTGACCGCCATTGATATCGAGTGAAGTACCGTTGACGAAACCGGCTTCCTCGGAGGCCAGGTAAGCGATCGCCGCCGCGACATCCTCAACCTCTCCGTGCCGACGAACCGGAATCGACTGCAGAACACGTTCGCGCTCCTCCGTTGATTGCCGCTCGGCAAGCAGGCCGCGAACCCGCGGCGTCAGGATGGCGCCGGGACAAACACTATTGCAGGTGATGCCCTTTGGGCCGAACTCCTGGGCGATCTGTAGTGTCAGTGCCTGCATTGCCCCTTTCGACGCAACATAGTTGGCACCCGCGAACAGGCTGCCATAGCGACCGGCCTTCGAGCCCATATTGATGATGCGGCCATATCCAGCCGCGACCATATGCGGAAGCACAAGGCGTGTTGTGCGCACGCAAGCAGTCACATTGACTGCCATCACGCGTTCCCAGTCGTCATCCGACTGTTCAAGGAAGTGGAATGGCGTGTGCAGAGAGCCGCCGATATTGTTGACGAGTACATCAACTCGGCCGTGTTGCGCGTGAAGGTCCGCGACCGCATGAGCGATAGCGGCCTTGTCGGTCATGTCGAATGCGCGTGTCCCGAGCTCAAGGCCGTGTTTGCCTGCCTGTGTCTCAGCGTCGGCGAGGGCATCGTCATCGCGATCCCAGATCATCACGGCCGATCCTTCGGCGGCCAGGCGCATGGCGACACCGAGGCCAACGCCACTTCCGGCAGCCGTGATCAGGGAAACCCGGTTCTCAAAGCGGTGCATTGTCAACAGCTCCATGATAGTTCGCTTCGACATCGACTTTGGCATCGATCACGACAGGTCCGCCCATTTTGTGCGCTTCCTCAAGGGCGTCGCGGATCTCGTCCTTATGATAGACACGCAAACCTTTGCCGCCCATGCCTTCCGCGACGGTCGCGAAGTCGACATCGGCGAAATCTACACCGATGCGTTGCTCGCCCAGATTGTCGCGAACCATGCCGAGCCCGGAATTGTTGGAGACAAGAAACACGGCCGACAAATCCTGCTGAACGCAGGTGGTAACAACCTGCAGGGTCATCATGAATCCGCCATCGCCCGACAGACAGGTCACGCGTTTTTCCGGATGCACCATCTTGGCGGCGGCAGCAGCCGGGCCGCCCCATCCCATGACGCCCGTGCCGCCTGGAACGAGCAGTTGCTCCGGGTAGGGCATGCGCAGGCCGAACGTCGACCATATGCGGTTCGCGCCGGCATCGAGTGTCAGCAGGTCGTTCGGGGAAAGGAAGCCTTGCAGCGCACGAACCATGTCCGTGTGATGCACACTGCCTTGTGCTGCCGGAAGGTCCGGTAGATCGTGATATCCGGTACGCTCTTTCAGAGACCGGATCTCCGTCAATCGTCCCTCGCGCCTCTCACTCGAAAGGCCGATGTCGGCCAACATCGGTATGGCGTCCCTCGCGTCGCCCGTGATTGCCAGGTCGACGGGATAAACCCAGCCGGCATTTCTGGCGTCGACGTCGATCTGGACAAGCGTTTGATCGCCGGGGCGGATCATCTTGGGGTCGCGGAAGCGTGTGTAGTCGGGGCCCATGCTGGCTCCCAGCATGACCACCAGATCTGCCTCTGCCACCGCACGGTTGGCCGTCGGCACGCCCCATGTGCCAAGCATCCCCACCGCCACGTCCGATGTTTCGGCAATTACGCCCTTAGCGTTATAGCTGGTGGCGACAGCGATACCGGCCTTTTCGGCGAGATCCTGCAAGGCCTGGCCCATTTTCGACATGATGACGCCGTTGCCGGCAACGATTACGGGTCGCTTCGCCTCATTGATGAGCGTCGCCAGCCGGCGCATGGCATCCTGGTCCGGTCGGGCCGGGGTATTAACGAGATAGCCCTTGGAATCGTAAAGGACCGGCTTGGTCGGTTCGGGTATTTCCTGACGGATTATCGGCGTTTTCATGATTACTGCCGCCGGTCCGGTACGCGGCAGGCTGGCATGTTTGACGGCCATCTGCGTACCGTACACCGCTTCCTCGGGGGAGGTGGCATAGGTGCAGTATTTGGTGATGGGCTTCAGCGAAGCCATGGCATCGGCCCCGCCATAATCGCCGGTCATTGTCTGATAGACGCCCTGCTGACCATAACCGTCATAGTCGGAGGTCTCGGTTAGAACAACCATCGGCGAGCCGGCGAAATGAGCTTCAAGTATACCGATGCTGCCGATCGTGGTGATCCACGGGCCTTGTCCCATTAGTGCTGCGGGTTTGCCGGTCAGCCGCCCTGTTACTTGTGCCATCACCGAGGCGATCCACTCGTTCCGCGTGAGCACGACGTCGAACTCGTTCCGGCGTTCGTAAAAGGCTGGCAGAGACCAGGTGATACCGAGCCCAGGGAGTGTAAATGCGCGCGTGACGCCCGCCTCGATCAAAGTGTCGACGATAAGCTCGTTGGTTTTCGGCATGTATCTCTCTCTCTTGGTCTGACACTGCAACCTTAGTGCGGGTTGGGTCATCCGTCCCGCGCCTGACGTTTGGTGCGTTTATCATCAAAATAGTTTTTTTGGAATTGAATTCCAGAAATTGCATTTTCTATAAAGGCACGATATGGTCCGCGCCATTGGAAACTAAATTTCGGGTCTCGGGACGATCGTGTTCGTTCTGAGATCGAGCTGTCTTGTGAGGGATCCACGACATGAATCGTAAAGCGTTTGCACTGCCGGCGCTGGTCGGCGCTCTATTCTTTGCATTCGGTACAAATGCACAGGCATTTCCGGACAAGCCGGTCACAATCATCGTACCGTTCAAGGCTGGCGGAGGGACGGACATCACCACACGTACTCTTGCCGGACCGATGTCAAAGGCATTGGGTGTCGAGATAATTGTGCGGAATACGGCAGGTGCCGGCGGCACAATCGGAGCCGCTGAGACCGCGCGCGCCAAGACTGACGGCTACACCATAGGAATGATGCCGGTTGGGCCGATGACGACTCAACCACACCTGCGTAAGCTACCTTACGATCCTGGCTCGTTCGATTACATTTGCCAGGCCTATTCGGCACCTTCATCGCTGGTGGTGCGCAAAGACTCCAAGTTCAACAGTCTCAAAGATATGATTGATTTCGCCAAAGCGAACCCGGGAAAGTTGAACTACGGAATCCAGGCGGTCGGATCAATCCCCCATGTTGCAGGGCTGGGTATCGTCGAGGCTTCGGGCGCTAAGTTCGAATTTATTCCTTTCAAGGGAAGCGCTCCCACTTTCAAGGCGATGCTGGATGGCACCGTCGACATGTTCGTGGCGCATATTTCTTTCCTCACCAGAAATGCTGATCAGGTAAAATCGATCGCAATGCTGATGGACCACCGCGTCGATACTGCCAAGGAGTTGCCAACAGCCAAGGATCAGAACTTCGACCTGCACTTTCCGATTTGGGGCGGCCTGGTGGCTCCCAAGGGTATTCCGGCCGAAGCGCGCGAAAAGCTGTCAAAGGCTTGCGAGGCCGGCATGAAATCCCAAGCCTTCGGAGAGCGCATGGCGAAACTGCGCATGCCCGTGACGTATCTGGGCGGCGACGCCTTTAAGGCCTTTGTACTGAGTGAATTCGCCAAGAATGACAAATTGCTGACCAAGGCGGGTCTGAAAAAGCAATGAATCATGGAACTACCGGGAGAGGCTTAGGCCTTTCCCGGTTTTTATAGGGGGACACCTGATGGCCCGACTTTCATGGACGACGGTCATTGGTGGCATCGCATTATTGCTTGCCGCGTTTCTCTATTATCACACCTATGATGAAGCTTATGTCGTGTCCATAGTCACGGCGGGGCGTGGACCGGTATTCTATCCGCGTATTGTGCTCGCTGTGATTGTAGTTCTTTCATTGGCAGTCATGTACGAAGGACGCAACGATGAATTTGCGCCCTTCACGCTGCGGCAACTCCTAACTGTAGGAGCGACGCTGGCACTGACAGGGCTTTACATCTTCTCGATAATCGCCGCCGGCTTCCTGATATCGACGACCGCATTTGTTTTTGCGCTGCCATGGCTTCTTGGCTACCGCAATCTTCTGATCATTGGGGCTGTTACCGCGACTTACCCGATAGCCGTCTGGTACGTGTTCGAGAAGCTGTTCAAGATCATTTTGCCGTCATCACCCTGGTTCGAGGCATTCTAGGCCACGGCATCTGGAGCAGCTGATATGGAAGCCTTGCTTCTTGGACTCGATCACGTTCTGACACTGCCTGTTGCGTTGGGAATTGTTGCCGGGACAATTTTGGGGGTTGTCGTCGGTGTCCTGCCAGGACTCGGGTCGGTGATCGGCTTGACGATGATTCTGCCTTTTACCTTTACGATGGGCCAGATTCCGGCTCTTGCCCTGATGCTTGGTGTCTATTGCGGTTCTGTCTACGGTGGGTCGATCTCGGCCATCGTAATCAACACGCCGGGAACGCCGCAGGCGGCAGCAACGGCATTGGACGGCTATCCGCTGGCAAAGCGTGGCGAAGCCGATCTCGCCATCGGCTGGGCTACGAGCGCGTCCGTTATCGGCGGGCTGTTTTCAGTCGGCGTGCTGATTCTAGCGGCGCCGCAACTTGCTGCCTTCTCGCTGAATTTCACAGTGATTGAGTATTTCGCCCTCGGCATATTCGCACTGATTTGCATCGCCAACGTGTCGCGCGGCGCCATGGTCAAAGGTCTGCTTTCGGGCGCCATCGGCCTTTTCATCGCAACAATCGGCATCGACCATGTCACCGGCGATATGCGCTTTACCTTCGACAATTTTGAACTCACGGCTGGAATTTCCCTGATCCCGACGATTGTCGGCCTGTTCGCCTTGTCGGAGATGTTCGTGCGCGCCTCAGAAGCCCATATTCCCAAGGAGCGGATCACCTATAAGGTCGGCTTCCGCATGCCCAAATTTCTGGAATGGAGAGGGCGCCTGGGAATTCTGTTCAAATCCTGCACCATTGGATCTTTCGTCGGGGCACTGCCTGGGACAGGTGCGGCAACGGCCGC
This sequence comes from Methyloligellaceae bacterium, assembly GCA_965228615.1. Classification (GTDB taxonomy): domain Bacteria; phylum Pseudomonadota; class Alphaproteobacteria; order Rhizobiales; family Methyloligellaceae; genus CBDDHT01. The sequence goes on along the minus strand of CBDDHT010000003.1, from coordinate 113,771 downwards.
TTTCATCAGCTACTCCGAAGCAAAGCGAAGCTCACCAAATCGCAACAAGCTGGGCACCGGCGAGCCGGACGGTCTGATCGCAGCGGAGAGCGCCAATAACGCCGTTACGGGTAGCGCCATGGTTCCAACGCTGGCTCTTGGTATTCCGGGCGATCCCGTGACAGCGATCATGCTGGGCACCTTCATCGTGCAGGGTATCACTCCAGGACCGAGGCTGTTTACCCATAGTCTGGACCTGGTCTACGCTATCTTCGTCATTCTGATCGCGGTGAACCTGTTGATGTTCGTTGTCGGCGCCGTCGGCGCTCAAGCCTTCACTCGCGTCCTGCGTATTCCGGAACCTATCCTGATGGCGCTTGTTGTCGTCATTTCCTTGGTTGGCGCCTATGGCGTTCGTGGCAATCCTATTGATCTGGTCACGGCTTTCGTTGCCGGAGTCTTTGGCTTCCTGTTGCGCAAGAACGGATTTCCGCTCGCACCGATGGTTATAGGTATGGTGCTGAGTCAGATGATTGAAAACTCGCTGAGACAGGGATTGATGGTCACGCGCGGCGATTTTCTGGCGTTTTTCGAGCGCCCCATCGCATTGACCTTGTTTTTACTGACGGCGGGTATGCTGCTATGGCCTTTGCTCCGCTGGCTCATAGCTGCCCGAGCAAAAAAGGACGGTTTGCCGGAGAAGACTACAGAATGAATGTCGATCGACAGCCGGTCCTGGTCACGGGCGCCAACGGTTTTTTGGGCTCTTGGATTCTTGCGCGCCTCATTGCCGCCGGATGTCCTGTAATTGCCTCTGATCTGAAACGTGACACGCGCCGTTTGGACAACCTTCTGGAGCCTGTCCAACAAGAGGCAATCCGCTGGCGGAACTGCGATGTAAGCGATGACGGCGCCGTCGACGACCTGGTCCGCAATACAAACCCGGCCACGATTATTCATCTAGCTGCACTTCAGATTCCTGCGTGCCGCGCCAATCCAAACCATTGCGTCCAAGTGAATATCGGAGGTCAGATCAACATTTTGGAAGCGGCCAGAAATCACGGCGTACCGCGAGTCATCTATACGAGCTCGGTCGCGGCGAAACCGCGTGGGCCGTCCAACGCTCCGGGAAACCTCTATGGGGTTTTCAAAAAGACGGCAGAGGAAGTTGCGCGTTTATATTGGGAGGAGCACGGCATCCGCAGCCTTGGGCTACGCCCCTATATCGTATATGGCGTGGGCCGCGACGAAGGCGAAACCTCTGCAATCACCAAGGCAATCCGCGCCGCTGCCCTCGGTGAGGGCTACACGATGCCGTTCGCGACACGAAGTTGCATGCAGTATGCGGGGGAAGTCGCTGACATATTCTGCCAATGCGTATCGGCTGACTGGGAAGGTGCCTTGCTCTCCGATTTGACGACGGAACTGCATTCGACGGATGAGCTACTCGAAGCAATATTTGCAGAAGTGCCTGATGCCAACATCAAGCCGTCCGATGCGATGCGCATTTCTCCGACACAAGGGTTTGACAACTCCCCCTTGATCGACGTCATCGGCGATTGGCCGCGGACGTCGCTTGTCGACGGTATCCGCATGACCATTCGCCAGTTCCAAGCGCTTGCGGAGCGCAACTGTCATACCGCGCCAGCCGATTCAATGTAATTTCCGATTCGCCCAGGCCTTCGAGCAGGTTACCGTTTCTTTGCTATTGGCCGGTCCAAACCGTGTGTGACATTGTTGGCAGGCACATAGGGTTTCGTGAATTCGATGCAGAGGCGCCACAGAAGAATGACCAACCAACTCGATCGATCATTGGCGAGCGCATTGCGCGATGCTTCAGATGAAGAGAAAGCGGACTTACTGCTTGGTTACATCCGCGACAATGGCAGTACGAACTACGATCCGAATGTCACGCAGATGGAGCACGCCTTACAAACTGCGACGTTGGCTCGAAGCGCTGGTGCGTCGCCGCAACAAGTCGTCAGTGCCTTACTGCACGACATTGGACACTTGCTGGTGAAGGAGCATGCCGGTGAAAGCGATTTTCTCGCCGAAGATATGAGCCATGAGGCTATCGGTGCGGACTATCTCGAACCCTTTTTCGATCAGGATATCCTGGAGCCGATCCGGTTGCATGTTCCGGCAAAGCGTTATCTCTGTACAACCGACGCGGAATACTATGACGGTCTTTCGGAGGCTTCGAAACGAAGTTTTGCAGTCCAAGGCGGTAATATGTCTGATCAGGAACTGGCCGTGTTACGAGCCAATCCGCATCTCGAAGCGTCGCTCCAGCTGCGACGCTGGGACGACCGTGGAAAAGTATCGAATCTCAAAACCCCTGGTCTTGAGGCATTTCGGGACGATCTCATTGAGGTCCTATCCTAGCAAAAGCCTCATAAGCACCGAGCTATTCAGAGTTCGCTTGTTCGGGCCGTCATTGGTCGGCAGGCGGCTTAGCGGGAAAGAGCCACTTCCATTGCATCGAAATATTCGGCAGGCACAGCTGTGAGGCATTCCTCACCGGTTCCGGCGTCGACGATGAAGCCACCGAAATTCTGCTGGTGCGCGATTTCGAAGAGTTCTTCGAATTGCATGGTGACGCTATGGGAATCTGCGAGGCCGCCGCGGACCATTGCCTCCTGGCTGGTATACAAATAGAGCCAGGCAGCGCCGTTCGCATCGTGCCCTACGAGGAACGCATGTTTTGCGTTATCGGTGGTGTCAATGTTCACTTCTGGCCCAGTGACGCCAACCACGAACTCCCTGCCGGAAAGGGCTGCTGCGATCTCAGCGATCGAATCGCTGACCGGCACATCGGCCAGGGCCGCTAGCTGATCGATGATTGATACGTCATTGGCAGGTACATGGCTGCGCCGTCGCTGTAGTTCATCCATCAATTTGACATTCGATGATCTCATGCAGCGAAACCGGAGTTTCCCGAAACTTGTTTCGAGGTCTACGGTCTTGAACAGGATCATCATTCGACCGAGCTCGACTGTCGTGATCTCGGCGTAAGGCACGACAACGTCTGAATCGTCCTTCTGAAAGGCGGCATTCATTGCATTCGTCGTGAAGACAAGAAGATTGTCTCGCAGGAGAACCGTCCCGCCAATCCAGTTTCCGAACCGCTCGATATTCTTGTCGACGGCGGAGCCGACACTCATCGGATTGCGACCTTTGACGAGCGCATTACATTTGAACGTGACGACCTTCATCGGGCGGGCTTCCATGTCGTTTTATCGTTCTCAACAGTTTGCCTGGCGAGGGTTGCCCCAGTCTTTCCTGACTTCGAGCATTCTATTGGCTTGGTTCGCGAATTCTGCAAGATTTGGGTGAAGAGGACGCCAACCAGGTGATCGGTTCAGTATTGCGCTTTGATCCAGAGACGAAAAGTCTGTTCCTGATCCTTTCTCTCTGTTCGGTGGTGGACGAGCCGGCTATTGAAAGGATATGCGAACGAGGGACATATTTGCCGCCGTGCTGGTTTCTGCGATTTGGGGACTAGCATTCGTCGCGACGAAGATCGGCCTCGAGAGTTTTTCGGCCGCTCAGCTGACGGTCTTGAGATTCCTGATCGCCTGTACACCGGTGCTCTTTGTCCCACGCCCGCAGATACCGTGGGTCGTTCTGGTTGCCACCGGCCTTACGCTTTTCACCGGACAATTCCTGCTGCTGTTCTTTGCCTTCAAGGCAGGAATTGCCGCCGGTCTTGCATCGGTGACGCAACAGACACAGGCATTTTTCACGGTGATTCTTGCGGCGGTCTTTCTTCGCGAGATCCCGACATTGCGGCAGACTGTCGGAATGGTCACGGCCTTCGCAGGCCTTGTCCTGATCGCCCTGACGGTTGGCATCGATCTGCCTGTGGTGGCGCTGGGGCTCGCGCTGGCAAGCGCTTTCAGCTGGGCGGTCGGCAACATCCTTGTCAAACGCGTCGGCGACGTCCAGATGTTTCCCCTGATGGTCTGGCTCAGTCTGGTGCCGCCGCTTCCCGCACTCGTCGTGTCGCTCACCTTCGATACGGATCGGTCGTTCGTCGATGCGTTGGCCGGCGCATCATGGAGTAGTATTGCGGCGGCGCTTTATCTCGGAGCGATTGCGACTGTCTTCGCCTATGTAATTTGGGGCGACCTACTCAATCGGTATTCGGCGGCCATGATAACGCCGTTTGCGTTGATTGCGCCCTGTGTCGGGGTCATTGCATCCTCGATTGTGTTTGGCGAGGTTTTTGGGCTGGTGCGCTATGGCGGTATGGCGCTAATCCTCGTCGGGCTGGCTATCATCGTGCTTCCGGGCGGACGGCGCGCAAGGCAAACATGATGGAATGATCGGCATTTCGCCTGTAGGTCGGTCACGCGCTATGAAGCTGAATGCGCGTCACGTTCCAACGGTTCAGCCGATGTCGCTGCGTGTATGCTTTCCGGAAAAGAGGCCATTCTGTCTGCGCCAAACTTTCCCAAGAGACGCTTTATGCAGGTGCGATATCGATAGTGCTGAACTTCAAACCTATGACGCTCGGACGCAACATATGTCACGCCATGGTCTATTGCAGGCAGAGCTTTGGTTTTATGTTTGCTGAACCAGCTGGCCAGTGACGAACCGCGCCTTTGGGCGACAATAAAGGTTGCGATCAACTGGGCTTGATAATCAGCCAGCTGCCAGAAGCCGCCGTCGGCTGGTGTTGCGAGGCCGACGGCAAAGAGGTCGTCTCGCTCCCGGTGGAAAACATGCAGGAACAGGCTCGATTGGCCGTTCTCATCGAGGAAGTAGTCCTCGTTCATGAATGGGAACGAAAGCTTGAACCCGGTTGCATAGATCAGCAGGTCGACATTCTCTTTGCTTCCATCCTTGAATACGACATGGTCGCCTGCCAGCTCCGCAATATCGGCTTTCGGGCAAATACGTCCGTGAACGAGATGGTCGAGATATGACGATGCGGCAGACGGATGGCATTCAAGGAGCTTGTGATCGGGCTTCGGTAAGCCGAATTTTTCGTGTGGACCGACAATCATGTAAAGGCCGACCGAATACATCCAGCGCAGGAACTTGCGGGGCAGTGGCCAGCGTTGCGTCAAATCAATTATGACATCGAGGGGTCGCCCGCACACTAATCTGGGTAGGAAGTAGTAGCTGCGACGCATGGAGTGGAAGACGGCTTCGGCAAGATGTGCGCCATCTGCCGCGAGGTCGCAGCCCGAGTTTCCCGCACCCACAACCAGCATGCGCTTACCCTTGATTTGATCGCGCGATTTGACTGCGTGCGAATGCATGCATTCGCCATCAAAATGGCCGGGGTAATTCGGTGTTTTCGGATCCCAATGATGCCCATTTGCGACAATGACGCCGTCGTAGGAACGAGGCGCGCGCTCGCCGGCGATCGTCACTTTCCATCCACTTCCTTCCACGTCTTCGACATGTTCGACCTCGGTTCCGAAAGTGATGAAGTCGCGGAGCCCGAATTTTTCTGCATAGGCGCGGAGATAGTCGCGTGCCTGATGAAGGCTGAGAAACTGTGGATAACCTTCCGGCATTGGGAAGTCGGTATATCGTGTCAGCCGTTTCGAGCTGTTCAAGTGCGTTGTTTCATAAACCCGGTTTGGGCCCTGATCATTCCAAATCCCGCCAAGATCTGCTTCCCGCTCAAAACAGTCGAAGGGAATTTTCCGGTCAATGAAAGTCTTCACGACCGCCAGACCGCAGGCACCGGCACCGATGATGCAATAACGTTTCTCCGGCTGTGCCATGATTGTGAATTCACCTTGAGACCAATGCCGCCCACAATTTAGCGGATTGTCGTTTTGTCAATTCGACCACCATGAGGGGTGCCAGGAATCTTAGCTAACGGATCAAAGACGTCAATGCGACAAGACACTTGCTGGTCCGCTAGAGATTTCAGAACAGACTGATTCTGAAGCACACGACAATGCACAATTATCCATGCAAGGAACTGCCTAGACAACCCAAACCGGCTAAAATATGACGTGCTCAGAGGAAAATGTGCATATTGTGATGAATTCGAAACGCCGGTTTCCTTGCAGCGCCGGAAATTGGCGTTCTATCTTGCCGTGCGCCGTACTCGCGGCCGAGTTTAATCGGAAGCGAAAGTTGCTTTTTCGCTGACATTTCTATGTCTTAGCTAGTCAGACGCCATATCCGCGGCCCGTCGAGCCGCGATTACTAAGAGACCACATGTCGGCATGACAAAATGGATCCGGACCGTACTGCCGCTGCTCGTAGGATTCTCGTTGGTCATGCTGCCCCGGTTGGTTCCCGCACTGATGATCGGATGCGGTGCGATAGCCTTTGGGGTCCTGTTGATGACGGAGCGTGAGCGCTTATGGGCTCTTGTCCGTCAACCACTGGTGATCGTGCTCTGTGCTCTCGGACTCTATCTATTTATCAATGCCACTTGGGCACCGAACCAATCGGCGGCCTTCAGCAAAGCCGCCCTGTTTGCGCTACTTGTCACAAGCGGCATCGTCTTGATTGCGTTTGTTTCTCTGCTCGAAAGTTGTCGCGTGCAGTCGCTTGCCACAAGACTGTTCGCAGGAGTTGGAGCCGGTATTGCGGCGTTGTTCGTCATCGTCGTTGTCGGTCAACCGTTGCTGATCTTCTTCCACACGTGGTTTCCGTTTCTTGTAGAGGGGGGCGGGAAGGATCTGGTCAGGCATGACGGCGTCATTAGACTGGTCGAGCCTTATCGCCTGAACATCTACGTTTCAAACATGGTGATTTTCTCTTTGCCTGTTGCAGTATTCCTCCGCCAGCGGCTTTCGGGATCACCGCGCATTCTGGCTCTCGCCGGATTAGCGGTCTTCGTTGTCGTCAGCACGCTGCTTTCGGAAAACGACACGGCCAAGGTCGCGCTCGCGGTACAATTGCTGATTGTCACTCTTGCGTTTCTCTCGTCAAAGGCTGTGCGTTGGGGCTTGGCGGCGGTGTGGACATTGGTCCTCATGTTTGCGGTTCCGCTTGGTGCTTTGCCTCACAAGTCGGGTTGGCATGAGGCGGACTGGATGCCGAAATTGAGCATTGCATCGCGCTTCTATATTTGGCGCTTCACCGCCGAAAAAGTTGGCGAACAGCCTCTGACAGGAATCGGGGTAAGGGGGACCCGCGAGCTGCAGCGGGCGTTTGTCGGGCAGCATAAGCCGAAGGGAAAATCTCCTTACCGGTTGCGTCCGGGCCGGCATGCACATAACGGCTATCTTCAGATCTGGCTTGAACTTGGAGCAATGGGTGCCGGGCTCGTTCTCATTGTCGGTCTGCTTGGATTGAGACATTTGGCAAGCTGGTCACCCTTGCCCGGGCAGGCGGGTCTCGCCGTTTTTGCGACGCTTGCCACGATGGCCGGTACAGGCTGGGGGCTTTGGCAAACCTGGTGGCTCGCCAGCATAATTCTCGTATGGGTGATGCTTTTTCTGACCAAGAGTAGTCGAGATTTCAGCCATCGTGAGCCATCGTCTTCCACGCATTAGCTTGAGAATGTAGACGGGGGCAATTCGACCGACATGTTCTGGCGATCGAAATCACGGCTCGCCCCAAATCCGGGGATTTGCCGATTATTTCCAACAGCAACACTCCTCCTAAACGGAAACTCCGGCTGAGAGAGAAAGCACTATGAACAAGACCATTTTGATAACGGGCTCAACTGACGGCATCGGGTTGGCAACGGCGGAGATGCTGGTCTCCAAGGGGCACCGGGTACTCCTGCATGGAAGAAACCCGACCAAGCTGGCAGATACGCAGGAGACACTTTCTTCTCTCCTCGGTAGTGGAGTTGTAGAAATTTATAGAGCCGATCTGTCTCGCATGGCGGATGTGGAGACGCTGGCAAAGTCCATCGCCGACAAGCACACCAGGCTCGATGTGCTGATCAACAATGCCGGGATCTATGCTCCTGGTTCCACAACAGATGACGGATTGGATATCAGGTTCGCGGTCAATACGATTGCACCCTATCTACTGACAAAACGGTTGTTGCCGCTTATGAGCAGGGAAGGGCGCGTGGTGAACCTATCCTCAGCTGCCCAATCGCCTGTCGATCCAAGGGCGCTCTCGGGCCAGATCGGCCTGTCCGACGGTGCAGCTTATGCGCAGAGCAAACTAGCGCTGACGATGTGGTCTCGCAGTCTGGCGCTTTCGCTCGAGGACAACGGCCCGGCCATCATAGCAGTGAATCCCGGCTCGATGCTTGGGAGCAAGATGGTGAAAGAGGCTTTTGGTGTGGCTGGTGCCGACATCGGGATCGGTGCGGAGATACTATGCCGTGCCGCCCTCGACGATGCGTTTGCGGCGGCCTCCGGCCAGTATTTCGACAACGATTCGGGCCGGTTCGACTCGCCGCATCCCGATGCGCTGGTTCCGGGGAAATGCGAGGAGGTCGTGCGTTCTATCGAAGCCATCCTTGCATGACGGATGCAATGTCTTGGAGTTTCGCTTTTGGCGATGGCTTTCTCGTATCGTCTTCGGTCTCGCTAATCGGGAGATATGATCGGTTTCTTCGGCTTGTCGGTTGCCAGGAACACACCGATGGCTGCGACAGTCATGCCGAACCAGGCTAGAGGCGGCATGACTTCATCCAGGATCTGCCAGGCAAAGAGCGCGGCAAGTGGTGGCACCATGAAAAACAAGGCGGACACGCGAGCAACGTCCCCGGCCCGGATCATGGCGAGCAGCAGGCCCACGGCTAAGAGAGAGGAGCCGACAATCAAGTAAGCCAGCGCCAATACAAACGCCCATGTCCATTGAATGTGCATCGTCTCCAGCACCAGCATGAATGGCGCGATCCCGATCAGGCCAGCAGTAAATCCGACGAAGTTGGATGTCACGGGATGATGAGAGACCCCGAAACGTTTTTCCCACAAAGATCCGATGGTGATGCCGAAGAGAGCGAGAAAACCGTACAACAGACCCGGTATTGTCGGAGCCTCGATCGCCGATCTTGCGGTGATAACAATGCCGGCTCCGAGCAGACCTAGCAGCAGGCCGAGCCATTGTTTCCATCCGACGCGCTCGGAGACCCATCTCGGAGCGATGAGACCAACGAGGATCGGCTGTATTGAGAGGATTAGGGCAAGCGTACCGACAGCGATACCGTCCTTGAATGCCATGTAGCACATGCCGAAATACAGAGATTGGAGAAGAAATCCGACAACCGCCAAATGCAACCAGTCCGCCGGCGTGCGGGGCAATGGAGGCTTCAGGACCAGGAATAGAATTGCCATGATTGCGGAGACGCAACCGAAGCGAAGCGCCAGAAATGTCATTGGCTCGGCAAAGGCCAGACCAAACTTCGCCGCGACATAGCCCGTCGACCATAGCAACAGAAAAGATGCTGGTGCAAAGGCGAGCCAGCTTGATTTATCGGATTCCACTGAAGATCATCCATTCGACTTGTTTTGATCAGATCAATCGATTGATCTGATCAAAACAAGTCGAATGGGATATGTGGTTTAAAAAGAACGACACCACTCGCAGCGACAAGGTTGATTTCATCACCTGGCGAACCCTCGCACTGGTTTGGGATGGAGCGGTGATCTCATTTGTCGGCGATGAAATGGGTTGGCGAATTTCGGCAATCTACCGGAACGTCGTCGCCGGCGACCTTAAAATCCTGGCAGGTCAGAAACAACCGATGGTTCTGCCCTATGGCGAAGCCGGCCACGGCAATAATGGCAACGATGCCACAAAGTGCACGGCGCAGTTCGGGCGTCTTCAATCGATCGACATCGGGTACGGTGATCAGGACCAGAACATACAGAAGATAAGGCAGCGTCAGAGCGACCACGCCAATCGAGAGTGCCCACAGCAAACTCTCGGTGATGGAACTGGCTGAGACAGTGATCTCGGACGTCGCCTCCAGCAATAGCCAGATTGACGGTAGTAGTAGGACTGCCCGTCCGCGCCAGGACATCAACGCGGGTAGTGCATCAATGGGCGGCACAAACAAACTGGCTGCAAACGCAACCGTCGATGCGACCCAGATATAGAAGAGATGTTCAAAAAAGACCGTCTGGAAAATACCGAACCAAAAGGCGATGCCGAAGACACTTGTTGCCAGTGCCACCGCAGCCAACACGAAGGCTCTTGCTTCCTGGTCACCAACTGTCTGATTTTCAGATTCTTTTCCGGTCATCGCCTCTTGCTCTGTTGTGTCTGGCAGGATCGAGGCCGAAGCAATGTGCCTCAGCCTCGCTCAACATTGTCTCGTGATTGCCTTCGGACGATTTGCGTTGAAGCGGGGGCGGAGGATACGCCACGCCGCCTGTCAGTTCGCGGCAGTGCTCTCGGTTTGGGCCCGATAGGTCTGCACCGCTGCGTGTAGGGCCTTCCAATGACGCTCGGCCTCCGTCTTCGCCTCGTCGTAAGAAGACTTGGCTTCGGCGTTGGCGTCTGAGGCAAGCTTCTCGACCTTGGCGCTGGCTTCCTGCCAGTCATTGCGCAGCTTGGTCATCTGCTCGGTGGACCAATCGCTCGCGGATTGGGCGGCGGTTTGGGCTTTGCGATCCAGCTCATTGAGGTCATTGTTCAGTTTGTCGAGCTGGCTCTTGGCTTGTTCAATGAAGGTCTGGTGATCGCTCATATGTCGTCTCCGTGATTGATGTTTGGGGCCGTTGGAACAGATCGTTGCGATCCGAACTCCCCCTCAACCTGCCGAATGCGTCGGCGTTTCTGGAGTGATTCACTGTGAAGGGTATGTATGATGAGCCCCACACAACGTTGAGCCTGTCGGTCAAAACAATATGGTGAAATGCGCGGGTCAGATCAGAAACCTTCAGCTGGTGCAGTCTCGTTGCCGCCAGGCGTCGTTCGAAGCCAACTCGTGCGGGTCCTTGAAAGTACCCATTTCGCAGATGCGCCGAGGCTCAAACGATTCCTGAGCTTTATTGTCGAGGAAACCCTTTTAGACCGCTCCAACAGGCTGAAAGGTTATGCAATCGGCCTTGAGGTCTTCGATCGGCCAGAAGATTTCGATCCCCAGACCGACACCATTGTCCGGGTACAGGCAGGCCAGTTGCGCCGTCGACTGGATCTCTACTATGCCGATCAAGGCCGTGACGATCCTTTGCGGATCTACGTTCCCAAAGGGACATACGGGCCATTGTTTCAGGTGATGTTCGACCCGGAAACGTCGGCCGACAAACCTCAGGCCGCCAAACAGCTTCCAAGCGAGAAGGGGCCCTCTATCGCGATCCTGCCGTTCCAGAATTATGGCGGCAATCCCGATGATCAGTACTTTGCCGATGGATTGACCGAGGAAATCATCGCCAACCTCTGTCGATTTCGAGATCTGTTCGTCTATTCACGCACGACAACGAACCGTCTGGTGCGGGACGGCGCTGATCTTCGTCAGATCCACGACGAACTCGGTGTCGATTTCGTCGTGGAGGGAAGCGTGCGCAAGTCCAAGGAATCGGTGCGCGCAACGGTACAGCTGATCGATGCTGCGACGGACGGACATTTGTTCAGCGAACAGTATGAACGTCCGCTATCACCAGAAGGCGTATTCGAGATTCAGGACGAAATCGCCTTGAGGATCGCCAGCCGTATCGCCGACCGCTATGGGCCGCTGGGCACCTATGCTGCGCGTGCGCGCCGAAACGGACAGTCCGGTCGTTGGGAGACATATGATTGGATCACGCGTTTCTATGGCTACTACGCGTCCCACGATCCGATGCAACATCTGGATGTCCGTCACGGGTTGGCGGATGCGCTCGAGAAGGACCCGGGCTCGTCGGACTGCTGGGCCGCTTTGTCGACCGTGCTTCTCGACGAGCATCGCTTTCATTTCAATGCCCGCCAAGGCTTTCCTGCCCTGGATAATGCTTTCGACTATGCGCAAAAGTCCGTCAGCCTGGATCTTGAAAACGCCTTCGCCTATCTGGCATTGGCGATGGCGCACTTTCATCGGCGGGAGTTTGTGCAGTTTCGCGTGGCTGCGGAGCGAGCGATAGAGCTCAATCCCGGACATGCCGATGCACTCGCAGATATTGGTACCGGCTACTGCCTGTTAGGCGAATGGGAACGTGGCCTGCCGCTGACCGCGCGCGCCATTGAGTTGAGCCCCGTCCATCCCGGTTGGTACCATCTGGCCAGGTCTTGTCACTATTTCCTCGACGGCGATATTTCGGCTGCGGTCGTCGAGTTGAAGGAAGCGCCGATGCCCGGTTTCTATTGGCACCACGCGCTCCTTGCCAGCTTCTATGGCGAAGCCGGCGATGCCGAACGCGCATCGCGCGAGGTCGCAAACCTGTTGGAAAGTTACCCGGACTTTGCAGCGGGCGCACGGCGCGAAATCGATATCGTATGCATGTATGACGCGCTGGCCGATGCATTGATGGCCGGTTGGCGGAAGGCTGGACTCGCGATCATATGACCGGCGTTCGTTGACGGAAACGCGCCTTTCCAAATCGTCGAACCCAAGACGTGAATCACAGTGAGTCTCTTCTTGTCGTCCTCGCCGGCTGCAAGTGTTCGGACCATGACATTCATCCGCAACGCTCGGTGAGGGAAGCTCGCGTAATGCGATCCTTTGAGACAATCGTGACGATCGGTCATCTGGCGACCGACGACACACGGGCACGACGGTCCAAGTCGACATTCGTCTTTCTTATGTGCGGTCTGGTTGTTTTTAGCCTGTTTCTGGCAGTCATGCCGGAACGGACCATCCTTGAACAAATGGCAGACGCCATGACGATCGCCATATTGTGCGGTTGTGTCTTGGTCCTGCATACCTCTCAGAATTTGAGCGCCGCTTTCGCCGCACTCATGGCGGGCGCCATTCCGATTTTTGCGGCGTTCTATTTTCTCCATGGCAACCGGGACGGCGACTTCTATTTTCTTGCCTTGATGCCGGCGTCCGCAGTTACGTTTCTGGGTCCGCGGCGATCGCTTCCCTATCTTTTGCTGACGGTTGCTCTTGCGGTTGCGATACTCGTTGTCGATCCTATGCTGCCGCACGTGACCAACAAATGGCACGTTTCGCCCGTCAACCCGGCAGGTTGGGTGTTTCATTCGTCCGACAAATACATTCTGCGCGGCTATGAAGCTTTCTCCTTTTTTACGGTGATCGGATTTCTCTACTGGCTGATCTACTCGGCTGCCGCGGACCTGCTTCGCGCAACCAGGCAGGTGGAAACACTCCTTATCAATGTGCTGCCACAGTCGATCGCCAACCGCCTGATCGAATCCAAAGCGGAGCCGGGACAGGTCAATGTCGCCGACAACTTCGACAATGTAACGGTGCTGTTCGCCGATATCGTGGGCTTCACGGCCCTCGCTGAAGAGATGAAGCCACGAGAGCTGGTCGACATGCTCAATGCGCTCTTCAGCGAATTCGACTCGCTCGCCGATTATCATAGTGTCGAGAAGGTCAAAACGATCGGCGACGCCTATATGGCGGTGTGCGGTCTCCCCGAACCGGATGAACGGCATGCCGAACGGGTCGCAAATCTGGCCCTTGGAATGCGGCTTGCCGCTGCCCGGTTCAAGACGCCGGCCGGAGAGGGGTTAAAGTTACGGATCGGCATCAATTCCGGTCCAGTTATTGCTGGCGTTATTGGGCGGAGGAAGTTCATCTACGATCTTTGGGGTGACACGGTGAACACGGCAAGCCGCATGGAGAGCGCCGGGTTGCCATCCGTCATCCAAACCACTGAAAGCACCCATCAACTGCTATGCCATGAATTCGATCTGAGGTCTGTCGATCCGATCGATATCAAAGGTAAGGGCAAACTCGCAGTGTGGCAGCTTGTCGGGAAGCTCGATCGGGAATTGAGCCATCGGTGTGCACCGGGTGACGGTATCGTGTAGTCCAAAAACAGTATCGGCAATCGCGGAAATGAAATACATGTGCCTCGGCCAGATCTGAGCCGTGGGTGCCCGCGGCGAGAAGCCTAAGGATTAGGACGAAACATGACGCAAAAGGCATATCGCATTGCCAGCATTCCGGGAGACGGGATCGGTACCGAGGTTATCCCGGCAGGCCAGGCCGTTGCCGAGGCGGCCGCGCGGCAACATCAGTTCAAGCTGGAATGGACAGAGTTTGACTGGTCCTGCGAGCGGTATCTGGAGACAGGCCGCATGATGCCCGAGGACGGGATCGAGCAGCTAAAGGAATTCGACGCCATTTATCTTGGCGCCGTCGGTTGGCCGGAAGTGGCCGACCATGTTTCGCTGTGGGGTTTGCTTATCCCCATCCGGCGCGAGCTGAACCAATATGCCAATGTCCGCCACGTGAGGCTTCTGGAAGGGATCAAATCGCCTCTGGCGGACCGCGAGCCCAAGGACATCGATTTCGTCGTCATCCGCGAGAATGTGGAAGGCGAATATTCAGAGATCGGCGGGCGTATGAACAAGGGCACCGATGATGAGCTGGCGATCCAGGAAGCTATCTTCACGCGGCGGGGCGTCGACCGAATTATGAAATACGCTTTCGAGCTCGCCAGCACGCGGGCGCGCAAGCATGTTGCCTCGGCGACAAAATCCAACGGCATCATGCATACCATGCCGTTCTGGGACGAACGCTTCGCCGAGATGGCCAAACGCTATCCGGACATCGACACGGCCCAATTCCACATCGACATCATGACGGCCCACTTCGTGCAGCATCCGGACTGGTTCGACGTGGTGGTCGCGTCCAATCTGTTCGGCGATATTCTGTCGGATCTCGGCCCCGCTATTGCAGGCTCCATTGGCATTGCGCCGTCGGCGAATATCAATCCGGAGCGCGACTATCCATCCATGTTCGAGCCCGTTCATGGTTCGGCCCCTGACATTGCCGGCAAAGGTATCGCAAACCCCATTGCGGCAGTGTGGACCGCAGCGACCATGCTCGATCATCTCGGAGAGGGTGATGCCGCCCGGACAATCGAATCGGCGATGGAGAAAACGCTGAAGGATCCTGCTGCGCGTACCGGTGATCTGGATGGGACGGCCGACACCGAGGATTGCACCAACGCCATCATCGACGCCATCGGCTAGTGAAGATTGGGGGCAGGGTGCGGGGTCGAGGATTTTGTCAGCGCTGCACCGACCAACGCTCGTTGAACTCTATCGGGAGGTCTGTGATGTCATCCGGGCGGGTCAAACTGGGATATTGGGTTGTACCGGTCAACACCTGTCGCGAACCGTTCGCGCGGACGATCGCGTTGCGACCGGTCTGAGCCTCGGCACTTGGCCAGCTAAATAGCGTTCGCGGCAATCCATTCCGTGAGTAGCTGGAAGTACCGGGCACGAATGTGTCTTTGTGATCTTGGCAGGCTGGCGATGAGGCGTTTCTTTAGTTCGGCGATGTCCTCGTCGTTCGGGTATTCTTTCTCCGTGACAGACGCCAGTCTTGTGTTGCCTGTACCACTCCAGCCGGTGTTGACCTGGAAGCCGAACGATTTCAACCGATCGTGCCATGTGGCGTCCAGATGCAGCCATGCACCTTGTTTCGCGGCCCGCACATAGTGATGAAAATCTGCAACACGTTCGCCTTTTGAAATTTCTTTTAGCTCATCCGGAAAGCTGTCGTGGACCGGTGTGCTCTCGTTGAAATACGTAAACATCGTAATGATCTCGGCCACGTATCCAGATTCCCGCAACAAGTCCCGCAGCAGGATGTGCTTTCCGGAACAAGAACCGATATGGCGCTCGTATACGACTCGGGGGTCGCGATTGCCTGTCGCGCCGTAGGGTATGTTCCGAACATGGTGATAGATCTGCGGCAGGGTTCGCAGTTCATTGTTTTCGATCACGCTTTTCAGAAATTTTCGATACGTCACGCTGGTCTTTACTTTCTCGATGAATGGTGGAGAGCGATCCGGGCTGACTTTTGCGGACCTATCGTGAAAGGGCAGGGTAGAGAGACGCGATGAGCAAGAGTGCCATCGAAATATTGAACACACGGAGCCGTGTCCCCGTTGAAAGCCAACTGCTTACGAATGTTCCGATCCATGCCCACAGTGAATTCGAAGAGAGACCGGCCGCGGCGAGAATGCCGGCAACCAGGGTTATCGATGAGAACGAAGTGTCAGGGGCATAGAGGGTGATTGCCGACAGTCCGGTTGCCCATACCTTGGGGTTTACCCATTGAAAGGCGGCGGCCTGAAGAAAAGTGAACGGTCGACCGTTCGCCGCGCTGTTTTGTGGCACGCCGGCGTTGGCGATCTTCCAGGCCAGATATAGCAGGTAGATGATCGAGGCGGCCATGAGCGCAGTGTGGAGAGCGGGCGTCGTGTCGAGCGCTGCCATGAGCCCGAGACCCGCAAGTATGATCAATACCGAGACGCCAACCGTGATGCCGAGTAGATGCGGTACCGTACGGCGGAAACCATAGTTCGCGCCGGAGGCCATCAGCATTATGTTGTTTGGACCCGGCGTGATGGTTGCGGCCACCGCAAAACCGGCAACAGCGGGCAAGATAGCGGTATCCATCGCGTTCTCCTCTTGAAGATCATGGATCGCAATCGAGACGGAGAAACGAAAAAGGCCGCCCGATGCGGCGGCCAGATGCACTCAATGATCAAGCCGCCTCTCAGAAAGGCAGCCACCAAAAGTCATTATGTGCGGACAAATACAACATTGGAGATACATAGAATTTCCCCTGACGCCCCGTCAAGACAGCCGGGCCCGCGTTCGCTAGTGTTGAAATTGGAGCTGACGTTGGAGGACTTCATATGTCGAAAAGCCAGAGTGAAACACCGTCGTCTGCGCCGGAGCTTGCATCAGATGATGTCGATTGCTCAGCTTCACACGATGATTTACCCGTCTTGGATGCACCAACTCTGAGAGATTCCCTGTCCAGGCGGGACTCCGGTTTCTCGGCAGACTTTGTGCGCCACTTTCAAGAAATGACCCGTTACCGGCTGACAGCGGCATCGAGGGCTGCGGAGGATGGAAATTGGACGGCCGTCGCTTCTACGATCGGGGAGATGGGTATAGAAGCGGAGTCACTGGGTTTGAGACGCTGGCAAGCCCAGTGCCGGAAGATTGAGGCATTGTGTGCTGAGGGTCGAACTGAAGCGGCCGGAAGTCTCATTGGCGGACTACAGGAATATTGTCTGGAAGGCGTCGACGCGTTGAGAGCATTCGTCCAAGCCTGGAGTGAAAAGGGACGCCGCGGCAAATAGCTCAGCCGTGGATCGCGGGCCTCTATCGAGCTTGCAGAACGGCAATGGCTTGGGTCAGAGAAGTGGCATCCCAAACGATGGATAGACTGCTTGATGTATATTAGCGGTCGTCGTCTTATGAGTTTCATATTGCCCCACCTTTGGCGTAAGCGGCCATAGGAGAATTGCCATCCATAATCCCTTCAGATCCAGAAGATACGACTGTCTTCGTCGCGCGGATCTTTCCTTCCCGGATGAACGGTGGAGAGCAATCAGTGCTGACTTTTGAGAGCCTAGCGTGAAAGAGCAGGGTAGAGGGACGCGACGAGCAGCAACGCCATCGAAATATTGAACAGCCGGAGTCGTGTACCCGTTGAACGCCAGCGGTATACGAATGTACCATCCATGCCCACAGTGAATTCGAAGGGAGTCCGGCCGCGGCGAGGATGCTGGCAACCAGGGTTACCGATGACAACGAAGTGTCAGGGGCAATGAGGGTGACTGCCGAAAGTCCATGCGCCCATACCTTGGGGTTTACCCATTGAAAGGCGGCAGTATCCATGATCGAACCATTGCTTGGTTGAGCTTATTCTCCAGGCCGCGCCACGGCGGATCGGCCGTCCGCGAAGGCAGCCTCGAGTTGCTTCGACGGCATTGCATCCTGGATAAACGTGAAGGCACCATCGTCCTTCATTTCGCGCCCGGCCTTCAAGAAAGCGGCTATAGCATACCGCGCCATACTTGCGCCGACGCTGATCCGCTTAACGCCGACCGCCGCCAGGTCCGAAACGGTCAGGGATGGATCTGCGTGGCTCATCACGACATTGAGGGGCTTGGTCACCGCCGACACGACCGTCTTGATGGTCGCAATATCCTTGATACCAGGAGCGTAAAGGACATCGGCTCCAGCGTCTGCGAATGCCTGTAGGCGTCGGATCGTGTCATCGAGGTCTGTAACTCCGTGGACGAAATTATCAGCCCGTGCGGTCAGCACAAATGGAATTGGCAGTGACCGCACTTCTTCGACAGCCGCCTGGATACGCTCGACCGCCTGTGTGAAATCATAGATTGGCGCGCTGGTATCACCGGTGGCATCTTCCATCGAGCCTCCCACTACGCCTGCTTCCGATGCGAGCCGGATCATCTTTGCTGCTCCGCGCGGATCATGTGCTCCACAATTCTCCAGATCGGCTGTGACCGGAAGATCCGTCGCATCTGCAATGGCCTTGCTGTTAGCAAGAATTTCGGTCTGGGTTACAGTGCTCCGACCGTAGGTTAAGGCCAATCCAAGGCTCGTTGACGCCAGTGCCTCGAAGCCTAAAGATGCCAATAGTCGCGCTGTGCCGGCGTCCCAGGGGTTTGGGATGATGAATGGGTCAGCCCTGTCATGCAGCGCTTTGAAAACTGCAGCTTTCTCTTCTAGCGATGTCATTCGATCTCTCTCTGTGTTTCGTTCTTCATCTCGACAGCACAGAGAATTGCTCTATCCAATCTATGTGTCTAATGCATAGTATAATAACTCAGCATCAGAAATATGGATGATAGATGGATATTGACGAGATTCGCACATTCGTCTCAATTGCAAGGCTCGGCGGCTTCACGCGAGCAGCCGAGCAGTTGAACCGCTCGCAACCTGCTATCAGTCGCCGGATCGAAATGATCGAGCAGGACCTCGATGTCGTGCTGTTCGAGCGCAAACGTGGAGGCGTCACATTGACAGCGGCAGGTGACGCTTTCCTACCGTTTGCTGAAGTTGTGCTGGCGGCGATCAAGGATGGTCGCGATGCCGTTCGCGCAACGACCGAGGAAGTGAGCGGTCGTGTGTCGTTGGCGCTTGTCGGCACTCTGGCCGATACCCGTATTGTCGAAGTTGTACGCAAGTTCGAGCGTCAATCGAACGGGGCCTCACTCGATCTGACAACGGCTAACAGTCAGGAGATCAGCGATCTCGTGAGGCGCGGCGATGCAACGTTGGGTCTGCGATACTTTTCAGACGACAGACCTGAATTCGTCTCGAAGATCGTTGCCCGCGAAGAGATGCTTGTCATCTGTTCGGCGGAGCATCGGCTTGCCGGATGCCAAGCAAAGGCGCAGGACCTTGTCGGGGAACGCTGGATCGGCTTTCAGGCGACACGCGGACGGGAATCGTTCGGACACATTTTGAAGCGACGACTGATCTCCGCTGGCCTCGATGAAGCGCAGGTCACGATCATCGATAGTCTGACTGCTCAGAAGCGGCTGGTCGAAGCCGGATTCGGTATTGCCCTCGTTCCGAGAAGCAGTGTCAGAGAGGAGATCGAACTCGGATTATTACGGGAAATAGCGGTTTCGGCTATCGCCACGAAGGTGCCTATCGCGATTATTCATCGGCGGAACGGTTACCTCAACTCTGCTACTCTCGCACTCATTTCGATCCTCAAGGAAAAGCCGCCAAAAGCACCGGCGAATACCAGTCGCCACGCAGCTGCGAAGTAGACGATCGGGCACTCTTCGCGGGCGCAGTAGGTGCATTCCTACGAGAAAGTCAGCTGCCCAGCGAGTTGTGGGACACTCTCCTATTTCACAAGATGACAATTCTCCTGCACGATCAGATCGGCTTTATCGCTATATGCAGGCGAACAGTCCAGGAGGGCGAGGAACTTCCTTGTTATCTCGTCTTCGTACCGTCCCGGCTGTTTACAATAGGTCCGCATTTCGAACGCTTCGGATCTGATACGTGCTCGTTGGGTGAGCTGGTTTCACGCGCCCGGTTGCCATTACTGGCCGATAGGCAATTCTGAAG
Source organism: Methyloligellaceae bacterium (assembly GCA_965228615.1). Taxonomy (GTDB): domain Bacteria; phylum Pseudomonadota; class Alphaproteobacteria; order Rhizobiales; family Methyloligellaceae; genus CBDDHT01. The sequence continues at coordinate 93,914 of CBDDHT010000003.1, read as the reverse complement.
TCTTGAATCCAATTCTGACATCTCGGATTTTTTGTGTTGGACCAGGTCTGCCCAGACCTCTACCCGAACCTGAATTTCCATTGCTCCGGATCGGGTCGGAGCCGGACGGGCGGACTAAATGGAAACTGTCGGTTAACAGGAATCGTGGTCTGATTGGATACTTCGGAGTGTCTCAGGGCAAAATTGGGGAAAACCATGGTGAAGCGAAATGCAGGTAGCCCTTGCATAATGGCTGCAGTGTCAGGGATGGCGTTGTTTGTCGTGGGGCTGTTTTCGAATGTTGCATTCAGCGCTGAAAAGGCGCCGGATTATCTGGGGCTCTTCACCAATTCCACGAACGACAGTCCTGCGACCGTCGCCCGGCGCAATCTGCTGTCCCTGAATAGTGCGATGTTTGGGATATACAACGCCAATCTGCGCAGAAATCAGCGCAATCTGCTTGCCCGCAAACCGGTTCTCTTGGCGATGTTCACCGGCGGTGGCGGTCGGATGATCCTACATATCCCCGGGGAGGGGCGTGTGCAGGCGCCGCCGGTCCCGGTCGGCTATCAACTGGCCAAATCCGCCGGGCATAGCACTATGGCGGTGTATCAACTTGTCGCGCCGTACGTAGACAATCACAGCAATACGGCTTGGCGCCGTCCGATGCAGACCTTTCGGGCGCAGATGCATGCAGTGCTTCGATCCCTCGATAGTCTGTCTGGCGATGAAGCCCCGCTTGCCGACCTCAAGGCCTTACTGACGAAGAATATTGCATTCATGGATCGCTGTCTTGAAAGCGGTGATTTGTCTCGCGATTCGCTGGCCGCCTTTGCGCGAGACGTGGAGCCGCTGATCAAGCGGTTGGTCTGGTATGCGGCTGATCTGCAGGTCGGGCACTGGATCAGAGTTCTGAGTGGCTGGAAAGCGAGGTTGGGCGATCGTTGGGAGGAAGTCTATGCCGCATCAAACACGATATATGTGGCGCGGAACAAGAACGTTCTTTTCTCCGTGTTGGCGCAATTCATGGGCAAGAAGGCGATCAATACCCGCCTGATGCTTCTGGAGACCATGGACTTTGAAACCACGGAAAAGGAGATGCTGGTTGCGATGATGCGTATTCTCGCCGACCGGGCCATTGGCGACATCTTTTTCCGCGATCCTTATGTCATGGATGTTGAACTGATGGGCGATGGTGCTCGGGACGCGATCCGAGCACGAGCGACGAAGGATCGGCCGGCGCTGCTGCCGCCCGCGGCTTCCTATGGGTCCCATGAATGGCCGTGGCATACCAAAAACGATGGACGCCCGGCAACTTTGAAGGAACTGCAAGAGTAGTTCTGCGCCGGGCATCGGGCATCTTTTGAGCGTGGTTCCCGGGTAGGCGGCGAGGGCGCGGCTCCTACTTGTCATCCAGCTGATTAACACCCGTCTTGCACACGGCGGGTATTAGATTTATAGCTGACAAATTGTAGTCACGATATCGCGCAAATCCAACGCCCGCTATAAAGCTCTGGGCGTCGTGCCGACAGCGTGGTCTCGTCAATCGTCGTCTGAGGCACACATACCCTACCTTCACTGACAGCGTCGGCTGTGTTTGAATACATTTCTCAGATCAAGAGTTGAGCCAGTCGCTACCAGCCGTCGCATCTGATTTTGGATCTCGGATCAAAGACACCTTGGTCAGGAGCGATTGTGTCGCCAATGCGCCGATAGCCGCGAATGCCAGGCCCATCGCCAAAAACAGCGAAATACCGATTAGGCGGTCGGCGCCCTTGATCGTGGGCAGTGCGTTCACCTCAAGAATATCATCGGAATTCAATATGAGGCTTGCCGCCGTGGCGCTTACGACAACAGCATAGACTGCCTCTCTCATACTGAACCAGCCCTTGCGATAAGTTTGTATGCCGAACCAAACAGATGCTGGAAGTGTCAATAGGCATGCCATGGGAAAGAAAACAACCGCTACGACCAGCCCGTATATAAAGACGAACGGTAGGGTGATGAGTGAGAAGACCAGAGATCCGAAAAGAGGGATACATATCGACGCCATGACTGTGACGATGATGGCTTTGATCAGCGATCTGTTTTTGGATGTAGTCACAGTAGCAAGAACCCGAAGACAGAGAATATGGAATAGCAGACGACAACTAGAACTATGTTTGTTGGTGGTCTGATTGTCCAGAGTGGCTTCGGGTAGTAGGGACCGGCCCTTTATGCGCTCTGGCACCCTTCGGCCGTTTATGCCAACCTCGATGGACTCGGCAATCCGGTCTTAGGGGCGCCAAGTTCCTGCTTTTTTTGATTCATCTCAAAACCGAGAATTGGCGTCTCATGGATAGATCCCCCAAGACCAATTTCGCGTGCATTGCACTGTCAATGTTCCGAACATACCGGTGTCGCTGAAGGGATCGGGCGAGGTGACCAGGCAGTTTTTGCGCTGTGCGCAAGAGCCGCCGACCGGCGGGGCGGGTGGCTCCGGACGCCGTTGATCGGGTTGCGGAGCAGCGCGTACGGCCAGGGCGAAACGAACAGTTTTCAGAGGGGATCATGCCGCTGAATACCGAAAACATGGATGCGCTACTTTCCCCGTCCTCGATCGCCATTATCGGTGCATCGGCGACGCCGGGGAAACTTGGCGGTGTACCTGTTCGCATGCTGCAATTGTACGGCTATAAGGGGCGGATTTTTCCGATCAATCCGACCCGCGACGAGATCCTGGGCCTGCCGGCTTACAAGGATATCGCTTCGGTTGGAGAGCCAATCGATCTTGCGATCATCGCTATCCCGGCAGATCGCGTCATTGCGGCACTCGAGGACTGTGCAGCGGGCGGCGTTCGCGGCGCAGTCATCTTTTCTTCCGGATTTGCCGAACTCGGAGAGGAAGGGCGCCGGGCACAAGCACGCATGAGCGAAATCGCCGAGGCTTCCGGCATGCGCATTCTCGGACCCAATTGTCTCGGACTGGTCAATGTGGCCCGCGGTGTGACCGCGACATTCTCGCCCTTTTTCCAACCGCCGATGAAGCCCGACGGGAGCATTGGACTGGTGAGCCAGTCGGGAGCGTTCGGCGGTTATGTCGCGAACCTGGCGAGCGAGCGAGGGCTTTCATTCAGTTCCTGGATCACGACAGGGAACGAGAGCGACATCGATCTCTGCGATGCCGTCGCCTTTCAGGCAGACCAGGACGCCACCAAGGTTATCCTCGCCTATATCGAGGGCGTCAGGGACGGAGGCAAGCTGATTGCCGCGCTGGAGAAGGCGCGTTCCGCTAGAAAGCCGGTTGTGGTCCTCAAGGTGGGAAAAACGGCTGAAGGCGCGAAGGCCGCGTCGTCCCATACCGGTTCGCTCGCCGGTGAAGACGCCGTCTACGATGCCGTCTTCCGGCAGTGCGGCACATACCGGGCCCATTCCGTCAATGAATGGTTCAATCTGGGTTATGCGTTTGCCGTCGGTAAGGCCCCGACGAATGCGGATATCGGCATTTTGTCGGTTTCGGGTGGCGTCGGTGTCATGATGGCCGACGAGGCTGTCGAAGGAGGGTTGAAGGTCGTGCCGCTCTCTGAGAATGCACAGGCCGGTATCAAGGAACTGATCCCTTATGCGGGGACGGCAAACCCCGTGGACATGACTGGCAACATGGTCTCCAGCCTGTCGAAGTTCGGCAAGATGATCGACATTGTCCTGGAGGATCGCCCCTTTGGGTCATTGGTGAGCTTCAACGCCGGAGCGGCCCGAACGGAGGAGCAAGGCTTCGAAATCCAAAAAGCCTGGGCGTCCGTTCGCGAGACCCATCCCGATATCCATATCGCCGTCACCGGCAGCATGCCGGACAGCGTTCGAACGGCGTTCGAGGAGAGCGGCTGCGCAATCTACATGGAACCGGATGCCGCGGTCCGCGCTGCCGCAGCCATGAACAAAATCAGCGCCGCACTGAAACGCGCGCCGGCTCCGACAACAAACAATCAAATGCGTCAGGATCTGCCTTCGGGAACCTTGAACGAAGTCGCATCGATGAGGGTGCTGGGAGCCGCCGGTATCCCGGTTCTCGAGCCTCGGCTTGCGAAAAGGGGCGATGAGGCCGCAACCGCCGCGCAGGAAATCGGCTTCCCTGTCGTTCTCAAGATCGTGTCCGAGGACATCGTGCACAAATCGGATGTCGGCGGCGTTGCCTTGAATATCGCCAGCGCGGATGCCGCCGTCGAGGCGTTCGAGCGTTGCGTGACCGCAGCAAAACAGCATAAGCCGGATGCGAAAATCGATGGCTGCCTGGTTGCGCCGATGGTTCGTCACAATGGCGTCGAGACAATCCTCGGCATTCATATCGATCCCGTATTCGGTCCCGTCATCATGTTTGGGCTTGGAGGCATATTGGTGGAAGTCAACAAAGACGTCGCGTTCCGCGTTGCGCCGTTCGGACTTAACGAAGCGCATGCGCTGATCGACGAGATCAAGGCGCGGGCAATCCTCGATGGCGTGCGAGGGAAACCGCCAACGGACATCGACGCCCTGGCCGGTGCGCTGGTCGCCCTATCTGAATTCGCGGATGTTCACCGGGACAGTCTTTTGAGTGTCGACGTCAATCCGTTTGTGGTCGATGAGAACGGGAAGGGGGCCTTCGCTCTCGATGCGGTGGTGAGCGTCAAATGAAGGCGCTTCTCTGCACCGAACATGGCTCTGTCGACAACGTTCGTGTCGGCGAGGCCGAAACACCGGCGCCTAAAGAGGGCGAGGTTCTGATCGAAGTCGAGGCGGCCAGCATCGGCTTCGTCGACACTCTGATGATCGCGGATGCCCATCAGGTCCATCATCCCGTACCGTTCAGTCCCGGGATGACGGCGGTCGGACGTGTCGTTGCCTTCGGTGACGATGCAGATGGGTTCGAGATCGGCGCTCGCGTTGCTTCTGTCATGGGAGATGGCGGTCTTGCCGAATATGCAACGGCTGCGACCTACGAGACGTTCCTGCTCCCGGACGATTGCGACGGTGCGGTCACCGCCGGTGTCCTCATGTCCGCGCTGACCGCCGAACTCTCGCTTTCCGAGCGCGCGCATGTCGGCGACGGTGAAACCATTTTGATCGGCGGCGCTGCCGGCGCGGTCGGACTTTGTGCGATCCAACTGGCCAAGGCAATGAATGCGCGGGTCATTGCAGCCGCGAGTTCGCCTGAACGTTGCGATGTCGCCAAGGCCGCCGGCGCTGATGCCGCCGTGGTCTATGGCGACGATTTGCGCGCGAGCGTCAAGGCCGTCAATGAGGGGCGCGATGTCGATGTGATTTTGGATCCCGTAGGGGGAGATTTCGGGGGCTCTGCATTCCACGCGCTCGACTGGAATGGCCGTTATGTGGTCATCGGCTTTGCAGCCGGATTGCCGCCGCCCTTCCAAGGCAACCGGTTGCTGATCAAGAACCGCGCCGTCCTCGGCATGGTCCTTGGATATTATCGCTGGCAAAGACCGGAGATACTGGCCGCATCGGCTCAGCGGGTACTGGCAGCCATCGCCGACTCAAAGCTATCGCCGCCGCTTCATGTGGTGAGCGCGCTTGGAGACGCGCCGGATGTGCTTCGCCGGATCGCTTCGCGTTCCTTCACGGGGATCGCGGCTGTGCAACTGCGTTGATCCGGCTGACCTGCGATTTCTGACATGAGCATTTGAGGAAATTCAATGCCCGAGTTTGAACACGAAAACAGACCTTTCCATTCTGCACGGCATAACGAATTCCGTCATGCCGTCCGCATGTTCACGCTTAAGGAGATTGCCCCGAATGTCGACACTTATGAAGAAGCTGGTGCTTTCCCCGATGAGCTCCGTCTGAAAGCCGTCGACGCCGGTATTCTCGGAGCAGGGTTTCCGGAAAAGTATGGGGGGACGGGCGGCGACATCTTCGACAAGCTTATCGTCAAGGAGGAGTTGGCGCGGTTTGGCTCCGGCGGCGTGCGTCTCGGTCTGACAACGCATTGCATCGCCATACCGCCGATTATCGCTGAGGGATCGGATGCACTCCGCACGAGAGTCCTGCCCCCCGTGTTGGCCGGCCAGAAGATTGCGGCGCTTGGCATCACCGAACCCGATGGCGGCTCCGACGTTGCGAACCTTCGCACAACCGCCGAAAGAGACGGCGATCACTACATCGTCAATGGACAGAAGATCTATATCTCATCCGGATGCAGTGCCGACTTTCATACCGTCGCGGTGCGCACCGGGGGTGCCGGATTCGATGGCATCAGTCTATTGCTGATCGAGAAAGACACGCCCGGTTTCACGCAAGAGCGGCAGGACCTTATGGGGTGGCGCTCCTGGGACAATGCCGTTCTGACGTTCAGCGATTGCCGCGTACCGGTCGACAATCTCATCGGCACCGAAAACACGGGCTTCCGCTCGGCAATGCGGAACTTTAACGAGGAGCGTCTCGGCAACGCTGCCATCATGCTGGGATCCGCAAAGGCCTGCTGGGACGACGCCGTTCAATTCGCGCGCGACCGCGTCGTGTTCGGGCAGCCGGTGATCGCCAATCAGGCCATACGCCACAAGCTGGTGGAAATGCGAACCCTGATCCAGGCAGCGCAAGCGAGTATGGATGCGGCGGCGTGGCGTTTCGACAACGGGGAGATCCCCATCGCCGACATTGCTATGACCAAGAACATGGCGGCGCAAACCTACGAGTCCTGCGCCAATGAAGCGGTTCAGATTCACGGCGCCCACGGGTTGGTGACAGGAACCCGGGTCGAGCGCCTGTTCCGCGAGTCGAAGATACTGTCGATTGGCGGGGGGACGGTTGAGGTTCTGAAGGATCTCGCAGCGCGGCAGTTAGGTCTTTGATCTGTCGCTTGAAAAGATCGTTCGGGAAAGTCGGCAAAAGTTACCGGATCGCTATTCAGGATTCAAACGGCAGTGGGGCCGCGCAAAAAGGCGATCCAGATAGCGTGAAAGATTGTCCATCCCGTTTAGATGATGCATTCGGCGCCCCCAGTTGATTGCCCAGGACACAATAATATCGGTGACGCTAAATTTGTTTCCGACCAAATAGTCATGATCCGCCAAGGCGTCGTTGATGACGGTGAGGCCGTTTCTGATCTCCTGGTCATTGACCCCGATAACCGCCGGCACCCGCATCGCTTCGGGATAACCCTGTTGATGCTTGTAGCTGCTCCATAGCCAGGTCTCTATTTCGGTGAGGACGAACGAGGTCCATTGCATGTGTAAGCCGCGGTTTCGTGAACCCGGCGCGCCGAGCAGCTCTTTTTCAGGCACAAGATCACATAGGTGCGTGCATATTGCGGCGGATTCATAGAATGCGTCGCCGTCGATCATCACCACGGGGAGTTTTGCCTGCGGGTGCATCGCACGCACTTTGTCGCTGCGAACGAGTGAGCGAACGTCAACATATTCGTGATCGATATCCAGTTCGAGTAATGTCCAGAAGCATCGCGCGGAACGCGTATAACCGGACCCGTATAATGTAATTCTGCGGCTCAATGTAAATCTCCTGCTTCTCAGATGCGGCGCGCGCGCCGCACAGTCATTGCGGTGTTGGATTCAGGCGAATGAACCGTCTTATGACCTTGACCGACTTGTCGAGATTACGGAATCTGGACGCATAATAGGACGTATTTTCGGAAACTGCTTGATCTATGAGTTCTCACGCCGACCTGGACACCGGGCCAATTGCAATCGATGCCATCCACGAAGCCGCTGAAGCTTTGCGTGGTGTCGTTACACGAACGCCTCTGCTTGAGAATCTCGACGTCAACGAGCAACTGGGCGGGCGTCTGTTGATCAAGGCGGAACACGCGCAGCGAACAGGGGCGTTTAAGATCCGGGGCGCCTATAACCGGCTGCGCTTCATGTCCGAAGGGGAGCGGCAGCGTGGGGCGATCACCTATTCCTCAGGGAACCATGCGCAAGGGCTGGCGCTTGCCGCTCGGTTGATGAAGACGACGGCCCTGATTGTGATGCCTTCCGACACGCCGGCCGCCAAGGTCGAGAGCACCAAGGCTCTGGGCGCGAGTGTGGTGACATTCGACCGAGACAGTGAAGACAGCAACGAGGTTGTTGCGCGCTTCAGGGAAGAGACAGGCCGGATCATCGTGCCGCCAAGCGGGGATGTTCGCACGCTCGCCGGTGCGGGTACGGCAGCGCTTGAGCTCTTTCAGCAAGCCCATGAGGTAGAAGCCTCCCTCGACGCAGTGCTTGTCCCGTGCGGTGGCGGTGGGTTGACAGCGGCAACCGCCTTTCTGATGCACGAACTCACGCCCGCGACACGCGTCTATTCCGTCGAGCCGGAATTGTTCGACGACACACGTCGATCGCTCGAAGCGGGGAAGCGGGTTGCCAATCCCATAGGCCAACGGACGATCTGCGATTCAATCATGACGCCGACGCCAAACGAACACACGTTCGAGATCAATCGAAAGCTGCTTGCGGGCGGACTGGTCGCAAGCGATGACGATGTTTGTACGGCAATGCGCTTCGCCTTCGACACATTCAAGATTGTCGTTGAGCCGGGAGCCGCCGTTGGGATTGCTGCCGTTTTGAATGGGCAGATAGATATCCGAGGCAAGACAATCGCGGTTGTTACCACGGGGGGAAATGTCGACCCCGGCCGGTATTGCTCGCTCGTCAATGCCGAGAGCGGAGCATCAGTGTGATGCGGCGCTGCAGGACACAGGTGATCGTTGCCTCCGGCACCCGGTCAAACAGCCATTAGACCGCCGTCGACGGCCAGAATATGTCCCGTGACATAACGAGCGCTTTTCGAAGCGAGGAAGATCGTTGCGCCGTCGAGGTCATAGTTCAAATCACCGTTGCGCTTTGCTGCGGTCTTCCCGGCGAGCATCTCTGCCGTCTTCGGTTCGGAGAAAAGTGTTTCCGTGAGCTCCGTTTCAAAGAAGCCCGGTTGGATGGCGTTTGCCGTAATAGCGTCAGATGACCAGGCTTCAGCCATTGCTCGCGTCAGTTGGCCGATTCCGCCTTTGGCTGCGCCATAAGCGATGCCATTAGGGTAGGCCCGAAAGGTTTGACCCGACGCCAGGTTAATGATCCTGCCGTAGCGCTTTTCGCGCATGCCGGGAACGAGCGCGCGTGCAAGAAAAAAGGGCACGGAAAGATTGAGATGCATCGTCGCCTGCCAATCTTCGACGCTCATCTCATCAGCATGTCTCCGCGGATTGAAACCCGCAGCGTTGACCAGTATGTCCGGCGCGCCAAAGGGCTGCGAAAGTTCTGCAGCAAAGCGATCGAAGTTGGAGATCTCGGTAAGATCGGCACACTGTATCGCAACCGCCGCGTTCTGCGCACTTAGCTGTTCGGCCAGAGTTTCCAGCCGATTGGCGCGCCGGGCGACGCAAACAACCGAAGCGCCGGCACTGGCGAGCGCAATCGCCATACGTCTGCCGATACCGCTTGATGCGCCAGTGATGACAGCTGTGTTTTGTTCAAGTGAATACAGGTCGTTGAGATAGTGTGACATGGACTAGGTCAGGCCAGAGTCGGCGTTGGCGCTGTCTGTATCCTGCCGTGTGCCGACATGGTCAGTTTGTATTGCCAATTCGTGAAAGCATGCGTGCGCGCATGATTTTCTGGGCATCATCCGAACCGTCATGAAAAGTACCAAATAGCTGATCCATCGGCGCTACGGTACTGCCGTAATTGCACTCGAAATGCTTGTGGTGGAGGTAATGGAAGTAGTTGTTGCTTTCGATTTTGATAGGGCCGCCAACAAGCAGTTTGTCGAAGCCGGTATGGCTGACCGCGGCATTAAAGAGTGCAATGTGAATTTGATACAGGGCGTTCAACGGATGCAATGCAAGCAACCATTGTACACAGATCGTCGAGAAGTAGATCGCCAACTCAACCGGGTGCATTGCAAGGCCCGACCATGGCCCGACTTCTGTGTTGAAGTGATGAATGCGGTGCACGGATCGATAGAGCGGTGGCCAGTGCAAGATGCGATGGCTGAAGTAGAAGTGCAAAGCGTGAATCACCGGAGCGATCAACAGGAGCACCGCAAACCAGATCCAGAAAGCATTCGAATTTTCCGGGAAAGGAACGAACCCGAGATAGGCGTTTGCGAACAGCCAATAGGTCAATGCCTCGTACACGGTGAGAATTGGAACGCCAGTGCAGAGGGTTCGGAACATGTTGTCCTGAACCTGATTGCCAAACAGGAAACGCTTGTTGTTGGTTGCTAACGGTTTGTCGGAAAACTTGAGCGCGTCACCCTGTTTCTTGAACACGTAGAGATACAGATGCAGACCGCCGTAAAAGATGAGTGTTAGCAGCAGATTGCGCCCGAGCAGTAAGGCAATCCACCATGTTTCAAAGGTCTGCATTGCCATCGGTTCAGGCGTGAGAAAAAGCCAAGTGACGAGGGCGATGCCAAATGTCAGGCAATTCGTAGGCCACAGATAACCGGGAAAACCAAACATCCATTTGGCAACAGCGACAGGCCTTGGCGGCCAGGAATAGATCGGGGGAAGGGCGATCCGATTAGAAGGGCGCCAGCCGCCGCTCGCATTGCTGGGCGTCGTAGCTTCGGAGGGCATTGCGTCTTGCATCCAAAAAGATATCTCCAACCGATGCGGATTGTCGATTGTTGATCCCAAAGACTTCGACGCAAATGAATTCAGATCTGTGCACGTTATGGGATTTCGCTAGCTTCGATCGCGCCGGATCGGCTTGAGGTAAAGCGTCACGTGTCGATCCTTCAGGAGCGTCGGCCGCGGTACACTAGGTGTTCACCCCGTGGGGCTAAATACCTAGCCGGCGGTCCGGCAACACTGGTCGTTGGACCAGGGTGATCTGGTTGTGCATGCACATCATTGTCGAGGTTCCGCATCGAACCGGTTCCTGGCGCCGCTATTACGGACGTTTTACACTGTGAGCAGAGCGATGGGACGATCGAATTTTTACGGTTGGAGCCGCTTCAGGTCTTTAACCGTATGGTCGCTGGTTGCATCGCCTGTATTGAGCGTGGTCGATGGCTCGAACATCAAGATCAATGGCTGATCTGTGAGAGAGCGTGGCCGATGTTCGACGCCATGCGGGACGACCACGAAATCACCTTCGCCGAGTTCAACGGTTCCGTCACGAAAATCGATTGCAATGCGACCGCGCAAAACGAAGAAGCCTTCATCTTCGTCAGCATGCGAATGCCAATCGAATTCTTCGCCAAACTTGGCGACCTTGACTTGTGACTGGTTCACATCGCCAACAATATGCGGATCGAAAACACTCGAGATCTGTCGATCTGCAGCCGCGACGATGTTCAGTTTGGTTGGAGGCATGAATGGATCCTATGTGGTCGACCACGTTGATGGCGATAAGAGTACAAGAAACAGATACGATGCGATCGCCGTACGGGAGACTGTTTGTATATACATGAGTTTGGGAAATGAGTCCGTATTCCGACCCGCCGAGTGTCAAAGCATGGCAGCCATGGACGCCGGCACAGTTGCAAAGAAAGCTGGAGGGCATTTCCGCGCCTTGGTACATTGCCGGTGGATGGGCCCTGGACCTTTGGCTTGGCTATGAAACACGCGCCCACGAGGATCTGGAATTCTGCGTCCTGCGCAAGGATTTCGATGCATTTCGGAACGTCTTCGCGTTGTTCGACATATATGCCGCTCACGACGGGAACGTCGCGCGTCTGGCTGATGACGAGAAACCATCTCCAGAGATAGCGCAATTTTGGATCTTGGAGATTGCGGTCAGGGCATGGCGTGCAGATCTCATGATCGAGCCTGGAGACTCTCAATCGTGGCAATACAAGCGGGACCATTCGGTGCAGCGACAGCGGTCAATCATGGTCGAGATATCCCCTGATGGCATTCCCTACCTCAATCCTGCCGGCGTGCTCCTATTCAAGGCAAAGAGATGCTGCGCAAAAGACGAAATCGACTTCCAGAACGCGTTACCGAAACTCGCATTGTCGGATCGCAAATGGCTGAAAGAAACCTTGATCCAGCAGCACCCGGAACATTTCTGGATAGGATACCTGTAGACCGGCGGCGCGTCGGTTGCCCGACGAAACATTATTGGTGCGAAAAATGATCAGAGCACCGGTTTTCGAGGTGGTTCTTCTGAATTGCCCCGGCTGTCCGGAGAACCATCCGAAAGAGAATATTCATGAAACGGATCGGCAGAACAATTGACACCCCAAGCAGATCGGTGCCGACACTTGGCCGGGGCTTTCGTTCCAGGACATCGGTGCCCCGGAGTAAGATGCGCTACTGACTGCCAGGGGCGAACTGTGGATTGATGCGGCCGTCTGTACCGTCTCCAGCAACGCCAGTTTGGGAGCGAGGCAACAGCAGATAATTACCCATGTGCTGCATGACCACGTCGTCACTCTTTCGGCAGATGGGGTCGAGTTTGCGGAAGACTGCACCGGCGGTTGTCTGGTTCCAGAACCAATTCTCGATTTCCTCTGTCGTGGCGGCTGCGCGTCCAGGTTGGGCGGCAATGGCCTCGAAATAGTAGGCGCGCAAATCTTCACAACTATGTTTGAGTGTTTCCCCGCGACTCAAGTCAGCGTGGGGTGCCTCAGGCCAGTCGTCAGACAGAAATCCGACAATGAAGCGCGCACCATCGACGGGATCCAGTCGACTGACGCCGACGGTTGTGCGCCCCCGATGAGTGACAGACTGGTCATACCAGGGGCGTAGCTGCACAATTTCGCGAACAAGCGCCTGTTCGAGGTCGGCAGTGCCAAGGTTTGCGTCCGTTGATACGGCTTTGAGTTCGATGGGGCAGGCCCAGCCCTCGCCATCGTCTTCGCTGGAAAGCGATTGTGGTGGATCCTCGTCGAAGTCCGACAGGACTGGTCCGGCTTCGGCGCTCAGTGTTTCCAGTAGCGCACGTAAGACGCGGGTTTGGAATTCTGGATTGTTCGGTGCGCCATATGGGCGGCCCAGTTCGAATGGCACCCATAGGGCGCGCGGCGGCTGCATCTTCTCGGTTTGAAACCGGATGAGGCTGATGGATGCGGTCGCGATTTCTTCGCGTTCAAGATAGTAGCCGAGCGCGCCCACGGCGCGCGTACAGCGCGGTCAGACAGGGCACAACAATACCGTGTCGACTTCGTCTCCGCGCAGGAGGTTTGCCAGCTCTGACACATAGGGCTCCATGGCTTCGGGATCGCTGCCACCCATGAAGGAATAGTGGAACTGAGCCAGAGATCCAATTTCGCCTGCTGCTTCGAGTTCGCGCATGCGATCGATGGGGAAGACGACATTGATGTCTTGCTGAAAGCCTGTTCGATCGAAGTTTGGCGAGAGGTGGCTCATGACAAGCTCGCCAGGCTCGGCATCTGCTGGGATCATCCGGAATTCGCCGGAAAAGAATGGGTAGGGCTCCGTACTGCGGCGTTCGATTCCGGCAGTGGTCACCAATGCGATACGGCGTTTCGTTGCCGGCTTTGGCGGTACGAAGGGTGCATCGTCGAATTCAAGTAATCTCAGACCGGTCTGATAGTCCTGCTCAGCCTTCGATAGATCGTTCCAGCGCGCCATTGTTAAGAGTCCATATTGGTTCAATCACCATATTCAGCGCATACCGTAATCGGGGAGAATTGGGTCCGTCAATGGCATGCGGCGAACGCCGAGTTTTGCGCCAATCGTCAAATTGCGATGTTTGCGGTAAGAGAAAAATAGGTGTTCTTCTGTTGATTGTGCAGGAAAGGAGCCATGGATGAGAATGTTCTTGGCTGATTGATTTCTTTTTCATTATTCTTATGCCAATTGCATTGTCAACAGACACGCATCAAGGAGGAGTGATGTCATGCCAATTGTAAGAGCCGACGTTCCCGAATGGCTTAGCCATGAGCAGCGGATGGAAATTCGCAAGGAGCTTCATGGGTGTATCGCGCGAACCTGGTTTCGTGAACATATCTGGGTTGCCGTCCGGCCTTACACGTCGGAGCCGGAAGAGCGTATGGTTATCGTGACCGCGGAATTCCGCGAAGGGCGCGGACATGAGAAGGAGCGCACGGAGGCACTGTTTGAAGAGGTCCACGACGTGTTGAATCGAATTGTCGGAACAGGGGCCGACGAGTTGATCGTTCTCGCACGCAAATTCGGTCAGGACGATTGTGTTTCCGGTGGCGGACCATTGCCGCCTCTCAGTGACGCTACGCCGGATGTCTCAGAGCTGCGAACAAGGAAGGACAGAGCTGCCTGAGCGCTGCACGTCCTTCCAGGTGAGTAAGATTGAAATGCGCGCGAACTGATCTTGTATTTCATGTATCGATCAGTCGCGCGCATGCGTGAAGTTCTCAAAACCGCAGTGGTGCGATTTCGCTTGTGTGGGAAAAGTGCTGACCAGCACTGCAATGATCATGTTCGCCATCAAAGTGAATGTAGACAGCATAGGCGAATTTGAAGGGGATGTTGCAGCTGCCGACGCCTGGAATGACATTTCCTGAACGGTCGACAGGATGGCCATCATTTGCGTCGTAGACCAGATCTGGGGCGCAATCACTCTGAAATCGGTCGTTTCCAGCCACAGTTCCGAATCTGCCAATACCATCACACCAAGAGGCAACACCGTGAAGATCGAACGTATTACCATCGATGTGTTTCGTGCACCCATTGCGAAACCGGTTGTCGCTTCTTTCGGCTCCATTCCGAGCAGAGGCGTCGCCATGCTGCAATTGGAAGACAGCGATGGCGCTGTGGGTTGGGGGGATATGTGGGGGAATTTTCCCACAATCACGACCGAGTATCGTGCCAGGCTTGCGGCCTTTCTGCTTCCCGATTTGCTTTTGGGGAAGACCATCGATGACATTCCAGAATTCTACCATGGCCTTGTTGAACGAGCGCATGTCCTCGCAGTTCAGGCAGACGAGCCGGGTCCGGTCGCAACGGTGCTCGCGGGGGCGGACCAGGCGCTCTGGGATCTGGCCGCCCGCAAGGCGGGGCAGCCTTTGCGCAAGCTTCTCAATCCGAATGCGGCCGATCGCATTCCGGCATACGCAAGCGGTTTGAATCCTGGGGATGGACCGGAAACCGTGATCGCACAGCGCGCGGCCGGGCACAGAAATTTCAAACAGAAAATCGGGTTTGGCGAGGACATCGACCAAGGCAATGTCCGACGCATCAAGGATGACATGAGCTCCGGCGAACGTCTGTTTGTCGATGCCAATCAGCGTTGGGATCTCGAACAATCACTCCATGCCGCCGACTGGCTTTCAGAAGCGGGGGTCGATTGGTTTGAAGAGCCGATGGTGGCGGATGCACCGGTTGAGCGATGGCAAAAGCTCAAGGCCGGCGCACGGCTTCCGCTTGCAGGCGCTGAAAACTTGAGAGGCATGAACACAATCGAGGCGGCATTCGGTTGGCTCGACTACATCCAGCCGGATGTCGGCAAGTGGGGTGGCGTTACGGACTGTTTCGCCGTCGCCCAAAAAGCGATTGCCGCCGGAAAGACATACTGCCCGCATTGGCTCGGCGGCGGCGTCGGGCTTCTTCACTCCGCCCAGCTGCTGGCTGCCGCGGGCGGCGACGGATTGCTCGAGATGGACGTGAACGAGAACCCGCTGCGTGACCATGTCCTCTCCGGTGCCTTGTCCGTCAACGTTGGCCATGTTGATCTGCCGAGCGATGCCGGCATCGGCGTTCTGCCAGACCTGGAGGCCATCGAAGAATTGCGCACCGAGAAGACAGTTCTCGACTAGGAAGCTTCAAGCGGCGGCGGCGCGGACAGATTCGGAGGGCAGCAGTGCGACTGCTGCCCTCGTTGATAAGATTGGCTGATATCAGATGATGGATGCAGGGCGTGTTGCCGCCATTGGCGCCATCACGCCACCCGGACCTGCTCAAGAAACTTGCTAACCTCGGTCTGCATCGTCACCGACTGCTTGGAGAGCTCTGTCGCTGCGGCAGTTACCTCACTGGCGGCAGTGCCGGTTTCCTGTGAAGCTTGGGTCACGCCGGCGATATTGGATGTGACTTCCTGAGTGCCCGCCGCAGCTTCCGAGACATTGCGAGCGACCTCCTGAGTGGTGGCGCCTTGCTCCTCCATTGCCGCGGCGATGGAGCCTGAAGTCTGTTCAAGTTGCGAGATAACCGAGCCGATATCCGCAATTGCCGAAACTGCCGACTTTGTTTGGGATTGAACCTCGGTAATGAGTTCGGAAATACCGTCTGTGGCTTTGGCTGTCTCGGTTGCCAGTGCCTTCACTTCGGACGCCACAACCGCAAACCCCTTGCCAGCCTCGCCAGCGCGTGCGGATTCAATCGTTGCGTTCAGGGCGAGGAGATTGGTCTGCTCGGCGATGTCGGAAATCATGGATACGACCTCGCCAATCTTGTCGGTCGTTGCAGCAAGGGTTTCTATTTGCGTTGCCGTCTTCGAAACATCCTCGACCGCCTTTTTCGAAGCATTGGATGCATCGGCGACCTGTTGATTGATCTCGCGAATGGAGCCGGACATCTCATCGGTCGCTGTAGCGACCGTCTGAACATTTGCCGACGCCTCTTCGGATGCGGCGGCAACGGAGTTGGCCTGACTGCTCGTCTCTTCGGCGATGCTGGCCATTGATTGAGCGGTGCTGTTCAGTTCTGCCGAAGCCGACATGACAGTTTCGACGATACCACCGACTCTCGCATCGAAGTCGTCGGCCAGCTGGTTCATGAGTTGACGCTTCTCCTTCTCTGCAGCTCGCCGTTGCTCTTCCTGACCGGCCTCGAGCGCCCTGTTGCGGATTGCGCTATCCTTGAATATCTGGACCGTTCCGGCCATCTGGCCGATTTCGTCCTTGAGACCCTGAGCCGGAATTTCGACTTCCAGATCGCCCTCTGACAGGCGCATCATGGCCGCTGTCATTCCCACGAGCGGCTTGGAAAGGAATGCCCCCAGCACCAGGGCAATTACGATGCCGAGCACGACGCCGGCGATACCGACACCAAGCATGCTGTACTCTGCGGTCTCGATGTGGCCGAACGTCACTTCACGAACGCGGTTTTCGTTGGCGACGAGTTTCTCGTTCAGCAGTTTCGTATCCTTCAGGATAGTCCCCGCCATTTCTGCCATCTCACCGTGAATGAGTTTGTCCAGTTTTTGCTTGTCGGCCGCTGCCAATTCAAAGCTTGACTTGTATGTGGCCAGCAACTCGGTCATTTCCTTGTGGAGTTTAATTTCCTCCGGCGTATGGGATGCCTTTCCAAGTGCTTTTAGCGCAGTGCCGATCAGTTCAAATTCGTGCTCGGCTTTGTCAAAGGCAGCTTTGTCGTACGCACCAAGTGCCATATTCGAATAGAGCCGTGCCGCCAACGTATGGCGCATCGCGAATTCGGCCTGGGCTTTGGCGTCTGTATTGCCTTCCGCAGCAAATAGTTTCTGTATGCGATCGAGATCCTCTACGAATTTATCTCCAACCGGATGGAGTTTCTTGTCGACCAGGGTTTTGAACTCGCTATTGAGATGGACCGTCTTGTTGAAATCCTTTTGATAGACAGCCGCGGCATGCTGGATTTCTTTTAGGAGTTCGATATCCTTTGGATCGACCACATGTTTCATCGCCTCGGCAATGAGATGGTTCAGTTTCTTTTTCATCTTTTGCGCTTTTTCTGCGAGCGCCGGTTCCCCCGTTTGCGCATATTCAACGGCATAGACTTCCATATTGAGGAACTCTGCCTTGATCTCGGCCACCAGGGCCGCTTCTTCGACATTTTCAGAGTAAACCTCGACGTCATGCGCCACTCTGGTGAAGCTATAGAATCCATATCCGGAGACTCCGGCGAGCATGACAAGTACGACAGCGAACCCGAGCAGGAGCTTGGTCTTGAGCTTCAAATTGGCAAAGGCCGCGGCAAGGTTGAATGATTTTTTGGTGTCGCTGGATGTCATGGTATTTTCCCCACACAATACTCGGTCGAACAGACGCAACGTTCGCGGATCATAGAAAATCGCTCGGTTTGACCCGATCGGATGTCGCTGAATGCGTCGCTGCTAAGGCTGCGCCTCAGAATATTCCCGGTACGCGCCGACGATCTGTCGTGATTGTCCCATATCAGTTTGAATGTGGCCGCCTTGGTTACACCAAATCGGCTGAGTTGCCGTCGTTGGGATGATCTGAGTTGGTCTTGCCATGATCACGTGCATTTGCCGCATTCGATTCAGGATAGTTTAGTGACGTAACTATTCACACACGATGGTTAAAGAATTTTGAATTAGGCGGTGCTGCGATAATGTCCGGTGTTCGTGATATCGCGGTGTAGGCCTTGACGTTGATATTTTCCCGCGATGGCCGGCGAATATGTCCGCTATGTGAGTTTATCGACGGCAGGGAACGCCGTGGCAGCGATATGGTTCGATGCCATTGGATAGTGCTGCGAGACGCCACCTGCCTCGTGGCGGCCAAGGGCTCTGGATCACGTCCGATTGCCTTCCGGCTTGAGCCGTTCCCGGGTTGATCGTGGGAAGGGGAAAAAGTGCCAAGAGCTGCTAAGCACGCGGCGTGCGGAATGCGCTTGGGGTGAGGCGGGGCCGCACGCCCTGAACCGGTAACGTCGGCATCTCGGGCAGACGAGCCCGCCTTATGGTTTTGGCAGCGCTATTCGCTCGCGCAACTGAAGGACCGACCGGGTGAGCTGCAGTCGGCGTGTTGTGTCGGCGTGAGCGACCGCAAGACTTGCTGTTGTGCCGCCCATCGTTGCATTGCTGTTGTGGCAGCAAGACGTTGCTGGAGCTCAATAATATGGGCCTCCCGCAGGTTCCGCCGGTAAAGACTGCCCAACCTGACTGTCTCGACCTTCAGCGAATCGTAGATTGCGGCAAGCCGCTTATTGGCGGAATCCCAGGCCGTTTTCTGGGTTACGAGCTGGGCATAGACTGCATCGATGCGCGTGTAGGCCTTGACGTAGGCCGTTGCAGATAGGGCATGCGTCTTCTCAAGTGTATCGACGATGATTTGGCGACACGGCCCGATTAGATCCGAGTACCTGAATAGGGCAGCACGTTCGGCTTGGTTTGCACGATTCTCGTTCGATAACTGCGGAGGGCTAGGTGGATAGAAACTTCGAAGCAATTTCGTCTTTATCCGGGAAACAGTTGGGTCGTTTATGGCAACATTGAAGCATTGGTCGGCGCGGTGGGTAGCGGCATCAATTTCGGCTTCCATTTGATCGGCGATAAGCGTCGCTTCGACTTGGCATCCACTGATGATGAAGCAGAGAACCAAGCTACTGAGAAAACGCGACGCTTTACCTGCGCGTCCCGCGTCAAGCCGGCTTTCGCGAGATCTAGCGACCTCATGCAAATTCTTGGAAACACCGTCGGCCCCGGAAGGCGAAACCTGATGAAGTTGGCCGAAAAGCCTTTTCCTGATCGAGCAACGTTCTGCGATCAATTGTGAACTAAAAGGGATTGCCATGAGCGATCATCTCCGCATTCGGAGTAACACTTGCTCGCGGAATGGTTAACGAATCCTTAAAGTGCGGGGCGGATCAGACAATGCCTGTGACAAATCACGATAGGAGACAGCCGCTCTGTTGGCCAACAACAGCCGAACTTCCATAGATTGACCGCTTAGGATGCAGCAGCGTTCGCACAAAGATCCGATGCCGCTCGACCAAAACGTATCAACTTCGGACACAGCTTCTATTTGCTGATGAAGAGATTCAGGCGGCACAGACGGCCTATACCGAAACGTGAAAACGGAAAGCCTGTTCGCCCGCAACAATGCGACCGACAGTGGGTGTCGCAAAATGTCCCGCGAATATCGAGACATCTGTTTCAGCGTATCTGTCCAGGAATATCTTGCGGGTGGCATTCGACTGTGCGTGGTCAATGCAAGCCCGGCTTGCCCAATCCGGATGTGCACATTGGATGGGGTGATGCATTATGTCCCCGGAAAACAAAGCACGTGCATCGCGCGACTTCGCGTGCACGGCAAAGCTTCCTGGGGTGTGACCGGGTGCTGGTTCAATCCAAAGCGTATCGTCAATGGCGAAGTCCGTGTCGACCATGACTGCCTGACCGGCCTCAACAACGGGAAGAACACTGTCTTCATAGGACTGCACGCTGCTGCCAGCAGCCGCGCTGAGGGCGGCCGGCGTTCCAGGCTCCGGCATCTGCTGAAAGTGCATGTAGTCCGCCCGCGAGAAAATGTACTTGGCGTTCGGAAATGTCGGAACCCAACGGCCGTCGAGCAATCTGGTGTTCCAGCCTACGTGATCCCAATGCAGATGGGTGCACATGACAAAATCCACCTCCTCAGGGGTCACGCCCTGGGCCTTTAAATCGGCCAGATATGTGGAATTGAGCATATGTTGGGCTGGTTTTAGCGGACGGTTCTTATCGTTGCCGCAGCATGTGTCGATCAACACCGTATGACGACCCGTCTTCACGATGAAGGAATGGATGCTCATTTTCATGGCGTCGCTGTCGAGGTCGTAGAAGTATGGCGCCAACCAGTCCTTCTCTGCTCGAAACGCTTCGATAGTTGCATTCTCGAAGAATCTCTCCCCCTCCGTGAACAGGAAACCCTCTTGTTCAACCACGCGGGAAACCGTGAGATCCCCAATCGTCTGGCGCTCCATGCCCCTATCTCCCAATATTGCCCCGCAGAGCGGTTCCAATTTCGATGCTAGTTTAAGCACTGGCGTGTTGGCAGGAAAGCGCGAGGTCATAGGTGCTGCAGTGGCAGATCGAATGCCTGCCGCTTAAGCGCGACCGGTTGTTACAAAGTATCGGCCGTGTTGAGTCCGGTTCAAATCGCACGGTGCGTAACCACATGCATGTCAACGTCGAAAGCACGTATCGCGCGAGCGCTGATACGCCTTAGCCGGTGCACGAAAGGAACGGCCATGAGCAATGCAGAAACGTTCTGGGACAGCTGCGCGCAGAAATATGCAGACAAGCCAATCAAGAGGATGGACGTCTATGAGCGGACAATGGCGCGCACCCGGGCGTACCTGACGCCAACGGACAGAGCGCTGGAGATCGGATGCGGCAGCGGTTCGACGGCGCTGTTACTGTCAGGAAGCGCCGCGCACATCACTGCAAGCGATATTTCAGGCAAAATGATCGCAATCGGGCGTGAAAAGGCAGAAGCGCAGCAGATCGACAATGTCGACTTTGTCCAAGGTACACTTGCGGACGACAGCCTGAACGGCGGGCCATACGACGCGGTCCTGGCATTCAATTTTCTGCATCTTCTGGAGGACCTGCCCGGAGCGTTGGCGCATATCAACGCCTTACTCAAACCGGGTGGGATTCTGATTTCAAAGACCATGTGCCTTGCCGAGCAGACCCGGCTATGGCGCGTTCCGCTCTTCATCATGGAAACGCTCTGGCGTCTGCCTCGGGTGAATGTGATGAGAATCGACGAATTTGAACAGATCATCGCGGGTGCCGGCTTCACGATCCTGGAGGCCGAGAACCATTTCCAATCTCCCCCGGCGCGCTTCGTTGTTGGGCGGAAGTTGTGAACAGTAGATGTGGAGACAAGGGCTGATCCGATGAAATTTGCGCGCTTCAGTATCGTGACGAGAATGGATCGAAATGCCGCCATCCTGGAAGTGCGCGAAGCGATATATGGATCGGGCGGTTGGGTCGAAGATCAGGTGTTTTTCTCGAACAAGGCGGCAAACATCCGTTTTGAAATGTCAGGTGACGCGCTTGGAAAATTCCGAAGCAATCTTCTTGAGCGAAAGCTCAAGCCACATGTAGAAGATGCGCTTCCGACGGGGCAGGACGGCGATGTCAAAGGATCGGTTTCACTGACGTTTGTTCATCAAGAGCCCGACTTGAGAAGAGAGGTTCCGCCGTTCGGCTGAACTCCCGATGCGACACAGGCCAATCGTCAACTTCGCTGGTGTTACTTCCCGGCCGTGATGCGGAAGGCATCATGGCAACTTCTGCAGGCGGCGGTCACGCCTCCCAGTTCCGCAAGGACCGCACTGTAGTCTTTGAAGGTTGGGGGAGACGCTGCTGTCCTTGCCGCCTCGGCGAATGAGTCGGCTGCTTCATGGAAGGATGCGCCCATGGCGCGAAACTCTTCCGGCATGAAACGACCGAAACCGTGTCCCATCATTCCCTTACCACGCCCCATTCCCTTTCCGCGTCCTTCACCCGGTTTTCCTGAGCGCGATCCGCGCATTTGCTTAAATTCTTTCTTCGCTGCCGCGATTTCCTTGTCGCTTGCTCCACGTTCGGCCATTTGGGCCCACCGACGATGGCCGAAGGTCATGTGGATATCTGCAACGCGCGCAGCCTCGGCAAAATCGCCTTCTGCGAGGGCTGCAACCAAGTCATCCAGATTGGCCATGTGAGAGCGCATTTCCGTCATGAATTTCGCGGCGATGTCGGGAGGCAGCGTTACGGCCGTGCGTGGATCGTCTTGTTCGGCCGCCCTGGCGCCGACGGTCGTTAGAACGATTGCGAGAATGATTGTGCCATAGATGCGGCTCGTGAACAGGGTGGTCACTGTTCCTCTCCTTGATCGGGGTGAAGCGAGGACTGGATGTAATCCAGATCCGCTTGCTGGCGCGATGCTCAACATGAGGCAGTCTCGTGATGACTCGTACGATGTGCCTTGATCTTGGTCATGTCGTTTGTGAATCGGCCCAGGCACCGAGGGCGGGGCCACGACTGTGGCAGGCCCGACAAATGTGAGCAGAGGAATGCCTTCAACCGATGCTTGGGCGTCTTCAATAGATGAAGGGGAAAAGGCGCTTCGTGCGTTTTGCCCAGTCTTCATATTGCCGGCCATAGCGCTCGGCGAGATATGTGGACAATTGGGGAATGAAACCGAAGACGAAACCGGCGGCGGCGACGGCGGGTATAAGCATTGACCAGGCATTGCGGGTCATGAGCGCCCAGCCCAAGGCCCAGAGGATATCTCCCAAGTAGTTGGGGTGCCGCACAAGACTAAAGAGCCCGTGAGTATACAGCCTGCCTTTGTTGGCGGGGATCTCCTTGAAGCGTTTGCGTTGGATTTCCGATCCTGTGTTGAACGTGCAGCCGGCGAGGAAAAGGGCAACGGCAACGATATCGATTTCGTCCAATGGAACGGGCGAGGTCGCGCCGAAAGCTGCAAATCCAAATTGGTAGAATGCAACCGCTCCGATAACGGCCATACACTCGCTCCAGTCGAAGCGTCGTTTGAGAAGGAAGTAGGCGGTCGCGGTCATGCGCATCCAAAGCGTGATGCTGAAGATCATGAGCAGTAATCGCCGGCCCATGTCGCCCGGTTGCCAGGATTGGCCGGTCCAGCTTCCGAGGACCGTGAGACCGTCTCCAATGGAGACCCACGCGACGATGCAGACGATCGCGAGATGAGCGACCGTCCAGACTGTGCGTGGTAGCACGGACGTTTCCTTCATGCCGTGCATTATTCCTGTCTACCTTTGCTCAGTTGTAATCCAGGCCGATGCAGCCTTTGTAGTCTGGCGCACCCAAGACATTGGATGTGCGGTTTGACGACGACACGTCACTGGATCCCTTTGAGGATTGAGTGGTTCCGATCACCTGGACCGCCATGTTTAGTAGGGACCCAGTGACCTGTCGTCCTCTTGTTTTCGCCCTGTATTTCAGAGGGGCGCTGTGCCGGTCGGTGCAGCCGTGCGAATTGCGGCATGCGTGCCCAAGGGCATTCGGCTCTGCGCCTCCTCCGAATTTCAGGATAGCGGCTCTTAGAGGTAGAGGCCGCGGCAATTGGCGAGCTTGCCGTGATAGACGGTGCGGCAGCTGCGGGTCATGTTGCTGTTGCCGGCGGCATTGCTGTTGCAGGCACGGAAGTAGTGCATGGCCCGTGCGGCACACTGGTTGTACTTTTTGAGTGCTTGTGCCCGGCGTGCAAGTTCACGTGCACGCTCACGAGCCTCAATACGTCCAGATGTCGGGTCCTGCTGTTGAGCAAATGCCGGTGCATTCATTGAAATGGTGGAAGCGGCAAGTGCGATAGCCAGGACGGTGTTCTTGACGATTTTGTTCATTGATCTCTCCAGTTTGGTTTGGCGACTGTCCGGTGGTTTGCATGATCATCCGGAAAGGGGCGCCGTTTGCTGCGTTGTTGAAATTGGATTTGGAGAGGCCGGCGGAATCGTCGAACTTTGAAACATGAAAACTACGGCAGATGGAAATTGCAAATGTTATCAATGGGATAAGATGTTACACGAAGCCGGCACTTCGTTACGGCTGAAACAGTGTCGAAACAGAGGCGGCTGGTGGGCCATGTGCGGCCGCCGCGTGCGTCGCGATTGCAAATCTCTTGTGCTAAGATTGGCCGCACTTGGGGGGTAGATCGCCACAGTACATACCCATAGGGTGCGGTCAGGTATCAGTGAGGCGTAGGGCACGTTTATGTCGCGTCACATGATGAGGGATAGAAGTGCGGCTGTCTTTGGTGCGATCGTTCGGCGAAGGGCGACGCTCGGCCGGGTTTTCGCGCGCAAGGCCATAAAGAGCAGATGCAGCGCACTCGCGGTCTCTTCCGCCGGGCTGGTGCCGACGGGTCGATACTTCAGCGAGATTAAGACACTCATTCGCCGTTCGGGTCCCGCTGTCGGTGCGTCAAGCAGGGCAGAGCCACAGTCTCCTATCGTGATCCGGATCGACAGCAGCCGGACTTCGGCGCAGCTCGATGCCGCAGAGTCCGGCACAGGCACCAATCTCGGCATTGGGTCCATGCGTGAGCCGATCAAGCCATGGGCGCCAGGACGTTCCGCCCACAGACGGCATCGTTCCGTGAGGATCATACGCCGCGCACCGGCCACGGAACAGGGCGAAGCATCCACCAAGGCGTCGCCCGATCCTTTGGAGTCTGCGCTGGCCAAAAAGCCAAGGACGAAGAGAGGGCGAAAACCGAGGGTCAAAAAGGTCAAAGTTATCAGGATCAACTCCTATCGTCCGATGGATGGCATTGACCCGGTAACCGGTCGGCTGACGAACTTTCTGAACCGCGAACGCCCCTCGAAGCAGAAATCCAAGTCGCTTGGAGCCCGTCAGGCACTGAATCTCGGTGCGGCAATCAGACCGCGTGTTCGCCGTATCAGGCGATCCGCCCGACGTGGCGTTGTTGCCGGTCATCGCCTTGCAGGACCGGGCAAGAGATGGATACAGCAAGCCCAGTCGTTCCGGCTCCGGCCAAGATCGCTCGCTCTCCCGATCCGCGTTCTTGCAAAGATGCGACGTGTGATGCGCGTGGCACCGGAAACGCCAGTTCGTCACGCGCCTGAGCCACTCGTGCAACCTGAAGCGACTCAGAAGACGCCAACAATACCGCAGGTCAAGCCGTCGAAGCCCAGCCGAGAGAAACCGGCAGCCTCATTGGTGACGCGGCTGAAAGCTCTCGACGAGCAGGAAGACACGCGAGATGTGTTCTCCCGATCGCCGACTGATCTGGCGCCGATGAGGGTTGAAGAGAGTCTTCCGCCCGACGAGACGTCACCGATTGACGCTCTCGCCAGCCGGTTCAAAGACGTCGGACGCCTTGCCAACCCCGATCCGATATCAGGCATGGTAGCAAACGAAGATGCGACGCCGCCCTTTTTGAGAAGAGTTGTCGCACAAGTCAGGGCGGTCAAGACGCGAATCGGATCCCGGCTGTCATCTTTACGGGCAGTCCGTTATTCAGATGAAGGTGACACAGAATCTGACGGTTCGCGAGATCATGGGCGAGCCCCACATGACGCCGACAAGGCTCATATTGCCCTCAGTCGGTGGTTTGAACTGGGACCCCAGGTTGCCAAAGTTCGTGTGCCGCGGTCTTGAACACCGAATTGGAACAAGAGCGCAAGGGGGCATGAACAGGGTGCTGCACTGAATTGCATCAAGTGCGCAGGCGAAATGACCCTAACGATGTTTGCCAATTCCCGGCATTTTCAAATTCTCGTTGGCTATAATCTTCCATGAGACGACCGATGTCCTTGCATCGACAGAAGCATCGGAAACAGGACGACGATGGCGATCGAGATCAAAGTTGGCCCGCGCGGTCAACGCCAGTGGCGGAGATGCAGACCCGGCAAAGGAAAGTCGGACTGGTTTCAGGACCTGCCGTTCACGCCGAAGTTGGTTGTTCTCCCGGCAGGGACGTTTCGGATGGGCTCGAAGGACCCGGATATGTGGGCCGAACCGGTTCACGATGTGGAGATTCCGGCACCGTTCGCCGTGTCGCGGACCCCGATTACCTTCGACGAATGGGATGCGGCGTTGGCCGACAAGGGCGTCCGCTACCGTCCCCATGACGGCGAAATATTTGAGCGTGATCCCGACCCAGCGCACTGTGGACCGAGTTGGGGACGGGGACAGCGGCCGGTAATCAACATCTCCTGGAAGGATGCACAGGCCTATGTCCGGTGGCTATCCAAAAAGACAGGGCACGACTATCGCCTGCTAACGGAGGCGGAATGGGAATATGCCTGTCGCGCCGGCACCAAAACGGCCTATGCGACCGGAAAGAAGATCACGAAAAAGCAGGCGCGCTTCGAGAAGCTGAAGACGTCAAAGGTCGGCCGATATCCTCCCAATGCCTGGGGCCTCTATGACATGCATGGCAATGTCTATGAATGGGTGG
Source organism: Methyloligellaceae bacterium (assembly GCA_965228615.1). Lineage (GTDB taxonomy): Bacteria > Pseudomonadota > Alphaproteobacteria > Rhizobiales > Methyloligellaceae > CBDDHT01. The sequence goes on along the minus strand of CBDDHT010000003.1, from coordinate 67,415 downwards.
AAGACTATTGGCACTTTGACTATGAGGGTGCGCCTGCGAACGGTGAGGCATGGCTCATACCCGATGACTTTCCGCAGCGTGTCGTTCGGGGCGGTTGCTGGATTGGCGATCGGGCTCTGCTCAAATCGGCCCACCGGACGCCCGAGCCGGCGCGGATGCGTAACTGTACGATCGGAATGCGCGTGGCTCGTTCATTGCGGGTGCGCTGAGGTCTCAAAGCTAACTTTCAGAGCGCCTGGCTTCCTGTTTGTTCTCGCGCTCGACTTGTGCCTGTCGCTCGCGAAAGCGTTTTCGGTCGTCATCGGTATACTTGCCGATGCAGCCGGCGCAGGAGACGCCCAGCTCAAAATCGCTATGGGTGGTTCCCTCCTGGCTAACCGGGTCGCCACAGGCGCTACAGGCAATGTAGCTGCCCGGAACTACGCCATGGCCGACGGTCACCCTGCGGTCGAACACGTAGCATTCTCCCGCCCATTTGCTGTCTATCGGAGCGACGTCTTTCAGATAGGCCAGAATGCCGCCCTTGAGATGAAAGACCTCGTCGAAGCCAAGGCGCCTGGCATAGGCGGTGGCTTTTTCGCAGCGGATGCCGCCGGTGCAATACATCGCCACCTTGCTTTTGCCTGATGTGCGCTGCATCCGGTCGAGCCAGCCGGGGAATTCTCCGAAGCTTTCCGTCCTGGGGTCGATCGCGCCTTCAAAGGCACCGACCTCCACCTCATAGGCGTTGCGCGTGTCGATCAACGCCACGGCGGGGTCGCTGATGAGGGCGTTCCAATCCTTCGGCTCCACATAGGTGCCGACTTCGCTCTGCGCATCGACATCGATCCCCATTGTGACGATCTCTTTCTTGAGCCGTACCTTCATGCGCAGGTAGGGTTTTTCTTCGGCTGTGCTTTCCTTGTGTTCGAGTCCGGCGCAGCCTGGCAGGGCGCGCAACGCGGCCAGCAATGCATCGATGCCATCCCTTGTTCCGGCTATTGTGCCGTTCACGCCCTCGGGCGCCAAAAGAATGCTGCCGCACAGATCATGGTCATTCGCCAATGCCAGGAGAGGCGCCTGATGAACCGCATAGTCGGCCAAGGGTGTGAACTGGTAGAAGGCGGCAATTGTGTACATGGGTCAAGATCAGCTTCGTCAAAATCCGCGAACGTGCAGGCCGTGGTATGCAGGCGCTGCGGTAAAGAAATCCTCTAATTGATTTCCGCCGCAACGGCCCCAAAGCGAAAGTCTAGGGGGTCAGTCTCGCCAGCACAAAATCGTGTTCCACATCATAGTATGGCGTGTCAAAGCCAAGCTCCGCCAATCGATCCGGGTCGTCGATACGTTTGAATTCGGCCAGCAGACTTTCCTTGACGCCAAACACGGCATCGGAGTGGATGTAGGGATCGTCGGGATCGAAGATGTGGGTGGTCAGTTTTTCGAATCCGTCGGCCGACAATATGTAGTGAAGATGCGCCGGGCGATAGGGGTGCCGGCCGAGACGTTTCAGCAATTGCCCGACCGGTCCGTCATCGGGAACCGGATAGTAGAGCGGCTTGGCGCCACGAAACCAATAGCGGCCATCGGCACCCGTCGTGAAGATACCCCTTAGGTTGAAGTCGGGTTGGATGCCCTTTTGCTGCACATCGTAGAAGCCGTCGTCATTGGCCTGCCAGACATCGATAGTCACGCCTTCGATGGGATTGCCAGCGGTGTCGGTGATGCGGCCATGCACAAACATCGGCTCGCCCTTGCCATCCAGCGAGATGTTCGCGCCCATTTCGCGTGGTGGCGCATTAGGAACGTGGAAGGGGCCAAGGACGGTCGATTCAGAAGCACCCTGCGGTTTGCGGTGATTGATGGCGTCCACCAGCATCGATACGCCGAGCACATCGGACAGCAGAATGTATTCCTGGCGCCAGTCGTCGCAGGTTTGACCGGTCGTTGTAAGAAACTTGATCGCTTCGAACCACTCTTCTTCGGTTGGCTCGATTTCCTTCACGGCCTCATGCAGCTTGCGAATGATGACGTCCATGACCTGGCGCAGGCGGAGGTCGTCACAGTCCGCCATGCGTTTGGTGACGGCCTCGATAGAGTTTTCTTCAGTAAAGAAGGAGCCGGGTGTCTGGAGATTGCTGGTCATGTTTGTTCTCCTTCCATAAATTCATTATTGAGACAAAATGAAAAGTTGCCGCAGTAGCGTTCAACCGTCCGCCTGGATCTATCAACGGATCGGGCATTCGCTGGGCGTGGAAGCCTCGAACTGGCAGGGTCTGCACAGCCCTCCGCTTTCAACCCATTTTCACAATGAGGTTCAAATATCTCTCGTCCAATCCGGGCGGCGATATTTCCAGGTCGGTCTCCTGGAGTTTGAGGTTGAAGCAGGTTCGCTCGCCATCATACCGGCTGGAATTCCGCACAAGTCGATCGGTGTTGGCCGTCTGCAAACGCGAAGCCGCGATATGTTCGTCGAGTCACACCGGTTACCGGCTGTCTATTCGACTCAGATTACGATTGCGGCCTGTTCCGTACCGGCGCTTCAAAGTCTCAATTCGGAGATCGACGGCCTCATAAAAGCCCTAAGCACATCTTGCCTTCATTCTCTGGATATTCCATTCGACAATGCATTTTGCCGGCACGCCGTTAAGGCGGTTTGCACAACGGATATTACCATTGCGGAGCTGGCAGAAGACGCGCGGCTTAGCCGCGAGGGATTTATTCGCAGGTTTCGGCGCGAGATGGGCATGACGCCACATGCCTATCGCGTCGCATACAAGGCAACCCAGGCCAGGCATTTGCTCCGCTCCGATATTGCCTTGGCGGAGGTGGCAGCGGAAGTCGGCTTTGCCGATCAGAGCCATTTCGGAAGAATCTTTCTGCGAAAATTCGGTACGACGCCGGGTGCCTACAAGCGAGTCTGGCTGGACTGACGAAAGTCACTTTTGTTCCAGACGGCTCGGCCGGGTCCTCTCTATGGTCTTGAGATGTCGATGATACCGTAGGGAGAAATCAACATCATGACCGCATATGTGTTCTGGCACCGACCGATCGCCGAATCCGATCCCAGCACCTACGAAGATGCGTTAATTGCTTTTCATCGGGATCTCGGAAAGCGAACCGGTGACGGTTTTCAAGGCTCGGCGACCTACAGGATTTCGGAAACGCCTTGGCTTGACGGCGTCTCGGGATACGAGGACTGGAACTTTGTGGAGTCGTCCGCTGCCCTGGACCCTTTGAACAAGATGGCTGTCGCGCCCGACATGTGGGATGTCCATGCGGGCATCTCCAGCAAGACCGATATCGGACATGGCGGGATCTACTATCATCTTTTCGGTGAAGGCGATCCGAAGAAACTTCTGCGAACCGCATGGCTGAAGCGTCCGCGGGGCATTCGTTACGAGGCTCCACTCAGGGAAATTGCCGGCCAGGCAGACGGTCCGGTCAGTGCATGGCGTAAGCAAATGGTCCTCGGGCCGGGATTTGAATTCGCAATTCTGGGCGATCAGTCACTGACGCTGGATCTGCCGGACGGGTGGGAAGCGCATTATGTCAATCGAACGCTTCTGCATTGGGGCGCCTGCGGCGATTAGGAAAGGGTCGATGTACAATCATGGATAGGCTTACGAGAGAGGCAGTTGCACCAATAAGTGGGACTTCCGCTCCCGGCTCTCCCAGTCTACCGCCGTCATGCTTGGACACAACTATTGCCGGAACCCAAACGCTCAACTCATCCAATTGAGACCGCTAACTTATCTTATCTGGACGAACAAAGTCGGCAGCTAAACCAGTCAGGAATGCCCTTTGGCCAACTTGCTGTGGAAATCGTTCCCTTTTTCGCCTGTGGGGCGACCGTCCAATAGAATTCTGTCTGATTTCTGATTACGTAGCATGCGTTTTCGAATTGCATATCGGGCAGATAACGTTTTTTGCATGGCTAACAAGTTCTAATTTGCAGGTGTTGCAAAACCCCGCCTGTAAAAACGGCTCCCCGTTGGTTATTTTCCAGGTTTCGTCGTAAATATCCGGGTCGGCTTGCGCAACTAAAGAGATTTCCCAGGCGCTCTTACTACCATCATCTTCATCCATCCTGCCGACCACGGAAAGCAGAACTTGCTCATCAAATCCAGGTTCACCGGAACACGCTGTATCTTTTCTTTCACCAACGACCGTCGACACAATATGTCCGAATTCGACCAAATCACACTTTTTCAGATAATCGATCACGTCATCTCTGTTCATTCGACTTCCTCCAATCTGGATTTGATCCGAAGTAGACATCCGCTGCCGAAACCAACATGGATATCAGCGGTAGGTCGATAGCGCGTCGAGGTAGGCAGTGCGTTCGAACGTGAATGGCCCCGTCCGTTTCATATGGTCGGACTGATAGTGCCCTTCTTCCCAGGTCGATCCCGATCCAAAAGCCGACCAACGAACCGTGTCGGCGGTACTGGATATGTCGACTGTCAGGGCTCCGCAGTCCAGATCTCCACAAAAACAGATGAACAGAGGGACCCGGCCGGACGGGAAGGGACTGGTTTCCAGAAGTGACAGTATTCTAGCGTAAGTCCTTCTTTGCTCCTTCTCGACCATGTCGTCCAGCACAGACATCTGACCATGAGGGTCACCGCCGAATGCCGGATTGGTTGCCACGTCGATATTGAGATGCTTCGAAAGCCGGTACCGGCCGAGCACGAAGTCTCTGTCGTCGCCTATTTGGAAAATGTCCATCGTGTTTCCAGGAAAGCGGAGCTGCTGCCTTATTGATCGGCGTCCGTGCCAAACCAGACGTGCGCGATGCCTCTGTAAATACCAACGCCCATGGCCTGCCAACGGAAACCCTGCCAGGTGCCCTGGTTGAGGATCACCGTGTTATGTCCTCTGCTTGTCTTCCAAAGCTGCAGGGCCTGGGTCGGCGTGATTGCGGATCCACCTTGTCCGGCTGAGATCTCAAAGCCATTGCTGGGATAGCCTGCGATTTCCTTCGGCTTGTTCCACATGATTGGCCAGCTCGCATCGTTCGCGTTGTCGAATGCGCCGCCGGTCCAGTTCCCATTGTTCGACCAGCTATGCATGTTGCCGTTCGCCGGTGGGAAATTGACGGAGTCGCGGGCATGGGTCTGCGCGACAAGAGTCAGCTTGCGCGAGTAGGGGACGGCGGGCAGTCCGGACTGTGCCCGGTAATTGTTGATGAGATCGAAGAGCTGCTGTTCGGCCGCCGTCATGTTTCCGGTCGCGCCGGCATCTGGTTGCTGTGGCGTCTGGCCTGGTGTGACGTTCGGGTCGGTGGGTTGGTTGGGCTGCGTTTCGAAGCCTTGCTGTTGACCCGGCTGTTGCTGGCCAGGCTGCTGCTCCTGGAAACCCTGCTGCTGGTCCGACGGTTGTTGTTGATCGCAGACACTACGGGAGGCTTCATAACAACCCTGGGTCATTTGTGGGTCGCCACCTGCGGCGGTGACGCAGCGATTATAGATGTCGATCTCGCATGCGGTCTGCTGGGCTTGCGCGGGTGCAGCTCCGACGGTGAACATGGTTGCCAGCATCAGGAGGCCAGGTGCTGTCAGTTTTCTGGACATGGACGTCTTCCCTCAATTGCTTTTCCGAGGCGTGCCGGCGACGCGTGTCGGTTGGAACGCCTACGTGGCAGAGCCCGGCTGAACGTCGCATGAACCGGTCGGTCTGGAGGGTTCTGACCTTACAGTGCGGATCTGCTTCATCCAAATATCATCGTCCTCTGGCAGATCAATAGGATCGCGGCAGCGACAAGGCTTCTTCGGCGATGAAGTTCAGGATCAACTGCAGACTGACCGGCGTCAGAAATGGGATCATCACCTCGTGCATCCAACGCTCAGCATGAAGTTCGCGCGACCGGCTCTATAGACCGGTAGCAAACACCAAATTCGTGTCTGATGCCGGCTCTGCTGTTCTGTTTCGAAAATTGGTTGCACGTGACGTCATAACTGCGCAATCCGGACGTGTGAATCGCTCTTGGTCGGGCACCATGCTACGCTGATAGCGGGTGCGCGGCACTGGGCCGTCCAACTCGGGCTCACTTCGCGCGGCCGACCGGCAGATCAGGCTGATTGGGGGTGCGTATGTTGAACACAAGCCGTGCGAAGAGTGGCGGGGTGGTGCAACAGACTGAGTTCCCCGTCGAGATCGTATCAGTCGCGACGGCGGTGCCGGATCATATCATTTCGCAAGATGATGTGACGTTGCGTGCCAAGACCGTCTTCCCCCATTTCGCGAGCATGGAGAGCCTTTACGTCAACACCGGAATTTCGACGCGATATGCGTGTTTTCCGGCGAGCTGGTACCATGAGGAACGCTCGTGGCCCGAAAGGACGGACGCCTTTCAAGAACATGCTGTTCCGCTCCTTGAGCAAGCGGCGAGAGGCGCGGTCGAGGCAGCGGGCCTGAGCATGTCCGAGATTGACGGGCTCGTCGTCAACACGATTACCGGAATAGCAGTCCCAAGCCTCGACGCGCTGTTGATGAACCGGCTTGAACTTCGCCAGAATGTCGAAAGACTTCCCATCTTTGGTTTCGGTTGCGGCGGTGGCGTCGCGGGGCTTGCTCGCACCGCCCGGATGGCACAGGCGATGCCCGGCGGGAACATTCTCTTTTTGACCATCGATCTTTGCACGCTGTGTCTCAGGGTGAACGATCCAAGCATCGGCATGTTCGTTTCGACGGCGCTTTTCGGCGATGGTGCCGCGGGCGTTGTCGTGCGCAATACGGCGCATGAGGCCGGCGAGGAGGCGCCCGCCGATACCGGTCCACGTGGCCGCGTGGTGACGTGCGGAGAGTATCTCTGGCATGACACTCGCCACATTATGGGTTGGACCATGACCGACGACGGCTTCGGTGTCTTGCTCAGTCCCGATCTGATCACCTTGACACGAGAACATCTGCGACCGGCTCTCGATCGTTTCCTTGAAGAGAAGCAACTCTCTCTCTCGGAGTTCGACGGATTCCTGTTTCATCCCGGCGGCCGCAAAGTCCTGGAAACGGTCGAAGATGTTGTCGGTCTTACCCGGGAGGAACTCGATCATTCCTGGTCGGTGCTGCGCGATTACGGGAACATGTCGTCCGCAACGGCGATTTTCATACTGCATCGCGCGATGGCGCATGCACCCCAAGGGCGCCATCTGCTGGTTGCATTCGGACCCGGCTTTTCCGTCTATTTCATGGTTATCGATTTTTGATATCGATGAGCGCACTGTAACCGCGCAGTCGCGTTGACTTGATTATAGTCGAAACCATCCCCGGGATCAGAGAGGCAAGCGCCAGCCCGAACGCGCGGCGTGGCGCCGTTTCAAACAGGAAACTCACTGCGCCTGCAATACGGAACTGGGATTTCAACAGTGCGACCTGGCGCGCCTGGAATTGGTCCGCGCCTTCGCCGCGCAGATAGCATTGAGCAGCCGCAATACCTGTGCCCAGGGCAATGGCCATCCCGTCGCCGGTATAGGAGGGGATGACTGCCAGCTGGTCGCCTAACGGATAGACGCGAGGCGAAATGACATCGTGTCGGAGAAAACCGAATGGCAGCCCGGCAACCGCGACCGGGGGCGACCAGGCAGGGTCTGCATTGGCGATGATGTTCGCAAGGAACGGTGAGCGGCCGGAAAGATATTCGGCATGGTTCTCCCATTTGGGTCCGATCTGCTGCACAAGCGCCGACGTCATCAGCCAGCACAGGGACAAGGTCCGTTCTTCAACATGGCAAATGCCGGCATAACCGCCGTCATATCCCGTGAGCTGAACGAGCCCATCGAGACCTGTGGACGCGCGCGAAGGAGCGAACTGGATTTTCATGGCAACCATGTCGGCGGTCACTCGTGGATGGCTGCGCAGATTGTGCTTTCCCGACGCAAGCGCAATGGCGCTCGCCTCAATATGTGCCTCGTCTGCACGCAACACCACACGATCGTCATGTGTTTCAATCGTCTTTACGTGTACGCCGCGGCGAATCTCGACCCCCGCTGAAGAGGCTTTGTCGAGTATTGCCTGATCAAGACGGTAGCGGGAAAGGCCGGCGGCTTGCAAAGGTAGGCGGCGCGTCACACTTCGATTGCCTGAGACCAAGCGCAGTGTATGGATTGCCGACGCTCCAAACGTTTGGACATCGACCCCCAGATAAGTCAGCAATTCTTGTGCTTCCTGACTCAGAAACTCTCCGCAAACCTTGTGATGTGCACTCGTGGAGCGCTCGAGGATCTGCACCGGGATGCCATGGCGCGCGAGTTCGATGGCAAAAGCAGATCCGGCTAGGCCGCCGCCGATCACTATGACGGGATTGTCGGTCATCGGTGCCGGACGATAGTGTGGGGATCGATGCGCGTGTGACGTTGGATGAGTGGCATTATTCTGCACGCCGGCTGCCGAGCGCTGCGTCTTCGAGCCTGATCTTGTAGACGAGGACAGCGGCCCACACGGCTCCAATGATCAGCCCAAGCGCCCATGCGCCGAACACCCAAGGTAAAATCAGGGTCTCCGTCGCGGTGACGATATAGTTTGGATGACGGACGAAGCGATAGGGGCCTCGTTTGACGATGGGCGCGTTGTCGAGCGTCAAGATCCGGTGGGTCCAGAATTCGCCAAGCGAGAGGATAATCCAATAGCGGGCAACCTGCAGCAAGATGTAGAAGACCAGCAGTGGCAGGATCAAAGGACTGTCCGGCGGTATCAGGAATGCCAGCGCGGCAATCCACGACAAATGTGTGATTGCGACGACCGGATAGAATTCGGCACCGACCTCATAGGCGCCCCGTCCGATCAACCGGGACGTATTGCGTGCGGAATGAAGCTCTTCCAATCCTCGTTGCACGAGGATAGCCACAGCCGCGATCTGCGGCCAACCGACGAACGTATCCAGGGGCATACGGCCTGCTCCCTTGGGCAATCAGCTTCGCTTGATTGGTCTACTTCCATTGTTAGTGCATTGGGTGTTTCCGGTCCAATGGGACAACCGACTTAGTTGCCGGTGAACACAATCTAAGGGATTTCGTTGCACCCTAACCTTTCAACTCTGTATTGGAGCCGAACTGGCTGTCGGCGATGGGGAGTGACGTGCCCCCTGCGAACTCGACCCTGTATTAGCGTGTCACCAGCTGACGAACCTGCGTATTCATCAATAGGATCGCGGCAAGGACAAAGCCCTCTCAGCAATAAAGTTCAGGATCATCTGCTGACTGACGGGGGCCAGATACGGGATCATCACTTCGCGCATCAGGCGCTCGACATGGAACTCGCGCGCGTAGCCCATCCCGCCATGGGTGATCACGGCCTGTTTGCAGGCCTCGAGGCCGGCTTCAGCCGCTAGATATTTTGCGGTATTTGCCTCCAGGCCGCAGGGCTGGCCGTTGTCGAACAGCCATGCGGCTTTCATCATTGCGAGATTGGCGGCCTCCAGCTTCATCCAGTTGTCCGCTAAAGGGTGTTGAATAGACTGGTTCTGTCCGATCGGACGATCGAAGACGATGCGGTCCTGCGCGTAGCGAGCGGCCCGTCCGAGGGCGTCGCGTCCGATTCCAATGGCTTCTGCGGCGAGGAGAATGCGCTCAGGATTGAGGCTCTGAAGAATATACTGAAAGCCTTGGCCTTCGTCTCCGATCCGGTCGTCCACCGGAATCTCCATGCCATCAAAGTAGATCTCGTTCGAGTCGACGGCCTTGCGGCCCATCTTCTCGATCTCGCGGATGGACACCTTGCCCCGATCCAGGTCGGCAAAAAACAGGCTAAGGCCTTCGGTCGGCTTGCTCTCGTCGCGCGGTGATGTTCTTGCGAGCAGCATGATTTTTTCTGCGACCTGCGCCGTGGAGATCCAGACCTTCTGGCCGTCCACGATATAGTGATCGTTCTCGCGCCTGGCAGTGGTCTTGATGCGTGACGTGTCCAGCCCGGCATTGGGTTCCGTAACGGCAAAGCACATTTTGATCGTGCCATCGATGAGCTTCGGCAGCCATCTGGATTTTTGTTCCTCGGAACCGAACGCGGCGATGGATTTGGGGCCGAAGATGTTCATATGGATGGAGGAGGCCGCCTGCATGCCGCCGCCGGAGCCGGCAATGGTCATCATCATCAGCGCAGCTTCAGTGACACCGAGATTCGATCCGCCATAGGTCTCGGGCAGGGCAATGCCGAGCCATCCGTCATCGGCCAAGGCCTGATGGAACTCGTGGGGAAAGCCGCCGTCTTTGTCTTTCGCCAGCCAATAGTCGTCGGGAAACCGGCTAACGATCGCGCCGATCCCTTCGAGAATGTTGTTCTGGTCATCCGTCAGGGCGAAGTCCATCGGCACCTCTGTTTTCGTTTTTCAATGCGTCGGCCGGAAACGGATGTTCGGCAGATACCTCACGGCACCAAACGGTGAGGTGTGCAAGACCTATGGTCGTTTTTCAAGCGGTATGGTCTCGCTCGAGGAGAATCGAGGCAATGACGAAAAAATGAATCGGGCCTTGTTCCGCACTCCGCCTAATCGAAGTCATGGGCGAGGCGTCGTGGTTTTTGTCAGTCACCATTGCCGGGGGCGTGTTGCATGAGCTCCAGCTGCATGCAACACGCCTTAGAATTTCTTCAGGAAAGACCGCCTGGCTTACTGCGAGCAGGCGTTGACCCTGACTCGGCAACCGCCTGAATATCTGCCGCAGACTCTGAGAGCCTCGAAGTTTGCCCGTTGTTTTGTGTTGCCCCATCCGGATCCCCAACTGCCATTCGGCGCGACTGCAACCGCGCCGCAAGCATTCCTGTACCAAATGGCAACCCGGCACCCCCGGCTTCTTGCATTGCACTCTCGCAGCGCTCGCTGTTGTGCGCCAGCCTGGCTGCGATATCCGAACGAATAGCCGTGTGCGCCGGAGCTTGGCGAATAGGCGATCGCCCCGAAACTTTGCGCCTGTGCCTGCGCATACGTGCTTAGTCCGCCAAACAGCAGGAAACCGGCAATCAGAGCAACGGCGTATTTTGACATCTTATATCTAGCCCCTTTGTTCAACAATCCAGGCTCGGCGGAACGGCAAGACTGTTTTTCCACGAGACCTGAATACAGACGCCCCCAGTTTGATTCTATCGATCGCGGGAAACACGCGCCTGAAATGGCGATGCAACGCCGCAATCTCAATCGTGCCAAAACATTGGCAGTGATTTCAACTCCTAGAGCAACGTGCGTCTGTTCGGACGCACATAAGTTGCTCTAGCAGCTTAGAATCGATCAACTTTTCTGCGCTTTGTCGACTCCGACTAAGCGCAGGTTGATCTAGTGCGATGTGCATCCGCTTGGGTGCACGCAAGTTGTCCTAGTTCATTGCAACAGATATCGCCCCCGTCGCATCCATCAAATGTCTTGGTGCCACAGAGAACACTGCTTCCGGTGTCCCTGCTGCTGCCCAGACAATGTCATAGGCGAGGAGGTCGCGGTCCATATAGGTTTTTATGGGTGTGTCGTGGCCGAGGGGAGGGATGCCGCCGATGGCGTAACCGGTGACCTCACGCACGAACTTCGCGTCCGGGCGGGTCAGTGCTTCGCCGATATGAGCGGCAACGCCTGTCTGATCGACACGGTTGGTGCCCGAGACGAGCAATAGATAGGGATCGCTCGTCTCCGCGCCCCGAAAGACCAGCGATTTGACGATCTGTCCGACGCTGCAGCCGCAGGCGGATGCGGCATCTTCGGCGGTCCGGGTGGTTTCAGCCATCTGCTTGATTTCGATTTCGAGACCCGCAGCAATTGCGCGTTCCCGGAAGCGGTTCGCCGCGGGTTTCAAATCCGTCATCACCATCCTCACGACACTCCGATGTGGTGCATTACACTTGTGTGAGCCGATTGCGGCTGGACTTTCCTGTTTTTGGGTCAGATCGCAAACGGCAAACGCGTATAGCCGGTCAAATGATTGCGTACCCTTTGAAGGGTGATTAAACCCAGCGAAACACAACCAGGCCAAAAACGAAGGAAAGGGCGACGGCGCCCCAGAGTGAAGCGTCGACGAGCCCGAGCCAGGCAAGGCAGATGAAAGCACTGCCGAGCAACGACATAAACAGGCGATCGCCGCGGGTTGTGTCGAGGGCGAGAATTCCCCGTCGCGGTCCGCCCCCCGGCCTTTTCAGTTCCCAGATGGTCATGCAGACAAGAGCAAAAACGATGAACGCGAAAAAAGCGCCCGTTTGCCAGGTCCAGGCCATCCAGTCGAGGCTCATGGTTGCTTCTCCCTCATCATCAGACGCGTCCGAGTGCAAATCCGCGGGCGATATAATTGCGCACGAAATAGATCACGACAGCGCCGGGCACGATGGTGAGTGTGCCGGCTGCTGCCAGCAGGCCGAGTTCATAGCCCGAGCTGCTTGCCGTACGCGTCATGGTAGCGGCAATCGGCTTGGCGGCGACGGCTGTCAACGTCTTGGCGATCAGCAGCTCGACCCACGAAAACATGAAGCAGAAGAAGGCGGCCACCCCGATGCCGGCGGCTATGGTTGGAACCAGGATGCGCAGGAAGAAACGCCAAAAGCCGTAGCCGTCCACATAAGCCGTTTCGTCGAGTTCCTTGGGTACGCCTGAAATGAAGCCTTCGAGGATCCATACCGCGAGGGGGATGTTGAACAGGCAATGCGCCAGCGCCACCGCAATGTGTGTGTCGAACAGACCGATTGCCGAGTAGAGCTGGAAGAAGGGCAATGCGAAGACCGCCGCCGGTGCCATGCGGTTTGTCAGCAGCCAGAAGAAGAGGTGCTTGTCGCCAAGGAAGCGGTAGCGCGAGAAAGCGTAGGCAGCCGGTAGTGCCACCGAGACGGAGAGCACCGTGTTCACCACGACATAGATGATGGAGTTGATGTAACCGTTGTACCAAGTCGGGTCGGTGAAAATCTTGCGATAGTTTTCCAGCGTCAGGTCCTGCGGCCACAGGGTGAAGCCACCCAGAATTTCATTGGTGCTCTTGAACGACATGCTGACCAGCCAGTAGATCGGCAGCATCAGAAACAGGATATAGAGCGTTGGCACCAACCATCGGAACTTGTGCATCGGCTAATCCTCGTGCCGCGTCATGACAGTGTAGAAAACCCAGGACAGCGCCAGGATGATCAGGAAATAGATGATCGACATTGCGGCGGCGGGTCCAAGGTCGAACTGGCCGAGCGCCACCTTGACCAGATCGATCGACAGTAGCGTCGTTGCATTACCCGGTCCGCCGCCCGTGAGCACAAAAGGTTCGGTATAGATGTTGAAGCTGTCCATGAAGCGCAGCAGAACGGCGATTGTCAGCACCCGCTTCATCTTCGGCAACTGGATATAGCGGAAGACGGCCCATGACGAGGCGCCGTCGATCCGGGCTGCCTGATAGTAGGCATCGGGGATTGCGCTCAGACCGGCATAGGCGAGCAGCACGACCAGCGAAGTCCAGTGCCAGACATCCATCGCGATGAGCGTCGCCCAGGCGGAAAAGGGCTGCTGCGTATAATTATAGTCGATCCCCCAGCTGTTCAGCGTATTGCCGAGCATGCCGATGTCGGGCAGGGCGAAGATGTTCCACATGGCACCGACGACGTTCCAGGGGATCAACAGCGGCAAGGCCATCAGGACCAGGCAGACGGAGAGCCAAAGGCCTTTTCGCGGCATGGCGAGCGCAATCGCCACCCCAAGCGGGACTTCAATCGCGAGAATCGTGAAGGTGAAGGCGAGCTGGCGGCCGAGCGAAGCGTGGAACCGCTCAGAATGCAGTACCTCCTTGAACCACTTCACGCCTTCAAAGAAGAAGACGTTATCGCCGAAGGTTTCCTGGACGGAATAGTTCACCACGGTCATCAGCGGAATCACCGCGTTGAACGCGACCAGCACGACGACGGGCAGAACGAACAGCCAGCCCTTGGGATTGTGGGTCTTTGCGCTCATTGTTCCCGCCTACTCGACCAGCCAGCCGTCGGAATAGAGGCGGGTATAATTTGGATCGAAGCTCACAAAGGCCCGGTCGGCGGGAATTGCCGTGTCCTCGTCAACCAGGAGATTGATCTGAGCCTCTCCGTGACGGGCTTCGATGATCCGATTGCGCCCGGTATCGCTGACTTTGCTGATGTCGACGGGAATACCGTTGTCCGACAGATAGACGAACTCCGGGCGGACGCCGAATTCGAGCCGCTTTCCATTTGGTCGTGCAGTATTCGCGTTTTCAATCTCGATCGGTCGACCGGCGAATTGCGGCCTACCGCCGGCTATTTCCGCTGGCAACACATTCATCCCAGGCGAGCCGATGAAATAACCGACGAATGTGTGTTTGGGGCGCTCAAACAGATCGACCGGCGTCCCGATCTGCACGACTTCGCCCTGGTGCATGACAACGACCTTGTCGGCGAAGGTCAATGCCTCGGTCTGGTCGTGGGTAACGTAGATCATGGTCGTGCGGACACGCTGATGCAGTTCCTTGAGTTTAGAGCGGAGTTGCCATTTCAGGTGCGGGTCGATGACAGTGAGAGGTTCATCGAACATGATGACATTGACGTCGGAGCGCACAAGGCCACGGCCGAGCGATATCTTCTGCTTTCCGTCTGCGGTGAGGCCGGATGCACGCCGGGGGAGCATCTCGGTGAGGTCCAGCATATCGGCGATTTCATGAACGCGCTCTCGAACATCGTCTTCGCCGACGCCCCGGTTACGCAACGGGAAGGCCAGATTGTCGAAAACGCTCATCGTGTCGTAGACGACCGGGAACTGAAACACCTGTGCGATATTGCGGTGATCGGGCGGGGTGTCGGTGATATCCGCATCGTCGAACAAGACATGCCCCTCGGTGGGCTTGATCAGTCCCGAGATGATGTTGAGCAGTGTGGTCTTGCCGCAGCCAGAGGGTCCCAGCAGCGCATAGGCGCCGCCATCGGACCACTCGACGTCGAGATGCTGTAGTGCGTAATCCTCCGGTCCTTCCGGTTTGGCTTGATAGCTGTGACGCAACGCCTTCAGTGTGATCTTGGCCATCACACACGCTCCGTTCCGTGAAGCAGTCTGATTCCGCGCGCCCGTTTAGAGCCACCAAAGAACGGGATGATCATGGTGTGATGCGCTCCCCGTTTTCGTTGAAATAGAGGCATCGGCTTACATCCATATGGAAGGTTGCTATATCGCCAACCTCAAGCGCATGGATGCCCTGCGACTGGGAAACCCAGTTCAGTCCGCCATGTGAAAAATGGATGACGCTCTCCGAACCGCTGAGCTCCGTGATTTGCACTTTCCCGTCAATTTGCGCCGTGCCGCCGATCGCATCCGAAAGGCGGACATGATGCGGTCTGATGCCGACGATATAACCCCCGTCGGGAAGTTGTGAAATATCGGAGGTGCTCCTCCAACTCACATCGGTGCCTAGCGTGATGTTGTCACCCTTTTTTATGACGGATGCCGTGTTGATCGGCGGATCGGAAAACACCTGCGCAGTCACGATGTCGGCCGGATTGCGGTAGATCATTTCTGACGGTCCGAATTGGGTCACGCGGCCCTGATGCAATGTCGCCGTGTGCCCACCAAGCAGAAGGGCCTCGGTGGGTTCGGTGGTTGCATAAACGACTGTGCATTTTCGATCTGCAAAGAGTTTCGGCAACTGGTCGCGAAGTTCTTCACGCAGCTTGAAGTCAAGATTGGCGAGCGGCTCGTCAAGCAGGACCAGATCGGCATCCTTCACCAGCGCGCGGGCAAGTGCGACACGCTGCTGTTGACCACCTGACAATTCCGCGGGACGGCGCCCGAGCATAGGCGTCAACTTCAGCATTTCAGCCAACCGACCGACGCGTTCGCGAATCTCATTCTCGCTCACGCGCACGACTCGCAGTGGCGATGCGATATTCTCGTAGACCGTGAAATTCGGGTAGTTGATGAACTGCTGGTAAACCATCGAGACATTGCGCTTTTGCACCGAAACACCCGTGACGTCGCGCCCGTCAAACCAGATTGTGCCCGACGACGGCTTGTCCAGCCCGGCCATGAGCTGCATCAATGTCGTCTTTCCAGCGAGCGTGGTTCCGAGCAGGACGTTGAAGCCGTCCTCGGCCAGTGTCAGGCTCGTGTCGTGGATAAAGGTCTCGCCATCCACCCGCTTGGTAATGTTTCTCAGCTCAAGTGCCACAATGCGGGCTCCCCGTTGCCCTCCGCCAGTATGAGAGCCGCACGCGGTGTCCTCGCATCGCTCCTGGAGATGCGCTCCAGGTTTGTGCGCGCCGGGACGGCAGGCAGCGTTTTGCTGCCAACCGTCCCGAGTTTGCACTTGCCATGCCTCGGATCAGGTTGAGGCCCGCATGGAAGGGGGCGGCGATCAGCCCTTCTTCCAGCGCTTGATCAATTCGTCGTAATTGATCGTTTCGCCTTTCGGTTTTTCGTTGTCGAGTTTCACCGCCGCGCCGCCTTTTCCAAGCCAGTCCTCCGCCTTCTTGGCGGCGTTGAGGCGCGGTCCACAACCGCCGTAGATCTTGGCCTTTTCGTCGGCCCGCTGCATGCGTGCCATCACCTGGTCCATTTGGTCGGCAAGGCGATCCATTGCCTGTTGGGGTGTAAAGGCGCCTGAGTTCACATCACCGATATTCTGCCACCAAAGCTGTGCCAGCTTGGGATAGTCCGGAACATTGACGCCGGTTGGCGACCACAGGACGCGGTCCGGCGAACGGTAGAACTCGACCAGCCCGCCGAGTTTCGGCGCACGCTTGGTGAATGATTCGTGATTGATCGTCGAGTTCCGGATGATGGTCAGTCCAACGTGACTCTTCTTCACGTCCACAGTCTTGGATACGGTGAACTGGGCATAGAGCCACGCTGCTTTGCGGCGCTTCTCGGGTGTGGATTTGAACAGCGTCCAGGAACCGGCGTCTTGATAACCCAGTTTCATGCCGTCCTTCCAATATGGACCATGGGGCGACGGTGCCATGCGCCACAACGGCGTACCTTCGGCATCGACGGTGTTGTTGCCTTCGCTCTTGGGCGCCACCATGGATGCAGTAAAGGCGGTGTACCAGAAGATCTGCTGCGCCACATTGCCTTGGCTCAGGGCAGGGAGCGACTGGTAGAAGTCATAGTCGGCAGCGCCAGGAGGTGCATATTTGCGCAGCCATTCGTCCCATTTTCGGATCGCATAGACGGCGGCCGGTCCATTGGCACCACCACCGCGTGTCACCGATGCGCCTGCCGGATTGCACGATCCTTTTTCCATGCGGATGCCCCATTCGTCGATCGGGCGTCCGTTGGGAAGGCCCTTCGATGTCGCGCCCGCCATGGCAAGCCAGGCATCTGTCATACGCCAGCCAAGGTCAGGAGCACGCTTTCCATAGTCCATATGGCCGTAGACACGCACGCCGTCGATATTCTTCACGGTATTGCTGAAGAAGTCGGCGATGTCCTCATAGGCGGACCAATTTACAGGCACGCCCAACTCGTAGCCATACTTCGCCTTGAACTTCTTCTTCAAGTCCGGCCGGTCGAACCAGTCCTTGCGGAACCAGTAGAGATTGGCGAATTGCTGGTCGGGAAGCTGATAGAGCTTGCCGTCGGGGCCGGTGGTGAAGGATTTTCCGATGAAATCATCAACGTCGAGAGTTGGAAGCGTGACGTCCTTGCCTTTGCCAGCCATCCAATCGCTGAGATTGACAGCAAGTTGCAGGCGCGAATGCGTGCCGATCAGGTCGGAGTCATTAATGTAGGCGTCATACAGATTGCGTTTGGTCTGCATCTGTGTCTGCACGGCCTGAACAACTTCACCTTCGCCTAGAAGCTGATGATTGACCTTGATGCCGGTAATTTCTTCGAATGCCTTCGTCAGCGTTTTGGATTCATATTCGTGGGTCGGAATCGTTTCCGACAGCACGTTGATTTCCATGCCTTTAAACGGCTCTGCCGCCTTGACGAACCATTCCATCTCCTTCAGCTGCTGTTCCTTGCTGAGCGCTGAAGGCTGAAACTCCGTTTCGACCCATTTTTTTGCTTCCTCCATACCGGCGTAAACCGGCGAACCGAAGGATGCCATCGTCGCGAGTGCGGCGATCGCAATAATCGTCTTGTTCATCGTGATTTCCTCCCAAGCGCTACGGTCTGCAAACTAAGCAAATTCGATCCCATAAGGGAAATCGATTATTAGCTTTCTGCCGAATACGCATGAGACTGCATGGTCAAACCGCTGAAGCCCTCTCTTTGCGCAAGATTGCGCCAGCCACTACCCCGTTTTGTAGGGTTCGTAATTTCCAACTCTCACCAATGCGATGTGTGGCGGTGACGGGCGAAGACGGTCAGAGCTTTCGATGCGTCGTCAACGTCATGAATGGCAAGCGCTGCCTGGTTGCGCGCCACATTGGCGCGGGCTATGAGTGCCGCAATCAGGAAAGAGACTGTTCCCATGAAAGTTGACGAAGCAACGGTCCGGCACATTGCGCGGCTTGCCCGGCTGAAGATCGATGACGACGAAGCCAAGACCCTCGAGGGTGAACTTTCGGGTATCCTCGACTGGGTCGAGCAGTTGGACGAGGTCGATACCGACGGCGTCGAGCCGATGACCCGTGTCGTGGCCATGACCATGAAGAAGCGGTTGGACGGCGTGACCGATGGCGGCAAGGCCGAGGCCGTGACGCAGAATGCGCCGGAGCGGGCCGATCATTTCTTCGTTGTGCCGAAAGTCGTGGAATAGGCGACGGCATGAGCGTGAAGATCGAGCAGGAAAACCCGCTTCGCGAGGATGTTCGTGTTCTTATTGCAGAACTGAACGAGGCGCTGCTTGCGCTGACGCCGCCTGACTATTGCTTTCATCTGACAGCAGACGAGATGGCACAGGCGGATACGACCGTGTTTGTTGCGCGGGCCGATGGCGAAGCTGTGGCTTGCGGTGCGCTGCGTCGACACGGCCAAGGCGTCGGCGAGGTGAAGCGCATGTATACGCGTCCGGAATGGCGGGGGCAGAAAATCGGTAAGCGGATCCTGGGCCATATCGAACAATTGGCCCGCCACGAGTCGCTGGAACGGCTAGTCCTAGAGACCGGCGATCGGCACCCGGCGGCGTGGCGCGTATACGAGCGTGCGGGATTTGCGCGTTGCGGCGCCGTTCTGGACTATCCGGACACATCCTACTCTGTATTCTACGAAAAGCGTCTCGCGGCGCCATCGGCTTCGGTGCAATCAACGGGGGCGTTGCAATGAACGCGCTGAACGATCTCTCCATCGCGGAAGCGCGGGACGGCCTCAAGGCGAAAACGTTTTCCGCTACCGAACTTGCGACAGCCCATCTGGATGCCATTGCATCCGGCAACAAGGCGCTCAACGCCTATCTCGAAGTGGTGCCCGAGAAAGCGCTGGCCATGGCGGCCGAGAGCGATAAGCGTATAGGCGAGGGGCAGGCGGGGTCGCTCGAGGGCATTCCGCTGGCGATCAAGGATCTGTTCTGCACCGAGGGCGTTCCGACCACGGCCGCTTCGCACATTCTGGAAGGCTTCGCGCCGCCATACGAGTCGACCGTCAGCGCCAATCTTTGGGCCGACGGCGCCGTATTGCTCGGAAAGACCAATCTGGATGAATTCGCCATGGGCTCGTCCAACGAGACGAGCTATTTCGGGCCCTGCATCAATCCCTGGCGCCGGGCAGGGGATACGACACAGCTTGTGCCCGGCGGTTCGTCAGGCGGGTCGGTGTCGGCCGTTGCCGCCCGCCTCGCGCTCGGTGCAACGGGAACCGATACAGGCGGCTCCATCCGCCAACCGGCAGCTTTTACCGGACTCGTCGGGCTGAAGCCGACCTATGGGCGCTGTTCTCGGTGGGGCATCGTGGCCTTTGCGTCCTCTCTCGATCAGGCGGGACCCATTACGCGAACGGTTCGCGATTCGGCGATCATGCTCGGCTCTATGGCAAGCCACGATCCGAAGGACACGACCAGTGTCGATGCGCCGGTGCCGGATTACGAAGCCCTGATCGGCCAGGACATCAAAGGGCTTACGGTCGGCATTCCCCGCGAGTACCGGATGGACGGGATGCCGGAAGAGATCGACACACTTTGGAAGAAGGGTATTGCCTGGCTCGAGGCGGCTGGTGCGACGACCCGGGAGGTCAGCCTCCCGCACACCAAATATGCCTTGCCCGCCTATTACATTGTCGCGCCTGCGGAAGCTTCATCAAACCTCGCCCGCTACGATGGTGTCCGTTACGGCCTTCGCGTTCCCGATGACGATATCAACACGCAGTATGAATTGACCCGTGCGGCCGGTTTCGGCGCCGAGGTGAAGCGCCGCATTCTCATTGGGACATATGTGCTTTCGGCGGGGTATTTCGATGCCTACTATCTGAAAGCCCAGCGCGTGCGCACATTGATCAAACGCGATTTCGATCAGGTTTTCGAAGACGTCGACGTGCTGCTGACTCCGACGACACCAGGTCCGGCCTTCGGTCTTGGCGAGAAATCCGGCGATCCCATCGAGATGTACCTCAACGACATATTCACCGTCACCGTGAATATGTCGGGATTGCCGGGAATCTCCATTCCCGCCGGCTTGTCGCGCGAGGGGACACCGCTGGGTCTTCAGCTGATTGCAAAACCGTTCGATGAAGAAACACTGTTCCGGGTCGGCCACGTGATTGAAGAGGCCGCCGGACCAATACCGAAACCAGACGATTGGTGGAGTGAAGCATGACAGGGAACCGGCCGGCCAAAGACTGCGCCAACATGGATGAAGTGCGCGCAGAGATCGATCGCCTCGATTCAGCACTGGTGGATTTGATGGCCGAACGGTTCACCTATGTGGACCGCGCCTGGCAGCTGAAGAACAATCCGGCCGAGGCGACGGTCCCCTGGCGCATCCAGCAGGTTGTCGACAAGGTCCGCGGCCACGCGGCCGACCGCGGCCTGCCGCCGGAGCTGGCGGAGGCCCTGTGGCGGCAGATGATCGGTTGGTTCATCCAATATGAGGAGGAACAGCTTCGCGGGGATGGCGGCTCGGAAGCATAAACGAACAGCACAGCAGCTACGCCAGGATCAGACGGATGCCGAGGCGAAGCTGTGGTCTAAGCTGCGTAACCGACAGCTGAGCGGGCACAAGTTCAGGCGGCAGGTGCCGATTGAGAGCTTTGTTGTCGACTTCGTCTGCTACGAGGCGCGGTTGGTTATCGAAGTCGATGGCGGGCAGCACGACGATCAGGCGGAAAAGGATGCTCGCCGGACAGAGATACTGGTAGATGCCGGATTTCGCGTCATTCGATTCTGGAACAACGAGGTATTGGGGAATTGCGAAGGGGTGCTGGAGACGATTGCTGCGGCGTTGGCCGGTAGCTCATCCCCCTCACCCTAACCCTCTCCCGCAAGGGGAGAGGGGACATGAGATAAGAGATCAGAGAAGAAAAGCCCTGTCCTCTGGCGGGAGAGGGTTGGGTGAGGGGGACGGCCTCTCATCCAGGCAGCAAAGCAAACGGTTAAGCGACATGCAGGATACAGCAGAAAAGAACCTCATCCAGGGCGATACGGGCCCCTGGGAAGTCGTCATCGGGCTCGAAGTTCATGCCCAGGTCGTCTCGCAGGCGAAACTGTTTTCGGGCGCCGCGACGGCCTTCGGTGCCGAGCCCAACTCTCAAGTCAGCCTCGTCGATGCCGCCATGCCCGGCATGCTGCCTGTCATCAATGAGGAATGTGTTGCGCAGGCCGTGCGCACCGGTCTCGGGCTCAAGGCCGACATCAATCTGAGATCGGTCTTCGACCGCAAAAACTATTTTTATCCCGACTTGCCGCAGGGCTATCAAATCTCGCAGTTCAAGGACCCGATCGTCGGTGAGGGCGAAGTCGTGCTCGACATGGGCGAAGGCGAAGAGGCTGTCGTCGGAATCGAGCGGCTGCACCTTGAACAGGACGCCGGGAAGAGTTTGCACGATCAGAGCCCGTCATCCTCCTATGTGGATCTCAACCGCGCGGGTGTCGCATTGATGGAGATCGTCTCCAAGCCCGATATGCGTTCCGCTGAGCAAGCCATGGCCTATGTCACCAAGCTGCGTTCGATCCTGCGCTATCTCGGCACCTGCGACGGGAATATGGAGGAAGGCTCGCTGAGGGCCGACGTCAATGTCTCCGTGCGCCGGCCGGGCGACGAATTGGGAATCCGGACCGAGACCAAGAATCTGAACTCCATCCGCACCATCGGCCTCGCCATCGACCATGAAGCGCGCCGGCAGATCGACGTGCTGGAAGATGGCGGCTCGATCGATCAGGAGACGCGGCTCTTCGATCTGGACTCAGGCGGCACACGGCCCATGCGTAGCAAGGAAGAGGCGCACGACTATCGCTATTTCCCGGACCCGGATCTGCTGCCGCTCGAGTTGACGCAGGAATTTGTCGATGAGTTGGCAGCAAACCTGCCCGAGCTACCCGACGCCAAGAAGGCGCGCTTTATCGATGAGCTCGGGCTCAAGGCCTATGACGCCGGTGTGCTGGTCGCCGATAAGGCGGCAGCCGACTATTTCGAAGCAGTTGCCAAGGGCGTTGACGGCAAGGCCGCGGCGAACTGGGTGATCAACGAAGTCCTTGGCCGATTGAACCAGGAAGGCAAGTCTTTTGCCGAAATCGCGATGGATGCCGAGGCCAATAACGCGATCCTGGCGATGACGGCCGAAGGCACGATCTCAGGCAAGATCGCCAAGGAGGTCTTCGATATCGTCTGGACCGAAGGCGGCGATCCGCGCGAAATCGTCGAGGCGCGCGGACTGAAACAGATGAGCGACACGGGCGAGCTGGAAGCGTTGATCGATGAGATCATCGCGGCCAATCCGGGGCAGGTCGAGCAGGTGAAGACGAAGCCGAAGACGCTCGGATGGTTCGTCGGTCAGGTGATGCAGAAGACCGGCGGTAAGGCGAACCCGGGTCTGGCGAACCAGCTGCTGAAGACTAAGCTTGGTGTGGAAGACGGGTAGGATTCCGTTCAGAGATACGGAATCGTCCAAACCCCTCACCCAACTCTCTTTCGCAAGCGGAGAGGGCTCGATGGCGTGAGATCGTGCCACAGCGTCCCTTCTTCCCTCGCGGGAGAAGGACAGGATGAGGGGGACAAAGACAAAAGCTGGTGCTAGCTCCCCGACGCCGCTCTCAGCCTCAGCACCCGCCCATCGACCAGCGCCAATCCCATCAGAATGATGAGCAATCCTGCAAGGTGATGCAGCTCGAAGGGTTCGCCCAGAAACGTCGCGCCGAGCAGCACTGCATTTGCCGGGATGAGAAACGTCACCAACACCGTGTTCGTCGCGCCTGCACTCGCGAGGAGCCTGAAATAGAGAATGTATGCGATGGCTGTCGAGACGACGGATAGCACCAGGAGCGCAGTGATCGTGCCAAGGGATGGCAAAACCGCAAACGGTGATTCCAGCGTCAGTGCCACGGGTGCAATGAACAGCGTCGCGGCGCAGAGCATTCCGGCGGCTGCGGCCTCCGGTGGCATTCCGGTCAAGCGCTTTCCGAGGATCGCGGCGAAGGCGTAGGACAGGCTTGCAGCGAGGACCGCCAACTGGCCGAAAAGCGCCGGTGTCCCGCTACCGACCGATTCAACGCCGATCAGAATTGCAACGCCGACAAGGCCGACGAGAACCCCGGCAATCTTTGCAGTAGTCGCCCGTTCGCTCTGCCCCCAGAGATGCGCGACCGCAACCGTGAACAGAGGCGTCGTCGCATTGAGGATACCGGCGAGACTACCGGTAATCTGAGTCTGACCAAGAGTGATCAGACCGAACGGTATGGCATTCGAGATCATTCCCATGGCACCAAAGGTCAGAAGGAGGCGAGGGGTCACGGCGACGCGAAGTCCCATCACCGCGCAATATATAAGCAGGGCCGCCGCCGCAAACCCGACCCGTGCCCAGACGACCGTGAATGGCCCGGCTTCTTCCAGCGCCACCTCTACGAGGATGAACGACACGCTCCAGAGGAAGGACAGTACGGCAAGGCGGATCCAGTCGGTCGTGCTCACGAGGGAGGGCTCCAGGGGATGAACAGGGTGATACACCGTCATTACCGTGACTTGAGCGAAGGTGCGACCCGTTTTTTGCTTGGTGGCCATGCCGGCCCTTTCCCCCGGCCCAACCACCCCGAGGGTACCCTTATTGGGTGGTTGGGCCGGGGGAGCGGGCCGGCATGGCAAATGCGTTCAGCGCAAAACACCGCCAAGCAAAAAACAGTTTGTGCTGGGTCTGGGACTTGTGAGCAGCAAGACGAGGCGATACCAATGCCCCGCAATTGAAGCCGCGGGACTGCCCGCGCGGCCAGCCGGGAGAAATGCCATGCCCAATGCAATCCAGATCCACGAATATGGTGGCCCCGAGGTCATGAAATGGGAAACCACGGATGTCGGAGATCCGGGACCGGGTCAGGCGCGCATCCGCCACACGGCCGTCGGTCTCAACTATATCGATGTGTATCTGCGCACCGGCCTCTACCCGCAGGAGAGCTTTCCGTTCACGCCGGGCATGGAAGGTGCCGGCGAAATCCTTGCGCTCGGCGAAGGGGTCAGCGACTTAGCTGTTGGTGACCGGGTTGCCTATGCCGGCCCTCCCGGCGGATATTCCGAAGAGCGTCTGATCGCGGCCGACCGCCTCGTCAAACTCCCTGAGGGGATCGACGACAAGACCGGCGCTGCAATGATGCTGCAAGGTATGACCGTACGCTATCTCATTCGCCAGACCTATGAAGTGACGCCCGATACGACGCTGCTCTTCCATGCGGCCGCCGGCGGTGTCGGCCTTATCGCTTGCCAATGGGCTTCCCATATTGGCGCAACCATCATCGGGACCGTCAGCTCCGAAGAGAAAGCGGCACTCGCCCGAGCGAACGGATGCACTCATACAATCAACTACACGGAAGAAGATTTCGTCGAGCGTGTGAAGGAGATCACCGGCGGCAAGGGTGTCGATGTGGCCTATGACGCCATCGGCAAGGATACGTTCCCCGGATCGCTCGATTGCCTGCGACATCGCGGCGTGTGGGCAAGCTTCGGTCAGGCATCGGGGCCGCTGCCGGATATCAATCTCGGTATCCTGGCGCAGAAGGGCTCGCTCTATGCGACCCGCCCGACACTGTTCACCCATGTTGCCGCTCGCGAGGACCTGCTCACTTCGGCGAACGATCTCTTCGATCAGGTATCTGGCGGGCAAGTGAAGATAGCGGTCAACCAGACCTATCCACTTGCCGATGCTGCCCAGGCACACCGCGATCTTGAAGGCCGCAAGACGACAGGTTCCACGGTCTTGTTGCCTTAGAGCTTGATTGCCGAGGCCGGCTTTTTGATGAATTCGCCGAGGCCGGCCCTCTCCCCCGGCCCAACCACCCTGAGGGTACCCTTATTGGGTGGTTGGGCCGGGGGAGAGGGCCGGCCGGGACTCTTGAGAAAAAAATGGACCACACATCAATGTCCGAGCCCATCGAGCTCTTCTTCTGGGCAACGCCCAACGGCTTCAAGCTGACGATCATGCTTGAGGAATGCGGGCTGCCTTACAATGTGCGCTTCGTGAATATCGGCAAGGGCGAGCAGTTCGAGCCGGACTTTCTGGCCATCTCGCCAAACAACCGCATGCCGGCCATTACCGATCCTGATGGGCCGGACGGCAAGCCGGTCTCGATCTTTGAGTCGGGCGCCATCCTGCAATATCTCGGGCGCAAGACCGGGCAATTCTATCCCGAAGAGCCGCGGGTCCGGATTGAGGTCGAGCAGTGGCTGTTCTGGCAGATGGCAAATCTCGGCCCCATGGCTGGGCAGGTGCACCATTTCCGGAACTACGCTCAGGAGACGATCGACTATGCGATCACCCGTTACGTGAATGAGGTCAATCGACTCTACGGCGTGATGAATACGCGGCTGGCCGACCGCGATTTTCTGGCAGGCGACTATTCCATTGCCGATATGGCGACATTCCCTTGGGTGCGACCGCACAAGCGTCAGGGCCAGGATCTGGATGATTTTCCGAACCTGAAGGCCTGGTACAGCCGCATCCGCGAGCGGCCTGCTGTAGACCGGGCGTTGGTGATCGGAGCAAAGGAGCGCGAGCAGTTCAATCTGGCGACGGACAAGGACGCGCAAGCAATCCTGTTCGGGCAGCGGGCACGCTAGAGCAGATTGAAGCTTGAATCGTAAAAGGATAAAGAAGAGCCCTCCCCCACCAGGGGAGAGGGATTCTGCGCACGTTATTGCTGGACCGCGACCTTGCGCTGAGCCGTGCACCATTGGGGCACAGGCGATTGCAGCTTTAGTCGGTCGCGGGCGGATTTTGCAAGACAGCCCGGCGAGTGCTCGCGGGCATGCTGCAACAGTGCGTCTCCCGCCAATTGGAACGATCTGGTTTCGACAGCGGTGAAGGACGCCATCGCCAGTCCTGTGTTGGATGGATCGAAAGCACCGATAGAGAGTTTGCCGAAGCCCTTGTAAATCTCCTGGACGAGTCCCGTCGCGGCATCGATGACGTGGACAACCTGGCGTCCGCCTGCCACGGCAATTCGCTTGCCGTCATAAGAGGCCGCCACACCGCTTACGGAACCTGCAGTATCGGGCACATGCACAAGTTCTTTGCCATCGGCGACGCGAATGATTGAAACGCCCTGCGGCGCCGTCGGCACAACCACGTTTTTGCCGTCAGCGGTAAAGACTGGGCTCACCCTGCTGCGAAACTTGCGGTTGGACGTGAGCTCCTTGATGCGTCTGGTTTCAACATCGAAGATCCTCAGTCTGCTATCGTGACCCACGCTCACCAGGTGACTGCTGTCGGGGCTAAAACTCGGTGGGCCGACAAATGAGTCGAAGTAGGGGCCGCAAAATTCAAAGCCTCCAAGATCTGCGAGCCGCACGATGCGAATGACGGAATTGTCGCATGTGTCGCGGCCGATTGGCCGATATTGCTGTGCAATCATGACGAGACGGCCATCGGGGCTTATGCGCGCCCCATCCACCTGGCGTCCGTCCGAGGGGATGACCTTCAAGATCCTTAAGTCGGGAAGCTGCAGAATTCCGATGTCGCGATCTGTGCCGACAAAAGCGACTTTTCCCGACAATGAACCCGGGTCGTTCGTCGTGCCGCGAATATCGGTAAGTTTGGCATTTGGCGGTGCATTCGCAGAATACTGAAACTTGATATCCTTCCGCTTTGCGCCTGTTGCCGCGTCTAGAATCCTCAGTCGGCCACCTTCGTTGAGAATGAGCCATTTGCCACTTCGCGCATAACCGGCAAAGTCAGAGCCATTGCTGAGACGAGCCGAGACCTTGAGCCCTCCACCGACATCTGTCGACAGATATTGGCGCAAGGGGGCATCGTCGAACTTCACCAGCAACCGGCCCGATTTCGGGTCTTCGGCAAAGTGATTGAACTTGGCAATGACGGGTGAATAGGGCTCCGTTTTCGTGACGCCTTTTACTGAGAGAAGGGCGCGCGTTTTGCGGCTGGCCAAGTCGACGATGCGTACCAACTGGCCCACGCCCACAAAGAGACTTTTGCCATCGTCGGAAAACCGAACCTGACTCAATTCCCCATCTTTGACGTCGATCGTCGTGCGGCCGACTGCTTCGTCCAGCCGCCAGATAAAGACTTCCCTGTTGCCTGCAAAACTGGCAATCCGCGGCCGGCCGGCATCGAAAACAAGATCGCCGATGAACGATCCCGGTCTGTGGACGAATGCCCGCTTTAATTTCCGTCGCTTCTTGACGTCATAGACATCGAACACGTGTCCGGAACGGGTCAATGCGAGATATCGGCCATCTTGCGAGAATGTTTGAATGGACTTGAAAAAACTCGAAACCGACGTGCTGAAATGGCGACGTTTGCGCTTGAGGCTCCAGACGAAACCGCGATTTTTATCAGTGAAGGCGACGGAAAGTAGTTTCCCGTCGGGACT
This sequence comes from Methyloligellaceae bacterium, assembly GCA_965228615.1. Lineage (GTDB taxonomy): Bacteria > Pseudomonadota > Alphaproteobacteria > Rhizobiales > Methyloligellaceae > CBDDHT01. The sequence goes on along the minus strand of CBDDHT010000003.1, from coordinate 39,600 downwards.
CAATGCGAGGCTGCCCAACTGCCCGGCTGTCTTCACGCGGGCGACCCTCTTTCCGGTCTTGAGATTCACGACATAACTCACGCCGCGCATGGTGAGGACTGGGTTCATGCCCCCGTCGTCCTGGTCTCCGCTACCCATTGCGAGGCGCCTACCATCACGACTGATCGCGACAGTGCTGATCCCATGCCTTAGCGGCCGGGTCCGCAGTTTTCGTTTGCCCGTGCGGATATCCCAGACCGTTATCCTGCCCTTCAGGTTAACCGTTACGATTTCATTCGTACGGCCGCGGAAAAAGGCTTGAATCAGATCGCCTTCATAGTCGCGAAACAGATGCAGCGCTTTACCTGTCCGCGCGTCCCACACCCGGACCGTTCGGAAGTTTTTCGATGCTGGAACTCGCCCTTTTTTGTGTACGTCCTTGGGATTGATGCCCAGACCGGTCGAGGTCTTACCGGCCTCAACTAGAGTCCGGTCCAATTTCGACGGCGGTTCGACAAAGTCCCATCCGGGAGATCCGATCCGGGTCAGCAGTTTGACCGGTTCATTGCTCAGCGCCATCGCATAGTGTCCGGATGAACTGAATTCCAGTTTGGTGACGTGCGCCGTGCTGCCGCTTAGTTCCCGGAAGGGTCGGCGCTCTGCGAGACTTGTTCTTACGGCTTCTTCTGCCGATGCCCGCTGTTTTTTGTCAGCCAGGTTTTGGGAGAGCGAGAGAGCCTCCGTGCCATAGACAAGTGCGCCATCGTAGTCATGGCCTGCAATCCTGTCGCGGGCCTGTTTGAGGAGGATCGAGACTTCGGCTGCCAGGCGTCCTGTCTCCAGCCGTTTCCGGGTCCGGCAATTGCCCGAGAGGCAAAGCTGCGGCTCGCCGCCCTTCGAGACAACCCAGGGGACCTGGAGATATGCCGTCCTTTTTGCAACTGCCTGCGAGGCGCGGTCGAGCACTTCTCTGATCGGCAAGTCTGGGGCCGTGCCGAGCTGCTTGAGCAATTCGTCCGCAAAAGGGGAATGCGCCCCTGGTTTGCCATCCAGAGCAACGGCACCGAGATCGGTAGAAAACGCGATAAGGGCGGCGGCCGACCGGACCGCTTGCGTGCGCGAGAAACCTCGTTTCTCGCCCTCATCGACATCCGCAGCCTTACCGACCAGAGCCTCCTGGCCAACGGCGCGAAAACCGAAGCCCCTCGAGGCAATACGGGATTCCGCAGCGCACTGCCTGAAGGGATCGTTGCGGCAGGCATCGAAAAGGAAGACCCGTTCGGGTATGCCGGCCGTGGCGGAAAAGAACCTGTCCATCGCCAGCACACGCGATGCCGACCGGTTTGCGCAGGAAATTTTCGCATCGGATGGGGCAATGACATTGACCAATCGGCCATCCCGAACCACGGACATGCCGTGTCCTGCGTAATAGACGACGGCCTGATCCGCGCCAGCCGCCTTGGCGGCAAAATCCGCGAGCACCTTGTCAAGGGCCGCCTGATCCAGATCGATATGGAAAAATGTCTCGAAGCCGGAATCTTCGAAGACTCCTGCAAGAGCCTCCGCATCGCGACCCGGATTTGCCAACGGGGCGAGATGTTCGTACCGGTCGACGCCGATAACGAGCGCGACACGCTTGGCTGCAAGGGCGGGATCGGCAATGAACAAAGCCGAGCACGCCGTCACCACGGCGATCAACACATGCCGCATCAGTCTCTCCCACGTTCGTATGCACTTGTTGGCAACCGGTTTCACGAGACTGATCTTATCAGCCTCAATCGGTGTAGGGAGTAACCTATGCGAATGACTAGTGGATTGCGTACATGTGACGTGGCGGTAAACGAAAGCACTGAGTCATTGCTGCGATATTTGAGCGCTCGTGAGGCATCGTTTCGGACGGTCACACTTCGTCCTCGCCCTAGCCCTCTCGTAGGGAGAGAGGGTAATCGCTTTGTGGTCGAGAGGAGGGGTTTTCCTAACCACTCGCTCTGCTATGCTCATGTCACCCATCCATGTGTGGCTAGGGTTCCGCCGGCATCGCCCGGGTCTGGTTCGAGCGCCACTTCAAGCCGGCTACGGCAGACACCTTAAAGATCAGAAGACTAGGGGGGATGGACGGGTGCGATTTCGCACGCCGTCAATCATAAGTCCCAAGGTGTCCCATGACCGGATTTGCTCTTCTCCTTGTTCTTGCCGCTGCTCTGTGCCACGCGACGTGGAACCTTCTCGTAAAACGCGTCAATGGCGGGCCGGAGCTTGTCTGGCTGTTCTCGATGCTGTCGGTGATCCTGTATCTGCCGGTCGCGATCGGGGTCTATCTCTATGAGGAGCCGGTCTTCGGGCCGAACGAGATCCTCTTCGTCATTGCCAGCGCGGCGTTGCACATGGCGTACTTCCTTTTGCTGCAGCAAGGGTACCGGAGAGGGGATCTGTCGCTGGTCTATCCCACGGCACGGGCGACCGGGCCGTTACTCTCGGCGGCATTCGCGGTCGTCTTTCTCGGCGAGCATCTGACGCTGCCGATTGTCATTGGCGGCATCGCGATCATCATTGGTGTCGTGTTTCTCACGGGCGGGTTCAATCGTGCGGCCAAGAATATCCGTGCCTCGCTGATCTTCGGCCTGGCGGCCGGCACCCTGATCGGCACCTATACGATCTGGGACGCCTATACGGTGCGGCATCTGAACGTGCCGCCCATTCTTCTCGACTATGCCTCCAGCCTGCTGCGGGCGACCGTCCTGGCGCCCTATGCCTATGCCCGGCGCGCGCAGGTCTTGGCGTATTGGCGGGAGGACAAAGCGGCCGTCGCCGGCATCGCCGTCTTCAATCCGCTGGCCTACATGCTTGTTCTGATTGCCCTGGTGTTCACGCCGGTCGTCTATGTGGCGCCGGCCCGCGAGGTCAGTGTCCTCATAACGGTAATGCTGGGGACGCTTCTCTTGGGTGAAGGCAACTTCCGATCGCGCTTTATTTGGGCTTGCTTGATCCTCGTCGGCATGACCGTGCTCGCACTCGGCTAAGCATTCGATCTTGATTGCCGTGAAATCTCGAAAATCCAGCAGATTATCGTATTTTACTAATCTGGATTGATAAGACCGCGCGCTATGACCCGAATGCGATTGGTGAATGAATCTTTTTGAATCCATTGGCCGGCGTGGTTACCGAATTCCTTCCGGTATTGGTCAAGGAATTCTTACAATAGGCACAATTTTAAAGAAATACGCGACAAATCCGCCGTTCTCATGAGTCAGTATTTACAAAGTGATACTGTGTTGTTGAGGTGTTGTTAAGCGTGCTTTTTTACCCAATGTTCAAGGCTGAGGGCCAAAATCCACTCATGTTCAAGAGGGAACATCAATCGAATACGTCGAAATAAAAAACAAGCCGATCAATAATAGTAAGCCTCTATTGAGGAAGTCGGCCGGGGAACGAAGGACTAGAGTAAAATGGCACGGATGGATTTTGCAACACTCGAGAACGGGGATGCCGCAACACAGACAGGATCACCCGACGCACTGTTTCAGTTGGGCCTGCGTTATTCGACGGGCCGGGAAGTGCAGCCGGACTTGGTGACCGCGCATAAATGGTTCAATCTGGCAGCGCTGCGAGGCAATTCGGCGGCGAAGGAATATCGCCTCGAAATCGCTCGCGAGATGTCGGAAGCCGAAGTTGCAGCGGCACAGAAAGAAGCACGGGAGTGGCTGTCAGCCCACTAAGTGCTGGCGTCTAAGGGGGCGCACCTAAAGTAGAGAGCGTTGAACTGAAAGAATTCAGGTCGGCAGGCGCTCTTTTCAGAAGCTTCGCGTGATGGCGGTCACTGAGGCTTTGCACCTTCGGGAGTGAGGGGGACAGGTTGCAGTTCGGCAGCCGTCTCCTCGCTTTCGTCTTTCCCGCAACTCCTGAACAGCTTTTTCATGCAATCGAAGGCCGATCGCGCTGCATTGCCGATCTTCGATCCTGCATTGCCGACGCGCTGTCCGGCGCCTTTGGTGACCTTGACCACCGCATCGCCCGTCTTCTTGACGCCGCGACCCGTCGATTTTACCGCGTTCGACGTCATTCCGAAAAGCGTCTTCGGCTTCTTCGGTTCGGCCGGCATCGTGGGCGGTTGCGGTGTGGCGATCTGCGGGCGGCCTTGATACTGGCGCACGGCCGAGCGAACACCAGGCAACTTGCCGCTGCCGTCGAAGGTGTAGTTCTTCACCGCGCCCTTGCACTGTGTCGACGGCTTGCGTTTTGCCGAACAGGACCGGTGGCCACCATCCTTCGCCGTCTTGACCATGCAATAGAGTTGGAGCGCCTTATTGCCGGGATTGATGGCCGGCGTGGACACATTGCACACATAGGTCTTCTGTGGGGCACTGCATGTCACGCAAAATGAGGTCTCGGCCGCGTCGCTTGCGGACGGCAGGAGGCACAGCGTCAGCGCAGCAAGAAGTCCTCTGCCTGCAATCCTCATCGCTTCCCTCGCTCCTTACCGGCTTCGGTTGGCCCACCATATATATGAGTGCGTCCCACCCGAATCGGCCGTTCTCGCTTAGGAATTCTCGTCCCTACTCGGAGAGTAAGGCACAATTCTGGCTGGAAATCACGTATTTTGACGTATTTGCTGAAGCTGTGTCGCAGTTGGGGGCAAGCGGCGTGATCTATAATTGCAACTCGATGAGCATAGCCAGGACAAAAAGAAGAGCTGCAAGGGAGAAAAAGAGCTTGGTATCGCTCATGATCGGGCCGCCTCACGCTCAAGGCGCATGTGGGAGGTTTCCCAACCGGCGTTCCGGCGTGCCTCATCCAAGATTGCCGCCGCATTGTCGAGGTGCAGCGAGACGAGGCGGGGGAGGGCACCAGCCGTAGCGTGCCCCCGGTCGATCAGTCGATTGAGTACGTCGCCCGCGATGTCTTCCGAAACATCGTCGAAACGCCCGTCGTGACTGCAATAGACCGCGATGGCCTCCGGATACTGGTCGTTGGAAAGATCCTGCACACAGGTTTCGCGGCCATAACCGGTCGCGATTTGCGCCCATTCGACGGCTGCCGCGTCATGCAGTAGCACATGATAGGTTTCCTGATCGGCCCACACCCGCGCCCGGGCACGGTATGACAGGACCGGCGCATCCAACCCCGCTGGTTGCCGGCTGCGCGGGCTCATGTTTCTTGACTCGCGATGTATCGAGGTTGAATCATGCGGAAAGGGTACATAATGCACCCTGAAGAGTCAAGGACAAAATGTACCACGGCATGCCAATTCATGCGCAATTTCCTGATTGGTGGGGTACGGAACGACCTTTTGGTGAATGGTTGGTTGAAAAATAAAACCGCAATTAATGTCAGAACTTCCTGATATGTCTGACCATTTTTCCGATAATTCGACCGGGCCGCGCAGCATTTATGGTCTCGCTCGGATAGTCGACATTTAATGGAACGAGTTCGATAATCTCAATATCATTGTCGTCCTGGCCCCGTGGGCGGTACTTTTTGAAGGTTGCTTCGTCATCGCCGTCGGTCTTGGCAACAACGAAATCGCCAGGTTTTATTGCGCAATCCGGATCGATAATAATGACTTCGCCGGGCCGGAAGTCTGGCAGCATACTTTCGCCACTGATCTCCAGTGCAAAAGCCCGCGCGCCAACATCTGTATCATCTATAGACACAAAGCCATCTCCATCCCCGGTTGTATAAGGGTCGGAGATATCTGTAAATCGGCCCGCCGATACATAGCTTATTTTTGGTATTCGTCTTATTGGAATATTTGTTAAATTCGCTGCCTGATCGCCAGCCCATTGGGGCGGTTGCTCGCCTGTGAGGATCCAGGCCGCAGAAACGCCGAAAGCTGCGGCATATCGTCTTGCAACTTCTGCGCGAATTCCTCGCTTCCCGTTTTCGTGGCTCTTATAAGTATTCTTGTTCCAGCCATAGGCGTCCGCGGCCTCTCGTGCCGTTTCGAAGCCCGATTGGCGCCGCGCGCGCATCAGTCGAATCGCCTGTTGGTCTGTCATGGTGCGCAGTGTACCCAATAAGAGGGTACATCTTGCTTGACATTTATTGGGTACATAACGTACCGTTTGTGCAGGTCGAGGCGTCGCTTTGCGCGCTTCGGCCAAGCGGTGCCGGATATGACGCCTCCCGATCCGGGGCCGCTTCCTGAGAGCGGATCCTTCCGCTCCGTGGCTCGACGGAACCGATGGTGCGCGGCAGATGTGTCCCCATCCTGCTTGTGGGCGCCGGTTCCGCCGCAGCCGTCACTACGACAAGTCTTGAACGGGCGGCTTTGAATATTTCAACAGCGAAACGAGGTGAGGCCATGGAGTGGTCCGACGCCGCGGTTGCGATCGCGCGCAAACTCTTCAAGGACGGTGTATCGGCGGCGGAGGCCGCGCAGGAACTCGGCACGACGCGCAATGCGGTGTTGGGCAAGTGGTTCCGGCTGGGGCTCAAGCGGGGCCCGCGTGCCGGCAAAACCGGGCGTCCACGTCAGGTTCGGCCGGAACAGACGACGACATTGGCTAATCGGTGGGCGCGGCGTTCCCAGAAGCGCCGGCCCTTTGCAGACAGTCCCGAGCCGGATTTCGGGCGGCGCGTGTCGTTGGAAGGTCTTGAGGACGGGATGTGCTGCTGGCCGATCGGAACGCCGCAAAAGCCAGGCTTTGGTTATTGCGGATTGATGGCGCTAGAAGCCAGGCCGTATTGCGCCGCTCATTGCGCACGGGCCTATGTCGCTCCCGATCCCGATGCGGATCGTGCAACCGGCATCGATACACGTTTTTGTCGGAGGGCAGGATGATGCGCATTCAGACCCGGGCCGGCGACATCGAAACCGACAAGGTTACCGCAGAGCGCTGCGCCGCGCGCATTGTTGATTATTGGACGCGGCGCGGGCGAACGCCGACCGTCTGGATCGAGCAATTCACGGTCGGCAACTCAAGCACCTATGGCGTTCGCTCCGACATGGCAAACGGCACGCCGCAAGCGGCTCCCTAAAGGGCCGCCGTTCCGCTCTCTCTCCCCCCGGCCCAACCACCCCGAAAGTACCCTTGTTGGGTGGTTGGGCCGGGGGGAGAGGGCGGCACGGCAATCTCACAAAGCAACTTCATTTCGAACACCCCCATAGATCACTAAGGAGGGACCCATGAAGGGTGTGCTCAGCGTCAAGAATTTCGAGCAGTATCAGCACTACAAGGACCGCAAGCCGCCATGGATCAAACTCTATAACGATGTGTTGGACGACTATGCGTTCGAGGTGATGCCCGACGCTAGTAAGGCGCATCTGATGCTGATCTGGCTGCTTGCGAGCCGCACCGACAACCGCATCCCGAACGATCCGGAATGGATCGCTCGCAAGATCGGGGCGACCGGACCGGTCGATATTGCCGGCCTGACATCGGCTGGCTTCCTGGTCGAGTCCGATGAGCTTCCCGGCCCCAGCGACGTGCCTCTAGCGGGATGCGAGCATGGCGTGTGCCCAGAGTCAGAGAAAGAGACAGAGGCAAAGAAAGAGTCAGAGTCAGACTCCGGCTCATCCGAGCCCTCCCCAAATGGCGAGGCCATTGGCGGGAACGCGCCGACCGTTTGCAAGAGTTTGTCCAAACGCCATCCTGTTTCCCAGGCCTTCGAGAACTACAATCTGGTGGCGGGCGATCTGGGTCTGCCACGGGCGGAAAAGCTAACACCGGAAAGGCGGCGAAAACTGCGCGTCCGCTTAAAGGACCACGGGATTGACGGTTGGAACAGCGCACTGGTGGCGCTGGAAGACCAGCCCTTTCTGTTGGGCAAGGGGCCGCGCGGCTGGCGCGCCAGTCTGGATTTTCTCCTGCAGCCGACAAGTTTCACCAAAGTCCTTGAGCGCGCCTATGCGCAGGAAACGGACGGGGAGGCGTGATGGAAGCCGATGCACGCGAATTGATCGAGCGGCTCCGCGCGGTTGCGGCGCAGATTTACCGCGTCCGGAAATCTCTGCCGACGATCGAGCGGGACAGCGAGCCCTGGCGGCAATGGCGTGCCTGGCGCGCGGCGCACGGACTGCCCGTCGATCTGATGGATCGCATGGATCGTTGGAGCGTGCCGACCCTGGAGCCACCCGATGACATTGCCGACCTGGAGGCCGAATGGGCCGGACGGAACAGGCGTGGATTGAAAGCTGGAACGCGCGAGGCGCTGGGTGGAAACAGAAAGGATAGGTCATGAAGCAACGACAGGCCTCCCGTCCGGGTTTCGACGGACGGCTGCAGATCGGATCACTGCAGGCCGAGAGTCCTTGGGACGGCAAGCGCGAGACGGTTCCGGCCAACCTCGCCGAGAAATCCGACCCTTGCCATGTTCAACACGAAACGCCGCGGCAAACGCCTGGTGGACGAGGCGCAGCTGCGTGCGGCCATGGAAGTCCACCGCTTATGGCGCCAGCTCCATGGAAAATCGGTAGGCGTCATCGACCCGTCGAACGAACCGGTGGATGTCAGCGTCGCGGGCCGCGATTGGACGCCGAGGCAGGAGGGGGCCGGCCGGCGGCTGGCGGGGCTGCGAGAATTTCTCGGCCATAAGCCCTATCGCCTGATCGTGCTTGTCGCGGGACAGGAGATCCCGCCACGGTTGCTTACAGGCACCATGCTCGGAGCCGAGGAACCGACGGAAGCGGACCACAAATATGTCTCGCGGTTTTATCGCGACACGCTCGGAAGCGCGGCGGAGTTTTTTGGGTTTGTTTCCGAACGGAAGGGATGAACAACTGAGGATCTAACCTCAACCCAGTTGAACTAGGTCCGAGATGATGGGAGACTCTGGTTGCATCGCAGAGTCGCGCCCGCTGGGAGACCGGTCGGGCGCTTTTTGATTCTGGTGTGCATCGATGGTGCTGTGAGCCCATTCCAGATCGAAACCCCTCACCCTAGCCCTCTCCCCAAGGAGAGGGGATAAAAGTAAGCCCTCTCCTTGGGGAGAGGGTTGGGTGAGGGGATTGATCTATCGTTTCACACCACGCCATCCCCTTCAGAGAACCTTCGCCGGGAGCGGCACGCGTGGACCCCAAAGACCAACCAGACTACGACCCCGGTTTTGCGGCACAGGCCCGCAAGCTCTGCAAGCTGGGCGCATCCGACCGCGAACTCGCCGACTTTTTCGGCGTTGGCGTCGCCACCATCGCACGCTGGCAAGCGGAGCACGATGCGTTTCGGCGGGCGCTGAAACTCGGCAAGGCTGCGGCCGACGACCGGGTGGAGCGTTCGCTCTTTCACAAAGCGATCGGTTACAGCTTCGAGGCCGAAAAGATCTTCCAATATCAGGGCCAGCCGGTGCGTGTGACCTATCGCGAGCATCTGCCGCCGGACACCACGGCCATGATGTTCTGGCTAAAGAACCGGCGGCCCGCCGCCTGGCGGGAGGCGAAAGACCATGAAATTTCGGGCAAGGACGGCACACCTCTGGTGCCGGTTCTAAATGTCACCATCGGAACTGAACTTGAGCCTGCATCCGAAACAGGGGAGGGCGCTATCGAGCCCGGCGACTGAGATCCTCTATGGTGGGGCCGCGGGCGGCGGCAAGAGCTTTCTCATTCGCGCTGCCGCGATTCTTTGGTGCGCCGGCATTCCAGGCCTGCAGGTCTATCTCTTCCGCCGCATTCGAGACGATCTAATCCGCAACCACATCGAAGGCCCGAAGGGGTTTCGCGGTCTCCTGGCCGACTGGGTCGCGGCAAAGCTGGTTATCATCGTCAAGGACGAGATCCGCTTTTGGAACGGCTCGAAGATCTATCTCTGTCACTGCAAGGACCCGAAGGACATCTACAAATATCAAGGCGCAGAGATGCATCTGCTCCTAATCGACGAGCTGACGCACTTCACGGAAGACATGTACCGCTTCCTGCGAAACCGCGTGCGCATGGTCGGCGTCGATGTGCCGGAGCAATGGCAGGGCCGGTTCCCGCGCATCATCTGCGGCGCGAACCCCGGCAATATCGGCCATCTTTGGGTGAAGCAGACCTTTGTGGAGTCACAGGCTCCTTTCGCCATTCGGGACATGCCGGCGGCGGAGGGCGGTATGCGGCGCCAGCGCATTCCCGCGCGCCTTGAAGACAACCCCTCCATGGCCGAGGACGATCCAGGATACGAAGACCGGCTCGAGGGGCTCGGATCGGAAACGCTGGTCCGCGCGATGCGCTGGGGCGACTGGTCGATCATCGAAGGTGCCTTTTTCGACTGCTGGCATGACTGGGTCCTGCGTGGCGGCATTGTCCGACCGTTCAAAATCCCGGATTGGTGGCTGCGCTTCCGCTCCCATGACTGGGGCTCGGCGCGGCCGTTCTCGGTCGGGTGGTGGGCTGTCGCAAGCGAGAATTTGCGGCATGGCAAGATCCTCATCCCTCGCGGCGCGCTCGTTCGCACAGGCGAATGGTATGGCGCTAAACGTGATGAGCAGGGCAACACTGTCGCCAATACCGGTCTCAAGATGACGGCCAAGGCGGTGGGGCGCGGCATCGTCGAACGCACGCAGAAAGGGGACAAGATTTCATACACGGTCGCCGACCCGGCCATCTTCGCCAAGGATGGCGGCCCCTCGATCATGGAGCGGTTGATGGAGGGCGGAGTGAAAAATATCCGCCGCGCGGACAACCGCCGCGTCTCGAACCGCGGCGCCATGGGTGGATGGGACATGTTGCGCGAGCGTTTTATCGGCGAGGAAATCGATGGCGACACGCGGCCCATGCTCTACATGTTCGATACTTGCCGCGAAGCGATCCGCACGATCCCGGCGTTACAGCATGACGAGGCCCGGCCGGAGGATCTGGATACGGGCGCGGAGGACCATGTGGCGGACGAGATCCGCTATGCGTGCATGTCGCGGCCCTATGTGCGGCCGAAGCCGGATGCGGCGAGGGCTGTGGATGCAAAGCCGACATTCGGTGAGCGGCTCAGTACGCACTTGAAGCTTCGGCGGGGGGAGAGGGAGGCGTGAATCCCGAAAAATTTCGCTGTGGCGCGTCGTTATGCGTTGAAGAACGGGAAGCGGCCGTCCAGATGATCCGGATCTGTGCGCGATCTGCGACCGGAAACGGTCGTTCCGGCAGTGCGCGAAATCGGCATCGCCAACCATTTCATGTTTCAACGGATGCGTCGCCCCGTACAATCCCGCCTCGCCAATGCCTTTACCGCCGGCATCCTTACCAGCTAAGACACATTCTCAATTTGTATCGCACGCATCTGGGGCGGAGAGGGAACCATGTATCCGGAAAAAATCGAAATGCTGATCAATGGTCGTTGGTGTCAGGGTAGCGAGGGCAAGAGCCAGCCGCTCTTGAACCCCGCGACCGAAGATGTGCTGGCGGATGTCCCTCACGCCTCGGCGTCGGATTTGGACGAAGCCCTCAACGCCAGCGCCGAAGGGTTCAAGGTCTGGCGCGATACCACGGCCCACGCACGCCAGGCCATCATGGAAAAGGCCGCCCGGTTGATGGAGGACCGGATCGACGACATCGCCAAGACCCTGACCATGGAGATGGGCAAGCCGCTCGCGGAATCGAAGATCGAGATGGGCTTCGTGATCGAGGCCACCCGATGGTATGCGGAAGAAGGCAAACGTGCCTATGGCCGCATCGTTCCGGCTCGCGTTCCCGGCACCCGTCAGATGGTGATGAAGGAGCCGGTCGGTCCAGCCTGCGCCTTCGTCGCCTGGAACTTCCCTGGCACCAATGTGATCAGGAAGGTTGCGGGCGCGCTTGGGGCGGGCTGCTCGATGCTGATCAAGCCGAGCGAGGAAACGCCCGGTACCGCCATCGGCATCGCCCGATGTTTTCAGGATGCCGGGTTGCCGCCGGGTGTGCTGAATGTCGTTTTTGGTGTTCCCGATAACGTCTCACGCCATGTCCTCGGATCGTGGATCCCACGAAAGATGTCGTTTACGGGCTCGATCCCGGTGGGCAAGCACCTGCAGAAACTTGCCGCAGACACCATGAAACGATGCACCATGGAGCTGGGCGGTCATTCACCAGTGGTCGTGTTCGACGATGCTGACATCGAGAACGCGCTCAACGTTACCGCAGGGTTTAAATTCCGCAATGCAGGTCAGGTTTGCATCTCCCCGACCCGGTTCTTTGTCCAGGACAAAGTGTACAAAACGTTTGTCGACGGGTTCACCGACCGGGCGAAAGCGCTCAACGTTGGAAACGGATTGGAGGACGGCGTGCAAATGGGCCCGCTGATCGACACGCGCCGTTTGCCGATCATGGAAGACTTTGTGTCGGATGCCCGCGACCATGGGGCAAATATCACCACCGGCGGCGAGAGGATTGGCAATCAGGGCTATTTCTATGCCCCCACTGTGCTTTCAGATGTGCCGGATCAAGCCAGAATCATGATCGACGAACCGTTCGGTCCGGTAGCGCCGATAACCCATTTCGACACCTTCGACGAAGTCGTCGAGCGCGCCAATTCGCTTCCCTTTGGCTTGGCGTCCTATGTTTTCACGTCTGATGGCGGCAAAGCGGCAAAGATCGGGCAGGCGCTGGAGACCGGACTCGTCGGCGTCAACCACCCGATGGTCGCAACCCCTGAAACCCCCTTTGGCGGGGTCAACGAGTCTGGTTACGGATCGGAAGGCGGCATCGAAGGGTTGGACGCATTCCTGCGCACCAAGTTCGTTACCGAGATGGGGGTCTAGGACCTCAGCCACAGACAAGCGGACCGTCTAAGGCGACTTTCGGCAGGGCGAATTGATCAGTCGCGCATCGTTTGCAGATGAGTCGCCAAAGAGGGATTCAACAAACTGTCATGGTAATCTTCGGCAGATCTACCCCGAGGCCACCCTTATCGGGTGGCCCTGCCGGTGAGAGGGCCGGCTTCAGCACGCCGTAACCACAACCGGCGGAACGCTCATTCGCGGCTCGAAAGTTGTTGCTGTACATCGGTCCGGGCATTCCCGGTGTCCCGGCAGGCGGGACAAAAAAATCAAACGACGGCAATCCACCAAGCGTAGAATACCAATTCGATTCGTCGGTTTGCTCGATGGTCTCTTGCGGGACAATCGGAAAAGGAGCAGCCGCCAGTATCCTGATACCCGCGTAAATGGGCACTTTAAACGGGGTTTTCAGCCGGATTGGCGGTATTCTCTTGGCAAATTTCAGGACACATCTGGGTGTTGGAACGGTCGTTGCCGGATTGCTGGCGACACTGGCACTTGCAACCGCGATCATAACGGCGAACGATGTGATGGCCGTGGCGCTCGCCGGCGTACTCGGCGGCGTGCTGCCCGACATCGATCTTCAGGAGTCCCGGCCCTCGCGCCTTATCTTTTTCTTTTTGGGGCTCTTCCTGTCGTTTTGTGCATTGTTCTCCAGTGTCGGCGGTTATTCCATTGCCGAGCTCTGGCTGATCTGGCTGTGCATGTTTTTGGGTGTGCGCTATGGGGCGCAATCCGTATTTCATCATTTCGCCCGCCACCGCGGCATTTTCCATTCCGTGATCGCAGGGCTCTTCTTCCTGCTGGCGACGGTATTTGTCTTCAATCAGATGCTCGGCAAAGATCCCACCGTGTCATGGATGGCCGGTGTTTTTCTCTTTGTCGGCTATATGGTTCATCTCTTGCTCGATGAGCTCTATAGCGTCGATTTTTCCGACAACCGCATAAAGCGCTCATTCGGCACGGCGCTCAAATTCTTCGAATACCGCAATGTCAAAGTGTCAGGGCTGATGACGGCCGCGACCGTGGCATTGTTCTTTCTGGTGCCGTCCGTCAACACGTTTGTAGACGATCTGCGCTCGCGCGATCTTGGACCCTTGATCGCGGAGCGGCTTCTTCCTGAAGGCCATTGGTTCGGCATCGACGCCAGTTTCGAGCAATTCTCGAACGCTTTCTGGGGACCGCCTTCGGTAGCGGTTTCACCGGAAAGCAAATCGGACGAGCATGTGGGAGTTAGGCCCGAGGAAGAAGAGACCGTTGAGTGGGAACCGGATCAGGAGAGCGGCGAATCAAATCGCGGATCGACCACGATCCTTACGGTGTCACCAGATGACTAGGTGGTGGTCGCCGCTACTTGGAATGTCTGCTATTGGAAACTTTGAGCCGATTTTGAGCCGGAAAGGAATGCGCCCGCTCATATCAGCGGTGGGACCGATCGATCCTTGTCACCGGGTGCATCAGCTGGCAGGTCTGGCGCGCCATTCATCGGCGCCGCTCCGGCGAAACTGCCACTTGCTCTTACGCAATCGCACTGCCGTCTCCAGGTTCCCGCACGTGGCTTGGGTCGCGATGCGGTTCAACCCGGGCTGAGTCGGAAGGGGCACGCTTTTGTTGCGTGGAGATTCGAGCAAACAGTCGATCTGGACGCCGACGGTACAGACGAAATCGTCGTTGCTGCCCGTGCAGTTGATCGAAGTGACCTTTTCGGGGCGGACAAAAAGGCGGTTTCCAGCTTGCGAGAAGAAAACCGCACACCCATTCGAACTGCGTTTCCAAATCACGCGCGACAACACAGCCGCGTTGGGGCCGGTGTTTCGCGAAGAAATCAGATAGTTGAGGGCTCCGCACTTGCTGTCCAGAACATGCGCATTAATCGCCCGGTATGCCTGCGGCACAGTGGGTGCGATTTTGGCAACGCGCACATTCGCATGGCCCTTGATGACGGCTCCCTCTAGATCCAAGCCCTGACGCTTCGCCATTTTCAACGCGTAGAATACCCGCAGGAACCGGGCCCGATGGAGCGCTTTCAAATAGGCCACTGCATCGGGTATCTGGGACCGACCGAGGTCCTGTTTGACGATGGCCCGCCAATATCTGCCCGACTGATTGAGCGTTCTTTCGATCTCCAGGAAGCGCGCGGCGGGAACGCCGGCTCGCAGCGCGCGGTCGAATGCGGCTTCGTCCACGATTTCAATTGAAACATACACATCGTCAAGCACGCCGCGTCTGACCAATCCCCCCTCGGTACTGTAGACGATGTCTTGCGCCGGTCTTCCCTTCCGCGATTTCCGCTGTCGCGTCGCGCGGACATAGTCAAGATCACCGCCCAGGGCCGGGGAAGCATAACGTGTTTTTTCCGCATCGATTTCGAACGGCTTTCGTGGGTTGGTCCAAAAGTGTTTTGCAATCGGATCGTAGATGTCCTCATCGGACACCATCTTGAAATTGGACACCTTTCCAAGTTGGCCCGACTGCCGCACATGCCCTCCGATCGAGAATGTGAACGTGGCCGTTTTGCGTCCATTTACGAACATCTGGACATCGATCGGAAACAAGCGTCCCGCTGTAGATCGATCAACATGGAATCCGCACGACTGTCGCAGTTCCTTTGCCGCCGCCAGATAGGCGTCGATCAGATAGTCCTGCGCTGGGATTGCCAACGTCTCGGTGCGAATGCCGGGTTTGTCGCAATTGTCTTTGTTGGATGAATAGTGGCGCATGCCAAAGTGCGCGCCCAGCACATATTCGTTCGCGCGCCGACCATGCCACCGCAATTTGGCTTGTCCAATGTCTTTGAAGGTGGGGCCGGTATCGAAGCGGTGGAGTTTGAATCTCGATTGGATTTCGTTCGCATATTTGAGCAACCAATGCCGTTTGTCGGTCACATACATCTTGCTCAATTCGTACAAGAACCATTGATCGGTCCGTTCCAACTTTCTGCCCCATCGCTGAAGCACGCCGGTCAGATCGCCGATATCTTGGGACGCGCGCCATGCGTTTAGCGCGTTGTGTATCTCGCGAAGAAACTGTTCGTCGGGAGTTGGCTGCTTGTGTTCAGGCCGGATCGCCCGGTTGATTTCCGCGTCATTGACCATGATTGGGCTCATGGAATCTGGCCGGGTCAATGTGTCGAACTGCGCATTCGCGAACCGGTCCTCGAAGAGATGCGCCAACATCGATCGGCCTCTATTGTCGCGATGAAGCCCGATCGCGACGCATTCGAGGACTTTGCGGCCAAATGCGCCACGCTGCGCCGCGCTCATCTGCTGGATGGAGCGTCGCCCGCTCAGACGCAGGGTCGCGAGTCTTACCGGATGGAAACGCCAATGATTGAGTGCGCGCTTTGCGTTGAACTCGACCGGCACCTTCCGGAGGCGTTTGATGAGCTTATCGTCGGTGTCCAGATATGTAAGGCTGATATATTTCAGTTTCTTGCAAAAGGCGCGAATTTGGTTGCGCCGTGCGTACATACTGTCCAGCAACGCAGTCTGTTGCTTGTTCCACTTGCCTTGAGCGTGGGCGGGTTGCACTTGAATGACTAAGTCGCCAGCCACAAAGACCGTTAGGAAAAACACCCAGGCAAGAAAGTGGGTCGCCATGCGGCGTTGAGCATTGAGCGGACGAAGCATGAATTTCTCCAAGCAGGCATTTCCGGTATTTTGGAGCTTGAGACTTTGGCTGCGAGCCTAGAGGGCGGCTCGTGAGGCGGCAAGGCACACCCCATCATTTGCTCGAACTTGCGCACCGTTTTGAGTGTGTTTTCAACATCGGCTCGCAAGCACTGCGTTGTGGTGAAGGCTTTTCGGTGATGGTTTTCCGAGTGACTATTGCGCGTGGTGCTTCAACACGAACAAGAATTTCAGGTCATGCTCCGGCCAGAAATCCTTTTTCACCCACTCGAACTTTCCCTTGCCAATCGGCTTTAGGTCTGCGTGGCAGAGGCTAACAAATCCACCGGATTTTCCTGTATCGACGATGAGCCGAAATTCGCCGATTTCGCCTCCGGCCCAGTTG
The DNA here is from genome assembly GCA_965228615.1 of Methyloligellaceae bacterium. GTDB lineage: Bacteria > Pseudomonadota > Alphaproteobacteria > Rhizobiales > Methyloligellaceae > CBDDHT01. Next base: position 22,947 of record CBDDHT010000003.1, on the reverse strand, counting down.
CCTCCGGTCTTGAGAATGTAATCGACCCAATGTTCTAATAAATACACATTGTCGCTGCCGGCTTTCTTGGTGGCCGCCGTCACGTCGGCGAGGAACGTGTCCGTGACACAATAGTCCCGCTCGTAGATCTGGCGCAGCTCGGCGTCGAAGTAATCCGTGCCGACATTGGTGCCGGCGAACGCTCCGGCCGCGGGTTGGTAGCGATGTGTCACGCGCACGGCTTTACCTGCCGGGAATGTCTGTTCCCAGTAGAATGTCGTTTTCAAGGTCCAGTTCGGCCGCGAATAGCGTTTCATGCCCTGGCCGATATCGTAGCGCTCAAACCGGATCAGTCCGAGCCGGGCAAACGCTTCCTGCGTCTTTGCGTCCAGCGCGGTCAGCCGGTTGACGACGCCGGGTGCGAAATTCTCAAGCGGAATGCCCCGTTCTTTGAGTGCGGCTGTCTGATCAAGTCCGGCAGCCATCGCCCGCTGTTCGACGCGCATCGCCACGGGTTTGCCATCGACCTCGGTCTTGAAGCCGACAAAGTTGGCGCCCTTGTCTTCCAGCGGGATGGCGACATCGCCATCCTCATTCATTGTGAGGTCCGGCAGCGGAAACGCCACGATGCTCGTGATGTCTCGATCCGTTCTGTTACGGAACACATAGTCGACACTGATCTGCTCGACCGATACGCGAAGCACCTCGCTTTCCATGGCAATAGCGTTGGTTCGAGCCAGCACGAGACCGCCTGCGCCGATCTGGGCGGTGGAGTCATTTGCCGTGGCCGTAGGCGCCGGAAGGCAGCAGAGGGCCAACAAGACACACAGATTACGTGGAAGCATGTTCGATCTCTGAGAAGCGGTTGCGATAAGGTTTCAAGCTACCATGGTGGGATCGCCGATCTCAAACGGGATCATTTTTGCCAACGTTTGTCGGTCCCGCGTCTCACTGCGGGGCCGTCGGTGCATCATGAAAACGTCCCAGATAATAGTCCGCCAGTAGGGTGTCGAAATAGGCCGGTTTCTGATTATGACCGACGGTTCGGGCGAGTGCATGCACGTCGCGCTGCAACTGTTTCGCCAGCGCATAGATTTTGAGTTCCGGCTCTTTGAGAAGGGGGAGGAGGCTGCGCACGAATATTGAGTGGGGATCGGGATCGTCGTGGGTAAGCATGTCCAGTGCGACTTCTCCGGCGCCTGCCGAATGGAGGACAAATATGTTTGCCGGAACATCGGTGCGCGCCAGTCCGTGCCTCGGAATACAGCGTGTGCAGGTCGGGAGCGGATTGCGGCGTGAAGCATCGAGGATGACGATGCCAACCCGGGGTTTGCGGGCGGAAACGGAATTGATCACCAGGTCGACAGCGAGCGCCTCGAAGTCGACGAGATTGTCCGACTGGCTCGATTGAGGGAAATCGATAGGCAGCAGAAAGTTGCGGCCCTGGTAGCGGACCGCGTGTCCTGCATAAAAGAACAGCGCCTCGTCGCCCTGATCGAGCTGCCGCCGGAATTCGGCGAGTTGCCGATGCATCGCGCGCCTGCTCAGGTTCTCACCCATCATCACGGTGAAACCGATGTCTTTCAGGGCCTCGGCCACCGCGCGGGCGCCGTTCACGGACTTTTGCAGCTTCGGCAGGGTCGTATAGTCGTCATTGCCGAAGACAAGCGCGACGCGCTTGCCGGCATGGCCTTCCATGGCGCCGAAAAAGCCGAGCAAAACCGCAATGACAAGAACAGCGGCGACCTTAGGCATAGGTCTCTCCCAAAGACGGGTGTTGTCCTCAGTGAATGAGTCTATCACTGCTCAAGCCAGCGGCTCAACAATGTCCTGTCAGGCGCCAGGGCAATGATTTCAAGGGTCTGGTGAAGGAGTGCCGGATACCAGTAGTGTTTCGACAAAGAACGGTGTCATTCGAGAATTCCACCTTGGATCGCGTCTAATGCCAAACCTCTACTTGCTGAATGAATCAAATGATCCGTCAGTCCCGGGCGATCTCGAAATTTACCGACGCCTGGAAGACCTGGTGATCGCCACGGAGGCAATCGACGTTCGCAACGGTGAGTATTTCGCCTTTGTGTCCGATGGGCGAAAGATCGTGCTGTCTGCTGATAACGATAAGTCGCCGGTTGTGGCCGAACTCGAGGATCATCCAACGCATCGCAACGAGGTTGATGCCTTGCTGCGCCGATATCTCGAACTGTGTAGCGATGATGGCAGGTTCGGGGTCGACCGGCAGGCGGTCGAGTTGGCACAAGGTTTGGCCGATCTGACTGCGCTGATCCCGGAGGTTCTGATAACCGAATATCGGAAACGGTCTATCGGGGTCCGTGCTCTTTTGTCCCGTTTCTTCAAGTAAGAGGATCCCGCAACGATCGGAATCAAGTCACGATGACCGTGTGACTGAAACCGAAATTGTTTCCACTTGGAGGCGTGTTGTTCGGCAAACGATACTCCCAACCGGTTTCGCGCATTCTGTCAGAATCGTGCGGTGATTAGAGGCTTTCAATCTCCGGCTTGACGAGAGCGGCAGTTCTCCCAAGCCCGACACGCATGAGATCCATAATGAATTCGGCTTTTGTCATTGAGGGATTATTGTACGCTCTTCGCATTGCGCGAAGTGCAGCGACACCTTCAGCGGGATAGAGCTCAAAGGTGCTTGCGATGAAATTGTCGGCGGATACAGCTTCCATATCAAACTCAGACAAGATGTCATCCGGGAAGTCTTTTAGGTTTTCGGTGACGATGTGCTGAGCGCCGGCTTTGATTGCAGCGGTAAGAACATGAACATCATTGGAATCTGGTAGTGTCAGGTCCGCCATCAATGGCTCATAACCTGTTACAACAGCTTCTGGGAACACGCGCTCCATTGCCGCTAACTGCGAACGCACGCTTTCTTCCAGATGAGGTTTTGCGTTTCGGAGATGGGATGTCCATTCATCCGTTATCTTTTCTGACCATCGGGCTCGGAACAGTCCAGCCTCGGCGAACCGCAACAGAACGTCTCTGACACGAAATGGGTAAAGTACATTTGCATCAAGGATGACGACGAAGCGGTCCGCTACTTCTTTCATCCAGCGTCGAATTCTTGACCGAGACGCTGCAGCTCAGTCAGACCTTCAGACCGCACTTGATCTCGCTTCATTTTGTATTCCAGAAGCTTTTCAACCGGGACGCGTCGGTGTGAGCCAACCTTGTGATGTTCGATTTCGCCGGCCTCAAGAAGTTTAACAAGGAACGGTCGCGAAACATTTAGGAGATCAGCAGCCTGCTGTGTGGTGAGTTCCGCGCCATAGGGTACAAAGGTGACCATCTCGCCTCTAGCCACATGTGCGAGCAGGTCCAAGACGAGCTGCCCCAAGGCATGTGGGAAATCTAATTGCAACTCATCGCCGCCGCTATTGATGCGAATTGACGGACCATCCTCTTTAAGGGCTCGCGCAAAAATGCTCATCGCCTCAGATGCCTTTTCCATCTCGTCGCTTGTAGGCGGCCGCTTGTTTAGGGCTTCTGCTGGCATGTTGAGTCTCCATTTTGGTGCCTATGTGCAGAATATAAGGGCACATTCCAATATTCGCAATAATCGAAATAATCGAAATATACGAACATAGAGTTACCGAGGCATTTTTGCCCGGTAATGTCTCGCAGTGGTTCTGCTTCGTGGATATCTCCAATGGTGTTGCGATGATGGCCGGTTCGGGGTCGACCGGCAGGCGGTCGAGAGGGCACAAGGGTTGGCCGAATTGACTGCGCTGATCCCTGAGGCTCTGATAACCGAATATCGGCAACGGTCTGGCGGGGTCCGTGCTCTTTTGTCTCCTTTCTTCAAGCAAGACAATGCCGTAATGACCGGAGCGCGGTCACGATGACCGTCCGATTGATACCAAAAATGTTTCCACTTGGAGGCGTGTCATTCGGTGGGAGGAAACATGGATGTGTCGTTCTCAGACGGGTAGCCAAAAAGGGTAAAAGTAAACTGCCAGAATTACCTGACAGTCACCAAGGCTATGCGCATGCGCATGTCTATAAAAATTGAACAATTGAAAGGAAAGCAATGCAAAATCTGTTAGCGGCTATTGGAACTGTCATTATCGTGGTCTGTCTTTATCTTTATTCCTCAATGAATCCCGCTTCCGCCGAAACATCAGGCGGCAACATCACACCAAGTCACCTTACGCTAACGACCTCACGGTGACGGACTACGCCCGTATGGTGATGGTTGGCTAAACCCCAGAATTTCTAATCTGGGGGCTGTATCATTCGGGCCGACGAAGAAATCCGCATCTTTGCGGTCGCCGCCTTCGAGGACATCATCAGGTTGTTCGAAGGGGCGTCGCCGGGATCAAAGCACGATCACGACAACTCCCATGACGATGAGCAGCCAGAGGCAGACACGGCGATAGATATCGCCCGAGGACTGTCGGAAGATCCGTGCGTAGCTTGTAGCCTGGGGCGGACACTGCAAAGAGTGTAAAACTGACCCGGGATGACCGTTCGTATTTGTGAAGGTCATGCAGACTTCTTGGCTTCAGCAACACCAGTTGCTGACATTCATTGATCTGTTAAACTCCATTGAATTCAAACTTGGTTTTGGCGTCTAGAGCGCTTTATTGCTTCTCTCACGGCGAGCGCCTCTGTATCAAGTCGATGCTGCGCCAGAAGGGTTGATTGGCAAAACAAGGTCTTTTCCGGAACATGCGAGCGGTTTGCAGAGCATATCCGAGTGTCATCCTGGCGACGGCAGTTATCGCATTATTTGTATTGGTTGGATCGCCTGCATATTCCCAGACACAAGATACAGATGCTCTACAAGAGCAGATCGGGCAACTTTACAGCGCCGGCAAGTATGATGAGGCCGTTCCGCTGGCGAAACGTTACGCCGAGCTCATAAAGAAGCGCCACGGCGACGCGCATCCCGACTATGCCAGCGCCGTCAACAACATTGCATTTTTCTACAAGAAGGCAGGGCGGTATGCGGAAGCCGAGCCGCTCTACAAGCGCGCGCTGGCGATCTGGGAGAAGGCGCTCGGACCCGATCACGCTGATGTCGGCCTGAGCCTTAACAATCTCGCAAGTCTCTATGACTCGCTGGGCCGCTATGCGGAAGCTGAGCCTCTCTACAAGCGCTCGCTCGCAATCCGCGAGAAAGCGCTCGGGCCCAATCACAGTGACGTCGGCCAAAGCCTCAACAATTTGGCGGACCTCTATGCCACCCTGGGCCGGCATTCCGAGGCCGAGCCCCTTCACAAGCGCGCCCTGGCGATCCGTGAAAAGGCGCTCGGACCCAATCACCCGGACGTCGCCGCCAGCCTCAATAATCTGGGGAACCTGTATATTGCTCTCGCCCGGCACGCGGAGGCCGAGCCGCTCTACAAGCGCTCGCTCGCGATCCGGGTGAAGGCGCTCGGGCCGGCCCATCCCTCAGTGAGCACGGCTCTCTATGCCTTGGCGTCGCTCAACGAGATAAGAGGTCGGTATACCGAAGCCGAGCCACTCTACAAGCGCTCGCTAGCGGTCGCCGAGAAGGCGCTCGGACCAAGCCATCCCTTTGTGGCCAAGGTGCTCAACAACCTGGCATTGCTCTATACCAACCAGAACCGCCACAACGAGGCCGAGCTGCTCTACAAGCGCGCTCTGGCAATTAAGGAGAAGGTGCTGGGTTCGAGCCACACCTCCGTGGCATTGTCGCTGAACAACCTGGCGCTGCTCTATAGTGACATCGGTCGCAAATCGGAGGCCGAGCCGCTCTATAAGCGCGCACTGGCAATCACCGAGAAGGTGTTTGGACCAGGCCACAGCTCCGTGGCCACGTCGCTAAGCAATTTGGCATTGCTCTACAGTGACCTCGGTCGCAATGCGGAAGCCGAACAGCTCTACAAGCGTTCTCTTGCAATTGACGAGAAGGCACTTGGATCGGGTCATCCCCACATCGGCACGACACTCAACAATCTGGCTTTGTTTTACGAACGCCGAGGCCGACATGCGGAGGCCGAGCCGCTCTACAGTCGCTCGTTGGCCATTTGGACGAAGGCGTTTGGGCCAAATCACCCGAATGTCGCCTCCGGCCACAGCAATCTCGGTCATCTTGATGCGCAGCGTGGTCGGTGGAGTCGTGCATATAAACATGCCCGCAGGGCGGCCGCGATCCACGCTGCCCGCGCCTTGAACGGCGTGGCGCAACTGCGGGATCCGGATGGTGGAGCAAAGAAGCAGGCGGTGTACTTCCAATTGGAAGTGACCGCGACGGGGCGATTGGCGGCGAAGAAGCCGAATAGGAAGGCGGAACTGGCCGAAGCGGCGTTTCCCGCCGCGCAATGGGCCGGGCGCACATCAGCCGCTGCAGCGCTAGGCCAAATGGCGGCCCGTCTGGGTAGCGGCAAAGCCGCGCTTGCCCATCATGTTCGCAAACAACAGGATCTGACGATCCGTCGGAAAACTCTGGACAAGGCGTTGATCAAGGCTATCGGCGCGTCGCCCGGCAAGCGCGACCAGAAGGCGATCGATGATTTGAGGGCTGCACTGACCGCGGCCGAGAAGCGTCTCGCGGAACAGAACGCAACATTGGAAAAGAATTTTCCGAACTACGCCGAGCTTTCGAACCCCAGGCCATTGGAGATAGCGCAAGTCCGCAAACTTCTCGGACCCGACGAGGCGCTTATCCTCTATCTCGTCAACGAGAAAGAGAGTTTTGTCTGGGCCGTGACGCAGAACAGGCTTGAGTGGCAGGTGATCGATCAGCAGAAGGGTGACCTCGAAAAACAGATTGCCACCCTGAGGCAATCGCTTGATCCGGTCGCTGCGGTCGATACGGGTGGCCGGGGCTTGTCTCGCGAGCAGGTTTGCCGTGGCTTGGCGCGGTTGAATAAACCGTGCGATGCCTACGACACCGATCTCGAGCGAGCGCACCGTCTCTATGTCGGCCTGCTCCAACCGATTGCGAAGGCTATCAAGGGCAAGCGCCACCTCATGATCGTACCGTCGGGTCCGCTCACAGGTCTGCCCTTCCATATGCTGGTGACGTCGCCGCCGCCCGCCTCGGGTGAGCTTTCCGAGCGCTTCAAGAAGGCTCAGTGGCTGATCCGTCAGCATGCCGTGACCATATTGCCATCGGTTTCGTCCCTGCGAGCCTTGCGTGTCTTTGCACAAAAAGGCCAAGCCAAACGTCCTTTCATCGGCTTTGGCGATCCGGATTTTTTCAAACCGACGGAAAAGAAGAATAAGCGCGGACGCACCCGTGCGGTTCAGGCCACGCGCGGTTACGCGTCCTATTTCCGGGGCGAACTTGCCGATGTGGAAAAACTGTCCGGTGTGATCCCGCCATTGCCGGACACTGCCGATGAGTTGCGCGCCGTGGGAAAGGTATTCAATGCCGCGAAGAGCGAAATCGTCCTCGGCCGGCGCGCCAGCGAAACCGGGATCAAAACGCTCAGCAGTCGCGGCAAGCTCGACGACTATCGAATTGTGCATTTCGCCACGCATGGGCTGATTGCGGGCGAAATCGCCGGGCTCGGGGAGCCCGCCCTGGCGCTCTCCCTGCCAAGTAAGGCAACCGTTACAGACGATGGGTTGCTGATGGCGTCCGAGGTCGCACAGTTGAAGCTCAATGCGGACTGGGTCGTGCTTTCGGCTTGCAACACGGCAGCAGGCGATAAGCCCGGGGCGGAAGCCTTCTCGGGCCTTGCACGAGCCTTCTTCTATGCTGGTGCGCGAACGATGCTGGTGTCTCACTGGCCTGTCATATCGGAGGCCGCTGTCAAACTCACGACCGCGGCGTTTTCCGAGATGGAGGCCTCTCCCGGTATCGGCCGGGCCGAGGCTTTGCGTCGCTCCATGCTGCGGCTTATCGACGAGGGCACACCAAGCCAGCGCCATCCCTCCTATTGGGCGCCCTTCGTCGTCGTCGGCGAAGGTGGAACGGTTCGGAATGTGACGGCAGTCTCGCAGGTTACGACTAAAGACAAGGAAGTCGCCCAAAAGCCATCGGCACCGGCTGCGACCGAAACCGAGAAGGTTGCAGCCCTTGCACCGCCGACGGCCAAGAGGCTCGGCATTTCAGGCAATGTACCTCTGCACGATTGCGATCGTTTTGGCGCGTTGATCTACGACATTCATCGCGTCGGTAATGCTCCCCACCCGGGCCAGGTCAACACCAAACGCGCACTCGAGGCGTGCAGGGAGGCGACGCGCGCTCATCCCAATGTCGCTCGGTTCGAGCTACAGTTTGGCAACATCCTCTATGAAATGAACCGCTTTGAGGAGGCCGTGAAATGGATTCGCAAAGCGGCAGATAGCGGACATTCGACAGCAATCGCCGATCTCGGCGTACTACTCTATCAAGGGAGCGGCGTACAAAAGGACGTCTCGAAAGCGATTACCCATTTCCAGAAAAGTGCGGACCTCGGTAATCCACACGGCAAGACACAACTCGGTACCATGTTTGTGCTCGGCTCAGGCATTGGAAAAGATTATGCCAAAGCCAGATCCTTGTTCCTCGAAGCCGCAAAAGAGGCGGATCCTTATGCGCAATATTGGCTTGGCCTCCTCTCTAATGAGGGGTGGGGTGTCGAAAAAAACCACAAAGAAGCGCGGATATGGTTCGAGCGGGCCTTTGCTTCCGGCGATCCGGACGGCGCAGCTCAGATCGGCCTGCAATATTTGGATGGCCTTGGCGTTTCCAAGAACCCAACGGAGGCAATAACCTGGCTCCGCAAGAGTGCAGATCGAAAGAGTGCCGAGGGCAATTATTATCTGGCTTTCCATCTCGAAGATGGCGAAGTCGCCGCCTACGAAGCCGATATCGTGGCCAAACATCTGCTGGAGGCAACCCGTCTCGGGGAGGAGACCGCATTGTCAGAACTGCGTTCTGGTTTGAAGAACTGGCGCACCGAAACCCGCAAGGCCGTGCAGCGTCAGCTTAAGACGGCGGGCTTCTATCGAGGCGCGATCGACGGGGACCTCGGGCGAGGAACAAGACGCGCCTTCGAAGCTTATTTGGTGCGGAGGTAAAACGAGCTAGCACGCGGAATTCGATGATTGTCGTTTTTTGGACCGGATTTGGTCGGTCGCCGGGATCAAAGCACGATCACGACAACTCCCATAACGATGAGCAGCCAGAGGCAGACACGGCGATAGATATCGCCCGAGGACTGTCGGAAGAACCGGGCGCCGATCCACATGGGAATCACGAACGGAAAGAAGAGTGCTGCGCCCAGGAGCAGCGTGTTCCAGTTGGCGCCGCCTCCGATCACGATGCCGACGATCGTGACGGTCGATGCAACGCAGAGCAGAATGAGGATATTGGCGCGCTGCACGGTCGCGGGGATCGTCTCGGACAGATAGTAGATGGTGACGCCTGGTGCGCCCATGCCGAAATAGCCGTTGGTGAAGGAGGTAAAGGCACCGCAGGCCATGCTCGTCAGCGTGCTCCGCGGCCCGCTATAGTTCCAGCCGCGGATCATGATCAGCGCAACGAAAATCACCAGGACGCCCATCAAACGACGGGTCAGGCCGGGATCTGCGGTCAGGAGCAGATAGATGCCGACCGGTGCGATAAACAAGCTCATCAAACAGGCCGGCGCCAGATCCGGCCAGTCTGCCTCGCGTGCGGCGCTGGGGACGAGCAGCGCCGGACCGAGCGATGCGAGCACGACACCGACCGCGACCGCCTGGGCGGGCCCGTAGAGGAACGTCAGCAGCGGCACCATGACCAGCGTCGATCCGAACCCGGTAAAGCCGAGAAGCAGCCCGCCCAGCGCCGAGACAATCGCCGCATAGACGAACGCCGGCTCCAGGAGCAGCGACAAGTCGAACAGGTCGGCCATCGGTTCTGCTTTCCAGCCCTCGGGGCTCTCGGTTAGGTTAGAATGACAGTCTGCTTAGTATCATATCTCTAGGCGCAAAGAGGATTGTCGTTCGCCTGTATTCACCATTCACTCGCAATTCACGTTGGCTTCGCCAAAAGAGGAGTAGATTCCTTGTGACTCTCATTTGGGGTCAAGTCGCCGGATCGATCAATCGTGAGCTGGCGTTCAATCCGCACCAACACTATCGGGCACGCGAATGAAAACGTTGATCATCGTCTCTCGAGCCACCCTTGTCATGCTTCTGTTTTGCACCCCGATTCAAGCGTCCCACGCGTGCGGAAACTTGAGCAACTTCACATCGTTGTTTTTTCAGGCTGGTAAAATAGAAAGTTACGAGAAAAGGGTTGACTGCAAGATCCATGCGCTCTCCCGCCTGAGCTGCTTCGATCAGATTGACGCCAGGGATCGGCAGGGCGTTCGTCTTGCTCTTAAGCATGCCAAAGGCCCTATCGCCAAATTCGGTACTCCGGAAGACCCCAAGAAGCAGTCCGAAATCGGATGTGCTGCAGATGTGGTCGCAAAGAAGTTTGGGATAGAGATCGGCGACCCGAGCTTTGCGACGGGGTCGGAACAGATGATGGCAGGTCTCCTGTCGTCAGGCTCGAAACAGATAGACTTGTATTGCGGCAAAGAAGGCGTGAGCCCGATCGATAAGAGCAGCGCGGTTCACGCCTGCCTCAAGAGAGAACCGTAGGGCTGGCCCGAATGTGCTGACGTCCCAATGATATTATGATCTGCCAAAGGGAGCGGTTTTGCCCTTCTTATGGCAGCGGAGATACACCCACGTTCCGACGACGTCGGGCTCACCGAGGAAAAAAGTTATCCATGCCGGCCACACGTCCGCAGCTTCGAAAGTATCGCGAACTGGACGGCAGAACGTTTCTGGTTGGCGTTGGCGCGAATAAGTGCGGGACGAGTTGGGTCTATCGATATCTCAGTTCATTGGCCGGTGTGGTCGCGTCGCCATTGAAGGAAGTGCATTTCTTCAACGCACATTTCCATGTCTCAGCGGAACAGATGGATCTTTTCGCGGTCAAGCGGCTTGTGTTCCATATCAAGCAGGATGGAGATGTAGCCGAGAACCTGCGCAACCGTCCTTCGTTTCAAGCCAGCCTCGATCGCGTTAAGATGATCTATGACGACAACGAATATTTCGCTCATTTTGCAAGAAACTGCGCTCCGGACACCAGGACCCTTTGCGATATCACACCAGCCTATTCGGGCATTGGCCGGAGAGGGTTTGAGTTTATGAGGGAATTTGTCGCCTCCCAGAACGTGGCGCTCAAAATCCTGTTCATCATGCGCGATCCGGTCGACCGGTTCTGGTCCCACCTGCGATACAGACAACAGAACGACCCGAGCCTGGACGTAATGAACAACTGGTCCGATATGATCCAGGACCCGGAGCTTTTCGGATGGACGGATTACAGGCAGACTGTCGAGGCGATGGACGCTGTGTTTCCCGACCGGGACATTCTCTTCTTGTTTTTTGAAGACCTCTTTTCGGAAGCCACGCTGAAAAAGCTCTGTGCCTTCGTCGATGTCGCATATTTGCCGCCGAAGACCGAAGAAGCCGTCAATGAAACAGAGCTGAAAATCGATCTGCCCGATGGTGTGCGAGATGAACTCCTGAGCATCCTTGCCCCTCAGTACGCGTTCTGCCGCGAGCGTTTTGGCAACAGGGTGCCGGACGCCTGGCGGGCCTGATGTGCTCTGCCGATTCGAGGTGCAATCAAACGTTGATTCGTGATCTTCTCTGACATCGTAAGCCGAACTTTTTTTGGCAATCGTCGGCCTCCTTTGAACCTTTTCCGGCCATAGCGCGACCAACCTTCATACGCGGACCCAGGAAGCGGCAACCAAAGGAGACAAGACAATGATGGAAGATACGAAAATCAGCTTTGGTGATATTGCGGACGAATACACCGGCAACAAGGCTGAGGATAACGGCGACAGGTCGGAGGAAATCGGCAATAAGATCGTGGAAGAGGTCGAGCGCACCTTTGACTCGCTCCGCGAAACAACCGACCACGATTTCGACGCGTTCGACAATTTGGGTTTTGATTCCGGTGCCGACGACATCTGGGGGGTCTAGTCCCTGCAACACGTTGTGGATGCGCCGGTGTGACGGAGTGTATTGGAGAAGAGATTCACCCCGATAGAGGCATTTGCGACTTCGAGCGTCTGCAATCTTAGCAGGCGCTCGGCAATGGCCCGGGTCGATGCATCGCTGATGCCGGCTTCATCCACATTACCGATCCGCTTGGCGGGGTGATCCCTGTTCCCCATGGCAATAGTATCACCGCGCCAGATCCATATCCTTATCGCGACAGCCCCTAGAGCAGTTTCAGTGAATACCGAGTCATTGAAACTGCCCTGGGTTTTCGATTCGACGCTGTTCCCGGACCATTCGCCAGCGCGACCCTGAACGTCACCTGAACGAGCGTACTTCAACAACGTTCGTCGGGGGAAGGTGACCTGACTCCAAGCGATATGTTCCAAGTGTGACGGGCATCACGCGCCTTCACGCCGACGGCTCCCATGTAGATGACAAGAGACGGGGGGACGCGTCTTCGATCAATCGATCCAGGAGGGCGCCGCAACGTTTGGGCATCCCTGTCTTCGACATCAACCGTCCGGGCCTCGGCCCGGGACAGCGCATTGTGGGAGAGAGAGATGCGAGACTGGACACAACCGATCGATATCACCATCACCGGCTACTTCGGGATCAACGACTACATCTGGGGCACCAGCGGCGACGATGGCATTTCCGGATATAGCGGAAACGACTATCTGCGCGGCGGCGCGGGCGACGACTATGTCGGCGGCGACGGCGGCGATGACCGGCTCTATGGCGACGCCGGCGACGATTACCTCTCGGGTAGCTCGGGCAATGACCGGCTCTATGGCGGCAGCGGCCGCGACCTGCTCGTAGGTGCCACAGGCGAGGACACAGCCTATGGCGGCACTGGCGACGATATCATTGAGCTGGATGGTGGTAACGACTTTGCCTATGGCGGGGACGACAACGACACGATCAGGGGTGGCGCGGGCCGCGATTCCCTCTATGGCGGCAAGGGCAACGATGTCATTCGCGGCGACAGCGACAATGATTATGCCGAAGGCGGCGAGGGCAACGACACGATGTATGGCGGTACCGGAAACGACCGTTTCTACGGCGGGCAAAATGACGACTATCTCTATGGCGATGCCGGCGACGACACGCTCTTCGGCAATAGCGGCAACGACTATCTCGACGGCGGCGCCGACGATGACAGCCTGAACGGTGGGTCGGGGAACGACACACTGTCCGGCCGGGACGGTGCCGACTCGCTTCTCGGCGAGGATGGAGCCGACTGGTTGTTCGGCGGCGACGAAAACGACTGGCTCTATGGCGGCGCCGACAACGACAATCTCTACGGCGGCGACGACGAGGACCGTCTGTTCGGCGAATCCGGCGACGACAACCTCTATGGCGGCCGAGGTGACGACATTCTCGAAGGCGGCACGGGCGAGGACACGCTCCACGGCGGCAATGACGATGACCTGCTGAGGGGCGGGGACGACGATGACACGCTTTTCGGCAGCCATGGCAATGACACGATCTATGCTGGCGCCGACGATGATTATGTGAGTGCCGGCAATGACCATGATGAGGTCTTTGGCGAAGGGGGCAGTGATGACCTCTACGGCGGCAGCGGCAACGACCTTCTGGACGGTGGCTCCGGCGGCGACAATCTCTATGGCGGTGCCGACAGCGATATCTTGAACGGTGGAACCGGCTACGATTATCTCAGCGGCGGCAGCGGCAACGATGTTCTAAATGGCGGCGACCATGACGACCGTCTCAACGGCGGCTCTGGCAATGACGAGCTGACCGGAGGCGGAGGTGCCGACAAGTTCCAGTTCTCGAACAACTGGGGCACGGACACGATCACCGATTTCGACACAAGCCGGGACTATCTCGACTTCAGCCGCGTGTTCGGCGTCGATTCGATATCGGATCTGGCGATCTTCGAATCGCGTGGCGGCGACGCGCAAATCGCTTTCGGCGGCAATGTCGTTATCCTGGATGGCGTCTCGGTGTCGGAGCTGTCGAGTAACGACTTCATTCTCTGAGCCGGATGCGGGCACGGTTCTCACTCAAGACTGCGAACGGGCGGCCGACTGGCATTCCCGTTCCGGTCACTTTCGATCCCAATTGCAATTTGTCAGTTTCAGAGAGAGTGAAACCAGAAACAAATACGAACACATCGTCACCAGAAGGCATGTCCCTATTCAATACCTACGCCCCGCACTTGATGCGGGGCCCAGGGCGGCAAACAATGGCCTCAGTTTTTCGCCCTGGATCCCGCATCAAGTGCGGAATGTGAGCGTTGGAATCTGTTGAGTGAATACAGATCTCCCACACATGCTTATAGCCGGCGAGGCAGCTTCGCCGCATCTTTTGCTGGGTTCCTACTCTCGAGATGGGGCTTACGCCCCACACGGTCAGGAATGACGGACGCGTTCTGTCCGTGACAATCAAACCGCTATCCGACCGGGTGCCAGACTTTCACCGGATCAAACCGGATATCTTTCGGGAGCTTGAGCAGCTCTCGACCAGGCTTGCGATATCCAAGGCACATCCAGCCGAGTCGGTCGATTTTTCGCATTGCGCGTTTGAACTGTTTCGCCCGCAGATAGTCGGACACTTCAATCAGCCATGCTTCGTCTTCGCCAAAGACCTCGCGGGCCGTGCGTGTGTCCACTTGCTCGATGGATGGTGGCGCAATGTCGGCGCTGGCGAATTCAACGGGCGGCATCGAGGCTATTGGCCGAACCTTGTCGAGAAATTGAAGACGGAGACCGGCATGCAGGGCGCGCCACTCCAGGAAGAGGCGGTCGGCGTTGCTGAGAACGGGAACCGTGAAAGCTGTGTCGAGACTGTACAGGGCTTCGATTGCTTGGGGGTGGCCGCGACACATTCCATAGTCGACAAGCGTTCTCAAAGGCTTTGTCCAATTGTGGAGTTTGGCCTTATAGCCGACATTGGCTGACATTCCGCCATGTCCCTCGGCGACAGAGCGCTCGATGTAGGGCGTCAAATGCTCCCACTAGTCTGCCATTGCCACTCGCAGAGGCTCAGGCACTTGAGTTTGAGATGCGCGGCCTTCCTGAATGGGTGTGGTCCACCCCAGCACTAACGCGAAAACGAGGCCGATTGACGCCAACGTCGGTTTGACAGCCTTGTTGCTCATGTTTGCCCCGCTTCGCTTGTCCCGGAGGTCTGCCGCTATTGGCAGGCCTGCTGCCGCTGATTTGAACACTACCATAGACTGAGATCTCAGTGATCAAGCCCGGCCATTACGATTTTGAGGGCGGTTCTGTAACCGCCTTAAGCCCGACCGGGCCCGAAACCTGATGCCGTTCATGAATCGACACCACCCCCCCATTCCACGACTTCGACAAGGAGATCACCCCTTGAATACTGCCGACACAAAGACACGCGACCCGCAGGCCGGACGGGCCCGGGCAAAGTTCTGGCTGGACGAGATCGCCAAGGCCGGGAAGCGCGAGGCGGACTGGCGCAAAGAGGCGCGAGAGATCCTCGAGCGTTATCGGAATGAGAAGCGCAAATCCCGCGGCTTCAATATCCTGTGGGCCAACACCGAGCTTCTGAAACCGGCCGTGCTGTCGCGTTCGCCCCAGCCGGATGTGCGCCGCCGCTTCCTGCAGGACGACCCGATTGCGCTCACCGGCGCGGAGCTCATCGAGAAGGCGCTGAAGTTCACGGGCGACGATCCCCGCTACGGCTTTGTCGAGATGCTCGAGGCCGCGCGGGACGACATGCTGCTGACGGGACGCGGCGTCGTTCGCGTGGCTTATGACCGGGAGATCCGACGCATCCCGTTGCGCGCCGCAGATGTGCCGGATGAAGCCGGTCTCGCCACCCGCACGCTCTATATGACGGAGGCCGGCGCGGTTGTGGAGCCGGACGAATTCGACAAGGACGGAAACCCCTTTCGCCTCGAAATCGCGGCCCAGGACGTCTATTGCAAATATGTCTATTGGGAAGACTACCGGGAGGGCGATGCGCGGGCCTGGGAAGACGTGCCCTGGATTGCCTATCGCCACACGCTGACACGCAAGCAACTCAAGGAACAGTTCGGCGACGTGGGGAAACTCGTGCCGCTGAACGCGCGCACCAAAGACCGGCAGGCTTCAGGCCGGGCCGAGGGGGACCAGGGCGATCCGGAAAGCCCGCTCGACCAGGCAATCGTCTGGGAGGTCTGGGACCGGGACGCCCGCGAGCGCGTCTGGGTCGCGGACGGTTTTACCGACGATGTGCTGGATGTGGAAGAAGACCCGCTGAACCTGGAAAACTTCTTCCCCCAGCCGGCGCCGCTCTATGCGGTGAACAGCACGGCCACGCGCGTGCCTGTTCCCGAGTTTCGCCAATACCGCGACCAGGCGGACGAGCTCAACGAGATCTCGATGCGTATCACGCGGCTCATCAAGGCGCTGAAAGTGCGCGGCGCCTATGCGGGCGTCATGAAGGAGCTGGCCGACATTCTCAACGGGGATGAAAACGAGCTTTATCCGATCGAGGATTGGGCGGCGTTGCAGGATATGGGCGGCCTCGACAAGGCGGTCATGTGGCTGCCGCTGGAGACCATCGCCGGCGTCCTTGCCGGGCTCTACAAACAGCGCGGCGAGCTGAAGGCCGAGATCTTCGAGCTGACCGGTCTCTCCGATATCGTGCGCGGCACATCGGACCCGCGCGAGACCCGCGGCGCCCAGGAGATCAAAGCCAACTTCGGCACTGTTCGCATGACGCCGCGCCAACGCCCCATCGAGCGTTTCGTACGCCAGATTTTCCAGATCAAGGGCGAGATCATCGCCGAGCATTTCACGGCCGGGCATCTGCTCGCCATGACCGGCGTCGAGCCGCCGTCCAGAGGGCAGGGCGCGGGTGCGGCTGTTCCCGTCGGCTCACCACAGCCGGCGCAAACGGGGGCCGGGGTGCCACAACCGGCAACCATGGATCAGGTCATGGCGCTGCTGCGCTCCGACAAGCTGCGGAAGTTCACCATCGATATCGAGAGTGACAGCACCGTGCAGGTTGATGCCCAGCGCGAGCAGTCGAACGTCATCGAGTTTCTGAGCGTCTCGACGCAGTTCATCACCTCCGCCGCCCAGGCCGCCCAGCAAAGCCCGGCCATGGTTCCGCTGTTCCTGGAGATGTACAAAACAGCGGCCCGGCGCTTCAAGATGGGCCGCGAGCTGGAAGGCATCATCGACGATACGATGTCCAATGTGCTCGCCCTTCTGGCACAGGCGCAGCAACAGCAGGCGCAAGCGATAGCACAGCCACCGCAGCCCGACCCGCAAGCCGCCTTCCTCCAGGCTGAAACGGCACGCAAGAACGCCGAGTTCCAGGCCGAACAGGCCCGCATGAATGCGAAGCTGACCGCAGAGCTGCAACGTCTCCAGAAAGAGATGGACACGAAGCTGGCGCTCAAGGCGCAGGAGAGCGAAGCCAAGATTGCGCTGCGCGCCCAGGAGGTTTCCGAATGTGCGCCGGCCGGGGGGCTTTAGGGATTGGAGTTTTGGGCGGCGATCGAAGCTCGTCCGCAACCATCCTTCCCCCTCACCCTAACCCCTTCGCACCACTCAACCCAAAGGACCCCCATCATGTCCCGCGCGTCCTACGTCTTCGACCGCACCCTCGGCAAACTCGTACCGAAGGCCGACTACTACGCCACCCGCCCACGCCGCCAGCGCTCGTCCTTTTCATCACCCATGCTCATCCGCGATTTCCAGGATGGCGTGCGTTCCATGGCGGACGGCCAGACCTACACCAGCCGCCGCCACTGGCGCGATCACCTGAAGGCCCACGGCATGGTGGAACTCGGCAATGACAGACCCGAGGGACGCAAGTCCGACCCGGTGATAACGGAGGCCGCCGTCGCGGAGGCCTATCAGATGTGCGAGCAGGGGGCTGGCGTGACGGCGTCGAGTGAGGCGCCGGAGGGGTGGGATGGGGGTGTTCCGCTGGGGCCTTCCAATGCGGTGTCTGAGTAGGGGGGCTTGGGGAACTGATCTGAGTTCAATGGTTGCCGAGAGTTTTGGTTTTTCGCGGCGCTACCGCCCTTCGGGCTACTTGAGCGCGAGCCGCCGTAGGCGGCTTTTCCCTCGCCAAGTTTGTGCGGGTGGAAGGTACAGCCCGCTACGCGGGCTCGCGCTCAAGTAGCCCAGAGGGCGGTAGCGCAGGCAAAAAACTAAAACTCTCGCCACGGCAATGCCGCGCGAGAACCACCGGGCCACAGTGGCAAGATTCGGCGATGTGCCCGAAGGGCTGTAGCGATAGCAAAAGATCTCTCAACCCTTCACCCACACAGACAGCTCCGACACTTTCGTTGAATCGATAGAGGTTATGTCATGCCAATGGTGCCACCCGAACAAACCGATGCCCGCAGGCGTTGGATGAGAGCAATTCAATCCGGCAGGGCCAGGGTGCACAGCCCGACTGCACATGCAAACAGGCCAAGAGATTTGGGAGACCCGACTCTCATGGGCCGCACGCTCCTAAAATTTTGCCCGGCCGGACGGGCGATTGGATTTGAATGCACTTGCTGTACCAGCTTCGAATGCCAGACTTGGTGGGATCCTGATCGATGCGTCTGCGGAAGAGAAAGCTCGTGCCGGAAGGTCGGCGCCATTCGGTGACACCTATCCCGCGACACGTAAGGAGCGGGCTGAGTGGTGGCGCAAAAAGCTTTGGGGCAACCGCCGACCTCAGACACGCGAGACGCTCGATGCTCTCAAGGCAGCCGGACCAGGTCGGAACATAAGTGATGTCAGCGACCCAGAGTTGATCCGGTCCGTCAGCATAGAAGTTCCTATCGACCGGACCACAGGCTGGCCGGACCCGATCATCGCGGATTGCCGTGTGGGCCGCTTTGCGGCGGCTAACGCCCTTGAGCCCTGCCGCTTTCATCAACCGTTCGACACGCTTGCGACCGACAGACATGCCTTCATCAGCAAGTTCAGCGTGGATGCGCGGCGCGCCATAAGTCTCTCTTGAGGCCTGATGGATCGACTTGATGCGTGCTGTCAGCTCGGCATCGGCAACAGAACGGGTTGATGGAGCACGCTCGCGCCACGCGTAGAATCCACTGCGGGAAACACCGAGCGTTTTGCACATGATTGAGATCGGATGCATGGCCTGGTTCGCCGTCATGAACTCGAAGACCGAGACGACGTCGCGTCGCTCTGAGCAAACCAGGCCGCGGCCTTTGCCAGGATATCTCTCTCCTGGCGCAATTGGCGGTTCTCACGGCGAAGTCGACGAAGCTCCTCTCGCTCTTCGCCAGTCACGCCATCACTGCGGACGCCATCATCACAATCGGCCTGTTTGATCCAGCCATGGATCGTGGCCGCGCACGGCTCGAACTCCCTTGCCAGCGCCTCAACGCTACGTCCAGCTCGAGCCAGCGCTATAATCTGATCCCTGAATTCCGCAGGGTACGGGTTCCTCGTTCTCGGCATGAAAAACACTCTCCTTCACAAACGGAAAAGTGTCGATCAAACCGGGGGAACTCCAAACGCACACTTCATCCAAGCAGCCGGTGCGATGTTACTTGGCGCACTGGCTGTCATCGTTTGTGCGCCCATGTTAGAGCCATTGTGGCTGCGCGGCGGCAAAAAGTACTCTATGCGAAAGCACTCAGCTGCTGAGCGCTGCAAGGTGGGTCTTTGGCATTGCATCAATTCGAGAATTGAGCCTTTCATCGATCATGCGGTTTCGTCTTGCGGTTTCCACACTGTTGATCACTGGGGCTCTGTTTGCATTGCTCGCTGCCGGCAAGGTCGCGATCTTACCTGCGAACCGGATTGTCGGGTCACCGCCCGATGATCTGAAAGCCGAGCCCGTCTCCTTCACAGATAGCCTTGGCAAGACCGTTAAAGGTTGGTCGATTGCCGGCACGACCGGTCGTGGTGCTGTCCTGCTGTTGCATGGCGTCAAGGCGGATCGACGTTCGATGGTGAGGCGCGCCCGATTCCTGTCGGCGGAGGGCTATTCAATCCTCATGATCGATCTGCAAGCCCATGGCGAAAGCCCGGGCGATTACATCACGTTCGGACAATTGGAAGCAAAGAGTGTTTCGGCAGCTATTCGATTTGCACGAACAAAATGGCCAGACAAACGCCTGGGCGTCGTCGGCACATCGCTGGGCGGCGCTTCGGCCATCTTTGCGGCACAAGAGGAAAGGGCGGATGCCTATATTCTCGAGACGGTTTATTCGACACTGCACGAGGCAACCGAAAACAGACTGCGGATCAGGTTTGGTGCGATCGGATCTCACTTTGTGCCGCTACTGCTGTGGCAGACACCACTCTGGCTTGGTTTCCAGGCCGATGTCTTGTCGCCGGCCGTACGGATCCATGATCTGAAGGCGCCGGTCCTAATCATTGCCGGCGAGAGAGACAGGCGAACGACGCTGGCAAACTCAAAGGCATTGTTTGCAGGTGCAGTCGAGCCGAAAGTGCTATGGGTCGTTTCGGGTGCCAGGCATCAGGATTTTCTTCGCTATGCTGCGGATGCCTACAAGACGCGGGTGCTGGCGTTTCTGGAGGTGAATCTGAACTGACGCGCTAGGGTTGCGCTTGACCGAGACGGGCGAAATCATCATACCTCGCTGACGAGACGCTCCGCCGTCAGAGCGGTTCGCGCTGTCTGTCCACCATTGAAACGGATGACTCTATGTTTGAGTCCGATACCTTTCCCGTCATTATCGGCACCATCATCGTGCTTGCGATCCTGATACCGAACATTCTGCTGGTGATCACCTTTCGCAAATACAAGCAGGCCGCCAAGGCGCTGCCCAACCCTTACGACATCACGCAGACGAAACCGGAAGCGATCGATGAAAAGCGCAGCGCGCTCGCGGAGCAGTTATTGGATGACTGGTCGACGGTACCTGAGCAGGAAAAAGAGACGACCCGCAATGCCATCTGGACGGCGATGCTTCTGGAAGCGGCATCGGACGGTAATATCGATCATCGCGAGATGACGTTCGTTGCGGATCTTTTCGGCCGGATGGCCGGCGATGAAATGGACTTCCGGCCTGTCATCAGCGCGGCCGAGCAGGTTCACAATGACAGGAAAGCGGCGCTCGCTGAAATCGCGAAGGCCAAAGGGGTGACCAACCCATCCAAGGAGCAGATCCTGGCGAGCGCGTTTCTGGTCAGCGTGTCCGATCACAGTCTTTCAGAGGCTGAAACCGATTGTCTTGGCGATATCGCGGCGGCGCTGGCCATTAACCGGCGCGACCGCAAGGCCATGATGCAGGGGATCGCGCAGCGGTTCGGGGTTTAGGCCGGTTTTCGTTTGGTGGTCCGGCGGTTTCGTGCCGTGTTGGGAGATGTGAGTCTTTGCTTGGAATTGCCATTGCCGCGCGAGATGCCTCAAGCGGCAATGGCAAATTTTGATGATGTCTCCGAAGGGCGGTAGCGCAAGCAAAGTCTAGCGCAAGCAGAACAGTCACTTCGGCTTATTTGGCAAATTGGGGTTTGCCAGTTCGGCGTCGAGAATTCCGCGCGTGACTGCCCAGTCGGCATCGAGCTGACGGTCGATGCGTCCGATCAGTTCAGCAATTCTCTTTTTGAATTTCGGAACTTGGGCACAGGCGTCGGAGAGCGACTCGAGATCGTTCGCGGCGAAGACGGCATCAAGAACCTGGCTCGTGAGTTCTTCATTGCCATGTTCCTTGGCGGTTTTCTTACTGGCGGCCGCTACTTTTTCACTCAGGGCCGCGATGTAGGCCTTGGCGGCGTCTCCAACGAGGGCATGTTTACGCAGGATGGCCTCAACCTGCTTTTGCCATTTGCGATTGACGTCGTGACGTTTGTTGCGTGTCGCGTCGTGCGTCTTGTCGATCCACTCGGTCAACGCTTTCTGCTCACGTGCGACATCGCATGCGGCATGAGCAGACGGATTGAAGAATGTTGCGATCGATAACAGTCCTGCGGCCAGGAAGACTCGTGCGATTGATTCCATATGACCCCCAAACATGCCCCTACATTTTACCTCCATCTCGCCTCTGTCATTCGACGGATAGGACCGCGAACTCACCGCGAACCAATGCATTGTACCAAAGCGATATCGGGTTGATTTCCGATTGGCCTGCATTCTTCAGAAGCGGTCTTCGCGCCCGAATAATCAAGCCGTATCGTTTCCGATTGCTATCCGCTTGCACAACGACGTCGAAATGCGGCGGCGTCATCTTGAATTTTGTCCTGTAGAGCGTCTTCATACGCTGGATAAGAATTGGACCGGCCTGGGCTGCGCTCTGCGCATCAGCAAACAGGATTGCCATCAATGCCCATCGCTCGATCTTGTTTTTGTCGCTTCCGCCTGCAATGTCCGTCACAGCATCTGCAAAAATTGGAGCGACAGGCCAAGGAAGCGGCAATTTCGGCTTGGTCTCCTGGCTTTGGGGCTCCCGGCGCAGTTCATTGCGCAGGTCGTCCATATCAACGCTGCCGGTCTTCGACAATTGTTCGGACAACAGAGCGCCGAGGCGGCTCTGTTTTTGAAAGTAGACGTTTTGGTCCCACGCAAACCCGGCCAACAGGTTTGCCTTTTCGGTTTTCAAGAATGCGGCGAAGGATTCGCTTAACGCGCGTAGCGCAGCCGCGTTCCCTGTTGGCTTGGTGTGTCCGGATAGACAGGCTTGAGCTGCTTTCAATTCGTTGAAGTGCGACGCTAGATGAATCTCGTTCGTTCGCAAGGCAAACCGTTGCGGTTTACCGAGGTCGAAATGGAAAGGGTCGTCTCGATTGAAGGAAAAATCGAGTTCGTCATCCTTCCCTTTCCACCAGATAGTACCGCCATCGAGCTTCTTCTGTTTTAGGCCCCGTTCCGCCAGGCGTGCCGCGATTGGCTTTGTCGACTTTTCAGCCGTGAGGCGGAAGCGATATGTCGTGTTCGTGTGCGGTCCGCTAAAACTTGTCGAAGAAACTGTGGCGACGTCCGCCAACGAAACGCCGAGAAGGGGGCGTAACGGGTCTTCTGCCGGCTTGTTTTCC
Source organism: Methyloligellaceae bacterium (assembly GCA_965228615.1). Taxonomy (GTDB): domain Bacteria; phylum Pseudomonadota; class Alphaproteobacteria; order Rhizobiales; family Methyloligellaceae; genus CBDDHT01. The sequence goes on along the minus strand of CBDDHT010000003.1, from coordinate 28 downwards.
AACTGACCAACGATTTTCTGCAGCCACC
>CBDDHT010000002.1:0-380884 GCA_965228615.1 Methyloligellaceae bacterium | reverse complement strand
GCTGAAAAAGAACCAACTGAAAAAATCCCCTCACCCAACCCTCTCCCCAGGGAGAGGGCTTTAAGCACCAATCTTTGCCACCCCGTCCCTTCTCCCTGGGGAGAAGGTTAGGATGAGGGGAAACGGTGGTGATACGAACCAAGATCCACCCCAAACGCTCTGAACGAATCCCCTCTCCCCTGGTGGGAGAGGGTTAGGGTGAGGGGGAGGAGCCATCGGCGAGCACACTGCCCGATCAAACGATCCAAAACGCCGCTCCCCCCTCACCCAACCCTCTCCCGCCAGGGGAGAGGGCTTTTCGCCTGGGGGGCACACACAAAACCGAGGAACAACCCCATGCAAAGGGCGCAACCCATCGCCGCACTATCTCTTTTTCCGCCCTTTGCGATTGTCCTCATCACCCCCGGAGCGCTAGTTTGCGCCGAAACTTAAGAAACGCCGGAGCGCACCAAAATCATGGCCCAAACCTTCACCACACGCCCGGAAATCCGCGGCACCTTCGGCGTCGTCTCAACCACCCATTGGATCGCCAGCGCCGTCGGCATGGCAGCCCTGGAGAAGGGCGGCAACGCCTTCGACGCGGCCGTCGCAGCCGGTTTCACGCTCCAGATCGTCGAGCCCCATCTGGTCGGCCCGGGCGGCGATGTGCCGATCATCCTGCAAGCCGCGAACGAAGACGCACCCCGCGTGCTCTGCGGCCAGGGCATCACGCCCGCCGGAGCAACAATCGAGCATTACAAGAACGAGGATCTGAAACTCATCCCCGGCACCGGCCTGCTGGCTTCAGTCGTGCCCGGCTCCTTCGATGCCTGGATGCAACTTCTCCGCGACTACGGCACCATGACCGTCCGCGAGGTCCTGGAGCCCGCCATCGGCTATGCGGAGAACGGCTATCCGCTCCTCTTCCGCGCGGCGGCCGCCATCCATGTCATGGCGGACTTCTTCCGCGACGAGTGGCCCACCTCGGCCGCCGTGTGGCTGCCCGGAGGCGAGGCGCCCAACCCCAATCAGATGATGCGCGTGCCGTCCATCGCCAACGCCTATAAGCGCATTCTCAGCGAAGCCGAGTCCGTCGGCGGCGACCGCGAAGCCCAGATCGAAGCGGCCCGCAAGACCTTCTATGAAGGCTTCGTTGCCGAGGCCATCGACCGCTTCTACGCCAAGACCGAGACCATGGACTCGACCGGCGAGAAACATATGGGCGTCCTCACCGGCGCCGACATGGCCGGATGGCGCGCCTCTTATGAAACCCCGCTCTCTTATGACTATGGCGGCGTCACCGTGCACAAGACGGGCCCCTGGGGTCAGGGCCCCATGTTCCTGCAGGCACTCGCCCTCCTCAAGGACACCGGCCTCGGTGACATGGACCCGGTCGGCGCGGACTTCGTGCACACCACCGTCGAGGCCATCAAACTCGCCGCCGCAGACCGGGATGCCTATTACGCCGATCCCGTATTCGCGGACGTGCCCATGGAGACTCTGCTCTCCGACGATTACAACACAGCCCGCCGCAAGCTCATCGAGGCGACGGCAAACGGAGACCTTCGCCCGGGCGATGCCGCCCCCGATTGGGAGGCCCGCCGCGACACGCTGCTGGCCCTGGAAGGGTGCGAGACCGGCATCGAGGTCGGCGCCGGCGAGCCCACCTTCGCGGACCTCCCCGAGGTCGAAGGCGACACGGTGCATCTGGATGTGGTCGACCGCTGGGGCAACATGATCAGCGCGACGCCAAGCGGCGGCTGGCTGCAATCAGCCCCCGCCATCCCGGAACTCGGATTCAACATGTCGACGCGCCTGCAGATGTCCTGGCTCGACGAACGCCTCCCCGGCAAGCTGACGCCCGGCGCCCGGCCGCGCACGACCCTGACCCCGACCTTCGTCACTCGCGACGGCGCGCCCTATCTGGCCCTCGGCACCCCCGGCGGCGACCAGCAGGACCAATGGAGTTTGATCACGTTCCTGCGCATCGTCCACGGCACCCACAATCTGCAGGCCGCCATCGACACACCGCTGTTCAATACCAAGCATATGGTGTCGTCCTTCTATCCGCGCGGTTTCCTGCCGCGGAACGTGATGATGGAAGGCCGATTCGATGAGGCCGTGATCGACGAGATGCGCAGCCGCGGCCATGATATCAGCGTCGAGGACGACTGGGCGCTCGGACGGCTCTGTATGGTTTCGCGTTCGAAGTCTGGTGTGTTGCGCGGCGCGGCGACGCCGAGGTTGATGCAGGCTTATGCGATTGGTCGGTGATGGAAGCACATCAATTACAGTAACAAAAACCAGCACAGCCAATGCGCCATGGTCAGCCATGGCGTTATTTTTTGTCAAAGCTCGACAATATCCGAGGATTGCTCCGAATTTGAGCGTCTTCCCCGGGCTAAGTATTGATGACTATTGCCCACTGTGATGAATCATGTAACTACATGCTGAGCTTGCAGGCAGATTTTTCGTCGCGGATCGCGGCGTATGAAAACAATGTTGGTGGCGCTGCTCCCAACGATAACCCTTGTGCAGTCATACTATGGCTACAGGCGATACAATACATTTCGCGAAGGAGTGCCTGCAAGCTTTACTATCATTGCCAGCGGCAATGCCAAGACTTTTAGGAAGGCAATGAGCCGATTAACCAAATTAAAAGCTGCGAAATCCTTGCAAAATGTCGCGGCTCTTTTGTATTTCACTCCCACAGGCCTCGCCTACAATCTCTACAAAATTCCCCCGGCCAACAAATACAAATCCTTTTCGATCCCCAAAAAAAATGGTGGCAACCGAAAAATAGACGCGCCAAACGACAAGCTCAAGCTAATGCAGGCGCGGCTCGCGGATTTGCTTTACGATTGTCTGGACGAGATCGAGGAAGCTAATCCCGCAAGACGTCGAATATCTCATGGATTCCATAGGCGTCGCGGGATCATCTCCAACGCATTGCCACATCGCCGTGCGCGCTATGTCCTTAATCTCGACATTCTGGATTTTTTTGGCTCCATAAACTTTGGTCGAGTTAGGGGATTTTTCATCGCAGATAGATCATTTGGCCTTGATCCCGCTGCTGCGACAATCCTCGCTCAAATCGCCTGCCATGATAATCGCCTGCCGCAAGGAAGCCCGTGCTCGCCCGTCATATCCAATCTGATAATGCGAATTCTGGATGTACGGTTGGCGCGCTTAGCAAAAAGCCAAGGCTGCATGTACACACGCTACGCTGATGACATTACATTTTCGACTCGACTGCGAACATTCCCGGCAACACTTGCCAAACCGGCTGCGTCAGTACCAAATCGATGGCGGCTAATGAGAAGATTAAGTGATGAAATCACTACGGCCGGCTTTAAGATCAATCAAAAGAAAACACGAATGCAGATAATAGGCTCTCGACAAGAGGTTACCGGCATCATCGTAAATGAAAAAATCAATATAAATCAATATTACTACAGGACCATCAGAAGCATGTGCAACTCTCTATTCCAAACTGGGAGCTACCATCTTCCAGATGCCGATGTTGGACACGATGGATCAATAATTACTACAAATAAACTTCCTCCACTGGAAGGCCGACTGTCACATCTATATTACATTAAAGCGCGGCGTGATAGAAGTGAAGGTGTAAATCGCCAACTAAATCACACACCGCCAAAAGCAATCAAGTCTCTTTATAGAAAATACTTGTATTTTAAGTATTTTATCAATTTAAATAAACCGCTGATAATAACAGAAGGAAAAACTGATATCATATATTTGCAAGCGGCTATTCGTGCAACGCATCCAAATTATTCGCAGCTCACGAAATCTGTGAACGGCACTTTGCAAATCCTGCCAGATTTCCTTCGACCATCCTTCATCAACAACACCATTCTTGGCTTGGGATCCGGCACAAGTCAGATCCCAGAGTTCATCCGGACCTTTAGCTCTCGAACCGATGGCTTCGGCCACTCGCCCATGCGGTCGCCTGTCATCATAGTAGTTGACAACGACCAAGGGGGGATTGAGGTCTGTTCGGCGGCAAAAGCTATTTCAGGAAAACCGATCACGCTCAAGAACCCTGACTGCTGGTTCCATCTCACCCAGAATCTATACATTGTCAAAACGCCACCCGGTCCCGGCACCAAAAAACATTCCTGCATCGAAGATCTGTTCCCTGCCCACCTGAAGGCAATGCTTGTCGATGGAAAGCCCTTCGACATCAAAAAACTCCACAGTGATGAGACCGCCTATGGCAAAACGATTTTCGCCGAGCAGGTCGTTCGAAAATTTGCAAAACCTGTTGATTTCTCTGGTTGGCAACTACTGCTCGACGCATTGAATGATGCTATTGACGACTATGCAATGAAGATAGCAGCCAAAATTATACAGAAATCGAATGTCCGCAAGAACAAGATTGAATCCTAAATATTATCCAAATCAAAGAAATTTAAGAAAATCCATATCTATGCGGAGGAGTCATTGGACTCACTGCTTGGCTTCTGATTTTTTTGCTTGGGGGGTTCAATTTGCTTGTGTTCGTCTGGGGCAGGTAATTGTTGTTGTTCGTTTTTGGCCCCCCATATCAACGCCGCGATAGAATCCAACCATTTGCGAACTGGCTCACCTTTTTCAGCTGCATCGCCAAATATTCCTGCAAACTCTACAATCATCTCTCCATATGATTGAATCCGCGTTCTGTTTCTACCCACTTCATTTTCGAAAGCAGAAAGCTTGTCCATCAAACAATCTTTTTTTGACTCGTCAATATTTGAGTCGTTTATTACAATTTTTATTTTAGAAATGTAATCGCAGATTTTTTCTTTAATTTCTGAATTAAGATAAATTGACTCACTTTTCTTTTTTACACCCGATTGAATTTTTATCTTAGTTACTACCTGCAGGACATAATTTCGAAAAGCAAAAAATTCAGAATAAATTTCTTGACTATTGCTTGGTATTTTCCAATTTTCTACCCTCCCGATCCCAAACATGCTGGCAGCTGCGATTGTCTTGCTCATGTATTCCGCATAACAAGAATCGGGAACATCTTGCGTTAAATTATTTCTTTTTTCCCGAACGAATTCTATATAGAATTGCTCTTCTAGCAAAATAAAAGCAGATGCCGGGTCATCAGGTAAATCATCAAATATTTTGTCAGAAATCAATTCATGCACTCCATGAAAATTCTGTTTGATAAGGCGGGATTTTGACTGATGATGATAGCAGTTTGAAGCTAGGAAGCCTGCCAACTTCAATCATTGCAAATTCACTGACGAAAGTCGGTGGCCAATCTAATCGGAGATTATCCATGAGCGTTTTCGAAATCCATCAGTGGGTGTCTTGGTGAATTTGCGAATTCGACTATATTGATGCCAACGAAGAAAGTCAGTTTCAAATTAGCCTTGATCAACCCGATACCCGGAGTCTTGGGCGGCTTTTAGCAACCAATCTAAAAACGACTCTGCATAACTATTCGGCACAGCAATATCGAACGTCGGCACCGTATCGCGCTTAGCGATCAACACCGGGATCATCTCGATCACCGTGAGACAACCACCAGGCACCGGAAAAGCGCTCGCATCGAAATCAACTGCACAGCCGCTGCTCAGCACCGTTTCAGTTGCCGCGCCGGACAGCGTCAGAACACGGCGAGCATCTGAATGCTGGAACACGGCACCCGTCTGCCCCACGGATTTCGTCACCTGATCGCAGAACGCTACGGCCTCCTGCCCCGGCGCGAGGCACCAGAACTCATCTGGCCCGACGGCGGCGATCGTGAATTTCTCCGTCACCGTGGCATGGAGCGGCTTGTTCGGTGCAATTTCACCGAGCAACTTCTTCAGACCCGAGCGGAGTTGCGTGCGTTTGCCGCCCAGCGCCTTGACCTGAACGAGAGCGCATGCGCGCTCAGAGATGATGACATTGTGCTCGGCGCTTCCCGTCTGTTCGGTGTCGATCAGGCGGGAGAGGAGGCTTGGGGCATCGTCGAAATCAGACATCGGCGCGGGCTCCCCTTGGATCGAGGAAGATGGGGTCGCGCACGCGAAGCTCGACGATCTCGTTCTTCATGGGAAACACGGCATAGATCCGGTCGAAGTGGCGGTCGCGGCCGCGCTTCAGCATGCCGAGGGCGATGTCGTTGCCCAAGGTTGGGCTGAAGATTGCCGTAGTGACATGGCCCTCCGATGTGCCCTGCCCGATCTGGCTCGGATCGGTCACTAAGTGCGAGCCGGCCCGGATGGGTGTGGCCAATTCGCCCTGCGGCACCAGGCCGATGAGCTGCAAACGGTCCGGGTCGGTGAGGGCCGAGCGCTCGGACATCCGGCGGCCGATATAGTCCTTCTTCTTGGAGACGAAGCGGGAGAGACCGAGATCGTCGGCGGTCGTGCGCCCGTCGATTTCGGGGCCGGCGATGTGGCCCTTCTCGGTGCGGAGTACGGTCATGGCCTCGGTTCCGTAGGGCATGATGCCGTGATTGACGCCGGCTTCCATGACGGCTTCCCAGAGCGCTTCGGCTCTTCGCGCAGGCACGGCCAGCTCATAAGCCAGCTCGCCGGAGAAGCTGAGGCGGAACACGCGGACCGGCGCGTTGCCGAAGCGTCCCGTGCCGACGGTGAGCGGCGGGAAGTCCTCGTGGCTCAGCTTCAAGCCATCGACGACGCCGGAGACCACATGGCGGGCCTTGGGGCCTGAGACGGCGATCTGCGCCCATTGCTCGGTGACGTTCGAGAGTGCGACATCGAGATCCGGCCAGGTGACCTGTGCCGCATGATCGAGATATTCGGCAACCGCTGCGGTGTGGGCCGTCGAGGTGGTGAGTACATAGTGGTCGTCGGCGAGGCGCGAGACCGTGCCGTCATCGAAGAGGATGCCGTCCTCGCGGAGCATCAGGCCGTAGCGGGCACGGCCTGGCTTGAGACTCTTCAGAGGGCCGGCATAGACGCGGTCGAGAAGGGTCGCGGCGTCCGGGCCGCGCACTTCGAATTTGCCCAGTGTGGAGACGTCCACGACGCCGACCGTCTCGCGCACGGCTCCGACTTCTTTGGCCACAGCACTGGCAAAGTCGGGTCCGTGCCGGCTGTACCAGTAGGCGCGGCGCCATAGGCCGGCATCAGTGAAGACGGCGCCGAGGCGCTTGTGCCAACGGTGAAACGGCGTCACCCGCGTCGGGCGAAAAGCGTCCGCACTTGTCGAGCCTGCAATCGCGCCGAGCGCCATCGGCGCATAGGGCGGGCGATAGGTCGTCGTGCCGATATCGCCGATGCCGCGCTCGCCCATCTCTGCCAGGAGGCCGAGGGCGTTGACGTTCGAGAGCTTGCCCTGATCCGTCGCCATGCCGAGGGTCGTGTAGCGCTTGGCATGGTCCGGCCGGTGAAAACCTTCCTGGGACGCGAGTTCCAGATCGGCGACGGTCACATCATGCTGCATATCGACAAAGGCGGTGTGCGTGTCCCCGGCCTTCTTACCGGGATGACGCCAATAGGGCGTGTAGGCATAGGGCACGGGATCATCCGTCCAGGGGATGTTGACCTTGTCGCGCTTCTTCCGGCCTGCCGCATTTGCGGCCTTGCGTCCGGTCTCGACACCTTCCTCGATGAGCTTGTGCAGATCGAAGGTGCCCGCAGCGCCGCCGCAGACATGCAGGCCGCCACCGGGCTCGCGGCTGACAGGCGCGCCGATGTCCGGATCGAACGCGGGCTTTTTGCCGAGGTGGGAAAGGAGATGGTTGGTCGGGCTCCAGCCGGCTGAGACGCAGACCAGATCGGCGGCGATGGTCTCCGCCTTCCAGCTCTTCTCCTCGGCGTGGATCGAGCCCACCGTCAGGCGTTTTACCCGCCGCTTTCCACCCGCCTTGACGACACCATGCTCATAGTAAGTTCGGATATCCCGGTGGGAGATGAGCGCGCTCGCGGGAGCGGCATCCTGGGCCCGCGTATCGACGAGGGTCACATCCGCGCCGGCGTCCGCATAGTCGATGGCTGTGCGGTAGGCGTCGTCATTATTTGTGACGACTGCGACCTGCTTGCCGGGCCGGACACCATATTGATTGAGATAACGCCGTGCGGCGCCGGCCAGCATGATGCCCGGCTTGTCGTTGCCGGCGAAGATCATCGGACGCTCGACGGCACCTGTGGCGATGATGGCCTGAGCCGCATGGATGACCCAGCTCCGTTCGCGCAGGCCGCTCTCGCCCGGATCGCCCCGGTCAGCAACGCGTTCGACGGCGCCGAAGGTCAGGCCGTCATACTGACCGAAAATCGTCGTGCAGCGCAGCACCGTCATCTTGTCGGCGACCGACAGCTCCAGGGCCAGACGGGTCGCCCAATCGACGCCAGGCTGATTGTCGATCTCGACATTGTCGGCAAAGAGAGAGCCGCCGAGCGTATCGCGATCATCGGCGAGGATGACGCGGGCGCCGGCCTTGCTCGCAGCCAGTGCCGCCATAAGGCCGGCAGGACCTGCCCCGACAACCAGCACATCGCAATGGGCGTGACGGCGCTCGTATCGGCTGGTATCGGGCGCCTCACCGATTTCGCCCATGCCTGCTGCGCGCCGGATCATCGGCTCATACAAGGCGTACCAGGCTTTACGCGGCCACATAAAAGTCTTGTAGTAGAAGCCTGCGGGTAACAGCGGCTTCATCATGGAGTTGACCGAGAGAAGATCGAAACGGAGCGACGGCCAGGCGTTCTGGCTGCGAGCGACCAGGCCCTCGCTCAAAGGCACCATGGTTGCCGGCACGTTGGGCTCGTCGGCCCCATCCGCGCCGAGCATCACGAGCGCATTGGGCTCTTCCGGTCCTGCACTGAAGACGCCGCGCCGGCGATGGTATTTGAAACTGCGCCCGAGCAGATGCTTGCCGTTTGCCAGAAGAGCGGAGGCCAGCGTGTCGCCTTTATACCCTTCGAGAGACTTACCATCGAAGGTGAAACGCACCGGGCTCGTGCGGTCGATCCGCCCACCATCGGGCAGTCTGTTGCGCTGGGACTTCATGATTTTTCGCCTGCCAGCGCGACGTCGGTAATTTCATGCGTGGTCGTGTCGCGCGTGACGACAAGCCAGGAATGGCAGCCGGCCGCGTGATACCAGAGCTCGCGATGCGGCCCGGCCGGATTATCGCGCATATAGACATAATCCATCCATGCCTTGTCGTCGGCATCAGCGGCAGGGCGCTTCACATTGGCATCGCCGAGATAGCGGAACTCGTCTCGGTTTCGCTTTCCACACCAGGGACAGGGAATACGCATGAGTTGTTTCCCCTAACGCGCTCTTGGGAAAGAGCGCGAAGCCAAGCCGCCCACTCCCCCGGCCCAACCACCCAATAAGGGTACCCTCGGGGTGTTTTGGCCGGGGGAGTGGGCGGCTTGGCAATCAACTAACAAAAACATCGCTCTTTCCCTTAGTGCGCGCCGGGCCTAGGTCCGGTTCCGGTTTCATCGATCACCGCACCGGTTTCGAACCTCGAGAGCGAATGACCTTCGGCCAGTTCATGCGGTGCATCGTTGGCGATCATATGCGCCGTGACCCAGCCTGACGCCGGCGTTGCCTTGAAGCCGCCATAGCACCAGCCGCCATTGAAATAGAGGCCGTCCACCGGCGTCTTGGTGATGATCGGACTGCCGTCCATGGACATGTCATTGATACCGCCCCAATGGCGCAGCAGCTTGAGGCGTCCGAAACTCGGGAACAGCGCGACGGCGGATTTGGCGACATCGTGTACCACGGGAAGATTGCCGCGCTGGGCGTAGGAGTTGTAGCCGTCGATATCGCCGTTGAAGACCAGTCCGCCCTTGTCCGATTGCACGACGGAGAAGTGCGCCGCGCCATAGATTACGACGGTGTCGAGGACGGGCTTCACCGGCTCGGTGACGAAGGCCTGCAAGACATGGGATTCGATCGGCAGCCGGAGGCCTGCCTTCTCGGCAACAAGGCCCGAGCGGCCGGCAACGACAATGGCGACTTTAGCCGCTTTGATGGCACCGCGCGTGGTCTCGACGCCTTTGACACGGCCCTTGTCGATATTGAAGCCCGTGACTTCGCAGTTCTGGATGATGTCCACGCCGCGGCTGTCAGCACCGCGGGCAAAGCCCCAGGCCACGGCATCGTGGCGCACGCTGCCGCCTCGCGGTTGAAAGAGCGCTCCGAGGACTGGGAACCGCGCTTTATCCGAAAGGTCGATGGCCGGCACGAGTTTGGCGATAGCCTTTCGGTCCAGAAACTCCGCATCGACGCCTGCCATACGCAGAGCATTGCCACGGCGAGCCATGACGTCCCGCCCGCCCGGATTGTGAAACAGCCGGAGGACGCCGCGCTGGCTCACCATCAGATTGTAGTTGAGGTCCTGGGAGAGGCCTTCCCACAGTTTTAGCGAATGCTCGTAGAGATGCGTGTTTGCGGGCAGCAGATAATCGGAGCGGATGATCGTCGTGTTGCGCCCGATATTGCCGTTGCCGAGATAGCCCTTTTCAAGAACCGCGACATTGGTAATGCCATGGTTCTTGGCAAGATAGTATGCCGTCGAGAGGCCATGCCCTCCGCCACCAACGATGAGAACGTCATATTCGGTTTTCGGCTCAGGCTCGCGCCATGCACGTGGCCACTTCTTGTGACCGCTCAAAGCGTTCCTGACCAGATTGAAGGCGGAGTACTTCATCCTGCAATGCCTTCCAGCGACTGGTAGTTGCCGCGCAGACGCTGACCGTCCGGGTCGAAGGCGCATGACAGGCTGACTTGAGCGGTTGCGCGGCGTCCGCCCACATAGATCTGGACGGAACTTCCCTCATACTCCCAAGGGTCGCCGTCCTCGCCAAGGTCGATCGTACCGAGCGCCACGGGGCGCCCGATGGTGTGGCCGAAGGTCCCGGACGTCACCTGTCCGACGATGCTGTTGTCGAAGATGATGGGCTCATCCGCGAAAGGCAAAATGTCCTTATTGTCGAGAACCAGCGAGAAGAGTGCGCGGCGCGGTTTGTCTTCGCGTTTTTCGAGCAAGGCATCGCGTCCGATGAACGGACGTTCCGTCTTGAATTTGACCAGACCTTCAAGCCCAGCCTCCAGAGGCGTGACATCGGGCCCGATCTCGTGGCCGAAGGAGAGATAGCCCTTCTCCGTTCGCAGCGTGTTCATGGCGTAGGCGCCGCCAGGGCGAATGCCCATGGGCTCGCCAGCTTCCATCAGGGCGTCATAGAGTGCGCCGGCCCTGTCGGCGGCGATGGAAAGCTCCCATCCAAGTTCGCCGGCATAGGAGAGACGTGCCGCACGGACCGTGTCACCGGCGACGACAGCCTGCCGGTGGGAGAAATAAGGGAACGTGTCGATACCGAAATCGTCCTTCGATACCGTGGATAGAAGATCGACCGCGTTCGGTCCCATGACGGCGATGACCGCGATATCGTCGGTTACATCCGTAACCGTCACGTCCTGGCCGACGCCGATCGCATGCCGGATCCGGTGGGCATCCCGGGTGCGGCACGTGGCATTCGTATAAAGCAGAAATTCCGTGTTGCTTTCACGCAGGACCGTCAGATCGCTCTCGATGCCGCCACGGCTGTTCAGAAAGCAGGTATAGGTCAGCCGGCCCGGTGCACGCTGCATGTCGCCCATGCACAGACGATCGAGAAGCGCCTCCGCATCCCGGCCCTCGACCCGGATCTTGCCGAACAGTGAATCGTCGAACAGCGCCACGGCCTGACGCGCCGCCTTGCACTCCGCTGCAACCTGATCGTGCCAGGGCGGCAATTCGAAGCTCAGTGGCCCTTTCTCGGCACCGCTCGTATCGAAATAGAGCGCGCGCTCCGTTCCAAAGCGCTGACCGAAACGGGCGCCACGTTCCTTGAGTCGGTCGTGGAGTGGCGTCAACTGAAGATCCCGCGCGGTCTCATGTTCGAGGCCCGGATAGGCCACGGCGTAGTGCAGTGCCATGGTCTCCGCAGCACGGGCAGCAAGACCGGGAAGCTCGTTTTCAACCGCATGAAAGCGACGCGCATCGATCTCGAGCAGATCCATGCCGGCTTCGCCCTGGACGATCCAGTCCGCCAGCACCTTGCCGACACCGCCAGCAGAGGCAACGCCGGCGGAGTTGAGACCGCAGGCAAGATAGAAATTCGGAATCTCTGCCGATGAACCAACGATCGGCTGACCATCGGGCGTAAAGCTTTCGGGGCCATTCAGAAGCATGCGGGCTTCAGCGGTTTCCAGCGCCGGAATCCGGTGTAGGGCATTCATCATCATGGGCTCGAAATGATCCCAATCCTCATCGAGCAGATCGAATTCGAAATCCTTCGGCAGATCGCTCGGATCGATGGGTTTGCCGCCGGGCTCGAAACAGCCGACGAGGAGACCGCCGACCTCATCGCGAATATAGAGATGGCTGTCATGATCCCCGAGGGTCGGCAGGGGCTTGTCGATGCCATCGACCGGTTTGGTGAGGAGATAGAAATGCTCCGTCGCGTAGACCGGCACATTCAGGCCGGCCATGGCCGCAATCTCGCGGCTCCAGAGGCCCGAAGCGAGTACAACGGCGCCGCACTTGATCGTCCCCTGTGCCGTCTCGACACCTTTGACTGCACCGTTCTCGATTTCGAACCCGGAGACCGCGCAATCTTCGAAGACCTGCAGGCCTTTGGACTTGCCGCCCTTGATCAATGCCGCGGATACGTCGCTCGGATTGACCCGGCCATCGGTGGGGCAATAGATCCCGGCGGTCACGTCGGAGACGTTTATGAGCGGCCAGAGCTTGGCGATCTCGTCGGGCCCGACCTCTTCGACATTGATTCCGTGAGCCCGGGCCAATGCTGCCTGGCGCCTGATATGCGTGAGCCGGTCCGGATTGGTCGCAATGGAGAGCGAGCCGGACTGGGTCCAGCCCGTCGACTGCCCCGTTTCGGCTTCGAGACGACTGTAGAGGTCGGTCGAGTAGCGAATGATGTCGGTAAAATTCCGTGTCGAACGAAGCTGGCGCACCTGACCGGCAGAGTGCCATGTCGTTCCCGATGTCAGCTTTTTACGTTCCAGGAGAACGATGTTTCCAGCATCGCGCTGCGCCAGATGATAGGCAACACTCGATCCGATAACGCCACCGCCGATGACGACGATATCGGCTTCCTCTACAAACGCACTCACGAGACAGGTCCCTTAAATATCCGGTTGATATCGTCGGCCGACTTTAGCGACCAAAGAGCTGTCAGCACGGCATCCGCGCGATCCTGGTCCCAGGCGGCAAGTTTTGCACAATCGTGAAACTTCTGACCCAACGCCTCATCGGACAACGGCGTCTCAGGCATGCCCGTCGGTGCCCCGAGATAGCCGGAATGCTCGGCTCCTGCCATGGTCTTGATCGTCACGCGGGCGCCTTCCGGATAGCGCTCGCGCATCTCCGGTGTGTCGACATCGTCCGAGCGGCGTTTGACGACCTTTTCCATTGCAGCGACAAGGCGCGGATCGCGCATCCTCTCAGGGTCGAGATGCTCCGGGCCAAGCCGTCCGTCGGCAATGATCGCACCGAGCGCAAACGGCATGCTGAACTGTGCTTCTTCCGGACTCTTGGGCCGGTCGTAGACGAGGCTGATATCGACCAGCTCGGTGACGTCGCAATGCACTTCGGCAATGTCGTCGAAGCCGAGATTGTTCTCGCTTATCAGCCGTTCGGTCATCTCACCGGCGGCCTGCGCTGCGGAACAGACCGGATAGCGCTTGAAGAGAACACCTGGATCGACGAGCCGCCAGGTCTTGCCGAGTTCCGCCAATCCGATCGCATGCTGTTCGCCGCCATTCATCAAGGCCAGAAAGCCGCGCCGGTCTTCGAAAGCCGCGACCGGCGCATTGAACCCTGTCTTTGCGAGATAAGCGACCTCGGTGGCCATCGATGCGGCGCGGCCGGCAAGTAGCGGTTTTGCCGCCGTGCCGGCGACACCGATCATGCCGAAAGCATTGACCGCCGCCATTCCGATAGCATTGGCTGTTTGCACAGCGTCGAGTTGGAGAAGTTTTGCAGCGCCGGCAGCCGCCCCAATTCCACCGCACGTGCCGGAAGCCCACCAGCCCCTCATATAGTGGCTCTTACTCAATGTCAGGCCGACGCCATAAGCAACCTCGGACGCGGCGACGAAGGCCGTCTCAAACTCAAGACCGCTACTTTTCTCGCGCTCGGCAACGCTGAGGAGTGCGGGCAGCATGACGGTCGAACCGTGAATGATCCCGGCATAGCTGGTGTCGTCGAAATCGAGGACGTGAGACGCATGGCCATTGACCAGAGCAGCACCCACGGCAGACGCCGTCTCGTCCGTGCCGAGAAGCGTGCAATCGGAGCCCGGATAATCTGCTGCTGCATGGGCCCGCAGACCGGCCGCCAGCTTGACTGTGCTGCCACCGATAGCAACCGCGACCGTATCGACGATACAGCGCCGCGCAGCATGGCGCGTCTCTTCCGGAATGGCTTCGGGCGCTAGATCTACAGTCCAACTGGCAAGGCGTCGCGCAAGCGTATCGTTGGTTGTCACAGGCGTCTTCCCTCTCCAACGCATTCCGAATGGCGTTGACAATGATCTTAACAGTCGTACCATTCCTGGAGCATATGCGCTATATTGTTTTGCTCATGGAACATATGCATCGAACGCTGAGCCTAACATGCGCACATTCGACGCGATCCTCGATCGCCTGACGAAAGCATATCCCAATCTCAGCCCGCAACTCCGCCGGGCGGCAAAATATGTGCTGGATACACCCGCCGAGGTCGCGATCAATTCCATGCGCGGCATTGCGGCTGCCGCCGATGTCGGCCCGAGCACCATGCTGCGCCTGGCAAAACAGTTGGGCTTTGCAAACTACGAGGACTTTCGGCGGCCCTTCCAGGAAGCCATGCGAGCCGGCAAAGGCACATTCGCCGACCGCGCCGAATGGCTGCAGTCGCTCGGGGGCGATGCGCGCGAAGGCGATGTGCTCGCCAGCATGGCGAATGCAGCTATTACGAATATCGAATCCGCATTCGACAGGGCCGAACCCGAAGCTCTCGGTCAGGCTGCCGATATGCTGCGACAGGCCCGCAAAATCTATGTTTCGAGCGGCGGTGGCCTGGTACCCATAGCGGGCTACTTCACGGCAATCGCGCGGATGGTTCTGCCCAATTGCATGCTTCTCGACGGCGCGTCGGGCTCGGCCCTGGATATCCTGCATCATGCCGGACCCGCCGATGTCATGCTGTCCCTCTCCTTCGAGCCCTATGCCGAAGCAACGGTGCGCAGCGCCAATATTGCTCGAGATCGCGGCTCCAGGATCATTACACTGACGGACAGCCGAGCCTCTCCTCTGGCGCAGGACGCGGACATCATCATTATGGCCCGAACCGCGAGTCCGCAGTTTTTTCCGAGCCAGGTCGCTGTCGTTGCTCTCCTGGAAACGCTTATTGCTCTGATTGTGCTTCGCTCGGACGCCGGCACGGTCGAGAAAATCAACGAAATCGATCGGTTGCGCCGCACCCAGGGCTTCTACTGGGATCCAAAATCCACCTGACGATCCTCAGGCATCCGCTTTTTCGGCACGAAATGGACCATCTGATGCGAATGTTGCAACAAATGTTTCACTATCGTTGACTCATGACGCAATTGAGTCTTACCGTGGCTCACGAGTGCGTGAACGCGGTGAACCGGCCGGTTGAGACGAAGATCGAAACTTGGCCGCGAATTGCGTTTTGACGATGAAGGTTCAGTTAGGGAGGAGAAACTACCGACATGAGAACATTTGCAGCGAAGACAGGCGCATCACTCCTGGTATTGGCGTTGACCGCATCCGGCGCCTATGCAGCACAGTGCACCAACAAGACCTGGAAGAAGGTCATGGAACGCGGCAAGGTCGTGATCGGCGTGAAGGCCGATTACAAGCCTTGGGGTTTCCGCAGCTCAGACGGCAAGCTGGTCGGCATGGAAATCGATATCGCCCAGGCCGCTGCAGACGCGATGGGGGTCAAGCTCGAGCTGACGCCGGTCCAGTCGTCCAACCGCATGCAGTTCCTGGATCAGGGCAAGGTCGACATGTTCGTCGCAACCATGTCGGATCGTCCCGACCGCCGGAAGATCGTCGGCATCGTTCAGCCGAACTACTATACGTCCGGTACCAACATCATGGCGCCGAAAGCACTTGGCTTTAAGAAGTGGGAAGACCTTAAGGGCAAGCCGGTCTGCGGCAAACAGGGTGCTTTCTATAACAAGGTCGTCACCGAGCGCTACGGCGTCAAAATCGTCGCCTTTACTGGCAATGCGGAAGCCAAGCAAGCGCTCCGCGACAAGAAATGCGTCGCCTGGGTCTATGACGATTCATCGATCGGTTCCGACCTCGCTTCCGGCAACTTCAACGATTTCGAAATGCCTTTGAAGTCCGAAGACGACAATCCCTGGGGTCTGGCCGTTCCGCTCGAAGAGCGCAACTGCATCTTCGGCAACTTCATGTCGGGGCTGGTCTTCAACATGCTCCAGTCCGGCAAGCTGATCGAGCTTGAGAAGAAATGGAAAATTCAACCAACCCAGTTCCTTGCCGACAAGAAGGAAAAATACGCTGACTGGCTTGCCAAGAAATAGCCAGTAGCAATCCGGAAAGCGCCAGGGCGGCTCGGTCATCACCGATGGCCTGCCCTGGCGGCTCCGGTCGCATCGGAACAGGGGGGACGGCGAATGATTGAGGCATTTGCGGAGTTCTTTCGCCAAGTGGCCGAAGACTATCCGCGTTGGAATTTCATATTCTTCCACGACCCCCGCCAGTGGGCCCGCATCGTCAGCGGCATCCAGTACACGATTTATCTCTCCGTCGCTTGTGTGATCTTTTCGGTCATTATCGGGATCGTGGGCGCCTGGCTTCAGGGGGCAAAGAGCGCCTTCCTGCGAGCCATCGTGCAGGGTTACATTCAGTTTTTCCGCAATACGCCACCCTTTATCCAATTGCTGTTTTTCTATTTTGCGCTGGGACAGTTCACACCCTCCGTCACCGGCCCTGACGGATGGACGACGGTCCCGCTGATCTCGAGTGTCGGCTGGGCGATCATTTCGCTGTCCTTCTTTGCCGGTGCCTTCAATGTCGAAATCTTCCGCGCCGGAATCGAAGCGGTTCCGGACTCCACGCAGGAAGCGGCAAGCGCGCTCGGATTTTCTCGCCTGCAAACATACCGCGAAGTCGTGTTTCCCCTGGCCTTTCGTGTCTCGCTTCCGGCGCTGAACAACAATCTGGTCAATCTCGTCAAAACAACGACACAGGCGATCGGGATCGCCGTTCCCGAACTGCTCTATGAGAGCGTCGGGATCTGGAACGATTATCCCAGCGCGCTCTATCCGACGATGCTGCTGCTTTTCACGACATTCATCGTGCTGGTCGGCATTCTCGTTTACGGCATGCATCGCTGGGAGAAGGCGATGCGCATTCCAGGCTACGGGAACTGACGCGATGACACACCGCTCTATTCCCGGCATCAATACGGCAGCGCGAACCGATCTGCCGGTACTCTATCCGGTCGATATCCGCAAAGTCGGCGCTCTGGACCCGGTTGGCTTTTCGCGCTGGCTGGTTTCCATCCCGACATGGCCTTGGATTCTGGCAATCATGGTTGCCGTGTTCTGGCCCGCCGTCGCCCTTGCGCAATCGAACTATACCTACACACAAGCCTTCGCAGCGCTCTGGAAATGGCTACCGTTCCTTCTGACCAAAGGCTTCTTCTTCAATGTCCTGATCTCGCTGATCACCATGGTGATTGGAACCCTGGCAGGTGTCGTGCTGGGGTTGGGACAGATCTCACCCCTCAAGGCCATCAGACTACCAGCCAAATTCTTCACCCAGGCCTTCCGCAATTCGCCCTGGCTGGTGCTGCTGTTCATCGTGCTGCTTCTGCTCCCCTTCGAGATCGTCATCGGGGACACCATTATCAGCATCCCGGACTGGATGAAGGCCGTCTTCGGACTTAGCCTGCCGATCATGGCCAACATTTCGGAGATCGTGCGCGGTGCCATCAACTCCGTGCCGAATGGCCAGTGGGAGGCGGCCGAATCTCTCGCCTATTCGCGCTCGCAGACGCTGTGGCAGATCATTCTGCCGCAATGCTTCAAGCGCATGATCCCGCCTTGGATGAACTGGTACGCCATTCTGACCATGGCGACGCCGCTCGTCTCGCTGCTCGGCGTCGAAGAGTTGATCACGCTCTCCCGGCAGGCGATGGAATCGGAAAACAACCATCCGGAACTGCTCGTTCCCTTCTACTCCTTCGCGCTCCTGATCTTCTTTGCCTATTGCTACCCGATCGCCCGGGTGACGATTGCGCTTGAGCGCCGCTTCGCAGTGAAACTTTAGGATTCGGACAATGGCTGCAGCAAATTGGACACCTGACCAACCAATCGTTTCGATCAAAAACGTGCACAAATCCTTCGGCAACCTCGAAGTGCTGAAGGGCGTTTCCCTCGACGTGATGAAGGGCGAGGTGATTTGCATCATCGGGCCGTCCGGCTCGGGCAAATCGACCCTCATCCGCTGCGTCAATGCGCTGAACGATATCCAGCAAGGATCGATCACCGTCGAAGGCCTTGAGGTGCACGACCCCTCGCTCAACAAGCTGGAACTGCGCAAGAAGGTCGGCATGGTCTTCCAGCAATACAATCTCTTTCCACACAAGACGGCGCTGGAGAATGTCATGATGGCGCCGCTGAAAGTGTTGAAACAACCCAAGGCGGAAGTCGAAGAGCGCGCCCGCGCCCTGATCAGCAAGGTCCGGCTCGACGGGAAAGAGGATAATTATCCCGGTGAGCTCTCGGGCGGTCAGCAGCAACGCGTTGCCATCGCGCGTTCGCTCGCCATGAACCCGGATGTGATGCTCTTCGACGAGGTGACCGCCGCCCTCGACCCGGAAACTGTCAAAGAAGTGCTGGTGACCATCAAGGATCTTGCCGAGGACGGCATGACCTGTATTCTCGTGACACACGAGATGGGCTTCGCCCGCGAGATCGCCGACCATATCTATTTCACCGATCGCGGCGTTATCGTCGAACATGGGCCGCCCGCGACCTTCTTCAGCGAAGCCAAGGATCCGCGGACGAAGGAGTTTCTCAGTCAGATCCTGCATTGAATAGAGCCACATGCATGCACATGTTGTCGTCATCGGTGGCGGAGTCGTTGGCTGCAGCGTCCTCTATCATCTGGCCCGCGCGGGTTGGCGCGACCTGATCCTCGTCGAAGAGGCGCAACTGACGGCGGGATCCACCTGGCATGCCGCCGCCAACGGCAATACGTTCAACGCCTCGCCGCTATTCGCATGGGCCACCAAGCGAACCTTTGATCTTTGGCCGGAGATAGAAAAGGAAAGTGGCCAGGCCATCGGTGCGCATCAGGTCGGCGGTCTCATGATTGCGCGCACCCCCGACCGGATCAACGAGTTGGCGCGCCTCAGGGGAATCGGCAAACGCATCGGTGTCGACTATGAGATGCTCACGCCGGATGAGCTTTCAAACTATTGGCCGGTTCTCAACACCGATACGGTGCTCGGCGCAATGTACGACCCAAACGGCGGTCACGTTGATCCTTATGGTCTGACGCAGGCCTACGCGCGTGCAGCTCGCCAAAGAGGCGCTACGGTCAAACAGAACTGGAAGGTTACGGCTCTCACACCAACACCCGACGGCGGATGGATCGTGTCGGGTCCCATGGGCGAGATCAGGGCAGAGATCATCGTCAATGCCGCCGGACTGTATGCCGATGAAATTGCGAAGCTGACAGGCGCCCGCTTGCCGATGGTCAATATGCGCCATCACTACTTGATTACGGAGCCGATCGAGGCCGTGATGGCCATTGAGAAAGAGCCACCGGTGTTCCGCGATGTCGATGCCGGTGTCTACGGCCGGCGCGAGGGCGGGGGCATCTTGTTCGGCATCTACGAGCAGGACTGTCGCGACTTCGGATTCGACAGCATGCCCGAGAGTTTCGAGTCGCAATTGTTCGAACCGGATTTTGATCGCCTTGAGCCGGAACTCGAGCATGTCTTCAATGCCGTTCCATGCATCGGTGAGAGCGGCATCAAGTCCACCGTGCACGGCCCGTTCGTTTTTACACCGGATGTCCGGCCGCTTCTGGGCTGGATGCCGGGACAAAAGAACCATTTCGCAGCTGTGGGTTTCCTCGCGGGCATCTCCATGTCCGGCGGCTTCGGCCAGTTGATCGCGGAATGGATCGTGGAGGGTGTCCCGCACCGCGATCTCTCGACTTGCGACGTTCTGCGGTTTGGCGACTGGGCTATTGGAGACTTTGCACGAGCCCGCGGCCATGACGCTTACCGGACTCGCTACAAGATGCACTTTCCGAATGAGGAAATATCGGCAGGCCGCCCGGTGCGTACCACGCCTATGCATGAGCGATACGCCAGTATGGGCGCCCACTTCGGCTTCGCCGACGGATGGGAGCGGCCGAACTGGTTTGCCGGGACCGGGAACAAGGCCAAAGAAACGCCGAGTTTTCAGCGCTCCGAGGCCCATGACGCGATCGCACGCGAATGCAAACATGTGCATACGGCCGCCGGCTATGCCGACCTGATCACCTTCGCGAACTATCTGGTTCAAGGTCCGGATGCCGAAACCTTCCTGCGCAAGGTTCTTCCGGGACGCCTGCCGAAGTCCGACGGCCGGCTCTCACTGTCTCCTCTTGTCAATAATCAGGGCGGTACGCTTGGCGATGTGACCGTGCTGCGGCTCGGAGACGAGCGTTTCATGCTTGTCGCATCTGGGGCAATGAGCCGTATTCATCTGAGAACGATCCTGCCCTCGGCCGAAGGCCTTGATCTGGAATTCATAAATCGGACGGATACCTGGAGCGGCTTTTCGATCGCCGGACCCAAATCGCGGGAGATTGTCCAGACCGCACTCGGAGAACAATCCGTTCCGGCTTTCTTCCAAGGTGGCACGTATAAATTAGGCGGCACAGACTGTGTCATCATGCGCCTCTCATATGTCGGTGAAATATCCTATGAGATTCACTGTCCGCTCGATGAGCAGACGGCACTGCACGATACCTTGCTCAATGCGGCGACATCGGCCGTGGTCGATCTTCAGCCCTTCGGGGCACGTGCCATGAACGCCATGCGGATTGAGAAAGGATTGCCGCGCACCGGCGATGAACTCACAATCGAAGCGACCCCTTTCGAGCTGGGCATGGACAAGAACCTGGATCTCGAACGGAGCGACCAGTATATCGGCAGGGAGGCACTGATGTCCCTGCGCCGAGCTCGATTGCGCAATCGCCTGATCACGGTGATCTTCGAAGAAACCGACATCGACCCGGTCGGCGGCGAGCCTCTTACCCTGGATGGCAACATCGTAGGCTACGTCTCGAGCGCAGATTTCGGCCATCGCACCCAACAAACGGTAGCCATCGGATTTCTTGCACCACCGCTCTGCAAGGATGGTCAAAAGGTCACTGTTCACATTCTCGGCCGCGAGTATACCGGCGCCGTTTCGTTGCGTTGCGCTTTCGATCCCGAAGGTGCCTTGGCACGGTCATAGCCGAACGGGCCCGCCCGCTATCCATGGATCCGGATATGACACTTACCGCTTTGCCCGGCACTCATACGGTCAAGTACATGTTAGCCGTCATCAAAGACCTTGCCGCGGACGGCATGACCTGTATTCTCGTCGCTCACGAGATGGGCTGCGCCCGTTAGATCGCCGCCTCTATCTATTTCACCGATCGCGGCGCTATTGTGGAGCACGGGACCATCTCAATCTTCTTCAGCGAGGCCAAGGATCCACGCACGAAGGAGTTTCTCAGTCAGATCCTATAGCGCAACGCGGAGACCCAATGCCGTCCAATGAAAGCCTCGACCTGATCGCCAAGCTGATCGGCTTCGACACCACGAGCAGAAACTCCAATCTCGAATTGATCGCCTTCGTCGAGGATTATCTGGATACCCATGGCGTCTCCTCGCGCCGGGTGCCGGATGCAACGGGTGAAAAAACGAATCTGATCGCGACGATCGGCCCGGCAGAAACGCCGGGTTTCGTGCTTTCCGGCCACACGGACACGGTGCCGGTCGACGGGCAGGAATGGACCAGCGATCCATTTTCGGCCGACATTCGCGGCGACAAGCTCTATGGCCGGGGCGCTGCCGACATGAAGAGCTTCTGCGCCATTGTCCTCGGCAAGGTGCCGGAAATGGTGCAGGCGCCCTTGGACAAGCCGCTGCATCTCGCTTTTTCGTATGACGAAGAGGTCGGTTGCCTTGGCGTACGCGATCTCGTGCGGGAAATGACGGACTGGGACGTGCGGCCGGAAGCCTGTTTCGTCGGCGAGCCGACCGAAATGCGGGTCGTCATCGGTCACAAGGGCAAGAAGGCAAAGACGGTTGAGATCACCGGCAAGACGACCCATTCCTCGCTTGCGCCACAGGCTGTGAACGCAGTCGAGTACGCCGCCCGGCTCATCGTCAAGATCTACGAGATCGGCCAGAGGCTACGCAGCGATACCGCTCACGACATGCTCTACGACGTGCCTTTCTCGACCGCCCACGTCGCGCCGATCCATGGCGGGACATCGCTCAACATCGTTCCCAAAGACTGTACCTTCGATTTCGAATTCCGTGTCATTGCAGCCGATGACCGCGCAGCCTTGATGAATGAAGTCGAGGCCTATGCCCGCGACGTGCTGGAGCCGGAGATGAAAGCCCGCGCGCCGGAAGCCGGCATTCGCTTTACGGACAAGTCGGATACGCCCGGACTCGACACGGCACCCGATGCGCCCGTGACCGCCCTCGCCAAATCTTTGGCCGAAGTCAACGCCGAAGCCAAGGTCGCTTTCGGGACCGAAGGCGGACTATTCTCGGAATGGGCGAATGTCCCGACCATTGTCTGCGGCCCCGGCTCCATCGAGCAGGCCCACAAGGCCGACGAGTTCATTGCTTTGGGCGAGATCGACAAGTGCGAACGATTCCTGGACCGGTTGATCGCGCAGGCGAGTGAGGCGACTTGAAGCAGAGCCCGACCGATCGAAGCGACGCGTGGATTACGCTGACGTCAGTTCAGCGGCATGTTCACCCAAAGCTTGCCGCTGTAGGCTGAGAAGTCATCGTCCGCGATGCCATCATAGGCACCCGTGGCGCGGACCCCGACGCCTCCGGGGCGCGTGAGCATGACGCCGCCCTCGACCTTGGCGCGAACGTCGTTGGCACTGGTGACGATGCCGGCAATCGCGAGAGGCCCGGCATTGTCGAAATCCCAAATACCCTCGATCGAGACATGCGGCTCGATACGGGTCCCATCCACAGCATCGTACCGGTAGCCGAATTCCGGACCGAACTTGAACCGGCCGAGCGACACAGTCTGCCCCGGGATGAAAGTACCGAGCGAATTGGTGAAGCTCTCCTGCTCGTCCTCGATATATTTGACCGAGGCGCTGGGAGTGATGCGGAAAGCTCCACGCCACCAATCGCCGGTGAGCCGCACGACCGCCAGCCAGCGCCGGGTGTCGAAGCTGTCCTTGGTGATACCAACGATGTCGATGTCGTTGTCGGTCTTGCCCCACGCGCCACGCGCGTCGAAAAACACGTTCTTGTGCAGCCTCGCCGTGATGTAGGGTCCCGCCATCCAGCCAGTCCCAGTCACATTGGAGCCAAGTCGCGTCGAGTCATCCTCCGCCCAATCGAATTGCGCCAGTGCACCGATCAACAGCCAAGGCCTGATCACATGGTCGGCACCCACATATAGGACGCCCAGATGCCCACTGCGGTCACCCTGGCCGATATCGTCCTCAAAGTGCGTGTAGTGACCTTCGACCCAGATGTCGATGCCGTCCCGAGGCAAAACCGCAGGTGCAAATGAACCCTCAGGTCCGAGGGCCATGGCGCGAGCCATCTTCGTCGATGACGCGTGGGCCAATTTCTTCAGACTGGTCGAAAAGGACAGCTTGCGAGCACCGCCATTTTCGGTGAAGAGCATATTGAATGGTGTCGTCAGACCGGCAGCCAACCCGGCGTCCGTGCCTTGGCCGCCTTCCGATACTGCGAGACGCCGCAACAGGCGATTCCGATCCGGCTCTTCCTCCAGCAACAAATCCGCACGGCGATGCATGAACGTCTTCATACGATCAACGGTTTGCTGGCGCCTGTTCCCGGAAGCTGTAACACACAGTATGGCGCTTGGTTGCGGGTTTGGTGACAGATTCGAGTCTTCAGGCAAAACAATCGCCGTGTTTGTGAATTTGCCGGCGATAGCGGGCGCGACGACATCAAAGGATATCGTACAAGTGGCGCCCGCGCCCAGATCCGCATTCCCAGCCTGATAGTTGAAGGCGGCGCTGCCCGGAGCATTTGCGACTAGGTTTGGCGGGCAAGCTGCCGAGAATGTCGCATTGATCGGATTGGCCAAAACGATTGATGCCGGGAGAGTATCAACGACTGATGTCAGACTGACGGGACCACCGTTTGGATTGGTTGCGCTGATCGAGATTCTGGTGATGGATCCTGGAGTCACTGTGGATGGCGCAAAAGTCTTGCTCGCTGTAAGCGGCTGGAATGGTGCGGCTTTGCCATGTGATGCAAAAACGAGAACCATCAGGCAGGCGAATAGGATCGGGCGCATCACGAGGCCCTCCCGTATCTGGTTGACCACTTGTTGGATGCGCCAACGGTTTCGCAGCAATACTTGATCGCTGCAGGGACCCTGATTGGTCCGTCGGGTGAACGCGACTCGATCGGTCCGAGCAGTTGTCCTGCTCGCTGTATTCGCGTGTATTGGTATGGTCTTCTGCTTGCCGGCCCGACCCAGACATGGCCACCAAGCGAGGAAGGGCGACCGACAGGATCGAAGCCACAATCGACACAGCTGCCGTAGACAGCCCTGGTGTCCGATGTACTTATGCCTTGATACTCATACACACAGCCTACTCCGTAGGCGTACTCTCAAGGTTACGCAACTGAACGTCCTGCTCTGACAATCCGCGCGTCCAAACAATCAAAGAACAACACGTAAAGCAGGCAATACTCTTCTAGTCATAACGGTGGATCTGCCGGAATGCGAGCGCTTGTGACAAATTTATGTCAATCGTGACATTTTCGTCACAGACAAACTTCGTTGATTATCAATCTATTGGCCGTGCAAGCTCATCGGGGCGACATCGATTATGGCGGCACCATGGACATAGCGGGTTTGAAATACGAGACCGTCAAGCAGTCCGATTTCGCACTCAAGTGAATAAAAAGATCGCTGTTACACCAATTGGTGTCACTATCGATCGTCAGGAAGAGAAATATTGGACTGCTCAGAAGCGCACCTCACCAATTCGGTGGATGCCACACCGTTTCGTCATCCAATGGATAAACCGGCCGGGGAAGTTTGGACCAGTCGAAGCGGTCGAGAACCGGCGATGTCAGTCCGGCCGTATCGACTTCGAAGACCGTTTCCGATGGAAACCAGGGCGTAAAGCCCGCTCTGAAGTGACCGCGGGATTTGACGATAACCGTGCGGGCGCGGCCGATGTCCAGCCCGAACATTTCGAAGAACATCGGGTCCGATGTCTGCGCGCGGTCCGAGATGACAGTGACGATGATCCCGCCGATCCGCAGCGCCGCCGACGAACCAAGCTTCAGACGGCGACCGCCCACATGCCCAAGACGGCCCACGATATCGCCGTTATGGACGGCGACCACTTCAGCGCCGGCTTCGAAAGGATGATCGTACGCGGTGCCCGGATGGCGATTGAAGCGCGCCCGGAACCGGCCGCCGACGCCGACTTGATGGGCTTCCTCGGCCAGAGGCGGATCGTAGAAGCTGCCGATGAGCACATCCTTTGCGTCTGCATCAACCATGGCTTTCAGGAACTCGGTCGTGCGGCCACTGCCGCCGCCTCCCGGATTGTCTCCAGCGTCCGAGAAGATCACCGGCGGCCTGGCTTCATCGAATGCCATGGTCACCGCTTCATCCAAGGGTGTCAGTGTCCTCTTGAACTGATCGCGCCACGCCCAGGCCTGTTCGCCAAGTTCTTTTGCGAGAGCGCGTGCTTCCTCGGGACCATCACGTCCTGTGATCACGAACGCCAGACCGTTCTGAGGCGTATCGGCGAACGCGAAACCACCGAAGACCGAAACATTCATGATGGTTCCGCCAAGCTCGGCCTTTCGGCGCACGGCCATGTCCATGAGGGCACCATAAGGTTTGGCGGCTGTCAAAAGTGAGACGGACGGTGCCGTAATCGGCAATCGCAAGAGAACCGGTTTCGGGTTCGCCTCACCCGACAGGATCAGGCGGAGGCCTAGGGCCGCCTCTTCACCGCGCTCTGCCTGATCGACATGTGGATTGGTGCGATATCCGACGATAAGGCTGCTGGCGTCCGCGATCTGATTGCCGATATTGGCATGCAGGTCGAGCGTCACCACGATCGGGATCTCGGGCCCGACAATGGACCTGACTTTGGCAACAAGATCACCGTCCGGATCGTCACTGACAGTGGCGACCATGGCGCCATGATTGGAGACATAGACTGCATCGAGATTGCCAGCCACCTCAAGTCCGGTGACGATGGTCTCGACCATATTGTTATAGAGATCCTGGTCGATCGGGCCCGCAGGATGGCTTGCCGTGATCAGGAGAGGAACCGGCTCCCATTCGCCTGTGGCGTCCATGGTGCGCACAAATGCTGCCGCTTCTTTGCAGATCCCCGTATTCGGGGTTCGAGCTTCGTGCAGGATTTCATTGCCTTCCAACCATGAACAGGTTCGGAAATCCTTTTCAACGGCAACCGGTGCGAACCGGTTGCTTTCCAAAATGATACCCAGAAGAGCGACACGTGGTCCTGTCATGACGTCTGCCTCAAACTCCGCGACTTTGAACGTCACTAATAGCAATCGTGATTGAGAATGACATCACCAGCAATACGATGGCTGTCATGCAGAGCGGCGATATCGGTACCTCGAACACGCAAACTCTCGCCATCTGGCTGCCAATTGCGATAATGAGTTTGAAGCACAAATCGGAGCGACATATGAGACGTGCACGTCTGATTTCATTGGCCATTGCAACGATCGCCCCGCTCGGTGTGTTGATACAGGTCGCGTCTCCCGTTTGGGGACAATCGATCCAAGCGCGCGGCATCTATCGCGTGGTGGGTGTGGCATCGAACGATCGACTGAATGTGCGCGCCACGCCAAGCACGCGCGCCGCGATCGTTGGCCGCCTTCGTCATGACGCGAGCGGTATTATCGCCTCAGGTCGAACGGCGCGTGTCGGGAACGGACTGTGGGCCGAAATCACTCTTCGCCGCGTCCGTGGTTGGGTCAATGCCCGTTTCCTTGTTCCCACACGGGCTGCAACAGCTCCGGCCCCACGTACCGGGCTCTACCGGGTTGTCGGAGTCGCATCCAACGACACGCTGAATATGCGGAGTGGTCCCGGCCCACGCTTTGCGCTATCGGGGCGCATACCACACAATGGCAGGGGCATTGCCGCAACCGGTCGCAGCACACGTGTCGGTTCAACGGACTGGTGGACCGTTCGCTACCTTGGCCGGCAAGGCTGGGTCAGTTCGCGCTTTCTGGCGCCTGAAAGTGCACCGCCGCCTCCAACGGGGCTCATTCAACCCTCGAAACGACCGCATGTCGGCCCTTATCAGGTTACCGGCGTTGCCGGGAACGACTCGCTGAGTATGCGGACCGGTCCCGGACCCCAGCATTCGTTGATGGGCCGAATTCCACACAATGCACAAGACATCAAGACCACAGGTCGTCATAAACGGGTGGGTCGCTCGGTCTGGTGGACAGTCAGATATGGTGGCCGGGAAGGCTGGGTCAGCTCGAAGTTTCTGACACGCCAGGCTGCATTGGCAACACGCGCGCCAGAGAAAGTCATCGCCGCCCCCTTGCCCAAAGCGCCCGCCGAACAGGCGCAGATTGACTCCGAGGGCACTCGTGTTGCCCTCGTAATCGGCAACGGTGCGTACCAGGACCAATCGCGCATTCCCGCTCTGCCCAATCCGCCGAACGATGGTCGCGATATGGCTGAGTCACTTCGCAAACTCGGGTTCAAAGTCGTGGAAGCCATTGATGCCGACCTAGGTGCGATGAAGAAGTCGCTCAACCGCTTTGCCGATTGGGCGGATGGCGCCCGCATCGCCCTTGTCTTCTATGCCGGCCACGGCATGCAGGCGAATGGCGAGAACTACCTGCTGCCAATATCCGCATCCCTGAACCGGGCTGAGGACATTACCGATCAGAGCCTTTCCCTTTCTGCCGTGATGACAGCACTCGACAGGGCAGCACCGTCTCTTGGTCTGGTGATCCTGGACGCCTGCCGCAACAATCCGATGACTGGAGAACTCGCAGAAGACGCCACCAGCCGTGGATTGACGCGTGTCAGGATTGGTAAGGGTCTTGCCCGTCACAAGGGCGCGCCGGGGACGCTCATCGCCTACTCGACGGACCCAGACAATGTCGCCGTCGACGGTACGGGTCGGAATAGCCCTTTCACAGAAGCGTTGCTCAAGAACATGCAGGTGCCCGAACTAGAGATCCGCCTGATGTTCGGCAATGTTCGCGAGGCCGTCTCAAAGGCGACAGAGGGCAAGCAGACGCCCTGGGTCGAGGAAGCCGTTCTCGGGCGCTACTATTTCAAGCCGCCACCGAAAATCAGGACCTCGCGCTTTCACGGCAAGTGGATCGCGGAGCACTACACGCTCATCGTCGACGACAAGAAAGTCCGCATTGAACGCCCGCCATTCGTCGGCGAGCCGGCACGCGTCCTGGCGGAAGGCAGCAACGAGTGCAAAGACCTCTACAGCAAGGAGTATTCCGTCATTGCGCCCGGTGAAATTCGTACAAGGCTGACGGATCCGAAGATCAAGGAATGGGCGGAGAAGATGGCGAAAGGCCGCTCGCTGATCATGAAAAAGATCGTATGCGGCTATCGGACCCACATCTTCTATCTGTTGCTGGCGGACTATCAGCAGCTGCTTCTGGCTGAGTTCAGTGAGCAGGATTATTTGATGCGGGAAGGTTTCTATAAGCCGCCAAATTAGGGGTGTGGTTCATTGAGCGATGGCGGTGATTGGCTGATGGGGTCCGGTGGGATGATGCCATTGGCAGGTGCTGTACGGCACGATCGGGCCGTGGTTTTGAGATCTGATTTGTTTCGCTCACGGCTATTCCGTGCCTTCGGCACGGGCCTCCGCGAGGGCGGCCTGGCCGGCCGGCGCGCGGTCGCGCTTGCCGCGCCACTATGGCGCAGTTGTCCTTGCTCCGGTCTGGCAATCGGAAAATATACCAGTGCTGTCCGGTAAGATCGCACTCGGTTGAGCCATTCGGGTTTGTTTCGCTCACGGCTATTCCGTGCCTTCGGCACGGGCCTCCGCGAGGGCGGCCTGGCCGGCCGGCGCGCGGTCGCGCTTGCCGCGCCACTATGGCGCGGTTGTCTCGGACAAATCGGAAATCATACCGTAGAGCACCAGCCATACGGCATGATCTCTCATGGAACCAAGAACAACCGAGCGACCAGCGAGGCAAGGCCAAGTGGCCGCCGCCCGGTCAGGGCGCCCCCGCGGAGGCCCGCGCCTCAGCGCGGAATAGCCGTGAGCGAAACAAACTCAAATGCCACTGCCAAGCTCCAATCAAGCCGGACACCTCCCGGCACCCGGCACAATATCGCGAGGAACAGCAATCCTATCCAGCCACAAGCGGATGCCGATAAACATGACGCGGATGGCCTTCGAGTTCTATGTCACCACCATCCACATGTGTCGCACCAAGCCGCTCAGCGACAGCGCGAGAGGCACGATTATCAGGGTGAACAAAGCTCACGAGCGGACCGAGACCCTTTTCCACATTTGCCCAGCGACGAGCCTCAATCGCTGCTTCCGTCGCAAAGCCTTTGCCTTCGTTACCTGGAAAGAGCGACCAGCAAAGTTCAGGCTCGTCAAGATCATAGGGGAACCAAAGGCCGGAAAAGCCGATAGCTTTGTCTGTCGCTCTATCGGCGACGAGAAAAATACCAACGCCACGAATCATCCACTACCCGGATACCGCGCAAAAATCTTCCCAGGCGCCAATCTCATCCAATGTCCCACCGACAAAGGCCTGCAATTCGGCATTGGTCTTCAAGGCTCGAAAAGCGGGGAAGTCCTCCATCCGCCATCCGCGCAGGCGAAGTCGATCGGTTGTGAGCGTCGGGATCATTGATCTCTCGGAGCGTTGAGACAGCGAACGTGAAAGAAGAAGGGGCCCGGCAAACCGGACCCCTCAATTCTTAGCTGCGAGCCAGCAGCCGGTTGACCGCGGCTGTGACCGCATGAAGCGAGGCTCGCACGATGTCCGCATGCTTGCCGGCTCCAAAGACCGGCTGATCATCGGCATCGCGAATCTCGACGAAAGCAATTGCTTCCGTGTGAGCGCCGGAACCAATGGCGTGCTCATTGAAATCCGCAAACCGGAACTCAAGCCCGGTCCTGGCTTTGATTGCATCGACATAGGCATCGATCGGTCCGGTGCCGGAGCCCTCGATATCGATGACGGAACCATTATCTTCGACACTCACCGTGAGACCTGTCTTGCCATCGGGGCCTTTGGCTGCCGAACGCTTGTGATCGATGAATGCAAAGCGACCGTCGGGCGCGAGATAAGTCTCCTCGAAAATTCGCCAGATGGTCGATGGAACCATCTCCTCTCCGGTTCGGTCTGCCTCTTTCTGAACCTCACCGCTCAGATCGATCTGCAGAGAACGGGGCAGGACAATTCCGAAATCACTTTCCATCACATAGGCAATGCCGCCCTTGCCCGATTGACTGTTCACCCGGATGACCGCCTCGTAGGTCCGCCCGACATCATTCGGGTCAATTGGCAGATACGGCACTTCCCAGTAGGGATCGTTAGCTTTGGCCTTCGCATTCAATCCCTTGCGGATGGCATCCTGGTGCGAGCCGGAGAATGCCGTAAACACCAATTCGCCGGCGTAAGGGTGACGCGGATGTACCGGCAACTGATTGCAGTATTCAGCGGCCTTGCGAATGGCATCGATATCGGTCAGTTCGACCTTCGGGTCGACGCCCTGCGTATAGAGATTCAACGCCAAGGTCACCAGATCGACATTGCCTGTGCGCTCGCCATTGCCGAACAATGTTCCTTCGACGCGCTGTGCCCCGGCCATGACGCCCAACTCGGTCGCGGCCACGCCGCACCCGCGATCATTATGAGTATGCAGCGACAGAACAATCGCGTCGCGCCGGTTCAGATTACGATGCATCCATTCGATCTGGTCGGCGTAGATGTTCGGCGTCGACAGCTCGACCGTCGATGGCAGATTGACGATCATCGGACGATCCGGTGTCGGTTCGAAAACATCCGTTACCGCGTCGCAGATTTCCTTGGAGAAATCGAGCTCGGTCCCGGTGAAACTCTCAGGCGAGTACTGCCAGACCAACTCGGTGTCGGTGACCTGCTCTCCCAATTTGCGAACCAACTCCGCTCCCTGGACCGCGATATCGACGATCCCGGCACGATCCATCTGGAAGACGACTTTGCGCTGAGCGGTCGATGTCGAATTGTAGAGATGGACGATGGCGCGTTTGGCGCCTGCGATTGCTTCGAAGGTGCGCTCGATCAGATGCTCGCGCGCCTGGGTCAAAACCTGGATCGTGACGTCATCGGGGATGAGGTCTTCCTCGATCAAGGTGCGCGCAAAGTCGAAGTCGGTTTGAGAAGCGGACGGAAAGCCGACCTCGATCTCCTTGAAGCCGATCTTGACCAGCGTATCCCACATGCGCCGCTTACGTTCTGCCCCCATCGGTTCGATGAGTGCCTGATTGCCGTCGCGCAAATCCACCGCGCACCAGATCGGTGCCTCATCGATCGTTTGATCCGGCCAATGCCGGTCCTTGATATCGACGGGTTTGAAGGGGACATATTTCCCCTCATTCACTGTCATTGACATTTGTCTTCATCCCATCAGTCTCGATCACTCAGGTCCGATATGGACCGCAGCCGAGACATGAACTGTGTTTAAGTGTTCAGGTTCTACTGCAAAGGGCGCAGGAACGGCCGCCGGCAACGCCAATGGATCCGGCGACCGCTGCTAAGTCGAATAAGAGCGAGGCCGGACGCTGGCAGCGTCGAACGGGATGCGGAGAGCGCACGCGCACCAATGGTGCTGTCGCCACCAAGACTTATGCGATGATCGCAAGCCATTCCGCTATCCTCAGGGATCAAAGTAAGAACAGTCTTAACGCCGGCCGATAAGGCAAGTCAACGAAATTGGAACCACCGAGAAACCCGACAGCTGAGCATCAAGCCTTTGCAGGACGCCGCCGTATTGCGGTTGCGAGTACCGCTGGGATCGCGATAACCGATATCAGAGTGTAGAGGCCAAAGGCGTTGAGGTAGCCGATCATCGCCGACTGACGAGTCATTTCCTTGGAAATTCGCGCAAGTCCTTCAAGCGTTTCGGTATCCCAGCCGCCGACAGCCCAAGGCATGGTCAGCACCTCATTGAACGCGGTTATCGACTCAGCCATGTGGCTGTAGTTCATGCCTGTCGACCGCACCACTTCGGCAACGCAGACCGAAATAAACAAGCTGGCGCCGATATTGCGCAGCAGATGAAAAACGGCTGTCGCTTCGGGCAAGACACGAGGGTTAAGGCCGGAGAATGTGACCACCGTCAGTGGCACCCAGATGATACCGACGGAAAATCCCTGCAGGATTCCATTTGCGACCAGCACCCAAACCTCGACGTTGAGATCGAGGCTCATCAGCCAGATTCCCGACCAAACCTGAGCTGCAAATCCGATCGTCATATTGATCCGAGGACTGATCCAACCCATGAACATAGCGGCAAAGAAACCGGCCATTGCACCAATTCCGCGGCTAGAGACCACATAGCCGATGAGCGCATCGGGAAATCCTGCATAGGTTTGAAGCAAGGTCGGAAGGAGCACCATTGGCGTCCAGTTGAGCATACCGAATATGGATACCAGGATAAGACCGAGCGTGTAGTCCTTGTTTAGTAAGAGCTTCAGATTCAGAAATGGCGCCCGCGCCGTCAGGCTATGAACGATAAAGATGTAGAATGCGATCAATCCGATGGCTGTTTCGATGATGATCTCGCCCGAATCGTACCAATCCAGCCTTTGGCCGCGCGATAGAACAAGCTGAATGCAGGAGATCGATGCCGAAAGTGCCAAGAAGCCGATCCAGTCGAATCGAACATCACTTGCATCGGAGGGATTGTTCTTCGGCATCGTGAGCTGGAGGCCGATAAATGCCAGGAAACCGGCCGGCAGAATCATGTAGAACGACCAACGCCAACTATAGGCTTCGGCGAGATAGCCACCAATTCCAGGACCCAAGATCGGCCCGAGTACGATGGCCATGCCGTAGATCGCCGTAGCCATGTTGTGAAGGCGTTTTGGAAAAATATCGAGCAAAATCGCCTGAGCCAGCGGGAGAAGCGGCGCGCCCAATGCTCCCTGCATGATGCGCCAAAAGACCAGCGCCTCAAGCGTGTCGGAGGCACCGCAAAAAAATGTTGCCGAGGTAAAGCCGAATACCGTACCCAGCATGACGGCACGCTGTCCGAATCGACCGACTAGCCACCCCGTCAATGGCATGGCAACAGCCGTTGCCAGAATATTGAATGTCATGGTCCAAGCGATCTC
Source organism: Methyloligellaceae bacterium (assembly GCA_965228615.1). Lineage (GTDB taxonomy): Bacteria > Pseudomonadota > Alphaproteobacteria > Rhizobiales > Methyloligellaceae > CBDDHT01. Next base: position 347,287 of record CBDDHT010000002.1, on the reverse strand, counting down.
GTCCGACGTCGCGGACATCGCGCCCTGAAGCTGCGGCAGGATGGCCGAGACGACCATGACGGTCGTAATGAAGAGCGACGCACTCGTCACCACAGCGATAAGGATCGCCGTGCGGCGAAGTGGTGAGAAGTGCTGGCGCGCGGCGTCGACGTCGTCCATGCTTGTTTCAGTGCCTAGGCAATGGTATGTTGAGCAATAGTAACCTAGGTTATCTATTTTCGCGAGGCTTCCTTTGCACAGCGACGACAAAAGCTATGTCGGGTTTTTAATTGCCGATGCCTCTCGGCTGATGCGTACGATTTTCGATCGACGCGCGCGAGAGATCGGCTTGACGCGCTCACAGTGGCTAGTCGTTCGCAGGCTCTATCGCAATCCCGGTGCCAGTCAGTCGGAGCTGGCCGAGATGATGGAAATCGAGAAAGCCTCGGCAGGACGGCTTATTGATCGTCTAGAGCGAAACGGCTGGGTTCAGAGGCGGCCCGATGCGGCTGATCGGCGTATCAACCGCCTATTCCTGACCAAACGGGCCGTCAAAGTGAATGCCAGCATTCATCCGATTGCTGAAGAGATGGTCGATGAAGCGCTTCAGGGACTCAGCAAGGCGGACCGGGCGAAGATGACCGAGCTGATCACTCATTTCAAAGAACGCTTGCAGATCATGGCGGAGGCGGGCGAACCGGAAACGGTACCTGCGGCAAAGAAAGACAAGGAGTTTGAGGCCCGTGCGCTTGACTTGGCTTAGGCTGATCGCGCTTTTCGTCGTCCCAGCTCTCGCCGTTGCGGGAGGTCTCGGCATATGGCTAAAGGGTGGACGCTATGCGAGTACCGAGAACGCCTATGTCAAGGCGGATCTCGTCAAGATCGCGCCGGAGGTCACCGGCACTGTACTCAAGGTGTTCGTCGAGGATCACGAGCATGTCGAGGTCGGCGATGCGCTTCTGACGCTCGATCCGGAACCATTCGAGATCGCGCGTGCCCAGGCAGAAGCCGAACTGGATGCCGCCCGACAGCATGTCGAAACACTGCGAGCGACCCTTTCCGAGGCCGGCGGCAGTTTGATCGAGGCTCAGAGCAAAGCCGCTTACCACAAGCAGCGGGCGCAACGACACTCGGCGCTTGCAAAGCGGGGCGTTGTATCGACAAGCAAACTCGATGAGATCGAGAGCGATGCGAAGACGTCGAGCGACCGTGTGATGATGGCACAACGGACCGTGCAAAGAGCGTTGGCGGCCCTTGGCGGCGATCCGAATATTCCTGTCGACGATCATCCCAGCGTGCGTGCGAAGCAAGCAGCGCTCAACGCGGCCAAGCGCGCGCTTTCACGGACAACCTTGATAGCGCCCGTTTCCGGTACGGCTGCGAATGTAACGGTACAGTCCGGCGAGCAAATCAGGGCAGCGATCCCCTTGTTTGCAATAATCGCCGACTCCCGCCCGTGGGTTGAAGCCAATTTCAAGGAAACCGATCTGACGCATGTTCATGTCGGTCAGAAGGCTACAGTCGTTCTCGACATCTATCCCGACAAGACTTGGCAGGCGGAAGTCGAAAGCATCAGCCCTGCGACCGGTGCCGAATTCGCTATTCTCCCCCCACAGAATGCCTCAGGTAACTGGGTGAAGGTCGTGCAACGCTTGCCGATCAAGCTCCGTCTTTTGAAGACACCTGGCGAGCGCCCTTTGCGCGCAGGCATGACGGCCACCGTCTGGATCGATACCAACCGCAAACGCAAACTGGCAGACCTGATCGGTTCCGACCTATTTCGCAAAGCGACGGCCAAGGTCGAAGAATAAGGGCTGCCTCTACCTGACAGAGATGGAACGAGTGCTATGGGAGCTGGAATCACGATTCCAGCGCGCGAGCTTGAAGCGTTTATCGCGCGCATTTTTGTTGCTGAAGGTGGCGAGCGGGACGAGGCAGATGCCATCGCCGCGCATCTGGTCGACGCGAACCTGACCGGTCATGACAGCCATGGCGTGGTACGCGTTCCACGCTATCTCGACTGGGTAAGCCGCGGATTTCTCGTCTTCGGCCAGCACATTGAAACTAAGATCGACGGCGACGGTCTGACCTTGCTCGACGGCAATCTTGGATTTGGCCAGGTCATCGGCCGCGAGGCGGTCGAGCTAGGTATCGAAAAAGCGTCCCGCAACGGATTGGCTGTGATCGCGCTCAGACGCGCCGGGCATCTCGGCCGCATAGGCGCCTGGACCGAACTCGCTGTCAAAGCCGGACTTGTGGTCATCAGTTTCGTCAATGTGCGCGGCTCCATGCTCGTTGCACCGCATGGAGGCGCCGAGCGCCGCATGTCGACGGCCCCGGTCTCGATTGGCGTGCCAAATCCGGGAGGAGAGCCTTTCATCCTCGACTTCTCGACGGCGAAGGTCGCCGAAGGTAAAGCCCTTGTGGCGCTGCAAGGCGGCAAGCCGTTGGTCGAAGACAGCCTGATCGATGCTGACGGACAGCCGACAAAGGATCCCTCTGCTCTCTATGGGGAAGTGCCTCCAGGCGCTGTGCCAAACCCCCGTTCGGGACCTGGCGCATTGCTGCCGCTCGGTGCGCACAAGGGCTCGGGTCTCGGGCTCGCTTGCGAGCTGCTTGCCGGAACCCTCACAGGATCGGGGACCAGTTGCCCGGACCAACAGGCTTGGAACGGCATGCTTTCAATCTATATCGATCCGAATGCGATCGACGATGGCCACGGACATGCCGACACAATCCGCGCCTATCTAGACTATGTGCAGAGCGCTAGGTCTGCTAATCCCGAGGCCCCGGTCATGATTCCAGGTGACCCGGAGCGTGCTGCGCGCAAAGCGCGTTTGCGAGACGGTGTCTCATTGCCTGAAGCTGTGTGGCAGAGGATCTGCAATGCGGCAACTGAGCGCGGTGTGGCAATTCCGGAGGTAGAGGCCTGAGCGCTTCAGCTTGATTGCTGCCAGCTCAGACTCGGGCTCGCGAAATCAGGAAAACGACGTCCCACACCTGATGTGGGACCCAGGGCTACAAAGCAAGTGGCGGCTGTGGCCCTAGGCCCCGGATCAAGTCCGGGGCGTCGTTCATTGGATGCCTGTCCGACGAGAATCGAGTCAATGCACGTCGTCGGCCTCGCCCCATGCCTGCTTCAATTTTTCGACGCTGAATCCCGGCGCGCGCGCTGCTGCAAGAATCGGGACTTCTTTGCGTGTGCATAGGTCGATCGCATCGGGCACAGCGGCTGCGACCTCATCGGGAATGATAACCGCACCATGGCGATCGGCATGAATCAAGTCACCCGGCGAGATATCGAGATCGAAGACACGCACTGGACAATCCGTTTCAAGCACATGGACGTAGACATGGCTCGGCTTCACGCTGCCGGCGATCAACTGAAAGCCTTCAGCAAGATCGCCAAGATCGCGCATCGTGCCATTGGTTAGCGCGCCGGCAAGTCCGAGACCTTTGTGAATCGCTGAATTCACTTCGCCCCAGAAAGCGCCTATGCAGTTCGGCCAATCCGTATCCTCGAGCACGACGATGCTCGGTCCGGGATCCGCTGCAATATAGTCGTAGTAGGCAAGACGCATCGCACGGACCTCATCGGCCGGTCGGTCCGGCGGTTCGGCCGCTCTGATTTTGGCCGTCCTGGCGTAACCGACAATCGGTGCGAGATCAGGGAAGGCCGCCTGCACGGGCAGACGCGTGAACCCATGTCCACGCCGTTCGGGTGCCACAACTTCCAGCGCATTGCAGATTGTCGGCGTATCGACGGCGGCCAGCGCAGCCAATGCGGCTTCGGAAAGCCGTTCGCTCATGGGTTCCCTCCATGTGAGAATACAAAAGGTAGGATGTGCAGCTTATACCAGAGCAGGATACGTTCCGAGAGCTGAGACGAAGAAAGTGTGTTCCATGGCAATAAAAGCGCTCACCTTCGACACGTTTGGAACCTTGGTGGATTGGCGTAGTGCCATCATCGAAGAGATGGAGGCACTCGGCACTGAACGGGGGATTCGGCAAGACTGGATTGCGTTCACCAATGAATGGAAGGCCTGCTACCGACTAGGAATGGATCGGGTCAATTCTGGTGAAATTCCCTGGACGAATGTGGATGCGATCTACCGAGAGCGTCTCAATGAGCTGTTGCCGCGCTACGGGCTGGATGCTCTGACGGAAGAGGAACGCAATCATGTAAATACAGTCTGGTGCCGTCCGCGTGCTTGGGCAGACTCTGCACAGGGCCTCGCCCGTCTTAAATCGCGCTATGTCCTGTCGACACTTTCCAATGGCAACTTTGCCTGGCTCGTCGCAATCGCCAAGCATTGCAACCTCCCATTCGATTGTATCCTGACGGCCGAGAATGCGCGTGTCTATAAGCCGGATCCCAAAGTTTATCGGACAGCTATCGAGCTGCTGGGTTGCGCCCCAAACGAGATCCTGATGGTCGCTGCCCACAACTATGATCTCGCTAGCGCCCGAGAGGAAGGCATGCGTACCGCCTTCTTCCCACGGCAGGAACATGGGCCGGGCCAGACGACCGACCAGGAAGCGGAGTCCGATTGGGATTTCGTGGCGAAAGATCTGAACGATCTGGCGGATCAATTGGGTTGTTGAGACAGGTAGGCAGGTCTTTAGGGCGTTAACCTGATCATCGGTCTGGGCAGACTCGATACGGGATGACCGAGTCGTGGGTTTGGGATCTGGGTTTGTTTCGTTCACGGCTGTGCCGCGCCGCTACGGCGCGTTGATCCTTGCTCCGATCTGGCATCGGAAAGATGAGTTGGTGCTGTACGGCGGGATCGGGCCGTGGTTTTGAGATCCAAGTTCATTTCGCTCACGGCTATTCCGTGCCTGCGGCACGGGCCTCCGCGGGGGCGGCCTGACCGGCCGGCGCGCGGTCGCGCTTGCCGCGCCACTATGGCGCGGTGGTCTCAGACACACTGAAAATAATGCCGTATAGCACCAACCACACGGCAAGATCTCGCAAGGAGCCAAGAATACCGAGCGACTAGCGAGGCAAGGCCAAGCGGCCGTCGCCCGGTCAGGGCGCCCCCGCGGAGGCCCGCGCGTCAGCGCGGAATAGCCGTGAGCGAAATGAACTTAGATCTCACAACACGGCCGGACCATGCCGAATAGCACCGGCTCAAAACGACGACGTCTCTTGGATCCAATGAAATCCGAGCGACACACGAACTACGCCTACATCGACAAACCAAAGCGACTGACGGCCGTATCGCGAACACCGAGAATCTCGCTTGAGGTGAGTTCGCCACCAGCAACGCGTACCAGATAATCGAACAGACGATCTCCAGCATCGGGGATGCTTTCGCCATGCTCGAGAATCCCGGAAACATTGCAATCGATGTGGTCCGCGAAACCTTCAGCCGTATTGCGGTTCCCTGTGAGCTTGATCGTCGTCGAGATCATCGCGCCGATCGGATTGCCAACACCTGTCGAAAAGAGGTTGAGTTGCGAGCCTCCGGCGCAGAGTCCCGTGAGGGATTCGACTGCCGGTGCCGGCGTTGCCATGAAATAGAGGCCGGGCTCGGTCGGTGCCTCTCCATAAGAAAGGACGCCGACAAGTGGTGTCGATCCGGCTTTGGCTATCGCTCCCAACGACTTTTCTTCGATGGTCGTCAGACCACCGCGAATATTATCCTTCGTCGGGTTCGCACCGCGCAGATCGACGCCTTCGGCCATGATTGCGCGCTCGTGCCCTAGAACGGCATCGAGGAACTTCTCCCCGATTTCGGGAGTCGCTGCCCGCTTGGCGAAGATATGCTCGGCTCCCAAAAACTCTGACGTCTCGGAAATGACGACCACGCCACCGGCCGCAACGATCCGGTCGGCCGCGTGACCCATTGCCGGATTGGATGCAAGTCCTGAGGTCGTATCCGACCCGCCGCACTCCAGGCCGACGATGAGATCGGAGACCGGACAGGGCTGACGCGAGAGGGCGGATGCTTCGCGTACCAACTTTGCGGCAAGACGCGTGCCCTTGGCGGTGGCATCGATGGTTCCGCCAGAGCCTTGGATCGTAACGACCTCAACCGGCTTACCGGATGGCATGATCTTCGATGCCAGGGTCTCGCTTGTCACAGGCTCCAGCCCAACGACCAGAACGCCGAAGACATTGGCGTTCCTTGCCATGCCGGCAAGCGTCGCCATCGTGATCTCGAGATCCTGCCCCAGCTGGCCACGCATGAAGGGCATCGTGATCGGGACGGTGCCATGGACGGCGCCACAGATTCCGCGCACGACCGTATTGCAACTTTCCATGACGGAGACGATGGCAACGTGATTGCGAATGCCCGATACGCCCGAAGGGCGCCGGTAGCCCTGGAATGTCATGATTCTGCTCCAAGGTCGCCGCGCGCTCTTAACGAATCAACATTGTGCACATGCACATGTTCGCCGGCCTCAATCGAGCATGAGGCCTGCCCGACGATCTCGCCATATTTGCAGATGTGCTCACCTTCGCCGATCGGGCGGATCGCACATTTATGGCCATACGGAATGTCGGATTTAAGGGTCGTGTCAGGCTGCGCCGCACCCTGAATCGTCAATTGGTCGCCCGCAGTTCCAGGATCGATAAGCGTTGCAACATTATCGGAAGAATTGAGGATGATCGCGCGTGGCATACTGACTGTGATACGCGGCCCCATGACCGCTCGCAACCACTACGAGCGGTCAATTGGGGTATGTTTGTGCGATATATTAGCGCGTCAGCGTAAGTGATGGCGCCTCGGACAACACCGTGGACGATACCGAAATGGTCGTTCCGACACCGAGTGCGGCCCAGATCAGAGCGGCAATTGCGATACCCAGCATGAAGCCGGATGGGAGGCTGGATTCTTTGGAGTCGGTTGAGCGCGAGACCGACCGCGTGCAGTAGCAAAGTGACATCTGATGACCCTCTTCTTCAGGGACACTTGAGCCAATCTATTTGCGGGTGATGGCTGTGCCCCAGCTGCAACAGATCAGCAAGAATGCGGCTTTTGCCGTCGTTTTTTGCTTGACTGACCTCAGTTGGTCTAGATGTGGGGGCGAGTGTTGCGAAATACAACAGACGTTTACGATTTATTAATCTTTGACTAGTGCAGGTTGGCGCAATTCAGGCGCCAGAAGAAACTCGGCAGCAGGCGGTTTTGGGTGTAAGAAAGCCGCGAAAAGGAACAATTGCCCGCAAATCAGGGACATTCTTGGCCAAATGACCGACCTCGCAGATGATAAGGGGTATCACTTGTCGGAGACCGTTGACGTTCAGCCCACGACCGGAGATGACTGGTTCGTCTCCCAAAAGGGCGTTGAATTTGCCGGCACCCATCTCTTGCTGGAGTTTTGGGAAGCATCGCTGCTCAATGATGAGCAGGCTATCGAACAGGCGCTGGTCCGTGCTGCAGAAGCTGCCGGAGCCACGGTTCTTGACGTTCGGCTCCATACATTCCTGCCATCTGGCGGCGTGACCGGCGTTCTGCTGCTGGCAGAATCCCATATTTCGATTCATACATGGCCGGAACGCGCCTATGCGGCGATCGACGTGTTTATGTGCGGCGACTGCGACCCCCATCTTTCAGTGCCGGTGCTGGAAGGCGCTTTCAGGCCGGGACGGATGGAGGTATCCGAGCATAAGCGCGGTAAGGTCGAAAACACGGACCAAGTCTGAGATCAGGCTCGCTTTGCCCCGGCAACAATCAGGACGCCCGAGAAAATCAGTGCTAGTCCGACACCATGATAGACGTGGAACGACTCGCCCAACAACAAGATGGCGAGCAAGGCGGTAAAGAGCGGGACAAGATGCATCGATAGCCCGCCCCTGCTCGGCCCGACGATTTCGACGCCGCGATTAAAAAACAAGTAGGCGCCGATCGAGGGGAATATCGCGATATAGCCGATTGCGAGCACAGACTGGGTGTCGAAGGGCATTCCCTTCACCGTCGCCACTTCACCGAGCCATAGTGGGAAGAGCATCAGCACGCCCACCATCATTGTCGTGAACAGGACGACGCCCGATTCGAGGTCCGATGGTCGGCGCGAAACGACGACCGAGTAGACGGCCCACAAAGTCGTTGCGCCGAATACCCACAGATCTCCGATTGTTCCGCCTTCCGAAATCAGTGCCAGCGGATCCCCTGCACTAATGATCGTGAATGCCCCGAGGGACGAGACGACTATTCCGACAATATGCCGCGCCGAAATCAGTGCGCCGTGCATGAGCCAGGCGATGATCGGGATCAGCACCGGGCAGATTGCCTGAATGAATCCGGCGTTGATCGCCGTTGTCGTCTGAAGGCCCTTGTACATGAGTATCGGAAAGAGCCCGACGCCCAGAACACCCAGTGCAGTGATAAAGCGGACTTCGCGCAGGACAATCGGCCACTGCGCGCGCAACCGCGGCACGACGAACGGTAGAACAATCAGTGCTGCTGTTGCCCAGCGCCAGAATGAAAGGCCTATAGGCGGGATCACGTCCGCCATGGCACGGGCAACTGTGATGTTCCCGCCCCAGAACAGCGGCGCCATTGTCAGCATGAGCCATCCGACACTCTGTCGCCCTGGTCCCTGTTCCGTCACGGGCTTGCCCGCGGATGGCGATTTATCTGGCATCTTCGAGAACCAGATCCGCGCCGCGCTCTCCAATCATGATCGAAGGGGCATTCGTATTCGACGATGGCATTGTCGGCATGATTGCACTGTCGATCACGCGAAGTCCTTGGACGCCGCGCACCCTGAGGCGCGAATCGACCACAGCGTCTTTGTCTGCGCCCATGCGGCATGTTCCGATGGGATGCCATGATGTTTGGCCGGTGCTACGAATATAATCGAGAATTGCCTCGTCGTCGGTGATATCGGGACCCGGCCGCGTCTCACGAACCAGGACATCCGAAAAGGCGGGCTGCGCGGCGATCCGGCGCATCATCCGGCAACCAGCCAGTAGTGTCTCAACGTCTTGCGGCTCACTTAGATAATTCGCTCGGATCGTCGGCAAACTGTGAGGATCGCCATTGGCGGCATGGATCGAGCCGCGCGATGCGGGCCGCAGGACAAACACGCCTAGCGAAAACCCGGGATGCGGATCGGTGCCAAGGTCCTTCGAACGCGAATAGCGATCCTTGCCGCTGATCTGCGCCAGCTGGATCTTCACATCGGCACGGTTGAGCGAAGGGTCCGTCCTTGCAATGGCATGGACGGTCGATGATGTGGTGGACAGGAGGCCGCGACGGCGAAAGACATATTTTAGGCCTTCGGCCACCTTCTTCGATGGCTTGAAGATCATGTCGTTGATCGTGATCGGCAGGCTACACTCAAATGTAAAGCGGACCTGCAAATGGTCGATCAGATTTTCGCCGACGCCACTGTTCACCGCAACGACCGGTATACCGAGGGATTGAAGGTGCGCGCCATCGCCGACTCCTGAGAGTTCGAGCAGCTGCGGCGACTGAATTGACCCTGCCGACAGCAGCACTTCTCCGCGTGCGGTCGCGGTTATGCGCTCTCCACGTCGATCATATTCGACGCCAATGGCGCGCTGACCATCGAACAGAACACGCCTTGCGAGCGCGCCGGTCTCGATGGTCAGATTGGAGCGCTTTGCCGCGGCCCGCAAATAAGCAACCGCCGTGCTGCAGCGTCTGCCGTTGAAAGTCGATTGTTGCAGATAGGTCGCGCCTTCCATCGAGCCGGCATTGTAGTCAGGCGTCTCGGGAACGCCGGCTTCATGGCAGGCTGCCACAAAGGCATCGGACAGAGGGTCTGGATCCCAATCGCCACGGCTTGTAACTTTCAGAGGTCCTCCATGGCCACGGCGCTCGGGATCGCCCGCCGGATAGTCCTCCATTCGCTTGAACCATGGGAGGAGATCTTCGTAGCCCCAACCGACATTTCCAAGCTCGCGCCAATGATCGTATTCGGTCGGATCCCCGCGGACATAGACCATACCGTTCACGGCACTGGAGCCGCCCAGCACTTTGCCGCGCGGCCAATAAAGTCGCTGATTTCCGACTTCAGGCTCCGGTTCCGTGTGGAGAGGCCAGATAAGGTCGGCATTGTGGAGCAGCTTGCCGACACCGAGTGGAATATGAATCCAGGGATTGCGATCAGGCCCACCCGCCTCAAGCAAGAGGACGCGGAAACGACAGTTTTCACTCAAGCGTGCCGCAAGCGGCGCTCCGGCCGAGCCGGCGCCGACAACGATGAAGTCATAAGATTCAGAATGCGCCATTAAGATGAAGACCAAAATCGCGTGTAAAGGGTGTTTAGGACCACGTCTCTTGTGCCGGGGTCAAGCAGCAGGGTGTGGCGGACTCAATATGTGCCGAAGAGGCGTTGTATTCTCTCCGGATCGTCACTGACCGTAAGCGCCAGCATCGCAAGCACCCGGGCTTTTTGCGGATTGAGATTGTCGGCGGCGACGATGCCCTGCTCACGCATAGACGCCCGGCGCAGCACGCGACCACTTCCAGCTCGTGTACTCTGCACAACAACGATCCCATCCGAGCGCGCTGACGAAATTGCTTCGAGCTGGGCCGGTGTGACCAGCCCCGGCGCAACGCTCGCAACCACGATGGCCCGAGCGCCAGCAGCGGCGAAAGCAGAGATCGCCGTTGCGTCGGCACCGGCATAGGTCATGGCGATATCGACGCGGGGCAGTGTCTCAAGGTCAGCAATATCAAACTCCGTATTGGGCGCATGGCGGCGCGCGGGCCGACGATAGATCGCAACTGTTCCGTCCGGATCGGCGTAGCCGAGCATGCCGAGGTCGGGACTGCGAAAGGTCTCGAGGCGAAGCGTCGACGTTTTGGTGACTTCTCGCGCAGCTTGGATTTCGTCATTCAACAGCGCCAAGACACCGAGGCCCCGCGCTTCGAGCGATGCCGCAACCTGCACGGCGCCTACCAGATTCGGACCTGCATCCGACCCGAGGGCGTTCTTCGGCCTTTGCGACCCGACGACAACCACCGGCAGATCCGTCTTCAAAGTGAGGTTCAGAAAATACGCCGTCTCTTCCAGAGTCGCCGTCCCATGGGTGACGACGAAACCATCCGGGGCATCATGGCTCGAAGCCAATTCATGGATTAATCGCGTCAGATCCATCCAATCGGCGGGAGAGACCGAGGAACTTGAGAGCGCCCGAAACTGGACCGGCCGAACCTCCGCTATTGCATCGAGTTCCGGGAAACGAGCCACGACTTCTTCGATCTCATGACGGTCGCCGAACTCCATGTACTCGTATGTATCCCGGCTGTGACGTCCATCGAAAGACATCGTTCCGCCCGTACCGATCACGGCAACTCTCGGTCGGTATTTCTGCTCCGTCACAATGGATCTCCAGGAGTGGATCAGGATTTGCTTGTTTTGAATGCATCCGGGCTAACCAGAACGACAGCAGACCCATCATAGCAAATGACTGGATCAACGATCAAAATGTCAGATTTTTGACATAACTTCTGCGTGTGTTTTACTACCTGTAATTGTTCCGAAAACTGCGACCCGACCAAGGGCACGACAGTCGACGGGAGAGGTATTGCCAGTACTGGTGCAAGCATGCGGGAACCTGAACTGAGCGACGGGATCGATCTCGAACAAGATCTGAACGATGAGTATTTTCGGCGCCTCTGCTCGCTTGGTCGCGCTCAGCATGCAGAAGACGGTCAATATCTCTACTATCAGGGCGATCGAGCCACACACATCTATCTTCTGCGCTCTGGTCTGGTCAAATCAACTCAGACGGATAAGAATGGGCACGAATCCCTTCTCAAGATCCACCACCCCGGCAGTTTGATTGGACTTTCAGCGCTGAGGCCGAGTGCCGTGCGAGACGCAAACGGTGTCGTAATATCAAAAGCCGACGTGATTTGGTTTGGCCGTGACAAGTTCTTCGATCTGATGCGGGCAGATGGCGAACTCGGCATTCTTCTCACCCAGATCTTGCTCAAACGCCAACAGCAGCTTCATGCCCGAGTCACCGAGGTTACAGGCCATCGGGTCGATCAGCGGCTTGCGCGTGTCCTTCTCCAACTGAATGCGGAGGTTCGCACCCGCGTTCAGGATGATGAAGTTGTCACCATGCCGGTAACCCATGAAGATCTGGCGACGCTTGTGCTTTCGCGCAGGCAATATGTTACAGCAATCTTGCGAACGTTCGTGTCCGATGGCCTGATAACAAACAAGCGCAGATGTATCAGCGTCATTGATCCCGCTGGCCTGAGAGAGATTGCAAACGGATCGGTCAGCCATGCCGAGAAGCATTGATTTTTAGGCGGCACTCCTAACGTCAAAAAAGTGACTTTTCTCAATCCTGGGCTGTGACTATTTGGACCTCAGCATGAGGGCGCGCTGGCGCTCCGACTACAGCTCACAAATACATGTCTGCTTAATAATTATGAGGTGCCTTTTAATGAAACTCGCCGATAAGGTAGCGATTATCACAGGAGGCGGCAAAGGTATCGGTGAGGCGATCTCGCTCGCCTATGCAAAAGAAGGGGCATCGGTTGTCATCGCCGACGTGGACATGGCGGCCGCAGAAAAGACCTGCAGCACCATTACGGAACAAGGCGGAAAGGCAAAAGCCGCCAACGTGGATGTCACCCAAGAATCGTCCATCCAGGCAATGACAAACGAAGTGATCGGTACGGATGGCCGGATCGATATTCTGGTGAACAATGCGGGCGCACGTTTCATCAAAGGCTTCATGCAACATTCGATCGATGACTGGAACAAGATGCTGGATATCAATCTCACCGGCCCCTTCCTTTGCGCTCAGGCGGTGGTTCCGCACATGCGAACCGGAGGCAAAGGAAAAATCATCAATCTAGCATCGATTGCCAGCTTCATGGGCCGCCCCAATCGCTGCGCCTATGTGGCTGCGAAATCCGGACTACTCGGCCTGACGCGAGCCATGGCAGCCGACATGTCGGGCAAGAACATCTGCGTCAATGCCATTGCGCCCGGGATGATCGCATCGCCCTTCAATCAGTCTTTTGCAGAAGCTGACGATACGGGGCCTGCGTGGGCAAGCGAGAACCTCGTTGGGCGCTGGGGGCAGCCTGACGACATCGCAGGCGCTGCTGTGTTCCTTGCTTCCGATGACTCCGATTTCGTCAACGGCGCCGAGATCAAGGTCGATGGCGGTTGGCTCAATGCGCGTTCGCGGTCGGGCGAAGTTCCGATCTGGGATGACTAGGATCTGATCGGAAAATGACAGTATCCTAAGGATACCGGCCAGTCTTCGTGATATGGTCGCAAATCAAAGATACGAGCCCCGCCCGCCGGCAAACCACTTAGAACCAGGGACGGAACAGGAATGAGCGAAACAGTTCACCGGATCGATCCGCGCGCCGACGACAGCCCCGTTGGCGAAGCCTATAAAGCTGCAAAGCGCCTTTCCGGCCTCGTCCTGGTCGATGGCTCATTGCGAGCAGCGGCAACCGACGAAGTCTTTGACGTCATCCATCCTGGCGATCGAGGTGTTATCGGTCATGCTCCTCGATGCCGAGAAGCCGACGTCGAAATCGCCGTCCAGTCAGCTAAGAAGGCGTTACCTGCCTGGAGAGCCCTGCCTGCTCGCGAACGTGGGCGTATGGTTCAACAGGCAGCCGATCGTGTCGAAGCGATGAGCGGATTGGTCGAACATCTGCTGGCGCTCGACACGGGCAACGCGCTTCGGACGCAATCACGCCCCGAGACAGCATCAATGATCGATCTCATCCGCATGTTTGGCGGATTGGCGGGGGAACTCAAAGGCGAGACAGTTCCCTGCTCTACGCCGGGCGTGCTGCAATACTCGACCCGTGATCCAATCGGTGTCGTCGGCGGTATCATTCCGTGGAACGCACCGATCTTTCTGTTCGCGGCAAAGTTCGCGCCCGCTTTGGTTGCCGGCAATACGATCGTTCTTAAGACAGCAGAACAAGCGCCGCTTTGTGTTCTGCTTGTCGCGGAAATTGTGAATGCGTTCCTCCCTGCCGGCGTGCTCAACGTCATTTCCGGCTATGGGGAGGAGTGCGGAAAACCTCTCGCAGAGCATCCCACGGTTCGAAAAGTAACGTTCACCGGCTCGCTTGCCGTCGGACAGGCCATCGCGGGTTACGCGGCACCGAAGCTTTGCCCGGTCACCCTGGAACTCGGAGGCAAGAACCCGAGTATCGTCATGCCGGACGCGGATATGGATCTCGCTATCCAGGGCGTCATTGACGGTATGCGGTACACGAGGCAAGGACAGGCCTGTACAGCCGGAACGCGCGTGTTCGTGCATGAGAATGTCTACGACATGCTGACCGATGGTGTCGCCGAGAAACTCGCGGAAATCAAACTCGGCGATCCGTTGGACGAAGCGACCGACATGGGTGCCTTCATATCCGAAGAACAGTTCAACCGAACGCTTCGCTATATGGACATTATCCATAATACGCCAAGCGCACGGCTGCTGCATGGCGGCGAGCGACCGACCGACCCCTATCTGGCCGGCGGGTTCTTCTATCCACCAACACTCGTTGACGGCGTACCGCTCGAGTCCGAAGTCTGCCAGGACGAGATATTCGGACCCGTTGCAACCGTTCTGCCGTTCACGTCGTTCGACGAGATGATCGATCAGGCAAACGATACGCAGTATGGCCTTGCGGCAAATCTGTGGACCCGCGATCTGGCGCGGGCCTTCGACTATATTGAGCGGATCGAGGCGGGTTATGTGCAAGTCAATCAGTGCACGCCGCCACGCACCAATGTCTCCTATGGCGGCATCAAGATGAGCGGTATGGGCAAAGAGTACGCGATCGACAGCATGGTGAACCATTTCACCTGCTCCAAGACGGTCATGATCAATAAGGGGACGCCGGGCCCAACCGTCTAAGACCTCCAGATGTTGCAATCCGGTACCGATTCTGTCATGGCGAATCGAGGCGTTACATAGCTACCCTTCTGTTTCCATTAGCGTTTTCGAGCTTTTCGGACTTTAAAATGTAACAAGGTATCGCTGTCGTCTGACTCTCTTTCCAACTCCCAATCCAGGACCCGTCCAATCCGGACGAATGCATTTGGAGTTGAAAGATGAAACATACACTCAGGGGGCTGGCAACAGCTCTCGCGATTACCATTGGCGCGGCCGGCGCGATAACAATACCGGTCAGTCTGACAACCGCACCAACCGCTGAAGCCTTCGGTCTCAGCGATATCGGCGGGGCCATCAAAGGCGCCGGTAAGAAAGTTGGCAGTGCGGCAAAGAAGGCCGGCAAAGCCGTCGGCCGCAACGCGAAAAAGGCTGGTAAGGCTGTTGGACGCGGTGCAAAAAAGGCCGGCAAAACGGTCGGACACGGGCTTGAAAGAGGATTGTACAATCTCGGTAAGTTTGAAGTCGAAGGTTCTAAGTGGCTTGGCCGCAAAGTCTGGGATGGAACCAAATGGGTTGGCCGGCAGGCGAACAAATCGGCGATCGTCAGGGGTGTTGTCGACGATGCCAAGACGACAGGAAAATGGATCGGCCGCAATACCAAGAAGGGTGCTGGAAAAGCCTGGGACGGAACCAAGTGGGTCGGTCGGCAAGCTAACAAGTCCGATATCGTCAAAGGCGTCATTAACGACGCAAAGAAAGTTGGGCGCGGAATAAAGAAGGTTGGTGGCGGAATAAAGTCGGTTGCCGGCAAGCTTCGGGCAACCGCCAAGGCTCCGCGCGAAAACTCCATCACACAGGCGATTGGCCGCAAGCAGCAAGCCGCTACGCGCAAGACTTTGCGGGATCGTTCAAACCGAAACCGGATCAAAACGGCATTGCCGCGGAACACGGTTGGCGGAAAGCCGCAGTTCCTGAAGCTGTCCCGCGACAAGAGCCTCGCCAAGCCCGGCCGCACCGTGCAAGGCATCACCAAGGACAACCTGCAGCCGCGCCAAAAGGTCAAAAGGTTCACCACACGTGATGTGAAGCGGGATCGTGGAAATCAGCGCAAGCGGTTTCAGACAAATCAGTCGCGGCGCAAAATGTCCGATGCACGTCGCAACGAGCGTTCCAGCATGAACAAGGATCGGCGTTTCCCGAAAAAGATCAAAAACAAGCGCGGTCGCAAGACGCAGAACAACCGCAATCGGCGTCGGCGATAAGACAACTACGAAACTTGTAGGGGCACATTAGACCGTCGCTTTGGATCAACCCTGCCAGAGCGGCGGTTCTTGCGTTGTATCAAACGTCATTGAGAATCATATCGGCGGCCTTCTCGCCGATCGTGATCGACGGAACATTGCTGTTCGACGATATCTGAAACGGCATGACCGACGCATCCGCGACACGCAAGCCCGACATGCCGTGCACCCGCAACTCCGAATCGACGACAGCCATTGCATCTGTGCCCATCTTGCAGGTTCCGACAAAGTGCCATGCTGTCTGACCGGTTTCGCGCGCGAAATCGAGCAGTTCGTCATCGGTGGCCACATTCGGTCCGGGACGAACTTCACGTACGACGAGGCATCCAAGAGAGGGAGCCTCCGCAATCCGGCGGTTCATTTGCATCCCCCACAGGGTCACCGCGCGGTCCATTTCATCTGCCAGATAGTTGGCCTGCATGCTAGGAGACACGTGCGAGTCCGGCCCCTTCAAATGGACGAAACCGCGAGATCGGGGATAGATATAATAAGATCCGATATGGAAACCTGGATGTTGGTCCATGCCTTCATGGGCATAGCGTCCTGGACCGCTCATCAGACCACATTGAATTCGCACATCAGGCAACTCGCCCGCTCGCCCGCTGGCGGCGAAAGCATGAGCTCTGAAGCTTGGCGTCGCAAGAAGCCCGCGTCGCAGAAAAGCGAATTTCGCCACTTCGCGAGCGAGGTTCCAGCGGCTGCGAAGCATGTCGTTGATGGTCACAGCTTTGGTTGTTTCAAAGGAAACTCGGGATTGAAAATGGTCGCTCAGATTCTCTCCGACACCCGGTAGATTCTTGACCACAGTGATGCCGTTCCGGGCCAACAAATCGGCGTTTCCGATACCAGACAGTTCCAGGAGATGCGGTGTGTGGAGTGCGCCAGCTGAGAGAATGACTTCTCGCGACGCTTCGACATTCCGAGTTTCGCCGTCGATCCTCACAGAAATCCCCGAGGTACGATTTCCGTCGGCAATCACACGCTCCACATGGGCGCCCGTCACGACCTGAAGGTTCTTGCGTGATTTTGCCGGGGCCAGATATCCGACCGCTGTGCTCTGACGCCACCCGAGACGTGTATTGAATTGCTGGTTCGCCACACCTTCCAGCACGGCGCCATTATAATCTTCATTCTTCGGCAGTCCGGCTTCTTGGCAGGCGTCGATGAATCCCTTGGAAATCGGATCTTCCGGTGGCATTTTCCGGACGTGGATCGGCCCGCCGCGGCCGCGATATTTCGGGTCGCCAAATTGGCAATCCTCAATCCGTTTGAAGATGGGCAGAAGATCCTCATAACCCCAGCCCGGACAGTCCGCGTCGCGCCAGGCATCGAAGCGTGCCGGCTCGCCGCGAACGAAAAGCATGCCGTTGACGGAACTCGAGCCGCCAAGCAACCGGCCGTGCGCCCAATAGAGGCTTCTCCCACCGAGATGCGGTTCGGGATCGGTGTGATACTTCCAGACGAACCGCTCATCGTTGAGGATCTTGCCCACCCCAAGAGGGAGCCTTACCCAGTGATGGCGATCACTGCCGCCGGCCTCAAGCAAGAGGACACGTAGATCCGGCCGCTCGCTCAGGCGTGCCGCAAGGGCAGCTCCTGCGGAGCCGGCACCGACGATGATATAGTCGAATTCTCCTTCAATCATGAATTCGACCCACCATCGTCGGCATCAGAAAACAACCCTTCGACTCTATCCTGAGCCGGAAGGCAATCGCGAGAGCTGTGACCGCGGAACGAGTGTAAACGTTCCAAGCGCCTTCATCAGCGGATCGTCGCTCGCAAGGCATACGCTCTTGAGCTCCAGGAATACTCTTCCTGCTGTTGTTTCGCCCCAGAACCAATCGTCGAGCGCCTTGCTCGTGCTTGGACCCGGTTGTGCCGTTGCCGCCTCAAAATAGAAAGCCTTCATGTCGTCGCAGGCCAGCTTCATGGCATCGCCGACACCAAGATCCGACCGGTAACTCGGCAGTGGCGCATCGCTGAGATAGGAGGCGACGAACCGACCAACATCAGCAATATCCGCACCGCTCGATCCAACCGTCGTCCGTCCTCTCGTATTGACTGCCAGATCATGCCAGGTGCGCAAGCTCTCAATCTCTTCCGCAACCGCAGCAACATAACCACCCGCCTCATCGGGTGGTGCCTTCAATGCCACAGGGCACGCCCAACCTTCGGCTTCGGGTGTATCGCCGGGCGCATCTTCCGGGTAGTCCGCAAGCACAACCGGCCCGTCGTCCGACACCAATAGATCAAGTGCCGCTTTCAATACACGATGCTGAAACGCTGGATCATTCGGCACACCCATAGGTCGGCCAAGCTCAAAAGGAACCCAGAGGGACCGGGGCGGTTTGACCGCCTCAACATGCGGGCGTACGAGCGTTATCGAGACCGTTGCCAAGCCTTCCTCTTCCAGGAAGTGTCCGACCGCGCACACGGCGCGGGTGCAGGCAGGTCAAACGCCAGTGAGCAGAACGCTGTCGACGTCGTCACTCTTCAGAATGCCGGCAAGACGGCGGACATTCGGCTCCAGATCCTCCGGGTTGTTGGCGCCCATGAAAGAGTAATGATAGGTCCCGAGCGAACCGATTTCGCCTTGGTCGGCAAGCTCACGCATGCGGTCGATGGGAAAGGCGACGTTGAGATCCTGCTGATAACCCGATCGGTCGAAATTTACCGAGACATGACTCATGACCAGGTCGTTCGCCTTCACATCATGAGGAATGACGCGGTATTCTGGAACGCCGACAGAAAACGGCCTGTCGTCACGGCGATGAAGACCTGCGGTCGTGACCACCGCCATCCGCCTTTCCTTGAGTGGCGGTCCGTCCACCCATGGACGTGTCTCATATGTCGGCATTGGCATTTTGAGCAAGAACTCCTGCTCATAATCTGCCAAGTCTTCCATGCGTGCCATTCGGTTCCCTCCAATCGCTTTCACGGTTTGGGAGATACCGTAGAAAGCACGGCGTAGACTGTCAAAATAGAGACAATCAATTCCTGACTCAAAAGTTGGAGGTAAAGCCGATAGGACAATGGGCCCATCAATCGGAGGGGATCGGCAGCTGGTACCGTTTTCGCGCTTCATAGACAATCGACGTCTCGATGCGCGTCACGATCGGGCGCTTCGTGAAATGATCGAAGGCAAGGTTCTTCAAATGGGACATGTCTCTGGCAACCACGTGAACGATCAGATCGTAGCGCCCCGTGATCAGAAAAGCCGAGCGGACCTCCGGGACTTCCGCCAACTCCTCCATTAGCACGTCAACGGTATTGCGCTCGTGCTTCGCCAGCTCGATCATGAACAGGGCTTCGAGATTCAGTCCAAAGGCGTGCGCATCGACGCTCGCATGCGCCCCGGTAATGATTTTCGAGGACCACAAGCGCTTGAGACGCTCGTGACAGGTCGACGGCGCGAGCCCAACCGCGCTTGCGAGTTCCTTGTTGGACAGCCGAGCGTTCTGCTGCAAAAGCCGCAGGAGTTCGAAATCCGTTCGGTCTAGCTCGGCTACTATCGCTCAACTCCGGATTTAATTCGATTGAAATGCCAATTTCTAGCAGCATACTCAATGATCTGGGCATGAGATTGTAGGATATTCATAATGCCGTTTCAAATTCTCCGTCTGAAAAGCATCACTGACGATATGGCGTCGCGCTTCGAAGACGACGGATTTCTCATTATTGAGAATTGTCTCGACGACGGGCAGGTCGAAACCCTTAAGGCGAGTTATCCGCGCATCTTCGCCGGCGATTTCGACACCGGGATCTACCCGGACGAGTGGCATTGGCGCGAAGGGATCAGTCTGCCCGACGTCACGCGGCATATGGGCAATGCCTGGAAATCGGACCTTGCGATCGCCCGCCTTGCCCTCTCGGCCGATGTGGGCCGGGCGGCAACGCGGCTCAGTGGCTGGTCCGGAGTCAAACTCGGACAGGATACGATCTGGTGGAAACCGCCAGGAAGCAAAGCAGTGACGCTGCATCAGGATACGTCCTTCATGGATTTTCTGCAGCCGCCCGGAACGATCACCTGCTGGTTCACGTTGGACGATACGCACCGCGATGCGGGAACGCTGGAATATGTGCGTGGTTCGCATCGCTGGCCGCTGACACCTCTGCCCAAAGACTTCCATGCGCCGGACGACTATCGGGCGCTTATGATGCATTCGGCAGAAATCGCAGGCGTCACGAAACCCGAAATCGTCACGATCGAAGTTCCTGCCGGCTCCTGCGTTGTCCATTCAGGCGAGATCTGGCATGGCTCTGGCCCGAACACCACCGGCGATCGCATCCGTCGGTCGATCGGCGTGCATATGATCCCGGAAGCGGCGGTCTTTTCGGACCGTCCAGGCGGTTACATTTATCGGCGTTATCAACGCACCGGCGACCCGACGCTCGACGAGAGTTATTTCCCTGTCCTCTGGTCGGATAAGGGCCGGCGTACAGAGTGGATTGAAGGTTATTGCGCCACCGGAAGACGCGAGTTGGCCGCCTGATCGAAGCACGACCGGCATAAGCCCGCCTGTCGCGCGGTGTGAAAGCTGCGACCGGTCAGGTCCGTTGCTCGGTCAGAAAGTCGAGAAGAACGCGATTGAACATGTCGGGTTTTTCCAGATGAGCACCATGGGCGCAACCTGGTAGAACACACAGGCGTGCGTCCGGGATACCGTTCCAAATGATCATTCCGTCTGCTGGCGTTGCAGAGCGATCCCGGTCGCAGCATATAACCAATGTCGGCATGCTTATGCTTTCGAGACGATCGGTCACCGACCATTCCATCATCGCGTTCATGACGGTGACACAGCCTTCCAGGCTCGCGCCTTCGCAGACGGCGCGCGTATGGGCATACATTGGGTTGTCGGTGCCGTCGACGAACCAGGTGGCGACCGTCTTGTCAGTCGTGGCGGCAACGCCCTGATCCTGCAAGCGCTTGCTCGACTCGGTCCAGGACTCGAAACGGCTCGGTAAGTTGCCGACGGATGCCGTGCCGTACAGGACGAGCTTGGAAATGCGCCCGCCATGATCGAGCGCCATTTGCTGCGCGATCATGCCACCCATGGAAAAGCCGACGAGATGAAAGGAATCGATCTCTAAGGCGTCGAGTTGCGCGATCACCTTATCTCCATAGCCGGCAAGAGTATCCGGAGCCGGAACGTCGGCGCTCTGAGCGAAACCGGGAAGGTCGACCGAAATAACGTCGTAGGCGTCCTTGAAAGCTGCCTCCTGAGGAAGCCAATAGCCGGCGCTGCCGACGAAGCCATGCAGAAATATCAGGGCGGGGCCGCTGCCGTAACGACGATAGTGGAGCATTTGCTTACCCTTCTCGATCAAGCCTCACGCGGCTGTCGTGTTTCTTCACCGTTCAGTGGCCACCAGCACCAGGTGATGCCTGCCCCTCGATCTCGACATTGACGCAGGCAGGTAGGCCACTCTTAACCGCCCGATCAAGTGCCGCATCGAGTTCGGCAGGGTCCGTCACATGTTCGCCGTGGCAGCCAAGTCCTTCTGCCGCCAGGTCGTAACGCGTGGCATCGAGTTCACACCCGATCAGCCTGTCCGGACCGTAGTCGCGGAGCTGAATCTGATGCTCCGCATTCCAGCAGGCATCGTTGCCGATGACCGCAACGAAAGGCGCTTTGTTTCGCACAGCCGTCTCGAATTCGCTGAAATGAAAACCGCTCGTACCATCCCCCATAAGCGAGAAGACAGTGGCGTCTGGACGAGCCAAACTTGCAGCAACGCTGTAGCAAAGGCCGCCGCCGATCGCGCCTGCCGGACCGTTGATGACGCGGCTCGGCGAAGACAGGCAAGCTTGTGCCCATTGTCCAAACTCGCCGCCGTCGGCAACGAGAACTGAGTCTTCGGCAGCGTCGATCTGTTTCTGCACTGACTGGCACAGGAATGCCGGCGATATCCGCGCGGCACTCGCGTCGCCTCCCAGCTCAAATGAGCGATGGGCGATAGCGGACGATACATCGGTTCGCCAGCTTGCGCGCGACGATGCCGGACACTTGGCAGCATCGACGAGGCGTTTTGCAGTAGCACCTGCTTCGGCCTGATGCGCCGCTGCCAACCGCGAGCCAAGATTGTGCCGGGCCCTATTCAGTTCAGACGAGTCAGGGTCGATCACCATCCACTGGCAAGACGCATCGAAAGGCGGTGTCTTTCCAAAGCCCAATGTGAAGTCGATAGACTTGCCAAGGCTCACGACGAGATCGGCTGTGGCGAAGGATTCCGAAATCCTTCCGAGGGAAGGATCCCTTAAGCCGCGAGGACTTTCCAGAGCGACAACTGGTGCATCGAGGGCATCAGCCAATCGGGCAAGCAGGTCTCCGGAGCGCGTGGCGTTGAGAGCCGGACCAACCACCACCAATGGATGACTTGCGGTTGCCAGTGCTTGGGCCACCGCTTCCAGATCGGAGTCGGCAGGCAAAGAAATGTCAGCCTCGATTTGATCTTGAGCGAGAGGCCCCGAACCATTGGTCTCCGCCTGCAGAATATCGAACGGCAACGCCACATGGACAGGTCCGGGGCGCCCTGAACGAGCGATCCGGACGGCTTTGGCTATGTCCTGGTCCATGGTATCGGCGCTGGTCGCCCTGAAGGACGCTTTCGTTAGAGGCGCCGTGACAGCCGCCTGGTCGAGTTCCTGGAAAGCCCCTTGGCCGTCCTGACCCACGGGCGAGTCGCCTGTCAGATAGACAATCGGGCTTTCCGATGCCCGCGCCGTGTAGAGCGGCCCTAGCCCGTTGCCGAAGCCTGGTGCAGCCGTGACCAGGGCAACGCCAACGCCGTCGGTCAGTTGAGCCCAGGCATCGGCCATAAAAACTGCGGATGCTTCATGGCGAACATGAACCAGTCGAATGCCGACATCGATGCAGGCATCGTAGACGGGCATGATCTGGTTGCCTGAAAGGCTGAAGATCGTTTTCACACCAGCTTGCGACAGTGCCTTGGTCAGGAGATCGGCGCCTCTCATGGATTCAGCCTTTTCTTGAGATCTGGTTCTGATTGATCTGTCCGCGGAAGACAGGTCGTTGGGCGGATTTAGCGAAATTCGGAGACAGTTGAAATAGCTTATGCGGAAGAGCGGTGAGTGAAAGCGTCACGGCGAAAACTCACCATGGCGTTCGGATCGACCTGAACATGGATTACGGCCGGCTCTCCGGATCCGAGAGCGTCGCGCAAAGCGTCTGAAAGCTCGCCCGGTGCCGAGACTGCGTAGCCTTTGGCGCCGCTAGCCTCAGCAACTTTGTCGTAAGCGGGATTGATCAGGTCCGAACCGATATAGCGGCCATTATAGAAGTCACGTTGATAAGCCTTCTCCGCGCCCCAGCAGCCATTGTCGAGTACGACGGCAACCGACGAAAGACCATGTGCCACCGCGGTCGTGATCTCCGACATGTTCATGGCAAATCCACCGTCGCCCATGAGCGTGACAACAGGGCGGTCCGGCAAAGCGGCCTTAGCACCAAGACCCGCTGCATAGGAAAATCCGACCAGGCCGAAGTCCAGGGGTGTCAGCAGCGCCGGTGGCTTGTAGTAGCGAAGTTGATCTGTCGCTTGCAGGCAGAGCGTGCCCGCGTCGAGCGTTATGATGGCGTCACGTGGGATCGTATCGCGCAGTTCCTTGAAGACCCGCTCGGCGGCCAAGGGTTGGCGTGTGCTGGCGCCCGCCTCTTCGCGCTCTCGCCACAGCGCCTCACGCTCGGATATCGCTTCTTGGACACGTGGCCGCCAAGACGCTGTTGCACCATCCAGATCTTGCAGTCCTTCGTCGATTGCTGCGGCCACCATACCGGCATCGCCGGCAATACCCACGGCGACTGGAAAATGTCTGCCGACCGCTTCGGCGTGCACGTCCACCTGGACGATCTTCGCGTTGGGCGAGAGGTCGTTGTAGCCATAGAAGGTCGTATTGAACCCAAGACGCGTGCCGAGCGCGATAATCAGATCGGCATCGCGGGTGAACTGGCTGGCAACCATATTGCCGCGCGGTCCGACTTGTCCGAAGTACATGGGATGGTCGTTCGCGAGAACATCGGGATGTCCGGCAGACGCCGTAACCGGGATCGACAAACGCTCGGCCAGCGCTGCGAGGGCATTGTCGCCCCGGCCCCAGAGAACGCCACCACCGGCAATGATGACCGGCGCTTTGGCATCTCGGAGCATCTTGCAAACAGCCGCCACCTGCCCGGCATCAACGGCACCGGCAACGGGCGTTGCTGACGCATCCGGCAAATCCGGCATCTCGATTTCCGCCGAGAAGAAGTCTCGCGGTATCTGGACCACGACTGGTCCGCGGCGGCCCGAATTCGCGACACGAAAGGCTTCGCTCAGAAATTCCGGAATCCGGTCGGCGCGCGGGACACTCATGGTCCGCTTGGTGATGGGTGCAAACAGCGCCTGTTGATCGATCTCCTGGAACGCATCGCGGCCGAAATGATCTGAGGACACAAGACCGGTGATGGCGACAACAGGCGAATAGGCCAGTTTCGCCTGTGCCAGCCCGGTGACCATGTTGGCAGCACCAGGACCGGCCTGTCCGGCGAGGAATACACCCGGACGCCCGGTAACCCGTCCGACCGCATCCGCCATGTGGACGCCCGATCGCTCGTCGCGAACGCCGATATACTTTACGGTCTCGTGCTCATAGAGCGCGTCATAGACCTCCATGGTCGACGAGCCGAGAAGCCCGAAAATGTGGGAAACGTTCTCCCGCTCCAGAAATTCGACGATTGCTTCTCCGGCATTCATTTGGTCAGCCCCTCAGATACGGTCGTGCTACGTTCGCTCTCCGCTCTCCATTCCAGCGAAGGCTGGAATCCAGAACCGATAGTGTCGGCTGGATGACGGTCAGATCTGGATTCCAGCCTTCGCTGGAATGACGGCGGGGGTTGCAGATGATGCAGTCGCTATAGCATCAAATGCCACGGCGTTAGACAAGACCCTGCAGCGAGAACGTCGCACTGATTCAAATCACACCGTCGGCCCGGAGCTTTTCGATTTCGTCGGAGTTGAGCCCGAATTCACCCAGCACCTGTTCACTATGCTGCCCGAGCGTCGGCGGCGGGGCATCGACCGCGGGTGGCTCACCATCGATTTTCACACCGGTCCGGGCAACACGGATATCGCAGTCAGCACCAGGCACGTCAGTAAAGGAGCCGATCATGCCACGGTCGCGAACCTGGGGGTGGTCTAGCACTTCAGGCACGGTCAGAACCGTCCCCGCCGGAACGCCGGCAGCGTTCAGCGTTTCGCTCCACTCAGAGGCAGAGCGCTCTCTTAGGGATTTTTCGAGTTCGACCTTGAGCGCAAATCTATTCTCCTTGCGCAGATCACGGGTCAGATAAGAGGGGTCTTCTACAAGTTCTTCACGGCCGAGGATCTTGCACAGAATCTCGAACTGCTCCTGTTTATTCGCTGCAATGTTTAGCGGAGCATCCATGGTCTCGAAGGTGCCTGACGGCGCAGACGTCGGATTCTCGTTTCCATTTGGCGTGGGCTCGATACCGGAAATCAGATGATTGGAGACCGCCCATCCCATCGTGGCCAATGTAGCTTCGAGCATCGAGACATCGATGAAGGCACCGCCGTCACGCTCACGATTATTGAGGGCAGCGCAGACCGCCATGGCGGCCGTCAAACCGCCGATCGTGTCGCACATGGGATAGCCGACACGGTAGGGCGCCGTATCGGCTGAGCCGGTAATACTCATCACACCGGACAGTCCCTGAATGATGTGGTCATAGGCCGGAAGCGCCCGCATCGGCCCATCCTGCCCGTAGCCTGATATGGCGCAATAGATGAGCAACGGGTTTACCGCACGCAACGCTTCGAACCCAACCTCGAGACGATCCATCACACCAGGCCGGAAATTCTCGACCAGCACATCACAGTCTTTGGCAATGCGCTTCAGAAGCTCTTTGCCTTGCGGCTTCTTGAGATTGAGAGTGAGGGATCGCTTACCGGCATTCTGAGCCAGGAACGATGTCCCCATGAGCTTGTCATTGAGTTCGGTATCGGCACCAAGCTGGCGGGCCAGATCGCCGCGACCAGGCACCTCGATTTTGATAACGTCAGCGCCGAGATGCGCGAGTTGATGGCAACAGAACGGTCCGGCCAGCACATTGGTGAGGTCGAGGACTTTGACGCCAGCCAACGGACGAGGTGTCACGCGAATCTTCCCTTTCCAAACTCATAATAGAACTATATTCTAACTAGCAGAACAAATTTACTGACACAAGCAGGGGTTCCGATGGCAGCGCCAAATCGCGTCGAAGCCGTTGAACGGGCACTGACGATTCTTGAAGCCTTTGGACAGGATCGTGAGACGTTGAGCCTGGCCGACCTTGCCGGCGATACGGGTTTCTATAAGAGCACCATTCTGAGGCTGTGCGGATCACTGGAACAGTTCGGTTACATCCGCCGCCTCGAAGATGGGCGCTTTCAGCTTGGCCCTACTCTCTGGCGGCTCGGCTCGCGCTACCGGCATAGCTTTGATCTCGGCGAACATATTCGCCCCGAGCTAAAACGCCTTGTCGAAGCAACCGGAGAAACCGCATCCTTTTTCGTCCGTGAGGGCGAAGACCGCATTTGTCTCTATCGACAGAACTCGCCAAAATCCGTGCGTCACCATATTGAGGAAGGTGATCGCCTGCCTCTTGGCGTTGGCGCAGGTCGGGTGTTCCTGGCTTATTCCGGGGGCAAGGGCGACGTCTACAACGACATCCGCACGGAAGGTTTCTACACCTCGCGCGGGGAACGAAATCAGGATTTGGCCGCGGTTGCTGTTCCCGTTTTCGATGGTTCAGGCATCCTTCGCGGCGCACTTTCCGTGTCGACCTTGGTCGGCCGGCTTGATGACAACGCCGAAATGTCAGCGATCAAGGCGCTGAAAGCCAGCGCCAAAAGGCTCGCCGGCCTGATACCTGAATAAAACGATCTCGCAGCCACGCTCATGGTTTGCTATTGAAAGATCTGCCGACGAACTTTGAAATCGAACTATATTCTGTCAGACAGAACAGTAAATGGTAGGAAGTATCATGTCCCGTTCCCTCATAAAGGCCTTGGGCCTTGCCGCAACGCTCGTACTCGCATCGACCGCAGCTCGGGCCGAGACGGTCATCCGCGTCACGCTGCAACTCCCGGAAAAACACTCGCTTGGCCAGAACTGGCTCGCATTCAAAAAGATCATCGAAGAGAAATCCGGTGGGGAGCTCAAATTGCAGCTGTTCCCGTCGGCACAGCTCTATAAGGACAAGCAGGTTCCGCAAGCCGTTGGATCGGCAGCAGTGGAAGCCGGGTCGGCATTCCTTGGACGCTTTGCCGGTTCCGTTCCGGCCGTCGATGTCGTCAATGTTCCGTTCCTGTTTAAGGATGAAGCGGCACTGAGAGCTGCGGCCGCAACAGGTTCCGAGATGCGCAAGATTCTCGACGCCGCCGTCGTCAAGGAAACTGGCGCCAAGGTGCTCTGGTGGCAGGCCTTCGGCCGTAACATCTATCTCAGCAAGGGCAGCGCCATTCGCACACCCGCCGACCTCAAGGGCAAGAAGGTTCGCACATACGGCAAGATCCTCGGCTGGACCGTACAGGCACTTGGTGGTGCTCCCACGCTGATGTCTGGCTCGAAGCAGTTCCTGGCCTATCAGCAAGGAGCGGTCGATGTCGGTATGACAGGCGCTTCAGCCGTCAAGAGCCGCAAGCTCTTCGAAGTCATGGATCACATGACACTGAGTTTTGACAGCGCAATCGAATTCGTTGCCGTCATCAACAACAAGTTCTTCGAAGGCCTGCCAAAGAAGCATCAGGATATCATCCTTGAAGCTGCCAAAACGGTCGAGAAGCAACTTCGCGACAAGATCTATGCACAGGAAGCCGCGGCCATCAAAGACGTGTCATCCAAGATGACCGTAATCGAATTGACCGATGCCGAACGTGCCAAATGGCGCGAAGCGACCAAAAGCGTTGTTGAGCGGTTCCGGAAAGAAAACGGCGATGCCGCTGCAGCCGTGTTGAAAGCGCTCAGCAAGTAATCGTCGAGCCGCAAGAATATCCCACTCTCAATCCTTCCGGATTGAGAGTGGGTTGCCTTTTGAGGGGGAAACGGATGTCGACGATCGTTCGGGTCGTAGACGCAATATCGGAGATCGCCGGCAAGCTCTGTGCCTGGATGTTCTTCGCAATCGGCCTCTTCATCACCTATGAGATCATCGTGCGCAATGATGCGGTGCGCGCGCTATTCGGGACCGCACCGACACTCTGGGTCGATGAGATCAGCAGGGTGATGCAGGTTTGGGCTGCCTACCTTGCAGGCGCTTATGTCCTCAAGCATCGCGAGATGGTCACCATCGAACTCCTGCTCAAGGACCACACGAGTGTGGCGCGCCGCCTTTCGGAAACGTTCGCGCTTGTTGTATTGCTGGTTTTTGCAGGCGTTGCGGCCTACTACGGTTTCGGCCTCTGGCTGAAATCGACCCTTGCCGGCCATACGACCGACACGTTCCTTGCTCCTCCCAAGTGGCTAACACACGGTTCCGTGTGGGTCGGGTTCGCGCTGCTCTTCCTACAGGGCCTGGCCGAAATCTATAAAGTCTGGACAGTCGGCATTCCTGCGCCCGAAGACGATCCGGTGTCAGGGGCCCACTGACATGGAATCGATTTTCATTCTGACCGCGCTCTTAGCGCTCTTGCTGCTGCGAACGCCGGTCGCGATCGCGCTCGGTGGCTTGGGGATCGCACTCCTGTGGCTGAAGGGGCTGCCGCTGGTCAGTGTGCCGCAGCGCCTTTACGGCACCATGGACAGCTTCGAGTTGCTTGCTGTCCCCATGTTCCTGCTGATGTCGAACGTCCTGCTGCGCGGCGGTGTCGGCAAAGACCTTTACGCCGCCGTACAAAGCTGGGTCGGCCATTGGCCTGGCGGCCTTGGTGTTGCAACGATCATGAGCTGCACGCTGTTTTCGGCGATATCGGGTTCATCCGTCGCGACCGCAGCAACGATCGGAACCGTTGCGATCCCTGAAATGACAAAACGCGGCTACGATCGACCGTTCGTCTTGGGACTCCTCGCAGCCGGCGGAACGCTCGGCATTCTAATACCGCCGTCCATTCCCCTGATCATCTATGGCGTGGTTACCGAGAGTTCCATACCGACGCTGTTTCTGGCCGGTGTTGGGCCTGGCCTTTTTCTGGCGACGGTTTTCATCGTCTACTCGATGATCTACGCAAAATTCGGCAGCGGCTATGAACCAGTCGCCAAGGCAAACCGTAGCGAACGGCTTTGGGCGTCTCTGCGTGCGTTGCCGACCATTGCCCTCGCGGGAGCGATCATCGGCTCGATCTATGCCGGTATAGCAACGCCGTCGGAAAGTGCCGGACTCGGATTTATCCTGGCACTGATTCTGACATTTGCCATGGGCCGGATGACCTTTGAGAAGGTCCGCGAAGCAACCTATGCGTCGCTTCGCACGACGGTGATGATCTTTCTCATCGTCGCAGGCGCCAAGGTCTTTTCCTATGCCATCACGCTTTATCTTATCCCGCAGGATATCTCACGCTTCCTGACAACGAATCTCAGCGAACCGACTATGTTCATATTTGCCGTCGGGGGCGTCCTCCTTTTCATGGGTTTCTTTCTGGAAGCCCTGAGCATGTTGCTGATTATGGTGCCGGTGCTGTATCCGGCACTCAGCGCAATGAACATCGATCCGATCTGGTTCGGGATCTTCTTCGTCATTCTCATTGAAACAGCGCTGATTACTCCACCGGTCGGCCTCAATCTATTTGTCATTCAAGCGGTTGGGAAAGCACGTCTGGAAGAAGTCGTGAAAGGCGCGTGGCCGTTCGCTGTGATGATGCTCTCAACGGCTGTACTGCTATGGTTCTGGCAGGATCTGGCGCTGTATATCGCTTACAAGCTTTAGGGTGCTGAACCATGTCACTCTATCCGCCACCGACCGATGTAGATGCAGAGATCTGGACCAGTCTTCCAGACGAATACCGACATACAGGTGTCACTCCTGTTTGGGCGGCAGCCAACAAACCAGGTCAAACGGCGGACTCGTTCCTGGAGGGGCCGAGCTTCGACCGCGATGGCCGGCTCTATGTTACCGACATCCCCTACGGGCGAATTTTCCGAATCTCACAAGATGGCAAGTGGTCCCTGATCGCCGAATATGATGGCTGGCCGAACGGCCTGAAGATCCACAAGGATGGCCGAATTTTCATCACGGACTACAAGCGCGGCATCATGCTACTCGATCCAGATCGCGGCACAATCGAACCGGTGATCACCCATCGCCGTTCGGAAAGTTTTAGAGGCGTGAACGATTTGTTTTTCGATGCCTCTGGAAGACTCTACTTTACGGATCAAGGCCAGACCGGACTTCATGATCCGACCGGTCGTGTCTTCCGCTTCAATCTTGAAACAGAGCGTCTCGAGCAACTGATCTCGAACGGACCAAGTCCGAACGGTCTCGTCATGAGCCCGGATCAGAAATCGCTTTATGTAGCGATGACACGTGGCAATTCCGTCTGGCGCTTGCCCATCTTTCCCGATGGCACAACATCCAAAGTTGGGTTGTTCGTGAGGCTCGCCGGCGGTGTCAGTGGTCCCGATGGACTGGCCGTCGATACGCGTGGCAGTCTGATCGTGTGCGACGCTGGTACCGGCTCAGCCTGGATGTTCACAAAATGGGGCGAGCCCGTTTATCGCATCCGGTCGCTTACCGGCGGGCGGACAGTCACCAACCTCGCTTACGGTGGACCCGGCAACCGCGATCTCTTCCTGACCGAATCCGACACTGGTCACATTTTGCGGGTTACGCTGGATACTCCTGGCGAGAAGATGTTCTCGCACGCGTGACCCGGTCGGCTGCAAACACATCAGAGAATGAGGCCGCCCGAAATCAGTTGGATCGCAAAACCAATCAATCGAACCGGAGATTTCATCGAAGGTCCATAGCCACCGTCACAAATTGGCCTAACGAAAAGACATTATCGGATGTTGGGGGGCTTCACACTTGTCAGGAGGGATGACAAGCATGAAGTACCGAACATCCATTCCAACGTTTCTGACATTGCTGCTGACGCTCACCGTATTTGGCGAAGCCGCGGCACAACGTCAAATCAGCCCATATGAAAGACAGAAGTATGAGCGTAACCGCAGCTCGGTGAGCATTATCGGCGGCGGGATAAACGGAACCTATATTCGCTATGCGACAGATCTTGCGAACGTTCTCGATGATCTGAAGGGCAATGAGATGCGCGTGCTGCCGCTTATCGGACGTGGCGGCGGTCAGAATGTTATCGATATTCTTTTTCTCCGCGGCATCGACATGGGTCTGACGCAACAAGATCATCTGGCATTTTTCAAGAATCTCAATCCGGCGCTCTACGGTGATATCGACCGGCGCATCCGCTACGTCACCAAGCTTTACAATTCCGAATATCACCTGATTGCCCGCAAGGATGTGAAGACATTTGATGATCTACGCGGCAAAAAGGTGAACTTCTGGCGCCCATGGAGCGCGACGGATATCGGTAGCCAGACGATATTCCGCCTCCTTGGCATCGACGTAAAACCAATCTACATCGACACCGCAAAAGCACTTGAGCAGGTCAAGAGCGGTGAAGTCGGTGCAACCGTTTTGCTTGCCGGCGCACCTGTTCCCGGCTTTGCCAAGCTGAAAAAGGAAGATGGCCTGCACATCGTGCCATTAGGCCGCGATACGTTGACCGCGGACCAATACAAGAAGCTGCTCGAGGTCTATCTTCCGACCAAACTGACCCACAAACAATATCCGAGCATCATTCCCAAGGGGCAGGTCGTGTCATCCTTTGCCAGCGGTGTGGTGCTTGCTGTCTACAACTGGAAGGAAGGCAGCGAGCGCTATCGCAAGGTCGCGCGTTTCGTGGACAGGTTCTTTTCGAACTTCGACAAGCTGCAGAAGCCCCCGCGTCATCCAAAATGGAAAGAAGTCAATCTGGCGGCCAAGATACCTGGCTGGACGCGCTTCAAAGCAGCCGAACAATGGTTGGCGACGGCCGATGCCACATCGCCCACCGCCAACAAAAAAGAAGAATTCGCTGCATTTATGAAGGAGATGAATTCGGAAATCAGAGGCAGACAGCTGTCGCAACAGCAAGTGGACGCTTTGTTTCGCGAATTTTCAAAGTGGTCGCAGTCTCGTCAGCGGTAATTGCTTGTCGTTTGTGCGATTCAGCGACAGCCGGATATTGCAGAACGTACGCATGGATAGCCGGATCAGGTTCGGCTATGATGAAATCATGTCCGGTATTCAGTAAACTTCGTCATTACCGGACTCGACCTGGTAATCCATGCGGCCCTCGCTATTGCACCGTCTGCCACTGGCGCCAGCGTGCCTCAAGATCGGAATAGTTGGTGTTCAAGGCAGCCAGCAGCGCTCGGTCGAATGTGGGCTCTGAACTGAGCCAGATATTCTGAACCGCTTCGCTCCCGAAACTGTCGTGAAGAAACTTCACCAGGACCGCGCCGTCGCTGTATGGATTGCGCACTTCGATCCCGTTTGCGAATCGGACCCGGCTCCGATCGAAGCGGATCCGGTCACGATAGCTCTTCAGGGTCGTATCTTCTGTGCGCCGACCGTGAATGCCGGACAGATATTCGTCATAGCCCTGGAGGAACCATGGCGCGGCCTGATCGTATCGCCACCCTTCCGGCTTGCCCAGAATCAGGCGTTGCACGTGAACGGCCGCGACTTCGTGGACGACCTGTCTGAACGCGTAGTCCTGTTTCCGCTCACTTGGAAACGCGCCATTGCTGTCATTGTAGGCCGCGAGCGTGAGCATATGAATTTCGGCTTTATAACCGTCCTTCTGAAGATTGCTCAGCATCGTTGCATGCTGCTCGGATGCCAGATCGCCGGAACGCGGGTGGAGATAGACATTCAACTCGATGTCTTTAAGGAGGTCTGCCGGGCGGTGCTTCCGGAACTCGCCGGCAATTCGCTCGTATGCGGCATTGAGAAATCTGCCAATGATCTCAGCATCGGCTTCCTTGCCGGGACCGAAATGGAGTTTATAGCTGGCTGTGTGAGCCGTCTTCCAATCTGGAGCGGCGTTCGTCGGCACAAACCAAGCCATGGCTGTTGTGCCCGCAATCGCTGCCAGACATGCCAGAGCTATACGACGATTGAATTTCACGGGTCTGAAGGCCTTTGAACGCTGCCGATCGTGTCTCATGGGAGACGTTGACGACCGAATGGTTAACAATACATTACCCGGCCAAAGCGCTAAGCCGACAAATGCCTCTACGCCAAGCATGTGTCGCCAATATGCCGCCCCGTACCTTTCGGTACGATGGACGGCACATTACAGACGTTTAAGAATTGGAGGCCCGACCCGAATTTTTCGGGATATCAGTCGCCGAACTGCGAGAGATTCGCGAATTTTCCGACATTCCGGCGCGCGGCAGCCTTGCGATGCTTGTAGATCCGGCGCTCGGCTTCCCGCCAATCACCTTTGACCCGAATGCGTGTCCGGCCCATGCCATATCGCTTCACGATCTTCCAGAAAGTGGCAGCATTCGAAGGATGCAGGCGCACGCAGCCATAAGAGGCCGGGACGCCGAGATACTTGAGCGATTCGGTTGCATGGATCGCATAACCGCGCAGGAAGAACAGCGCATAGTGCATTGGTGAATTGTCATACTGGCGCGAGTAATAGTGCCGGTGGCTACGATAGGGCGTAAATGTTCCCGTCGGCGTGCGATGGCCATCGGCGCCCGTCGAGACCGTAAAGGTATGACGTCGCTTGCCCCCGACCGAAACGTGCATCTTCTGGGTGGAAATATCGATTGTCGCAAAGACAACCGGCTTAAGAATTTCGACCTCAAGCGCGTGCGTTGCTGTCGTCATCGAGGCGAACAAAGCACCCGCCAAAAAAAGTTTCCGCATCAGTCCATCGTCCCCACGATTTTTTCTTGCTTCGCAATCAAGCGGCATCCATTTCGCCAAACTGCCAACCGAATCCGCGCTGAAATGAGGCACATTTGGAGATGTTGCTCAAAAAAAGACGCAGCGTTGCAAATTGGCCATAGGCGCGGATTACACAATGACTGCCGAGTGTTGCGATCCCGTTGGCGGTGCCCGTTGCTTTCGGAATCGCGGTTAATAAGGCATTTTTCAGGTGATCATTCTGGTCAGATCGTGGACCAAATGTGGGGAATTGGCCCTGATTGCATAACATGATCGTGATTGATGGGCGTTCGTTTCGTTTGTCGAATGGAAATCACAATTGGGCGGAAGGACCTATGCGACGGCTCCACCGAATCTCTTTCAGCCGGTACTTGAGAAGCTGATCCTGGCCAATAGGCCTTTACCGCCTGCCCCATCGGCCAGCTCCAGGCTGCCACCATGAAGCGCTGCGATTTCCTGAACAATCGCAAGACCGAGCCCTGAACCAGCCGAGTCATTCGCGCCCAACCGGACGAACCGCTCACGAACTTCGTGGCGTTGCTCCTGCGGTATGCCAGGGCCGTCATCTTCGACTTCCAGAACGGAGCCATCAGTATCGCTGTTCGTGCGCACAGTGATTCTGCTCCCATCCGGGCAATAGGCCATGGCGTTTTGAATGAGGTTTCCCAGAGCTTCGGCAACCAGTGTCTTGTGTCCGAGGATACTGGCGGATCCGTTTGCCTTTTCGAAACCGAGATCGAAACCTTGTCCGCGTGTTGCGATGGCGTAATCGCTTGTCGTCTCGCGGGCCACGTCTGTTAGATCGAAAGTCTCGAAATCGCTATGCCCGCTACTTTCCGCATCGACACGCGCGAGCAGGAGAAGCTGTTCGACCAGGCGCTCGCTATGCTGCGTGGCCCTTTGCGCCTCGAGAATAGCGCTACGCATTTGCACCGTGTCCGTTTCCCGCAGGGCCAGCTCAAGCTGCGCTTTGACAACGGCAAGCGGCGTGCGCAGTTGATGGCCTGCATTGCCCGTGAATCTCTTTTGGGATTCCAGTGCAGAGGCCAAGCGGCCGATCAACTCATTGATTGCCTCGACGATCCGCTGCACTTCTCGCGGAACCTCATGCAAGATCGGACGTAGATCGTTCGGGCTACGACGACCGAGCGCGCCTTCTAGAGTCGCGAGTGGTCGTAGCCCCCATTGGACGCCCAGCCAGACGATCAGCAATGCCGCGGCAATCGTCGCCGCCAGCCGCCATGCCGCCGATACCACCGTCTGTTGGACAAGATTCTGCCGCGCCTGGGTGGTCTCCGCGACGAATACAGTGAATGGAATTGATTTGCGTGTCCCCGATGCCGCACCGGCAATGGCAATCACCCGTATCTCCGCACCCCGGTAGTTGGCGTCATAGACGGCCGATTGACCGGCCTCCAAAGACCGACTGGCGTCGGACGCGGGAAGGTCATCGTAACCCGTGATCAAGGCGCCCTTGCTATCGACACGGTAGTAGACCCTGTCATGCGCGGCCGATGTCAACATTTCGAGCGCAACATACGGAACATCGACCTCAAGTTGCCCATTCTCGGCAACCACGACGCGCTCCGCAATCGCCAGGCCCGATCCGCGCAAGACACGGTCATAGACCTGGTTCGCTGTATCCTGAGCCGTATAGGAGACATTGGCCAGAATCAGAGCCGACAGTGCCAGCATCGGCACGAGAAGCCATAGGATCAACCGGCGTCTCAGGGATCCATGGCCGATGCTCATATCTCCTCCAGCACATATCCAAGCCCGCGAATGGCCCGGATCTTTATTCCTGCAGGGCTGATCCGCTTTCGCAAGCGGCTGATGTAGAGTTCGACCGCACTCGGGCTCAGTTCGTCATCGAAGTCCGTCATGCTTTCCGCCAGTTGATCCTTGGAGATCACGCGGCCAACGCGATAGAGCAGTGCCTCGAGAAGTAGCAGTTCGCGCCTCGGCAGGTTCATATCCCGATCATCCAGCCGGGCCGAGCGATGTACGGTGTCGAACGCAATCCGTCCGGCACGCAACACGGCGTCCTTGCGTCCGAAACCGCGGCGGATAATGGCACGCAGGCGGGCCTCGAGTTCCGAGATTTCAAACGGTTTGGTCAGATAGTCGTCGGCGCCGAGGTCCAGCCCCTTTATCCGCTCATCCAATGACCCGCGAGCGGTCAGGACAAGAACGGGCGTCTCCTCGCCACGCTCTCGAATACGGCCCAGGACCTGCAGACCATCGATGCCCGGCAGATTGAGGTCCAGGATCACGGCATCGTAGGGAAACGCACCCAGCGCTGCCTCTGCGTCTTCTCCGGTCTCGACATGATCGACCGCATAACCGCTTCCCCTGAGGGCCTTGGCAACGGCATCAGCCAGTCCTTTCGTGTCCTCGACCAATAGGACGCGCACGGCGATATTTCCTCCGGCAGTCTTTTCGCGCCGAATGACCAGTATCCCTTTCAACCGGTCTCCAGGCTTTGTAGTGTTGGCACAATGTTACGCTATCTCAGCGCTCTGATCATCATTCTGCTTCTGGTCCCGTTACCGGCCAATGCAGAGCTTTTCCGCTTTCGCGCGCCTTCCGCGGAAGAGCTGAACGCCGATGACACCCGTGCGGTCACTGTCTACAGTTCGATCGACATCGATATAGCCCGACCTCTGATCCGAGCCTTTCAGGCTGCCAATCCAAACACGGAAGTCGCTTACCACGATCTCCAGACAGTCGATCTCTACGAGCGCATTCTGCGCGAGACGGACAAAGGAGAGACAACGGCGGATATCGCGATCAGCTCGGCCATGGACCTGCAGATGAAGCTGGCCAACGACGGCTATGCCCGTCCCTGGTCGTCTTCTGTCACAGCCGACCTGCCCCAATGGGCTGTATGGAGGGACGAGGCGTTCGGCATCACGTTCGAGCCCGCCGTAATGGTGTTTCACAGGCCGTGGTTCAAGAATGAGGCTCCGCCAAAGTCGCGGTCCGAGCTCATGACACTGCTGAAAAAACGACAGCCGGATTTGCATGGTCGCATTGCGACATATGATGTGGAACGCAGCGGTCTTGGGCTGCTCTTTCTGGCGCGCGATGCCCAGCATTCAGAAGCCATCTGGCAACTCGTCCGTCTCTTTGGCGAAAACGGGGTAAAGCTCTACTCGAACTCCAATGCGATTATCGACCGGGTCGCCAAAGGCAAATTCGTTCTGGGCTACAACTTACTCGGCTCCTACGCGGCGGCAAAGGCCGCACGTGACCCCAATCTTGGCGTCGCACTGCTCGAAGACTACACGGTCGTGATGTCGAGGATTGCGCTCATCCCGAAGTCCGCTCGTAGTCCTGAGTTGGGAGCAGCATTCCTCTCATTCATTCTGTCGGCAAAGGGCCAGGAGATCCTCTCCTCGCAAATGCATATGAGCGCCCTCAGTGCCACTGTTACGGGCCCGAACACTGCCGCGGCATTGCGGAGGCAAATCGGTGGCAGATTGAGACCCATTCGGATCGGTCCGGGCCTGCTTGTCTATCTCGACCAAGTGAAACGCAGAAATCTCCTTCAGCGCTGGAACAGAGCCCTCGGCGGCCGCTGACTGGAATAACAGCACCTGCCCAATTCGACAGCTCCATGACAGCTTGACCGACTATCGTGTCTGCAGCTGCGCAGACCATCAAGAAGTCGCATCGCAGCCGGGAGAAACGCCGCTCAGCGGAACACAATCGACTTGATCCCGGCTCGGGCCGAGCTTCCCGTCTGCGCGCGTTGACGGTAGCGCTCAAGGAGAAGACGACATGACACCTTTGAAAACCCTCGTGGGTCGTTCCGCGATGGCGTCTCTGGCCGCTTTGGCCTTTGCGGCTGTAACACCGACCAATGGTGTCGCGGCTGACATTGAAAAGCTCCACTTCCTCATTCCCGGCGGCGCCGGTGGCGGTTGGGACGGAACAGCTCGCGGCGCTGGCGAAGCCCTGACAAAAGCCAAGATGGTCGGCATCGCATCTTACGAGAATATGTCCGGCGGCGGCGGCGGAAAGGCGATCGCTCACATCATCGAGACGGCCGATCGGCAGAGCGGCACGTTGATGGTCAACTCAACGCCGATTGTGTTGCGTTCCCTGCGAGGCCGGTTCCCGCAATCCTTCCGCGATCTGACACCCATTGCCGGCATCATTGGTGACTATGGCGCATTCGTGGCGCCGGCGAAGACGCCGTTTAAATCGTTTGCCGACATCGCCAAGGCATTCTCCGAAAATCCACGCAAGGTGAAGATTGCAGGCGGATCGGTGAAGGGCGGAATGGATCATCTGGTCGCATCACTCACCTTCCAGGCCTATGGCGCCGACCCTTCCAAGGTCCGCTACATTTCTTACGATGCCGGCGGCAAAGCCATGGCAGGCCTCCTCTCCGGTGAAACGCAACTCCTGTCGACCGGTCTCGGCGAAGCTTTGGAGCAGGCGCGTGCCGGCCAGGTGAAAATCATCTGCATCACATCCAAAGAGGCTGTCGAAGGCCATCAGCCCTGCGGCAAGGGCGCGGAATTTGTCAATTGGCGCGGTTTCTTCGGTGCTCCCGGTCTCGATGCTGCGAAGGCAGACAAATACGCCAAGATCCTCGGTGAAGTTCAGAAAACACCAGAATGGGAAGCTGTGCGCAAGCGCAACGGATGGGTGAACATATATCGCCCGCGCGCCGAGTTCGTCGCCTTTCTGGAAGAGCAGGAGAAGCTCATGAAAGGACTATTCAAGAAGCTCGGCGTCAAGACTGTCCGCTAGAGCAGCCAAAAGAGACGACGGTCCGCGGCGCCTGCAACGCTGCGGACCCAACCTGCGGGGGAGAAGCCTTATGACCAAGGATCGCGTCTCCGGGTTCGTGCTGCTGGCACTGTCGCTCGGTTACCTCTTCATGGCGTACCAGATCGAGCTTTATCCGGGCTCCGAAGAGGACTTTATCAACGCCCAGACATTTCCAAAGGCGATCGGGATCGCTGCCGCCGGTTTCGCCTTCCTGATCATGATCATGCCGGGTAAGGGTGATGAAGGTTTCGCATCCTGGAAGAAGCTGGACTGGATGAAACCGGCCGCACTCTGCGTTCTGATGGTGCTGTACGGTCTCACGATCAAGTCTGTCGGATTTTTCCTCTCCACATCGGTGTTTCTTCTTGCCGGTTATCTTCTGCTGGGCGAGCGGCGGCCCTGGGTGCTGGGCGCGGCCTCGGTTCCGGTGGCAGGCGCCTTCCAGTTCATTCTGGATGGTCTCCTGGGCATCCATATCACCGATCCATTTCTTTCAATGCTGGGGATCAAATAGCCATGTTCGAAGGTATCCTCACAGGTCTGACGACCGTCATCCAACCAACCAACCTGATGATGGTCTTCGTCGGCTGCTTCGCCGGGACATTCATCGGAATGCTACCGGGTCTCGGCCCCATATCCGCCATCGCGCTGATGATACCCGTCACCTATGGCTTCGATCCCGCCTCCGGCATGATCCTGATGGCCGGCGTCTACTATGGCGCCATCTTCGGCGGATCGACATCATCAATCCTGCTGAACGCTCCTGGGGTTGCCGGCACCGTTGCAACCTCGTTCGACGGCTATCCCATGGCGCGACAAGGGAAAGCGGGAAAGGCATTGGCTATCGCAGCTTATGCATCATTCTCAGGCGGAACGATTGCCGCCATCTTCCTGCTTGTTGCCGCCCCGGCATTGGCAAGCGTTTCGCTCAGTTTCCAGTCGGCCGAGTATTTCGCGCTCATGGTCCTCGGCCTTACAGCCGTGTCGGCTTTTGCCGGACGCGGTCAATTTCTCAAGGCCATGCTCATGACGTGCGTCGGGCTCGGGCTTGCAACAGTCGGGCAAGACGCGGCGTCCGATATCACACGCTACACTTTCGGCATGGTCGACCTGCTCGACGGTATCAGTTTCCTCCTCCTCGCCATGGCGACCTTTGCGTTGTCGGAGGCGATCATGACAGTCCTCAAGAAAGAGGAGGTCGATCCGGAAGCACAGGCCGCCGCTCGCGGAGATCTCGGCTCCATGAAGGTCTCAGGGGAAGAAGTGAAAACGATGGTCCCGGTGATTGGCCGCTCTTCGATTCTTGGATTCTTCATCGGTGTCCTGCCGGGTGCCGGCGCCACGATTGCATCGTTTCTTGCCTACGGCATGGAACGCAACCTCGCCCCGGCCAAAGAGAAAGAGAAGTTTGGGAAAGGGTCCATACGCGGCCTGACGGCTCCTGAGACGGCGAACAATGCTGCCTGTTCCGGCTCGTTCGTACCGCTGCTGACTCTCGGCATCCCAGGGTCCGGAACGACGGCTGTCATGCTCGGCGCCCTCATCTCCTATGGCGTCCAACCCGGACCACGCCTGTTTGTCGAGGCGCCGCAGGTCTTCTGGGCCGTGATCGTCTCAATGTATGTCGGCAATATCGTGCTGCTGATCCTCAACCTGCCGCTCATCCCGTACATCGCCAGGCTCCTGGCATTGCCTGAACAGATCCTGGTGCCGCTGGTGATGTTCTTCTCGCTCTGCGGTGTATATCTGGTGTCGTTCAACACGTTTGATATTCAGTTGATGGTGATCTTCGCTGTGATGGCCATCCTGCTCCGGCTGACCGGCTATCCCATGGCGCCACTCATACTTGGCTTTGTCCTGGGCAAGCTCATGGAAGAGAATCTGCGCCGTGCACTGGAAATCGCCGACGGCTGGTACTTCATCTGGGAGCGGCCGATCACGCTGGTGATCTTCATCCTGACTGCACTCTGCCTGATCCCGCCGCTTCGCGACATGATGCGCAGCCGCAAGGCAAAGGACGATCTCGCCGGCGAAGGTGGGTGAGGAGACGGAATCGTTCCTCAGATTAGAAGTTGGAAAAGGGCTGGACCTAAGCCGGGTCCATCCCTTTTTCTTTGAGTTCCTGCACGGCCTTGTCCGTCTTGCCGAGACCATCGAGGCGCATGCCCTTGAGTACATGATCGGCCTTCGTAAACTGAATGCCTTCGTATCCTACGATCTCAATGCGGTTGCCCCACGGATCACGGAAGTCGAGGAAACGGTCGGAAACGATCTCGACGTCCATCTCCCGCAAAGCCTCGCGAACAGCATCCTTGTCATCGACGACGAACCCGAAATGGCGTTCGTGATCTGAAGGCTGATGCCGCCCCTTCGATAGAGCGATAAATTGATCACCAAGATCGATGAAAGCCATAGCGTCGCTCTTGCCCCGGAGTGTGAAGTCGAGAAATGTGCCGTAGAAGGCAAGCGCTTCCTCGATATCACCAACTTCAAGAGCAACGTGATTGATGCCGACTGCTCTGGCTTTCTTGGAGATTGTCATGGTCCTGTCCTCATAAGGTTGGTCCGAGTGACCATTCGTTTCGCAATACGACGACCGAAGTTGGAAACGTTATGATGCGTGCTGATGGTCCGCGATCAAGTCGGCGACGTCAGGACCGGGACCGATGATCTCAAGAACGTTGCGGTCGGGATCGCGGACAAAGATTGCCTTCACACCACGAAACTCTCGTCGGCCGGTAATGGGCATATCGGCATCGGCGAAGACTGCCTCCGCGGCTTCGATTGAGTCGATCTTGAGTGCCACATGGGTAATGCCGGGATATTTTTTGTTCTCGTCCATAAGCACGTTTTCGCCCTGCCTGGCCGTTGCCGGGCCCAGAAGATTGAAAACGACACCACTCTCGTGGCGCGTGACGATGGGGTGGCCTGCATCATATCCGCCATCGATGACGACCTCGAACCCGAGGCGTTCATAAAAAGGAACCGAACGCTCCCGATCGCTGATGCGAATTCCGATGTGATCAAGTCGCTGAATGCCGAGCATAATTCTTCTCCCAATTGGCGTGTGATGTCGTTGTCCGGTCGGAAGTGGATCAAGAAGTCTTCGCTTGCGACCGATGCTGCGATAGAGATAGATTGTTTCTAATGAATGATAATTAGCCGAAATGGAAACCAACTGTTTCCAATAAGGACATAATCTAACATGCTGCAGGGGATCGCCGTCTTTGTTCAAGTCGTTGACGCAGGAGGCTTCTCGGCCGCAGCAGAGGCGCTTGGAAAATCCAAGTCCTTTGTCAGCAAGGAAGTAACCCGGCTCGAGGATCGCCTGGGAACCCGCCTTCTCAACCGAACAACGCGATCGCTCAGTCTCACCGAAGTCGGGCAATTCTATTATGAGAAATGCAGGCAGATCGTTCTCGACGCGGACGAGGCGGCACGTACCATCACCGAATGCGATGCGAAGCCCCGTGGTGTTCTCCGCTTTAGTGCACCGGTTAGCTTCGGCCTCGGCTACCTCGCCGGCGCGCTCCCTGAGTTTCTTGAAGCCAATCCGGATGTCACGCTCGACGTAGAATTCAATGACCGGATTGTCGATGTCATCACAGAAGGTTTTGATGTCGTCATTCGCGCCGGCCAACTCAAAGATTCGAGCCTGGTTGCGCGGCAGATCACGATGTCGCGTGGAGTGACCGTCGCTTCACCGGCCTATTGGCACAAATTCGGAAAACCTCAACACCCTGCAGAGTTGGCTGACCATAGTTGCATCAGCTATGCGCTGATCCCCAATCCCGAACTCTGGGAGTATCGGGATAAGGACGGCGAGCGGATCGCCGTTTCCGTCGACGTTCGCGTCCAATGCAACAGCGCGGAGTTGGAGACGGCGCTCGCGGTAAGTGGCCTGGGTGCAACCCGGTTGCCCGAATTCGCCTGCAACAAAGAGCTGTCCCAGGGACTGCTTGAGCCAGCTCTTGAGGATTTTGCTGGAATGCCAATTGGTATCTATGCGGTCTATCCGCATCGCCGGCATCTCTCGCCAAAAGTACGCGGCTTTATCGACTTTCTGATTGAGAAATTCGGTTGAGCACGGCTTCTGCAGTGGCGCATCCAGGTACAGCGCTCAAAGGAACGACGCCCGGAACCGATGCAGAAAATCCTTCAATCGGTCGCTCTGCGGATCATGGAGGAGCTTGGCCGGTGCGCCCTCTTCAACGATATGCCCGCCATCGATGAACATGAGGCGGCTGCTCACATCGTGCGCAAACTGCATCTCGTGGGTGACGATGATCATCGTCATGCCTTCTTCCGCGAGTTGCTGCATGACGCCCAGCACTTCGCCGACCAACTCAGGGTCGAGAGCCGATGTCACTTCATCGAAGAGCATCACCTTCGGCTCCATTGCGAGTGCACGGGCAATGGCCACGCGTTGCTGCTGGCCACCGGAAAGTTTCGACGGATACTGATCGACCTTTTCGGCAAGTCCAACCTTGTCGAGGAGCGCGCGCGCAAGCTCTTCAGCTTCCTTGCGCGGCACCTGCTTCACGCTCATGGGGGCCATGGTGATGTTGTCGAGGACACTGCGGTGAGGGAACAGATTGAAGCTCTGAAAGACCATGCCGACATTCGAGCGCAGCCGCGCGACATCGGCTTCGGACTGACGTGACCGCTTGCCGTCGGCATCGACCTGGAAGCCGATCATCTCGTCCTCGATCCAGATTTCGCCGTCGTCATATTCTTCGAGAAAGTTTATGCAGCGCAGAATCGTCGACTTGCCCGATCCGCTGGGCCCGATGATGGCGAGAACTTCGCCGCGGGGTACGTCGAAGGACACACCGTCAAGAACAAGATTGTCGCCAAAGCTCTTTCGAACATCTTTGGCCCGCACCATCGGGATGGCGGACCGATCGGCGATGTCTCCGGCTTTAGTGGTCATAGGCGAACCGCTTCTCAAGCCGCCGCGCGGCGATGGTCAAAGGATAGCAAATGATGAAGTAGATCAGCATGACGCCGAGAAAGATCTG
The DNA here is from genome assembly GCA_965228615.1 of Methyloligellaceae bacterium. GTDB lineage: Bacteria > Pseudomonadota > Alphaproteobacteria > Rhizobiales > Methyloligellaceae > CBDDHT01. The sequence continues at coordinate 303,429 of CBDDHT010000002.1, read as the reverse complement.
GAACGCGGCGAGTGTCCGCTCGACGACTTCGCGCGCGGCATAGGTCAATTCCCAGACGCCGACCACCGACACATAGGCCGTCGCCTTGATCATCATTACAGAATTGTTGAGTAGCGGTGGGACCGACATGGCCATCGCCTGCGGCAGAATGACGAGACGAAGCATGGTCATTCGGCGCATCCCAAGTCCCTTGGCGGCTTCGATCTGCATCTTTGGAACCGCAAGAATGGCGCCCCGCGCAATCTCGGTGACGAACGCGCCGGTATAGAGAATGAGTGCGCCGATAACAGCAGTCACATCACCGACAATGAGCCCCAACTCCGGCAAGGCGTAGTAAGCCAGGAACATCCATACCAAGACCGGAATACCGCGTATGACAAAGACATAACCGGTGATGAGCCAACGGATGAAAGCCGGCGCCATTGCACTCACGACGCCCAGAACCATGCCGAAGATCGTTCCGATACCGACACCGACCAGCGCCAGCCAGAGTGTTTGTACGGCACCCTTCAGGAGATAAGGCAGATTACTGGCGAGAATATCGAACATGACCCTACTGCCTCGCCCGCAATCGCATTTCGGCAAATCGCAGCAAGATGCCGAATGTGGATGTGAGGATCAGGTAGATCAACGCAATGAAAAGAAAGACCTCGAAAGAGGCACCGCTGCGTTCGATGACCATCTTGCCAGATAGGGTCAACTCGACAATCCCGATGGCGGAAACCAGAGACGTATCCTTGATCAGGATGACGAGTTGATTGCCGATCGGTGGCACGACCTTGAGAATGGCCTGCGGCAGGATCACCTGGCGCATGGCCTTGCGCCGGGTCATCCCGAGTGCCAGAGCGCCCTCCCACTGCCGGTTGGAAATGGCAAGAATTCCGGCGCGATAGATCTCTGCCAGAAAGGCGCCGTGCTGTGATGCAATCGCAATGACACCGCATAGAAATGCCGACAGGGGCAACCCGATCAGAGGCAGGCCGAAATACGATAGATAAATATGGAGAATGAGCGGTGTGTTTCGCACAAGCTCGATGTAGGCGATCACCGGGCCCGATACGAATGGCAGGGACGACATTCGCGGGCCGACCAGAACCAGGCCCCAAACAACGGCCCCGATCATCGACGCGGCGGCGATTGCAAGCGTAAGCATGACCCCGTCCCAGAACCGGGGTAGCTGGCTTGCGAGGAAACTCAATTCGAGATAGTCGAGGATCCAAGTCATGAGCAACGAGACAGGTCATCGGCCGTGGCGGCGTTTTCTGTCTGTCGTCCAATCTTCTTTAGCAACTGTTGTCTCCGGCAATCGCCAATCGGGCGGGTGATGTGATCATAGCCGAGAATGGAGCGGCGCCGGTTATCGATGCGTCGACGCCGCTCCTGAAGCGCTATTCGTGAAAGCCCGGTCCTAATTACCGGATTTCTCTTTTGCCTTCAGCTGCTCTTCGATCCAGAACTTGGTATGCGGCGGACGGGAGCCGAACCATTTCTTGTAAATCTCGGCATACTGAGGATAGAGCGATCCACTGCGAAGCTCGTTCACATAGGTGTCGAGCACCAGCCACCAAGTGAAATCCCCGAGCTTTGTAAAGACGGCATTGTTGGTTGGAGGCGTGATCCAGTCCGAGGTCACCTGGACATCGTCATGTTGACTCACATACCAGCGGGCGATTGGCTCATCGAGCTGTGCCGCATTGGCGCGGCCAGTACGCACGGCGTTGAATTGGGCTGCCGTTGAGTCGAAGACCGACAGTTTCGCCTTGGGAAACAAACGCTTTGCGCGATCTTCCTGAGCGGGAACCGTGAGGTTCGCGACGGTGATGTTCTCCTTGTTGGCATCGGCGATCTTGTTGATGCCGGAGCCTTTTTTGGAGACCAGTACGATGCCGCTGTCGACATAGCTTCGCGTGAAGGCGACCTTTGTCGGGCGTTGGCTGTGCACCGTCGTAATCTGGATCCCGAAGTCGATCTTGCCGCTATTGGCATTGGCCCAGCGGGCGGCAAAACCCTGCTTGAGAAACTCGATGTGACCGTCCTTGCCGAACATCTTGTTCGCGATGATCTTCGCGATGTCGATATCGAAGCCAACGAGCTCTCCCTTTTCGTTGATGAAGCCAAATGGCGGAGCTTCGCTCGATACACCAACAATCACCTTGCCGCGCTTAAGCACCTTATCGAGGGTCGACTCTTGTGCCTCAACCGGTGCGGCGGCGAAGGCCAGGCCGAACCCGACTGCGAGCACTGAAAATATCTTGAGTGCTTTCATTTTTTCCTCCCTTACAGATTGGCGAACTTCGTTTGACTGAGCCGGATTGAATCTCCGGTTTGTTGGTCTTGATGTCAGGCGGTCCGTCGGAAACCGTCATTAGCGGCGAGCGAGCCGGACGAGCTGAAGTCGATCTCACGGGACCGGTTTGCCGAAGCCCGCGTAATCGCTTTGTCGAGCCGGCCGACAATGTCGTCGATCTCGGCTTCGGTTACGATGAGAGGCGGACAAACGCGCATGTAGTTTTTGACTGCAATCATCACCAACCCTTCGGCCATCGCCTCGCGGCGAATGTGCTCTGCAAAAGCCGGATCCGGTTCCCGCGTTTTCGGATCGACAACGATGTCCAACATCCGATAGAGACCGGCCCCTCGGATATCGCCGATACACTCGTGCTTCGCCTTGAGCACATCGAGTTTGGTCTCAAGCATTGCGCCATGAGCCGCGGCACGACCTGTAATGTCATCGCGGATCACGATTTCGAGCTGCTTCAGCGCAACGGCGCAGGTCAACGGGTCCTGCGGATAGGTGCCGGCCCACGGCAGGCCCTTCTTGCCGTCACATTGATCGGCGATTTCACGTGTCGTTGCGGTGCCACAGATTGCGAAGCCGGCCGACATTCCCTTACCGAATGTCACAATGTCGGGTGTCACGTCGTAACGCTGAAAACCCCACATATGCCCTGTGCGGCTTGGCGCGAGCTGGCATTCGTCCAGGATCATCAGTGCGCCATGCTTATCCGCGATTTCACGAATGCCGCGCATCCAGCGATTGGACGGCACGATCATGCCACCGGGGACGAGGATCGATTCCAGCATGATGCCGGCCACTTCCTGGCTGGTCGTGTATTCGATCATCTCGTCGGAAAGCTGAAGTGAAATACGGTCCCACTCGTCCACATCGTCAACGGGCGCACGGTAGTAGAAGGGCGGAATGATACAGTTGGACCGCGCCGGCATTGTCAGGGGCCCGAGCCCGCGCTTGCGCGCACCGCCAACCGTCGTCATGGCCTCCGCCGCAAGCGAGCCGCCGTGCAAGCCTCTAACGACTGAGCAGATATCGAACGCGCCTGTTACGCCCAGCGCCATTCGCATGGCGATCTCGTTAGCTTCGGATCCCGTGACCGCAAAGTTGACGACGTCCATGCCGTCCGGCAGCGTGCTCGCGATAAGCTCGGCAAGCTCGATGGCCCACGGATTCGAGTACCAGGACGACTGATGCACGAAACGACCGGCCATTTCCTTGATGGTCTCGGTCAGCTCGGGATGGCTATGGCCCAATACCAGGCACATCATCCCTGAACTCAGATCGTAGTAGGCATTGCCGTCCACATCGAAGAGCTTGACGCCCTCGCCGCGTTCAAAAACGACCCGCGGTTCATAGCGCCATCCAAACACGTGCTCGGCATCCCGTGCCATGTAGTCCTTGTGCCGGTTGGAAAAGGTGAAGGCTTCTTCCAGATGATCGCTCAACGCTCTTGCCCCTTTGGTAGGTACCCGCCGAATTTCGAAGGCGGATCGATGCGCCACAAATTTGTTCGGTTTATTCGAAAAAATTGTTGTTATATCTCGAACGAACTGTCAATAGCTATGACGCACAAACATGGGCGCCCGACCACTTTGGAGGCCTCCAAAGTGGTCCGATCGGGGTAAGCCGGGATGGATTGATGGTGATTGACAGTCGCGCGCAACCGACCGGACAGCGGCCTTATTGCAGGTCGACAAACGCCGCGTTACTCGAAGGTTCGAGCCAGTTTTTCTGCAGCTTCCCGCAAGGCGGGCTCAAGCTTCGGCAGATCCGTGTATTCCATGCGGGCTGCAGGTATCGCGACAGCCAAGCCCGCCAGCATACGGCCGTCGGGATCGAGAACCGGAACGGCGGCTCCGAACACACCAAGAACAAATTCATCTTCAGACGATGCGAAACCGCTCTTTCCAATCTCGCGCACTGTTTTTCGCAATGTGCCAGCATCGGAAATCGTACGCGGCGTGTGGGCGATTATGGTTTCGCTTTCCAGATAACGATCCAGCTCATCCTCGCTCATGCCCGACAGAAAAAGCTTTCCGGTCGATGTGCAGTAAAGCGGTGTTCTGTGTCCGGCCTGGAAATTGAAAGTCAGCGGCGACGGCGCCGTCACATCGTCCAAATAGACGATCTCATGGCCGGACCGTACGCCAAGGCTGCAACTTTCGCCGAGCGTACGGGCCAACGTCTCGAGGATGGCGTGACGCGGTCCAAGCCGCGAGGAGGCGGCAAGAAGATGCGTCGACAACTTTGCAAGACGCGGTGCGATCGTGAGCCGCCGGCCACCTGGTTCGCGCTGCAAATAACCGAGCTGTTCAAGCTGGGTCGTAATCCGAAACAACGTCGTTTTGGGCACGCCAAGCGCTTTGGCCAGATCCGTCAAGCGCGCCGTACCGCGTTCCGACAACAGCTCCAGCAAGGCAAAAACCTTTGCCGTCGGCGTTGCATCGGCTTCGCCAAACTGCCCGGCCAGGTCTTGGACCGGTGGTTCGCGGCGTCGCGGTGAGCGCGTCGTCATCGCTCTGGTTCCCTGGATGAAGGTGAATCGCACATAGACATCATCAGTCAGCCGCAACGACTGATTGTCAAGTAAGCGCCAAAGTTCAGCAAACGGTACAATCCATTGGAAAGAGCCAAGAGAATGCGCACAACACTCTCCTCGCAGGACTTGCTGGCGGGTTCGGATCCGGAGTTGTTCGAACTGTCTTGTGCAGAGGAAGAACGTCAACGTCGAATGCTCAGTCTCGTGCCCTCCGAGAATGTTTCATCCCCGCTTGCCAGGGCGTTGGAGGGTGGCGTTTTCGCCGACAAGAATGCCGAAGGTTACCCGGGGCGCCGGGTCGTTGCAGGTTGCCAACATGCAGATGCGGTCGAACGCCTTGCCATCGCACGCCTAAGGGACTTGTTCGGTTGCGAGCATGCAAATGTCCAATCGATGAGCGCCACAATCGCCAACGTTGCGCTGTTGAATGCGGTCCTGGCGCCGGGCGATACGATCCTATCCATGCGACTGGAGGACGGCGGACACCTCAGTCACGGTGCCGACTTCCATATCAGCGGCCAGACATACAATGTCGCTCACTATTCCGTCGACCCGGCAAGCGAATGCATAGACATGAACCAGGTCGCCGACCTCGCTGCAGAACATCGGCCTAAAATCATAGCCTGCGGCGCATCATCCTATCCAAGGCTGATCGATTTCGCAGGCTTTGGAGAGATCGCACGCTCTGTCGGGAGCCTGCTATGGGCGGACATCTCACATATCGTCGGACTGGTCGCAGCCGGTGTCATTCCGTCTCCATTGCCACACGCCGATTTCGTCGTCTCCTCAACCCACAAGACATGGCGCGGCCCGAGGGGTGCCGGCATCATCATGTGTCGTCAGGAATGGGCCAAACGTATCGACCGCGCGGTTTTCCCAGGCCTTCAAGGCGCCCCCAAAATGGATATGATCGCGGCACGTGCTGCCTTGTTCAAGGAGACAAAGAGCGAATTGTTTCGCCGATACGCGCATCAGATGCTGGCAAACGCACAAAGCCTTGCAAAAAGCCTCAAGAATGGTGGTCTCCGGCTTGTGACAGGAGGAACCGATACGCATCTCATTCTGGTTGATGTGGGAGATCGCGGCCTTACCGGTTTGGAGGCAGAACGCTGCCTGGCCTCCGTGGGGCTCGTTGCCAACCGGAATTCCATCCCATTTGACCGGCTGCGCGCGTCTGTCGGCAGCGGACTCCGGCTCGGGACCCCGACAATCACGACGCGCGGACTTGGTGAGAACGACAGCGCCGAAATCGGAGATCTGATCGTCGCATCTCTGAACGCACATGACCAACCCGAGACCTTGTCACGGATCGCGGAACGCGTTTCGCGGATAGCGGACCAATGCCCTCTCTTTCATGAGAAATGGTTGCCTGAGATGGAAGCTTCCTCCACCGCACAACTTTTGACCGATGGACACGACGAACACGGCAGACACTAAGCCAGCTTCATCAGGGACTGTCGAAGTTCGGTCTTCAGAATCTTGCCGTAATTGTTCTTCGGAAGCGCATCGACGACGCGGTAGGCCCGCGGCCTCTTGAAGCGGGCGATGTTATCCAAACACAGCCGGTCCAATACCTGGCTATCAACGGTCACGCCGGGACGTTGCACGATGAATGCGACAACTTCTTCTCCCCAATCCGCATGCGGTGTCCCGACAACGGCGGCTTCGACGACATCGGGATGTGCCAAAAGGACTTCTTCCACCTCGCGCGGATAGATATTGGCGCCACCGGAAATGATCATATCCTTGGACCGATCCATGAGTGTGAGAATGCCGTCCTCGCTCATCGATCCCATATCGCCGGTCCAGAGCCATCCGTCACGGAGTGTTGCCGCCGTCGCTTCCGGATTGTTCCAGTATTCACGCATGACGCAGTCGCTTCGTGTAACCACCTCTCCCACTTCGCCAACCGGGAGTTCGGCGCCTGTCTCATCGACGACTTTGACGGCAACACCCGTCCGCGGAATACCGGCACTTGGAAGAAGCGCCGGATAATTCGGGTGATCCGTCTGCATGTACATGGCTTTGGTCACGTTGGTGATCGTCATCGGGCTCTCGCCAAGACCGAAGAGCTGATAGACGGCCCCTTCGAAAACGTCGAGCGCGCGTTCCAGATCGGCGACATACATGGGCGCGCCCCCATAACAAAGAGTCTTCAGGCCACTGATATCCGAGCTACCGGCCCGGGGACTCTGCAGAAGGCGCGCGACCATCGTCGGCGCGGCGAACATCGAAACGTTTTTGTGCTCACCAAACGCGTCGAAGATCTGATCCGGTTCGAAAGATCCGCCGAGGATCACATTATTTGCCCCCTTTGCAATGTGCGGAAGTGCGTAAAGACCAGACCCATGCGAGAGTGGTGCCGCATGCAGGCGCACATCGTTCCAGCCGATTGTGTCAACGTCGGCGTAGTAACAATGGGTCATGAAAAGGAGATTGCGGTGGGTCAGCACCGCGCCTTTCGGACGCCCAGTCGTACCGCTGGTATAGAAAAGCCAGGCATCGTCTTGCGGATCGCCTGCAACCAAGACAATAGGATCTCCCGTAAGCAACGCATCGTAATCGGTATCGCCTGTTGCGATGATCGTTGGCGTGGGTCCGCCGTCGCTCCCGATGCTGCTCGCGATACGCGGACTGGCAATAACCAGTTCGGCGCCGGAATCTTCGAGAATATAGGCAAGCTCTTTGGGATGCAGCTTGGCATTGACTGGAACCGCCGTCAGGCCGGCACGCCAGGCGGCATATAGCGCTTCGAAGAATTCGGGGCAGTTGTCCATCGCAATGGCAACGCGCGCACCCTGAGCCAGCCCATGCAGACCGACAAGGCTACCGGCGATACGGGACACGCGGTCTTCGAACTGTCCGTAGGACAACTGACCGCCGTCCCAGGTGATCGCCGGACGATCGGTGAGACGCCGGGCAACATTGCGTAGAGTTACCGACAAGTTCACGGACAATCCCCCAGGAGTGTTGCGCTGCTAGCTGGCGTCTTGGTCGATATCCCCGATGTCTTGCAGCCGTTTCTTCAAGATCGCCGAATCCATCTCATCGATAGGAAGGGCACAAAAAGCCTCGACACGCTTTGTCAGCCGGCCCATCGCGTCGGCAAAGGCCTGACGCTTCTCAGCGTCCGTGCCCTCGGCGGCAGCAGGATCAGGCACGCCCCAGTGAGCGCCCATGGGCTGACCCGGCCATACCGGGCAGGTCTCGCCGGCGGCACTGCCACAAACCGTAAAGACAAAGTCGAGGTGCGGCGCGCCCGGTTCCGCGAACTCGTCCCAGCTCTTCGAGCGCAGGTCCGAGATATCGAAACCGTTGGCAGCCAAGATCTCGAGCGTCATGGGATGCACTTCACCCTTTGGTTGACTGCCGGCGCTATGGCCTCTGAACCGCCCCTCGCCCAATCGATTCACAAGGCATTCGCCCATGACGGAACGCGCAGAATTCCCGGTGCACAGGATGAGGACGTTGTAGACCTTGTCGCCCATTGTCGTCCCTACTTCATTGTGGGAATGGAGAATTCAGCTCCGTCTTTAACACCGGACGGCCAACGCGACGTGATGGTCTTGGTGCGGGTATAGAAACGGAACGCATCCGGACCGTGCTGGTTGAGATCGCCGAAGACCGACCGCTTCCAACCGCCGAATGTGTGATAGGCCAGCGGCACAGGGATCGGTACGTTTACGCCCACCATGCCGACATTGATACGGCTGGAAAAGTCACGGGCGGTGTCGCCGTCGCGGGTATAGATCGCAACGCCGTTTCCATATTCGTGCGACATTGGCAGATCGAGAGCTTCCTCATAGGTCGCGGCACGAACCACAGATAACACCGGCCCGAAGATCTCTTCCTTATAGATACGCATGTCCTTCTTCACATTGTCGAAGAGACAGCCGCCCATGAAGTATCCGTTCTCATAACCCTGCATTGAGAAGCCGCGTCCATCGACGGCAAGGGTCGCGCCTTCGTCGAGACCAAGATCGACATAATCCCTGATGCGCTGAAGATGAGCTGCGGTGACGACCGGCCCGTAGTCCGCGGCCTCATCCGTCGAAGGTCCGATCTTGAGAGCTTCGACGCGCGGCACCAGCTTCTCCATCAATGCGTCTGCGGTTTGCTCGCCAACTGGAACAGCAACCGAGATCGCCATGCAGCGCTCGCCCGCCGATCCGTAACCGGAACCGATGAGGGCATCGACGGTCTGATCCATGTCCGCATCGGGCATCACGATCATGTGGTTCTTGGCGCCGCCGAAACATTGAACGCGCTTACCCGACGCCGTACCTGTCTTGTAAACATATTCGGCGATCGGTGTTGAACCGACGAATCCGACGGCTTGAATGTCAGGATCGTCAAGGATGGCATCCACAGCCTCCTTGTCTCCATTCACGACATTGAGAACGCCTTCCGGCAATCCGGCTTCCAACATCAATTCCGCCAGGCGCAATGGGACCGACGGGTCACGTTCGGACGGCTTGAGGACAAACGCATTGCCGCAGGCGATTGCCGGGGCAAATTTCCACATCGGAATCATCGCTGGAAAATTGAACGGTGTGATTCCGGCGACCACGCCGAGCGGTTGGCGCATGGAATACATGTCGATGCCGGGGCCGGCACCTTCCGTAAACTCACCCTTGAGCAGGTGCGGTGCGCCGCAGGCAAATTCCGCGACTTCAAGGCCGCGCTGAATATCGCCGCGGGAATCGGGAATGGTCTTGCCGTGCTCGCTCGAGAGCATCGCCGCAAGTTCATCCATATCCCTCTGAAGGAGCTGCACGAACTTGGCCAGAACCCGTGCCCGGACCTGCGGATTGCGCGCGGCCCAGGCCGGCTGTGCTGCCTTGGCATTCTCAACCGCCTGACGAACTTCAGCCATGTTCGCGAGCGCGACTTTGGCTTGGACCTCGCCGGTGTTAGGGTCAAACACATCGGCGAATCGCCCGCTTGTACCAGCTATGGCATTTCCGCCGACAAAATGCCCGATTTCGCGCGTCATTTACCTTGCTCCTGAGTTTCGTACGACATCTGAATTTGTGCGCACATTAGCCGTCAGCCTTTCTGGCTGCAATGCGCGTAAAGCCCGGTAATCTGCTGAAAATCACTTGTTCCACGGGTCCGATTGTCACATGCGTGCAATGGTGCGGCAATATGCTGCGCCGCAACAAAGCTCTTGAAATATGGTGTGCGACGCACAAACTCTTAACCGCCTATATACCGAACAACCAACGAGGTCGCTTTATGGATGATGATCCCATAGCGAAGGGGAAAATCCGAAAGCTCTGGGTCACGGAATTGGGTCTCTACCGGGACCATCTTCTGCGACTGGACGACAAAAGCCGGCGCCTGCGCTTCGGCATGGGCGTTGGATCTGACTTTATCGAGGATTATGCCCGGCGTGTCAGCGACATGAAGAGTGTCGTCTATGCCTATGTTGAAGATGGGGAGGTTCGTGCAGCGGCGGAACTCCGCAGGTTCAGCTATGAAGTTCAAGGGGAAGCGGAAGCAGCATTTTCCGTCGAAGAGGATTATCAGGACAGCGGCATCGGTACCGAATTGCTGGGCCGTGTCATTCGGGCGGCGCGCAATCGCCGTATCCGGCGTATCTACATGAACTGCCTGCTCGAAAACCGGAAGATGCAGCGGGTTGCCCGCAAGTATGAGGCTGTCCTGCATTTCGACCATGGCGAGGTGATCGGAGAGCTTGAGCCGGCAACGCCGAACTACTTCTCGCTTTGGCGCGAAGCGGTCGAGGATGAAATGGGCTTTGTCATGGCCGTACTCGATCTGCAAAAACGGATGCGGCCTGCCGCATAACCGACTCCCCTGGAAAGTCATGTTTTGAGGTCCAGGGGTCTGATTTTTCGTCATTGCCGGGCTTGACCCGGCAATCAATGCGATGGCACCGATTTCACCGGCTGTGCAATTCAGTGGGGATGTCTACATACCGCACCACCGCATGGATTCCCGTGTCAAGCACGGGAATGACGACGATGGGCTGAGTCAGGCGTGTTGGCAACAAATCGGCGGCACTTCTGTTAAAAACAGACATCGTTTGCTAAATACACCGAAGGTCTTCCCGGCGGTCGACGTCGATCAATGGTGCGGCATCGTCCATTGAGACATCTCGCACAGAGGCGTCGAACCGCCGGATAAGATCTCGGGCGCCTTTGTCACCTTGGATGTTTTTCATCTCATCGAAGTAGCAGCGGTCCAGCAAGACCGGATTACCTCGCTGTCCTTCAAACTCAGAGACGCATATGCCTCCAGGCTCGAAGGCATCGATCAGACGATCGATGTGGCCAGAGCGGACGCGGGGCATATCGCCGAGGCATACAACAACACCTTCAGTGTCGAAGGGCACGGCTTCAAGCCCTTTTGCCAGGGAACGACTCAGCCCGTCTGCATAGTCTTCGGCATGCACCAATGTAACGTCGAATTCCTCGACGGCCTGTCCGATCCTCTCAGCCTGATGGCCTGTAACAACGACCACCGGATCGGCCTGCGAGCCACAGGCTGCCGCAACTGCGTGGACGATCATCGGTCGGCCGTCCACGGGGATGAGGAGCTTATTGTCCTCTCCCATGCGGCGGGATTGCCCTGCTCCCAAAACGATTGCCGCGATCCGGCACTCAGTCGTCACCGGATCGGTTCCACGCCTGAACGATCTCCGCCAGGATTGAGATCGCGACATCGCTCGCCATGCGACCGCCGATATTGAGTCCGATCGGTCCGTGGATCTTGTCGAGAAGAGCCTTCGAGACGCCGCCTTCCGCCAAACGGTCGAGCCGCTTCTGATGCGTTTTTCGGCTTCCGAGCGCACCGACATAGAATGCACCGGAGTTGAGCGCTGCAATCAGAGCCGGATCGTCAAGCTTGGGATCGTGTGCAAGCACGACGATCGCCGTTGCTGCGTCGGGTGCCGTATTTTCGAAATAGTCATCGGGCCATTCGGTAACGAGCGTCGCATCGGGAAAGCGTTCACGCGTTGCAAAGCCCTGGCGTGGATCGACAACGACCACGTCGAAGCCGGCCAGTTCCGCCATTGGCGCGAGGACCTGCGTAATGTGCACGGCCCCGACGATTACCATGCGCGTTGCTGGCCGCATCACGTGCAGGAAGTGTCGCGGCGCATCTTTTTCGGCGAAACGGCTTTGTGCGGACGCCAAGGCCTTGTGGGCTTCTTCGATGACTTCAGGTGCGAGCGATTCCGTGTCCGATCCGTTGTCAACGATCACCTGGCTGCCTGCCTCCGAGTCAGTGACGAGCACACCGGATTTGCGGTCAGTGCTCATGGCACGCAACGTTTTGAGCGTGTCTTGTCCCGGACCCTTGGCCAACAGTACGCGGACCGTGCCTCCGCATGTCAGCCCGACTTCCCAGGCACGCTCGTTCTCGATGCTGAATTCCAGCATGCGAGGTTTGCCGTCGGCGATCACGTCGAGGGCTTCGGTGATCACAGCCCCCTCGATACAACCGCCCGAAACCGAGCCGACGAAACCGCTGTCTGCGTTGACAACCAATTGGCTTCCGACCGGCCTTGGTGACGACCCCCAGGTACCGACGACTGTCGCCGTAGCGATCTCCTGTCCGGCTTCGCTCCACGCAAGGGCTTGTTCAAGAACGTCGCTCACATATCTCTCCAGTGGAATGGTTATGGTGCGAGTTTAGCAGAGATCGTTGGCAACAAGCAGATGGCTAGATCGCCGCAACCTGGGTTCAACCCCAGACCTTGTCAGTCAACGGCAGACCGCTGATATCGGCTGCAGAAAGCGGACGGTCCGGCGTTACGCCAGCTTCTTCGAGCAGCGCCGCAACTTGGCGCATATGCTGGGCGGAATGCCATACCGTGCGTTCCAGCATTTCGTGACGTGAAGTGCCGCCGAAATAGGTTGGAACATCGCCAGTAAAATCTCCCCCAGCCGACTTGCCAGCCCAGTCATTGAAGCGCGTCCGGACCATTTCTCCAAAGTTCGCAATATCGGCGCTTGTCTGCATGCCATCCGGCGGCGGCGCGACCATATTGTCGTAGCTCAGAGTCTCGCCCGTCTCCTCCATATCCAGATAGGCCGTGGGAATTTGGAAGACATGATGCAAGAGGACCAGCCAAGACCGGGGCCGGTCTGGAAGCTCGTTGCTGAGTTTGTCATCCGGCATTTGACGCGTGAGCCGGATCGCTGTTTCGAGAAAACGGTCGTAACGCTTGAGCAATTCATCCGGCGACAATTCGGGAGCCGTATCGTCCGGGAGGTCCAGGAATGCGACGACGTCCTTGATGACCTGACCGAAGACATACTCATCGCCACGTGCGACCACAGGCACAGAGCGCGCACCAAGAGCGCTGAGCGCGTCGAGGCCGCCCTCGTCATTCATAACATCGATGGATTCGAACTCGATCCCACGGACCGAGAGGTACTCTTTGACCCTAAGACAGCTTGTTCAATGAGGCTGCCAGAAGACCCGGATCGGCGCGTTCATATATGGGACTCCGGTGATTGGTTCGACTAACTATAGGAGTGCGTCTTCACCCGAGCAATGCGCCAAGATGAAAACACTTTTCTACGCGTCGTTTCTCAAGCGTGGCGAACGGCAGTTGTTTGCCAAATTCAGGTCCGCGTCTCGGCTCCACCCATCATCGCTTTTTCCAACAAGCTTACAACCGGCGCATGGCCTTGTTCCATGGCGAGATCACGCGCGGTCTTACCCTCCACGCTCTTTGCCTGTACGTCGGCGCCTCGCTCCAGCAAGAGATGAACGAGATCGTCGCGGCCCCGGTACGCTGCTGCACGAAGCGGGGAGCCGGTCCCCGTTGCTCCGAAGAGCTGCTCCGGATCGGCATCAAGACGAGCCTTGATCACATCAATCGACGCTCCAGCCATACAAAGATCGTCCACATTGCAGCGATCGGAATAGGCTTCCACGAATGTTGCCTCGGACGCCGACTTGCCTAGGAACGACGACCAGCCGAGAGGCGTCGAGTCATAGGTATCGTCTCGGGTCGTGAGACTGGCGCCGGCATCGACAAGAAGACGGATCGTATCCGGAACATCGGAAAAGGCTGCGCTGTGAAGGGGCGTCTGCCCGCCATTGTAAGCAAAGTCGGCCTTCGCGTTGACGTCTGCACCGGCTGCGATCAGCCACTCCACCGCTTCAAGCCGGCGAGAGATAGCAGCCCAAATGAGGGGAGACCCATTGCACGGCACGCTATCGAGACCGGCGCCGCGATCGTGCAGAAACGCCATGGCCTCCAGCCGTCCATTGCGCGCGGCAAAGCTGAAGGCATCGTCAATGATCTCCCGCTCATTGCCAGGCGTTGGTGTCCATGGCGGGAAACCGGAGTGGGGACGATGGAACGCGCGCTTCGCTCCAGCCTCCGGCAGTAGCGTCTCGTTGGCGCCAAAGAAGCGCGCAAGCGCATCGGTGTCTCCAAGCCCGGCTGCGATACGCAGATTGAGTGGCACAACGGCCATGCCGGCAAGATAGTCGGAGACCTCACGATGGCCCCACCAGAGGGCGACCGTCAGGGGCGTCCCGCCGTCGCCATAGGATTCCAGATCGATTGTCGCACCAGCATCGACGAAGAGGCAGGCCGCTTCCACGTTGTTGCTGTAGGCCGCCTGATGAAGCGCCGTCCAGCCTTTCTGGTTCGCCGCATCGACATCGGCGCCGGCTTCGATCAAGGCGCGCACCATCGCAAAACGAGGTTCAAGGTTGGTGTTGCGTTCGCGCGGGCTACTGGAAAGGTCGGGCGTCACAAGCGTGGACGTCGCCAGCCCAAGGAGCGTGTTGCCATTCGTGCCCGGTACACCGACAACCTCCGGGTTGGATGCAATGACCGTATCGAGAGCAGATGGATCGCAGTTTTCGATTGCCTGATAGGCTTGCCGAAATGGATCGTCTGTCGTGCCCCCATTCTTTTCCAGCGCGGCAAGGTGCGTGGCAAACGAATCCCAGGTGTCAAAGCCATGCTGAGCAGCAACGACAAGTGCTGCATCATCGTCTCCGAACGCGCGCCATGCTTTGTCATTGTCGTCAACGGCCCGGTATCGTGGATGATGAAGACGGACCTGTTCCCGGGCGAGAATGTCATCGACCTCTATCATGCTCTTGAGGCCCGATGCCCGGTCACGGAAATAGTCGGCATCGGTTCGGAACAGATGCAGGCGCACATCCCGTCCTTCTTTCCAGTCGAACCACCATTTGAGGCGCGGCCAGCTCGGGAAGCCCGACTCGCGCGCGATCACAAGTTGCGCGTGATGTAATCTCAGCGTGGACCCATCGACATCCGAAGAATGGCGAAAGAGCGGATGGGAGGCCTGCAGCCGCGTGAGAGAGCCACTGTCTCCATCGCGCAATGCCTTCAAGAGTTGTTTGGCGCGCGAGCGCACATTGGCAAGCGTAAGCGTCTTGTTGTCGGAAGAAGACATCGTCATGGCACACACCCTTCATGGACCGGTGCCCGCATGCCGGTTGAAAGGCATGGATATGGCGTCAGCTATGAACGCTCGTCTGTCGAGTGAGCCAAGTCTTCCCGCGGACCGGAGGCGCCCCGATGCACCTTCCGAAGAACGCTAGGCGAGCACCGAGGTCGCGTCAATTGCTATCGGCTGTGTTTCTCATCGAAGTCCCAAACCGCTTCGAAGCCCATCAGTTTGCTGAAGTCTTCGAAGGGATGAAGATCCAAAGGTTGATCTGCCGTGGAACCGGTTGTGTGGAGCGCCTCATAGGCCTTACGGAGCGAGGCCGCTGCGGAGAGAAACCCGGTTGCGGGGAAAATGGCCAGGGCGTATCCGATCTCCTGGAGCGCCACTTTCGAAAGGACAGGCGTGCGCCCGCCTTCCACCATGTTTGCCAATAGCGGTGTGTCGAAACGCTCGCAGATGGTGCGCATTTCCTCTTCGCTTTCAGGTGACTCGACGAACAAGACATCCGCTCCGGCTTCAGCATAAGCTTCCGCCCGGCGTAGCGCTTCGTCCAGACCGTGCATCGTGCGGGCATCCGTTCTCGCGACAATCAGAAACTCGTCGGTGTCGCGCGTCTCGACCGCAACCTTCACCTTGGCGACCATGTCCTCCATCGGAATGACCCGGCGCCCTTTGACATGCCCGCACTTCTTGGGGAATTCCTGATCCTCGATCTGGATTGCCGCCGCACCTGCGCGCTCATATCCCCGGACAGTGTGTTGCACGTTGAGCAATCCGCCATAGCCCGTATCGGCGTCTGCAATGAGAGGGACAGAGATACCGTTCGCGATACGGTCAACCCGGCTGACCATGTCTGTGAACGTCGCCAGTCCGGCGTCAGGCAGACCGAGATGCGAGGCCACAACGCCATAGCCGGTCATATAAAGCGTTTCGCATCCGACATCGTCGGCCACTTTGGCTGATATCATATCGAAGACCCCCGGAGCGATGAGGATTTCTTCAGACTGCAGGCGTTGTTTGAGGCTCTTCAAAATACTGGCTCCTCGGTATGTTCTCTTCACAATCCAGGCAATAAAGCGCGCAAACGCTGCTGGTTGACCGGATCGCTTATACGAATTCGCGCCTCTCAACAACCGGCTTCACCGCATAAGTCCGGAAGCATCGGGGCAGCGCAAACCCGCCGAAGCTTTGATGCGTGTGCATACCCTTGCGGCACGCACGAATTTCGCCGAGTAAGGACATGACGAAAAACGATGCTTGCAAAGTGTCGCATCGGACAATCCGTCTTGCGCGTATAGAACGGTCGCCCTGAATGGCTCTTTTGATAAACAGACGGGACATCGGTCATAAATGGATCCGCTGACACAGGGCGCTCTGGGAGCAGCACTCCCGCAGGCGACGCGCAAAAAGACCAATGTCGGCATCGCTGGCGCCCTCGGTTTCTTAGGCGGGATGGCACCGGATCTGGATATCTTCATCCGTTCCGATGTCGACCCGCTCATATACCTCGAATATCATCGCCAGTTTACACATGCGCTCATCTTCATACCGGTCGGCGGCTTCCTCTGCGCCCTGGCGCTCCACTGGGTTCTCGGCAGGCGATGGCAACTGACGTTTAGGCAGACCTTTCTCTTCTGCACGTTAGGCTACGCCACGCATGCATTGCTCGATACATGCACGTCTTTTGGCACGATGCTCTTCTGGCCGTTCAGCTACGAGAGGTTTTCGTGGAGTGTCGTATCCGTTATCGATCCGCTCTTCACAGTGCCAATTCTGGTTTTGGTGGTCATGGCCGGCCTCCGCAAGAAGCCGGCACTGGCGCGCATTGCCCTTGCCTGGGGCGCCATTTATCTCACGACCGGTCTGATACAGCAGCGCTCGGCATTGGTCATGGGTGCCGAAATCGCAGCATCGCGAGGGCATGAACCGATCCGTCTCGAGGCAAAGCCGAGCTTCGGCAATATCATCGTTTGGAAGACAATCTACGAGACCAAGGATCGCTACTACGTGGATGCCGTCCGCGCTGGCGTGAGACCACGCGTTTTTAAGGGCGAGTCGATCCCGAAACTGGACAAGAGCCGCGACCTGCCTTGGCTCGATCTAACAACAACGCAGGCGAACGACATCGAGAGGTTTCGCTGGTTCAGCGACAACTTTCTGGCCAAGGACCCGAAATTTCCCAATCGGATTATCGACGTCAGATACTCCCTCATACCGAACGAAGTGAATGCACTCTGGTCGATCCAACTTGCACGAAACGCCCCATCGACAGCGCACGCACGCTTCCTTACACATCGCGGCAGCAGCCGCGAAAGGCTCGCCCAATTGTGGCGGATGATAGCTGGAAACTAAAGTCCCGGCCTTGCCACTGCCCCTGGCTTATTACCTCTTGGCTTTCGTTTGCCGGAGCTTGCGGGCATGACGCGCCCGAGCCTTGACCGATGCGGCCTCATCTCGTTCAGCCTCGACCAAGGCCACGTCCGCAGGCGCTTCAAGACTGGGATGCTGTATCGCCAGATGCTGATAGGCATTCATTGACCACGCTCTCAGGAAAGGACGCCTGTGTCGCAACAGACCATCGAGCCAGTTCGCTGCTCCTACAGCGGCAGGTGCCGGAATATCGAGATACGCGAATGACTGACAGATGTGGAGCTGTGCCGGCCAGGTCTCGATCACGTTCAGACTTGAAAATAGAACCTCCGTTTCCTCCGGTGTCAGCCGCTCGCCATTCTCCAGGCAATTCTTGATGAGCCATGTCGCACCATCGCCAACATGTTCTGTCTGGCTTGATGCAAGATCGACAAGATCGGACAAGAAGTGTGCGCTCCCGCCAAGCCGCGCCTGGGCTTCCGACAGGATGGAGACGGCCTTTCCGTCAAATTCGCAAAGAGCTTCGAACAGCGCTGACATGTCACACTTCGATTCCCACGATCTGTCGTCTTTGGCACCGCCCAATTTCGCAGGTGGTGTTAGAACACACGGAACTGGCGAAATCGTATCGCTTCCGTAAACGCATCGCACCTAGTCAGGAGGTACAAATGTCGGATGCTAGAGAGAAAACAGGTCGGTGTCTGTGCGGAGCCGTCCGGATCGTTGCGAAACCGGCAAGCAATAGCGTTGGCGTATGCCATTGCAATATGTGCCGGCGCCACTCCGGAGGCCCCTTGATGGCCATCGATTGCGGGACCGACGTCTCGATCGAGGGTGCAGACAATATCACACTGTATGACTCCTCTCCCTGGGCGCAGCGAGGCTTCTGCGCCAAATGTGGAACCAACCTGTTCTACCGCCTGAAAGACAACGGGCAGTACAGCCTCTCTGCCGGAATTCTCGACGACACCGAAGACCTGGTTTTCGATAGTCAGATATTCATCGACGAAAAGCCGTCTTTCTACGACTTTGCGAACGAAACGACGAACATGACCGGGGCGGAAGTCTTCGCCAAATACGCGCCGAAGACGTGAGCGACCGGGCAGTCATATCGACAAGCCGAATATTCTGGCAGTATGCCTGATCGACTGATCGGCCTGACACGACAGGCCATGCCGCATGTGAATGCGGACCGCCAGAGCAGCGCACCTACCAATACGGCACACGGTGAACCCACAGGCGAAAACGCAACGACGGCCCGGCAATTAATTCCACGACTCTGAATATATTGCCGCCAGAAAGTGCCGCGTCGCGTGACGCCTGCTTCTAAAAACTGAATTCATTGCATTTTTTCTTGGCGTAGATATTGCTCCGCATGCGCCGTGTAGATTCAGTACTAGACGAGCGTAGCCATGACACCGGATTATCATACGCGTGCATACACGCCATCGGCAGCAGCGAACGGCACTTCATACAACAGCATTGCCTCAAACGCCCGAGAACGCACCAGCACGTTTCTCGTGCCTGCCGCTAACGACGAGACCGACGAATCTGCGCCTCATTCGAGGCTATCCCGGCAGTCGCTTGTTTCAAATTCGGTGACGGCGACGCTGCTTCATCTTCAAGACACCGGAAGCGTCTTTGGCGACAAAGATAGCAGCCTCATGAACATTCGTGGCGTCACCGACCAGGAGCGTCAGCGCTTCGCGGAAATCGTGCAACATGCCGCCTCGACCGGAGGATTCGAAAACCCGGTCGATTACATTCAATCCCTGTCACCCGATGACATTGAGGTTCTGCGCCGTGTACACAGCCTGGCGGAGCCAAGGGGGGTCAGGAACACGGATGTCGAAGGCGCTGTGAATCTCCTTCTTCCCCCTCAAAACCACACGGATTTGAACAATGACGGGCTCGTTGAAACGGGTGCGGCCGTCGGTTTTGTCTTTCCTCCACCGAACGCGCCTCAATCTGTGAAGGATGCATGGGAGGAGACCACGAAGGATATGTCATCGAAAGAGCGACTTCTGGCGTCAGCTCATTTCCTCGGCGCATCCATCTCGGCAAACATCAAACTGGACAGTAATGGCCAGGCCATCGGCATCTACGAACATACGGATCCCGAATACACGAATATTTACGGCACGACAGAGGGTGAGTGGGAAACGCTGCTGTCTCAACTGCTCGAGCAAAGCAAGAAAGCAGAGAGCTTCGATCCGAGTTATCGTGAGAGAACAAAAATGCTGACGGAATTTTCCGAATTTTTCGCAACCGAGCGAAATAACGCGGTGTAAGATACGGACCCGAGTTATGAGCCAATCTTGCGCGGGTTTCGTCGTATCGGTTAGCGCGGTCAGGCGGTCGAGACTGATTGCAGTCTGAACACTCAAGAGCCTGGCGGAGGGAGTGGGATTCGAACCCACGAGACGGTTGCCCGCCTACACGCTTTCCAAGCGTGCGCCTTCGACCACTCGGCCACCCCTCCTAAGCCTTGGAAGTGCGACGCACTATAGCGATGCGCGGTTGCTGTGCAAGCATTGCGCGCAGGCGTGCAGTGCCTCCGGCCAATCTTCGCAGGGCGATTGAACGAGAGCCCCAAAAGCCCTATTTTGTGCCTAGGCTTTATCACCCCATCATTTGGCAGCGTGGCTTGGGTCATGGTTTTTCGCACTCTCGGTCTTTGGTCCGTTCTGATCGCGGTTCTGATGCTCGTGATCGACGGAACGAAATCGTTCAAGGACGAGGAAGGTTGGGCGACCACGACTCTCGCCGAGCAATGGAACCAGATGAGCGCAACGGGTTTCGCGAACTTCCGCACCATGGTCGAAGAGCAACTCGGCAGCGGGGCCTGGGAGTATGGTGTGTTCATGGCACTCCAGATCCCAACATGGATATTCTTCGCCGTGCTGGGCGCGCTCTTCTACTGGGCCGGCCGGCGCCGCCATCGCATCGAGGTCTTCAGCAACTAATGTTTTTCTTCCGCAAAGAAGCCGTCATGCCGGAGCGCGATGCCGCGCTTCCGGGTCGCGATACGCCGATCGACATGCCGGCCGAACACTTCGTGCTCCACCAGCCTCTCGAAGGACCGTATCCGGATGGTTTTGAGACGGCCATTTTCGGTATGGGGTGTTTCTGGGGCGCCGAGCGCCCCTTCTGGGGCCTGAAAGGCGTCCATGTCACGGCCGTCGGCTACGCGGCCGGCTATACCCCGAACCCGACCTACGAAGAAGTTTGTTCCGGACGGACGGGCCACAATGAAGTGGTGCTTGTCGTCTTCGACCCGGCAAAAATCAGCTATGAGCGTCTGCTCCAGGTCTTCTGGGAAAGCCATGATCCCACACAGGGCATGCGGCAGGGCAACGATGTCGGCACGCAATATCGCTCAGGCATCTATTTCACCAGCGACGAGCAGAAAGAAATAGCCGAGGCTTCGAAGGCTGCCTACGAGCAGGCCCTCGCTGGACGCGGCTTCGAGGCGATTACCACCGAGATCGTGGATGGCGGACCCTTCTATTTCGCCGAGGACTACCACCAGCAGTATCTCGCCAAGAATCCAAACGGCTACTGCGGGATGGGCGGGACCGGTGTCAGCTGTCCCATTGGAAACGGCGTCACTGCCTGAGTGCTGCGCCTTGATGAGCCGGATCAAGTCCGGGCAAGACGATCGCGGTGTTAGCGATTCACGCCAAATCGAGTGCGCGACTTTTTAGGTCTGCCAGGTCGACCACCTCTAGCGTTCGCTCATGGGTGGCCGAGAGAATGACGCGCGGTGCAACGCCGGCGGCAAAGGCTTCCTGCCAGCGTGCAGCGCACAGGCACCAGCGGTCGCCCGGCTGAAGTCCGGGAAACCCGAATTCGGGCAAGGGTGTGGAAAGATCGTTGCCCCGGGCCTTCGAGAATAACAGGAACTCCGCCGTCACCTCGACACAGACTGTATGGATTCCGGCATCGTCAGGACCGGTTTCGCAGCACCCGGTGCGATAGAAGCCCGTCATCGGATGGAGCGAACAGGTTCCGATCGGCTCGCCAAAGACATTGTTTTGATCCTCGTCGTCCATGGCTTCGCTCATTTTGGCTTCCTATCCGGCAGTGAGATTCCACCTTCCCGCTTGACCCAGCCTGTTGCCGGAGGCCGCTGCGACGCGGGAACGATATCCGCAGACGGTACATCATGTGCGTTCAACACCAGCTTGCAGTCCGCCGGCAGATCCGCCAGGCGCAAACGGCGCCGCTTCTTCGGCTTCTTCTTGGGTTTCGTAATTTTCTTGGGCGGTTTCTTTTTCGGCTTCATTGCGCGCTTCAGCAGCTTGAACCAGTCATCGAGTTGCTTACCGCACCCGTCGCCCCCAGGTGCCGGCTTCTGGTTGACGCAGCCGCGCATGCCGCGCGGACACGATAGCCGGACATGAAAATGATAATGATGTCCCCACCAGGGACGAATCTTGTTCAGCCAACGCCGATCGTTCCCGGCCGCCCGGCAAAGCTCTTTCTTGATGACGGGATGCACGAAGATCCGCGCCACCTTGCGGGAGGACGCAGCCCGTTTCAACAATGTCACATGGCCCGGTTTCCAGGCCCGCTTGTTGATCGACAGCCGGTCTTTGCCCAGCATCGAAATCGCTGAGATCTTTTCGCGTTCCTTACGGGTAAAACGCCTGTTCGGCATTGGCTTGAGCCAAATATCTGCATCAAGACCAATCTGGTGGCTGCGATGGCCCGTGAGCATGGGACCGCCACGCGGCTGTGACAAATCACCAACCAGCAGCCCCGGCCAGCCGTCGATTTCTTTCGATTCTGTCGCAAGCCGCTCGACATATTTGACGAGAGCCGGATGACCCCAATTGCGATTTCGCGAAAGACGCATGGCCTGCCACGCCGGCCCGTTCACAGGCAACATGGCGCCTCCCGCCAGACAACCACGTGCGTAGGACCCTATGGCACGCGAGCGCAGATCAGCCGGTGCTTTTTTGGCACCAAAAAGTTTGCGCGCTTCAGGCGCACTGGAGGCTTCGAGCGGCGCAACCGCCAGGAATGCCAGGACTATTGGGAAAAGAACTCGGCGCATCTCGGATTTTGCTTAGGACCCGTCACCACCTCGGCTTGCCAGACTCCGGGCGGCATCAAGATATTCCCCCACGCGAATCTCAAGCTTTCGCCGCATACTACAGCGGCGCGCTGCATTTTGCCATTCATCTGCAAGCGCCGTCAAAAATCCGTGTCCGAACGCCGAAACCGCTGCAAAGACTTGCCTCACTGCCTGCCTTCCCATACCGATAGGGTCAAATGGAACCGCTTTGGAGAACATCAAATGGAACCTTGGCAAGTCTATTTGTCTGGCGAAATTCATACCGACTGGCGCGAAGTTATTGAAGCTGCGGTCAAAGCTGAAGGTCTGCCCGTGACATTCACCGCTCCCGTTACCGACCATGACAGCAGCGACGATTGCGGAATCTCGATTCTCGGATCAGAGGACAAAGGCTTCTGGAAAGACCACAAGGGCGCCAAGCTGAACGCTATTCGGACCCGCAATCTCATCGAACGCGCCGATATTGTCGTAGTCCGCTTTGGCGACAAGTACAAACAGTGGAATGCAGCTTTCGATGCCGGTTTTGCCGCAGCTCTCGGCAAACCGCTGGTCGTACTCCACGATGCTGCGCTGACCCATCCACTCAAAGAGGTCGATGCGGCCGCACTGGCGGTTGCCGAAGAACCGCATCAAGTTGCAGAAATCCTGCGGTATGTCATTCGCGGCGAGCTTGCAAAATCGGCATAGAATAAACAGCCACCGGTCTTTGCGATTATCGATCTATTTACCACAAAAGATCGATTGAAGACCCTAGATCTTGGAAAACTGAATATGCCTTCCCATGTTGTTAAATCAACTGGGAGGCATAACTATGCAATATCTCGCGCGAGCCGCTTCGGCTTGTCTTGTTTTGCTTGGGTTCGTGTTTGCGGCGCCATCGGCGTCAGCTGCCTCCGTTGTTGCCAAAATCGACAAATCCGCGCAGCGCATGACAGTCTTTGTGAAAGGCACGCGCGCCTATAGTTGGCCCGTCTCAACAGCGCGCCGCGGCTATCGCACCCCGCTGGGGACTTATCGGCCGACCCGCCTCCACCGCATGTGGTATTCGCGGAAATACAACAATTCGCCGATGCCCTATTCGATCTTTTTCCATGGCGGTTATGCTGTCCACGGAACGAACTACATTCGTTCTTTGGGACGGCCCGCATCCCATGGTTGCGTCCGGTTACATCCCGCCAATGCCGCGCGGCTCTACAGCCTCGTTCATCGATATGGCATGGGCAACACACGCATCGTCGTAACGAATTAGCCGACCTTCCCCTTCCGGTCATGGCATGCGCCGGGTCCTTGCACATCGGGACCCGGCGCACATATTTTTACCGCATCCCCCTCGACGTCGGATACGGATCATGGCCAAATGAACCCTGTCTGAAACATTCATGGCGAGGTCGGTCATGCGCCTTGCGGTTCTCCTGATCGCGGCGAGCGGTTTCCTGGCGACTCCGGTGCTTGGTGACGATCAGCCTTGCGGCCCTCGGTTTGTGGTCACATTCCAGGATAGCGATCCCGACATATTCACGATCGAGAACAAGAGCGGAGACGGCTGGACGCTCGTCGGGCTGTCGATCGTTCTTGCAGGCTCAGCCGGCAACCTCATCTTCGATACAGTGGCCGGCGGGCTCGGTAGCGGAAGCCCTTCGGCCTTCTTTTCGAAACTGGATTCCCCCGTGAAGCTGATCGATGCCAGGGGCGCCGACGATGGAGGCCGCGCTGTCTCGCTTGCCTTCGAGGCGTTCGAGCCTGGCCGAAGCTTCGATTTCTATACCGACGTGGATGACCGATTGCCTGAATCGAGTCTCGGCCAACCGCATGTGGAAGGCTCCGAGTTCCGCGGCGCGTCGGCCTTCGGTATTTTCCGGGGGTTGGCCAATGACCCCGTCAGGATCGAAGCCGTCTTCGATGACAAAGCTCAAGCCGATACGGGCGGCGGCGGATGCGTGTGAGCAGCTGTGGCGCGACTGCAACATCGCCTGTAAAAGCTTGAGGCTTTCGCCGCTTTGCACTCGCGTGCATTCCCGCATCTCGAATATCATCGCAAGCGGGGTAGATGCTCTATTGAGCAATTGTTAAGAGGCTTCACATGAATTTCCGAAACATCGTCTTCGGCAGCGCTACGCTTGCCATCGCCGTTCTGATCGTCACGGCTCCGGCGCAATCCGGCGGTCTGAAAGACCCGGTCGCGCAATCACACTACGGTTGGTACATCGAAGGACGTTTCGGCGGCGCGCTTGATACGGAACGTGATGTCGACATGTTCAGCCCCAATGTTGCCGGCGCCAACGGACGGCTGGTCACGGAGGCGGATGACGGTTTTGGGTTCACATTTGCCGTCGGCAAACAGATCGATGAGCTTTGGCGCGCCGAACTGCAATATGGCCACGGTACGGCGGAAGATCTGACCGTGAATTATGCGAATGCGCCGCTCAATCCGCTTTTCCCGCAGATACTCCCATCGGGCGGCGATATCACGATCAACTCATTGCAGGGAACGCTTCTGCGCTCGTGGCGCCGGACATTCTTCAATGGACGCCTCCGTCCGTTCAGCGGAGCCAGCATCGGCGCTGCACGCATCGACATCGACAATGTCGGTCCGGCAGGCTCGCGTTTCCTCATCGACGATGACGATACGGTGTTCCTTTTGGCTCATCACAGCGGCATCGATGTCAACATCTCGGAGCGCGCGGTCTTCACGCTGCGACTTTCCGGCGTCCTGACGACGGCAGGCGACTTCCAGGCCAGAGACACGCTTGGGGCCGGCGGAATCATGCAGATCGAGACCAATACCGAATATGATCGCGTCGTCACCGGCGGGATTAGGATCAAGCTCGGCCAATAGCTGCAAGCCGTTGTGCCCCGGACATGATCCGGGGCTCATTTTGCCGGGATGTCGAAATATTCAGTCATCAAGACGTGCACCATCTGCATTGAGAAGCGCTCGAATCTCGGCGCCTTCAAGGCTGCGAACCGGTAGATTTCGCTCCACGGCGAGAGACGCCGCAAGTCCTGCCGCATGACCGTAGCCGAAGCACTGGGCCGTGACCCGGCATGACGCTAGAGCCTCATGCTCGGCCGACAGACAGCGACCGGCCACAATCAGGTTTTCACCCTTTTCCGGAAGGAGTGTCGCGAAAGGCACTTCATAGTAGTCGTCATCGAGCCACTCGAGTTTCGGCCGCTCGCCCGAATGCAATTCAATGGGCCATGGCGAGCGGACGACGCCATCGCCGCGTTTGCGTCGCGTCATGACATCGTCGTTGGTCAGCCGATCGACGCCAATGATCGAGCGAGACTGCCGAATGCCGGCTTGAACGCCCGTATCGTTGACGAAACTCGCCTCGCAACCGGGAATATGGTTCGTCAGGAAGCGCGCATATTCGCGCACCTGATGGCGCCCCACGAGTTCCGCCTCGGTGAGATCCTCCGGGTCGCCCGGATAGAGTTCGCGGCCATCTCGCCCGACAAGCCTCGTCGCATTGACGAGCAATTCGCCGGGCCGCGGCGTCGGAAAGATCCAGATTTTTGCGCGCGGAAGATCATAGTCGCCAGACGCATTCGCTTCGATCAGCTGTTCGGTCACTCGTGCCGAGCAAATCGTATCCGAGCCCCAGAAGTCGAGGAAGCGCGGCATATCCACATTGCCGATGCGGAAAATCATGGTCGGATTTTGAACGGTCCCGTCCTGGCCGCGCGAATAGCCGTAGCCGGCCCGAAAGACGATATCCGCATCGCCGCTGGCGTCGACAATGACGCGTGCATTGACGACACCCCGCCCGGCTTTCGAGTCCACAAGCGCGCCATTGACGGCCTCGCCGTCCATTACCACACCCAGCACGAGCGCGTGGTAGAGCACGTTTACCTTCGCATCGCCGAGAAAGGCATCTGCCGCTTCGCGCCAACGATGCGGATCATGACAGTGTGTCCATGTGCGCCCGTAACGCTGCGGTTCCGTGATGCCGTTCGTCTCTGCCATTGCGGCTCGAAACCGCTCGGCGAAACCGAACACCGCTTGTTCCGGGCGATTGGAAACGCGTTCGCTTGAGAGATAGAGACCGCAGATGGTGCCTGACAGACCGGCGACGGCATTACCGCCACAGAAACCATAGCGTTCGACGAGAAGGACGTCGCGGCCGCGCCGGGCGGCCGTCTCCGCAGCAGCAATGCCGGCGGCGCCGCCGCCGACGACAAGCACATCCACATCAGCCAGGACCGGCAAGCCGTGATCGGGCGCGAGCCTATGGGTCTCGAGCCAGTTCACTGACGTTGTCGCACGGTCACCCGCGCTTCTTCTTCTTGCCGACGGCTTCCGGGAACACCCACATGGAAGCCACCATGAAAATTGCCGTGCCGATCACGAACCAGAAGAGATGGGCATTGCCGACAGACTCCTGCCAATAGGCGATCGCAACAGCCACCACCATTGCGATCACCGAAAGGATGGCTTTGATATCGTTCGGCATATCAGTAGGCGCCCATGGGCTCCGCTGCCGCTTCGTCCGGCCGCTTCGGACGGCCACGCAGATCCTCTTTGAGATGATCCGTATTGTAGCCGTTGAAGATATGCCCGAAGAGTCCGCGATCCAGGTCCGACGTCCCGAACATCCAGTCAGCGATTGGGAAAGTGAGGTTCATGTTCACTTCCATCATCAGCCTGGCATTGTGATGGGCCGTGTGATGCCGGCGGATCGTGTTCACGAAGGGGCAATTGCGGACAAACCAGTTTTCGTCCACGTGGCAGCAGAAGTGCATGAATTCATAAAGCAGGTACATGCCCGTCGTCGTGCACATGAACAACCAGCCGACATTCGGTGAAATCAGCCAGCCGAAGAAAAAACCACCCGGGATCGACATCAGAATGAAGACGACCAAGGCATAGGGCGGGAATACGGTCACGCGCCAATCCTTGTGATCTCGGAAGCGCATCTCCTCATCGGTGAAAAACTGATGGTGGTTCAGAGTGTGGCGCTCATAGATAGCGCGTACGCCCTTGATATTCATGGGACGGTGCATGATCGTCTTGTGGATCCACCATTCGAAGATGTTCGTAAACATGAAAGTGAGCGGGATGGTCAGCCATTCCCACCAGAGCACGTTTCCGAAGTTCTGGAGATAGATGTAAAACGCGGCCGCGCCCATCGCATATATGATCGCGATGTGCAGATAGCCGTCATACCAACCGATGATGCGCGAGCGGTATTCCTCGCGAAAATTGACTTGCCTGTCGGTGATCATGTGTTCCTCCTGTGGCGCTGGCTATCCCGCGCAGCCGATTGCCTTCACTCGGCTGCTGCGGTCCAGTCTTCTTCCTGTTGAACGGCGAAAATCGATGTATAGCCCTTGGACCAATCCGGCGGTTGCAGACATGGACGTGGATCGTGATGAGCGTACCGTGCCCGCTGCCCCCGGACAATCGCCTGATCGTATTTCGAATAAAGCGGATTGTGGGTGTAGGGAAAGGCATCGGCTGATGCAAAGACATTGAGCAAAAGCGGACGCGGAATATCTGAGTGATTGGCCGCCGAGTAATGGAGTGTGCGGCAATTATGGATGGTCACCGATCCGGCAGGCCCATCGAGGAACACCGCCTTGTCCATATCGATCTTTGCCGCCTCTTCCGGGCTGAGACACCCGACCCACTCGTCCTTGTCATTATATTGGTCGTAAAGCGGATGTTCGTGACTGCCGGGCAGCACGGCGAGCGGCCCCTGCTCCAGTCCACAATCATAGATATAGGTCCCCGATGTGCAGGGACTGTAATTGGTGTGCGGCCAGAATGAGATATCCTGGTGCCACTTCACCTCGTCCCCACCACCCGACCATTTGAAATTCAGCTTGGAGTGATGAAACTTCACGTCCCGACCGACGAGATCGGCCATAACCTCTGTCAGGATCGAATTGGAGGCATAATCCCAATAGGTGTCGTGATGGTCATTCGGGCTGGAAAGACGCCGGAGCCGCGGGTTTTCCGCCGAGTGGCCTTCATCGAGATCCCAGACCTCGTCTGATGTCGTTATCGCCTTGCTGCGCTCGACCATCTCTTCTGTGATAGCGCGGAGCTGCGTGACACGATCCTCCGGGATAATGCGCTCGAGCAGAATATAGCCATTCTCGAAATACGACT
Organism: Methyloligellaceae bacterium; assembly: GCA_965228615.1. Classification (GTDB taxonomy): domain Bacteria; phylum Pseudomonadota; class Alphaproteobacteria; order Rhizobiales; family Methyloligellaceae; genus CBDDHT01. Next base: position 274,605 of record CBDDHT010000002.1, on the reverse strand, counting down.
CACGCTGTGCCTGGCTAAGGACGTTCGCCTCTTGGGAAAGGATGTCTTCCGGTGTCATCGATCTACCTCACGACTGCTGGTCATCCCTGATATATTACAGATACATCAGCCCGAAATTGCCGTCAATATAGGCAAGCCTCCACAATTCCTGACCAGCAGCAGCAATGTTCGTCCGCGAGGACACTTATCTAAATCCCAACATTTGCGCCGGCAACCACAAGACCAGATTTGGAAACATGGCCACAATCCCCAGACAGAAGAGTTGCAGGATGATGAAAGGCACGACACCGCTAAACATATGGCGCAGCGTTATTTCCGGTGGACTGATCCCACGCAAATAGAAGATAGCGGGCGCCATTGGCGGCGTCAGGTAACTCGTCTGAACAACGATCAAAAACAGGATACAGAACCAGACCGGATCGAATCCCAGAGCCTTCACGATGGGGATGAAGACGGGGATGAAAATGAGAAGAACCGAGATCCAATCCAAGAAGAAGCCGGCGATGAAACAGATGAACAGAAAGGCTCCAAGCGTGACCCATGGTGTGAGATTAGCAGTGGATATCAATTCCTCGGTCAATGAAACGCCGCCTGAGGCGATAAAGACGCCAGCAAACATGTTTCCACCAACGATGATCCATAGGATCATGCACGTGATGCGCAGGGTCTTGAGAACCGCCTCGTTCAGCACCTTCCATGTAAACTGACCATACATCACGGCCAGAAAGATCGAACCGAAAGCGCCCATTGCGGCGGCTTCAGTAGGAGCTGCGAGCCCGAACATGATGGACCCGAGCACGGCGACAATCATGAAAACCGGCGGCCAGAGCGCGATGACTGTAATGCGTGTCTTCTCCCAAAAACTGGGATCGTCATCTGACGGCGGCAGACTCGGCCCAAATTCCGGGTTCAGGAGACAGCGGCCGAGAACGTAGGTGATGTATAGCGTCGCCATGATCAGCCCAGGAAAGACCATGCCCACGAACAGGTCTCCCACAGACACATCGGCAACAGGGCCAAGCACAACCACGACCACAGATGGCGGAATAATCGTACCGAGCGATCCGCCCGCGCAAATGGTCCCGGATATCAGACCCTTGTCATAGGAATATTTCAGCATCACGGGGATCGCGAGCATTCCGACGACGGTCTCGGTTGCACCAATGACGCCGCTCGATGCGGCAAACACGACACACATCAGGATGGTGCCGACGGCGAGCCCGCCGGGAAGCCGGCGCGTCCACAGATGAATGGCTTCGAAGAGGCGCTCGGCGATACCCGAGCGCTCCATCATCGCGCCCATAAAAATAAACAGAGGCACGGCGGCGAGAACAAAGTTCGAAGCAACCGAGTCGACCTTCTGTGCAAACTGAAAGATGACCGCGTCGCCGAATGTCACAAGGCCGAAAAAGAGGGCGATGCCCATCATCGAGAAGGCGACATGAAAACCAAGAAACAGCGCAATCAAAAGCGCCGGAAACATCATGAGAGAGAGATATTCACCCATCACTGGTTCTCCAGGCCGCCGCCGGCCTCCCACTCGTCCGTTTGCCCTGTGAGGAAACGTGCGGCCTTGATCAGCTCAGCCACCCCCTGCAGCCACAACAAAGCAAAGCCAAGGAAGAATGCAAGACGGAACGGCCAGATAACCGGGTTCCAGGCCGACTGACCTGATTCCTCTCCGAGCGTGTATGCCTCCACCCAGTATTCCCACAGTCCCCAGCAGAGCCATGTCACGACGGGCAGGAAGATGAACACAAAGCCCACGACATCGATCAGCGCTTTCACCTTTTCGGGCAAGTGCACGTACAGCACGTCGATGCGTATATGGGACTTCATCCTCAGCGTGTATGCCGCACCCATAAGTCCATGAACGCCCATGGCCATGTAGCCGAGTTCAAATGCCCAGATGGTCGGCTGCCCCAGTACGTAACGCGAGAACACCTCGAATACGGAAGCGATGATCAGCGGAAAGACGAGCCAGGCAACGAGCAGTCCACTTGAATCCGAGACCCACTCGATTCCACGCACAATTCGATCCATGGCAATTCCCCCTCCGGCAAGACTCTTGCCGCCCAGATATTCACCTTAGGACATCAACTCACAGATGGCACAGAAGCGAATGCCATTTATGCGTTCACGACCTAATGCATGAAGAATGGTGTGGCACAAAAAAGAGGGGCGACCCGTGGCCGCCCCCCTCTAAGTTTCGAGATTATTTGTACTTCACGTTCCGGTAGCTTGCAGCATCTTCCCAGAGCTTTTCGTATGCCTGCTGGTGATCCCAGACCTTCTTGAACCAGGCATTGCCTTTCGCCTGCTCGTTGGCCCAATCGACGGCAAGCTTCTTTGCCTGGCGTTGGACGGCCGGATCAAGTTCGATGATCTCGTTGCCCTGCTTCTTGTAGAAGGCAAGAGCCTTGGCATCTTCGTGGCCAATTTTCATCCAGCTTTCGATGGTGACCTTCTTTGCTGCCAGCTCGACCATCTTTTTGTCGCGGTCGGAAAGTTTGTCCCAAGCCTTCTTGCCGATCACCACTTCGAACGGTGCTGTGGGCTGATGGATTCCGGGGATGATCACGTATTTCGCGATCTTGTGGAAACCGGCCGAAATATTCTCGTAGAGCGTGCCCCATTCAGTGGCGTCGATCGTGCCACGCTCTAGCGACTGAAACACCTCGCCACCCGGCATGGTCACCGGCGCTGCACCAAGTCCCTTTGAGATCGCAAGCCAGGCACCCGCCGTGCGGAACTTGAGCCCTTTGAGATCGTCAAGCGTGCGAACAGCTTTGCGCGAATGAAGGAATGCTTCGGCCGTACGTGCAAAGCATGGGAACGAGATAACGCCAAATTTCTCCAAGGCATATTCGCGCCACATCTCTAGCCCGCCACCTTCATAGAGCCAGTGCAACATGCGCTCCGTATCCATGGAGCCCGCGAATCCTCCAAAGAGAACGGTCGTTTTATCGATACCCCAGTCGTAACCCATCCAGCTATGTGCTGCTTCGGTAACGCCCTTGACCACGGCCTGACGGGATTTCAATCCTTTGGCCAGTGTTCCGGATGGGAAGACCTGAATTTTGACCCGCCCTTCAGTGAGTTCCGCGACGTTACTGGCAAATGCCTTCGCTCCGATTTCCTGCAGCGGTCCGCCACCCCAATCCGTCGGCATCTTCCAGTTATGCTCAGCGGCCAGAGCCGGCGCTGCCATCATGGCAACGGCCAATCCCATAGCAGCACCTAGACGATGTACTTTGCTCATTTACCTCTCCCTAGTTATTGAACGTTTTTAAAAGGTTTGGGCCAAACGGCCGCTCGCGAGAATTCTCGTTTCAGGCTGACCCTACACTGCTCTCCAGTCTCGCAAGAGCTACTTCAATCTCTTCGCCGGTCAATGTCCAATCATTGTCCAGATTTGCAATCACGTCTTTCATAAAGGCATCGCTGAGTTGAATTGCCCGGCCGCCATCACTGAGAAAATCGACAAGGATGGCAAGTGCCAATTGTTGCGGCGAAGCTCCCTCATACGACCACTCAAAGCCGAAGCTGGTATATTCGTGGATGGTCGTTCCATCGTCGAGCGGCGAGCCATCAACTGTCACGACGAGTCCATCCATCGTTCGTTGTCCGACATATGTTTTCATGGAATGCGAATTTTCATGGATGGAACCGCAGACAGAAACTCTAAATCCTTGATATATCACCGGTATGTTAATGGCCTTCGTAAACCAAGTAAAGCATGCAAATGACGCTTACCCGATCCGGGCACGGGAAAGCGCGATCGCGCTTACTCGTTGAACCCGTCCATGAGGAAATTCTGCCAGAGTTTCTCGCCGATCAGGCAGTCATAAGACTGGCCCTCCAGCACATATTGTGCGGGACGCAGGTGATCCCGAGCATGCTGCGGCAAGTTCGATATCTCCAAAAGGAGCTTTTGACGGATTGCCTGGGCGATTTCGGATGTCTTGCGAACGGCCAAGGCAAAGGATGACGGCCCGCCGATGACGCAGTCTCGATAGTACCGGTCCAATTCCGGGATCTCGAAGTAGCCATAATAGGCGTCGGGGGCTTTGAGGATCAGCGCCAGTCCATTGACGATGATGCCACGACGCACCAACGCGTCGCGTGCAGTTTCAACATGTGGCCCGATATTATTCGGACCATCGCCGGAAACATCGATTACCCGTTTCAGGCCGGTGATGCCGTTTCCATCGAAAAGCGCGGCACCGAACATCATTGCCGCCGAGATCGATGTCATGCGCGCCCGGCGAATGGGGGGCTTCGCAAGCCGGTCGGCGAAAGCATGAGACTCTTCGGCGCTGGAAATGATCTGCCAGGGCACAATGATGGATTGGATCGCCTCGCCAGCCCACTCCACATAGGTCACGGCGATGCGCCCGAGCAAGCCGGATCGGATTGCTTTGATCACGGCCGGATCACGGAACGCAGCGATATAGCCATCGCGCTGCAGGCGCTGCTCGTCCGCTTCCATTGAGAGCGAGATGTCGACTGCCAGAACCAGCTCTAAGTCGACTTCGGTTTCGCCGGCTGCCGGTTGTCTGGAGATAACGACCAACAGGACAGCAAGAATCAGGTTCAACAGATACCCTGATTGTCGCCTGTCCATTCAAGATGCCTTTCTTAAACGGCCTCTATGGTTGCTCGCGTGAAGCTTGCGACATAATCGAGAAGCTTGTCGCATGCCTCTGCCGCTCGATCGGCGTCACCATCTGCGATCGCGCGTGCCTGTTCGGCGTGAAGGCGCGCGCAATAAGGCAAGTCGGCCGCCTCCTTGTAGTGCGAGTACCAATATCGCCGCGACAATCCCTGAAGGAATCCGATCGCGCGGCTCGCATACTCATTCTGTGCCGCTTCCGAGATCAGCCGGTTCAAATCCCTGTCCAGACGCATGAAAGCAATGTCGTCATTACTTTCCGCAGCCGCGTCCATACCTTCTGCGATGACCAGAAACTTCTGAACCTGCGCGGGCGTACGCCGCTGAGCTCCCGTTCGGGACAAGAGCCTTTCGAGTTCGCGCCGCACTTCCAGGACAAGAAGTTGGCGGCGGGGATTGGTATCCGAAACCAAGATCCCCTTGCGGGGCAGGATCACGACCAACCCCTCACGGGCCAGCCGCTGCAGCGCTTCCCTGATCGGCGTGCGGCCAATGTTCAAACGCTGGGCAAGCGATGTCTCCGAGAGAATCTCGCCGGGCGGCAATTGCAGCGTAACAATGAGCTCCTCAAGCTGATGATAGGCTTGTTCGGTAAGCGTTTCAGGCTTCTCCGGCATCATACTCGCGGCTTCATCGAGCTTCACATTTGCGTCCGCCATCGCGCTGTCTCCGGGTCAGATCTGTCTGCGCTTCTCGACCATTGATACAAACGCATCATACATTTCGTCGCCAACCGAATAGGTGTGCTCGTCCGCCGGGAAGGTGCCTTCCTTTACCTCGCGCACATAGTCTTTGATACCACCAACTGCCACATCGGTAAGCGCTGCAAATCGTTTTGTGAATTTCGGCTTGAAATCCGTGAACACGCCGAGCAGATCATGGCAGAGCAAAATCTGACCGTCGGTCCCGACACCCGCACCGATGCCTATGGTTGGGATGGTGAGTTGCTCCGAAATAACTTTCGCAATACGCCCGGGCACGGCCTCGAACTCCAGCATGAAGCAGCCGGCATCCTCAATAGCCAGAGCGTCCTCCAGGATTTTCATGGCCGCTTCCGCCGTACGCCCTTGAATCTTGAAACCACCGAACATGGCGATGGTATGAGGCGTCAGGCCAATGTGCGAAGCGGTCGGAATGCCGGCATCGACGAGTGCTTTGAGGATATGGGCCTGGCTCTTCCCGCCCTGCGGTTTGACGGCATCCGATCCGCCTTCGGCCATGAAACGCGTTGCATTCGACAATGCCCGGTCGACGGTGTTGTAGCTCTGGTAGGGCATGCAGCCGAGCACGAATGTTTCGGGCGCGCCGCGGCGAACGGCCTGAGCATGCATCACCATCATTTCCATCGTTGCCGGAATGGTGCTCGAATGGCCGTGGGCAATCATGGCCAGACTGTCTCCCACAACGGCAACATCGACACCGGCCATCTCCGCCCATTGCGCAGACGTGTAGTCCGGTACGGACATATAGACCATTTTCTCGCCGGTCCGCTTGGAATCACGGATCTCCGTGATCGTGCGTTTCTTGCGCTCTAACTCTGCCATCGTCCCTTCCCCGGCCTCACCGGCCCACCTAATCTATTTCTGATATATATGACATATGTTAGGGAGCTGCATTCTTTGGGGCAAGCATCCCGCCGAGTGCAATTCTATCTATCGAATGGAGACCAGTGATGCCGCTGCCCTCTTGGCCCGAACTAATACTGTTTATGGTCCTCGTCTTGTTGATCTGCACCTATATCATGGCAGCAAGCGGACATTTTCCCCGCGAGGCGCGTGGGCCACAGCTTTCAACACGTTTAGGCACGGCGATTCTTTGGGGCACGATGATCCTTGTTTCAGTAACAGGGATTCTGGCACTCGTGTTCGCATACTTGGTCATCCCCTGGTATGCCGCTGTAATTGGTGGAGGATTGATGATGCTCATAGCACCTTTTACACTCCAACCATTCTCAGATCGATTTGTGGACGGACCATCCGTTCTCGTCCTTCTAGCGCTTGCGGCGCTGCTGATCGGAGCAAGTGCATCGCGCAATTTCTTGCCGCTACCGTCATGAACACCATCGCAACAATATCGGCACATAGCTAAATTCCCGACGTCTTTACTCGCTGTTAATTACCCTTCGTGATCATTGGATGCGAAACCGTAGCTGCTTCCTTGGTTCGAAAATCCTTCAGTTTTCTTGGATGGGGAGTGGGCAAGTCGCTTGCCTAGGGGGAATCTTATTATGTGGCCATTCAACACATCGGACTCATCGAACGTACTGGAATCCTTGATGCGGTCTCAGGCCGTTATCGAATTCAAACCAGACGGAACGATCGTTACCGCCAATGAGAATTTTCTAGGTGCAATGGGTTACGCACTGGCTGAGATCGAAGGGCAGCATCACTCGATGTTCGTTGCGCCAGACTATGCGAAATCGCCTGAATACGGTCAGTTCTGGCAAGATCTCGCCAAAGGCGAATTCCAGCAAGCCGAGTACAAGCGCTTTGGCAAGGGCAACAAGGAAATATGGATTCAGGCATCCTACAATCCTGTTACCGATGCAAAAGGGAACGTAACAAAGGTCGTCAAATTCGCTACAGATATTACAGGCGAAAAACTGAAGAATGCCGATTTCGAGGGGCAGCTTGCGGCCATCGGCAAATCGCAGGCCGTTATCGAATTCAATCTCGATGGAACGATTATCAAGGCGAACGAGAACTTCCTTGGGGCTTTGGGTTACAAGCTCGACGAGATCGTGGGCCAGCACCATTCGATGTTTGTCGAACCGACCGAAGCCAATAGCCCTGAATACCAGCAATTCTGGAAACGTTTGGGCGGCGGAGAATTCCAATCAGGCGAATACAAACGTCTTGGCAATGGCGGCAAGGAAATATGGATTCAAGCGACCTACAACCCCATTGCAGACATGAATGGAAAACCGTTCAAAGTCGTCAAATATGCCAGTGATATCACCAGCATGGTCCTTGACCGTCAGCGGCGCACAACCGCTCAGCGGGAGATTGACCAACAACTAACACAGATCAGCGAAACCGTTGAAAACGCCGCCGGACAGGCGACAACTGCCGCGAGCGCCGCTCACGAAACCACCGAAAACGTTCAGTCAGTGGCGTCGGGTGCGGAGGAACTATCAGCATCGGTCGGCGAAATCAGTCAGCAGGTCAACAACGCACTTTCAATCACGAAGGAAGCTGTAACCGAAGCCGAACAAACCAATAAGATCATCACAGGCCTTGCGGAGTCTGCGCAGACAATCGGCGAGGTTGTCGAGTTGATTCAGAGCATTGCCGAGCAGACCAATCTCCTGGCATTGAACGCCACCATCGAAGCCGCTCGTGCCGGCGATGCCGGCAAGGGATTTGCGGTTGTCGCAACAGAAGTCAAATCTCTCGCCACCCAAACCGCCAGCGCGACCGAGCAGATCGGCGCTCACATTGCAAGTGTTCAGTCTACGACGAAGAGCGCCGTCGATGCCATCGCTTCAATCACTTCGACCATCGGTAAGATCAACGATATCTCGTCCTCGATTGCCGGGGCAGTCGAGGAGCAGTCGGCCGTGACCACAGAGATTACCGGAAACATGCACACTGCGGCTGAGGGCGTTGCATTGATCACGAACAATATCGCTGACATCGCCGAAGCAACGTCCGAGGTGGACACGGCGACACGCAATGTCAGAGAAACCTCGAAAAACGCCGCTTAGATTTCGCAGTGTTGAAAATTGAACGAACGAATAGCGTCTCGGATCTCGCGATGTGAGCGCTACTTCGTTTTCAGCCGGTTGACACCGTCCCAATCCGGCCCTGGAGGGTCCTTGGCATAAATGCGTGCAACATCGGCAAAATGCGTTGCCGCAGTGTCATACTTGGCTAGTGCTTCAAACGATTTCGCCGCTTCCTCGAATTCACCGCCCCAGTAGCGATGCAATGTCGCTTCAAACTCTGCGGTGCGTTCCAGGATCTCGGCAGAGACCTCCCCTTTTAGTCCTAAGGGCTCATAGACATCCAACGCCTCGTCGCGGCCCTTGACCTGCAATCGATCGAGATGACGGAACAGCATGTTCTCCGGGCAAAGGGCGCGGGTCGTCCCTGCGACCATAACCTTTGTACCGTAGACCTTGTTCGCTCCCTCCAAGCGCGCCGACAGATTGATTCCGTCACCAACGATGGTGAAGTTCAGCCGTTTCATCCCGCCGACATTGCCTGCAAGCATACGGTCCGTCGCAACCCCGAAACGCATCGCAAATTCTGGGGCACCTTTTTCATGCAACTGTGCCGACAAATCGCGCACCCGCTCCTGCGCCTTCAGCGCGCACAGCACGCTCTTCTCGGCATGGCCCTCCAACTCCTCGAAGGCTCCGAAAACCGCCACAACCGCATCACCGGCATATTGCGTAACGAAACCGCCATATTCTTCGACGGTCTCGTTGGAGACGCCGAAGATCTGGTTCAAGAGTGCAACAATCTCCTTCGGTTGCTCCCGTTTCTGCTCGGTAATCGTTGAATAGCCGGCGATGTCGGAGATCCAGACGGAGAGTTCACGGACTTCGCCCCCTTCTTTCAACCACTCGTCATTCTCGAGCACACGTTCCGCGATCTGGGGCGCGACATAGCGGCTAAAAGCGTCTTTCAGTTGGAGTTTCTGACGCTCTTCGACAATGAAACGCACGCCATAGGCGAGGCCGCCAGCTGCGAATGCGAGCCCCATCGGCGCACCCAGCGGAACCCAGGTCTGGGCGCCGAGAGCCGCGACAGTCCCAACAAATGCGAGGACAGTCAGCAATGTGACCAAGCCAAGCGCAAGCAATGGACTCAGCCAAAGAGCCGCAATAGCCCCAATGGCCGACATTGTCACCGCAAGGACATCGGTCGCCATGCGGGGGATCGGTTCGGGGACTTTCTCCTTCAGCACGGCAGCTGCCGCCGCAGCGTGGACATGCACACCGGGTACGGACGAGACGGAATCAACCGATGGTCCCAATGGTCGCGGCGGACAGGTTGGGGGTTCGGCTTCGGTTATTGCCTCCTGGTCGAGAAAGCGCCCACTCGTAAGCAAACGGTCCTCTCCGGACAATGCACTCCCGACAAACACCACACGGTCTTTCACAATATCGCCGAGATTTTCCGCCGTCAGTTCGCCGCAAGTCAGAATGTCGATCATTGCGTAGGTCGGTTGGGTCTCCAGATGGTGCTTTGGCGCTAGAAGAACATTGTCAGGGAATTCGGAAACACCAGCACGTGTCAATGCTGCGCCTGCCAATGACAACGCATCGCTGGATGTTGGCTCCTGTGTCCCCGGCGCCGCCTTCTTGGCCAAGCGCAGATGGACGCGGCGAACGATACCGTCGACGTCGGGCAGAATGAGCATTTGCCCGGTGGCACCGGCGGGCTTGCGCGGCAGCAGGCGCGTATAGGCACTGTTCGGCACGGCCGGTGATGCGCTACCAAGAACAACCTTTTTACGGTTGCGGTAAATCGCGCGTTTGAATTTGGTGTCCCATTTGGGACGAACCGTCTTGTCCCATTCGGCAAACAGTTTCTGCGGCGAGTATTCGAACAAGAAATCGAAAGCAACTGACTTTGCACCGGCGGCCATCAGAACGGTGATCAGGTCGGCCCATTCGGCCTGCATGAGCGCACGCGGCAGTTTGCGCAATCGGGAATCGTCAAGACTGCGCTGATCAAGAGCGACGACGACGACCGGGGCGGACGTATCCAACCCGCGATCGCTCGCAAGCGCGCCACTTGCAGTGACGGCGGCATCCAGCCAATAGCCATCGATAAGACTGCGGGCGCCAACGGCAAGATGCGCCCCGAGCGCCAGTACCGCACAAACCACGATTGTGATCTCGCGGTAGCGATGGGTGAGTTGGGCTTTCAACTGCATGGCTTCCGATCGGTTCCCAACCAATCGTTGCCGCACTCATCTGGCCAATCTGCAACCCAATGGACGCCGAATACCCTAGTCAACATAGAGGAAGACAACGGCACTCTTGCGATCCACATTTTTCCCAGCGGTTCGAACCCACGTCTCCGAGAGCTTAGCCGATTTCTTGCTCTCAAGTTTCACCAGATACGGCGTGTCATGGGCCAGTGAAGCAGCCTTGGCAGGCCAGACGACCGGATCGCGTGAAACCGGCAGATTGATTACCACACCATCGGCTGTTTCAACTTTGATTCGGTCGACAGAACCGGCGCGCTTACCGCGCAGGAAGATTACGGGACGGATCGGAAGTGCCCAGCGGATGACGGCCGGTTCGACCTTGGGTTTCTGCTTGAATGACCGCAGGCGAACACCGCCAACGACCCCCTCGCTCTTGAGGGCAATCTTTTCGGGGCATTCGGCTTTCTCAGTCGATACCACTTCACCGCCAGGATTCGAGAAATCCTTGTTGGTAACAATCAGGATGCCGCCCTTGACGCGTATGGTCTGGCAGAGCCCCATATGATTGAACGCTACAGTAGTCGAACCTGGCAGAACATAGGCGGCGCCAGCTTCGATAGGAGCAAACTCTTCAAGCCCAGGCGGGGCAGTTCCATCCACCTCCAGCACCAATGCAGCCGGATCGTCGTCCGCGGCCTGCACCGCAGATGCGCCGAGAACAGACAATATTCCAATAACAGTCAGTACGTATCGCACCATAGCTCCTTTCCAAACCGGTATGGCAAGTCCGGCCGTCGCCGAACTCCCGGATCAATCCGCCGTGAATCAAACTCGATAGCAGGCGTCAGAATTGACCGTTTCTAATGTCCTCCAGCAACACCATTGTGTCCGATAGAACACGGGTCGCTCAAGCACGGAACCCCCGGAGTGTCAGGGTGCGAACCCTTAGGATCGCATAATGATCGAAAGCGATCTCTTACTCAATGTGGTCGCGCCTGCCTCCGGACGCAGATCACATTCTCGTGATCGGGAAAATGCCAAGCCTCTCGAACCCCCGAAACATGTCCAATTGTATGAATAAGTGTACCCCAAAATCCTCTCGCCGCAGACGATCTGCACAACCTAATGTTAATCACTGGTTGTGCATAAGAGCCCTCGCTAATGGTAGAGATGGTTCTCACCTTCCCAACTGCCCAATTTCGGCAGAAAATGACCGGATAACACGTGCTCGCACATGTTCAAATGTGGGAAGAGCGTGCGCGTGAATGCCCGATTATTTGTCAGTTAACCATCATCATTCACCCTATTCCAGATCCGCTATGAAACAGCGGGCAACTCAATTGCGTGTACTCACCGGAGAGGTCGGGCCGGTGATGTCGTTTTTTTCTGCTGACGGTTCCTCTGCACCCGGCACGTAAAGGAACCGCCAAGGAGTTCGCGATGCTGGGAAAGCTGACGAAGAAAGCCAGAACGAAGAAATTAGCTCACAACACATACGAGACGATGGTTTCGAATATGCCCGTCGCAGTGATGATCTGCGACCTCAAAGACTTCACCATTACATATGTGAATCAGGCAACGATCGACGGCTTGAAGGGGATTGAACATGTTCTGCCCTGCAAAGCCGACGACATCGTCGGTCAATGCATCGATATTTTCCATAAGAATCCCGAGCATCAGCGCAAGATGCTATCCGATCCGAGCAACCTGCCGCATCAGGCGAAGATCGAAGTCGGTGGCGAAATCTTGGACCTCCTGGTCAGCCCACTCTATGAAAAGGGCAAGTATGTCGGCCCCATGTTGACCTGGAAGGTCATCACCCAGCAGGCGCGCCTGGAAGCCGAGACAGCAAAACTGATGCGTATGCTTGATGAAATGCCGCTCAACGTCATGGTTCTGGACAAGGAAAGTTTTGAGATTTCCTATGTGAACAAGACCAGTATCGAGACTTTGCGCCCGCTGCAGTCCCTGCTCCCTGTTCCTGTCGATAATCTCAAAGGGCAGTGCATCGACGTCTTCCACAAAAATCCGGAGCACCAGCGCAGGCTTCTCGGCGACCCATCGAACCTGCCGCACAACGCGAAAATCAAGCTTGGCGACGAAACGCTCGATCTCAGAGTTTCCGCGATCACGGACGAGCAAGGCAATTATGTCGGTCCGATGCTCAATTGGATGGTCGTCAGCGACAGAGTGACACTCGCCGATGATTTCGAGCAGAATGTGGGCTCGGTCGTCGAAGCCGTGTCGGCAGCATCTGCCGAAATGGAAGCAAGCGCCGGTTCTCTCGCATCCTCGGCGGAGGAAACCAATGCCCAAGCCAACATGGTAGCCACTGCTTCCGATCAGCTGCGGTCATCGATCCAGGAAATCGCTAGTCAGGTTGCGACCTCGAACGAGATCTCGCAGAAGGCCCTTGGCGAAGCCCATCATACAAACGAGTTGATTGCCGGTCTTTCCGAGTCGGCCAACACGATCGGCAATGTCGTGAGCATGATCCAGGATATCGCTGAGCAGACCAATCTTCTGGCGCTGAACGCCACGATCGAGGCCGCACGGGCCGGCGAGGCAGGCAAAGGCTTCGCGGTCGTCGCATCGGAAGTGAAGGAACTCGCAAGCCAGACGGCCAAAGCGACGGAACAGATCTCCGAACAAATCGAGGAAATTCAGGGTGCAACAGGCACATCTGTCGAAGCCATTGGATCGATCAATAAGGTGATCGAGGAAATCGCCGAGATCTCATCTGGAATCGCAGCGGCGGTCGAGGAGCAAGCCGCGGCCACGCAGCAGGTCGCAGACAATATCGGCGGCGTTTCCGCAGCATCCCAGGAAACGGGAAACATCGTTTCTGGTGTCCGGGAAGCCGCAGGAACACTCTCTACCGAGGCTGCGAGCCTGCAGACCCGTGTCGAAGGTTTCCTCGGACAAGTGCGCGCGCTCTAGCGCCACAACAACCGGATTGCAGCTTAGGTTCGATCCGGCCCAGACAATCGATAACGGGCGGTACAATCGGGTACCGCCCTTTTTTGTGTCGATACTGCGAGCGGATCATGTGCCGGTGAAGTTCGGCTTTCGCTTTTCCATGAAAGCCCGACGGCCTTCGACATAATCGTTGCTGTCGAAGCAGGCCTGAACCATTTGTGCAAGCTTCTCATCGTCCCGTTCTGATTCCAACTTGCCGAGTTCTCTCGCAGATGCCTTTATCGACGCGATGGTCAGCGGCGCATTCTCGGAAATACGGCTTGTCAGATCGTCGACAGCAGCATCGAGCATGTGATCGGGCAGCACGTCATTCACCAGTCCCATTTGGCGTGCTTCCTCGGCCGAGAATTGCCGAGCCGAATAGAAGAACTCCATGGTGCGCGAAAGGCCGATGATCTCCGCCAGCCGTCCCACACCGACCGGGCCGTAGCCCAACCCCAATTTGGCTGCCGGAATCGCGAAACGCGCACGGTCATTGCAGAAACGCAGATCGCAGCAGGCGGCCAGGTTCATCCCTCCGCCGACGCAATAACCGGTAATCTTAGCGATGGTCGGCTTGGGAAACATATAGAGCGCGTCATAGGCGGCCAGCGAGGTCTCTGCGTAGCGTTCCACCGCCTCCTGGCTCGATCGCTCACTCTCGAACTTGGAAATGTCGGCGCCTGAGACAAAAGCCTTTCCACCAGCCCCCGAGATGACCAGAACACGGACATCGGCATCCGCGGCATAGTCCGTCAGGAGAGCACCGGCCTTCTCCCACATATCCAGTGAGACGGCGTTCAGTTTCGCCGGATTGTTAAAGATGATCTCCGCAACGGCGCCGGTCTTTTTGCCGACCAGCTTCTCTTCCACTTTGGCATCCATGTTGGTTTCCAGTTTTTCTAATTCCGATCAGACAACATTGTCGTCATGCAATTGCGCTATCGCGTCTGCATCATAACCAAGGTCTCTAAGAACCGAATCCGTGTGCTCTCCGGCCAGCGGCGTCGGGCTGCGGATCTCGTTCTTCGTTCCGCTCATCAAAATGGGTTGCCCGACGATCTGCGTTTCGCCGCGCTCATGCGATGTCACGTCTTGTGCCAGCCCCAGATGCTGAACCTGATCCGATGCAAATACGCGATCGATCGAATTGATCTCGCCGCATGGAACCCCTGCCTGATTGAGTTTGGCGATCCAGTCCGATGCCGACGATGTCCGTGTCGTCTTGTTGATCACATCGTTCAGTCTGTCCCGATTCTTTAGACGTGATGCCCCGTCGGCAAATTCCGGACTGTCGAGCTCGGGATCGCCGAGGACAGTCTTCAATCGCTCCCAGATGATCTGCCCGGCACTGGCAATATTGATATAACCGTCGCTGGTCTCGAAGACTCCGGTGGGTGTGCTTGTCGGATGATTGTTGCCGGCCTGTCCAGCAACATCGCCATCCATAAGCCAACGTGCCGCCTGGAAGTCGAGCATGAACACCTGTGCCTGAAGAAGCGATGTCTGGACCCAACGACCAACGCCCGTTCGCTCACGTTCCAGCAAGGCCATCAAAATTGCCTGTGCACACAACAGACCTGCCGTCAGATCCGCGACGGGAATTCCGACACGCATGGGTCCTTTGCCGGGTGCACCGGTAATCGACATCAGTCCTCCCATTCCCTGTGCAATCTGGTCGAATCCCGGGCGGTCGCAATCCGGACCGTCCTGGCCAAAACCGGATATGGATGCATAGACCAATCCGGGATTGCTCGCTTTCAGCGTCTCGTAATCGATCCCGAGCCGAAACTTGACGTCTGGCCGATAGTTTTCGATCACCACATCCGTCTCGGTAGCCAGCTTGTTGAAGACTTCGAGCCCGCGCGGATCCTTGAGATTCAATGTGAGGCTTCTCTTGTTGCGGTGAAGGTTCTGAAAATCGGGACCGGCCCGCGGCCCCCCGAGTCCGCCCTTGTCGTCCGTTGCAGGCATCTCGACCTTTATGACATCGGCACCCCAGTCGGCGAGCTGCCGCGCCGCTGTCGGCCCCGCCCGGACGCGCGTAAGGTCGAGGACCTTGTAGGGTGACAGCGGGAGGTGGCTTGTATCGGAAGTCATCGACATACGCCTCGTTCGTTTCTAAGCGGAAGATTTAGGTCGTGACTTAGCAGGTCAACGGCCCGAAAGTCACTTTGCCGGTACCGAGAACAATGCCGAAAGAGCACTGATACTCGTCACGCTTGACCGAAACCGCGCAGACGAGGCCGTCTCCATCGCGTTTCTGAAAACCGCCGGTGCATTCGTCCTTTTCTTCTCGTGCCGTCATTGCCGCATAGACTTTTTGGGCGATTTCACCGTCAAGAATGATACCAAGCTCCTTTTTGTTCGTTCCGTCGCTTGCCGGGGCAACCTGACCGTGCCCATGGAACGGGTGCAGGTTTTGCTCGGCGACCACAGGGTGCACCATAGCGATCCAAAGGAGTGCTGCTGCGAGAGAGAAAGTTGTTTTCATAACCGTTTCCTTACGCCGCGATAGGTGATGCCATCTTACAGTACCGCCAATTCCTACGGCGCGTCGCAACATCCGGCTAGCCGATAGCGAATTGACGAGCGACACACATTTTTTCATCTTGGGCCCACAGTGCAGTTCCTAGGCTGCGATACACACCTCGCCAACCACAGAGAGGGCTCATGGCGACTAGATTCGAAACCGCACCGCTCTCACCGTCATTCGGCACAGAAGTCAACGGCCTGGACCTGAGCCAGGAGCTTGATGACGAAACATTTGCCGCGCTCTACCAGACCTGGCTCGACAGCGACGGCATCGTCGTTGTCCGCGACCAAAAGATGAGCGAGGCGCAGCATGTTGCGTTTTCGCGACGGTTCGGCCCGATCTTTGACGACGAAGATACAGTACGCATGAGCTATACGGTAACGCAGTATCTGCATCCTGAATGGCCGCAAATCTATCGCGTTTCGAATATCACCGATTCGGAAGGCCAGCCGCTCGGGCGGCGCAAGGCCGGTACATATTGGCATTCCGATGTTTCTTTTCTCGTCGAGCCCGCCCAGGCCTCGATCCTCCTGGCGATCGAGATTCCACCCATTGGCGGCGATACGATGTTCGCCAATCTCACCGCAGCCCATACGGCGCTTTCGGACGCTATGAAATCCCTGCTTGATGAGATGACGGTGGTTCACGATTTCGCCGTTGCCAGCGCCGGTTGGCAGCACGAAACGAAATCCGGCGAAGATCTCACGTCCCGGACACGCAACACGCATCCCATCGTTCGGACTCATGCAGAAACCGGACGAAAATCCCTGTTCATCAATCGGGGCTTCACCTCACATCTTGCAGAATTCGACCCGGAGGAGAGCCAGGCACTCCTCGGCTTCTTGCTCAATCACAGCGAACAACCGGAATTCATCTACCGCCATCGCTGGCGCCCTCGTGATATGGTGATCTGGGACAATCGATGCGTTATGCATCGGGCAATTGCCGACTATCCCGACGGCCACAGGCGCCATCTGCACCGCACGACCGTTATCGGCGAGCGGCCGATCTAGGTCATGGACTCATAAATGGCATACGGTTCTGTTTGGTCAGGAGGGTTTGAATGATGGGAAACAAGCGCAAGAGATGGCTTTTTGCCTTTTCGAGCATTGCTTACCATCAGGCGGGCCCTCCTCACCAAACAGAACCGTATGCCATTTATGAGTTCATGACCTAAAAACCACTGGGACCTCACGCACTATGAGGGTTGTCGAAACATTCGCGGATTTGGTGACGGGTCTGCGCCTGCGGCCTTTGCCTGACGGTGCGCTGGTCGGCGCACGGCGCTCGATTGTCGATTGGTATGGCGCAACGATCGCAGGTGGCGGTCTACCCCCCGCAACCCTGCTCAACAATGCCCTTGCCTGTAGCGGAGGGCGAGCGAGGCTTCTGCCATCCGGCACACCCTGCGAACCACGCACGGCCGCGATGATCAACGGCACAGCCGCGCATACCGTCGAAGTCGACGACATTTACCGCGACGGCCTCTACCATCCGGGTGCTCCGGTCATCGCGGCCGCGCTCGCATTGGCCGAAGAACGGAATGTCCGTGGCATCGATCTCCTGCGTGCCGTGATCGCAGGCTATGAAGTTTCCAACCGGATTGCCGAAGCGATCAACCCTTCTCATTATCGCTACTGGCATACAACAGCGACTGTCGGCTTTTTCGGTGCAGCCGCTGCCGGTGCTTCAGTGCTGGGTCTCGATATTTCTCGAACATCTCACGCGATCGCCACAGCCGGAACCTTCGCTGCCGGGCTACAGCAGGCGTTTCGGAGCGACGCCATGAGCAAACCGCTGCACGCAGGCCGTGCAGCCGAAGGCGGCGTCCTCGCGGCGCTGAGCGCCGAGGCGGGTATCACGGGCGCTCTCGACATCCTCGAAGGCCCTGCCGGTTTTGCAGCCGCTATGAGCGAAGCAGTAGATTGGGAAGACGTCACGCACGACATCGGAGAACGCTACACAATCGAGGCGATGTCTCAGAAAGCGCATGCCTGCTGCGGACACACATTCGCAGCAATCGATGGCGCACTTGAGCTGCGCATGGAACATGACCTCAAGCCGGACGATGTCGAGAGCGTCCATGTCCGCACCTATAAAGCCGCCCTCGAAATTTGCGGAAATCCCGTGCCGCAAACAGCCTTCGAAGCCAAGTTCAGCCTGCCATATTGCCTCGCGTCTGCCCTTTGTTACGGTCACGTCGCACCTTCGGTCTTCAGCTCAGGCGCCCTCAACGACTTCGATCAGCGAAAGCTTATGGCACGGATTACCCTGGCACTGGATCAGGAACACGAAGCCGCCTTCCCGGCAAGACGATCAGCAACCGTCGTGATCACAACCCGCAACGGGCACACGCTCGAACGCTATCGACCGACCCGAAAGGGCGATCCCGACGATCCACTAAGCGATGCCGAGCTATCGTCGAAATTTCATGCCTTGTGTGACCCTGTGCTTGGAGATCAAGCTGCGGCATCTCTGGAGTCGATGCTCTGGCGATTGGATCAAGTTGATAATCTCGCATCTCTGCCGCTGCAGACGCCGTCCCTCAAGACCGCGCACGGCTGACAAGGATCCAGAACGCATCACTCGTTTTTCTTGTTCGGCTCGAACCAGCTCTTGAGCTGCTCGTATGCAAAAGGTGCCGCAATAACGATCACCAGAATACGCCCGACATGGAGCGTCGCAACAAAGCCCACATCCAACCCTAATCCCAACGCGACGAGGCTCATTTCCGCGAGACCGCCCGGCGCAAATGCCAAGACGCCTGTAATCACCGGCAATCCGACGAAACGCTCGATGAAGATCGCCAGCGCAACGGAAATCCCCATCATCAGCGTGACATGACCGAGGGCATAGATAAAGCCGACTCGCACGGCCGCAAATGTTTCACCAACGAAGCGTGCGCCGATATAGGCCCCAAGTACAAGTTGAGCGGCCACGATAGCCTCATAAGGCGGGCTTGCCTTACTGATCCCTGTGACATGGATCGCTGCACTCGCGATCATCGGGCAAATGATCAACGCACCGGGAAAGCGCACACGAATCGCGACAAGGCCACCGACGATGCCTGCCGCTATGAGCAGGCCCAGCTCACGATACGGCACTTCCACAATTCCAATCGACGCTTTGGCAGTCGTACCCGTCTCCACATCGAAGAGCAGCCGGATTATGAGTGGAATCGCAAAGACCACGAGCGTGACCCTGAGGGCGTGGGCGAGCGAGACGCGACGAACGTCTGCGCCTGCATCTTCGGCAACCGTCACCATGGTGTAGAGGCCGCCAGGCAAGGCACTGAAATAGGCCTCATTCAATGGAAAGCGTGCGACGAACCGATAGTAGGCAGTGCCTAGGACTGCGACGAGCAACACATAGATCGGTACGAACACAAGGCTCCCGCCAAGTGCGGATAATTTCGAAACCAGCTCGGGCGTTATGGTGGCGCCGAGCATTACGCCAATGACGACACGCATCGGGAGCACAAGGGGCCGGCCAGGCCGTGCCACCGGCCACCCGATCATGGCCACAGCTCCCGTCGCGGCGAGACCACCGAGCATGTATGGCAGCGGCCCACCGGCAATATCCATCGCCAGGCCGCCGACAAAGGCGATGGCGAGACAGAATATTATGCGCCAAGGCGCAGTTGCCGTTTGGTCAGCCATGAGGTCGCTGGAGGGCCTGGAGAAGCAAGGTCGTTGCGAGCGGACAAACTAGGGCATGAGCCGCGGATTGCAAATCTAACCGATTTTTCGATGCCTGAATTGAATGTCCTGAAGCCTCTCAGATCTGAGGACTGCGAGGGTTGAATATTTGCGGGGGCCGGGGCGGAGGCTTCTGAGGCATGGATGGCGGCGGTACAATTTCGACATTCAGAGTGCCGTTTTCCTCAAAGCCATGACGCGAAAACGGACGCTTCAGAATGATGCTGCCCTTTGACTTGGAAACAGCGTCCACCGCATCTTCCAGATCTTCAGCAGCCCGCCGCCGCCAGGGCAGCTTGTAGTATCGCGGCTCCATCTCTCCATCGAGCCTCAGCCAGAGATAGATGGCCTCGCCCTCGTGTAGAGAAATGCTAAGAACGGCTGCGCGCTCCACATTGCGTTCGAACCAAGCGAAGTCGACGGGCTTGGGTTTGCTCAGCAGGCCGGTGAATAAGACATAGGCGAGCGGCATGAACAATGCCGTGACCAAAACAGCCGCGACCCGGATCCAAACACGGCGGGGGGCCCAGATTGCGATGCTCGCGAGGATGGCGGCAATACCGATGGCGGCAGCAAAGACGTAGATCAGGACATCCATGACCTAAAGGCCCTTTGTGATGAGCGATCGGCGGAGCGTCGTCACGCTGCCATCGACCAGTTCGCCTTCACCGGTCAGCCGAAAACGGAAGGCTGTTTCTTCCTGATTGTGCGTTGTCAAAACGACGGTCGATTTGAGCAATTGGTTGGTCGTATCGAGCGACTTGCGCACGCTGACGACAACGGTGACCGGTACGAGCTGACCGGCCGGCAATGGCCCATACATATGGACATTCACCACATACTCGCCAGCAGGGATCCCGCGGCTATAGGAGATCTCATAGTTCTCGTCAGTCGCATCGCCATCGGCCCCGAGATCATCGCGCAGCAGATTGAAGACCTGATTGCCCTGGTTCCAGAAACCGACGGGACCCGCACCAGGAGCCTTGACCCACAGATCGACGTCAAAAGGCTTGTCGCTCGGCCAATGCATTTCGACGATCACGTTGCCCGGCGCCTTATGGTCCTCGGCAACTCGCTTGGCCTTCTGCAAGTGCGGAAGCAGCATGATGACCATGGCAACGAAGCCGATGAGCGCCAGGAGCAACACATCCCGGAAGACGGTCCCGGCCGCGTGTTCTTCATCGAAATCGTCAAGCCCTTGCACCACGCTCCCCCAAAGCAACGATCTCCGTGAGAAGGTCGACTGTGCCTGTCGCCAGCAATCGATGATTGACGATGAGCCAGACGTTCAGAATCGCACCAAGCAGCGTGGTGTAGAGCGCGATGGACATACCGGTAATCAGCGTCGAGACCATCGGTCCGACTGTATCGACCTCGGCCGCGGCCTGCGGATCGACACCGGAAAGCGCAATGATGAAACCGATTACGGTGCCGATAAGACCAAGGAAAACGAGCGAATTGGCGACGTGACGGACGATTGCGATTCTGTGACTGAGTTTCAGCCGCAACATTCCGATCCGGATCGACCGACCTTCGCCGTCTCCGCCGACAATCGACTCGAGGTAAGCTGCAGCGCGCCCGCCGGCAGGCGGTTGACCCGATTTCACGTCATTGAGAGCCCGGCTCGTCTGCCAGACCTTGAGCCCGGCAAGGGCGAGCCCATAGAGAAACACGGCAATGATGATTCCGGAGAGAATGATCATGTGCGTGCCAAACAGCGCCGTGAGCCAACCCTGGAGGTAGGCCGCACCTGCAAGCGCGAAGGCCACCAGATTGATCAGAACAAACCGCAGCATCAGCAGATAGTCGTGTGCCAAGTGATCCTCCTCGCCTGCTGGCGCATCCATCCGACATCTCGGCTAGATGCGCATGCACGCCAGCGAAAAGAATACCACTTTTGCGCGAAACACATGTTTTGCAGACACGCCGCTCTGGATTGCAGGCCCGACCTTGTCTACTCTCCGCCAAAGACATGAGCTCAAGCCAAAGTGAGGACAGACAATAATGGCCGTCTCAACTCAGATCGCCGATGAGATTTCACCCGCCGAATGGCAAATGCGTGTGGACCTGGCCGCCGCCTATCGGCTCGTACACGAATATGGATGGACCGATCTGCTGGCAACCCACCTCTCAGCGCGTGTCCCCGATGCAGCCGATCAATTTCTGATCAACCCCTATGGGCTGCTCTTCGAGGAGATCACAGCTTCGTCGCTGGTCAAGGTCGACGAGCACGGCAATATTCTGAGCGAGACGGAATACGACATCAATCCGGCCGGATTTACGATCCACTCCGCGGTTCATATGGCCCGCCCCGATGCAGCCGCGGTCATCCATACCCATACGGCAGCCGGCGTCGGCGTTGCGACCCAGAAGCAAGGCATCCTGCCGCTTACCCAGCAGTCGCTCGCGGTCATCGCCCAGACGGGTTATCACGACTATGAGGGCATCGCGACGGATCTGGCGGAGCGCGAGACAATCGCTAGAGACCTCGGCGACAACAATGTACTGGTCCTGCGCAATCACGGTCTTCTGACCGTTGGGCGCACGGTTGCCGAAGCCTTCGTCTGGATGTTCAGAGCGGAACGTGCCTGCCGCTTCCAGTTGGCGTTCCAGCAGACTGGGGCCGAAGCCATGGAAATTCCCGAGGAGGTGCAACGCGTCACCATCGAGCGCGCGAAGCAATTCGCATCAGACAGCGGGTATCGCCCGGTCGGCAAGCTGGAATGGCCGGCATTGATGCGGAAGCTCGACAAAATCGATCCGTCGTACAAGGACTGACCGGTGAGCGGAGCGCGCCGCACGGCGCTGATAACAGGTTCGGGAAAAAATATCGGCCGCGCGGTCGCCCTTGCTCTTGCCAACGACGGCTTGAATGTCGTCGTCAATGGATCGCGGGATCAAGATTCATGCGAAAGCGTCGCTGAAGAGGCCCGCGGTCTCGGTGTCGATGCCGTCGTTGCAATGGGGGATGTCGGCTCCCCGGAAGGGGCCGCATCTGTCGCAAAGTCTGCGATCGGCGCATTCGGCGCCGTTGACGTTCTGGTCAACAATGCCGCGATCCGTCCGAAGTCGCCATTTCTCGAAATGGACGAGGCGGAGTGGCACCGCGTTCTCAACGTGGATTTGAATGCCGCGTTCTGGCTTGCAAGGGCCTGCCTTCCCGCAATGGTCGAGCGCGGTTGGGGGCGTATCGTCAATTTCGCCGGTATGAACGCCCTCAAGGGCTATGCCAGCCGGCCGCATGTCTCCGTCGCCAAGCATGGCGCCTGGGGATTGACGAAGTCGCTAGCAATGGAATTCGGTCCGAAAGGCATCACAGTGAATATCATCTCTCCCGGCCCGATCGGGACGGAACATGATGATAACCCTGAGATGGCAGCTCACATCCAATCACAGGTCGGGCTTATCCCTGTCGGACGGCTGGGCCATCCGGATGAGGTGGCTGCGGCAACCGCAATGCTTGTGTCCGATGGCGGGGCATTCATCAACGGTCAGCTTATTCAGGTGAATGGAGGCGCGCAGACATAGCGAAAATCGCTACTCTCACAGCGCATGTCTGCCATGTCGCGCCGCAGCGCCATTCCCTGACGCCGATGAAGCCGATATACCCTAGAGATGCCCGAAGCGTCGCCACCTGGTATGCGAGGGGCGGTGGCGCGCCGAATCGCTCGCCGGACCGCTTGGTGGAATACTATTCCCGGCAATGTTCGCGGCGGCATTTGGATGCTCATCGCAGCCGGTTTGTTTGCTGCGATGGTCGCCATGATCAAGGCGGCCGGTGAAACGCTGCACGTCACCGAGATCCTGTTCTTTCGCCAACTCTTCATGATCATGCTGGTCCTGCCGGTGATCGCCCGTGGATTTCCCGAAGTGCTGACGACCGCACGCTTCGACCTCCAACTTGTCCGCATTGCATCAGCCTTGACGGCGATGCTTCTGAGCTTCACGGCCGTCTTCCATCTGCCTCTGGCCGATGTGATCACGATCGGCTTTGCCAAGACCTTCTTCATAACGATTTTTGCCATCGTCATTCTCAGCGAGACCGTGGGCGTTCGGCGCTGGTCGGCCATGGCCGTTGGATTTGTGGGCGTGCTGATCGTTGCGGGCCCTGAGGGAGGCGAAAGCCTCAATATCTATGGACTGATGGCCATTGCCGGCGCCGCCGCGGCAGGTCTGGTGATGGTCATCATCCGAAAGCTGACACGTACAGACAAACCGGTGACGATCCTGACCTACCAGGCCATTGGTATTGGACTCCTGACCCTCCCGCCAACAATCTGGTTCTGGAAAACCCCGACACTGGAAGAGCTTCTTCTTCTCATTGCGATTGGTGCTGTATCTTTGGTCGGTCAGATGTCCAACATCTATGCATTCCGCGCCGGCGAAGCCAGCGCCATTGCGCCCCTCGACTATCTGCGTCTGTTCTATGCGACGATCTTCGGATTGATCTGGTTCGACGAATGGCCGGAACCCAAAGTCTTCATCGGAGCTGCCATCATCATTGGAGCTGCTCTCTACACCATGCGCCGGGAGTTGCAGGTCGCACGAGAGAAACAAAAAGCCGCCAATACCGAGCAATGAAAGCGACCACTTGGCGCTTCAGACAATCTTTTTTGCGTGCAACGCGGCGCGCTCTTCAGCATCGATACCAAGGCGATCAAGAATATCGTCCGTGTCGGCACCAAGTGCCGGCCCGGCCTTGTTGGGAAGCGCCTCTCCTGCAATCCGAACCGGCCCCGTCAGCATACGCACGACCTCCTCACCCTTGTCATCGGTATAGGGTCCAATGCGGCCCTGCTCCGCGACGAAGGGGTTCTCAAGTGCTTCCTTCACATCGAAGACAGGGGCGACCGGAGCAACGCCGCTCAGATGCTCAAGCCATTCGGCTGTCGTGCGTTGCATGAGAACTTTATCGAGCATCTCAGTCACGAGCGTTCTGTTCTCCAGCCGCGCTTTGAAGGTTGAGAAGCGTGGATCGTCGGCCCATTCCTCATGCCCGAGCTGTCGCGCCAGGACCGGCCAGAACTTCTCCTTGTTGCACATGACGAATAGCCAGCCATCCTTCGTGCGATAAAGCTGCGATGGCGTGAGCGAGGGATGAGAGGAGCGCGCCTCACGGCCCTGGACGTGCCCAGAATTCAAATACCAGGACGCCAGATAGCCGACATTGTGAAGCGCGGTGTCGAAGAGACTGACATCGACATCCATGCCTTTTCCGCTGGCTCTGGCTCCGACAATGCCGGAGACGAGACCGAACACCGACATCAATCCCGTCATCAGGTCGACGACCGAGAGCCCGAAACGCTCGGGCGCACCGTCCGGGTCGCCCGTGACGCTGAGATATCCCGCTTCGGCCTGCATCAGATAATCGTAACCAGGCCAGTCTTTTCGTGACCCTTCGCGGCCATAGGCCGAAAGATGCGCACAGACGATCTTGGGATTGATCGCTTTCAGATCTTCATAAGTCAGGCCGAGTTTTTCAGGCAGGTCGCCACGCAGATTGTCCAGCAGCCCGTCGGCTTGTGCGACCAGCTTGTGCAGCAGCTCCTGGCCTTCCGGTGACTTCAGATTGAGCGTCAGACTGCGTTTGTTTCGATTAAAGGAATGGAAGAACTGGCTTGACCCATCCTCCATAAAGAAGGGGCCGACGCCGCGGCTCATGTCGCCGCCATCGCTTGGATTCTCGATCTTGATAACCTCGGCACCGAGATCGCCGAGCAGCATCGTGCCGAAAGGGCCTGCTCCATACTGCTCCACTGCCAGTATCGTTACGCCATCCAGTGGCAGCACAGAACTAAGTCCTTCTTGTCGTCAAATCGGATTTTGTTCGATCAGACGCTTGGCGATGACCAGCTTCTGAATTTCGTTGGTCCCCTCGCCGATGCAGAGCAGCGGCGCATCGCGATAGAGCCGCTCGACCGGGAACTCCCTGGAATAGCCATAGGCGCCATGAATGCGCATCGCGTCTACGGCATTTTCCAGGGCGGCCTCCGAAGCGAACAGTTTGGCCATACCGGCCTCGAAGTCGGCACGCTCGCCTCGCGTCAGAGCGTTGGCGGCTTGCTCTGTGAGAAGCCGGGCAGCTTGGACACGGGTGACCATGTCGGCAAGCTTGAGCGCGACGGCCTGATGGGCATGAAGGGGCTTACCGAAGGACTTGCGCTGCTGGCTGTACTTGACGGCCTCATCGAGTGCGGCCTGGGCCATACCGACGCCGCGGGCCGCGATATTGACCCGCCCCAGCTCCAAACCGGAAATCGCACATTTCAAGCCAACGCCTTCGCCGCCGATCAGATTGGCCGCCGGAACGCGATAATCCTCAAACAGGATTTCACCGGTATCGATTCCGCGATAACCGAGCTTGTTGAGCTTTCGGGGTACATTGAATCCGGGCCCCTTCTCCGCGATGAACAGGCTCATGCCCTTGTGGCGCGGATCGGCATCCGGATCGGTCTTCACCAGAACCGCCATGCAGTCGCCATACATGGCATTGGTGATCCAGGTCTTGGCGCCATTGATCACATAGTCGTCGCCATCGCGGCGGGCATTGGTTCGGATCGCCTGCAGATCAGTGCCGCAATCGGGCTCGGTCAAAGCGATCCCACCGCGGATCTCACCCGTCGCGAAACGCGGGAGAAAACGCTGTCGCTGCTCCTCAGACCCCATCGTGTCGACGATATAGGCCATGATCAGATGGGAGTTGAGGAAACCGGTGACGGACATCCATGTGCCGGCAATCCGCTCGATGACCCGTGCATAAAGGGCAGGTGTCAGACCGAGCCCGCCATAGGCCTCCGGAATCATCGCCCCGAATAGCCCGAGTTCCTTGAGACCGGCAACGATATCTTCCGGGTAGATATCCTTCTCTTCGAACTCTTGGACGTGCGGTGCAACTTCCCGTTCCAGGAAGCGGTCCACACTATCCAGAATCATGGTTTCCTGCTCTTTGCGTTCTTGATCGGTCAGGACAATTTCGGGTGCGGCGGGCAAAGCCATGCGAACTGTTCTCCTTCGGGCTACTTGGTGTAGGGCGAGAAAGGCTTCAGGGCCGCAACGGCATTCGGTGCCGCTTCCAACCCAAGCATGGCGCCGAGCATCCGCTCGATACTGTCACCATCCGTGGTCATCGCGGCGTTGGCGCGGAACTTCTCGATGATGTCGTCATTGGAGAGCGGCCGGTCAGCGGCGCCCCGGTTGATGTGTTCGCGGTGGCGCAATGTGCGGCCGTCATCCAGGGTGATGATCACCTCGCCCGAATAGGCCTTGGGGAAGGCCGAGTCCGGATCCGCGCTGCAGCTCACCTTGTCGGCAAGAGCCAGAACCTGCTTATCCCGCAACGCAGTCTCTTCGAGTTCCGCGAGGCCATAGCGGCCCTTCACCAGCGCCGTCGATACAAGATAGTGCGTGCTGAACTGAGCATCATAGCTGTTTGCTGGCCGCTTCTTGTTGGCTTCCGGCTCGCAGATCGTCTTGATGGTTTCCTGCGGCACCAGCGTCTCAATGCTGGCGATGCGGTCCGTATTGCCGACTTCACTCCTCAGTGCCAGGGCTGCATCGATGCAGGCATGCGTGAAGTGACAGGCCGGGAAAGGCTTGATCGCCGTTGCCATCAGTTCCCAATCTTCACCGAGACCTTCCGTTGCCAGTCCCAGATCGCAGTCGTCCGCCAACGGACCGAGATAGGCATTGAAAAGCCCGAACCGGCCGTCATATGGCGCTGTCGCACCGTTGAAACCTTCCCGCGCGAGCGCTGCGGCGGTAATGCCTGCCGATGCTGCCCAACCAGGATGGATCCGCTTGTTCCAGGCACCATCCTCCAGGAATTCCATGCTGCCGCCTGCCATGGACAAAACAAGGCCTTGCGCATTTTCGAGCTGATCGGGTGTAAGACCAAAAATGCGCCCTGCGGCGAGCGCGCATGCGAAGGCGCCGACGACACCGGTCGGATGGAAGCCCACCTGATGAAAGCCACCTTTTGCAACGGCTCCAAGGCGATCAGCGACTTCAACGCCCATGACATAGGCGGTCACCATCGCGCGGCCCGACGCGCCGGCATGGGCCGCCGCAGACAGAACGGCCGGAAACACGCTGCAGGTCGGATGAATGATACCGCCGATATGCGTGTCGTCATAGTCGAGACCGTGGATCAGAAATCCATTGATCAGTGCCGCATCGCGTGGACTGAGCGCTGCCGGCATACCGAGCACCGGCACGTCTCCCGTTCCGCCGAGACCGCGGACGCCGGACAGCATCTTGTGCGCGAAATCGTAGCGGGTCGATGCCAGTGCAATGCCCGATGCATCGAGCATATGGTGTAGGGCGCGCTCACGGACATTTGCCGGAATTGCATCGTGGCTAAGCGTTGAAGCAAACTCTGCAAGCGCGGTTGCGATTGGCGTTTCTGACGCCTGGCTGGTCTCCAACGGGACTACATGCTGTACGGACATAGATGACCTCCCTTATATCTCTTTATTCTAGCTACTTAGAATCGATCAACTTTTCTGCGCTTAGTCGATTCCGACTAGGCGCAGGTTGATCTAGCCGGCTGGCGCATCGCCGACGCCATGGCCTCGTTTCGGCACGAGGCTGACGCGCTCGAATGTCATAATCACGGTTCCATCGTCTTTATACCCTTCGGTGCGCGTAGTGACGATACCCTGGGTCGGGCGGGACTTGGATTCACGGATGTCCATTACCTGCGTGCGGGCATAGATCGTGTCACCTGGAAAGACAGGCGCTGTCAGCTTGATGTCGCTCCAACCAAGATTCGCGATTGCTTTTCCACTGACATCGTCGACGGTCAGCCCGGTTACGATGGCGAGCGTCAGCGTACTGTTTACAAGCGGGCGGCCGAATTCCGACTTCTCCGCATAGGCGTGATCGCAGTGAACCGGGTGACGGTTCATGGTCATCAGGCTGAATTGGGTGTTGTCGGCATCCGTAATCGTGCGCCCGGGCCGATGCTCATAGGTATCGCCAACGCGAAAGTCCTCCAGATAGCGACCATATTCCGCAACAATGGTGCGCCCGCCTTCTCGGGTCTGGCTCATGTCAATCTACTCCGCGTTCACACTCGTGCTTGGTTATTTCGCCGCCACGGCAGACGGTTCCGGCGCCACGATCGAATCGAGCATGGCATCGTCCTGCCCGAGCTTCGGTGCGACCTCGTCGCGATCCGGTCGGCGACCATCGAATGAGAGCGGAAGCCCGAAAGCGCGAAGGGTCTCATCCGCGCCGCGCAGAATGTCCAATGCTTCGGTCTGTGGGTGGGCCGCAACTTCGGCAACCGTCTGAACCGGGGCTGACGGTATGCCGGCCTCCTCCAACCGCGCAGTCCAAGTCTCGGTCGTGTCGGTATCGATGATTGCCGCGATTTCACTGCACAGCACGTCGCGGTGCTGCACGCGGTCGCCGTTTGTCAGATAGCGTGGATCGCTCGCCCATTCGGATCGTTCGAGAACAGTACAAAGCCGCTTGAACAACATGTCGTTGCCGGCGGCCACGACGATCTCGCCATTCGCAGTGGCAAATGCCTGGTAGGGCACGATCATGGCAACGCCCGAACCGACTTTTTTGGGCTGTTGGCCGGATTGCGTGACGGCGGCAAGATGATAAGTCATCCAGGCGAGGGACGTTTCGAAGAGGGACGTCGCGACCTCGCTTCCTTCCCCTGTCTCGGTTCGGCGCAACAATGCTGTTACGATGCCGAGCACAATCCAGATTGCCGATCCCATATCGATGATGGAGACCCCGGCTCGGACGGACGGCCGCCCCTCTTCCCCGGTAACGCTCATGATGCCGCCGAATGCCTGCATCAATGGATCGTATCCCGGATGGCCGGCAAGCGGTCCGGCTTCGCCGAATGCACCGATCGAAGCATAGACCAAACGTGGATTCGACGCTTGGAGCGCGTCATAGCCAAAGCCCAGACGGTCGGCATGTCCCGGTCTCAGATTCTGCAGAAAGACATCGGCACCTTCTGCCAATGCGACAACGGTTCGTCGACCTTGCTCCGACTTCAAGTCGATCTGTACAGACTTCTTGTTGCGGTTGAGCGCGTGGAAGACCGTCGCCATTCCATCATGAAAAGGCGGGCCCCATCCCCGGGCATCGTCGCCGCGTTCAGGGCGTTCGATCTTGATGACCTCGGCACCGAGTTCGGCGAGTATGAGGCCGGCATAGGGTGCGGCAACGCTGTGGCCAAGCTCGATAACGCGCATGCCCTCCAGCGGCAGGGCGCCTGCATTCTCTTTCATGTGGGTTTTCCAGTTGGAATTTCTCTTGTTTCTCGCAAGGACAATAAGCCCATTCTCTGTGGCGCTCAAATATTGCACAGTGCCGCAGCTCCGGAGTAAGACGAAGGCTGACAACCGAACCACAGCTTTCCATCGCCATTCCAGCGCAGGCTGGAATCTAACTCAGGCATCAACGCCGATCTGAAACTTGGATCCCAGCCTTCGCTGGGATGACGAGAATATTGAGCATTCCTCCGTGCCCGCAAAGGACCCTGGAAATGGATCTAAGCTTCGAGACCCTTGCGATCGACAAGCCTCAACCTGGCATTTTGGTCGTCACGATGAACCGGCCTCAGGCACTCAACGCGATGAATACGCTCATGATGACTGAGCTGCGCGACTGCTTCACCGCACTCTATGGCGATCAGAGAGGCGTGAACTGTGTTGTTCTCACAGGAGCCGGCAATCGCGGTTTCTGCGCCGGCGCAGACTTGAAAGAGCGCGATGGAATGAGCGACGAGGTCTGGCAACGCCAGCATGCCATCGTCGAGCAGCTGATCCGCGCGATCATGGATTGCCCCGTTCCAGTGATTGCCGCCGTCAACGGTGTTGCAATGGGCGGAGGGCTCGAGATCGCGCTCGCAACCGACTTCATCTATGCCGCCGACACGGCACGATTGGCTTTGCCTGAGGTTACCCGCGGTATCATGCCGGGCGCGGCTGGACCGACCAATCTGCCCCGCGCGTGCGGTGTGCGCCGTGCCAAGGAAATCGTTATGACCGGCTTGCCCTTTAGTGCGGCTGAGGGCCTTGAGTGGGGCGTTGTCAATCGCGTCTGCACGCAGGAAACCCTGATCGACCAGGCCTTGGAGACAGCAAAGCGCATCGGCGAGAATGCACCGATCGGTGTCCGTCAGGCCAAGAAAGCACTCGACAAGGCAACGGAACTCGACCGCGCATCGGGTTATGCCTTCGAACTCGAAGCCTACTACCGCACCATGCCAACCGAAGACCGGCTTGAAGGCGTGAAGGCTTTCAACGAGAAACGCAAGCCGGTTTTCAAGGGGCGTTAGAATCCGATTTGAAAGTCCGAAAGCCAGCCTGCTCCCCCGGCCCAACCACCCAATAAGGGTACCCTCGGGGTGGTTGGGCCGGGGGAGCGGGCTGGCTTCAGGAACTTTGAATTCAGACTCTTAGAGCGAGGAGCAAAATGGAAAGAGATGTCATCGTTCGCGAGGTCGGACCTCGCGACGGCCTTCAACTGGTCGATCAATTCGTCGATACGGAGACCAAACTCGCATGGATCCGCGCAGAAGCAGATGCGGGTGTACCGGAGATCGAAGTCTGCTCGTTTGTTCCACCAAAAGTCGTTCCGCAGTTTGCCGACGCAAAGGCGGTCGCGGAAGGCGCATTGGCCATCCCGGATCTGGTCGCGAGTGCCCTTGTTCCCAATCGCAGAGGTGCCGAGAACGGCGTCGCCGCAGGCATCAAGAAACTCAACTATGTTCTATCCGTCTCGGAAACACATAACCAAAGCAATATCAGGCGGAGCACTGCCGAATCCCTTGCCGACTTCCAAGACATCGTTCGCCTGAGAGACTCCGAACCGGGCTGGAAGGGCGTCGAACTCGGCTTCGCGCTGTCGACGGCTCTCGGCTGCAGCATGGAAGGCCGGGTGGATCCGCAAGCGACACTGGCCCTGGTCGAGGCCGGCATTGCAGCCGGAGCCGACGAGATTACCCTCGCCGATACGGTTGGATACGCTGCTCCGGGCCAGGTCCGCTACCTTTTCGAAGCCGCCGCAAAGATCGTCGGCGAGACACCCCTTGTTGCCCATTTTCACGACACGCGCGGTCTCGGTCTTGCGAATGTCACCGCAGCGCTCGAGGCCGGTGTTCGTTTCTTTGATGCAACGCTTGGCGGCCTCGGCGGCTGCCCGTTCGCACCCGGCGCAACAGGCAACATCGTAATGGAAGACCTGGTTTTTCTTCTCGAGGCCGAAGGATTGCAAACCGGCGTCGATCTGGAGCAACTGGTTGCCGTTCGCGCGATCGTGCAAACCGCGTTGCCCGATGAAAATTTGCATGGCGCCTTTCCGAAAGCCGGATTCCCGAAAGGCTTCCCACATAAAGCTCTTGGACAGGCAGCAGAGTAGACAGGATGGATCAGATTACCGACACAGCACCAACCCTGTCTCTCGAACCGAGTTGGACCGATATCCGAGAGTCCGTGGCTCGTATCTGCGAAGGCTTTCCGAACGACTATTGGGTCTCGCTCGAACACGAGGCGGAGTATCCGACGGAATTCGTCAAAGCCCTCACCGAAGGTGGATTTCTTTCCAGCCTGATCCCCGAGGAATATGGCGGCTCGGGCCTACCAATCTCCGCTGCCGGTGCGATCCTGGAGACGATACACGAGTCCGGATGCAACGCTGCGGCATGTCACGCTCAGATGTATACGATGGGCACGCTGTTGCGGCATGCAAGCGAAGAGCAGAAGCAGCGCTATCTGCCAGACATCGCATCCGGAGCCCTGCGCATGCAGGCCTTCGGCGTTACCGAACCCACGACCGGTAGCGATACGACGCAGCTCAAGACCCGCGCTATTCTCGACGGCAACCAATATGTGGTCAACGGGCAGAAGGTCTGGACGAGCCGCGCACTCCAGTCCGATCTGATGCTCCTCCTGGCGCGCACGACATCGGCCGACGAAGTTGCACGCCGCAGCGACGGGCTATCGGTTTTTCTTGTCGATTTGCGCGAAGCGGTTGGAAATGGCGTCGAGATCCGCAAGCTCGACTCCATGATCAATCACAACACCACGGAAGTCTTCATCGACAATCTGAAACTGCCGCCGGACGCCCTGATCGGCGAGGCAGGCAAGGGCTTTCGCTACATCATCGACGGCATGAATGCCGAGCGGATCCTGATCTCATTCGAGTGCCTGGGCGATGCAAAATATTTTCTGCGCCGGGCAACGGACTATGCCGGTGAGCGGAACGTTTTCGGTCGCCCAATCGGTCAGAACCAGGGCATTCAGTTCCCTCTTGCCCGTGCCCATGCCGAAATGTGTGCCGCCGAACTGATGGTTCATAAGGCCGCCGCCCTGTTCGAAGCGGGGCAAGACTGCGGGCCGGAATCCAATATGGGGAAACTGCTGGCCGCGGACGCCTCATGGCATGCGGCAGAGGCCTGCATGCAGACCTTCGGCGGTTTTGCCTTCGCACGGGAGTATGGAATCGAGCGCAAGTGGCGCGAGGCCCGCCTCTATCAGACAGCGCCGATCTCTTCCAACATGATTCTGGCCTATATCGGTCAGCACGTATTGGGCATGCCCCGGTCTTATTAGGCAAAGAGACAGGCGGCCACTGAGGCGACCGCCTGTCATTGTTTTTCGATTGGATCAGATCGACAACACGGCTGCTATTGCCGGCCACTGCCGCGCTGATGCCGGTACCGATTCCGACCCCGATCCTGCTTATCGAGGACACCGTCATCATTGCGGTCCATTTTTTCGACCGTGTTCTTGAAGGGTCTCAGGAACTCCTCCTCCGTAACACCCGCATCGCCGTCGATATCGAGCCTCTGAAAGCCGCGAACCATGCGCCGCTTCATGACGTCTAGCCAGAGCGGTTCGAATTCCTGAAGCGACAGCTTGCCGTCCTTGTTCGTATCGTATTTGGCAAGAAGGGCCTTACGGGCATCGTCCAATTCGGACTGGGTCAGTTTTCTGTCCCCGTCGGTATCGAAGCGTTCCATCAGTCTTTCGAAGCCATGGCCCCGATGTCCGTGATGTCGGCCCTTTCCCGACGCATGATGTTTCTTACCGTGCATGCCGGCATGGCTGTCGGTAACGGCAACACCGGCCACGCCGGCGGCGCTGACCAGTCCGACGACTCCAGCAGCCAGAACAATCTTGGTAACGGTCTTCATCTGAGAGTTCTCCAATATCGGGATCAAATGGGATGGCGATGTGCCATCGGACGCGCATTGCGTTCACTTCAGATACGGCGCACCGCGGGAAATCCGTCGGAAAAATAGAACATACCACCAAATCCTGCCTCACTCTGTCATGACAAGGTCGTCCGATTGGCTTGGCGGAATTGGAATTGGGACGATCTGCAAAACAATACGAACGATGCGCAATGGTGAGACATCGTCACACGAGCCAGATTCGGTGAGTGGATCGCTCGCTACCAATGAAGCTTGTGAAATCCACGTCTGCACCAACTGTTAGATGGGAGATCACAATGAAGTTGAAATTGGCCATGGGTCTTGCCGTTGCAGCAGCCGTCGCTGTCTTTGCTGCCGGCCCGTTCAACAACACCGCGACCGCGCAGATGTCGGACAATTGGAAACCCAAATGGACAGCCGACGGCAAACTGAAATTGCCCGAAGGATTTCGCGAGTGGGTCTTCCTTGGCGCGCCGCTAACGCCCAATGCCTTGAATGACGGCAAGGCGGGTTTCCCGGAGTACCACAATGTCTACATCCACCCCGAAGCCTACAAGATCTACAAGGCGACCGGCGAATTTCCCGAAGGAACAATTCTGCTGAAAGAGCTTCAACTCACCAAGAAAGGCGAGGAGAAGGATGGATCGAGGACGGAGACATCCGGGCGCGGATTTTTCCCGGCCGCCTTCAACGGCATCGACATATCTGTGAAAGATTCCAAACGCTTCTCCGAAACCCAAAACTGGGGATACTTTAATTTTGGACATCATGCTCCGCCTTATGCGCAAACGGCGGCAGCCGCGCCGGCCGAAGCCTGTGCAGCCTGCCACATTGCCAGCGCGACCAAGGATATGGTGTTCACGGAATTCTACACGCTCCTCAACACCAAGTAGTTTGCACCCAGCGTCAGTTCTTGGCAGTCGAGCTCAGTGAGACATGTCTCACTGAGCTTTTTTTGTTTGACCTGAGAGATCGCTGCAAGTCAGGCGGACGCTCTCCACACGAACGCTATGAACGTCAACTCCCAATGACAGACCCGCCATTGTACCTGCCGTATCGTGCCGGATAGTGTCGCTAAAACGATGGCGGGCCGAGCCAAACCTGTCGGGCGCAGATCGGCCGCGTCGCACGCAGATTGCCGCTAATGCCACAGGCCTTCGAAAACGTCACCTGGTTCGATCTGATATATGCGATTCCGGTCCTTTCGGTTAGGCTTCAGATGGCGCTCGGGCGTCTCGATTTCGTGTTCAATCCGTTGCGTGACGCCGAAGATGCTTGCCGTCGCTTCTGGCGGCGGCTGATCCGCCGGCTCATGCAAGAACGAGGGATCGACGATCAATTTCGCGGTCGCCAATGCCTCGACGCCATTCTCAAGGAGCCCAATGCCAGCGCCGAGGCGTTTCAAGCCACGTACTTCCTCATCATACCCCATCGACTATTTGCAGAGGATGCCGAATTCATTGCCGATCAGCTCGTTACCGATTGGGAAGCACCTACCAAACCGTCCGAACCCAATGTTGCAGGAATTCTCGACGCCTGCGACCCGGATACACCAGATCAGCGATGACCAAATAACTTTAACAGCAGACTGAACCTTTGAAGAGCCATAACGCTGGGCAATCTCCTCACTCTCTTTCGGCTCTTAAAGGTGATAAAACTGCCTTGCGCCGACAGACGCCTGTGCCTGCACGTGCATGCAAGTGACCTGGAATTCTCGGCCCCGAGCCGACCTTGGCCGGAGCCCAAAAATGCTGCGACGCCACGAGTCAAAGCTGTCATTCGTACGTCGCGAAATAATGCTTAAGATCGTGTTGCTGACTTGGATTCGTAGATCTATTTTTGGAACAAAATGGCAACTTTTGTTGCGGGCTTATGCGAGCATTTATTTCATATTCTCACCACGATTCGACAGCGCTCGACCGTTTACATGTCCATCTCGCCAACCTTCAAAGGGAACGCCGGATCGAAGCGTGGTATGACCGCGAAATTTTGGCCGGCGATGTTTTGGACGATCAAATCAGCCAGGAGTTGGAGGCGGCCGATCTTTTCCTGCTGTTAATAAGTCCCGACTTCATCGCGTCCAACTATTGCGTCGAACGCGAAATGCAGCGCGCCTTGGAACGACATGACGCAGGCGAGGCGCGGGTTGTGCCTATCATTGTTGAGCCATGTGACTGGGCCGCGATGCCGCAACTGCGCCGGTTGAGGGCAGTGCCCCAGGACGGCAATCCAATTTCCGAGTGGGCAAACGCAAACAATGCCTATCTCAACGTAGTACAGGAACTACGCCGGATCGTCGACGCGAGCGAAGCAGATGCATCAGAGCCCGACAAGAACAAAACCGCTCCGGCTGCCCCACTGCAGGGTATTCCTCGCTATCGCGTAAAGCGCGACTTCGATGAGATTGACCGCAGTGAATACCGCGATGCGGCGTTCGCTACGATCAAGGACTATTTCCGGCGAGCGACAGGCGAATTGGATGCGGTGGATGGTTTGCGAGGCCGCTTCGTCGACCGAGGCGCAAACTCTTTTGGAAGTACTGTCGTCAATCGAAGTCGGCAGCATGGAACAGCGCACATTACAGTGCACTACCAAAATGCAGGCTTCGCATTGGGCGACATCTACTTTTCTTTCAACGAGAATGCCGCTGACAACACTGCGAACGGTGCGTTCAACGTGTCCTCGGACGAGTACGACCAATTCCTAGTCCCAACCATGATGGGGTTTGGAAACGAACCTGATCGGCTGGACCCAGAGCAGGCCGCGGAATACCTCTGGAATCGGTTCGTCGAACAGGCGGGGATCACGCATGTCTGAGCGCGTCCGCTGCAACAACTGCGGCCACCGATTTGAGACCGAGATTCTTGATGAAGCTGAGCGGCGCGAGGCTCGTCGCGAAAATCATCCGACCAACGCCGTGCATTGTCCAGCGTGCCGTCGCACCGACATTCGGCGTGGTTGGGATTGACGGCCCTATGCCGACGTTCGCGCGCATCTCTACTCGCGCGCCGCACCAATTAGAGAGCTGACATTCACCTGGATGGCTTCGTGGCTCATATTTGCTGACTGTAGCAGCCGGATAGCACTTCTTCGCTGTCTTCCGTCCCGCGATCAGCACAGACTATGAATGCAAGGTATGGAATTGGTACCGTTTCAAAAGGCAGATTGCGTATGCCAAGCGAGAACAGTACAAGAACACTATGACGGGAAAGTCTCACATCGAATGGACTGAAATGACGTGGAACCCGGTGACGGGTTGCACAAAAGTCTCGCCTGGTTGCAGGTTCTGTTATGCGGAAACCTTGGCGAAACGGCTCCGAGCTATGGGCACCAAGGGGTATAGTAACGGGTTCGCGATCAGTCTTGTTCCAGAACGGCTGGACCACCCCCGACGTCGGAAGAAGCCCACAATCTGGTTTGTGAATTCGATGAGCGATTTGTTCCACGACAAGGTTCCGTTCGCCTTTGTCGATCAGGTAATGGCGACCGTCAACGAAACGCCCCAGCACGTTTACCAAATCCTCACAAAGCGGCCGAAGCGCATGGCCAAGTACTTCGCCAAACGAGACGTGCCACCAAATGCCTGGCTTGGCGTTACCGTTGAAGATCGGCGATACGGCGTTCCACGCATTGCTCTGCTCCAGTCGATCAACGCGAGAGTCCGATTCCTGTCCGTTGAGCCTCTCCTTGAAGATGTGGGAAATCTCAGCCTTGACGGCATTCACTGGGTGATTGTTGGAGGGGAATCGGGAGCCAAGGCGAGGCCAATGGATCCCGATTGGGCGCGGAATGTCCGGGACCAGTGCACAAAGGACAACGTCGCATTCTTTTTCAAGCAATGGGGTGCGCATGGCGATGACGGAAAGCGCCGCGCCAAAGGGCATAATGGCCGGATGCTGGATGGCGCGGTCCATAACGCAATGCCGCGGTTGCGGTAGGAAGCGGTATGGCGAAGAAGCACTATCAATGGAGATTGGGCGAACCGCCACCGACGATTGGCGAACATAGTCTGGCGAAACATCGGATTCTGGACCGATATCTACGTCGCTACATAGATATCTGCACGGCCACCCCCGTTCAAGAACGCTTAAACCTTACCATTATCGACGGATATGCAGGCGGCGGCCGGTATCTGTTCAATGACCAAGAAGTCAGCGGTTCTCCGCTCGTTTTGCTCAAGGCGATCGGGGAAATGCAGGACAAGCTGAACCGCACGCGATCCAAGGGCTTTGAGATACGGACCGATTTTCTGTTTGTAGACTTAAACCGTCGCCACACGGAGTTCCTACGTGCTGAAATCGAGAAGTCACCGTTCAGGGATTTGCTCGACGATCGCATTCACATTTGGACTGATAATTTTAACGATCGCGTTTCTGATTCGATCGCACTCGTCAAGAAACGATCACCCAAAAAGGGCCGCTCCCTTTTCCTGCTCGACCAGTATGGATGGAGCCAGGTCGCATTCCGGTCAATGCGACAAATCCTCGGTCAGCTCGAAAAGGCTGAGATCTTCCTGACATTCAGTGTCGACGGATTGATCGACTATATGAGCGAGGAACACCTTGGACGCAGAAGCTATGACGACATCGACGCCGATCCAGACTTTGTAAAAGAGCTTCTTATCAACAAGGAGGAAAGCGCCGGATGGCGAACCCTTATTCAGAACAGCCTTTACAAGCATCTCAAAGGCGCGACGGGTGCTGAGTACTATTCTCCTTTCTTCATTCGATCGCCCGAAGCCCATCGCAGTTACTGGTTCATTCATTTGTCACGCCATCGTGAGGCAAGGAACGTCATCGGCAACATTCACTGGGAGGAGAACAATATCTCCCTTCATCACGGCGGTGCGGGATTGCAGGCACTTGGATTTTCGAAAGGCGCCGATCCCAGGCAATTGACACTAGGGTATGAATTCGACTGCCATGCGCGGACACAATCCAAGCAGGTTCTTCAGGATCAAATTCCACGCATCATTCGGGATGCAGTCGATGCCGATCTCGCACCGTCGCTAGATCAGCTTTTCGGGCGCGAGTGTAACGATACACCCATCACGCGGGAATTGTTCGAAGAAGTCCTCGTCGATTTGCGGGAAATGGGCGAACTGCGGATCGAAGACGCTTACGGAAAAGACAAGCCGCGCGCCCAGACTGTGAGCTGGTCAGACCGAATCGTGCTAGCGCGGCAGCCTACGCTTTTCGGACCATTCGGCCCGATGAGCAAAACGAACAATTGAGGAATGGGTGGCATATGCTAACCTAAAGAATTCGGGAGACAACTTCACAAAATAAGGGATCGGAGAGTTTGAGCCGAATCGCGCGCATTACAGATCAACGGATGGACTGGGGCATGCTGCCGTTGTTTCCGGACCTGCCGCCGAGTCGGCACCATTTTGAGCAAGACGATAGCGCTTTGTTCCTCGACCCGTTTTTGGCGGAGCTCGCGCTTTCTGGTCCCGTGCAGCGCCTCAAACAGATCGGGTTTCTCGGCGCACTGGATTACATCCGGTTTTCAAACGGCTTCCAAGCACATCGTCGGCGACATAACCGATATGAGCATTCTCTCGGCGTTGCGGAGTTGGCGCTGCTTTATGCCGGTATCAAAGGTATGCGCCGGAAGGATTCGCGAATTCTGGCAGCAGCCGGTCTCCTGCATGATATCGGCCACGGACCGCTATCGCACACGCTTGAGCCCATTTTCAAATCAGAGTTTGACATCACGCATCATCGCTCTGGCGACCACATTCTTTACGGCCGTTCCCCCTTTGAGGACGAGATCATCAAGATCATGTTAACTCACGGCATTGATCTTGATGAAGTGGCCGCGATGATTAAAGGACGCCATAACTCTCCGCATTCTTTTCTATTTTCCAGCCCGATCAATCTCGATACGATTGAGGGTATCAGCCGCTCACGCATTTTTGCCGCGAAGAGCCATCAGGGCATTGACCCCCGTCGTCTTGTGGTCGCACTCGCAGAAAGCAGTGAACTGCCTGCCGGTCTCATGGATGAGTTTTGGCGCATGAAACACGAGGTCTATAACCTCGTCATTCACAACGTTTGGGGCCTCGTTTTCGATGGTCTCGCGCAAGCCTATATGCATCACCACATCGCAGAATTCTCTTCGGACGATTTTCTCAAAACTGAGGGTCAGCTCCGAAGCAAACAGCCGATTATGTTTCACATCCTTGCCTGGGCAAAAGCGTCTCGGCGCCGCGCCTATCATCGCGTTTCGGAATTTATGCCGGAAGTGTTGGATTTCTCTTTGCGCGCCCCTAAACGAGAATTCACTGTAAGATCGGAAGTCACGGTTCGCCGGCCGTCGGATCTGAAACGGCGCTACCAGCAGACAAAGTCGTTTCGCAACATCACCATCGGTCAACTTGTCACGAATGAGCAAGAGCAGGAAGCCGCCTGCACATGAGTCTTTCGGAATCCGCCAAGGCCACGCTTGAGAAGACACGCCGGCGGTCAGACGATGGCTTGGAGCAAATGCGTGAACTGGCCGCCGAAATGTTCGGTCAGGATGACACGATTATCATTGGTGTCAACGGCAGCTATGCACGCCGCGAAGTAACGCAAGGATCCGATGTCGATCTCTTCTTTCTGTTCGATACCGCCAGCATGGGGGAAGCGCATGAAAAGCAAGAACGCTTTCGCGAAAAGCTCAAGCACAATGGCTTTGAGATGCCTGCCTCGGACGGCGTATTCGAGCAGCCGTTGTCCGTGGGCGGACTGAGCGAGACGATCGGCGGACAGAAGGACGACAATGATCAAATCACACGCCGCATGCTTCTGTTACTGGAGGGTGAGTGGGTTCACAATGAGCAAGACTTTCATGCATCGCGTGATCGGTTGCTGAGCCAATATGTGCCCAAGACGATTCGCGAAGACCAGATTTGTCTCTTTCTGCTGAATGACATTATCCGCTATTGGCGAACGATCTGCGTCGATTTCGAGCACAAGATTCAAAAACAAAGTAAACCAAGAGCCATCCGGCTTATCAAACTTCGATTTTCCCGCATGCTGTTGTTTCTTGCGGGTGTTCTAGCGATCAGCGAAACGCACGGGCTTCCGTATCAGGAAAAGATGGAGAAATTGAAAGAATTGCTTTCAATTCCCGCTTTTGTGCGCGTGCAGAAGATCACCGGGGACCTGGCGACGCCCGCCTTAGAGCTGTATGCAAACTTCTTGGATGCGCTCGACGATGAAGAGACCCGGGCCGCTCTCTCGCAAGTTTCTCCCTATGGAGAGGAAACCAATGCGTTCGATGAGCTCCGGGAGAAAGCCCATCAGTTCCGAGATCATCTGATTGCACTGCTAAGAGCACAATGCGCCGAACCGAACCCAACAATCCCATCGTTGATGCTTTGAAGAAAGAGCTCGAGCCTGTTGAACTAAGTTAGGAAATTCCGTCGAGAAGGCAGTTTCGACATACGTAGAGGACGACGATCCGATACATGCCATATGCATTACAAGAGTTATTCAGCGTCCGGTGTCCGCGTGCTTCGCGCTACGTCTCGCAAGTGCACCTAAGGTCCACTTCCCGCCCAATTCACTCGTTGGCCCGGTGATCGCGTTTTAGGGATCCGGGTCAGGTTTTTCCATTGATCGACAATTCGCAACGGAAGGAGAAGCTGCTGCAATAGAGTGGACTCCTTCTTGCGACTCGGTGAGACTCCGGTCCGGCCCTGCTTTTTACCGAAGCTGCCGACTGTTCATGTGGGGGGGTATCGGCATTTATGAGGAACAACCCCATGCAAAGGCAAACGAGGCGCGATAAACGGTCACATTGTCATCATACTGCCAACCTGGACCAAAGAGCCAGCCGTTGCCCGGAGGGCCGGGACACTGCGGGCAGCACATTTTCCTAGACCATGGATCCGAAAACAATGGGTGCCACACTCGCTGAAAAAATCATTGCCCGGGCGGCTGGCCAAGACACCGTCACGCCCGGTGATCTGGTTACGGCGAACGTCGATCTGGCCATGATGCATGATTCCAGCGGGCCGCGACGCGTGAAACCGATCCTGGAACGCCTCAATGCGTCTGTCTGGGACAAGAGCAAAGTCGTCGTAATCTCGGACCACTTTGTGCCGGCAGTGGACGCCGAAAGCGCCCGTATTCTGAACCTCACACGAAGCTGGGTCGCCGAACAGAACATCGAGAGTTTCCACGACATGCAGGGCATCTGTCATGTGGTGCTCCCCGAGCGCGGGCATTTGCGCCCCGGCATGTTCGTTGTCGGTGGCGACAGCCATTCCACAACCGGTGGCGCGTTCGGCGTCTTCATGTTCGGCGTCGGGGCGACCGATATGGCGGGCGTCCTCGTGACCGGCGAGACCTGGGTCAAGGTCCCGCAAACAATCCGCATCGAATGGTCGGGCAAGCTCGGGACCGGGGTCGCCGCCAAGGATATCAATCTGGCATTGTGTGCCAGGCTCGGGATGGACGGTGGCAAGTATCAGGCGATTGAGTATACAGGCTCGCTCGTCTCCGCTCTTCCGATGCAAGAACGCATGACGCTGTGCAACATGGCAGCCGAACTCGGTGCACAGACAGGCCTGATTGCACCGGATGAGACGACCGCCGCCTATCTCTCCGGCCGGACTGGTGAAGATGTCGACCTCGCCCGCTGGCAGCCCGATCCCGATGCATCATACATGGAAGATCACCAATTCGACGCTGACACGTTGGCTCCTCAGGTCGCGGCGCCCCATAGCCCCTCGAATGCCGCCGCTGTCGACGAGCATGAGGGCACAGCCATCGATCAGGCCTATATCGGGGCTTGTACCGGAGCGAAGCTTGCCGATTTGCGGATGGCGGCAGAAGTCCTGAAAGGCCGCAAGGTTGCAAACAACGTTCGCTTGCTGGTCGCACCGGCGTCGAAGAACGATTCCACAGAAGCGATGAAGGATGGCACGATGGCCGCGTTGGCAGAGGCTGGTGCCATTATGATGCCATCCGGCTGCGGCGCCTGTGCCGGCTACGGCCCGGGAATTCTGGCTGAGGATGAGGTTTGCATCTCTTCCACATCGCGCAACTTTCAGGGCCGCATGGGTGCGAAATCGGCACAGGTCTATCTCGGCTCTCCCTATACGGTCGCCGCCGCAGCGATCGCGGGCGAGGTTAAGGATCCGCGGCACTTCCTGGATGGGAACGCATCATGAGTACGGCATCGGGCAAGGCCTGGGTGTTTGGCGACGACATCAATACAGACAATCTCGCCCCCGGTCCCTATCTGAAACTGCCGATCGAAGACGTTGCGCCTCACTGCCTTGAATCGGTCGATCCGGATTTCGCAGCCAATATTGCTGCCGGCGACGTCGTCGTCGCCGGTGCCAATTTCGGACAAGGGTCGTCGCGCGAACAGGCAGCAGAAGTTCTTCGACACCTTGGCGTCGGAGCCGTAATTGCCAAATCATTCGGCGGCATCTTTTATCGAAATGCCTTCAACTTCGGCCTTCTTGCCTTGGTGTGTGCGGAGACGGACCGCATCAAGGCAGGTGACGAAATCGCCCTTTCACCGGAAGCAGGTGAAATCCACAATCTGTCGCAGAACCAACGCATTTCCGTCGAATCGATACCGGGCCACCTTCTAGAATTGGTTCGCGATGGCGGGCTGGTGCCCCATCTCGAACGCAAGCGAAACGCTGCCGAATAGAGGATCTCGCATGAGCCAATCAAACTCAGCCAAACTCCGCGCATTGGTGGCCGCCGATGGCATGACGATCGCGCCTGGCGCTTATGACTGCATCACCGGGAAACTCATCGAGCGTGCCGGTTTCAGCGCCGCCTATATGACCGGGGCCGGCACGGCTGCGAGCCTCGGATATCCGGACTTCGGTCTCGTTACCATGACGGAGATGGTCGAGAATGCCGGCCGCATTGCCGGGTCGGTGGATATACCCCTCATCGCAGACGCCGATACAGGCTATGGCAACGAGCTCAACGTGATCCGCACAATCCGGGAATATGAGCGCTTCGGTGTTGCGGCAATCCACATGGAAGACCAGGACTTCCCGAAGAAGTGCGGACATCTCGATGACAAGACGCTGATTCCGCTGGAAGCCTATGTGGCAAAGATTCGGGCTGCGGTACATGCCCGCCGCGACCCTGATTTCATGATTATCGCAAGGACGGACGCTCGTGCCGTCGAAGGCCTTGATGCCGCCATCGCGCGGGCGAATGCAGCGCTGGCAGCCGGCGCTGATATTGCTTTTGTCGAAGCCCCTCAGACGCTCGAGGAAATTGCGATGGTTCCGAAGGCCGTCAACGGGCCGTGCCTGCTCAATGTGGTCCGTCGCGGCAAGACACCTGACCTTCCGCTCAACGATGCTGAGGCTATGGGTTACAAGCTCGCCATTCTGCCGAGCATGTTGCTACGGAATGTCATCGGTTCGTCGGAGGAACTACTCGATCAACTCAAAACGACGAATGTTTTTCCGGTGCCCGTTAAGGATATCTCCGTTCGCGAAGCCTTCCAGCGTTTTGGCGCTGACGAATGGGACGAAATGCGGGATCGCTTTTCGGAACCGGACAAGGCCAACGAAGCGGCAGAGTGAACCGCTATCGCGCGACAGATTCGGAGACGTGTCTGCAATGCGCCTGAACAAGACGCACTGCAGCCATAAGGCTACTGGGAGCGCAGTTTCGGATCGAGTGCGTCGCGTACGGCATCGCCGAAGAGGTTGAAGCCGAACACGGCGAGCGTGATCGCGACGCCCGGCCAAATAGCCACCCATGGCGCACTCTCGGCATATTCCTCGGCACCGCCTTGCAGCATCAGACCCCAGGCCGGTGTCGGCTCCTGGACGCCGAGACCGAGATAGGAGAGC
The DNA here is from genome assembly GCA_965228615.1 of Methyloligellaceae bacterium. GTDB lineage: Bacteria > Pseudomonadota > Alphaproteobacteria > Rhizobiales > Methyloligellaceae > CBDDHT01. Next base: position 229,830 of record CBDDHT010000002.1, on the reverse strand, counting down.
GAAGCCTCAAGCAGGATTGCCTGACCGACGAAGGCCGTGATCATGATGAGGTATGGCGCCATCACATTCGGCACCATGTGGCGCATGATGATCCGCGCATTCGAGAAGCCATTCGCGCGCGCGGCGTCGATGTAAGGAATTTCGCGAATAGCGAGTGCGCTCGAGCGCACGACCCTTGCGCAACGTGGAATGAAGGGGATTGTAATCGCGATGATCACATTCTGAATGCCCGTTCCGAAGATCGAGACAACTGCCAGCGCCATGATGATCAGCGGGAACGCCATGAAGACGTCCATGACGCGCTGGAAAATGAGGTCGAAGCGGCCACCGAAGAAGGCACTGGCAACGCCCAGAACCAGACCGATCGTCGAGCCGATAAAGGCGCAGGTAAAACCAACGAACAAGGCCGTCTGCGCGCCATAGACAATCCGAGAGAACAAGTCGCGTCCGAATTGATCCGTGCCCAGGAAAAATGCCGTACTCGGCGGGGTTAGCATATGTTCGAACGAGTTTGCCTCAGGGTCGTACGGAGTGAGATAGGGCGCGAATGTTGCCATGACAATCATGGCCAACACGATAAAGGCGCCAACGGCTCCCACGGGCTGTTTGCGGACGAGTTCGCCCATCACCGTGAAGATCGACCGCTTCGGAGACAGTTCCTCTATCGCGGCTTCGACTCTGACTTCTGAGGTCGTCGGCATAGGGTTTCCAATCAGCTATAGCGAATGCGGGGATCCAACCAGGCATACATGACGTCGACGATGAAGTTCGTGAAGACGAACACCACAACCACGATCATGACGAGCGCTTGCGTCAGCGCGAAGTCCTGGTTTGTCACGGACTCGACGAACAGTTTGCCGAGGCCATTGAGATTGAACACTTGCTCGGTAACGACGAGACCGCCCATCAGGAATGCAAACTCGATCCCGATGATGGTGACAACCGGCAAGAGCGCATTCTTGAGCGCATGCCGGTTGATGATGATCTTCTCCATCAAGCCTTTCGCCCGCGCCGTACGCACATAGTCCTCGCGCAACACTTCGAGCAATGTCGATCGCGTCATACGCGTGGCGACCGCCGAGTAGCGATAGCCGGTGGCAACCGCAGGCCAGATCAACTGACTCAGATTGCGAAGCGGATCTTCCCATATGGGCACATAGTCAATCGGGGGCATCCAGGCCTCACCAAACCAAGCCTGAGTGGTGATCAAGAGACCGAGAATAATCAGGATTCCAAGCCAGAATGATGGAATGGCTATGCCGGCAATTGAGAATGTCCGAACAATATAGTCGATCCATGTGTTCTGACGAACAGCCGATATCGTGCCGAGCGGAATGGCGATGAGGATCGTCACCAGCGTGGCCATGAGCGCCACCTGCAACGACAGCTGGAACCGCAGGCCAAGCTCATAGGTGATCGGCTGGCCCGTCCACATCGAGTTGCCGAAATCGAATGTCACCAGACCAAGAATGAAAGAGCCAAATTGAACAAGTATCGGGTCGTTCAAACCGAGATTGTCGCGGCACAGCTTGATTTGTTCCGGATCGGCATAAAGGCCGGATCCAGCCAGTCTGAGCTCGCACACGTCGCCCGGGATCAACCGCAATAGGAAGAACACTAGACACGCTGCCCCGATCAAAGTCGGGATCATCAATAGGAGTCGCTTGAGTATGTATTGCCACATATGCCCGAAACCGATTTGTCCACCGCCCTCGACCAACAGGGTCGAGGGCGGCGAATGCCAGTCAATACGCTGTTACTTGTCCAGCCAGATATTGTCGAGATGCTGGTTCAGGTAATGGCTCGGTGCGATCTTCCAGCCCTTCACGTAAGAGCGATGCGGATTGATCTTGTACCACCACAGCGTAATGCCGATGTGAGCCTGGTCGCTGAGTGCGCGTTGCTCATACTGGCGCATCAATGTCCGCTGCTCGGCTTCGGTTTCGGCCTTAAGCAGCTTCGCATAGATAGCCTCGAGCTCCTGGTCGTCATACTGACCATAGTTGTTGCCTGCAGAACCCAGGAACTTGGTCACGTCGGCGATCGGGTTGATGACGCTCTGGCAGTTGAAGTCGATGGAGACATCGAAGTTCTTCTTCTTGCGCAGAATGTCATAGAAAATCGGGCTCGGGTTCACCTGCTGGGTAACCTTCAGACCGACTTTCCGCCACTGGTCAATCAACCAGGTGCCCACAACCTTATAAGGCTGATCCACACCGCGGTTGTTGAGCACAAACTCAAGACCTTCAGCACCGGCTTCCTTGAGGAGCCGCTTGGCTTCTTCGCGGTTTGCCTTGATGTCCTTGCCATAGCCGGCAAGCTTGGTCATCTCGGCTTCCGTTGCGGCCATCGGGTGACCCGGGAACACAACGCCGCCAACCGTCTTCACGATCGCGATCTGAGAGAGATACTTCGAGCCGCCCCAGCGATCGACGGAGAGCGTCAGAGCCCTGCGTACGCGAGGATCGTCAAACGGCTTCTTCTTCTGGTTCGGCGTGAACATCAACACGCAGTTCCAGTCGCTCTCCTGCACCGTGATCTTCTTGCCAAGAGCCTTGGTCAGGTCATCACGAGCCTTCGGCGGAAAACCACGGAATTCGATCCCGGCACGGTCACCGCGAATAGCTTGAAGCCGCAGCGCCATCTTAGGAGCTGAGATGGCTTTAAACCCATCGAGATAAGGTTGGCCCTTGTGATGATAGTCGGCGTATTTCTTGCCTTCCACAAAAGAACCCGGCTGATGCTGAACGAAGCTGAAAGCACCGGAGCCGTTGATGTTCTTCTTGTGCCAGGTATAGCCGTGCGTCTCGAGATCCTTCTTCGAATAGATAAAGTTGAAGGGCGTCGCGACAGCCGGAATGAAAGCACCGGACGGGAATGCGAGCTTGAAGACCACCGTATAGTCGTCGGTTGCTTCGACGGACTTGACCATCTTGAAGAACGCCTTGCGCGAACTTGCAATGCCTTCCGGCGGGAAGATGATCTTCTGGTAGGTCGCGACGACGTCATGGGCCGTCATTTTCGTTCCATCGTGGAACTTGACGTCCTTGCGGATCTTGAAGGTGTAGACCGTGCCGCCTTCTTCACCTTTCGGCACATCGCCCTCGCAGACGTCACAGACGAAATCCGTCGGCGATGACGGATTGTCAGGATTGACGCGGATCAGCAGGCTATAGAACGGCCGGATCGGATGAACCATGCCGAATGTCGTCTCGACGTGCCCGTCATAGGACGGAATCTTCGAGCCGACCACGAAGTTAAGCACGCCGCCCGCTTTGGGCTTGGCTGCGTGGCTCGCGGCCTTGGCCGCTCCGGTCGACAGGCCGAGGCCCACCAATCCAGCGACGGCGAGTTTGAGTACTGGTAGTCTCATTCAATTCCTCCCTTTCGTACAAACAAATGCGTCCGCAGACACTCGAAGCCCTTCTCGATGGGGCCTTACACTTCGGAGCAGGCCACCCAGTGACCCGGCTTCACCTCCCGAAACTCTGGCACAGACTTGCTGCACCCCTCAACCGCGACCGAGCAGCGCGGATGAAACACGCAGCCCGACGGTGGATTGATTGGGCTCGGTATTTCGCCCTTGATGATTTTATGGGCCCGCTCTGCCTCAACAGTCGGGTCCGGAATCGGTACCGCATCCAACAGCGCCTTGGTGTAGGGGTGGAGCGGGTTATCGTAGAGTTCGTCGCAGTCGGCGAGTTCGACCATCTTGCCGAGATACATCACGGCAACACGCTGGCAGAGATGGCGCACGACGCTCAAATCGTGCGCAATGAACAGGTAGGTCAGATCGAATTCGTCCCGCAGGTCCTCCAGGAGATTGATCACCTGGGCCTGGATCGAAACGTCCAATGCCGAAACGGCTTCGTCGCAAATGATGAATTCCGGCTTGACCGACAGAGCGCGAGCGATACCAACGCGCTGACGCTGGCCGCCGCTCATCTCATGAGGATAGCGATCTGCAAACTTCGGATTGAGGCCGCAAACCTCCAGAAGTTCCGCAACACGCTTGGTTCGGGCGGCCTGATCGGGCTCCGTGTTGTGCACCATCATGGGTTCGGAGATGATATCTCCGATTTTCATACGCGGATTCAGGGAGCTGTAGGGATCCTGGAAGATCACTTGTATCCGCTGGCGAAGCGGGCGCATGGCCTTTTTGTCCAAGCCCGTCAGGTTGACGCCATCGTAGAGGATTTCACCATCGGTCGCCTTCTCAAGCTGCAGAATACAGCGACCAGTCGTGGTCTTACCGCAACCCGATTCGCCAACGAGACCGAGGGTTTCTCCTTTGCGGATGCTGAAGCTTACGCCGTCGACCGCCTTAACGTGACCGATAACGCGTGGGATCAATGCCCCTTCGGTAACCGGAAAATGCATTTTCAGGCCGCGGACGTCGACAAGGACTTCGGCCTCGGGTGATGTCGTCGTCATTCCTTTATGCCCCTTGCGCCGCGGTCGACTCTATCTCGGACTCGTCGCTGGCGACGACCTCTTTCGCAGCCTCCGCCACGACTTCGTTTTGCCAGCAGGCGGCAAGATGGCCTTCGTTCACGGCATTCAAAGGCGGATAGGCGCTCGCGCACTTCTCAACCGCGTAAGCGCATCTCGGGCGGAACGAACAGCCTTCATCGAGACGGGTCAGGTCCGGCGGCTGGCCTTCAACCGGGTCCAGCTTGGCTTTCCGCGGCTGATCCATTCGCGGAACCGACTTCAAAAGCGCCAGCGTGTAGGGATGGCGCGGCCGGTGATAGATGTCGTGTGCCGTGCCACTCTCGATGATCTTTCCCGCATACATGACATTCACGCGGTCTGCGTAACGAGCGACAACGCCCAGATTGTGGGTGATGACAATCAGCGCAACATCCATGCGGCGCGTCAGATCCTTCATTAGCTCAAGGATCTGCGCCTGGATCGTAACGTCGAGTGCCGTCGTAGGCTCATCAGCGATGATCAGTTTGGGTTCGCACGCGAGTGCCATCGCAATCACCACGCGTTGGCGCATGCCGCCACTGAGATGATGAGGATATTGCGACAAACGCCGTTTAGGATCCGAAATGCCGACCAGGCCAAGCAATTCAACCGCTCGCTCCTTGGTCTGCTCCGCAGTCATATCGGTGTGTTCTTCGAGCGTCTCGGTCAATTGACGCTCAATGCTCAGCACCGGGTTGAGCGACGTCATCGGCTCCTGGAACACCATCCCGATGTCCTTGCCGCGGACTTCGCGCATCTCGTCTTCGGTAATCTGCAGCAGATCGCGGCCCAGAAACCGGATACTTCCACCAACCGTCTTACCCGGCGGATCGGGGATCAGCCGCAGGATCGACATGGCACTCACAGACTTGCCACAGCCCGACTCGCCAACAATGGCAACGGTTTCGCCTTCCTTCACGTCATAGGACACACCGTCGACGGCCTTGACCGTTCCGGCGGACGTGTAGAACTGCGTTTGAAGATTTTCAATTTCAAGAATATTCGACAAGAGCGCCCTTCCCAAGCTAACGGCTCGGCCTATCGCGTTTCCACACCCTAGAGTTCAATTTTTCTTTTTCTTATTGATCACCGAAAACGGTGGATCAATGCAAGTTATCTTTTGGCCGCAAGAGCGAGGCTCCACAGCGGCGCGACATGAACAATGTCCTGCATGGAGAGTCAAGATGTCATTGTACGATAAGTGAATCTCGCTCCTAGCGCTCAACGAAATGGATAAGAACGCCGCCGACAGCCTTGGGGTGAACGAAACCGATCCGTCCACGTCGCGACCCCGGTCTTCCGCGATAATCGATGAGTGGACACCCCGCCTTGTCGAGATGGCGCAAGGTCCGGTCGATATCGCCCGTCTTCAACGCAATATGATGGAGGCCGGGACCACGCTTCTCGATATAGCGTCCGATCGCCCCCTGATCCTGGCGTGTCGTACCGGCAGAACCGTGATTCACATTTCTGCCGTGCAACGCATCGAACTCCTCTAGAAACTCGAGTTCGGTGTCACCGACAGTCAGAAACGAGACGCGCAAACCACCGACAGGCTCCGGTTGGCGGCTGTGATAAACCACGCCATAGGTATCGGATGTAAAACTCTCGACGATGGTTCGGACTTCCATATCCGTCTGGCGACTCTCGACAGGGCATCCGATACCCTCTGCAAAAATGCCCTCCGCCTTGCGATTGTCCGCCGATGCAATGCCGATATGATCCATCCGTTCGATATGCTGACCAGGTTCAAAAGCGAGTCCAAGCGGGTCGGCAAGACGCGTTGCAACACCGACGCTCGCATCCGGATCAACGCGTGTTTCCATTCGTCCCCCGATTCCGGGCCCGTCCCTGAGAGAGAAACCAAGCCCGGACGACACGTCCGCCCGATTCGCCAAGTTGAGTGCGATATGATCCACGCCGGGGCGTTGATAACTGAGAAACGCGTCGTCTTCTGAGAAAACGACAATAGCCGTAGCTCCGACCGCGAACGCGGGAACAAAACCTGTCGGGGCGTGGACCTGGCTGCACGCAAGCCCCAATTTGTCGCCGAAAAAACCGCACGCCGCGGCAACGTCTCGAACAGCAATAGCAATATATGAAAGACCTGGCGCACTCATGATGCCTGGCTCTCGGTCGTTGAGCAGTCGTCCTTGGCCCCCACCGTCCCCGACGCAATGAGCCGATCAATTTGCGATGATTCCAATCCAAAACTTGCGAGAACTGCCCGGCTATGTTCACCGAGCTCGGGCGGCGCCGTGCGTACGGTACGCCCTTCGAAAGTTGTCATCCGCAATGGATTTGACAGAAGCCGGATGGCGCCCAGAGCTGGATGCTCGACTGTTTCGGCAAGACCCGCGTGCTGGACTTGCGGATCTTCGAAAACCTGATCGAGCGAATAGACGGGACCGGCAGGCACACCCGCCTCCATCAGATCCTTCGTCCAATCGAGCGCCGGCCGATGGGCAAACAGAGAGTCGAGGCGCTCCTTTAAGTCCGCCCGATTATCGGACCGGACCGTGTTGTCGACAAAGTCAACATGCGTCGCTAACTCGGGCGCCCCCAGAACACTGCACAGCTTTGTCCACTGATCCTGCGTTGCGGCGGCAACATTGATTGGCCCGTCTGACGCCGTGAACGCGCCATAAGGATAAATAACCGGATGGTCGTTGCCGATCCGTCCTGGTACATCGCCAAGACTGAGCGCGCGCTGCCCTTGCACACAAAGCAAACCGACCAGACCCGCAAGGAGCGATGTATCCACCTGCTGGCCTTGCCCCGTCACGTGCCGCTGAGCAACGGCTGCTGTAACGCCGAGTGCAGCCCACATGCCACCAACCACGTCACCGATCGGGATGCCGAGCCGGATCGGATCGCCATCGGGGAAACCTGTGATGCTCATGAGCCCCGACATGCCTTGCGCAATTTGATCGTATCCGGGCCACTGGCCGTAGGGACCATCGGAACCGAAACCCGTGATACTCGCATAGATCAGCAGCGGATTGTCTGCCCTGAGCGTCTCATAATCGAGACCCATGGCCTTGGTCGCACCGGGCTTGAAATTCTCGACGACAACGTCGACGTCGCGTGCCAGCCGGCCCAGAAGCGCCAAACCTTCTTCGCTGCGAAAGTCGACGGCGAGGCTCTGCTTGTTTCGATTGATACTGAGATAATAGACGCCGATGCCCCGGTCGAAGGGCGCCCAGCCGCGGCTCATTTCGCCATCCGGAAGCGGTTCGACCTTGATCACTTCGGCGCCGAGATCTCCCAGGATCATTGTCGAGAACGGGCCTGCCAAAGCACGCGTCAGGTCCAGCACGCGGATATTCTCAAGCGGCAATGACATGAAAAATATCTCCTGTCCTTTTCACGCATGGTCGATTTCTGCCGACCGTGTTAGCAGGACGCAGGCGCCATTGTATAGAAGATGCCAACCCGGCGAAGACGCAGGAGAGTTGAGGATGACGGACTCGGTCGTGGAACACTCGGTAGACGAAAGGGGCGTCGCGACCCTGCAGTTGAACCGGCCTCAAGTGAACAACGCTTACAATGGCGACATGATCGCTCAACTCGGCGATATAATGAGCGGGTATGGGAACGATCCCGCTGTACGCCTGGTGGTCATCCGAGGGAACGGGCGCCACTTCCAGGCAGGCGCAGATCTCGCCTGGATCCAAAGCGTGCGGGCGGAAAGCGAACAAGAAAATTTCGAAGTCTCCAAGCGCACCACTGCGCTCATTCACAGCCTAACGCAGTTTCCAAAACCGACAATCGCACTCGTCCATGGCGGATGTTTCGGGGGCGGGGTGGGTGCCGTCGCCGCCTGCGATATCGTGATTGCAGCCGAAGATGCCATGTTTGCCATTACCGAGGCCCGCTGGGGTTTGATTGCCACCCCGATCGTTCCCCAGTTGATTTCCCGTATGGGACCTGGACGTGTGCGGCGCTACAGCCTGACATGCGAGCGCTTCGACGGGCAGCGTGCCTTCGATATCGGTCTGGCCGATGAGGTTTGCCCGGCAGACAAGCTGGATGAGACTGCTGCACCGATTATCGATGCTTTGCTACATGTTCCCCCGAAGGCACTCGCCGAAAGCAAAGCCGATGCTCTCAAATTTGCCAACCTGGTCTATGACGATGCCGCATTGAACGAGATGGCAAGGCCCCATGCAGCCAAGCGGCAGTCGCCGGAGGCCGATGAAGGCCTCAACAGCTTTCTGGAGAAACGCAAACCGTCCTGGTATCCCGGCTGACCGGGGCTTAAACGCTTGTGGCATGAGGGAGTACTGCCATGACTGACTATGCTGTTCTCGATTGGGCCGTCAGCAATCTGGACAAACTGGTTGTCGGTGCCGTCGGTGGCGCGATCGGTGTGGGCCTTAAGGAAGCCGGCCAGTATATCTGGGGCTGGTATCGGGCTGGCCGTCACGAGGATGCCGGGTTCCACATCGCAGCGACGATGTATCCGCAGATCAACCCTGCCGACCCAGGCCATCAGCACTATCTGCCGGCGCTTGAGCAGGGCAAGACGCATGTCCAGGAACTCATCTGGCTCGGCTCGGAAATCTCGCTCAATGTCTTCCTGACAAATGCCTATGTTCTGCGCCAAACCAATAATGCCATGTCGAGCGCGCGAAATGCCGGTTTGCTTCTTGGGACCATGCCGGAACGGGCTGAACGCCCCCTACTCAAGAAACTGGTCGGCTATCACAATGCTATTCCGTCAAACGACATTGTGCGGGTCTTCAAGTCGCATGTGGGCACCGATAGCGTCGGGCGTGTGCATGGAATATCGCCGCCGACCCATGAACATTATTCAGGGTCGCCTCATCGACGCGTACTGCGCGCCATGTTCGTGGCGGACAGCCAGCTAACCAACGGGCTACCGCATAAGACGAGCGTGCATTTCCCGCGCGCAATTCATGCCGACCGATATGACACGCTCGACTTCCTGATCGAGGAACATCAGGTGAAGCCCGAACGCTTCGAGGCCTGCCGCGTCTATTTTTGATTTCTTGAGATCGCATGGATTGCCGGGTCACGCCCGACAATGACGAGAAAGCGTCTGTTTTTTGACTCAAACTCGTCATAGCCGGACTTGATCCGGCTATCTATGCCGACCCATCGTCAGCGCACCTTGCGCAGGAGTGCATCGACCGCCACGACACCATCCTGCCAGATCAGAAGTGGATTGACTTCGGCATCAGAAACGCGCGGATCCGATGCCAAGTGGGAGAAGGCTACGATGGCTTCGGCGAATGCCTGTAGATCTCCTTGGGGAAGATTGCGATAGCCGCGCAGCGGAGCGAACCCCTTGATCTCGGCAATCATCTCATGAGCGGTTTCAATATCGACCGGCGCCAGACGTACAGCCTTATCGTTATAGAGTTCCGCAAGCACGCCTCCTGGCGCCAGAGTAATGACGGGTCCGACCTGCGTATCGCGCACGAGCCCCATAAGCGCTTCACCAAGAGCGTCGACCTTTGGCGCGATCAGCAGGCGTTGCACGACTATACCGGGCTGATGTGCTTCAACAGCTGTCTTGATGCGCTTCGCCGCACTGACTAACGCAGCACGATTTGCAATACCAACGACAACGCCGCCGGCTTCTGTCTTGTGCGCGATCTCCTCGGCAAGAACCTTGGCGACTACGGGAAACGCAAACGGCAACTCGATCGTGCCGACCTCATCAAGTTCGGCAATGACATGAGGAACCGCTGGAACGCCCGCCTTGGAGAGAAGCGACAATCCAGCCGCCTCATCCAGCATGACGGCATCACCTTCGTCTGCCGATACGCACCGTTTGCCGGCTTCGGGCCGAGGGGATTGCCATTCGGCCCAAGCCCGAACCGCGTCGGCGCACGCCCATGTGCTCCGGAAAACGGGAATCCCAGCCGCACCCATGGCGCGCACCGCATCAGGCGCATCGGGCACGAGGAATGCGCCCACCGGCTTGCCGTTCTTCTCGCAGTCTATGATGGGCTGGAGGGCCAGCTCGGGATTGAATCGCGCCGATGAGCCAACCGCCACCAGCACGGCGTCGAATTCATCCGCCCGTGTCATGGCTTCCAAGGTTCCGCGCATGATGTCGTATCGCGCTCCTGCCAGCGTAACATCCACCATCGGCCCGGCTGAGACCTGGATACCGGTCTCCCGAATAGCCTCCAACGTTTCTCCCGATGCACGACCAAGCACCAGTCCTGCGACCGATAGAGCATCGACGAGCGATGCACCGCCTCCACCCGTCGTCGTCACCACCCCGACACGCGGATTGGAATTGCTCGAAGGTCGCCGACCGCTGAACAATGGGACGGATTCAAGCAACCCTTCAAAACTCTGCAATCTTGCGATACCGGCATCGCGAAGAAAGGCGTCCACGCTTGCACCGTCGGAGAGAAGCGCACCTGTGTGCAGCACGGCGAGTTCCCGTCCTTCCCCCGACCGTCCGAGCGTGAAAGCCAGAACCGGTTTTGATCGAGCATGAGCTTCCGCCGCAAAACTTGCAATTTCCTCTGCATCGCGGATTGTCTCAAGGAAAAGCAGGAATGCATTCGTATCCGGATCATCGAGCAACAAGCGCCCGATGGCACCGACGGTGAGGTCAGCCTCGTTGCCGACCGATACGAGTTTCGAAAATCCAAGTCCCAGTGCCAATGCACGCGACATCAAGCCGCCGATCATGCTGCCACTTTGTGATAGAAGCGCGACCGATCCCGGCCGCAAATCCTTTTCCGCGAATGCTGCATTTGCAGTGAGCGCCAACCCGTTTGCAACATTCACAACACCAAGGCTGTTCGGCCCGACAAGCCTTATGCCGGTCCGATCGGAAATCTCGAGAAGTTGTTCCTGCCGGCGACGCCCTTCCGCACCTGCGTCCGCAAATCCATCGGCAAGCAAAGTCGCGGCCGGCACGCCCAGCGCACCCGCTTCCGCCACGGCGTCGATTGTTGCTGCCGAATTGACGAGCACGAACACATGGTCCGGCACCTCCGGCAAGGTCGTAAGACTGGAGAAGGCAGCTTTGCCCTGAATCCGTTTTCGCTTCGGATTGACGGGATAGACCGTTCCTTGAAAGCCATGCTGCTTAAGAAAACGCAGGGGACGTGCCGTGGTCTTGGTCTCATCGTCCGACACGCCAACCAAAGCCACAGATCTCGGCGCAAAGAGCGCATCACGGAGCAGCGGCCGTTCAGATTGTCTGTCACTTGCCATCGAACGTCAGCGGCCGGGTCGCTGCGAAAAGCGGCGCTCGAAAACCGTCTCCGCAATGCGGTTCTTCATCATTTCGACCGAGCCGCCGGCAATCTTCCACCCCCTCGTTCGGCGAACGCAATACTGCACGAGGCTTTCCTCGGAAAAGCCATGACCACCCATGGCCTGCATCGCGGCATCGGCAACATCGAACCCGGCCGTGTTACAGGCAAGTTTGGCCATTGACGTCATTGCGGGATCGGGCAGGCCATCCTTGGCGCTGATCGCAGCCCGGTACAGCATGAGTTGGGCTGCCTCGAGCTTGACCACCATTTCGGCGAAACTCCACTGCAGGCCTTGGAACTCGCAAAGAGGACGCCCGAACTGTTCACGCGTCATGACGTGCTCGCGCGCGATGTTGAAGGCATGACGGCCAAGGGCCAGTGAACGTGCCGCATTGCCGCAACGTTCGGCATTGAACCCGGAAATCTGTTTTTTGAAGCCACCTGCCGGAAGAAGCACGTTCCTCGGCAGAACCTCGACATTGTCGAAATGCAGCTCCGACCAGGCCTCGCCATTCATGAAGGCGCTCGGATTGCCAATCGTCAGGCCGTCTGCACCGCGTTCCACCAAGACTGATCCGATACCGGAAACGCCGGGTCCAAAGCGACAGTAGACGAGGAACAGATCTGCCTCAGGGCTATGGGTCGAGAAAATCTTTGAGCCATTCAATCTCCAACCATCGCCATCAGGCGTTGCCGATGTTTGCAGATCGGTCACTGCCGACCCGGCCGCGGATTCGGTCATGCAGAGAGCAATCAGTTTTCGCGCTCTCAAGAGATCGTCGAGGTATCGCTCCTTTTGATCAGGGGAACCAAACTCGGCAAAGGTACGGATCGCACCGAAATTACCGGCCTGAACCACATCGGCACTTCTCGGACACACGAGCGCGACCTGCTCGATTGCGATGACGGCGTCCATAAGTGTGCCGCCCTGGCCGCCATCTTCATCGCGGATCGTTATGCCCATAAGCCCTTGGTCGGAAAACAGCTCGGCGACATCCCGTGGCACGGCTTCCGACTGCGCACGCTCAACAGCCTTTTCCTTGAGATGGCGCTCCGCGATTCCTCGAACGGCGTCACGAAACAGAGACTGCGACTCGTCAAGCTCGAAATCCATAGCTACACCTTGCCTCTATCGAAGTGCGCTTGTGATGTCACAGCTTGCCCTCCCCGGGCAAGGCGCCGGCGGCCGAATAGGAAACCCAATGCCCTCCCTTGTCCTCTCGTCTGATCTTTTCCGCAACATGTTCGGTACCGAAGCCATGCGGACCGTTTTTTCGGATAGGGCACTCGTGCAGCACTATTTAGATATCGAAGCGGCCCTTGCCCGTGTTCAAGCGGATCTAGACCTGATCCCTTCCGAGGCGGGAACTGCAATCACGGAGGCTGCGAGGATCAAGAATGTCGATTTCGATCGGATGGCAGCAAAGACAGAGATCGTCGGCTACCCGATCATTGCCCTTGTCGAGCAGCTCGCCGAGTGGTGCCCCGACGGGCTCGGCCAATACTGCCATTGGGGCGCGACGACACAGGACATCATGGACACAGCGGATGTTTTGCAGATCCGAGACGGCCTGGCATTGATCCAAGGCGACATTGTCGCAATCGCAGAAGCGCTTGCTGAGCTTGCCGAGGCGCACAAGCACACGGCCATGGCAGGTAGGACACATCTGCAGCACGCACTTCCCGTCACCTTCGGCCAAAGAGCCGCTGGCTGGCTCTCATCGATCGACCGTCACAACCAGCGCATCGAGGAACTGAAACCCCGCGTTCTAATCGGTGAGTTCGCAGGCGCGGCTGGCACCTTGGCGTCCCTCGGCCAGGATGGGCTTCGCGTTCAGGACGCCTTGATGGATGAACTCGGCCTCGGAAAACCATCTTTCACCTGGCACACAGCCCGCGATGGGTTTGCCGAGACGACCGGTGCCCTCGCTCTCCTGACCGGGACATTGGGCAAGATAGGATACGACGTCATGCTATTGATGCAGTCCGAAGTCGGCGAGGTGTTCGAGCCCTTCGTGTCCGGGCGCGGTGCGAGTTCCACGATGCCGCAAAAGCGTAATCCGATCAGCTCTGAACTCCTGCTTGCGGCCGCCAAGATCACGCGCCAGCATCACGGCACGATGCTCGATGCCATCATTCAGGATCACGAACGCGCCACCGGCCCCTGGCACGCCGAATGGCATGCTTTGCCCGAATGCTTCATCGTGACGGCCGGCGCACTCTTCCATGCAAATTCCATGCTGTCAGATCTTGAGGTTCGCCCCGATGCCATGGCGCGCAATCTCGATGTGACCGGCGGGCTGATCGTCGCCGAAGCTGTAATGATGGGTCTTGCACCACATATCGGACGCCAGCGCGCACACGACCTGGTCTACGACTGTTGCCGCCAATGTCTGGAAGGTGAGCAGACCTTCGTCGATGCACTCATGAGCGCACCGGAAATCGCGAGCGCTCTCACTCGCGATGCCGTTGAAGCCCTCATCGATCCGAACAACTATCTCGGGGTCGCCCCCGAGATGGTCGAACGCTACCTGTCAAACCGAGTCCAATTAGGAACAACTACGGATCGATCACGACCCGTATCGCATGATCGTCAGGGCTAGCGCTTGCGCCCGTGGCACGACAGTTGCCAGTTCGAGATATTCCTCGGGGCTGTGGTTCTTGCCACCAACAGGTCCGACGGAGCAGAGCGTGGGCGCTCCCACCTGAGCGGCAAATCCTGAGTCCGCACATCCGCCTGACAATTCGCCCTCGATTTCCAGACCGACATCTCCGGCGGTATCCACATAAAGGTCGAAAACGGTCTCGGACTCGGATGATTGGCTTAATGGCCTGAACTCACCCGAAATCGCAATCTGAGCTGTTGTACCAGGCACGGAACAAGTCTCCGCGATGGCAATGACGGCTTCTACTGCCTTGTCGCGATCGCTCGGATCCAGGTAACGGAGGTCGACCCCGCAAGACGTTTCGGGCGCCACCGTATTGACGGACTGACCGCCCGAGACAAGCCCGACATTGACGGTGATTCCGCGATCGAGATCGGTAAGTTTATGCCACGCCTGGATCTTTCGCGCCGCCTCCTCGATGGCGCTGATGCCATCGGTAAAATTCCCACCCGAATGCGCGGCCTTGCCGAAAATCTCGGCTTTGAAGAACACGCCGCCTTTGCGTGCCGTCACAACATTGCCGGATGGACGGCCTGGTTCGGAGTTGAACACGACGGCCGCCTTGCCCGCCTCACTCTCGATGATCGGCCGAGATGTCGGAGAGCCGATTTCCTCATCTCCCGTGAACAATGCGACCAGCGGTGCCGGTGCGCCGCCAAGCTCGGCAAAAGCCGCCAGCAGAAAAGCGTTCTGGACAAGACCAGATTTCATATCGGAAACGCCTGGTCCATAGGCCCGTCCATTCTCGATACGGAACGGCCGCCGGCCCGCTTCTCCCTTGGGGAACACAGTGTCACGATGACCCATCATCAGGATTGGGCGATTACCCGCTGCTGCCGGAACCATCGCGCGCAGGGCATCTCCATGGGTTTCGATCGGCACAGTCTCGCAATCAATTCCACGGGCCTCGAGAAAGGCACGAATGGAAGCACCGACCGCATCGACCCCGGCTTTGTCGTAGCTGCCACTGTCGATGTTCACGAGTTCCGCCAGAAGATCCAGCATCTCCTGCTCGCGTTCTGCAATCCATTCGACGATACGTTTTTCGTTTTCGTTACGGGTCTGCACCTTCGAGGTTCCCTTCAATCATTGTGTTCCAGGTCCGTCTCGTTTTAATACGTCGAACCTGACTATAAGGTCGACTCTTTCAATTCCATCAATGGAGCTTTTCCATGCGCATTGCCATTATCGGAACGGGGGCCATGGGGTCGATTTACGCCGCTCTGCTCGCAGATGCCGGACATGATGTCTGGGCCGTTGACGCCTGGCAGGACCATGTCAATGCAATTCGAGAGATCGGCCTGCGGGTTGAGGGCGCGAGCGGCGACCGAACCGTCAAGATGAATGCCACAACGAATGCCACAGATGTCGGCGAGGCCGATCTGGTTATCATTGCAACGAAAGCTGACAACGCGAAGACGGCTGCTCAGGCAACGCAGCCGATTCTCGGTGAGAACTCGGTTGTCCTCGCCATTCAGAACGGTCTTGGCAGCGCCGACCGGATTGCATCGGTCGTTGGCGGCGATCGGGTCATGATGGGTGTCGTCGGGGGTTTCGGAGCGTCGATGAAAGGTCCGGGACATGCTCATCACAACGGCATGGAGTTTGTCCGCCTCGGCGCCTTCGAAGGCGGGATGACACCGCGATTCGAAGAGGTTGCCGAGGTATGGCGGTCAGGCGGCTTCAAGGTGCTGACCTTCGACGACATTCATAAGATGGTCTGGGAGAAACTGATCTGTAACACGACCTATTCAGGGCCGTGCACGCTGACAGGACTGACGGTCGCCGGCATCCAGGCAAGTCCCGATGCATGGTCCGTGGCGCAAGCCTGTGCAAAGGAGGCATTTGCCGTCGCACGTGCGAAGGGCATCGATCTGGAATTCGACGATCCCGTCGCCTATGTCAAAGCCTTCGGCGAAAAGATCCCGAATGCAAAACCGTCGATGCTCCAGGATCATCTGGCGGGACGCCGCTGCGAGGTGGATGTGATCAATGGCGCCATTCCCCGCATTGCCGCAGAGGTTGGTCTCGAAGCACCGGTCAACAGTCTGGTCGTCGCTCTGATCAAAGCCAAAGAGTCGGGATTCGATTCAGCAGACTGAACGGCCGCATTCTTCAATCACAAGGACAGGAACGCTATGCGTTGGAATGAGAGACGAGAGCGTTTTCGCGCGGTCTTGAGCGGCGATCGTTGTGTTCACCCAGGATCGGTGTTCGATCCCATATCGGCGCGGATTGCCGAAGATATCGGGTTCGAGGTCGGGATGTTTGCGGGCTCCGTTGCCTCGCTGACGGTTCTCGGTGCACCTGATTTGATCGTGCTCACCTTGTCCGAATTCGCCGATCAGGCGCATCGGATCTGCCGGGCGGGAAACCTTCCGCTCCTTGTCGATGCAGATCATGGCTATGGCAATGCACTCAACGTCATGCGGACCGTCGAAGAGCTGGAGAATGCCGGAGTCTCAGCGCTTTCAATCGAGGATACGCGCTTGCCGATATCGCATGCCAAGGACGGCGCGAGCGCTCTGCTGACGATCGAGGAAGGCGCCGGCAAGATGCGCGCCGCGGTTCAGGCCAGACGCGATCCCGGCCTTGTCATTGCCGGCCGGACGAGTGCCACGTCCTTGAGCACCATCGAAGACGCGATCGAGCGCGGCAAGGCATATGAGGCTGAAGGTGTCGATGCCCTGTTCTTCATCGGCGTGAAAAGCCGCGAGGATCTCGATTGTTTGGTGGAAGCGACATCGCTGCCGATCATTCTCGGTGGCCCTGCGAAGGAGCTGGTGGATCTCGACTATTTGAGCGGACGGAATGTGCGAGTGTGTCTGCAGGGACATCAGCCATTTGCCGCTGCCGTGCAGGCCGTCCACGATACATTGAAGGCCCTTCGCGGCGGCACGAAACCGTCCGATCTGACTGGCGTCGCCTCGCCCGATCTTATGAAGCGGGTTACGAAAGGCACCGACTATGACGGTTGGCGCGATGACTATCTGAGCTAAGCGCGCAGCATACGTCCCGGACTTGATCCGGGACATAGAACGAGGTGCTCATTGTCGTTGATCAATCCTGAGCCGGAGAAACTAGAATGCGTGTCGTGATCACAGGTGGATCGGGGTTTCTCGGCCTCATGCTTGCTGAGCGGATTGCTCAAGAGGGGCTTGTCGACGGTACCGGCGCGCGCAAGATGCCGGAACAGATCGTGCTTCTCGACCAAGTGGCGGCCAGGACAGATACGCCGGTGATCTCGTCCCTCGTCGGAGATGTCACAGACACCGACCTCATTGCGCAGGCGATCACCCCTGACACGACCGCGTTGTTTCACCTTGCCGCAATCGTGAGTGCGCATGCCGAAGCCGACTTCGATCTCGGCATGGCGGTCAATCTGGATGCGACGCGCGCAATCCTTGAAAGATGCCGCTCGGCAGATGCGCCACCACGGCTGGTATTCCCAAGCTCTGTTGCTGCATTCGGCGGCGATGGCGGTGTCATGAGTGCTGCTGCCGCAAACCGCCCCCGCTCGTCCTATGGTTCGCAGAAGGCAATCGGCGAGCTTCTCGTAAACGACTTTTCCCGTAAGGGGTTCATCGATGGTCGCGCCATACGCCTGCCAACCGTCGTCGTTCGCCCGGGCAAGCCGAACAAAGCCGCTTCGTCATTCGCGAGTTCGATTATCCGAGAACCGCTGAATGGTGAACGCGCAGTCTGCCCGGTGGGCACCGATCTTCGCTTGTGGCTTGCATCACCGGAAGGTGCAATCGCCGGGTTGATCCACGCGCATGACATAGCGCCCGAGCAACTCCCGGATTGGAGAGCGCTCAACCTGCCGGGTTTGAGCACGACGGTTGGAGAGATGGTCGCAGCACTCGATGCCCAAGACGGCGACACATCCCTGATCGACTGGATACCCGACCCGGCCATTGAAGCGATTGTCGCGACCTGGCCCGCCGAGATCGAAACCGAAATCGAGCAAGCGCTCGGTTTCAAACCCGACTCGTCGCTTGAAGCCCTTGTGATTCAGTACAAGGAGCTGACGGCCGCGTCAGCCTAGTTGAAGTCGGGGGCAACGCCGGGCGGTGGTGAAAAGCCAAGGTCGCCGCGTTCGATCACAGCCTCCCGGCCTCCACTTGCTTCCATCAGCGTCGCCTGGTCGGCTTTCGCCTGCCTGTCGACAGCAACCGGATCGAGAATTTCGTTCAGTTCGGCGGTGAGATCTTCAAGGATCGGCTGCGCATTGGCATCTTTTGCGAGGTCGTTGAGTTCTTCGGGATCTTCTCCAAGGTCAAACAACTGCGGTTCATAGCCAACATAGTGAACCAGCTTGTAAGGACCTTTCCGGATCATATAGGCCGCCGTTTTGGAGCCCATCGCGTGGTATTCCGAGAACACCGCACGATCGGCATCTTCACCGGAAATAATCTTGAGGAGATCACCGCCTGGATGCGCGTCCGTTACGGTAGCAGTGTCGGCCGCGCCGGCACCGCCAACGATCAAAGGATAAAGATCCAGGAGATTGGTCGGCGTCTCGACCACACTTCCTTCAGACACCCCTGGACCCGCAACAATGAGCGGAACGGCAACGGCCTCTTCATACATGTTGGATTTGCCCCACAGGCCGCGTGCGCCAAGATTGTCGCCATGATCGCTGGTGTAGACGACCCTTGTGTCGTCCGTCAGTCCGGCGTCGTCCAATGCCTTGAGCACATTCCCGATATTGTCGTCGAGGAAAGTGCACAGCCCGAGATAACCGGCGAGGGCCCGCTTCACCATCTCCGGAGTCTCAAAGAACTCATCATAAGCAAATGTGGAGCGGTAATCTTCGAGCCAGGGATGCAGGGGTTGGTCACGCTGGTCATAGAGTTTTGGCGACGGCAGATCCTGATCGTAATAAGGATAATAATAATCAGGCGGTGCGGTCAGCGGAAAATGCGGACAAACGAAAGAGACGAACAGGACCCAGGGTTTATCGCGAAACGCCTGCGCCTCTTCTCGTAGCCAGATCTGTGCTCGCGCCGCGATTTCGCGATCGTAGAGCGTGTATGGCGACTCTCCGGGACCGGCCATCTTGGCCATCTTCCACGACCCGCCCCGCTTCGGCATATCCTCATCGCGCACCAAGCCGAGCAGGTCCCCTTCGCCATCGATGACATGCATACCGATACGTTCATCGGAAAAACCATTGTCGTCTTTATCGGAACGAAAATGCAGCTTCCCGATCGAAACCGTCTGATGACCCCGGTCGCGAAGCAGACTGTGCCAACTCTCATGATCCCCATGAAATGGCGTGGCGTTGTCCCAGCATCCGATCTGATGGACATACTTACCGGTTGCGAACGACGCGCGCGCGGGGACGCAGACCGGACATGGCGTATAGGCCGCTTCGAAACGCGCGCCACGTGCTGCCAATCGGTCGATGTTCGGCGTCTTTACGATGTCATGCCCATAGCAACCGGAGATTCGGCGCTGATGTTGGTCGGACATGATGATGATCAGGTTTTTGGGCTCCATAAAAGGCTCCGCTCAGCGATTCTGGTGATGATTGGTTTCGGCGATGGAGGTTATGACCGAAATGTGGGTATCGCGTCGATTCCGCGTCCGCGCCTAAGCGAGTCCGACTGGATGGCTGTATTTCATCATAGGGGCGGTGCCAAATGCAAAATTGTGTCCAGCGCGGCAGGTCATGGCGCATTGAGCGGAGGTGGTTTCCCGTTCGGCTTACCGCGTGTATGGATAGGTGAATCCGGAATCGCACAGTGGTGGAGCGCGCACATGTACCAGGATGCCCATGGATTGGATTTAACGGCGGCCAATAGCGATGCCGTCGCGGCATACGATACAGCGGTCAAGGCATTCCTGGAGTATCGATTGTCGACAGGCGATCACATCAAGGCGTCGCTTGAAGCCGATCCCGACTTCCCGATGGGCCTGTGTTTTCGCGGCTATCTGCTTATGCAGCTTGGCACCACGGCCATCTATCCGAAGGTCCGTGCAGTTCAGGAGCAAGCCAAGGCGAGGGCCGCCGATGGAACAAAGCGGGAAGCACTGCATGCTGAAGCGCTCGGCCACTGGCTGGACGGTCATGTCGGCGAGGCTTGCCGTATCTGGGGTGAGATCCTCGCAAAAGCGCCGCAGGACCTGCTCGCTCTGCGCCTGCATCATTTTCTGAGCTTCTGGCAAGGCAACCGCGGAAGCTTGCGGGATGTGCCCCTCACATCGCTTGCGGCCGTCGATCAGGATCTACCTGGATATGGCTTTATCCAGGGGATGGTGGCATTCGGCCATGAAGAATGCGGCAGCTATGTGCAAGCCGAACGCTTCGGCCGTGCGGCGGTCGAACGCAACGGCGATGATCTTTGGGCCATCCATGCCGTGTCTCATGTGTTGGAAATGCAGGGCCGGTACGACGAAGGCACAAGTTGGCTCGGACAACCATTCGGCACCTGGGAGGACCGCAATCCATTCAAAGACCATGTCTGGTGGCACTTGGCTCTATTCGAACTCGAGCTTGGCAAGACCGACCGCGTTCTCGAAATCTATGACCGCGAGGTGAAAGTCGATGAAGGCGTTTTTTATCTCGACGTCCAGAATGCGGCATCGCTTCTCATGCGGTTGGAACTGGCCGGAGTCGACGTCGGGCCGCGCTGGGATCAACTCGCCGACCTGACCGAAAGCCGGATCGACGACCACGTGATTGCCTTTACGGACACGCAGTTCGTTCTGTCGCTCGCCGGCGCCCGGCGCAAGGACAGCGCGCAACGCTATCTGGAATCACTGCAGCGCTATGCAGCAAACGAAGATACGGATACGGCAACGGTCACTGCCGGTCTCGGTGTTCGGATTGCGGAAGGTCTGGTCGCCTATTCCGGTGGACACTACGCTCAGACTGTGGAGCGCCTCCTGCCCATCCGGCACGATCTCGGCCCGATTGGGGGCAGCCATGCACAGCACGACATCTTCCATCAACTGCTGATCGACGCCACTTTGCGCGAAGGACGAACGGAACTTGCACGCATTCTTCTAATGGAACGCGCCGTAATCAAGCCCAACAGCAGCTGGGCCCAAGACCACCTAGCCGCGCTCCACTGAACTCGTGACGACTCACGAGAGAAGCAACGCGGGAGTCCTTATTGTTGCAGCGCTGGCTGCGAGCTATGTGCTGTCCCAATTCTATCGGGTCTCAAACGCAGTCATTGCGCCCGAACTCATGCGGGATCTCAGCCTGTCTCCTGAGGCGATGGGTGCGATAACAGGCCTCTTTTTTCTTGCGTTCGCTGCGGCCCAGATCCCGGCAGGCATTCTCCTGGACCGGTATGGTCCACGCCGCACGATGTCTTACATGCTGTTGATCGCTGTCGCCGGTGCTGTGATCTACGCCATGGCGGAGACGGCGACAGAACTGTCGGTCGGGCGGGCATTGATCGGGATCGGCTGCGCCCCCGGCCTGATGGGCGCTTTTGTCATTCTCGGGCGATGGTATCCGCCGGAACGTTTTGCCACGCTTGCAAGTCTCGTATTCATATTTGGCGGCATGGGCCAGATGGTCGCGACAACACCACTGTCGCTAGCCAGCGACGCACTGGGATGGCGCGGAGCCTTTTTCGGCATGGCTGGCGTCACGGCGATTGCAGCTGTTTTCCTCTACCTCATCCTGCGCGACGCACCGCCGGGACACATCACTCACAAGAGTGCACCAGAGAATATCGGCACAATCGCAAGAGGCCTGATCGCCGTATTCGCTAACCGTCAGCTCTGGCACATTTCCGCACTGCAGTTCGTCTGTTACGCGAGCGTGCTGACAGTGTCTGGACTATGGGGAGGGCCTTATCTCAAGGATGTGCATGGTCTGGATGGATCCGATCGCGGAAACGTGCTGATGGCCGTCAATGTCGCAATGATCGTCGGTGTTCTCGCCTATGGCCGGCTTGAGCGCCTCATAGACTCGCGCAAATGGACGATGATTGGCGGCGCGGTCGCAACCGCCGGGATCTTAGGCATCCTTGCTGCTCTTCCAAGTCCGAGCCTTTTGCATGTCACTGCATTGCTTATGGCATTAGGGTGTTCGGGGAGCTACTTCATGCTTGCTCATGCTCATGCTCGGCACGTCATTCCCGACCCCCTATTGGGGCGCGGCATGACAGCGCAGAATATGGCTGTTATGGGCGGCGTCTTCGTCATGCAGGCATTGTCAGGGTTGATTATCGGGACATTCGCGGAGCCGGGAACAGCGGCGCCAGCCGAAGCCTACCGCATGGTTTTCGGCGCACTCGCTCTCTTCACCCTTGCCGGCCTGGCCCTCTATCTGCCTGTGCAGAACGTGAAACCAAGCCAGCTCGCCGACGCTCAATAAGAATAGCTCAGGGACCGGTGTCTCATTGATTGCTGGAAGATACTTTTACGGCTCGAGCCAGAACGAATCGACTTTGGTACGGGCAAGATTGTTCGTGATGGTTGCCTGGGTGTACCAACCGATGATCGCGACAACTTCGATCAGCTCGGCATTGCTCAAACCTTCATTGTTAAACTCGGCAAGCTCCGCGTCCGAAATTCGGCCTTGCGTTTCAATGAGACGCTGAGACGCTTTCTGGATCAGAGCATGACGTGGATTAGACATTGGCTGTCCGGTCACCGCCGCTTCGATATCCTCGGGCGCTGTCTTCATCATGCGCAGAAACTTGGTGTGAGCGGCAAGGCAATACTCGCAATCGTTGCGCCGGGATACTTCCAGAGAAATGATCTCCCGCTCGGCCGCGCGCAATTTGGTGCGCTGAAGCGTGCGCCGCATGGCCTCGAATGCCGTGATCACCACCGCGCTTTGAGCCAGCACCTTGTGAAAGTTTGGAATGCGTCCGTTGAACATCTTCGAGAGATCTTGAAGAGACGCATCGGCCTCCTCGGAGCCGCCACCGACCTCATAACCGGGAATACGTTGCTCGCCGTCGCTCATCGGGATTTTCCTCAGCAATTGCGGTGCTCACAGGTCAAGCACCAGGAGTGGGGTCTTTGAGCGGGCCGAACAGATCATGACAAACTCGTCCTGCTCACTGTCGTTGAGGACATAGTCATTATGCACGGGCTCACCGCCCAGATAACGTGTCCGGCAAGTCCCGCACAGACCCGACTCGCATGAGGTTTCAATCTCGATTCCCTGCTCACGGAGAACCTGAACGATCGACTTGCCATGCGGCACGTCATAGATCGCGCCGCTCCCGGCTAGCTTTATCTGAAAATCCGCTTTTGCGGTGTCAACTCCGTGACTCGACTGAGCTTTTTCGTCCGGTTTGAAGTATTCACAGTGAACGGTATCGGCAGGCCAATGTTCCGATGCTGCTTTGGCCGCCTTCATGAAGCCGGTCGGACCGCAGAAATAAAGATGTGTCCCGTCGGACCGTTCCCGGAGAAGCGTCTCGATATCCAGGCCTTTTTCAGGATCGCCTTCGTCGTGATGGATTGATACGCGACCAGTCTCTATGTGAGGGGCCAGTGCTTCTCGAAATGCCGTCTTCGCGAGGTTCCTTGTGCAATAGTGCATATTGAAATCGGCACCTGCACGATGAAGATGGCGGAGCATCGACATCATCGGTGTAATGCCGATCCCACCTGCCAGCAGCAGACTGTGATCGGCACTGTCAGACAGTGGAAAGTTATTGCGTGGTCCGCCGATCGAAATGATCCGCCCGACCTGCATCAAGTCGAAGACGGCTCTTGACCCGCTGCTGCCGTCCGCTTCCCGCTGTACGGCAAACTCATAGCGGTGTGTCTCCGCCGGATCGTTCGCAAGCGAATATTGTCGCGCCTTTCCATCGGGAAGGAAGACATCGATATGGGCACCTGCCGTGAAAGGATCGAGAGGTGCACCATCTGGATCAACCAACTCGTATGCATTGATTTCGTCGGCGAGATACGTGATCGAGCGCACGCGAACTTGTGTTTTGGCAATTCCCACGCGAGCGCTCTCAGTCGTCAATCTGTTGCAACTGAAGAACCCCAACCCACGCCGTCACTGATACGAACGCTCCAGTTCCTCAAAGCGGTTGGTGATAAAGCGATCCCGCTCCTTGCCGCGATAGGCATCTCCTTCGGCGACAACGGCAAGTGCATCACGGTTCAGTCGGGCGATCATTTCACGATCTTCTTCATCGGTTGCTCTGCGCGGGATATTGAAAATGCAGTTGTTCGTATAGCAGTGGGTGGGCAGGCCTGCATTGGCCCGCTCATGCATCGCTTCAGGCGTCGCTGCCGGATTCTCTCCGCGCAAGGCTTTGCGAATGAGCTTGCGGTTCATGTAGACGCCAAGATCGGCACCCATGGGATTTTCCAGAGCGTGAATGGCAATAGGCCGTTGACTGGAAATCGCTTCCCAATCCCCTGGAAGCCTTTGGCCCTCCTCGTAAGATCGATTGCCAGTCTGAGCCCCCAGAAAGTCATTGTCGTCCAGGCCAACACGCTCTTCAGTGCCACCATCGTACGGATCGATTTCCTTTCCGAACATCCGCCATCCGAAAATGATGCTGTTGGTGTCATCGATCGGGACATACCAACGCGACATGTGAACGCGATGCCAAAGACGCCGGTCATCCCCATTCTCGAATAGATAGGCATGCTGGGTAATGTTGGGGACGATCAGATCGTTCGTGCGCACCCACACGTGATCATCATTGGCTCGCCGACCGGCGATGAAGACCATGCCGGTTCCATCACGAACTTCGACATAGTCCATGACAGGAAGCTGTACGAAGGCATTCGAGAGTGTGAATGGACCAAGATCCAGGTCCGCCGGCGGATCACCTTCGAAAAGCGCAGCAGGATTGTGCAGCTGATAGGTGTGCATCTGGTCGGCGATGTTATCCATCACCTGGAGCCAATTGCAGGGAAACACATTGGTGAAGGGCACGAGCCGTGTGTCGCCATATTTCTCAAAGGCGTCATATTCAGGAAATGCCGGCTTGTGTTCTGGCGGCCCTAAATAGGCAAAAACGATTCCATCCCGCTCAAAGGCAGGATAGGCGCCTTGGCAGATGGTTTTGGATAGTCGCTCGCCATTATCGGGCTCTCCGGGCACGTCCAAGATCGTGCCGTCGATGTCATAGTGAAAACCGTGATAGCAGCAACGAATGCCTTGGGTTTGAATAATCCCGTATTCGAGCGACGCGCCCCGATGCGCGCAGTGACGGTGCAACACGCCGACATGTCCGCTCTTGTCGCGGAACGCCACAAGATCCTCGCCCATGATGCGAATGAGGTGGGGAACATCTTTCAGTTGCTCGGACAAACAGACAGGTTGCCAGAAACGGCGCATATATTCGCCAAGAGGGGTGTCGGCCCCGGTCCGGGTTATCTCTGCGTCCTCTGCGGGGATTTCACGTTTGTGGTATCCGCTAAATGGCTGATTGCCCCCACGCTCGCTTGCGACACTCTTCTGCATGATAGTAAGCCTCCCGAATCTGGCAGGACATTGCCCAAAACAGTCATCCAAAACTCTACCCTATCGGCCGACAAGCGCCAGGTCGCTCTGCTGCCGACCGCGCTCAAAGCTAGCACCAAAAGCGTCATAGAGAAATATTTGATGTCGGTAAATCGCGTTTCCGTCCCGAATAATGGGATTATTGTTCGGTTAAATTCGCGCCACGATGAGGGCGAGCCGGCCGAAATACGGTCCGATGGCATTTCCCCATCGGACCGATTTGATCAAGTCGGCATTGTTCGCGCCATTAGATGGCACCTGCCTTTTCCATCAGTTTGAGCAGATCAGTCAGACCTTGCTCCTCAAGCATACGGCGAGCGATCTTAGGGTCGAAACGACCTTTTAGTTTCAACCAAGCCTTTGGTGCTGCGGCGAACCAAAGCTTGAACTCCTCGGGTGTCGGCTTGTAGATCGTCGCTTTCGGCGCGAGTGTCTTGGTAAGCTCTTCACGCGCTACGCGGTCGACGGCCAAATGCTCTTTCCTGGCCTCTTCGAAGACGCGGTCGACGATCTTTTTCGCCCAATCGGGAAGCGCGTCGTAGCGTTCCTTTTTCATGGACGTCACATGAGTCACAAGACCGCCGCCCGTATGGGTAATATACGGGACGACTTCCTGGAATTTGCGGGCGGCGACAAATGCGTCAGGAATGTACATGCCCTGGACAACGCCGGATTGCAGACCTTCGTAAAGCTGCCCCCAATCATACGGGACGGGAACCGCACCCCATTCCTTGATCAGGACGAATTCGACCGGGCTCTTTGTCACGCGGATCTTGATGCCCTTGAGATCTTTCGGGACACGCACTTCGCGGACGGAGTTGTCCAAATTGCGAAAGCCCATGGTGACTGTCGTGGAGAGGACGTGCAGACCGATATTCTTGGCAGCCTGCTTCTTCAGATGTTCGCCATACCAGCCGTTCAATAGCTTGTCCGCCGATTCATCGTCTTTGAAGATGTAGGGCAGAAAGTTGATATCGAAAGTATTGCCAAAGTTCCCCATGTTTCCGGACGATGACGTTACGATATCGACCTGACCGAGAAGAGCCTGTTCGACACATTTATGCTCCGAGCACAACTTCTTCTGGCCCTTGACATCAACCGCGATGCGTCCTTCGGAATATTCCTCAAGACGTTTCGCAGCCGTGTCCAATGTCCGTGTGATCGAAACCAACGGCGCCAAACCGTGGGCGATAACGAGCTTAATTTCAGGCTTTTTCTGAGCCAATGCCGCGCCTGGCAGACTCATCGCGAAAGCCGCGGCAAATGCCGTTGCCAACGCGGTATGCTTTACCTTCAACATAGTCACTACTCCTCCCTGGTTCTTATATTGATGGGGTTATCGTACGTTCGACGCACTCACCGTCATGTTTCGTTGGGCATGACGGTCAAGTCACCCCTGCGCCAGCGCAACCAATCTTCCACAAGCACTGCAATCGCTGCGAGTGCCACCAGAACGCCTGAGATCGGAAGAATCATCATTGGGTAGCTCTTCGGCAACTCGCCAAGCTCCCAGAATTGACCCGGCACCTGCAATGCGGCCTGACCGCCGACAACGATCATGAAGATTGCGAATGCAAGGATTAGGAGCGTCCAAACGACCTCCAGCCAGAAAGCAAAGGATGGAGCGATCCGCGTATACAGCGCCTGCATCGCGATCTGATCGCGTGATCGCACGGAAAGGCCAAGCGCGAGAAGCACCATCCAGATATTTGCGAAAAGCGCGACTGTGTCTCCCCAGAATGGCGGGTTGAGGAACACATAACGCATGACGATCGTGTAGCAGGTGAACACCACGGTCATGAGAATAAGAATACCGCATATTGCCGTGACCATCTTCGTCAACAGACGATCGAGCGTCCACATGAAGCCTTTTTGCTCTCCGAACGGGCTGTCTGTATGCGATTGCGTTTCAGCCATCAGCTCGATTCCTTTATCCGCATCATATCGTCGTTCATGCCTTGGTGACCTAGAGGAAGCCCAATAACTGCGGAACCCAGAGCGACAGGCCGGGAATGAGAATCAGCAGGATCAATGCGAAGACCTCGACCAGAATGAATGGAATGATCGCAATCGCGACCTTCTCAAGGCTTTCCCGGGCAATTGCAGCAGCCGTGAAATAGGACACGCCCACCGGGGGCGTGACGAGGCCGAGAAGAAAGCCAACACAGACGATCAGTGCGGCCTGGTATTGGTGATAGCCGACGGCCTCCATCACTTTCACAAGGGTTGGACCAAGAACAATCACCAGAGCCACGACTTCCATGATCATCCCCGCGAGAATGATGAAGCCGAGGAATGCTGCAATGAACAAAACCGGGTGATCTGCAAAGCCAAGAAGCCAGGTCTCAAGAAAATTCAATGCGCCAAGGCGGCTCAGCATCCAACCAAACGGGCCGGCTGCCGCAATGATTATGAAAACTGATGCACTTGTTCTGACAGCACGGCCCGTTGCGCCGGTGAATTCCGACCATGAGAGCGTGCGATAGCAGAAGGCCCCAATGATCAGAGCAGCGAGAGCCGTTATCGCGCCGGCTTCGACCGTGCCGAAAATGCCCGTAATAATACCGCCAACCAGCACGACCGGGATCATCAACGCCAAGCTTGCGCCAAGAAACGCGTCCCAGAGTGCTTTGAACGTGAAGGGTTCTTCCAGGCGCTCATAGCTGCGGAAAATCGCAATGACGTAACACATGATCATGAGCAGAACGCCAATCAGAATGCCCGGGAGAATCCCGGCTGAAAACAGCGCTCCGACTGATAGGTTCAAGCTCGAAGCCAGCAAGATCATAATGATGCTTGGTGGAATGATGCCGCCGATCGTGCCGCATGTGGCGATCAGGCCCGCGGCGAACGCTCCGGAGTAGCCTGCTTTTTTCATGGCCGGGATCAGCAGAGAGCCGACAACTGCAGAGTCGGCGACCGCCGAGCCGTTCATACCGGCGAACAACATGCTTACGACAACAGAGATTTGCGCAAGACCGCCACGCATTCGCCCCACAAGTTCGCGGCTGAGGGCGAGCAGGCGGTCCGTGATTCCACCGGTGTTCATCAATTCGCCAGTCAGCATAAAGAATGGAATCGCGATCAATGGTCCATGCGCGATCGCCTCGTACATCTGGTACGGAATTGTCACCAGCGGCAACTCGCCCGTAATCAGGATATAGACGGTTGGCAAAGCCACCATGATGATGCCAATCGGCGCACCCAAAACAATGAAGATGACCAAAAAAATGATCAGGACGAGGCTTTCCATACAGACCAATCCAGAATTGCGATTTCACCGAATATTTTAGCCGTCTGAGACGACCGATGAACTTACGTCGTGGTCAGTCGCTTGCGGTCAACGGTTCGAGTGGACACGACTTGTCGTCAACGGAATTGACTGTCAGCCAGGCGGCTGCTGACATCGATGGAATGAAGTTGCGCAATAGCGATCTTGAGCCGGGCTCGCGAGTTTGTGCCCATGCCATTGTCACCTCCCATGGCTCGATCCACTTGCGGGACCTTAGCACGCTGTTATCAGCAGTCTTTTGTAACTCTAGGCATTCGAATGATTGCTGTGTGTCATGTAATTGACTCTCAAGCCCGGTTTCGAACGCTACCTGATAAACTGTATTCTTCTGCAGGACATCATGAAGAAAATGCAGGTCTCGGCGTTGGCCTCAAAGAACCCGCATAGAGCCGATATCCTGCTCTGCGACACAACGCAGTTCTTTATGACCGGTTTCGTATTGAAACCGTAGATGACCAATTTGTACGATCATGGGAAAAATGATCTTGTATCTGGCTGAATTCGCAGTGCTATAATCGGTTTCATCAACCGGGTACTTTTGGGGGGACCTCAGATGAAGTTTGGAACTTTCCACCTGATGGAGCGGCCATTTGAGCGCTCGGAAGCGAGTATCTATGAAGAGCACCTAGCGCAGATCAAAGACGCAGATGCGCTTGGATACGATAGCGTCTGGTTGACGGAACATCACTTTTCCTCCCTCCCGCATGTCCCCCATGTCCCAGGCGAATACTGCGTCAGTGCGTCTCCCTATGCCCTTGCCTGTGCCGTCTCGCAGATCACCGAAAATGTCCGCATCGGTTCGGCGGTTAAGGTGCTGCCGTTGGAGAATCCGCTACGCACTGCTGAAGACGTCGCGATGGCGGACATTCTGAGCAACGGACGCATCGACTTCGGAATTGGGCTTGGATATCGAAAATATGAGTTCGAAGGTCTGCGCGTTCCGATGGACGAGAAGCTCGCCCGCTTTCAGGAAGCGCTCAAAATCATAATCGGCGTCTGGACGACCGATGAGTTCGAACATCGCGGTGAATTCTGGGATGTGCCGAAGCTAACGCTCGTCCCCAAGCCCGTCCAGCAGCCGCACCCTCCGGTCTGGATTGCAACGCGGCTCGGGACACCGGAGCAAATCAATTTCGCGGTTGAAAACGACTATCGCCTGCTCTGCGCATGGGCATCCCGGCCGGAGTTGCGGGAAACCTATGAACTCATGGCGAGAACCCGCGCCGAGCGCGGTTTGCATGACAGTTTCGATTTCACCTGCCTTCGTCACATTTTCGTTGCCGAAAGCGATGAGGAAGCCAAGCGCCTAGGGGGCGACTATATCGAGTATTACATGAACTCGACCGCACTCTTTCGGCCCATTGGCGATCATGAACGCAGCGAAATGGCATTCGGAGGCCCTGAAACGGTTGTCGAAAAACTGGCCTCTCTGCAGGCGGAAACCGGCGTCAACAATGTTGTTTGCTGGATGAATTTTGGCGGCATGCCCCACGAAACCGTACAACGGTCCATGCGGCTTTTTGCAACGGAGGTCATACCCAGGCTTCGGCAGGACACGCCATTGAAAGTTCTTCAGCCAGCCTAGGCTCAAGCGACAATACCGAACGATTTCCGGTCTAACGCCGAATTGATGGGTCCCGACATCTGGACAAACGCTCCTTGCGGCTCCATCTAGCAAGAACAATTCGGCAGTGTGCAGGTTGATTCTAGGCTAACGTTGGCATCATTGTATGCTTGCGCCTGTTGGACGATTGCTCTAACCAGCGGACTTAATTCGCGATCCTCTGCGCCTGTATGGCGGCAGGATGCTAGAATTTGGTGTTCATGCGGTTCGATTTCGACGCGCGATGTCGGGACGAACGGAAAAGGAGTCGGTAGATGCGTTTCATCCTTGCATGTGTAATGGCGGTCGCAGTGAGCAGCTTTGCGACAGTGGGCACGGCAAACGCCGCATCATTGGCAGGAGCCTGGAGCGGTGGCGGAACAGTCAAGCTGAAAACCGGCCATGTTGAGCGTGTGCGTTGCCGTGTGCGCTATAGTAAGTCCTCGGGCAAGACGTTTGGCGTTTCGGCGACATGTGCGACAACCGCTGGGACGATATCTCAATCCGGGCGCGTCGTTAAAGTGCGCGGCAATCGTTATTCCGGCCGCCTCTACAATGCCGACTATGCTGTTTCCGGCAGGATTTCGATCTCTGTCAGCGGCAGACGGCAGACGGTTACGGTTACAAGCTCGAAAGGCTCGGGCCGGCTTTCTCTCTCCAAGCGCTAGGACTTTGAAGCTGGCGGTTATCCGCCGGCGATTTGCGGCATCAGATGCACTTCCGCGTGCGGCGGTATCTGCTCGAGCAGTGCATCCTGAAAAATCTGTCCATCGATAGCCACGGCGACACCAGCCTCCAAGTGAGGCGCGAGCTGAGGATGCATTTGACCGAGCGTGCGCAATAGCTGGGCGATAGTCGACACCTCCAGGTCGAATTCAACCACGTCACTTGTGTACTGTCTTAGGTTTCCCGTGAGTACGATCTTCGGCACCGCCGTCCTAGCCTCCGTGATCGTTCGCAGCGTCTACTTTCAATGCTGCAAGCACCTTCGGCGGCGACATCGGAAGTTCCGTGAAGCGGATGCCGATGGCATTTTCAATCGCGTTGGCGATCGCCGCCATGGGCGGAACGATCGGCGTCTCTCCAACACCGCGTACGCCGAACGGATGGTTCGGGTTCGGCACCTCGACGATCACCGTGTCGATCATCGGAAGATCCGACGCGACCGGTATCCTGTAGTCGAGAAATCCAGGATTCTGTAGTTTGCCGTCATCGCCATAGACATATTCTTCGTTGAGCGCCCAGCCGATGCCTTGTGCAGCGCCCCCTTGAAACTGGCCCTCGACATAGCTTGGATGGACGGCCTTGCCCGCGTCTTGCAGCACCGTATAACGCAAGATGGTCACCCGCCCTGTCTCCCGATCGACTTCGACATCAACAATGTGGGATCCAAAACTTGGAGCGGCGCCCTGGGCATTGATGCGGGCATAGCCCGCGATCGGTCCTCCCGTCTTGCCTGCCATTCGCGCAAGATCGGCAAACGACATCGGTTCGAACTTGCCGGCATTGTCGCCAGCCGGAACCGCTTGACCATTCAGCCAGTCGACGGCATCTTCCGGGATTTCCCAGATCCGTGCGGCCCGTGCACATAGTTCGGCTTTGACTTCCCGAGCTGCCTCGACAGCCGCGAGCCCGCCTGCAAATGTTGCCCTGCTACCGCCTGTAAGGAAGTTGTATCCCAGCACACTGGTGTCGGCGATGAGCGGTCGGACTTTTTCATAGTCGATTCCGAGCTCTTCTGCCGCCATCATGGCAATGGAGGCGCGCGAGCCGCCAATGTCCGGTGTGCCGATGCTGAGGGTTGCGGTACCATCCTCGTTGACAACCAGACCTGTCGTCGTCTCCCCGCCTATGTTGAACCAGAATCCCGAAGCGACACCGCGTCCCTGGTCTGCGCCAAGGGGAGCGTTGTAGTGGTCATGTGTCTTTATGGCCTCAAGGCCTTCAATCAGACCGATGGGTCCGAACTTCGGACCGTATGCGGCCCGCGTTCCCTCTTTCGCCGCGTTTGCCAAACGCATGTCGACCGGATCCAGACCCAGTGATTTGGCCAGCTCATCGACGACACACTCTGCGGCATACTCCGCCATCGGCGCGCCGGGTGCGCGATAAGCAGCCGTCTTCGGACGGTTCGTAACGACGTCATAGCCGACGATATCGACATTCGGGATATCGTATGGCGCGAAGACACACATGCACCCAGGCTGAACGGGCGAGCCTTGAAAAGCTCCGGCCTGATAGACAAGTTCCGCCTCCGCCGCCGTTATCCGGCCGGACCGTGTCGCACCCATCTTGATGCGGATTTCCGCTCCGGGAGCCGGCCCCGTCGCACGGAACACCTCCTCGCGCGACATGACCATTTTTACCGGCCGTCCAGCCTTGCGCGATAGCAGAAGAGCGACGGGCTCCATGTAGACGACCGTCTTGCCGCCAAATCCGCCACCGATTTCCGACGGCGTCACCCTCAGCTTCGCAATATCCATTCCGAGCAGCTTCGCGCAATGACCGCGGACGATGTACTGTCCCTGGGTCGTGCACCAGAGCTGAGCCTCTCCATCTTCCGAAACGCTCGCGACACAGGCATGAGGCTCGATATAACCTTGATGAACAGGCGCCGTTCGGAAGGTTCGCTCGACCAAAATTTCCGCCTCGGCGAAACCCTTGGTCATGTCCCCATGCGAGAAGGCAACACGCTTGGAGGTATTGGAAGGTTCGTCCGGCGTTTCATCGAGACCGGCTGTGAACATCGTGTCGTCGAGAAGAGGTGCATCGGGACGTCGGGCAGTAACCGGATCGATCACATGCGGAAGAACTTCGTAATCTACCTGGATCAGTTTCAAGGCCCGTTTGGCAATCTTGCGACTGGTCGCGGCGACGGCTGCTACGGCATGGCCTTCATAGAGCACCTTTTCCCTGGCCATCACATTCCGCACGAGATCGCGGTAATTGATCAGCATTTCTCCGGCAGGAACGAATTCCGATGCCTGGTCCTTGAAGTCATCCCGAGTTACGACCGATTTCACCCCAGGCAGGCCAATCGCCTGAGAAATATCGATCGATTTGATCCGGGCATGCGGATGCGGTGACCGCAGAACAAGCCCGGTCAACATTCCTGGCAAATGCAGGTCTGCGCCAAATTTTGCACGTCCCGTGACCTTGTCGACACCATCTGGACGGACAGGGCGCGTACCAACCCATTTGAGTTCGCCATTGCTCGAAGGTTTGACCATCTCTTGCATTTCACTGGCCTCTCATCTCTGCGGCAGCATCCATCACGGCACGCACGATCTTGTCGTAGCCCGTACACCGACAGAGGTTGCCGGCGAGCCAATAGCGCACCTCGGTTTCCGTCGGATCAGGTTTGGTTTCGAGCAAAGCTTTTGCGGCAACCAGAATTCCTGGTGTACAGACGCCGCATTGCAGCGCTGCATGCTCAAGAAATTTGCTCTGCAGCGGATGAAGCGTTTCGCCGTCCGCGAGCCCCTCTATCGTCTCGACAGTGCAGCCCTGCGCCTCCGCGCCCAAAACAAGGCAAGAGCATACCAAGCGGCCATTCAGCATTATGCTGCAGGCGCCGCAATCGCCAGAAGAACAGCCCTCTTTGCTTCCAGTCAGGTGCAGCGTATCGCGCAAAACATCGAGCAGCGTATCTTCCCCTTCGCAGAGATACTCGACCTGGTCGCCATTGATCGTTGTCTCAACATGGATCTTCGTCATGATTTGGCGCGCTCCAATGCGATGCGCGCGGTTCGGCGCGCTAAGACTCCAGCAACTTCAATCCGAAACTCCCGCGTCCCGCGCTTGTCATCGATTGGGCGGCAGGTTTCACCGACGCATCGCGCGAAGTCTTCGAGATCACTCTCACTGACGCTTGTTCCGATCAGAGTTTCGGCCGCTTCTGTTGCAAGTATCGGCCGCTCGGCTACAGCTCCAAGCCCAACACGGGCATCCACGCAGATACCAGCCTCAT
Organism: Methyloligellaceae bacterium; assembly: GCA_965228615.1. Lineage (GTDB taxonomy): Bacteria > Pseudomonadota > Alphaproteobacteria > Rhizobiales > Methyloligellaceae > CBDDHT01. The sequence goes on along the minus strand of CBDDHT010000002.1, from coordinate 195,112 downwards.
CCACAACGAGTTGCACACCGGTTCCTGCGACAGCGATATCCATCTCCGTGCGGGGAATAAACCGTAGATATGCACTTCCGGAACGCGGTTGTCGCGCAGGCAGAACGAACGATGTGATGATCTCGTCAGGCCCGAGTATCGTCCGCCCCGGACCGCTCATTACATCCTGGACTGGTACCTCCCGCCGGCCATCAGAGCCCAAAATGACAACATGCGCGCTGGCGGCAATCAGCGCCGGCACGCTATCTGCTGCCGGCGATCCATTACAAAGATTGCCGCCTAGGGTCGCGCGGCCTTGAATTTGTGTGGATCCGATGAGCGCGGCGGCTTCGACAACACCCGGCCACGCCCCAACAAGGGCTTCATGTTCGCTGAGTTCGGCACAGGTAACGGCTGCACCGATGGTGGTCCCATCGTCCCGCACTTCAATCTGCTGCATTCCCGGCAAGCGTTTCAGATCGATGACCACGTCCGGTTCGATCAGATCTGCGCGCAATTGTACGAGCAGATCGGTACCGCCGGCTAGGAGGCGAGCCGAACCATTTGCTCGGGTGAGCAGGTTCACCGCCTCGTCGAATGTCTCCGGAGAAGTATATTGCATGGCAGGGTCTCTCTTAAAGCATCAGGCCGGATCTCGCCATTGACACTATCTTGTCCGATGCGGCGAAGGGACGGCTCCGCATTGACAGTCCGATGTCGTCGTTTCAAGTATGATCCGGCAATGAGAAGTCAAAGATCATGACGGATAAATTAACATTTCACGATGCGCGGCGCATCGTTGCACTCCTCTCTCAGGCCCCAGAAGGCCGGATCAGGCTTGTCGATGAAGATCTGTCCATCGCGGCGGTCATCGAAGGCGAGGCCAAAGCCCCGGAGCGCAGGGATAGTAGCGGCGTCATAACGATTTTCTCTCCAGCAGTCGGTGTGTTTCACAAATCGGACGATGATAATTCGATTGGCATCGTCAAAGCGCCCGGACGCAGCATTCCTGTGAAATCCGAGCATACTGACAAAGATGTCGAAACGCTCGTGGAGGATGGTGACTTTGTCGAGTATGGCGCGCCAATTGCGACGTATCGGAAAAACGGATCAGATCTGCCCGGGCAGACGTCTGCGAATGGCCGGGATGACGAAAACAGTCCGAATTAGCTGGATAGGCTCGGCAATCAATCGGGGTCTTGCGAGGGTTTGATCCAAAAGAGGATTTTGCCGGCCTCGACATTTTCTGCATTTTCGGAACAGATCTCAACGATTTCACCGTCACAGTCCGCGCGGATAGAGCTAAAGAGCTTCATGACTTCGACAATGCACACGACGTCGGCGGCTCTAATCTTCGAACCCACCTCGACGAAAGGCGCCGCGTCGGGGGCAGGCGCACGGTAGAACGTTCCACTCATTGGGGCGACAACAGACACGAATCCAACTCGCTCTTCTGGCTTCGTTTCCTGACGAATTTCTGGGCCACGGTCATGACCCGTGTCGACGGAAGAAAGCTCTTCATCGGTTGAAGGATCGATCTCAAAAAGAAAACCTTCAGACTGCACCCGGAGTTGCCGGTACCCGGCGTCGCGGACGGCGTCCATCAGCGCATTGATGTCTTTTGTCTTCAGCACCACTTGTTTCCTGCAACCCTAGGGAGCGTTTCGTCAGCGTCCGAGGCGTTTCAACGTACGCCGTGAGAATGCCTCATCGAACCAGTCATGCACTTTGAGACGGTGAAACCAGGGAGTGTCTCGAGATCGGCGCCGTTCGTCAGACTCGAATGCCGCAGGATCCGACACTTGGTGCAAGGCGTAAAACTGCACGCCTTCTGCGACTTTTTCTTCGACGATGCGGCATCCGTCCCAGGTCGGGCATTCCAGCAAGAGCGGCAGATGATCCATTTTGTACCAAGCCGAAAACTCGGTTCGAAAGTCACGCGGTACCCACGCACCGACAAAAAGAAGATGCCGGCCTCCCTTGCGGCCAACATCTCCGCGCACGAGACGTGTCTCGGTTCGTCTGACTGACGTTCCCTTACCGGACCTGCAGGCTTTGGCGTGACAAAGCACGAGACCACCATCGCCCTCGTCGCCCAGGAACGTCTCGGTCCCGCGTCCACATCGAGCCGCCCTTTGGCGAAGTCTCTTCTCGTCGGCGTCCGGCATCTCCAATATAAACATGCTGCATTCTCCCGGCGGTCCTTGTCAGTAAGTGCGATCAGTCAGCTTGGGCGTCGTCGTCACTTTCACCCATCATTTCGATGAACTGAGTTGTAAACTCACCAGAAACGAATCGTGCATTGTCGAAAACCGAGATGTGGAAGGGAATGGTCGTCGAGACCCCTTCTATTTGGAATTCCTTCAGTGCTCGCCGCATCCTTGCGATCGCGTGTTCACGATCATTGCCATGGACGATCAGTTTTGCGAGAAGCGAGTCATAGAAAGGCGGCACGACATATCCGGTGTAGCAATGGGTATCGACGCGCACGCCAGGCCCGCCTGGCGGGACAAATCTGGTGACTTCACCTGGCGACGGTGCGAAGTCGCGATCGGGATCTTCGGCGTTGATCCGGCACTCGATGACGTGGCCACGACTGGTGATCTCACCTGGCCCCCAAGAAAGCGCTTCACCGGCGGCAACCTTTATCTGCTCTGCGACAAGATCGGTGCCGGTCAGGACCTCGGTGACAGGATGTTCGACTTGGATTCGCGCATTCATCTCGATGAAATAGAACTGGCCGTTCGCAGGCTCATAGAGGAATTCTACCGTGCCTGCACCGACATAATCCATCGACCGCGCCGCTGCGACCGCGGCATCGACGAGCCGCACGCGAAGATAAGCGTCCACAGCAGGTGACGGCGCTTCTTCGATGAGTTTCTGATGGCGGCGCTGGACAGAGCAATCGCGCTCGCCCAGTGCAATTGTGCTGCCGAAGCTGTCCGCAAAAACCTGAACCTCGATGTGCCGCACCGCTTCCAGATAACGCTCGATATAAAGACCGCCATCCCCAAATGCGGACTCGGCTTCGCGAGCAGCCTCGCTCCACGCCGTCTCCAAATCTTCGACGTCTCGCACGATTCGCATGCCACGACCGCCACCGCCGCCTCGCGCCTTGATGAGCAAAGGCATTCCAATATCGTCGACCAGGGATTTCGCTTCTTCGAACGACTTGAGCGCAGACTCCGATCCTGGAACGACAGGCACACCCGCAGCTGCCACAGTCTTGCGCGCTTCGACCTTGTTGCCGGCCAGCGATATCGAATGGGCGCTCGGACCCACGAAAATGAGGTCCTCGTCTTTGCAGACTTCTGCAAAGGATGCATTCTCGGCAAGGAAGCCGTAGCCGGGATGTATGGCATCTGCCTCGGTTCCGAGTGCAGCGGCAACAATCGACGATTGATCGAGATAGCTTTGATTGGCTGGCGCCGGTCCGATGCAGACGGATTTGTCTGCAAGGGTCACGTGCATCGCACTCTCGTCCGCCTGCGAATAAACCGCTACTGTCTCGATCCCAAGATCGCGCGCGGCGCGAATGACTCGCACAGCGATTTCACCGCGGTTCGCGATCAATAGTCGGCCATTCATACCCGTCATACCCTGCCCCTGAAGTGCTCAATGCGGTTGAGCCGGGTTCGGCCAAGCCACGATCTCGAAGTCGCCCTGATCATGACACGCCCTTCGCATGCCAATAGAAATGTTCGCTTCCCTTTTCAACCCTGACGCTCTTCAGCTTCGCGATCCCTGTCAGCTCTCGCTCCAGCAAGTCTCGTGGTGAAGCGATATCGGCGATGTCGTCGCTGATACTCGGTCGAACACCGTGAAGAGCCTCGAGTCCACAGCATGCAGCGATAACCAATCCGTCGCTGTCGGGGGTGAGAGCCTCGAGTGCCGATCGCGTCATCGGCTCCGACACATCACCCCGTATATCGGCAATTCTCTCGCTAAGGCTTTCGTCGGCCGGCTCGGGCAATGGACCGAGTTCACCGCGCAAGAGCTTCACAAATCGAGGATCCATCGTATCGTACCGCGACTTGGCTGCAACGTTGGCAATTGCCTGACTTGCGACTGCGCGAGCGACGGGCGGTGCCATCAAGGCATGCCCGGCATCTTTACGGACTCGCTCCATTTCCTCCAGGACCTCGACGGTCCGGTCCACCATTGCCGCTTCTTCCAGCGCGTTGGAAAACCAAATCGACTGGCTCAAAGGCATTTGGTGCCGATCTGCGAACAAATCCGGCAAGGCATGCTCTGCCTTTGGCCAGTCATGCATTTCGCGGAGGGCGCCGAAATAGTCAGCCATTTCATCCAACGCTTGCCGGTCTGGCGAGCAAGAAATTCCATCTCTCGTCGCATGGTCTGCAAGATAAGTGGCCGATGGAAGCGATGGACCGCCAGCCACCGGCGACGATGCCGTATGGATGACCCCGACACCGAGCGAGAGGGCTTCGAGAACGGTCGTTTCAGCGCGCCCTGAGCGGCAATAGGTCGAAATCTCAAGTGGTACCTGCCCAAGCGTCTCGACAAGCACCGGCAACAAGCTACGCGCAGCATCGGGATGCAGCATTCCGGAAGGATCGTAGATACAGATCGAATCGACACTCAGCGCCTTCAGGGACGCGGCCAGTTCGACCATCGCAGTAATATCGAGATTCGGGGAGAGGCCGTAAACGATTGCGCCGGTTACAGCAAGGTCCCGCTGGTGTGCGGCTTCGATCGTCAGCGTCAAGTTCGCAACTTCGTTCAAAGGATCATAGCAGGTCAGATGGCCCGCGCCGGCGGCAGCGATCGCGGCAATACCTTCCGCAACGACATCATCCGGGAGAGGTTTGTCGGCAAACAGAAAGCGCCCCCGGGTCCATACATTCAATGCTGTATTCTCAACGCGAGAAGCCGCGAGACGCAATCGTTGGAATGGGTTCTCCCCAAGTTCGCGGACGCAATATTCAAATACCGTCGGGCCGAGAATATCGATCGCTTCAAAACCGGCGGCATCCATCCGCTTGAGATATGGGAGAATGTCCGATGTTCGCAAACGGCCATTCCAAATGGCCAATTGTCCATGCGTCAGCGTCGTATCAATTAATGCAAGCTGGGTCACTTTAGCGCTCCTGCCATCACCGCGTACATTGCAGGTCAAGCCCATCATGCCGGATCGAATAAGAACCTGGCGTTGACGGCATGTTGGCAAGAAGCTCTAGCGTTCCCTTCAGGCTGGAGCCCGGCAGCGCTGCATTTGTCCGACGGTCGTCCGGCAAGTCGCGCGCGGCATAGAACGTCTCTAGCTGGGCCGGCTGGTAGAACGCAGCCAGCAAAAGTTCATCATCAGATTCGAACGGCCCATGCTCTCCTTTGAGTTTCGCGATACGGGGAGGGACGAGCGCTCCAGGCCGCTCGGTCACAGGTTCGGCATCACCAGCAGAGGCACGGACGCGTTCCTCGACTTCCGCTGAAACCGTTCCGGCAATCTCGCCATAATAGCCGAGCACGTAGCGCGCGACTTCATCGGGTATCGTCGCATAGCGCTCACCCTGCACGACATTGATCACCGCCTGCGTTACGACAAACTGGGCAAAAGGGCTGACCAAAATCGGATATCCAAGATCTTCCCGAACCTGACCGGCCTCTTCCAGAACGGCATTCAGCCGATCTTCCATGCCTATGTCGGCCAGCTGTGAGCGCAAGTTGGAAATCATGCCGCCAGGGACCTGATGGTGGTACAGGAAAGGATCATAGGGTTGCGGGCGACCAATCGGCTTGCCGTGCAATTCTGCGACTTCGAAAAAATAATCTTCCAGCCCAGCCAACTCGGTGTCTTCGATCCCGATATCGAAGCCGGATTCTCTGAGATGACGCATCACATATCGTGCATCCGGCAACGCGTCACCGGAAGCCAGCGGTCGTACGCCCGTGTGCAGGATATCAATCCCTTGGGCCGCCGCTTCCAGATAAACCAGTTCGCCGAGACCCGAGCGGCAGTGCGAGTGTAACTCAAGAGGGAGGTCCCCAGCGACTTTCTTGAGAGCCGGCACCAATGTGCGGGCGCGTTCAGGCGTCAGCAGCCCACTTGGATCCTTGATACCGAGAGAATCAACACCCAAGGCGATGATTTCCTGAGCCTTTTTTTCGTAGTAGCCGTCCGTATGAACCGGACTGACGGTGTAGACGACATGTCCACTGGCATACATCCCGGCATTCTTGGCGGTCTTGACGGAATGGGCGATGTTGCGAATGTCATTGAGCGCATCATAGGTCGTCAGCCGCTTCATACCGTTGGCCGCCGATCGTTCTAGCGTCAGCCCTACAATATCATCGGGAAAAAACTCGAATGTGAAGAGGCTCTGACCGCGCGTCCATACGTTCAGCGGCGTCTCGCTCAGTTCCGCGGCGGCAAGACGCATCCGCTCCCAGGGATCTTCTCCGAGGTAACGCACGCAGACATCGAAGACGGCACCGCCAACAAGATCGATCCATGCAAAGCCCATGCGATCCATGCGCGGAAGCGCAGGCAACAGCATGGCATTCGTCATGCGCGTCGCCCACAAGGACTGCTGCCCGTCGCGAACGGTGACATCAATGAAACGTATGGCTTGCATCCATCCCTGCCGGCTCTAGGAGTGCTTTGGGCAAATTTCTGGTCCAATCCGCTATCCGGCCCAACCACCCTTTGGATACATCCAGGGTTGCTGCGTCTGATAGATGACGGTCAGTCACTCCGACTATACAAGAAATGCGCTGTGTGCATCTCGCTATCCCACTCTCAATAATGACAAATTGCCGTCGCCCAGCAATCCTTTTGTCACTCGAATTGAATTTTTCGGTCATTTGGCCGAGGCTTGCACGATGGAAACCCCGTAAATGACTAAGCAGACGGTGGATGGACAGCCAGTTGAATGCACTTTTTGCACCGGCTTCGGTCGCCATCGTCGGTGCAAGCGATGATGCCAGCCGTATCGGCGGCGGGCTGATCCTCCATTTTCTTAAGCGTCACGGATTCGCAGGGACGATCTATCCCGTCAATCCCAAACGGGAGACCGTCCAGGGCCTTCCATGCTTCCCGACGCTTGCTGCCGTTCCAGGCCCCGTCGATCTCGCAATTCTGTCTATACCGGCTCATGCTGTGCGAAGCACGGTTGAGAGTCTTCCGACCGGACACACACGCATCTTGCTCGTCATTGCATCTGGATTTGCCGAACAAGGTGATGAAGGTGCAGCGGATGAAGCTGATCTGGTCGCCGTTGCTCGCGCAAAAGGTATGAAGCTGATTGGCCCGAACTCGGTCGGGATCGTCAATCTGCACGAGGATTTTGTGGCTACAATCAGCCAGTTTTTCGATCGCGACGAGAATCCGGCCGGAAACATTGCTCTGGTTTCTCAAAGCGGTGCTTTTGGAACCGCCTTGCTGGCTCAGGCCGCGCTCCAAGGTCTCGATTTCGGTATGTTTGTCAGTTCTGGAAACGAGGCTGATCTTGATCTTGCCGACGTGGGGTCGTGGCTTGTTGAGCGACCGGAAATCGACGTCATCTGCGCCTATGTGGAGAGTATCAAGTCCGGATCTTCATTCGAGAAATTCGCGCGCGAGGCAAATGCCGCAAATAAACCGGTGATTGCCTTGAAAGTTGGCGCCTCCGACGCAGGTGCTCGCGCGGCCAAGCTTCATACGGGCGCGATGGCCGGCTCGGACCGCGTTACCAATGCCGTATTCGAGAAGCACAATGTTCTTCGTGTCGCCGACGGCGAAGCACTGATCGATACGCTCACGATCTTTACGCGAACACCCGCGTCCAGGGGATTGCGTCTCGGCATTCTGAGCCATTCTGGTGGAGCTGGGGTCATTGCGGCTGATGCGGCAGAGGCCGAAGGCGCCACTCTACCCCCTCTGCCAGAAGATCTGAGTGACACGCTGCGAAGCATGCTCCCAGCATTTGCGACATTCGCAAACCCCCTCGATATGACGGGCGGCGCATCGCTCAAAGGTGCATTGATGGCCGACTGTCTGAGAGCGGTTCTCGAGCACGATGCTTTTGACGCTGCGTTACTTGCAGTCAATCTGATCTGGCGGGATGGGCCCGTCCTGCTCGATGCGCTGACGACACTAGCGGAAGACTGCTCAAAGCCTTTTGCCGTAGCCTGGGTCGCGCCGAATGAGCCGATTGCGGCAGCATTGCGTAGTGCGCCATTCCCGGTTTTCTCGGATCCGGGCCGCGCGGCGCACGCTCTGACGCGGCGTCTACGCTTCGACGAACAACGGCGGACAACGGCTCAGGAACCGGCGCCCATACGGTCAGTTGGCCCAGCCACTCAAAGTGTCGATCGCTCGATCATGGCTCAAAGGAATCTTCTGAATGCATATGGGATTGCATTGCCACGGGAGATTGTCGCCGGCTCTATCGGTGAAGCGTGTGAATTCTTCAAGAGAACCGACTGCCCGGTCGTTCTCAAAATTGCATCCCCGGACATCGCACACCGAGCAGAGCTTGGCGCAGTGGTCACAAGCGTTTCCAGCCTGGATGAGCTTGAACGCTCCTACCAGCAGGTCCTGAAAAACGTTCAAGCGAAAGCGCCCAACGTACAAATCGACGGTGTGCTCATCCAAGAGATGGTCGAGGGCCAGGAAGCCTCGATTGGTATTCAGCGCGACCCGGTTTTCGGACCCGTTGTTGCAATTGGAACAGGAGGCGGCCTCGTCGAGTTGATTGATGATATTGCTTTGCGGCCTGCTCCGATTTCATTTGAACAGGCCCTCGCAATGATTGCCAAGACCCGTCTTCACCGATTGATCTCCGGCTTCCGGGGCCGGCCATCCCTTGACGGTCGTGCCCTCGCAGCAATGGCAGAGAGATTATCGTGGCTCGCTTTCGACAATCCTCAGATTGCGGAACTGGACCTCAATCCGGTCATGGTTGGATTAGAAGGGAATGGCTGCGTCGCCGTCGACTACAAGATGATCTGGGGCGCAAGCGAAGGATGAGCTGATCAGTTCGCAAAACCAATCAAACAACGATCCGTACAATACCACCGCCAGCAGGCCCCGAGTCGTCATCGCAGATCTTGCCGATGATCACGGCTTCAGTGGCGCATGCTCGATGCAATTCTTCAATACACGGCTCTGCCTTGCCCGCCGGCAAACTGGCCAGCAGCCCGCCGGCCGTTTGAGGGTCGAATAGGAGCTGAAAAAGCGGATGGCGTAGAGCGCTTTCCCCGCAGCGGATCGAAGATTCGGTCCGAGAATTGGCTTCCTGCAACGAGCTTACGATTCCCGCACGCAGGGTTTCCTCAACGCCGTCGAGAATTGGCAAGAGATCCAAGTCAATATCCGCTTCAAGACCTGATGCTCTCACCATCTCCAGCAGATGCCCTGCCAATCCAAATCCGGTGACATCGGTCGCAGCGGTCGTGCCGTGCCGGATCAGGATTTTCGCCGCATCCCGGTTCGAGACCATCATGGATTCAAGGGCTGATTCGATCCAGCGGCCTTTCGCCTTGGTTCGCATATCGGCAGCAAAAAGAGTTCCGGTTCCCAGAGGTTTGGTGAGTATCAATCGGTCTCCGGGACGCATGCCGGCTTTCCGTAACAATGCCTCATCTTTGGCAAAACCATTGACTGAAAAACCAAGCCCCAACTCTGCACCTTCGCTGGAATGGCCGCCCGCCAATGTCGTATCGTTCTGGCTGAGAGTCTCCATCGCTCCCGCGAGCATTTGATAAAGCATCTCTTCGACTTTTGCCTCTGGTCCGAACGGCACGGTGGCGATCGCCAATGCAGATTGAGGCTCGGCACCCATGGCATAAATATCGCCGAGTGCATGGTTTGCCGCTACACGGCCGAAGACAAAGGGATCTTCGACGAAGGCGCGAAAATAGTCGACGGACTGCACAAGGCGACACCCCTCAGGTACCGTTAGAACGGCAGCATCGTCACCGGCATCGAACCCAACGACGACGTCGTTACTTGCTTGGTTCTCAAGCCTGCCAAGAGCTCGCAGCAATGCCGGACTAGCGACCTTTGCACCGCAGCCGCCACAGCGCATCGCCTCTTCTTCTATGCCCTCCCCGTCGCCCAGATCCATTTCTGGCAAACGGTTGTACTTGTCCATGAACTTTCGATCGATCCAGTCTTTCCAGTGCCAGATCCAACGCCCTTGCATTGCCCAACCGCCTCGCGAGGCCACGGCATTCTTATCGCCGGTGCTGATGAGACTGAGAAAGTGGCGTTGAGGTTTGAAAGGCTTTAGTGGCTCACCGCGGAGCGCACGGCGAAGATTGTCGGAGACTGCCGGTCCTTGCCGGACCGCGAACACGCCGGCTTTCTCTCGTGGGGCAAAGTCCATCTGCGCAATATCTCCCACGGCAAACACGGTGTCGTGCGAGCGCGAGCACAGCGTTTCATCGACATGTATGAAGCCTTTGTCGTCTACTTCGAGACCACTCTCTCGGGGCCAGTCCGCCGGTTGAGCAGCCGTTACCCAGAATATGTGATCAAGCGCGATTTCGGTTCCATCCTTGCAAGCGATCCCATCCCGAGAGGCTCTGATCACTGTCTGTCCGGTGGACACAGCGACCTTACGCTCGGAGAGGATGCGCTCGAATTTTGCGCGCACATTCGCGTTGTGAGTGGGCAGAATCGTGGGCGCGCTCGTCACAAGATGAAAGCGAAGCCGGTCAGGGTCTTCTCCGCGTGCGCTGAGCGTTGATCCAAGGCTGTGCTGAGCCGCCAGGGTGAGCTCGACTCCTCCTGCTCCTGCACCCACGATGCCGATGCGGACAGGTCCTTTGGTCTGCAAGATATTCGCGACCAGCTCCTGCCATCGCGGAATAAACTGATCGATCGGCTTGACCGGGATAGCGTGTTCACGGGCTCCCTCCACGAGATCGACGCCGGGCGACGATCCTATATTGATCGATAGCAGATCGTAGATGATGGGCGGTCGACTGGCGAAGAGTATGCGTTTTCCATCCAGATCCAGACCGATAGTCTCGTCGTGGACAAGGCGCGCGCCCGCAAAACGGGCCAGTGGGCCAAGATCGATATGAGCATCGTCGAAGCTGTAGTGGCCGGCGATATATCCGGGCAGCATGCCGGAATAGGGTGTATCCACATCGCGTGCGACAAGCGTTAGCGCCACATCCGGCTCAGGCCGCATGGCGAAACTCTTGAGCACGGCAACATGGGCATGCCCGCCACCGATCAAGACGAGGTCCTTGCGTGCGGGACCCGTTTTTCGCTTCATCAATTCTCTTTCGGCTGGATGAACGGAATTGGCGGAAAGGAGTGGGAGTCGAACCCACCAAGGACGCCTGGCGCCCCACACCGGATTTGAAGTCCGGCCGCCCCACCGGGGACGCTTCCCTTCCGCGGCGGAATGTAGTGGCGCGGCCCGGTGTGATCAAGCAGCCGACAGAGCATCTCGGGCGGGGCGGACGATGCGGCGGCGATTTCCGCGTCTGGTTGTGAAGCCTGTACGATCGAAATACTCCAGCAACTCGATTGCCAGATTTCGGCCGATTGACGTCTGATCGCGGAACTCGGCGACGCTGAACATGCCGTCTTCCGTACCGGCAGCAACCGTCTCGACGACTTCCGCCAACGCTCGAAGGCTCTGGCTCAGGAAATAGCGATTGTCGGTTACACGCACAGTAAGACCGAGCCGCGCAGCACGTGCCAGCATAGCCTCAACTGCCCGCTGCGGACGGCTGATTTCCTGTGCCAACTCATTGATTGTCGGTGGCCTCAGATTCTCATCTGCCAGCAACGGCTCAAGCCGTGCCCAGAGCTTGGCGTCTTCGCCCGCCAGTTCCGGCCGGTGCGTCGGGAGCCGCATGACGCCACCGGATTGCACAATGTCACTAGCTTGTACCATCGTGTGCAGCAAAGCATCGAGCAGTGCAGGCTGGAGCCTCTCCGGCATCTGTTTCCTAAGAGCATGTAGTGACATGCCCGGCTTGCCCGGTTCCCGACGATGACCGTCGGCAAGCGTATCGAGGACAGAATTGCGCAAGACACCATGCCGAGTTGCACTTACTGCGAGTTCGGCACCGGGTTGTCCGATTCGAACAAAAGTCATGTCTGCCCAGAGAGCTGCTGCCTTTTCATGCATCAGGTTTTGCGCTTGGGTGAACCGATTGAGATCGACGCCCTGTGGAGAGACCTCGACAAGCGCCGCCAAAGCCGCAATCGGATCTTCGTTCGCCATCGCGGCGAGAAGCTCAAGACGTTCTGGTTTTGCACGACCTCTGCGCGGAGGAAATGGATCAATGACCGGGCCACCGCCAAGTGTCCGCTGGGCCGATTGATCGCGCAAGATAATGCGATCACCTGCGAGTGCACCGATGTCGCGATCGAGCACAAGCTGAGCCCAGCCGTCGGCACCCGGTGCAATCGAGCGTTCCTCCAATACGGCGACACGTCCCGTTGCATGCTCGGCACCAACATGCACATGCACTGGGGTCCAATGTCGCAGCGCACGCTTTTCGCTCTCCAAGAGGCGAAGTCTAACGTCGAGACGCGCGGTGGGTGCGTGAGCGGGCTCAGCCAGGAGCCAGGATCCCCGCCGAACTTTTACGTTGCGCAGATCGTTGCCCGTGATGTTGAGGGCGCAACGATCACCGACGCCAGCGCTCTCCGCCGCCTGGTTTTGCGCATGGAGCGAACGTACCCGCACGCGCCATCCTTCAGGTGATACGATCAGCGTGTCGCCAACCTCGACTGTGCCGGAGAACACCGTCCCTGTGGCAACGAGCCCCGCTCCCTGAAGCGAAAACGCGCGATCGATCGCGAGCCGAAAGTTCTTGTCGAGAATCTGGGCACTCTCTTTGGTGCCTGCGGCTTCATCCAGATGATCGCGCAAGGTATCAATCCCCGCACCCGTGATCCCGGATACCGGGAACAGGTCGACATTGGCGAGACTCGTTCCAGCAATCAGATGGCGAACTTCGTCCACAACCGCTTCGAGTCGCGCGTCGTCGACCCGGTCGATCTTCGTGATAGCCACCGCACCCTTCTGAATGCCTAGCAGGTCCAAGATCGCCAGATGCTCCCGGGTCTGTGGCATCGGACCATCGTCGGCGGCAATTACCAGGAGGGCAAAGTCGATGCCGGTAACACCTGCGAGCATGTTGGCAATGAAACGCTCGTGGCCCGGGACATCGACGAATCCAAGGCTCTTCGTCTCTCCGAGTGGACGATAGGCATAGCCTAGGTCGATGGACATCCCACGCTGCTTTTCCTCCGGCAGCCGGTCCGTATCGACGCCTGAAAGCGCACGGACCAGTTCTGTCTTGCCGTGATCGATGTGGCCGGCTGTCGCGATAATCACGGGGTGACGTCCTCGCTGAATTCCAGTTCACCCAGTTGCTTGAGGAATGTCTCTTCATCGTCCAGGCAGCGCAGATCCATTAAACAAGCGCCATCGCCGATCCGCGTGATCACCGGCATTGGGAGGGCCCGGAGGCTTGCTGCAATTCGCTCCGGTGCAGCACCACGACCGCGCTTGCCACCGCGTGGCCGAATTGCGAGACCCGCACTATCCAAACGGTCGACCGGCAAGGCGCCGCTGCCGATTTGACTGCGGCAGGCCACAATCTCAACATCTGCCTGACCCTCAAAAACATTCTGCATTGTCGGCAGGAGCCGCTGCGCGAGCGATTCGATTTCCTCAAATGGACGAGTCATAAGCCGCAGAGCAGGCAAACGCTGAGCCAGCCGGTCGGGATCCGTGTAAAGACGTAAAATGGCGTCGAGTGCTGCAATTGTCATTTTGTCGACGCGCATTGCTCGCTTCATCGGATTCCGCTTGATATTGGCAATCAGATCAGCCCGCCCGACAATGATGCCCGCCTGCGGCCCGCCGAGAAGCTTGTCGCCCGAAAACGTTACGAGATCGGCTCCGTCTTTGAGCGTGTCTTGAACAGTCGGCTCATGTGGCAAGCCATATCGGGTGAGATCAACCAACATGCCACTGCCAAGATCGACGACAAACGGAATGTCTCTGCTTTCAGTTAAACCGGCCAACTCGCGCTCCGACACCTCCGCTGTGAACCCCTCCACCACGTAGTTGCTCGTATGCACGGTCATGATCAGTGCCGTATCCGGACCGATCGCATCGGCATAATCCGAAAGATGTGTCCGATTGGTCGTACCGACTTCGCGCAAGGCACACCCGGCACGGGCCATGATGGCCGGCATTCGAAACGAACCGCCAATCTCAATCAGTTGTCCGCGCGAAACCGGGACCTCACGATTGAGTGCCAATGTGTTGAGAACCAGCAGGACAGCGGCGGCGTTGTTGTTGACGACAGTCGCAGCTTCGGCGCCCGTGATGCGGCAAAGCCATTCTTCTGTATGCGCGTCGCGATCACCACGCCGCCCACTAGCGAGATCATATTCGAGATTGGCCGATGCTCGTGCAACAGCCGCCATCGCTTCGATAGCTTCTTCCGGTAGTGGGGCGCGGCCGAGATTCGTATGCAGCACCGTACCGGTCAGATTAAAGACAGGTCGCAGACTCGAAACCGCATCGCGAGTTAGGCGTGACGCAACTTGCTGGGCCACATCGCTGTCGGTCGCGCCGGTGCGGTGTCGACCCTCCTTACGCAATTCCGAAAGCACCGTACGGACTGAATCGAGCACCGCAGCGCGACCATGTTTGTCGATGAACGGTTCCAGCACCGTCAGCCGCAGGACATGGTCCACAGACGGTAACGGCGACCGGTTTTGCATTGGGTCGCTGAATTGGTTTGGATTTGTCATCGCGCTCAGGCTAGTTCTCGGTTGTCGCATGGGTCAAGCAGACTACGTCCAGACAATCAGTCAACTCCTTGACTGTCGCATGTCGCAAAGCGTGAGATAGCTACCCAATCAGTCTCCAAATTGTTGAGGATGGAAATGGCACGCCTGGAAGACATGCCGAAGTGGGATCAAGAATATCTGGGAAATCTTCCCTGCCCGGAGTTTGCGGACAATCCCTGGGTAACCGGCCCGCAACTCAGCAAGCGCCGGGTCGCTATAATCACGACAGCTGGACTTCAGAGGCGCGGCGACGACGCTTTTATGGAAGATTCCGCCGATTTCCGGGTTATTCCCGGCAATATCGATGCGGGAGATCTGGTCATGAGCCATATATCAGTCAACTTCGATAGATCGGCGTTCCAGCAGGATCTCAATGTCGTCTTTCCCATCGATCGACTGAAGGAGCTCGCTGACGAAGGGGTCATCGGTTCCGTCGCCGACTACCACTATGCCTTCATGGGCGCGACCGACCCCCGTGACATGGAACCCTCTGCACGGCATGTTGCCGGCCTCCTCCAGGGAGATGCGGTCGACGCCGTTCTTCTCGTACCTGTCTGACCGCGCTGTTCGCGCGCCGTGGGCGCGCTGGCACACTATTTCGAGGATGAAGGACTGCCGACAGCCGGTATCAGTCTCGTTCGTTTGCATACTGAGATCACGCGGCCTCCGCGTGCACTTTGGGTCCCCTTTGAGCTGGGTCGGCCTCTAGGCGTGCCGGGCGATACGGATTTCCAGACACGCGTTCTGCGGACAGTATTGGCATTGTTCGAGAGAGATTCAGGCCCGATCCTCGACGATTATCCAGAAGATGCCCCCTCAACCGTCGATGATTCGGACGAAGGCATGGCTTGTACAGTGTCGTTTCCTGCCCCATCGATTGACAAGGAGACAACCGAACAGGCACTTCTGCGTGAGATTGGCCGCCTGGATCAGTGGTACAAGCTGGGTCTCGAGCAGCGTGGCCGCACAACTGTCGGTGCAAGCAATCTCGACATCAAGACGATTGCCAGCTTCATTGCCGGCCTCGTCGATGGCATCGAACCCGAAAATCCTCGCGATGAACTGGAACCGGGTGAAACACTGAAGCTTGCATGCGAGGACATGCGTGCCTTCTATTCCGAAGCGGTCACAATGCAGCCCGGCCAAACCGGATTGGCATCAAGCGCACTTTCGGATTGGTTCTGGAACGAAACCGCGGCCGGAAAAGCGTTTTGGGATTTGCGGGAAATCTGCCTGGCAAGCGACGACAAAATGATGAAGGCCATGGGCCGCTATATCCTAGTGCCCCGCTCTCAGCTGAAGGATGTCGGCGACAATCCCGAGTTCGAGGCTACGTAATCGTCGCCTTTCAGCGCAAAATAGAGTGGGCCGAGCGTCGTAATCGACTCTCGGCCCTCAATTCTGCGCCCAGAATTCTGCCAGCTCTATTCTGCAGCCGTACGTTCTGCCTTTTCCTTGGCAAGAACGTCCGCAAGCTCCTGCAGGCTCTTCACGTTATAGGTCGGCTCGACACCGATCTGCAGCTGTGGCTGCCAGGCACGGTTCGTCCAAGCGCAATTCAAGCCCTGGCGCACCGCACCAACGATTTCCCAGAAGTGTCCCGTGACCCAGAGGATATCTTCCTTGGCACAACCGGCACGTTCCATACCAAGCTCATAGACCTTCGGCGACGGCTTGAACGCCAGTGCCTCTTCGCCCGATGAGATGATTTCGTCGATATATTCGGCCGTTCCAGCATACGCAGAATGATCTTCGATCATCTTTTTCGTCGGATTGGCGACGATCTTGAGAATCAGCCCCTGTTCCTTGAGGGACTTGAGAGCGCCGAGAACGTCCGGATATGCCCGGAGTTTGTGGTAGTTGTTGTTGATTTCGGTGATTTCAGCATCGGTCAACGGCACACCATGCTTGTCGCAAGCCCATCGCAGGCACGCCTCGTTGAGCTTGGGATGCGGCACGAAGCTGTCGGACAGCGTCGTATAAAACATCGCCCATTTCTGTTGAAAGCGCCAGTCATGAGAGATTTTTTGCGCCATATTGGATTCGCCAACATATGGCTCAATAACGTCGGCTATCGAGTAATTGTCGACAAGTGTTCCCCACGTATCGAAGAGTAGTACTTTTGGCATGCCTGTTTCCTCCATTGGAACGGATAACTGTCGGGCGGCCGCGCGCTGCCAGATCTGCGCCATTCTTGCGTGACCGATCGAGCGTGACAATCAAGCAATTGACAATCGGAATGAAATTGAATCACCGCAGAATGAGACGCAGGGTCAGCCTCACCAGATGCGCCATCCAGATGATCGGCAGCCAGGGGATGAAGGTGATAAGGAAGATGCTGAGCATGATCGTCTCCGACCGATCCTCCTCGTTCTCATGCTTAAATCCCGTCAACCGCCGCCATAGATAACCATACCCCGGCCGAAGTTCTTCCCATAGTGACGGACCCACTGCCACGATCTCTATTCTCCAGTCTCTGCACTCGCTGAGTTCCAACCTAGCTGTAACGCAGGCCAATTCTCCAGGGCCGTTGCTGCCGCAGTCGGATCGCGTATGGTGCACGCTCGTTAGTCTTCGACACTTCTACAAGCGGGTTTCCTCATGAAAGTAGGCCTATTCCTTACCAACCAGCAAACTCTCGAAACCGACATGGTCCAGGCATTGGACCAGCAAATAGAGATGGTCCATGTGGCAAGGGACCATGGGTGGGACTCACTTTTCACCGGTCAGCACTATCTTAATGAAGGCAACAACAAGCAACTTCAAACCGTTCCATTCCTGTCGCGGCTGATCCCCGAAGCCGGCGAGATGACGGTCGGTCTCGGCGTTCTTCTGCTGAATCTGCACAATCCGGTCTGCACGGCCGAGACGGTTGCTTCACTGGATGTCATTGCCCGAGGCAACTTTGTTTTCGGTGTCGGCCTGGGATACCGGGATGTCGAATTCGATGCTTTCAATGTTCCGAAAGGTCAGCGCGCCAAGCGATTTGAGGAGTATCTGGAACTTGTGCAGCGCCTTTGGACCGAAGACGAAGTGTCCTACGAAGGGCCGATGTGTAAGCTCGACAAAGTGTGCATGAACATTCGTCCTGTGCAGAAGCCACGGCCCCCGATCTGGATCGCGGCAAACAATGACAAGGCCGTCGCGCGCGCCGCTCGTATGGGAGATGCCTGGTTCATCAACCCCCATTCCAAGCTGGAAACGATTGCTCGCCATGTCGCGCTCTATCGCGCCGAACTCGACCGCCATGGCAAATCACAGGACTGCGAACTTCCGGCAATCAAAGAAATATTCTGCGCGAAAGATCGTGCGACAGCCGTGGAAATCGCCGGCCCCTACCTGTTTGGCAAATATCAGGACTATGCCAAGTGGGGGCAGGACAAGGTCATGCCGAAGGGTGAAACGTTCGACCAATCTCCTGAAGACCTCTTCGCCAACCGGTTCGTGCTCGGTTCCCCGGAGGAATGTTACGAACAGCTCAAGCCCTATTGGGAGACGCTTGGAATCAACCATCTCGTTGTCCGATCTCACTGGGCCGGGATGCCTGTCGGGCCTGCCAAGGAAGCAATGCACTTATTCTCCACCGAACTCCTGCCGGAACTCCGCAAAGTGTGAATCGGCACTACGGCTGCCGCGGAAAAGAGGTCTAAGCAGCTTATTTGCTTCGTTTCGAACCGATTCGCCAAATGTGCAAGGAATCCATAACCAAAAAAGTGGGATTCGGTTTCGATCGACACGGTTTGGCCGTCTACTAGGCCCAGAAAGCCTGCACTTGGGATGGGATCCGAGGCGATGTTGCGCTTCTGCCACAGACACGCAGACAAAATTACAACAGAGGTTGCGATTTGACTGGCAATCCTAATGAGCCTGCGTCTAAGTGGTTCTCGGATGATGAAATTGGCACTTACGGTGATTGGGGGACAATCCAATGCGTAACATTCTAACAGCAACGGCAGTAGCCGGATTGATGATGGGCGGGATTGCCCTGACACCAGCTCAAGCAGCTGATTTGGGCGGCGACTGCTGCGCCGACCTCGAAGAGCGCGTTGCTGAACTCGAAGCAACGACGGTCCGCAAGGGAAACCGGAAGGTTTCCGTCAAACTTTCAGGTCAAGTGAACAAGGTTTTGCTGATCTGGGACGATGGCGATGACACGGACGCATATATCGTGGACAACACGGAAAGCAATACGCGCTTCCGTTTCACAGGTTCTGCGAAATTCAAGCCTGGCTGGTCGTCTGGCTTCCTGATCGAAATCTCGGCTCAAAGCGCCGCCGGTTCTGCCGTTAGTCAGAAGAGCGATGGCGCCCCGAACGAGAATGGTGATGGTGTGCTCGGCCTTCGTAAGGCAGCTCTCTATTTGAAGAGCGATCGTCTCGGTACTTTGTGGATGGGTCGTTACTCACCTGCAACGGACGATATTACGCTTCTGAACATTGCCGGCACGCCTCAAGGTGGCGCGGTGGCATTTAATGGCCGTGGCTTCTTCAACCGCCTCAAAGGCGTCACAGGTGCTGGCGGTCTCGTCAACCTCACCCTCGGCGCTCTGGAGCGCAATGGTGATACCAGCCGTGGTGATATCATCCGCTATGATACGCCTTCGCTGGCAGGCTTCGTCTTCTCAGCTTCTTGGGGCGAAGATGATGTTGCCGACGTCGCGATCCGCTACAAGAAAGAATGGAACTCCATTCGGGTTGTCGGTGGCATCGGCTATCACTGGAATACCGATGAAGACGAAGACAACGATATGCAGGCTTGTGGCCAGCCAGGTCTGACGGCTCTGAATGGCTTCGCTGCTGGTGCAGGTCCTTGCCGCCAAGTCGAGACCGACTTCGAGCGTCTCGCCGGTTCAATCTCGGTCATGCACACCCCGACAGGCCTTTATGCCTACTTCGGCGGATTTAGGGATGAGTTCAACAATCAATTCGCCCCGACCGCACTTTCCGGTGTGACGACCCGTCCGGATCCGACCACTTGGTACATTCAAGCTGGTATCAAGCGTCGCATGATGTTCCGTGAACTCGGTGCCACCACGATCTTCGGTGAGTATCGCGCATCGGATGACGCCGGTGTCGGTTCGACCATCGCCAACCTCAGCCAGGCTGGCAACACGTTCGAGGTCGTCGATACCGAGATGGAAACCTGGGGCTTCGGCTTCGTGCAGGACATCGACAAAGCTGCCATGCAGCTGTGGACGAGCTTCCGGCACCTCGATCCTTCCGTCCAGGGCATCTCCTCCGGACAGAATGGCCAGAACTTCCAGACGGGTGGCCTGGTTCTCGAAGAGCAGTTCCAGATCCAAGTCGGCGCAAAGATCAAATTCTGATCGAACCGACAACAGTCTGACACAAACGCGAAGCCGGTCCCGAAAGGGGCCGGCTTCTTCTTTTGTCAAATGCTCGGCGTTTGAACTTGACGGCACGCTCGTCTGAATTGCTCGATTGAGAGCCTACTTTCCACCTACTCTCACAGCACTCGTCGGCGGGAATTGACCTATGCGTTGGAGAGGGTGGTCCAGCCCGATCGCTTGAACTAAAACTTGCTGCCAGAATTCAGGCTACGGTTACGTTCAGCAAATCCGGGAAAAGGGATCATCTTCGATGCTAAAATTGTTCTATGCGCCAGGAACTTGTGCGCGAGCGTCTCATATTGCACTGGAGGAAACGGGCCAGCCATATGAGGCGAACAGGCTCGACTTCGGTTCAGGTCAGCAGACGCAACCGGATTACCTAGCCGTCAATCCCAAAGGCCGCGTTCCGGCTCTGATAACGGACCGCGGTACCCTGACCGAGACGCCCGCCATCCTTGCATACATTGCGCAAACCTACCCGGACGCCAATCTCGCACCGCTGGACGATCCATTCGCATTTGCTGAGATTCAGGCATTCAACAGCTACTTGTGCTCTACCGTACATGTTGCTCATGCTCATAAGATGCGGGGAAGCAGATGGGCTGACGAAGCAGGCTCGCTGGCAGATATGAAGCAGAAGGTCCCGACAACAATGGCAGCCTGCTTCGATCTCATTGAAGGCGAGATGTTCAAAGGCCCGTGGGTCATGGGCGAGTCGTACTCGATCGCCGATGCCTATCTCTTTACGATTGCCGGCTGGCTGAAGGGCGATGGAGTCGATTCAACAAAGTTCCCGAAGGTCCACGAACATATGGGCCGGATGAATGAACGCGATGCCGTCCAAAGAGTCTTGTCCGCCGAGCAATCGTAACGGCGGTGAGGATCTCAAATCGGTGTTCCTCCCAATCATTGAACGCACTTTCATTTCGGTCCTGTCCAAGCCATTCTTTGGTTCCGGTTGACATCGACGTAGGATCCAAGCCTAAAAAATGGGCTGAAAGCAATAATCTTTGGGACTGGGCGAAGGCCCTGAGGAAGGAAACGACCATGAACTCTGCTCGTGTTGCCATGCTGATTGCAGGCGTTCTTGGTGCCAGCGCGTCAGCAACGGCTCAGACTCTTCCCGACTGGTCGATCTCAACAATCTGCGCACGAGATAGTGCGGCCGGTCAATGCCGACTCTATGAAGGCGTAGCGCGGCAAGAGATCGTCGCATCATGGAAATTCCTCCCTGAAGAGTGGCGCCAGGGCTGCCTCTTAGCCTTCGAAGCACCCCTTGAACCAAGCTGGCGTGTCCTTGCCGATTGCTTCACAGAACGTATGAATCAATCCAAAGCCGATAAAAGAGCGGAAGTCGAAGCTGCAGCTGACGAAGCGGAAAAAAGGGCTGCCGAGGAAGAAGCGAAACGTATTGCCGAAGAAGCTGCCCGCCTGAAGGCCGAAGCCGAAGCAAAGCGCATGGCCGAGGAAAAGGCACGTCTGGCCGCCGAAGCGGAAGCCAAACGCAAAGCCGAAGAAGCTGCCCGCCTGAAGGCCGAAGCCGAAGCAAAGCGCTTGGCTGAGGAAAAGGCACGCCTGGCCGCCGAAGCGGAAGCTAAACGCAAAGCCGAAGAAGCTGCCCACCTGAAGGCCGAAGCCGAAGCAAAGCGCTTGGCTGAGGAAAAGGCACGCCTGGCCGCCGAAGCGGAAGCCAAACGCAAAGCAGAGGAAGCTGCCCGC
Source organism: Methyloligellaceae bacterium (assembly GCA_965228615.1). Taxonomy (GTDB): domain Bacteria; phylum Pseudomonadota; class Alphaproteobacteria; order Rhizobiales; family Methyloligellaceae; genus CBDDHT01. The sequence goes on along the minus strand of CBDDHT010000002.1, from coordinate 173,276 downwards.
CTGAAGGCCGAAGCCGAAGCAAAGCGCATGGCCGAGGAAAAGGCACGCCTGGCCGCCGAAGCCGAAGCTAAACGCAAAGCCGAAGAAGCTGCCCGCCTGAAGGCCGAAGCCGAAGCAAAGCGCATGGCCGAGGAAAAGGCACGCCTGGCCGCCGAAGCGGAAGCTAAACGCAAAGCCGAAGAAGCTGCCCGCCTGAAGGCCGAAGCCGAAGCAAAGCGCATGGCCGAGGAAAAGGCACGCCTGGCCGCCGAAGCCGTAGCTAAACGCAAAGCCGAAGAAGCTGCCCGCCTGAAGGCCGAAGCCGAAGCAAAGCGCATGGCCGAGGAAAAGGCACGCCTGGCTGCCGAAGCGGAAGCCAAACGCAAAGCAGAGGAAGCTGCCCGCCTGAAGGCCGAAGCCGAAGCAAAGCGCATGGCCGAGGAAAAGGCACGCCTGGCCGCCGAAGCCGAAGCTAAACGCAAAGCCGAAGAAGCTGCCCGCCTGAAGGCTGAAGCCGAAGCAAAACGCATGGCCGAGGAAAAGGCACGCCTGGCTGCCGAAGCGGAAGCCAAACGCAAAGCAGACGAGGCCGCGCGTCTCAAGGCTGAAGCCGAAGCAAAGCGCATGGCCGAGGAAAAGGCTCGACTGGCTGCCGAAGCGGAAGCCAAACGCAAAGCAGACGAGGCCGCGCGTCTCAAGGCTGAAGCCGAAGCAAAGCGCATGGCCGAGGAAAAGGCTCGACTGGCTGCCGAGGCCGAAGCAAAACGCATGGCTGAGGAAAAAGCACGATTGGCTACCGAGGCGAAAGCCAAACGCAAGGCGATCGCCGATGCCTGCGAGCAAAAACTCGATGGCATCGCATCGAAGGGTGTCATCCGCTTCAAAATCGGTCGTGCCGAGATCGATAAGCGAGCATTACCGACCCTCGGCAAACTGGTCGAGGCTGCCAAGTCATGCAAAACCGTCAATATCGCTGTTGAAGGCCATACGGACTCAAGCGGTTCGGCAGCTGGTAATGAGCGATTGTCACTCAAACGCGCTCAGGCCGTTTTGGACTACTTCGTGTCGGCCGGCATTGATGGAACTCGCCTCAGCGCCGTCGGATATGGCGAGTCAAAGCCAATAGCCGACAATAAATCGGCGGCAGGACGCGCCAAAAACCGCCGCATCGAGTTCACAGTGAATTAGAGCGACATGCGTCTGCCCAAGAGCTGTTGAAGGCGAGTCGAGATCGCGCACAGCGCCTGTCATTCGTTGCTCGGTCATAAGCAGTCTGAAATTTTTTTCCCAGAGGAACCAAGGAATCCGTTCGCACACGCGTCTAAGGCTTAAAGTATGGGCGTCATGACGGACCTCGAATTGGCCAGACGCGCCGGCAACGGCGACAAAGAAGCGTTCCAGGAAATCCTGGAACGACACTACGATACCGTCTATCGCATCGCGGTACGCTTTACGGGAAATGAAGCGGACGGCGCCGATATTGCGCAGGATGTCTGCCTGTCACTCGCCGACAAGATCGCGTCATTCCGCGGCAAGAGCCAGTTTTCGACCTGGCTATACAGGGTCGTCATCAATGCGTGCCGTGACTTTGCCAGGCGACAGAAGACCGCTCACACGCTGCAAGACAATTATGCCGTTTTCCGTGAGCGTGATGACGCCGATACACGTCACGATGCTGAGCGACGCGACTGGCTAAACGAGACAATCCAAGGGCTACCGCCTCAATTGCGCGAGACAGCCTTACTTGTTCTTGGCGAAGACTTGAACCATGCGGACGCGGCACGTGCTCTTGGATGCGCTGAGAGCACGGTGTCCTGGCGGATGCACAAAGTCCGCAAGAAACTCAAAGAGTTAGTGGATACGTTCCATGACGGATGAACTCGAAAAATTGAGAGAGGCGCTCGCTCGCGAATCGAGGCCCAAGCCCGACGACGCGGAAAAGCAGCGCGCTATCGCACAAGCCGTCAGCGCATTCGAGAAAAAAAATCTCGATGCGGGCCAAGGAAGTCACACCGACGATCGTCTGAAAGAACAAGCCGGGGGTTTTTTCACGACGATTTTCGGGAGACGACCGATGAGACTATCACCTGCACTTATGGGAACAGCCAGCTTTGCAGTCCTGGCGCTCGCAGTTCTCAGCACCAATGCCGTCCTCCAAAACCCCTTCTGGGAATTCACGCGTCCCGCACCGGAGACGAAACACTTGGACACCGTTGCCACCAAACTCGAAGAGAAGAGAAGCGACGATAAGACAGACACGGCCATCAAGCAGCAGCGGATCGTTGCTGAACAAGACGCTGAAGCCTTCAACAATCTTGGCAAAGTCCAACGGCAGATTGCTGTTGCCCCCCTCCCTCGATCTTCGGCAGAAGCACCAGCCGCCGAAAGCGGCTACAGAGTAAGAGGTCGGCTCGCACCTTCCAAATCGAAGCTTTTTGCTGATGGCCGCATTGCTGAGTTGAGGCAACCCGCAATTCAACCCAGCCCAAAACCGGCCGACGCCCCCCTCACTGGAGGATTCCAGGAACAGGGCCGGGATCGATTTACTGCGTTCGAATCAAACCCTCTAAAAGTTGTGGCGGAAGAACCGGTTTCGACCTTTTCAATCGATGTCGATACAGCTTCCTACGCGTATGTACGGAGTTCATTGAACCGAAACGTTCTCCCTCAAAAAAATGCGGTTCGGGTTGAGGAACTGATCAATTATTTCCCTTACGACTATGCGGCGCCAACCGACCAGGCCAAACCTTTCAAGTCCTCGATTACGGTCATGCCGACGCCATGGAATGCGGGTACGAAGCTCGTCCATGTGGGCATCAAGGGCTATGAGCTACAGGCCGATCAGCGGCCACGTGCAAACCTGGTGTTTCTGCTCGACACATCGGGCTCGATGAACGCGCCTAACAAGCTTCCGCTCCTTCGCAACGCCATGAAGCTTCTCCTCGAGCGACTCGATGCCGAAGACACAGTATCGATCGTGACCTATGCGGGACGGGCGGGAACCGTACTTCAACCGACAAAGGCCAAAGACAAATCAAAGATCCTCAGTGCATTGAACAACCTTCATGCCGGTGGCTCGACGGCAGGCGGAGAGGGCATCAGACAGGCCTATCAGCTCGCCGAACAGACGTTTGACAAGGAAGCGGTGAACCGGGTCATCCTGGCAACGGATGGTGACTTCAATGTCGGCATTCAAAATCCTGAAGAACTCAAGAGCTTCGTGGAACGGAAGCGCAAGTCAGGGATCTTTCTGTCGGTCCTCGGCTTCGGTCGTGGGAATTACAATGATCGCTTGATGCAGACGCTTGCCCAGAACGGTAATGGAACTGCCGCCTACATCGATACCTTGAACGAAGCCCGCAAAGTGCTGGTCGAAGAAACGAGCGGCACATTGTTCACCATCGCCAAGGACGTCAAGATCCAGATGGAGTTCAATCCGGCGACAGTCTCCGAATATCGGTTGATCGGATATGAAACACGCGTGCTCAAGCGTGAAGATTTCAACAATGACAAAGTGGACGCGGGCGATATCGGATCTGGGCACACCGTCACCGCGCTGTACGAGATCACGCCTAAGAACTCAAACGCACGGCTGGTTGATAATCTGCGCTACGGTGCAGCTGACGCCGAGCAGAAAGAGGCTAAAACCGGAACGAGCGAGTATGCCTTCTTGAAGATTCGTTACAAGCTGCCCGAATCCGATACCAGCAAACTCGTTGCGACCCCAATCAAACGCGAGCAGGCCGCCAAATCAATCGACGCGGCCCCTCAGGAGGCAAGGTTTTCTGCATCTGTTGCAGCCTTTGGGCAACTGCTTCGCGGCGGTCGATACACCGGTACGTTTTCCTATGATGACGTCATCGCGCTTGCCCAGGACGCGAAGGGCAAGGACGTGTTTGGCTATCGCGCCGAGTTCGTCAATCTGGCCCGGTTCGCAAAGTCTGCCGCCGCTCTGCAGGTGCAAAAGTAGAGACGAACACGCCAATGCTATCCCTCTGCGAGGCATACGCTTCGCAGAGGGAGCAGTACGAAATCAGCCCTCTATCTCAGCGATCCCAACCACATAGTTTTCGCCATAGGCCTTGGCGCATCTAGGGCAGGTTGTATAGAAGAAGAACACGCGGCCCGCCTTTTTCCCGCTTTGTTCGATAGACGTCTCCATCTCGGTCTGCCATTTGGGGACATGCCGATAGGGTCCTTCATAAACCTTCGTGACAAAGTGTCCCGATAGACGCGTCATCTCTTGTCCCGGTACGGGTTTGCCGACGGCGAAGAAATGCTCGGCTGACCAAGACGACAGGTCACGGCTCAAAACGATTGTCTGGGTTGGATCCAGTGCTTCGGCAGCATCGATTTCGCCCAACGTCCTGCTAAAGACGCTCCCCATATTGACAGGGATATGCAAGAGGCTTCTCGTCTCGGCCCTGACAAACAGCTTCTCATCGAAATAGAGGTCTTGTCCGTCCCATCCTTCTGGCTTGAAACGAGGACAGCAACCTGTGCTGTTTTCGCTTTGATCGCAAAGTGGCAGCGCATTAACTTTCATGCCGCGTCGAATCCTTCGCCGGCCAAGGGATCAACCGCATCTATCATCACAGGTGCCATGAAGCGGCGGACACTGAGAAACTCATGGCCGAATTATGATGGATTGGTACTGATACCGATCAGCGCGCCGGCTACAAATTCTTGCCAGCAAATCACTCAGGTCGCTTGCTAGTGAAACGCCTCTCGAGCCCACTGACCTGCTCGTCGGTGAGAAAACGGGTCTTCTGCCCTTGCAGGAGCAGAAACAGCTTCGCGGTCTCTTCAAGCTCTTCCATGGCATAAACGGCATCCTCAAGCGATTTGCCCGCGACGACCGGACCGTGATTGGCAAGCAGGACCGCATGATGGTCCGACGCCATCTCCCGGACAGCTTTTGCAAGATTGACATCGCCTGGTGGGAAATACGGAATCAGCGGCAGCTTTCCAATCCGCATGACATAGTAGGCCGTTATCGGCGGAAGAACATTTGCATGATTGACTCCATCCATACAGCTGACGGCGACGGAGTGGGTCGAGTGCAAATGGACAACCGCTTCGCAGGTCGATCGCTCCTCGTACATCGCGAGATGAAGGAACGACTCCTTCGTCGGTCGGTCGCCGGATAGGTGCTGACCATCGTCCGAAAGCTTGGACAAGCGTGCAGGGTCGAGATCGCCCATAGACGTACCGGTTGGTGTCATGAGCCATCCATCTTCGACGCGCGCGCTGATGTTGCCCGACGATCCGAATGTCAGCCCACGCTCATACATTGATCGCGCAAGCACCGCGATGCGGTCGCGCATCTTCGTCTCGCTCATGGGAGCATCTCCAGAGCTTTTCCGAAAAAGTCTACGTCACCGAAATTTCCCGACTTGAGTGCCAGCGCCAGTCGTGGCTCGTCGAGCGTTTCCGTCCACGGAACGCCTGGATCGATTTCCGGCCCGATACGAAGGCTCTTGATATCAAGTGCCGAGACGACGGCTCCAGACGTCTCTCCGCCGGCAACGATGATCCGATGCACACCCTGCTCCACGAGTCCGCGCGCGATCTCGCCCATCACGCGTTCGACCATTTCACCCGCTGCTGCTGCGCCAAACTCCTCTTGGTTCTCGGCAACTTCAGCAGGGTCGGCCGACGCATAGATCATGATTGGGGTCGCTTGATCGACCTCGCTCGACCATTGCAGCATCTCCTCCGTCACCGGGTCACCCACGGCAATGCGCCCAACATCGATTTTCCTGCTTGGCCAGGACAATTGCGCTTTGGCGATTTGGCCGCGGGTCGCCTCGGAGCAACTACCTGCTAGCACAGCCGAGCGGCCGCCGATCTGAGGTTGCATCGGTGTCTGCGGTTCGCCCAACTGGCCCTGGCGCCTGAAATTTTCAGGCAATCCGAGCGCAAGGCCCGAACCGCCGGTAATCAAGCGATGGTCCGCCGATGCGGTGCCAATCGTTATGAGATCGGCGTCTGTAAGAGCGTCGGTGACCACATAGGAGACCCCTTCACCGCGCAGCGCTTCAAAGGCTCTAGCGGTGGCGTCGGCGCCGGCCGATATCGCTTGAATTGGGACGAGTCCCACCTTTTTGCGGCACTGAGAGGTCATCAGCCGGAGCAAGCTTGAATCTCGCATCGGATTGAGCGGATGATCCTTCATCGGCGAGTCGGACAGCAACTGGTCTTTCACAAACAGATGACCCTGATAGATGGTGCGATGATTGGTCGGGAATGCCGGGCAGACAACGGCAAGATTGGTATCCAACGCACTCATCAGCGCATCGGCGACCGGACCGATGTTGCCGTTTGGCGTTGAATCGAATGTCGAACAATATTTGAAGAAGATCTGCTGAGCTCCTTGCCCGCACAACCAATCGAGAGCGGCGATTGAATCGCTAACGGCCTGCTCAACCGGCGTTGAGCGCGATTTGAGCGCAACAATCACGGCCTCCGCATCGCCGATCTGCTGTTTCTCGTCAGGTATGCCTATGAGCTGAACGGCGTGCATGCCCTGCTGAACAAGAGTGTTGGCGAGATCGGTTGCGCCGGTAAAATCATCTGCAATGGCGCCTAGTAGAATTGCCATGGATCTCCCTTGCAATATGTACTCTGTAGCCTTCCGTTGACTCCACTATGTATTTGGATCGCACGCGGGCGGCTCTAGTCATTTTCGTCGAGAACCGCCAGCAGTTGGGTCGTCAGGTCTTTCGTGCCCTGATCACCTCCGAACTCCATCGGGCGAATTTGTTTGGCTGCAAACCCACGGTCCACCGACTGATCGATGAGTTCTGCAGCGACCGCGAGTGCATTGTTGCCGGATCGTTCCGCCAGATAATCAAGCAACATCGCGCCACTAAGAATTGCTGCCAGCGGATTGGCTTTGTCCTGCCCCATAATATCTGGAGCACTGCCATGCGCCGGTTGAAACAGTCCGTGGCTATCACCAATTTCGCCACACGGGGCGATCCCCATGCCGCCAACCAATCCTCCGCCAAGGTCGGAGAGGATATCGCCAAACATGTTCTCCATGACGAGAACGTCGTAATCCCAGGGCTTGCGAACCAGATCGAGTGCCATGGCATCGACATAGGCGTGGCCGCTCTCAATATCCGGTGCCGCAGCGGCTCGTTCGTCGAAGATTTCTCGGAAGAATGCCATTGAGCGGAAGACATTGGCTTTGTCGACGCAGGTCACCATACCCTTGTGACCACGCGCCTTCCTTTTCCGCGCCAGGCCGAACGCGAAATCGTGGAGCTTTTCGGTGGTTGCGCGGGTGATACGCAACGTGTCCCTGACGTCGTCCTTTCCAAAGTCCTCACTGCGATTATGAGCTGCGGCCGAATAGAAGAGCCCTTCGGTCGACTCGCGCAGCACGATGAAGTCCACATTGGCTGCGCGCGGATCCGCAAGGCGCTGTGGCGCATTGGGATACTGCTTTACCGGCCGCACACCCGCATAGAGCTGGAATTGATCGCGAAGCCTGAGATGCGGCGCGATTTCCGTTCCGTCGGAATGCCGTATCGAGGGCAAGCCGATTGCTCCAAGAAGGATTGCGTCTGCTGCTGCCGCTGCCTCCTCGGCACCTGGCGCGATATCGACACCGGTCTCTGCAAAATAGCCGGCTCCGGCTAGCAGATCGTCATAATCCAGCGTGAAACCGCCAATCTTTTTTCGGGCGGCTTCCATGATGGCAATGGTGGCGTCCACGACATCAGCACCGATGCCATCCCCACGGATGACCGCAACACCGAACCGGTCATTTCTCATTGGATCATTTCCTCATAAGCGCGAAGTCTGCGGATCGCACACGGTTGCGTTTGCCTCCATCGCTACAGGAAATCAAGCGTTGGCCACTTTTCACACATGCGAACCATCTGCGTAAGTGATGGCGGCCAGCTGATTTCTTCATTTTCCACCCAAAGCGATGTCCAATAGGATCTTCCCCATGGCGTATCCTCCATCCTGCGTCGCAGGCGAGTCTGATGACCGACAGCTGGATACCGTGACGAAAAGGAAAATACCCGATGTGGCCTCGCCATGATCTGCTTGAGCTGTTCGGTATCGAGAAACCAATCGTTCAGGCTCCCATGGCCGGCGCGAATGGGTCCGACATGGTCATCGCCGTGAGTGAAGCCGGCGGCCTTGGGTCCTTGCCTTGCGCAATGCTCGACGCTGAGAAAGCTGGCGCAGAGATCGGCATCATTCGTCAGCGCACCGCCAAACCATTCAACGTCAATTTCTTCTGTCACACACCGCCGGACGCTGACGCGGATGCCCAGACGCGATGGCTTGAGCATTTGGCACCCTACTATTCGGAGCTAGGACTGACACAACCGGAATCGGTCGGCGGGGTCGCTCGCGCACCGTTTGACGAGGCCATGTGCCAGCTCATGGAGGAACACAAACCTGCCGTCGTCAGCTTTCACTTCGGGCTGCCGTCGAAGGAACATTTCAAGAGAGTGAAAGGCGCGGGCTGCCGGGCTATTGCCTCTGCCACGACAGTCGAAGAAGCCGTCTGGCTAGAGAAAGAGGGATGTGATGCCATCATTGCCCAGGGATCGGAGGCCGGGGGGCATCGTGGCATGTTCCTGTCCGACAAGATCTCTACGCAGATTGGTACCTTTGCGCTCGTTCCACAGATCGTCGATGCCGTTTCGATCCCCGTGATCGCTGCCGGCGGGATCGCCGATGGCCGTGGAATTGCGGCTGCCTTTGCGCTCGGTGCTTCTGGCGTTCAGATCGGAACAGCCTATCTCTCGACGCCCGAGTCGACGATCACTGATCTGCACAGGGCTGAGTTAACTGATCCTCGCAGCGATGCAACGGCATTGACCAATGTGTTTTCCGGTCGTCCGGCGCGGGGGATGATGAACAGAATCATGCGCGAAATCGGACCAATGTCGGATCTCGCGCCTGCATTTCCGACGGCAGGCGGAGCGCTTGGCCCCCTTAAAGCCAAGGCTGAAGAAAAAGGCGATCACGCATTCTCATCGCTTTGGTCCGGACAAGGCGCACGCCTGTGTCGAGAAACAACATCAGCGGACCTTACGTCAGGGCTGGCAAAAGACGCCCTACGAGAATTGAAGGCACTGAGCACACCCGGTTAGACAGAGTCCGTTATTCGGCATGCTCTTTTCACAACTTCAAACCATGACATCGGCAACCGGCCGCCGGAGAGATCTTGGCATGATCGGGCCATAACCAAACCGGACGACGAAGTTGGGTCGCCGCTCACCGATGCCAAGAAGCGTCTGCAGCTTGCGCCGCATCTCTATAACTTCCACGGCCTGATTGACAAATGCCAGCTTCAAGCCATCGACTGTTGCCTGTAACGCGAAATGCTGAAACGCGCGGCCAGCATTGAACCAGCCTTCCTTGTCATTGGTCTTCGCTGTGAAGACGGCGATCCCCGCAGATGACCTGATCTGATCGGCATATTTGTCATTCTCTGATTGAGGAGAGAGAAGAAGGTCGAACAGCGTTTCGCCGATCCAGGTCGGCACCGTCGGATTGGCGGACGTTGCCGTATAGAGACCGTCTCGCGAAGCCAATGCGGCATCTGCATTGAAGCGTATCCAGGCTTTCAACTCAGAGACGAAAGCGGCATTCGTCAGCTGGCGCGAATTTCCATCGACGACGAGCGAGAGAATGGCCTCGATCATTGGATTTGCAGTGATCATATTGGTTTCGACATCATAGCGATTGGCCGCGGTTTCTAGCCGCGAAAGTACGTCCGCCGGAGCCGGTCGGCCGTCATAATTCACGCGGCTGCACTGACGATCCGGAATGGCTCGAAACAATGCGGTCTCGTGGACCGGAGCAGGCCCAAGCCCAACGTCAACGAGAAATTCCGATGTTCGTGCGATCCGGATCTCGCCGGACCGGCCACGTGCTCTCGCCGCAAGGCGCAGGTTTTCTGCAGCACATCCGATACTGGCGATGAGATGGTGATCGTCGGGATCGACCACCGGTGTTCGCCGCGTCAGGTCGGGCGCAATCTGGACCACGTCGGTGTCCGCCCGAAATTTCCATGGCTGGGTGTTGTGACCATTGGCTGCCAATGTCGCATAGCGAATGAGATCGCGAACCCTGGCGCTGACAGGCAGCGGGCGCATCTGTTCGGCAACGGCCTCCACATAAGCGGATTGATCAAATGAGCAACCGGCTAATGCCGCCGAAGCCAACACTGTTCCGGATCTTTTCAGAAACGCGCGCCGTGTTGGCATTCTCGTCCTCTTGGCAATTCTCTCCAAATAAGAACGGCTGCCAGAATGCACCAGCGCATATCTCGGTTTCTTGATCAACGTCAGCTTCAGCGTCCGACGCCACCGACCGGTTTGAAGTCGTGCTCGCCGATTCCCTGAACAATCGTGAAGCGGCAGGCTCCGCCATCTTTACCTGTCACTTCATGCGCTGTTCCCGGAGGCACGACGCAATGCCCACCAGGCGGCAATTCATGCCGGGCACTGGGTGCGCGGGTCTCAACAACCGTCGTCCCCTCCAATCCGACAAATATGTCCGAGACGACGGAGTGATAGTGCCAGGGTATCTTCTCTCCAGGTGCAAGACCCAATATCTGGACCCTTAGCCCGTCAGTCTCCGAAACAAGCTCCCGGCCGGATATGGTATAAGGTAGGTCTTTTGGCGCGGTCATCGGAATCATCCTCCTTCTGAGCTTTCATCATCGTCCTGTTGGGGCGCGGTCAATTGCGCAGGCCTTCTGTCGCCTTGCAGTCACTCTCCTTCACCCTTATAGATCGTATACCGGTGTTTGGCTTGAAAGCGGGGCGGCTGCTCCTCAAACCTGACGGGGTCGGCTCTGCAATAGTCTGCTCCAAGAAATGCGGCACGTCTGTTTCGATCCGGGCAACGTCCCTCTTTCGATCGAGTGCGGCGCAGGCAGTGCTTCGCTCCAACAAGTGAAGATTGCTTGCAGTGAACGGCCAGACCCATTCTCAAGATAAATCGCCCGGTATCGAACACGACGACATCATATACCCATCCACGATTCCGTTTGTGCTGACCCATCTGGCTTGCCTTGCCGCCATATGGACCGGTGTGACCACCGAATCGATTGTGATTTGCGTGGTCCTTTATTGGCTGCGGATATTCGGCATCGGTGCCGGGTATCATCGCTACTTTTCGCATCGCGCCTATCGCACGAGCCGGGCTTTCCAATTCTTCTTAGCGGTTCTGTCGCAAAGCACGACGCAGAAGAGCGTCCTTTGGTGGGCATCGAAACATCGCCATCACCATCAGTACTCGGATACCAGCAACGATGTTCACTCCCCCCGCCACAAAGGTTTTATTTATAGCCACATGGGGTGGATCTTCGCGCGCAAGCACGAGACCGCTGACCTCTCCAAGATCCCGGATTTTGCGAAGTACCCGGAGCTTATGTGGCTCCATAAGTACGAGCTTGTTCCTGCCGTCCTGCTAGCATTGCTCTGTTTTGCGATCGACGGTTGGTCTGGCCTGGTCGTTGGCTTCTTCTGGAGCACGGTTCTCGTCTATCACGGGACCTTCTGCATCAACTCCCTGGCACATGTTCACGGAAAGCAACGCTACGTGACAGGCGATGACTCGCGAAACAACTGGCTTCTGGCCTTTTTCACCATGGGCGAGGGCTGGCACAACAATCACCACGCCTATCAGAGCAGCGTCCGACAGGGCTTTCGATGGTGGGAGATCGATATGACCTTCTACATTCTGAAAATGCTCTCTTGGATCGGCCTTGTCTGGGATCTGAAATCTCCTCCACTGTCCGTGCGCCGCAACGAGCGCCGCCTTGGCTCTGCGGTGATCGACAAAGCAGCCGCTCAACTTGCCGAGAGCTTCGATCCCGATCTCGTGGTCACCGCGATCGCGAAAGCGGTCAACGGCCCAAAACTCTCAGATCTCCAAACCAGACTCGCCGAAGCCAGGGACCGGGCATCGGAAACGATATCGGCCATGAACCTCCCGCACCTGCCAACCCGTCATGAGATCCTGGCTCGTGCGACGTCCATGTTCCCTGAGTCGCCTTCGATGGAAGAAATTGTCGACCGGGCCCATTCGGTGTTCCTGGAAACCATTGGCGCGCGGCTGAGTGCGATCCCGATCGAGACAAGCCAGAGCACTTCCGGACCACAAAACGACCGGGTTTGAAGGCGGCAACGTGCTGACTGAGCGTTAGCTATCCTGCTTGTCTTGCTTGACTTTGGACGCATGAAAGCGCATCTGATCCACAGATAGTCTCGAGATCGCGCGATTCGCCCCTTGTTTTCCTGGCGTTATTATCTCGAAGCGCATTACCTAAAAACCCGTCTAATCCAGGTGCGCGTGGATAAGAATGACACGGCGACCACCGGTCGTGCGTTTTCGCGCGCGGCGGGAATCGCGACAAGGAACATCTATCAGTGACAATTTCAGATTTCGCCGAACTCGGCCTTACCGAGCGGCTTCTCCGCGCGCTTAAGAACGCGCAGTACAGTACACCTACACCGATTCAACGACGCGCCATCCCACTTCTGCTGGACGGTATGGATCTTTTGGGCATTGCCCAGACAGGCACCGGCAAGACGGCAGCATTTACGCTTCCGCTGCTCCAGAACCTCGAACAGGACGGCAATTCGGCATCACCGAAAACGACACGCGCACTCATCCTCGCCCCTACCCGGGAACTTGCATTGCAGATTTCCGATAATATCAGGGTCTATTCTCGGCATATGCGGATACGCCAGGCCGTTGTCATGGGTGGCGTTGGACGCGGTCCGCAGATCCAAGCGCTCAAGCGCGGCGTCGACATTCTCGTGGCGACGCCTGGCCGGCTTCTCGATCTGGTGAACCAGCGGCATGTGCAACTCTCACGGTGCAATTATCTCATCCTCGACGAAGCAGACCGTATGTTCGACATGGGATTCATACGTGACGTACGAAAAATCGTCTCGATGCTGCCGCAGGAGCGACATACGCTCTTGTTCTCGGCGAGCATGCCGTCCGAGGTCGCCAAGTTGGCGCAGGAAATCCTCTACAAGCCCCAACGGGTCGAAATTGCCTCAAAGAGCATCGCCGTCGAGCGGATCGAGCAGCAGGTCCATCATCTCTCTGCCGCCGCTAAACGCGAACGCCTGACTGAGCTTCTAAGACAATCCGAGATGGAAAAAGTCATTGTCTTCACACGCACCAAGCGGGGCGCGGACAATGTCGTGAGGCGGCTCTCCAAAGACGGCATTCGCGCCGAGGCCATCCATGGCAACAAATCTCAGAATCTACGACAGCGCGCCTTAGAGAATCTCCGCAAAGGTCGAACGCGCGTTCTCGTCGCAACAGATATCGCCGCGCGTGGTATCGACGTCGACAACGTGACCCATGTCATCAATTACGAGTTGCCCAACGAGCCGGAATCCTATGTCCATCGTATTGGGCGGACCGCCAGAGCCGGCGCACCGGGTATCGCAATATCGTTTTGCGATGCGGGCGAACGGGCGCATCTTCGGTCGATCGAACGATTGATTAAACGATCGCTGACCGTTGTCGGCGAGGCGCCTTACGAGCCTATCGGCGCAAAGGCCAAGCCCAATAAATCGGGCCATCGCAAAGGCCCGCATGCGCCAAACAAGAAACGGCGTCGGCCCCGGCGTTTCGAGCGCCGCGCCGCCTAATAAGACAGCATCTGGCAATTGCAGTGTTTCGGCCCTCAATCCCTGGCGATTGAGGGCCTTAAGGCTTTTAACGGTCTCATGAATTCTCTAGAGAAACGTGCGTCCAGTCGGACGCACATAAGTTGCTCTAGCAGCTTTGAGTCGATTGACTTTTCTGCGCTTTGTCGATTCCGACCAAGCGCAGGTTGATCTAGCCAAGAGAAACAAAGACGTCAGTTCGAAGCTCTTCCTCAGGCACAACTGACGGATCGTTGACATACACTTCCCAAGTTGGTGCCCCGACCTTGAGTCCGTTTTCCTCAAGGTATGTCATCATCTCGCCGTAGCTGATCCGAAGACCGGCATATGGTCCAACATGTGTGAACGCCAGGACTTTTCCGGCTGGTGTAGAGGCTGATTGAATCGTCCCTTCAGCCTTGGCCGCATCTTCTTCACAGACGAAGCATCCGGCACGAAACGTCATCTCATTCGGGTCATGTGTGTAGTAGACCGACAAGGGCCTTCCGGACGGCTCGATGTTGTGGGATTTGAGAAAGTGCATAACATTCCCAAATGCCTTCTGCATCGTCGCGCTGATGTCTTGAGGGTCCATACCGCAGCTTCGTTCTTGATATAAGTAGGGCGTTGCCTCGACATCGGTCAGTTTGAATCTCAGCATAATTGATCACTCCGCTTCCGCTGTCCCACTAGGCGTACAGGCCATATTGGCAAGAGAGGCGTGCGCGAATCCTGATCTTGTTCAGGGTCAGTTGGCGAATGCAATGCCACTGACCTCAAACAGGGGGGCGGCCATTCTTGGCACACGTGCCCGCATAAAGTGCCGTTTCGCCAAGATGCTCTTCGATCCGGATCAATTGATTGTATTTCGCCAGACGGTCCGAACGGGAAAGAGAGCCCGTCTTGATCTGACCGGCATTGGTTGCAACGGCAAGATCAGCGATGGTCGAGTCTTCGGTCTCTCCCGAGCGATGTGAAATCACCGCGGTATAACCGGCTCGCTGAGCCAGCTGAACCGTTTCCAGAGACTCGGTCAGTGTTCCAATTTGGTTGACCTTCACAAGTATGGAGTTTGCAGTTCCCTCATCGATTCCGCGTTGCAGCCTTTTGGTGTTGGTAACGAAAAGATCATCGCCGACGAGCTGACACTTGTCGCCAATTGCCTCGGTCAAAGCATGCCAGCCGTCCCAATCATCCTCAGCCATCCCATCTTCGATGGAGACAATAGGATAGCGCGAGACGAGATCCTCGTAATAGGCCACCATCTCCTGGGAACCGAGGCGCTTTTCTTCGCCCGCCAACACATACTGTTCCGCTGACTCGTCGAAAAACTCGGTCGAGGCCGGGTCCAGTGCGATATAGACGTCTTCTCCAGGTTTGTATCCCGCGCCTTCAATCGCACGCATGACGAAACCAAGCGCCTCGTCTGCAGATGCCAGATTGGGAGCGAAGCCACCCTCGTCGCCGACATTCGTATTGTGACCGGCGTCTTTCAGGGCACTACGCAATGTATGGAAGACTTCCGCTCCAACTCGTACCGCTTCGGCCACAGTCTCGGCCGACGTCGGCATGATCATGAATTCCTGGATGTCGATGGGATTGTCTGCATGGGCTCCTCCATTGATGATGTTCATCATGGGGACCGGAAGGATATTGGCCGCCGTACCCCCGATATAGCGATAGAGCGGCAGGCCAAGCGAGTTTGCAGCGGCTTTAGCAACAGCCATAGAGACACCGAGCAGCGCATTGGCACCTAGCGCGCTCTTGTTCTCGCTGCCATCAAGTTCAATGAGGATCCCATCAATCCCGACTTGCTGCATGGCATTGAGCCCGATGATACGGTCCGTGATCGGTCCGTTGATCGCTGCCACGGCTGTTTCGACACCCTTGCCTTTGTAGCGGTCACCGCCATCGCGCAATTCATGCGCCTCATGGGCACCGGTTGATGCGCCGGACGGAACAGCTGCTCGGCCGAATGCTCCATCTTCAAGGGTTACATCGACCTCAACGGTCGGATTGCCGCGGCTGTCCAAAATCTCGCGACCTCTGATGACCTTAATCGCACTCATGCATTCAGCTCCTGTCAGCTCACATTTGGCGGCGTCCGCCATTGGCGTCTGTGACGTTGTCTGCCGCTTGCTTAGCGATTGCAGCCAGTTCTGCCAATTGCGAATCGGTCATTCTTGCCGTTTGCCCCGAAATGAATGCATCGGACTCGCTATATCGGTCGCAAAACGAGATCGGACAGACAAAAATTCAAAGATGTCTTCAATTCAAAAAGAGGCCTCGGCTTGAACAATACTGTCGTGACTCTTTTCAAACGTCTGGAACGCTCTTGCATAGTGTGACATTGGTTCTCCAATAAAATCGGACTTACCTCACCGTGGATCGAAACGAGAAGTCTGATCGATTTTTGTGGGCGAGAATCACTTGAATGCGCGCCCGTTTCGTAAAAACCAGTCAAGCAGTCAAGCGCGCAGAGGGAACGAACCATGCCGAAGTTTGCCGCCAACATTACGATGCTCTTTCAGGAGCTCGATTTTCTCGACCGCTTCGGCGCCGCCAAAGCCGCCGGGTTTGCCGGGGTCGAATATCTCTTCCCATATGCATTCGATAAAGACGCCTTGGCCGAGCAGCTTTCAAAACATGGCCTGACGCAAGCTCTGCACAATTTGCCAGGAGGCGATTGGGATACAGGTGAGCGCGGCCTTGCGATCCTTCAGGAGCGCAAGGGCGAGTTTCAGGACGGCGTCGGCAGTGCCATCGAATATGCCAAGGCGCTTGGATGCAAACAGCTCAATTGTCTGGCTGGTATTCGGCCCGAGGGATCGGACCCCATCGAATTGACTGAAACCTTCGTGGACAATCTTCGCTTCGCCTCTGAAAAACTGGAGGCCGAAGGGATCAAGCTGTTGATCGAGCCCATCAACACCCGGGATATTCCAGGTTTCTTCCTCAACCGGACCCAGCAGGCGCTCGACATCATCGCGAAAGTCGGCAGTGACAATGTCTGGCTGCAATACGATATCTATCACATGCAGATCATGGAGGGGGATCTGGCACCCACGATCGAAACCCACCTGCCTCGCATTGCTCATATGCAGCTTGCCGACAATCCCGGGCGCCATGAGCCCGGAACCGGAGAGATCAACTACCCCTTCCTTTTTGATTTCATCGACAAAGCCGGCTACGAGGGTTGGATTGGCTGCGAGTATATCCCAGCCGCAGGAACCAAAGAGGGCCTTGGCTGGTACAAACCCTATGCAGTCAGCTGAACACACGGAACCGAGAGCGTTTTTGCGTTCACTCTTCGAGACGGCAGTTGCTGCTGCCGCTCCAGCTCATTGCTTGGCACCGCGACTTCCCCCTGCACCCAGAGGGCGAACCGTCATTCTCGGTGCCGGCAAAGCCGCCGCATCTATGGCGCAAGTTGTGGAGAAGGAATGGGACGGCCCGATCGAAGGCATCGTCGTAACGCGGTATCTACACGGACGCCCGTGTAAGCATGTCGAGGTTGTGGAAGCCGGCCACCCCGTTCCTGACGACAAGGGGTTGGATGCCGCGCGCCGCATTCTCGAACTGGCTCACGGTGCAACCGAGGACGATCTCGTTCTCTGCCTCATCTCAGGTGGCGGCTCATCACTGCTCGCATTGCCCGGCAGCTCGAATGACGTCGAGATCTCACTCGCTGACAAACAGGCGATCAACAGATCGCTGCTCTGGTCCGGCGCTAACATCACAGAAATGAATACGGTCAGAAAGCACTTGTCGGGCATCAAAGGCGGACGCCTGGCCCTTGCCGCATATCCTGCGCAAGTCGTCACCCTAGCCATATCTGACGTGCCCGGCGACGATCCCGCAATCATCGCGTCGGGTCCGACCGTCGGTGATTTGACTTCTGCTGAAGATGCAAAAGTAATCCTGGAACGCTACGCAATCGATCTGCCGCCTTCGGCTCTAACATTCCTCGCATCGCCAGGAGCGGAGACGCCCAACCCGGACGACCCGCACCTGGCAAGAGCAACCTTTGAGTTGATTGCCGCTCCAAGAGCATCGCTCGAGGCTGCGGCGGAGCAGTGTCGCATTGCAGGTATGGATGCAATCGTCCTGGGCGACGCGATCGAAGGCGAAGCTCGCGACGTGGGAAGAGACCACGCAAAGCTGGCGCTGCAGATGGAAAGGCAGACAAAGCCCACCATTGTGCTCTCGGGTGGCGAGACGACCGTTACCGTCAAAGGCGACGGACGCGGAGGACGCAACGCCGAATATCTGCTGGGTCTGACGATTGCGCTCGATGGCGCCAACGGCATCCACGCTCTGGCATGCGACACGGACGGCATTGATGGCAGCGAGGACAATGCCGGTGCTTTGGCTGCACCGGACAGCCTATCGCGTGCGGCGGCAGCCGGTCTCGATCCTGTTGCACTACTGGAAGCGAATGATGCCTACAGCTTCTTTGCAGAGTTGGGGGATCTTATCAAAACAGGCCCGACTTTCACCAATGTGAACGATTTCAGAGCGATCTGGGTCGATGCCAAGAGTTGACCATGCAGACTTGAGCCGATCTCAACGACGCTCTAATCTGCGCTTGAAATTCGAATCTCTCAAACACGGTAATGGACAATGACAAGCAAGTATCACCTGATCAGCTCTTTTACGTGACCCTGGGTGCAGCGCGCCGTGATCCTAATGCGCGCTAAAGACGTCGCCTTCGAGGTGACCTACATCAACCTCCGCGAGAAGCCGGATTGGTTTCTGGAGATATCGCCGCACGGCAAGGTCCCGGTCTTGCTTGTCGATGACGTTCCGCTTTTCGAATCCAATGCCATTGCAGAATATCTCGATGAGATGGTCGAACCACAACTGCATCCCGCAGATCCCATAAAGCGGGCCCGCAATCGGGCATGGACGGATTTTGTCTCCGATTTTTCACGTGCACTGAATGGCGTGACCTATAGCAAGTCCAAAGCCGATCTGGAATCTGCGATCGACAATGTCGCAACGCCACTTTCACGTCTGGAGGAGGCTATCGGAAAAGAGCGCGGCAATGACGGTCCTTATTTCAATGGCCCCGATCTTTGCCTTGTCGATGCTGCCTATGCGCCGTTCCTGCTGCGTTTTTCGATTGCCGAACGGGTTCTGCAGACCGAGCTTCTGAAGAATTATCCTCGCGTCCAGGCATGGTCTGATGCGTTGCTTTCGACCGAGGCCGTCACCGGCGCCGTGGCACCGAGTTTTTCAGAAGAATTCGATGCCAATCTCGAACGCCGTGAGACTTATGCGTGGACACTTATGGAAGCCACGCGAGCAGCCGAGTAGTTGTGGGAATGAATAGCCGTTGAACCTTTCGATGGTCTCACGCGACTGACAAACATGAGAGGGCAATCCAAGTGCCCTCCTTGTTTGCGGAGGTCGCTATGAATCCACGCCTTCTTTCTCAGCTCGTTTCGTTCGTTCAGGCCAATCAAGGTACGGCGGTCGTTGCATGGCTGGTTGTCGTGGTGTCATTGATGGCAACGCGCATTGCCCTCGCCCTCCCCTAAGGCCGCATCAAAATGCATCATCTTCCGCTGGCGCGTACGGGCACTTTCGTTCGATTGACAATGCGTACGGGACGGAACCACACGCCAAATACGCGCTAATTTCTGAATTGTAGCCAAGAAGTGCCTTGAGTGCGGGCTCAGTTGACTTGCCTCGAATGTCCACGCTTCTTGGCCGGATTCACGGGGATCGTGCGGTTCGACACTCGACCGAGGCCCAGACTAATTCGCCAAAGATCTTCGCCCCTTCGGACATTCACTTTCCTTGCCAACAAGTCGCACTAGCCGTGACGTCAGCGATGCTGTTTGGTATGCCCCTTAACTCTTGCTGCACCGGTTCCGCCGAGTGCGAAGATTTGGAGCGATCCTATGTCCCTCGCTATGCCAAAGCCGGAAGAAGAGATACTTGCCAATCGAGTGCGGCTGATTGAGCGGCTCCGGGAGATTTTGCCAGACGACAATGTGATCGACGACGATGCCGCCCTAAAGGCGTATGAGTGCGATGCCCTCACCATGTATCGTCAACTGCCACTTGTCGTGGCGTTGCCCGAGACCGTGCCACAGGTTTCCGAGATCATGGCGCTGGCCGCGGAAATGAACGTGAAGATCGTTCCACGCGGAGCCGGCACTTCGCTGTCCGGCGGATCGCTGCCACTTGGCGATGGCATTCTGCTCGGCATGGGCAAGTTCAACCGGGTTCTCGAAGTCGATTTCCCCAATCGATGCGCCAGAGTTCAGCCCGGCGTAACGAATCTGGCCATTACCCATGCCGTACAGCATCAGGGCTTCTACTACGCACCGGACCCGTCGTCACAGATTGCCTGTTCCATCGGCGGCAATGTGGGCGAGAATGCCGGCGGCGTGCATTGCCTGAAATACGGTCTGACAACAAACAATATCCTCGGCCTCGAAATCGTTCTCATGGGCGGTGAGGTCATCCATCTCGGTGGCAAGCATCTCGACTCCGAACTCTACGATCTCATGGGCCTGATGACAGGCTCAGAGGGCCTGCTCGGCGTCATTACCGAGGTAACGGTTCGCATCCTGCAAAAACCGCAAACGGCGCGCGGCGTCCTTGTGGGGTTTCCTTCCGTCGCCGCAGGGGCAGAGTGCGTGGCTGCCGTTATTGGTGCCGGTATTATTCCGGGCGGCATGGAGATGATGGACAATCTGGCGCTGGTCGCGACGGAAGACTTTCAGCCATGCGGTTATCCGCGCGATGCAGAGAGCCTGCTAGTCGTAGAACTCGACGGCACACAGTCTGAAGTGGATCATCTGATCGAGCGCGTCTCCGCAATCGCCAAGGATGTCGGCGCAACCACCATCAAGGTCTCGCAGTCGGAAGAAGAACGATTGCAGTTCTGGGCGGGGCGCAAGAATGCCTTTCCTGCTGTCGGAGCGATCGGTCCTGACTATCTCTGCATGGACGGCACAATCCCCCGCGGTCAGCTTGCCCATGTCCTGACAGAGATGCAGGAGATGGGCAAACGACATGGTCTGCGGGTTGCGAATGTCTTCCATGCCGGCGACGGCAATTTGCACCCGTTGATCCTGTACGATGCGAATAAGCCTGGCGATATCGAGAAGGCCGAGGCTTTCGGAGCCGATATCCTAAAACTCTGCGTCGCGGTTGGCGGCGTGCTCACGGGCGAACACGGCGTCGGCGTCGAGAAACGCGACCTCATGCCGGAGATGTTCTCAGAGGCCGATCTTGAACAGCAGCAACGCGTCAAATGCGCCTTCGACCCGAACCACCGACTGAATCCAGGCAAAGTCTTTCCAACGCTGCATCGCTGCGCTGAGCTCGGCAAGATGCATGTGCACCGGGGCAAATTGCCGTTCCCCGACATCCCGCGATTCTGAGCCTGCATCCATGGAACGTTTCGAACCGAGAGACCAGAAAGACGTCATTGAGCTGGTCACCGCTGCCGTTGCCAACGAGCAACCGATGGAAGTCATGGGCACGCGCACCAGGGCGGGGTTGGGTCGCCCACTCGAACTCGCGCGCGGACTGTCGACCACAGGCCTTACAGGTGTATCGCTTTATGAGCCGTCCGAACTCGTGCTGACAGCGGGTGCCGGCACACCGATGCAGCAGATTGTCGATCTTCTCAATCAGAACGGCCAGGCACTGGCGTTCGAGCCAATGGATTACGGGCCGCTGTTCGGCGCCGAACGAGGTCGTGGGACGATTGGCGGCACAATCGCGATCAATGCAGCAGGGCCCCGTCGTATCAAATCGGGCGCGGCCCGCGATCACCTGCTAGGCTTCCATGCCGTTAGCGGCCGCGCCGAGGCATTCCAATCCGGCGGACGTGTCATGAAAAACGTCACCGGCTACGATCTGTCGAAACTCATGACGGGTTCATATGGAACGCTCGCAGTCCTGACAGAAGTCACGGTCAAGGTTCTCCCGAAGCCCGAAACGGAAGAGACGCTTCTCCTGGTGGGTCTCGACGATGACGAAGCCATCGGCGCTATGACCGAGGCTTCCGGTCTGCCCCATGAAGTATCGAGTTTCTCTCACATTCCGAAAAATTCGATCGGGAATTTTTCGAGCGATGGGATACCGGCGGGCAAATCATTTACGGCACTCCGGCTCGAGGGACCGGAAATCTCCGTGGCCAAACGCAAACAGGATTTGATCGATCATTTCAGCGATCCCGTTATTGGCAAAGCATCTCTGACACCGGCACAATCGGCATCCTTCTGGGCCGATATACGTGATGTCATTCCTCTGGCAGGACTCGATGCACAGATATGGCGCCTGTCGACCGCCCCGACCGAAGGCGCT
The DNA here is from genome assembly GCA_965228615.1 of Methyloligellaceae bacterium. Lineage (GTDB taxonomy): Bacteria > Pseudomonadota > Alphaproteobacteria > Rhizobiales > Methyloligellaceae > CBDDHT01. Next base: position 151,305 of record CBDDHT010000002.1, on the reverse strand, counting down.
CGTCTGCTGGCCAGCATCCGCGAGCGTGGCGTCCCTGTCGCAGGTGCCTACTATGATTGGGCCGGCGGTCTGGTCTGGCTGGCGGTCGACCCGGCAGCGCACGGACACGCGGAGGCCATACGCAGCTCAGTTGCTGAAACGGGCGGCCACGCGACGCTGATCCGAGCGGCGAACGATGTCCGCGTCTCCGTCCCCGTCTTTCATCCGCAGCCTGCCGCGCTGGCGGCTTTGTCCAATCGCGTCAAGGACGGATTCGATCCCAGCAAGATTCTGAACCCCGGCCGGCTTGTAGAGGTGTCCTAATGCAAACGCAGTTCACCCTCGAGCAACTCGCCCGGCCCGACATGGCGCGGTCGGAAGAGATCTTGCGCAAATGCGTTCATTGCGGTTTCTGCACGGCGACATGCCCGACATTCCTCCTGCTCGGCGACGAACTCGATTCGCCACGGGGCCGCATATATCTCATGAAGGAGATGCTCGAGAATGATCGCCCGGCCGACGAGCGCACTGTCAAACATGTGGACCGGTGTCTTTCCTGCCTCTCCTGCATGACGACCTGCCCTTCCTCCGTACACTACATGCATCTGGTCGACCATGCGCGTGCCCATATCCAAGAGACCTACACCCGGCCGCTTCCTGACCGCATGCTGCGTCGGATCTTATCTATTGTTCTGCCGCGACCTTATATATTTCGCTTCGCGCTACTGGGTGCCATGCTTGGGCGGCCATTCAAGTGGTTGATGCCGGGTCGGCTCAAAGGTCTCATCGCCATGGCACCAAGCTTCATTCCGAGTCCTTCGCCTGTCGACCGTCCTCAGGTGTTTCCGGCACAAGGCGAGAAACGCATGCGCGTGGCGCTCATGAACGGCTGTGCGCAGAAGGTTCTCGACCCGAAGATCAACGAAGCGACGATCCGCCTCCTGACACGCCATGGAATCGAAGTGGTCGTTGCCAAAGGTTCCGGATGTTGCGGCGCCTTGACTCACCATATGGGCATGACGGACGAGTCTCACACAACTGCTGCAAAGAACATCCGCGCCTGGGCCAAGGAGTTTGCCGGCGACGGGCTAGACCGTATCGTCATCAACACCTCAGGCTGTGGAACGACCGTCAAGGATTACGGCTTCATGTTCCGCAACGATCCGGAGTATGCGGACGATGCAGCCAAAGTCTCCGACATCGCCCGCGACATTTCGGAGCTGATTGCGGAAATTGGTCTGAAACCCACAGGCAAGACTCCGAAACTCCGCGTGGCTTACCATTCCGCCTGTTCCATGCAACACGGCCAAAAAATTACAAAAACACCGTTCGAATTACTAACCGGAGCGGGCTTCGACCCCGTTCCCGTGCCGGAAAGCCATATCTGTTGCGGATCCGCAGGTACCTACAATCTGTTGCAGCCGGAAATCGCCGGACAGTTGCAGGAACGCAAAGTTGCCAATATCGAAACAACCGCACCTGATCTGGTCGCAGCGGGAAATATCGGCTGCATTGTGCAGATCGCCAGCGGAACCGAACTTCCAGTTCTACATACGGTGGAATTGCTGGACTGGGCCACAGGCGGCCCTGTCCCGGAGCTTCTCGAAAAACGGCTTGCCTCCTGACACCCGTACCGGAAACAGAATCTGCGAACAGAATTTCGCTACATTTTAAGCGACAGATTACTCCGCCAAATTCGTATCAAGAGATACGCGGCTCCGGCGACGCCTGACTTGGCGCGACCGCTCAGCGGAGGAAGGCATGTTCGTTCATTTGCGTCGATTGGTCTTGGTAGTGCTGGCCATCTGGATAGTTCCAACACCGGTATCGGCCCAGAGCTTCAGCTGCCGAGATGCTTTTACGCCCGATGAAATCCTAATCTGCGAACGGCCCGGTCTGAAGAAACTCGACCGAGAGCTTCATGCTCTCTTTGTCGCCAAGCGCGACGCTGCGCCGAGGTTTCTGCGCTACATGATCCGCGAAGAACACGAAGCCTGGCGGCGGTCACGTCATCGCTGCCGAACAAACGCACGTTGCATCCGGGTTCACTACCGCGCACGCATAAGAGAGCTTCAGGTTGTCCTTCGAAGAGGAGCGCAGCCGATCCTGCAAGCCGAGCCCGAGGCTGGGCCTGCAAGGGATCCGGCCATTCAGCCTGAACGTGAGCCGGACAGGCTGAGAGAACCGCAAGTCCGGTCGGGATGCACCGTTTACCGCAATCGGGATTTTCGAGGAGAGAACGCGCATATCGAGCCAAATCTTCAGCTCGCCTTTTTCAGCGGAGGCTGGAACAACGCTATCTCGTCGCTCCAAGTCAGCGACGGTTGCGAACTCGTTGCCCACCAAAACTCTCTGTTTCGGGGTGATAGCATCCGATTTCGCAAAGCCGTTCGTTCATTGAATCAGCAATGGAACAATCGGATTTCATCTCTCGAATGCTCGTGCCGATGATGTGGTAGCCAGATCATCGGGCCAAAGCGACGAATCGATTCCCGTGACAAGGGTCCTAGCGCCACTGTCCGCGCCGTTCGCGGTGGGCCATTTCAAGCGCTGTATCATACGGCTTTCTGTTCGCATCGATTGGCCGGGCCCAACCATAGCGCACCAGCCATTGGTTGATATCTGTGGAGGCAACGGTGCATCGACCCGAAATCTCATTGTGACCGATTGTCGTCAGATTCTTGCAGGAAATCGTGCGCCCTCTAATCAAACGGCGCAATGCACTGCGTCCCGACCGTCCACATGGCCAGCTTTTCTGAGCGCTGTCGCAGGTCGCCTCGAGTGAAAGCGGCTCGATGTCGGCAAATCGAATTGTCAGTTTATCCGCAACGACACTGCCGGTGTCTTTGACGATGACTCGTGAAAAACGCCGTGTTTCCGGCTGCGGCGCAGGGATAGCTTTGTCGTCGTCGGACTCATTCCCGCGTCTTGACGTTTCACGTTCATATGGCAACTTGACGCGTCTCGGCTCCGAGGAGGACGACTCCTCATCGGCTGTCGGCTCAGGATTGAGCACAACCGCCTCGACCGCCGAAGGATCGCTCGATCCACTAACAGCGGTGTCATTGTCCGATTGCGTAACGCGCCATATCAGGCCGGCAAACAGCGCAAGACCGCCGATAAGAAAAAAAAGTGCAAGTACAAGCCGCGTCAGCGCCTGACCTCACATTGCTTCAGGCAGGCAAGCGCGGCATCCATATGCGCCATTGCTGCGTCCATTTTCTCCGGCGCCTCGTCCAGGCTCCTGTGAGCAAGAGCCATCTGATTCGCTGCCTTGTCGCAGAGCGACATCAGCTGCGCGATGATCTCGACTCGTTCACTCGTGACTACCATCGTCATCTCCCATGATAGGGATTTACACTACATGTTCGACGCTCAAGCAAGAAAAGGGCCGAACAGTGGCGATAACAGATTTAATAGATGCATGCTGCCGATTTAGCGGAAAACTGTGGCGCTTCAACAACAGAACGATCGATATCAGCCAGACATTGGGGAAAACCTATCCGACAAACCTTATACCAGCGGCGGTCAGTATTAGTTGGCTGGCTTCTCGGGCTTCAGAATCACTGCACGTCGGGCTTTTACCTTTCCATCCTGGATACGCTGCCACATATCCTTGTCAATGAGCCCCTTGATTGATTTGAGCGGCGCGTTCGCTTTTCGGGTTCTGACAAACTCGAATGTGTCCGGTTGCTCGGAACCGTCATCTCTCAGAAATGTCAGGATCCACCCCGAGCGAAAAGACTTGGGATCGGCGCCTGTAATCACCATGCGCTCGGCCTCGCCGACGGCTCTGGCCCCTTCGCCACTTTCGCTCAGATCCTTTTCGAGCGCTAGAATCTGCTCTCCCTGCAGCGACAACTTTTCCTCGAGCGCTTTGCGTGCGCCGAGTTCGGACTGAAGCTGGCGTTCGATAGCAGCAACTTCCGGCGCCGAAGCAGCCTCCATACCGACGAAGCCGCCAATTCCCCCCATCGCAAGGCCGCCGACACCGCCTAAGGCTGCTGCCAGCCCCAGCAGACCGACAATAAAGCCGCCCAATCCGAATAGTTGCGTTTCGAGCCATACGCGACCAATCCATATCAGCATCATCACACCAGCCAGCGTAACCAGAACACGGAGCCCCAGAAGCACCCAGGGGCTTAGAATTTCGAACTCCATCGGATTCCCTTCAATCTTCCACTGCAGACGCCCGCACCAACGCGTCCCTGGAAGCGAACATATCGATCAAATCGGCAAATTCGTCGAGTCCGCCAGTGTCGCGGGCATTCACTATTTTCCGAGATATGGATCACAGTGTGGCCGCCTTCGGCCTAGGGTCTGATTTGTGAGATATACAATCCCACGATTAACCTGTGATTTTATGCGTTTACCATGTTATCTTACATCAAATTAAGCGCAAAACGGTCCAAAGCCGTGAACCAACTTGTTTTAAATCGTGAAGAAACACGCGTTCTTGTGAGTCTTGCTGCGGAACCCAAACCCGCCGGCGATATTGCTCCGGACGTTCTGAGCACACTGTTTTCATACAATCTGGCCGTAGAACTGATGGGGCATTGCAGAATCACGCCTCGCGGTCAGCTCGAATTGCATCGCCAACGGTTTCGGAAAATCCCCGGTCGCAAAGTTGCTAGAGTCACGCCTTCGAGCTTTCTGTTCCTACAGGAAGCAGCGTTTGCACATAATGCGCCGACACGGGCGAAACTGCGCGAATTCGTCAGCCGTCGCCGTCAGGCGAACCGGCTCAAATTCTTCAATGCTCCCTGGGCGAATCGTCAGCCGGTGCCGGAAAACGACTTTCCCAGCGAAACCGACCCACTGGACATTGAAACGTCGGATAGCGCGGCCAGAGAACCATCCGAGGAAGAGGACGCGACCGTCCTTGTCAAGGATGACCAGACCACAGACGGAGATGCCGTCGACGAAGCTGCGGAGCCCCGCGACATCATTGGCGAGATCATTGCCGAATTCCAGATTGACGATACGGAGGCCTGTACTCCGAATGAAGACGACGGCGACGACGGCGACGACGAGGAAGCAATTTTCGACCTGTCAGAGTCTGACGTTGTCCCTAACAACACAAACCCGGATATCGAAAGCGAAGACGTTTCCGCCAGGGAAGATGGAGAAGACGCAACCGACACCGGTGGCAGCGATGATGCCATAAGCGCAATTGCCGAAATGGCACTGACGGATGAACCGGAAGACGAGTCCGACGTCTCTCATGAGAGCGCGGAAGACGAAATTCTCGAGCTTTCATTGCAGGATCTGATCAATCTTCCACCCGCAATCGACAGGACACCACCTGCAGATGGCTATGAAGAAGATGCGTATCAGTTGCCATTTGATTTTGGAATGCCGGACGAAGGCGAAGAGAAGGCCGATGCTGTTCTCGACAGCGAGACAGACGGCGATCAGCCAGATGTGACGATTTCTGGCTCCAGTCAAGCGACAGAGAAAACCGCAGAACCCGATGGTGACGGTATCGACGACGACACCGGTGAAATCGCTACTGAACCAGCACCTGAACCGGGATCCAGCGCATCAGAGACCCTCATCGACGCCAGCGACAACAGTACCGTCGTTCAATGGTCTCGTCTGGTCGGGCGGCGCCGCGCCCGCGAAATCCCGAAGCCAGCTGCTGTGCAATCTGGTGACGAGAAAGACGCCGTATCGGACTGAGGTCGGCCATTGCCCAACAAACCGACTCTCCAACTCAATCTAGGATTCGCGTCCATCAGCCGGCGTTCAACACACGGATCGGCGAACCACCGCGCCACTCCCTGACATCCTCCACGGCCTCCGGATAGACGATCTCGAAAAACTCCTTCACGACATATCCCGTATGTCCCGTGAGGACAGCATTGTCGAGCCTGCGCAAGGGATGATCCCCGGGAAGCGGTTCGACATCGAAGACATCGAGCCCGGCGCCTGCAATTCTGCCCGATTGGAGTGCCGCTACAAGCGCATTTTCGTTCACGATCGGACCACGTGACGTGTTGATCAGATAGGCAGTCGGCTTCATCAGGGCCAATTCAGCTTCGCCAATCATCCCACGGGACCGGTCACTCAACAGCATATGGATTGTCAGGATATCGGATTGCCGGAAGAGCGTTTCCTTGTCGACAAGCTGTACGCCCAACTCAGCGCACCGGGCCTCGCTCAGATTCTCGCTCCATGCAATCACGTTCATTTCAAGAAGCCGACCAAATGCCGCCAGCTTGGCACCGAGACGCCCGAGACCCAGAACACCGAGCGTCTTGCCATTCAGTCCCTCGGCAATCACCTGTTGCCAGCCCCCCTCATGCATCACACGATTCTCTGTAGAGATCTTTTTCGTGACATCCATGATCAGTGCCATGGTGTGCTCAGCCGCCGGATAGGCCAGGATCGATGTGCCACAAACATCAATGCCTCGCGCTCTGGCATGATCCATGTCGATTGCAAGATTCCGCATTCCCGTTGTGACCAGCAATTTCAGATTGGGCAGACGGTCGATCATGGTTGCCGGAAACGGCGTGCGCTCGCGCATAGCAATCAGGATGTCGAAGGGTTGAAGTGCATCCGCAACGACGGCCTCGTCGTGACCGAGATGGCTGTCAAAGACCGCGACATCGACTTCCGACCCGAGCCCATCCCAGTCGGCAGAAGCCAAAGCCGCATTCTGATAGTCATCAAGAATGGCGAGTTTCATTTTGCACCTCGTAGTCGATATCGAGCGGCCAGATCTGTGCCCAGGAGCGTCTTGAAGGACATCGTTGCAAAACACAAGAAAGGAAGCCCGCAGTGTACGAATCAATGCGGCGTCACGAGCCGATCCACTAAAAGTTTATTAATTTTTTCGTGTTAGATCGATCATGCGAAAAGCGTTTTGAATACAAAGAATACGCACGCATGGAGGCGTCCTTAGTGACGTTTATTAGTATATGACAGCGTACTTCCAACGATTCCTGGTCAATCAATCCGGTGCAACGGCCATAATTTTTGCCATGACGCTCGTCCCCGTCATCGCGGTTGTCGCCGGCGGTCTGGATTTCAGCCGATCGCTGAACGTCAAAGCAAAAATGCAATCTTCACTCGACTCGGCACTGCTTGCTGCAGCGACAATGCCTGGAGCAACGAATGACGAGCGTCTGGCCCATGCACACAGGGTTTTCAACGCCAACATGAAAGATGGCACAAACACCGATGGCGCAAGCGCTCAGATTGCAATCTCCGAACAAGGGACCATCACCGGTACGGCAAATGCCTCCGTCCCGACAACGCTTCTCGGCATAATCGGAATGGACTCAATGGATGTCGATGCCAAATCCGAAGTCCGGCTGGCGAGCGGCATCGAGGCCGAGATTGTGTTTGTGCTGGACTATTCCGGCTCGATGAATGGGCGCGGCAAATATCAAGCTATGAGGAAAGCTGCCACTGACCTGATCGAACTGCTTTCAAATGGTGGGAAGAACAAGAAGGTCAAATTCGGTCTCGTACCGTTTTCCAAACACGTCTATGGCACGATGTCGTCAGACTATATCGTCAATGAGGCACCCGGAGGCTCATGGACAAACTGCACCATGGACCGCAAGTGGCCTTTCAATATAGAAGACAGCACGCCCGTTTCCAGTGATGACAACACCAAGTGGGGTATGACGAATCCGAGGGGACGTGGGAATCCTTACGGCGAATGCAACAGTTATTCGCGAAAGAACCTCATCATCGCGCCACTTACGGACAATCATACATCGATCACGTCGCAGCTTCGTGTGATGAGGCCGCTCGGGTGGACGCACATCTCCCTCGGCCTGTCATTCGGATGGCATCTCATTTCGCCCAATCCACCATTTGCCCAGGCGGCTCCTTATAACAAAGAGGACAATCTGAAGGCTATCGTCCTTCTTACCGACGGCAGACAGACCAGCAAGGCTTGGGGTTCGCGCAGTTCATCTTCGATTCGAAATGGCGAAGAGAATCTGGGTGAACTCTGTGAAGGCATCAAGGACAAAGATGTCCTGCTGGTCACCGTCGCCTTTGATCTGCGCGACAATGCCACCAAAGAGCGGCTTCGCAAATGTGCAACGTCCAAGGCTTATGCTTTCGATGCCGACACGAACGCCCAGCTTTCAGTCGCGTTCGGTCAGATTGCCCAGCAACTCGTCAAGCACACCTATCTGAGCCGCTAGTCCGGGCTAGAGCCCTTGCCGACAATATAGAGGCGGCTCCTAATCCAGCTCACGTGTCTTGAGGAACCCGACGTCCGGATTGTTTTCGGCTGTGTAATTGAGCTCCCAAGCGCTCTTGGCGAGAAACACTGGCTGCCCATCCCGATCGTGAACGATGGCATTGGTATTTGCCGCCAAAAAGTCCTTGAGTGTTTTGTCGTCTGTTGCTTTCAACCATCGTGCCCGATCATAGGGCGAAGGCTCAAACCCGATTTCGACCCGATACTCCTGCTTTGCGCGATCCGTCAGGACATCTAGCTGCAGAATACCGACAACTCCGACAATCCACTGAGAGCCGACGGATGGCTTGAAGACCTGGATCAGGCCTTCTTCCGCCAAATCTTCAAGTGCGCTGCGCAATTGCTTGATGCGAGTGGTGTCGCCAAGCCGGACCCGGCGCAGAATTTCCGGCGCGAAAACCGGGATGCCGGTAAACCGCAGTTCCTCACCCTCTGTAAAGGTGTCCCCGACCCGCACCGTTCCATGGTTGGGAATCCCAATGATATCGCCTGGCGCGGCGTCTTCCACAATCTCACGATCCTGAGCCAGAAACATAATCGGGCTGTGAACCATGATGTTCTTGCCGGTCCGAACCTGCAGCAGCTTCATTCCCCGCCGGAAGCGTCCGGAGCACAAGCGCATGAACGCAATCCGGTCTCGATGGTTCTTGTCCATATTGGCCTGAACCTTGAAGACGAATCCCGTAACATTGTCCTCATCGCGGCCAACGGGACGTGGCTCTGCATCGCTCGTACCCGGCCCCAAGGCTTCCGCAACGATGAGATCGATCAACGGCTCGACACCATAATCACGCAATGCGCTCCCGAAGATCACCGGCGTCAGATGTCCTTCCTGGTACGACTTAGCGTCGAACTCTGCATAAGCACCCTGGGCAAGTTCGGCATTCTCGAGAGCGGGAACCAAAATGCCTTCTGGCACATGATCTGCAAGAATCGGGTCTTCCAGACCTTCGGTCTGGATCAATTTCCCTCCAGCTGAACCGCCTTCTCCGTCTGCAAGATACATGTCGGTTCGCAAATCATAGCAGCCATGAAACTGCCCGCCCATGCCGATTGGCCAGACGATCGGGGCAACGTCAAGAGCGAGCATTTCCTGGATTTCATCGAGGAGTTCAAATGGATCGCGCCCTTCCCGGTCGACCTTGTTGATGAAAGTAACGATCGGGATATCGCGCAGGCGGCAGACTTCGAAGAGTTTACGGGTCTGCGCCTCGATACCTTTTGCGGCATCAATCACCATGATCGCCGAATCGACCGCAGTGAGCGTCCGATAAGTGTCTTCCGAAAAATCCTCGTGCCCAGGCGTATCGAGCAGATTGCAGACAACGTCTGCATATTCAAAGGTCATCACGGATGATGTTACCGAGATGCCCCGTTCCTGCTCGATCTTCATCCAGTCGGAGCGCGCACGACGACGCTCGCCGCGCGCCTTGACGGTCCCGGCCAAATGCACGGCACCGCCTGCGAGCAGTAGTTTTTCCGTCAAAGTCGTTTTGCCGGCATCCGGATGCGAAATGATCGCAAAGGTCCGCCGCGGCTTGGTCACGAATGACATGTTCGGAGGTCCGTCCAATAGCGTCCCGGTCCACATTGGCAATGCTTCATGTGACAGGAGCGGAAAGCGTTTGGGCACTTGTAGGGCAAATGCGCCACAAAAATCTACGCTTGATTGACCATAAGATATTCCATCTCGCCAGCAGACAATATGAGCTTGTTCCGCCCGCAAGCGGTTCAGCGGATCGAATCTATCTCACGCCGTCAGCGACTATTCCAGGCATATTTGCCAGGCGACAGTCGAAGACCGGTAAATGCCCCTTCTGTCAGGTAGCAACATCGAGGCTGTGGAGGCGGTGACCGCTTCTTCTTCGGCGTTGGTGAGGATACCAACACGATCCTCGACTTCGAAGCAGGCGAACTTTGCGACGATTTCTTGACCCTCAAACCGATTGCTTCGGCGCAAAGGCCCAGGACATGGTATGTTGATCCAATGTCCTAGACCTCGCGCCTAGCGCCCTCTACGGACGCTGCAAGCAACTCTCATTCACGATCGACCGTTGATCGTCGCTTCAGCTGGGGGTGCCGACACGCCAGCCAATACCCGTCGGAGACCACACAACATGTTGTGATGCCGCCTGCATGGCTGGCGAATGCTCCAAAACCTCGAGCTCGCAATCTCTCAGATATCGCAACGCCATGCTGAGCCTTGCAACCGCCCATGCGATATCCTCGGGCGATTCGTTTAGAACCCGATTGGCCTCTGCCATATGTTCAGCCGCTTGGTTGCACAGTGAAACGAACCGACCGGCCTCACCGTCGGCGACATTTTCGTCATGCATAGCCCACTCCCTACAATACGCAGAGCCATGCGCACGCAAGGGCGTTCTTACTCTAGGATTTGACGAGAGCGCCGAAGCCCTTGGACTCTGCTTATCGACGAGTATCAATTCGGCTGAAGAGATGCTGTCGGAATTACGACAGCAGGGGCGAGAATTGCCCAAGCCGGCGGAGGGTCCAAGCGCTCTTCGAAATCATTTTTCGGAAGCAATGGCAGCAAGACAAGCGGAAGCGAGCCGGGCTGCGGGTGGATCTGCACGGCTCGTCAGAAGCACCGGCACCTTTGCGCCCATGACGAGCCCGCCCGCACAGGCACTCATATAGTAGACCATCATTTTGAATAGGGCATTGCCGGTCACAATATCTGGTACCACGATTGCATCAGCACGTCCGACGACAGGACCTTCGACGCCTTTGATCTGGGCGGCATCGCTTGAGACCGCGAGGTCGAATGCAAGTGGACCCTGCACGTCTGCGTCAGCGACATCGCTCTTCGCCCATTCCGCCAATTCAACGGCATCCATGCTGGATGGCATATGCTCGCTGGGCTCCTCGGTCGCTGACAAGAGCGCGATGCGAGGTCGCGCGACTCCAAGTGCGTGAGACAGCGTGACAACATTGCTGACGATGGCTTTTTTGGTCTCAATATCCGGATGCGTATTGAGTGCCGCATCTGAAATAATGATACTTCCCTGGCGACCGGGAACGGTCATGTGAAAGATGTGACTTAAGCGACGCCCTGTTCTCAGTCCGGCATCGCGGTTCAGCACGGCCCGCATGAATGTATCCGTATGAACATGTCCTTTCATCAGTGCGGCGAGAGTGCCCTGACCGGCGTCGCGCGCCGCCAAGGCTGCCGCCGCACCTTCATCGGGCGCATCGATAATCTCGAGGTCTTGTGCGCCCCACTCCAATGCCGACAGGCCGTCCACGATCTTCGCGCGATCTCCATAAAGGACCGGATCAACGACGCCTGCATTTGATGCATCGCGCACGCTCTCGAGTACAACCTCGGATACGGCATTCACGACACCCGTGCGTACGGGAGGACGATCTTTCACCGCATCGAGCAATGACGTTGGGCATTCGGTTGGCCTATTGTCGAGCATTGGAATTCCTGTCTCATTCGTGCGTTCCGCGCACCTATTCAAGACCTGGAGAATCAAGGTCACCATGCTGCATCGGGGACGCTCGGGGCGGGCCTGCGACTGTCTCACTCTTTTCGAGCAATCGCAACCGAACGACTCGCCAGTTGCGAGCTTCATGCGACCATGATCTTGTCCTATTCCCCGGAGAGGAGAACGACCATGCCCGACGCCGACAATCGAGACGACCAATCGACCGAGAGTCGACGAGGGGTTCGATGTTTAGCCATCGTCGCTTTTATACTCTTCGCAACTTCCAGTTTGATGAGCCTCTCGGCACAGGATGGAACACTTTGTGCCCCCAAGGAAAAGGTTTGGTTCGAAGCGGACTTTGTCGGTTCACAAGGAAGGATCGCCGTCTGTAGCCGCCCCAGAGACAACGATATCATTGGCACTATTCGCGTATTGCGGAAGTCTGGCGCGGGGCAGGATACAGGAAATGCCGACGTCCGCGTCATGGCCGAGGCAAGCGGTGATCGGCGCGCATCGGTGTTTACGATCCGCCGCTACACGCGGTTTCGTACAACTTATTTGAAATTCTCATTCACCGACCGGCACAGGGAAACGGTGATCTATGACAGCTTCGATGACGGACAAACAGCAACGAGCATGAAGCAGGTTTCACTACCACAGAAATCATCACCTCAAGAGATCCAACTTGAACAACGCTCAGGGTCTCTCTCATTGATGGGACTCGAGAGCGTTGTCCGCAAACTGCCGTTTGACGAGTGAGGTGCAGTTACGATTTGGGATCGGGACGATCAAGCTCATTCGGCGTATCGCGCAGAAACAGCGCGGGCAACAAGGCACTGCAGACGATGATCAACAGAATTATCGAATATTGCGCCTCATCGATCAGGCCAGCCTCCTTGCCAACCGTTGCCGTGATGATTCCGAATGACAGGCGATAGTTGAAAAGAAGGCCGACGAAGACGCTCGATTGCCCAATCAGCCACCGGGCGGCGACCGCTGTGCCAAGGAACTTGAGACTTATGGCGACAACCAGCAGCACGATGGCGGTGCCCCAGCCGACGTCTCCGAGAAGGAGTGCAAGAGCAACCATGCTCAGAACATCGATGACAGTCGCAGCTCCAAGCACCACCTGACCGAAATCCTCCGCCAGATCGCCACGCTCTCTGAGAGCATGGTAGACGAGCGCGAGAGACGTCGTGGACAAGCCAATCGCCATAAGACCGGCACTTTGCCAAGCCAGACCGATACCGAAGAAACAGATCGTAAACACACCAACCATCGGCGTTGTTAGCGACAACACTCCAATGCCGGCGCTGGCGCGCCACGTTCGACGCAATCGGTTGATGTCGACCTCGAAGCCGGCAAGAAACATCAGACCGAGCAATCCGAGATTTCCAAGAAAGCGGACCCAGTCCAGCGATTCCACACCGACTATGAAATATCCGAGCGCGACACCGGCCAGAATTTCGGCGATCGCGCTGGAAAAACCGATTTCCAGGGCTATTCCGGCAGCCACGACGAGCACAAGTGCAACGGCGATCGATGGATCCATAGATCAACTTTTCGGGAAACCTCGGCATTCGTGCCGAACACGCGTTATGGCCGCCTCTTCAGCAGAATCCGAGTATCATTGATTGCACCAATCCGATTGCAATCAAGCGAAACGAAGACCGGCACATCCATCCTGACGCCAGGCCATGATGCACTTTATCGGCACGTCGACGCCTCTGGTTTGCAGGTAGACAGTATTGGGAAGGGAATCGAGATCCTTGCAATAGATGCGGCATCCATATTCGCTTGCATCTCGGATGACGCACATGACTCCAAGCGCATCCTGTGCCTCTGACAATATGGCCTGCCTGAGCACGGATTTCCGATCATGCGCGCGTTGCTGACCCATTTCATCCCTCGGATCCTAAGTCTTAAGAATTGTTGCTGGAATTGGCTTACGAGAGATTAATGGCGATCAAAGTGGCTCGATCGGGTGGCTTTGATTGTCGCTCGCTGGCAGAATAGGACAGCCGCTCGCATCACTACGCGAGACCTTCCGAGCCGACTCTATCGACACAAATGAGGTGAACCCCATGTCCAATGAGCCATTTGCGACGGGCCACTGCTTATGCAGTTCCGTGACCTACACCATCAACGACAAACCGGTGCGCACGGCACAATGCCACTGCAAGGACTGCCAGAGGGCATCCGGCAATGGCCACATGTCGCTAGCGTTCTTCAAGGCGGACGACGTGGAGTTCAAGGGGGAAACGAAAAGTTACGCCGTCACCGCTGATAGCGGCAATACCAACACGCGCCACTTTTGCCCGAATTGCGGCAGCCGTGTCTACGGGGAGAATTCGGCAAGGCCGGGCGTTGTCGGCATTGCAGTCGGTTGTGTCGATGCACATGACTGGTTCGAGCCCCAGGCCGTGGTGTACGCCGGCAGCCGCCCGAGCTGGGACATGACGTCGGAAGAAATCCCGAATTTCGACACCATGCCTCCTCCTCCGAAATGAGACAGTGCTTCGCGCGCACGACATGAATCCATGACCTATCGCGAGAGGGTGTGTCTTTTCGATGGAATATCTGACGGCTCTGTTAACCGACCCGACGGCCTGGGCAGCGCTCGCCACTCTCATCGTAATGGAGGTTGTGCTGGGGATCGATAATCTCATCTTCATTTCGATCCTCAGCAACAAACTACCCGAGCATCAGCGATCCAAGGCGCGCCGCACGGGCATTGCCGTCGCGCTCTTATTGCGATTGGCCCTTCTGGGAACAATCGCCTATATCGTGCAGCTGACCCAGCCAATATTCAGCGCATTCGGCCACGATTTCTCCTGGCGCGATTTGATCCTGATTGCCGGGGGACTGTTCCTGGTCTGGAAAGCCACGAAAGAGATTCATCACTCGGTTGACCCAAATCCCAGCCCCGACATGTTCGACGGTGGCCAGGTCAGCCTGTCCTTCGGCGCGGCAGTGACGCAGATCTTGCTTTTGGATCTCGTCTTCTCGATCGACAGTATCATCACGGCGGTCGGTATGACGCCACACGTCCCCATTATGATCATTGCGGTCGTCGTAGCGGTGACGGTAATGCTGCTTGCAGCCGATCCTCTTGGCAACTTCATCCAGGCGAATCCGACAGTCGTCATGCTCGCCTTGGGATTCTTGCTTCTTATCGGCACAACATTGATTGCCGAAGGATTTGGAGCTCATATGCCGAAGGGCTACATCTATGCCGCCATGGCATTCGCGGCGACGATAGAGGGACTGAATATGCTCTCGCGAAAGGCCAGAAAAAAGCGCGCTCAAAAAGAGCGCGCTTAAGATTCTGGCCTGATATCCTTATTGGCTCGAAACGAGTTCTGTTTCGCCCTAGTGTCCAAACGAGAGATCTAGCCGTTGCCTCTAGCTTGCCCGTTTCAGTACAGGACCACTGGGCTGCGGTGCTTGATTGGCCACCGGCCGATAGCCTGAGGGCGCCGGGCGCACGGCTTGGTAGGCTGGGACTGCCTGCGCAACATTGCCGACATTGGCAGCTGCCGGCGTCCCATCTGCGGCTCGAGGCTTGGGCTGTGGCACAGGCGCTGTTTCAACAGCTTGCTGCTCCATTGCAGTCGTATGGTCGAATTGCTTAGGTGTGTCCGACTGCCGGGCTACGCCTTCGAAGTCGGCTCCTTTTTCGACGGCGATCGACTGATAGAAGATGTGCCCATGTACACGCGAATTTGGCTGCAATGTCACGCGCAAGGCACGAATTGGCCCTTGCATTGTGCCGTCGACGACGACTTCGTCGGCAGTCACACAACCATGAATTCTCGCTGCGCTGTTGGCTATCAATCGTCGGCAGGTGATATCGCCCTGTACCTCACCAGCAACGAAAATTTCCTGTGGCGACACGAGATTCCCCGTAATCGTCGTATCTTCGCCAATCATCGTGCCGTAGATCTCATTCGCAATCTGATCGGCCGGATTCGGCGCCTGCATCGTGTCGGGAACAGTCTCTGGTGGCAAAACCGCTTCTTCCGGTGTTCCGGTCGCTCTTCCGCCGACGACAAGTTTGAGGTCAAGAACTTCTTCGTCGTCGTCCTCGGCCATCGGTTGATTCATATCTGTCGTCTTTCCCGGTCGTGCAAACATAATCCACCCCCTCGTTGATTAGGTTTCCGCGCAAGGACGGAATATGGGACGTGCTCGTTTGCGCAGATCGATGCTGTTAAACTGGTTTAAGCATGGTTAATGACGGGTTAACGAATGGACCGGAAGAGAACATTTTTTCGAGCCATGTAGACGCCCAACATCACATATTAAGGTTTTGTTCACCATGATCTCAAAAACTAGCGAAATATAACCTGCTAGTCAGAACCGCCTGCTATTGTCATTGGCAAACCCGCTAAAAGGGTGTTTTGGGAGCATCGTCATGAGAACTTTTCTTGTTCGACTGGTCGAGAATATTGCAGGCGCAACACCTGGCGAATTTGGCTTGATGTCGTCTGCTCTCTGTGTCGCCGTTATGGTCTTTATCGGCGAATTGGGACCTAATCTTGTAGCCTTGTTCGGCTGAACACGCTGCACGCGATCAATAGAACGCACTAAGACATATCGACGGCTCGACCGGTTGCCGTAAGAATTGCTGCCTCGGCGGCATCCACAGCCGCGCGTCCGGCAGAAATTGCCTCTTCCGCGCGATGAAATTCAAAAACACCAATATCGGAAACATCCGGCGCAATGAGAACATCCACCGGATCTGCCGCCAATCGCACTCTTGAAACAAAATCCTGGGTAATGAAGAACGACTCGCCGAGGACCTCAATATAACCAGGTCGCTCTTCCGCCGCCGGTGGCATGGTCTCCTGGACCTGATCGGGTTGGGTTTTCAACCCCTGCGGTAAACCATAGGACAGCCACCGCAACCATTCCGAACGCGTCTCGGTTTCCGTTTGTTCCGGCGCGATCGGAGGCAATCGAGGTGGTCGGCTGACCAGATTGCCGTTCAAGCTTACGCCGAGGATGACATCTGCTCCAAGTGCACGGCAAAGCGAGACTGGGAGTGGATTCACAAGCCCACCATCGACCAGCCATTTTCCTCGGATCTGCATCGGCGTCATCAGACCCGGCAGTGCGATCGATGCGCGAACCGCATCGACGATGGACCCTGATGTCAGCCAAGCCTCCCGGCCCGTATGCATCTCGGTTGCGACAGCGCCGAATGTCGGAGAGGCTCGTTCGATTGCCGTGTCTTCAACATTCTCTTCGAAAAACTTGACGATCCAGCGCCCTTCGATGAGTCCTCCGCCGGCGAATGACACATCCATATATCCCAAGACGCGTCGCCAGGTGAGCGATCGCGCGAGTTCTGATAGCGCCTGCAGGTGTCCGGTAACATAGGAAGCGCCAACAAGCGCGCCAATCGAGCACCCACAGACTATATCGGGCCTGATCCCTCGCTCAGCCAAGCCGTCGAGTACACCGATATGCGCCCAGCCGCGCCCCACACCCGCAGCAAGGACAATGCCGATTTTCGTATCATCGCCCATCGATCATCGGCTCCTTCAAGGCAAACGACAGAGACGGTCATTTTGTCGTGACCGGTCGAAAAACCGATCTATTTAAATTGGCTCTTGGCCACTTGTGGTAATGGATGACCTATCATGAGCGTGCTCGCTCATCGAGCGAGATTGGGATCAAAGGATGCACCATGATCAAAGGCGCCTGTCATTGTGGAACCGTTCACCTGTCTATTTCCGGTCCAGTCACCAAATTCGAGCATTGTCACTGTAACACGTGCCGCAAGTTCCATAGCTCTGTTTACGGATCGAGTGCGCTCGTCGACGCCGCTGGCTTTGCGGTCACCGCAGGAGAAGACACTTTGCAGGGATACCGGTCGTCACCAGGCAAGGAGCGTTTCTTCTGCAGCCAGTGCGGCTGTCACCTTTTTGCGAAAGAAGATGGCTCGGACAAAATCCTCCTCCGCATCGGAACGCTTGAGGGCGATCATGGACTGATGCCGGAAGGGCACATCTACGTTTGCGACCGAGTGCCGTGGTCAACTGTGAAAGATGGCCTGCCCCAACATGCGGCCAACAGCAATGAGACCGCCGATTGAAGGCATGTCGGCCGCGCTACTTGATCTCGACCTCGACAAAGGAAAACTCAAAATCGTTCGCATTGATGACGTCATGCTCAACGCCTGCATTGCGATGATATGGAACGCCGGCCTCGAGTTCGGCGCGAGTTTCAACACCTCCCTCTTCCACCAGTTTTAACGCGCCCGACTGCAAGGGAACGATAACGTAATCATATTCGTGACGATGCCAGCCTGTCGCCTCGCCCGGTGCGAAACGCCATGTCGTGACACGGGTTTGCTCATTGTCGATCGATACTGTCGATGAAGCTTTGGGATGTGACATGTCCAATGCGATGCTCCCGTGTTCGCACAAAATTGAATGATCCGAATGATGTCGACCTTAGAATGAGATTCAGGCTGCCAACTCGCCTCCCACTTTGTCCAGATGCCAGGCTTTGGCGAGACGGTCAGCAGCGGCCTGAAGTTTTGCAATATGACGCTCAGCCTCATTGACACGAAGCCTTGCGACCGGCGCGTGAACAGCTAACGCGGCGAGTGGACGACTGGATTTATCCATGATCGGAACTGCCGCCCCCATGATGCCAACCGAATATTCCTCGTCGTTCAATGAATAGCCATTCTCCCGGATTTTCTCAAAGTCGTCCTCGAGATCCTCAATACGAGTCAGTGTCTTGTCCGTATAGGTTTCGAGATCCATGGCCATGAGCGAGCGGCTGCGTAAATCATCATCCATGAAGGCAAGCAGGAGCTTGCCCCCTGCCGTGCAGTGAGAAGGAACACGGCTTCCTGCCTGCAGATGAACGCGCAAGGACCAATCGCATTCAATGCGCTCAAGATAGAGAAACTCCAAACCGTCAAGGACGCCGACATTGCAGGTCTCGCGAATGTCGTCCACGAGCGACTGCAGTGTTGCCCGAAGCGGAGCACCCTGATTGTCGGATGCAAGACTCGACAATGCCAAACGGGACAGACGTGGCCCGACGGAAAAGCGATCGCGGAGCACGTCTCGAATGACGAGACCATTGTCTTCCAGTTGTGTCAGGACGCGATGAACGGTCTGGCGCGGCAACCGCACGCGTGCCGTCAGATCAGGCAGGCCGATAGGCTGTGGCTGAGCCGCAATGGCCTCTAAAATGACAAGTGCCTTCTCTAGCGCCGAGCCACGGTCCTTGCGTGCAATCGTATCTGACATGCTTGCTCTTTTCCCTGCCTAGGTCCTGAACACATAGATGGCATACAGTACGCCCTGCTGCCGTCGACCCGTCAGACTACCGTGCTAGCCTATGGCTACCAATCGCCTTGCTTCGATCGTTGACAAGCAGGATGAAATCATAAAAAATGGGACATGTCATCCCGTTTATTGCAAGAACAAGAGAACCGCGATCATGCTCCAGAACGCCGCCGAACCCGCTCCAGACAGCCAAGCAACATCCACCGATCCTGCAGACGTCATCCCACCGCTCGTTTCCCGCGGCCGCCAGGCCATGGCGGAATTCGCGCCGTTGACGCAGGAGCGTATCGACGATGCGGTTACGGCACTCGCGTGGGCAATCTACAAACCGGAACGAGCCAAAGCCTTGGCCGAACTGGCCGTGGAGGTGACAAATCTCGGTGATGTCGACAGCAAGATTATCAAGAATCAACGCAAGACGTTCGGCACATTGCGCGATCTGATGCGTGTGAAATCGACCGGTATTATCGAGGAGTTGCCGGAACTCGGCCTCGTAAAATATGCCAAACCCGTCGGGGTTGTTGCTGCTGTCACACCGTCGACCAATCCTTCGGCCACACCGGTCAACAAAGCCATGATGGCGCTCAAGGGCGGCAACGCCATCATTATCGCACCGTCGCCTCTCGCTTGGGTCGCGACGAACGCGACTGTGGAGGCAATGCGCGACGAACTCGCTAAGGTCGGAGCGCCCAAAGATTTGGTGCAGATCCTCCCGAAGCCTGTCACCCGCGATGCCACCACAGCCTTGATGAAGGAAGTCGATCTTGTCGTTGTGACCGGCAGCCAGAACAATGTGCGCGGCGCCTATTCGAGCGGAACGCCAGCGATTGGGGTCGGCGCGGGTAATGTACCCGTCATTATTGACTCGAGCGCCGACCTGGATGACGCCGCCGAGAAGATCACGGCATCGAAGATCTTCGACAACGCAACATCCTGCTCATCCGAAAATTCCGTCATCATCGTGGATGACATCTATGACGATGCCATCAAGGCGCTGGAGCGCGCCGGCGGTTACATGTCGAGTTCGGAGGAAGGCGGCCGGATTGTCGATCGCCTGTGGGTCAACGGCAAACTGAACCGAGACGTCATCGCGCGCGGCATGAATGTCCTGACCGACGCATTCGGGCTCGATGAATCTGCCGGATCGAAGAAATTCGTCATGGTCGAGGAGACCGGCATCGGAGACGATTTCCCGCTCTCCGGTGAAAAACTCGCTCTGGTTCTAACGGTCTATCGGGCCAAGGATTTTGCCGATGCCAAGCGTATTGCCGTTGAAATTCTGGATCATGAAGGGCGCGGCCACTCGGTGGGACTCCATACCAACGACATGGATCACGCCCGCGAGCTCGCGGAAGACATGGATGTCGTGCGTGTTCTCGTGAACCAGGCGCACACATTTGGAAATGGCGGCGGTTTCGACTCAGGACTGCCTTTTACACTATCCATGGGCTGCGGCACTTGGCAGGGCAATTCAATTTCCGAAAACCTCAACTATCGCAGCTTTCTCAATATCACCCATCTCGTCACGCGCATTCCCGAAGACAAACCGAGCGAAGACGAACTCTTTGGCGCCTACCTCGCCAAATACGGGGAGTAGGTCCTTATGAATTTCGAAGAGTATGCCGCGAAGCCTTTGCTCGTCGCGGCTGGAATTGCCGTGCCGGAAGGGCGTACGGCTCGCACGGCGGATGAAGCCGCCGATACCGCCGCCGCGATCGGGCCCAGTGTCGTCAAGGCCCAGGTCCCGACAGGCAAGCGTGGCAAGGCCGGCGGAATTGCACTTGTTTCGACGCCGGACGAAGCGCGCGAGGCAGCAGGACGCATCCTCGGGATGGAGATTGCAACGCATCGCGTCGAGCAGGTGCTCGTCGAAGCACAGGTCCCTATTGCCACCGAGCTCTACGCCGCGGTGTTGAATGACTCCTCCAGCAAGGGGCCATTGCTCCTCTTCTCCCCGGAAGGCGGCATGGATATCGAGGAAATTGCGGAGCAGCATCCGGACAAACTCATGCAGCTCGAAATCGACATCCGCAAGGGCATCGACCCCGGGACGCTGATGAGTGCTCTCCCCGCAGTTGACGGCGTCGAGCCGGTGGCCGTCGCAGATGTGCTCCTTGCGCTTTATGACGCCTACACAGCCAACGATGCGGAACTCATGGAGATCAACCCGCTGATCGTCACGAAAGACGGTCGGTTGATGGCACTCGACTGCAAATACACGCTCGACGACTCGGCCATCAAGCGCCGCGAGGAACTCTCAAAGTCAGGAACACCCGACAAACTCACCGAGCTGGAGATTCGCGGCAAAGAGCAGAACCTGAAATTCATCGAACTCGACGGTGAGGTCGGCGTTCTGGCGAACGGAGCCGGCCTGACCATGACGACGATGGATGCCGTGCGCCACTATGGCGGCGAGCCGGCGAACTTCCTGGAGATTGGTGGCGAGGCGTACACCCTCGGCAAACCCGCTCTCGAACTGGTGCTCTCCAATCCACGCGTCAAATCACTGCTGGTCAATTTCTGCGGTGCCTTTGCGCGGACGGACGTTATGGTCGAAGGCCTTCTGGCTGCATGGGACGAGGTCAACCCCCAGGTTCCGGTCGTCTTCACCATCCACGGAACCGGCGAAGACGAAGCTATCGCCATGGTGCGAGAAAAACTGGGCATCGAGCCCTACGATATTATGGACGACGCCGTTCGCGCGGCAGTGGAGGCGGCCCGATGATCGTACGTGGTAATGAAACCGTCCTCGTGCAGGGCATTACCGGCAAGCAGGGCTCGTTCTGGGCCGGGAAGATGCGCGAATACGGCACCAAGGTCATTGGTGGCGTCAATCCGAAGAAGGCAGGCACGGAGCATATGGGACTCCCGGTCTGGGGTTCCGCAACCGAGGCCGCCAAGGATACGCACATTGATGCGTCCGTTCTCTTTATTCCGCCACTCGGTGTCAAAGCTGCCGTGCAGGATGCTGTCGAAGCCGGCATCAAAAAGCTTGTTGTTCTGACCGAACATATTCCCGTTCACGACGTGATGGCATTTCTTGCCGAAGCGCGAGAAGCCGGCACTCAGGTCATTGGACCCAACACAGCCGGGATTGTGACATCAGGCGAATGTTTCGTCGGCTTTATGCCGGCCTTCAACGATCGTGTATTCAAACCGGGACGTATCGGTGTTGTTTCGCGGTCAGGAAGCCTCGGAACCCTCCTCTGCCTCAATCTGGTTCAAGCCGGGTTCGGTATTTCATCGTTCGTCGGTATCGGCGGCGACCCCGTCATCGGCACGACAACCCGCGATGCCGTTGTCGCGCTCAATGAGGACCCGGGAACCGATGCGATCGCGCTGATTGGCGAGATAGGCGGCACCATGGAAGAAGAAGCTGCCGAATATATCGCGACCATGTCGAAACCGGTCGCAGCCTTCATTGCCGGTGCAGCGTCTCCTGCGGGCAAGAAGATGGGTCATGCGGGCGCTATCGTTATGGGCGGGCGCGGCTCTTACGAAGGCAAGCGCGCCGCACTCGAAGAGGCTGGCGTTGCCGTGTTGCCGACACCATCCGGTGTCCCAACGGCTCTGTCAGAGCGACTTGCATAAGTCGCAACCGATTGATATCAGCCCCGGGCAAGCTTCAGTATTTGGCTAGTTTGTCCGGGGCTTATTGATTGGAAGGGCGATCCAATGATTGAGAGCATCGAAGTCCGACAGCTCAGCCTTCCGCTCATCAAGCCTTATCGTCTTTCGTTCGGACCGGTCACGGCCTTCGATACGCTTCTCGTTGTGCTGCGCGAAATCGAAGGATCCGGGTTTGGCGAAGCAACCCTCCTGCCGGGCTATACCGACGAAACCATGGACGAGAGCTGGCGCACAGCCAACATGCTTGCACCGATCGTTGCCGGACTCGGTCTCGACGAAGCGCGCCTGACACTTCGCCCTGCTGCGGAAAAGACCGCGTTCACAGCCACAGCCTTCCTGTCCGCTATTGACTATTTGGAACAGCACCCGGCCCTGACAACGCCTGCGCGGACAAAACTCCTGGCGATCCTATCAAGCGATGGCAGCGACAAAGCGGCGGCCAGGGACGAAGTCGACCGTCACATCGCGAGTGGTTACGACACCCTGAAATTCAAAGTCGGTTTTAATGTGGAGAACGACATTCAGGCCGTGAAGGCGATCCAGGAGGTTGTCGACGGCCGCGCCGCAATACGCATCGATGCCAATCAGGGCTTCAACGTTGAAGAAGCCATTCTTTTCCTGGATACGCTTGATCCCGAGGGTGTCGAACTCTTGGAGCAACCTTGCGACAAGGCGGATTGGAATGCGGCCAAAGCAATCAAACCGCGGGCGCGTGTGCCGATCATGCTCGACGAATCCATTTATGGTGCGGCGGAAGTCGACCGTGCGGCTTCCGAGAAGCTTGCTGAGTTCATCAAGTTGAAGCTCATGAAAATTGGCGACATGAGCGCATTGGCAGGGGTTCTCACACAGATCCGCGATCACGGTATGATACCCGTCCTCGGCAATGGCGTCGCGACGGACATCGGGTGCTGGATGGAGGCCGCCGCCATGCGCGGTTATGTCGACAATGCCGGGGAGATGAACGGCTTCCTAAAAACCGAGATAAACCTTCTTGATCCACCACTTCAAATGGATGGCGCCGAGATCGTGTTATCTGAAGCACTACCCGCTTTAAACTGGGATGCCGTTGAGAAGCACACGGTGCGGCGAGAAGTCCATCATGCCAAGTGGGCGACATGGTCGGGGCTGGCCTGAGACAGAGCTCCGGCCAGATCTTTAGAACAAACCGCTAAGCCTCGCCCGGCCAAGGATTCCCGGGCCCGACGAAGGCCAACGCAGCACCATCAACCGGCAATGCCGCACCGCTGACGAACTTAGCTTCATCGGAAGCCAGGAAAAGTGCTGCATATGCCACATCCCAGGCCGTCCCCATCTTTGCACCCAGCGGAACGCGCGCATCGCGGTCGGCACGAACTTGCTCGCGGCTCTGCCCAAAATCCTTGACCCGAGCCTCAACTGCCATTGGCGTATCCATCAAGCCAGGGAGAATACTGTTTGCTCTGATGCCATCGCGGGCATAGCGGAAAGCCAGTTGTTCAGTGAATGCGATGACACCGGCCTTGCTCGCACGATAGGCCACATAGGGGTATCGCTCTCGCGCAGCCACCGACGAAATATTGACAATGGACCCAACCGCCTGCCGTTGCATGACAGGCACCACATGTTTGCAGGTCATCACCATGCCACGCAGATTGATAGCCATCACATTGTCGAAACCATCTTCGGTGACCTCTTCAAGAGGCTTATCGCCACCGGCCAGGCTGACCCCCACATTGTTGTGCAGCACGTCAATTCGGTCCCAACGATCGAGGCAATCGGAGACCATGGCGATAAGGCTGGCCTCGTCTGTAACATCAGCAGCGATCGCAACGGCTTCACCTCCGTCCCGAGTGATCTCAGCGGCCGTATCTTCTGCACTCCCAAGATCCCGATCGGCGCAAAGGACTTTTGCACCTTCTCGGGCAAACAGGACGGATGTTGCGCGACCGTTCCCAATCGTTCCGCCCGGCGTTTGGCCGGCGCCAACGACGATCGCAACCTTGTCTTTCAATCGCATCTGTCACTCGCTGTTCTTCAAGGCGAATCGGGGAGCGGAAAGGCTTCCAGATACTGTTGATACTCGGGTTCAACGTCGACTTCCAATGTCGCCAAGATACGCACGACCGAATTGTAAAAAGCCATGGTCAGAATGAGCTGCATGAGCTCATCGTCATTGAATGCATCGCGAAGGATTGCGAATTCGGCATCGTGCATCCGCATGTCCGTTGTCACCTGCCTTGCCGCTCGCAAGACTGCGCGATCCAGTTCCGGAAGTTCACTTTTGCCGCCCTCGGTTTCCGTAATGAGCGCTCGTATGTCGTCGTCCCTCACACCGAAATCGTGCCCGATCTTGATGTGGTGGCTCCACTCGTAGGGAGCCCGCGCAAGATAACCGATTTGCAGGATTGCCATTTCTCGGAGGCGGGGGTCCAACGGCCCCTTGTGGCGCGTCCACTGTCCGAAAGGCTGATACTGGCGCAACGTTTCAGGACTGTTCGCGAGCACGCGATACAGATTGATCGGGTTTGCCAGGAGGTCCCGATCGTCTTCGGCGAGTTGATCGCGATCGACATAAGGTAGGCGGGCCATTCAGATACCTCGAGTTTTGCAATGCCAGACACTCATAGAAGAGCCCTGCTTATACGTGGCGTCCCGCCCTACAGCCAACGGCACACGACCCTTGCTTCAAATTCGAGCTTGATGGAACCGGTTAATTCATCTATTAGTTAATTAACTGAAAGGTGAATTAATGGCATATCAGTTAGACTCAGTCTTCGGCGCACTGGCTGACCCGACCCGCAGAGCGATCGTTGCACGATTGGCTGCCGGTGAGACCCAGGTCGGCGAACTCTCCGCACCATTCCGCATCTCCGCGCCTGCAGTTTCCAAACATCTCAAAGTGCTGGAACGAGCCGGTCTCATCAATCGGCGCGTTGATGCTCAACGTCGGATCATCTCTCTCAATCCCGAAGCGCTCAAACAGGCGTCCCAGTGGGTCGACCAATACCGCAGCTTCTGGGAAGGATCGCTTGATCGGCTCGAAACGCTGCTCGCAGAAGAACCCGGCAGCGAGACAAAGAAACTCAAGAAGGACAACAGAAATGAGCAAACCCATAAAAGTCGATGCCGAAGCCGATGAGCTTCTTTGCGTACGTCTCGTTAAGATCCTTTCTGCACCGCGACAGCGTGTTTACGAGGCCTGGACTTCGGCCGAGATGATAAAAAAATGGTGGGGGCCTGAGGGTTACAATGGTCGCACCGCCCAAAGCGATCCCCGACCGGGAGGCTCATTTCAAGTCGAAATCGAAGGGCCGGACGGTACCGTCCATCTTATGTCGGGCGTGTTCACAGAAGTCGTCGCACCATCGCTGATATGCCTTGAGATACGCCATCGGCAATTCGAGGGTGCGTCCGAACGCCCAGAAGGATTTATCCCGACCCAAGTCCGCGTCGAACTACGCGAACATGCGGAAGGAACAGAACTCACCCTCCTTCATACAGGATTTCTGGATGCAGCTCTTGCCAACCGCTTCAACGGCGGGTGGACCAGCAGCCTCCAAAAGCTCTCAACATTTGTCAGTCAGGAAACGTCACATGCCTAAGCTCATCATTAATGGTCAACCACAGAGCCCCTATGTTCGTGCAGCGCGCATGTGCTGTATCGAAGCCGGTGTCGATCACGAAGTCCGACAGGTTGCCGAAGGCTCCTTCGATGATATTCGAGCGGCCCTACAGACCGACAGCTATCGCGAGAAGCACCCCTTCGCGAGAATGCCGTCGCTCGAAGACGGCGAGCATGTCGTCTTCGAAACATCGGCAATCGGTCGCTATGTCAGCGCGAAATACGGTGATGGCTGTCTCATTCCACAAGAATTCGACGAAGCCATTCGGATGGAACAGTGGGTCAGCGCGATCAATTGCTACATCATTCCCGATACAGGCCGCCACTTCATCGGGCCCTTCATCTTCGCACCGGAGCCCGATGTCGAGGCGATCGAACGGGATAAACCGATCCTGCGTGCCCATTACGAGATTGTCGATCGGGCGCTTGGAAATCGTACGTTTCTGGCTGGTGATGCCGTGAGCATCGCGGACCTGCTACTCGCGTCATTGCTGGATATTGTAGGCCGGTTACCAGGCGGCCTGGCTCTATTCGGAGGTCTTCCCAACTTGGAAAGATGGTGGTTAGCCGTGTCCGCACGCCCCAGCTTTACAGCAACCAAGGCCCCACTTCCGGGCGAAACTCAGAAAGCCGCCTGAGTCGATCCTACCTGTTGGATAGGTCTGGCGGTCTCTGGTGACAGATTGGGCATCGAGATTGTCAGACCCCGTTCAGGTCGCGCTACAGAAGGATGGGTCCAACCCGAACCAACAAGTCTAATTGCAGTATCTGATTTGGACGGATTTCACCGTTTCGCCCAAATCTGGAAATTGTGATACTGCGGCCACAGGCAGCAATTTGCAGGACAATGGATTGAACGTGGACCTCGGCAACCGTGTGGCGCGAGAGCACCAACATCTGTTGCGGATGATGCTTCGAAGGGAGCAAGCTGCGGCGTCGAACCACAGTCATCAGGCAATATTAAGCCGGATTTTCAATTGTTTTTCCTTGCGCATCAGGGCTGGACACTCCATATGTGAGAGCAAGGCGTATCGAGACGTTGGATAGATGCGCCCCCCTCAGGCTATCAGGTTAGACGACTGCCGTTATTGGAATGCGACCTTTCCCGACATCTGAGAGACATTTGCAGGACGCAGCAATGCAAATTCGCTGCGCCCTACCAGTATCCAATGAGCACTGACGGGAAAGGACATCCCCATGCCCACGAATGGCACAATCAAATTCTTCAACCATGCACGCGGCTTCGGTTTCGTAGCGCCTGAAGACGGAAGCAAGGACGTATTCATCCACGCGACCGCTCTTGAGCGCGCTGGTATTTCGAGCGTCGATGAAGGCGACAAGATCACCTTCGACGTCGAAGACGATCCGCGCGGCCGCGGCAAGCAGGCGACCAACGTCCAGCTTGCATAACAATCTGAGCGGTAAGCGTTCGAGATTTGAAGCCGTCGGGGCCTGGCCCCGGCGGTTTTTTGATTCTGAAGTTCGTTCTATGCTGACCGGATCCCGGTTGACCATCGACAATAACCTGGCCCGCTAGACGAATCACAGTGGAAGCACTCATGACCGACGCTCTGGAACTCACGCGCGAATTAATCCGATTCAACACGATCAATCCCCCTGGCAATGAAAAGAACTGCGCTGAGCATCTAGGCGCAATACTGGAAGCGTCAGGGTTCACGCTCACCTATCACGACTTCGGAGAAAACCGCGTAAACCTCGTTGCCCGGAAAGGCGGCAACGACGAGGGACTTCCGATTTGCTTCACCGGCCACGTGGATACGGTCCCGCTGGGATCGGTACAATGGTCATGGGATCCCTTCGCCGCCGAGGTCGCAGACGGCATGATTTATGGCCGGGGATCGTCAGACATGAAGAGCGGGGTCGCCGCTTTTGTCGTTGCGGCCCAACACCTGGCAGACCAGCTCGATCATACGGCCGGGGTGGTGCTCGTCATTACTGCGGGTGAAGAAACAGGCTGCGACGGTGCTTATGATCTTGCCCGCACGCCGAATGCGCTCGGTGCCGCCGGAGCGATCGTTGTCGCCGAACCAACGTCAAATCGGCCGCTGGTCGGCCATAAGGGCGCACTTTGGCTCAACGCCGAGACGACCGGCAAGACTGCACACGGCTCCATGCCAGACCAGGGCGACAATGCGGTTTACAAGGCAGCCCGCGCGATTTCGAAGCTCGAAGATTTCGATTTCAACGTTGCCCGCCATGAGACTCTTGGCGCACCGACACTCAATGTCGGAACGGTACAAGGTGGGATCAACATCAATTCGGTCCCTGACAAGACACGTATTGGAATCGATGTCCGCACGATCCCGTCCCAGGATCACGAACAGATCCGGGGCCAGCTCGCCTCCTATGTTGGCGATGAAGTTTCAATCGACACAGTCATCGACGTCGAGGGTGTTTGGACAGACCCTGCCAACGATTGGATCGCACAAGTCAACGAGATCATGAGTCCGGTTGCAGACAGCCCGATCGGCGTCGAATCCGCGACATATTTCACGGACGCTTCGGCCCTAACACCTGCGATGGGGCAACCGCCAACGGTTATTCTTGGCCCTGGTGAACCAACGATGGCGCACCAGACTGACGAATACTGTCGCTGCGATCGCATCGACCAAGCCGTCGACGCGTATGTCGAGATAACGCGTCGTTGGTGTGGGCTCTAGAGCAACGTGCGTTTAGTCGAACGCACACAAGTTGCTCTAGCAGCTTAGAGTCGATCAACTTTTCTGCGCTCAATCAATTCCGATTAAGCGCAGGTTGATCTAGCATCGACCGTTGAAATGGACCCGGCCGACATCGGCGACATCATATCCGGGCATATGGCCAATCCGCTCCGCAAACAGGTCGCTCCGCGTTAGCGCCAAAAACGTCTGGAACGGTTGTTCGAACCATTCACTGCGCCAAACCAGAAGATCGAATCTCTCTCGGACAATCGGGATGAAATCGAGCCTATATTGGCTGGCAACAGCCATCAGACCGAACGCGGCATCTGCCTGGCCTTCCTGGACAGCGAGTGCAGCATCGTTCTCGGTACGCGCGGCATGCTCCAAGTTGATGGCCGAATTCTTGACTTCGGCTTTCTCGAGTAGGTGCTCGAGCAACACCTGGCTGCCTGCTTTGGATTGTCGCGGAACGATGCGTTGGCCGCCAAGATCGCCTACGCCCTTGATCTTTTCGGGATTGCCGGATGCGACGATAAGGCCGCGTTCGCGCCAGGCCCACTCCACCAACACGACGGGCTGACCGGCAAATCGCCGCTCGACCTCCGTCACATTCCATCGATCGGTCGCCGGGTCGAAAACATGGAGTCCGGTTGCGATCCCTTCGCCTCTGGCGAATCGGTCGAGCCCATCGAGACTTCCATCGAGATAGGACGCAATGCCCGCACGCGACTCCCTGAGGCACCACTCCAGTAACGGATCATGGCTCCCTAGAAAGACGGTCGGTGGGGCCTGAGTCTCGACACTGTCCCCGGACGCGTGCTGCGAGAGCCAAGAGTCGATTGCACTGCGCCGAAAAAGCAGCTTTCCCAGCGCACGCGTGCAGGGAATATCCGAGGAGGCAGCAAGATCATAGACCTTGCGCTCTTTGATGCGCAGCAGGTCCGCCACCTCCTTTGTCGTCAGATACTCTCCAGCATAATCCGCCACGTCACGCCTCCATCGTCCTCAGCCCTGCCCCTTGCTGGCATTGGGGAAAAAGAGTTGCTTGCCGCCAAGTTTGTAGTCGCCAATGGCTTTCTGGCCTTCCTTGCTAACGAGCCAATCGATGAAGCTCTGCCCAGCTGTCTTGTTCACATTCGGGCATCTGGCCGGATTCACAAGAATTACGCCATACTGGTTGAACAGTTTGTCATCACCTTCGACCAGGATTTTGTAGTCGCCTTTGTTTTTGAAGCTGATCCAGGTTGCGCGGTCCGTCATGACATAGGCACCCATTCCAACACCGGCATTGAGCGTCGCTCCCATGCCGGAACCGGTTTCTCGATACCATTTTCCGCTGGCCGATTCCGGATCCACGCCCGACGCCTTCCAAAGACGGACTTCTTTCTTGTGGGTTCCTGAATTGTCCCCGCGCGACGCGAAGAGAGCGCCGGTCGCCGCGATCTTTTTCAAAGCAGCCGGCGCGTCCTTCATACCGTCAACCTCGGCAGGGTCCGACGGCGGCCCGACAAGAACGAAGTCATTGTACATGAGGTCGGAGCGCTTCACCCCGTAGCCACCTGCTACGAACTTTTTTTCCGAGGGTTTGGCGTGAACCAGTAGGACATCGCCATCGCAGTTCTGCGCATTCTTTATCGCCTGCCCCGTTCCGACGGCGACAACGTTGACCTGGATACCGGTCTTCGACTTGAAGACAGGAAGGAGATGCTTATAGAGCCCCGAATTCTGGGTTGAGGTCGTGGATTGAACGATGATTGAGTCAGCGGCTGTCGCTGCATCGGTTACAAACATCGCGCCCGCAAGCGCTGCGATCCCAAATGCCAATCGATGATTGCGGTACATTGCAGGACTCCTCGGTTTGATACGTGTCACAGAACAATCCGGCCAGCGAGATAGTTGCGAGCCTCATGCGATTGCGGATTGTCGAAAAAACGAGATGAAGGCGAGTGCTCGACGACCCGCCCTCGGTGCATGAACAGAACCTCGTCGGCCAGACGCCGGGCTTGTCCGATGTCATGGGTAATGAAGATGATTTTGACGCCGCGATCCCGTGCGGCGGTTACACTTTGTTCGATGGCAAGAACTGATGCCGGATCGAGGCTTGCGGTCGGCTCGTCCAAGAAAAGGATGGCGGGGTCGGTCGCCAGGGCACGGGCGATCGCGAGCCTTTGACGCTCTCCACCTGAAAGCAGACGTGCAGCCTGATCAGCCTTCTCGGCCAAACCGGCCGTTTCCAGAACTTCCAGACTCCGTTCTCGCCCGCCAGCTCCACGCAGGCGAAGCACAAAATCGATGTTCGAGACAACCGACCGGCGGAGCAGTACCGGCGTCTGGAACACCATGGCCTGCCGCTTGCGCATTTGCTCGTCGATCGGCCTGCCAGCCCAAAGAATTTCTCCCCTGGCCGGCACAAGCATTCCATGAAGCAGGCGAATAAGTACCGTCTTGCCCGCCCCGTTCGGCCCCATGATGATTGTGACAGCACCGGCTTCGAGACTGAGGTCGATATCGTCAATCAGCCGTTTTCCGCCGGCATCGAAACTCAGACCGCGAACCACGCATGGCAGTACCGCTTCTTGCGATTCTGGCGCAATCGCTCGCTTGGACGTATCCGTCGACGGCCGATTGGCAACCGCATCAAGCATAGGCCTGCCTCTCCGCAGTCAAACGCAACGCCATGACGCTTGCATTGACGATCAACGCAATCGTCAGCAACACCATACCGAGTGCGAGAGCGAGCGCGAGATCGCCTTTCGATGTTTCAAGCGCAATCGCGGTTGTCATGACGCGGGTGAGATGAGCGATATTTCCGCCGACGATTATGACGGCACCGACTTCGGCAATCGCTCGCCCGAACCCTGCAAGTGCAACCGTTAGCAGTGTATAGCGCGCATCCCACAACAATGTGCGGACTGCCGTCGGTGCCGGAACGCACAGTGAGCGAAATTGCTCGGAATATTCATTGTGAAGGTCCTCGATGACTTGTCGGGACAGAGCAGCAATGATCGGCGCAACCAGGATCGTCTGCGCGATAATCATCGCCGTCGGCGTATACAGAAGTCCGAACGACCCCATCGGTCCTGCGCGCGACAGCATCAGATAGACGCAAAGCCCAACAACCACAGGCGGCAGGCCCATAAGTGCGTTGAGCAGGATCATTACAGCGCCGCGGCCAGGAAAGCGCGACATCCCAAGCGCGGCGCCAATGGGCAACCCGATCAGACACGAAACCGTGAGAGCCGTCAGACTCACTATCAACGACAAACTGATGATCTCAAGCAGATCCGCGTCTGCCGACACCATGAGCTGGAATGCCAATACGAAGGCTTGTCCAAAATCCTGCATAAATACGCAAAACTTCCCAAATGATACTAATCACTGATAATAATGTGGTATGTACCGGAAATTTCAGCATATTCCAAAACATTCTGACAGATTATGCATGTGCGCATTGTCACATGCGAATAAGAAAGGGCGGTCTGCAGAGAAGGCAGACCGCCCTAAGCGATGGAACGCGTCAGATATCAAGGGCTGCCGGTTCTGAAACGATGGTGATGGCCAATCACCGTGCCTGGCTCCTCAAGCTGCATGATCGACACAAAGCTTTGAGCTGCCCCAGGTGTCGCGAGCGCGCTTACAGATGAGGGCCCCGCATGGGCAGGACCAATCGTTGCGGTGAAAACAAGCCCCAAGGCTCCGATAGCGGCTGCTGTAGATTTTACGATCATTTCTAAACCTCCTGAAAGTCGGTTGCTTGTCATTCAGATGGTGGCTGATCGGCTGCGTGCACTTAACGGATCCTGACGTTATGGTGAGAGGGGTGTGATGCGATCGTCGTAACTCTGGAAAACCGACATGCCGACCGCAGCACAACCTCAATCATAACCCACTGAGATGACACCGATGGCGCAAGGGACTCCGGAAGCGGAGGTCGATATCGACGCGAAGCTGATCCGGGCTCTTCTGGCGGAACAGCATCCGGATCTGGCAAACCAACCCATCGCCATGATGGATGCCGGCTGGGACAATGCCATGGCACGCATTGGGGAAAAGCTTGCAATTAGGCTCCCTCGGCGCTCGCTCGCCGTGCCACTTCTCAAAACCGAGCAGACCTGGTTACCGAAAATCGCCGAACGGCTTCCCGTCGCGGTTCCAGCACCGGTTCGAACCGGTGTGGCCGGACCGCTGTTTCCATGGCCGTGGAGCATATTGCCCTGGCTTGACGGATCAACGGCCAACAAGGAACCGCTGCGCGACGACCAGGCGCTGCCACTCGCAGAGTTTCTTCGCGCCTTGCACATACCGGCACCGGACAATGCCCCTCGGAATCGCGTACGCGGCGTTCCCCTCAAGACTCGAATCGACGATCTCAGCCCGCGCTTGGACCGACTGAGCCGCGAGACGGACTTTCTGTCGGACGACATCGAAGAAGCCTGGCAAAACGCACTTGCCGCTCCCCATACCGAATTGGAGGTCTGGGTCCATGGCGATCTTCACGCTCGGAATGTTCTCGTCAGCGAAGGGCGGCTTACCGGGGTGATCGATTGGGGCGATATCACCGCCGGGGATCCTGCCACAGATCTTGCCTGTCTCTGGATGCTGCTGGATGAACCCGCCGCCCGGAACACAGCACTCTCCAGCTATGGGACTGAGGATCGAGCCCTGGTGCAGCGAGCCATTGGGTGGGCCATTCTCTTTGGCGTCCTGTTGCTGGATACAGGTCTTGTCGATCATACAGAACATGCGGCGATGGGCGCCGATACACTGCGGCGCGTGAAACAGGACGTGAATCTCGCTTGAACAGAGCTGCGATGTGGCTCAGTTCAATGCGGCGGTGGCCTGATCCAGGGGTACAGGCTCTCCTGTCAGAAGCAGATCAATGGCTTTTTCCTCGCCTGGCCAGGTCTCGAGAGAAAGCGCGTTTTTGCCTGAGAGACGATGGGCAACCACAAGGCGAGCCAGCAACAATCGGCGTGCATCCCCCTCAGAATCGGCGAGCGCTGAACCTTCGATCGCCAACAGACCGGCGCTCATAACGTGGTAGAGAGCACCGGATGCCTGCCTTGAAAGATGTTCCTTCGACGGATCTTCCGACACCGCCGAAGCGAAGGATACGGCTTGCCCGATGAGACTTGAGAGTTCGCCTCGGAACTGACCCGGTAATCCCGGTGCATTGTCCAACCGTTCGTTCAAGTCATCGGCAAGCGCTTCGTGAGCACGCACCTTGCCGACGGCCCGGTTGACCACATCGAGTGCATTAATGTTGCTTGTCCCTTCCCACAGGACACCGATATGAGCGTCGCGGACCAGGCGCGCATTCACCCAGTCTTCGATGTAGCCGTTGCCTCCACGCACTTCCATAGCGCCTGTCGCTACTGCAATATTGTCCCGTGCCGTTCTGAATTTCAGCAGAGGTGTTGCGATACGCAGCCGTGTTGCCGCATCGCCGTCGCCAGCTTCAGAACGGGTTACAAGGTCAGCCGTGTAGGCCGTCACAGAGAGCGCCTGCTCCGTTGGAACCATGATCTTCATGAGTTGGCGGCGCATGAGCGGGTGTTCGATCAATGCCTTCCCAAAGGCCCTCCGGTCGCGAGCGACGGCCAGCGATTCATTCAGGCAGCGCCGCATCATTGCAGCGGCGCGAACACCGTGTGACAGGCGGGAAAAGTTGACCTGGTCCATCATCTGCTTAAGGCCCCGATCGGCAGATCCCAACAGATGCGCAATAGCACCGTCGAATTTGATCTCACCGCTGGCCATGGAACGCGTTCCGAGCTTGTCCTTGA
Organism: Methyloligellaceae bacterium; assembly: GCA_965228615.1. Classification (GTDB taxonomy): domain Bacteria; phylum Pseudomonadota; class Alphaproteobacteria; order Rhizobiales; family Methyloligellaceae; genus CBDDHT01. Next base: position 116,627 of record CBDDHT010000002.1, on the reverse strand, counting down.
GGCGGACGATCCGATAGCTGTTTCGTGAGCCGTCCGGCAGTGTCTTGGGCAACAGGAAGAGAGCCAATCCGCGACTGCCGGCTGACGCCCCTTCGGGACGCGCGAGGAGAAGGGCGACGTCCGCATCAGCGCATGAGCAAAACCACTTTTCACCATGCAGGCGCCAGACGTCGCCATCGGGACGTGCCAAGAGCTCCGAGTTGCCAACATCCGAGCCGCCGGCCTTCTCGGTCATGAACTGCGCACATTTGAGAAGCTCGTCCATATCCTGACTCAACATGCGGGGGAGAAACGTCTCCTTGACATGATCGCTGGCATAACGGCTGACCAGATGTGCTGATGTATCTGTCACACTGACCGGACACATGAGCCCGAACTCCGCTTGCACGAAAAGATACTGCAGGGCGTATTTTGCAAGGTGTGGAAATGGGGCATCCCAGCCGAGCACGCCTGGGCGATGGGACGCCGTGTGAATGCCAAAATCGTGAAACGCGATTTTCTCCATCTCCCGATATGCGGGATGAAACTCCACCCATTCTTCGTCCCGCCCGAACCGATCGCGGGAATGGAGTTGAGGGATATGCTTGTCCGAGGCTTCGGCAAGCTCGTCCAATCTGCCGCCTGCGATCCGGCCAAGCTCGCGCAAGTGCGGATCGAGGTGATCAACCAGCGACTTGTCGAGATAGAGACGAAGCAGTCCAGGAAGCGAAGGATCGATTTCGTAGAAGTTCTGGCCACGGCAATCCGGCGCCAAGAGATCAGATCCCTGGGGCTTGGAAGGACTATCCTTGAGGGGTTGATCCACCGACTCAGCGAAACTGACACTCATCGAGCAATCTCCTCATATCGATCCGTGTGCTTTTCAAAGCCGCTTCATTGATCTGAATAGACGGCAAATTACCGAGCGCGTGGGAGGGACAAATCAATTTTTCTTCGGCCAACCCAATTTTGATGGCCAATTGTAACCCCACTATAGGATGGAATGAACGACGCGCCACCATCGCATAAGAAATTTGGAGAATATCGGAACGCGATTGTCACTTTGGTCAGTGTGCATCCGCAACTCACTCGCTCAAGAGCGTAATGCAGTCTCACGAAACGATGGAAACCGATCATCAATGGCGTCAGATGGATACGAGCGGTAACGATTCGTTCATCCTGACACTCGCTTTTAAAGGCATTTAACGCACCCTCAATTCGTATGCGTCATTTTTGCGTAATCATCTCGGGGGAGTTGGCATGCAAAAGTTCATCCTGGCCGGAATAACAGCGGCCGTGCTCTTCGCGTCCGCAGCGGATACCAGAGCAAATGTGACGACAAGCGAAAAAATCCTGTTGCAGGCCACGATGCAGCAGTCCATCGCGCAGCAGCTCATCGACGGAAAATTCTATTATTTCAATAGAAAAACTGGAAAAATCCAGGCGCTTTTTCCTGCCAAACCACATCCACTGATACTGAGCATCGGCGAGCAATTCATCGTCTGTGCCGATTTTCGGGATCCGACCGGTGAATCGGTCAATGTCGACTTCTTCGTTGCCCGACAGGGCAAGGGATTTGTCATATTCGACACTGTTGTTGACGATCACGACTCGATCACCCGCATGATGGAAACTGGCGAAGTCGCCGTTGTGCGATAGCGATCCGGTAAGATGAGCACTCGCAGTTCACCGCACCTGCCTGCGTGGCGCCTGTTCAGCAAATTCTTGCTGATCCTGGTTCCAATATTCATTCTCGCATCTTACGCAGGGCTGTCTCTCATTGCGGACTACAAGGCACAACAGAGACACAATCAGATCTCGGCTCGCATCGGAGCTCTTAGCGGCCACGTCGCAACTTCACTTTCTCGACCTAGCGCCGTGGAGGAAACACCATTCGCAAGAGACCTCCTGACGACACTGCTTCATGATCCCGCAATTCTGTGCGCGGAAGTCACGCATGCATCCGGTAGTGATCGCACTCTCATGGCGCCCCATGGCCTAGGCTGCAAGGGGCAGGAGAATGCCGACTTTTTCGAAATTCCGATCGGTCGCAATGGCGCCCAGCTTCACATTCGCTTTGGAACCGACGAGGTGGACGCCGCGCGAACGGCCTATCGAGACTTCTCAATGCTTGCGATGTTCGTCGGGCTGTTCGTCGCTGTTTGCGCAAGCGCCCTCGGGTTTCGTCTGAACATCGGCAACCCATTGGGAGTGCTCCTCACCGCAATCAGGCTCTCGGGTACGGAGCATAGACCCGTAATCGTTCCGGTCTCAGGTAACGACGAACTGAGCGCAGTAATCCGAGCCTACAACCAGATGCAGAGAAATCTCGCAAAAGAAGCAGATCGCGTTCGCACAAAATCGGCGGAACTATCCGCCCAACGCCACCGAAACGAAGCTTTGCTGTCGAAGGTGTTTCAGGTCAGCCCTTTTCCTTTTGCAATTCTCGACCTCGATGATGGGACCTATCACAACGTGAACGAAGCTTGGTTGTCTACGATGGGCTTCGACCGCGATGAAGTCATCGGCAATACAGCGGGAAGACTTGAAATCTGGCCGAATGCAGACCGCCGCGCTGAGTTTATCGGTCTGTGCCGCGAGCATGGATCCGTTCAGGCATTCGAAACCAAAGTGCAAACCAAGGCCGGCAGAGAACTGGATGTACTGATCTACGGCGAAATCGTGGATATCGACGGCGACATCAGATTGTTCATGGTTGCCGACGACCAGACAGAACTGAAAATCGCGCAAGAGACTTCGTTGCAGCAAGAAAGGCTTGCGACACTGGGTCAATTGACCGCGACGGTGAGTCATGAACTCCGCAATCCTCTGGCGGCAATCCGCTCATCGGTCCATCTGGCAATTCAAAAGACAAAAGGATCGGAACTCGGCATCGACCGGTCACTTCAGCGCGCCGAACGAAATGTCATTCGCTGCGATGACATCATCTCGGACCTTCTTGGTCACGCCAGCGAACCGGTTTGCGAACCCGAAGAAATCAGAGGGGACGACTGGTTGCGTGAGACAATAGCTGACCTGGAAGTGCCTCAGAACATTCAGCTCGTAAAGCGCATGGGCGCCTCGGATGCAATGTTCAGAGCAGCTCCGGAACGGATTCGTCAAGCAGTGGTGAACATATTCGAGAATGCAATCCAAGCACTGTCCGACATGCCGGACGATCAGACAAAGGTACTCACTGTCGCAACATCGGCCGAAATGGAGACATACACAATTGCCTTCCAGGATAATGGTCCTGGTATGGATCCCGGTCTCGTGGCGAAAGCGTTCGAACCTCTTTTCTCGACCAAGAGCTACGGTTGCGGTCTGGGCTTAGCAACCGCGAAGAAGATCACAGAGCGATATGGCGGCGCGATCACCTGCGAAAGTGAAGCCGGTCACGGCACCAGAATCGCCATAACATTTCCACTTCAACCCGCGCAAGAAAGAGCAGCGTGATGCGACAACTCGATATTCTCGTTGTAGATGACGATCAGGATGGAGCCGACGGGCTTTCCGAGGCCCTCGAGTTCTATGGGCACAAGGTAACGACGGTCTACAGCGGTGAAGAGGCTGTCAAAGCTTTCGGCCAAAATCTTTTCGACGTCACTTTTATGGACGTCATGATGCTGGGGCTAAATGGTGTCGAGAGTTATCTCGAAATCAAGAAAATCAAGCCGGATGCAACGGTCTATATGATGACGGGGTACAGTGCCCGTGACCTCCTGGAGGAAGCGGTCGGCCACGGGGCTGCCGGCGTTTTCCACAAGCCTTTCGCCATCGAAGACGCGCTCGAGCGGGTAATGGAGTCACACACACTCTGATGGGGCCGAACGCCCATCAGACTGGTAAGCAATCATGCAGAATTCGCCCGTAAAATCAGTCCTTGTTGTTGACGACGATCCTATCGTTTGCGCCATCGCAGAGTCCTTTTTCTTAGAGTCCGGTGCGACGGAAACTGCTGTTGCTCACAATGGCCAAGAAGCGGTAGATGCCGTTGAACTACGCGGACATCCGTTCGATTTCATTCTGCTCGACCTGAAAATGCCAGTCATGGACGGCGTTCAATTTCTTCGACACATGCATGAGCGCAACTATGAAGGCGCGATTGGCATCGCAAGTGGCGAAAACGCAGCAACACTGTCACTTGCGGCAAGCCTGGCTCAAAAGCAGGGATTGAAGGTTGTCGGCCAAGTAAGCAAACCACTGGACAACGCGCGCCTTGGGACATTGATGTCGGGATGGGGGCTCCTTCAAGAGAGATCACCCACTCGTGGTTCGACCGCCTTTTCGGCACGCGATCTCGAAATCGCGCTGACCGATCAGCAGATTAAAGCTCATTATCAGCCGCAATGCTGCGCCTCGACCGGGAGACTTCTTGGCGTCGAAGCGCTTACTCGCTGGTATCATCCTGACCTCGGCATACTGGCGCCAAATCATTTCGTGTCTCTCGCAGAAGACAACGATCTAATGCCCGCTCTGACCCATCAAATGATGACGAATATCATCGGTGATATGGAAAGTCTGGACATCATTGATCCCGCCTTGACGATTTCAATCAATCTCGGAGCCGGCGTTCTCAACGACACGGTGTTTCCGGACCATGTGGCATCCCTATTCGATAAGTGCAGCGGAGACAGGAATCGGTTCATCCTCGAACTGACCGAGAGCAAACTCGTAGAAGACTCAGTGAATTCACTGGAAGTCCTGGCGAGATTGGATCTCGCCGGATTCGAACTCTCAATTGACGACTTTGGCACCCAGTTTTCCAATATCGATCAACTCACAAAATTTCCTTTCAAGGAATTGAAGATCGACAGGCAATTTGTTCATTCGTCTGCATCCGATGAGAGAGCGCGCGCGACTGTTCAGACATGTGTTTCTCTCGGGAAGCAGCTTGGAATGCGAATCGTCGCCGAAGGCGTCGAGACAATCGAAGATTGGCAATGTGTCGCCACTCTTGGTGTCGATGTCATTCAGGGATATCTAGTGGCTAAACCGATCTCAATCGACAAGCTTGTTTCGTGGGCAAACTCGTATCAACCAATCGAGTATCGCCAACATGCGATTGCTTGATGCCGGCTGCTTACCATGTCGGCCGATATTATTGTTGAAATGCGATTGCGGTATCATTCTGACCTGAATCGAAGTACGCTCAGCGCAAAATCGCGCGCGGATTTCAGGATCCATGACGCGACAGCCCGAGGCTATTCGCATTTCCTCTCATTGTGTTCGACGGAAAGGTAGCGTGTCATGACAAAAGCCAAGGCCCGAGCTCGAGCCAAAGCGCGAGCGATCGCTAAGGCCAAGAAACCTGCTTCCAAAGGTCCAAAGGCTGAAGCCAAAGCCCGACCTGAGCAATTCGATACGAAACCCAATAATTCGCGGACTATGGGGCGAGGAGCCGACGTTCAAACGAAAACAGCAATGATGCGCGGCGCGGCGCGTTCGCGTTAGGCCGCGCAGAATGCATGATTGCCAAACCGATCAACAGTCCGTGAGCGAGAACGGCTGTTAGAAGAAAATTATCTATCTTTCACAACTATCATGAGCCGCGCCGGATAAGCTTCAGTCGCGTAATTTTCGACGGACGGCCATGTTAGTTGGTACCAGTGTAGCGACGCAAAGCGTCTTCAACCCACGCGTTTCGGACCCGCAGCAGGATCCACGATCCGAGCGTGCAAGCGAGATCGATACGTCTGCCGATGGGCGCGCCGCGAAGGCCGATAATCCGTCAGCGGCTGCAAACAAGGTCCAACCCGCTTCCAAGACCGAAAAGACGCCGGATTCGACCAGCGGTAAAAGCCTCACTGGCGAAGAGTTGAGTGAAGAGGAAGAGCGCCGGGTCCAAGAACTTAAGGAACGAGACGCAGAAGTCCGTGCCCATGAGCAGGCGCATGCCGCCGCCGGCGGACCCTATGCCGGAGCTCCAAAATACGAGTTTACGAACGGCCCGGACGGCAAGCGCTATGCCACATCCGGCGAGGTCGAGATCGATGTCACGCCCGTTCGCGGCAACCCCGAAGCGACAATCCGAAAAATGGAGGTCGTAGTACGGGCCGCCCTGGCGCCCGCTGAGCCATCGTCGCAAGACCTTGCGGTTGCACGAACCGCCCAGCAGCAACGCTCGGAGGCACAGGCAGAACTTGCAAAACAGCGCGCTTCCGATTTGACCGGCAAGAGCGATGGAAGCAGCTCGAGCGAGCCGGCAGACGCCCCTTCGTCGTCATCAAAACCGTCGCAACAGCTCATCGTCCAAGCTGGCGCTGCCTATGGCGAGCAGACGGATGAGAAAGCTGGAACCTTCGCTCAGCAACTCTTCGAGGCCACGCAGGACACCTCTTTTGTCGTTTGAGACGGCTCAACGCATTGACCTCAGCCGTGATAACGGCGAAATCTGACCACACGCTCAGTCACAAAGCTATCGACAGGTTTCCGCTGACACAGGAGTTCGAGTGACATGGGGATGCGTCAACAGTGATGATCGAAATTCATAGTTTCAGAGTTAGGGCGTCTTAAATGTCAGGACCTTTGGAAGGCATCCGCATCATCGAGTGCAGCACGGTTGCACTTGGCCCATGGGCCGCACAGCAACTCGGCGACTTCGGTGCCGACATCATCAAGCTCGAAGCGCCGGAAGGCGATACAACGCGTTATATGGGGCCGGCGCGCAACCGCGGCATGGCGTCATTTTATCTCGGCTGCAATCGGAACAAGCGCAGCCTTGTGCTTGATCTGAAAAGTGACAAGGGCCAGTCGATCTTTCATGGCCTCATCAAATCGGCCGATGTGGTGCTGCATAATTTTCGCCCTCACCAGGCCGCCCGGCTCGGACTTGCTCATAACGTCCTGCTGAAACTCAATCCAAAGCTCATATGTGCTGCAGCCTACGGATACCGTGCAGAAGGGCCCAAGGGTCCCAATGCTGCCTACGACGATATTATTCAGGCGGGTTCAGGGCTCTCCTCTCTGCAATCGATCATCGATGGATCACCACGCTTCGTGCCTTCGGTCTTGGCGGACAAGATCACGTCTCAAGCGCTGGTCTCAGCCGTCCTTGCAGCGCTGTTCGAAAGGGAGCGCTCCGGACTAGGTCAGGAGATCGAGGTGCCGATGTTCGAGACGATGGTTGCGAACATCATGGTCGAACACCTCTATGGCCTGACGTTCAGACCCCAGATCGGCGATCCCGGCTATGTTCGCATTCTTAATCGAGAGCGCGGACCCTATCGCACCAAGGACGGCTATCTCGGACTACTGCCCTACACCAACCGCCACTGGCAGATTTTTTGCGAACGCATCGGCGAGCCGGAAAGGGCTGAAGACCCGCGCTTCACGTCCGCCGAACTCCGCCTTGAGAATGTCGTGGCATTCTATTCACAACTCTCCGAGATCGTCGCCACCCGAACCAATGCTGAATGGCTCGAGCTCCTGGAAGGGAGCAACGTTCCCCATGGCCCGGTCCAATCGATGGACGAGTTGATGGACGACGAACAGTTGGCGGCAACCGACTTCTGGCTGGATGTCGATCACCCAAGCGAGGGTGCCATCCGCATGACCGATATCCCGCAACGCTTCAGCCGCACGCCCGCAAGCGTACGCCGACTGCAGCCTCGGCTTGGCGAGCACAGCGTCGAGATACTGGAGGAAGCCGGTTACGGCCGTGACGAGATCGACGACCTCGTTGATCAGGGCATTACTGCCGACGGGCGTTGAGACTCAATCGAGGGCAATCACCAGATTTCCGTGAGTGTCGACTGACAGGCTGCAGTCAGTACCGAGAATGGTCGTCGATTCTTTTTCCTCCACGATCATCGGTCCGCGAGCTCCGAAACCGGATGGAAGCTGGCTTCTCCGATAGACCGCATGCGGGACCTTGCGACCTTCAGCGGGACAATATGCGGCGCGCGCTCCAAACTGTGCCGGGCTTTCTTCTCCCTCAGGCGCTGCACCGAAGTCACCGACTGAGCGTGGTGCCGAGGCGCTCAAACGCAGGTTGATGATTTCCAAAGCAAGGTCGCCATAAACACGCCCGTAGAGTTTTGTGTAGCGTGCGTCGAACGCCGCCCGGAGCGCCTGAACATGGTCGGCCTCCAAATCGGATCGAGCGATCGGGACATTGACGTGATACCCCTGTCCCACATAACGCATATCGAGACTGTATTCGTAACTCAGATTCTCAGGATTCACATCTGAAGGCATGCGTGATTGGCATTCCACTGCCATTTCGTCAAAGAGTGACAACCAGCCCGATGGGTCGGCCTTATCCAGATGCGCCGGAGCGCTGCGGACCGTATCAAAGGCTATCGGTGCCACGATCATGCCCATAGCAGACGCGACGCCGGCGTGAGGCGGCACCAGAACTTTTTTGATGCCGAGGCGACGCGCCAGATCGACGACATGAACGGGGCCCGCTCCTCCGAAGGCAACAAGCGTATAGCGCGCCGGATCCTCACCACGTTCGGTGACATAGACCTTGGCAGCCGACGCCATGTTTTCGTTGACGATGCCATGAACACCCCAGGCAGCCTCTTCGGTTTCGAGGTCCAGCGGCTTGGCCAAACGAGTATCGATCGCCCGGCTTGCTGCATCCAAGTCAAGCTTCATTTCGCCGCCGAGAAAGTGCTCGGCATTCAGATAACCAAGCAATAGGTCTGCGTCGGATACCGTCGGTTCCGTGCCGCCTGCCCCATAGCATGCCGGTCCTGGTTGAGCGCCGGCACTCTGCGGGCCGACCTGGAGCGTGCCGACTTCGGACACACGCGCAATACTGCCGCCTCCGGCGCCAATTTCCATGAGATCGACCACAGGAATATGGACAGGGATGCCGCTGCCACGCTTGAAACGGTGAACATGAGCGACTTCGAATTCGGTGGACTTGGCGACCTCGCCACGCTTGACCAGACACATCTTGGCGGTTGTGCCTCCCATGTCGAACGATAGGACATGATCCAGTCCGGCCAGCTTTGCGAAATGGGCTGCGCCCAACGCTCCCGCCGCCGGACCTGACTCGATGATTTGAACTGGAAAGGCGCGTGCCGTCTCCGCCTTCGTTGTCCCGCCACTGGAGAGCATGAGCAGCAATTCTCCACGCTCCGCAACGTTTGCCAGTCTGGTCAGATAACGGTCAGCGGCAGGTTTTGCATAGGCATTGATGACGGTGGTCGAACATCGCTCATATTCCTTTATCTCGGGAAGAACATCGGACGAGAGCGAGACAGGCAGACCCGGCGCAGCTTGCTCGATGATCTTGCGGCAGCGACGTTCATGGTCCGGGTTGCGGTAGCTATGCAGGAGGCAGACCGCGATCGATTCAACGCCTTGCTCGATCAACTGGCGCACCGACTGCGAAACGGCCGCCTCATCCAGGGGCGTGAGAACGCGTCCCGAGGCATGCAGTCTTTCGGTCACCTCAAGGCGGCGTGCACGCGGAACCAACGGCTCGGGAAATCCTATTTTCAGATCATAAGCGTCGTAGCGCTTCTCGCGTCCAATCGCGAGGACATCGCGGGTCCCTTGTGTCGCGAGCAAGCCGGTCTTCGCACCCTTTCGCTCGATGACCGCGTTGATAACCAGCGTCGTTCCATGCGTGTGGTGCGCGACATCGTCGAGAGCACCATTCGCCCCATCGCCGAGCGCTTCAAGACCATCGATTACTGCAAGGCATGGATCGTCCGGTGTCGTGAGGCATTTGTGAACGCGAACGTCTCCTGTTTCAGTGTCCACAAGGGCAAAATCGGTGAATGTACCGCCAATATCGCTGGCTAGTGACTGTGCCATGGCTAGTCCGCCCTCGTTCCATAGTGCAGGGCCGCGAACTCAGTCGTTATCAGACCATCCTCCAAATCCTTTGCGACAAGATCCGGGTCTCGTGTCTTAGGGTCGCCATATCCGGCGCCGCCTGAGATCTTGCAGGTAAAACTGTCTCCCGGGCCAAGCAGCCGCTGCACCCCTGACGTCTGCTGTTCGCCTTTCACCGTAAGCTCACCGCTCGGGGCATTCTGTCCACCAAGCACGCCCGGAACCTGATGATGGAAGCGCCCCGCCCGGAAGCTGACCAGGATGTCGCCGTCGGGCCCGAGATCGCCGGAGAGCACCTCGACTTCGAACTGTTGTCCGTGTCCCCCACGGAATTTCCCGGCGCCAGCCGAGTCCGGCCGCAACGCGCGTTGCCGCACCAGGATCGGCATGTCGTTTTCCAACACCTCGATGGGCGTGTTGCCTACATTGACCGGGAACGGCAGGCAGGAGACTCCATCCCTATCGGGCCGCGCCCCGAGGCCGCCATTGATGCAGTTGAGGGGCGCGAAACTCGCGCCATCACGCCGTTTGCCGAAAAGATACTGCCCCCACATCGGCGTCGATCCGGCACCTGCAATGATCCTGTGCGGCACAGCCTCCGCAATGGCACCGAACACCAGCTCGGCCAGATAATTCCCAACACTCGTCCGCGCGAAGGTCGGCGCAGGAAATGTGCAGTTAAGGATCGTCCCTGGGTCTGCTTTAATGGTCAATGGCGCCAATGTGCCTTCATTCATCATGATCGGCATCTCGAGCATGGCGTTGACAGCAAAGATCGTATAGGAGGCCGTATAGGTCAGCGTGCAGTTGACGGCACTCGGGACCTGTGGTGATGAGCCGGCGAAATCGATCTCGATGTCTTCGTCTGAAACGGTAACCTGGCAGCGGATCGTGATCTCTTCCCCGCTTTCGATGTCGACATCCTGGGTACGGGTGTAGACGCCGTTCGGGATCTTTCTGATCTCGGCACGAGCAAGCGCCTCGCTACGCGCGATGATCTCATCGGCAACGCCCTGCAGATCGTCCCATCCACGCTCTTCGCACATGGCATGCAGCCGCTCCGAGCCCACATGATTGGCCGCAAACTGCGCCCGCAAATCGCCAATGACCGTATCGGGTGTCCGCACATTGGAGCGAATAAACGCCATAATGTCGGTATTGAGTTCTCCAGCCTTGAAGATGCGCAAATTCGGGATGCGCAAGCCTTCCTCGTAATTGTCACGGCTTTCGGTCGTCGCGCGGCGCCCGCCAATATCCACGTGATGGCAGCAGGTCACCGTGTAGGCGATGATCCGATCGCCATTGAACACCGGGGATACGATCGTAATGTCGTTGTGATGGCCGCTGCATTCCCAAGGATCGTTGCCGATCAGCACATCGCCTTCCACCAAGGTTTCGGGTGGATTATCTCGCAACATGCAGCGCAGCATATGGCCGAGAGGCCCGCAAAGGCCCGGCGTCGAGTCAGGAGACTGCGCCAGCAGCCTGGCGTCGCGATCGAAGATCGCCGCCGCGTAATCGTTGACATCGCGAATAACTGTCGAGAAGGCCGTTCGCTTGAGCGTTGCGGCAAGCTCATCGACAACCGAGTTAAAGCGTCGCCAAAACATCTCCAGCGTGATCGGATCGATTTCGGACATGGCTCCCCCTGTAGAAAACTGTCGCCAAGGTTAGTGCGATACACCCCCGTACGCCAAGAGCCAGGAAGCTATGGTTTGCCTCCCAATGAAAAAACGCCATATTGCGAAGCTGTCCATCACCCGCCCGAGTATCCAATATGACCAGCACGCAGGAAGCACGGATCAATGCCGACCGTCTTTGGCAAAGACACATGGACATGGCCGCAATCGGTGCCACACCGGGAGGCGGCGTTCACCGTCTGGCGCTGACCGACAAAGATATCGATGCGCATCTTCTGTTGGCGGAATGGGCAGAAGCGCGAAACTTCACAATCGATCTTGATGCAATGGGCAATATGTTTGTGCGCCGCGAGGGAACGGACCCTGATTTGCCACCTGCCACAAGCGGATCTCATACCGACACGCAGCCATTCGGCGGACGCTTCGATGGGATTTCCGGTGTCCTCACCGCCTTTGAAGCCATGGAAGCCATTGACGACGCCGGCATTTCGACCCGGCGCCCGCTCGAAACCATCGTCTGGAACAATGAAGAAGGCTCTCGCTATATCCCTGCCTGCATGGGTTCGGCCGTATATGCCGGCGTCGAACCGCTCGACAAGATGCTGGCAAAGACAGATGCCGATGGGATCAGCATGGGCGCGTGCGTCGCCAAATTAAACGAGGCACTGCCGCAAGCAGGCAACCGTGCGCTGGGAACTCCTATGGAAAGCTTCGTCGAAGTGCATATCGAGCAAGGTCCCGAGCTCGAAGCCAATGGCAACGTTGTTGGTGTCGTGACGGGTATGCAGGGATACCGGCGTTTTGAGGTCGTTGTCACAGGCGAAGACGCTCACTCCGGCACGACACCGCGATCCCGGCGCAAAGACGCGTTCGTTGCTGCAACGGACATGGCCGTCGCTTTGCGTGAGGAAATCTGGGACGCGGAGGACATCATCCGATTTACCATCGGTCGCTTCGAGGTTCTGCCCGGCGGTATCTCCGTCGTGCCAGGCACTGTGAGGTTCATGATCGATCTTCGACATCCGAGCGCCGATACCTTGCGCGATGTTGGTGATCGGATTGCGCCGATATGCCAAGCAAATGCCGGCCCCTGCGATGTCGATGTCAGTTGTTTCATCAACCAGGATCCGCTTGAATTCCCGGCCGAGATCATCGCATCCATCGAAGCTGCCGCGACTGCGCGTGGCTACCCACAGCAACGGATCTACTCCTGCGCCGGCCACGATGCCCGCCACGCCTCCCGCCTCTGTCCATCCGGCATGATCTTCATCCCCTGCTGGAAAGGCATCAGCCACAATGAAGCCGAAAGTGCTGAGCCCGAACATCTCGCGGCAGCGGCGCAAGTCATCGCCGATCTGCTCGTGCAGCAGGCGGAATAAATCTGATACGAATGAAACCCCGTCAGACGAGACGAAGTCGGCTACTGGCGTTATTCTGACAGAAACCTCAAGGAGTGAAAACGTGACTGACAGCAATTCTCAGAATGGCGCCCGGACGACTGACGGCCAGGGCAGACTTTACGACAGTGTCCTGGATACTGTGGGCAATACACCTTGCATCCGGGTCAACAGCCTGGCACCGGATGGCATTCGCCTCTATGTCAAAGCCGAGTATTTCAACCCGGCGGCATCCGTAAAGGATCGGCTGGCTCTGAGCATTATCGAGGAAGCCGAACGTAGCGGCGCCTTGAAGCCAGGGGATACGGTGGTCGAGGCAACCAGCGGAAATACGGGCATTGGCCTGGCCATGGTATGTGCGGCGAAAGGCTATCCGCTCGTCGTAACCATGGCCGACAGCTTCTCGATAGAGCGTCGCAAACTCATGCGTTTCCTGGGTGCCAAGGTCGTGCTGACGCCCCGCGCCGAAAAAGGCTTCGGCATGGTGCAGAAAGCCGTCGAACTCGCAGAAGCCAATGGATGGTTCCTCGCACGCCAGTTCGAGACGGATGCCAATGCCAAGATCCATGAGAACACGACCGCACGCGAGATCCTGTCGGACTTCGATGGCGAGAGACTGGACTATTGGATCACAGGCTACGGAACGGGTGGCACCTTGTCAGGCGTCGGCCGGGTCCTGCGCAAGGAACGGCCCGACACGAAGATCATTTTGAGTGAGCCTGCAAATGCTCAGCTGATCGGAAGCGGCACGGCTCAGGAGCGCGCCGAAGATGGTTCGCCGGCCGTCAGCCACCCGGCATTCGAGCCTCATCCGATCCAGGGTTGGACACCCGACTTCATCCCGCTTGTTCTCCAAGAGTCGATCGACAACAATTATTACGACGATCTCATTCCCGTCCCCGGCCCCGTGGGTATCGAATGGTCGATAAAATTGGCGCAACAAGAAGGCATCTTCACCGGCGTTTCCGGTGGGTCCACCTTTGCGATTGCCATGCAGATCGCCGAAAAGGCAGAACCGGGATCGGTTATTCTCTGCATGCTACCCGACACCGGCGAGCGCTACTTGTCCTCACCGCTCTTCGAATCGATTGTGGAGGATATGACCGAGGAAGAGATCGCGTTGTCGCTCTCTACTCCAGGATACCATATGCCTGCATCGTGACGACCGTCATGGGCAACTCACAAACTTCTATGAGGTGAAGATTGGACCGGTTGAAAAATCGCGTCGGAATCATTACGGCGGCGGCATCGGGTATGGGCAAGGCCGGAGCAATCCGGTTTGCCGCTGAAGGTGCTGCCGTCGCAGTCGTCGATCGCGACGTGAATGGCGCTCGGCAAGTTGTCCAAGAAATCCGATCCGCCGGCGGCAAGGCATTTGCCGTCGAGGCTGATTTGAGCTCCGTCGACGACTCCAAACGGATCGTGACCGACGCAGTGACAGAGTTTGGAAAACTCGACTTCGTCTGGAACCATCTTGGCCATCCAGGACCCGGCAGGGTCGAAGGCATGTCTCAGGCGGACTTCGATGTTGCCGTCGATCTCAACATGCGGAGCGTGTTTGCGACGACCGAGGCCGCCATTCCCGAAATTCGAAATGCCGGCGGCGGGTCTATACTCTTCACATCCTCTACGGCCGGTCTTGTCGGATCACGTTTTAGTCCGGTCTATGCTGCAATGAAACATGGCGTCGTCGGCTATATGAAGGCACTCGCCCTCCGCCTGGCACCTGAAGGCATCCGCGTCAATGCCGTGTGCCCAGGACCGATCGAGACGCCGATGTTCGGCGTTTTCGGGAGCCGGCCAGATCAACCTCAACGCTCTCTGGAAGACGTGCGCGAAGGCGCAATCAGGATCGTACCTTTGGGTCGGATCGGAAAACCGGAGGAAGTCGCGAATGCGGCCTTGTTCCTGATCTCAAACGAGGCTTCTTTTGTTACCGGTGTTGCAATGCCCGTCGATGGCGGCTTTTCCGCCGGTTGATCCTTGCAGCATCGAACGACTGCAATCACGCTCCAAGATGAACCTCAGATAAACGGCTGCTTCAGTGTGAGTTCAGCCGAGAGCTGAGACAATACACGCTGAGAGAGTTTATCGCCGACCTTGAATCGGTATTTGCCGATTGCCGTGCCGGCGCAGAGCAACGCGTGCCGACTTCGAGGCTAGCATGCAGCTCTGGAACCTCAGAATCGGTCAACAGCTCGATGTCCGGTCAATTCCGATGGGACGTCCGTTGATCCAGTAGGGGAGAGTGTGATGCTCAAACGAGTAAATCGCGGACTTCTGGCATTTGCAATGCTCGCCGCCATGTCCGCTGCGGCATCTGCCGCCGAGCGCTTCGCGCTTGTTATCGGAAATTCCAAATACGAGTCTGTTTCTGCTCTGGTCAACCCAACCCGGGATGCGGAAGCGATTACCGAACTTCTCAGCACGGCAGGGTTTGAAGTCAGCCTGGGGCTGGACCTCGGTCAGTCGAACATGCGGCGCGCCGTCAGCGCATTCGCCGCCAAGATGAGCGACAAGGGCGAGGACACGACCGCGCTAATCTATTTTGCCGGACATGGCATTCAGGTCGATGGACAGAACTATGTTCTTCCGGTCGATGCCCAGTTGAAGACGGAATCCGACGTTGCACTGGAAGCTGTGCGGCTGGCGGATGTCATGAGCGTCCTCAACACCATTCCCAGCAAAACCCGGATCGTCATTCTCGATGCCTGCCGCAACAATCCCTTTGGCGATTCAGCAAGAGGGCTTGCGATCGTCAATGCACCTGCTGGGACGCTGGTCGCCTACTCGACGTCTCCGGGTTCCGTTGCAGAGGACGGCGTTGGAACGAATAGCCCCTTTACCGCGGCTCTGGTCAATGCGGCGCAAAAGCCGGGCGCCCCGGTTGAAAGTGTCTTCCAAAACGTTCGCCTTGCCGTTCACAAAGCAACCGAAGGCCGGCAAACACCTTGGGAGGTAACGGCGCTGACCGAGCCTTTCCAGTTTTTCCCCGGAGAAGCCGGCGCGGAAACCAAACCCGCTGCGGAAAAATCCAGTGCGGTCTGGCGCAAAGAGCTGCGATCGGTTTCGCCCGAGAAAGCATATGAGCAGGTCGTGGTGCAAAACAACGTGACCGTTTACCAGATCTTTCTCTCGCTCTATCCGCAGACAGAATGGAGTCTGCGTATTCGGGGCATCATGGAACGCCGCGTTGAGATGCTGGCCTGGTTCGATGCACTGAGACTCAATTCTGTCGCTGCTTTCGAAGAGTTTCTCAGGCGCTACCCGAAGTCGGATCTTACACCGACAGCGAACCGCCTCTTGAAACGCGCTGAACTTCAATCCGCAGGCGCACGCGATTGGGATGGCGTACTTGGCGTAACGACGATCCCGCCTAAGGTGCGGACCGTTACCAAAGAGGTGATCAAGCGCGTTCGGGTGCCGGTTACGAAGGAAGTGATCAAGAAGGTCCGCGTGCCTGTGGTCAAAGAGGTGATCAAGGAAGTCCGCGTTCCTGTCGTGAAGATCAAGACGGTCGTGAAGGAGGTCCCGGTCATCAAGTACAAGGACAAGATCGTCTATAAGGACCGCGTCGTTTATAAGGATCGGATCGTTTACAAAGATCGCATCGTCTACAAGGACCGATACAAAGACCGAATTGTCTACAAGACGAAAACGGTTAAAGTTCCGGGTCCGACGAAGATCAAAACCGTTGTGAAACGCGTTCCTGGGCCGACGAAGATCAAGACTGTAGTGAAGCGTGTTCCCGGACCGACGAGGATCAAGACTGTCGTCAAGACCGTCCGTGCACCCTGCCGATGCAGTACCGGTGGAGCAAGACGACTCCGGTAATAGCGAACCAAAAGATCGGAAATGAAAGCGGCCACGAGGTCATGCCTCGTGGCCGTAGATTCAAACACCGGCAATAATATCGGCTTACGCCATGTACTGACCGCCATTAGCGCTCAGTGTGGAGCCTGTAATAAAGCCCGCATCGTCCGATGCCAGGAAGACGACGCAACGGCCGATCTCTTCAGCTTCGCCCAAACGGCCCACTGGAATCAGCGGTAGAATACTCTTCTCCAAGACGTCCTGTGGAACGGCTGCCACCATTTCCGTATTGATATAACCGGGTGCGATGGCGTTGACCGTGATGCCCTTGCGCGCATTTTCTTGGGCAATGGCTTTGGTAAAGCCGATAAGACCGGCTTTGGCGGCGGAATAGTTGGACTGCCCCATTTGTCCCTTCTGCCCGTTGACCGAAGAGATATTGATGATACGACCAAATCCCCGATCGCGCATTCCGGCGATGATGGGTCGCGTCATGTTGAAGAGCGAATCCAAATTGGTCCTGATCACGGCCGACCAGGCATCAGGATCCATTCGATGCAGCATGCCGTCCCTCGTGATACCGGCATTGTTGACAACGATATCGACAGATCCGAGATCGGCCTCAACCTTAGCCAGTCCTGCCTCGCAATCTTCGTAGCTTCCAACGTCCCACTTATAGACAGCGATGCCAGTCTCATCCTTGAACTTGTTCGCTGCCTCGTCATTGCCTCCATAGGTCGCGGCTACATTGCAGCCCGCCGCCTTCAACGCGGTTGAAATCGCGGCTCCAATACCGCGGGTTCCACCTGTCACCACTGCCACTCGCGCCATCACTCGTCCTCCCTTTAATCTTCAGCGTTTTTGTCGCCCGACCCCGGTCACCTTTGTCTCTTCGGACAATCGGAAACCGGGGCCCAGACGTTGATCAGTCGCGTGCGACACACATGGCAATCCCCATGCCGCCGCCAATGCAAAGTGTCGCAAGGCCCTTCTTGGCATCGCGCCGCTGCATTTCGTGCAGCAAGGTGATCAGCACGCGAGCACCAGAAGCTCCGACGGGATGACCAATGGCGATGGCTCCGCCGTTGACATTGACCTTGTCCGTATCCCAGCCAAGATCTTTGTTCACCGCCAATGCCTGTGCAGCAAAAGCTTCATTGGCTTCGACTAGGTCCAGGTCGTCCTTGCTCCAGCCAGCTTTCTCCAGTGCCTTGCGCGAAGCAGGGATAGGGCCTGTGCCCATGATGGCCGGATCAACACCGGCGTGGGCCCATGACACAATCCGGGCGAGCGGTTGAACACCGCGCCGTTCCGCCTCGGATGCCGTCATCAAAACGGCTGCCGCGGCGCCATCGTTGATACCGCTGGCGTTGCCGGCGGTCACGGTTCCTTCCTTGTCGAAAGCCGGGCGAAGTTTGGCAATATCGGCAACGGAAACGCCATCGCGGATATACTCGTCCGTGTCGACGACTGTCTCGCCCCTGCGGGACTTGATGGTAACCGGCGTGATCTCGTCCTTGAACTTGCCGGCGTTTCTTGCAGCTTCCGCTTTGTTCTGCGAGGCGACCGCAAACTCGTCCTGTTCATCGCGGGTCAGCTGCCACTGCCGCGCTACGTTCTCGGCCGTATTTCCCATGTGATAGCCGTTGAAGGCATCCCAGAGGCCGTCTTTGATCATGGTGTCGACCAGCTCGACGGAACCCATTTTCGTGCCATTGCGCATCTGTGAGCAGTGCGGAGCCTGGCTCATGCTCTCCATTCCGCCGGCCACGACGACACTCGACGACCCGAGCTGGATCTGCTGGGCACCGAGCGCAACCGCCCGCAAGCCCGAACCACAGAGCTGATTCATGCCCCACGCCGGTGCCTCGACCGGAATTCCCGCATTGACGGACGCCTGGCGGGCGGGGTTCTGTCCTGCACCTGCCGCCAGAATCTGCCCCAGGATGACCTCGGAGACGTCATCGGGTTGAACTTGTGCGCGCTCAAGCGCGGCCTTGATCGCCACTTCGCCCAGATAATGCGCAGGAACACTGCTCAAAGCACCGCTGAACGAGCCCACCGGCGTTCGGGCCGCGCCGGCGATTACGATTGTCTCACTGTCACTCATGATAGTCCTCCATTGGGCTCAGTTTACGGCCATTTATATCGGCTCACACAATGCCGACTAGTGCGACATACGTCCAAACAAATTCTGCTGTGCCAAGCGAGCACTACTGATTGGAACCTTGAGAAGAATTCTCCCATCACCGCATCTACCTGAATTCGACGCTCTGGCAGGATCTCCAACTCCCAGCCGATCCTGTCATTTCAGCGGCATCTCGTCTTCCGGATTGCAGCGGTCGTCCAACATGCGATGCCTTGGCAAGGCAATTTGATTGAGATCACGGCCCTTCGGAACTCTTTACGCTACTGCCTAAAACGCTCTGGTGCGGTGCGCAAATGTTGTGTTACCAGTTTCGCGGTGCAAAAATGCTTATTCGCACTGCAGCGCAAGTGGCTGAGAAAGACCGGTAATTGTGTCGAAAGAAGTATCATCTGAGCCGGATCAGGTCGTCATAAAGAAATATGCGAACCGGCGGCTCTACAATACGGATACCAGCAGTTACGTAACGCTGGACGATCTCGCGGAAATGGTGAAGATCGAGCGCGACTTTGTCGTCTATGACGCCAAGTCCGGCGATGATCTGACGCACGCAGTCCTCACCCAGATCATCGTCGAGCAGGAAAGCCGCGGCGGCACGCAGAGCCTTCTACCTATTCCGTTTCTGCGTCAGTTGATTCGGCTCTATGGGGACAATATGGAGCGTTTTGTCCCGTCCTATCTCGAATTCAGCCTGGATTCGCTGACCCGGGAGCAGGAGCGTTTCCGCGAGCAATTCGCCAATACATTCGGCAACGCGACATTCGAAGCCATTCAAGAACAGACGCGAAACAATCTCGCTGTATTCGAGAAGGCAATGGGCATGTTCAGCCCTTTCCCGCAGCCGAACGACACCGATCCGGGTTCCAAGGACGTGACGCCGAACGGCGACACGACTGTGAAGACGTCTGTAGACACCAAGGCGGAGCCGCAGCCGGCACGGAGCGCAGACGAAATTTCCGCCCTCAAGGCTGAACTCTCCGAAATGCAGCAAAAACTGGAACGCCTCTCGAGAGGCTAATGCCTGCGGCGGTCACCATTGACCCTTGTCACCGGTACAAGTCTCGCCCTAAACGGCTTGGCGGGGTGCGGCAGATGCGGGCGAGAAGTCCACGAGTTTTGGGGTCCCAAAGTGGAATCCCTGCATATATGTCACCGACATGTCTTGCAAAAGTTTGACCGTCGGTTCGTCTCCGACCCACTCGGCAACGGTTTCCATCCCAAGATTCTGCGCCAGATCGATAAGTGCCTTCACCATGATTTGATCGCCCCGGCTTTCGGGCAGATTCTTGATAAACGACCCGTCGAGTTTCACGGTGTCCACGTCAAGATGGCGCAGATTCCGGAATGAAGAATATCCCGCTCCGAAGTCGTCTATGGCGACGCGGCAGCCGAGTTTCTTCAACTTCTCGACGAGACGGGCCGTCTCGTCGATATCGGAAATAAGCGCGGTCTCGGTGATCTCGACAATGATACGTTGACTGAGGCCGCTGCCACCTTCGGTCAGGGCCTCTAGAGCTGCAAACCATTCCGGGTCCGTGACCGTCTGACCCGATACATTCACCGCAAGCTGCAAGTCATCAAATCGCTTCAGCAACGGTGCTGTGAGTTCGATCACTCGATGGTCGACATGACGCGCCAGGCCGAGTTCCTCCGCCACCGATATGAAGTCAACCGCAGGAATGATCGCTCCATCGGGCTTCTTCATGCGCAGTAGAGCTTCATAGTAGATCGGCTCCAACGATTTGGAGCAAACCACCGGCTGCAGCGCCAGCATCATCCGCCGCTCGTTCAGGGCTCGGAGGATCTCATCGGCAACAACCATATTGCGTCGCCGTCGCGACTCGCGCTGTTCGGACTGCTTGTAGACGGCAAACCCGCTTGCACCTTTGACTCTTGCCCACTCCAGCGCTTCCAACGAACGACAAACCACGTCATCGACACAATCTGCCTGCCGCGGAACCAGAACGGCACCAATGGCGATTGTTGCAGCAAGTGCCCCCGCCGACGTCTCCACCGCCTCGGTTTCAGCCGCACGAAGCAGTCGTGCCGCAACGTGCGCCAGAGCGTCGGGTCCGCAATCGTGGAGAATCAAGCCAAACTTGTTTGTACTGTAGCGTCCAATGCAATCATCGCCACGCAGGCAATTCCTCAGACGGCGCCCGACAATCGCAAGGACTTCATCGCCGATCGCGAAACCGAATGTCTCGTTGACGTGGTTTAGATTGTTTACTGCGGCCATCAGGAACGTCCCGCCGCCACTGCTCTTTGAATGCTCGATAAAGCCTTCCAAAGCGGTGGTAAGGCGGATTCGGTTAAATTGACCGGTCAGTTCGTCATGCTCGGTAAGGAACATCAGGCGGCGTTGCTTCTGATGCCGCTCATTGATGACCCGAATGACACCGCGCGCACAAGCCGGACGGCCTGCCCCGTCTGCATACCAACGGCCGTCTTCCTCGACCCAGACCTCTGCGGCGTTGCGCCGCCCCAAGGGCCGCAGCCGATATTGGACGCAATATCCGACGCCCTGTCCCTGGTCCGTTTCGCTTGAACCGGCAATTGCCTGGTAGCGTCTGTCGACGTCGCTTGGATCAATCAGCAGAGCATAGGCCCCGCCCGTCCCGACGCCGGACAGATCACAGTCATCGATGAGCAGCTCTGCATAGTCCGCCCACGTCAGATCGTCCGAATCGATATCCCACGAATAGGCCGTCTCCCCCGCGTCAATCAGCAGGGCGCCCAGATCAAGAGGCGTATCACACTCCCTTGACGGCACGACTGGGGCAATTGATGTGGATTCCTCGGCCTGTACAGCCGCGTCGCTCCCAATCGGATAGGTCTCCGATGTCAGGTTCGCAAGGCTATTCGGATCACTCACGGAAACAGCGTCCTTCGATGGGATTTCACGGCCACACGCTGTCACTCATCTGACACGCGTATCGCCTTCAAACCCACGCTAAGGCGTGAACCTTAACAAAGCCGAAACCACATCCAATTGAGGCCGTTACCAAGCGCCATGCATATCCGTCGCCATTATTTGGCGCGCATCTTGCGCCACAAGGGAGGTATTGTTTCAAAGTGAGACGAGGCGAAGTCTATGATTATTCGGGCGTCATGTGGCACAAGCGGCAGGTTCGACTGCACGCGCCGCCAGGCGCCTGAAACGCGAGATGCGACCGCAGATAACGACGAAGCCTCCCGCGCACTGGTGCCTGTACGAAAAACCTTGGAGAGCACACCTCCAAGACTGACATCGCATAAGCCGTCAGCTGCCTTTCTCGCCCAGCTCGCCGACCAGTATTCCAGTCGCGAAAGCCGTGCCGAAGCGCGCCGCAAGCGACTCGATACAGCTGTAAGTGCCTACGTCCGCGGCGATCAGCATACGGTCCGAACTGGCACAGAACGGAACATTCGCGTCTGAATCCCGCACTCCTGCCAGTTAGAGCGCTTTCAAAGAATACGGGATCGTTTGACCGGCTTTTCGCGTTTGCAGGTTAGGCACGATCCGCGTTGTGGTCTTTGCTGACCATAAACGGATCGTAACGACGTCCGGCGAGCGCAAAAAACCGGTCAAATGATCCCGTATTCTTTGAAAGCGCTCTAGATGCATATAGCAACGCCCCGGACCAAGGGTCCGAGGCGTGGAATCGTCTTCAGATTGTAGAATGCGCGTCAGTGAGCGCCCGGTCCAACGGCAAAATCACGCCGCGCGGCCCGGATCGTCACCGAGAAACCGGCAATCACATCGATGAGCGCAACAATCGTGATGAAGAAGAACAGCGACGTTGCAGCTTCCGGAACGACAAGGAACTCTATCAGGCAGATGATGAAGACCACCGTCGACAAGGCATGATCCACAAGCGAATTACCGCCTGTGCGCGTTGCCTTCAGTATCTCAATGAAAAGCAGAAGCAGTGTGCCGGCTAGAATCAGGTCCCCAAGGGTGAACACCCAAATATTGCCTGACAGCATACCTGCCTCGAAAATAACGGCGTCAAACTTCATGTCTGTCGCAAAGGTGATTGCATTGTAGGCAATCACGGACAGGACGACCCAAGGCAGGCTTAAGATCATGCTTTCAACTCCTGGCTGATCGCTATGCGCGCTCTGTTACCGAAGAACCGGCAAATAGCTCTAAAATTCTTCCTTGGGCTCCAGAATCTGGCGCCCACGATACATTCCGGTCTTCAGATCGACATGGTGAGGACGGCGCAACTCGCCACTATCCTTATCCTCGACATATGTCGGTTTTTTCAGTCCATCTGCCGAACGCCGCGATCCACGCTTCATTCGGGTCACCTTACTTCTGGGAACCGCCACCGTCTTAATCTCCAATTCGCCGCGCCATGCTAACCGCCTGCTCGAATGTTTCAGTTCAACTGAAACCACAAACCGCTATCTGATTTCGGCGCATATGCTCGCTGATCGCGGCCCTTATAAGGCGAATCTTGCGCAATGGCCAGTGCTCTGAACAACCGAGGTCTTGAGCCATATAAGACTAGATGGGCTGAATGCAATCGAGCTGCACTGTTTCCCGCCTCATACGACGCTCAATCTTGTCCGCCAGACGACGCGTTTTTGGTCCGGGCCGGCCGGCATTTCGTTTAAAAGGATTGGGCAGTGCCGCTGCCATTTGCGCCGCCTCGCGACTCGTTAACTCTATGGATCCCTTTTTGAAATGATGGCGCGCAGCGGCCTCCGCCCCGAATACGCCCGGCGCCCATTCGGCGATATTCAGATAAATCTCCAGCATTCGGCGCTTTGGCCAAATGCCCGACATGGCATAGGCCAGCGGGATCTCGATCGCCTTGCGGACATAGCTGCGGCTTTGCCAGAGAAACAGATTTTTGGCCGTCTGCATGGGTATCGTGCTGGCGCCTCTTGGCCCGACGCCGCTCTTTCTCGCTTTATCGACGGCCTCGTTGATGGCCTTCCAATCGACGCCCCAATGGCTGCAAAACCGGGCATCCTCGGACAAGACGATTGCCTTGATCAAGTAGGGCGATATCCGGGTGATCGGGACCCACGCGTTCTGCACGCTCCTGCCGGCGAGCGCATTCCTCGCCATGAGCGAAGAATAAGGAGGATCGATAAACCGGTATGCGGTGATAATCAGAATGGGAACGAGAATGACCGCAACCAGGATCAAGCCAACCGCCTGCCATAAACGCCGGCGCAGATTCCATCGATGGCTCGCGGACGCCGGCGACTGTCGGCTCGTCTTCCCCTTACCTGTGGCCCGGCTTTTTGCACTGGACTTGCGTGACCGCCGGCCTTTGCTCCGCTGTCCCCTCGCCATGGCTCGCTTGTAGCCTCTGGAAGGCCGGTTCGGCAACGTGATATGACCGGTCCAATTCCGTCTGGAGAACTGGATCGTATGAATTTTGCGGACAAGCTGGGATATGCAGCAGGGCAGGTGGAAACCCGCCTGAGCGATATTCTGTCGGATTCACAAGCGCTTCCTGCCGCACCCGATCGACTCGCCGACGCCATGCGGCACGGAGCCCTTGATGGCGGGAAGCGTTTCCGCCCGTTCCTGATGATCGAAAGCGCCGCACTCTTCGGTGTTCCCGAAGAGGACGTTCTCAATGCCGCCGCCGCCCTCGAATGCGTGCATTGCTATTCACTCATCCATGATGATTTGCCGGCCATGGACGATGACGATTTGAGGCGGGGCAGACCGACGGTTCATGTCGCGTTCGATGAAGCCACGGCGATACTTGCGGGCGACAGCCTGTTGACTCTGGCGTTCGAAATCCTTGCTCGACCCGAAACGCATCCGGAGGCTGGCGTGCGTTCAGAACTGGTTCTCGCGCTCGGCCGTGCATCAGGATGGCAAGGCATGGCAGGCGGGCAAATGCTCGATCTTGCGGCAGAGGGTAAAAGTCAAAGTATCGCTGAAATCAGCCAGATTCACGCGCTGAAGACAGCTGCATTGATTGCTTGTGCTTGTGAAATGGGAACCATTCTTGCGGATGCAGGACCGGATGCGCGAACGTCCATGCGAACCTTCGGTCAGGCACTCGGTCTTGCCTTCCAGTTGACCGATGACATCCTGGATATTGAGGGTGACGAACGAGAGGTTGGTAAAGCAACCGGCAAGGATGCAGAGGCCGGAAAAGCAACACTTGTCGGGATGCTCGGGCTTGACGAAGCGAAACGCCGGATCGAGAGCCTGGAGAAAGACGCCATCGATGCACTTGCGCCGTTTGGCACTGCCTCGGCGGTTCTGTCCGACGCTGCTCGGTTCGTCACACGCAGAAACCGGTGAAGCGACCCATATTCGATTGACAGGCTGCGACTCTCAAACGGTCATCCTTGCGATGAACCGAACCGATCGCAAATGTACGACTCCACCATTTCCTTGAATTCGGCAGCAATCGTCGGACCTCTCAACGTCCGTACCTTCTTGCCGTCGACGAATACCGGTGCCGCCGGCGTTTCGCCTGTTCCCGGGAGGCTGATTCCGATATCGGAATGTTTGGATTCACCGGGGCCATTCACGATGCAGCCCATTACCGCCACATTCAGTTCCTCGACACCTGGATAACGCTCACGCCACACCGGCATCTGATCCCGGAGATGATCCTCGATTTCCTTGGCGAGCTGCTGAAACACGGTGCTGGTGGTTCGCCCGCAGCCCGGACATGCGGTGACCACCGGCACAAATGAACGCAACCCCATCGACTGCAGAATTTCCTGGCCAACTCGGACCTCTTCTGTCCGATCTCCGCCTGGCTCCGGGGTCAGAGAAATCCGAATCGTATCGCCGATTCCTTCCTGCAGCAAAACAGCCAGGGCCGCCGTCGAGGCGACGATACCCTTGCTCCCCATCCCGGCTTCCGTGAGCCCGAGGTGCAACGCATAGTCGCAGCGCTCTGCAAGAAGGCGGTAGACACTGATCAGATCCTGTACCGCACTCACCTTGGCCGACAGAATGATCTGCTCCGGCTTCATTCCAAGCGATATGGCGCGTTCGGCACTGAGATGAGCCGACTGCACGATGGCCTCATGAAGGACGGACTGCGCATCCTTCGGTTGCTCACTTGCGGCATTCTCATCCATGAGCTGCGTAAGCAGCTCCTGATCGAGCGAGCCCCAGTTGACCCCAATTCGAACCGGTTTGTCATACTGAAGGGCCGTCTCGACAATCGCCGAAAACTGTCGATCGCGCTTTTCGCGAAAGCCAACATTTCCCGGATTGATCCGGTATTTGTCCAGGGCCGCGGCCGCTGCCGGATGATCGGCCAACAGCGTGTGTCCATTGTAATGGAAGTCGCCTACCAGCGGAACGTCGATACCATTTGCGCGGATTCGGTCACGGATATGTGGAACCGCTGCCGCCGATTCGTCGCGATCGACGGTGATCCGCACGATTTCCGACCCTGCCCGGGCCAAGGCTTCCACCTGACCAGCTGTTTTCTCAGCGTCGGCCGTGTCCGTATTGGTCATCGATTGAACAACCACCGGCGCCGATCCGCCGACCAGAACAGTACCAACGGCCACCTGTTTGGAACGGCGCCGCGGTAACGCGGGATTTGTCATTTCAATCGGCCTCTTAACGACGCTGTGCTATTGGCTTTGGAGTAACACATTTGGTTAAACTAGAGATGTCAATCATTGGTGCGCAGGACGGGACACGCGGTCGCGCTTCCGGCGGCTGTCGCTGGCTTGAATTTGTGCTATTGCTGGACTGAAATACGTAACGAATTTCTGCCTCCACGTGCCGACCAGCAAGGTCGTGGCAGCGCATTTTGTTGGGTTAAGCACGACGGTATGACGAGTTCCGCCAAACGTTATTGCATCATCGGCGCTGGAGCCTGCGGACTGCCGGTCGTCAAGACCTTCAAGGAGCGCGGCATTCCGTTCGACTGCTTCGAGCGGGAAAAAGAGATTGGTGGTTTGTGGAACGACGAAAGCCCGCACAGGGTATACGAGACCACGCATCTGAATACATCAAAACGGATGTCCCGATACACCGACTTTCCGATGCCCGAGGCCTATCCTCAATTTCTCAGCCGCCAGCAGGCGCGAGACTATATTTCGGCATATGCCGACAATTTCGATCTTCGCAGCTCAATCACTTTCAATACGGAAGTCGAGCATGTCGAAGAAATCAACGGACGCTGGGAAGTGACGCTTGCCGGAGAGGACGGCCCGCGCCTCTATGACGGTGTGGTTATCGCGAATGGTCACCATTGGGATCCGAAGTCACCGAACTATCCGGGACAGTTTGACGGCGAATGCCTGCATTCCCATGATATCAAGTCGCGCGACCAGATTCAGGGCAAACGCATTCTAATTGCGGGCGCAGGCAACTCAGGTTGTGACCTGGCCGCCGATGGCGCACATCTGGCGCAGAAGGTTTTCCATTCCATGAGACGCGGCTACTATTTTCTGCCGCGTTTCGTGTTTGGCCGGCCGCTGGACGTCATCATCGATCTCACTCAGCGCTGGCCATTGCCGCGCCGCTTCCTTCGCTGGATGTATTCGGCCGGTGTCTACATGGTTGTCGGCCCTCACGAGAAATACGGCCTTCCGAAACCGGATCACAAACTTTTGGAATGCCATCCCTCGTCCGCTTCAGCCTATCTCGACCATCTCGCCCACGGTCGCATTACTCCAAAAGCAGATATCAAGGAACTCCAGGGCGACCGTGTCCTCTTCGAAGATGGCAGCGAGGAGCAGATCGATCTGCTGATCTATGCGACCGGCTTCAACGTTTCATTTCCATTTATGGACCGGCGCCACTTGTTCGATGCCGATGGCCGGGCGGACCTCTTCCTCCACGTCTTCCATCGCAATCGGGACGACCTCTTTCTTGTGGGTCTGGCGACTCCCGCTGATGGCGGTTTTTGGCAACTCGCCGACTATCAAGCCCAACTGATCGCAAGCTATATCATCGCCAAGGAGCACAAGTCGCCCGTTGCAGACTGGTTTCGCCGTCACAAGGCCAAAGCGCGTCCTTCCGTCGACCATGGCGTGACCTATGTGAAGACGGATCGTCATCTGTTCGAAGTCCAACACTATCGATACCGCACCTACATCAAGCGAATGCTCGGCAAATTCGGTGCGGAACAGGACACATCGTTCCCGGCGAGTGATGCCGAATCAGCGGTCGATGAAGCATCGGACAGAAAGTTGCAACTTGCCTCGTAACGAAGGTAGCGGGTGCTTGTCACTCAACACAGTGTTCACACAAGCCGCGGGCTTCATGGACCGATCCGGTCACATTGAAACCTGCTGCAGCAGCAACCTTCTCAAGTGCACGAGCGGCATCCTTGGATGACGATTCGACAACGGTTCCACATTTCTCGCAAACCAGAAACAGTACCGGCCTGTGGGGTCCGTCATGCTCGCTGTGGCATGCGAGAAAGGCGTTGGCGCTTTCGAGGCGATGAATCACGCCGGCTTCCATGAGGCTGTCGAGAACACGATAAACGGATATCGGGGCAACCTGTCTGCCGCGCTCGCCCAAACGATGCATGATATCGTAGGCCCCGAGCGAGCGATGACTGGCTGCAAGCTCCCGAAGAACCGCTTCGCGCAGCGATGTCAGCCGACCGCCCCGTTTCTGGAACGCCTCCTTGGCGCGCTCAATCGAGCGTGCGACACAGGCCTCATGATCATGGCCGGGGGCCGGAAAGATCACATCGGACATCGCGCCTGTTCCTCTCGATCACTACGAAATCGGTTATAGCCACCCCGTATTGGCAGCCACTGCAGAACACTACTACAATCGGTTCAACCTGCAGAGCTTACCAGAGTCGCATCGGAGTCTACCATGACCGAGATCCAGGTCGTCCAAGCCGACATTACGACCCTTGCGGTGGACGCGATTGTTAATGCCGCCAACAAGACTTTGTTGGGTGGAGGCGGTGTGGATGGAGCGATCCACCGGGCGGCAGGCCGCGAGCTCCTGGAAGAATGCCGGACCCTCCACGGGTGTCAAACGGGTCAGGCCAAGATCACCAAGGGCTACGCGCTTCCGGCGCGGCATGTGATCCATACGGTCGGACCTGTTTGGGGCGGTGGCGAAGCCGGCGAAGATGCCCTTCTGGCCAGCTGCTATGCCATGTCGATGCTCCTGGCCCGCGACCACGGGCTCAGGTCCATCGCTTTTCCAGCAATATCGACAGGTGTCTTCGGCTTCCCCGCAGAGCGTGCCGCGAGCATCGCGGTCATGACGGTTTCCGACGGCGTCAGAGGAAACAGTCATTTCGAAAAAGTTGTTTTCTGCTGTTTCGGGGACGAATCGACGCGTTTGCATGAAGAAGCGGTTGCCGCACATGTCAGTGCAGGCTAAACGCGCGTCTATGTCAGAATCAACCATTGCCATCCTTATGCCCGGTGATATGGGCCATGCCGTCGGTCAGTCGCTTCTCGAGCACGGCCATCCGGTTGTGACCTGCCTTGCGGGCCGGAGCGAGCGCACACGCGGTCTCGCGGAACAGGCCGGACTTCGCGATCTTTACAACTTGGATCTGCTCGTTGGCGAGGCCGATATCATACTCTCGATTCTCCCGCCGGCCCGCGCCGTCGAACAGGCCAAAGCCGTTGCCGACGCCATCCAAAGAACCGGCGGTACGCCGCACTATGTCGATTGCAACGCCATATCGCCGGAAACGGCGAACCGGGTTGCCGATGCCATCTCGCTCGCAGGCACACCCTTCACCGATTGCGGCATTATCGGACTGAAACCCGGAAACGGTCCTGGACCTCGCTTTTATGTGTCGGGCGCAGATACCAAACCGATCGAAGCGCTCGATGGTAAAGGATTCAAGGTTGTCGCGATCGGAACCGAAGTCGGTCAGGCTTCCGGATTGAAGATGTGCTACGCGGCGCTGACCAAGGGCACCTGGACATTGCATACGGCGCTCCTGATGACTGCCGAAGTCCTTGGACTTTCCGAAGTTCTCGAAAAAGAGTTCGCCTTCAGCCAGGAAACGGCTCTCGCAGCAATGCGTAAGACTCTCCCTCGCATTCCGGCTGATTCGGAGCGCTGGATTGGCGAAATGGAGGAAATCGCCGCGACCTTTGAGGGCGCCGGGCTGCCACCAGGGTTCCATCAAGGTGCCGCCGAGATCTTCCGCATTTTGTCACGAACGCCCTTTGCTGAAGAAACGCGTGAGACCCTGGATACGAGCCGCACGCTTGAAACCTCAATCCGGGCCTATGTCGAGGCCATCAACGACGGTCCCAATAACTGATCGCCGTGTCTGATCCCGTTATCCTGTGGTTCCGCCACGACCTGAGGCTAAGCGACCATCCTGCGCTGCAGGCAGCACTCGTATCCGGTGCACCAATCGTTCCGGTCTTCGTCTTGGATGATGAGACGCCTGGCAGATGGAGAATGGGCGGCGCAAGCCGCTGGTGGCTGGAACACAGCCTCAAATCTCTGGCTGAGAGCCTTGAGGCCAGAGGCTCAAGGCTCATCCTGCGACGAGGTCCGGCTGAAAAAGTCCTTGTCGAATTTGCCCGGGAGATCGATGCGAAAGCCCTTTACTGGAGCCGGGGATATGAGCCTTGGGCACGCGGGCTCGAACAGAACCTTCACACTGCGCTCGAGGCCAAGGGTATCGCCTGTCATCGCTACCCGGGTGCTTTGCTCTTCGAGCCGGAAGCTGTCGAAACCAAACAGGGCGGACCGTTTCGGGTCTACACGCCTTTCTCAAAGGCGTGTTTCACACAGGGTGTATCCGGAGAAGCCATTCCAACTCCTAAAAAGCTTCCGGCAGTTCCAAGAGATTTAGTGAGTAACGCGTTGGCCGATTGGTCGCTATCGCCTCGCGATCCAGACTGGTCGGGTGGAATCCGAGAGACATGGCGGCCCGGTGAGGATAGCGCTCGCGAAGCACTGACCAAATTCATCGAGAATGCACTCAATGGTTATGGTGAAGGCCGTGACCGGCCGGATCACATCGGCACGTCAAGATTGTCTCCTTTTCTTCATTCCGGGGAAATCAGTCCCCGGACATGTTGGCAGGCGGTCCAGAGCGTCCAGGCTCGCGGTGCCGCGAGTGAGAAGGACACGTTGAGTTTTCTCCGAGAGCTTTTGTGGCGCGAGTTTTCCTATCATCTTCTCTTTCACTGGCCCGAGCTACCGGAGGAGCCGTTTCGCCCCGAGTTCGCCGAATTTCCCTGGGACAGCAATCAGAGCGCCCTGAAAGCCTGGCAACGTGGCCGAACAGGCTACCCGATCGTCGACGCTGGAATGCGCGAACTCTGGCACACCGGCTGGATGCACAATCGCGTTCGCATGATCACCGCTTCCTTCCTGATCAAACATCTGAGGTTGCACTGGCTGGAGGGCGAATCCTGGTTTTGGGACACGCTCGTCGACGCCGACCTCGCGTCCAATGCCGCGAGCTGGCAGTGGGTGGCGGGCTGCGGTGCCGATGCAGCACCCTATTTCCGGATATTCAATCCCATGCTCCAAGGTACCAAGTTCGATCCTGACGGAGACTATGTCAGACGATGGGTTCCAGAACTCGCCAAGCTCCCGGCCAAGCATATTCATACGCCCTGGGAGGCGCCTCTCAGTATCTTGCAAGAAGCGACTGTGGCGTTGGGGCAGAATTATCCAGAACCGATTGTCGACCATAAGAATGCACGTGAGGCCGCACTTTCCGCTTTCAAGGCGATCAGGAAAGATCGCTAAGAACCGACACGTGATCCAACGACAGCCAGGATCCATGTCTCCTTCCATTGCCGTCTGTCTTCTTGATGGGTTTTGGCACCATGCTATGTTGCACCTCAACAGATAATAAGACTGCGCTAGGGAGGGTTTGCCCCATGAAGGGCGTCGTGTTTACGGGAAATCGCGAGATCGAATTTCAGGATTTTCCCGATCCCCAGCCGGGTGAAGGCGAGGTTGTACTTGAGATCAAAGCATCGGGCATGTGCGGCAGCGACCTGCATGTCTATCGCTCTCCAGGCGGCGGCCCGGCTGCTGCCGCATCCATGGGTCTTGGTGGCGAAGGCGGTGACGTGATCGCCGGTCATGAGCCTTGCGGCGTGGTGATCGAACGCGGTGCAGGGGTCCCGGAACATATGGCACCGACAGGCGCCCGGGTCATGGTGCATCACTATATCGGTTGCGGTATTTGCGGCCTCTGCCGCGAAGGCTGGGCGCAGATGTGTTCCGACATCAAGGCCGTGTATGGCATTACGGGCCATGGTGCCCATGCACCTTATATGAAAGTTCCTGCAGCGACGCTGGTCTTCATGCCGGATGAGATTGGATTTGCGGAAGGCGCCGCGATTTCGTGCGGAACCGGAACCGCATTCGGAGCGCTGCGACGAATGGAAATGCAAGGCGGCTCGACGCTCGCCGTCTTCGGGCAGGGCCCCGTGGGTCTGAGCGCGACGATGCTCGGTGAATCCATGGGTGCGCGCGTTATCGCTGTCGACATCTCTTCCGAACGTCTGGCGCTCGCCAGTGAACTCGGCGCTCATGAAACCGTGAATGCGGCCGAAGTCGACCCGATCGAAATCCTGCATGAAAAGACGCGCGGTCAGGGTGTCGACTATGCAATCGACAGTAGCGGCCAATCCGATGGGCGGGTTGCTGCAATTCGCTCAACCAAGAAGTGGGGCACTGTCTGCTTCGTCGGTGAAGGGAACGATGTCACGATCGATGTCAGCCGGGATATGCTGCGCAAACAGCTGACGATCATGGGATCCTGGACGTTCAATACTGTCGGCCAGGAAGAATGCGCGCACTTCATTGCCGACCGGGAAATCCCGCTCGGTCGCCTTCTCACCGATCATTACAAACTCGACGACGCTGTCGAGGCTTATCGCAAGTTCGATACCCAGACGACCGGCAAGGGTGTGTTTGACTTTTAGATCCGAGGAACGACAACGATCATGCAACAGAGTATTGCCGAGGCACAGGCTTCCAACCTCAAGACCTACCAAACCTACATCGATGGAAAATGGTGCGACGCGGTTTCGGGGAAGCATTTTGCGAGCCACAATCCCTACACAGGAGAGGACTGGGCGCTGATCCCGGAGTGCGGCGCGGAGGATGTCGACGTCGCAGTCGAGGCTGCTTATCGGGCGTTCGACAGCGGGCCCTGGGCCGATATGACACCGACAGCGCGGGGCAAACTCTTGCGCAAGCTTGGCGATCTGATTGCCGAAAACGCGGAACGCCTCGCCGAGATCGAAGTTCGCGACAACGGCAAGCTGATCTCCGAGATGCTTGGCCAGACCCGCTATGCACCCGAGTGGTACTACTATTTCGGCGGCTTGGCGGACAAAGTCGAGGGAACGGTCATTCCAACCGACAAGCCCGACGTCTTCAATTACACCTTGCGTGAACCGATTGGCGTCTGCGCCATGATCGCACCGTGGAATTCACCGCTCATGCTCGTTGCATGGAAGCTCGCGCCGGCACTTGCAGCGGGCTGCACTGCCGTGATCAAGCCGTCGGAATTTACGTCCGCATCGCTCCTGGAATTCATGCATCTGGTCGAAGAGGCCGGCTTTCCGCCCGGTGTCGTGAATGTTGTAACCGGCTTTGGACCGGATGTCGGCGGACCGC
This sequence comes from Methyloligellaceae bacterium, assembly GCA_965228615.1. GTDB lineage: Bacteria > Pseudomonadota > Alphaproteobacteria > Rhizobiales > Methyloligellaceae > CBDDHT01. The sequence continues at coordinate 83,306 of CBDDHT010000002.1, read as the reverse complement.
TCGTCGAGCACCCCAAGGTTGCAAAAGTCGCCTTCACCGGCGGCGATTCGTCCGGACGGCGTGTCTACGAGTCCGCAGCGCGCGGCCTCAAGCATGTGAGCCTGGAGCTTGGCGGAAAGTCTCCGAATATCGTGTTCGACGATGCCAAGATGGATGATGCCGTGAAAGGCGTGGTCTCGGGGATCTTCGCCGCGACAGGGCAAACCTGCATCGCCGGTTCCCGACTTCTCGTGCAGGAAAACATCCACAATGAATTCGTCGACAAGCTCGTTGCGCTTGCCGAAACGGCGAAACTCGGCGATCCGCAGAGTTTCGAAACCCAGGTCGGGCCGGTGACGACCCCGCCCCAATATCAGAAGATCCTCGACTATATCGACATCGCCAAGTCGGAAGGTGCCGAATGCGTTCTGGGCGGCGGTCCGGCCAGCGCTGAAGAAGGCGGCGGCAAGTACTTCGTCAAGCCCACGATATTCAAGGGCGTCAACAACAAGATGCGCATCGCCCAGGAAGAGGTCTTCGGCCCGATCCTTTCCGTCATCACCTTCCGCGACGAGGACGAGGCTGTCGAGATCGCGAATGACATCATGTTCGGCCTTGCGGCCGGCGTATGGACAGAAAATCTACGCCGCGCGACGCTCATGGCGAAACGATTGCGCGCCGGCACCGTTTGGATCAACACCTATCGCGCTGTCAGCTTTACCTCGCCCTTCGGCGGCTACAAGGCGAGCGGCATCGGGCGCGAAAGCGGCAAGCATGCCATCGACGAGTATCTGCAGACCAAGAGTGTCTGGGTATCGACGGCAGCGGAGGTTGCGAACCCGTTTGTGATGCGATGAGGTCGCACAAGGCGCGCCTCATCGCAATCTAGCGACAGAATGCCAGACGTGTTCTGAGGCGACGAAAACCGTCGCCTCAGCTATCGTTTGTCCGTCATCGGCTGACCTGACCAAAGGCATCAGACTACTTGGCGTCCTTGGTCTCATTCAGCCAACCGGCGAGCTGCGTGCGAACATCCGTCTCTGTACTGGCCGACTTGTCGAGATCCCCCAGCGAAGCCTTCGAGTCGGGAGCACCTTTGGGCAATTTGTGCGCGATTCCCTTGTGGCAATCGATACAGGTCTTGCCCTCGTCGAAGCCTTCCTCGTGGCGGTCCGCGCTACGGCCTTCCTGGCGCTCGAAATCCATCGACTCCTGATCGTGACAGTTGCGACACTCACGGGAGTCGGTGGCTTTCATCGCGTCCCAGACATGCTGAGCCAGTTCCAGACGTTTGGCTTCGAATTTCTCACGCGTATCGATCGAGCCCATAAAATGATGATAGAGCTCGTTCGTTGCCTGAATCTTGCGCGCGACTTTGTGGATCCAGTCCTTCGGCACGTGACAATCGGAACAGACGGCGCGAACACCGGACCGATTACTGTAATGAATGGTCTGCGTGTACTCTTCGTACACATTGTCCTTCATTTCATGGCAGGTAATGCAGAACTTCTCCGTATTGGTGGCCTCCATTGCCCAGTTGAAGCCGCCCCAGAAGAGTACGCCGAACACAGCGCCGCCCACGACCAGACCACCGAATGAATAGCTGACGCTGGGGCGCCAAAATCCGCGCCACATGCGCCGGATCAATCCGGGCTTTTTTTCGTTCTCATTATTCTCGGCCATGTGCCCCACTCTCGATTGTCTTGAACGAATTTCCGTCTCAGTTACCGAACGTATTCTTCACGAGCGGCGGCGCATCGACCTGCGGTACGTGACACTGATTGCAGGAGTAACGGCGCATATCGAGTGTGTCCGTAACCTTGCCCTCGGCCATCATGTAATGGCTGTCGCTGGCTTTCGGAGCGCCTTCCTTCTTATAGGTGGCAGCCCCATGGCATTTCAGACACGTGTTGGTTTGGAGCGTCACCTGATCCTTGTCGATCTTGTGAGGAATCAGCGGTGGCTGCAGTTTCCAGTCGCGCTGGAAGCCGCGATCCTTTGTTATCTGGCGTCGCCGGTCAAAGGCTTCCGAGCCTTTATCCAACGGATTGGCCCCGCGTAGAGAAATGACGCCTTGTTCGGCTGCCACACCAATCGCGGTGAAGGTCAGGAAAACGGCGATTGTCATCGTCAGTAGTTGTTTCATCACACTCTCCTTGTTCCTTCGGCATGGGCCGAAAAAAACCTTATGCCTCAGCCTTGCCTTGAGCTGGCGTCGCCCAAGTCTCTGTCTCGCGCACTGCGGGAAACCGCAGTCCAAAATTGAAAACATTCTCCGGGCAGATATCGATACAGCGCCCGCAGTTGGTGCAGTCCCCGGACGTGATCACCATGCTGTCGTCTGCGGAGCCTTTCAGGGCCGGCGGAATGACATGGGGTTCCGGGCAGACCGCATAACACTCCATGCAATTGTCGCAGCGCTCGCGATGGTCCGCGCGAACACGCAGGAGACTCGCTCGCCCGATCTGGCTGTAGACTGCGCCCATGGGGCATAGATGTCCGCACCAGCCGTGCTTGAGGACAAAAAGGTCAAACAGAAAGATCGCGGCGACGAGAAGCCAGCCCACGCCCATACCGAAAATCAAACCTCGGTAAAGGAGTGAAACGGGATTGATCAACTCGTATGCCAGCGTGCCCGTGACGCCTGCCAGGATCAGAACCATTGCAACGATCCAAAGCCGCGTATTCCGCTTGATATGAGACGAGGACTTCAGCTTGAACCGCCGGCGCAGCCAGTGTGCCGTATCCGTGACGACGTTCATCGGACAAACCCAGGCGCAGTAGGAGCGCCCGCCAACGACCAGATAGAAACCTGCCACCAACGCGGCCCCTATCAAGGCGGGACTCGCGATACCGAGAAAACCCGCACCCAGCATCTGGAGGAGAAGCAGCGGATCCGTCATCGGCACAGTGTCGAGCAGCTCGCTCGAAGCGATGTTGCCTTTCAAGACCCAGACTCCGAACCATGGCCCGGCCAGAAAGAGGCCCAGAACTGCGATTTGACTCAGGCGTCTGGCGATCAACCATTTGAAGGCGGAAATCCAGCCCTTCCTTTCGATTGCGGCACGCCCGAGATCTTCATCCTTGACCTGCATCACTTCGCCTCCGGAGTGCCACGCCTGAGCGTCTCAAGAGCACTCTTGGGTGTGGACTTATCCATCTTCGTTGGCGCTTGGATGAGACCGCGCCCGGTATGGTCGTAGGTCACACCCTCCGGCAGATTGTAATGATGGGTCGGATCCGGACTGACGAGACTGCCGCCCTTCGCCTTTTTCTCCTTCCAGCCAAGGCGGTAATGGTCACCGATTTCGCCTTTTGCCAGACGCGTCGGAAGCACCTTGATCGCAGCTTCGTCGAGAATACAGGCACGCTCGCATAGGCCGCAGCCGGTACAATGCTCGGAACTGACGACAGGCTCGAATATCGCATGCTTGCCGGAACGGACATTCGGCCGGAACTCCAGCTTGATGGCCTTTCCGCGGACGGGACAAATGTTGAAGCAGACCTCGCAGCGCAATCCCTGAAAGGCGATGCACGACTCCTGGTCGATCAGCACCGCGAGCCCCATTTTCGCTTTGGTGATGTCTGTCAGCGCATGGTCCAACGCACCGGTCGGACAGGCGGGAACACAAGGGATGTCCTCGCACATCTCGCACGGTCCGCTACGGGCGGTGAAATAGGGTGTGCCTGTCGCAACGCTGTCGCCCAGTTCTGCCAGCTTCAGGATGTCGTAAGGACATGCCCTCACACAAAGACCACAGCGCACGCAGGCCGCGAGAAACGACTCCTCAACCAAGGCGCCCGGTGGACGGACGGCCTCGGCCGGGAGCGATTTCGCACTCTTGGCGTGCATGCCGATGGCGAGACCGACCAAGCCGACTCCGCAGACGGTCTTGGCCGTATCGGCAAGGAAGCGCCGCCGCGAAACAGCGGTCTCCCTTGTCGATTCTTCTGTCCCATCTTTTCTCATGGCATTCCAACCAGTGGACCCTTGGTCAGGCTTTCATGACTTTGCAGGCGCACTTCTTGAAGTCGGTTTCCTTCGACAGCGGATCGGTCTGATCGAGGGTCAGCTTGTTGACCAGCCGGCTCGCATCGAACCAGGCGATGAAGACAAGGCCTTCGGGCGGTTTGTTGCGTCCGCGTGTGTCCACGCGAGTTGTCAGCTCACCGCGACGGGTCGCGACCTTGACCTTGCTGCCGTTGCGCAGCTTGCGCTTTTTGGCATCCTTCGGGTTCATATAGAGAACCGCGTCCGGGACGGCGCGCAGCAGCTCGGGCACACGTGCCGTCATGGAGCCTGAGTGCCAATGCTCGAGAACGCGTCCAGTGCAGAGCCACAAATCATACTCTTGATCCGGCGGTTCGGCAGCAGGCTCATAGGGCGCCGTGATAATGTTCGCCCGCCCGTCCGGCTTCCCGTAGAACTTTACCCCTTCGCCTTTGGCCACATGCGGATCATAACCTTCCCGGAAACGATAGAGCGTCTCCTTGCCGTTTATGACCGGCCATCTTAGGCCGCGAGACTTGTGATAGGTGTCATAGTCCGCCATCTCGTGCCCTTTCTTCGGAATATCGGGCGCCGAGTTGAACAGCCGATACTCTTCGAAGAGGCCTTTCTGAACATAGAAGTCGTAAGCCTCGCTCTCATCATTGTCGTAGGTGTTGCCTGCCTCGTCCGTGACCTTCGGTTTCGGGAACTTGTCGACGACACCATTGGCATAGAGAATGTCGAAGAGCGTCTTGCCGCGCAGTTCGGGCTTCTTGGCTATCAGCTCTTCAGGCCAGACCTCTTCGACCTTGAAGTATTTCGAGAACTCCATGGTCTGCCAGACGTCCGAGAAGCTCTCGCCGGGCGCTTTGACTTGCTGACGCCAGAACTGGGTTCGCCGCTCGGCATTACCATAGCCCCCTTCTTTCTCCGCCCACATGGCAGTCGGGAGGATCAGGTCGGCGGCTTGGGCCGAGACTGTCGGATAAGGGTCGGAGACGGTGACAAAGTTGTCGGGATTGCGCCATCCAGGATAACCCTCGTCATTCATGTTCGGCGCGGCCTGGAGGTTATTGTTGCACTGCTGCCAATAGCAGTTCATCTCCCCGTCCTTCATCTTTCGATGCATGAGCACCGCATGAAAGCCGACCTTCGGGTTGATAGTGCCTTCCGGCAGTTGCCAGACTTTCTCCGCAAACTTGCGGTGGGCTTCTTTCTTGACGACGAGATCGGCCGGGAGACGGTGCGCGAATGTACCGACCTCACGCGCCGTGCCGCAGGCCGAAGGCTGGCCCGTGAGCGAGAACGGGCTGTTGCCGGGTTCGGCGATTTTACCCATCAGCAGATGGATATTGTAGACGAGGCCGTTGACCCAGACTCCGCGCGTGTGCTGGTTGAAGCCCATGGTCCAGTAGGACGAGACCTTCTTCTTCGGATCGGCATAGGCCTTTGCCAGCTTCTCGAGTTGGGCCGCAGGAACCTTCGAGAGCTTGGAGGCATATTCCAGCGTGTAGGGCGCGACGGACTCGGCGTACTCCTCAAAGCTGATTTTGCTGAGCTTGCCTTTCGCTCTGTTCTTTGCGGCTTTTTCACGTGGATCTTCATCCCGCAGCCCATAACCGATATCGGTCGGAGTCTTGGTGAAGTTGACGTGCTTGCCGATGAAATCCTTGTTGTAGGCTTTGTTCTGGATGATGTAGTTGGCGATGTAGTTCGCAATCGCCAGGTCCGTCTGCGGTTCGAAAACGATACCATTGTCGGCAAGCTCGAAGTTGCGGTTTTCGAACGTCGACAAGACATGCACTTCGCATCCCGGTTTGGTCAGGCGCGTATTGGATAGCCGCGACCATAAGATGGGGTGCATTTCGGCCATATTGGCGCCCCAGAGCACGAACACATCGGCATGCTCAAGGTCGTCATAGCATCCGGCCGGCTCGTCGATCCCGAAGGCCCGCATAAAGGCGCCCACGGCGGAAGCCATGCAGTGACGTGCGTTCGGATCGAGATTATTGGAGCGGAAGCCCGCCTTCATCAGCTTCGACGCGGCATAGCCTTCCCAGATCGTCCATTGGCCGGAGCCGAACATGCCGACGCCCGTCGGCCCTTTTTCCTTAAGTGCCTTCTTCCAGTGATCGGACATCACCGTGAAGGCTTCGTCCCAACTGACCTCCTCGAACTCGCCGTCCTTAGCGAACTTGCCGTTATTCTTTCGAAGCAGCGGCTTGGTCAGCCGGTCCTCGCCATACATGATCTTGGTAAGGAAATAGCCCTTGATGCAGTTCAGACCGCGATTGACGGGCGCATCCGGATCGCCCTGGGTTCCAACGACCTTGCCGTTCTTGACTCCAACCAGAACGCTGCAGCCCGTACCGCAGAAGCGGCACACGGTCTTGTCCCAGCGAATGTCCTTGTCTTCGGCAGCTTTGGCGAGGTTTGTGGCAGGCGCCGCGAGACCGGCAGCGGAAGCGGTGGCTGCAACAGCGCTCAGTTTCAGAAAATCACGCTTGGAAGGAGTATGTTTCATGAGCTCGATTCCTTGCTCTGGATTACGGTCGGACCCGTGTTCTCTTCATCTTCGAAATGGTGAAATACGAGGGCGGCGGCGAGCACACCCTCCATGCGATGGATCGCCAAGACCGCATCGCCGGGATCGGATCCATCGACGTCTTCGACCGTGACAATGAAACGGCTGTCATCGGTTTCCTGATGGATCTCTACGCCAGGCAACGCCGCTAGCCGATGGGCGACTTCACTTGTCTTTTCCGGGTTGGCATGCACCAACAGCCCGTTAACGTTCATGCGGTGGTTTCCTCCCTGAGGTTGCTCACCAAATCGACGGATTGATTAGGGCAGACATGGAGACAGGCGCCGCATCCCGTGCAACGCGCTTCATCGACAATCGGGAACGATCGTCCCTCGGTCATCAATCTGAATCGGATTGCCTGCTCGTCACAGGCCTCCTCGCACGTCCGGCACGTGATGCCATTGAATGAGAGGCAACGCGGACTGATCTCGGCCTTGACGGTCCACGACCGTGCCTCATCCACATTCAATGCGCCGGTTGGACACGCATCGGCACATGATGCACAGAACGTACAGGCACCTCTCTTTGGGTCGAGCTGCACACGACCGTCTCTATCTGCGATGAGGATATGTTCGGGACATGCGTCAATACATTTCCCGCAGCTTTCACAGGCCTCCTGGAAAGCCTCTTCGGGTAGCGCCGGGGGTGGCCGCAATACGCTTTCGCGTTGCGGCGAACGGCCGCGCAGCAGCTCAGCACGTGACAGCAAAAGGCCCTAGCCTCTTTCCCTAACCGCGCTACATACCGATAATGCAGCGCCGAACTGACTGTACGCGGATCGACGCAAACCGATTCGCGTGACCATGTTGGGAATGATATTCGCTGCTCGAGTTGCTTGCCTTGACCTTTGTTAAGAAGAATAGACCGCCATTAGTCTTGGTGTGCTAACACCATATGAAATATGACCGCACTATATATTACAGCCGACATAATTGTGCGAAGGCGACAGAATCGCTATGGGTTCAGGCTCGATCGGCACGCCACTATTTCGCTCGATGCTGCACCGCCTTCTCAACTTATGCCTTCCGCGACCTGCCTGGCGCCCGCCAGTATAAAGCTCTGTTCGGAGCCGACGAAAAACATCGAGACACCACGTGCTTTCAAATCAGGGACGACCGACGTATTGGGCGCAAAAGTCACACAGGTTTTGCCTGCCTTGGTAGCAGCCGCACCAACTCTTGACATCGCCTCCAGGACCATCGGATCCGCCGCATCGGTCTTCCCGTAGCAAACGGCAAGGTCGGCAGGCCCAACAAATAGGGCGTCGATACCCTCGACGGCGGCGATCGCATCGATTGCATCCACGCCTTCCGGCTCCTCGATCTGGGCTAGAACCACGGTTTCCTTCCGGCTCTGTTCCAGGATGTCGGACATGGACCGTGTCGCAAACCCGGCCCACCTGGTCGAGCCTGCAAACCCGCGCCCGCCATGGCCGAACCGGGACCAGCGAGCAATGTTTTCTGCTTTCTCAACCGTATCGACATGGGGCACGACAATACCGGTCGCACCGGAATCCATTACCTTGAGGATCTCAGCCTGAGTGCCGTCCGGGATCCGCACGAGGCAAGGAATCCCAACCGCTCTCGCCATGCCGAGACAGGCATCCATGCGTCCGCGGTCGAAGGGTGCATGTTCAGCATCGAGGGCGATGAAATCCAATCCGGACATGGCCAGGATCTCGATGATTTCGGGCGCAGGGGTTTTGATGAATGTCCCTGCAAGAATGTCCTGGCGACGCATTCGCTCTTTGAGTGTTTCTTCGCTCAACGCAGTTCCCTCACTTTATTGGTCTTCTGAAAGACTTGGCTCTGCAGGGGCACGCAAATTTCATCGCTAAGTGCTCACGGCACCAGCACCTGTCGAACCGACTGCCCCGACTCAAGCCGATCGAATGCCGCGTTGATATCGTCGAATCCGATGGTTTCGCTCATGAGGCGGTCGACGGGCAACTTGCCCTGCTGGTAGAGGGCGATGTAGCGCGGCACGTCTCTGAGCGGCACGCAGCTGCCGATATAGCTCCCCTTTACGGTTCGTTCTTCCGCAACAAGATTGACATGCTGCAACTCGAACATGTGGGCCGGATTGGCGAGACCGGCCGATACGGTAGCGCCGCCGCGCCTGGTAATGCGGTAGGCGACATCCATTGCTTTGACGGAACCAGCCATCTCGAATGCCGTGTCGACACCGCCCTGTGTTGCCTGACGCACCTGTTCGACACAATCGGGATCGCTGGCATTGAAAACGTGCGTCGCTCCGAGTTGGCGTGCAAGTTCGAGTTTTTGGTCGTTGAGATCGATAGCTACGATATCGCGGCAGCCACTCATAGCCGCGCCCAGCATCGCATTGAGGCCAACGCCTCCAAGACCAATCACCGCGACCCTTGAGCCGGGCGCTACCTTGGCCGTGTTTACGACTGCGCCGACACCGGTCAGTACCGCACAACCGAAAAGAGCCGCTTCCTCGAATGGGAGTGACTTGTCGATCTTGATGACGGAATTCTCGGAAACAACCGTGTGTTCGGAAAATGCAGAGACGCCGACGTGAGTGTACACCGGCTCTCCGTTCATCGACAGCGGCAAGTCGCCGGAAATCAGTGTCCCTTCATTGTTGGCGATTGCGCCCGGCTCGCACAGCGCCGGTCGGCCTTCCATGCAGGGCTCGCAGTGGCCGCAACTCGGCACGAAGATGAGCACGACATGATCGCCCACATTCACCCGCTTGACACCCGGTCCCGTTTCCACGATTTCGCCTGCGGCTTCATGGCCCAGCGCCATCGGTGTCTGACGAGGCCGATCCCCATTGATCACCGAGAGGTCTGAATGGCATAGCCCTGCCGCTCGGACGCGAACGACGACCTCTCCATCTCCCGGAGGCGCTAAATCGATCTCTTCAATGTGGAGGGGTTTGCTATCCGCATAAGGCGCGGCGGCTCCGATTTGATGCAGGACGGCGGCTTTGCTCTTCATGATCACTCTCAAATATTCTCAAATCTGGCCGGCCAAGCTACCGCGATAGGACACAGTGTTCCAGGTCCCTCAACAAGCGTTGCACCGGGACAGCTATCTGGGGCACATTCCCCACCAATGATTGATAATAACTGGAGGTAACACGTGTCCGATTTTTCCGGTACTGGCCCGGAGCGGGAATTCGAAGAATTTCTGGCTGACGGCAAGTTCATGATTCAGCGCTCCGCGTCGAGTGGCACCTATGTCTTTTATCCCAGAGCCGTCGAGCCGGTCACGGGCGCAGCCGATCTGGAATGGGTAGAAGCGTCAGGCAACGGCTCAGTGTATTCCACAACGATTGTGCGCCAGCGTCCCGAAAAAGGCGGCGACTACAATGTGGCCCTTATCGATCTGGACGAGGGACCACGCATGATGAGCCGTGTCGTCGGCATCGCACCGGACCAGGTCACCATCGGTATGCCTGTGCGCGCCAAAGTCGATAATCTGGATGGCCGGACCGTCGTCCTGTTCGAGCCAGCAGGAGACACGGCATGAGCACGCTTCGGGGGAAAACAGCAATTGTCGGATACGGTCTCGCCGGCTGTGGCGAAACGCCGGGGCGCAACTCCATCGAGATCCTGGCTGAATCGGTCAATAATGCGCTCACCGACGCAGGACTCTCGCTAGGCGATGTCGACGGTCTCTTCGCGACGACCGCGGTACATTCCATGCCAAGCGTTTCGGTGGCCGAGTATTTGGGTATTCGTCCCAAGTTTTCGAACGGGTCGAATATCGGCGGCTCTTCCTTCGTGGCCCATTGTTTCGGTGCAGCCATGGCCCTGGACGCAGGGGTTTGCGACGTCGCACTCATCGCCTATGGCTCGAACCAGCGAACGGCCGGCGGACGTCTCGTGACCATGTCCGAGCCGCTTCCCTATGAAGCCGTCTATGGCCCGCGCTATCCGATCTCCGCATATGCGCTCGCTGCAGCACGGCACATGCATGAGTATGGTACCACCCGGGAGCAACTGGCGGAGGTCGCCGTCGCGGCCCGCGGATGGGCCGGACTGAACCCGGAAGCCTTTGCGCGAGATCCGATCACGATTGAAGATGTCACCAGCGCGCGCATGATCTCCGATCCATTCGGCAAGCTCGACTGCTGCCTCGTCACGGACGGTGGCGCTGCCGTTGTTATGACGCGCGCCGATCGCGCCAAGGATCTCCCGCAGAAGCCTGCCTATCTGCTGGGTGCTGGCATGGCACATTGGCACCGCGGGATTTCCGGGATGCCGGATCTGACCGTCTCTGCGGCTAGCGAGTCCGGGCCGCGGGCATTTGAGATGGCGGGTTTGAACCCTCGGGATATTGATGTCTTGGAGCTGTATGACGCGTTTACGATCAATACGCTGATGTTCCTGGAGGATCTGGGGTATGTCGAAAAGGGCCAAGGCGGTCCGTTCCTGGAAGGCGGAACGATCGGACCGGGCGGCACGCTTCCCGTCAATACGAATGGCGGCGGCCTCTCATGTGTACATCCCGGGATGTACGGCCTCTACACCGTCGTCGAAGCGATCAGACAAGTTCGCGGCACATGCGGTGACCGTCAAGTGCCGGACACCAACATTGCTCTCGCCCACGGAAATGGCGGCGTGTTCTCAACGCAGGTCACCTCTATCTGGGGTTCGCCAGCAACGCTGTAACGAAAAAACGCATCGGAGAATTCAAACCATGGCCGAAACGCAAGCAAAAGGCCCCCTGTCGGACATTACCGTCATCGATCTCACACGTGTCCTGAGTGGCCCCTTCTGCACGCAGTGGCTTGGTGATCTCGGTGCACGGGTCATCAAGGTCGAACCACCCCAAGGCGATGAAGTTCGCCTCTGGGGCCCTCCTTTCGATGCGTCGGGGACAGCTTCTTACTTCCTGGGGCTCAACCGCTCCAAAGAGGGCATCGCGCTCGATCTTCGCAGCGAAGAAGGCCGAGAGGTTCTCTTCAAACTTCTTGAGAACGCCGACGTCCTTTTCGAGAATTTCAAACCGGGTCAACTCAAGAAATGGGGCCTTGGTTATGAAGAGACATTAAAGGAGCGATTTCCCCGCCTTGTCTATGCGCGCATAACAGGATTTGGCGAAGACGGACCCCTCGGCGGTTTCCCAGGTTACGATGCCGTCGTGCAGGCCATGGCCGGATGGATGAGCATCAATGGCACACCGGAAAGCGGCCCCGTCCGGCTTGGCGTTCCGATGGTCGATATGGGTACAGGACTGACGGCAGCAATTGGAATTTTGTCGGCACTGCATGAGCGTGAACGTTCAGGGCAAGGACAGGCGATCGAGACCAGCCTCTATGACACGGCTGTATCGCTGCTCTTCCCCTATGCGCCGAACTGGTTCCTCGGCGGAAAGCGTCCAAAACCTATCGGCAGCGCCCATCCAAACATTGCCCCTTATGACCGCTTTCCGACTAAAACCTGCGATATTTTCCTGGGTGTCGGCAATGATCGGCAGTTCGGCATGCTTTGTGAAAAACTCAATGCGGCACAACTGCCTGAGGATCCAAGGTTCGAGACGAACGGGCTACGCAACGAGAACAAGGCCGCCCTGCGAGACGCACTGGAACCGCTGCTCGCCGATCATGATGGCGAAGCTCTGGCAATGGAACTGATGGCAATTGGCGTTCCTGCCGGCCCCGTTCTTGAAGTGCCGGAGGTTGTCGATCACCCTCACACCGCATATCGCGACATGATCGTAGAACGCGATGGCTATAAGGGCATTGGCAATCCGATCAAATTGTCACGAACGCCAGCGCAACCAAAGAACCGCCCACCACGCCACGGCGAGCACACCCGTGAGCTCTTGGGCGAGCTCGGATATTCAGCCGAGCAGGTCGAGGCCATGCTTCAGGCCGGTGCGGCTTTGGACGATGGCGTGAAATCGGCGGCGGAATAATGACTAGTATGAGCCCCAGACTTGATCCGGGACCCAGGGCGACAAACAACATTGTCCAAGTTGCCCTGGCCCCGGGATCAAGTCCGGGGCGTTCCACCTGAATGGAAAGTGCGTGTGCAGGTACGTGGTCTAAATCAAACCGAACGACCTAGAGCAGTTTCAATGAAAACCGAGTCATTGAAACTACTCTAGGTCGTTGATTTGACGCTCTTTCCAGGCGCAAAAGTCGATCAACTTTTGCTGAATGAGCTCTAGTTGAACAGCGTCTTCTCGATCAGTTTGAGACGATCCAGTGTCGACTGTGCGGCATCGCGCGCATTATCGTCTGTAGCATCCGCAAGGTCTTCTTCAGCATTTTTCTTCTGCTGGTCGAGCCATTCCTGATCGAGAGATTCACGATCGATGGCTTGCTGTGCCAGGATCGTCAGACTCTCCGGATCGACCTCCGCCAGTCCATCTTGCACTAAGAATTGATGCGTACCGCCATCCGCCAGCTTAACGTCGAGTAGGCCGGGACGAAGTGTCGAAAGCACAGGCGCGTGCATTGGCAGAACGGTAAATTCGCCCTCGGAACCCGGCACCAGGACTTCAGCCGCATCTGCGGACAAGAGCAGACGTTCGGGAGAAACGAGCTCGAAGCGGAATGTATCCGCCATCAGGCTGCCTCCGACGCCAGGCGTTTACTCTTCTCGATCGCATCCTCGATTGTGCCAACCATATAGAATGCCTGCTCAGGAAGATGGTCGTATTCACCATCGCAAAGACCCGTGAATCCTCTAATCGTATCGGCCAGGTCGACAAGCACGCCTGGTGAACCGGTGAAGACCTCGGCCACATGGAAGGGTTGGCTCAGGAAGCGCTCGATCTTCCGCGCACGTGCAACGATCAACTTGTCCTCTTCGGACAGTTCATCCATGCCGAGAATGGCAATGATGTCCTGGAGCGCCTTATAGCGCTGCAGAATTTCCTGCACACGCCTTGCAATCGCATAGTGCTCCTCGCCGACCACGCGCGGCTCAAGCACACGCGATGTGGAATCGAGCGGATCGACCGCCGGATAGATACCTTTTTCCGAGATCGCACGTGACAGAACCGTGGTGGCATCCAAATGAGCGAACGAGGCGGCCGGTGCCGGGTCGGTCAAATCGTCGGCCGGAACATAAATGGCTTGCACCGATGTGATCGAGCCTTTCGAGGTCGATGTAATGCGCTCCTGCAAGGCGCCCATGTCGGTCGCGAGTGTCGGCTGATAGCCCACCGCGCTCGGAATACGTCCCAAGAGGGCCGACACTTCCGAGCCGGCTTGCGTAAAGCGGAAAATATTGTCGACGAAAAAGAGAACATCCTGGCCCTCGTCGCGGAAATGCTCAGCGACCGTCAGCCCTGCAAGGCCGACCCTTGCGCGCGCTCCGGGAGGTTCGTTCATCTGGCCATAAACCAGAGCACATTTCGAACCTTCGCCGCCGCCCTTCTGGTTCACGCCGGAATCGATCATCTCCCAATAGAGATCGTTTCCTTCGCGCGTGCGCTCGCCGACACCGGCAAATACGGAGTATCCACCGTGCCCCTTGGCGATATTGTTGATGAGTTCCATGATGAGCACGGTTTTGCCGACGCCGGCACCGCCAAACAGACCGATCTTCCCGCCCTTGGAGTATGGCGCCAGCAGATCGACGACCTTGATGCCGGTCACCAGGATCTCCGTGTCCGTGGACTGGTCGATAAAGGCCGGTGCGTCCTGATGAATACCGCGCGTGACCTTGGTTTCAACAGGGCCGGCCTCATCGACCGGTTCACCGACAACGTTGATGATCCGCCCGAGGGTTTCATCGCCAACCGGCACATTGATCGAGTCACCCGTATCGGTCACTTCCTGACCGCGGACTAGACCTTCGGTCGAATCCATGGCGACGGTTCGAACGGTGTTCTCGCCGAGATGCTGTGCTACCTCGAGGACCAGACGGTTGCCCTGATTCTGCGTCTCGAGTGCGTTTAGGATCGCGGGGAGGTCCTCGGAAAACTGGACGTCCACCACGGCGCCCATCACCTGGCTTACACGCCCTGTCAGTTTCTTATCAGCCATCGTCTAACCCTTCGCTGGTCGGTCGTCTCTAAAGCGCTTCGGCGCCAGATACGATCTCGATGAGTTCCTTGGTGATCTGCGCCTGACGCGACCGGTTGTAGGTCAGCGTCAGATCATCGATCATTTCCCCCGCATTACGGGTTGCATTGTCCATTGCTGCCATGCGTGCGCCCTGCTCACCTGCAGCGTTCTCCAGCAAGGCACGAAAAATCTGGGTCGAGATATTGCGCGGCAGAAGATCGGCGAGGATCTCCTCTTCTTCCGGCTCATATTCGTAGGATGAAGAATCATCCGTCTTGCCGGCTCCTTCCGAAGGCTCTTCCTCGATCTTAGCAGGAATAAGTTGTAGTGCTGTCGGCTTCTGCGAAATGATCGATTTGAACTCCGAATAGATCAGCGTACAAACGTCGAATTCACCCTCTTCAAACATCTTGACGACACGCTCTCCGATCGGCAGCGCATCCTGGAAGCTCACGCGTTTCACTGCGCGCATGGAAATTACGTCGACAATCTGCGCCGCGAAACTGCGCTTCAGCACATCGGCAGCTTTGCGGCCAACGCAGAGAATCTTGACCGTCTTGCCTTCATTTACCAATTCCATCGTGCGCTCGCGCGCAAGGCGGGCGATGTTCGAATTGAAACCACCACACAGGCCGCGATCGGCGGACGCAACGATCAGAAGATGAACGTCGTCCTTGCCAGTTCCGACCAGGAGCGGCGACATCCCTTCATGCGCCGTCACACGACTGCAAAGGTTTGTCAGGACCCGATCCATCCTCTCGGCATAAGGCCGCGCGGCTTCCGCCGCTTCCTGCGCACGGCGGAGTTTCGCTGCCGCAACCATCTGCATGGCTTTGGTGATCTTCTGCGTCGCCTTGACGCTGGAGATCCTGTTTCGGAGGTCCTTGAGGCTTGGCATGCCCTAACCCTTTAAAACGGCGCTACGCCGCGAACGCCTTTGAAAAGGTCTCGAGCGCGCTCTTCAAAGAGGCGTCCGTCGCGTCCGAAAGCTCTTTTTCTTCGCGGATGGTATCGAGCAGGTCGGCATGTTCATCGCGCATGAGGCGCAGAAACTCTTCTTCGAACCGGCCGACCTGATTGAGATCAAGATCATCCAGATAGCCGCGCGTTCCGGCATAGATGACCACAACCTGCTCCTCGACCTTCAACGGTGAGAATTGTGGCTGTTTCAGGAGTTCGGTCAGTTTGGCACCGCGATTGAGTAGGCGCTGCGTCGCGGCGTCGAGGTCGGAGCCGAACTGCGCAAATGCCGCCATCTCACGGTACTGGGCCAACTCGCCCTTGATGGCACCGGCGACCTGCTTCATCGCTTTCACCTGTGCCGAGGAGCCGACACGAGACACCGACAGTCCGACGTTCACCGCCGGGCGAATGCCCTGATAGAAGAGGTCCGTTTCCAGAAAGATCTGGCCGTCCGTGATGGAGATGACGTTCGTCGGGATATACGCCGAAACGTCGTTCGCCTGGGTTTCGACAACCGGCAGGGCCGTCAGCGATCCTGCCCCATGGTCTTCATTGAGCTTGGCAGCCCGCTCGAGAAGGCGGGAATGAAGATAGAAGACATCACCGGGATAAGCTTCACGTCCCGGCGGCCGGCGAAGCAGCAATGACATCTGGCGATATGCAACGGCCTGTTTCGAAAGATCGTCATAGGCGATCAAGGCATGCATGCCATTGTCACGGAAATACTCGCCCATGGTGCAGCCAGCGTAAGGTGCAAGGAACTGCATCGGTGCCGGATCCGAAGCCGTGGCTGCGATGACGATGGAGTACTCCATCGCGCCATTCTCTTCGAGAGCTTTGACGAACTGAGCAACTGTCGAACGCTTCTGGCCGACGGCCACATAGACGCAATAGAGTTTGGCGCTCTCGTCGTCGCCTTCATTGATCGACTTCTGATTGAGGATCGCGTCGAGGATGATGGCAGTCTTTCCCGTCTGCCGGTCACCGATGATCAATTCGCGCTGCCCACGGCCGACCGGAATAAGCGAGTCGATCGCCTTGAGGCCGGTCTGCATCGGCTCATGCACCGACTTACGTGGCAGAATACCTGGCGCTTTCACCTCAACACGCAGCCGCTCGGCAGATTCAATAGGGCCCTTCCCATCGATCGGATTTCCGAGACCGTCGACCACACGGCCGAGCAGGCCTTTGCCAACCGGCACCTCAACGATCGAGCCGGTTCGCTTGACCGTATCGCCTTCCTTGATTGAACGGTCATCGCCAAAGATAACGACGCCGACATTGTCGACTTCGAGGTTCAGCGCCATTCCTCGAATGCCGCCGGGGAATTCGACCATCTCACCGGCCTGGACATTGTCGAGGCCATAGACACGGGCGATCCCATCGCCGACGGACAGGACTTGGCCAATTTCCGAAACTTCGGCTTCCTTGCCGAAATTCTTGATCTGGTCCTTGAGTATCGAGGAGATTTCTGCGGCGCGGATTTCCATCAGCCAACCTCTTTCATGGCAATCTTGAGATTATCGAGCTTGGTCTTCAGCGAATTGTCGATCATGCGACTGCCGACCTTGACCACGAGCCCGCCAAGAAGCGTCTCGTCTACGTTTGTAATGATCTGTACGTCTTGTCCAAGCGCCTCCTTGATGGAGTCGCCAAGGGCAGCCGACTGTTCATCGGTCAACGCCACGGCGCTGGTGACTTCGGCTGTGATTTCGCCCTTATGCTGCGAAACGAGGGCGCGATAGCCGCGCACCATGTCTCGAACTGCAAATAGGCGGCGATTTCGGGCAACCAACTTCAAGAAGTTGGTCGTCGTATCGGAGAACTTTGCGGCGTCGAGAACGGCACCGAGTGCCTGCTCCTGGTCTTCCGCCGAGAAAACCGGGCTTCTGACCAGGCTTTCGAGAGCCTCGCTTTCGTCGAGCATGGCTTCGAATTGCGTCAGGTCTTCCCCGACGGCATCGAGCGCATCGCTCTCACGTGCTAAATCGAACAGGGCCGTCGCATAACGGCCCGACATGCCAGTATTGGTGGGATGATCGGATGACACTTGGAGCGCTCTGCTGATCCGGGCTTTGGGCGCTTAACAAGACGGCTGTTTCCGAGGAAATAAGAGCCTCTTTGACAGACCGGCCGGACAACGCCCGTACCCTCTGAAAGTCGCAGCCCGTCTACCATAGGAGATATGGGCTTGCAACACGGGCCGCAGCCCCGGATGGGTGGCCTTTGGTCTCATGTCCAAAAGACTATTCACCTCATGGACTTCCTGCAATTTCGCTTGGCGCTCATCGGGTGAGCGATCTGGTCCCGTGTCCCTTGTGTTGCTCACCGACACTCTGGTCCAACATCGGCGGTCACGCCCGCTCGGATCAGGTCCAAATTACAAGAAGTTATAAGGGTCGATATCGACGGTAACACGGACGCCACCTCGCGGAATCGGGGCGTGCTCAAGCCATCGGCGCAGATAGGCCTGGATGTCGGCTTCCTTTGCCGCCTTGACGAGAATCCGAAAGCGGTGCCGCCCCGCAACGACCGCCAGGGGGGCTTCCGCCGGCCCGAGAACCAGGATTTTCGCAGCGGCGGGGGCCGCCCTTGCAACAGCTCGTGCATGGGTCTCTGCGCGCGCTCCATCCCGTCCTGTGACAATAAGCGCAGCCAGCCGGCCGAAGGGAGGGTATCCGGCCTCCTGTCGGGCATCGATCTCAGCGGCAATAAATCGATCCCGATCGCCCGAGACCAACGCCTCGATGACAGGATTGTCCGGACTGTGGGTCTGGATGAGGCCGCGCCCGGAAATCGTTTCACGCCCCGCCCGGCCGGTCACCTGATGCAGAAGCTGATAGGTCCGCTCAGCCGCGCGCGGATCGCCCTGCCCGGCTCCGAGATCGCCATCGACCACACCGACCAATGCCAATCCCGGGAAATGATGCCCCTTGGCAACCAGCTGGGTACCGATGACGATATCGGCGTCATGGCGCGCAATGCGATCCAAAACCTCGCGCAGCGACGCTACGTTCGGAACGAGGTCGCTTGATAGGATCGCCACGCGGGCATCCGGATAGCGTTCGGCCACTTCCTCGGCAATCCGCTCAACCCCGGGCCCGCAGGGCACCAGGCTCTCTTCGGCTTCGCAACTCGGACACCGGTCGGGAATCGGCACCGTGTGGCCGCAATGATGGCAGCGAAGACGGCGGCGGAAACGGTGCTCGACCAGCCAGGCCGAACATTGGGGACAGGCGAACCGGTGTCCGCACCTTCGGCAGAGAGTCAGCGGCGCATAACCGCGCCTGTTGAGAAACAGCAGAGCCTGCTGGCCGTCCTGAACAACCGTTTCGACGGCCGATGCGAGCACAGGGCTGAGCCAGCGTCCCTTCTCTGGGGGATGCTGCCGCAGGTCTACCGCCTCGATGTCTGGCAGCGAGGCACCCGAGAAGCGCTCGGTGAGATGGAGATGCCGGTAACGGCCCTGTTCCGCATTTACGTGGCTCTCGATCGATGGCGTCGCCGACGTCAGAATGACGGGCGCAGATCCGAGAGAGCCTCGCACGACAGCCATGTCGCGGGCATGATAGATGACCCGGTCCTCCTGCTTGAAGGCCGGATCGTGCTCTTCGTCGACAACGATCAGTCCGAGATCGGTAAAGGGCAGAAAAAGCGCAGATCGCGCGCCGACGACGACAGGAACTTTGCCTTCGGCCACGGCCCGCCAAATACGGCCACGAACGCGCGATGTGATCCCTGAATGCCATTCGACAGGCGGCACGCCAAAGCGCCTGTAAAAACGATCGATGAATTGGCCTGTCAGCGCAATCTCCGGCAACAGAACCAGAGCTTGGCGGCCGGATCGAACCGCGGCTGCAACGGCTTCGAAATAGACCTCGGTCTTTCCTGATCCCGTGACACCATCGAGAAGGGTCACGGAGAATTCTGCCTGCTCGACGGCACCGGAAAGATCGGCGGCAACCGTTGCCTGGCTCTCGCTCAAGGTCGTTGCCGTGTTTTCCGGATCCGGGGTTGGAATTGACGGCTCAGGCAATGGCTCGCGAACCAATGTTCCAGCCTTCAGAAGGCCTTCAACGACACTAGAGCTGACGCCGGCCGTTGCAGCAAGCGCCGGCTTCGGCCAGCAGAGTCCGTCGGACATAATCTCCAAAACGCGGTTCCGGGCAGACGTCATCCGGTCCGGTGGCGCACCGGCCAGACGGTAGCCGTAGCGGGGAGGCGCCGGCACAAATGCCTCCGGCGCACTCATCATCATCCGCAACACCATCCCCGGTGGCGCAAGCGTGTAGCGCGCAATCCATTCGGCGAAGGCAAGTGCTGTGGGCTGAAGCGGTGCCATATCGACCTTGTCGATGATGGGGCGGAGTTTTGCCGGGTCTACTTCGGCGCGGCCTTCCGCCAGACTGCCCGCCCATACGACCCCCATCCGCTCCGCATTTCCGAGGGGAACGCGCACGAAGTCGCCCGGCGCAACCAATACACCGTCAGGCACGAGGTAATCGTAGGGTGCGTCCAGCGCGAGCGGCAGCAGCACCGGCACCGTCTTCGGTTCCATTCTTTGCTTTCGCTTTCAGAATCAAACGTTAGTGTAGCGCCCAAACACCGATGCCAAGGGACAATATCTCCATGAAATTCTTCGTCGACAGTGCCGATATCGATGAAATCCGCGATCTTGCCGATACCGGGCTCGTCGACGGCGTCACAACCAATCCATCACTCATTGCAAAATCGGGCCGCAACTTTACCGAAGTGGTGAGGGAAATCGTCGAGATTGTCGATGGTCCCGTTAGCGCCGAAGTAACAGCGACCGATGTCGACGGGATGGTGGAAGAGGGGCGGAAACTCGCGAAGATCGCCGACAATATCGCCGTGAAGGTTCCGCTGACATGGGATGGCCTGAAGGCCTGCCGCGCGTTGACCCAAGGTGGCACGATGGTCAATGTCACGCTCTGTTTCAGCGCCAATCAGGCACTTCTTGCTGCAAAAGCCGGCGCGACGTTCATTTCGCCATTCATCGGTCGCCTCGACGATATCTGCCTGGATGGGATGCAGCTCATCCATGAGATCCGGGCGATCTATGACAATTACGACGCGCTTGAGACAGAGATCCTGGCCGCGTCGATCCGTTCGGCAAACCATGTCAAAGAGTCGGCTCTGGCCGGTGCCGATGTCTCGACGGTCCCGCCGCAGGTGCTACGCGACCTGGCCAAGCATCCGCTGACCGACAAGGGACTGGATGCATTTTTGGCCGACTGGAAGAAGACTGGGCAGTCGATTCTCTGACCTCTTGTTGATCGGTGTGTTGCTTGAGGTTTCCGGCGGCATTTAGGTTTTGCCGGACCATCTGGTTTCATTTCGCTCACGGTTATTCCGCGCTGGCTGTGCCATTAGGACGCGGCTGTCCTTGTTCCGGTCTGGCATCGGGAAATTGTGCCGGTGCTATCCGGGCAGCATGGAATTTGCCTATTCCATCTATGCTTATTTCGCTCACGGCTATTCCGCGCTGATGCGCGGGCCTCCGCGGGGGCGGCCTGACCGGCCGGCGCGCGGTCGCGCTTGCCGCGCCACGAAGACGCGGTTTTCCTTGCTCAGATCTGGCATCGGGAAAATCTGCCGGTGCTGTCCGGCAGCATGGAATTTGCCTATTCCATCTGAATTCATTTCGCTCACGGCTATTCCGCGCTGATGCGCGGGCCTCCGCGGGGGCGGCCTGACCGGCCGGCGCGCGGTCGCGCTTGCCGCGCCACTAAGGCGCGGTTTTCCTTGCTCAGATCTGGCATCGGGAAAATATGCCGGTGCTGTCCAGCAGCATGGAATTTGCCTATTCCATCTAAGCTTATTTCGCTCACGGCTATTCCGCGCTGATGCGCGGGCCTCCGCGGGGGCGGCCTGACCGGCCGGCGCGCGGTCGCGCTTGCCGCGCCACTAAGGCGCGGTTGTCTGAGATACATCCGAAATCGTGCCGTATAACACCAGCCATACGGCACGATCTCTCATGAAACCAAGAATAACCGAGCGACCAGCGAGGCAAGGCCAAGTGGCCGCCGCCCGGTCAGGGCGCCCCCGCGGAGGCCCGCGCGTCAGCGCGGAATAGCCGTGAGCGAAACAAACTCAGATCCAACAGCACGGCTCCACCCCGCCGTTACGCACCAACCAAACACCACGATCCCCTCAACACCCGCCGTTAACCGCCATCCGTGATACTGTGCCTTCATCGACAAAGGCATCGCGATTCGTGACCGGGACCACAGATATCGGACAAGACGACAAGGCCATCGACGCCCTGGCTGCCTGGCTCACGCATCTTTCCAGCGAACGCCACCTGAGCGACAAGACGCTCGAGGCCTATGGCCGTGACCTGCGCCAGTTTCTCGGTTTCCTTACAAACCATCTGGGCGAGATTCCCACGGTCGAATCTCTCGCAGACCTGACGCCGCGCGACTTCCGCGGCTTTCTGGCGTCGCGGCGAACAGACGGTGTTTCGAGCCGCAGCGTTTCGCGGTCACTTTCCGCCATCCGCATGTTCTTCCGGTTTCTCGACAAGCGGGGACTCGCCAAGAACGACGCCGTATCGACATTGAGCCATCCCAAACTGCCGCACTCTGTACCGAAGCCTTTGGCGGTGGCAAAGGCCCACGCAGTGACAGAAGGTGCGGCGATCGCCGCAAGCGCATCGTCACCCGACTGGGCGATGGCAAGAGACACGGCTGTTCTGACACTCCTGTATGGCTCCGGTCTTCGCATTTCCGAAGCACTCGGTCTGAACCGCAAAGACGCACCGATTGGCAAACGCGATGTGCTGCGGATTGTCGGCAAAGGCGGAAAGGAGCGCGTCGCGCCGGTTCTCCCTGTCGCGATCGAGGCGACGGAGCAGTATCTGGCACTCTGCCCCTACGCCACCGGACCGGACGATCCTCTGTTTCTCGGTGTCAAAGGGAAGCGGCTAAGCCCGCGGATCATTCAACTGCTCATGCAGCGCCTCCGAGGCGCGCTCGGTCTCCCCGATACCGCGACACCTCACGCGCTCAGACACTCATTCGCGACCCATCTTCTGGGGTCCGGTGCGGATCTTCGCGAAATCCAGGAGCTATTGGGCCATGCCAGTCTCTCGACCACACAGGTCTATACCGAGGTCGACACGGCCCATCTCATGAAAGTCTATGCGGACTCGCATCCGCGCGCCTGAACACCTCAGGCTGCGAGATAATCGCCGAGACAGTCCAGACAGCCATTCCACCCAAAGCTGTGCTTATCGCGGGCTTCGGTGTCGATGAAATTGGTCTGATGCAGAACGAGCCGCGTGCCACTGCCACTCGCGTGCAGTTCGATCAGAACATCCATGAGCTGCCCCGCACTGCCATCCTCCTGATCCCAGGCCCAGGAAAAACGCAACCGTTTCTCGGGCACCAGCTCGCTGATCGTTCCGCGCACCGTGTTGATCGATCCATCTGGCATCAGCATGGGAAACACATAAGTCCCGCCAACACGAGCATCCATCTCCGAGTCAGGAGCACGAACCTCGCCCGGCCCCATCCACTGTCTCAAGGCCTCCTGGTCGGTCCATGCCGCGAACACGTCAGCTGGCGGGTGCGGAAACTCTCTTTCAATCGTGAGTTCGGGACTATCGACGGCATTGTGGGCCATGGCTTCACTCATCGGGCTGATCCTTCTTCCTACTCTTTCGATCCAAATAGCCTTCGAGCGCGTCGAAGCGCTCGCTCCAGAACTCGCGATAGGTCTCGATCCACGAGGCCGCAGCATCGAGCGCCTCAAACTTGAGATGGCAGCGGCGACGCTGACCTTCGACTTGTCGGTCGATCAATCCCGCAGATTGCAGAACCTTGAGATGGCGTGAGATGGCCGGCAGGGAAATATCGAAGGGCTCTGCAAGCTCGTTCACCGTTGCACTCCCTGTTGCCAAACGCGCCAGGATTGCGCGGCGGGTCGGGTCGGCAAGGGCCGCGAATGTTGCATCGAGTTGATCGGGAGTCTGGACAGCATCATTTAACATATCTGTTAATTAACATATCTATTAAATTTTACAACCCTCACGCAATGTCCTGGAAACGACTGGCAAGCGGGCACAATCCGTTGATAGGTTGGCATTCCGATCATGCTGGAGACCCATGCAATGTCGAAAACCGCTCTTATCGTTGGTGCCGGAACGGGAATCAGCGCGTCCTTTGCGCGTAAGCTCTCGGATGCGGGCTACAAGGTCGCGCTTGCTGCCCGAACGCCAGTCAAACTGGCAGGATTGGCGGCGGAAATCGGCGCTGAAACCTATGGCTGCGACGCGTCTGACACGGAAAGCGTTTCGGCACTTTTCGCCGATCTGGACAAGGCAGCGAACGGTCTGGATCTTGTGCACTACAATCCAAGCCTGCGATTCATGGGATCGATTGTCGATCTCGTTCCGGAAGACGTCCGGCAAGCGCTTATGGTCTCAGCTTTTGGCGGGTTCCTGGTTGCACAGGAGGCCGCCAAGCGCATGGTCTCTCAGGGACACGGCGCAATTTTCTTCACGGGCGCCTCTGCAAGCGTAAAGGGCTATCCGAAGTCTGCGCCCTTCGCCATGGGCAAGTTCGCGCTCCGCGGCCTTGCGCAGAGCATGGCGCGCGAACTGCATCCGAAAAACATCCATATTGCGCATTTCGTTATCGACGGCGGCGTGAAAAACCCGGACAGAGGCCGCGTCGACGAGCCGGGCGAACCAGACAAGTGGCTGGATCCAGACGCTATTGCGGAAACGTATCTACACGTCCTGAACCAGCATCGCAGCATCTGGAGCTGGGAAGTGGAGCTACGGCCTTGGGTGGAGAAATTCTGACTTCCGAAACTCTGTTATCGCGGTCCAACTCAAACCAGCAAACCGCGATCGCGCGCCAATGTCTCTAGTGACGCCTCGGGGCGGGCGCCAATGTGGCTGATGATTTCCGCTGCAGCCAGGCTACCAAGACGGCCGCACGTCTCGAGATCGCGGCCACGGGTCAAACCATACAGAAAACCGGCAGCATAGAGATCGCCTGCGCCCGTCGCATCGACGACCTGGCCAACCGGATCTGCGGGCACTTCGACCGTCTCGTTGCCGGAGATAATGACCGAGCCCTCTTCGGACCGGGTCAGAACGGCAACTTCCGCTTCCGCGCGCACAGCACTTGCCGCCTCCTCGAAAGAATTGAGCTGATACAGCGACGTGATCTCGGTCTCGTTTGCAAACAGGATGTCGACGCCGTCTCTCACCAATGCGAGAAAGTCGTCACGGTGGCGATCGACGCAGAATGCATCGGACAACGAAAGCGCCACCTTCCGACCGTTCGCACGGGCTGCCTTCGCGGACGCATGAAATGCCGCTTTGGCGGGATCTTTGTCGAAAAGATACCCTTCCAGATAGGTGACCTGCGCGGATCCGATCAGCGCCTCGTCGATATCGTCTTCGGCAAACTCGGTGCTGGCGCCTAGAAACGTGTTCATGGTGCGCTCGCCGTCCGGTGTGACCAGCACCAGGCATCGCGCCGTCGGCAAGCCGCGATCGGAAGGCGCCGTGTCGAATCCAACGCCGATCGAACGAATATCGTGCGCAAAAACCTTGCCGAACTGATCGCCCGCCACCCGGCCGATAAACGCACTCTTGCCACCGAGCGAAGCAATACCCGCACAGGTGTTTGCAACCGACCCGCCGGACTGTTCCGTGGCCGGACCCATCGCATCGTAGATCCCGTCTGCTTGCCCCGCATTGATCAACTGCATAAATCCCTTTTCCATGCCCTGGTTGGACAGGAAGGTGTCGTCGCAGCGTGCAATGATATCGACAATGGCATTGCCAATACCGACCACGTCGAGGCTTACTTCGGTCATGATGAGATGTCTTTCGGATCGCGTAGGAGAAGGCGCGCACTATAGGAATTTCGCGCTTCATCGCAACCGGTTCGGACTTGTTTTTGCCAGCGAAGCCCCATATGGCCTCTGACAGCCTGCTTCATTCGCAAGAACCGGTTCTTCATGTTTGCCGCACCAACCAAAGCATTTCTTCAACTGTTTTCGAAACCGTTCCGATCGATCCTGCTCAAATCGGTGGGCATGACCATCGGTCTGCTGATCGTACTGATCATAGCTATCGAAGCGATATTTGCCGGGTTCGTTGTTTTGCCGGGATGGATCGAAACGACCATACAGATCCTCGGCGGACTGGGTCTGGTCATTGCTTCGGTCTTTCTCGTGGCGCCGATCACGTCCCTCATCGCCGCCATGTATCTCAACGATGCCGCCGAGATCGTCGAGAAAAAGCATTATCCAAGCGATCCACCCGGCCGCGAATTGCCGTTCCTGCCATCGTTAGGCGTGTCCTTGAAATTCGGAATGGCAGTCATCGTCGTGAACATACTGGTGCTGTTTCTGCTGCTGCTACCCGGCATCAATCTGATCGCCTTCTACATCTCGAACGGTTATCTGCTGGGACGGGAATTTTTCGAGCTCGCCGCACTGCGTCACCTGCCAGGGCGCGAGGTTCGCCGCCTGCGCCGGAAGTATCGTGGCCGCATATTCCTTTCGGGCGTCGCCGTTGCGGGTCTGATCTCGATACCGATTGTCAACCTGCTGGCGCCACTCTTCGCCACAGCGTTGATGGTGCATACGTTCAAAGCGATCGCGCGGCATGACGGAACTGGCACCGTTACGGTCCAAGCTTGAATGTCGGCGCATTCCGGCCGGATCGCATGGATTGCCAGGTGAAACCCGGCAACGACGATGATGAGAATGGGCCGGAATTCCAATTCGGCTTCACCGGGCTTGGCCCGGTGATCCATGGGGACGGTTCGCTCTGCTCAATCGCCCTGCCTTTGCGAAGGTCGATCAAACTGCCACACTCTTCCCCTTATATTGGCAGAGATCGGCAATAAGGCAGCGCTCGCACTCAGGCTTGCGGGCTTTGCATACGTACCGGCCGTGTAGAATGAGCCAGTGATGCGCATGCAGCTTGTAGTCATCCGGAATGACTGCATCGAGACCCAGTTCGACAGCGAGAGGCGTCTTTCCAGGCGCCAGGCCCGTGCGGTTCGAGATCCGAAAAATATGGGTATCGACAGCCATCGTCGGCATGCCGAAAGCAATGTTCAAGACGACGTTTGCCGTCTTGCGTCCGACGCCCGGCAAGTCTTCTAGAGCTTCGCGTGATTCGGGTACCTTACTTGCGTGTTCTGCTATCAGCTTCTCCGACAGTGCGATCACATTCTTTGCCTTGTTTCGGTAAAGCCCAATGGTGCGAATGTATTCGCGCACGCGCTCTTCGCCGAGTGCCGCCATCGCCTCTGGCGTTTCGGCAACTTCAAAGAGCGCCTTCGTTGCCTTGTTGACACCGACATCGGTGGCCTGGGCGGAGAGCACGACGGCGACGAGCAGCGTAAACGCATTCACATAGTCCAATTCGCCCTTGGGTTCGGGGGCATCCTCGGAAAATCGGCGGAACATTTCCGCAATCGTTTCCGCCTTGAGTTTGGTCGCCGGTTTTTTGCGCTTTTTCCGGGCTGGTGGTTTGGAATTCTTAACGGGTGTGGCCATTGCGGGCTCGCTATAGGGCTTGAGGCATGGTTGAATATCGGCGATCGGAGTTGCAACTCAAGCTATGGACCAGACACCCACCCTTCCTCAAGAGGAGAGCCTTTTTTCGGCTGTCCTGACACCCTACAGATCACTTCCGCCCCGTGGCTTCCTGATCCTGATGACCGCGATCGGACTGGTCAGTTTCGTGGCAGGTTATGCGTTCTATCTGCTTGGTGCCTGGCCCGTTTTCGGCTTCTTCGGTCTTGATGTGCTGCTCATATACATTGCCTTTCGCCTCAACTACCGCGCCGCCCGCATGTACGAGACCATCGACCTGAAAGACGATGTGTTGGTCGTGAAGCGCGTTCGCCCGTCGGGCCATGTCGAATCGTGGAGCTTCAATCCCTATTGGGTCAATCTGAACCTGACAGAGCAAACGGGCCGGCAGCCTGAATTGACGCTATCCTCTCACGGGCGCCAGCTTGTTTTCGGCCAATTCCTCACCGAGACCGAAAAGAGAGAATTCGCCGATGCCCTGTCGGGCGCATTGCTCGAGCAGCGTGGCGGAGTAAGAATCTAACACGCGCAAGAATCGGGTCGCAGGTCCGACTTGCACCGGATAGTTTTCCGGTCATGATGCTACACCTTCTCAATGACTCACAGGTGCCGACCCAGACGATGACAGCACCCTCACAGAGGCCCTGCCTCTCCGACTATGACTATGTCCGCCGCGCGGTCATCTATGTCTCCGACAATTGGCGCGATCAGCCCAGTCTGGACGATATCGCAGCCGATGTCGGCCTGAGCCCGGCTCATTTTCAACGGCTTTTCAAGCGTTGGGCAGGCATCAGTCCGAAGGCGTTTCTGCAGGCCATCACGCTCGACAATGCCCGTCGCCTGCTGCGCGATTCGGCAACGATTCTCGATACTGCCTTCGATGTCGGACTATCGGGTCCTGGCCGGCTGCACGACCTCTTCGTCGACCATGAGGCGATGACGCCCGGTGAATACAAAGCCCGCGGCGCCGGCCTGGACATCGCGTACGGATTTCACGGATCGCCCTTTGGCCGCGCATTGATCATGGCGACCGACCGAGGCATTTGTGGTCTTGCCTTCTCCGATGACGAGGAAGCGGACGACGATGCCCTCGAAGACATGACACGCCGCTGGCCGGAAGCAGATTTCCGCTCCGATCCCAAGCGAACGGCGAAACTCGCAAGGCATGTCTTCACCCCTGCGCAATGGCAGGAAACCGACCCGCTCAAAGTGACATTCATCGGGACGGATTTCGAGATCAGGGTCTGGGAGACACTGCTGAGAATCCCAATGGGACAAGCCGTCAGCTATGGCGACATTGCCGCTCACATCGGCAAGCCCAAGGCGTCACGCGCAGTGGGGACGGCCGTTGGGCGAAACCCGATTTCCTTCGTCGTTCCCTGTCACCGTGTTCTGCGCAAGGGTGGCGGACTAGGCGGCTACCACTGGGGCGTTACACGCAAACGCGCTATTATCGGCTGGGAAGCCGCTCAGGTCGCAGCGGAAAGCTAAAAGACTGCATGGATTGCCGGGTCAAGCCCGGCATCCATGTATTTGGGTACGCAAGCGCCTAATTCTCTTCCATCTTGAGTGCAGCGATAAAGGCTTCCTGCGGGATGTCGACCTGGCCGAACTGGCGCATGCGTTTCTTGCCCGCTTTCTGCTTGTCGAGCAGTTTTCGCTTTCGCGAGACATCGCCGCCGTAGCATTTCGCGGTCACGTCCTTACGCATGGCACCAATTGTCTCGCGTGCGATGATCTTGCCGCCGATGGCCGCCTGGATCGGAATCTTGAAGAGATGGCGAGGGATCAGATCCTTCAGCTTCTCGCACATGGCCCGCCCACGCGCCATGGACCGATCCGCGTGCACAATGATCGAAAGTGCGTCGACGGGTTCCGCATTCACAAGGATCGACATTTTCACGAGCTTGCCGGTTTCATATCCGATTTGATGATAATCGAACGATGCGTAGCCGCGCGAAACGGATTTCAGCCGGTCATAGAAGTCGAAGACCACCTCGTTCAGCGGCAGCTCATAAACCAGCATCGCCCGCGTTCCGGCATAGGTCAGGGTCTGCTGTCGGCCACGGCGATCCTCACAGAGTTTCAACACCGCACCCAAATGCTCGTCCGGTACCAATATCGTCGCTTCGATCCAGGGCTCTTCGATATGATCGATCGTGATCGGGTCGGGCATATCGGCTGGATTGTGCAACTCCAGCATTGAACCGTCGTTTTGATAAATATGATAGATGACGCTCGGCGCGGTCGTGATCAACTCGATATCGAATTCGCGCTCGACACGTTCTCGGATGATTTCCAGGTGCAGGAGCCCGAGAAAGCCACAGCGAAAGCCGAAGCCGAGTGCCGCCGATGTCTCCATCTCAAACGAGAAACTCGCATCGTTGAGCCTCAGACGTCCCATGGACTCTCTGAGATCCTCGAACTGGGATGTGTCCACGGGGAAAAGACCGCAGAAAACGACGGGCTGTGCTTCCTGAAAACCCTCGAGCGGCTCGGCCGTCGGCGTGCGAACATCGGTGACAGTATCGCCAACGCGCGTGTCGGCAACCTCTTTGATTGCGGCGGTAAAGAAACCGATTTCACCTGGACCAAGGCTTTTGCGCATTTCCTGCTTGGGGCGGAATATGCCGACCCTGTCGATCAGATAATCGGCGCCTGACGACATCAATCTGACCTTCTGGCCCTTCTTCAGATGGCCGTCGATAACTCGGACCAGAACAATCACGCCGAGATAGGCGTCATACCAGGAGTCGACGAGCATGGCCTTCAAGGGCGCATCGGCCTCGCCCTTCGGCGCAGGCAGACGGGTCACGATCGCCTCAAGTACGTCTTCGACCCCCATGCCGGTCTTGGCCGAAATTTCCAGCGAGTCGCTTGCATCGAGTCCAATGACGTCCTCGATCTGTGTCTTAATCCGATCGGGCTCGGCGGCAGGAAGGTCGATCTTGTTGAGAACCGTGATGATCTCGTGATCGTTTTCCAGCGACTGATAGACGTTAGCGAGGGTCTGCGCCTCGACACCCTGGCTGGCATCGACCACCAGCAGAGATCCTTCGCACGCCGCCAGAGAGCGATTCACCTCGTAGGCAAAATCAACATGGCCGGGCGTGTCGATGAGATTGAGTTCGTAGGTATACCCATCGCGCGCCTTGTAATCGAGACGCACGGTCTGCGCCTTGATCGTGATGCCGCGCTCACGCTCGAGTTCCATCGTATCCAGAACCTGCTCCTTCATCTCCCGGTCCGAGAGCCCGCCACAGGTCTGAATCAGGCGGTCCGCCAATGTCGATTTGCCGTGATCGATATGGGCGATGATGGAGAAGTTACGAATGCGCTCAATGGCTGATGTCTTGCCGTCGCTCATGAGTCGGGCTTGTAGCACTGAGTGCCCGTGCGTCAAGCACGCGGTTTCAATTCCGGCCCCTTAGTTCCCGCTCCCAACGCGTTCCAGCCAGAGTCAATCGGCTACAGCGGTTCGCAAATCCGACTTCATCTC
The DNA here is from genome assembly GCA_965228615.1 of Methyloligellaceae bacterium. Taxonomy (GTDB): domain Bacteria; phylum Pseudomonadota; class Alphaproteobacteria; order Rhizobiales; family Methyloligellaceae; genus CBDDHT01. The sequence goes on along the minus strand of CBDDHT010000002.1, from coordinate 52,697 downwards.
GTTGTTTTATCACGGTTTTTTCTCCTATCAGGCAGAAATATTGTTCCTGAACTCAAAATGAACGGCCAGCTCAGAGTTGGTTCAGCCGGCACTGCGTATAACCACCGACATGTTGAGGGGCTCAGGACACACCCACAGCCCTTGGAGACAACAAAGAGATACGAGATGGCGCGCCAGACGCCGGCCATCGAAACAGAGTTCACAAGATTCGCGCCCGCGACGGTGGGCCCGATGCTGGAGAGCTGCCGTTCTAACGCCCCCGGTGAGCGGCAGCTCTCCTAAACTCTTCTTGTCCCATCCCTCAAAACCATAGTGGCGACACGCCGAACACCGGTTCATGAAGCATTAGGATCAGGGCCCAAACGGCAACTGCGATCGCCAATTGGAACCACCCGATTTCCGAGAGGCGCAAGGTGTTCCTCCTCTGCAGGATGGCAAGGAACGGAATGTTCGATGTCGTGGCCTCTATTGCCGGCCAAACTGCACCCAGCAGTCGTTTTCTACGCCGGTCGATTGCGAACGTTCCGGCCAGTGCGAGAACCGTTGAGAAACCGAAGAACAGCAAACTCGGCGGATCGGCATTGTTGAGCATGTGAACGACACCCCATAGTGCGACGGCCCAGAGCACTGGATGGCGCGTGATTCGAAGAATGCCGCGGATTGCCTTGTCTTGGGAAAGCGCTGTCTCACCTGTCAGCAGCACCATCGGCTTTTGCCACACAGCGAATACTGTGAACATGACGGCGAAAAGAACAATGACGGCACTCATCGCTCGCTCGAGAGGCCCGGTTACCCAAAAGATCGCCTCGATGCCGGCTTGTCTGTAAGCGATCCAAACCCAGCCGAAAAGAACGACCGATACAATTGAGAACCCGGCCATGAAAACCGACCGGCCCAGTCTCCCAATAAGCCAGGGGCGTAACGGCGTCGACGGCAGGGCATGGACGGCAAGAAAAACAAGAAGTGAAAGGGCGAGTTCCACCATTCTACGAGATCGGAATTGATGAGATGTCGAACATGGTCTGGTGCATTTTCCGAGACTCTGCTCTATGGACAGTACCGCGATACAAACGCTCAAGGTCGTACGCGAGCAACTTCCGAACGTCTGTCAGCAAACACTACCAAAGGGAGCTGATCGCTGTGTTGACCCAGGACAAATCGCGTTCAATGTTGGACATGCGCTAATCGGCTGGCCTGCGACGACCAACCGGAAGGGAGCCATGTCCCGGCTCCGCATCGCTCCAATGCACGCGCTTGTAATCGAATTCCCCCTCCAAAGTCGGTTTGACGACCGCAAAATAGGGCGAGAGGTCAAAATCACGCGGCGCGAACAGGCTGTGATGGCGGATGTGAAGGATCTCCCGGCGGCTATAAGGGCTGGCAACATGCTTATGATCGCTGACCGCTTCAATCGACGGCAGAATCGGATACTTCACGGAATGAAAGGCCTGGGCGATCAGTGAGGAACAGATGGCCCGTGTCGGGTCACCGGATCCGATCGCGATCAACCGGCGGCGCCATCGAACCGGTACAGGTGGTGTCGGCAACAGGTAACGCGCCAAATCGATAATGTTGCGCGTGTCGTATTTTAGCCCGAGACTCTGAACCATGAAATCCACGATCTTGGCGCGGTCGGCGACACGGAGCCGAACGGCCCTGCAGATACGGGTATTGTTCGACTCATATTTGGAGAGCGGAACCGCGACGCACCCTTCCTGGATATTCGATTCAATCAGTGACAGCGGCTCGCCGTCATCCGAGGCCTTTCCGAGCGCGTCGCCCACATAGAGCGCCGCATGCGACCAGGTCGATTGCGTAAGGTACTTGATAGCCGCCGACAATTTTTGGTTACCCTCGACCAAAAGAATATCGCCCGGCTGCAGCACGCGCCGAAGAGTAATGGGGTCGGATGGCGTAAACGGCTCATAGCCGATCGATTCCGTCTCGAGGACGCCCGCAATCCAGTGCCCCATGCGATCGAGCATTGTGTCGAAGATAGCCATGGACCCGACAATCGCAAAACGCGGCAAATAAGCAATTAATGCGCGCTATTCGACGCCTTCGATGATCATCAGATCGCCCGTCGCACAGAGGTTCCTAAGCTTGATCGCCTCCTGATATTCAGGCGAAAAATAGCAGGCCCGCGCTTTCTCGATAGACTCGAACTCGATGATGACATGCCGCTCGCGCGCTTCGCCCTCGACCGCCTCGAACGCGCCGCCGCGCACAAGGAACTTTGCACCGAAATTCTTAAAAGCTGCCGCGTTGGCGGCCTGATAAGCCGGATAGCCGTCCGGATTCGTGACTGTCATCCGGGCAACCCAGTATCCCTTAGGCATACTCTTTCTCCCTAGAACGTGAATTAGCTTTGAAGGGCGGCTGCCATTTCGCTTGTAATGGCGTTTGCAGCAGCGCGTCGATTGTCGGCAGTGGTTATAGGACGTCCGACGACCAAATAATCGGACCCTGCCTGCATGGCATCGGCAGGCGTCGTCACACGCTTCTGGTCACCGTGATCTGCGCCTGCGGGTCGAATACCCGGCGTCACGACCAACAGGTCGGATCCGATTTCGTCGCGAATCCTTGCTGCCTCTCGAGCAGAGGCGACGACGCCGTCGAATCCTGCTTCATGCGCCATACGGGCACGGCGCAAGACCAAGTCTTCCGGCGCGAGACCGACGCCCTGTTCTCGCAAATCATCGGTGTCGACACTCGTGAGCACCGTGATGGCCAGAAGTTTCAAATCGCTGTCGCCTCTGCCACGAACCGCAGCATCGAGCGTGCGCGAATCACTCCCATGCACTGTCAGAAACGTACTGCCGAGTGCTGCAATTCTCGCGGTCGAACGCTCAACCGTATTGGTGATATCAAGGAGCTTTGCATCGAGGAACACCTTGTGCCCTTGCTCTGCCAACTCCCGCGCCAATTCGACACCGCCGGCAAATAGAAGCTCCAAGCCAATCTTGAAGACGCCGACGCTGTCCTGAAGTTCATCGACCAATGCGCGGGCAGCCGCATCGCTCGGCACGTCCAATGCAACGATCAATCTCTCACGGGCGGCTGTCATAACTGACCTGTCCGTCCGCACCCGAGCATCAATCGCCAATGCCTTCGAAGAATTCTTTCACGCGGGCAAAAAAGCCGGAGGATTCGGGGCTGGTCGATTCGGTCGCCGTCTTCTCGAACTCCTTCAACAGCTCGCGCTGACGGCGGGAGAGGTTTTTGGGGGTTTCCACCTCGACCTGGATATACATGTCGCCGGTACTATTGGACCGCAGGACCGGCATGCCCTTGCCACGCAAACGAAACTGCCTGCCTGATTCGGTGCCTTCGGGAACCTTTACGCGGGTGCGCCCGCCCTCGACTGTCGGCACTTCGATTTGCCCGCCAAGCGCTGCGGTCGTCATCGCAATGGGAACGCGGCAGAAGATGTCAGCGCCGTCACGCTGGAAAAACTCGTGCGGCTGCAGACTGAGAAAGATATAGAGATCGCCTGCCGGACCGCTTCTGATCCCGGCTTCGCCTTCCCCTGCGAGCCTAATCCGTGTGCCATCCTCAACACCGGCAGGAATGTTGACCGACAGCATACGCTCGTTGGTAACGCGCCCGGAACCCGAACAGGCGTCGCACGGGTCCTCGATCACTTCTCCGCGGCCATGGCAGGCCGGGCAAGTGCGCTCAAGTGTAAAGAATCCCTGGCTTGCCCGGACCTTTCCTGCACCGCCGCATGTATTGCAGGTAACGGGGTAACTTCCGGGACTTGCACCCGAGCCGCCGCAAGGCTCGCATGTGACGCTGGTGGGAACCCGAATCTCCGCCGTCTTGCCTGAATAGGCCTCGGCAAGGGTTATTTCCATATTGTAGCGAAGGTCGCCGCCGCGCTCACGGGACGAGCGTTGGCGGCCGCGGCGGCCGCCCATGAATTCGCCAAACAGATCGTCGAAAATTTCCGACATGGACGCTGAGAAGTCGGACCCGAAGCCATGGGCGCCAGGCCCCATGCCGTTCTCGAAAGCAGCATGCCCGAAACGGTCATAGGCCGCACGTTTTTGCGGGTCCTTTAAGGCCTCATAGGCCTCATTGACTTCCTTGAACGACTGTTCGGCCTCGTCATTTCCGGGATTGCGGTCCGGATGATACTCTTTCGCCAGATTGCGAAAGGCTCTTTTGATAGCCGCATCGTCAGCCTCCCGGTCGACGCCGAGGGTCTCATAGTAATCGCGCTTGGTCATTCGCAAACCCGATCGACCATATTCACCTCAGCGTCGGCGGGATACATACTTTAAGCCGACTTCTTGCTGTCGTCGTCCTTGATCTCCTCAAAATCGGCGTCGACAACGTCTTCGCCCGATTCGGAAGGCTCGCCATCTGCTGTCGGGCCATCCGGTCCCGGGCCCTCGCCGCCTTCGGCAGCGCTGGCCTGATACATGGCTTCACCCATCTTCATGGATGCCTGTGCCAGAGCTTCCGTCTTGGCCTTGATGGCTTCGATATCGTCACCTTCCAGCACGGCCTTCAATTCCTCGACAGCAGCGAGCACGACACCTTTGTCCGCCTCCGCGATCTTCTCGCCAAGCTCTTCCATCGTGCGCTCGGTCGAATGGACCAGAGCTTCGCCCTGGTTCTTGATCTCGACCATCTCGCGCCGTTTGGCGTCATCTTCAGCATGAGACTCCGCATCCTTGACCATCTGGTCGATGTCGGCATCGGAGAGACCGCCGGATGCCTGAATGCGGATCGACTGTTCCTTGCCGGTCGCCTTGTCGGATGCGGATACATTGACGATGCCGTTGGCGTCGATATCGAAGGTCACTTCAACCTGAGGAACGCCGCGTGGTGCCGGCGGAATACCAACCAGATCGAACTGACCGAGCATCTTGTTGTCGGCAGCCATTTCACGCTCGCCCTGGAAAACGCGGATCGTCACCGCATTCTGATTGTCTTCCGCAGTCGAGAAGACCTGACCTTTCTTGGTCGGGATGGTCGTGTTGCGGTCAATAAGGCGGGTGAACACGCCACCAAGTGTTTCGATACCGAGCGAGAGCGGTGTGACGTCCAACAGCAGAACGTCCTTGACGTCGCCCTGGAGCACGCCAGCCTGAATCGCAGCACCGATGGCCACGACCTCGTCTGGGTTCACGCCCTTGTGGGGCTCGCGGCCGAAGAAGTTCTTCACGGTCTCGACGACCTTCGGCATACGGGTCATACCGCCGACGAGAACAACCTCATCGATTTCGGCCGCTTTCAGACCGGCATCCTTCAGAGCCGCCTCGCAAGGGCCGATCGTCCGGCTCACCAAGTCCTCAACCAGACTTTCAAGCTTGGCACGCGTCAGCTTCAAGGTGAGATGCTTCGGACCGGACTGGTCGGCCGTTATGAACGGCAGGTTGATTTCTGTCTGTGCGGCAGAGGAAAGCTCGATCTTGGCCTTCTCGGCAGCCTCTTTCAGGCGCTGAAGGGCAAGTTTGTCGCCGCGCAGATCGATACCGTTCTCGCGCTGAAATTCTTCGGCGAGATAGTCGACCAGGCGCATATCGAAATCCTCACCACCGAGGAACGTATCGCCATTTGTCGATTTCACTTCGAAGACGCCGTCGCCGATCTCAAGGATCGAAACGTCGAACGTACCGCCGCCCAAGTCGTAGACCGCAATTGTTTCGCCGTCTTTCTTGTCGAGACCGTAAGCCAATGCTGCGGCCGTCGGCTCGTTGATGATTCGGAGCACGTCCAGACCGGAGATCTTGCCCGCGTCCTTGGTGGCCTGACGCTGAGCGTCATTGAAGTAGGCTGGAACGGTGATCACCGCCTGTGTGACTGTCTCGCCGAGATAGGCCTCTGCGGTCTCCTTCATCTTCTGCAAAATGAATGCAGAAATCTGAGAGGGTGAATAGGAATCGTCTCTCGCCTGGACCCACGCATCGCCATTGTCGGCTTTGACGATCTCGTAGGACACAAGCTTCTTATCTTTTGCAACCGTCGGGTCGTCATGACGACGACCGATCAGACGCTTGATCGCAAAGAGCGTGTTTTCCGGATTTGTTACCGCTTGGCGCTTGGCAGGCAGGCCGATCAGCCGCTCGCCATCTTCGGTAAAGGCGACCATTGATGGTGTGGTGCGCGCACCTTCGGCATTCTCGATAACCTTCGGGCTGGAACCTTCCATGACCGCGACACACGAGTTGGTGGTGCCGAGATCGATTCCGATCACTTTCGACATTCTATAACCTCTTGTCTGTGGCAGACAGTCCGGGCCTCATTCGGCACCCGGTCAACCCGCGCTCCCCTAAGCTGCGCAGGACCAGTCTCCATTACGAATCCGTATATATTAGGAGTCATGCCGTTATATAAGGGTGCTTAAACACCACCGCAAGCGGCGTGCCACCCCAACTTTTGGTCGCAGCATCGTGACGAAAAAACCAAAGATGGAAGTCAATGCGGATGTGGCGGCTGTGCGCGACAGGCATCCGCCCCTGAATCGCGCCGATCAAACCCTGCTTTTAGAAGAATTACGCGGCATTATTGGGGCAGCCCCGCTCTATGTTCCACGAATGCCGAATTCGGGCCGCGCCATGTCGGTCCGGATGACGAATTGTGGTCCCCTTGGCTGGGTCACAGACAAGGAACGGGGTTACCGATATCAAAGCGACCATCCCACGACAGGCCAGAGTTGGCCCGCCATTCCCTCAATTCTAATGAAAATCTGGGATCGGATCGGTTATCGCGCACCGCCGGAAGCCTGTTTGGTGAATTACTACGAACCTGGCGCCAAACTCGGCCTGCACCGGGATGAGGACGAGGACGACAGAGTCGCGCCGGTTGTTTCGGTGTCGCTGGGAGATAGCGCCGTATTCCGGTTGGGCGGGCCGCGCCGGAAGGATCGAAGTACAAGCTTCGAGCTACATTCGGGCGACATCATTGTCCTGGATGGGCCATTTCGTCATGCCTATCACGGCATTGACCGAATTCTCCCCGCCACGTCCGATCTCTTGCCAGAAGGCGGCCGCTTCAATTTGACGCTGCGACGGGTTACGACACTCGATTAGGACCTAGCAGGCCAACGTAAAGAAAAAGGGCCACGCACCGCAACGTGCATGGCCCTCTCGAAGAATATCTCGCCTCGCCTATTTAAGCGGCTTGTGGTGATGACGCCGCTTCCACCAACGCGCTTTTTTCCCGCGGTGATGCTTCTTGACGCGCTTGTGTCGCTTGCTCTTCACATGGCCTCTATGGGCTTTGTGACGCTTGCCGAATGTGGACTTAACTAAGGGATCATCGGTCGCCGCAGCAGTCTTGACCGACGAAAGCGCCGATGTCGCTGGCAGCGCCAACACTTGGGAATTTTGCCCCCACAGAATACCGGCTACACCGATAACCAGCGCCAACAGACTTCGCTTAAACATATTCCGTTCCTTCATGCTCGATGTCGTGAAGTAGTTGCCCCAAAAGCACCCAGATCATTAGGCCACAGCTCTCAGCTGCAGCCAATACGGCATAACGGGAATTTGATAGGTGTTACAGTTTGTTGATCAGCTTTGTTCAAGCACTTTTGTCGACCCGGCCACCCAACGGACGGCGCGCACCCGGTTTGGCTTTTCCGGTTTCGCGTCCCGTCGCGGCAGGCGCTCGGGAGGGATCGGGAAGGGGTGTTTTTTGCGCTTGCGCTGATGGAGCCGCAGGTTCGGGTTTTGCCGCAGGATTTTTTTCGGTCGCCGGTGTTTCCTTCACTTCTGCAGGCGTGCAGTCAGGCTTGTCGGCGGGCGTTGCTTCGGCGGCTGCCTTTTCGCCCTCATCTGAAGGCGGGTCGCTGCGTACATGCTTCGGTCCGCCCTTTGAGATGCCCACCATCGCCGGACGAAGGACGCGTTCCGCAATCTGATAACCGGCCTGAACAACCTCGACGACAGTACCGGCATCGACGCTGGCGTCCTCGACCTCAAACATCGCCTGATGAACATTCGGGTCGAATCGCTCGCCCTTCGGTTCCAGCCGCGTGATGCCATGGCGCTCCATGACATTGAGCAACTCGCGCTCGGTCATCTCCACACCTTCAAGCAAGGTCGTCAGCGCGGGATGCGACTGCGCATCTTCGGCAGGGACGGCATCGATTGCCCGGCGAATATTGTCGCCAACACCCACGATATCGCGGGCGAAATTCGAGATTGCATATTTCGCGGTGTCTGCCTTGTCGCGTTCGGTGCGGCGGCGAATATTTTCCATTTCCGCCATCGCGCGCATCAGCCGATCCTTAAGCTCATCCCGCTCAGTCGCGATCTTCTCGAATTCGGCAGCGGTCATGTCGGATGCCTTGTCGCTCGCCCATCCGGATTCTTTGCCTTTTGCCACATCGTCGGACGATGGCTCGCCTGCGGCAGGTTTCATCGCTTCCTTTGGGGGGTTATTAGTGCCGGACGCACCAGCCGTTTCGGATTTGCGTTCCTTGTCGGTCATACTTTGCAACCATGTTTTGGAGATTGACTGTCGATATCGGTTGAAAAGGCCAAAAGATCAAGTCAGCAAACGGCCAACGAGTTTCGCCGTGTAATCGACCATTGGGATAATACGGGCGTAATTCAGCCGCGTCGGGCCAATGACACCGAGCACGCCGACGATCTTCTGCGAGGTATCGTGAAATGGCGCCACAATGAGAGAGGATCCCGATAGCGAGAAGAGTTGGCTCTCCGACCCGATGAAGATCCGAACGCCCTCACCGCCCTCTGCAAGCCCTAGGAGTTGGATGATACCTTCCTTGGCCTCCAAATCGTCGAACAGGAGACGAATGCGCTCGATATCGTCAAGGGCATGCAAATCTTCCAGCAAATGGGAACGCCCGCGTACAATGAGGCTCTTCTTGTCATCGTCATCGCCTGACCAGACGGCAAGTCCAGCCTGCACCACCTTGGTCGTCAACGCGTCGAGTTCCATCTTCTTCGTCTGATGGTCACGCGTGATTTCGTCTTGTATCTCCGCGAGGCTCTTTCCGGCGATATGGCCGTTCAGATAGTTCGTGGCTTCCGTCAATGCGGATGCCGGCAGACCTTCCGGCAGTTGAACGATGCGATTCTCGACGACGCCGTCTTCGCCCACCAGGACAACCATTGCCCGTCCTGCATCGAGTCTGACAAACTCGATATGCTTGACGCGCTGCATCTGCGTCTCGGCGAGCACGACGCCTGCACAGCGCGAGAGACCGGACAACATTTCACCGGCCTCTGTCAGCACATCTTCGATCGCCTTATCCTGAGGCGTACCGCTGATCTGCCCCTTGATTTGAGAGCGCTCGGCCGGGCTCAGATCGCCCACCTCCAGCAGGGCATCGACGAAAAGACGCAGTCCGCTCTCGGTCGGCAACCGTCCGGCACTGGTATGCGGCGCATAGATGAGACCGAGAGATTCGAGATCGGCCATGATATTGCGCACCGAAGCCGGCGAAAGAGGCATCGGCAGCTGGCGCGAGATATTTCGCGAGCCTGCCGGATCGCCGGTGGCGAGATAGGTCTCGACGATCTGCCGGAAAATCTCACGCGAGCGCTCATCGAGATCGACGGATCCCGCGCCTCCGCCCGGCTGAATCGCGGCTGCGTCTTTGGCATCTCGGTATTCCATAAACCGAATTTAGGTTTGCGTGAGGCACGGGTCAAACCCTTCGACGCGGACACTTGGACGCAAAGTCCCCAGAACTCAGGGTTTCGTTGGCCGGATGAGGCTTCTGCAGATGCCTATTTTCGCGATTCATCCGATTTCAATTGCGCGACGCTTGATCTACTGTGCGCCAAAATCCGTAGTCGATTGACCGCATTCGTCTCCCGCCGATCTTAAAACACTCAACCTTGAGCGCGGTTGGATTCGGTCATCGACCCATGGAACACCCATTACCCTGGCATTGGAGGCCAAATTCCCTATGCGACCGTCGAATCGTGAAACCGACGAGCTCAGACCCGTAACGCTGGAGCGCGCCGTATCTCGCTACGCTGAAGGCTCATGCCTGATCAAATGCGGAAACACCCATGTTCTTTGCGCAGCCAGCGTCATGGAAAAAGTTCCAGGTTGGCTGAAGGGGCAGGGTCGCGGATGGGTAACGGCCGAATATGGCATGCTGCCGCGGGCGACGAACGAACGGATGAGGCGTGAAGCGGCGGCAGGAAAACAATCGGGCCGCACGCAGGAAATCCAACGATTGATCGGGCGCTCGCTGCGCGCCGTCGTCGATCTCAAAGCGCTCGGCGAACGCCAGATCACGGTAGACTGTGATGTCATCCAGGCGGATGGCGGCACGCGTACCGCGTCAATTACGGGCGCCTGGGTCGCGCTTCATGACTGTATCCAATGGATGCATGCCCGGGACATGGTTCCGGACTCCGTCATTCGCGATCAAGTAGCTGCTGTCTCGTGCGGGATCTACGAACAAACGCCGGTCCTCGATCTTGACTATGTAGAGGATTCCGAGGCCCAGACCGATGCCAATTTCGTCATGACCGGATCGGGCGGGATCGTCGAGATCCAGGGGACAGCTGAGACCGAACCTTTCTCCAGAGACGAATTCGACACGCTGTTGGGCCTGGCGCAAAAAGGGATCGGCGAGCTCGTGTCGCTGCAAAACCTGACTGTGGCATGACGGATCGCAAACTCCATTCCGGCGACAAGCTTGTCGTCGCCAGCCATAATGCCGGGAAGGTTCGAGAGATCAGAGATCTGTTGACCCCCTATGGGATCGACACTCTTTCGGCCAGTGAACTCGACCTGCCGGAGCCGGAGGAGACCGGCACGACGTTCATCGCCAATGCGGAGCTGAAAGCACTGGCGTCGGCGACGGCTGCGAAGATGCCTGCGCTGGCAGACGATTCCGGTCTTGAGGTCGCGGCTCTGGATGGCGCTCCAGGTATCTATTCGGCACGCTGGGCCGGACCGGACAAGGATTTCGCGGATGCCATGGCGCGAATTGAAAAAGAACTCGATGCTAAGGGCGCATGCGACATTGGGGATCGCGGTGCAAATTTTACCTGCGCCCTGACGATTGCGTGGCCGGATGGGAATCTGCGCACATTCGAAGGTAAAGTCTATGGACACCTGGTGTGGCCGCCTCGAGGGCAATTTGGCTTTGGCTATGATCCCATATTCGTCGCTGACGGCAGGAGCATTACGTTCGGAGAGATGGAGCCGGCCGAGAAGCACGCGATCTCCCATCGCGCCAACGCCTTCTCGAAATTTGTGTCCGCATGTCTGACACCGCAGACCGGAGCCTGACGCCAGTCCTGATTGAGGATCGTCCGCGGTCGCTCGCGGTCTATGTGCACTGGCCCTTCTGCCAGGCGAAATGCCCCTACTGCGATTTTAACAGCCACGTTCGAACCCAAGGAATCGATGAAGCCCGCTACCTCGCTGCCTTCGAACGAGAGTTGGCATATTTCGGCTCTCTCGTTCCCGATGCGCACGTCGGCAGTATCTTCTTTGGGGGTGGAACGCCATCTCTGATGTCGCCGGGAACCGTCTCGCAAATTATCGAATCGATCACCAGTCATTGGCGTGCATCAGACGATGTCGAGATTACACTCGAAGCCAATCCGACGAGTGTGGAGGCAGGCCGGTTCGCAGGCTATCGCAGCGCGGGGGTCAATCGCGTATCGCTGGGCGTCCAGGCTCTCAACGACGATGACTTGAATCGGCTTGGCCGTTTGCACTCCAAACATGAAGCGCTAACCGCCCTCGATATTGCAGGGGCGAATTTCGATCGCATCTCGTTCGATCTGATTTATGCCCGGCCACGCCAGTTGGAATCCGATTGGGAGGGTGAACTTGCCGAGGCACTCGCACTGGCGGCGGGTCACCTGTCCCTCTATCAACTGACCGTGGAGCCAGGCACGCCATTCGCCGCTCTGCATGCCGCCGGCCGGCTGAACCCGCCGGAAGCCGAGCGCGCCGCAACGCTCTTCGAAATTACGCAAGACCAGACATCGGCGGCGGGTTACGAGGCCTATGAGATTTCTAATCATGCGCTTCCCGGTCAGGCCAGTCTCCACAATCTCAACTACTGGCGCGGCGGTGATTATGTTGGCATCGGGCCGGGCGCACACGGACGCATTCGCCTCGAAGATGCAAGGTACGCAACAGATACACACAAATCACCGGAAGGCTGGCTGGAGGCTGTCGAAAAGACCGGCCATGGTCTGACGTCATGTTCGCCCCTGACGCCTTCCGAGACAGCAGAAGAATATCTGCTCATGGCGCTCCGCCTGTCTGAGGGCCTCGATATGGACAGGTTCGTCGCTCTCGGCGGTCCCCAGATCGATTCAAGCGCGATAGCAACATTGAGACGTGAGAACCTCGTCCGGCAAGAGGGCAGACAGCTGATTGCAACCAATAAAGGCCGCCTTGTGCTCAATGCTGTGATTGCGATGCTCGCAGCATCTTGATTGGGCCGGCGGTTCTAAACGGAACGAGCTGATCTCTATTGCCCGAACCGAGCCGTTGAGAAGGAATTCGGTGCCGGCTCGACAAGCTGCGGTCCGAATTTCTGCACTTCGAGGATAGCAAGCCCACGATCCGATGTTCCATCGGAGCGCAGCCGGAAGAGACCATCCACACCGGCAAAACCGCTACTTCGTGTCAGCTGGTTCGCACGGAATCGTTGACCTTGTGGCTGGTTCGACAAGGACACCGCGAGGCTCACCGCATCATAGGCCAGGCTTGCGAGTCGCGGCGGCGTCTTCTCATAGGTCTTTACATAACGCTGCGTGAAACTGCGCCATCCCTTCGGATCCGGCGCTGGAAACCAGCCGCCATGCAGCGGTTTCTCTCGCCCGATATTGGCATAGTCCCAGAGACCCGTTCCGATCATCTTTACAGCGGTCGTATCGATGGCCGTGTAGGGCATGAACGCGGCGATTGTCGGCAGGGTGTCCTGCCCGGCAGGCAAGAACAGGACATCGAGCTGGCTACCAGGCGCATTTGCGATTTCTGCAATCTTTTTGGCTGGCGCCAGCATTCCGTTAGCATCGAGCGGGAAGCGCTCGATGGTCGCTATCTGACCGCCCTGGGCGTTGACAGCCTGGCGGAAAGCGGCCTCGACAATATCGCCATAAGCCGATTTCGGGATGAGACCGGCAAAAACCCGCTTCCCTTGCCCCATCGCAAATGAGACCACCCGAGCGACATCACGCCCGGCAAGGAAGCTCAACAGATAGACACCATTGCCTGCGACATTCTGATTGCTCGAAAAAGCGACAACGGGGATATTGGCTTGGCGCGCAACCGGTGCAACGGCAGAGACGGATTTCGAAAACAGAGGCCCGATTATCAATTCGGCCCCTTCCTGCACCGCCGCTTCCGCAGCCGCTTTGGCGCCCTCAGGCGTCCCTCTCGTATCCTTGCTGATCAAGGCAACATTCGGATTGTCGAAATCGAACAGGGCAAGCTCGCCGGCCTGCTTCAGCGCCGTTGCCACTTTGGCAGTGTTGCCCGGTGCCGTGAGCGGAAGCAGAAGTGCAACTTTGACCGCCGGACCGCGCGGCGCACCATCCGTGAGTGACGGATCGGGACCTTGAGACAGATTCCCCCCGGTCTGACACGCGGTCAGCAGACAGGCCGTCAACGCAAGAGCGGCGAAAGGACCGAAAATGCGAATTAACCAGGGGACAGCGATGGTAGCTCGAAACGGCATGCGTTCCATTCGCTCCAGCCCGCAACGTCTATGCGGGAACAACCTCGAATAGCCGAAAACAATGCCGCGATTATGATGGAAAATGCTCACCCCGTCCAATCAAGGAAAATGTCAATTATGCAAATGGTTAGGATGGGCTGTGCAGGTGCATAAGGGGTTGTGCGGGCACTGCATTGAGCATTGAAACGATTCGCCTGGCTTGAATGACTGCGAAATTGCTTCATCCATGGACCGCGGCCCATCGAATGGCCTAGGATTCAAATGGTCACGATGGGTTTGACCGATATTGCACACGCCGAATTCAATCGCTAAGAGCGGTATGTCCGACACAGATCAAACAGCTGGGAATATGGCGGTCCAAGACGGGATCTCCGCCGTTTTTTCAGATCTTCAATCGCGATCACTGCCCCCCGGCCTCTACATCGTTGCAACGCCGATCGGCAATCTCGGCGACATCACGCTTCGGGCGTTATCGGTACTGGCGCGCGCCGATGCGATTGCCTGCGAGGATACACGGCACACGAAGAAGCTCACCTCGCACTATGGAATTCGCACGCCCCTGATCGCCTATCACGATCACAATGCTGAGCGTGCGCGCCCCAAACTTCTGTCTCGTATTGCCGCCGGCGATGCCGTGGCTTTGGTCAGCGACGCAGGAACACCGCTGATTTCCGACCCCGGCCACAAGTTGGTGCGGGAAGCCCTGGAGAGCGGACTGATCGTCAGCAGTCTTCCGGGCCCATCGGCAGCACTGGCTGCCCTGACGTCTGCGGGTCTGGCGACGGACCGATTCATATTCGAAGGCTTCCTGCCGCCCAAACAAGGCGCACGACGCAAGCGCATCGAGGCTCTTGCCGACCTTTCGGCAACGCTTGTCTTCTACGAAGCACCGAGCCGTCTCATGGCGACGCTCACGGACATGGCCGAGATTATGGGTGATCGGGAAGCCGCCGTTGCCAAGGAACTGACCAAGATCCATGAGCGGGTGGAACGCGGACTGATCGGTGATCTTTCCGCGCGATTTGCTGACGATACAGCGCGCAAAGGCGAGTTCGTCATCCTGGTTTCACCTGCAACCAAAGCCGAGATCTCAGACGAAACGATCCGAAGGCAGCTTGAAGATGCGCTCCAATCGATGAGCGCCCGCGACGCCGTGCGGTACGTAACCGACATGCTCGAGATCAAACGCGGCCGGGTCTATCAGATTGCGCTCGCCTTGACGGATCAGGGCAAATAGCGATGGCCCGTCAACGTCGTGAGCACGCTCACCGCAAGGGCCATTGGGCAGAAGCAATCGCTGGATTCCTCTTGCAGGCGAAGGGTTATCGCATCCTGGCGCGACGTTACCGAAGTCCTGTCGGAGAGATCGATCTCATTGCGCGACGGCGCCGACGCCTCACCTTTGTCGAGGTTAAACTGCGCGCCACGATCGACGATGCAGCCTGGTCGGTGTCGGCGCATCAGCGGAACCGCATCATACGTGCTGCCGAACATTGGGTTGCCCGCCACACCCAACATGCCGCGCTCGATATCGCCTTCGATGTCATTTTGCTGGCACCCTGGAAGGCCCCACGCCATATCCGGGATGCATTTCGCGTTTGACGCGCTGTCGCGATTAGCGCTTTTTGTCGTTCGATATTCCCGCCACAACAAGAGGACTCGGTCATGGAGCTCAAGGTCGCGTTTCAGATGGATCCAATCGATCGCATCGACATTCATGGCGATTCCACTTTCGCGATGCTTCTGGAAGCGCAATCGCGAGGCTACGACATGTTCTACTACACGCCCGACGCGCTCGCGCTTCGAAACGGAAGTCTCGTCGCACAGGGCGCGACACTCACCGTCCAGGACAAGGAAGACGACCACTACCGTCTGAGCGATCCAAGAGCCGTCAATCTGGCCGATGTCGATGTGGTTCAGCTGCGCCAAGATCCGCCTTTCGACATGGGTTACATCACGACAACGCACCTCCTCGAGCGCATTCACCCCAGTACCCTGGTCGTAAACGATCCGGCTCATGTGCGAAATGCGCCGGAGAAGATCTTCGTGCTCGACTTCATCGAGTTCATGCCGCCGACGATGATCACGCGCAGCGTCGCCGACGTCCTGTCATTCCGCGAGGAATATGAAGATATCATCGTAAAACCGCTCTACGGCAATGGGGGGGCCGCGATCTTCCGCCTTCGACCGGACGACAAGAATCTGAATTCGCTGGTCGAGCTCTTCCAGACTGTTTTCCGCGAACCCTTCATGGTGCAACAGTTCCGGCCCGAGGTCAGCGACGGCGACAAGCGCATCATTCTGATCGACGGAGAGGTAGCAGGCGCGATCAACCGTGTGCCCGCAGCTGGTGAGACCCGCTCGAACATGCATGTCGGAGGAACCGCGATGCCGGTGGAACTCTCGGACCGCGATAAGGAAATTTGTGCAAAGCTCGGTCCGGAACTCAAGGCGCGTGGCCTTATCTTCGTCGGCATCGACGTCATCGGCGACTATCTGACGGAGATCAACGTCACATCGCCAACGGGCATTCGCGAGGTCAAACGCTTTGGCGGCAACGATCTCGCGGCGATGATCTGGGACGCGATCGAGGCGAAAGTCTGAGCGGGTTCGCTGATGACGGTTTATATAAGCAGAGCATCCAATCCGTGCTGCTCTGATGAACGAGGACAGAAACGGTGAACACCATGAGAGTTATCGACTTTTCCGAAGAACCAGCCAGCACGTCAGAACGGCACCTTGCCGAATTGCCGGACAGGGTTGTCGAGGGCAATCCGCATCACACGACGAAGATGCATTTTGAAAGTCCGGACGGTAGGCTGGCGGCCGGCACATGGACCAGCACACCCGGCAAATGGCATGCCTTCACCGATCGGGACGAGTATTGCACCATCCTCTCCGGTCATGTCCGCCTGATCGATGAAGCCGGCAATGCACAAACTTTCAAAACCGGCGACTCGTTTCTGATCCCAAACGGATTTCGCGGTTTTTGGGAGGTTGTTGAAACGACGACGAAGCACTTCGTTATCCGGCACTATGCAACAGGCTGAGTTGAGCGTCATGGTGAGGCAGGCGGCAACAGTGCTCGCCTTGGCTCTGCTGTCTGCCATTCTCGGTCAAACTCCGGCCAATGCCGCCGACACATCGTGCCGGGCAGTCGCCGATCGGATGGTCAAGACAGCGGTCGAGGATATTCTGAGAGATGCCATGAAAGCGGATGTCTCGCTCAAGAAACTGGATCGTAAGACACTGGTAAAGATTGCCGGCAAGCAGCTGATGGCGGCAGAGCCCGCCCACCTCAAAGCCCATGGCTACATGACGCTACTCTGGTATGGCGATGCAGGCGCCCAGCAAAAGGTTGCCGAAGCTGCCGCGGCTCTCCAGACACAGAAGGAACGTGCGCACTTCTATTTCGTGATGGGTCTCTATCAGATCGGATCGAAAACCCCCAACCTCGCCAAAGAGGGCCGCGATACCATCAAGCAAATCCACAACAGCGGCCACGTCACCTTCGTCAACGATGCAATGTGGCGTCTCCTAAAAACCGACTGCCAGATCAGCAAATGATCCCAGAGGAACATCTTTGCGGTTCAAGGCAAAGTCGATTAGACAAATAATGAGCATTCCGCGAATCAACGCGCTCGGTGATGAGCTGATCCACCTCTGTAACTGCGTCTTCTTGAAAACAGACATTGCAGCAGAGAGGAACGTGGCATGGGCAGAAGCAAGCGAGCCACCGCAGGCCTACCAAGCCAGGCTCTGAGCGCACGTTCAGAGCGTCTTTCGCAAGATGACATCAACGAGCTGCACGATCTCTACCACTCGGGCCAATTGCAAGAGACATACAAGCGCGCGCGCAAGCTCATGCGCCGGTTCCCTCGCGCACTGGTTCTCTACGATATTGTGACTGCTGCATTGGTCGGCCAGGGGAAACTCGCCGAAGCGACAGCTTGTTGCACCAAGGCGTTGAAGATCGATCCCAGCCACGTTCCCGCACACAGCAATCTTGCGGTCATCCTGAGAAAACTCGGGAAGCCGGATGATGCCATCGCCAGCTATGAAAAAGCACTTGCGATCGACCCGGATCACCCCGAGACACGTAACAATATTGGCAACGCCCTGCGATCGAAAGGCGATTTCGACGGTGCATTGAAGCATTATCAGCGCGCAATCGACGCAAGACCCGATTTTTGCGACGCCTTGGTCAATCTTGGCCACGCATATGCAGCGCTCGGCCGGTTTGAAGACGCCGCCGTGAGTTTCGGCAAGGCGCTGAAGACGACACCGAATACGATCGGCATCATCTCTTGCCTGGTAGATGCCTTGCAACATGTCACACGCGCTGACTGGCTGGCGCACTTCAAGGACGTCATCCGTCTGTGCTTCGAGCAAGCGTGCATCGACAGCTACAAGTTGCAGGCGTCCAGCCACGCGTTGCTGAAGTCCGATCTGCAGACCGCCATCGCCTCGTTGGCACTCTCCCGGGACGACATTGCAGGCCTCGACGAGGCGACAGATGGTCTGCTGACCGCACATCTCAAGAACGGTCTCATCGCCGACTCCGTTCTCGAGGCATTCCTCTCCCAAATTCGACGGCAGATCTTGATTTTCAGGCGCAATGGAAGCGGCACATTCCATAACGACGCGCAGGAAGTGCAATTGTTGCTGTGCCTCGCCCATCAGAGCTTTCTCAATGAACATGTCTGGCATGTCAGTGAGGAGGAGCAAGGATTGGTAGATGCGTTGGAAGGCGACTTGAAGTGTGCAATTGCAAACGGATGCAAACCTGCCGATGCCGATCTGTATCTACTTGGTGCCTACCGCCCACTCTATGCCACAGACTCCATCAGGAACTGGGTGCTCGAGCATCACCAAAGCGCCTCAGAAGAGCATGCACTGTTCCTGCAATCCGTAATTCTGGAGCGGGAACGCGAACGACAGCTTGAACCGCACATCGATCGGCTAACGGCCATCGACGATGACGTCTCGATGGCCGTTCGATCCCAATATGAAGAGAATCCCTATCCTCGCTGGAACAGCATCACCGTCGGCGAACCGCTCCCTCTGACGGAACACATCATCAATGCCATTGATCCGCACCGGCCGGCCCTCGATACGACGGACCGCACATGGGACATTCTCATTGCGGGAAGTGGTACGGGGCGCCAACCCATCACGTCTGCGTGCCACTACAAGAACGCAAATGTTATTGCCGTCGATTTGAGCCGTGCAAGTCTTGCTTATGCCCAGCGCAAGGCACAGGCGCTCGATGTGCAGAACGTCCTTTTCGCACAAGCCGATATTCTCAGGCTCGGTGACCTGGATCGGGTCTTTGATGTGGTTGAGTGCAGCGGCGTCCTCCATCATATGGCAGATCCGGAGGCCGGTCTCATGGTCTTGCTGGATTGTTTGAAGCCGGGAGGCTTTCTGAAGCTCGGTCTCTACAGCGAGTATGCACGGCGAGAAGTCGTGCAAGCGCGTCAACTCGTCGCCAATACCGGATTCGATTCCACGTTAGAGGGAATCAGGGCGTTTCGGAAATTCGTTCGGGAGAGCCCGACTGCAGAAACATCGGCTCTTGAAAAGACAACCGACTTTTTTGCCACGTCTCCAATCCGGGATTTGATTTTCCATGTTCAGGAGCATCGATACACAATCCCTCAAATCAAGATGATGCTCGAAAAGCACAAGCTTGAATTCCTGGGATTTGGATTACCGGAAACCTGGGTGAAGACGAGCTATCGCAAGCGTTTTCCTGGCGACCCTGACTGTATCGATCTGAGAAATTGGGACCAGTTCGAGCAAGACAATTCCAACATCTTCTCAGCTATGTATCAGTTCTGGTGCCGCAAGCCTGCGTAATGCCAGCGCTGGTCACTATTGGCCGCTGTCATGGCCGTCCATGATCATGAAAAACCAGGTCGTCTTCCGATAACCCGTAGTCCGCCAGGAATGGCGCCATGGCATCTTCGCGCGATAGACCGCCCATGGGCGCGCAAGATCGCCTTCCCGCAAGAACGGCTCGGCATGTTCATGCGCAAGCCAGGGTTGAAAGCGCTCTGACCAGACAAGCACCGTTTGTCCTTTGGCGACCTCGGGTGTCGCAGGTGGCGCAAAGATCGGTCGATAAGTGCTGACAATCCTGTCGTTCGGAAAGAACCGGCGAAGATTTCCGGAAAGCTCATGTTCGGCCGTCATGATCGTGCCGCCCTCGAATCCGCTCGCTTTCATGGTCTGCGCCAGCTCAGCGTAGGGAATCCCCCAGCGACAGATTTTGCAGAACGGATCGAGGGCAAACATGTTGAGCATGCGTCCGACGAACGTAACCACCAAAAACACGCCGACCACGGCCGCGAACAGTCTGATCTGCTTAGGCGACTGACAGCCCAGGCGCGCCAGATGGACAAGCCAGACCACTGCGACCAGCAGCAGTGGAATGAGCCGGTGCGCCGGATATTTGTTGAGACCGAAGACCAGGGCGCCGACGACCAATCCACCCAGAATAAGCAGCACATAGTGACCAACGAGCAGAACCAAATCCGGGCCTGGTCCGGTTGGCTGCCGCGAGAGGCGTAGCGTAGCAGGCGCCATGCCGGGAAAGACGACGACAAGAATGATGATCAATGGCAGCAGGCATGCAGCCGGCTTGATGACGGCGTCCTGCAGGCCGATGACGACCTTTTGGCCATGCGTAAAGTTCTCCTGATTGGCCAACGGCCGCATCAATTCAGTTAACGCATCGCTCCAGACGAACGCCCAAATGTAGAAAGGCCCCGAGATCATGGCTGCAAGGATCAGAGCCAAACCCAGCTTCCGACGGTGCTCGTAGAACAAGGCACGGATCGAGGCTTGGAAGAAACCGGCGACAAAGACCGCCATGAGGAAGAAGATGAACTTGGATTGGGTCAGCATTCCAAACCCGGCGATCAGGCCAAAGAGTGCGAACGATCGGCCGGTTGGATTCTCCAGCAGTTTAAGAAATGCCCAGAACCCGGCAAGGACAGCCGCAATCGTTCCCATTTCATGGGTAAAGCCCTCATGGAGCCGCCATGTTGTCTGATAGATGAGACCGATTGTTTCGACGCACATGAATGCCCAGAGCGGATCGCCGAGAACGCGGCGAGCGATCACGAATAGGAGGCAGGCGATCGTAATCAGCAAGGCATATTTGATGACCAGGAAGCTGAAGATATTCGGGCCGATAATCTGCTGAACGCCCCACAGGACCCAATTGTAGAGAGGAGGCTGGAGTGGCTCGTAAGCAAATTTCAGGACCTGACTGAGGATGTTCTCGTGGGGATCGTCCTCACCCAGATTGAGCGATGCGAACAGCCGCGTGATGAAGTGCGCGCTGCAATAGGAGACAATGACCAGAAGAACGCCCTTGAGCGAGAAGAACCAACCGGTATCGGCGCTCGAATCGGTTGGCGTCCAGCTTCCGCCATATAGCTTGGCCTCAATCACTGTCGGCACCGGGACCAGGTGAAAGCGTACGTCTGTCGACGGTAACAGTTTTGATGACCGCTTGAACTTCAAGACCTGGCATCAAACCAAGGCGCGCCACCGACCGGCGGGTAACGCGCGCCAAAATACGCGACCCATTGCAATCCAGCTGCAGGTCGGCAAAGGGCCCTGGGTCTTGCCTGATCTCAGAGATTGTCGTCGCCAGTATATTGTTGGCACTGATCGTCGCCGGACGATCGAGCGCAATCATGACATCACGGGCGCGAATACGCAGGCGGAGCTGATCGCCGACGGGTCGGTCGATCAATGGCACAACCAACCGGCCTCCTGCCACCGTCACTTCAGTCAGAGCATCCTCCGGATCATGGCTCGCAATTGTCGCCGGCAGAACAGCGCCGGCTTCATAACGCCCGGTCAGTGGAAACAGATCCAACCGCGACATGATGTCGGAAACGGACCCTTCCGCTCTAACGCGCCCCTGGTCGAGCAGAACCATATGATCGGCAAGCCCGGCGACCTCGTCGATCGCGTGACTGACATAGATCATCGGGATCTCGGCACTATCGCGAAGTGCTGCCAGATAAGGGAGGATCTCGCCGCGGCGCGCCTGATCCAGCGCTGCCATGGGCTCGTCAAGCAGGAGAGCATCGGGACGCATGAGTAGAGCCCTGCCCAATGCGACCCGCTGACGCTCACCTCCCGAAAGCGCATGCGGCTTACGCGCCATCAGATGATCGATTCCAAGACGGGCAATCAGGTCGTCCATGTCCGCTTGGCCAACCGGTTTTCCCGTTCGGCGCCAACCGTAGAGCAGGTTGCTCTGCACACTCAGATGCGGAAAAAGTCTCGATTCCTGAAAGACGTAACCGATACGGCGTTCGCGCGGTCTCACGGAGATACCGCTATCGGTATCGAAGAGCGTCCGGCCATTAACGCGGACGGTGCCGAACTTGGGTTCCAGTAGCCCCGCAATGGCATTGATCGTCGTTGTCTTGCCGGAACCGGACGGACCGAACAGAGCCGTGATGCCGGGCTCTTCGACGCGGAATGCGACATCCAAGCCAAAAGTGGCGAAGTCGTGCTTGATAGCGACGTCAACGCTCATTTGAGTGTCATCGCTCTGACACGGCGCGCGGCCACTTCAGAAAAGAGGAGCCCGGCAAGCGCCAGCCCGATGGCCAGAATTGCCAGACGCGCTGCCGCCATCTCTCCGCCGGGCGTTTGGATGGCGGTATAGATCGCCAGCGGCAAGGTGCGTGTCTCACCTGGAATGTTCGAGACGAATGTGATGATGGCGCCGAACTCGCCAAGGCTTGCCGCGAACGCCGTTATGGCTCCTGCAATCAGGCCGGGAAACGCCAGAGGGAGCGTGATTGTGACGAAGCGATCGATTGGACCGGCGCCGAGCGTTTCGGCGGCTGTGTCCAATCTCGGATCAATGGCTTCCAAGGCAAGCCGGATCGCCCGGACCTGGAACGGGAATGACACGATCGCCGCAGCCAAGGCGGCTCCCGTCCAACTGAACACAAACCGGATACCGAACGTATCGTAAAGCCATGCGCCGACAGGCGCCTTGGCACCGAATGTTACGAGCAGGAGATATCCCATAACGACCGGCGGCAAAACCAATGGCAAATGGACCAAACCGTCGAGCAACATTCGCCCGGGAAACCGCCCGCGAACAATCGCAAACGCGGCACCAACAGCAAAGGGGAGAGCTGCCAATACGGCGACAAGCGAAATCTTCAGACTCAAAAGGAGCGCCTCGACTTCAACGGCACTCAGCCAAATATCCATCAGATATCAGTTCCTGGAAAATCCGTGTCGTTCAAAAATCTCGCGCGTTTCTTTTGCGTTCATGAATTCAAAAAGTGAATTCACGCCGGCCGACCCCCGCCCTTTGACGACAGCCATGGGATACCGGATAGCGGCATGAGCGCTCGAAGGGAACACGGCAAGGGTTTTTACGTTATCGGACAGCTTGGCATCGCTCGCATAGACGATGCCCAGCGGCACCTCTCCGCGTTCCACCAGGACCAGTGCCGCGCGGACATTGTCTGCACGCGCGAGACGTCGTTCGAGTGCATTCCACTGGTTGAGTGACTCGAGTGCCTGGCGCGCATAAAGGCCGGCGGGAACATGGGCCGGGTCGCCGACAGCCAATCGATCCTTCGAACCGAGCAGCTTTTGCAGTACAGCGGGCCTAGCCAGATCGACCGATGTTTGCGCGCTCTGCTTCGGAGCAACCAACACCAGTTGGTTCGAGAGCGTCGCCTCCCGGGGCGCCGCGTCGAGCAAACCCTTTCCATCCAGATAAGTGACCCACTCTTCATTCGCGGACATATACATATCCGCTGGTGCACCGGCCTCAATCTGACGTGCCAATGTGGAAGACGAGGCAAAGGAAAAGCGAACTTTGGTCTGCGTTGCTTGCGTAAACTGGCGACCGACCTCTTCCATGGCATTGGTAAGGCTGGCCGCAGCAAACACGGTGATCGTTTCCTTGGCCGACACCGCGGGAGTTGCCATGGCAATCCAGACCATCGCGAAAACTATGGGAAGACGCATATCAAACCTTTGCGCATGACCGCCGGGCCGGCACATCCGGGATTGGGCCACTTCCGACCCCATGACCTAAGCTATTATCTTTCTTCGGGTTTTTGGCACTGTCAATGGATTGTGACTCGCTGCGTCCTACCCTTCCGTGCTTACGCGATAGCCAACCCGTGGGAAATGAATTGCGACGCTCCCGATAGAAGGTTCCTCTTTGAGAATGGCGATCGTGTTCATATCGACGGAACGGATGGTGCCCGTGACCAAAGGATCACTGCCGGCTCCGACCGGCACTACGGAGACCTGCAATCCGGTCTTCAGACCCTGCGGGTCGTTGGGATCGGCACGCTTTTGGCTTATGGGCTCGGCGGCCCGAGCAATCTCTAGCGCTTCCTGCGAGGACATTTCCGACATGGTGCCATGCCCGATCGCCTTCACACGCGCTTCCCAGCGTTCGAGCGAGGGAAATTCGGACATTAGGTCGGGACCGCCTGACCATCGGCCTCGCAGGAACCAGACGAGGTAGTAGCAAAAGACGTCCGGAAGCCCCGGTTCGACACCGAGGAGAAAATCCCGGTTTTCGACACGCTGATCGATCCAGGACAGTTGCGCCCTCACCTGCGCGACGAGATGCGGCAATTCGCCAACAGCCTCCTGCCAGTCATAGTCAGGGCCGAAATAGAGAAGGCTTCGATCGCGCGCAACGTCTGCAGGCACGCTCTCAAGACCCGCACCGAAAACAATTTTTACAATCTTCTCGAAGAGCGTGCCGTCAGTCCAACGGCTGACGGCCCAAGGCATGCCCGTACCACCGCCCGGATAGAATGTGGGCTCGGGTGCCCGCCGGTCGATCTCGCGGAGGATACAAAGGCTGTCGCAGAAAATGTCGGCGCCGATCTGCATCACGGGTGTGCGACGGTAACCGCCTGTCAACGGCATCAGATCCGGCTTTGGCGGCAATCGCGGTATCTCGACCGAGCGCCATGGCAATCCTTTGATGCCGAGCCCTACACGGACTTTTTCTGAGATCGGTGATTGGGGATAGTGATGGAGGACGATTTCCTGCATGCGGCGTACCTACTCCGAGAACGCTAGAGCTCTTTCAGCAAAAGTTGATCGACTTTTGCTGAAAGAGCGTCAAATCAACGACCTAGAGCAGTTTCAATGAATCGGTTTTCATTGAAACTGCTCTAGACAATCTTAAAATCGAGTTCGCCAAGACCATCGATGCCACAATGCACGCGGTCGCCACGTACCACCGGTCCCACACCGTCCGGCGTCCCAGACAAGATGAGATCCCCCGGGGCAAGCACGAAAAGACCGGAGAGATGGGCGATGATTTCGGGCGTCTTCCAGATCATCTGATTGAGATCGCCGGACTGCCGGCGCTCACCATTCACGTCCAGCCAGATGCTGCCCGAGTCCGGATGCCCGATTTCGCTGGCACGTGACAGCGGACCGGCTGGCGCCGAGTCTTCGAAAGCCTTGCCGACTTCCCAGGGCCGACTGAGCTTCTTGGCTTCTTCCTGCAGATCACGCCGCGTAAAATCGATGGCCGCACCATAACCGTAGACATGGTCGAGGGCCTCATCGACCGATATGTCCGAACCGCCCTTCCCAAGGGCAATGACCATTTCCATCTCATGGTGCAGATTCTGCGTCTTAGGTGGGTAAGGCAGCGTCTCGGGTTCAAGCACGAGATTGTCGGGATTTTTTTGAAAGAAGAACGGCGGATCCTTATCGGGGTCGTGCCCCATCTCGATGGCGTGCTTGGCATAGTTCCGCCCGACGCAGTAAATGCGATGGACGGGGAATGTCTCGTCCAAACCGCGAACGGGGAGCGAGACGACGGGCGCCGGATCGAAAACATAGGCCATTGAGACATACTCCGAGGGCAGGTGCGCGGACGGCGACACTTATGCGCGACGTTGAGCTGCCGCACAAGACAAGGGAATTAGCTGCTTTATGGCAAAATAGATTTCATTATCCGCTGGAGCCGGACAACCGGTAAGAGTGTTAGAACGGGTGCGACATTGGAGTTTGAGAACGGCAAACAAGGAACGGACATCATGGCAAAAGTTGGTTTTCTAGGGCTGGGGATCATGGGCGCCCCGATGGCAGGCCATCTGCTGGATGGCGGGCATGAAGTCTCGACGGCGATTCACAATACTCCCGCCCCTCAGGAACTCATCGACAAGGGTCTGACGGTCGTCGGCACGGCAAAGGACGTTGCGCAAGGCGCGGACATCATCATCCTCATGGTGCCGGACACCCCGCAGGTCGAACATGTTCTCTTCGGCGAAAGCGGCGTCGCGGAGGGCTTGAGCGCTGGCAAGACCGTCGTCGATATGAGTTCGATTTCTCCGATCGACACGAAGGTCTTTGCCGAGAAGGTCAACGCAATGGGCTGCGACTATCTCGACGCGCCTGTGTCCGGCGGCGAAGTCGGTGCGAAAGCAGGATCGCTCACCATTATGATCGGCGGCCCGCAAGGCGCATTCGACAGAGTTTCCCCGCTTTTCGAGCTGATGGGCCAGAACATCACGCTTGTCGGCGGGAACGGCGATGGTCAGACGGCAAAGGTCGCCAATCAGATCATCGTTGCCCTGAACATCGAGGCGGTTGCAGAGGCCCTGCTCTTCGCTTCAAAAGCCGGCGCTGATCCGGCCAAAGTCCGTGAGGCACTCATGGGTGGATTCGCATCGTCCAAGATCCTCGAGGTTCATGGCGAGCGCATGATCAAGCGCACATTCGATCCAGGCTTCCGGATCGAGCTTCACCAAAAGGATTTGAATCTCGCGCTCGACGGTGCCCGTGCATTGGGCGTTTCGCTTCCCAACACAGCACAGGCGCAAGAGCTCTTCAATTCCTGCTCGGCCCATGGCGGCGCGGAATGGGATCATTCAGCGATGGTTCGGGCCCTCGAGACCATGGCCAAGCACGAAGTGGCTTAGCCGCGCTATATACAAGAAGCATACGCCCCGGACCTGATCCGGGGCCCAGGGCGGCAATGCTCGATCACTGTTAACTGCCCTGGGTCCCGGATCAAGTCCGGGGCGTAGAGATTTGGAATGTTCATAATCGAAAACGCGGCACCGCTCGCACTTAATAGACCGCTCCTCGCGCGGCGACGGGCCATAGTGCCTCGACGAAGGCATTTGCAGTGCCGAGGCCGCGCACACATACATAGGTGTCATACAGGTTTACCGTCGGATCGCAGTGCCCAGGGACAAGCAGGATCTTCTCGCCGTATACGGGAGGTGTGTTCGCGCCTTCCAGCGCAAGGACGCCATGCTCGTCGGATGCTTTGGTGTACTCTGCAGTGGGAAGCTCATGAACAGTCGGCATCCCGGAATCGACCGCAAGAGCCTTAAGGCCCGCATCCACAACGGCGCGCAGGTCAGTAGGTCGGCTCATAACAGTTGCGCAGACAAAAAGTGCATGCTCGAATTCGCCAAACGGGGCACCATCGACAGTCTCGTTCCTTGCATAGTCGGCATCCATGAAGACATAGGACCCTGCCTGCAACTCATTGTAGACGCCACTTTCACCTTCAATGTCGAACGTCCCCGTACCGCCGCCGCCGACAATCTCACAGGCAAGCGCCTTCTGATGAAGCATCTCGATTGTCTGCTCGGTGAGATGGATCGCACGCTCAATTGCAGCCTTCCGCTCTTCCGGGTCACGAATATGTTGAGCTGCACCGTAATAGGCCTGCAGGCCCTTAAACCGAAGGGCAGGTGCCTCGGCGATCAGACTGGCCAGTCGTGCCGCAGGCGCGCCAGGAGCAGCGCCACAACGGCCTGCCCCAACGTCGATTTCAACCAACGCGTTCAGCTGGACACCGAACCGTTTCGCCACGTCATTGGATTCGCGGACATTCTCGGCTGTGTCGATACAGAAGGCGACGTCGGCGACACGCGCCAGAGCGGCCAGCCGCTCAAGTTTCCGCTGGCCCACAACTTCATTCGAAACAAGAACCGATTTGATTCCGCCCTGCACCATGATCTCGGCTTCGCTGACTTTCTGGCAGCAAACGCCGACAGCGCCGCGTTCGATCTGCTGTCGGGCAATGATGGGGCTCTTGTGGGTCTTGGAATGCGCGCGAAGGCTGGCTTTGCTGCCGGCAATATAGCGTGCCATCCGATCGAGATTGCGTTCAAACGCATCCAGATCAATGACAAGCGACGGCGTATCGATGTCGGCCAAAGCCATTCCAGGTCTGGCAGGCGGTAGCATGAAACCTCCTCATTTCCCGCACCATGTCGGATAACCCATATCGTGCAACTGCGGCTACGCCGTCAATTGCAGGGCATTGCAACAGAATCTATCGCCTCGGACCATAATCCGGTAGTGTTCCCCGGCTGTTTCCCTCTGTGGCGTTCCCCAAGCCTTTTGCGAGCAATGGACTCATCATCTTATGCTGCCTGCGGAAACGATTGCCTTCATGGTCGCGGGAGCGGCGTTGGCAGGCTTCGTTATGGGACTTGTGGGCTTTGGCACAGGTCTCGCCGCATTGGGTTTCTGGCTGCATGTGGTAGACCCCAGACTAGCAGTGCCGCTGGTAAGTATCTGCTCATTGGCGACAACAGGCTTCACTTTGAGCGCCTACCGCTATGCCATCAGCGTCAAACGCCTCGCGCCCTTTTTTCTTGGCGCAATAGCTGGTCTCCCTCTTGGGATCATGATGTTGACGCGACTCGATCCGGATCACTTCCGATTGGCGATGGGCGGATTCCTGATCATCTATACGCTCTTCCGCCTCTTTGTACTCCCGAACCTTGTGCTTGCGAGAGCCGGAAGACCAGCGGATCTCGCGGTCGGTGCGGGAAGCGGTGTCCTCGCAGGATTCGCCGCAATCCCAGGACCATTGACGACGGTTTGGTGCGGACTGCGCGGTTGGACGAAGGACGAGCAAAGAGCGGTCTATCAGCCATTCAATCAGGCGATCATTCTCATTGCCTTCATCGTCTATGCCTTCGATGGATTGGTGACGGCTGAGCTCGGCCTACTCGCACTCTATTGTGTCCCGGCTTCCCTCATCGGAATGGTCATTGGCATGGCCGGCTATAAGCGACTCGATGAGAAGCAGTTTCAGCGCGTCATTCTGGTTCTGCTGCTACTGTCCGGGATCACACTGATCTTCAATCGATAGCTCACGTCAAATCCACGGGCAGCTTCCCCGTAGATCGCCTGTTTCACATGCACGGCAAGCATGGCTGTTATGCGGCGCACCAATCTTTATTGCATCGCAGCAAATTGAGGCCCATGTTCCATAAAACAGCAACGAATACGCGAGTAGGAACAAGACGATGGCCCATATCGATGCCGCCCATTTGGGATCCACATCCGGACACTCGGGGCAAGACCGCCCAAACCTCTTCAAACAGATTGTGTCTGGTATCGGGCACTTGCTCGTGAGCCTCGATAGAGCGCTTCTGGCGACACACGATTATGACCGCCTTTCGCACCTTTCAGAAAAGCAGCTCGTCGCCCGCGGTCTGAACCGAGGCGACCTCACCAAAGTCATCTTCGAGCGCCATTTCGAAACGCCAAGAATCTGATTGCGCCGAACCGGTTCATCGACGGCTCGCAATGACGATTTCCGATGCGAGTCCATAGGGCGCGACAATTTCACGGGACCGAACCGACCACACCTTGCCGCTCACCAGCTCAGAGAGGGCAACCGGACGGCAGCCTCCGACACGCTTTGGAAACAGCCGCTGTACCGAAGACCAAAGTCCCGCGAGCGCGCCAGATAGCAGGCCGGATGGGCCCCGTGTCAGACTGGCGAGACACAATACGCCACCGGGAATCAGCACGCGATGCGCTTCTGCGAGGATGCGCGCCGCTTGCAGGTCGGACATGAGGTCCAGCACATATGCGGAAATGAGACGGTCTACCGTGCCGTCGGCAATCGGAAGGCTTTGTGTTGCATCCGCCTGAATGAGCGAGGCCTGCACGCCTGTTCCCAGATCAAGTCTGGATCGGGTGCGCTCAAGCATGGATCGGGCAATATCCAGCCCGACATACTTTGCACCCGAATCCAAAGAGCCGGCTATCAGTCTTTCCGCCAGAATGCCCGATCCACATCCGACTTCCAGGACTGAGCTTGCGTGTTCGAATTCTCCTGCCTCGAGCAACCGTTCCAAGGCGGCATCTTCATACCATCCCTGATGATCCTGACGAACGGCATTCTTCTCATAGTAGAGCCGCGCTTCTTCAGAGGTGAGCGTCCGAGCCATCGTTTCGTCCTTGTTCGGTTTCCTGTCTCTCGCAGAGATTCTATCAACTGCCCAAAACTGTTATAGGACCCGAGTGTACAGAGCCGACAGCGACAGACATCGGAACGTTTATGTGCGGTATAGCAGGATTTATCGACCTTGAGCGGCGCGATGGTAAGGACCGCCTAGAACGGCTTGCGACTGCGATGGCCGGATCGCTCCGCCACCGTGGACCCGATGCTTATGGAATTTGGGTCGATGAAGAATGCGGCGTGGCGCTGGCCCATACGCGCCTTTCCATCATCGATCTGAGTGCTGCCGGCGCACAACCGATGACATCGCATTCCGGGCGGTTCGTCATGTCGTACAATGGCGAAGTCTACAATGCTGCCGATCTCAGACCGGAGCTCGAATCAGCCGGCTATCGTTTCCGCGGCCATTCCGACACGGAAGTGATCGTCGAAGGCTTCGACCATTGGGGTATCGAGGAGACCATCAAACGTACTGTCGGCATGTTTGCGCTCGCCGTCTGGGATCGCAAACGCCGGATGTTGACCCTTGCGCGTGACAGGCTTGGCATCAAGCCGCTCTATTGGGGAGAACAATCCGGACGCGTCCTGTTTTCCTCCGAACTCAAAGCCTTTCGGGTCCTGCCCGAATGGCAACCGTCGCTCGATACGAATGCACTCGCAGCCTACCTGCGACACGCCTATGTCCCCGCACCTCACTCTATCTTTCAGGGCATACAAAAGCTCGGCGCTGGCGGCATCGTAGAAATCGAACCCGGCAAACCGCCGGCACCGAAGACCTATTGGTCACTGAGAGAGACGGCGCAGGAAGGATTGGCCGCTCCGCTCGATGTTTCCGACACAGAAGCCGTCGACGCTCTGGATGCATTACTTTCCGATGCCGTCGAGAAGCGCATGGTATCCGATGTGCCGCTCGGAGCGTTTCTTTCGGGGGGCGTGGATTCCTCTGCGGTCGTCGCACTCATGCAGAAAGCGAGCGAGAGGCCGGTCAGCAGTTTCTCGATCGGATTTCACGAAGATGCTTTCAATGAGGCCGTGCACGCGAAGGCTGTTGCAGAGCATCTCGGTACGGACCATACCGAGCACTATGTTACGGCGGCAGAAACGCGGGATGTCATTCCTCGCCTGGCACAGATGTATGACGAGCCGTTTGCGGACTCATCGCAAATCCCGACATTTCTCGTATCGGAGATGACCCGTCGCCACGCGACGGTGGCGCTTTCCGGCGACGGGGGCGATGAGCTCTTTGCGGGATACAATCGCTATGCCCAGTCCGACATCTTCTCACGCTACGTCGCATCCACGCCCGCCAGCATTCGCCGCATGGGAGCGCGGGCAATCGAGTTTCTGTCACCGGCAGCATGGGATCGGGTCTTCTCAATGGTCCCGGAACGCCACCGGCCGCGCCTTGCCGGTGACAAAATGTACAAGATAGCGGCGATCTTGCCCGAGTCCGCCGATGGTTTTTATCCACGCCTGATCAGCCACTGGCCGAAGCCCGAACATGTGGTGACCGGCGCCCGTGAGCCTGACAGCATTATTCGCGACCCTCATTTGAAGGCGCGCTTTCCCGATGCGGTCCAGCATATGCAGTTTCTCGATACGCTGACCTATCTTCCCGATGACATCCTCACGAAAGTGGATCGGGCGAGCATGGCCGTCGCATTGGAAGTCCGTGTGCCGATTCTCGATCATCGCGTTGTGGAGTTCAGCTGGCGCCTGCCGTCGCGCTTCCGCATCCGTGATGGCGAGCGAAAATGGATTCTGCGGCAACTCCTGTATCGCCATGTGCCGAAACAGCTGATCGAGCGTCCGAAAATGGGCTTTGGAATTCCCATAGATGGATGGTTGCGCGGACCACTGAGGGATTGGTGCGAAGCCTTGCTCGATCCCAAGTTGCTGGCAGAAGACGGGCTGTTCGATCCAAGTCCGATACGAACGAAATGGGCCGAACACCTTTCGGGCCGCCGCAACTGGGAAGCAGCCCTGTGGACCGTGTTGATGTTCCAGGCGTGGCGCGAAGATCAGAAATCTGGGAACATAGACGTCGAGCGCCCAGTGATGGCTAGATCAACTGGTCGCTGAAAACAACTCGCACAGCGCTTGTTGAGATCAGTGCATTAGCCGATTGGATTTGAAATCCTGACCGAGACAGTCGCCGGCGGCATCGCGATCATCCCGCTCGATTTTCTGACTCTCTTTCCAATAGGCCGTCATGCGTCGGCGAAACGACTTGGCGGATTCTCCGAAGAGGCGTGCACCACGATGGCGTGCTAGTGCCCTCAGTTCCTGTTGACGCAAGCTGCACCCTTCAAGAAATCGGGTCACCTCTTTTTCATCGGCTAATCCGGGCTCGTTCTGCCTGACAAGTTGGGCAAGATAATAGAGATCATGGTCATCGCCGAGAAACTCCGAAAGCTCTCGTGCTGCCTCAACACGCACATGCATGACCTCCGGCCAGGCGCGCGAGAGCAACTGCATATGCCGCCAGTGCTGCTGAACCCATTTTCGCCATTCGTGGAAATCCTCATCCACATTGCCGCCATAAGCTCTCTTTCGCGTTTGACGGCCGCGTTCGTAGCAATCCTGCAATCCGGCCATCAGATCTTCCAGGTCGCCGGAAATCGCCATCTCCGCATAAGATGTGCGGGCGTCCTTCAGCGCGGCCACGGCATTCGGGCGCACGTCGGCCGAAAGTTCTCTCTCGGCTTGGCGGCGTTGCTCGTACAGCCAGGATTTGATCCCTGTCACCGCCGATACATTCCACTCGAGACCAAACCGGATCTGGAGCTTTGTGATACATTCGATCATCGCCTGCTTGTCGCGGACCCCCGCCAGCATATGCGAGATATCGCGAAAACGGCTGTTCTGTTGTTTGAACGATTGTTTGTCGACCGTGAAACGCGCCAAGCGGAGGAGCGAGCGCAGACGTTTGAAACCCTTGCGCGCCTGGTGAACCGATTTATGCTGTTCTTCTGCCAGGGAAAGTCTTGTCAGCGCCAGATCGATTTGCGTCAGGCCGATTCTGCGAATTTCCCGTGCTGGATGTCGATTTAGCTTGAACCGATACGCCATTACGTCCGCAAAGCCGCTGGAAAGTGCCACAAATCTGCCACAGAGTTTCCCTTGCCCGAGCCCCGTCCGTCAATCGGCATTTCAACGCAGCTCATTGCGAGGCTGCACAAAGACTGAGCAATCACCGCACATCCAGTGATTTTCATCACGGGAATAGAGAACTGGAACGGCAATGAGCCAATTGGAATCGGGCCAACTTGTATCTCAATGGCTATCGGCGCTCGAAGAGGCTCTGGTGTCGGCCGATCTTTCTGCTGCGATCGCACTTTTTGAAGTTGAAGCCTATTGGCGCGACCTTCTGCCCTTCACCTGGAACATAACAACATTGGAGGGTCAGCACGCCATCCGAAGAATGTTGGATGCTCAACTGACAATGGTCAGGCCCGTGAATTGGACTTGTGAAGGCAACGCCAAGCAGGTTGATGGCGTCACCGAAGGTTGGTTCACCTTCGAGACTGACGCTGCCAGATGCAAAGGTCATATCAGGCTGAGGCGTGACAAATGCTGGACGCTGCTAACCACCATGACGGAGCTGAAGGGCTTTGAGGAAAAGGTGGGAAGGCGTCGTTGGACCGGCATCGCGCATGGCGCGTTCAAGAACCGCAAAAACTGGTTGGAACAGAAAACGGAAGACGAGGCGGAACTCGGGTACACGAAACAGCCCTTTTGCCTGATCGTCGGCGGTGGCCAAGGCGGTATCGCGCTCGGGGCCCGTATGAAGCAGCTGGATGTCCCGACAATCGTGATCGACAAGAATGAGCGACCCGGCGATGCCTGGCGCAACCGGTATAAGTCGCTCTGCCTGCATGATCCGGTCTGGTACGACCACATGCCCTATATCCCCTTTCCCGACCACTGGCCGGTATTCTCGCCGAAGGACAAGCTGGGCGACTGGCTTGAGATGTACACCAAGGTCATGGAGCTGAACTATTGGTCGAAGACGACCTGCAAGCGAGCGTCATACGACATCGCTTCGGGCGAATGGACGGTTCAGATTGAAAGGGACGGAAAACAGCACACGTTAAGGCCGGCACATCTTGTTCTTGCGACCGGCATGTCCGGCCGACCAAACATTCCTTCGATATCCGGTGCCGCAAGTTTCGAAGGCGAGCAGCACCACTCGAGCGATCATCGCGGACCAGATAGCTATGAAGGCAAGAACTGCGTCGTAATCGGCTCGAACAATTCGGCGCACGATATAGCGGCAGCCCTCTGGGAGGTCGACGCCAACGTCACAATGATCCAACGCTCATCGACGCTTGTTGCAAAGTCGGAAACGCTGATGAAACTGGCTGTGGGCCGACTTTACTCCGAGGACGCCATCGAGAGAGGCATCGATCACCAAACGGCGGATCTCATGCACGCGTCCGTGCCCTACCGGCTCATGCCGGAATTCCAGAAGCCGGTGTTCGAGGAGATCGCCGAACACGACAAAGACTTCTACGACCGGCTTACCGGAGCCGGATTCATGCTCGACTTCGGCGAAGACGGCTCCGGCCTCCATACCAAGTATGTGCGCCGGGGATCTGGCTACTACATCGACGTCGGCGCATCCGATCTCGTCGCCGACGGAAAGATCGGATTGAGGAGCGGCGTTGAGCCCGTCGAGATCAAAGCGCATTCGGTAGTCTTGTCCGATGGAACGGAATTGGAAGCCGACCTGATCGTCTATGCGACCGGGTATGGCTCAATGAATGGCTGGGCTGCCGAGATTATCTCGCAAGAGACAGCAGACAAAGTCGGCAAGTGCTGGGGCGTCGGGTCCGATACAAAGTATGACCCGGGCCCTTGGGAAGGCGAGTTGCGCAACATGTGGAAGCCAACCCGGCAGGAGGCTCTCTGGTTTCACGGTGGGAACCTGCAGCAGTCTCGACACTATTCGCGCTACCTGTCGCTGCAGATCAAGGCTCGGATGGAAGATATTCCAACGCCGGTATATGGTGTGCCCGTGGTTCACCATCTGGATTAGATCTTCCGGATTGGATCATGCCGGAGCAATGCGCGCCCGCTTGGACGCCCATTAGCTGCTCTAGAGTCTTGTTAGCAACCAACTTCGGGGCGCCGCCCCCGCTTCCAGTGACAGATAGGAGACAGCGTGCCAGCAAGCCATTCAACTGCTGGACGACAGACCCTGCGGGGTGTTGGCTGGATGGTTCTGACCGGGCTGCTCTTCGTTGGCGTGACGGCGATTGTACGCCACCTCGGCACGAACATGCCGGCGATCGAGGCGGCGTTCATTCGCTATTCCGTGGGACTTTTGCTCGTCTGTCCCGTGCTACTTCGTCTGTTCCGTCAACGACCGCAGCCTGGAAGCATGCGGCTTTATATCGTGCGGGGGCTGGTGCATGGCGGCTATATCATCTTGTGGTTCTATGCGATGGCCCGAATTCCTATCGCCGAGGTCACGGCGCTTGGGTATCTGGCACCGATCTTCGTAGCGGTTGGGGCCGCTCTTTTTCTCGGGGAGAAACTCCATTTCCGTCGCATTGCGGCAGTCGTTGCCGGCTTCGTCGGCATGTTGGTGATTGTCCGCCCCGGATTTACCGAGATTTCTATTGGCCAGATGGCAATGATCGTCGGCGCGCCTTTCATAGCCGCTTCACTCCTCTTGGGTAAGCGCCTGAGCCGAGACGAAGACCCGTCCATGATCGTCGCAATGCTGTCTCTCTTCGTCACGCTCACCCTGCTTCCAGGCGCCATGCTGCAATGGCGAACACCAACCATCGAAGAGTTCCTGTGGCTTTCACTCACGGCTGCCATCGCAACTGCTGCCCATTACTGTCTGACCAAGGCTCTTCAGGCTGCGCCCATTACCGTGACGCAGCCCGTCTCGTTTCTGCAGTTGGTCTGGGCGGCATTCGTCGGACTGGCTTTGTTCGGAGAGGCGCTGGATCCGTATATTTTCCTGGGCAGCGCCATCATCGTCTGCGCTGCCACTTACATTGCTCATCGGGAATCGGTCGCAGCACGATCCAGAAAACTCAGAAGTCCATAGGGATTTCGGACAATTGGATGCCGCTGGCTCAATCGGCATTCAGCCGCTGTAAATGAGCAATGATCCGGCGGACGCCGTCCTGCAAACCTGTGAGATGCAGATCGCCTACCACCGTGCGAAGCTCCGAACGATCCAGGGTACCAGAGGCGTCGGCTACAAGAACCGTCCTGGCCAGGACCTGAACGCCGCTTCGGCGATCATACAGCCAAGCGAAGCCAATCGCGCATCGTCCGTTCCGGATCGTCGGCCGTGACAATATCCGTGACGACCGCCAGTGAATCGGCCCCGGCTGCAAAGACCGCTGGTGCACGGGCAGCGGTAATCCCACCAATGGCGACGAGCGGACACTGAATCAACCGCTTCCACTCACCGACGCGGTCGAGCCCCTGCGGATTCCATTTCATCTTCTTCAATTTGGTCTCGTATATGGGACCGAGTGCGACATAGTCGGGCTTTGCAGCCAATGCGATGTCGAGTTCTTCATGGCTATGCGTGCTGATGCCGAGTTTCAGGCCGGCAGCGCCGATAGCGTCCCGGTTCGCAGCGGCGAGATCCTCCTGGCCGAGATGGATGTAGGTTGCACCGAGTTCGATCGCTTCTTGCCAATAGTCGTTGACGATCAATTCTGCGCCATGTTTCGCACAGACCTTTAGGGATCGCGTGATCTGATCGCGGATCTCCTCTGGCTCGGCGTCCTTGAGACGGAGCTGAATGGTCTTGACGCCGAGCGGGACGAGCCGGGCGATCCAATCTGCATCCGGCATGACCGGGTAGATACTATGAAGCATTGTCGAGCTCGAAGAAGGGCGTACCCGCGACGGGGGTCGATGGCGATGCCATGTCGCGTGGTTCCATAAGACCGGCCTCATGCGCGAGACGGCCTGCCTCGATCGCGTTGGCGAAGGCTTTGGCCATGGCTGCTGGCTGACCAGCCTTTGAGACCGCCGTGTTGAGAAGGATTGCGTCGTAGCCCATCTCCATGGCCCGCGCAGCATGAGATGGCGCACCGATCCCGGCATCGACCACGAGTGGCATATCCGGGAAATAGGCCCGCATCGTCTTTAGCGCCGTTGGATTGGCCAGACCCTGACCGGAACCGATGGGTGCTCCCCAGGGCATCAGGACCCGGCAACCGGCCTCGACCAATCGTTCCGCCGCGCTCAGATCTTCGGTGGTGTAGGGAAAGACCTCGAACCCGCTCTCGACCAGAATACGGGCGGCTTCGACCAGCCCGAAGAGGTCCGGCTGAAGCGTATCGTCATTGGCAATGACTTCGAGCTTGACCCATGACGTATCGAATAGCTCGCGGCCCATCTCTGCCGTTGTTACTGCTTCCTTGACCGTGCGGCATCCGGCCGTGTTGGGCAGAACGGCAACGCCAAGCGCTTTGATCAGTTCCCAAAAACTCTGTCCGGCTTTGATCCCCGCCGACTCGCGCCGCAAGGACACGGTCACTATCTCGGCTCTCGATGCTTCGACGGCGTCGCCAAGTATTTGCGGCGAGGGGTATTGCGCAGTGCCCAGCAGCAGACGCGATGTGAATGCGCGACCATAGAATTCGACCGTCATCCGCCCTGCCTCGGTGCCACGATTTCGATGCTGTCGTTCTCGGCAAGAGTCTGCGCCAGGCGGCCGGGTGCGGGCACAAAATCGCCGTTTACCGCCGTCGCAATCTTGGCGTCACCAAAGCCCAGCATCTCACAAAGTTCAGCCAGGGTGCGGGCTTTCGTGTCGGTCTTTTCACCGTTCAACACTATGCGCACTAAAAACCTCCGGATGCACAGCACCCTCTTCGATATAGGCGGTAACCATCTCGGCCAGCACCGGCGCCAGTAAAAATCCGTGCCTGAAGAGACCGTTTACATAGATATTGTCGTTCTTGACAATAATCCGAGGCAGATTGTCGGAAAAGGCCGGCCGCAATCCGGCTCCGATATCGACGATTTCGGCCTCGCCAAATGCCGGATGCACAGCATAAACCGTCGATAGGAGTTCGAGAGCCGCGCGCACTGTCGCAGGCCCCTGGGCCTCGCTTTCCAGCTGTGTCGCACCCACCATGTAAAGGTCGTGAGACCAGGGTACCACATAGATTGGAAATCGGGGATGGAGAAGCCTGACTGTCCGCGTGAGATTGACGTCCGTGCAGCGAACAATCGCGCGTTCGCCGCGAACACCGCGCAATCCCGTCAACGTATTGCGAGCAGCCAGGCCACTGCAGTCGATCACACGCTTTCCTGGTTCGGCCTCTTCGTCGACACCGAATGCGACGTCGACACCCGCTTCGCGCACCGCGCCGAGCAAATGGTGGAGCGCATCCTCCGGTTCCAGATGCGCTTCACTTGGGAAATAGAGCGCGGTTCGAAAACGACCTGCAAGATCCGGTTCTAGTTCGCCGATCGCCTCTTCATCGATCCACTCATGCCCCTGGGTCATCCGCGCAAATCTGTCGAGCTCGCGTTTGTCGCGCGGTTGCGCCATCACGAGGGTGCCGCGATCCACAACGCCGGGATATACCTCACGCCAGTGCGCCATGGACTTGAGCCCGAGTTCACGAACGATCGGCTCTGCTTGTTCTTCCTCGCAATAGGGGGCAAGCATTGCGCCGGCATAGACACTACTGGCATGGGTGAAGGGGTCTTGTGTGCGCTCGGTCAATCGAACGGCATGACCGCGGCGCGCCAGATGCAGCGCCTGCCAAAGACCCGTGACACCGGCGCCGCGGACAATGATGGGTTCGTTCGACACTGTGTCAATCTCCGAGTGCGATACCTTCACGGCGAGGATCGGCGCCGCCCGCCAAACCTTGCTCCGTTACAACAATCACATGTGTCCCGCTCGTCATAGATCGTAAATTGACGCTGTGACCGAGTGTGCGCAGGCCATCCGCAACCCTGTTCGATGTGCTGCCCGCCTCCATTGATACCGGTCCGTTGCGGGTTCCGAAATTGATCAATTT
Source organism: Methyloligellaceae bacterium (assembly GCA_965228615.1). Lineage (GTDB taxonomy): Bacteria > Pseudomonadota > Alphaproteobacteria > Rhizobiales > Methyloligellaceae > CBDDHT01. The sequence continues at coordinate 13,747 of CBDDHT010000002.1, read as the reverse complement.
GGCGGCAGCCTGCGGTCCAAGCCCCCAATCGAGATGGGCAATCATTGTCTTCAGGACATAGAGAATAATGCTCGAGCCGCCTGGAGAGCCGACGACCATTCGCACGGTGCCATCGGCATTGAAGACAATAGTTGGCGCCATGGAGCTTCTCGGCCGCTTGCCGCCTTCGACGCGATTGGCGATTGGACGCCCCTTGGTGTCGCGGGGAAGGAAGGAGAAATCCGTAAGCTCGTTGTTGAGCAGAAAGCCCCGCACCATGAGTCCGGACCCAAAGCCGGATTCGATCGTCGTGGTCATCGAAACGGCATTCCCCTCTCCGTCGATGATGGACAAATGGCTCGTACCGCTGCTCTCTATAGTCGCATCACGGCCGAACAAGCCTTGCCGCACACCCGGCGGGCGACCGGGAGGAGCGCGGCGCATTGCTTTCGAGCGATCGATAAGCGTTCGCCGCTTGGCGATATAGCCCTTGTCCAGAAGGCCTTTCGGCAAGGGCACGTAATCCGCATCCGCCATGTACCGGTCACGGTCGGCATAGGCCAGTTTCTGCGCCTCCAGAATCAGATGCACTGCAGGCAGATTGAGTGGTGTCTTTCCGAGATCGAAGGGCTCGATCAACTTTAGGACCATGGCAACAGTCGGTCCGCCCGACGACGGCGGACCCATGCCGCAGACACGGCGTTTGCGGTATGTGACGCAGACAGGCGGCCGTTCGGCCGGCGTGTAGCCGGCAAGGTCCTGCAGCGTCATATCGCCGAGACTTCGCGGAGCGCCATTGACCGTGGCGACGATGTCGGCTGCGATCGGCCCTTGATAGAAGGCTTGCGGCCCGCTCTTGGCAATCGCTTCAAGCGTTGCTGCGAAGGCGGGGTTTTTGAGCCGCTTACCAACGGCGCGCGGCCGGCCATTGGCGTCGAAGAAATAGTTGCGTGCGGTCTTGCCGAAACGCCGCGCGCCCCACCGCGACAGCAAATAGTTGAGGCGGGCGCCGACCGGGAATCCGTCTCGCGCGAGCTTGATCGCGGGTTCGAAGAGATCCGCCCAAGGCAGCTTGCCGTGGCGCTCATGCGCTTTGGCCATCATGGCGATGAGCCCCGGGACACCGACCGAGCGCCCGCTGAACACGGCCTGCGGGAAACGCATCGGCCGCCCGCCTTCGGTCAGGAACCGGTCCGGTTTGGCGGCAGCCGGGGCCGTCTCGCGCCCGTCATAGGTGGTAAGCGCCTTGGAGGATGCGTTCCAATGGAGCAGGAATGCCCCGCCGCCGATACCGGACGATTGCGGTTCCACCAGATTGAGAACAAGCTGGACGGCGATGGCCGCATCGACGGCGCTCCCTCCCTGCCTGAGGATGGCTCGGCCTGCCTGCGAGGCGAGCGGATGCGCCGCGACGACCATGTGCTTTTTGGCCAATACGCGAGACTTGTCGGCAATGCCGGATGCGCCCTCGGGTTTGTGGCGCGACGGCTGTGCGGTTGCCATGCCAGGCGGCAAAATGGCCCAGAATAAGACGACAGTCGCCGCGATGGCCGGCAGGGTGGCACTTCGTATCGATTGGATAACTGTCATGGGCGCGAACATAAGGGGTTTCTTGGACGAAACCAGGGGCGATGTTCAGTGAAAATCGCGTGACTTGGGAATGACGCGGACGTTGCGGGGGTGACGGCGGGGGTTCCAGGAGCCGGGCTCGAGCCGGACGACCTCATCGGCATGGGCCAGGGGTGCGGCCATCTGTTCGGCGCATTCGGTGAGGCTCGCAAGCCAGGTGCTTCGATCTTCGAGACGGTTTGCAATGACGTGGATGATGTCCTCATGACGTTGGATGCGCCCCTGGATGAAGATCAAACGGGCGCCCATGACGACCTTGCGGTATTTTTCGAGCGCTTTCGGCCACACAACGGCGTTGGCGATTCCGGTCTCGTCTTCCAGGGTCATGAACACCACACCTTTGGCGGAGCCCGGTCGCTGGCGAACGAGAATGACGCCTGCGACGCGCACAAAGGAACCATTCCTGAGGCGTCCGACATCGCTGCACGATGCGACTTTTTCTGCGTCGAGCTGCGCGCGCAGAAATGACATGGGATGGGCTTTGAGCGAGAGGCGCAGCGTCTGATAGTCGGTGACCACATGCTCCGACAGGGGCATGACGGGAAGCTGGACATCCGCCTCAAGCCCCATATCACGCGCTCTGGCATGCTCGAATAATGGGAGCGCCGGGCTTTCGGCAAGCGCCCTGACCTCCCAAAGCGCCTGACGCCGGTCGAGCTCCATGGAACGGAACGCGTCCGCCGCTGCCAGTCGCTCAAGCACCGCACGCGAGACACCGGATCGGCGCCAAAGCGTGTGCACATCTGTGAAGGTCGGCGTTGAATTCCCCTCACCCCGACCCTCTCCCCAAGGAGAGGGAGACGATCTCTCATAGACCCTCTCCCTGGGGAGAGGGAGGGGCCCGCTGCCGTTGGCAGTGGGAGGGTGAGGGGATCGACTCGAATCCTCGTCTCCGCGAGCGGTGACAATCTTCTCCGCATCGTCTTCACGCAGGCCATCCACCTGACGGAAACCGAGCCGCAAAGCCCAGCCACCCTTTTCACCAGGCTCCAAAGTGCAATCCCAATGGCTGCAATTGACGTCGACGGCACGGGCCTCGACACCATGCTCACGGGCACATCGCACGATCTGCGCCGGCGCATAGAAGCCCATGGGCTGCGAGTTCAGGAGCCCGCAGGCGAAGACGGCCGGATAGTGGCATTTCAACCAGGACGATACATAAACGAGATGGGCAAAGCTGGCCGCGTGGCTCTCGGGAAATCCATATTCTCCGAACCCCTTGATCTGGTTGAAGCAACGAGTGGCGAAATCCGGATCATAGCCACGGTCAATCATGCCGTTGATCATCTTGTCTTCCAGCCGCTCAATCGTTCCGCGACGGCGGAAGGTCGCCATGGCATGGCGGAGCTGATTGACTTCATCGGCGGTGAACTTGGCTGCCACCATGGCAAGACGCATGGCCTGTTCCTGAAAGAGCGGCACACCCTTGGTCTTGGCCAGTACCTGGCGAAGCTCGTCGGCTGGTCCGTGCTCAGGTGCGGGCGAGGGATAATCCTCCCGCTCCAACCCATCGCGGCGGCGCAGATAGGGATGGACCATGTCCCCCTGGATGGGTCCGGGACGGACGATGGCGACCTCAATCACCAAATCGTAGAAATTGCGCGGTTTGAGACGCGGCAGCATGTTCATCTGCGCCCGGCTTTCGACCTGGAAAACGCCGAGGGAATCCGCATTGCACAGCATGTCGTAAACCTCGGAGTCGTCCGCAGGCACGGAGGCAAGCGACAATGACCGTCCGTAATGAGCCTCCAGAAGCGCAAAGCATTTGCGGATGCAGGTCAGCATGCCAAGGGCGAGCACATCGACCTTCAGCAGTCCCAAAGCGTCGAGATCGTCCTTGTCCCATTCGATGACGGTGCGGTCCTCCATGGCTGCATTGGCGATCGGCACGACCTCCGACAAAGGCCCGCGAGTGAGCACAAAGCCGCCGACATGCTGGGACAGGTGACGCGGAAAACCGATCAGCTCATCGGTGAGCTCCAGGGTGCGGGCAATGAGGGGGTCGGTCGGGTCGACCCCCGCCTGCCGCACATAGGTCTCGGGCAATCCATCGGAGCGTGAGCCCCAGACCGTTCCGGCCAGTGCCGCCACCGTGTCCTCTGCCAGCCCCATGACCTTGCCGACTTCCCGCAGTGCCGAGCGCGACCGATAGGAGATGACAGTCGCCGCGAGCCCGGCCCGCTCGCGGCCATAGCGGGCATAGATATATTGGATCACCTCCTCGCGGCGCTCATGCTCGAAGTCGACATCGATATCGGGCGGTTCCTTGCGCTCCGGCGAAACAAATCGTTCGAAGAGGAGATCGATCTCAGTCGGGTCCACATTGGTGATCCGCAGGCAATAGCAGACGGCGGAGTTGGCGGCAGAGCCGCGGCCCTGACAAAGAATGCCCTGAGATCGTGCGAAGGCGACGATGTCATAGACGGTCAGGAAATAGGGCGCGTATTTGAGATCTTTTATGAGAGTCAATTCACGGGAAATGGTGTCGGCGATCTTCGGCGGTACACCATCGGGAAAACGCCAGTTCGCACCTTCCCAGGTTATGGCCTCAAGATGCTCCTGAGGGGTCTTGCCCGCCGGCACCGGTTCGTCCGGATACTCGTAAACCAGCTCATCGAGAGAGAAATTGCAGGCATCGGCAATCTCACAAGTCCGCACAATCGCCGCCTCGTGCCCGGCAAATAGCCGCGCCATCTGGGCACCGCTTTTCAGATGCCGCTCGGCATTGGCCTCGAGACGCAGCCCCGCTTCATGGATCGTGCACTTCTCTCGTATGCAGGTCAGAACATCCTGAAGGTCCCGCCGGTCGGCCTTGTGATAGAGCACATCGTTGGTGGCGATAAGCGGCATGCCGGCACGAGCGCCAAGTCCCGCGAGACATAAGATCCGTGCTTTGTCGTCGCCTCGATAGCCATGGGACGCTGCAAGATGGAGCGGCGCTCCGGGAAGCGCCTCGCGGACCTGATAGAGCGCGGTTTCGAACAGGTCTGCTGTAACCGGCATGAAATCGGCCGGCGGAACGGCGGCGAAGATCTGTCCTTCCGCATGCGCCTCAAGATCGTTCTGGTAAAGCAGACACTGCCCTTTCTCCGCGCGGCGCTGTCCGAGAGTGAGGAGTTTGCTGAGACGCCCGTAAGCAGTTCGATCTGTAGGGTAGACCAGAAGGCTCGGCCCGTCCTGCAGGTCGAGGCGGGCTCCGACGATAATCTTGAGCCCAACCTCCTTGGCAGCGATATGGGCCCGAACCACGCCGGCAAGCGTATTGCGGTCGGTAACGGCGAGAGCCTCATGACCCAACGCCTTGGCTGTCGCCACCAGCTCTTCGGCATGGCTGCCGCCGCGCAGGAACGAGAAGTTGGTCGTTACCTGGAGTTCTGCATATGGGATATTATGTTGGAGCATTGCGACTGGCTCTCACGGTCATCTCTGGTCCCACGCGGCATTGGGGAGATGCGCTGGTGGTGTCCGGAGGGATGGTGCCGTGTTTTGAGATCTGGGTTTGTTTCGCTCGCGGCTATTCCATGCCTTCGGCACGGGCCTCCGCGGGGGCGGCCTGACCGGCCGGCGCGCGGTTGCGCTTGCCGCGCCATTATGGCGCGGTTGTCTTGGACACAAGCAAGATCGCGCCGTATGGCCGGTGCAATACGGCACCATTTCTCTTGGATCCATGAATAACCGAGCGACCAGCGAGGCAAGGCCAAGCGGCCGCCGCCCGGTCAGGGCGCCCCCGCGGAGGCCCGCGCGAAAGCGCGGAATAGCCGTGAGCGAAACAAACCCAGATCTCAAACCAACAACCAAACCCCGCCGGACAGCACCGGCCAAACAGTACCAACCTGCGTTACCCATCACCCGAACACCCCATGCAGATACCATTTCGGCATCTCATTCTCCGCCTGCCCCTCATAAAGCCCGTCGCGAAAAACCCAGTAGCGCCGGCCCGCATCGTCCTCCACGCGGTAATAGTCACGCGGCCGGGAGGCCTTAGCGCCAATCTCTCGCCACCATTCGGGCGTGATCCGTTCGGGACCTTCGGCCTTGAGAATGCGATGCATGATGCGGCGCCATTTGAACCGAGCCGGTGGTCCTTCGGGGATCTCCGCCATCACGTCGATCGGCTCGGGCGGCACGAAGAGCAAAGAAGGTCTTGCAGCAGTGATTGCGGTTTCGACGATCGCGTCGATGGGTAGTTCTGCATTCAGGGCCGGTACATGACATTCAGCCCGTTCAGGGATGTAGCTTTCACATGGCGCGGTTCGAATGACGCGAGCTGCAGCAAGCCTGTTGGCGAGGCGATCGATCAGAGGTTCCGGCGAGACCGCGCCTGCACCATCGGCCAAACTTTCCTGCCCGGCTCCAAGGCTCTCCGTGACCGTTGCCGAAAGCGTCAGGCAATCAATACCGAAACCCGCATCGATGGTGACGACCTTCTCCATCAGAAGACGCATGAAATGGGCCGGGGTCCGGCTCGGCGCACTCAGACCGGCTTCAACCCGCGCGGCTGTGCCGTCGCACCGATAGGCGGTGAACAGGATCTCCCGGGCCCCTCGCAGATCCCCGGCCAACTTCGTACAGAGATTATCGACCAACTGACGAAGCGTCCCTTCGAAGGCCTCGCTCGATATCAAAGGCTCCGGGAAGGCCAAACGCGCGGCATAGACCGTTGGCGGGATAAGCGGTGCCTGAGGTTCGGACCGCACGCCCAGAGCTTGATCGAGGCGCAGGAGAACAGCATCGACGGCCTTTCGGGAGCGAAACCGGCTTTGCAAATTCGCGCGGGGAAGCTTGGCGAGCTGACCGATCCGGTAGAGACCGAGACGCTTCAAAAGCGTGACAGTGTCCGGCGACAACCGGAGTCCCTCGACGGGAACGGCAAAAAGCCGGGCCTCAACATCGACCTCTTTCGAAGGGTGTGTTTTGTCGAAACGTGCCAGGGCCCATGCAGCCGCAAGTGTATCGGCGAGACCGATCCGGACCGTGATCCCGAGCGCACCGAACCGTGTCCGGATATCTTCGAGCATGCCGGCCTCGCCGCCGAAGAGATGAGCAACGCCCGTCGCATCGATCCAAAGACCGTCGATGCCATCCACATTGAGCGCAGGACTATAGCGGCCGCACCAGTGGGCAAGCGACAGAAGGGCCTCTGCATCCCGCTCGGGAACGGCCGGCTCCGATAGGAGATCCGGAATCCTTGCCCGGGCATCGGCTAGCCCCAGGCCTGGATGCAGCCCTTCACGCCGGGCAGTGGCATTCAACGCCGTGATCGTCAGACCGCGCGGTCCGGACTCAACCAGTGCAAATGGCGCCTTATCCGGCAATGGCGGCCGTGCGCCCCGATGCGCCTCCCGCTGTAGCCGCTCGATCGGCCAATGGGGCAGCCAGACGGAAATCATACGCTTCATCACTCCACTCCACGGTCCAGTTGAGGCCGTGAGGCCCCCATCGACAGCGCTCAAGGGTTACGTGCCAGGCGGCAGGCCCCGGAGCACGTGCATCGAAAGCATGCGGACGGCTGGGAGCGGCAGAAACGCGCCAGCGGGTCAATGCCGGCCCGACCCCGCTTGTCTGATGACTCGAAATCAGGAGACAGGGCGTCTCATGTGCTGCGGCTGCCAGGGCCAATCGCCGTTCGCTCGTGGTCGACAGCAGGGAAACATGACCGAGAACGGCAGCGAGCGCCTGCGATTTGACGCCTTCTTCCAAGGCCCAGGCCAACTCCTGCGGGCGCCGGGTCCGAACCATGAGAAGAGCGCCAGGATCAAGCCCGAGTGCCTGCAGCCCCGGACCATAGGGCAGGCCGAACTCATGTCCTGCCGCATCCGTCGTTCCCCAAAGAAAGAGGTTTCGCCCGGAACCGCCCAAACCAGCCATCCGTCTGGCGATCAACGCCTTCGCAAAACCGAGAGCGGCCCAGCTATCCTGATAGGTCTCGGGCCGCACCTCATGCAGGCCGCCTGGGGACAGACCGTTCCAGGGCAGAACGCTATCGATTTCAGGAAAACCAAACGTCCAGTTGTTTTTTTGCGTGTCGGACGGAGCTTCGGTCGGCCTCGCCTGGTCTATGTGCGTCCCGGTCAGGCCTACGGCCTTCCTCGCCTGGTCTATGTGTGTCCCGGTCAGGCCTACGGCCTTCCTCGCCTGGTCTATGTGTGTCCCGGTCAGGCCTACGGCCTTCCTCGCCTCTTGGTGTTTTTCTTCCCCAGATAGATCTGAAGACTGGGCGAGAGGGATTACATTGGAGGTGACGCAGGCAGAGCGGTTGCGGCCCGTGTCAGGGGGCACGGGGGGTCGTGTGAATGACACGGGGGTCTGCTCGATGACGCGAATGCGGGAACGCAATCCATCGATCAGAACTTGGCGCTTGCCCGCTCCGCCTGCGATCTCCTTGCGCTCGACAGGCACCGGTGACTTGTTGCGGCTTTCAACGCCGCCGGTGAACCTCTCGAACGCCACTCTATTCTCCCTTTGTTCTTATTTTGTTCTAATTGCGAATCGGAGGTTTTGTCAAGGATTGAAGGTGGCGGCCCGTGGCTGTTTTTTTTATCGCTCACGGCTGTTCCGCGCTAATGCGCGGGCCTCCGCGAGGGCGCCCTGGCCGGGCGGCGCGCAGTCGCGCTTGCCGCGCCACTATGGCGCGGTTGTTCTTTGCCTATCCAAAATACTGTCCGTATCGCACCAGCCAAACAGCACGATCTCCCATGGAACCAAGAATACCGAGCGACTAGCGAGGCAAGGCCAAGGGCCGCCGCCCGGTCAGGGCGCCCTCGCGGAGGCCCGCGCAAAGCGCGGAATAGCCGTGAGCGAAATAAACCCAAATCTCAAATCCACGGCCAAATCGTGCCATATAGCACCAGCCAAACGGCAAGATCTCCCATGGAACCAAGAATACCGAGCGACTAGCGAGGCAAGGCCAAGCGGCCGCCGCCCGGTCAGGGCGCCCTCGCGGAGGCCCGCGCAAAGCGCGGAATAGCCGTGAGCGAAACAAACTCAGATCTCAAAACCACGGCCGGTTCCCGCCGGACCGCACCAGCAAAACAGCACCATCCCACCGGACAGCACCAGCGACTAACAAAAAGCCCCTAATCGAACAGCGCCCTCGCCGCATCGTCCGGCGTGATCTCAGCCGCAAGGATGGCATCGGAAAGCGCATCGACTTTCGAATCCCCTCCATCCTTGACGCGCTTCGCAATCAGATCGGCGGCAGCCCAGGCAAGTAATTTCCGGGCGCGTCTCCTGCGCCGCTCCTGAGACGTCTCCGATCGTTCGGACGCAATCCGCCCGATCTCGCCCGCAAGATCCTCGACACCCTCTCCCGATGTCGCAATCGTCTTGATCACCTGCTTGGCGCCCGATGCCGCCTTCAGTGCAAGCGCGCTTTCAAGCTCGCGCGCCGTCTTGTCCGCATCCGGACGATCGGCCTTATTCACCACAAGAATGTCGGCAATTTCGAGGACACCCGCCTTTATTGCCTGAATGTCATCGCCAAGCCCGGGCGCTGCGACGACAATCCGGATGTCGGCCACCTCGGCGACATCGACTTCCGATTGACCGGCACCGACCGTCTCGATGACAACGATATCCTTACCCGCTCCATCGAAGGCATCGATGATCCGGACAGCCGCGGGCGTAAGACCGCCCAGCGCACCGCGCGATGCAAGCGAACGCACAAAGACGCCGTCATCCATGTCATGCCGGGACATTCGCAACCGGTCGCCAAGGATGGCGCCGCCGGAAATCGGGCTCGATGGATCGACGGCGATCACACCGACCGTCTTGTCCGCCTTGCGAAACGCGGCGACGGTCGCGCCGACAAGCGTCGACTTCCCAACGCCGGGCGCGCCTGTGAAACCAACGACGATTGCATTGCCGAGTTCGGGCGTCATCGCCTGGATCAGCTCACCTGCGATGGGCGACAGGCGCTCGAGTTCCGTCACCACGCGCGAGAGCGCACCAATGTCCCCTCCGCGCATGCGTGCCAGCAAATCCGGCACGGGTCCTAGCGGCTTGGCGGCAACCTGCGTCATGGCACAATGAGCGGCTGCCCATCGCCATAAACATCGCGCAGCCGCCCGCAGATTTCACCATGGGTGACGCCGGCCCCAACGGCTTCGACCACCTCTGCAAAGACATTGCGATCGTCGCTTTCAGCCGCGCGGGCCAGTTCATCGAGCGCACGCGTGACCGCCTGTCCGTCACGTTCCGCTTTGAACTTCGCAAGAGTCGCGAGCTGCGCCTCGACCACATGTTCAGGGGGCGGGCGCAACGGCTCGATTGCCACCCCGTCATCGCTATCATCGCGAAACTTGTTGACACCGACGATCGTCTCCTCGCCGCTCTCGACCTTCTCCTGAAAGGCCAGGGCCGACCGGCCGACCATGTGCTGGACGTGACCTGAGTCGACGGCTTGATACATCCCGCCCGCATTGTCGATGTCGGCAATGACCTCTTCGATCCTCTCTTCCATCTCATTGGTCAGCGTCTCCACATAGTAGGAGCCGCCCAGAGGATCGATGACGTCCGTCAGATGGGCTTCGCCTTTCAGAATCTCCTGGGTGGCGATCGCGATCCTGGCCGCCTTTTCCGTCGGCACGCTCAACACCTCGTCAAAGGCATCGGTGTGAAGCGACTGAAGTCCGCCGAATATCCCGGCCATCGCCTGAACCGACACCCGAGCAATATTGTTGAGCGGCTGCTCCCGCGTCAGGTCGACGCCTGAGGTTTGACCGTGAAACTTGAAACGCCACGCTTTGGGGTTCTTCGCGCCGAAGCGCTCACGGACGATGCGCTGCCAGATGCGCCGGCCCGCCCGGAATTTGGCGACCTCCTCGAAGAACGAGATCGAAATGTCGAAGAAGAAAGTAAACCGTGGCAGAAACACGTCAGGATCCATGCCGCGCGCGACACAGTCTTCCGCATATTGGATGGCGCTCGAGAGCGTCAAACCCATCGCCTCGGCCGGCGTCGCGCCACCCTGCTGCATATGCTGGCCCACCACCGACAAGGGGTTCCATCCGGGCAGATGCTCACCCGCAAAAACAATATGGTCGACAAGCACGCGGCGGGCGCCCGGCAAGGCCAGCCTGAAAAACATGTGATTGCACACAAAGTGCGAGAGATAATCGCTCTGGTTCGAGGTGCCGCTGATGCGGTCCCAGGAGATGCCGCGCTTCTTCGCGACAGCCAATAACAGGGCCAGCAGGGTGAAGGGCGACGGGTCGTTCAGAGCGGTCGAGAATTCGCCGATGGCGATATCCCGGTAACAGAGCTCCATGTCGTCGATCGTATTGACCATGGTCCCGCAGGTTCCGAGCAATAGCGGGTCGACCTCGTCGCAATCGAAGCCGCGATAAACGGAGTTGCACGGGATCAGGCTGCTGGCATTGCCGCCATGGGCGATGATTGTCTTGAGCCGGTTATTGTAGTCGGCCGGCGTGCCCATGCCGATGAGCTGGCGCTGCGACCAGGTCCGCCCCCGATGCATGGTCGGATAGATGCCGCGCGTCATCGGCGTCTGACCGGGAAAGCCGAGATCATCCATATATTGGCTGCTATCCCAGTCGTCCGGCGTATAGAGGGGCTGGACCTCCACACCCGACCGGTTCTGCGGATTCGCCTTGTCGTCGATCTGCCGGTCATAGTCCGCCCGCCACTCGGCGCGAGAGGTTTCGAATCCGGGTAGTGGCAGCTGGATGGCACTTTCGGTCATTGGTTCGACTCCCCTGAACGTGCCTGCCGCGCGTCTTCGGCAAACTGTGCGACAGACCCTACGATCTCTTCCCGCATGGCGCCTGGATGAAAGATCCGGGATACACCTGAATTCAATAGCTCGGCCTCGTCCGGCTCCGGAACGATACCGCCGACAACGACCCGCACGTGTCCAAGACCCGCCTCGCCCAGTGCCGCGATCAGCTTCGGGACGAGCCGGTGGTCCGTCGCAAGCGAACTCACTCCGATTACGTCCACATCCTCTTCGAGGGCAAGCCGGACGACTTGGGCGATGTCCTGCCAGGGTGGTGTGTAGACGACGTCCATACCGGCATCGCGCAGAAACGCCGCGACGATGCGCGAGCCGCGATCATGGCCATCGAGCCCGATCTTGGTGACCATCACCTTCGCAGGATATGTATCGGTGAGCGCCATTGTTTCAGCTCCCTTGCTTTGCACCGTGGCCGGCACGCAGACCTTCGACAAGCTGGTGCGCGATCGCTGCCGGCGTTGCCGCCCCCTCGCGATACCAGACCAGACTCCAGTTCAGTGCCCCAAGGATCGTCAGACGAAAAACACGGCGATCCGTTTCCGGCGCGAGGTCGAGCGCGTCCACATACTGGCGGAACCGCTTCTCATAGTCCTCGCGCAGCCGCGTCAAAGCATCCGCCACTTCTTCCACATCGGTTGGCAGGACACGGATGACGACACGCCCATAGCCGCCAGCCTGAAGCAAAGTCTCCAAATGACGACGGCAAGCACTCTCAAGCCGGCCCCAAGGATCGGGGTCGGTGTCTCCGACATCTTCAAGGCAGGCGCTCATGCGCGCGACACCGGCCTCATAGACCGCGAGCAACAGCTGGCTCTTCGATGGAAAATGCGCGTAGACAGCCCCGGGGGTCACGCACAGATGGCGTGCAATGTCTCGGATCGAGGTCGCGTGATAGCCTTTTTCGGCAAAGAGTTCGGCAGCGGCATCGAGAAACCGCTCGCGCGCGCCATCGATGACGATCTGAGGATCAGGTTTCAGCATATCACATCACTAAATGAACGTTCGTTCAGTAGCGAAAACCCGGCTCCCAGTCAACAACGTGCAGACTCATGCTTCAACATTCGGGATATTCAGACGTCAGCCATTTTGCGCCAAGCAGTACATCACCAGAAATAATGTTCGCATCGTCATTATCGATTGGTGCAATGCAAATGCCGGCGCTATTTTCCGATCCGCAAACGACTGCAAGGAGATCCGCGTCAAATGGAAGAACCCGACATATTAAAGCGCGAAATCGGCACGCTGGTGTTCGATCAGTACGGCACGATCGTCGATATGCAGGCCGGCCTGACGGAAGCTGTCGGGTCTTTCCTCAAAGACAAGGGCTGGGACGGGGAAGCGCACCGGTTCGTCACCTGGTGGCGCCGCACCCATTTCGAAAACTCCATGATCGATGCCTTATGCGATCGCGGCCATACGCCCTACCGGCAGATCGGCCATCGCGCGGTCTCCTTCGTCATGGACCGGTGCGGGATCGCCTACAGCCAGGACGAAGTCCTCTGGCTGGTCTCGGAAATCGAAAAACTCAAACCGTTTCCGGATGTCATCGCGGCGCTCGAACAACTGCGCGGCGCGGGTTTTCGCCTGGCAATCCTCTCCAATGGCGACCGCGACATGCTCGAAGCCGCCAAACCGCATATCGGCTTTCCCTTCGACCATGTGATCTCCGTCCAGGAAGCCGGATACTTCAAGCCGCATTGGAAGACCTATGCAAGCGCCGAGGAGATTACCGGGGAGGAACGCTCGAGCTGCCTGTTCGTCGCCAACCACGCCTTCGACTGCATCGGCGCGAAAGCCTTCGGCATGCGCACGGCTTTCATAGATCGGCGGAAGCGCCCCTTCGGCGAGACACCCCATCAGCCGGATATCATCGTCGCGAATTTTGCCGAACTCGCGACAAGTCTCTGTTAGGTGATGATATGGAGGTCCCAGACCCTGTCGTCATCCCGGATCGGCACTCCAGCTTCGCTATCTCTTGTCCAGGATGACGAATGATCGTTCATATGATTTGTAGCCGGTTTGGAAGATCCTCGGCCGCCCACTCCCCCGGCCAAACCACCCAATAAGGGTACCCTCGGGGTGGTTGGGCCGGGGGAGCGGGCGGCCTGGCCCCATAAGCAAAAAAGGACCATAAAAACCATGGATGCCGTCGCCGACGCCGATGCCCAGATTCATCCCTGGCAACCGGATATCATGAATGCCTTCGTCGAAGGTGCCATCGATCATGTCTCCTATGTTCCGGATGCCGGCCATCGTGGATTGATCAATCTGTGCGCGGCCCGGGCCGACATGGGGACATCGGTCCTGACCACGGAGGAAGAAGGCGTGGCGCTGGCCGCCGGTCTCTGGCTCGGCGGCAAACGAAGCGCACTTCTGATGCAGTCG
>CBDDHT010000001.1:90000-927033 GCA_965228615.1 Methyloligellaceae bacterium | reverse complement strand
CGCCCTCCTCGGCCAATCCTGCGATGTGCGGCGCACTTACCAGCGGATGCCCGTAGCAGGGCAGCGCCTGCGGGGCCAATTGATCCGTCATGATGACGAGGATGTTCGGTTTTTCTTGAGACATGCGACTGCCCTTCCCCCCAGGAAACATCGGAGAGCGAGAATTCTCTTAACAGGAATAAAAATGCAGCGGAGCCGCTCGGGCTCCGCTGCTCAATTGGCAATTGCTACTTTTTGGCCTTCACACGAACGCCGAGTTTGGTCACCACGTCCTTGAAGGTTTCATACTGCACCTTCACATAGGCCTTCGTTTCCTCGGGACTGCGAATGTCGGGAATCGAACCCAGGCCCTTAATGAGCTTGTTGAAGGCTTTGTCCTTCTTGAGGCCCTGCAGCGTTGCAACCCACTTGTCGACGACAGGCTTCGGCAGATCGGGCGGGCCGAAAATTCCGCTCCAGCCGATAATCGTTTCCATTGCCGGATAGCCCAGTTCCTTGACGGTCGGAACGTCCTTGATGCTGTTGATACGTTCGCCTGTCGTCACGGCCAGAATCTTGATCTGACCAGCACGGTAGGCGCCGATCAATCCTGAAAGATTCTGCCAGAGAAAGTCGACATGACCGCCGACCAATGCCGCGCGGGCCTTCCCACCACCCTTATAGGGAATATGAGTGAGGTTGTTGTTGTCGACAGCCATCTTGTCGGACATCACGAGTGTCGCGATATGGAGGAGCGTGCCGACACCGGCGGAGGCATAAGTCAGTTTCGTGCCGCCCTTCAGGGCTTTTTCAAATCCTTGAAACTGTTGTAGGGCGAGTCTTTTTTAACTGCGAGCACGAAGGGATTGCGCTCGGTAAGTCCGAGGAACGTATAGTCACTCCACTTGTAGGGAATGTTCGGGTTCATCGCAGGCACACCGGCCTGACTACCGACGCGCGCTGACAAGAGCGTATAGCCATTCTTCTTCGAGCGAACCACGAAGTTCGATCCGACGACGCCGGCAGCGCCGGTCTTATTCACGACAAGAACGGCTTGCTTGAGATAGTTCGGTGCCGATCCTGCAACGATACGGGCGTGCAAGTCGGAGGCGCCGCCTGGCCCATAAGGCACGACAAGCGTGACCGGTTTTGACGGATAATCCGCCGCATGAAGCGCCGCGAACGGCGCACTCGCAGCGAAAACCATCGCCGCGAAGGCCGTCGTTTGCCAAGTCTTTGTCATACTTCATTCCTCCCTGATACCAACCGGAAACTGGCGAAGAAGCGGATTTTTCGCCCTTCATGGGAAACAACTTGACACAGGTCGCGGGTAAGTTCAATAATTAATTACCGAAATTAATTTATTGGCAGATGGCGGCTCAAAATGCGCATCGGATCACCCAGCAACATCAGACGGCAGAACCGAGACCTGGTGCTGAAACTGATCGTCGAGAACAAGGTGCTCTCTCGGACGGACATCGCCAAACAGACCGGACTGACCGGTGCAGCCATATCACGAATCACTCGTGAGCTTATCGATGCGGGGCTCCTTAAGGAAGGCGCCACGATCCCGCTCAAGGGCCGGGTCGGACGAAGAAACGTCATTCTTGAATTGAGCGACGACGGCGCTTTCGTTCTAGGGATTGCGCTGACGGGCAATGTGCGTTCCGTCTCCATTGCAAACTGCCGCGGTGAAATCATCGCTCGAGATAATGTTCGCTTGTTGGATCTTAAGGACCCGTCCGCAACGCTGAAGCAGGTTGCCGAAGTGGCAACGGCGCTTATCGAAAAGACCGATTTCGATCAATCCCGTCTTCTGGGTGCAGGCCTCTCCATTGCCGGCCGTGCCGATCCGGAAACCGGTATCTTGATCGCAAGTCCGCCGCTTGGCTGGGACAATGTTTCCGTTGGATCGATCTTGTCCACGGCACTCGATTTGCCGGTGAAGGTTGAGGGCCGGGCGGTGGCACTGCTCAAGGCCGAACGCGCCAGAGGACTTGCCGCGGATACGGCGAATGTTGTTCTCATCAACAACGGTCTGGGTCTCGGCGGCAGCGTTGCGATCGATGGGCGAATCCTGCGCGGCCGCGACGATATGGTCGGACAAATTTCGCACTTCTCGCTGCACGGCAATCGAACGACCTGCTTCTGCGGTAGAAACGGATGTTTAGAAGTCGTCGCATCCGGCGCCGCAATATTGGAACAGCTCAAGGACCTGGCCTTGCCAAGCGTCGGCAAGACGACCGATCCCGGACGACGTCTAGCGGCAATCGCCGCTCTCCGCGGACCGGAAGCCAAGCTCGTATCCCAGGCGTTCAAGCAGGCCGGTGGTGCCATGGCACTTGCCGTGGACACGATCATGTCGGTCCTTAATCCGGATCTGGTGCTGCTTGCCGGTGCCGCCGGGCGGCAGCCCGACTATCTCAAAGGCGTGCAAGAGAAGCTTGCGCGCCTGCGCGGCGCTGAGGAAGCAGCACGTGTTCAACCGAGTGCCGTCACGAGTAACGACTCGGCCGTTTGGCTGGGTCTCAGCGCATTCGTGTATTCGCAGGATCTTAATATCGAACGGCTCAGAGCCGCTTAAGTCAGAGCACTCCTCTTGGGAAGTGCGTTGGGGGAAACGGGCATGTCGCAGTTGAAAGTCATCAATCTCATTGCCGGACCATTGATGCTCATATTCGGCCTCCTTGGCGTGTTTGTCATCATACCGAACGGAATCGATGAACCGGGAGGCGTGCAGTTTGCGGCCCTCTCGCCATCCTATTTCCCGCGCATCGTCTGTTACATGCTGGCAGCATTCGGAGCGATGGTGATCATACGAACCTTGGCGATGAAATCGGACGCCGCCGCGATGGAAGCCGCTCCCGACGAACGGGTCATCATGCGCACCGTCACAGTGTTTGCCGTCCTGTTCGCGCTCTATATCGCGCTCGAGCCGCTGGGCTTTCCGCTCACGGGTGCAATCGCACTCTTCACGCTGATGTTTCTGGCCGATGAGCGGCGGCTGACAATCATGATTCCCGTCGCAATCGGTATTCCGGCCGGGCTCTATCTCTTCTTCACAAAAGCCGCGAATGTCCCGATCCCCAACGGCATTCTCGAGCAATATCTGGCGGGAGTTTGACACCATGTGGGACACAATCGCCGCCGCCTTCACCCTGTTCGCAACTGTCGACAACGCGCTCGCGCTCCTTGCCGGCGTGATCTTCGGCGTCATCATGGGCGCCATACCCGGTATGACGACCCCCATGGGAGTGGCGCTTGCCCTCCCATTCACCTTCACCATGCCGCCCGTGACCGGCATCCTGCTCCTGCTTGGTGTCTATAAGGGCGGCCTTTATGGCGGTTCGATTACCGCAATCCTGATCAACGCACCGGGCACGCCCGCAGCGTCATGTACAGGGCTCGATGGTTATCCCCTGGCCAAGAAAGGAGAAGCGCGACGTGCGCTCGACATGGCGCTCTATGCGTCGTGCACGGCGGACTTTATATCGAATCTGTCGCTCATCCTCTTCGCAGGCGTGCTGGCGAGTTTTGCCCTCAAGTTCGGATCGCCCGAGTTTTTCACGCTCATCGTCTTTTCGCTGACCATTATTGCCGGCGTCTCCGGCGACGATCTCGCAAAAGGCCTCGGCGCGGCATGCCTCGGGCTCCTGCTCTCCACGGTCGGGCTCGATCTTGTCTACGGCACCGACCGGCTGACCTTCGGCAATACGGAATTGATGAGCGGACTGACATTCATTCCCGTCCTTATCGGCTTGTTCGCCATTCCGGAAATCATCAACTTCTATTCGAAGACGGAAAAGCCGCATGAACAATCCAGCCTTGCCGGCACCCATGCCGGATTCCTCGACTATCTCAAAAACCTGAAATCGATCGTTCGCGGAAGTTTGATCGGTGTCGTGCTGGGCGCCATTCCCGGGATCGGCGGCGCGCCGGCTGCTTTCCTGTCCTACAGCGAGGCCAGACGGAATTCGAAGAGACCCGAAAAATTCGGCAAAGGCGAACTGGAAGGCGTCGCCGCCGCCGAAGCCGGCAATAACGGCGTTGCCGGTGCGACGTTGATCCCGCTTCTGGCGCTCGGCGTTCCCGGCGACATCATCACGGCCATCATTCTCGGTGCTTTCATGATCCATGGCCTGAGACCCGGACCGCTGATGTTCCAGGAAAACATCGACATGATCTACGCTCTCTTCATGGGCATCATGCTGAGTTCGGCCTATCTCTTCGTCGTCGGCAAGGCATCCATCCGCATCATTGCCAAGATCGCCGATGTGCCGCACCGCGTTCTCTTCCCAGTCGTACTGATCCTCTGTGTCTTCGGGGCCTATGCGATCAACAACACCATTTTCGATGTTCTCGTGATGCTGATCATGGGCGTTCTCGGCTATGGCATGCTAAGACTGCGCATTCCGGCCGCGCCCTTCCTCATCGCATTCATTCTCGGGCCACTGCTTGAGGATAACTTCCGTCAATCACTCCTGCTCGGACGCGGCGATTTCTCGGTGTTCTTCCGAACCCCAATTTGCTGGGTGTTCTGGACACTGACCGTCCTGATCATTGTCGCCATGATCTATCAGCGCACGCGCGGCAACATGAAAGCCTTCGAAGAGGGATAATTGAAGACATGTCTGGCGCTCCGCTTTTCACTTTCGCGATCATCACCGATACACATATCCGCCCACCGGGCGGCGACGAATCCTCGCCCTTCCCCGTGAACGATATGGCGAACGGGCGTGCCCGTCTCGCCGTAAACCTGATCGCGGAACACAATCCCGCCTTCACGCTTCATCTGGGAGACATGGTTCACCCGCTACCCAGCCTGCCCACCTATGCCGACGCCTGCGGCGCAGCGCACGATATCTTCGAGCCCCTGAAGCCCAATCTGCATTTCGTCGCCGGCAATCATGACGCGGGCGACAAGCCACATATCGGCTCCCCGGCCGGCCCGGTAACGGACGAAACCCTGGCCATCTTCAACGAGCATTTCGGACCATCCCACTACGGGTTCGACCATGGAGACTGCCGGTTCTTCGTCATCAATTCATCTCTCGTAAACAGCGGGACGGAGCGGGAGGCCGAACAGCGCAAATGGCTCGAAGAGGGTCTGGCGGCGCAGAGCGGAAAGCGCCTGTTCCTGTGTACCCACTACCCGCCTTTTATCGATCACACGAGCGAGCACGCCCACTACGACAATTACGAAGAGCCGGGCCGGAGCTGGCTGACCGGTCTGATCGAGCAGTACAAGCTCGAAGCCGTCTTTTCAGGTCATGTGCATCAGTTCTTTTTGAATCGGTTGGGCAAGACAAAACTCTACTGCTTCCCACCGACCAGTTTTATCCGCCAGGACTTTGCCGAGCTGTATCGCTCGCAGCCTGCCGACCAGTATGGTCGCAACGACACCGGAAAATTCTCGGTGGCGCTGGTCGACGTCTATGCCGACGGCCATGGCTTCCGCGTCATCCCGACCGACGGTTTGGAACTTGAGATTGGCAAGGATGTATCCAGCACGGGGCATGACTGGACCGTCCCTGCACCCTCAAAGAACGGCGGACTGCCACTGGTGGTGCATCTGCGTCATGCGTGGGCCGAAGCAATCGACATGCCCTACAATGGGCCGATGGAAGAGTTTTCGCGCAAGCGGGCACGCAACGACTACACGCTCCTGCGGCTCTGGCAGATGGGCCTCAATCGCGTGCGCACGCCATTGTCCGACCTTCTGGACCCACAGATCCGCAAACGTATCGATGATTTTCACAGTGCCGGCATTCGTTTCACATTCTTCACCATCGGCGTGCCGGATGCGGACGCCTGTGCGGCCTTGAGAGATGCTGCCCCGATGATCGACGCGCTTGAGCTGATTTCGGCCGAAGTCGACATGAGCGATATCTCGGCGAAGATTGGCGATCTGCCGGATCTGGGCGGCGTTCCGGTCTATGTCGGCAAATTCCATTCATCGGCCCATGAGCCGAAACGAGGCTCGAAGTTCGCCCATTCCGTGAGCTTCGGCTTCAAGTGGGATGACCGCGATACTGTTGCGTCCACCCTGGCGCAGGCTGCGCTCAAAGAACGCCTGTTTGGCCCGGTCTTCCAGATCAATATGAGTGACGACCTCGGCACACGGCTGAAGGAGATCGATTCATTTGCCGAACAGAACGGTCTGAAGGCCGGCGCGAATGTTCGCCTCGCCAACGAAAACCCCGCGGTCGCAAACTTCGACGATGAGGTGATCGCGGAACGTGTCGCGCAGGCCTGTCAGCTTGCCGGTGAGCTGTCGCACACGATCGTACAGCTCGACACCTTTATGGACGTCGACCGCGGCTACAATCCGCGCCATGGCCTTATCGACCGGCTGAGCAATTTCCGAACGGCGGGTCGGCGCCTGGCAGCGATTGCCGGGAAACGCTGAGCAGCGAAACATTGCCTGATTGAAGGCAACGCAATTCTCCGCCGCATCGGATCGATACCCCTAGGGACGGCTGGACCGATGCTGGCGGAGAGCGGATGTGGTGCGGCAAAAATCAGTCTGTCAGAGAATATAGTCGCTGCTGTCGAAGACGCTTGGGTCGACTTCGCCGAAATCGGGAGCGCTGTCATGCAAGCCGTTGTATGGCGCGTTTTTGATCGCATTCACCGTGTCTTCAATGCTCTTGTCGTTGCCGATGATGCCGCCAAGAACGGCAATCGCTTCTTGCTTGTCGGAAGCACTCTCCTCCGGCTTCAGACCGAGAGACAATAGTCCCTGGACAAAGGCATCGCCCATTGTCTCGGCCTTCTCCTCCGGCGTCTCTGTCTTGGATGTCGGTGCGGTATCCTTGTCGCCAAAATCGACGTCTTCGTTTCCTGAGGTATTGCTGGATATTATGCCTGTGCCATCGCCAAAAGGCGTCTCGTTATCCAGGCCATTATATGCGGCTCCCAGGATCCGATCGACAAGCGTGTCGAGCGTCGCATCGGTCTCGGTCATACTGCCAAGAACAGTTATGGCTTCGGCCTTGTCGGCTGCGTTTTCTTCCGGCTTCAGACCCATTGAGAGGAAGCCCTGAAGGAAGGCATCGGCAAACTTGTCGCTATCGACGGCTGCGTTGATTTCGTTCGGCATCGTTTCGACCCTTTCGCTTGGCATGTGCTGCGTTGACTTGGGAGCAGCTACGAGCCGAATGCGGGATCGGATGCAGAAAGTTTCAAAAATTTCGAGAGTGGCTACACATCCCTCGATTCGTCATACCCGGACTTGATGTTTAGACCGGGGACATCGCTGACAGATGTTCGGGGACATGGTTGAATGCGCATTCGCGTAACTAATCGTCCCGCGATCAGCCAAAAAGCCTGCTATATCTGTTGCAGCTTTCCGACGGCAATGACGGGCCCTGTCGGCTGACCTGTCGGCGACCCGCCAGGCGGTTCAAGGCTGATCGCAAGGGCTGTCTGCGGCGCGGCAAGCGCGATATGGGGAGCCGTCATCGCAACCTGGGTCTCGCCCTGCTTTTCTATGACACCGAGCGAACGGGGCACGCCATCCGCAGGGATGAGCCAGAGTTCAGGTACCTTATCGGCTTGCGGCGCGCCGGCAGCCACCCTGATGACGAGATTTCCCGAAGCCGGATCGATTTTCGCGAGGAATGTCGGCCCGGCATCGCCTGCGTGTAGAGCGGCGACCAATGGCGCCTGACCGGCAGGCGGCGGCACGAGAAGCAGGAGCGCAACGCATGCTGCCGCGCCGAAGCTGGTCGCCGCGGTGAGCCAACGCCAGAACGTCACGCTGCTCCACAGACCGTCGGAGGTCGCACCGCTCCTGAACAGCGACCCTTCCAATTCGGACCAGACCCGTTTCGGCACGCGCTCTTCTGCAATTTCGCGAGACAGAGGTTGCAACCTGTCGTCCCACGCAGCAACGGTTGCCGCGAAAGCCGCGTCGGTCTTGATCCGCTGCTGCACGGCCAGGCGTTCGCTAGCTGACAGGACACCCAGGGCGTACTCACCTGCCAGGGTCTCGTCGTCACGCTTGCCTGTATCTTTCGGTGCCGCGTTCATCGCTCGAGACAGTCTTTCAATTTCAACAATCCGCGCCTGATCCAGCTTTTCATGGTTCCAAGAGGAACACCCCGGACTTCCGCGAGTTCCCCATAGGAGAACCCGCCGAAATAGGCACTGCGAATAACATCGCTATGTTTCGACTCCAGTGTATCGATGCAATCGTGCAGGCGCGCGCGTTCGTCCGATGCAATTGCCATCAGTTCCGGCGATGGCTTTTCGTCGCGAACCTCGCCCGCCTCTTCGAGATCGACGGCACCCGGCCGCTGGACACGCAGCCTATCGATCGCCTGATTGCGTGCGACGGCAATCAGCCATGTCATCGGTTTGGCTTTGGCCTGCACATAGCTGCCGGCATTCCGCCAGACCTTCACATAGGCTTCTTGCAAGACCTCTTCCGCGATCGCGCGTTCGGACAGCAGCCGAAGACAGACACCGAATAGTTTCGCCGACGTCCGCTCATAGACTTCTTGAAACGCTGACCGGTTGCCGAGAGCGACCTGCGAGAGCAGGTCTTCGAGCGTGTCATGATCGGCCATAGATGCCGGTCTATTTCAACCCGGCCGTCAGGCGCGAGTTACATGGAAATGGAGGTATGGCTTGCATGGATGCTCCCTGCCGACAGTCGGCGTAATAATCCGGTTCAGGAGCACTTACGAGGCCAAAGCCCGTTTTGGATGCAAAAAAACTAGAATTGGCAATCGGCAAGCCTTCACAAGGCCTTGGAGGCTGTAACCACCTGCATCAATCGCGCGCAGGCGCCGTCATGAGGAAGCTGCGGCAGCCCGTCGTGTGGTCTTTTTCTTCGCACCCGATGCCGTTTTCTTCTTGGCGGCGGCGGCTGCCTTCTTGGCCTCTTTTTCGGCCAGTTTCGCATCGGCCGCTTCTTTCTCCAGACGAAGGGCGCGCAGTTTTGCCGTCAGCGCGGCGCGCTCGTCGAGCGCGGTCTGCTGCTCCTTCTGGATCTGCTTGGTCAACTTCTGAGCGGCCGCGAATCGTTCCTCGGCTTTAGACTTTGCGGTTTTCTGCATGTTGGGATTCCTCTGAGTCTTTGCTCGCCAAGCGTCCGGTAAGGTAATGGGCTCGGCGTTCTATGCATTCATGCCTTAGGCGGGCTCACCGCCTGCATCGCTGGTGCGGGCCAGCGGGTATTCGCTGCGATCGTAGAGTTCGCGAATGCCGCGATGGTCGAACCGCTCCTCATTCACTTCCAGAACACAAACGCGGGCGCCTGCGCCGGAGAGTTGCTCGACCGCATATTGGATCGCCTCCGCGGCTGCATCGAACCGCTTGTAGGTGATCGCAGCCGGCCGTCCGTTCCACTTGCCACCGCCGAACAATTCTGCCGGCGCGGTATAGTCGAACTCGCTTGCGCTCATGATCACGTCCCGTGTTCTCGGCTTTGCGATTGGACAGCGACAGGATGTCCGTGCCGGCCATTGGCTCTATGACTGCATCACATCCGATAGTCTTTCGATGCAGCCCGTGCGTCCGTCTCTGCGGCGCAATCCGGCTCACTCGTAGCAATGAATGGATATGGTGATGGGAGATCGATTTTTCAAGGGTACCGGCAATTGCCACGTCAATACGGCCCGATATCCTTCGTCAGGATGATGGCGGCGCCAGTCTCCGGGTCAGATTCTCGAATTCCTGACGCAGCTCCTGGTTCTTGAAAATCTGTTCAAGACCCGGCGCCTCCAGTTTCTGGATCGCATCGAACGAGGCGGTTGCGTCTTTCATCAGGGCGCGGAGTTGAAAACTGACCTCGACCGTCTTGTAGGTGTTATCGGCAACTTCAAGATCGCGCAGGGTGCGATTGCGTGCCTCGGCGAGCTGCCCGCGCTGGCGCACGAGATAGCGGCTGTAATAGTCGGCAACGTCTTTGGCCAGAGTCTGGCTCTTGAGGTTGGCCTGCAGCACCCGCCGCTGATCGGATCGTTTCCGGTCACTGAGAAGCTGCCGCGTTTCCGACATCGTCGACGCGATCGTCTGACCGATCACCTCCAGGCGGGGCAGATAGACGGCATCGATCTTCTCGATCGCGCTGTCCTGGGCATGCACCAGGAGCACGAAAAGGGCAGCATGCATGGCGAAATAGTTCCGCGCCGCACTCAGATTACCCTGCGATGCGTCGACAAGCGTGTTCAGCTGACCGTCTATGAGCTTGGCAGCCTCGAATGTCGCGACGAGACGCACAACGTCTCCGCTGAGCACACTATCGAGAAGAAGATCGATCTGGTCGGACGATATCTCGACGCCGGACCGCCTGAGTGCCGCACCGACGGCCAGCTTGGAATCGACAATCTCCTGCCTGTTCGCATCGATACGCGCCTGCGTGTCGGCGATTTCCTCGTCCAGCGTCGCCACCGTATCGGTCCACACACCGGAGAGGACGGACTCCTCAGGCGCGACGAGCTGCTTCTCTCGCAGTTCTGCAATCCTGGTCTGCAATTGCGTGATCGTCCGGCGTGCGGCTTCAAGCTTCTTCTGTTCCGCGACAAGCGGGACGTCGGTAATCAGATCCAGGGCCGCATCGAGGAGTTTGCGGATCTCGCGCTGTCGCTGCTCACGCGTCTCTGTCCACAGCGGCACGACAAGAAGCTCGTCCTCACTCGGCAACTGCTTCGCGCCGGACCGCCTGTCCGCGGTCTTCTTCAGAATATCCTTGATCGCTGCCAATAGGGCACGCGCTCTTTCGGTATCCTGGACAGATCCTGTTTCAATCGTAACCGGCTTGGCTGGAACTACAGGTTTTGGCGCAACAGCCGCCTCTGCGACCAAGACCGGAGGCGGCGCGGCATCAGATGAATCATCAGGTGCTCTGTGTAACCCGACGGCCGAGCCAACGACCACCAGGGCGAACACCGTTCCCAATTTCCAACGAAGACCTGTCAGCCCAAGCACACTCATTCTCCTGATCTCACGTCAGCGAATCGTGTTGAAGGCACGTCAATTACTGTATCACGTATCGCTCGCCAGGGAATCACTCCCCTGACTTGCTCCGTATAGTGATCACGCGATTGCGGTAAGAGTGTGCCCTCAGAGCAACGACACAAGCGACCTTTGTGCCATGACCCGGCTTGAGGAAATCCCTAAAAATTCAAAGTTCGTTAAAGCTCACATGCCGCCCGAGACCGTTGAATGCCTCACCGTCGACCTCAGCATAGGGGCCGGCGAAATAAAGCAGCGGATCGCCCTTTTGCGGCGGGGTCAGCGTGAGATCACGCCCGGTGGACCAGGCGATGTGATTCAGCTCGAGCGTTCCGAACAGATCGGTCTTGCCGTATTTGCAGGCGCAGGAGGCATCGACCGGAATCCATCCGAGACCCGGTGCGAAGAATTCGGCCCAACAATGATAGCCGCACAGATCGCAGGCTTCCTCGCCCGGGGGTGGCGGCTCGAGCGCCTGGCCGAGAACCAGACGGGTCGGGATGTCCACCGACCGTGCGAGCGAAATGAAGAGCGCATGGATGTCGTTGCAGTTGCCGATCGAGCAGGTCAGCGCATGGGATGACGATCCGACCCAGGATTGCTGAGCCGCGTCATAGGCCATATGACCGATGACATATTTGTACAGGATCCGTGCCTGCTCGAGAATGTTGGTCTCGGCACCGACCAGATCGCGAGCCAGCTTGGCCGTGTCGGCATCGACGGTGACATGCTGTTCGGGCCCGAGCCAGGGTGCAAAGGCGGCCGGATTGCCGATCTCGCCAACGCACTCCGGTGTCATCGGGCGCTCGTCCGCTCGGGTCTCGACCATATAGCGCAACGCGAACGCCGCGGGTTCCGCCAACGCCCCGGCCGCGAAATGCATCACCAGATTTCCGTGTGCCCCGTCATGGGCAAACGTCACGCCCTGCGGTGCGTCGAGCCGGAAATCCAGGACCCGCTGACGGTCCGTATCCGGAATCACCGGCGCCCAGACAGCCACGGATTTGCCGACCAGCGGCTCCCCAAGCGAAAAATGATCGGTGATCTCGTACCAGGCGGCGCTGGCGCCATCCTTGCGCAGTGCGGCGCATTCTGCTGCTTGCATCCCTGCCTCCCCTGACCCGACGCGGTGAGCGCCAATACCGGCGGCGGTCACTATTGCCCACCGCCGGTATTATGTCGGCTCTGTCAGGAGAGTGTATCACTCGCTTTCGCGATGCGCATTCAAATCATGATTGCCAGGACGGCCGTCACTCCGACCGCCCCCCAGACCATCATATTGATGAAACTCCTGAGGATCTGACGATGATCGCTGTCTTTCGGCACACCCGTGAGATCGCAGACGAGATTCCCAGGCGCCAGCATGAAGCTCATGCGGTTCTCCAATTCCGGCTCATTTGAAGGATATGTCTACCGTCAGGCGGTGTTGCAGGTTCGAACACCAAGCAGCGTATAGAGCGGGCAGAACCTCGCCAGCCCCGTCAGCAATGGCACAAGTCCGACAAGTCCCCAGAGCGACTGCGGACCGACAAAGACCAGGCTCAACAGAGTGAGGCCGACGACGATTCGCAGGATACGGTCAGCGGTTCCGATATTCGCTGTCATGATCAATCTCCACGATGTTCTGTTATCTGTTGGAAAAAACTCTACCGATCGCTCGCACCGTCGTATGTGACTAAGTCACGCTCCCGGCATTTGCGCCGGCGAGCTAGCGCGTCGGCAGTGTCTTGGCATAGGCCAGGACGTCGACGGCGTCCTGCAGCGCGAAGGCTCTCAGGGCAATCATCTCGAAGCCCGGATGGCCGTTGCGGATCTTGTGCAGCACTTCCCACGGATTGGCGTTCGCTTCGGTCGCGACAAAGGCCGGCTTCTTCTCATCGCCCCAGTTCAGCGCTTTGCCGTCGAATCCATGGCAAGCCGCGCAGATCGTCTGGAAAATACCCTGTCCGCGCGCCTCATTCCCCTTCACGGCTTTGCTGTCCCGGTCGATGACCGGGTCCGCATCGTGAAGACCTTTAGAAACGAACAGGGCCAGACGGCCGAGATCGTCCTTGGGTAAGACGTCTGCGAACCGGTGGGCCTTATCTGAAAAGCGAGGGACGATGTCGGCCGGATCAGTACCGCGAAGATGAGCAAGCCCCTTGATACCTGTCTTGTAGGAGCCCTTACCATAGGCGCCGGCCGCGCCCTTATAGTCCCAACCATGGCAGGACTTGCATCGCCAGGTGGCAGCGCCCTTCTTCTTCGCGTTCGACGCCGGCCAAAGCGGATGCGTCGCCTCGGGCGCGTCCTGCCCCAGCGTTGCATACCAATTGTCGTAGAGGCGGCCACCCCGTGCCAACTGCCAGGCCTCGGAGGGCTTGCCGGGGACGCCATATATAAAATCGCGATGATAATCTTCGCCTTGGGCGCCGTTGTCATGATCGCGTTTCTCATCCGCACGCGCGCCCAGAGAGATAAAGCCGATACCGACGAGAGCGGCAATCGCCGCGGCAATTCTTGGATTGATCATAATATTTGCGGCTCCTGTCACGAGCATGTGCGGCCTGAGGACCTTTGTTCTTCAGACGATGTATCTATGGATCCGCGTGGGAGGCGTCTGTGACTTAAGTCACACCGTGTCCGCAAGGCGTTCAAGAGCAGCGCGGTCGATGAGCGCAATCCGCCCCCGGGCGCTTTCGGTCCAGCCGCGCCGCTTGAATTCCAGAAGTTGGCGGGTGATTACCTCGCGAACGGTTCCAAGCTCTGTCGCGAGCTGCTGCTGAGTGATCTCCGCTTCGCCTTCCGGGCCTGCGAGCGCGCAGAGCTTTTTGGCAAGGCGGATATCGATCCGCGAGAAGGCGATGGCGTTGATCACATGGAAGAGTTCGGTGATCCGTTCCGAGTATCCCGCGAAGACAAAGCGCCTGAAGCCGTCGGAACGCGCCAGCAGTTCTTCGAACGTTGCCTGGGGAATGGCGATTGCTTCCGCATCGGTCTCGGCGATGCCTTCCGCCACATAGGCCTCATGGGCCAGCAGACAGGCGGTTGTCAGAACGCAGCTCTCCCCGGCTGCAACCCGGTAGAGAACGATCTCGCGACCGGATTCCGACACCTGGCTGACCCGAACGATCCCGCTCAACAGGAGCAGCATGTTCTCAGGCGCTTTGCCGGGACCGAAAACGACGCTGCCCTTCGGCACGCTCACCAGATGGCTGTGGTCTTCCAGATAGCGACGCGCATCGGCATCGAGCGCGCCGAGGCCGGAAAAGCGGTCAGTCCATGACAGTTCGTCTGGCATCGAAGTCCTCATAGGGCGGCATGCCGAACGATCATTACGATGCGGCACGTCGCTAAGGCTTGGGGCGAAGCGTCACATCTCGTCACATCATGCCCCATTCTTGTGAAACAACGCTTCCCGAATAAGGCAGAAAGAATGCATCGTCCAACAATGATCCGGCCGGCCACCCCCAGCGACATGCCTGCCCCCATGGCTCTTGCCGATGCGACGGGCATGTTCGAAGGCGACGAACTTGAAGGCCTGGCCGGTATGTTATCGGCCTACTTCGACGGGCATCTTGACGAGGATCATTCCTGGGTCGTCGTCGAGGACGGCGGCGTGCTGCCGTCGCGCCAGAGGCAGGTTTGCGGCGAAGCACTATTGCATCAAGTCGAGCAGGATCTGCAAGAGCGTGGCGAGCGTCTGCTATTGATCGAGACTTCCAGTCTGGACACCTTCAAAGGTGCACGACGCTTCTACCGCAAACATGGCTATGACGGTGCAATCCGCTAGTTCTCGCGGATGCCGACCGTCTTCGCATAGGCTCTCGCCGCGGCGATCACGCCTTCTGGATTCTTATCGAACCGCTTCGCGCCGGCGACGGCATAGAACATATAGAGTTTGCCCTTGTGCATCCGCCAGATCGTCGGATTGCCATTCACCACGTGGTGCTGTGAGAGCCCGCCGGTGCAATAGGCCCCGAACTGCGGCGTGTAGCGCGCCGGATTAGCCCGAAATGTCGCGGCTTCCTTTGCCGTCCTGAAGTACCAAGTGCCCCCGTTCCACTTCACGACATGGCGGGATTGCCCGACAGCCGACTTTCCCGCCTTGAAATAGGCCGTCGTGTCGTAGCCTCGAATTTGGACATCGCCGCCGGCCCAGCGGGCATATTTGCTGCCGGCCTCCACTGAATGTGCCGTCATGAGAACCAAGAGGCCGCTCAGGATCAAACCGGTCAAACTTCGTGTCATGTCAACAGGCTCCGAATTCACACCATCTTGCCCCTACCCCTACAATCGAAAGGCACAGCTTGGCACCACACATTCGCTTGAACACGATCGTCGCTGACTGCTGGCCGCGGCAAACCGGGCTTCCCCCAATAGCCTCTTCCATGTTCGCTTAACGGGCGAATTCGCTCCCACAACACCGCGGTGCAGGTTTGGCTGGCGTCTGCTAGGATTCAGCGTCTTGGCAAGGGACCGAATGCTGACGACAAAAATCGCTTCGAGTTTTCGTGCAGCGCGGCTGTGACAGGGAGAAACGGATGACAAAAATCGTCGGACTATCGGGAAGCTTGCGCAGTGCCTCCTGGAACACCGCATTGCTCCGTGCGGCCGCCAAGCGGATGCCGGAGAAAGCCGAACTGGTGATCGGAACGATCAACGGAATTCCTCTCTACGACCAGGATGTCGAGGACGCCAGTGGCATTCCGGGTGATGTGGAACTGCTCAAGGACATGATCGCCGAAGCAGATGGGCTCGTGATCGCGACGCCCGAGTACAATAATTCCATCCCGGGTGTCCTAAAAAACGCCATCGATTGGCTTTCCAGGCCAACCTCCGACATATCACGCGTTTTCGAGGGCAAGCCGGTCGCACTGATCGGCGCAACGCCGGGCGGTCTCGGGACGGCGCTTGCCCAGGATGCGTGGCTTCCGATTCTCCGAAGGCTTGGTACGAGACCATGGTTCGGCGGTCGCCTTCTGGTTTCGGGCGCGACACGCATCTTTGACGATGAAGGTGCGATTGCCGATGAGGTGATTGGGGAGCAGCTTCGCGAATTTATGGTAGGTTTCGTGGCATTTGCTCGCGAAAACGCGAGCTGAGTGCCGGCGCACCCAACCGACACGATGTTGCGCCTCAATGGAATTCTGGTTCCCTTAGCAGGCCGAGGAGAGCAGCTGGAAAGCCTTCAGTAGCGGCCGTAATGTGGCCAAGCGCGATTCGGCAGAAAAATGCCATAAGCGGACTCATATCGTCCTTCAGCGATCGCCCAGAAAGAATCTCGACGCCATTGCGCCCAACGCCGGCAACAATGCCCAACTTCGCCAAGTGCGCCCGGATCGCGTTGTTCAGCGTCGTACGCTGGCGAACGAACAGCTGCCGGGTCCGATGCAACTTCAGTACCGATTGTTGCTCCGGCGTCCTGATCGGTACGAACCGCATGTTGGGCCGCGTCGCGGCCTCACAGATGGCTTCCGCGTCGCTCTTGTTGCGCTTCACGTAACGCTCAATTTCATGCAATGGGAAACGCTCCTCAGGTACCACTAACATTCAAAAAAAGAGTCCAGCGCGAAGCTGAACTATGGAAGTAGGGAAAAAAAGTCAAAAGCTCCTGGTCGAGGACGCTGACTGAAGCTTAACAAAGATGAGCTTGCAGCCTTGTGGCACTGGCTGCCTTGATAGAGGTCAATCCGCTCAACACCGGCGGGTACGTCAATTATAGAGGCAGATCCACACAGCTCCGGTTACATTGACGCCTCAGAGTCAAGCACCCATTGTTCCGCGCCGATACCGTTTCCTTTGCAACTTCAGTGCAGACTTCATATGCCCGTTGAGGGGTGCGTGGACAGGCATCCATTTCAATGTCGAACTTGTCTCTCCATCTTTGAAGGCAAACGCGGCCAGCCTCTGCACAGCTCCGCAAACACCCAGGAATGATCGCTGGCGCTCGGTTCTGCTCCGATTTGAAGTTTTTCAGAAACTCCTTGGTCGAACCACCGAAGTTGTCCTCTGCAAATGCATGCCCCGTGCCGCCAACCGCGAATATCGCGAGCACAAGTCCAAGAATTGTCCATCCTCTTAGCCAATTCATGCCTTGCCCCATTCAAGAGCACAAAAATTTCTGCATGAACGATAGCGTTGGCAAGCAGTCCTTGCAAAAGGAATTTGCGCAGCCCGAACCAGATATGCTCGCACTGAATCGGCAAGCTTGGCAGCCAATTCCAATTCGTAGCATTCGTGTTCACTGTTTATCACTTCCAATGCTGCCAGCGCATCAATGTGCGACTGGATCGGCGTGCGCAGCATTTCCCGTTCAGACGCCAAGAAGCCTTGGCACCTAGTGAGAAGATGATTGCTAGAGCGCCTTCAAAGAATACGGGATCATTTGAAAGCGCTTTAGGCGTTCGGGTTGGATTATGGCTCGTATCTTGAACGCCTTGGCGCTCCACGGATTAGAAAAAGAAGCAGAAACGGGTTGGTTCCAGGGTTGGCAAAGTTGCATATCTGTCGCCGAACGCAGCCTCATCGGGTATGACCGTTGCACTCATGGAGCGGCAGCTGGGTCATCCTGAGACGATCAGCCGGATACGGGTTGTCCTGTGTCCGTTCAGGATCAGAATCGGATGTCACCCCCGTACGAACAGTTCGACCGGTTACGTTCTGATAACGGACGCTCTGTGCCGGATTGCGTTTAGGCTTCCGCACCGGTCGCAAGACGGCTCCTCCTTGTCCGGACGCAATGCTAGTTTGTGGTCGCCCCTTGCCGTGACGGATCGATGGTTTCGTCCGCCGGCGGAAGGACGCCGGCCTTGGGGATAATCGGGACGGCGGATTTCAGGCCAATGATATCTTCGAAGCAACGCGCGATCTGCAGGAGGCGGGCCTCGCCGCGCGGATGGCCGATAATCTGGACACCCACCGGCCGCCCGAACCGGTCAAAACCGCAGGGCACGGCAATAGCCGGATGACCGGTCACCGAGACC
Organism: Methyloligellaceae bacterium; assembly: GCA_965228615.1. Classification (GTDB taxonomy): domain Bacteria; phylum Pseudomonadota; class Alphaproteobacteria; order Rhizobiales; family Methyloligellaceae; genus CBDDHT01. Next base: position 909,124 of record CBDDHT010000001.1, on the reverse strand, counting down.
GCGCCGGTGATTGCCGAGGCACCGAGATAGTGTTCCAATTTGCGGCCGTCGATTGTCTCGGGCATTCGTAAATTGACGTCGAAGGCGGGCGTTGAGGCGCCCGCGGTGATCAGACAGTCATAGGTCTCGAAGAATGCCGCCATCCGGCGATAGAGATCGGAGCGGGCGCGTTCGGCGCGGGCGAGATCGCGCGTTGCCTGATCGTATCCGCGCTCGGTGTTCCAGATGATATCCGGTTTGATTTGGTCACGGTGCTCGGCGATCAGCTCGTCATAGTTGACCGCGAAATGTTGCGAGCGCAGCGCCAGAAATGTGTCCATGATATTGCCGAGATCAGGGCTCGCTTCCTCCACGATGCTGCCAGCCTCGCGCAGGCGCAATGCGGCGTGGGCACAGATTTCGCGGACCTCGCGGTCGACCGGGATCTGGCCTGCGAAGTCCGGCGCGAGCGCGACCCTTTTCGGCGGAAGCGGATTTTTGACCGCGTCGGCAAAGGCGATGCCGGGCGCATCGAATGTCAGAGGATCGAGGGGACAGAATCCCGCCATCGCATCGAGGAACAGTGCAACGTCGGAAACCGTGCGCGCCATCGGCCCCTGCACCGAAAGTGTCGAAAAGAGATCATCCTTGGTGCCACGCGTGACGCGGCCGGGCGAGGGTCGCAGTCCAACAACCGAGCAGTAGGTCGCCGGACGCCGCAGGCTGCCGCCGTGGTCGGTGCCATGCGCCAGCCAGATCTCGCCGGCAGCGAGGGCTGCCGCACCGCCGCCGGTGGAGCCGCCCGGTGTCAGGGCCGTATTCCATGGGTTGGACGTGCGCCCGAAGACCTCGTTGAACGTCGAGCCGCCGGCGCCGAACTCCGGCGTGTTGGATTTCGCGATGACGATGCCGCCCTTGCGCTCAATCCGCTCGACCAACGGATGCGATGTCGCCGGGACGTGATCGCTGAAGATCGGGGAGCCATAGGTCGTGCGCACGCCGGCGACATCGTTGAGGTCCTTGATCGCCAGCGGCAATCCGGCCAGATCGCCAGGCTCTCCGGTCGCAGACGGCTGCGCACCGTTCAGTAATGCCTTGGCCCGGTCGCGTGCGCGATCGAGGCAAAGTGTGGGGAGCGCGTTGATGGCCGGCTCGACCTCGGCAATCCGAGCTTCCGCGGCATCGATAAGATCGAGCGGCGTGATTTCCTTGGCACGCAGCCTGGTCACTGCCTCCGTCGCCGTCATCGTGATCAACTCGTCAGACATTTTGCACCCCTTTCTGACCGCCTATGAACCACATTCAAACCGGACCAATCAGGTGGGGCTTGTCAACTGCGTGGATCGACTCCCCCATTGAGAGGGCGCTCGCACCGCGGGAACAGAACCACCGTCTCGATCCAGGACGATCAATTGTTGCGGCGGCAACCGCTCAACCGAAGTCAATCAGATCGATGCATTCTATCAGCACGCCTCCGATGTGCCTGTGACCCAGATGGAAAGAGCGCGCCCGGTCCCCCCGCATTTCTCATTTGTTACAGCCTCTTTGCCGACCTTCACGCCGTCGACCCGAACGCACTCGCCGGGGCGAATCCGCGTCAGCTGCTTGCCATCCAGCCGCGCCTTGTTGAGGCCGAGCGCCGGCCCCCCTGAGGTCGCGGGCCATTCGAGCAGATCGCCTTTGAGCCGCTTTCGGACGGCCTTGCGAAGGGCCTCGGGCTCGGTCGGCGCGTCCGCCCCGCCGATCCGGATTTGCTCTCCGGCAAACATGGGATGGTTCCAGCGATTGTCGGGCGTCCGGCTCGTCCCCTCGCAGACACCGGCCAGATAGAAGTAGGTCGCCGGCGCTTCGGTCGGAAACAGGGTCTGCTGCGCAGCCACCGCGGCGGCCCCGATGGCTGCCGCCCCGATGATGATATTGCGAACATTGTGGAGGAAGTTCCCGGCCCGTTCGGCGCCGCGTTCGATCCGGGTTTCATCGTTCGGTCCGGGTTTCTTATTAGGCATCGGATCAGGCCTCCCCACTCATGCAGTGCCCGCAGCAATTCGGACCGTTTGCCGAGATGTCCAAACAGTTACCGCAGACACAGATAAGGTGAATGACAGCACGGGTTTTCTCAACACCCAAGTGCGAATGGGCCGCCGTTGCTCTTAACCTCAATTCTGCAATGCATTGGCGGGCGGGCGGAACAACGGTACTTTTCTGCCCATTGGCCTCAACGGACCATTTCGATGAAGAAAAAACCGCCATTGCTCGGCACGAAGATCGCGATCTGGGTCTTGATCACCCTCGCCGCGTTTTTCGCCGCGAAGCTGCTGCTTCACTACAATTAGAGCAGCCCTGCGTCAGCCCTTCCATTGCGTATTCGCGAAGGCTGGCAGTTCATTGCAGCGTTTCGACAGGCCTGCCAATGCGGGATAGGGATCGCCTTCCAGGACGTGTGGACCGACAATTGTGATGAAATCGAAGGCGACGGTGGCATCGATATCGGCCAGTGTCATGTGGGATCCGTGCACCCAGCTGCCATTCTCCGCGATCCAGCCGTCGAGCGCTGCCAGCGCCGTGCCGGCCTGGCCATCGCAGCGGTCGACCCAATCCCGATAGACCTTGTCAGCCGGACGCCGGTCGCGCTCATAGTAGGACGTGACGGCCTTCTCCATGGCGCCGACCGCAATGATCGAGGCACGCCGGACCGCACGGCGCTCGGCACCCGATGCCGCCATGAGACGGTTCTCCAGGTCGCCCACTTCCAGGGCATAGTCGATGATGGAGTGGCTATCGACGATGGCCTCATTGCCGTCGATGATCAGCGACGGCACGCGGCCGGTCGGGTTGATCTTCCGGACTTCCTCGCTGTCGTCGAGAGGGGACAGCGCTTTTTGCTCGAATTCCAAACCGAGCGTCTTCAGAACGACAGCGGAACGGCGGACGAATGGCGATAGATATCTGCCGATGAGGATCATAGGGTTCCCTCCTGATGAGCGTGGCGTTTGAGGGTTTACATGAACGGTCTGGGAGCGCACTGCAAGAGATCGGTTGGGACAAGTGTTTTTTGCGTCGTCTTGCGCGACCTGGCGTACGCCACCATCGAGCATGCAGAGGGTTAGCATGGATACCCGGATCAAGTCCGGGTATGACGACGTTGGTTGTGATGCGTAGGATGGTTGTCGCACTCCCCTCTCGTCATTGCCGGGCTAGCCGGTTCGGAGAAACAGCGATGATGAACCGTCAATGGTTACTTGCGATCCTTATGTCATTGACAGTTGCGCAGACGGCGTTTGCCGCAGATCAGCGCTTCACCGTGACGTGTAAGGGCACCTTCGCGACCGGACGCCCGACCAAACCACCGGCAACCGAGAAAGCGTTTTCCGGAACGCTCACGGTCGACCTTATCGCCAAGAAGTGGGCCTGGGTGCACAAGCCCGGCAAGACCAAGGCGATTGCGGAAATCAAAGGCAAGACGATCACGCTTGAGACCTTCTATTCCGAGCGAAATCGCTGGAGTCAGGTTCAGTATCTGAAGCTGGAGCCGCTCGCATACTCGGCATGGCGACAGGGACATCAGCTGTCGACCTGGGTCAACGCGCCCTGCGAGAAGGTCGCGTTCGTTCCTCTTCCCTAGAGCCGACACCAACCGCGTTGACCGGCGCGGGTGACTCATCGAGACTCTGCCGCGGGGCACGAGCCTTTATGGCGCGTTTGAGAGGGGGCCGAGCGGAAAATCGAGGAACAACCCCATGCAAAGGGGAAAATGGAACCAATGTGCCTCTCTGTACCGGCAGCGTGCAGACACGCACAACCGACGTCCCGGACTTGATCCGGGACCTAGGGCTGCAAAGCCGAAACCGAGCGTTTCGCCCTGGGCCCCGGATCAAGTCCGGGGCGTTGCTACTCTTGGATGCGGTTTAGTCCTTCGGCCTCAGATCCACCGCCAGCGGCAAAGTGCGCGGGGTATCGGCGGGCTTCGGCTCCACGAATGGGAAACGCTTGCGTGCCTTCGTCAATACCGTACTCGGGTCCACCGCGCCGCGAACATAGGCCCTGGTGGCGTCCACGAAGGGCTGATAGTCCCATCCCGTCCACTCGCCCTTGAGAAGCGCCTGTTGCACAAAAAGCCGACGTTTCTGGCTTTGCAGGACGCGTTGCTCGAGACCGTCATAATCCCAGCGCTCGTCAATCGTCGCGCGCATCCTGGCCGCGCGGTCCGCATGGGCCGGGTCTTCGGCAAGATTGGTCAACTCGCCAGGATCGTTGTCGAGATCGAACATCATCGGCGGGTCGGTGCGGCAATGAACATATTTGAAGCCGTCCTGGCGCAGCATCATGCAGGGGGCGTAGGTACCCTCACCCGTATATTCCATCATGACGTCGTCAGCGCGCGGCGTGCCGCCTGTAAGCTCGTTCATGAGGCTGGTGCCGGCAATGGGTTCGGCCAGCTCCGGCTTATTGTCCGGTGCGGCGATGTCGAGGAAGGTCGGCAGGAAGTCCAGCAGCGAGACGCCGGTGGTCACGTTCGCGCCCTTCTGCACGTCCGGGCCGGAGATGACCATCGGCACTTTGACGGACCACTCATAGGGGTTGAACTTGAACCACATGCCGCGCTCGCCGAGCATCTCACCATGGTCGGAAGTGAAGATGACATAGGTGTTGTCGGCGAAACCGCAGTCGTCCAGCGCCGTCATGATGCGCCCGACGAGGCTGTCGAGATAGGAGATCATGCCGTAATAGGCATGGCGCGAGTCGCGAATGTTATGCTCCGTCACAGCATGTTCGTCCTGGCGGATCGTATAGTAGTAGCGCTGCGACCAGGGATCACGCTCCTCCACCGGAATGTGCGGCACAGACGGCATGTTGATGGCGTCGTTGTCGTAGAGATCCCAGAATTGCTGCTGGGTGACGAACGGGTTGTGCGGATGGGTGAAGGAGGCCATCAGCATGAAGGGGCGCTCGTCCGGCGAGCGGGCATAGTCGTAGAGCTTCTGGACGGCCTGATAGCAGACGTCCTCGTCATAATCGATTTGCAGACCACGCTTGCAGATTCCGGCATCGGTGATGTTGATCATCGACATGCGCGACGGCGAATACGGGTCCTCTTGCTGGGTCCAGTCCGCCGCCCAGCCATAGTCGGACGGGTAGACGTCGGTTGTCAGACGCTCTTCGAAACCGTGCATCTGGTCGCCGCCGACAAAATGCATCTTGCCCGACAGGCATGTCTGATAGCCAAGAAACCGCAGATAATGCGCAAAGGTCGGATGGGAGGAGAGAAACTCCCCGCCATTATCGAAATTGCCGACCGTGGACGACATCTGCCCCGTCAGCATCGAGGCGCGGCTCGGCCCGCACACGGGATTGTTGCAATAGGAATTCTGAAAGGTGACACCGTTCTCCGCGATCCGGCTGACATGCGGCGTCTGCACAATCGTGTTGCCATACATGGGCATGGCGGGCCCGGCCAGCTGGTCGGCCTGAATGAGAAGAATATTCGGTCGCGACATGGCGTCCCTCCGGTTATTGGTTTTGTGTTGGGTCGAATAGGCCTGACGGCCAGCGCTTCGGATGTGAGTCAGATTGTATTTCGCACAGGATGTTGGGCCGGGCCACCCTCTCCCCCGGCCCAACCACCCAATAAGGGTACCCTCGGGGTGGTTGGGCCGGGGGAGAGGGTGGCCCGGCCTTTTCCAGTATCACCTCAGAGAATTTCTTGCTTCAAGCCGTCTTCTACGGAAACCGACGGTTCGAATTGCAGATCACCGGTCAGCCGCGAGACATCCACCGGACCGGCACTGCGGGCGCTACCGGAAAACGCGGCGTCGGCAGCGTTCGGTACCAGTCGGCGGACAACACCATGAAAATCGCTGAGGCTCATAAGGTTCCCTTCCGGGCCGGCGACATTGTAGACCGGATAGCGGGGGCCCGGATGCTGGATGGCCGCCAATGTGGCCCCGACCGCGTCGTTCATATGGGTCATCTGGATCGTCTCCGTGCCGGAGACGAAATCGAGTTCTGCCGCCTGGCCCTTCGCGGTCTCCATAAGCCGCTGGCGCGCAAGTGCGAGGCCTGCTCCCAGGACAGAGCCGGGACCGAAGACACCGGAATAACGCAGCGACACGAATTCGAGGCCGAAACGCCTGGAATAACTCTGCCCCAGCGTTTCGCCGAGCCGCTTGGTCTCGCCATAAAGAGAGACGGAATCCGACAGCGGGTCGTCCTCACGCATCAGATCGTGGCGTTCGCCATAGACGGCGATAGAGCTGGCAAAGACGATGCGGGAGACCGCATTGTCGCGTGCGGCCTCCAGGACGTTCACCAGTCCGGTCACATTGCTTTCCGCAGCGCCGGCGGGATCGTTGTCGCAATCCTGTTGCAGCATGGCCGCGAGATGCACGATCACGTCGGGCCGGAATGTCTCGACCGTGTGGCGCGTCAGCTCGGCCGAGCGGATATCGGCGCAGAAATAGACATGGCCCGTGGCCACTTCCGCGTTTGGCGGATGGCGGCTGACCGTGCCGACATCCGAACCCGTTTCAGCAAGGCGCTGGGCAAGAGCGCTACCGATGAGGCCGGTGCCCCCGAATATCAAGACTTTCATCAGGTAATGTTAGGCGCAGCGCCGGTGGCTGTCATCCCCATGCGTCGGATGGTTGCCAGGCGTAGTCATGCAGGCGTCCCGGCCGTGATCGCTTTTCGGACGCCGCCAAAACTCGACTTTCGTTGCCACAGCCAGCCCGCTCCCCCGGCAGGGCCACCCAATAAAGGTACTCTCAGGGTGGCCCTGCCGTGGGAGTGGGCTGGTTTCAGGATTTTTAAATCAGAACCGGACGCGTCATCGCTCGCCCTGCTGGGCCGCAAATATCGACCGATAATTCTCGGTCGGCATGGGCGGCAGCCGGCAGGGCTCCGGATCGAAGGTCGGGTAATCGGGATGTTCCCCCCGCACGATCCTGCCGCTGTAGCGGCTCTTCTGATTGGGCGGCATCAGCGGCAAACAGTCTGCCGACGAATAGGCATTCAGCAGAAACGGACGTGGGCGTGTCGGATGCCGGTTCGGCTCCGAGCCATGGACTGCACGGCAATGATGAACGGTAACTGTTCCCGCCGGCCCTTTCAGATACTCGGCCTCGTCGATGGCAATTTCGGGCAGATCCTTGTCGTCGATAAACCCGCGCCAGTTCCTACGTTCGCCGAAATGGTCGTAGATGGGTCCTGTATGACTACCCGGCACGACGCCCATCGGCCCCATCTCGTCGTCGATCTCGGTCAGCGCCACGCCGATCGTCACCACATTGTAGGCGGTATGCGGCCAGAACGGGATGTCCTGGTGCCATTTGACCTCGGCGCCGCCACCGGCCCATTTGAAATTCAGCTTGCCGTGATGGAATTTGAGATTGGGGCCGAGAAGGTCTTCGGCGACATCCACGATCGGCCCTTCGCTGGTGAACTCCCAGAAGATAGGATCGTGATCCTGAGGTGTCATCAGCCGGCGCAGTCTCGGTTCGTTGGCGGAGTGGCCCGCCTCCAGGTCGAATTTGTTATTGGTTTCGGTGACCGAACGGCTCTCCTCGACCTGCGCCGCGGTCGCTGCCTCCAGGCGTTCCATCCATTCGGCACCGATAAAACCTGGCAGGCAGAGATAGCCCGTTTCCTGAAAGGACTGGCGCTGGGCGTCGGTCAGAACTTTCGCCGGCCGGCTGGGCTTCTCGATGACAGTCATAACGGGCATTCCCTTTGCGTATGGTTTTTCCGATTATGGACCGGCATCGGCTGTATCTTCAATACAGCAGCAATGCGGCTTGAACGTAGTTGCATGGGTAGCCTTCGCTATGACCTTTGAGCAGACCGGACAGTCGCCCGCCCGCCGGGCGCGCCTTGAAGGCAAAGTTGCCGTCGTTACCGGCGGTGCCATGGGTATCGGACGCGCGATTGCCGAAGCCTTTATCGACAATGGCGCATCGGTACTGATTGTCGATCGTCAGGCGGAAGCGGTCGATGAGGCCGCCGCCGCGCTCGGCGACAGTGCCTACGGTTTTGTGGCCGACATCACCGACGCGCAAGCGCTCGAGCCGCTGTCCCCGTTGGTCAAAGAGCGGTATGGGCAGCTCGATATCCTCGTCAACAATGCGGGCAGCCGGATCATCAAGCCGTTCCTGGATTACACGGAAGCGGATTTTCGGCGCATGCTCGACGTCAACATCGTCGGGCACTTCCTCACCTGCAAAGCGCTGATCCCGCTGATGATCGAGACGGGCGGCCGGCGGATCATCAACACGGTCTCAATCGCAAGCTGGCAGGGACGGCCGAACCGGATCGGCTACTGCGCCGGCAAAGGCGGCCAGTTCGCATTTACGCGTGCGCTTGCCGCCGACATGGCTGTGCATGGAATCCGGGTCAACGGTATCGCGCCCGGCATGATCGCAAGCCCGCTCAACAAGCAGTTCACCGACGATTCCAGTCTTGCAGAGACCTGGAACTCGGAAAATCTGGTCGGCCGGTGGGGCACACCGAAAGACGTGGCATCGGCCGCCGTCTTTCTGGCGTCCGACGAGGCCGATTTCATTAACGGCGAATTCATCACAATCGACGGAGGAGCCGTCGCCGCACTGGTGCGCCGGGGCGAGCTCGATTAAAGAGAGACCTATGACAACAATCGAACACGAAATCGAAGACAAGCCTGCGGCCAAGCCATGGCACGCAATAGCGCCCGAGGATATGGAAGCCCACTTCAATCCGCGGTCAATCGTTCCGGATGTCGAGGGCTATGGCCGCCGCCGCGAAGGCGTGAACGAGCGGGCGCGAAACTGGCCGGGCCGCATTGCGGATATCTCCTACGGCGATACGGACCGCAAAGTGCTGGACATCTATCCACCGCAGGAGGCTCAAGGCCCGTTACCGGTTCACCTATTCATTCATGGCGGGTTCTGGCGCAGCCGCTCGAAGGACGAGTTTCCCTATGTGGGACAGGCCCTGGCCGAGCAGGGCTTCCTGACGGTCGTAATCACTTATCCGCTCTGTCCTGAATCCGATCTCGATGCCGTTGTCGAAGGTACGCGGCAGGCCTTCCAATGGGTCACGGAGAATATCGCAGACTATGGTGGAGATCCGGCCCGCATCTCGATCTCCGGCCACTCGGCCGGGGCGCATCTCGGCGCCGCGATCCTGGCGGAAGACTGGGCTGCGAGAGGGTTGGCAAATGTGCAAATCGAGAATGCCGTGCTCATCAGCGGCATCTACGATCCAGAGCCCGCGCGGCATACCACGGTCATGGCGGAAATCAATCTCACCGACGCGCTGATCGCGCGCCACGACTATACGATCCATGCGCCGCGCGTGAAGTGCCCGGTCACGGTCATCGCCGGCGGGGGTGAACCAAGAGGCTGGATTTCGCAATCGGAGGTCTATGCCGAGCGCCTCAGGCGCGCCGGATATGAGGTGACCTATTTCGAAAGCGGTCAGGACAACCATTTTGACTTGCAGAATCAATATCTCGACCCTGCATCCGACATAATGACGGCCATTCTTGGCGGCCAGAATGCCTGAGGATACACCCCTGGCGCGGACGTGCCCGAAGCGATCTGCTCAGCGTTGGTTGTCTAATATGAAAGGACCGTCCGACATCGGAAAACGAGCCGGAGGTTTTTGATCCTTACATCTGGAACGGGCGAAGCTGATATTCTTTCGCGACGCGCTCGTTCGGCTCTTTTTCACTTTTTATGCGGTATTGCCGCACTTCACCGTCGACCGGTAGCAGTCGAACCACCTCGTATGGACCATTGGCCGCACGCGGTACTTTCGGCGAGAGCGCTACGCGACTGCCGACCTTATACTTGTACCCAGTCATTCCTTATTTCCCGGAGCCCCCCTTGTCGTCTTTACTCGTTGGCTCGCAGAGCCGCTTCCAGTGTTGCATGTAACGACTGCCCAGACCAATGAAAATCGATTCGCAAGAGCAAATTTCGAGATTTGGCGTCTCAGTTTTGCGAACGCCGGGCCACTTCATCGACGATGATTTCGGCGATCAACCGGCAGTCATCTTCATCGAAAGTGAGCGGAACGCGCATATCGCAAGTGCGCGAAAGCTGGCGCAGAGTCTGCGGCAATTCGGGCATATCTCCGAGGTAGCGCCAGCTGTCGTAGCGGCTGGTAAACGCCTTCGGTTCCGAGTCGCCGAACCATTTCAATTCGACACCGCGTGCGGCACATCCGTCCACAAGTTCCGGTATCCGCTCAGGCTCCATACCGGTCACAAGGAACTGGATCGAGCTGCCGACAAAGGCCTCATGTTGCGCCCGCTCCGGCAGCCGCAGTCCGGAAGAGGCCCGCAGACCTTCTTCCAAAATCCGATACCGGATGTTCCATCGCGCGATGGCATCGTCCAATGCCGCAAGCTGCGGACGAAGGATCGCCGCACGCAGATTGTCCATCCGGCCGCTCATATTGGCGCTCGTGAGCCGGACATCCTGGAAGACCGCTTCATCGGGTGCGGCGCCGTTGCGGCCGTAAAGCATGTAGGAGCCCGAGTGCATGATCGCACGGGCGGCGATTTCCGGATCGTCGGTGGTCAGCAGTCCCCCTTCTCCGGAATTCATATGCTTGTAGGTCTGGGTACTGAAGCAAGCCACCTTTCCGTGGTTTCCCGATCGGACCCCTTTCCAGCGGGCGCCCATCGTATGCGCACAGTCTTCAATGAGCGTCAGGTCGTGGCGCTCGCAGACGGCCATGACCGCATCCATATCGGCCATGTGGCCGCGCATGTGAGAGAGCAGCAGATACCGCGCGCCACTCTCTGCCGCCTTGCGCTCCAGATCCTCCATGTCGATGTGCCAGTTGTCGTCAATCTCGATCAGCACCGGCACGCCTCCGGCATTGTGCATGGCACCAGGTACGGGCGCCAAGGTATAGGCGTTGGCCAGGATCTTCTCGCCATGCTGCAGGCCTGCAGCCCTCAGCGCGACCTGGATTGCATAGCCGCCCGAAGCACAGGCGAGGCAGTAGGTCGCACCTTGATAAGCGGCGTATTCGCGTTCCAGAAGCGATGCCTCGGCTTCTTCGCCCTCGGCCACATTGTAGCGATGGAGCCGGCCCGATCGCAGAACCGCCACGGCCTGCTCGATCGCAGTTTCCGGAATGGCTTCCTGCTGTGTGAAAGAGCGCGTAAACGTCTTCGTATCCGGCGCCATGTCTTGCATTCTTGCTCTCCTCTACACCGGCTTCGACTGCTTTCCAGCGGTTTGCGGATTCTGCCATCCGGGATCTTTGACCAAGTCAGCAACAATCTCTTCGATGATCGCACCAACTGCAAGCGTTGCCGCAGACGGTGCCCGGTCGCGCTGGCGCACCAGACACCAGTCGCGGGCCAATTGCGGGATCGCAAGCGGCGTGATGGTGAGATCGCCGCGCGCCACTTCGTCATGCACGAACGAGATGCATTGGATCGTATGGCCGAGACCGGCCTGAACCAACCGCTTGATCATCGTGCTGCTGTCCACATTCTCGCGAACGTCCAGGGAAATACGTCTTGCCGACGCAATCCGATCAAGTGCCAGTCTCAACGCATTCGGACGGCTCGGAAGAAGCAGGGGATAGGACGCAAGTTTCGCCAGGGTTACAGGGCCTTTGGCAGCTTTTTTCGGGGGATTGTCGATATTGCCCGGTCCGATCAGCAACATCGGCTCTGTCAGAAGCCGCGTGACGTGAAAGGCCGTATCGCTTTTGTCGGCATGGTAGATCCCGAGCTCGATCTCATCATCCAGCAGGTTTTGAGAGATCACGGCCGACAACCCCTCGCCCAATGCCAGCCGGATATTGGGATAGCGGTTGCGAACCTCCTGGACCAGTCTCGGCGCGATAATCGATCCAACGGCCGGTATCATGGCCACCGAGACCGGTCCCGCCGGATCTTCTTCCCAGCTCTTGGCCTCGGCCCGTGTCTTGTCGACCTGCCGCAAGATGACCGTGGCCCGGTCCACGAGCCGTTCGCCTGCGCGGGTCAGCAGAATGCCGCGCGCGGTGCGTTGCAGCAATTCGACGTCAAGGTCCTGCTCAAGCTTGCGGATCTGCCGGCTGAGTGCTGGCTGCGCCACATGCAGATAGGCGGCGGCTCGCGTGATGCTGCCGAATTGCGCAACCGTCACGAAATATCGAAGGCTTCGAATATCCATCGCGTTTCCCGGTTCGGCGGGCTCGCCAAGCTTGACACAAAATATATCGCTAAGAACACTCTCATGCCATTTCGGCATGGGATTGAGCAAGATCGGTATTTCCCAACACGCGGCGCACTGCCTTACTCTAGAAAGGCATCGCCGGGGAATTGGCGAACGCTTCGCTCGAAAGGGAAGATGTGATGGCAACAGCGAATGGTGACATCTCGGTCAAGCGATTGACCGGTGGTCTGGGCGCCGAGATCGGTGGGGTGGATCTGTCCGACGCCGGAGACAATGCCGCGTTCGATGCGATACATCAGGCTTTCAACGATCATTCCGTCCTGGTGTTCAGAAACCAGAAACTGGACCCGGATGCTCTCGTGTCCTTCTCGAAGCGGTTCGGCCCGCTTGAGCAGCACGTCCTGAAGCAATTCGCCTTGCCGGAGAACCCGGACGTCTTTCAGATCTCCAATGTGAAAGAAAAAGGAAAGCCGGTCGGCGCGATCCGGGCCGGTCAGTATTGGCATACGGACTGCTCATATATGGAGCGCCCGACCATGGCATCGCTACTCCATGCCATCGACATACCGAGTTATGGCGGCGACACGATTTTTGCCAGCACTGCCGGCGCCTATGACGAACTTTCAGACACGATGAAGTCTTTTCTCGAGGGTCTGACCGCCGTTCACGACTACACGAACGCCTACGACACATTCTTTTCCAAAGTTGCGGACCGGCCGCCGCTGTCCGATGAGGAAAAAGCAAAGGTCCCCCCGGTCGAGCATCCAGTCATCCGCACGCATCCCGAGACCGGACGAAAGGTCATCTTCGTCAATCCCGGTTTTACACGGCACATCAACGGTCTGACGGATGCGGAAAGCCGCGCCATTCTGGACCTCCTGTTCGCCCACACCCAGCAACCGCATCTTCTCTATCGCCACATCTGGGCACCCGGCGACCTTGTCATCTGGGACAATCGAGCGACCTGGCATTTGGCCGTCGCCGACTATCCTATGGAGGAACGCCGCCATCTGCACCGCACCAGTGTCGCCGGCGACAGGCCCTCCTGACCGTGGCAGCGCCGGCAATTCAAACGCCCAATCGCCCGGATCTCGCAAACCGGATCCTCATCGCGCTCCTTGTGACGACGCTTGCCGGCATCGCGCTGTATTTTGTCGTGCGCCCGTTCCTGCCGCCGGCATTCCAGCAGCCCGGCACGGCACTGCTGCAGTCGTCCGCAATCATCGGTTCATTGTTCCTTCTGGTCCCGCTCGCATTCACCGTTGCAAAACGTTCGGGCCGAAGCGAGATGCCCAATCGATGGTTCATTGCGCATGTCCTCGCCAGTCTGACCGGCATCCTTCTAATTGCTGTGCACACCACCGGTGCAGTTGACCAGCCGCCAGCTCTACTGCTGCTTGTCCTGCTGGCGCTTGCGCTCTCGGGAGCGATTGCACGAGTTCGCTTGTCGCGAAACATGGCGGCAACGCTCGGTACGAAAGCACGAGCCTTCGCCGAGCCGGATCCCGCCTTGAAGCAAGACCTGCGCGAACTGATCGGACGCAAGACTGCCCTTCTGGCGAAGCTCGACCCCGGCGCCAGCGAAGCGACATTCTCGGTCACGTTGCGCCATTGGCTAACCTCGCCATACCGCGCGCTGGCTTATTCGCGTCTTGCGGCAAAGGAGTCATCCCTCATAGGCGCCCGGCAGTCCGTTTCGTTCGCGCAAGGGTATTGGCGGCCGGTGCATATGGCCCTCGGTTGGCTCTTCATTGCCGGACTCGTGGTACATGTCGTTGTGGTCACGTTCTTTGCCGGATGGGCGGCCGAGGGACGCGACATTTACTGGTGGCACGTGACGGCATGGTAGCGTGCGCACACTTACCCGGAAGGTCCGAAAGATGAGCCGCCTGTCGCTGATGATCGACCTCGAGCGCTGTATCGGCTGCAAGAGCTGCGAGGCAGCATGCAAGGCCGAACACGGTCTTGGCCCTGGTGAATACCGCAACCGGGTGGTCTGGCTCGGCGACACCGATGCGCCGGCGCTCGACTTTCTGACCGTCACCTGCCAGCACTGCGCGCGCCCCGCATGCCTGCGGGCATGCCCCGTCAATCCCAAAGCCATCGAGAAGCATCCCGAAACCGGTGTCGTGCGCGTTCTTGAAGACCGCTGCACCGGATGCGGCGAGTGCATCGTTGCCTGTCCCTATGGTGCCATGGGCTATGACGAAATCGATCATCATGCGGTGAAGTGCGATCTGTGCACCGATCGCCGTGCGGCAGGCTCCAGACCTGCATGCGCGACCGTCTGCCCCGGCCATGCCATTCACTTCGGCGAGCGCTCGGACCATTTGGCTTACGCGGAGCGCGAAGACAGACAGGTTCGCGACCAGGACGCGTTCCTGCTGGGCCCTGCGACGGTCTATCTTGATCGGATCGAACGGCCAGGTGCAGCACCCTTGAACGGTGCGAACGGATCCATCCCCATCACAGGTCGCCATCGTCCCTCGGTCGTCGACGACCCGGAAACCAGACGAGCCCTGACACCGGATGCGGTCGCCTTTCCATACCGGAAAACGCGCGAAGACCGGCAACCGGACAGGATCGAGCCGGGCGCATGTAACATCTGCTTCAACACTTGCAGCACCAACTATCACCTCAAGGACGGCGCGCTGGTCCGGGTGACCGGCAACGAAGCCGATCCGCTGTCGCAGGGAAAGGTCTGTCCGAAATCGCAACTCAGCCTGCAGCTCTACAACAGCAAGGAACGTCTGCGAACGCCTTTGAAACGTATCGGCCCGCGCGGCAGCGGTCGATTCGAGCCGATTAGCTGGAAACAGGCTTTGGATGAGATTGCCGAGCGCATGCGCGGCGTCCGGGAAGCCCACGGCCCGGAAGGCCTCGGTATCTTTGCAGGAACCCGAACCGGAATTCTGGACAAGAAGGGCTTCGTCAAGTTGTTCGCCCAGATGTGGGGCACACCCAATATCAGCGACACCGAGCCATTCTGCAATCTGAACAAGAGCATTACCTATACCCTGACACAGGGGACGCAAGGGAGCGGCAACAGCTATACCGAGGGCGACATCGGCAGCGCAGAACTCTATGTGTATCTCGGAGACAATCAGGCCGAGACCCGCCCGGTTCATTTCGGCATGGTCAATGACTGGCGCCTCAAGAACGGCGCCCGCATGGTCGTTGCGGATCCTCGTCTGACAGTCACCGCAAGCAAGGCGGATCAATGGCTTCCGATCCGCCCCGGTACCGATCTGGCGCTGGCACTGGCACTCTCCCATCACATTTTCGCGCAAGGACTGCACGACCAGCACTTTTGCGAGAACTGGGTTCTTGGGTGGGAAGTTTGGCGCGATTTCCTGGAGGAAAAGGGCTACGATCCGGATTGGGCCGCGCCGATTACCGGGCTCGATGCCGATGTGATCCGCACCCTTGGCGACGACATCGCAAAGGCCGACGGATGCGTCATCTTCGCCAGCCGCGGCATCAACCAACATTCGAACGGAGCTCAGACCAACCGCGCGCTGATGTTCCTTGCAGCGATGACAGGCAATTGGGGCCGCAAGGGCGGTACATACTTCAACCTGTCGACGTCACCACCGATCAACGTGTCTGCGCCGGAGCACCGGCGCCACAAGCCTGAGCGCCCCGCCATCCGACGCAACGCGGTGGGATGGATAGAGGCCATGACCACCGGCGAGCCCTATCTCATAAAAGGGCTCATCGCGTGCAACAATCCTGCAGCGCAATGGCCCGACCAGGATGCGGTTCGCAGGGCTTTCGAAAACCTGGATCTCCTGGTTCATATCGATCTCTTCGAAAACGAGACCAGCGCCTATGCCGATTACGTCCTTCCAGCCGCAACTGGCATCGAAAAAGGGGAGATCGGACGCGGGAACGAGGACCGTCGCGTGGTATGGATCGATAAGGTCATCGAACCGCCGGGCGACGCAAAGGCAGATGCCTGGATCTGGATCGAACTCGGCAAACGCTTCGGATATGAGGATGTCCTGGAAGAGCGCTTCAAGGATCCCACCGTGTTTTGGGACGAGAAGTGTATCGACCATCCGCAACTGCGTGGCTGCACTTATCGGCGCATGAAATCCCGCCCCTGGCGCTGGGTCCGCTTTCCGGTCGCAACCGAGGACTCTGAAGAGCAGGATACGCTGTACCTGGAGGGCACCACTGCAGCGGGTTCACCGGACGGTCACCGCTTTCCGACACCAAGCGGAAAGCTCGAATTCTATACGCCGGAACTCGATGACAAGTTTCGTCAACTCGGACTTTCGGCATTGCCCGAGTTCTATACCGATCGCGAACAGCTTATCGACCTGCCCTACATCGAATGGATGGATGGCGACAATCAATCGGGACTCGTGTCACCCTTCTTTTCGGCACCAACGAGTGCTTCTGCCGCTCGGATCGTCACCGGCGCCAACGACACGCCAAGCCGGGAGCTCAGAGCGCTTGGTTTCGACACCGAACTCGTGACCGGCAGGCCGCCGGCACCGCATTTCCATTCCTGGATGCACTATGCCTGGCAGGCCCAGGAAATGTGGCCCGACCTCTATGTTCAGATCCATCCCGAAAAGGCTGGCCTCGCTGGAATCGAAGATGGCCAGCGCGTCTGCGTC
The DNA here is from genome assembly GCA_965228615.1 of Methyloligellaceae bacterium. Classification (GTDB taxonomy): domain Bacteria; phylum Pseudomonadota; class Alphaproteobacteria; order Rhizobiales; family Methyloligellaceae; genus CBDDHT01. The sequence continues at coordinate 892,359 of CBDDHT010000001.1, read as the reverse complement.
GAGACAGCCCACGGTTCAATCGAAGCCCGCGCCTGGCTCCATGCCGGAATTCGCAAATCAGCCGTCTTCATTCCCATCGGATGGGGCGAACGCCAACCATTTCATCCCTGGCGCTCGGTCAACTTTCTGACCGAGAAGACACAGCGCGACCCGGTTTCGGACAATTCGAACCTGAAAACCTACCTCTGCAAAGTGTCTGCAATACGCTAAATTTCCGATATGCAAAGGCCTATCAGTTTCGAACCGGTTTTTGCGCGATGAATATCCCGTAGCGCATTGCTCCAAGCCGATAGGCTGCCGCGATACGCATCGTCGTCTTGGCAAAGACGATGTTGCGACGTCCACTGGTCAGAAACTTCCATGCCTCTCTATCCCATGTGAGGCGAGCCAGCATCCGGCGAACGACCAGCGACCATGTCCGCGATACCTTGCTCGAGACATCCGTAAATGACGTCACCTCGAACCCCGCAGATTCAACCAGCTCCCGATATTCGAATTCGCTACCCATGCCTGGCATCCGACCCTCTTCGCAGATCGGCTCCAGCAATCTTCGCGATTCCCATGGCCCCACCTCGGCTCGCGCCAACCAGGCACATATGCCGAGACAGCCTCCAGGCTTCATGATGCGGTGCATCTCCGCAAATAGCCTTGGCTTATCCGCGAAATGCTCAGTGGACTCGATCGCAACAACCTTTTCGAAGCTCTGTTCGGCGAGCTCGCTCCGAAGGAAGTCCATACAGAGAATGTTTGAGTTGGTCGTTTTGGTATGGTTCTGCGCATAGGAAAACTGAGCCGGCGAAACCGTCACGCCGGTAACTCTGGCCCCATAACTCTCGGCCAACACCTTAGCTGTACCACCATATCCACAACCGACGTCGCAAACGGTTTGATGTTCCTTGATATCCAGATCCATGGCGAGCAAGTGGATCAGGTTGCGCGTGGCCTCTTCGATATTTTCGCGTCCCGTCACCCACAGACCGTGATGGACGTGATGACCCCACAAGACCCGGTACCAATGGTCAAGCTCGTCATAATGTTCGGCCACATGGTCGCTGGAAATATTGCTCGTTGGCTCAATCATCGAAAGACCTCCATGCCCATCGAACGATCATGCCTGCCGTCAATTGCGTTTCGATGCTGACCCTACCCGAACAGTGCGACCAAATTCGGCGTGGATGATGACCATGCTGCGACCGTCGTCAAACGCTCAAATTTCGTTTATGTATCGAGTGGCTCCAACAACAGTTTTGCGCTTATTCTACGGGAGTGGGAATATCGATCCAGCACAACAACGCATCGTCACAGTTATGTGTGCGACAAAGATGCGCGATAGGTTGGCTCGTCTGTCTGAATTCGTCTACATCACCCGGAAATCGCCAAGCACATATGCAAAAAACGCAAGGACAATTGCCGTCCAATCGTGCATATCGAAACCAGACTGATATTTCAGCACCGGCAGACAATCGGAGCGCCACACTGTCAAAGGCGGTAGTGGCCGGCCGGGACCAGCGATCCAAGTGGATCGAGACGTCGAGGAACAAATGACAAAAGAGATTGCCGAGCCGGTTGGTTCAGATGCACCTCAATTGAAGCTCGCGTGCGATCTTTCCTTTGCCGATCTTTATGATCGGGATGGTCTGGTCCGCATCGACGCAGCGTTTGTCGAACGCTTGAGCCAAGCGGATGCGGAACTTGCAGAGCGTCTGACCGCGGCAAGAACAGCCGGCGAAGAGATGGACCGCAAAGAACAATCGGACCTTATGCTCGATCTCGTCCATTACGTGGACGATTTCATCGCGGAACTCTTTGGAATCGAGAGCCAAAACCAAGCCTTGCACGCGAGGCTCCACGGCTCGGACAATGTCTATTCCTGCAAACGCCTTTTCGTTCAGCGCAAGGCCGCCAAGGCCTACAAGGAAGCAGATGCCGAGGGTTTCGATGGCCCCGCGCTTCGCGCCGAGCTCGAGAAACTGATCGGTGAGCCTTTCGGACAGATTCCTTTTTCGAATGCCGTCATGGCCTGGATGGACGATGATGAGACCAACGCGGATGCTCTGACACTTGCCGCGCAATATGCAGCCTGGGCGCTCCATACGCAGGACGGTCGCCGGCATCATGCGGCCGACGTTGTATTCCGCAAGCCTGAGAAGGTCGATCACACGGACCTCGTGCCGCTTGAAAAGGTCGAGGTTCACGGCGTTGAGATGCTGCGCCAACCGGCTGACAAACCGCTTTATGACCGCGATGCCTTTCACCTGACCGATCAAGGCTGCGACGATATCGGCGCGCTCGACCAGGCCCACTACTGCATCATTTGCCACGAGCAGGGCCGCGACTACTGCTCACGCGGCAATCTCGACCGCAAGACCAAAGATTTCACGAAGAACCCGCTCGGCATCACATTGGAAGGCTGCCCTCTGGAAGAGCGCATCTCGGAGATGCACAAGGCTTTTCGTACCGGCCATGCGCTCGCTGCATTGTCAATTATCGTTGTTGACAACCCCATGTGTGCTGGGACCGGTCACCGGATCTGCAACGATTGCATGAAGGCGTGCATCTATCAGAAGCAGGAACCGGTCGATATCCCGCAGGTCGAGACCCGCGTGCTCAAAGACGTTCTCGACCTACCGTGGGGTTTCGAGGTCTATTCGCTGCTGACGCGCTGGAATCCGATGAACTTCGCGCGCCCACTGCCGAAGCCGCCGTCGGGTTACAAGGTTCTCGTCGTCGGTCTCGGCCCGGCCGGATATACTTTGTCCCACTATCTGCAGAACGAAGGCCACGACGTGTTTGCGCTGGAAGGGCTCAAGATCGAGCCGCTGGCGAGTGAAATCAGCGGTGTTGATGCCAAAGGCGAACGGCAAGACTTCCACCCCATCCACGACGTATCGGAACTGAGAGAGTCGCTCGATTCCCGCGTTCTGGCCGGATTTGGTGGCGTTGCCGAATACGGCATTACCGTGCGTTGGGACAAGAACTACCTGAAACTGCTGCGGCTGCTTCTCGAACGGCGCAAGAGCTTTTCGATGTTCGGCGGCGTGCGCTTCGGTGGCGCCATCACGGCGGAACAGGCCTTTGCTATGGGCTTCGACCATATCGCGCTTTGCATGGGTGCAGGACGGCCGACCTTCCTTTCCATTCCGAATGGTCTCGCGCGCGGCGTCAGAGCCGCATCGGACTTTCTCATGGCGCTGCAACTGACGGGAGCCGCCAAGGAGGATTCACTTGCCAACCTGCAGATCAGACTGCCAGCCGTGGTCATCGGTGGAGGATTGACGGCCATCGACACGGCCACTGAGGCCCTTGCCTACTATGTTCGTCAGGTTGAGAAGTTTGCTACGCGCTACGCGACACTCGCCGACGACATCGGCGCCGATGCCGTCAGAGAATCCATGAATACGGAAGAGCTTGAAGTTACCGACGAGTTTCTGGCGCATGGACAAGCGATTATTGCCGAGCGAGAGGCGGCAAGAGCGGACGGTCGAGCACCAAAATTCCTGCCGCTTCTTGAGAGCTGGGGCGGTGTTACGCTCGCCTACCGACGACGTCTGGCCGATGCACCGAGCTATCAGCTCAACCATGAAGAAGTTGCCAAGGCGTTCGAACAGGGCATTCGGGTCGCGGAACTTGTCTCTCCATCAGCGATCGACGTCGACGACAGTGGACAGGTTGAAGCCATTCACCTCGAGCGTCAGAAATTGGGCGAAGACGGAAGACTTGAAGGGACCGGCGAAGAGGTCTGTCTACCGGCTCGCACAATCCTTGTGGCGGCCGGCACGCAACCGAATACGGTCCTGGCGCGCGAACAACCGGGATATGCGTCCGTTTCCGGAAAGTATTTTGAGGCCCTGAACGATGACGGCGAGGCCATAACGCTGCCGGCGTCGGCCAAACCGCAGGATGTGCAGGTCATTGCCCACCGGGAAGCTGACGGGCGATGCATCAGCTTCTTCGGCGACCTGCATCCCTCTTATGCCGGCAACGTTGTGAAGGCGATGGCCAGCGCCAAACAGGGATATCCTTCTGTCGACAGAGTGCTGCGCGGCCATACGGCAACGGAGACGAATGCGAAGGACTTGGCAGCGTATCTCAATGACGGTCTGCGCGCCGTTGTCCATGAAGTGATACGGCTGACGCCCGGCATTGTGGAGGTCATTATCCGCGCCCCTATGGCCGTCCGGGCCTTCGAGCCAGGGCAATTCTTCCGGCTTCAGAACTACGAGACCGGCGGACCACGGATCGACGATACGACGATCGCCATGGAAGGTCTGGCTCTCACGGGGGCATGGGTCGATACCGAGCGCGATCTCATATCGCTAATCGTTCTGGAAATGGGCGGGTCATCCGACTTCTGCCAGTATCTCAAACCCGGTGAACCCGTCATCATGATGGGCCCGACCGGTATGCCGACCGAGACACCGTCCGGCGAGACGGTCATGCTTGTCGGCGGCGGACTTGGCAATGCAGTCCTGCTCTCGATCGGTCGCGCTTTCCGCGCCGCCGGCTCAAAGGTCCTCTATTTTGCGGGCTATAAGAAATTGCAGGATCGCTATCACATCGACCTGATCGAGGCGGCAGCTGATACGATCGTTTGGTGCTGCGATGAAGGCCCGGGATTCACGCCAAGCCGCGATACGGATCTCAGTTTCCATGGCAACATCGTCCAAGCAATGGCGACCTACGCAAAGGGCGATCTCGGAGCGACTCCGATTCCCATGCAGGACGTCGACCGCATCATTGCCATCGGTTCCGACCGGATGATGGATGCCGTCCGTCAGGCACGCCACGATGTACTGAAGCCGTATCTGAAGCCCGAACACCAAGCCATCGGTTCGATCAACTCACCGATGCAATGCATGATGAAGGAAATCTGCGCCCAGTGCCTACAGCCGCACGAAGACCCCAGAACCGGAGAGCGATCGGTCGTCTTTTCCTGTTTCAACCAGGACCAGCCGCTGGATCATGTCGTCTTCCCGATGCTGCATCAGCGCCTGATTCAGAACTCCGTTCAGGAGAAGCTGTCCAAACAATGGATTGCACGCATGATTCGCCACGCACCACCAGAATCCGGTACGCCGAGCGAAACCGGTGCGGCGGAGATCATGACCCAGCCAACAGTCTGACGCCCTGATATCCCACGGCTGCAGAAAATCCGGTAAGGACAGTACCCCACGCCGTATCGACAAGCGCAACGCTCAATGGCCAGTTGCGCAATGTCGCATAGTTGGTCATGTCGTAGGTGGCGTAGGCGAAAAAACCAAAAAGCGAGCCGTAGACGCCCGCTGTGACCATAGATCCCTCTTGCAATCCCGGCACAACGGCAAAGATCACGATGCCGATCACATAGGCTGCATAGAAGGCCACCGCCGCCGTCATGCGCGGCTTGTCGAGAAGCAAATCGCCAAGGCGATCACGATAGAACCGCTTCGCCACACGCGACAACCACACGAAATCGATGGCAAGGAAAACCAGTACAGTAATGAAATAGGCTGTCGCGTATTGAAGCATGATATCCGTATCCTGCAGAAATGCCATGCGGGTACGCGGGCCTACCTGCCTCGGATCACACACCTATTCGAGGCCAACTCCACAGTCCAAAGCATCTGGCCCCTGTGATCCGGCCGACCGCTCATAGCGTAAAATGATCAGAGTTCAACGGGCACTTCGCTATGGAATCTTCAAGTATCGCGGTTATTGGATCCGGCGTTTCCGGGCTGTCGGCCGCCTGGCTGCTTTCCAAGCGGCATAAAGTAACCTTGTACGAGCAGGATGCCCGACTCGGAGGGCATGCAAACACGGTCGATATCGAGACAGCCAACGGAACGCTGCCAGTCGACACGGGCTTCATCGTCTATAATGCGCGAACCTATCCCAATTTAACTGCGCTTTTCGAGCATCTGAACGTGGCAACCGAGGCGACGGAAATGTCGTTTGCCTTGTCGTTGAACAATGGCCGATATGAATATGCCGGGTCGGGATTTGGCGGTTTTTTCGGCCAGTCAGCGAATCTGGTTCGGCCACGTCACTGGCGGTTGCTGTCGGATATCTCCCGTTTCTTCCGTACTGCCGAAGCGCAGGCGACCAACTATCCCACCAACACCGCACTGGGAACATTCTTGGCGCGTGAAGGCTACTCGCAGGCCTTCATCGATGACCATATCGTCCCGATGGGCGCTGCGATCTGGTCGACGGTCATGGAGGACATGCTCGATTTTCCAGCGACCGCTTTCATTCAGTTCTATGCAAACCATGGCATGCTGCAGTTCAGAGGGCGTCCTCACTGGCGGACCGTAACGCAAGGCAGCCGTTCCTACGTCGAAAGCCTCGTGGAAGACGGTGATTTCGCGGTCGCGCGGTCTTGCGCCGTAAAGCGCATCTCCAGGCACCCGAGGTTCGTGCAGATCGAAGATGAGCGCGGTGTCATTCGCCCCTTCGACCATGTCGTCCTTGCCACGCATGCCGACCAGGCGCTGACCATGCTGAGCGATTCAGATGAGCTTGAACAAAATCGGCTCGGCGCGTTTCATTATCGGAAGAACCGGGCTGTGCTGCATCGGGACAGACGTCTTATGCCGCGACGCCAGCGCCTTTGGTCCAGTTGGAATTATCTGAAGCGAACATGTGGGACAGAGAGCGAGCTCTCGCTGACCTATTGGATGAACAGGTTGCAGAATCTCGACGATGGCACCAACATCTTCGTCTCGCTGAATCCACCGGAGCCACTGCATCCAAAAGCTGTCGATGCCGAATTTACATACGAACATCCGATCTATTCCGCCGACGCGATGCAGGCGCAGCGAAGCCTCTGGGAACTGCAAGGTCGCAGACGCACATGGTTTTGCGGTGCCTATTTTGGCGCCGGTTTCCATGAAGACGGATTGCAGAGTGGCCTGGCCGTCGCCGAACAACTTGGCGGGACGAGGCGTCCCTGGCGGGTCGAGAATGAATCGGGACGGATCTTTGTCACCAGTCTCAAGGAACAGCGGCGGCCCGTCGAGGCGGCGGAATGAGCCTTGAGCGACATGCGGTATACGACGGCCTGGTCGTACATAAAAGGCTGCGCCCTCGTTTGCATGCTCTGCGGTACAGAGTGTTTTCACTGCTGCTGGACGTCGCCCATCTGGATGAAGCGGCCGAGCAAACAAGGACTTTCTCGCACAATAGCTTCAACCTGATCAGCATCCACGATCGCGACTATGGCGATGGATCGTCCCTTCCCGACTATTTGCTGGGAATTGCCCGAAAGAGCGGATATGGGACCACGATCACCCGCTTCCGAATGCTCTGCTACCCGCGCATCCTTGGTTATGCTTTCAACCCACTGACGGTCTATTTCGGCTCCGACCGCGAAGATCGCATCCGACTTCTGATTTACGAAGTCAGCAATACCTTCGGTCAGCGTAAGACCTATGTTCTTCCGACGCACACGAGCAATGAACAGGACATCATCGCGCAGAGTTGCCGGAAGCGGTTTTATGTTTCGCCTTTCAATACGAGTGAGGGACGATATCGATTTCACGTGACGTCACCGCGTGATGCATTGACTGTCGGTGTCGCACTCGACGATGGCGGTGGCCCTCTCCTCAAGGCCTATTTCCGGGGAACGCATGCACCGCTCAGCGATCGTACGCTGCTCCGGAGCCTCGGGCGCACGGGCTGGATGACTGTGAAGGTGATTGCTGGAATCCATCTTGAAGCTGCCAAGCTTTGGTTGAAGGGCGTACGCATTGTGCGCCGCCCGCCTCCCCCCAAAGACCCCATCACTTTTATCGATCGCCCAAACGAGAGTTTCTAGCACAATGCTTGAGGAATTGACGGCAGGCCGGATGAGCGGCCTTAGCGTCTTGACCAGTCTGTTGACACCCGTTGTGAGAAGAGGCGGCAAACGTCTTCTCGCATGGGAGCCGCAAGGCTCCGTGCTGATCGAAATGCCGACAGGCAGCCGCCTGCGCTTCGGGCGCGCCGGGACACACAAGGAACCCGTACTGACGTTGAGGAATTATAGCGCAATCACGCAATCAATTCGCCGCGGATCGCTCGGGTTTGCCGAAGCCTATCTCGCCGGTCATATCGATTGTTCCGATCTCCAGGCATTGTTCGCATTCTTCCTACGCAATCGTCAGTCGCTGGAATCATCCAGCCGGGGTCTATTCAAAGTCCGTATCGGCGACAGGCTGGCACATCGGGCACGGCGGAATACACGGCAAGGCAGTCAGCGCAACATCTCGGACCACTATGATCTCGGAAACGATTTCTACCGCTTATGGCTGGATGAAGCGCTCGTCTACTCAAGCGCCTATTATGGCTCAGGCGCTGCTACTCTCGAGGAGGCGCAAGCCGCAAAATTCGACCTGATCCACCATGCGCTGGAGACAACGCCTGGCGACACGATCCTGGAGATTGGATGCGGTTGGGGTGCATTTGCGCGCGCAACGGCAATCCGCACCGGTGCGACCGTCACCGGAATTACCCTTTCGCGTGAGCAATTGGCGTTTGCGCGCGCTGTCGCGCGGCGCGAAGGCTTGAGCGATGTTTGCAGATTTTGCTTCCAGGACTATCGCGATGTGTCCAGCAGCTTCGATCACATCGTCTCCATCGAGATGATCGAAGCGGTTGGGGAGGAGAACTGGCCGACATTCTTCCAGAGCATTCATGACCGGCTGAATCCAGGCGGAACTGCCGTCATTCAGGCCATCACAATGGACGAGGCGGCCTTCGAACGTTACCGGCGGAAGACCGATTTCATACAGCGTTACATCTTCCCCGGCGGTATGCTTCCAACCTCGGAAATCATGCAGCGCCGGGCCGCCGATGCCGGTCTCGCCTGTGAGAATGTTGGCAGCTTCGGCAACTGTTACGCGCGCACGTTGCAGGAGTGGGGCGACCGCTTCGATGCAGGTTGGTCTCGCATCGCCGAGATGGGTTTCGATGAACGTTTCCGTCGCAAGTGGCAATACTATTTATCCTACTGCGAGGCTGGGTTCCTGGACGGGATCATCGATGTCGGCCTGTTTCGACTGACGAAGCCAGACTCGGGAACTACCCGTTTCCAACCGATTTCGGAGCACGTTGCGGCCTAAACCTTCTTCTAGCAAGAAGCGCTTCCAAACGCGCCGCGTTTTGGACGCATAGCGTCCGTCTGCAAATCCACGCCTAACGAATTCCGGTCAAAAACAGGCTGATGCGACATTGATCTTAGTCAAGGCGGCGGGCGAATGTCCGGTCCAACGTCGGAGCATTGCGGAGGATCCTCGATGCAGACGATCGTAGACAAGTACGCCGGGCGGCCGACACCACGCTATACGAGCTATCCGACGGCTCCCCATTTTCAGCAGGACTTTCCGGAAGAAACCTATCGTGACTGGCTGAGCCAGCTCGACACCACCGATCCGATATCCCTGTATCTTCACGTGCCGTTCTGCCGGAAAATGTGCTGGTATTGCGGTTGCAACATGAAACTTGCGTCCCGCCGCGAGCCGGTGGCCGACTATGTCGCCGATCTGCATCGGGAAATCGACAATCTGACCGACGCCCTCCCGACCTCGATGCCCGTTGCACATTTGCATTGGGGCGGCGGCACGCCAACGGTTCTCGAACCGGACGATCTCGAGTCGCTCACGGACCATTTGCATTCGTCCTTCTCCTTCACCCCGGATGCCGAACTGGCCATCGAATCCGATCCGCGTACTTTGTCCGACACGATGGTCGAGCGCATCGGTGCCCTTGGCTATTCACGCGCAAGCTTTGGCGTACAGGAGTTCGATCCGGCGGTTCAACAAGCGATCAATCGCATTCAACCACCTGAGATGGTGGCAAACGCGACCGACCGACTGAGGGACGCCGGCGTCACCAATATCAACTTTGACCTCATCTACGGCCTGCCCAATCAGACGAGCGAGTCGCTCGCTCGGACCGTCGAAATCTGCGCCGACCTGCGACCGAACCGTATTGCGCTCTTTGGTTATGCGCATGTCCCCTGGATGGCCAAGAACCAGCGGATGATCGACACCGATGCCCTGCCTGGAAACGATGAGCGGACCCGGCAGGCATCAACGGCGGCACAGGCTCTTAAGCAACATGGCTACAAGGCGATCGGCATCGACCATTTTGCCCTCCCCGAAGACGACCTGGCCATTGCAGCCAGGTCAGGACGCTTGCGCCGTAACTTCCAAGGCTACACCAGCGACACTGCCCAGACGCTTTTGGGGCTTGGGGCAACGTCAATCGGCCGCACTCCGAGCGGTTATGTCCAGAATATCGCAGAGACCGGCGCCTGGGCGCGTGCCGTTCGGTCCGGCAGGTTGCCGGTGGCGCGCGGTCATGCGATTAGCGCTGACGACGCCCTTCGCGCGCACGTGATCGAAAGGATCATGTGCGATGGCGAAATCGATTTGCGCGATGCAGGCGACAGACATGACCGCCCCCGTGACTGGTACGCGGCGGAAATACCGGCGCTCCGCGAGCTTCAGCGGGACGCCATCGTCGCGCAAGACGATGACCATCTGTCTTTGACGGAGACGGGGGCACCGCTTGCCCGCATCGTTGCCGCCGTGTTCGACACCTATCTGGCCAAGAGTCAGGCCAAGCATTCGCGATCGCTCTAAGACCCGACATTCATACTGTGAAAAACCCCTTGGATCAGGACGTCTTTTTCATGATGAATGTTCTGACAATCCAAAAGAAAACCGTGTTAGGCAGACAGCGCAGCGCCTTGACCGAATAGCCGAAGGTCTTCGGAAACACGATTTCGTATTTTTTGGCTTCCAGTCCGGCCAAGAGACTCTGTGCCGCGGATTCGGCCGAAATGATTCCAGGCATTGGAAAGGGATTATCCGACGTCATCGGCGTGTCGACGAAACCTGGGTTTACGATCGAAACCGTGATCCCATGGGGGCGCAACTCGGCGCGCAACGTCTCGGCCAGATTTATCAATGCCGCCTTTGTCGGCCCATAGGCCGCCGAAAGCGGAAGGCCTCGGTATCCGGCAACGGATGCAACGATTGCGATGTGGCCGGAGCGGCGTTTCATCATGCCCGGAACAACGGCATCCAGTGCATGAATGACACCCATATAGTTGACCTCGATCCCCGCGCGCGCAGAGGCAATATCAAACCTTTCGATATCCGTGAGCTTCCAGGTCCCGGCGCATAGAACGGCCAATTCGATCGGCCCGCTCGCTTCCTCTATGCCTGCAACACATTCGGCAATAGCCGCAGCATCCGTCACGTCGACAGGATAGGATTTGATCGTGGGGTTGGCCTTGGAAAGAGCCTCAAGCTTGTCAGTCGACCGCGCCGATGCCGCGATGATATCCGCGCCCGATTGTTCTGCAATCAGCGTCGCCAGTGCTGCGCCGATACCGCTGCTTGCGCCCGTAATCCAGACTGTGCCCCATCTTGAGGGACGTGACGCCATGTCTAGAGCCCTTTCCGGTACTAGATACCGACGAAAGGCTGCATCAGGCGACTGAACGGGCCTTTGAACCGGGTCGGCGCCTCGGTTGCGACAAGGCAGATGCACGGTTCAGCTGAATCGACATGGGGCTGATGCTCCACATGCTCGTCGAGGTCGGCGATATCGCCCGCCGCAAAACGTCCAAATTCGTCACAGTAGGAACCGCTCAGGATCAGAGTCATTTCGCTCCCGCCATGGCCGTGTTCGGGCACCTTCTTGCCAGGTGCAATCTTTAGCAAAAACAGTGAACCGCCATCATCGGAAGTCAACTCAAGGCGATGGCGCCAAACACCTGGCCCAATCGCCTTCCATCGGACACCATCGAGCCCGTTGTCGAAGTAGCGCCGCAGAGGAACCGGCAGATCCCCGGCTCCGTCCAGGTCCTTGTCCTTGTTGCTGACGGCCAGTGTCTCTCGATCACTCACTGCCTCGACGCGGCTCATGACCGCTGACAGAGCGCCATTGGTCAGCGGCACCTCGACAATGGCCTCCAAGAGTTCGCCACCAACCTGCTCGGATGCGTGAACAGCCTGACGGCACACAGCACAGTTAGAGAGATGCGAGGCAACGACGACGGCGAAGGCCTCGTCCAGATCGCCACTCGCATAGCGCAGCGCGGTTGCATCATCGATATGATGACTGATCTTCATTGCAAACTCTCCAAACTGCCTCTCAGTTTTCTGTAGGCCAGCCGCATGCGGGACTTCACGGTCCCCAACGCCAGCGACAATTCCTCGGCAATCTCTGTCTGAGCCATGTCTTTGACAAAAGACATTTCGATGACCAGACGTTGTTCCGCCGGCAGATCTTCAAGCGCTTTTGCAACGAGTATGGCCCGCTGTTTACGGCTCGTCTCCGCCTCACCATCGGCCTCGTCGCTTGGAATTTCGAGGTCGGCAATATCATCATAGGGCCGCGACGACTGTCGCCGCAGCCGGTCGATCCGCAAATTACGCGCGATGGTGTAGATCCACGTGCCCACCGGACCTTTGTCGGGTGTATAGAAGGCTGCCTTCCGCCAAACGGTCAGCATCGCCTCTTGCGCGAGTTCCTCCGCAACGTCGGCGGTGGCCCCGCTTTTCACCATCAATCCCTTGATCCGAGGTGCAAAGAAAGCGAAGAGCGACTCGAACGCGTCGCGATCCTGCCGCTCTGCAATTTTTTTCATGAGGGCGCGATGCCAGTCCCGCGGGTCTTCTGGCGCTACGCCATCATCACTTTCCGTCATCAGCAGTGCCACGCGCATCGTCTGCCCTCTGGTTTCAAGCTCAATACGCGCCAGAGGACGTTATGGATTACCACGGTCTATCGATTGTGGTGCCTCGACAAGTGCTTAACCTGATGCCGGAGACACTTTGTACCCCATGCAACCTAGCATAGGATTGGTCTGGCAACCCAAAGCCAATCCAGCGCAATAGAATCATGCATGGACCGAAAATCGCTGGTTAGGGATTGGTTTTCCGAGCGCTGATATCTCGGTCGATCATTAATGATCGTTGCTGGTATTAGTTTAAGGGGAAGACGGCTCGGAATCTCAGTTCGTGGATTTCCGGATCAATCTCGAAGAGCTGCCCGGCGACGACCAAATCCCATTCGTTGAAGTCGGAATAGCGGTACTCGAGACCGAGACGGATCGGCTGCGCAAAAATATTCACATCCGTTTCGACGCCACCACCAACCGTAAAGCCCCAAAGCCTCTTGGACTCCTCAACCCGGATGCCCGGTGTCGTGATTGTGGTTACGATCGGAATAGTGCCTTCATCGTCGATCTCGATGAAGGTCGTCATCGAAGCCACGGTGCCCTGCGTCGTGACTTCCGTCGTGAAATTGCCGCTGGTGATGCCGGCCACCCCATAGAGTAGAGCCTGCGGGCCAACAAGCACCCCGAGTCGGCCAACCCAAGAGGCGCGATGGCTTGCGAATGAGAAATTGCCGCTGAGATCGGAAAAGACGATGTCGCTCTCAATGCCTGCCAGAATGCTTTCGGTCAGCAGCATATTGAAGCCGATGAACCCGCCGCCAGCGACAGATGTCGCATTGTGCGTCATGCCTTGGTTGCCGGCGGTAATATCGAAACTCGACCAGGCAACTCCGATGATCCCGCCTGCGTAAAGCCCCTCCCACTCCGCGTTTACGTCTTGCGCCTGAGCTATCGGGATCCATGCGAGAAACGCGATCGCTGCGGCAGTCGTGCATCGCTTTAAGAGGGTGAGAGTCATGGCTCGCGTTCCCGTCGTGAACGTTCGGAAAATCTTTCGAATTGTGGAGTACGCGACATTCGGCACCGGACCGGCATGCATGTGCCGACCGGCTGAAGACACGCTTGCTGCAGCGACTATCGTCGGCACGCAGCGCTGTGTCTTAACGAATCACTCATTGAATCGTAGGCGCGGATGCTACGCGCGCAACATGTAACTGTGGATTGCGAACCGGTTGCAATTGTCATGTGACAATTGCGCAACAAACCGGTAATGGGTCGTTTGACGATGCAGCGAACGACGATGGCTACCACTGCTCGGCAAATGGACGGACCGTCAGATCGAACGTCCAGGTCGAGCGATCCTGATGGGCCAGGTGAAAAACCTCCTCCGCAATGGCTTCCGGCTTCGCGAAATAGTCTTCTCGCGACCAAGGCCAATCCGCCGGCGGTTCAAGCCAGGTAGCACTGTCTTTGTCATCTGCGAGCCAGGTCACATCGATCGCGGCATCTATCGTGATGTAGCCGACATGCACGCCTTTGGGACCAAGATCACGTGCAAGCGATTGAGCAAGGATTCGCTGCGCCGATTTAGTCGGCGCGAACAATGCGTAGTTCGGTACGCCACGATGCGAGGCCGTGTTCCCGGTGACCATGATAGCGCCGTGACCGGCATCGATCATATCGGGCGCCAATCGTCGCGTGAGATATAGCAGCGATGTCGTGTTAACCCTGAAATTTCGTTCAAGATCCGTTGGATCGGCATCCATGAAGGATGCAAATGTATGCGCAACGGCATTGTGAACCAGGATCTCGGGCTTACCCATCGACGCCTGCACGTCAGCAATCATCGCTTCCAGCGCTTGCAGATCGCCGACATCGCAGACAAAGGCTTTCGAGCCTTCGATTTCGTTCTCGAGGGCGGACAGGCGCTCGGCATTGCGCGCGATCATCGCAACCCGATAACCGCCTTGCGCAAATCGGCGCGCCAACGACGCTCCCGTTGAATCGCCAACGCCTGTGATCAGACAGACGGGCCGAGAGGAGGTTCCTGGATCCGAATAAGAAGCGCTCATTTCAGGCCGCCTTTCTCTTTGGCTTGGAAGGTGCACCATATTCGGCGGCCCCCTCCCCAGCCTTCAAAACAGTGTGGACGGCTTCATCGACTTCATAGGTCCGCACCCACTCGCGATCACCAACGGACATAAGTCGTCCCGAATGCGGAGACCGGACACGGGACTTGTACGAGACAAGCGCGACCCGGCACGCCTGTCCGCCAAAGCTGTGCACATACTCGCTCTTGCCCTCAGGAACGTACCGGATGCGATAAAGCTTCCAGAACCGGGCATCATGCTCATAAATATCGAAGCTGAGTTCGTGGGTATCGTACTGCCAATGCCAGAGCTCGCTCTCTTCGATTTTTGTCCAATCGCTGAGCAAACTGCCGTCCTCGAACTGCTCGCCGACAATTGTCCATTGTAGCGTATTCGTCATTGCGTTTGTCCTTCGGGTTTTAGATGTAAGGGAGGTATGGCTGACGCGGTTTCCGCGACGTCCGTTCGATCAGTGGTGCGTAGCCTTCGGTCGCCAGCACCTTGCCCACCTGCTCGAAGTAAAATTCGCTTCCTTCGATTCCGAAAGCGTCGACCAGACGATTGACGTAATTGAAAATCGAAACGACGTTGATCGCGTCTTCGATGGCCTGGTCCGACCACCCGGCACTCAGAAGCCCATCAATATCGGTCTGGTCGATATCCTGCGGTTTCCGTGTCAGTTTTGCAGCGAAACGCAGGACCGACTGCATTCTCTCGTCGAGATGATTGGAATCGACACCGGCTTCGGCCGCTGCAATTAGGTTCGGATCGATATCCATGGCAGCGAGCGTCCATTTATGGGCTCCGAGGCAAAACCCACACCCATTGAGTTTGGAAACATGCGACGCGATCATTTCGCGTTCGGCCTTACTCAACTCGGATTTGCCCGTCATGACCGCGTCAATGAACTGCAGTAAGGGGCCATAACGATCCGGATCTCGTAAGAAGACATCCGCAACCCCTTTGTATGTCTTTGAATGACCGAGATACGTCATCTCTCTTCCTTTCTGTTTTCATATCAATCGATATGAAATTGCCAAAAAAACTAGTTCAGCGCCCCAAGCGCCGTTTGAACGTAACGGCGAATCTGAGCCTCGGAAGCCCCTGTTCTGGCCAAAACGCTGATGCTGTAGACCGTCATTGCAAGAAACTCCGCCAAGGCATCCTCGTCCTTGTCGTTCGCCACCTCGCCAACTTCTTGAGCGCGGACGACTGCGTTTCGGAATGCGTCGCGCAAGACGGCCAAGTTCTTGCGGACCTTTTTTGCAGCAGCTTTATCGAATGGTGTCAGCTCTACCGCCGTATTGCACATCAGGCAGCCACGATGGCCATCGGTCAGCCTGGTCGTCAGAACAACGCCATCGAATGCCTGACAGATCGCAGATATCGGCTGCTCCGGCTGATCGAGCACGGCCAGAATCTGACGCGATACCGTATCGCGGTAGCGATCAAGGGCCGCCAGGAACAGCCCATGCTTGTCATCGAACGTGCTGTACAGACCGTAATAGTTAACCCCAGTCGCTTCGACGAGGTCCCGGATCGAGGTGTCGTGATAACCCTTTGCCCAAAACACGGCCATCGCCTTGTCCAGCGCATCGGTCGGATCGAACTCTTTCGGGCGGGCCATAATCTATTTCCATATCATTCGATATGAAACTATGTAAGCGCGCTGTGCCGACGCGTCAAGGGGCTCTGTCAGCGCGGCTTCGGTCTATTGATAAGTTTGAGGTTGTTCATGATGTGTGGATTGTCGGGATCGAGGTCATAGGCAGCTTCGAAATGCTTGCGTGCCTTCTTCCAGTTCCCCCGCAGATAGTAGTGATAACCGTAATTGTTGTGGACCCTTACCGAATAGCCGAATTGCTTGATAATCACACCGTAGGCTCGCTCGGCCAGATCGAAGCGGCGCAAACGGTCGTAACATGCCGCAAGACCGATCCAGGCCTGCTTGTTGGCCGGATTGGCTTCAACGGCACGGCGGTAATGCTGCTCCGCCAGACCATAGTCTTCGTTCCGGAAGTGCAATTCGGCCGTCTTGAGAGGCGCTGCCGACATATCCGCGAAGAGCGATGCTTTGCGCACATGGCGTGGCTTTTCGGCGAGCGCGGATTTCTGGCGATCGCCAACGCATCCCCCCAGAAATACAGCCAAGACAACCAATGGCCACACGCGGTTCACGGTACCAACCCCAAACGGTCTACTCCTCAACACAGTCAGTATTAACCATAAAGGCCTCAATGACACGGATGGGTTGTATTTAGCCTAAACAGAGGATTAACGGTTGTGGGAGTGTCGACACTGCAGTGCAAGAGCTGCAGCGCGAACGTGTCTGTATCACAGCGATGACATCGGAAGGGTCGCGATCACATGGTGAGCGTGAAGCTCATGACCACAGGAAGCATGATGACAATCAAGATCACCGGAAAGACGAAGACGGTGAGCGGCACTGTCATCTTGGCCGGCAGTGCATGCGCCTTTTCCTCTGCTGCCGACATGCGTTTATCACGCATCTCGTCGCTATAGACCCGGAGTGCATGGGCCAGACTGGTGCCAAGTTCCTTCGATTGCTGCAGTAAAGATCCCAGATTCTTCGCCTCTTCGATCCCAAGACGCTCGGCCAGGTTGTGAAAGGTTTCGATCAGAGGCCGCCCTGCCCTCAACTCGAGGCTCGCCATATGGAGGCAGACGCCGAAGAAGGGGTAATTCTGCGCCAGCTCTCCACTGACCCGTGAGATCGCCGCTTCCAGGCTGATCCCGGACTCTGTGCAAACAACAAGGAGATCCATGAAGTCCGGAAAGCCCTCCCGCGACTGTCGCTGAAGACGTTGGGTGACACGAGAGAGAAATACGCTTGGGCAGAGCAGACCCAATGCACCAGAGCCGACAAGAACCATACCCAGCGTCGTCGTTGAAACGTCGTACTCGCCGAACCAGACAATTGCATAGGCAATGGATGGCAGGCCAAGTGCCAGGATCACACGGATAAGATAGTACCAGGCAACGGCGCTTGGCTGAAAGAAGCCGGCATTCATGAGATTGGAACGGACAGCAGACACGGACTGTTCGTCACCGGGGACAAATGTCGAGGCAACGGACGAGAGCAACTGCCGGGACCCCGACGCCTTCTTGTGTCCTAACGATCTCCGGTCGTTCAGAACATCCTGCTTTTCCGATGCATCGACATGCAGAGCGCGTTCGCGAATTTCCCCTCGCCGGCTCACCGATCGGGCGACGCTCAACGTAACGAGCGTGACGAACACGAAAGTTGCCGCCGAAAACGCCATGACCAGATCGGCAATGTCGAGTTCGAGGATTTGCAGGACCTGATCCAGAAGGTCGTTCATGTCAGATCCTGAAGTTCACCATGCGGAACATGATGAAATTCCCTATGAGCATCCATGCGACCGCCATGGCCAGCACCTTTGGCACAATCGGCTCGTGCCAGACCTTGCCATAGAAATCCGGTGAAACGAAAAAGATCGCGCCAAAGACGAGGAATGGCAGAGCGCTCAATATGACCGCACTCGCGCGCCCCTCAGCCGTAACACTCTTGATCTTCCGGCGCATCTTCGAGCGCCCTCTCAGAACATTGACGAGATTGCTCAATATCTCGCTCAGATTGCCGCCTGTCTGCGATTGAATCGTGATTGCAAGAACGAGCAGGACCAAATCCTCCAAGCCGACACGCGCACTCAGATTCGACATGGAGGCTTCAAGATCGAGACCATATGTCAATTCATCGGCTGTCATGCCGAATTCGCTGCCGATGGGGTCCGGCATTTCGCGGCCGACCATCGCAATCGATACAGGCAAGGGATGACCTGCACGCAATCCTCGCACCATGATGTCAATCGCATCGGGCAACTGCGCTTCGAAGGCCCGCAGTCGTTTACGCCGGGATATCATCAGGACGATCAGCGGCAAAATGCCGGCGACGCCGACAAAAGCACCAAAACCTGCCAACGGCCCGAAGCGCAGATATCCCAGAAAGGCAACAAAGACCGCGGCGCAGACAGCGAAGCCCATTCCGAATTTGAGTTTGCCCGACGCGACGCCTGATTGTACCGCAAGACGGTTGAACCAGATTATCGGTAGAATGAAACGACCGTCCGCAGACAGGCCGCGTGCACGCCTAAGGAGCACGAGGACATCGGCCTGGTTTTCCGCCTCATCCAAGGTCTTCAGGCGATCATTGACCTGCCGCGTATATGATCGGCGACGCGATATCGAAAGATATACCGCTTCCATGGTTAGAAATACGGCTGCACCGATGGAGAAGATCAGACCATATTGTACGAGTTCGGGATCCATGGCCGGCCTCACAGAACCGTGCTTGGATCGAAATATTCCGAAGGAAGCTGGACACCATGGGCCTTCAGTTCTTCGAGGAATTTCGGACGAACGCCCGTTGCCCTGAATTCTCCGGTGATCTTCCCTTCCTCGTCAGTATCGACCCTCACGAATTTGAAGATCTCCTGCATCTGAATGACGGCGCCTTCAATACCGGTTATCTCGCTCACGCTTGTGACACGCCGCGTGCCATCGCTGAGGCGCGACAACTGCACGATGAGCGTGATAGCCGCGACCATTTGGGAGCGGACGCTCTCTTCGCTCATATTGAAACCAGCCATGCCAACCATATTCTCAAGACGGGCAAGTGCGTCGCGAGGATTATTGGCGTGAATGGTAGCCATCGAGCCTTCGTGACCGGTGTTCATGGCCTGAAGCATGTCAAAGGCCTCCTCGCCACGAACCTCACCGAGGATGATGCGATCGGGACGCATACGCAGCGCATTCTTCACCAACTCGCGCTGACGAACCTCGTGATTGCCTTCGATGTTCGGAGGCCGCGTTTCCAATCGCCCGATATGCGGCTGTTGTAGTTGAAGTTCTGCCGCGTCTTCGATCGTGATCAAGCGCTCTTTGTGGGAAATGTGGTTTGAGAGGGCGTTCAGCATCGTGGTCTTGCCACTACCTGTTCCACCCGAGACGATGGTCGACATTCGGCCACGGACAGCGGCCGCCAATACTTCGGCGATAGGCGCCTTGATACTGCCCATGTCGACCAGCTTCTCCATGTTGAACGGTTTCTTGGAGAATTTGCGGATCGAGATTAGTGGTCCGTCTACGGCAAGAGGGCGAACAACGGCATTGACGCGGGAGCCATCCTCCAACCGGGCGTCCACCATGGGTTGCGTCTCGTCGACCCGACGTCCCACATTGGCGACGATCTTGTTCAGTATTCTCAGGAGATGAGGTTCGTCTTTGAAGCGGACAGGGGTAGGCTCCAACTGACCGAAACGTTCTACATAGACCAGCTCATGGGTGTTGATGAGGATGTCGCTGACAGTCGGATCATCGAGAAGCGGCTCGATCGGACCGAGCCCCATCATCTCATCGTAGAGTTCGTCCGAGAATTCCTGGAGTTCCTCTGTATTGAGAGGCAGACGCTCCGACATCACATATTCCGATGCAAGCACACTGACCTGTTGCTTGAGTTCCTCGGGCGAGACCTTGTCCAGCGCCGTGAGATTCATCTCGTCGATCAGCCGGCGATGCAGACGGACCTTGGCATCCAAAAAACGCTGTTTGGTGAGCTGTCCCTCTGAGGATGCCGGCGGTTCAGCCGGTTTTGGCGCCTCTTTTTCCTTTGCTTCCGGAACTGGCGCAGGGACGGGAAGCTTTGCAACAGCTTCCAGTTCACGCGGGACACTCTGAGAAGAAAAACGACCTAACATTCCTGCACCTCGACACCCAATCGATGAAGAGGATAGGGAAAAAAGAAGAAAATTCGGCGAATTCGACCGTTCAAATTTTAGCGGCTGAGAGCTCTATCCGCGGAATCATGCGCTTGACCGGGACCGGTAGGTTGGCCGGCTTGGTATCGAACAGGATGGTTTCCAAATCCTTATCGATACGATTACCCTTCTTCACCTCGTAGAGCGGCAAACCACGGTCGATCGCTTCTCTGACCAGCGGATAATCCTGCGCGACGAACCCGGCAATACGGCCACCAAGAACATCTTCGGCATCTTTCTGCCGAACCGAATTCACGCCGCCAAACATTGTCTTGCGGAACCGGTTCACGATCACGGAAACATCGATTTCGTCACCACATCTCTGCAAGATGGCATTCGACAGGCGCCGCGCCTGGCGCAGCCCCGGAACGGTCATTTCGGTGACAATGAAGACACGGTCGGAGCCTCGCAGGACACTTTCGGTCCAGGGCAACCAGACCCGCGGCATATCGAGGACGACCGTCTCGAACTTCGCCGAGGCCATATCCAGCATGCGCGTCACGAGTTCGGTGCTGATGGTGTCGTAAGACCGAAGCGCATGGTCCGCAGCCAGGATTGCCAAACCACTGGCATGCCTGGATACCATGACTTCGAGAAGCTGGACGTCCAGACGCTCTGGCGACGGAGCCAGTTCGTCGAGCTGCAGATTTGGCGTCACGTCCAGATAGTCGGTAACGGCGCCACCCTGAAAATCCATATCGATGATGCAGGTCGACTGAAATTGATGCGTCCTGCGTGCAGAGACGAAAGCGCTCTGGATCGCGAGCGATGTGTTTCCGGCCCCCCCTCCGGCAGAGATGAAGGCATAGCATTTCGCACCGCCAAAGCGTGTCGAGGGGCCTTCCGGACGTATGGCGCGCTCGCATGCCTTGAACAGATCCGCCTGCGATCCACTTTTCGAAATCAGGTCGGTTACGTGCAACTGCAATAATTTGCGCACGGTCGATTCAGAGAAGTCATCGACTATGGCAATGATGGGACGTCCGGGACCGGCACTCTCGATGACGCGCTCCAAAGCCTCGAATTCACCCGAGCGATCCTGGTCAATCTCGACCAGCAGCAAGGATGGGTGACGGCTGGTGAGCCCCTGGGACTCGAGTGCCCCGACGGTCTCGAAAGCGGATTCGAAGTCGAAGCGCTCGTCCTGCGTGAAGATCTCGTGCAGGCGGTTCTCCAAGCCTTTGTCTGCCGTAACCAGCTGAATGGCCACCGCGCCGTCATCGACCTTGGTGAATTTTCCAAACATCCGCTTCAAACCTCGACAGGTGAGGCCGCCGATTGACTACGGCGACTTCGGACCACCTTCCGGCGGTGGCCCTTTCGGTGCATCTTCATCCTTGAACCGTTCGGTCGTATCGGTTCCGACCGGCTCCAGACTCTCATTCTTCTGATAGCGCTCAACGCCCAGCGACATGCGCTTGCCATCGACGTTGATGTTTTTGTTCTTGGCGTAGCGGGGCCACGGGTCTTTCATGTGGACAACCCGATTGGAAGCGGCCGCGTCACCAGCGCCGAGCGAAATCGTGTCCCGTCGGCCTAGATAGTCGTTCTCCCGGCACGACGTCAGTGCAACGCTCGCCAGAATCACGGTCGCCACTATGAGTTTCGTCCCGGCGCCTGGCGCGCATCCGGACGGCTGTGCGGTCATGCTCCACCCTCCAGATCCAGCAACAATCTTGCCCTTGTGCTTGGTTTCGCAAAGGCGACATTGGCAGCTTTTCGGAATGTCCCACCAAAAACGCCTTCCTCTTTGCGGAAGAGGCCGCCAAGCAGTCCTTTGCTCTCCGATTGCTCTGACGGCACTTTCTTGGCCGACGTTTTCTTTTTGGTTGCCCTGGCTGCAGCCGGTTTGCCGCGCTTCAGTTTCGACTTTCTCGATTTCGACTTCTTCGGATTCCTTGCCTTTTTCTCCGACGGAAGCGAACCGGTGATGTCGCGTGGATCACCCTTGGGTATCGACCCGGTATATTTGCCGTTGTCCAGGGATACATTCGGGAATGCCGGTCCTGCACTACCGAGCATGTGACCGCTGGAAGGCGCGCGACGATTGACCTTACCGGAGCGGCGGAACCGCGACTTCCAAGTCGGAATCTCGTCCTTGCCGTTCAGGAAGTAGTCCACATCGTTTCCTGGAACGGACTTGTCGAACGGCGTTACCAGCCGATCTCCCGGCGCTGCAGGCTGTACAAGCCGCGGCGTCACGATGATGACCAGGTCGGTCTCCTGTTTTTCGAAGGATGCGCTTCGGAACAGCGAGCCGATCACCGGAACCTGACCGAGCCAGGGGAGTTGACGTCTCGCCTTTGAATGATTGGCCTGCAACAGTCCAGCAATGGCGAAACTCTGCCCGTCGCGCAACTCGACTGTTGTCTTAGCCCGCCGGGTGACGAGGCCCGGGATGGTCGTATCGTTCACGACCAGCGTGTTGTTTGGATCGATCTCGCTGACTTCCGGCTCGACCTTCAGGTTGATCAGACCGTTGCTGAGCACGGTCGGCGTGAAGCCCAGTCCGACGCCGAATTTCTTGAACTCGATCGTGATCGTGTCGTTGTCCCGGCCGACCGGGAACGGAAACTCGCCACCAGCCAGAAAACTAGCCGTGTCGCCGGAAAGTGCAATCAGGTTCGGCTCTGCCAGCCGCCGCGCGAGTCCCTTTTCCTCAAGCGCCTGGATAATGACTTCGGCCGACGTTCCGGCATTCAGGAGGCGCGCCACAAGAGACCCGAAGGGAAGAACCGTTGTCGGAAACGCGCCAAGGCCGACTCCGCCCGGAAGATTGGTATTGACCGCGAGACTGCCCGGCTGACGTGAGAGGATGTTCCAGTTCACGCCAAGATTTCGCGTCGCGGTGCGGGATGCTTCGACAAACCGGACTTCCAGGAGCACCTGCTGAGATCCGGCGACGGTCATCTGGTTGCTGACGGCATCGGGTGCATATTGATTGGCGATCGCCAATGCCTTTTCTAGCGCTATCGCGTCTGACACCACGCCGGTCAACATGATCCGTCCGTTGACCGATGCAACACGAATGCGAGAAGAAGGAAGCGAGCGGCGATAATGCTCTTCGATCGCTGCTGCATCAAAAGCGACTTCGACCTCGATAATACCAAGCAGCTTCTTGTCCTTGCCGAGAATTGAGAGCCGGGTCGCGCCAACCTTCTTACCGAGGACATAGATCGATGTGTCGGTGAGCGGGATGACATCGGCAATGGCCGGCTGTCCGATCAGAGCCTCTGCAAATGGCTTCTGAATGCGGACGGTCTGCGACTTGTGGATCGTTACACGGAGCTTTGAGATCGTCTCCGGATCTTCGAGCGTGTAGCTGGAAGTAACCCGGTCGACATCGCCGGCAATCGCCCATTGGCTTTGTGCGATAAGGATCCCGGAGGCCGTCAATGCCAACCAGGCAAGCCAAACAAGGGCTCCTCCGCCTCGTCCAAGCCGTTTCATGCTCGCAAACCAATTGCGCACAATTCCAGTGGATCTTGCGTCTGTATGCATCAGCATCGGTGTTCCCCAACCCCGAAAGTTCCGTTCTGTGATTTCACTGAACGATAAGGTCGCAATAGTTATTGCAATGTGAGGGACCAATGGCCGGGAAGCCGAATCTCGATTCGTAATTAGGAAAGGGTTAGCCAGCGTGCTTAGCAAAACCTTATCACCGGTTCCCAGAATGTGACGGGACGAAATATTCCTGACGATCCACAGCGCGCGTCACATGCACCATGATCGCAAGGTCACCGCCGGTTTTCTTCTCGGACTTGCGGACAGTGTTGTCGCTGCGTAGATCCTCGAGCGTAATCCGGCGCGAAGGAGCGATGCCGGTCGATCCTGCACTCCGCAGCGCCAAAGACAACTTGCCGACGGAACCCGCCAACGCGATCTTCTGCGCCTGCTTCGTTGCAACTTCGATCGTAACCGTCTTCGAAAGCGATGGTTTTTCGGTTTGATCGTCGGCCAGTTGATCGACCGCAAGAACACGCACATTGCGAAGGAGCACGTCCGTGTAACTTGTCTTGTTATTGGCACCGAGCTTGACCTCGGATTTGTCCTCGCGCGTCAAGAGCACATCCACCCGATCGCCCGGCAGAACAAAGCCCGAGACGCCAAGCACATCGTTCACCCGGATCGAGACTGCGAGATGTTCGCCATCAACCAGGGCTGACAGAGACGCCCGTTGGCCGGGCCCCGTCACCTTCGTCTTTATGATCGGCTCGTTACGCGCAATCGCCGACAAGACGATGCGTTTGCCATTTCCTTTGAAGAGATCGGCAATGGACGGATAAGCTTCGTTGGGGATCCCCTTACTCGGCCATTCGATTTCCGCTAGATGCGACTTCTTCAACTCCATGCCGAAGCGCAATGGCCGCGTCGCCACAACCACCTTCGAGACTTTCACGGCAGACCTTTTGACAGCAACCTGCGGCTCGGGCGTCTGGTTTTCGAGCCAGACTTTTGCCAGAAACGCTGCCACTCCGCCGAAGCCGAGCGCAATGACAAGCATCGCAATACTACCAATACGCATGATCTACCCCGGTCTCAAACAGGGCCCGACCATACGCTTAAGGCGCTAAGGAACCGTGGGAACAGTTGCTACAATTTTAGAGAAATCCGACCGGTCGATAACGTGCATATGGCTCGTCGGAGGCCGGTCCGACAGCTTCGTGAGCAGAAACTCGGAGCGCAAGAAGAGCCCCCAGAGACGTCCATTTGATCTAGTCAACAATCGATCCGAATGGCGAAAACCGGATCAGGCAGTTGGCAACGGCGCAAACCCGGTCCGTTTCATCATTGTCCTGAAATAGCTCTGGACCCGCGGTGGAAATGTCAGTGCCGCTACGATGGCAGCCGAGCGCAAGAGCGGCAGCATCCGCACATCGTCTTTCGACAATGTGCCATTGATGGCTTCGGGACTTGCAATCTGGCTGTCCAGTTCGTCCAGGACAGGCGAGACCTCCGCGACATACTCGTCTGTATTCTCGAGGAGCGCATCAAATCCGCCCAATATCTTCTCTTTGCGCGCCACATAGTGTTCGCGGCCAGATGGTGTGGCGAACTCAGGCAGTCCAAGGGCGGGATAGCGCGGCATCGTCAGGCGCGGTGTCTTGGAGAGGAGTCTCTCGGCCAGAGTCGAAATTTCAGATCGTTCCGGGCCGGCATAGATCGGCTCGCCCATAGCATCGATCATATCAACCATGTCCATGCTCTCAAGCATCGGCTGACCGTCATCCTTCACAAGAATCGGAATGACGCGTCGCCCGACAAGATTGACCATCGTCTCCGTATCGTCATCGACAACAACAATTTCCTCCAAGGGGATACCCTTGAGAGCCGTCGTCATGCGCACCCGAAAACAAAGCGAGCAATGCTCGAACATGTAGAGTTGCATGGATCGATTCCCGGCGATTGATTGAAAGATCTCTATTGGCTGCACATTCTCATCGTACTATTGCCGGAACAAGACTTGCCTGTCGACGGCAGCAACGCGGGAAAAGCGTCAATGTCTATGCTCAAGGAAGTTGTTCTGCTGACGGGAGATGTGGAAGGTCCTTATCTCACCAAGGGGTTGAAGTCGAACAATCCGGACCTTCATGTTCGTGTTGCAACGGATCGGGCGACGCTTGAGGCAAGCTGCCAGTCAGGCTCACCCGAAACGCGGCGACTCATCGCTTTCTGCACTGGCTTGATTGTCCCGTCCAAGGTCCTCGCAGAGGCGATGACACCCGCTTACAACTTTCATCCCGGTCCACCGAACTATCCAGGAAGCTTTTGTGCGGGCTTTGCCGTCTATGAAGGCGCAGAGCGCTTCGGCATCACAGTCCATGAAATGACCTCGCGCGTAGACGAAGGCGCTATTGTTGCTGTCGAATGGTTCAAGGTACCGCCTCAGGCTGATCGCGAGCAACTGGAGGCGGCCAGCTTTCAACTCCTTATCGAAAAATTCTTTGAACTTGCGCCACACTTCGCCAATAGCGCCGAGCCTTTGCCACAGATTGACGAACGATGGTCAGGGCCGAAAAGGACAAAGGCGGACGTCGAGGCCTATCGCCAGCTGCCGGACGATGTTTCCGATGAAGAAGCGCAGCGCCGGCTGCGTGCATTTGGCTAAGCAAGAGCTAGGTCGTGAACTCATAATCGCCGAACGAATCTAAGCGAACCGAGCTGAGCTGATGTTGAACAGTACCTCCGCCGGCGTGACTCAATCTCAGCCGGTCGCTATCAGGTTTGTCGTTTCTTCATGAACATCAGTCATAAGATGCATTCGGTAATTGATTGGGTTACCTTGAGGCGACGATTGGTAAATCTGGGGGGATATCCAATGTTGAAGTTTTTGATACGCACGACGTTTTTCGCAGCCTTGATCTTCGTTCCAACAGTTGCGTCAGCCGATATTCTTGCGCATATCGATATTTCCGAACAACGGCTGCATCTTTATGTGGACGGCAAGAAGACCGAGACTTGGAAAGTCTCGACGGGCAAGCACCGTGGCTGGACCCCAACCGGGACCTACAAACCCTACTGGCTGAACAGGCATCATCGGTCGAGTTTGTTCCGCAATGCGCCGATGCCCTACTCGGTTTTCTTCAAAGGGCATTACGCGATTCATGGAACCAACCAGATCAAAAGGCTTGGTTCACCGGCGTCCCATGGCTGCGTGAGACTGCATCCCAAGCACGCTGCCGTATTGTTCAGGCTCATTCAGAAGCGTGGCAAGGCCAAGACGGCCATCCGGATTACGAACTAGAATTTGATTGGCGAATCCACTCTGCCCTTGCGAATACGCCTGGATTGCCGAACTTGTTGTTCCGGTAATCCAGTCGTCCGCTCTTTTTCTCAACCCGGCAGTATATCTGCAAGCGCGAGCGCAACGACCTTTGTCGCTTTGTGGAGATCATCCACTCGGACACGCTCATCTGCACGGTGGGCGTTTGCTTCTTCAATGGTTCTGGGGCCCGCACCATACAGAACCGTCGGGATCCCTGCTTCCGAATAATGGCGTGCATCCGTATAGAGCGGTACGCCGACACCGGCGATCTCTTCGCCGAAGACCGCCGATGCATGGTGGATCAATGGTTTCAATAGCCTATCCGTATCACCGACGGGTTTGAACGGCTTTGCCAGCATGACGCGCTCGACATCGACTGTGATGCCGTCTCGCCCGCTCGCTGCATCCGTGATGATGTTGCGCAGTGTCGTTTCGATAACTTCTGCATTCTCTTCCGGGATCATCCGGCGGTCGATACGGAATGAAACCCGGTCCGGCACCACATTTGTGTTGATGCCGCCTTCGATCAATCCGACGTTGAGATTGGGCGAGCCGATTCCCGGTGTATCCGAGATGGTCGCCCCAAGTTCGGTTCTATGATCATAAAGCGCGGACAAGACGGCGTTGGCGGCTTCTAGAGCATCGTGTCCCGTTTCGGGTTTAGCCGCATGGGCCGACTTTCCCAATACGGCCACCTCCAAATGAAGACAACCATTGTGGGCGACAACAACCGCATATGAAAAGCCTGCACAAATGGCATAGTCCGGCGCCGATAATCCCTGGTCCAGTAGCCATTTTGGGCCGATCTCTCCGCCAACCTCCTCATCATAGGTAATGTGCAGCTCGACCGTGCCGGCCAACGGTCTCCGACAAACTTCCAACGCCTTCAATGCAAAGGCATAGGTCGCGATGTCGGATTTCGAAACAGCGGCGCCACGGCCATAGAGCCAACCGTCGGCGATTTCCGCGGCAAAAGGATCATGAGACCACCCTGCCCCCGGCGCGACGACGTCCCCGTGAGCATTCAGTGCGATGACCGGCCCATTGCCGAAACGCTTCCGAACGATCAGATTGGTCGCACTCACCATCCCGCTCGCCTCGCATAAATCCTGCGGGACCGCATGGGCCTCGACCTCGAAACCGAGACTTGTGAGAAGTGCCGCAGTCGATTCCGCATGCGGTGCACAGTCCCCGGGTGGATTGTCGGATGGGATTTTTACGAGCGCGCTCAACAGAGCGACGCTGTCATCTTTTTTGGCCTCCAGGAAGGCCAAGATCTCTTTGTCATCCGTCATGACCGGTCTTTCCCGTCTCGTCAAAGGTCTTGAGAAATGCGGAGAGAACTTCTACCGCCACTGCGACGTCAGACGCCTCGATGGACTCTCGCGCGTTATGGCTGATGCCGCCTTCGCAGCGTACGAACAGCATGCCGATCTCGGTCAACGCGCTCATGGCAACCGCATCGTGACCTGCCCCGCTTGAGAGCATCGGCGCAGCATGTCCGCATGCCGATGCAGCCGACGAAAGCCCCGTGATCAGCTGGCTTGCGCAAGGCACACTCGCAACAGCGTGAGTCTGGGTGATGTTGGTTTCGACATGCCGTTTCTCTCCGATCGACGAAACCAGTTCATAGAGGGTGCCCAGCGCGCGTTGCCGTATGTCATCCTCGGCTGCGCGCAGATCAACCGAAAGCCGGACGGCGCCTGGAATAACATTCACGGCACCCGGCGATACATCGAGCTGTCCGACGGTTCCGACAAGGCCATCGCGCGATTGGCAGATCTCTTCAACACTCAGAATAATCTCTGCGGCAGCCGCCAGTGCATCGCGCCGTTCCGTCATCGGAACCGTTCCGGCGTGACCTGCCTCCCCGCTCAACGTGATCTCTAATCGTGTCGCACCGGCGATTGCAGTGACAATGCCAACGGGGCAATCCCGTTGTTCAAGGACAGGCCCCTGTTCGATATGGACTTCCATATAGGCCAGTACGTCGGTTCGCTTGCGCGCGGCAGAGCCGATCTTTTCGGGGTTGAGGCCGAATGCGGTCAGAGCGTCGCGGAGAGAGATCCCTTCCCGGTCTGTGCGTTCCAATAATTCTTTCTGAAAAGTGCCGGCGACCGGACTTGAACCAAGATAGGTGGATTGAAAGCGGACACCCTCTTCGTCACCGAAACCAATGACCTCGATGGCGAAAGGAAATCGTTCGCCTGCAGCACTCAGCTCCGCCACGCAGGAAATTGGAAGCACAACGCCAAGCATGCCGTCATAGCGGCCAGCATCGATCACCGTGTCGAGATGCGATCCAAGAATGAGTGCCGGCGCGCCCGGTTGCGTCCCTTCATATCGCCCGATGATATTGCCGACCGCATCGGTGCGCACGGTCATGCCCGCTGCCTGCATCCATTCGCCGACCTGCGCATTCGCCGATGCGTGCTCAGGGGTCAGATACCGGCGTGTGAGATTGTCCGGTGACTCACTGAGTTCGGAAAGGACATCCAACCGTTCCATGATCTCGCGCGCGAGCGCGTCACTCGAATTCTTCGAGGTCTTCATGCAGATTCTCGATACGTGTTAGACGTACCCGCCCCTTCTCGGCGAGGCGATTGACGATCGCAACGCTCAGGAAATGAAGCAGTGACATCGCTGCGGCATAGCGATCGAAGAGATCGTTCCCTTTGACAGCACAGGGGAGTGTCCAAGTCGCGTGGGGGGAAGGCTCCGCTGACCAGTCCGTCACATATAGGACCTTGGCACCGAACTTGTGGGCCACGCTCATTGCGCGCGGCACCTGCGCAACACGCCTCCGGAAACCAACTACGATCAGCAGATCATCCTTCGTCAGATCAGCCACTTCCTCTGCGAGTGTTTCGCCCGCCGCCGGCAACAGATAAACGTCGTCCCGGACCTGGATGATCTGCCAGCGCATATAGCCGGCAAGATAATGGCTGTTGCGGTACCCGAGCAGGAAGACCCGTCGGGCAACCGCAATGGAATCGACAATCTCATCCACTGTTTCCGACTGCATGGCTTCGAGCGTGCGGGAGATATTCTGGGTGTCCTGCTGGATCTGGTCTTCGATGCGTGCGCCGAAGCTGCCTGCAGGAGACTCCCTCGTCATCAGATAGAGCGGCGAGCCCCAGGACTTCGCATCGCGCGCGGCACGCCTCGCTTCCTCGAATGTCGCAAATCCCAGCCTCTGTACCAGTCGCGTGACCGCTGCCTTGGACCCGCCCGAAAGCTCGGCCAATTCAGTTGCCGAATAAGCCGACACTTCACCGGGAAACTCGAGAATGAGATCGGCGATACGCCGTTCGCTTTCCGGCAGGTCAGCGTAATGGGACCGGATCAGAGACTCGAATGAAGGGTGCGCCTTGCCTGAATTAGACGCTGCTTCATCCGGCTTGGCCCCTTGGTTTCGAACAGCTGTCATCGTGTCCTTGGGATCCTCTCATCGGCTCCGGCAGATCGGTCCGTTATTGAAACCACAATATCAGAATGCTTGACAGAGTAAAATTTGAGTTTCAGACTGATGAAGACTGGTTTTACCCGCATTGACCACTGCCACGTTGCCAATCAGGGGGGAAGGACTTGCAGAGTTTGGCCGATCGAGCGATCAGCGCCAGCCGGCGGGTCAACTGGCTGGTCGAAAGATTCTGCGTTCTCCTTCTCGTGCTTCTCGTTCTCGACGTCTGGCTCGGCGTCATGGTGCGCTATGCCCTTCCTGTCAAATGGACTTTTACCGAAGAGCTTGCGCGATATCTGATGATCTGGATGGCACTGCTCGCCGTCTCCAGCGGGATCAGTCACCGCGAACATATCGGCATGCTGGTCCTGTTCGAGCGCTTTCCCGCCGCCGTTCGCAAATGGCTTGCGGTGACTTTCGATCTTATCGCCCTCGGGTTCTTTGCCATCATTCTGATCTATGGCCTTGGCTTCGTGGAACGCGGATTCAGCCGCTTTACGATGATTAACGGTATCCCCAAGGCCTATCCGTTCATGGGGGTGCCGCTCGCCGCTGCGCTGGCGTGTATTCAACTTGCCCTCGTCGCGGTCCATGACTTTCTGTCGCCCGATGGCGTGACAGCCGCAGAACGCGTGGAGGCTTGAGGCATGCTTCTGGTCGCAGCGACGTTCTTCGGTCTCCTTGCTCTCGGAATGCCGGTCGGGTTCGTTCTCGGCATCGCGGGCCTTGTCGGGATCTTCGATATGGGCGGCGGCCGTTTCCTGACCATGGCCCCCGACCGGATGTTCGCAGGACTGGATCTCTTCCCGTTTCTGGCAATGCCATTCTTTATTCTGGCCGGCGAGATCATGAACCGGTCCGGCATCACGACCAATCTTGTGCGTTTCGCTGCATCGCTGGTTGGCTGGCTGCGCGGAGGCATGGCCCATTCCAACATGCTGGCATCTGTCATGTTTGCCGGTATTACAGGCGCTGCAACAGCGGACGCGGCAGCATTCGGCAACACGCTCGTCCCTGCCATGGTCAAGCAGGGTTACTCGAAACCCTTCGCCTGCGCTGTTACAGCTGCTGGATCGATCATTGGACCAACCATTCCTCCATCGACCTTGATGGTTATCTATGGGTCGATCATGGGTGTCTCGATTGCCGGGCTTTTTGCGGCCGGTATCCTACCGGGCCTTCTGATCTGCGGCATCTGCATGGGCGTCATCGCCGTTCTGGGGCGGCGCCTCAATCTTCCCAAGGCCGAGGGCGGTCCCAAGCTGAGCGATATCTGGGCTTCCTTCAAAGAGAGCATTCTTGCTCTGGTTCTCCCGATTTTCATCCTCGGATCGATCCTTGGGGGAATCGCAACACCTACCGAAGCCGCCTCCATCGCAGTGTTCTATGCACTGGTGATCGGCGGCCTCGTCTACCGCGCGCTGACCTGGCAGGATCTTTACGAGATGTGCGTGCGGACCACCCGGATCACCGGCGTCATTTTTCTGATCATCGCCTCGGCATCGATCCTTGGCTGGTGGATGACCTTCAATCAGATCCCGCAAGCCGTAGCGGCAGGCGTTCTCTCCTTGTCGGACAACCCCAATGTCATCATCGCCATGGTGATCGCCCTGCTGCTGTTCATCGGCCTGTTCATGGACATCAACGCGACACTGATCATCCTCGCGCCAGTCCTGGCGCCCCTCACAGCCTCGATTGGCATGGACCCGGTTCACGCGGGCATCATGATCATACTTGCTCTCAACATTTCACTGATGACGCCACCGGTTGGCGCCTGCCTTTTCGTTCTTGCATCCGTCACCAAGGAGAAGATCGAGAACATTACGCGATCGCTTTGGCCGTTTCTGCTGGCTGAAGTCATCATTCTTTTCGTTGTCGCCTACTGGGAAGGTCTCACCCTGGCCGTCCCCAGAATGCTCGGCCTATAGGCGGGCCGTGTCTCATGTCACCGCAGTAAGGAGGTTTGCCACATGATTGCGAGAAAACTGAAAGCTCTGACGATAGCTGCAACCGCAGCCGTCTTCACGACATCATTTGCCGGATATGCACTATCAGCCGACGTCACCATGCGTATCGGCCACTTGAATCCGGCAGCTCCCTTCGAGAGTCACTCCGGTGCCATGACGTCGATCTTCAAATCGCTTGTGGAAGCGGCAAGTGGCGGTGCCATCGAAGTCAAACTGTTCCCGAACGGTCAGCTGGGCAAGGACAACGAAGTCATTCAGCAAGTGCGGGACGGTATCGTCGAGTCCGCAATCTCATCGGCCGGCGGTATGGCGCAGCACTACCCGCTGGTCGGAATTTTCGATATTCCGTTTGCCTTCCCGAACATTGCAGTCGCGAACCGCGTCATCGACCAACGCAGCGCATTCGGCAAGAAGTTCACAAGCAGTCTCGAGTCCAAGACCGGCCTCAAGGTCCTCGGCCTTATCGATTCCGGCGGTTTCTTCGCCTTCACGAACTCCAAACGCCCAATTACGTCGGTCGACGACATGAAGGGTCTCAAGATCCGCACCATGACCCTGCCGACGCACAAGGCCATGGTCGATTCGCTTGGCGCTCAAGCGACCCCCCTTCCCTGGGCCGAAGTCTATACCTCACTCCAGACCGGGGTTGCCCATGGGCAGATGAACCCGATCCCGATCATCGCCTTCGCCAAGTTCGATGAGGTTCAGAAGTTTCTGTCGATCACCAACCATGTGATCACGCCGTACATCTGGACAATGAACAAGGCGTTCTATGACGGGCTGAGTGCCGATCATCGCAAGATCGTTGACTGGGCTTCAGAAGTTGCGACCGAAGCCGGACGCGGAGTGTCACGTGTTATCGAGGCATCCGAGCGTGGACTGCCGAAGCTCTCGAAGAAGATGAAGGTCAATGTCGTTCCGCCATCGGAACTTCAAAAATTCGCTGCGGTCGCCCAGCCAGCGGTTCGTAAACTGATCGAAGAAAAACTCGGCGCAGACGGCGTAGCAATGCTCAATGCAATGATGGACGCCATCAAAGCGGCCCAGTAAACCGTCACATCGTCGCTGGGCTCGGCGGCAGTGGATCGCCGAGCCCAAGACGATCTTATCCACCCGCATATCGGACAACCTTCGAAACCCACGCCATGGCTTTGTCATTTCCATCCCTGCCGTTCCGTTTGGAACGCAATCCGAGCGCAACACCAAGTGCCGCTTATGGCGATCGCCAATTAGCGATCTTGAACGCAAGCGGTCTTGCCCAAGCACGGGCATGTATTTCGGCCTGGCCAGGCTACGCACCGACGCCGCTGGTCGCGCTGCCGGGATTGGCAGCGGCCCTCGATATCGGTGCCATCCACTACAAACAGGAGGCCGACCGTTTCCTACTGCGGAGTTTCAAGCCGCTTGGTGGCGCCTACGCCGTCCAGCGCTGCCTGATGCGTGTCGTTGGCGATGCCACTGGCCGAAACGATATCCGCCCAGTGGAAATTCTTGACGGCGTTCACTCTGAAATCATCGCGAACGTGACGGTTACGGCGGCGACCGACGGCAATCACGGGCGTTCGGTTGCCTGGGGTGCGCAAATGCTGGGCTGCCGCTGCGTCATCTACATCAACGAAGCGGTGACAGAGGCACGCGAAAAGGCCATTGCCGCCTATGGTGCGGAAGTCAGGCGCCATCGCGGCAGCTATGACGATGCAGTCCGTGAAGCTTTTGCGGTTGCGCAGCGTGAACACTGGCACGTCATTCCCGACACCAGCGATGGTGTCATTATCGATGCGCCGCGCGATGTCACGCAGGGCTATGGCGTATTGGCGGCGGAAGCCATCGAACAGCTACCGGGTAATGAACCGCCGACCCATCTCTTCCTGCAGGCGGGCGTCGGCGGAATGGCTGCAGCCGTCTGTGCCGAATTCTGGCAGACATTCGGCCCTGACCGCCCGATCACGGTTCTGGTCGAACCGGAACAGGCGGCCTGCTGGCTGGAGAGCCTGACGAACGGCCGGCCCATTGCCGTAACGGGAGAGATCGACTCCTTCATGGGGGGACTAGCCTGCGGAGAGATCTCCGATCTGGCGTGGGAAATCCTCCAGCCCGGCGCACACGCGGCAATGACAATGAACGATGCATCGGCAGAAGCGACCATGCGATTGCTGGCTGAGGGCATCGATGGCGACCCTCCACTGGTTGGCGGCGAGTCGGGTGTCGCCGGACTTGGCGGATTGATTTCCGCCGCGCGTGACACAAACGCACGAAGCACGCTGGGACTCGACAGCAACTCAAAGGTCATGGTGGTCGGTAGCGAGGGAGCAACCGACGAAGCCGTCTATGAAAGCACCGTGGGCCGGCCATGGCAGAGGATTGCCGCATGACCAATCTGCGGATCGATATTGACCGGTTGATGGGACGTATCGAAGCTCTGGGGAAGATCGGCGCACTTGAGGGAGGCGGTGTATGCCGGCTTGCGCTCACAGACGAAGACAGACAAGGACGCGATCTTGTTGTTCGCTGGATGAAAGATCTCGGGCTCGACGTTACCGTGGACGGGATCGGCAACATCATTGGTACCAGAACAGGCGAAGAAGCCGGGCCTCCCGTCATGATCGGCTCTCATATCGACAGTGTCGCTACCGGCGGCCTCTATGACGGCAGTCTCGGTGTTCTCGCCGGGCTTGAAGTCGTTGAAACATTGAACGATGCCGGATTGACGACACGCCATCCTATCGCCGTTGGCGCCTTTACGAACGAAGAGGGCGCACGCTTTGCACCGGACATGATGGGTAGCGGTGTCCATCAGGGTTCCATGTCACTTGAAGAGTGTCTGGCAACGATAGGCATCGACGGCACGAGTGTCGGCGACGATCTCCGACGGATCGGTTATGCCGGAGAGACTGCGGTCGCCATTCTACAACCACGTACATTTCTCGAGTTGCATGTGGAGCAAGGGCCAGTCCTTGAGGAAGCAGGATTGGAGATCGGCGCGGTCACGGGTGTCCAGGGTATATCTTGGACGGAATACACTGTTACAGGTGTCTCGAACCACGCCGGAACAACCCCCATGCGGTTGCGGCATGACGCCGGCTATGTGGCAGCGACGATAGCGACAGAGGCACGGCAAATCGCACGGGATCTCGGTGGCGACCAGGTCGCGACGAGTGGCGTCATCTCGCTTGATCCAAGCCTTGTCAATGTAATTGCGCGTCGCGCCACGGTGACCGTCGACTTCCGCAATACGAACGAACAGGTCCTGCAAGAAGCCGAAAAGCGAATGGCCGATCACATTGCGAAAATGGCCAAGGAAGAAGGTGTCGAAATCGCGACGCGAACGCTTGCGCGGTTCGAACCGGTCGTCTTCGACAAAGCAATCGTCGACCGTGTCGAGTCAGCGGCAGATGCTTTGGGCTATTCGGTCAAGCGTATGCCGTCCGGCGCAGGTCATGACGCGCAGATGTTCGCCCCCAACTGTCCGACGGGCATGATCTTCGTGCCATCGAAAGACGGGATCAGCCACAACATCGAAGAATACACGGCACCCGATGAGATCAAGGCCGGCGCCGATGTCCTCCTGAGTGTCGCCATCGCGGCGGCTGAGGGCTAACCGTCCATGTCACGAATACTCACTGTTGCCGCAGCCCAGATGGGCCCGATCGCCAGGAGCGAGACACGCCAATCCGCTGTGGCGCGTCTCTGCGCACTGATGCGGGACGCGAAAGCAAAAGGTGCCGGACTGGTTGTTTTCCCGGAACTCGCCCTGACAACTTTCTTTCCCCGCTGGGATCTCAAGACGCAGCCGGAGATCGATGCTTTCTTCGAAAGCGAGATGCCGAATGCGGACGTGCAACCCTTATTCAATGAGGCAGCCTCCCTCGAAATCGGTTTCCATCTAGGCTATGCGGAGCTGACGCCGGAAGGCCGCCATTTCAATACCGCTATCCTTGTCGACCGATCGGGGGAGATCGTCGGCAAGTATCGCAAGGTGCATCTACCCGGCCACAGCCAACCCGAGTCCTGGCGGCCATTCCAGCACTTGGAGAAACGCTATTTCGAGATCGGCAATCTCGGCTTTCCAGTATTTGATGCTTTCGGCGGCAGGCTTGGCATGTGCATTTGTAATGACAGACGTTGGCCCGAGAGCTTCCGCATGTTGGGGCTCGGCGGCGCCGAACTCGTCATGCTCGGCTACAACACCCCGCTCCACTACCCTCCGGCACCCGAACACGATCACCTGCAGGATTTTCACAATCATCTGGTGATGCAGGCCGGAGCCTACCAGAACGGAACCTGGGTCGTCGGCGTTGCCAAGGCCGGGAAGGAAGAAGGCTGCGACCTGATCGGCGGCTCCTGCATCATCGCACCGACCGGCGAGATCGTCGCCGAATGCGACTCTCTCGAGGACGAAGTCATCGTTCACGCCTGCGATCTCGATCGTTGCCGCGAAATCCAGGACAATGTCTTCAATTTCGACCTGCACCGTGTGCCGGAGAGCTACGGATTGATTACCACGCCGCAAGACAGCAAGAAGACTCGATGACAACGGCCAACACGAGCGGCGCTCACCGGGGCCGTTGTAACACTGGTCCGTCTCAGCGTTCTGAAGGTTGACAGCTCAAATAAATCTCTGCCGGGCAGTCTCAGGTGGTTCGGCATCTGAGCCGTGTACCGCCTTTACTTCCCCAAGTATTCGCTTGAAGCACGAAGACCTGTCGGAGACACCGCACTGTCTTTTTTGCAACAGAATCAAGAAAAAAGATTGCACCGTGGCAATTTACCCTACTGTGCTCACACGATTTCGCCGTACACTGAAAGGTGGTTATGTTCGGCAGTCTCGAGGTGCCGGATCAGAGTAATGCGTAAATGGGGACGACATGGTCAAACGAGTATGTGTGTATGGCCTCGTCGCTGGGCTGGTGGGTTTGTCGACGATTCTGCTTGTGCCAAGCGATGCAGTAGCTTTCAAGAAAACCATGGTGAACGGCAAATTGTGCCGTGTCGAAGGAATAAATCCACACTTCCATATTGGTGTCAGCAAGCGATGGTTTGCGACCAAGGACGCTGCTTTGGAACGCGCGATCCATAAGTGGAACCGCTTCTCAAGCTGGGAATATGGTCCGGCATTCGGTAATTTCCATAATGCCGAAAAGAAGAGCATCGATTGCGCCCTTGGCGCAAGCGGACACAATTGGGCCTGCGCCGTCAAAGGTCAGCCCTGTAGCGAATAGAACGAAGTAGAATCCGCTCAGGCGCCGAAACAGGACAATGTCCAACCGGGAACTCATGGCGAGTCCCCGGTTGCATCGACACCGATAAGACAATCACTCGGCAGCTATCGCTCTTGGCATGGCAGGCAACGCCGCGCGGTTCGCGTCATCGTGGCCAAGCTCAGCCAGGTCTGGCGCGATCCGTGAGCTGCGAGCCTGTCTTCTCGCGACAATGACGAACAGCGGCGGCACGAAGTAGAACGAGACGACCGTCGACAGAAGCACGCCTCCGGCTATGGCCGTCGCGAAGGGCGGCCAGAATCCGCCACCTGCCAGTATCAGAGGCAGGAAACCGCCGAATGTGGTGACCGTCGTCGAGACGATATGACGGGCCTGGGCAGAAACGACATCACGGACGGCGGAAATCTCGCCAACCATAGCGCGCGAATTCTGCTGCAATGCTGTCAGAATGATGATCGCCGCATTGATCGAAACACCGATCGAACCGATGACGCCGATCACGGCCTGAATGCCGAACGGATAGCGCAACACGGCAAGCGACAGAATGCTGAGACCAACCGAAAGCAGCGCAACCGCACCCGTAATCAGCGACAGACGGAAAGAATTAAACGTCAGCACAATGCTTGCAATCGACAAGGCAACGATAATGCCGGCGGCTGACAACAGATTCTCCAGAACCTCATCGCGCGCATCTGCATCGCCACCGACCTCATACCGGTAGCCTGGCGGAAGTACGACGGCACTCGCGGATAGCGCAGCGCGCACTTTCTTCAAAGCTTCTTCAGGCAAGGTTTCGCGATGCACATAGCCGCGCACGGCATTTACGCGCTCGCCATCACGTCTGAAGATCGGGCTCTCCGATGGCTCCAGTTTCACAGCTCCAAGGACGGAGAGCGGCACACCGGGATAAGCACCCGAAGCCGCACGCGTGGTGGCATCGCGCGCCAGAATATCTGCTGAGCGCAGAGCTGCGAGTGTGCTGCGATCTCGCGATCCGACCCTGACGCGGACCGGCAGCTCTTCGGTATCCTCGACGAGCGAGCCGCCAGTTACGCCTTCAAGTCTGGCTTCGAGCTGACGTGCGGCATCACCGAGTTCCAATCCGGCAAGCCGAGCCTTGTTCTCGTCGAGATCCACAACTGCTTTGGTGGCGCCACCCTTCAGTTGGGTCTTGGCCTGGATGATATCCGGCACCGATACCATGACGGCCCTGACTTCATCACCAATCCGGCGCAGTTCGCCGATGTCGGGACCAACGACTCGAATTTCGACAGGCGCCGCAACGGGCGGACCTTGCACAAGGCCGCGCACAGTCACCCTGGCTTCGGGCAACGCCCGATCCAGAGACCGTTGCAAGTCGTCCAGAATTCGCTCTGTTGCAGCTGGCGATTTCGTAGTGACCAAGGCCTCGGCGAAACTCGCCTCACGATCCTGGTCCGTAATCATGTTGTAATAGAAGGCGGGTGCGCTCTCACCAACAACCCAGTGGACGGATGTGACATTGCTGCTTGCGCGAATGAGTTTTTCGGCCCGGCGGGCGGTACGGTCCGTTTCCGCGATCGCTGTTCCATCAGGTAGTTTGACCTGTACATAGAACTGGTTGCGGTCGACGCCGGGAAAGAACTGCGCCTTGAGTGTAGGGAAGGCACCGAAGCCAACGACCGGAAGAATGAGAGCGCCGAGAAT
Organism: Methyloligellaceae bacterium; assembly: GCA_965228615.1. Lineage (GTDB taxonomy): Bacteria > Pseudomonadota > Alphaproteobacteria > Rhizobiales > Methyloligellaceae > CBDDHT01. The sequence goes on along the minus strand of CBDDHT010000001.1, from coordinate 852,715 downwards.
GGCAAGTTTCGGGAAGCTGAGCGCCAGATCGAGCGATCGGTTAAACACGACCCCGAGCCGGCCACCGCGCATACCGCCAACAAGGACGGGCAGCGTTTTGCCTTCGCGTGCCGGCGCCAGGAACCAACCTGACAATGCCGGTGTGATCGTGAGTGCCAGGATGAGAGACGCAACAAGCATCACGATGACCGATGTTGCGATGGCACCCACGAAATCGCCAGCAGGACCCGGCAGCAGGGCCATGGGCGTAAAGGCCAATGCCGTCGTTACGGTCGAAGCAAGCAATGGCACCGCCAGGCGCTTTACGGCCCTGCCGACGGCATCGCTTCTCGGGTCGCCTTTTTCGAGACGCTTGCGGATCTCATCCGTCATCACGATGCCGGCATCCACCAACAGACCCAGGGCCACAATAAGCCCGGTTACAGACATCTGATGGATCGGAACGCCGAGCGCCTGCAGACCAGCGAGTGACATCAAGCTCGCAAGAGGGAGAATGACAGCGACAATGAGTGCGGAGCGCCAACCGAGCGTGAACAACAGGACCGCAACGACAAGCCCCGCTCCGATCAGCATGTTTGTGACAACGCCGGCGAGCCGGTCGGACGTATAGGCGCTTTGATCGAAAAGGAAGCGGTGTTCGAGCCCAGCGGGCAATTCACCCTCGAAAGCCGCATGAATCGTCTTGACCCGCGCCATCCAGGCGTCGATCTGAAGATCGTCTTCCGTCTTGGCCGCGACAAGGATCGCGGGTCTGCCGTCGGCATAGGCAAGACTTGCTGCAGGCTCCCGGACTGCACGTTCGACCGTGGCAATGTCCGAAACACGGACAAGCCGGCCCGCATTGGCATTGCTCAACGGGATGCGGCGGATCCGTTCCAGAGACTTGATCTCACCGGCGACTTCAATCAGCAAATCGCGGCCTTCACCGCGGATCTGTCCCGCCCGAACCTTGGTGTCCGCGCGCGCTATTGCCGCCGAGACATCCGAAGACGCCAACCCCATGGACGCAAGCTTGCGCGCATTGATGGTGACCAGAACCTCCTCATCGCGCGCACCATACAGATTGACGATCTTCGTGCCCGAAAGATTGCGCAACCGGTCCTGCAGGACCTCCGCATAACGGCGCGTGACCGCGTTTCCGGCCTCGCTACCTTCTCTCGGTATGATGGCGCTGATGGCAGAAAAGGCTGATGTACGGTTGTCATCGAACTCAGGTTCCGGAACGCCATCGGGAAAATTGCGGGATGCGTCCGCCAGAGCATCGCGGATCTCCGACCAGACTTGCTCGATCTGCGTCTTGCCAAGATCCCAGCTGAGTTCCACCTGGACGACCGAGATACTGGTTCTGGATACGGACTCGATCTTCTTAATTTCCGGAATCTGTTTGAGCTCTTCCTCGATCTTCTCAGTTACCAGTGCCTCGACCCTGGCAGGATCAGCGCCTGGATAGGGTGTGACAATCGTCGCAAAGATATTGGTGATTGTGGGATCTTCCTGACGACCTATCGTCAGGATCGCGGAGAGCCCGGCTGCAAGGATCATGAAGATCGCCAGGGCAACGACCCGTTTGTTTCGGTAGAACAGCGTTTCCATGCGGCAATCTCCTGTCCATGACCTAGTTGGTGGCCACTGCTACATGCTGTCCGGGAATGACGCGGTTCGTCCCGTTCAAGACAATGCGCGCTCCGTCGCCGAGCGTTCCCCGTGCAAAGACACGCCGGTCATCGACATGGAGAACCTCGACCGCTTCTCGCGCGACGATTTCTTCGCCGTCCTCCCGGACAACCGTGAGCACGGTCCATAGTCCTTTGCGTCCCTCGCTCAATGCGGCGACAGGGAGCCAGAAGCCTTGCGCCTCGATCCGTCGATCGAGGTTCAATTCGACGATCTCTCCAAACGGCACATCCTCCGCCTGACTTGTCTCAAGCAACACGGTCACCGTCCTGGTGCCGGTCTGCAGATCGGGCCGTTTGGAGATCAACCGCCCGCGAAAGACCTTGCCGCCAGAAGACAGTTGGTAGTGATGGTCGGACTCCAAGTCGCGCGCGGCTTCGACCGATACACCAACACGCACCTGCCGTCGCTCGGTCTCCATGATTTCAACGACCGGCGTACCGGCAGTAACCACAGCGCCTTCGTCAACGAAACGCGCCGCAATCGTTCCCGTGAATGGGAGCTTCAATGCAGACTTCTCGATGTCGATTTCAATTGTGCGGATCGATGAATTCAGACGTTCGATCGCGGCAGATAGCTCGGCGACGGCAAAACGCGCTGCATCGTGGCGTTGCTCCGATTGCCACCCTCTCCTGGTCAGCGCGACCTGACGCTTAAGCGTTGCCTTGGCCAATTCCATTCTGGCAACAATTTCGCGCTGCTGCGCCTCAAGCCGACTGCGCTCACTCTCGAGTTTGGATGTATCCAGGCGCGCGACGACGGCCTTCTGCGAGAGCCTGTCGCCTTCTTCAACATCGACGGACGTGACGAGGCCGCCACGCTCGAAGGCCAGACGCGTCTGTCTGGCGGGCTCCAACCGACCTGCAAATCTCTCATTCACAGTATACCCGGATGAAAACAATACCTTCCGGACCGCAACCGTAATCGGCGGATTGGGTATAGCCGTCGCTTCGGCATCGGCACGCATGTGCAGAAGTGCAATTCCACCAGCCGCCACACCAACAAATGTCGCAGCCGTCAGCGTCATGGCGGCAAATGAGAGACCGGCTTTGACGCGGGACCGGATTGGTCGCTCGGTTATTTCGCCTGACATGGGTCGCCCCCTCTTTCGCAAGCGTATCGATTGCAATGTTACGAACACTTACATATGTTAGGATCACTTACATTGCAAGAAAATGTTTGATCGACTAACATTCGTCATACGCAAAAATCGGAGCGACAGACCATGTCACCCTCGGGCGCACGCTCATCTGACGTTCAGGCTAAGGCGAAGTACCATCATGGAGATCTGCGCGGAGCACTGATCCTCGCAGCGCGCCAGCTGGTCGAGGAAAAGGGCGCCGAAAACTTTTCACTCGCCGATGCCTGCCGCCTTGCCGGCGTCTCCACGGCGGCGCCCTATCGGCACTTCCGGGACAGGGATGAGATTTTGGCAGAGGTTACGGCTAGCGGCTTCGAATTGCTGTCCGATGGTTCGATGGCGGCCGTCGCCAAAAAAGGCGTCGGCACATTGGATGGCATCGTTGCGATGGGTCATGCCTACGTGAAATTCGCCGTCGAGAATCAGGCTGTCTTCCGGCTCATGTTCGGGCAGAACCCGGCAATCAAAGGGACCGAGCCCGTAACCGGAGAAGGCCGAGCCTGCTTCGGCAAAGTGATCGAACAGGTCGCGATCTATTGCGAGAAGAACGAGGTTCCGGGCGACGCCGCAATTATCGCCGTGAAATTATGGACATTCGTGCACGGCGCCGCCTCGCTCCTCATTGATGAGGATTACGAAAAAGTCGCGCCCGGAATCGATGTCTGGGATCTTATTGCAGAAACAACGCCGGGGCTGCTCGGCAAGTAAGCCGTCCGGTTTTTCCCGACGTCATGCTTCGCGCATTACGACCCCGGCTCCCGATCAAACCCTGGATGTTTTCAGCTCGTGCGTTGCGGGAACAACCAAAGAGCCATTGTTTCGCGAGAAAGAACGGTTGGTATTCCCTTTCGTTTCGTCCATAAGGTCGCGCGATTTATGCCGCGCCGCAAAAACAGGCGCCAACTTCGGAACCGAACTCAATGACATGTTTTTCCGAACACCCGCTTCGGAGGGTGCTTACCGCTGAAATGCACGCGCGCCCCAACGCTGTCGTCGAGGGCCCGGCGGAAATTTCCTATTTCGCAGCCTTGACCGGAGAGGAAGTGGCATCCGCCGACCTCGACCATATTCGACAGTTGTGCTCAGCCTTCAAAATTGCGGCACCGGCGGCAGACGCGTCGCAATTCGATGCGGATTTTGGGCCTTTTCGGCTGAAATGGGAGCGGCATACCGAATTCGCGACCTACATGATCATTAAATCAGGTGCCTTCGAGAGACCGTTCAAGGAAACGGCGATACAGGAATTGCCTGCTGATTGGGTCACTGCGATACCCGGCGACGTAATTGCAGCATTTCACCTTGCGATTGAGGCAGACGATACGCGCGAGCGGGAAGCGGAAGCATTGGCTTCGTTTTTTGACAATAACGTTCCGGTCGGCGGCTCGATCATAGGCGGTGGCGCATTCATCTGTGCCGACTACCAAGAACACGCAGATGGATTTCTGCGCTTTCTCGTCCGGGAAAGCGGCCTCAAGCCCCAATCGCTCGGTCGCCTGATCCAACGTGTCGCGGAAATGGAAACCTATCGCATGATGGCCATGCTCGCTCTTCCACCTGCGCGCGACGCGAGACCTCATGTTGCAAACCTCGAACAGCAACTGAGCGAGATTCTCCAAGAAGTCGCAGTCAATACGAGCGCATCCGATGAACCGGCATTGCTGAAACGTCTTTCCGCTGTTGCTGCTGAGACCGAGCGGATCTCGGCATCGCTCAATTTCCGCTTTAGTGCATCGCGCGCTTATCAGGAAATCGTACGCCAGCGTGCCGACGGCCTACGGCTGGAGCGTGTCTCCGGTCTGCAGCCTTTGACCGACTATGTCTTTTCACGCTTCGATCCCGCTATGGAGACAGGCGAGAACGTCATGCGGCGCATCGAGACACTCTCCCGGCGCATTGCCCGAGCCAGCGATTTGTTGCGCACGCGTGTCAATGTCGCTCTCGAGGCCCAGAACCGGGATTTGCTGCAGTCCATGGATCGCCGCGCCAATCTGCAGCTGCGCCTGCAGCAAACCGTAGAAGGTCTTTCCGTCGTCGCCATCAGCTACTACTTGGTCGGTCTGGTTCAGTATGCCCTGAAGGGCCTCAAATCCATCGGTGCCATGCGGTATGATGTGGATGTCGTGACACTCGTGCTGATTCCGGTCCTGGTGATCGGCATCTGGCTCGGTGTGCGGCGCATTCGCAGCTCGATCGAGCGAGATGCAGCGAAGCGCCGCTAGAGCCCAGCCAACAAAAACGAAAATGCCCGAGCCGTCTGTACGGTCCGGGCGTTTCCGATATTTGGAGCAATTCTGTTTAAGGCCTAGGAGGCTTGGGGAATTCCGCCAGCCGTTCCTTTCCGGCCTCCCTGGAACAGGTTTGAAATTCCACGCCCTGCCGCATGCAACATGCCCAGGAACGCTTTGGATCGCTCTTCGTGAGCCTTACGCAGTCCTGCGACGATCATTTCGTCGGTGACGGTCAATCTTCTGATTTTGGTTGGTCGAGGCATTTGAGTTCTCCTCAAGTAAAATCCTGTGTTGGGTGGAATTTGGTGCCTAAATCACGGTTTGACAAAGGATCTTCTCTCAGGCGATAATTGAGATATTCTCATGCATAAGCCTTTTCCGCCTCTCAATGCACTGCGCGCTTTCGAAGCTGCGGCACGCCATCTGAGTCTGACGAAGGCTGCCGAGGAGTTGAGCGTGACGCCCGGTGCCGTCAGCCATCAAATCCGCGGTTTGGAGGCCTTCCTCGACGTCAAATTGTTCGAGCGGAAAGTGCGCTCTGTCGCGCTCACAGCGAGAGGAAAATTGCTTTATCCCGGACTGCAGTCAGGATTTGCGCAGATTCATGAAGCGCTCGTGGCATTGGCGAAGGCTGAAGCAACGCCGATCCTTGTCATCAGCACGCCCCCTGGATTCACCGCAAAATGGCTTGCGCCACGGCTCTACAAGTTTTCCCTTGCCGCGCCCGACATTGACGCCCGCGTGTCATCGTCGATCTCCAATGCGGATTTCGTAACCGACGGCGTCGATGTGGCAATCCGCAATCTCGCAATGGATCATCGAGTCGGTCCGGACCTCGTTGCCGAACCCCTGGTGGACATTCGCTTTCTGACGGTTTGCAGTCCAACACTGCTTGAGAGCATTGCTCTCGCGGAATCTGCCAACACACTCATTGATGTGCCGCTTATCCACGACGAAACCTTCACGAGCCGGGCGAATATGCCAGGATGGGTCGACTGGCTGAAAGCTGCAAACATCAGACATGGCGATCCAACGCGTGGCCTTCGCTTCAACAGTGCCGACCATGCACTCGATGCTGCCGTAGAGGGGGCCGGGCTTCTGCTAACCCATGGCGTCTTGGCCTATGACGATCTGCGAACCGGACGTCTCGTGCAGCCGTTCCCGCTGACACTCGAGTCCGGCCGCGCATACCATCTCGTCTCTCCGAAAACGCCAGACCCAGCCCCTGCCGTAACAGCCTTCGCGACTTGGGTGCGTGAGGAAGCAAGCCAGTTAGACCCCCGGTTCCTGGGCACTGCAAACCAATCATCCGAATAAGAGCCGCCGACACCCTTGCAATTCCGTCCAAAGTGTCCGATATTTCTGTCATGACAGAAATAACAGACAAAAAAATTCCCCTCGCCCCTGCGTCAGAACGTTTCATCCTGCATTGGGGAGAGATGGGAACGCGGTGGGGAGTGAATCGCTCGATCGGCCAGATTCACGCCCTTCTCTACCTCTCCGAGCGCCCGCTGACGGCGGAGACGATTGCCGCAACCCTGGATATCGCGCGCTCGAACGTTTCAAATTCGATGCGGGATCTCGAGAGCTGGCAGCTTGTTCGGCGCGTCCATGTCCTCGGCGACCGGCGCGATCATTTCGAGGCCGAAACCGAGCTGTGGGAAATGCTGATGCGCATCGCGGAAGGTCGCAAGACACGTGAGATCGATCCGACTCTCGATGTCATGCGAGCGTGTGCCCGCGAAGCGAAAGAAGACGACCTGATCAGCCCCACAGCCCTGAAACGCATTGCGGCGATGCTCAAATTTCTTGAAACCCTGGACACTTGGTATCGCCAGATGTCGCGCCTTCCAAGAGTCAAAGTTCGGGCACTGATCAAGATGGGTAGCGCCATCGCGCGATTTGTGGGCACGCCGAAATCCAAAGGGACAGTATCGGGAGCAACGAAGGAAGCCGAGGCTTAAACTTTTTTTGCCTCGTACTTTCTGTTTTGACAGAAATAACCGATAGAACGGATATGTACAGTGAACGCTCAAAGGGCCAACCGCCGGTATAAGGAGAGACGTGCATTCGGGAAGAGCGTGAGGCCTGGCGATCGAAAGGCCGATTTACCCGATTTGCGGTTTCAAGCGCTGGTTGGCACCTCTGGATGGCGAGAACTCCCACTTCCGATCCAAAGCCGCTTTTCAAAGAAACTCCTGCCTGGCGAGACGACCGTCTACCGTGGGCTGGTCACCGACACGCAGTACACACGCCTCGGATGGCTTCTGGCCCAGTCAGCACGCCTCATCGGCGGACCGCTTCCGCTCACAAAAGACGTATCCGGACCAGCCATCGTGGCCGTGACCGAGGCGCCGGACTGCGGCGGGCAGACATGGACCCGCATCTATGGGCGCCAGGGCCGTTTCCCCCAGGTCGTGCACTCCGCCAAACGCTTCTCCGGCCCGACAGGCGTTGAGGAATATGTCGGCCACGGCGTTGGGATGGCGCTCGATGTCACGGTCGAAGATCAAGCGCTGGTTTTTCGAAGCCGCCACTACTTTCTCGAACTCTTGGGGTGGCGCCTGCACCTGCCCCACTTCCTCTCACCCGGTCTCATGACAATCACGCACCGTGAAGAAGGTCATGGCGTCTTCAGCTTCACGCTGACACTCGATCATGGCCTTGCCGGACGCCTGCTTTGTCAGGTCGCCACTTTCAAGGAGATGAACGCATGACAGATCCTGTCCTATGGACGCTCGTCCTCCTGCAACTCGCGATGGGCGCTTTCGACATCCTGTATCATCACGAGTTTACGGAACGCCTCGCATGGCGCGCCTCCGCATCGAAGGAACTTGTCCTTCACGCGGCAAGAAACAGCCTCTATGCCGTCCTCTTTCTCATCTTTGCCTGGACCGAACCGCACGGTTATTTTGCCATCGCAATAGCCACAGTTCTGGTCGTTGAAATTCTCATTACGCTACGGGATTTCGTCGAAGAAGATCTATCGCGGCGCCTACCCGCCACCGAACGGGTGACCCACACACTTCTGGCTCTGAACTATGGGGCGATCCTTGCCTATGTACTGCCTGTCCTGGCAGATTGGGCCTCTGATCCGTCCGCGTTCATTCCGGTCTCGTACGGCCCTTCCAGTATTGCAAGCGTTCTCATGACTCTGTCTGCAGTCGGTGTGCTCGTCTTTGGCCTCCATGACATCGTTGCCAGCCGGCGCGCCCGACTGCTGAGGCCGCCACCTGCCGCCGGACTCGTCGATTGCCTTGAGCGCCGCTATCGCATTGTCGTCATCGGCGGCACGGGATTTATCGGTTCCCGGCTTTGCGATGCGCTTGCGGCAGCAGGGCATGCGGTCATCGTGATCACACGCGATCCACATAAAGCAGCACATCTGACACCGCCATTCGCGACAATGACCGATGTCGATCAGATTCCAAAGCACCTGCGCATCGATGCCATCGTAAACCTCGCAGGCGAGCCCATCGCGAACGGCCTTTGGACCAGATCCAAACGCCTGTCTGTGATCCGCTCGCGAGTGATCGCAAACAGGGATGCCGGACGCCTGCTTCGCCGCCTGGAAAAGAAACCCAGCGTCCTGATTGGCGCCTCCGCTATCGGTTTCTATGGCCTCAGGGGCGACGAGACGCTTGGCGAGACGGACCCGGGACGCGACTGTTTCTCTCATCGCATGACTGCGATTGTCGAGCGCGCTACGGATCGGGCTGGCGGTGACATTGCCCGCGTCGTAAAGCTGCGCATCGGACTGGTGCTCGCGCACCAGGGCGGCCTTCTGGGAAATCTTCTGCCGGCGTTCGACTGGTGTGTCGGTGGTCCGATCGGCAACGGAAAACAATGGATGTCCTGGATCGAGCGCGATGATCTGGTGCGCCTCATTCTGCACGTGGTCGTAAACAAGGATCTGCGCGGACCGGTGAATGCCGTCGCTCCGACGCCGGTGCGAAACCGAGAATTCGTGCGAGAGCTCGGACGGACTCTTGGACGACCGGCACTGCTTCGTGTTCCTGCCTGGCCGCTTCGTGTGGCGCTCGGCGACATGGCACACGAGCTATTGCTGTCTGGCCAGCGGGTTTTGCCGAACAAAGTGCTGGCGAGTGGTTTCCGCTTTGCACATGCCGATCTGCGGAGCGCGCTTCGTTATTGCCTCGGTTGTGATCCCGTTCCATCGAAGCTGCACGCGCCACGCAAGGCCAAGCATGCAAATAGCGCCAAGCAATTGCCGCTGATGCACTGAAGAATCGAAGGCGGCCTTAACAGAAATCCGGCCGCCTTCCACTTGCATCTCAGCTGCGACTTCCTACTCAGCCGCACGTGCAACTTTCAAAGGCTGCGGCTCCGTCGCCCCTGTGAGCTGAGGGGTCTCGGGAACCTGGCAACCGACAGGACAGCAGCGACCGGGCTGCTTGTTGCGGCTCTCCTCACCATCGATATTCAGGACACCCCGGTCGAGCAGGCGTTCCACCAGCTGACGGCGCTCTTCCAACGGATAGTAACGATAGATCTCGCGGCGCATCGCTTCGGGCGAGCCACCACCATGAAGTGTGATCATCGAGTACCAACCTGCGGTGTCCGATGCCGTGAGATCATGCATGAGACGAGACACCTCAGCCCGGTGGTCATGCGTAATGTCCGGGCGGGTCTGCAGCATGGCCATCATATCACCGCGGGTCTCGGGATTGTGGTCTTCGTCCGGTCCGGGAAGTGCGACCACAAGGCCTCCAGAGACGTCATGGGCCAGGCGATGCATGTCATAGATCTGCGTTGCCATCAGCAGTTTGCCAATATTGGCGAAGACACCATCGGGCTGATAGATGCCGGAGGGGTCCTTGAAGCCATAAACCGACGCCGCAACACCGCAGGCATAGAAGCCTTCTACGATCTTGATCAGCTCGACCAAATCGTTGCGCAAGTGCGGGGCATCATTCGCATCCAGACCATTGGCCTCGATCATCAGGATGCCCGCTCCGATCAGCAGATCACCGAATCCGGCCCGAGCGGCAACACAAGTCCGCCGATGGTGCGTTGCATAAGTGCTCGTCAGGAATTGCGAGTATTGCCACTCACCGGCCATGAAGACGGTCTCCCAGGGCACGAACACATCATCGAAGATACAGACCGCCGTAGACTGTCCATATTTGGCACTGAATTTGGCAGCGTTCTCGCCAGGTCGGCCCGCCGGACGGGAGACGATCGTGACGCCATCGGCATCGACGGGCACCGCGCAGCAGACCGCGAAATCCTTGTCCGCTTCGGTCATGTTCCGGCAGGGCATCACGATAAGGTCGTGCATATAGGGCGCGCTGGTCACAATGGCTTTGGCACCGCGAATGACAATGCCGTCTGCGCGGCGCTCCTTGATATGCACATAGGAATCGGCATTGGCCTGCTGGTGCGGGCGCAAGGTGCGGTCGCCCTTACCGTCGGTCATGCAGATGCCGTGGGTCAGATCCTCGTCCTGGGATTTGTGCAGGTAGGCGAGAAGGCGTTGGTGGTACTCGGTGCCGTTGTCCGCATCCATGGCATAGGTCGCCTGATGCGTCGCCGCGAGGCCATCTGCACTCAAATATCGCTGGGCGCAGCCAACCTCTCTGCAGAGCAGGCGAACGGCCTCGGCCTTCTCGATCATGTCCTGATGGGAGCGATCCATGTGGAGCATGCGATTGACGGTGTTTCCCGTCGCGCCCTCGCATGCCTGCAGCAGGTGTGCGTAACGGTCCTCTTGCGCCATGTCGTAGGTCTTGGCGATGCCATTCACGCCAGGCGCCAGGAGAGGCTCGTCGGCAACGCTTTCAATGGCTTCGCCGTTGACGAACACGCGCGGCTTCAGTGCACGGAGTGTCTCTTTGTAGTGCTCACCGGACGTTAGCATGCGGCATCTCCCAATTCCTGGATCAGCTCTGCTTAAGTGAAGCCAGAGCCAAACGTTTCAGCTTTTTCCGCTGCCTTCGGCGCCGGGTCAAGCCTGAGGCGTCGCGTTGCCGGGACTAAAGGCACTTCCGACTGGCGTCTCGGACTCGATCCAGCACCCAGGACCGCGCATTCGGTATCGCTGTGATCAGCCCGTGTTGCCAGCAGCCGCCTCGGCAAGATCGACAACGCGTTGCGCTTTTTCGACGATCGGGTAGTCGACGAAATACCCATCGATTTGGATTGAGGCCGAACCGGCGGCCTCCGCCTCGGCGAAGCCCGTGATGACCTTACGCGCCCACGCGACTTCTTCATCGGTCGGTGTGAGAACGCCGTTGGCGATGGGCACTTGATCGGGATGAATACAGAGCTTCCCCTGAAAACCGTATTGACGGGCGCGGCGGACGGAACGCTCGAAGGCCTCGTGTTCGCGAATGTGAATAAAGACCGTATCGATCGGAGGCTCGATTTCGTTCATGCGGGAGGCCAGGACGAGTTCGGCCTGTGCCGCGGCTATTTCCGTCTCATCCAGCGTCCATTCCAACCCCAGATCCCGCGTGTAGTCCCCGGCACCAAAGGCGAGCCTCTTGAGGCGCCCGCCTGCAGCACAAATCTCGCGCGCGCCGGCGATGCCTTTGGCCGTCTCCAATATCGGCACCAGATCGATCGACCCCTCGGGGCATCCGGTTTTGCGCTCCAGATTGGTCAGAACCCAGTCGACGGCCTGAAGATCCGCTGCGCGTTCAACCTTGGGAAGAACAATCCCGTCCAGCCAGGGGCCGACGACAGCCTCCAAATCTCCGAAGCAGAATTCGGTTTCCAGGCTATTGACACGGACATAGCCACGGCACTTGCGGTCCTTCTTAAGGGCTTCGACGACAATCGGCCGCGAGGATGCCTTCTCAGCGACGGCCAGCGCATCCTCAAGATCGAGAATTGCAACATCGGCTCCGGCTTCGAAAACCTTTTCGACTTTTCGCGCGTGGTTTCCCGGCGCGAAGAGATACGTTCTGTTGGGTCCCATGGTCGCCATGGCTAGCGGAAGTCGCCAATAACGACAAGATCAGCTTGCGTCTTTCAGATTTGCCGCCGTATAGGCAATCGCATCGACCGTCTGCTCCAGGTCGCGGTCTTCCAAGGCCAGAGAGATATAAATTTTGCTGTCGGGCTTTAGAACGCCTTGTTGCCGCAGCAGTGCGTTGAACCGCGCGGCAGTCGCGGCATCTCCTTTGACGACACCACGATAGTCCACAGTGGGCTCTCCCGAGAAGATCACATCGAACAAGACCGGATCGCCAACGATTTGGTGCGGCACGCCTGCACTCGAAAGGTGATCGGCGAGTGCTTGCATGATTGTCTCGCCATTCCTGCGAATCGTTTCATAGCTTCCGGGGCGCCTGAGGATTTCCATCGTCTTGAGACCCGACACGGCAGCAACCGGATTGCCGCTCAAGGTGCCGACCTGGTAGAGCGACGCCGCATGGCCAACCTCACTTTTATCGAAATGCGCCATGACATCGCTCTTGCCTGCGATCGCTGCCAGTGCAAATCCACCACCGATGATCTTGCCGAGGGTACAGACATCCGGGGTGACGCCGTAATGCTCCTGGGCGCCGCCATAAGCGAGACGGAAGCCGGTGACCACTTCATCGAAAATGAGAACGATGCCCAGTTTCTCGGTCTCTTCACGCAGCGCCTCAAGAAATCCGGGTGCCGGCGGGATCAGCCGCTGAAGCGGTTCGACGATCACAGCCGCAAGCTGGTCTGCATACTCGTTGAGAATCTGCCGCGCCGCCGCAGCATCGTTGAATGGCGCAATCAAGATGTTCTCGCGCACACTTTCGGGGATGCCGGCGGAGTCCGGCTCGGCATTGGGAAAATTCTGCAGCGTCTTCGGCGTGATACTCATCAGCGATTCCGCCGACATGCCATGATAGCCGCCCTCGAACTTCAGGATCTTTTCACGCCCTGTATGCGCGCGAGCAAGCCGCATCGCATACATATCCGCCTCCGATCCGGTGGAGACGAAGCGCACATGTTCCGCGCATGCGACGGCGCTGCAGATCTCTTCCGCCAATTCGATGCCGCGCGCATTGTTGGCAAAGAACGTCATGCCCTTGCCGATCTGTTCTCTGGCTGCATCCAACACTTCCGGGTGACCGTGTCCCAGGATCATGGGGCCCGAACCGATCAGATAGTCGACATACTCGTTGCCGTCCTCATCCCATACGCGCGCGCCCTTGCCTTCGCGGATGACAATGCTCGGATCGAAATTGCCAAAGCCGCCCGCCGGAAGAACCTTCTTTGCCCGGCTGACCCAGTCTTGCTGTGAAATCCGCGTGTCCATCGCGTATCGTCTCCCAAGATCCTCAAGGCGCCTCTCCTTGCGAGAGGCCACCATCCAAGAGAGTATCGCATATCAATGAAGGGGGAGGATAGATTTCCATGGACGCAAGAGACCTGCATGACGATGCCATCGTCATCGATGGCCTCCAGATCAACCGATGGAGCCGCGAAGTATTTGAGGACATGCGCAAAGGCGGCCTGACAGCAGTGAATGCCACCTGCGCCGCCTGGGAAGGGTTTCGCCAGACGATGGACAATATCGCGGAATGGAAACGCTGGTTCCGCGACTATGACGATATCCTGATCCAGGTCTTCACGTCCGATGACATTCGGCGCGCCCACCGCGAGAACAAGACGGGGATTTCGCTGGGTTGGCAGAATACTTATCCGATCGAGGACCGTATCGAGTATCTCGCACTCTTTAAGTCTCTCGGGGTCAACATCATTCAACTGACCTACAACACTCAGAACCTCGTGGGCTCAGGATGCTGGGAAACCGAAGATGGCGGTCTCTCCGATTTCGGACGCAATGTGGTGGACGAGATGAATGCGCTCGGCATCCTGGTGGATCTGTCCCATGTGGGACCCAAAACAAGTCAGGACGCCATCGAGCACTCGAAACGCCCTGTGGCCTACACCCATTGCGGTCCTGCGGCGCTCAAAGAGCATCCACGTAACAAGACCGACGAGCAGCTTCGCTTTATTGCCGACCGCGGCGGGTTCATCGGCTACGCGACCTACCCGCCATTTATGCCTCAGGGTCCGGATAGCACGGTCGAGCACTGCGTTGAAACGCTCGAATATCTGATCAATCTTGTCGGCGAGGATACAATCGGTATCGGCACGGATTTTACACAGGGGCAGGATGCGGCCTTCTTCGAGTGGTTATCGCATGACAAGGGCACGGGTCGCCGGCTCATTCCAACGCGCCCCGGCGGTGTGACAATCATGCCGGAGGGACTGCGCACGATCGGCGACTTCCCAAATCTGACGCAAACCATGGTTGAACGCGGATGGCCCGAGCCACGCATTCGCAAGGTAATGGGCGAGAATTGGCTTCGGGTGCTTAAGGACGTCTGGGGTGCCTGAAATGCTCAGCTTCCGGCAATCCGTTTGCGATGTCTGGTCCACTTGGAATTATCGTCAGCCATGTTAGAAAAACCAAACTGAAGTCGGAACTCAATAGCCGACACTGTTTGGGAGCAGACATATGCCTTTTGAGGTTCGCAAGCTGCGAGATTCCTTTGCCGTCGAAGTGACCGGAATCGATCTGACCGAGGATCATTCCACGGCCGAGATGGACGAAATCAAGAAACTCTGGTGGGAACACCAGCTCCTGCTTTTTCGCGGACAATCACTCGATGAAGCGGATCTGGTTCACTTCAGCGGCAAGCTCGGGCCGCTCGAACATCACGTGCGGAAGGAATTTCTGTCTTCCGACAATCCGGAAATTTTGCTCATTTCGAACAAGAAAGCAGACGGGAAACCGATCGGCATCCTGGCGGATGGCGAGGTCGGTTGGCACTATGACCAGATTTATCTGCCAAAACCGGCGGTAGGCTCTCTGCTCTATTCGGTGGAGTTGCCGAGCTCGCGTGGGAGCACCTTCTTCGCCGACATGATCACGGCCTATGAGCGTCTGCCGCAGGCCATGAAGGACAAGTTGGAGGGCAAGCGCGCCGTTCAATCCTATGCGGCATTCAATGCGAAATTCAGCGTCCCAACAAGCGAAGAGCAGAAGAAGAAAACGCCGGATCTCGATCACCCGCTGATCCGCACGCATCCCTTTTCTGGCCGCAAGGCGCTGTATCTATGCCCAGGCATGACAACGCAGATTCTGGGTATGGACGCAGCCGAAAGCGAAGAGACGCTGGAGTATCTCTTCGACTGGTGTATCCGCGACGAGTTTGTCTACAAGCACGACTGGGTGCTGGGTGACGCCGTGCTTTGGGACAATGCCTGCTCCATGCACCGCCGCGAACCGTTCGATGCCTCCGAGACCCGGTTGATGAAACGCACGACGATTCTACCCCCGCCGGAGCTGGCCGTTCCAGTGTGATCAGGCCGTCAGCGGACCGGCACTCAGACCTTCCCAGAAATCCGAGGCATCCGGCGATGGTCTCGGTTGCGCGTTCGGGCGCACAGCAATTCCCTCGCGAAATGCACCGGGTTCCAAATTGTCGAACATCGCACGGAACGTCTCCGGCAACCCCCGACTGTTCGGGATTGACAGCCATTGCCTCAACAGGTGCCGTTTATCGGGGATCTCGTCGAAATCCTCGAAATCGGTTCGCAGGTGCCAAACTGGATAGTTGTTGAGAAAAACGAAGTCGCCGGGCTGCTGTTCGATGCATAGATGCATGTCGGGCCGATAGGCGATCTCATCCACCAGGTCGAGTGCTTCGATCTGTTTCTCGGTCAACCGGGGCACTTCGGGGAAGCGCTGTGCCGACTCGATGTAATGACGAAGATACCGGGTCGACACCTTGCCATCGTGATAGCTGAAGATCGGCATCACGAAATAGGGGTCGCCACCTTCCCTCTCCAATTCGCCGCGGCGGTCGAAATAGAAAGGCTGATAGAGAATTTCCAGAAGATCGGGACGCCGCTCGAGGATTTCGTTGTGGATCGATACGGCGCTCACAATGTGATTGAGACCGCCTGATCGGGCCTTATTGAGGCAGAGCAGGCAGACGATATCGCAGTAATCTGTATGATAACTCAGCTCGGTATTCGTCTGGTAACCGCGAACGTTCGGATTGTCGAAATTGAAACTGAGGTCGCGAACATGGCCGAGTAGATGTCCATCGCCATTTTGCGATACGGCGGTCCCGAGATGCGTTCCGATCCCCCAAAAAATGAAGGCTGCCTGCTTCTTCGAATAGCGCTCCCGATCGATACCGCGCATGATTACGAAACCGCGGCCGCCCTCAAGTTCATCTCTGATCTTCTCAAGTTCACCGGAAAATGTCGGTAACGGGAAATCCTCCTTGCCGAAATCCGGCGCGGCAAGACAGCAATCCTCGACATTGCGGAGGGCGGCATCAAGTTCTTGCAGTCCTTTATCGGATATGCGGTAGAGCCAGTCATCTGACTCGACGAGATCGGCGCCTTTCCAGGCTTCCGGGGTAATGACCGGTTCCTTTGGGACAATGGTCGTCGGATAATTCTCGGTAATGGTGTCCACCTGGACCTCCTGCTTGCCAACCATCAGTGGACGTAAACGCTTGGAGCCGGGCGCCGAATGCCTACTTTGAAGTCTGCGCCCGCCGTTGTTCGTCGTGCAGCGTCCCTGATGTCCTCCCTAATGTTGAAAGAGTATCGAAAAGCCGCAGAACGCAATTGATATGGATCAGTGTTTTCAGGCTAGCGTGTATTGCGTTTGTCGGCAGACATCGCCATCTCAATCGGCACGCCAATCTTCGGTGAGAATGGGCGCACTGCGAGCGATTGTTCAACTTGCGGCAATTGGGAGGGCAGATGAGACGGGTTGCGAAGATCGCAATTTTGGCTGCTGCAATGCTTGCGGCAGCAGGCGTTGCGGCACCATTCATCTATCCCTGGTTCGAACCGCAGAATCTCTTCTACGATGTTCATGGCATCGACGTCTCCCATCATCAGGGAAGTATCGACTGGCAGGCTGTTGCCGGAGACGATGTCGCCTTTGCTTTCATCAAGGCCACAGAGGGTGGTGACTATGTCGATCCCCGGTTCGAGGAAAATTGGGTTGGCTCCGCCAAGGCCGGCATCCGGCGGGGTGCCTACCACTTCTTCACGCAATGCCGGACGGGAGCCGTTCAGGCAGACAATTTCGTTCGCACCGTTCCGAAGGATCCGCGTGCGCTCCCTCATGTCATCGATGTCGAACATATGGGGCCCTGCAAACAAAACCCGCAGATGCAGAATGTGGTGGGCGAGATCACGATTTTTCTGAACCGGCTGGAGGCTCACTATGGACGCAGGCCACTCATCTACACGACACGCGAATTCCACGACGCGTATCTGAAAAATCAATTTCCTGATGACGACTTCTGGATTCGCAGTCTGATCTTCCCGCCGCGCTTTCGAAAAACTCAATGGATCGTATGGCAATACCACAACCGTGGACGACGGGCCGGGATCGTCGGACCGGTCGACCTTAACGTCGTTCGGTACGAGAAATCGGATCTTGGTCTCTTGCTAAGCAAGAGCGAATAGTTCCGCTATCTTCACACGTGCGGTTAGCGTCACCGTCGATGCGTGACACGAACGCAGTCGAAAAATTGGCGTTCCTCAACGATATTGGGCAATGCGGCGCAATCACGCATTCATTTGCCGGCTTGCCTGCATGACCTCCGCCACGATCGATAGCGAAATTTCTACAGGGCTCTGAGCGCCCACATCGATACCCACCGGGCCTTTAATGCGTTGGATGAATGCGTCCGAAGCTCCCAACGCAGCCAGAGCGTCGCATCGCATCTTGTGTGTCTGGCGACTCCCTAGCGCTCCGATGAAGAATGCGGGAGACGTCTCACACCGCTTCAGTATGTTCGGCTCCCATTCGTGGTCATGGAAGAGCAGGACGATTGCCGAATAGGGATCGATGACCGAAGCATCGAAATCCTCCGGCCGATTGAGATGCTGGCTGGAATTTACCCGTGGCGAAACACGTGCGAGCATGACCTCATCAGGTGATGCTACGATGACCTCCCATTCAAGTTCATCGGCAAAGCGAACGAGATAGTCGACACCGACTCCCCGTCCAGCGACAATCAAACGTGGCATGGGTAAGTAGGCCCGCCGGAAAATCTCAGGGTCGGCGATATCCGAAGTATTCGAGCCAAGGCGTACAATACGGGAAGGCTGCCTCAGACTGAGATCGATATCCAGCGCGACCGAGCGACGCTCTGCCGCTGCCTGCTCCAGCGCCGCCAAAGTTGTTGCATCGATTGTGGGATCGAAATGCACATCGATGCCGGAACCGCACGGGAGAACGATATCGACATATTTGGATCCTGCGCCATAGCGAACCATTCGTCGCCTGCCGACTGTTATGGCTGCTACAGCCTCTTCAATAATCGCCGCCTCGGCGCAACCGCTGCTGATATAGCCTACTGCCTGTTTCTCTGCCGAGACGAACATCTGACTACCGATACGCCGCGGCGCCGAGCCGTCGACGCCCACGAGTGTCACGAGAGCCCCGCGCTGTCCGGTCTTTAGGCACCGCATGAGATGACCGGTGACGTTTTCGGTGAACGGTCTCTCTTGAATGACTTCTGGCAATATGAAAGCCGTCACTCTGATTTCCTTCTTTTCGTTCTCTTTAACTTGCACCAACGCTCAGACAAAAAAGTTGTATGCCGCGATGAGAAATCCGAGCACGATTCCAATCAAGATCACCTTCCAGGTCCACGCCGAGTCGTTCTTGCTTGTCGCGTCCTTCGCCTCAGCTGCTTCGGACGGACCCGCAACAATTTCACCGAAATTCTTGAAAAACTGTCCGGCTAGGACACCGGCTGTACTCTTGATCAGACGAGCGCCGAGCTGCGCGATCTTTCCCGTAACATCGGCGTCTATCTCGTAAGCAAGCTCGGTTCCGCCGTCGACCGGGCTGAGAACAACGCGCGCCTTTCCTTTGGCATTGCCCATTGGACCAGCAGATCCCGACCCCGACAATGTGTAACCATTGGGAGGATCCAGATCTGAAAGTTCAACATTACCGTTGAAGCGCGCCGAAATCGGACCAATCTTCGTCACGACAGTCGCTTTGAACTGATTATCGGCCGTTTGCTCCAAACTCTCGCATCCTGGAATTGATTGCTTCAACGTTTCCGGATCATTCAACCCGGCCCAAACAACCGAAGGCTCGGCCGCAATGACGTTTTCTCCGGTGATCTTCATGGTTTCGTTCGCCCTTGAATAACTTCGGTCACAACAGGTAGGCCGACATCAATGCCGAGGCGTGCAGCTGCTCGCGGTGTATCGATATCGGTCGTGAAATGGGAATTTGAGACCTGGAAACGGCTGGCAAGATGAGGATTGCCGTCTATAAATTTACGGCAGCCGGGATTATCGCTGCCAGCTTTGATGTCCCGCGCAATTGAAGCCGGGATGATGATCGGGTTACCCCTCTCAGCATCGAAATAGGGGATGAGGATTTTGTCGCGGCAACTTTGGGCGTATTCAGCAAACATTGCTTCCAAGTCGGACGCCTCGAGAAGAGGCTGGTCGCCGAGCGCGATGACAACCGCGTCACCGTCACCTGTCATATCGTTCAAGCCACGCCGTACCGAACTTTGTTGACCATCCAAATAGGACTCATTGACGATAAGACGGACATCAAGCCCATCCAAAGCCTGGCGTATCAGAGCCTCATCATGTCCAAGAACAACGGTGACGCGCTGTGAGAAAGACCGGTACAGAGACACGGTTCGCCTGATCAGAGGCATTCCCTCTACCGCAAGTAGAAGCTTGTTCATCCCCTTCATTCGACGAGATAGACCTGCCGCAAGGACCAAGATCTCAAGATCCATGGTGAGCATCAGTTCCCCCGCGGATTTCGAACGCCAGAATCTCCCGGAGCGTTACGGCGGATTCGGATCATCTCGGCCGCGATAGCAATCGCTATTTCATTGGGGTGTTCGGCACCGATCGGCAAGCCCGCAGGCGAAATAAGCCGCGACAATTCCTCGTCTCCGACACCGCTCCTCAGCAACACACTCCTGATATGTTTCGCTTTTTTTTCACTGGCAACAAAGAATATGTGGGGACACGGACTCCCGAGAGCAGTGGAGAGCGCAGCTTTGTCGCCCACGCCCTGAGTGGCGACAACAATGAAACCGGCATTAAGACCCGCATACGCCGATACGGCGTCGACTGAGATTGTGCCGGGGGATGGCGGATCGCTGCTATCGGCGATCATCCGGGCGACGAAGCCAGCTGTCGAACCAATTGCCAGAACGGATCGTGACAACTCGGTTTCACCGAAGACGAGGAGCGGTGGTTTCGGCAGCACCGGCTCGATGAAGAATTTCATTTCACCGCGGCTCGGACAAGAACTCGGATAAACAACCTCTCCATCCGAGCGGGAGTCAGACGAAATTTCTTCGCGCGGCATTGTCGTTACGAAACGGGACTTTCCATCAGCCATGGCGGCCGCGCTGGAATCCAATAGTGCGCGCCGGACGCATCCACCACCGACGAAGCCGATGATATGCCCAGTATTCGTGATGACCGCACGCGTGCCGGCCTTGGCTGCTGTGGTCCCGACGGTGTGAACGACCGTCGCGATTGCAAACGGCGTCGCACCGTCCCAATCCTGCTGGAACAGTTCCACGTCCTGTGACAGGTGTGCTGTTTCACGCCCGAACAATCAAATCCTCCAGCAACATCAATGATCTGAGATTGTGCGCAGGGGCAAACACGTCGATGTGCTTTCGTGCATCGGCCATCGCCCGCGTGACGGGCTCGTAGCTCTCACGCCCGAGCAGCGGATTGAGCCAAATGATCTTGTGGCAACGTTCCTTCAGCGTTCGAAGCTCGGCGCCAAGCAACTCGTGCGGCCCGGTGTCGTACCCATCGCTCATAATGATTGCGACAGTACGCGAACTTGTGAACTCCCGCGCATAGTTAGCGTTGAATTCAGCAAGTGACGCACCAATCCGCGTGCCCCCCGACCACCCCTGACCAATAAGAGCCATTTTCTCCATCATCTTGGTCGGATTGGCATCGCGCAGCGCTCTCGATATGTGCACAAGACGCGTATGGAAAATGAAGGATTCAGCTCGCAGCCATTGGCTCGTCATCGCATGCACGAACCGTGTGAAGAACAGTGAGTACGCGTCCATCGAACCTGAAACATCCACGAACAGGACCACAGACACCGGAGGTTCTCTTTTGATCTTGCCGATAAGTCTGATCGGTAACCCTCCGCTACTGATGCTGGCCCGCATTGTTCGGCGAAAATGGATAGAGCGCGCTTTGCTGCGCGCTTTTCGTCTGCGCGAAATCCGATATCGCAAGCGCGCACCGAGCCTGTCGGCAAATTCAAGAAGCATCCCGAATTCATCGGGGTCGGAGATTTTTTCCGCATCAATGGTCGAGGCGATGGAACGGCCACTCGCTCCGCCGAGCTTACTGAGTGCCCGTTCATCTTCATGCGCATTGTCGGTTTCGCCGTGCTGCTCAATTTTCGGGTCTGCCCATTCGAAATAGGCCAACAGTCCGCGCGCGGGGCCCGTTTGGGTTTCATCGTGCCCGTTCAATGAGCGTTTGTTGCCGAACGCTCCAATTCGGTGAACCGTTGCCTTTCGACCCACACGGTCGAGCCAGTAGGCGTCGAAAATTTCATCAAACCGCTCGAGTTCGGCTCGGCGGCTGCAGAACAGTAGCTTCAAGGATCGCCGAACTGTATCAGCCTTATGATCAGGTGCATGAACGAGAGTGCGCATCGCGTCGCGGACATCGTCCAGGCCGATACAGAAGCCATTATCTCTCAGAAGGCGCGCGAATTGGTGCACACGGGCTGTCACACCGACAACCCTCGGCGACGTCGGTTGGATAACCGTCGCAATCATACGCCCTGACCCGCAAGTCTCTCGAAGACAGCTTGGGGGATGGCGTCGCGATCCTCTCTCGTTTTCAGAATGCACATCAGCGTTTGGTGGACGGCTTCGGGATCATTTGCGAGGTCGTCGATTTCGAGACCGACCAGCGCGGCTGTCCAATCGAGTGTCTCGGCAATGCCGGGCTTCTTCTTCAGATCCTCCCGCCGGAGATTCTGTACGAACGCCGCAATACGATTGGCCATTTGGATCGAGCATTCCGGAACCTGCGCCTGAATGATCCGCAGCTCGGTTGCTATGTCCGGATAGTCGATATAATGGAACAGGCAGCGCCTTCTCAGCGCGTCCGACAGCTCTCGCGTCCCGTTCGACGTCAGGATCGTCAGCGGCTTCGCATTCGCATGGATGGTCCCAAGTTCCGGGATCGTGATCTGATGATCGGCGAGAACCTCGAGAAGAAACGCCTCGAACTCCTCATCCGCACGATCGATTTCGTCGATGAGAAGGACCGGCGCCGTCTCCTGGGTGATCGCCTCGAGCAACGGCCGCTTCAAGAGAAACTCATCAGAGAACAGGGCATCGTTGCTAATCGTGGCCTCGCTATCGCGTGTCCTGGCGATGGCAAGAATCTGGCGCTGATAATTCCATTCATAGATGGCGTGCGAGACGTCCAGTCCTTCATAGCACTGGAGTCTTATAAGCCTGCGCCCTGTCGCCTCGGCAAGCGCCTGGGCAACGAAAGTCTTGCCGACGCCGGCCTCACCCTCCAACAACAGCGGCCGCGAAAGCCCCTCGGCCATCGCGAGCGCTGTCGCCAGTTGCGCATCACAGACGTACGAGGCGCTTTGCAGCAGGTCTCGATAGTCGCTCGCGACCTTCATGGCGACCTAGCACCTAGTCCGAGAGGCCGAGTTGACGCGCATAGTCCCACAATTTCGGAGCCGTATGCGGCATCTGCGTATGGACCCCGCCGACTTTCGCAAAAGCATCGTTGACGGCATTGGAGAATGCCGGGACGCCACCGACATGCGGGCTCTCGCCAACACCTTTTGCACCAATCGGATGATGGGGACTTGGAACCTCCGTATAGTCGGTTTCCCAGATCGGCGTCTCGACTGCTGTCGGCAAAAAGAAATCCATCAAAGTCGCGCCTTGGATGTTTCCCTGATCGTCATAGTCGATCAATTGACCCATTGCGACGGCGAAGGCCTCCGTCAAACCGCCATGCACCTGACCTTCTATGATCATCGGATTGATCCGGGTCCCACAATCGTCAAGTGCATAGAAACGGCGAATCTTGGTCTCGCCCGTATCCACGTCGATATCGACCACACAAAAATAGGCACCATAAGGGAATGTAAAATTCGGTGGATCGTAATAATCGACTGCCTCAAGGCCCATTTCCATGCCCGGCGGAACATTATTGTAGGCCGCCCAGGCAAGCTCTTTCATAGACTTGCGCTTTTCCGGATTGCCTTTCACCTGGAAGCCGTCGATGTCCCATTCCAGGTCATTGTGATGGACTTCCAAAAGATGCGAGGCGATGAGTTGCGCCTTTTGCTTGATCTTACGGCCCGCACGGGCGCACGCGGCGCCTGCCACAGGTGTCGACCGTGACCCATAGGTGCCGAGGC
The DNA here is from genome assembly GCA_965228615.1 of Methyloligellaceae bacterium. GTDB lineage: Bacteria > Pseudomonadota > Alphaproteobacteria > Rhizobiales > Methyloligellaceae > CBDDHT01. Next base: position 829,230 of record CBDDHT010000001.1, on the reverse strand, counting down.
CATAAGGCGCCGTATCGGTATCACCCTCCTCGATCGCAATCATATCGGCCGGAATACCGGTCTCGGTCGCAAGGATCTGCGCATAGGTTGTCTCGTGACCTTGTCCCTGCGTCTTCGTGCCGAGACGGGCAATCGCAGCTCCCGTCGGATGGACACGGATCTCACAACTGTCGAACATGCCGATACCCAGAATATCGCAATTCTTCGACGGGCCGGCACCGACGATCTCGGTAAAGAACGAAATACCGATGCCCATGAGCTCGCGGGTTTTACCGGCCTTGAAGTCGGCCAGACGGCTTTCCTGCTCAGTGCGAAGGCCGGCATAGTCGACAGCCTCCATCGCCTTCGCCATGGCGGTTGGATAGTCGCCGCTGTCATAGTCCCAGCCAAGGGCGGAGTGATAAGGAAACTGCTCCGGTTGGATAAAGTTCTTCTTGCGCAGCTCGGCAGCATCCATGCCAATCTTCTGGGCAAGAACCTCGATGATCCTCTCGATCGTATAGGCCGCTTCCGTGACCCTGAACGAGCAGCGGTACGACACTCCTCCCGGTGCCTTATTCGTATAGACGCCATCCACTTCGACATAGGCGGTTGGGATGTCATAGGCCCCTGTGCAGATATGGTAGAGACCCGCCGGGTATTTCGACGGATCCGCACAGGCGTCAAATGCGCCGTGGTCGGCGAGAACATGCGAACGCATTGCAAGTATCTTGCCTTCGCTTGTGGCCGCAAGTTCCGCCGTGATGTGATAGTCCCGCGCGAACGCTGTCGCCGACAGATTCTCGATACGATCCTCGATCCATTTGACGGGTTTTCCCGTGACAATCGATGCGACGATCGAAAGGACATAACCGGGATACACGCCGACTTTGTTGCCGAAGCCACCGCCAATATCCGGTGCAATAATGCGAATCTTGTGCTCGGGGATGTTGGCGATCAGCGAGGCAACCGTTCTGACCACATGCGGTGCCTGGAACGTTCCCCAAACCGTGAGTTGTCCTGTCACCTTGTCCATTGACGCGACTGAGCCGCAGGTCTCCAGTGGACAGGGATGAACCCGTGGATGGGCCAAATATTCCTTCACGACGACGTCCGCGCCGGCGAAGGCGGCATCCGTTGCCTCAGCATCGCCCGCGGTCCATGAAAATATGTGATTGTGGTGTTTGCGCGGTCCGTGCGCGCCTTCTGTCTTGTCTTTGATGTCCTCGCGGAGGAGCGGTGCATCCGGTTCCATCGCCTTGGACGCATCGACGAGCGGCGCCAGCTCTTCATACTCGACGACAAGTGCTTCGACACCATCCGCCGCCGCATAGCGATCGCGCGCGACGATGAATGCGACTTCCTGGTTTTGGAAGAGAACTTTTTCATGAGCGAGCACTGCCTGTACATCACCGGCAAGGGTCGGCATATAGTGCAAATTCAGCGGAATGAGATCTTCCGCCGTGACCACGGCAAGGACACCATCCACTGCCAGCGCGCTTTCCTTGTCGATTCGCGTGATCCGGGCGTGCCCATAAGGGCTGCGCGCGAAATCGCCGAATAACATCCCCGGCAGATTGACGTCGTCGACATAGTTGCCACGTCCCTGCGTGAACCGAACGTCTTCGGTCCGCTTTCGCTTGCAGCCGATCCCTTCGAGTTTTTCGGCACGTTCCTCAGCAGGTGGAATCACATGTTCGTTCATTCTGCTGCCTCCAGAGTGCTGGCTTGCTCCACGACGCCGCGGATCGCATTCACGATGTTCTGATACCCGGTACACCGGCACAGATTGCCGGAGATCCCCGAACGAATTTCGTCATCTGTCGGATTCGGATTTTCCTGGAGAAGTCGGTATGCGCGCATGATCATGCCGGGCGTGCAGAAGCCACACTGCAGTCCGTGCTCCATACGAAAGCTCTCTTGAAGAGCGTGGAGTGTACCGTCGGCACTGGCCATACCTTCGATCGTTTTTATATTGGCGCCATCGGCCTGGACGGTGAACATGGTGCATGACTTGACGGATTTTCCATCGAGATCGACCGTACACGCGCCGCAATGGGTCGTATCGCAGCCGATATGGGCACCTCTCAGGGCAAGACGCTCACGCATGGTGTGGATGAGCAGCTCGCGATCCTCGACTAGAACGTCATGTGGTTCACCGTTCACGGTGAGCTGGACTACCGTTTTAGCCATCCGAACACTCCTCCTTCATTCCCGTTATCGCCGCGGGGGCCCGCTTCGCCAGCTCGTTCCTTTGCAGTTTCCAATCCCCGCCTCACCATGATGCCGGCCATCGCTGTGCGGTACGCGGCACTGCCACGCCCGTCCTCTGTCGGATCCGTAATCGCCTCAGCGGCCCTGACCGCGGCATCGACGTCCGCGGCTTCCAGCCCCGTACCTGTGATCGCCTCAACCGCATCGTTCGCATAAAGCGGGGTATCCGCCACATTGGTCAGTGCGATTGAAGCTCCTCGGACCGTACCTCCGGTCATCTCAAGCAACACGGCGGCAGCGGCCGTCGCGTAGTCTCCGACCTTCCGCTTCAGCTTGGTATAGGCATAGCCATGTCCGCTCACGGGTGTCTGGAATGAAATCTCCGTGATCATCTCGCCGGGCTGCAGCGATGTGAAATATGCCCCCTGATAATATTCGCGGGCCGCGACCTGCCGGGTCCCTTCAGTACTTTCCAAAATTAAGACGGCATCGAGACACTGCATGAGCCCCGGCATATCGTTGCCTGGGTCGCCGTTGCCCACATTGCCACCAATTGTGCCGCAGTAGCGAACCTGTGGATCGGCAATCAGCAGCGCCGTTTCGCGAATGATGGGACAGGCCGCATGGAGCTCCGACGACGCGATCAATTCGTGCTGGGTCGTCGAGGCGCCGATCGTAACGGACGTCTCGGAAATCGCGATGCCGCGCAGATCGTCGACTTTTCCAACATCGATCAGTGTGGTTGGAGCCGCCATTCTCAGCTTCATCATGGGGATTAGGCTATGGCCGCCTGCAAGTGGCCTCCCATCGTCCCCGGCGTCGGCAAGCATTTGCAGTGCTTCCGCCTTAGTCGCCGGTCGCTTGTAGTCAAATTGTCCTGGGATCATGGCCGATGTCACCGCCTCCTGAACGTCGTTCCACCCGAAATCGTCTGCCGCCAAATTACCAGGCGGGTCGCGCTTCTTATGAGCGTGTTGCGCCAGTCATCTGCGGCCACGTTTGTGCGGGCGACGAGAGATTAGCGAACCATCAGAGGATCGGAAGATGCCGAAAGGCGCAATGCGCAACGCATTCAAATTTCACGAACGGTGTTCAAAAATCGCGAATGGCAGCATGGCTGACCGGCTACGACTTCAGCGCATCCTGCACGGCCGCGAATCGTGTCCGGCTGACCGGAACTTGGGGAGCACCAGAAACCCGCAGAATCAGCTCCCCATTGCCGTCTTTGCGGCTGCATCTTCTGACATAGCTGAGATTGGCCAGATAACTCCGATGCACTCGGAAAAAACGGGTGTCGCTCAGAATGGCGGCGAGTTTCGATATGTTTTGATCGGAGAGCTTTTCACAGAGTTTCCCCGATTCATCTTCGAAATAGATGATTGCGTAATGGCCATCGGCCCGAACGAAAACGATTTTCGCGCTGTCGACCAAGCGTGTCCTGCCATTACAAGTCACGGCAATACGCACCCGACAATCGGCGTTGTTCGTTGATTCTTCGTGGTGATCCGCACCACTGTCCAATGGAGTGACCGGCCAAATATCCCGCGGCCGGCCGAGACCGAACCGGAACGAAGGCCGAGGCCAACCCTGCCAACTTCCGCTGGCCGTGAACTCGTAAGGCATCGATTCCGCTAGAGTGGGCGTAGCGATTGATTGGCGCGCTGTGAGACCTCGCTGGAGACCTGTGGCTAGCAGCCCATCTGCCACAATCTTTGATCGTACCGATTCGGGTGCTGGCGCGTCCGACTCAACCGACTTCTTTGGGGGAAGAGTCAGTAATAGCACCGCATCACAAAGGAGAAAGGTCAGAACCGCAACAGTGCATGCGAGCGTCGTCTCGTCCAGGACCGGTTCGGCAATGGCAACGGCCCCTTCGGCGAACGCGAATTGGGTGCTCAGCATGGCGATGTAGTGCATCGATGAAATTGCGAGACCGAGCGTTACAGCGGCAACAATCGTCGCTTGCGATGTCGGCTCGTCCTGGGTTGCGAACCAGAGGGCCAGCCCGGATGCTCCGATGCCGCTCAAGACCGACAAAAATACTCCTGGGTAGGAATAGCTGACCAGACAGGCGGCACGGACAGCTTCCATGCCCGTATAGTGCATGATCGAAATCCCAAGCCCCATCATGCAGGCCCCGACGGCCCAACCGAATTTCGGTAGGTGGCCGCATGTGGCCGCATAGAGGCCAAGCCCGGTCAGCATGATCGCAATAAGCTCGGAAATCAGGGTCGGCAGCACGGCATAATCGACACTAACAGGCAAATGCAGTGCCAGCATGCCGATGAAGTGCATTGCCCAGATCCCGGTGCCGATCGCGACAGCAGCGCAAGCAATGCGCGTTTTGTAAGAGAGCCAGCGGTTTCTGGGATAAGTCGTGAGAAGGGTCAGGCCGGCATGAGCGCCGAGCATCGCCACGGCCATCGAAAGGACGACGAGCTTGATGTCATAGCTAACAATCATTGTAGCGATCTGACCGCACTATATGTCGAGGCTTTAAACCTAGTCAGAATTCGATCTGGGCGCAATGTCGACCGAGTAATCGAACCGGTGTTCGTCTAGGTTTCGTCCCTATTGAGCTTTTCGGCGTAAATCTCGAACTTGTCGGCATCGAAGGCCAGCGGTTGGACAACGCCTCCGGCTTCGTCGACCACATCGCGAACCTCGGATACGGCAAGCATGTTCTCGAAGACGCGCGACAGCGTGGGGAATTCACCTGCAAGATTGATCCCGGCCAACAACGCGTTGCGGATCTGCGGCACGAGAAAACAATCCGCATAGGTTATCGTATCCCCAACGGCAAAATCGCCGGCACAATCCGCCAAGATACCTTCCAGGGCTCCAAACTCTCGCCGAATGAAATGAAGGCGCAGCGGATGGACTGTCGGTGCAGCTTTCACCATGCCCCACTCACCCATGGCTTGGATAATGAACGGAATGTTCTGATAGGGCTGGGTGTCAGAGGCGACAATCCACATGATGCGGCGTGCCTGAGCCCTCAGCCACGGATCGTCCGGAACCATCCGGCCACGTTCGCTTTCAGGCAGGTGATCGTCGACGATTTCAATGATCGGTCCAGACTGAGTCATTTTGCGCCCATCCGGCAGAAGCAGAATCGGGATCCGACCTTCTGGATTGAAAGCAGTAAGGTCCGTTGTGCCGACTTTCTCAGTTTCCGGGTCGCCCTCGGGCATGGTGAACACCAGGATACCGCGATGGTCGGTCTCCATGCCTGTGCTAACCAGCGATACCAACGAGGAAGGCACGTCGCGGCAACGCAGATAGAGCGTCACACGCATTGAGGCACTACTGGCCGGATGATAAAATAACCGGAAGGGGCTATCCCCTCGTAGATTTTCGTGCCTCATTTTGCTTTCTGCTGCGGTCGATGTCTTGCCGGAAATGTGTGCAGGATAATGGAGGCGAGTACGACACGGCAATCACTCCGATCGCTCGAGGCCTGGACGATGACCGAAATTCTCCGACACCCCGTAACGGATGCAACAGCCTGGCGTGCAAGCGACTATCAGGATGAGCATCAGTGGACCATCGAGCTGTCTCCGTCTCATTTGACAGAATTGCGAGACGCTTTGGCGGTATCGAAGACGAAAGACGGTCTGGGATTCGGCCGCAATGAATTTCCACTCCCGACCTTGAGCCCCATTCTCGACGACCTGTCCGACGAGATACAAAATGGGCGCGGCTTTGCGGTCCTTCGCGGACTCGATATTTCACAACATCCGCTCAACGACCTGAAGTCCCTCCTGTGGGGTATAGGAACTTATCTTGGCGCCGGTATTGTCCAGAACGCGGATGGCGATCTGATAGGCCATGTGACGGACCATGGCGAAACCTATGCTGGGACGGACCCTTACAAATCAGGCATTCGAGGATACCGGACCCGGATCGCACTACCGCCCCATACAGATAGCTGCGACGTCGTTGGATTGATGTGCGTGCGCAAGGCAAAGACGGGCGGCGAAAGTTCGGTCGTCAGTGCCATGGCGATCTACAATGAGATCATTGCCACGCGTCCCGATCTGATCGAGCCCTTATGTGAAGGATTTCATATCGATCTGGTTGGCAAAGGAACGGTGGCGGATCAAATCAGTTTTAAGCGTATTCCGGTCTTTAGCTTTTTCGGCGGCAAACTCTCTTGCAGGTACAACAAGCGACAGATCGAAATCGGTGCGGAGAAGTCGGGACAACCACTGTCGAGCGCTCATCAGGAAGGGATCGATCTTGTACGAGAGCTTTCATTGCGCCCCGAATTCCGACTAGCGATGGATCTCGCGCCAGGAGACATTCAGTTTCTCAACAACCGTGTCACTTTGCACGCGCGGGAGACTTTCGAGGACTTTGCGAGTGTCGACAAAAAACGACTAATGCTGCGCCTATGGCTTAGCACGCCGGGTGCGCGTCCACTTGCACCGGAACTTGCCGACCAACTAAACACCGGGCCGCGCGGCGGCGTGCACATCAGAACGTAGAGATTTGGCGACCGATCACCCCATTCGCCTCAATCAATTGGCAGCCCGAGCTCTTTCGCAATCGTTAGCTTGTTGATCTCGGTCGTACCTTCGTACACCGTCATCGCGCGGGCGAGCCGGTAGATTTTTTCGACAGGCAATGCCTTGTCGAGTCCGTGACCACCAAAGACCTGAATCGTGCGGTCGGCGACGCGATAGAGTGTTTCAGTTGCCAGAATCTTTGCCATCGAGGCTTCCTTTCGGACTCGTTCGCCTCGGTCGCGTTTTTCCGCTGCTGCCAGCGCAGCGTATTTTGCAGCGAAGATCTCCGTCGCAGAATCCGTGATCATGCCCTGAATGTATTGGCGAGAACCGATGACCTTGCCGAAGGTTGTCCTCTCGTTTGCATAGCCGATTGCGAGATCGACCAGATACTGGGCGAGCCCCAGACACTGGCCGCACATATCGATCCGCTCCCCGATCAGCCATTTCATCAGGAGCATGAGGCCTTTGTCCCGTTCGCCGATGAGATTCTCGGCAGGTACGCGCACATTCTCGAAGGTGATCTCGGACCAGTCACCGGACCCGACCATGGTCCGCACCATGGTATTGTTTACGCCGGGTGAATCGAGATCGACAGCAAAGATCGAGATGCCTTCGCCCCGTCGGTCCGGCATATCGCTTGTGCGCGCGACCACCTGTGCGAAGTCCGCATAGGGACCATTACCGATGAAACGCTTGCGTCCATTCAGCAGCCACCCATCGCCATCCGGCACGGCCGTCGTTTCGATCGAAATCGCGTCTGAACCGGCGCCCCTTTCGGTCAGTGCAAAACAGGTGGTCCTCTCGCCACGCACGACAGGATACATGTAGCGATCCTTCACGCAGTCCTGGACTTCGAGCAGCATGACATTCGGACCGCGCGACGTCATGTTGACCACATACTGGTTCAAGCCGAGTCCGTGTTTGAATACGGCTTCGCGCAAATAGAAGATTTCCTCATGCGACAGTCCACCTCCTCCAACCTCCACGGGAAGATGCGCGCTCAAGAATCCGGCGTCCGCCGATTTTTTGAAGATCCGGTTTCGTGCCGCAACGACTTCCGGCAGTTTGCGGCCCTCAAGGTCTAAACCGTCCGGGTTGGTTGCATAAATATGGGCCAACGCATCTTGCTCGGTCTGCACATACTCGACAACGAACGCGTCCACCTCACTCAACAGTTGCCGACAGGCGTTGCTCGGCTCAAACATGTCCGCTTACCTTGTCCTTGCGCATTCGGAGTATCTCAATCTCGCTCTTGGGATGTCATCTCTGTCGCAATCAGATTTGCCCCATACCGAGCTGCGGCATCGGCGCTCATACCGGGTGCCAGTTTCATATATTCCTTGATTGCGATTAGCGCATCGCGGTCACGATCTACAAGCTTCGCCAGATAGCTGTTCGCCCCGTCCGACAAGGAGCCGTCGGCCACGAGCTGACTGACCATGCCATGATTGAATGCCGTTTGCGCATCAACGGGCTCACGCGTCAGCACCATATGCAGGACCGCCTTCTGAGGCATCTTCGGCAAACAGGCCGATATAGCCAAGGTAGGGGGAAGATTGTTATCCATCTCCGGAAGCGCGAAGGTAGACGAACGCTCCGCAATCGTAAGGTCGCTGGCGACCGCGAAGGCACAGCCAAACCCGAAAGACCGTCCTTGCACGGCAGCCAGTACGGGGACGGGCGTTGCGCGAATGTCGGCATAGACACCGAGAATCGCATCGGCAATACGTTCCCGAAAGGCACGCGCATTCGCGGGTTTCGGAACATTCGTCACTTGCCGGCGCCCAAGACAAAAATCCGCCCCTTCTGCATTGACCAGAACAACTTTCACATCAGGACATGAACCTTCCCTCAAGATGCTATTCCCGAAGGCGACCATGTCTGGTGGCGCAAGCGTATTGCCTTCTTTCGGCTGACATAGCGTAACGCGCGCGATGGCCCCATCGCGCCCGACCCGAAACCGGTCATTGCCCGTATCAGTCATGTTCACTCCTCGTCAGAGTTTCCATACCCGGCATTCACGAGATTGACGATCATTTCCGGCGTGACCGGACATTTCGCAATCCTGATACCGAACGGTTGGAGTGCATTCTCGATCGCAGCCGCTACGGCTGCGGGAACGGGAATGGTTCCCCCTTCGCCAGCACCTTTGGCCCCCAAAGGATTGAGTGGCGACGGGCTTTCCATGTGCACCAGTTTGGCACCGGGGACCGTATCCGCCGTCGGCATGAGATAGTCACCCAATGTCGTCGTCACGGGATTGGCGTCAACGTCAAAGACCATGCGCTCGAGCAGTGCGTTGCCGATACCGTGGGCAACACCGCCTTGGATCTGACCATCGACAAGCATAGGATTGATCACCGTGCCGCAATCGTGAACCACCGTATAGTTCGTGATCGCGACGCTTCCGGTTTCCGGGTCGACTTCCACTTCGGCAACATGAGATCCATTCGAGTAAGTTGCACGCTCGGGCGTGAAGTAACCGGAAGCTTCAAGATCCGGTGCCACACCTCTTGGCAAGACATATCCCGGCATTCCGCTGGTCATCTTCGCAAGATCGGCGAAGGACACGCGGTCCCCCTGCTCTCCCGTAATCCGCACGGTGCCATCGGCGAGTTCCAGTGCATCCATGTCCACGTCGAATTTGGCGGCAGCCAATGCCAGAAGCTTGGTTCGAACTTCGCCGGATGCGATGCGCACAGAGGATCCTGCATTCACGGTAATCCGGCTGGCAAATGTTCCGGCGCCACGCGGCATGACGCCGGTATCGCCAACGACGACATCGATCGCGTCAATGTCGATCATAAGTTCGTCGGCACAGATTTGCGCCAAGGTCGTCTTATGTGCCTGCCCCGCCGGTGTGGCACCCGTGTAAATCGCGACGCGACCGTTGGAAAGGATGCGCACCGTCGCGCCCTCGAACGGCCCGAGACCGGTTCCTTCGACATAGTTGCCAATGCCAATCCCGATATAGCGCCCCTGCTCCAGAGCCGCTTTTCGACGGTCTTCGAAATCGGCATAGCCGGCATGTTCGAGGGCAAGTCGCTGCGCCTCAGGATAATCGCCGGAATCATAGATCACCGGTGCGCCGTCGCGGTAGGTCAGCCCCATTTCATAGGGCATCGCGTCGGCTGGAATGAGATTGCGTCGCCGGATCTCGGCTGGATCGCGGCCGAGATTTCGAGCCACAAGGTCCAAGAGTCGTTCCATGGCAAAGACCGCTTGTGGTCTTCCCGCCCCACGGAGTGGCGTCGTCGCAACCATGTTCGTGAAAGCGACGGTGACATCCAGCTTGTAGGCAGGAATGCGATAGGGGCCGGGTAGAGTCGATGCGGAAATATACGGCATAATCGCACCCCAGGGCAGATAAGCGCCTGCATCGTGGATTAGTGTGCCCTTCAGAGCGACAATTGTCCCATCGTCATCGACTCCAATCGTCAGGTCCCAGATCTGGTCACGCTCCTGCGTCGTGGTCAAAAAATGCTCGTGTCGATCCTCAATCCATTTGACCGGTCGCGCGAGGAGTCGTGCAATGGCCGGAATGACAATCTCTTCGGGATAAACCTGGTTTTTTGGACCAAAGCCGCCGCCAACATCCGGCGTGATTACGCGTATCTTGTCTTCGGCCATGTCGAACATGTGGACAACCGCCCGCTGCGTGTTGTGCGGTGTCTGAGTCGACGTCCAGATCCGAAACGAATCGCTGAGCGCATCGAATGCGGCAACAACACCGCGACATTCGATCGGATTGCCGGTTCCGCGATGAACATCGTAACGCTCGCGGAACACATGTGATGCGTCGGCCATCGTCCTATCGATGTCGCCATAACCGAGAGCTAATCTTGCAGCGATGTTGTCGCCCATCGAACTGTGTGCGGAGGGCGCTTCCGGACGCAGCGCCGTTTCGCAATGAGCGACGGCAGGTAGAGGATCCCAGTCGATGACCACGCGGTCCGCACCGTCTTCGGCAGCGTGCCGGCTATCGGCTACGATCACGGCAACGGCTTCACCGACGAAACAGACCTCTTCCGTAGCAAGTGGTTCCTGTGTCACCGGATAAGTGATCGTCGGGCTCGGCACTTGCAGTAGAATGCGCTTCCCACTCCACTCGGCTGGCAGATCGGCCGCAGTGAAGGCAGCCAAGACGCCCGGGACATTGAGCGCCTCACTCACGTCAATTCGGGAAAACCGCGCGTGGGCGAAAGGACTGCGAACGAATGCCGCTTCCACAAGATCCGGCAGTTTGATGTCATCCGCAAACCGGCCTTGTCCACGAAGCAATTCAGGATCTTCCATCCTTTTGATGCTTTGACCAAGGAAAGCTGCCCGCGTCATGACGATGCCGCGCCTCTTAATGCGGCCGCCGCATCGAGAGCTGCCTGCACTATTGTCTCGTATCCAGTGCATCGGCAGATATTTCCACTAAGAGCGGTCCGGATTTCATCTTCGCTTGGATTTGGATGCTCACTCAGAAATGCGGTCAACGTCATCAGGATACCCGGCGTACAGAAGCCGCATTGCAGGCCGTGATGATCGATGAATGACTGCTGCAACACGTTCAGTGAATTATCGTCGCCGGCCAGTCCTTCGACGGTCTGCACATGCTTTCCCTCTGCCTGAACCGCTAACATCAGGCAACTTCGGACGGCTTCCCCATCGACGAGAATTGTGCAGGCGCCGCAAACGCCGTGCTCGCATCCAAGATGTGTCCCTGTGAGATCTAACTGCTGGCGCAAGAAATCCGCCAGAGAAAACCGGTCCTCGACTTCTGCCGTCAGCGACGCGCCATTGACCGTGAGACGGACGGTTCGGCGGCAATGGCTGGATCTAGTCAAATCCCGGCTCCTTTGCCTTGTCGACCGCATGGCTGATTGAGCGCCCGACGAGTACCGCAGCAAGATGTTGTCTATAATCTTGCGATGCGAGCGCGTTCTCCAACATCGGACGACGCGAAGCCAATGCCGAGACCGTTCGAATAAGCGCACTGGATGGCGGTTTTCCGACGAGCAACGCTTCTGCATCATCCAGGCGTACCGGTGCATTATCGACACCGATCAACACGATTGCGGCACGCCCGATTTTGCCATCTGAGTCGAGTGTCAGTAGCGTTCCAACGCCAACAATGGCAGAGGCGCCGTGACGCTGTGCGAACTCCCGAAAATCGTAACCGTGGCCAGACGGCCAGCGAGTAAAAACGACATGAGTAAGAATCTCATCCGGTTTGATGCATGACTTCATGTAGCCAAGCGGATAGTCGTCAATCGCAACCTCTCGCGATCCCAATTGCCCGCTGAGACCAATCCGAGCGTCCATCAAGGTGGCAAGACCAACCAGTTCAGCAGTGGGATCCATATGTGCCAGTGACCCACCTGCAGTACCGCGGTTACGCGTCTGCAAATGACCGACGAAGTTCAGGGCTTCACGAAATATTGGGGCAGCGGCCGCCAGCTCATCCGATCGCAGAAGCGCTTGCTGCCGGGTCATCGCACCGATACGAATCTCGTTGGCTTGAATATCGATGCCGGTTAATCCCGGAACCGTGTTTAGGTCGATCACATGGTCTGGCGACACATCGCGCATGTTCATCATTGGCACGAGCGACTGACCACCCGCAAAAAGGCACGCGTTCTTCAACTTTGCCAGCAAATCGGCAGCTTCACCCAGAGACCGGGCAGCATGATATTGAAATGGCGCAGGCTTCATAATTGTCTGAAAAGCGCGAGTTTAGGCGGTAGGTGACGTGTTCACGCAGGATACACAATTCCAACCGGGCGTTGAACCCGCATGCATATCAGTCACGTTGAGCGAAGTTTTTGCTCCGGAAGTTCCCAAGGAGGAACCGGACGAAACTTATCAACGAGGAAGTCAACGAATGCCCGCACTTTTGGCGACAGGTTTCGCCGGTCGGGATAAAGCGCAACAATGTCCGACTGTTCATCGCAATGGGCGGGCAACAGGTGCAACAACCGCCCTTCGCGAATATCGCCACCAACCAGATAGGTCGAGAGCCGGGCAATTCCGAGACCAGCCAAAGCGGCATGATAAATTGCGTCGGCACTGTCGGTCTCGAAATTACCTGCGGCGTGAAAGATCTTTTCTTCAGTTCCCGTACCGAAATGCCAATCGTTCCAATGATTGACCGTCGAAATGCGCAGACAGTTGTGCTGGCTCAAATCATCTAGTTTTTCAGGCAAACTAAATTCTTCGACATAGGCAGGAGAGGCGCAAATGACACGGAGGTTTCTTGCCAGCTTGCATGCAATCGAGGACGCATCGTCGATCTGCTCCGTGAAACGGATCGCCAGGTCATAGCCGGACTCCGTCATATCGACAGGCTGGTCCGTCAAATCCAGCTTAAAACCAAGATCGGGGTGATCGTGCAGAAATGCCGGCAGGATTGGCAAAAGCTGTGACTTTCCGAATGCTACCGTTGCCGCAACACGCAAAGTCCCCTGTGGCCGTTTGCCAAGTGAAATGGCCAGTGTCTCGGCCTCGCTCACGCCAGCTGCAATATCGGCGCACCGTTTGTAGAAGATCTGCCCTTCTTCGGTCAGCGAGATGTGCCGGGTCGAGCGATTGAGCAGGCGGACGCCGAGCCGGTCTTCCAAATGGCCGATCTGCTTGCTAACGGCAGACGGCGTCAATCCCAGCGACCGGGCCGTCGCGGAGAAGCTCCCATGATCGACCACATTGGCGAACAGGATCATATGTGTTGCGATTTCCATAATTTTTTCACCCTGGTCTGTGCCGCCAGGTCACAAGGGGTTTGACTGATCACGGGATAATCGATTCGTGCAGAGCGCCATATATTGCATTGCAACAGAACAGATGTAGTCAAACATTCACTGTTCGCAAGCGCAAAAGAGGACGGACCGATGAACGGATCCAATAGCGAATTTCACGGCAAACCGCTAACCAGCGTCGATACTCAATGGCATATCAACAATGCCCGCAAGCTGAGAAGCGAGGCGATGCACCAGCATGGAACCGCCTTAGCAGCTCTGATTCGCAAGGGTTTTTCGACATTCGTGAAGTGGTTTGGCCACGGCCTTTCCAACCTGATCTCCGGCGGTCGGAACGGTTCTGCCCACGGACCGTCGTTCAGCTCTTAATACCATAGCGCGAGGCCGTTCGATCTGAGCCAAAGATCGCGGCCTCGCGCAATCTTTTGCACCGCACAATCCCTGCCGATTAGACAGCAACCAGCGAACATCCGATCAAATCGGTCTGTCTTGCCTCATTTGCTCTGATTGGCACCTACAGACTGCTACACTCTAAAATACTCTTGTCACCATTACAGAGTCCCGGCATAGGGACATGATTGATGGCGGATATATGCCGCTGCAGCTCGGTCATGGACATATAGTTGGGAGTTGGTCATGGCAGGATTCGATTGGCGAACACTGGCCATCGCAGCGATCGTACTCTTGGTTTATTCCGGCGTCTCTTCGACCCAGGCCGCCGACACCAAGGCTGGAAAATTCGAGCGGCAGGTTCTCAAACTCACAAATCAGGCCCGCGCCAAAGGGGCAACTTGCGGCGGCAAATACCGCCCGCCTGCTCCAGCCCTCAAATGGAACAAGGGCCTGGCCCGTGCGGCCAAAAAATGGAGCCGGCATCTGTCATCGACCGGTCGGCTCTCCCATAACCGGTTGGGCGCACGCATTCGCGCTGTCGGTTTGAAGGTATGCCGCAAGAAGTGGGCCTGGGGCGAAAATGTAGCGTATAATGCATCGGCGGCACGCGTGGTGGCAGCCTGGCTGCGGAGCGCGGCTCACTGTCGCAACATCATGAACCCGAGCTTTCGTCTGCTGGGTGTCGGCATGGTGCAAAAAGGCAGGCGGCAATATTATACGCAGCTCTTCCATTCCAGCACGGATTGCTAATCAGCGATTGGGAAGCGGTTAACTCAAGCGGCCTCAATCAGGCGCGGGCGTCTGCATCCAAGAAACCGCAAAAGCGGCTATGGGCAGCGATCATCGATCTTTCAGAGATTGGGTCTTGGTCGTGACCGACAGCTCTATCGCCGCCACAATCGGTTCATTCGGAGTTCATCTTCGCTTTGCGAGGCTGCGCTTTTCATCGGCTGGTGAACGTTCGGTTTTGTTGTTGAGGGCAGAATGTGCATTAGGTTCAGGTATTTACTAGCCGTCGCGTTATTCGTGTTGGCGGTTACCCCACAGGGATTTGCCGCCGATCGCATCGCACTCGTCATTGGCAATGACGACTATCAGGCTCTGCCGGTCCTCAAAAAAGCGGTCAATGACGCTCGGGCGGTGGCAGCGACGTTGAGGGAAATCGGCTTCGATGTCGTCATCGGCGAGAATCTCAGTCGCCGTCAAATGAGCCGGACGCTCGCCCATTTTACCGACAAGATCAAAGCCGGAGACCAGGCCTTCGTCTTCTTCGCCGGCCATGGCATCACGATCGGCGCAGAGAACTATCTCATCCCGTCGGACATGCCGAAGCCGGCAAGCGGCCAAATCGATGTCGTTCGCGACGATGCCTTTTCGGTCGACTTGCTTTTGTCCAGAGTGCGCGCGCGCGATGCGCGCTCCACAATCTTCATTCTCGATGCCTGTCGAAACAATCCGTTCGCTGCGACGGGCGTTCGCAGTATCGGCGGCCAAAGAGGGCTGACCCGGGTAACGGCACCGGATGGCGTTTTTGTGCTCTTCTCCGCCGGCACGGGACAAACTGCGCTGGACCAATTGTCCGATACAGATTCGAACCCCAATTCGGTCTTCACACGCAAGCTTGTGCCACTGCTCAAGAAACCCGGCCTCACGCATGTTCGGCTCGCAAAACGCCTGCAGCGGGATGTCAGCGCGCTCGCACGTACAGTGCAGCATGAACAGCAGCCTGCCTACTATGACCAGATCATCGGTGAGATCGTGCTGCACCCCGGATCGCCTGCCAGGCAAGAACGAGACGGCACGCAACGACCCTCCCCCGATGCAAATGAAGCCGCCCAAGCCTGGAAGGCGGTCGAGAATTCGAAAAGCTCCGCGGTGCTCAACGCCTTCATCAAGAACTTCCCAAAAAGTGTTTATGCGGAATTTGCGAAAGCAAGGCGCAATGAAATAAAGACCGCCCGAACGAAGGTCGGCGTTAACCCGGGAAAGCCTGGTTGCACGGTCTACCGCGTCCCAAACTACAATGGCTCAAGTGCATTCATCGGCCCGAACACTAGGCTTGAGGAACTCGAAGGGCCCTGGGACAACAAGATTTCATCCGTGAGGGTCGGCGGGGCATGCCGCTTAGTCGCCTATCAGAAACGTCAACTTGGCGGAGCAAGCCTGAGCTTCGGCAAATCCACGCCCGCGCTCGACATTCATTGGAACAACAAGATCTCTTCCATCCGGTGCGTCTGCCGACGATAAGCATCCATCGCCAGGACACTCGGAACTTCAGTTCTGCCTTCCGGTCGTCTTTTAAACGATGGGACAGCGACGTCCCGAACCTGCCTACGCTTTTCGAATTGACTGACTTCGGCAAATGGTCGCTCTGGCGGATGCAACCTCATCGGCTGTTGCATGTCGTGTTTCACATTGCGCAGCCGGGCCACAATGACCGCAGTCGATGCCTGCAGAGAGTTCAGCCGTTCACGCGCACGCCTCTCGGCATTGCGATAGCAATCGCGCTCCCATCGAAGCTGATCGACGAGGTTTGCCTTTTTGCGCAACACATTCTTGTCTTTTGACCCCGTGATCTGATCGCCGGTAGTAGCCCCGGCTGTATCCGGCTTGTGTTCGGGATCGCCTTCCACTGATTTGAGCACGATGTTTTTGGGAAGACCGACACTCGAGATCGCGCAGTCGGGCTGGGAAAGCTTCTTCATTGCGATACGGCCAGGAACTGGTATCGAGTCCAATTGATAGGCGTAATGTTCCCGGCCCTGGCAACCGGCGAGGGCAACAATCACGGGAAGAACGAAAAGCGCAGAAAATCGTATGGAAGGCAGTGGCCAAGCCATCAACAAACCCTTTCATGCACGGCGTGCCGATAAGACACACAGCGAGAATGACTATGCGAGATTCCGGGCCATGGGTGGATTGCCCGGCTACCATCGCACACGGAAAAGACGTCTCGTGATACCTCGATTAACGGCCGAGACGTCCGTTACACATCAGGCAAGTTGCCGGCTTGGCGCCTTGATAGTCATTGCTAGCCGTGATGGCTACTGCACCTGGTTTCGATGTCATCGCTTCCCTCGTAAGCTGTTGCTTGTCTGAGGTCAGGCCGGACTGACCGAAAGCACAACACGTCGCCGGACGCCTCGGGTTCGGGCGTCCTGATGGCCTGCATGCTGCAACAGGCGATAAGCGATTGTTGGCGGTGCCGGGCGACTGCGGGTGTGTTTTCCCGTCGTTGGATTGCCTCTAGCAATCAAGAAGCTAGCAGGGGACGTTGACGAGGTTTAGGCAGAATTCAGGACACAATTGGGCGCGACCGGTCAGGCTTCAGGGTGCACTGATCCAATGATCGTCATGTCCGGCTTCAGGTCTGAAATAGGCAATCATGCGGCCATCTCGTCCTGCCGTTGCCGCCGGTGCCCAAGGCGCTGTGCCATGAAGTGCCAGGCGATGGACGAGAAAGGCCTCGCCAGGTCGCATTGCGATCTCCACACGAGCACAGCAATCGAAGATCTCCCGCCGTGCGGCATGATAGACGTCGGTCACATCGATATCGCCCCAGTTTTCCGGCGGTACACTCGCGAGGAGTGGGACGAAGGCACGCCGGATGATTTCGTGAGATCCCTCCCAGATTACGAATGGCGAAGCATCCGCACTGAATTCAACCAGCGGAATTCCCAGTAGAAATCCATGACGCTCGTTGATGCGTCGTCTCCGGTCAGGCCCTACACGCATAAGTCCGTCGACATGCGCGGCATCGCGCTTGAGCCGAAACCGATAGGTCGCCTCAGTTTCCGAATCCATAGGTCTTGGATATCCCGGATAACAGACCGATACTTGTCCGCGATCCCAGCTGAATCCCGTCAGCCCCAGAGTCTGATGTATGAACGCAACGGCTTGGCCGGATAGTTTCGGTCCGCCTTCAACGGCACCGTCAGCGTCGTTTGGCAGCACATTGACCCCGGCAAACCAGGTACCGCCATATCTCAGCCAATTGGCATGTTCGGGATCCACAACGGATTTTCGTGCAGCCGGCAACGTGGCCTGGACCCAGCCCGCCAACGCCGGATCATGAGGGAACGCGCACCATCCCCTGGTCAGAAAGTCTTTACGCGTCAATAGAGCGTTACCTTCAGTTCGGCCGGTTTTGCCAAATCATAGGCTTCTGCATCCAGATCGCCCATCGCGCTCTTGAGCATCTTACCGACTGTCGGGACATCACTGCGTTCTGCGCGCGCTTCGCTCTTCCACAAGCCTGCACGCATCAATGCACGCGCGCACTGGAAGTAAACGGAATCGATTTCAACAAGAATGACGGATGCCGGTTTCTTTTGTCCGACGGCAAAACTATCGATCAGATCCGGATCGGTCGTAATCGTAGCGCGCCCGTTGATCCGCAATGTTTCGTCGATCCCGGGGATGAGAAACAACAAGCCAATCCGCGGATCAGCAATGATGTTCCGCAAGGTGTCGAGACGATTGTTCCCACGCCGATCAGGGATTGCCAGTGTCTTTTCGTCGAGGACCCGCAGCAATTGCTCCGCGGCGTCACCTCTGGGTGAACAATCAAGTCCGTTCGGTCCCGAACTCGCAATTGCGAAGAACGGTGCCTGTTCGATCCACTTTCGATAGGCCGCGGTCAGCTGTTGTGTTTCTTTGGCAAGTGATCGGTCTGGAATTTGACCGTAAAGAGCGAGTAGCTCATCGATCGTCGTGACGGCATGCGCGCTGGACATCGCGATTGTTCCTTCGGCAATAGATCATGCGGAATTGGCGGCGCGGATTATGGTCCGGGTTGTCCTTGAATGCCAGGGGGCGTGCTAATGCAACGCACCTCCACCCGGCAACATTCATGACTCGAACAATCCACGGACCATGGCCCGCACCAATGTCTCCACCTGCTGTTCGATCTCGTCGGAAGGTACCGCAATGAAGAGATCATGCATTCCCAAGGAGACGATGCCATGAACGGCAGAGAACATGACGCGCGCCAGCGACCAGACATCGGCGTCGCTTCTTTCTGGCGAAATCTCTTTCAGCACAGCAACCACGTGCGAGAAAAGCCGCACATGCTCATCCAGATGCCAGTCCGGGACTTTGCGATCGGGCTTCAGGCCTTGTTCGAACAAGGCTGACCAGGTGCGGGGATGCTTCGCGGCAAACCGGCAATAGGCATGACCGATCCCGACGAGCGTCTGCTCCGGATCCTGGTCGCTTGGATCGGACGGCAGAATGCGGCCGATCTCACGATCGAGACCGGCAAGGGTCTTTGAGTTGACCGCAATGATCAACCCATCAAGATCGTCGAAGACGTTGTAGATCGCCCCGACCGAGCAGCCGACTTCGCCGGCAACAGTTCGCGCTGCCAAAGCATCAAGCCCGTTTGTCGCAATTAAATTTTCCGCCGCGGAGATTAGGTCGGTCCGCAATGCTTGTCGTCGCTCTTTGGTCGCTTGTCGCTCTTTCGGTCGCTGGGTCATGCCGTCCACCAATAACGAACCAAGTGAAAGAAGATCGGTGCGGCAAAGACAACCGAATCCAGCCGGTCCATGAAGCCGCCATGGCCTTCGATCGTCCACCCCCAGTCCTTGACACCGCGATCGCGCTTAATGGCGGACATGACGAGACCGCCGAAAAAACCCATGAGCGTGACAACAAGCGCCAACCCGGCGGCTTCCAGAGGAGCGAACGGTGTGATCCACCAAAGCGCGGCGCCGAGTGCTGTCGCGCTTAGAACACCGCCGACAAACCCTTCAACGGTCTTGGAAGGTGAAAGGGACGGGGCAATCTTGTGGCGGCCGAACAGTTTCCCCCAAACATATTGCAAAACATCGCTCATCTGCACGACAACGATGAGAAAAGCGATGAGGAGTAGATTGCGCCCTTCGAATCCGTGAATCTCAAGTGTTAGCAAGGCCGGCACATGGGAAAGGCAGAAGACGGAGATCATCAATCCCCACTGCACCTCGGCCACGCGCTCAAGATAACGTTCGGTCTCCCCGCGAATCGCTGAGATAATGGGCATGAACAGGAATGCGTAGACGGGGATAAAGACCGAATAGAGCCCATACCACTCATCCCAGATGAAGACGTACTGGGCAGGAAGAATGACGAAGAACGCGGCCACCAGAGTCCAATGGTCGCCACGTCTCGTGTGCGTCAGAGAGATAAACTCGCGAAGCGCCGCAAACGAAAGTACGCCGAACAGGACGATCACGCCGGCTTTTCCAAAAATGAAGGCAAGCGCGATCAAGGCGACCATCGCCCACCAGGCGTCGACCCGGGCATTCAGATTTTCGACGAACGCGTTCGGTTCCGGACCGGTGTGGCGCGCGGCAAGCGTGCGCCCAATCACTGTCGCAATGACCAGTATGCCGGCAATGCCTGCGAAGAGTGCAAAAATCTGCTGCTGTGGGCTCATGGTGCTACCGGCCCTTTCTCAGACGCACACTCTTCAGGTGCGGAAGGCGCCAAAGCGAGAAGAGCGCTGCGTGCGCGATCGAGAAAATCAGCCTTCGTCTCACCGGCTACCAGCTTCATCGGCGCTCCGAATGAAACTGAACACAGAAGCGGAATCGGAAGAAACTCACCCTTGGGAAGAACGCGGTTGAGATTGGCAAGCCAGACGGGCACCAGTTCGATCTCGGGCTGACGTCGGGCCAGGTGAAAGATTCCACTCTTGAATGGCAGGAGTGTTTCTTCCGTCATATTACGCGTGCCCTCCGGAAAGAGGATCAGAGACGAACCGGCATCGATCGCGTGGGAGAGGACACCAATCGGGTCCTCGCGCCGGGTCTGTGTGCGATCGATGAGAACGGCATTGAAGACGTCGCGCCCGATGAAACGGCGGATGCTCCCTGCCAGCCAGTAATCAGAACCGGCGACGGGGCGGGTTGTCTTGCGAAGCTGTGGCGGCAGAGCCGTCCAGATTAGTACGAAATCGCCATGGCTCGCATGATTGGCAAAATAGACGCGCGTCGCGCGACTGGGGCCACAGCCGATCCAGCGGGCCTGCACGGCGGTGATCACGCGGGTAAACAGAATGATTAAATTCGCGACCGAAATGGCCAGAAGTCTGCTCATGAGGCCGGATCCGTTTCCGTGATTGCTTATGACTGGCACATCACCGCGATTTCGTCATCAAGCCGGACGGTTGCCGACTTCTGACAAGCCCGCGCGAATGCGGTTCACTACGGTCAGGATCAGAAGTGCCGCAACGATCGGCATTGACCACGCGACCCATCCAGGAAGCGAGCCGAACACTGCCACCGCCGTCCCGAACGTGCCGAACAAGAGCGCCCGGTCACTCTTTCCCATGGGCCCGTCATAACGCCGTGAAGCACCCACCGCCGGTCCAAGCACACCCGCAAACTCGCTTACCGCCGCCAGAAAGATGACCAGACCAACCCAGATGGCATCGAATGGCGCCACGAACGCAAAGGGTAAATAGAGTGCGGCATCCGAAATCACATCCGTGATCTCGTTCAAATAGGCGCCGAGAGCGCTCTTCTGCCCGAATTCCCGGGCCAGCATGCCGTCGACCGCATTCAGCCCCATGCGAACGAATAGCCAGACCGGTAGCGCAAGGAAGACCATTGGTTTAGCGGCAAAAGCAATGACCAGTCCTGCAACGATCAGCGACCCGATCATCGCGGCTACGGTGACTTGATTGGCTGTCACGCCGATTTCGGCAAGCCAGGCAACCAAAGGCCGGAGCAAAGCCTGAAACCACGGCTTGAGACTGTAAAGCGTCATGGATGTCCTCCCAAAGATCCCACATAATATCGTCAATTGAACATTGTTCAAAATATATCTTGAAAATGAACGGCGTTCAAACTATTTATATGAACGATGTTCACAATTACGAGACAAAGGGGTTATCAACGTGGCACGTCGATCGGATCATAGCCGTGATGAGCTCTACCGCCTCGCCACGGTCGCGGCGCGAAAAATCGTCGAAACGCGAGGAATCGAGGCGCTTACGGCACGAAGCGTCGCCGATGCCATCGGTTATTCCCCTGGAACGCTCTACAATGTGTTCGACAATTTCGAAGCGTTGATCGTTCACCTGAACGGGAGCACGCTCGACAAACTTCATGATGAATTGTCGACGATCCCGAGAATAGGTCGGCCAGCGCAGGATCTGCGTGCTCTGCTCGCAGCCTATCTTGGGTTCCAGGAGGCTAATCCGAATCTCTGGACGTCCCTATTTGGCTATTCGCTGGCACCTGGCCATGCCCTCCCCGACTGGTACACAGCAAAGGTCGAACGTGTTCTGGGTTTGGTGGAAGCAGCCCTGGAGCCCCTGTTCGCTCCGGGAGAGAAGGAAGATCTCGGCAATGCCGCAAGGATCCTTTGGGCAAGTGTACACGGGATTTGTTCGCTGTCTCTCACTGGCAAACTGCGAACGGTCACGACGCAGTCGCTCGAAGAGATGACCGAAACATTGATGGCTTGCTTTGTCTACTCGCTTGAGACGGTGAATGCCGGGCGGCCAGGCACGTTCATTTCAGCACGACAGCTAGAGGCATAGAGCGACAATGTCGGTATCGTTGGATAAACGGTCGTTCGCCAAGATCGCTGCAGCTGCCGCTGTTTTGGCGTCCACTCTTACTGCAGCGGACCTTGGGCATGCCGAACAAAACGCACGCCGAAATTTCAATCTACCGGTTAAAACACTCGGCGGTTCTCAGCTTTGGGTCGACACGTACATTCATGCCGGTTGGCGCATCCAGCGCAACGTCATCACCGGTCATTCCCGACTTCTCGATCCGGAAGATGTTCGGCGAGCTTGGGGGTCTTTCGCAAAATGCAAAGCTACGTTCGCAAGAATCCGGTCGGAAACCGGCCTTGCCGTTCCAAATCAGCATCTTGTCCTCCTTGTGCATGGCATTGCGCCGTTACCCGGGCCATTCGGTTCAATGGAAGCGGCTCTTGGAGAGGCCGGCTTTGACGCAACGGCTATCAGTTATCCGAGCACACGCGGATCCATTGAAGATCATGCAGCAGGTATTGCCCGCTTGCTCGACACGACGGACGGAAGCACAAAGGTTTCCTTCGTCACCCATAGTATGGGTGGTCTTGTCGTTCGTCATCTTCTGGCCATGGACAGCGCCTGGAAGCAACGCATCAAAGTTGGGCGCATTGTGCAAATCGCACCGCCCAATCAGGGTGCCGAAATGGCCGGATGGGTATCGCGATTTCGTCCCTACCAGTTGGTTTTCGGCAGGGCCGGCCAAGGACTCAGCCCCCGCGCTGCAAAGTCCATCCCGACGTTAAACTATCCGTTTGCCATTATTGCAGGCGGCAAAGGCGACGAGGTCGGATTCAATCCTTTGTTAAGCGGCGACGATGACGGTGTCGTGCGTGTTTCCGAGACCGCGCTCATGTATGCCCAGGCGCATCTTCTGGTGCGAGCCAATCACGCCATGCTCGTCGGTCATCCACAAGTCATCAAGGCCACGACGCAGTTCCTCAAACACGGTATGATTCGAGATTGATCGGAGAAACGGCACATGTCAGGTACTCAATACGACCTTCTGCGCACCCGTCGCTTTCTGCCCCTGTTTCTGACTCAGGCGCTCGGAGCGCTGAACGACAATCTATTCAAAAACGCGCTGGCCATATTGATCATCTACCGGATCGCCGACGCGGCCGGGCTCAACGGTCAGGTTCTGGTCGCCGCAGCAGCAGGGGTCTTCATCCTGCCGTTTTTCCTCTTCTCGGCAACGGCGGGCCAGATGGCCGACAAGTTCGAGAAGTCGCGGCTCATCCAAACCATCAAGGCCGCCGAAATCGCCATTATGTCGCTCGGTGCCATCAGCTTCTGGATCGGCGATGTCTGGCTGATGATCGGCGTTTTATTTCTGATGGGAACGCAGTCTGCATTCTTCGGTCCGGTCAAATATTCAATCCTGCCTGACCACCTGGCTGAAGATGAGCTAATCGGCGGCAACGCCCTGGTGGAAGCAGGAACCTTTCTGGCAATCTTGCTGGGCACCATTGCCGGCGGTCTTCTGATCCTGACCGGCTACGGAACGCTTATTGTCTCCGCGTGTATCCTGCTGCTTGCCGCTTTGGGATTTGCAACAAGCCTGCAGATCCCGAAAGCGCCGGCACCATTGCCGGGTCTGCATATTAATCTGAATTTCATCGCCGAAACCCGGTCCATCATCAAGAAGGCCGGAGAGGACAAACGCATCTATTTGTCGATCCTGGGGATCTCCTGGTTCTGGCTGATCGGCGCCACATTCCTCTCGCAGTTCCCGGCACTGGCAAAAGATGTTCTTGGCGCCGACGAGACGGTCGTCACACTGTTCCTGACGATCTTCTCTATCGGTATCGCACTCGGGTCCCTTGCCTGCAATCAACTGCTCAATGGCGAAGTGACGGCGAAATATGTGCCCTTCGGCGCAATCGGCATGACCCTCTTCATCGTCGACCTCTATTTCGCATGCAATGGCGCGAGTGCACCTGCATCGGGCGCCAGCCTGGCGGGCGCTCTGACATTTCTGAGCGAAATTGCGAACTATCGGATCCTTTTCGATCTGCTGGCGATCTCGGTTTGTGGCGGCGTGTTCATTGTTCCGCTCTATTCGATCATCCAGCATGAGAGCGAGGAGAACCATCGCTCGCGCACCATCGCTGCCAACAACATCATCAATGCCCTGTTCATAACCGTCGGCGCCCTCGTGGCGAGCGCCTTGCTGGCGCTCACCGTCAGCGTCCCGTCGGTGTTCCTGATCATGGCCATCGTGAATGGTGTTGTCGCTCTCTATATCTGCAAGCTTCTGCCCGATGCCCTTATCAAGGCGTTCCTGATTTCTCTGCTGAAACTCTTCTACCGGGTCGAAGTGCGCGGGCTTGAGAACTATTCGAAAGCCGGAAAGCGCGCAGTTGTGGTGGTCAATCACATCTCGTTTCTCGACCCTGTGCTGCTCGCAGTGTTCCTGCCCGTCAAGCCGATTTTCGCGATCAACACCCACATCGCCAAGGCATGGTGGGTGCGCCCGTTCCTCAGATTGGTCGATGCGTTCCCGCTCGATCCGACCAACC
This sequence comes from Methyloligellaceae bacterium, assembly GCA_965228615.1. Taxonomy (GTDB): domain Bacteria; phylum Pseudomonadota; class Alphaproteobacteria; order Rhizobiales; family Methyloligellaceae; genus CBDDHT01. The sequence continues at coordinate 804,332 of CBDDHT010000001.1, read as the reverse complement.
CGATGGCAACCAAGTCCCTTATTAAGGCTGTTTCGGAAGACCGCCACTGCGTGATCTTTCCCGAAGGCAGGATCACGGTCACCGGCGCCTTGATGAAGGTTTACGAAGGCCCAGGCATGGTTGCCGACAAGTCCGATGCCGAGCTGATCCCCATTCGTATCGATGGCGCTCAATATACGCCGTTCTCACGGCTGCGAGGGAAAGTGCGCATCCGGCTGTTCCCCAAGATCACGATGACGGTTCTGCCGCCACAACGCTTTGAAGTCCCAAGCGAGCTTGTCGGCCGCGCCCGACGGCAGATTGTGGGCGCCAAGCTCTATGACGTGATGAGCGAAATGGTCTTCGAGACCTGCGACAGGAACGAGACGTTGTTCGAATCGATGCTCACGGCCAAGACGATTCACGGTGGCGGACACCGGATTGCCGAAGACATACAGAGAGCGCCGATCACCTACAGCCAGCTGACGCTCGGATCCCTTGTCCTCGGCCGCAAGATCGGTTCTCACACAAAGAAAAAGGAAATCGTCGGCATGATGCTGCCGAACTCGGTCGGGGCAATCGTGACTTTTTTTGCCCTCCAGGCCTTTGGCCGCGTACCAGCCATCCTCAATTTTTCGACCGGTCTGATGAATATGCGTGGCGCCATAGCGACAGCCAAGATCAAGACGCTTCTGACGTCACGGCGCTTTGTCGAATTGGCGAAGCTGGAGGAGACCGTCGAGGCGCTCGGTGCCGACGTCAAAATCGTCTATCTCGAAGATCTCAGAGCCAAGATATCCATTTTCGCGAAACTGTTCGGGCTGGTCTCAAAACCGTTCGCGCGGTCTATCCATCGTGCAAACAGCGGCACCCCTGACGATCCGGCAGTCGTGCTTTTCACCTCCGGATCCGAAGGCACGCCCAAGGGTGTTGTCCTCAGTCACGGCAACCTCCTGGCGAACCGGTTCCAGCTCAGCGCAAGGGTCGATTTCAACCCCACCGATATCGTGTTCAACGCCCTGCCGATCTTCCATTCCTTTGGACTGACCGGCGGTACGCTTCTACCGATCCTCTCAGGCGTAAAAACCTTCCTCTATCCTTCGCCTCTGCACTACCGGATCGTTCCGGCTTTGGTCTACGATACCAATGCCACCATCATGTTCGGGACCGACACGTTCCTCACCGGTTACGGCCGCGTGGCACATCCTTACGACTTTTACAGCGTTCGTTACGTCTTCGCAGGTGCGGAGAAGGTGAAAGATGAAACGCGGCGCGTCTGGTCCGACAAATTCGGCATCCGGATTTTCGAAGGCTATGGCGCGACGGAAGCTTCGCCTGCGATTACCATCAATACGCCCCTGCACTTCTCAGCCGGCACCGTTGGCCGCCTCATGCCCGGTATCGACTACACGCTTGAGCCCGTGCCCGGTATCGATGAAGGTGGCCGGCTCGTGATCAAGGGGCCGAATATTATGCTCGGTTACCTTCGTGCCGAAAATCCTGGTGTGATCGAACGCACCAAGGACCAGACATACGACACCGGCGATATCGTAACCGTCGACGATCAGGGCTTTGTTACGATCCAAGGTCGTGCGAAGCGCTTTGCGAAGATCGCTGGTGAAATGGTTTCGCTGAGTGCAGTAGAGAGCTATGCCGCAAATGTCTGGCCCGGAAATATGCACGCCATTGTCGCCGTTCCCGATGCACGAAAAGGCGAACAACTGATCCTTGTCACGGACAATCCGGACGCCATGCGGGAAGATCTGCTCGAATATGCGAGATCACAAGGCATTGCCGAGCTTATGGTGCCCCGTACGATCAAGCCGGTTGATGCCCTGCCTGTCCTGGCAACAGGCAAGGTCGACTATGTCGGACTGAGAGCTTTGGTCGATGCCATGTGATGCGTCGCACTGCATTGCCACGTGGACCGCGACAATGCGGCAAGTATAGGTTAGGTCATGGACCCGGAAATGGAGTACGGTCCGGCGTGCAACGATCCGATATGGAAGATTGAGCATTGGTGAAATCACAATCCGACGTTATCGAGCGTAACGGTTCATCGACCAACGCGAAAGGTGCTGGCTCGCTCGCGCGTGGCCTTCGGATCATCTCCGTGCTTACCGAAACGCCGCAACCGCTCTCGCTGGCCGAAATCTCCCAGCAGGCCGGCATCGACACGTCAACCGCACACCGTCTTCTGCAGGTTCTGATCGCCGAAGGTCAGGCCCTCAAGGAGCCTGGCGGCAAGCGCTATCTGGCCAGTCCGAAAAGCTTGCTGCCCTTGTCCCCCTATCATGCGCTCAACCTTCTGAGACGCGATAGTGAGCGAGTCTTGATGTCGTTGCGCGACAGCCTCGGCGAAACGGCCAGCATGGTCATCTACTGCTACGGCGAGCGACTTTTGCTGGAACTTGCGCCGGGCCGCAATCCGCTGACCCCCTACTACGGCACGTGGCTTTCCAGCCCTTTATATGCTTCTGCCTCGGGCAAAGCGCTGCTCATGGCCATGAGTAAGGAAGAGCGCCAGGCCGCCCTTGGTCCAGGGCCCTACCACGCTCATACGCCGCAAACGATCACCGATCCGGATGAACTCGAACGGCATTTGGAAGGATTTGTGGACCTCGGCTACGTCGTTGCATCCGACGATGCATTCGTCGGATTCACAGCAATTGCCGCACCTCTGCGGACAAATACGGAAAACACGCTCGGGTGCTTTGCACTGACAGGAAGCACGGAGGATCTCAACGGTGAGCGGATCCATGAGGCCGGTGTCACGCTGAAGAATGCGGCCGATCTCTTCTCCCACGGCACGCCGTCACTCTGGGCATTGAGCAATTTTCTGGGCCTGCACGCTTAGGTCAATCCGGCAACCGGCTACGGATACTCGGAACGAAGAGAATCGCCAGAACCAGAAGTGTCGCCGCCGATCCACCAATAAAATACATCGTTTTGTGCTTATGCGCATAGTGGATGAATACCCACAAAAGCGCCAACAAGAGTCCCATGGGATAAGCGTATCTGGCGTTGTTCGAACTGCCCGACTTGCCTGATTCCACAAGCTCCACGAACACAAAAATCCCGCCGGCGGCAACGGCGGAGAAAGCACCGCTCAGGATCGCAGCCCAATTTGCCCAGTCGGTGAGGTGAAGAAGCGAAAACGAGATCACGAGACCGACAAAAAGGCCGAGCGAAAGAAAGCCTACGGTAGCCATGTAATTCCTAAATCCTTTGCGTATTCACGACTGTCATATACGAGAGTCTGGAGGCGACCGTGTCAATGTGATGCCGATACCGTCGTAAACTGATACCGGGATTGCGACGGGACTCTTTGGAATACAAGGATCCCATTCTTGTGGCCAAAGGCTGCGGCTGATCACCACGAAAGATCTGCTGAAAAACTGCGTATTTGACGGCGGCTCCGCTGGCTCACTGTGTCGCGAAGTTCGAATTCCGAGCGTCACCGCCATCAAATGCCTCTATATGGTCGGAAAGGGCTCTAGGTATCGCCGGGCTCTTCACTCCCATCACCAACGCCGAGAGGAGGCAAATATGCCGGTATCGGAGGAGGTGGATCGGCGAGCTCTCCGTCTTCATCTTCCCCATCTGACACCGCGATGCCCAAGGGCTCGAGATCGTTGCGCGTCCACCAGTACCAGAACCCGTTTTCTCTGAGCCAAAGCGACAAACGATCCAGGCTGTTCCACTCTCGGCCAGTACCGCGCGCACTGTAAACGCGGGCAACCATTGTATCCACATAGACCAAGACCCCCCACGCATAAGGATGCTTGTCTTGATCTCCGAAGCCACCACCAAGCTGATTTCTAGCCACACGGTAGACCACCGCATATTCACCTAGGCGGCCTGCCGTTCGCAAATAGGGAAGGTCCGCTTGAGTCACGGTCGTGGTTACGCCAAGCGCGACATCTTGGTCCATGATGTTGACAACTCCTTCGATTCAACCTACATCATAGCACATGATGTCGGAGGATTGGTATAGCGAGTCCATCCGGCACGATGGAAATCTTGCCGCAACAAAGGGCGCATGGGCGTCGGATGCGCGGCAAACGGCTCAAAAGGAAATGCCAGAATGTCTCGCAAAGTCAGCCCACGCCCCAAAGGGTTCCGCACGGTAACGCCGGTATTGACGGTTGCCGGTGCAGCCGGCGCAATTGATTTTTATGGTTCTGTTTTCGGTGCCGAAGAAGGCGCCCGTATTTATCGTGAAGACGGTGTGTCTATCGCGCATTCGGAACTGAAAATCGGCGATTCGCAGGTCATCCTATGCGACGAGAATCCTTACTTCGGTATTCATGCACCGACGACCATCGGCGCTTCACCGGTTGTCGTACATCTCTATCTCACAGATATCGACGCCACGTTTGAACGGGCTATTGAAGCCGGCGCCACCGTACTCGTGCCGCTCGCCGATACCTATTGGGGCGAGCGATATGGCAAGTTCATCGATCCTTATGGCCACGTCTGGTCGATCGGCAAACGCGTCGAAAATTTGACCGCCGATGAGATTGCCGAACGTGCCGCGGCCCTGGCCGCACCAGCCACGTTCGAAACCGTCGAAGGTTTCGACACCGCTGCAGCTATTGTCGCAGTAGATGGCGAAGTTGATGCCGTCTCGCTTGCGGATGAAGCGTCTCAAGCTGCGTAAGTCCATTCGGCGGCAGCGCGTAGCGCTGTCGCCGCATTCTTCAGCTTCAAGCACCAACAATCATTGCTCGCCAGCCGGCCGAAAGCCACTCCGCCGAGGGAACCAAGCCATGACAGACAATGCTACCTTGAATGCGCGCCGTGAGGCTGCGGTTCCACGCGGTGTCGCTACGGCAACGCAGATATTCGCCGATCATGCCGAGAACGCCGAGCTTTGGGATGTCGAAGGGCAGCGATACATCGACTTTGCCGCAGGCATTGCGGTGCTGAACACCGGCCATCGGCATCCGGCGATCATGTCGAAAGTGAATGCGCAACTCGACCGCTTCACTCATACGGCGTACCAGGTCGCACCATATGAGTCCTATGTCGCGCTGGCCGAACGGTTGAACAAGCTCGCCCCTGGATCCACACCCAAGAAAACACTTTTCGTCACAACAGGCGCCGAAGCCGTCGAAAACGCTGTAAAGATCGCGCGGGCCCATACGGGGCGTCCTGCGGTGATCGCTTTCAGTGGCGGTTTTCACGGACGCACAATGTTGACGATGGGACTTACGGGAAAAGTCCAGCCCTATAAGCAAGGTTTTGGGCCATTTCCCGCTGACATCTATCACCTACCATTTCCCATGGCTCCTCACGGTGTATCCATGGACGACTCGCTCAGTGCGCTCGAAACGTTGTTCAAGGCGGATCTGGAGCCAGAGCGGGTTGCAGCTATTGTCATAGAACCGGTCCAAGGCGAAGGCGGTTTTTACATCGCGCCTTTCGATTTTCTGCGCAAGTTGCGCGATATTTGCGATGCACATGGAATTCTATTCATCGTCGACGAAGTCCAGTCCGGCTTTGCGCGAACAGGACGGATGTTTGCAATAGAGCATGCTAACGTCGAACCGGATCTGATCGCCGCTGCCAAAGGCCTCGGCGGTGGATTTCCATTAGCCGGCGTCATTGGCAAAGCGAATATAATGGATGCGCCGGCACCAGGCGGACTCGGTGGCACCTACGGCGGCAGCCCTATCGGCTGTGCCGCGGCTCTCGGTGTGCTCGAGGTCATTGAAAACGAAGATCTCTGTCGGCGGAGCGAAGAGATGGGCGACACGATCATCTCAAGGCTGCGCTCTTTTGCGGATCGCGATGACATGCCGGCAATTGGCGACATCCGCGGCCTCGGCGCCATGGTTGCCTTCGAGTTGGTGAATTCGCACGGCAGCCACGATCCGGATCCCGAAGCAGCCAAGGCCTTGTGCGCGGCCGCACTTAAGAATGGTCTCATATTGCTGTCATGTGGGGTCTTCGGCAACACCGTACGCATACTTGCGCCGCTAACCGCCGAAGACAGCATCATCGAAGAAGGTCTGGCGATCATCGAGAAATCGTTGTGCGAGATGGTGTCAGCGAAAGCGGCCGCGTGACCCGGCCGTGATAAAGGGCGAGACGAAAGTCGAGCCTCACTGGAATACGAGGAGTTGCAGCATTAGGCAGAACAGGCGGCATTCCGCGGCCACGGGAAACTGAGCTTGGGGTTTGAGCGCAAGCGCTCCTGCCCTACACTAACAATAAACCTTCGAAAGGACTCGGCTTATGGTTCCATTTGCGGTGGCGGGCGTTCAGATGCACGTCTCGGCGAGCCAGGAAAACGTTTCTGCCATGAAACACAAGGTCGAGTATGTAGCGGCTGTTTTTCCCTGGGTTCAGATGATCGTTTTCAGCGAGCTTGCCCCATTCGGGCCGCTGACCGGTCGGCGTGCGGAAAATCTGGAAGCCGTTGAAGGAGAGTTCCGCGAACTCGCTTCACGGCACGGTGTTTGGATTCTGCCGGGCTCGATGTTCGAAGAGGACGACGGCCAAATCTACAACACCGCAACGGTCATAAGTCCGTCCGGCGAGGTCGTCGGGCGGTACCGCAAGATTTTCCCCTTTGCGCCCTATGAGGCGGGCGTCTCATCGGGAACGGAATTTCTGGTATTCGACGTCGACGACGTTGGTCGGTTCGGAGTCTCGATCTGCTACGATATCTGGTTCCCCGAGACAACGCGCACGCTAACAGCCATGGGTGCGGAAGTCCTTCTACATCCGGTCATGACCGGTACGATTGATCGTGACGTTGAGCTCTCCATTGCACGCGCGAATGCAGCGATGTTCCAGTGCTATGTGTTTGACATAAACGGCCTGGACGCCGGCGGCGCCGGCCGTTCCGCTGTTATCGATCCTGCTGGTACCGTCCTGCATCAAGGCGGATCCCAAGAAGAGATCATTCCCATAGAGATCGACCTCGAACTCGTTCGCCGACAGCGTGAGGTTGGATTGATGGGACTGGGACAATTGCATAAGAGTTTTCGTGACCGGGAAGCCGACTTTGCCGTGTATGATCGAAAGCGTTTCGATGAAACATATCTGCAAAGTCTTGGGCCACTCGCAATGCCTGCAAAGGGTAGCCGCGCCGGTCTGGATAGAGCGTCACCCCAATCCCCGCCATCGCTTCGTATTGCTGCTGGAACTCCTAAGGTGCGCCTGATTCAAAAATAAGAGAAGACGGAAGGGAAGAAAATGCCGGAACAGGACGGACCGAGCGACCAAGTATCACTTAGTCGATATTACAACGCTTCCCAGTTCCGGATTGACACCTGGAATGACCTTAAGATCGTCACCCAACGTCTCGCCGATGGACGAGGGGATGACGAGAGCCAAGATAAAGCGCGTCAATTCCTCGATGATCTTGCCCCCGCGGAAATGTATTGGGCGTTTCCCGGCGACCAAGAGTTCCAGCAGCTCTACCGACTGTTGTACAGCGGCGAATATGTCACCCTGGCCGGCGCTGTAACCCGTTGCGTCAGCGGTCTGATGAGCGGCCTCTATCGCCGTATGCATATCGATCTCGGATTGAATGGCTCGTCAGAACTGAATCAACCGGAGGAAGTGCCGGATACCCAAGGTGAGCGCGCGCGCCGCCGACCTTACTTTGAAGTCCTGATCGTTGACGACATTTCCTCGTCCATGCAATCCCATCAGCGCACTGAGTTGGTAGGCATGCGTCGTGACGAGGACAAGTTCACCTACCAGCCCGTATTCGTGCCAAGTTTCGACGACGCTCTTATTGCGGTGCTGTTCAATGTGAACATACAAGCGGTCGTTATCCGGTTCGATTTTCGCCTGCGCTCCAAACATCAGCTACCGGTACTGAACCGGTATTTGAATCAGGCCGGCTGTACGGATCTCGATGATATTCCATATGAAGACTATGGCGCCGTGCTCGCGGATGTCATCAGCCGGGTTCGTCCCGAGTTGGATCTCTATCTGATCACCAATCGTTCCGTCGAGGATATGGCAGGCCGCATCAGCGACTCTTGCCGACGTGTCTTCTACAATCAGGAAGACTATGTCGAGCTGCATCTGAACATTCTGCGCGGCATCGAATCCCGCTATCAATCACCATTCTTCACAGCCTTGAAGGAATATTCCAAAAAACCGACCGGCGTTTTTCATGCGCTTCCCATCTCACGCGGAAAATCCATCATCAAATCCAATTGGATCCGCGATATGGGCGATTTCTATGGCATGAATATTTTCCTCGCCGAAACATCAGCGACATCGGGTGGACTCGACTCTTTGCTGGAACCGCAAGGCCCGATCAAGCAGTCGCAAGAACTTGCTTCGCGAGCATTCGGATCGCGCCTCACATACTTCGCCACGAATGGCACCTCCACATGCAACAAGATCGTCGTGCAGGCCTTGGTTCGGCCAGGCGATATCGTTCTCGTCGATCGCGATTGCCACAAATCGCATCACTATGGGATGGTTTTGGCCGGTGCCGATGTCGTCTATTTGGATTCCTATCCGCTCGACGAATATTCGATGTATGGCGCTGTTCCGTTGCGGGAGATCAAGAAAGAGCTCTTGGCGCTGAAGCGGGCCGGCAAGCTCGACCGTGTAAAGATGCTACTGCTCACAAACTGCACGTTCGACGGCATTGTCTACAATGTTGAGCGCGTGATGGAGGAATGCCTGGCGATCAAGCCGGATCTTGTGTTCCTTTGGGATGAGGCTTGGTTCGGATTCGCACGCTTTGGACCGACCTACCGTCAGCGCACGGCAATGCACACAGCCGGCACCTTACGCGATCGCATGCGGTCCGATGGTTATCGCAAGGCTTATGAAACACATGCAATGACCGTCGATCTGGAGAACGACGACGATGAAAAACTCCTGTCGTGTCACCTGCTGCCTGACCCGGACAAGACACGCATTCGGGTCTATTCAACACAATCCACCCACAAGACCCTGACAGCATTACGCCAGGGATCGATGATCCACATTTACGATCAGGACTATAAATCGAAAGTCGAGGAGGCTTTTCACGAGGCCTTCATGACTCACACTTCGACGTCGCCCAACTATCAGATTTTGGCATCATTGGACGTCGGCCGCCGGCAGGTCGAGCTGGAAGGGTTCGAGTTGGTTCAAAAGCAAGTCGAAATGGCCATGGCGCTGCGTCAGCAGATCCGATCACACCCGCTTTTGCAGAAATATTTCACCGTACTCACAGTCGGCCACATGATCCCGATTGAATATCGGAAATCAGGGATCGAGACCTACTACGAACCCGAGCATGGATGGAACGACATATGGGAAGCGTGGGCCGATGACGAATTCTGTCTCGATGCCACACGCATTACGCTTTCGGTCGGAAAGACCGGTCTCGACGGTGACACGTTCAAAAACGAAATTTTGATGGATCAGTACGGGATCCAGATCAACAAGACATCCCGCAACACGGTCCTGTTCATGACCAATATCGGCACCACGCGCAGCTCCGTCGCCTATCTGATAGAGGTTCTGGTCAAGGTGGCGAAGGAATTGGAACGGCGTATCGAGGACCTGAGTGGGCCTGAATTGCGGGTACATCGGTCAAAAGTGACGTCTCTCCTTGAGGACCTGCCGCCACTCCCGGATTTTTCGCGTTTCCACGATACTTTCCGGCCGATGCCGGTCGGAGAAACACGCGAAGGCACCATCCGCGACGCCTATTTCATGGCCTATGACGAGGACCTTTGCGAATATCTGAGTCTCGATGACGGCTCGCTGGACGCTGCAATGGAGTCGGGACGCGAGGTTGTGTCGGCAACCTTCATCATTCCGTACCCGCCGGGTTTTCCGATTCTGGTACCGGGACAGATTGCAAGTGCCGAGATCATCGAGTTTCTACGCAAACTCGACGTCAAAGAAATCCACGGCTACAGGCCGGAGTTAGGGCTTCGCGTCTTCACGGATGCCGCACTGACGGCCCAATTGGCCAAACGCACGGCCGCAGCGAACTGACATTGGGCGGAAAACAGGGAGGGACCGAGACATGAACCGCACGCCAGCAAAGAAAGCGACCCGTACAACACGCGCCAAGCCCGCAAAAAAAGTGGCCAATAGCCGTCCGAAAAAGCTGCGCAATATTTCCGAGGTTCGCCGGTTCTTTCATCGCAACGAGACGCCGATCTATTTTATCAGCGCTACGAATTTCAATTTGTTGGGAATTGATGAATGGTGCCGCAACTTCAAGTTCATCAACTATCTCGATTGCTATGACGGTCGCCACCCCAACACCTTCGTGCCGTCGGAAGCCGACCATCCCGAATTCGAGTCGATCGAAGACATCAATGCCTATCTTCTGGAGCACAAAGAGGTCATCGACTTTATCAAGTCGCGCGGAAAGAATGCAAAAGCGGCCTTTCTGATGTTCGACGAGCGGGTTGAAAAGATCTGCAAGGAACTTGGCATCGAGGTCTGGTTCCCGGACGCGGCACTGCGCGAACGCATCGACCATAAGATCGAGACCGTGCGCATCGGCAACAAGGCAGGCGTGCCGAGCGTACCGAACGTCCTTTCCGAGATCGAGAGCTGGGAGCACCTGAAGGATGTAGCAAAACCGATTGGCAACGATCTGGTGCTGCAATCCGCATTCGGAGACTCGGGCCACACGACATTCTTCATCAAGAACCAAAAAGATTTCCGCCGTCACGAACATGACATCATCGGTCACGGCGAGATCAAGGTGATGAAGCGGATCGACTGTCGCGGATCGGCAATCGAGGCCTGTGCGACCCGGAACGGAACGATCGTCGGCCCCTTAATGACCGAGTTGGTAGGCTTCCCCCAGTTGACACCCTATAGGGGCGGCTGGTGTGGCAACGAGATCTTTTCAGATGCATTCGACAAGAAGATCCGCGACAAGGCTCGAGCCTACACCTTTCAGTTCGGCAATCAATTGGCCAAGGAAGGTTACCGAGGCTACTTCGAACTCGACTTTTTGATCGACCAGAAGACTGGCGACATCTATCTCGGGGAATGCAACCCCCGGGTAACCGGTGCCAGTTCTATGACCAACCACGCAGCATTCGCCCATGCCGATGCGCCGCTTTTCCTTTTCCATTTGCTGGAGTTTTGCGGTGTGCCTTTCGATCTAGATGTCGAAGAGCTGAACACGCGCTGGGCCGATTCCGCCAATATCGACGAATGGTGTCAGATGGTGATCAAGCATACAGACGACACGGTCGATATTCTCACCGAGGCACCTGAGTCCGGTATTTGGCGATTGACGTCGGATGGCACTGTCGAGTTCGACAGATTCGACTATCATCGCCGTGCAGTAGACAGCGAGAATGAAGCCTTTTTCCTGCGTATCCTGAAACCTGGTGATTACCGCTACGAGGGTGCCGATCTTGGAATCTTGATCACACGAGGACGGGCCATGGACAAACGTTTCCGTTTGACCAATCGCTCGAAGGCTTGGATCGATGGAATCAAGAAGCAGTTCAAGGCCAATAGTTTGCCGAAGGCAAAAGCCGTTGCCGTCAATGAACCGGCATTCAAAATACTGTAACGCAACGCACGTCCGATTGGACGCAAACAGGTTGCTCTAGGTCGTGGATCTGACATTCACCGTCGAACAGGAAAAGTTGGCGGGCGCTGGGTGGCAAAACCAGTTCGCTCGGCTCTGGCCAGCTTATCGAGGTTGGTTCGAGTCCGACGGCATCGGTGCCCGTCAGACATATCAAGCCGGACTCCGGGCCCTAAAGACACATATGCCCGAATTGGTGCCAACATATGAAAAGCTCTGCGAGCTTGCGGGCGGTGGAGATATGGAGGCCCGCTTCTTGAGCTTTTATTGCCCCCCGCCCTACCTTGCCGGCTGCTCTCAAGCGGTCTGGCTCGGTGACAAGCCTATGCTCGTGCGGAATTACGATTATTCGCCGAACCTTTGCGATGGCATCATCATGGAGAGCCGCTGGAACGGCCAATGGGTGTTGGGCGTGAGTGATTGTCTTTGGGGGCTGGTCGACGGCATGAACGAGTCGGGACTAGCCGTCTCTCTGACATTTGGCGGTCGGCGCATCGTCGGCGATGGTTTTGGCGTGCCTTTGATCCTGCGATATGTGCTGGAGTTTTGCGAGACCGCCAAGGACGCTGCCGAGGCGCTGAGGCGCATTCCTTGCCACATGGCTTACAACGTCACTGCGGTCGATAAGACAGGGCATTATTTTACGGCCCTACTGTCACCCGACAGAGATGCGGTTATTACCGATTCGCGTGTGGCCACGAACCATCAGGAACGGGTCGAATGGCACAGACATGCGCGTGCCACGGCTACAGTTGAGCGTGAACGCTTTTTGCTGCAGCGCCTTACCCTCCGCGATGAGCCGGCTGACAAATTCATCGCCGCCTATCTGCAACCGCCCTTATACTCCACGGCATTCGATGTCGGCTTTGGCACATTGTATACGGCGGTCTACCGGCCGGCTGAGGGTATCGCCGAATACCGGTGGCCCGGCGATGTCTGGAATTTGCAGCTTGGTGTGCCCAAGTCCGAGCATCGGCACGTTCAATATCCGCGCACAGCTGTGACCTGATCTTCCGTTGAGGGAGATCGACGACTCTCCCGACACGGCTTTTGCAACAGAGCCGTCTTTTACCAGCGGCGGACTGTATTTGCTCAACGCGATCTGCAACGTCACACAGCATGCCCACAAGAGCATCGCGACCACATCTGCGATCTATGAATTCAATTTTCCCGATTATATTCAGCCGAATTGTCGCAGCATTTATTGATGGGTCGTAGCGATCCGATACGAAAACCGACCGAGGCCGATTTCGCGAATAAGTGGGAAACGGCTGATTTATGCCGTTTTTTTAACCCGTCAATCTCATAATTGATTTCATTTAATTGTGAAATTCTATAATTGGATAAGAATTTTTGATTATATCTATCAAATCCCATCGGCCTAGCATTTCCCGAAATAACCAAACATTCGATTGAGTCGGGCAGTCATCATCTTGGCGCTCGAACAATGTGTCGCAGTATTCCTGCGCCGCAAAGGGAGAACTATTGGCGCTTTTATGGCGCAATAGTAACGCAACAAGGGTCGAAAGGAGACTCCACAATGCCTTCTCGAAATTCTAAGCAATGGAATGCCAAGCCGGATCTGAAGCTCGGCGAATGGGTGAGTAGCGAAATCTACTCGGATCCGGAGATTTTCGAGGAGGAGCTGACCAAGATTTGGAAAAAATCATGGATTCCTCTCTGCCACGAGTCTGAGTTGCCCGAGCCCTACGATTTTCGAACAGCAGTGATTGCACGCGAGCCGGTCATCATCGTCCGCGGCCCCGACAACAAAATCCGCGCGTTTCTCAATGTCTGTCCCCATCGTGGAATGATCATCGACCGCCGTCCGGCCGGCAGCTTCCTGACGGGCGAGCCATCGGGCAACCCGAAACACATGACCTGCATGTTCCACGGCTGGCAATTCGATATGAAAGGCAGCTGTGCAGAGATCCCGCGCGAAAAGGCCGGTTATCAGGACCGCGTCTCAAAGTCCGGTCAGGGCCTGCGCCAACTCCGATGCGAAACCAAATTCGGGGGCATCGTCTGGGTCTCGCTGGACGACAAGATCCAATGGAATGTCGAGGAATGGGCCGGCGGCGCGCTGGACTGCATCAAAGACTCGCTCGACGAAGAACCGCTGGAGATTTTCCACTATCACAAGGCGATCATCGACAGTAACTACAAGCTCTGGCACGACACCAATAGCGAGTTCTATCACGACTATATGCACTACCATAACCGGATCACCGGTTTCGACGATGCCTATTTCAGTCGCGAATGCTCTGCATTCGACAATGGGCACGTGAATGTCGGCACCTTCACGGTGAACTATGCGGACTACGACATTGCAGACGATCGCGGCGCTCTCACCTTCCCGCATCTGCCGCCGAACAATTGGTACATGGTCGACATGTTCCCGGGCATCAACATCAATCTGCGTGGCTCAGCATTGCGTATGGATCTGATGACACCACTTGGACCTGACAAAGTGATGATCGAGTTTCGCGGCCTCGGTCTGAGGAGCGACAGCGAAGAGACCCGTCTGAGACGGATTCATCACCACAACACGATCTGGGGACCGTTCGGTCGAAATCTCCACGAGGATCTTGTCGGCATCGCGGGCCAAGGCGTCGCCATGTCACCTGGTTCGGAAGAGCGACGCATCCTGCATGCCAGGCATGAAGGTCTCTATATCCACGACGAAGTCGGCATGCGCCATTTCTACGACACCTGGGGCCGCTGGATGGATCGCCTCCCAAGCAATCCCTCGCAGAAATACGAGGAAGGCTACGTCGTCGGCCCCGAGATGCCGCCAGCAAAGGGGCTTTCAACCTTCCCGGGCAAGGTCGCTGCGGAGTAAGAGCTTGCCTTTTGGGCAACGATCAAACGCCGGCTTGACGCCGGCAAAATGAAATCTTGAGCTTCAAGAGGAGCTGCACCAATGAGTGCCAATCAAACGGAAATGGTGAAAGACGCAATCTATCAGGCCTGCCTGAATCTCGATGAGCGGAAATGGGAGGACTGGCTCGATCAATGCGACGACGACTTCCAATATTCGGTCACAGCGTTCAGTCCCGAAATCGGTAAGGACATGATCTATCTCGGCCTGAACCATGAAGAGCTCAACAAATATTTCGAGCTCCTGCCGAAACACAACACCGATCATTCGCCACTTCGGCGCCATGCGACGGTCTATTCGGTAAAGGTCGATGAAGACGGCAAGAAGGCCTCGGCCGTGACCTCCTTCCTCGTGACACAGGAGATGTTTGACGGCATCGACGCACCGATCGATACAGGCGAAAACCACTTGTTTGTCGTGGGTCAGTATCGCGATCAGTTCAACGTCGAGAATGGGCGAGCGGTCTTCACCGAGCGCGAAGCGAGGATCTATACGCGGCGCCTGGATAAAGGCTCGCACTGGGTCCTATAGCCGACGCAGACGGGCACCTGACGCCGCCCGCTGTCGGGTGCCCGTACGCCTTTCCCCTGACATCCTGGTCGACGCACCGCCAGGGATTGTCCAACCCATCAAATCATGTAGCGGAGACGGTCATGAGCTGGAAGCGCGTCTGTACCAAAGACGAGATGAACGGTACACCACTCAAGAAATTCGATGTCGACGGCATAGCGGTCGTCGTCGCCAATATTGGCGACGCGTTCCGGGCAATGCCGCCATTTTGCCCACATATGGAAGAGCCGCTTTCTGAATCCGGCGTGTGCGAAAACAACTTTATGACTTGTACCAAGCATCTATGGCAGTGGGACTTGCGAACTGGAGAACCGATCGGGGAGGCTGAAAAAGCACTCCTGATGTACCCGCTGAAGGAGGACGGTGACGATATCCTCATCGATATGCAGGAAGAACTAACCTACGAATATGGTGACGACGATGACTTCGACGAAGACAGCCTCTGGGACTGACGAGAGCGGAACCTAATGCCCGATCCGCTGGTCCTTTTTGCCAGCTTGCGGATTGGCCGGCGCAACGCCGCCGACACGCTTTGGCCCGAGACATTTGGCTACGGCCGATGCATCAAGAGTTTCATCCGTCTCGAGCGTAGCGATAAGGCGATCGATCTGGCTGCGGTGTTTCGTCAACGTGCTGCGCGCGGCTTCCTCGGCTTCGTTCAGCAGCCTCTTGACCGCCGCATCCACCAGCTTTGCCGTTGCCTCGGAAAATCGGCGCGGTTGTGCCATATCGCGGCCTAGGAAGGGATGTTCGTCACTGTCCCGCACGTCCATGGCCCCAATTTCGGTCGACATCCCCCACCGCCCGACCATGCACCGCGCGAGTTCGGTCGCCATCCGAATATCCTCGTCAGCTCCGGAACTGACATTGCCCAGAAATACCTGCTCAGCGGCCCGGCCGGCGAGGATCACTGCGAGCCGGTCGCGAAGATAGGACTCGCCCAAGGTATGCCTCTCCAATTCGGGCAATTGATGTGTTCCACCGAGGGATCGTCCGCGGGGAATGATTGTCACTTTGTGGATCGGATCGGCATTCGGCAGATAATAGGCGGCGGCCGTATGACCGGATTCGTGTACCGCAAGCCGGTGGCGTTCGTCCTCATGAATGGCAAGCGTCCGAACGGTGCCCATGAGAATTCGATCCCGCATCTCATCGAAGTGTTGCGCGGTCACTTTTTCGACATTCTGCCGCGCAGCGGCCATTGCCGCTTCATTCACCAGATTCTTCAGATCGGCACCGGAAAACCCAGGCGTTCCGGCAGCAACCGTACCGAGATCGACATCTTCGTCGAGAGGAACGGATTTGCAGTGAAGCCTGAGGATTGCCTCACGCGCGGCAAGATCCGGCAATTCCAGCGTGACATGCCGATCGAATCGCCCTGGACGCAGGAGTGCAGGGTCGAGAACATCGGGACGATTCGTAGCCGCGAGGACCACGACAGCCTCATGGCTCTCAAAGCCGTCCATCTCGGCCAGGATCTGGTTCAGGGTTTGCTCACGCTCGTCGTTTCCACCACCAAAACCCGCGCCTCTTACGCGCCCAACGCTGTCGAGTTCGTCAATGAAGATGATACTCGGACCGCTCTTCTTCGCTTCTTCGAAGAGACGGCGAACGCGAGAGGCACCAACACCCACAAAGACCTCTATGAACTCCGATGCCGAAATGGGAAAGAAGGGAACCTGTGCCTCGCCAGCAAGGGCCTTTGCGAGCAACGTCTTGCCTGTTCCTGGAGGCCCCTGCAAGAGGATGCCATGTGGCACTTCGGCACCGAGTCGCTGATAGCGCTCGGGTTCCCGCAAAAATTCCAATAGCTCTGCCACTTCGCGCTTTGCGTTCTCCTGGCCTGCAACATCGGCGAAACGAATTTTGGGGGCCGTTTCCGCCTCGACTTTCCGTGTCTGCTGACCGAGGACGTCCTTGAACCCGCCCCGTCCCACGCCACCGGGCAGATTCCCCATGATGCGCCGGGACAGCCAGAACCAAACGCCAATAATCAGGAGCCAGGGCAGGATCCAGGAAAGAACGCTGTTCCAGCTTGCATCCGGATCTTCGGCAATAACCTCGATGCCGCGGGTTGAGAGCTGGCTCATCAGATCCGGATCGGGCACCGGCGGGACCTGCGTGACAAAACGATCGGTCTTGGCGCCTTGCGGTCCAACGATCTCCTTGGCCACGCGTCCAGCAATCTTGTCCCCCTTGAAGACGACCTGCTCCACCTTGCCTTCTTGGACAAGACCCTTGAATTCGGAATAGCTGATCTCGGCGCGGCGCGTCTCATTGTTCTGGGGTGCCATCAAGAGGCTGAAAACCAGAACGGCCGCCATCACGATCCAGGGGAGCCAGCCCAGATACGGATTCTTCGGTTTCTCAGCCATGCAGATAACCTCGTGTTCAGTCACCCCCCCGAACCTACGAGTACAAGAATACAGTCGGCTTTTTGTCGATGGACTGACCTACATCAAAGGCAAGGTCTGCTGAGGCAAGCCATATTGCTTCTCAGATCAACCGTAGAGAGAGCGAGAAGAACGATGTTCAAGAACGTCTTGGTTCCAGTCGACGTCGGGCAGACAGAGGCCGCCGCAGCAGCTCTTACCGCGGCGCGCGAGCTTTGCGAACGCGAAGGGACAAAAGTCACGCTCCTTAACGTCATCGAATCCGTACCTGCCTATGTTGCCGCACAAATTCCAGACGATGTGCATCGGCAGGTCATTGCCGATGCCAACGCGGCTTTGGAAAAAATGGTGACAGACAACAGCCTTCCCGCAGAAACAACAACACTCGTACGCGAAGGGCATCCATCAACAACCATTCTGGATCTCTCTCAGGAACTCGGCGTCGACGTGATCGTCGTCGCGTCACATGATCCGGGCGGATTGGCCGACTATCTCTTAGGCTCCGTTGCGGGCCGTGTGGTTCGTCATGCGCATTGCTCGGTGCTAGTGGTCCGCAATGTGGATGTATGAGTGAAACGCAGGGCTGCATTGGGTGAGATCGTCATCTTTGCATTCTGTTGCCGGTCATCACTCGGCCTCAGATATGGCGCCTGAAAGAGATGGCGATTTCTCAAGACGTTCCGTTGTCGATCTAAGAATTCATAGGGGCAGGACATGCTTGATCTGCTCGCGAGGAATCAGGATTACGCGGTCCTTCACTCGTCGATACTGCTGAGGTGCATTACCGTGTGTCGGCACCGTTTGGTCAGCGCCTGTGATCGTACCATTGCGCGTCACCAATGACCGCAGCGACATCAGCTGATTGTGCGCATTTCCCAGGGCCTGTAGCGCCACTTCGACTTCTCGGAGCAATTGAAGTTGCTTTTCTACCGGCAAGGTAATACGCGCGTCGGTACACAAAATTTCTGGCTGAGAATCCTGCACATCGGTCATTGCCATTTCAACGAACCGACGCACGATTATCAATGCGACAGTTATTCCGGCCGCGAATGCCACCGCGTAGAGACCTGCAAATGTTGCGAGGCTCATGTCGGCGGCCACAATCCTGGCAGCGCCGACAAAAGATGCATAGATCCAGGTTATCGTACTTACAGCGCCCAAAATGGTGACAATCAACACTGTCTGGCGATCGCAATCGCGCCGGGCGATGCGGGGGAATGCGATCATGTGAAGCAACACCCCGTTCATGGTCAGGAGCCCTACCACAGCCAATTTGGCGACTAATTTCGAATTTGCCATCAATGCATCGGGATCAAGCCCGATTTTCATATAGATCAGAGCCAAACCGGTCACCCAGAGGATCGCAAGCAGCCACTTCACGAGGCGCGAAGTGGATTCGAGCGCGGCCACATCGATCGTTCCGCCTCGCAGCAACCGCCAATCCGCACTGAGAACTTCGGCAATTGCCAGCGCGAAGGCAATCAAATGGGCAAACAGCAGAATCTGACTGACGACACTGGAGATTTCCATGAGCGGTCTCGCTGCCTGATACTGGATTTGGGTTCGTTCAGCGCGATCAACCGAACATCGAATGGTCGGCGTCTATCTCATTTTGCATGATGTCTAATCCAGGATTGCTGGCCGCTGGAGCCACCGTTCCTGATTCCTGATCCATGGATAGTCCTGTCAGCGATTCGACCAATTCATCATCGTCTTCCGCATCGCCGAACCTGTCGAAGATCGACATATCGATTCGGTCTTCAATGGGCGTTACAGGTGTTTCGACCGTGTCGTAACCGGAAAGAGCGGCAATCTGATTTCCGTCGAGCTGCTCGGAATACACAAGAACATTGGAAATCGAGCCATCGAGTTCCCAGTATGCCCGATTGCTGTTTTCCGTCCTCGACCAGCCGTTCGCACCAATGACGAGGCTCTCCATATTGTCTTCGAGGCCGGTCGTGAATGCCTGATCTTCCGCAACCATCTCGCCGTCGAGGAATAGCTTCAGACCTTCAGCGCCGAACGAAATCGCCAAATGATGATTGTCGCCTTCATTGATTGTGCGATCTCGAACCGTCATCCATTCCGAAGCTTGGTCCGACTGCATGCGCACAGTCAGTTTGCCGTTGTAGACATAAGCCGTCAGATGCCCGCCTTCGGCATAACCAGATGCATCTTTCGACAACAGCGCATTCACGCCGCCTGTCGAGTCGAGCAAAAAGTTCATGGCGATGGTTCCATTCGCCAGTTCTAGGTTCGATGAATGATCAATCTCCAGATAGTCGCCTCGTTCACCCGAAAATGTGCGCTGCCCCGCGATGAGAGCGATCGGCTCAAGCCCATCGATAACGCCTAGATCCTGAGGGATCGGCGATGCGGGAGCAGCGATCGGCCCCATATCCCGGCCAATTTCTGCCGGTGCGAGAGCTTCATCCAACTGGTCGATGTTGTCGACAATGCCGAGTGCCGGCGCGGCATTCACCGCGACATCCTGGCGCGTGACCAGGTCGCCATAGACGGTGATCGTACCAAGTTCGTCATATTGGTGGGCGCCACCGTTGCGGCCCTGATTCGAGCGCACATGAAGCACGGAATGGTCCACGAACCCGTCGCCATCGCCATCCTTGTGCTCGATCTTGTAGAGATCCGCCGTATGGCCGGTAATCTCGATCTTGTCACCTTCAGCCCGGTTGAAGTCCATGATGACATCGTCGCCGAATCCGTCGACCCAATGGTCGTGCAAATCGTTGTTTTCACCCGCAACCCCATGCCAATGGATCATGCCATTGTCCATGGTGTGCTTTTCAATGAAGCGCTTTTTGGCGTTGATCAGCGGATTGAAGACGAAGGTGTCGCCACCGGCACCGCCGACAAGGATGTCGTCACCCGGGATCGGCTGATCCGGATAGAGCTTGCCTGTCGCCGGATCGAGTTCGCGGTCCGGGTCACCTTCATCACGTCCCGGGACATTGGCGATATCGGGCTCTCGGGCATCGGAACGCGAGATCAGGATGTCGTTGCCATCGCCACCGAACAAGGCGTCCTCGCCATGACCGCCTTCGAGGATGTCGTCACCCTCGCCGCCTTCGAGCAGATCGACGCCGTAGCCGCCACGCAGCTCGTCATTGCCGGCACCACCCTGCAATGTGTCATCACCCATCTCTCCTTTGAGACTGTCATCGGCCGCGGTTCCCACCAGCGTGTCGTTTTCATCCGTACCGAGACCTGGATCGATGGGCGCTGGTCCCGTGACCGGTTCTGCAAGGGTGGCGATCTGGTCAGGTGCGAGTTGCTGTGCAAAGACCATCACGTCGCTGATCGAACCATCGAATTCTGAGTGAATATAGTTGTTGCCGTCTTTGCGCGACCAACCGTTTGCTCCGATGATCAAGCTCTCCTGATTGTCCTCGAGGCCAACCTTAAAAACCGGTTCGGCTGCTACCAGAGCACCATCCAGATAGACTTTCAGTCCCGCATCCCCAAAACTGACCGCCAGATGGTGGTTTTCGCCTTCGGCGATCGGCTGATCATAAACGCCGAGCCATTCAGACGTCTCTTCGGACTGGAGGCGAACCTTGAGCGTGCCGTTGGAAACATAGGCCGTTAGATGGCCGCCATCGCCATAGCCTGATGCATCCTTCGAGAAGAGAGTGTTGGATCCGCCAGTGGCATCCAGGGCAAAGGACATCGCGATCGTTCCGCTGGCGACCGCCAAAGCTGCCGAATGGGCGATTTCCAGATAGTCTCCTCGTCCACCGGAGAACCTGCTTGTTCCCGGAATTCCGGCCACGGCTTTGATCCCGTCTACGATGCCGAAGTCAGATGGAATGGTTGAAGGCGGTGCGGCGATCGGCCCTGTGTCGCGGCCGATTTCCTTAGGTGCAAGCGCTTCATCGAGTTGATCGATCGTATCGACGATGCCGAGTGCCGGCGCGGCATTCACCGTGACATCCTGGCGCGTGACCATGTCGCCATAGACAGTGATCGTGCCAAGCTCGTCATATTGGTGAGCCCCGCCGTTGCGGCCCTGGTTCGAGCGCACGTGAAGGACGGAATGATCCACGAACCCGTCGCCATCGCCATCCTTGTGCTCGATCTTATAGAGATCCGCCGTGTGGCCGGTGATCTCGATCTTGTCACCTTCGGCGCGGTTGAAGTCCATAATGACATCGTCGCCGAAGCCGTCGACCCAGTGGTCGTGCAGATCGTTGTTTTCACCCGCTACGCCGTGCCAATGGATCATGCCATTGTCCATGGTGTGCTTTTCGATAAAGCGCTTCTTGGCATTGATCAAAGGATTGAAGACGAAGGTGTCGCCACCGGCACCACCAACCAGAATGTCGTCGCCTGGGATCGGCTGATCCGGATAGAGCTTGCCTGTCGCCGGATCGAGTTCGCCGTCCGGGTCGCCTTCGTCCCGGCCTGGTACATTGGCGATATCCGGCTCGCGGGCATCGGAGCGCGAAATCAGGATGTCGTTGCCATCGCCGCCGAACAAGGCATCCTCACCATGACCGCCTTCGAGGATATCGTCGCCCTCGCCGCCTTCGAGCCGGTCGGCGCCATAGCCGCCACGCAGCTCATCGTTGCCGGTACCACCCTGTAAGGTGTCATCGCCCATCTCGCCCTTGAGATTGTCATCGGCCGCGGTTCCCGCCATGACGTCGTTGGCATCCGTACCGAGACCGGGATCGACCGGCGCTGGTCCCGTGATCGGCTCGGCCAGTTTCGCCATCTGTGCAGGCGAAAGCTGCGATCCGAACACCATGACATCGGTAATCGTGCCGTCGATCGTCGAATGGATGGAGTCGCATCCCTCTTTACGCGACCAACCATTGCCGCCGACGATCAGGCTCTCGGCGTTCTCGGAAAGATCGACCTTAAAGGTCGGTTCCGCCGCAGCGAGTTTGCCGTCCAAATACACTTTCAGGCCATCCTCGCCAAAGGACACGGCAATATGATGAGCTTCATTCTCACCAACCGGATTGTCGCGCAAAGTGACCCACTTGGAGCTTGTCTCGGATTGCAGGCGCACGGTGATCTTGCCGTCATGGACATAGGCCGTCAGATGGCCACCATCGCCATTACCGGATGCATCCTTCGAGAAGAGCGTGTTCGTGCCATTCACGGCGTCGAGGGCAAAAGACAGTGCAATCGTTCCATTGGCGAGAGCAAGGGCCGACGAATGGGCGATCTCCAAATAGTCGTTGCGCTCGCCTGAAAATGTACTGGTGCCAGGGATGCCGGCGATGGCCTGCAGGCCATCGACAGTGCCGTAGTCTGACGGCGTGGTCGAGGGTGGCCCTGCGATTTCACCGGTATCACGTCCAATTTCCTTCGGTGCAAGCGCCTCGTCGAGTTGATCGATCGTATCGACGATGCCGAGAGCCGGCGCGGCATTCACCGCGACGTCCTGGCGCGTGACCAGATCGCCATAGACCGTGATCGTGCCAAGCTCGTCATATTGGTGAGCCCCGCCGTTGCGCCCCTGGTTCGAGCGCACATGAAGCACGGAATGGTCCACGAACCCGTCGCCGTCGCCATCCTTATGCTCGATCTTATAGAGATCTGCCGTATGCCCGGTGATCTCAATCTTGTCGCCTTCGGCCCGGTTGAAGTCCATGATGACATCGTCGCCAAAGCCGTCGACCCAATGGTCGTGCAGATCGTTGTTTTCGCCTGCAACCCCATGCCAATGGATCATGCCATTGTCCATGGTGTGCTTCTCGATGAAACGCTTCTTGGCGTTGATCAGCGGATTGAAGACGAAGGTATCGCCACCGGCGCCACCAACCAGAATATCGTCGCCCGGGATCGGCTGATCCGGATAGAGCTTGCCTGTCGCCGGATCAAGTTCGCCGTCCGGGTCGCCTTCATCGCGTCCCGGGACATTGGCGATATCGGGCTCCCGGGTATCGGAGCGCGAGATCAGGATGTCGTTGCCGGCACCGCCATAGAGCGCGTCTTCGCCGTGGCCGCCTTCGAGGATATCATCGCCTTCGCCGCCTTCGAGCCGGTCGGCGCCGTAACCACCACGCAGCTCGTCATTGCCGACACCGCCTTGCAGGATATCGTCACCCATCTCACCATTGAGGCTGTCTGCGGCAGCGGTTCCCACTATGACATCGTTGGCATCGGTGCCAAGACCGGGATCGACAGGAGCCGGTCCAGTCACAGGCTCGGCGAGCTTGGCCATTTGAGCCGGGCTGAGCTGTTCGGCAAACACCATCACATTGCTTATCGTGCCGTCGAACAGATGGCTGATATTGTTGTTGGTTTCAGAGCGATACCAACCGTTGCCGCCGATGATCATGCTCTCGGCATTGTCCTCGAGACCAACCTTGAAGGTCGGCTCGGCCGCGACAAGTGCACCGTCCAGATAGACCTTCAAGCCATCGTCACCGAAGGAGAAAGCAACATGATGGCTCTCGCCTTCCTCGATCGCATGATTTTTCACGACCGCCCATTTCTCCGCGGTGTCCGACTGCAGACGCACCTTGAGGGTGCCATTGGAGACATAGGCCGTAAGATGCCCGCCATCGCCATTGCCTGATGCATCTTTCGAGAACAGCATTTTGGCACCTGACGTCGCATCAAGCGCAAAGGTCATAGCAATCGTGCCGCTAGCAATGGCCATGGCAGGCGAATGGGCGATCTCCAGATAATCCCCGCGCTCACCCGAGAATGTATGAGAACCCGGGATTCCAGCGACGGCCTTGATGCCATCGACTTCGCCGTAGTCCGCGGGCGTCGGAGGTTGCGGCGCGGCGATCGGCCCGGTATCGCGGCCGATTTCCGCCGGTCCGAGAGCCTCATCGAGCTGGTCGATGGTATCGACGATGCCGAGAGCCGGTGCGGCATTCACCGTGACGTCCTGGCGCGTGACCAGATCGCCATAGACCGTGATCGTGCCAAGCTCGTCATATTGGTGAGCCCCGCCGTTGCGCCCTTGGTTCGAGCGCACATGAAGCACGGAATGGTCCACGAACCCGTCACCGTCGCCATCTTTATGCTCGATCTTATAGAGATCGGCCGTATGCCCGGTGATCTCGATCTTGTCGCCTTCGGCGCGATTGAAGTCCATGATGACGTCGTCGCCAAAACCGTCGACCCAGTGGTCGTGCAGATCGTTATTTTCTCCCGCGACGCCGTGCCAATGGATCATGCCATTGTCCATGGTGTGCTTCTCGATGAAGCGCTTCTTGGCATTGATCAGCGGATTGAAGACGAAGGTATCGCCACCGGCGCCACCAACAAGGATGTCATCTGCCGGGATCGGCTGATCCGGATAGAGCTTGCCTGTCGCCGGATCAAGTTCGCCGTCCGGATCGCCCTCATCGCGTCCCGGGACATTGGCGATATCGGGCTCTCGGGCATCGGAGCGCGAGATCAGGATGTCGTTGCCATCACCGCCGAACAAGGCATCCTCGCCATGTCCGCCTTCGAGGATATCGTCGCCCTCGCCGCCTTCGAGCCGGTCGACGCCATAGCCGCCCCGCAGCTCGTCATTGCCGGCACCGCCCTGCAAGGTGTCGTCGCCCATCTCGCCCTTGAGACTGTCATCGGCTGCGGTTCCAGCGAGCGTGTCGTTTTGATCTGTTCCAAGACCCGGATCGACTGGTGCAGGACCAGTCACAGGCTCGGCCAATTCAGCCATTTGGTCGGGACTGAGCTGCGCTCCGAACACCATGACATCGGTGATCGTGCCATCGAACATGGAATGGACGTAGTCGCTACCCTCCTTTCGCGACCAACCGTTGCCGCCAATGATCAAGCTCTCGCTGTTTTGATCAATCCCACCTTTGAAAGTCGGTTCTGCCGCAACAAGAGCACCATCCAGATAGACCTTGAGACCATCGTCTCCGAAGGAGACCGCCATATGGTGGCTCTCATTCTCTGCAATGGCACTATCGCGCAAAACGGCCCACTTCTCTCCATCACTCGACTGCAGACGGATCTTGAGCGTGCCGTTCGAGACATAGGCCGTCAGATGCCCGCCATCGCCATTACCGGATGCATCTTTTGAAAACAGCGTTCGCGAGCCGTTCACCGCATCCATCGAAAAAGTCATGGCAATCGTGCCATTGGCAACGGCCAAAGCCGAGGAGTGCTCGATCTCCAGATAGTCGCCTCGCTCGCCCGAGAAGGTGTGACTGCCAGGAATGCCGGCGACAGCCTTTGCGCCCTCGACTGTGCCATAGTCCGACGGCACTCCTGATGACGGCGCTGCTATATCGCCAGTATCGCGACCGATTTCCTTCGGTGCGAGAGCCTCATCGAGCTGGTCGATGGTATCGACGATGCCGAGAGCGGGTGCGGCATTCACCGTGACGTCCTGGCGCGTGACCAGGTCGCCATAGACGGTGATCGTACCAAGTTCGTCATATTGGTGGGCGCCACCGTTGCGGCCCTGATTCGAGCGCACATGAAGCACGGAATGGTCCACGAACCCGTCACCGTCGCCATCCTTGTGCTCGATCTTATAGAGGTCCGCCGTATGGCCGGTGATCTCGATCTTGTCACCTTCAGCCCGGTTGAAGTCCATGATGACATCATCACCGAAGCCGTCGACCCAATGGTCGTGCAGATCGTTGTTTTCGCCCGCAACCCCATGCCAATGGATCATGCCATTGTCCATGGTGTGCTTTTCAATGAAGCGCTTTTTGGCATTGATCAGCGGATTGAAGACGAAGGTATCGCCGCCGGCACCACCGACCAGGATGTCGTCGCCCGGGATTGGCTGATCCGGATAGAGCTTGCCTGTGACGGGATCGAGTTCACCGTCCGGGTCACCTTCATCGCGGCCGGGGACATTGGCGATATCGGGCTCTCGGGCATCGGAACGCGAGATCAGGATGTCGTTGCCATCGCCGCCATAGAGCACGTCTTCACCATGACCGCCTTCGAGGATATCATCACCCTCGCCGCCTTCGAGCCGATCGACGCCATAGCCGCCCCGCAGCTCGTCATTGCCGGCACCACCCTGCAAGGTGTCGTCACCCATCTCACCCTTGAGACTATCATCGGCCGCGGTTCCCGCCAGCGTGTCGTTTTCATCCGTACCGAGACCCGGATCGACCGGCGCTGGCCCCGTGATCGGCTCGGCCAGTTTCGCCATCTGTGCAGGCGAAAGCTGCGATCCGAACACCATGACATCGGTAATCGTGCCGTCGAACGGATGGGTCACTTTGCTGTTCGTCTCAGAGCGATACCAGCCGTTCCCGCCGACAATCAGGCTTTCGTTATTATCTTCCAGTCCGACCTTGAATGTCGGTTCGGCGGCGACCAGGGCGCCGTCCATATAGACTTTGAGCCCATCCTCACCGAACGAGAAAGCAACATGATGGTCTTCACCTTCGCCGATCGGATGGTCTTTTACCGATACCCATTTATCGCTGGTCTCCGATTGAAGACGCACTTTGAGCTGGCCGTTATAGACAAAGGCGGTCAGATGGCCTCCGTCACCATTACCTGATGCATCCTTCGAGAAGAGCGCCTTGGCGCCCGACAAAGAGTCCATCGAGAAGGTCATCGCAATCGTGCCATTGGCCAACGCGAGCTTCGCAGAGTGGGCAATCTCCAGAAAATCGCCACGCTCGCCCGAGAAGGTCTGCGTGCCCGGAATCCCTGCGACAGCTTTCAGTCCGTCAACGGTGCCGTAATCGGCTGGCGTTGCCGACGGCGGCGCAGCGATGTCACCGGTATCGCGACCGATCTCCGCCGGCGCGAGAGCCTCATCGAGTTGGTCGATGGTATCGACGATGCCCAGTGCCGGGGCAGCATTCACAGTGACGTCCTGGCGCGTGACCAGGTCGCCGTAAACCGTAATCGTCCCAAGCTCGTCATATTGGTGAGCACCGCCATTGCGCCCCTGGTTCGAGCGGATATGAAGGACCGAATGGTCTACGAATCCATCTCCGTCGCTGTCTTTGTGCTCGATCTTGTAGAGGTCCGCGGTATGGCCGGTGATCTCGATCTTGTCGCCTTCGGCACGATTGAAGTCCATGATGACATCATTGCCGAGGCCATCGACCCAGTGATCGTGCAGATCGTTATTTTCTCCCGCAACGCGATGCCAATGGATCATGCCATTGTCCATAGTGTGCTTCTCGATGAAGCGCTTTTTGGCGTTGATCAACGGATTGAAAACGAAGGTGTCGCCACCAGCGCCGCCGACAAGAATGTCATCTGCCGGGATCGGCTGATCCGGATAAAGCTTACCTGTGGCGGGATCGAGTTCGCCGTCCGGGTCGCCTTCATCGCGGCCCGGGACATTGGCGATTTCCGGTTCACGGGCATCGGAACGCGAGATCAGGATATCGTTGCCGTCACCGCCATACAGCACGTCCTCGCCGTGACCTCCGTCTAGGATATCATCGCCATCGCCACCTTCGAGACGATCGACACCATAGCCGCCTTGCAGCTCGTCATTGCCGGCACCGCCCTGCAAGGTGTCATCGCCCATCTCGCCCTTGAGACTGTCATCGGCTGCGGTTCCAGCGAGCGTGTCGTTCTCATCAGTGCCAAGACCGGGATCTGCCGCCGCCGCTCCCGTTACGGGTTCTGCCAGTTCCGCCATCTGCTCCGGACTTAGTTGCGATCCGAAAACCATGACATCCGAAATGGTGCCGTCAAATTCGGAATGGACGCGCGGATTGGTTTCCGTCCGAGACCAGCCGTTTCCGCCAATGATCAAGCTTTCGCTGTTGTCATCGAGGCCCGCTTTAAATGTCGGTTCCGCTGCTACGAGGGATCCGTCCAAATAGACTTTCAGGCCGTCCTCCCCGAAGGAGACCGCCAGGTGATGGCTTTCTCCCTCGCTGATCGGGTTGTTCTTGACGGTCACCCATTTGGAGGCATCGTCGGACTGCAAACGCACCTTGATCGTGCCGTTGGAGACATAGGTGGTCAGATGCCCGCCGTCTCCATAGCCCGACGCGTCTTTCGAAAACAGCGTCTTCGAGCCACCGATCGCATCCATGGCAAAGGTCATGGCGATCGTTCCGTTGGCGATGGCCAAGGCCTGTGAGTGATCTATCTCCAGGTAATCGCCTCGATTGCCCGAGAAGGTGTGCTCCCCGGCGATCCCCGCAACGGCCTTCGCGCCGTCGACAACCCCATAGTCTGACGGTGTCGAAGAAGGCGGCGGCGCGATCGGCCCGGTGCCACGGCCGACTTCTGCCGGTGAAAGTGCTTCATCGAGCTGGTCGATGTTATCGACAATTCCCAGGGCGGGAGCTGCATTGACCGTCACGTCTTCGCGGGTAACGAGATCGCCATAAACGGTGATCGTACCAAGCTCGTCATACTGATGAGCGCCGCCATTGCGGCCCTGGTTCGAACGGATGTGCAGAACCGTATGATCAACGAACCCGTCACCGTCGCCGTCCTTATGTTCGATCTTGTAGAGGTCGGCCGTGTGACCTGTGATCTGGATCTTGTCGCCTTCGGCCCGGTTGAAGTCCATGATCACATCATTGCCGAGGCCATCGACCCAGTGATCGTGCAGATCGTTGTTTTCGCCCGCAACGCCGTGCCAATGGATCATGCCATTGTCCATGGTGTGCTTCTCGATGAAGCGTTTCTTGGCATTGATCAGCGGATTGAAGACGAAGGTATCGCCACCGGCTCCGCCAACAAGGATGTCATCTGCCGGGATCGGCTGATCCGGATAGAGCTTGCCTGTCGCCGGATCGAGTTCGCCGTCCGGGTCGCCCTCATCGCGGCCCGGGACATCGGCGATTTCGGGCTCCCGGGCATCGGAACGCGAAATCAGGATATCGTTGCCGGCACCGCCATAGAGCGCGTCTTCGCCATGCCCGCCTTCGAGGATATCGTCGCCGTCGCCGCCTTCGAGCCGATCAACGCCATAGCCACCGCTAAGCTCGTCGTTTCCGGCGCCGCCCAGCAATGTGTCGTCGCCCATCTCCCCCTTGAGACTGTCATCGGCCGCGGTTCCCGCAAGCGTGTCGGTCTCATTCGTACCCAGGCCGGGATCGACAAGCGCAGGTCCCGTGACCGGCTCAGCCAAAGCCGCAATGTGGTTCGGCTCTAACTGCGACCCGAACACCATGACATCGCTGATCGCTCCATCGAACATTGAGTGGACATAGTCGCTGCCCTCTTTGCGCGACCAGCCGTTGCCGCCGATTATCAGGCTTTCCGAATTGTCCTCGAGCCCGACCTTGAAAGTCGGCTCAGCCGCGACCAGGGAACCATCCAGATAGATCTTGAGGCCGTCGTCGCCGAAGGAGACCGCCAGATGATGCTCCTCGCCTTCGCCAATCTTATGATCGCGCACTGTCACCCATTTGGAGCTATCTTCAGACTGAAGGCGCACCTTGAGCGTTCCGTTATAGACATAAGCCGTGAGATGACCGCCCTCTCCGTTCCCAGATGCATCCTTCGAGAACAACGTCCTGGCCCCGGCCGTCGCATCCATAGCGAACGTCATCGCCAAGGTACCGTTCGCCAGAGCCAGATCGGAGGAATGTGGGATTTCGAGGAAATCTCCGCGATTTCCCGAGAAATCTCTCGTGCCAGGTAATCCCACAATAGCGGAAATTCCATCCACAGCGCCGTAACCGGCGGGCAACGCTCCAAGATCCACCACTGCCATCAGTCTCTCCCTATGTCATTGGAACGGGCCACTGAGAAGAGTCCGATGAGGATTGGCCCGCGGTGTCTGGAAAACTCGATAACAATGAAAAACGGAGTATTGTAGTCAATTGATAAAGAATAGAAACCGAGAAATGAATCTGATGAAAGCAATTTGATTTCATATACAAACAAAATAGGGGATTATTTTTTGTAAAATTTGATCGTAATTTCAATTAACATCTTGCATCAATCGAATTTTTGAAAATTTTACGCAATGTCTATCAGTATTTTCACATTATTTACTCGATTATGTGCACACGATTTTATACTGGACCTGCTTTGGTCTCACCCGTCGCACATCAATATCGGGCAAGTTCAATCCGTATGAAACCTTCAGAAATCATCGCTTCGCGCGGCCCTGGGATGGCAAGAGTCGGCTCAGTCGTTCCCAAAATCGCGCGTGTTCTCGCCGGTTCAGTCCGGCAAATACCAGTACGCGCAGTTCTCCATAAATTGTCCATCGTGACAGCCGCCGGCCTTTCGGCGTTCAAGTCATCCCGAAACAGTGAAGGACCCGCAGCTTCCGAAGACGCCAAAAATCTGTTTTCGCCAGCTCTTCTGTGGCCTGTCTTCGCCATCAGCTTCTTCATCAACATTCTGATGCTGACCAGCCCTCTCTATATGCTGCAGGTCTACGACCGCGTCGTCTCGTCAGGTAGTTACGACACGCTGATTTTCCTGTCGCTCGCTTGCGGAGGGCTGCTCCTGGCGAATGGGCTTCTTGAAGGTTTCCGCTCGCAATTGACCAATAATCTGGCAGCAGCACACCAGTCGGAGTGGGCTCCGAAAATTCTCAGAAGCCTCGCCCGCAACCCTTCCCTGAGAGACAGTAAACCCGATCAGCGACCGCTGCAGGATCTGGAGACTGTTCAGAAGTTCATGTCAGGAAATGTACTCCTCGCTTTCCTGGATGCACCTTGGACACCTGTCTTCCTGATCGTGCTCTTTATTCTGCATCCCATTCTCGGTTTGACGGCCGTCGTCGGCGCCGTGATCCTGACTGTCCTTGCGCTGATTACGGAACGCGTTACGAGCAAGCTCTATGCAGGTGCCCATCAGTTGACGACCAATTCGGGCGTATTCGCCGACGACATCTTGAACAATAGCGACGTCGTTCGATCCATGGGTATGCTCGAGCGCATGCGCCTTCGATGGCAGGACGTGTTTGAAAAGAGCGCGGTTCTTCAGGCGCGCGCCAACGACCGCTCCGCATTCCTGCGCGGACTGGCGAAGTTCTTCAGACCCCTTCTCCAGATGGGCATTCTTGGTTTCGGTGCTTTGCTCGTCATCAATGGTGATCTGACTGCGGGCTCGATGGTCGCCGGTTCCATCCTGATGGGTCGAGCCTTGGCACCGATTGAACAAGTAGTCTCGAGCTGGCGTACCGTGCTGCAGGCCCGCGGGTCTTGGACGCGGTTGCAGGCATATATCTCCGAAAACGTCGATTCTGATGACCGTGTCATGGAGCATCCGCAGGCACAAGGCGCCTTGGCTGTCGAGAATCTCACGGTTCTAATCCCGGGTTCGGACAAGCCCATTCTTCAAAGGATCAGTTTCGAACTTGCGGCCGGAGAGGCCCTGGCCATTGTCGGGCCGAGCGGCGCAGGGAAATCGACACTGGCCAGGGCCCTTGTCGGCGCAATCGAACCTGACAGAGGAGCCGTACGCCTCGACGGTGTGGAGATGACGCACTGGTCGGAAGAGCAGCGCGGGCAGAATATCGGCTATCTCCCGCAGGACGTACAACTGTTCGATGGAACCGTGGCTGACAATATTTCTCGTTTCATTGAAGGCCCCGACGCGGAAGTCCATGCTGCCGCCCAGCTTGCGAATGTCAGCGATCTGGTCAACCGGTTGCCGGACGGATTCCTTACGGAGCTCACGGAGAGAGGCAAACCGCTCAGTCCGGGCCAATGTCAGCGAGTGGCGTTGGCACGCGCAATGTATTCGGATCCGTCGCTGATCGTTCTCGATGAACCGAACGCCCATCTGGATAGCGACGGTGAAGCAGCGCTTGTGGAAGCCATTGCAGCCCTTCGCGAGCGAGGCGCAACCATTGTTCTGATCACGCACCGGTCGGCTTTGCTCAATCATATGGACAAGGTCTTGGCCCTGTCGTCCGGCAAGATCCGCTATTTCGATGAAAAATCGCAATTCCTCAACCAACTGGCGGCAGTGGCATAAAGGCAGGGATCGAACATGACAAACGATTGGAGCAAAAGAGGAATCCGCCGGGCCAAGACCGGTGCACTTGCCGTGATCATTCTGGCTTTCGGCGGTTTCGGGGGGTGGTCGGCGACGGCTCCGATGTCCGGCGCTGTCATTGCACCCGGGGTCGTCAAGGTGCTGACGAACAGAAAGGCCGTACAGCACAGGGAGGGAGGAATTATCAAGGAGATTCTGGTGCGCGACGGCGATCGGGTCACAACCGGCGATGTCGTCATACGGCTCGATGCCACCCGCTCCCGAAACAGCCACAATCTGCTTCGCGCACGGCGCGACCATATTCAGGCAACAATCGCCAGACTTCAGGCGGAACTGCGCGGCGATGCGGCGCTGGCCGGATCGACTGCCGCCGATATGAACGAAACCGAACGGACCGGACTGTTCAAGCATCAGCGCGAATTGCTTACGGCACGCCTGCAAATGCTGGCCAGTAGCGAAGCGATGATCGATGAGAAGGTCGAGCAGCTCAAGCAGGAGATCGTCGGGTTGGAGAGCAAGGTTTCGGAGCAGACCTATCAAATCACTTCGATCGGCGGGGAGATCGACGATTTGCAAGCCCTGTACAAAAAAGGACTGACACCTCGGTCACGTCTTCTGGAGCTTCAGCGCAAGGCCGCTCAACTGCGCGGTCAGCGCGCCGAGGCAAAGGCACGCATCGGCGCCTCAAGACGATCGATGGCGGAGGCCAAACAACAACAAAGTCGCACTCGTGCCGAGTTCCACGAGCGGGCAAACCGTGAGCTGAACGAGAGCCAGCGGCAATTGCACGAGATCATCGAACAACTCGATTCCGCGGCCCATAGCCTTGCACAGTCGGAGATTCGCGCAACGGCGAGCGGCATTGTCGTCGGTCTTGCCGTGCACACGGTAGGCGGGGTCATCACGCCCGGCGATACGCTGCTGGAGATTCTACCCGAAGCGGAAACCCTGGTGATCGAATCGGAGATCGAGGTCAAGGACATCGACCTTGTCTATGAGGGTCAACCGGTCGATATCCAGTTCGTCTCGTCGAAAGCGCGAACCCTTGAGAAACATGTCGGGAAACTGGCCTATGTGTCGGCCGATAGCATGCACGACGAGAAAACGGGCCGCTCATTTTTCATTGCCCGCGCCGAACTCGATAAGAGTACGATCGATCCGGAAATGGCAGAGATTGTGCAACCAGGCCTGGGAGCCGAGCTTTTCATAAAGACGACGGCCCGGACACCGCTGCAATATCTGATATCCCCGCTTCAAGAAAGCATCGCTCGCGCCTGGCGCGAGAACTAGAGCCCTCACCTGTCACTGCAAAAGTGTTGGCACAGTGTCGCGTCGAGCGTCATTTCCTGACTGATCAATTGAAGGTCGTCCGTGAAGAATGCGCGGGGCACTGAATTTACTGCACGAATGTTTCCCGCCCGAATCTCGCGGCTAAACCGGCGGGCACGGTGGCGCTGTCCCGCGTGGCTCCAGACCGATGGCCTGACGCAGCATGCAGCGGACACGCCAGAAGACCCAACGCGACACGCCGGGCTCGCCTCTCAGCATCTGGCGAAAACGGTGAGTCGCTGCCGACCGGCAAATCCAGATCTCTCTCATAACGAGAAAAAAGTTGACAGTCGCATGGAAGACTTTGAGGACCACGCGCACGCGCAGGCTCTGATCCGCGTTAAGCGCGATCTTCAGCTTCTTCTCCGCGCGGCGCTCCACGCTGGCCCATTTGGAATTGATCTCCTTGGCGTGCAGCCGAACGGGATTGAAGAATATGCTCCGTTTCAGGGAGTCGAACACCTCGCTATGAAAACTGCGTCCAAACTGAACCATTTTCATCGCTTCGGCGACGGCCTTGATATTGATCGGCGACACCGGGACAAGTGCCACCTCCTTGTCATCGAGCGGAGCCCAACTGACAAAGAACATTTCGTCTGAATCCTGCACGACATGTACGCGTTCAGGATCGCGAAAATTCTTGTGCACGTAATCGCCATCGATGGTCCAATGGTCCAATACAGACGTGTCGTGGGCTTCGATCGCACCATAGTCGAGGAGTAACGGCGCCCAACTCAGCGAGTGCAATACGATCCCGTCCTCGCCGGGAACCTTCCACCAGGCTGCCGGGCACACACCGCTTGAGTAGTACTTCTCCCACTCATAACTCATCGTCTCACTGTGCATGCCATTGACCGCCGCATAGGCCATCTGCCGACCGCTAATCGCAAGCGGTTCGCCAGTGTGGATCCTATCGCGATTGGGGATGGCTTCAATCGCTTCGAAATGTCGGAATAGCGGCTCTTCGCCGAAGCGCAACGCCGCCACCAACACGAGTTCGATCCCCGCAAGCGCATGATCCTGGAGATTACGGATCGTTCCGTCCGAGATCATGCAATCAGGCGTGATGAGGACCCCATAGGCTTTGTCGCGAAAGGCAAGCTCACATGCCAGCTTGTGCCCGATTCCCATATGCTCGCAACCGCTCTTGTCGGGCGGACAAGGCGGAATCTCGATGTAGACAGGCTCGACCCAGCGCTCCAGCTCCTTGAAGATCGCCGTCTCCTTCATCGCGGCCCAGTCTTCCGGCCGTGTCGCCAGAAGAAAGCGGCTCTTCTGCCTGGTGCGAAGCGCAGGCAAGTTGCCCGGACTCAGGAAACTGGGTAGACAGAATTGGAGGAAATAGTCTCGAAACTGCTCGCCCCACAACACGTTGATTATATAAAACGGACGTTCAAGCATGGTTAGGAATGGCTCTTTCTTCTCGCCGGCGCGCCGCAACAGATCCATGAAGAAATCGTGCGTTTATCACACAATTCCAACGATACACAATGGGAACATAGTCCGTTGAAAATAGCGCGAACGGGTCTTGTCGCACACTCCGGTTTTGGGATTGCATCGCAATGATCAGATTGGTCGCAGGGCTCGCTGCCTCGACGGCGCTCGCGGTACTCGCCGGTAGCGCCTTGGTCATAGCTTATGACGTTGTGACGATGCGTTGGCAGCATACGATTCGGCCACAGAGCCCCGAATGCGGTCAGTCCAAATTTGTCGCTGACGAATTGTCAGGCTATCGCGTTCGCCCCAATCGCAGATGCGACAAGCGAAACATTTATATGGTGAACGGCAAACCCGTCACTATCGTCACGCCAGTCTATCACGATTCCAGAGGCGCACGCGTATCCGGCCCGAACGAAGAGACACCGGATCGGATCGACATGATCGTGGTTGGCGGCTCGCAGACCTGGGGGCAAGGCGTTCGCCAGAACGAAACATTTGCCTCTGTGCTGGGACAAATGTCCGGCCGGAAGTCAGCGAATTTCGGTGTTTCAGGAACCGGCGGCGTTTCGGCCTATCACGAAGCTATGCGCAACATGGATTTGCGTCCGGAATGGCTTGTCTACGGCTTCTGGCAAGACCACCTCAATCGAAACGTCCGTTACTGCGCAAATACGGGATTGCCAACCTGCACGCCGTTGCCACGCGTAGTGTTTGACCATGGAGGAAACCCATCAATTGATCCGCCGGCCAATCCGGCTCGAGAACTGTCCCTTACCCGCCAATACATAGAAACGATGGCCGCAGGCACCGACAGGACTGTATGGCAAAACGTCTTGTGGTCGCTCCGTGCGCGCATGCGGCAACTCGACGAAGTTCTGCACCCGCAGGCTTACGACAAGGCGACTCCTGCGCACAAGATCAGTGCGGCGAACTTCGTCCATAGGGAAATGGCGAAACGGGCGAAAGAGCGAGGCGCGCAATTGGTCGTTGCATATATACCCCTCTACTTCGCCGACACGATCCAGCCAGCAGATCCACGACTCATCGAAGCGGCAAAGAAGGACGGCTATTTGTTCGTCGACACGGGAGATGAACTGGCGCGGCTACGAAATCGCGGCAAAGCGATTGCAATTCCCGGAGACGGGCACCTAACAGTCGAGGGGCATCGTGCCGTGGCCGAACAGGTTCATTGTGCGATTATGAAAGCGGAAGCTCCGGAGCACCGACATAGGTCATGCTGACGGTCGGGCTTCCGCGAAAACCTTCTCTGAGATTGTGATCTCGATGGAGTCAATCGAAAATCGGCTAACCGACTGACCCGCATTGACAGTCGGCAACTTCACCGCAGTGGCATTGACGTCTTTACGACTTTGGCCACTGCTTCCGCATAGGCGCGCATGCCGGCCTCCGAGAATTTTTCGCCCATCCACGGAATATGAAACCACGTCTTTGGGTCGCCATCGGGCATGTGATTGCGCATATCGACGAATGTAAATCGCGGGTCGCGCTCAGCGAGCATATCGGCGAGTTTAGCGGGTGTTTTCTGTGTATAGTCAGCATAGGCGAAACTGCGCAAAAACTGGACATTCGGAATGTTTCGGGCCATCCAACCGAATGTCTCTTTTCCAAACTTCATCAATGACTCAGGATCAGCTTTTGGTGATGCCTCGATTGGATCGAAATTGCGAAGCTCGTGTACCGACCTGATGCCGGTTATAAGCGCGCATGTAACGCAGCCATAATGATCGATGGCGCCATCGATCATGTCGGAGACAACGCGATCCTTCAGAGCCAACAATGCGGCTTCATCGTCCAGATCGTCCGTCGCAAGAACGCCATATGGCCGGGACGCAACAATATTCGGATCCTTCAAGGATGCTGAAACCTGATCGCCGGCTGCAGGCGTATAACGAGCCCCTTCAAACACTGACAGACTAACGCGCGCTTCACCCTTAGGAAGTGGATAAGACGCATAGCCAGACGCAACAATCGGACGGCCACGAAGAGTTAGAAGCGGTGCGGCCCCCCGAATACCCCGATAGAAATCTGTCGCCACGAAATTGATCAGCACGAGATCCGGTTTCAGTGGGACACCAAACTTCTTCCAGTAATTGATGTAGTGGGCTGGACCGGCATCCGGCCACCCCAGGTTGAAAACACGATATCCGTCGCCGAGAAGCTCCTGCAGATGATCCGGCCAAGATGTTGTTACCGTACCCGACGCGGTTTGCTCGCCTCCGATAATGACGATCGTACGGCCATCACCACTGTGGGGCGGACGTTGCGAGAAGAATCCGAGTGCGTTCGTTCTCGGCTTCGCCTTGATCTGCACTCCATCCTTGTCCATGAACACGAACGTCCAATCGGTGTTCGGAGCACGCTGGATCTGTTTGCGGGAGATAACGAAGTTATTGATGTTCGGATCGTCGGCGTTCTGGTCGCGATACTCCGCGCGACTTCTCAACTCAATGCCAGCCGCGACGACACATATGACAATCAGGCTCGAGAGTAGTATTTGCTTGCGCATATCGTCAGCTTCTTAACGCGGCATCACAGCATTGCCACCACATCAGGCCAGCTCTCGGTCACGTCTGGATGGATTTTCAGGAAAGCCTCTGCTTCCTCCCGGACACCAACCAGCATGCGCTTGCCCATATCGTCGTCAATGTCGCCCATTAGAAGCGGCTGTATGGCCACCCGCCAATTCTTGTACTCGGAGACCCAGGACGGAATAAACACCTCACGAAAGAAGCGCTCAAGTTTGCCGGAATTCGCAATATGACGTCTTGTATCGGACGATAGGGAGCGCCAGTTATTGGTGTGCATTGAGAGGCAAAGCGTGGAGCTTAACCCCACTTCCCGGCAGGCATCATCAGGTTCGGACCAACAGATCTCAATAAGATCATCGCTATTATAGCAACAAGTCTGGAGTGCACGACCGAGGTAAACAGGCAGTTCCACTCCGAACATGTTAATCCGCATCCCGTTTCTAAGCATCGCGAAATGCAGCATGTCACGATGAGGAAATTGATCTTGGACGTGCTCAAAATCGTCTCTAATCCCAAGCGCTCTATAGCTCTCCGAAAGGCGACCGCCCGTCTTGTCTCTTGCCGCGCGATCAAGATCGATTACCCGCCAAGTTCCGAAATGGTCGGCATGAGGCTTGCCAATCGAATATGGCCTCGGCATGCGAATGGCGAAATCAAAATGATCTTTGAGGCGGTCAGGATCTAAGTCCGGAGTTTTAAGTACGGGGAGAGGTCCTTTTCGAAGTTTGGAGCGAACGGCATCTATCGTCTGTGCCTCATTGGAAAACAGCGTATCCGGATCCAGGAAAGCAAATGAATAGTCGCCACAAAGGTGTTGTATCAAATTGGAGTTATATGTTGAGCGGACGATCCGAAACGGATGACGGACAGCATGTACAAAACCATCCGACCGAACGACACGAGACAAGCGTTGAGCGAATTCAGGACCGGTGACCAAGCCGCTCGGTTGCTGCCGGGCTCCCGAAATCCGAGAATCCATCACAAGTCCGACTTTGAGTTCTGGACGCCTGTTGAAAACCAGAAGACGATATCTCGACAATAGATCCTTTTCGGCATTCAGGTTGAGCGCACCTTGCAGTTCACCTGTGGTTGGTACGGTTGATTCCGGGTGAAACGCCAACAAAGTCACATGTGCACTTGAGCCACATTTTTCTGTTGGAATATATACGAAATCGAATAGCCGCTCCTCACCCAAATCTGCGCCATCAGAAGAGCCATGAGACCCTCCTGGTTCCAGGTGAAACCATTCGACCATTTCACGCGCTTCTTGATCGGAAGGGTCACACGCCAATGTCTGCAATGCCAGTTTCTGCGCTAGTAGCAAATTGCCCTTGTCAAAGAAGTCTCGCGCCTGTTCGCGATATGAGGACGAGCGCTCCAAACGTCCCGGACTCTCGCTGATCCGCTTGCCACCAGCCGCCTCAGTGACACTCTCGAACACGCGCCGCGCTATAGAAGAAACAGTCGTACGGGGTTTGGCTTCATAAAGCATCGGTCGAGGCAGGAATTCATGCGCACCAGGAACAAACGGTTGATATCCCTCGGGCGGCGCATAACGTAGATCTGCGGCGGCTGTCGGTACATATTGGTGCAGGGTTCCAAATGCTCCGTGAGTAGATGAGAGTGCCGGCATGACAAGACTCGGCAATTCGGAAAATGCTGGAGATTGGCCGGATGCCGGATCACCCTCGAACCAGGATCCGTTCAGGCCGAACCACACGCTGCGGTTCGCCGTATCAACTGCGACTGATACAATATCATCTGCCCCACTTGGGCGGATACCGTACGGCGTAGACTGGCCAGAGGTCCAATTGGTACCGTCAGCCCTCCATCCCCAGCTGTACGATGCTCCACCTAGATCACCGCCTGGGGCCTTGACCGCGTCAAACAATCCCACCCGTGCTGTTTCATGTACGGAACGTCCCGTCGAGTCGCCATTTGCATACCGCACTTCCCAATACCATCTGCCGTCCGGCAACGCAGTCGCGAGCGGAAAAACGATGACATTGCCAATGCCACCTTGGTTGACGAAACTCAGCCACCCCATTGCTAGTCTCCCGTTTCTTTTGTCTCCAATAGCCGATCAACGAAGATGATCCAAGACGACATCCCCGACGGCTTGGCCGTAGAGACGATGCCCCTCGTCAGACCACTTCTCTGTGGCATATGGACAGTACAATGTGGCTGTGTCGCTCCCGCCCCACAATCTATGGTCCCGTCGCATATCGACAACCGAGAGGTGGTCATTCATCTCCGAAAGTCTCGACAAGCTCTCGTATCTGCGATGGTCGAGCAGGCTATAGTTTTCGAAATGGGACCACCATGGGTTCATCAGGAACAACACATGCGGTGAGCATTGCGAAAACCATGTCAGATGTTCGCATACATATTCCATGCGTTCCTGGTCAGAATAGGTCGGAATGGTGGGATGAGCGTGTTCTCTCGGATTTAGATAGTCTGCGCTCCCCTCAATATCCGCACCGTCGATATAGTCCGTAATGACCATATCCCTCAGTTGCGCCATCAGGTGCTGATTCCTTGCAACCTCGGGATCAATCCAGAATGTCAGTAGCTTGTTGATATAACAATTCGGATCCCGCAGCGATGTCGCCCCCTCTGCACATCGGATCCATGTCACCGCCTGTTGTCCGTCGGGCAAAGTATAGAATACATAGCGAAAGCCAGGCACACGGTCCCAATGGGAAATACATGTGTAGATCTCGCCGATACGATGAAACGTATGATCGGCAAGATTGACGATCAACATATCGATGTCGAAGTGCCGAGCCCTCTCCTGCCAGATGCGGCGATATTCTACCAAACCAGCATCCAGGTGCCCGAAATTGAACACCCGATAAGTCCGATTGTTCGTGCTGTTTTGGTTTAGGAAATGCTCCGTCGAATCTGGCCAAGAGGCATTTGCTGTGGTCGCGGCGGTCATTTCATCGCCTAGGACCGCTATGCGAAACTCGTCAGGGCCTCTGGCAGCAGAATAGTCCCTAGACGACACCAGACCCACGTTGTTGCAGTGCGTCGTGTTCTCATGAACGATCTTGCCGCTCGAATCAAACCACCAGAATTGAGTATCCTGGTTCTCTCCGAACAATCCGATTTGGGAACTTGGGAAATCAATGCCTCGAAGAACGTTCGTTCTATAGTAGAAGCCATCACCGAGCAGATGCCCACTACCGGATGGCACCGCGGAGTACCCGGCCATGCTGTAGTTTTTGAAAGAACGGCGCAGTGCTTCGCGTTTTTCGTCAGTATCCATCGAGCCTCATGGAAGAACAGGTGGTCGCGCTGAATGCCGAATAGAACCAGCTTGCCTCATTGGATCCTTGACATCGGTGGCGCCAAGCATGCCGCACGCCGACAAACTGAAATGCTCATACACTGCTGTCAAGCTGCATCGAATCCATCTTGGCACCTGTTAGAGCGACAGAAAATGATGACGCAGAGAGAGTTGATCACGGTCAGATGCACGATGTGAATCGCCCGCCACCACAAAAAGGCGCCAACGGATCAATCTGCACGAACAATGCTCCTTACGGCATCGGCAGGATGTCATTGTCCGCCTTGGCAATGCGGGACCTCAACGTAAGGCAGTTTCATTCCCCCTTTTAACGCACAAAGCCGCAACATCGGCCCTCCAATCGTTTTCATACTGCCTGGATGGACCTGATAAACGAGCGAAGATCAGAACGACAAACTGCAATTCCACCAATACAGAATTGAGCTTGAAGACCAGCACCCAATTGCCCGCTTGAAACCGCTTGAAAGGGCCACACGTCAGAGCCACGCACGGCATACATCTACTGCCAATACCAGAAGACATCAGGCTCTCCAAAAGTTCGGCAGAATTAATCAATCCAGCTGCGCTTAGCCAGCACATAAACGGCGTTTATCCCAAGAAACGACAGCATAACCGGCATAAACATGAATAAATCTTCATAACGAGGCAAATCAAAAACGCCGACAACAACAGTTAACGCCGATACATTATAACAATATATAATAAACAAGGTCAAAGCCAGGGGTGATAGATTTTTAATAAATAAAACCGGGACGATTGTTAGAATCATGATCATAAAAAACGGCAATTTCAACAATCTGCTAACAAATCTATAACCGATATCTAGGACTGCCATTGGCGTGTTTCTAAACTCCTCAACCATTATCAAGTGCTTGGCGAGGCGTTCCGGCAGCACCGAGGATCGCATATCTTTCGATTTCCACTGACTCTTTCTAACATGCTCCAGAAACTCAGAGAAACTAGCAAAAGATGATCCGCTATAATCCAAATTGAAATTCCGCATCAGCGTGATACGAAGAAAAGTATCTAGGAACGAAAATAAAACAGTTGGCCTATCCGCAATAATTTCAAATGCGGCGCGTTTCATGAGGCGGTCCGTGTAAAGCTCCCCATTATATATGCTAAGCCAAATATACATGCTCCCCTCGATCATACCGAGGACCTCTCGACCATCGTCCGCTTTCTTGAAATAGGGCTTGGATATATATTTTTTTACACTGTCTGCATCTTTAAAAATCGACAAATAGTTGTTGGGATCACCAATGGTATATCCCGGCATTAAATCGATCATTCGGTGCAAAGTGTCGATGATCTCACGGTTCGCAGGACCGACATGGCGACCCATCGGGATGTCGCGCATGGACCCCACGAAATAATAGTTGAGCGCCTCCATATCCGTGTGCCGAATAAAGTTGGCGAGCAGCATGCGCCCGACATATGTCTGTGGAGGACCTGTTATCAGTATCAGTGGATGCTGGGCGAAATGCGCAAATAACCCCCGAACGCCGACCCCTCCGTGCTCCTTTGCAACCTTGTATAGCAAGTTGTCGCTGTTTTCATTGGCATCGCGAGCAGCATTTACAATAAAATAAAAATAGAGAAAATTCGGATTGCGAAATATATTCTCTAAGAGCTGAGCATCGTCACTGAAACTCTCAAAGAACGTGTTGCGGCTTACCTCGTCCTGTATTTTCCATGTCCCACCTCTGTTCTTCTTTATATATCGATCCACCACCGCATAGAGCTGTTCGGATGCAGGCCCATCCTCTCGTCTAATGCGCTTATAGGACTCCGGATCGAAAGCAGTCGTGCCACGTTGATAATAGAGTTTGGCGAAGGCACGCTGGAAATGGTTCTGCGGGTTATAGCCTGACGGAAATTTGCCATTTCCGTAGTAATAGTCGTATGTGCCCCACGCCACCATGACCGATGCGTAGCAACAAACCGCCAATCCCAATTTCTTGAATGAGAAACGCCGATAAATAAGCGCAACAACGACAAATATCCAAAAATAAAGCGCGCCGCTCGGGCGAATCATCGTGAGATACGATGCTGTTATTGCAATCCAGATTACCAGATTGGACGTATGTCGCTGTTGGAAGTACAATGACATCAACAGAAACAGAATAAACTGGATGAAAATGAACAGCATCTCGGACATCACCCAATTCATGTGATTGTAGGCGATGCCGTAGAAGATGAAACACAGACCAGCCGCCAATCCGGCAGCCCGGCTGAATGGCGCCATGATTTGGTAGATGATCACCGGCATGACGATGGCAAACAGGAGCTGCAGCCCCATGGCCAGCCACCAAATGTCGAGATTTGCCACACCTGTAGCAATTAGGAAAAGCGAATAACCGGGTCCCCGATAGGGGGCATCATACCCACCGACACGTCCGATAATGGACCATGCCTCCCGGATATATGTGAGAGGGTCGCTGTCGTCATAGATGATGAATGGTTTACCGTGCAGGTAGTACATCGCCAGTGACGCGGACACCACAACAAGCAAGACCCTCGGCCAGTCATTGGCCAAGCCGCGACTTACCGTCTTCAAGAACAACCAGGGGTTAAGCAGGAGCCGGAAAATTGCCCGCCAATCCCTGACAAAATCGTCTCGAGATCGTCGCAAAAACGACGCTGCCATTGAATTCTGCAAAAACCTTACAGCGATCGACAAAACGCTACGCTCCGAATTTGATTCCAGCATCTGATGAAAGCGACCTAGCGAGAAGCGACTCACCAATCAACAGACTGATGATGCTTTCTTGGTTGGATTATGTGGCCGCCCATGGTTGATCGTCGGGTTACTGAGACGTCTCCGGATTGTCAGCGCCTGCGTTCATGGGAGCAAGCCGCGCATCCACTCTCTTTGCTTCATGGGCCGGACCGTCCATGTCGGCGTGCGCCCGAGCCCCCCGAGAATCCATGATCTGTCGCAGGAGGTCCGCCAACAAACCGAGCGCGAAAATGATGACACCGACAAGGATGAATCCCACACCCAGCATGAATCCGCTTAGCACTTGTAGGATGATGGAGAGGATTACCGTAAATATGGCCGTGCAAAAGAGGATCGATGAAATCAGAATAAACAACTTCAGCGGATTATAATATATCGTCGCTTGAAGTATAAATAAGAACGTTCTGAGCGACTCTTTTAGCAGCTTGACCTTTGTTGTCCCAATACGTGCACCGTATTCAATGGGCACATAGTGGACAAAGCGACCATTCATCATATAGGCAAGCGTCAATGTTGTCGTAAAACTGAATGTGTCGCAGAGGTGCGAGAAATGCTC
Organism: Methyloligellaceae bacterium; assembly: GCA_965228615.1. GTDB lineage: Bacteria > Pseudomonadota > Alphaproteobacteria > Rhizobiales > Methyloligellaceae > CBDDHT01. The sequence goes on along the minus strand of CBDDHT010000001.1, from coordinate 760,166 downwards.
GGTTGCGGTAGCCCGGCTGAAAACACGGAAGCCGGAGTTGACATCGGGCACTTTCCGGTCGGCGGAATACTCGACCATGAAACGCAGAATCCACCTGAGCCACCCCTTCACGACAGTCTCGTTCAAATAGGTACCAGTACGCTTTCCCACGACCATATCGAATCCTTGATCGTAGAGGCTCAGGAGGTCTGGCGCTTTGTCCAACGGGTAAGTCCCATCTGCATCGGCAATGATGATCGTATCGTAACGAGCCCAGCCGATTCCATGCTTCAATGACAAGCCATATCCAACATTGTGCGGATGGCTGTAGACGACAGCACCTGCCTTTGTCGCCTCCTCGGCCGTTCGGTCGGTGGAGCCATCATCGACCACGATGACTTCGGTTTTTTCATAGTCTGCGCCCGAGAGAGCATTGATTGCGGTCTTGACGGTTTCCCCGACAGACCCTTCCTCGTTGTAAGCTGGAATGACAACGCTCACACCGGTTTCACTGCTTACTCTCTTCATAGGGACTCAGTTCCTAACGCAATGCGGGATCCGCGATAACCTGATGCTGGCATAGCCTCAAAAGACTCGTGCTGCGACAACCAAATACCGAGGGTACACAAAGCAAACAATCGAAAACCATGATCGTGGGAGCCGCCCAAGTGCTCCTGCCACCATGTCTCTACACGATGTGGATTAATCCAGTCGAGGATTGCCCCCTGCAAAGTCAGGTCTCGCCCCAGCTCAGCAAGCGGGCCTCTCAACCACTGATTGACGGGCGCATTGAATCCCCTTTTTTTTGCTTTTGTCACGGCTGCTGGCAAATAGCGCCGTTGTGATCGTCGCAGAAGCCACTTCGTCCGCAGTCCCCGCATTCGCAAGTTGGGCGAGAGAGACGCAGCGAATTCGACCAACCGATGGTCTAGGAAAGGCGGCCGGACTTCCAGCGAATTAGCCATGCTTGCCCGGTCGACCTTTACCAGGATATCGCTTGCCAGCCAGGTCTTGATGTCGACATACATCGCCCGATCGAGAGCAGGACAATCGGCGACATCGGCTGAGTAGGCAAGTGCTGACGTAATTGGATCCCCGGCCTTTGCTTCGGCAAGACAATCTCTGCGAATGACAGCATCACGATCCGCCCCATCGAGAATGGTTCGCCATGAGCTGTGGGCTTCGTCAGCCGAAAGTTTGTGCCCCTTCAGAAAGTTTCTGAGTTTGTAGTCCCATGAGACCTTTCCGTAGCTGTGCGGCACGAACCGATCGACCAAACGCTCAAAGTTCCGGATCATCCATTTCGGCACAAAGCTCGTGAAGTGCCTCAGCTTGTCTGCCCTATAAGTTTCATACCCGGCGAACAGCTCATCGGCGCCGTCTCCCGACAAACAGACCGTGGCATGCTGCCGCGCCAATGCCGACAAGACATAGGTTGGGACCAACGACGTGTCGGCAAACGGCTCCCCTGTTGTGGCAACGATTTCGGGCAGCAAAAGGGAAGCCTTGTCAAAACTGACCTGCTCGACGACATGATTGGTGCCAAGAAAATTCGCGATGCTTGCCGCATCGTCAGCCTCGCTGAACTCTTTCTGGTCGAAGTCTATCGTGAATGTCGTGAGAGCCGGGAAACCTGCCCGCTGTATGGCGGCTGCAATGACCGATGAATCGATACCGCCACTGAGAAAGGCACCGAGAGGCACGTCACCGACCAGTCGTAACCGGACCGCATCGACAAGAAGCGCATCAAGTTCCTCCGCCGCCTCATTCGCATCGCTGAAACGGCGCTTTGAACGGAAGGACTGGGCTAGGTCCCAATAGCATTCGGGCTCCGAAACGCCGGACCGTGAAACCGTCATGAGACAGCCAGGTTGCAGTTTCCGAACGCCGGAAATGATTGAGGTATCGTCAAACAGATACCCAATGCTGAGAAACTGCCCGACGGCTCCGGGATTGATTTCACGCGGCACGCCGGGAATCTGACGAAGGGCGTTGAGATCCGAAGCAAATGCGAATCCGCCGCTGGCGGTTGTGGCGAAATATAGCGGCTTCTCGCCAAGCCTATCGCGTACCAGGGTCAGCGTTTCCTCAAGACGATCCCAGAAAGCAAACGCAAACATGCCGTTCAGGCGCTGGACCGCCGCCTCCCCCCACGTCAGGAAGGCCTGAAGCAGCACCTCCGTATCGCTATTCGTGCGGAAGTCTATACCGGCCGCTTTCAGATCTTTGCGGACTTCCTTGAAGTTGTATATCTCTCCATTGAAGACAATTGAATATCGGCCGGTCGGATCCGACATCGGCTGATTGCTTTCCGGACGCAGATCGATAATTGCAAGTCTGCTGTGGCCGAGGACCGCGGCACCCAGAGCAACAATGGCATTGGCATCAGGCCCTCTGAAGCGAAGGGACTCGACCGCTTTCACAAGCGTGTGCTCATCTGCGCGATGATGCCAATCAACCAACCCTGCGATACCGCACATGGGTAATCCACTTCAATGACGTCAGACGGGATCGGTGCTTTGCCGCCGTCGAGCGGTGCACAAAACCGACTGGCCGAATATCGAGGAAGTCAGAGGATCGACGGCGCTTGCGATCGGCAATACAAAGCGCTCAAAAACACGTATCTGATTATTCACGCGATCGTCGGCAAGAGAGTCGTGGCGCAAGAGTCGGTTGGCCAGCCAACCGACGCCACCGACTGCATTGAAGTAGCGAAGACCGATTGTTTCGCCGCCTGCCTCGCGCACAAGGTCACCGATATGGCGCGTGGTGTAGCGTCGACAGTGGCCGGCGAGCCGATCCAGATCATTATACAAAAACTCAAACGCCGGAACGAGAAGACAGAGATGTCCATCGGGCGTAAGCCCATTGATCATGGCCTGCATCGCAGACAAATCATCATCGATATGCTCGAGTACATTAAAGCACACGATCGTATCAAATCCGCCTTTCAATTGCTCAGCAGTGGCCGGCGCCGTCAGATCAGCCTGGTAGAAGGTCGCGTCCGGATATCGCTTCCGCGCCTCTTCAACCGATCCGAGATCAATATCCAAGCCGTAATAGTCGCCCTTTGATCGGAGAAACTGATAATAGCTGCCATGTCCGACGCCGATTTCCAGAATACGGCCGCGAATGACCGGTTGGAAATCCGAAAGCGTCCACTCCATATAGCCGGACGCCTCCGCCATCGCCGGCGAGAAGCTGTCTTTTCCGACAGGTATTTTTGCCGCTGAATTGCCCATCATCGCTCTACAAAAACACCTTCACGTAATCAAGCTTATGTCACCTGGAGATCGACCGATCATGCATACATCGACAGATTTCCAGTGGCAATCTACCAACGCTTCGCGAATTGCCGGAATTGCCTTTCACTGCGGACGCGCGCCTAAGGCGATCACCAGCATACCGCAAACGATGAGAATTGTACCGATGCCAAGTGACCAGTCGAGTTTCTCTTCGAACAGCCACCACGACAGTATCGGCAGAATGATGAAGCCGAGTGCCACGAACGGATAGGCAAGACTGAGCGGCGTGGTGCGGAGTATGAACACCCAGAGTGCGGTCGCAATACCATAGAGGACAAGAGCCGCCCAAATCGCAGGATTTGCCGCGAGCTTCGGCAGTGCGCCGATGACATCACTGTCTGCAACTGAATTGGCAGCTCTCTTGAAAAGGAGTTGACCGACTGAGATCAAGGCAGCGAAGCCCACCAGCTGCAGGATCTTTACCAATGACATCAAGAGCCCCTAAATCAAGCGATGATCACAAGCATGAAGGTCGTTCATCGACCTATTGCCGGCGGCCCTCGGACAACTCAATTCTCTCTCGGAGTTGCTCGAACCTTTTCATAATCGACTCGGCATCATCCGTATCCGAACAAATCAGCTGAAACGGACCTGCAAATGGGTGCGGATCGTCTGGTTCGAGACCGATGCTCTTGTGATATGCTAGGCTCGTGCCCGGTTCGTCTTCGTTGCTGAATTTGAATGTAATATGGCGACAAACGCTGTTCAGCCAACAAAGTGCCATTGGTCCCGTGCTTACGCCAAGATTGACATAGGCTGCTTCATAGAGAGCAGCCCTTAACGCAATGTTCAACGCAGCCTCGGGCATGACACGCAATCCAGCCAACGCGTCCGAGTAAGGATTGAGCGCCTGGCCAAAATCTGGAACGATGACGACCTTAAACCCACGCCCCTCCAGCTGACGAGCAACGTCCGACCAGGCTTCCAAATTACTGTTGCGGTTGGGCGAATAATCCATTTGCCGTAATGTAATGGTGATCAGATCACCTTCACCGATCGTCTGCTTCCACTCTGCAATCCGACGGCAAGCCGAGACTGGTGCTCTGAGGCGCGGGATGTGCTCGCCACGACGCGCCGCATCATTGACCCGTTTGGCATATGGAATTGGATTGGCAGGAAACTCGGGCGTGTAGTTCTCAGGAAAAACATTCTCTCCGCAATCGTCCACGAGCCGCGATGCCTGTTTCCGATCGGCGACCAGCGTGACGCCGTGCGATTCCGGCATCAGATTGCTAAGCGGAAAGATCATGTCGAAGACACGCTGCTTCCGCTGCTCTGCGTCCACAATCGACAAATACTCACTGCTTTCCGGTCCGGATTCCCAACTTGCGCCTTGAACCAAAACAAAATGTAGGGACGTCAGACCGCGCCGGCGGCGCTCCAATTCAGCCGCAACCATGAACCAGCAGAAGTCGAACGTTATTGGCGCCGCCAAAAAATCCCAAAACGCGACCAGTGAATTTGGCCCGGCCAACCGATACGCCGGCTCGCTAGCCTTGCTGCGAAGACGCCGAGGTATGCGCCATATCGGCAGCAAAGCCCGGCCTGGACCTGTTGTCGGAATGCGAAACTCTCTCACCACGCGTCTGGCAATGACGGCAACTCCTTCGCGCCTCGCAGTATCGAGGGCGCGGCGCCAAAGAGGCATGAGACCCTTGGACTCCAAGCTCTCAATGTCTGCGCCATCATCGTTCATTTGCAGACCGTGCAGTTCTCCGCGTCCAATCGTCGTGGAGCAAACTCCAATCACTGTGCCGTTTCGAGACTCATCGGCATCACGGATTCTGCCTGATCATCACCGTGTTTCGTCTCGTGAACGTCACGCAGTTTACCTTCCCAATTCGAAAGCCTCTCAAGACGGTTGTAATACACATATTGCGGTGAGCTTCGAATCAGAAGCCCGTCGCGAACCTCTTCCGTGAAATCATACTCTGTCCAGCCGTTGCAGTTCTTGCAAAAAGGCACCTTGTCCCACTGACCGGTCTCATGAAAATAGCGCGCTTTGGCAAACTCCTCACCATGCCACACAGCAGCGACGCTGTCCTCGAAGACATTTCCCATGTCGGTCTGACGAAATCCGTCGAGGCAGCACAAACGGGCTGTCCCGTCATTGTGCAGCGGCAGAGTCTTGTAGAGAGACGGGCATGGGCGGCGCTCTTCGTCAGTATTGAGGTCAGGGAAATACCCTTCCCGGTCATCGAAAACCAGACCCATGCGAACCACATCGACCCTGTTCACCCATTTGTCGATGAACGCATCATATTCGTGCCGATTTTCGTCCTGCAGGGTAAAGGAAACACCGATACGAGGATATTTGCCCTCGCCGCGACGCTGCAGCATCATATCGATATTGCGCTCGATCTTTTCGAGTTTATCCACGCCTCGAACAAGCTTGAGTGTTTCGGGTGTAACCGAATCGAGGCTGAACATCACCGAATCGACTTTTTCTTCGATGAAGAGGTCACAGAGACGGGGCGTGAGCGTCAGGCCATTGGTATTCATGGCAACCGGGATATTCCGCGTCTTCAGATCCTTGATGACATCAGTCAACCTCGGTATGAGCAATGGTTCGCCGTATAGACTGGGTTGGACCGCCGGCGCCGCCGCTTGCACTTCATCGAGGACCCTTCGAGCACCCTCCACATCCATCACACCCGTGACTTCGTCGATTTTGCGGTTGTCTTCAGATCCCCAAACAGGACACATTGGGCAGCGCAAATTGCAACGAGTTGCGTAGTCCAGCAGCAACCGTTCTGGCATTTCGGGCACCGGCAACGGATCGTCCCAAGGATGGTTTGGATCGATCCAATCCGCCTTTCCCCATTTATCGTGCGTTCCCATGCGTTGTCCTATTATGCCCCTACTGTCTATCGATCAAGCGGCGCATTCAGTCAAACGTGAGCGACAATAGCGCCATCCTGGATGATCTGCCGATTGCCGTCGTCCAAGACTTTAGCCTATCGTAGGCTCATCCCAGACGCGCTCTCGTTAGCCCACAACTTGCTCGAGATTTTGCCGAAGTTGCTCGGCTTCTTGCAACTTTAGAAGCTGACTGTAAAGGCCTTTCTGTGCGACTAATGCGTCATGTGAGCCTTGCTCTTTTAGGTCCCCGTCGTGGAGCACCACGATCTTGTCTGCATGGCGAACCGTTGAAAGCCGGTGGGCAATAACAATGATCGTGACGTGGCCCCTAAAATGCGACAATGCATCATTTACGGCTTTTTCGGTCAGAGTATCAAGCGAGTTGGTTGCCTCGTCGAGAATCAAGATATCGGGCCGTTGCAGAAATGCACGGGCAATCGATAGACGCTGGCGTTCACCGCCAGAGAGTGTATCCCCGCAGGGGCCCAGCAGCGTTTCATACCCATTCTCAAGTTTATCAATGAATTCATCCGCGGCGGCCAGTTTGGCGGCCCAGATGAGATCGTCATCGCTGGCATCCGGCGCGCCAAGGCGTAGATTGCTGGCTACGGAATCGTTGAATAGAACGGTGCCCTGAGAAACAACTCCGACTTTGCGTCGCCATTGGCAGAGATCAATCTCTCTCAAATCGACTCCGTCAACAAGAATTCGCCCATGTTGAGGCACATAGAGCCTAGCCATTATCTCGGCTATTGTTGTTTTTCCCGAGCCGGATTTTCCGACAAGGGCCGTCATTTCGCGCGCCCTTATCTCGAACGACATATCTTTTAGTACAGCGTTCCTTTTCTCCAGGTTTTCCAAGTCGCTCTCACTGCCCTTAGTTGCCCCATTGCCCAAGGACGCACTTCCTGTTTCGCCATAGAAGAAACTGACATTCTCGAATACAATTGCGTTATTGAATTGCTTGAACGGTTTGGTTCCACTGATTTCCTTGTTTGCTTCGCACTCGGACGTGAAACGCATGAAGTCATCGATTGCGAACGCATTCTGCGAAATAACCATCATCGACTGCGCGATGGCCGACGTCGGTCCGACTACGCGCGACAACAGCATCATAAAGATCAGAACCTGACCCAGCCAAATCGCCGCCTCGCCGACGAATAGATAAGGTCCCATGAAAAGCAGGACGCCAATAGCGACGGCTGCCGCCGTATTGAACAATGGGCCATTGATGGCATTCACCGCGTTGAAACGCTCCAGATATCCAAGATAGGACCTCATCTCGGAAAAAAACTGGCCGAGCTTGTGTTTTTCGGCGCTGGCAAGCCGGATCGTTTTCAGGTAGTTCAGCGTTTCCGAGGCAAGGTTCGAGTAGCGCTGATTGATGATAGATAACTCCTCACCGCGCTGGCGCTGTTTGCCTGCAAGGATCTTGGCCAGGAAAAGTCCAACCAGGCAAAAAACAACGGTTCCGACGGTCGCCGGAAGAGACAGAAGGACCATGAGTCCGACATAGACGGGAATCAGCGCAACATTAACCATGATCGTATTTATTTGCCGAATAACCTCGGCGATACGCCCGGTATGGCCAAAAATCATGTTGGAAAGCGTGCCGAAATTCTTTTCGGCGATGTAGGACATCTTTGTGCCATACGCATTTTCAAAATATTTGGGGATCATCGCTCTTTGTACCATCAGCCCATAGTTGGCCGACGCAATAGAGACGTAAGCGCTGATCACACCGCGCAAGAGGGCAAATATGATCATGATGGCGGCAATGACCTGGATTCGTTCCGCCGCGCTAAATCCCTCGAACAAACCAACGAAAGCACCGATGAATGGAACGCCCTCGAAGGCGTTCCGCCCGGCAAGAGAGGACAGGATCGGCGCAGCGAACAGGGCACTGACGGATTCAAGGCCCACAAGCACGAAAGCACCGGCGATCAGCAAGGTGAAAAGGCGCATGCCTCTAGGCGTCTCGCGCACACATTGCAACAAGAAGCGCGCGCGCTCGCGATTGTCAGGCAAGGATATCTGCAACACTGCGCTACCAATCTTCAACGACACAGGCTGATCCTCTTGCACTTTTGCACCAAGCCAATCCGGCCGATAATCATGCAGGGTCCGCCGCAAACTGCTTCGCGTTCGCGTGAAGGTAAAGCGCAAAAGAGTCGTAGGGTGTCAGGCGTAGATCAAGAAACATACGACGCGCGTCGAAACTGCCCAAATCGCGCCCTTCCTGCAGCACGCACTGTTCAAATCGTTGACGCTCCATCCTAACAACGAAATACCGCCGATAAAACACGCGATACCCCATGGCCGTCAGATCGAAATCAAACGAGCAGAGGTCCTCGGCATCAAGCGGTTCCAGTTGTAATTCCTCGAATAACTCGCGGTCGAGCGCCTGTCGCGGTGTCTCGCCATCGTCCACGCCTCCGCCGAAGCAGCCCCAATGATCCGGATACCAGATACCTGGCTTCAGATCACGTTGCTGCAGCACGTATTCACCGTCATCAAGGACGATGATTGCTGCCACGGCGTCGCCCAACGGCAACGTGCTCGTATCATCGACAAACAGTTCAGAGGGCATGAGGCGGCACCCGACGGATTCTTAGGCGATAAGGGTTACATCAATCTGTAGCGCTGTCCGGGCCGAGCAATGACGGCATCGGGCCTGTGCTCCAATGTGTCTTGAACGGCGCGACAGATGTCGCGTGCACGAAAAACAAGAGCGATGGAGTTATCGCAACGAAATATCCTGAGTTGATTCCTGATCGCCAGCACATCTTGGAACTGCCAATAGTCGCGCGGGAGGAACTTGTGCCGCCGCAAGTCGACCGTAACGGTCTGGCCGCCGCGGCTAACGCAGGAATAGCTTTCGTTCTCGGCGACGGGTCGACAATAAATATCGGGAGCGACCTCTTCCTCCACATGGTGGACCATCGTGCAGCAGTCCATTCCAACGCCCAGCATCATGACCCAGCCATCGGCTTCCGCGAGCTTTCCGAACGGGCTCTCGGCACCGCATGGGGTCAGGCAATGATGATGATGCCCTAACAGCTCATCGACATTGTGCCCCATTCCCGCAACGGAATGCGTCGGATGAAGGCTCCTCGCCGTAGCGAGCGACGTCCGGAACATTTCGGTGAGGGCGCCGGTGTTCGATGGCGTTTCCAACTCGTTGAATACGGGCCTTTCCCGATTGACGAAGCGCCACGACATTGTCGGCATGAGAAGTGTGCCTGCGTTCATGTGATCGGCCAGGGCATCAAGAACCGATCTCATGCGATACCCGTCGCGCGCCAGGCTCTTGAATGCGCTATGCACAAGAAGAACCCCATCGCCGGGAACATCCGATGCAGCGAGCATTCGCGCGATAGTCAGGTGCTGCGAGTCCATCGCGCCACTTCGGGCAATAGCAGACTGAAGCGCCATCCTAGTCATCGGAATCAGGCAATGCTCTCACTGGCGGGCTTTTGAATGACGAAATTGCCCATGACAAGCGCGTCAAGACCGCAACCGAAGAAGGTCATCAGCGCATCGCGGGGAGTCTCGACGATCGGTTGGCCTTTCAGATTAAAGCTTGTATTCAGTATCACCGGCGCCCCGGTGTGCTCGCTAAAATCCTTTATGACCTTGTAGTAAAGCTCGTTATCAGAACTGCGGACCGTCTGCAGTCGCGCCGTGGCATCGACGTGGACAACCGAAGCGATTTCCTCACTCTTGTCGGGCTGCGTGTCTACAGTGATGCACATATGAGGAAGGGCGCGTCCGCGCGTATCAAAATACTCTTCGGCACGGTCGCATAGAGCCGACGGAGCAAAAGGCCGGAACTCCTCGCGATACTTGATCCGCGCATTGACCTTCTCCTTCATATCGCTGGATCCGCAGTTTGCGAGAATCGAGCGATTGCCCAGTGCACGTGCACCGGCTTCAGAACGTCCCTGATACCAGCCGATGATCCGGTCGTCGGCGAGCAATCCAGCGGCTGCTTCGGCCGGATCATCAACCTCGCTGAATGTGATGCCATTGCTCTGCAGTTCGTTGCGCATCTGATCGTTCGAATAGGATGAACCCTGGTAGGGCGAGGCCAACCGCCAGGGCTTGTCGCCGGCGAGAACGGCGCCATGATAAGCGCAGCCCAGCGCGAGGCCTCGGTCGGATGACACCGGCGAGACATAAAAATTGTCGAACATGTCGGAATAGAAGAGTTTGCGATTGGCCGAGCAGTTCAACGCTACACCTCCGGCATAGCAGAGGTTCCTCGCCTCAGGCGCGCGTGACTTCAAGTGGCGCACAAGGCTCATGAAACACTCTTCGAAGGCAGCCTGAGCGCTGCGCGCGACATCCTTATGGAACTGGGTGACCTCCGTTCCTGGTACGCGGTTCGGTTGCCCTATGAGGTCAGCCACCTTTGCGGCATATGCTGGCTCGAAAGGCGAACGCAGTGGCGGATCGGACCTGACGCTCGACCAGTCGAACGACCACCCTGTTGAATCGGGCTTAATGATCTTGGAGAGATCGACATTTGCGTTGCCATAGGGTGCAAGCCCCATAACCTTGTACTCGTCGCCATCTGCAAAACCCAGATAATAGGTCATCAGTGTGTAAAAGAAGCCGATTGAGCTGGTTGTCGGCCAAACGTCTTCGACTTCAATTCCACCCTCTCGCGTGGCGCGCCCGAACATGCCACATGCCCCGTCGCCAGTGGCATCCAGGGAAAGAACGAGTGCATCATCCAGACCGGAACCGTAAAAGGTTGCCGCCAAATGGGCTTCCTGATGATGGACACGCTCGAGACGCGGACAACTGCCAAATGTATGACGGAGATAATCACGGATGCGGGCTTCGAAATCATCATAGGTGATTCCGGTGGTGACGACGACGTCAACGTCTTCCCAGGCGATATTCGCAATTTTCAGACAGGCATCGATCGAGTATTTCGGCAGATGTCCGTATGCCGACTTAATGCGCAGATAGCGCTCCTCTTCGCAGATCGCGACAACCCGGCCGTCCACGATGAGAGCGGCGCCAGGCTCATGTTGGCCGATCGTGACGCCGCCGTGCAGTCCTAGTACGATCACGCTCTTGACCTTCTTGCTGTCATCGGGATTGAAGCCGTATCATGCATCGCAAGCCCACCTTTCGACTTTGGTGATGGCCTGGACAACATCGCGCGCCTCCACATTTGTGTAATTCTCGTTCAGATAGAGGCAGAAAGAATTGTCTCTGGCATCGCGTGCATTGGGTGTATCGGCGTCGTCGGCAAGATAGGGCCGAAGCCACGGCCAATCTGCCACGACATACTGGTAATGCGGGTTCAGAGGAATACCTTCAGCGATCAAAGCTACGGCAAATTCCGTTTTGCTCACAGCAATCTTACGGCTATCGACAAATATCGGAAAGACGAAGGGTGACAAGGCGTCGGAGTATCCGTAGGGCCGACATAATCCGGATTCCGCCTCGATCAGCTGTGCGACTTCCTTCACAAAAGCAAGGCGGCGCGCACGCGTATCATCCAGCCGCGCCAGCGAGGCGATACCGATGGCGCAACCGATTTCGTCCGAATGGAGATTGAGTGCGGGGAAGAGAAACTGGCTGGGATTGCGATCGTCGAAATCATCACGCCAGCTCGGTTTTCCCCGGTCGGCATAAGCAAGTGCTCTGCGGTGTAGTGTTTCGTCACGCGAATAGACCACACCGCCGGACGGACCCGTGACACTTGCCTTGCGATACATCGTTGAAAATGCCGCTATGTGACCAAATGTGCCGATCCGTCGCTCCCCGATCATCGCACCATGGGATTGACTGCAATCCTCGACAACGCGGATTCCGCGCGTGTCGGCCGCGGCAACGATCTCATCAATATCAGTGGGCTCGCCGACTGAATGAACGGCCAGCACGGCCGACGTATTTTCATCAAACCGGGGCACGAACTGTTCTGAAGTCGCATTGTAGCTGCCCGGCGCGCTATCCGTGAGTTTGGGCACCAAGCCATTCAAAATGATTGCAGACAGCGAACCGGGATCGGTAATCGGCGAGACCAGGACCTCGCTGCCCTTCGGGAGTTCCAGCGCTGCAAGCGCTACAAAGATTGCTGCGGTCCCGGTTGCAACGGCGTCGGCATGCCCGCCCCCCATCAAATCCGCAAACGCGTCGCAATAGCGCTTCTCGAAATAACCTTGATAACCGGGATCGAGACCAAGCTCGGCATAGTGATCGAGCGCTGCATCGATCATCGCACGCTCGTCCGGCCCAAACGCCAGCCGCGCAGGCATTGGACGGTCGCGGACTGGTGAGCCCCCGTTAATTGCCAGGCGGCTCTCGATAGAGGAGACATCACTCATGTGCCGAACACATCGAATCTACTCAGGACAGACCGAGTTGACTGGCGATAGCATTGGTTTCCAGACCATGTTTCGCAAGTAACTCCTGATGGTTGCCGTAGTGGTGGACGAATTCGTCCTTGAGGCAAAAACTATCGATCGGAGACGTGATCCCGCGTTCAAAAGCCAGCCTCTTAACCGTTCCGCCAAGGCTTCCGGTTGGTCCGGTCTCTTCGATAACGACGACCCGGGAATGACTCTCCAGCGCACGGATGATCCCGGCCTCATCGAGCGGTTTGATGGTATGTGCGCAGGCAAGCGATGCAGACTGTCCCTTGCTTCTGAACCGCTCGGCGATCTCAGCCGCCATCGCCGCAATCGGACCGTAACTCAGCACACAGACGTCGGTGCCACGGCTCAAATATCGCAGCTTTCCAAACTCCCATGGCTCCTCAGCATTGTCCGTCAAGCTCGGCTCACCCGCCTTGCCGAGGCGCAGATAGACAGGCCCTCTGTCTTGTGTGGCGCACCAACGCGTGGCCATCTCGGCCTCTGCCGGATCACAGGGAGCAATCACATTCATATTCGGAATCGCGCTGGCAATGCCGATATCTTCCTGGGCGTGATGTGTTCCCCCGAGCGTCGAATAAGTAACGCCGCCTCCGATACCGACAATTGTGACCGGCAAATTCTGATAGCAAAGATCGTCGCGAACAAACTCGAATGGCCGGTACAACGTGAAGGTCGCGATCGTGTATGCGAAGGGGCGCAGTCCCCTCAAAGCCATGCCGGCGCACATGCCGATCATGATCTGCTCGGCAACGCCTGTGTTGACGAAGCGATTGGGAAACTCCGTACGAAACTTGGCAATCGATCCGGCGGGCGAGATATCGGCGACCACGATGCAGAGCTTTGGATCATCAACGCCAAGCTCATAAAAGACATCTGCAAATCTGTTCCTCACCCGTCAATCTCCGACAGCTCAGCGATGGCTTGTTGGTATTCGTCTTCGGTCGGCGAGCGGTAATGCCATATGGGAACATGTTCCATGTAGGAGACACCCTTGCCCTTAACGGTTTCACATATCAACGCCAGAGGCTTGTCTCCTTTGCGCTCCATAACCGCATCGTGGATGGCGGCACTGTCATGTCCGTTAATGTCTCGTGTTTCCCATCCGAAGGCAGAAAACTTTTCCGAAAGCGGATGAAATGCCGGATGCCCCTCGCTCATGCGCTCCAACCCGGAAAGATCGTTGAGATCGACGAATGCCACGAGATTCTGCAGCGCAAGATTTGCTGCCATCATCGCCCCTTCCCATGTTGAGCCTTCCTGGCATTCACCGTCGCTCAACACCAGATAGACCATTCCATCACGGTCCATCAAACGTTCCGCGTAAGCCATACCCGTTGCCATGCCCATGCCATGACCGAGCGAACCTGTCGCGGCCGCGATCCCGGGAACGCCGTAGTCAGGATGCGCACCGAGCCGGCCCTCGGGCTTGCAATAAAGGTCTAGATCACGCTTCTCCAGAATGCCGAGATCCTCAAGTATTGCATATTGAACCATGCAACCATGCCCTTTGGACATGAGAAAGACATCCGGCGAGTCGGCCGTATCGATCCGGCGCATCAGCCCGTGATAGATGCAATCGACGATCTCAACGCACGAAAAGGCCGGCGCGCAGTGCAGCGCTGTGACCTGTTGGGATATGTCGAGGATCCGCCGGCGCCAAGCCAGACATCGCCGCCGCGCCGCGGCTGCGTCAAAGGCATTCGGTCTATGAACCGGCGAGAGATGCTCGGCGTCAGCGGTTGTCATCGTGAACTCTTCATCGTTTTTGGATTTGCCGGGAATTCAGGCTCTAAGGGTATAAGATGTTGGCCAAGCGCGCAGGTCTTCGAGGTTGGACTTGCCCCAATCAACCATCTCGGCGAGGCCTTCGGCCCAGTCGATTTCCTGCTCCCAGCCGACAGCCTCTTTAACGGCACTTGAATCAAGCCAGTAGCGTGAATCCTGGCCAAGCCGATCCTCTGTGACTTCGCAAAGATCGTCAAACGGGATGTCCAGTGCCGTGGCGCAAAGCTCCACGACTTTCCGTATCGATGTCGGGTCTTTCGGTCCGACATTGTATGTCGTTCCCAGCGGCGCCTTTTCGGCAACCAGATGGATCGCACGGCCGAGGTCGCGTGCATGGAGATAGGATTTTTCTGCCTTGCCCCCTCCATGCAATGGCAACTTGTTGCCGGTCAGACCGCACACGATTGCCTTTGGAATGACACGATGAAGTAGCTGACCTGGACAGTAGCAGTTGCTCGGCCGGATGATGTTCATCGGAAAGTCGAGGAACTGGTGTACCGAGCTAAGGTACATGTCGAATGCGACCTTCGACGCCGCATAGGGGCTGGTCGGCTTGATGGGCTCGTCTTCCGTGACGGCATGGTCGACAGAGCCATACATTTCGGATGTACCGATCTGGATGAAGCGCTCAAGCCAATCGCGGCGCATCAACTCTTCGCTGAGACGGGCCAACGCCATTGAATTCGTCTCGAAGAATCGCCAGGAGTGCTTCCATGATACAGCCCCTTCGCCCTGTGCAGCGAAGTTGATGATGACTTCCGGCTTTTCCTGATCGAGAAGCTCCAGGAGCAAATCGAGTTCATGTGTGATATGCCGAGCGTGGTATTCATAGCCTTCTCTGGCCTCCACATTCAGCGAAAAGGGTGCTGGTCGGAGGGGATTACGCCCAATGCCGATCACCTTCTTGGGAGATGCGTGGTCGAGAAGATAGAATGCAGCGTGGATACCGAAAGAACCACCTCCCCCTAGAATTGCATATGTTTTTCCGGTCATCGTCTTACAACTCTCCTCAAATCCCGACTTGTCTGTTCTCTTAGAGCTGCCGCAAACGAACTCTCCGCGGTTGCGGTTGCCCACGTGGATTCTGTAAAATCTTCAGAGCCTAGATCGACAGGTAATTTTCGTCGAAATCCAAGGACCCTTACTAAGCGATTATCGTCCAGGCGTAATCCCCGGTGTAGCCGGCTTCGCCAAACAGCTCCAGCCAACCATTCGGATATGCATGGAATTCAGCAGTGAGAACCCACGACTCGAATATGTCTTTCTCTTCTGGGGTTCTATAGGAATCGACTTTCACAAAGGCGCTGCCTCCGGTGAGCCGCTGTATTTCCCTCAACGCCGTCTTGGCACGCTCACGCGGAAGATTATGGACTGTATCAAGAGATATCGCGCAAGTGAAGCTGGCGTCCGGGAACGGCAGGTGGTCCGCGGACCCGAGATGAAGGCGCCCCACGACGTCCGGATGGCAATTCATCAGCGCATATTCCGAGACATCAAGCCCAAAAACTTCAAGGCCCGGTAACGCGTCCAGGAGATCTTTTACGAGAAAGCCTTTCGCACAGCCAATATCGAGCACGCGGTCACCGCTCTTCAGCCCGAAATGCTCTATGATATCATGAGCGACAGGAACCCAACGGCCGTCATACTTGTAACCGCCATAGCCATAATCACGCGGCCCGTCGAAATACATCTCGCCATATTGGCGTGAAACGGCAACGACTTCCGGATCCTTCGCGTCTTGACGAGCCTCAATGTTGCGCCGCGTTTTCGGAATGGCCCTTAGCAGATCAACTTCGCGGCCCATTAAGTCGGCTCCACTGTGTCTTGGCAAATGCTGGCGAACCCACCACTGGGTTGGGTGTAGACGAATTCGGGAAATGCCGCCTGCGTGGCACTTGGGTCGAAAGGACGATAGCCGTCGTGGGGCATGGGGCCTGACCGCGGTGACCCCTTGATTGAAATCGCATTCTCAAAATGTGAGTTGATTAGCTCAGCGACCTCACGAAACGATATCACCGTTCCCGTGGCCGCATTCAACGCACCGATGCTGCGATGTCCAATCATCAGAGCCGCCAGCGATGCGACGTCTTCGATGAAGACATGATCGCGCCGCTCTTCGCCTTCGCCGAACAGAACGATGTCCTGCCCGTCCGCAGCGAGCCTGCGAAAGCGGTTGGGGCCGTAGCCATTGTGTGGATCGTCTACACCATAGATCAGTGTCGGCCTTAATGTCCCCATGGGCGTATCACCGGCCGCGTCGCCGACGATGATCTCGCGAGTCCAATGCATAATCCCATGCAGGCTGGTCGGCGCCGCACACGAGTCTTCATTCAATGGGTCTTGACTGTCGGCATAGATGGCATCCGAGCCAATATTGAGGATGTAAGACACCGGCTGGCGCGAAATCGCGCGGGCAAAAGCTTCGGCCAAAACAATATTGTCTCTAAGCATCGCCGGCGACTTGCAGGGAGCAATAGCCGACGCCATCACGACTGCATCGTCGGGACGCAGGCGCTCAGCAAGGCGATCGCCGGCGTCCTCGCGGAGCAGATCAATATCAGTGCGCGCGAGCCCCAATACTTCTATTCCGGCATCCAAAACATGACGGCGAATGGCACCACCGACAAATCCGCCTGATCCAACAATCACGACGCGTGCCGGTCGTACCACTTTTTCATTTAGGTGCTTCAGCATTACATTATCTCTCGGCCTTCGGCGCCGGCATACCCAACGTATGATAGTCGAAACCGGCCAATTCGGCGGACTGGGAGTCGAGGACTCCAAAAGGATCTATAATCGTTCTGCCATGCATTGCTCGTGCGATCTCGCTCAAGTCCGCCTCGCGATACTCTGGCCATGGCGTTAGGATCAAGAGTGCTTCCGCACCGTCGGCCGCCGCCAAGGCGCTGTCCGCCATCACTGCTCTTGAATGCTCCACCAAATCAGCAGGGACTTCCGGATCGTGCAAAGCCAACCGAACCTCTGATAGGCCGGCAATCGTGGCAAGTGCGGGTGAATTCTTCACAGATCGCGTGTTTTCCTTGTACGCTAGGCCCCATATGGCAATCAGCGGGTCGCCACCGTCCGAAAGAACATTCTCGCGCACCACACGCAAGGCCCAGTCCCGCCTGTGCCGACTGTTACGGATCCCGGCTTCGGCAGGACCAGCATCGGTCCCATGCGCACCGGCGAGGCGAATGACGGTTGCGAGATCACGCTCAAGATTGCCCCCGGCAAAACCAAGACCGGGCTTCAAATAAGCATACGAACCAATACGGCGATCAAGTCGCAGTGCCGGCACGATCTCGTGCCAATCAGCCCCCGTATGCTCGCAGAGCTCGGCCATCATATTGGCCGCACTGATAGAGGCAACCAAGCACACATTAATCGATATCTTGGCAAGCTCCGCGCTCTCATAGCGCATAGGCAGAATTGGGCAGTCGAAACGCTCCAAGACTGCCTTGAAGGCTGGTTCAAGCGGATGCATTGGATCCGCACAGCCCACAATGTACCGCTCAGGCCGGAGCGCGCGCTCCACCGCGTTTCCAAAAACCAGCGTCTCAACCTGGTAGTAGAGTCGCGCGTGATCGAACGTCAGTGCACGCGTAAAACCCGGTGGCACCTGACAAAGGATGACAAGCGTTGACGTCTTCCCAAGACTCGCCGCGACCTTGTCGATAAGTGCGCTGACATCCGCAAGATCGCTACGTCCCGTCTCGTCCGTAGGCACATCTGGAGCAATATAAACCACATCACAGGCGCTGAGAGCATCAACATCGCTGGTAAAGCGCTGTCGTGTGCCGTTGGCGGTCAACAACTCTTCCAGACCCGGTTCATGCACGGACAAATCGCCAGACTGCAAGGAAGCCACAACGGAAGGGTCGGTGTCATAGCAGACCACATCGAATCCCTTCGCGCACAATGTCGTACCGGTGATCAATCCAAGATGGGTCATCCCTGCGACACCGACCACCGGGTTCATTGTGCCGCCCCTGCCATGGCTTCATCACCGAGTTGGCGCAGAAGCCGATTGAGCCAGACATCCTTTGACAGGTCTGTCTTTGCGCCTTCGACACACTTTCGCTTGAAGTGCGCGTATTCGAGATCCCAAGTTGGATCATCCTGCAGCAACGTGATCGTTTCTTCCGGAGGTCGGCCGCTCGGCAGAATGCGCAATCTTCTGATGAACCGCGACGGCCCCCACTTGCAAAGTGATTCAATGTGGGCAGACCCCTTCTCGGCAAAAACATCGCAAGTGAAATGATTGCGCCAGGACAGGAACGTCATCTCGAACTCGAGGCTCGGAGTGCCTTTGCGTGTTCCGACCACAGCATGATCAGGCGCTCTGGTCTCAAAACTGTCGCTTGAGAAAACTTCAAAATCCTGCCCGAGACGACCAAACCAGAACGAGGCCGTATCCAACAAATGCGATCCGAGGTCGTGCACGACGCCAGACCCTTTGTCGCGCCATGCAGAGTCGCGAACCAGGCGCGCCGTTCCATTGCCATAGAACATGCGACATCGATAGACAGAGCCCAACTCACCCGAAGCGATCAAATCGCGCATACGCACATAGTGCGGCTCGAACCTGTGATTGTATGCGACATAGCAAAAAGCGCCTGTCCCAAGCGCTAAATTCTCCAGATCCGAAATCTGCTTTTCTTCTGCGGCCCAAAGCGGTTTCTCAACCAGCACATGTTTGCCGTTGGCCAGGAGATAGGAGAGCAACTCTACTTTCGGTTCATCGGGCGTGCAGCACAATGCAGCATCATAGTCGCTCAGCGGCACATCGCATACAGAGCGGAAGTCGGCGTTCTCGCTGACTGGATCAACGCAAGCGACGCAGTCGTCACCGGCGACCCTCTTACGTTTGTGCCCCTGCACGCCAAGACCGACAACAATTACACGCATATCAAGTCAGCTATATGTGACCTGCCTCTCGACCAGCGAAAGCCTGTCGAGCAGGTCGGCAGGAGAGATCGGAATGTTACCGTCTTGCTCGCATTCCAATGCCGCTGCAATCGAACCGAGAATAGTCGCCTGGATTGGCGACCCGCTAACCAGCATGGCAAGGGTCGAGTATGCCAGCAGCGCATCACCTGCTCCGACCGGATCGACGAGATTATCGACAAAGCTATCAATCGAAAAAAAGCTGTCGAGCGCCTCGTGATCGTCGCTGACGCAGGTCAATACACCGCGGTCGCCAAGCTTGAGAATGAGCGTCTTGCACGCCGCCGCATCATACAATCTCGACGCAAGTGGTCGCACACCTGAATCTTGATCGGCCAAGGCAAAACGGGCTTCCCTTTCATTAGGCGTAATCAGATCGAAATCAGTGAACTCTGTGATATTGCCCCAGCGGCTGGCAACTTGACTGTCGGCCACGCGATATGTCCCCTCGGGAATCGCTTCGACAAGAGCGGGAATGGTGCGTTTGTTGAAGAGGCCGTGCCGGAAGTCGCTGAACAGGATTGCATCGGATTTATTGCTGGCGACACCATCGACGAGGTGTTTGAGCACACCATTTGTGATCGACCGGTTGTCTAATGTGTCAATCTTGAGGAGTCGGTAACCGCCAACGACAACTGCATTCTTGTTCGTCGTCGGGCGTGTTGAGTCGATCACCGGACGAGTTGAAACGCCGGCTGCCTCAAGATCTGCCAGGACCATGTCCTTCAAATCATCATCGCCGAGCACTGTTGAGAATTCGACTTCGGCGCCCGATGCCTTCAGATGTTTCGCAACAATCGCCGCACCGCCGACATAGTCGGCGCGATCCTGGTACAGAACACTCAATGTCGGGGTCTTTGTCTGACCGCCGATTAACGCGCAGTGAGTCAGGCTATCGACGATGGTGTCACCGACCACATGCAGTTTCTTCTGTTTCATTCCGAGAAGCGTCTGACGCAACGTATCGAATTCGATACCCGCCTGCTCCATCAGGTTGATCAGCTTTTCGGATTTGATTTGTGGCGGATCGAGTTCGATGAGCCTGCTTGACGAATAAACGATATCGCCAGGCGTAAAGATCAGCTCTCCACCATAGGATTCGATGACCCGTTGCTCTTCCGAAGTTTTCGGATTGACGGCCCCAGACTGATACTCATATCCCTTGGCAAAAAGGTCAGGTTCCAGGATTTTCAAATTTTCTATCGGCTCGGCATGAGTGTCGATCAAGACATAATCGACCATCTCGAATGCAGCCAGATTAGCGGCCCTGAGTTCCTGTGGGATGTGTGGGCGGTAGACACCCTTGACGATGTGCCGGTCAGCAGTGATCGAGGCAATCAGTATTGAACCCAGACTCTTGGCATAGAGCAAATGGCGCACATGTCCGGGGTGCACGACATCAAAGACACCATGACACATCACCACACTGTTTTCACGAGGGCGGTCACCGATAATGGCTCGCAATTCCTGGGCCGTCTTGATCTTGTGCCCAAATTGCTCCGAAAGAGATACTGTTGTCACGATGCGCCTTCCCCCAGATGCGCAAACCACGTTTTTGTCGCCTCGGCTATCGAGCTAGGCTCCCACAATGGCGCATCCCGCCATGCTTCGATTTCGCCCATCATAAGCGCAACGCCGTCCTCGAACGAGACGTGTGGAGCCCAATTGAGATCGGCAGTAATCTTCGTGATATCCGCCCATGTGCAATCTGGCTCACCAGGGCGCTTCGGTATGTGCACCGTCTCCCCTCCGATCAACTCAACGAGGCGGTTGATCGTCTGCGGATTGCCTGCACCCAGGTTCCAGATTTCAGCGTTCCGATCGGTCTCGGCCGCCGCAAGAAAGGCGCGTGCCACATCGGTTACATAAATAAAGTCGCGCCGCTGCGTTCCATCACCGACGACTGTGAAGGGCTTGGACGAGAGTTTCTGCTTCAGGAAGACCCCGAAGACGGCGCCGTAGGCACCGGTCGTTCGCACCCGCGTCCCATATGCATTGAATATGCGCAACGAGTTGACGGGCAGGCCATAGACCTGATGCCAATGCAGCACCGCCTGCTCGCCCATGAACTTTGACAAGGCGTAAGGATATTGCGGGGTGATTGGCGCATCCTCACCCGTGGGAACCGCCGCAAGGCCGTAGCAGGAAGAAGAGGCCGCATAGACGAACTTCTTTGCGCGAGCAGCGCGAGCCCCTTCGAGAACGCGCACCGTTCCCTGCACATTGACGTCCATATAGTCCCGAGGATGCTCTATGGATGGCACGATATCGCCGATCCCGGCGAAATGGAAAACATACGAAACATCGCCAAATAACGAACCCTGTGCGTCCAGATTTCGGATGTCCTCACGTTCCAAAACCAAATCCTGATTTTGAGCGTGATGAGCGAGATTGCCTTCTCGCCCTCCCGACAGATTATCAACGACTCGAACACGGAACCCTCGCTCGAGGAGTAGGTCCACCATATGACTGCCGATGAATCCCGCTCCGCCCGTGACGAGGGCTATAGGCATCGTATTCATGCGGCTTGCAGTGCTTTCAGCGTGCGGACATTGTAATAGGTGTCATCATTCATACTGTCTGGCAGCTTACCAGCCTTGAAGGCCTGACACAGATCACGTACGGCATCTTCAATCGAGTATTGAGGTGTAAATCCGAGTTCGTTCCTGATCTTGTCTGAATTGATGTGATATGATCGAATGTCGTCAGTCGGCGTCGTGACGATGTCGATCTCACCCTTCTCCGGAAACTCCTCCTCGACGATTTGCTTGACGATTTTTGCGATGTCCATGATCGACTGGTTTTGGAAGCCGCAGTTGAACGTTTTTCCGGCAATTTTTTCATCGTCGATCGTCAGCAACAGTTTGTACAAATCACACTTATCCTGCACATGAAGATTGGGGCGCAACTGCGTTCCACCGAACACCGTTATCTTCCCGTTCGTTATTGCGTGATTGGTCAGAATATTGACTGAAAGATCGAGGCGTTGTCGGGGGGCATAGCCACACAATGTTGCCGGCCGGATCGTGACACATACAAAATCGGGAGACTGATGCTTGAAAAGCACTGGCTCGCACTGTCCTTTGTATTTGTTGTAGAGGGTCAGCGGTAAGAGCGGATGCTCCTCGGTCACATCCGGCTGATCCGAAATACCGTAGACGGAACTGGATGAGGCATAGATGAACCGTGATACCCCGGCATCCTTCGCCGCCACGACCATCGGTTCAAATGCGTCAAGATTGACGGTCGTGCTGAGATTCTCATCCAGCTCAAAACTGGCATCGTTGGAAATACAAGCCAGGTTGATCACGGCGTCGACACCGACTAGGGCCTCTTTTAGGCTCGAAACGTCTCGGATATCACCTTTGATCAATCGAAAATCGGGATGATCAAGCGGCAGGAAATCATCTCCAAAATAGCAGATGTCGTACGCTGTCACCTTGTAACCCAGATCGAGGAGCTGGGGGCAAAGCAAGCTGCCGACATATCCAGCACCGCCGGTCACCAATACATGCTTCATCGCGCAATTCTCCTACGCACTGTTCTTGATTGTAAACGCCGGATGATCATCCGACGGCTTTTGAGGGTAATGCCGTACCCACGGTATAACCCGCCGACTGAGCGTCCCTGTAGAACATCTTGACTGTATCAAGCGAGTACGCATCGAGATCCGTACCAACGGTCTTGAGCTTGGCGAGAATATCGTTCGTCACCGTGATGATGTGGCAACCGATATCGTCCGCCTGAAAGATGTTGAGGAGTTCGCGTGGGCTCGCCCAGATCAATTCCGCCTTTGGCCGATCTGACATAATCTCCAAAGCAGCCTTCATATGCGGAACAGGATCGACGCCCGTATCGGCAATTCGTCCTGCGAACACCGATACGATACCTGGCGTTTCCGGTGCAAGTGCGTCGACGACCAGTCTGACCTGCTCAAGTGTCATGAGTGCGGTTGCATTGACAACCACCCCCTCTTTGGACAAGCGCTCAATCAGCGGCGCCGCACTCTCACCTCTCGTGTTGGTCACAGGAATTTTGACATTAACATTCGGCCCCCAGGACGCGATCTCAAGCGCCTGACGCTCCATGTCATCAAATTCATCGGCAAAGACCTCAAGAGAAACTGGCCGATCCGTCACACGGGCAAGTAGCTCCCGCCCGAATGACTCATAGTCTGCGATCCCTGCTTTTCGCATCAAGGTCGGATTTGTCGTGAACCCCTTGATAAGCGGGTTCTGATACAGTTCCAGAATACTCGGCAGATCGGCACCGTCGGCAAATATCTTTGTTTTGAGACGCTCTATCATTCCCCCTCCGATGCAGCTTTGTTTCGTCGGATCTATCCAAGCATGTCAGCTCTGTCGTGCCGCGACAGAATCCAGTCGGCAGCAAGTCCTACGCAAGCACAATGATGATCCGCGAAGCGCGGTGGTTTCTCAGTGGTGTAACCCCGATCCAAAAAAACCGTTTTGCAGCCCGCCGCGGCTCCAGCTTCAATATCGCTCGCCCGGTCGCCCACCATATAGCTGCCCGGCAAATCGATATCCAGACATTTAGCCGCTCTCGTCAACATACCGGCAGCTGGTTTTCGACAATCGCAACCGCAACGTTGCGTATGCGCACAGACCTCTATTCGGTCAAGCGGCAGTCGATCGGCAAGAATGCGATGCATTTCTTCCAGAACCTGCCGGGGCATTAATCCGTTGCCAATATCTGGCTGATTGGTGACGACAACCAATAAAAAACCCGCCTTCGACAGGTTGGTGGTCGCCTCCAAAGCGTCTTCGTAAATGGCAAAATCTTCGACTTTCCGCGGTGCAAAGGACCGTCCGTCTCGAAAACTCGGGACTGTCAGTACGCCGTCGCGATCCAAGAACACTGCTCTGCGCGGCATACTTGCTCCATCACCACATCGTGGATTTTGTCTGAAGATCAGGGTGAGAAACCAGACAATGCCAGATGATTGCTTGAAATGACTCGGTCACAGGTGTCAAGAGCGTTGACTCTGGACAGGGGACAACCACTGCAACGTCGGCTTCTTGTGCCGTATATCCATTCTTGCGCCCAACGACACCGTATACCTTTGCGCCGACATCGCGTGCCAACTCGATAGCGCGAATGAGATTGACGCTGAGATTGCGCTCGGCGTCACCACCGCCTACAGAGAATATCATTAAACCGTCTTTGTCGTTGATCCGACTGATTTTCAACCACGCCGCGAATACGGTTTCCCAACCCTCGTCGTTCGTGCGCGCTGTCAGTTCAGAAACATTATCGGTCGGGGCATATGCTTCTATGCCGCACAATTTGCGAAAATCATTCACAGAATGACCGGCATTTCCTGCGCTTCCGCCGACTCCCAGGATAAACAGTCGACCGCCACCATCTCGGATCGCGCGCAACCCCTGGACGATGCCATCGACGGCATCAAGATCGATGCTCCCTGACGCCTCCTCAAAACACCGAAAATAACGCGCATAAAAATCTTCCATATTGCTCATCCTGACCGTCATTCATACTTGACGTATTCGAAACACAATTTTCGCTAGCCGCCGATTGCAAAGGAATAACGGATTTTCTGAAATTGAATTGCGGATGCTAAGAGGAACCGCTCGACACTCTTGAAACACCGGTTTCGAGCGCGTGTCATACAATCATGGTTCGGATCTCGTCAATAGAGCGTCCGTCGGACAGACCTACGATTCACGGCCAAGCCTTTGGCGGGAAAATCTAGCGGAATCCCAGGTAATTTGGAGGCCCCTAGAGGGACCAAACCTGGCCTTGCTTAGCCGTGATACTGGCAACGGCATCTATACGACCGACACGATAAGTTTACGTGTCCACGGACCGGGTGTTCGATGCCCTGGCCATACCGAAGCCCGCCAAGACCCAGATGATTCGTTGATAGGTCAATTCATGGAACGCGGACATCGTAAACCAGCCGACCGCAACCAAAATGAGAGACACAAAAAACGGATCAAAGACTCTGTCGCGATACCCTTCAATTCCAATGTTTCGATAGATATTTCTAGATATAGCAAAATATAGAGCCATTATAGCGAATAACCCAAACACCCCGGCTTCAGCCAACCACCATAAGAATGTATTATGAATAATCTGCGGTTGGGATTGACTGTTATCTGCGCCTTCACGCGAAGAGACATATGTGCCTAAGCCACCGCCAAACCATGGATGTTCTTTCCAGAACTCTAATGCATTCCGGTATCCATCCAATCGCACTTGAATGGCAGAATAATAAGTACAATCCCGAACATCAAATTGAGAATCCCTCTGCTTGAAATAGGCACACTCTGTTCCATCAATAATATTGGCTTTCAAATCTGCAATTTTGCCCAGAAATGTTTGGGGATTAAAAACGCCCGGCTTAAGGCTCACAACCATGAGCGGCGCTGCGACTGCGGCAAAAATACATAACAAGAACAATTTCTTCCATGAAAAATAGAAAATTACGAAATACGTCGATAAGACAGCGATTGCAGCAATCACCGCAGCCAAAGATCCCGTATAAATAATGCCCAACAACAGTATCGCGCTGAACGCGGCACACAGATAGCGACCGATATTTCCAGGCCACAGTTTCCGCCCATAACCGAGGCTCAACGCTAATCCGCAGACAAAAAACAATCCCTGGGTATTTGCATTTTGGGCAAAACCGCCCATTCGAGGGCCGACACTAAGCATTCCCTCCGTGCTTTGCAGCAATGTGATTGTGTAAAGACCAACAATGACGACTTGAAAGCCAACGACAGACGCCGCTATACAGTGCTGCACATGGACCCTGTCGACTGATGAAAAAACATATCCAGTAAACAAATAAGCAAACAACACAAATACACCAATATATTTTACCAAACCTTGGCCGGAAACAACCTGTTCCAATGCCACGGTAGCGATGTTTACTGAAATCAAAAAAATGAAAAACGCAAGTGCTGCCAAAAAATACACACTCGCCTCAAAAAAGAATTTTCTAACACTCCGAAAGACAGTACGAGTAAATATTATCGCAACAAAAATTAAATATACATCGGCAAAATTCAAGCGGATTCGGAATTTGTACAATTCAACCGTTTCTTGAATCTGCACTAACACTCCCAATGCGAAAACCATAACCATCAGAATCAGATGATGCTTATCGGCCGATTCCAACGGGTCATGCCTGCTTTCATTCATATCTGATTCACCTGGGGACATTTCCCGCGACAAGATTGGGAGACTTGAATCGGAGTGCTGACCGGTCCCGACCACTTCCATTGTTAGTGCAAGGACGATTCTCGGTCCAACAGATCGACTGCCTCAGTGGCTGGTGGTTGATGGTCGGGGGCTCAGTGTGGCCCGGCGGTGTCGGATTGTTTCGTGAATTGGCGAACACGTAAGTGGTCGAGCCAGCTCCATACACAGTATGGTTCTGACAGAGATGGTTGCAGCTACCACCGCTTTCTCTCGCTGCCTTTCCAGGTCTTCGACAAACAGCAAACCAGAGGTCTGTCATGCCCTGATCTCTTCAGCAAGACGTCTTCGCTTTTGCTGAGCTCCTGGGTCCGTCTCCTCAATCAATTGCCCGTCGCCTCGTCGCACTCGCGATGTGCATTAGCGATCGAAACGAGTGTGATGAGACGATTGAAAACAGTCTCTATTTACCCGGTTCGCAGTGCATCATCCAAAACAGCTAGGGATCGCCGGGTTGGACCTGCTGACAAAGTCTGCCTCAATCGGGTTTCGGACCATAACGATAAGAACCTAGAACCGAACCGAAACCGCAAGAGACAACCAGTAAGATTCTGGTTCATCGGTTAACTCGAAAAGTCGGTGCACAGACATTCGCGAACAGCCAGTCTAGTGACTAACCTGATGCCCATATGTTGAAGGCACAATTTTTTCATTCTACATCAGCTGGTTACTGGTTTTTGACGAACGTGACCGCACGAGGCTGGCGCAATTCACTAAGCAGACAAATCACGATTCCTGCCGGCTGGAACGTAACCTTAAGGCCGCGAATATTTACCTGGAACATTAACTGACGATCCGAAGAGGGTGCAGACAAACCGCCGCGCATCTCCCTAGGGTCCCGCCCAAATTTCGTGCAACCGAGCCGAGCACCTGATGCGGTCCGCGGCAGTCTTTGGGTAGGTCAAATGGTCAAATACATTCGTCACGACTTGGAATTCATCCTTGATCAAATCATTATCGCGGAGCGGCATGCAGCCGGTGAAGATCTGACAGATCTCATTGCCAACTCGTCGCTTCCATTGGGCCTACGGACCGTTGATGGTACGTTCAACAATCTGGTTCCGGGCCAGGAGAATTTCGGTGCGGCAAACCAGGTGTTCCCGCGACTTCTCGATCCCAATTTCCGCGATGCAGAAGCCGGAACGTCATACGATCAAGATACCGGTCTTGTGATCGACTCGACGCCGCGCACAATTTCCAATCTGATCGTCGACCAGACCACCGACAACCCAGCGGCAGTCGCAGCAGCCGAGCGCGACGGGTCGGTGGCCTTTGACCATGACAATGACCCGTCGACACCCGATCTGCACTTCATCCCGAACCAAGCTCCCGATGAAGGCCTATCGGCGCCCTTCAACTCATGGATGACGTTTTTTGGTCAGTTCTTCGACCATGGTCTCGATCTGGTGGATAAAGGTTCAAGCGGCACGGTGTTCATTCCGCTTCAGGAAGACGATCCGCTGTTCGTGCCTGGCAGCCCCACCAATTTCATGGTCCTGACCCGGGCGACGAACCAACCCGGACCTGACGGCATCGTGGGCACCGCAGACGATATCCACGAACATACCAACGACACGACGCCATTCGTCGACCAGAACCAGACCTATACTTCGCACCCGTCGCACCAGGTCTTCTTGCGCGAATATGTGCTCAACGACGACGGCGAGCCTGTCGCAACCGGAAAGCTCATACAGGGTCAAAGTGGTGGCATGGCCACCTGGGGAGACGTCAAAGCCCAGGCTGCGACACTTCTCGGCATCCAGCTCGATGATTTCGATGCCCTTGATGTACCCCTCGTAGCAACTGATCAGTATGGGAATTTCATTCCAGGAGCCAACGGGCTTCCGCAGTTGGTTGTCAACGAGACGACCCTCCTGGAAGGCGACCTGAACAGCCCGATTGATGCCACACAAGCCCTGCGCACAGGCCATGCTGCCTTGGTCGATATTGCCCACACGGCCAATCCAGGGACGACAGACGCCCCATTGGGCGAGGACGCCGATGACGTTGCCGGTAATGATCCGGAAGCCGGAACCTACGACAACGAACTCCTTGACGCCCACTTCATTGCCGGTGACGGCCGCGCCAACGAGAATGTCGGCCTGACCACCGTTCATCACGTCTTCCATTCAGAGCATAACCGGTTGGTCGAGCATACCCAGGACGTGATCCTGGAATCCAATGACCTCGAATTCCTGAGTAGCTGGCTTCTCGATGGCACCGCGCCAGCGACGTTCCCGATCTCCCAAGCAGAGATCGATGCGCTGGAGTGGAATGGCGAACGTCTCTTCCAGGCTGCCAAGTTCGGCACGGAGATGCAGTATCAGCATCTCGTCTTCGAAGAGTTTGCACGAAAGATTCAACCGGCGATCAACGTTTTCGGCAGCATCGATACGACCATCGATCCGACGATTGTCGCCGAGTTCGCCCATACGGTTTACCGGTTCGGTCACTCCATGCTGACCGAGACCGTCGATTTCATGGATACGGATGGCAATCTAACGGAAGTCGGCCTGATCGAGGCCTTCCTAAACCCGTTGGGATTCCATCAGGCGGTCAATACCGATGGCACCGTCGATGCAAATGCACCGGCCTATGACCCCGACGCAACAGCCGGCGCCGTTGTCCGCGGCATGACACGTCAGGTCGGAAACGAAATTGACGAGTTCGTCACAGATGCGCTCCGCAACAATCTTCTCGGCCTGCCACTGGATCTCGCGGCGATCAATATTGCGCGTGGCCGCGATACGGGTATTCCATCTCTTAATGAAGCCCGGACCCAGTTCTTCGAGGATACAGCCAACACCAAGCTGAAGCCCTATGACAGCTGGTTCGACTTCGCATTGAACCTCAAGAACGAAGCCTCGATCGTCAATTTTATTGCGGCCTACGGCACGCATCAGACGATCCTCGACGCAACAACGCTGGATGAGAAGCGCGCAGCCGCTCTCGATATCGTGCTTGGCGATGCCAATGGCGAGCCCGCGGACCGCATCGACTTCCTGAATGGAACAGGTGTATGGGCCACGACCGAAACAGGCCTCAACAATGTCGACTTCTGGGTCGGGGGACTTGCGGAATCCATCGAACCCTTTGGTGGCATGCTCGGCTCGTCGTTCAACTTCGTCTTCGAGACCCAGCTCGAAAACCTGCAAGAAGGCGATCGCTTCTACTATCTCGCTCGCACCGCAGGCCTCAATTTCCTGACGCAGCTGGAGCAAAACTCTTTTGCCGGCCTCATCATGCGGAATACCGATCTGGATATCGATGAGACGGCACTGGACTCCAACGCACGGCATCTTCCGGGTGATATTTTCTCCACGCCTGGCTTCATTCTCGAAGTCAATCAGGCGAACCAGGTCACGAATCTCGACGAAGCCGGCGCCGACGGCGTTCAAGGCACGGCCGACGACGAGGTTGGGGCCGACGGTATCGCCGGCAACTCCGATCCGATCGGCGAGAGCGAGATCATTCCCGAAGTTATCCGCCGCGACACGGACAATGACGGCGACGATGACTTTCTCCAGTACACCGGCGGCGAACATGTGGTTCTGGGTGGCACCAACGAAGACGATACACTCATTGGCGGCATCGGCGACGACACGCTCTGGGGCGATGGCGGTAACGACAGGCTCGAAGGCGGCGACGGCGGCGACATCATCATCGGTGGTTCGGGTGATGATATCATTACGGACAAGGGCGGCCTGGACAATCTGCAGGGTGGCGACGGCAACGACGCCATTGCAGGCAGTGCCGGCGAAGACCTTATTCTGGCAGGTGCCGGCAACGACTTTGTGGTTGCCGGTCCTGATCTCGCCGAGACATTCGGCGGCGAGGGCAATGACTTCATCAATGCCGGCGGTGACGCGAACATTGTCTTCGGCGGCGAAGGCGATGACTGGATTGAAGGCGGTGACGGCAACAATCTGTTGATCGGCGAGAACGGCGCCATCTTTGCGGACAGCACCATAATCGGCAATGACGTCTTCATCGGTAGCGGCGGAGATGACGATAACGATGCCGAGAGCGGCGACGACATCATGGTCGGCAGCGCCGGTAGCGACCGCTATGAAGGCATGTTCGGCTTCGACTGGGTCACCTACAAGGATGACACGTTCGGCGTGGATGCGGATCTGACCCTACGCGCCTTCGACGAGCGGCCGATTCCAGCCTCCAACGCAACGATCATCGACCGCTTCGACCAGGTCGAAGGTCTTTCGGGCTCCGCCGAGGCCGACATTCTGCGCGGTGACGACGCAGACACTTTGGAGTTCGCCAACACTCAAGGGACGTTGACCAACTTCGCTCTCATTGACGGACTGCGTGTCGGTGACAATCCAGACTTTGACGATGTCGCTTTGTTCGACTCATCTGTAACGTCTTTCGACGCGGGCAACATCATTCTCGGTGGCGACGGCAGCGACATCATCGAAGGTCGCGGCGGCGATGACATCATCGACGGTGATGCATGGTTGAATGTCCAACTGGAAGCTCCCGACGGCCAGGGCGGTACAGTACGCGCCAACACGATGTCCGAGCTTCAAACACGCGTATTTGCCGGTGAATTGAACCCAGGCGATATCGAGATCATCCGTGAAATCCGGATCGACAACAACGGTGTCGATTTTGACACGGCCGTTTTCAGCGATATTCGCGGAAACTACGCGGTCGAAGGTTCGGTCAACGGCCTCGGCGCAGAAGACATCGACGGCGATGGCTGGATCACGATCGAGCATCTCGCCCCCGCAGGCGATATTACAGGTGGTGTCGATGGAATCGACCGGGTCAGAAACATCGAGCGGCTCCAGTTCTCGAATCAAACGGTCATCGTAAATGGTGCCGAAGGCCTCAACGCCGGCCCTGAAGGTGTCCCGACGATCGACGACATCACACCCCAGATCGGCCAACTCCTTACCGTTTCAACCGATGGTGTGACAGACGCGGACAATGTGAGCGCAACAAACCCAACCGGCGCTCTTACAGGACCGATCGCTATCACATGGCAGGTCGAGGAAGACGCTGGGACCGGCATCTTTATCGATTTGCTCAACGAAGCCGGCATTGGCACGGGCGGTAACGCCGTACCATTCTCTGGCCCGACTTTGACCGTGCCCGCAGAAGCCGCGGGCCTGGCCATCCGCGCGAGGGTCCTGTACCAGGATGCCAATGGCGTCCTTGAAACGGTTTTCTCGGCACCGACAACGCCCACAGCAAACCAAACGACAGGAACTGCGGCCGCCGATATTCTCATCGGTACGGCAGAAGCCGATGTTATCGACGGACTTGGCGGCAATGACACGATCAGTGGTCTCGGTGGCAATGACATTCTCAATGGTGGCACCGGCGCCGATACGATCAATGGCGACGGAGGCAACGACATTCTCAATGGCGATGCCGGCTCCGATACGCTCAATGGCGGAGCAGGTGCCGATCAGATAAACGGTGGCACCGGTGATGATGAGATCAACGGCGACGGTGGTAGCGACGTCTTGGACGGTGGTGCCGGCGACGATACGATCGTCGGTGGCGCAGGCCTAGATACACTGCTCGGCGATGACGGCTCCGACGATCTCAGCGGTGGAGCCGGTGTCGACAATCTCGATGGTGGCGATGGCGACGATGTCCTCGATGGTGGCGGCAGTGCCGACACATTGACAGGCGGTCGCGGCGACGACGAGATCGACGGTGGCGCAAGCGCCAATGACCTCGCCGTATTCAGCGGTGATCTTGCCGAGTACTCAATCACCACGAATAACGGCGTCACAACCGTTACACATCTCAACAACGGTCAGGATGGCACCGACACGCTGGTCAACGTCGAGTTTCTGCAATTCGCAGATCAAACTGTTGATGTGAACGGAACGCCGACCGGCGGCATCAACGGCACGGCCGGCGACGATGTGCTGAACGGAACGGCCGGAGATGATGTCATCAATGGTCTCGCCGGCGACGACGATCTCACAGGGCTCGGCGGCAACGACACCCTGAACGGCGGTGACGGATTTGACCTCCTGATCGGCAATGCCGGAAACGACACGCTCAATGGCGATGCGGGTACGGACATCCTCGATGGCGGCGCCGGCAATGACGAGCTCAACGGTGGCGACGACAATGACGATCTCGAAGGCGGTGACGGAGACGACACGCTGGACGGCGGTGCTGGCACGGCCGATATCGCAATCTTCTCTGGTGATCTCGCTGAATACGAAATCGTCACAGATGCCAACGGCGTCACGACGGTGACCCACCTGAATGGTGGTGCCGATGGCGTTGATACGCTGACCAATGTCGAACTGCTCGAGTTCGCCGATCAGACCATCAACACCCCGCCTTTCGATCCAGGCACGGGTCCGATTAATGGAACCGCGGGCGACGACAATCTGGTCGGTACCGGTCAGGCCGATATCATCAATGGTCTTGCCGGCGACGACACGATCGTTGGCGACAATGGCGATGACACCATCACGGGTGGTGCCGGTAACGACACTATCGACGGTGAGAACGGTACCGGCGATATCGCAGTCTTCTCAGGTGCTCTTGCCGACTACACGGTCGTCACGGATGCCAGCGGCGTTACCACGGTCACCCACCTGAACGGTGGTGCCGACGGTGTCGACACACTCACCAACGTTGAACTGCTCCAGTTCTCCGACCAAACGATCAATACCCCGCCCTTCGATCCGGGTACCGGACCGATCAATGGCACGGCAGGCGACGATATCCTGGCCGGAACCGCAGGCGACGATGAGATCAATGGTCTTGGCGGTGACGACGACATCACAGGCGGTGCAGGGAACGACACCATCAATGCCGGCGATGGCTTCGATCTTGTCGAAGGTGGCGACGGCGATGACATCATCAATGGCGAAGGCGGACCCGATATTCTGATCGGCGACGCTGGAAACGACCAGCTTAACGGTGGTGACGGCGATGACGACCTCGAAGGCGGCGCCGGGAACGACACGCTGGACGGCGGTGCCGGCACGGCCGATATCGCCATCTTCTCCGGTGATCTCGCTGATTACGAGATCGTCACAGATGCAAACGGCGTCACAACGGTGACCCACCTCAATGGCGGCACCGACGGTGTCGACACGCTGACCAATGTCGAACTCCTCGAGTTCGCCGATCAGACCATCAACACCCCGCCCTTCGATCCGACACCAGGTCCGATCAATGGAACCGCGGGCGATGATAATCTGGTTGGGACCGGTGAAGCCGATATCATCAACGGCCTTGGCGGTGACGACACGATCGTTGGCGACAATGGCGATGACACCATCACGGGTGGTGCCGGTAACGACACTATCGACGGTGAGAACGGTACCGGCGATATCGCAGTCTTCTCAGGTGCTCTTGCCGACTACACGGTCGTCACGGATGCAAGCGGCGTTACCACGGTCACCCACCTGAACGGCGGTGCCGACGGTGTCGATACGTTGACCAACGTTGAACTGCTCCAGTTCTCCGACCAAACGATCAACACCCCGCCCTTCGATCCGGGTACCGGACCGATCAACGGAACCGCAGGCGACGATATCCTGGCCGGAACCGCAGGCGACGATGAGATCAATGGTCTTGGCGGTGATGACGACATCACAGGCGGTGACGGTAACGACACCATCAATGCCGGCGACGGCTTCGATCTTGTCGAAGGTGGCGACGGCGATGACATCATCAACGGTGAAGGCGGACCCGATATTCTCATCGGCGACGCTGGAAACGATCAGCTCAACGGTGGTGACGGCGATGACGATCTCGAAGGCGGTGACGGAGACGACACGCTGGACGGCGGTGTTGGCACGGCCGATATCGCAATCTTCTCTGGTGATCTCGCTGAATACGAAATCGTCACAGATGCCAACGGCGTCACGACGGTAACCCACCTCAATGGCGGTGCCGATGGCGTTGATACGCTGACCAATGTCGAACTCCTCGAGTTCGCCGATCAGACCATCAACACCCCGCCATTCGATCCGACACCAGGTCCGATCAATGGAACCGCGGGCGATGATAATCTGGTTGGGACCGGTGAAGCCGATATCATCAACGGCCTTGGCGGTGACGACACGATCGTTGGCGACAATGGCGATGACACCATCACGGGTGGTGCCGGTAACGA
Organism: Methyloligellaceae bacterium; assembly: GCA_965228615.1. GTDB lineage: Bacteria > Pseudomonadota > Alphaproteobacteria > Rhizobiales > Methyloligellaceae > CBDDHT01. The sequence continues at coordinate 725,517 of CBDDHT010000001.1, read as the reverse complement.
CACTATCGACGGTGAGAACGGTACCGGCGATATCGCAGTCTTCTCAGGTGCTCTTGCCGACTACACGGTCGTCACGGATGCAAGCGGCGTTACCACGGTCACCCACCTGAACGGTGGTGCCGACGGTGTCGATACGTTGACCAACGTTGAACTGCTCCAGTTCTCCGACCAAACGATCAACACCCCGCCCTTCGATCCGGGTACCGGACCGATCAACGGAACCGCAGGCGACGATATCCTGGCCGGAACCGCAGGCGACGATGAGATCAATGGCCTTGGCGGTGATGACGACATCACAGGCGGTGCCGGTAACGACACCATCAATGCCGGCGACGGCTTCGATCTTGTCGAAGGTGGCGACGGCGATGACATCATCAACGGTGAAGGCGGACCCGATATTCTCATCGGCGACGCTGGAAACGATCAGCTCAACGGTGGTGACGGCGATGACGATCTCGAAGGCGGTGACGGAGACGACACGCTGGACGGCGGTGTTGGCACGGCCGATATCGCAATCTTCTCTGGTGATCTCGCTGAATACGAAATCGTCACAGATGCCAACGGCGTCACAACGGTGACCCACCTCAATGGCGGCACCGACGGTGTCGACACGCTGACCAATGTCGAACTCCTCGAGTTCGCCGATCAGACGATCGATACTCCACCCTTCGTTCAGGGCCCGATCAACGGAACCGAAGGCAACGACACGCTCACCGGGACCGAGGGCGACGATGTTATCAATGGCCTAGGCGGCAATGACGACATGGATGGCCGCGGTGGCAACGACACGCTCAATGGCGGTGCCGGTTTCGATCTGCTGATCGGTGGCGATGGAAACGACACTCTGAACGGCAATGCTGGCGCCGATATTCTGATGGGCGATGCCGGAAACGACATCCTCGATGGCGGCGACGGCCTCTCCGATCTTGCCGTGTTTACCGACCTCATCGGCAACTATGAGATCACGACCGACGAAAACGGTGTGACGACGGTCGTCCATCTCAACGGTGGTGCTGACGGCACGGACACGATCACCAATGTCGAGCGGCTCGAGTTCACGGACACGACCATCGATACCCCGGTGTTCGAACCCGGCCCGATTACAGGTACGGCCGGCAACGATACACTGGTTGGAACGGCAGATGCCGATACCATCCAGGGCCTTGCCGGTGACGACACCATACAGGGCGAAGGCGGCGACGACACGCTCGATGGCGGTGCAGGTGATGACACCATCGATGGCGGCGCCGGCGATCTGGATACCGCCCTCTTCACGGACCTCTTTGCCAACTACGAAGTGGTCACGGACGAGAACGGCGTCACAACGGTGCAGCATCTCAACGGTGGCATCGACGGTACGGACACTCTGACCAATGTCGAACAACTCACCTTCTCCGATCAGACGATCGATACGCCGGCTCATGTGCCGGATCCGGGCGGCCCGAACGAAATCACGGGAACCGATGGAAACGACACCTATGTCGGCACCGAAGGAGACGACATTTATATCATCAGTCAGGGCAACGACACGATCCAAGGCTATGAAAAAGGCGTCGACAAGATCCACTTCGGAGACAATGGCGCCACAAGCATCGAAGATCTTTGGGGAAGCCTCAGTGACAATTCAGAAGGCTACCTGGTTATCGGTGACTTCAACGGGAACAGGGTCACAATTGAAGGTGTCACGAGTTGGGATCAATTCGATATCGACGACATGACCTTCTAAAAAGGAACAGCAAAAACGCTGTTGGGGTAGGAAGGGGCAGGCGTTCAGCGTCTGCCCCTTCTGATTCTTTACGTGTAACCGCCGGCGGTATTCGTCAGGGACGGCACGCAACCCACTTGATCTGAACGGTTCGCTCCCCACCCTCCGGTCCGTCGAAAGCATGCGCCTGCTGGCCACGATAGCCGAGACCACGACAAAAGACATCCGCTGCCTGTTTCGCCGGATTGACACATTCATCTGCAACTTCGGACTCGCAGGAAAAACGGCTGACGCTGAGTACATTGGCATCCGTCACAAACAGCGTATCGGTTGGACGTGCGCCACGGTCCAACAGAATGCGTGCAATCTCCTCGAGCCTTTTGACGGTCATCCCCGTATTCGTCGCGGTTCTCGCTGTGGAGCGGTTTGCACCCTTTACAATCAGACGCCGGATATCAACGAGTAATTCCAATTGCTTGCGCTGCAACAGGACCAGTGCCTTTTGGCAATTGATCGTGGCATCGCCTGTCGTAATGGCGGCAAGGCACTCGGCTTCGACATTGCCGGAAAATGCCGGTCGAATGGCGAGAAGAACAAAGAAGCAAACTGAAAGGGTCGTGCGCCGCATGACGGTCCCACCTCAAATGATTCGCGCTGCTGAGTATAGAACGCTGCACCGCTTTAACCTTAACGCCGACTGGCATGACACATGCAGCGCACCTGCTCGCTAACGTGGTCGAAGTAGACTGGATAGACCGGCTTGAGGATGACGCAGGTGAAAAAAGCCAAACGATATTGGAGATCGTCCAGCCCGGTCTTGGCTGCAGTGCTCATCGGGATATCCGCGAGCATGGTCTCTGCGGCAAGTATCCGGGTGGACGGCGACCAGCCGAACCAGAACCTGAAAATTCACCTAGAGAACGCCAGTGTCGAACGCGCTCTGAGCATACTCTCCAAGAAATTCAGGTTCGAATATATCGGCCCAACCAATGGAAAAGCATCATCGAACGTTTCGATGACATTGTCGGGGACGCTGGACACAATCCTGGGACGCCTGTTGCGCAATCGAAACCACTCTATCGTCCGCGGTGCAAGCAGTCCCAGCCGGATTCGACGTGTCGTATTGATCGATACACGGCTTGGATCAAAGCAGGTCCATATCGAAAGACCAGGATATCGGCGCTCAAGACCGACGCCCGCAAGAGTGAAAGCCAAAGATCAAAAGACGGCACCGAAGCAATCGCGCCGCACGCAACGAAAGCCCTAAGCCACGAGTGATTTACGACATGCTGTCATCTGCGACCACGATCGAGCGAACAAGACTTGTCGGACTTCTTCTTACCGTTCCGGTCATCATTCTGTCGTTCGCATTATTTACCGGATTGCAGTCGATTCTATCGAGCTTGTTGGGCTGCGCCATGCTGGCCATTGCCTTGAGCGACGCACGCAGCTTCATTGTTCCGGATCGGATCTCGCTCCCGATGATTCCTCTTGGGTTGTTGGCCGCCAGCCTGACGGCATCGACCGTCGACCCTAACATGGCCGTCCTTCATCACAGCGCAGCGGCCTTGGTAGCCGGTATAGCGTTTTATGCCTTGTCCCGTGGATTTCTCCTGTTTCGGGGACATGAGGGTCTCGGCCTTGGAGATGTAAAACTCGCCGCCGTAGCCGGCGCCTGGGCGGGTGCGGAAGGTGTCACTTTTGTTGTACTGCTAGCCTCTCTGGGCGCGATTGCGTTCGTATTGTTTCTGAGGTTGTTCGACGGCCAAGCTATTGACCGTCGGACCATGATCCCATTCGGCGCATTCCTGGCACCCGCAATATGGGTTGTTTGGTCGGTCCTTCAGATCAACCCACATTGAGCCAATCGAACGGTCATCGATAACTCGGCATTTTGCCTGTTTCTCTAGTCACTGATCCACATATCAATCCCGGATACGTGACCGCTTGAATTATCCTTATAGCTGCGCCTTCGCGCTGGGGCTGGTTTGGCAGGAATAACCTCTGTCGTAAACGGCTTCGGCAGATGTGCGGGTTTGGCACGCCGCCGCTCCGGCCATCGCTGATATTTGCGCTTGCGCTTGGGTACGAGCGAGCTGAGACGAGACCGTAATTCTTCGGCGATCAAGCTGGCTTCGACAGCATTTCGGATGACCTGTGGCCGTAGAAAGACCACCAGTTCGGTGCGCTCCGATTGGTTGTCCGTTCTCCCTGGAAATTTGCCCAGCAGCGGCACTTTTTCCCAGATCGGTACCCGGTTCTTCGTGTTGTTCTTGCGCTCGGCAATCAAGCCGCCAAGTACGACCATCTGACCGCTCTGAACAGAAATCGTGCTCGCAATCCGGCGTTGCGAGATCGTTGGTGTCAGACTGCCCGGAGCGCCAGCGGGTGTCGCATTCACAACGGCTGAAATCTCCTGTTCAATCTGCATTGTCACCACACCTTCGTTGTTGATGCGCGGTGTCACCTTGAGGATCACGCCCGTATCACGAAATTCTATGTTGTTGACGATCGGCGCTTCCGGATCGGTAACGCTCTGTGCCGAACGCGTGGCAATGGGAACCTCGTTGCCGACTTGCAAAGTGGCAGGCTGATTGTCGAGGACGACCACAGAAGGCGATGAAACGACCCGGACGCTTGTCTCGTTCGCAATGGCGTCAAGTACAAGCTTCGGCGAAGCTCTCAGGCCCACAAGGTAGCTCAAGCCCGGCAGATCAGGAGCGATGTCCAATGCGTTGCCATTGGTAAAGCCGCCCAGCCGATTGTTTTCATTGTTTCGTAGAAAGACCTGCACGCCATAGCGAAGATTGTCGTTCAACGTCACTTCGGCAAGCGTTGCGTTGATGATCACCTGCGCCGGTGCCCGATCGAGATCCCGCAATACGGGTTTCATCTTTGCAAAGACCAGACCCGAGGTGCGAATGATCAGATTGTTTTTGACATCGTCTGCCACGACACGAACGAAGTCGCCCTGGCTTGCATCGCGAACGCCCGAGCGGGTGCTGGTAGGCGTGACAGCTGGCACCGCTGCCTGCGCATCGTCATTGCCGAGGTCTGCTGCTGCATCCGGGTCCGAGATATCGGCGCTATCGTCATCCGGCGAGACGTCGTCGGTCGAATCCGACGAAGATAGAGAGGAATCTCCAGAGAATATGTCGTTGATCAGCTTTGCGAGATCCTTCGCTTTGCCGTTCTCCACATGATAGACAAATGTCCGGATTTCAGCTTCATTCGTTCTATCAAGACGCTTGATCCAGGTCTCCGCTCGGCGAAGATAAGTGGCGCGATTGGTCATCACCAGAACGGCTTTTAAGCGTGCCATCGGCTCGAAACGCACGACGTTTTTGCCAAGTTTTCCGGACTCTGATTGAAAAATCTGTTCAAGTTCGCGAATGATGTTTTCCGGCGTTCCATGACGAAGCGGATAGATTCCGACCGATTGTCCTTTCATCCAGTCCGCATCGAACTGGGCTGCGACATTGAGCAACGACCGACGCTCCTGGCCCGTGCCTCGGACCATTAGAAGATTCTGATGCACATCGGCACGCAAAGCACCCGACTTCGCGACGAAAGCGGAGAGAACGCGGAGCACGGTCTCCGAGGAGACGAACTGCAGCGGGAACACCGAAATCCCGTATCCCGGACCGACCCGATTCGCTTCATCGGCGTAGTCAACCGTGACCGCCCCCCCGTTCTTGATCACCGTCTCTGCGACAATGCGAAATCCATTCTCTTGACGAACAAGTGCGCCACGGTTCATCTGCAGAACCGTCTCTAACGCCGTCAGAAGCTCGTCACGGGACACGGCCCGACCTGTAGACAGTGTAACGGTGCCCTGAACGCGTGCATCATAGACATAGGGAATCTTGAGCGTATCTTTGAGAACAACTTTTGTCAGTTCGGGCAGCGGTGCATCGGAAAAGTTCAGTTCATAGCCATCGCCGGTTTTCCTGATACCGCGTTTTCCCGGGATCGCTGCATTGGCCGAGCGCCGCTTGTTCGTGAAGACGCTGTCGTCGCCTGGAAAACTAGCGTTCGTGTTTCGGCGCCATCTCGGATCGCTTGCACCAGGACCTGCCGGGCCGTCAGGACCGACCGGCGAAAGATCGGCGTTGGCCAGTTCATTGAAAACAGCCGGTTCCTTGAGACGAGCCGTACGGTCTTTGCTTCGACAGGATGCCAATGCAACGGCAACCAGGACCGTGAGCATGACTATGGCGACACGGCCGTGCATCCATGATCTGCGCACGCGCGCCATGGAAGGCCGGTGGCCCATACGGTCTGTTGCAGACGCAGCTATGCGTTTGGCGGTCATGAGTGCCCTGGCGTTGTGATCCGAACAATCGACGAACCGTTACGCGCTCCATACGGATCAAATCCGAAGGCAGAGCCGTCTCGCCACCCATACAAATTCGACTCGCGATTAACGAATCGTGGGCTTCATAAAATCGTAATTGCCCTTAGCAATCGGTTAACGGCGGAACAAAGCCCAAAAAAGCGGGCGTTTGCGTTCCAGATAACGGGCATCCGTTAATGGTGAACAGCGTTCTGAGTGCACGTACAAACAGACTGTCGTTAACGTCATCCCACCCAAGTGGGCACAAGGCGGATCCGCAGACATCGCCTGGCCCCTTTCTTGCTTCTGTCGTGGCCAGAGGCGCCGATGATCACACTGGAACAATATTTGGTCGACCACGGCATGGTGTCGGTGGACGATCTGGACAAAGCAGAACGCTTGGCCCGCAAGACGGACGAGCGGCTGAGTGCCGTTCTGCATCGCATGGCGCTTGTGACCGGAAACGCCCTTGCCGACGCCGTTGCGCATGTGCACGACGTACCGCTGGTGGACGCAGACGAATGGCCCGCCACACCGGCGAACGCCCACGCCATCCCCCTGACGTTTCTACGCAACAAAAAGATATTCCCGCTTGCGGAAAATGACGACGGGATCGTCGTCGCAATCTCCGACCCAGGTGACCGGTTCACCCTAGATGCGATTCGCCTCGCAACCGACAAACCCATTCTCCCCAAGGTTGCCGCAATTGAAGATATCGAAGCCGCAATCGAGCGGGCGTCCAATCAGAATGGCACGTCAGCCGAGGGTATCGAGATCAGTGTCGATGAGCACCCGTCGGACGATATCGAACATCTCAGAGATCTGGCGCTCGACACACCTGTTGTCCGCTATGTGAACGAACTCTTCGAAGACGCTGTCCGATCACGGGCGACAGACATTCATGTCGAACCCTTCGACGATCACTTGTCATTGCGAATGCGTGTCGACGGAATGCTGCGAGACATGAAACCGCCGCCTCACAATATGGGCAAAGCGGTCGTCTCCCGGATCAAGATCCTGGCAGGATTGAACATTGCCGAGCGGCGCCTTCCGCAGGACGGCCGCGCGCGCCTTCGCATGGACGGACACCAGCTGGATCTGCGTATCGCCACGATGCCGACAATCCATGGCGAAGCCGTCGCCATTCGCCTTCTCGACAATGTTCGACGCGTGCTCGACCTTGCGAAGCTTGGATACATCCAGTCGGACGAAGATACTCTGAGGCGCAATCTCGCAGCGCCTCACGGCATGATAATCGTGACGGGCCCGACGGGTAGCGGCAAGACTACAACGCTTGCAACGGCGCTTTCGATTCTCAACCAGACCGAACGCAAGATCCTCACAATTGAAGATCCGATCGAATATGAGCTCCAAGGTGTCAATCAGACACAAGCCAAGCCCGAAATCGGATTGACATTCGCAGCAGCGCTCAGGGCATTTCTCCGGCACGACCCCGACGTCATCATGGTCGGAGAAATGCGTGACCGTGAAACCGCTCAGATCGGCATTCACGCCGCCCTCACCGGTCATCTCGTTCTTACGACCTTGCATACCAATACTGCTGCCGGTGCCATAACACGCCTCCTGGATATGGGCGTCGATGCCTATCTTCTGGCATCCTCCCTTAATTGCGTTGTGGCACAGCGCCTCGTCCGGCTTTTGTGTTCGAACTGCCGAAAACCGTATCAAGGACGCCCCGATCTTTCGGAAGCGTCACTGAGCGCTGCACAGATCGGCAATGAAGAGGCAATAGAGCTGTGGCGCGGAGACGGCTGCGACCGTTGCGGCGGGACCGGTTACCGCGACCGGGTGGCGATCTCCGAGATCCTCGATGTGGACGAGAACATTCGGCGCCTTATCAAGCCCGGTGTTTCAGCGCCCGAGATTGAACGGACGGCACGTGCAAATGGCATGACGCCGATGGTGGCAGACGGTCTCAACAAATGTCGCAAAGGATTGACCACACCGGACGAGGTCCGGCGGGTCACCTTGGAATTCTGAGGCCGGCGATGACACTCTTTCATTACAAGGCAATCGACCGCGCCGGCGCCCCCATTGACGGCGAGATAGAGGCGGCCGACCGTGCCATGGTTCTGGATCAGTTGAGCCAGAACGGTGCTTTCGCTGTCGAAGTGGCCGCGATCACGAGCAAGACACGGTCGTCAAAGCGACCATTTTTCTCCTTCGGCAACAAAGTTTCGAAGGACGAGGTCACGATCCTCACGCGCGAACTCGCCATGTTGTTGCAGGCCGGTCTCACGCTTGACCAGGCCCTGGGATTGCTGGAGGAGGATCAATCGAAACGCCGCTTGAAGGCTCTTATCGGACGCCTGCGTTTCTCACTCAATGAAGGCAAAACCTTTGCCAACGCTCTTGAGGCGCAAGGCTCGGTCTTTCCGCCGGTCTACACAAACATGGTACGCGTTGCAGAGGCGACCGGAACGCTCCAAGACATACTTGAACAAATTGCCGAGTCTCGGGAACGCGAACAAAAGCTCAGAGCGAAAGTCCTCTCGGCCGCCTTGTATCCGGGGTTCCTTATCGTATCTGCGATCGCAATGATCGTCCTGCTTCTGACATTCGTCGTACCCCGTTTCAAAGAGATGATCGAGGATGCCGGCGCCGCAGTGCCGGATGGCGCCAAACTCGTCATTGCCGCATCTGATTGGCTCAACACCAACTGGCAGATCTTCATTGTTGCCATACTGGCAACTCTCCTCTGCATCCTACTTTTGTCGAGCCGCCCATGGTTCCGAAGGCAGGTCGATCGAATAGTCCTGCGCCTTCCCGTTCTCGGTACTTTTGCTCGTCTCAATCTCTCGATACGCCTCTGCCGTACTCTAAGCACGCTTCTGACGAGCGGTATCGATCTTCCCGAAGCCCTGTCGCTGTCGCGCCGCGTCGTAACCGCCCCTTCAGCAAACGATGCATTGGGCAAGTCCTTTGAAGCCTTGCGCAAAGGCCAGAGCTTTATTGCCCCGCTTGCCAGCTCAAAACTGTTCCCTTCGGTCATGATCAACATGCTGAAGGTTGGTGAAGAAACCGGCAATCTCGCGCCCAGCACGCGCTACCTGGCGCAGATGTTCGAAGACAAGCTGGATCTGCGCGTGCAGCGAACCATGACCATTTTGGAGCCTGCCATCATCCTGCTCGTCGCAGGCCTCGTGGCAGGCATCATAATTGCAATCCTTGGAGCGGTGATCAGCGTGAATGATCTCGCCCTATGACGTTTTCAGGAGACCTAGACATGGGCTCAGTCAGCCAAACCGAACCGGTCAAAATGTCCAACAGCGCGAAGAATGATCATACTCAGCGTAGGAGCGAATCCGGTTTTACCCTGGTCGAACTTCTCGTCGTGATGGCAATCCTGGCACTGCTGGCAAGCTTGGTCGCGCCTCGCGTACTCGCTTATCTCGGGACATCACGAACAAAGACGGCAGAACTGCAAATCGAGAACCTGACCACGTCGCTTGAACTCTTCAAGCTCGACACGGGCCGATATCCCAAAACCCAGGATGGCTTGGCAGCACTTGTCTCCAAGACCGGCAATCATCGCAATTGGAACGGCCCTTATCTGAAGGGCGCAAAGTTGCCGTCGGATCCTTGGGGCAACCCCTACCGCTATCGGTATCCGGGTCGTCATGGCGAATTCGACATCTACTCTTTCGGCGCTGATAACCGACAAGGTGGCAGAGGTGAAGATGCCGACGTCAAGAACTGGTGAGGCGCCATGCGGCAGCAATCAATCCGGTTTTACGCTCTTCGAGGTTCTGATCGTTCTGGCAATCATTTCATTGATTGCCGGCGCGGTTTTTCTCGTGCCGAATGCCGGATCGGGAACGGCAAATCTGAAGTCGACCGCCTTTTCCACTGCAGCGCTTCTTCGTCAAGCTCGCTCAAGGGCGATGGTCCATGGCCGGGAGGTCTCGGTCCTCGTGGATCTCTCACGACGTGTCATCCGCTCCGGGAATGGCGTCAAGCCAATTCGGATTGGCAAGGAGATCAAAGTCGCGATGAGTGGTGCCGCCGGCGAGCGCAAATCGAGACGCGCGGCCGGAATTCGTTTCTTTCCGAACGGCAGCTCGACGGGCGGACGAATACGGTTTTCCTCCAATGAGCAGACAATTGGAATCAATATCAACTGGCTCACGGGACGGGTCTCCATTGGCCATCGACGCAAATAGACAAGCTCATGGTTCGGCTGGTTTCACGTTGCTTGAAACCCTGGTGGCATTGAGCATCCTGGCAATTGCGTTCTCGTCGCTATTCGGCGCGTTTTCGGGCGGATTGCGGGCCGTCAAAACGTCGGATGACTACATTGCAGCACTGAATCTGGCGGAAACACTGCTGGGCGATCACGCAGGAAATCGGGATTTCCGGCCAGGCCAGGAGCGCGGCGTCTCGCGCCACTTTTCCTGGACGATCGATATTACGCCAACCGTTAATCCAAATGGATCATCGAGCGAAAATTTGGAGGATTGGACTCTCTTCGACATATCCGTGCGTGTCGCATGGGCCAGAAAACGCGAAGTCCGGCTTGCAACGGTACGGCTAGGCAAACGGAGGGAGCGCGATAATGACCGCCTCTGATCCATCCTCCCGCGAAGCCGGTTTCACGCTGATTGAATTGCTCGTCAGCATCGTGCTCATGGGACTTGTTCTTGCTGGTCTCGGCGCCGGCCTCTCGACGGTTGCCAAGGGTTGGGACCGTCATAGCGGACATCTTGCCAATCAAGATATGCTGATTCGCGCTCAATCGCAGTTGGTTCGCGACTTGGGATCGATCGAGCGGATCAGCTGGACGACATCAGAGTCTTCGCGACAGGTACCAAGCGATACCGACACATCGGAAAGTCGGGCCTTGGAGAATGAGCCAAACAGTCGCGATGATGCCGACGACCGTCCGCCGCGTTTTATCTTCAGAGGCGAACGCGATCGCATTCGCTTTGTTGCAATCGAGCCTCCCCGGCCATCCCGGCCCGGACCTTACATTCTTTCCTATAGGGCGTCGAAGGGTGGAAAACTTGTCCGCTCACGTGTCCGCTACCATCCCGACATCAAAGACTTCGACATTATTTCCTTCAAAGACCCCGTCACACTGATCGCCGGCTCGTACCGCTACCGTTTCAGCTACGGAGAACGGTTCTCGGCTGAAGACGGAATTTCGGACGCGTGGCGTTGGTTTCCAAGCTGGCCGCACGAGGACAAACTCCCGTCCCTGATCAAGTTCGAGGTCCGACACGTGCGCACCGGTGCTTTGGCCTTGGCGCCGATCGTAGTGCGGCCACGGATCGATGCGGAACCGGCATGCGCCAAGAACCGCAAAGCGTCAGCCGGATGCACTGTCGATCTCAAGCCCAAAAAGGATACCGAGCGTCAAGAAGACGAGCAGGAGGTCGGCAATGCCAAAGAATAGTGGCGAACGCGGCGTCGTGCTGGTCGTCGTGCTTTGGGTCGTGGCTTCGATGGCGTTGCTTGTTTCCGCTTTCAACGCAACCGTTCGAAGCGGTGCGACCGTCATCACAAGTGAGCGCATCAGCGCCGAACGCCGAGGCGTTCTTGAAGGCGGTCTGGAGATTGTTGCCGCGCAACTACTCGCAGACAAAGACGCACGCGAATGGCCGCGCGACGGCACGTCGCGAACGGTAAAGTTCGGTATACATAGACTGCGCGCCCATGTACAGAATGCCAGCGGCCTTGTGGATCTCAATCAATCGGACGAAGTGCTGTTGCTCGGCCTCATTCAGGAAGTCGCAGGATCATCCGCCGATGCCACAATGATCCGCGACCGGATCCTGGATTGGCGCGACAACGACACGAGGCGCCGCTTCCGAGGCGCCGAAGATTTCAACTATGAACGCGCCGGACGGAACCACGGTGCCGGAGATACAGATTTTGTTCACGTCTCCCAGCTTCGGGACGTCCTTGGCGTAAGCACTGCTCTATATCAGCGACTAGCGCCTTTTGTAACGGTCTTCAATTCGGACGGCCGCATCAACCCTCAGATCGCACCCCGACGCGTGCTCTCAGCGATCCCAGGCGTAACGCCGGCCGAAGCCTTGCGTATCGTCGAACAGAGAAAAGAGAAATCCGACAACAAGTTTGTCGCGAACAGTGCATCAGGCGCCGCCACCGCCGACGATAACGATGTCAGGCGGGCGTCGACCGGATTGACACAGAACAACCAACTTCTGACCCGCGACACGAGCTCTGCCACGATCGTGCGGATCGATCTCCTGAATGGCAGAGGAAAGGCAACGCTAACGCTCAAGGCCACCGTGATGCTGGGAGCCGATGAAGGCGCACCTTACAGGGTCTTGACCTGGCAGTTGGCACGATCCTCGCTTGTTGGTCAGGAAGGATAGGCACGACATGAGCGACCGGTTGTCGACCCGGCAAAACACTTCTGCAATTAAAGGCTTTGTGTCCTGGTGGCTCGAAGGGTTGGCCGCTGCCATGGGCGAAGGCCCGGGTCGACACGCGGCCTGGACCCGGATCTTGGTTAAGACCGGTGATGGCGCGACGATTCACACACGCCGCCGCGATCGTTCCAAGCTCGTCAAGACAATTGCCAAAGACTTGCTCGACAGTTCATCCAACACTTGGCGGCTTCCGCCTGCTGCTAAGGTACGTCGCGGCGATGTGAGCGTTCTACGGCTCGGTCTCGACCAGGTGCTCCGCCATGATCTGCAGATACCCCGTGCCGCCCAAGACGTGATCGATCCCGTTATTCGCAATCAACTCGAACGTCTGGTGCCCTGGCCACCGGAGGATCTCATCTATGGCTATGAAGTTTGCGAAAGCGGAGGCGATGATGATCGCGTTGCCGTCACTTGTGTTGCCACAAGCAGGAAACGCGTTTCGGATGCGCAGGCAATAGCCGATCGCTTCGATTTCGAGCCAGACTTCATCGACGTCGCCTCAGGTGCCGACGACAAATCGGGGATCGTGCTCCGTGGCGTTCATACGGCGGATAAGCAGGCTGTATCGCGACCGATCGCACGCACCCTCGCTTCCATCGCCATCCTGGCCGGACTGGTCGCCGTCAGCGGTCTTTGGCGCATGGCGGTGCAAAATGCCGAACTTGCCAATCTTCAAGAGGCGATGGCGAACGTCGATGCACATGTGGCCGAAGCGCACCGGCTCGAAGAAGCAAACGCAGCCGTCATGGCCGAACGCACTCGCCTGGTCGCGCAACGCTCAGCCGACCGGCCCATGGTCTCGACCCTCGAGGCATTGAGCAAGACACTCCCCGACCATGCCCATCTCGAACGACTTGAGGTTCGCGAGCGTGACATCGAAATCAGGGGCAGTGCACGCGATGCGGCGTCGTTGATGAAAGGCCTTGAAGCGTCTCCTGCCTTTTCAAAGGCACGCTTTTCCGCACCGACGACGCGAAACGGCGGCGCCGGGGAAAAATTCGCCATTACCCTCCGCCTTGAAAATGCGGCGACGTCCGGAGACGGCAGATGATCGATCCCAGCGGAAAACACCATCGCCTGGCGGCAGTTGCGATCACGACATTGTTTCTCGCGGCGCTCGCAATTCTCGCGATCGCGCCGCATTTGGAAGCCGGTCGAATGGCCGATGCGGCCAGTGCATCCCGCGCAAAGCTAGACGCGATGAACCGACTTGCCGCCCGCGGACCGCAGCTTGCTGAACGCAACGCAACGATCCGGTCTGAGCAAAACCGCCTCAAACTGCTGCTTTCCGGCGGAACGACCGGGGTTGCCGGTGCCGAGCTTCAACGCTTTCTTCTCAAACGCACGGCGCGCCATCGTGGAACGGCAACGACGGTGCTGATTCAGCCTCCTGAGAATGAAGGCGGCCTGACGCGAATTTCGGCACTGCTTACGGTTCGCATCGAAATCAAGGGTCTGAGAGACCTGTTACATGACCTCGAAACAGGCCTCCCCCTCCTGTTCGTATCCGAAATGTCCGTTCGGTCCTCGGCGCAATCCACGCGTGGCAAGTCCGGAACGGTACTCGACGTTCGCATGCGCGTGAGTGGATACCTGCCCAATCGGGAGGTACCGCAGTCATGAACAATCGCCGCCTTGCCTTTCTCGTCGTGATTGCCGCGGGTCTTGGCACCCTCGTTTGGTTGGATCGCAGCGCGAATACCGACTCCGCCGCTGACGCATCGGTCGTTGAGACGATCGAACATTACCAGGCAAGCGATCAACGCAGATCTTCCGAAAAACCGCCAGAGGGAAAGGACAAGTCCGCAACAGCTGAACGAAATCCACTTGGTTCAATGCAGCTCAAATCTCTGACACACACGATCGAACGGCCGCTCTTCTCCTCAAACCGGCGACCGCCGGTCAAAGTCGCCAAACCAGTGAAACGCCGCCCTCCACCGCCGCCCCGGAAGCTGGTAAAACGCAATTCCTTCAAGCTCCTTGGCGTAATTGGCGGTGGACCGCACAGGATCGCGCTCTTGAAGGACAAGCGGAACGGACGCCATTTCCGTGTCGAGCCTGGCGATCATGTCGATGGCTGGCAGGTCGACCGTGTCGGCTCGGCCGATGTGGTGCTTACGCATCTTCGTCAGAAGGTGACATTATCTCTCTCTCAGTGACGGTGACGATCTGTGTGCAATCAGCGGTGCATGCCGAGGGACGATCGTTCTGAAATGGCACATGGGTTAACCATATTTTAGAGTTCTCGTTGTCGCTCCCGGACTTGCCCTATTCAATCATTGTTGGCTGGACGAGAAGCAATTTTTGCCTCAATGAATCAGCAATTTAACCAATGTTGGCGGCCACCCAACATGAAGGGGCAATGCTGGCGTAATGTCAGCAGACAAAACGAATGCGGATAGTGACGTCATAGGGTTCTGGATATCTGGCTGCGTTGAAATTCCGCAGCTTTCGGAACCATCGTTTGTATTGGAATGAGTAGAAACGTTGATCAGGTAGAGGGCTTAGCGGTAACGCGTTCGGAGGGGTAGCCGGGCGACGATAGGCAGGACGGGTAGAATGTATCTATCGCGCAATGCGTCGAAAGCACGACTTCGAGAAGCACAGAACGCACGTAACAATCGCCACGAAATCCAGGTCGCTTTATCGCAAGGCCAGATTACGCGGCGAGACCTCTTCAAATGGGGGCTTCTGACAACCACAGGTGCATTGGCACTGAAGAATGGTCTCAGTCCTTTCGCAAGAAGCGCCTTTGCCGGCGATGACATCCCCACGGGAACACCGCCCAGCCCGACATTTGGAGCGCAGCCCTTTACACAGCCGTTGAACCGCTTGTCGGTCCAGGAACCGCTTCCCTTGCAGCGGGTCACGGGTGTCGATGCAGACGAGGCGGCCTTTCCGGCGGGCCTCAATCAACTCAATGCGGCACGTCTGTCCTATCATACCGACTTTACAGATTCCGGCGGCACGGAATTCGTGAACCCGCTCACAGGTCGAGGCCCCCTCGAAGGGCGTCCTCCCGGTGAGTTCTTCGCGCATCAGCGCTGGGAAGAATTCTTCCCTGTCGACGGCTACCAACTTTCCTTGGGACAGGTTGCGCCGAATACGAGCTTTCACCCCGCCTTTCCGGCACAGAACCCGAATGCGGTCTGGACTTACGGCACGGGCGGGCTCGGCACGCGGGGCGTGTTCCCGCCTCCGTTGATCAAGGGCCGTTATGGTGTTCCGATCCTCACCCGTATCCACAACAGCCTGCCGAATGACGAAGCCCAGAACGGTGGCTTCGGCAGTATCGATCAGACTGCCCATTTCCATAATGCGCACAACGGTGCCGAAAGCGATGGCGCGTCGAACGCCCAGCATTATCCGGGCACTTTCTACGATTATCACTGGGTCACGACACTGGCCCGCCACGATACGATCAATACCCAGGCGACCGACCCGAGAGCTTCCGGTCCCGACGGAAATGGCGGCCTGATCAATGTTCCAGGTGACTTCCGGGAAATCCAGGGCACCATGTGGTTCCACGATCACCGTTTCTTCTTCACGGCGGAGAATGTCTACAAAGGCAATCTCGGGATGATCAATTTTTACAGTGGTCCCGACCGCGGTAATGAGGCACTGGACGACGGCGTCAACCTAAGGCTGCCGAGTGGACGACTGCTTGATTTCGGCAATATCGATTTCGACGTCAATCTACTCATCGCAGACTTTGCGCTCGATCAGGAAGGCCAGTACTTCTTCGATATCTTCGACACGGACGGCTTCCTAGGTGATCTGACCCATGTCAACTTCTCTTACAAGCCGTACTTCAACGTGCTGCCGAGAAAGTACCGTTTCCGTATCCTCAATGCCTGCATGTCGCGGTTCTGGAAATTTGCGATCTCCGACGATCGCGGCCGTCTCGTACCGTTCCAGTTCATCGCCAATGACGGCAATCTCATCGTCAATCCAATCCAGCTGCAGGAGATGGATCAACAAGGTGTCGCTGAACGTTTCGACATCATTGTCGACTTCTCATCCTTCCCGCAGGGTGAACGGCTCTGGCTGGTCAATACGCTGCAATTCAAGAACGGCCGCCGGCCCGACGAAGAGTTAAGGGTTCGCACGGCGCTCGCCGGTCGGTCAGACGATCCGGCCGTCGGAGCCATCATGGAATTCCGGCTCGTCAACGAAGTTGAGAGTGTCGATGTTCCTGGCGTTACCCTGCGTGCCAGCGATCCGGACGTCAGCCGGGTTCCCGGACAGCTCACACAGCAAATTCCGCTGGTTGAGCCGGTACGCGAGCGTGTCATTCGCTGGACACGTGGTGGAGCCGACGCACGCGACAATCCGGGCGGCGACTGCATTCCGAGCTGTGGCGATCGCGAATCCTTCCCCTGGACCGTCCGCGTCAATGGCGAAGGACAGCATTCGCTGAACGCCAACCGCATATCAGCCCTTGTTCCGCGCGAGAACGAGGTCGAACACTGGACCTTCGTCAATGGCGGCGGCGGATGGGATCATCCGATCCACCTGCATTTCGAAGAAGGCATCACCATCAACCGCGGCGATGCGCCGATCCCTGCCACAGAGCGGCTGGTGCGCAAGGACGTCTGGCGTCTTCGCGCCGGCGGTCAGGTCAAATTCCAGGTTCAGTTCTCCGAGTTCGGCGGCGCCTATGTCACGCACTGCCACAATACGGTGCACGAAGACAACGCAATGCTCATGCGGCTCCAGCTGCTGCGCAATGAAGAAACAGGCGCAACGCAAATAGCGGTCACGCCAACGCCGAACCCCTCGCCCGATGGCGTTGTCTACACGACACCGGAAATCCTCCCAGAAGCGCTTCCGGGCTTTGGTCAGGACGACCAGGTTGCAGAAGAAACGGCCAGACAGAGACGCCGGGCCCGGCGCCGGCGGCGCAACCGCGGTTAGGCATTAACCAATAAGCGGCGTTGCCTCCGGGCAACGCCGTCTTTCCATCCGAACTGTGCACGATTCTTGCTGCTTGCTAGGCAAGAGACGCCGCCCTCGGCGATGTACAAGTTGCGCGAATTCTCGGAGTCGTTCATGCGTATTCAATCCAAATGGAATGCCGCCCTATTTGCCGCCGTGCTGTGCGCAATGTTCGGTGTCCTGGTTCAATCCACCATCGCCGCGCCGAAAGGCGCCCGCTGGGGAGCCGACTACTTCCCCAATGTCGAGGTCGTCGACCAACACGGCAAGACATACAATTTCTACAAGGATCTGGTGGAGAACAAGACGGTCGTCATCAACTTCATCTACGCGCGCTGCGACGATATCTGCCCACTGACCACGGCAAGAATGGTCGAGGTCTACAAGCGCCTCGACGGCCGTGTCGGCAAAGATATCCACTTCTATTCGATCACCCTGGATCCCGAGCGCGATACAGTCGAGGACATGAAGCAGCATGCAACAGCCTACAATACGGGACCAGGATGGCTGTTTCTAACCGGAAAGCCGAACGATATTCACAGGCTCCGCTACAAGCTCGGCGAACGCAGCCGAACCCTGGAAGAACATCAGGCCTATGCGGTTCTCGGCAACGACAAGCGCGGCTACTGGCGCCGCAGCTCGACGATGTCCGAGTATGACCGGCTCGCCATCAGTATCCTGTCCCTGGAAAAGGACTGGCGACCTAGCATGTATAAGGGCGTGAAAAGCTACGCCGATGCCGATCTCTACTCGCTCGGCAAACTGCCGGGCGCCAGCCTGTTCAAAAAGGCCTGCGCGTCGTGCCACACGGTTGGCAAGGGCGACAAGATCGGCCCGGACCTGAAAGGTGTCACGGAACGGCGAGAGGCCGGATGGCTCTTCCGCTACATGAAGAACCCTGTCGCGATGCGTGCCGCGAAGGACCCGATCGCCATGCAGCTCTCCTCAAAATACAAGGGCGCCCGCATGCCCGACCTCAGCCTGGCAAAAGAGGACATTACCGATCTCGTCGCTTACTTCACGGCTATGACCGAGCGGCTGAAGCAGGTCGCCGCGAAAGCTGAGACAGAGAAGATTGAGCACCGCGGCAGCCATCGCGGAAGCCACAGAGGGAGCCACCGCGGCAGTCACAAGGGTTCGGAAAAGACACCTGGAAAAGATAGCTAACCTTCTGCCGATTGGCCGCTGAACGGAGAGCACACCGGAGCCGATTACAGTGCAACAAGGCGATAGCTTTTGTTTGACGGCAAAAGCTTGGCTTAGAGCCGCGTCAGATCCTGAAACGCGATCGAAGTCAGATGATAATTACGCCTGCAGTGGCAGCCCGATCGATCTACTCCGGCCGCGGCCCCCATCTCGCCACGTCAATCGTCAGACCAACAAAACTGTGCCCGCCAAGTATTTGTAGCAAAAATAACACGGTCGTGACGATTCCGCGTCTGAGTCCGCTGTTTCCATGATGCGGTCCATCAGCATGCTGATAAAGTTATACGGTATTTTGGGACACTCGTGTCTGAGGTTTTGCGTATGAGTATCTTGAATAGCCTGTCGAATATGACCGTATCTGTTGGTCTATTCGGCGCTTTGGCTGCGGTTGCCATGCCTGTGGCTGCAGAAGGTCAAAAGGATACAGTTTCGTTCGATTGGACGGGCCTCTATGCCGGAATACAGAATGGCGCCGCATTGGACCACAGCAAGTACTCGAATCCCTATGGACAAACCCTTTTCGGGGATGACGTCCGTAGCCCAGGAGGGTTGCTCGGTGCGCATGTCGGATACAATCTGCAAAGGGGCCGGACTGTCATCGGCGCGGAAGCCGAATTCAATTGGGGCGATTTCAACGGCTCTTTCACCTGCATGCAGGCGGCTAACACGCCCACAAACTTTTTTGCGAACCAATTGGGCGGCACATTTGGCGCAACCTGCCATACGGAACCCCAGTTCCTGGGCACGATTACGGGCCGTCTCGGTCGGACTGTCGGGAAGCACGGCCGCGGGCTGCTCTACGGCAAAGCCGGTGCTGCCTGGGTGCACACCGATATCGAAATGGCCATCAACAATGTGCTTGGCGTTGCCGCTGGTCCAACCAATGCCAGGAGCACACCGAACTTCTCCCAATGGGGTTGGACCGTCGGCGGCGGGCTCGAATATGCGCTGACCAGCAATTGGCTCACCCGGTTTGAGTACGATTTCCACCGCTTTGGCGATCACGGTATTGCCACCCCGCAATCCGGTCCATTTGGCTTTCCCGCGGTTGCGGGAATCGCAGGCTCAATTGCGCCTGACGGCAGGCAGGCAAGCGTCGCCCAGAATATTCACGCCATCAAACTCGGCCTGACCTACAAGTTTGGGAATGGCAATGCGTCTTTACCGTGGGATTGGACGACACGCTCCCTCAAAGATGGTCCGCTTGGCCTCATGCGCTCACGCAAACTCGAGGTGGGGACCCGTTATGTCTACACTTGGGGACGTTTCCAAAAGGATCTAGCCAATCCTGCACACCCCCTGCCGTCGAGCAATTCCAGGTTGACCTGGGAGGATATGAGCACGCACGGTCCGGAAATGTTCTGGCGCCTGGATACCGAGCGCAAGATTATGCTTAAGGGCATTGTCGGCGCCGGTTGGGGTGACGATGGGCATATCAACGATGAAGATTGGGGACTCATTATTAATCAAGCGCCTCCTGTGATCCTTCCATACTCGAACACGGATCATCCTACGGAAAGCAAGATCCGTTACTACACGGTCGATGCTGGCTACAGCGTGTTGAAAGGGCCAGACTATGCAGTGACGCCTTTTGTCGGATACAACCTCTTCCGGCAAAAGATGGATGCGTTGGGCTGCACGCAGGTGGCTACGTCGCCGCCCTCTCCTTGTGCGCAAAATGGTCTCCTGGTTCTTGAAGAGGATGATACCTGGAAGTCGCTGCGGGTTGGGGCGTCCGTCGACCTCAAGGTCACCAACCGATTGAAGCTCAGCGGCGACCTCGCCTATCTGCCTTACGTGATATTCGATGGCGTGGATAACCATCCACTGCGGACAGGTTTTGCTTCCACATTCTCGGCTGAAAAAGGTGTGGGGCGAGGTACTCAGCTCGAAGGCGTCGTGTCCTTTGATTTCACCGATCGCCTGAGTGTCGGCGTCGGTGGCCGCTATTGGGCGATGTCCATCCCCGATGGGGAGGTCGATTTCTTCAACACCGATCTGCCGGTCACCCAAAGATTTGCCGTCGAACATGCCGCCATTTTCGCGCAGGGCTCATTCAAGTTCGGCGGTCGGACCGAGGCCGCTGCGCAGTAATGCCTCTGATTTTCGCTCAAGCTCGCATGCAATAAGAATACAGATTGAAGGTTGCCTGTGCGCCGATAGACAAGCGTTTCGAGGTGCATGCGAACAGATGGATCATCTCCCGCACTGAGAAATAGTTTCGACTGATCTCGCCTTGCCCGCGTCGGCGCCGGATAACCACCGGTTGCAAAAGTCGCCATCATGGACATCGGTGAATTCCGTCCGCTTCACCTCCTAAGAGCGGAAGTAATTGACCGCCAGGCGTTTCGAAGAAACGACGTCAACAAGCAGAGACCCTGTGGACAGGGCCTCTGCAGGCATTTGAAGACCAGGCTTGTCGTCACGGTTTTTCGTTACGAATCCCAATGAAGATACTCACGCACATCAACGCTAGAACGATCGCGAATGGCAATCCGGTGGAGATAGCGGCTGCTTGGAGCGCGGTTAGACCACCGCCGATCAGTAGCGCAATTGCGACGAGCCCTTCAAATATCGCCCAAAACACGCGCTGAGCAACCGGTGCATCGATTTTACCGCCGGCGGTAATCGTATCGATAACCAGCGAGCCAGAGTCAGACGAAGTCACGAAGAATACGATGACCAGCACAACGCCTATGAACGATGAGATGCCGGCGAGCGGCAGCGGCTCGAGCATTTTGTACAGCGACAGCTCCGGTTTCCACGCTGAAACCGTCTCGGTGACACCAGTGTAACCATCAACGATGAACTGGCTCAGCGCGGTGCCACCAAATGCCGTCATCCAGATGATGCCAACAAATGACGGAATAATGAGCACGCAGATGAGGAACTCGCGAATGGTTCGGCCTTTCGATACACGGGCGATGAACATGCCGACAAAAGGCGACCATGAAATCCACCAGGCCCAGTAGAAGGTGGTCCAGCCATGCATGAACTTGGTGTCCTCACGGCCAACCCAGTTGCTCAAGGCTGGAAGGCTTTTTACATAGTCGAAGGTGTTAACGAAGACGCCCTTAATGATGTCCATGGTCGGACCCATTAGGATCACAAAAACCAACAGGCACAGCGCAACGACCATATTGATTTCACTCAGCCGCTTAACGCCGGCATCAATTCCCTGAACAACCGACACAACCGCAATCGCGGTGATGCCCATGATCAGCAGCACCTTGGTAACAGTGGTAACAGGCACGCCAAACAGATGGTTCAGTCCGGCAGTTGCCTGTTCCGCGCCCAGGCCCAACGACGTCGCGAGTCCGAACACGGTTGCGAAGACGGCAAGCGTATCGATCACGTGACCTGGCCAGCGCCAGGTTCTTTCGCCGAGCAAGGGATAAAATGTCGATCGGATCGTCAGTGGCAGGCCTCTATTATAGGTGAAAAAGGCCAGCGACAGCGCGACCACCGCATAGATCGCCCACGGGTGGAGCGCCCAATGGAAAATGGTCGCGGACATACCGATTTTTCGCGCTGCCTCTGTGTCGGCAGCATCAATTCCGAGCGGCGGGTTTTGAAAATGGTATACCGGCTCGAGCACGCCGAAGAACATCAGCCCAATGCCCATGCCCGCAGCAAACAGCATGGCAAACCAGCCGGAATAGGAATATTCCGGCTTGGCGTCTGCACCACCAATGCGGATCTTCCCCCAGGGAGAAACAATCAAGAACAGGCAGAATAGCACAAACAGGTTCCCGGTAATCATGAAGACCCAGTCGAACTGGGTTGTCAGCCAGGGCCGCAACCATCCGAAGAAGTCCTTCGCTTCCACCTGAAACATCAGTGTGATTATTACGAACGCAACGATTACAATGCCGGATACGAAAAATACCGGGTTGTGCAGATCGAGACCAAAGAACTCTACGTTGTCCTGGCCAACCTTGTATTGCTTGTTAGCAGTTTTGCCCATTTGAGGTCCCTTCCTCCCCTATGGCGGTCAGTGAAGGCAAACAACCACGCAGTCGGTGAAAACCGACTCTTACGCCCAGAACATCCGGAGTGAACACTAGATCAACCTGCGCCTAGTCCGAATCGACAAAGCGCAGGTTGATCTAGAGCGAACAGCATTCAGCCGCGTTCGACACGAAACTTTAGCGACTAGGCAACCGCTCGTTCTGGCTGCGGCAATGCAAGTTGGCTCCCGGCTCTTCGGAACCGCCGCCAAATTCTGCCCTGATCCGGCCGAATTCGCGAGCATAGCCGCAACGCTACGTCCGGATATTGCACTAGCTTGGACCCGCTGATAGGGCGATTGCTGCCCCCAATACGACACGTTGTAGACCGATCACGACCGAATCTTGACTGTCTGCGACGACCCCTGAGCCCCCACGGTCAATTCTTTGCATGAGAATGAGCATCCGATGAATTCGGAATTGAGATCAGTGCGTCACCATCACCCAGTCGGACGAACCATTCAAGAGCATGCGGAACGCCACCCCATCGATGTCTGGTGCACCGGTTCGTGCACGGAACTCGTCGATATTGACCGTCGGTGTCTCATATGAGAAGCGCGCCGCTTAACCCAACCTGTCATTGCAAATCTCCACACAACGCAAGCGCAACGCGTCATCACGGACGGAGACTCGCCTGTTAGCGGCAGCCGGGGACGGTTCCAGACGATTGACAGGTCGTATTCGGGAAAGACGATCGCGCCGCGCAGGCACATTCTGACAATATTAGTCGCGTCTGCTTGTATTGGATTGAGCCAAGCAGATCGTTTTGCATTCAACCGATCACGAGATCACAAATTTGGAGGCGGAGGCAAAGCCATGAACCAGGCAGCTACGCTTAACACCTCGTCCACGCTTGAGCAGGAGGATTTTCCAGTCCATCTCCCCAAGATGAAAAAGCGGCGGGTTCCCATCAATCTGCGTCAGTCGGGCAACAGCGATGCGAAGATGCTGATCTCGACGCGGGTGCGCAAGTCGCCCTACTGGCATCTGTCACATCAGGAAGGATGCTGGTGCTACACGGTCTACAACAGAACTTATCATCCGCGTGCCTATGTGCCGCTCGAAGAAGGTGGATTGCTCAAAGAGTATGAGTCCATCACCCAGGACGTGACCATGTGGAATGTCGCGGTTGAGCGGCAGATCCAGGTCAAGGGTCCGGACGCCGCCGATTTCGTGAACTTGGTGATCACCCGTGACGTCCACTCCAAGCTCAAGACGGGCCAAGGCAGATACGTGATCCTGTGCAACCAGTATGGCGGCATCATAAACGATCCGGTCCTGCTGCGCGTCGCAGACGATGAGTTCTGGTTCTCTATTTCCGACTCCGATGTCTGGGCGTGGTTGCAAGGCCTGAATGCGGCCGGGAAATACAATGTGTCGATCCACGAGATCGACGTATGTCCGATGCAGATTCAGGGCCCGAAAGCGAAAGGCCTGATGACCAAGCTGTTCGGATCGGCAATCGAGGATGTGCCCTATTACGGCGTCATGGCGGCCAATCTCAATGGTATGGATGTCATGATCTCGCGCACAGGCTTCTCTGCCGAAGTCGGGTACGAGATATACCTGTGTGAAGCTACCCGCTACGCCGGCAAGCTGTGGCGAAGCGTCAAAGACGCGGGCGTGGAATTCAACCTCCGCGTTATCGCGCCTTCGCATATTCGTCGCTTAGAAGCGGGCATCCTGTCCTGGGGCCAGGACATGGATATCGAGACCAATCCCTTCGAGGTCGGTCTCGACTGGCAGGTCGACTTCGAAAAAGACGACTTTATCGGCAAAGAGGCGCTGAAGCGTGTCCATGACGAGGGCGTCAGCGAGAAACTTGTCGGCATCACCATGGGCGGTGAACGGCAGACTTGGTACAATGAGGACTTCTATCTGGTCCACGCCGACGGCGAGCCGCAGGGCTATGTCACCAGCTCTTTCTGGTCACCAGCGCTCAATACCAATATCGCGCTGGCGATGATGCCGATCGAGTATACGGAGATAGGTACAAAGCTCACTGTAGCCCTGCCAAAGGATGGGATGGTTGACGCTAAAGTCGTCCCCGTACCGTTCAAGGATCCGAAAAAGCAGATCCCCCTCGGTGAGCAATCCTCGTAGGTTGCGCGCCTGAGAACGGAAGCGTCCTGGACCGGCGGTCCATGCGTCAATGACTACGGACGTATGGTCTCGCCGGACCGGGGCTGTTGCTCAGGCAGTCCGAAATCCCGCCCTGCCTCAGCCAAGAGGCACCACCTGGTGTAGCGCTTGGCATGTTCGACGGACTCATAACCTTCGCGAACCGGGCGTCGCCTTCCAGCCTTTCCAGCACCGCGATGTCGCGCATGCCGTATTCCTTGGCCAGATAATATGCGGTTGCTAACCCATGGCCGCCACCGCCAATGATTGCCGCTCCGTCGGGCGGTTTGGGCGCTGGATGACGCCAGGCGCGCGGCCACCGGCATGACCGCGTAGTCCTTCGCGCCGCAGCGAATGGAAAGAATAGCCTTTCATCCGGTTTCCATTCCTCAACACAAAAAAATGCGCCATTGCAACGATTACTTACCTGAGTGCTTGCAATCAAGGGTTTGCAGATTTGGACAGTTCACTTGTATCTTTGACCGTTAGACAGGGTTGTAACAATTGCGACACGCGTTACTGCCCTGAGCGCCATGGTTTCGGGAGCACAGGCTATGGACAAGTCAGGGCAAGAGGTTCGCAGGATCCTGTTCTTTCTTGTGCCGAGTTTTTCCATGATTGCGTTCGCCACCGCGGTCGAGCCACTGCGACTGGCCAACCGGTTCCACTCGAACCGTGCCTATAAGTGGGAATTGGTGTCTAGCGATGGCTCGCCCGTCGCTGCCAGCAACGGTTTGTCGATGAATGTCGATATGTCATTGGCGGATGTCGCTAATGACGACCATCATTCTCTAAATCCTGATCTGGTACTGGTTTGTTCAGGTCTATCCGTTGAGCGTTACAAAGATCCGAAGCTGTTTGCCTGGCTGCGCAAGATTTACGGCCGCGGCGTATCGGTCGGCGGGCTGTGCACGGGCGCGTGGATTCTCGCCGAAATCGGCCTTCTCACAAAATGTCGGTGTGCGATACACTGGGAGAATCTTCCCGGTTTCATCGAGAAATTCCCTGACGTCGATGTCCACTCGAGCCTGTTCGAAATGGACCGCAATATCTATACCTGCGCAGGTGGAACTGCGTCGCTCGATATGATGCTGCATATCATCTCGGGGCAACTGGGCGATTCCATCGTCACCAAAGTCTGCGAGCAATGTCTCGCCGACAGGGTACGCAATCCTTACGATCGTCAGCGTCTCCCGCTTCGCGCAAAACGTGGAGTGAACAACAAGAAGCTGCTGTTCATCATCGAGCAAATGGAAGCCAATGTTTCCGAACCGCTGAGGCTTTCTGATATTTCCGGGCTCACCGGTCTGTCGCGGCGGCACGTTGAGCGTATTTTCCGCCAGCATCTCGGCCAATCGCCAGCGCGCTTTTACCTTCAGCTGCGCCTGGAATATGCCCACCATCTGTTGATGCAATCTGATCTGAATGTTGTCGATGTGGCGGTTGCCTGCGGTTTCGTATCCGCATCGCATTTCTCCAAATGCTACCGTCATCAATACGGCGTCTCACCGCAGGCCGATCGCAATGCGGCAGCTCTCGTCACACAAGCGACAGTCGGTGCTGCTCAACATTGAACCCTGCGCTGTCGCTGTTCATTGCGAAATGCCCGTTGAATGTCGCTCCAACACACCGCACCGTCTCCTGATAGCCGCCAAATGTATTGAAGTGATACCAGCCGCTTCAAGTCTACGGCCGTTTCCACATCATGGCTGATAATTTCCAGCGTGAAGTTGGAGAGCGGATGCTGAATATCCTGAGCTGTCGAATGAGAGGATTACATACCAGCAGATGGATTGGCTCCATATTGGTCGGCGATCATATCCATGTCAGGATTTCAATTTGTCGTTGTGCGAGTCATATGGTGATTCAGGTATGATTTTCGCCGGATAGCGATCACCAAGAATTTCAAGCTCGAACTCGGTGCCTTCGTTTGTCATCTCAGGAGGCATCATGCCAAGCGCCAACGATTTCTGCAGCCGCCAGCCGTAGTTCCCGCTGGTGCAGCGCCCAACAAGCATGCCATCTTTGTAGATCGGCTCGTTGCCTCGTGCATCCCTGTCGGTAACATCGCTGACTTCCATTGTGACGAACGCATTGGCAAATCCCTTTTTCTGCCATGCCAGCAATGCGTCGCGACCGATGAAGTCCCGCCCCTTCGTCTTCACAAATCGATCCAGACCCGACTCGTAGGCAGCATACTCGATTGACAGCTCGCGGGGGATCAGCCGGTACGACTTCTCCACCCGCAGCGAGTCCATGGCACGGATACCGAACGGCTTTAGATCGAACTCCTCTCCGGCCTCAAACAGCAGGTCATAAATATAGTTTTGCATTTCGATTGGGTGGTGCAGTTCCCAGCCAAGTTCGCCAACGAAATTGACCCGCAACGCTCGGGTCTGGGCATACCCCACATTGATGAGCTGGCCCGTGAGCCAGGGGAAGTTCTCGTTCGACAAATCGCAATCAGTGACCTTCTGCAGCAAGTCGCGCGCTTTCGGTCCGGCCAGCACCAGCACGCCATACTGCGTCGTTACCTTGCTCAGCGACAGATTCTGCTTGCTCAAATTTTTTTGCAGATAGTCAAAATCATGCCGCTCCATTGCCCCTGCAGATACCAGGTAAAATTGCTGCTCGCCCTCGCGGTAGACTGTGAATTCGGACCTCACGCCACCATTGAGTGAAAGCATATGGCACAAGCTGATGCGCCCCGGTGACTTGGGAATCCGATTGGCAAACAGACTATCGAGCCAGGTTTCGGCATCCGGACCCGACACTTCGAACTTTGCGAACGCCGTCATGTCGAGCAGGCCGACTTTCTCCTGAACGTGACGGCATTCGTTGCCGACATGTTCAAAATAGTTGGTGCGGCGGAAACTCCAATCGTCTTTCGGTTCCACGCTTTCCGGTGCAAACCAGTTGGGACGTTCCCATCCGTAGAGTTGACCGAACACCGCACCACGCGCTTTCATGCGGTCGTAACAGGGCGTTTGTTTGAGGGGCCGTGCGTCAGCGCGCTCCTCATCCGGAAAATGGACGGTGAATACGTTGCGGTAAGCTTCCTCGTTCTTGGTCCTCAGATAGCCGCGCGACGCATAGGGACCGAAGCGTCGCGGATCGACGCCCATCATATCAATTGTCGGCTCGCCCTCGACGATCCACTCTGCGAGCTGCCAACCGGCACCGCCGGCCGCGGTCACACCAAAGCTGTGTCCCTCATTAAGCCAAAAGTTTTTAAGGCTCCACGCCGGTCCGACAATTGGTGAGCCATCTGGCGTATAGGCGATGGCGCCATTGAATACTTCTTTAACGCCAACTTCGCCGAAGGCCGGCACCCGGCTAATTGCCGCCTCGATATGGGGCTCCAACCGCTCCAGGTCCGCCTGAAATAGCTCATATTCGGAGTCCTGATCAGGTCCGTCCACATAGCAACAGGGAGCGCCTTTCTCATAGGGTCCGAGCAGAAGCCCCCTGGCTTCCTCACGCATATAGTATGAGGCATCCGACTCGCGCAGCACGCCCATTTCCGGCAATCCGTCTTCATGACGTTTGACGATTTCCGGATGTGGCTCGGTAACGATAAACTGATGTTCGACTGGAATGACCGGGATATCGAGGCCGACCATGGCGCCGGTCCGGCGGGCGAAATTCCCGGATGCCGAAACCACGTGTTCGCAGGTGATATCGCCCTTGTCGGTAGAAACGACCCACTCACCGTTCGGTTTCTGGGTAATGCCGGTCACGGTGGTGTTGCGGTAGATCTCGCCGCCGCCATCGCGGGCGCCCTTGGCCAATGCCTGTGTCAGATCCGCCGGCTGGATGTAACCGTCTTCGGGATGCTGGATCGCACCGATAATTCCGTCGATGTTGCATAGAGGCCAGATTTCCTTGACCTGCTCCGGCGTCAGATAACGAACGTCGACGCCGATCGTCTTGGCGATGCCCACATAATAGTTGTACTCGTCCATCCGCTCGGGCGTATTGGCGAGACGGATATTGCTGCACTGAACAAGACCGACATTCAGTCCGGTCTCCTCCTCCAGCTTTTGATACAGCGCAACTGAGTATTTGTGGATTTGCCCAACGGAATACGACACATTGAACAGCGGGAGCAATCCTGCTGCATGCCAGGTGGACCCGGAGGTGAGTTCCTTGCGCTCGACAAGGACAACGTCCTTCCAGCCCTTCTTGACGAGATGATAAAGCGTGCTGACGCCGACGACACCGCCACCGATGACCACCACACGTGCTTGAGATTTCATGGCGTCGCCTCCCGGTAAAGCGTCAACCATCCATTGCCCATAAGAGCATGCTCTACCGTTCAGAATACAGCTAACCGAATTGCGACGGAGGTGCGGTCAATCGCGACATCCTTCAGCACGTACAATCCTAATGTAACAAGGCCTTGAGATGAAAAATCCGAGAGTGTGCTGTGGGATCGTCATGACCGAACTGGCGTTTCACCGGCGCCCAACGAACTTTTTGGAACTCATCCGGTCGGCAAAGAAGCGTGGTTTGTGCCCTCCGGAACAGACGTACTCAGTCATTCGGGTTCTCAACAAACTCAATACCCAAATCACAAGTCGCTACCTGACCACTGGACATTATCGTGATATTCGAGATGACGTCCTAGACAGAGCGGCCCGAGATCTCGACCATACTGTCGGCACTGCGCTGTCTCACTTCGGTTTTTCAGTGCGTATTTGACACGACTAGAAAGCGACTAACGCCCCAGCGCCAATTATGAGAACTTCTATTTTCAAATTATTTCAATAGTTTAAATGGTGCCCAGGGGCGGAATCGAACCACCGACACGCGGATTTTCAGTCCGCTGCTCTACCAACTGAGCTACCTGGGCATCCGGCGCGTCACGGACCGTGAATGCGGCAGGGCCGCCGGCTGAAAATTGACGCGCGAAGTGCACGGCTTATAGGCAAATCCCTCGCGCCTGTCGAGTCGTTGGCGACATGCCGGCATAGAATTCCGAAAATGGCCGCCTCTCCTTATGGAACAGCGAGTTGGTTCCGGCCGCCAGCCCCTTCCGGGCTAGCGCTCATCCCCCTCTTCATCATCCAATCCGATCGGTGGGCCCGGAATGCGATAGGAATCGTTCAACCATCTATTGAGGTCCACATCCGCGCAGCGCTTGGAGCAGAACGGGCGATATTTGTGCTCGGTCGAGGATTTGCAGATCGGGCACGTCCCGCCGGTCGGACGGGCGCCGCCCGGAGCCTTGTCCTGCGGTCTCATAGGATGTCGGCCTCCGCCTTGCCGAGCCAGTTGAAGGTGACCGGGAAGCCTTCGCCGCGCAGCAGGTTGACGACCTCGGCGACCGGCAGTCCGACCACATTCGTATAGGAGCCGATCAGTTTCGTGACGAAGCATCCGGCGATCCCCTGGATGGCATATCCACCGGCCTTGCCGCGCCACTCGCCTGCCGCCACATAGGCCTCGATCTCATCATGGGCCAGGCGCTTGAAGCGGACGCGCGTCTCGACCACGCGCAGTCGAACCGGGCGCTCCGGCGCGATCAGGCAGACGGCCGTGTAGACGCGGTGCGAGCGACCTGAAAGCAACCGCAGCGCGGCAGCGGCTTCGTCGATCAATTCAGTCTTGGTGATGATCCGCCGGCCGAGCGCGACCGTCGTGTCGCCGCCAAGGACATAAGCGTGTCGAAGCTCGGGATCGTCCTTGAGGCGCTCGATGGCAGCCTCCGCCTTCGCGCGGGCGAGGCGGCGGACAAGGGTGCGCGGCGCCTCCCCGCGACGGGGCGTCTCGTCCAGGCTTACGGGCTCAAGGGCTTTCGGCTCGATGCCGACCTGCTGGAGCAGTGCCAGCCGTCGCGGCGAACCGCTGGCCAGAACCAGCATTGGTGCGCGGCGCGTCTGATCCGCCGCGGGACGCTGCTGCGGTTTTGCCTTCGGGGTCTGACTCGGCTTGTTGAGACGGCCCAGCGCGGCCCGTCCAAGAGCTGAGAGCGAAATGTCTTTAACAGCGATCATAGGCAGCTTCTTGTGTTTGGTTGACGCGGAGAATGATCTGAGGCGGCGGGAAAATCAACCGATGGCATGCGTTTGCACAGTGTTTTTGTTGAAGCAGCGAATCTGCAGATACGAAATAATTCCATTTGTTTTCAACAACCTATGCAATGCCGCCTGGATTGCCGGGTCAAGCCCGGCAATGACGAGAATTCTGTGAATCCTCATGTTGGCCGGACCGGGCGCTTTAGTCTTTTTGACACCGCCAGCCCTCTCCCCCGGCCCAACCACCCAATAAGGGTACCCTCGTGGGTGGTTGGGCCGGGGGAGAGGGCTGGCTTCAGGATGCTCAAGTCAAACGCTCAAACAGAAGGACCGGTGGTCAACTTGAAACGAGCCTTGATCCGCTCGAAGAGTTGGTCGCGGGTCTGCCTGTAGGAATTCAGGATCTGGTCACGACTGCCCTGGGCGAGCGATGGGTCGAAGGTCGGCCAATATTCGACCTCCACAGCCATCACACGCGTAAGCTCGAGGGCCTGGTGATGGGCCTCCGGGGACAGCGTTATAATGACGTCGAAGGAGCTGTCATCGAGATCGACGAGCGTGATTGGAATATGCGGTTCGATGTCGATACCGATCTCGTCCATTACAGAGATTGCGAAACCATCCGGCTCGCCTGCCCGCACACCTGCCGACTTGGCATAGACGCGATAATTAGTGAGATGACGCATCAGAGCAGACGCCATGGGCGAGCGAATGACATTCTCGCTGCAGGCGAAAAGGACGGCGCTCGGCAGGTTGTCGCCCCCCAGCGGCACTTAACTCAGCCTTTCCAATGCAGGGCGCAGATCAAAGTGAAGAGACGGCGCGCCGTATCGAAATCGACACTGATCTTGCCGTCGAGCCGCTCCATGAGAAGCTGGCTGCCTTCGTCGTGCAGACCGCGCCGCCCCATGTCGATCGCCTCGATACGGCTGGGCGGCGCCGTCTTGATTGCCTCGTGATAGGTCTCCACGACCAGAAAATAATCTTTGACGATGCGCCGGAAGGGCGACAGGGAAAACATGAAGCTGGTGACCGGCTCGCCCTGCTCGTCGCCGACCCCGAAGACGAGCCGGTTTTCGGCAATCGAAAGCATGAGCCGATAAGGCCCTCGGTCATGGCCCTCCAAAGCAAAGACATTTTCCTCGATCAAATCGAAGATCGCCACCTTTCGCTCATGCTCGACATCGGGTGTCGCACGCGCGATGGAGGCCTCGTCGAGAACGACTTCCAGAAGCCGGGAAGTGCTGGGTTGCTCTGTCGCCTCATCCGAGGGTGCCATGACTTCAGCCCCCGCGCTGATTGAAACGCACGCCGACGGAACGTGCGTGGGCTTCCAGTCCCTCGGCCTTGGCCAGGGTCATGGCTGCCCCTCCCAGTGCCGAAAGCGCCTCGGGTCCGAGTTTCAGGATCGACGTCCGTTTCATGAAATCGAGGACACCGAGGCCCGATGAAAAGCGGGCGCTCCGGGCCGTTGGCAGCACATGATTGGAGCCACCCACATAGTCGCCGATCACTTCCGGTGTGTAAGCGCCAAGGAAAATAGCGCCGGCATTGCGGACCGTCTCTGCCAGTGCCTCCGGTTCCGCCGTGGCGATCTCCAGATGCTCTGGCGCGATCCGGTCGACCAGCGCCGGCGCTTCGGCCAGCATCGTTACATTGATAATCGCACCGAAACTCTGCCAGCTTTCGCGCGCGATTTCGGCCCGCGGCAGCGTCGCGAGCTGCGCCTCGATGGCGTTGGCAACAGCTTGGCCGAATTCTTCCGAGTCCGTGATCAGGATCGATTGGGAGGAGACATCGTGCTCGGCCTGGGCAAGCAGGTCCGCCGCAATCCAGTTCGGGTCGTTGGCGCGATCCGCGATCACCAGGACTTCCGAGGGGCCGGCAATCATATCGATGCCCACCGTGCCGAAGACCTGCCGCTTTGCAGCCGCAACATAGGCATTGCCCGGTCCGACGATCTTGACGACGGGCTCGACACTCTGGGTGCCATAAGCCAGCGCTCCGACCGCCTGGGCACCGCCGATGCGATAGATCTCGTCGACGGCGGCCAGCCGCGCCGCCGCGAGGACCAGCGGATTGAGCCTGCCGTCGGGCGCCGGCACGACCATGGCAATACGGCCGACACCGGCAACCTTCGCCGGCACAGCATTCATCAGGACGGAACTGGGATAGCTGGCCGTGCCGCCCGGGACATAGAGACCGACGCTTTCGACAGCCGTCCAGCGATGGCCAAGCTCGACACCGACAGCATCATGGTACCGGTCGTCGCGGGGGAGTTGACGTTGGTGATGGGCGGCGATGCGATCGCGCGCGAACGTCAGGGCCTCAAGCGTCTGGCGGTCGGCAGCGGCTATAGCGGCATCGATCTCGGCGTCCGAAATCCGGAATCCAATCTCAGTCAGGTCCAGACGGTCAAAGAGCCGGGTCAATTCGACAACTGCGGCATCGCCCTCCGAGCGAACCGCACGAAGGATATCGCGAACGGCCTTGTCAACGTCTTCCGACTGCTCACGTTTGGCTGCCAGGAGCGCGGTGAACCGAGCCTCAAAATCCTCCGCGCCAGTGTTCAGCCATTGCGCCATTTCCGAACGCTCCTTCGGACATTCGTGCCAACGAGATCACGGCGCATGGACACGCTGTGTCTAACGACACCTACGAATCTGTCGCCTGCTGGTCATCTTCCGCATGCTCCGGCAGGCGTTCGGTCGGCCACGCGATCCCAAAATCCTTTAACTCCGCTTCGATACATTCGACATGCAGCCGAACGGCAGCCCCGCCGGCAAAGACCAGCGTGACAAATCCTTCCGGCGGCTCAGCTTCCTCGAACTGGATGGCGAGAAGTTCGAGCACACGATCTTTGTCGCTTAGGCGGATATCCTGAACCTGGGCCGAGATGACCCGATCGAAGCGCAGCGCGGAACGCTGGCGCTCATAACTCTTCTTCTTCGCAGCCTTTTCGTCGGACGCATGCATCCAGTCGAACCGATTGGCGACCGCCGCAAACCGCTGCTGCGAGGGCACATATGCCATATCGGCAACCTTGAGCACGGCATCCTGGAGGTGCGCCGACAAGACTTCCAGATCTTCCCGGTCGAGGGCTAGCAATTTCAGCGATTGCATTCCGGCGTTCGTCTCCTGGGAGTTTGATCTCGATGCCGGGCTTTTCCCGGCAGGCGTGGTGATACAGTGCCCTCGGTTGCTTTGCAACGCCGGGGGCAAAGGGGAGGCTTGTCGCCCCAGAGTCCTGAAGCCGGCCCTCTCCCCCGGCCCAACCACGCACGAGGGTACCCTTATTGGGTGGTTGGGCCGGGGGAGAGGGCCGGCCGCGGCAAAGAAACTCACAATTACGCGACTTTCGGATCAATCTCTCAAGCAGATAGCCGCTCGATCTGTGCACCGCAGTTGCCGAGCTTCTGCTCGATCCGCTCAAAGCCCCGATCGAGATGATAGATACGGTTGACGACCGTCTCGCCTTCCGCCGCAAGGCCGGCAATCACGAGCGAAACGGAGGCCCGCAAATCCGTCGCCATAACCGGAGCGCCATGCAACTCCGAGACGCCCTCAACGGTCGCGGTGTCGCCTTCGAGCGAGATCTGTGCACCGAGCCGCGCCAGTTCCTGCACATGCATGAAACGGTTCTCGAAAATTGTTTCGCGAATGACGGAGGTGCCGTCCGCAACGGCCATCAGCGCCATCAATTGGGCCTGGAGATCGGTCGGAAAGCCAGGGAAAGGCTGCGTTTCGACATTGATCGGCTGGATTCCGTTCCCGTTGCGGGAGACTTTGAGACCGCGATCCGTCTGCTCGATCGTCACTCCGGCATCGCGAAGCACATCGAGTGCCGCTTCAAGAAGCTCAGGCCGAGCGCCTTCGAGAATCACCTCGCCTCCCGTGGCTGCTACCGCCATGGCATAGGTCCCCGTCTCGATCCGATCCGGCAGCACGGAGTGGACCGCACCTTCGAGCTCGTGGGCTCCCTGAATATGGAGCGTGTCGGTCCCGATGCCCTCGATTTGGGCACCCATCCGTACGAGACAGCGTGCGACGTCCGAGACTTCCGGCTCCCGCGCCGCGTTTTCCAGCACCGTTTCGCCTTTCGCCAGCGCCGCAGCCATCATCACATTATGCGTGGCACCAACGGAGACCTTCGAAAATCGGAAACGACCGCCGGTTAGCCCCTTGGGCGCGGTTGCGATGACGAATCCCGTTTCGAGTTCGATATCGGCGCCGAGGGCTTTCAAGCCTTCCAGGTGCAAATCAATCGGCCGCGTACCGATTGCGCATCCACCCGGCATCGAAACGCGCGCTTCGCCGCACCGGGCGACCAACGGCCCGAGAACCCAGAAACTTGCGCGCATACGCGACACCAGATCATAAGGCGCCGTCGTATCGACGATGTCGCGCGCTGTCAGATGCATCGTATCGCCGACAATGGACGACTGGCCCGGCCGCTTACCTGCGATGGCCCGATCCACGCCGTGATTGGCCAAAATACGCCCCAGCAGATTGACGTCGGCCAATTCCGGCACATTCTTCAGCGTGAGGGTGTCGGATGTCAGCAAGCTTGCAATCATCAGCGGCAGCGTGGCGTTCTTGGCGCCTGAGATGGGAATCGTGCCATTGAGAGGCGCGCCGCCGACGATACGGATTCTGTCCATGATCACTCCAACCCCAACAATTGCCGCTCCGCACACGGAACGGTACCCGAATTCGGTTTAGACGAGCCGCCATCCACCCGCAAGAGCCACACGGGCGGTGTCTAGAAACGGCCTTAATCTCTTTTCGGCTCGCAATCGGCGGTCAGGTCGCCTTGGGCACGCTGCCGGACGCCGCGATTCCGCTCTTTCCGCTTCCTGAGATTGGCTCTGAGTTCGCGCGCCAGACGCTCTTTCCGGTCGCTCTTGGCAACCGGAGCGCACCGGCCTGCATCCTCTTTCTTGCTCATGCTGTCCACAAAGCAAGACCGGCTTGCGAATGCAAGGCTCGTATGGCAATTTCCGGACTGCCGAGTATCGACCTCGCCGGGTTCGCGCCGTCGCGCGGGCTCAGAGGGACGCTCCCCATGAGTGACTTGGCCCACGTAGCTCAGGGGTAGAGCACTCCCTTGGTAAGGGAGAGGTCGAGTGTTCGAATCACTCCGTGGGCACCAGTCAAACCCGCAGAAATCCTGGGGTTTTGAAACGGCGACCACACCCAAAGTCCCGCCAAGATGCAGAACAGCGCAAGAACGCGCAAGCGGTCTGGAGCAACTCAGGCGCAATAGGTTCACGGGACGCTCGCTGTTCAAGCGCCTGACCCATTCACAGCAGCTTGACGGGATCACTAACGCATTCGGCGCCCTAAACGCCTTCGTAGATCTGGATCAGCGCCACATAACTGCCACTTGCGCTGACATATCCAAATGCGGTCCAGCCAACGCTGACCCAGCCGCCGCATGGATATGCGATCATACCGCTAACCAGAATGCTCAAGGCCGCAACGGCCAAACAAACCGAGTTCGCGTAGAGAATTGTTCAGCGAGAGAAGCCTTGCACATCGCCAGGGCAAACATCATGCCACTGTGAGCAAAACGGCCCGACATGGTATCCCCACCTGTATGACGCCGACGCAGTATGACCACCTGCTCACCGAGCGCTATATGCTGGTGCAATCGCATGGCGACGGTCTGGTGGGAAAGCTGTCTCAGTTCTGCATCCGTCACCTACTTGCAACAGACATGAGAAATGATTCGAGATCCGCCTTCGGGAAAGGCGGATGGCTCGACGAGCGATCTGTTATTTCGTATACATTCAGAGGTGCAGACTACCACCGTACCTTGGTCATTCGGTTTGGCGCAGGCACAACCGTAGATCAGGCATTAGCCACAAGGGCAAAAAAAAGGCGGTATCTGAATTGCTTACGGGGTGAAAGATGACACCTCGATATTGGAGTGATCCAGTGTTCGAATCACTCCGTGGGCACCAGTTCTCGTCGCTCGCGTTTTGAGCACGGGTGCGTCGCGCTCCAATTGTGAGCGACGGTTTTTAGTCCTTGCGTCGGCGGCCGCGTCCAAAGGCCGACCGTGTTCCCAGTCAGTAGCGTTTTCCAGTTCGTAGCGTTGCGTACGTTGTGCGCCGTCCGCTTGTGCGTTGACGGCGTCCTGTGGGGCATTCGGCGAGTCCGCGGCCAATTGTGTCGGCAGATCTCACCGAAGACTTGAGAGTGGGGGACTGCCATGTCGTGTCTTTCCTTGAGCCATCGTGAGCGCTCTGCACTGGCCAGAGTGTCCGAACGACCCAGACCTTTTGGCGAAATCCCGGCCGAATTCATCGACCCGCTCATCGAACATGGGCTCGTCAAGACGGCGCTGGGACACTACCTCATCACGTCCAAAGGCCAGCTCGAGCGGCAACGCCAGGTCTTCCGGACAGTGGGAGGCAGACGGCGCGCCCACATCGATGGGCGTCGTTTCCTGTTTCTGCAGGAGACCCGGTTTCAAGACAACGCTGTCCCGCGCAGTCGCATCAAGGAATGGCTCCGTGCACGCGGCATGACACGGGTCGAAGAAGCGGAAAGCGTGGAGCCGGTCGCGATCGATCCGGACACAGAAACGGCACCCGGGATCATGGACCGCCTTCGCTCTCTCGTCGTGGTGCGTGACGATACAAAAGCCGCCGAAGAAGAGCTGGCCCGTAAAGAGCGCGCGATGGCACAACTTCTGCCGGTTTCATTCTATGACGAGATCAGCGAGCAGACGGCGGGCGTTCCCGAGATGGAATTCGAACCGAAGCGTGTCGCTCAGTCCGGCTAGGAGGCTGGTTTGAACCAACCAGCCCTCTCCCCCGGCCCAACCACCCCGAGGGTACCCTTATTGGGTGGTTGGGCCGGGGGAGAGGGCTGGCTTCAGGATCTGCAAGCGGTTGTAATAGCGCCGCGACATTCGGTTCTTATCGGGCTTGGCGCCTGATCCAATCCGACAAGCGTGACATCGCCTCTTCGAGGCTATCCGACGATCGCGCAAAACAAAGGCGCAGGAAATGTTCGCCGCCGGCTCCAAAGGCCGTGCCAGGCGCCAATCCGATGTTGGCCTCGTCCACCAAACGATGAGCCAGCCGTTCCGTATCGTCTTCGCCATCTATTGAAAAAAGTGCATAGAAAGCGCCGGCCGGCCACGCGAAACGCACACGATCGAACCTGGCTAGAGCTTCGCAGGCAATCTCGCGGCCGCGTCGCGCTCTTTCAATCTGCTCAGCGACAAAAGCTTCCCCCTCGTCAAGGGCCCGAATTCCCGCCTGCTGCATGAATGTGGCAACACCCGATGTGTTGTACTGGATGAGATTCTCCAGAACCTGACCGATTTCGACCGGTGCCTGGATCCACCCCATACGCCATCCGGTCATCGCCCAGTTCTTAGAGAAGGTGTTGACTAACAGCACCCGGTCGCGGGGCTCCATCACATCGAGAAAGCTCGGCGCCCTTGGCCCATCGTAGAAATACCGGCCATAGACTTCGTCCGCGATCACCCAGATCCGTCGGGCTCGTGCGAATTCGATAATGGCAGCGATGTCCTCTCGCGTGGCAACCCAGCCGGTCGGATTTCCCGGTGTGTTGATTACGATCGCCCGCGTCCGGGGACCAACGGTGCGCATCATTCGATCGATGTCGAGACGCCAGCCCTGCGTCGAAAACTCCAGTGGAACAGAGACGGGCCTCGCACCGAGGATCTGCACCGCGGCCGCGGCATTCGGCCATGCCGGTGTCGGGATCACCACCTCGTCACCACTTCCGGCAACGGCCTGAATGGCGATCTGTATCGCCTGCATACCGGAGCCCGTTACAAAGAATTGTTCCGGCGATACCTGGCGCCCGTAATGCTTATGATGATAGGCGGCGAGTGCCTCCCTCAGAGCAGGGATGCCGCGCTGGTTGGTATAGAAGGTCTCTCCCGCCTGCAGAGAAGCATAGGCTGCATCCGATATGAAATCGGGCGTCGGGACATCGCCTTCACCGGCCCAGAGAGGGATCAAACCCTCCCGATTCCGGCCATAATTCATCACCTTCACGATGCCACTCTCAGGCAGCAGAACAGCCTGCCGCCTGAGAGAATCGACAATCGTATCGGCGCGTTGCATCAGTTTCGTCCCAGATTGATCCGTTTCGACGGATCAAGACAGCTCAGGACAAGAGATGCAAGAGGCGGCCGGTCGCGTCACGCTTTTTTGACGAGTGCGTCTCTGATTTCCTCAAGAAGCTGCTCGGACCGCGGCGGCTCGGCCGGTGCCTCCTCTTCCTCTTCCGCCTTGGTCTCGAGCCGGCGCCGCGCCTCGT
Source organism: Methyloligellaceae bacterium (assembly GCA_965228615.1). Classification (GTDB taxonomy): domain Bacteria; phylum Pseudomonadota; class Alphaproteobacteria; order Rhizobiales; family Methyloligellaceae; genus CBDDHT01. The sequence goes on along the minus strand of CBDDHT010000001.1, from coordinate 686,449 downwards.
TCATGGCCTTGATCACCAGAAATAGCGCAAAGGCGACGATCACGAAGCTGATCACCGAATTCAGAAAGAGACCGAGATTGACGGTCACATTGCCTGCCGCCTTGGAAGCCTCCAACGTGGCCTGTGCCTCACCCTTAAGCGTGATGAAGAGATTCGAGAAATCGATCCCTCCAAGCAGCAATCCGATCGGTGGCATGATGACGTCGCTGACCAGCGACTTCACGATCGTTCCAAAGGCACCGCCGATGACAATTCCCACCGCCATGTCGACAACATTGCCGCGCATGGCGAATTCCTGAAATTCCTTAAGCATCCTCTCCTCCTCCAAGAGCTGACTAAACGATGCGCTGTTTCGCATCGCGACGCATGGCGTTACTGGGCGGATTGCGTTCTGTCAAACACTGAATCCGTCCCCGGACTATCGTGACCTGACGGTGGATTTGTGTCCTCACTCGGTGCAATACCCGTTATCCATGACGGCAGGAATCGGGCTGGCAGCCGGATTCTTTGCGAGATAAAGTCATGATCGACACGTGAAGTCGGACGCAGTGTCCGTCAGCCAAAAGCATTGAGTGGCGCACATGATCGACGGCTGGATCATTATTTCGGCGGCCCTTGCGTATCTGGGCTTCCTTTTTGCCGTCGCGCATTTCGGCGACCGTCAGGCGCGGCGGAACAAGTACGTCGCCGGTCGTCCGACAATCTATGCCCTGTCGCTTGCGGTCTACTGCACGTCCTGGACGTTCTTCGGCAGTGTCGGATTGTCCGCGAAATCAGGCCTTGATTTCATCCCCGTCTATCTCGGGCCTATTCTGATGATTGCGGCCGGATGGCCATTGCTGATGCGCATCGCCCGCCTCTCCAAGTCTCAGAATATTACGTCGATCGCCGACTTCATTGCCGCGCGCTATGGCAAGAGCCAATCGCTTGCAGCCATTGTGACAGTCATCGCCGTTGCGGGGACGCTGCCCTATATCGCTTTGCAGTTGAAAGCTGTATCGGATTCGGTGACGACACTCCTCTCCAGTCCCGGCGTCGACAATGGTTCCGTCCTACAGGGTACGCCTCTCGGGGACATCGCCTTTATCATCGCTCTGACCATGGCGACATTCGCCATTCTCTTTGGCACGCGGCACATCGACGCAACTGAGCACCAGGAAGGCCTGATGCTCGCCATCGCGACAGAATCGGTGGTGAAGATCATCGCCTTCCTGATGGTCGGCTTCTATGTCACGTTCGTTATGTTCGATGGTCTTGGCCCGCTGATCGAGCAGGCCTCCCAGAGCACCCGCATTCAGCAACTCTTCGATCGCGGTTTTCAGGGCAGCAGCTGGCTGACCGTCACCGTCCTCTCAATGGTCTGCGTCGTCCTTCTGCCACGGCAGTTTCACGTCGCAATCGTGGAGAACAAATCGGAGAAAGAGATTCGCCGGGCAGCCTGGCTGTTTCCGCTTTACCTGATCGCGATCAATCTCTTTGTCGTCCCGATCGCGATCGCCGGACTTTTGACGTTCCCCACGGAAACGGCCAACGCGGACATGTTCGTCCTCGCCCTGCCATTGTCGGCCGGTGCCGACTGGCTGACATTGACCGTGTTTCTCGGCGGCCTGTCAGCGGCAACAGCAATGGTCATCGTCGCGACCGTCGCCTTGTCGATCATGGTCTCAAACGACCTCGTCGTGCCTCTGTTGCTGCGCCGGCGCAGCGAAGTGGGCGAAGACAAGGAGGACATGACGGCGCTACTCCTCAACATCAGGCGATCGGCCATATTCGGCATTCTGATTCTTGCCTATATCTTCCATCGCATGATCGGCGATGGTTTTGCACTCGCGTCGATCGGATTGCTTTCCTTTGCGGCCATTGCGCAGTTTGCCCCGGCGTTCTTCGGGGGACTGATCTGGCGCCGCGCCACCGCTACCGGTGCCATTGCAGGAATATTGATCGGTTTCGCAGTCTGGGCCTACACGCTGCTTCTGCCCTCATTCATCAGCTCGGGGTGGTGGAGCCCCGACATACTCGAAAACGGTCCCTTCGGCTTTGCCCTTCTGCGCCCGCAGATGCTGTTCAATTTGCAGTTCGACCCTCTGCCCCATGGCGTCTTCTGGAGCCTCCTGCTCAACATGGTCGCCTATGTGACCGTCTCGTTCATTCGCCAACCAGAGCCCATCGAGCGCCTTCAGGCCAATGTCTTTGTCCAGGAAGAACTAGCCAGGCCACAGACTCCAGCCTTCCTGCTCTGGCGCACATCGATCACCGTTGAGGAGTTGAAACGCACCGCGGCGCGATATCTTGGCGAGCAGCGGGTGGATCGATCGTTCAAGGACTATGCAGACAGCAACGGCATCGTTCTCGAGCCGACGGCAGAGGCGGACGTTCAGCTTCTCCGCTACACCGAAAATCTGTTGGCAAGCGCGATCGGTGCCGCCTCGTCACGTCTCGTTCTTTCCCTGGTGCTGCGGCGCAAGGCCGTGAACATGAAATCGGCACTGAAGCTTCTCGATGACGCCTCGGAAGCCATTCAGTACAATCGCGATCTGCTTCAGTCAGCGCTCGACCAGGTTGGCCAGGGTATCTCTGTGTTCGATCAAGACATGAGACTTATCTGCTGGAATCGCCGTTTCCGCGATATTCTGGGCCTGCCCGCCGAGCTTGGCCGGGTCGGTGTGCCGCTGGATGAGATCATTCGCAACTCGGCCACGCGCGGCGATCTCGGAGACGGTTCCATCGACGACATCGTCGCGGACCGGATCCTCAAATACACGGACACGAAAGAGACGTTCCAGGAACGGATTGGTGGCGGCGAGCGCGTGGTCGAAGTGCGCACCGATTCCATGCCGCAAGGTGGCATTGTTACCACCTATTCGGACATCACGGACCGCGTCGAAGCAGCAGACGCTCTCGCGCGCGCCAACGAGAATCTCGAGCGCCGGGTTCACGAGCGCACCGCAGAACTCACCAAAGTGAATATGGAACTGGCCAAGGCAAAGACCGCAGCCGAAGAGGCCAATCTCGATAAGACGCGGTTTCTGGCCGCCGCCGGTCATGACATTCTGCAGCCCCTCAACGCAGCACGGCTATACGCCACAAGCCTTGTCGAACGACAGCAACAAGGCGAAGATCAACGCATCGCGCAGAATATCGACGCGTCGCTCGAAGCGGTCGAGGAAATCCTCAATGCACTGCTGGATATCTCCAGGCTCGACACCGGTGCCATGAAGCCGGAACTGACCGTATTTCCGCTGTCCGACATGCTGAAACAACTTGAGCTTGAATTCGAGCCTTTGGCCACGGAGCATGGTCTGACTTTTAAGGTCATGCCGACATCACTTGCCGTCAACTCCGATCGTCGGCTCTTGCGGCGCGTGCTGCAGAACCTGGTTTCGAACGCCATAAAGTATACGGAAGAAGGGACCGTTCTTCTTGGCTGCAGGCGGCGTGGCGAAAAGCTTGTCGTCCAGGTACACGACACAGGACCGGGGATCCCAACGTCCAAACACGAGCTCATCTTCAAAGAATTTCACCGTCTCGATTCAAACCCGACCGGATCGATCGGCCTCGGTCTTGGCCTCTCGATCGTCGAACGTATCGGGCGTGTCTTGGAGCATCCCGTCGAGCTGACGTCCCATCTTGGCCATGGATCGGTGTTCTCCGTGACCATGCCGGTTGCCAAAGCAAGCGAGCTCGCCATACGCCGCGGCCGCCAGCGTCCGGCCAAAATAGGTCAGATTTCAGGATGCCATGTACTGTGCATCGACAATGAGCCGGCGATTCTCGATGGGATGGAAGTCCTGCTCAGCGGCTGGGGCTGCGAGGTCTACAAAGCGCAGAGTGCCGATCAGGCCGCAGGTCTTGCAAGCCGGTCCAACGGGCGACTCGACATCATTCTGGCCGATTTCCATCTCGACTGCGGTACGGGCATCGATGCGGTCAATGCAGTCCGCAATGCGCTGGGACACAGTGTTCCAGCCGTGATCATAACCGCCGATCGTTCGCCCGAAGTTCAGGAACATATTCGTGACGGCGGACTGCAGATGCTTCGCAAACCTCTTCGCCCGGCAGCGCTCCGGGCAATCATGGCTCAGGCCACGATCCGGCGTGCCGCAGCGGAATAATGATGTTTTCTGGTTTAGAGCCCTGAAGCCAGTCCTCTCCCCCGGCCCAACCACCCAATAAGGGTACCCTCGGGGTGGTTGGGCCGGGGGAGAGGGCCGGCTTCAGGACCCAAAAATCTGACTCTCACGATTACTGCTGCGTATTGTACCAGTCGCTGCCTTCGATCTTATTGACGGCAATGACCGCTTGTGTCCGGCTATCGACGCCAAGCTTTTGAAGAATTGCCGAAACATGCGCCTTCACGGTCGCCTCCGACACATTCAGCTTGTAGGCGATCTGTTTGTTCAGCAAACCCTCGCCCAGCATGACCAGAACACGAACCTGCTGCGGCGTTAGCGTCGCAAGACGTGACACCAGCTCGGCCGTCTCGCCATCGCCGTCTTCTTCAAGATCGAGATCCGGCGGGGTCCAGACATCGCCATCGAGCACTTTTCGTACCGCATCGCGAATGGCTTCGACCGGCATGGACTTCGGTATGAAACCCGACGCTCCAAATTCGAGGCAACGCCGTATGGCGCCCGGATCCTCATTGGCGGATACGACGACCACAGGTATTTCCGGATATTGTGCACGCAGATACATAAGCCCGGAAAACCCTTTGACTCCGGGCATTGCCAAATCAAGCAGAACGAGATCGGTTTCGCGGTTGCTGTCCAGCGCTGTTGATAGATCGGTCAAAGACCCCGCTTCGGAGATGTCCAAATCTTCGAAACTATTGCCAAGTGCTTGACGCAAGGCATCCCGAAAAAGGGGGTGGTCGTCAACGATGATAATTCGATATGTGGTCATGTAAAAACCAGTCCCATTGCCCCTTCGATCCGCGCGCAAATTTATGGATTTGTCCCCCTTGCGCGCCTTCGATTTTCCCAGCGTACTGTCAAAGCGTAATAAATTCAAAAAAACGGCACATTCGGCAATTGATTCTTCCACATTATTGAACACCAAAGGATACGTCTTCGTTCATGATCGGGATCATGGTGAACCGGTCTCTTTCCAACCGCCAAGAAGGCTGATAACCGTGTCGACACGAGGCGTTGCGGTCGTGAACGCTTCAGCTGAAAGAGGCTGTGGCAAAGAATGCGGCCCGATAGGGGGACCCTCGTGACGGCTAAGCCGGGGAAGAGGGTTGGCTTCAGGGCTTTCGAATCAGACTCGTAGCGGGGAAGGCATGACCAATGATTGAATATGAGCACCGCGCCGAACACTGGCGGCTAACCCGCCGCTTCGGATTGATCGTTCTTGCTGCGACGACATTGCTTTTGCTCATCGGACCATTGATCGCCGGACAGTTCGACTGGGTGTTTATCATGCGGTTACCGGTGGCTTTCTACCTGTCGGCGCAAGGACTGGTGATCGCAGCCATCGCCGTCATCTATTGGTTCGCGTCCCGTCAGGAGCAGACCGATCGGCGCTATGGCGCAACCGAGGACTAGGGGCCATGAGCCTACAAACTAGTTTCCGTTCCCCAAGCGCACGCCTTGGCACGCACTACGCCATTTTCGTGAGCGGTTTCGCTTCACTCGTTCTTTTGCTGTTGATCCTGGAGCAGCTCGGTGCCCGCAAGGTCTTGCTGAGCCATTTCATGATCGTGCCGCCGCTTATTGTCTATATCGGTCTTGCGATGGCGACTCGGACGCTCGATGCTGCGGAGTTTTTTGTCGTCAACCGGCGCGTACCCTATGTCTTCAACGGACTTGCCATGGCATCCGCAACGATTGGAGGCGTCGGCTATTTTTCCGTAACCGGAACCGCCTATCTCATCGGCTTCGATGCCCTGGCAATTTTCCTTGGCATGGCCGGCGGCTTCGTCTTCGCTACGATCCTGATCGTTCCGTTCCTTCGCAAGGTCGGCGCCTATACGCTGCCCGGCTATCTGCGCGACCGATTCGGACTTCCCATTCTTGGCTATGTCGCAGCATTGCTTCTGATACCGCCGGCGATGCTCCTGCTCGTCGCCGAATTGAGCATAGGCGCATTCATTGCTCAGCTCTTTGCCTCCGTCTCATTCGAATCCGCACTCACCTTGGGCGCGATCATCATCATCGTGATCACCGGGGCCGGCGGAATGCGGTCGCTGACATGGGTGCAATGTGCACAATATTTCGTGGCGCTCGCGGGTTTTCTGGCGCCGGTGATCATTATCTCCGTTCTGGTCACCAACCTGCCTCTTCCCCAATTCACCTTGGGCGAGCTGTATGAACGCGTTTCGACACTGGAGCGTGCGATCGGCGTTGTGGCCGGCCAACAGATGCCCCTGAGCGTCGCACTGCCGGGCGAACTGCCCATCGCAGCCCCCAAACCTTTCTTCGAAGCCTTTGGCGTCATCCATCCCATGACGTTTGCCGCCTTGTTGTTTTCTGTATTGACGGGAACCGCCGTCATGCCGAGTCTCTTGATGCGTGCCGGCACGGCACCGAGTGTTTTCGAAGCCCGCAGATCCATGGGCTGGGGCGCATTGTTTTTAGGGATCTTCCTCATTTCCGCCCCTGCCTATGCCGCCTTCTCGAAATATCTGACGCTGCAGGACCTCGTGGGCGCGCTCCCTTCTCAGCTCCCGAACTGGATCGATGGACTGAGGGAAGCAGGCCTTGCGAATATCGGCGATTTAGACGGCGACGGCGTTGTGGCAGCCAGTGAGATTCTGGTTGCGCGCGATGGTGCAACCCTGGCGCTCCCAATTCTAGGCGAGTTGCCCTTTGTGCTCGTCGTCGTGATCGCAACAGCAGGCATCGCCGCGACACTTGCCGCCGCATGTGCGCATGCATCTGCCATCGGCCTTACAGTCGGCGAAGACCTTTTTCACCGGGGCATCAAGCCGTCGGCATCACCCGGACGGCGGCTTCTGGCGTCCCGTGTCGCAATAGCGGGCACAACAATCCTCGCAGCCTGGGTCGTTGCATTTCTGGAATTCGATCCGTTGAGGACAGCGATACTCGCCTTTTCACTTGCTGCCTCCGCCTATCTCCCTGTGCTTGTCCTTTCGATCTGGTGGAAAGGGACGAGCGGTATCGGCGCGCTTGCCGGCATGCTCGCAGGTTTCGGTACAGCAGCGACCCTTATCGTCCTTGCAGAGCTTGGCAGCGACAGCACCTTCCTGGGGCTCTCCAGCCTGCTTGCCGCGGTCATCGGTGTGCCAGTGGGTTTTGCCGCGACCATTGGTGTGAGTCTTCTGTTCGCGTCGCCATCGGAAGCACACAATCGTCTCGTCGACACGATCAGGGACCCAAGCGGCGATGCACTCTACGACCGCCTCGGCCACGCCTTGCTTGACACGAGGGCCGGGAACGACACGACCAGTACAGATTTCAAGGAACCCGAGGATGCTAACCCACAGCGAGCGACGTGAGCTCTATCCACGGCTAGAGCCATACCGCACCGGTCGCCTGAAGGTCTCGGATATCCATGAGATCTATTTCGAGGAATGCGGCAATCCGGATGGGAAGCCCGCACTGATGGTCCATGGTGGTCCGGGGGGCGGCTCCAACCCACTGATGCGGCGCTTTCACGACCCGGATATCTATCGGATCATCCTGTTCGATCAGCGTGGCTGCGGCCGCTCGACACCGCATGCGGAACTGGCAGAAAACACCACCTGGGATCTCGTCGACGACATGGAGCGGCTTCGGGAGCATCTTGGGATCGAACGTTGGCAACTCCTCGGAGGGTCTTGGGGATCGACTCTTTCGCTAGCCTATGCCGAGACCCATACGGAACGGGTAAGCGAATTGATCCTACGCGGGATTTTCACCCTACGCCGAAGCGAAATCGAGTGGTTCTATCAGGAGGGTTGCAGCTGGGTCTTTCCCGACGCTTTCGAGGCTTATCTCAAACCGATCCCAGAAAATGAGCGCGACGACATGGTCGGAGCGTACTACAAGCGGCTCACCAGTCCCGATCGTGCGGTTCAATTGGAAGCCGCCCGGGCCTGGAGCGTCTGGGAAGGCACCACGATTTCTCTTCTCCACGATGCCAGCCGAATTGCAAACTTCGCCCGCGACGACTACGCCCTCGCCTTCGCACGCATCGAATGCCACTATTTCATCAATGCCGGTTTCCTGGAACGCGACGGCCAACTCATAGAGGATGCAACACGGCTGGAAGGTATTCCCGGCGTGATCGTTCACGGTCGCTATGATGTGGTCACGCCCCTGAAGAATGCGTGGGATCTATCCAAGCGCTGGCCGGATGCAGATTTACGGATCGTACCCGATTCAGGCCATGCGATGACAGAACCGGGCATTGCCCATGAACTTGTCTGCGCGACGGATCGGTTCGCGCGCGCAATGTAGGCTGGGTTTTCACGATGGCATTTGGCGCTCACAGCTATGAAGACGATCCGCGCAATGCCGATGTCCTGATTTCCATCAATGGAACGATGACACCTCGGGACGCGGCCAAGATCTCCGTCTTCGATTCAGGCTTCATTCTGGGTGATGGAATTTGGGAGGGGCTGCGTCTCGTCGATGGCGGGATCGCCTTTCTGACCGCCCATCTCGAACGCTTGTTTGAAGGTGCAAAGGCGCTCGATCTCGACATAGGCCTGACACCGGACGAGCTGACTGAGCGGATCTTCGCCTGCGTCAATACCAACGGAATGACAGACGGGGTGCATATTCGTCTGATGGTCACCCGGGGCATCAAGGCAACGCCATATCAGGATCCACGCGTGACCATATCGCCGGCAACGGTCGTGATCATTCCGGAATACAAAGCCGCAACCGTCAACGAAACCGGCCTTGTCCTCTTCACATCGACGATCCGTCGCACGGCACCCGATATGCAGGATCAGAAGCTGAACAGCCATTCAAAACTCAACTGTATACAGGCCTGTATCCAGGCGACGAAGGCCGGCGCCGACGAGGCCCTGATGCTCGATCCTCAAGGTTTCGTAGCAACCTGTAACTCGACCCATTTCTTTATTGTCCGGCGCGGCGAGATCTGGACCTCAAGCGGTGACTACTGCCTGGGCGGGATCACGCGCGGCAACATCATCAGGCTGTGCCGCGAAAACTCTGTCCCGCTTCATGAGAAGAACTTCTCCCTCACCGAGGTTTATGGAGCAGACGAGGCTTTTGTCACCGGCACATTCGCAGGCCTTACGCCCGTGCGTGTCGTTGATGGACGGACAATCGGACACCCGCTCAAGACCGATGAGCCCGTCCCTGGCCCTCTGACTATCAAGCTTCGTAAACTCTATGCGGATCTGCTTGCCCGAGAGATCGCACGGCCATGAGCGCGGCAGCCAAGGAGCCAGCACCAGTCACGATTGCCATGTGGTCGGGACCACGCAATCTCTCGACGGCTCTGATGCGGAGTTTTGCCCAGCGAGACGATTGCCAAGCCTGGGACGAACCATTCTATGCCGCTTATCTTGCAAAGACGGGCTTGCCGCACCCCATGCGCGAAACCATTGTCGCCACTGCCGAAACAGACCCCGGCATCGTTGCACAGATGTGCCTCGAACCCGCCAAACAGCCGGCAAGGGTTTTCTACCAAAAACAGCTGGCGCATCACATGCTGGATGACTTTCCGATCGACTGGATCGATCGCATCACCAATGCCTTCCTCATAAGGACACCCGAACGCGTGCTCGCAAGCTATGTTCAGAAGCACGACATACCGCTTGCCGACGAGCTTGGCTTTCACAAGCAACACATGCTCTTTCAGCGTGTGGCCGACAGGATTGGCACGGCGCCACCGGTCGTCGAAGCGGAAGATATTCGGTCCGACCCCAAAGGCATGCTGACGGCTTTATGCCGGGCACTCGATCTTGCCTTTGATCCGGCTATGCTCTCCTGGCCCACTGGCCAGCAGCCGGAAGACGGGGTTTGGGGCGAGCATTGGTACGATGCTATTTGGCGGTCGCGCGGATTTGCTCCCCCTAATGCACCGCCCGCGGCACTTCCCGACCGACTGGCCCGTATCGCCGATGAAGTGCGCACGCATTTTCTCGCGCTAGAAGCGCACAAATTATCGCCGGCATAGCGTTTATTGTTAAGCCCTGGCGCCGACCCGCTCTAAAGTCGCAAATGTACCGAGATAGTGAAGCGCGATGCGGCGTTGATGAGGGCGGTCGCGATGCTCAATTAGATAGAGCCCCTGCCATGTTCCGAAAACAGGTTCACCTGACCGAACCGGGATCGCAAGGCTTGTCTCCGTCAACATGCCCTTGATATGGGCCGGCATGTCGTCCGGCCCTTCGGTGGCATGGACATAGGACCCATCTCTCGGTGCAAGGCGCTCAAGCGCATCGGCCAGATCGGTCCGAACATCGGGATCGGCATTCTCCTGGATCGTCAGTGATGCCGAAGTATGCCGCACGAAGACAGTCAACAACCCGGTCTCAGCACCAATTGACGCCAGCCAGTCTCTCAGCTTTCCACTCAGTTCAGTGAAACCGGGACCGTGCGTGTCGATAGCGAGTTCATACGTGGCTTGAGACAGACCGGTCTCAAGCGTTTGATTGTCGGATTGAAAGCCCATGGTTCAATGATCATGCCGATGCTGTTAAAGAAAAGACTTGTCGCCCCACGTCTTAAGCGCCAAGCCACTCACCATGTAATTCATACACCTCCCGACGCAAGAGTCAGATCTCTCAATGACGCAATCGCCATTCGACCCGAGCCTGATCACGAAGGAGACGATGGCAATCAATCGCGCCGTTATCGAGGCCTTGAAGGACTACGACCCATGGGCGCAGCCGATTGAAGAAACGCGGGCAATCCGCGCGCGGGGCGAAGGCCCGTTTCCGCGTGCACCGTCGAGCAAACGCGCACAGACGGTTCAGATCGACAGCGCCGGCGGATCGACCAGTCTGCGGATCATTGCACCGGAACACCCGCTTGGCGCCTATCTGCATATCCACGGGGGCGGCTGGGTCTTCGGAGCGGCGGATGCGCAAGATCCACGTCTGGAGCATCTAGCTGATGTCTGCGGCCTGGCTTGTGTCAGCGTCGAGTACCGCCTTGCCCCCGAACACCCCTTTCCCGCTGCATTGGACGATTGCGTGGCAGCAGCGCTTTGGCTGATCGATGTCGCGATGGATCGCTTTGGGACGGAACGGCTGTTTATCGGAGGAGAATCCGCCGGAGCACATCTGTCTGTCTTGACGCTCCTGAGACTGCGGGACCGGAAAGAAAGATGTCGGTTCATTGGCGCCGATCTCAATGCCGGCATGTACGATCTTTCAATGACCCCAAGCGCACGAAACGCAAAGGGCGAGCGGTTGATTCTAAACAAGAGCGACATCGAACGCTTCGTTTCACACTTCACTCCACCCGATTTGAAGCGTGACGATCCGTCCGTATCGCCCCTTTTTGCCGACCTTCATGACCTACCTCCGGCCATCTTCACAGTGGGAACCAATGACCCGCTTCTCGATGACTCGCTTTTCATGGCAAGACGCTGGGAAGCGGCAGGAAACCGGGCTGAACTGACGATTGGTGCAGGTGGGGCCCATGTCTTTACGGCCTTCTCCGGCCGCCTCTCTCGGTATGCCTTGGATTGCATTGATTCCTTTCTAAAGGCTCTCTGACCGTTTCAATCCGAGACACTCGTTTACGTAATATTTACCGCGCCCTGGAAGGCTAAGCATAGGAATTTTGCCTAAGCCGCCAAGTGCGCCGAAGACCCGGTGTGCGCGTGTCGGTCCGATTTCGGCAGCTCGGACGGCAGCGTGAAACAAACGTCGGCGTGTCGCGCGATCGCTCCTAACGGTTCGATCCGCATCGAGGGAAACAGAATGACGAACAACCCGCACTGGCAAGAGCAACCGGTGGCCTACCGGACAGACCCAGCGATGCCCGGAGCGGTAGCCGACCGCCTCGAGCCGCCAGCCCTGCAGATTGCAATGTCAGACCGACCCGAAAAACCGATGTCTCCCCCTAATCACGACCGCGCGGGTGGCGATGGTCCACGCGGTGTCGAAGATATGCTGCAGAAAATCTGCGACAAGATCGACGACAACGAAAAACGCTATGGAAGCGCGCTCGACGAACTCCACACGCGCCTCGATACGCTATCGGGTGGCGATGATCCGGCAGGTCCTATGACAGAGGCTGTAGCGCCGCAGGCCCCTGTCTATGAGACACCGGTGACAGAAGCGCCACAAGCGCTTGCCTCGAATCCAAGCGATCCGACCCATACACCCGCTCCTGGCTTCGACGACGCTCCATCCGACGGGCCGAGAGACAAACAAGATACCTTCGAGGAAATCGAGCGGCGCGTCATGGAGTTTGCCGAGGGGACGAAGCCGACAACCGCGACTGTGGATACCCCCATGGATTTCGACTCGCGTTTCCGCGATATCAGCGCCGAACTGGAAGACTCGCTTGCTCCAACATCGGGAGAAGAAGTCTTCGAGACCACTGAGGCCTCGATTGAGCCGCAGCAAGCACCGCCTCAGCCCGAACGTAGCGACTTTGAGCAGGTGCATGCCGAACCACAGGTTTTTGCAAGTCACGCGGCTCCGGAGCAACAGCAGGTCCTGCCCGGTGTCGGGCAGGACTATCCGAGCGAGGGCCTGCAATCCATCGAAGAAACGCTGGCAAACCTCTCCGGATATTTCGAACGTGCGGAGAGCCAGTTTGGACGATTGGATTCTATCGAGGATCATCTCAATCGCCTAGCGCAGACAATGCAGGCCGCAGCACCTCAGGTGGAGCAGGCGGCGCGTCAGGCGGCCCAGGAAGTATTGCAGTCGATTGGCGACGAAGGCGGTCAGACGGAGACCATGCGACGCCTGGATGCTATCGAGACCAGCTTGCGCGCGATCAATGAGCGATCCGAGCAGATGGACTCGCGGACCGTCGACGCCCTGACCTCGATGAATCATACGATCAGCGCCCTGAGCGATCATCTATCCGGCCATCGTCCGGCCGCTCCGGAGCAAATCTATGGTCAACAAGATGGCGTGGCCGCTACGCCAACTCCGCATGTGGACGTTCCACAGGCTGAGCAATCATTCGCACCGCAGCCAGAAGTTCCACATCCACATCTCGATGACGTAACGCCGGAAGCGGCTGTCGATCCTATGGTGGATGCCAGCTATGATCCCATGCCGCATCAGCAACCGATCGCCGATGATGAATTTGCCGAGGTCCGTATTACACATGGCCAGCCCGAAGGGACCCACCCCGGTCCCGACATGTCGGCTTTAGGCGCAGAACTGCCTGACTATCAGCCTATGTCCGGTGTTCCAGGTCCGGCCCCGACAACACCGGAGGTTCATCCCGCAGCGGCTCCGCAGGGGCATTATTCCGAAACGCCGCAGAATAATGCCAATGACTTCCTGGCTGCAGCGCGGCGCGCGGCACAGGCAGCGGCACATCAGCCGGATGAGCCGGCAGAGCCGAAAGGCTTTTTCAGCCGTTTCCGGCGCAAGCCCAAAGCCCCGAAAGATCCCCAAGTCGCGGAAACCAGCAGGCCGAAACCGCTCCTGGTCTTCGCTGCGCTGCTCCTCCTGGTCGTATCGGCGGTCCTGCTCTATGGGCGCCTGATGAACAAGCCGGGCGGTACCGTTACCGGTTTCTTCGAACGGAACACTGCACCCATATCGACGCCTCGGACGAAAACGTCTTCCAAACTCAGCCTGGATCCACAGTCGGATCAGAGTCGGGCGAGTGTCGTGATGCCGAATCTGACGCCGGCCGCGCCAGCCGAGGAACGCGAGGATCTCCGTCCCCGTCGTGGCGGCGAAGATCAACTCGTTGCGCCACGAACGACTCCGACAAGTCCCTATTTGCGTCAAAGACCAACGGCGAGCGACGTGACAGTTTCTCCGGCGGCACCGCGTTCGCGTGCATACGCGCCTGGCCAATCTGTGCAGCTACCGTCAAACGTTCAGGCCAAGCGCGCCTCTCTGACACCACGCGTTCTCACGCAACCAAAAACGGCACCAATCGTCGAGGCGGCACCGCACACCGAGCGGAAAGCCAAGGTCCGCAAGATTGCAATGCCACCTGCCGCTATCGGCCCGATTTCGCTTCGGACCGCTGCCGCCAATGGGAATGCACAGGCACAGTTCGAAGTCGCCAACCGGTACGCGAAAGGCCATGGCGTCAAAAAGGACTACGAAAAATCATGGCGTTGGTATCACCATGCGGCCGCACAGAGCTTTGCGCCGGCCCAATACATGCTCGCGGCCCTCTATGAGCGCGGTCTCGGCACAAAGCGTGATCTCGAGCAGGCAAAGGCCTGGTATGGACGCGCCTCGGACCTCGGTAATGTAAAGGCGATGCACAATCTTGCCGTAATGCATACCGGACGCGACGGGAAACCTGCCGACTATTCAAGAGCCGGAAAATGGTTTGCTAAAGCTGCGGCCTTCGGGCTTGCCGACAGCCAGTTCAATCTCGGCATCTTGTATGAGAACGGGCTGGGCGTTTCAAAGAGCATGACGGAAGCCTACAAGTGGTTTGCTCTCGCCGCGAAGCGTGGCGACAAGGAAGCTGGAAAGCGCCGCGACCTCGTCAAACTCCAATTCGAACCTGCAGTTCTTGCCAAGGCCGAACAGGCCGTCCGCAACTGGAAAGCCGCACCGGTTAACAAGGCGGCGAACCGGATCTACAAATCCGAAGCCGCATGGGCACCGCCCGGACCCGGCGCAAAGGCCGAATCCAAGTCTTCACCGCACGTCGCAAAGGCGCAAAAGCTCCTGAACAAACTCGGCTATACGGCCGGTCCGGCAGATGGGGTCATGGGTCCGAAAACGACAAGCGCCATCAAAGATTTTCAGATGCGTTCCGGACTGGATGCGACCGGAGCCGTAAACCAGGAACTTCTCTCGCATCTGGAAGCACTGACCGGCTGACACCCGATGGCCCGCTGCAGACCTGGGCAGGGGTCGTTGGTGGCAACCACTGGTATCGCAACGGCGACGCCGGTCAAATCTCAGACGGAATTCTGCGGATTCACGCCTTGATGCATTGACAGAACGCGCGCGCAGGCGTTTAAGGATACACGTTCCGCTGCATCGCAACATCGCACGACGTTCATTCCAGCGACGTTCCTATTGTCATCGGCTCGTTTCAGCGAGCCGCGCGCCTTTTCGGATTCGCAATGCTTCAGATTTATCTGCCCATCGCCGAGATATCGGTGAACATCGCCCTCATTTTCGGAATGGGTGCAGCGGTCGGATTTTTATCGGGCATGTTCGGCGTGGGCGGTGGCTTCCTTATGACGCCCTTGTTGATTTTTACCGGAATCCCGCCAGCAGTCGCCGTTGCCACCGAGGCCAACCAGATCGTTGCATCCTCGGTCTCCGGTGCGCTCGCACAGTGGCGGCGCGGAAATGTCGACATCAAAATGGGCACAGTACTGCTGCTTGGCGGCGTCTGTGGCTCGTTTCTCGGCGTCGAAGTTGTCCGATTGCTCAGGGAAATCGGTCAGGTCGACCTGATGATTTCCCTCTCCTATGTGACTTTTCTCGGCATTATCGGCGGCCTGATGTTGGTTGAAAGCCTGAGAGCCATGCGCAAGGCGAAGGCGGGCGGACCTGTTTCCATGCGCCGCCCCGGCCAGCACAATTGGATCCATGGCCTGCCGCTCAAAATGCGCTTCAAGCGCTCAAAGCTCTATATCAGCGCAATTCCTCCATTTCTCATTGGCGCTTTTGTGGGCGTTCTCGCGGCGATCATGGGTGTGGGTGGCGGGTTCATTATGGTTCCGGCCATGATTTATCTCCTCCGCGTGCCAACGAACGTGGTCATCGGTACGTCTCTGTTCCAGATCATCTTCGTCACGTCGCTTGTCACCATACTGCATGCGACAACGAACCAGACCGTCGATGCCGTACTCGCCCTGGTGCTGATGTTTGGCGGCGTGATCGGCGCTCAGTTCGGAGCAAGCGCCGGGCAAAAACTCAAAGGCGAGCAGCTGCGGGCGCTCCTGGCCATCATGGTGCTTGCCGTTTGTGTCCGCATGGCGCTCGGGCTGGTGCTTGAGCCGGATGAAGTGTTCAGCGTCAGTCCGTTATTCAGCGGTGGAGGACACTGATATGACCTCTTTGCATCGCATTTTTCCGATTGCTCTGGTCCTGTGCACTTGTCTTGCCGGCCCTGCCATGGCGCAGGAAAAGCCCGCAGCCGAGCCAAGCGCGCCGGAAGCCATCAGTTCGGATCTGTCCTCACGTGATATCGCCATTCAATCGAACTTTACCGGCGCCCGTCTCGTCGTTTTCGGAACGGTCGAGCATTCAAAGCAGGACGCGTCGGAATCGGGCATTTACGACATCGCTGTCGTCGTTCGCGGCCCGGACAAGACGCTCGTCACCCGGCGGAAGGAACGGACGTTCGGGATCTGGATCAATAGAACGACGGCGACCTTCAATAACATTCCTGGTTTCTATGGCGTCCTCTCCACCCGGCCATTGGACGAAATCGCCAAACCCACAACTCTCAATGGCCTTGGGATCGGCTTCGACAGCCTCAACCTGATTCCAGTTGGTGAGACGAAAAAACGCCCGGAACATAAGGAATTTCGCGACGCCCTTGTCCGCGTTAAGAAGCGCGAAGGGGTGTATCTTGAGGAAAATGTTGGTGTCGTCTTCATTTCGCCCAGCCTGTTCCGCGCCACACTCGATCTGCCGGCAAGCGTACCGGTCGGCGACTATAAGACGACCGTCTACCTCTTCCGCGATGGCAAGCTGCTGGGTCTGAATTCATCGGAGCTGAGGATCCACAAAGTCGGTTTCGAGCGCTTTGTTTACGCTCTCGCCTTCGATCAGCCCCTTATTTACGGCATTCTTGCGGTCTTCGCAGCTGTCGCGTCCGGGCTGATTGCGTCGATGATCTTCAAGAAGGACTGAACCTTTGGCAACCGCCAACGTTCAGGGATCGTCTGACAAACTGCTAGGTTTGTTTTGGCCAGAACGGATGGACGGTGAGAGGGAAATTCCTTTTCAAACCGGCGCCAACACGATCGAGATCGATCATTGCCATTTCGACTGGCCTGATGTTTTTCCGCCCGCTCTTGCACAAGCGCGCCGACACCGAACCGAAGGTATGAATATAGGCCTTTAGGTAAGTCTTCTCTTGATCGTTCAGATGGGTGTCATGTTCAACGTGCAACCAGGCTTCCTCGAAAGCCGCGTGTCCATCGTCATGATTGTGCGTCATGTGAAGGAATAGGGCTTTGGCGATCAGCATTTCTGAATCGACCGGGACGAGAACCTCGATTTTGGCAAACTCGGACAGCGCTTCGTCATAGGATCCATGTGCCGATAGATCGAGAGCCCGGTTGTAGAGCCATGACGCTTTTACCGCCCGAAAGAGTTTGCTCCACCATGGAAACTGCCGGATCTGCCTGAATGTCGGCGGACACCCGGCCTTCGTGCGCTGGAATGTGGCGTGATGGTCGTCTGGTATGGCGTGCGTCAAAACGTGCAATCTCTCGTTGGGCTGTCGGTCTGCCGCCACGTGCGGCGTCGCAATCTCGGGACACCGAGATGTCGGCCGCGAGAGTAACAATGAAAGTATTGATAGAGCGCTTACGCGACGGAGCGTCTGCCTAATGGTGTTGGTATCCTACCGGCAGTTGCTATGCAGCGGCACTGTCGGCCGACAATAAACCCTCGAGACGCTGTCGGATCAGGGCGTCCGCCTCGCTCATAATGCTGTCGATCAGTTGCTGGCATGTCGGTATGTCATTGATGAGCCCGGCCACCATGCCGCAGGACCAGACACCGGCATCCATATCGCCTTCCATGAGAATCCGCGGATAGACGCCGGCAACCTCGTCCATGATGTCTTCGAATGTCAGGTCTTTTCCAAGCGCCCTCTCCTTTTCTAGGACACGCTCCACAGCCGCATTGTTGAGCACGCGCTCGGTATTGCGCAGCGGACGCATGACAAGACGCGTGTCGAGTTCGGATGCGGCGACGATCGCCTTTTTGACATTGTCATGAACCGGGGCCTCGACGGTCGCGATGAAGCGGGTACCCATATTCATGCCTTCGGCACCCATTGCCAGCGACGCGACGAGGCTTCGCCCGTCGGCCATGCCTCCCGACGAGACAAAGGGGATCGAAAGCTCATCTGCGGCTCGCGGAAGAAGGATCATATTCGGGATATCGTCTTCACCCGGATGCCCGCCGCACTCGAACCCGTCGACCGAAACCGCATCGCACCCGATCGCTTCGGCCTTCAAGGAATGTCGGACCGACGTGCATTTGTGGATCACCTTTATGTCGGCATCCTTGAGATAGGGTAAGTAGGGCTCGGGATTGCGCCCTGCCGTCTCGACGATCTTCACGCCCCCTTCAATGATCGCCTTGATATAGCCTGGATAGTCCGGCGTGTTGACGGATGGCAGGAATGTCAGATTGACGCCAAACGGCTTTTCCGTGAGATCGCGGCATTTGGCGATTTCATTCGCGAGATCGGCAGGCGTTTTCTGGGTCAGACCTGTGATGAATCCAAGCCCGCCGGCGTTCGATACCGCCGCCGCAAGCTGCGCAAAGCCCACATAGTGCATGCCGCCCTGAATGATCGGATGCTCGATACCGAACAGCTCCGTGATGCGTGTCTTCATGGCTGGCGTCTCGCTTTCTCGGCCTGGCCCCGCTCGAATTCGCTCAGGCGGCTTATCTTGACTTGCTTCTTCAATTGACTTTGCCTCTATCGAGGGAATTCACCCAGGTCAAGGAAACGCCACGAAATGGAGGAAAAACGAGTCCTTTGCTCGTCCTGCGACATCTATTGCCAGGTCATCGTCGAGACCGATGGCAGCAAGGTCACGCGCGTCAGGGCATCGGACACGCGGCCGCTGAAGGCCAATATCTGCATGAAGGGCGTTCATGCACCGGAAGGCTTCCGGAGTCCTCAGCGTGTGCTGCATCCGCTCAAACGAATAGGCGCTCGAGGTGAGGGAAAATGGCAGCGTGTAACCTGGGACGCCGCATTGGACGATATTGCCGAGCGCCTGCAGCGGATCATTGACGAATATGGTCCCGAAGGTTTTGCCGTTGCCACGAGCAACTGGAACATCCAGACCGACAACGGGCTGTGCCGCCGGTTCATGAATGTCCTTGGGTCTCCAAACTGGATCTCCGGCGTCGCGCTCTGTGCCGGCAACACGGCAGCCATCAACCGCATGGTCTACGGGTGGTTTCCCTATCCGGACTACGAGCGGACGCGGTGCATCACCCTCTTCGGACATAACCCGAAGCCGCATTCCTGGACGCCTGTCTACAATTCTATCCGCCGTGCGCAGGAGCGGGGCGCCAAACTTATCGTGCTTGATCCGCGCCGCTCGGAAAGTGCCGAGCGAGCTGACCTCTGGCTTCCGCTTAAGGCGGGGACGGATGCAGCCATGTGTCTGGGATGGCTGAAGGTGATCGTCGACGAGGCGCTGTATGACAAGGCATTCGTTGAGCGTTGGACAACGGGGTTCGATGCGCTTCGCGGCAGGCTTGATGAATTTCCGCTTGAGCGGGTCAGCCAGATTACCGGCGTCGACCCGGATCTCATAGCCGAAGCAGCGCGGATCTACGCAACGCATGGCCCATCCGTGATTCCCTGGACTCCGATTACCGATCAGCAGCGTAACGCGACATCTGCCATCCGGCTTCACTGCACGCTCAGAGCGCTATGCGGCAATCTCGATGTGGAAGGCGGCGAAGTCCTGCACGGATTTCATCCGCAGATTGTTTCGGAAACCGACCTTGAATTGCATGATTTCTTACCTGCTGCGCAAAAAGCAAAACAACTTGGCGCCAGATCTCATCCCGCTTTCACCTATCGCGGCACCGGAGCTCTGGCCGAGCCGACCCGACGCGTTTGGGGACGAGACTACGCAAATCTGGTTTCGGGCAGTTACATGGCGAACCCGTCCGCTGTTTTCCGCGCGATGCGAGATGGTGCGCCCTATCCGGTCAAGGCCTTCTTCACTCTTGGCAACAATACACTGCTGGGATTTGCGAATATGGCACTCATCCACGACGCGTTGATGAAGCAAGATCTCATCGTTGCACATGAACATATCAAAACCCCGACTGCGCAGCTTGCTGACTATATACTGCCTGGCGATGCCTGGACGGAGCGGCCCGCGCTTGCCGACGGGTTCGGCTGGACCTCCATCTATCGACCGTCGCAAAAGGCTGTCGACCCGCCGGGAGAAGCGCGCGGGGTCTTTGCACTATGGCAAGGCCTTGCCAAACGAATGGGTCTTGAAGAGCATTTTCCATGGGTGACAGAAATGGATCTCCTGGATCATCGTGTTGCCGGCCTTGGCATGTCGTTCGATGCGTTTGCCGACAAACATCCCTATCACCTGGACGGCCTCTCCTTTCGAAAATACGAATCGACTGGATTCGCCACGCCTTCAGGCAAGGTGGAATTGGCATCCTCCATTCTCGCCGATTTAGGTTTCGACGCATTGCCCTACTGGCGGGAAGAACCAGAGCATGATCTGGATTGGCCACTCCGATTATTCACCGGGGTTCGGGAAGATCCCTATTTCCAAACCGGTCAAAGACATGTCCCAGCGCTTCGGGCGCGCGCGCCTCAGCCATTGATGTATCTCAACGCCAAGGATGCCGCTGCGTGCGGCCTTTCGGATGGAGACTGGGCCGTCGTGGAAACCAAAGCCGGAAACGCCCGCATGGCGGTTGAGATCAGAGACGACATGCCCGAAGGGCTTGTCCGTATTCCGCATGGGTGGTGGTTGCCCGAAGTCGCCGAAGGCGATGGCACACTTTCCGCCGCCTGGGATCATGCCGACGCTCAGCTGTGCCCCGACGAACCGGACTTCCTCGATGCGGAACAGGGCATACCGCATCTGAAGGGCATTCCTTGTCGTGTTTGCGTTGTGGAAACGCACTGAGACGGCAGCAGTTTCAAGACTACAAGAATTGAAGAGAGTGACCCTCGACGCTCGGCAGCTCACAATGCTGCCGAGCGTCGATTACAGCAACCTCAAAGAACGAAGTCGCTCGAGTCGAGTGTGTAGCCGTTCGCCAGCATCACAGTGATCTCCATGTCGGCTTGGGCGTCGCCGTCATAGTCAGCAAAAACACTATAGACGTCGGCGTTCACGTTGTCCTGAGCAAGCACGGTCCATACTGAATTCGCTTGCGGGCCTGACGTGCTAAAGAGAAACGCATCGTCTTCGTCAGATGTCGATTGATCGGCGTCAATACCACCAAGATCGATCGTGTCATCTTCTCGAGAGAACTCGAAATTATGGATGACATCGCCGAAACCAACGTTTGAGTCGTTCTCATCTTTATAGATGAATGTATCGTTACCATAGCCTCCAAAGAGAAAGTCCTGCCCTTCTCCGCCACGCAGATTGTCGTTGCCATCGCTACCGAAGAGATAGTCGCTTCCGGCTTGACCATAAACGTCATCGTTATGTTCACCGCCATTTATCGTGTCGTCGCCGGCACCTCCGGTAATCGTGTCGGACCCCGAACCACCAAAGAGATAGTCGCGGCCGTCTTCACCATTGAGGAAGTCTCGCCCATAACTGCCGTAAATGACATCGCTGCCATCACCACCATTGACGGCATCCCAACCTTGACCGCCGTAAACCGTATCGTTTCCGTCGCCGGCGTCTATGAAGTCAAATCCGTCTCCGCCGTGAATGACATCGACACCGTCGCCACCGTAGAGCTGGTCGTCTCCTGACCCACCGTCGAGTTTATCGTTGCCATCACCGCCATAGATGCGGTCATTGCCGTCACCGCCTTCAACCCGGTCATCGCCAGCGTCACCATAGGCTCTATCGTCTTCGTCTCCGCCATAGACCAGATCGTCGCCAACACCGCCGCTCACGATATCGTCGCCAGCACCGCCATAGACCCGATCATCGTCCGCACCGCCGTAGACAGCGTCGTTTCCGATATCGCCGATCACATCATCATTTCCGAGGCCGCCATAAATGATGTCTCTATGGCGTCCACCGTCAAGGACATCGTCACCGCTGCCGCCATCGATCCAGTCAACGCCGTCACCGCCATAAGCATGATCATTGCCTGCGCCGCCAAAGATGTCGTCGCTGTCGTCCCCACCGTGAAGTCCATCGTGGCCATCTTCACCGAAGATTGTGTCCCTGCCGGAACCTCCCACGACTGTGTCATTTCCACGACCACCCCGAATCGTATCGTGGCCATCCTCTCCACCCAGGAAATCATTTCCAGAATCACCGAAGAGCCGGTCGTTTCCCTCTCCACCTCTGACATCGTCTTGGCCGCTGCCGCCATAGATCAGATCGTGTCCACCGTCGCCGCGGATCTCGTCGTTCTGGGAACCGCCATAAACGACGTCGTCCTGTGCACCTGCATAAATCAGGTCTGCGCCGGTTCCACCGTAGATCGTATCGCGCCCGGTACCGCCCTGGATCGAATCATCACCAGCATCACCTCGAAGCAGATCATTCCCACTGCCACCGAAGATCACATCGTCACCACCGCGACCGCGCAAGTCATCATTGCCGCCAGCGCCGTATATGATGTCGGCATAGTTGGTGCCGTTGGCGACGTCGTTGCCGGCCCCGCCCCAGATAATATTGGGCGGAACGTAAGAGCCACCAGGATCATATTCTGTGTCACCAAAATCAACGGTCGGCTGATATTGGCCATATAGGATATCATTGAGGGAGGTCGCTACCGGCACATCGTTGTTGTTGCCCACAGCCTTGTTCAGTCGCGTCGATTTGTAGATCATTTTCTTGGATCCTTTCCATATTGTGCGTCATCCGGTCCGATACCGGGTTGCTGTCCACTACATGGGTCGGAGCCGTTACAATGATCGGTCATGCGCCGTGATATGCGTGTGAATTGTGTTTCATTCGTTTCGAATAGCGGGGACAATTCGACAGAGATCCACACACGAGAAAGACAATTAGTGAGCCATCCCTGTCGGAAACATGATCTGGTTTACGAAAGCGTTTCCGGGAGTCGCCTCGACTCCCGGGTTTCTTGCAGATGAGCTTGATCAGAGGATGAAATCGCTTTGATCAAGCGTCTCGGTGTTTCTGATCCAGACTGTTAATTCCATATCGGCCTGCGTATCACCGTTCGTGTCGGCGTAGACGCTGTAGACGTCTACGAACATCTTGTGTTCCATAAATTCCGTCCAGACAGAATTAGCCTGTGCGCCGGTCGTACTGAATGCGAACGCATCGTTGTTAAGCGGCGTCGTGCTATCGGCATCGATATCGCCGAAGTTGATCGTGTCGTCATCACCGGCAAAGAACTCAAAGTCCTGGATAATATCGCCTGAACCGACGAGGCTGTCGCTCACCTCCTTGAAGGTAAAACGGTCATTGTCGCGGCCACCGCGCAGAATATCCTGGCCATCACCGCCGCGTATCTCGTCATCGCCGTGCTGACCGGAAAGAACATCATTACCCGCATCTCCAAATACAAGGTCGTTGCCGCTGCCGCCTTCAACCCGGTCATTGTCGTTACCACCGAATACAATGTCCGATCCCGACCCACCGACGACGAGATCTTCTCCCTCGCCACCGATCAGAAAATCCAGGCCGAGCCCACCGAACAAAACGTCGTTACCGCTGCCTCCGACAATATTGTCCCACAGATCTCCGCCATAAACCCAGTCGGCGCCATCGCCGGCATCAACACTATTGTAGCCGTATCCGGCTTGAATGGTGTCGTCACCGTCGCCACCATAAATGGTGTCGTCACCATTGCCTCCGCTCATTTCGTCGTTGCCGTCGCCTCCGTAGAGCGTGTCATTGCCTCGGTTGCCGTTGACCTCGTCGTTGCCTGTGCCACCGCTGACGATGTCATCTCCATCGGAGCCAGAAAGATTATCGTTACCGACGCCGCCATAGACCCGATCGTTTTCACCGCCACCTTCAATCAAGTCGGCGTCGAGACCGCCATATATGATGTCATTTCCGCCGCCGCCCATGAGCGTGTCGTTGCCGGACCCGCCATCGATCCAGTCGATGCCCAGACCGCCATAGGCCTCATCATAGCCGGAACCGCCGAAGATACTGTCGGCATCGTTTCCACCGCGTAGGATATCGTTGCCGAACTCGCCGAATATCGTATCCCGATCATCGCCACCATCAATTTGATCGTTGCCTGAGCCGCCATGAATGATGTCATGCCCGGAGCCTCCATCGATGATATCAACGCCCGTATCACCAAAGATCCGGTCCGCGCCAGAGCCGCCGTCAATCTCATCGTTGCTTGAACCGCCATAGATCAGGTCATTTCCACTATCGCCTCGAATCTCATCTTCACCCGATCCGCCATAAACGACATCGTTGTCGGCGCCGGCATAAATGACATCTCTTCCGAGACCACCATAGATCGAGTCGCGCCCGGTACCGCCCTGAATTGAGTCGTGACCTGAACCGCCAATCAGAACGTCGTGACCTGAACCACCGAAAAGGACGTCATCGCCGCCGTGTCCGCGGAGACTATCATTGCCACCGGCCCCGTAGATGATGTCGGTGTAGTCGGTGCCATGCGAGACATCATTACCCGACCCGCCCCAAATGATGTTCGGCGGAACGTAGTTAAAAATTGTGGTGGATGACGTCTCGCCGGAATCGACGGGCTCATAATAGCGGCCGTACAGGATATCGTTGAGAGATCCGACCGTTAGTTCGTCATAGCTATCGCCAGAGAATTTCTTCGCTTGCTTGGTTTTGTAGATCATTTTTTGAGTTCCTATCCATGGTGCTGATCAATCCGGCGCAATACCGGAATACTGTCCGCTACATGGGCAGGGGCCGTTACAATGACCTACTGCTTGGTGTGAAATCGGCGTGAGAAAAGTATCGATTGTTTCGAGTATTCGGCGGAACGAAAACGTAGGTCGGCAAAATGGGCGACCTTGCGATCGCCCATTTCTCATTTGCCAGGCGCAAGCATGTGTTACCAGCACGTCTCTACTCAGAGAATGAAATCGCTGGCGTCCAACGTGTCACCATTTTGCACCCACACGTTGATTTCCATGTCGGCTTGCGTATCGCCATCGACATCGGCATAGACGCTATAGACATCAGCTTGCACCCCATCTTCAGAGAGCATGCTCCAGACAGAATATGCCTGAGGACCGGTGTCGCTAAAACTTGGGTCCTGGGCGTTTGGCATCCCAAAGCCACCTACGAAAAACGCGTTGCTGAGATCGATCGCATCTGTATCGCCGTAAAAGTTGAAGTCACGAATTGTATCGACATCATCGTCGAAGGAGAAACTGCTCAGCCCATAGTAGAAGATGTCGTCACCGGTGCCACCACGCAGAGTATCCTGTCCGAAACCGCCATTGAGAGTATCGTTGCCGTCACCACCTCGGACATCATTGACTCCGCCATTGCCGAAAATGAAATCCTCCCCGGCACCGCCAACGATCATGTCATCGCCAGCATTGCCGATCAGATGATCATCGCCTCGGCCGCCATAGATGGTGTCATTGCCATAGCCGCCAAAAACGACGTCATCTCCCGAGTCCGCAAGAATAGTGTCGTCGCCGTCGCCGCCATATATGGTGTCAACGCTTGCGCCGCTGCCGATCAAATCGTCACCGTCGCCGCCATACACGAAATCATTTCCTTCTCCACTACCAATCGTGTCATCTCCATCACCGCCGTAGAGAAAGCCGGAACCGTTTTTGTTGTCGATCTTATCGTTACCGTCACCTCCGCTGATTACGTTCTGACCGTTACCGCCGGAGAGCGTGTCGTTTCCGATACCGCCATAGATGACGTCGTCACCATTGCCACCATCGACCGTGTCATGGCCGGAGCCACCGTAGATCGTATCTTTGTCGCTACCGCCAAAGATCTTGTCGTTGCCGCTGTCACCGTTGATCCAGTCACGACCATCGCCACCGCTAAGCCGATCATGACCACTGCCGCCGAACATATGATCGCCATTGGCGCCACCGAACAGGTGATCATTTCCACCATCGCCGAACATGGTATCGATACCGTCGGCACCATAGAGCCTGTCGTTACCGGTACCACCTTCAAGTCGGTCATGGCCGGCTTGTCCTTGCAGGACATCGTGCCCCGAACCTCCAAAGAGCCGATCATGCCCGTCGCCGCCTTCGATATCGTCGTCGCCGCCATCGCCATACAATCGATCGTTCCCGGCATCGCCACGAATGTTGTCGTTGCCGGTACCACCATAAACGATATCGTCATCCGCGCCGCCGTAAGCCGTGTCGTGGCCAGAGCCGCCATAGATCCGGTCAAAGCCGATACCGCCTCTTAGATCATCATTACCGCCATCTCCTCTGATAACGTCATGGCCGATACCGCCATAAACTGTATCTTCCCCGGTTCCGCCATTGAGTGAGTCGTTGCCGGCGTCACCGAAGAGCGTATCGTGGCCGGTGCCGCCATAGATAGTATCAACGCCTTCGCCTCCATAGGTGGTATCATTGCCGCTGCCGGCAAAGATGGTATCGTTTCCTCCTTGGCCATAGATGATGTCATGCCCACCGAATGCCCAAATCGTGTCGGCAAGCGAAGAGCCCACCAGATAGTCGTAGCTATTGCCACCATAGATGGTGTTGTTCAGAAGTTTCTTATTCCAGTAAGCCATTGTCAGGTCTCCTGATCATGATGTTGCAATGTCCGACCCATTGCCGGAATTCCTGACAACTAGGTGGAGCGCAGTCGTTACAGGGACCTGCCGTTTGCCGTGAAACCGATGTGATTTGTGTTTCCTTTGTTTCAGAATGCCGGATGTTCGGCACAAAGAGGGCGACCTCCCGGTCGCCCTCAATGTCGCTTGGCTCTTTAATCCGGCGCGTTCACCAGGCTGGCGATTGCATACAGGCGGAAGTAATCGCCGCGATATGCCGATGGTCTGTCCCGCAGCAGCCACCGAAGACAACTAGGTGCGGTAGCGCGTCACGCAGGTTGCGACATTGGATACCAAGCTCTTCCGGATTTCCTTCGTCGAGTTCTTCCGCTTCATCTAATTCGGCATGGCTCTTAGTCGAAGCATTCGCCCTTACGCCGCGCAGCCGCTCGACCCAAGCTTCCTCAGTAACTAGCGCATCGTCGAAATGGCTCGGGTGTGCGCAGTTGATCATGTAGTAGGCCGGTCCTGAATTGGTCGCAGCATCGACATCATCAATGGCATCTTTCAGCTTGTCTCCCGTTGGCAACCTGCCATCGGTTTCGACCGTGAAGGAAATGACGACTGGAATCGAAAATGACTGAGCGGCCTGCACGATGCCGATCGCCTCAGGAATATTGGTCATGGTAATGGCCGTCACCATGTCGGCTGAAGTTCCTGCGAACGTGCCGATCTGTTCGGAATGGTATCGCTCTGCTTCAATCTCGCTCATGACTTCACATGGATCATAACCATCGCCACGCGGCCCGACACAACCGCTGATCACGATAGGCGGCCCATCTGATGGCTCTTCCTCACGCAACTCCTCAAGCATTTCGATTGCTTGTCTATTGGCCTCTGCGAGCGCCGGTCTCGAGTACCCAAGCATCTCGCCCCAATCCGGGCTGGCACGCCAAGTGGCGCTTTCAAGCACAAAGCCAACATTATGTTCGCGGGCGATGGAGACGTATTTGCGAAAGTAACGCCGTAGCGCATTCCGTCCTGTCCTGTCTTTCAAGAGATCGAAAGCCGCAAAGCTGGGAAGTTCCAGCCCATCGTGAAAGATGAGCGTTGTCTCGATGCCACCATCCGTCAGAAACAATCGGTCGGAGAGTTGTGGCAAGGCACTGCGATATCGGGTCATTGCTGGTCACTTTCTCTTATCAGGTTGATTGAATACGGCGATGACATAGGAAGGCGCCGTGACCTGACGGCCGCAACAACCGTGAGGCAGACGTGAAAAATGAAGAATTTCGTCTGATCAGAGTGTTTTTGAGACGCGGCAGGTACTCCGGCGCTCCGCTCAAAGCAATTTCCCGCTCCGACTCAATCCGGGACAATTTCCTTCAGTCCGCAGGAGACGATGCTCCAAACGCTGTACACGCCCTCGCGCGCTTCGGTTGCTCTGCCGCGTCGATGCAAAACTATTGTTCTTGTTGTTCGGTGTTTGGCCCTGCTCCGACTGGTTATTGCGACACCTTTTGCAGCTCCACCGAATTGGATTGTGAAAAATGTGATAAAGATTCCATCCTCACGACCCTTTGGATAGAGAGCGCGACAATTCCTGGCCATGACGGACAAACTCATTATCCGCCTCTTGGGTGGCCTGGAGTTTCACAGCCAGGTTGACGTCAAAATATCGACTCGGAAGGGAGCGCTACTTGCAGCCTATCTGGCGTTTTATCGTGGCAGGACAATCCCCCGTGAACGCGTCCGCAATTTGCTTTGGAGTGACCGGCGCGATGAGCAAGCGGCCGGCAGTCTGAGGCGTGCCCTCACGGATCTGCGGAAGTCGCTCGCAGAACTTGAGATCGAGTCTGTACTGGACGCTGAAGCCGGAACCTTGTGCCTTCTGACTGACAGAACTGAGACCGATGTCTCGCGATTCGAGCACCTCATTCGCGGCGCCCAAGTTCAGGCATTGGTGGAGGCAGCCAATCTCTACAAGGGTGATCTTTTGGACGGCATCACAATACCAGATCCAGCATTCGAGGACTGGCTATTGATAGAGCGCCGACGCTTGAGAATGGACGCTACGCGGCTTGTAGAACAACTATCAACCATCGCGAGAGCCGACCAAGAGTTGGATAGTGCGGTCGGGTTGGCAAATCGACTACTGGTCCAGGAACCGACATGCGAGGAGGCTCATCGCGCTTTGATGCGGTGCTATATGACGGTCGGACGAAGCACTGCCGCCGCCCATCAGTATAACGCCTGTCAAACGGCACTCGACGACGCATTGGGGATCGCACCTGAGCAGAAGACGCAGGATCTATGGGCACAAATCACTTCGAACGACCACAGCACTATTCCGAGTTCTCCAGCATCAACGCTAGTGACTGGCTGTAGCGAGCCTCTCGCAGACGGGCAAAACCACGCCGATACCCCGGTTGCTTTGGATCGCACGGCAACACAGCAGGGCGAAATCAGATTTGTTTCCGTCTTGTTCGCTTCCATCCAGGACAAGGGGTCGTTGAAGGACGCTCCCGATCCTGAAGATCATGCCGAAAGGCTCGACGCAGCAATAACCGGATTGCGGGACGTGGCCGAGCAGTATGAAGGCAGCATCGTGCAATCGTTGGGTACGGAACTCTATGCTGTGTTCGGCGGATCAGCGGCACGAGAGGATCATGCAGTTGAAGCCTGCCGTGCGGCCATGGCTATGCAGAATGTCGCTCTATCGGATGATGGATCATTTGGCATCGAAGTCGGCGTTCATTCCGGCGACGTAATATTACGATCGCGAGAGAAAAGACATGAGGAACGAGATGTCGTCGGGGGCATGACATTCCAGATTGCCAAGTCGATCAGCCGAACAACAGACCCGGGTTTTGCCCGTATTAGTTCGGTGACCGGCAAGGAAGTCGACGGGTATTTTACTGTCAACAGAGTATCCGAGATACCGGCTCTCCAATTTCCCGACAATCTCCATGTTCTGGAATTGAGATCCGCGACATCGGCTCGCAATAGATGGCAGGCATGGGCAGAGCGTGATCGGACGAAACTCATCGGGCGCAATGGTGAGATTGCCATTCTCAATGAGGCATTGGATCATGCAGAGTACAACCAAGGGCAACTGGTTGCGGTCGCTGGTGAACCTGGGCTTGGAAAATCGCGTCTTGTGGACGAGTTTCTTCAAACAATCTCAAACGAAAGATGCACCGTCATAAGGACGGATGCCATCTCTATCGACGGCGGCTCGTCTTATCGTACGGTCATCGGATTGCTGCAAGCTTGGCTAGATGTCGATGATCGTGACACTCCAGCAGACATTGCAACAAAGATACGAACCAAAACCGAGACAATCGGCGCCATTGCTGAGTTAGAAATGATGGCGCTCCATTCCCTGCTGGGCCTTCCAGTTGCGGGCGATGCCTGGGAAACGTTGAGCACATCACAGCGGGCCCTGCGTATTTCGGAGGCGCTTAAGTCCGTCCTGCAGCTAGAGAGCTCACGTCAACCACTCGTGGTCGTCATTGAAGATCTCCACTGGTTGGATCAGGCATCGCAATCGGTTTTGGATCGTTTGGTCGCAAGCCTCACAGGTATGCGCATTCTGATACTGGTGACACACCGACCCGAATTCACTCACAACTGGAATGCCAAGAGCTATTTCCAACTGATCCGACTGCGTCCGCTCGTCTACTCAGAAATGGATGACTTGACCCTTGCTCTCATGGGCGGCGACCAGACTATCGAGAAACTGCGGCAACTGGTTTCGACCCAGACCGACGGCGTCCCCTTGTTTGCCGAGGAGACCGTTCGCATGCTGGTCGATGAAGGCGCGCTCACAGGATCGGTCGGCGCTTACCGAATAGGCGCTCCTGTCGAACACCTTGCAGTGCCGTCATCTGTACGCACAACAATTGCCACGCGCCTGGAGCATCTTTCACATCGGGCCAAAGATCTCCTGCAAACAGCGGCGGTTATCGGTCGGGATATCCCATTCACCCTCCTGCATTCGATCTCCAGCGAAGAGACTCAGGATCTATCGAAACTTCTCGACGAGATTTGCGAAGGCGAGTTTCTGTACGAAATCCGCCCCCTTCCCGAGCGAGAATATCGATTTAAGCATGCCCTCATCGAAGACGTTGCCTACGAAAGCGTCTTACGCAAGCGTCGGACGACGCTTCATGCAGAACTAGTGAGAGCGATGGAGGCGCATTATCCGGAAAGACTGGAAGAGCATGTCGAGAGACTGGTTTACCACAGTGAGCACGGAGCAGATCATCCGCGGACAGCCAAATATGCTTATCTCGCTGCCAAGAAATCGATTTCTCGAAATGCATATGGGCATGCGCGAACTTACTTCGAACTCGCGCTAACGGTGTTGGAGAGACTTCCTGAAGAGCCAGAATGGATCGAGCTGGCGATCGAAATCCGGACAAGACTACGTTCGGTTCTGGATTTTCTGGGGGATTACAAAGCCAGTCTCGAGCAGTTGATTGATGCCGAGAGGATCGCCGCACAAAATGGCGTGCAGTCACAGCTTTGCAAGGTGAAAACGCACAGAAGTTACCTGTTAAGTTCCCATGGTGATTTTAGCAGCGCCATCCAGGCGGCCCACGAGGCTCAGGAGATCGCACGAGACCTCGGAAATAGCGAAGCCGTCGCAGAAACAGAAATGGCGCTTGCCCAGGCCTATTGCCGGTCAGGCCAATCGCAACGCGCAATCGAGCTGCTACGTCCCTCTATCGATCAATGGACAAGCGCTTATCGCTATGAGCGAAGAGGATATGGTGGTGTCCGGTCAGTTTGGCGAACAGGCACACTGGCACACGCCTACTGTCAAATTGGTGAATTCGACGAGGCGCAGCGTCATGCCACGACCTGCCGTGAGATTGGCGAGGAACTGGATCACCCGATCGATCGCCAAATGGCGGCAATCTGTGAAGGGCTTGTACTGACCGAGCGTGGGCTCGCCGAACAGGCAATTCCCATACTCGATAAAGGTATAAACCTGTCTACGGCCAACGACGCGCCAATCTTTTTCCCGTCCATCGCGATCTGGCTTTCCAACGCATACAGTATGTCTGGTGATAATCAGAAAGCGATTGACTTGGCATATCGGGCAAACGAGTCAGCAGAACGCCAGAAATTGGCCCATTTGACAAACTGGGCGAAAGCAACAGTGGCACGCGTGACAACTTCTGAGAAACAGGAATCCGACACACTTGCACTATATCGCGAGGCATTGGAAGGTGCCCGATCCGTGGGCGATCGCTTTCTCGAAGTCATTGTTCTCCGCTACATTGCCGATGCCCTTTATGCGGTTGATACAGACGCCGTTCTGGAGGCTGACAAGTTCCTCGACGACGCAATATCGCTCGCCGAAAGATACGGCTATCTCCCTCAATTGGCACATTGTCACTTGCTCAAGAGTCGACAAGCATCCGCCCTGGGCGACGAGGGCTACCAGCAATGGGCCGAAATTGCTCAAAAGGCATACCGTTCCATGCACATGCAACGATGGATTACCGAGATCGGCTAGATTGCGATTTCTAGTCAAGCACGGGATTATTCATCACTAGAAACGCTCTGACGCTGATCGTGACGATTGTCGCACTCTCTTCAGTCGTCTTGCGCAGGTCGATCACGCATCGGTAAATCAAAAAGGGTAACTCTGCGGTCGCCCTATCCAGTTCGAATGCCAGTAAATCGGCGGTGGCAGTGCGTGCGGTTTCTATCCCAAATAGGGCGAAGAGATCGCCGCGATGTGCCGGACCATCTTGGACCTCAAACTGCCTCTGCTTGACGCAGGGCAGTTTGAGGCAGCTACGCTATTGCTGCTGGCTTTAGCGCCGCGTCCGCCGCGACTTGTTACGGCGATTGCCTTTCTGGGAGGCAGAATGCTTGCGGTTATTGCTCGACTTCGTCGAACGCTGGCGTTGCATACGCGTCGACTGTTTACGCTTTGCGCCACTCCTTCTGGTCTTGCTGCGACTGATGCGCTTGGCCTTGGTGCCGACCGGGCGAGCCATGACCGATCGATCGCGCGCAACCGAGCGTTTTACAGTCTTCGAACGGCGCGTTTTCCGTTTAAGTTTGACCGAAGTGAGACCCTTGTTTGATCGGCGGACTGCCTGTCTGGTCGCCTGGGTACGCGATTTCGTTGTGCGTGCCGGCGGCAGCTTCGTATCGGCACGCGAAGTTCTTCCTTCGGCACTTGGGGTCTTCAGGTATGCCTTCGATCCAGCCTTCAACTTGACGCGGATGGACGTGCTGCGCTGCAGGACTCGGTGTTTTGCATTGTGCGATACGGGCGATCCCCTGGCGGAACGCTTGGCGGATTTTCCTTTGGACTTCCATGTATCGGGAATATAGACATCCTGGCCGACAGGACAGTGGCCCAGACACTGTACGGCCCAGGATGTTCCGACGATTACACCGCGGCCAACCTTCTTGGCACCGCGACCGATCTTTTTTCCGGTCCATTTGGCGCCGTCTTTAATCGCCATACCAACGCCTTTGGCACCACCGCCAATTTTTTGGCCGGTCCATTTGGCACCACGACCAACGGCTTTGCCGGCTATGCCGATATCATCGGCCATCAGTTTGACGCTGCCGCCGACACGCTTGCCGACCCATTTGGCGCCTCTCCCGACGTCTTTCGCCGCGGCACCAACCGAAGTGCCCCAATCCTTGGCGTTCTTGCCGACGATCTTCGACGTATTCTTGATGTCCTTCGTAACGGTCTTCGCCGCGCCCTTCACCGCTCCGCCAACCTTCTTCACGGCGCCGGTAATATCGCTAAAGCCGAAGGCATGAGCCTGAGGCGCGGTCACAAGACTCGCTGTCGTGATGACGCCGGCGGCACCGACCAAGAGCGAAAGTGCAATCACGATGCTCTTACTTACATTTGTTATGCTCCGAGTTTCGGGTTTGCATCGACCGGACCGAGGGATTCTGTTTCTTTGCGCAATTCTATAGGTCATTGTCAGAGTTCCTATCCATGATGTTGTTTTCCGGTCCAATACCGGAGTGCTGTCCGCTACATGGATCGGAACCGTGACAACGGTCCTTCATTTGCCGTGAAATCAGTGTGACAAGGTGTTTCGATTGTTTCAGGCGCGCTTGGGAACGACAGGTGTGTTGGCGAAACGGACTGGGCAACCACCGCTCGATCACGCGTTTGGAGGTAGTGACCTTGGGGATGTCAGAACTTCAGAGGAGACGCGCCGGGAAGACTGCGTCGGCCTCAAAAACTGTGATACGAATCTGTCTCCCATGAGCAATCCGTTAGGATGCACAGCATTTCTCGACCATGACTCAAAAGCTCGTTGTTCGGTTGTTGGGTGGCCTGGAACTACAGGGTTCAGGCTTGTTCGAACTGCCAACCAGAAAGGGAGCATTGCTTGCAGCCTATCTGGCGTTCTACCGCGGGCGAATGATCCCTCGCGAACAAATTCGCAATCTTCTTTGGAGCGATAGGCGAGACGAACAAGCCGCTGGCAGCTTGAGGCGCGCGCTTGCGGATTTGCGTAAATCGCTTGTCAAACAAGAGCTGTCTTCCGTACTCGACGCTGGCACTGGGACGCTGAGCATGCTGATCGACCGGACTGATACAGATAGTTCACGTTTCGAGCAGCTGATTGAGGACAAGAACCAAACATCGCACATCGAAGCGGCAAACCTTTATCAAGGAAATCTTCTGGAAGGCATTCCTATTCCCGACCCTGCGTTCGAAGACTGGTTGATGATCGAGCGTCAGCGCTTGAAGATTTGCGCAACCAAACTTGTCGAGCAGCTGTCAAAGACCGCGAATGCTGCTCATGCGCATGAAAGTGTGGTTGGGCTTGCGAACCGTCTGCTATCGGGCGAACATACTTGCGAAGAGGCACACCGCGCGTTGATGCGATGCCATATCAAGGCCGGGAGAAGTACAGCTGCTGCCAAGCAGTATGACGTTTGCCGTTCAGCGCTTCATGAAGCTCTCGGAATTGCGCCTGAAAAATCGACGCAGGATCTATGGGCGCAAGTCATTGCCGATGACAAGCAACAAGCCTCCGTCAATATCACAACGTTGCAGGCCAGAGAAAACAGTCTCGATATCGCACTTTCCTCCGCGCCCGTGTTAAACGACATCGACAAACCGTCTATTGCTGTATTGCCTTTCAAGAACTTGTCCGGCGATTCAAGCCAGGACTATTTTGTGGATGGCATTGTCGAAGACATCATCAATGGACTTTCAAAATATCGCTCATTGTTGGTGATCGCACGACACTCGTCGTTCGAGTTCACTGAACCACGTGACACCACCGCCAATATCGTTTCCAGTCTTGGTGCCCGCTATCTTGTCGAAGGCAGTATTCGCCGCTCGCGAGGTGCTTTCCGGATTTCAGTTGGCTTGATTGACGGCTTGCGCAACACACAGACCTGGAGCCAGCGTTATGATCGCAAGATCGAGGATATCTTTGCGGTCCAGGACGAAGTCACAGACGCAATCGTTGCAGCAATCGAACCCGAGTTGCTGACGGCAGAGCGCGAGCGGATCCGCCGAAAACCACCTCAGAACCTGACCGCTTGGGAAATGACGCAACACGGTCTGTGGCACCTCTGGCAACAACGCGAGGGTAGTCACATCGAAGCGCTTGAAATCTTAGAAAAGGCGATTGAACTGGACAGCCAATTCGCGGCGTCTCACGCCGGACGGGCTTACGCAATCTGCCATGCCGTCAAAGAAGGTGTGATCACGGAGGGAGAAGAGGCTCTTACCGAAGCTCTCGCAGCAGCGCACACAGCAGTACGCCTCGATCCAAATGATGCCTTCTCTTACGTCTCGCTCGGCCGAACGCAGCTTGCACGCCAGTCATATGACGCAGCGGTCGAAGCCTATGAAGTAGCCATCGATATCAATCCAAACCTGGCCTACGGCCATTTTGGCAGAGGCTACTCACTGTGTCTGGCCGGAGATGCCGGAGAAGCATTGCCAAGTTTGGATCGTGCCTTGATGTTGAGCCCGCGCGACCCCCAGGCCTGGTCGATGGCGACTTTGAAGAGTTTCGCTCTGACCATTCTTGAACAATATAACGAGGCTCTGGAATGGGCGCGAAAAGCGCAATTGTTGCCGAATGCTCCTCATTGGGCGTTGGTCGCTGAAGTCGCGCCGTTGGCCTATCTCGGCAAGACGGAAGAAGCAGAACGAGTCCTAGCCGCAGCAGTAGAACTGAAACCCGAACTCGACGTCGCTTTCGCCAATCGCGCCTTTCCGTTTAAAGGTGAGGCGGGCATGAAACTGCTTGCGCAAGCAATGCTGACGACATTCGTTCCACGGCAGGATCAAGCCGACTCAGAAACCGGGAATAGTTAATTAGAAAGCCAGCATTTGCCTAACCGGATTTTCTCTGATCAGCCACGGCAACTCGACCTCGCGCCAAACCATAACTCCATGTTTAAAGTGCTTCATAAGGGTGCATTGCAGACCATGGACAACACCGAAATGCTGCGGCATGATCCGCGACCGACTGGGAGGATCGGTTGATGGCTATAGCTACAGAATGGCGTGATTACGATGTGATCGTCGTTGGATCTGGCGGTGCTGGCAGCAACGCTGCGCTGTCCGCGGCCGAAGCCGGCGTGAATGTTCTTGTCGTTTCCAAGGATCCCATCGGCTGCTCCGATACGAAGATCTCCGAGGGCATCGCAACTGTCCGCGAATCCGGGTCCGGCGATGACACAGAGCAGGTGTTGTCGGAAAATCTACGCGTGGCCGGCGGCGACCTGCCCGTCGAAAGCATCACCGATGCGTTCGCCGAAGACAGCAAGTCGGCTTATGATCTATATCGGACGCAGGGCTTGCGCCCGGACATCAACAGGGATCGCAATGGCCCCCAGCCACTGCCCTTGCCGCTGGGCGGCCATACCAAGCGCCGTTCCGTAGGCCACCGAAACTGCGGCGTGGCGTTCGGGCACGCCAATTGGAATGCCGTCGTCCAGGGGAACCCCATCGACTATCTGGAAGATGCCTGGTTTCTTGACATCGTGACCGTCGATGCCAATGCGGGCATCAAGAGGGTCGTTGGCGGTTTGATTTACGACGCTGCCCGTGGCCTGCTGGTAGCTGTTCGAGCGCCTGCCGTGGTGATCGCCGCAGGCGGACTTTCGACACTCTATTTCCCGAAGACGGATACCATGCGTGGCAATACGGGCGATTCCTATGCTGTGGCTGCACGCGCCGGTGCCGATCTCGTCGACATGGAACAGCTTCAGTTTCTTCCCTTTTGCCTGGCTTCGCCACCCTCCTACGAAGGTCTGCTCGCTGGCGAACCCGTTACTGCGAGTTTCCTGGGCGTGCTGCGCGACAAGCATGGCAAAGTAATCCTCGATGGTGTCTATCTCCGGACGCGCGCCGAATGCTCCGCAGCGATCATGCGCGCCGTCGAAGACGGTCGAGGCAGCCCGAACGGCGGGGCCTATCTCGACATGACGGCTAACAAGATGCCACCGCGGTCGGGTCCCTACTTCATGCGCTTTCTGGAGGGTTGCCTCCCGTCCGCGCTCAAGAATGCGCGCCAGGCGCTCGGCAAGGCAGCTGCACGATGCGAGGAACCATGGGAAGTCCGTCCGGGCGCGCACTATCAAATGGGGGGCATCCGGGTCAACGAAAACGGTGCATCCGTCGGCGGCGACGGAGATGGTGAGACAGCCCAAGGGATCGCCGGTTTATTTGCAGCAGGTCAGGCTATGGGCGGCCTGTTTGGTGCCAACCGTCTCGGATCCACATCGCTTACCGAAGGCGCCGTTTTCGGGATCAGGGCAGGTCGGGCCGCCGCGGAAGCCTCCCGAGCAAACAATATGCCGATCGACGACACACCGTTCGAACCGCTTATCGCGCAGACCGAAAAGCGCTTTGGGCAAAAGGGCAGCCGTGCCGGTGCCACAATAAAGCTCGATCTTCAGAGAGAGGCATGGGAATGCATCGGCCCCGTCCGGACAGCCGAGCGCATTGCCAAGATCGAACGTCTTATCGAGGAGTGGTCAACCGCACTCGATCGGATCGTCATTCCAGAATACGCCATCTGGAACCAGGCCTTCATCGAGTTTGAGGAACTCCGAAATATGCTTGAAGCGGCGAAAGCGATTGCGACCGCTTCCCGTGAGCGCGATGGGAGCGTTGGCGGCCATGTTCGTCTTGATTGCGGTGCGATCTCGGCATTCTCGCAGCCCTACTCCACTGTCGCGCGAAAGGAGAGCCAAAGCGATTGGCATGTGTGGCGTGTCGCCAGAACACGGACACCTCTCAAGCGATTGGTTGCATACAAAATCCAAGAAAACTGGCGCAAGGCACAGATCAAGATGCTGCGTCTGATGCCTGCAGACATGCAGGACAGGCAACTCGAAAAGCGCTACCGCGCGATCATGGGTGCGAGCGGCTCCGCAGCCGAAATTGTTCCGGGAGGCGTGGACGGCGCCATCGGAGAGGCGACAAAAGCGTGAAGGTCGATATCGTAACGCATCGCGATGGTGCAGAGGCCGTTGTCAGTTTCGACTACCAGCCTCGCTATGAAGGCGAGCGTCCGATGGTCCTTGATGTCCTGCTGCAGGCGCAGGCTACGACTATGCCGGATCTCGCATTTCGATACGGCTGCCGGGCCCGAAATTGCGGCGTTTGTACGGTGGACGTCGGCGGCAAACCACGCATTGCCTGCCGTGCACGAGCGCGCGAAGGCGACCGGATCAGTCCGGTGGCCACGCTACCCGTTTTGAGCGACCTGGTTGTTCGCCGCGACGGTGTTGCCCGCCAGCTGCGCGGCCGCTTATCCAGTGCCGCACAAGGCAATGATCTCAATGTTGAAGCACCCGATTCGTTTCACGACCTGACGGCCTGCATCGAATGCTATGCCTGTCTCAACAACTGCCCCATGCACGCGCGCAACTTCGCAGGCGGCCTCCCTTCCAATATGCCGGACGGCGCGGAAGCTCCGGACCCCGCGCATGGCTATCCCAATGGCAACCCTTTCTCGCTGCTGAAGCTGCAGAGAATTCGCCTCGACCCACTGACAAGCGAGACGGGGCGGGCGGCCGCGCTGGATAGTGCCATTGAACTCGGCCTCGATGCCTGTGTCGGCTGCCACGGGTGCAAATGCGGCGTTGGGATCGATCTCGTCGGCCAGGTCGTAAAGGAGTTAATCCAAGCCGCGGGCGACAGGCTTCCGAAGGCTGAAGAGTAAAGCTGACTCACACAGAGAGCGGTTCGTGATTGCATCAACACAGGATGGTTTCGAATGGGAGAAAGCGATGTCGGATAAGTTCAACCCGCATCGGACATCTACAGCATGAATGAGCTTGGCCGCCTCGAACTCATCCGAGAGTCGCTTGTGGCTGTGGTCAATGAGATGCGTGCCAATATCATCCGTAGCTCCTACTCCTCGATCATCTATGAAGGCCATGACTTCTCCTGTGCTCTGGTTGCCTCAGACGGTCGCCTGATCGCTCAAGGTCAGGACGACAATCCAATTCACATTTTTGCTGTCCCATACTCGACGGCAGAGATTGTCAGAGCGTTTGACGGCGATATTCATGAAGGCGACATCTTTCTCCACAACGACCCCTATACCGGCGGCACCCACCTCAACGATATCCTGATGCTTTATCCGGTGTTTCGTGACGGCAAGCTGGCGCTGTTCGCGGCAATCCGCTGCCATTGGGGCGATGTGGGTGGTATGACGCCGGGCAGCCTGTCAGGGCGGGTGCGCGAGATCTATCAGGAAGGAATCCGGATCACACCGACAAGGATCTGTTCGCGTGGCAAGATGAACCAGCCCTTCCTCGATCTGATTTTTGCTAATATGCGGATCGTCCATGAGCGCAAGGGCGACTTCAACACCATGCTCGGCACGTCGCGCAAAGCCAACGAGCATATGCAGCGCTTGTTCGACAGGTTCGGCTTGGATGTGTTGCTGTCATCGATTGAAGATCTGATCCGGCGCTCGGAATCCGTCACACGTCAGCAGATCAATATCATCCCTGACGGCGTTTATTCCGCCGAAGGCTATCTGGATAGCGACGGTCATCATCCCGACCCGCTAGCGGCTCGCCTGAAGTTGACGATCGATGGAGACAGCCTGATCGCCGACTTCAGCGGTACCGCCAGTCAGACCATGGGTCCGACCAATGTGGGTCCAGCCATGGCGCTCAATGCTGTTGCAAGCACCGTCAAATCCTTTCTCGACCCCAAGACACCCGTCAACCATGGCGTCTTCAACCCGATCACTGTCATTAACCCGGTAGGCAGTTTCCTGAATGCCACTCTCCCCGCACCGTGCGGCGGCATGGTGGAGTGCCGGGCCTTGATGGTCGGAATGATGGTTTCAGCCCTCGGCCAGGCACTCCCGGAAAAGCTGGTTGGAGATCTGAAAGGCGGTGCCAATCACGTCTATATGTCGGGTCCACAACAGGACCGGGACGGAATTTTTCTGCTCTATGAGTATCCGACCGCGGGAACCGGCGCGACCAAATACAGTGATGGCAATCATGGCTGCAGGGCCTTCCCCGAAGGCGACTTCAATGCCGTGCAAGCGGTCGAGATTGCCGAGGCCCAATGCCCCGTCCAGATCGAACATTACGGCATCCGAGAAGGATCTTTCGGTGATGGCGAATTTCGAGGCGGTTGTGGCATCCACCGCGATATCCGTGTTCTGACCGATGGATCGTCTTTGTCCGTCTTGACCGATCATGCCGTCATTCCACCTTGGGGTGTGGCGGGTGGATTCAGCGGCGCTGCCAATCGCTTTGTTGTTCTGCGCGACGGATCAGAGATTTCGCCGTCGCCAATGCCGGGCAAGGTCGGCAATTTCCAGCTGTTGAAAGACGATATCGTGCGCATCCAATCCTCCGGTGGCGGAGGGCACGGGAATCCGTTGCATCGGGACCCCGAACGCGTGCGCCGCGATGTTGCTCTTGACTATCTCTCTGCCGACCAGGCTCGAGCGCGTTACGGCGTTGTCTTTGCCGAAGACGGCAGCGTCGACGTGGCGGCAACGATCCGGGTTCGCGAAGTTCTGACATCAGGATCAATTGCCACAGATCTACGAGCATCCGATGAGGACATCTTTGACGGACCGCGCCGGGTGATTACGCTGCCGGTCGAAATCGCAAAGCAGCTTGAAGTCGCCAGAGGTGACCTGGTCGAGCTATCCACACCGGCAAGCAGTGCGGCGTTGCGCGGTTGGGCGATCATCGACAGTGGGACAGACACGTTGCAACTGGGACCGCAGGGACGCGCCGTACTCGGCGCCGATCCCGGAGATAGAGTCGAAATTCGTGCTGTTCCGTCATGCCCGCGATGAGAGATCCTATTCAAATGCCGGAACGAACAGGGGCATTCCCTCTCATCGCGACCAAGCATCATGATTGAGAACAAATATCTCATCGGGATCGATGTCGGAGGAACCTTTACCGATCTGCTTGCCTATAGCGCTGAGGATCAAAAACTCCTTTCTGCCAAGGTGCCATCGATCCCCGGCGAACAATGGCGTGGCCTGTTAGACGCCCTGGCCGAGCTAGGGATCACATCCCCGTCAATCCTTGGCTTCGTCCATGGAACCACCATTGCCACAAACGCCCTGCTTGAGCGCAAAGGCGCAAAGACAGCGCTTGTCACAACCGAGGGTTTTCGCGACGTGCTGGAACTCGGCAAGGGCCGGCGTCTCGTCGGCGGTCTGTTCGAAACAGACTGGAAGCGTCCTCTTCCGATTGTGCCTCGCAATCTGCGTTTCGAAATTGCCGAAAGGACGATAGCCGACGGCTCTGTATTGCGTGAAGTGAATGCTGTGGATTTCCAAGAACTCGTCGATGCTATGAAGCGTGAGCGCATTGAGTCGATCGCAATCGCCTTCATCAACAGCTACCGAAATGCAGCAAACGAGAAAGCCGCCACGCAAGTACTTCGCAGTTTAGCAAACGGCATTCCGGTGTCTCAGTCCGCGTCGCTGGTGTCGGAGCGAGGGGAATTCGAGCGCACGTCGACCTGTGTGCTCAATGCCTATCTGACACCAGTCATGATTGCCTATCTTGACACGCTCGCTGGCGAGCTTGCAGGCCGCGGCATCGAAACGCCCGTCAACATCATGGGCTCCAACGGCGGAGCAATGACGCTGGCCACAGCTGCGGACCGTGTGGCCGGGACATTCCTTTCCGGGCCGGTTGGCGGTGTCAACGGCGCGGTGCGTGTCGCCGAAGACGCAGGCGTTCGCGACATCATTACCTTCGATATGGGCGGAACCAGCACCGATGTTGCCCTGGTTCACGATTTGACGCCGCGGATGTCGCACGACAATCAAATCGACGCCTATCCGCTGCAGATGCCACAGTTGGATATCCATACGATCGGCGCCGGCGGCGGCTCGATCATCTGGTTGCAGCAGGACGGCACGATCGACATCGGACCACAGAGTGCAGGCGCTGTTCCAGGTCCTGCATGTTATGGCCATGGCGGCAAGGCCCCCACGATCTCAGATGCGAACCTGTTGCTTGGACGACTATCGACGGACAAACCACTCAGTGGAGGAATGATGCTCGACCGGACAAAGGCCGAGCAGGCATTCACCCCCCTGTCACAAGGCCTGGCTACCGACGATTTAGTCGGTCTTGCCCACGGCGCGCTTCGGATTGCGGTCGCAAAGATGGCGGGGGCCGTGCGAGAGGTTTCGGTACATCGTGGGTTCGACCCTCGCGATTTCACACTGGTCGGGTTCGGAGGAGCCGGGCCCATGCACGTTCTCCTCGTAGCGGAGGAACTCGCAATTCCGCATGTGATCATCCCACGGTTACCAGGGCATCTTTCGGCACTCGGTCAGATGCTTGCAGATGTGCGGCGAGACTTCGTCCTAGCCTGGGGTGGGCAACTGAACGATCTCGATATCACTGCTCTCAAATCCCGTGCCGCCGCGATGCAGGAAGAAGGAGGTACTCTTCTTGAAGGCGACGGCATTCCAGCGGACAGGATTGAGCATGCGTTCAGCCTTGATGTGCGATACGCAGGTCAGTCTTTCACACTGCCACTGCCCTGGAATCTTTCCGACGAAGACTGGTCACCATTGCGACGCGCTTTCGACGCGCGCCATGAAGAAACGTTCGGCTATGCCGATCCGGACAATGATGCTGAAATCGTAAATGTTCGATTGGTCTCGGTGGGGAAGGTCGACAAACCAACCGTTGACTTCACACTGAGCGATGGCGGCGACCCACTCTTGGATCGCCGCCCTGTCTGGTTTGAGAGCTGGACCGATTGCCCGATCCTGAAGCGTGACCGTCTGAGCACCGCACACAGCTTCCAGGGACCGGCAATTATCGAAGAGACCGGCTGCACTTCGGTGATTCCGCCAGGTTGGACGGTATCGGTCGACGCCGGTGGAACGCTCATCTGCCAAAAGTCCGATTAACAAGAGCCTGCACCACAGGATTATGCTTCTCCTGCCATGGCGCTGTTACGACCCCGCGGCTTCGATCCCACCGATTATTCGCTCTCGCTCAGAAATGCTTGCCTGTCCGCGGCCTCGCACAATTTCGACGACTTTGTCCGGCGCCGTCTCAGGCCGGCCTGATTCAAACGGCGGTTCAGGTGTGTACTCTAGCATCAGCTGTACCGCTTCCGCCGACTCGCGGCCGAACATCTCAGCAACGACATTGAGGGCCATATCGATACCTGCTGTCACACCACCACCTGTCCATATATTCCCATCCTGCACGACGCGGGCTTCGACTGCCTCTGCGCCGAACTGCGTAAGGAAGTGGTGGCTTGCCCAATGCGTGGTTGCTTTCCGGCCCTTGAGCAGTCCGGCTGCGCCAAGTATCAGCGATCCCGTACATACGGATGTAATGTACTTGGCACCAGCCGCCTGACGTTTGACAAAAGCAAGCGTCTCCTCATCCTCCAAAAGTGCGTTTACCCCATAACCGCCCGGCACACAGATAACGTCGAACTGGGGACTGTCGTCGAAACTAACGTTCGGGGTCAGGGTGAGGCCCGTCGCCGTATCAATCGGTTCAATGCGTTTCCATACGAGATGAACGTCTGCCTCGGGCTCAGACGCAAAGATTTCGTATGGCCCGGTCAGATCCAATTGCTGCACCTTCGGAAAGACCAGAATGCCAACACTTAGCTTGCTCATGAATAATCTCCTGATTGCTTTCGCCACTCTAACGCTGTACAGATTTGGCGGAAATGACAAATAACCCACAAAATCTGCCAAACGGCTCAAGCCGCCCGAAATCACGCCGAA
The DNA here is from genome assembly GCA_965228615.1 of Methyloligellaceae bacterium. GTDB lineage: Bacteria > Pseudomonadota > Alphaproteobacteria > Rhizobiales > Methyloligellaceae > CBDDHT01. The sequence continues at coordinate 642,565 of CBDDHT010000001.1, read as the reverse complement.
TCGAGTTCGTCGTCTATGAAGACGTAAACCTGCTCGATATCGCAGGTCCTCTCCAGGTCGTGACGTCGTGCAATGAGCTGTTTCGCGAGAAAGGCGGGACTGCTGCCTACGACCCCCATGTCGTCAGCCTGAAGGGCAAGACGACGCTTACGTCATCTGGCCTCGGTATTGCGACCGTGGAACTCTCGGATGATAGAATGGCCTTGGATACTCTCATCGTGTGTGGCGGTTTCGGCGTGCACGAAGCTGCGGCGCAGCCCGAACTCGTCAGCTGGCTCGAGCGACGAACGCGAGCGGCACGACGTGTTGCATCGGTCTGTACCGGTGCCTTTCTCCTTGCCAAAATCGGATTTCTCGAAGGGAAGCGTGCGGTCACACATTGGGCGTATTGCGAGAGGCTTGCACGAGATTATCCCGCCATATGCGTCGAGCCCGATCCGATCTTCATCGAAGATGATGGCGTGTGGACATCGGCAGGCGTGTCATCCGGGATCGACCTCATGCTCGCTCTCGTCGAACGGGATCAGGGCCGCGAGATGGCCTTGGCTGTTGCGCGACGGCTGGTGGTCTACTTGAAACGTCCCGGAGGGCAGGCACAGTTTAGCGCGGCCCTCGCATTTCAGGAGGGGGCCGACCGGTTCGATCAATTGCATGAATGGATGAAGGACAATCTGGATAGCAATCTGAGCGTCAGCGCACTCGCCCGGCGTGCCGGGATGAGCGAACGGAGTTTCAATCGTCGCTACAAATCAGCAACTGGTTCCACTCCGGCAAGGGCTGTCGAACGCATTCGCATCGAGACGGCCCAAAGGAACCTCTGCAACGGCTCGCTTTCCGTGAAGGAGATTGCCCGGCGGTGTGGCTTTGGTTCCGAAGAGACAATGCGGCGGAGCTTTCTCCGCCATGTCGGAACCGCCCCCGGGGAATTCCGAAAGCGGTTTGGAACCTAGCTCAATGCACTTGATCCGGCGCCTAGTCGGCTGCGCTCACCCCTGCCCTCGCCGCCTTTCGCTTGTGTACTTCCATCAAGACCCGACGCAGGACGTCGGGAGACTGGGCACCACTGACCGTGAAGCCTTCAACGTCGAAGTGCGGAACACCGTGGATGCCCTGAACGCGGGCATCGCGCGTCAATGCCTGCACGGCATCGGTCCCCTTTTCGCTTTCCAGGAATGCCCTGACGCCTTCTTCAGACAGGCCGGCATCGCGGGCGATCTCTCCGAGGATATCGCGATTGCCGATATCGCGACCCTCGTGGAAATACGCATTGAGGATTGCCAGAACGACCGCAGGTTGTTTGCCCTCCTGTCCGGCCAACCATGCCAGCCTGTGGGCGGCAAATGTATTCGGCGTGATTTGGATTTTGTCATAATCGAACCGAACGCCATCTTCCGCACCCGCCGCAACGGTCTGCGCATCGCGCGCCTGCGCCTGCTCCCAACTGCCGAATTTCATTGTGCGATAGGTCTTCCGGTCGATTCCCTGCAAAGGCATGTCGGGATTGAGTTCGAATGGAAGCCACTCGATTTCAACGGAAATGTCTTCGGGCAGCGACTCGATCGCATTGAGAAGCCGTTTCTCACCGATCTGGCACCATGGACAGATGAAGTCCGAAGTCACTTTGACGGTAATGGACATGCAGTCTCTTCCTTTCAAAGCCATTGGATGGCACTGAACAAATTCGCTGATAATCTACCAGCAATGTCCATCTTCGTTGCGTAGCTCGCAAAGGTCTGATTATGGATCACTTTTCGGCTCTGAAAGCCTTTGTCTCCGTCGTCGATGATGGAGGATTTGCCAAATCCGCGCGCCGGTCGGGTATGGCGACATCATCGGTCACCCGTCAAGTCAATGCCTTGGAGAAACATCTCGGCACGCAACTCCTCAACCGTTCGACCCGGAGCGTCACGCTGACAGATGCCGGAGAACGCTATTACGAACAGGCCGCACGCATCCTCGAAGATGTCGAGGAAGCCGACCGAAGTATCAGCGAAGCCGATGGCCCGCCGCGCGGTATTTTACGGGTCAGTCTGCCGGTCAGCTTTGCGCGGCTTCACATCGCACCTGCCATCTCGGAATTTTTGCAGGCTTGCCCCGCGGTCGAACTGGACATCACCATGACCGACAGTATCGTCAATCTTGTCGAAGAGCGCATCGACTTGGCAATCCGAATCGGAAGTTTGCAATCCTCAAGTCTGATCGCACGCAGACTGGCCTCGATGCATCTCCTCGTTTGCGCCAGCCCGAAATATCTCATAATCCACGGCGAGCCCACCACGCCGGCCGACCTCAGCGGCCATAACTGTCTGTCATTCTCGCACGCCAATATCGACAGGAACTGGAACTTTTCCAGGCCCGAAGGCATTGATCGTGTAGAAGTCCGGGGCAATCTCAGATCGAACAACTCCGAATTGCTTCTCGAGAGCGCGATCTGCGGAGCAGGTATCGTGTTGCTGCCGAGCTGGCTTGCCGGACACGACGTCGACAAAGGCCGTCTGCAAGCGATCCTGACAGACTGGGACGCGAGTATCACCGGTCCCGATGCAGGAATCTACGCTGTCTACCAACCGAACCGTCGCGGTTCCAAAAAGGTCAGTGCGTTCATCGATTTTTTCGCCGCCCGTTTCGGCTCGCCACCCTATTGGGATGTCGCGTGCCACTGCAGTTGAACGCCCGCTGAGCAATCAATTTCGCCGCAATCACTATCGATTGGACTGTTGCGTGACACGCAATGCTGAAGTCTGTTTTTCAGATATTATCATCATCCAGGTCAATTCCAATTTGAGGCATCAAGGACATGATTCACGCTTTCTGCGTGGCTGTCCCAAAGAACGAAATGTCCCAAGAAAGCGGAAGACACCACAATGGAAAATGCACCCGAAGCTGAACTGCATCATCTCTTCGCCCCCTTAAGCGCTGGCGCGATCGAAACACCCAATCGTGTCTGGATGGCGCCGCTCACACGCAACCGGGCCCATGACGACGGGACGCCGCATGATCTGGCCGTAACATATTACGAACAGCGGGCAAGCGCCGGACTTATCATTACCGAGGCAACACCGATCAGCCCGATGGGTGTCGGCTATATCAGTACGCCCGGGATCTACAGCGCAAAGCACATCGAAAGCTGGAAGCGGGTGACCGATGCGGTTCATGCAGCGGGTGGCCGCATCGTCCTGCAGCTTTGGCATGTCGGCCGGATCAGCCACACATCTCTGCTTCCAGATGGACAGGCACCCGTTGCGCCTTCAGCCATCCAAGCCGATGCGACGACATTCATCGCCGACGGTGTTGTCGACACCTCCGCACCGCGAGCCTTGCGCGAGGACGAAATACCAGACCTGATCGACGACTTTCGAAAGGCCGCTCTCAATGCCATCGAAGCGGGCTTCGATGGGGTCGAGATACACGCTGCCAATGGCTATCTGCTCGACCAGTTTCTGCACGTGACTGCGAATGGGCGCACCGACGGTTATGGAGGCACGCCGGAGAACCGAGCCCGGCTCACATTGGAAATCACTCAGGCCGTTGCCGATGCCATCGGACCGGAAAAGGTGGGTGTCCGTCTTTCACCGACCGGCACCTTCAACGACATGACGTTGGAAGGTTCGGAATCGACCTTTACGACGGTTGTCGAGAGCCTTGACAAGTTAGGCCTTGCCTATCTCCATGTGGTGGAGAAATTCGGAGTCGACGAGGTCTCCGCCACCGATCGCGCCTTCCTCGACGACCTTCGAAAGCATTGGACAGGGACATATGTTGCCAATGGCGATTTCAATGCCGTCACTGCGGCAGGCTGGATCGCACGAGGCCGCGCCGATGCAGTTACCTTCGGTCGTCCCTTCATTGCCAATCCAGACCTTCCGGCAAGGTATCGCCAGGGCGCTGCCCTCAACGAACCCAATCCGGAAACCTTCTACGGAGGCGATCACCGCGGATATACGGACTACCCGGCCCTCGAGACGAACGTCCAGGCCGCATGAGCACAATCGGGTGCACTCGCACTACCCACGTTCGGTCACACAGACCGAGCGTGGGTCCTGTGCAAATCGGTAACGGTCACTCAGGCCGATTGGGTGATGCCACTTCGGACTGCCCATTCGCGGTACTTGCAAGCTCGTCAATAACGTTGCCTTCCCACAATGGTACGCCGGTGCGGTAGGCCGCTCTGCCAATCATGTGGGCGGCCACGGGGGCCGTTATCAACAGAAAGACGATAGCCGCCACCGCCCGCGATACAATTCCGATCTCGCCGAAATGGAGCGCGACGGCGACCAGTATGAGCCCGCAACCCAGCGTTCCAGCCTTGGTCGAAGCATGCATCCGAATCAGAATGTCGGGCAACCGGAGGATTCCCAGCGCGGCGATGACCGAGAACAATCCGCCGCCGATGACAAGTATAGCCGTCAGTCCTTCGATCATCTTCGGTCTCCTCCTTCGGCCTCTTCATCCGCTGCCGCCCCGGGTGTACCGCGCCGTTCAACGAAACGGGCAAGGGCAACGGTCGCCAGGAACGCAATCAGAGCCAGCGCGATTGCAACATCCAGAAAAGCCGCCTTACCGGATGAAATCGCAAAAAGCGCGCTAAAGGCCACTGCAAGAAGTGTCACGAGATCGAGCGCAACCACGCGATCGGGCAGACTCGGGCCGATGACAAGCCGAACGAATGAGATCGCCATGGCGAGCATCAGCAGAGCGAAACCGATATCGATGGCCAATTCGAGAAAAGAACCGTTCTCAATCATCCATTCATCGCCTCAATTACACGGCGCTCCATCCCCTCTTTTAGCTCTCTGCGCAGATCATCAGGATCGTCCAGAAACATCGCATGGACATAGAGTGTCTTGCCATCGGGCGAGACGTCCAAACTCAAGGTTCCCGGCGTCAACGAAATCAAGTTCGTGACCAGCAGGATTTCGCCTTCGCCTTTTGCGTCGAGAGGCATGGCTATAATACCGGGTTTGCTCAATTGGGTCGGTGTCACCACGTCCCAAACGACCCGCGCGCTGGAGACGATCAATTCATAGATGAAGAACGCCATGAGACTAATCGTGCGCCCTAGCCGCTCGAAGTAGCTGGTCTCACCGAAGAGCGGCCGCGCAATCCAGAGCGACGCATAGCCGATACAAAAACCGATCAGCAGACTTGTTGCCGTGAAGCTGCCTGTGACTGCGGCCCAACCAAGCGCGAGACCGGCATTGAGAAACAGGAGGTTCATTGCTGTATCTCCATGACAGCTTCGACATAAGCCTTCGGATCGAGCAACTGTTCGGCCGAGCGCTCGGCAAAGACAACGAAGGCTTCCGGACTGAGACCGATTGCCACCGTAAGTCCGGCAAGGACAATGACTGGAAGCATGAGTGCTGCTCGATCCCGGCCGGCAAGAGTTGCCAGCTCTTGCGGCTGCCCTTTCGGATGTGGCTTCCAGAAGACTTCGTTCCAGATTTTCGTCATGGAATAGACTGTAAGCATCCCGACCAACAAGGCGATAAACGCGACCGTGTAAGCACCGATGTCCAGGCTCGCCTTAACCAGGAGAAACTTGGCCCAAAAGCCGGATAGTGGCGGAAAGCCAGCCAGCGAAAAGGCCGGAACCAGGAACAGTGCGGCAAGAAAAGGACTGGATTTGTACAGCCCTCCGATGAAGGACAACTCGAACGAACCGGATAGTCGCTGTACGACACCGCTAATCAGAAAGAGATTGGCTTTCACGATAATGTGGTGGACGAGATAGAAAACCGCACCGACGAGCGCCAATGGCGTAAAGAGCGCCAGTCCAAGGATCATGTAACCGATTTGACTGACGATATGGAAGGAGAGGATCTTGCGGAATTCATTCTGGGCCGCCGCGCCAAGGACGCCCGTCACCATGGTCAGAAAGGCAACCCCCAGCAGAAGACCGTGCGTGAATGCTGTGTCATGCGTAAAGACCAGCGTGAACATGCGAATGAGCGCATAGACTCCGACCTTTGTCAGCAGACCGGCAAACACAGCAGACACCGCGACTGGCGGCGTGTGATATGAGGCCGGCAGCCAGAAGAACAACGGAAATACCGCTGCCTTGATGCCGAAGGCCACCATGAACAAGACGGCAATCGTGGTGACAAGCCCCTGGTTCTCAATCTTTCCGACCGCCTGATTCAGGTCGGCGAGATTGAGCGTGCCGGTCAGGCCGTACAGCAGTCCGATCCCTGCCAGGAACAGAACGGTCGAAACCAGATTGAGCGCCACATACTTAATGCCGCCGTCGAGCTGCGCTTTGTCACCTCCGATGACCAGTAGCCCGAATGATGCAATGAGCATCACTTCGAACCAGACGTAGAGATTGAAGAGGTCTCCAGTCACGAAAGCGCCGCAAACGCCCGCCAGCAAGACCTGGAAGAGTGCGTGATAGCCGAGCCCCTCCCTGCGTCTATCGATGTCGGCAAGAGCGTAGACTGCAACTGCGACACCGATGATGGCCGTGATAACCACCATGATCGCGCTCAGAAGGTCGGCGACGAGCGTAATGCCGAATGGTGCGGGCCACCCTCCCATCTGTGCAGCCACGACACCGTCTTGCCAGACCTGCTTGAGCAGCAGGATCGAGACAAGCAGCAGGAGGGTGCAACCTGCGATGCTCAACCAACGAGCCCTGGCACCCATACTCCCGGCCAGGAAGACGAGAACAGCAGTCATGATGGGAATCATGATCGGGAGTGCTAGAAGCCAGCTCGTCATGATTTCATGTCCGATGCCGGCTGCGCCTGATCGTTCATATCCGATTCCATCGGCTCGGCATATCGCATTGCGCTGCTGTCGAGCGTCCTGAACTCCTGATACGCACGGAAGACAAGTGACAGCGCGAAGGCCAGCAGGCCGAAACCGATCACGATTGCCGTCAGGATGAGAGCCTGCGGCAGAGCGTTGGCAAAGATCTCTGGGGGGGCCTTGAGTCCCTCGGGCACAAGGGGTGGCACAGCACGCGTCAGTCGGCCCGACGCGAAGATGACCAGATTGGCCGCATTACTAAGCAGCACGAGACCGAAGACGAACTTGAGGACATTGCGGCCAAGCATAAGGTAGACAGCAGACGCGACGAGAATCCCGATTACGATGGCGAGAGTAGGCTCCATGGCTCAGGCCTCCTCCTCTAACGCCAGAGCCAACGTCAATACGGAGCCGACAACGACGAGATAGACCCCTATGTCGAATACCAGAACCGTACTTATGGGAAGGCCCTTGCTTCCTTCTTCGCCGCCAATGAAGAGCCATTGACCTGTAAACAATGGATCACCCGCAAAGACCGATACCAAGCCTGCTAGGCCTGCTATCCCCAATCCGGCCATAGCGATGGTGCGAGGGTCGAATCGAAGAGCTTTGCGTGTCGCTTGCGTGCCGTGAGCAATGGCGTAGAGCGCAAATCCAATTGCTGCGCTCAGACCGCCGATAAAACCGCCACCAGGCTCGTTGTGGCCACGCAGCAGCATGTAGACTGAAAACATCAGCATGAGTGCAACCAGAAATCGCGTCGCGGCGTTGAGTATGAGTGAATTCATTGAGGACGCTTTCGGACGGCGCCCCGGATCAGGGCGAATGCGGCAAAAGCTGCGACTGCGACGACCGCGACTTCGCCGAACGTATCCAGGGCGCGAAAGTCGACGAGGATCACATTGACGATGTTGCGGCCGTAGGCATCGGGAACGCTGCTTCTTTCGAAAAAGGCGGTCAGGGAACGATTCATCGGGCTGTCGATTACCGCCAACAGGACCAGTGAAACGACGGCACCGACTGCAACCGCGAGAACGGCATCTCCAGCGCGGAAACGTTTTTCGGTCATGATGTCGAGGGAAGGCAGGCGCAGCATGATCACCCCGACCAGGACCACCACGAGTGTCTCCACGAACAGCTGGGTAATCGCAACATCCGGCGCACCGAACATGACGAAGAGCAAGGCAACGCCAACACCGACCACACCGAGTGCGCAAATCGATGTGAGCCTGGAACGGGCGATCACGACCATGACCGAGGCCGCCGATATCAGAATAACGGATGCCCATTCCTTCACGAGAAGCTCTGGCCATTGTGACGGCAGCCTGGCGGCATCAGACACGATAAGCGTTGCTCCGATCGCAAGCGCGAAGGTGGCAAACACGACATACAAATAGCGATGCAGAATCCCGCTTTGCAGGAAGCGGGTCTGAGCATTCGCCACCGCCTTCAGTCCATCAAGAAGCCGGTCCCATAACGCATCACCAGTCGTCGGCAATCGTGTCTCAAGTCCGATCAATAGGCGTCGCATCGGTAGATGCAGGGCATAAATGATCAACCCCAAAACGAAGGTGAGAATGCTCAGCATGAGCGGGATATTCACGCCATGCCAAAGCTTCAATTTGACGACCTCTGGCCGTCCAAGGATTGATGTGACGGTCGGCTGTACAATGGTATCGGCAATCAGCGATGGTGCCAGACCGAATGTCAAACCAAGACTCGCAAGCAGCAATGGCCCGATCAACATTGCAAGCGGTGCTTCGCGCGGTATTCTTGGAGTCGCGCTTAAGGGTCCAAAGAACGGGCGCAGCGCGACGATACCCGCGACCGCCACCATGAGAGCGTTCGCAAGGACCGCTACGCCGGCAACGAACGCAGGTTCGGAGGCGATGGCAAGGGCACCTTCATATTTCAGCTCCTTGCCGATAAATCCGAGAAATGGCGGAAAACCAGCCATGGATAAGGCTGCCGCAGCAGCAACGAGTGCGGTAACGGGCATTGCCCGGGACAACCCGCCAAGCGCCTCGGCTTCCCGTGTCCCGGCGCTGTAGTCCACTATTCCGATGATAAGAAACAACGCCGCCTTGTAGAATGAATGGACGATAAGAAACGTCACGGCGGCGGCTACGGCTACGGTCGCTTCCGCGCCGAGGAACATTGTCAACGTTCCAAGGGCCATGACCGTCGTGTAGGCCAGGGACTTCTTGAGATCCGTTTGCCGTATGGCCATGATCGATGCGGTTAGGGCCGTTACCGCGCCGAATATCGTAAGCGTCCAAATCCACACATCCGTGCCGCTCAACGCCGGATGCATTCGGGCCAGAAGATAGATCCCAGCCTTCACCATAGTTGCCGAATGCAGATAGGCGCTGACGGGTGTCGGCGCGGCCATGGCATTGGGAAGCCAGAAGTGAAACGGGAATTGCGCCGACTTGGTGAAAGCACCGAGAAGCACGAGAATGAGGATGGGCAGGTATAGTGCGTGCGCCCGAATTTCATCGCCTTTGGTCAGGATCTCCGAAAGCTCAAAACTCCCTGCAACCGCACCCAGAAGGATCAAGCCAGCCAACAAGGCCAAGCCACCCGCGCCAGTAAGGAGGAGTGCCTGGAGAGCCGAACGGCGGGCATCAGCCGAGGCGTGATTGAATCCGATCAATAGGTAGGAAGCGACTGTCGTCAGCTCCCAGAATACAAAGAGCGTGATGATGTTGTCGGCAAGAACGAGCCCCAGCATCGCGACCATGAAAAGCAACAGGAACAGCGTGAACCGCGCCAAATGCGGATGGCCGGCGAGATATTTCTGCGAATACAGCGCCACGAGTGCGCCAATACCGCTGATCAGAAGAGCGAATGTCAGGCTTAGGCCATCGATCAGGAATGAAAGTTGGACGGCGAGGCTCGGCACCCAGTCGACCGCAATCCGAATGGTTTCACCCGATGCGATCTCCGGGAGCCAAAAGGCGAACGCGATCGTCGCGGCGAGTGGCGGAAGAACGGAAATCAGTCCGAGAACCGTCCTCGGGACGACGTGCTGCGATTTGCCGTGAAGTGGCTCGCGATCGGCACGTACAACAGGACTATCCATTCGGCTTTTTGGATCCTCGGCCCATCTGATCGTGTATGGGGAAGTGGAGTCGGTGTGTTCGTCGTGCGACGAAAAGACAAACCCTATGGAAGCGACCCCGCCCGATTGCGGAGCCGCCATGCGTGGAGTTACGAGAGCTAATCGTGGACGTTCGGACGGAGGTAGGTTGTTCTAACGACTGCACAACTGGGTTCGGTCAAATCCGTCGGCTCAGCAAACTCTGTGACAGATTTCCTTGAACCATTGCGTTTCGTTGACCGCCTCTCTGTCGATCAAACATGCGTCGTACCGGGATGGGACATGCCGCGGCCGGTTTCGGGAAGGCCAGCCATCGACCATTCCGCCAACGCATCCTTTATCACCAGCTTTGTCCGTTTGAGCTTCTGTACAACAAACGTGTCGGGTAGAGGTCGCTTCATCTCCGCTGCCAATGCTGCCTCCAGATCACGGTGCTTCGTCATCAGTGATTCATATCGACTGTGATGTGTCATGCACTCACTCCTAATTCTTGCCTTCTTGCTCAAAAGAAGCGGATTACCCGTTCGCGACAAGTTTCACTTCGCCGGGATGACCACCAAGCACCGAGAGACGCTTCGACAATGTGCGACGATCCGTGGCCGATTGGCCCCTGACCTCTGCGAGCACTGCGGCAACATTCCTGTCTCCGTTCATCGGACTGGATTGCAGGACCCCGGCTTTGAGTTTCAACGCTTCGGTCTCAGATCTCACTCTTGAGGTTTCCTGATTCATTGCCTGGAGGGCTACGCTGAGCGAAGAAAGCGACGTCGAAAGACCGGCCGCTTCTCGCGCCCTACGATCCTGCTCACGCGCGCGCTCATTCTGCAATCGTGCCATGTCGACTTCACGCCGCGCCGTCTTCAAGTCCGATTGGGTACTGCGGATCTTGCCGGCAAGTTCTTCGAAAGCCGACCGCAATTCAGAACGCCACGCTTCGACCTGCTGGTCCTCAAGCTCTTCGCGCTCGATCTCAGACTTCATGCGTTCCAGTTCGCTGACGACTTTGCCGAAGCTTGCCTCCATCGCCGCTGATTGCGTCGGATCCGTTTCGGAATTCAACTTCGTTTCGAGCAGCTGTGCGGCCTGCAGATACTCGTCATAAGTCTTCTTCAGCGCCTGCGTTTCCTGATGCTCCCGCTTCAACTCCGCTTCCGCTTCAACCAACCGATTGCCCAGCCGATTGAGCTCAGTTTCCATCGCTGCAATCTGTGCCTGACTCGCTGCCGCCGGGTCGAATTTCACGACTGCGGTAGCGAACTCGTCGAGGACTTCTCCTGCCTTGCTCATTCCGTAGTGCTTGAGAAAACGCCAGACCACGTGATGTCTCCTTTCACAAAAACCGGTGCGCCAGCATTGGATATGCGGACTTGTTTATAATTGTTAAAACAACATTACTCGCGTAATTTGATAGAATTTTTAAATCGTAATCTTTTCGTATGCGCCTTTACCTGTCCTCTATTGCTGAAGGTGGGCATCGACCTCGGCAGGAGCACGCCCGTTTAGCTGAACTGGCGACTGGAATCCGGGCGGTTTGGCAGCCAGAACAGCGCAATCGACCGTGTTCAAGATTCCTTCTGCCGTATTGCCAATGATCAGGCCCTGGATGCCCGTTCGCCCCACAGTACCCATCACGATCAATCCGACCTGCTGCTCTTTGGCAAGATTCGGGATAACCTCGAGTGCAGGGCCTTTCACCAAATGTACATATCGGGTGGCCTCATCATTCGGATAAGGCGCCAGTAGCGCGTTCAAATTTGCTTCGGTCTGGCGGCGCTTGTCATCGATGAGAAGACTGATTTCATCCTTGGCGACGCGTGCAAAGCCGGAATGACGCAAGGTCTCTTCCTCTTCCAGGCCCCATGCCGTCACAACATGCAGTTCGCTATTGTCCATCGCCGAAAGCGACGTCGCCAGGTCCATTATCAGAGTGTTGAGCTTGGTTTTCTGATTGTCCGCATTATTTGGATCAACGGCCGTGAGGATTCTGCTATACTTTCTCAGTTCGCTCGTCTTTATGATCCAGACCGGACATGGGCATTTCCGAACCAAATGCATGTCCTCGCTGCCCAGTGCCGGGGGGCCAATCTTTTCACTGTTGTTCGCGCCTTTGATCACGAGATCATGTTGGTCTCTAAGAACTTTGGTGATGATCTCAACGAACGGGATGCCTTGTAGAACGCGTTCGTTGGTCTCGATGCCTTGTGCTCTAATTGGCGCGGCCGCGTCGGCAAGGCGCGACCGATGAAACTCGACAACTTCATACTCGACATCCTGAGCGCGGGCCCCTGGGAGCGCGCCGAACAAGCGCGTCAGTTCACCAGGCGCGGCATCAATCACATCGACGACTGAGATGCTTGCGTCATTCGTTTTGGCAAGCCAGAGCGCACGGTCGATCGACTCTTCGTGGATATGTACGCCGTCACAAACCAACAGGATGTTCTTGAACCGTTTCATGGAGTCCCTCAACGACTATCGGATCCTGCCTAGCGTCACCGTGACAACAGGCCTCTCGACATCTGGGGGCCGGCAACCAATTGATCAAATAGTCATCATTAGACTTTTTGATAGTTTTTCAGTATGGAATTGAAAATCAGATGTGAGACAATTTTCGCAGAGAATCCGAGGTCGAATGTCGCATTCATATAATAGAAAATTTCAATCAAAAAATTTATTGTAATCATTTGTATCTAGTAGCAATTGAGAGCCAACAAGGCGAATGAACGCCCGGAGGCCTTTGGTCAGCGCATGGCCGACTACGAACCTGAAGCACCTTACGCCATACGACAGTTTGAGTTGGATGTGCTGTTCCCGATCGAGTTGTTCGGGATCAACATGTCGTTCACGACCTCGGCACAGGCGATGGTCACAACGACGCTGCTCGTCAGCACATATCTGATCTTTGGCATGCGGGAACGCGCTCTGTTTCCCGGCCGGATTCAGGTAAGTATCGAGACCGTATACGCGTTCATCGAGCAGACGGTTTTGAAGACCGCAGGGCCGGAAGCCAAACAGGCTATCCCCTTCGTTTTTACGCTGTTTGTCTTCGTTCTCTTCGGCAGTCTCTTCGGCTTGACGCCCGTGAAAGTGACGTTCACGAGTCACCTCATTGTGACGCTGGCGCTGGCTCTAGTCGTGTTCACCTACGTCAATATCCTCGCGTTCCGGACGCAAGGCTTAGGCTTTTTCCATTTCTTTCTGCCGGCCGGAACGCCGCTTTATCTGGCCCCTCTACTCGTCATCATCGAAGTCATCTCATACCTGTTCCGGCCGATAACACTGGGTGTGCGAATTTTCGCAAACATCCTGGCCGGTCACATCATGATCAAACTGTTCGGCGACTTCAGCGTGATGATGATCGAGGGTCTCGGCTTGACGGGATATGCCCTGACGATCTTCCCCATCATGATGATGGCAGTCCTCTACTGCTTCGAAGTCATGATTTTCCTCGTCCAATCCTACATCTTTATCCTGATCACCTCCCTCTACATCCGGGATGCATTGCATGGCCATTAGCATGCCCGGGTCCTAACCCATCAGAAATAGGAGACCTAATAGATGACCGACGACGGCATCAGACTCGTGGCGGCGGCGTTGGCATTGCTGCCGCTCTTCGGCGTCGCCCTTGCCCTTGGAAGTATCTTTTCCAACTGGATCACATCCGTAGGCCGAAATCCGAGCGCCTCCGACAAAATGCAACCTGTCGGCCTTCTCGGTTTTGCGCTCACAGAAGCAATCGCACTCTTCGCACTCATCGTCTCCTTCATCATCCTATTTGTCGGATGATCGGACTGCCGGCTTGACGGCATCCGGTCTGAGCGACAACCCAACAGTGTTTCGCCGCACGATAATCTCGCGCGGCGAAACCGATTCTCAGCACAAACCGTTCGATCAATCCCAATCTGGGAACTCGGCGCGCATGCCCGGCAAACTCTCGTCCGTACGCGGCGATTTGGCGGCTCCCGGTCGGCTTGGAACAGGCCTGCTCGTGAACGAAACGTAAGCAGCCCGACACTATGTGGGAAATCCGGGCTAGCGCTCGAGCAATACAGCGACTAGATAAGCCGCAATCTTTCGTCTTCATCATCACGGCAGTTGGACATCATGCAAGGCGTGCGCGCAAAACTTCGCAGCATCCTGGAACACCCATATGCGGAACGCGGCATTACGCTGCTCATCGTCGTCAACGCTATTACGCTTGGTCTGGAAACCAGCAAGACGGCGATGGCGACCGCGGGCCCGGTGCTGGTGTTTCTCGACACGGTCATCCTCTGGATCTTTGTCGTTGAGATCGCCACACGCATATTCGTCCACGGTCTGAAATTCTGGCGCGATCCGTGGGGGATATTCGATTTCTCCATCGTCGCGATTGCCCTGGTGCCGGCAACGGGCAATCTTTCGGTCCTCAGGGCACTTCGTATCATCCGGGCCTTGCGCCTGATCTCAACGATCCAATCCATGCGGCGTGTCGTCGGCGGCCTGCTGCACGCAATCCCGGGCATGGGAACGATCGTCGCGCTGTTGCTTCTGGTTTTCTACGTCTTTTCGGTGATGGCGACGAAGCTCTTCGGCAAGGATTTTCCGCAGTGGTTCGGGACGATTGGCGAGTCCGCCTATTCGCTGTTCCAGATCATGACCCTGGAAAGTTGGTCCATGGGCATTGTACGCCCGGTCATGGAACAGCACGCCTGGGCCTGGGCCTTCTTCGTTCCCTTCATTCTGATTACCAGCTTCACGGTCCTGAACCTCTTCATCGGTGTCATCGTGGACGCCATGCAGAGCCAACATGAAGCCGAGCTGCAGGAAGAGAAGGACGCGGTCGATGCCGACATCCACCAGGTGCTTCTGGAGGTGAAAGCGCTGCGCGAAGAAGTCCGCGAGCTACGCTCATCCAGTGCCTAAACCTGATTGTCTATGAATCAGTTCAATCGCCCCGCAGCTGCCGCCTGGAAATCGGATAGACAGCGTCGCGCCCGAGCATCCAGACAAGAATGTCGCGTGAGCCGAACATTGGCTTGAAGGGCGCAGACAGCACGTTGAGGCCGCCGGTATAGGCGCCGAACGCCGGCATAATCAGGCGGCCGCCATCGGCAACGAAGCATTTTCGGCGCACGCTTGTGCCGCGACGGCTGAGGCGGGCAGCCGGATGCAGATGTCCCGCAATTTCGCGGGATGATGGCCCCTCGATCGGTTCATGACGAAAGCGTAGCCGGCCCAGCGTCACGGACGAACATATTCGCCCCTTGATATTGGCGGGCAGATCCGGGTCGTGGTTCCCGGTCACCCAATACCACTCCCTGTCCTCCTGCAGAGCCACGATCCGGTCCATAACCTGCGGATCGAGCCCGTTCGCCACATCAACAGTGTGAAAACTGTCGCCAAGCGAGATCACGCGGGCCGGCTCGTAACGGTCCAGAACCGCTTCAAGACGCGTCAGTGTCTTGGCCGTATCGTATGGAGGCAGCATGGAACCACGGGCGGCCGAAGCCGCGCCTTGCTCGAGATGCAGATCGGACACGATGAGCAGACTGTGTTCGGGCCAGTAGAGCGCGCCAGATACATCCGCTTCGAAGGCGGCTCCACAGACTGTAATACCCGTCGGGCTCAGCGCGCGCCAATCGGCGGCGTCCTCAAGTTCGAAATCAAGCTGCTGCGTCACGCCCCATTGCCTCTGCCACGAGTTCGTCCGCCGCTTCCACCATAATGTCCTCGCGGGCCTGCCCGTGGATGGGCTCTCGCCCGATCTCCAGCAACACAGGCACCGCAAGCGGCGAGACTTGATCCAGAGCAATATGCCTGATTCGGCGCCGGCTGCGTTTCAAGAATGCGCCGAGGCGGGCGATATCCAGAAGCCCTGACGCCGCATCGGCCCAGGCTGCTTTGAGAAGGATGTGGTCCGGCTCATGCTCGCGGAGCACGTCATAGATCAGATCGGAGGACACCGTGACCTGCCGTCCGCTCTTTTCCTTGCCGGGATGACGGCGCTCGATGAGGCCGGCGATGACGGCCACAACGCGGAACGTGCGCTTCATCAGACTGGACTCGGCCAGCCACGCATCCAGATCGTCGCCCAGCATGTCTTCGTCAAACAGCCCATCCAGCGACAGAGCCCCGGATTTGATCATCGCCGTCATATCGCGCAGCCCCCAGACGGCGAGTGCATACTCGTTGGCAACGAAGCCGAGCGGGCGCGCATTTGCGCGCTCGAGCCGGCGGGTGAGCAACATGCCCAATGTCTGATGCGCAAGGCGACCCTCGAAGGGATAAACGATGAGATAATGCTTGCGTCCCCGTGGAAAGGTCTCGATCAGCACCTGGTCGGCCTTCGGGATTACGGACTTCCAATGCTGGATCTTGAGCCACTCGCCCACTTGTTCGGGAAGCCGTTTCCATTGCCGCTCGCTCGCCAGAATGTTCCGTACCCGCTCGGCAAGATAGGTCGACAGCGGGAATTTCCCCCCTTGGTAGGAGGGAATTTTCGGATCGGCATCCGCCGCGCGGCTGACGATGGCGTCGGTCTCCCGCAACCCCTCGAAGCGCAAGACCTCGCCGGCGAAAACGAATGTGTCGCCTGGGACGAGCTGTTCAATGAACCACTCTTCAACCTCGCCAAGAACCTTGCCGCCGCGGCTGACCTGCGAGCGGCCTGCTGCCTTCCGCCCAAGCCGAACCTTCATCATGGGCGCCTCGACGATGGTACCCACGTTCAGCCGGTATTGCTGCGCCGTGCGCGGATTAGCGACCCGGTAGAGACCCTCTGCGTTCCGGCGCAGACGCGCATAGCGATCGTAGGCTTTGAGCGCATAACCGCCTGTGGCCACAAACTGTACGATCTGATCGAATGTCTCCCGGTCGAGAGCGCCATAGGTCGATGCGCTCCGGACTTCTTCGAACAGAACATCCGGATCGAAGGGCGCGCTACATGCCATTCCGAGCACATGCTGTGCTAGCACGTCAAAACCACCCGTGCGCGCTTCGGGTGTATCTTGCGCGCCCTCTTCCGCCGCTTCGAGCGCCGCCTGACATTCCATGACCTCGAAGCGATTGGCGGGAACGAGCAACGCGCGGCTCGGTTCATGTAGGCGATGATTTGCTCGGCCGATACGTTGCGCCAGGCGGCTTGCGCCCTTGGGTGCGCCAACATTCACCACCAGATCGACATCTCCCCAATCAATGCCAAGATCGAGAGTGGACGTGCACACCACTGCCCTGAGTGTTCCTTTCACCATCGCCGCTTCGATCCGGCGCCGCTTCTCGACGTCGAGCGAGCCGTGATGAAGTGCGATCGCGAGATTGTCTTCGTTCAGGTGCCAGAGTTCCTGGAACAGCATTTCCGCCTGACTGCGGGTGTTGACGAAGATGAGCACCATCTTATGGTCGCGGATCGCTTCATAGATCTCGGGCAAGGCGTAGCGGGCGGAATGGCCCGACCAGGGCAGCCGCTCATCGGAACTGAGCAAATTGATGTCGGCTTTGGTTCCGCCGCCGGCAAGGATCAGATTTCCAAGTTGCACTATCCCGCTACCCGGGTTCTGAGCGACGAGGAAGGCCGATAGCTCCGACGGGCGGGCAACGGTTGCCGACAATCCGATGGCGATGAGGTCTGGCGCAAAAGCACGAAGCCGCGACAAGCCGAGCGCCAGAAGATCGCCCCGTTTGGATGTCACCAGGGCGTGAAGCTCGTCGATGACCACGTAGCGCAGATGACGGAACATCCGATCCGCATCCTTGTGCGAGAGCAGGAGCGCCACCTGCTCCGGTGTCGTCATAAGAATATCCGGCGGCTTGAGCTTTTGACGCTGGCGCCGTGAGGCGGGCGTGTCGCCGGTGCGCGTCTCCAGCCGGATGTCGAGTTTCATTTCCTCGACCGGCGTCGTCAGGTTGCGATGGACATCGACGGCGAGCGCCTTGAGCGGGGAGATATAGAGCGTATGCACGCCGCCCGGCCGCCGCGAAGTCTCCCGTGTCACAAGATCGACCAGACTGGGCAGGAAACCCGCCAGTGTCTTGCCGCCACCCGTTGGCGCTATCAGCAGGGTCGGCTCGCCTGAGCGTGCTGCTGCAAGAAGATCGCGTTGGTGAGCATGGGGCTGCCAACCACGCTCCGCGAACCAGCGGGTAAATCGATCGGGAAGCGCTTCATCCAAAGCGCCCTCTCCCGTCCGGCGTGACTGATTGGCTGCAGCATCGACCATGGCACCTTATAGAACAGCTTCAGTCCCTGTCAGCACCCTTGGTGATCACCGTTTTACCTGAAAGTCTCGCCTTGTCATGTCAACCGGCGAAAACTGAAGAAAATCAGAGCCCTATTGTTCCTGACAAATGGCGAAGACATCGGATGCGCCTGACCTTGCCGTCCATAACACTCAGCGTTTTCCTTGTCGCTTCCAGCCTCTTCGCTGCGGCGGAGCGGCAATTGCGCAAATACATCGAAAAACTGGCATGCACCGTTGCGCATGAGCAGCGCCCGACCCATCATGACGAAGTCACTGATGATGAAATTTGGAATGCAATACACGCGCAAAACGCGATAGCAACCTTCCGCGCAGTGCGAAGTCGAAGATCGTTGCCAGCAGAACGCCTTCCGGTGACTTGAAGGGCGCGCGCGTTCGGGTTTCCGTCGTCTTCGATACTCCGAACGTGTCGCCGTTACCGGTCGCAAGGCAGTCGGCCGGCTATCATGCCGCTATTTCTTGCGCACCCACAAGGTTTGGCCTGACAACTCTTCTTCCGATGAGCGGACCAGCCACGTCTCGAACATCTCCCCCTTTTCCGAAAGCCGAATAAAGCTCTCGGATATAAACCCGGCACCGCTGCCCAAGGTAATCCCGTGCCCCACACATTTTGCAAAAGGGCCGAACGAAATGCAGGCGGACTGAAACTTGGATTTCTTGTCACTTCCCTGAATCATCAGGAGACCGTCGTCTTTGGAAGAGATTGTTAGAGTCGTTTCAGTCGGATCGTCCTTGGCCACCCAGTCGCCTGTGATGTCCTCAATCGGCTTTTCCTCTTGAGCCTGGGCGCCGGCGACATTCCAGCACAACAAGCAGGTTGCAATTGCAATCACAAGAGAACGATCTTTCCAGTTCATCAAGCGCATCGGTAACCTCCGCTAAGTGCCTATGTCCTATCCCTGACCATGAGTCGGTGCCTAGTCAACTCGCTTCGCGATGACATCGTCAAGCGGTCGCAAGTGTCCCGAAGACCCAGAATGATTGAATGCGATGGTCGCATCCCCACATTCAGTGTGGTAATCATGCCGCAAAATGGGCGGGGCGGATTGATCAAGTCCGGATTGGTCGCGCGACTGGAGCATAGCGATGCAGAGTTTTTTTGGCGGAAATCCCGCAATGGTTCTCCTCAGATTGTCGGTCATTTCGCTGATTGTCGGCGTAATGCTATCGGCACTCGGACTCAGCCCTTTCGATATTATCGAGAGCATTAAGGGATTCGTCGTCCGTATCTACGATATGGGATTCGAGGCCATCGATTGGGTCTGGCGCTATTTCCTACTCGGCGCAGTCATCGTTTTCCCGATCTGGGTTATCGGTCGTTTGCTCAAGGTTTCGAGCAAAGGCGCGCGCGGCTCGGGCACGCTCGACCAGAAATCCGGACGTACCGAGTTCTAATCGCCGCCGCATAGGCCAAACCTCAAACCCAGGACGCGGGACTGCCTGCCGTTATGACTGCTGCCCCGTCCGATACACCGCGCGCGGCGCCTGGGCGTTTGGACCACGCCCATGTGCTGGCGATCGCCTTTCCGATCATTCTCGCGAATGTCACCACGCCGCTGATCGGTCTGGTGGATACGGCCGTGCTCGGCCAGCTTGGCGACCCACGCTATATCGGCGCCGTCGCCATCGCCGCGATGATCTTCAACGTGATCTACTGGGCCTTCGGCTTCCTGCGCATGGGAACCACGGGCCTGACCGCGCAGGCCGAGGGCAGCGGAGACCCGCACGAAGTGCTGGCGGCGTTGGGCCGCGCGCTTCTGATCGCTGTAGTCATCGGCGGCATCGTTGTCGCTATGCAATGGCCCATCCGTGAGGCGGCATTCTGGCTCATCGAAGGGACGGAGGGTGTCGAGGACGGTGCCAAGACCTATTTCGATATTCGCATCTGGGCGACGCCGGCGGCATTAGCCAATTATGCCCTGCTCGGCTGGTTCATCGGCCGCGGCAAAGCCGGAACCGCGCTCATTCTGCAGCTCATTCTGAACGGTACCAACGCAGCCCTCGACGCCCTGTTCGTGCTGGTGCTGGATATGGCCGTTACAGGTGTCGCGCTCGGCACAATGGTCGCCGAGGTCTTCGCTGTGATCTGCGGGCTGGTACTTGCCTATCGCGTAATCCGCCGTCAGGGGGACGAGCTGGCACTTCATCGTGTCTTCGACAAGGCAGCTCTCAAGCGCGTTTTTACGGTGAATGCCGACATTATGATGCGGACACTTTGCTTGCTGCTGGCGTTCAGTTGGTTCACGGCCAAGTCGGCAGAAAGCGGCAATGTGTTGCTCGCAGCCAACGCGGTTCTGCTGCAGTTCCAGGTGTTTGCCGCCTATTTCCTCGATGGATTCGCCTTTTCGGCAGAAACGCTTGTCGGACAGGCGGTCGGTGCCCGGCGCCGCGCGCAGTTCGAATCCGCCGTCAGGCTCTCGAGCATCTGGGCCGGGATTCTAAGTGTGATGCTCGGCGCAAGTTTCTGGTTCCTGGGCGGGTATGCGATCGACTTCCTCACCGTAAACCCGGAGGTGCGGGAAGTTGCCCGAACCTATCTCATCTGGTGTGCGCTGGCGCCGCTCGCGGGCGTTGCCGCCTTCCAGCTTGATGGCATTTTCATTGGCACGACCTGGACCCGCGACATGCGCAATGCCATGGCGCTGAGCATCATCGTGTATTTCGCCGCCTGGTACTTGCTGACGCCCATGTTCGCGAACCATGGCTTATGGGCATCGTTGATCGTGTTCTATCTGGTCCGCGCGGTGTCGCTCGCCTGGCGCTACAGGCCTCTGGTTGATGCGACTTTCACGCCGCAAGCCTCCACGGCTCGCGCACAATAGCGCCTCCATATGGATCAGTAGTGCCGTTTCACCATCGCATTGCATCTGCAGGCGCACGCAATTGGGTGAATCGCAGATCTTTGAAATCGGCAATACAGGCGGCCGCCTCAAAAAGGTCGGCCGATTTCACCTTACGCCAGTTCGTGAGGCGGTAAATGCATCCATCCGCTGCAAAAAGGACGTCTCCGGAATCCCTCGGGGCGACCCAATCCAACCATTTTTTACCCGCAGCAGCGGCGGCCATCGCAATCCGGTCGTAATCGTCCTGCTCGCACATCCAGGGATGCCATCCCCCAAAGACTGGCCAGTCTTTGGGGCTGGTGAGATGATAATTGGACGCGATTTTCACCGTGCTTGGAACAGGAACATTCTCCTTAGGCGTGATGCAATCGACGGCCTCGTTCAGAACGATCTTGCTTTCGCTTTCGAATGTCCCGCCGCCCGTCCAATGGCCAAAACTCGGCCATATGGCGAGCGCCGAGAAATAGGGCGGCGTGCTCACTGCCGTCCATACCCCTTCATTCGGACGAACGGGAGGACGCGATTTCGGTCCCGACTCTATTCGCTCGCGCATATAGCGCGGCAGTTTTCTGCGATGTTCACCTTTGCGCGGGGATCGATTCTTCGAAGGGACTGTTGCTGGATCGTAGGCACCCCCACCATTGCTGCTTCTCAACGGTGGCGCCGTCTCCCGCCGCCAGTGTGCGCCTGGGTGGTACTGATGCGCCCAATAGAGCAATCGGCGCCCCCGCGGAGACAAGTCCCACAGGCGCGCAAAACCGCGCATCCACTGCCCATGGACAAAGCTGTCTGTGCGAAGATCCCAGTCAATGAGGTGATAATGGTGTTTGGGGCCGCGGCGGAGAATAACCGCCTTCGGCGCATCACTCGCGAATATGACCCAAAGGCGTGTGCGATAAGGGTACGCCTGCCCGTCGTTCACCAGCCTCACTCCTCAACGAATGGTCTGCCAGCAGCACCAAGCATTGAGTTAGGAGGACACCGAAGTCTTTTCATCCTCTTCCACAAAAGAAAAACCCGGCCATGGGGACCGGGTTTTGAGTGTTCCAAAGGGAGGAAGTCATCGAATGATTATTAGGTAGCAGCGCATTCGAACACCCGCAACGAAAAGCGACCCTCGAAGAGGCAATCTCTGGAATTGTGTTGCTGAATTGCACCAGGCGCCCGATCGGCGGCACGTCGCGATGGATTGAGCAAAGAAAAACCCGGCCTGCCGGACCGGGTTAATAAGTGCCAAAAGGAGGAAGTCATCAGATAATTAAAGTTAACCAGACTATCCCGGTCCTGCAATGAAAACCGACATTGGGCCGATGCGATTGGCGAACCGCGTTGCAAAAAAGCACCATCTTGGCTTAGGGACCGCTTCATATGGGCCACAAGAGGGCCCTTTGCGGCTCACCGCAACCTGGGAGAATGGCCTTGCGAACTACGGCTCTAGCCAGCGATCTACGTCCTGCCCGGTCAGGTCGGCAACAGATGCAAGGCCTCTCTTCTTGAGCGCCGCTGTCAGCGACAGTTTGATTTCATCGATCAGCGATGGGCCGGCATAGGTGAGGCCTGTATAGAGCTGGATCAGACTGGCACCTGCAGCGATCTTTTCAACCGCCTTTGTGCCTGAATCGATACCACCAATACCGATCAAAGGCACGTCTCCGCCGGTCAGCCGACAAACCTGCGCCAGCATCCGTGTTGCACGATCGAAGAGCGGCGCGCCGGAAAGGCCCCCCGCCTCCGACGCCAGCGGTTCATTCGCAACGGTATCGCGCGCGATCGTCGTGTTGGAAACGCTTATGCCATCGACGGCATGATGCAGGAGGCGTTCGACAATCAGCGGAAGATCCGCTTCGGCAATATCGGGGGCAAGCTTGACGACCATCGGCGGGCGCCTTCGCCCCGCGTCAGCTAGCTGCTCGCGACGAACCATAAGACGCTTCAACAGCGTATCGAGCGCATCAGGTGCCTGCAGGTCCCGCAATTGCGCCGTGTTGGGAGATGAGATGTTGACCACGATGTAGTCGGCAACATCGCTGAAGACATCGAGACCGGTCTCATAATCGCCGATGCGGTCTTCGCTCTTGGCGTTTGCACCGATATTGACGCCGACGATGCCTGCCGGGGGTCGTGCCTCGAGACGGGCGATCGCGGCGTCATGACCGTTATTGTTGAAGCCCAGCCGATTGATCACAGCCCTGGAGTCCGGGAGCCGGAAGATACGCGGCTTGGGATTGCCGGATTGAGGCAAAGGCGTAACGGTTCCGACCTCGACGAAACCGAAGCCGAGCTTCAGGAGTGGATCGGGGACACGAGCATCCTTATCGAATCCCGCCGCAATGCCGATGGGATTCGGAAAGGCGATTTGCCAAAGTGTCCTGTGCAGTACTGCATCGTCGGAGTACGCGGTGTGGGGATGGAGCCCCAATTCAAGCGCGCGCAGGCTCAGCTCATGCGACCGTTCCGGATCGATGCATCGCAGCAGCGGCCATGCCGTGCGCGCGAGCCCGCCAATCATGTTGGAAATCCCTGCGGAAAGACATGCTCGCCATCGGCGCCGAGCGGCAATGGTGCAACCGATTCCGCCGACGAGGTCGAGAGGGTTCCATAGAGATGCGGGAACAACGCACCACCGCGCGATGGCTCCCACTTCAGCGCCGCACCAAGTTCGTCAACTCGAACGGCGATGAGCACAAGGTCGGTTTGACCGGCAAAGTGTTTCGCCGCCGTTTCTCGAGATTGGGATCCGGTCGAAAAATGGATGAAGCCATCACGGGCGTCGTGTTCCGACCCGCGAAACTCCCCGCACGCTTCCGCTTCCTGCCACATCTCCCGCGGGCAGATCTTGTAGATTACTTCATCCATGCAAGGCACTCTTTGCTTTGTCTCGCTCGTGGAGAGGTAGCTGTAGCGGACCGATGCTGCAAGGCTGTTGGTTGGGTTTGGTTGCGTTCGAGCGAGCCACGCCACCATGGCACGGTTGTCATTGCTCCGATCTGGCATTGGGGAATTGGGCCGGTGCCGTCCGGTGGGATGGTGCCGTAAATTGGAGATCTGGGTTCAATTCGCTCACGGCTGTTCCGTGCCTACGGCACGGGCCTCCGCGGGGGCGGCCTGACCGGCCGGCGCGCAGTCGCGCTTGCCGCGCCACTATGGCGCGGTTATCTCGGACACACTGAAAATCGTGCCGCAGAGCACCAGCCATACGGCACAATCTCTCATGGAACCAAGAAACCGAGCGATCAGCGAGGCAAGGCCAAGTGGCCGCCGCCCGGTCAGGGCGCCCCTGCGGAGGCCCGCGCAAAAGCGCGGAACAGCCGTGAGCGAAATAAACCCAGATCTAAAAACCACGGCACCATCAAACCGTATCGCACCAGCCACATAGCACCATCCCCCATCGAACCAAGAATAACCGAGCGACCAGCGAGGCAAGGCCAAGCGGCCGCCGCCCGGTCAGGCCGCCCCCGCGGAGGCCCGCGCTTCAGCGCGGAATAGCCGTGAGCGATACAAACTCAAATCTCAAAACACGGCACCATCACGCCGTATCGCACCAGCAGCAGAACACAACCTCAAATACGACCACGGACCTACCAAACAACAAAATAGCAGCCCACGAGCCGCCCCAAAAAAGAAAGGGCCCCGAAAAGGGCCCTTCGCGTTGCCTCTCAAGAAAGAGGTATTTTTATTATCTGGAGATAGAGAGACTTGGGGCAGCAACACCAATGGGTGAGCTGACCGAGATTGTTGCGCCAATACCGAGCATACCCCAGATCATTGCGGCCATAGCCACGCCGAGCCAGAAATGCTTCGGAAATGAGCGCTCCCCAACGGGCATACGGGGGATCGCGATGCCCTCCGGGGGGGTGCATGAAATTGACATCTGCTTCGCCTCCTGCATAACGCCGGGCAGGACGTCTGAAGGCGTCTTCGGTAGTGTTATTATTATTCCCCGTCTGCTCGGCTATGGCCATACTTATATCACAATTCAGCCATGATGCCACCCTTATTTCGCCGTTGTAAGGGCCTGCCGCCAAACTGTCACAAGGTAAAAATTGACAATAAATTATTAACGCACACTATATTGGATAGTATACCCACACTCTATAACTTCGTTTTTCTACAGAATAGCCAAGGCTTCGCGCCTTCTGGGCACAATCAAAAAAAATTCCTATTTCGATTGGATTTTGGCCACGCCCACGCCCGAATTCCGCCACATTCCAAAATGGCGCCTGGCGGGCAAAAATACATTTGCGGCAACTGCCAGATGGTGTGTGGCCCTTGCGTCTTCAAGGTCTCGTTATGGGAGAGTTCGCGGCAGAATCGACTCGTCTGAACCGGATGGACAGCTCATGCTGCCCCGAGAGTCTCGCCATTCAGAGCGCTCTCAATCAGACTCCGGGTTTCTTCAACCCCGTAAAGCTGCACGAACCCACCGAAACGAGGCCCTTGGGATTGACCAAGCAACACCTCGTATAGCGCCTTGAACCAATCGCGCAGATTCTCGAAATCGTGCGCCTTGCCAACCTCGTAGACGACGGTCTGGATATCCTCGCCGCTGGCCCCGCTCGGAAGCGTTCCCAGACGCTCAGCAAGATCCTCAAGAGCGGCCCGCTCCACATCGCTTGGCGCCCGGAATGCCTTTGTCGGCCGCACGAAGTCGTTAAAATACTGGATCGCATAGCCAACCAGCTTGTCCAGGAGCGGTTGCGTTTCCGGGCTTGCGTCCGGCGCATAACGGCGAATGAAGCCCCAGAGAACACTGGCATCCTCCGCATTCGACGCACTCACCAAATTCAGCAGCAGATTGAAACTGATTGGCAACTCCGCTGATGGAGGTGATCCGCTGTGGATGTGCCACACGGGATTGTTAAGGCGCTTATCGGCTTCTTCATTCTCATATTTGCCGAGAAACGTCAGATAATCGTCCACCTGGCGTGGAATCACATCGAAAAAGAGCCGCTTCGCGCGCCGCGGCGCCTGATACATGAACAGTGCCAGGCTCTCGGGGCTGGCATAGGTCAGCCATTCGTCGATTGTCAGGCCGTTGCCCCGCGATTTGGAGATCTTTTCGCCATTCTCGTCAAGAAAGAGCTCATAGGAAAAGCCTTCGGGCGGAACCGCGCCGAGAATGCGTGCAATACGACTCGACAGCTTCACCGAATCGATTAGATCCTTGCCGGCCATCTCATAGTCGACACCAAGCGCGACCCAGCGCATCGCCCAATCGGCTTTCCACTGAAGCTTGCAGTGACCGCCGGTCACGGGCTGCTCGATGTGCTCACCCGTTTCCGGATCGTCATAGGCAATCGAACCTCGCTCTGTGTCCCTTGCGACGATAGGAACTTGCAGGACGCGGCCCGTACGAGAACAGATCGGCAGAAAAGGGCTGTAGGTTTTGCGGCGATCCGGACCCAATGTCGGCAGTATGACATCGATCACCGCGTCATAGTTCGCCAGCACCTGCAACAAAGTCTCATCGAACCGTCCGGTCTTGTAGCAATCCGTCGCTGAAACAAACTCATAGTCGAAGTCGAACGCATCCAGAAATGCCTGCAATCGAGCATTATTGTGCGCACCAAAACTATCGTGCGTGCCGAAGGGATCCGGCACCTGTGTCAGCGGTTTGTCGAGATTGTCCGCCAGTAGTTCGGGGTTTGGAATGTTGTCGGGCACTTTACGAAGCCCATCCATATCATCTGAGAAGCAGACGAGGCGGGAGGCCTGGCCGGTCAGGGCCGTGAAGGCATGACGAACCATGGACGTGCGTGCAACTTCGCCAAATGTCCCGATATGCGGAAGACCTGAGGGGCCATAACCGGTTTCGAAAAGCACGATCTCGGGCTGATTATCCTGCTTTTCCAGCCGCTTGATCAGTTTTCGCGCCTCGTCGAAAGGCCAAGCCTTGCAGGCCATTGCGGCCTCCAACAGCACTGGATCCAATTTCTCCGTCATTCTTTGCCCTCGACCTAAGCATTTCGATTTGCCCGACTTGTAGCGCTCTATTCATCACAGGTCACCTACGCGGTGGACGCTTGGCCGGAACATGGTTGTCCCGAAGTTTTCGAAATACGCAATCGTGCCGAACCGGCCATATAAACGTCCCGCAGACACTGCATCGCAAGGAGCAACACGACCTAGGGGTTGACCCCTGCGCCCCAACCTCTACATGTGGCGCTGACATTCAGGTTGCGCATACTTTCAAGGGAGGCCACAGCCCATGTCTCAAGAGCTTACAGTCCACGACGCTCTGATTTTCGTCATGGTCACCATGTCGGCGGTGGATCGCAAAATGACCGATGCAGAGCTCGGACGCATCGGCGATATTGTGAATCAGCTTCCCGTATTCCTGGACTATGAATCAAGCGAGTTGGTCAAAACTGCCGAAGCTTGCGGCGGGTATTTGAGTGAGGATGGCGGATTGGACCGTGTCCTGGATCTCGTCAACGATTCGCTGCCAGCAGAATTGCGCGAGACGGCCTATGCGCTTGCGGTCGAAGTCGCTGCTGCCGATCTCGATATTGGTCAGGAAGAGTTGCGCTTCCTCGAACTGCTGCAAGAACGACTCAGTCTCGACAATCTTGCCACTTCGGCAATCGAGCGCGGCGCCCGCGCCCGGCATATGGCCGTTTGAACCGGCCGCAACGACGCCGGCGAATATCCGGATCCGGACCGGCTATCACGCCAACCGACGGGTTCCAAAAGTGAAACGGCGACGCTGTGCGCGCCGCCGTTCGTTTTTTCTGATCATCTCTGATCAGTAGGGGTGGGGGAGCCGAGCCCACGCGGAACACCGGGGCTCGAGTATGCATTACTTGTATGCGACGTGGTGCGCTTCGCCTTCGCTGCCAAAGCCCCAGCGCAATCCGACCATGATGTCATGCGAGTGGATATCGGTCAGGGTCGTCGGTCCAAAATTCTGATTGTCAAAGCTGGTGTAACCACCTGTTACGCCATCGCCCGTTTCGACATAGCGGTAGGCGACATCGAGCTTCAGTGCATCGGTTACATCATAGGCAAAACCTGCATGGAGCGCCCAGGCGAAATTGGTTTCCGTATTTGAGTCGGCAAAAGCCAGACCATTCGCGAGCAGATTCACGTCCCAGAAATTGTCGAGTGTCACGACGGCAAAGCCGACACCTGCACCGACATAAGGCGTAATGCCGCGGAATGTCGCAATGTCCCAGTAGCCGTTCGCCAGAAACAACCACTCTTCCTTCGTTCCCGTATGCTCGTTGGTACAGATACCCCCGCCGAACGCACAGTTAGAGAAGGTGTCGAGACCGCGAAACGATGCAGCGCCGCGATATTCACCCGTCAGATCGACGCGGAAGCGATGACCAAGCGATGTACCGATGCCAAGACCGATCAATGGTGAGCTGTCGAAATCGTGCTGAACGATCGAGAAGTTCCCACCGTTCTGGATGACTTCGTTGGTGAACCCATCCACGTCCTGGTTCGTCATACCGATATAGCCACGCAGATAAACGGAGCTTTCGCGAGCCACAGGCGCTCGGACAGTCTCAACAGGCGGCTTATACGGCTTATAAGATTTATACGGCTCGAAATCAGCAGCATTTGCAGTAGCAGTTTGCCCCATAAGCAGAACTGCACTGATGAATAGTCCTTGCTTGAAGTATCGCAAAGCTAACCCCTTTGTCTTAATAGGTGAACATCTGCAACGCATCTGCTGCAGGATCTCTGAAGTGTTCCATATTGAGACAATGAGCCAGTAGACTTAATAGAGGATTAATCGTGACCTAGGTTTTCCATTTTTTTCTAAAAGCGGCGGAAGTCCGCACTCTCTCCCGGAATGGACGAAACCCGCGCGCTCGGCTCACGGGCTTGGCGATACGTCGAGAGACGCCTCAGTGCGATTCGGTTTTCGGGATTTGAAGTCTGGCTCAGTCAATTAAGCCCTGGATCGAAGATGATAGCGATCCAGGGCAACTCGATGACTGCACGGTCACAGTGGGATGCGAGCCGTTAGTGCGGCTGCTTGATTCAGCGACGGTCGGTGGAAGAGATACTTGAACGCGCTAAGCCGCAACCATTGGCGGATAGAGTCGAACATGATCGTCGACGCTCTGAACGCCGTCGACGGCCTCAACGAGCACATGCAGTGCTTTTCTCTCTTCCTCAGAATCGACAAGCCCCCAGAGTTCGGCAACACCGTTCTTCACAGTGACGCTGACTGAACGTGCCGACAACCATGACTGCGACCGGATCTCCTTCAAAATCGCTGTCTGCAACGCGCTGTCGTCGGGCTTTGCACCCGAAGACGTCTCTTCGGCCTGGATCAGCGCACGAACGATATCGGCACGGCTGATGAGCCCGATCAACCTGCCCTCTTTCACAACCGGAACCCGACGGATTCGATGTGTATCCAGAATATCGGCCACTTCCGCCAGATCGGCGTTCTCGTGAACCGATGTCACAACCCGAGACATGATGTCTTCGGCCTTCAAGCCATGTGATTTCACATAGTCGCGGGCGAGCACATCGGTGTCTGTGAACACTTTGAGCCACCAGCTCCTTTTGCGCTCCGTGTCCGTTTCGGCGCGATGGAACAGATCACTCTCGCTGACGATCCCGATAACATGACGATCGTCGTCGACAACAGGCACTGCGCTGATGCGCTTGTTGACGAGCAGGGTGGCGATTTCTTTGACCGTTGTAGACAGTCCGACTGTCGTCACATCAGTCGTCATTATCTCATGCGCTTTCATGGCACGCTCCAGCATATTTGATCGATGCTGCGACATTATGCCGGAGATTCCGGGTAGACCTTGACTCAGGTCAAGTTTGCATCGGCAAAATCATGGTTGCCACGCGATGCCTGGTAACAGGTAGATCCAGCCGCTATTGTCCTTGTCCCACCAAGGCTTGGAGCACTTCTGATTTCATTCTGTCGACCGCGAACAGGCGCCGTGCGCAGGCGGAACCGGCAGCGTAAGACGCACAACTGGGCGTGTGGATCGAACTGAGTGACGAAAAGAATGCGTCGGGACTCCTTATTCAGAACAAGGCACATCTCGTCCGAGGTCGTTGATCACGGCGAACTCGTAAAGCTTGCGGCCGCTGATAGCGATGCTGACCGAACGGCCATCATCGCACGCATTATTCTGAACATGTTCGACCACTACTATTTTTCGTCACGCTATCTGCCAGACCTGGCCAAAGAAGCCTTCGAACGCAGAGACTGGGGTTGGTCGCTGGAACTCAGTCAGAACCGCCTCGCGCTTTACAGCCTTTCCATCGAAAAAGTTGCGACACGACTTGTCCGATCGGTTCCAGCACTCGCCGAAAGCGATACTCTTTGGCGCGCTCTGGAGGTCGTCTATTTCGAGAAGATCCGCGAGCGTTATGAGGCCGATCTCGCCCTGGCTTTTCTGCATTCCGTACGGCGCATCGTGTTCAAGGACCAGTGGCGTCCTGTCGAGTATTCCTTCGGGGCAGCCGCAGAAGCAAGGGCGAGACGCAAGCGCACCATCTTTCGAACACTTCCAGGCAGCTCGGAGATCTCTTCGGGGCTGGCTGCGCAGATTCTGAAAGTGGCGGACCTGGGTTCCCGGTTTGCCGACTTCAATGGAGATGCCATTCGCCTGGCCCATCATCTCAACCGGGAACTCGGGCTGGACGGCTACACCGCTGCCGCCATTTCCGGGATCGAGATGATCGAGGCGGGATTCTATCGCAACCGAGGTGCTTATCTCATTGGACGGATTCGCCGGCACGATGGCGAATTGGTGCCACTCGCTGTGGCGCTTCTGAACGAAGAGGACGGGATCGTCGTGGATGCCGTCCTCACGACGCAAACCGACGTCCACAATATATTTTCCTCAACTCTGGCGAACTTTCACGCAACCTGCCCCCACTATCATGAGCTTGCTGCGTTTCTGCACACGATCATGCCGCAGCGCCCTTTGGGGCTCCATTATTCGACGATCGGTTTCAATCACGTGGGCAAGGTTGCCGTTATCCGCGAGCTGGAAGCCGATCTCGTGAATGCCGGCGAACGCCTGGGCACAGCAATCGGTTTTCCGGGGACGGTCGCTATCGGATTTTCGGCACCGTCAGCCGCCTATGTTCTCAAAGTCATTCGCGACCACCCTACGGATCAATATAAGTGGGGCGCCTATGAAGGGCTCGATACCGTTCTCAAAAAGTACCGCGCCGTGCACGAAATCAACCGCACGGGCAGCATGCTCGACAACATCATCTATACCAATGTGGAACTGGACCGTTCCTGGTTCGACACCGCTCTTCTGGACGAAATCGTCACAATGGCCGGCAATACCGTATCGCTGGTCGGCTGCAACGTCGTGTTCAAACATCTGATCGTGCAGCGCAAGATGGTGCCCTTGCCCGTGTTCCTCGAACAAGCCGACCGCGAGGAAGCTCAAACAGCCGTCGTCAATCTTGGCTATTGCATCAAGAACAATGCGGCCGCGAACGTCTTCAACAAGGATCTGGACGGGCGCAATTACGGCGTCAGCACCTATCGCAAGGTCTATCTCTTCGATTACGACGCACTCGAACGGCTCACCGACATCAAGATTCACTCCAACGCCGATCGTTTCGACGGAGAGGAGGATGTTCCCGATTGGGTCTTTGAAGAGGGATTCGTTTTTTTACCCGAGGAGCTCGAATCAGGTCTGCGCATCGAGGACCGTTCGCTTCGGAGGCTGTTCAAGCGTGTCCATGGCGACCTACTGACTGTTGCTTATTGGCAACGCCTCCAGGCCGACCTGGATGCGGGCAAGGTTCCCAGCGTCAGTACCTACCCGGAAGACCGGCGGATTGCCCGTCTGAAAAGAGTCTAGAAAATGGCTGATTCGCGTTGATTCGCACGGTCTTGGCCCAGCATTGCTGCGGCCTCCTCTTCGGAACCCGCTGTAGCCCTGGACTTTTCCACAGCACTTGACTCAACCGGGGGTTATCCCGTCTTCTCTAGCCACTGATTGTGTGTCGTTTATGAGTCAGTGAGGTACTGTTGCGTTAGACTTCTTGTAGCGTTGAGTTGATCTGTAGAGCCTAACTGGGAGGCCGGCGGGCATCCCATGAGAGGGATTCATGTCAATGTTCGCGCTTAAGGACAAAACGCACTCGGTCGATTACGATTCCGACGCGTCGTTAGAGGTCCTGGATTTAGAGATTGGGCAGGCACTGCCGGCAGATGAGGCGCAGCAATCGTCGTTGCGCACAGCCCTGCGGCGGCTCAGCCCTTCCGTCATAGCCGAAGATGTTGCGCTCAAAGGCAATGTCGTGGCCAAAGGCGAGATACAGCTGGAAGGCGAAGTGCACGGCGATTTGCATTGTGCGGCGCTTGAAATCGGCACCAGAGGATTGGTTGTCGGTACGGTCATTGCCGCCGATGTCGTTGTCTGCGGCCGTGTTCGCGGTCCGATCAAAGGGGAGCAGGTCACACTGACCGCCTCTGCAGATGTCGAAGGCGATATCAGCCATACATCGCTATCGATTGAGCAAGGTGCCCGATTCGAAGGTCGCGCCCAACGCAATCGACCGCAGGCGGAAGCTGCGCAGCCGGCACGACGGGCGGAGTACCTCCCGAGTCCGCCTCAGCAGCAACAACATCATGCTGCCGTCGAACAGCATCACGAGCCCGACACTTATGATCGCAGTGTCAATGGTGCTGCGAGCCCGGAACACTATCGCGGGCATCCGGACGCAGCGGCATAGCCAAAAGAACCTTCCGTCACATATCTTCAGGTGACGGAAGATCATTTGGCTTTCGGATCAGGTGCTGAGTGTCTCGCTCCACTTTGATATCGCATCAGCGGCCGCGACCCAGTTGTCATGGGCCGATAAACCCGTCGCTTTGCGCGGAACGAGATCGTGGTCACCATCAGGGGCCCAGAAAAACTGCGTCTGACTCGGCAAGTCATACGTCATCACCTCATCGACGTTGCCGAACGGATCACGTGTTCCCTGACAAATGAGAATCGGTACGTTCACATCGGCCAGCGCGCTTGTACGCAACTTTTCGGGCCGCTTGGGTGGATGAAACGGAAAACCGAGGCAAAGAAGTCCGCAGCACCGTGAAGCGGATTCGGCGCCCGAAGCTGCGAGGCTCGCGACACGTCCTCCAAGCGACTTGCCGCCTATGATTGTCGGCCCGCGCGAGCCGACGGCTTGAAGCGCAGCATCGAATTCTTCCACCAACTTCTCAGCGCGAGGGGGCGGCCTCTTCGAGGCGCCGGTTCTGCGCCCTGCCATATAGGCGAATTCGAACCGTACGACGGCAAGACCGCGCTCTCCTAATAGTGCAGCGAACGCATCCATGAACGGGCTGTCCATGGGAGCGCCTGCGCCATGTGCAAGAACCAGAGTTGCGCGTGCATTCTCGGGACCGTCTCTGAGGGTTGCACTCATCTGCCATCAACTTCCACACGGATGGTCGCCAACTCTGCTATAGACGGCACGTCCCGACGATTGAGGTGTTTGAGAGCGATGGGTACTTTCACCGAGCCGAGCGAAGCTGCGCTGCGTCTCGCCGCTTTTGCGATCATTTTTGCTGTCATGGCCTTCTTAGAATTCGCAATCCCCAAGCGGACACTCCAGCATAGCAAACGTCAGAGGTGGTTTGCCAACATCGCGATCGCAGGCATCGATTCGCTCCTCGTCCGATTGATGGCTGTATTTGTCATTCCTCTCGCGGCCGTCGCCGCGGCGGAATGGAGTACAGTGAACCGCATAGGTTTATTCCATCAAATCGACTTGCCGGTCTGGCTGGAATGGATTGTCTGCGTCGCCCTCATGGATCTGGCCATCTACGGGCAGCATATTGCCAGCCACAAAATTCCAATTCTTTGGCGTCTTCACAAGATGCATCATGCCGATGTGGATTTCGACGTCACGACCGCGGTGCGCTTTCACCCGGTCGAGATTGGGCTATCGATGCTTTGGAAGATTGTGGTCGTCCTGGCAGTGGGCCCGGCCGCTGGCGCCGTGGTGCTTTTCGAGATCCTGTTGAACGGAACGGCTATGTTCAATCATGCGAATGTCGATCTTCCCAAATCGCTCGATCGCTTGCTGCGCCTTGTACTCGTTACGCCGGATATGCACCGCGTGCATCATTCGGTGATCAGAGAGGAGCATGACAGCAATTATGGTTTCAACCTGTCTATCTGGGATCGCCTGTTTCGAACCTACACGTCACAGCCGAACGCTGGTCACCGCGGGATGAGCATTGGACTCGCCGAGTATCAGAGCGATGCACCGACCGGCCTCGTCTGGAGCTTGCGGCTACCGTTCATGCGGCCTCGCAATCAGGCCCAGACCGGGTCTCAGAAAACGCTCAGTGGGAAATAGCGCAGATAGAGTTCTTCCAGGCGGCCCGTTGCACGGACGCGCGCCAAGCCATAGTTCAGAATCGCCTTTAGCTTGCGATCGTTTTTTCGCACGCCAATGCCAACGCCTTCGCCAAAATAACGGCTCTCGAGATAGGCACCGCCGCGAAACTCGCAACACGACTCGGATGTCGTGCCATTGAGCCAGAACATGAGCGTGATGCCATCGCCGAACAACAGATCCACCTCACGGTTCTTCAATGCCACCCGGGCTTTCCGGGCGTTTTCGAAACCGACAAGCGTGCTGTCTGGAAAGAAATCGCGCAGGAACGCTTCATGGCCTGTGCCGGTTATCACAGCGATCTTGAATCCTTTCACGGACTCAGGCGACACATCTGCAAGTTCTCTATCCTTGCGGGCGATGAAACGAGCAGGTGTGCGATAGTAAGCACTTGTAAAGTCCAGACGTTCGAGCGTTTTGCCCGACGGCCGGATCGACGCAATGATTGCATCCGCCTCCTTGCGTTCGACAGTGGGGATCAGTTCGACCCATTCACCGGTGCGTATATCGCACTCAACGGCCAATTCGTCACATAAGGCGCGCGCCAGGTCGACATTGAAGCCGCTCAGGGCGCCTTCTTCATCCAAGTAGTTGAATGGCGGATAATCACTGTCCGTCAGAAATCGGATCGCCTGGCGGTCGCCGAAATCGGGTCGAGGCAACTCCGTATCACCTGTTGTGTCTCGTTCAACAGCCTGTTCACTGTTCTGCGCATGCGCTGGTGGCAAAGCAATGGCGATTGCCAAAGAGAGAACTGCGACACGACCCGAAGACAAACACAGCCAAACCATCCACGCCGTGAACTTGGCGCAAATCGGAGCGAATCGATCGATCAGTCTCTGTCTCATGCGGCCCTGTATAGCTCGTAGGCGAAGCTTATGACCACTGATTCGCACACAATTTTCCATCCAAAAGCGAATCGGTAGCAATATCTTTTTCGTTGCAATATCCTGACAAGCCTTACAAAAATCGCCACCTAGTAGTTGTGTGCCCTCTCCTCGGGTCCCTTTCTTATGCCGAGTGATGGCGATGTGTGGAAGAGTCAGATGTCGCGTTCGGTCCGGCCAGCGGCGTTGCCCATGTCTGCGAATGATAACGATCCGAAGGACGGGGCGTGGCATGGCGACACGTCAGAGGACGACTATGACTTTTTGGTCGGTCGCGTTATCGACCACGCGACTCTGGAGGCAGCCCGCGAATTAGCAGGCGATTGGGATGTCGATGTTGCCGATGTTCTGATCGCAAATGGCTGGGTCAGCCCTTGGGATTATTCCCGTGCTCTGGCGGAAGTGTGCGGCGTTGGGTTCGTCGAACCCGATCAGACCGTCATGCTGTCTCCGATTGACGAATCTGCAGGGGCGCAAGCCAACCTATCAGGCGATATTCTGCGCCATTCGCACTATGGCTACTACAGAACAGCCATCGCACAACCTTCCTTGCCTGCCGGCACCCTGCGTCGGCGCATGATTGAAATCGGTGAGGCCCGCCACCGAATGGCCTTCACGACACGGGTCGATCTCCTCCGCACCGTGCGCGGTTATTTCTCACATCAACTCATAGATCAGGCCGCTAACGCGCTCGGTCGCCGGTTTCAGGGCGAGTCGGCGACAACCCTGGCAAATGATTGGCACAGAAAAGTATTTTTGATCATCGCTCTTGTTCTTGCGGGCGGTATGATCGCAGCGCCATTTGTCACGGCTAGCATTGCGGCGCACGGCCTGGCTCTCTTATTGCTCGCCATTGCGGTAATGCCGATCCCGGCCATCGGTGCAATACTGGAGGGCAAGACCCGCCGCGGGATCAGACCGACCTACCGCCTGCATGACAGCATCCTGCCCGTCTACACCGTCCTGGTACCGATCCTGAGGGAAGACCAGTTGGTCAAGGATCTGGCCGTAGCACTCAAGCGTATCGACTATCCTCCGGCCAAACTCGACATCAAGCTCATATTCGAAGGCAACGACCATGAGACGATCGCTGCGGTCAAAGCTCTCGATCTCCCGGGGAATGTCGACTTGATCACGGTGCCTGACGCTGCACCGCGCTCCAAATCCAAAGCGCTGAACTATGCCCTCAACTTTGCACTGGGCGACTATGTCGTTGTCTATGACGCCGATGATCGGCCCGATCCCGGACAGCTCAGGCTCGCTTTGCTCGCCTTCCAGAACGGACCAGCGAATCTCGCATGCGTCCAAGCCAGATTGACGGCCTACAATGGCGAGCGCAACTGGTTGACGCGTCAGTCGGCCAGCGAGGTCTCTACCTATTACTCCGGATTACTGCCAGCCTTCAGACAGAATGAGATCCCGATTCCGCTGGGTGAGTCATCCTGCCATTTTCGAGTATCGATGCTGAGATGGCTTGGTGGCTGGGATGCATTCAGTGTGACGGAAGGCGCGGATCTCGGCATTCGCCTCGCGCGGCGCGGCTACTTTTGTAGCCTGCTCGACTCTGTTACCGGCCGGCAGGCGCCGGACAGTCTCAGAGCATGGCTGCTCCAGCGCACCCGCCGGATCAAAGGCTGGATGCAGACCTGGCTGGTTCACATGCGACGACCGAAGACGCTGCGGCACGAACTTGGCGACAAAGGTTTCTATGGATTCCAGCTCTTGTTCGCAGGACAGATTCTGGCCGGCCTCGCATTGCCGGCGCTGCTATTCCTCGCTGGTGCGGAGATTGCAGGCAGCGTGTTTGGCGCGTTCTCGGTCCCGCTTCTAGGGACCTCGTTCTGGCTCATTGCGGGGTTTGTACTAGGCATTGCGTACTTTGCGTCAATGACACTCGGATTTCTTTGCCTGGATGGCCGGGCATCGCGGCTATACTCGCTACCAGTTTACTGGGTTTTGACTTCCTTCGCGACTTATCGGGCACTCTTTCAGCTCATCTCCGATCCACAGCTTCGTGAAAAGGCCGACCATGCGGCAGATGCGCCACCGAATCCGTTCGACCCCCGATCGTGAGCCTGTGCCGAGGCGCTCCGCGCAATCATTCATCAATACACTTGGGCGATCTTAAGCGCGTGCCAATCGGATCAGTCACGCGTAGATGGCCACGAATATGGAACGCACAGAAGTCGAGTTTTCCAGTCTTCGCATTCTCCTCGTCGAGAACCATCATCTCATGCGCCGCCTACTGGGAGAGATGCTGCGCGGATTCGGTGCAAGAGAGATCATCGAAGCCACCGATGTGCCCGAAGCATTTTCATTGATTTACCGGGAACCGTTCGACGCAGTGATCCTGGATTTCTTTCTTGGCGAGATGGATGGTGCCGACTTCACCTGGCGCATTCGACGAGATCCAGCATGCCGCAATCGCCAAGTTCCGATCCTCTTGATCACCGGCCTGCCCGAACATCAAAGAGTCCTCAAGGTCCGCGACGCGGGCGTCGACAGCATTCTCGCCAAGCCGGTTGCACCGAAAGACCTCTTCGTTCGTCTGAATACGATGCTGGCACAACCGCGACGATTTATCGTCACAAAGGAATATGTCGGTCCCGAACGCCAGCCGGAGGCACGCCGGAGCGCCGCCGCACGCCTTCGCGATTTTCCCTCGCCCTTGACGGAATTGCGTCGCCGAGCGCTCTCGAAAGTCGAACCCGACGATGTGCTCCTCCTGACCAAAGCTGTATCGCGTTCCGGAAAAACACCTTAGCTCGCCGTTACAAACCGTTTAGCGCTAATCTCTTTC
Source organism: Methyloligellaceae bacterium (assembly GCA_965228615.1). GTDB lineage: Bacteria > Pseudomonadota > Alphaproteobacteria > Rhizobiales > Methyloligellaceae > CBDDHT01. The sequence goes on along the minus strand of CBDDHT010000001.1, from coordinate 604,589 downwards.
TCGAAGGACCCAATATCGAGCCCATGGCCTAATCGAGGGAGACGACAATGCGTGCGCACGCAAACGGTATAGAGATTGCTTACGACGTTACCGGGCCTGAAGGGGCACCGGCCATTCTGCTGCACCATACGCTGGCGACGAGCAAGAAGATGTGGGCCGACACAGCCGCCAAGCTATCGGAGCAGTATCGTGTGGTTGCCATGGATGCACGTGGGCACGGCGACTCCGAAGCCACCAACCCACCTTATGATTTCGCAACGCTTGCGCGAGATATTACCTCGCTTCTGGATGTGCTCGGTATTGCCGAGGCCCATTATATGGGGAGCTCGATGGGCGGAATGGTTGGACAATGCGTGGGATTCATGGCCCCGGATCGCCTCCGTAGCCTGATCCTGGTTTCGACGACGAGCGCAGTGCCAGAAGCCGCCCGCGGCGCTTGGGACGAGCGAATCGAAGCGGTTCGCTCCGAAGGAATGGAGTCCCAGGTCGCGATGACGATGGAGCGTTGGTTTACGGCGCCGTTCCTAGCCTCCGGCGATCCGGTACTGGCACAAACAGAAGCCATGATCCGCGCCACGCCCGCCGACGGATTTATGGGATGGGGTATGGCGATTCGCGACTTTGATATCAGTGACCGGCTCGCAGAAATTACCTGTCCGACGCTAGTTGTTGTCGGCGAAGAAGACCCAAGTACGCCCGTAGAAGCGTCGCGCGCAATCCACGCCGGCATTGCTGGATCTGAACTAATCATCGTCGAGCAGGCATCCCACCAACTTCCTCTCGAACGCCCGGAAGTCTTCCAAACCGCATTTGCGGAATTCCTCAACAAGGTCTGACATCATCGACCGCTGTCAGGCATTTCAGAGAGACCTCTCAGAATTCACCGAACCGAGTTTGCTCCGCATTCAGTTTCGGCAAGTCGACATACTCTCATGCCTGTTACCTTCGCCGGTCGACGATGATTGTCTATCGATGTGACTGACGGGAGCCGAACATGACCTTTGCCGAAATCATCGCGTCGCTGACGTGGGACTACTGGTTCATGTTCTTCATCGCCTTTTGCATTGCGACGACTGCCATGGCATCGGGCATCGAGGGCGCGGCATTCTTCGCGCCCATCTTTATATTGTTCCTTGGCCTGCCGGCTGATGTTGCCATCGGGACGGGCCTCATTACCGAAGTGTTCGGCTTCACCAGCGGACTGGTCTCCTACACCTACCGCAGACAGATCGATTTCAAACTGGGGGGAGCGATCTTGATCGCCACAATTCCGATGGCAATCATCGGAACTGTCTTGTCCTTCATCTCGCCAGCCCTGCTCCTCAAAGGGGTACTGGGCCTGCTGCTGCTTGCACTAGCTTTGGAGGTGGCACGCTCGCTCCGCGGTTCGGAAAGCGAAGCCGACTTTCCCGAAACCGAGAAAGACGCCAGCATCACAGATCGATGGGGGCACAAAATCCGCTACAAGTCGCCTGACGTCCGGCAGGGTCGCATAATAACAGCAGTCGGCGCCCTCTTTATCGGCCTGGTCTCCGTGGGACAGGGACCTTTCAATGCCTACTTTCTCGTCCAGAAGAGCAAGATCCCACCCAAGGTCGCGACGGCAACCGGTGTCTTCATCGTCGTGGTCACAGCGCTTGTTGCCGCTGTCGGACATCTCATCCGGTTTCTTTATATCGGACCGGAAGCAATTGTCCCTGTAGCAAATTTGGTGATCTTCACAGTGCCTGCAGTCATGATGGGAGGTATTTTCGGCACATGGGTTGGTAGCCGACTACCGACAATTTATTTGAAATATGGCTTCATTGCCATCTTCGGGCTCGTCGCAGCGGGAATGCTATACGAAGTCGCACTCAAGCTCCTCTAGTCAACCTCAAGAAACGGACCCGATTGTCGCGAATCGAAAGGCCCGGCCGGCGCATCTAAACGCCCCTCTCAAACGTATTGATACAGACACTTACTGCGCTGGAGGCGGTTTGAGCCGATGCGTGGAAGAGTCGCTGATTGTGCGTTAGCATGGCTAATGCGCACTGATTGTTCGCCCGAAGAGCGATTGCGCCCCAGAAAGCAGGAAAAATCTGTGATTTCAGTTATTTATATGGAGCGGGTGAAGGGAATCGAACCCTCGCACACGGCTTGGGAAGCCGATGCTCTACCACTGAGCTACACCCGCGGAAACCTTGAGGCGAACGTCATAGCACGGTGTTGGACACAGGCAAAAAGCCGCTGTTTCATTGTCCCCAAGGCCGCTAATTCCAAGCCCCCAAGACCTCAATAAATGATAAAGTCATTGTGACCATTCAGTGTGCGGCGGATATGATAGCGTCCCGCGCGAAATCGAGAGATCAGGATACCAGAATAACAATGAGTGACATCTCTATTGCGCGGAATGGGTCCGAGTCTGGACTTGCGCGAAAAAAGTTCCAGGATCCTGATTGGACCGCCAAAGGTGAACCTCGGGCATCCGTCCCTCTGGTGCGCCTGGAAACGCTCTGGGTGAATACAGGCACGCTCTGCAATATCGAGTGTGTAAACTGCTACATCGAATCCAGCCCGAAGAACGATCAACTCGTCTATATCAGCGCAGATGAAGTCGCGGCCTATCTCGATGAGATTCGCGTCATGGGTCTGGCGACGCGCGAGATCGGATTTACCGGCGGCGAACCGTTCATGAATCCGGACATGCTGGATATGACCGCAGACGCGCTATCGCGCGGTCACGAAGTGCTCGTTCTCACGAATGCCATGCAGCCAATGCAGCGCCAATCCGTGAAGGACGGACTCTTGCAGATTTTGCAAGAGCACGGAGATCAGCTCACCCTTCGCGTCAGTCTCGACCACTACACACAGCGCCTTCATGAAATCGAGCGCGGCCCTGGCACCTGGCAGAAAGCGATTGACGGGTTGAACTGGCTCGCAAGTCAGGGTTTCCGCATCGCCATTGCCGGGCGGACATGCTGGAACGAGAATGAGACGGAATCGCGCGCCGGCTATGCGGCCCTAATTCGCGACAATGGCTGGCCTGTCGATGCCGCGGACCCAAGCGAACTCGTTCTGTTGCCTGAAATGGATGTCACCGTCGATGTTCCCGAAATCACGACACGCTGCTGGAGCATCCTCGGACTGCATCCGCGCGAAATCATGTGTGCCTCGAGCCGTATGGTCGTGAAGCGCAAAGGTAACGACAAGCCAACAGTCCTGCCATGTACGCTGCTGCCTTATGACACGACCTTCGAAATGGGTTCGACCTTGCAGGATGCAGCGAACGCCAACGGCGGTATGTTTGCATCGGGCGCCGTTAAACTCTGCCATCCACATTGCGCGAAATTTTGCGTTCTCGGTGGCGGAAACTGCGCTGGATAACGACCTGCCGGCCTAAGCCCAACCGCCTGCGATCGGAACGATGTGGCCGGTTACAAAGCCGCATCGGCCACTGGCAAACAGCGCGACGAGTTCCGCCACCTCTTCCGGTTCACCAAGCCTGCCGAGCGGAATGTTCTTCAACATTTTTTCGAGCGCTGCTTCATTGGTCAGCAGTTCGGGTGGAAAATACTCCGGCGTCTTGATGTAATTCGGGGCAATGCCGTTCACCGATATACCCCAACGCGCCAACTCCTTCGACAGTGTGAGCACCATGGCATTGGCACCGCCGCGTGCTGTCGCATACATCGAATAATTCGGAATGCCAGTAAGCGGAGCTGCAGACGAGACGACGACGATGCGGCCGGCGTTTTGCTTTTTCATCACGCCTGCTACCTTGCTGATCAGAGCAAATGGCCAAACGACAAGGGCCTCCAGCGTTCGGCGCAACTCGTCGGCATCGGCCTCATCGACCGGCGCACGAATGGCGGGGTAAGGGTCATTGGAAACCAGCGCATCGATCCGCCCAAACCTGTCCATGAGCTCGACCAGAATTTCCGACGGATCGGTCGCCTCCAGGATTTCGGCTCGATCAACCTCGTCCACAAACGCTTCACGGGCAGATTGATCGCCAAACGAAGCGTCATGGCAAACGACTGTCATGTCTTCCTGCACGAGCCGCCGGACCGCAGAGGGTCCGACGAAGCGGCTGACATGGGTCAAAAGGGCCACATTTCGTGCGGTCATGGGCATCTTCCCCTGAAAATGACGGTTTCCCGCCAGATCAAACGCCGATTTTTTCGTGCATCATGCGCACGCCTTCGTCCACGATCAGGCAAGATTGTGTCGAATACGCCACATATGGCGAGTTTCTGTCTCTGAAAAGGCACAGAACTGTTGCCGGAAGCAATGCCTGAAGGCACGCTACGGCCATCGAGTTGGGGGCTCGGCTGAGCGGTTGTGCGAAAGCCGATCTAGTATTGCGTAAAGATGGCGGGCTGCTTCGATGGATGTATCGCGTAACGGTGCACATGCGCCAACTGCCCAATGGGCGAACGATGTTCCGGCCTTTCTGGTCGGCGTCGATCAAAAATATGGGTCTTCCCGTGTCACGGTCCATGCGACGCGTGAGGCGATGACGCGCTGGCAGGCGCATCAGTTGAAGCGCAAGCTTCGCCAGGAAGGCGTCTTTTCCGATACACGTGTCAAACGCTATCAGGGTTTCGGTGTGCAATCGTCGCGCACTTTGGAAGAATATCTGGCGCCGTTCACACATGACCACATCCTTTACGACGCCACAGGCGCTTTCGAGCGCGCACACAAAATTTTGCGGTTTGCGAACACGGTTCGCGGCAACATCGGCGAGCGCGTCGCGGGATTGTTCTGGCAGCAGAATTCCGGTCGCCTTCACACGGTTCTCAATCCGCACGGCTTCTCCAAGGAGCCGAAAAAGCGGAAGTCGGAACTGGAGCGCGTCTCTGTCAACATCCGCAAGACACTTGTTGGGACATGCGGCACGCGCGCGAGCGACTTCGTCAAAGGCGTCAAGATCGGATTCAGCGCACCACGCGATCAGGCAATGCCGATCGATACGCGCTCGATAATCCCAATAACTTCATAATATCAACATCCTATCCCAAGCCTCACACATCCCGGCGGAAGTGCTTCGAGAGCTTGAGCCCTTGTGCCTGGTAGTGCGAGCCGATGCCGGCGCCGTAAAGGGTCTCGGGACGATCCGTGAGCCGCTCATAGGCCAGCCTGCCGATAATCTGCCCGTCTTCCAGAATGAAAGGCACCTCGTAGCTGCGAACCTCGAGGACGGCCCGGCTCCCCGCCCCACCCGTTTCGTGATGCCCGAAACCGGGATCGAAAAAGCCTGCATAATGAACGCGGAACTCGCCCATCATGGTATCGATCGGGACCATCTCGGCTGAAAAATCCGGCGGCACATGGACCGCCTCTTTGGAGGCCAGGATGTAAAATTCGTTCGGATCGAGCACCAGCCGGCCATCCGGGTCTGCGGCAACCCGCTCCCAAAAACGCGCCGGGTCGTAGCCATCCACATTATCGACATCGATAATGTCCGTGTGGTGCCGTGCCCGGTAGCCGACAAATCCAAAGGCATCGCTATCGAGACCGACGCGGATCTGCAGGCCGTCGCGAATACTCGCTTCGCTGTTCGCGACCAACTGTTGATCGGCATGCAGTTCGCGCAACTGGCGGTCCGTCAGGCGGAAGTTCTTGTTAACGTCCTGCATGGAGTTTCGGCGCCGGAACCGCAGCTGATTGAGGCGCGAGCCCTTGCGCACGCGGATCGAAAACGTTCTGGGCGAGATCTCCACATAGAGCGGACCGCTATAGCCGGCCGGTACGCTATCGAAGATCTCAGCATTGTCGGTTATGACGCGCGTGAAGACATCGAGCCGTCCCGTCGAACTTTTGGGGTTCGCAACACCGGCGATCGACTCTGGCAAATTGAGCGCTTCCTGCAGCTCGACCAGATAGACGCAATTGCGCTCCAGTACCGCACCGTCGTCCAGCGAGATCACGTGCTGCTCGAGAACGTCCAGCTTGTCGCGCACGGTGTGTCCCTTGCCGGGAAGAAAGCTCGCGCGCACACGAATGGCCTTGCTGCCAAGGCGGAGGTCGAGGCTGGCCGGCTGGATCTGGTCGGACGTGAACGGCGCCATGTCGGAATAGACCTGCTTGCGCTCAGCAAGCACGCGGATCCATTGGCTCGGAAGAACACCCGAATTCTGGCCGAGCGAGACAGCTTCGCCAGGCGGTGAAGGCGTGACACCGAACGGATCGAGAAGTTGCGCGCGCGCGGGAGGCGTCATGGGACCGGTCTCGTTTCTGCTATTATCGCTGCGATCGGGCATTGTGCACGGCGCTCACAAAGAGACAATGATTTCAATCTGTTACTCGACCAGATTTGACAGGATATCCACAATTTTTCGACAGCTTGCCACCACTTTGGCCACGGGGCGGATGGCGTTTTCCTACCACGTTATCAGGTGGTTCGCCTGTTTCCACACAGCGGCTTCCCCCGACAATCATCTTGACGCCAACCCCTGATCGAGACTATCACTTGCGCGTTCGTGGTGATTTGGCCGGCCGGCTTGCAGCCACGTTAAACAACTCGCTAAAAGGCCGATTCGCGAAAACCCGGAGGGGCGCATCGGCCCGGCTGGGTTTTTTTTTATGCGAATTCGAGGACAGAAATCTCATGGTCGCATTAGCAGATCACGACGCCCCGGAAACCGAGTGGCAACCCGCCACGCGACTGGTCCACGGCGGCACGCTGAGAAGCCCGTTCGGTGAAACATCCGAAGCGCTCTATCTCAATTCCGGCTTCGTCTACGAGACGGCAGAGGAGGCTGAGGCCCGCTTCAAGGGTGACGCGGAGGGCTATGTCTACAGCCGCTATGCCAACCCGACCGTTTCGATGTTCGAGGAGCGCATCCGCAGCCTCGAGGGCGCGGAAGCCGCCCGCGCCACCTCCACCGGAATGGCTGCGGTCTCCGCCGCTATGCTGTCGCAATTGAATGCCGGCGATCACGTGGTTGCCGGACGCGCCCTGTTCGGCAGTTGCCGCTATATCGTCGAAGATCTGCTCCCCCGTTTCGGCGTGGACTCCACCCTCGTGGACGGGCGCGACCTCGACGCCTGGCAAGCGGCCGTGCGTCCGAACACCAAGGTCTTCTTCTTCGAGACGCCGACCAATCCGACCCTTGAGCTTGTTGATATCAAAGGCGTTTCCAATATCGCCCACAATGCCGGTGCCGTTGTGGTGGTCGACAATGTCTTTGCGACGCCGCTGCTCCAAAGCCCGATGCGGCATGGCGCGGACATCGTCTGCTACTCGGCTACGAAGCATATCGACGGCCAGGGGCGCTGCCTCGGTGGTGTGGTGCTTGGCACACAGGAATTCGTCGAGGAAAAACTGCACGACTATCTCAAGCACACGGGACCATCCATGAGCCCCTTCAATGCCTGGGTCCTGCTGAAAGGTCTGGAAACCCTCGCAATTCGCGTGGAACGCCACGCGGCGTCCGCCGAAACCGTCGCAGAGTTCCTGATGGCGCGACCGGAGGTCGCACGCGTGCGATATCCGGGACATCCCTCTCATCCGCAACATGCTGTTGCAAAAGCACAAATGAAGGGTGGCGGACCGCTTGTCTCTTTCAACCTCAAGGGCACTAAGACCCAGGCCTTTTCGTTCCTGAACGCCCTCGAAGTGGTGAAAATCTCCAATAATCTCGGGGATGCAAAGAGTTTGATCACCCATCCGGCGACGACCACGCACCAGCGTCTGGAGGCCGATGCCCGGGCCGAACTCGGCATCGGAGAGACAACAATGCGCCTTTCCGTCGGTTTGGAGGACGTTGCCGATCTTCTCGCGGATATTGACCAGGCTCTCACCAGCTCTAATATCTGACCGCCCGACGTCACGCGGCGGAACGGCGAGACAGATTGAGAGGTCAGACCATGTATCACGCAACAACGCACGAGATTCGTGTTTCGGTCGAGACGACGTTCATCGACGAGCGTTCGGCGCCCGAGGACTCTCAATATTTCTGGGCTTACACCGTCGAAATCGCGAATTTGAGCGAAGAAAGCGTCCAGTTGCGCTCGCGCCATTGGCGGATTACCGATTCTTTGGGCCAGACCCAGGAAGTCGAGGGTGCCGGTGTTGTCGGACAGGAGCCCGTTATCGAACCTGGCGATACGTTCAGCTATACGAGCGGCACGCCGTTGAATACGTCCTCTGGCATCATGATGGGATCCTACGGAATGGAGGGACCCAACGGCGAGCCTTTCGACGTCGAGATCCCTGCCTTTTCCCTCGATTGCCCGCATGTGGCACAAGTGCTGAACTGATTCCGCCCTCTTGCCAAGGCGCACTGCGTTGAGACAGCCCGAAAGATATCCAAAGCGATGATGGACCTGCGGCCGGTGCTTTTGGTCGTCGGCGTGTTCGTCTCCACACTCGGCTGCACGATGCTGATTCCGGCTCTTGTCGATCTGGCAGTCGGAAGCGAGGACTGGTTGATCTTCACGGTGTCCGCCATGGTGACATTGTTCTTCGGAACGAGCCTCGCCTTTGCCAACCGCGGAATCACCAACCAGTTCAGCCTGAAACAAGCCTTTCTGCTGACGAACCTGTCGTGGCTCGCTCTGACCGCCTTCGGCGCCCTGCCCTTCGTCTGGTCAGATCTGCAGCTCAGCTATACCGACGCCTTCTTCGAGGCAATGTCCGGAATTACCACGACTGGCGCCACAGTGATCAGCAATCTCCGCGACGCGCCGCCAGGCGTCCTCCTCTGGCGCGGACTGCTGCAATGGCTCGGCGGCCTCGGCATCATCGTCATGGCCATCTCGATCCTGCCGCTGCTGCAGGTCGGCGGCATGCAGCTCTTCCGCGTCGAAGGGTTCGAGGCCGAAGGACGGTTGCGGCCGCGGGCGACGGAACTGGCCGGCTCGCTCACCCTCGTCTATCTCGCCTTCACGGTCATCTGCGCCGCCTCCTATTCGATGGCCGGCATGTCGACCTTCGATGCGGTTGTCCACTCCATGACGACGATTGCCACGGGTGGCTTCTCGAACCACGACGCCTCGATCGCATTCTTTGCCAGCCCGACGATCGAGGTCCTCGCCACGATCTTCATGATCGCGGGGAGTCTGCCGTTTGTGCTCTATTTCCGAGCATTCAAGGGCGTCCACAGCCCTCTCTTCGCCGACAGTCAGGTCCGCTGGTTCTTCGGCTCTCTGCTGATCTTCTGCGTTGCCGCTTTCTTCGCCTATCAGACCGCCCAGCCCGAACCGCTCGGACCGCGCCTGATCACCATTGCCTTCAACGTCACATCGATCATGACCGGCACCGGCTATGCGACCACCGCCTATGACAATTGGAGTTCCATGGCGATGGTGCTCTTCTTCATAATGATGTTCGTCGGCGGCTGCTCCGGCTCAACATCCTGCGGCATCAAGATCTTTCGGTTCCAGATCATCTTCGAGCTCATCCGCTGCCGCGTGCAGGCGATGATCTACCCGAATGGCGTCTTCATCGAGCGCTATAATGGCGCGCCCGTCCCGGACAAGGTCACCAGTGCGGTCATGGGCTTCTTCCTGGCCTTCCTCATGTTCTTCATGGCGCTTGCCGGTGTCCTCGGCCTTCTCGGCCTCGACCAGGTCACGGCGCTTTCGGCGGCGGCCTCTGCGGTCGCGAATGTCGGTCCGGGGCTCGGCCCGGTCGTTGGCCCCGTCGGCAATTATGCTGACCTTCCGGGTGCCGCGAAGTGGGCGCTGTCATTCGGCATGCTGGTCGGGCGGCTTGAGATTTTTACAGTCCTCGTTCTCCTGACGCCTGCCTTCTGGCGTGCCTAACTCGGCGCTACATTGCCCGATCCGATTCCGAGCCGAAACAGCAGGCTCCTGAAGGCGCGGCCGATGTCGCCGCCGATGCCGATCAGGCTGGGCACGAGGATCAGGACCAGGACGGTTGCGGCAGCAAGGCCGAAGACCAGGGTGATCGCCATGGGTAACAGGAACTGCGCCTGACGGCTGGTTTCGAATAAAAGCGGAAGTAGTCCACCGATGGTCGTCAACGAGGTCAGCAGCACCGCGCGGAAGCGGTCTTCGGACGCGCCGACAGCCGCCTCGGCGAGACTGTTCCCGCGCTTCAGCCGCTCTCCAACCTGACTGACCAAAATGATCGAGTCGTTGACCAATATGCCGGAGAGGCCCAGCAGACCGATCATGCTGATGATCGTGAGATTGAAGCCCATCGCCATGTGGCCGAGGATCGCGCCGACGATACCGAAGGGGATAATCGCCATGACAGCGAATGGCCTCGCATAGCTCTCGAAGACCCAGGCCAGAATGATGTAGATGAGCGTGAGCGTCATCAACCCGCCGAGTTTCAGATCGGCAAAAGACTCGGCACGCTCTTCCGCACGGCCCTTGAAGGCGTAGGTGAGATTATATTTCTGCGCGAGATCCGGCAGCACCTTGGCCTTCAGGCCCGCCAGAACGTCATCGAGCGAGGTCACCTCTGCATCGATATTGCCGGTAATGGACACGGTCCTCAGCCCATCCCTGCGCTGAATGATCGAGAAGCCCGCCTTCTTGCTCAGCGTCACGACTTCCGTCAGCGGCACACGGACACCGCCCGGGCTCTTGAGGTAGATCTGCTTCAGGGCGTGGGGCCCCGGAACTTCCTGAACGCGTTTGACGCGCACTGTGATTTCCTCGTCGCCCCGCGCGAAACGCGTCGCAATCGCGCCCTGGAAGGCGTTGCGGATCTGCTGCCCGACCGATTGCGATGTGAATCCGAGGGCCGCCCCGCGCTGCGTCACTTCGAGAATAAGCTCGCGCCGCCCGAAGGGCAGGTCGTCCGTGACGGCACTCACGCCCGGAAACCGGGTCATCGCCTGGCTGAGCTCGATGGCCGCCGCCTTGAGATCGGCAACCGGCGCGTCCTGCAACTGAATGTCGAGATCGCGTCCGGGCGGGCCCGCACGGCGCCCGGTAATAGAAACCTTCTCGACACCGGGAACTTCCGGCAGGGCCTTGCGCCATGCCGTCACGACCTCTTTGGTCGGAATGCTCCTGAGCTCGCTCGGTGTGAGCTGCACTTCGATTTGGCTGAGATTATCGCCTTGCGCCCGGTTCGAGACGCCGAGCGTCGTAAAGCTCGTCTCGATCAACCGGCCTTCATTACCGGCAAGGGATTTCTCGGCCTTGTCGAGCGCGGCTTCGATCTGGTCGAGCGCCTTGATCTGTTCAGCGCGCGGCGTCCCCGCACCGAAGGTGACCGCCGCGGTCAGATTTTCCGGCTCGGGCGATGGAAAGAACTGAAAGCCGATCCGCCCACCGGCGATCAGCCCAAAGGCAAAGATCAGCGAGGCGAACGTGAAAGCCACCGTCGTGTAGCGCCAGTTGTAAGCCGTCCGCACAAACCGGCGATAAGGCCCATCGCGAAACGTGTTGAGCATGCCGTCGAAACCTTGGCGGAACCGGCTCGGTTCTTTGCGGCGTTTGCCGAACCCGTGGCGCAGATGGCCGGGCAGGATCAAAAAACACTCGATCAGACTGGCGATCAGGACCGCGAACACCACGAGCGGTATGGCGCTCATGACATCCCCGATCCTCCCGGAAATCAGGAAGATCGGCAGAAAGGCCGCCTGGGTCGTCAGGGTTGCCGCCATCACGGGTTTCAACATGGCGCTGGCGCCGCGTTCGGCGGCTAACAGCCGCGAGTCGCCGGCGGCCTGACGCGTGGCCGTATGCTCGCCGACCACGATGGCATCGTCGACGATGATGCCGAGCATCATGATGAGGGCGAACATGGAGATCATGTTGACGGTCTGGCCGCTGGCCCACATGACGGCGAGGGTCGCCATGAGCGCAACCGGAATTCCCGCCGCAACCCAGAACGCGATCCGGGCATCGAGAAAAATGAACAGGACGATGAGGACGATGATCAGGCCCTGCAGGCCGTTATTGACGAGAATGCCCAGGCGTTGTTCGACGAACTTGCCCGTCACATCGTATTTTTCGACGATCAATCCATCGGGCAGGGATTTCTGCGCCTCGGTCAGATGCCTGTCGAGCAGCTCCATCGTCTTGAGCGTGTCGGCGGACAGGGCGCGCGAGACCTGCAGCCGGATCGCCTGAATGCCGCGCTGGCGGGCAATCGGCTGATCCCGGTCGAAGGCCGTCTTGACGTCGGCGATCTCGGACAGGCGGATCTTGTCCCCGTCGCTCTCGGCCATGATGGCGATATCGGACAAGGCCTCGGGCGTGCGCCGGTCCGACAGCGCCCGCAACTGCATCTCTACATCACCTTCGAGAATGCCCGAAGGCAGATCGCGGGTCTCGCTCTGAATGCGCCCCGCCACATCCTGCAATGTCAGATCGAGCCGGCGCAGCTCATGCTCGCGAATGCGGATCCAGATCTCCTCGTCCCGGAAGCCGACAAAGTCGACCTTGTCGAGACCGGCAGCCAAAAGCCCGTCCCTGAGCCGCTTGGCATGGGTCTTCAGAACTTCTTCGTCGAATGGACCCGATACGGCGATCTTCGCAACCGGCTCGAAGAAGGTAATGCGCTTGATCTCAGGCTCTTCGGAGCCTTCGGGCAGCGTCTGCACGGACGCGACGGCCTGCTCGATATCCGCCTGCGCTTTCTGGAGATCGGCGCCGGCATTGAACTCGATCGTGATGACGCCCGAGCCCTCGCGCGCAATGGCGACGACCGAGTCGACGTCGTCGAGAAACCGGATCGACGGCTCGATCGCGTCGAGAATGTTCTCCTCGACATCCTCGGCGCTGGCGCCGGGCCACGACACGGCGACCGTGATCATGGGCACTTCGATGGTCGGGAAGAACTGGGTGTTGAGCTGTTTGATACCGAACAGGCCAATCGCGATCATCGCCGCCATCAGCAGATTGGAGGCAGTCGGATGGGTCACGAAGAGGCGGATCAGACCGCCCCTGCCCTGCATGTCGGAGGCTGTGCTCATTTTTCCCGGACAGCGAGCCCGTCTCGCGCCATGGACAGGCGTGTCGTCAGCACACGCTCATCGGCGGCAATCGCGCCGCGCACCAGAACGTCCTGACCGGCGGCGCCCACGAGTTCAACGGTTCGCTCCTTAAGCTTCCCGTCCTCGATCACGAAAACCTTGCTGTCGCCATAGAGGGACGTCTGCGGCAGGCGCGCGACCTTCTCATATTTGCGGTCCGGCAGAACGATCTCGACAAAAGCGCCGGCCCGAATGGGAACGGGCGACAGGGGATCGACAAGGCGGGCATAGACTTCGATCCCGCCTGTTTCGGACGAGATCTCGGCAGCGACACGCTCGATCTTGCCTTCATAGGCGATGGGCGCATCACCGACGCGCCAGAGAATTTGCACCGTGCGGCCGACCACCGTGCCATGCTTGGCGACGATCCGGCCGAACTGGCGGTCGGACAGGGTGAAGCGCGCCTCGACCCAGTTGCGATCGGAGAGCGTGGCGACCTGATCGTTGACGCCGATCAGCCGTCCCTGCTCGGCTTGCACGTTGCTCACATAGGCATCGAAGGGAGCGACAAGTTTGGTGTCTGCCAGGCCGCGCTCGGCCTGCCGGCGTTTCCAGTCGAGCTGCGAGATGGTCGCGACCTGCTGCTCGGCCTTCGCCTGCTGAATGGCAAGGTTGTTGACGCGCATCTCGACGGTCTGTTCGCGTTCCGAGACGATCATGCGCCGGTCGTCGGTCACCTTTTTGGAGACCGTGCCGCGCTTCGCCAGGGGAATGGCGCGATCGAGATCCCGCTTGGAAATCCCGAGCTGTTCCTTCGCGCGGCGCAGTCCGTCCTGCTCGGAATCGATCTGCGCTTCGATTTCCTTGTACCGGGCACGCGCCTCGGTCAGCTTCGCGCGCGCCTCTTCAAGCGCGCCTTCATATTCGAATGGATCGATCTTCAGAAGCAGATCACCCTTTTTGATCTCGGCACCGGCCCGCAGACCCGCGCCGGTTTCGACAACCTGCCCGCCGACCAGGGCACGCAATTCGACCTTGCGGCCCGTCGCCGTCTGACCGAAGAGTTTCAGATCGGGTTCGAAATCGGAAAAAGCGACGGAGCTCGCCTGGACCGGCCAGATCTTGACCCGCTCAGCGCGCTGCGGCGGTGGCGGTTTCGATGCTTTCAGCCGGTCATAGGAAACCGCGCCTGCGCCAAGCACGGCGAACGGCGCGAGAATTTTGGCAAACAGAACCAGCGCACGCCGAACCCGTCCGGGCCGGCGACCACTCGTGGCATTTGCGTCTGTCTGCTCAGTCTGTTCTGTCATTTTCCGCTTTCACCCCAGCACGTCACTTATACGGCCCAAGGGTCCGATTCCGTCGCGGCAATCGTCCCAATTCGTGCACGGGATGCATCCTGATTGTACCAATTCCAACACAAATTCACGAATTTTGAATTGAAAAGCTGAACGCCGGTTGCTCTATGGAGACCGCCGCGCTCCTGCGGCTGCGGCCCTGCCGCACCCATTTTCACAGCAAAACACGGAATATTGTCATGCCCGCGTCCTCTTCCGGCCCTGTTCTGAGCGCGACGGAACTGCTCGACCGCCTCATCGCCTTCGACACGGTCAGCGCCAAATCCAACCTCGAACTCATCGCCTTCGTGGAGGATTATCTGCAGGCCCACGGCATCGCGTCCGAGCGTGTCACCAACGACGAGGGCACCAAGGCCAACCTGTTCGCGACGATCGGCCCGGACAGCACGGGCGGCATCGGCCTTTCCGGCCACACGGATGTGGTGCCTGTCGAGGGCCAGGCCTGGGACACCGACCCGTTCAAGATGACGGCCGCAAACGGCCTGCTGCACGGCCGCGGCACCTCCGACATGAAAGGTTTCATCGCCTGCGTGCTGGCGCATGTCCCAGAATTCAAGGCCCGCAAGCTTACCGTTCCGATCCATCTTCTCTTTTCCTATGACGAGGAGATCGGCTGCGTGGGCGTGAGACCCATGATCGCCGAGTTCGGCCGCCGGCTGGTCCGCCCGCGCCTGATCGTCGTCGGCGAGCCTACATCCATGACCGTGGTCGATGCACACAAAGGTATTCACGCCTTCGTCACCGAGATTACGGGCCTCGAAGCCCATTCGAGCATGCCGCAGCTCGGCGTCGACGCCATTCTCGCGGCCGGAAAACTGGTCACCGAAATCGGCCGGATCGCAGCCGAGCTGGAAGAGCGCGCCGACGGCCCGCGCTTTCTGCCTCCTTATACGACCCTGAACGTCGGCAAGATCACCGGCGGGACGGTGCTCAATATCATTCCCCGGAATGCGACGCTCGAATGGCACTTCCGCAATGTGCCGACGACCGACCCGGACGAGATCCCGAAACGGGTGGCAGAATTCGCCGAGACACAGCTTCTGCCCGACATGCGGAAGGGCTCGCCGATTGCCGACATCGTCACACGCAAGACCAATACGGTTCCGGCCTTCCAGGCGCCGGCAGGCTCCGAGGCACTGTCGCTTGCCCTGAACCTTGCCGGCCAGAATGAGCTTTTCGCAGTCTGTTACGGAACCGAGGCGGGTCTGTTCGAGAATGCGGGATGCCCGAGCATCGTCTGCGGCCCTGGCGATATCGCGCAGGCGCACAAGGCGAATGAGTTTATAGCCGAGGATCAGCTTGCGGCCTGCTCGGCGTTTCTGGACCGGTTGGCGACCTTTGCCGAGACGGGTTGAAACGGCGGCGGTTGATCGGTTGAATTGAGCGATCCCACCACACGATTCCCCCTTTGCATGGGGTTGTTTCAACGAAATTGCGTTATCCCCCCTGCTCCGCTTTCTCGAAATCGGGTTTTCTCCCATGGTGGACCACAGGCCGAAGTGCGCTTTCCGGATATTCAAACTGCGTTTCATTGCTTGAGGTTCATCCGCTGTTGCAGGTGGGGCCCTGACCTGATCGTGCTGGCTCTAAGCCCGTGCTAAACGTCCCGAAGCAAATTGCAGCCCGAAACCCATCAGCATCACATCCCGCACTTGATGCGGGATCCAGAGCCAAGGTCAGAAATGGTGCAATATCGCCCTGGGTCCCGCATCAAGTGCGGGACGTACATCTGCTCTTTGAAGGGCAAGCGCCACACGACCTTGCCGCACGTCTTGTCTGGACGCATTGTCCATAGCCGCTCAGAGTCTCTATGAGTCGACACCATCAAACAAGACGGTTGAGGATCGCCGGCGACCTGATCAATTGCCGAAACACTCGCTCCCCACCGCATCGCCAACGCCTGGAGAATCCGAATGACGAACCCTGATAGAACACCCAACATCCCGGAAGTCGTCGAAGAGATCCGCCAGCTCTTCGAGCGCTACGAAACAGCCCTGATCGAAAAAGACGTCGACGTCCTCGACGACACCTTCTGGCGAAGCCCGCACACGATCCGCTATGCGCTGCACGAAAACGGCTATGGCTTCGATGAAATACACAAACATCGTGTCAGCCGGCCGGCTGGACCCGGGATCAAGGAGAAGCGATTACGGCTGGAGATCCTGACGCTTGGCCGGGACTTTGCGACGGTCAACTTGGAGTTCAAAGTAACGGGGCGAGATTTGGTTGGCCGTCAGAGCCAGACATGGGTGCGGTTTGCGGACGACGGCTGGAAGGTCGTTGCTGCGCATGTTTCTACGGTGAGCGAAGAGGCACTCTGGTAACAAGGTCAGTTCCTCAGCTGTCGACCGTGAACCACGGCAGCCGCAATATGGTGGCTCTAGTAAGCTGGACCCCGACCGTCGGGGCACCGACATTTCTGACGAGGTTAGAAACTGAGATGGGGAAATCCGTCGGCGTGGCGCTGGGTGGAGGCGGCGCAAAGGGGCTCGCTCATGTGGCGGTCCTTCAGACGCTCGATGACATGGGCGTTCAGATCGATGCCCTTGCGGGAACGAGCATCGGGGCGATCATTGCCAGTGGCTACGCATCCGGCAGATCTGCCAACCAGTTGAGAGCTGACCTCGATAAACTGTTGACCACGCCAAACAGGCTGGAACAGGTCATCAATTCCGATCGCCTGTTCGGCTGGCTGGACCTGCTGAACATCGAATTCGGCAAGTCTCATATTTTGAGTGCGCACGCTTTCGTTTCTGAGATGCAGTCGTATGTCGGTGTGGAAAACATCGAGGCCCTGCAAACGCCGCTGAAGGTGGTCGCGTCCGACTTCTGGAACCGGAAAGAGGTGGTCTTCGACTCCGGACCGCTTATCCCGGCGGTATCGGCAAGCTTTTGCCTGCCAGGCGTTTTCAAGCCGATTGTCATCGATGGGAGGGTCTTGATAGACGGCGGCTGTGTGAATCCGGTACCGTTCGATCTGCTTCGTGATCATTGTGACATTGTCATAGCGGTGGACGTGCTTGGAAAGCGTGTTCACGGCGATGACCTGACGCCGACATACTCCGAGGTCGTCTTCAATTCGTTCCAGATTGCCGAGGCGAGTATCGTTCGGGAAAAAATGAAAACCCATCCACCCGACATCTACCTCCAGCCCGAAATCAGAGAGGTGAGAATGCTGGAGTTCGACAAGTCCGAGAAGATCTATGCGCAGACGATGCCGGAGTGCAGGCGATTACGATCGGAGCTGTCTGCCCTTCTCGAAGCATGAAGGCCGGATCTCTGATGTCCGCCAAAAGCGCAATTGGTGGCCTGCTCACAAATCTGATTTGACCGTATCGTGGAAAACGTCTCCTCAGGGCAATTCTCAACCGCCCGACGACTCCGCTCTGCAATCAGCCCCTGCAAGACATGCCAACCCATCGTCTTCTCCAGTCCGGCCATACTTCTCCACCGGAGTGCTCTCGATTGATTCAAATGTTCATCTACGGTTCACTTCAGAGTCAGTAGGTCTGGCACATGCGGCAGTCGGCCTGATCGATAATTCGGCGATGGTTCAGGTGGTTGGGCGATAGACAGATGAACAATCAAGCTCATGCAAAGACGAAGGCAGACGTTTGCCGGCGGAGACTGAAACGCCACTGTCTCCCCCACAGGACTTGGTTCACACCGATTGCACTATCCCTGCTCGTGGTTGTCTCGGCCATGTGCAACCGGTTCGTCTCAGATGAGGCGCATGCGCGAGCCCAAGGCGGCGCCGTCCCGACCGTTCAAATCGGCCATTCGGATTTCATCTATTCCGTTCGTTTCTCTCCTGACGGATCTATGGCCCTCTCTCTCGGTATTGAAGGAACCGCCAAGCTCTGGGATGTGGCAACGGGGCGCCTGATCCGTACGTTCAGCCTCAGCGGCAGCAAGTTGGAAAAGGTCGGATTTTCGCCGGACGGCACACGTGTGATCGCCAGTTCCGATATGAGCGAAGGCGTCACGATCTGGGATGCGGAATCAGGCCGGTCCATTATCAACATCAAGCAAGACATCGCTTTCACCACATTCATTGCCGTGTCTCCTGACGGACGGGCCGTTCTGACCAGCAATGTCGACGATCTGCACCTCTGGGACACCGAAAAAGGCACGTTGATCCGAAAGGTCGGCATCCAAGACGGAAGTGACCACTTCGGCGCTTTCTCAGCCAAGGGCAACCAGGCCATTATCGCAAGCGAATTTGGCGAAACGGTCAAGATCTGGGATGTTGCAAAGGGTCGCCTCTTGAGCAGCGCGAAGCGGCCGGCCGGAACCGTTCATGCAGCAACTTTCGGACCGGACGGGCCCCGCGTCGTTGTCGCGGGCGAAGATGGCGACCGTGCGAGCGTGGTGAACGCCCGGACCGGCCGCGTGCTTCGCACCATCGAGCTGGGCCGGCGCATCATTACGGCGCTGACCCTGTCGCCGGACGGCCGGCGTGTCGGTGTCGGATTTTTTGAAGAAGTGGATGGTAAGGAAGCCCATGGCATCCATATCTATGATGCCAGATCGGGCCGACGCATTCGTGCATTCACATCAGTGAAACCCCATGTATTTCCCATTGCCTTCTCGCCAGATGGACGACGTATCGCAGCGGTTCTGGAAAGCGAGTCCCTCAGCGTCTGGGACATCGACAGCGGCGCATTGCTGCGTGATTTTCGCGGGACCCAAGCCCCCCTTCATCAAGTCTCCGTCTCGGCAGACGGCAAGCGCATCGCCGGAATGGGCGGGCTGCAGGAGTGGCTTAATCTCTGGGATACGACAACCGGCCATCATATCCGCGCCATCAAAGGTCATGACGGATATGTCGACACGGGACTGTTTTCGAGCCCCCCCGCACACGTCTTCTCCGGCAGTGGAGACGAGACCGCCAAACTCTGGAATGCGGAGACAGGCCGCCTGATCCGCACGTTCAAAGGCCACAGTGACCGGATTGGTGCGCTGGCTGTTTCGCGGGATGGCAAACGCCTGCTGACGGGTAGCTGGGACAAGACCGTCAAGCTCTGGGACGTTGCGAGCGGGCGCCTTTTGCGGACCTTTGAGGGCCATTCCAAGCGGATCCACGCCCTTGCTTTTGCGCCCGACGGCAAGCGGTTTGTCTCTAGCAGCGAGGACGAAACGATTCGGCTTTGGGATGTGGCGACCGGCACGCTCGTTCGCGAGCTCAAGGGCCATCACCTATCGGTGCTTTCGGTTGCATACGCGCCGGATGGACGTCTCATTGCGACGGGTGGGCAAGACGACAGGATCCGGTTCTGGGACGCCGAAACAGGTCAAAACGTCCGCACAATCGAAAGCCTCCGTGGCGTTGTCAAAGGTTGGGAGAATGGGATCATCTTCAGCACTGAGGGCCATTCCGAATATATCAATTCGATCGCGTTTTCTCCCGATGGCACGCTTCTCCTCTCCGGGAGCGACGACCAGACAATAAAGCTCTGGGACGTTGGACGCGCGCGGCTGATCCGCACCTTCGAAGGTCAAACGACGGATGTCACGTCCGTGGCCTTTCTGGGCGACGGCAAGCGCATTGCTTCGGCAAGTGGCGACGGGATTAGGATCTGGGACAGGCAAAGCGGCCGCCTTCTGGTCACGCTGACCAAGTTCGCAGAGGGCGAATGGATGGCGATTACGCCGGAGGGCTATTTCGCCGCCTCAAAGAACGGCGCGAAGAAGCTCATTCTGGTTCGCGGCTACGAGACCTATTCGATCGATCAGTTCTATCAGCGCCTCTACCGCCCGGATCTGGTCCGCGAGAAGCTGGCCGGCGATCCGACCGGCAAAGTGCGCGAAGCGGCAGCCAAGCTGGACCTGGACAAGATCTTCAACAGCGGCACGGCGCCGGAAGTCACGATTGTCGGCTCCGGCGACGGTACCAAGGTGACGGACGACAGGTTTACCGCCAAAGCGAAGGTGAGCGACCAGGGCGGCGGCATCGGCCGTATCGAATGGCGGGTGAACGGCCTCACACTCGGTGTGCAAACCAAGCGCGGTCTGGATCGCATCGCGAAGGGACAGGCGGACAAGAAGGCGCTCACCCTTCAACAGGACGTCTGGCTGGAGCCGGGCAAGAACGTTATCGAGGTTGTCGCCTATAACGCCAGGAACCTGATGGCGTCCGAGCCTGCCAGAATCACCGTGACATGGGATGGCCGTTCCTCGAAGACGCCCCCTCGCCTGCATGTCCTGGCGGTGGGCATCAACAACTATTTCGATAGTCGCCTAAAACTCAATTATGCCGTGCCTGATGCGAAAGCTTTCGGGGCGGCGCTGAGCGGGGCCGGCGGCGGGCTCTACGAGAAAGTGTCCGTCACCACGGTCCTGGACGACGATGCGACGGCCAAGGGCCTGGAAGCCACCTTCGCGGACCTGGCAGGAAAGGTGCGCCCGCGCGATGTCTTCGTCTTCTTCCTTGCTGGCCACGGCAAGACGGTCGACGGGCGCTACTATTTCATTCCGCAGGATTTCCGCTATAGAAGCGCGCAATCGATTGTCAACAAGGGGATCGGCCAGGACCAATGGCAGCGCTGGTTCTCCAAGATCCCGGCGCGCAAATCGATCCTGCTCTACGATACGTGTGAGAGCGGTTCTCTAACGGGCGCACGCATAGCAACGCGCGGCCTGGAACGGGTGGCAGCGCTAGAGAAGCTGACGCGGGCCATGGGCCGCACGGTCCTGTCCGCGGCGACAGACGACGCCCCCGCACTGGAAGGTTATCGCGGCCATGGCGTCTTCACCTATGCGCTGCTCGACGCACTGAGCGGATCCGACACCAACCAGAACGGCCTGATCGAGATTACCGAACTCGCCGGTCATGTGGACGCCCGGGTGCCGGAGATCAGCCAGTCCGCCTTCGGCCAACGCCAATTGCCGCAAATGAACATTGTCGGCTCCAACTTTCCGCTTGCCAAAAGGACTGCCGCGGTTCGCGACCGACCCTCCAAAACGCAGAGTCCTGTCATATCTAAGAAGCCGACTCATGTGGTGATCAAACCGACCGGCCTGTTTCAGAAGGCCGGGGGTGATGGACAAGCCGCTACGAAGCTTAAACCGGGGACGATGGTGACGTTGGTTCGCACGGAGGATGGGTGGACTCTGATTGCCAAGGACGGCAAACAACTCGGGTTCGTGGCGGATGGGAGTTTGGCTCAGGCTCAATAGTCGTTGGCTCTGAGGCTGTGTGGTTTCATTCGCGAATGGGCACTGATTTTCTATTACCGTAACGGCGCATAAAACAACTGTGCCCTCGAATTTTTGATCTGCGGCTTGAATTTCACTCGAATGGATGTAGAGCGGATCGAAGACGGGCATGCCGGAGAGCGCAATCAATGGGATCGCAGAAAGGCATCGACACTTCTGTCATGCCAGGTCTCGCTATGCCCATTTCCATGAAAACCAACATGTCCTCCGCTATTGAGCAGAAACATCTGAACGTTGGCCGGAAGCTGCCCCTCAAGAGCATCGTATGAATCCGCCGGGATCCAGGGATCGTTGCGGGCGTGGATCAACAATGTGGGCGTGCAAATGCTCGGCACGAACTGAGCTCCAGCCGTACGGGCATAGTAATCGCTTGCACCGGCAAAACCGTTTCGGGGTGCGATGAAGCGATCGTCATACTCCCAGATCGTTTTGGCCTGTTCGATCGCAGTCCGTTCACTATCGCTAAGGTCCGCTCCGGGCGCGGTGCTTTCCTCCTTGATCCGCTGTAAAAGCCAAGCGTGATAGATTTTGTTGCGTGGCGACAGGAGACGCCGTGCAGCCTCTACCGGCTCGATAGGTGCTGAAACCGTGACCGCACCGCGGATCGGCAATCCTTCCGAATGATTGGCCAACAGATTGATCAGAATGTTTCCGCCCAATGAATATCCAATCAGGCAGACCCCGCGTTCGCTCAGTTCGCTGTCCAGTGCCTCCAGAGCGTCGCGAATATCGATTGCACAGCCGGCATGATAGTGACCGCGGCAGGTCCGGCGTGAGGGACCGGCACCACGGAGATTGAGCCGCAGCACATGCCGCCCTCGCTTGAGATGAAAACGCGCGCTGGCCAGCATATAGGCGCTGCCCTCGCAGCCGGTGAGGCCGTGGATCAGAACAACGAGCGGACCCGCCACAGGGTTTTCGGGCCGATCAAGCATCGCTGCCAGCCCGTCGCCACTGCCGTCGGATAGAGGGAGCAGAATTCGCTCGGATGTTGCCGGCAGGTCGTATCTGGCCCGCACCAGCATATTGCGAAGCGTCTGCAGATCACCGCCCCACCACGGCGCGCGCGGGCGAAAGGCCGGTGGATAGTCTGCTGCGGTCATAAGCCGGAAAACCTTCACACCATCGGTTCAGCCAAAGCTGGCCAAGATCCGCGGGATCTTACACTGTGAAACGCAAACGATGTCATAGGCGCGACTGATTGCGGCCCTCAAAACGCAAAACGACGCAGAGCCGCTGTTTGCCGGGGGCGGTGAAACAGCAGCTCTGCGAACGTTTAACTGTCAGATGATGACAGGATTAGTAGCCCTTGTGGCAAACCTGGTAGGGAACCTTCTTGTAGAAGGTCTTCCAGATCCAGCGGTAGCCATAGCCGTAACCATAACCGTGATGCGTCTTGATCTTGATTTTCTTGCGGTAGGAAACGGTCTTGTATTTGGTGTGGCAGACCGGCTGGTATGTGTGGTGATAGGAACTGGTGTAGCTGTAGTAGCCGGCCGAGGCGGTGTTTGCACCGAAGGACAGAGCCGTGGTTGCGATCGCGACTGCGGCGGCCGTGGAAAGAAGAACCTTTTTCATCTCGAAATCTCCCGAAGCTTGATTTGTATTATGACGGGGATTTGAGCCCCTGCCGTTCACTATCCAAGAGATGGGAGCGGGTTCCGGGAATGCGTGTGCGCTTCGTCACATGGCGTGCGACGGGGGCTAGAGTGCGTTTTCGTGACGGGTCGATGGTGAGAGACACCAATGTCGGGCTCATTGAGGTGTTCGAGGACACTGTCATCTTCGGATGCCCCCTGATTGCAAGCATTATTTGACGCCGAAGGGAGATAGGCATGCACGGCTACGGGACCAACGTCCTCGCAATTCGGAAGCCGACGTCATTGCCGCGGTAGGATGCTTGCAGAAACCGGCGATCTACCGGTTCCATATCCAGTGAAATCGAAACATATGTCCCGCCTCGCAAAATGCGGAATTTACCAGTGGTCCCACCTTTGCCCCAAGGCGACCCATCTGTCGGAGCGCCCTCGTAGTTTCTATGACCGAAGTCGGCGACCCATTCGCTAACGTTGCCAAGAATGTCATGAAGGCCAAAGGGGGTTGAGGCCTTCGCTCCGACACGGCGCGCCCGGCGACCCGAATTGTTTCGGTACCATTCGTAGAGACCGAGCTGTTTGTCGTCACTGCCGAAATAGAACCGGCTTTGCGTTCCTGCGCGCGCGGCATACTCCCATTCGGACTCGCTCAACAGGCGGTAGGGTTGTCCGGTCTTCCTCGCAAGCCATAGGACATACGCCTCCGCATCGTACCAGCTTACGCATGTGGCCGGATGCTGGTTCGTCTGCCGATAACCCGGCTTGCGAAACGAACCGTTCCGGCTCTTCCCGGACCCGTCATGCCAATGGTTGCATTTGTTTCCGAGCTTGTGCCCGGTCGCTTTTACAAAGCGCTCGAACGCGGCAACCGTGATTTCATATTTGCCCACGGCAAACGGCTTTGCGATGTTGACCGCGTGGACCGGCTGCTTGTCTTCGAATTCATGGGTCGCTCCCATCATGAAACGCCCTGCAGGGACGACGACCATCTCGGGGCAGGTCGGGCAATCCTTGAAAACGGTTCCCGAGCCGGGCTTGATGCACCTCGTACCGCCACTCGCCAGACCGACATCTACGCCTTTGCAGCTCGGCGGCTTGTCCGCCTCTTTTGGGAAAACACCCAACGCCAGATCCGTCTGCGCGCACTTCAACTCTTTCCGGCGCGCCCTCGCATATCTGGCGAACCGGCTCTGGCCATGCGCTTGCAGAAATGTATCCAGCATGGCGCAGCTCGATGAATTTCTGACAATCGACCACTCGCTGTCGGCAGCTGTTTTCCGAGAACCGGCCTTGGTAGCTGGAGCTTCCCCTCCGCGCTGTTCGGTGAAATAGAAATTCCCCGTGACCTCGTCATAATAGGCCGGGCGTTGATCATGGGACACACGCCGGGCAAGCTTTTGGACTTTCCGGCGCACCTGCCGCGCAGTCTGTGCCAAACCAAGGCCCGGCGTCCTGAGAAGCGGGATCAGACTGCGGGTAAACACCGAGTTCGGATGGGGGTCGTCGTCACCCAACGTGTCGAGCGCCCGTTGTCCGACGCCAGCCGAGTACATGATAAACGTTCCTTCCGGCGCGTCCGTGCGCGCAAAACCGCGGGTACTTCCAAGACTGCGCGTTCCAGAGCGTTTGAAGGGGTTGTTGCGGCATGCATCGAGAATGAGAACGCTCACGCGAACGCCTTTGCGGCGGATGTAATCCAGCACCGCATCGCTTCCGACCGACAGCGACTTGATCAGTTGATCCTGTCCCGGGCTTCCATTCGGAACATCGGTCGGCAGAAGGTAGTTGCGCCCCTCGATTTCAACGCCATGTCCGGCAAAGAAAAACAGCGCCTCGTCACCCGCTTTCAGGCGGGAGGAAAAATCCAACAGTTTCGCATTCATCTGCCGGTAATCGGCGTTTTCGACGCGGATGGTTTCAAAGCCGATGGATGCCAGGACCTCATCCATGGATCGTGCATCATTGACAGCTTTTTTCAGTGACTCCAGGTTTTCGTAGCGGTCGTTGCCGATGACGAGAGCGACACGTTTGGCATGAGAAACCGACGCGGTGGACGATGCGACAATGATTGCGAAAAGAGTGGCAAGCACGACGCGCATCGTCAGACCTCTGATTTGATCTATTCAATTTATGTTGGGAGCGTCCGGTCTCGATGCAAGTGCCGTAAAGGCCAAACCCGATCTATTGCGAACTCAATACGGTTAAACGTTCTCAACAAATCTATTTATGTCATTCAGAATTGCCATTTCCGAATTCGCTTTTTCTATTCAGGGGTCTTCTGCGCCGTATTACCGGATCCGGCACTCAAAACGCAAAACGACGCAGAGCTGCTGTTTGCCGGGGGCGGTGAAACAGCAGCTCTGCGAAGATGTTTCTGTCAGGCGATGACAGGATTAGTAGCCCTTGTGGCAAACCTGGTAGGGAACCTTCTTGTAGAAGGTCTTCCAGATCCAGCGGTAGCCATAGCCGTAACCATAACCGTGGTGCGTCTTGATCTTAATTTTCTTCCGGTAGGAAACGGTCTTGTATTTGGTGTGGCAGACCGGCTGGTATGTGTGGTGATAGGAACTGGTGTAGCTGTAGTAACCGGCCGAGGCGGTGTTGGCGCCGAAGGACAGAGCCGTGGTTGCGATCGCGACTGCGGCGGCCGTGGAAAGAAGAACCGTTTTCATTTCGAAATCTCCCGAAGCTTGCTTTGTTTTTTTGACGGGGATTTGAGCCCCTGCCGTTCACTATCCAAGAGATGGGAGCGGGTTCCGGGAATGCGTGTGCGCTTCGTCACATGGCGGGCAATGGGGCGACGTTCACGAAAACCTGTTTCACGCAATTCACAAGCAATGAATTCCGAGATCGCAATTCGAAGCTCAGGGATGTGTCACAGAATGTCGGAATGAAGATAGAGAAACCCTCTGCTAATTCGCGCTAGGGATATCGCTGACTTCGAATGCCTTGACGCCAACATATCGAGGTGCCCCAAAATCACCGGCATTCTCAACTCTAAGCCAGCGATCTCCACTACCGTCGACCCAAGCCACAATTTCCGGATCGAAGTGCATGCAAAAGCCTTCGATCTCCTCTCGCGCTCCAGACACCAAATCGTAGTGCACAACCTGGTATCTCGGGAAAAATGCATCCAAAAGAGAATCAAGTCTCGCAATCAAAGCTCGGCGACCATCATCATCAATCCCAAATGACGAGATCAGAGAGAATGTACCGTACAAACAGTCATCCGTTTGACCGGCCACAAATATCTTCTTCCCAGTCGCGTCATGAACACGCTCGGCATCGCGGTTTGCATATTTGTAGATGGAATACTGAAACCCACTGGTAGACACGCGGACAACAAGACCATTCTGATCGCTCCCTTCGAACAGACCGTCTTTTTTGAATTTCTCCAGAACAACTTCCGTCGGCCGCTGCCCAAACAGCATATAAGATTGGTCGGATGTGAGGTCTTCGACACATTCACATATGCTCCAGTTTTTGATTTCGTGGTTTCCGCCCTCATTCTCAAAATTAGGCTGCACCAATGTCATGTCCGGAAACGTCTCTAATGCGCTGACTATAAATCGCTTCTGCGTTAGGTAACTGCTGTTCAGCCATGCCGAAAAGAATGTTCTGGCCCCGCTCAAATCGTCGCTGGAAGCCTCATAGATTTCATTCAATGTTGGATATGATGGGCGGCTCCCATTTATTGTGATGCCTGCACAATGGCAAAGCTGCCCAAGCGTCATCCCTCCATGAAGTGGCGGGCCAATCTGTACGCGCAGAACATCAGCACCCTGAGCAAGAGCGTCGACACCGGGCTCGTTCGCTACTGTGACAGAGAGCACACCTCCTCGATAGCGACAATATACGTGCCGACCGTCAAGGGTTTCTCCTTCAAATTGAGACGGCGCGTAACCTCCACCATCGAGAAAAGCAAGATCAAGATTGATCGGTGCAACACGCGGCGGCGTGAAATAACGCGATTCCGAGTATTGAGACTTCCAATATTTCATTTGCGTGGCATAGAGCTGATTTTGTGAGAACGCTAGGCTAAATAGTTGCGAGTGTGTTCAAAACTCCCAGTTTGAATTACAAGGAGCCTTCGGCACAACTCACGCTGGATTCCGGATCTGCACCAGCCTGTGGCTGGCTTGTCCGGAATGACGAATGAGAGACTTCTGTATCGGGTAATTCCCTAGAGCCCTCTCCTGTCAAATACCGCTCAGATAGCTCACTATGATCGGAACGTGCTTTAGGATTTTCCCATGAAGCGATACTGGATCGACTATCAGGAGAGTGAACCGGATTTGCCGATGACCTTCTGGGTGCATCGCGCGGCCGACCCTGTCGAAATCTGGAGCGAGTCGACGCGCTTCGACCCGCCGAGGCAGCCACCGGTTCCCGGGAAAGGATACCCTGTTTTCCAGATGGAATTCGACGGCTTCGTTTTCGCCTTCGCATCGCTCGCGGAGATCAGGGAATGCATAAGGGTTCTTGAGCAAAAGCTGTTGCCGCGCACTTACGATCTTTCCGCTGAGCGACAAACTTCACTGGGTCCGAACAGCCATTGGCTCAGCCGGCTGCCCGCCAAGACAAAGCCATGGAAATACCGGAAAGGCGTTGTCGCCTATTTGCGCGACGTGCTTGCCGACCTCGAAAAAACCGGCGAATTCGGACGTGAGAGCCGTCGCTCGGACGGCTGAAACTTTGCAGGATCTAGGCGGACGCGGACAGTTCCTCTCGATCGCGCGTCCTCTCGCCAATGCATTCTATGACCTCTGTCAGCCGTCTTTGGAGATTAGCCAGGAGCAGAGGCAATTCTCCTGTCTGCCCGGCAGTCACTACCGATTCGAGACGCTTACACGCGACCTCGAGCCTTTTGGCACCGATCGTATCGCACAAGGCCTTTAACGCCCGGGCGGCGTCCGCAACATCTTGAAGTTCGTCCTGACACGCCGTTTCCGCCAAATTGAGTGCTGCTCTGGGGGCGTTCTTCTGGAAGAGCGAAATCGCTCTGCACATGAGCTCTCGACTTTCGCTCCCATCCGGCCCCGCGATAGAATCCAGAGCAGCGTCATCCACGATCGGAAGCTCTTCATCGGCATCCAGGGATTTTACGCGACAATTGCCGGGCTTTGCTGCAATCCGTTTCCGAACTTTCCCTTCCACCGGCATATCGCTTGACCCGCGGGATGCCGAATAGGGGAGCACGACCTGCTGACCATCCATCCTCAGGAGATGGAATATCGACTCACGATCAACCGGCTTGGAAAAAAGAAATCCTTGGCCGATTTGACAACCCATCTGCTGGAGCAGTCGAGCCTGTTCGTCAGTTTCGATGCCCTCGGCAACGACTCTCAGGTGAAGACTTTCCGACAGCTCGACGAGAGTTTGCACGATGGCCATGTCCTGTGCGTCTGTTTCGATGTCACGAACGAAACTACGATCGATCTTGAACTCGTCGACCGGCAGACTCTTGAGATGTGTCAATGACGCGAAGCCGGTTCCGAAATCGTCGAGAGACAGTTGAAATCCGGCCGCCTTGATCGCTGAAATCACGATCATGATTTCATCATGGCCGCGACCTATGACGCAGTCTTCGGTGATCTCGAATACCAACAGGCCCGCGAGTTTCGGAGTCTTTGAAATGCGGTCAATAAAACCAAAGAATCTCTCTCGATCGCACATATAGTCGCGATGAAGATTGACAGCGACAGGTGGGACTGTGAGGCCGCGATCGATCCAATCGTTGAGATCACGAACAACCTGTTCGGACACGAAACACGACAACTCCGACATGAGTCCATTCGCTTCGGCATAGGGTAGAATCGATCCGGGCGATAACAGGCCTCTTTCGGGATGCCGCCAGCGTATCAAAGCCTCCAGGCCGAGGATTTTCCCCGTCCGAATGTCGAACTTCGGTTGGTAGAACATTTCGAACTGATCGTATTTAAGCGCCTCCCGAATCTGACTGCCCATTTCAACGCCATGATGCATCTCCTCGCGCAGCTCATCGCCAAAGACGACATATTGTCCGCGCCCCATGCCCTTGGCCTCTATGAGGGCAAGATCGGCCTGCGTAAGAAGCTCGATCTCTGTCGTCGCACAAATGGGGAACTGGGTGATGCCGATACTGCAACCGGAATGAACGGGGCCACTCGCCGTCATATACGGACGTGCCAACTCCTTGACGATCTTCTGTGCGAGCGCACCCAACGCGACCTCGTCGCAGGTCTCGGTCAGAATCGCGAATTCGTCGCCACCGAACCGCGCAAGAGCCACCGATTCAACAGCAATATTGGAAAGACGTTCCGCCACCTGCTTCAGGACTTCGTCACCGACCATGTGGCCGTGCACATCATTGATGACTTTGAAATTATCAAGATCCAGGATGCATACGCTGAATGGTTTGCTGTCATTTCGCAGGCGCGTGTTCAATTCCGCCAGGAAATAGCGACGATTGAAATGATTTGTCAGGGAATCCCGCATCGCCAAATCTTCGATTTTTTCTTTGGCGGTATTCAGTTGATTGTTCCTGGTCATCAGGAGCCAAAGCCCGCAGACGAACGCACCGAACAATAGGCTCAATCCCGCTATCAAAAGCACGGCGAACCGGCTGAGGCGACCCTGGGTCAGAGTTCCCATCGATCCGAGTGGCATCGTTACGGCTTGGACGCCGCGCAGATCACCCACTTTCCAGTCCGTGCGCGGACTATCGACATGGCTGTTGTGGCAGCCCACGCAGTTCTTGCCCATACGCACAGGCATGGCATAGCTCAACGAGCGCGTACCATCTACCGAAGAGACCTCACTGAATTTCGTCATTTCCGGATTTGCGAGAAACGCCGCCCAAGCCTTCTTGTCGAAGTCATTCATGATCCCGCCATCAGCACGACCACTAAAAGGCAGAGGACTGAAGAACCGGAAATCCAGATCTTTGTCCTTCAAACTCAGTTCCTGCACGAGACCATGCATGAATGTCGCAGGAAGGGGGATGGCCGGGTCGTCACCTTCAACATTGCGCGAAACTGCAATGCCATTTTTCGTTGCATTCCCAACCACATATGTGAAGTAGAAGCCCTGTGTCTTGCGCAAAATATCGAGATAGGAGTCCGCTCTCCCATTCGACAAGGACAACTCGACTGTCTGTGTGACATTCGTGATCAGGAGATACACAAGTACAAAAAAGACGAGGCCGCCAGCGGCGGAAGCAGCGGCAAGGCGCCGTAGCATGCGTGAGTCTGTCGTCATAAAATCCCCCCGGATAGAGGGAACCTAGCACCGTGCCCTGCAATTAACTGTAAACATGACGTTTGGATAAAATTAGCCATGTTCGCCAAGTGAATCCGAATGCATCCCCCCTCGCGCGTGTTTGGAGATCACGGTGACGGGCTGCCACGCATCGATATTGTAATACCGACAGCGTTACACAGCGGTGGAGGGTGCGGAGAATGTCAGCATGTCGAGCCATAGGGCAACCAATCACCCGGTCGCTTCCCCATCCGCCATAGGCCTCTCCTCCAGAGCCGGTGCGATGTAACGCGAAAGCTGAGGCGGCACGACGGATTACGGCCCTCCAAACGCAAAACGACGCAGAGCCGCTGTTTGCCGGGGGCGGTAAAACAGCAGCTCTGCGAAGATGTCTCTGTCAGATGATGACAGGATTAGTAACCCTTGTGGCAAACCTGGTAGGGAACCTTCTTGTAGAAGGTCTTCCAGATCCAGCGGTAGCCATAGCCGTAACCGTAGCCGTGATGGGTCCGGATCTTGATCTTCTTCCGGTAGGAAACGGTCTTATATTTGGTGTGGCAGACCGGCTCGTAGGTGTGGTGATAGGAGCTGGTGTAGCTGTAGTAGCCGGCCGAGGCGGTGTTTGCACCGAAGGACAGAGCCGTGGTTGCGATCGCGACTGCGGCGGCCGTGGAAAGAAGCACCTTTTTCATCTCAAAATCTCCCGAAGTTTGCTTTGTCTTATGACGGGGATTTGAGCCCCTGCCGTTCACTGTCCAAGAGATGGGAGCCGGTTCAAGGAATGCGTGTGCGGTTCGTCACATGGCGAGCGGCAGGGCCGGATCACGAGCGTAAAATGTTGCAAATCAGGGGATTTTCGTGTTTTCCCGGCACGAGATCTGCGTTCAAATCCTGGAAAACCAGCTGTGCAGTAACCACAGATGATGCTATCGAAGGTCTTCACTTCTCGGGAACCGTTGGTTTTCCCCAGTCGGCCCAGAGCTTCGCAATCGCCGCATAGTCGTCCCGGCCGTACCCCGATCCAACGCCCATCTCATAGACACTGTGACAAGCCTGGATCGCAAAGAGAGGGACGCCGTCTTTTGCCGCCAGTGCCAAGGCGAGTTCGGAGTCCTTTCGGGCAGCAGTCAGGGGCATGCCGCCGCTATAGTCGCCTTCGACGACACGCTCCGCATAGCGATGTGTGAGAGGCCTGTGCAATCCCATTTGCTCGTCGGACAGTAACCCGACCAGTTGATCGATATCGACGCCATTGGCTGTTGCCATTGCGCCTGCCTCCGCGACGACGACCATCACGGCGTGGGCCACGGCGTTATTGATGACCTTGGCCGCCGCGCCGGCGCCGAGTTCGCCAAAGCCGATCTGCTTTGGTGCGATGCAGTCCAGGACGGGCTTCGCCGCCGAGATCGCGGCAGCCTCTCCGCCAAGCAGAAGGCTCGCCGTCCCGGCCTCCATCTGGCTGACGCCCGCAAGGATCGAGGCGTCGATGATCGCAGCCCCCCTGCCCTCTAGGATGGCCGCGTTGCGCCGCATGTCGTCCGGGTTCACGGTGCTGGTCTCGATCACGACGGCATCGTCTCGCAAATGGGGGACGATCTCTTCGAGCACTTTTCGCGAGGCAGCGGGATGCGGCAGGCAAAGCACGATGAAGCGTGTGTCCGCGATATCGGCGGCACTCCGGATTGGCGTTGCCTGAAACTCGTTTTCAGCCCGGGCCACCCTATCGGGATCAAGATCAAAGACCTGTAGCGGGAACCCCTGGGCAATTCGCCGCGCGACCGGGAACCCCATATTGCCAAGACCGTATGCGGCGACTTTCTCTGCCATTGGTTCATGACCTCCGTTTCATTAATACGAGTGGCGGTCCGCCGGCAATGCGTGACTTGGATAGCGGAACATGCGAGCGGGCAATCTGTTGCGCGCAATGAGCCAACAAGGCGGCAGGTGCACCCGTTGTCCTCATTGCAGTGCCACGATCTACAATCGTGCGGGCTCTATTGGAAACCCGGAGTCTTTCGCATGTTCGATGACCGGTCGCGTTGAGCCGATAACCATCGCACATTCGGTCCCCAACGACAGCGTCCCTTGGAGCCCCGAAGTTCGGGTCGTCCAGACTGCCTCGATCGATCGGTACCGAGGAGACACAGTCCCGATGTGAGAGCCGTCCGTGACAAAGTTGCCTTGCCTGGGATTGGACTCCCACATTTCAAAGCGCATGGATCTTGGATCGATCAGCCATCTCACATCGATTTGCGTTATCTGCTCCGCGGTGATGTAGCGCCCTGTGCCAACAGCAAATATATTGCCATCGGCTTCGGCTGATACGCTGCTCAGGCTAATGGAAACGCGCTGGATCAACGTGCTGCCATGCCATTGAAAGGTCCCGCAGTAGTTCCTGCTTAAGCCGATCTGAGTCGGCTCTAATTGCGATACCGGCCATAAGAAATTTGACCAGATCACCGCAGCAAGCATCAGCGCGGAGCACTTCAATTTCGCCTCACCTTCGTTGTCCGGGGGGTCGTGAGCTTGAACAATGGCAATCACACCGCCGCACAAGATGTGGAATGTGCGGCATAACACACTTTCAATTTCAAAAACACGACAAGAAAGATATTCGAAATCTACACACATGGCAGAATATAGTGTATATCTCTATATATATAAGTTTTTTGGTGGGAAATTATGAGTTCAAAGCGCGCTGTTTGCATTGGAATCAATGATTATCCAGGAACTAATTTAGATCTATTCGGTTGTGTCAACGATGCCAATGATTGGTCCGAGGTCCTGACCCAGCGCGGTTTTGCGTGCGAAATACTCCTCGACAGTGCGGCCACTGGGAGTGCCATTCGAAAGAAACTGACTCATCTGGCCAATATCTCGGAACCGGGAGACATCGTCGTGATCGTCTATGCCGGCCACGGCTCGGTCGTCTCCGACCAGGATGGCGACGAAAGTGACGGGCTCGATGAGTGCTGGTGCCCTTACGACGTCACGACGCAGGGCGTCATCACCGATGACGAGTTGAACGAGGTCTATGGGCAGCGAAAGAGCGGCGTGCGCTGGATTCTCATATCGGACTCCTGCAATTCAGGAACGGTTTCGCGCCGTTCGGCGCTCGACGACATGCCACTTGGCCGCGCCGCCAAAACGCAAGTCGTGCGATCGCGGTTCCTGCCACCGAATCTGTGTGCCAGTAAGACGGCCGCTGTACAGAGCGACCAGGCCATCCGTCGTTTTCGCGCCAGTGCACCCGGCAGGCGCGGCGCGATGTTGCTTGCCGCGTGCAGGGAAGATCAGGAAAGCATGGATGCCTGGTTCGACGGGCGTCCGAACGGGGCCTTCACCTATTCGGCACTGAAGGCTCTGAGTGAACTGGAGCCGGACGCCGATTACGAAACCTGGTTCAACCAGATCCGACGATATCTTCCATCGCAGCGCTTCCCCCAGGAACCATCTCTATTCGATGTTGCAAACCGCCGGAAGAAATGGCTGCTGCTGGCAGCGGAAGACGAAGGACCATCCGATACCCCCCCTCGCCAGGTGATCTCCCGAACATTGGACGCGGACGCCATGATGATCGGACAAGGTCTGGCTGCGCAATCTCTCAGCCAATTCACGTCGAGACGAATGCGCAGTCGGTCGGCGCCGAAATTTCTGATCGCGGAAGGTGACTCGTGGTTCCACATTCCGATCTATACCGACTTGATCGACGAATTGGAGAACAGGCACGGTTTCGACGTGACAAGCGTAGCCCATTATGGGCACACGCTCGAGAGCATGGCCTTCGCTCTTGGCCAGAGGGATGGCTTCACGCGTCAGTTCGTGAAGATGGTGGAGCGAGACCAGGAACCGGCCGCCGTCCTGCTTTCGGGAGGGGGGAACGACTTTGCCGGAGAGCAGTTCCGGCTTTTGATCAACCCGGCCCCCGGCCAAAGCCGCGGTGCCAATGACGTGATGATCAACGAACTCATCCACGTCCGGCTCCGGCAAGCCTATATCACCCTAATCGGCGCCATCGACTTTATCGCCGAACGAAAAATCGGCCACAAAATCCCAATTCTGCTTCATGGCTATGCCTATGCGGTCCCGGATGGCCGTGGCTTTGGATGGATACAGATAGCCGGCCCATGGCTGCAGCCGGCGTTCACGAGTCAGGGCTATGATGACCTGGAGGAGCGCCGCGAAATAACCGACAAGATTATCGATGCATTCAATGCCATGCTCGAAAACTTGGCAGGGTCTCCCGAATTGTCCCACGTTCACTACAACCGCCTGCTCGACTTGTTTCCGCGCGAAGACGATCATCGAAAATGGTGGAACGACGAGCTTCACCCGACCAAGAGGGGATTCAGGTTGCTGGCTAATACACTCGCCGAAAAGATCAATGCCGTTACGTAGAACACGCCCAGACCAATTCATGTCGGTTGCCCAACGCATATAGCCTCTCTTCACAACCTGAGACAGATCAGGGAATTCGGCTGGAATGTTTGCTTGGCTCTCCATCTGCACGCGCATGGAATACGGCGCCTGACCGGGCCTGCCGTGGCGATGGGCGATGCTCGACCGTGGTCAATGGCACGCGAAAGGGGCAAGGCGATGAGCAGGAGATTCAGGGGCGTTTTCGCATTCAACGCAACACCGACCAAGAATGATGGAGCCGCAATCGACGAGGACAGACTCAGAGAGCTGGCGGACTATCAGATCGAGCAAGGCGTGCACGGCATTGTGGCGTTTGGCAGTACGGGGGCCAACGGGTCCTTCAGTTCCGCAGAACGATTGAGCGCCGCGCGGGCTGCGGCGAGGCATGTCGATGGCCGCGTACCGCTACTGTGCGGCGTCGGCTCGATGACCACGGCAGAAACGGTTTCGCTGGCCCGGGAAGTCGAGGATGCGGGTGTGGACGGCGTGCTTGTGATCCCGATCACCTACTGGCCGCTGACCGACGACGAGATCTATGAACATTTCGAACAGGTGGCCGAGGCCGTCGCGGTTCCCGTCATCGTCTATAACAATCCGGGGACGACCGGCGTCGATATCAAACCGGATCTTGTCGCCCGGCTCGCCCAAATCGACAATGTCGCCAATATCAAGGAAAGCTCGTCCGATCTCACAAGGATCACCGCAATCAGGCAGCTGACCAACGATGCGATGACGGTGTTCTGCGGCGCGGAGAACCTGACACTGGAATCGCTGATGGCGGGTGCGGACGGCTGGTTCTCGGGCATGACAAACCTCTGTCCTGCAGACTGTGTTCGACTGTTCGATCTTGCTGTCGAACAGAAGGACGTCACGGCGGCGCGAGAATTGTTCGACCGGATGTTCCCGCTCTGCGACTTCATGTGCGGGCGAAGCCATGTTCGGGTGGCTCATGCCGCGCTCTCGCTTCTCGGGATGCCCGTCGGTTCGCCACGCCGGCCATTGCGTGATCTCGCCGACCGGGACAAGGCCGAACTCGAACGTCTGATGCGAAACTATGGCCTGTTGGACGACGCGCATGGCGCTTCCGAAGCGGCCGAGTGACAGATCCGGATCTGACCCAGCAACGGGAGAAACGGCATGAAATACACCGACCCCTCATGTGCTTATTGTCCGGACACGGTGCGTGCCTGCCGGGTCGGTGAGATGGCCGAGCGCGGACCCGGCTATTGCCCGACCAAGGTGGACCAGGATGGTATCGACGATGCCGCCGGCCAATATGACGATGGCGATGTGCGCCGGATCTCCCAGGTCTCGGCGGTGGTCGAGGCGGAAGGCTATTGCCGGTGGACCCGGGTACAGGAGGTTTGCGAGTTCGCCAAGCGCATGGGCTACAAGAAGATCGGTATCGCCACCTGCATCAGCTTTGTCGATCATGCAAAGGTGCTGAGCGGTATTCTCGAGAGCCATGGCTTCGAGGTCGCGTCCGTCGCCTGCAAGCATGGCTCCATCCCGAAGGAGGAACTGGGCCTCGATGACGAAGAGAAGATCCGCCCGGGAAATTATGAGGCGATCTGCAATCCGGTCGGTCAGGCGGAGCTGCTCAAACGCGCAGGGTGCGAGTTCAATGTCGTGCTTGGCCTCTGCGTCGGCCACGACAGTCTGTTCTTCAAGCACGCCGAAGGGCTGACCACAGTGCTGGTGGCCAAGGACCGGGTGCTGGCGCACAACCCTGTCGGCGCACTCAATCTGGCGGACAGTTATTACAGTTCGCTTTGGGGACCGGACAAACCGGAGAAGACACCGAAGATTCCCGTTGAGGGTCGTCGGAAGCCCTAACGCCGGGCTCTCGTCACCGGTCGGTTCATCCAATAAAGGACGCATATCGCAGGTATGGTGCACCGTGTCGTTTCTGACACGGCGGAATACGCACTGACCGACGCGGGGACCATCTGTGACACTTGAGGATTGGAAAGGATGGGCGCTCGCCGCCGTCCTGGCGCTTGCATCAACTCTTCTCGCTTCATCCGCAGTCGCCCAGTCAATGGATCGGAGGGTCACGCAAAGCTGTCTGGTTTGTGCGGCCAAGGATCCGCAATGCGTCATAGTTTTGAAATGTCTGCATCAATGCGACAGAGGTGGGGCGTTCAGAGCATGCAAGCGCGACTGCCGAACGGACAGGAAGGCCTGCAAGGCCGAATGTAGCGGCGGCCCGGCCGGTAAAGGCAAGGCCTGTCTGGCGAAATGCGATGCAGGCTACACGCGTTGCCGGAAGGAATGCGACCCGGTCCGCGTCGACTGTCATGCCGGGTGCCAGAGCCTGCCGGAGAGAGGGAGCTGTACAGCAAACTGCGGATCCTGCTCGTTGGACCTGCACCGCTAACCAGGAATTCTCACACTGCTGCGGTCGTCTTCGCGTCAGGCGGGCCACCTTGAGGCGCAGAAGGCCTGGAACCGTGTCGATCGCATTCGGAACGAGTGCCGACAGGCCTTTCAATGCCCGCCTTGAGCAGATACGGTCACGGTGGGGGCACTAGCAACAAACCCTTCCGACTGTTCTAGTTAGTGTGGGGCATTAAGGGACATTGTTCATGAAAATCTATTCGAAGTGTTTTGCTGCTTTGGCGGCAGGGTTTCTCGTGGCCGTTTTAGGTATTTCATCGGCCATGGCCGCAGGCATCGCCTCGGAGGGCAAGTCGCTGGGCGGGCTGTCGGACAGGCAGTGCCTTTCGAAGGTCGATCGCGTCGTTGCAGCCGAACAGCGCGCCGCCGACAATCTTCGGCGCGTGGTACGCGGAAGCTTCACTCGTCGAATGATCTTTAGCGACGGCAGTGTCGACTTCGCCTGCTTCCCGAACCAGGTCGTCATCATCGTCTATTTCAGCAATGCCGGGAACCAAACGGCGGAGAAGGATCTGCGGAACTTCCTTCGGAACTTCTAGATTGATACGCCGGCACTAATCGCCGGCCGCAAAAGCGCCGCCTGGAGCCCTGGATCAAGTCCTCGTCTCCGGGCTGGCCGCGCGATCGACCGATGGCGCACACGCTATGGATGACATGGCGATAACAGAATCTTCATTCGCAATGTGACGGTAGCGCCCCAGATTTTGGGAAGAGCTTAGAGCGCAACCAAACTCTTCGAGCAACATTCGTTGGGACGAGCTGACGCGGCCGGTGACAGGCCGTGGACGGGATCGTCTGGGCAATCGTTCGCTCGACAAGGAACCGAAAGAGAGACCGACATGAGCACGAAACTCTTGATTGCCGCCCTTCCCGCAATTGCACTTGGCCTGACGTCCGCGGCGCACAGTGCACAGGCGACCCCGCCAACCGCTCTGGTACACCAGGGGCCGGCCAACTCACCGTCATCCAACATAATTTTGGCCCAGGGCTTTAATGGCTACGGATTCGGCCTGAGTGGGAATGGATGCGGTTTCGGTCACGGCGGCGGCACTGGATATGACGGCTGCTTCCTGTACGAAAAAAGCGACAAGCGTTACTACGGCAAGAGATACGACCGAAAGCCGGGCTATAGCCGCGGAACGTCTCGCACCAAAAACACGTATCGGAAGCGTTCGAGCCGGACCCTACGCTAGGCAGAATCGCGTAGCGGTCGGCTGCACAGGTCAGATCTGCTTCTTGCGGACAAGAAACATAATCGGCTTTGCAGCCAATCCCCTCACCCGGCCCTCTCCCCAGGGAGAGGGTTCATACGTTGTGAGTTTGCGGCTTCGTCCCTTCTCCTAAGGCGAGAAGGTTAGGATGAGGGGATGGCTTCCGCAGTTTGTCTAAGTCGCTTTATGGGCAAAGCTGCCCTCCATTGCTCGTGATGCAGTGCCCCTGCGAGACACAGTTCGACCGGCAACTCTCGCGCTGGGTGGCGCACCACTCATAGGACGACCGGTCGGCAGCGCTTTGCCGGGAGGCGTTCTCCAGGCAGTCGTCATAGGCGCCGGTGCATCTCCCGTCGCACTGCGAGGCAGAGCTGCCGGGTGCCGGCTGATCGCGTATTCGCAAACCCGAGACGGCATTCGAATAGGCCGTCCAGTTCTGACCGCGCCATTTCAGGAAGCATCGCGCAAAGCGGGTGTTGAAGGTGTAACCGTTGCAGCGGTCATCCTGGGAACAGATGGCCTGGCAATCGTGAAAGCTGCTCAGCCCCCTGAGCTGGAGATAATCGCCACCGGGCAGATCGAATCCATGACGCAGGTCGAACCGGTCCGAGCTTGCAGGCGGTGACGGCGCCGGGACCGGTGCCGGCGTGGCGACGGCATCGCGGACGCACTGCCCGCCCGAGAAGACGAAGCCCGCCGGACAGGTCGGGGCCGGCACGGCATCACGGACGCATTGCCCCCCGGAGAAGACATAGCCTGCCGGGCAGCTGGGGGCGACGGTTTGCGGCCGGCCAGTTGTCCCGAGCTGACTGTACCGCGCCGGGCAGCCGTCTGTGCTTCCGACAAAGACCTCATAATGCCGGTATTTGTGCGAGCCGGGACGGCATAGTCCGGAATTTCCAACAAGGCAGACGGCACCGGCAGAGCGCCGGCACCGCACATGCATGAAGATGCCCTGCTTGTCGCTGAGGTCGAAGGCCGTCTTGCAGCTGTCGGCATCGTGCTGGCGCCCGTTTGCATCATAGTAGCAAACGAGGGGCTCGTTCTGGGCAGATGCGCCGATGGACAACAGAAAGGCGGCGGCGATCAGGCTGAGAGCAAAGCCGAAGGCGGCGGTCGTGGCACGAATCATATTGACAAGGTTCCAGTTCATTGGACTTCAACGGCAGGTGAATTGGTATTAATGCTGAGAATACGCCAAAAATCCACAAAGGCATCGGAGTTTGAGGGAAATGAAGATCGCGATTATGGGCGCCGGCGGTGTCGGCGGCTATCTCGGTGGAATGCTGGCTGCTGCCGGCGAAGATGTGACATTCGTTGCCCGGGGGACGCATCTGGAAGCATTGCGCCGCGACGGGTTGCGCATTCTGGGTGCCGACGCGGTCCATATACCCGAAATCGCCGCGACAGATACACCCGGGGACATCGGCGTCGTCGATGCCGTGTTTTTCTGCGTCAAGCTGTATGACACGGCTGAAGCTGCAAAAGCGATTGCGCCAATCGTCGGCAGAAAAACGCTGGTACTCACCTTGCAGAACGGCATCGAGAGCGTCCGCGATGTAGGCTCCGTGGTGGGCAAGGAGGCGATGCTCGGTGGCGCAGCCTACTTCCCGGCCAATATCAGCGCCCCCGGCGAAATCACCTTTTACGGGCGCATCGGGCCCCATCCCCATATTGTGTTTGGCGAACCCGGCGGAGGCAAGAGCGAGCGCGTCGGGGCACTGCTGGAAGTCTGCCGCAATGCCGGGATCGAAGCGGAAGGCTGCGCCGACACGGACCGCATGTTGTGGGAGAAATTTCTGCTGGTCGCCGCCAATAGTGCGGTCACCAGTGTGACCCGTTGCACCGTCGGCGCCGTTCGTGCCGACCCGGATCTGCACTGGCTTCAACGCGAGGCCGTTATCGAGGCCGAACGTGTCGGGCGGGCCGCCGGCATTGCTTTCGATGACGACAAGGTCGCCCAAGTGATAGCGGCACTCGACGCCAACGCACCCGACAGCAAATCCTCGCAACTGGTCGATCTCGAAAGTGGTCGCCGTTTGGAACTTGACGGGCTGTCCGGCGCCATCGTTCGCCTCGGCAGAGAGTTGGGCCTGCCAACACCTGTGCACGCTACCGTTTATGCCGCGCTGAAACCCTATCGCGATGGGGTGTCGCGGAAGACGGGCTAAGCGTTTTCAGCAGGTCTCAAGGCCGACATCGCTATGGTCTTTTCGAAACTTCCAGACGCCCTCCTCACGAAGGAAGGAGACGGTCGCCTTGCCGCGCTTGCGGTCCTCGGAGCAATAGGAAACGACCACGGTGGCCATATCACCATCCGTCGTCTCTGTGAGGATCTCGGGCATGTTCCGGTCGGCCGCGACGATCTTGGCGAATGCGAGATACTGTCGCCGCTTGCCGACGGGCAAGGCCGCGATTTCGGTGATCGACCCGGATGCGAGAAAGGATAGAACATCGCGCCACGACTCGGCTGCCTGCAACGCCTTATCGTAAGCATGATAGGTATCGGTCGGGCTTCTGCCGTCGGCCGCTTGCGCCGGCACCAATATGTTGCCGACACTCACCGACAGAGACAGCAGGACGGTCATGCAGACCGTGCCTAACAGCGGCTGAATGCTCAAGTTTGTCCTGTCGGATCCGTTCCCTGTTCCTTCCATCATACTTCCCATCCGCCATGACTGCGTCAGAATGGGGTAGCGGACTCCGGGCGAACACGCAAATGAACAGGCCATACGGCGGTCTTCCATGGCACAGACATCGGTTGTCTCGAGCCAAACAGCGACCATATCCTGCCGCAAATGAAGAACACCGAGATTGAAATCAGAGGTTTCGATGCGTCCGACCTGGAGCGTCTGCAAGCGATCCGCGCTCGCGCATTCGAACCGGTCTTTCGCTCTTTCCGTGCATTGACGGGCGAGGCCATTGCGAAAGTCGCGTTTGTCGATGACGACAAGGAACAGGCCGATCTCCTGACGCGGCTGTGCGATCCCGGCACGCCCGAACAGGTGTTTGTGGCACTCGTCGACGGAGTGATCGTGGGCTTCGCAGCCATGGCTCTCGACCATAAAAAGAAAATCGGCGAGATCGGACTGAACGCGGTCGATCCTGATCATGCAGGACGCGGCATCGGATCCGAATTATACAGGGTCGTTCTCGACAAGATGAAAGCGGCCGGCATGCAGATCGCGACTGTCGGAACCGGGGGCGATGAAAGCCATGCACCGGCACGGCGCGCTTACGAGAAAGCCGGATTCGACTCCTCGATTCCAAGTCTTTGGATGTACCGCCCTCTTTGAACGGCCGTGCACAATGACGGATCGTGGCAGGCGTCGTCAGCCTTCCCCGATACCGTTCGACACTGCGTTGCCCGCAGCCCGGCGGCGAACGGCAATGTACCAATAGACGCTGCCGGGCACGACAGCCATCGCAGCAACGAAGACGGCGCCGGCAATCGAGTAAGGTGCATCGAGTTTCGGCACGAAGATGGGTACAAGTCTGTGTGCGAGGACGGCGACGAGAGCCGCACCAAGCGCATAAACCCACCATGCCCGCACCTGGAGCCGCTCAGCCATATAGATAAAGATCGCTGCCGGTACGGCCGTCAGGGCAATGACGCTGACGACGGCCGTGAAGGCGAATATCAGCATGATGCCGAGCGTGTTTCCGGGCGAATAGGATGGAATTGGCGGACCGTCGACGAACGCAGACCCCATGGCCAGCAGGCCCGGCACGACGAAGAACGCAAAGGGAAGCGTCAGACAGGCCGCAAGATAGGCGAGGATGATGCGTCCGATCGGTATTTTGCTACGCATCTTGTTCCTTCGCGAAACCCTGGCGGATGAGAGACACGATATCGCGGAGGCATTCGATCGTCCAAATTCAACAAGAACGAAGCAGAGCCACTGTTTGCCGGGGGCGGTGAAACAGCGGCTCTGCGAACATTGAACTGTCAGATGATGACAGGATTAGTAGCCCTTGTGGCAAACCTGGTAGGGAACCTTCTTGTAGAAGGTCTTCCAGATCCACTTGTAGCCATAGCCGTAACCATAACCGTGATGGGTCCGGATCTTGATTTTCTTCCGGTAGGAAACGGTCTTGTATTTGGTGTGGCAGACCGGCTCGTATGTGTGGTGATAGGAACTGGTGTAGCTGTAGTAGCCGGCCGAGGCGGTGTTGGCACCGAAGGACAGAGCCGTCGTTGCGATCGCGACTGCGGCGGCCGTGGAAAGAAGTACTTTTTTCATCTCGAATTCTCCCGAAGCTTGAATTGTTCTAATGACGGGGCATCGACCCCTGCCGTTCACTATCCAAGAGATGGGAGCGGGTTCCGGGAATGCGTGTGCGCTCCATCACACCGCAGGTGAGAGCGACTCAAATCCCTATTTTTCGGCTATTTTCATGCTGGGGCGGCACGTCACCCGACCAGTTGTATTCAATTCAGGCTGTCAGTCATGCCACCGAACCAGGGAGCTCGAACTCTCACAAACCCGCTCCCTTGGGAGAGGGCTGTTGCAAGACTGTCTCACGGATTCTTCATTTGCCGCAACCAGCGGATCATGAACGATGGAAATTATGGTCCGACTCGTAGTCTTATCATTGCTGCTGCTCGCAACACCGGCAAGAGCCGAGGTCGCGCTGACGCATGAGCTTCGTGCCCAACTCTCGACCCTTCCTCCTCTTCAGGATCGTGTCTACGCCGGAATAGAAAACCGCGTCACGCTGGTGACGTTTTTTGCCAGTTGGTGTCCACCCTGCCGCGACGAGTTTGCGGCCTTGAACAGGATCCGACGCGAATTCAGCGAAAGCGCACTGGATATCGTCGCCATCAATCTCTTTGAGAACTTTTCGGGACTATCGAACCCACAGAAGCTCAAACGATTCCTGAAGCAGACCGCTCCCCAGTTTCCCACACACAAGGGTAATGAAAGCATCGGCAAGATCTTCGCGAATGTGCAGCGAATACCGACCGTCTTCATTTTCGATCGATCTGGGAAACAGCGTCTTCACTTCGTCCATCTCGAAGGCGCAACAAAGATGTCACTCACCTTTGATGAGTTGCGCTCGGCTCTCGCCGAGCTTCTATGATTCGGTCGAGGTTTTCCCATCGCCGGATTGGTGTTGCACCAATTCAGCCTGCTTGTTCTTCAACATGCGCAAAAGCTGCTTGGCATTGTGTGTCCATCGCATCGTCGTGCCACATCGCATTGGCATCCCTCCTTCTTTCAGAGCGGACTCAGATGAGCTGCGACAGAGTCGGCGCCCGGTCTACTTATCCATGATCATTTCAAAACCGCCGAAGATCATCCGGCCGCCATCGAAAGGCGCTGGGTTCTTGTCCGGTGCCATCGCGGGATCGGCCATGACTTTTTCCCAACCTGCGTCACGCACTCCCTTGGACGGCCAGGTCACCCAGGAAAAGACGACGGTCTCGTCCTCTTTAAGCAGCACCGCGCTTCGCATGGAATTCGTTTTGCCTTCCGGCACGTCATCGCCCCAGCAATCTACGATCGAAAGGGCACCATATTTCTTGAAGCACTCTGCTACGGTCTCTGCGAATTTGAGATAGGCATCCTTATTGGCCGTCGGCACAGCAAGCATCACGCCATCCACATAGTTCATCGACAATCTCCCTTTATCTCTTCCGTGGCCAAATGGGCTTCCACAGCCGAGTCTTCTTCAGGTACCCCTGGAATACTGCTCAAAAGTGCAAATTCCCGGGCGCTGACTGCTTAGACCCTATCGGGCTGATGTCAGAATGCGGCGATCGCGCAGATCCATCAGGATAAGGACTTTCGTCTTCCAACCGCAATCAGTATGAGACCGACGACGGCGATGAAGTAGAACAACAGATAGACTACGCCCTCTCCCACAGGAGACGCAAAAGTCTGGGTTGCGCTTGGTCCCCAATAATAGTGGACTGCCTCATTGGCATAGCGATGAAGATCAGCGAAGCGGTGCATGACGACCCCGCCGACGCCCACTGCTAAGACGAGAAATCCAAGAAATCGAACCATTCGCCTGACGCCTCAGTTGGAACATGCAATTTTCGATATTCGATTTTCGCAGATCACATGCGCGACAGTCTTTGCGATAACGTCATCTTTTTCCCGATCATGATCGGCAAAATAGATGGAGGACGCTACGATTTTTTCGGTTTCCGGCGTCCTGTCCCAGAACCCTTTCCGATCCTACAGAGGCATTTGATGGACTTGGCCGAACCAAGACTGTTCGAACCGGTGCAGAGTAGACAGATGCCGCTGAAGTTCGCTTGAGATTTCTTTGCCTTGGAAAAGAACGGGACGCCCCCGTCGTCTTCCTCCCTACCTCGCCATACAAGCGGAAGGGTTCCGACTGGAACGTCCCTTTAAACCAGCGGCGGTTCGACTAATTCAGTTTGAATGACCCCTGGATCGTCGAGGACTCCCATGGGGTTTGACGGGCATTGGTCGCCGTCAAGACATCACGGCGAACATGCCTCATGACCTTGTGGATGGGCGTGTCCGCGGTCTCTATATGTTTGAGCAATGCAGCCGTGTAAGGGCTGAGATCGCCGTCTCCATCGATTGCGTTGCTTCCGGGAGACGTCGCATAGCTGAT
This sequence comes from Methyloligellaceae bacterium, assembly GCA_965228615.1. Classification (GTDB taxonomy): domain Bacteria; phylum Pseudomonadota; class Alphaproteobacteria; order Rhizobiales; family Methyloligellaceae; genus CBDDHT01. Next base: position 559,665 of record CBDDHT010000001.1, on the reverse strand, counting down.
CATTGTTTGCGGGTTTTTGCCATCGCAGCCGGTGCCACTTGCACGATAGGCTGTGCCTCTCTTGGATCCCCTCTTGAAGGGGTTGGTTCGCGGGGCATCGAGAAAGACCAAAGCAACCTTTGATTTGCATTCGGCAAGACGTCGAATTTCCGCCAGCGGATAGGCGGCCGCTGATAATTTGGACGGCGTCGAGGGGGCGGTGTCGATATCGACGCCGAAAAGCCAATTATCTGCGCCCGTCTGGACTCCGCGCCCTGCATAATAGAACACGGCAATATCAGCACCCGATGTCAGTTTTTCGCTGAACGCGCCAACGGCCTTCTGCAGTCCAGCTCGGGTCACGTCGTGCCGCAAAACCACTTCGAAACCCAGTTTGATCAACGATTTCGATATTGCTGTGGCGTTGTTGGTTGCGGTCTTTACGGCATTGGCCTTGTATGCCGAGTTTCCGACGACCAATGCCACTCGCGTGTCTGCATAGGCATGGCTTGCGCCCATGAACAGCAGCATAGAAAATGTCAACCCTAGCGCTTTCGTTCTCATTCGTTTTCTCCCTTTATCAATGCGCCAACGCCCGCATATTTCCGGCGTCGAGGCATCGGCTGACTTCACGTCGGACCAGGCGCTCACAAGACAAACAATGGCGGCCTTTCGGTAACAGCCTCTCCGCGGCTGGAATGTGTGCCGCGGGTTCAGCTGTGGGCCCGTTCAGATTATCAGATGGGAACGCGCGGCAAACGAATGACGACCGCCGGGTTAACGGCAGGCAACAATTCGCGATGACTGCTCCATCACACCGCGAGTGGGGGAAACGAAACGCGCAGAAAGATCAAAGCGCCAAACTGAGGAGGCATCTGAAGATGCCAGGACACTCGAATTCGAATAATCCGGACGTTCTTGTTTCGCGTTCTACTTCTTTTCCGATCCGGGCTCTGTTGCCTTCTGAATGGCAAGATGCTTTGCAGCGCCGCTAGACGCGGTATACGTCGCGTCCGGTCGAACCGCGATCCATTGACGTTCCTGCAAAGCGTGAATGGTTGCAACACGCTTGCCTGAACCAAGATCGAAGAGCCTGATGTCGCCGGTGGGCGCAATGACGCCAAGACGCTCCCCATCCGGCGCAAAGGCGAAGCTACCGATGCGCCCGTCGAAACCCTCGATAGTTCTAACCGATGTGCCGGTTTCAACGTTCCATATGCCGATCGATCGGCCCGAGATCGCAAGCGCCTGACTGTCGGGCGAGAAAGCTAATGCCAGTCTATCTTTCTTGGATTCGCCAGATTGAATCTTGTGCTTCAGCCTCAGAGTTTTTGCGTCCCAGATTCTAGCGATTGGTTCCGAAATATGGCTCGTGGCAATTAAGCGGCCGTCGGGCGAAAAGGCCACGGAACCGACGAAGTCATGATCGTTGTTGAGCTTCCACATCCTGGAAAACGATTTGGAGTCCGTATTCCAGAAGCGGCCGATATCCTTGTTGAATATCACGAGTTCGCCCGGCGTCTGTGTTGAGAAAGCGGCGGCGTAGACACGGCCTGTTTCGATTTTCTGGACCAATTCACCGGTTTCCACATTCCAGATTTTCGTGGATTCTATGTGATCCGAGGTGCCGATCGTCTCCCGTTCGGTTCCAATTGACGCAAGCCACTTTCCGTCGGCTGACAGATGAACGTTCGGCGAAAGCTGCCCTGTCGTAATCGACCGCATTGCGCGCATTTCGTCCCCGTCCCAAACCGTAATCTTCGAACCGTTGCTGGTTATGATCTGCTGCGTTGTGGCCGAGAAAATGATCTTGCTAGCGTAGGCATCAGAGGCGATCGCAAAGTGCATTTCGCCAGCAATAGCATCCCAAACCCTCACGACATGGTCGCCACCGACGGTATAGATATGTTTGCCGTCTGCTGAATAGGCCAGTGACCGGATCTCCACATTTTCAGACGTCCCTCTGGAAAGTTGCGCGGTGCTTTCGATTCCCAGATCGGCGAGCGTTCCTTTCATCGAAATGTCTTGACGAGCGGACCATTCCAGATCGAAACGCGACTCCTTGCACACGTCCTGTTCGTGATAGTCCGCCTTGAGTCTTTTCTTTGCCAGCGCAACGAATTCGCCATAGCGGGGATGGTCGGCATTTGCGTGGAGCAGGCAGACCTCGTCGTGTCTCGCTCCCTTGACGATCACTTTGAGCGTTCCTTTCAGTTCTCGGCCGGACCGCGTGCCGATAAACTCGAACTTGCTATATTTTGTGAAATCCAGACCAGCGTCGCCTGGCAGGCCCAAATAGTCATAGTTTCTTCGAGCTTCAAAATGGCTCGCGGCCCTTGCAAACCGGATCACCGCACCATCGATTTTGCCGTTGAAAAGCATGTCCGCACCCCCGCCTCGACCAAGCATGGCCCGGATTGCGCCGTCAGCCTTGATATGGACGGACAAAGCGTCCGTGCCGACTGGTTTACCGTCACGCAGGATTGCTCCCTTCCAGCTTCCAGTGGCGGGATGGGCGGCCTTCCGCAACTTGGAACTCTGCTCGAATGTCGTGCTTTTCGATCTCTTTGCAATCTCAGTTTTTGCACTCGCCTTCACCCTTGGCTGCTCGGCGGGATTTACAGTTGGTGCTGCCTTAGATGCCGGCGAGGTTGCCGGCGTCGGTCTGCTCGGCTGCCCGCCAATTTCCTCGATTCTGGCACCGGCGAGATCGGCGTAGATCGAGTCTGGGAATCTTTCGGCGAACCGCTTGAGAACAGCAATGCTCGTCGTGTTTTGTATGACCGCCCAGACCTTGGCCGGATCTTCCGATGGCCGGGTGCGCGTCACAGGCGTTTCAGCGGGTGTCGTCGGAGCCGGCTTTGGTGCCCTGTTCTGTATGACCGGTTCGGCTTTTTCCGCTGCGCCGACCTTTCGTGCCAGCGGGAAGTTTGAGCCCACGATGTTCATCTGTGGGATTTGCCGAAAACCGAAGGCTTTGTGGCTGATCTCGGGAACCTGCGCGTCTATGTAGCCGGCGAGCTCAGTGATTTCGATCAGCTTGTTCTTGTTGTGGTCCGCGCGAGACAAGGCCTCCAGCAGTGCGTATGTGAAGACACCGTGTCCGCGATAGCCCTCCAGTGCCGGAGCGTCGTCGGTTGCGGCGGACATAACCGTACGCCCCATGGCACGGGTCAGTTTCTCGAGCGATGCCACTCTTTCCATGCCGCGCGCGGCAAGGCGGCTGCCGGTCAGCGACCCGCTCTCGCAGGTGTCGTAAAACAGTATCGACTTGCGGGCGGAAATCTTCGCCAACCAGGTTTGCCATTTGTCCTGTCCGATCCCCTTGTCGACAATCGATTGCTCGTTCCGGAAACGAAAGTCCTGGGGAATGAAGTAATAACGTCCGTCCACGGTCTTGCCGTGACCCGCCAGGAACAAGACGAACACATCACGGGCACGAACGGTCTTCGACATCTTTGAAAACGCCGCGTTCAACCCGGCCTTGGTGACCCGATCGTCGAGAAGGGTGGTTACAGTCACGCTCTCATAAAAATCCTTGCCGGCCCGAGCGAGAGCTGTGCTCACCGATTTGGCGTCCGGTACGGCATATTTGAGCCGCAGGCGGCTGTCGAAATAGTCGTTCACCCCGATGGCAAGGACGTGCAGCCGCGGCGGTATCATCGAGCCCTTATCCCGTCGCCTAACCGTGATTGTGGCCGAGTTGGAGGCGACCTGATTCTTCGCATCGTAGGCCACCAGTTCGACGACGTTGGATCCCGGGTCGAGTGGTAGCTTTTGCCTGTGGGTTGAAGGTCCGCCAGCCTTGGCTGCTTCTTCCCGCTCGAAACCGCGGGCATTCTGTAGTCCGTGTGTTACGCCGTTGACACGCCACTCGATGCGTCCGACCCCGCCGCCCAGATCGGCGATCTCGGCCTCGACGACCAGCTCCTCGCCTTCGATTTCGGCACCTTGTCCGGGAGAAACGATCCTGACCCTGGGCGCACCGCCATCTTCCAAAATCTTATCAAGATCGATCTTGTCCGACGCAGTCTTGACTTTCCCGGCTGGATCGCCGGCCAGTTTCTCGCGTACGAGGTCGGGGCGATAGAGCGACTGGTAAAACTGATCGATGGCGAACAGTTCAAGGCCGCGGACGGCGAATAATGTCTTGGCACCATTCTTCGAAGCAGTGAAAAAACCTTCCGGCGTGATCGCGATCCACTCCTTGCCTTGTGTGAAGACGGTTGCCAGCAGGCCTCCCTTGTCGGCGTCCCAGTACCGGAGCGTGCCGTCGTCGCCGACGGAAACGATCTGCGCCCCGTTCGGCGAGAAGGTGACGGCGTTTACTTCGCCGGAATGACCGAAATAGGTGTGGATCAAACGGCCGGTCGCCGTGTCCCAGAGCCTGACGGTTTGATCTTCGCTGCCCGAAGCGATGCGCTTACCATCCGCGGAGAAGGCGACGGCATTGACGATATCGGAATGACCTTTGAAGCTTCGCCGCAGCTTCCCGGTCTTGATATTCCACATCTCCAGCTTGTAAGCGATTCCTCCTGCAAGGACATGCTTGCCGTCAGGAGAGATGGCAACCGACAATGCCGACGAACTGGCTTTAATCGTACGCCGTAACCGACCGGTCGCTGCATTCCAAACCTTAACTGTCCGATCGTCGCTCCCGGTGGCGATCAGAGATCCGTCGAGCGAAATGGCAACCGCATTGACATCGTCCTTATGGCCCTTGAAGACATGGACTTGGCGGCCCGATGCGGCCTCCCACAGCTTCGCCGTCTTATCATTGCTTCCGGACAGCAGATGCTCGCCGTTTGGCGAGAAGGTGATCGCCGTGAGATAACTGCCATGGGCGGCAAAGTTGCGAAGTTGCGTCCCGGTCGTGCTGTCCAAGAGCATGATCCTGCCGCGTTCATGCTCGCTGGCGATGAGAGACCCATCCGGCGAAAAAGCGACGGGAGCGTAAACACTCGAATATGCCTTCATCGTTCGAAGCAACGTACTCGAAGCGGACTCCCACAGCCTGATGGCGTTGTCGTCAGCGCCGGTCGCGATGCGGGACCCGTCCCGGGTATAGGCAACTGACTCGACGGGTTGCGGCTGGCCCTTGAACGTGTGGAGCAACCGGCCCGTTGTGCTGTCCCATAGTTCGATGGCGTTGTTGGCGGATCCCGACACCATGCGCTTGCCATCCGGTGAGATCGCAGCGGCATGGACAATGCCGAACCGAGACTTGAAAGTGCGGCTGTTCCGCCCGCTTTCGGCATCCCAGAACACGACGGTGCTATCGGTGCTTCCCGCAACAATGTACTTGCCATCAGGAGAAAAAGTGACGGAGTTGACCCATTCCTTATGGTCATCGATGGTCCGCAGCGGCCGGCTGGCATTCTCTCTCCAAAGCCTGAGCGTGTCGTCGCGGCTGCCCGAAGCGATGTGCTTGCCGTCCGGTGCATAGGCAAGCGAGCGGATCCATTGTGAATGCCCCCGCAAGGTGCGGACCGATTGACCGTTGACGGTGTTCCACACCTCAATGGCGCCGTCGTCGCTTCCCGACACAATGCGGGTCCCATGGGGCGAAAATGCCACGGCTGTGATCCATTCCGAACGGCTCTTGAATGAGCGAACCACACGGCCGCTCTCGAGGTCCCAGAGTCTGAGCACTGCAGTGCTTTTCAGATTGGACTCGGAACCACCGACCACAATCCGCTTGCCATTCGGTGAAAAGGCGAGTGAGGTCAGGTTGATGAACTCGTGCTCGAACTTCCTGACCAGCTGGTCGGAGTCCACGTCCCAAAGGAGCAGATGACTGCTCACCGAGGCGATCTGCTTCCCATCGGGCGAGAAGGCCACCTGACTGACATTCCCTGCATGACCCTTGAAAGTGCGGATCAGTTGTCCTGTCGCAGTGTCCCAAAGCTTGACGGTCTTGTCATTGCTCGCGGAGACAACGAGCGAACCGTCGGGAGAAAAGGCGACAGAGTTGACGCTGTCGGAGTGGCCGATCTGCGGTGTCACGACAACTGCTACGCCACTTGCCGTTGCCTCGCTAAAAGCCGGACGAGGTGCAATTGCAACGAATGTCATCAGGATCAGGCCAGCAATCATTCGTTTCAGAGTGAGAGGATCCCTTGAGCAGGCATATGTCATTGATCCCTCCGGAGCGGGAGTTGGGTACACGGTCGAATTGTGGGGCACCCCACCCATCGCCGCGACATGATCGCAATCGGTAATGGTCGCACCCAGCAGCACAATGGAGCCGATCGGCGGCAAGGGGAGCTGCGTCTCTGATGGTTTGACACTGTCCGACTGCAGTCCATTGCAGGCGGCACGGCAATGCGTTCAGAAAATTCGCATGCCTCGGCGCTGAACATCTGTCTCTCCCAAAACCGCGCTTCATCACCGCACACAAATTTAGCACGGCAAAAGACACAGCCCTAACGAGCTCCAATAGATCAACCTGCGCTTAGTCGGAATCCACTACGCGCAGAAAAGTTGATCGACTCTAAGCTGCTAGAGCAACTTATGTGCGTTTGACAGAACGCACGTTGCTCTAGGGCAGAAAATGGGGATCCAATGTAAAATCCGGGGAAACGGCAATTAAACCGCAAGCAACAAGCTCTGATCACTGCAAATAACGTTTCAGGGCCTATCGCAATTCGTCCGCGTCACAGCCGCTGTCAAGCATAGACCGGCCATTTGTTGGTGTTTCTTCGGGCATACCTTGGAGGATTTCCGATGGGTGCGTCCATCTCATTCCCGAATTAGCGCCATTTTTGCTAGTGCATGCGAGGTGGGCAGGATGGCCTACGGTGGTCGCAATCGTTCGGAGTGCGCAGAAAGTGTACCGCCTACATCGAAAACCTACGTTTTTTGAGAGCCGGATTTATCTGGCAATTTCCGACAGACTGGACGAGTACCGCCTTGTTCCGCTAATGGCGTTTCCGAGACTTGGTGGGTCTTGAAGAATTACGATCGCTGCTGAAGCTTAAACGAACAATCTGCCGTTTCATGGCTGCCATCTATTTGAGAACAGCCGCCAATGGTCCGCCGCCGGGAAAGGCGATATTGCCCCGAATCAGCTATCTGGTGTTTTGCGGCTTCAAGCGGCCCGAACCTTTCCAATAAACTCCTCGACGGTAGACCTCAGCATGTCTGATTGCTGCAATAGCTCGCTTGCTGCTGCAGTAACCTGATTTGACGTGCTACCGGCCTCTTGGGCTGCATGCGTTACCCCTGCGACGTTCTCGGTAACCTCCTGAGTACCCGTTGCGGCCTGTTGGGTATTTCGCGCAATTTCCTGCGTGGTCGAGCCTTGCTCCTCCATAGCCGATGCAATCGCCGTGGATGTTTCATCCAACTGGCTAATCACTTCGCTTATATCACTCATCGCGGTAACGGCCTGTCTCGTCATGCCTTGAACAGTCTCGATCTGCTGATGGATTTCCTCGGTAGCCCGGGCCGTTTGGCCCGCGAGTTCCTTTACCTCACCCGCAACGACTGCAAAGCCCTTGCCCGCCTCGCCCGCTCGTGCAGATTCAATTGTCGCATTCAACGCGAGGAGATTCGTCTGTTCAGCAATTTCTGAGATCATCTTGACGACTTCGCCGATCTTGTCGGCTGACTCGGCAAGTGTCTTTATCTGGGTGCTCGTGTCGCTTACGGTCTCAACCGCCCTTCGAGAGGCTTCCGTTGCGGAACTCAGCTGCTGATTGATTTCGCCGACTGACGCTGCCATTTCTTCGGACGCGGCTGCAACGGTTTGCACGTTTGCCGCCGCCTCTTCTGATGCTGAAGCAGCCGATGCCGCCTGACCGCTGGCTTCGGATGCGATACCTGACATGGTTTGGGCGGTGTTATTCATCTGCTCCGCCGCTGAGGCGACGGTTTTGATGATGGAACCAACGCTTGAATCGAACTCATCCGCAAGCTTGCTCATCAATCGTTGTTTTTCCTCAGCCGCGCGTTTGTCCGCCTCAGCCTGGCTCTTTTCAAGTTCAGCCTTTTCAATGGCGTTGTCCTTGAAGACCTGCGTGGCAGCTGCCATTTCGCCAATCTCGTCCTTGCGCTCGGCGCCGACGATGTCGACGGACGTATCTCCATCCGCCAGAAACCCCATGGCCTTCGTTATGCTGCGAATAGGCTTTCCAATGGCGTTGCCGACAAACCACGCAAGTGCAGTTCCGATCAGGAAGGCCAATAATGTCCCGATAGCAAGCGACATATCTGTGTTCTGGACGGTCGATGCGCGCTCCGCTTGCCGGACGCCCATCAAATGCTCCTCTTCACTCTTGAAGTCCGCCATGAGCTGGCGGAACTTGTCGAAGTAGACCTTGCCCTTCGCCTGTCCCACGAGATCAGCCATATCGTCCATGGTCTTGGCGTCACCAATCTTACGGCGCAGCGCGATCTGCTTCTCGGTGACTTTACCCTTCCAGGCGGCGATCGTCGTCCGAACCGCGTCCAGGAGCTTAACCTGCGCAGGATTGTCGGAAACGGTCTCTTTCAGTTCCTGAGTGAGCTTATCGAAACGCTTGCCGCCACTCTTGTAGGGATCGAGAAACTCCTCTTTGCCTGCAAGAAGATAACCACGCATGCCGGTCTCCATATTGACGGCTGCGGCGATAATCGCATTGGCCTTTTGGATCACCTTGAAGGTATGGACGACCCACCGCGTATTTCCGGCCTCCTGGCGTTTCTTGAGCAGAACCTCCTCGCGTTTGATGAAAGTGGCAATTTGCGAGCGAAACTTGTCGAAGTAGACCTTGCCTTCGGCCTTACCCACCAAGGTTGCCATGTCATTCATAGATTCCGCATCCCCGATTTGCCGGCGCAGCTTGATCTGCGGCTCGGTTACGTCGTTTTGCCATGTGCGCAGGACATCGGCAGCTTCACCCAGGCGGGCAACCTGTTTGGGATTGTCGGATACTGTTTTCTGAAGGTTTGAAATGCGTTCGTAGGCGGCCTTCCCGCCTTTCTTGTAAGGATCAAGAAAATCTTCCTTGCCGGCAAGGAGATAACCGCGCATACCGGTTTCCATGTCGACCGCCGCGGCAATCACGCCATCCGCCTTGCCCAGAACCTTGTGAGTGTGCTCCACCCAACCCGAGATCTTTTCGGTTCTGTGAAGACCGAAGGCGCTGATGCCTGCTATGATCAGGATCAAACTCAACGGAGCGATCGTACCGGCAATCACTTTCGAGCGCGTTTTCCAATTGGAAAATTTGAAGCTTTTTGTGAAAGAGTTGAGATTCATCAGTGTGGCCTCAGGGTATGGAAAATCGGTACCATTCCGTACTTGGTACGATTTCATAGTTAATATTTCCTATCGATACGCGTCGGGTAATAACCGATCTTCCGGTTCATCTTGCTGAGCAATGGTGCGGGGTCTCTATGGGAGCCAACCACTTGCGGGCATGTTGTCACAGCCCAGAATTCGCGAACCGATTACTCGGATTACGGCCAATCCATCAACGACCGGCTATGGCAGATTTTCGCTGTGTCACAGTCACCTCGAAAATGGCTCATATCGAATGGCAAGCGGTCGTCCTACGACTTGGGCCATCTGACTCGTATCAATGAGTAGAGGGCGCTGGACAGTCTATCGCGAGGGTCACGCCAATATCATGTACGGCAACGACGTCTCTGCCCTTTATGACGCGCTGTTCTCGACCGAGGCCTCGCCGTCCGCCGGCTCGCTCTTGGCTTTCGCCGCCTGCTTGTCTTTCAACATTCGCATGAGTTGTTCCGCATTGTGCGGCTCCATCGCGTCGTAGCGCCGCATCGCATTCGTGAAAGCCATGGGATCCGGTTGCGTTTCCTTCTGACGCAGATGAAAGAGCGACGCAAAGGTGGCCGTTCCAAATCGCTGAGCTCGGCATATGACAATGAGCGCCGAAAGGTCGGTGCCAAACATCACCTGACGGAGAATGACCTCGGCAAACCCTGTCAACTCACTCAGGCAACGCGCGACGGCTTCTTCGTCCTTGTCATCCGCGTACCGTGCCAGCATCGCTTCGGTCACCGGCGCGCCCTTCTTCTTGACAATCGGCTTGGACTTTTCGGGTTTTGGTTCAGCCTGTAAAGGTTTGCCACTTCTGACCACCTTGCCGGCCCAGCCTTTCTCCGCGGCGGTGCGATGCACTTTCGCTTTGATATCCGCCGGCACATCCTTTCGCTTGAGAAGAGCGACAACCAATTCCCTGACGCGTTTCGCGATTTCCGCGATTTTTCTGAACGCCTTTGTCGAGAAACTGGAATGCTTGTGTCTGGCAGCCTTGGTGATGAGTTCCTCAATCCCCGTCTCGACGATTGCGTCGGTAACAGCTTCGCTTAGCCTCTCACGTTCCGTGATGGCCGCTATATGATCGAAGCCGTGCGTCTGCGTGATCGACACAAGATCTTCGTCGCGCAGACATGGCGAATGGGTCAGAACCGGCCGAGCAACATCTATCACTTCATGTGCCAGACGCAGGATCAGGTCGCGGGGTGCCGGCGACGCCTTGCATATTCTCTCCGAAAGCTCCACCCGTTCCGACTCGGGCAGCCCATAGGCTATGAAAGCCATAACCTCGCCGAAGACATCGGCCGCGGGCACATTCTGTTCTTCCGTCGTGATGAGAAACAGATCGACGACGCTCGACAGCAGCTCCGCGTCCCGGGGATCGGACACGGACGACAAAAGCTCGTCAATTTGGTCAAGGTTGGCTCTCACGCTATTCATTGCGCGATGATCTTGGATTTTTCCTAATCAACTGCTAACAGGTGAAGTTCAGACATCAATTCAAATGTCTGTTTAGTATAGGAAAATTACAATGATCAGATGGCAATTATATCTGGCTTCAAACGAATATAACTAGCTTCAAACGAACCGATCCGAGTCGAAGGCATAGCGACGGCTGCAGAACTCGCAAGTCACAATGATCTTGTCATCTTCGACCATGTCCGCGAGCTCTTCAGAGGAGAAATTGTCCAGAACGGATTCGATCCGCTCGCGCGAGCAGCGGCAGTAGACGCTAAGCGGGCGAATATCAAAGATGCGGACGACCTCCTCGTTAAACAGACGATAGAGAAGAGTCTCGGAAGGAAGCGTTGGGTCGACGAGTTCATGGTCCTCGACCGTTTCGGCCAGAATGCAGACGCGCCGCCAATCCTCCTCATCATCGGAACTCTCCGGCATATGATCGAATGTCGCTCGACCGCCTTCGCCCGGAACGTTCTGGAGAATGATTCCGCCGGCACGCCACGTCCATTCGGAGTCTCCGTTGTCACGGGACGCCTGATAATGACGTGCGACGGCAACGCGCAAGAATGTCGGCAATTGCTCCGATTGCCGAAAATAGGTATGTGCAGCGGTATTGAGATCGTCACCTTCGAGAGGCACGATTCCCTGGTAGCGCTCCGTATCCAGACCCTGGTCGATGGTCATCGCAAGATGCCCGTGCCCAAGCAGTTTCGTCGGATCGACAGTGCCTTCCGATTCCATCGCGGCGACGCGCTCTGAGTCGAAATGAGCATAGCCTCTGATGCTTCCCGGCGTCTGAAAATCGACGACGATCATATTCACCGGGCCGTCTGTGCTCGTCTGGAAGATGAACTTGCCATCGAATTTGAGCGAGGCGCCGAGCATGGCCGTCAGGGCAACGGCTTCACCAAGCAGTTTGGAAACGCACTCCGGATAATCGTGGAGGCTCAGGATTTCGTCGACGGCAGGCCCCAGGCGAACGACGCGACCCGTGGCGTCGCCACTCTCGATCTGGAACGGCAGGATCTGATCATCGGCCGCCGGCTCCGGGCCGGACGGTTGCGAGACATCGGCTGATTGCATTCAAGCCGCCTCCAGGCACCAAGCGAGAATGGCTTTCTGCGCATGAAGGCGGTTTTCCGCCTCGTCGAAGACAACGGATTGCGGTCCGTCGATGACCTCAGCCGTTACCTCGTCGCCACGATGGGCCGGCAGACAATGCATGAAGATTGCCGTCTCGTCGGCATGATTCATCAGCGCCTGATCGACGCAGTAGGGCCCGAGCAGTCGCATACGCCGCTCCGCATCGGCATCGCCCATGGAGACCCAGACATCGGTCACAACGCCGTGGACGCCTGCAACCGCTTCCGCCGGATCGCTGGTGACATGCACGTCGCCGCCCTGACTGCGCACCCATTCCACCACCGCCGGGTCCGGCGGCAGTTCATCCGGGCAGGCCAGATTCAACCTGAAGCCGAACCGCGCTGCAGCATGCATCCATGATGTGGCAACATTGTTCCCATCGCCAATCCAGGCAAAGGAACGTCCTTCGATGGGACCGCGATGTTCCTCGAATGTCATGACATCGGCGATGACCTGGCAAGGGTGCGACTGGTCGGTCAGCCCGTTGATAACGGGGATGCCGGCACTTTCCGCAAGCTCGGTCAGATTGGTATGAGAGCCCGTCCGCAACATGATTGCATCCACATAACGGGAAAGGACCCGGGCCGTATCGGAAATCGTTTCTCCCCGCCCGAGCTGCATCTCGGACTGATTGAGGACGATCGTCTCGCCGCCGAGCTGGCGCATGGCGACATCGAACGAGACACGCGTTCGGGTCGACGGCTTGTCGAAGATCATTGCCAAAATCTTGCCCTGCGATCCGTTCAGACGTGTCGCGCGGCCGGTGGTCTTGAGCTCGCGCGCACGGTCAAGAAGCGCCCGCAGTTCAGCCGTTTCGAATGCGCTGATATCTAGAAAATGCCTTGGCACCATGGCCCGCCGACTCCCCCCGGTTCAGCTGGCCAACTTGGCGGCACTGGAAAGTTTGGCGCAAACGCGCTCGATCCGGGCACAGGCATCGTCGATATGGCTGTCCTCGATAATCAGCGGCGGCAGAAGCCGTGTGACATTGTCGCCCGCGATGATCGTAACCAACCTTTCCTCCAGCAATGCCGAGATGAACGTCGTATTGGGAACGCGGGTCTTGATGCCCAGCATCAGGCCGCGGCCTCGAACATCCTCGATAATGTCGCCATGGTCCGCTTTGATCGCTTCCAAACGCTCCATCAAGAGGGCGCCCTTGCGTGCGACGTCCTCGAGAAAGCCCGGTTCGAGGATGACATCGAGCACCGCATTGGCCACCGCCATTGCAAGCGGATTGCCGCCGAAAGTGGAACCATGCGAGCCGGCGGTCATGGCGCCGCCCGCATGATGCGTCGCGAGACAGGCACCGACCGGGAAGCCACCGCCGAAGCCTTTGGCGATTGCCATGATATCCGGCGTGATACCGGCCCATTCATGCGCGAAGAGTTTACCCGTGCGGCCCATACCGGTCTGAATCTCGTCGACCACGAGCAGCATGCCATGCTTGTCGCAAAGCGCCCGCAGCTCGCGCAGAAATTCCCAGGGAACCGTCAGGATGCCGCCTTCACCCGCCACAGGTTCGATAAGCACGCCAGCAGTCTTATCGGTGATTGCCGCCTCGACCGCAGCCAGATCGCAATGGGGCACCTTGTCGAATCCGTCCACAGGCTCGCCGAAGCCTTCGAGCAACTTCGGCTGACCGCCGGCTGCGATCGTTGCAAGCGTCCGGCCGTGGAACGCGCCCTCGAAGGTGATCAGGCGCGTACGCGCGGCATCGCCTCTGGTCACATGAAAGCGGCGTGCCATCTTGATGGCGCACTCGATCGCCTCGGCGCCCGAATTGGTGAAGAACACATGGTCTGCAAATGTTGCCGCACACAGGCGGTCGGCCGCACGTTCTTGCCCCTCGATGCGAAAAATATTGCAGGAATGCCAGAGTTTCTGGGCCTGTTCGGTCAGGGCCGCGACGAGGTGCGGATGGGCATGGCCAAGGGCATTGACGGCAACGCCGGCGCCGAAGTCGAGATAATCTTCGCCGGTCGTACTGGTCAGTGTTGCACCATTGCCACGCTCGAAAACCAAATCGGTCCGCGCATAGGTCGGCAAGAGGGATGACGATGACATGGTATTGCTCAATTCAAACCAAAAAGGCCGCCCCACCGGCGGCCGCTGCAGATGCATTGATTTTAGTGGCTTGCGGCACACTGTCAATCTGGCGACGCATGAAATGGCCGCGTTTTAAGGGATTTTTAACCAATGTTCCCTTTGTCAATCGCGCCGAGTTCTGGCAGACTCCCATTATCCGGTGGATAACAGGCTATGGAAGCGTGGCGGACGCTTGCCCGCCTTTTCCCGGATATTGTAGCGTCCCCTTTGCCGGCCACGATATGTCGAAGCTCAAGTCTTCGGCCGGTACGGGGTCTCACATAAGTCAGGAGTGCGCCCGGACTGCGCGGCAGTCCTAGGACGGACTCTGAGTCGCGTTTTGCGGCAAAAAGAACGAAACGAGGAGGCTAACCAAATGGCGTGGACAGACGAGCGGGTGGATCTGCTCAAGAAGCTATGGGCCGATGGCCTGAGCGCCAGCCAGATTGCCGGACGGCTGGGCGGCGTGACACGGAACGCCGTCATCGGCAAGGTGCATCGCTTGGGTCTTTCAGGCCGAGCGACCACGACACGAACCAAGGCTGCACGCCCGCGCAGGGCGGCAGCGCGACCGAAACCGCAAGCCGGGGGCGGCGGTGCCTATATGCGCACCCAGGGCAATGCGGCTCTGAAGCTCTATTATGAGGCTGACCAGGAAGAACAGCCTGAAGCCATCGTCAAGCCGATGCCGGTTCAGGAACTCTATATCCCACCGGATCAGAGAGCTTCGATCCTGACACTGAAGGAAACCAATTGTCGCTGGCCGATCGGCGATCCCACCGACAATGAGTTCCATTTCTGCGGCCGGGACTCGCTGGAAAGCGGCCCCTATTGCGAGTATCACGCCCGCGTTGCCTATCAGCCGGCGCAAACGCGCCGACGCAAGGCGACTGTCGTACCAAGCGAGTCCTGAACCAACGCAACACCGATCAGCACCGGCGGCCGCTATGCGGAGCCGCCGCCGGCGCCCACACTGCCCAAACGACAGAATGATTTGCGTCTCCCTACTGTGGATTCTGGTGCCGCATCTGACCAAGAACCGCGCGCAATGACGAATAGTCAGACGACAATCCGCTCGTTGCAAAGAGTGGCGGATCTAAATCTCAATCCAGCAGGCGAAGCCACGCGATTACGATCTTGGCTCCAACTCTCGGTGTTGCCAGATGACCGCCGGCGACTTCCACATATTTGCTTTTCGGATGGACTGGCACTTTGCCAAAGGCGAAATTTCTGCCACGGCGGGCCATGATGTCCTTGCGGCCAACAATCCAGAGGAGCGCCGTTCCCGGCCAGAGTTTTTCGGCATTTTTCCGATAATTGGCAGCGCCCTGAGGGTCGAACCAGCTGAAATAAACTTCGGGAGTAACGCGCTCGGTACTTGTACGGCCTTGATTGTGAAAGCGGAATTCAGCCTTCACCTTGCCGCGGCCTTCATTGATCAGTCTTTCAGCGCGTCGGTAATCGAATTTCATCTTCTTCTGCCAGCCGGAGACGCTGGGTACGTGCCCTGGGGCGAGCGCCAGGATGCCGGCAAGACCCTTTCGTCGAGCGCCATAGGCCATGGCGGCATTGGCACCAATGCTGTGGCCGCCGACGACAATCTTCACCGCGCCCTGCCGCTTGAGGTCGGCTACAGCTCGGTCGATTTCTTCCAAGGACCCTTTTACCGCTTTGGAGAGATGGCGTGTGCGCGACCATGGCATGTCGGGCGCCGCGACGAGAATGCCGGCGCGACGAAGGGCGACGATGAGGGGACCGATGGGTGAATTGGGCCGTGCAGTACCTTTGGAGCCATGCATAAGAACCACGCCCACGCGGTTCTCGCTGGCCGCCGGAACGGCAGCCCAAACAAATGCCGGTACCAGCGTACTAGCAATGATGATTGAACGGAGCATCTCGGCCCTACCGCAGAGGCTCAACGATACCGCTATGCCGCACCACCGCCGTCCCCCACCAGGATAAAGGGCGCCCAGAAGATCGGGTGGGCATAGTAGAAGAGCGGTGCATTTGTTTCGGCATCGGTCTGGCCTGGCTTATCGATCAGCGCCGAGACTGCCTCCTGCAGGGCTACCGCACGGCTCAAGCTCTGGTCCTTGGTCAGACGATCGAAGACATCCGTCGTCAGGAGGCGCGCCGAAGTGGTCTCTACGGGCCAACTGCTGACGAGCAGTGCGCGTGTCCCCGCATAGAAGAAGGCGCGGCCAAGGCCGGAAACCGCTTCAGCGCCAGCGCCGCGACCCGATCCCGTGTTGCAGGCAGATAGAACCACCCAGTCGGCATCAAGTTTGAGGCCCATTATCTCGCTCATCGTCAAGAGCCCATCGCCGCCGGATTTGGCAAGGCCCGGAGCGGAGAGCGCGAGCGCAGGCTCGCGAAGGCCCGCAAGATCCCCTGGAATCAGGCCGTGAGTAGCGAAGGCGATGACCCGGTACTTCCTCAAATCCTCCTTGCCGATAGTGTCTTCATTAGCCTTGACGCCGAGCTTCACCGCAGTCGACGGGTCTGCTTGCATGGCGATGGCGATGCTTCTGACTTCCTCGCCTGTATCGGGCAGATGCGGCAAACTTGATAGATCAGGCATTTTCATCTCGTCGGCCTTGGGCGCGGCGCGAAGACGGATCGGCATGCCGCGGGTGCGGAGCACGCCTCGAGCGGCAAGGGCACCGACGGCCTTGGTCGGCGCCTCTGCCACTTTGGTCCGCGTCTCCTTAAACACTGGATTGCCAAAGCCGATAAATGGCCGCCGATCCTTCGCCCCTTTGGGAACCGAACGCAGGGTCATCAGGGTCGAGACCGACGGAAGGAGGGTTATCGCGTGGCTGCGTGCGAGCCACTTAATGTTGCGATATCCCGCGAACAAAGAACCGTTTTCCGTCTCGACACGGCTCTTTTCGGTCGGCAACAGCGAAAGGGGCAGTTGGCCGAGGGCACCGTTCGTGGAGACCAGCAAGCTCTTTGCCTGGCGCCATCCGGCCTCTACAGGTTTCAAGATCTTTGTATAGAGCCGATAGGCGATGCGGACGTCGAAATCAGGAATATCACCCAGAGTCGCGGCTTGCGGGTTGAGCGCGTCGCGCAAGGCCTCGACATACTTCGCAGCCTTGGCCTGTGTCAGATCGCTTGCGTGGAAGACAACATCCCCGCTCTTGGGCACAGCCCAGACATAGCTCCGATCGCGACCGAGATAAATCGAAACGAAGGCCTCGTCGGGCCCGAGTGCTGCCTGAACCTCGGCACTCTTGGGCGCCTTCGGATTGAGCAAGTCCGCATAGCCGGGGAACTTCTTCCTGATTTCTCGATTAATGCCCTCCAGCCCCTTGCGCAATTTTGCTGTATTGGCGCGTAGTGCGGTTACTGCCTTTGTATCCTGCTGGTCGGAGGGCTTGGAGAGAATGCCGGCCAAGAGTCCGGTCTGGGCCGTCAAGCGTTTGCGCGCGTCCTGCTCGGCCCGGATCAAGTCAGCTAATTTCTTTTCCTTCACCGACGCACGGGCGGATGCCGCCGAAACGGCGCGCTGCACCAATTGTCCGCGCGCTGAGTCGGCCACCTGAAAGCCAGCCTCCGCAGCATTGATGCCCAACGCCTTTTCGAGCGGCGTGCCGCTGAGATTGGCAAGGTGAGCCAAATAGGCCTCAAGGATTAACCGGACCCGATGCTCACGCGCCGTACCGAGCGTATATTCTTCATCTTCATTGGCCTGGGCCCCCGAAAGCAGGATGGGTACCGATTGCTGGAAGGCCCGATGAGCCGCCTCCAGATCTCCAGCCTTTGCCAAGGCGACCGCAAGGATACCTCGCTCGACCGCTACTTCACGGGCTTTGGCCTTACCTGCAGCTTTGAGCGCTGCGCGGATTTTCGGAAGTGCCTTGTCGTGCTGTCCGGTCAGCGACAGTGCGAGCAGCCAATCCCTGTTGGCATCGAAAAAATCTCTGACCAACTCATCCTTACTGGTTTCCAGAACAGCCTCAATGCTCTCGAAGATTCCAAGCGCACCCTTCAAGTCGCCCGATAGAAAGCGCGCGCTGGCTATGGCCATATTGGCCCTGACCATGCGGCTGGAATCGTTCGGAAATGACATCTTCTGCATGGTCTTGATGGATGCCGCGAGAAGTTCTTCAGCCTCCGCATAGCGGCCCTGTGCAGCAACGACCTTTGCAAATCGCAAGAGAACTCGAGGAGTCTCGGTGGAGTAGCGCCCCACCCTGGCGAGAGTATCGATCAGAGATTTGCGTACAACTGTCTCCGCTTCGACCATACGGCCGAGACGCACCAGAGTACTCGAAAGCTGCATACGGCAAAGCTCGCGAACATAGCCACCCCACTTCTGGTCGGCACCGCGCTTGAGATCCTTTTCGACGAGATACAGGGCATCCCGGTACATACTTTCCGCAAGAGCATAGTTGCCCTTTAGAAACGCAATATCGCCCTTGGCCCGCTTCGATCGCCCGAGCCAGACATTCCAGAATTTCCTGCGAACCGAGGCCTTGAAGCCGGACGCCCTGGCGAGCAGACTTTCAACGGTTTTCATAAGGCGCTCGCCACCGGCGATATCGCCTGACTGTGCACGGGCAAGCGCTACAACCGCACTCCTGGTCAACCGCTGACCATTAGGCATTCTCACTTTGAGCGATGCTTCATAGTTGCGCATACCTTCGGCGATGCGACCGGATCTGAGTTGCGCGCTCGCAAGGTCCCAGAGACTCTCCTTGTAGAGTTCAGCATTGCTTCGTTTTGCGAGTGCAACGGCTTTCTTCAGATCGTCAATTGCTTGTTGCGATCGACCGATCTCGCCCGCCGCCAGACCGCGTTCTGCATAGAATTTGGCGAGTCTAGATTTTGATTTCGTCTTAGGCGCCTTTGCATCTGCAAGGCGCCGTTTCTTCTCAGCCGCGTTTTGATCGGTCAGTTTCTGTTTGTCTAGGATTGCAGTGATGTCGTCAATGCTTGGGGGAAGGGCTGCAACCAGCGACTTTCTAGTCTCGATCGCAAGCTTCCGGGCCCCGCGGCCAGAAACCCGCGGCCTGACCTGAGCCGAAAGGTTGACGGGTTTCGCTTTTGCCCTTTTCCTCTTCTTGCCTTTTGCCGACTTGCGACAATGCGCCTTACAGCGAGCAAGCTTGGAACGGCACGAGGAATGACACGCCCCTTTTCTTGGACCCGCGTTCATTCGCTTGCACGGTGCGTGGCAGGAGCGCGAGCGTTGGCCACAGACGGCGCAGGAGGCCTGGGCGATGCGCCATGTTTCGCCGTTCTGAGGCGCGGTTACTGCGGGCGGCAATCTCTGCGTAGAATAACCTTCCCTCGAGGCGGCCGAAGCGCTTGTGTCCAGAGGTCCGAGACAGTCAAAAGCCATTAGGCTCAGTCCTGCAATCAGCACCCAGCGACACATCGTAATGCCTCCCCGATCTCCCAGCGATAGTCAGCACACATCAGAAGCTCGAGATCGTAACTCAACGCACCGCGATTATCAAAAGTACTCGTCGCCGCTTTATCTATGAATGCCGACTTGGTTATGCCATCCTATTGCCGCCAGCAACGACACCGGATTATACTTTGCCTGCAAACGAGCCAGCGAAAGCCAGATGGATCACTGGATCATGAAATGGCGCGATCAAACCCTGCGCACCCTGGCCGCTCTTCTATTGGCAGCTATTGCGATCGGCCCGACTTGGGACGCGCGCGCGGCGGATATTGCAGCGCTCGTCGAAGAAGTTAGCGACCCGACGAGCGAGCTTGCACCCATGGATGTGCTTGAGACGGGCAGAGTCGTGAAACTCGCTGCTGGCGCCAAACTGGTTCTCGGATACCTTAAATCCTGTGTACGCGAGACGATTACCGGCGGCACTCTCACAATCGGCGATCTCAAAAGCACGGTTGTCGGAGGTAAGCGTGTCGAGGACGAAGTCGATTGCGACGGCGGTCGTATCGTCCAGACCAGCGGCAATTCGAGCGATGTCGCAGGTGCAGTCTTTCGAAAGGGGAAAAAGGACGGCAAACCGCTGCCTAAGCCAGGATGGACGCTGTTCGGAATTAGCCCGCTGGTGAAATTGACTGAGCCCACCAAGCGGTTGCGGATTGAACGGCTCGATGGGCTGGAAGCTGGTCCAATCGACATATCCGTCGTTGGCAAACTCGTAGACCTGGCGAGCAAGAATGTGCGCCTTGAAGCCGGTGGACTCTATCTCTTTTCAAACGATCGGGCGAGCTATGTGGTCAAGATCTCACCCCTCGCTGAATCAGACGCGCCGGTACTCTCGCGCTATCTCCCCCTTTAGATGAGCTAGAGCACTCGCTCATGGCTGCTAAGGGAAGGGTCAGAAATACTACAATCGCGCTTGTATTGGCGCTCGTCCTGTCGGCGCTATCGGCCTGGCCTGGATTCGATCAGTCCTATCAGCTCGACGTGGATCTGTTGCATGGATTGAGAGACACTGTCGGATGGGACAAGGCCGATGGAAAACCCTCACCGGTGGTTGTGGTCGCCATCGACGAAGCGACACACGTTTCGGCACCTTTTTCGGGACTCCCCAAAGTCATGTGGACACCGCAAATTGCCGCCGTGCAAGATGCGATTCTTCGTACCGATGGTGCGGTGATTGGCTGGGATTTTATTCTGCCTACATCCGCCGCACGGTATATTGCCGACAAGCGCTTTGATGCACCTCTGTTGAAGAGTCTGGCGATAGGAGGCAAGGCTGGCCGGATCGTTCTCGGTACGGCTCATTTCGGTGCGACCCGGATCGAACCGAACCGTCTCTACACCTGGAGTGTCGGGGGCTCCTCCAATCTTCGTTCACTCAATATATATCCAGACCCGGATGGCGTTGTCAGGCGCTTACCAACCCACTTCACAGTAGAGAAGGCTACGGGTTCCCGCCTGCATGTGCCTTCAATGGCCCTCGAACTCGCCGCGCGGAGCCAGGGTCGCGTGGTCGAACGAAATGCAACAGGCGACCTCTTGATCGATGGCAAGTCGGTTCGTGGTGTCCGCGACGACGCGCTTCTATTGAATTTCGACAGCGGTAGCAAAGCTATACCGACCTATTCTTTCGCCGATCTCCATGCTTGCGCGGCGAACAAGAAAAACAGTTTCTTTGCTCAACATTTTGCCAACAAGATCGTCTTGATCGGCTTGGTTCTCGACGTGGAGGATCGCAAGTTGGCGTCGAACCGGCTCATCACACAAGGTGGTCCGATCGGACCTGAACCCAGGTGCATCCCCCAGTCCTCACGAACAGAACCGCGCCCAAGTTCGCGGGCCTCGACCTCGGGCGTCTACCTGCACGCAGTGGCCATCACGAACCTTCTTTCCAATCGTGGCCTTGAAACCTTGTCTGGAATTGAGCGTCTGATACCGAGCCTTGTTTTGGCGCTTCTCGGTACGGTCACGACGCTTTGTTTGAGCCTGTTCAGCGCCATATTCATGCTCCTGGCCGGTTCGGCGATTTGGGCCTCCATCGCGGCATACCAATTCTCCGAGGGTCTGATTCTACCGTTGCTCATGCCTCTGTTCGTCTGTCTCGCAGCCTTTGTCTTGAGCCTATCAATCCGCTTTCTGATTCTCGACCGGGAGGGGCGCTTTCTCCGGCGCGCCTTTGCGTCCTATGTTGCGCCAGATCTGGTCGACAAACTGGTGGAGGATCCGGGACAATTGAGGCTTGGCGGCGAGAGGCGTGAAATGACCTTCTTATTCACCGATCTGGCCGGATTCACCAGCCTGACCGAGAGTCAACGGCCCGAGCAATTGTCGGCTCTTCTCAATTCCTATTTGGACGGCATGATCGCCATCGCCAAGTCTCACAACGGCACCATCGATAAGGTTGTCGGCGACGCGCTGGTCGTATTGTTCTCCGCCCCTATCCATCAGCCCGATCACGCCGGCGATGCCGTATCCTGCGCTCTTGCGATGGACAATTTCGCAACCGGCTTTGCCGAGGCCCAGAGGGATGACGGCATTCCCTTCGGGGATACGCGAATCGGCGTTCATTCCGGAACGGCTGTTGTCGGCAATTTCGGTGGCAGCGGCTTTTTCGACTATACCGCCTTCGGCGACGTCGTGAACACGGCAGCTCGGCTTGAGAGCGTCAACAAGCAGCTTGGAACGCGCATTGCGGTGAGCGGTGAAACCGCGTCGCGTTGCTCCTTCTTTATCGGTCGACCCGTCGGTTTCCTCATTCTCAAAGGCAAGGAAAAGCCGATCGAGGTCTTCGAGCCGGTAAGCGGGGATCGTGCAAGCGCAGAACAACTCGCCGATTATCAGGCAGCCTATCAGGAATTGGCCGATGGAGGCGATGCGCCACGTTTTCGCTATCTAGCGACGACATATCCTGACGATCCACTTATTCGATTCCACTTGAACCGCATTGAACGCGGCGAGACAGGCGTCGTTGTCGCCTTCGACGAGAAGTAACCGACTTGCAGGTAGGGACGTGCCGCGAATTAGCATTGGCTTACTCGAACACATCCCTTCATGAAATTCCGATCCCTCTCTTAGATGGAATTGTTATCATATCAAAATGTCTGCTTAAATGTTATTTGGAGCTATTTCTTGACAAAGGCGTCACGGAGCCAGGTAACCGACACAATATTCAATTCAGACAATCCGCCGGCCAGTGGGATTGTCGAAGACATGAATGTTTTCAGGTGAAACAGTGAGTCGGATCCTTTTCGAAGAGGATTGCATATTGTGAACACCTGGCAGGCTCGCGGTAACGTTTACATCTGATCCTGCCAAGCGACCATGTATCAGAGTGCTGGCGCCAAGCGGTTCTGCGAAACCGACGTCCAGTTCGAGGGAGCCATCTTCATCTGTCGTGAGATGTTCCGGCCGGATACCAACCATTACTTCCCCTTCCATGCTGCCCGCGCAGGGAAGTGTCGTCCCATTTGCAAGTGTCAATTCGCTACGGCTGGCAGTTCCGCGCACAATGTTCATTGCCGGACTGCCGATGAATTGCGCGGCAAACAATGTTTGCGGTCGTTGGTAGACCTCGAGCGGCGTGCCGATTTGCTCTGCAACACCTTCATTCATGACGATCATCCGGTCGGCCATTGTCATGGCCTCCACCTGATCGTGCGTGACATAGAGCGCCGTAACACCGAGCTTGGATTGCAGTTCCTTGATTTCCAGGCGCATCTGAACCCGAAGTTTTGCATCGAGATTGGAAAGCGGCTCATCGAACAGGAAGACGGCCGGCTCACGTACAATGGCCCGCCCCATCGCAACGCGCTGGCGCTGACCACCTGACAATTGCCTTGGTTTGCGATCGAGATAAGGCTCCAACTGCAGGAGCTTTGCGACTTCGGCGACCTTCTCGTCGATTTCGGCCTTCGGAACTTTGGCAATCTTCAGCCCATAGGCCATATTTTGGCGTACCGACATGTGCGGATAGAGCGCGTAGTTCTGGAACACCATCGCAATATCCCGGTCCATCGGTTCTTTTTCGTTGACCCGCTCGTTCCCCATCGCGATTTCCCCCTCGCTGATGGTTTCGAGTCCGGCCACCATGCGCAGAAGAGTCGACTTTCCGCAGCCGGACGGACCGACGATGACGATGAACTCGCCATCCGCGATGTCAACGCTGACGCCGTGAATGACCTCGGTTCTGCCAAAACGCTTTTTGACGCCTTTTAAGGTCAAAGTCGCCATATCACTTCTCGCTATCGACTAAGCCGCGGACAAAGAGCTTCTGCATCGAGATTACGATGATGACAGGCGGGATCATGGCCAAGATCGAGGTTGCCATGATCACCGGCCAATCCGCCGTATCGTCACCGGACGGAAACATCTGTTTGATACCCATGACGATGGTATTCATTTCCGGTTCTGTCGTGATGAGCAACGGCCACAAATATTGGTTCCAGCCATAGATAAACAGGATCACAAACAGTGCCGCAATATTCGTCCGGCTCATGGGCAGAATGATATCGAAGAAGAAACGCATCGGCCGGGCGCCATCGACGCGTGCGGCCTCGGCGAGTTCATCCGGGATCGTCATGAAATACTGCCGAAATAAGAACGTTGCAGTCGCCGATGCGATCAACGGAAAGATGAGCCCCGCGTAACTGTTGAGCAAACCAAAACCGGCAATGACTTCATAAGTCGGCACGATGCGCACCTCGACCGGCAGCATCAAGGTGATGAATATCATCCAGAAGAAAACCGAGCGACCTGGAAAGCGGAAATAGACGATGGCGAACGCCGACAGAAGCGAAATTGCGATTTTGCCTACGGCGATCCCGAACGCCATAACCGCCGAATTGAAGAGCATTGTGGAGACCGGCACATTGACACCGGAAAACAGGGCTCGCCGGTAATTTTCCCAGAAGTGATCGCCTGGCAGCAATGGCATGGGCGGGCTGACAATATCTGCCTGGGTGACGGTCGAGGCGACGAAGGCAAGCCAGATCGGAAAGAAGACGATGAGGACGCCCGCCACCATGAAAAAGTGAGTCAGCCAGAGCGTCTGGCCGCGTCGCTCGACCATACCGGAGGCCGGTTCGCGGGCCGTGCGAGCCATCAGTAGTGAACCTTCTTTTCAACGAACCTGAACTGGAGAACGGTCAGGGTTCCGACCAGCAACAGCAAAATCACCGACTGGGCGGCGGAAGAGCCAAGATCCTGCCCGACAAATCCATCGGCGAAGACCTTGTAGACGAGTATCGTCGTCGCCTGCTGCGGCCCGCCGGATGTGATGGTGTGAATGACGCCGAAAGTTTCGAAAAACGAATAGACGATATTGACGACCAACAAGAAGAATGTGGTCGGTGACAGGAGCGGCAGGACGATGGTGAAGAAACGACGCCAGAAACGGGCTCCGTCGATAGCCGCCGCCTCGATCACCGAGCGTGGCACAGCCTGAAGCGCGGCAAAGAAGAACAGAAAATTGTAACTGACGCGCCCCCAGGCCGAAGCGACGACGACAAGGCCCATAGCCTCCGCCTCATTCAGCACATGGTTCCAGTCATAACCCAGCTGCCCGAGATACCATGAGATCACGCCAACGCGGGTATTGAACATGAACAGCCAAAGTACGCCAGCGACAGCAGGCGCGACTGCGTAAGGCCAGATTAACAGCGTCCGATAGACACCAGCGCCCTTAATCAGCCGGTCCGCGAGAACGGCCAGAAAAAGCGCCGGGACCATGGATACAAGCGTCACAAGGGTGGAAAAGACAGCCGTCGTCAGGAACGAGGCGCGATAATATTTGTCCGTCAACAAAAACTCGAAATTGCCAAGGCCAACAAACTGCGCGGAAAGACCGAAAGGGTCGGGAATGAAGAGCGATTGCCAGATCGCCTGCCCGGCCGGGTAGAAGAAAAAGACAGCAGAGATCAGGATTTGCGGAAAGACGAGCGCAAGTGGCAGCAGCCATCCCTTGAACGTAACTTTTTTCTCCATGACCGAGACCTCAGACCAAATCTCAAAACGGCCGACACGATCTTACAATCTGTTTTGAAAGTCGCCCGACGGCGACTTTGCTTGCCTCGGCCTGCCCTCACTCCAGACCCAACAACCCAATAAGGGTACCCTCGGGTGGTTGGGCCTGGGCGTGAGCAGGCTTCAGGACATTCGAGTCAGACTCTTGGCAATTGCATCGGCCAAATCAGGTGCGGCTCGGAATCAGCGGTTAGCCTGTTGGAAACGGCGAAGCAGCTTGTTGCCGCGCTCGACTGCGCTGTTCAGCGCTGTTTGCGCATCCTTGTCACCAGACCATACGGCCTCAAGCTCTTCATCGATAATACCGCGGATCTGGTCAAACGACCCAAGGCGAAGGCCCTTGGAATTCGCCGTAGGCTCCCTCGCCGTCATTTGGATCACTGCGATATCGGTCCCCGGATTCTGGTCATAGAATCCGTCCGCCTTGGTTTTTTCGCCGGCGGCTGCCGTGATTGGAAGATAACCCGTGTTCTGATGCCATTTCGCCTGAATATTCGTCGACGACAGGAAGTTCAGGAACGCGGCCACGCCCTTATATTCCTTGGCATCGTGCCCGGACATCACCCAGAGCGAAGCGCCGCCGATGATCGTGTTCTGCGGTGCGCCTTCGACACCCTCCCAGTAGGGTAGCGGACGGACAGCGAACTTGAACTTCGCTTGGGCCTTGATGCCCGCATAGCCCGCCGAACTCTCGGTAAACAGTGCGCATTCGCCGGCGCGGAAGTTTGCGCCACCTTCATTGCGGCGACCGGCATAAATGAACTTACCGTCCTTGGCCCAGTCGCCCATGGTTTGGATGTGCTTGACGTGCAACGGCCCGTTGAAGCTCAGCTCGGTTTCAAGTCCGGCAAATCCATTATCTTTCGACGCGAAGGGCGTATTGTGATAGGCGGCGAAGTTTTCCAGATGAATCCAGCTCTGCCATGCCGTTGTCAGCGGGCACTTGTTTCCCGATGCCTTAAGCTTGTCGAGCACCTTACCGACTTTCTGCCACGTCGATAGATCGGTACCGGGATCGATCCCGGCAGCCTTGAGTGCATCCTGGTTGACCCATAGAACCGGCGTCGACGAGTTGAAGGGCAGCGACAGCATTTTGCCATCCGGCGTCGTGTAGTAGCCTTTCACCGAACCGATATAGGCATTTGAATCGAAGGGTGCGCCCGCATCGGCCATAACCTCGTAGACCGGTTTGATCGCGCCCTTGGCAGACATCATCGTTGCCGTTCCAACTTCGAACACCATGAGAATGTGGGGATGTTCCTTGGCACGGAAGGCGGCAATTCCAGCATTCAACGTCTCAGAATAATTGCCTTTGTGGGATGCGACGACTTTGTAATCACCCTGGCTCGCATTGAATGTCTTGACCTGCTCCGCCACCAATTCGCCCAACCGTCCCGTAAAGGCATGCCAGAACTGAACCTCCGTTGCCGACTGCGCGGCGCTACTCCAAACGGTCGCTACAGCGAGGGTCGCCGAAATGATCAGGCTCCGCATACTCATTGTCCTCTCCTCCCATTATTGGTGAACTGGGCAGTCGATTTCTGCATCTCCAAACCAACAGGTTTGGCCGATTAGAGTAAGGAGTCAATTCAGCTTGGATCCCGATTGTCAGGTTTCGCCATTCGAAGGTCTAACGCCATCAGTTCCTAGCTGATTTCCGTCAGCAATTGACGACTTTGGCTCGTCGTCGAAACATCCACTGGCGACTCGGAGCATCCCTCGAGATTGAGCGAAAGGGCTCTAGTTCAGCGGAATCGCCACTTTGGCCTTCGCAGATTGGTCTTCGGCTGATGCTGCAAAATCCAAGCTGACGAGACCCATCGAGGCAACATTGGCAAGCCCAAGGGCGGCAAAAGATGTTCCAACAGCACCTGAGACGCTCCAGCTTTCCAGTTCGGTGTTCGTGCCGAACCAATCTCCTGCGAGTGTCACTGTCGTGCCGCGGAGGAATTCAACCTCTACACCGCCGCCTAGATTGATGCCGCGGTCGGATGTGGCAAAGACGGCGCCCGTCGAGAGCGCAAAGTCGCCTTCGCTCTCGAAGTCCCAGGCGCCGGAAACCTTGGCATAGGGTCGGATCTCTGCGATGTGCTTGCCACCGCCTGTAATGGTCGTGCCGATCTTGGGGCCTGCCGTAAAGCGGCCAAGTGTCAGTGTGGATCCGGCAATCTGGTTGCCGGCGGAATCCACATAGCCGTCGCGATCCGCCTCCGTGTAAAAGACCTTGGCCGAAGGCTCGATCCAACTGCGGCCCATGGTGAAGCGCTTGTCGATGGCGGCTTCCACGGTCCATTGATCGGCATCGAAGGACCCGGTGACGCCTTGGATGATGATATCGCTATCGCTGGTCTCATAGAGCCCCGAGAGCAGCAAGCGGGCACCGCTATCGCTCTGAAAGACACCGAACAAGCCGCCGCCGTAGAAATCGCTGTCGAGGGACGATTGCAAGGCCGTCGAATCCACCTCGCCTTGGCGCACGCGCCCGAATGCACCAACTGTGGTGCGTTCCCCTACCCGGTAACTCATGCCCGACGTCACGCGCCAGATATAGCCGGAGCGGTCCGCATTCTGTTGATCGTCGTCGAAATCCACATGCTTGCCCGAGACCCAGGCGTTGAAGCGGTGAGAGGGCTGTGCCATCGCACCTTTGTAAGTGCGCTGTTGGCCGGCCAACGCGTGAACATGACCGGATTTGCCCGGCAGGCCGTGACTGTGCATTGCCTTTGCTCGCGCCTGCCCCCTGAGTGCGTTCAGGTCCAGGCGGAAGTCGAAACCGGCGTTCGTGGTGACGCGGTTTCGCTCGCCTGTGCGGCTTGCCTTCAGTGAGCCGAATTGACGGTCGAATGGATCATCTGACACGGGGGCTGCGCCCAGCGACAAGGCCGATGGAACAAAACTGATGCCATTGCCGTTCACACCGCCGGCGCCGAAGATCGAACTCCCGTCCGTTTCGAAAATGCCGCCACCGGATTGGTTGAACGCATTGAAGAGGGCATCCGTGATGTTCGTGCGATCTCGTGCTGACGGGCCTGGCGTGGCGGGTCCGAAGGCGCCACCAGTAACAGATATTGATGAAACCATGTGGTTCGCGCCATCGGTAGCCGTCATCTTTATGACAACCGTATACGTAATACCGTCCGTTTCCCCGACGAGCTTCAAGGTGAAGGTGTAGGTTTGATTGACTGCCGAGTCGAACTCGGGCACGCCCCCGACATTGCAATTGGATGTGGAGCCGTCGATATCGTCGATGCCGACCGGATTGTCGCTGGTCACCGTACAGGACGAGAAGTCGTTTCCGACGCTGCCGAAAACACCTTCGACAAAGAGACTGTCGTCCGAGGTAATGATCTCGAAACCGTTCGTTGGATTGGGGGCGGCATTGCTGCATGAGGGAGGGCTGGACGACAATTCGAAGGCCCAGGTTTCCTCACCGGCGCCCCCCTCATTGTGTGGGACCCCGGTGCATTGAACGAGGGCGGAGGCAGGTTCGATCTGCAAGAATAGAAGAGTCAATAAACCCAAACAGCAGAACGTTAAACGGCTTACCTGGAAGTACGAACGAAGCCTGTTTCCGAGAGTTGAAACGTCTGACGATCGTCGCGAGCAGGCACGCGGCGAACGCGCGCCACTCTTTAGTACGCAATACATGGCTTTCGCCCCCCAAATGTGGCGCTTCAAATCTTATGCAAAGAAAAAAGCGCAACATATTGAAGTTGCCAGAACACTCGCCCCAATAGCAATTGGATTGATGTTTTCCGAACGCCGATACTTGCCAATTGTGGCGCAACTACCACAGACCCGCCACAATGAAACCACTTGCGCAGACTCCAACCGCGCAAGGAAAAAATCGCGCCCCTATGCTTGCGACGACAGGTTGTGGATCGGTCCGTGCGGCAGTGTCCGTACCAGTGAACGGCGGATTTTAATCCAGTTTTTCAATGCGCACTCGTCGCGAGTCGTTCCAGCCTTCCGATCTTTTTTGTCTGAGAGTTCTGTTCTGAAAGTCGCCCAATATCGCCTTTCCTTGCTTCGGGCTGGCTAGGCCTAGGAAGAGGGCAGACGTTAGGACTTTCGATTCAGACCCCGAAGCCCAAAGACTCGGACATGAAGCCGAGGTTACTAACCCCTACTTACTTCTTTCCATGGCTGCGCGCAGGGATGGTTCAGCTATCCGATTGACCGACTCAACCGGACTGAATCTTCACCAGCCATTCTTTCAGTCGCCTCGCAGACGGCACTGTCAAAGACTAGGAAAGGACATCATATGCCAATCGATGCAATCTTCGGACTTCAGTTTGCGCTCAGTCTAATCGCAACCGCATTGATCGCCCGCTGGTATGTCGCTCCCTGGCTATCGAACCTATCGCGCGACACAGCACTCGCAATCCTTGTTTTCCCACATGCGTTTCGACACATAGGAATGAGCTTCGTCGTGCCTGGTCTGGCCGGCGAAGGACTTCCGGCCACTTTCGCACTGGAAGCGGCCTACGGTGATCTGGCCAGTGCCCTGGCCGCACTGGTGGCTGTGTTTCTCCTGCGGATGAAGCTCACGGTGGCCATTCCTGTTGTCTGGGCATTCAACCTGTTCGGTACGGTCGATCTAGTGAATGCCTTGCGCCAAGCCGAAGCTATCCCACACCTTGGGGTAACCTGGTACATCCCGACCTTCATCGTGCCGGTTCTCCTCATCAGCCATTTCATGATCTTTGCGCGTCTCCTGCGCAGCGACGCATCCACCCATGGCACGTCGGAAACTCTGGCTGCGCGATAGTTTGTCCGTTCAAGGTCTGTGTCCGGCATCTTCACTTAAGCTGGAGTAATACCAGCGGCGGCAGATCGAGTGGAGATGCCAGGCACACAACGGCCGTCTGTTCGAACATTAGCGCCATTCCAGGTCGTAATAACGGTATGATGCACTCTGTTCGAAGCGCGGATGAGAAAGACTGAGTGCATTGCGGATTCTTTCGGCGGTCTCGGTATCGCCAGAGGCTTCCGCTGCGAACATCCTGTAGAGATGATTGGGCAGGAAGTTCGGATTGCGCTCAATACCGCGTTCGAACTGCTTTCTCGCGTTCTCCAAATCGCCAAGCGCGAAATAGGCGCGGCCGAGCGCGAAGATGTAGGTCACGCCGTAATTGGGATTCAGTCGGAACGCCTGTTCGATTGCCAAAACGGAACCTTTGCCGTTCCTCGCCGTCGAAAGGACGAGCGACTTCCAAAGAAAGGCGTCCGCGTAGTTCGGATCCAACGCGATGGCGTGGGCAACCGTTTCGGCCGCCATCTCAATGCGCCGATCCCATCGCAGTGCCCAAGCGAGATTCGCGTGCGCCATGGGCAGAAGCGCGTCAAGCTCGGTCGCCTTACGAGCGAGTTCGAGCGCCTGATCGACGATCTCATCCTTTGTCTCGTTGAAGCCGGTAATGAAGGAATAGACGAGAGCGCGAGATTTCCAGGCGTAGGCCTCGGCGAATGCTGGGTCGATCCGGATCGCCTGGGAAAAAAAATCGATCGACCGTCGCACACTTTCTGCGTCGAACCGATAGAACTGCTCCTTACCGCGGAGGTACAAATCATAGGCTCTAACGCTTGAAGTATTATGCCGCGCGCGCCGTGTCTTCTCACGATCGGTAAGCGCCACCTTCAGCGCACTCACGATCTTGGCTGAGACATCATCCTGAATGCTGAAGATATCGCCCAGTTTACGGTCGTACCGGTTGGCCCAGATGTGGTGGTCAGTCGTCGCATCAATGAGCTGAGCCGTAATGCGGAGCCGATCGCCGTTTCGTCGCACGCTTCCTTCAAGGACATAATGGACGCCGAGTTCCTTGCCGACTTTCTGGATGCTGACCTGTCGATCCTTGTAAACGAAGGTCGAGTGCCGGGCGATTACCGTCAATCCGGAGAAAATCGAAAGATCGGTGATGATGTCTTCCGTGATTCCGTCACTGAAATACTCTTGCTTGGGATCGGCACTCATATTGTCAAAGGGGAGAACTGCAATCGCCGGTTTTCCAACTGCTTCGGAGGGCTTCGCGGGATCGATCAAATTGGATGGCCGAGAGGTCCGATCGGACACCTGTCGCCAGATCAGCCACCCGGAAACGACGGCGACGACAAGTGCCGAAGCGAGGAGAAATGCTGCAACTTTCTTGTATGGATCATGTGGTCGATCGGATGCGGTTTCGCTGGTTTCTTTGCTACGCCTGATCTGGATTACCGCTGCATACCCCCCCTTTGGCAGATCGATCAGTATGTCGTCTTCCTTCCCGATACCGTTGTAATATTCGGCGAGTTTCGAGCGAATCCGACCGGCTTCGACCCGCACGATGGAGTCCACTGTGGGATCGAAGGATTTATCGCGATCGAATACATCCATTCCGATCGCAAACTGACTTGCGCGATCCGCCCGGCCTTCCAGCGCAGCATCGACGACATAGCGCAGAAACCGACACTGACGCTCGCCTGATACAAAACTCTCGCTCTCGAGAACGCGGTCAAGCTGATCCCGAATGGCAGCGACATCGGCTTCACTCCATTGGGAAATATCTGTCTCCCTGGTCGCAGTCGGGCGCACGAATCTGGGCACTGAGGACTGGAACGGCATCCAAACGGTGCGTTACTATCCGTTACAAGCTAACGAGATTGACCGAAAGGGGTCAATTTTCCGTCATCGCGGCAAAGACATGCCGAGCCGACCTGTCGAATATCAGCTCTGAGGCATTGTCACCGATTGATCAGTCGCTGGAGCGGAGCGATCTTCCCATTGGTATCGCACATACCGGTTCTGCGGAATGAACAATGTGCTCTCGAACCGAAGACACCGGGGATTGTTCAAACGATGCAGCAGGACGTGCAACCTGCAAGCGCACACCGGTTTTCACCAGCAATCCTTTTGACCAATCATAGAGCGAAGACCGCTATTTGAGTCATAGCTCACGTGGCGTCAGGGCGTCTGCTCGAGAAAGCCTCGTCACGCTGAACCGCAGGCACGGCATGAATATCGAAGGCATTTCCAACCTTCCCCAGCCCATTTCGCCGGATTGAACCTTTTCACTGCTCCACTCGACCGATGTGCAAGAGCGAATTCCGCCCGGGGCGGGCGTGCACACATCAAGGAACATAACAATGGGTTTTCTTTCCAGCAGCAATTTCCCGGGCATCGACATGTCCTCCCCCGCGCAGTGGGGCTTTGACCATCTCATCACGGCCGGTGAACATCTCTACGAATACGGAACGCCTGACGGCGGCCGGGTCGAACTGATCGGCGCCGACTTCGCCTATGACATAGACGGCAATCCGGTCGACGGCTTCGTCCAGTCGGTCGTCATCTACGATGAATTTGACAACCAAATCGCCAACCTTACCGTCTCCGACATGCCGCTTGCCGACATAGCGGCAAACCTTTTTGAGGGCTTTTGGCAGGTGTTGCTGGCCGGCGGCGACACCATGATGCTCGGCAACGCCCATGACACGGTCTATGGCGGTGGCTCGAGTGATCAGATCGATGGTGGCGGCGGCGCCGACACGATCTTCGGCGGTGCCGGCGACGACATGCTGAACGGCGGCGCAAGCGACGACACCGTCTTTGGCGGTGCCGGCAACGATGAGATCTGGTTTCGGGTCGAAAACGGCGACGATACAATCAACGGCGGGACCGGCATCGATACCGTCTACCATCAGGGTCTGAATTCAGGCTTTGGCGATATCATACATATCAATCGCGTAGTCGCCGAAAGTGTGGAACCCATCGGCGACAAAATTGCTCCAGCGGCACTGCCTAAGGGCGACGGGATCTTCAATGGGGGCTTCTCGCTGGCCGACAGGCATGAAGACGGTGGGCCGTCCCGCGAATTCTCTGCACAAAAAGTGGTTGCCGACCCGACGGCGATGTTCGAGGTCGAGGCCGGTCGGTCTGAAGGAAAGTCAATCCTTGGCAATGGCAGGCAGGCCATGAACGAGGTGGACTATGACGTGCTGCTGGAGGTCGGTTCTTTCACTGGCAGCGGCGACCCACAGGAGCCAGAGCGTAACGAAGCCGTTATGCGGCATGTGGAAATCATCGAGATTGACGGCCGAGACGGTAACGACACTTTGAATGTGGGCGACTTGACGGGCACAGATATGGAAGACGGTCATATCGTCTTCAACGGCGGCGCTGGCGAGGACAATCTCAATGCGCTCGATACAAGCACGGCAATCACTTATGTCTGGCAGTTTGAAAATGGCGAAGGCGAGCCAGGCGACGGCAATGTTAAGTTCGGAGACAGCACGGACGACGTGTTTCACCTGCACGACATCGCCAATGACGGGCTCTCTATCTTTCTCGGGCATGGCATCAATTCCGTCGAAGTCGATGCCGGCATCCTGGGTGGCTTCGGACCGGACCTTTATGTCCGAAACGCCGAGACCTTCGACATAGACTTCGGCGACGGCGACGACACACTCGTCATCTATGAGGATCTGGCAGGTGTCTTCGACGGTGTCGTCGAGGTTGGTTTCGGCGACGGTGAAGCGGATCTTGACGCCACCAACCACTCCGGCCGTGTGGAAGCAACCGGCAGCGATATGCAGAACGCCTTCTTCGCAGGCAGTGGCGATGATCTGCTGATCGGTGGTGCAAGCCACGACGACCTGTTCGGTGGCGCCGGCGACGACGAGATCTACGGCGGCGCGGGCGGTGACGATATTGGCGGTGGCGAAGGCAACGACACGATGGAAGGTGGCGAAGGCGGAGACCACTTCTTCTTTGACGTGGGCGATGGCACCGACACCGTGACCGACTTCGAGGCTGGCGATACCGGCTTCGATTTGCTGGACTTCCTGGCGGTCGGAATCACTGAAGAACAACTGACGATCAATCAGATGGGCAATGACACCCATATCGTCACGCCGTTCGGTGACACGGTCATACTGCAAGGCGTGCAGGCCGGCGATCTCAACAGCGGCGACTTCCTGACGCTGTGATCGTCTCGCAGACGATCTTTCAGCGTGTCGGCAATTTGGGCGGCATCAAGGAGATCGGCGCAGGATCCTTCGCGGATACTGCGCCGACGCCGGAGACGGTACTGTGCGACGGCTTGTATCAACGGACTGTATCCTGTCGTATATCTCGCGACCGGCAGAGACAATGTCATAGCAGCGGCGGCCACTATTGATCGCCGCTGGTATAAGTTCATGGAGCTGTGCCTCAATAGATAGATCTATCGTTTTGACCTATTGGACCGCGGGTGCTCAATCTTCTAGAAATGGCTTTGAACAAGCGGCGAGCAAAGCTTTCCGCAACGCGCGACGACACGGCCTGCAACCGAAGTGCTGTCGCCTTTTTTTCGAAGAGAGAGCCCCCATGAACGAGATGTTGGTCGATACCCCCGTCATCAAGGAATCGATGCGTATCAATGGCCGCAAGGTCGAAACCAAAGACGTCGTCGAAGTCCGCTATCCCTACACCAACGACGTTATCGGAACCGTACCGGCCGGTAACAGCGAACATGCGCGCGAAGCCTTCGAGGTCGCGGCGAACTATCGCCCGACGCTTACGCGATACGAACGCCAGCAAATCTTGTTCAAGGCAGCTGAACTGATCCGCGAGCGCCGGGAAGCCATTGCCGATGTGCTGACCCTGGAACTCGGCATCTGCAAGCAGCACTCGCTCTACGAGACCGGTCGATCCTATGACGTCTTCACGCTAGCGGGTCAGATGGCGATCCTCGACGATGGGCAGATCTTCTCATGCGATCTCACGCCGCAAGGAAAAGCGCGCAAGATCTATACGAAGCGCGAACCGGTCCGTGCCATCTCCGCGATCACGCCGTTCAATCACCCGCTGAACATGGTTGCTCACAAGATCGCGCCCTCGATCGCCACCAATAACTGCATGGTGTGCAAGCCGACCGAGTTGACGCCGCTAACCGCAATCACGCTGGCCGACATCCTCTATGAAGCCGGCCTGCCGCCTCAGATGTTCCAGATCGTCACGGGCATGCCGCAGGACATCGGCGAGGAAATGGTCGTCAACGAAAATATCGACATCGTCACCTTCACCGGCGGCGTCAAAGTCGGGAAGATGATTGCAGAGAAGGCCGCCTACAAACGCGCGGCCCTCGAACTCGGCGGCAACGATCCACTCATCATTCTGAACGACCTCAGTGGCGAAGATCTTGAGAAGGCAGCCACGATTGCCGTTGCCGGCGCGACAGGCAATTCGGGCCAGCGCTGCACGGCCGTCAAACGTATCCTGGTGCAGGAAGACGTTGCCGACCGGTTCGTTCCGCTCGTGCTGGAAAAAGCCAAGGCCATCAAATTCGGAGATCCGCAGGATCCAGACACTCAGCTGGGCTGCGTCATCCATGCGGATGCGGCCGAAATCTTCGAGAAACGCGTCTATATGGCCAAAGACCAAGGTGCCGAGGTGCTCTATGATCCGGGCCGGCAAGGCGCTCTGCTGCCACCGATCGTCGTGGACCGCGTGCCCCACGGTAGTGAGCTGGTCTTCGAGGAGACTTTCGGGCCGATCGTTCCGATCGTTCGGGTTCCCAACGACGATACGGAAGTGATGGCTATTTCCAACTCGACGCCATTCGGTTTGTCCGCCGGCGTCTGCACCAACCAGCTCGGGCGCATCACGGATTTCATCGAAGGCCTCAATGTCGGGACGGTGAATATCTGGGAGGCGCCGGGTTATCGCATCGAGATGTCGCCTTTCGGCGGCATCAAGGATTCCGGAAACGGGGTCAAGGAAGGCGTGCTGGAAGCGATGAAGTTCTTCACGAATGTGAAGACCTATTCCCTACCCTGGCCTCAGTGATCGCATAGATCGCCACACGCGCTAACGGTTCACCAGACGACAGGACGGGGATCGGTTTCGGCCGATCCCCATTTCCTATTGCCTATTTGCCGATTGCCTGGCGGATGAGGCCGATCACGAGCATCAGGACGCCACCGCCCACGCCGCCGCTCGCGACGTTGGAAAGGATCGAGGCGATATCGAGCCCGCCACCACCGGCGCTCATGCCGAGCACCATGCTCAGGATCTGACCGCCGAGGCCACCGCCGAGTATGCCGACGATCGAATTGCCGAGCGTGCCCAAACTGAGATTTTTCAGCAGACCTCCGGCGACATTACCGCCGACAGCGCCAGCCACGAGCTGAATGACAAGTGCAATGATATCCATGATGGGTATCCTTTCCCGTTCTGGTTGGTGATGGCGCCTGCCATCAAGAAGGTGGATTTGGCCGGACCATCGGCTTAGCAGCTATGGCCGTTTGCGGACCCGTTTCCCAATGCGAAGCCGACAGCAATTGCGATGCCGACCACCACGACCATCGTGGGTGCGGCCAGTGCCGTGACGATGTCGGACCACGTCAATACCCCGAACTGAAGCGCGATATCCCCATTGGTCAGTTTCTCCATCTCTGCACCTCCATTGCTAAAGCTGGATTGGTTTTCGGACGGTGTTACGCCGCTTCACCCTGCTTCCGGGCGGGGCAATCATCGATTCTGGCTCCTGGAGCCTGGAGACCGCCTCTCTATCGGCACTGGTTTCTTGGATTTTGACCGCCTTTTCTTGGCGACCAAGCCAGCCATATCGGTTTATACCGGATCACCAAACACGAGGAAAACGACTAATAATCATATATTGTATGAGTTTTCCTCATATGATTTAATTCCCATATGGATGTCCAACTCGCGCGCACGTTTCTGGAAGTCATCGCAGCCGGGAGTTTTGTGGGCGCTGCCGAGCGGTTGTTTGTGACCCAATCGGCGGTCAGCCTGCGGATTCAAAAACTCGAGGACGCACTGGGGTACAAATTGTTCACGCGCTCGAAGAGCGGCGCCGAGCTGACCGCCCATGGCTTCGAGTTCGAACAATATGCCCGCTCATTGATCCAGGTTTGGGAGGAGGCGCGCTATCAGATCGCAATTCCCGAAGGCTTTGAGACACGTCTGTCCGTCGGCAGCCAATACAGCCTTTGGCCCGAGCTCTCGCTGGTCTGGCTGGAAATCATGGAGCGCGAAATGCCGAGTGTTGCTCTCCAGGCCTATCTCGGCATGCCTGACAGGCTGACACGGCTCATGCTGCGCGGGCTGATCGACATCGCCGTTGTCTATACACCGGAACTTCGGCCCGGGCTTATGGCAGAGCATCTGATGGACGACAGGCTGGTTCTCGTCTCGGGAGATCCGATGCATCCGGGCGGCATCGACGAGAGCTACGTCTTCATGGACTGGGGGCCGGAATTCGCCGCCGCGCACAGCCGTTGGTTTCCCGACTTCCAACTCTCGCGGACAACACTGCTGGTCGGCGCCGCGGCCGCGCCCTACCTCATCCGAAACCGACGAACGGCCTTTCTGCCCTACCGCGTCGCCGACGACTATATTCGCGCCGGCACCTTGCATCCTGTGCCCGATGCACCCGAGCTGCCTTATCCGGCCTATGTCGTCTGGACGAC
Organism: Methyloligellaceae bacterium; assembly: GCA_965228615.1. Taxonomy (GTDB): domain Bacteria; phylum Pseudomonadota; class Alphaproteobacteria; order Rhizobiales; family Methyloligellaceae; genus CBDDHT01. The sequence goes on along the minus strand of CBDDHT010000001.1, from coordinate 521,833 downwards.
CGGCAGGACAGACACAGCCATGAGCGAAGCGCTGGATTGCCTGCGCGATGCTGCACGCCAGGCTCCCTAGCTTGGACTTCTCACACCGTTGCGGTCATCAATGCGTCATGAATGGCATTGATCGTCTCGTGCACCGATTTCGGAACGAGCGTTTCATAGGCATGCACTGCGTAGATCCGCGTTGGCCGGGGCGATAGGGAATCGCATAGCCGCACCAGATGACCTTCTTTAAGGTCTTTGGAAACTCCAATATCAGGCAACAAGGCCACACCCAGACCTTCCCGCGCACATGCGGCCATCGCGTCAATCGTGTTGCTTCGGAAGCTGGGATGAAACCGCAGCCTAACTGGGGCCGAACCATCCTCGGTTGGAATGCTGTGTTCGACCGTTGCAGATTCGCGCACATGCGCAATGTAGGGCAGTGCTTGCACCCAATCCGCAAAGGCTGGATGGTCAGATTCCGGTGCACCGACCATCAAGGCTGGGGCCGCGCAAAGAATGTCGCGTAGCTCGCCAATCTTACGTGCGCGCAGACTGCTGTCCGACATTTCGCCAACGGTAATCGATACGTCTATACCCTCTGCGATCAGGTCAAGGCGCTTGTCTTCCGCGATAACCAGCGGCTCCAGCTTCGAAAACCGCTGCTTCACCTCGGCCATTGCGGGCGCGATGACCGGCGCGATCAAAGCGTGTGGAGCGGTGATTGTGATTGGCCCGGATGGCGTCGCGCCAAACGCCTCCATCTCGGTTGCTGCCTGTTGAGACAGCGCAAGAATGTCCTGGCATCGCCGGTAGTATCTTTCACCCGCAGGCGTCAGCGAAAGACGGCGCGTCGTGCGGACGGCAAGTCTAACGCCAAGCTGTTGCTCAAGCTTCTTCAGGTTCTGACTGACCGCAGATTTCGCAAGGTTCAGCTCATCTGCGGCGCGGGTTATCGATCCTGTTTCGACGATGGTGACAAAGCTCTGCGGAAGCGGAGACAGCATAATTATTTGTTCTCGAAATATGAACAGTTAGTTCATAAATAGACTATTTTTAGAACAATCAAAATCCCCCAAATTCCTTCTCATTGAACAGAAACCCGGAGGCTTCCCCATGAAACCCGTGAATTCCCCCACCCTTGCCGCAACCTCGATTGCCGGCCTGTCGGGCCAGACCCTGGCACAAGAAGTCGAGACACGCGCTGCAAGGGAGTATGAACTCAGCATTGCCGTTGCCAAGGGAAGCCGCGCTTGGCGTGACGCATTCAATGCAGGCGATGCCGCCGCAGCCGCAGCCATGTACGAAGAAGACGCCATCATGGTTGCGAAACCGTTTGGTAAGTTCGAGGGCCGCGCAGCCATCGAGGCGTTCTGGACAGATATCATCTCAAAAGGCTTTGACGATGTGGTCTATATGAACACCGCGACAAAGGTGGTGGATCAATCTTTGACTGCTGCAAGCGTCTCTGCGCACTGGAAGATGAACAATGCCCACGGCATCATCACGAATGAGCTTTGGGTTCTGCAGCCGGACGGCACAGCGCTTATGCGCGAGGATCATTTCGAAATCGCGCAGTAGGTCCCGCGATACGCTCATCAACCGGACGAAAGGACACGTCCCATGGCAAAACTTGATACGCCGACTTTGGGTGTTACCTGCACGCAAGCGTAGCGGCAGTTCTGATGCGTTGTTCTGGGAATGTCAGATCAGAGTGATGGGCGCGTCGGATACTCCCACCGAGAAATAGCCCTTCGGTTTGTCGCGTTTGAGATGCCTCATGCACGTCAACCTTCTGACCTCTACTGGAAAACTGCCCTGTCGGCAGCCCTGGGCTGCTTGAATAATCCCGGCCCAATCGCGACTTTCGCGTTTCGTGTCGGCGCAAGGGTGCTGAGAACCAGGCCGGTGTTGATATCGACACGGGAAGTTGAACGACTCGCAATGCAGGTCGCCGCGGTCTATGGCGCAACGGACACCATGGTGATCAATACGCCGAGGCCAATGGCAAGTAGGACAGGCCCAAAAGTGTAGTGCGCCATGCTGGGTCGCCTGACCATGTCGGATTTTTCCGGATTGACGAGAATTTCATGCACATCCCCGATGGGGACCGAATCCTGGCCATGAGAGAACTGTCTTGCCTGAATAGCGGATCCGTCAGAACCCGCGTACTCATAGGTCACCTGGTACGATACCGGCCGATTCGAACCGAGCGAATGAATTTTCTCGCAGCTCACAACCTTGCCCTGTGTCCGCCTGGCGCCCAGCAGGAACGTGTAGGCCGTGTAGGACAGCCAGGCACCGCCCAGGACAAACAGGGCCGGTACGCCAAATATCACCCCGTAAATAATCACTCTCAACAACGCATCTTCCATGGCTGTGATCAACTTTCTTTAGGGCACATGCACCACCGCACCGGCGAACGGCCACATATGGGTATCTTTGTTGCACGATAACGCATGGCGCGTCTTGCACTATGCTCCTCCCCGTTAGTGTAGGAGCCATTCAATCCGATGATTCCGGCCAGCAATCGGTCTGACTGAACCTGACTTGATCGCGAGGAAGGTCCGCTTCAGTCACGGAACCGATCGAATTCTGACAGGCATTGAATGGTGAGGCTGGGCAAAACGCTGCCACAGCGATCGCTGCAAACCAATCGGTCCTGACTCTGATTCATAATCTTGTGCCTTGGACTAACGTCTTTCAATCGACTATCAAACAACGCATTCCTGGTCAGCCGAACATGCCGGTGCTGGCCACCTGCAAGTCGAGGGCATCATGACAGTCGAAGGATCCAGCGAGAAAATCGTCTATGGGGCATGTCAGCACGACTGCCCGGACAATTGCGCAATGGAAGTGCTGGTCCGCGACGGCCAGGTCGTCTCGGTAAAAGGGCGCCATGAACATCCATTCACCCATGGCGTTTTGTGCGCCAAGGTGAAGTCGTTCGAGAAGCGGGTCTATGCACCGGATCGAATTCTGCATCCCCTCCGCCGCACCGGGGCGAAGGGTGAAGGAAAATTCGAGCGCATCGGCTGGACCGACGCGCTGGACGAAATCCGCGACCGGTTTCGATGCATCATCGACAATCATGGCGCCGAAGCCATCCTTCCCTACAGTTATCTCGGCAATCAAGGTCTGCTGAATGGCATGCATTGCGGCGATCCGTTCTTCAATCGTCTCGGTGCAAGCATTGCCGAGAGGACTTTTTGCAATTCCGGAGCGTCGAAGGCCTTCCGCATGGTTTGCGGTCCGACAAGCGGCGTCGATCCGGAGAGCTTTGTGCACTCAAAGCTGATCATCCTTTGGGGCATCAACATCATCAGCACGGCGATGCATCACTGGCGTTTCGTGAAGAATGCCATGAAGGACGGCGCCAAACTGATCGTGATCGATCCGATCCGCAGTCGCACGGCAAAGCGGGCGGACTGGCACGTTCGCCCACGCCCCGGAACGGACGTGGCGCTGGCCCTGAGCCTGATTCATCAGATCATCGAGGACGGTGCCTTCGACGCCGATTATGTGTCGCAATACACAACCGGCTTCGACGACCTGAAAGAACGAGCAGCCGCATTCGCGCCCGAGCGCGCGGCCGAGATTACCGGCGTTCCGGCCGACGAGATCGTTCGTCTCGCGCGTCTCTATGCCTCCACCCACCCGAGCGCCATCCGTTCCGGCGTTGCCATGGAGCGAACGCGCAACGGTCCTGACGCCGTTCGCGCGATTGCCGCTCTGCCGGCTCTGACCGGCGCCTGGCGCCATTTGGGTGGCGGCATGTTTCAGCATCCGGGCTCAACCTTCCCGATCCGGCGGGATCGACTGACGCGCCCGGACACCGTCACCGAGGGACGACGGGCGATCAATCTGTTCGGGGTCGCGGATGCCCTGAGGGCCGACGCCGACCGGCCAATCAAGGCGCTGTTCGTCTACAATGCCAATCCGATCACGGCGTCCGCCGACCAGAACGCCATCGTCGAGGGCCTCGGCCGGGAAGATCTGTTTACGGTCGCGCACGAGATCTTTCCGACAGACACGACCGACTATGCCGATATCGTCCTCCCGGCTACCAGCCAGCTCGAACAGCTGGACCTGATGTATAGCTGGGGCCACATGAACCTGCAGCTCAATCAACCGGCCATTCCGCCACGCGGCGAAGCTGTGTCCAACACGGAACTCTTCCGCCGGTTGTCGGTCCATATGGGTTTCGACGATCCCGACCTGCATCGCGATGACGAGACCATTGCGGCCGACGCCCTCGATTGGGATTCCGACCACTTATCGGGCATCACATTGGAGACGCTTCGAAGGGACGGCTTCGCGCGCCTGAATATCGGCGACGCCGGCAGCCGGACGCCCCATGGCCAGGGCGCCTTCCCGACGCCGACGGGCAAGTTCGAGTTTGCAAGCAGCACCGCCTCCGAAGGCGGCGTCATGATCGAGGTCTACCGCCAGGGTTATCGGGGTAGCGAGCCAGGCGGCGCCGTGGACCCCCTCCCCGATTACCAATCACCGGAGCAATCGCCGGAGCACCTATTCACTCTGGTGTCGCCCAAGAGCCATACGTTCCTGAACTCCGGCTACACCAACTTTGAAAGCAACCGTTCGGCAGCACAGAACCTTCCCTTATGGATTCATCCCGGCGACGCCGCCGAACGCGGCATTGGCGAAGGCGATAGGGTGCGGGTTTTCAATGGTCAGGCCGATGTGATCGCAATCGCCAATGTGAGCGACGATACGCTTCCCGGCGTTCTGGTCATTCCACACGGCCACTGGCGAAAACACGTCGGCGGCCCAACAGTGAATGCTCTGGTTGCCCACAAACCGGCCACGATCGGACGCGCTCCGACCATCAACGACGCCCGGGTCGACATTGCGCTTGTGTGACGATCCTAGACCCGCGGCAGCCGAATGCGACTCCTCTGATACTGGGACGTGCAATTTTAGACGCCCAGTCATACTCTAATTGCTGCCAATTCGATAAAGGCAGGGAAGTTTTTCGCCAGCCTTTCGTAGCGCCTGGTTCGAATTTCCTTCGAGCTTGAATCGCAGCTGCCTTGTGATCACCAAAACACGCCGCGTAGTACTGGATCTCGGAATTTGACCGATATCAGACTCTAAGCAGCCGTGCTCGGACAAACGTCAAGTCGGCTCCTTGTGACCCATTGCGGAAGCCGAACTAACGAGACACGGGCAGGATTCGCGGTGCTCTTATTGTACATATTTCGCACACTTGTGAGGGAAGCCGGGTGCAGTCTTCGGCGCAGCGCATTGGGTTACATTGTGGCCGTAGTCAGATCTCATTTTCATCAACTTGGACGGCAGCTCTACCTGTCTCCGGCGGCCAATGCGCGATCGGCCGTTGAGAGCCCAATGTAACGTCTTAAAATCGATCAACTTTTCGCTCTCAATCGAATTGGTTCTAGGGCGCGTTAATCTAGTCTTTTGCGGCAGACCCGAGTAGGCTTGCGGCCACAGAACTGCTTGGAGACAACAAAGGAGTCCTGGCTGTCCGTGTCAAAGTCTTCAGATCGCCCTTTGCGTGCCGATGGCCTGTTTCGGGCCATGACGGATACGTCTGCTGACGAGCGGCCCCTTCGCCAGATCAACTTCTTGGAAGGCTTGTCCGAATTCGATCGTGAATTGCTCACGGATAGAGCTCAGCGTCGGGTAATGAAGAAACGCAGTCTGTTTTTTCAGAAGGGCGATGAAATCAACTGCATCTATGTCGTCGACGAAGGGTGGGTGCGCACTTTCACCACCACTTCGACCGGCAAGGAGATCACCATCGGCTTATGGTCCCATGGAGATATCATCGGCGCACCGGATATCTGCGGAGGCACGCGCGCGCTGTCAGCCGAAGCTGTCAATGATGCCGTGCTTTGGCGGATCGGGGCGCGCGAACTTGATGACTTGATCCATAGCTCTCCCGGAATTGCCCGCAACCTGATACTTGCGCTTTCGTTCAAGGTAAGATGGGCGACAACAATGGCGGACCAGCTTGGCACACAGTCCGTCACGTCACGGCTGGCGTTCACACTCGCAAACCTCGCGCAACTCCATGGCAGAGAGGAGCCTTCCGGTGGCATCGCCATTGAGCAGCTCACTCATCAGGATCTCGGTTACATGATCGGCGCGTCGCGGCAGTGGGTGACACGGACCCTGAATGAGCTCGAGAGCGAAAGCATCCTGCAGTGCTCGATGCGGCGGATTGTGGTCAACGATCTGAACGCCCTGCTCTCGCTCGTCCGTTAGACCGTCAAGGAACTTGTCACCCAACTGACATCTCGTTTCACCTGTGCCTGACAGCAATACTGCGTGGCGGGTCCTAGGCTCGCAGCCATGAGCAATGCAACTGAAAACGGCGTCCGCAAGCGGGTGACGACAGAGAGAATCCGCAAGCGAAAAAGCGGCGGAGAGCCGATCACGCTCGTCACGGCTTACGACTATCCCATGGCACGCTGGGCGGACCAGGCGGGCATCGACATCATCATGGTGAGCGATGCGTTCGCCAGCGTCGGTCTCGGCCGGGAGGACGCACTTGGCGTGACGCTCGACGAGACGATCCATCACACGCGTGCCGTGCGCGCCGGCGCGGGTTTGTCATTGACTGTGTCGACGATGCCGTTTCTGTCCTATGTCCGGCCGCGCGAGGCCGTCGCCAACGCCGCGCGTCTTGTCAAGGAAGGCGGCGCACAGGCGGTCGAAGTCGAGGGTGACGCGGGGCTTGCAACAACCGTCCGCTCCCTTCACGAGGCAGGCGTCGCGGTCCTCGCCCATGTCGGTCTGACAAAAACGATCACCGGCCGGACAGGCAGTTATCGCGGCAGGGCGCGCACGTCCGAGGACGCGAAGTGCATCGTCGAGGACGCGCTGACGCTCGCCCAGGCCGGTGCATTCGCCGTCTTGATCGAGTGCGTTCCCGACCGGGTTGCGGGCTTGATTACCGAAAAACTCGACGTGCCCACAATCGGAATTGGCGCCGGACCGGATTGCGACGGCCAAGGACTTGTCAGCCAGGACCTGCTCGGCATGTTCGACAAATTCTGCCCGAGTTTCGTCAAGCGCTACGCGGCGCTGGGCGACCTGGCCATCGAGGCATTTGGCGCATTCCGCGACGATGTGGTGGAGAAGTGCTTTCCGGGCACGGAGCATGTGACCACCCTGGACGATGACGTGTACGCATCATTGGCCAAGGCGAAGCTGCGCGCGAGGAAATAGCCAATCAAAGGACAAGACCATGACCGAGAAAAAACGAACGAAAGTCACCATCAAGAAGCTGCACAGCATGAAGCAGGCCGGCGAGAAGATCGTCGGCATCGGCGTCTACGACTCGCCCATGGCGGCGATTGCCGACGAGATCGGTTTCGAGCTGCTGATCAATGGCAATGCCGGGCCGATGTCGCTCCTCGGACACCCCGATCCGACACGGGTGACCTACGCCGAGCAGCTCATCCTCACACAGGCCGTCGCGCGGGTGGCGAAATACGGCATGGTCATCGGCCATATGCCCTTCCTGAGCTATCACGCCTCTACAGAGGAGGCGATCCGCAACTCGGCCCGTATGGTCGCCGAGGGTGGCGCGGATGCGGTAAAGTTCGAGGGCAACGCGGCCAACGCGCCTGTCATCCAGTCCGTGGTCGAGGCCGGCATACCGGCAATGGGTCACATCGGCATGATGGCGCAGCGCAAGACCGAGCAAAGCGGTTTCGGTTTCAAGGGCCGCAAGGCCGACGAGGCGGCCGAAATCGTCAAGGCGGCGCGAGCCTTTGTCGATGCGGGAGTCTTCGCCTTTATTCTGGAATATGTGCCGGTTGAGATCACCACCTATCTTGCGGAGACCTTGCCGGTGCCGTTACTGAGCGTGGGAGCCGGTTTTTCGCCCGACGGCATGTATCTGATTAGCGGCGACGCCGTCGGCTACAGCGCCTTTCCCCGGCCCAAAAACGAAGCCAGTTTCGTCGACGTCAGGCCGATCATTCAAGAGGGTCTCACGAAATACAAGGAACAGGTCAGGTCGGAAGCCTATCCGGGTACCGACTTCACCACGCATATGACATCTGAAGAGCACGAGAAATTTCTCGAGATCGTGAAATAAGATGAGCCTGGGCCGATATCCGTCGCAGATTCGCGACGCCTTATGCGGCGGCGAGTTTCTCTATACCCTGGAATACGTTCCGCACGAGCATGGCGAGAGCGACGTGCAGAATCTCGACGGTCTCGCGCGCGAGGCCGAGAAAGTCGGGCAGGATCCGCGCATCAGGGGCGTGAATATCGGCGATCGGGTCAAGTCGCTCGATTCGCTGGATACGGTAGAGTGCGGCCGGATTTGCGCCGAGGCGAGCGGCAAGCAGCCACTCCTGCATCTCGCCGGCAAGAATCGCGAGCCGCGTGAGGCACGGGCTGTATATGAGCGTGCGGTGGGCTGCGGGCTCGAAACGATGCTGATCGTCTCCGGCGACGGTCTGCCGCGCGAACCCGGTCAAGCCCGCATTCGCTATCATGACTCGGTCGTGGGAATTGCCGATGTCAAGACGATCGCGCCCGATGCGTTTGTTGCTGCCGCAGTTTCTCCATTCAAGTACCGCGAGGAGGAGCTTCTCAACCAGTATCTCAAAATGGCGAAGAAATATTTCGCCGGCGCCGATTATTTCATCACCAATTGCGGCTGGGACATGCGCAAGTTCCAAGAGCTGATCTGGTACCGCGATGCACGGGGGTTCGGCTTTCCGGTGGTGGCGAATCTGCTCCTGCCGACCCGCGGCTGGGCGCGCGGCATCAATCGCCGCCGATTGCCGGGCGTTTTCTTGTCCGACGACCTTATGGCCTTGATCGAGGCGGAATATAAGGATTCAAGGTCGGGACGGGCAGCGGCCATGCGACGTCTCGCGCTGCAAATCGTCGGAGTACGGCATATGGGCTACTCGGGCGTTCAGCTCAGCGGCGTCGAGACCTATGACGATATCTGCGAGGCTATCGAAAGCGCCGATATGGTCGCGCGCGAGCTTGCGTCGTTTGAGGATTGGCAAGCGGCCTGGTCAGACGCGCACAAAATGTCCGACGGCCGCGCAGCGGATTTCGCGCCGGCCGACGCGCTATATCTCTATGGCGATGAAGCGCCGGGGGCCAACAGTTTGGACGGTCCGCCGATACTCGCGGGTGCGACGACGGACACGGCGGCATTGAAAAAGGCGCGCTGGCTCGATGCCATCGACCGCGCGATTTTTCACGACGACTCGCCCGGTTCCAAGCTTGTCGGCCCGATCTGCCAAGCTTTGGACGGGCCGGTGCTGCGCGCCGTCGAGCATGCGGTCAAGAAACCCTTGCTTGGATGCGAGATGTGCGGAACATGCCGGATTCCGCAACTGTCGTATATCTGTCCCGAGACCTGCCCGAAAGGTCTCGCAAACGGCCCTTGCTCCGGCACGGATGACAATGTCTGCGAATTCAAGGACAGAGAGTGCATCCACAATGCGAAATATCGCATAGCCAAGGCACGGGGCCGATTGTCGGAGCTCGAAACGCAATTGATTCCCGCTGTCGAGGCAACCAGGGGAACCTCGTCCTGGGCGAACAAATTCCGCGGCGCCGAACCGGCGCATCTGCAGCTTGCGCCGAAGGCCGGCAAGAGCGGCTGATGCAATTTCCAAGCAATGCGAAAAGCCCCGCCGAATATGGTCCTCTGAGCAGCGAACGAGGCTTTGATGAGCCCACCAGCCCAAATTAGCAGTGACGACCGCTATTGGCACTTATCAGTCGCAACGGAACTCGTCCAATTGCGGCGGGAGTCAGGTGTATTGCGGTCGCTAGAATTTGTATCGACAACTATGCCCTCGACAGCCGCCGGTTCCAAAGCCCTGCCTGACTGTCGCAGGATGACCCAATTGCGGCGTCGGGGCTCAACGCCAAGAACGCCTGGTTCAGCGGGATCCACTCCTGCGCCTTGGCCGCGGCGCCTCACTTGTCTCCGGCAAAAGTGAAACGCACGAGCCCTGGCACGACGGAGCGGGGACACGATGCCTATGAACGTCTCAGAAGTCTTCCGCCTGATGCATCGAATTCGTTAGGCCAAGTTCGAGCCAATCAGATCGGCCACCTGTTGCATGGAAGCAGGCTTCTCGGCCAACAACAATGCCGAGACGTTATCTTCCCAGTTGCAATCGCCGACGGCATATGGATCCCGAGGCTTCAGGTGGTGTTCGAGCACCAGTCTGGACCAGAGCAAACGCCGCGCATCGCCACGTCTCGCATAAACCTGTGCGCCTTCCCAAGCCAGAAGGATTGCCGTCGCCGCATGGTAGAAGATGCTCGTCGCCTGGCGACACGCAGCCTCATCTTTATCGTCCCCGGCCACAGCCGCGATCATCTCCACCGCGCGGCCGAGATGATCGCGCAGTTCATGCCTGAATGCTTCGGGCACCCCATCGGCCTCTTCGAGCCGCGCCAGCAGCGCTGCCTTGAACGGCACATGGCAATGGTGCTTGCCCACCGCGCGGGTGACCGCATCCAGAGCGACGATGTTCGAGGTGCCTTCCCAGATCGAACCCAGATGCGCATCGCGTACCAGGCGCGGATTGACGAACTCTTCCACGTAGCCCACGCCGCCCCGCATTTCCATGGCGTCACCGGTCACCTTGCGGCCGTCCCTGGTGGCGCGGAATTTCAGCACCGGCGTTGCCAATCGCAGCACCGCCGCGGATTCCTGGCTCGGCGGCTGATTGCCGTAGCCCTCGGCTTTGTCGAGAACATCCGCGGTGAAGAACCACAGCGACAAAGCCTGTTCCGCCGGCAACTGGATTTTCAGCATCTGGCGGCGAGCAAGCGGCTTATCCATCAGCGGCACGCCAAACACGACGCGGCCCCGCATAACGGCCAGCGCATCATGCACCGCACGACGCATCAATGCCGCTGATTTGATGCCGTTGGATAGTCGCGACCAATTGACCATCTCCAGCATCTGATGGATGCCGCGGTCGAGAGGGCCGACGGGATAGGCAACGGCACCGTCGAGGATGATCTCGCCGGATGCCATGGAGCGCGTACCGAGCTTATCTTTCAGGCGCACGATCCGGTAATTGTTGGGCGAACCATCTTTCAGGAATCGCGGTAGGGCAAACAGAGCCAATCCCCGGGTGCCTTCGATGGCCCCTTCGGGGCGCGCCAGCATAAGGTTGATCTTCGCATCGGCATTGGAGCAGAACCATTTCTCACCATAGATTCGCCACTCACCGTTCTCCTGGCGGGCCGTGGTGGTGATTGAGCCGACATCGGAGCCGCCTTCCTTCTCCGTCATATGCTGCCCCGATTGCCAAAGCTCGGCCGTATCGGTCGTGCTCATTTTCGGGATCAGCCAGTTCTTGATCTCGTCACTGCCGAACTTGAGGATCGAATGCATGGCTGAATCCGTCATATTGATCGGGCAGCCGAGTCCGAACTCCGCTTGGTTGAAAAGATAGGTGAATACATGCTTGGCGGTGGCCGGGAACGGTTCCGGCCAGCCGAGGATACCGCCTCGGTGGCTCATGGCGTGAATACCGAAGGTGCCGTAGGCGGCCTCTTCCAGCTCACGGTAGGCAGGGTGGAATTCAATCCACTGCTCGTCGCGCCCGAACCGGTCACGGTGATGCAGGATCGGCGTGTGCACGTCGGCGAGGTGGGCGGCAACGTCCAACTCGTTGGCGACCATTGATCCGAGTTTTGACAGATGCGGCTTCAAATGATCGAGAAGCTCCGGCGAAACATAGAGTGCCATCAGGTCCTGCAGACCTTGATCCGCCTCGAAGAAATTCCAGCCGCGCGTATCCGGGGCCACCGCATTCGCAGGCTTAGCCATTAGACGAGAGTTCCTTCTTCGAATTCAATGTCGGTGCGGGCAGGTCCGCAAATCGCTCCATGAGAAGCTGGTCAGTGCGGATAAACGGTAAACCTAGGGATGCTGCGGGACTGACGCAAACCGGTAGACCTGCCCGATGCATCGCTCTTCTCAGCCCTTCCGGCCCGCAGCACCGTCATCGATGGAATAGCCTGTACCACGAACAGTACGGATCGGGTCCTTCTCGCGGCCACGGTTGATTGCTTTGCGCAGGCGACCGACATGCACATCGACTGTTCGCTCATCGACATAGATGTCCCGACCCCAGACACCATCCAGCAGCTGAGACCTGCTGAAAACGCGACCCGGACTCTGCATCAGGAATTCCAGGAGGCGGAACTCCGTTGGCCCAAGTCGCACGTCGCGGTCGTTTCGCGTCACCCGGTGAGCGTCCCGATCGAGCGTGATATCGGCAACTTCGAGCTCGTTCGCGATCCGCTCCGGGCTTGCGCGCCGCAAGATCGCCTTCACGCGTGCAATAAGTTCGGGGACCGAAAACGGCTTGGTGACATAATCGTCAGCACCGGTCTCCAACCCGCGAATACGGTCTCCCTCTTCCCCCCGAGCGGTCAGGAGCAGAATGGGAATTTTGCGGGTGGCCTGCGCCGAGCGCAGGCGACGACAGAGCTCCAATCCGGATATTCCCGGAAGCATCCAATCCAGGACGATAAGATCCGGGGCTTCTTCGTCGACCGCCAATTGGGCCTCTTCACCATCCTGGGCAACGTCGACCTCAAAGCCCTCGGCCTTGAGATTGTATTGAAGCAAGAGCGACAGGGGCTCCTCGTCTTCGACGACGAGAACCTTGGCATTCATATCAGTATCCGTCCGCTTTTCACTGTCATTTCACCGAGTCGGGAAAATTGACAGTCGTCGTGCTCGTCACGTCGCCTTTCGGCCGCTCGTCCTCGATGGATTTGCCATGCACGAGATAGTGCACCGTCTCCGCGATGTTGGTGGCGTGATCGCCGATACGCTCGATGTTCTTGGCACCGAACAACAAGTGCGTGCACAGACCGATATTGCGTGGATCTTCCATCATGTAGGTCAGAAGTTCGCGAAAAATCGAGTTGTACATGGCATCGATTTCTTCGTCGCGATACCAGACCCGCATCGCTTTATCCGCATCGCGCGCGATATAGGCGTCGAGCACATCTTTGAGCTGCTGCAACGAAAGCTCGCCCATATGCTTGAGTCCCAGCATCAGGGGCTTTGGCCTGCTCTCTCCTGCGACTGCCAGAGCGCGCTTTGCGATGTTCTTTCCCAGGTCCCCAATCCGCTCGAGATCGCTCGACACCCTGATTGCCGTCATGATCTGGCGCAGATCCAATGCCATCGGTTGACGGCGGGCAATCATGATGATCGCCTGCTCCTCGACGTCACGCTCCAGGCCGTCAATCCGCTCATCGTTCTGGATCGTCGTCTCAGCAAGCTTCGGGTCGCGCCGCTCCAGTGCATCGATTGCCTGGCCGAGAAGCTGCTCGGCAAGGCCGCCCATTGTTGCGATCTTGTTATCGAGCGCGGCCAGTTCCTCCTTGTAGGAGGTCACGATATGTTCATGTTCACTCACGGGGCTGCTTGCCTCCTTGAAGACCGACGCCGGTGCGGCGGCGTTGATTGATACGACCGGGCCCGATTAGCCGAAACGCCCGGTGATGTAATCCTGCGTCCGTTCGTCGGTCGGATTTGTGAAGATCGTCGTCGTTTCGCCTTCCTCGACAAGCACACCCAAATGGAAGAATGCCGTGCGCTGGGAGACACGAGCTGCCTGCTGCATTGAATGCGTCACGATCACGATCGAATAGTTTTCCTTGAGTTCATCCATCAACTCCTCGATCCGCGCTGTCGCGATCGGATCCAGCGCGGAACAAGGCTCGTCCATCAGAATGACTTCGGGGCTCACTGCAATTGCTCGGGCAATGCAGAGACGCTGCTGTTGTCCACCCGACAATCCGGTTCCCGGTTCATTCAAGCGATCTTTTACCTCGTCGAAAAGTCCCGCTTTTTTGAGACTTGTTTCGACGATTTCCTCCATATCCGTTGCGTTACTCGCAAGGCCATGGATCTTCGGACCATAGGCGACATTTTCAAAGATCGATTTCGGAAACGGATTGGGTTTCTGGAAAACCATTCCGACCCGCGCTCGCAATTGTACCGGATCGACTTTGGGCGCGTAAATGTCGACGTCATCAAGCGTGATTTTGCCGGTCATGCGACAACCATCGATCACATCGTTCATACGATTGAAGCAGCGCAGGAACGTAGACTTGCCGCAACCGGACGGGCCGATGAAAGACGTCACCGAACGATCGCGGATGTCCAGATCGATATCGAAAAGAGCCTGCTTTTCACCGTAGAAGACGCTCACGTCCTTCGACCTAATCTTAACCGAATAGTCGGCATCAGGCTGCGCGGATGTATCGGATTGTATGTCCAGCGCCAAAATATCCGCCGGCTCCTGTTCGATCTGCACATCTGTCTCCATCAACGACTCTCCATGACGTCGGTCTACCATTTGCGTTCGAAACGCTGTCGCAGGAAGATCGCGATTGCGTTCATCATGACAAGAAAACCCAACAGCACCAGGATCGCGGCCGACGTCTTGGCGACAAAGCCGCGCTCGGGGCTGTCGGCCCAGCTGTAGATCTGGGTCGGCAACGCCGTTGCCGGTTCAAGAACGCCCCCCGGCGGACTGGTAATGAATGCGTTCATTCCCACCAGCAGGAGCGGTGCGGTTTCGCCCAGTGCCTGCGCCAGGCCGATAATGGTTCCAGTCAGGATGCCTGGCATGGCGAGGGGGAGAACATGATGCATCATGACCTGATGCTTCGAGGCTCCGACACCTAGCGCCGCTTCGCGAACCGATGGCGGCACGGCTTTCAACGCGGCACGGGTCGCTATGATGATCGTTGGCAAAGTCATCAGCGACAGCACCATTCCGCCGACAAGCGGTGCCGAACGCGGTAGCCCGAACAGACCGAGGAAAACCGCAAGCCCCAAGAGCCCGAACACCACCGAGGGCACTGCAGCAAGATTGTTGATATTGACCTCGATGAGATCCGTCGCCCGGTTCTTCGGCGCAAACTCTTCCAGGTAGACGGCTGCCGCGATCGCGACCGGAAAGCTGATCAGAAAGCAAACGAGCAGCGTCCAGAACGACCCGACGATCGCACCTGCAAGTCCGGCCTGCTCGGGGAAACGGCTGTCTGAATTGAATAAGAGCTCCCAGTTCAACGGGGTGTGCAAAAGTCCGCGCTTGTCCAAAGCCCGATAGGCCTCGATCTGCCCTGCCGACGCGAACCGCGGGTTCGTCATCATCGGCCGCTCGCCTTTATGGAGCATCGCATAATGTTCCGCGATCGGTACGTCCACCTGAACGGTTTGGCCGATCGAATCCGGGTTGGCGATCACAGTGGCTTTGACGGCGTCTGCAGCGTTGTCGGCAAGAATACGCTCATAGCCCTGATCACGGGTTCCGACGTAGAAGCTGCGAATACCTTCCCTGACAATCGCCTTGAAGTCGCCACCCGCCGGATCATCCCGCGACACTCTCTCCGGATCGATAGAGGCATCAATCCGGACGAAGCTGCGGCCGTCTTTCGTCGACAACACACCGCGATTGACCAATCGACCAAAGGTCCGGCGTTCGTCACGTGACAGCGCCTCGATCTGCGAAGGAATCACACCTTTGTGGAGTTGATCGAACGGATCGGAAAGCGGGAGCTGCAACGTGATCCTTTTGCCGATCGCCTCGGGGTTGGCGACCATATAGTCGCGGGCGATGAAGCGCGCTTCGGAACTCAGGATTTTCTGCAGATTGCGCTTTTCACGTCTGTTGGTGACATCCGGAAACAAAGCCAGAAACGCGTTGCGTACTGCGGATCGGTAAGGCCCCTTACGCGGGTTTTGCGGATCGAATTTCGATGCGTCCAATTGGATCGGAAGGTGAATCTTCGTCTGGATAAAGGCCGTGTGCCCTTTCATGACAAGCGAGACGACCAGAATGCCGAGCAGAAGGATCGCCATTCCGATAGCGGCCAGCCCATAGAACTGAAGCCGCTTGTCCGCCGCATGGCGCTTCTTCAACCGACGCTGATTGTCGGCAGAGGCCCAGTCGTGAAGGCCGGCATCCCCGCCCGCTGCTAGATCACTCATATTTCTCTCTGTATTTCTGGACGATCCGGAGCGCGACGACGTTCAGAACGAGCGTCACAAGGAACAGCACCAACCCGAGCGCGAATGCTGCCAAAGTCTTTGGATTGTCGAATTCGGTATCGCCGATCAGCAGCGTAACGATCTGTACGGTTACGGTCGTAACAGCCTCAAAGGGATTGGCGGTCAGGTTTGCAATCAGACCGGCAGCCATAACAACGATCATCGTCTCGCCGATGGCCCGGCTGACAGCGAGCAGAATGCCTCCCATGATACCGGGCAGCGCTGCCGGCAGCAGGACATTGGTAATCGTTTCCGCCTTTGTGGCGCCCAAACCGTAGGAGCCGTCGCGCATGGTGCGCGGAACGGCATTGATCGCATCGTCAGACAGAGATGAAATGAACGGGATGATCATGATCCCCATGACCAGTCCGGCCGCAACTGCGCTGTTCGGCGCGATATCGAGACCGATGCTGTCGCCAAACGAGCGCATGGCCGGCGCAACGGTCAGAACCGCAAAAAAGCCGTAGACGACTGTCGGGATGCCCGCCAAGACCTCCAAAATCGGCTTCACGATCGAACGGAACCGGGGACTCGCATATTCGGTCAGATAAACGGCGGAAAACAAACCGACCGGTGTGGCAATCAGCATGGCCATCAAGGCAATCAGGAGTGTGCCCGTAAAGACGGGAATTGCTCCGAAGGCGCCTTGCGCCGCGACCTGGCCTTCACGGATCGGGATCTGCGGTTCCCAATTCAACCCGAAAAGAAATTCAGTGATGGGAACGCGATCAAAAAACCGAAGGGATTCATAGAGCAGCGAGACAACGATACCGACCGTTGTCAGGATCGCGATAAGCGAGCAAACGATCATGATGATATTCATGACCCGTTCCACGCCGTCACGCGCGCGAAACTCAGCAGCGATCTTACGGCGTGTAATGGCCAGCGCGATGAGAGCAAGTGCCATTGCCGAAACGAACATTGCTAAGCGCGCGATCTCCTGCCAGCCGCTATAGCGCTCCGCTGCTGCAACAATCGTTGCATCCGGCTCGCCAAAAATGTTGCCGGCCGCGACGGACTTGATCTCGCTGACGATAAGATCGATCTGCGGCCCGGTCTTGCCCAGGACTTTTTCAGTCGGAAGACTGTTGACCAGCAGGTGAACAATCACCGTGTCCTGAAAAAGCAGCCATACCAGGACCAGGAGAAACGCCGGAATGCCGACCCAGGCCGCTACATAAGCGCCGTGATAGGAAGGCCTCGAGTGGAGATTGTACTGCTCTCCTCCGACCGCGCCGATCGCGCGGCGCCGCCCCATAATGAAACTCACGGCCGACAGGGCCAGAAGAGCGGCAAAAACATATTGCAGCATGATCGCGCAAGCTCGTTATTTGGCGCCCCCGGGACGCGACGCTTGTAGAGAAAACAGTGAGGAGCGCGGCCGCACTCGACGATGCGGCCGCACTCCGAGACACCTTAGTTGGTGTGACGCGTCATGTTTGAGCCTTTAAGGGCGGCGTTCTGGATTGCTTTGCGGCGCTCATCGGACAAGGAGACGAGACCGCGCTCTCTCAGATAACCGTCGGGACCGAACGAGTCTTCGGCGACGAATTCCGAGATGTACTCGTTCATCCCCTTGATGACCTTACGGTGCGCGTTCTTGATGTAGAAGAACAACGGACGCGAAATGCCGTAGGAGCCGTCGGCAATGCTCTCCGAACTCGGAACGACGCCCTTCACTCTGGCTGCTTTCAGCTTGTCCTGATTTTCATACAGGAAGGAGTAGCCGAATATGCCGAGGGATTTCGGGTCGGCCTCGAGGCGTTGCACGATGAGATTGTCGTTCTCGCCGGCTTCGACGAAAGGTCCGTCCTGGCGCATCGGGCTGCATTCGGCCTTGACCAGCTTCTTGAACGCTTTCTTGTCCAGGTCTTTCTTTTTTGTCTTGAAATAGTCCAGGCCCTTGCACCCCTTGTGCATGGCCAGCTCGACGAACGCGTCGCGGGTGCCGGAGGTCGGGGGAGGACCGTACACAAGAATGCCGACGTCCGGCAGGTTCTTGTCGATCTCGCTCCATTTCTTATTGGGATTGGGAACAAGCTTGCCGTCCTGCGGCACCTTGGCAGCCAGCGCCTTGAAGATCTGTTCTTTCGTCAGATCGAAATCGGAGCCTTTGCGCGACAACGCGATGGACAGTCCGTCAAAACCGATGAGGACTTCGGTGACGTCCTTGACACCATTCTTCTGGCAGTCTTCCCACTCGCTCTTTTTCATAGCGCGCGAGGCATTCGTGATGTCCGGGTGGCTTTCGCCAATACCCTTGCAGAAGATCTTCATACCACCGCCGGTGCCGGTGGATTCCAGAACCGGCGCCTTGTTACCGGTCGACTTTGCGAATTCTTCCGACACGGCCTGCGCGTAGGGGTAAACCGTCGACGACCCGACGATTTTGATGTGATCGCGGGCCATTGCAGGGCTTGACGCGAAAGCGCCAACAACCGTGGCCGCCGCTGTGAGGGCGACAATCTTGTTGCTCACTATGCTCTCCTTGATGGATCTAGAGGATCGGGCCGAAGAGCCGTTTGCACCTCGACCGCCGACGCCAACCTAGTCGTGATGGATCATAGTAATATGACACTTCCACAACACGTTCGTGACAGGTTAAGAAGCTGAAATATATTGGATTTTAAAGAAGCATCTTATTGAACGGCATTGAGAACGGTTTCTTCGGCAACCCGATCGTCATAGGCCGACATTTCATCGAGCAGTACAGTGAATTTCGAGCCTTTGTCTTTCTCCGACGTTATCTTTAGCTCTCCGCGATGGCGGTTCACCACATGCTTCACGATCGCAAGACCAAGTCCGGTCCCGCCTTTCTTGCGGCTCGATCCTTCGTCGACGCGATAAAAACGCTCCGTCAGCCGCGGGATATGTTCCGGAGCAATGCCGGGACCGCTGTCAGCAACCATCACAGAGACTTTGCCCGATTGGCCATCGACCGGAGCCGTTTTCGAGACTTCGATTGTGACCTTCCCGCCATCACGGCCATATTTGATCGCGTTCTGAACAAGGTTCTGGAACACCTGAACGAGTTCGTCACGATCGCCTTGGACGAAGAGCGGCTCCGACGGCACGTCGAGAATGAGTTCAACGTCCGATTCGCGCGCCAGCGGCTCAAGCGTGTCTGCGACATAGCGGACGGTTTCCCTCACATCGACCTGGGTGTTCGGCAGGAGATGCACATTCATTTCGACCCGGCTCAATGACAGAAGATCGTCAATGAGGCGGCTCATCCGAGCGGCTTGATCTCCCATTATGTTGAGGAATCGCTCCCGCGCTTCCACGTCGTCGCGGGCGGAGCCCTGCAGAGTCTCGATAAAACCAACAACAGACGCCAGCGGAGTTCGCAATTCATGGCTAGCGTTTGCAATGAAGTCAGAGCGCATCTGATTGATTCGCTCCTGCTCGGTCAGATCCCGCAGGCACATCAGCACGAGGACCTCGGCCTGCCGCGACATCCGCGACGGCAGAAGGCGCGCAAGCGAGGCTTCGACTCTTCGCGCGACAGGGACGCGTTCGGCGAAGATGACGGTCAATGGTTTGGAGCCTGACGCAACGGCCGAAAGGGCCTCCAGCACTTCCGGATGGCGAATGCAAACCGAGATATGGGAGTTCTTGCGGAGGCCCAAATAGTAGGTCCCCGCCTTGCCGTTGAACGACACGATCAGACCGCTGGCATTCAACAATACGGCGGGATCGGGGATCGCCTGAAGAATGCTCTCGATATCGCCGGTTTGCTCCTCATCAGGCTCATTGGCTTTCCCGGCACGGTCGGGCAAGCGGAGGCGCACGTCGGGCGGCGCCAACAGGACGGTTACCGCCAAGGCCGCAAAACCGACAAGTGCTGCATGCCAATCGAGCCCAAAAAGAAAGAAAAGCACAAAGAAAATGAGGCTGCAGACAGACAGCAGTACCCTGCGGGCCGCAAAGCGGTCGCGCAGCGTCAAAGGCGCGTCATCGACATCGCCAGAATCGATTTTGCTATCGGTCGCCATATTGACTTGCGGTTTGTTGTCCAATTTGGAGGCCACCATTCGATCGCCACATGTGCCGATTGGAGTGGACATGGCGGCATTCGATGAATCTACCACCGGATTACAACGGTTTGGCCAACATGAAGGTCGGCATGATGAACAACTGCAATCCACTTTGATCCGAGAGTGCTGGATGCAACAAAGAATTCCTAGCAGTTATCATGCAATTTCAATAGCTTCACTTTTCATCCAATCTGCGGTTTCCCACTGACGCATGAGGCATAAAGCATGGCTTCGACCGACACCGACAAGACAGCAGCCTTTGTCGCCGAATTCGATATTGACGATCCCGAATTTCCAAAAGCGATCGATGACGCAACGATGCGAAGCGGCGATTATCCCTACAAGAAGCGGATGAAACGTGAGGACTATGAAAAGGATCTGCGTCTACTCCAAATCGAGCTTGTGAAACTTCAGAACTGGGTACGCGAGCAGAACGAACGAATCGTGATGGTTTTCGAAGGCCGCGATGCAGCCGGCAAAGGCGGCACCATCAAGCGTTTCATGCAGCATCTCAATCCTCGCTATGCCCATATAGCCGCCCTGGCCAAACCGAATGAGAGCGAGCGTGGCCAATGGTATTTCCAACGCTATGTTGCGCGTCTGCCCACAGCCGGCGACATGGTCCTGTTCGATCGCTCCTGGTACAACCGGTCAGGGGTCGAGCGCGTGATGGGGTTCTCGACTGACGAACAGATTGAGCGATTTCTCGCAGAAGCACCCGACTTCGAGGCTCAACTCGTGCGCGACGGAATCCGCCTCTACAAATTCTGGCTGACGATCGGACAGGAGATGCAGTTGAAGCGATTTCACGATCGCCGTCACGATCCGTTGAAACGGTGGAAACTCAGTCCGATCGACATCGCCTCGCTCGACAAGTGGGATGAATACACCCGAGCAAAAGAAGACATGTTCCAGCACACGCACACTACCACCGCGCCATGGACCGTGCTGCGAGCCAATGACAAGCGCCGTCTGCGGATCAACGCGATCCGGCATGTTCTCTCATCCATCGACTATGCGGAAAAGGATGCGACCGTCGCTTCCGCCCCGGATCCCAATATCGTCGGAAGCGGTCCGGACTATTTCTACACGGCTTGACCGGAATGCCGACGAGCGGCGGAAAACGCATGTCAGATATGACAAGCAAGATATCTGTTGAGTTTAATAAAAAGCAGACGCTAGATGCCTTAGTTGCATTCTCGGAATTCTAGCCCGCACCTGCTGCAAGGTTCGGCCTCCCAGGGATTGATGGAAATGACCTCTCACGTTCTACACCGACAACTGAAAACCCCGATGCCGACGCTCGCCGGCGGCGAAGGCGTATTTCTGACAGACACCGACGGAAAGCGCTATCTCGATGGTTCGGGTGGTGCCGCAGTGTCTTGTCTCGGACACGGTCATCCCCGCATCATCAATGCGGTCAAGAACCAGATCGAAAATGCAGCCTACGCCCATTCATCCTTCTTTACGAACGCGCCGGCGGAAGAGCTGGCGGAATGGCTTTCGACACGTGCACCGGAAGGCTTCGGCGCCGTCTCGTTTCTCGCCGGCGGATCGGAAGCCATGGAGGCAGCTCTGAAATTCGCACGCCAGGTGCATCTGGAGCGCGGGCAGCCAGCCCGCACGCGCATCATCGCACGCGAGCAATCCTATCACGGCTCGACTTTGGGCGGACTGTCTGTCGGCGGTCACAAAGCCCGCCGCGCGAAATATGAGGACATGCTGAGCGGTGCCATGAGTCATATCGAGCCCTGCTACGCTTACCGGTATCAGCAGGAAGGCGAGACGGATGAAGCCTATGGAAAACGCGCGGCCGCAGCACTGGAAACTGAGATTCAACGCCTCGGTCCGGAAACCGTCGCAGCGTTCGTCGCGGAAACCGTCGTCGGTTCGACGCTCGGCGCCGTCACAGCAGCGCCAGGCTACTTTACCGAAGTCAGGCGTATCTGCGACCAGCATGGCATCCTGCTGATTCTCGACGAAGTCATGTGCGGAATGGGGCGTACCGGCGCGCTCTTCGCCTGCTCGCAGGAAGATGTCGTCCCGGATATGATTGCCTGCGCGAAGGGCCTCGGAGCGGGTTACCAGCCAATCGGTGCGTTGCTCGTTCGCTCGGAACTTGCAGAGGCCGTTCGGACCGGCACGGGAGCCGTCGAGAACGGACACACCTATATGGCGCACGCAACGGCCTGCGCAGGCGCGCTTGAGGTTCAAAAAGTCATCGAAGACGATGATCTGTTACCGCAAGTCCGCGCCCGCGGTGACTATCTGACAACACTCCTCAAGGATCGGTTTGCCCAGCATCCTCACGTCGGCGATGTGCGCGGCCGCGGTCTGTTCATCGCGGTCGAATTCGTTGCCGACCGATCGACCAAGGACCCTTTTGCGCCCGAACTCAATATGGCATCCCGTCTGAAGGCGAAGACTTTCCAGAACGGCCTTCTCACCTATCCTGCGAACGGTACGGTCGACGGCACGCGGGGCGACCATGTACTCCTTGCACCGGCCTTCATTATCGGCGAAGAGGAGTTGGACATGCTCGCCGACCGCCTGGATGGGAGCGTTCGACAGGTCATCGACGACATTCTTTGAAAGGACGCTGACTGTGGCTGGCGATCTCATCATGATGGTAGCGCCCAATGGCGGGCGCCGATCCAAAGCCGATCATCCGGCGATCCCACTGACGATTGCAGAGATGGTCGAGGATGTCGCGCGTTGCCGTGACGCGGGCACCGCCATGGCGCACATTCATGTCCGGACCCGCGATGGCGATCACACGCTCGATCCGGGACTTTATCGCGAAGCCATCGCGGCAATTGAAGAGAAGGTCGGGGACGATCTGGTTATTCAGATCACCACGGAGGCGATCGGGCAGTATGCGCCGGACGAACAAATCGCCGTGGTCAAGGACCTTAAACCGAGGGCGGTTTCGATTGCGCTTCAGGAGATCCTTCCGGAAGACGGGGATGCAGCCGCGTTCGGCGAATTCCTGCATTGGATGAAGGCGGCCGATGTCTGGCCCCAATTCATCCTCTATGGACCTGACGATCTCGTGCGCTTTCAGGATCTCATGGGCCGCGGCCTGGTACCCTTCGCCGAACCGAGCGTCCTGTTCGTGCTCGGGAGATATTCGCAAGGTCAGGAAGCCGATCCCGCCGACCTCCAGCCCTTTCTCGATGCCCGCGAGGCAGAAAATCTCATCTGGTGTTTTTGTGCCTTCGGGACCCGCGTGTTCGAATGCGCCGAGCGAGTCATGAGCGAAGGCGGACATGTGCGCATCGGCCTGGAGAACAATTACTGGCTGCCCGATGGCAAGCGGACACTATCCAACGCCGACCTGATGCAAGCGACCGCGGACACAGCCGCGAAAGTCGGACGCACCCCGATGACCGCATCGGAGATCCGTGCCCTGCGGGCGCGGTCGATGGCCTAGTGCCCTTTCCGATCAACGCCTTTCCGGATCAGCCGCGGTTCATGCCTTTCTCCTCGAGTTCCGACAGATACTGAGCCCATCGCTCATTCTGCTCGGTTCCGAGTTCGTGGAGATAACCCCAGGAATAGAGGCCCGTATTGTGGCTGTCGTCGAACTGAATCTTGAGCGCGTAGTTGCCTGTTTGCTCAAGGGATGAAATCCGCACATTCTTCTTGCCGCCGACGGTCACGCGTTGGTCCGGGCTGTGGCCCTGAACTTCGGCGCTTGGGCTGTGCACGCGCAGATATTCCGCACTCATCGTGAAGGACGACTCGTCGTCGAATGAGACGGTCAACGCATCCTTCTCCTTGTTCAGACGGATTTCCGTTGGCCAGACGCTTGATTGCAAAGACATAATGGTCGTAATCCAGGCTCGTTGTTCGGGAATTGCATGAAAATTAGGGATGTCGTGCAGCAAATGCAACGCACACGCGTCACAAAGACACGTTCGCACCGGCCGCTCCAGCCGGTGTGCCGCCGGAGTATTTCGCCGACCGTTCTCGTCCCGGTTATCGCGATCATATTCGCGCTCGCATCGCAGGCGGCCGCCGAGTCGATCAAACCTGCGGTCCCGCCCGGTATCGATCCCGGCGGGATCGCCGTTGCGCATATCGATACGGGGGTCAATTACACCTTGCCGGATATCTCAAGGCGTCTGGCACGAAAGGCCGACGGCAGCATTTTCGGTTATGATTTCGCCGACGACGATCACCAGCCATTCGATCTGGCGCCCGGCCGAAAAGGACCTAGCGCGATTCGTCACGGCACAGGTGTCGCCGCTATTCTGCTGCGAGAAGCACCACAGGCCAGACTGATCCCCTATCGGTTCAAAGCCGGCGACCCTTCGGTTTTTGCCAAAATCGTCGAAGCCATCGCCACAAGCCCCGCTCGGATTGCCGCGATGCCGCTCGGTGGCTATCACAAGAAAGACTGGCTGGCCTTTCGCGACGCCGCCCTTGCCCACCCCGAAATCCTCTTTGTTCTTTCTGCCGGCAACGAAGGATGGAACCTGGACGAGCGCCAAGTCTTCCCCGCGGCGTTCGGGCTGGAAAACTCAATCGTCGTCACATCGACGGACCCGTTTGCACGCATCCCTGCCGACTCGAACTGGGGGCCCGGAACAGTCGATATCTCGACGCCGGCGGAACGCTTGAAGTCGATCACCCACGAGGGCGCACCGGTATATGTGTCGGGATCGAGTTACGCAGTTCCACGGATCGCCGCGCTTGCCGCTCGTCTGAAAGCGCGCAATCCAGATTGGACCACAGCTCAATTGAAGTCGGCCATCCTGTCATATGCCGGACCCTCGCCGGCGGATCGGACACCGGTCACGAAACATGGCTGGATCCCCGATCCTCTGCGCCTGGCTGCTCCGTGATGCCGATATCCACCCACTTTCGATTTCGGAGGTTTTCATGTTCAGATCAGTCCTAGGTTGCTGTTTCCTGACGATACTCATGGCTGGAGCTCCTGGCTCTTTCGCACAGGCACAGGTGTTGAGCATCCTTGGAACATGGACCGGCACTGCCTCTCAAAACTCCGGCGCATCGGGATACCAGGTCGTGATCAACATTACCGAGCATGGCGGCACAACCGATTATCCCGGTCTGAATTGTGGCGGCAGACTGGTCCGCGTCGGCACCGCCGATGGCTTCGTCTTTTACAGCGAGTCCATAACGCGTGGCGGCATCGAGACGGGCGGGGATTGCATCGACGGCTCGATCACCGTTGCGCAAACCGGCAAGGAACTCATCTGGGGATGGGTCGGGCACCATGGTGGCGACATTTATGTCGCCTGGAGCAAGTTGAAGCGCAAATAGCGCAAACCTACTCATGGCCGAGCTGTAAAACGGCTCTCCCCGAGTAATGCCGGTAAGAGCGGCTGAACTCGGTCGATCCAACGGCACAACATAGGCCGGGTCTCGCGCGGATCGATCAGCTCATGGACCGAGAAGGCCTCCGCGCGGGGGAAAGGCGACTGCTTGGCCGCCAACTGTTCTTCCAGTTCGCGGCGCCTGGCATCCGGATCTTCGGCCTGGGCGATTTCGCGATGATAGGCGACGGCGACGCCGCCTTCGACCGGTAGCGGACCGGTTTCAGCGGACGGCCAGGCCAGCACATAGCCGTCCGGACCGTAATGAGCGGCCTGGGCGACGCCGAAGGAACGCCGGACCATAATGGATGCCCAAGGGACAGTGCTCATGGCTGCGGTCAGAACTGTGCCGGCACCATGGCGGATCGTCGCCGCCCGTTCCGCCTGCGATCCGATCATGAAACCCGGCTCATCGACAAAACTCAGGATCGGCAGATGGAACGTTTGGCACAATTCGATAAAACGCCGTGCCTTGTGCGCACCGTCGGCGGTCATCGCACCGGCAAGAAACCGCCCGTCATTGGCCCACACGCCCACCGTCTGCCCATTCATGCGAGCAAGGCCCGTGATCTGGCCCCGGCCATATCCCCGCCCCATCTCAAAGAACGTTTCCTGATCCAGGACAAGCGCGAGGAGGCGGCGCATATCGAAAACCCGGCGGCGGTCGCGCGGGATGATGTCGAGTAACGCCTCCTCCCGCCGGTCCACCGGATCGTCACAGGACAATGAGGGCGCAAGTTCCCAGACGTTATTGGGCAGATAGGTCAGGAAGCGACGAATCTGAGTAAGCGCGTCCCGCTCGTCCTCGCTGGCATTGTCCACGGTCCCGTTCCGGGTGTGAACTCCAGCGCCGCCGAGTTCTTCCTTCGTCTTCTTCTCTCCGATGGCGCGCTCTACGACCGCCGGCCCGGCGATGAGAATCTGCGCCGTCGAACGGGACATGACAGAGAAATGGGAGGCAACCAATCGGGCAGCCGGCAGGCCTGCAACCGCACCGAGGGCGGCTGTCGCCACAGGGATGCTCGCCATGGCCTGTGCAACGGAACGGAACCGCGGCGGCTGAAATACCGGCGCACTCAACTTCTTCGTTTTGGACTTGCCGACGCTTCCGCCTGCTCCTTCATGCAAACGGATCAGTGGAACGCGATATTTGACGGCCAGCTCTTCGGTGTAGACACTCTTGCGTAACCCCGCTTCCGAGGGTGATCCGCCTCTCAGCGTAAAGTCCTCCCCGCCGACAACACACAGCCGCCCATCGATCTTGCCGAAGCCGAGGACGAAATTAGCGGGCGAGAATTCCAGGATTTCGCCATCGGGTCCGACCTCTGCATCTCCGGCGCCGATACCCAACTCTTCGAAAGAATCTTTATCCAGTAATGCGTCGATTCGCTCTCGGACCGTCAGCCGGCCTTTGCGGTGTTGAGCTGCTATCGCTTTGGCGCCGCCTTGCTCCTTCGCGAGTTCCCGTCGCTTGAAAATTCTGCGTACGTCATCGTCCCAGGTCATCGCACATGTTTAGATCATGAACGCATGAATTGCACACGGTTCCACGCCCTGGAATTGGCTCCCAGAAGCGTCAGGATTTCGAGAGCGGGGCCTGACCTTATACCAGCGGCGGTCTCGGATCGATTGGAAGCTTCTCGGATAATCCAAGGGCTTTCTCCAGATGATGAGCAGCATCCAAGAGAGCAGCCTCGCCTCTCGGGCGACCGACAATCTGCATACCGACCGGCAGTCCCGACGATGTAAAACCGCACGGCAAACTGAGAACCGGGCACCCGGTCATTGACAATGCAAAGGTGATGGAAAACCAATCGATGTAGGTCTCACATGCCTGACCGTCGATCTCTTCAATGTACCGTTGCTCAACAGGGAACGGTGGGATCGATGCCGCGGGACAGATCAGCAAATCATGATTTTTGAAGAAATCCGTCATGCGTCCGTACAGTTGCCATCTGACGCGCTCGGCCGAGAAGATCTGATCCGCTGTCAGCTCCAATCCGCGCTCTATGTTGCCGATGATTTCAGGCGCAATTCGTTCACGGTGCTTCTCAAGCACGGGTCCCATCATTGTTGCGATCAACACCGCTCGCAATGTCTGAAACGCATCGAGAACGCCTGTAAAATCCGGAATGTCATTCGTAACTTCAACGCCGAATTCGCTGAACCTATGCCCTGCTGAGCAACAAATGCGGGCCACTTCCCGATCCATCGGCACAATGCCAAGATCCGGACTGAATGCGACGCGCCTGGGCAATCGGCCACGTTTGATCTCGTCGACGAAAAGCATCGAGGGGTCTTCAAAAGACAAGGGATCGTCAGGCTCGTGCCCGGCACCGGCGTCCATCATCAGCGCCACGTCTTTGACATTCCGCGCCATCGGTCCTTCAACCCACAAAGTGTCGAAAGTTGATAGGCGCGCGCCGCGTGGAATGCGGCCCGGACTAGGCCTCAGGCCGACAACACCATTAAAGCTCGCCGGCGTTCGCAAACTGCCGCCAAGATCGTTGCCGGTCGCCAACCAAACCAACCCCGTCGCAACAGCAACACCGGACCCACCCGAGGAACCGCCGGCGCTCATCGCCGTGTTCCAGGGATTTCGCGTCGTCCCGAGGACCGGATTGAAAGTATTTCCGCCCGCCCACTCGGGAACATTCGACTTTGCAATCGGGATAGCGCCGTTGCGCTCAAGTCTCGCCACCGTCGCATCCGACTTTTCGGCGACATTGTCTGCAAAGATCGGCGAACCGTATGTCGTGCGGACACCGGCGACATCATTGTAGTCCTTGACGGCGATCGGCAGCCCGCACAGCGATCTCGGATTGTCGGGAGCGTTCTGCCATTGCTCTGCCTGTTCAACGGCCCTTTCAAAACAATGGATCGGCAAGGCATTCGTAAGGGCATCAACCTCTTCGATGCGTTCCATCGATGCTGAAACAAGTTCGGAGGGTTTGACTTCGCCTTTGCGAAGCAACCCCACGACCTCCGTTGCGGTCTTTTCGATCAAACTGTTCAACAGTCATCTCCGTCTGTTCATGGTGCCCGGTTTCTGGTGATCATGATAACGATGAAACCGCAGGCAATCTTCCACCCGCATTTTCCTGACGTTGGTGAAATCGTGCTCTAGCTGCATAGAATCGATCAACGCCTCTGCACATTGCCGATCTCGACCTAGCGCTTTCCGGATTGTCAAATCGCAAAAGAGTCGGTCGGATCAAATCGTCCTATTAGTCAACCTTCATACGCCTCGCAGCCACCGCGAGGGCGCCCAGGCAAAGCAGGCCAATGCTCATGTACCAGACGAGAATCTGCTGGATTTCCTGATACGGCATCGGCGCAGCCTCAGTTGCCGACAAGGATGCCAGCGCCAGGGTTGCTGCAAAGAACAAGCGCCCACAAAAACTCTGCAGTGACATATAGGTCGCCCGGCTGTCATCACGCAGCATGGGTTGAACGCGTGCCAAGATAAATGGCTTGGATAGTGAATCGGGCACCATGCGGAAAAAAAGAAGCGCGATCGCAAGCGCATCATTGGTCAATGCAAGAATACCGCACAGCGCAATCTGCATGGAGAAAGCAAGAAGCAGCATTGCCGGTAGGCCGAACCAAGCCCTCAATCTCGGCGCAATGAGGGAGGTGGCGACAGACAACACCATCATCAATGCCGAAACCAGACCGCTGACGATCGGCGCTTCACTCTCGAATCCCGTTTCCTTCAAAGCTTCCAATATGAACGGCTGGCCGAACACGAAGGGAATATGGCTGAACACATACATCAAGACGACAAGCACAAAGAGCCAGATGAGAACCGGCTCGGTAAGGGATCTCTTCAGCGAATGAAGTCGCGCCAGCTCACCGGCCCGCGTCGTTGTGGTCTGGTGCCTGGCAGGTTCCCTGAAAAAGAGCGCGATCACCAAGACGGCAGCGAAGGCCGCCGCCCCCGCCACGAATGGAAGCGTGTCCGTTTGAAATGACAAGACGCCACCGACAACAGCCGAGAATGCCAAGGCAGCGAATGAGAACCTCCAGGCCCGCATTTCCTGTCGTTCGATCTCGTTTTGCCGGTCTATTGCGCTCAGCGACTCATACAACAATGCGCTGTCTGTGCCAGACGCAAAGGCCGCGCTCGCGCCTAGAAGGATCTGCGCGAGTGCGAAAACCTCGAAACTGCCCCCAACTGCTAGTAGAACCGCCCCGCCAAATCCTGCGATCGCCGAAGCGATCAGCGTGAATCTGCGCCCGAGCAAGTCGGACATATAGCCGGATGGCACCTCAAGAACAGTCGTCCCGACGTCATAGATCGCATATAGGAGGATAGCCTCCACCGCGGACAATTCGGTTTGAAAATACAGGAACCAGACGGCCTGCCAGAAGACCAGGCTCCGGCTGAATTTGAACCAGGGATACAGAGAGACATTTCTTGCCATGTCCGATCTGCGGGCAATCGATTTCATGGCCTGAAGACACACCCTTGGCGGTCAATCAATCAATTGCGTTTCAGCGTTCGCGCTGGGGCATCGATGAACCGTTTGGCGGCCTCCAACGCATTCGGATTGTGGACCTCGATCAGCTTCAGACCGCGTGCGACCATCGCCTTATCCCCTATCGACTTGCCCACACGGATGGCATAGCGCTGGACTTCCTGGTTTTCCGGGATGATCGTGAGCAGCCAGCGGACATGCTCGGCAGCATCTTTGTAGCGCTGAGCGAAACTGAGAATAACGACAATGCTCAGCCGGGTGTTGATTGCGTTTGGATCCTTTTCCAGGCTGCGTTGAAAATAACCGATCGACCGATCGAACATTCGGCTCACCCCGAAGGTTTGACCCGCGAGATCGTAGAGTTGCCGGTTGCCGCTGGCCGAGCAGGAACGATCGATCTCCTTGGCGACCTCCGGCGGTATGGTATCGCGGGAGCGCCTGGCCCTATCGACCAGAATCGTGCACTCGCGATAGGCCTTGCCGATAGCAAGGCTGACCGCCTCGTGTTCAGGCCCGCTGCTCGCCTGAAGCATAGCAATCTGGGATGCCGGTATGGCTTCGTTACGCCCCTCGCCGCCTGATGTCGCGATTGCAACCAGCTTGCCGGCGGCATTGACCAGCGCACCGCCGCTGACGCCGGGCTGACTTTGTGCCGTGTGATAGAGGCGGGCATAGGGTTTGCCTTCCGCCGGTTTCAGCAGCAGCTCGCCCTTCTTGAAGACTTCGATTGCCTTACGTGAAAGATCGAAACCGACCGTGAAATAGCTTCCTTCAATATTCTCGGCGGGCGAAAGAAACGGGCCTTCAGGGAGAGGGGCACGTATGAGGATAAGGTCTCCCGCGAAAATTGTCGGGACGGCCTGACCATCGATCTTGCTGCCGTCAGGCAGCGTGATCTTGACGGTCGATTCATCGGCAACCACATGGCGGTTCGAAACAAGCATGTCGGGGGCGATTCGAACGGCAGAGCCGAAGGGGTCGAACGCTCCGATCTGGAACACGGCCGTCCGGGCGGCGCAGACCGGGTCAGGCGCCTTACAGTCCTCAGCGGCATGGACCGCAATTCCTCCACCGCTGCTCATCAACACCAAGGCGAGCGCGATTCCTACGGCCCGTGACAGCCGCCGCGGCGAAGCGATATGATCGCTCACGACTTTGCAACGCCCTAAGGAGTCCACAGTGGACACATCTGATCCCGACATGCCGAACCGCAAGGCACGCCGCGCTGCCCGCAAAGAAGGCAAGCTCGATTCTGTCGCCTTTCTCAAGGTTGCCGACAAATTCATTGACGTCGCCAACCGGGAGAATGCCACCGTCCAAGCAACCGAATTACACATGGCGTTCCTTTTTGCCGCTGCCCGTTACAATGCCTATGTGGCGAAGACGGTGATGGGAGTCGATGAGCACGAGAAATTCGTCACCCATATGGTTGAGCAATACAGGGAAATGCTCCGCCAACATCTGGCCGATGAAACACTTGGACCCCCGGCTTGATCGCTATTTTTGTAAAAACGCTTCGCGGTCCAGCATGTAACGGTCACGTCTGACGCTCAAGCATTTTGGCAATCTCGTTGTGGCCGGCCATGCGGGCAGCTTCCCCTGCCGTCCATCCGTCATGTGCCCGGATGGAAAGATCCGCCCCACGGTCCATCAGGAGTTGGACCAGGCGTTTTTCGCCCGCATTGGCGGCCCACATCAATGCCGTCGTACCGTCCTTCGCATGACGCTGGTTGACCGGCGCGCCTTTGTCGAGGAGCAGTTTTGCCAATTCCTCATCGCCATTCAGAACGGCCAACACCAGAGGCACTTTACCGCCGCGACCGGGGTGGCTTGGATCGGCACCTGCATCGATCAACAAGCGTGCAACTGCCATTGATTCCGCGCGGATAGCCTCAGTCAACGCGGTTACCGCGCCAGCAGACGGACTAGCGCCGGCACGCAGCAGCTGACGCACAACAGTATCGTGACCCAGCGCCGCCGCCTCGGTGAGTGCCGATCGGCCATCGTCTGTGCGCGCCTTCAAATTGACGTTCTCCGACAGAACGAGCGTAACCTTGGCGAGTTTGCCCGAGCGGATCGCAGCCATAAGCGGTGTATCGCCGTTGCGGGCGCGCGAATCTGCATCGGCGCCATTGACCAGAAGCTCAGCCGCAATTTGGGCAGACATCTTCTTTCGACTGGCGAGAGCAAGATGGAGGGCACTTGCTCCGCGCTTCTTATCGACGCGATTTACGTTGGATCCCGCCTCGAGCAATGCGGAAACGCTGTCGGTCTTGTCGCCTCTGGCGGCAACCATCAACGCGGTAAAGCCATTCCGGGTCTCCACCGAATTCACCTTGGCACCAGCCCGGAGCAGCCGTTTCACAATTGCCGGACGGTCGCGATATGCCGCTTCCATCAAAGGGGTCCAACCTTCGTCATTTGCCAGATTGAGGTCGGCGCCGCGGACCAGCAGGGCTTCGATCACGTCCTTACTGCCAGACCCAGCCGCGACGATCAGAGCCGTGATGCCGTTCTTTGCCTTTGAATTGACATCCACACCGCGCTTCAACAGGTGAAGCACAACATCGAGACGGTCGGCCTGCGCCCCGGCCATCATCATCTCGACGGCGGTCAGGACCCGCGCCTTGGGTTCGTCATCGGCGACAACGGCTGCCGGGATCAGCATCAAAAATGCGGCAGCAATCGCTGTGCGCCGCCGAATGGCCTTAAGTGCGATCATGGCCCCGGCTGTCGTCGGCATCTTCGACAAGGGTAACATCGGTCTCCTCGTCTATCGCCTCTTGTGAATCGGCGATCACATCTTCGCTGTCAGGCTCATCGCCCTCCACTTCAGCGACTTCGGCCTCAAGCTCCGCTTCGTCATCATCGTCGTCATCCAACTCGGCAATGTCTTCGTCGGTCAGATAGCCACGGCCGACCTTGTAGGCAGTCTGTAGGACTTCGACAGCAAGCGCGGCGTCGGTGAAATCATCGTCATAATCGTTCAATCCATCCACATTCGCCAGGATCGGATTGGATCGATAAAGCTGTTTCAGCGCCCTGCGGCGAATGGACTCCGGCACGCCTTCCTTCATGAAGCGGCCATAGTCGGATTCATAGCTCAGAGCGTCGAAATCAACATCGGCGAAGTCCTCTTCCGTAAGCTTTTCGGTTGGTGTTTCCTCCGCTGGATCCGGATGCTCCGAGGATCTTGCTTCGGTCTCTTCACCTGTCGGGAGAGGTTCGTCCGCCAATGCGGCCGTTTGCGTATCGCTGCCTGCTTCGACAGAGGCGACTTCCTCCGTTTTTCTCAAGCCTTGGCGCGATTCTTTCTTGCGGCGAGACCAGCGGGCAAGGAAATCGTCGTTCTCTTCAGTCATCGCGTTTCGCTCGCGCCATGCGTTTTCGCAACTCGAAGATCGGTTCCTGACCGAACTTGTGATCCTCAATCTTCAACTTGTCGCGCTTCCGTTTCTTGAATTTTTCCTCGACATGGTGCTCGTCGACGAAAGCGCCGATCCATCCCTTGACCTGTTCCGGCATATCGATGGCTTCGACAATCTCCTCGCCGGAGTCGCAATAATCCTGCGCTTCGAAGGCGGAGGCCGTGACGAGATCGACCTCAAAGGGCATTTGTGCGTCCTCTTCGTCATTCTCGCTCATCACCACATAGATCGATGGGCGGTCTGTCATGAGGTTTTCGCGATAACCCTCCGTCTCCTTGCGATGCAGTTCCAGAAGAAGCGTCGCGGCGTGGTACTGGATCCAGCCCTCCCCGCGCCGAAGCTCTTTCCAGCCCGTGCAAGTCGGCGCACCGACGATAACACCATAAGGCCGCCAGGAATGGTCCTGCCATGGATGATCGCTGTCTTCCCGGATCACCACGACGCCGACGGGAAGGGTGACCGAATGTGCTGTTGTAGCCGTCACAAATTGCCTTTCTAACGGTGCGCTTTCCTGCCAAGCCAGTGGCCGTTCGTCGCCCTTGTAGTATCTCCCTCGGGAATATAATACCCTTTCTTGAAGGGCGCATGGGGCAGATTTTAACCCATTGTTTTTATTGAATTCTTTAGCGCCACACCTGGAACGGGCAGGAGCATTCATGACAGCAATGTATCAGGGCCGGCGGTTGATGGTCTGCAACTGCGAGCGGACGATGGAAATCGATGGCGAGAAACTGGCGGCCGCCCTCGGTATCGACAGTACACTGAAGGTTTATTCGCATCTTTGCCGGACCGAGATTGAGAGCTTCGAAGCCGGTCTTTCCGAGGACGCACCGATGCTGGTCGCCTGTACACAGGAGGCTCCCCTATTCCAGGAAATCGCAGAGGAAAACAGCTTCGACGCCATTGCCTTCACCAATATTCGTGAGAGGGCCGGATGGTCGCAAGCCAAAGGAAACGCTCTTGCAAAGATGGCAGCTCTGATTTCAGAAGCTATTCTGGAAACGGAGCCAGCCGGCACAACTCCGATCATGTCGGAAGGCATCTGTTTGGTCTATGGCTCTGGTCAGGCAACGCTTGATACTGCCGTCGCGCTCGCAGGACGACTCAGCGTATCTGTCATGCTGACGGATGCAAACGATGTCATGCCGCCGAGCATCGTCGACGTTCCCATCTATAAGGGGCGCATAACCAAGGCGACGGGAACGCTTGGAAAGTTCGAGATTTCGGTCGACGACTATGCACCGGCCATTCCCTCCTCACGGGACGAACTCGGTTTTACGTTGGAGCGCAATGGCGCGACTTCGACTTGCGACGTCATTCTCGATATGTCGGGCGGAACGGCACTATTCCCCGCGACGCAGAGACGCGATGGCTATTTCCACGTCGATCCAAATCATCCCGCAAGCGTCGCCAAGGCCATGTTCGAAATTGCCGATTATGTCGGCGAGTTCGAAAAGCCGCTCTATGTGACTTACAAGGCCGACATCTGCGCACATGGACGGAGCGGCAAGGTCGGATGCAGCAATTGCGTCGACAATTGCCCCACATCGGCGATCACGCCGGCGGGCGAGACCGTCGTCATCGATCCGCTCGTATGTGGCGGTTGCGGCAACTGCAGCGCGATGTGTCCCACCGGGGCCGTCAGCTATACCTATCCGGGGCGCGAGAGCATGATTGCCCGTTGCCGGGCATTGCTGGACGCCTATTCCGCGGCGGGGGGCGCCAATCCGATCCTCATGCTTCATGACGAAAGTCACGGGAGCGGGATCATCTCGGCCATGGCCCGCTTCGGACGCGGCCTGCCGGCCAATTTCCTTCCGCTCTCGCTGTATACTGTGACGCAGCCTGGACATGAAGCCCTTTTGGCAGCCCTCGCTGCAGGCGCGCAGCAGATCATTGTTCTGGCCTCACCGGAAAAAGCCGACGAGTTGGTCGCGCTCGAATCTCAGGCTGCATTGACCAACCATATCATGACGGCGCTCGGTTACGGAGACGACGCGCGGGTCAAGGTCGTTGTCGAGCAGGACCCGGACGCGGTTGAGGATGCACTTTATTCGTTGCCCAAAATCAACGGCATTGCGTCTCAGGCCTTTACGGCTATTGGAGGCAAGAGAGAGATTGCGCGAACCGTGCTTTCGCGTCTCCAGTCGGCAGCACCTGAAGCACCGGACGTTATTGCATTGCCGGAAAGTGCGCCTTATGGCCGAATTCAAATCGACACGCAGGGCTGCACCCTGTGTCTCGCCTGTGTCGGTGCCTGTCCGGCCGATGCGCTGGCCGACGATCCGGACCGGCCGATGGTGCGCTTTACCGAAGCGGCCTGCGTCCAATGCGGCCTCTGCAAGGCGACCTGCCCGGAAAATGTCATCAGTCTGGAGCCACGCTACGATTTCTCCAGTTCGGCTCTGACACCAAAGACTCTCAACGAAGACGAGCCGTTTCCTTGCGTGCGCTGCGGTACGCCGTTCGGCTCGAAGGGCGTCGTCGAGCGGATCGTTTCAACGCTGGAGGGCAAGCATTGGATGTACGAAAAATCCGACCAGCTCGAGCTCATCAAGATGTGCGACAATTGTCGGGTCATTGCCATGTCGGAACAGGGCGACGATCCCTTTGCCGGCGGAGAGCGCCCACAGGTTCGCACCACCGATGACTATCTGGCCGCAGAAGAGCAGGCCCGTAAGACCGGAAAAACGCCGGACGACTTCTTGAATTGATGGTGCCGGCGCTGCCTCGACCAACCATACGTCATCCCAGCGAAGACTCACTGGTGTCCGGGATTTTTTGGGTGAGTCAAATTGCACAGCAGACTTTTTCTGGTTTCCCAGCCAAAGATCGTGTTCCGCAACATGATTTTGGAGGTCTGCCGTGCCCCATTCCCGTACGGCTTTTCAGCAGCTTTTGGAACCGCTGGATCGTCGCATGTTGAAAACTCTGGTCGATAAACACAACGGGGATCATGGTGTCGGGAGCGGCGCCAATGCGTGGACCTGTATTCGCCATCTCAAGGCGCTCCTCTTTGGTCAACTTGCGGGATTGAACAGCTTGCGCGATTTCGAGCAGGCCTTTTCGGCAAAGCCGGCGGCGCTTTATCATCTGGACTTGAGACCACCGCGTCGTTCGACACTCAGTGATGCCTCGGCAAAACGGCCTCACGCCTTCTTCCGAGATGTGTGCCAGAGTTTGATGGGCGCGATGGCACGTAAGCCGCGCGCGCAGGGCAAGGCCCTGATCCAACTCTTGGATGCCTCGCCTATCCCCTTAAGGGATCATCGCTTTGCATGGGCCGAGGCGGACGCCCGCGTCCGCGGTCTTAAGCTCCATCTGCTCTACGATCCTCTTGACGATCACCCCGTCCACTTCGCCGTCACTTCCCACAAGATCAGCGATATTACCGTTGCCCGTACCCTGGCTTTCGAAGAAGAAGGGACATACGTCTTTGACAAGGGTTACACCGATTATGCTTGGTGGCAGGAGATCCACGAGGCCGGTGCCCTCTTCATCACACGCCTGAAGGCAAACGCCCACCGGCGCGACATCAAGCCTCAGACCGTCAAAGGTGATGCCATCCTTGCCGATCAAACCCTCAAGGTCGGACATAAGAAGCCTCGCGGCGGTGCAACTAATCCACTCTACGATACCAAATTGCGTGAGATCGTCGTCGAACGCGAAGACAAAGAGCCATTGCATCTCGTCACCAACGATCACACGCGTACCGCCAAACAGATCGCGGCCCTCTATAAACAGCGTTGGGAGATCGAACTCTTCTTCAAGTGGATCAAGCAGAACCTCAAAATCAAATCCTTCATGGGACACTCGCAAAACGCCGTCAGGATCCAGATCTATGTTGCTCTCATCGCCTTCATGCTCCTGCGCATCTTCAAACAGACCTACGCGCGCAGTCATAAGGTGGGAACGCGGGGCCTGCTCATACGCCTCAAGGTCTGCTTGCATGACAAGTTCGACCTTACCGAAAACTCAAAACCACCTCCAACGCCGCCCCAAAAAAAGCCCCCAAATCCTCAACTCTCACTGCCAATCCTGCAAACAAGTGCAATAGCATGAAAAATCCCGGACACCAGTGAGCGAAGACTGGGATCCAGTCGAGCGGCACAATCGTATGTCTTAATCGAACTGGATTCCTGCCTTCGCAGGAATGACGAGGGAGAGCTTTAAACCAAGCAGGCATTGAGATTGGCATTTGCCGTCTCTCCCCCGCAGCATCCCGCACTTGGTGCGGGATCCAAGGCCACGGGCAGAATTGCTGCAGCATCGCCCTCGGTCACGGATCAAGTTCGGGACGTCGTATTCGTGTTGACGAGCGTCTGGCCTGCGTCACCTGGAATATCAGGCCGGCTCGATGATCGGCAGGTTGGTAAGCAGGTTCTGCGGCTTCATCTGTACGGATTTGTCTTCGGTCATCGCGAGACCGAGATAGATTGGCTTTCCGCTCATGGTCGGCCCGACGCGATGCTGATCCTCGATGTCCATCTGGAAAAGAGCAACAAGGCGTTCGGCGTCCTGCGGTTCGACCGTCTCCTCCCTGTAGAGGGCATTGAGGATACGCGTCGCCTCTGCATCGAGACCGATATGCCAACTCCAATGCTCGTCTTCAATGGAGCGGCGCGGCTGGACCTTCACCTTCAGATCGAGGAAATGAAGGATCCAGGCCTCGATCACGCGCGCGAATGCATCGAGCGCAGGCTGGGTGAAGCGAAAATCGACCACCGTATCGAAATTGTCCGACCGCTCCCAATACATGGCCTTGTTGTCTTCATCGAGCACATCGAGTTCGATCTGACGCATGGGCGTATCGCTGGAAACAAGCAATTGCCCAAGGGCCCCTGCTCCACCTGTTTCCGCGTGCATGGCAATCACTTCCTCGTCAGCCAGCATAATGCGCCCCTCATCGGTAGAGACATTCTGCTCGCGAAAGAAAATCTCACCTGCCCGCAGCCTGATCGGGTCGGTCGCCTTGCCCAGAATATTATGCACGATGAGATGCACCATCTGATCCAGGAAGATCGAAGGCACGCGGGCATCCGCCTTGCGCATCATCGACAGATAAGCGCCTTCGATGGTTCCGGCTTCCACCAACCGGGCACGGAAATCGAGAACTGTTCGATAATTGTCCGCTGCATCGGCATCGTCGATTGTCGCCAATCGTGCATCGTCGACTGTCATCATCGGATTCGCCATCAGATCTTCGAACAGCCGTATTTCTTGATCACATGACGTATCGATCGGCCGGA
The DNA here is from genome assembly GCA_965228615.1 of Methyloligellaceae bacterium. Lineage (GTDB taxonomy): Bacteria > Pseudomonadota > Alphaproteobacteria > Rhizobiales > Methyloligellaceae > CBDDHT01. The sequence continues at coordinate 483,230 of CBDDHT010000001.1, read as the reverse complement.
CTTCGGGCCGGGCGAAATAGGCGCGCACCAAGTCGGGGGTCACGTCCAACCAGCCGTCGGCGTTGACCGAAACCAGATGCGTGCCCGCCGATCGCCAAAACTCAGTCATCTTCATCCACCATGGTCCAGATGCGGGCATGCTGCGCTTCGCCCGTCGGCGCCTGCATCGTGCGAAACTCTTCGCTGATCTGCTCATCATCGTCGAGCGAGCGGCGTACGGTAAAGACCGTATTGATAGGTGTATCGGTACACAGATCACGGACAAATGAACACTCTTCGCGTGCAACCGGCAAGGCGCTCGCCAGGTCCGGCGCCCCGTAAGCATCGACAAAGTGCTCGGCCAGCATCTTTTCGACAGTGTTGAGTTCGTCCTCGGTGATTTCCGTCACGACAGCGAATGTCGACCGGCCAAATGACCCGAGACCCAGGAAGCCGTTGGAAAAGGCCTGTTTGGTCTTTCCGGCAATCTCATCCGAGTCAAGATTCACGAATGCAAACGCGCCGGATACCGACCACTCGCCACCGCCGGAAGCCGAATCGAAGACATTGTCATCAGACATGTCGAACCGGATTGTGCGAAGGAATTTCATCATGCCGGACTGGATGCGCCGCGATGCTCGAACCGTTCCACGAGCGAGACGGAGCGCATGGCGCCGTCCTCGCCTTTGAGCAGAAGGTTGCCGCTCTCATCGAGACCACTGAACAAACCGGTCACCTTGTCTTCGCCGGACGAAACCGTGATTTGCTCATCACGCCCCTCCGCGCGGAACATCCAGTTCTCATGAAGAGACCGGAAACCGTCATTCTGCCAGGTGTTGAGCCACGACAGGAAATGCCGGCTGGAAGATTCAATGAGATCCGTTCGCGTCAGCTCACCGCCGCCTTCCTCCGAAATCCAGGTGACATCGGGTGTATCGCCCGGTTCCGGATCGTTGGGTTCGCGCATATGGCGCAACTGCGGGCAGATGACGAGCCAATCCGGTACATTCGAGGGATCCGGGGAACCGCCCCATGCACCGCGAACGATGCCTGCAGCTCCACCGTTCATCATGATGGTATCGGGCCATCGAAACATCACGCCCACCTGCGGCGGTGTCAGCGCGCCGAGGCAGTCGCCGATCGCGACCATCGCCAGCGGCATCATCTCGACCGCACGCGACAACGGCACTTCCGGCTCAAGGATGATTGCCATTTCGAGACGCGACGTATTGCGGCTCCAAACCACATCACCCGCACCGAGTTTGCCCGTGGCGGCATCGCCGCACGCCTGATCGAAGGGCCTTGTGGCGCCTCTTACATCATGACCGGTTAGCAGAGGCGGGAAGACGGGGTCTGGCAGATGCACCGGTTCAGTCCACTATCCGAGATCGATTTCGCCATCGACGACATGGTTGAGGTCCGTGCCCTCGGCCGTCAGAACGACTTTGACCTTCAGCGTCGATTGGCCGGACAAGGAACCGTCGCGGACAACGCGTTCGATTTCTTGCTGCGATGTCACGCCGACCTGCTTCAGAAATTTTCGCATCGACATGTTGAAACTCTCCTGGTCCATAAGACTCTCCTATTCGGTTGAATTCAGTATTTCAGCGTAAGCGTTTTTTCATGGCCATCACGCTCGACAACGAGCTCAACGGCCGCCGGCTTAGCGAGAGACGCCAGCGCGCTTGTCAGGTCTGATGGCTTGCGAACCTGCCTTGCTCCAGCCTTGAGAACAATGTCACCAGCCAGGACCCCGGCCTTCGCGGCAGGCAATCCCGGCCGAACAGCACGGACCCGAGCGCCGAGGCGTCCTGTCTTGCCTTTTTCCGGCGCCCGCACCAATCGCAGCCCCACATTCACCCACGCCACTTTTCCCGATTCTTTCAGCTCGCGCGCAACCCGCTCGACGAGTGGTGCGGCGACGGCGAAGTTCACCCCGATATTAGCATCGGATTTCTTGGTGAAGATTGCCGATAGAAGACCGATGAACTGTCCGTTGCGCGTGACCAGCGCACCGCCCGACGCTCCCGGATTGACGGCGGCATCGGTCTGCACAAAGTCTTCTATACGATTGAAGCCGACTCCGGCGCGGTGAATGCCTGAAATCACACCACATGTGAGAGATAGGCCCAACCCGAACGCGTTGCCGATCGCACAGGCATCCTGCCCGAAATCCGGTTCATCCAATTGAGCGCTGAAAACAGGAAGCGTCTCCTCGATCGTCAACACAGCAATGTCTGTTGCAGCGTCGCTGGCCAGTCGTTTGGCAACGAGAATGCGGCCATCATGCGTGCGGACGCGAATTCGTCTGGCCTTGTTGATGACGTGGGCTGTTGTCACGATCGTATGGCCATCGATGAGAACAACACCGCTGCCCTCTGGCTCTTCGACCCGGCGCACGTCGGGTGGCCAGTCGGGAAGGACGCTCACCACAGAGTCAAAGGCCGACCGCAACGGTTCGCTTGTGGCGGAACGCGTGTCGGTAAGTAGAACGGTCCAACCAACAACAATCGCAAGCAGGAATGCTCGGATACATTTACCCCATCGATGACGAGCCGAACTCAAAGCCTGACATTACCGGATTGCGACTGGAAGACATCGGCGGCGGACATGTCCAACCGGTCGAGTGCGTAATAGGCACATGCGCTGATTGCGACGAGTAGTGCAAGGCTGGCGACGAATGCCTTCATATCTTACTCCTTCTTGGTCTCGGGCGATGAGCTTTCCGCGGTGTCCGATTGCGTTGCAGCCTTGAGAAAGGCGACCAGCGCCTCTCGCTTGTCTTTGTCTGCAATCCGTTGCAAAGGCATCTTGGTGCCCGGCGTATAATGCTCCGGTCCGATATCGAAAAGCTTCGCGATGGTCTCTTCGTTCCAAACGATCTTGGCTGATTTCAACGCATCCGAATAGGGGTAGTTGGGCAGCGTTCCTGCCTTACGGCCAAACAGCTTGTAGAGTGTCGGTCCTGCGCGGTTTCGTCCATCCGGTTTCAGCGTATGACAGATACTGCACTTGCGCGCGAACTGCCGCTCGCCCAGCGAAACGGTTTCGCTAATCTGAAAACGGCGTGGAAATTTGCTCTGCACGGTCTCAAAGGGCTCGCGCGGCGTCACCTGCCACATCGTGACAAAGTCGTCGAGACCGCCATAATAGAGGCGTGTGCCCTGCGCCCCGAAAGAGAGCGCCCAAACCGGACCATACGGGTTGCGATAGGTCTCAATCTTGGCCCAATCGCCAATACGCCAGACATGGATATTGCCACCGCCGCCGCCCGTCGCCACCAGCCCCGGCTTCTCAAGAATGTCGAGCGCAAGAACAGGCTTGTCATGGGGTTGCAACGTCTTGATCACATCGCCACTAACGCTGTCGACCACACCAACCGCACCGTTGAGCGACCCGAAAATGAGCGTCTCCGTACCTGGCAGCCGCTGCATGACATTGAGGCCCCAACCGTGACGGTAGAACAGGCGTATGAATGCACCGCTGGCACGCGACCAGCTCCGGATCGTGCCGTCATAGCCTGCCGTGTAGACCAGACTGCCGTCCTGCGAAAAGGCCAGAGCGTTGACAGCCCCTCTGTGACCCAAGAGAACCGGACCGGCAGCAAGCGTCTTGAGATTCCAGAGTCTGACCGTCCCGTCCCAGCTGGCCGATGCTGCAAACGCACCATCAGGCGAAACCGCAACGGCCATGATCTTCGCCGTATGCCCCGAAAACCGATGGCTGAGCTTGCCAGTCTGAAGGTCCCAGAGCCAGACAGCACCATCGTCTCCTGCGGCCACCGCCTGGCGCTCTCCAGGAAGGAATGCAGCTGCATTGACCGCACCTTCATGATCTTCAAAACGCTTGATCACGGTCGGTGGCGATGCCGTCAGATCCCAAAGCATCAAGCTGTAGTCGAAACTGCCTGTTAGCGCCTTGTCCGCTTTATCGTTCAAGTGGACAACCTTCACAGGCCCCCCATGTCCAATGAGATTGGAAGGTGCAGCCGGACCGACAGCAGCCTTGAGCGACTGTTTGGCCTCTGCCTGGATCAGCGGACCGGCTGCGAGCAACAGAACTGCCAGGAGACACAGGATCGATCCCGCTTTACGGATCGAATGCTGTGGCCGGACAATGGACCATTTGGTCCGTCTGAATAGGATTGCGGTCATATGTCAAATGCAACGCGGCTGAACGGCCATGGCGGCGAATACCGCCCTGGCCCGTTCTTCATTCAGCCGGAGCCGCGGCTTCCGCTTGCTGACCCGAGCCGTTCTTGGCCTTCTCGGCGATCACCTTTTCGGCCCAGATGGAGTGATGTTCTTTGGCCCAATTGATGTCGACCTCACCCGATCCCATGGCATCGAAGGCGCCTTCCATTCCGACAGAGCCGATATAGATGTGGGCCACAACGATACCGATCAGGACTGCCGACATAATTGCGTGCCAGAGGGAGGCAAGCTGCATTTCCTGAAGCGGAGTCAGTTCCGTCGGCAGCTGGAATCCAACTTTGTTCAACAGCACAAACGTGTCAGCAAACATCGTTGTTTCGAACGGGAACAGCAAAGCGATCCCTGAAAGACTGAGTGACAGACCGCCGAGAATGACGCTCCAGAAGATCAGCTTCTGACCTGCATTGAACTTCTTTGATGGCGGGTGCACCCCCTTCATGAAGAGACCGCCGCCTTTGAGCAACCAGACGACATCATACTTGTTCGGGATGTTGTCCTTCACCCACATGAGGAAGATCATCGCCAAGGCCACCATGAATCCGAAAGCCACGTAGTTGTGGATCCACTTCCCGTTTACAGTGATGAACGCGAAAGCCTCCTTGCCGATCAGATCGGGGAGGAAATACTTACCGAACGTCAGATTGAGTCCGGTAATCGCGAGGATGATGAAGGAAATGGCAAGCAGCCAGTGCGCCATGCGCTCCGCATCGATGAAACGTGTGATCGTCTCGCCGGCCTTACCATGTTCGATCTTGATCCGTCCGCGTAAAAGAAAGAAGAGCAGCAAAAGGACCAGGACTGATCCAAGACCGATTCCGGTCCATTTCTTCATCGGACCATTTCGGAAATTGCGCCAATCATCGCCCTGCGACTGGATAAATGTGCCGGCATTCTGATCGGGAATTGAAACAGCGCCGCTATAGCCGTGCCGCAATTTGCTCCAGAAATCCGTGTCCGACTTGTTCCCCTTGGACGCACCCGGCACGTTCCCTTCTTCCAGTTGAAGCGGGACCGGCGAGTAATTCGGGATGTCTTTTCGCAGGCTCGGCGAAGGTGCTGCATTTTGCACAGCACCCGCCGGCGGGCGCACATTCGATTGTGCATTGGCATCTGTCGCCGTTTGGCCAAGCCAGACCATTCCCCCGACCAACAGCATGAGACATGCAACGGCTCTGACCACTCCAAGAACCAACGCGCCTGTTCTTATCATCGCTGCATACTCCTTCATTGCCCCTCTGGGCTCACGGCCGCCGCCAAACAATTATCGTCGCCGATTGTAGATCCGCCAACTGCGGAAATATCGGTCTCAATGAGACACAGGTTAATCCGCAGCAGCATCTTATTTTGCGATCTGGAGCTTATAGACCTGAACCGCGTTCTTTGGAAAATCTTCAAACCGAATTGCTAAACCGGGCTCTTCGAAAAGCCAGAAAAAAACTGTTAAAACATTGGCGCAAAAATGAAAAATACGGGGCGGCCGTGAGGCCGCCCCGCGGATTTTCGACTTAGGTACCCTGACCTGGATAGGCCTTGCCCCAACCCCAGGCACCGGCACCGAAACCACGTGCGACGACGCGGTTGCGATAGATGTCCGAGATCTTGTCGCCATCACCGCCCAGAAGGGCCTTGGTGGCGCACATTTCCGCACAAAGCGGGGGCTTGCCTTCGGCAAGACGATTGCGACCGTATTTCTTGTGTTCGGCCGCAGAGTTGTCTTTCTCCGGTCCACCGGCGCAGAAGGTACATTTGTCCATCTTGCCCCGTGATCCGAAGTTGCCGACCTGCGGGAATTGCGGCGCGCCGAAAGGACACGCATAGAAGCAATAGCCGCAGCCGATGCAAAGGTCCTTGGAGTGCAGCACAACACCGTCATCGGTGGTGTAGAAGCAATCCACAGGACACACCGCCATGCACGGTGCATCCGAGCAGTGCATGCAGGCAACCGATATGGAACGCTCGCCCGGCTTGCCGTCATTGATCGTGACGACACGACGCCGGTTGATGCCCCACGGCACCTCATGCTCGTTCTTACAAGCCGTGACACAGGCGTTGCATTCGATGCAACGTTCCGCATCACAAAGGAACTTCATTCTTGCCATGACGCGGCCTCCTTATGCCTTTTTAGCCGGCCAGACCTTGCACAGTGTGCACTTGGTCTCTTGCATGTTGGTCACCGAGTCATAGCCATAGGTCATAGCCGTGTTGGCGCCTTCGCCAAGCACATAGGGATCCGCACCCTCCGGATACTTGCTCCGAAGATCGCGGCCCTGATAATGCCCGCCGAAATGGAACGGCATGAAGACAACGCCTCTGCCGACCCTCTCGGTGACCATTGCCATCACCTTGACCTTGGCCTTCTCGGGTCCCTCGACCCAAATCATCTGGCCATCTCTGATGCCGTTATTGTTTGCATCGACCGGATTGATCTCCGCAAACATGTCCTGCTGCAGCTCGGCAAGCCACGGATTGGACCGTGACTCGTCGCCGCCACCCTCATATTCCACGAGGCGCCCCGACGTCAGGATCAACGGATACTCGACGGAGTGATCCTGTTCCTGAATTGAGGCATAGCGGGTCGGCAGACGATACATCTGGCGATCCGAATAAGTGGCGTATTGCGGCAGTAGGTCCCGCCGGTTCGTGTAGAGAGCTTCACGATGGGTCGGAACCGGATCCGGGAATGTCCAAACAAAGGTCCGGGCCTTCGCGTTACCGAAAGGCGCACACCCATGCTTGATTGCGACGCGCTGAATACCGCCCGAAAGGTCGGTCTTCCAGTTCGTCTTGTCTCCGGCACCGGCGGCGATGATCTTCTTCTCGTCGTCGGTGAGATCGCTATCCCAACCAAGCTTCTGGAGCAACGCCATCGTGAATTCGGGATGGCCACCCTTCAGCTCGTTGCCAACCGGATAGCTCTGGCCCTCCACATCGCCTTCGGCGAGGAGGTTCTGGCCACGCATGCTCTCCGGAATCTTGTCGCTCTTGGCCTCGACGCCGAAACGGGCGCGGAAGTTGAGGCCGCCTTCGGCAACCGGCTTGCTCGGATCGTAGAGAACATGGGTTCCCGGATGGCCTTTCTTGCCACCAGGCAGTTCCATGTCCGCGGTTCCCCAGCAAGGCCAGGGCAGACCGTAGACTTCGCCGTCCGCCGGACCGCCTCGCGCCAGCAAGGTGGTCTTGTCGAACGTCTCTTGATGCTTCATGTGAAGCTTCAAGCGCTCCGGGCTCTGACCCGTGTAACCGATGGTCCACATACCCTTGTTGAACTCGCGGGTCGTGTCCTCGACATTCGGCTCGTCATTTTCGACTTTGATGTTCTTGAACATCTCGTCGCCAAAGCCGAGCTTCTTGGCCAGCTTGTACATGATGGTGTGGTCGGGGAGCGACTCGAAGAGCGGGTCGACAACCTTTTCACGCCACTGGAGCGACCGGTTGGATGCAGTGACCGAGCCGTAAGTCTCGAACTGCGTCGATGCCGGCAGCAGATAAACACCGTCCGTGCGGTCGTGGAACACGGCCGATACGGTCGGATAGGGATCGATAACGACGAGAAGATCGAGCTTCTCGAACGCCTTCTTCATTTCGATACCGCGGGTCTGCGAGTTCGGCGCATGTCCCCAGAACACCATGGCACGCAGCGTATCCTGCTGGTCCATGTTGGCTGCGTCTTCGAGAACGCCGTCCACCCAGCGCGACACCGGTATGCCCTTCGAGTGCATGAGGCTCTTTTCTTTGCCGTCCTTAGTCTTGGCTGAGGCAAAGCGTCCTTTCAGATACTCGAAATCGACATCCCAAACGCGAGACCAATGCTTCCAAGCCCCTGCGGACAGGCCGTAATAGCCTGGCAGCGTATGCGAGAGGACACCAAAGTCGGTGGCGCCTTGCACATTGTCGTGGCCGCGGAAGATATTGGCACCGCCACCCGCCTTGCCGATATTGCCAAGAGCGAGCTGCAGGATGCAGTAGGCACGGGTGTTATTGTTACCGTTGGTGTGCTGGGTACCGCCCATGCACCAGACGATCGTGCCCGGCTTGTTGTTGGCGAGGGTGCGCGCAACCCGGCGAAGCTGACTGCCCGGAACGCCGGTGACCTTTTCGGTCTCTTCCGGAGTCCAGCGTTTCACTTCCTTGCGGATCTCTTCCAGACCCCAGACGCGATGGTTGATGTACTGCTTGTCTTCCCAGCCATTCTCGAAGATGTGGTAGAGAATGCCCCAGATAAGACCGACGTCCGTTCCTGGACGCATGCGGACATATTCCGTCGCGTGGGCCGCTGTGCGTGTGAAGCGCGGATCGCAAACGATGAGCGCGGCGTTGTTCTCTTCCTTGGCTTTCAGAATGTGCTGAAGCGCAACGGGATGAGCTTCCGACGGGTTAGACCCGATCAGGAACATCGCCTTCGAGTTGTGCATATCGTTGTACGAGTTTGTCATCGCACCGTAGCCCCAGGTGTTTGCAACACCGGCAACCGTGGTCGAATGACAGATACGCGCCTGATGGTCACCATTGTTGGTGCCCCAGAACGCATAGAACTTGCGGAACAGATAAGCCTGCTCGTTCGAATGCTTGGCGGAACCGAGCCAGTAGACCGAATCCGGACCTGACTTCTCGCGGATCTGCATCATCTGATCGCCGATCTCATTGATCGCCGTATCCCAGCTGATGCGCTGCCACTTGCCGCCGACGAGTTTCGTCGGGTATTTCAAGCGCCGCTCGCCATGGGCATGTTCGCGAACAGCCGCCCCCTTCGCGCAGTGCGCGCCAAGATTGAACGGGCTGTCATAGCCGGGCTCCTGCCCGACCCAGACGCCACCTTGTACTTCAGCCAGAACCGTACAACCCACCGAACAATGCGTGCAGACCGATTTCTTCATCTCGACCTTGCCACTCGGTGTAGCTGCTTCAGCCTTCGTCACCATTCCCGAGCGCATTCCAGAAACTGCTGCCAATCCTCCGATTGCCAGCCCTGAATTGCGTAGGAACGTCCGGCGGTCGACTACGCCACCGGTCTGCTCTTTGAGGGCAGACGACAAACGGGGGCCTTTCGCAACCCCGTTTACCTTCTTCCTGAGCATATTGCTCTCCTTTTCAAACTCTGCTCCACCGACAGTGGAGCCAATTTCCCGCTAGAGCGGGAGCATGGTGTCAGTCTCAGAATTTTGCTGAGTCGTAGTACTTCTTGAAATGCTCGGACTCGACATAACCCTTGTCCGAATCGCCGGTGGGGGTCGTGGCTTCCGCCGTGCCCTTTCCGGTGACCAATGCGGCGCTGCCTGCGACGGCACCAACACTGGCAAGTTTCAAGAAGCTCCGGCGATCAGCTGTCGCACGCTCGTGCTTTTGCTTCATGCTTCTGCCTCCTTTGACTGGACGGGCGGCCATACGCAACGCCCGCCTTCCCCAACCGCTCAGGCCATCTCAAACGCCGTCTCTTCGATATCCATGAAGTGACGGCCGATGGTACCCAATGCGGCGTAGAGAACTGATGCTTTCGCGCCCTCAAGATCGGCAAAGAAATGCTTTGCCCAGGGCCCGATATGCGTTTCGAAGAATTTGCGTTGTTCAGCAGGCGACACCTTGCTGCCGAACTCACCGGTTATCAGTCCAGCCATCATGTCCATCAGCGCAGCGACGTGATCTTCGGGCTCTTTTACCGAAGGCGCGCGCGTAATGCCCAGCCGCGCCATGTCGTTGCGCAGGCTGGCCAGGGGTTTTTCGTGGAGAAAACCGGTCAGGTAATAGGAGCCAAACGGGAGAAGCTCGCCGCGGGCAACACCGATAAATAGGTCTTGATACTCTTCGGCGGCAGCTTCAGCAGTCGTACGCGCGCACAGATGAGCGAACGTGCCGATCGCACGACCAAACTCGGTGTCGTCGCCTTCAATGCTCGCTCCGGCCTGGATATCTTCAGGGCGCGGTGGCCTGCTCAAAAACAGAGCCAACAAGCGATACACGTGCGCGCGGAGTTCGTCCTCCGGCGCCACGGCTTCGACACTATCCTCCTGAACGTTGCCAGCAGGCATAGCGATAAGCATTCCTCCCAAGGCGGCCCTAAACCGCACAATGCCCATAATGTGGTCAGTTCCACCTGAACGCAAGGGCAAGTTGCATGGTATCGAAACTAGTTTTTGATCAGATTGCACGGCAAAGCAAGCGAGATAGGCCACACTTGCGAGAAACATTTTTTCGCTCAGAGAACAAGCATCATCCTGCCTCCCAAACTGGCATTGCAGAAATTCGGTTTTCGGCAGAAATCCGGCCTCCTCAGGCCGCTGTCGTTGGCACGCAAACGATTGATGCGGCCCAGCGCCGCAATCTGACTAAAGTCGCATCCGAGCTGTGTAAATTATCAAAGCGCCCGACCGAATTCGATGGTGCGCTGTTTGAAAAACTTGAACGGACGGCGCCCCCTGCTAATCTGGCCGCCTTGAATTCCAAGTAATGACAGCCTGAAGCAGCCAAGATCCGGGCCCCGGGGCGGCAACCAGAGCGAGAGTGCGATGACCGATGTAGATCCGACACCGCCAGCCGCCAACGAGCTGATCGATCCGTTTGGCCGACATGTCTCTTATGTCCGCGTATCCGTGACCGATCGCTGCGACTTCCGCTGTGTCTACTGCATGGCCGAGAACATGACGTTCCTTCCGAGGCGCGATCTACTGACTCTTGAGGAACTGGACCGTCTGTGTTCGGCATTCGTCTCCCGCGGCGTCAAGAAACTACGCCTGACAGGCGGCGAACCGCTTGTTCGCAAAAATATCATGTGGCTGATCCGCGCCTTGGCAAGACATCTTGATTCCGGCGCGCTTGAGGAACTCACTCTGACAACGAATGGTTCGCAGCTTCCAAGATTTGCCGATGAGCTCGCTGAGTGCGGTGTCAAACGGGTCAACATCTCATGCGACACGCTGGACGCAGCCAAGTTCAAGGCGATCACGCGTTGGGGCGAACTGGACCAGGTCAAAGCTGGCGTTGCGGCCGCCAAGAAGGCCGGACTTGCGATCAAGATCAACGCGGTTGCCCTCAAAGGCGTCAACGAGCACGAATATGATGAGATGATCCGCTGGGCTCATGGCGAAGGCATGGACCTCACATTGATCGAGACGATGCCACTTGGCGAGATCGACGAGGACCGTACCGATCAATATCTGCCGCTCTCCATCGTTCGCGCGCGTCTCATGGACAACTGGACGATGACCGACATCCCTTACAAGACCGGCGGACCAGCACGCTATGTCGAGGTTGCGGAGACGGGCGGACGGATCGGCTTCATAACGCCGATGACCCACAATTTCTGCGAATCCTGCAACCGGGTTCGGGTCACCTGCACCGGCACACTCTATATGTGCCTCGGCCAGGACGACGCCGCGGATCTGCGCACGCCGCTGCGAGCCAGCGAAGACGACGCGTTGCTTCTCGACGCCATCGACGAGGCAATCGGGCGCAAGCCCAAGGGCCATGACTTCATCATCGACCGGCGCACCAAGGGCCCGGCCGTCTCACGCCATATGAGCATGACGGGCGGATGAGGACTTTGACCCTCGATCACGGGTAATCCTGGCATTCCTGGAAACCGCAGGCGACATCGTACCTTTCAAGATGTTGACCGAACGACATTATGACCGATGACCATGTCCAGCGTCAGACCATCTGCGATGAGCTGCTCGGGCGTTTCATGACGGCTCTCAATGCCTATGACGCATCCGGGATGGATGCGTGCATGAACTTCCCGCATGTGCGCATGGCCGAAAACACAGTGGTCGTCTATGACGCACCCGGTGCCAATCCCATGGACCTGTTCGATCGGCTGAAGGCCCGGGACAATTGGCATCACAGCGCATGGGACCACATCAAGATCGTGCAACACAGCGGGGAGAAAATTCACTTAGATGTGCGTTACACCCGGTACCGCGAGGACGGAAGCGTCATCGGTGTCTACGACTCGCTCTACATCGTGACGCACAAAGACTCGCGTTGGGGCATTCAGGCGCGGTCAAGCTTCGGGCCGTAGTGCGCGTCACGTCCTCTCGATGGGGAACCCCCAGCGTTCGAACCAATCTCGATGCTTATCCTCGACCCGGCGGATCAGATCAGCGGCCACATCGCCATCCCATGACTTCATCCGGCCGTCCGTGATGTGTCCCTGGTGGAAGAGGTTGAATTCATTGTATTTCTCGTTTTTCGGCCCCTCGCTTTCATAGCTTAGACCAGCGATCTCCCGGACAACCTCACCGGCGCACGAGGCGTCGACGGAGAGCAGCTCGGCAAGATCGGCGACGACCGATTCCTTGTCGGCCAACATGGCATCGTAGGGCATCATGAAATCGGCGGTCTTGGCCCACTGCTCATGATTCAAGACGAGGCGGTCGGCGAACTCCATTGAAGGTTCGAGGCCGAATTTACGAGACATGCTTGCTATGACATCGCGAATATCGCGGTAGGAATAGAGAATACGCGTCGACCAATCGACCGTTGCCGGATCGTATTTGTGTGCCTTGATCAACATGTGCCGCCGCGGGGGAATCTTGGTAATGTCCTCGATCCAACCACAACTGAAGTCGGAACCGACATGGTGAGATAAGAGCAGGCGCGCCGCATTGTAGAGCCAAGTGCTGGCAGATCTCGGCATGCCAGGCACCAAGACGCGATAGTCATCGGATTTTACAGGATCGACGGAAATTGCTGCTGCTGCCTGGCGCCGCCTGTCCCACATGCTTCGAAAAGCGGTCTCCATGTTGGAGGCAAACGTCTCCGCATCGCACAATGAGGACTTTTGGACGCGCGTGCGCAGATCGCTCCGAAGCGGCTCCAATCGATCCGGGTCGTTGGCAAGAGAGACAGCCTTTTCGACATAGTCGTCGGCGTTCTCTGCAATCAGGTTTTCCAATCCAATCTGCGTGAGTATGCTTGCACCGACTCGCGCCGAATGCCGATCGCCGCACAGCGTTACGACCGGAACCCCCATCCACAACGCCTCACATGTGGTCGTCGTGCCATTGTATGGAAATGAATCCAGTCCGATGTCGGCTTTTCCATAAAGAGCGAGATGATCATAAGTTGAGGGACTTCGTTGCAGCAATCTCAGCCGTTCGACGCCAATCGCGTGTTCTTCAAATAAGGCCTGATATCGCCGGCGAACGTCCGGACAGGAAAACGACTTGCTCTTCATCAGGAGTTCCGACCCGGGAACAGCCTTCAGGATCCGGGACCAGACTTCCACAACATCCGGCGTGACTTTTGAAAGATTGTTGAAGCTGACGAAGACGACGTTCGCATTCGAACGCATCGGCAGGGGCGTAACGTCCGGGGTATCTTCGAGAGGTTCATAGCAAAGAAAGCCATCGGGCAGCCGGACCAGTTTCTCGACACAATATTTATCGGACGAACACGAGGGGTCGGCAATATCGTCACTGATCCGGTAGTCGATGGCAGCCAACCCGGTCGTGTCAGGATAGCCCAGCCATGTCACTTGGATCGGTGCTGCCTTGCGGGCAAACAGGGGAAGGCGATTGCCCTTTGTGTGCCCTGACAGGTCGACAAGGATGTCGATCTTATCGGCAAGAATGCACTCGGTCGCGGCCTCATCGTTGAGATGGGCAATTGTCCGCCAACCATCCACGATTTCTCGCAGATCTTGTGTGACAGCATCTTCCTGATCGGCGTGGACGTTGGAATAACAATAAAACGCCAGACCCTGTTCGTTGCGTGCCGCAAAAAACGATTTCAGAAAATACGACACGGAGTGTTTTCGGAAATCTCCAGACACAAAGCCGATATTCAGGCGCTCTTTCGGTTCGGCATCGATATCGTGGCGACAGATCTGTGCCAGTAGATTTGCCGCTTGAGGCCCCTTCCAAGCTCTGTGCGCGCTGAGCAAATCCTCCTTCGCACAATCGCCATAGTGCATCGTGAGCAAGAGATTGCTGTGCGCGTCGGTATAGTCGGGCTTGCTCTCTATGGCTTTGCGAAAGTGGGCAATTGCTTCATCGATCTGTCCACTCGCCGCAAGCGTGATCCCCAGACCGAAAGCCCCCTCGGCGAAATCGGGCTTGATGTCGATAGCAGTGCGATGATGCGCTGCTGCTTCGCCCAGCCTCCCAAGGTGATTGAGAGTATTTCCGAGATTGCTATGCGCTTCGGCATAATCGGACTTGATATCAATGGCGTTTCGATAACGGGAAATCGCTTCATCGAACCTTCCCAGTTGATGCAATATGAGACCGAGATTGCTGTGCGCCTCGGCATAGTCGGCATTGATGTCGATGGCTTTCTGATAGCAGGATAGCGCTTCGTCGGCCCGGCCGAGATCCCTGAGAGCATTTCCAAGATTGTAGTGTGCATTGGGAATTTCGGGTTGGATGCCGATGGCCGTTTCATAGTGAGCGATGGCCTCATCAAGCCGTCCGAGATCCCTCAGCGTGGCGCCGAGATTATTATGGGCTTCGGCGTAGCCGGGATGGATTTCGATCGCCTTGGAAATCCACTGTTCCGCAATATCGTTTCTGCCAACCTGGTGCGCGATCACACCCAGCAGATGCAGCGCGATCGGTTGATTGGGCTCGGCTTGAAGGATCTGCCGATAGAGGCTCTCGGCGCCCGCCAGGTCACCGGCATTGTGAAGCTGCACAGCATGATCCAAGGATTGCTTGACCGCTTGTGCCTGTTGGCGGCTTAGCGCGCTGGCAGCGCCCTTTTTGCGGGCCTCTTTTTTTGCGGCCTTGTCGGCTAGCTTCTGCTGGCGGCGCTTTGCGGCTCTATTCATTGCGCGGAATTCCCAAAGATCGTGTTCTGGTCCTCCATCACGACTCAAAACACTTTGGAAATCGACGCAGAAATCAGCGATGACGGAACGGTTACGTGTTCACGCAGGCACTGAATGAAAACCGGTCTATTGCGCTTATAAGTGAGGCTAATGATCGGCGCAAGAATCGAATTCCAAACCCAAGATACGATCGTTGCCGAGATCGACATTCGTTGGATTGGCTGTCACGACCAGGCGCAATACCCAGCACGTCGAGGTCGCAGCCATTCGTTCTCGCTGCCATACCGGATAGGCTCCGGATCAGCCCTCCAGCACGATCCGAGGCGCTTCTCGTTGCTGTACCGCCCCGGCGCCTGAAATCTGCGCCCAGGCACTGGCCGCTATTTCGCAGTACATCTTTGCGTGCACCGACTCAGGATCGGAAATCACGATCGGCTGCCCGGCATCGGACTTCTCTCGAATATCCATGTGCAACGGTACCTCGCCCAGGAACGGCACACCGAGCTTTTCAGCCTCGTCGCGTGCGCCGCCATGGCCGAAAATATCCGACCGTTCACCACAGCTCGGGCACGAGAAGTAGCTCATATTCTCGACGATCCCGAGAACGGGCACATCCACCTTGCGGAACATGTTGAGGCCCTTGCGGGCATCGATCAGAGCGAGATCCTGAGGCGTGGAAACAATCACCGCGCCGGCAAGCGGGACCTGCTGTGCCATGGTGAGCTGGACGTCGCCGGTCCCTGGCGGCATGTCAACGACAAGCACATCGAGATCACCCCAGGCAACTTCCTTCAGCATCTGGTTGAGCGCCGAAACCACCATCGGTCCGCGCCAGATCATCGGCGTATCTTCTTCCACGAGAAAGCCCATGGACATGGCCTTCAACCCATAGCCTTCCATGGCGTTCAGGGCGTTGCCACCCGTTGCCTCGGGCCGGCCGGTAATTCCGAGGAGGCGTGGCATGGACGGACCGTAGATGTCGGCATCGAGGATGCCGACTTTCAGACCGTTCGCCTGGAAGCCAAGCGCGAGATTGACCGCGGTCGTCGATTTGCCGACGCCGCCTTTACCGGATGCCACTGCGACAATGTTTTTGACGCCTGGCACACCGGCGACCTGTGGTCCCGAGCCTGGCATACTTGGCGCAGGTGCAGCCTGTGGGGCGGCCCGCTGGGGCGGCTGTGCCGCGCCGTTCCCCGGCCCTGCGGCGCCCGGCTCGCGGTCGGCGGTCAGTGTGACGGTTGCCTTTTCGACGCCGGGGATCTCCGACACCACCTGTTCGGCAGCCTGGCGAAGCGGCTCCAGCTCTTCGGCCCGGCTAGGGTCAACCTTGATTGAGAAGTAGACCTTGCCGCCATGCGCGACGACTTCCGATACCAGGCCAAGCGACACGATATTGTCATCCAGATCCGGGCCCTTGACCCGCTTCAGCTCTTCCAAAATGCGTTCTTTATTGATCGTGTCGGTCATGATTGCCCTGTCATTTCAGCGCCGCTGCGCACATCCACGTCGAATTAAGGCACCTAGATACGGCAATCGGGCCGTGCTTTCATAGGGCCAGTTAGTTTCGATACCTAATTACCTACTATTTGTGCAAGAGTCACGATAGCCACCATGTCGCGCCTGACAGTAGGTGTTTCGGCTTGCGAAATCGGTAGGCTTGGTCTTTACGTTTGCCAGATCTGACATAGTCATGACCATTCGACAAAAGGGTGCAGCATTGAAAGAGTTCGCGGTCAAGCCAAATCCCGACGACCCGCATCTCTCGACGCCGGTTACCGGCTTCGATCAGGACGGTGCACCGATCGAGACGTCTGTCGTCGCCGAGCGGCCATTGACGCTCTTTCTGAACGCCCAGGAGATCGTCACAATGATGACGATCGGCGACTATCCCGATCTCCTTGCGGTCGGATATCTGTTGAACCAGAACATGCTTCGTCCCGACGATGTCGTGACGTCCATCGAATATGAAAAGGACATCGAGACGGTCGTCGTTCGCACGGAACGCGAGACGAACTACGAGGAAAAACTCAAGAAAAAGGTTCGCACGTCCGGTTGTGCGCAGGGCACGGTATTCGGCGATCTGATGGAAGAGTTCGACAATGTGGCCTTGTCGGGCGACGCCGAGGTCAAAACCTCCTGGCTGTATGCGCTTCAAAAAAAGGTGAATACGGAGCCATCGCTCTATCTGAAAGCGGGCGCCATCCATGGCTGTGTCCTCTGCCATGGCGACACGCCCATGATCTATGTCGAAGATGTGGGTCGGCACAATGCGGTGGACAAGATTGCCGGCTATATGTTCCTCAACCGCATCTCTCCCGATGACAAGATATTCTACACCACCGGCCGCCTGACGTCGGAGATGGTTATCAAGACGGTCAAGATGGGGATCCCGATCCTCATTTCACGTTCGGGGTTCACCGCCTGGGGCGTCGATCTGGCACGTCAGGCAGGTCTCACTCTGATCGGACGTATGCGCGGTAAGCGGTTCGTCGTGCTATCCGGCGAAAAACGCGTGGTTTACGATCTCGATCCCGCCCAGGTCGCGGACGAGCCGGACAAGCACCGGCGCAAGGCCGCTCTGCCGGAACGGGCGACGTGAGTGCACATATGGACGAGCCTATCCTTGGACTTCTTCTTGCCGGCGGGCAGTCGCGCCGCATGGGCGGCGGCGACAAATGCCTGCTGCCGCTGGCCGGCCGGCCGCTTCTCGCCCATGTGATTGCGCGCCTGAAACCGCAGGTCGACCGCATGGTCCTTAATGCCAACGGAGATCCGGCGCGTTTCTCTGCGTTCAATCTGCCCGTGACGGCCGATCCGATCGAGGGCTTTGCCGGGCCGCTTGCCGGCGTTCTCGCCGGTTTTCGCTGGGCGGAGCGGCACGCACCCGAGGTCCGCTGGGTCATGACAGTCGCCGCCGACACGCCCTTCTTCCCCGGTCATCTTGCCGAAAACCTGCTTGGCGCTACCGACGGAAAATACCCGGCAATCGCCCTCGCGGCATCAGGTGGCCGCTCGCATCCGGTCTTCGGACTCTGGCCCGTTGCGCTTGCAGACGATCTCAGCAAGGCTTTGGATGACGGTGTCCGCAAGGTCCTCGATTGGACCGACCGTCACCACACAGGTATCGCCGAATTCACCTCAACGCGCATCGGCGAGCGGGACGTCGACCCCTTCTTCAATGCCAACCGCCCGGACGATCTCGCCGAAGCGGAAGCCCTCTTAGCAGCCGAGCCGCAATGACCCCTCCCGTATTTGGCATTATCGGCTGGAAGAACTCCGGCAAGACCACCCTTATGGCCCGGCTCGTCGCCGAATTCACGGAACGTGGATATGTGGTCTCGGCCATGAAACATGCCCATCACTCCTTCGATGTGGACCATCCCGGGCGCGATTCCTACAAGTTCCGGGAGGCAGGCGCGCAGGAAGTGGTGCTGGCCTCGCCAAATCGCTGGGCGATCATGCACGAACTGCGTGACAACGAGCCTCCGGATTTCCATACCCTCTTGTCGCAGGTCGCTCCCTGCGATCTGGTTCTTGTCGAAGGCTACAAGCGCGGAACGCATCTCAAGATCGAAGCGAGAAGCGAGCGCTGCTTGACGCAGGAACCCCTCTCGGTGAACGATCCCAATATTCTGGCCATCGCCTCCGACGGCGCGACGGAGACCGGTGGTCTGCCGCATTTCGCGCTCGAGGATATCGCCGGGATCGCCGATTTCATCGTCGGCACGCTCGGCCTGTCAAAGCCATGAAGCCCAAACTCCGCGACGATTGCTTTCTGACCGATGAGGAACGGCTGACTCACGCCGAAGCCATCGCGATTCTCCGTGAGCGCGTGGCGCCGGTCGTTGGCACCGAAAAGGTCCCCTTGGCGGAGAGCGCCGGCCGCACGCTGGCCGAACCCGTGATTGCCGCACGGCCGATCCCGGCTCACTCCAATGCGGCTGTCGACGGCTATGCCCTGGCATTCAAAGACTATGACGCCGAAAACGGGAGCGAACTCCGCGTTGCAGGCCGTGCCGCCGCCGGCCATCCCCTTGAAGGCCGGCCACCGGAAGGCGCGGCCGTGCGAATTTTCACAGGCGCCCAGATGCCGGACGGTCTTGAAAGCATCGTCATGCAGGAAGACGTGGAATTGGTGAAGGGTGACGGCGAGACCTTCGTCCAGATTCCGCCGGGCCTGAAATCCGGCGCCAATTGTCGTCTCGCCGGGGAGGATGTCGCAGCCGGCGACCGGCTTCTCGCCGCGAACACCCGCATTCGCCCGCAGGATGTCGCATCGGCTGCCGCTGCCGGATGCGATCAACTCTCCTGTTTCAACAGCTTGAAGGTGGCTTTCTTCTCGACCGGCGACGAAGTGATCCGCCCCGGGACCCCGCTCGGCCCGAGCCAGGTCTATGACGCCAATGCGCCAATGCTACATGGACTGATCGCCGCCACGGGCGCCGAACCCGTCGATCTCGGGGTGCTTCCCGATGAGGCCGCTGCCGTCGAGAGCGCCATTGCCGAGGCCGGCGCCAACTACCACGTCTTGATTACCTCCGGCGGTGCAAGCCGGGGCGAGGAAGACCATGTGGTGAACGCCATCGACAATCAGGGCTCATTGCATAGCTGGCAGATCGCCATCAAGCCGGGCCGCCCCATGGCTTTCGGACAGATTGGAGATTGCGTGTTTCTCGGTCTTCCGGGCAATCCGGTCGCGGTATTCGTCTGCTTTCTCCTTTATGTGCGCCCCGTTCTGGTCACGCTTGGCGGCGGCGAATGGCCCGAGCCGACACGCTACCCGCTCAAGACGGCATTCTCGGTCGACAAGAAGAAGACCGGACGCCGGGAATTCTGGCGTGCATCGCTGACCGAGACCGAAGACGGCCTGCGAGTGAGCAAGTTTCCACGCGACGGATCCGGCCTGATCTCATCGCTTCGCGCCGCCGACGGACTGATTGAAATCGACGAAGATGCCGACCATGTCGCTGAAGGTCAGACCGTATCATTCATTCCATTCACGGAATTCGGCTTCGGCCGCTGATTCGATCCCGCCCTTCACAATGGCCGCGCCGTGTGCAACATACGTGACCCGTTTATCGGGCAGTCATGCACGTCTTGGGGGGCGTCTGCGGAAGAAGGCCGGCAAACCCTGAATGCTGAGACTCCTGCGTACAATCTATCGGCTCATCGAAGCCATTGTGAGCCTGCCCTACAAGCTGTTGCGCGCGCCGGCCACGATCTTTCTGTTCAATCCGCGCCTTGGCCGCTTCAGGCTGATATTGGCCCCCTTCATATTGTACATCGTGGCCGCTGCGGTCATTGCCTATGTGGTCGCGCCAATCCGGGGCTTCACCGGTCACGTCTATCTGGCCGATGCGCTGCGCTATACGGACGAGCGCTCGCAAGGGACGGCGATCTATGATGCCAAGGGCTACTTCGTCGGGATATTCGACCCCGCGCTCGATAGCCAGGAAGATGTGAATTATTCCGGGAAAACGATCCGGCTCCCCGACTATATTGCTTATCCTGACCACAAATCGATCCATTTGGACCGGGCACCGGAAGCCTATTGGCAATGTCTCCTTTTTCAGGAAGACCGCCATCTCGGTACGATCTGGAATCCATTCGGCATCGACTTTCTCGGCATTCTCAAGATCCCCTATACGACAATCAAGAAGACGATTGCGACAGGGCGTCCGTCTTTCGGTGCCGGTGGGTCGACCCTGCCGATGCAGCTTGCACGGATCTTTTTCAAGACGCCGCCAAGCCGCAACGAGAGCATAGGCGACAAGATCGAGCGCAAGCTCAAGGAATGGTGGCTTGCGCCCGTGATCTATTGGGAGTTGTCGAAGGGCGGCGATATCTCACGGCTGAAGGCCTGGAGCGCAAACCATTTTCCGCACGCTCAGCGCACCGGCGGCCAGCCCCTCTACGGTATCGAACAAACAAGCCTCATTCTCTTCGGAAAGCCGGCCAGCGGTTTGAGCATCGCTGAGCAGTATGTGCTTGCCGCCGCGGTCAATCAGCCCATCATTCTCCTGCGCGGCAGCGAGAGGCTGAATGCGATCCGCACGGCAACCTGGCGTCGGATCGTCAATGAACGGGCGCGCTACTGTGCCAACCAATTGCTGGCTGACGAAACGGAACGGGCCGCTGTCGGACGCGAACTCTCCGCGCTTGCGGCCAAGGATCCCGACCCGAAAACGCCGGCGGCGTTGATGAAGGGGCTCACGCGCCTCGCGCCCTCAAGCGCCCGGTGGGCGGACGCCAACCCGGTGATCCGCTCGAACGCGCTCGTCCCGTCCGCAAAGTACGGCGTTCGCGACGAGATGAAAAACCGGTTCGGTTATGCCTGGCGCACGCATGTTCGCGGTGTGCACCTCACCCTGGATGCCATTGAAAATCGGACGTTCAGAAATCGTGTCGAGGATGCACTCGCCAAAACGCAAAAACGCTTCAAATCCCGGATCAATCAGAGTTTTTCACTGGATATTTCCAATGCGCGGTCCCAGGATCCCGCACTCGCACCGAAGATTCCGGATGTCGTCATTGCCGCGGCCGACCGGTCGGGACGGCTGGTGCGATATTTCGAATCCAATTTCAATGCCGCATATTTCGGCTCATCCCTGGGCCGGGATATCGCCACCGGCCGCTATGACCCGAAGCGCGAAAGCCGGTACATCGCTTCGATCGGCAAGATGATCGGCGCGATCGCTATCGCCAACCAGGGCGGCGACGATTCCGATACGACCTATCTCGACACGAGAGCGCCAGATGTCGGCCTGGAAGCCTGCGGGACAGGACGGGAGAGACGTTCGCGCAAGGCGCAAGTTTCGTTCGCTTGTTCGCTCAACACGCCGCTGGCATGGCGACTGGCGCGCACGGACACAATCGCTCTGCGCCAATTGGTGCGAGATTTCGATGTGACATTGCCCGATGCGCAGGCACGTGGTGCCCAACTCGCCAGAAACCTCGTGGTCGGGCAGGCCGCCGCTAGCCCGCGAACCGTCCATCGGATGGCCGGAAGCATCCTATCGGCTCTGAGCGAAAAAGGGACAGATAAGGTCAGATACCCAACATTGGTAAGAACATTCGATCGCACCGAGCGCCTGATCGACACGGATCTGACGGGACAGGACAAGAGAGCGCCAGACGTCAATGAGCTGATCGAACCAGAAAGCCACGATGCGCTGAAAGCCTTCCTGTCCGCCCCGATCTGCTATCCATTCGGCACGCTTCGCCGGATTTCGGACTGGTGCGCCGATAAGCGTGCTGATGTCACGCTGCATTTCGGCAAGACCGGCACCTGGGGAACCGGTGCGCTCGCGGCAGAGGCGGACGATACGGTGGATCTCTGGGTCGCAGGCGGGATCAGCTTCACGAGCGGTGCGGCCTATTCCTATGTGGTCCTGATCGGCTCGGGAAGTCCTAGCACGCCCTGGGGACGGGATCTCTATGCGGGCGCTGTGGCGGAACCTATTCTCCGTGCCCTCCTGGATGACCTGGCAAGCCTTGCCGCGCGCCAGAATCAAGGTGCCGTGGCGGAAACCACAACAGCCCCTGATGGCGACAGACCAGGCAAATCGCCTTGATTTGCCAGCATTTCGCCCCATATTTAGTGACAATTGGCAGAAGACATCGGGTTGTAGGGCGACTATCTTGGTTTCTCGTTTGTTACGGGAATGATCTGCCAACGCATGATCTGTGGGAGACTTTACGCACAATCCGACGGCATCTTCTCCTCAGTGCGCGGAAGATTGCTGTCCTGAGCGACGGATCGATCGATCCATCACCGTATCAATCACGCTCGTGGCCCGGGTTCATGAGATAACCTAGGGCATGAGATGACCCAACCTTGCCGCTCCCGGGGGCAGCGGCAGGATCACCAGGGAGGATGCCACGCTGAGTCTCATCCGGCATCCCGTTGAGCCTTGCTCGACGGACGGCCCGCCGCCCCCTTTGTCCATGACAAGTAAGCATTCGGGCCAAATCAAATGAAAGAATCAGAGACGGATCAGTCCCGCGACCGTGACGCGCGTGTCGAGCGCGCGCTCGACAGTCTGACATCGAACAACCAGAAGCTACAACGCCTGCGGACAATGTTTCCCGGTGTCGTGAAGGTTCTACTGATCATCGGATTGGCCCTGCTCTCCTGGGTTTCAACCTATTCCGGCATGCTGGAACTCATCATCGCCAATACGGGCGAGCTCGAGACCATCTATCGCGTCGCAATCGGCTTCGCCGTCGCGATGCTCATGCTGATGATCATCTATCTGCTGGATGCCTTATTTTCCCCGATCTCCTGGGGACTGAAGACGATCTATGCATTCGGCTATGTCTTCCTGACCCTGATTTCGGTTGGGTTCGGCTTCGGCTTCTATTGGAAATTTCTCGAATCACGGGCCGAGGCGACACGTTCGGCCGAATCCGCCATCACCCATGTTCAAGGCAAACTGCAGCAAGGATTCACGCGGCTCGATCAACTGCAAGGCACGCTCGATACATTGACGGCGATGTCTCTTCGCAAGGCAAGGGACGAACGCACGCAGGGAAACACGTGCCCGAACAGCAGGCCGGGCGACGGTCCGCGCCGGCGGCTGCGCGATGCCGACGCCACGAATTTCGCATTCGTTGCCGAGTTCATCAAAGGCCGCTCGCAGACCGTGAAAGGCGAACTGGATGGCCTGAGCGGCGACATTGCAAAAATCTTGACCAAGGATCGTTCCACATTCGATGCCCGGAGCGGAACGCGGAACGCGTTCATGCGCTCGCTCAACCGGAAACTCGATCTGACTGTGACGCGATTCAATTCGCTCCGCTCCGATCCACAGCTTCTGGAGCATCGTGCAAACCTGTCCCGGCGCTCGGAGCAGACCGTCTTCACCGCCTCTGGCGGCACGACATTCAGCTGCCCCGACGTGCAGTTGCAGACGGCCCTGCGCGGTGTCGTCAAAGCCATCGACTCGCTGCCAGAGATCGAGAAGCAGGAAATCGCCGCTGTCGAGGGCTCTGAAGCCATTGTCGAAGCCTTTCGCAGGTTGACGACGACGGCTATCGGTGCGGTTCAGTTCAAACTGCCCCCATCGCCCGAAGAGCTGCGTGCTCTGCAAAAGCAAGCTGTTCAGTCCGCGGACAAGAGGCCGGTCGCTGCAAATCTGCCGGACGGCCAGCAGGCCGGTCTTGGCACCCGCGACTACATACCCCTCTTCATCGCACTCTTCGTCGATTTGTGCATTCTGCTGGTGTCGATCAATCGGCCGATCAATCGCTTCCAGATGCTGCTGACCCTGGTGCATGAAGCCCGCGATGGACCGATCGCCGAGATCCTGGAGAAGTTCCATGACACCCATATGGGCGGACTGCGCCAGGAGTTCGAAATCTTCCAGCATGTCGTGTTCGATTTTCTCGGCGACTACTATGTTGCCGTGCCGCTCGGGGCGAACCGTGTGGACGCCCGCTATCTGGCGAACCTTCTTGTCAGTCTTGAAGGCAAGGGCATTGTCGACCGCGTGATGCTGCCGCCGAATTTCATGGTTCGCCGCAAGTTGGCCAAGCAGCATTCGACATTTGCCGATGAACGCCATTTCCGCCTCTATCGTTTCCGAGACGGCGCCTGGTCGAAACTCGTGCTGGATGCAATTCTCGGCACGGAGACACCGACGGCAGCCGAAGCCAGTCGCAGCGCCTTTAGAGCTGCAAGCGGACTTGAGGCACCAAGACCGGACACTGCGGCGAACACCGATCAGACGGCCTCGCCCTACGGCGACGCCGAAGACAATCTCTTGGCGCTTCCACAGCCCGGTACAAAGGGCGGCCGCCGCAAGGACTCCGCTTAGAGGTTGACTCGAAAGTTCCGGAGTCGGCCCCCATGTCCATCTTTCACCGGATAACGCCTTAACTCACCGGCGACGCGGCAATTCTCCGGGATACTTGGGACCCCGGGCCGTTTCGCTACATCTATAAACGGTTCTTTAACTCGCCACATTTAGTGTTCCTCCCCAGAACACGGCCATGTCTCGCGTAAACCGGCCATGCCAATCGGGGAATCAGGGACACGAACATGAGCTTTCTTTCGCATTTGCGACAGGCGCAGATCGACACGGTCAACGAAAATTCCGAAAGACAAGACGCCATCATCAGCGACTATCTCGCATGGTTGGCGGAAACGGACGACAAGAGCCCCGCAGCGCGAAAACTGACGATCATTGCACGATCGCCTGCGTCTGTGACGGTGAAGGCGGTGGTTGCGCGAACGGGCGATCTTCGGGCCGCAGAAGTCAATGTGCGGATCATATTCGCTCATCTGGAACCGGAAGCCGCATTCAATGAATCCAGACAGGCACTGACGCTGTTGAACGCCGGTCATGAAGACGCAGAGTTTGCGCGCTGGGCCAAGAATGCCGCCCTACTCGATGCCCACGAGCAAATGACCCTCGGCACGCACATGTGCTGGTCCGGCGACGCCATGCGGCGCGAAGCCGGCAAACGCGACAGTCTCGATCTGATGGAAAGTGATGCCCCGCACACCGTCCGTCTCGGACTGCTTGCCTTCGATGCCATCTGGGCCGTCTCGATCGCCATACCCGGAATTCGCCGGTCGGAAAACACGACCCGCCGCCCACTGGCCTCTCAGGCTCGTCCGGCAACCGCACTCCTGCCAAGTACATCACTGCTCACGCGACTGAACAGGCTGACCGCGACCTGGCACTAATTCACGCTACAATTATCGGCTTTCGCTTTCTCCTTCAGGGGAAAAGCGGAAGTCGCTGAATCTCTTGCGCATCGCCACCCCATTTGCCCCCTCTCGATCATGCGCAGATCGATATCCCCCAAAAAAAGCATCCATCTTTAACTGAACCGCAAGGCTCCTTTGCCAATAGTAAAGGAGTGGAACGCGATGTTTGGCTTTAGGGGATTGAGCATGCTTCAGAAAACCTGGCTCCCAACATTAGCAGCGATCACTTGTATATTTGGCGCTGCTGGGATTTCACCGACTCTGGAGGCCAAGGAAGACGAAACCTCTTCTTGTCTGAAGAAACTGAGCATTATCGGATTTCCACACCGGCTCAGAACAGTTGCCGAACTCAATGCCGTTCGTGCCTGGACTATCCAGTCCGAAAAGAAAAAAGGCGCGGAATACGCCTTGTGGCACAATGCCAGAAACAATCAGCTCAGCTGCGATAAATTGGAACGCTCGTCGTTCTACCGTTGCACGGCATCGGCCAAACCCTGCCTGCCACGCACTGAGAGCGTGAGCCAGTGAGACCGGTTGGTTTTCTGTCGACGGGGTCTTTGGCGTAGACTTTATAACGATCAGGTAACATGTGGTTGCCGTCCGTATGATCACGGAAAGGATATTTTCCACCAGATTATCCTTTCGAGTCGCAGTCCGCCTTCAAAGCTAGATGCGGGTCACGACGCATTCGACTTCGCTGATCTCTACACATTTAGAGACTGAAAGAGATCAGTTTACTGCCGTCTCGAT
This sequence comes from Methyloligellaceae bacterium, assembly GCA_965228615.1. Classification (GTDB taxonomy): domain Bacteria; phylum Pseudomonadota; class Alphaproteobacteria; order Rhizobiales; family Methyloligellaceae; genus CBDDHT01. The sequence goes on along the minus strand of CBDDHT010000001.1, from coordinate 456,805 downwards.
TAGGCGAATTGGTTGCAAGTTTTGCGTTCCTAAAAACGCCTCTGGCCGCAGTCGGCCATTGTCCGGAATTGGGGTGCGATGAGCCGATTTCCTCCTCTACGCATCACCACCCATCTGTCCCACAGGTGCTGACGTCAGGCAGATCGCTCAGCTGATCTGCATCATGGCACGATAACGTCTCCGAGCCGTAAACTTACGCTCGATGTGATTTCGCCCAAGACCGCCAATAGGCGGTCAACCTATGTCGGTCGCGGATGACCGGTCGGGACGCGCTCTGAAATGACAATTCGATAGTCAGAGGTCGCGCTTGGCGTGCTCATCGACGCAAAGCACGCGCCCGTGCGTCTCCAGCCTCGTTGGTCGCCTATGACCGCATTCGGAGATTGAAGCGCAATGAATAGAACATGCAGACTGTACCTTCGAGGCCTGATCGGTATCACCGCAGTCGCCGGCATCTTCACCGCGTCCATAGGATTCAACGCTCCGGCACGCGCCGATTCCGTGAGAGCCGAAGTCGACCGGATCTGTCAATTGGTGGCCGCGACCGATGATATCGAGGAAGTTAAGAGGATCAGGAAATACTCGGTCGATGAACCCATCCTTCGCCTCGAGAAGGAGGGCGTGAAAGACAAGATAAAGACTCTCAATTCAGAGATCGAGACGCACAAATCCGATGTCGGCCGTATCCAGCGGACGGTCACGTCGAAAATGCGAAAGGCGAAAACCCGCCATAGCAGGGCCCTAAAAAAAGCGAATGACAAGCTTCCCGAGTTGATTGGGAAACGTGACGAGGCCAAGGAGGGACTCGAAGATTTCGAGTGGGACAACAGGGAGCTGAAAGAACAGAACGAGTCACTGAGCAATGCGGGAGTCCAAACCCTGAAGATCTTGAAAAAATTCGAAAATGACAAGTTCTTCTGGTCTCAAATAGAAAAGATAAAAAACGAGACACCAACAGAATATAACGTCAAGCGCGTGATGGACGAAACACAGGCTGCTGCCCAGGACTATTATGATAAAGTCAAGGCGAAATTCAAAATCAAAACCTCCTATCCAAATGCCTTCGCTTCGCTGACGACGTGGAAGAAGTCCTGGCGCTGGGGACGCGTCGAGCATGCCAAAAAGCTCCTCGCGGCACTTAAGGAAAGCCGGTTCGAACTCGCCCCTTACTTCGCTCAGATCAAGGGCCCATGGCAACGATATGAGATTAGAAAGGCAGAGCTGGAGACGAAATTGTCCGAAGCCAAAGCCGAGTTCAAAAATACGGATGCCTTAGTCAAGACGCTCCGCAAATTGGTCAGGGTCCTTGAGACCGAAGACATCGGTCAACTCATGACCCATCTGAAAAAAGAGCTGAAGGACGCCGACGCGTTGCCTGTCATCAGCGAGATGAAATCCGCTTACACCAAAGACCACGCGTCGTTGGTCGAGCTTATCCAAAAGATCAAGAAAAAGAAGTCGGACGTCGAAGATTTGGAAAAGAAGGTGCGTTTTGCCGAGGGCGTTTCAGCCGGCACTCAGGATTGTATCGCCAAGCGAATCGCGGCGCTGACCGACAAACCTAAGCCCAAGCCGAAGGCTATGGGTGAAATGACCGGTCAATGGCTTCTGTGCTGTAACCGATTGAAACGCCCCCGCAGCGAGCCCGGCAAAAACAAGAGCAAATATTGCAGGAAATACCGGTACGGCTATCTCGGCCGCTTCCGGATCCGTGTCGAAAATGATCGTTCGGTGGTAGGAAAATACAGCCGGGACAAAGGCATTGGGGACATGGTGCTATTAGGCCGCACCTACGGCAAGATGAGTGGGTCGCTCAGTACCCACCACGAGCTGAAGGTGGACATGATCTACGGCAAAAAGTTGAAACACCGCATGACAGGCCATGTATCGTTTTCGGGATCGACGATTACCGGCACGGGCAATATTGAATCACTCGCAGCAAAAAAATGCCGCGGCAAATGGACCGCCAACCTGCGAACCCAGCAGTCCCAAACAAACAGGCCGGATCGGGCCGAACCGCGGCGGCGTCGGGAACGGCTCATACCTGCCAGGCCGGCTATTCCGGATCCGAACGAAGCAACGAGGATCCTTCGCCAGGGTCAGCGCCCGGATCAAATTCGTCCGCTCAGGGACGGAAGTGGGGCAGTCGATCCCAATGCTATCCTGCGCGGCGACTGATGAGTTGCACGCACGTTTCTTTGCCGACGACGGATCGTCTCGTTGACACCGTAGCGGGCGAGCCCACTGTAGACATAGGCTAGGCCACGAAGCGGATTGACCACATTAGGGTGTGATCTTCCACTGGTTCCCTCCGCGATTTCAAGAGCCCGCTCCAAACAGGAAATCGCGTCGCAATATCGACCTTGAAAATGATGCGTGGTCGCAAAACGTCAAACTTGAGCGTAACGCCACGGCATGAGTTCCTCAATACGCATAACTTTGTGATCTGCGATGCGGCCCAGTGTGTCGGTGAGCCAGGCTTGCGGATCGACGCCGTTCAGCTTGGCGAGAAAAGCCACCAAAACCAAAAACTGGCTGAGAAAAGGGCTGTTCAACAACATCCGTGTCGATCTCAAATATGCCGTTTTCCAGATACGGCCGAAGTCGCTTGATGCGCGTGATGGCATAGCGGATTGCCCCGGTGAGCGGCGTCTTGCCAGACAACCCGACAAGCCAGCCCTAGGCTGGTGCAGATCCGGGATCCAGCTTGATGAGTGCCGAAGGCTCCTCATCCAAGGCGGCTTCGCCACACCTTGCGCTGGATTCCTGCTCTCGAGATGGGGCCAACGGTCAGGAATGACGGACGAGTTCCATCCGTCATGTTCAATCCGCGAGACCGGTAAGCATAACTAATCTAGCCGAGTTTTGCCTTGAGAAGCTCTCTTAGTGCATCGACACCATTGGCACCGCCGAGATCGAGGACGTTGAGCCCTGTTAGTGTTCGCACCAACGCCATCGACGATTCGGTATTAGCGGCCGGGCCGGTCACGAAGTCGGGCGCGTATGAAACAGTCTCCTGAAATCCGCGCGCGGCATAGGCATCGTTTGCGACGAGGGCCAGCAAGCGGATATGAGGTTTCAAACTGTCCAAGACCGTCATCCCGTTATAGGCCTCAAGCGGAGAAGCGCCGATCTCACCAACGAAGATCTCCGCATCGGTCGCGGCGATGCGTTTGAATAGCGCCGACATGGCCGCTTCGATTGCCACCGGCTCGCCAAGCGTGTCGGTCAGTCCGGCATCGACATAGTCGGAGATGTGGTCTGCGCCGGCATCGCCATAACCAAGGGCATCCTTGTATCCGGCGGCGCCAGTCAGCTTGGCGGCGGCGACGCGAAACCCGAGTTCCTTGAGGCACGCGACGATTGCGCGGCTTGTCAGCGTCTTGCCGGCTGACATGGATGTCCCGACCACCAGAATGCTCGGAAGCGCAAACGCCGCTTCGCCAGGCGGTGGGACGAAGTCACTGAGCGTGATCTTAACCCCTTCCCGCTCGACATGGCCGAGATACTTAACCGCCATGGGTCTGCCCGACCAACGCGATACGGAGGTGACCTTGCCGAACAGCCCCGCCCCTGTGAGTTGATTCATCAAGAGATCGTCGCCGACGGCGCGCCAATCCCCGCAACAATCGTGGGTCGCCGCGCGCATGCCAAGCGCGCCGACGATTTGCTGGCCCGGCAAAACCGGTGTACGGCGTCCGGACGTCAATTCGGTCCGATAAAGTGCGCTCGGCGTCCCGACAACTTCGCACACGACATAATCGCCGCTGGCCCATCGATCTCGGCCATGCGGTGTCACGTCGTAGGGGCGCTTATCGAGGTCCGATATCCGCGTGAGAGAGGCCAAGAAACGCTTCACATCTGCTCCATTTCGCCGTCCAGGGCGGTTTGCATTCCGGTTCTTGTGCAGATATGCCCTCGTGTAAAGGCACAATTGCGTGGCGCGCCGCCTGTTCATCCGCGAAAGACGTGAAGACCAATCTTGTTGACAGAGACCGCGCACACGGATTGAGTCGCATCCGTCGAGTGGGGAAGGGAGCGAATCATGATCCGGCCGACAGAAATCGAGCAGGATTTGGCGTCCGTGCTGGCGGCGGTCGCGCCTGTTCGCGACCTGCTGCGTGAGCGCGGCCAGCTTTCGATAACCTCGCGCCCCGGCGCCGAAGACCCGCTCACCGACGCTCTGGGCTGGCTGCCGGAGGATGCGCAGGAAGCGGATTACAGCGCCATCAATGACGAATTCCGCGGCGGCGCCGTCGAGCAGCTCATTCAAAAGCTCAATTTTCAGTATGGCCGCATCCGGCTGATGCGCCTCGCCCCCAAGTCTTGTCTTTCGGTGCACGCCGACTCAACGCGCCGATATCACTATGCCATTCTCACCACACCGGACTGCTATCTGGTTGAAATGCATGGGGATCAAGGAACATTTCATCACATCCCGGCCGATGGCCGCCTTTACGAAATGGATGCCCGGATGACGCACACGGCTATCAATTCAGGCCGCAGCGAGCGCATTCATCTGGTTATATGCAATGCAGACGAGCATCAGGCGCTGGAAAAAGACCGCGTCGGCCGCGTGCACGGCGTGACATCGAACAAACAATCAGCCGCGTAAGCGGGACGTCGCAATTCACAGCTAGAGGGAAAGCACTGTGCATTTTCAGGTAACGGACAAAATTGGCGACTGAGACCCGCGAGATGGATGCAACCGTCGAAAAAGACGAAGCGCGCAACGACGCCACCACCGCAAAACCGGCCGCTGATCTGATTAGTGTTCGCGACCTGCGGATCTCTTTCTCGGGCTTCGGGCCGGAAATCGAGGCCGTGCGCGGCGTCGACTTTCGTATTCGTCCGGGCTCAAGCGTCGCGCTTGTCGGAGAATCCGGCGCCGGAAAGTCGGTCATCGGCCAGTCGATCATGGGAATTCTGCCAAGGGTTGCCCGGATCGCGAGTGGCGAGATCATCTTCAACGATCCCCAGTCCGGCAAGTCGACCGATCTCGCGAAACTCAATCCCGACAGTGCTGCCTATCGTGCCATTCGGGGCGGAAGAATCTCGACGATCTTCCAGGAGCCAATGACGTCGCTCTCGCAGTTTCACACGATTGGCGATCAGATTTCCGAAGCACTGTTTCTCCACCGTGACGTCTCCAAGCGCGAAGGCCACCGGCTTGTCGTAGAGATGTTGGACCTGTGCGGCTTTCCCTCGCCCGATCAGGCGGTGCACCGGTATCCCTTCGAGCTATCCGGAGGGCTTCGCCAGCGGGCCATGATAGCAATGGCACTCGTCTGCCGTCCGGCACTGTTGATTGCGGACGAGCCGACAACTGCGCTTGATGTGTCGGTTCAGGCGCAAATCCTGAAGCTCATCAAGGATCTGCAAGGCGAGATCGGGACCGCCGTCCTGATGATCACCCATGATCTCGGAGTCGTTGCCAATCTGGCCGACGAAGTTGTCGTGCTGTTCCACGGCGAGGTGATGGAAAGCGGCACGGTCGAAGACATTTATTCGAAACCCCAGCACCCCTATTTGAAGGGACTGTTCGGCGCGGTTCCGCATTTCGACATGAAAGCCGGAGAACGGCTCGTCTCGCCTTCAGATATCGGCGGTGACGCGAGTGGAGCCAAGAAGCCGACCGAAAAAAGGACGCCACCGTCCGAGACCGAGACCGTTCTCAAGGTCCGCGATCTCTCGAAGACATTTGTGGGCCGCAGCGGCTCATTCTGGAGTGCTGGCAAAGACTCCCACGTCTTGGCGGTGGACGATGTCAGCTTCGATATCAGGCGGCGGGAATGTCTCGGTCTGGTCGGAGAGTCCGGTTGCGGAAAGACGACCCTTTCGAAGTTGATCCTCGGCGCCCTCACCCCCGATAGCGGTGAGATGATGTTCGAGCATGACGGCGAGACCATGGATCTCGCGGTTGGCGGCATGCGAACGGGTGATCTCTCGCAAGCCATTCAGATGGTCTTTCAGGATCCCTTCGGTTCTCTCAATCCGAGGATGACCGTCTTCGATATCATCCGTGAGCCATTGGTTATTCATAATATCGGAGACCGCGAGGAGCATGGACGGCGCGTTCAGGAACTGATGGAGCGCGTACGCCTCGATCCCCGGTTCCTCAACCGCTATCCGCACAGTTTCTCAGGTGGACAGCGCCAGCGGATCGGACTCGCACGCGCCCTTGCCCTCGATCCTTCCTTGCTCATTCTGGACGAGCCGGTCTCGGCCTTGGATGTTTCCATCCAGGCGCAGATGCTCAACCTGCTGAAGGACATGCAGGCGGAACTCGGCCTGACCTATCTCTTTATTTCCCACAATCTGGCCGTCGTCGATTATGTCGCCGACCGAATTCTGGTGATGTGCCGTGGCCGTATCGTCGAGCAGGCGCCGCGTGAGGTTCTGTTCCGCAATCCCGTTCACACCTACACGAAAGCCCTTATGGCGGCCGTGCCTTATCCCGAACTCGACCGGAAGCTGGATTTCAGTGCGATCGGCGGGGCGGATGGCGCGAGCCACGCCAAATGGCCTGCACCTTTCAGTCTGCGGCCGGGAGATGAAATGGAGCTTCTCGATCTCGGTGAAGGCCATAAGGTTCTTGTTCATCGCGGGACCGAACAGAAGGATCTGAGTGAATGATGAAGACCAGGATCCTTGCCGCGTTCGCTCTGCTGGCATCGACAATCGCCGCCGAAGCCCTCACACCGGAACAGACCCTCATCGAAACGCCGTCGCTGCAGGCGGCTGTGTCTGCAGGTAAAATGCCACCTGTCTATGAGAGGGTCCCGCTCGATCCGGCCAAGGTCGATCTGGCAGCCGAGGGTAAGACGATCGGGCGCCATGGCGGCGAGATTCGGACCTTGTTCGGCAAGCCTAAAGATACCCGCATGATTACGGTCTATGGCTATGCACGGCTTGCCGGCTATGGGCCCGATTTCGTCATCCGGCCGGATCTGCTCAAGGATATCGAGATCGAGGAAGGGCGGATTTTTACCCTGCGACTGCGGCGCGGTCATCGCTGGTCGGATGGCCACCCGTTCACGGCAGAAGACTTCCGCTACTACTGGGAAGATATCGCCAACAACAAGGATCTCAGCCCCCGTGGACCGCCGAAGCAGTTCAAGGTGGGTGATGAACTGCCGATCTTCGAAGTCCTTGACGAGACGACCGTCCGCTTTAGCTGGAGCAAACCCAATCGCAGGTTTCTACCCTGGCTGGCTGGCTCTCGCCCACCCTTTATCTATCGCCCCAAGCACTATCTGAAGAACTTCCATTCGCGCTATGGCGACAAGTCGAAAATTACAAAGATCGCGAACAAGGAGGGACGGCGCAACTGGGCTGAGCTTCACTATAGCCGCGACCGAGCCTATCGCGCCGACAATCCGGATTACCCGACGCTTCAGCCATGGATGAATACGGTTCGCCCGCCCGCACAGCGCTTCGTGTTCGAACGGAACCCCTTCTATCACCGCATCGACCCTGAAGGCCGGCAACTGCCATATGTGGATCGCTTCGTCGTCACCTTAGGATCCGTCGATGTAATTCCGGCACGGACAGGTTCCGGTGAAGCCGACTTGCAGGCGCGGTACATCCGGTTCAACAATTACACCTTCCTGAAAAAGGCCGAGAAGCGGAACGACTACAAAGTGCTCCTTTGGCGAACCCTCAAGACATCGCACAAGGCGCTTTATCCAAACCTCAATGCGGCGGACAAGGCCTGGCGCAAGTTGCTGCAAGACGTGCGCTTCCGGCGGGCCCTGTCGATCGCGATCGATCGGCATGAGATCAATCAGGTGATCTATTACGGCCTCGCCAAAACAAGCGGCAATACGGTATTTCCCGAAAGCCCGCTCTTCAAACCCGAATACCGGACGAGTTGGGCGCAGTTCGACATTGCCGAAGCCAATCGGCTTCTGGACGAGATCGGGGTTACGAACAGGGACGATGACGGCACACGCCTGCTTCCCGACGGCCGGCCGCTGCACATCATCATCGACAGCGCCGGCGAGAGCACGGAAGAGAGCGACATGCTCGAATTGATCCGCGACAATTGGGCCAAGATCGGTGTCAAGCTCTATCCTCGCCCGACGCAACGCGAGGTCTTCCGAAACCGTGTCTTCTCAGGCAAGGCCATCATGTCGATCTGGGCCGGACTCGCCAATGGGATCTCGACGGCGGAAATGAGCCCACGGCATTTTACACCGACAGCCAAGTATCAATATCACTGGTCGAAATGGGGGCGTTTTTTCGCTTCCGGAGGCAAGAAGGGCAAGGCGCCGACGATTCCCGAGGTCGGACGCCTTTTCGAGCTCTACACGGCCTGGGCAACGGCCCGCTCCGACGACAAGCAGCAGCGCGTCTGGCACGAAATTCTGAAGATCAATGCCGATCAGGTCTTCACGATCGGGATCGTCAATGGCACCTTGCATCCCATCGTCGTTTCCAATCGCCTTCAGAATGTCCCTGAAAAAGGTTTCTACCATTGGGAACCGGGCGCTTATTTCGGCGTCTACCGGCCCGATACTTTCTGGATGAAACCCAAAAACATCAACTCTGCGGAAAGCAAGGTTCAATGATCCGTTCCATCGCTCCCTCTGTCGGCAAAGGGTGAGGCGACTCTATGCTCGGCTATGTCCTTCGGCGGCTTCTTTTGATGATCCCGACATTGATCATCATCAGCCTCATTATCTTCGTCATTATCGAGTTGCCGCCAGGCGACTATCTCGAAAGCTATGTTGCAGAGCTGGAGGCGAATGGCGAGACGGTCAGCGAAGACGAGATCGCGTTCCTGCGTGAGGCATACGGGTTCGGCGATCCCATGATGGAGCGCTATGTCAAATGGGCAATTGGCATGCTGTACGGCGATTTCGGCTACTCCTTCGAGTACAGAATGCCGGTGTCGGCCGTGGTCGGCGACCGGCTGCTGCTCACTGTGGTGGTATCGATCGCGACCATCATTTTCACCTGGCTGATCGCATTCCCGATCGGCATCTATTCGGCAACCCATCAATATAGCTGGGGCGACTACGGCCTGACGTTCCTGGGGTTGTTGGGGCTCGCGACACCCAACTTTCTCTTGGCACTCATCCTGCTCTATCTCGCGAATGTCTGGTTCGGGACATCGATCGGCGGACTGATGGCACCGGAATATCTCGACAAGCCGTGGAGCGTTGGAAAACTCCTTTCCATACTCGAGCATTTATGGATTCCGGTCATCGTGGTCGGAACTGCGGGCACAGCCGGTCTGGCGCGGCGGCTTCGCGCCAACCTCCTCGATGAGCTGCAAAAACAATATGTCGTCACCGCCAAGGCCAAGGGTCTGCCGCCCGGCCGCGTACTGACGAAATATCCCCTGCGCGCCGCAATCAACTTCTTTGTCGCGGACATCGGGCATCTGCTGCCGACGATAATCTCAGGCGCCGAACTCACTGCGATCGTGCTGTCGCTACCGACGACCGGACCGATCCTCATCGCGGCGCTGCAAAGTCAGGACATGTATCTGGCTGGAACATTCCTCATGTTCCTCTCCACCCTTACAGTGGTCGGCGTTCTGATTTCCGACCTCGCGCTGGCGGCGCTCGATCCGCGAATCCGACTCACCGGAGGGCAGGCACGATGAGCAGTGCGGATCTGCCGGACGGCGATCGTCTGGATCACTTCGTCTCCAAGGAACCGTTCGAGCATGCTGCCGCCAGCCGGCTCACCGCCGAACAGGAACGCTACTATCTGGCCTCGCAGTGGCGCCTCATGTGGTGGCGGTTCAAACGGCACAGATTGGCGGTCATCTCGCTCGTCGTGCTGATTCTGGCCTATGGTTCGATCCTGATCACCGAGTTTCTGGCGCCCTATTCGCTTCACACGCGAAATATCGACCACATCTTTGCACCGCCTCAGAGCGTGCATCTGTTTCACGAAGGCTCGTTCGTCGGTCCCTTTGTCTACGACATGAAGTACGAGCTCAATATGGAGAACTTGCAGCGCACCTATACGCCGGACAAAACCAAGGTTCAGAAGCTGCGCTTCTTCTGCCACGGCGATCCCTACAAGTTCTGGGGAATTTTCGAGGGCGATCTGCATTTCGTCTGTCCGGCTAAAGAAGGCACGCTCTTTCTGCTCGGAACGGACCGGCTGGGGCGCGATATATTTTCTCGCATTGCCTATGGCGCGCGCATATCGCTGACAATCGGCCTGATCGGCGTCGCCCTCAGTTTTACGATGGCAATAATCATCGGCGGCCTTGCCGGATATTACGGCGGCATCGTCGATCTGTTCGTGCAGCGCGTCATCGAGATTCTGCAGTCCTTTCCGCAAATCCCCCTCTGGATGGCGCTTGCCGCAATCCTGCCGGTAACATGGAGTCCCCTGCTCGTTTATTTCGGGATAACGCTCATTCTCGCCATGCTGGACTGGACCGGGCTGGCGCGCGCCGTCCGTTCTAAACTCCTGTCCTTGCGTGAGGAGGATTATTGCACGGCAGCCAGAGTGATGGGCGCCAAGCCTCGCCGCGTCATATTTCGGCATCTGATGCCGGGAACCATGAGCCACCTTATCGCATCCGCGACATTGTCGGTGCCGCATATGATCCTCGGCGAAACCGCCCTGAGTTTCCTGGGGCTGGGTCTCAGGCCGCCGATTACGAGTTGGGGCGTGCTGTTGAGCGAAGCACAGAACATCAATGTGGTTGCACTCTATCCGTGGCTGATCCTGCCTGTCGTACCCGTCATCGTCGTCATTCTGGCGTTCAATTTCGTCGGCGATGGGCTGCGAGATGCCGCCGATCCGTACAAATAGTCCGGTTACAGACATGTTGCAGAACTGTGATGCAAGAGTGTGGTTCCGCGTGTTAGTGTCCGAGATCTTCGAGGCGGCGAGAAGCGTGGATCTGACCGGATCGACGCCGACTTTCCGCCCGTTATCTACTCCGCCAAGCCGCTTCCGGGATTTTTCCTCAGGCTATAGATTGAGTAAGAACCGATGACTGAGCGGCTCGACGGCGCCAGAATGCTGATCTACAGCCACGATACGTTCGGGCTGGGCCATTTGCGCCGTTGCCAGGCAATCGCCCATGCGCTTGTCGAACAGTATAAGGGCTTGTCGATTATCATTCTTTCGGGCTCGCCGATCATCGGCAGTTTCGATTTCAGGGCGCGCGTCGACTTTGTGCGCGTTCCCGGCGTGATCAAACTCTATAACGGCGAGTACACGTCTCTGGCGCTTCACATCGACATCAAGCAGACATTGGCGATCAGGGCGTCCATTATTCGCCATACAGCGGAGGTCTTTGCACCGGATCTCGTCCTCGTCGACAAAGAGCCATTAGGCCTGCGTGGCGAAATGACAGAAACGCTGCACGCGCTCAAGGCGAAGGGAACACAGCTGGTTCTCGGCCTGCGCGACGTCATGGATGAGCCCACACTCCTCCGCCGGGAATGGGATGCCCGTCAGATGATGCCGGCGATCGACGATATCTATGACGAGATCTGGGTCTACGGGATTCCGTCTCTTTGGAATCCGCTAACAGATATAGAGGCGCCCAGAACGGTCACCGACAAGCTCGTCTATACGGGTTATCTGCGGCGAGCCCTCCCGCAGAGCGTCAAGCGTGCGCCGGTCGTAGAGTTGGACGAACCATATCTGCTCGTGACGGCCGGCGGTGGCGGCGATGGTTACGATCTGATGGACTGGGTTCTGCGCGCCTATGAAAACACGCCGGATCTCCCCTATGCACCGTTCTTCGTCCTCGGCCCTTTCATGAATGCCGAGCAGCAGGACGAGCTCAAAACCCGGATCGATCAGTTGGACCGAGCACGTGAGATTACCTTCGACAGCCATGTCGAGTTTCTGATGGCGGAAGCGGCAGGCGTCATCTCCATGTGTGGGTACAATACGTTTTGCGAGATCCTCTCGTTCGACAAGCGCGCGATCGTCGTGCCACGGAGCAGACCGCGCCAGGAGCAACTCGTGCGGTCGCAGCAAGCCGAACGGCTGGGTCTCATCCGCATGCTCGACCCCGATGTGCCGCGCGACCCGGCGCTCATGGCAGACGCCATTCGGGGTCTGCCCAATCAGCCGCGTCCATCCAGCCTGCTCATTCCCGGCATGCTCGACGGACCGGAGCGGGTCGTCGAGCTGGCCGGGCCGCATTTGCGCAGGAGCGAGCACGAAGCCCTGCACTCGGCGGTGTGACTATCCGGACACGACCGGGCGGCGCTGTCGCGTTCGTGCTCAAGGGATATCCGAGGCTCTCGGAGACATTCATTGCCCAGGAGATCCGCGGCCTCGAGAAACTCGGCCTTGATATTCGGATCGTCTCGTTGCGACCGCCCCGCGAAGAGCAGCGCCACCCGGTCCATAGCGAAATCGAGGCTGCAGTGACCTATCTTCCAGAGCGGCTTCGGGAAGAGCCGGTCCGGGTGATCCGTGCGGTCTGGCGAGCATTGGCCCGCCCCCGCTTCTGGCAGACTGCCAACGTCTGGCTCAAGGACCTGCGGATGGATCCGACCATGGATCGTGTGCGCCGGTTCGGACAAGCGCTTGTCATGGCTGCGGAACTGGGGCCGAAGGTCGACCGACTGCATGCCCATTTCCTGCACACGCCAGCGTCCGTCACGCGATATGCGAGCATCCTGACCGGCCGTCCATGGGCATGCTCGGCCCATGCCCGGGATATCTGGACGATCAGGGACGCAGAGAAATCTGCCAAACTCAAAGACATGGACTGGCTCGTCACATGTACCGAGGCCGGCCGCGCCCACCTTGCGGACCTGTCGCCAGACCCCGACAAGGTGGAACTGGTCTATCACGGGATCGATCTCGATCGTTTCGCCGCCCCTGAAACGCCAAGACCCGAACATGATGGGTCGGATGAACAGACACCGGTTGTTCTTATGTCGGTTGGCCGGCCGGTCGAAAAGAAGGGGTACGACCTTCTCCTGGATGCCTTGTCGAAACTTCCGAATACACTTCATTGGCGGTTCCGCCATATTGGCGACGGCGCGCTCACCGAAGAACTCAAGGCTCAGGCCCGATCGTTGGCAATCGACGATCGCATCGACTGGTGTGGCGCACGAACCCAGGACCAGGTGATCGCCGCCTATCGCGAAGCGGACATTTTCGTACTGCCGTGCCGGGTTGCCGCAGACGGGGATCGTGACGGCCTGCCCAATGTCCTGCTCGAAGCCCAGACCCAGGGACTGGTCTGTATTTCAACCGAAGTGTCGGGCGTCCCAGAATTGATCAGCGATGGCGAAAGCGGGCTTCTCGTACCACCGGACGACATCGATGCCCTCGCGGCTGCTATCAAGCGGCTTATTCAAACACCTGCGCTAAGGCGGCGCCTCGGCGATGCCGGCCTTCGGAAAGTACGGTCCGAATTCTCTCATGAAAGAGGATTGCAGCAGTTGGCCTGCCGGTTCGGTCTCCTGAGTGAGACAACAGAACGCAAAGCCTCGTCATGAGCCGTATCTTCTTTCACGTCCAGTATTTGAAGGGGCTCGGGCACCTTCAGCGTGCACGCCTGATCGCTGAGGCCGCCAGCACCGCGGGCCATCAAGTCCACATGGTTTCGGGCGGACTTGCCCTGGACAGTTTCAAACCTCGCGGAGCGAAGCTGCATCAGCTGCCGGCCTTGCAAGCCGGACCAGGCGGATTCAAAGACTTGCGAGATGCCCAGGGCGCTCCGGTCGACACTCATTGGCTTGCCCGGCGCCGTGACAAGCTGCTCGATCTCTTTCGCACCGTGCAACCCGATATCCTGCTGATCGAGAGCTATCCGTTCGGCCGCAGACAATTGGCGTTCGAACTTGAACCCCTGCTGGAGGTCGCAAGAGCGGCAACGCCCTCACCTGCCGTCATCTGCTCCATACGCGACATTCTACAGATTAAGACGCGGCGTCAGCGCAATCTGGATACAGTCTCGACCTTGCGTCGTTTCTTCGACGCCATCCTGATTCATGGCGACCCGGCGCTTGCCACGCTCGATGAGACATTTGCCGAGACCGCTTCCATCGAAGACATGATCCACTATTCCGGCATCGTTGCGGCCCCCGCATCGGCATTCGTGCCATTGGACGACACACCGAGGGGCGAAGTGGTTGTCTCGATGGGAGGCGGCGCCATCGGGCCCAAATTGCTCCAGGATGCTCTTGCCGCCCGTCCGGCTACAAATCTGGCAGGCAAGCCATGGCGTTTGCTGACGGGTCCGCATCTTCCGGAGCCCGAATTCACATCCATTCAGTCCGCGGCCCCGAGAGGTGTCGTTGTCGAGCGTTTCAGGGAGGATTTTCGCAGGCTTCTCTCCGCCGCGCGCCTTTCCATCTCCTATGCCGGATACAACACATCTGCAGACCTTCTGTGCGCCAAGGCGCCGGCGGTGCTGATCAGCTATTCGGGCGATGGCGGGGAAACGGAGCAATTGACACGGGCACGCCGTTTCGCCGAACTCGGTCTTGCTACGTATCTTTCGGATACGGATCTTAGCGCCGAGCGGCTCGCGGCAAGAATCAATGAAGCGGCGCAGCGGACTTCAAGACCGGACCTGGCGCTCGATATTCAGGGCGCCATGCGGTCCGCGGAGCTACTGACCGAAATCGCAACGCGCGGTGCATCATGATCGCGTCTTGTGGCCTCCAGAACTGCTTGATAGCGTATCTCATACGCTTCGGACTGCCGGCAAGGACAAGTGAATAACCGTGTACACGCGAAATCAGATCCGAACCGTACATCTTGAGGTCACAACGCACTGCAATGCGAGCTGCCCACAGTGTCCGCGCAACCTGGAAGGCGGTGCCCGCAACCCGAACATGCCGTTGACCCAGCTTACCCTCGAAGACATTCAACGCATTTTCCCCGATGCGGAACTTCCTGCGCTGAAGAAGGTACAAGTCTGCGGAAATTACGGCGATGCCGTCATGGCGCGGGACTTCATTCCGATCGCCCAACATCTGAAAGACCTCTATCCGGACATTCGAATTTCAGTGGCGACCAACGGTTCCCTACGTCCGCATTCGTGGTGGGCGGCATTGGCCGAAGTGATCGACCATTGCACATTCGGTATCGATGGCCTTGCGGATACCCATTCGCTCTATCGACGCGGCACCGACTTCACCACAATTTTAGAGAATGCCCGGGCATTCATCGCGGCCGGTGGCACTGCCGAATGGGCCTATTTGGTTTTCCGGCATAACCAGCATCAGGTCGAAGACGCTTTTCGCATGAGCCGGGAACTTGGTTTCGCAGACTTTTCCGCGAAAGCCACGAGTCGCTTTTACAGCGATGGTCGAAAGACGTCCGCAACACCGGTACGCAACCTCCAAGGCGATATCGACTACCAGCTTGGTGTGACGGATCGGGAAGAGTTCGGAAATGTGGAATTGGACCGGCTCGACGCCTTGGTGCTGGAGGACCCGGAGCATTTCGCCGACTACATTCGAAATACCCGGATCGATTGCAAGGCGATCTCTCGCAGCAAACTCTACATCAGTGCCGAAGGTCATGTGTTCCCGTGCTGCTGGCTGGGTAACATCTACGCCCCTGACCAACCATGGCAGGATACTGAAATCGGTCGCGCTATCGTTGCATCGGGTGGACTGGAACTCCTTGACGGAAAATCGCATAGCATTGGTGGCATCCTGGATGGCGACTTTTTCAGCAAGGCGGTCCCACAAGGTTGGACAAGCGGCGAGGACAGGCTGACGGTTTGTTCCAAAATGTGCGGCGAAATCGACATGAATCTGGCACAATATATCGACTATGAGCCGGCGGAAGAATGCGCATAGTCAGGACGTGGACCCATGAGCGCCCGGCCATAATCTCATTGCTGCCTGCTAGATGAAGGCTCCGAAACTCTCGGCCAGCTTGTCGTAGCGCGTGGCAATCAAGCCTTTCGCAGTGTAACCACCTGGAGTCCCCGTTCCTGCGACGCCTGGGTCGTGGACAATATTTCGGGACAATCGATGACAAGGAAGTAGCGGCATCGGCAGATTCTTGGAGACGACGACATGACATCCGGCATCCATCTCGACCATACGGTCATAAATGTCTTGCACGATATGGATGCGGCCGAACCTTTGTTTCGCTCGCTGGGTTTCACGACAACGCCGCGCGGATTTCACTCCCATGGTTCGATGAACCACCTCATGATGTTTCAGTCCGACTACCTGGAACTCCTAGGTGTGCCGAAAGGGGAGAACGTCCGTCGCGCGGATCTCCGCGACGCCCCGATCGGGCTCAACGGCCTGGTGTTCAAAACCGAGGATGTCGACGACGTATACGCTCATATGCAGTCGATCGGCTTTGCCGGAAAACCGCCCGCAGTCTTCCATCGTCCGGTCGGCATCGACGGGGAACAGCGAGATGCCCATTTCCAAACCGTCACCGCACGTCCCGACATATTCCCTGCAGGACGCGTGTATTTCTGCGAACATGGCAATCCGGAACTTGTCTGGCAGCCGCAATGGCTGAACCATGCCAATGGCGTGGTCGCCATCCCCGAGTTCGTATCCGTGGCGGAGGACGCCGCAAGTGAGGCTGCCAACTTTGCCAAGCTCCTGCGCAGTGATGTCAAGACGGATCCTGATGGTTCTCGCTTCGTGGGCATCGACGGTAGCCGGATCACGGTGTTGGCGCCGGATCAATACACTGCACGCTACGGAGCACTAGCCTGTGGGATGAACGGCCGTTCTGCGATCTTTGGCGCCCTGGTCTTTGCCACCGGCACTATAAGTGCGCTCGATGCATTGCTTTCCAGGATTCCGGAAGGCGTCGCCGTGGAACGCGCCGAACAGCGTATTCTGGTCCGGGTGGACGCCTTCGACGTGCTGCTGGAATTTGTCGCCATATGATTGGAATGGCACTTGCGCACATCACCGGCTGTTCTCAACGCGGTGACGTGATAGCCGAATTTGACTCAACTCGGATATGTGGGATTCCACGGCGAACCTATTCCGAGTAGACAGATTGAGCCTTTAGACCTGTGCCTGTCAGTATGATCACCGTTCGATCAGATCGATCGATTTGACCGCTCTCGACAAGCTTCCTTGCGCCGGCCCATGCGTGTGCACTGGACGGTTCGGTAAAGATTCCAGAACTTGCAAGCCGCTTAGTTGCGCCAATGATGTCCTCTTCGGAGATAGCAACAGAACTCCCGTTCGCGTTCCGTACAGCGTCGACGATGGATTGAAGTCTTGTCGGTGATTTTACTGCGGTACCTTCCGCGACCGTCGGCGTGAAGCTTTCCTGACGCGTGCCCTGCAGCGCGTGATGCAATGGCGCGCAATTTTCAGGCTGGCTCACAAACAGACGCGGCAAACGGTCGATCTCGCCAGAGCGCATGAGTTCGCTGTAAGCGACGTAGCACCCTAAGACATTGCTACCTTCCGACGCCGGGATAACAATGTTGTCCGGGATTGAAAAATCCAAATCTTCCCAGAGTTCGTAACCGAGACTTTTGGTTCCCTGCAGGAACATCGGGTGCCAGTTATGGCTCGCGTAGAAAGTTTTCTCGGCCATCTGTTCGGCCGCCGCTGCGGCATCTTCACGTGCACCCGGCACAAGGATGACCTCTGCACCATAGGCGCGCGACTGAACGACTTTGCTGGCCTGGGTATAGGAGGGAACGAGGACCGTGACACCCATTCCCGCTGCTGCACCATAGGCCGAAACCGACGCACCGGCGTTGCCGGAGCTGTCTTCCACAACGTCGCGTATGCCTTGTTGCTTCAGGAATGACATGAGGACGGAAACGCCCCGATCCTTGAACGATCCCGTCGGCGCAAACCATTCAAGCTTGAATTCATATTGTGCGCCGTCGATCTCCGAACTGATCAGTGGTGTGCAGCCTTCACCCAACGAGATTGGATTCTCGATTTGCACCGGCAGGGATTTGGCATATCGCCAAACCGACCTATTCGCGGAATCGATTTCCGCACGCGTGATGCCAGGCAGGTCGCTAATCATCAGTGGATTTCCATTTGGGGCGCGCCACCGTGGCTCACTCAGTGGAAATGTCTCTCCGGTCTCTGGATCAATGAACGTCGCTGCTTGCGTCATCTTGGCTCTCCATTTCGGTAGCGAAGATAGACAAAGCGATCTGAAATTGTGCGGCAAAATTGCGCTTTAGCCGACCAAATATTGCGGTCAAATCACATTATTGCAATTATTCGGCATGGTTAGGAAGTTAGATCAGATCGATCGCCGCATTCTGGCGACACTGCAAAACAACGCCGATTTGCCGAATAATACGCTTGCAGATCAGGTTGGTCTCTCACCGTCGGCGTGCCTCAGGCGTGTTGCTCGGTTAAAGCGGATTGGCGCTATTCAACGCATCGTTGCGATCATCGATCCGGATTGCATCGACCGCAAACTGACCGCTGTCGTTACCGTCAAGTTCGAACGGCACGGGCCGCAGCACCGCAAGACGTTTTTCGATCAATTGAAGAAGGAGAAAGCCGTCGCGCAGTGCTACATGGTGTCGGGAGAAGTTGGTAGCGTGCTCATCCTGAATGTCGTCGACATGGATGAATATACGCAGATTGCTGATCGCCTTTTTCATGCCGACGAGAACGTCGCGGCGTTCACCACATACATGGTCATGTTGACACTCAAATAAGCGGCAACCGGACGTCGTCAAGTTCGAATGAATGGACCGATTTGTATGAGCACACGACAGAGGTATGAGCTGTCCGAAACTTTGGGCCAGCAAGCGTCCAACCGATCTAGATTAGGCTTGGATGCAGCCAGTATGTGTCCATTGTCAGATCGGTGAAGGGCTGTTCGACCTGCTGATACCCGGCATCCTGCATAAGTGCATTGCAGGCATTTCCTTCGATGGTGATCGCCCGAATAAGAAATTGGTCATGGAGATCGAAGGCATTCAATATTTCAAATTCCGCTCCCTCGACATCAAGGCATAGATAATCGATTTCGCGAGGTGCGGAATGATCGGTCAACACGTCTTTCAACGTCACAGTATTGACGTTGATCGTTTCCCACGTCTCTGCCCTTCGGCCCATTTTCTCAACGTTCTTGTTGACCGATGTAATTGCCGAGTGGCCCATTCTCTTGTTGTACAATGTGAATGCGATTTCCTGGTCGCTTTCACGCCATAGCGCCCGATTGTCGAGACTGCAATTTCGGATGGCTTTGATCTTTTCCATTTGCGCGGGGATGGGCTCAATGCACAAGCCCGACCAACCGCGTTCAGTTTCCAGGACATATGTCGCGGAGTCGTTGATTCCGTCGGATGCCCCAGCTTCAACGAAATAACCGTCTCTGAGGCCGGGAAAGATCTTCTCGGCGATCCAGCGATCATTTCCGAGCGCATGACGATAGTGCACGACAATTCCTTTCAACGCACAGAGCGTCCCGAGTGAGGCGCGCTCGATCGTGGTTCGACATCGCATCGGCAGCGCCAATGTGAATCCTATTTGTACCCGATCACCATGAAGCGCTTATATTTGGGAAGCGTCAGCGCACCGGCAAACAAGCGATCCGACATCGGCGTCTGTGCCTTGAAGGCCTCCAAAGTATCGACGCAGTTCACATGTTCCGGAATGATCCGATAGTCGTTGGATTGCAACAGCAGCAACGTATCCTCCGGCATGCGATCATACCAATCGTCGAACCGTTCGAGATGCTCGCAGCTTGTATTGACGACGAGGTCCGGTTTGGCCAGGTCGTCAGGCAAGTTCTGGTAGTCAAGTTCGTAGAGGTCGTGGACACGAAACGCGAAGTGGCCCCGCTTCACGTGTGTCGCATTAAGACTGAGCGCGACGTCCTTACATCCGGGATCCCGGTCAATGACTGTCAGGTTGTCAATGGTGAACTCGAGCCGGTGCAGCATCATCGCACCGAGGAGACCATACCAACCCGCGAGAATGTGTACGGAACGAAACTTGGGCCCACAGGCATTCGCGAGTTCTTCGAGAGCCCATTTTTTGCAGGCTGTCTGTTTCTTGTTGAGTGCCGTACCCAGAGCCGAATCCGGAAATCGCAGCATCGTGTTGCGGACATCGTGAATGAACGGATCTTCATAGAGAACCGTCAACCCATCGAGAACATCCTTGAAGGGTTGTATTTCGGGTGCAAGCGATTGGTTCACGGCCTTTGGCCATATCGGCCACTTCTTCTCAACTTTCATGATTCCAGGGCCTGTGGACGGTTGCGATGTGGATATTACCCAGACGACTTAGGCTGCTTTCTGCAAACCGCGCAATGTATTTGCGAGACGCTCGGCGGATATCCGCGCAGCGTTTGACGCGACCTGGGCATCGCTTTCCACAATCTGCAAGAAGACCTGTTTGTCGATTTCAAGCGCCTCGACTTCGGAGAAAGCCCGGGCCGACGCCGTGCGCGGTACGGTTGCGAGAAGAGAGATCTCACCGACCGGCTCATAGCGCCCGCTCCTTGCCAACAGCCGCTCGCCGGGTGTGTCCATGTCGAGCAGAATATCGACCTCGCCGGAAAGGACGACGAAGGCCGTCTCGCCAATATCGTTCTGGCGCAACAGGACCTCGCCTCTCCGAAACTTCACTCTCTTCGATCCGAATGCCAGCAACTTGAGATTGTTCGACCGGATTTGTTTGAATAGCGGCACCTTGGCGAGTGCGGCGGCTTCGGCCTGAATGGCTTGCGGCGTTTCGCCTTCCCTCTCGGGCAGCTCTTCGACCGTACCGGGTTCACCGGCGGTTCCAACAAGGCGTTGATCGAGTTTCCCGTCTCGAAGGACCAGAACCGTATCGAAAAGCTCCGCTCGCGGCATCTCGCTATCGATCCAGATGAGCGTCGAATCGGGCAGGAGTGTATTGATTTTCCGACATATGCGATCGCGCGTTTCGCGGTCATGCCCCCCCAATGCGTCATTCACAACCAGAATGGCCGGACGCTTCAGGATCGCCCTGCCGAGAGCAAGGCTCTGCCGTGCCGCAACGGCCAGCCGCTGACCACCGATCCCCACATCAACCTGCATCCCGGCAATAATGACATCCCTGTAGACGCCGGTCTCCTTCAACGCTTCACGGATGATCTCATTGATCTTCTGCTCGGAGTTCGGGCGCTGCTGATTGTTGTGACCCATAACAAGATTGCGCCGAATGGAGAGGCGCGGATTGAAACTGTCCGGATCGTAGACGGCGATCGCATCTTTCAGATCATCCGGAAGCCGCTCGTGGAACAACGCCCGCGCCTCGACGATACGCGCCTGCAGGTCATGATCGATCTGTCCCATGCGATGACGCTCGACACTGAGACGGCCAGTGAGCGAGATCAACTCGGCGACGTCCTCTTCCGTGAGCTTTGACGAATCGTCACTGCCGCGGGCAACGATCAACGCGAGTTTCTTAAGAGTCGCCACATCGACAAAACTGAACTGCTGAAGCAGCCCCTGCTCCGCGTCCTGATCGCCAAAAATATCGACAAGTTCACGCGCGACGTCAAAGCCGGCCGATTGGAAACAGGCTTCGAGATCCGCCTCCCGCAGGATTTCGCGAATGAAGGGATGATGTCCGAAATTCGCCAGTGCAAGGCGGTCGTCGGTCGGCTCACCGAAGATCAGATTTACGGCGACCGGTGCGCTCTGATTATAGGCTTCGAAATCGAACCTGCGGACATATTCGCCCAGGTCCGCGTCCGAATCGAGACGAGCAACGATCCTGCGTCGCGCGTCAAGCAACTCGCCAGGCAATTGAGGCGAGCGGTCCTCATCGACGTGGCTGTTCAGCGCATGCTGGAAAATGACGTCGTCGAGTTCCAATGCTTCGACGATTTCGTACCATCGATTCTCGAGCGCCTGACGATCGCTGCAACCGGCGGCTTCGAGATCGGTCCAATCCTGCCTTGCATCGAAGGGACAATTGCCGGAAGAAATCGCTTCGACCTTGTCGTAGGTCCCTGGATCGGCCGGTATCTTATGTTGAAGGCTGAACGTCGCGTTATACTCGACGGATCCGTCGAAAATATACGATTCCGAACCGACATACCCCACATTCGCAGCAATCGTCGTTGGTGAGAGGCTGGTCATCGGACGATCGCCCAAGACAATCCGCCCGCCGGTCGGGGGAAGAAGTCCGGTCATAACCTGAGCTAGGCGGTCGCGGCCGACGGCATCTGCAACGACGGCAAGACGTTTGCCCGGCTCCACGGTGAACGACACGCCATCGAGTGGTTGGGATCCATCATCATCGCCCACAGTCACATTCTCCAGAGCGAAACTGCCGCTCAGGCGCTGGCGTTCACTCGCATCGAGTTCGAGTGTTTTTTCGTCCAGCAATGACGCCAACTCGAAACTCAGCACGAGCTGTTCATATTTGATCCGCGCATCACCCATCCGTTGATAATATTTGAGCAGCTCCTTCCAGGGTGTGGTCATATTGTTATAGGCGGCAATGGCGGCGACCAGCGCACCGACGGTCATCTCCTGATCGGGCAGAATGATCAGCAGACCACCGACGGCGTAGAAGAGAAGCGGTGTAAGCTTCAACATGAAGACGTTGAGGGCCTTCATGAAATATTTGGTTCGAAACAGCTTGTAGCGAACCTTGAACAGACCCTCCAAATGTTTGCTGAAGTCAGCTTGCGAATAGACGGCCGTGTCGGATGTCCGGATATCCCTGATTCCGGCAACCGATTCCCCAATTCTGCCCGAGAGCTTGCGGGCCCGCGCGACGCGCTCCTTGTTGAACTGATTTATCTTCCGCTGAAGCTTGGGGATAATGTAGATCTGAAGCGGGATCAAGGTGATCGAGGCTGCCCCCAGAATCGGGTCCTGCACGAACATGAAGGTTATGATGACCGCCAATTGTCCGCCCTGGAAAAGCGGGAGCGCAATGGCGTCAGCAAAAAACTCGCGGATCAGCTCGACTTCACCGGCAAGCATCGTCGAAAGCTCGCCTTGGGAGACCCGCTGAAAATGGGGCACAGGAAATCGCAGGATGCGCTGATAGGCCATGTATCGCAGCCGGCGCGTCATCCGCTCCGATGTCAGGTTCTTATAGGTATTGATCACCATCAGGAACCCTGCATTGGCAAACAACAGAACCAGCAGGATTGCGCAAAGGGCAAGCAGATAGCCGATCGGGCCGAACTCGATGCCAAACAGGACCTTCTCGATATCGGCACCGCTCAAAGCATCGTTGACGATGATCTTCGGCAATTCCAGCGAGGCATAGAGGAATGGAAAGGAGGCAATGGTGATAAGCGTGATGACCAGCTGCTGGCGTTTGCTGTGCTGCAAAATGTAGCCGTAAATGCCTTTGTTCATTCCCACACTCCATGTCGCGGGGAGCTTGAGCGGCCTGCATCGGAATCGATGCCGATCACGTGCCCAAGCACTTGAGAATCAATTGACGCACCTGCACGCGGTCGTTTTCAATCGAGCGCAGATGGTATGCGAGACCATGCCTACATATGGCGGCGATCGCAGCATTATGGCCCATTGTCCACAATGACAATCACGTGAAGTCGGCTATGCTCCGAAGCAGCAGAATTCGAGGATTTGTGCCTGAAAACTGCAGCAATTGGCAAGGGAAGTCGCTTATGACGGCCTGGACAGATCAGATCGATCCGACACACGGCGCGATTACGAATGATACGTTCGCGAATATCGTCGACGCGTGCCGAGCCTTCGCATCTCCCCTGCCGCCGTCGGAAAGTGACCGGGAAACCGGGCTTCGGTCCCTTATCAAGAGAGTTGGGAACCATGTCCGCGACAGGTCTCTCTTGTTTGATAGCGTTCCATCTGGCGGGCCTCGCATTGTGCGGCTTGCCAAGGAAGCTCTCGGTCAAGGCCGTATAAAGCTGCAACTTTTTGCTTTCGATAATGGCGAATCACATCCGCCTCATGCCCACAATAATCTGTTGAGCTGCCAAATCGTGCTGCGCGGCCAAGCGCGCGTTACCGAATTCAATCTGCGGCAGCATGTTTCGGATAGCCTGATAGAGATCGACGGAGAGACTGTGCACACCCTGATGCCTGGCGACGGTGTCTTCACACTGGCCCGCAGCAACAATATCCACTGGCAGGAGGGGCTAGCCGACGACACCTTACTCCTGAACATCAACTGGCAGGGATTTCTCGCCCCTAACGAGCTGTTTGACAGTGGACCGTCCGGCCGCCGGGGTCTTGCATGGATGCGGCACAGACCTGGCCAGAATCCCGGCAGCTATCTCGTGCCGGTCGTTGCATTGGGGTCGGATACTGAGATCTTGTAGCCTGCCCTTCAGAAGCCGGCAGCCACACCGTCGCCTCTGGGATCTGCCGCGCCTTCGATTACACCTGAGCGGGAACCGCCATTGTGCAGCACCAGCGCGCCTGCATGCCCCATAACTTCATCGAACGGACCAACGATATCGATATCGTGGCCGGCAGCTTCCAATGCCGCGAAAACCTCCGGGTCGAAACGGTCTTCGATCCGCAGATTCGTATGCTCTGCCCCCCATGTCCGACCGAGCAGCCAACGGGGCGCGGTCACTGCAGTCTGCAGATCCTGTCCGTACCGGGCATAACGCGAAAAGACCATCGCCTGTGTTTGAGGCTGACCCTCGCCGCCCATGGTTCCATAAGGCATGACGCGCCCATCGTCGAAGAGCGCCATGGCCGGTTGAATCGTATGGAACGGCAAACGGCCCGGCACCAGATGATTCACGTCGTTCCTATCGAGGGAGAAGCTGGTTCCACGGTTCTGCCAGAGAACGCCTGAACCGGGCAGGACAAGACCGGAGCCGAATTCCCAATAGATACTCTGAATAAAACTGACCGCCCTGCCTTCCGCGTCAATTGCCCCGAGCCATACCGTATCTCCTGGGTCGGCGACATGCGGCCAAGGCATGGCACGCTCGCGATCGATATCGCGGGCGCGGTTCTCCATCGCCTCGGCGGTGAGGAATTCGTCGGCTTCGACGGTCATGAAATCGGGATCGGTTACATGAGCATCACGAACCAGAAAGGCCCGCTTTGTCGCCTCGACCAATCCGTGGACATAGGCAAAATCGTCGGCACTCTCGATTCCGAGCCGCTCGAAGATCCCAAGGGTCATGAGAGACGCAAGGCCCTGAGTGGGCGGCCGCATATTGTAGAGACGCGCCGACCGGAGTTTGTATGCCAAAGCCTTTACCAGCCGGGCGCGATGCGCCTCGAGATCGCAAAGCCTGATCGGACTGCCGGCAGCCTCAAGGTCCTTCGCCATCTGCCGGGCAAGGTCGCCCCGGTAGAAATCGTCCAGACCAACGCCAGCGAGATGCGTGAAGGTGTCGGCAAGCGTCGTCATACGAAGTCGGTCGCCGATATGAGGTACCGTTCCGCCGGGCAAGAAAGTCTCGGAAAATCCCGCGACCTCACCAAGTTCCGGCAGTTTCGCCTTGCTGTTCCCATGCAGTGTCGACGTGACCGGCACGCCATTGCGGGCATAGTATTCGGCATCGGCGAGCAGGCGCGACAAAGGCAGCTTGCCTCCCGAAGCCTTGGAGAGCGTCAGTGCCTCCTGCCAGCCCGATACCGCGCCTGCCACGGTCAACGCAGCAAGCGGGCCACGCGACGGGATCGCCTGATGGCCCTGCTCGCGATAGAAGTCGGGAGTGGCCTTGGCTGCCGCTGCGCCGCAGGCTGCAATCCCGATCGGTTCGGCACCCGGCTCGGCGATCAGCCAGAAATTATCACCGCCTAGCGCGTTCATATGCGGATAGACAACGGATATCGTCGCGGCGGCAGCCACCATGGCTTCGATCGCGTTGCCGCCGTCTCGCAGAACAGCCAGACCTGCCTGGGCCGCGAGGTGATTCGGAGCAACGACCATGCCCCGTGTCGATCGCAATGTATTCAGCATGAGTCTTCAGGCACCCTCAATTTGCGAGCTTCCAATCGGCCTTTGCCAGATCGCAACGTGAACAACTGTGGGGAATCGCGGACGTCCGCAGTCTTGATCCCGAAATTCTTGTTAACGCAAGGCTTAGCGCGAAACGCCACGCCTATTGATAGGCTGGGCGCACAAGAGTTATTCCAGATAATGCTCTATAGAAAGGTTACTCGGTTGTCTGACTTGCTCTAAATGTCATCTAGTTGACATCCACAAAGTAGCAAGCCGCAACATGTCAGCTTTCACCAAATTCTCGCGCCTTACGGACTGTCCGAGAGATCCGACACGCGCAGTGCCTGAGCGACCAATGTCAATATTTCCTCAGCCGCATCCTCATCATGAGACACGTCGCGAATAATACTGATAATTCTTTGTCGAATCGCAGGATTTCCTATACTGTAAAAAGCAGCCAAAAGACGGCCTGTTTCATTGTCAAAGCTGTCGGTAATTTGCCCCTTAGCAGCCTGATACTCACACTGTTGAATTGTCATGCCCGTCTCCTACCCAAACTCTGGACACTGATACTCGCTCAGAGCCTTTTCAGAGTTGTCTACCGGCCATTGCGCGCAACCAAATTGTATCGCTAAAGACGATCGCGGGTCCGATCGATACAGCGTCACTAGCCAGACAATTGGTCAAATGAGCGGTCTTGCCGGTCGACCGCAACATCGAATTCGCTCGGCACGTGCAACGATAGCGTGCATTCAGCAATCCGTGAAGGCCGCAATTCGCAAAACAGTGCAATTCTGGCTCATTCAAGCGGCAGTCAATGGTGACGACGCGGGCGGCCCACCTGACAAGATGACGATCCACAGCAGTGTGAGACGTCCGGGTTAGTCATAGGTGATCATTCCACCGGGATAAGTCTTTTTGGTGGGTTCGGGTGGACGTGGGAAATTCAGATCGACGTCGCGGCTGTCCAGGGCATCGTTAAATTTCTTCCAATCGGGCAGGACGTCGCCACCGCGATCGAGGAAGCGCCCCTGATTGTCGAAGATGAACTGCACACCGGCATCCAAATCGAGAAGCGGACCTGTCCAGTTGCCACTCTCGATGATTGCACCGTTCGGTGTAATGACGATGAAATTCCCAGCCGTCACCGTAACGCTTTTGCCGCCAGCGGTGGCGACAACAGCCCCCTCGACGACAACAATGACGGCATTCCCGCTCGGGTCGATATAACCTTCGACGATCGTTCCTCGAATAGCGAGGGTCGCGACAGGCGTCTTGATCTTATAGCTGTTCGGATCCGCGGATCCGGTCACAAACCGGAATGCGCCTTTGACGACATTGAAGACGATGTCGCCCGAGCTGCGTTTTGGGTTGTAGACGAACTTGTCGAGCCTGATGCTCGCACGCGCGCTCAGCGTCAGCGTCGTTTCATCGAGAAACATGAGCTGCGCCGAACTGTTTTCGCCCGTGGTTACCGTTTCATTCTGGAAGATGCCCATCCCACGATTAAGCGTCCGCTTACCGCCCCCGGCAGATCCCGTTACGTTGTTCTTGACGACCGATGCGACACCGATGCGCGGCGCAGCCGACACAGGTAGTGCCAAAGCTGCCGAAGCGGCAACGATGACGAGGATATGGATCCATTTGTGCATCAGAACCTCTTGACCACGCGGCCACCGACGACATGGTTCGAGAAATCTTCCGTATTATCGTTCGAGAAGTTTTCCTCGTAGCGATAGTCGATGCGGAAATCGAATTTCCGGCCTGCGACATTCGGGAAGATGACATGGGCCGTCGGCTCGATCTGAACGTCTTCGCGCTCTGCCGTGCCAAACGCGATCGTTTGATCGTAATGTCTGAAATAAGTTGCAAAGCCGGCACCGACAAAGACCTTGCCACCGCGGATCGGACGGAAATAGGCGAACCGGCTACCCGTCTCGACAAAATCTCCCGGGAACAATGGACGTGAAAAGACGCGTCCCGGACCGCTTCCTGTCGGACCGCTGTAGCGAATACGAGGCAGAACATAGATCGTATCGCCCTTGACAAGCTTCGAGTTGAACTTGAACCGGCCGGAGAGCTGGGCAATGAAACCGTCGCTGCCATTGAAAGAGTCGCCAGCATCGCGATAGGTCAGCAGCGCACTTACAGACTGAGTCGTTCCGCGGCGCACACGCTCTAATGTGACACGGAGGGAACCGTCGTTATAGAGACGGCGCCCATCCAGCCAGGCCACGGCTGCACCCGGTGCAAAATGCAGTCGGGTTTTTGGGTTGAGATCGAAGACAGGACCGGTCCATGCGGCAATCTCGCCGGCATTGAGGTCCGTCTCATCGCCTTGGATTTGTCCGCGTGCATAGCCTTCAGTTCGCCAACGATGGCGGCGAAGCGTGCGCTCATCGAACAAATAGGCCGAAACATCGAACGTCACATCACCTTCGCGCTGCCGCGTGTTGGGAAGCTGCCGTGGATTGCTATCATAGCTGACGCCCTTTTCGACGGTTACCGAGGTCACAGTCGGCAGCAGACGCTTCTTGACGCGCTTATAGGCACGTCGGAGATCGCGATTGCCCGGATCGACCGCCAAAGCGCGCTCATAGGCACCAAGCGCCTTGCGCATGTCGCCGCGCGCTTCGACCAGCGCCGCGTAGCGTGCATTGAGTGCAGCATCATTGGGATTGTTTAGGAGCCGGCTGAAGACGTTTGACAGCTCATCCTGCGCACGGCTTTCGCCGGGCAAAGCTAGCAACGCAACCGTCAGAGCGGACCCTATGAGCAACAGACGCAACGCGAAACCCCTCTTCCACCCCCGGAAGTGACGTCTTTTTTGTCCTGAGTAACAGGACGGTCAACAACAACTGTGTTGAGCGCGTTCCTATGAGGTGCCCAAGCCTCATATGCGCCGTCAGACAGTCATCACACTGCAATGTGGCGATGTCTGGGACCGAAACAAGTTCAGCCTGCGGAATGATGGAATGCGTGACATATCAGCCACAGCAATATGAACGTATAAATGGAGCGTCCGAATTGCCGCCGGACCTCCCTCTCCAAGTCGAACCCCGGTCCAAACGTTCAGCTTGTCCGAGCAGTGATAAAGTCATGCAGCGAGAGACCACTTGGAGTTCGAAACCTTGACGAGAAAGCACGAATTGGCGGTCGAAGGCCCAATGCGGGGGATGTTGGGACACAAAGGCAAGTCCACCAACACGTACGACTGTGGAACGTCGCTGTTCTCCGGTTTCAGCTTTATGTGTTGCCTTATCTGGACATTCAGCACCCAGTTGAGCCCGACATAGAAGTTATAAAGATTGGCGGCATCGGTTTCAGGCAAAGGTTGAACTGAAGCCTGTTCCTGACCTTTCGTCGAACAGGAAGCGTTTACAGCGAAGGCCAAAGCATTTGGATTGCAGGCCATGTCACCGACATGGCCTGCTGTTTTCTGAACGACATACCGTCAGAATGGATTGTTTTCCGACTCACCTCTCGAGTCGAAAAATTCTTTTGTGATCTTGAACACGACTGGGCTCAAAAGAGCCAATGCGATCAGGTTGGGGATCGCCATCAACGCATTCAGAGTATCAGCCAGGAGCCAGACGAAGCTGAGCTTGAGCGTCGCGCCGACCAGCGCTGCCAACGACCACACGGCGCGGAACGGCATGATGATTTTAACTCCGAAAAGATACTGCAGCGATCGCTCGCAATAGTAGCTCCAGCCCAAGATGGTTGTGAAAGCGAAGACCGCAAGAGAAATTGCGATGATGTAGCCTCCGGCACCCGGGAGAGCGAGATCGAAGGCTTTGGATGTCAGAGCGGCACCAGTTTCACCCGAAGTCCACGCTCCGGTTGCAATAATTGCAAGGGCGGTGAAGGAACAGACTACGATGGTATCAATGAATGTACCTAGCATTGCAACCAGGCCTTGGCTGACCGGACCCTTGGTCTGGGCTGCAGCGTGGGCGATCGGTGCGGAGCCGAGTCCCGCTTCGTTCGAGAACACGCCACGAGCCACACCAAACCGGATCGCTGCCCAGACCGCTGCACCTGCAAAGCCGCCTGTGGCCGCGACGGGAGAGAAGGCATGCTGGAAGATCAGACCGAAGGCCGCAGGAATGGCGGCAGCATTGAGCACCAGCACGACTAAGGCTGCGCAGATATAGGCGACGGCCATGAACGGTACCAACGCACCAGCGACAGAGGAAATGCGCTCGATTCCGCCAAGGAGGACGGCGCCAACCAGCACGACGAGCACTACACCTGTCGCAATTTCCGGAATGCCGAAATTCGCTTCAAGTGCATTTGCGATGGAGTTGGCTTGGACCATATTGCCGATGCCAAATCCGGCGATGCCGGCGAACAAGGCAAAAGCCGAGGCTAGCCATTTCCAGTTATCGCCGAGCCCGTTTTTGATGTAATACATCGGCCCGCCAACATGCTTGCCGCGTTCGTCCTCTTCACGATATTTCACCGCACAGACGGCCTCGGCATATTTGGTCGCCATGCCGACCAATGCAGTCATCCACATCCAAAAAACCGCACCTGGACCACCAAGAAAAATGGCAGTTGCAACGCCGGCGATGTTGCCGGTGCCGATGGTCGCAGAAAGCGATGTCATGAGCGCATTGAATGGCGAGATCTCACCTTCCCCACCGGGGATGCGCCCTTTCCACAAGAGAGAGAACCCGAAAGGAATTCTAATGATTGTCAAGAGTTTCAAGCCAAGCGTGAGAAAAACGCCTACGCCTCCAATGAGCACCAGCATCGGTACTCCCCAAACTATGCCGTTGAGCCAACTTACGGCGCTGGTAATAGCTTCCATTTCTTCCTCCCAGAAGCTGTGGCACGTCACGTTCTCGCGACGCGCGATTGCGCGTACAGGCGGAGGATGTCTGGGACTGTCTTTGATGCTGTGAAGCCAATCGACGACAGGGCCAGACTTCCGTCTGTAGCCCCATCTGTCATTGACCTGAGAGATGCAGGTCGCAATGCGACCCTTACTCCTTCGGTGACGGTTCATGATTCGACATGAACCGCACTTTCCAGATTGTCATTTGCCGAGCTCAGTACGTGGGCCTGAGAGTTTCCGGGGTGGTTGCTCCTTCGGCGCCGTTCAATGCGAACGATCTCTCCCGATGCTCGACCTTTGACCAAATTATGTCAAAGAAGACTATTCCATCTAGCACCACCCAAATCATGTGGCAAGAAAATCTGTTATGTCGGGTTGTGGATGTGCTCAAGACAGGCGTTTCTCGCATTCATCCACAATTAGATTGATCTGTATTTCTACCTTACCGAATCCACGAATCCTGATTGAGAAATGCTATCAGCTGGATATGGATGGTAAGAGGGTAATGTCGTTGAAAATCGGTCGTCTCTAACGCTGGTCCGGGAGGAGGCAGCTAGCATGGTTCGGTTGGCACGGTATACATTCCATGGGCCCGTAACGGTAGCGAATCCGCGTTTGAACGCCAGCGGTTCAACGACGGACGCGATGACGTACGAATAGCTGCAGTGATAGCCGCCCCCGATCTTCTTGCACAGATTTCCTGACACAATGTTTGTAGAGATCGATCAAGACGATCCCCGAGACGTGACGAAATGCAGCGAATGGCGGCTCCTGATTAGCCACCTATGTTGCAGCGGCTTCAGTCATTTCAATCAGTTGAATGAGATTCCCGCATGTGTCGTCAAACACCGCCATACGAACAGATCCTGCATCCATCGGCTCTTGTACAAATTCCACGCCCAGCTCGCCCAATCTTGTCCGCTCCGCGTCAAGGTTCGTTACCTGAAAAGAGTGCGCGGGAATGCCGTCTGAGACCAATGCATCCTTGTAGGGCTTAACAGCAGGATGATCGCTTGGCTCAAGCAGCAATTCCGTTCCTTCAGGGTCTTCGTCAGACACGACTGTCAACCAACGATTTTCTCCCAATGGGATATTATTCTTCACCGTGAAGCCGAGGACATCGGTGTAGAACTTCTCCGCCTTGTCTTGGTTATCGACAAAGACGCCAGTCACATAGATTTTCATTTTTCTTGTTCCTTTCGTTTGTATTTCATGAGCCATGACGCAGCCGCAACATGATCTTCGTCAATCCTCAACGAATGGGCTTTTGTGCGTCCCTTCCATGATGTCTCGATCAACCCAGCCTTATCCGATCAGAGCGTCAGAATGTCGGTAAAATTAGCAATACCCGATATTATAGATATGGAGTCGAGCGTCCGCTCTGTGTGATGAGCTATCATTGCAATGCCTGATCAACCACAGCCGTCTTCGGAAAGGTAGCAGTCAATGACCTGCTGGTTGACCGCTTAAGATTCCGCATCAATCGACAGGATTGCCGATGATCGCTCGCGCTATGGCCAGTTGTTGCACAGGGTTCATTCGCACGCTGGAAAGCTCGAACATCGGACACAACATGCTGGGAGATGCGCGCCGCATGTGCGACACCGTTGGTAACAACACAATGTCATAGGCATAGAAGTGACCAAGTCGGTAGACACCCAACCGGAGTCAGTCGGACGTCAGAAAGTTGCTTTAGCTCATGAGAAAGGAGGCAATGATGCTCCCACCCTCGTCAAACCGCTTTGGCTTAAGCCTGACGTCCAGCTTCATTAACTGCAGTGGTCGCATTCGATGCTGGCTCGTATCCGTACTGCTGGCAGCACTTTTGCTAATATCCGCCATCTTAGGCACAGGCGATTCTGTGGCTCTGTCGGCCGAAGGTCCAAGAGTGACGGTCTTGGAGAACTCACTCTCATCACTCGCGTCCAAGGGCGATCTCAACATCGAAGAAGCATCCGCCGTGGCGTCGTTCGTCTTCTCACAATTGGCCGAAGCCGTCAGAGTTTATCCCACTGAGAATTATTATTACTTCAGGTTTCACTACGACGGCCTCACATATTCCGGCAACTTCAGGCTGGATGTTCGCGACCGAGATACTGGTAAACTCCACTTTGCCTTTTATGAAGATCTGGCGGACTGGAAACCGGACGGCCCCACCCACTATCTAGTGCTCGATTCGACAACGGGCTTTGCGGTGAAGCGTATAAGAGCGCTTGTCTACGACGTCGCTCACAACGGCAAACGGGTACGCTTCCTGCTCAACGACCTCAGTGATGTCTCGCCAACATCTGAATCCATAGCTGCAGGCGAGACATATTTGGGCCCGGTATTCGATGATTCCGGATTGCGATTTTTCCTCATATATGCCCCTCAAACCCGAACATTCCTTTATGTGCTGGATGAGACCACGAGACCTTCAGACACATTCGAACCATTGGCAGACTTCAACCGTATCACGATCGGCCGACGGACGGGTTTCGCTTTCTATTCCGATCACGCTTTGTCGCGGCGCATCCTAATCGGTATCGAGAAGTCAAACGCGCTGCTCAACACCTATCTGGACGGGCCGTTTGATCAGTTGCCCGAGAACTTTATCGAAGGGGATACGCTCAAACAGGCAATTGTCCATGCCGATGCCAATGCCAAAGGCAAGATCGACCGGCTGGGTTATTACTCCAGGACAACGCGATATACCATCGCCCCCTACATGCTGTACAAGACCGTCGGTGATCTTGCGTCCGTCGATGCATGTGCCAAAGCGGCTAGAGATAAGCCATCCTATTATGGCTGCTTCAATATCGCGGGCGGTGATTGACGCAAAAGAAATACGGTGAGGCCATGGCCCCACCGCATATCATTGCTGTCTAGATCAACCAGCGCTTAGTCAGAATCGACTAAGCGCAGAAAAGTTGATCGATTCTAAGCTGCTAGAGCAACTTATGTGCGTCTGACAAGACGCACGTTGCTCTAGAGGTTGTTTGTCTCACGCCAGGCCTTCCACGTAGTGAAATTGAAACCCACTTTGGCATAGTCGACCTTTAAGTAACCGGCCGGTCCCGTGACGACCGCATCGGGTGTGACGGCCGCAACCTCCTGGGCCATGACACCCACATACTCCACCGGGCTCCATTTGTAGCGGAAGCGGTAGATGCCAAGGCCGCTGGCGAGCCGCGACACCAGTTTGATATCAGCCTTGAGGCGTTGATCAGAGCACCGCGTATCCGTGATGAAGCGGCTCGACCGGCCGTCATGACAGGCGTCGACGACTTCCTGCGGGATTGGCGCGCGCGGTTGCTCGGGCGCGGCCCAGGTCATGGCAGAAGGTGCGAGGAAAGCTGTGGCCAGGGCGGCGGCTGTCAAAGTTTTTCTCATGGCGTTCTCCTTGGTTGATGCAATCGATGCCGGGCATCGGCTGCGCTCTCGACAACCATCATTTGGGAGAACAGGATCACCAGGACGTCGCTGTCGCGTTAACCGCCGGTAACGACGGCGCGGGGAAATTCGCACTCGGGAGTGGCGAAGACACTCAACAAATGGCCAATGTCTGCCGGAAACAAGGCCACCATCGGGATGCGATCCTTCTCTGGGCGTATTCTGGCGATCTACGGAAAGACGCTCGGGCCTTCGCTCCGCGAGGTCGGAGCCGCAATGCCTGTCCATGCTGTCGCTGATCGGCAAGGGCCGGCCTTATGGCCGCAGCGCTTTAGTAAGCCGAAATCAATCGTCGCCCAACGGATTGCTCGGGTCGGAGCTCAGGAGAACGTACTAGGAAACCCGCGCAAGAAGACCGAGCGCTGCCTTTACTGCCCCCATGCGGACTTCGTCGCGTCCGCCTTCGAACAACAGACGTTCGACCACGGAGTCGCCGCCCTCGCGAGCGCATGCAATGTATACGGTACCGACCGGATCGCGCTCACTCCCCCCACCGGGACCGGCATAACCTGTGATTGCGACGGCAATACCGGCGCCGGAATGAACGAGAGCGCCTTTCGCCAATCCCGTCGTGACTTCTGCGCTCACGGCGCCATGTGCTCGTGCCACGTCTTCCGAAACACCGAGCGACGTCGATTTGGCGCTGGCGTGATAGAGAACGTAGCCACGATCGAAGATCTCGGACGCACCCGGCACGGCGGTGAGAGCGGCACTGACGAGACCGGCCGTGCAGGTCTCGGCCGTTGCGATGCGGATCTCAGCAGCTTTCGCGGCCTCGAGCGCTTTGGTCGCTGCCTCGCGAATATCCTCGGGAAACATGGTTTGCTCTCCTTCACTTAGTCGGCAAGGTCAACGAAGACATTCTTCACCTCGGTATAGAGGCTCAACGCATACATCCCGAGTTCTCGGCCATGGCCGGACTGCTTGTAACCACCGAAGGGCGCGAACAGGCCATAGCGGCTGGCGCTGCCATGGCTGTTGATCGAGACCATTCCGCTGCGAAGCCCCCTCGCAACGCGCAGAGCTTTCTTGATATCGCGGCTCCAAACCGACGCGTTGAGGCCGTAAGGCGAGTCGTTGGCCAAGGCGATGGCGTCTTGCTCTTCGTCAAAAGCGATCACGGCGAGGACGGGGCCGAAAACCTCTTCCTGGGCGATGGCCATGCCATTGGTCACGCCTGTGAACACGGTCGGTGCAAAGTACGCACTCTCGGTGCGGTCATCCGGGTAACCGCCACCACAGGCAAGCGTCGCGCCTTCATCGACCGCCCGGTCGACATGGCGCTTCACGGCCAACCATTGGCCTTTGGAGACCAGTGGCCCCATGTCCGTTTCGGCATCCATCGGATCGCCAACGCGGAATGCTGTAACGGCACTCATCAGCATCGGCATGAAGTCACCGAACGCCCGCCGTTCGACGAACAGGCGCGTTCGCGCGGAGCAACTCTGACCGGCATTGCCAAAAACGGCCGGGACCGCATTCCGGGCCGCGAGCTCCAGATCAGCATCGGCGAAGACGATGTTCGGGCTCTTCCCGCCCAGCTCCAACGACACGCGTTTGACGTCGGCGGCGGCCTGCCGGATGAGTTCCGTGCCAGTCCGTGTGGCGCCGGTGAAAGCGACCTTGTCGATGTCCGGATGGGTTGCCATGCGGTCCCCCAGCCCTCGTCCCGGCCCTGGAAGCACGTTCAGAACGCCAGGGGGAACACCGGCCTCGTGCGCGGCCTGCGCCAGCATGATCGTAGTCAGAGGTGTCGCGCTCGCAGGCTTCAAAACCACCGTGCATCCCGCCGCGAGAGCCGGCGCGATCTTCCAGGCCGCAGCCAGGAACGGGAAGTTCCAAGGCGTGATCTGACCGACAACGCCAACGGGCTCGCGCAACGTGAAATCGAGCACACCGCTCCCCATCGGGATCGTTTCGCCAAAAAACTTGTCCATTGCGCCAGCGTAGTAGCGAAAGACCCGGGCGGCGGATTGAACTTCATTGCGGGAGTTGGCGAGGGTCTTACCGCCCGACCGCGTTTCGATTCCGGCAATGGCTTCAAGGCGGCTTTCAATCCGGTCGGCGACGGCATCCAGGATACGCCCACGATCGAAAGGCAGCATGCCGGACCAGCCGCCTACGTCGAACGTACGCCGCGCAGCCGCGACCGCACGGTCAAGATCCTCAGGAGCGGCTTGCGAAACGGACGCGACGATGTCCTCGGACGCGGGGTCAATGACATCGAACGTCTGCTTTTCCTCTGCTTCGACAAAGGCACCATCGATGAACAGCCGTGTTTCTAAAGAGGATGTCACGCGAACTCCGAAGCCTCGCCGGCGAACGTCTTGGCCGCTTCCATCGGATCTGCGGCGCCGTAAATGCCGCGACCGATGATTGCAAAACGGCGGCAACCCTCGGCAGGCTCGAAGACCTCGGCGATAGAGCCACCAAGGGCGCCAATGCCCGGAATGAAAAGCCAGGGCTCTCCGACAGCGTCGACGAGCCGGGCAGCATGCTCGCGAATCTTTTCGGCATCATTCCCCGGAACGACGAAATGGTCGCAGCCGGCTTTTACGCTCCGCTCGAAGATCATCGACAGGGAATTGTCGACCACATAGCCGCCGCCCTTGGCGTTGTAGCTCGGAAAAGGAAGGTCGCCGCCAACGATTGGCATCAGCCCGTTCTGCAAGGCACCACCGACGAACCCATCGACTGCCAGCGGCCCCGCCACCGGAAACAGGATCAGGCCGTCGACACCTGCCTTGCTGCAGAGGGCAGCAAATTTCGGCCCCATATCCGGGATGTCGCAGCCGGCTTTCTGATGGTCGTAGATCAGCGGCAGGTCGGTGACCTGGCGAAGCGCGTCCACGGCGCCAGCCAAACCTCGGTCCAGCACCATCGAGAGGCCTAGCTTGTAGGCAACGATACCATCCACACTCGTCGTTGCCTCAACCACGCGCCGGTTTTCGTCGACCGTTCCCGCGTCCAAGGCCGGGATGACACCCTGGCGGGCCGTGATGCCGACGACGGGACGCGCATATTCGGTCATGCTTTGCTCCCAACCGATCCACCGAGGCGCTCGATATGGCGGACGGCGCTCGGCTTGATGTCCTGGACATCGAGACTTGCATCCATGGCCGAGACCGAATGGGTGATATCGCCCACAGAGATAATGTCGACGCCGGTCTCTGCAATCGCGGTGATCGTGCTTTCGTTGATCCCGCCTGATGCCTCGGTCATGGCCCGCCCGTCGACGAGTTTCAGCCCCTCGCGCATCTCGTCCAGATCCATATTGTCGAACATAATGACTTCGACACCGCAATCGAGTGCTTCCTGCACCATCTCAAGCGTCTCGCACTCGACTTCCAGTTTGAAGGTATGTTGCGCCCTTTCACGCAGGATGCGGACAGCTTCGGTAATCGAGCCGGCAATCTTGATGTGGTTGTCCTTCACCAGGATGCAATTGCTGAGATTGAAGATATGGTTGTAGGCACCGCCGACGCGCACGGCGTATTTCTGAAGGACGCGCACGCCCGGCCATCCCTTGCGAGTATCGGTCACGCGAACATTGGTGTGGCTGACCAGATCGACATATCGGCGGGTCTTCGTCGCGATGCCCGATAGCTGTTGAATCCAATCGAGGGCGCAACGCTCGATCATGAACATGGTCGAAGCCTTGGCCCGGATCTTGAGAAGCACGGTTCCAGGCTCTGCGACGGCACCATCCTGAACCTGATAGTCGACGGTGGCATCCGGATCGATCGTCTTTACCGTCTCATCGGCCAATAACAGGCCGCATACGATGCCTGACGCCTTGGCGTAGATCTGCCCGGTCTGCACCGGGTCATCTCCCACGAGGAATCCGCCCGTCGTATCGCCCGACGACATCTCTTCGCGCAGGCCTTGTTCGACGAATGGCCGGATCATGAATCGATTGATTTGCATTCGGCTATCCTCCCGGTTTGTATCGATCTGCAGGCTGTCAGCTATTTAGACGGTCCTTGTAAGCCTTGCCGTCCTTCATGATCATGTGAATCCGGTTGCGGTCTTCCAAAACCTGAATGTCGTCCACCGGATTTCCATCCACGATCAGAATGTCAGCGATCCGACCGGATTCGAGCGCTCCTAATTCGGGACGTTCGATACACTCGGCCGCCTTGCTCGTCGAGGCCACAATCACCTCCATAGGCGACATCCCGAGCCAGTCGACCATGAATTTCAACTCGACCATGTTCTCGCCGACGAGCAGCCGGTGGGATTGGTCCGTTCCCATGGCGATCTTGACACCGCGCCGGACCGCTTCATGCCAGATCGGCTTCTGATCCTGCATCATGGTGTAGATCTCATGGTCTTTTGACGCCTCATCGCCCAACTGCAAACTGCTCCAGGCGTCGTCCTTCTTGCGCTTTTCGACGGACATCGGGACAAGCGCCAGGGTCGGCACCCACCAGGTATCTTGCGCGATCATGGTGTCGATCGACTCCTCGTCGATGGCCCATCCATGTTCGAGCGAATGAATACCGCCCGCCAGCGCCGTTCGAATGGGCTCGAGCCCTTCGGCATGGGCGGCAACGCGCCGCTTCTTAAACGCGGCTTCCACGACCGCCGTCTTCACCTCTTCGACGGAGTATTGCGGCTCGTCCCAGCTGTCGGTCACGGACGTGATGCCGCCACCGGTACAGATCTTGATAAAGTCCGCCCCCGCCATCAGGCAGTGACGCACTTTCT
Organism: Methyloligellaceae bacterium; assembly: GCA_965228615.1. Lineage (GTDB taxonomy): Bacteria > Pseudomonadota > Alphaproteobacteria > Rhizobiales > Methyloligellaceae > CBDDHT01. The sequence goes on along the minus strand of CBDDHT010000001.1, from coordinate 418,027 downwards.
GGCGCACGCCTTCGACACCGTCGGCGACGGCGCTCGGCAGCCAGGCACGCTTCTGTATCCGCATGCCGGCCGGGACCCATTGGTCGCCATGCCCGCCGGTCTGGGACATCATGATGAGTGAAATCAGGAGCCTCGGACCGTCGATAAATCCATCCGCAACCGCCTCGCGAAACCCGGCATCGGCACCGCCCATATCGCGCACGGTCGTAATGCCGGCCTCAAGCGTCTCTTTCAGAATCGAGGTCGACCGCAGGATGTTGTAGGTCGGTGTATTGAGAAGATGCTGGCGCATGTCCCGGGCGCGGTAGGTGGCGTGCACATGCGTGTCGATGATTCCCGGCATGACGACGCGCCCCGCAGCGTCGATCTTGCGCGCCTCCTGCGGCACGGTCACCGCGCTCTCCGGGCCGACTTTGGTAATACGGCCGTTCTCGAACAGGACGACACCCTTTTCAATCGGGTCGCCGCCAAGGCCATCGATGATGGTCCCTCCAACGATAGCCTCACTCATTACGCCCTTCTCCTTATCGGCAATTGGCAGATGCAGTTTGGTGATATATTAGCTGTCGACTAATTGTCAACGAGAGTGGCACCAACTATGTTGAAGGAGCAATCGGCGGGGTCGTCGAACTTGAACCGGACACAGATGGAACAGCCTGCGGCGAGCCTCGCCGAGCGCGCCTATGCGACGATCGAAGAGCGTATCGTGACGGCCGAACTCGCGCCGGGTTCCGTGCTGTCGGAACAGACGTTGGCCGACGAACTCGGGATTGGCCGCACGCCAGTGCGCGAGGCTCTGCAAAGGCTTGCCAACGAAGGCCTTGTGACCGTGTTGCCACGCCGCGGTGTGCTGGTGAGCGAGGTCAATGTCCAGACGCAGTTCGAAATTCTGGCAGTGCGCCGCGCACTCGAACGCCTGCTCGTACAGCTTGCCTCGGATCATGCCGGCACAGCCGACCGCACCGCATTCGCAGAGATCGCCGAGCGTATGGAAGACGCGGCCCAATCCGGAGACGGGACCGCATTCATGCGTCTAGATGCAGCACTCAATAGCCTTATCACCGAAGTTGCCGGCAACCCAATCGCCCGGAAGGCCATCCGTCTGACACGCGGATTGGTACGCCGGTTCTGGTTCATCTATGCTCAGGAGATTGCCGACCTTCCCCGCTGTGCCGGTCTTCACGCCAGTCTTGCCCGCGCAATCGCGGATGGTGAAACCGAAAAGGCGATGGTCGCACTCGACGCTCTGCTCGACTATATCGAGGAGTTCACAAACGCCGTCCTCCGGCGTCACGGAGGCCGGTAGTCGCCAACAAACAAGGAGCCTCAGGGCGTGCAGATGCTGGTTAAGCTCGCAAAGACGCTGATCATCGCTGCAGTTGGCGGACTCATTTTCTGGACGCTCGGTTTCCCCGCCCCCTGGCTTGCCGGTCCCACCATCGCCGTAGCAGCCGCGGCCTTGCTGAAACTCGAGATCGGCGTCCCTGCAAGACTGTCGGACGTCGCCTTCGTCTTTCTGGGTGCAGCGATGGGATCTGGCGTTTCACCGGACAGTTTCGAGCTGGTCGAGCGCTGGCCGCTGAGCATTGCCCTGCTCATTGTCTGTGTCGGATCCATGATGGTTCTCGGTGCGCGCTATCTCGAACGCATTCACGGATTTGACAGGGCGACGGCACGACTTTGCGCAGTGCCCGGCGCGCTCAACTATGTGATTGCCGTTGCGATCGAAAGCACGGCCGATGTGCGGCGCGTCGCGATCCTGCAAACCATCCGATTGACCACACTCGTTGTCATCATGCCGTTCATGGTGACGGCACTCTACGCAACGAGCGAGGCGCCTGTTCCAGCCGCGGTTGCGTCGGCATCGCTCGGTGACATCGCGCTGCTTATTCTTGTCGGCACACTCGGCGGATTCATGGCGACCTTTGTCCGCGTGCCGGCTCCGTTCCTGTTCGGCCCCATGGTCGCAAGCACAATCCTCTACGCGACCGGCATCGTCGCAGGCCAGTTGCCGGACTGGCTACTCATACCCGGCTTCGTTTTGATCGGTGCCGTGATCGGCGTCGAATTCATTGGCACCGATCTGGCAATTCTCAAAAATTCTCTGAAAGCCGGCGCCGCCAGCATCGTGCTTCTGGTGGGGATAAGTTTTATGTTTGCCCTACCGACGGCCCTCCTGCTCGACCTGCCATTGGCGCAGACCTGGATCGCCTACGCACCGGGCGGCGTCGATGCGATGGCAATTCTCGCACTCGCCATGGATCTGGATCCCGCCTTTGTCGGCACGCACCATGTCATTCGTTTTCTCGGGCTCAGCGTGTTTGTGCCTCTTTGGTTGCGCGGCGTCAGTGGAACCGATGACCGCTCACCGGGATTGAGTCCCGACACAAAACGGAGTGATGCATGAAGCTTCTTGTTCTTCCCGGGGACGGAATTGGCCCGGAAATCATGGGTGCGACCGAGAATGTGCTTGAGGCGCTCGCAGTAAAATTTGGTCTCGATGTGCAACTTGAGCATGATTTGATCGGCCTCGCGAGCCTGGAAGCGCATGGCTCTACGCTGCCCGAGAGCGTCGTCGAAAAGGCCCGCTCGGCCGACGGCGTTCTACTTGGCCCCGTATCCAGCGCAGACTACCCGCCTCCCGACCAGGGCGGCCACAACCCGTCAGCCGGCTTCAGGACGGTGCTGGATCTCTATGCGAACATCCGCCCGTCCCGCACAATCGAGGGTTTGGACGCGATGGCCAAATCCATGGATCTCATTCTCGTGCGCGAGAACACGGAAGGCTTCTACGCCGACCGCAATATGGTCAAAGGCTCGGGTGAGTTCATGGCGACCGAGGATCATGCCTTTGCGATCCGCAAGATCACGCGGGAAGGCTCGGAGCGCGTCGCACGAATTGCAGCGGAAATTGCGATGTCGCGACGCAAGCATCTCACGATGGTGCACAAGGCGAACGTCCTGAAACTCTCGGACGGGCTCTTCTGCGAAAGCGTGCACGCCGTCTGCAAAGACTTTCCGGAACTCGAGGTCGACGATGTTCATGTTGACGCCATGGCGTCCCTTCTCGTGCGTGAACCTGAGAGTTTCGACGTTATCGTCACCACAAACATGTTCGGCGATATCCTGTCGAATGAAGCGGCCGAGCTTTCGGGCGGATTGGGCCTGGGCGGTTCGCTTAATGCCAGCGACACCCATGCCGTTGCACAGGCGGCCCATGGATCGGCTCCCGACATCGCGGGGCAGGACCTTGCCAATCCGACCGCGCTCATGCGCTCCCTCGCCCGACTTCTCGACTGGATCGGAGAGCGTCAACGAAGCAATGCCGCCCGAGAGGCTGCAGCGGCATTGGAAGTTGCTTTGGACGATGCGCTATCGAGCCCGGCAACAAGAACGAAAGACGTTGGCGGAGACATCGGCACCCGCCCGTTCGGCGATATAGTGGCTACTGCTATCCGCGACGCTTAGCTTTGAGTTTGATGCGGACGGTCCTTAGATCTTGTTCAATTGGGTGGAGGAAACTACGCTCCGAGCTCTTGGTCAGCAAAAGGTGTGCGTCGTGATGGGCCAGCGCTTTGGAAAATCTGCAGGTATGATTGTCGGAGCCCTTCTGCTCGTTCTCTCGAGTACAGTTCCCCTGACCGCTGAGAACGTTTGGACAGCTCTGAGGTCGGGAGGAGCCGTCGGCCTCATGCGTCACGCGGTTGCACCGGGGACTACAGACCCTGCGAATTTCAAGCTCAACAAGTGCTCGACGCAGCGTAATCTTTCCGCTGCCGGACGGGCTCAGGCGAAACGGATCGGAAGCTGGTTTCGCAAGAACGGAGTCGCATCCGCCAACGTCCTCACGAGCGCCTTTTGCCGCTGCCGGGATACCGCGAAGCTCTTGGGACTTGGAGGCGCCAAGACGAAGGCGTGGCTGAATGCCCTTGCCAATGAAAAGAACCCGGCACGAAAGCAAATGGCAGGCCTTGCCGCGTTCGTTCGATCTGCAAAGCCTGGAAGACCTGCAATCCTAGTCACCCACAAGTGGAACATCGCACGCCTTGTCGGCATCACGCCGGCATCAGGCGAAACGATTGTCGTACGCGCAGGATCCGGCGGAAAAATTAGCGTTGTTGGACGCATACCGGCCCGCTAGCCCAATGCTCGTACCGTTCGTTCAACTTAATTGGTTGGTACTGCAACGAAGCTTGCAGCCGCCGGGCTGAAGTTCGGATTGGACCCCGGGACCATGTAAATGTTTCCACCTTGTGAGCCCCCGGGAAAATACACCAAATAAGTCCCGGGATACGCAACCGATTCAAGAGTGATGTGGCCGGGTTTGTTGTTAAACCCGTTGCGGATCTTGAACGTCGCGGCCTTGATAAAGCGATCGTCGAGTTTAATTTTATCAACGACAAACTCGGAGCGGTTTCTGAACTCCAGATAATGATCTTTATGAGGAAGTGACCCGGGAGGGCCGGACCTGGCTTTGGATTTCAGGGAAACGGTCCCCGCGCCACCTGTCAGGCCCGGGACCATCTGAAATTTGGAGTGCGATTGCTCGTCGGGATGGCTGGAGTTGCTCGTCCACGCAACAAAGACTTTCCTCCAGGTGAAGCCAAAATAGTCAAGATGCTGGGCCCTGATACGGTTTGTCGGGTGCTCGGCCGGATGGAAATAGAATGTCTTGTAGAGATGGTCAGCTCTGACTTGATCCGCTTTCTCCGTTGAGCTCGGCCGCGGCGCCGATTTATCCATGTTTATCTTGGTAATGTCGTTGACAGCCGTCATCCGAAGATGGGTCGTGTTGTGGTTATTGCAGGACGCCGATATGAGGCCCGCGTAACGATGGGCCGATATGAGGGTCGAACCATGCCGAGAAGCAAACGTAGCATTCGAAGTATTGGAACTGGAGACACATTGATCGGTTTTGCGGTTCCCTATCCGCAGCTTCCCGTAAGATGTTGAAGCCAGGAAGAACTGTTGGGTTTCGCCGTGGTGGCAGGGCATATTCATCAACCTGGTACCTCTCCGCTCGACAATGTCGCGCGCGTCAAGGCAGGTGCCAGCCGAGCGCGATGCGATCGTGAAGTATTTTTCATCCACGAAGGCAAAGGCGAAAAGCTGGCGGGCGTTCCTATCGTCGCAGGGCAAGAAGGTAGGCTGAGAAATGAATGCCACACCCACGCTCAGGCAAAAGTCGCTGCCGTCTATCTTGAGCCTCGCCGTATCCGGAAACTTCAGCTGCCCCCGCCCGCGATAGTCAGCCGTGCCGCGGAGGGGCGTCCAGTCGAAGGGTTTTTCCCTCTCCACCCCGTCACAGTCCGCCAGATGCAAAGCCTCATCTGTCACATTGGGGTAGAGATCGCCCTTGCTCAACTGTGTAATGCACAGCCGTTTGACACTCTTGCCCTTCGCGTTGACAAGACCCGCTATTTCCATGGCGATGCGGCCCTCGAGATCGAAGCGCCATTTCTGGGTCTTGGCGCCTGAGCATGCCAGGGCCAGAACCTGCGGATTCTTTCCAATTTTGCCGGCTTTTTCCCTTATGCCGAGGCACTTTCCGCCCGTGGTCTGGATGGTGCCATCCTTGTTGAGTTTGAACCGGGCGTCCCTGCCAGCCTGTAGTCTAAATCTGCTGGCCTCGCTTTTGCTGCACCAGTCCTTCCACAAGACGCCACTTTGATCGACCGCCATGCATTTCGGGCTGTCTTCCTCACTAGAGGACTTGCCCGCCCACCGATTCGTTCTCAGGAGGGCATACCCATCGAGCCAGCATCGGCCCAGTTCGTTATTCCAGTACTGTCCATGGGGGCAGTTCGAGGCGTTTCCGGACAGCCACACTTGCTTGCCCGCTTCCTTGTGCAGCTCATTGAGTTTTACGATCTGCCTTTGTCTTTTCCATTCGAGATCCTGTCTTTGCTGGGCCGCAAAATATATGTCCTTTTTTTCTTGCAGTAGTTGATGTCCGAGTTCCAGCGTGGCCCTTAAAATGTGCGCTTTCACGTGTTCCGGGGCCCCTTGAAAATGTGGATCAGCTTTAATTGCATTTTCCAAGGCTGGATCATATTTGGGACCAGCTACCTCTAGCTGCCCCCCACTAGGGGAGCTAAGGCTCCAACTTCCTGGATTTAATTTCTTAAGTCCGCCGACAATTACCCCACCTGCTTGTCTAGCTGCGTTGATAGACTCTCTGATTGCTGTACTGGCTGCACCGCCAACCTCGTCTGAAAATTCACCTAAAGCATTACCGAGCAACGGCACCTGGCGGACAGCATTTCCCCACGTCTCCCGGGCACGGTTTAGACCGTCTTTGAACGGAATGGTGCTGGATATGAAATCTGCCGCCGACTTCAACCCGCTGGCGGCTGTACTTGCTGCTCCTGCTGCGGCACCGAGGGCGTCTCTGGCGGTATCAACGGCAGCCTCGCCAGCCTTGGCTAGTCCCTCGCCGACAATTTTGCCACCCGTAACTATTCCCTCGCCGACCGTCTTGGCGGTATTGCCTATCCAATTCACCAGGTCCATCGGGTCGCAATTAAACACTTCACCCGGTCTGGGAACGACCTGCGGGATGAGGTTTTGAAATTGGAAACTCTTGAAGTCTCCATAAGATGCCTTGGCGGAGACAGAGACTGGCGATGTACATTCGGGCGGGCTGTAGAAATCGATGGAGGTCGGTGACACCGCAAGTCCGACTTTCCGACTGAATAGGCCGGCCTGGGCCTGCCCGTTCATGTTCGTCGTTGGGTTGGTCAGCGGTCCCGACTGCGATATTCCCAGATCGAAACTCGCTTTGCCGCCCAGCTCGTCAAGCGGGGAGAAAAGCTCAGCATTTCCACTCATCTTGAAGGAGGCGCTGCCCAAATTGAAAAGACCGGCCTGAACATCGAGGGTGGCGCCGGCTTTGATAACGTGAAGATTCTTTTCCGGGAATTCGGCTTTGATCCTTAAACCGTCAGTGAGCGTCAGGCGCATATCCGCATTGGCCAGATTTTGGCTCTTGCCAAGCAGCGTGAAATCCAGATGTCCGCTCATGATCGCGCCGAGACCGAAGGGCGGTTGGGGCAGACCCTCGCGAGCAGGCAAACCGGCACCCGGCGTCGAGAGATAAACCTTCGGGTCGCGCACCGAGAGCAACGGCAGCGGAATTTTTTTCAGGGGCGTTAGAAGGGACTTTTCCCTGACCAGCTGTCGCAGCTGTTCCGCGGCTCTTTTCGCCGACGCATCGGGAATTTGATTGATGACCTGCGCCGACATGCCGCCAGCAAATATGCTGCGGAACGCTGAGTCCGCCATCTCCATCATGGTCATCGGCCCGATTCTGGCGCCGTCGACCAGTTGGTCGCCGCTCTTCAGCTTGGCGACGAACTGGACGGCGAGCTTGTTGGGCACGATAGGCGGGATAATACCCACGAGTAAGTCCAGGGCGTAATAGACGACGCCGTCCCTGCTCGAATTGAACTCCGCCTGTCCGCCAAGGCCTATATCCACGGAACTATCGGCATTGACGCCAACCTTGATCTCAGTGTCCTCAAAAGTGAAATCAATGAGGCCCATAGGATTGGCCCAGCGCCCGGTCATCTTGCCAGCGATTTCTATGCCCGGTGCAGCCGTCCCGAGGTCCATGTATAGCTCGCCCGCAAGATCGAGCGTATCGGTCTCCTTGGGATTGTCGAGATGCGGTACCTTGAAATCCATGTCACCGCTGAACCCGATCTGGGAAGTAGCCCCACCAACCGTGCGTATGAAGAACGTGACGTCTCTAAAATTCAGCAATCTCTTCAGCAAATCTCCACCGGGTATGACCGCGTTGGGAATCTGGGCGTAAAGAGCCGCACTGGCGGCTCCTCCGAAGACGCCTCCTAGAGTACCGGCCACAACAACCGGTTCCTTGACCTGCACACTCTTTTGCAATGCCGACTTGACCGATGCCGGTAGTGGCTTCAGCAAAGTCGTCGGGTCCAATCTTGTGAAGACCGTGACGCCTTCGGTTATCTTGATCCGCTGCTTGGTGTTTTCTCCGATGATGTCATCAAACAAGGTCTTGCGGACGGGCTCAGGTAACCCGGCGACGTCGAGAGCATCAAACTCCTGGTTGCTGACCGCGATCACACTCTTGGGGATCGTAACGCTGGAAACTGGCGAAGGAACACCCGATGACAGCTGCCCGATTTCAAAACTATCCACGTTGAACAGCATCGCGAACGTCCCGTCCTTCTCGATGAACGCGGCATCGAGCTTCTTGTCCGGAACGCGGGTCCATTCGGTCTTGGCGGCGATGAGGTTGCTTCCCGCAATCAGGTTCCTCGACAACACGACGTCGTTGAATATGAATTCATTCAAGCCCGGGATCCGGTCTATGCCCGGCACGTTTGACATGCTGACCGTGCCCAGAAGTGTGAAGGATGCGCCGGCCAGCTTGCCATCTGCGATTACCAGCCGACCTTCGGTTTGCGGGTTTTGCCCTCCGAAAGCCGCATCGGCCTTGATGCCAAGACCGGCTGAAGAGGTCTCGCCCCGTTTCTTTTCCACCTGCAAAGAAACGTTGGACAAGGCCAGCCCCGGAATGCCGAACGCTTCGCTCCATGGCCCCTGCGTTCTGCCCTCGATCGTGAGCTCCTTGTTGCCGTCGCTGCCCACATAGGTGACTGACCCGTCGAGCTTATGTGTCTTGTTCCGGGCCTTTAAGGTCATCTCGCCTTTGATGGCCGCGGTTTTGCCATCGTCATTGCTGAATACGATTTCCGAATTTTCGAACTTCAGAATTTCGGACGAGATGAAGGGGATCTTGTAAGTCGGTATGGTGGCTGCAAGCCGGACCTTGTTCGGGTCAGGCTGGTTTTTGATTATAGAACCCTCGAAGGTTACAGCGTCCGTCAAATTAAACGCATTCTCGCCAAAGAGCAGGTCCCAGAAAGGATCACCCGGCTTGGGCTTGTTGGGGTCGAGCGTGGTGTAAACGCTGACACCGTTGACGATGGAGAGCTTTTTGTCCTCTGTGAAATATCCGGTGAAAAGCGGTTGGACCCGATCTGGAAGTTCACTGATCTTGAGCGTTGCCTCAGGCTGATTACTGAAGACAACGACACCCTTCTGAATCGGGAATTCTGCTAGAGAGCTTGGGATATTGCTTGAGAGATGGCTGAGTTTGGCGTTTTCGGTCGCGGCATACAGTGTGTACTCGACACTGTCGACGCTATCCTTGTTCCTCAAAAAAACGCCAGCAATACCGGTGGTTTTTTCCGGCCATAGGACCGTGGCGGCAATCTCGTAGCGAGACAGCTTCACATCGGAATAAGCAAGCTGATTGATTCCCGGAATCTTCTTGATGGCGGGCAGCTTCTTGATCTGCACCGTGCCGGGGAGCTCCAGGATAACGTCGGTAACCACATTGCTTTCGACCAGCAGCTGGCCGTTAGCAACGAAGGCCTGTTCGTCAGCGGTCGCCTTGTTCAACACGCTGTCGGTCTTGATGGACCAGTCGACATCGGGGCCGGACGCTGTCTTTTTAACGTTCGCGTCAAGTTCAAGACGGTTCAGGGTGAGGAACGGTATGCCGAATGCCTTTTCCCACGACTCGCTGGAGATACCGGTGACTTGGACCTCCTTGTCTGCACCGTCTACTGAGCCACTGACCTTTCCTTCCTCCAGTTTGAAGGTCTTGCCTTGAACCTTTAAGGACATCTCGCCTTCGATCGATGCGGTCAAAACATCGAGGTCTTCCAGAACCATCCGAGTTCCCTCAAATTTCAGGATGTCCTCTGAAACACCGGGAATCTTATAAGTGGGAATGGTCGCCACCAACCGGACCTTTGGGGTCGCGCCGGACCCGCTGTCCTCAATCGCACCTTCGAAGAACAATGGCTCCGTGAATTTGAAATCGTCGACAAACAACTTCCTGAAACGGCCTTCGGGCCCTTTATCGGACAGTTTCCCGGGCTCCAGTTTGGTGAAAATACTCAAGCCATTGACGATCGTGATTTCCGCGTCTTCCGCAACAATGCTGGTAAACAGTGCTTGAGCACGCTCCGGAAGGTCGGCGACTTTTAGCTCCGTTGCCGTAGGCTGGTTGCTGCCCACCATAACCCCGCTCTGGATCGGGAACGCGCGCAATCTGGCCGGGACTTTGCTCGAGAAAACGCCCAGGTTGGTGTCTTTCGCACCAAGGTAAAGTGCGTAGTCGCTGCTATCGGGACTTCTCGATAGAACGCCTTCCATCGTGGCGCCGCGCCCGGCTACCTGGCCGGCAAGCTCATACCGCGACAGCTTCACGTCGGAAAATGTAAACTCGTTGATACCGGGAACTTTATTGACGCCCGGCAGTGCGCCAATCTTCACACTGCCGGGGATTTCCAGGACCATGTCGGTAATCTTGTTGTCGGTGATCACCAACTCGCCCTTGAGCACAAGGCGCTGTCCCGGTGTCTGGTCCTCCACGATGCTCTGAATGCCGACATTGAACAAAACCGGACCTGTCGCTCCGCTGCCGGTAAACGACCCGCCGATACTCATCTGTTCGACAGTCAGGAAGGGAACACCAAAGGCCGGCTTCCATCCTTGGGACGTTTCGGTTGTTGGAACCGACCCGCTGACCGCTTCTTCAGCATCAGGGTCATTCAGGGCCTTCAATCTGACGAACGGCGTTTCCTCTACCTGGGCGTCCGCCAATTGGGTGGTCGCGGCAAACTCCACTTCCAACTGATCCTTAAGCACGGGCTTGACCTTGCCGATCATGTCCATGGCTTTGACGTCGGTCTTGTTGGCACCCGGCAACGCAACCGACATGCCGCTGGAAACAAATGTTTCCAATTCGCCATCGACGACCTTGAGCCTGAACTTGCTCTTGGAAAATGTGATCAGACCTTTGGTCTTGGGTGGTTGAAAAGCGGGGATCGGGAAGCCGATATCGAGGCCATTCAGAAGGGGAAGAGCAGTCCGTACGATGCTGCCTCCTGGCGCCGATCCGGCTTGTTTCTTTGCGTATCTGGCGGCGCGGACCATATCCTTGTTGATGAACCCCTTGAGAACATAAGTGTCATCTTTGATACCGAGAGCGTCTATGACCTTTTTCGAATCTCCCTCAGTGGCAATTTGATCATTCGAGGTTTTGTAGAGCGCGACGATGGTTGTGCCATCGGCCCGCAAGGTGAGCGGGTAGATGCTCTTGCCTGCGATCGTGCTCGTTGCCTCATTTTCGAGCAATTCCAATTTTTTCACGATATAGGACGGCAGAAACTTATCCTTGTCCGCTTTCGTGATTTCCAAGGTGGGACCCAGCAGATCGCTACCATTGGGGTTTTTGAGATCCCCGACGACGATAAAGATCGAACGGCCCAGGCCGAGTTTCTTCACGGGCGTGTCGGCGAGCTGGGGAAGATAGTTGGCAAGCTCAAGGGCGCGATGCTCGATCGCGACCATGACGTTTTGATTCTCTGGTTTGAGTAGCGAGACCCTCACATCCTCGCCTGCCAGTGATACGGTGCCGGCCAGATAGTCACCGCTCGTACTGGTTTCCAAATCCTCAAGCACAATTTTTTCTGATCCTGGAGGGGAACCGCGCTTGAAGACATGATCGAGAATTTCCGCCAGCGTCCAATCACCCTTCAGTTTCAGCGTTGCTTCATATTTGTCGTTGCGTTCCTCCAGAACGATCTCAAAGTCGATCGCCTTCGACTTCAGTTTACCCGTACCGTCAAGCGTCACAGAAAGCGCCGCGTCCTCCGATTTCACACCCTCGAAAGACAGAGTCTCGATCGTAAGTCCTCTATAGGATACGAGTTTCCCTGCCGCCGAGGCGTCGACGTCGCCTGTCAGAGTGACGGTCTTTTCGCCCTGATCATAGTCGACGCGGATGCCCTCGAACTGCACTTTTGCCGCGGGTTCACCACTGTCATCCGGCGGTGCCACGTCCATTTCCATGGAGACTTCGAATCCTACCTGGATGGCGCCCGCCTCTCCACTCACCTCATATTTGGCATCCGTGTAAGTCAGAGGGCCCGTCTTGAATTCGGGGAGTTTTTCACCCTCAAGGACAAGGTTGTTGAGGAAGACATCGCCATAGACCGCAATCAGCTTGGCCATGGCTTTTGGATCGCTGGAGGGTGTTGGCTTGACTGTGGTCTGCTTCACTTTCTTGAAGATGGACCGGTCGACAGTGCCCCGTAGATAAAAGTCCTTTGGTTGGCGGCCGAACAGTTTGGCGACCTGGGTCATACCGGGCATTTGCGCGGACTCGAACGTCGCCAGCAGGTTCACCCCCGCCTTCAGAGAATGATTGTGTGGAAAGGGTTTGCCTTCCCCGGCACTCAGGTCATTGAGATGAGCAATGACCTCAGCCGGCAGCCTGGTGTTCTCATTCCCCGCCGGAACAATCCAGAACGACGTGCCTGTAAGAGTGCCGACATTGTCCAGCGGCGTCCCACCGGCGTCGGGCATGTAGTCGCTGAACTTAAAGCGCTTGTGCCAGATGACGACATTCGGCTTGGTCTTACCCTCGGGCGTATAGATCACGACGACAGCAGGATTGCCGTTCAACGTTACCGATCCTGATGTATATCCATTCTCCGTCTTGGCCCCTTCGAGCGCGAGTGCCTTCAAAGGCTGAGGAAGCGCGGCTCTCATTCCCTCTAAAGCCAGAACCTGCGCAGACTTGCCCTCTTTCGGATCCTTCGGTCCACCGGCAATGTCCAGCGGACCAGCACCTGACGCATCGCCTCTCGACCACATTTCATTGGCGGCATTGACCCCGGCGGGTTGCTCATCTTGTCCGACGCTCACTGTTTGCAGGCGAGCATTGTCGGTTGCCCAGGCTTTCGTGATTGCATCGCGGCGATACAACCTGCCGCCACCAGCAGCCTTGTCGACGTCCTTTCCAACGACCCAGACTGTGCCCTTGCTACCAACACCAATATCGGTTGCCTGGCGGCCCGCCTGCTTTCGCAATTTCCCGCGGGTTCGCCGATAAACATCACCTTTGTCGTCGACACCCCATGCTTCGCCATTCGGCCCTCCATCGATACGGACGAGCCTGCCAGCTACTCTCTGCCAGCGGAATTTTCCTGCTTTGCCATACCGTGCTCGCGCAATCACGCCTCCACCCTTGGTTCGGCCGGTACTGACGATCCATGCCCAGCCTCCCCCGATTCCAACATCGCGTGTCTTGCCGGCAACTCGGGTCCATTTCGCTTTCTTGCTATCCTTGCCGTTCGAGTAGAAGAGCCCGCCTTTATCGGAGACGGCAAGCGCGCTTCCGTCATCGGCCGCATCGATGCGCGCGAAGTCCTGTCGCTTTCCATGCCGCAGCCATTTCTTCGTCGCGACATCCCATCTGTAGGCAAACTTGTCGGTGCCGATGACCCACATATGGCCCTTGCCCGAGAGCCCCATATCAAGTGCGGAACCGGCAAGCTGCTTCCAACCTTGCGGATATCGGATCGCACTTTTCTTTGAGTCTGTTTTTGGTTTTATAGAAGAAACGGCTGTAACCGGTGTCGGCAGGCCGAAAACCTCAACTTCGGCAATGCCGAGAATCTGCCGCGATGTTTGGCGAACGCGCACGTAGCGACCAGTCTTGCCCACCGCAAAATCTGCATAGGGTTGCGCTTTCTTGATTGTACCGCTGAAGGTCGTATCGGCGGCCTCCCAATCCCCGTTATTGGATATCTCGACAATGGCTCTGTTCAATCGGGAGGTGCAGCAGTCAGTCCTGTTGTGAACGCGGACGCTGTCGATTTTGTAGATTGCTCCCAGATCGATCATCAGCCAGGCCGGTCCATCGCCCGGCCGAATGTCGGTTACGGATCCGTTTCTGAACTTTCCATCCGTATTGCCATCGACGGCCCGTGCAGCGCGACCACGGCCGCGCCGTTGTGGCGACTGGGACGCACTTTTCCGCAGGGCAAGATTTGTCCGACGGGCTATACCGGCATCACCGTAGTTTCTCACCCAGATCTCGTGATCGTGCTCGGTCCCTGCCGGATTGCCTCCGCGGCCCGCCGTAACCGTGCGAAGACGGCGGCTGCCCTTGATCCATTTTCTGGCTCGCGCATCGAATTGATAAAGCCAACCGCCACCCAGCCGGTCGACGATATCAGTCCCGACGATCCAGACCGTATTGTCTGCACCGATGCCGATGTCGGTCGCTTCGCCGGGCTGCTTCCGCCATTTCTCGCCATCGAAGCGATAGATCTGGTTTGTGTCGCTAACGCCCCAGGCGTTGCCATTCGGATCGCCATCGATATGTGCGAGGCTCGCCGGAACGCTGCCGGGTGCGCGGCGCCATCGGAACCGCCCCGATCCGTCATAGGCTGCGCGCCAGACCTGGCCACTATTTCCAACGCGACGGGTAATCCAAGCCCATCTTCCGCCTATGCCGATATCGCGGGCATTGTCGGCGACTCTGGTCCAGCGCGTTGCCTTTCCGGCATTGCGTCCTGCGAAATAGACAGCCCCTCCCGTCGTGACCGCAAGAGCACCGCCGTCGGAAGCGGCATCGATATGTATGAAGTCCTGCCGTTCGCCGACGCGTTCCCAACTCTTCTTGCCAGCATTCCAGCGGTAGGCGAACCGGTCGGTGCCGACGACCCAAAGCGCACCTTTTGCACCAAGTCCCATGTCCTGAGCCAAGCCGGGAAAGCGAAACCAGTCTCCCGAATGCCGTGCGACGACACGACCTCTCATCTCCTGTTGGGGCTTCGGTTTTTCAACAACCTCACCATTGGGACCCGGCTCCGTTTCCGGCTCGGTTTCGGGTTCGCTCGGATTCGGTGCTCTTGCAGACTTGTCCCAGATTTGATTGCTGCTGTTGACGCCGGCCGGCTGACCGCCCGGCCCAACCGTTATGGTGCGAAGACGCCGGCTGTCCTTGACCCATCTTCTGGTTCTGGGGTCACGGCGGTGGAGGGTTGCACCTCCTCTGCCGGCGACAAAATCGGTTCCGACAATCCAGACCGTACCGTCGCCGCCGACACCAATATCCGTAGCCTTCTTACCTGAATGCCGCCTCCAGTTTCCATCGACAAACTGGAAAACATCATTCTGATCATTGACGCCCCAGGCATTGCCTTTCGGGTCCACGTCGATATGGACCATGCCGCCTCGGACGCGCTGAAAATCGAAATCGCCCCCTCCCTGGTCGCGTCCCCGATAGACCTGACGTCCACCACTGTCCTTGCCTGTCGTGACGATCCAAGCCCAACCGCCGCCGATACCGACATCATAAACTTGGCCGCCAATCTCCAACCATTTGGTCTTTCCGGTGGCTTTGCCATCGGAGTAGTAGATGCTGCCACTGCTGGTGACCGCAATCGCGCCCCCGCCTGCTTCCCCGTCGATACGGGTAAAATCCTTCCGTTGACCGTATCGCACCCATGTCTTCCTCGATGCATTCCACCGATAGGCGAACCCGTCGGTGCCGATAGCCCACATCTGACCCTGATGACCGATAGCCAAATCTATTGCCGCGCCGGAAAGACGCTGCCATGTGAGGTTCGAGTTTTGCGCAGATGCCGGCGTGAATAGGGAAAGCAGCGGTCCGATAGAAAGGAGAACAACGACACACTTAATATTTACGCTCGAATAGCGTTGCCGCCTCAGCGAGGACCAAACGGGGTGAAGTTTTATCTGGAAAGTCAATGATCTCTCCTCAACCCATCGCCGTGTCGCCAGAATTACAGCACAATCCACAATCCATCGCGCTTCAAACGTTCCCAGCACGTTCTACGGCTTTATATAGAATACCAAATCCTCCGGCGTGACCGAGATATTTACACACCGCGTCGTTGTTCGGTCGAACCTTTTGCTTTTGGTGTTAAATCGAGACAGCACCTCATCGAGACAGGCATAAAAACTCTTTTCACTACTGGAGAACGTCGTGATCTCCTTTTTTGTCTCGAATAATTTTTCGAACCGCCCATCCCTTAGAACCTGAATCGCGTACTTATCGCTCGCGATGTTATGAAACACAGTATCCAGCGTGCCTTCACGGCCACCGCCTGCGACTGACAGGAAATTTGCTATCGGATCAACGCCAGCCCCCGCAACATCGATTTCAACCAACTGGGTGCGTCTGGAAGACGTGCTGAAAATACGGGATCTGCCGGAGTTAAAGTTGAAGATGGACAAATAAACGATCCCTTCTGGAGCGACATGGATCCGCGCATCGATATTCTCATCATTCAAGGTGATCTCCGTCAGCAGGCGGGCTCCCTTTCGGCCAATCTTTCGCTGTTCAAAAATCTTATGTGCGGTACTTCCCGTGCCTGTTGGAAAATCCTCCAGATACACGAGCCTGCCGTCCGGCGAGATGGCGGTGATCGGAAGATCAGGCCCAAACGATTGGGGGACCAACGGTGCGGTAATCCCCTGTTTGAAGAAGCGCAACTTGTCGCGATCGAACCGCCAGATGGCGCCGTCGTCCGCCGTGACCAGGACTTCCCCATTTCTCGATGAGCGCACGGTACCGGCATTCGCGATTCGGCGCTTGACGTCGGTATATCGCGGCAACGAGAGCCGCTTGGTAAAAACGATCGTCGGGACAGACGATGTTTCGGTCCGGGTTGTCTGTGCGGTTTCAGCATCGTCGGTTTCATCGCGCGGAAAGAAACCGCTCGCATAGACGCGTCCATTGGTATCGATAACCCAGGGCCGCCCTCGCGGGCCCACATCGACAATCCGAACCCCGGAACCGACTTTCGGCAGAAACTCAAATGCCCCATCGCGCGCATTGTAGCGCAGGAGCGCATTGCCCGTTGAGGTGAGGAATATCGATCCATCCGGCCCGATGCCGATGTCCACGGCGTCTGCCGCAGGTGTCTGCGCACAGCCCGTGTCGCCATCGCACCTGAAGACATCGCCTTTGCCATCGACCGTCCAGGGCCTGCCACGCGGGTCGACCGCGATCCTCGTTCCCTTCAAGTTCGGATAGAGCGTAAATATGCCGAGTGTCTCGTTGAACCGGAAAACGTTCTCGTCGTCGTCGGTGATGAAGACCACGTCCGTATAGTTGATGGCAATATCCCGGGCGGTCCGGAATGCGCCATCCACCTTCACCCAGTCTGTTCCGTTGTGACGGAAAACATCGCCACGCGGCGTGACGCCCCAGGGGTTTCCTTTCGAGTCCGCAGATACCGCTTGGATCTGACCCGGAAAATCGAGGAACACGCGGTCGCGCTCGCTGAACCGCTTGAAGAATCCATCGGCATCCACGGCAAAGACGCTTCCATCGGACCCAATTCCGATGTCCGATGCCCGAATATTTGGGACCAGGACGAACGCGATGGGCGCATTGCTTGTCACGATCGCTGCATTGACGCTGCTGCGCCGCCGCCGCTGATTCTCGATCAACTCGGCCATCGTCGGACGTCCGGTTCGGCCAGCGGTCGCCGGCTTCCCGATGCCGCGCTCCTTTGCAAACAGCGACATTGAGAGAATCGACCGATCCTCGCGCACCGCCCAAAGATGCGCTCCGGGTCCGGCTGAAAGGGAATCGATTCGAGTGAATCCGGGAACGTCCTGAAGAATGGCGGAGGTTAGATGAAGAGCGGCTATTCCGTTGTCGCGAGCTATGAAAACGGAACCATCAGGCGCGACGCTGATATCGCGAGCTTTGGTTGTGAATGTTTGCCATTTTTTGCCGGTATGCCGCGCAACTTGCCCCTTGTGATCGACGATCCACGGTCGGCCTGCCTTGTCCACATCGATCCGCCGGCCTTTTCCGGTGAGATAGCGCTCGAAGCGTTTGGCCTTTTGATTCCAACCGACGATCCGGCCGGCCTTCAAGAGTGCAAGAACAACGCCCGTCGGCCCGACGCCGATATCGATGGCACCCTCGCCGCGCTTTTCCCAGTACACCGAGTTGTAAAAATAGATCCCTCCGGTGCGGCTGACCGCCCAGGGATTGTTTTTCTGGTCCACATCGACACGCACGAAATTGCCGCCGCCGACATAGCTCCATTCTTCGCCAAACGAACTTCCCCAGCGCCACGCCTTGCCATCGACACTGATGATGAAAGTGACGCCGCCGGGACTAATCCCGACATCGAGAGCCTTGCCCTTCAGGATACCTTTGTGGGTGTGTTGGGGAGCTGTATGAGAGGCTACGTTCGTCGCCGAAAGGAACCACGCAACCATCAACAGCACAGCCGATAAGATGGCATTTGTAGCTTCGGATGCGCGCCTCTCATCGACCATTTGCGACGCAAACATCATCGGATCCGCTATTTGTAGATGTGGTTGAGTGCCTCTCCCAGTCTCCCTTCCTTGGAGCGACTGGTGTTCCAATGGTCGACAGGCATGTCTCCGGTGCGATACTCCCGCAGATAGAGAGAGTTGGTTCGCAGCTCTTTGAAGATATTTGCGGTGTGGGACAACGGCCGGAACCAATCGCGATATCGTCTCTCCAACTCGCGTATCTGTCTCTCCTCGGCCGATCTTCCACGCCTTGACCGGTCATGCGCGGTCTTGTGAAGAAACTGAGCGCGGCGGGGAGTCAGCAGAATCATCACAGATTTTTTGAACTCCCTCTTGCGCTTCTCGGAAAACAGCAAGCTGACGCCAGGAATTCTCTCAAGACCAGGCACACCGCTCTCGTCGACTTCAGTCTCGCGTTCCGTCAGACCGCTTAAAATCAATGTCTGACCAAATCGCATCGCGACATCGGCATTGACAGTCGTTTTGGACGTATCGAGACGAAACTCGAAAACAACGGACCGGTCGGGCGTGGTCAGAAAGGTTCGCTCCGCTCGAACGCGCAACAGAAGCAGTCCATTGGGCAGAAATTCCGGTGTGACCGCCAGCTTGACGCCGATCTCTTTTTCTATCGAAACGGAGTCGCCGGCACCGCCCGAGGTCGCTGCCGCGGATACCTCGACACCGGAGAAAAACTCAGAGGTTTTACCCGCCCTTGCCACCAATGTCGGACGCGCAAGCACTTCGTTGCGTCCATGCTGGGAATTGGCAATGTTCAGCGAATAGGTGATTGCAGGAATCCCAATCAGCTGAGTGATCGTTCTCGTCTTGATCGCGTCGCCGGACTGCTGCTCCTGGGGAAGAAAATCTTCGACCTTATTACGACCGATCGACCAGCCGGGGGTCGCGTTGAGGACATCACCAAACTGAATACGAAGGCCAGAGAGAAGATTGATGCCCTTCGATCTTGAATTGTCTTCCTCCGTTCTGATGATCGTCACATCGACGACCACCATTTTGGGGTCAACCGTGCTCACGCCAGGAGCGAATTCGGACCTCGCCGGTTCAATCTGCGGCTCCGAGTCACCCGGGAAACCGGATGTGTCGGGTTGATCCCCCGAACCCGGCAACTGCGCCAATCTAAGGTGTCGTTGATTTCGCTTCGACTTTGGCGACTGAGCGACGGCCTTGTGAACATATGTCCAGCTCTCCATTCGGTCGGACAACCACTTGGCCTTGTCTTGACCGGCAATGCTCGTGTAGTTGGAGAAATTCTGACGCGCCTCGCCGGGCAGGTTCTGTGCGACGGCGAGAAGTGCGGATGCGGCAGCCACACGTTTCTTCCATTCGGCATTGGGCAACTTCAATTGACGCAAGCGTCTCAAAGCTGCGTCAGCAGTTCTGACATCATGGTCGTAATAGGCGGCAGCCGCGAGATGATAGAGAATATCCGGATCCGAATCCCGATAGCGCACCGCTGATGCGAAGTGCACTTTTGCCTCGCCATATTTGCCTTGATCGAATTTGGCCAGGCCGAGATGAAATTTCGACAGCCAGTTTGAACCGTCGAATTTCTCCGCCATCAGATAGCCCTGTTCGCTGAGGGCGTAGAGCTGGCTCTCTCCCTGAAGCGAACGAAGATGATAGGTCAGTGCATTCAGAAAATGGATATAGCTGTTTCGAATATCCAGCTTTAACGCTGCATTGAATAGCGTATTCGCGTTTTCATATTCATGCTTATCGAGAGCTTTGATGCCCTCAGCAGTGAGTTTTCGCGGGACACTGTTGATTTTCTTCTTGGGAATACGAGCAGCAAGATCGGTGCGTTCATTCTCGGCGACGCTTTCCATCATTTCGCCGATGGACGCGTCCTTCAAGACACCATCATTCACAAGCCCGGTATTACAGGATGTGAGGAAAAACCCAAATGAGATCAATGAGAATTTCAGAATACGCTTAGACATCGCACGCCGACTCCAGTGGCCGCCTCCTACTGTACATTCTGAAATTCCGCCTAAGCTATTATAGGCTTTTCGTGTGCACGAGACCACGCAGTTGTCCACCATTGCGTTGCACGGTGGAAACTTTGCTGTGTCTTTATTGTTTTGTGGTCTTCACTCTAAGCGTGTCACTCGGCTCCGAGAAAGCGCATTTCCCAGACGCAACGATCAATGGAAACACCGCCACCGGCCCGTCAGCCCGGCAAATCCAAGGTCTGAGCGACGTACGATAACTCACTATTGAACATGCTGAAAACGATCAAAGAAATGCCATCTCTTGTTGAAGATTCGAACAGCTTGGAAAACGATGAGGCACATTTCCGGAGATTATTGAATCAGACGTGCAATGACCGATCTGCCTTGATCGTCGTTGCGGCGAATTGGCCACAGTCAAGTGTCGGGGATCCCCTGAAATGCATGAAGCCGCGCCGAGGTTTCCCTGGCGCGGCTTCAAATTCTTAATTGGACGCTTAAACAGACGTGTCGATCGTGCTCGGACTCAGGACTCTTCGATCGGCAGGTCGGCGAGCAGTGTCGCACACAAGCTCAAGGCATAGAGCCCCAGAGCCGCGTACAGCACGAGCTGTATAGCTGTCATTTTAAGACTTCCCCCGATGACGTTCGATGACGTTTTCTTAGTGAATCGGTGACTGACTACACTCTTTTTTTTGATTCGTAGCAAGCGATGATGTTCAGACTTTGGCAAAAAAAACGCCAAACCGCCACAATTTGGGTCAAGCGTTTCAATGCGCTACCACTTTTCGCCCTTGGTTTTGCCGAAATAATTAACCGCGGAATCATTCCAGCGGCGGCCACCAAGACCCTTTGTCACGGCCTCAAACCGAACTTTTGGGGAAGGCGCGGCGCGCAAGGCGATCCCGGCACATTTTTCAAGCACCGGAACGGACCCGACGGCCGGTTTTGGGCCATGACAAGGGGTGTTGGTGATCGCCGCAGGTATAAGGAGGCCCGACCTCTTGGGGGAGAGGCCGGGCCCAAGCGCTTTCGCGCGGTGCGCTGGAGGGAATTCAGCGCCGGGCGATGTTATCCGGCCAGACGGGGGGGCACTGCCGGGATACGCAACGATCGCCCATGTGCAAATCTACCCCAGGCAGTCCGGCTTGTCCCATTAAATTCACTTAATATTACGGAATGTTGCACTCCGGTCTGACACGCCAGACAGCCATCCCGCTCCAACTTGAGGCGAGCCGGAAAGGCACATTATCCTTGTCTTTTCATAGCCTTAAGCAGCCGTGATCAGTCAATTATCGCCGGTAGGAGCCGGGGCGATCATAGGCATCGCGACTGAGATCGAATTTCACTTCCGTAACGATCGAGGCCCCGTCCTTGTCGTCCCCGCTGCAAGACGCAACCTGCAGACCGATTTCGGCCTGATTGATCGCAGCATCGGTAACGATCTGGACAACTTGACCGAATGTGTGCCCGAAGGCTTCGACACCGATGACATAATGAGGATCCTTGCAGCCGAACTCGCCCTTTGTCTTATGACCACTCAGAATGACACTGACCTGGTCTTTCGAAAAATGGATCTTTTCGATGATGTCGCTTGTGTAAACGGCCTTGTCCTCGGCCTGAGCAGCCGCCGAAAGCGCGACAATCGATGCAAATGTTGCGACGAACAGTGATTTCATCGTGAACCTCCCAGAAACGAGATCGACCGCCGTTATCTGGACAAGACGCACGACGGGCAATCCTCATGTCGCGAGATCCGAATGATCCGCGCACGTCTTTTTCTGACCCGTATTGAAGGTCAGGTCAAATCCGGAAAGCTTCCAGACGGGCCCGCTTTATCAGGTTCGATACAACCACTGCCGGAATGCTCAAGCTGTGTTTATCGTCGGCCATGAACTGGAACTCGAACACCAGGTCGCTCTGAACGAATGTCTTCAGCTTCCGCTCAGGCACCTCGATCTGCAGTTGGTCATTGTAGACGCAGGTCTTTGAGTCGCCGATGCACGAACTCACCGTCCGCTCTGGAGGGCGCGTGGAAAGCTGCGTGCCGTCGCGCAAACGCGCCTTGTAGCCTTCGTGAGGCTCGTTGGCCGTGTAGATCAGCGAGAGATGGATGAAATACTCTTCCTTGCCGGATTTCTTGTGTTTTTGAGCGCCCAGATACCAAACCGCATGATTGAGGTGCGGCTTTTCCACCGCGAATGTTCCACTATGGATTTTAATCCACGGCGCATAGCCGTCATCGACTCGCTCGATAACCTCGGGCGGCTGCAAATCATATGTCGGCAGTTTTGCACCGCCGGCACATCCTCCCAAGGCAACCGCCAGTGTCAAAATGGCCGTTGTAGGTCTTAGTCTTACGCGCACGTGCTTCTCCTCAGGCGGCGAATGATATGGAAGGGCGGCGCAACCGGCAAGCCGAGAGATTCACAGTCTTCAAGCGGCCGGCCCTTCGCGCTGCGCAAGCCCCCGTTTCATCCCCGGCAGTGTCCGCGCAGACATCCGCCACGATGACCATTTGTCTGAGCATTAATTGGTCGAAATCCACTATTCTGACGCGTATTTTCATTCATTGGTGTAGTTTGACGCTAAAATGTTTCAATTGGCCTACAGGGAGACCGACTGTCGCGATGAATGAGCGATCGCAAAAAAGTCGTTGTGAAAATTGTGCCATCCGACATCGCGCTATCTGCGGTGCGCTGTCGAATGACGAAATTCAGGCTCTGAGTCGTATTGCGCATTCGCGAACATTGGCGCCGGGCGAAACGCTGATGTCCGACGCTGAACCGACCGAATATTTCGCAAACGTTATTTCCGGCGTCGTCAAACTGCTGAAGACATCGGTGGATGGCCGCCAACAGATTCTGGGGCTCGTGTTTCCCACTGATTTTTTGGGCCGTGCCTACAGTGCCGAAAATCCCTATTTCGCCGAAGCCGCCACCGATGTCGAAATCTGCTGCTTTCCGCACCTAGCCTTCGAAAAGCTCTTGGCCGACCACCCGGGCCTGGAACGACGCCTGTTCGAACGCACCTTGAGCGAACTCGATGCCGCACGCGAATGGCTTTTTGTGCTTGGGCGCGCATCCGCTGAAGAGAAGGTTGCAAGTTTTTTGAGCATGATGGCCCGCCGAGCGCCGAACCTCGATTTTGCCGAGAAGAAAGACGAGGCGCCCGCACATTTCCTGCTGCCGCTGACGCGTCCCGATATTGCGGACTTTCTCGGGTTGACCAATGAAACGGTGAGCCGACAATTTTCCAAGCTGAACAAACGCGGCATCATTCGTTTGGTGACGAGCCGTGAAGTCGTCGTACCCAGTCTTTCGCGATTGGCTGAAACGGCGGGACAGACGGAGTTGGAGTTCGCCTGATCGCACTGCAGGGCTACTGACGAGCGCCCGGATTAAGGCTCCGGATCTCAGCAAGGGAGTGATGCACATTCTGCCAGTCGGGCGCTGACAGAATTTCCTCGCATAAGTCGTCGAGATCCTCTTCGGTCAGCAAGGAACGGGCTTCGGGAAGCACAACGGCATTCTCCCACTCGACATGTCGTCTTTGGCAAAGAAAGAATCCGCGCAGCATGTAGCCGATCATATCGGGATTCCTCGGTCTGCCACCCTGTTGCAGACCGTCCAGTGCATCTGCAACCTCCTGGCTGAAATCCTCGTCCGTCACATGCTCATGTGCCAGCTGGTCCAAAGCGTTGCACAGCAGCGGGCGCCCGGCGCCGCGCTGCCTGAGAAGGGGAAAGAGGACCGCATCTTCGAATTGCATATGGGCACGAAATCCGTCGCGCAACGTCGAACCCGCCGTTTCAAGAACGGATCCGTGGACTGTCGATGGAAGGCAATCGGCGATAAGCTCCAAAAGATCGCACAGTTCCAGCTGCAGCCGGTGATCGGATTCGATTAAGTCGATCGGGTTCGGCTGCTCTTTTCCAGCAGCAGCGAGGCCGCGTTCCCGAACAAGTCTCAGCCAGTGCCTGCTCGTCCGCATCGCTCCAGTATCTCGTTCACTGCCCTGTCGGTGCTTGCCGGTCATCAATAGGTGGCAACGCTACGCTGACGATAAAGATCGCATATTGATCTGTGTCAGGGATTTGCGACCATCGGCCATCTCTAAGTACCCACCGCACGATGGTAATTTGATTCCCGGCGGAGCGGCCTTATCGCATCCGTCCGGATATGGGTGGTGGGGGATACCAAATGGTCCAAACCGAAACCAGGGAAGAGCTTACAGCTTTCTCGGATGCGTCAGCCCTGCTCGGCGTCGGGATTGCACTCGTTATCGGCTTTCTCATCGCGGTAACAACCGCTGAAGATGTCATGATTTTTCATGGGACTGTCTTCGCTCTCGCCGCCGGTCTTGCCGGACTGGCGATTTTTCGAAGCCTGGCCGAAAAAAAGAACAAGCAGGCCGACGCCTCCGGTTACAATGACGGCGTTGTCAAAGTCGCAGCCGTCGCTGCCATGTTCTGGGGGATCGCCGGATTCCTCGTGGGCGACATTCTGGCATGGCAGCTTGCCTTTCCAGTTTTGAATTTCGATCTGCCCTGGACGAATTTCGGGAGACTGCGACCACTGCATACATCGGCTGTGATCTTTGCCTTCGGCGGAAATGCCCTTCTGGCAACGTCATTCTACGTGGTGCAACGCACAAGCCGCGCGCGTCTGGCCGGCCGCTGGTCTCCCTGGTTCGTTGTCTGGGGCTACAATCTATTCATTCTGCTCGCTGGTACGGGCTATCTCCTCGGCATCACGCAAAGCAAGGAATATGCAGAACCCGAATGGTATGCCGACCTGTGGCTCACCATCGTCTGGGTTGTCTATCTCCTCGTCTTCCTTGGAACGCTGGCACGGCGAAAAGAGCCGCACATCTATGTGGCCAACTGGTTCTATCTTTCTTTCATCGTCACGGTTGCAATGCTTCATATCGTCAACAATCTGGCGATGCCCGTGGCTTGGAATGGCAGTAAGAGTTACGTGCTCTTCGCGGGTGTACAGGACGCGATGACGCAGTGGTGGTATGGCCATAACGCCGTCGGGTTCTTCCTGACCGCAGGCTTCCTCGGCATGATGTATTATTTCATTCCGAAACGCGCCGAGAGGCCGGTCTACTCCTATCGCCTGTCGATCGTGCACTTCTGGTCGCTCATCTTTCTCTATATCTGGGCGGGGCCTCACCATCTTCACTATACCGCTCTGCCGGATTGGGCACAGACGCTGGGTATGACATTCTCGATCATCCTCTGGATGCCGTCCTGGGGCGGTATGATCAACGGGCTCATGACGCTGTCGGGTGCCTGGGACAAGCTGCGCACGGATCCGGTGATCCGGATGATGGTCATTTCCGTGGCCTTCTACGGAATGAGCACCTTTGAAGGCCCGCTGATGAGCGTCAAGGCCGTCAATTCGCTCTCCCACTACACCGAGTGGACCATCGGACATGTGCATTCGGGTGCCCTGGGCTGGGTCGGCATGATCTCGTTCGGCGCGCTCTATTGCCTGTTTCCATGGCTCTACGGCCGCAAGGGCCTCTACTCCATGAAAATGGTGGAGTGGCACTTCTGGGTTTCGACCATCGGCATCCTGCTCTACATCACGGCGATGTGGGTCGCCGGCATCACCGAAGGCGTCCAGTGGCGCGCCTATGACGAGCTGGGCTTCCTGAAATACTCGTTCGTCGAGACGGTTGAAGCCAAGCATGTCGCCTATCTCGTCAGAGCCTTCGGAGGACTGCTGTTCGTCGCGGGGTCTCTGCTCATGGCCTACAATCTGTGGCGGACCGCACGAGGCGATGAACTCGTCGACGAAGCCGATCAACCAACCGTTGCCGCCGCGCCAGAGCTGCGCCCTGTCGCGGCCGAGTGAGGGATAACAAAACCATGTGGGATTGGCACAAAGTCTTCGAGACCAAGTCTCTCGTTCTTGTGATCGGCATTCTGGTGACGGTCGCCATCGGCGGATTGATTGAAATCGCACCGCTCTTCTGGCTGTCGTCGACGATCGAAAAGGTGAAGGGAATGCGCCCCTACTCGCCACTGGAGTTGGCGGGACGTGATATCTACATCCGGGAAGGTTGCTATCTCTGCCACAGTCAGATGATCCGCTCGCTTCGCGATGAGGTCGAGCGCTACGGTCATTATTCGCTGGCCGCCGAAAGCATGTACGATCACCCCTTCCAATGGGGCTCCAAGCGAACGGGTCCCGACCTTGCGCGTGTCGGGGGCAAATACTCCGACGCCTGGCATGTTGAACACATGAAACAGCCCCGCTCGGTGGTGCCCGAGAGCATTATGCCAGGCTATCCGTTCCTGGCAGCAACGGCCCTCAATTATGAGGATATCGAGGACAAGCTCAAAGCGCAGAAAATTGTCGGCGTTCCTTACACCGACGAGATGATCCGTGATGCCCGTATCGACCTCGAGTCGCAAGTCGATCCCGATTCGGACGGTGCCGAACAAGTACAGACGCGTTATCCCAAGGCGCAGGTTCGGCAATTCGACGGCGATCCCTCCAAGATCTCCGAACTCGATGCCCTCATTGCCTATTTGCAAATGCTTGGCACGCTCGTCGACTTCACCAAGTACGACGCAGCTGGACCTAATCTGAGATAAGAGACCACGATCGATGAGCTACGAAACCGTCGCCCAGATCAGCGGCATAACCGCACTGATCCTCTTCTGCCTGTTGTTTGCAGGCGTCCTTATCTACACGTTCTGGCCCGGCAACCGAAAGCGGTTCGAAGACGCTTCCAGGATCCCGCTGGACAATGATCCTCAGTCTCAGACGGATAGGAGTTGACCTATGGCAGGCGAAAAGGAAATCGATCACGTAACCGGTGCCGAGACCACCGGCCATGAGTGGGATGGCATCAAGGAGTTGAACCGGCCGCTGCCGAAATGGTGGCTCTGGACGCTCTATGCCACCATCGTCTGGTCCATCGGTTACTGGATTGCCTATCCGGCATGGCCCTTGATCTCGAGCCATACGACGGGCGTTCTGGGCTATAGCCAGCGCAGCGCCGTTGCCGCCAGCGTCGAGGCGGGCCGACAGGCTCAGGCAAAGTTTCGCGATGCCATCGCCGAGTCCGAATTGTCGGAAGTTAAGGCGAACCCGGACCTCTTGAATTTCGCCATTGCCGGCGGCAAGGCGGCATTTGGTGACAATTGCGCACCCTGCCATGGCCGCGGTGCTGAGGGTTTCAAGGGCTATCCCAACCTCAACGACGACGACTGGATTTGGGGTGGAAAACTCGACGAAATCCACACAACACTCAAAGTTGGCATCCGCTCGAATCACGAGGACACGCGTGTCAGTGACATGCCCAAATACGGCATCGATGAGATTCTCGAACCGAACCAGATCGATGACGTGACGGAGTATGTCCTTCAGATTTCGGGACAAGAGGCAAAGAAGGAATCGGCAGGCCGCGGCAAGGCAATTTTCGAGGAACAATGCGTTGCCTGCCATGGCGAAACCGGGAAAGGGAACAAGGAACTCGGTGCACCGAATCTGACGGACGCCATCTGGCTCTACGGCGGCAGCAAAGCAGACATTCGTGAGACGGTCGTTACAGGCAGAGGCGGCGTTATGCCCGCTTGGACCGGGCGCCTCGATGAGGTTACCATCAAACAGCTCGCCCTATTCGTTCATACCCTGGGCGGCGGGCAGTAAATTGCGGGAGGGCGTAGAGTGCCCGACAGCTCAGTCGCCGGTGATTTCATCACGCCGAAAGCCGAAGGCTCCGCTGCGGTTGACACGCCTGGCAAGCCATCGCCTACCCAGGTTGCGCCTGGAATCGACCGGCACGATGTCGAGGCGGTAAACGCACGCGAATCTCGCTCTCTCTACGAGTCTCGCAAGAAAATCTATGCGAAACGGGCACGTGGCCTGTTTCGCAACGTCAAATGGCTGGTGATGGCCGGCACACTCGGCGTGTATTACGGCCTGCCCTGGTTGCGATGGGATCGCGGAGAGCATGTCCCCAATCAGGCCTTTCTCGTCGATTTCGCCAACCAGAAGCTCTTTTTGGGCCCCCTCGAAATCTGGGCGCAGGAATTTTACTACATCACGGGCCTGCTCGTACTGGGCTCGCTTGGACTCTTTCTGGTCACCTCTCTCGCCGGCCGTGTCTGGTGCGGATATACCTGTCCGCAGACCGTGTGGACCGATTTGATGATCGCTGTGGAGCGTTTTTTCCAGGGCGATCGCAATGCCCGACTGCGCCTCGACAAGGCTCCTTGGACCGCGTCCAAAATCGCGAAGAAAGCTGCAACCCACGCAACATGGCTGCTGATCGGACTGCTGACGGGCGGCGCCCTGGTGTTCTATTTCAGAGACGCACCGACCCTCGCCGTTGAACTGTTCACAGGCACGGCGCCGGCCATTGCCTATATTTTCCTGCTGATTTTTGCCGGTACGACCTATCTCCTTGGCGGCATCGCGCGCGAGCAGGTCTGTATCTATATGTGCCCCTGGCCACGAATCCAGGGTGCCATGTTCGACAAGGACTCGCTACTGGTCAGCTATCGGCCATGGCGCGGTGAGCAAAGAGGCCCGCATAAGAAGGGTGAGACCTGGGATGGCCGTGGCGATTGCATCGATTGCAAACAGTGCGTTGTGGTCTGCCCCATGGGCATCGATATTCGTGACGGGCCGCAGCTCGAGTGCATTCAATGCGCGCTGTGCATCGACGCCTGCAATGAAATCATGACCAAGATCGGTCGGCCGAAAAATCTGATCGCTTACGATACGTTCCGCAAGCTCGATGCTGCGGGCGAAGGTCAGACAGCACCACTCAAGCTGATCCGCCCGCGTACGATACTCTATGCCGTTCTGATCCCGCTCGTCTTCGGCATCATGTTTGTCGGTTGGATCAACCGTTCCGAACTCGAGGTCAATGTTCTACGCGACCGAAATCCGCTGTTTGTGCGCCTCTCCGATGGCGGTGTGCGCAACGGTTACACTGTCAAAATTCTCAACAAACGGCACGAGACGCGGCAATTTGTGCTTATGGTCGAGGGATTGGAGGATGCGAAAATGTCCATTGTCGGAATCGACAATGCCTCTAGCGCCATCGACGTTGTACCGGACGATCTGCGTGCTCTCAGGGTTTTCATCGCAGCACCGGCGTCAACGATCCGCAGCCTGAGCGATCCCGCCACGGACATCACCTTCAAGGTCAAGGATCTTGGCGACGGCACGGAAACAACACGAGAGTCGACATTTAGGAAACCTGGAAAATGACTGCAGCCAATCCAACCCAGCGCCAAATCAAGGGTAAGCATGTTCTCGTCATGCTTTGTGCGTTCTTCGGCGTGATGTTCGCTGCGAATGGCGTCTTCGTCTATTACGCGCTTTCGACATTCAATGGCATTGAGACACGCGACGCCTATCGCAAGGGGCTGAATTACAATGATCAGCTGACGACCGAAGCCGAACGCCTGAAACGCGGCTGGAAGAGCGAGATCGTGGTACAACCGGAGCTTCAATCCCTGTCGGTGGCGATCAAGGATCAAGCTGGTTACCCGGTTGCGGGCCTTCAACTGCAGGCCGATATGGGCCGCCCGGCAACCGACAAGTTCGACCGCCAGTACACATTCGCGGAAACGGGTCCCGGCCTCTATGCTGCCGCGTTCAATAAAGCCGAAGCCGGCACATGGATCCTTGCTTTGTCTGCAAGAAAGGAAACCAGCGCCGGTTCGCAGATCGTGTATGAGCACAAGGAACGCATATGGCTCGCGCCCAGGAACTGAGCCCGCCGCTCGGTCTTGTCGGCGGCACTTCCGATCCGATCAGGCACGAACGGGCGACATTCATTATCGAGAACATGAACTGCGGCGGCTGCATGCGGGCGATCGAGAACGCGGCGGGTGCGCTGGGCGGCGTGCAGACCGTTCGTGCAAATCTGTCGGCAAAGCGCCTGACCGTGCACTTCGATCCGGCACGCCTCGACGGGCAGACGATCATCGATGCGCTCGACCGTGCCGGCTTCCGGGCAGCCGAGTTTACGGAAGCCACGGACCTCGCGCGACCCGATAAGGATCTCCTGCGCCGCATCGGTGTTGCCGGATTTGCCGTTGCCAACATCATGCTGCTGTCGGTCTCGGTCTGGGCGGGACTTGCCAGCGACATGGACGCCTCGACGGCGACGCTGTTTCACTGGCTCTCAGCGCTGATCGCGTTGCCGGCGATTGCCTATGCCGGGCAACCCTTCTTTCGCTCGGCCATCGATGCACTCAAGGGCCGCCGCCTCAATATGGACGTGCCGATCTCGCTGGCAATCCTGTTGGCGACCGCTATGAGCCTCTATCAGACGACTCGCGGCAGCGATCAGGTCTATTTCGATGCCGCGGTCATGCTTCTGTTCTTTCTGCTGATCGGTCGTTATCTCGATCGCTATATGCGTGTGCGGGCGCAGGGTGCGGCTCAAAATCTCATGGGATTGCGGGCGTCGCGCGCAACAGTGCTGAATGAAGACGGCAAGACCCGGCGCGTTCAATCCACCGATGTCGCCATCGGCGAAATGGTCCTTGTCGCTGCAGGCGAAGGGGTTCCGGTCGACGGCCTGGTTCGGTCCGGCACGAGCGATGTGGACGAAAGCCTGATTACCGGCGAGTCGCGCCCGCGCACCGTCAGCGCGGGCAACATCGTCTACGCGGGAACGGTCAATCTTTCGACCCCTTTGCGGGTGGAAGCCACGGCCTCCGACGAAACGACATTGCTCGCCGACCTTGCCCGCCTCATGGAGGCCGCAGAGCAAAGCAAGGGCCGCTATGTTCGATTGGCGGATCGTGCAGCGCGGGTCTACGCCCCGGTCGTCCATGTGCTGGGGGCGCTGACCTTTCTGGGATGGCTTGCATCAGGCGCCGGCTGGGAGACCTCCCTGACAATCGCGATCGCCGTTCTGATCATCACCTGTCCATGCGCGTTGGCACTCGCGGTGCCGACCGTGCAGGTCGCCGCGGCTTCACGCCTCTTTGGAAAAGGCATCGTGCTCAAATCGGCCGACGGGCTGGAACGTCTGTCTGAAATCGACACCATTGTCTTCGACAAGACCGGCACTCTGACGCTGGGGAAACCGGATTTGGTCAATGGCGGCGAGATCGACGATGCGACACTGCGGAATGCGGCAGCGCTGGCATGCGTCAGCCGCCACCCCTACTCCCAGGCGATCGTAAAGGCAGCCGAAACGCGCGGTCTTGAGATCGTGCCGGCCGAGAATGTGCATGAAAAGCCCGGTTCGGGATTATCGCGTGAAACCGACCAACGCCGCGAGAAGCTCGGATCGGCTGAATGGTGCGGCGTCGACGCGGCGCGAAACGCAAGCGCAAGTCTTTACTACCGCGTAAATGATACCGCGCCGATCGCTTTCGACTTCGAGGACCGTCTGAGAAACGATGCTGGCGACGTTGTCCAACGGCTTCGTCATGCCGGATTTACCGCCAAACTCCTCTCGGGCGACCATGCAGAGGCAGTCGAGCGGGTCGGCACGGAACTCGGAATTACAGACGCCCGTTCTGCAACAAAACCGGACGAGAAGATCGCCTATCTCAATGATCTGCGGGATACGGGACATGTGCCTTTGATGATCGGCGACGGGTTAAACGATGCACCGTCTCTTGCGGCGGCCCACGCTTCGCTTTCCCCCTCGACAGCAGCACAAATCAGCCAACAAGCATCAGATGCCATCTTCCAGGGTGAGTCCCTCGCAGCGGTGATCGAACTTCTCGCCGTCGCGCGCCGCGCCAAGCGAATGGCGTTCCAGAACTTCGCACTGGCCGCACTCTACAACAGCATCTGCATTCCACTCGCGGCTGCCGGATTCGTCACACCCCTGATCGCCGCTATTGCCATGTCGACCTCATCGATCGTTGTCACAGCCAATGCAATCAGAATGCGAACGGCACATTTGGAGTTGCAGCGATGACGGCACTGGCGTGGCTCATCCCGGTTGTCCTGCTTCTCAGCCTGATAGGCCTGGGCGCCTTCCTCTGGTCTCTCAAGAGCGGTCAGTACGAAGATCTGGACGGCGCCGCCTATCGGATGCTTGAAGACGAGAAACCCGATGACTGAATCGAAGCGCTGTTTTCGGCAAGACGATTCGGTAGGTCTACCTGCGCGTAGATTCTGATTTGAAAGTCCTGAAGCCGGCCCGCTCCCCCGGCCCAACCACCCAGTAAGGGTACCCTCGGGGTGGTTGGGCCGGGGGAGCGGGCCGGCTTCAGGACTTTCAGTTCAGGTGCCAGAAGCGCCCGGAACAAGCTCGTTAAAGGCGTGCCATGTGGCATGACCGATCAGCGGGAAGGCAATGACCAAGCCGACAAAGGCGGTCGCGATACCGAGGGCCATCGCTGCCACTATAAGCGCCGCCCAAAGGATCATGGGTTTGGGGTTGTCGAGCACCGTGCGAACGCTTGTGTTCACCGCGGTGACGAGATCGACCTGGCGGGTCATCATCAACGGCACCGAGACGGCCGTGGTCGCAAAGACGACCGATGCCAGCACCATTCCCACAATCGTGCCGACGATCAACAGTCCAAGCCCGTGACCGGTAAACAGCAAAGCAGGAACGAACGCATCTGCCGAGGGCAATCCGACAGAGCCGAAAAACAGCATGAACAGAAGCATCGCCAACTCGACCCAGACGAAATAGACGAGGAGCAGGGCAACGCCCATAAACGCCAGTTGACCGGGTGATTTCACAGCGACAAGAGCGACCGAGGCCAGGGTTACCGGCTCACCCGATTCCAGTCGCCGGCTTGCCTCGTAGAGACCGACTGCCAGCATCGGTCCGACAAGAAGGAATCCGCCCGCCAGCACAAGAACCAGCGACTGCGATCCGGCCCATGCGAGGCCGGCCACGAGCAATACGGACGCCACAGCAAAAGCGGCACCATAAATCAGGCTGACATGCGGAATTCGCCATAGATCGCGCCAGCCGGCTCCGAGCCAGTCCCATGGCGCGTCGAAGGCAATACGAGAAGCCGGTCGAAACTCTTCCGACGGCCCTGTTGTCTCGACGTTCGTCGCCATTATGCGCCTCTCTTCAGTCAGCGGAAACGAGTGATCTCATATCATAGCGGGCTGTACGCCGGAGTCGACTGATCTAAAGCAATTCGAGACGTTAGCCGCTTAAAATCGATCGGCTTTTCTGTGCCTAGTCGACTCCGGCCAAAACGCCAGTTGAGGGAAAGCCTTTGCTATCCGCTCACACAGTCGGTGTTTTGCCCGACAGCACCTGCGCATAGACATCGCTGTCCACATTGCCGCCGCAGAGGATCACGCCAACCCGTTTGCCGCGCATCGTCTCCCTTTCCTGCATCAAGGCAGCAAGCGGAGCCGCACCGGCACTTTCCGCCATATTGTGCGTATCGGTATGGTAGATCCGCATGGCCTCGGCGACCTCGTCGTCGGTCACCTGGACGATACGGGCGGCACCGCCGCGAATCACCTCAAGGGCCGCGGCGTCCGGAACACGGCACGCGACGCCGTCTACAAAGGTCTTTGCACTGTTCGTCGTGACCACATGGCCTGCATCATATGACAAGGCATAGGCGGGCGCGTTCGCCGACACGACGCCGACAATATCGGTTTCGAGCCCCAAGAGGTCACGCACCGTAATGAGCCCGCTGATGCCGGATCCCATTCCGATGGGCACGTAGACCGTGTGGAGATCCGATACAGCCTCGAAGAGTTCTAGAGCATAGGTTGCTACGCCGCGGACAATCGCCGGATGGTATGCGGGCACGAACTCAAGTCCCCGCTCTTCGGCGATGCGTCCTGCTTCGCCTCGGGATTCGTCGAAATCCTCACCATGGACAACCAATGTCGCGCCAACAGCTTTCATCGCGGCATTCTTTTCGACCGCATTGCCTTCGGGAACATAAACCGTCACCGGAACGCCATGACGGCGGGCGGCAAAGGGAATGCTCTGCCCGTGATTGCCGCGCGTCGCGGTTACGAGGCCGCGAATCTCCCGACCCGAATCCATGAGATGCTGCAAGTAGACGAGGCCCCCGCGGACCTTGAAGGCACCGATCGGCGTATGGTTTTCATGCTTGACCCAGACTTCGCTGCCCGTCCGCTCGGCCAGGAGCGGCCAGGCATATTGCGGCGTTGCGCCCATGACACTGCGGACAATCCGGGTTGCTTGATCGAGCTCTGCTCTTGTGAACATGACGCGGCCTGCTCTCTGATTTCAGTCGGCGCGACCGTAACGCATGTATCAGAGATGTCGACCCGCTTTGGAGTCTGACCCAAACGTCCCGAGGCCGGCCCTTCTCAAGGGCGCGGCATTTCCCGAGCAGCGCCTAGGCCACTTTGACATGTTCCAGGAAGGCGTTGACGCTATTGCTCAATGCCTCGGATTGGCTCGATAGATCTTCCGCAGCAGTCAGGACCTTGTCCGCAACGCGTCGCGTGTCGTCCGTCGCGCTCTTGACCTCCGCCATGGCTTCGGTTGTTTCCTGGGTTCCCAATGCGGCTTGCTGCACGTTGCTGGCAATCTCGCCCGTGGTCGTTGCCTGCTCTTCGATTGCTGCGGCGATCGCCGTTGCAATCTCGTCAATCTTCCCAATTGTTCCGCCAATTGTCTCGATTGCACTCACGGCACTGGTCGTTCCGGCTTGGATGGTTTCGATCCGTTCAGCAATATCGCCCGTCGCCTTCGCTGTCTGCGTTGCGAGATCTTTGACCTCGGATGCAACCACGGCAAAGCCCTTGCCGGACTCGCCGGCACGCGCGGCCTCGATCGTTGCATTCAGTGCCAGGAGGTTGGTCTGCTCCGCGATCTCCGAGATCAGCTGAATGACCTCACCGATCTCTCCGGTACTCTTCTCCAGCGCGCGAACCGTCTGGTTCGTTGTGGTCGCCTGCTCGACCGCTTCCTGCGCAATTTTCGCCGATTGCTGAACCTGTTGCGATATTTCTCCGATCGCACCATTCATTTGCTCGGTCGCAGCCGCGACTGTACCGACATTCGCCGACGCTTCCTGCGTTGCGCTCGCCACGATCGTTGACTTCTGGTCTGTTTCTTCCACAGCGTTCGCCATCACACCGGCGCTCTCCTGCAGAGACTTGGTGGCAGCGGCAACAGCAGCGAGAATTTCACCGACGGATTTATCGAAATTGTCAGTCAGTTCGTGAACAGCTTGGGCACGGTGTGCCTTTGCTTCCTCTTCTTGTTTTTGCCGCTCGGCCATCTCCCGCGCTTCAATGGTTCGTTTGCGCAACTCTTCATAGGCCAGGACCGTCTGTCCGATCTCATCCGTACCCTCGATATCGACAATCTCAGAGGTATCGCCATCGCTGAGCTTACCCAATGCCGTGACAACGCGGCTCAACGGACCGCCGATGCCCCGCACTATGAAGAAACAAATCGGAACGGAGATGAGGATCGAAATCACAACCAACACGATCCCTTGAACAAAGGCGCTGTCCTCATGGGCCTCGACGTTCTTGAGTGACGCTGCCGTGAATTGTTCAATTTCATGCAGAAGGCCCTCGATCTCATGGTCTAGGGCATCTTCTTCTTTCTCGATCTTGTGTACTGCCTTATCTATGGCTTGCAGATCCATGCGGCCTGACAACATACCCTTGTTCAGTTCGGCGACATGCTTCTCATAGTCATGATGAGCCTTTTCGTAATGCTCAAGCCCTGCCAAAATTTTCTTATATTCTTCCTTGATGGCAGGATTGGTCGTAATTGCGATGACATGTGCGGCAAGAGCTTCAGCTTCCTTCACATGCTTATTGATTTTTTTACTGAATCCATCAAATTTGTTGCGCGCCTTTTTCCAATCTTTGGCTGCCGACGGCAAGGTAGCCTGCAACCCGGCGTACTTTACCCCGCGTTCAAATTGAATAGCCTGCTCGAGTTGTTCGACAGTGAGCTTGGTTATCATCTCAGTAAGCGGCATATGCTCTGCTGAAATTTCGTGAAGCTCATGTTTGATCAAGTTCAGTTGAAATAGAACCGCACCGACGACCAAGATGCTTGTCAGGATTAGAAAACCGCACAAGCCATAAATCTTTTGACCGACTTTCATCTGTGAGAATTTGGAAAATATCTTGGACATCGGTATTCTCGCCTCGTTCACATTCCAACAGCCGCACGCCCGTTGTCGGCTCAACGCATAAATACAGCCCTGAAAATCACACGGCGAGGTTAGCAAACAGTTAGCGGAATGCGTCTTCCCCTTTTGAACGCGCCAGGGCGCCCATAGGGGAAGCCCAGTTGTCTGCTCTGTATTTTGGAGATGCCGTTACACGTCACCTGTGGCGCTACCGCGCCGTAGCGACATGCGGTGTTCTCTGTTGCGCCGGTACTGGGTGACGAATTGGAGGCTCAGGCGATAGGACAGCCAACCGGACAGGATGGCCCACGGTATACAGCCGATGCAGAGCGGAATGGCCCACTTCCAGATGAACTCGTTTACACCGTAAGAGACGGCGTCCCGGTAGCTCGCACCGGATTCGTTCCACGCATCGAATATACTCTTAAAGCTGTCATAACCCGTGAAATCGTCAAAACGGCCAAGAATCACCTGTCCGGTCAGCCAGAACAGATAGTAGGCGGGTATGACGGTGAAGACATTCGTCGACCAGGTCCAGGCCAGCCCGTTGACCAGCGAAAAATCCCAGTCGCATAACTTGCGTGCAACAATCCAGACCGCCAGGACCAGCAGCATCTGCGCCCCGAAGAATGGTGTCATGGCGCAAATCACACCGACCATGACACCGCGCGCCACGTGCTCCGGCTCGTGCCTGCTCCGCTTCATCGGGACATGCAGGCGATACCGCGCGATGCGCTTCAAGCGCTCAAACCAACTCGATTTGTGCAAACGCGCCACCGCGTGCTCCGCTTCTACTCAGTCAACAAATCGTCCCGCGGACCATCAGCTGATTGGGGCGGGTTCCGCCCCAAGTCAAGTGGCATCAGGTCCCGGAGGTCATGATTGGCCGGGATTCTAGCACTTTGAGATGACGTCTCCCTTAACGAATTTGTGTACTGGACATGCCTGTTCGACGCATACCGAAGCGGAAGGCGACCAGCGCGATCATCATCAGCAATGCCGCGGCAAGGAAAGGGGCTCCTGGAAAGTAGAGCGACATGCCGGCTTTGGTGAATGTGCTGAAAAGCTGTGTCATCAGCAGCGGACTGATAATGAGCGTAACGGCTCCGACGCTCGAAAGCGCACCCTGCAGTTCCCCTTGTGCGTCGTCGCCTGTCAGGTTGGTCATGATCGCCGTGAGCGCCGGCGTGACAACCGCTCCAAGGGCGGCAACGGGAAGCATTGCATAGACCATCCAGCTCTCCGAAGCGAAGGCGAGTCCGACCAGGCTGACCGAGCTGATGCAAAACCCGAACACCGCCGTCCGCATTTCACCGAGACGCGCCAGGATCAATCGAATGAGCCAACCCTGTACGAGAGCGAATCCGACTCCGACGATGGCCAGCGAAATGCCGATCTCGGCATTGGACCAGCCATGGGCTTCCTTGGCGTAGAAACTCCAAATGGCCGGGTAGACAAAATGGCCGATGGAGTAGATGAACACAGTCAGGAACAGCCAAAGGAGTGTCGGGAACTTTCTGATCTGCGCTGCAGCGCCGAAGGGGTTTGCGCGCATCCATTGGAAGGTACGTCGGTTGTCGCGCGCCAGCGATTCCGGCAAGACAAACCATCCATAAAGAAAGTTCAGAAATACAAGAGCTGCCGCGGCAAAAAAAGGCTCCCGCGTTCCGATTTCGCCGGCCAGCCCACCGATCACCGGGCCGATGACGAAGCCGAGCCCGAAGCCGGCACCGACCAGGCCGAAATTCTGCGCCCGCTTGTCCGGCGGACTGACGTCAGCGATATAAGCGTTTGCCGTGGAGTGGGTTGCACCGGCAATTCCTGCAACCACCCGGCCCACGAACAACAGCCAGAGGGTCGGCGCCAGGGCCATGACCACATAGTCGACAGCAAGGGCTGCGAGCGAGATGAGCAGCACCGGACGTCGTCCGAACCGGTCCGATAGATTGCCGATCGTTGGCCCGAAGGCGAACTGCATCAGAGCATAGACAAAACTCAGAATTCCGCCCCAGACAGCAGCCTCGCTGAGCGGAAGATCACTCAGCTCCCGCAACAGGTCGGGCATGACGGGAATGATGATACCGATCCCCATCGCATCGATCAGGACCGTGACGAACACGAAGAGCGCCGCGTGTTTTCGATGTTTCGGGGTACCGGTTTCCTCTGCAGCCATGGAGCAATTATCACTTCGATTGAAAAGGCCGCATCAGACGAAGAGTAGGAGAGAGCTACTGCGCGGCACGAGCGGCGATTCGGCCAACCAAGGCAAGAGCCCCGCTTGGCATTCGGCGCATCACCACAATCTCACCCGAGGCGGGAAACACATCCGCAAGAGCTGTTATCACAACCTGATGTGTCACCATCAAAACCGGACGCGACAAATCCATCTTCTTGATTTCTTCACGGAGTTCCGCGATTTGGGATGGGCCTGCCGCCATCTGTTGGAAAAAGGAGTTGAGCCGATCAAATGGTTCGACCGGTCCGAGGCCAAGCAACCGACCGGTTTCAAGGCATCGACACCATCGGCTCGATAATATGCGTGCGGCGACAATTCCGTTTGAACGGAAAGCCGCGCCTGTCCGCTCAGCCTGCCTTCGTCCGCCCGCCGAGAGATTGCGCTGGGTCGCACAGTCTTGCAGCTGGAAATTCGAAGGATCGCCCGTGCCGGGTGCCAGCGCATGGCGCATGATCGCAAAGTGTCCAGGCGTCTTCAGGGCCGCCCAGAGATTCCGCTCATCGCTCGCAGCCGCAGGCAGATGTAACAGCCAGCTGAGACCAAGAGCGAGCCAACCCCCAACGTTTAGCGACATTTTGCTGCGAAACATCAACACCCCTCATGACCTGGTCTTGCGTCGGGTACCATCGGTTTCGCCCTTTTCTCCGGTACCCTTCAAGATTTCAACCAATGCCGAGATATTGGGCGACTGAACGCCCTTGCGCCGAATGAGCACGGTCTGGGATTTATCCTGCCCGCTCGGAAGATCGTGAACACTCAGTTTGTCGCGCGCCGGAAAGGCCTCGAGTACGGCACGCGGCAAGAGCGAGATCCCCATCCCGGCCACGACGCATCCGAGCATTGCATGGTAGGAACCCATCTCAATCACCCGATCCGGCATCTCGCCGAATGATGCATACCAGTTTTCCAGCCGCTGCCGATGCGGGCATCCCACTTCAAAGGCGAGCAATGTACGGGGTGCACCGTCGCCAGCAGCCGTTATGGCCGGGTGATCCAATGCGGCTACGAGAACGAGCTCCTCTTCATAGACAGGGATTTTCTCGAAAGGCGCATCTGCCACAGGTTCGGCCACGAGAGCCGCATCCAACTCTCCTGCCAGAAGCATCTCCGCAAGCTGTTGCGGATTACCGGTCTTAAGCTCAATAGAGACATCTCCATAGGCACGATGGAACGCGCTAAGCGGCGCGGGAAGCCGGATTGCCGCGGTACTTTCCATGGCACCCAATCTCAGAATACCGCGTGGCGTGCGATCGCAAACCGCTTCACGCGCTTCATCGGCCAGTGCAAGCAGCCGGTCCGCATAGTCGAGCAGAATCGTGCCGGCCGGCGAGACTTGCATCCGTTTGCCCTCGCGAACGAAGAGCTGCACACCAAGCTCTTCCTCGAGTTGGCGAACCCGAGTCGTCACGTTCGACTGCACCCGGTGCAGTTTCGCCGCAGCCCTCGTAACGCCACCCTCGCGAACAACCGTCCGGAAAATGTTCAAAACGGCGAGATCCATTCATCTCTCCTACAGAACTGAAACATCTGAATTATTCATTTTAAATGAACAGTCGCAAGTCCCACATACGCATTGAACGAAACAAACCATCAGCGAGACCAACAATCGTGTGGCCGTCGCCCAAGCCGGCCACTCCGTTGGACTCAAGCGCAACTATGGAGAATGAGCGATGTCACCGGAAGAAAAGCAACTTGTGCAGTCGACCTGGCAACAGGTCATCCCAATCGCCGATCAAGCCGCCGATATGTTCTACAATCGGTTGTTTCAGATCGATCCTTCAACGCGGCCTCTTTTTGCAAAGAGTGATCTGGCGGAGCAGCGAAGAAAGCTCGTTCAGGTCCTCGGCACGGCCGTCAACGGTCTCGATCATCTGGAAACGCTTCTGCCGGTCGTTGAAGAACTCGGCCGCAGACATGCAGGATACGGCGTCCTGGAGCGGCACTATGGCTCTGTCGGAGAGGCCCTCCTCTCAACCCTTGAGGATGGATTGCGCGACGCCTGGTCTCCGGCAGCGGCAGCGGCGTGGACCAAGACCTATCAGGTCCTCTCCAGCGTGATGATGAGTGCTGCCCGTGCAGATCAGGCCGCCCCAGCCAAATCGGCATAGGATACCGGGGACCGCGGTCGCTACATTTGAAACGTTTTTTACGGTGTTGGCCGGCGCGAGGAGGGATTACATCCAATCCTGCTCCTTCGCCGTTCAACGCCGCAGGCCACCGAGGCATGA
Source organism: Methyloligellaceae bacterium (assembly GCA_965228615.1). Lineage (GTDB taxonomy): Bacteria > Pseudomonadota > Alphaproteobacteria > Rhizobiales > Methyloligellaceae > CBDDHT01. Next base: position 377,341 of record CBDDHT010000001.1, on the reverse strand, counting down.
CCATGTTCCGCAATCCATACGCAAAGCAGGTGCAGCACGACTTCCTGCTATGGCTGCCCGTCGGATTGATACCGATTGCAAATGCGCTGATCCGCCTTTCGGTTTACCAGGACGACCTGGGCGACATCGCAGCAGGCTGGGTCTCGGCCAGTCTGGATGTCGCCTTCGTTCTGATCTATGCGAATTTGATCGCACGCACGCCAAGGGTCGGACTGCGAGCTGCAACCTGGACCGTCTGTACGACCGGTCTCCATTTTGGACTAGGAATTTTCATATTCGGCAGCCCGGTGTCTGCTCTGGTTGGCAAATACGACCTTTCCTCCGGTGAACCGTGGCTGCTTGTCACCGTAGCGATTGCCGTCTCACCTTGGATTGCGGACCGCATCCGTAAGGCCATGGCTTCGCGCCGCGCTCAGCTCCTGGTTCTGGTCGGCCCCAAGGGAGCTGGCAAATCCGAGATCGGGCGGATGATAGAATCCAGGTTTAATGCCCATTTCGTGGACGTGGAGCGGATCGCAATTCGCGTCCTGCGCTCCATGGGCGGCATCATCGATGAGACCTATGCACGTCGTGCATTCGAAGACATCACCCACGCCATCAGAGCGGTCGAGACCGATCATGCAGCAATCGTCATCGAGACAACGGGCGCTTCGGATGAAACGGTCGGTTTTCTCGATCGCCTTTCGTCCCGTTACGAGGTTTGCCTGATCAAGATTGGTGCCAGCGCAGAGACCTGCGCCGAGCGTGTCAGAACGCGAAACCAGTCGAAACAGATTTCCGTCTCCGATGACCTGATCCGTACCATGCATGCACGAAGCGAGGCTCTTGCCCTTCCCTGGAACATCGAGATCGATAACGATAGGAAATGCAGCGTCGATGAAATTGAATCTCTGGTGCGACCTCATATTCGTGCCGTCAGAGTGGCCGACGCGACAAATGGAACGGGTGGGCCGGCAATGAGGTCTATGAATGCTGGAGGGATCGCATGAAGATTGCTGTCATGGGCGCGGGCGCCGTCGGTGCCTATGTGGGCGGACGTCTGGCAGAAGCCGGACACGACGTCACGCTGATTGCCAGGGGGGCCCACCTCGCTGCACTGCAGCGCGATGGTCTCACGATCAAGAGTCCCTTGGGCAATGTTTCCGGGCTTGCCATTAAGGCGACTGACGATCCCAGTGAAATCGGATCCGTCGATATTGTGATCTTCGGCGTCAAAATGTGGGATACGGAGGCGGCTGCCGCCGGCCTTGCCCCGCTGCTGACCTCGGACACGAGAGTGGTGACCCTGCAAAACGGCATCGATAGCGTCGCCACCATATCGCGCCATGTCCCCGGGGCTCAGGTTGTTGGCGCTGTCATCTATCTCGGCGTTGCAATCGAGAAACCAGGTGTCATCCACAATCCCGGTGGCGCTCATCAGATCATTCTCGGCGATCACGATGGCGATGCTCAGATTGCGCGCTTGGCAAGCGCACTGGAATCCTCCCCCGGCATTGGCGCCACACTCAGTCCCAACGTCCGGCGCACGATCTGGGAGAAGTTCATCAGGCTCGTTGCGCTGTCAGGCTCGACGACACTGACCCGAAAAACCGTGGGAGAGGTGCTTGGCAACCCGGAAACGCGCAACTTCTTCGTCGCGCTCCTTGAGGAAGTGGTTGCAGTGGCAAATGCCGAAGGTCAGGATTTCGGACCCGACGACATTGCATCCGGACTTGCCTTCTTCGATGGCCAGCCTTCCTCCTTCAAATCATCGATGTTGGAGGATCTGGAAAACGGCAAGCGTTTGGAGCTTCCCTGGCTTTCATCGCGCGTTTGCGAACTTGCGGAAAAATACCGCATCGCCGTTCCTGCAAACCGCGCCGCTCACTGGGGGCTTATCCTGCACAAAGAGGGAAAAGCCAGCAAGCAGATCGACTGAGGCGAGGCAGTCCATCAGGCGAAATCCGGAACGACGAAGAAACAAATACGAACAAAAATTGCTAAATATAAAATCCGCACACTCCTCTCGTTTAAACTAAATATTCGGTTTTTTTTGTTTTTCTCTCCGGCAGCCTTGATCTGCCGGGGGACAAATCGTGGGTTATATTCGAAAATGGAGACTGCGACGTATGTCTGCAGTGCTCTTACCGACGAACCCCAGGCATATGTGGCGGCGCTATGCCATCGGCCTCGCCGCAATTCTTTTTTGTCTTTCAATTCCTCACGTGACAGCACTCGTTTCGATTACTTCGAAAGCGGAACTTGCTGAGCGCATCAACCTAAGCGGAAAACAGAGATTTCATCTGCAGCGGCTCATTTTGCTGGTGGACGATTACTCCCGAAACAAGAATTCGAACGAGCGTCGCCTGCTCCGGGAAATCATAGAGACATTCGAATCGAGACACCTTGAATTGTCGCGTTCTGAGCCGCTCTCACGCACACTCCAAGACCTCTACAATGAACCCGATGACACCATCTCCTTGAACGAAATGGTCGAGAACGTTCTTCTCGAAGCCCGTGCCGTACTCCATAGCGGCAAAGACGAAGTTCTCTTTGGTCAGTTCTGGCTGGGTGCCAGCGGGTCGGAGTTCGTTATGAGGAAGCTGGACCGAGTTGTATCCGCCTACAAGGTTATGGCTGAAGAAACACTGGCAATGGTCGCCATGATTCACGGGGCAGCATTGGTCCTGGCGATTGTCACAATGTTCGGCGTCGGGTTCCTTATCTTTTGGCCAGCGCATGCCGCAACTGTGCGATCGCTGGATGAGATGGAATCGGCAAAAAGAAAGTTCCGTGATCTGGCCGAGGCAGGAACCGATTGGATTTGGGAAACCGACGGAGACGGACGATTCACGTATGTTTCGAACGGATTCGAGCGCACTCTCGGTTTGCCCAGATCTGCCGTCATCGGACGCTTGAGAAAAGAGGTTTGCGCGCATTTCGATGGGGACTGGGCCAAACACTTCTCGGATCTCGACGAACGCCGCGCCTTTCGCAATTTCCAATATTCGGCCACCAAGCCGGATGGACAAATTGCGTTCGTCTCCATCAGCGGAACGCCGGTCTATGACAAGTCCGGCGTATTCGTAGGTTTCCGGGGGGCAGGAAGGGACCGAACACCAGCAGAACTGGCGAAAAGACATAGCAAAGCTCAGGCTGAAAAAGTGAGCCTGATGAATATGGTATCGGCCGCAGCCAATCACTCAGTGGATGCCAAATCGACGATTAGGGATTGTCTGGCTCTTGTCTGCGACGAGATGGGCTGGGCCTACGGTCACATTTACGAGCCGGCCAGCGACGGCTCCGCCCGACTCGAACCGACCGAGAGCTGGTACGTTGCAGATGACGTGCGCCACAACGACTTCCTGGAGACAACGTCCAGAACCGTTTTCGAGAAAGGGCAAGGACTGCTTGGTCGTGCCTTCTCCGAAAAATCGAACCAATGGATGTATGACTCCAGAATTGCCGCCGATGCCGTGCGCAGCGAGTCGGCCGACAAGGCCGGCTTGGTCGGAGCCGTAGCCTGCCCGATCCTTGTGCGTGACGAAGTCGTTGCGGTCCTTGAATTCTTCTCCACTGAGCCGCTGCAATCCGATCCCGAACTCGAGGATCTGCTGAATCACATTTGCACACAGATGGGGCGCGTATTTGAGCGCGAGGAGACGGAAGAAGCTTTGACCAGCCACCGGGACCATCTGCAAGAGCTTGTCGATGAGGCAACGAAGAGTCTTCAGGAGACCGCCGCAGAACTAAGCTTTGCGCTCAATAAAGAAAAGGAGTTGAACGCAATGCAGCGGGAATTCGTGTCGATGGCCAGCCATGAGTTCAGGACCCCACTGGCCATAATCGACTCCAGTGCACAACGCATGGCTCGGCGCTCCAGTAAAGGCCAACTGACGCAAGCCAATCTGATGAACCACATCGACAAGATCCGCAGAGCCGTAAGCCGCATGGCTCGGCTGATGGAGAGCACGCTGACTGCGGCACGCCTGGAAGACGGCAAGATCAAGATCAAGATCGATCGGTGCAATATTGCCGACCTCGTGAACGAGGTTGTCGCCCGCCAGCAGGACGTTTCGGGAAGCCACCACATTCGCCTTCGCATCGATGACGTGCCAAACAGTATTCAGGCCGATGAAGGTTCGATCGATCAGATTCTGACCAATTTTCTCTCGAATGCCGTGAAGTATGCGCCGGGAACTCCCGAAATCGATGTCTTGCTCACTCAGAAGGAAGAGCACATCGCGATTTCCGTGCGCGACTATGGCGTCGGCATGGATGAGGACGATCTCGCGCGGATCGGAGAACGTTTTTTCCGGGCCAAGACGTCGACAGGTATTGAGGGGACAGGTATCGGCCTCAATCTCGTCGGGCGGCTGATCGAATTGCATGGGGGAACGTTCCATGCCGACAGCAAGGTTGGCGAAGGCAGTACTTTCACCGTCCGCTTGCCGATCGCCGGCCCCGATTGTGAACGATCAGACGCAAAGGACGTAGCCTAAAGGCTGCATGTCACGAAAGAACTTCTGTGCCCATGTTCAATCGGCGTGCAGTTCCGATTGCGATCAGGGGTAAAACGGCTCAGTGACTCCAATCCCTGGATAATCTTCAATCGAATCGCTATCGATCGAGAGAGAAGCGCCGGACACGTTGGAGTCGCCATCAGGCAAGCCTGCGTTTACGGATTGACCTGTTTCACCGATCGCCGACAAGGAGAGACCTCATGCATCTTGGAATCCTAACGGGAGGTGGAGATGTTCCCGGCCTCAATCCGGCGATCAAGGCCGTCGTGAATGAAGCTTTCGCGAGAGGATGGCGCGTGACAGGATTTCGCCGAGGATGGGCGGGGCCTGTCAATTCAGATCCAAATGACCTGGCCGGAACCGCTGGTGCCCGGATGATCCTGGATCCGGATGTCGTGCGTAGCATCGATAGGACAGGCGGCACTATCCTGCACACGTCACGCACGAACCCCTCGCGTATGAGGGTAGCCGATCTACCGCCATTCCTCAGCAACCTGCCAGAGCCAACCGATGGCGGCACGATCGACATTACCGATCACGTGCTGTCCGTTCTGGACGCCCTCGAAATCGATGTGCTGATTGCGATCGGGGGAGACGACACGCTCTCCTATGCAGCGCGCATTCACACCGAAGGCGCGAAGACCATGTGCATTCCCAAGACGATGGATAATGATGTCTTCGGGACCGACTATTGCATCGGGTTCTCGACCTGCGTCACGCGTTCGGTCGAAATGATCAACAATCTGCGCACGCCCGTCGGCAGCCACGAGCGGTTCCTGGTCGTTGAAATGTTCGGTCGCAACTGCGGTCTGACATCGCTGATGGCGGGCTATCTTGCCGATGTCGACCGCACATTGATCGCCGAGGTCCCGTTCGACCTGAACCGTCTCGCCGAGATGATGAGCGCGGACCGTGCCGCGTCTCTATCGAACTATGCCATCGTCGTCGTCTCAGAAGGGGCAACAGCGATTGGAGAGGACATTCTGGAATCGGGAGCGGCAGATGCTTATGGCCACCGGAAGCTCGGCGGCATCGGTCACCGTGTGGGTGACGCCCTCAAGGCGAGCACAGGCACCAATGTGATGGTGCAGAATCTGGGCTATCTCCTGCGTGCCGGCGCTCCGGATGCGGTCGATCTGATGGTGCCGAAAAACTTCGGAACCATCGCCGTCCGCCTGATCGAGGAGGGCAAGACCGGTCTGATGGTTGCCGTTCAGGACGGGCGCTACACGACCCAGCCCGCCGACATCAGCACAAAAGGCGAGCGCCGCGTCGATGTGGGCGCCATGTATGACGTGGAGAGCTATCGCCCCAAAATCGCGACCCTCGACGGGACCCCCATGTTTCTGCGCTAGGGCCTGGGGAGCGACTACTCGTCTTCACCCGGCAGCGTCAGCCCGGCATTACGGGCATAGATCTTGGCGACCGCCGCATCATCCTCCCGCCCGAACCCGGCGCCGCTCGCGGCAACGAATTGCTGCAGAGCCGCCGCGGCCAGCGGGGCCGAGAACTTCGCCCCTCGCGCGACATCGGTGACGATGCCGAGATCCTTCACGAAGATGTCGACGGCCGAGTGCGGGGTGTAGTCGCCATCGACAATGTGCGGCACGCGGTTTTCGAACATCCAGGATGAGCCGGCACATTCGGAGATGACTTCCAGCGTGGTGGCCGGATCGATGCCCTGACTAAGCGCAAAGGTGACCGCCTCACCGGCGGCAGCAATATGCACGCCGGCAAGCAGCTGATTGACGATCTTCATGGCCGAGCCGACGCCGACCTCGTCGCCGAGGCGAAAGACCCGCTCGGCCATTGCCTCCAGCACCGGAGCAGTGGCATCGAATGCGCGCGGCGAACCCGAGGCCATGATCGAAAGCTGCCCGGCGGCCGCTTTCACCGATCCGCCCGAGATGGGCGAATCCAGATATTCGACGTCCTGTTCGGCGAGTCTCGTGCTGGTTGCCTTGGCGAATTCCGGCGTGACCGTTGCACATGAAAGGAAAACCGAACCCGGTTTCAGCTGAGATGTGATTCCGTTGTCGCCGAACAACACCGCTTCGGTCTGAGCAGCATTGACGACGACACAAACAACTGCATCAGCCTTGGCAACGGCGTCGGGGCGCGAGCCTGTCTCACCGCCTGCCTCGCGAAACTTCTCCTCCCGCTCGGTCGAAACATCAAAACCCCAAACCGGGAATCCCTCTCGCAGAAGAGAAAGCGCCATGCCCTCACCCATGGAGCCAAGGCCTATCACGACGGTGTTCGGGCGGGGGTTTGAGCTGTTGTTCGACATGGAATTTCCCTTGGAAGTGGATCGTCTTCGCATCTGGCACATGCCATCTCGGAAAGATCTAGCATGCCTCTACACGTTGCGCGTTGGCGCGTCATGTCGAGACTACCGTATGATAGGAATTGGCGCAGATGCACCATCTCTGACAAGGCGGTCACGAACCACCCCAAGAGGCGGAAATGGGCGCGATCTGCTCCATAACTGCGATGTTGCATGACAACCCAGGGGATGCGCCTCAATGACCAACGGCAAGAGATTGAATCCCAGCCTTGATCTCTCCAAAGACGAAATGCGCAAACTCGGCTACCGGGCGGTCGATCTTCTCGTGGATCATTTCGAAGCCATTCCGGAACGCTCCCCAGTAGCCACAGCGAGCCGTGCTGCAATGGATGATCTCCTGATGGAGCCAATTCCAGAAGATGCCTCTGACGCTGCCGAAGTGCTGTCCCAAGTCACAGAAAATATCTTCCCAAACTGTGACCTCCTCACTCATCCGCGCTTCTTCTCGTTCGTGCCGAGCCCGAGCAACTACATCAGTGCGCTCGCAGATTTCCTCGCATCGGGTTTCAACGTGTTCGCGGGCGGGTGGGTCACATCGCCGGCGGCGGTCGAGGTAGAGCTGGTGACGATCAACTGGCTCCTCAATCTATTCGGTCTACCCGAAAAGGAAGGCGGCGGGCTTTTCACGAGCGGCGGTTCGGTTGCGAACCTGACGGGGCTTGCAGCGGCGCGGCGGATCAAGCTGCGCGAGAGATTGGACGGCGCAACGCTTTATCTCTCAGACCAGGCGCATTCGTCGAATATCCGCGCCGCCAAATTGCTCGGGTTCCAGCCCGATCAAATCCGCATCGTTCCCTCGGACGCGAAGTTCCGTATGGACGTGGATGCCCTGCAAACCCTCTTTCAGGCCGACGTCGCCGGGGGCAAAGAACCGTTCTGCGTCCTGGCGACCGCCGGCACGACCAACACCGGCGCTGTGGATCCGCTGGAAGAAATCGCCGCCTTCTGCCGGGTCGAGGATTTGTGGATGCATGTCGACGCCGCCTATGGCGGAGCCGCGATCCTGACCGATGACGGCCGTGCGGCGCTCAAGGGTATCGAGCGGGCGCACTCGATCACCGTCGATCCGCACAAATGGATGTTTCAACCTTACGAAATCGGCTGCCTTCTGGTGCGGGAACATGCCTGGCTGAAAGCGACTTTTGCGCAGGCGCCCGAATATCTGCGCGACATTCAGGGGAGTTCCGAGGAGGTCAATCTCTACGACCATGGCGTGCAGCTCACACGCGGGTTCCGGGCGCTGAAATTCTATATGTCGATAAAGACGTTCGGCCTCGCGTCATTCAGAGAGGCCGTTCGGATCGGTTGCGACACAGCAAAAGAAACAGAGACGTTTCTGCGCCAGCGGCCCGATTGGGAAATCGTCTCACCGGCAACACTCGGTGTTCTTGCCTTCCGATACAATCCTGCCGGAGACAATCTGTCTGGCGAGGAAGTGGATGCACTCAACGAGCATCTCTCGAAAGAGATCGTCGCGTCCGGTCATGCCATGCTGGTGACCACTGTCCTGAAGAGCATGGTCGTTCTGCGCATGTGCCTGATCAATCCAAGGATCGATTTCGACAGAGATGTGCGCTCAACAATCGTGGCGCTTGAGGACCATGCCGCCGCCTACGAGACTCCCCCTCAAACTTGAGTGGGACGCTGCCGCTATCCGTCCATCATTACTGCGTCACGCCGGTCGGTACAGAGACAACAGGCGTGTCGCCCCAAGACTTCTTCTTGCGCTTCGTCTTTTTGTAGGATTTCTTCGGCTTAGGTTTGGATTTCGGCGGCGGGCCGGCATAGCTGCCGCGATACTCCTCTTCATACGACCCTCTTGCCTGAGCAAGCTGTATTCGGTCGACGGAATGGTTTTCTTTCTCTGTGGTGGGAGCGGAAGCCATGGTTGCAAGGCTTCCAACGCTTTTGGCCACGCCAATTGCCGACATCGTGCCGACACCCAATCCAAGAACCGCAATCAAGAGTTTCGACACCATCGAAGTCCTCCCTAGGCAAAACTATATATTGGCCGGACACTAGGTGCGCCAAGGTGAACGGCTCCTGAACGCAAACCTCTCCTCAATCACGAAACCGTGAGCATCAAAACTAATACCAGCGGCGGTCAGTATTGACCCTTGTCATGGCCTCAAACCGGTCACTCGGGCAGGCGCGGTGCGCAGGGCGATGCCGGCGCATCGTTCAAGCACCGGAACGCACCCGATGGCCGGTTTCAGGCCACCGGAGGCCGCGTGCATTTGCCCGCAGGCGTCGTTGCGTCCTGCTTGCAGTACCCGGCACTGCGGCGCAGAACGCGCCTAACCTGAGAACAAATGCACACGGTGACAAGGGTCAATACTGACCGCCGCTGGTATTACTTCTTCGATTGGAAGTAGCGCGTCACGCCAGAGAAAATGGCACCCGAGACCACACAGGGCACGGCAATCTCCGGATGACCCGTCGCGGTCGCGACGACGCAGCCGGTCGCGATGGCAATCGAGCTGAGAGTAACCTTGCTCGACGGGCGCAACTCGTCACGCGCCTTCTTCGCCTTGGCCTTGTCGACCGTGACAAGCTGCTCTTCACGGATATCCTCAGAGCGGAAATTCTCTGATGCCGTGACAATCTCTTTCAGCGGCTCGACGACGGCTTCGTCGTCCCGGCCCGCGATTTCGGCCTTGTAGAGATCCAGCAGGTGGCGATGCCGTTCGGCATGGGCCGCAAGAGTCCACTTGGCGGTCGCGCCGATGATCAGCTCGTCATAGGTCGGCTCGCCCGGCCCCGTGAAAAGACGGCGGAAAGAGAAACCGGACTTGGCTTCTGCCGGCGCCCATTTGAGTGCCGATATGACACGCACGACGGGCTGGAAGTGGCCGGTGGCATAATAGTAGCCCCAAAGGGCGTAGATAATTTCAGGTCCCCGATCAATCGGCACATACATCAATGTCGGCTCGTCGCCTGCAAGGTAGCTATCGATGAGCGCTGCCCGATAGGGCATTTGCCGACGGAAATGAGAGAGAATGTCGCGCCAGTTCGACAGGCCGGAATAAGCCACCGCGCGAATAATCACGGCCTGCTCCTTGGCCGGCATCGGCAACATCCGCCTGACGAGCTTCGGCGTCGATTTCGGATTGCGGCTTAGGACGCCTGCGATAAAGCCGACGAAGAAGCCGTTCTTCTTGGTATCTGCGAGGAGACCATGGCGGCGCATGGCGTGAACCGCTTCCGGCAACCGCAATGGCGCTGGCGCACTGCGATAGTCATACATCCAATGAAGGACGGCATCCGATGAAGAAAAATTGGGAGCCCGTGCTTCCGCTACACCCGCCGCACACAGGATCAAAAGGCAAGCCAAAAGCCTACGCACACAAACCTCCGCCACAGCCCCCAGGCCCCGGACGTGACTTAACCAAAAATAGAGTGTTCCCTCGTCCCGCAGGATATACGCCCCGCGTGGGTCAGGAGAATTGCCGGGCAAGGTGACCGATTTGTGGCAACAAGGTCACAGGTCAATGAAAATCGGGTTGCGCCGGCTAAAATAGAGCGTGCCCCCACAATGGACACGCAGAAGCGGTATCGCGTAAATCCCTAGCGCCTGGTCAGCAGCCAGCTCACAATGCAGGGGCAGTCAAAATCGCCCTGATAGAATGGGAGGCTGTGATGGCCTGGTTATTTCTTATGTTCGCCGTGGTCTTCGAGATCGTCTTCGCGATGTCCATGAAAGCATCCAACGGGTTCACAAACCTATGGGCGAGCATCGCCACGCTGGTCGGCGTGGTCGGTGGAATCGGATTCCTTACTCTGGCACTTCGAACATTGCCGGTCAGTGTCGGCTACCCAATCTGGGTCGGTGCCGGTGCGCTGGGAGCTGTTCTCTTCGGCGCCGCACTGTTCGGCGAACCATTGACGGCGCTCAAACTCGCAAGCACGAGTCTCATCGTGGCCGGCGTCATCGGACTCAAAATCGCCGCAGGCTAACGCCCCATGGAATAGAATTCCTTATTCGGGCGCAGAGAGATTGCATTCGCCATTCGATTACTGAGGGCGAAAAACGCAGTGATCGCGCTGATATCCCATATGTCATCGTCGCTGAATCCATGGTCTCTCAGAGTGTCATAGTCCGCGTCGCATACAGACCGTGAATCCTCGGCGACCTTCATCGCAAAATCCAGCATGGCCATCTGCCGCTCGCTCAGATCTGCCTTGCGGTAATTGACCGCGACCTGGTCTGCGATCAATGGATTCTTCGCGCGAATGCGCAGGATCGCCCCGTGGGCAATGACGCAATATTGGCAACCATTGACGTTAGATGTCGCGACTACGATCATTTCGCGCTCGGCCTTGGAGAGCCCGTCGGTTGCCTTGTCCATCAGCGCATCGTGATAAGCGAAGAAGGCGTGAAACTCTTCAGGGCGCGCCGTAAGTGCCAGAAATATGTTCGGAACGAACCCGGCCTTCTCCTGAACGGCTTCGATTTTGGCGCGGATATCGTCCGGCACATCGGTCAATTCCGGTACGGGGAAACGGCTGATTGGCTTGGCACTCATGGCGGATCCTTGTGGCTCGCACAGTCCCGCGAGCCGCGTGACTATCAGGAATGCCAATCAACGCCAAAGAGGCGGGCGGCACACTGATCCAGCTCAGATACCGCCGTGCTTGCAATCTCCGGATAGAAGAGACATTCACCAGCCTGGCCGACGCCCGCTCCAAACATGCCTGCTGGCGCTACGACAACAACACAATGGCGCATCCCGCCTGCCGCAAGCGATCTACAATATTATTATATCTTGATCTGAGCAGGTTAATATAATCCACTGAATATAGAAACAATTAGCTGGTTTCACTGTTGGCGAAAGCATCAAGCTGTGGCCTAATGCTCCCCATGCGAACGAGGAGGCCATCGTCGTTTCGCATCTGAGGAGCAGAGTATGGTATTGCGTAATTTGCTTGCTCTTAGTCTTTTGGGACTAGGATTTCTTTGGATCTCTTCCACACAGGTTCTAGCCTTATCGTCACTATCGACACTTTCGTCCGTCAAAGTTGCGATAGCGGAAGAGCGGATTGTTGTTCGGACAGGTGGCTTCCGTCATCGGCACCAAAAGAAAAAGCGGCGGCACCACTACCACGTGGTCGAGGAGGCGCCTGTCACGATGAAACCCCTTCATCGTAGGCCAGCAAGATTGCGGCCTCGCTGTTGGTGGCATGATCTGCCGTTAGGAAAACTGCCCTGCTACTGAGCCACTCTGGCTTGCTGATCGAGCGACAATTGGTCGGTCGGATTGCACGATCGCAATCTCTCAGCGAGGCAATGCCCAGACGAGCCACCGATTATCTCGGCCGCTTTGAATAGTTGGATGAGATAGTCGGTGGCCTATCCCAATAAGCTCCCTGCAGAGCAGTTAGGCCGGTGCTTGCGTGCGGAAAGCGAGATTAGTCAACAGCTTTGTGTGCTGTCGTGACGCCGCGACATGGAACGTGGTTTTTTTGCTTCAGGTAGATAGCCTCAATGATCGCGAAGGTCGCACGGGCCAGGTCTTTCTGAACCTTCAAAACCTTTTTGGCACCATCTTCACACGGAGCAATCGACACATCTTTAGTACTCCGCTCATTGACAATCTGGTTACGACGCATCACTGAACACAACCTCAATTGCTTATTGAGTACAGATACGCAAATACCGCTCCTAATCTCCTTACAACGATATCTCGGTCGCTATTGTCGAGCAATAGAAACAGGCGACCTCAGTGCCTCCGGTACTAGAAAAATTGTATTCGACCGATGGTACCAACTGGGTCGCATACCGAGATTGGGGGCAATTCGGTGTGAGAATCTTGTTAGGTCCGGCCGTGTCTAGGAACCGTTTGAGCAACGCAAATACCCAAAATAGACAACACAACAACCGTGTGTCCTGGTATCTGCAGCGGGAAATCGACCATCGAATGAAGCGTCGCAAGCAACCAAACGGACGCACCGATTGCGGGGTAGATGAAGCCTCTTCTGCGGTTCGCAACGCCACGAAGAAGGACAAAGAAGACAAGGATCCAGAATAAAACAAGCACGCTCGTAAACGGCACGCCCATTTCAACAGCAATTTCCAGCAGTGTGTTATGTGCTTTGTCCCAGACCTTGAGTGGTGAGATCGAATCCGGGCGGTAGGCCGGGAAGGCGCCGACAAACCCGCCCAGCCCGACCCCCAAGAGCGGATAATCTGTGATCATTTCACCAATAACGGGATAGACCTTCTCGCGACCCTCGTCTGTAATACCTCCATCGTACAGCCGCTCTGATAGGCTTCCGCCCCAACTCTGAACGGTCCAGACCGCGAGCACGGAAAACAGAAGGCCGATCCAGATTGTGGCTAGCCCCTTTCTGTTAGACTTGGCTACAAACAATACAATCAGAACAAGGGCACTGACGCCTGTCAGCAGGATTCCCGCTCTAGACCCTGTCGACACCAGCCCGACAATAAAGATGATGAACGCAAGCAAATGCGGCACGACCTGCCGTGCTATTGCCGGGAGAAGTTCATCGAAAGTATCGGGGCTCAAGAACCGCCGGCCCGACAATCGCACTTGTTTGAGTGAGCCGACCATCAGGCCCAAGGCAAGCAGTGCACATGTTCCAAGATATGAGGCGGCGGAATTCGGGTTGACGAACCCATGCGTAAATCTGTTTGCATAATGCTCTCGCTCGATCCAAAGCAGGAGCCGCGGTTCTGACAGGTGCATGAAGAATGTGATGCCGACAAGTATGGCAGAACCCCAGACGGTCCATTGCAGGAAATTGGCTGTTCGCAGGCGATCGCTTCCAACAGCCAATGAGACCCAAAATGTCAGACCATAAAGAATAACCGGTCCGATTTCCCAAAGCATGGTGCTGAGATCGACAGCTGTGCGTTTGGGAAGATCCACTCCCAGAACATCGCTCGCCAACGACCATATCTCGTTCGGAGCCAGAGACAGATCGTTGGTCAGCAGCTGAAGAACAACGGTTAGGCAGAACAGAGAAAAGAGACCATACAGCGAATACAATATCGCTCTTGGTCCGCGGAACCAGTCAGAGGGCAGACGTGCCGCGATGCCAGCAACAACGAGAACCAACAAGGCAGTGGTCCAAGGATAAACGGATCCCCAGAAAAACGGACCGGCAAGTGCGGCCACCACAAGGCTGTATACAAGGAACATTCGTATCCAACTATGAAAGCAATCTCACTTGGGCAGCCTGGTCAAATGCAATGAGGCCGCGGGGCTATTGTCCCCGCGACCTCGCTTTGGATCGATGTTAGTTCGGATGATTGGTGTTAGTCGACACCGAAATTCTTGATGTTGTCATGTATGTTGCGTGTTAGCCCAATCGTTGTGTCGACCTGCCCGATGACGGCGTTGAGCTTGGAATAGCCGATAATCGGTGCATTCGATGCGTAAAGGAGATCGTTGTTCCGCATGTCTATGTGCTTCGCAAAGAAGAATCCCTCGGGATTTCTGAGATTGAAACGGTAGACGACTGGAATGTGCGTCGCGGAATGGTACTGCTCGGGGATGTTGGCACCGAGATCTTCGACGATTTCCCGCTTCTCCGTACGATACAGCACAAGCCACCGAGGATCAGCGACATCATCGCTCAGCCCGTTAGCCCGCCCAAGGCCATCAGCGACAGTCAAGCGTTCTTGGTCGAATGTAAGCCGCGCTTGTTGCCCTGTAGCGCCAAACACTGTGAAGAACCTCTGATCCCTTTGAACGAAAAGAACGTCATCCGGATAGAGGTAAACGTCGTTTCTTGGGCTTCTTGTTATTGCGCTCAGACGAACCGTTGCCTTCTTTGATCCGCGCGTCAAAGTTACGAGCGTTTCGTAGTCCTGGAATTCAGCTCCGCCGGCCTGGCCGAGCGCATCCAAGACACGGTCGACCCGCGGGGAACCGAGTCCGATCGGAAATCGGCCAGGCGAATCAACATCGCCAAGTACGGTCACGAGATTCGCGGTTCGCGTCGTCACATTCATGACGACTTGCGGTTCGATCGCGCGGTTTTTGAGCTTTTTCTCGATTTCCCGCTCTGCGTCCTGAACGCGCCGACCCGCCACCTCAATCCAACCTGCATAAGGCGCCTTGATGCGGCCACTGCCGTCGACTTCCTGAGCCGGGAGCGTTACGAAATTGCCTTGGCTCAAGGTCACGCCAGTCGGTGTAAACAAACCACCCGCCCCGGCTTCAAAAATCGAAATCGTTATTGTATCTCCGACCCCGATCCGGATGTCGGGTCTCGGTGCCCGGGTCGAAAAAGATCCCTCGAACTGGATATTGCGCATATTGGCGAGTGCTTTGACGACTCGCTTATTCGCATCAATCAGAACAAAATCGACTTTTGTTTCTGATCTATCAGCATCCCGCGTCCGGACGTGATCATAGGACGCCATTCTTACCCCAAAGCTTGATGGTCCGTCGTTCGGAATCAACGTGCAACCACCAAGTGTCAGTGCCAAAGAACTCATTACTAATATTTTGTGCACGGACTTCATCTCGTCAGTCCCCCAAAATGCCCCGCCATAATCGTGAACTCATTGAGGCAAATTAGAGGCGCAGTCCGCCAAAGTCTAAACAAATGCTTACTATTCGGTGCAAATCCCCAACAGACTGATGTTCTTATGCAACAGTATTTTGGATGGAATTCCAATTTCTATTGGGAATCAGCGGCTTCGCATCCTCGCCAAATTAGCGCGGATTCGCTCAAAAACACCGTATTCAAAGGTTTCAAAGCAGTTTTGACGACTACGAACTATGTCAAATCCGGTTTGAACCCCTTCGGTTGATTCGGAATTTTCGCCATTTTGTGTCGCCTCATTCCCGAACGCGATCGCTGATTCGGATCGGCTGCAAGCCTAGTTAATGACTCGAAAAACCACCGCTGGTTTAAGCAAATCAAGATAATCCGCATACAGAACAACTTGCTTGGTGAGCGAAAGCCGAACCATCATTGGAACAATTCTTTGAGGGAATTAATCGATTCAATCTTCAACTGTTTGAGTTCGGCCTTTTGTTGTCCGACATCCAATTTCTCAATGACGTGTACGTCACCGCGAAAGTGCCCTCTTAGTTCGGCGTTCAACAGGGGGGCAATTGCCTTGCCGACAGCTAATCGTCGTCGAACAACCCACAATGCGCGTGAGTCAGTGAGAAAGGACAGGCGGAGTGCCTCGAATGACCGCCTGCCCCATCCATTCAAAAGGCCTTCTGTGATTGCGAAGGAAAGCCACTGATTGGATTCCAGCGGCGAGCAGGAAAGCATGGCTGCCAGCCACTTCTTTGCTCTGCGAAGATCCTCAATGGCCTGGTCGGTCTCGGCGAGACGGCGATAACCGGCGGCACGATGCACGAGAAAGGCAGCAAGCTGTTCCCGATAGCCGGGGAAGCAGACATTGTAGTTTGCGACATTCGAGTAGGCGGCTATCAAATGATCTCGAGCCGGTCGCTTGATGAGTTGCCCGTCTGCCAGGGCAACTCTCGTTGGCTCGTGCCAACGCCAAATTACGTCCACGGGTAGTAGGATAACCGCCCAGGCTATGCCAGCGGTCACCAAGGCGACGCGCCACCAAACAGTCAAAAAAGTGAGGAACATAGGTCGGCGAATTGCAGCGTTACGCGACTGCTGGGCAGCAGCCTATTTGTAATAATAGGATCCATAATAATGATATCCGTAATTCTGCACCTTATTCATATCGACTTTATTGAAGATAGATCCTGAAATCGTGCTCTGGAGTTCCGGGGCGCTCTTAATCGCCTCTGCAATGGCTTCCCGTTTGATTTTCCCCCATTCGACGACATAGATGATGCTATCGATGTTATCGACGAGAAAGCGCGCATCCGGCAGAACGAGAAGTGGCGGCAGGTCGAGCACGATATATTCATACTCACTGCGAAATTTTTCGATTATCTTGGCCAATTCACCTCTTAGGATGAGGTCAGCGGGTCGGGCGTCCTCCGAGCCCACAAATACCGGCAGAAAATCGAGGCCACTTTTATCGTCGTGATGCACAAAAGTTTCGACCGCGATATCCTTGTCATCATTTGGCCGATTGCTGCGAATCTCGGGGGTCAGGATTTGCGTCAGTGAAGGTTTCCGAAAGTCGGCGTCGATCAGCAGCGTCTTGGCTCCATTCTGGGCTTGATAAATGGCCTGCAAAATCGAACAGGTGGATTTGCCTTCCCCCTGCAGCGTCGAAACGAAGCTCAGTACTTTTGCACCTTCGTGAGGCTCTTCCCCTTCCGCCGTCACATTGACCGAGATATAGACGTTTCTCAGCACTTCTGAGATATGACCAAATCTATCGGACAAAATACCCGTGAATGGCGCCAGGCGCTTCTCTTGCAGGACTTTCTTTTTAGCCGGGTCATTGCCAGAACTTGCAAGTGTCTTGAGACGATTGCGCCAGTTTCGCTTCGAATATTTGGGCAAATTCACATCCAGAGCAGGCATCATGCCGTAGGATCGTTTTGCGAAAATCTTCTCTAGATCGGCCGGCGTCCAAACATATCGATCCATCATCGAGCGCAGATATGCGAGACTGACGCCCGCGGCAAGCCCGCCTAAGAGGCTCAGCAGCAGCACGCGCTTCGGGTTGGGTGCTGTTGGAAATGTTGGGACTTCGGCATTTTCGATGATCCGGGTATTGCTGGATGTGGCTGCCGGAACAGACTCGCGCACATTCGACTTGCCGAACGATTCCAAAAGGTTGGTGTAGAGCCCTCTCAATGACTTCGCCTGGCGCTCCAGTTCGCGAAGTTTTAGCTGCTTATGCCCTGACGCTGTGCTCGTATTGGCGAGTTTCGCCATACTGTCTTCGAGCGATTTTACGCGTGATTGTGCAATCTGATAGCTGTTGTCATAACTCTCGGCGACCCGTCTGACCTCAATAATGATTTGATTTTGGATGCGCCGCATTTCACCCCTGGCATTCTTGTATGCCAGATGTGTCGGGCCGTGTTTCTCCCGCATCCGGCTGGCCACTCGGCTCCATTTGCCAAGCTCGGTTCTGAGCCCGATTATCGCCTCGTTGCTCAAGACACCTTCGACCGCCGCATCCGCGTTGCGCGTCTCAAGAATTTCTGTGATCCGATCCAGACGCGCCTTCTCGCCTGCCGCCTCGGCCTTGGCAACAATCAGGCGGCTGTTGAGCTCCGTGAGCTGCTGGTCGGTGACCAATTGGCCGCCCGTCGTACTCACGATCTTGTGCTTTGTCTTGTAAAGCTCGACCGCTCGCTCCGCTTCGATGACCTCAACGCTCAGCTTGTCAACCCGGGTTCTCAACCAGTCATTCGCGTGCTTGGCGGCCGCAAATCGTGTCTCGAGTTTGTCGACCAGATATGTCTGCGCGATCGCATTAGCCGCCTGCGCGGCCCATTTGGGATCGGTCGAAACATAACTGATCCGAATTGCATAGGTTCGGCCAACGCGCCGAACATTAAGCCCGCCCTTGAGACTGAGATAAGCCCGGCTTTGCTCTTCCGGCTTGGCTTCCGTCGGTTGAGGCTTGGAGAGGCCAATTTGCGTCGTCACCCAACCTTTGAGTTGGGATAACGGCGAAGGTGAATGCGTTTTTTTGAACCGAGCCGTCGACAACTTTTTCACGGCCCGCTTCATCAATTCATTGGATTTTATGACCTCTATTTCGCTGTCGATTATGAGATTTTCGCGAAAGTTTCCCGTAGGCGTGTCGATCTCTGAAAGCGTCGCAGGCTTGCGAGGATCAATGAGGACAAGGGCCGAGGCAGAATAGATTGGTTTAGTGAGGAACAAATATCCGACGCCGCACGAAATGCCGAGGACGGTGACGGCGATGATAGAGACAATCCGCCGCCTGACCAGAGCGAGAAGGCTGGATAAATCAAATCCCGACTCGTCGCGCTCGCCGCCAGGTTGCTGCTCGAGATTTGCGCCATCATCCAGCCAAACCCGATTCATCCCAGCCCCCGCAACGGCTCTCGATCCTGGTGAATTCGCCGATCAGTCATACCGACAATAGAGTTCACATCCCACAATGCTATGTGGGATGTGCGCCCGTTCAATTCGGCATTGAGCAACAGACTCAACCTGTGGGGCTAACAGACAGATCACCCGTTTCAGAATTGACAGCCCCGCCGGCACCACCAAGTCCACCGCCGGCGATAATTCCTGCACCCGGATCTCCACCGCCGGTATCATCGGCATTACTTGCCGTCGTCGACGTAGACGTCCCGACTGGACCACCGGGAGCTCCCGGTGCGCCAGGAGCTTGGCTGATTGCCCCAGGAGGCGCTCCGGACCCTTCGTCGAAGGCTTCGATCAGACGCTGATTTCCGGTTGCAGCAACCGCGTCGGCAATGGCTTGCACCTGATCTGTCAGACCCGCTGCTTCATATTGACTTGCGGCACGGGCGAGCCCAAAGCCAATGGCACTCACTTGCAGGGGTGTTGCCTGATCGAGGATACTGAGGAATTTCTCCAACAGCGCAATATCGGATGCGACAGCTTTGGCGACGAATGCAATCATGACGGCACCGCCTGCCGGGTAAGTCTGCAAAATGGTGGCTGGTGTCGCCTTCAAAGCCGCAATCGTTTCAGCGGAAAGAGCTTCAGCCCCTGTAACCGCTGCGATCTGTGGCGTTTCGGTTTGGGCCAACGCTCCAGGACCGAGAGCATTACCCCCCATCAGCACAGCGATTGCTATCGCCGCGAACCTGACTTTCATCGCCCGAACTCCTAACATTGCGCGTACCATGGTTATTTGTAGATTAATTTAGACCAGCCCAATTGAAAACGCGAGGCAATTCTTAATCTGATGCCGTGCTAAGTATCTTGCGCTGATTGCCGTCCAAGACCAAGGCCGTCAGCCGCCCCGTAATATAGGCACCCGTATCGATATTGATGCGATTTTCCAAGATTTCCGGTTCCTCGGTCGGCGAATGGCCATGCACGACGATTTTGCCGAAATTCTCACGGCTCTCGAGAAACTCATCGCGAATCCAGAGCAGATCTTCTTCCCTTTGCCTGTCGAGCCGGCGATAGGGGCGCACACCGGCATGGGCAAAAAAGTAGTCTCCGAATTCGACCGATAATCTCAGTCCCGAGAAAAACGCTTTGTGGCTGGCAGGGAAATTCGTCAGGAACTGTTGATGAGACTCAAGTGCGGCTGTTGGCTCTCCTGGGCGCACTTTGATCCCATAGGACTGAAGCGTCTCCAATCCACCATGCTGTTGCCAGTGGTTCACGGTTTGCGGATTGCCCAGAAAATCAAGCAGCATCGCCTCGTGATTGCCTTTGAGGCAAATCCGTGCCCAATTTGCAGGGGGTGGCGCGAGAAGAAAGTCTATGACCCCCTTCGAATCCCAACCGCGATCAACATAGTCGCCAATGAAAATCTGCACGATTTTCACGTCGTCGGTGTTTGGCGCATCCTCGATCAGGCGTTCCTGCAGCTCTTCAAGCAAATCCAGCCGTCCATGGATATCGCCGATTGCATAGAGTCTGAGGTTTTGGGGGATTTCAGGCTCAGCCTGAGGCCGACCACGGCGAAACAAGTTGAACAATCGCATCACCTTTGGCCGCCAATTTTCTGAGCCCTCTTTTCAACATTGAATAGCCCAACATCCTTGACATCGACAAGCCACGGATTGGGACCCACTTGGGACAGAGCTTGCGATCCAAAAAAACCGGCCACCAGCGGTCTCCCCGACCGTGAACGGCCCAAGGAGGATCAGCAAATTTAAGGTGAATGAAGAATTACCAGAACATCTAAAATCCAATAGTCTGATTTAGGCGGATCGAAAAGCCTCTCCTGTACTTTGTGAACCAATAAAAACGGGGGGTTCACAATGTCAAGATTTGCCAAAATAACGCTATTTGCTTCCACCACATTATGTGTTTTTGCCGCATCAGAGCCGACTCGCGCGGTCGGACTGGCCAATAGGGCCCCGACTTTGGAATTGCGAACGAGCACGGCAATGCTGGAAGGGCGCGGAACGATACCGCCGATGGGGCACGTGCTCATGTGCATCAAGCACCCGTCGGAATGCGAAGTAGCAAATGCCCCCCCTGTCGATCCGGCGCAGATGCCAGCATTCAGCAAAGTTGTTTTGCTCAAGACGGGTATTCCGACGACCACGAAGGGCCTGCGAACGCCAAGTCTCAAACCCGTTACTCTCACCGGCCGCAGGTGGGCGCAATTGATCAGCGTCAACGCACGGGTCAATGCAGAGATTCGCCCCGTTGCCGACCTGGCTGCCACCGGCAAGAGAGATGCATGGTTGGTTTCGGGACGCATGGGCGACTGCGAGGATTTCGCGATCCGCAAACGCCAAGCCTTGATACGCCTTGGCTGGCCCTCTCATTCCACGCTGATCACGATTGCCGGTCATCCAGTCTACGGTCAGCATGCCGTGTTGATCGTGCGAACGAACAAAGGCGATTTCGTCCTGGACAACTTGTCCAGCGCGATTAGGGGGTGGCACGAAGTTTCGTATAACTGGGTCAAACGCCAGTCAAAACACGATCCGCGAAAATGGGTGCGCCTCGTCGATGGCTCGCGCCTTATCGCCTCAACAGAACAGGGCAATTACCTGGACAAAGTCGATGCCCCTCTAACCAGATCGAAGGCGGGCCAGGCGCTGGCAAAATCACAAAAGAAGTATCCTGCCAAGAGCGTGTCGCCTGTCAGACACGGTGTGAAAAAACTCCCGCCCCAGCGCCTGGCAATGCTGGGATACTCCGCGAAACGGCATGCCCTCGACCGCGGCGTTGCCGCCGTTTGGACAGGAAAATCGCGCAAGCCTCGCGGTCGAGGCCAAAATGTCCGCAAGCATCGGAGCACAAATCCGACACGCGCTGTCCGTCCAGCCCGTGGCGATTGGTTCCGTCACTAGAACCAAATCCCGGAATGGGAATTTTCAATTCCGCGACGAGAAGTGCGAAAGAAGGCGCGGCCTAAGGTCCAATAATTCGTCGTCATCACGTGAGAAGTCGGTTCGAAGACCGGCGCATGAAACGCGCATATCACGGCGGACATCGATGAACCGCCGTTGAGCCGCGGGTTTGTCGCTCTGGCTTTGCGCAGCGCGTGCAATCGATAGCTTGAACTGGTGCAAGAGGCGGAACCAGCACAGATGCCGGCCTCGCGGTGCGCCACGACGCGGCAGCAACATGGCCATATTCTGTCTGCTTTGCGTTATTCGAATATAGACGCCTCTTATGATTTGATTTTGTCGAAAGAATATGTCCAAAAGCGCGCAAAAACAGTAGTTCAACACGATATTATCGTGTATAAACAATCATATAGAGGTTCGTTGATCGCCTTGGGACGCAGTTGCACAGTATGTGGCAATTCTCACATTAGACATATTCTTGCACTAACAAACCCGTTTACGACTTGTTAATCAAATTGTGACGCGGTAACGTTCCCCATCGCCACGGTGTAGCGTTGGGGTAGGGTAGCGTGCGTCGGATCGTCATTTCAGCGATTGATTTGCTTTGTGTGGGCGCTGCGCCTTTTGTTGCCCTTTTGCTCCGTGAGAACTTTGAATCATCGACAGCTGCCATCATGGCTGTTCAGCCATATGCCGGTATTTCGGTTGTGGTCGCCGCCCTCACCTTCGGCGTAGCAGGCCTTAACAGAGATATTTGGTCATACGCCTCCCTGCCTGAAGTGCTGCGCATCTTGGCCGCGACGATTGTTGCCATATTGCTCAGCCTGGCCGCGACATTCGTTTTCAACCGTCTCGAGGGCGTTGCCCGTTCTCTTCCCGTCATTCAGTGGTTCGTTTTGGTATCCGGCATGATCGGCGTTCGGGTTGCGACCCGCCTGCTCCGCAGCCGACTAGGCCGCGAGAAGGATACTAGACGACAGGGCGAGCGCGGCGCGGAGCACGTGCTCATAGTCGGGTTGAACCGCGTCACGGAGCTTTACCTGCGGTCAGTGACCGATTTTGCATCCGAACGAATTTCGATCGTTGGGATCCTGGCAGCCGGGGAGTTTCGTGGCAGGCTCATCCAATTTCATAAGATTATCGGAGCCCCTGAAGAGCTGCCTCGTATCCTCGCGAAATACGAAGTTCACGGCATCGCTATTACGCGCATTGTGATTACCGAACCACTCGATCAACTGTCTGAGCAAGCGCGCGAGACAATTTTGCAGACAGAGCGCGAGACCGGCATCGCTCTGGACTTCTTTGCCGAACGCATCGGTTTGTTTGAGGATCGCGAGCATTTGCGAACGCCTCAGCCGGCCTCACCGACTCAGGCAACACTGCTGGCGAGCGAAAGAACGGTTAAGCCACCCTATGTCCGCGTAAAACGGATGCTCGATATTGCAGGCGCTCTTCTTCTAACGATTGCTCTCTTGCCTGTGGCAGCTGTCGTCGCCCTGCTTGTTGTCGTCGATGTGGGTTTGCCCCTAACATTTTGGCAGCAGCGTCCAGGCTACCGCGGCCGGCCCTTCAAGCTTCACAAATTTCGCACCATGCGTGAGGCTCATGACGGATACGGCAACCGGATTCCTGACGACGACCGGCAATCCGGTTTGGGGCGCTTTCTGAGGCGAACGCGTTTGGACGAGTTGCCACAGCTTTACAATATACTGGCTGGCGATATGTCGTTCGTCGGGCCAAGACCGCTCTTGGCAGCGGATCTCGCTCCAAATGCAACTGTCAGGTTAAGCGTGCGGCCGGGCGTTACAGGTTGGGCACAAGTGAACGGCGGCCGGATTATCTCGATCGAGGACAAGGATTCGCTCGATCAATGGTATGTCCGGAACATGTCGTTTTGGCTTGATGTCAAAATCGTGCTGCGCACATTTGCTGTTGTCGTAAAGGGCGAGCGCCTAAACGACATGGCATTGCGTCTGGCGCGCGAAAACACGCCTGTGGCCCCTGCAGATACAGGCTAGCGCGACGAAACTGCCCCTCAAATAGATCGCCCAATACACAAGGTCATGAGCCGCGACCGCCAGTCGTGTGCGAGAGAAGAAGCAAAACAGGACGACCACAAGCACTGTGACAAACCAAAATGGGATGAACAACCCGGTAAATCATTGTTTTAACAATCAGAATTAACTTTACTGAATGCGCGCGCTGTGGTGAAATATGGCGTCACGCAAGATAGCGAAACTCATCCTGGCAACGCTCAACTGATGCGTATGTTTCGTGCTGACTTCCAAGTTTTATCGGGGTGGCGAGTCACCCGGAGTGCGGTAGCCGTGGTAAAATTATGAACAATCAGTCCAATCAAAACCGCGCATCAGCAAACCCCAACGACCGCCAAACGATCTTGGTCACGGGGGGCGCCGGATTTCTCGGCTCGCACCTTTGCGACAGGTTGATTGCGGGCGGCCATGATGTGCTCTGCCTGGACAATTTCTTTACTGGCAACAAGGCCAATGTAGAGCATCTCATCGGCCATCCGCGTTTCGAGCTCATGCGCCACGATGTGACGTTTCCGCTCTATGTCGAAGTGGACCAGATCTACAATCTGGCCTGCCCCGCCTCCCCTATCCACTATCAACATGATCCGGTGCAAACGACGAAAACCAGCGTGCATGGTGCCATCAATATGCTCGGATTGGCCAAGCGGCTAAACTGCCGAATCTTTCAGGCATCGACGTCCGAAGTTTATGGCGATCCTTCCGTGCACCCGCAACCGGAAGACTATTGGGGCAATGTGAACCCTATTGGCCCGAGGTCTTGCTATGATGAAGGCAAGCGCTGCGCCGAGACGCTGTTTTTTGATTATCGCCGCCAGCACGGCCTCCCCATCAAGGTCGCGCGGATTTTCAATACCTATGGGCCCCGCATGCATCCGAACGATGGGCGTGTTGTATCGAATTTCATCGTGCAAGCTCTCATGGGCGAACCCATCACGATTTACGGCGACGGTAGCCAGACGCGATCATTTTGTTACGTGGACGATCTCATCGACGGCTTCGTGCTGCTCATGAACAGTCCAGCGGGGCTCACCGGGCCGATCAATCTTGGTAATCCGACCGAATTCTCCATCAAGGAACTGGCCGAACTCGTGCTCGAGATGACGGGGTCGAAGGCGAAACTAAACCAGCTCGCATTGCCTGTCGACGATCCCAAGCAACGCCAACCCGACATTGCAGCAGCAAGAGAATTGTTAGCCTGGGAGCCTGCGATCCCTCTTCGTGAAGGATTGCAGTCCACCATTGCCTATTTCGATCGCCTCCTGTCTGAAGGTTTGGGCCAGGGCACGGCAAAGACTGTGATCCCCGCCGCGTGAGTCAACGTCGAGGGACAGTCTTGGTGACGGGAGGTGCGGGCTATATCGGCTCGCATGCCTGCAAGGCGCTCGCAAAGGCGGGCTATTTTCCGGTTGCCTACGATAATCTTGTCTACGGCCATGACTGGGCCGTGAAGTGGGGCCCACTGGAGCAGGGCGACATTCTCGACCGTGCGCGGCTTGATGAGGTCATCGCAAAGCACAAGCCGCTAGCCGTCCTCCACTTTGCAGCCTTTGCCTATGTTGGCGAGTCCGTCGCATATCCGGGAAAATACTATCGGAACAATGTGGCTGGGAGCCTGACACTTCTTGAGGCCATGAGAGACCATGGCATCCGGCACATAGTGTTCTCGAGCACTTGCTCAACCTATGGAATGCCGGAGCAAGTTCCCATCGATGAGGAGACGCAGCAGCGCCCTATCAATCCTTATGGCGCTTCAAAATTCATGGTCGAGCGCATGCTTGTAGATTTCGGTGACGCCCACGGCATATGCTCAGTCGCGTTGCGCTATTTCAATGCGGCAGGAGCGGACCCTGATAACGAGATCGGCGAAACTCACGACCCGGAAACCCATTTGATTCCCCTCGTGCTCGATGGCGCCTCGGGCGCACGCGCGTGCATAACGCTGTTCGGAACGGACTACGACACGCCCGACGGGACCTGCATCCGAGATTACATTCACGTATCCGATTTGGCTGATGCGCATGTGCTTGCACTCGACGGACTGCTCCACGGTCGCAGCTCCGGGGTCTATAACCTTGGCAACGGGCGTGGCTTTTCGGTCCGACAGGTTATCGACCAGGTCCAAGACGTCACAGGGCGTGCCGTTCCGGTTGTTGAGGGCGATCGGCGGACCGGTGATCCGGCGATATTGATTGCTGATGCATCCAAGGCCCGATCTGAGCTTGGATGGCAGCCGCAACTGGACGATCTGAAACGGATTATTGAAACCGCTTGGGCTTGGCATCAAAAATCTGCATTAAATTTAGAAGCGGACGCTGTGACTGATCTCGGAGCTGCGAGTTTGCGCGCAAGGCATGGTTGACTCAAGAGATTGGCGACCCCGCCAGATAAGCTGAAGGCGTGCAATTGGTTTTGTGCAAATCTCGACCTATAACCGCAAGAGGGTAATTGGGCGAATATTGTAAGCAAGCTAACTTGCTTGCCAATCAGCGTTATCGGGCGTGTTACGTGCGCTACCGCCTATCGGCAACTTGAACGCACACCCGACAAAACCGATTGGCCCTAAGGGACGAGTGGTATTTACGGGCGTGTTACGTACACCGACATTTACATTCTGCAGCTCCAATTCCTGAAACACAGCACATATACTAACACACGCCGTTGATAATAGTTCTTCATCAACATGTTACGGAAACATACTGCCCCACTCGACTATATGCGAAATATAATTTCAACCCTTACATACATTGCCAACCACCCTATAAGCTCCCAACATTTGTATAAAGCTTACTGCCGCTACATACGTTGGCAAATTGAAAGTCGACTACACACCGAAATCGAATTTCAATGGATCGAAGGCTCCAAACTTATCGCCCGCAATGGCATGACAGGCGCCACTGGAAATATATATTGCGGTTTGCATGAATTTAGAGATATGGTTTTTCTGCTGCATTTCCTACGTCCGCAGGACTTATACATCGACGTAGGAGCCAATATAGGCAGTTATACTATTTTGGCTTCCGCAGTCTGCAAAGCACGCTCTATTTCCGTCGAACCAGATCCAGTTACTATGGACGCATTGCGCCGCAATGTTCAGGCCAACAGGATAGACAGTCGCGTACAACTCGTCGAGGAAGCACTGGGCTCAAAGAACGGCACCGCGCGACTTACAATAGGCCGTGACACACTCAATTGCATCACTAACGACCAACACGCCACGACTCGCGAAGTCCGCATATGCACCATTGACAAACTTCTCAAAGGTATGAAACCAATATTCATCAAAATGGACGTTGAAGGTCATGAAG
This sequence comes from Methyloligellaceae bacterium, assembly GCA_965228615.1. Taxonomy (GTDB): domain Bacteria; phylum Pseudomonadota; class Alphaproteobacteria; order Rhizobiales; family Methyloligellaceae; genus CBDDHT01. Next base: position 350,263 of record CBDDHT010000001.1, on the reverse strand, counting down.
AAAATATAATCAAGGGAGCCGAAAACATTCTAGCTACCCCAACGCTAATTGCAATCCAAATAGAAACCGTCACTCAACATACCGAATCAATTCTACATTCTGCTGGTTTCCGCCGATGCATATACAATCCTTATACGCGCCGCATAGCATATTATGACCACAACACTTCTAATCAAATCACTACACAAAACTCTCTTTACATCCGCGACCTCAACATATGCCAACAACGAGTTAGCAACGCTTGCTCAAGGCAAATTTTTGAACAACGCATTTAGTTTTTTGAACAAAACATTCCAGAATGCATCGTATTATTATGAATTCACAATTACATCATCGATTCTATTTTCATTCACGTCGCGCCATTCCGCGTTGAACAATATTTGATCACCTCCATGACTTCAATGATCAAGATATTCCACTATTTACCCGAATAATACTCGACACTTCTTTCGCACTTTAATCTAGCAAGGTTTCTTCAGGATAACTTTTTTGTTTACATTTTTTTATAATATCATAAAACTTCTCACGCGCAAAGAGCAACGAATGCTCGCCCTTCTCTTGGTCTTAGCACTCTTTTCAGCGGCTCTTCAAGTTCTCAGCGTTGCCGCAGTCATGCCATTTCTAGCAGTGGCCGCCGACCCCACTCAAATCAATCAAGTTGACTCTCTTTTCCGATTGCAACAAATATTCGGGTCTCACAATTCCAACGCTTTCTTGATTGCTCTAGGTGTCATTGCACTGCTCCTATTAGTTGTTAGCAATGCTAGCATGGCTGTATATTCCTGGGCCCAGACACGATATTGCCTTGGATGTATACACAGCTTGGGAATGCGGTTACTCCAGTTATATGCATCAACGCCCTACGTGTTCTATTTATCCCGTAACAGCGCAGATTTAACAAAGAACATTCTTACAGAGGCTGACCAAGTCGCGACCGGTGTAATCATGCCCGTACTCGACATATTTGCACGCGGGCTTTTCGCAATTGCAATCGTGTGTTTACTGATTTTTGTCGACCCTTTGCTTGCAACAATAGTTGCAACGTTCCTCGGTGGCGCGTATTTGGCAATTTTTGTTATGGTACGACTCAAACTAATTGCGCTTGGTGAAAGCCGACTTATAGCCAACACCGCTAGGTTCAAGGCGCTAAATGAGTTCTTCGGAGCAATAAAAGCAATCAAAATTTTGGGCAACGAGGCTGTCTTTATTCGACACTTCGAAGGCCCATCGGCACGATATTGCCGCAATCGCAGTCACGCGCTGATCATTGCCCAGTTACCACGCTATTTCTTAGAGATTTTGGCTTTTGGCGGCATCCTTTTGATTGCTATTTATTTGATTGATCGAGATAATGGTTTTCAAGAAATACTGCCAATTCTTGGCACTTATGCGTTCGCTGGTTATCGGTTAATGCCTAGTTTGCAGCAAATATTCAATGGATTTACTATGATTACTTTTCACAAAGCCGCACTTCGCAACATGAACCACGAAATAAATGATGCCACCTGTGCACGACAAAGGGCAGTCGCATATAGCTCATTGGAGTTCAATGATGCTGGCAATACTCTTTCATTTCCGGCAATCATCGAACTAAATGATGTTACGTTTACTTATCCTGGCGCAAACACTGCCTCACTCTCCGATATAAATATCAAGATCGAACCAAATACTACTATCGGGTTCGTAGGAAAGACAGGCGCTGGAAAGACTACCGTAGTCGATTTGATACTAGGATTACTTGTGCCGCAATCGGGTGAAATACGGGTGGGAGGCGTACTTCTTAGCTCAGAAAATATTGCAGCATGGAAACTTAATTTTGGGTATGTGCCACAGCGGATATACCTGACCGACGACACTGTCGCCAGTAATATTGGGCTGGGGGTGCCTCAGACAAAAATTAGAATGGACGCGGTAAGGACAGCCGCCGAAATCGCCAACATTGACCAGTTTGTATCCGAAGAACTTCCCCAAGGATATGAAACGGTTATAGGCGAACATGGGGTTCGCTTATCAGGCGGTCAACAACAACGAATTGGTATTGCGAGAGCGCTTTATCACGATCCCGACATCCTAGTATTCGACGAAGCCACTTCTGCTCTGGACAATGAAACAGAAGCCGCCGTTATGGAAGCAATGCAGCGACTCGCCGGGAAACGTACAATACTTATCGTCGCACATAGATTATCAACAGTACAGTTCTGCGACATAGTTTATGAGATGGATGGAGGTAAAATCATCGCTAGCAATTCACCGGCGACCAATAGCCATCTTTGATTGTCACGACAGCCATTAGCGGTTTCGCTGCTACAACCGCTGTGCCAATCGGCGGTTTGGCAGATGAATGGTAGCTCCATTTGTCAAGGATAAATCTTATGCGACAGTCTTTCGCATCATTGAAGCAATCGATAAAAGCTCTCCTCAATAGGCATGATATTTACATTTATCGCGAATTACCATTTGGATTGTCGTTAGCACACGATATCTTAAGATATTTTCCAAATGAAAAATTTGAAACTGTTTTCGATGTAGGTGCGAACATTGGGCAAACAACTGACTACTTTCTTGTGAATTTCCCATCCGCAAAAATATGGTGCTTCGAGCCTGCCAAAGATCTGCACTTAAATCTGGCGAAGAAATACGCAGATAATCCACTGGTTACGTGCGAGAATTGTGCACTAAGCTCTCGTTACGGCACTGCAAAGCTGATTCACACATTGGATCCGTCAATGCATCATATTGCATCAGACTGGACCGAATGTCCGGATAAACTTCTAAAGAATAGCACTGAACAAGTTGCTATCCGCACTCTCAGTGGATATATTGCGCGATCCAGTATCGAATGTATTGATTTTCTCAAGATAGATACGGAGGGGCACGATCTCGAAGTTTTGTCAGGAAGCACAAATTTACTCAAGGACGCGCGTATTGGTGCTATCCAAATAGAATGTGGTATGAACCCGGGAAATCGGTTTCATCGTTCGATCGAACAAATCAAAACTTTTTGCGAAGAATTCGATTACCAACTATTTGGTATTTATGAACAAAATCACGAGATAATACCTCGTCGGCCGGTGTTGAGACGGGTGAATGCTGTTTTTGTCTCTGCCAAATTAGCTTACCGATCGACAGTCTAGGATTCGAATTTGTCGTGTCCTAGATAGATTATGGTATCCTAGATAGTTACTAATGGAGTTCATGTCCGACAATTTTATACCAGATCTTGTATCTGTTATCATTCCGACTTTTAACCGCAAACAACTCTTAATTGAATCACTTGCATCTGTTGTGGCACAAACTTATCGGCCAATCGAATTGATCGTGATTGACGATGGGTCGTCGGATGACAGTGCAGCTGCCGCTCAAGACTGGTTCGAGAATTTATCGAAACAACAAGCGCACAAGTTCACTTTTTTATGGCTCCAACAAGTCAATTCCGGTGCGCCGCGCGCACGAAACTACGGACTCAAGATTTGCACTGGCGAATTTATCCAATTTCTGGATTCGGACGATATATTGCATCCAAGAAAATTGGACAAACAAGTCGCAGTGCTGAAGGATGATTGCGAGTTATCATACGTTTATTCATCCCATTGCAACTTTGAGTCCGAAATCAGTTGGACAGAGAAGCGCCATGGCGGCTCTGTTTATTGCGGTGAAATAGAGACGCATTTAATGGATGACGCCCTTCATACTGATGTTGGGGTCTATCGAAGGTCTGCATGTCGTGCTATCGGACCCTGGAATGAAACGTTCAAGATGCTTCAAGATCGTGAGTATAGTATTCGTTTGATTTTACTAGGGAAGCGCATTGAATTTCTGCCTGGTCTTTACGCTGCTCACCGGCAACATATTGGGCGCCGTATATCCAAGAAAGCGTCCATCTTCAGTTACATACAATCGATGCGTGGTTTGGCAGTGCTGATCACGAATAATGGGAAAAGTAATTACGTTATTCAAAATTACTTCGCAACTACGTTTTTTCGGTTGGGATTGAGGGCGCTGGCTCAAGGTGAGACAATGGTCGCTCGACGTGCTGCACACCTTGGTCTTTGCCAAAAATGTTCCAAGCAACGTTGGTTGCGAATTCATGGTCTCTTGTTTCTTTGCTCACTGCCTATTTCCAGGTCGTTACGCCAAAAATTGGCAACAAGCCTGCTTCATTTTGCAGAAAACAGATGATTTTGGCGGGGTTTATGATATTTGGGTTCCTTGGCGACATGGTGTGGCATAATTGTTTTCGGTGATTATCTGTGCTGATCGCTTGCGCGATTTGAATTGACGCCAAGCCATTTCCGGCAATGGTGGGTTAGTTGTGGCACGGGATGGGCGTCAAGGCGTCGGGTGCGCTTGTCATCGTGTTCCATATATCCTCGACAATTCTCGCAGTGGCCTTGCGCATGATGGCCTCCAGTTTTGAGAAGGCCATTTAGATAAGTTTGACGTCCGGCGAATGAGGCAGCAGGTCAAGGAGGTGTGCTTCGGCGCCTTCCATGGCCTTACTGACGCCCGACACCTTGTGTGCTGGCAGATCGTCTATGACAACGATGCCCTCGGGATTGAGCTCCTTGACCAGGATAAGCTCGACATTAGCGGGGAACGCCGCGCCATCCATGGGACCGTTGAGGACCAATGGCGCCATGAGGCCGGAACGACGTAGCCCAAGGGAAAACGTGGTCGTCTTCCAATGGCCATGCGGCTCGGATGCCCGGCAGCGGTTCCCACGTAATGCCCAGCCTCTGAGCCGTGCCGCCTTCGTGGTCGCACCGATCTCATTAATGAACACCAAACGATCAGGATTAAGATCGAGTTGGCCTTCGAACCATAAACGGCACGCAATCAGCACGTCCTCGCGGCTTTGCTCCGTGGCATGCGCCGTCTCTTTTGGCATGTGATCCCCCGCCGGCGCAGGAAATACCGAATCGTCGTAGGGTCGACCTACAGCAATTATTCAACTTCAAGGCGTTCTGCCATCTCTAAAAGACTGATGTCTAGTGTTGCTTCAATCAGATCGAGAAAAAGTTCATTATGGATGTCGAGTAAAGAGCCACCTTGGTTACCCTGGCGGCGCGGCTCAAAACTACCCGTGTCACGCCAGCGCCGATGCCAAGCTCCCGCCGTCAAACCCCCCAATCGAGAACCGGCGCGCCGCTGCACGCGTCGACATGCCCCCTTCGATCGGCTCTATGACCCGTTGCCGAGGGTCCGACCCATAAGCGCGCGTTATTCAAACCTTCATCGCTCCGATGGAAGCCTATGAACCACCCGGCAACAGAAAAGAAAATCTCAAAACGACACTGTGTTCGATCAAATTGCTCTAGTGGTTGCGAACTGATGCATGGTACTTTTCTCGTAATCAAAATTGACGGGAAATTCCGATATCCTAAGAGAACCATCCGTGCGATTTTCACCACTAGAGCATCTTTACAGCAGATAAGTTGCATGTTGTGATTCGACAGCAATAAGAATAATATTTGCTGCGCCACGCGCTTCAATATTTACTCTTACTGCAATAACACAACTATCACCGCAACTCTTCAAAGCTGCGATCGATTGCTCTTTCTATATTCACGATCACCACAATTTCCGATTTTGCAATTGTCAACACCAACCGTTGTGATTGTTTTGTTTTCCACGACCGCGCCTATCCTCCATCGATGATGTGGTAAAGCTACTTTATATTTCGCAACAGCTACGACTACAGGATTATACAATACAATGAGGTCAGATCAATCGGCTGAGCATGCTGAACAATCGAACTTCGTCGCCTATTCATTATACAACGGTGATTATGAGATATGCGTTGGTGCGCTTGCTAATTCGCTCTATAGAATTGGCTATCGTGGCAGATTTTGGGTGGGGTATCAGGGTAAACTGCCTTCATGGGCAAACTCTGAAATTCATATTGTTCATGATGATTTCGAAATCAGGTTTATTGAGGTTGATGATCTCCGACCTATCTCTTTTCACAAACCACTATTCGGCATCCGTTTACTAGAAGAATTCGAACCAAATTCAGATGGCGTCTTCTTCTTTGATGCTGATGTCATAGTAGTCCAGGAATGGCGTTTTTTCGAAAGATGGGCTGCCCATAGTATTGCATGCGTGCTGGATTATTGGTCATCTCGCGTTCCATCTGGTCATCCTTGGCGACAGACATGGTCGTCAATTGCACGAGAAATTGCCCCGAAAACCCGGGATATAAATGAATACCACCAAAATGCCCTTTTCGGTGTGCCTCGAGAACATATTCGGTTTCTGAAAATATGGGAATCAGCAATACAATATGTTCAAAAGAGCAAAAAGTTTGGCAAATTATCATTCCAGACGCGATCACGGTATGAGTGGCCACACTTGAGAGGAGACCAAGATTTTTTTGCTATAGCGGTGATGGCCACCGATGTTTCTATCTGTGACGTCGGAACTGAAGCATTCGGATTCAAGGGATTTGCATGTATTGCGTTGCACCCATTCACCCGAAAACCATGGCGACCCGGTGCCTGGGCACGTATTGGTTCGGGGCAGCCGCCTGATCTTTATGAAAGAGAGTTTTGGAGCAACGTCAGAACACCAATTCAAGTCATGTCGGGCGCTCAGCAAGCATGGGGTTTGTTTAGATGCCGCTTAGCAAAGGCCGTCGGACGTTTTTATAGAATATAATTTTTAAAGTGAAGAACGTCTGGAGCGATCGTTTGAATGGTAATTATATTACCATAATTTTCCAACATTCAGTGATTATGGCATCTGCGATTGGAGGTCGGCATTATTCCGACGATTGCCATTCAAACAACGACAAGTTCGTAACGCAATTATACGTGTTGCACACAACTTCTGTTGGCAATCTGGACAGGCACAATATTAATCGCTTGACGTTTCCGGTTCCAATTGCTCGACTGAATCCCTGATAAATGGATGCTTTTTTTACACCCCGGCAATTCTCGACGGTCTTTTCGGAATGATTGTTCGTCAAATGTTGACCACTCACCACACTTTGTCATAATAATCTAGTTGGTTGTCGATAAAAAGGGGCGCTGGCTTATTCGCTGCCCTCAATGATTTCAAAAATCATTGTCTTATTGTACATGGTGATATCATGCGCCAAACCACGTACTATAAAAGTCCGCTACCATGAAGCATGACAATCACAAAGCGAGGACCCTGCGGCTCGTCCGATCCATTTCCTCAAGTAGACAGAGCAAGTCTGAGCGCATAATGATACAGTTCACATTACCGCAAGCCAACGGATCCGACCATCAGTCAACAGACCATACGATAACGAAAAATAGACTTCGCACTGAAGGTAAATATTGAAGTCCGTAGCCTATGGCAGAATGGCTGCAGCACGCTTTTTCACCAATTAGCATCTACTCTTGCGACACACCAGTGAACGCTAAGTGTTCAGTCCCGGAAAGTGATGGCTTGGATTACAGATAAATCGCTTTTGCTGTTCCGTCCAGCATTTGTTGACGTACTCGAAGGTGATGAGGCCTTTGAGTGTTTTGAGACGCTTAGCAAGATTGTAGGCATTGACGAACGTCTGGATATGTTCCCGCAGTTGGTCATGCGATGAGTAATGGTACCGCTTGACGGTCGCCTCCTTCAGGGTCCGGTTCATGCGCTCTACCTGGCCGTTGGTCCAGGGATGATTGATCTTTGTCAGTCTGTGCTCGATCTCGTTCTCACCGCACACGCGATCAAAGATGTGTTCCAATGCCAAACGGTTGGTCTTTCTTTCGGTGAACTGAACGCCGTTGTCTGTCAGCACGATATGGATCTTGTAGGGACACGCCTCGATCAATTGTCGCAGGAACTTCGCGGCGTTCATCTTGCCGGCCTTCTCATAAAGTTCGACGACGACGAACTTGGACGTCCGATCTACGGCGACGAACATATAGAGCTTGCCGTCCTCGGTTCGAACTTCAGCAATATCGATATGAAAGTATCCAATCGGATATGACTTGAATTTCTTTTTCGGCGCTGTCTCCGCCTTCAGGTCAGGCAAACGGGAAATGTCATGGCGCTGAAACAGTCGATGCAAGCTGGACCGGGTCAGATGCGGAATGCTTTCCTGTAGTGCGTAGAGACAATCATCGAGCGGCAGGAGCGTGTGCTTGCGGAAAGCGACGCAAACGGCTTCTTCTTCCGGCGATAAAACTGTGGAACGCGCTTCTTTCGGGCCCATCGGTATGTCTTCGACGCTCTTTCGAGCGCGCCATTTACGCACAGTCTTCTGGTTGATCCCGTACTGCTCGGCTAAGTCCGAGACCGAAGCTTTCGATCGCTGTATTGCTTTTCGGACGGCGTGCGTAGTCGTGGCGCAGTTGTGTAGGATTTGTCACACTGGCTTCACCTCTATGATGGATCACTGCATAAAACGATTCCATCACTCCGTGGGACTACCCAGCCTAGGTCACATACTCATAAACAGGATACCGTTAGAAACTCGATTGTGAATCAAACTCCGAAAGCAGAATGTCATGGTCCGCTTTAATGTCTTTGACATCGAAATGAGTCGGTGACTTAGACTTCGCTGCAGACCCGTTTACCGATGCCGCCGAGCACTTCTCTATGAATACCGCACGAAACAAAACAACCAACTTTTCCTACCAATGACAGATTCCGCCTTTAAAGGCACTTCTTATTCGTTGCATAAATCCAATGTCGACAGGCAATAACCAGGAGTCGCACTTCTTCCTCAGTGCTTATAAAAATGACGTCAATTAGCATAGTTATCCCGACTTACGATTCCGCTTGGTCAATCGAACGGTGTATCGAATCCGTATTTCAACAAGATTGTTCCGACGTAATCGAAATTATCGTGATCGACGATAATTCTAAAGACGATACTGTAAATATATTGATGGCCATGGATTATAATATCCGATTAATCAAAATGAACAAGAACGTTGGACCCGGTGAGGCACGCAATAAAGGAATACAAGCAGCATTTGGTGAGTTTATTGCTTTTATCGATAGTGACGACATTATGTTAACCAATCGCTTAAATGAACAAGCGTCTTTTCTTGACGCAAATCCAGATGTTGCCTTGGTTTTTGGCGGTATCCTATTTGATAACAATCCCCGTGAAATATATATGAGTGCAATACAACCATCTAGCGAATGGAGAATCATGAGTGATCCTTATCGTCACTTGTGGGTTTCAGGAGCGGAATGCATCATGCCATCGACAGTAATGACACGTAAGAGACTACTCGAGCAGGTTGGAGGTTTCAGTTCAAAGTTTCGATGCGGAGAAGATTTTGATCTGTGGCTCAAGCTAGCCCAACTTGGACCGTTCGCTTATAAATCAGGTCCCTATGCCATCATGAATGCCACTCGGCTTACAAACAAGCTAACAAAATCAAAATTTGTATATCTCGATGGGCCCATGGCAGTATTTCATGCACTTCTACGAGATACGATGCTGCTTCCACACGATCGCGCCATTGCACGTACAAACTGTCGTAAGAGTATCGAGATGATGCTGCGGTATGAATGGGCCGAAGGTTTTAGTAAGTTCAATCGGACTCCTTTAAAGCATTTCCGCAGAGAGTTCGGCTATTTATTCGTCACCAAATGGTTTCTAGTTAGATGCATACCAAGTTCGATAGCCCGCTTCTTACGCGATATACGAAATGTACGAAGTGCAATATAAGCACATGCTTTGATAAATAACGATGCTACGCTCCAACACAATTCCCCGTGTGAATTAACCGTCATTAAGATATCGTTTATAATCGCAACTCGCAATCGGCCAGATGCCCTGGCGCGGTGTATTCAGTCAATTCAAAAACATGAAACCTGTGATGTTGAAATAATAATCATTGATGACTTCTCTATTCCTAATCTTTCTCCAGAATTTAAGAATGTTGACAATTTGTTTATAATCCGGAATTCCACGAATATCGGCCCGGCAGGCTCGCGCAATATAGGGCTCAGCGTGGCAAGAGCCCCATTAGTATTTTTCTTAGATGATGATGCGTACTTAACACAGCGCTCTAGCGTAATTGCTGCAAATATTTTGGAATCTAACTCTTCCGTCGGCGCCGTCGCATTCCCAATCTACGAAAAAACAATGGGGGAATTGATATACGCCGTACAACCGGGATGGGCGAAAACAGCAGCCGCCGGAGCCGTTGTATACAGACGCAATGATCTACTATCAATCGGCGGTTTTGATGCGAGAATGAAATGGTGCGAGGAACTCGATTTGGCGATTCGCCTTAGAGATGGAATTGGGCAAGTATGGAATGTCGCTTCGCCAATCGTAATTCATGAATCAACAAACATTTCTAACGCAATGACTAATGGGAAATTCGCTTATATATTATCTGCTCGACTACACACATATTGGAAAAATTTCTCACCCTATACAGTCGTTTTATTCACTTTCCGAACACTTTTAACATATCTTGCCTCAGCTATTAGGCATCGTTTATTAACGGGTTATACGATCGGTATTTTTTATTTTATCCATGGGTTACCGAATATTCTTAAGGATCGACGACAGGTCTCCAAAGAAACCGAATTATTATTCACAGAGATAAATTTACTCGAAGACGAAAACTCGATACCACTTTACATGAAGTTCATGCGTAAATGTCAAGCACTTATTAGATATTTCTCAAGCATATCGAATCGAAAATGACTATTATTGTTGTTCAGATAGGTGCGCGCAATCATTATCTAACAGCGGAATGTCTATATGATATGCGACTGCTCACGGGCTTATATACAGATGTATACGTGGACGCCTCCAACCCAATACATAATGCCAAGCGTTTCGGCTTGACACAGAAACATTATCTGTCGCTATGTGGACGTTCCGCATTCATTCCCACTTCTCATGTTAGATCTTTTCCGTCTGTATATTTGGGTCAAAAATTGGGTGCAAAACTTTTTGCCGACAGAGTTTCCAACGTAAACATATCTGTTGCCGATTTTCTTGGTCGGCGCATACGCGACGCGGATCTGGAAAGTGCGCAAGCCGTTTACAGCTTTAGTACAGCTTCGCGTGTAGCATTCGAACGGGCTGATGGCCTAGGAATCGGTTGCTTGCTAGAACAGTCATCTGCTACTGTTGAAACTACAATTGATATTTTGCTGAAAGAACATCAGAAATGGCCGAATTTGTTTGAAATACCAATTTCCAAACGTCGAAAAGAACTTGCAGATTACCAAGCAGTACAACGGGTTGAAATTGATTTGGCCGATCGAATTTTCGCACCATCACCATTTGTTGAAAACTCGTTGTTGGCAATCGGGACGCCTCGAGAAAAAATTGTAAAGCTACCGTATGGGATGCGGCTCCCGGCAATCGCCAGACCGGAGGAAAAGCAACCAAAAAGAAAACGTAATTTGAATATTCTGTATGTCGGGTCAATAAATCCGCTGAAGGGAGCACAGTATCTCTTATCAGCATTGGAAAGGCTGGATATGCGCTATATTCACGTACGGTTTTTGGGTGATGTTCAAATGCCGTTACGTGGCCACTTCGATATAAACAAGAATGTCGAATTTTTTGGGAGAGTCCCTCGATCAGAGGTCGCTTTGCATTATGAATGGGCTGACCTGCTTTGCACCCCAACATTGTGCGAAGGATTTGGCTTTTCCGCAGCCGAGGCGATTGCTCACGGCGTCCCGGTACTCGCTACAACCATTCTCGAAGGACTAGTAAAAGACAATATCACAGGTCTGCTGGTGCCACCGGGTAACACGCAAACACTTGTCGACACGATTATGCTGCTGCAGGAAGACGAAAAGCTTCTGAATACGCTATCCACTCATTGTGTTGTCGAATCACGGAAATTCTGCAGACAGGTTTATTCAAAAAAACTAAAGGATATACTTTCCTCAATGCCGTAGCGCTGGGTATTGTAAAATCTTTGCAGTGCCGATGCGAACACGTCGTAACGTGCGGCATTGGCAGGTGGAGACTAATAGAGCCTGACTGAGCGTATCAATACAAGGCTATGCCCCTATTTCGAAGTCGTATAGCCGGATGCTTAGTATTTTTGCTCATCTTATTGGCAATCATTCGCAATCAATTGACAACGATTTCTCGTCCACTTAGGAAAGCGATGTTATATATCTGTTGATCTGTCTATACGGCACCTTGCACACAGTGTATCGGAACCCAACATTGTCGTGCCTCTGTCAATAATGCTATTAAAACAGTATCATGAACATATAGCGGTCGTAGAGCAAATGTGTAATCAAATCGATAATTGGTGTAGCCCTATACTTCAGACTCAGAATTTTGGATATTATAGTCTAAAATTTCCACTCTGGATTTCACGGGAGATAACGACTTCGCCGCGTGCCCCCGTTTGGGTGAAATGGTTCGCGGGGAAAATTCTGGGCGTACATCACCGGTTTAGCCAAGGCTGTTACGACATCGAGTATATGGGCATACGGTTGCGTTTGCTTATCAAGGAAAATCTCAGTGATTTCGTGATTTTTCGCCTCGGCGCACATCACGAAGCCGATGAATTCGGTTTTTTTGACAGAATATATTCCAAACAAATGGTTTTTGTCGATATCGGCGCCAATATTGGACTATATTCACTCTTGGCCAACAAGACGCTCTCGAGGAACTCGAGGATCATAAGCTTCGAGCCGAATCCTCGAACCGCAAGCAAATTGAGGGTGAATGTTCTTGCTAATGGCGCCGACAATATCGAAATTCTGGAGATGGGAGTTTCTGATACTACCGGATACGTCACTCTTTTTAGGGGGGATGCTTCGTCGGCAGGATGCGCATCGATGCGCTTACACCCGAACACGTCCGGAAATTCGGTAAATAGTGAGTCAATTGTAGTCGAATCCGCTATTTTGCCAGATATCTTAGATCAAATCGGGGTCGAATCTGTAGATGTCGTAAAGATTGATATTGAAGGTTATGAAGATGCTGCGCTTTTACCGCTATTTGATAAATGGTCATCAGAAAGATGGCCTGATTATATACTAATTGAAATTGAACACAAATCGTTATGGACTCGAGATTGCATTAGAGAATTGCATGAGATCGGTTACCGCGAGATTTTCCGCAACTCCAATAACCTGCATTTGCATCTCGGGGAGTAAGATGAGTGAGTGAGTGAATGAGTTTGTTCGTTGGTCTATGATTGATCCGCGATCAAACATTTGATGCCCTTTCCAGTATGCCGTGTCATTCTTAATGGGATCTGCGCCACACACTCTGAGTGCGGGAAGAACTGTGCTTGCTCGTACCTTTGCGGGGAAGACCCGTTAGGTTTGATCGTCATCGGCCTTTCCAATTGCGAGCGTCATACGCTCAGGTTGGACTTTCGCGTTGGTGGCGACAACGGTCCGCTTCATAATTCCGACTTAACTTAATTTGATGAGTCGTTTGCGACCGTATTGTTTCGCGCGAGGCACTTTGATCTTTGAATACACAGGAGCTCCAAAAAATAACTGGCAGAAAAATCGGTCATATTGACTTGGCCGTAGCGGGGGTATGCTCGCTTTCACAGTATTGAAACGGTTAATGTTCGAAGAAGGGGAATGAGTGTGCAAGTGGTTATCCTTTGTGGAGGTCAAGGAACACGGATTCGTGAAATCTCCGAAAACACTATCCCCAAGCCTCTGATACCGATCGGGGGGCGGCCTGTGGTTTGGCATATTATGAAAGCATATGCGCACTTCGGGTACACTGATTTCGTTCTGTGCTTGGGCCATCTTGGCTGGCGCTTGAAAGAGTATTTCCTGAACCAGCAGGCAATGGACATTGACGTAACGGTAACGCTCGGCACCCCCCCACAACTAGAATTTCACGAAGCATATCCGGAACAGGGTTGGCGTGTAACCTTGGCGGATACTGGTATACATACCGGTACTGCGAGCAGGTTAAGCCGAGTATCGAGGTATCTCAATGGCGAACATTTCATGCTGACGTACGGTGATGGTGTTTGCGATATTGATATTTCTTCGCTCTACTCGTTTCACCGGAGGCACGGAAGACCACTGACATTGACGGGAGTGATTCCACCCGGTCGGTTCGGGGAACTTAGCCTAGATGGTGAACGAATTGTCGAAATGAAAGAAAAACCCACAGGATCAGATCGGTACATCAATGGTGGTTTCATGGTCATGAATCGCTCATTCATTGAAACCTATCTTTCTGACCAGGATGATACGGTCATGTTGGAACGAGCACCGTTTGAGTGCGCGGCAGCGTCCGGAGACATGATGATGTGCAAACACCATGGATTTTGGCAGTGTATGGATACAGCTCGCGATTGGGAATATTTGAATGATTTATGGAATTCGGGCCAGGCGCCATGGAGAACCTGGTAATGGCCGCTTTTGGTGACATTTATTGTGGCAAACGTGTGTTGCTAACGGGTCACACTGGATTTAAAGGCACATGGTTGACTTTCTGGTTAAGACAATTGGGCGCTGAAGTCATTGGTTTGGCTTTGGATCCTATCACTGACCCATCTTTATTCGATCTCACCGGAGCAGCTGAATTTGTTAGCGATCACCGGATAGACATTCGCAATAGAAATGATTTGGATACCATTGTATCAGAATCGAAACCAGATATTATATTTCATCTTGCGGCACAGTCAACAGTTCTCGAATCGTATAAAGCACCAGTTGAAACTTATGAAATCAACGTTATGGGAACAATTTACCTACTAGAGTCTGTCCGAAAATACTGTGATAATTGCGCAATTGTTGCCGTTACATCCGATAAATGTTACCTTAATGCGGAAGGGGGGCAAGTTTTTAGTGAAACAGATCCAATGGGAGGGTCTGATCCGTATAGCTCCAGCAAAGGAGCCGTGGAGTTGGTCGTTGATAGTTGGCGTGATAGTTTCTTCAGTAACGGAAGCGAAGTTCGTCTGGCTTCGGCGCGTGCAGGCAACGTTATAGGCGGTGGTGACTGGGCGCCTGACAGAATCATGACCGATTGTATTAAAGCTCTTCGAGCGGATATGCAGATTGGCGTGCGCAATCCAAATTCGACGCGTCCTTGGCAACATGTATTGGAGCCGCTAGGAGGCTACCTTCTACTCGGTGCAAAACTCCTCACACCTGACGGCAACAATTTCGCGACGGCCTGGAACTTTGGCCCTCCTACAGAGAGTGTTTGTACTGTCCGCGAAGTAGTAGAGCTCGTAATTAAGGAGTGGGGAGGCGGTTCATGGGAGGATCTAAGCAACAATGATTCGCCGAAAGAAGCTAAGTTTCTGGCGCTATCGTCGAAAAAGGCGCTTGAACTGCTGGCCTGGGCACCGACGTGGGGACTACGCGAATCTGTGTCTGCGACAGCGGTGTGGTACCGCGCGTGGAATGATCACGCAACGCAAAACGAGCTGCGCGAGATCTGCTGCAGACAGATCTCGGAATTTCAGAAGTCGGCCCAGCAGTAAAAGACTGCATGGGCGGATAGGAGCTAACATACTATTCGTGTTGCAATTTTAACTAACGACATGCACCCGTCAGGAGGGGGGCCTCCGAGAGTTGTGGTTGGCCATGCGCTTCAGCTTAGACGACAAGGCCATGAGCCGGAAGTGCTCGCAACATTGCAAACCGGTGACGAGCAAGAAGTTCGTGGAGCATGGCGCAACCTAGCAGAGGCGGGAGTCGAACTCAGACTTTTTCAGCGCAGTAGACCAAATATGGTTGGCTTGAGCTCAACCCTA
This sequence comes from Methyloligellaceae bacterium, assembly GCA_965228615.1. Classification (GTDB taxonomy): domain Bacteria; phylum Pseudomonadota; class Alphaproteobacteria; order Rhizobiales; family Methyloligellaceae; genus CBDDHT01. The sequence goes on along the minus strand of CBDDHT010000001.1, from coordinate 334,592 downwards.
AATTCGTTCATTGACCAGTCCATTGATTCATTTGATATATTACATATTCACGGGATATGGGAGCACTGCCTTGCTTACGCAGGGACGTCAGCGCACAATGCAGGTGTACCATTCGTTCTTGCACCACATGGAATGTTAGACCGCTGGTCTCGCAGGCGCTCTGCATTTCGGAAAGCAGTTGGATCGCGGCTACTAGGTACGCGACGTATGATGCAATTGGCTGATGCTGCGCAATTCGGATCCAATGAGGAACGAGACGAGGCGTCGGATTTAAAAATAGATTGGCGATCATTTGTTGTGCCAAATGGTCTTTTTATTGATCAGTATGTGCGCACACCAGGCCTAGGCGTAGATCAGCTAGCAACCGAATTTCCGCAATTGGCCGGACGCTCTCCTCTTCTGTTATTTTACAGCCGTATGCATCCAAAGAAGGGAGTGCACCTGCTCCTGGACGCAGTTGCACAACTGGCAAAGATCCACCCCAGAATAGGATTGCTGGTGGCCGCTATTGCGCAGGATCGGGAGTATGAAGCCCAGATCCGTGCACGCGCTATAAGCGATGATTTAAAAAATTGCAGCGCTGTTACGACCAAGTATACTGGGGATCGAGGGAAACTTCTGTTCAATGCTGCAGACGTCTTTGTTCTACCTTCGCATCAAGAAGGTTTCAGCATAGCGATAGTGGAAGCCATGGCTTATGGACTGCCTATTGTGATTACGGAGCCGTGTCACATGTCATTCGTACGCGATATTAGAGGAGGAGAGGTCGTCCCAGTAACTTTAGAGGGAATAATGAATGGCCTGCTACATGTGATCGAGGCAGGAAGTCAAGGTCGCGCCGAAATGGGTATGAATGGAAGAAAATGGGTAGAGAACAATTGCTCTTGGGAGAATGTCGGGAAGCAACTAGAATTCATGTACAAAGAAGTTGTGAGATCAAAACGATTTTAATGCGCAAATATCACAAAATTGCCATTACCGGCTCAAACGGCTTCATCGGTCAACGTCTTTTGCATCTATTGAATAATATGGGCTACGAAGTTATCACCTGGAATCGCCCTTATATAGATTTATTAGATTATTCAGAAACACGAGACGCCGTATTGAAAGCATCTCCATGTGCGATAATTCATTTGGCTGCTACAGGCATTTCCCATAGTCGAACACACGATATTGCTACAATCCATGAGAATATTAAAATGACTGCAAATATTCTTACCTCTTGCCCCAAAGAAACTGTGATAATTCTGGCAGGTTCAATGTCGGAGTATGGAAGATCCGGAACCCTTAGAGAAGACGATCGGTGTGATCCAACGACGGCATACGGAATTGGCAAACTCGCAGCGACAAACTACGCTTTGGCATATGGCTCCCGAAAGGAACTTTCGCTGTGTGTGGCACGTATTTTTGGTGTTTATGGTCCTGGCGAGGCAGATCAGCGCTTATTCCCGACCTTGCTCCGGAACCTGCGAGAGGGTACCAAGGTCCCGTTGAGTGACGGACTTCAACACCGCGATTTCATCCACGTTGATGATGTGTCCGAAGGCCTCGCACGATTGCTCGAGGCTTCAGCTGGAAATGATCAATTGATAATAAATTTGGGTACAGGTGTCGCCCCGAGAATTCGCGATGTAGCACATTGGATCGTAGAAGCCTTGGGAGCTGATGAGAGACTCTTGGATTTTGGCGCTCGAGAGCGGTCCCCTGGTGACGCAGACATGATTGTTGCTGATGTGAATCGTCTGCGCAAGAAACTCGGATGGGTGCCGCCCCAACGCCTCATTGCAGGAATCGACATTGCCAGAGTATTTAACTAGCATTTCCACATGCCTCTTAATCTCTGTCGATGGAGAATCTACATGTTAACACTTCAGCTTAGGCTCATACACACTGAGTGGAATTATCTTGAATTATTGAAGAATTAGATGTTCGAAATTTCAGAGCCGTAGTATCTGAACCTTGAAACGGGATAGATTTGAATGGACTTCATTTTCTTCGAGATCAATTCGAGATGAGTGAATTTCTTTTTTTGACATTGACCACAATTGCAGGCATTTTGGCCTGCATCGCAATTGGATATTTAAGGACTCGAGACTCACTCAATCCCTTATTGATTATTGGATCAATGCTTCTCTTTCAATATTGTTTTTACCCGTTGTATTTTGAAATTCTTTCGCCAGATGAAATTAGATATTACTTAACCGACGAGCAATTGATTTTCTCGCAAACATTATTCTGCGCAGGAACACTTGCTTTATGTATTGGTTTAGTAGTTGGCATGGGGCAACGGAAAACTTTTTTGGGAAACCAAAAGTTAGCCCCAGTCAATGTAAATGTAAAAAATAGCGCAGCGCGGTCAGCTTGGATACTTGGAATCGCTGGAACCGCGTCGTTCTATTTGGGCGCTGGGGGACGAATAGGTGATCCGGGTACAGATTTCGGTTATATAAATGAAGCGTATCATTTTTGCATACCAGCGGCTGCTCTATATCTGATATCCATATCAAACGAAAAGCTCACCGCAAAGCATTTCATCATATTTATTATTATTTTATCGCCACTGCTTATTCGCGGATTGTTCTTCGCAAAGAGAGGTCCGCTATTTATGTTTCTTATTTCATCCGGCATAATTTGGTACACTGTCAAACAAAAACGTCCGGCTTTAGCGACAATTGCGGCTGCCGGGACGCTGGCGTTAACTTTGGTGCTGATCATAATGTTAAATCGCGGAAACATTAGATCTGGAATCTCAATTGATTGGTCTATATCGCCATTGGGTATTGCGTCAATTGGTGCAGGAAATGATTACATATACGGTAGCGCAATTGCTAATGTAACGACCGAATGGCCAGCCACCTGGGGCGCGCGGTACTTAATCACTTTTTTTATTCGCCCAATACCAAGACAACTATGGCCTGATAAATACAATGATTCGGCAGAGTATCTTCAAGTGCCCTTCTATTTGAACGTAGGTGAGCCATATTTTGCAAGATTAGTCGGGGCTGAACTCGGCTGGACACCATCGCACGGTTCGGCCTTTGGCATAGTAAGTGACGTTTGGATGGAATTTAAATATAGCTGCTTTTTGATACTATTTCTATTAGGTTTATCGATTGGTGCTATTTGGCGACGAATCAAGCGGCATGTTTTGTGGTTTATAGTATACATAAATATTATGTCAGTTACTCCATATATGGTTGCACAAGATTTAATGGACTCTGGTTTTCGCATCCTCTTTATGTCAGTGGTGTCCATTGCAGTTTGGCATGTTGTTCATAAAAGGCAGCCGAATAGAACTCAAGTAAGAGTCGCCACCTGACGATTAGGCCCAAGAACTCTGTTTGTATTGGCAGCGGCACCGCCAGAGCAATATCCCAACAACGATCTCGGTGGGCGCACCGCCTGCGGTCACCGAGGGCACATATCATCTGGGCGCGGAGCTTTCTGTTCAATCGCGTCGGAGGCAGACCTGCGCCCCAAGAGTTCCCCGCTTTGTTAGGAAAGTCCGTCGTCAAATGAAGTGCTCCCCAACGCACCCACGATTGGGCATTGAGTTTTCCGGACCAAATCAGGAACACGGGCTGGCTGCGTATTCCGATTTTACCAGGTCCATCGGGACCATGTTGCCGATAGACCCTTGGAGCGGTTGTTCGTTATAGTCTCGAGGCCAGTCCGTCAATTTGCCACCACGTCGGCAATGTTCAGAATCCAGTGGGCTTTCAGGGATTCGGCCCGGGACCGGTGATTGAATGCCTCAAAGAAGGCATTGTCAGTCGGCTTGCCCGGCCACGCGAAGTCCAGCATGACACCTTTCCGATATGCGCAAAGATCCATGTCACGGGAGACGAATTCAGTACCTTGGTGGACACGGATCGTCTTCAGATAACCGATAAGGTGGTAGACCTGATTTAGGTCACCGACTCATTAAACCTGAGCCAGATGCGGATCGAAGCGAGTGTGACGCCTGCGAGATAGTTACCTGGATCTTTATCGTATCGGGTTACGACGGCGCGAAAGTGTTTGAGTTTGTTGAAGAACCGTTCGACCATGTTGCGCATCTTGTAGAGGTGTTTTGAGAAGACGGGCTTCGTACGACGGTGAGGTATGGACGGGATGTATGCCCATACATCTTGATCGGCGATGAGGGTGCGGATCGCATCAGCATCGTACCCCGATCCGCCAATACCATGGCCTACTGCAGGAGGTCACTCAGAAGGTCAGGTGCCTGATGCCCGTCGTAGGCCTGACCTTCGCTGAGTGCCAATTTGATCGGCAGACCAAGCGCGTCGACTACCGCATGGATCTTTGTGGTTAGACCGCCACGCGAGCGGCCCAGGCAACTGGATCGCCCCCTTTTTTGTCGTTCGCACCATGCTGTTGAAGACGGATGGAAGAACTGCCGAGCATCTGACATCGCCATCGTAAGCCTCTGAAACTGCATGTAGTATGCTACCCCAGACGCCCGCCTTCGCCATCGGATGAACCGATTATAGCTGGTCATATGCGGCCTGTAGCGCTCCGGGCTATCCGCCCATGGAGCCCCGGTTCGCAATCGCCAAAGAATGCCGTTGATCACCCGGCGGCCATCGACACGTGCAACACCACGCACTTTGGTCGGCAATAATGGTTGGATGACAGTCCATTCGAAGTCACTTAGGTCAAAGCAGGCCATGACAATCTCCTTTCGGAGTATGAATCTCAATCCAGCTTCTAACGGATTCCTGTTTATAAGAACGTGACCTAGCGTTTTGGCCACATCTTGGCCACGGTAACGGCCTGACCGCCCGGCGATTTTAGTTTGAGGGCCAGCTTGATCTCGAACCCGATCGCTTGGTGTTCATTGATGAGACTGGCGCACTGACGAGGATGCTCCCGCTTAGAAGTCAGGCACCACACATGGAACGCTGTCGAGTATCCGCACCCTACGGCCACTGGAAGTCGATCACCTTACCGCCGGAGCTGCGACGCTCCGGCCTCAAGGCACCAATGGCTCTTGATCGCGCATCGTATTGTGGGGCGTTCCTGGCCCATGCCAAACAGGTTCAGGTGAGGGGGCTTAAGCTGGCGATATCTGCGTTATCGGCAATCTGCCGGTACACAAGCCAATTGCTGTGTTGCAAGCCATTGAGCGGTTGGTGCTAAACTGCGCTTCTTGCCGTCCTACAGCCTGATCTTTGACCCAATTGAGGGGGCATTCTCATAGCTCAGAACTACCTCAAGAAGGTCCCTTACCGAACTATCGATGACCTTTGGGTGGTATCGCCGTTGGTTTCGAAACCTTCACGCTCGTCGAGTGTGGAAACTACTTCACCGCCGCTGGATATGACTTGGCTTGATTATGAAACACTCTGGCTGTCGGTTGATCAGAGCGAGTCTGCTTCTGCGACTGGCAATGGCAACGGCAATGAGGCGGGAATTTCGGTCTTCTAAATGATGCTCGTTTTTATTGGTTTGCACTGAATCTAATATGCACCTTTCAACTGTACAAAAATGCAACTAGATCGACATATGATTGCATGCGAAAAATATATCCATCATAAACATTAGAAAAATATGGAGAGTTACGCAATTCTCCAAATTTTCATCAGTGAGTAATGTGTTGCGATACAATCGATTGAGTGAATACCGGAGACCTTCACGCCCAGTCATAGTTGCGTTTCAGCGTTTTGGTCCATACCACAAAGCAAGGCTGGCTGCGTCGACAAAAACAATGGATGTGATCGGCCTAGAACTTGGTTCTGTTGACGACTATGCGTGGGCAGCAGATCAAGACACTGCGGACACACTCCTTCTGACTCTACTTCCAGGTGAGAACGCTGACAAGGCATCCCCTAGTCGATTGTTGACGAGATTGCGCCAGGTTTTTTCTGATATCTCGCCAGCGGCTGTTGCAGTTCCAGGATGGTCGCAGCGAAGCGCCATCGCAGTTTTATATGCATGCATCGAACGATCAATACCGACGATTGTCATGTCGGATTCAAGCCGAGACGACACGGTTCGTCACCTTCTTGTCGAATACGTAAAATCGCGCATAGTTAGCAGTGCTTATTCCGCGGCGTTTGTCGCCGGAACTCGACATCATGATTATGCTGTTCGCTTGGGCATGCCAGACGATCAAATCGTGCTCGGCTACGATGTCGTCGACAATCGGCATTTTGCGAATGCCGCGACACGATTCTCGCATGACCAACCAATTGATCCCCCCCAGCAAACGCCCTACTTTCTCGCATCAGCAAGGTTTTTAGAGCGGAAGAACTTGGTCAATTTATTGCATGCTTTCAATATATACAAGAATTTGGCAGGCAATATGGCTTGGCGTCTTGTTCTTCTGGGTGACGGCGATTTACGGCCTCTACTCGAAGCTCATCGGGCCAGATTTGGCTTGGAACAATCGGTATTGATGCCAGGCTTTAAGCAGTATCACGAATTGCCAGCTTGGTACTGCGCAGCTTCTTGCTTCGTGCACGCTAGCACGACAGACCAATGGGGACTCGTCGTGAACGAGGCAATGGCGGCCGGATTGCCTGTCCTCGTGTCTGACCGCTGTGGATGTGCGCCAGACCTTGTCCGTGAGGGAGTAAACGGATTCACTTTTGACCCTAGTAATCCCGAAGCATTGGCCAGTGCTATGGTACATATGGCCCATGGTGATCTGAATCTCACCGCCTTAGGCGGTGCGAGTCGCGAGATTATCGGCAATTGGGGGCTGGGCCGCTTCTCATCAGGCTTGAACAAAGCCGTCAAGATTGCACTCCATGTTGGTCCCAAAAAGCCTAATAGCATCGACCAGGCTCTGCTACGCGCGCTATTGTATCGGTAGGATCGACATTTCTGATTTGTCCTCTGTTTGGACTAAGGTGATTCGGTTGAATTATCTCGTTGGTCATCTCAATTTAGCCGGTCAGTCGCCATGTTTTTGCACCGTTCTAGCAGTCGGACTTCTGACGGTCGGGGACTCAGAACCGGTTTTTCGCCGCGGTCTTGCTGTTGGAGCAAATCTACAATTCGTCTGAAAACGGATTGCGTGCACTGCTGACCTTTAGCACGGCCGATTTTTTCGCCGAAGCAATTCTGTGAAGAAGGGGCAAGAGCAAGAAAAAAAATACCATTCGACAGTCGGGTATTTGACGATTTTGGTTGTGAAGCACCATGCAAAACAATTTTTGGTGTTTGCTGAAATTACAAGTCCATTCTAGATTTTCACTTCAATATAGGCTGATCATCAGCTTTAATTTCACTACACTCAGCAAGAACAGGACTTTCGTTTAGCATGCACAAATTACCGCCAATTCTACTCTCGATACTAGCTTGCCCATATGATGGCCAAGAATTGCAACAACAAAGCGACCAGCTTTGCTGCAACTCTGGTCATAAATTCTCTATTGTAGAGGGAATTCCAATTTTGCTTCGAGGCGATGTCATGCAAACTATTGGAATTGCTTCGGACTCATTAAGACTTGCAGCCCAGCACACCAATGGCACCAACGAAGATGAACAGTTTATCGACACTTTGAGCCTGACCGAGACCCAACGGCAAGAGATTAGGAGCAGACTCTCGCACAGTTCGGGTGAAATCGACCCGGTCATTTCTCACCTTGTCGGTGCGACGAATGGCATCCTCTACAAACATTTGGTCGGTAGTTTGGATACTTATCCAATTCCCCAATTACCAATGCCTTCTAGTAATGGTGAGCTGTTTTTCGATGTTGGATGTAGCTGGGGCCGATGGTCAATAGCAGCGGGGCGGAAAGGTTTTTTTCCAATTGGCATGGATCCAAGCCTTGGTGCAGTACTTGCTGCGAAGCGATTGACAGAAAAATTTGGATTGCCTTTTTTTGGCGTTGTGGCTGACGCCCGATTTATCCCATTTAGAGATAGCGTTTTTGGCGCTGCCTTCTCGTACAGCGTCTTGCAGCATTTTTCAAACGATGATGCTATCAAGTCACTCCGTGAACTGAATCGAATATTGCAGAAAGATGGGAAATTGCTTGTGCAGATGGCTTCTTCTTGGGGTTTAAGATCTCTACAACAACAATTGCTACGGGGCTTCGCGACTCCTCAAGAGTTTGACGTTAGGTACAGAAACCCGATCAAACTCAATAATATGTTCCGTGATATATTCGGAGAAACAGAAATATCAGCGGATTGTTATTTTGGGCTTGGGCTTCAGGCTGCAGATTTGCCTGTTATGCCTCGCGGAAAGAGAATCGTCATCAATTTATCAGAATACATCAAGAAATTATCAAATAAACTACCAATTTTAACATATGTCGCAGATAGTCTATACATTCGCACAGGATTTTAACAAGATTTTAATTGATTTTTTACGCATTGTAATTTAAACGAATTCTCGAGGTATCAAATACCAGTGTCAGCGGTCATTGGACGATGTGACCGGAGTCCTTTTGAAGTGCTACCCAACGCACCCCCAATTGGGCGTTGAGATTTCCAGACCAAATCCGGAACACGGGATGGCTGCGTATTCCGAACTCCTTACACCGCTCTATGTGGCATCACACAGCCGGTCCGTACAACCGGGTCATAGCGTGGGTAGCCACCCATTAATGATCCGATCGCGTCAGAACCTTGGTCTACGGCCTGCGGGAGATCTCTAATCTACAACTGCCGACAACCGCTTTAACGGATAACCAACAGAGCTGGACAAAGAAAGTGGAACGATTCAGACTAATTCCACTCCTTCATAAGCTGAAACAAAAAACCCGATAACCATTTCTAGCTTTAGCAACATTTCGTACAGAGCAGTTCGGGCTTAACAAGCGAGACATTCATGGCAATAATTCTTGGCCTCAATACATTTCACGCCGACTCTTCAGCTTGTTTAGTTGTTGAGGGCATGCTCGTTGGAGCCGTTGCTGAGGAAAGGTTGGGACCGCGAGAAAAGCACACATCGCGCTTCCCTGAGAATGCTATTCGCTGGCTCTTTGCGGACTCCGGTGTTCGATTGCGCGATATTACACATGTCGCAATACCTAGGAATCCCCGGGCGAATGTGACCGCTAAGTTGGCTTATGTTGCCAAGAATCCATATAGAGGATATGCGGCGACAATTGAGCATCTTAGACGTGGCCGCAAGACAACTTCAATGCTCGAACGTCTTTCCGTCATCTGTGACGAGGATCCATCCAAATCCAAATTTCAGACTGTTCATGTCGAACATCATCTTGCGCATATCGCAAGCGCCTACTACCTGTCACCTTTTGAGACGACGACAGCAGCGTTCTCATATGATGCTTCGGGAGACTTCGCAAGCGCAATGGCGGCACGTTGCGAAGGTGCTCACATAGAAATTCTCAATCGTGTACTTCTTCCTCATAGCCTTGGATTCTTCTATACGGCACTTTGCCAATTCATTGGCTTCGACCAATTTGGCGAAGAGTATAAGGTTATGGGGCTCGCGCCGTATGGTGAGGATAGATTTGCTGATCTCATGCAACAACTGATCCGTGTCGATTCAGATGGATGGTTTCAATTGAATAGAAAATTCTTTGGTATGCACGAGGGGGGTGAAAGCGGACGATTGGATGCTGAGGGTAGACCGGTGATCGGACGGTTTTACACTGACGAACTAGTTAACCATATTGGACCACCTCGGCAGCGCTCTGATCTCATTACCAGGCGCGAGAAGGATATCGCCCACTCGACGCAAGCGCGCTTCGAGCAAATTGCTATCCATTGCCTCAACAAGCTACACAAACTGGTGCCGACAACCCAGTTAGCATTGGCAGGTGGTTGTGCGCTCAACGGCGTTACAAACGCAAGAGTTTTGCGCGACACACCCTTCAATGAGCCATATATTCAAGCCGCTGCGTCCGATGACGGGACATGCCTCGGCGCAGCCTATTGGTGTTGGCACAATGTAGTTGGTAGTCGCGAACGCTTCCACATGGAGCATGCATTTTGGGGTCCGGAATACTCGACAACGAGACTTCAGAGTGCAGCAGAACAAGCAGATGGCTATATAACCGAATGCGATGATATCGAAAAGCTAGTTGAACTCGCATCGAGTTTCATCGCCGACGGTCTCGTGACTGGCTGGTACCAAGGTCGGAGTGAATGGGGCCCACGAGCACTCGGAAATCGTTCTATTCTTGCGAATCCAACAATTCCAACAATGAAAACCACAATAAACGCCAAGATCAAGCGCCGAGAATCTTTCCGCCCATTCGCTCCTAGCGTGTTGCGCGAGGATGTAGGCACCTACTTTGAGCAAGATGTTTACTCACCGTTCATGATGCACGTAGTCCGGATTAAGCCCGAATGGCGTGTGCGACTGCCTGCTATCACACATGTAGACGGGACTGGGCGTCTACAAAGCGTTGATGCTGAGACCAACCCTCTCTACTACCGATTAATTTCTGCATTCAAGAGGCGAACTGGAATTGGAATGATACTGAACACAAGCTTCAATGAAAATGAGCCTGTCGTTGATACGCCGGAACAAGCAATACAATGCTTTGGGCGCACAGATATGGATGTACTTTGCCTCGGCAATTTTATCATTTCAAAATCCCCCCCCGTTAAAACGTAGAGCCTCAGGTGCGGAAGCAAAAAAGGGAGCCCCATTGCGATCGACTTGTGATTCACGGTTTCCAAATCAAGATCACCAACAAGTCGGGCACCTCTAATTACCGCGGATTTGGTTTGATGGCCTTATCATAGTCGTGGCGGCGGCTTCTGAGATCACAGATTGGGTCTGTTTTTGATGCTCTTTCCGGCCATTGACACTTGTTCCCGCGGCTTTGATCATCATACTGTTGCTGCCCGGCCTTCAAGCTAGAGTTAGCGCTGCATGTTGTAAACAAGATTGGCCAAGCCGATCCTGGTGCTGGCGCGTGCGATCCCGATGCTGCGGATGTAGAGGGCCATCGGCCCTTTCTGACGGGCAAAGACATGCCCGACAAAAGCGTGCACTTTGGGGCGTCCGTTATTGGCCTTGTCCAATAGCTTCGGGAACTGCGCCCCGTCATAGCTTGATGCGTTGGAGTTCTTTCATTGCCGGATCAGCCCATGGCGACGGTAAATGCCGACATAAGTTCTTATAGCCAAATGCGGGAATGGCGATATCGATGGCGTGCTTTGAGCCATCCGGCTTCTGTTTGGCCCTCGAGTATTTGACCGTCCAGCGCGCATCCCGACCTTTCTGGCGTAGCTTGGCAAGCTTATCCTTCCACGCTTGCAGTACTTTGCCCGCCTTGATGTCGGCCTTCTCTCCGTCAGTATTGCGCTGCTTCGGAGTCGCCACGATTGTTGCGTCGATGATCTGACCGCCCATGTCAATATAGCCAGATTTAGTGAGGTGTTTGTCGAAGCGGGCGAACAGGTCGTCCATGGCACGAGCCTCGGTGAGATGCTCACGGAAGAGCCAGATGGTCTTGGCGTCAGGTACCGTGTCCTCTAGGCCAAGGTCGAGAAAGCGCATGAGGCTCAGACGGTCTCGGATCTGGAACTCTGCATGATCGTCCGAAAGATTATTCAGAGCTTGCAAAACCATTATCTTGAAAATCAGCACGGTATCGTAGGGCGGGCGCCTCCTCTTGGCTCCGTCCGATCGCTTCAATGCTTTCGCTAGAGCGTGTCGCGGCAGATGAGATTCATAGTATGCGAATCGCGTGAGTTCTGATCAACTTTCCAGTTGGAATGAGCATGACGATGGGCAAGCCACATCCGATTGAGCTACGAAAACGGGTTGTCGCCTATGTTGAGGAGGGCAACTCGCATCGTTCAGCGGGGGTGCGGTTTCGAGTGTCTCCCCGGTTCGTCAACAACATGGTGATGCTGAAGCGGGAGACGGGTTCGCTTGCTGCCAAGCGTCAGGGCAATCCGGGTCGGGGAAAACTGAACGGTCATGCGGAATCGGTTCGCTGCCGGATGCGTGAGAATGGCGATCTGACATTGGATGAGTTGTGCCTCGAGTTGGCGCATGAGCGTGGTGTGGAGGTACACCGCTCATCCATGGGACGGCTGCTGCACCGTCTGGGTCTCAGCCATAAAAAAAAGCCTTTGGGCCGAAGAGCATAAACGGTTGGATATCCGCCGAGACCGCGACCTATGGATCCACCATCGGCGCCCGTTCTTCGGAAGGGCGCTGCCGCGGCTTGTGTTTATCGACGAAACCTCGACCAACACCAAGCTAACCAAACGAACCGGTTGGGCGCCACGTGGCGAGCGCTACCGGACCTATGCGCCGTTCGGTGCCTGGAAGACGCAGACCTTCATTGCCGGATTGCGGTGCTACGGTCTGACAGCGCCCTGGGTCGTCAATGGGCCTATGAACAAGGAGATTTTCGAAACCTACGTCGAAACCCAGCTGGCGCCCACTCTGTCACCACGAGACGTGGTCATTCTGGACAACGCCGCCTTCCACAAGAGCGAACGGGCGGAGGCCTTGATCAGACCCCGTTGCGCCTGGCTGCTCTTCCTGCCGGCCTACTCACCCGATCTCAACCCAATCGAGATGGCCTATTCCAAGCTCAAGGCTTTGTTGCGCAAGCAGGCGGCGCGAAACTTCGATGCCATTTGTGATGCCGCTGGCCAGATCTGCGACCTCTTCACACCAACAGAATGCCAAAACTACTTCAAAGCAGCAGGATATGAGGCCGATTAAACGCGACACGCTTTAGAGTTGTCCAGTCGCGATCATTTCTGGCTAACGGATACACATTTTGGCCGGCTTGAGCCACTTCTTCCTTTCAATGACCAGCCGGTCAAAGGCGGGATTATCCACGTGCCAAAGCCCGGCCATCGTTTGGTCGATGCTCCGGGTCTAAATGAGCCACCTACCCGATACGACCGCCTCGCACAAAACTATATGGTCACCCTGAGTCTTGCCGTTAACATCGCATATTGGTTAAGGTCCGGTGTCTAGCCCACCGAGATGGACAAACAATGGGATCGCAGTCACTGTGATTTATTCAAACCCGGCTATTCTGCAACAATCCTATAGAAAGCTAGCTTCACAAGATCAAATAAATAGGACATACCAACAGGATATAATATTGGACAAGCTCCCGCTCACTATTGTTATTCCTACAAGGAATGAGGAGATTAATTTAAAACAATGCCTTCAACATGCTCAAATTGCTGAAGACATTGTTGTTGTAGACTCTGGAAGTACGGATCACACAATATCAATTGCTAAATCGATGGGTGCGACGGTAATTCCATTTAGATGGTCAGGCGGATATCCAAAAAAACGTAATTGGGTGTTGCAGAATTATACATTCTCAACTGAGTGGGTTTTATTTCTCGACGCCGACGAATTCTTGACGGCCGAGTTTGTTAAATCTTTGAGAGCAGCACTTCGCCGTACGGATATTGTAGGCTGGTGGCTGAATTACACCAACTATTTTGGCAAGAAAAAACTAAAATATGGAGTGCCCCAGAGGAAACTCGCGCTAATCAAGCTTGGCTTTGGATTTTATGAGCGTATTGATGATCAGATGTGGAGTAATCTAGATATGGAAGTGCATGAACATCCGATATTACGCGGTCTAGTAGCCCAAATTCGAGAGCCAATAGAACACAAAGATTATCGGGGAATACATCACTTCATTTCACGCCATAATGAATATTCCACCTGGGAGGCCCGACGCTGGTTTGAATTGAGCAAGAATACCGAACATTGGCCAAAACTAACAAAACGGCAAAAGATAAAATATCGAAATATATATAAATGGTGGTTTGCTCCATTATATTTTATTTATACATATTTTGTTCGTGCGGGTTTTCTGGATGGCCGCACTGGATTTGCCTATGCCATATTGAAATATTTTTATTTTTTCCAAATTCGACAGAAAATTATCGAGCTTAAGCAAAACAATGAAGAAAATATTAATACATGATCCCGAATTCTTGACACTTCGGTTGCCAATTCTCTGGCCGTCAATTATTTCGCTTGTCTATAAATTCTCAGAAGGGATCATTATTTTCCAAGCAGCCAAAGTGTTCCGCCATCAAGCCAAGTCATATCCAGCGGCGGCGGAGTAGTTTCCACACTGGACGAGCGTGAAGGTTTCGAAAACAACGGCGCCCCCCCCAAAGGTCATCGATAGTTTGGTAAGGGCCAGGAACGCCCCACCATACTATGCGCCATCAAGATCCATTGGTGCAGTCTTTCCAACGGAGGTCGCGTCTTAGTCTTGTGGGGATTCTCGAATTGGTCTTGCTGTGATTGCCTATTTGGCATTGAAGGTTGCTCCGATGTCAGCAACGTTCGCGATCTACCCCGACTACGATATCGTCGAGCTTCGCCGGATTGCCAAATAAGTGAAAAGTAAAAATGGGGCCGTTGGATATCATCGCTTGCCTCTGCCTAAGACGGCATGAGGCTTGAAGCCGCCCGACATATAGTTGACAAGGACAGTCAAACAATACGAGTTACTTTATTCGCTTCAATGAGGCTGGCTCTGGGGTCTTGAGGGATAGCTAGTCCGGCGCCGGATTGATTTTAGGGTCGTGATTGAAGAATACTTCGGAGCGCTATACCCCTGAGATCCCGCATGATTTTGGTATTTCCCATAAGAGTGCCCGGTTTCATCATCCCAAGGCAAACGGCAAGATCATCAAGGCCTGCAAAATTCCGGCGCAACACCGCCAGGGCGCACATAGCCCACCTGCCAAAAAATCTGCCGATAGAACTGTGGTTGCAGGATGAGATGCGGCTGGGTCAGAAGAACAGGCTTTTGCGCCAACCGGTTGATTTGCGCTATCAATGCGCTGATCTATTCGGCGCGATCAGTCCTGCGCAGAGCACTGGCTCGGCTATCATAGTGCTGATGGCAATAAAACACCCATACCATCCAGCTTCACCTCAACGAGATCAGCCAGACCGTCGCGAAGGGAGCAAACGCTTTCGTCCTTCGACGTGTCGATGATATTCTTAGGGTTGGTATCCGCAGTTCCCCAAGAGCCTATTCCACCTCCGTTTGTGTAGAGTCAGTGTTGATGCGTGTTCGACATAGCGAAGTACGACAGCTGGTGTCTGCCAGCCACCAGCCTGCATAATGGCGAGAGCGTCGAAACCAACGTTCATCATGTCTTGGGCTGCTCCAACACGCATCGAGTGGCCAGACAGTTTAGCCGCGATGCTTGGATCAAGACCGGCCCGCAGCGCCGCGCGCTTGATGAGACGCCTTATGGAAGATGTCTCGAGAGGCCTATCGGAAGGACGACTGAGATGCAGGCCGCGAAACATTGGCCCGCTGAGCAGATTTGCACTTTCAAGCCATTGCACTAGCAGCGCCGTGGTCTGCGACGACAGAAACGCCACCCGCCCCACGCCAAGCGCGTCCGACTTCGCCCGCGGGATGATAACGCTTGAACTGTCTTCGGCCTTGAGCCGCAGGTGCTCTATCCGCATCTTCGCAAGCTCAGAGCTCCGGCAAAGGGTATCGTAGCCAACGTTGATCAGGGCAGCATCGCGAATTCCGGCAAGAGTAGGGGGGCAGGCTGCAATCATCTCCGATCGGATAGCATTTGTAAGGCCAAGAACTTGCTTCGGTCGGCTTAGTCGCTTACGACCGGCGCGTCGCAACGCTAAGTGAACAATGTAGGTGTCTGTTGGCGCTGACAGATGTCGCATGCGGTGTGCAAAGGCAATGGCACACAGCCTCCGTTTAATGGTCGACAAGCAGTAGTGCGCGACCTGATTGTCGATGAACGCTGCGATGTTTACTGGCTTCGCAGGAAGCCAACAGTGATCTCTTGCTTTGCACCATCCAACAAAGATTCGAAGGTCGGAGGCGTAGCCCTTGATGGTCCTTACGGAGTATGCTCCGACGCACGACGAGAGGATTTCATCAATGGAGGCCTGTTCGGCACGGGTTAGCATCGTAGAGTTACTCTGTTTATTCACGCGATGTGATATAATTTATATCATGTTATTCGGATAGTCAATGATCTCTGGGCCCCAAATTCGAGCAGCGCGAGCTCTGCTCGGAATGTCTGCCACAGATTTATCGGAACGGGCCGGTGTTGGCTGGGCAACCATCCAGCGATATGAAAGCACCGACGGAGTACCGATTGGCAGGTCGGGCACGCTAATTCGTCTTGTCAAATTCCTTGAGACCGCTGGGATCGAGTTCACCGGCGACCCGGTCACATCACCAGGTGTGAGATTGATGCGGAACAACGACTAACCTTCCTCAATCTCCACCAATGTTGCTTCGAATTCGCGGATCAAATCGCGGAGGGCCTTTTGTTCGGCAAAAGTCTCTCGGGTGCAGCGACCATGTTTCAGCGCATTCTGATTCCCCCTGGGAGCTCCCGATCCCACAGCGCCGCCATGCATGCGGCAACGCTTTTTGCCCGTGACTGCGGGGGCACGGCATGGAATGCCAGACCGGGTCTTTGCACCGCAGCGCGAGCTCTCAAGCATTGGTCCGGTATTACGAACATGTTTCTTCAGCGGCTTACTGGCCATCTTTCGTACGGGTCTTGCGTTTAACGCGCTGTTTCGGTTTCCGCACCGATTTACCATCGACCGGCGACATCGGAGGTGTGCTGTTATTCTCTAACGCCGGTGGATCAATACTTTCGACCCCTTTGTCCGCAGCGGTACCAACATTGCCAACAATCGCCTGACCACCTGAGTTCACATTGACGCGCTCGACGGTGATTTTCTGCTGGCCTTTACCGCGATGCTTGTCGAGCGCCTCCAGCTGCCGCGCGTACATGCCGAGCAATTTCGTGGCGTGCTTCAGATTGTTGTCACGACCTTCAAACGTCTGCCCCGGTATCATGGCGCGGCGCAGGCACTCCATGGCGGCCGCATGCGTCGCAACCATCTGGGCTGCCAACAAGCCTTCGACTTCGTCACTCGGTTTGATGCCTTCGAGCGCCGCAAGGGCGGCTTGTCCAGCGCTGAGGCGCGTGGCCTCCGGGGTACTCTCAGGGAGCCAAAGTGACTCCATCACCTGAGTAACAAGGCGAAGCTGAAGATTGACATCTTCGGTTCCCGTCGCAGCCGGGAGTTTGGAAGGCTGAATATCCAACCCTGGCCGGTCGTCGTCGGATCTCGTTTTCTTGCGATTAGCCATCATCTCTTGCCTCGTCGTTAGAGGCGAATCAATTCAAGAAACATACCAGATTCGGCAATACGACCATCAAAATCCTACTTTGCATGGGGTTGAATTGAAAAAACAGTCCCTACTCCCCCCTCCCAGCCATTCAAGAGGCGTTATTGGGCACACAAACCCGCGCTCAAGTAGGCGCTAGCCGATAGCGCACAAAGCGCATGCCTTGCGCGATAAAGTCTCTTGTCGCGCGTCGAGGTGAGATTCTTTGCAGTGGTCTGTGGACACCGTATTGAGTCGAAAGTGACGATGAGCACGATTGTTGAATCTGGGCACGATCACGGACGAGTTTTGACCGACATCGAATCTTGGCCGCGAGCAGAATCAGAAGTCACTTTTTGCGTGTGGCCATCGCAACCAGACAAAATGTGTTTCTGCTCGACCACGGTCCAAAGAGCCGAAAAGTCGTCAGCAAGCAATGATGCCAGCATCCGAATTGCACGCACAATGAGAGCGAGACTCTGCACCTCGTGATATCACTTAAAGTTGTCTGCTTCGGATGGCTTGCAGGGAATGCCCTGTGACTCTGATTTTCCTCAACCGGTTCTTTTATCCCGACCACTCGGCTACCAGTCAGTTGCTTTCCGATTTGGCCTTTGCGTTGGCGGCACAAGAGTTAAAGGTGTCCGTGATCACAAGCCGGCTCCGCTATACCGAAACTGCGGACACTCTGCCGGCGCAGGAAACAGTCAAAGGCGTGAACGTTCACCGGATCTGGACCTCCAGATTTGGTCGCGCGAATCTCATCGGGCGGGCAATCGATTACGCAACCTTCTATCTCGCGGCCGCATGGTGTTTATGGCGTATCGCCAGATCGGGCGATGTCGTGATCGCCAAGACGGATCCACCGATGTTGTCGGTAATCGCTGTGCCGGTCTGCTGGCTTCGCGATGCCCGGCTTGTCAATTGGATGCAAGATATCTTTCCCGAGGTTGCAGTCTCGCTCGACGTAGCGCGGGGGCGTCTCTGGCGCTGCTTGGTTGCGATAATGCAGGCGTTGCGAGATTGGTCCGTGCGGCGATCCGACGTGAATGTCGTTCTCGGTCAGAGAATGGCTGAACATGTGCGCGGTCTGCGCGTCAGAAATGACCGCATCTGCATCATTCCCAATTGGGCGGACGGAGCGCAGATCCGCAGCATCGATCATGCCGACAATCCGCTGAGAAAATCCTGGGGTCTCGATGGATCGTTCGTAGTGGGTTACTCAGGTAACCTCGGACGTGCGCATGATTACAACACCATGCTCGACGCAGCGGAGTGGATTGAGCGGTCGCACGCAGACCTCATTGAAAGCCAACAGTCGGCCTCTCCACAAATGATCATTTGGCTCTTCATTGGCGGCGGCGCCCTCTACGCGCAGTTGAGACAAGAGGTCGAGCGGCGCTCTCTCACATCTGTCCGGTTCGAATCCTATCAACCCCGTGAACAATTGGCGGAAAGCTTATCGGTCGCAGATGTTCACCTCGTGTCCATGCGGCCTGAAATGGAGGGATTGATTGTGCCGAGCAAGTTCTATGGCGTAGCCGCCGTGGGACGACCAACCTTGTTCATCGGCGATCCGAACGGCGAAATCCCCACAATACTCTCGAGCAGCAAATGCGGCCTCACGGTGCAGCCCGGCGACGGCGAAGCATTGGCGCGGCATATCGTCGAGCTCTCGCACGATCGCGAGCGTTGCCAATTGATGGGGCGCCATGCTCGCACACTTCTAGAGAGACATTTTGACAAAGAGATCGCCATCGCGAAATGGGGCAAGCTGCTGCGCGAGCTGCAAACGCGACCGGTCTGCGATTGACAACGGCTCCCCAATCCAACTCTGGTGTGACGAGCCTGTACAGATGGGGCGACATTGTTCGTTACGAAGATGTCTACGGGCGGGTACAGCCAGCAACAAAGCTGCGTGATATGTTTAGCCGTTAAACTCTGATTGCGGACACTTGTGCTAGCTCAGGCCAAATGAACCTGTTCTGCGTGAATTTTGGCCTTTACGCTCCGCTGTAGAATGTCCATCAAGATTTCGAGGCGGCCGGCGGCATCGACCGTGAGGATCCTCCCCACGATGCCATCGAAGGCTCCTCCGACAATGCGAACGTCTTGGCCCGTTCTATAAGGACTTACCGGCTTCACAACGACACCCTCTACTTCTCTGCTGCGAAGGCTCTCAATAAACGGGTCCTTGAGCAGGCCCAACTGATCACCGAAACGGACAAGCGTCTTCACCCCAATCGTCGAGAGAACCGGTCGCCAGATTTCCTTCTCAGGCGCTAGGTGTAGAAAAACGTAGCTGGGAAACAGTGGACGCACAACGTCTCTTGTGTGGCGACCGCGCCGTACTTGCCGTTGGATCATTGGGCAATAGGTAACGAAATTTTGGCGCTCCAAATGCGCCATCGCGATTTGCTCTTTGTGGGGATGGGTTTTGACAACGCCCCACACACGTTCTCCGGAAAGGCCCTGCCCGACCGACATTTGGAAATTCCTCCTTGAAGACAAGGCAATTCTACCAACGATATCGTGCCTCGACGATCTCAGTCGGATACCTGTTCATCGTGGAATCTCGCCGAAATCTAGCTGCAATAATATCTCAGTTCCACGATGGTCGCAGAGTGTCTAAGTGTATGGTTATCGTCACGGCACAGCATGCATAAAACAGCCTGTATTCCAATTGGATGCCAAAAGCTCCCACCTTTTCATATTCTGCCTCCCCCCCAACGCACTCCATAAATCTCACGACTTCCCAATGGATGATTGACTGCTTCGCGGACGATACTCGTTGAGCTGACTCTCTTCTTGTATATACTCGACGCAGTATTGCGTAAGAGGGAACATGCCATGAACTTGCGGCTGCCTTCGTGTGTGTTCATCGTGGTCATGCTGGCAGGGTGTTCGGCGAACCAACACTTCGCGGCTGTCACACCGGTGCACCTGGAACCGCGCCAGGTTGCGGCGGTCCAGTCCAGTGTGAACGCACTTGTCAAAGACCGAACGACAGCGCGACATACGACGGTCGTCGCCGGCAGCGACACAAACAGTTCCAAGATCAAGGTCTGTGGCGTACTTCAACTCAAGAATGGATATGGCGAAATCAGAAAAGTCGCCTACAGCGGTATCCTGGATACGGCGTCCGAGACACCTTCTTTTCAGATTTATCAATTCGGCGATCACCCCGAGAAATACGCGACGATCCACAGCACCTGCCACAAACAGGGGTTGACGTTATAAGGCGAGGATCCATTGCGATATTGGCCAATCGCCCCGCCGCATTATTCGTTTGGGATTGCATCGCCGCGTAATACCAGCATTCTGAACTCGGTGGCGTCCATTGATGTCATCATGGGTTGTGGCTGATTTACGGAGGCACGCGGCAGTGACTTTCACGGCTCGGATCATCAGCCTGATTCTTGCAATTCCATTGGCAAGCAAGGTTTTTACACGGCTCGTTTGGGCCCTTCGACGGATGACAAATGGGACCTGGGGTGAATGGGTCCTTGTCGTCCAAGACCCGCTCGGACACGTCCTGGCTATTTCAGACAGCGCCGGGCCGCAACGACTTCTGCGAGAACGCGTTGATGCGGACCAGCCGGTCCTAGGTCAGCTCCTAGGCTATATTGCAGACAAATTTCCGGACCTGGATATCCTTGATCCTGAGATTGTAGCAGTTGAGAGACGAATGACAGACGGAGCAGTCTTCGTTTTTGGAGCCCGGGCCTCGACTGAAGGCGCGGCCACGATTGCACAACCGAAATTGTCTTGGATCACTGGCGATCTCGTTGCGGCGAAACTCAGTGACGAAGACAGACGCGCGATAGATTTAACCATCAAATAGACTGGCGCAAACTGCCCACAAGCCATGCTGTACACTCGAGGATCTGACTGCTGACGCTCAATTGGATTTGGGCAAAATCCCAATAAGAGCTAGTGTTGGAGACCTGCAAAGCGCAAGTGCATGTCGATTGATCCGAAGAAGACTTGTTCATCAGAACCGCTCTTTTCCGACGGTCATCGAACCTTGGTTCGGACAAGGATTGCAATGAAAACTTTGCCAACCTTGCCTAAAACGACAACATGGCTTCGGCCGACTGTCTGCCAATGAGTGAATTAGCCAAAGAAAAAGCTTGGTATGCATTCCAGTCGGACCGGGAACACGGCCCCTTCACATCGGACGAACTCATCCAACTTCTGCGGTCTGGCGAACTGCCGCCCCACACACTTATTTGGCGGACTGGTTTTCCCGACTGGATCGAGGCGCGTGAGGTCGATGAGCTCACTTCCGCTCAATCGTTTGCCCATGGCTCCAAACCGAGCACGCCCAGGCATGTCATCGCGCCGACGCTCAAGCCGCATCGAAACCAATACCAGCACCGCGATCGCAGGAGCCAAGGGACAAAGGCCACCGCTGACCCGACTCGCACATCAAGCTCCGGCCCGCCAGCAAATACCAAGGCGAAAACCACGGTCGCAAGTGATAGTAAGGCCGAAACGCTTCTTGCACCTTCCATGCCCAGCGATCAGGCAAGCTCGGAACAGCCAGTAGGATCGGAAAACGATCCGGGGACCGAAAATCTTGACGATCAGAACATTAGGAAAATCATCGAAAGGATCTACGGTCAGGAACACCAGGAACCTGATGTCAGGATGGAGAATAAGCCATCCAGCGAAGACGAAGGGGACGGCTTGGACAAGGCGTTTGCTCAACCGGCCACACCTGCCAAGTCTCAAGACCACATCAAAACACCGAAACAGGCGCCAGCGAAAATAAAACGCAGCAGACCCACAGCCCAACAACACGCCCCCCGGGACAACACCAAGCTGAACGCCCCCGGCGTCGAACGTGAAAAAAAAGGCCCCGCTCCGAAGAGACCGTCACAGTCAGCGTCCCGCAGGCCAAAGTCGCGTAAGAAACTGAACCGCCAGACAAGTCGAAAGAAGAGAATTTCCAATCAGCCGACGGGACGTTCGTCTCGTACCGCCTCAACTCTGTTGATTAGTTGCTTGTTCATGCTCGTGGCAGCCTTCGGTGCTGCAGTTGTTAGTTTTGGACCTGATTTTCTGGCCTACCTCAATGAGCCGGGTGAACAAGGAGGGGATCCGGTCGCCAACCGCAAGACGGCACTACCGCCCGACATACTATTGGATCTGACCAAAAGCCTAACGCTGAGTGGTCCACCGAGTTTGACAAATTCACAAGCCGCCTTGGCGACGGCAAAGTCGGAGCTCGCCAAGCACGCCGACACGATTTGGACGCGGGTCAGCCCGTCGATGGTGCGCATACTCGCTTTCGGCGATGATCCGATCCCACGTCAGATCGGTATGGGATTCTATTACAAGGACAATCTCGTCGCCACGAACTACCACATCGTGGCCAACGCAAAATCGCTCGCGCTGGAAAATGTCAAACAAAGGGATGTCAGCCGTGATGTCCGCATTCGAGCAGTATCGGAGGAACTGAACGTCGCACTTCTCGAAACCGGTCGCCCAGGCAAGCCCCTCCCCCATGCGCAACTCGGCCTTCAAAGAGTCGGAGATCCAATTCTGATCTTCGGTGATCCCTCATGGACGGCGCTGTCAAAAGTCGCGGGAGCCATTAGCGGCGTAAGAGCGATCGGCGCAACGAACATCTTTGAAATCAGCTCGCCACTGTCACCCGGCCGCTCCGGCGGTCCGGTCTTTGACAAGCGTGGAAACGTTTTGGGCATTGCGGCATTCCAACCTGGCGTATCGACGAAGTCTCACACAGCAATATCAACAGGAATCCTGAAGAGCTTGGAAAATAAAGAACGAACGGCTCGCCGTGTAAAAACAGCTTCCGACTATGACTATGTGCGAGGCGTTGTCTCAATTAGGAGTTACGCAAAACGCCGTGGCGACTCATCAGAAGAAGTCCTGATCGAGAATATTTCGAACGATACGATCGAAAACGTCTTGTTTGTGATTGTCTACCGCAATGCAAAGGGAAGAATCTTCAACTCGAAGCTATTGCGAATGCAGGGGCCGATAGCGTCAAGATCTGAGCATAGACAGCATTATACGCCCCCGAAGACGATTTGGAATCAGCACTATGATCGATTCAATCCGGTCCTAAATGAGAGTTTTCGCGTGGACATATGGCCGCTTGATTTTGAATACGCTGAAGAAAAATCAAACCAAAAACCGACACCAAAAACCTAAGCCATTCAATTTCCACCCTCTACTCAACCAAATAAATAGAGAATACACAGTAATCACCGAACTGATGCAGAATTGATTGGATCTAATTTTTCATATTTCGCGCTAAACGAGGCCGATAAGCGATTACGGAATTTGCTGGGACATGCGCCCAATTCCCTGTTAGGCTTCAAGCTATAATCACTGCGATCATGGCCATTGCGACGAATGAGTCATGCGTTGGGATGCTCTGTGGGCGTATATCGTTGTGTGCAGATCGTTATGACGGACAAACTGGCCAAGGTTGAAGCTCTCCTAGACAATATAGTTCAGCGTGCGAAACAGGATCGTCGTCTCGGCGAACTCCTGACGGCGGCTGAGATCGACTCTGTCGAATATGCCGCCGACCTCCTTCCAATGATCCGCACGCTCCTCTCCAAGGCACGCCCTGACAAGCCGGCCGTTGTTGAATCCGATCTGTCACGCGGCGAATGCCACGACTCAAATATCTTAGAATGCGCAACGATCACATCTGAGCGCGAACAACGACCTTCAACCCGGGACGACTGGCGATATATGTCAGAACTGGCTGCGATCAAGACATCTCCAGCGGTACATTTTCGATTGCCATTTGAGGAAACGAGACCAGTCAAGCCTACCGATATCCGCATTGAGGCTCGCGATGGTAAGTGCCCCGAGTTAACGCTGGTCCATAGCCTTGAGGACACAGGCCAACGCTTTGGAATCAAAGAGCCGAAGTGTTCAGCGATGTCGTCTGAACCGGCACCACAAGAACCTATGGCTCGATCTGGCGAACGGCGGCCTCGGGCAGGAACCAGAAGCAGTAAGCACGTGCGAAAAAGCTCAGTGAGCTTAGTGAAACGGCTTGCAGCACTAAATGGCAAAGAAGCTAGCTAGATTCCATGTTTGTTGCTTAGGTGCAGCACTGCTGTGGCGATGGCTTTCGCCGATGGCCAATCGACCTGACATCTGGGAGAATATTTGACACGATTTCGATTGCGCCCAATACGGCGCAACTTGGCGACCCTCGCTGAGCACCATTCGAACACCCAAAGTGCCTAACTGACTTGTCGCTATGATCGATCAATGGACCTTGTCCGGGTAACATCGACAAATTGGAAGGCACCGATCCAATGCAGGGCCCGCAAATGCATCCGAATATCCGATCGATCCTGCTTCTTGCAATCATCACTGTGACCGGGGCTGCATTGCCGGACAGCACTTACGCGGCCGACGATGTGCCGGGAGGAAATCTGGTTCTGGGTCAGTGGACGGATGGCCGACATACACATCTCACATTTGAGCAAAATGGGCGATACAAGATAGAATTTCGCTCCTGCAAAGATGATGCTGCACATGGTGATAGTGGCGATTCGGACTGCCGAGACGGGAAGACAAAATTGGGCGAAGGTGCCTATGAGTTTGGCAAGCTGTTTTGCTGGAATTTTAGTGAGAGAAGAGCCAAAGGAAATTTGAAGATATATGAGGGCGCCAATCATTGCTGTTACCTGGCAAAATCAATAGCGAACTACCTGATCTTGTCCGCTCTTGATGGCCCGAATTGCCCAAACTATACACTCAAGCCCGCCAAGAAGAATCGATAAGCCTCGGCATTTCGCCCCAGCCAATAATCCCGAATGGCAACACCAAGTGTGGCCCGAAGACCAGTTCAATCCGCCGCTATCGCCAAAATTTGTAGGACTTCATGATGAGCGAAACGTATTGGCTGTTCTTATCGAAGGCGTTACCGATATTCGTGTACCCGGTTGGACTAACGATATCGCTCATTGTTATCGGATCTATCTTAACCTTGCTTGGTGCAAAAACTCGGGCGCGTCTCGCGCTGTGTTTGGCACTCGCAGTTTTGTGGGTCTCATCCACGCCAAAATTTGCCGACTATCTCTATAGCGACCTTGAAACGCGTTATCCCGCGATCCCGATCAGCCAAACACCTGCCGCCAATGTTGCAATCGTTCTCGGCGGAGCCGTCGGTCAACCAATTGCGCCGCGCCCGTATATCGATCTCGGCCCGGCAGCAGATCGTGTCTGGCATGCCGCACGACTCTACAGAGCCGGCAAAGTCTCGAGAATCGTAGTAGCCGCCGGGAACATTCCCTGGCTTGCTGCTGAGAAAACGGAAGCTGAGCTCATAAGCGAGCTCCTTCGGGACTGGAATGTCGACGCAGATGCAATCACGATCGAAGGCAAGAGCCGCAACACCTATGAGAATGCTGTCGCAACCAAAGCATTGTACGACCAGGAATCATGGACGTCTGCACTTCTAGTTACATCTGCCGCCCATATGCCCCGAGCAATGAGCATCTTCCGCGATATTGGTATTCCCGTTACGCCCTCGTCGACAGATGTACGGGTTGCAAAGAATACAAACCCGACCATATTCGACTGGCTACCAAACGCTGGGGCGCTCGTACTAACATCGGCTGCCATGAAGGAGTGGATCGGCCACTTTGTTTATCGTCTTTCAAACCGTCTGAAGAATTCCAACACCAACGCAGAGAATACTGCCGCCCGGTCGTAACAGCCATATTGATCCGGGCCACTATTGCAATGCTACTCCCCGCCTCCTGCTGGTGCACATCCCCAAAATCGCTTGCAAAATAGCAAGCTTCCCTAATGCCTCAGATGATCGAGTAAGACAGTCTGCCGTAGTTCTTGGATTCAGCCTCCCTCTGCCAAGTCGGGAGTGATACCAGCGGCGGCATGGTGTCAGTTCTCAACAGATCGCAAGGCCGAACTGCCGAGAGAGCATCTCAAAGACTTCGCTGGTTGGATGCATGCTGATGGCCATGCTGGGTTCAAAAAACTGTAACGCGCAGCCCTGACTTTTCGATTTGTCATGGAGCCGACATTCGCGAGCCGATGGCGTCGCGGCCGCTGAACGTGCGCATCTCTCGCTCTATGGACCGAACGGTTTGTTGTCGGGAAGGTCCGGACAATCTCCCGTCCAATGAGTAACGCCTTCGTTGTCGTAAAACTCGTCCAGGGAGTCTCCAGTTCCTGACTGCCATGTCGTCTCGTCATAGTGGAACGTCATCGTATTGTGAGGGGGATCCTCGCGGTAGGTTTCGATGTACTCGGATCCGTGGATCTTATCTCGAAGATCCTGCACAACGTCGGGAGAGGGGTAACGATCGATCGCCCGTCCGCAGAGCACCGTAGTGACCGCGTGAAAGTAGGTTATAGGCCCCAGGGGCCATTTGTCGGTACACCCCTGACGTCTTCTTGCGAGGTTCAGGTCAATGGCGATACCGTGAATCGGGTTGTTCGGGGCGCTTAGCATCACGTCTTGGGCAAAGTCGATGTCATAGTGCATTGGCAACAGACAATTTGTTCGTGGGCCATGCAAGCTGGACAGAGGGACGTTGTAGTATCTGTCGATGTCTGTATAGAAACCACCCTCATGATACATCTTGAGCAATCGCCACAAGTCGACCTTCTTTACGATGTGCCTTCTTTTGATTAGGTTGTAGTCGTCGTGTGACAGCTGTTCTTTCAGATACATTTCGACATCGTGGTCGTCGCTGATGATCACCCTCCAGCCAGGATTCATTGCCACGATGTTCTTGACACCATTCAGGACGACCGGCGAGCGGCTAGCTAAAAGGTCTTTATTCTTCCAGGAGAGGTGTACGACTTGAGGAACATCGTCCAAGTCGGCCAGGCAGTTCAGGCTCGGAACCGTCCTCGTCCCGGGCTTCAAGGAGCGGTGGATCTGGTTGGGTTGAGCCTCAGCATCCCCGCTATTATCGGAAACTCAAACCGGCTCCCCCGGATTGTTTTCGACATCTGGCCCAAACTCTTCAAGCTCCGAGCGCAAACCTGCGAAGCGCTGCCTTAAATCTGCGAGCTTGGCGCGCACTGCAGCAACTTCCAGGAATTGCCGATCACTATCGGACATGACAGTCACCCATTGTGCGTTCGACAATCGAGGCCATGGGAAGTCCGTTAATTAGCCAAGAGAACTTCATGCTTATCCTCGGCTCACAGTAGTGGTAAATTTGTAGTCGCTCAAAACTCCCGTCTAGAGGCCTTTTGCCAGCGGCGGTTAATATTGCCCCTACGATGTAGTGCCCGCACTTAGCAGCAACATCAGGAATGCAGAGTGCTAACCGCAATCAGACAGACATGCGCCAGTATTGCTTCGCTCGCGGTTCCCTATCGGAGCGATGGGACATACCCGCAACCGGTGCGGTCATGCTGATCAGTCAGGTGGCATAGACGTTCGTGACCGCCGCGACCGAGAGAATGCCGGTGTCTTGGAACATACCTTACCGGCCAACGACTTGCCGCTCACAGGATGATTGTCGACCCTTACGCTGATAAAGCGGTGGGCGCTGGTCTATCAGCTGAACGCATTCCTCATACATATGAGCATGGAATCCAGGGTCTCCACATAGGTTTCAGCTTTCCGGCCCCACCACCGTTCGATCCGAATGCGCCGCGAGACGACATAAATCGTCAAGAGCGCGACGACTATTCATGCAGTTATAATTGCCACAGGTCACACTGCTTGAAACGCAACAGTCGCTGCTGGCAAGAACTATGTGACATGCCCTATATTCTGATCTCGAAGGACGCTATGCATCGAATTAGCGACATGAGTAAATCGGAGACTATGCCATGCCCCTGTTACCGGAGGGTGCGAGAGGTCTCGAAGGCCTCGAGCCCTATGGAGTTGACGAAAATGGCCAGAACGTCTTCTTTGGATTCCGGGTCAATGAACACCAAAGAGCTGTCCTTCATTGCAGCTACCTCATGCTGGCAGAGACCATAGACTATCTCCAGGCGATAGCGAATGAGGCTCAACAAAGACGCGAACACGTCGATCCAAATACGCAGAGCATTGAGCCAAGTGGACAGCAGCCCAACTTGGTCAGCGAGATGGACTTCGATATTGACGTCTTGGGCCAATCAGCGACGCTTCGTTGCAAGACTCCCCACGCGCTAATCCCTGAACTACATTTGCCATTGAATCTGATTGAGCAGATGTACGCGATCCTGCCTGAGCTAATCTCTGAGGCCAAACATCGTCAGGCCAACGACCGTCAACGGTATTCCACTTAATCGTTTCAGACTTCAGCGCCCGATGATCTGGAGATCAGTCATTCGGCAGCAAGATTCTTTGCTGGTCGGCTCAACCTTGGGTGACCTGCGCCGAACAGGACCAATTCCATTTTCCACGAGAGCTGGGTCGCCGACCATGCGGCGTGAAATCTGAGAGAATTCAAGCCAGTGACGATTCTAATGTTCGCCAAGTGTCAGCAGTGCCCAAACGAGTATGAAAGAACTCAGATAGCCAAAAGCCATCCAGCCCATCGCAGGCAATCCGCCACCATAATAAGCAATACCGGCGCTTAACACGCTGCTGCTCAACGCGATCGCAGCAATACTCCTAGTATGCGTTTTCTCTGAAATGGCCATTGTAGTTTCCGCGCCATTGGTATGCGCGCATTCGCTGGCCACTCGATACTATGAAACGAATTGCGCCCGGTTGAAAAAATAAGGCGATTAGAAATTAGCATTTAAGAGTACATTCCACACCGGGAGAAAAGCAAGAATTATGGAAACATTGCTTGTGGAAAACACAAGCACAGGATTGGCCGAAGGGTACACTTTGCGCCAGCGTCACCCCGCCCGGCTTCAAGTGGTTCGGAATGAAATATTCTTCAGCTGCTCCCTGGTGTTACCAGTGCTCGCCTCCAAATCTGTTGTCTTTGAAGGTCTATTCGCTCTTCGCAAACGACTTTTGGAGTGAAGAAGGGGGTCGGCTTGCCAGTGTTCTTCTTCCAACAATGTCGGAAGTCGGAGCAATTCAATCTCGATCCAGTATCGCAATAACAACCGCTGCGCAGTTCGAACGTAACGACGCGTTGCGGCTTTTGTGACAGGAAAGATGTTGATCAGTCGATCAGGATCATCGTGTTGAAGGGTTTGTCTTTTGGGCTTAGGTTTAGCCAGGCATTTTGTGGTGGCGGGTGGTCGTGACAGCGCTTGCCCGCAATGCGCCGTCCAAATTGACGGCGTATGTGCCAAAGCCAACGGATCATCTGGGAAAATTATCTGGCAGAAGCTCCATCGTTTGTGTTCGAGCCGCTAGCAAACTGCTAAATCATGGGTCGAGTCTGAAGAGAAAACGAGAAGAGAAGAAACCTACACCATTGATTTTCAACATGAATGGCCCCGTAGCTCAGCAGGATAGAGCATCAGATTCCTAATCTGAGGGTCGGAGGTTCGAGTCCTCCCGGGGTCACCACCTGCTTTTTTGTCCAGCCTGGAGACACAGGTAACAGTTTGTAACTAAGACATGGGTAACAACCTCAAGCCGAATGGGTTGACGAGCGGTTGCAAGGTTCTCTGTTCGAAATCGATACATCCCAGTTCTGATTCTGCAGGTACTGTACAATCTCTCCGATGACAGATGTGAAAATTAGATCCAAGATCGGCTTAGGTTCTCACCGACGCCTGTGCCATGGACGATCTGTTTACCCGCTTTGATAGACACCGCAACAGATCCGGCTATCTGGCGATGGGCGGCAAATCGTTGACGCGACGATTATCGCGGCGCCCAAGCGGTGTAATTCGGACGGCGAAAAGGCCGACATCAAGGCTGGCAAGAATCCGCATGCTTGGAAGGACAAGCCCGCCAAACAAAAGCCGGACGGCACGAAGCATGCCAACAACATCACAGTTCCTGCCTTTACCATAATAACCGTGTCGGAATTGAGTGCTGACAGGGGCTGATCCGACGATGGAAGACCAGAGACGCATCGCACTATGACGGGGCGCAGTTGCCGGGGCTGTTGGACAAGGACAATAATGCATCCGGCGTTTGGGCGGATTCCGCGTATCGTCCACAAAATGACGCCTGGATCGCAAAGAACGGTTTTGTCTCAAACGTCCATGCCAAACGCTCCAAGATCCGCACCATTGTCGACCATTTCTTTGCCCACCAGAAGGGACCAATGGATCTCTGTATCCGGAGTATCGGGAATGCACGTGCGAATACTTCGATCGCCATGGCCATCTCGTCTATAGCGCACAGCGTTGTCTCCGGCTCGAAATCCGAGCGGCGATCGCTTGGCGGCAAAGCCGCAAGACCACGCGGCAATGACTGGCGAATTCCTCAAACCGGCCTCGAACCGAGCTCCCAGAACACCGTTGTCGCAACGGCGGATTTATCAAACAGAAATTATCGGTAATTCGAGGTGTTAGTTGGTGGTGACGAGTTCCACTTCGACGCCAGCAGGTGACGTGATCCAGCCGCTAGCAAATACACTGAAACCACAGGCCAGCAAGTCGCCAAGCGCGCTGATTCAGTTGTTGGGACCCAGCACAAAGGCCTTATTGACAGGGATTGCGCTTGAATAAAAATCTATTGCAGTGTCTATTATTGTATTAATACAGAGTTTCTGTTACGGGAGCCAAGGATATGTCAAGACGATACCATTCTCAATTCAGAAATATCGAGGATGTAAGGTCGCCAGCAAGGGGAAGGAGTCGTAAAGGTTTTGACTCAGCCCAGGATTTATTGGTCCAGCTGGGTTATCTAACTTCGGACATTTGCACGCCTTGTCAACTGGATTCGGTGACTCAATTGGCACTCCGCAAATACCAGGAATTTAATGGCTGTCCCATTACCGAAACATTCGACAAAGCAACGCGTGATCATATGTGCCTGCCACGATGTGGCATTGCAGACATGCTCAACGGCACCGAGTTCAGCACGAAGTGCTCTTGGAAAGAAAGCGAGATTCGCTATGCCTTCGGAGCAGGCCCCTCGTCCTTGAGCGATGTTGCCGCGTTTGACGCCGTAAGACGGGCCTTCGACCAGTGGCAGGATGTGGCCGAATCTGTGACCTTTCGTGAGGTTGATTTGAGCGACAACCCGCACGTTGATATCGCCTGGGTCTCAGGCAATGATTCGAAATTCGACAGCCAGGGCGACGTTGTCGCTTATGCCGACTTTCCGCCAGGATGCTCCAGGAACACACCGCAAGATAAAATCCCGAAGCCAATCCGCTTCGATGACAGTGATCGAAATTGGTCTGTCGATGTGGATACCGATGATGAGGAGTTTGACGTTGAGACCGTCGCACTCCACGAAATCGGTCATATTTTGGGTATGGATCATGTGAAGTTAATGGGCTCCGTCATGAGACCAGAGGTCCATAGAGGCATCCCCAATAGGGAGTTGAGCCAGGACGACATTGACGGCGTTCAATTCCTGTACCCGCCGAGACGGAGGCGTGATCAGCTATTTGCCAGGGCAGCGGCGGAAGTCAGCGTCAATGATGTGCTGCGGGAGACGTTTCTCCGACGAATCGAGAATGTCGAGCACGAACTGGAGGGGCTCAGAAAGCTGGTGGCTCGTTTGTAGGACGCGATTGCCGCTGAGGTCCGTCGATCAGGTGAGGGACAAAACAGCCGTCCCGTCATTGTCGAGATGCGTGCACCGTGTTTGTTGTGGAGCAGAATGAGCCATGCGTTGCAGCGTCCTTGTCCTTTCTGTGGAACGCCGACCCAACCGTTAACTGGAATTGACCCGTACCACTCGTAGATTCGGCAAACGCAACGGTCCAGTCTCCAGGGGCAGGACCATCGATCTGGCAATACTCAAACTGGCTGGGATTGGCTATCGTTGGGCAGGCTCTTTCGTGTTTGGAACCGTCCGGAGGCACAATTCTCAGGTCAAAGTTGGCCGGCTTTAGTGGATCGTCAATCGCATTCATGGCGATACGCACTTGGTCCGGCCGCCAGTTGATTTGGCGAGCATACGCCTTGGCGAGAGATACAAGATATCTGTCAGGAGAACTGAGAGATCTGAGATGCAAAGTATCGTCGGTTATGAGACCAGATGGATCCATCGATAGTTCATCCACATGCATCTCAGATTGCTCGATGCGAGACAAAAGAGGCTCATTCCTCAAAAAATTTCTCGTGATTTCTATGATATCATTTGTTTTGTTTATCATTCCATCTATCGAGGTCATAGCTTCTATTATTGCGCCACGCACTGTCTTTAATTCAAATTGCCGAACATCAGGTGCATCGTTGTAGTATCCAGCGCTCTCCGATCTCGTCAGATAATCATATATTGTTTTAAATTGGTCTTTGACGGTATTTAAATCTCTTTTGATATGGAGCGCTCTGCATTCAAGGTAGCGGGTCCATTTCTTCGGCTGCCTATACGGGTCGTCAATGTCACGGCAAATCCCTCGAGGCATGCTTCGGCGAGCCGTTTTCAATTGAGGTGACTTAGTGCGAATAAATTTTGCTCGCGAGAATACATTCCCAATATTACCTCTAATGTGAGGCCAGCAAACAGCTAATGTTGTGTTGAGGGAGCTGAGATCAACAAATTCCTTGTTGTCCATTTTTGTTTTCATTTCTTTGATTCTTGTTCGACATATCGCGCCTCGAGCCTCGTTTCTTTGAACGAACGGGTGAAATGCATTATTCAATGGAATATGTTCTAGGCCATCAATGACATTGAATATGTAGCGTTTTGCTTTCTCATTCAGCTTGATTTCGCCCGTCGCGGCCAAGATGTCATCTGGGTCGATATTGGAGTACTTCCTCTTGCATGACTGTTCAGTGCTGGCTGACGCCAATACCGATTCAATCCACACACTGTTCGCGTTTAAGCTGCTGTTAGTGGCAATATCGCCGCTGAGGCAGCTCTCAATTGAGCCGCCTGAGATTACGCCGGCCAGTTGTGTTACCTTACGGGTGTCAGTCACAAGGACAGGGCCGCCTGAGTCCCCATTGCATGTATTCGACGCAACACCGGGAGGACCCGAAGAGCTTTGAAACTCCCAGCACAAATTATCCCGATCGTTTCCCGGGCATTGTTTGAGGCAGACATTGCCCCTACGTTTCATCCCATAGTCCGTTGCAAGACCGCCCGTTCGTCCGAAACCGGCAATCATTGCGCGAATAATGTTTGCAGGCTTGTCGTCCACGCGCGGCCTTATTGGCACGATGCCGGAGACAGGACGATCCAACTCCAATATTGCGATATCTTTACTGACATCTGGCAGATCAAGGCGCTGCAGGTGGATCTTCCGCACATTGAAGAGCCCGGCGTGCTGAAGGAACACCTTGTAGGCCGCGGGGCTGATATCAGCCTTGTGGTCGGGGTCCGTCGCGATGCAGTGCGCTGCTGTCACGAAGATGCCCTGTCGGGCCCGGTCTACTGAGCGCCATTTGGAATTCAGATCAGCGAGGGTGCCACTGCAATGGAGCCGGAATGGGTTCGTCGGCTTGTGACGCTTCAGGAGTGCGCCGACGACCGTTTGGTCATGGGCCAAGACCCCCTCTACGATTGTTACTGTTACGCCTACCACGGGCGGACGTTCGATCGGACAATTCCCAGCCCCTTGGGCTGCGTTGAGGATCTGCTTGATTCTCGCAGACTTAGCGAGCAGAGCCTTAAACTCCGCGCTCAGCTGCGCTCCAAATTCTGCCGCTTCGATGTCCTTCAGCGGGCGCAGCTCCTCAGCTCCCAGTGGTGCGGCTGCCAGAAAACCACCGACAATCAGCATGGCCGCCGTGCGCCATCGGCAGTGTTTCGCCAGTGTTCTCGTTCTCGACGTGAGGCTTTTCGGGCTCATTGGCTTGATCTCGTTTTCACGGTGCCATGGGTCGGAGTGCGTGCTGCGTGTTTTCTCGCCTACAAACGCAAGTCTTTGAAGACTTGCCTTAATTAAGAGCTTCCTCGAACTCGCAGCGAGACTATCGGCAGACGTTGACAGCGGAAGATCGGGCGAACAGCAGTCGCTACCACCCTCATCATTAGAAAGAGCACTGTCCTATCTCCTGAAAAATATCTGCTGAGCCTCAGATTGGATTTGCAGTTTCACACAAATTTACTGAGAGTCATAGGGGTCTTATCGTTATCGAGACTGTAGAAATGTATGGTTGAATGCTTTCGCTTGACACTCCTTAGATTTACAAGGATTCTCCGTCAATCAAAAATTCCATTAATTCGCACTAAATCAGTGCGTTATGTCTGCTTTACGTGTCATTCGAGATTGTTTTGCAACAACGAGTGGCGATTTGTGCGGAATTTTTGAAATCTGATGTCAATATTGTGGCACAAGAGACAACTAGCACGAACCTGTCCTTTTAAGTACTGAAATTCCTATGATTTTAGCTAATTCACGGAACATCCAAGGTCTGAAAATTACGTGAAATACCATTTAGTTATAGGTTACAAGTTGCAATAATAACACGCATGTCACAAACTGCTTTCTACGCCCAAATAAAAACACCTTTCGAGTATGTGATATTTCATAGATAGAATGAAATATTAAAACTGCAAGCGTTGGAGTTTGTTATGTGTACGCGTGGCAGTATTGCTCATATTATTACTAACTATTCTTGCCATTTCTATGTTGGCAAACAGGATTTTTATCTTTCGCCGCCCACCCTTGTTTCGACAATACAGTCTGCGGGACGGCGCCTCACAGCACGATTGACGCCGTTTTGGAAGTTAGTTGCACTGAAACTCGACCCTCTCTGTAGATCCGCATGCGTCTGCCGCAGCTTGGCGGCTCAGGTAATGCTGCTGCTGGCGGCGCTCGCAGCGTGCTCTTCAACAAGCTATGCCAACGGCCAACTGATGAAACGTCATAACGCGTTGGCCGGCAAGTGCACCGTCAGCAACAGCCAGAATCCGTCGGGCATTCTTGTGGAAGTAATAAACAAAACGATTCTCATGGAGAAAATTTCAGCAGCGGAACAAGCAATCGCAGATGTTGCAGATTTTGTGTCGCGACGCAGACAAGTTG
Source organism: Methyloligellaceae bacterium (assembly GCA_965228615.1). Classification (GTDB taxonomy): domain Bacteria; phylum Pseudomonadota; class Alphaproteobacteria; order Rhizobiales; family Methyloligellaceae; genus CBDDHT01. The sequence goes on along the minus strand of CBDDHT010000001.1, from coordinate 299,521 downwards.
TCGCGCTAGATCAAGCCACTCAAGATATGAAAAATCGTGGCGCCCGCGTTGGTGACTTGAGCCAATTTAAGGATTTTGTGAATGTCAACATGGGTCTGCAATTCAGAACTCTTGTTGGTGCGGCTGAAGAAAAACTGGGAATATTGGTGAAATACATCAATGACGGACAGTATCGAAAAGCAATCGATGAGAATTTTATAGACCAATGCCCGGATTACATCGCGCTGGCGGCTGCTTCGGAGATCATCAAGGTGATTTCTGACACTTATAGTCGCGTCTTGGACTATGCCAGTGAAAGTGCCGTTCGCACGCTCTTCAACGAACTTAAATCGGTCGATCAGAATATTTCTGCTTACTTTGACACAAAATGGTTAACCATCAACGCAGCGTCGTTTGGTGATTTTACCAATTCACACGTAGATAAAAATAAAAAACTATATTGTGACTCAACAAAAATCATTCAAAATATTTGTGATCCACAAGATCAAGAAGAAAATACGGATTTTAGAGTTAATCACTATTCATGCGCGTCAGTAGAGAAATTGTCGAAAATTAGAGACAAATTCTGTGCGGGCGGTGACCCATCAAAACACACCCCGGATCATTTGATGTATTTGCGTATAGAATTTTCTTGCCGTCAAGCAGACGGAACAGATGGTCGGAAAATGTCGTTAGTGCTCAAATCGAAACAAAATATGGATTTGAACTGCAGGGAATTGTCTCAATACACCAAGAAATAGCGATCCACGCGCGGGCGTTTCGCAACAGTGGGAAGGGAAAGTCAATTGCACAAGCGCAACAACATAATGCAAATCGGCGGCTTTGCAGTTGGCGTATCCGTCACTTTTCTTCTCGGTTGCGACATGGTGCGGACCGAGCAGCGGATCATCGGGTCAGAAGCTGATCCGATCGCGTGCACGTCGAATGCGGGCTCCTATGCGCTACCGAAATCATTCCTCCGCTTCACGGTTAAGGAAATGACCGGTCAGGGCAAAAGGAAGGAGCACGTCCTCCAAGCGATCGAGCAAGTCAGGAAGGAGGACCGTCTCCATACCTATTGCCTGCAATACCGTGGCGCCATTACATCGGACGACACGGTCTATGTCCGCAAGGCAAAAGCCGTCAAATCTGAGCTGGTTGAAGCAGCGTTGACCGTACAGACGACAGCGAGGGAACGCGCGACGGGCGACGCCGAGCTGCTGGTGACGAGACCGGACGCGGAGCTGCTCCAGCTAACGAACCTCTTGCATGTGGTCTCGTCGAAGGCCATCGATCGCAGCGCGGAGATCGTGCAGAACCTAGTCAAATCGGTGTTCGATATCGGTACAGGGCTCAGCAGGAGCACCCGGGCTCTCTTTGTCAACACAGGGAAAACGGTTCTGGAGATTGAGTTCGACCCGTTTGAACCCTATCAGACCGCGGAGGCGAATCAGGCCTTGGCGGATCTTGGATTTTGTGCGGTTCTGGGCGGCTACAATTTCGATCTGCACCAGGCGCGCATTGATCAGTATTGCAATAACCCGATGGGGACGTTGAAGACCGCCCCGCCCATCGTCGACGGCCACCATTATGAGGAATTGCTGGCGGAGTACCGGGCACCATTGGAGGAGCTGCCGAATGGCATTCTCTACCGCCCGGAAATGACCTACACGCTCTATGTTTTCGGCCGAGACGAGGACAAAACCGATCCCAAGCATGAGTGGCTCCTCAAGCTCAAGGAAGAGGTCCAACTTGAGAACATCTCGCCGCTTGTCGCTGTGCGTTTGACGCGCACCTATTTCGCCCAGCGTCGTACGGATCTGGTCTTCATAGGCGGGGTCCTGCAGAACGTCTGTATTCAAAAGACAGCTCCATTGGTCGAAGCAGTCAAGCTTCCGCTCGTCGTGGTCAAGAGCATCATCGCTCTGCCCACCCGCATCCTGCAGCTGAAGATCGACAGCGCGTCAAACAGGGCCGAGGTCGTCAAGGCGCAGCAAGAAGTTCTGAGGCAACAAAAAGCCCAGCTCGATGCCATGACTAAACGGGAGGTTTCAGAGAAGACAGCGGAGTTCAAATTTGTGCCTGTGGCGTTCACCGATCCGCAGGCAAGTCCCATCTCTAAGGCGGAACCCACGACCGGGGAAGACTTTGTCTGTCCCAATTTCTCGCGCGTGTCGCAGGCTCAACAGGCGCTGGATGATTCCGAAAAGCAGGAGTCGGCGCAATGAGCTGGGCCGTGACTAGTCGGTGTTGGTGGTGGCCGCGTTCTCGCGTCAATCTCGGGGTGGCACTCACGGCCCTGCCGTTGGCCGCGGTCTTGGCGAGTTGCTCCATGGTGGACAGCACCCAGTTGGGTGATCTTACGTTGGACGTGACGTGCCGGGACGACGCCGGTGCCTATTTCCTGTCCAAGGGAGTCGTTAGCGTCGATGTCAGCGTGGAGAATGGCGACACTGTCCTCCAGGAGGTAAGTGTTCATGCGGTTCCGGACCGTCGGCATGGCTACTGCCTGAACTTTCGATCATCGCCGCTGCACGATGAGCGCTTGACGGTCCGGAAGACGAAGGGCCTGTTGCAGGAGATTTCGTCGTTTGCCGAGGACCAAACGCCAAACGCGCTCAGCACCCTGGTGGACCAGGTCTTTAAGGACTTGCCTGGAGAAGCTCTTGCGAAATCACGCGTCGCCGCCGGCGAATTCCAGCAACCCTTCAAGGCGGATTTCGACCCGTTCGACGCAACGGAGACAGCCCTTCTCAATGACGAACTGAATGACCTCGGCTTTTGCATGATGCTGCGGGAAGCCGATTGGGTCATTGACCTGGGCAGATTCGATCCTGGTGCGTATTGCGATAATCCCCTGACGTTCCTTGCCAAGCGTGGCGGCGCCAAGTTGACACCTATGGCGATCCGCGAGCGTGCAATTCTGGCATCACAGACCTTCAGAGAAACGCCGGGCGCGGGCGTTGTCGACTCCAGTCGAGGCATCCTCTATCGCCCGCGCCTGACCTATACCCTGAAGGTTTATGTCAAGAGCAACATCGACGCCCAGTATATCAGTCCCATGCATCCTGGCGGGGTGCGATGGAACCTGCGCAAGCAGAAAACCATTCCGCTGGAAAACAAGTCACCGATCCTTGCAATCGGAGTCGACCGGACGTTCTTCGCCAAGCGCAAGACCGTCCTGAGGTTCAATGCCGGCGCACTTGTCGATGTGGACATCGAAAAGAACAGCGAACTCGTTGGTTTCATCAAGATTCCGCTGACGATCGCGGACGCCATCATCAAGGTGCCGACGAAGATCCTGCAGCTGAGAGTAAACAACACGAAGAATCGCGCCGAACTGATCAAGGCCCAGACCGAACTGATCAAGCTGGAGCACGGACGCCAGAAGCTGGCTAGCGACCTTGCCAAAGAACAGCAGGCACGGGCAGTGACCGCCGCGGCGGCAAGCGGCTTGGTCGCCACTGGCGGCTCGCTTGTCTTCGGGCGCTCCCTGGCCCGGTCCTTGTCACTTTCGCCCCCCTCAGATCCGTACACTTATGCGTCTGAGGCGCAGTGCCAGAGGAGCGAATGTGGTGCCAATGGCGCGCCTTCAGCGGCCTGCAAGAGTCGCTGCCAATGCATTTTCACCCAGTGTATTCCGAACGGCATCGGTCAGGGCGCTTGTGACAGTTTCTGTGTGGCCGGAGAGTGACATGAAAACACACCTTTCCATTATGCTCCTGGCCACGCTCGTGACGGTCTCTCTTGCCGATACGATTGTCGCATATGCTCAGGACCGGTCGATCGTTTTGCGCAGAGAAAGACTGGCGACGGCCAAGTTCAGAGTGCCGGGCTACCAACCTCGCCAAGCCAACGCCATCAGGAAGCTCAGGGAGAATGTCGGCTCCTTCGACGAGCGGGACCCTGCAGCCTACATGGCGCGGCTGCGGTTCGGCCTCCGCGCCGTCTTCGGTGATGTGAAGCGTGGGCCGGATGAGACCAGAATGCCGACCAAAGGCGCGCTCCGCGCCGCGCGGGAGCGGCGATCGCCCTTCGATCGGGATCCGGTCGCACGTCGCAATGTGGACAGCTTCCTTCGGGATGCGGAGCTGGGGCTTCGCGTCATCGGAGGTGAGCGGATCACTCCGGAGAATGACTTCTTTCTGCACGCCGTGGCGCTGCGCCCCTATATGGGTGGCACAGCCATGGGCACGTGCACAGGCGTTCTGGTTAATGAAGAAGCCGTGCTGACGGCAGGGCACTGTGTGTGTGACTTGCTTGGGGGGCAAAACCTGTCCGGGGTCCGTTTGCTGGCGATATTCGGCGCAAACGCTCCTTCAAGACTGAGCGCGGCCCTCCAAGTCGGACGAGATGTCGACCTGACGAAGACCAAGCTGTTCGATCAGAGGTTCTGCAAGAAGTACAGCCGGACGTCTCGTCTCTGGTACGGCTTCGACATCGCCGTGGTGTTCTTACGGCGGCCGGCTCCCGAGAATGTGAAACCGGCTGTTCTGGCTCCACCTGAACTTTATCTGTCGCGGACGACGAACGCCCTGACTGTTGTCGGTTATGGGATTAATTCCCGTACCGATCGCGGTTTCGGCGATCGCCCGAAATTCCACGCTGCCATTGCGATCGGATCGAAGCTCTGCGACGGCCACGATGGCGGACTGCTCTATGTGGATTGTGTCCCGGGACGAGAAATGATCCTCAACGACTGGTACTACCAGCGCGACACGTGCCGCGGCGATAGCGGCGGTCCGGCTTATCTGTATGACGGCAGCAACTATTACGTCGCCGCAATCACGTCCCGTGCCTTCTCCGGCGCAAGGTGCGGTCCCGGTGGCATCTACAGCGTTATCACGCCGCAGGTCCGCGCGTGGCTCGACAAGGTAGCGCCGTTGCCAGACCCCGTCGTTGACGGCCAGCAGCCAGACTGCGTCTGCGACGGAGAGATAACACCAACACAAGGGTCCCAACAATGATCCTCGGCACCAAACGGCAGGCTGAAGGAGCGTGTTCGCCGCGATCCAAAGATGTCATGCGTAAACAGACCAATAAGACCATCAGCAAGGCAGCCCTGTTCGCCGCTCTCTTAACCGGTTCGTTTGGATGCGACATGATGCGGACAGACCAGCGGATTGTCGGGTCCGAAGCGGTTCCGATTGCCTGCAAGTCCAATGCAGGCTCTTACTCACTGCCGAAATCACTGCTGAAATTCAAAATAAAAAAGCAGGGAGAGGAAAAATACGTTCTGCAGGAAATAAAGCAAGTTCGCAGAGAGGATCGCCTTCACAATTATTGCCTAAGATATCGCGGGTCGATCACGGCGGATGATACAATCTACGTTCGTAAGGCGCTCGCTATTCCGGACGAATTGCGCGAGACGTTGCCGGGATTGTTTTCGGGTAAGGACGCCAAAGCTACAACTCCGGAGGCGGACGCGAGCGACATACCGGGGAAGTCGGACGCAAGTCTGCTCAAGACGACCAACCTTTTGTTCATTGTGTCCTCCAAAGCGATCGACCGTAGCGCGCAGATTGCCCAGGATCTGGTCAAGTCCCTGTTCGATATTGGCGCCGGTTTAAGCGGCAGCGCCCGCCTGCAGACGTTCGGTGACAATGAAACGGTGTTGGACATCGAGTTCGACCCGTTCGAGCCTTATCAAACCGCCGCAGCAAACCAGGCCTTGAGAGATTTCGGGTTCTGCGCCGTCTTGGGTGGCTACAATTTCGATCTCCAAAGTGCGCGCATCGACGATTACTGTGACAAGCCCATCATGACGATTAAGAAGGCACCCCCAGTCGTGGGTGGTCGCTTTTTCCACGAGTTGCTTGACGAGTATCGGACGCCTTTGGAGGAGTTGCCGAAGGGGATTCTCTACCGACCGGAAATGTCCTACACGCTCTATGTGTTCGGCCGAAGGAAGGATAAAAAAAAATCAGGACATGAGTGGCGGCTCAAGATCAAAAAAGAAGTCCAGCTTGAGAACATTTCGCCACTCGTCGCCGTCCGCCTGACGCGCACCTACTTCGCGGAGCGCCGCACAGATCTCGTCTTCATCGGCGGGATTCTGCAGAATGTCTGCATTCGCAAAACAGCGCCCGTTGTGGAGGCAGTCAAGATACCGCTTGTCGTCGTGAAGAGCATCGTCGCCCTTCCGACCCGCATTCTACAGCTCAGGATCAGCAGCGCGTCGAACAGGGCCCAACTCGTTGAGACACAGCAAAGGCTGATTACCGCGCAAATCAACCACCTGAAAGCTCTCAGGGCTCCAAGCCCGCCGGCTGATGTTGCGCCAGCTGAGTTCAGCAGCCAGCCGCTGGCAAACATCAGGACGACCGGTCTTGGCAAGGACGGCAAGATCAGAGTTGAGACGGAGCCGGACTTCCTTTGTCCGGGCGTCAATGTCGCAGAACTCGCGAAGAGAGCATCCCAATGATGAATCTTGGAACTCATGCCCGTCTGGGCTCGATTGTAGCTGCCGGCTTTGTTGTTTCGCTGGCAGGGTGCGCAATGGTCGGCAGCACACAGATCAGCGAATTCAGATCAGAAGTCTCATGCCGAGAAGACGCAGGCGCCTATTTTCTATCTAAAGGTGTCATTCGCGTTAGAGTTACCCCGCCTGAAGGAGAGTCGAGGGAGCAGCCATCAGGAAACCTGGTCCTCAACGCCGTGGAGGTCCATGCCGTACCGGACCGGCGCCATGGCTATTGCCTGAATTTCAGAACGTCGCCCGTGCACAATGAGCGATTGACGGTCAGAAAAACGAAGGGGATCCTCCAGGAGATTTCGTCCTTCGCCGAGGACAAGACGCCGGAGATTGCCAACACATTGGTGGAAACCGTTTTCGCCGGGTTATCCGGAGACAGGAGTTTCCGGACCAGAGCAGTGGGGGGTATCTTCGTCCAACCCTTTAAGGCGGATTTCGACCCGTTCGACGAAATGGAGACGGCAGTTCTCAATGATTCACTGAACGACCTCGGCTTTTGCCTGCTCCTGCAAGAAGCCGATTGGGTCATCGACATGGGCTATTTCAAAGTCGGCGAATATTGCGAGAATCCCTTGGGTTTCCTTGCCAAGTATCGCGGCGCGAAAAGGACCTCCAGCAGATCGCGTGAAAACGCGATTCTGGCGTCACAATATTATCGACGCGCGCCAACGATTTCCCCGGTTGACTCCTCACTGGGTATTCTCTATCGCCCGCGGCTCAACTATACGCTGATGGTCTATGTCAAGAGCAACATCAACGCAAAGTATGTCAGTCCGATGCACGAAGGTGAGGTGAGATGGAACCTACGCAAACAAAAAGCCGTCCCACTTGAGAACAAGTCACCGATTCTCGCGATTGGCGTTGACCGGACATTCTTCGCTACGCGTAAGACCGTCCTGAAGTTCAACGCCGGAGCGCTTGTCGACGTCGACATCGAAAAGGGCAGTGAGCTAGCCGGATTTGTCAAGATACCGCTGACGGTGGCGGATGCGATCATCAAGCTACCCACGGCAATCTTCAAGGTAAGGATCGACAACACAAAAAATCGGGCGGAGCTGATCGAAACGCAAACCGAATTAATCGGGCTTGTGAATGAACGCGGCCGGTTGGCCAAGGAACTCGCAGAAGCCCAACAGGCGCAGGCCTTGACCCGCAGCATCAGCGGACGCGCGCTTGGTGCTGATCGCAACAGGGCATTGCCGAGAAGCTTGGCGGGTCGGATGTCTTCCTCGGTGTCGACCCAGGCCTACACCTTTGCGAGCGAGGCGGCGTGTCATAGCAACTTGTGTAACGGAACCGGGTCGGCGACGCCGGCATGTAAGGATCGCTGCCGCTGCATCGTGAACCAGTGCAGGCTGGCTAGGCTCGGTCGGAGTGCGTGTGACCGGATTTGTGAAGTTCGGTAGTTCCGTCGATATGGTTTGGCATTTGCTCTCACAGCTATGACATCGGGCGCCCGGACGCGACCCTGCAGTATGCTTAGCGATTCACTCAAAAGCATCGATGTCCCCTCCAGCGACGCAACCCTCGGCCGATACGCTTAAGCATCATATATCATAGCCACTTCTACCCGGCACTCGCCCTTGGTTGAAATATCCGCCGGTACGGTTGGGAAGCGGCCGTCCTCAACCGTGAGCCATCAGCCGGACACCTCTAAACATCTACCGCGAATTGCCCGCTATCTGGCTCACTGTATCCCTGGCATTCGTGGGCGTGGCCATAGCGGGGTAGCCTAAAATTCTTTTTCGTCTTGATGAGCGTTTGCAGCAATTGAGCTGTGGTGACCAACCACTTGAGAGGTTACTGGCCTCATTGGATTTCGAGATCTTCCGCAAGCCGTCGAGCAAGGCATTGAAGCGATCTGATCGGTCCAAGAACGGCAGCCCACCTTGTGATGTAGTGCGAGCTAGTAGATGACCAATTTTCAACGTGAAATTGATCGCAAGCACAACCCGAAAGACCAGTTTGACCAATCATCTTGAATCCAATTCGCCATACCAAAACTATGAATTGAGAGATATTATAGCTGAATCGTCGCCTCCCCCTCGAAAAGAGGGCGGAAAGCTCATATCCCATAGTGGATGACTTGTTTGCATTGAACCAATGACCTGTTTGGCTACAATCATTTCAACCAGTGCTGATCACCATAAACTTCACCTTACAATAGTTGCCGCATGCCCAATGAACGCCTGATCGCGGTTGTCAAACAAGATTGCCCAACCTGCCAACTAGTAGTGCCGGTTCTGCGCGACCTCGCGGCAAACGGCTCTGGCATTGAGATCATTTCCCAGGACGATCCGGCGTTTCCTGAGGGCGTACCTTCCATTATTGACGACAGAACGCTGGAAACCTCATTCAAACTCGGCGTCGAAGTCGTTCCGACATTGATCCGTTTCGATGCGTCTGGGGACGAAACAGCCCGTGTGTTCGGATGGAACCGCAACGAGTGGCGCGACTTCCTTGGCAAGGACGAGCTCGGCGCCGATCTCCCGGAGAACCAGCCGGGATGCGGCGCCAAGAATATCGATCCGGGCGTGCAGGAGGTCTTGCAGGCGCGGTTCGGAAACTTGCCGCTTCGCTCGCGTTCGGTCGACATTGGCGAGTATGACGATGAGATCGAACAGGCCTTCGAGCGCGGATGGACCGATGGATTGCCGGTGGTGCCGCCGACCGGGCCGCGACTCTTGCGCATGCTTGCAGGGACCAACCGTGCGCCGGACGATGTGATCGGTATGATCCCGCCCAACCTGGCACCGCTAACGGTCGAGAAGGCCGCCATCAATGCTGTCATGGCCGGATGCAAGCCTGAGTATTTTCCCGTTGTGATCGCCGCGGTCGAAACGGCGCTCGACCCGATGTTCACGCTTCATGGGCTGACCTGCTCAACAGCACCTTGTAGTCCCATTATCATCGTCAACGGACCCATCGCCCGTTCGATCGGGATGAATGGCGGCTTCAACGCGCTTGGGCAGGGCAATCGCGCCAACGCTACGATCGGACGCGCCCTGAACCTGATCGTTCGCAATATTGGCGGCGGGCGGCCTGGAGAAATCGACCGGGCGGGGCTAGGAACACCCGGCAAATATACCTTCTGCTTCGCCGAGGATGAGAGCGATCCGGAATGGGAGCCGCTCTCGGTGTCGCGCGGGATCGCGCCGGGAAAGAGCGCCATTACACTCTTTCAGGGCGACGGGGTGCAGGGCTTTGTGGATCAGCGTTCGCGAACGCCGGAAGAGTTGACCCGCTCGCTTGCCATGTCGCTCGCCGCGGTCGTGCATCCAAAACTTTGCGAGTGGTGCAACGCTGTCCTGGTCTTGTCGCCTGAGCATTATGCGATCTATCGAAATGCAGGCTGGGACAGGGCGCAGATCAGCAAAGAATTGTATGATGCGCTCCTGCGCCCGGGGCGGGATCTGGTTCAGGGCGCGAACGGTGTTGGCGAAGGCATGCCGGAAAGCTGCGCGGACGAGATGCTGCCCAAGTTCCACCGGGACGGGCTTCTCATCGTCCGTGCCGGAGGACCCGCCGGGCTCTTTTCCGGCATCATGGCCGGCTGGATCGGCGGGCGCAATAAAGATGAACTCCAACCTGTTACGCGGGAGATTATATTGTGAGCAGCACGACAAAACTCTACGACCCGACGGCGGAAGACGCGCCTCTCGAAAGGCCCCGCCGTCAACCGCCCGAGACGCTTGAGGGCAAGACTGTCGCTCTCATGGATATCGGCAAGACCCGCAGCGACGACTTCCTCGATCATGTCGAGCGTCTCCTGGGCGAGCGCGGCATCGACACGCGGCGCTACGCCAAGCCGACCAATGCCAAGGTCGCCGATCCGGCGCTCCTCGCGCAAATCGCGAAAGAGACGGACGTCGTCGTCCAAGCCCTCGCCGATTGAGGCTCCTGCACGTCGTGCGGTCTGCATGACATACAAGAAATGGACGCGCGCGGTCTGCCCGGCTGCTTCGTGGTGACGACCGAGTTCGAAAGCGCGGTCGATGCGCAAAGCAAGACGCTCGGCTTTCAGCCCGCCATTGTATGGCTGGAACACCCGATCCAGAACCGGACGGGCGATGAGCTCGAGGCACTGGCTCGCGATGCGATGCAAGATATCCTCTCGGCCATTCGTCAGGCCGGCTAGAGCTTCCTGCTTTCGAGCACATCTGAGAGAGACGTCCCGCACTTGATGCGGGCCCCCGGGGCGAGCGCGCACAATCCGGGATTTGGCACTGGGTCCCGGATCAAGTCCGGGACCTTGCTATGGGCGATTGGCAAGGGATTCTGGACTTGTCCTTCTTCGCCGCCGGCATCGGGACGATCCTAACGAAGTGTTAGGAAACCCCGCCTACCTTCCCCTTGTAGGCGCTTGACCGCGGGATAACCCAACCCCCCTTCCAGCCCCTCCCGCACTGCGTCTAAATGAGTGCTTGGAGCATTAAGCTACCGAACGAGTAGCGGCGCCAAGTGTGACGGTACCAAAGCGATACCGGCAGATCGCAACCGTCACGGGCCAAGACAATCACTTCCACGAACGTCGTGCTCACCGCTCAAAGGTGACAGCACCGCCCGTTACCGTCAGATCAGCGCAAATGTCCGGGATATTCTCCTCTTCCGTCTCCAGCAGATCGTCGGACAGGATTGCGAGATCGGCAAGCTTCCCGGTTTCGATGGTGCCTTTTTGATCTTCCTCGAAACTGAGCCAGGCTCCCTCTTTGCTTGCACAGGCGAGCGCTTCCATCCGGCTGACGCGCTGGCCCGGCCCAAGCATCTTGCCGGCATCGGTCTTGCGCGACACGGCGTGTGAGATCGGCTCGAACATTGTCGGCGGCACATTGTCGGTTGCGAGCGACACATGGATTCCGGCCTCGATCAGATCGCGAAGCGGCAGGACACGCTCCACGCCGTTATCGCCAAGGTCCGCCCTCAGCCCCTCCCCATCCTGCACAATCCATTTGCTGGAATAGGCCTGCAAGACTAGGCCGAGGTCGCGCACGCGCTTGATTTCATCCTCTGAGAAGATGCCGACATGTTCGATCAGCCAGCGCTGGTCGTCGATCGGGGCACGTTTGTTGACGCTCTCGTACAAATCGAGAATGCGCGGCGAGAACGAGCCGATGCGGATGCCATTGCGCGCGGCCTCGACCATCATTTCGAGCATGACGTCTTCCGGCAGGCAACTGTCGAAGTTGAAACCGGCCCATCCGGTGTAGGGACCGCAAAGCGCGCGAAGGCGGTTCTCCTCGGAGTAATCGGACTCGGTGTACATGCCCGCCATCCGCAGATAGTCGTCACCGAGACCGCGGCGTGCCAGCCAGCGTGTCCAGTCGACCAGGAAATCGAGAACCGTCTCCTTGTCCGTCGACGACCATGCCGGGCTGAACATCAGCGAGGCGCGGACGGGGAGCGGGCCCTCCTCGCGCAGATGCTGGTAGGCCGCAAAGACCTCGCCGGCGATGCCATGGCCTTCGAACACGCTCGTGGTGCCATATCCGTTATAGACAGCCATGGAGCGTCTGAGGCCTGCAATCCGATCATCCAGCGTAAAACGCGGGATGCAGTTCATCAGCGTCTTTTCGACAATCGGCTTGTAGGTGAACTCGTAGAAGATCCCGTTCGGCTCGCCGGTTGCCAGATCCTTGTCGATCTGGATCGACGGCACCGGCACCTGCGTATCGCGTGTGATCCCGGCACGTTCCAGGGCAAGCGAGTTGGCAATGGACACGAGCGGAAGCGTGTTGCGCCAATGGCCCCAGATCGGACGGATATAGACCGGATGGTCGGGTGCGACACTGTCCAGTTCCTGGCGGGTCGGAACGCGTTTCTCCGCCAGATTATCCGGCACGCCTTCATAAAAGGGCGGCTCACCGATCGGCATGGTGACGATCCACTCGCCAGGCGGTGTCCGCAATGCCAGCTCTGCGATCCGAGCCAGAATATCGGCGATAGATACGCAGCCCGACAATGACGGCAGCACATCCTTGAGGCCTTCCCGGTCCATATGAGCATGGCCGTCAATGAGCCCCGGAACGACGAGCTTGCCCGAAACATCGATTCTGCGCGTAGCGGATGTCGCCAGGTTTTCGATTTCGGTATCGCTGCCGACTGCGAGAAACCGGCCGTCCGCGATAGCGAGGGCAGAAGCAATGCGATCGTCGGAATCGAGTGTCGCGATTTTCGCGTTTGTCAGTATGAGTTCGGCATTGCGCATCGGTTCCATAGCGTTCCCATCCCCAACCACTGTGCATTTATCTCATTGCACTTGCGAGCTGTGCTCTTATGGCATTATTGCGTTCCTGACCCAATCTGCGGAAACGACACATGGCCGAGCCCGAAAGCGTCCCCTATCTCTCGGAAGAGGTTCTTTCGGCGCTCAATCTGTCGTTCAGCGAAATCGCCGATGAAATCGAAAAAACGATCCATGCCCGTGCGAGCTCTCAGGCCTGGAGCGCGCCGAAAGCATCCTTTACGACCCCCGACGGTCGCTACGTGATGTCGACAATGGCGGTCGCCGACGATCCTCCCTATCTGGCGACCAAATCGCTTCTGCTCAATCCAAGGAATCCCGAGCAGGGTCACCCGCTGATGAATTCGATCGTGACACTGCAGGATAGTGAGACCGGCATTCCGCTCGCTCTTCTCGAAGGCAACTGGATCACCGCGAAGCGAACGGCAGCCCTGAGTACTGTTGCCGCCAGGCGCATGGCATCACCGGACGCCCGTGTCATCGCCTTCATTGGTTGCGGCGTCCAGGCAAGAAACCATCTCGCAGCGTTTTGCGAATTCCTGCCGATCGAATCCGTGGTCGCTTTCGGTCGCGGGCAAACGAATATCGCCGCGTTGAGAGATACAGCTAACGCGCTCGGCCTCGACTACACGACTGCCGAAACACCCGGTGACACTCTCCGAGAGGCAGACTTGGTCGTTAGCGCGATCACGCGTGTTCCCGGTCGCACGCCCTTTGTCGATGCATCGTCGATCAAATCCGGCGCCTTTGCCGCCCTGACCGACCTTGGCGACCCCTGGGTAACCGACAGCCTTTCGACCTTCGACCGGATCGTCATCGACGACATGGCCCAGGAAGCCGTCATGAAGGACAAGCTTGCGCCTGCCGATCTCGTCCATGGCGATGTCGAAGGACTCATACAGAATGAGATTGCCGGGCGAAACTGTAAGAACGATCGCACGGCATTCATATATCGCGGTTACGCGCCGGCAGATTTTGCATTGGCCACGCTCGCCTTTACCCAGCATCAGAGACAGCAGAATTCATAGATATTGCTGCCCTCCAACTCCGCGTCTGAAAGTCGCCTTTCGTTGTATAGAAATCATCTATGACAAGCCGGTTTGACGCCACATTCTCGCGATAGGCTTCAACTGCCGCAGACGACGAGGCAAGCGCGTGCGCAACGCCGTGCCGCGGCAACGAAAACCGGGGAGCAAAAACTCCCGAAATGAATTGAGAGACGGCACGGCTCCAAAGCTCTGGAGGGATTTGCGCAACGCATTTGGTGGAAGTCACAGCGCCGGCATGAACCTGCTGCAACCACAAGAGTTCAGCCAGGCGCCACAAATCTATCGTTCGACATAGCGTGCTGACGAGATGCACCGGTGCCTTTATCGGGCGCAGGGGATTCTCGTTTCGAGCTTCGGTTCGGCACGACTCGGTTCGGCTCGGGGCAACTGTCCTTGCACCTGCACAAACCATGTGCCCCGTGCCTGGTTGTGGTCGCTTGGCGGAAAGGCCTGATCAGCGTTCACCGTCAAGCCCACAACCGAAAACCGTCTCGTCTCAGTGCCTTGAAACAGAACGATATTTCGCAGCCGAGTGGCGTGATAGCCCCCGGTCAGTAACACATTCTGCGACGGCAACATGAAGAGAGACATGGCATTGGGTCTTACGAAATCAAGTCTATCGACGATCACGATACTGCTTCTACATCTCATGCTTTGGGGGGCAAATTTCGAGTTTGCACCACTCGCCCTTGCGCGATCGGATACCGATCCGACCAAGGTCACCGGCCCTAATGCCTGTGGCGAGTGTCACAAGGAGGAGACGACCGTTTGGCGCGGCACACACCACTTCAAGACTTTCCGCGAGATGCCGCGAAACAAGGAAGCTTCGCGCATTGCCAAGAAAATGGGCATCAAGCGCATCAAAGCGAAAAGTCTCTGCCTGAACTGTCATTTCACGACGCAGAAAACCGGCAAAAGAAAAAAGACAATTGCCGGCATCTCCTGCGAATCCTGTCACGGCGGCGGCAAGGATTGGGAGAAGCTTCACAGCGAGTTTAGCGGTAAGAAGAAAGAAACCGAGAGCAAGGCCGAAGCGAAATCACGTTGGAAGAAATCGGAAAAACTCGGCATGATCCGGCCGAGCGCCACCTATGCGCTCGCGAAGAACTGCTATGGCTGCCATGTGGTCCCGCAGGAAAAGCTGGTCAATGTCGGCGGCCATCCGGCTGGAAGCGAATTCGAACTCGTCTCCTGGTCTCAAGGTGAAGTGAGACACAACCTTTGGTACTCCAAAGGCAAGTCGAATACGAAAGCCAGTCCCGGCCGAAAACGCATGCTCTATATCATAGGCGTTGCCGTCGAACTCGAGACGGCCCTGCGCGCGGTCGGCGTGGCGACCGAGCGCAAATCCTACGCGGTGAAGATGGCGCGCCGGGCGGCCGCCGCTCGCAAGAAGATGGCCGCCGTATCCCAGGCGCTCCCCAATGTCCCGGAGCTGGCCACGATCGTCGGCATTTCGAAATCGGCCGGACTAAAACTCAACAACAACAAAGCTTTGTCCGCGGCGGCCGACAAGATTGCAGAGCAGGCTTTGACGATCGTCGCGAAATATGACGGCAAGAGGTTTGCGGGCATCGACGCTCTCGTTCCGCTTCCGAAGAAATACAAAGGCAAGCCTGTGAAATAGACGTGACAGGCACAATGCATGACAGGCATGGGTCGATCCATTTGTTGCCCCACTATGGTCTCTGCAATCACGCAAAGCGGCCAAAGAAGGACCTATAGATATTGCTAGAGTGAGAGAATAGCGGGGTGCACGAAGGGTGCATCACGCGAGTCTCATCTCCCTAATTTTCCCAACGTTTGAACGGCAGCGGCCGACCCGTCGGGAACAAAGCATCTAGGAGGGAAAATGGCTCAAGCCCGCATCGTCAGACGGCCGCGCCGCTGGGATCAACCGTACGGTCATGCGCCGTTGTCGGCGAGAGATGTCGCTCAACTCAGAAGATTGCCTCTGTTCAGTGAGGTCGATGGCGATGATTTTCCGGCCGATCTTCCGCTCGATCATATCCTGGCCAACGATACGCGTGTCTTGCGCGCATCAAAGGGAGACGTTGTCTTTCGACAGGGCAACTATGGCAATTCGGTATTTCTTGTTCTGCGCGGATCGGTTGAGCGCTTGTCTCCCTTTCTCAAAACGAATGACGTTCCCCAGGAAACTGCGAGCGAGAAAAAGACCTGGCTGCAGATCAAACAAGTCTGGAAGCAGCCGAAGCCCACTGGGCCAGCGTCGAGACCCACCGGACAACAGTCCCAGGACATCGTGGCCGCGAGCGAGGTTTTCGGTGTCACCGAGGCGATGACGAGAAGTCCTCGGAGCCATACGATGGTCGTCGCGGAGGACCGGACCGAACTGCTGGAGCTGCGCTGGGCTGCACTTCGCGACCTTCGCGACTGGTCCGCATCTTTCCGGACCGTCATTGATCGACACTACCGCGAGCGCAGCCTCAGAAGCGGTCTGCGGTCATGGTTGCAATTGGCAGACGTCAACGACGATACCCTGGAAACTATTGCCGGTTTCTGCCGTGTCGAGACCTACGGTGACTTCAGCTGGTCGCACATATTCCAGCGCGCGCGGCAAGACAATGATGCCCGGTCTGCAATCTTGAACAGCGAACCCATGATCGTCGAGCAGGGACACTATCTCGATGATATTCTCCTTCTCCAAGCCGGGTTTGCGCGGCTCAGTCAGCCCTTCGGAAATGGCGAGAGAACGACGGGTTATCTGAAAGCGGGCGAGATATTCGGACACGACGAAATCGCTACAAGCCGACTGTCGATCGACGCGCCGCGCGCACCGCACAGTCTCAGGGCGATGGGTTTTGCCAACGTCATTCGCATACCGGGCCCGGTCGCCGAGCCAATTCTTGAGACAACCGGCACGTCGAGATCCAATGACCGTCAAAGATCGCGGCAGTCAGCGAGCGAGAGGTCAAACCTTCCCCAGCCCATGATGGACTTCTTCGTCGACAACCGCTTCGTCAATGGAACGCGGGCAATGGCGATCGATACCACCCGATGCGTGGACTGCGACGATTGCGTGCGGGCCTGCGCCGCGACCCATGCCGGTTTTCCGCGCTTTGTCCGGCACGGCCCAACGCATGGAAACCTCATGATTGCGAATGCCTGCATGCACTGTGTCGACCCGGTCTGCCTGATTGGATGCCCGACCGGCGCGATCCAGCGGGCAACCGACGGCGGCGGTGTCGTAATCGATGACGCATCGTGCGTCGGCTGTGCAACCTGCGCAAGCAATTGCCCCTACGGCAATATCCGGATGGAAGCCGTCCGCGACGCCAACGGGACACGGCATATTGATACGGACGGTTCGCAAATTCTCCGCGCTACCAAGTGCGATTTTTGCGCCGGGCAGACCAACGGACCGGCATGTCAGCGAGCCTGCCCGCATGGCGCACTCATACGGATCGACATGAGCGATACCGGGACGCTCAACGACTGGATCGCACGGGCGTAGGTCATGAGATACGGATTGCAAAATATCGCAATCACCCTGGCCGCGATCGTGCTGCTCTATTGGCTCGTCGGGCTCTATGACGCGGCGCTTCGCGACCCGAGATACCTGGATGGTTGGTTCTTGACCGCCGGCATTGCGGGGCAGTTCTTCTTCCATCTGCGCAAGAAGTCGGCCGCACTGTCTGTCGGCCCGGCGGCATCGTGGCTCAATGCGCACATCTTTGTCGGCTATTTCGTGATTGCGGCCTTTCTCTCTCACACCAGCTTTTCCATGCCCGACTATTTCCTCGAATGGGTCCTTTGGCTGCTCTTCTTGCTTGTCGCAACCAGTGGTGTGGTTGGCGCCTATCTGACCTGGGCTATTCCGACCAAGCTGGAGCGCCAAACCGAGCCGATCGCGTTCGAACGCATTCCGGCATTCCAATCCATGCTCGCCAAGCAGGCCGGCGCTCTTGCGATTGACTCGGTCAACCATGCCGGATCGATGGCCATCTCGGAACTCTATTCCGGTCAGCTCCACGCCTTTTTCCATCAGCCGCGCAATCTCCTCTCGCATCTCAGAGGCTCGAAACGACCGCTCAGAAGACTCTGTGACGAGATCGATTCGGTCGATCAATATGTCGACGAGTCCGGACGAAAGCTCCTCAACGAGATCAGAGAATTCGTCATTGAGAAGGATGCGCTCGACTCGCATTACGCACACCAGGGCGCGCTTCAGATCTGGCTCTTCATCCACATCCCCGCAACCTATTGCATGATCGTCTTCATTCTCCTTCATGTGGCAGCTGTCTATGCGTATTCCTCAGCTGTTCCGTAACCGCAAACCGAAGGCCGGCCCCAGGAGCCAGGACCGCGCTGTCCACGCCTGGATGTGTGGGCGCCTCGGTCCGAACGAGGCCTGCCGAGCGGGACCGAGTGCTCGTGGGCGCTGCGGTTCGCGCTTTGCCTGTGAGCCCGAGAAGAGCGGTTCGGAATGGCATTGCCAGCGCCGCGACGCCGATGGCGGCCCCTGTGCCGATGGTCCCAACGAGGACGGAAGCTGCCGGATTGCCGAGCCGCCATGCAAGCCGGTCCGCACACTCCGTGCGAGGCGGGAACTCGTGGCGAAATGGGTGGCAGCCGTATCGGCGGGCGCCGTCGCACTGCTCTTAACATATGCACAAGACCCGAAGATTCTGGGCCCAGGACCGCTCACGACAGCACACGGCCCGGTTGGTGACTGTAAGAGTTGCCACACGAATGTCGGAGACGGCCAGCTTGGCTGGATCCATTCAATTGTGGCCACAGCGGATTCAACAGCAGACAGTCGGGCGTGCCTGACATGCCACAAAATGCCGGGCTCGGAGCTGAAACCGCATGGATTGAGCGAAGCGCAGCTGGTGCAGATCAGTAGGTCGTTCGAGCCGGAGGTTACATCGAAGTCCGCATCTGCCTTTGCACGATTGTCCAGCACCTTGTTCCCCATCGACGCCTCTGGAAAAAGCGACATCTTCTGCGCCTCGTGCCATCAGGAGCATCAGGGAAAAATGGTCGATCTCACGACCATGTCCGATGCGCGATGTCATACCTGCCACAAGATGCAATTCAGCAGTTTCAGCAAAGACCACCCCGAATTCGACAATTTCCCGTTCCGCCGGCGCACGCGGATTGCGTTCGATCATAGCGGTCATTTCGGAAAGCACTTCCCCGAACTGACAGCCAAAGGCGGTAAAGAAAAAGAGTCCGTTCCCGGTGATTGTGCCGATTGCCACACGAGCGGCACGGAAGGCCGGCATATGGCCGTCAAACCCTTTGCCGAGGCTTGTTCCTCATGCCATCTCGGCCAGATCGTCGGTGACGACCGCGCCACAGGGCCAAAAGGGATCGCGCTCCTTACGCTTCCCGGTCTCGATGTCGAGACATTGAAGGAGAAGAATGCGCAGATCGGTACTTGGCCAGTTGAATCGGAGGCGGAAATAACGCCTTTGATGAAGCTGCTCATAGGGCGTGATGAAGAGCGACGCGCGATGCTCCAGACAATCGCTGATCTCGACCTGCTCGATTTGACCGAAGCATCGGATCTGGAACTGAAAGCCGTCACACGCCTGGTTTGGGAAATCAAATCCCTTGTTTATTCACTCGTGACATCAAAGATGTCGCAAGTGCTGAACAAGATTGGAGCAGCGTCCGAAGCCGAGATCGACGCCGACCTGATCGCGAAACTGACGGCTAATATGCCGCACGACGTTTTCGTGAACGCTCAGCGCGAATGGCTCCCCAATCTTGGCCAGGAAATGCGAGACCGACTGGCAGGTGCCGCCGATACGCCTGAGCCAGACAAAGACACAACCGCACCGCCCGCTGCTACGCCAGGCAAAGAAGCACCTAAGAGAGAATCGCGGATAGAGACCAAGCCCTCGCGCCACCGCACAAGAGTGGCGTCGGAACGTTGGCGGATCGATGCGTTCGGTAATCTCGTCAAGGGTGACAGACCTGCCGAGAACACGGACAGTGCCGAAGACACAGAACAACGCGATAAACCCGAAGACGAGCCGGTTGAAGCGGCGGAACCGGATCAACAATCGAAGCCCGAAACGGCCGCTCAAGAAACCGAGGCAAGAGAAGAGCCCTCGGAGATCGATCGCGCCAGTGATACGACAACCGTCGATCCTGAGAGCTGGGCCGAGTTCGGTGGCTGGTATCGGATGGACTACGCGATTCTTTATAAGCCCACAGGACATGCCGATGGATTCTTGCGCTCCTGGCTGGATTTCTCCGGGCGGCTTTCAGGTCCTAAGGAGCTCGATCTTGTCGCTCCCGTATTCGCACTCCTCAGCAGCAAGGACGCTCAGGGTCAATGTACCAAATGCCACAGTGTGGATCAGGGCAAAGGCGAGAGTCGCCGCGTCAACTGGAGCCCGTCATCGCTCAACACTCGGGCGAGCAAGTTCACGGCGTTCAATCATGAACCGCATTTCGGGCTGGTTGCCGGCAAGAGCGGGTGCCTGACCTGTCACGCGCTGGACGACAAGGCGGGGTTCATGGACAGCTACAAGGCGCATGATCCGAAGAACTTTCGCTCCAACTTCAAGCCCGTAAAAAAACAGACCTGTAGCGAATGCCATGGGAACAATGTCGCGCGCGAAGATTGTCTTCTGTGCCACACCTATCATGTGGATGGCGTCACGACGCCGATTACGATGACGAAGATTCCCGGCGTGAAGAAGTGAGGCGGAGGTTGTTTTGGCCAGTGCGACACGGTGGGATGGTGCCGTGGTTTGAGAATTGAGTTTTTTCGCTCGCGGCTATTCCGTGCCATTGGCGTGGGCCTCCGCGGGGGCGGCCTGACCGGCCGGCGCGCAGTCGCGCTTGCCGTGCCATTATGGCGCGGTGATCCTTGTTCACGTGTGGCATTGGGGAAATACGCCGGTGCTGTCCGGTGGGATAGTGTCGTGGGTTGGAGATCTGGGTTTATTTCGCTCACGGCTGTTCCGTGCCTACGGCACGGGCCTCCGCGGGGGCGGCCTGACCGGCCGGCGCGCAGTCGCGCTTGCCGCGCCACTATGGCGCGGTGATCCTTGTTCACGTGTGGCATTGGAGAAATACGCCGGTGCTGTCCGGTGGGATAGTGTCGTGGGTTGGAGATCTGAGTTTATTTCGCTCACGGCTGTTCCGTGCCTACGGCACGGGCCTCCGCGGGGGCGGCCTGACCGGCCGGCGCGCGGTCGCGCTTGCCGCGCCACTATGGCGCGGTTGTCTCAGACACACTGAAAATCGTGCCGCATAGCACCAGCCATACGGCACCATCTCTCATGGAACCATGAATAACCGAGCGACCAGCGAGGCAAGGCCAAGTGGCCGCCGCCCGGTCAGGGCGCCCCCGCGGAGGCCCGCGCAAAGCGCGGATTAGCCGTGAGCGAAATAAACTCAAATCTAAAACCACGGCACCATCAAACCATATCGCACCAGCCAAACGGCACGATCCAGCGATTGCCACCAGAGATCCCAACGCAACCATAAACCGCCAAAAAAGTGGGAGACTCTTTCGAGCCTCCCCAGTTGGCGCTACAGCTCCAAAACCAAATCGCTCTTCGGCCGAGTGATACACGGCAGGCAGGTGCCCTGCGCCGGTTCCTTTGCAGGACGGCTGAGATAAGTGACCTCGCCCTGCCGAACCGGCGTCGCGCACATCCCGCAAATCCCCTGGCGGCATCCGCAACGAGCCTTGATGCCCTCGGCTTCCGCGAACTCAAGAAGAGACCCGCCGTCCGCGGACCAGTTTCCCGTCACGCCGGACCGAACGAACGCAACCTTGAAGCGACCGCCACTCTCCACATTCGGATCGGGCGGAGGCGTGCCTTCACGCCCTGTCGTCGCCTCGGCAAATCTTTCGAGCTTCACATTCTCCTGCGGAATTCCGAGGCGGGCGAGATCCCGTGTGACCGTGTCGATCATCCCTCCAGGGCCGCAAACATAGATCTCGCACTCTCTCGCCTTCAGCAGAGGCTCCATGAGAGGAGCGCCTATATGACCTGCGACGTCGTAGTCGACGCCGCGCCGGCAGGCCTTGGTTGGCCGGCTATAGGCAATCACGGTCCTGAATTTGGGATGATATTTGCGGGCATGTTCGAGATGCCCCCGCATGAGATGCTCGCCGCTGTTGCGCGTACCATAGAAGAGCCACACCTCCCTCGGTGAATTTTCGGCACTTAACTGGTGCAGCATGCTCATGAACGGAGTCAGCCCGACCCCCCCGGCGATAAAGACAATTGGTTTTTCCGAACTCCGATCGAGGACGAAGTCGCCTGAAGGCGCATAAGCCTCGACAATGGCTCCCTCCCGCAGATGATCGTGGAAGTAGTTCGACGCGATCCCTGGCGGGACTGCGGCATCGCCTGGCGCCCCCGCAATCCGCTTAATCGACACGCGATAGTAACGCTGCTCTGCCGGGTTACTGGTCAGGGAATAGCAGCGAACGACCGTCTGCTTTTGTCCGGGCACGGTTAGCTTGAAGGTGAGGAACTGCCCCGCTTCGAAGGGTGGAAGCGGCCGCCCATCGTAAGGCACAAGATAGAATGAGCAGACGCTTTTCGCATGATCCTCGTAAATTCTCCGTTCGACACGAAACTTGCGCGTGCCCTGCCACGCCTGTTCATGCGTCAATCGTTTGGCTGATTGTGCTCGGAAACTGCGGGCCGCCAGCCGATCGAACTCCCGAATATATTCCTTGTTGAGACGAGACAGCTTCATTCGTCGTCCTGCCAGAGCTGTCGCACTCGCCGCGGCCTTGAGTGTCGCAGCACTCATGATCAGCAGTCCGCCGATCTCGATCATCAATGATGTCTGCATGTCATCGTTTCCTTCATTCGCTGTCGGCCATCGTTCAGACTTCGTGCAGCGGCGCAGATGTCAGTAGACAACCTGTATTTCGGCACGGCCCCCGTAACCATCCGGGCGGTCTTCATTGAGGGCGTAGTAGGTCTCGAACTGCAGTTGCACATGGCGCCCAAGCGCCTGCTGCAATTGCGCGCCGATGGCGACGCTGTCGAAGCCGTCTCCGCTCAGATCGTGACGGCCTGCCACTTCGAGAATGAGATTCCGCCGCTTGTTGTCCCAGAATGCCTGATAGCCGACGGCACCACCGATCACGCTGTTCGTGGTGAAAGGATCAAGCTCCGACAGATAGGTGCTGAGGCTTGGCGAGGCGAACAGAATGCCCGTATTGGCCAAAGGGCCACCGACAACCGCTTCGCGGCCGGCCTGGGTAAAGTTACCGATCCCCAGGAAGGAGTTGAAGTAGACGATGTCGTCCGACTCTTTGACGTTCTTCGAGAACTCGGCTGACAACAACGATCCGTTTCCAACGACATTGCCGGGGATCTCGTCTTCCAGAGCAATCGATGTATTGATCCGGAATGCGGTACTCAGGCCGCCCAGCACCGCAAGACGCTGGATCGCCGATGCACCGATATAGAGCCCGTCGCCATTACCGGAGTCGTTTACATAGATCAGATCGAGATTGTACGTACTGAGATGCGTATCTGCGGCGATGAAGAGACCGAACATGTCTTCATCGCCCGGATCGCGCGAGATGTCGTTGCGATCGAGTCGGTTCCAGCCCCACATGGCCGAGACCCTGAAGTTCGATGTGCCTGGAAACGGGATGTTGTTGCGGATCAGACCGACCGCATCGATTGTATCGTTGATCAGGATCCCTTCCTGAAAGACGAGCGGCTGGCGACCGACGGTAAAGCCGAGATCCCAGGGCCTCACACCCTGCCTATCGATAACCGGGAAGAGACTGCCGATATCTCCCTCGAAAAACAGAGTCTCGACGCTGGCCGTGAACTCGTCGTTGAAGCCCTCACTGGCCCCGTCGAACGTGTAGCGGGTAAATCGATCAGGCCGGTTGTTATCCGTTGCGCGGATACCCAGCAGGATCTTTTCCGTTCCAGTCAGTTGAAGGTTTGCGAAAAAGTCCAGACGGTTGGCGATCTCCGTCTCGCGCTCAGCGCCCGACCGGCCGCTATCGAAGGACTGGAAGGCCGTTCGATTGATCAGATAAGCCCAGAGCCGCGGCTGCCAGACCGCACCAATAATTGGCACTTCAAAGCCCGGTGACAGATTACCCGTATCCAGAAAGCCGTTCCCCAACTCAAGAAGGAGTTTGGGGCGGGACGGAAGACGGGCCGTGTCCTTTCCGCCCGGGCCTGGTTCTGCATCGGATACCTTGTTCTTCAAGTCCGCCGTATCATGTTTCTGGTCCGGCGTCTGAAGGCCCTTCTCCGTTTTGAACGGAACATACTCGTCCTTCAGTTCCTCGACCTCGACGCGGTCTCCCAGCGGCCAGAACCAGCGATACCAAGGTCTCTTCTCCTCATGCTTTACCAGCTTGTCGGACTTGCCCGACTTCTCCGTTTTCTGTGGCTTATAGGTCTTCTGCTTGTACTGGGTCAGCCCCGGATCCGTACCGGCCACAAGGAGGGCCAATCCCAAGAGGAGTGTTGCGGCATAGGGAACACTCCTCGTGCGAACAAGTTGCTTCATTCCTGACTTCATCCCTGTCGGTTTCGTTTTCGAAACGCGTTTTTCGCAATCAGATCGTTGTCCGTTGCGCAGTCTTAAACGTCATCCGCCGTTGGCATCGTCCCACGACAGACCCTCTCCTCTCCTCTCCTTCGATCCGGATCGCTGAACGGACGGAGCCACGAGCGGACGAGTTGTCTGTGACGGCGTCACATCAAGCTTGATCTGCCTCTTCCAAAGAACCTGCGTTCCGGCGATCAGCTCCGTGCCGACTTCTTTCGGTGTCATCCCGTAGTCGAATCCGACACTCTGGATGGCCTGCAGGAGATTGATCGGCACGGCTTGGGCCTTGAGCTTGATCGTCGCGGTGTATGGACCTTTGCCGGTCATTGCGGACCTGCTGACCTTGTACGTCGCCCAACGCTCGCCATTCGGCTCGATACCCTTCTTGTGGTTTCGTTCCGTTGCCGGCTCGCCGGTAAAAATAAGCGACGTTGTCGATGGCAGCACGCGCGGCAAGGCAAAGCTCGGGAACGGGATCGGGATAACGTGCTCGATTTCTCCGCCGCGACCATTCTGCGTGACGAAAAGCGACTGCAAGCTGAAGAGCTGTTTATCGAGTTTCACCTTCCCGGCGTGAACATGGGCGGAATGATTATCCCGCACGTCACCGCTTGGATCGCGGTCACCAGAGCGCATGACGACTTTGCCGTCGCGGTCCTTGACCGTCACGTCCAGCCAGATCAGCCGCTCACCGGTAAACCCGGTCGGCACATTGTGTCCGTCGGTGCCGTTTCTGACCTGCACGCGGAACTTGATACCGCTCGGATCGGACTTCTTGACCTCAATGTCGCCGAGGACAAAGCCAACCTTCAGGACTTCGAGACGCTTCCGCTTGGCAAATTCGAGAAGCTCGAACTGCTTGTTGAGAATTTCACGCGCGTCATAGCGATCATCGACTGACTGCCACGCTTTCGGGAATTTGTATCCTTTGGGAACCGAGTCTTCGAACTTGTCGGTGCCCCATCCTTCCTTGTGCTTGAACTCCAACCATTGGCGCAACGTCTTAAAGGCGGCTGCTTCCTGGTTATGCGGAAAGATCCCGGGATGAATGACCGGATAGTCGGGTCCCGAGAAGAGATGGCTGGTGAGCTTGCGCTTCTTTGTCGGCACGCCGCCGACGACAGCCGCAGGCCCTTGCGCGTAACCGGATACCTTCCCCTGGATCTTGCCCATATGGCAGTCCTGGCAGGTAATCCCCTTGGCGGCAGCGGGCGAGACGCGGTACTCGCTGAACGCCTCTTCGAGCCGAAAACCGTTGAACAAGGTTACGTCGTGGCAGCTGCCGCAGAACGTCGCTGATTTGATGGGTTCGAACAGCTTCGCCTTGGCGTGGATTTTTCGGCCTGGTTCCTTTGGGTCGGTGACCACGCGGAATTTCTTCGGATCGTCCAGAACCTGCTTCACACCCGAGTTTCCGTCAGGCCCAAAGACCGGGTCGGTCAGACCGCCCTCGACGAGTGCGAGACGACCGCTGACCTTGTTGTAAGGCTTGTTGATACGATGGCAGACGACACAGGTGATACCTTCGCGCGAGGCCGGATGGCGATCCAGATTCGATGCGAATGAACTCTCGCCGAGATTCGCTCCGATCGGGCTGTGACAACGAAGGCAGAAGTCCCCGTTCGACCCATTCGACAGAGCATTGATCTTGTTATTGAGGGAGAGATAGATCGGGCTCAGTTGCGCGTAAGCATGCTGGGAGACCGACCACTCCTTGTAGTGTTTGGGATGGCAGATCCCGCATGTCGCGGCCGATGGATATCGGTTTTCTGCAAAAAGCTGGAGATGCTCCTCGTCGGCCGACAGAGAATTTTTCTCCCCGTCGCCTGCAGCGGCGGCTTTCGGCGCCTTCTCCTTGGCCTTCTTTTCCGACTCATCCGATTGTTGCAGGAGCTCGTCGATCTGGCGCGCGTTTGCGGCATCATCAGAAGCATTGGTCGGTTGCGGCTTGCCGCCGACAACCTCGGGACCGGACAGAAGGTCATCACCGGTTTCGGGTTTTACAGCCGTGCTTTCAGTATCGTTGCTTGTTCTAGCAGGCGCCAGGAGATCGTCCGACTGCGAAGCATTCTCTTCATTTGCAGCCACCCGCCGCGCCTGTGGCTCCCCGCTTGAGGACGCCAGATAGGATTTCAACTGAGCTGCGAGAACGGGCATGCCCTGATTATGAGCCGTTCCCGTTGCCGGCGGTGTTTTCCGCTCATCGGCAAGCGCCGGCTTGCTCAATGGTAGAAGTTGTCCTTGGTGAAGAAGATAGGCGCCGCCGATCAATGGGCACGCACACATCAATAGCCTTACAAATCGCGTCACGGTCTTTGCTCCCCATGTGCAAATCAAACGACCTTCAATGCTCCGCGAACGATGCGCGGAGGCATGAGCGTCCTACTCTCAAGCATTCGCCGAACGGGCTGGGACCGATGCAATGATTGCAGCCGAGGACGCATTGCGTCGGGCGCGTCAATCCATCCGTTGCCAGCGACCGGTCGACTTCAGCCAACCGGGTTCGGCGAACAACTTTGATTAGTGGTTGTCGGTAGCGAAGGCTCGGAAGACTTCGATCCCCGTGCTTGGCGCCGCGTCAGACAGTGTCCGGCGGCGTGACGCTCTGAAGAATGCACCCGAGGGTGACATGTCTGGCGTTAGGGTCATTGCAGTCGGTGCGATAACGCCCATGATCCCCTCCCTTTGGGTGGCATCTTCGAACGATCGACCTTGCACAATTCTTAGTCTGCACAGTCTTAGTGTTAACCAGATTCATGACGATATTTTGTCTCGAACAGGCTGATAACAGGTCATTCATCGAACAAAACGGCTTCGACAGACAGTCCGGGACCGAATGCCAAACCGACACAAGGAAGCTCCGCATCTGCAGCGAGCAAACGCTCAAGGATGAACAGAATTGTCGGCGACGACATGTTGCCCAACTCCTGAAGGACGCCCAATGAGACGTCGAGCGCATCGTCTGCAAGACCGAGTCCTCGTTGTACGCTGCGCACAATACTCGGGCCTCCCGGATGCACCGCCCATGTCGCTACATCATCTATTGTCAGGTCGTGCTGATTGAGCCAATCCGCCAGCCACGGACGCAAATTGGCTTCGATGATCCGCGGCAAGGCCGACGACAATCCCATCTCGAATCCATGATCTCCAATCCGCCAACTCATGGCCCCTTCGGACTGGGGGACCAGGCAGGCACCGTTGGCGCGCACTTTCCATCCGCTACCATCGGATTGTCCGACCAGGGCAGCAGAGCCATCGGCAAACAAGGCATTGGCAACCGCGCGGTCGACCTGCCAGCCATAATGGAAGTGCACACTGCAGAGCTCGACCGCACACAACAGGACACAAGCATCCGAACGTGTTCCAGCCAGACCGTTGGCGACGCGGAGACCGTTTAGAGCTCCCTGGCACCCCATGAAGCCAACCTGGACCCGCTCAAGATCGCGCGGCAATCCCATAGATTTCATGAGTGCTATATCGACGCCCGGGGCAAAGAATCCGCTGCATGTCACCATCACGAGATGCGTGAGGTCCTCAATCCGAATGGTGCTTCCCCGGAGTGCGCGGCCAACGGCGGTTTCGGCCAACGGATGGGCACGGTCCTGATAGACCTGCATCCGCTCCATCGTTGTCGGGCCGGGGTCGCCAACATTATCAGGCGTGTAGAGAAGGTCGTAATCAACGGCTGCATCGTCTGTATCGCCTTTTCTGAGTAGCACGCTGTGACGCTTTCTGACGCCTGTGCCGCAGAAGATCTTGCTGAGTGTTTTGTGTTTCGTCTCGGGCGCCATCAGTTTGGCAACCTCAAGGGACTCGTCGCGCGTCAGCGACTGCTCGGGAACTGCCGAGCCGATGGAACAGACCGTAAGGGCCATCAAGCGACCTCCCGATTATCGATTTCGGTATGAAGAGAGCGAACAAGCGGCTTCGCCATCGAAGGCGCGCGCTGCAATGCCGAAAGGCTAAGACCGACAATCCACGGATGCCGCAGACCTCGAGCAAAATGGCGACAGCGCGTCTGGTAGCGGCCGATATGCTGCCTGTGCCAGGAAATCCAGTTGCGTTCGGTCGATGTCCGCCAATCGTCCAAGCCCAGATGAACCAGTTTGGCAGCGTGCAAGGCCCCGGTCATCGCCCAAGCCATACCTTCGCCCGTGAAGGGCTCGCCATAACCAGCCGCATCGCCAAGAATCAAAGAACGGTGCCCCGCAAGCGGATGGACGCGGCGGGTCAGGGCGGGCGTTCCGCGCCAATCCGCTGCGATCAATGTGCCCGGAACGGGGCGCCCGGCCGAGGACAATATCGTTCCAGCCAGCTGACCGAGCCCACCGGCATAACGAACGGCATCCGGATCTAATGCCGCAGCAAGAATCGTGCGCCCATTTTCTGCGGGCGCAACGCCCACATACCCATCTTTCGATACCGTCATCGAGATCGAGTTCGCGGCGGCGAGGCCGCTTTTCATGAGCATCGGATCACGCTCGAGCAGTACGCCAGCACCAATCCGAGAGCGCGGCATCACGTCCACATCCGCAGCATTGCAAAGAGGCGCGCGGCCGGATAACCCGGCAGCAGTCATACACACCCGCGCATAGATCCGGCGTCTTTGGCCGGTTGACCGGAGTGCAATCATCCAACCACATTCGTTGCCTTTTTCGACTGTCGCGCTCCATCCTTCCAGGACCATCGCGCCGGCTTCGCGAGCCGCATTGATCAACGCATCGTCCAGGGCAAGTCGGGACACTGCCAGGCTGGACGGCAGTGTGAGACGCACCTGACGTCCAGCCGCCGCAATGTCGATCGCCTCGATCTTTGCTGGAAGAAGACCCTCTAGCAGTTTCCGGTGGCCCGCCTCGTTCAATGCCCCGATGGCACGTCTGTTCAGGCACCCACCGCACACTTTGCTCCGCGGGAAATGTCCCCGGTCAATGAGGAGAACCGACCGCCCGAAACCAGCCAAAGCATGGGCTGCTAACGATCCCGCAGGGCCCGCGCCGACAATCGCGACGTCCCAACTCATTTGATCGGGTGGCGGTGTGGGGCAAGCGGTCATCGAGCCCTCACCCAGCGAAGCAGATATCGAAAGGGAAACCGGGGGACAATGACAGCACCATCGAGACCCGCCGCATCCGACAGAGCTTCGGCCTCCAGACAGGTGAAAGCCCCTTGTACCGAGCGTGGGCCATCCTTGCGGCAGACGTCGTTGCACAGCAAAGCGACCGTGCCGACCTTTGCCAGAAGATAACCTGCCGGTGCACGTACAAGGTCGTGCACGAGGAGACGATCCCGTGCGCTCTCCGCTGCACGGCGCAGAAAACCGGTCGCCTGCGACTGGGGGAGATGATGGAGGAAGAACGAGCACATGACGACATCCGAGTCGTCAGGAAACGCGTCGGAGGTCGCATTCATTGTGTAGAATTTGGCGTCGACCTTGGATGCCCTCGCATGCCGTCGAGCCGTCTCGACGGCCAATGGATTGACGTCAAAACCAGAAAAGGTCATTGGCAAACCGGCTTTTTTTGCCTTTCTGGAGAGGGATACAACGATATCTCCACCCCCACAGGCGACATCCAGCACCGTCAGTTTCCCGTCCGGCTTCGATCGTGCCGCTTCAACCAGGTCGGGCCACAGAATGCGCGCGCTTCCCGTGACACGATTGATGCGGCGAAGACCGGCGAGCGATCCGACGAAGCGGGCTGGGTCGAGGTCCAGCTGATCCATGATCTCTGGTTGGCGATCGCGGGCCTCTAGATCCGGAAACATCTCAACGCCCCCGGCAGGAATGGCACAACGCAGTGTGCACGCAGACAGCAGAAAACATCGATAGGATGGCGGATGCCATCAACAGCACGGTCGGCATTATGGATACCCTGGCCCCGAAATCATTGCTCTTTCGCGATACCGCTTGAAGAGCAGATTTACCGGTGAACACCCTTGTTCTCTGGCCAGCCGTGCGTCGAGAGGAAGGCGTTTGTCTCCCTTAACAATGCTTTTTAATTCGGCGAAAAGACGACGCTCATGTCCAATAATTGTGTCCAACCGACATAATGCATTCGACTCGCGACAACGACACCCAGCGTTCGACCTCGCAAAACTGGCCTTTGATTTGATGTCTTATGATCTGCATAGACCGGCGAAATCCAAATGTAATTCATCCAGCCACTTCCGGTTCCATCATCAGTGCAACGAGAAACGCCGACACTCGACAAACCGTCGCTTCATTCATGCTGCCCGCAACGGATTGCGCATCAGAAAAGTAACGGGAATACAGACGACAAGAACAATGGCCAGGAGCCGGAAATCGGCAATATAGGAAATCAATTCTGCCTGCCGGGTGATCATCTCGTTGACGGCGGCGAGGCCGGCGGGATCGGTCAGAGTCCAGATATCCGGCATACCGAAATGTTGGATATGGCTGTTAAAGGGCGACACATGCTCGACCAAAACCGAGTGGTTGGCCTGTGTGTTGCGCACCAGGAAACCGGCGAGCAGGGCAATCCCCATGCTCCGGCCAATATTGTTGAGCAGGGAATAGAATGATGTGCCTGCATCGCGGTGCTCTGGAGCGATGGTCGAAAAGGCAACCGTGTTGACCGGTATTATGAAACAACTAAACGCTATGCCTTGAATGAAATTGATCGTGACGATGGTCGTCATATCGATGTCTTGCGTGAATGCCGACAACTGCCACATGGTCAGCGCTGCCGTTGCCATTCCGAAAACAATCATTTTTCGCGGGTCGATGTATTTGAGCATTCGGCCGACGAAGAGTGCAGCAAACATCGCGCCTGCCCCGCGCGGCGCCAGAATAAGGCCGCTGTCGATCAACGGATAGCCGCCCAGATTCTGCACGAAAGGGGGAATGAGCACCAAACTCCCGAAAAGCATGCCGCCGAACAGAACCCGTAGGACGATGCCGGACAGATAGTTTCTGTCTCGAAAGATCGCAGTATCGACGAACGGTGTTTCCGAGGTCAGGGAGTTGATGATAAACATCCACAATGCCGCCCCTGCTAACAGTGTCAGGACGATGATCGTCGGCGAGGAATACCAGTCGAGCCGCTCGCCGCGATCCAAAATGAACTGGACGGGACCGACCGTCAGCGCGAGCATCACGAACCCGTAGTAGTTGAATTTCCGCTTTCTCACATTGCGCGTCCGCGGCAGCAGCAGTCCGATCATCACGAACGCCAAGAACCCGATGGGCAGGTTGAGATAGAAAACCCAGCGCCAACTGAAATATTCAGTGATGTAGCCCCCAAGCGTCGGGCCAAAGACCGGACCGAACATCAGCCCGACACCCCACCATCCCATTGCAATGCCGAAATCCTCGCGCCGGTAGACCGACAATAGCGATGATTGCGATAGCGGAACGAGCGCCGCACCAAAGACACCCTGGAAGAAACGGTAAATCAGGATTTCGGTAAGGGAATCCGATGTGCCCGAAAGGACAGAAAAGATCATGAAAAAGGTGATCGACACGAGCATGAGAGGCTTGCGTCCGAATACACCGCTCAGAGCACCCCATACCGGCGTCATGACGGTGACGGCGATCAGATAGGACGTCAGGACCCATGCCACCTGATCCTGCGTCGCCGATAGCGATCCCTGCATCTGCCGAAGGGCAATGCTCAATAGAGACGTGTCGAAAACCTGGATGAGCGGCGCCAGAATGAGAGCGATCGTGATCAGGCGGAGACGGACACCTTCAGGCCGCTGTTCTGGTTCTGCAGCGGCCGCGATGGCCGGCGCCGTCATATCAAGCTTCCGGCCCAGTTGAGGGCCGCCCTGGCAAAATCAGGCAGGCGGCGTTTGTGACCGGTGTCGATTTCGGCGATCACGCTCATCCCCGCGCGAAGCGGGGGCTCCTGCCATCGGCCCTTCAGCGACAGACGTACGGTCAGACGCTGAACGACCTTGACCCAATTGCCACTCGCATTCTGGGCGGGCAGTAGCGCGAACTCAGCACCAGTGGCCGGACTGATGCTCGCGACAACAGCTTCCCGTCTATCGCCCGGATATGCATCAACCCGGATTGAGGCAACCTGCCCGACTCGAACATGCGTGAGGTCCGTTTCCTTAAAATTGGCCTCAATCCAGACGTCGCCAGTCCCTACAAGACTGAATACGTTCGTTCCGGCCCTTACGTATTCTCCGGCCTGGAGGTCGAAGTTGGTCACCACACCCGGGGCCACTGCCCGAACATCGGTTCGCTTCAAATCCAGGGCTGCCTGATCCCGCTCGGCTGCGGCCTCCCGAACCGCTGGATGGTCGTCCGTTGTAATATCCGGATCGCCGCCAAGCTTGGCGCGAACCTGGGCAATGTCCTGCATTACAGAGCCGATCCGGTCATGCGCATTGCGCAAGGAACGGCGCGCCGTGTCGAGATTGGTCTCCGAAGTAAATCCCTTCGTATTGAGCTTCTGTTGCCGATCATATTGGCGCTGATAGAAACCGACGTCGCCTTGCGAGAGTTTTAGCTCCGCAAGCTTCTGCTTGTGCAAAGCACGAAGTGCTTCGATTTCCTGACGGGCGAACATCAGCTTCGCCTTAGCTTTCTCCAGCGCGATTCGATAAGGCTCTGGATCGATCTTGAAGAGCAGCGCATCGGGCTCGAGCAACTGGTTCTCCTTGACGCCGACAGCAACAACGCGCCCTGATACGTCGGCGCTGACAGCGATCTTTTCAGATTTCACATAGGCATTGTCAGTGGAGACAAATCGGCCGCCCGAAAAGTACAGGTAGGACCCTATGAGGATCGCAGCGATGGGTCCGATGGCGGACACAATCGCAATTCCGAACAAGCGCCCCCACCGGCGACGCCCCTTTGGTTTGACCGGCTCGCTCGCCGATCCATCCTTGTTCGTAATCAGGTCGGACTCTTCGGTCATTGCGATGCGACCGGGAGCTTTTTCCGACCCCGTCCCGATACCGCCTTGGTGGCCGGCTCACCCTGCTCTTCCCCGTGCTGCTCCAATACGAGCATATTGCCCTTGACCCTCAGGAGGAGATCGATCAGCTGCTCGCTTTCGGTCTCATTGAAGCCTTTTAGGGCTTCGCGGCGAGTCGCTTCCGAGAGTTTCCGCATTTGGGCAAGAACGGGCTTTACGCTGGGGTCAAGATACAGCTTCCAAGCCCGGCGGTCGGCAGGGTCCGGTCGACGCTCGACCCACCCTTTCGCTTCAAGCCGGTCGATATGACGGCCGAGCGTAATCGATTCAATCTCGAGTATCTCGGCTAGCTCGGTCTGGTTGATACCCTCGCGGCGGCGCAAGCGAGCCAGAACGCGCCATTGCGCGCGCGTCAGCCCTAGTGTTCCGGCACGTGAATCGAAACGCGCACGGACCAGGCGCGAAACGTCACCAAGGAGAAAGCCCAGAGAACGGGTGAGATAAGGATCATCTGCCATGCCGGATTATAATAAGCTGGATTATTATATGCCAGCATTATGCACAGCCAAGGCCGGGCTCCTGCTAAGAGCCGGCCAGAGCCAATCGAATCTCGCCCGCGTTATGAGATTGAGTGTGTTCAGTCGCCACCGACCCAGCCGCTGACAGCTTTTACTTCCAGGAATTCCTCCAGGCCCCAACGGCCACCTTCCCGGCCATTGCCCGACTGCTTCATGCCGCCGAACGGGCTACCTGACGGACGTTGAGCGCCGTTGAGCTGGACCATGCCGGAGCGCAACCTTCGGGCCATGGATTGCGCACGATCCTGATCGCCACTCTGCACATAAGCAGTCAGTCCATAGGGCGTATCGTTGGCCATGCGAATCGCTTCGGCTTCATTCTGGAACGGAATGAGGCTCAGGACCGGGCCAAATATCTCTTCGCGCGCGATCGTCATCTCGTTGGTGACATCGGCAAAGACCGTCGGGCGAACATAGTATCCACGGTTGAATCCTTCGGGACGACCGGTACCGCCCGCCGTGAGACGGGCGCCTTCATCGATGCCCATCTGAATCAACCCCTGGATCTTGTCGAACTGGATCTCGCTGACGACCGGGCCAATATGCGGTCCCTCTTCGGACGGATCGCCGACCCTCGTGGCTTCCGCCGTGTCGGTCGCAACCTGGACGGCCTCCTCATAGATGGAATGCTCGACCAGCATACGGGTCGGCGCATTGCACGATTGGCCGGAATTGTTGAAGCAGTGCGCGGCGCCACGCTTGACCGCGGCGGCCACATCCGTATCGGCAAGCACGATATTCGGGCCCTTGCCGCCAAGTTCGAGAGCAACGCGTTTGATCGTATCGGCACTCGCTCTTGAGACGGCAATTCCGGCACGTGTGGAGCCGGTAAACGACATCATGTCGATATCCGGGTGCCGGCAGAGCGCTTGCCCGACACTCGGCCCGTCACCGTTGACGAGATTAAATACACCGGGCGGAAATCCGGCCTCGTCGATCATCTCGGCAAAAAGCATGGCCGAGAGAGGCGAGACTTCCGATGGTTTGAGGACAACCGTACATCCTGCCGCCAAAGCTGCGGCGACCTTCAGCGTGACCTGATTCATAGGCCAGTTCCATGGTGTGATCAGACCGGCAACGCCGACAGGCTCATAGATGATGTGCTCGCTTTGAGCATCGTCTCGCAGCGGATGCTCGAACGTGAAGTCGCGCAAGACATCGATATAGGCTTTGATATGACCGAGTCCGGCGCCGGCCTGGGCTCGCGTTGCCAGAGTGATCGGCGCGCCCATTTCCGTCGAGATCGTCTGTGCCATCTCGCGGTAGCGCTGCTTGTAAATCCCCGCCAACGCCTCAAGTTTTGCAAGTCGCTCTTCACGGGAGGTAAATCCCCATGTTTCGAAGGCACGGGCGGCAACCGCAACAGCATTGTCCACATCGACCTCAGTGCCGAGCGAAATCGTCGCAAATGGCTCTTCGTCGGCGGGATTTATGACGGTCAATGGATTTGTCGTGTCTGGTGCCGTCCAGGCACCATCAATATAGAACTCGGTTTTTTCGAGCACAGGTCTTATCTCCGTTTGCGGGTGGACGTCGGTCAGCGGACGAGCGTTGCGTTTACATTTTGGGGGATGGCCGAACCGAGTGCCAGTACCGCATTTGCCATCTCTTGCCCGTCCAATTCGACAGGTCAATTTGGCTATCACGTTGGGCAATCCCAAATTGACATGGATCTGTCACATAGGCCGTCCATTGCTGGTATTAAATATTCGCTGAACCGACACATGAGAGGACTTCAATGGCGCAAGATGCAGCACCCGACCAGGCACCGGTTCCGGATCAGGAATGGGCTGATTATCTCATGCAGTCCTACGAACTGCCGGATGCCGGCGGACCTATCGAGAATGCGCTGCGGTGGGACTATTCGGAACCGATCACAGAAAATGTGATCCGCAAGTATTTCCTTAAAGGACAATACCCCTATGACAAGCGTATGGGTCCCAAGGCCTACTACAAGCAGAAACGTTTACTCCAGATCGAGCTGGTAAAACTCCAGAACTGGATCAAGGACAAAAACGGGAAGCTTGTCATCGTATTCGAAGGCCGCGATGCAGCCGGCAAGGGAAGCTCGATCAAACGCTTCACGGAGCATATGAACCCACGGGGGATCCGGGTCGTTGCCCTGGAAAAGCCGACCGACACCGAACGCAACCAATGGTACTTCCAGCGCTATGTGCAGCACATGCCGTCCGGCGGAGAGATCGTCTTCTTTGACCGCTCCTGGTACAACCGGGCAGGTGTTGAAAAAGTGATGGGTTTCTGTTCCGAGAGCGAATATTGGGAGTTTACGCGGCAGGCACCGGAATTCGAACAGATGCTTGTGCGCAGCGGAATCACGATCATCAAATTCTATCTGTCGGTTTCCAAGAACGAACAGGCCCGTCGCTTCCATGAGCGCGAAACCGATCCGCTGAAGCAATGGAAACTGAGCCCTATCGACAAGGAAGCGCAGCAGCGCTGGGGTGATTATACCGAAGCCAAAGAGGCGACGTTCCAGTTGACCGATACGAGCGAAGCACCCTGGACGATTATCAAATCCGAAGACCAGCCGCGCGCGCGGCTCAACGCGATGCGGCATGTCCTGCATAGCATCGACTATGACGGGAAGGACGATGCCATCGCCGTTGCACCCGACCCGTTGATCGTCGCACCTGCAGCAACGATTTTTGCAAACGGTAACGAATGAGTTTTCCAATCATTTGGCGAGATTTCTCGATGAACGGGTGCGAAGATCGCCGTAGAGAAAAAGACCGATGTGGTCACAAGCCGACATGCTAATCTCCCGCCAGCATGGATAAGACGCCCAAAGAACCAGCCCCTATCTCATTCGAAGCGTTGCTGGAAGATGCGACAGCATCGGTCCTCAACCTTGCAAACGTCGTTACATCGCAGCGGTTTCTCATCCAGATTGCGATTATCGGCATCTGCTATGCGATTGCCGCCGGTCTGGCGCGAGGACTGACGCCTCTTATCGAGAAACGGCTGCGCTTGATCGAGAAGCAGCCGCAATTGATGCGGCTTCTGATCATCCCGCTCAGAAGACTCAAATGGATCCTCTTCGCCCTCATTATGTGGGCGGCGTTCCTCGTGATGCGGGAGTTTCTCTGGGCCAGCCGCAGCTATCACATCGGCATTGCGGTCCAGCTTGTGACAGCAGGCGTCGTGATCTCCATCGCATCGCGGCTCATCCGCAATCGATCGGTCGCGAATCTCTTTGCCGTCGTGGCATGGTCATTGGCGGCGCTCTCGATTATCGGCCTGCTGGATGATGTCGCGGGACTGCTGGACAAAGCCGCGTTCTCGATCGGCGCTTTTCGGCTGTCCATTCTGCTGGTCCTCAAAGGAGCGTTTCTCCTGGTCGCCCTGGTGTGGCTGGCCTCCGTCGTCGGCGATTTCATCGACCGGCGCATTCGCAACGCCCTCGAGCTTGAGCCGACGGTCCATGTTCTCATCGGCAAGAGCGTCAAGTTCATTCTACTGGCGACGGCCGTGCTGGCGTCATTGTCCGCGATCGGATTGGATCTGACTGTTCTGACTGTATTTTCGGGAGCCGTTGGGCTTGGCATCGGATTCGGTCTGCAGAAGGTGGCATCGAACTTGATCAGCGGCATCATCATTCTGATCGACGGATCGATCAAGCCGGGCGATGTGATCGAGATCGACGATACATTTGGATGGATCAGCTCGCTCAAGGCCCGTTATGTCTCGATGATGACGCGCGACGGCGTCGAGTATCTCATTCCAAACGAGAATTTCGTTTCCGAGCAGGTCGTGAACTGGTCCCACTCGAACCGTGCGATCCGTCTCGAAATTCCATTCGGCGTTTCCTATGACAGCGATCCTCATGAGATCCGTAAGCTTGCCGTCGCATCCGTCTCGGAATTGCCGCGCGTCATCGCAACCCCATCACCTGTTTGCCATATGGTTGCGTTCGGCGATTCCTCTCTCGATTTCGTCCTGCGCTTTTGGATTATGGACCCTCAAGGCGGCGTCACGAACATCAAGGGCGCTGCATTCCTGGCCCTGTGGGATGCCTTCAAGGAAGCCGGTGTCGATATTCCCTTCCCGCATCGCGACGTTGCTCTGAGGGGACCTGTGACCATTGCCCGGGCAGAACCATCTCCAGAAAGCACATCGTGATTCGACGACGGACATTCGTTCCATCCGCAGGTCACCAAGTGAGGATCAACATTACCAAATTGACATGTTGCCGACCTGGATTTGGTCATATCCAATGTATACGTACTAAAGACCGGGGGCCCGACGAGGAGTTGGGCAATGCGATTATTCACGACCATCGCGGCAGCGGCTGCTGGCGCGCTAATTCTAGGTTCCTTGCCGGTTGAAGCCGGTTCGAATCGGATCAAACTTCGGGCGGATCTGGGACAAACTGCTGTCGTTGCAGGTTCTGAAAACCGTATTTTTCTGCGCGTCGATCTCGAGGGCCTCCCTTTTGAACGCCGAGAGTATCGGACGCCGGTCAATATTGCCTTGGTCATCGATCGTTCCGGATCCATGCGGGGAGCAAAACTCGCGCACGCCAAAGAGGCAGCAATCATGGCACTCGGGCGCCTTGGTCCCGACGACCGGGTCGCAGTCATTGCCTATGATCACAATGTCAACGTACTTGTTCCGTCGACCAGGGCTAGCAATCACGGTCATCTTCGGCGGCAGATCGGACGGCTCACTGCCGGTGGACGGACGGCCCTTTATGCCGGCGTCGAGCAAGGACTGCGTGAAGTCGCACGGGGCAAACGCCGCGATGCGGTCAACCGCATCATTCTGCTCTCCGACGGTCTTGCCAATGTCGGCCCGAGTACGCCCCATGCGCTTGGCGAACTCGGGCAACGCGCTGCCGAAGACGGCATTTCGATCACAACAATCGGCCTCGGCCTCGGATATAACGAGGACCTGATGACAAAGCTCGCATTTGCCAGCGACGGCAATCACGCGTTTGTCGAACGCCCATCGGATCTCGTGACGATCTTCAATCAGGAGTTCGGCGACGCTTTGTCCGTTGTCGCCCAGGATGTCGAAATTCATATCGACTGCGGGCCAGGCGTAAGGCCCATGCGTGCTCTTGGTCGCAAGGCGGAGATCAAGGGCGATCGCATCAGCCTGCGGTTGAACCAACTCTATGGTGAGCAACGCAAATACGTGATCGTTGAACTTGCGACACCGAAAAATCTCAAAACGGGCTCTGCCAAAATCGCGAACGTGAATGTCGATTATCGGGATATGGAGTCGAAAAATCGTGGGAGCGTGAGCAAACAGACCACAATCAATGTCACGAAGTCCGTTCAGGAGGCGGAGGCCAGTCTTGATAAGGACGTTATGGCAGCCGTCGCAACGCAAACCGCAGTCGAGCGCAACGAGCAGGCCGTCAGCCTTCGCGACAAGGGGCGTGTCGACGAAGCCCGAAAGGTGCTGCAGAACAACGCCGCTTATCTCGACCGCGAGGCAAAGCGCTTAGGTGCCGCAAGCCTCTCGAAAATGAAGGAAAAGGCCCTCCAGGACGCAGGGAACCTGGCGAAGCCCGGCGAGTGGAATCGCACGCGGAAGTCGATGCGCCGCGATCAGTATCGATCCAAAACACAGCAGTCCTACTAGAGCAACGTGCGTTTTGTCAGACGCACATAATTTGCTCTAGCAGCTTAGAATCGATCAACTTTTCTGCGCTTAGTCGTTTCCGACTAAGCGCAGATTGATCTCGTCGACTCACGTCCGTCTGAAGGGCGCTGGTTGGCGTGGCAAGAGTTACCCCAGGGCCGAAGCAATAGCGCGCTGCCCTGGGCTCAACATCCGAGCCTCGCATAGAGACGACAGGCCAGAGAACAGGCCGTCCGAATTCAATTCCCAGACGATTGATACCTCCAGCTTTTCGCGAGAATTGATAAATATCAAGGTCGTTGTTCAGCGGCCTCTTTATTGCTGCAAGGGTGATTATTCGGAGGTCTCGTTGCTGACCATGGTTCAGGGCCGTAAACGTGTGCCTTGCATTCCGACCTGGTCGGTGATGTTGGCGGTCGTCTTTTTCGCCCTGTGTCATTCGTTCGCTTCTCCAGCATTTGCCGACAATTTGCAGCGATTCCTGAAGGATGTCGCAATACAGGATCTGGTTCCGGATGCCGATCGCCTTGGCGAACCTATCCTGAGCGGGCGCGCGGTTCCCGCACTTCGCGGCAATGATATCGTCGCTCATGTGATCCTGAACACCGACTTCTCTTCCGCCATCGGTTATTCCGGTAAACCGATGGAAATCCTGATCGGACTGGGTCCGGATGGGCGCATTACCGGCGCCAAGCTCGTCAAACACAGCGAGCCGATCGTCCTCGCCGGTATTCCCGAAAAGAAGATCGTCGATTTTATCGACGGTTATAAATCCTTCGACGTGATTGAAAGCGCCAAGGCAACCAATCGCTCGACATCCCATGTCGACATCGTGTCCGGTGCCACGGTCACTGTTCTTGTTATCGACGACTCGATCAAACGGGCCACGATTTCCGCGGCGCGGGCGCTGGGACTCGGTGGATTGTCTGCCCAGACCGCAGCGCCACGCATCAAGAAGAGCATCGATAAGGCTGCAGGATCGAAGCAGGATTGGCTCGGGCTTGTTGGAGACGGTTCCGTCCGGCGCGTCAAACTGACGATTGGAGACATCAATACCGCTTTCGAGAAGTTGGGAGATGCCCGTGCCATTGCACGCCCCGAGTCCGGTGCTCCAGACGATCTGTTCATCGATCTCTTTATCGCGTCACTTGCTGTCCCCTCCGTCGCACAGAGTCTGCTCGGTGAGCGCGAATATGAGTCCTTCCAGAAGAAATTGAAACCGGACCAGCACGCCTTCCTTATCATGGGGCGCGGGCCATTCTCATTCAAAGGTTCCGGCTATGTACGGGGCGGCATCTTCGATCGCATCCAAGTTATCCAGGGCGAAACGTCATTCCGCTTCCGCGACCGCGGACACAAGCGCCTGGGTGCCGCCGCTGCAGAGGGCGCACCGCGCTTTCGCGAAGTCGGCCTGTTCATTGCGCCGAAAACGGCAACATTTAATCCAACCGACCCCTGGCGACTACAGCTGCTTGTCCCACGCGCAGTCGGCGCTCTTGAAAAAGTCTTCAAGACGTTCGAGCTGAGCTATCAACTTCCTGACAAATATATCATCAAGGAAACGCCCAAGGCGCCTCCAGCGGCCGATACCAATGCCCCAGCGTCAACTCCTACAGCTGCTCCACCATCCGATCTGTGGAAACGCATCTGGAGTCAAAAGAGGATTGATATCGCAATTCTCCTGTTCGCGATTGGACTGCTGACAGCACTTTTCTTCTTTCAGAACACGCTGGTGCGCTATCCCAAGCTCACCAGCCGGGTCCGCTTAGGCTTCATGCTCTTTACGCTGTTCTGGATTGGGTTTTACGCCCAGGCACAGCTCTCCGTCGTCAACGTGCTCGTATTCTCCAACGCCCTGATCGGAGATTTCCGCTGGGAGTATTTTCTGCTCGAGCCATTGATCTTCATTCTCTGGTGTTCCGTCGCCGCCTCGCTTCTCTTCTGGGGGCGTGGCGCGTTTTGCGGCTGGCTTTGCCCGTTCGGTGCATTCCAGGAACTGGTCAGCAAAGCGGCCAAAGCCGTAAAGATCCCCCAACTGGCCGTTCCATGGGCGTTGCACGAACGCCTTTGGCCTCTCAAGTATCTGATCTTTCTGGCCCTTCTCGGTCTGTCGGTCTATTCGCTGGCGCTCGCGGAGCAACTAGCCGAAATCGAGCCATTCAAGACCGCGATTGTGTTGCGCTTCGACCGGACCTGGCCCTTTGTCGTGTTCGCTGTTGCCCTTCTCGCAATAGGGCTCTTCGTCGAGCGCTTTTTCTGTCGCTATCTTTGTCCGCTTGGCGCTGCCCTCGCAATCCCCGGCAAACTTGCGATGTTCGATTGGCTGAAGCGGTACCGCAATTGTGGCGACCCCTGCCATCTGTGCGCCCAGGATTGCATGGTCCAGGCGATAACGCCCATGGGCGACATCAACCCCAATGAATGCCTTCACTGCATGAATTGCCAGGTGAAGTATTTCGACGAGCAGGTCTGCCCGGTGATGATCCTGAAGGCGTCGAAATCCAAGAAGCCGGATGGCGAGCCCACCGACAAGGACGCGCTCGAATCCGCCAAATCCCTTTACCGCAAGCCGAGACGGCTTGGCCGCACCAGAACGATCGAGGCCTAGGGCCTCACAGTGAGTCCGCTTTACGAGAAGGAGGAATGGAAATGGGTATATTGGACAAATTAGGCCTAACGCGCAGACAGATGTTGAGTGGAACCGCCGTTACGGTCGGCACAAGCGCTCTTGCGGCGAACACGCTGCCGCTCTCAAGCCCGGCCAAGGCGGCCGGCAAGTCGGAAGTCGCTCCTGGCGATCTCGACGACTATTACGGGTTTTGGAGCAGCGGGCAGTCAGGCGAGCTGCGCATAATCGGTATGCCATCCATGCGCGAGCTCATGCGGGTTCCGGTGTTCAACCGATGCAGCGCAACGGGCTGGGGACAGACCAATGAGAGCAAGAAGATCCTGACCGAGAACATGCTGGATCGGGAAAAGGAATATTGGAAGGACAAGGGTGAATTCCCATCGAACGGGGACCTGCATCACCCGC
Organism: Methyloligellaceae bacterium; assembly: GCA_965228615.1. Classification (GTDB taxonomy): domain Bacteria; phylum Pseudomonadota; class Alphaproteobacteria; order Rhizobiales; family Methyloligellaceae; genus CBDDHT01. Next base: position 257,122 of record CBDDHT010000001.1, on the reverse strand, counting down.
ATATGTCTTTCACCGACGGCACCTATGACGGACGCTACATCTTTGCCAACGACAAGGCGAATACGCGCGTTGCCCGCATTCGCTGCGACATCATGAAGACGGATAAGATCATATCGATCCCGAACGCCTCCGACATCCATGGTCTGCGTCCACAGAAATACCCGCGGACCGGTTACATCTTCGCCAATGGCGAGCATCGTATTCCGCTGCCCAATGACGGATCGGTGCTGGACGACCCATCGAAATATCACGCCATCTTCTCCGCCATCGACGGCGACTCGATGACGGTTGCGTGGCAGGTGGTCGTCGACGGGAACCTGGACAATGTCGATGCGGACTATCAGGGCAAATACGCGGTATCCACCTGTTACAATTCCGAGGAAGGCGTCACGCTCGCCGAGATGACATCTTCGGAACAGGACTGGTGCGTTGTCTTCGATATCGCCGCTATCGAAGCCGGTGTGAAGTCCGGTGACTTCAAAACCTATGAAGGCAAAGTCCCCGTTCTCGACGGCCGGAAAGGATCGAAATACACGCGCTACATTCCAATCTCCAACTCGCCGCATGGCGTGAATTCGGCACCGGACGGAATCCATATCGTCATCAACGGCAAGCTCTCGCCGACCGTATCCGTGCTCGACGTTCGCAAGTTCCCCGATGCCTTCGCCGACAAGATCAAGCCGCGGGAATGCGTCGTTGCCGAACCACAGCTGGGCCTTGGACCGCTCCACACGGCATTCGATAATCGCGGGAATGCCTATACGACTCTGTTCCTGGACAGTCAGGTTGCCAAATGGAGTGTCGATAAGGCGCGCAAGCAATTTGCCGGCGAAAAGGTTGATCCGATCCTCAGCAAGATCGACGTCCACTATCAGCCCGGGCACAACCACACCTCCATGGGCGAGACCAAGGAGGCTGACGGCAAGTGGCTCGTTTCCCTGAATAAATTCTCAAAGGACCGTTTCATCAATGTCGGTCCTCTGAAGCCGGAAAACGAGCAGTTGATCGACATCTCCGGCGACGAGATGAAGATTGTGCATGACGGGCCGACATTCGCGGAACCGCACGATTGCATCATCGTCAAACGATCACTGGTCAATCCTCGTCAGGTCTATGACCGTGCCGACCCGACATTCGAGGATGCCCGGAATTGGGCGAAGAAGGATGGTGTCGATCTGGAGGACGCCGCAAAGGTGGTACGCGACGGCAACAAGGTGCGGGTCTACATGATCTCGGCAGCGCCGGAATTCTCGCTTGAGAAGTTCACCGTCAAACAGGGTGATGAAGTCACCATGATCATCACGAATGTCGACGATGTCGATGATCTGACCCACGGCTTCACCCTGGCCAATCACGGCGTTGCCATCGAGATCGGTCCGCAGCAGACCGCCTCGGTGACCTTCAAGGCCGATGCACCGGGCGTCCACTGGTACTACTGCCAATGGTTCTGTCACGCACTGCATATGGAGATGCGTGGCCGGATGTTCGTGGAACCGCGCGCCGCGTGAGGTGTCGATGGTTCGCGTAACCACACAGTTCCGACAAGCAATCCTCGCGGCGAGCCTTCTCGCCGCGGGGACGATTGCGTGCAGCGGTGCAGCAGCGACGACAGCCGTCATCAATGTCCTGCCGGGGGAACTGGCCACCGCAATCACAGTCGCGCCTCCAGGCAGCACCCTTCGATTGTCTTCCGGAATTTACCGAGGTTCGGTCATTGTCAACAAGTCGTTGGAGATTGTCGGCACCGGGGAAAACACCACAATCGAGGGCAATGGCACCGGCCACGTTATTGCCGTGCATGCTCCAAACGTTGTTATCAGCAATCTTCGTGTCACAGGCTCTGGCCTACTGCTTGAGACACAGGATGCAGGCATATTTCTTGGCAAAGAAGCAAAGGGCGCACGCGTCGAGAACAACCGGGTCGAGAATAATTTGATCGGAGTCTATATCTGGGGCGCCCGAGACGCAGTTGTCCGTGGGAATGATATAACCGGCCGCCGAGATCTCCGAGTGAACGAGCGCGGCAACGGCATCCAGATCTGGAACGCGCCCGGCGCAATTGTCGAAGACAATCGGATCCGGTTCGGCCGTGACGGAATCTTCGTGACGACAAGCAAGAAAAACATCTTTCGCAACAACCATTTCACCGATCTGAGATTCGGCGTGCACTACATGTACACCAATGCCAGCGAGATTTCCGGCAATGTGTCGCAAGGCAATCACATTGGCTACGCGATCATGTTTTCGAAGCGGATCAAGGTTCTTGGAAACGAGTCACGAAACGACCGCGACCGCGGCATCCTGTTCAACTATGCGAACCAGGTCCGCGTTCAAGGCAATCGGGTCACTGGCGGCCCCGAAAAGTGCGTCTTCATCTATAACTCCAACAAGAACAAGATCGACAACAACCATTTCTCCAATTGCGATATCGGGGTGCATTTCACGGGCGGTTCGGAACGCAATTCAATCACCGGCAACGCCTTCATCGGGAACCGTACCCAGGTCAAATATGTGGGAACCCGCTGGATCGAATGGTCGGAAGAGGGGCGCGGCAACTATTGGAGCGATCACGCCGCCTTCGATCTGGACGGCAACGGAATCGCCGATACGGCATTCCGGCCGAACGATCTGACCGATCAGATTCTCTGGCGGTTTCCCATTGCCAAGCTGCTGACGAATGCGCCGGCGGTCCTCTTGCTGAAGTGGGCCCAGGCCACCTTTCCAGCTCTTCATCCCGGTGGCGTCATCGACAGTGCACCACTGATGCAGCCCATAACCCTCTCAGCCGAGGAAGCAAGCCGATGAGCGCACCTCACTGTGTATCGACAGTCGACATCGGAAAGAACTACGGCAAGCTGACGGCACTCGATACCGTGTCGCTGGAGATCGAACCCGGCGCATGTGTGGCGCTCGTCGGACCGAACGGTGCTGGTAAGAGCACACTTTTCAAACTGATTCTCGGCCTTATCACTGCGACATCGGGTTCGCTCAAGGTCCTGGGACGTGCGTCGGCAGATCGAAACTTCGATCAGTCAAAAAAACAGATTGGGTTCCTGCCCGAACAGGTCCTCTTTCATGGAGCACTGACTGGCCGCGAGACATTGCAATTCTACACGCGGCTCAAACAAGCCGACCTCGGAGCAATCGATGCGCTGTTCGATCGCGTCGGATTGTCGGCCGCTGCCGACCGTCGTGTCTCGACCTACTCAAAAGGCATGCGCCAACGCCTCGGTCTTGCTCAGGTATTGATCGGCGATCCGCAACTCCTATTGTTGGATGAGCCAACGACAGGCCTCGACCCAGATGCAAGGCAGAACCTGTTTCATATTGTCGACCAGGAGAAGCAAAAAGGTGCGGCGATCCTTCTGTCATCTCATATTCTGACCGAACTTGAAGCACGCACAGACCGTATTGCGATCCTCAACTCAGGGCGACTGATTGCCGATGATTCGCTCGATTCGCTCATCCGACGTTTGGCGCTTCCCTCTCGGATTGTTGTGCGTGCCGAACCACCCCAGATGCAGCGCCTGGCAGAAAAATTCGCCAACCGCCTAGATGCTGGGCAAGCCGTTAATGGAAAGGCGGTTCTCGATTGCCGGCCGGACGAAAAACTCGGCCTGCTGAAGGAGTTGATGGCCGGCGATCTCAAATTCAACGGTCTCGATATCCAGGAACCGAGTCTCGAGCAGGTCTTTACCGCCTATACGACGCAGGAGAAGGCCCGATGAGATCTATCGCCATCTTGGCTTCGAAAGAAATCAAGGACGGAATGCGCAATCGCTGGGTCGTGATGGTCACCCTGCTGATGGCCGGACTCGCTTTGATATTGGCCATGCTCGGAAGCGTCCCAACAGGCACCGCGAAGGTGAGTGCGCTAGCCGTGACGATCGTTTCCCTGTCATCACTCAGCATCTTCTTCGTTCCTCTTATTGCCCTCCTTATCTCCTATGACAGCCTTGTTGGAGAGGCGGATCGTGGAACCTTGATGCTCCTGCTTGCATATCCCGTAAAACGCTCGCAGATCGTGATCGGCAAGTTCTGCGGTCACCTGATCCTTCTCTCTGTCGCGATTATTATCGGTTATGGCTGTGCCGGAGTCGCAATTGCGTTTTTCGCCGGCGGCGATTGGAGCGAGCAGGCGTGGCAGGCCTTTGCGGTCCTGATTGGATCTTCAATACTGCTAGGCGCCGTGTTCATTGCCATAGGGCTGGCACTCAACGCTCGCATAGGGGAGCGTGGTGCCGCCGCGGGATTGGCGATCGGCACTTGGCTGCTGTTCGCGTTACTTTATGACATGGCTCTGCTGGCGCTACTTGCATCCGATGCTGCCAAGTCAATGAGCACACAACTCGTGACAGCTATTCTTCTGTTCAATCCGGCAGACACGTTCCGGATGCTCAATCTGGCAGGCGACGGAGATGTGGCCGTACTCTCGGGGATGGCCGGGATCGGCGCTGCCAATGCAATTCCAACGACACTGCTTGTCGCTGTCCTGGTCGCATGGACCATTGTCTCGCTCACGGCGGGCTGCCTCCTCTTTCGGAGCCGACAACCATGATCAATTCGCTGCGAAAAATCCTGTTCATCGTTTCGATGCCGCTCTTTGTGCTAGTCGGTTGCACAGAGGATACGGCGGCCCCTGACCCGCAAGCTCTGACGCGAGCAGCCATCGGTCACTATTGCAATATGATCGTCGTCGATCATCCCGGGCCGAAAGCACAGGTCTTCGAGAGCGGACAACAAAAGCCTTTATGGTTTTCCTCGGTCCGCGACGCCTTCGCCTACAAGGCTCTGCCGGGCGAAGCGCAAAATGTGATGGCAACCTATGTCCACGACATGAGCCGGGCAGACAATTGGGAACGGCCACCGGACGACGGTATCTGGATTAAGGCAGAGGACGCCCACTACGTCATTGAAAGCTCGCGCCGCGGCGGAATGGGCGCGCAGGAGACCGTACCGTTCGCCACGGCGGCGGCGGCCGAGTCATTCAAAACGAAGTTCGGCGGGCGAGTCGTCGCCTTTGGCGATATTCCAAAAGACTATGTTGTCGGCGACTCGAAAGACCACAAGCATGCCGATCACAAGCATGCCGGTCACGAGCCGAGGGAGAAGAAAACGGAGCATCATCACCATGCCCATTGATATCCGTTCTCCTACGGCATCGCCGCGCCTGAGTCGCAGGCGCGTGATCGCCATTACCGCAGCAGCAACGGGAACGGCACTCCTCGGCACGGCGGCCATGCGCATGGCGCAAAGCGCCGCAGCGCCAAACGCGGTCACGTGGCGCGGCGTCGCCCTTGGCGCAGAGGCGAAAATCACACTTGTTCACGAAAACTCCGAACTGGCGGCTGAAGGGCTTCGAAACTGTCTCGCCGAGATTTCTCGCCTGGAAGACCTGTTCAGCATTTACCGACCATCAAGCGCCGTTTCGCGCCTGAACCGGGACGGCCATCTGGAACAACCCGATCAGGACATGATTGCCCTCACGTCGCTGGCCCTTGCAATCGGCCGTCAGACGAACGGTGCATTCGACATCTCCGTGCAGCCGCTCTGGAACCTTTACGCCAACCATTTTCAATCAGGCTCGGCAGATCCTAACGGTCCAAGTTCGATCGAATTGGACCGCGTCCTTGAATTGGTCGACGCAAGAAACATCAGCGTCTCGTCGAATGAGATCCGTTTTGCCAAGACCGGGATGGCCATAACGTTGAATGGAATCGCCCAGGGCTACATCGCCGATCGCGCCGCGCACTCTCTGAAACGACTCGGCTTTGGCAGTGCATTGATCAATCTCGGTGAAACATTCGGTCTAGGGCAAGCTCCCGGAGACGCGCCCTGGCAGGCAGGAGTCGAAGATCCGACCGGCGGCAGTGATCATGCCTTTCAACTCTCCCTGAAGGACATGGCCCTCGCGACTTCGGCTGGTCGGGGATATCGGTTCACATCGGATGGACGTCACCATCACATTTTCGCGCCTCACACAGGCAAGAGCAGCCAAGCGTACCGCTCTGTGTCGGTGACCGACCGTTCAGCCGCCACCGCCGATGCGTTGTCCACAGCCTTCTCGGTCATGACGGAAGCACAGATCGCGATGCTGCTCGCGGCGCGCAAATCCACCCGGGCCTACATCGTGAAAGCGGACGGATCCCTTACGACGCTTGCCGGGATCTCAGCTTAGCCGTCGGCAAGCAGGGTGCGAATGTAACCATTCGCCTCGCTCAGATCACGCTGGAGCGACTCGAGCGCTTCGACACGCGCGCCTTCCAGGGCGGCCCCTGCCAAGGCTTCGGCATCTTCAGCCGTTCTTACCACCTGCCAGGCGCCGATATCGCGTGCCGAATCTGCTATCGTGTGGGCTGCATCCCGCCAAGCCTGCTCATGCTCGGCATGTGCCAGCTTGTTGAGACAGGCGCCCGATTGGGTCCGAAATAATGCCAATACCTGACGCTCATGGGATGCGTCTCCCAATGTGTATCGGGCCAGATGAACCAGATCCACCGGACGACCGGCAACCGGACCGTCCGTCTTGGGTACGAATGTGTTGGGAGCTTCGGTTCTTAGTTCCATAATCAGTACTTCCCCGTGTCTGCCATACGGAATTTCCTGGAACCGCCATGGCGCGCTTCAAATGCGGCGGGATTTGGAACATTTCTCTGGGATGGATACGATTAGACTCGCAGTGTTGCAGGTCTGCATCATTTTTGTGGGTCCAGCGCACCCGTTTGTCGGTCTGCCGGCGTCGGAACTGAGAACGGGTCCGCGGCTCGCACCATTCTCCCTAAAAAGTTGCACAAAGCTCTAACCACTCGTTTTGGTTGAAAAAAATCTCGACAGCCTTTACCCTCGCGACTACTATTAACCCTAACGACAAGTTATCAAGCTGAACGACGTAAACCTTGATAATATTCATTAATGTCAGGTTCGTCGACAAAGGGGGCAGTCGGTGTCTGCATTCAGCGGAAGTATGAGTCGGTTTCTTCGCGTGTTGCCTGCGGCGGAGTCATCAGATCGGGCAACATCTCAGCATAATCTCTATACATCGAAGCATCAGCCACCGGGCGCCGTCGCGCCACGTAGTGACGTTGGCACAATCGTTCTGCATTGGGCACTGGCAATAGCGATTGTCGTCAGTCTTTTGACTGGACTACGGCTCTCCTCCGATGCTGAATACTCGGTTTTTGCTCAATCACTGGAAGTGATACTCCCCCAGGGGGAGATCTGGACATGGCATTTCGTCTCGGCACTAGTCGTGCTGGCGGGGATCGTAGCTTACGGGCTGTATCTTTCCATGAGCCGGCTGAAGCGGCGCGTGTCACTCAAAAAGACCATTGTCCTGACACTCCCCGCGAGCCCCCGCTTGCGCTGGGCGGCGGTCAACGTGATCTTCTACTGGGCACTCTTTGCTGCCGTCGCGGCGTTAACGGTGACGGGCGTCCTGCTCTATCTCGGTCATGGCGGACTGGTCGTCGACATCCACTATATCGCGGCACTGATTGTCGGCTGTTACATCGTGGCGCATGTTTTCAGCCACTATATGTATGGCGGGCTTGCGCAGCTGCTTCGCCTCTTCCGGCCGCAGCCGCTCAGAATGTATCGCGGCATGTCTGCGAAACCATTCGCAAAGGCACTCACGGTCGGGCTTGTCGTTGCCGCAGTGGTTGTGACCACCGACTTCGGGACACGTGATACATTGGTTGCGCAGAGCGTTGCAGACCTACCGAAGCTCGATGGCCTGCTCAATGACAAAGCCTGGCAGACCGCCGAGCCGGTGTTTGTGCGGACACAACAGGGCGTCAATCTTGGAGGCAGTGGGGAATCGACTGTCGAGCTGCGTGCAGTCAGGACTGCCGACAGCATCGCTTTCGCGTTCCGCTGGCAGGACCCGACCCGATCACTCAAGCGCCTGCCGCTCATTAAGCGAACAGATGGCTGGCATCTGCTGCATAACAAAGCGGATATCGCCGACGAGTCCGCATTCTACGAGGACAAGTTTTCGGTCATGTTCTCCAAGTCCGACACATTCGGATCGGCTGGCTCGACCCATATGGGCCGGAAGCCTCTCAGCGACAAACCTGGCCCGCTGAATGGCCGCGGTCTGCACTATACGACCGACGGCAGCATCATCGATGTGTGGCAGTGGAAAGCGTCGCGCGGCGGAATGCTCGGCAAGGTCGATGACATGTGGTTCGGCCCGCCCAAGGAAGCAAACGACAAGCAGCGCGCCGGCCTAAAGCGTTATAGCGCCGGCTATGGACCCGACAAGGGCAAGTCGTTCTATGTCTACAACTATAAGGGGGAACCCCCGGGGGGGTACCGCGGAACGGTTGGAGTCAAGCGTTTGCCCGTGGATCACGCCGCAACGACAGCGGGCCTCGGAGCATTCAACCTGTCGCCGGAGGCGAGCGATGCCCCCGGTTCGAAGTGGTGGATGTTAGAAAAAGACACCGTTCCATATAGCGCGGAGCATGATGCGACGATCCCGGTTGGAACGGTTATTCCCGGTGTTCTCATAATAGGGGAATATGAAGGGAGCAGAGCCGACTTGGCAGGCGGTGCAAAATGGGAAAACGGCTATTGGACCCTTGAGGTCACGCGCAAGCTCAGTACTGGCCATGCACTCGATCTAGATATGACCAGTGACCTGTATGTGTGGGTCGCTGTCTTCGACAACAACCAGACGCGCCATACACGGCACGTCCGCCCGGTGCGGCTGGATCTTCGCTAGTTCAATTCCGACCTCCTAGAGCAATTCTCCAGCTCTGGAGTAAGCGATCATATTGCAAGAGGGATACGATTAGATGGCTGGTGGAAAGTGCAACCTTACCGTCAACGGAAAGGTCATCCGCGCGAATATCGGCGAAACGTTGATAGACGCGGCACTCGGCGGACGCATTGTCGTCCCTCACGATTGCTGTTCAGGTCAGTGCGAAACATGCCGGATCACCGTCGTCAGCGGCGACGTGGATGATTTCGGCACGCGGGAAAAGAACACGGTGCTCGGCTGTCTTGCAACGCTCGAAGGCGATGCCGAGATTTCATACGAGCCCGTTCCTATCGTTCGGAACACGCGTGGGACCGTGGAGAGCATCGAGCCGATCGCCAAGGATCTGCTTGAGGTTCGGCTGCGTATGACGAAGCCGGTGCCCTGGTTGCCAGGGCAGTATGTCCGCCTTGCCTTCAAAGGTTATCCACCGCGCGATTATAGTCCGACGATCCCGTTCGATCTCGATGCCGAGCACGACGTCCTGGTGTTCCACATGAAGGTCTATGCGGGCGGCAAAGTCTCATCGCATCTCGGCACCGACATCGCAGTCGGACACAGAGTCGTTGTAAAAGGCCCCTATGGAAACTGCTATCTGAGGCGACAATCCGACCCGTTGGTGTTGGTCTCCACCGGGACTGGCTTTGCGCCGATCTGGTCGATTGCGGTCGCCGCCAGTATCGGGCAGCCGAACCGCTCGGTCCATGTGATTGCGGGAGCAAGGACGGCGGACGGCCTCTATATGAAGAATGCTGTCGATTGGCTACGCGAGCGCGGCGCCAACGTTACATTGACAGCCAGCGATGGGGACGGTTTCTACATTTCTCGTCGGCGCCCGTCCGATTCTCTTCCGTATCTTGAAGAGCATCATGTGGTCTATGCGGCCGGCTCGCCCAGCCAGGTCGACGCCGTCCGGCAACACGCACTAGCCGCCAACGCAACTTTCTATGCCGATCCATTCTTCGCGGCGAGTACTCAGCGCACCTTTCGCGAATGGGCCGAGCTGGCATTTGGCGGCCGACGCACACAGCAACCAACACCGGCGGCAGCCTGAATACTCCGCAACAGCATAGATTCTCTAGCCACTTGCAACGATCCTCAGTGGCTGCATATTTGATTGCAGAAGTCGTTTGGCCTCGCTTGCCGGTGCCGGCCTGCCAAAGTAGTAGCCCTGCGCCTCCGTGCAGCCACAGCTTCTCAGAAGCTTAATCAGGTCTTTCGTTTCTACGCCTTCTGCAGTCGTAGTCATTTTGAGAGAATCCGCCAGTTCCACGATGGCACGTACGATCGATTCCGATTCCTCGTTGTCGGCCATAGATCGCACGAAAGACTGATCGATCTTGATCTTATCGAAGGGGAAACTCCTCAGACAGCTCAGCGAAGAATATCCGGTACCAAAATCATCCATCGAGATCTTGACACCAAGTGCCTTCGTTCGCATCAGCGCCGATAAGGTCTCGTCGTCCTCGCCGAGGAGCACGCTTTCCGTCACTTCAAGCTCAAGACGGTTCGAGGGAAGCCCGGTCGTCGCAAGCGTATTGATCAAAGTCGACGCAAACCCTTTGGACTTGAGCTGACGCGCAGAAATGTTGACGGCGACCCGTACCGGCAGAGGCCAGTCCATCGCTACCCTGCACGACTCGCGCAGGATCCACTCACCCATCTGAACGATTAGCCCCGTGTCCTCGGCGATCGGGATGAACTCTGCCGGCGAGATCATACCCCGAACCGGGTGGCGCCAGCGCATCAATGCTTCGAAACCGGAAATCGTATCATCGGCGAGGTTTATCTGCGGCTGGAAGAACGCCTCGAGTTCACCATTCTCCATTGCACGCTGGAGATCGGTAATCAGCTCACGACGGGTGTTGATCTGCGTGCCCATTTCCTCTTCGAAGAAACGGTATGTGTTCCGGCCGTCTGCCTTGGCTTGGTACAAGGCGAGATCGGCCTGACGGAGGAGTTCATCGCCGTCCAGGCCTTCTTCCCGCACCATGGCGATGCCGACACTCGCACTGATTACAGCTTCATGATCTTCAATCATGTAGGGCTGCGACACGGCATCGATGCTTTTGCGCGCGAGATGGGCAGCGTCGGTTCCGCGAGTCGGGATTTCTGTGACGATTGCAAACTCGTCGCCCCCCAATCGGACGACCAACTGATTGTCGGTCGTAATCGATTTGAGACGGACCGCCACCTCGCACAAGAGCTGATCGCCAACGTGGTGGCCGAGTGAGTCATTCACGGTTTTGAATTCGTCCAGATCCATAAACAGGATCGCAAAGTTTCCACCTTCCGACTCTCGCTGGAGCAGACTTGCGGTCAGATGTTCGCGAAGCCGGATGCGGTTTGGCAGGTCCGTCAGACCATCATGTTTCGCAAGATGTGCGAGACGGTCCCGGGCACGTTGCCGTTCGGTCACGTCCTCGAATATCGCAACCCAACCGCCGCCGATAAGCGGTTGTCGGGTCGTCAAGATCATGCGGCCATTTGTCAGACGAAGCGTATCGGCACTGCGCCTATTAACCGGCCAGGCATCGTCTGGGGGTCGCGCGATATCGTCTTCGGAGTCTTCTGCAGTGGCGACATGCTGTAGGGCAATCAGCGTCGAAAGTTCCATACCCGGGCACACTTGCTCGGATGTCAGATCGAATAATTCCAGATAGCGCCTGTTCGATACGATCAACTTCTGGTCCTGACCGAACATGCACAATCCATGCGACATGTTGTTCAGGGCAGCATCGAACAGGCCGTTCTGGGTTCGAAGCTCCGCCTCTTTGCGCTTCAGAATTTCGTTCTTGACCTGGATGTTCTCGCGCAGACTATCACGCTCCTTCACAGAGTCCTGCAGCAAGACAACGGCACGCGCAATGTCTCCAACCTCATCGGCACGTTCGGTGCTGTCGACTTCCGCCTCATAGTCCCCGCCTGCGACGCCAGACACGACGCGAGTGATACGGGTGAGCGGTCGCGTTATCTGACGCGCGATGGCGATTGAAAAGAGAACGAACACGATCGTCGAAAAGAGACCAAACACTATGAGAGACTTTACAAGAGAACGCTCTTCCTCCTTGCCGATCTTGGTCAGCTCGTATTGTGTCGCATAGAGTTCCTCGATGGGCTTTAGGGCACAAATCTCAAGAGGCTCGATTATCGTATTGCATCGGATCACATGATGACTATCGGCAGTGATGTTTGAATTAGAACGCCTCTTGCCGATATTGGACAGATCGCCGAGAAACGCCGCATCGGAAATCACTTTCCCGTTCAAGAGAACCGCCAGACTCAGCGAACCAATTTCAGCAAATTCGAGAAGCGTTGCTTCATGACGCTGAAGCCGGCGCTGTGCGATCAAACCGCCTGATACCTCTCCAAAGTCATCGAACAACGGTACAAAGACGACTTGGGAGATTGCAAATTCTCCGGGCTTCGGAATCAGTGCGCCGAACTCATTGGCCGGTATCAGATCGGTGAAAATTTCCGGATCTGCAGGATTGTTTCTAGCCAGAAGCCGCTTAATCGGTTCGGCAAACTTGGCTCGAGAGAGGCGTAGGTCAATTGAAATCAGATCGGCCTGTCCGGAGGAGGCGCCAATGACTTTTCCGTCATGATTGACTACGACAATTCCATCGAGTTGAGCATTCTTCGCTGCAGGACCGAGCATCTCGGACATCGCAACGACATTGAGCGAGGACGCGGCCGTGATCGTATCGGCACGGCTCGCAATCGCACTGACGCGACGACTGGTGTCTTCGAAAAGGGCTTCAAGGCGTTTTCCCGCCAGTCGAACATTGGCATCGAGCGTGTCCGCCAGCTTGGCATCCGAGAGCGCTTCCAGCTTCAGGGCCTGGCGCTCGATGCTTCGCTCGAGCTGATAGACGACAAGTGCGATCAGGCAAAGAAAAGCCGCTGCTGCCGTCGCAGTTGTACCAACAGTGAATCTTGTAGATAGCGAACGCAGCCGGATTTTCATTGAACCCTACGGTCGCGCAGGAACACCGCCATAGTTGGTGATGATCTTGGCGCCTGCTTCTGACAGTGAGAAATCGACAAAGGATTTCATAGCGTTATCGAGTCTGTCCGCTTTGTAGATCAGAGCCAACTCGACGGCACTAGGATAATCGGGATCAGTCGGGAACTTTCCATCAATCCGAAGAACGTTCATATCGAAGCTAAGGGGTTTGGAGTAAGGGCCAAAGCCGATCGTCCCCGGTATTTGGCGAACGGTCTGGATCGCGTCTTGCGTCGTTACCGCCGTTTTTGAGCGAGATGTAAATTCAAGGGAAGACCAGCCCGGCATGCTCGCACGCAGAACCTGAAGCGTGCTGTCGGCCTCTTCGCGTCGGACAACTTTCACCTTGAGCTTTGCACCACCAAGATCCGACCACGATGTCGCCTTGCCCGAATAGACGCGCACGAGATCGCTGCTGGTCAGCCCTCTAATGTTGGTCGACGGATGGGTGAAAATCGCCGATGGAATCTTGGCAATGGGCACATAGACCAGGCCGTACTTGATCTCAGACGGCTTCAAAGGCCGCGCGACACGTCCTAAACGCTCACGGTCAGAGCCAACAGCGACAACGCCGCCTCCCGATCCGATACTCGGTGGGATCGAGATTTCGACACTGTCATGCTCTGCGGCATAAGCCACAGCGAGCGCGCGTAGCATTTCCAGACCATCGCCTGTACCGACGATTTTGAGCTCGCCTGCATTTGCCGTTGCCGCCAAAGAGATCGCAAAAACGGAACAAGCCAAAGACTTAAACAAGGACGCGATACGCATTTGAGCCCCCAGAACTCATACAACCACACCGTGCAGACGCTACACGGCAGGCATGAAATTAGCGTTAATCCGGGGGTTTCGCGGGTTGTATAAAGGTTACTGAAGCGTTGCTATTGGCGCAGCGCTCGACTGGCGACCGTGGATCCAATGCTCAAGTGCATTCCTGAGCGCCTCCAGTCCGAGGGGTTTTGGCAGGTGATCGTCCATGCCACTCTGAAGGCACCGTCGCTTATCCTCCTCAAATGCATGCGCGGTGACTCCGATAATCGGCACGGCGTTGCCCATATGCTGCTGAATTTCGCGTATCCGGGCCGTGGCCTCATACCCATCCATCTTTGGCATCGACACGTCCATCAAGATGAGATCCGGTTGGGTTTCGCGATAGAGCCGAACCGCCGCCTCGCCATTTTCGGCAAATATAGGCCGAAAATCGGAGCCGTAGAGCATATGCTCCACCAATCGGCGGTTCATCTCATGATCCTCTGCAACTAGCACGGTCCATTGCGCAGTCCCTGCGGCAGGGGGCGACTGTTGACCCGAATGTGCGTCCGCTGTCAGCACCTTGCCGGCAATTGCCTCTTCGATAGTCTCCAGCAGGAGTTCGCCTTTCACGGGTTTTTCTAAAAGTCCGGAAATACGAAGTTCTTGCAGCCGATTCCAGGCTTCGCCCTTACCAATCGATGTCAGGGCAATGATCGGCATATCGGAGGCGCCGTCGATACCTCTGACATGCTGCACAAATGTCGCCGCGTCCATATCGGGCAATGTCTCGTTAACCACCGCAACACGAAATGGCGCATCGTCTTTCAAAGCAGCCTGCAACGCACCCAAAGCGCGCAGTCCGGAATCGACCGGTGTTGGCCGCGCACCCCAATGGCCAAATTGCTCCTCGAGAATCAAGCGGTTTATCGGGCGGTCATCGACAATAAGAGCAGGAAGATCCGTTAGCCCGTCGGGCGGCGGTTGTTTTGAAAGTGCACCGTCCGAAGCCATCGGCAGCGCGACGTTGAACCAAAAAGTGGAGCCACGCCCGACTTCGCTTTCGACACCGATGCTGCCACCCAGCGTTTCGACGATCCGTTTGGTAATGGCAAGGCCCAGTCCCGTCCCTCCGTGGCAACGGGTGGAGGAGTCATCGACCTGCTGAAAGGCGCCAAAGATCGCTTCATGTTTGTCGGTTGGAATTCCGATCCCGGTATCGATGACCGAGATCGTCAAATCGGCCCTGCCATCGGTTTGCCCGCCCTTCACATCGATTAGCACATGTCCGGTTTCCGTAAACTTGACCGCATTGCTGACAAGGTTGGTGACGATCTGTCGGAATCTCCCCTTGTCCGACACGACTTTGCGAGGCGTACCGGGCTTGTAACGTACCAGGATTTCCACATTCTTGCCGGTCGTTTGAGACGCCAGCATTGTCGCAACATCTTCGATGGCTCCCCTCATGTCGAACGGTTCAGGGACATACGTCAATTCACCGGCTTCGATTTTCGAGAAGTCCAGAATGTCGTTGATGATTGCAAGAAGACCATTGCTGGACGAAACAATCGTTTGAGCGAACCGGCGCTGCCGGTCGTCGACCGGTGTTGTCTGCAGGAGCTCCGCCATGCCGATGATACTATTGAGAGGTGTACGGATTTCATGGCTCATATTGGCAAGAAATGCCGATTTGGCCTGGTTTGCCGTATTCGCTCTTTCTTTCTCTGCCTCTAGCTCCAACTCGTGCTCATGCTGCCTCGTCACGTCGGTGTAGACGGCAACGAAACCGCCTTCGGAAACCGGATATCGTTCGATCCGGATACGTCGGCCATCATGACGTTGCCGCTCGAGAGCCGTCGGCTCAAGTCTGCGCGCAACCTCAAGCCGCTCCTGCACGATAGCTTCGACCTCACCGGCACCATACTCCCCGCGTGCAACGTTGATTCGAATGAGCGACTCCAACGAATCGCCAATACTGAGCGTGCCCTTTTCGATATCGAGAGTTTCGAGCGCTTTCTCGTTGAAGGCCCGCAGGTTCAGACCGGCATCGAACCACGTCAGCCCTTGTCTGACATTGTTGAAGATGACTTCGAGTGCTTCCGCATTGCGACGAAGTTCGACTTCACGATTCTTAATGTCAGTTATTTCAAAATAGGTGAGCATCCGGCGGCCGTCGGACAACGCCACGCACTGGTAACGCAGCACCATACCGTCCTTGCGACGGATTTCCATCGGGGGGATTGAACCACGACGCACCGCGGTGACACGTTGTTGGACATATGTCTGCCAGTCATCGTCCTCGACATCGTAGACGTCGTTCAATCGCGCCTTGTTCATCAGGTCGGCCATGCAGCAATTGGTCAGCGGTTCATCTTCGTCGATGCCCCACATGACACGCCAGGCTCGGTTGGCTATCTCGACGCGGAGATCCTTGTCCATGAACACAACGGCGTAGTCGATATTGTCGATGATCGCCTCGAAGCGCGACAACAAAGCCCAGTTGTCGTGTCCCGCAATATCGAGCTTTCGGGCAAGCCTCTCCAACTCGGCCTCACGTTGGCCGAGATCTCTTTTGTGTTCTTCAGTGATCACCGCGTGCTGACGCAAACGCGTGATATCCGTGTAGGTAAATACGGTACCACCACTTGGCAGTCGGTTGGCGTCCGTGCGGACGATCCGGCCGGACGGTGTCGTAATCTCCATCTTCGATTGTCTGCCAGGCGCAAATGCCTCCATAACCTGACCGCTATCGGTGAATCCATCGTGCTTGTAATCGCCCCGGTCGGTGCGATACTCCACCATCGCCTGACGCGGGGCCCCTGCCGCAATCAGGTGCGGCGGGATCTCCAGTATCTCGGCGACACGATCATTCGATAACTGGAAAGTGTCATCCGGCCCTGTTGTGAGTACTCCCTGGTCCATGAATGCGATCACATCGCGCAGCGGGTCCATTCCCTCACAGTGGCCTACACTCGATTGTCCGGATTTATTGGTAAGGCAGGCGTGATATACAGCATAGCAATCTCCTGGAAGACGCTCACTTCGAATATTGAACCGCTGTCCCGGCGATGGTTCAAACTCGTTGTCGAGAACGCCACCCCGCAAAGCATCGATTACATCGAGAACCGCCGAGTCCGAATCGTCTCCCAACAGGTGGCTCAGGAGCTCCCGGTAGGATGAACCTGGGGCAATGTGTTCTGTTATGGCTGATAACGACTCACGAAAACGGCGGTTCGCAAAGATGACCTGAAGGCGTGGGTCGAGAACGACAACAGCGTCGGATGTTCCATCGAGTGTCGATAGCAACAACTTTCCCGCGAAGTCGCTGCCTTCGATAGTTGGGTCGTGTCCGTCGGGCGGACCATCGCGGGATCCACCTGAACTGTGTCGTTCGGGCATGGATTGCCGCACCTTCTGCCGGTCGGGAGCTGCAAACACTCAGGAGGCCAACAGTACTGTGCGGCTCGTTAAGAAATGCTTTTCCGACCGGGTCCCGTGTCACCTGTTTCGGCGCTTCGGCTCTGTCACAATGCGGTCGGTTCATCGAATTTATCGCCACAACCTATGCGCGAGAATGGTTCAAACTCCGCCACCAACTCAATGAGAAAACCTTGCGACAAACAACGTAGAATATCGGCGTAAACACCAATCCAAAAAGCGTAACGCCAAGCATGCCGAAAAACACCGCCGTGCCGAGCGCCTGTCGCATCTCGGCACCTGCGCCCTGCGAGATCGCAAGTGGGATAACGCCAAGGATAAACGCAAAAGATGTCATCATGATCGGCCTGAGACGGGTTTTGGCTGCCTGAATCGCAGCGTCGATGGTACTTGCCCCCTCTTCCTCCGCCTGTTTGGCGAACTCCACGATCAGAATTGCGTTTTTCGCGGCAAGCGCAATGAGAACGACAAGACCGATTTGCGACAGAATATTGTTATCCATTCCCCTGAGGTTGATACCGAGAATGGCTGCCAGCAGACACATGGGTACGATCAGAATAACGGCGAGAGGAAGCACGAGACTTTCGTATTGCGCGGCAAGGAGTAGAAAGACAAAGACGACAGCAAGTCCGAAAGCAATCATCGCAGTGTTGCCGGCAAGCTTTTCCTGAAGAGCCAACTCGGTCCATTCGAATCCGAACCCTGGCGGCAAATTCGTTTCGGCGAGCTTTTCAATGGCTGCGATAGCCTGCCCGGTCGAGTATCCAGGAAGGATCGAGCCCTGAACCTCGACGGCCGGGAACAGATTGTAACGCGGCATCCGATAAGGACCCGTCGTATCCTGGAATGTCGCGATGGAACCTATCGGCACCATGCCGCCTGCGTTGGAGCGTGTTTTGAGGGTCTCCACGTCCCGTAGGCTCAGGCGGAAAGGATTGTCGGCCTGTGCGGTAACACGATATGTTCGCCCCAGAATATTGAAATCATTGACGAATGCCGAACCCATATAGATCGAAAGTGTATCGAAGACACGTGTGATCGGGACGCCGAGCTTCTCGGCTTTCGTACGATCGATGTCTGCAAAGACTTGCGGTGTCGACGTGTTGAACAGCGTGAAGACCTGCGTCAGCCCCGGTGTCTGGTTGGCCGGACCGGCGATGCTCCAGGCCGCCTGCCCGAGCGCCCTGGCACCCCGGCCAGAACGATCTTGAACATAGAGCTTGAAGCCGCCGCCCGTCCCCACGCCCGGCACCGATGGCGGCGGTATCACAAAGATCGACGCATCTCTGAGCGCGAAAAGCTGCTGGCGCAGATCGCCAAGAATTCCATCTGTTGTCAGCCCCTTGTCTTCTCTTTGCGGAAAGTCCTCGAGGGTTACGAAAATGACACCGGCATTTGGCGCATTGGTAAATGTAGCGCCGTTGAACCCTGCAAATCCAACGGCATTCTTGACACCCGGTCGCGACAAAAGGAGATCGGACGCCTTGCGGATCACAGCATCGGTTCGATCGAGGCTGGCACCCGGCGGCAATTGCATTGCGGTGATGAAGTAACCTCGATCCAGCTGGGGAATGAACCCGGTCGGTGTCTTGTTGAACTGATCAAAGGTCAGATAGATCAATCCACCATAGACCACGAGAAACAGCACTGACAGTCGAATTGCACGTCGAGTGAATCCCGCATATCCGGCTGACAATCGTTCGAAGATCCAGTTGAAACCATTGAAGAATATGTCGAGAGGCCATGACAACCATTTTATGAAACCACGCTTGGGGGCGGGATTCTCTTCGTGCGGTTTCAGGAGCATTGCAGAAAGCGCCGGAGAAAGTGTGAGTGACACCAGCAGCGAAATCATCGTAGAGCCAGCGATCGTCAAAGCAAATTGCTGATAGAAAGCTCCGGATATCCCTGTGATGAACGCTGTTGGGACAAAAACCGCGCACAGGACCAGCGACATCGCCACCAGCGCCCCGGACACCTCGGTCATCGTTCGATAGGCTGCGTCACGCGGAGACATTCCCTCGCTTATATGTCTTTCGACATTCTCGACAACGACAATCGCGTCATCGACCACGATGCCGATGGCCAGCACTAATCCAAAGAGGGACAGGTTGTTCAAAGTGAACCCGAATATGGACATTATGAAAAATGTCCCGATGAGCGACACGGGTATGGCCACGATGGGAATAATCGCCGCCCGCCAGGTCTGCAAGAAGATCAAGACCACCAGAACAACGAGCGCCAGGGCCTCCCACAATGTTTTGACCACTTCGTCGACCGAGCGTTGGATGAATTCGGTTGGATTGTAGACGACGCTGTATTCGAGCCCCTTTGGAAAGCTCTTCGACAAGTCGTCGACGGTGTTCAAAATCGTCTCTGCCGTCGTCAATGCATTGGATCCGGGGCGTTGGAAGATCACGATGGCGGTCGCGACCTTGTTGTCCAGATAGGCGTTGATCGTGTATTCCTGCGATCCAAGTTCGACCCGCGCCACATCCCGGACCCTGGTCACGCGCCCTTCCGTATCCCGTGCGATAACCGTATCCATGAACTGCTCGGGATTATCGAGACGCCCAAGCGTCAACACACTCTTCTCGAATGCACCTGGAGATTTCGCCGGTGGTTGATTGATGGAACCAGCGGCCACCTGAAGATTGGCGCCTCTCAGTGCCGCAACGACATCCGATGCCGTGAGACCACGCGCGGCCACACGTGCCGGGTCCAGCCAAATCCGCATGGCATAATCCCTGGCACCGAAGACGCGTGCTTCGCCAACGCCGTCAATGCGTGCCAATACGTCCTTGATATTCAACGTGGCGTAGTTCGAGATGTACTGCTGATCGAATGTTCCGTCGGATGAAGTCAGATGGATGACAAGCATCAGGTCCGGCGAGTTCTTCCGCACGGTGACCCCTAAACGGCGAACCTCTTCGGGCAAACGCGGTTCCGCCACGGAGACACGATTCTGTACGAGCACCTGTGCCTGATCGATATCGGTTCCCGGCTTGAAGACGACATTGATCGATATCGCACCATTGCCGGTCGATTGGGAGACCACATAGAGCATGTTGTCGACGCCATTGATCTCCTGCTCCAAGGGCGCTGCCACCGTATCGGCGATCACCTCGGCGGACGCTCCTGGATAACTTGCCGTAACGGCGACCGTTGGCGGTGCGATCTCCGGATACTCCGAGACCGGAAGCAGAAAATAGGAGATGACGCCGATGATCGTCAGGATAATGGAAATGACGGCCGCAAAAATCGGTCGGTCGATGAAAAAATGAGACATGCCCATAGCCGTAGACCTTGATCGTTTATTGGGAAGACAAGGGCTTCGCTTCAATTCTTCCCGGCTCTGGCGTAACCTTCTGACCAGGCCGCGCCCGCTGTATGCCGGAAATGATGATTCTGTCTTCCGCAGCTAGTCCCGCTCGGACGACCCTCAAGCCATCAATGATGGGCCCGAGTTTCACGGTCTTCTGGACGACGGTTCCATCGTCAGCGACCACCATGACAATCTTGTTGGCCAGATCCGACGCGACAGCACTATCGGGGATCAGAAGCGCGTCGGATTGCCCCCCAAAGAGGCGCAACCGTCCAAAGACCCCCGGCAGCAAGAGCAGTGATTCATTCGCGAAGACGGCTCGCCCTCGAATAGTTCCGGAGTTCGGATCGAGAACGTTGTCGACAAAGTCCATCTTGCCCTGATGCACAAATGCCCCTTCGTCCGACAGACGAACCGTAACTGGGTTCTCTGCATCGCGCGACGAGACACGCTGTCCGGAGTTGGCAAGCCGCGTGTATTTCAGATAGTCCGACTCACTGGCCTCGAATTCAAAATGTATCGGATCCAAAGATACGATGGTGGTCAAGAGGCTTGAGTTTGGCTGTCCACCCGATATGAGGTTTCCAGCATTGATGCGTGTATCCGATATCCGACCTGCTATCGGCGCACGGACCTCCGTCCACTTCAGATTCAGTTGAGCGGAACGCAAATCGGCTCGCGCCTCTTCGAGAAGACCTTGCGCTTCACGCTGCCGAGAGAGGCGGGAATCGAACTCACTCTTTGGAATTGTGTTACGCGCGACCAGTGGTTCGGCACGTTTGACCTCGTTTTTTGCAAGCTCAAGTCTTGCTTCGGCCTGACTGACTTCGGCCTGCGCACGCGCGACGGCAATTTCAAAAGGTTCGCGATCGATGACGTAGAGAAGATCATCCCTCTTCACCATCTGACCTTCCTTGAAATAAGTGGAGGCGATGAGCCCGGATACGCGTGCACGGACATCGACGGTTTCCAAAGGCTCGAACCGCCCAGTGAATTCATCCCATTCCGTAATGCGTTTCGCGAGCGGATTGGCGACGGTGACGGGAGGCGGAGCGGCTGCCGGTGTTGCGCTCTCGGTCACCGGCTCACCGCATCCGGCAACCACGACAGCCATCAGCAACGGCAAGAAGACGCAGCCCTGGATTCGGTTCATGGAACATCTCCAATCATTGTGAAACACCGTCGCGCACTGCCGCTAATCGCCTAAGAGCAAAGCGCTTCCGTACGACAAGCAGGCAACATCAACTCAGTGGCAAACTAGGGATAAAGCCGGCTTCCCGATATGCGGCCAGATGCATCTAGCATGTGCGCGCCTCATATTGGGCTTGATGGCAGTCCGCGCAAGATATCGTGCCTTGCACTATACGCAGGTCAGATAGACGACATAAGCATGTTGCGAGACCCATCCACGGGATGTAGCCGCACGATTGGCGCGACTGATGCCATTCCTGATTGAGCATCACAATATTCTGAAGAGGCAAAAGCAGACCATTGCCGCACAACCGCTTTATGTTGTGCCGGATGTTACAATTGGATCGCCTTCTGATGCCGGTATCCAGACCATTTTGCCAGGCTGTTGTAGTGCTATGCCAAATTGCGATTTGGCCGTCACTCTCGCATGCTCAATCGGCCATTGAGACGACCGATCTCACGGTGCCGCAAGGCGCATTGACGGTTCGGTTCGCACCGAAGGAATTCTCGATCGATCGAAAAGGCCTGCTCGACTGGGTCCGCAGATCAGCCCGTTCCGTCGCTCTCCATTATGGGCGTTTTCCACTCTCAACGGCCGTGATCCATATTGTCTCGGTCGATGGCGATGGCGTGAAGGGCGGTCGAGCATTCGGAGAGAACGGCGGATTCATTCGCGTCTTTGTAGGCCGCGACAGCGACCGCCAGGCGCTCCTGGACGATTGGGTCATGGTCCATGAAATGATCCATCTCGCATTTCCACGATTGCTGCGACGGCACAACTGGCTCACGGAAGGCCTGGCGGTCTATGTTGAATCTGTTGCCCGGTTGCAGGCCGGAGATCTTCCGGCCGGTTTCGTATGGCGCGGATTTGCAGAAGGTATGGAAAACGGCCTTCCCAAAAAAGGGGACAAAGGTCTCGACTTCACCCCGACCTGGGGCAGGACCTACTGGGGCGGCGCAATCTTCTGTCTTGTGGCCGATATTGAAATCCAGAAACGCACCGATGGCAGGCGAACGTTACGGGATGCATTGCGCGGTATACTGACTGCCGGCGGCAACTTCGAGACCGAGTGGCCGATCGAAAAGGCGCTTGCGGTTGGCGATGAGGCGACGGAAACAACCGTCCTCACAGACCTCTACGAAGCCTGGAAAGCAACGCCAGTCGATCCCGGTTTGCCGACGCTCTGGCAGTCCCTCGGCGTTCGGGTCGTCGGCAAGTCTGCACGATTTGACGACTCGGCCTCTCTGGCTTCGATCCGAAAACGAATTGGCGAACCTTCGATTGCAATCAGACCGGCCGGCAATCAATAACCGATTGCACATCCATCCTTGCGGGGATCCGATCCGCCGGAGAGAACATTCTGCTCCCAGTCGATTGCGATCGCCTGACCGCCACCAATCGGCCGTGCAGCATGAGACGCCCGGTGCCCCTTAGCGACCAGAGCTTGCACAACATCATCCGATATTGTGTCCTCAAGTCCGACGTCGCCGGTGAAAGGATCGGCGAAGAACCGAGGCGCATCCAGTGCTTCCTGGATATCGAGGTCATAGTCGAACAGGCGGGTCAGAAACTGCATATGTCCGGCTGCCTGATACTGACCGCCCATGACGCCGTAGGACAAAGTCACTTTGTCGCCTTCGGTGACCATGCCCGGGATCAAGGTGTGGAGAGGTCGCTTACCGGGCGCAATACAGTTCGGGTGACCGGCGGCAAGCGTAAAACCCTGGCCTCGGTTGTGCAGAAGCACACCTGATCGAGGTGCCATCAATCCGCTGCCGAATCCATTGAAAAGTGAATTGATGAAACTGCAGGCATTGCGATCCTTGTCGACAACGGTGAGATAGATCGTAGAGGAGTGCGGCGGCGGTGCTACATCGGGCAGACTGCTGCCTGCCCTTTCCGGGTTGATCGCCCCGCGCAATTCGCTGGCCGTCTCCTTCGACAAGAACCATTCGACCGGGACCGATGCCTGATCGGGATCGGCCAAATGCATATCTCTGAAGCCGTACGCAATCCGGATTGCCTCCAGTTCCAAATGAATCCGCTCGAGCGAAGCCGGGTTTCCGCCTTTCGATGCAAGACCCTCCATCATGTTGAGCAGCAATAGGGCAATGACACCCTGGCCATTCGGCGGACACTGATAGAGCTGGCGCTCCCCATAGGCAACCGAGATCGGATCGACGTAATTGCCGTTTACAACGGCAAAGTCTTCCAGCGTATGGAGGCCGTCCTTGCTTTGCAGATAACCGACAATGTCCTCGGCGACCGGGCCTTTATAGAAGGCATCACGGCCACTTTCGGCAATCGCCTCGAATGTTGCCGCTAACTCCGGCTGGCGATGCATGGCGCCGACCTTCGGCGGCTTCCCCCCCGGCAGAAAGACGGCCGAGGCGTTCGCGTCGTTCTCCAAAAGCTGCACGCCATCGCAAAAGTCGACATGCACACGCGAGGAAATCGGATAGCCGTCTCGGGCATGGGCAATTGCCGGCTGCAGCAATTCACCCAAAGACATCCGCCCATGATCCTCGATCAGCGTCTGCCAGGCATCAACGGCGCCCGGAACGGTAACCGCATGCGGCGACTGGCGCTCAATCGACTCAATCCCTTTCGAGGCATACCATTCCGGTGTTGCCGCCGCCGGTGCCCGCCCTGAACCGTTGAAGGCGACCGGTGCCCCTTGGCCGTTCGGCGAAAAGAGACAGAAACAGTCGCCACCGATTCCCGTCATTTCCGGTTCGACGACGCACTGCACGGCGCACGCTGCGACGGCGGCGTCCATTGCATTGCCACCAGCCTTGAGAATGTCGATTGCCGTCTGGCTGGACAAGGGATGCGAAGTGCAAGCCATCCCATTGACGGAATGAACGGGCGAACGGCCGGGACGCTGGAGATTTCTCATAAACTCGGTTTCCCAATCAGGAGCCTAGGGCTGTCATGACCGTTGCGGCGAAATCGTTGAACGAGTCCTTTTCGAGCCAACGCACGACAATGACCATGTCATGGTCCGGCGCAATCCAGATGAGATTGCGGCCGACGCCGAAAGCGAAGACGCTCGAACGCGGCGCTGCAGGGCAATGGACACCGTCGCCATTGAGCCACCAAAGATAACCGTAGCTCGGATAGAGCCCGCAGGGCGTCATGCAGGCATCGATCCAGGCTTCGGAAATGATCCGCCGATCACCCCACAGACCTTTGCGGGCGATCAGCAAGCCGACCCGCGCGAGATCAAGGGCGGAGATGAACATGCCCCCGCCCCAATGCGCGCCACCGGAAACGGACTGCATGCGCTTTCCATCAATCTCCACATAGGATGTCGAATAGCCGTGCCACTCCCAGTCGCTTGAAGCCCCGATCGGCTCCATGACGCGCTCGCGCAGAACGTCGGGCAATGGCTGCCTGAAGACGCGCATCAGAGCCAGACTGAGAGCGTTGACCCGCACATCGTTGTATTCCCAGAACGTGCCTGGTTTTTGCAGGTCTCGGTGGGTACCTTTCAATGATGGCGTGTTGGGTGGCAGATCCAGGCGGCGATGACGGTCGATACGATCCGCCTTGCCGAACAGCGTTCCCTCCCACTCGCTCGATTGCTGCAGGAGATGGCGCCAGGTGATGTCACGGTTCTGCTCGCTGTCGAAATTGCCATCGTCGACGAGTTCTCGGACCGGTTGATCGACATCCGGGATCAAGCCGTCGTCGACCGCCAATCCAGCGCAGATCGCCAGGAAGCTCTTGGCAACCGAAAACGTCATATCCGGAGAGTGCGCCGGGCCCCATTCCGCGACCTTCCTGCCGCCCTTGAGGACAAGCCCGGACGGGTCGCCGCGTGGCTTGGTCGGCCCGAGGATTTCCCCATCCGGCATCGGCTCGGAAAAGTGACCAGTTGCCAAGGCCGTACCGATATCGCGATCCATCTGGGACTCGTTGGCAATAGCGAAATCGATGATGGATTGCACGCCTTGCGTGGTGAATCCGGCCTCCTGGGCAATAATGGTCGCCCAATCGTCACCCTGGGGAGGAACATACTGTGTCATGAGAATTGGCCGTTGCTGTCGCAGGAGATGCGTCTTTAGCAGCCGTCCTATTCCCGATCAACGCACCGTGGGCTCACAACACCTGCAACGGATCGAAGGCAGTCGCTCAACGCTGGACCATGGCCACGAGCGAAGCATGCGCATCGGCCCGGCCGGCCCCATACAGCGTGTCATGGCCGACGGGGCCAAGATCGTGGGCCGTTTCGATGATCGTCTCGCGGATGAAGCTGGCGCTTGCTGCCGGATCGTGCTCCATCATCAGCGCAACCTGGCCGCTCACATGTGCTGCCGCGAGCGATGTTCCGGAGGCATAGCCATAACGCTTGCTGAGCGCTGTCACGAGCACATCGACGCCCGGCGCCGCGACGCTCACATAGGTGCCCTGGTTCGCCTGCTTGTAGAGGCGGTCCTTGTGATCCAGAGCCGTGATGGCGATGACGCTTTCATAGGCGGCGGGAAATGCGGGCGGCGCTTTGGGTCCACCATTGCCGGCAGCTGCAATAAGGACCGTACCTTTTGCATGGACGGCCCCAAGAGCTGACTTGACCAAAGGGTCTGCCGGACCGGCAAAACTCATATTGACGACGCGTGTGCCTTCGTCACTCACCCATTTGAGAGCGCGCAACAATATGAAACTGCTCGTTTCGGGACGCTTTCGTCTGGGATGGGCGTAGAAGGCGCGCACCGCATAGAGCCGTGCCATGGGTGCAACGCCCTGGATCTGTCCCTGGGCCGATATGACGCCCGCAATCGCCGTTCCGTGCGCATGCGCCGTGGCGTTACCATCCTGGACGGCATCGAAAGACTTGGCGATCGAGGCTACAAGTGCCGGATGGGTTTTATCGATTCCCGTGTCGATGACAGCTATCGATACATCGCGACCCTTCGCAAGCTTGTGAGCCGGCTCGATTCCCAGTTTCGAAAGCGCATATTGCTGGGAAGAGACCTTTCGCTTCTTCTCGGATCCGAGCGGGTGATAGAGAAAATTCGGTTGGGCGGCGATCACATCGGCATCATTTCCCAATTCGGAAACGATGTCCTGCAGTCGTCCCGGCGAGACTTCGAAACGATGCACCTGGCCGCCGAGAAGCTCTATTGAGAGTGAGTCGCGGCGTACCAGACCGTAACGTTGAGCGATATCGTCGGCGACGGCATCGGTCTGCCCATCCTGCAAAAGAACGAGCACTTCATTCGGGCGGCGGTCGGCCACCGGTGCACGCGCCGGCAACGGCGGCGGCGACGATGGTGCGAACTGAGGCGGTACAGGCGGCTTTCGCCGTGCCACCTTCTTGCGGCGTGGATTCGGGCGCACGGCTTTCTTGCGCTTTGGCCTGGCTTTCGTTGCCGCACCGCGCGGTTTTTTTGCAGGCCGGGCATTTCGATTGTTACCTGGCGATCTGAAATGATCGATCCCGGGCGATATGGGACCTGTACTGGGAAGACCGATCGCTCCAACCGACGGGGGCGGTGCCCCGCGGAATTGTGCCAGGGCGGCACCGGATCCGACGATCGCAATCGATCCCATCAAAGCCGCAATGGCGACGGCAGCATGCGTAAACTTGTGCATCGATTTCATGACCGTCTCCCACCCCATCAAACGTCTGGACACCAAAAAAAGGGCTCTCATGCTATGGGCCCTATTCGGCAGGGACTGCGGTTAGGATCAACATTTGGTTCGCAAGCAGCTTTTTCAAGGACTCGGAAAGCGCTTCATCAGTCAACCGCGTATCGGATACCCGCACCTTGAACACACCGCCCGGCTTCGGACCGTCAACGACACTAACATCCAAATCGGCAAGAAATTCGGCAATTGCAGACGCTTTTGCCTCTTCCGCAAACTGCACGAAAGCAAATGTCCCCTGCGCGTCGCCGGCCACACCACCCGTCGCGACCTCGTAAGGCGAACCCGGTTGACCATCCGACGTCAGCAGAAGGCTGATCGTTGCCGCCTGCACAACGATCAATAGGGCTGCAGCCGCGGCGGCCCAGGACAAGGCCGGCGATCCGGATATACCAAAGATGCGCGCAAACCAGCCAGTCGCCACATGCGATTGCGCACGTGGAAGTAATCCTTCCTCCTCGCTGATTTTGTCCATCAGCCGATCGAGGGCGCCTGGCCCAGGGGCACCGGCCGCTTCGTTCAAGGAAATCGCTGTTTCACGTTCCTCGCGAATAAGTTCGAGACGCGCGGCCAGATCGGCATCTTTGGCCAGAAATTCTTCGACGCGCGCTTCATCCGCGGCGTCGAGCTTGCCGCTTTCGTACCAGGGCAGAAGCAATTCAACTTCGTCGCGTTCAGTGTGCATGGTTTCACTCCGGCTCATGGCCACCCCCGGTCAACGCCGGCCTGTTTCAGTTTTTCCCCAAGCTTCTTGCGGGCATAGTGCATCCGCGTTTTTACGGTCGCCTCCGGTATCGCCGCGATCTCGGCAACCTCCCGGACCGACTTTTCGTGGTAGTAGACGAGATCGATCACCTGCTTGTGTTCGTCCGATAACGCATCGATGGTCTGCCGGATCAGCGCCGCTTTGCTCATCTTCTGGGCATGGCGTTCCGGATCGTCGCCCGTATCCGCCAATGCACCGACCATCTCGTCCTCTAGTTCATCTTCCGTTCGCTTCCGCATCACGCTCATGGCCTTGTTATGCGCGATCGCCAGCATCCAGGTGGAGACCGACGAGCGGCCCTCATAGCGTCCAGCCTGTCGCCAGACCTCTAGAAACACCTCGTTCGTAACCTCCTCGGCGATTGCATCATTGCGCAATCTCCGAACGAGGAAGCGAAATACGCGTACATTCTGTCGGGCAAACAGGGCCTGCATGGCCGCACGGTCCTTGGCGGCCACCCGTGAGATCAGGTCTCTGTCCGGATCGGTTTCACTCATCCAGGGCTCCGCTGCCCGACTGGTCTCGTTTAAGTAGTCGCGCCAGGGCAGCAATAGGTTCATTCAGCGTTCAGACTATTTGCAAATGTGGAATTGCGCCATGCGCACGCTGGTGCCGCGGTTAACCAATTGCGAGAGCAGCATACACCGTGGGAAGAGGCCGTCACCCTCGTCTGGGGCGACCCGAGCCGGTTGTGATCTGAAGGATGCGAACCGACGTAGGGTTCAGTATGACCATCGTGAGCGCACCTGTTCAGACGATTCGGTCGACGCATCCGATCCAGGCCCACCCGATGGGAATGACGACTTTTAGAACCACCCAATTGTCATGTTGGCGAGGGCAGACAGACGGCAAATGACGATAAGCTCTAACAACATGAACACTCTCGATCCGCCTCGGCTCGGGGTGCCGAAGCAGGCCGGGCGTCCTCCGGAAATCCATGAGTCGGATATCCCGAGACCCGCAAAATGGCTCGGGTATCTCGGCGTCATTCCGTTCGTTGTCATTGCCGTCGGAGGCATGGCCGACCCACAGATCGTCACCGATCGCGCAGCCTTTGCATTGGCGGCTTATGGCTCGGTCATTCTTTCGTTCCTGGGCGGCATTCACTGGGGGCTGGCCATCTCGGCTCCCACACCAAACAGACCCCTCGGCCGGCGGCTCTTATTGAGCGTCGTTCCAGCTCTCACGGGCTGGGCATCGCTGCTGATGGCCGCCTCGATGGCACTTCTGATACTGGCCGGTGCATTCCTGTTGATGCTGATCTTCGATTTCTTGACTGCCGGACGTGGCGAGAGTCCTGATTGGTATCCCAAGCTGCGTTTACCGCTCACACTGGCAGCGGTCGTCTGCCTCATCCTCGGAACGTCGATCTAGGACCTGCGTCGAGCAATGATCTTGAAGCGGCAGCGTGTTGAACCTGGACCTGGCCAGGAAACCTGTCTGGGATTATCCACGACCGCCCTCCCTGGAACCGGCTGTTGACCAGGTGCGCATCATGTTTGCAGGCGAGTGCATCGTGACCAGCAATGGGGCGTACCGCGCTCTCGAAACCAGCCATCCGCCCGTGTATTACATTCCACCGGGCGATGTCCGAAGCGATGTACTCGTGCCCGAGAAGCACACGAGCGGCTGCGAGTTCAAAGGCGAACCAGGCACCTAGGGCTGGTAGATCAGTCAGAACCGAATCCGATGGCCCTCAATTCCAAAGAAACAAATACGACGCACCGACTGACCATCTTCTACGATGGGAGCTGCCCGCTATGCCGCAAGGAAATAGCCTTCTATCGGAGACGACGCGGAGCGGATGCGCTTGTATGGCAGGACGTGAGCAATTGCGGCTCTGACGAAGTCGTTCCAGGTCTTGCCACCAGAACGGCGATGCAGCGGTTCCATGTTCGCCTGCCGGACGGCTCTCTTGCGTCGGGCGGAGACGCGTTTCGCGCGATCTGGCGGCAGCTCCCGGTTATGAAGCCGCTTGCTGTTCTCTCGGACCTTCCAGGCATGCAATGGCTCCTCAATGCGGCCTATAACCGGTTCTTACCCTTTCGCGCCCGATTGCAGCGCGCAGCGGGTGATGGAGGAAATAAGAGTGGCGACAACGTCGTTTCAGAATAGTCAGAGCGTTTCAGAATAATCCGGGCGCCCATCAGTGGCTTTCATAGTCCCGGCCTCGCTCCAGCCACAAGCCATGAAATTCGTCCCAGGACGGTATCTGATCCGTCGCGAAACCATATGTCTTTCCGGTCGCAATCGTACTAAATGCTCTGATCGCGCGTCTGTGCGCACCGCGATAGAGGAATGCCCGCATCGCGGTTTCATTTTTCCAAACCGTCAGTGTGTGATGGACGCCGTTTATCGTTCGCACCTCGGTACGAATGTTGCCCTCGGCACGTCTGGCCTGCCCAAGCGAAAGCGCAGCGTGCCAGTAGAACCGAAAGATGTACCATGGCTTCTTGAGCGTCAGTCCGGTGATAGAGACATAGACGGTTTTCGACATCTTCGGAGAGGGCTCCAGATCAACCTGCGCTTAGTCGGAATCGACAAAGCGCAGACAAGTTGATCGACTCTTAGCTGCTAGAGCAACTTATGTGCGTCCGACCGGACGCACGTTGCTCTAGTTTGCGGTAATGTCCAAAAGCACTTCGTTTCGTCTCAGAAACCCGGGTGTCCAAGGCGCATTGTAGTAGGCATATGTCGGTG
The DNA here is from genome assembly GCA_965228615.1 of Methyloligellaceae bacterium. Lineage (GTDB taxonomy): Bacteria > Pseudomonadota > Alphaproteobacteria > Rhizobiales > Methyloligellaceae > CBDDHT01. Next base: position 226,529 of record CBDDHT010000001.1, on the reverse strand, counting down.
CACCACCAGCCTGCAAATTGCGGGAGTCCATCCATTTCCGCAGCTCGGCTTCTTTCTCGCTGAGCAAAGAGTCCGTGGCAACGCCGCTGAACCGAATTGCCGAGCGCAGGCGTGCCGGCATCTCTTCGATGCGAACATCCGAGCCGACTGGGCGCGGCAGGGATTCGAGCGTGTAGTTCGACGGCATGACAAACCGGATTGTCCATTTGTCGCCGTTCTCATCCGGTGTCTGCGTTACCGGCGCCGTCATGGCTATCGTCTCACGCTTTTCCTGGGTGACCGGCGCGGTCATCGCGATCGGCTCACCTTTCCGCTCCTTTGCGAAGATATAGGCTGCAAGCGGACGAAATCCCTGATTGACGGAACTCTTGCGATCTCCTGAACGGGTGACTTCGGCAACGACAAGAGATGGATATTCTCTGATCTCGAAGTCGCCATCGGCCGTCACAGTGGTGTAGGCGGCCTGCTCAACATTGTTGGTGTACCAGATAAAACCGCCAAATGCAGCGACGACAACCGCCACGATTGCCAAGACCGAGATTGCTATACTCATTGTTTTCTTCTTCATCACGCTGACCCTGCATTCCCTTAATCGCTCCTAGTACGGAGAATGGGAGTCAACGGATTACGCCGACACTCTCAAAGTGTCTTCATGCGGTCTCGGTATAGAGCCGTCAGGCAAGCTGTTTCACCGTTCGAGCAGGCCGCCTCGCGATGAAGCAGCCATTCCCTCTGGCGTTTGCGGATCGCCTCCTTGACGGCCGCTGTCACCTCATTGCCTTGGTCATCATAGAGTTCTGATAGCTTCCGCTCGTAGGCCCCGGCAAGCCTTCGATCGATGCGTGCCAATTCGACATCGGAGCAGATCGATTTCTCTACTCGGCTATCTGCTTCGCCGCAGTCGAAGGACGGAGCGGGTAAACGCCAATCATTGCGCAACAAGTCACGCAATTTCGAAAGCGGGATTTCGCTCTGCTGAGATCCCGCAGCATAGACCGCAACCTGATACTCCTGAAAATAGAGCGTGAGCTTGTCGTGGTTCAGCGCAAAAGCTTCAAAATTCTCCCAGGACGGTCCTGCACCCTCTCTGATTGATTCCGGGTCGGTCAAACCATTCAGCCCGCCAATGCGCTCGATCAGGTCCTGGATCGCCAAAGCGCTGATCCGCTGCAGCGCCTCACGACCCGAAAAGATCTCCGGAAGAAAAACCCGCCAGCCGTCCGGCCGCAGAAACGTGAAAGTCTTGAAGGTCCTTCCGGGATGTGCGCCACCGGTGAAATGGCTTGTCGTGATCGTGACGGCAAATACATCGTCGTCATTGCGTTCGAGCGTGAAGTGCAAATCGAGCCAGTAGGTCAGCCCTGCCGGCAATCGCCGTCCCTCTTTGGCGCGTTCGGCAGCATCTTCCTCTGCCGAAGCGATCAGATCGTTCATGGACTTTGTGGCGTAGTCGGCAAGCACGCGATCGATGGCTTCCAGGCCTGTTCGCGGATACTCGCCCTCAACGGTATAGTGCTCATTCGACTTGCCTAACGTTACCGTCTCGAAGGGAAGCGGCGCGGCATTGGCGGCGGCGTTAATCGATCCCGTCACGAAAAACAACGCGGCCGAAACGGCCAGACACATTTTGGTTGTCGATTTCATTGGCAGTGCTCGAATCTCAATTGAGTTCAGTCCCTCCGCCAAGCGCGTTGGCAGTTCCGCTGCAGAATCTCGATTGGCTTGGAGACAAAAAAAATGGTGCCGCATGGGGGAACGTATCGCGGCGACAACCTATTGATATACCATGCTTTCTTTCCATAAACTCACCATAGCCCACCTTTTGGACCACCTCCGCAGTGATCCTAGCCTAGTAGACAGACGTTCACGCTTGGGGGTTTCAAGATCGGCGTATAGACTTCTTTTGCCTAGGTTTTTGTCAACCCTAGGGCATCGCGATGCTCTCATTCATGGAGACATCGTGATGAGGAAGATGCTTTCGAAACACCAGTTGAAGGAGCTGGTCTTGTACTCACCGCAACACATCGCACGCTTGGAAAAGGCCGGTAAATTCCCATTGCGGGTAAAGCTTGGCCCTAACCGGGTGGGTTGGGTTGAGGAGGAAGTACAGGATTGGTTGCAGACTAGACTGGACGAACGCAGAACTCCTAACGACACTCCCTGAGAAGGGAGTGGGGTGACTGGGTGAAAACCTAGTCACCCTTTTCAATTGAACTGAAAGTCTAAAAAACATTCTGTTTTTCGATGGACGTTGCTTAGCGTTTATAGGGTGAATAATTAGCCGTGTAGAGCCATATTTTGCGCTAACTCTCTACAAATATCTCCCGCGCGCTCTACAAATTTCTCCCTAACTCTCTACAAATATCTCCCTAACCCTCTATAGAGATGCGTTTTGTTGTCCCCAGGAACATCACTACATGTGGAAAAGTTTATAGATGGAATTTGGTAACATAAAAACATGTCAAGAAGGGAACGAGAAAGCCGTTCTGGCCCCAATAGCATCGCGAAGCTAACTTTCGTAAATAGCCTTGCTTGGGCTTGTTATTCGATGTCATTAGAAGAAAAAAGAATTCTTTCATGGCTTATTTCAGAAATTCGTATGTCAGATGACGGTTTTAAAACACAAACGCTGGATCTTACAGAGCTGTATAAATTTCTAGGACTTTCCAAGAACGGGAGAACATACACAGCAGCAGCCAATGCGACCAAGCGTTTGGTAGGTAGGGTAGTGGAAATTGAAACAGTGGAAGGTGGGGAAGAGACAGAATTATTGCAGTTTCCGTTCTTGAGTAAAGCTCACTACAAGCTTAGTGGGGATGGCACCGTTTCTATGCGGCTGAACGACGAGGCAGCCCCATATCTGTTAAACATAGTGGGAAATTATACAGAATTAGAATTCCGCGTTTTAATGACGTTTCACTCATTCTATACCTGCCGAATATATGAAATTGCAAAATGTGAAATCAATAAAAGCCACAAAAATAAAATCATAATAACGGTTCCTCTAGCAAAAATTAAAGATGCATTCGGGATAGAAAATGATCAATACCAGGTGTTTGGAAATTTTTCAGAACGAATATTGAAACCGGCATGCAAAGAGATTTCAAAAAAGAGTGATTTAGATATTTCTTTCAAAACCAAACGGGTTGGAAGGAAGGTAGGGAAGATAATTTTCGAAGTGAAGAAAAAGCCAGGAGGTGAAATTAAATTCAGTAATACGACATTTGCACCAGGCAGTAGGAATGATCGATTAAGCACAGAAATGCAACAACTAGGCATGCCGAGAAGGGAGGCGTACAAAACCATAGAGAAATGGTGCGAAGAAGATCCATTGCGGGTGGACTGGCACATACGAAAAACAAAAGACATGATTCGAAAGAAAAAAATTAGAGTTGCACCTTTGGCATTTTTGCGTGCCGGAATAAAACGAGATTATCGATCTTCAAAGGAAGATGACATACGGGAAGCAATGGATGACCTGAGAAAACGCGAAATAGAGCGAAAGGGACCAAGGCAAGAAGGATTTACGACAATGGGGGCGCATTTGGACTACTTGCGGGAAATGTACAAACAAGACAGGTCAGCGCTTTAAGGGATGCTGTAGAAGGTCAACTGGTCACTGGAAGATGCAGAATGTGAAGGCATTCCGTTGAGCGGTGTGGTCCAGGAATATGAGAATGACGGATGCGGCAAGCGACGTATGAGTATGCATTGCTGCCGGGGCGTTCTTGAAGATTTGTTAATTCTGTTATTTCTTCAGATTTATCGATACGGAACCACAGTTGCATCGACATTCTTCTGGGGTGCCGACCCGAGGAGTAACGTACACCAGAGCGCCACAATCGTCACAACAGAGCGTTTCGAGGATTGTTTTGAAGGCATTGACAACTTCCCGAAATTCATCGGCTTGAAAATTCTGCCACTCGTTGAAATGGACAGCGGGATTGATGGCCCACTGTTCGGCATTTGAAGTCACGGATAGCTTCTTCACTGATTTGCGTAGTTCTTCGATTTCCGCACGCTTTTCCTTCTGATCCCAATGTAAGGCAGCTTCTGAACCGTGCAGAAGCAAGGCCTTCCATCGCTTGAGGGATGGCGGCATCAAGTCGTTGAGGGTGTAGTTGCCGTCACCCTTGAACTCGACGGATGCCTTGATGGCGTCTGCAATCACAAAGGCCATGTACTCCAGATATTCCCGGAGAAGAGCAGCGGCTCGGGAAACGTTATTTGCGTCAAGCTCGGTGTCGATTTCTACCCATACGTCTCGGTCATCCCAGATGCGTGGGCCAGTATCGACGGTCCAGCCGGCAAACATCTGAGACTTACTGATGAGCCGTTGCGTTTTCATGTACCGTAGCCAGATCGGATCATGCGTAGTGACGATGAACTGAGTGTCTTTGAATTCAGTGGTAAGCAATCGGCAAACGTTTCGACGATGTCCGGCATCAACTGACATAAGGACATCATCTAACACCGCGAACGTGAACTGATCTGTCAGCGTATGTTTCATGAGTGCAAGGTATAAGCAAAGACCCATAGCATCCTGGTGGCCTTCGCTGTGGTATGCACCTGGTGGGAATTTTCCGCGCTCATAGAAATCCACGTTGAAGCTAAGCTTTGCTGGTGCTTGTTCCAACTTGCCAACAAACCTCTGCTCATCCTCAGGGTTGAGCATTTGGTAGTAGCGGGAAAAATCGGTGGCAACGGCGTCATAGATGTGTTCAAGGACGCCTTCCCGCGTTTCGTTGTATTTCCCTAATATCTCTCCAGCGATCTTGTTGCGTTCAACTTCCAGCTTTTCATCCGCACTAGCCTCCAGGAGCTTTTCGTAGCGCTCTTGCGCGACGACAAGGAAATCCCGCGCATGGTTAGCCTTCGAAAGATCGGGCAATGCTTTGACTGCTTCGTTGCAGACTTGAACTGCACTAAGGGCTTCGGGAGCAAGCTGCCACCAATCGAGAGTGACGGCGACAATGGTGTCGCCGATAGTCGCCGGATCGCTTGAAAAAGCTTGGATAGCACCAAGCAAAGATTGGAGTTGTGCGCAGTAGGTTTCGAGTACCGCTGGGTCGATTTTGGGGTCAAGTCGGTTGCAGTGTGCGATGACTTTTTGGACGGCTTGCTCACGCTGAGATAGGGAAGTTGCTAAGGCAGCAAGATTGCGTTTCAGAGTCGCCAGCTGCTCTCCGACTTCTTTCGCATTTTCGAGCTTCTGGTTGAGATATTCACGAAGTTCGTCTCGGTTCCACTCATTATCACAAAGCGGACATGCGTTCTCGTCAACTAGGGCGAGGCCCATGGTAACGAGCTGTTGCCGGCGGATGAGGTTGAATGCCTCGGCGTCGTCCTTGAGCTTTTGTAATGCGTCGGCAGTCTGAGAGCGGCTCTCTTTGAGGTCGTCTGGTTCAGTGCTTTTGGTTGCGGCCAGCAGCGCTTCAAGATCGAGGAGTGCCGCTGCCTTGCTTAAAGCTTGCTTAGGCCCACCCTCCTCTGTGTCTTCATCGATGCCGGCTTTGAAGGACGTATCTTTCTGAAGCTCAGCTATTGCGGGCAGTCCTAGGATTTCACGCTGCGCATTGATCTTTTCAAGCACAAGACGGCGATCAAGTTCATCCAGCTTTAGCCAGTTTTGGAAATCTCTCTCGGTATTTTTCTGTGCTTGTTCAGCCGTCTTCGCCTGGTTCTGGCGATTGTTGCGAAATGTCGTCAATGATTTGCGCAGATCTTCTAAGTGATCGAGACGCAATAGGGTTTGGACGTCCACCGATCGTTGGCCTGCCGGGGTAATTACATACTTGACGATCTCGCGTCGTGAGAGGGCAAACTCAGGATGTGTTTCGAGTTCCGCGATGACAGCTTTGACGTCATCATCATTCGGCTCGATGATTGGCGCCCGTGGTGTCTTCACAGATCGCGATATTGAAATTTCCTTGTTATTGAGTGAGGGGATGGACGCTGTAAGGGTGACTTTGGCCTTCTCAGGCTGGGTGCGCGCGTCCACGTGTGGAGCGTGCTGCTTTACGCTTAGCTCGGACGACCCTTGGCCGGTAAGACGAGTCACGTCTCCGGAAATACAGAACTCGACGGCATCGACCACACCGCTTTTTCCAGTACCGTTTGGCCCACAAATTCCGAAATTCTTGGTGTCAAAATCAATCGTTAGGTCGGGTATGCCGCGAAAATGCTGGATATGTAGCTCTTTGACGCGGATCATAGCTCTTCTATTGTCTTAACAGGGAAAAGCACCGCATCAATTTCGTTAGGCTTGGGCACATTAGACTGTCGTAGAAGCTCTTCAAGTCGCTGAATGCTTTCCTCGTTGATAATGTCCGCTTCCCGCATACAGCTGACAAACTCATCGAGCACTTGGACGACGGTAGGGGATAGGGGTTTTGCTTGTTGCGTTTGTTTGGCCATTTGCACGCGAAGTCTACACCAAAGTGACGCCTCACTACAGCGGAAAATAAATGGATGCCTGCGAGAATTTTTACAAGTTGAGAACTCCAAGTTTGATGCTAGTTGAAAGTTTAATTTGGGATCGATTTGTTTGGGCCTGGCGATTTGGGTTGCGCTACAAGCGATTGATTGCATAGGAAGGCGTGACATAAGGCGCATAGCTGCAGCCGAAACCGCGACGGTCTTGGCTTTATTTGTGTCTGGTTATGCTGCGTTGGCGGGTGACGATTTTGGTCAATGGTTGAAGGCGTGGTAGGCTCGAGGCTGGCGCGTGCGTTCGTGAGAATTAGTGTCGCACAACAATACTTTTGCGACGTATCATCTAGAATACGGCTCTACCAAGCCGTATTCCTGATTGTAAGATTGCTAGGCCGTGTACTCATTAATGCGAGTCAGATGACCCGAGTCGGATGACAACCGGTTACTATTTGACATGAGCTGTGTTCGATCCGATTGCGCATTGGTTTCCTTCAACATGCACATGTCCGTGTGCACCGTGATCATGCTTTTCTGTTTTCGCATGGTTGATTAAAGATAGCGACGCACTTTAGTGCGATACGCCGCATACTCTGTCCCATGAACATCAGCCAACCATCTTTCTTCCGCGAAGGGCGCAACAATAAGCGTTGCTATGCCAAGCAACACGACAGGAAAAGCCCACTCTGAAGCGCTTAAGATCAACCAGCCCAGCAATATGGCGACATCTGCCACATACTGAGGATTGCGAGAATAGCGATACAGCCCATCAACTTGTAATTCCGTTGCTTCGCCGCTCGTCGCCGCCATTCCTAACTGCGCCACACCGACCCAAACAATGACGTTGCCGGTGACGATCAAAGGAAGTCCGAATCCCCAACGAAATATTGATGGCCATTCAAGGCTGTTCCAATCAGCAATGCCTAGAAAAATTGCGCAGCCAAAAATCAGCAGTGTATGGAGCCACACTACAATTTTTTTCGTCGCGCTCGACTTATTCGGAGGCCACAAACGGCGAATAGGAAAAATTATCGACCAGATGAGCGCCACCAGCAAAAGAAACGCTGCCCCGATCCCGGTTAACCACAAAATTCTCATCATGATTGAAACGCATTCAGGCATGATCAATTTTCCAGTCAAGAAATTCTACATTCCTCGATTCGTAATATGCCGATCACTGTGAGGTCGGCGTTCTAGGCGCGGATGACGCTCGCGAATGAATGAGCTCATATTCTTAAGTGCACAGCCTAGCACGCTCCCCGTCCCTCAAATTTACGACTGGGATCGATGAGGAATTTTCTGGCAAGAAAACTGCGGCCAAGAACAATCGAATAACCCTTGGGGGCTTTGTCCCAGAGGATGAAGTCGGCATCTTCGACATAGCCGGCGACACACAGTTTCATTTGTACGATCGGTCGTTTCTTGGCCGGTGCTCCATCTGTTTGCAAGCGGTAGAAGCGGACGACCGGACGTTCGATGGTCACAGCCTCCATGCCAGCCTTGCGAATGGAGAACCGCACCCAAATAGATCCGTCTCGTACGAAGCCTTTAAAGTTTGGTGCATTTATCGCCGAGACAACGACCCCTGTGTGCATCACTGCGTTCAGATGAATCTTCGCGTCGATCAGTACGACGTCCTCGATCCAACCGACAATTCTCCTCTTTGGCTTTCGTGCAACCGTTCTCGCGGACTTTCTGTCACCCGGAACAGCGGCGAAGGACCTCCCCGGCTTCCAAAGACTGGGATCCGCCTTTGCATATCCGTTCATGCCTGGGATTAGACAAGACGCACCAATCAAAACGCCAACGATCAGCCAGCGCTGAAGAACTCCCCTAATCGATATTCGCAAATTCATAGGCCATTTGTCCTTACGCGATACAGCTCGTCTCGATTGTTGCGTGCTCAATCTGAAATCGCTCACTTATGTGGGCACGGATCAGGGAGACCGTCTGTTCCGAGTCCGCACCAGCGGCAATGTCAGCATGCAGCGTGATCAAAGGCTTCTGCTGTGTTAGCGACCACACATGCACGTGATGGATATCGGCAACGCCCACGACATTCGCCGCGATATCCCTTTTGATCTCGTCGATGTCGATATTGCGCGGTGCGCCCTCCAGCAGAATGTGACCGGCTTCGGTGACCAGGCGCCAGGCGCCGCGCAGAAGGATCAGAGCCACCAGGATCGACAGGAGTGGATCGATCGGTGTCCATCCGGTCCACAAGATGACACCGGCTGCACAGAGAGCTGCAACCGATCCGAGAAGATCGCCAATGACATGGAGCATGGCTCCGCGAATGTTGAGATTCTCTCGATCGGCTCCGTGAAGCAGCAGAAACGCAGCGATGTTCACGACAAGCCCGGCAAAAGCCACAGCCATCATCGTGACGCCTAGGATTTCAACCGGATTGAAGAAGCGCTGAATGCCCTCATAGAGGATCCAGCCAACGATAAAGAACAATGAGATTCCGTTGGTGAACGCCACGAGGATTTGAAAACGGTCATAGCCATAGGTGCGCGCCTTGTCGGGCGGCCGCTCCGCCAGGCGGAATGCTATCCAGGCGAAGGTAAGCGAGACGGCGTCGGTCAACATGTGGGCCGCGTCTGCAAGCAGGGCCAAAGATCCCGAGATCAGGCCACCGACGATCTCGGCCCCCATGAAGCCTGCCGTCAGCACTGCGGCCCAGAAAGTTCGCTTTCTGTTTGATCCACTATGAACGTGCGCCATATCAAACCCTATTCGGCAAAAACCGTTGGGCTCAGCATCGTCAGCAACCGATGAGCGAGACCGGCGTTTGCAGATAGCTTCAGAGGTTGCACAGCTCCGTATCGACATTCACTCATGCGTTGAGCTCTCATGATTTGCCTTCTGCAAGAGTCGGACATATCGGATCACTGCCGCGATTTCCGAGTCCATGATTCCTGAAACTGCAGGCATATCCCCAAAATCCCAGTGGTGCGCTCTTACACCGGACCGAATTGCACGCACGAACGACTGGTCGCCATGCTGCGGCTCCTCATAGTGGATGAGCGACGGACCGATCTTGCTACCGACAGCGTTTGAACCATGACATTTCAGGCAGAAGTTATTGTAGGCTTCTCTCCCGTCTCGCGATATTTGGGATAACAACAAAGGGATATTCACTTCCGACTGGAGGAACTGTTTCTGATCGTTCAAATGCTCGTGGAAAATCGAATGCCAAAGCCCGGCTCCGACGATAATTGTCGTGAAAATCCCACCAGCGATCAGCAGTCCGAACTCAAGACCAATCTTCATTATAATCGCAATCCAATCCGAATAGATACGAAGTGAAGTAAGCAAGTGGCCATCTTTGGCCTACTCTGCCGCTGCAGGTTGCACAGGCCGATCCGACACCATCTCGGCCTTGAGGGAGCTTGGCAGGAACCAGCGATAGAGTGCCGGCAGCACAAGCAATGTCAGGATAGTGGAACTGACCAGACCGCCGACAACAACTGTCGCGAGAGGCTTCTGGACCTCACTCCCGGTTCCGGTGGCATACAGCAATGGTATGAGACCGAGTGCGGTTGTCGCCGCCGTCATCAAAACGGGTCTGACACGCATGCATGCGCCTTCGATCGAGGCCTGATTGATGGGCTTACCGGCATGCACAAGGCTGTTGAGATAAGTGACGAGAACCATCCCGTTCTCCAGCGCGATGCCGAAAAGAGCAATGAAACCGACCGAAGCAGGTACTGAAAGATTGAGCCCCCCGAGCCACAAGGCGACGACGCCGCCGACCAGTGCCAGAGGGATATTCAGCATGATCAGCAAGGAACTTTTGAGCGAGCCGAAATTCAGGAATAGCAGCAGGAATACGAGCCCCAGCGTTATAGGCACGACGATAGCGAGACGCTTATTGGCCTCCTGCTGAAGCTCGAATTGCCCGCCCCATTCAACCAGATATCCGGCTGGCAGTTTTACCGCCTCGGCGATGCGGGTTTGTCCCTCGGCGACGAAGGAACCGATGTCCCGGCCGCGTACATTGGCCTGGATCGTGATAAACCTCTGGCCGTTTTCGCGCGTGATCTGACGCGGCCCGACGATCTCTTCGACCGTCGCAATCTGATCCAGCGGTACCAGTGTTCCCGACGGGGTCCGGATGACGACGGCCCTGATGGCCTCGGGTGTGGAGCGGGCATCCTTGTTGTAGCGAACCAGAATATTGAAGCGCTTCACGTCTTCGAAAATCTGCCCGGCGACATCGCCACCAATGGCTGCGCGAATGACGGACTGCACATCATTCACATTGACCCCATAGCGGCTGATCGCTTCCCGGTCGACACGGATGCGAAGTTGCGGCGTGCCGGTGACTTGATCCATCTGCACATCGGACGCCCCCGCGATCCCGGCCACCGCCCTTTGAATTTCGGCTGCCTTGCTCTTGAGAACTTCCGTATCCGAGCCGAACAGCTTGATGGCGAGTTCGGCCTTGGTGCCTGTCAGCAATTCGTCAACCGCCGCGGCAATCGGCTGGGTGAAGTTGAATCGGGCTCCCGGGAATCCTTCGAATCCATGGCTCATAGCGGCAAAAAGCTCTTCAGGGCTGCGCCCCGATTCCCATTCTTCACGCGGTTTCAATTCGACGAAGGATTCGGCGCTATTCACCGGGTCCGCATGGGCACCGACCTCGCCACGCCCAACGCGCGATACTATGCGTTTGACCTCTGGATAATCTCTAAGGAGCTGTCGTTCGAATTTCAGAACGGTGTCCCGCGATTCTTCGAGCGAGATGGAGGGAGCCATGGTCACACGAACCAGAAGATCACCTTCGTTCAAGCGGGGGACGAATTCCGAACCGAGAAACGGAAACACCCACACGCCCAAGGCCAGCATGCCCCCGGCAAGTAGCACGGCCAGAAACCGGACCTTTACGAAGAGCGTGACCAGCGGTCGATAGAAGAACAGGATGAAGCCGACCACCAGATCGCCGAAGTTTCTCCTGGGGCCCTTCTTACCGGGACGTGCCGCCGGTCGCCGCATCAGCATTTCTGCCAGTACCGGTGCGATCAGAATCGCGAACACCAGCGACCCCAGCATCGCAAGCGAGACCGTGACGGCAAGCGGCTTGAAGGTTTTACCCTCGACACCCTCCAGCGTGAATAGCGGCAGGAACACAACAATAATGATCAGGATTGCGAATCCGATCGGGCGCACGACTTCGGCGCAGGCTCGTGCGACGATCTGATGCTTGGTGAGCCCCTTGTGGTCTTCCTTCAAAAGGCGATCCACATTCTCGGCAATGACAATCGCACCGTCCACCATCATTCCGATCGCGATGGCAATTCCGCCCAGCGACATGAGATTGGCGGAAAGGCCAAAAGCCCGCATGAGGATGAAGGCTGTTGCCACCGAGAACGGAATAGAGAGAGCGACGACAAGGCTCGGTCTAATACCGCCCATAAAGAGAAGGATGATCAGTGCCACCAGAACAACGCCCTGGATGAGCGCATCGGTTACCGTTGCGACGCTCGCAAGAACGAGCCTCGATTGATCGTAATAGGGCACGACGCTCACGCCAGGCGGCAGCGAGGCGTTAATCTTCTCAAGTCGCGCCTTGACGTCCGCAATGACTTTGGATGTGTTTGTACCAATCAGCTTCAGCACAAGCCCGGCAACGGTTTCGCCCTTGCCATTCATGGTCGCGAGTCCCTGGCGCACCTCACCGCCGATACCTACGTCGGCGACATCGCGCACATAGACCGGCACGCCGTCCCGGACTTTGAGGACAATGCTTTCGATGTCGGCAATATTACGCGCCAGACCGACCGAGCGGATCAGATATTGCTCGGAGTTCTTCACGATGTACTGGGCGCCGACATTGCCATTGTTGACACGAATGGCATCTGTCACATCGCCGATCGCGAGCCCATAACGAAGCAGCGCGTTGGGGTCGACATGAACCTTGAACTGTTTGACTTCGCCGCCAAGAGACAGGACCTCCGTCACGCCGGGAACGGTCTGCAGGTTGAACTTGATCAGCCAATCCTGGATCTCGCGGATTTCCTCGCCGGACCGTTGGCTCTTCTCGTCTTCAACGAAGTAGAACAGGATCTGACCAAGACCGGTGGTGATCGGCCCCATCTCCGGATCGCCAAAACCTTCAGGGATCTCCTCACGGGATAGTTGCAGTCGCTCATTCACCAACTGCCTGGCGAAGTAGATGTCGGTGCCATCGGCAAAATAGATGTTCACGACCGACAAGCCAAAATTGGAAACGGATCGGATCTCCTTCAGATCCGGCAGTCCGTTCATGGCAACTTCAATGGGATAGGTGACGTATCGCTCGACCTCTTCGGGCGCTAGGCCCTCGGTTTCCGTGAAAACCTGTACCAGGGTCGGTGTCACGTCGGGAAAGGCATCAACAGGAAGATCCCGATAGCTCTGATAGCCGGCGGCGAAAACGGCCACGCCGAACAAAAGAATCAGCAATCGTTGTCCAAGTATGCGTTCGATGAATGCGTGCATGATTTTCTTCTAATGGTTGTGGCCATCGTCGAAACTCGCTTTGGAGAGCTGGGCCTTGAGCGTGAATGCTCCGCGGGTGACAAACAATTCGCCCTGCTCGAGACCGGATACGATCTCGGCATAGTTGCCGTTGACGCGCCCGACTTTGACGGGCCGCGGTTTGAATTCTCCATCCTTATTGACGAAGACCACCGACGACTCTTCAATTCGCTGGATCGCTGTCTTCGGCACCCGGATCTCAGCGGTCTCGGTGCTTACGGAAATCTTGGCTTTGACGAACATGCCGGGGCGGAGGCGCTCGTCCGGGTTTGCAAGCCGCAGCCGTGCATAAGCCGTTCGCGTTGCCTCGGACAGATGCGGAGAGACAAAGGCGACACGCCCTTGGACTGGTGCACCTCCGTCTCCGAGATCAATATCAGCACGCAGACCCTTCCGAACGCGCGGGAGGTCCTTTGGGTAAATCGTAATGTCCACCCAAAGCTCCGCAATGTCAGCAAGGAGAAAGGCCTCGCTTCCACTCTTGACGGCCTCGCCCCGCGAGATATGACGGGAGATTACGGTCCCCGAGAATGGCGCGGCGAGCCTGTATTCGGTCAGCGCGTCATCATCGGATTTGGTGAGGTTTTCAAGGAATCCCTTATCGAAGCCCAGCGCCAAGAGCTTCTGAGCGGCGCCGCGCCGATCAATGCGTTTTTCCGCATATTTGGATTTCGCATCGAGATACTCCCTCTCCGAAGAGATCTTCTTCTTCCACAGTGCTTCCTCGCGCGTGAACGTCTCACGCGCCAGAAGCATGCGCTCATGCGCTGCGAGGAACGAGGATTTGGAATCAGCAAGCTCCCGGCTATCGAGGATCGCCATGATGTCGCCGGCCTTGACCCGATCCCCCTCACTAATCGCAACCGTACGGACAACGCCGGCAATTCGCGGCACAACATGGGCGACACGATCCTGGTTGAACTTGATTTCTGCGGGTCGAACAATTTGCGTCGCAAGAGAGCCGCTTTTTGCGACCTCGGTCGTGATCTCGAAGTCCTTCTGCTGACCGGCCGTCAACTTGACGACATCGACATGCGCACCATGGCCTTCGTCGCCGTGGCCGTGGTCATCATGGGCGTCTGCTTTCTTCGGCTTTTCACTTTCAGCATGCTCATGGCCTTTGTGGTCTGAGTCATCCTGCACATCTGAACGCTTCTCTTTTTTCCCATGATCGTGGGTATCGTGATCCTTGTGATCATGGCCTTCATGACTCTTAGCCTTTTCCGGCTTCGAATGCGCCTTGTGGTCGTGTCCCTTATGGTCTGAATGCTCTTTCTCTTTTGCGTGGTCCTTATGGTCATGCCCCTTGTGATCGGCGTGATCCTTGTGGTCGGCGTGGTCTTTGTGATCACCATCCTTATGGTCTGAATGTTCCTTGTGATCATGGCCTTCGTGGCCCTTAGTCTTTTCTGGCTTCGAATGCGCCTTGTGGTCGTGCCCCTTATGGTCTGAATGCTCTTTCTCTTTTGCGTGGTCCTTATGGTCATGCCCCTTGTGATCGGCGTGATCCTTGTGGTCGGCGTGGTCTTTGTGATCACCATCCTTATGGTCTGAATGTTCCTTGTGATCATGGCCTTCATGCGTGTCGCGTTTGGCCTGCGCCAGTTTCATGGAGGCACTATGCGGTGCCTCGATGATTGTTGTTTTCTTATCCGTCGAACTTGCACTGACGGAAAGCGTCAACAGTGCCAGCGTGCCGCCAGCCAGTAGCAGAGTAGAAGTTCGCATCGTCACGTCGTCTCCTTACAAACTGTGGTTAGAGTGAATAGAGATCGCGGCCGATCAGCCCTTCGATCAGGGCCTTGGCCTTGTGGAATTCGGCTTGGGTATCGACGACGTCGAGCTGAGCCTGGATCAGACTCCGTCGTGCATCAAGGGCGTTGAGAAGGTCAAATTTGCCCTCGCGGTAGCCGCGTTCGGTCGCATCGAAAGCCTTTCTTGCTGCCGGCAGCACCTCATTCTGCAATGCGCGGAGTTTGGCTTCTGACGCCCGCAGAACGCCATACGCTTCGATGAACCTTGAATTAAGACCGATGCGCGCGGCATCGCGCTCATACAGACTTTTGGTGACCCGGGCGCTCGCCGCATCGATATTGCCCCGATTTCGGTTGAAGAACGGCAGTGGGATGGAGAATGTTGCGACGGCCGCGGTATCGTCCGTCTCGCCGATCTGCCTGACACCGGCTCCGACCGTGAGATCCGGGATGCGGCGGGCGCGTTCGAGCTCGAGCGTGGCCTGCCTTTTGGCCATCTCGTCGACCCAGCGTGCCAGGGTCGGGTTGCGGTCCAGATAAGATTGAAAACGCTCGGGGGATGGCAAATGGTTCGTCGCCGCGAGCCGACCGACTGCGGTTCCGAAGTCCGCGCGCCTCGCCCCCCAAAACAGGGAGAGTTTGCGTTTCGCGGCCTGGAGCTTCGCCTGCTCTTCTCTGACGGTGACGCTGGCGCGTGCCCGCTCGACTTCGGAACGGCTCAATTCGACAGGACTGACCTTTCCTGCGTCGACCCGCTCGCGAACCGTATCGGTTAGTCTCGTGGCGAGCGTAGCGAACGCCCGATGCACAGAAAGCCTTTTCTGCGATGCCAGGACATCGACGAACGCCTGTTGCGTTTGGCTTGCAATTGTAAGCCGCGCGGCCTCATAGTCCCAATTGGCAAGATCCTCGTCCAACGACGCCACACGCATGCGGTTCATGCGTTTCCTACCAAGCTCGATAACCTGGGTCAGGCTGATCGTGGTCTCGGCACTCTTGAAACCCTCGAAATCGCCCGAACCTGCGAAGTTCTCGATCTCGGTCGTAAGTTCCGGATTGGGTCGCCGGCCGGCCTGATAAGTCTCAGCCCGGCGGGCTTTCTTTTCTTCGGCAACAGCGCGTAGAACAGGGCTGTAACGCACGGCGCGCTGCATCGCCGCCCGCATTGTCAACTTATTGATGCGTGGCGCCTTCTCCCTGGCCGGCAGCACCTGCGGCGGTTTTCGCCTCATAGCCGACGCCACCGAAACCGGACGGCTCTCGGCAAGTGCAGGATTGCTTGATTCGAGTGCGGCAGGCTGGCACCCGGTCAATCCTATCAGTGCTCCAGCCAGTGGGCACAATCTCAGCGCTGCGCGCTCCAAACCAGCCATGTTTCATCCCCCAGATCATTGATTCGCAGGCAAAAATCGCCGCGCGCATGACAATGCGCCGGCATACCGGTCGATCAAAGATCTCAGATTAGGAGGACGACGGTCCTGTGGATAAGAACCTGGGCGGAAACGCGGTCTAAGGGCGGAGGAATGCCAGCATCGGCGCCACCGGTTAGCGGCTCGATCGTATTCAGAGCCAAGTCGATTCGCGGCATCGGAACAGGATCGAAGTCAGATGCGCCGACATCGTCCGCCTGTGCGACAAAGCTGGCCGGTGGAATCGGCTGCCTGTCGATACAATCGATTACATGATGTGTATTGGATGCGATCTCGACGAATGTCGAAGGGTGCGAAGATGTCCCATGCGGACCGTGGGCGACTCCAGGGGCCTTGAACTCAATGGCGGAATGGTCGTCACCGCTGAAGCACCATGCCAACGGCAAGCCCGGACCGACTGCGATCATCGCAACCAGCCAAACCAAGAAAACACCGTTGAAGGATTTTCGCATAAATTGTCCTGCACGCGTCTCGAAGGTGCTCACGATAACGAAGATTCCGGCGAAACCAAGGTCGGATTGCGAGTTATCACCCTAAATGGGGTGCGGCATGGTGTTCAAACAACCTATTCGGCGCTTTGCATTGGACATCAATGGCTTCGATCAGCCTTTGCACATCGTGAATCAGCTTGGCGGTCTGGCAAGGCTAGAACAAGATTTGGATTGTCCCGATATTGCAACGAATATTCGCAATGATCTGTATGCCGGAAATGCATCAGAGCTGATCTGTATGCCGGAAATGCATCAGAGCTTCTACCGCACACGGTTTTTCCATAAACCAATCTCAAGAAGACCGCGAACATTCGGCCCGATGTCGATCATCTCGTTCGCTCTGATCTTCCTCGTGCTTTACAGCCGCTACAGCTCGACCGTTTTGGCGGCGATCTTTCTGACCAATATTCCGCTTGTCCTGATCGGCAGTGTGGCAGCGCTCTGGATCGCGAGATTGGCGTTTTCGGTCGCGAGTTGGATAGGCTTCATCACGCTAGCTGGAATCTCAGCGCGCAACGGCATTCTATAAGGTCTCGCACTACATCAAACTGGCCCTCCACGACGTGGAGTAGTTCTACCGAGATCTCCCGGATCGCGGCAGCCTTGAGCGCATGACACTATTCGCGATGACTGCCATCTCGGCCGAACTCGCGCTGATGCCGCTGATTATCGCGGCCGATGAAACCGGGCCGGGAATTTCTGCACCCATTCGTCGTAACCATATTCGGCGGGCTGATCTCCGCCGAAGCTCCCCTTCCAAAAGGCGCGAAGATCGCACTAACAGGCAACGACGGCCATGAACACACCATTCAGGCCCGCTTTGTGATGGAATAACCACGCCTTGGTGTCGTTAACCCAGCAGATAGAGGAAGCGAGCAGATTTCGGCTCCTGGCACATTCTACCCGTGAGCACGTCGGTCCGAACATGGCTTAAGCCGGACGGTAACCGGACGTCGTCCAGTTCGAGTGATCGGAATCCAATTAATGAGCACACGGCCTAGAGCAGCCATCTCTCTATGAAATTAGATTGCTCAGAAGGAGGACAAGAATTCCAGCAAAAGTTGCCGAATTCAATGCAATTAGATAGTTTATTTTGGTCGTCAGTATTTTCTGTTGCTCACTGGTTGACAGAAAGCTCAGATTGAAATCTTTCACCGCTGATACAAATCCCTCAGCTTGCTCTTTTGAGTAACCTTTTGATTGAAGAAAGTCGATTATTTTATGTGTATCTTTCACTAATGTTTCCATATACTGTAATATTACAATTTTTCAGCAATGCTGCAAGCGCTCCCCTACCCTTTCGAGTTTGTGTCACTGTAATATTTTTGTTGGTGTTTGGCCAAAAATTCTGAAAACAACTCCAACTCAGTCGGATATTCAAATGGCTCATAGCGCCAATTGTCGTCTTCCTGGTTAGATAATATTTCGTTCTGTTTATCCATTGCGCTTATTATATCACAAAGCGGGTTTAGCTTCCCGCTTGGCGCTATTGACATCGTGATATCAGAACGTGGGGCTGGTGTGTTGGGCAATCGATACTATTGCTCAGAGGGACTGTTTTTGACTTCGACATCAGACGGCTGAACGGCTTCACCACGCAATGTCTTAAGAGCGACTTCGAGAACATTATCACTGGTTGCGAGCAGGGCATTTTTGTGCGCCTCATTAAGCTTGTCGGCAAGCTTGTCGACGAACCCCTCCGCCATCAAAACCTTCTCTTTCTGAATTTCGTTGAGTGCTTTTTTCAATTCCGTAGTTTCGGCTTTGAGGTCTTTGACATACGGATGGTCGATGATCGATTCAAATGTAATGTCGCTTGAACGCACAGGCGGCGTGTTCCTCTCCTCTTGGGGCAGGTCGTCCACGGTTGTTTGAGTGGCATCTCCTTTAGGAATTTCGTTTGCAAGCTTCTCGGCGAATTCCTCCAAGGATTGCTTGTCAACCAGATGAACCCGTGACTTGTCATCCCAGTAACATTTCAACTGCCCCTTCCTTCGTGTGTTTCGGCAGTAGCGTTGTACGTTCCGGGGTGTACCTTCATCCGTGAAGCCTTTGGCGTAAAGCAGGCTTGCTGCTTCACTGATAGTACTCACTTCGACCCCTTTTGGCACTGATGAGTTGTGTCCCCCATCAGCTGCGGACGCTCCCAACTGATCATCCGGCTCTCCGTCCGCCACGTGCGATCGAAGCGATTTTTTGGGATCAGCTTTGTCAGATTCTAAACTGGTCGGTTCCGGTTTCTGATTGGATCTCGGACTGGTCGCGACCGGATCTGGTATTGGTGATAAATCGGACGCGTCCAGTTCAGCAGGAGCTGAGGCATCGACTGCACCTGGTTCATCGTGGTCGCATGTTTCTTTGAGGGTATTTTCGGAGTGGTCGCGACCAGTGTTGGGTCCGGACGCGACCGGTTTGGTAGTCTGATCTGAACCGGCCGCGTCCGGCTTAGAAATACCAACGAAACCGGACGCGGCCGGTTTTGGTACAGGTTGATTAAATATTGAACCGGTGGGTTCTGGAGATTGGCCGGAGGGTGGCGGGTAATGGCTCATATATCTGTATTGTAACAGATGCGATCTCGGGAACTGGAACTATCCCCAAACTCAGTTGGTTCGATTATCCAATCAAAAAACTAAGCGAATATAATTGCCAGCAGGGTGAGATTGAGAAGAAAGGAGATTGGCAAAAAAACACCCAGTCCAACAAAAGCTACTGAGGTGCGACGGTGTATGCGGTCACGCTCCTTTCCACGGGTAGCCGAAACGGCATCACGATATCGCGCTTCGATATGTGGGGCTACCGAGAGATGAATGGGAGGCGTGTCAGGGCTTGAGTGATAAACACCCTTTAGATGATCAAAAGCAAGAGCAGCCACAACTGCCAAAGAAAAAGCTTCAGCATTGGTGATGTAGCTGTGCTTGTCGTGGTTATGTTGATCCCAAAATCCCCACTCAGCGCGTTGCATCATTTTTGCGAGCGTGTCGGTGATGAGCTGCTCGTCACGTTCGTCATCGGTAAGAGGAGCTTGGCGTTTTTTCGTCATGGGATGACGGATTCATATATATGACCGTTATCGATTACCGACTTGACATGTTTGATGGGCATATTGAGCACCTTTCCTACTGAGCTAATTCACTCAATATCGTTGATGCGGGATTGGGCTATAGCTACAAATTCAGCTTCCTGCTCAATACCGAGGAAGTAGCGATCTTCAAGCTTGCAGGCCATACCGGTCGTGCCAGACCCCGCAAAGGGATCAAGGACGCTGCCACCTGTGGGAGTTTTGGTGAGCCGCACCAAATGAACCATTAGGTCCAAGGGTTTGACTGTAGGGTGTGTGTTGTGGGCACCGCGCTCTTTCCGCGAAGCTTTAGGGAAATAGAAATACTGCTGCCAATGTTCGGCGTGGTCATCATCGGTTGGTTCGACGAGAATATTGGCAGGGAAGCGCGGGTTTACGTCATAAGCAGCATCGACGCAGCCACCGATATTCAGACCAGCCACCTGCCACGCAATGGCGTTGTCGGCATAGGAGTTTTGGTTCGGTTTCTGCGCCAACAAGATTGGCTCATATGCAGGCTTTAATGAATGAGAGTGCCAGCCGTCCCAGTGCTGAGCTAACGGCGATGCGGGCAGGGTTACAGGTACAGTCCTCGATCTTGTCTTGCCTTGGCCGATGCTGTTGAAGGCATCGCTGATACCAGAAGGTTTACGGCTAAGCGCCGGACGACGAATACCTAGCGATTTATCCAATTGTTTAGACACGTCGGTTCCTTTGGGCATACCGGAGCTATAAATCCACATCAGACAGTCGCATATGTAAAAACCTGCCTCTTCAACATTCATAGCCATGCGGTGTTGGGTACGAGCGCCAGCAAAGACTAATGCTGTGGCACCAGGCTTCAATACTCGGAAACACTGGCGCCATAGATCAACGGATGGAACATCATAGTCCCATTGGTTCCCCCGGAACTTAAGTCCATAAGGCGGATCGGTAATGAGGGTGTCGTAGGTGTTGTCAGGGATCAGCGGTAATAGAGTTTTGTTGTCACCGTGAAGGATTGTCTGACGAAGTGTGTCTGTAGCTGAGGAGTGCGTAGATTGATCCATCGGCGCTGTCCTAAAAGGCGTCTCCATCGAAGACGCCGTTGTTGGTTGCGATTTAGTCATTGGAGGAATTGACCGCCCGAACAGGGGTCTCGTTGTTAGTTGTGGCTGAAGGATGCTTTGGCGTACGTGGTTGACGCTGGCGAACAGAAGGGGGGCGACCGCGCTTACTATTCTTGGGGACTATTTGATAATGTATCCCCAGCTCCTTTAGAGTGGCGATCGCGTCATTAGCCTGCTGCATAGCGGTGTCACGTGCTTCGCCAATCAGGGCTTGGCGTTTTTCTTCAAGATCTTTGATTTGGGTAATCAGACTGTTTTGCATTGTCATGTCTCCTTTTGATAGTCTTTCAGCAGTGTGCCACTTCTCACTTTCGTCATCGGTATGGAGAATTGGCTGTTGTTTCGTCAAAATGCGATCCTCGGTTTTGGTGAGTTATTCGGGTTTGGATTGAGCCAGCGTGGCAATGAGAAGAGTGATCAGCATGTTCACAATGAGAATCGCCAAAAAGGTCAACACGGCAAAAGAAGTTGGAACTGAATAAAAAGCGGCCATTCCGAAAACTAGGAAAAAGTCAAAAATGACGTTGGAAAAGAAGAAAGCGATGACAGCGGATATTGGTTCTGATGGCGTTGGTGTGTTGCGTGGTATAGCCGGGCGATGAACGGCCTCATCTGTCGCCTCTGCGAACAGTCGTGGTGAGAAGTCATAGTGCTCATCAAGAGATGATCTGACCTGATTAATTGGCATGATTGATCCTTTTCTGTGACCCTAATCGAGCAGAGAAACTAAGTTTCCCTGACCATCGCGCCAGGAGATTGCCAAGACGTGTGGAGCGTCACTAACTTGTTGCCAATCAGCGAAAAGGAACATCTGATGGTCTTTGTCACCGGCAATTTGCTGAAGTGCATCCAGCATCGTTGCAATCCGCTTTTGGGTGGTGGTGATGATCAAAAAGCGTAGGTTGTTGATGGCGTAGCGGGTCTGATGCAGCCCAGTATGAAAGCCAGTGAGGTAGGCTTCGAGCTTTCGCACGATCGATGATGAATGAGTTCGGGTGCGTATCACAGGCATGGTGGCCCGATCACATTCGCAGAAAAAATAGAACCGCTTCCGCTTATCCGTTAGATCGAGACCAAGCACAGCGTCGGGGATGGCTTTCGCAAGGCGCAAATCTCCATCAGCTGTTCGTATGCGAGCTTGCCAAAGCCAGGGTTTAGGGTCACGGGCCGTTGCTGACGGTACAGTTGCGAGAATTTGCTTCGCTGACAAAATCTTCGTTGTCGGGATGTGTACAGGTAGGCGATCAAAAGCGTCTTCAATGTCACCGATCCGCAGGGTGTGCTGGATGTGAGGTCGTTTGACGGTGCGGTTCTTATCTGTCCAATTTGTTTTTACAGGGGTAGTCCCATCAAGCTCAGCCAGGAGTTTTGAACCACGATTGCCCAGAGCGTAAATGATTTCTGGTTTGCCGTTCGGATAGTAATCATCCTGCTGTGCTTTGGGACGGTCGAGATACTGGTGGTCGTAAAGTAAGCGTAGTCGTTCCGGGAGGCGCCGGACGGATCTATGGGTGAGATGTCGCGCAATATCACTGGTGCGACGAAACCGGTGTCGCGCGACATACCGCATGATGGTGATGTCGTCATCCGTCTCGCGAATGGGACTGGATTTGATGCGCTTAAATTGGGGACGTCGGTCGGTACCCATGGGTAATCTCCTCAGTAGCTATCACCGTCATTGCAACTGGGTTGATCAGTGAATCGTGGGGTCGTCGGGTGATCCGTACGGGGCGCACCGACACGTTCTCGGTTCTGTTGCAAAAATTGTTGGTAGACCGGTTCAGACATTTTGGGTTCACGTTCGGCTTCAAGAAACGGCATCGTGGTTTTGGTAGCGGTGGGTGTAATGTTGCGGGCAAAGACGGCCCACTCAGCACCCTCCGACGTTTTTCGAACACTTTTGAGGAAGTCCGGAGTGGTGTTCATTTCCTTTGCCAACAGATTGGCGTCGCTGTCGCTGATGGCGCCGGTAAAACGTAGTGCTGGGACACCGAGGGTGGCACCTAACACACCGGCTTTGCGGAACTGATCCAACGTCTGGTGCACGAGATGAACGGACGTTGTGTATTTGCGCGATTGAAATAGCAGCTGCTCAACCGTACTTTCCGCACCAGCGAGATATTCATGTGCTTCATCGCACAAGAAAACACAGAGGCGACGTTCAGATCTGGGAACAAAAGCGCGGGCCATGATGGCCTGATAAATCCGTGCAATCCAAAACCGGCCAAATAAGGCACTGCACTCGGTCTTCAATTGGGCTTTCGCGGTGTTGATGATGGTCACGTGGCCGGGGGTATCCATCGCGGCGCCGATATCAAACTTGTTCTCAGGATGAGCGAACATGCGTTCAAAGAGAGGGTTGGCAACCACTGCATGCAGGCGGGCCAGGATGTGGTCACGAGTGGATTTGTATTGGGACTTTTCCTTGAAGAGCTCCTCTATGAAGCCCTGGACAGTGGGAGAGAGCGACAGCGTGTACTGGAGATAGGGCGTGGGGTCGCGGAGGAGATTGATCAAAACGTGCAAATTGGCGCCGGGAATTTGCAATATCCAAATCGCCAAATACTGAAAGACGAACCGCATGCGGGGAGTCAGTCCGCTGCCGATAAGGCCCTCGCAGCAGAACGTGAACATCTCAATGACGCCAGCCAGCATTTCTTCGCGCTGGATTTCAGAGAGGTTATCAGCCAGGTCGCGGTTCCAACCAAAAAGGTTGAGTGCCGGCGGCCAGGGGTCAGTCGGATCAATAATCGTGAGGTTGTTGCCGCGCACCGGATCGAACCGTTTGAGACGCGATAAGGTGCGGATGCTGTCTCCCTGACTGTCCATCAGGATAATGCTGGGTTTGTCAGGATTGTCGAGGTGGCGCAGCACCATCGATTGAAGTGCTTGTGTTTTGCCGTGTCCCGGCAAGGCGGTCACCATGACCGCCTCGGTCAAAAGTTCAGGGGAAAGTATCAGATCGACGTCGGCTGACAGATAGGTCTGGAGCGGGGTACGAGCGAGATACGTGCTGATAAGTTCATTCGGAGCAGCTTTCGCGTCAGTCGGCCAGGTGATCCGATAGGGTCGTTTTTGTGCCTCTTCGAACGTGAGCCGAGATTGGTTCAACACATTGTTGATGACTGTGTCGCCAAGCTGGGTGCCTGGACGCGGAGTTGGATCATGTGGGTCGCTGGCAAATGCGCTTAATTTCCTAACGATTTCGTCGATGGTCGCGACCGGATCAGCGCAGAGTGTGTAGAGCGGTGCGGTTATAGAGAGAGCGCCGTCCTGACGGCGCTGGGGAAAGGAACGCACGAGCACGAGCAAGAGCTGGCGAAGCTTCTCAACAAACCCTGCGAGGTAGTCGGCTTCTTGCTGAAAATATTGAAGTCGGCGGGTCACCTCGATACGCGTGTCATGAGCAGCCAATGGATCACCAGGTGGGGGCAAATCCGGGACGGCGTAGAGGGGAGTCAGTTCGCCATGGACGATCCGCTCGATGGTTGTGGTTAGGGTTCGAGCGATTGACGGTGATAGAGATTGCGTACTCAAAACATCATTGGCGAGTTGTTGGGTCAGGCGTTCCTGCGCCAGAGGCGTATGCAAAGTCGATCGGGCAATAACATGTGCGAGTTTGTTGTGGCTGCGACGCGTCTTATCAAAATTCTCCATGGCGAGCGATGACTGACCGGATGCAAAGCCGGATGATCTGGGTCGGATAGATGATGAGATGATTTTGGCCATCAGCGTGTCCTCGTCCATGCGTGATCAGCCCACGTGGCTGGTGGTGGGCCATCAGGTTGATCGGTGTCATCAGGGGTGAACACTTGCTCCCGGTCGGTAGCAAAGTGCAGTGCATCTTGGACGTCTTCATTGAGGTCATCGAAGGCGTCGGTGATCTCACGTTCACAGTCGACTAGTTCGCGCAGGTTGGGGCAGCTAATCGACGTACCATCAATGGCGTCAGCTACGGTTAGAACAAAGGCCAATTTTGCACGCATGGTGTGTGTCAGACCGGAAAGGCTATCCGACAAAAGCTGGCGAGCTTCTTTGGCATTAAAAGGTGACCAGACGTCAGATCGTTGGAAGGCGCGATCTGCTTGTTGCTGATGGTTTTCAACTTCCGGCACTGCAAACAATTGGGTTTCGCTCAGGCCATGATCCACAACGAGTTCAAACTCCTCCGCCGTGCAAATAAGGGTCACGTGGAGAACATACTCACGAGAACCAAACATTGTCCGTTCTTGGGTTCTTTGCAGCAGTAATTGCATTGTGACCTCAACGCTTCGGCCCTAGAGGGGACATGATCTTGTGCACAAGCCGATCAACGTGCGCAAAAAGCGCGAGCACCAGTCGTCCGATGGCCAGTGTGATGCGCGAGAGCCGGTAGAAAATCCGAAACATCTCACGACCTCCTTGTTGTAGGTGCGGGAAGAACAATGTCGGTTAGTGGCTCCGTAAGGAGTTCTGTCGATACAGCGATGCGCGTCACGCACACACCGTCACGATTAAACGCAATGAAGATGCGGTCTGTTTGGTAGACAACAATTTCGATGCTGCGATCGAGTGTGTGGGCAATGATCATGACGGCCCTACTTTCGACGACGGTTCTTGGGAGTTGGCGCAGCCGCCTTGTTGGGAGCGGAGCGACGCCTTCTGACGCTTGGAGTGAGTGTCAATTCGCGAGCACGACGTCGTTTCTTAGGGCGTGTCGTATCCGCTAGTTCATGAACGAACTGACCGACCCCTTGCTCACACTCGCCGGCGAACTGATTGACGGTGGTGGCACATTCCCTGATGAATTGACGGAACATGCCCGGAGCTTCTTCCTTCTCACGTTTGATGATGTCTCTGACGAGCATGATTTCACCATTGTCATTCATGAAGTAATTGCGTTCCATGGGACTTGTCCTTTCTAGGCTGCATCCGGTGTGTTGATCTCCGGACTAATCGCAACCTGCGCCTGATCGCCGCAAATCGGACAATCAGGCCGGCGTTCAATAAAGGTGGTGCTGTCAGGCAGCCCACCATCGAGGTAGACGTGGCGGTTGTTATAGTGACGGGGTCGGTGGCAGATGACGGTGCTGGCAGCGTACAAAACCAGGCCGGCGGTAACGGTTGTGGCATCGATGATGGCGGGCAATTGGCAGGGATAGGATGTGTCATTCAAATATTGTGGGTGGGCACAAGACCAGCAGGCGCCGCCCGGCTCTTGAACGAAGACACTGACACTGCTGGCATCGCGCGCTACGGCGCTGAAGATGACGGGAATGGCGTTTACATACGCAAACGCCGCGACCGCCCGTCGGGTCGGATTATTATCGACCCCACAAATGAGCAGCGAATACGTTTCCGTCTCGTCTTTCGTGAACGCCTCTTGAAATCGAAACGGGAAACCCGTGACGGTAAGAGGGAAGAGAGCAGACTTGATCAAATGTTTCGCGGCTGCGTGAACTTTATAGGTACCGACATCATTTGGATGAAAGTGTTGGCGCGAGAGGTTCGTGTCTTCAACGATGTCATCGTCAAAGAGGTCAAGGTGCCTGGCACCGTTGCGCACGAGACCGTGGGCAACTGGCGTGCCAAGACCACCAAGACCAATGAGGCCAATCTCAGCGTGTTGATAGGCGTGAAGTGAAAAGCCCTCAACTTTGGATTGACGGTCATTGAATTTGTCACGACGAGACTGGGGCCAGTTGCTGGCTGAATAAGCCTTAGCGCGTCGCGTTCGGGGACTGAGAAAGGGGAGTGCCATGTGCGTGATCCTTCAATTCCACTTTGAGAATTTTTTCGCGTGGATGGTCGTCGACGATCTCGACGGGGCCAGTGCCATAGAGGGCAAGCTCAAAATCAGTGGCGGTTGAGAACATCCGGAACCAGCCATCGAGGTTGGCAATACCGCCCAGCATTTGGGACATGCCAAATGCGACCATGCGGTTCTGGTTCGCGATATCGGTTTGCGATGGTCGGGTGGATTGCTTGCCGGTCATGATATGGCTGTGCCACATCGCCCAAAGTTGATGATCTTGGCTAGCCAGATCGTCAATCATCCTGGCAGTCGGGCCGGGATCGGCTTTCACATAAGCCGCCGACTGCTCCTTTGTCGGAATGGAAAGCGTCTCGGTAAAGACTACGGTATCGTCAATAACAACACCGGCGACCAACACCATGCGCTCACGTTTTTGGCCATCTCCAATGAGATAGTGAACGGCGTTTTGCAGCAGATGCGTGGAAAGGACGAACTTTGGATTCTCTGCTCTAATTGATACAGGTGACGTCATGTCTGCCGACAACATTTGTTGTAGACGAGCCATCGCATCGGTTGTGAGGGCGGCATAGTCCATTGCGTCATTGACGTCTTGGACCAGGCCAACCGTTGGCTGTTCAATCTTTGCCTGCAATGCGCTGAGGCGTTTTCTAGTCTTAGCTTGCAGCGTTTGATGCGCGGCCGAGATGTCGCGGAGAGCTTCATCGTTGGCTGGCAGTTTCTTCCGAAACGGATTGAGCATGTTCAAGCCGCTTTCCTGATGGAGGTGTGGAGAAGCCGTTCGACGTAGGCAACGACAGCACTTGGATCGCCGTCACATGGATTGTCGTGCAGATGAATGTTCCACCAACCGCCGGAGCGTTTTGAAAAACATTGAAACCGACCGCTATTGCGGACTTCAGCCGGTGGGCGATGGATGTACACCTGGAAGATGTCACCCCGCTTCTCGATACGGCCAGGCCAGGTACCAAATTTCGTTGCGTAGTGACCGGTCCATCGATTGCGCTGATGCTTCCAGCCGCGCTGTTCGATCAGTGGTGTGGTGTTGGGCCGAACGTGTTTGACGTTATGGCGAACAACTTTGCAGGTGATGGAGGGGTGACGATGCACCCCCCTTACAGCCTGTCCCTCTTTCGCCTGATCGCGAAAAAAGGCGAGCATGCTGTTGACGACGCTCATGTCTAAGCTGCCTTGCCAGCGTCGACAGCGGCGGTTGCTGCCAACATGTCACCGTCATTGACGCGGCTGTAGAGATTGTCAGATGCGCTGAAGACGGCTTCGGGTTCATTCGGATCACAGAGATGGAACCCGGCACCAAGGCCAAGCGATTTCAAAACATCCCCGACGCTGGTGCCGGGTTCGATGCTGATCGTCTCGGCGGGCCGGTTTGACCCGATAAATTTTACGCTAATGGTCTTGGTTTCAGCCATGCCGGCCTCCTGTGTTTGATGCACTATATATTTCCACTGGTTATATTAACCAGTAGATGGCACAGGAGCTAGTCTATATATATGGGCATGTCAATAGAAAAGATCCCCAACCATGCGAGGTTGAGGACCAGACCCGACGAGACCGTAGCTGCACAACAGAGAAACCCACTATATATGAAGGATTTTCAGATAGTTAGCGAACCTCGCGTGTCCTGAAATATTATACTCCGCATACGAAATATCACAAGGAACTGCATGGAATTGGGTAGGATTGACAGTTGCACTGGATAAGTGTACTGACGAACATAGCAGCACAAATAGAAACTCACGAAATGCGGGGATCGTGAGGAAATGATATGAACCAACCAACGAGTGACCAGAATGAGGTCCAATTCAGCCTACAACCGCGCAACGAACGTGATGTACCGGTGCTGGACGATCCTCCGCTTGGACACCTCCAAGCAATCGTCCTTCGCAAATTGTATGACCTGGAAAGTGATGCATACGGTTTGATGGTACTGCAAACGCTGTCGTTGGAGACGGGCGTATGGCTAGATCATTCACAAATCTATTCGATCATCAGAAAGCTAGGACCGAAAGGAAAGGGGTTAATCAAAGTGAAAGAGCTTCGGGAGCAGCAAGGAAAGCGCCCGGCTCTAAAAATCTATGAGTTGACTGCCAGCGGGAGGGCAGCACTCACAGCGACGGCCGAACATCACAAAGCGGTCGCAGCATATCTAGCAGACAACAATAAATAGCTCCCGCATCGTTTTTGGAGAGGAAGTCAGGTCTTATCGGAAGACCTGTATCAGTACAAAAGCTGTTTTTCAAAGCTAGGAGTAGTTGACATGAAAGTACCTTGAGATTGAGAAACGAGAGTAACATGGGCAAATCAACATTGTGCTGGGTTACCAATGACAAGTTCCCACCTAAGCGAGAGGAATATCTGGTTCAAAGACTGAAACTTGCAGTGAGATCATCATGTCCGCCTGACGACCACGAAGAGACAATTTGGTCGGTGACGATTTGGCATCGATACATGCAACAAAGACGAGGAAGCAGTAAAGCTGACGAATGGTTAGAGCAACAAGTACGAGAGTTCAGAGAATTTGCTTAACGCAGTTAGCAAGGACATGAAACCCACGTTGATGATATCGACGTGGGTTTTTTGTTTGGGCGCGTAGCATTGAAGAAAGGGGGCAAGGCTATGGGTTCATGTAGCGTAAGAGCAATGAAGTCGGAGGGTGCGTTAGCCTTCACACAGACGATCAAAGCCGATGTTTTATTTATTGTTCTGGCCGTGTCTAACCCCGAGGATATAAGAACCAGGGGCTGAACCAGGGGTTGTGGTGCTGACCACGCCCGCCGACTGCGCCTTTTCATCTAAGGCAACGGTATCGCCCGCACTGATCGTTCTCGAGCTGGTGGTCGGTCGCATCTTCATCTCATCCATAGCTGTGGCAGTGAGCAAGCAGCTGGCCGTGTGCTGGGTGGCCGGCTGTTGTCGATATCCAATTTATTAGTCGGTACCGAATTCATTTTGGTGGCGGTCATTGTGCGTGTTGGCTATTCTACAGATAGTCGGTACCAAATATCTTGTTGGTACCCTTGTGGAGCAAAAAGCAATGGCGGTGATCGTGGTAGCCGGTACCAAAGGCGGTGTTGGAAAGACAACCGTCGCCGCCTGTCTGTGCGTCGAAGCGATGACGAAAGGAAACACGGTCGTCGTTGTCGATCTCGATGGCCAAGGCTCTTTGTCGCGGTGGCATGAGTTGCGTTCTCTGGGCGAAAAGCCGGTACCGGGTATTCAAAGGCTCTTGAAGTACCCGGATGAAATGATCAGGGAAGCCAGGGAAAGCGGTTTTGACTATGTGATCGTCGACACGCCTCCCGGCAATACACATCGCATCGAGGAAGTTATCGAAGTGGCTGATCTGGTGGTGGTGCCGGTACGCCCCTCACCTCTCGATGTCGAGAGCATGGATGCGGTGGTGGAGCTATGCCAAAAGCATGATGCTCCGTTCGTCTTTGTGATGAACGCGACCAAAGCGAAATCGAAAATGACTGATGGCGCGCGCAAGTTTCTGGCTCGTCACGGCGAGGTGCTCAAAGGAGAGATCGGCGATCGGGTTGGTTATGCCAAAGGGTTTCTCAAAGGGGCAGTCGGCCAAGAAGTCGAACCACGTGGGCCGATCCCAAAGGAGATTGCCGGATTGTGGGCAGCCATCAAGAAACGAATATCGCCTGACGCACGGCAAAAACGAAAGGTGTAGCGATGCAGCGCAACGGTAGCAGCAAGTCCACGTTCGATATCGATGATGGGTGGAATTTCATTGAGCAACAGGCTGGTGACCAGAGTGGCCGGGAGAAACGGGTTGCGCATCGCAAGGCGATTGAAAAGCCACATGTCCCAAAAACTGATGGTCGGCGTCTGCGACGCACGGGCCGAGAAACCCAGATGAATTTGAAAGTGCGAGAGCCGGTGCGGAATGAGTTTCGCGCGATCGCAAAAGCCGAGGGCATGTCGATGGGGGAATTGTTAGAGCAGATGCTCGAAGCGTGGAAAGGCCCGCGTGAAGGATCGTCGTGATGGTGATGCGGTTAGTTTGTCTGGTGTTTGGTATTCTTGGCGCCGCCATGGTGATCGGAATTGTCGCCCGGTATGGCTATCTTTCATCGTCGACGCATATGGATGGTCTCATATCAGCCGGACTGACCGGTTTGATTGCCGCTGGAGCGCTGGGCGGTCACGCCATAGCCGTACATATATGGCGAGGCTCTAAAGTCGGTGGATTGGTGATATTCTTGATCGCCACAGCAGCCTTGCTAGTGAACCTATCAAACTCGCTTGGCTTCATTGCTGGCCGCAGTGACGCCAGAGAAGCTGAACGTACTCATATATTAGATAAAGCGCGGCGTGATAATGCCGCTCTGGATCGCCTGATTGCTGAACGCGAGCAGTTGCCCCCCTACACTCCGGTCACTGTGGCCAGCGTAGCGGCCGCTAAAGTAGCGGTCGAGGTCGCCAGAGAAGTCCGGTTGGCAGAATGCAAGAGCCGGGGTCGCCGCTGTCGTCAGCGTGAAGCGGATGAGGGAACAGCTCGGAATAAAGTGGTGACACTTGAGACCGATCTGGGTTTAACAACACGTGCAGCGGTTCTCGATCATAAGATCGACGCCTTGCGCAAGAATTTTGATAAGGCTGCTCATGTTTCAAAAGTCGACGCGCAAGTCGCCGCATTACAAAATATCTTCAAGCTACCGGAAGCGACGGTGGCGTCTTATCACAAACTGATCATGGCAGCGGTCGCTGAATTGCTGATCGTCGGTGCATTTCTAGCCGTGGGTTTGTGGCCGACCGGGACAACTCACCAGACGTTTTACAATCAACGAACGTCACCCCCAGCACGGGTATCCAGTGAAGCGCCGAAACTCATGCAGGCTGACAGCGAAGGGGAGCTGGCAAATTCGTCCATGGAACTTTTGACGAGGCCAGAGGTTCACGGTGAGATCCCAGAGTTCACGAATGCTTGTCTGGAAAAAACGACAGAGGGTCAGGCTGTCGTGAAAGAACTCTACGCGCCCTATGAAGCCTGGTGTGCCAAGGAACGGGTTTGTGCCTTTGCACGTGAAGAGTTTGAAGGGCGTTTCTTGGCGATGATCGAACAGGCCGGCTTTCCTCATAGCGATGGAACGGTTGCGTATATCCAATTGCGCTCGGTGGCCTGAGTTGTGGCTGCATCGGATCGCTGCTCCAATTCGGAACAGAACATGAAACCCGACCACGGTGGCGGGGCTTCCGGATCGAGTATGGGTCGACAGATGATCGGCGAAGGAAACGTATATCCTACCCTAGATTGATCCCATCGCTTTTCCTTCCTGTCGGCCAAGTCCACACATCGTCTTATCCGGATCATGGGATCATGAACCGCGCGAAGGATCGTCACCTGAATAGGCGGAAACTCATGTCATGAGGTTCCGGAAGCAGAGCGACTAGAGCCTGACCCGAACCAGAGGTTTGGGACGCGCCCGACAGACAATAAATTACAGACATTGTGAAGTATAGAAATCCACAACAGACGTTATACTACGAACATAAATTGCTCTTTACAGTTCCTTGTCAACGAGGAAGGAGATTACCCGATGGTTACAAGTGCCGCAACGAAGACGAAAGCAAAATCCAAGTCTGCTGAAACGGAAAACAGCCACCCAATCTACAAGGCCCGGCTTGGCGCTATGAAGATCGCCTTATGGCAGAACGAGCATCAAAATGACGAAGGCGAAACGATGATCTTCGACAGCATCAAGTTAGAACGCAGCTGGATGGACAAGGATGGAAACTGGCAGGACACGGAAATCAATCTGCGTGGCAAGGATGTCGGCAATGCCATTGCGCTTCTGCAAAGTCTCCAGCAAAACCAGGTCAGCGTCGGCTAAGCCGCACCTCACCCGAACCGGTGTCCGTTAAGGCACCGGTTCTTTTTTTTCACCGGCTCGCGGAGGCGCTGCGTTTTTCCACCGGTCTATGAATGTCTCAACATTCAAGGCGGTCAGAATGCCGTAGTGCTGGGTTTCGTTCATTGCCTCAACAACCATCGGGGTTGGGATCGGTATTCCAAAATACTCGTACTGCTCAGAAGGATCGAGCGTCAGGTCTATAGCCTTGCCGTCGCGAACACACCAAGCATGAAGAAATTCAGGCATACGGTCGGATGCAGCATATCCCTCAGCATACATAAAGCGATCATCATCAAGAGCAAGCAACGCCGCATTCATAAAGCACGCTTTTGGCTCGCCCTGGATTGCACCCTCAGGGAGCGGCACCCGTTCAAACGATTGTCCATAGTCAAGAACGAAGCTCTCAATAATGGTTCTCTCATGTGGGAAAAGCTCAACGCTTCGGTGGAGGGAAGTTTTGATGCGATCAGACATGAGCCTTGTAATTCGTTGAAGTTGTACCAGATGCTGGCGCAGGGATTTCAGCACTCATCACTACGGGGTCGATCATCGGTAGGGGAACATGCTGAACATGTCGGGAAATTGGAAATAGGTGATGAATGTTGAAGCTCAGTCTCGCCAGTGACAACGGCAAAGGTGCTGGTGTCGCGCTGCGAGATGGAGGTCCGCAGACGATGAATTCAATGAGTGCAAAACTGGAACTGAGCGAGGCACCTGACGGCTTCGGCTTTCTCTACGACAAGCTGCAGCACGACGATGAGCAGGTGACTGTCAACATTATGCCCCTGGTCCAGCATTGGGCCGGCCATAAGGAATTGAAAGGGTTTGAACCCGATTCCAACGAATGGATGCTCTACTTAGACGGTGAGGGATCGGCCGCTTCACGAAGACAGACGATCTCAACGGCGTGTGTCGCCAGGCTCATAGCAACACAAATATTTGTGCCGACCTCGGCAATCATTCAACGGCCATATCTATGGCGGTTGTTTTCGGGATAGCGAAGGGGATAGCGACGACCCCGATTACGGCCAGACCTTCACGGCAAGGGTATCTAAGACACCTAACGGGTGCTCGTTGGGGCATGCCCTAGCTTTTGACCCTCTGGTTTTCCAGCGACTATCCATCTGGCAACATCGTACAGTTTGTTTGGCTCCGATCTCAATCTCTCACCCAGAATTTACCGCTTCGATTTCCGCCCAAGTCCGATCTTCTTTGCAAGTTGAGATCGCTTCTCGGCGTACGCAGGAGAGACCATGGGATAGTCGTAAGGTAGATTCCACTTGTCGCGATACTCGTCAGGGCTCATGTCGTAATGAGATCGAAGGTGCCGTTTAAGGCTCTTGAATTTCTGGCCATCCTCAAGACAGATGATGTAGTCCGGCGTTACAGATTTCTTGATGGAGACAGCCGGCTTCAGGTCGGCCTTCGGTTCTAATACCGACTTCGCCGCTGCCTTGGATAATGCATCACTTACATCTGCGATCAACGCCGGAACATCGCTAACCACGATCGTGTTCTTGCTCACATAGGCTGAAACGATATCAGCTGTTAGTTCAGTGATGTAGGTAATATCTGTCGTGCCTGTCACAGGTCTTGGATCTTTCTGTTCTGGATCATTATATTCGTTAAATCAATGTATAAGAGTAAATACTCCAACTGTCAAATAGGCAATTCTATTGTTCACAGTATTGAGCGCATGCACTTGTTAAAAACAGACCAAATTCTGAGGCGATTGAGATGAGACTGGTAGCAGGGCGCGGACTCAAAAACTCCCAACCATGATCTGATTGCTGCGAGTATGATGAAAGCAAGGACGTTGTCCGCCAGCTTGTCGTTGAACCGGACCACCAAAGTGGACCCGATCAGCCAGAGCGACGCAGATCAGACAATGCTTGCCACATCCATCAGGGCGTTTGGCGGCAACTCGCTTAAGACAGCAGATCGAAAACTATTTCGTTGGTGCGAGCCATTTGCGGTTCTGCTTCTAGCTGTGTCCTAAATTTTCTGCGGGTCGCAGGGAAATAAAGTGAGGAGTCGATTGAAATTTCTTTAGCAATTGTTTCCAGTTCAGACCCCAGCAAAGCGAGTTCCAAATGTGTCGGATCACTGTCATCAAATTCAGGGATGGGCAGCTGCCAAATACTTTTTGCGACATGGCGCTCATCCTTGCCGTACGCCATCAATGGACGAACTAATCCAGTCGTTGTGGGACTATTGAGAATTGCACAGAGATAGTCAGCTTCTGCAACCGTAGATGCGCTAGTCCAGTACAGACCGTTCTCAACGATCGCTCGTTTGTCGGTCACCTTTGAAGCTACGACATGCATGCCCGATTTGTTGTAGACCACTCGCAGTGGTGGGATCGGCGTTTGCTCGGACAGATTGTGCATATAATCAATCCTGTCGGAAAGTGTCAGCCTCTCGCTCGAACGATATTTTTCCCAGAGGCTATTGGCTTGTCGCCACCATTCGGCCAAACCGGGGTATTCGTCGATCTTCATCTGATCAGGGCCGATAAACTGATCTCCGATCAGTGGCAAAACCGCACGCATTGTTTCGGTTGTCACGAACGGCAAAACACAATCACTCATTAGAACAGGCCTAACTGTCTCGCTTTCAACGACACCGGTGAGCCTGGCTAACTCTTTCCACGGCAGTTTTTCGTGCGCTGTCGATGTGGAGCGTACGCGTATGCGGCCAATAGGGGTACCCAATGGACCAGCGTCTTGCTCCTCAATGAACAACAAGACACGAGGAAAAATCGTCGCTCCGTTGCGGAATCGGTCTTTGTAAGACGACGCCCCGCCCACCGATCTCAGCTTTACTTGTACCGTCTTGATATCGATGGCGCTCTTCACGCGATCCCAAGACGTCTCATTGGCTGGCACTTTACCCGTCCACGATTTTGCAGAACTCGGCATTCGATTTGACGACTCAGCCCGAACACCGAACAATACGCACGAACCTCTGGGAAAAATGTGCGGGCGAATACGCCGGAGATCCCACGGCACATGGTATTGCAGTGAGAGCAGTTCTCCGCCCGCTTCGAATGAACCTTCTCTAAGTCCACTATACTGCGGTCGATCAATGGCGGCGTTCGGCATGATTAAGCCGAACTGACCACCTTTTTTCAGATATAGCTGAATGGCTCTTGCGACGAAGACAGCAGAGAGGTCCTGTTGAGTTGCAAATTCTGCACCGTGCCACAAACCCCAGGCTTGGCTCATGTCACGGAAGGTCGTCTGCATTTCTTGAGTCATGTATCTGTATGCCAACCAAGGCGGATTTCCAACGACCACGTCCACACGGTTGTCGGGCTTCGCCAACCACATCGGACGTGCGAGATTTCTGACGTAATAGGACCAGATATGGTCTCTTCCTTCATCCTTCAATTGGCACATTGTCTTGAATGTATTCTCGATGACAGTTTGATACTTGGTCGATATGCCGAGCCGAGTGAAGGTGGATTTGAGTGAAGGCGGAGAGCTACCCGTCTTTCTTGTTGATGCCTTCTGGGCAAGCTCATCAACGAGGCGATCAAACAATGCGGTATTTTCCAAGAGAGCGTCTGGGAACCTAAGCTCCGAGCCAAAGAGTTCTTGATCATCGTCGGTTTGCACTACCAAATTACCCGCTGACCATAGGTCAATCTGCTGGCGCCATTGGATTGAATCCCCCAGATAGACCGGTATCTGAATCGTTCGTCGATTGGCGTCGGTGAGGCGATCACGACCAATCGCCAGTAGATAAGTCACGCGGGCAAATGTGACGGCAACGGGATGCAAGTCCATGCCTATGACATTGTGGGTCAACTCATCTAGTATATCCGGACCTTTCTTCCCAGCAGCTTCTGCCGCATGAATGAAGTGTTTAGCCGCATGAAATAGGAAAGTGCCGGAGCCGCAGGCTGGGTCCAGCACTTTTTCTGACAATGGTGATGCAACTGTTTCTTTGATAATTTTTTCTGCTAGCCAGTCTGGCGTATAGTATTCTCC
This sequence comes from Methyloligellaceae bacterium, assembly GCA_965228615.1. Classification (GTDB taxonomy): domain Bacteria; phylum Pseudomonadota; class Alphaproteobacteria; order Rhizobiales; family Methyloligellaceae; genus CBDDHT01. The sequence continues at coordinate 190,092 of CBDDHT010000001.1, read as the reverse complement.
AAGTTTTTTTCGAGTGTTTGTACCGATTACCGACTCATACAAAACTTTCAATACGTCGTGTTCAACATCATCCCATCTGAATCTTGCCAATCGCCGCGACAACGTTAAGACAAATCGGTTCCCCTGGGGAACCTCAATTACCCAGTCAAAGAAGTCGGCTTCAACAACCCCATAAATGCCGCTTTCATCAAATTTTGCACCGAGCAACAGGCTTCGGGGGTCAAGGTTCGTTATTGACAGACCGAGCACGGCGTGGGCGATGATTTCGGCAGAGTTGACGAGCAAAGTATGTTCAACAAATAGCTCGTCGCTATCATCGAATTGAGTGCCGAGAGCTGACGTAAGCAAACGCGACCATAGCTCGCGCTTCAATTTGACAGTCGGAAGATCGCGGTGCTGATCGTATAAGGCGGTTAGGGTCGCACGATCCAGCTTATGAGAGCTGCTTTCAGCGCCAAGCCGGGAACGAATCTCGGAGGCTATTGGAGCAATATCTTGTGATGTCGCCAGGACCCCCTCGAGCCAAACAGTCAACTGATCCACTGCGCCGGTTCCGAGCTTCAGCTCAAAACAGGAGACCTCCTCCAACCGGCTATTGGAAAAGTGATAACATCTCCACTCGACGCCATCTGTAAGGACACCGACGTAGCGCAATCCGGTTTGTTCGCCTCGTGCTTCAACGTAACCGGCAAGCTGGTCAATTGCGTCTTGACGGATTTTTCCCTTCCGCAGATCTCGCTTAACTTCAATGACGGTCGATCCGACTTCTACGTCGATCCGACGTTTATCTCCAACAGGTGATTCTAACGTGACGGTCTCAACATCGCCCTCCTCGAGCGAGAAGGGTGCCATCAAAATCAAACCTCTTACATCGGCTTGGATTTCGGCTTCTGTGCGGGTTCCATCGCGATCTGCCAAGCGCTTGATTATTCCATCCAGCATATTTCTTCAGCTTGCTCTGTAAGAGAATCATCGGGTGCAGCTGGCTAACGTAGTCCTTTGTAGGACATGTGAAAGCTACTTTCTCGTCAGATCAGACCCGGTTGGGTGCGCCGGCTGGTGGGGGATGTTACCGTTTGGGGCTACATCGACCATCAATGCAGCTATGCGACGCCGAATGTGCACAGCGCGAAATTCGCATAATCATTTGTTTTATAACAAGTTAAATTGACCATGACCGTGGGCGAACGACGGATTCCCATATGCCGCGAAGCACTGTATGTTCTATTTTTGTTTATGTGAGTTCAAAGACACATTTGTGAACCCTCACACTTTGCGAACCCGAAAATGAGCACGCCAAAGACACCGAACTACAAGCGTCAAAAAATGCTTCTTCTCATGGTCAAAGAAGCTGGTGGTCACCTGACGCGCACCGACGTCCAGAAACTGCTATTCCTCACAGCTCAGGATCAGAAAGAACCTTACTTCGACTTTGTTCCGTATCGCTTTGGCTCTTTTTCATTTCAAGCTGCAACTGACCTTGACACCCTCAATCGATTGGGTTGGCTGGCACTCACGAACAAGGATGTGCAGTTCAATAATTCCGCACGCTTGAAGACAGGTTTGCCGGTAAGCGAGATCGCTCACGTAGTTGATACGATGAAGAAATATCGCGATTTTAGAGGCGGAAAACTTGTCCGTTATGTCTATGAGAATTATCCCTATTTCGCCATCAACAGCGAGATTGCCGAAGATATTCTTGACGAGCAAGAGTACGCATCTCTGCAAAAACAAAGACACAAGCTTGACCGTAAAAAGCAAGTCATCTTCACGATAGGGTACGAAGGATTGAAATTTGAGACCTACATCAATCGCCTTATCCAAAACAGTGTCCGATTGCTCTGCGACGTAAGACAGAACCCACACAGCCGCAAGTATGGGTTTTCGAAGAGAACCCTCGAAAGGGTGCTCCCAAAACTCGGAATCCAGTATGCCCATATTCCCGAACTCGGCATCGCGTCGGCCAAGAGGCGCGGAGTGAATTCGGCTGGCGCATTTGAGGAACTGTTTGACGAGTATCGCGATGAGCTCCCGACGCGCGAGGCTGGGCTACAGATCCTTAGAGAGATTATCCAAGAGCATCACCGAGTCGCTCTAACCTGCTTTGAGGCCCACCACCGTAGCTGTCATCGCCACTGCATCAGCGACTATCTGGAGCAGCATGAAAACCAGACGGTTGAGCATCTATGAGCGAAAAGAGACAGGTCTTTATTACCGTCAAGACCTATCCCACAATCTCTAAGAAATACGATGAGCTGGTGTGCACTGCTGGTATCCTCGACGATGGCCGTTGGGTTCGTATTTATCCCTTTCCATTTCGGAAGCTTGAGTATGAGAACCGATATAAGAAATACCAGTGGGTTGAGCTGCCCTTGTCCCGCAACACTTCTGATGTTCGGCCTGAGAGCTACAAGGTAGATGACATCACACAAGCTCGGCCGGTCGGGCCACCAGTTGGAACGGGCCAAGCCTGGGCTGAGCGAAAACGCATCATTTTCGAGAAGAATCCCATCTTTGATGATCTTACCGATCTCATTGAGCGAGCCAACAGCAATGAGCTATCTCTTGCGATATTCAAGCCAAGCAAGATATTGGGGTTTGTGGTCAAAGAGGCATCTCGCCACTGGGATGAGGAAAAGCTCAAAGCGCTCGATGAAAAAGCCAAACAGCTTTCTCTGTTCCAAACTGAACGCGAGGTAAAGAGAGAATTCTTGGTTGTAGAAAAACTCCCGTACAAATTTTCCTACCGTTTCGAAGATTGTGATGGCCGGGAGTCGACCATGATGATCGAAGATTGGGAAATTGGTGCCCTGTATTGGAATTGTCTAAGCCAGTGCGAAGGGAATGAAGAGAAGGCGATAGCATTGGTGCGTCAGAAATACTTAGACGAATTTCAAAAAGTCGATCTTTGTTTATTCCTTGGCACCACGAAAAAATATCACGGATGGGCCAGCAACCCCTTTGTCGTCATCGGCGTTTTCTATCCGCCACTCGATCCGCAGGGTAGTTTCTTATGACTGGATCAGTTTTGCACGGGTGGTGACAGCTTATCGTCTGCTAGCGGATGGACACTCAAGCTTAGTCCGGTTAAGCCTTAGTAGCAGTCGCAATTTTCCGGCACGGAAATCTCCGCTATGTGCGAATAGCGCACATTGGTTTGCTTGTGGCCAACGAGTTCACGCCGACCGAGGTCCCCATAGGATGACAGCGGCTCCGATCAAGCAAATGCTCGATCCGACGAAATCCCAACGGTCGGGTTTCTGGCCTTCAAACAACCAAAGCCATAATAGTGAGGCAGCGATATATACGCCGCCATAGGCGGCATAGGCGCGCCCCGCAAAGGCGCTGTCGATACGCGTTAGCAATATCGCGAATATGATCAGGCTTACGATGCCGGGAAGCGCCCAAAGAGCTGATCTGTCGAGCCGGAGCCACGCCCAGAAAGCGAAGCATCCGGCGATCTCAGCAATCGCAGCGCCGACATAGATGGCAACTGCAGTCATGATCGTTGCCCTTTCGTGTGAACGTCGAACAGCGCATCCATAATCGGACAGTCCGGCACGTCACCTCTGCTGCATTCGGCGGCCATCTGTTTTAGGACCCGCTCCATGCGACGTAAATCGGCGATTTTTCGCTTCACGTTCGCGAGGTGCTCAACTGTCATGTTATGGACCTCGGAGCAGGTGTAGGCGCCCGCATCGACCAGATCAAGCAATGCCCGGATTTCATTGAGGCTGAACCCAAGCTCGCGGCTCCGTTTTATGAAAGCGAGTCGCTTGAGCTGAATTGAGTCATAGGCACGATGCCCGCCGTCCGTGCGGGCAGGCTTCGGCATCACATCGATCCGCTCGTAGTAGCGGATGGTCTCGATATTAACACCCGTATCGCGAGACAACTCGCCAATCGACATTGCTCGCGAAGCTGTGATGTCCGGCATCGAATTTCACCCTTGAACCTGTAGTGACTACAGGCCCCACATTACCATCAGATTCGAATTACGGGAGAGTGATTTCGCATGTCTGACAAGGCTGGGCCGTCGCTGGCTGATCAAGAGCTGGAAGTGATTTCAAAGACAGGCGAGCAATCCAGCCAGCACATGGTCGCGGTTGGGGGCATCCTTGGTGCCCTTGCTGCATCGTCATGTTGCATATTGCCCCTAGCGCTGACCGTCGCTGGCGTCAGTGGTGCCTGGATGTCAAATTTGCGGGCTCTGGCAACTTATCAGCCAATCTTTATCGCGGTGACCGTGGCCTTGCTCGGCTATGGCTTCTATCTCGTCTACTGGAAACCAAAGCGGGCCTGCGCAGATGGCGCGAGCTGTGCGCGGCCCGTCGTTTCAAACACGATTGTTCAGGCCGTGCTTTGGCTGGCCGTGTTCATCGTGCTGCTGGCGATCACGTTCACCTACTGGTTCCCCTTGATCGTGCCGTATCTCCCGTGAGAGAGGCGCGTCACATCGGCAATTTGAAATGACGGAGAGAAGAAACATGAAACAACTGACAGGTGCGTTGCTTTTTTCGCTCTTGCTCGGCAGCACGGCATCCGTCGCGGGCGAGCAGACCATTACGTTGGCGGTGGACGGCATGACATGCGCCTCGTGTCCTTATCAGGTCGAAGTAGCGCTTAAGAAGATTGACGGCGTAAGGAGCATCGAGGTCTCGCTCGCTCAACGGCAAGCGGTTGTGACGTTCGATGATGAAAGGGCAAATGTCGCCGCACTTACCAAAGCGACCACCGATGCGGGGTTTCCTTCGGCGATCGCCAAGGAGGGCGGGTGACGTGACCGATAAGGGACTATTGGTGACGGGTGTGATTGGCACGATTGTGGTGGCTCTATGCTGCTTCACACCGATCCTCGTTGTCCTGTTCGGGATCGTCGGCCTATCGGCGTTGGTTGGCTGGCTTGATGTTGCCCTGTTCCCGGCGCTCGCATTTTTTGTTGGCCTAACCATCTATGCCCTTTGGCGACGCCAGAAACACGCTGGAGCCTAGCGAGGATCACTGATGTCAGACTGTTGTGAGACAAAGCCGTCAAACGGCCGTTACGACGTGGCCGTTATCGGGGCCGGGTCCGCCGGGTTTTCAGCCGCCATAACGGCAGCGGATGAAGGCGCGCATGTGGCCCTTATCGGCCACGGCACGATTGGTGGGACCTGTGTCAATGTCGGTTGTGTCCCGTCGAAAGCGTTGATCCGGGCTGCCGAAGCCGTGCATCACGACAACACTGCGTCGCGCTTCGCCGGAGTGAAAGCAAGCGGCGAGCTTGCCGATTGGGCGGCCCTGCGAAAACAGAAGGATGAGCTCGTCGCCTCGCTCCGGCAAGCCAAATATATTGATCTTCTGCCCGCCCATAATCGCGTCGCCTATCTTGAAGGCTTGGCCAGCCTTGCCAATGGTGGGATCAGTCTCGACGGCCAGCATATCGATGCGGGTAAGGTCATCATTGCCACAGGTTCACGGGAGTTCGTGCCTGCCATTCCTGGCATCGAGGACTTGCCCTATCTCACGAGCGCGAGTGCTTTCGATCTCGACGAATTGCCGAAATCGATGATTATCCTTGGCGGCGGTTACATCGGTTGCGAACTTGCGCAGATGTTCGCCCGTGCGGGCGTCAAGATCACGATCCTGTTTCGCAGCCGTCTGCTGCCCGAAGCGGAACCCGAAATCAGCAAGGCGTTGGCCACCCACTTCCGCGAAGAAGGCATCCGAGTTCAACAGGTGCAGAGCTATGAGTCCGTCGAGCGGAAGAAGAACGGCATCACATTGACGGTTCAGATCGACGGCACGTCTGAAAAACTGTCCGCCCAGGAGCTGCTCCTCTCTGCAGGTCGCGTCGCCAATACATCCGGACTGGGTCTGGATGATGCGGGTGTGGAGGTTTTGCCCAATGGCGGCATCAAGGTCGATGATCGCATGCGCACCACGAAGGCGGGTGTCTATGCGGCTGGTGACGTGACCGGAAAAGATCAGTTCGTCTATATGGCCGCTTATGGGGCCAAGGTTGCCGCACGCAACACGCTCAACGGCGATTCTCTCGCCTACGACAACACGGCAATGCCTGCGGTTGTCTTTACCGATCCGCAGGTCGCGAGCGTCGGCATGACCGAAGCGGCTGCCCGTGAAATCGGAATTGAGGTAACGACCTCGGTCCTCACGCTCGACAATGTGCCCAGAGCCCTTGCAGCTCGCGATACGCGCGGCCTGATCAAGCTCGTCGCTGACGCGGCTACGGGCAAACTGATTGGCGCGCATATCCTTGCGCCGGAGGGAGCCGACAGCATCCAGACAGCGGCAATCGCGGTCAAGCAGGGCATGACCTATGGCGAGCTCGGCGAGATGATCTTTCCCTATCTGACGACGGTTGAGGGCCTCAAGCTTGCCGCACAGACCTTCGATATGGATGTGTCGAAACTGTCCTGTTGCGCTGGTTGAATCAAATGAACGGTCAGTTGGCCCAAGATCGTACGGACTGGGTGGGCAGCATTGGCTCCTACCTGCTGGCTTGGGGGCTGCCGTCACTCTTAATTGTTGCCGGTTTCTTCACGGATGCACAGACGCGAACGATCCTTTGGACCGGTGCGCTTGCCTGGAAGGGCTCTGCATGTGTACTCGATGCGCGCCGCTGTGGTCGAACCCATTGCCGCTTCACCGGCCCGTTCTATCTTGTATTGATCGTTCCGGTTCTTCTTCACGGCTATGGCGTGTTGCCGTTCGGGGCATACGGCTGGTGGGTTCTGGGGGCAATTATTCTGCTCGGAGGCAAGCTGATCTGGTGGGCGACCGAAATTGTGCGGCGCAAGTTCTCAGTTTCGGCAGATCGACACGAACACCGCTAGAAAACCTGTTTGCGCGTTGGCGCTTGAATGTCCGCTTGGGGTCTTGGGCGTGTGGAAACGCGTTGTCATGTCCAGTTGGGAGCGACCGTTTCGTCGTTGAGCCGTATTTTGCGCAATTCGAAGTACATCGACGACCAGAAGGCCGTGAGAGCGGTCCAAGCGTTCATCGAAGCGCATTTTGATGAGATCGGACATAAAGACTGCCGGATCGCGGCGATCAGCGGCTTGATACCGATGATGTTCATGACACGGGTGAGATTGTAGGCCAGCACGGCAAGGGACATCTCGGTCTTCACGTTCTTCAATCGCTTCATCAGGAAGTGCGTTGCCCCCATGCGCGACTTGATCGTCCCGAACGGATGCTCGACGGTCTCGCGACGCATGCGCATCGCTTGAGGGTTCTCATCCAGGCGACGCTGCACCTCTTCAAGGACGTCTTCGTGTTCCCAACGACTGACCTGACGCTGGCGCGCGTTTGTACAGCGATCCTTGAGCTCGCAAATCGCGCAAGCCTTGGTCGTGTATCGCCGCATGTTGAGACCACCCGTCTCCCTTTTGTGAGATGTGAATGGCAGAGCCTCACCCGCCGGACAGAGATAGGCGTCCTGATCGGGGAGGTAACGAAAATCCGCCTTGACGAAGAGGCCGCGAGCCCTCCCACCCGACGTCTGCGGTTTGGGCAGCGTAACGCCCACGCCGGCCCGCTCACACTCCAGGATCTGCTCTGAGGAGAAATAACCACGGTCTGCCACCACGTCGAGTTCCTCGACGTCCAGCACCACCATGGCCTGTTGTGACATCGGCGCGAGCTGCAATCGGTCCGATCCGCTCGTCGTCACGTCGTGAGCAACAATCAGATGGTGCTCGGTATCGACCGCCGTCTGGACATTGTAGCCGACAACGCCTGAACCGCGCCCGCTTGTCGCCATGGAACGGGCGTCCGGGTCCGTTAGGGAGATCTGCTCGTCTGCTGCCTCGAGCATCTGGCATTCGAGCTCTTCCAGGCGCTGCATCTCTTGCCCGAGCTTGGCAATCTTCTCCTTGAGCCGTGTCGTACGCATAGCAATGGCTTCGCTCGGCTCCTGGCGATCCGCGCTGTCGAGCTGATGCATATAGCGTGCGACGCTCTCCTCGATCTGCGCCATGCGTCGCTTCATCTTGGCTTTGGTGTAGTTCCGGTCACGGTTGTTCACCGCCTTGAACTTGGAGCCATCGATCGCAACACTGGCTCCCGCCAGCAGGCCGATCTCTCTGCACAGCTCAACAAACCGCGTGCACACTTTGCGGATCGCAGGGCCGTTGTCCTTGCGAAAGTCGGCAATGGTCTTGTGGTCGGGCACAAGGCGGCCCGTCAGCCACATCACCTCCACGTTGCGGCCTGCCTCGCGTTCAAGACGGCGGCTCGACTGCACCGCGTTCAGATAACCATAGACGTAAAGCTTAAGGAGAACCGAGGGGTGATAAGACGGACGGCCCGTCGCTTTTGGATCAACACGGCAAAAACCGAGAGCACCGAGATCCAGCCCATCAATGAAGACATCAATCACCCGGACCGGGTTGTTCTCATCGATCCAGTCTTCAAGGCATTCCGGGAAAAGTGTCACCTGGTCCCGGTCAGCACCCTCGACAAATCGCTTCATCCGACCCTCCCGACCGAATCATGGGAGAATCGTAGCAGCCGCCACGTTTTGACACACCCAGGGTCAAACTTGGCCTTCCCACCGCCCCATCAATGACGGCGGATTCCTGACGGGTAGCGGCCACGACTCGACAGATTGACCGTTTAGGCTTCAACAGCGGTCGTCAGCCTTCGCGCCCCAACGAGTCTCAGATGTGCCACGAGTCGACGTTGCATGCTTTCGACTCTGCCGACGATTTAGTCTCCAAGCACGCGTTGCCGATCTTCAAACTCCTCATGGACGATCTCGCCCCGCGCAAAACGCTTCTTGAGTATATCGAGCGGATTCTTATCGGAGGATTGTGCATGCTTGTCTCGCCTAGATTCGTCGAGCCAACGTCCAAGCTGCATGACGAGGACCATAATGGCCATAAAGAACAGGATAATGGTCATGCGGGCACCAAACATCAGCCATCCTCCGTTCCCCACATGTCTGGACCGAAAGTGCGTGTTTGGTGTGCCATCGCGGCGACTAGTGCGACACAGACGGCGGCAACCACAAGAACAACCCAGACCGAGGGCGCAACGCATCTCATGCCTCTTGATCGTTGTTGGACTGTACGCGTCCTCAGACCAACTCAAGCATGATTCTTCACGGACCATCATTTAGACGCTCAAAATCCTGCCATCGCCGAATAATTGCGATCACAGGCTTGAGGCTCTAGCCGCTATAGGTCGTATCGTGTTGATTCTACCATCGCCCCAGTAGGTGCGATCATGATCAAGGCAATGGGCACCGAACGGATGTGGCAAACACGTCACGCCAGTGCGACCTTGGGATAGTAACGAAGGAATGTCAGATGAACCGCATAACAATGATCGCCTTTATCATCGCTGCGCTCTCTAGCAACGCAAATTCAGGCGAACCGACAACTATGGAGGTTGCGAAAACAAGTGGCTGCGGGTGTTGCATCGCATGGATCGATCATCTCAAGAAACATGGATTCTCTACAAAAAGCCAAGACATGACAATGGGGCAACTGATGCGATTTAAGCTCGATAATGGTATCGATGCAAAAAAAGCCTCTTGTCATACAGGCAGGATCGGCGGCTATACGATTGAGGGGCACGTCCCAGCAACGGACATACGACGTCTTCTGAGGGAACGGCCGGATGCGATCGGATTGTCAGTCCCCGGAATGCCCCTCGGATCGCCGGGTATGGATTTTGGCGATGACCGCCAACCCTACGACGTACTTCTCGTCCACCGTGACGGATCGACAGAGGTTTTCGCCTCCTATCCCGGCAAGAAATAACTCTATTCTTCAATGAAATTGCTTGCGTGATTCTCTTCACGATTATTCCGGCCTGATGGCGAACTGTCGCACGAGGCAGCATTTCCAGATCTCGACGCCAAGGGAGCAACTGGTTTCATGACGAAGGGTCAGCACAAAAAATGACTGGCATTCGCCAAGATTTTCTCAAGCTTCGCCGCTTCGTAATCGGACTCTTGGCAAGCTCGATTGTTTTGCTCCTCGATCAAAGCTCGAAGTCTTTCATGATCGAGTTCCTAACGCATCAGTCACGTGAAGTCCCCATCACGCGTTTTTTTAACCTCTCATTGGGTTTCAATCCAGGGATCAGTTTCGGACTACTTGGAGACCTCGGCGCCTGGGGGCCATTCATCTTGTCTTCGTTAGCCTTGGTCGTCGTCGCCATTTTCCTTGTTTGGCTGTGGAAAGCCGAGGGAGATTGGGACAGAACCGCGATCTCCATGATTATCGGCGGCGCCTTGGGAAACCTCTTGGACCGGATTCGCGTTGGGGCGGTCACGGACTTTCTTGATTTCCATGTGGATTCCTATCATTGGCCCGCATTTAATCTCGCCGATACCGGAATCGTCATTGGTGCAGGCATCCTTATTTTTGGGTCGCTTGGTAAGATCAAGGATCAACAGGAAGCGCTGCCGCCGAAACCCTAACAAGGCGCAGCGATTGCTGCCCCTGAAGCAGCGGGAACGCCAACGCCAGCACATGGATGATTGTTTGCTGGCAATGCAGGCTATGTCGGAGATACGACCGCTCAGGTTTCTTCACGAAGATCTGCCATCGCGTCCTGTACGATCGACCAAGACGAGTGCATGAATATTCCGGCAATGACGAGTGAAACGAGGAGGTCAGGCCAACGCGTTCCGGTCCAGGCGACAAGACCGGCCGCAACAACGACAGCAACGTTTCCAATGGCGTCGTTACGCGAGAATAGCCAGACCGCACGAACATTCGCATCGCCCGTGCGATGAGGTAGCAGAGCGACAGCTGCCAACACGTTCACGACAAGCGCGATGAAGCCGAACACACCCATGAGTTCTGCATTCGGCTGGTTCAGTACCACGACACGATAGATCGTGCCCATGAAAACTCCCAACCCCAAAGCGCCAAGAAACACACCTTGGATGAGCGCTGAGCGTGCGCGCCAAATCATGCTCCAGCCAATGGCAAGGACACCAAGGAAGGTGATTAACCCGTCTCCCAGGAAATCCAAGGCATCCGCTTTCAAGGCTTGAGAATCTGCAATTATGCCGCCAATTATTTCGACAAGACCGTAACCAACATTCAACAGGATCACGATCCAGAGCGCTCGCTTGTACTCTGCCGTTATGTGGCTTTGGCGATCGGAACGATTGTTGTTGTCGACTTGAGGAACTGTATTAGCGTCTTCCAGCCTATTTAGCTTGTAGCCGATCGCCTGCACCGCGCGCTCAACTGTGGTGGGATGCATGTTTGGATCTTTGACACGTAGGGTCATGATCTGCGTGGCGATGGAAACTCTTACATTCTCAACCCCGACTGACCGAACCGCATTTTCGATTTTGGCAGCACAAGTCGGGCAATCCATGCCCAAGACGCGGTAGCGGGTCGTTTCACCAATTTCAGTGGCGGCTGTGTCGATCATCGGAAGCTATTGCCAGCATGCAACAGAGTTCGCACCGTATCTCATGCGTCATGACCCTTTATCGGATGGTGCGCATCCAGCCAGTGCGGCGGTCGACCTCAATTCGCTGCACGACCGAATCCTTTTCGCCAACGATTTCCGCAATGATCATGTGCTCGCCTTTCACGCTGATCGAGCCGACCTTTAGCTTTGGATTGCCGTACCACTCTATCCATCGCTCGATCTGCCCTCGGACGTCATCGGTTGAAAGCCAGTCGCCCTTTGGCGTGACGCTTGTATCGTGTTTATTCTCGCTACTTTTCGACTCTTGGGGCGGCGATGGAAATCCAGCGCGCATGGCAATCACGATCTTCCATATCTCTTCCGCCTTCAGTGCATCTTTGTAGGCCGGCATCGCGGTCTGCAACGGCTCGCCACCCTCGGAAACTGTCCAGAAAAGATACGCATCGTTCAGCATGGGCATTCTGATCATGTGGGCCAAGTTGGCCGGCAACGGCCTCAGTTCTTGTCCGGCCTCACCGTCTCCGAAGCCACGCGCGCCGTGACATGATGCACAATTGTCGGCGTAGAGAGTGGCACCCTCTCGAACAACTTCCGGGCTGGCGGACAATGGGTTGCTCTTTCCTCTGTACTCCGACGGTATGCCATTGTGCATGTAGTACATGTGCCGCACCATGCTCGCGCCCCGGCCCATCCAGGGGCTCATGCCAGGTCCCATCCTTCGACCTTGCATCCCCCTCATCATGCGATGGTGGGGCCACATCCAGCGGCTCTGGTTGGAGCCCATCATCGGCATCCGCCTTTCTGGGCTCATCTGCGGTTGAGACTGAGCTTGGCTCTGTGCCTGTCGCGTGTTGACAAGACTTGCAAAGGCGACTGTGACAGTGAGCACTGCCAACACGGTCCCAATTATGCCGTTACGCTCGCGAAGTCGTTTCATTTGCAATCTCCTGAATTCTGCTACCAGGCATGTTCTTGGATCTCCACCCAACTGATGGTCTGCACTGAAGATCTAAGAAATACACTCGCCATAGCAGGAGCAGCCTGTCATGTGAGTCCTGTATCCGCTGTCGTGATTGCGTGACTTAACCTTAGTATCTATAGTTACTATAGGTGCAAGAGGAAAACTGATGGCGAAAGCAGAATTCACGATCGGCCATTTGGCCCGACAGACAGGCGTCAAGGTCCCGACAATTCGCTATTACGAGCAGGTGGGATTGTTGCCGGAGCCGCGCCGGTCTCTTGGCAATCAACGCATCTACGAACATGGTCACGTCACTCGGTTGGCGTTCATTCGACACTGCCGCGAGTTAGGCTTCTCACAAGCCACAATCCGGGATTTGCTCAAGCTGTCCGATAGTCCGGATCAGCCCTGCGAGGCAGTAACCAACATCGCGCGTGTTCAACGCGATGAAATAGATTGTCGTATCGTCCAACTGACAGATCTGAGAACGGAGCTCGATAGAATGATCACGGCTTGCAGCGGAGGCCCAATTAGGGACTGCCGCATCGTTGAAGCCCTGGTTGGCAGTGGTAGCGATGACAAGCCGTATGCCCTGAATTCCGTGGCACCCAACACCGACATCTGACGAACGGCCAGATACACAATTGAGTGCCGCACAGTATCGCCCTGCGCCCCGTGATCTGCATAGCGGCATGATTACAAAAGTGCTTCGTTCTAGTCCAAGAGCATCGAAGGAAGCTCTATGGCAAGAACGGGAAACATGAGAACGGCCGCGAGGACTGCAATCTGGATCCCGACCAATGGCGCAGCACCGCGATAAATATCCACCATTTGAACTTCTGGCGGTGCCGAACCACGTAAAAAAAACAATGCAAAGCCAAATGGTGGCGTCAAAAACGACGTTTGCAACACGATAGCGATGGCCACTGCAATCCATACTCGAGTGAGCAATGGGTCGCCAACGTGGGCGCTAAAATCGAAGTCTGAGATCACTGGGTAAAAGATCGGCAACGTAATCAAAACAATCTCAATCCAATCGATGAAAAAACCCAGCACGAAGATCACTCCGAGAATGAACATGAGGCTGCCCCAATCACCAAGCTGAAGCAGCGAGAGAAAATTAGGCAAATGATCATCGCCGCCTAAAATTCTGAACATGAAGGAAAATGCATTTGCACCGATGATCACGAAGAACACCATCGCTGTGATCAATCCGGTTTCGACGACCACTTCATGCATTAGCGCCCAGGAGATGGAGCGGTTTAGTATCATAAGGACGAACGCACCGGCCGCGCCGATGGATCCGGCCTGAGTAGGCGTTGCCCAGCCCGAAACGATTGAGCCCAGAACCAGGCCGATTAGAACAATCGGCAGCATAAGTTTGCTCGCCAGAAAAATGCTCCAATCGATGGGGCCTTCCGGCAACCCTTCAATCAATATTTCCTTCCGGTTTTTTTGAATTAGCGCCAAGATGACGAAATAGGTTGCGTACACGAGGAGCAACAAACCGACTGGGAACAACACACCGGAGAATGTTCCGAGGATCGGCACTTCCAGAAGATCTGCCAGAAAGAACAATATGATACCTGGCGGAATTATGATCCCCGCTGTCCCCGCGGCCGCAACCGACGCGGTCGCGTTTTTCGGACTGTAACCGTAGGTGAGCATGGTCGGCAGCGCCGCAAGCGCCAACATGGCAACAGATGCTCCGATCAAGCCGGCCGCTGGCGCAAGCACCACCCCTAGCAGCAAGACAGCCACCATCAGCCCGCCCGGTAGATTTTTGAGGAAATAGGCTATGCTGACAAACAGATCCCGCGCAAGCCCGCTCTTCTCCAGCGCAACACCCATGAAGATCAATGGCGGAACCGCAGGGTAAAGCAGATTTTCCGAAAACGTCCCGATCATGCGCAGGGGGAACAAAGACAGCATCTGAACAGGCATCAGATCGAGACCGATCGCAACTGCTGCAAAGATGACCGATACGCCGATGAGAACCAGCGCCACTGGATATCCTGAAAACAGCAGCAGCATTAGACTCAGAATTAGCGCGATAAGCAGAAATTCTTCCATATCGCTCGTCAACCCCTGTCGTTCCACCAACCGGATGGCAAGGAGCCGCGCACTGCCGCGATATTGCGCGATGTCACAACGATGCCGGCGAGCAATAAGAACAGCGCACCGAGCGGGACGACCGATTTGATGATCCATCGATATGGCAGACCCAGGGCGGCACGTGAGCGCTCTCCAATTTCGAACGCTTCCCAAGCATATTCGGTCCCGTAATAAATGACGACCAGGCAGAATGGGAGAATGGCGATGAAAAATCCCACGACTTCGATCCAGGAGCGGGCGGCCGCGCTCATCTTTTCCCGCAAGACATCAATACGGACGTGACGGTCAGATAGGTAGGCCAGCCCGAGAGCAAGAAAGATCAAGCCAACGACGAAATGCCATTCGAGTTCTTGCAGCGGCGTTACGGAAAAATGGAATATCCGGCGTCCGATGATGTGGATCATAGATACGATGATCTGACCTGGGATAAACACCCAACAGGCCGCAATTCCGACAAGTCGCACGGACATTTCCAGCGTTCGCATCATCAATTTCCCATTGCAGTAAGATTTTAGGACCTCGAGCGATTGGAGGTTCAAGGGGTATTCTCCGGCTCCCGTATTCGACGGTCGATTAGAAATTCAGATAGATGTCGCGGGGGGTTGCGCTGCAGTCCGCAACCTCTAACGCGACCTGATCGGGCAAACGCGGTTGCCTTCGAAGGCCAATCGTATCGGCGATAGCCGCTTCATACAGCTTGAGTTTGGGAAGAAGCGTGCGGGCTGCACGATCCCGCCAGGCAACCTCCGCCCTTAGCAGCGCAGCAGCTTTCGCAAGTGAAACTAGAGCGTCGTCTGACTTGGACGATCTGGCGCGCAATGCGCGGCGGGCACGGCTCATGGCCTTGCGGATTTCAGCCGTACCCATAGTTCTTACAAGTGCCGAGCGAACAAGCCCGATACGGTCGAGGACAACCGAATGTGGCAGGGAACTCATCATTGGCCCAATCGCCCGCAGATCAGCCTCAACGAGCCTCAGCTTCGCCGAGTCGCCAATCATCGCCAAGGTATTTGAAAGCGGGAGATAAGCATTGTCGACCGTACGGCGATAGGTTAACCGCGCATCGTTTGCCATCTTTTGGATCCGAGTAAACTCTCTGTTCAATACGTCCCACTCGGCCGGTATCCGGGCAAGAAAGGCACTGCGCCGGGCGGTCAGTTCAGATATCCGAAGCCGCGCCTGCTGTGCCGCCGCTTCAGTCACGACGCCTCCCGCGCGTGAGACCATCACCTCAAGCCTTGCGATCTCCCGGTCGATCCGACGGATTTCCCGTTCTATTTTCCGAACTTCACCATGGAGAGGACGGTAGCGAACCGCGGCTTCGGAGACTGCCCGTTCGGTCCTTTTGATATCTCTCATCATGGCGATGGCATTGTCGGCACTCTCGAATCCTCGCTCGAGTTCGCCGCGGATAGTATCAGGCAGCACATGCAGATTGAGCGATCGCACTTGCGCGATTGCCCCACGGATAGAGTCTCCGCTCTCTTCAAATTTCCGAGAAACGTACTCCTCGATGCAGTATTGTTGCTTTGGGTTCGTGGTCGGTGGAGCCGAATCTGAAAGAAGCAAAGCACGGTTCGGCAAATAGTTGACCAGTCTTGGGTAGGCTCCGACAGTCCCGAGCGCCAAGAGCTGAATCAAGATGAACGGGACGACGCCTTTGTAGATATCTGCCGTGCTGACGGATGGGGGCGCGACGCCGCGCAAATAAAACAGCGAAAAGCCGAACGGCGGCGTCAGGAATGAAGTCTGAATGTTCAGCGCAATCATCACACCCAGCCACACCGCAGTGACATTCGCTGAAGGGTCGGCAAGCAGGATCGGCGCCACGATCGGCACGACCACTACTGTTATTTCGATGAAGTCCAGGAAGAAGCCCAGAACGAAAAGGATCAACATCACAACGATGAACTGACCCCAGAATCCACCCGGCAATTCGTGCAGGAATTCTCTAACAATGGCCTGGCCGCCGAACCCCCGGAAGGCTGCCGTCAGCATCACGGCGCCCAATAGAATAAAAAAGACGAGGGAGGTGGTCTTCGTCGTTTCGTCCACAACGCTCTTCATCGTTTGTTCGATTCTGAGTGTGCGCCAACCGCTCCAACAGAGCGCAAGCGCCAGCGACGCAGAGGCAACTGAGGCAAGTATCACGCCGAGGACGTCGTCGCTCGTTTCGATCTTCCTGAGATTGACGTTGAATAGGTTGACGATGAGCCCGATTGCGCACAGGGAGAGGATCGCGATCACGGTCGGCGTGAAGGCGCCGCGCTTCCCCTCGCGCAGGCGATAACCGGCCATTATTGTCGCGCCAGCCGCACCGATCGCACCCGCCTGGTTGACGGTTGAGACGCCGGTAACAATGGAACCCAGAACGAGGAGGATCAATACAAGAGGTGGAACCAGCGCAACAAGCAACCTGAGAACCAGCTTTCCCTCATTCCTCTCGTCGCCGGTCACTGCCGGGGCAAGCTGAGGGCGCAATAATGCGCATACCAAAACGTAGAGCATGTAGAGTCCGACGAGCAAGACGCCCGGCATGAATGCGCCCATGAACATCTCCCCGGCACTGACTGAAGAGACGTCGAATTCGCTGGGCATAAGGAACTCTCCGCTGGATGCTTTGAAGAGTGCTCTACGCTCCGTGCCTGCCTGGTTGACGGCCGTTGTCAGCTGCTGGACCAGAATGAGAAGGACGATAGACGGCGGGATGATCTGACCCAGTGTGCCGGTTGCGGCGATTACGCCAGTGGCCAATGGCTTTGAGTAGTTGTTTCGCAACATCGTAGGAAGCGAGATCATGCCCATGGCAACGACCGTCGCGCCAACGATTCCGGTGGTCGCTGCGAGCAGCGCGCCAACGACAATTGCCGAGACACCAAGCCCGCCTCGGATCGCGCCGAAGAGTTGCGCCATTGCCAGCAGCAAGTCCTCCGCGACCTTCGAGCGCTGAAGCATATGACCCATGAAAACAAAAAGCGGAATGGCGATCAGAATATCCGACTCGTCCGACCGGTAAACATCGCGGAAATTACTGACACCCGCCGAGAGCCAAGCTCTCGGTCCACTACCATGAACAAAGAAAGCATCAACATCGCCATCAATCAGATAGCCGCAGAGAGCGGCCAGTACGATAGTAAGAATCGCGGAACCGGGAACGGCGAACGCTACCGGGTATCCCGAAGCGAGCGAGCAGGCCAATATGACCACTAACAGAGCGAGAAAGACAACTTCCATTGGTGGATTGTTTCCTTTCTATCGCTCTCAATGGACTCGGCTTGCGTCGTCGCTTCGACTGCCTGGTTCTTCCAGGTAGTCGGCGACAGCATCGAAAAGAAAGCTGACAAGCTGGATCAGCATGGAAATCGCGAAGATCCCCATGAAAACAGTCATCAGATAAAGGATGTACATTCCGTCTCCGAGGCCCTGGATCTCGAAGCTTAACAACGCACTATTTATGATCCCGGTTTTGCCGTTGGTTCCGATTAGAAGGATCAACCAGCAAAATGGCATGCCAAGCAGCAGGGTGCCGATTGCGTTGACAAGGCCCTTCGCCTTTGGAGAAAATTTGGCATAGAACACGTCCACTCGAACGTGACCGTCTTCCCGCATAGTGTAGGCGCAGCCGATAAGGAATAGGGCTGCATACCAGAATCGCACGAGGTCGGTCATGTAGACCTGCTCGTAGGAAAAGACGAAGCGGAGCATGACGATCAGCAGCTCGGCCACTACGATGAGCAGGGCAAGCCATATGACGCCAATTGTCCGAGTGATTACTGCGATTACGATCGACAGTGCGATCAGGGGCATGTGAACAGAAATTCCACGAACTTCCGCACTCATCAGAGTCCTGGCGAACTCCTTTCCAACGAGTCCGTCGAGCAGGTCTTCACTGCGAAGAAATGAAAGGCTTGCGTCGATCAAACCGATCAGTAGGACCGCATAAAACGCGGCTCGCATCAGGAAGGAATTGAAGCAGGAAATTTGCCGGCTCTCTGACCTCAACGAACGCTGGCGGTCGCGAAACACGTAAAAAACGACAAATGCAAATGCCGCCACATATAGCCCTATCTGCACGATCGAACGTGCGTCGAAATCACCATCGTTAGAGCTCAAGGAACCCGGCCAACCGAGCCAAAATGTCAGATAATTGTTGACAAGAAAAACGGCCAGAAAGGTTAGCGTAACCCAGCCGAATATCCGAACAATTACCACGCCGCTTTCAGAGTTTGGCGACCTCTTCAAGATTGTGTGCCCGGCATCCGGAACTGGTTCAACGGCCATCTTCACAATGCCTAATGGTTTAGCGGAAGACCGCGCCGACACCATGCGTGTCTGAAATGGGGTTGCCGGCGTAAATCATGGTTATCCCCTCCCGGTCATATCTTGAAGTGATCACGATACGACCTATAGCTACTAGAGCCGCAAGCCTGCAGCTGCCGCCTTTTCGGCAGTGGAAAGGAATTGACCTACACCAACAGAGTGGATCTAACTTGCTACTGAGGAGATTTGTTTTTCTGGGCAGCCAAATTGCCAGGGAAGTCTCTTGCCGATGACTGTTCTGGGTCACGGGCAGAAATTCTCCCCAAGAGTATATGTGGTCGGCAGTTCTTTAGGAAGCGGTAGTCACAGACCTGATTTTTTGCAATCTGGCAATCCTAATTTCAACTATGCTGATGGGTCAGTTTTCGACTGTTGGGTGGGTCAATATTCGATCAGCGTTGACAACTGGGCGTGCGGCGACTGTTCAAACCCCCATTCTTCAATTGCTGGAGCATGTACTTATAAAAGCGACTCTCAAAATGAGTGCGGGAGCCATTGGGCTCTGGTCAGTGATCAAACCATCCGCACGGAGCCACCGTCGCTCGCTTGCCTCCTCCTGGTGAACCTGAGCGAGCGATAGTCGATGTCTCAGCGGGGAAGTCGCTGCACTTCTTGGTTGGCTAAATTGCGGTACCGAAAGTCGGGGTGATACGGATTATTTTTGCAATCACTGAGCATTTCCCGATCGTAAAAGAGGAGGAAGTCGGGATGGATATTGAAGGGCTTCCTAAGAAAGATGGGAGCGAGCTTTTGAATGGTTGACTGTACGTGTCCGGGCTTGACCGTTTGAGTGATGACTTCAAACGAAGTAATCCCGAATGTGGAGACGTGCACCCGCTTTCGATAGGCAGCGATGTAGGCAGCAAACTTGGTAAAGAGTGAGTTGTTTTTGAAGACTTGTGTGGAGCGACGAATGGCTTCGCCTGGCAAAATCGTTTCACTGTCTTCATCGGTTTCATGAAAAAAGAAATCCTCTGTAGTGCACGCGTGACTGAAATAACCATCAGACTGGACTGAGAGAGGGAGGGTCACGGTTGTTAGCTCACGTTCGTAAAAATTGTCTGGATTGTTCTCGTGATCATCTGCTGCTGCGTCATCAACGAGCTTTGGCAGGTGAATACCCCAATCAAAACGGGCTTTGAATTCTAACGGTGTTTTCGGTTGTGGCTTGCCAACGATCTCGGGCGGACTGTCAATAAAGTCATGAGCTGTGATCCTACCGCAGTCATCAATGTCGTAGGCGGGTTGGTTGAGCCGTTCATTGGGCGCGTAGGTTGTCCATAATTCAGCAGCGTTCCTGTAAGTAACATCACCCAAGGATTGGGCGTTCTGTTCATAGTTGATCAGTGCCGTGGTCTCATTGTGTTTGTGGCTCATGTAGCTCCAGCTGCGGTACGAGCAATCCTGAGTAAATCGCGTCACCTCCACCGGATCGGCAAAGAAGGCGTAGTGCAGTTGAATGCCAAGCTGTTCGGCACACAGATAGGTTTGTTCCGAGCCGCTGCTGGGATGCAGTTGTTTTTGTTGTCCTGGTCGCGCGATGAACCCGTTGTGAAAAAGGAAATAGACAATCTGGTAAATCGTTCGTTGAGTGATGTTGGGCAGTAGCTCAAAGAGCTGATTAATTCGGATCAGCGGTCGGCGACAAATCTCAGCGTTCACATCAAGCACCGAAGGTGTGATGACAAAGTTGGGTGGGTTCTCTAGGCGGATGTATTTTTTTGCGTATGTTCTTGGTTCAATGATTGTGGTCATAGATTAGTTATTAGACGGGTAATTGCGACGTTGCCGACGTCGGGTTGGCATCTTGTACACCGGTATACGAGGTTGCGTTGAGGCGTGTTTTTTCGCGGCATCATCAACAATCTTCTTTATAGCAGCGCGAGCGTTCTTGCCCCTGCTGGAAACCTTGGGAGACTTCGCAGCGAGCTCGTGGGAGAAGACGACCTTTTCTTTCTTGGCACGACTTTGATTAGCCGATTTTCGGCGTTTGGTTCGCTCGGCTGGATCGATCGTCATTTTCCGTAGCCATTGCATGTAGGTAGCTTCTACCTCAACGCGGGGACGCGCATATCTGTTGCGGGTGAAGTCAATAATTTTTTCGGTTTGATTATATTGCGCCGCATAGTCGTGCTTGATGGCAATGTTCATCCGCTTTGGGTGGGCTGGTGTGCCTTTGAAGAGTAACCTGGCAATCGCTTCACCTCGTTTTAAGTCAGTGTACTGGTGCGGCTTAATATGGCCGATTTGTTTATAGAACCGATCGGCGTCGAGAGCTGAGCTTCGAAGGGCGATGATCGTGCCGATGTTGCCGAGCATGGAATTAACTTCGTCGGCTGGCATTTGATCGGTGTATTGGGTCGTGACGATTATTCCGAGTTTATACTTCCTCATCTCCGCATAGGCGCTGGTAAGCGCGGTGGTCGGAAGGATGTGCTTTTCATCGATTAAGAGATAGTGCGGTATGCGATCTTTGGGATCGAGAGCGTCCTGTTCTTGAGCAGCATTCAGTATGGTTGAAACAATCATAGATCCAAGAAGCTTCGCAGCAGTTTCACCAAGCGTGCCTTTTGGCAGGCGCACGATAACAATCGATTTATCAGCGATAGCGTCTTTAAATTGAAACGCTGGCTTATAGGGTGAGAGCATGTTTTTCACGAGGGGGTGAGAAATGATCTCGCCGATCTTGTTTTCAATCGGCATGATGACTTCTTTTAGTTTGGTGGGGGTCAGCTCGTTGAATTCGTCCTCAAAGAACGCGAGGATTTGAGGGTCGGTGATGTGCTTTAGAACCGCACGACGATAGTGTGGCCGTCGGCTAATCATGAGGGGAATTGATAAGAGCGTGGGCCGTAGTTCTTCGGGGGCCTGGAGTGTCGCTCGGTGGATATTTCTAAGATACCACTCCATGCGATCGCCCCACCCATCTGTCCAAATTGCTTCGCATGCTCCTAAGAAGTTGTCTGTGTGGAGAGCATGCTTGTCGGTTGGAACTTGATAGAAGTGATTAATGGGCAGAACGTGCTCAGTGTCAGTGGGGTCAACAAATATGACCTTCCTGCGAAGTTCAGGTGGAATGGCGCTGAGACTTTCTCGTGAGATGTCACCGTTGAGATCAATCAAAGTGCAGCCGTGCCCGTGTTGTACGATTTGGGAATGAAGTGACTTCAGGAGCTCAGATTTTCCGGTTCCGGTCGCGCCATTAATCCAGGTGTGCTGAAAGGCGTCGTGGTCGGTAAAGCCGACGGGGCGAATACCCCAATGCTCACGTGTACCAATGTGTAGATAGTTGTGCGTCGCCATAAGGCAAAGCCAGCCTCTTTAAAACATCAATTGAGCGCGCCATTCGGGTGGTGCTACCAAATTGAGCGCACCGGGTTCCGAAACCACGGCGCACCACCCCCCGTCGAGGCCGAGCACACTGTCACATCAATCTATAAAAGCTGCACCGGGCAGTCGTGTTGTGGTAACCGCCAGGTGGAGCGTTTGAATTGATGTGATGAGCTCAAAGCCCAATCCCAAAGCTGAGATTGGAAGGGGGTGTGAACGAGGCTGGCTTTGTCCTACAGCCGCAAGAAAGATCAAGAAAGATCGATACTTTTAGGATAACAGATAAGTAATTGATATCGCATGTGTTTTTCCACTGTCAATGGGTAGACATGCCTCGAAAATGATAGTCTGGAAGTGGTGAAATCATCAGTTCTACGAGTATCTTGAAAGGAGGTAGCAATGCCGAAAAACGATGTGGATTTCCCGTTCGTGAAGCAAAACGCGGACATTGTGGCGGTGCTTGCACACTATAACGTGTCGCTTTCCGGAGATGGAGTGCAGCGACGAGGGAATTGTCCGTTTCATGATGATAAACGGCCGTCGTTGAGTGTGAACGTGGAGGAGAACCTGTTCAACTGTAAAGGCTGTGGTGTGAAGGGTAATGTGATTAGCCTGGTGCAACAGTTAGACAGTGAATTGAGTAATCCACGTCGAGCGGCTCAACAGATCGCGAAGCTGAGTGGCATCCCAGCCAAGCCCAACGGCAAGACTGTATCTGGGCTTCAAAGCAAGTTGGAAAATTCAGCTGATAACGGAATTAAATCGTCCGAGCTGATCGATGCCAAACCAGGTCGTAAGGCAGAAGAAGAAGCCAATGATAAAAGCGACGGCATCCCATATAACAAGCCGTTGACGTTCCAATTGCAATTAGAGGCGGTGGAACCAGATGGTGACGGTGTTCCCAACGAATTCGTAGAGGCCTATGGGCTGCCATACAAACGGTTAGCTGATCTTGGTATTGGCATGGGGCAGCGCGGCGTTATGAAAAATCGTTTGGCGATCCCAATTTTCAACCGAAGTGACGAGCTTGTGGCCTATTGCGGCCGGGACGTTGGTCTGCTCGGTGATGGGGAAGAACCAAAATACAAGTTTCCGCCGAACTTTCGGAAGGAGTTGGAGCTGTATGGCTGGAATGTCGCTCAACATTTTGACTTGGTGGTTCTCGTGGAGAGTTTTCTCTCAGTGATCAAGCATGGTGGTGAGGCAAGTCGGTACGGTGACACCGGGTTTGGTGTCGCCGCGCTTATGGGCACTAGTGTGTCAGATCAACAAATTGAGTTACTTCTGGGATCGTGTTCTCACGTTATCGTTTGTTTTGATGGTGATGACACAGGTTGGGGAATGGCACCAAAGGTTGCAGAACGGGTTGCGAAAGCTGGTCTGTGGGTCAGCGTCCGTAACTGTGGCGATGGACAAAAACCTCATCAGGTCGACAGCAATATGTTCTGTCAGTCCTATGGCAATTGCTTATGACAACACCTATTCGGTCGACCCTTTGGGGTCGGCCGTTTTTGTGTCCTCCTGGCGGTGGACACGGGACAACACCTGTATTGTCGTCCTTTTGAGGACGGCTATTTGTGTCCCCCTTGCGGGGGTCACCACTGGCTCGGGCTACCGAGCAAGAACCGGCTCGCCGGCACAAGCCCCACGTGTGGTCGGCTAGGCCGACTAAAATCGATGTGGTGCAGGCCCGGCATTTTGATGTCGGGACAAGCCCAATTCGGCGCCGCTGTCCCGTTTGTATGTTAGGAGGGACAGTGGTGCTGATGCAGCCCCAGGCTCAAACTACGTTAGTAGGCTTGAGAGTGGGGACAGCGGTTTTAGTCGGGCTTTGCCCCGACCACACGTGGGGCACTGGTTAAGCCAAATATGGTGTATCGGGCTCTGCAATTTGGGGTACCGATTTGCAGAGTTCGCGCGAGCGAAAAATTTTTGATTTTTTGCATGGCTGGCGGTTCAAACGCGAGCGGTTGTCCCTATGGGACAGCAGTTGTCGATCCTTTAGGATCGTGTCCTTTATCATTTTGCCACCAGTGAAGCGGTGGTGCGCTTGGGCGGTAATGGGGGAATAGGTGTGAGAATTCTCACATTAGCGACCGTAGATATTCGACCCATTGGTTTTGCAACAGTCGGCGTTTCTGGAGAAGGTCGGAGCGCTGATAAGCGCGTTCGGTTTCCGAACCGACTTGGTGAGCAAGTGCGCTTTCTTTGACTTCGTATGGAGTATCCGTTGTCTCTTCGACCCAGGTACGAAAGGTGGCGCGGAAACCATGCGGGCGAGCCTCGTACCCCTCCCGTTCCATGAAACGGCTCATCGTGGCATCGGACATAGCTTTGCCAGTGTGGGTCGGAAATAGCAAAGTCTGGTTGTCTGAGGTTTTTGCCAATGCAATGACCTCATGCGCTTCATCAGTGAGTGGAATGCGATGGTATCTGTTGTTCTTGGTTCGATGGGGTTCCAATACCCAGACGTTGTCATCGATCTCATCGTAGGTAGCGAACCGGACTTCGCTTGTGCGAGCGATGGTGAGGATTAGAAACCTGAGCGCAAAAGCAGATATTGTCGTTTTCGTGCAAAGCCATTGATAGAATGCGGGTGCTTCGGGATACGGTACTGAGGGAATGTGATTGGCCGTGTGTCGTTGCTTCCCTAAAAGGGCACGGGCTTTCATGACGGCCTGTAGGTCAACATCTAAACCAAGCGCGGCTGCGTGATTTAAAGTTAGGTGGATGCGGTTCAACGCTTTGCGAGCGGCTTCTGGTTTGGTGTGCCAGATCGGGTCTAAGAGGCGTTTTAATTCATGCTGATCAATATCCTCAATTGGTTTTCTACCGATTTTTGGAATGACATGCACTTTGAGGGGAGACATCCAGCGGCCGGCTTCTCCGTCGTTCTTTAGCTCTGCTTTCTTGGCCTCAAAACAACTCTTGATGGCACTTTCAACAATCAGTCGGTCAGGTTGGGTGCTTTGTTTTTTGCGCTCGAGGATCGGGTCGATGCCTCGCCGGACTTTTTTTCTGGCTTCGGCTGCGGTTTCCCTAGCCTCTTTGATAGTGACATCGGGCCAGCGCCCCAAACCCATCTCACGGCGTTTTCCGTCGATCACAAAACGTAAAATCCATTTTCCCGCGTCTTTGCGGGATTTGACGAGTATGAGACCTTGTCCGTCGAAATATTTACCACTGGGAAGCTGTTGGGTTTTGAGATGAGTCAGATTGTTAAGCTTGGTCATCGCAGCCTACCTTTTGGGCCACCCTACCATTAGCGAAACTATGTGTCAGCATGAGCAGGCTTGTTCACCTGTAGATGCTGTAAACCACCGGATTTTGGGGAATTCTGAGTAAGTATGTTCAGCTATGAGAGAGGATAATGGTGCCGCATGGGTGACTCGAACACCCGACCCCATCATTACGAATGATGTGCTCTACCAACTGAGCTAATGCGGCACGCGGCGATGGTTCAAATGATCACCCATCGCATCCGGGCGCGAACTGGAACTGCCAGCGACCCGTTGGCGTCTGGATAGCCCTACGCGCCTGCGATTGCAAGGCACCGGTCAATCGATCGCTGCGATCAGCTTTTACTGGTTTGCGCCGCAGCTGCCGGCTCTGACTTTTTTTCCTTCTCCGGCGCGACCGGACCTGGATCGTCGGGCGCGCGCGGCGAGACATAGAATTCCGTCGACTTGTCCTTCGACGGTCCGCTATCGCTCTTGGCGTCTGCTGACTTCGGCTTGCCGTCCGGACCGATATCCTCCGCATCGAGATCGGAGACTTCCTTTGGCTTTTTGTCCTTGTCGTTGCCTGCAAGTGGGATCGGCACGACCTTGGCCACCTTGTCCTCGGCCTCCTGGTCTTTCGACTTGGCGTCTCCGGCCTTTTTATTCTTGGCGCTCTTTTTGGGACCGCCGGACTGATCAGGCATCTCGATGGTCAGCGACTCGTCGACTTTCTCGACCACCTCGTATGGCACCTTCCATTCAAAAGCATCGAGACGGCCGGTGACAGGCGATATGGGTGCCCACTCTTCCGCGACGATGCCATCGGCAGTCCACACGGGGTCGCGCGGCGCGCGGACGCCCCGGGATAGCCATTCATGGACGCGGCCATTTCCGCCGAACTCGCCGTTTTCGATCCGTGCCATGGCAGAACAGACTCGCACACTCGGACGTCCATCGATCAGAGTTCCGAGCGCTCGTCTTGCCGTCTGCCATTCCCGCGCTTCTATCGCCGCATCGGCGACCGCCAGCGCGGCTTCCTCATGACGCGGTGTCAGGTCTGCGAGTTCCCGAATGCGCTTGAGGCGCTCATGGGCAGAGGCGCCCGTCGGCGTATTCGCATAGGCATCGGCCAGATCTGGATGCGGTGACAACCGCCAGGTGCGCGCGATGAACCGCTGCGCACGCGTCGCCTGGCCGCTGGTCGACAGCAGCGTTCCGACAAGTTTCGCCGCCTGAACCAGATCGGGTGCGAGTTTGTGAGCCTCGAAGGCAAGTTCGAGTGCCTGTGCAGCGTCTTTCGATTGCAGGTCCATGGCTTTGGCGGTCAGCAGAACCGCACGGCGCCTCTCGCCGGTCTCGCGATCGACAAGACCATGCTGACGCGCCTGTCCCAGTGCTTCGATTGCGGCATCCCAGTTCTGTAACTGACAGTCCAGGTCGAACAAGGCTTCCACGCCCCAACCGAGCTTTGGGTTGAGACGGACCGCACGTTCGGCATATTGCCGTGCGGCATCGATCTCGTTGTCCTGAATAGCTTGATGAAAAAGCCCACGCAGACCCAATAGTTCGGTGTCTTTGTTGCTCGCCATGTCGGCAAAAATTCGCTGAGCTGCTTTTCGGTCGCCCCGCGCCTCCGCATTGCGTGCCTGAAGAAGTGCTGTCAGCGGGTCGTCCGGAAGCGTCTCGACCGCGAGCGCTGCTTGACGCTCAGCGCCTTCCCGGTCCCCGACATTCAAGGCGATCATGCCGTTGCTCAGCGCCAAGAGACCCTGGTTTCGCATCTGCCCCATCTCTCGGCCAGCTGCCGCTTCGGGCCGACCTGCGAGATAGCGCAGAAACGACCAGAGGAGCAGCGCGACGAAGACGACACACAAGACGGCGAGCGCCGTGACATAGACGCTGGCTTCGATCTCATAGCCGCGCCAGTCGATGAGGACTGTGCCGGAGCCATCTGCGAAATAGGTCAGCCCGGCTACGAGCAGGATCGCCGCGAAGGTATAAACTAGAATGCGCCACATCATTGGACTTTACCTCGCTTTGCTATCTGCCACGCCACCAACCAGGTCACCTTGAAGGCTCCGAAGGCCTTGCTCGACCGCAAGCCGCGCCTTTGCGGAGTCCAACCAGGGTTTGAGAGAGGCTGCGGCCGCACCGGCAATCTTTCCGCCATCGGCAACAGCCGATTTGAGATTGCCGCCTTCCAGAGACTGGCTCATCCGGGCGAGCAGATTTGCCGTTCCATCGCCCTCTCCGGGGACTGTCTTGCGAACTTTCACCAGGGATCTGGCATTGGCGAGAATACGATCGACAACGCCGCCGTCTTCCGCCTTCGCTTCCGCGTCGAGTGCATCATGCGCAGCCTGTCGGAGCGACTGAGAAAGCGCGGCGACGGTCGCAACGCCATTGTCGGCATTGCTTTCGAGGACGGACAGGTCGGCATCTGCCGGAGCGAGTGCCTTGAGCGCGCCGAATTCCGAGCGGTAAGACCCGCCTCTGTCAACAACCCGGCGCAGATTGGCAAACGCGATAGCCAGGTCCGCGTGACGCAATGCGTTGCTGTCACGCTCCGCCAACTCGACGAGCTGTTTCTCTACCGAAGAGAAACGCTTCAGCAATCCCTGCATCTGGTCGTCGAGCGCATCCTGACTTCCCGCACTCTTCGTCACCGTTGCCTTCAACGCGACCACATCGGCGCTGAGCCGGGAGAGCTCCTTGCTCAACCGCTTGCGCTCTGTTTCCAGCGTTGCCACGGTCTTGCCCTGCGCGTCCAGTCCTGACAGCTTGGCCGAGATTTCGGCGATCGTGCCAACCGATTCCGCATTGCCTTCAGCGGTTCCTTTCAGCGCGGCGAGGGCCGCTTTCTGATCCGTCAGCCCGCTTTCCGCCTGGTCAATACGTGGCGTCAGGCCTTCGAGCGCCTTGATACGGCTCTCGATCGCCGAGACATCGTCGGCGCCTGAGCCGCTTCCACCTGAAATCGCACCGACGATCAGTGCACCAACCACGCCGCCGACAAGCCCGATCACCAGAGTTGCAGCAAGGGAGCCCTGTTTGACAGGCTTTTGCGAAACAACCGGTACATGGCCTGGCGCCCCCGGTGAATCGGTGCGTGCCGATTGGCTGCCATTCGGCTGACGTGACGGCTTGTCAGCCGGCTTACTGGTGTTGTCGTTGGCTTGTGCCCGCGGCGCATCCGCCTTGGGGGATGGCTTTTCGGCAGTCGAAGTCGCTGCTTCTTTCTTTCCTGCAGTCGGTACCGATTTCGGCGCTGGTTTCGTCGACTCTGTTTTTTCAGGACTGCCGGTTTTCCCCGGGCTGTCTGGTTTCTTGGCAGCTTCAACTGCTGGCTTCTTCTTATCGTCGCCGTGTGCGACCCCGTTCTTCGTCTCTTTTTTCGGGGTATCGTCGTCCTTGCTGGCCATGCCGATCAAGCCCTCAACTAGCGGGTGCCTACCTACAAGCACCCTTGGTCACATCCTCAGTCGGCCCGCCGGCCATCTAGCAGATCAAGGAGATCTGCCTCTCGCGGCCGAGCGGCGACGCTCAATTGGCTGCTATCCAACGGCGCCAGGCAATCGGCGACCGGCTTGGACAAGCAGTAGTAATGGAGCTGGCGAGCGGCCTCCACTAATCCGCCCGCGCTGACTACTTTCATATACACTTTCGCGGTCCGGGGCGACATCAAGATCACGCCATCAAGGCGATTTTCTTCAAGATCCCGGCTTCTTTCCGCACTCAAACACGTCGCACGCACAGCCTCGTAGAACGCTGGCTGATCCATCTTGAATCCGAGTGCTTCCATACTTCCCCTGAGGTCTGACGCCAACGCAGCACCTGCCAGATGCAGAAGTGTCCCTGCGGTCCGATCACATCCGTCGGCGATCACATCCACGAGCCCTTCCGCTGTACCGGGTCCTTCATGAACGACGGAAAATCCCATTTTGCGCGCCAACGCGGAACTTCCCGGACCAACAACGAATATCGGCAGTTTTATTGCGTCTTCAAGCTCTTGCCGCCCCGAAAGCGCTCTCAAACCGTTTTGGCTCGTCGCAATCAGCGCCTGCACGCCCTGCAATGACAACGGCACCGTGTGGTCGAATATTATTGTCAGAAGCGGGTCGACAACCGCTTCATGCCCCAGTTCCGCCAGGCTTTCCGCCTGCCGGCTCGCATCCGGTTCGGCACGGGTCACCCAGAGGCGCATCAATCAAGTCCGGAGAAAAAATCCGGGCCGGCATGCGAAAGAAGCTCCGCGCCAGCATCCAAACCCATCGATGCCGCATCGTCCGGACTGCCTTCACGGCTGGTCTCATGGCATTCGCGTCCATCCGGTGAGAGAATCATGCCGCGAAACCGCAGATGCCCTGCATCAAGTTCCGCCAGACCGGCAATCGGCGTGCGGCATGAGCCGTCGAGCTTTGCCAAAAAGGCGCGTTCCGCGGCAAGGCGAATATCCGTGGTTTGATCGTGAAGTGGCTCAAGAAGGCCGGCCGTCGCTTCATCGTCTGAGCGGATTTCGACGCCAATAGCGCCTTGTGCAACGGCCGGTAGCATCGCATCGGTCTCGATCAGTGCGGTAACCTGCTCCTCCAGGCCAAGCCGCTTCAGTCCGGCAAAAGCCAGTAGCGTTGCATCGACAACGCCCTCCTCTAGTTTTCGCAACCGCGTCTGCACATTTCCGCGATAGGTGACGACGTCCAGATCCGGCCGTAACCGCTTGATCTGGGCCTGGCGTCTCAGGGATGAGCTCCCAACGACAGCGCCCTGGGGCAGATCAGCTATGCTACCTGCCTTGGGGCTTATGAAAGCATCACGGACGTCCTCACGCGCCAGCAGGGCCGCGATCATCAGGCCGTCGGGCAGCACCGTTGGCATGTCTTTCATGGAATGGACAGCGAGGTCGATGGAGCCGCCAAGCAGCGCGTCCTCGATTTCCTTGGTAAACAGCCCTTTTCCGCCGAAATCGCGGAGCGCCTTGTCCTGGATCTGGTCGCCTGTGGTCTTGATGACCTGGATGTCGACGGCATCGGTTTCGAAACCGTGCGCTGCGCAAAGCCGGTCCCGGACTTCATGGGCCTGCCAGAGAGCCAGCGCACTGCCGCGCGTGCCAATACGAACACGATGAGAATTCAAAGGACTGCCTCCGGAAGATTTGGCGTGCAATTCCAAGGTCATCGACTATAGCAACGGGTCGACATATCCCGCCACCGGCAGCGTTTCAAGGATGGCTTTGGCGATCTGGCAGCCAGTCGACATCGCCCGTCACCTGCAGCGTTCCAACGATCGCTTCAGCAATCTTTCGGCCGCCCTTGAAGGACGGCTCGATCGGATTGGCGAAGTCTTCGCTCTTATCGCAAACAAGCCGAAGATCAATTACAGGCAGCTTTCGGCGCAGGGCTTCCTGTGTGATCACGTCGTTGAACAGACTGAGCGCCGCTTCAATCGGTTGCTGAAAATGTTCGAACATGACGTCACGGCGGTAATCCGGATTATAGATCGTGCAGACCGTTAGCGATTCAGCGATCGCGTGAACTGCATCCAAAGCGGCGACGTAGTTTTCTCTAAAGGCTTCACGCATGCCGAAAAGCAGCGCCAAAGACTCGTCCAGGTGGCGCTGCTGACCGTCGGATAGCAGATGCTGATGGTCCAATGCATCGTTTCCGCCAACGCTCAGGAAGAACCGACTGCCAGGAACAACATCTACGCCGCGCAGCTGTTTCGGAACATCAAGGGTCCTGTGACCATCAACGGCCCAGAGATCCACCACCCACTCATTCGGATCCACCATCGCCTGCAATGTCGAGCAAACATCCGGCTCTCCAGGAACATAAGCCTGATTGTCGAAGATCGAGTCACCCAATAGCAGAATCTGTTTTGGCATTGTCACACCCTTTTTGCGGCGTATCGCGCCCGCGACAGACCATGTCGGCTGGCTTCCGTGCTCTTGCGTCCAAACGAACCGCTATTGCAAGCTCTTCAGACAGCGATGATCCAGCGGATTTTTTCGGGGGCCTTTCATGAATAACCAATGGCGAGACGCGCCCTTCGGCACAACGACAACACTGACATCCGCCGCAGACCTCTCGCCCGCTGAACGCACGCGGCATGAACAAAATATGGCACAAGCGCTGGATGTGGCGACGACGGTACCCGCACCGTTCGGCGCTGTCATCGTCGACCGACGATCCGGTGACATCGTATGTCGCGGCGGCAACGAGAGCCATACAGGCAATCGGATCCTGCATGGCGAGATCGTCGCACTCATGAACTGCGCGGCGATCAAGCCATCCCTCGACTGGGAGCATCTGTCACTCTACACGACTGCCGAGCCCTGCCCGATGTGTGCAAGTGCGATCGTCTGGTCGCAGATCCCCGAGGTGGTCTACGGAACGTCGATCGAGTCTCTTGTCAAGCTCGGGCTCAATCAGATCCATCTGACGAGTCCGGCTGTCGCAGCAGCAGCCCCGTTTTACACAGGCGCGATTATCGGCGGCATTCTCGAAACTGAAACCGATGAGGTTTTCGCACGCTGGATTGGCTCGCAATAGCGCACGCCGCTGATATAAGTGGCGCGATACTACCGGTGCGGTACCGGAACGGAGCCAATGCATGCAGGACACAGTCAACAATCGACCGCTGACCGTGCTCGGGATCGAGTCGAGCTGCGATGAAACAGCAGCGGCAATCGTTGTGCGTGAAGGCCCTACTCGGGGGCGCATCTGCAGCAACATCGTTCGCTCGCAAGTCGAAGCCCATGCGGCCTATGGGGGCGTCGTGCCGGAAATCGCCGCGCGCGCTCATGTGACGTGCCTCGATGAGCTCATCGCCGCGGCGCTTGAGGAAGCCGGAATAACTTTTTCCGATCTCGACGGCATTGCCGCCACCGCCGGTCCCGGTCTGATCGGCGGCCTCATGGTTGGCCTGATGACGGCGAAAGCAATTGCCCTTGTCCATAATCTCCCGCTGCTGGCCGTCAATCATCTGGAAGGGCATGCGCTTACGGTCGGTTTAACCGAAGGATTGGCGCCACCCTACCTGCTCCTGCTGGTTTCCGGCGGGCACACCCAGCTGCAGAGCGTGGACGGTGTCGGCCACTATGAACGTCTCGGCACAACACTCGACGACGCCCTCGGCGAGGCCTTCGACAAGACAGCAAAACTGTTGGGGTTGGGATTCCCTGGCGGCCCCGAAGTCGAGCGCTATGCACGTGACGGAGACCCGGCGCGTTTCGACTTTCCGACACCAATGGTCGGGCGCAAGGAACCGCATTTTTCGTTTTCGGGCCTGAAAACGGCAGTCAGACGAGCAGCAGAGGAACTCGCCCCCCTCGGACAGCAGGACATTGCAGATCTCTGCGCGAGTTTCGAGCAATCCGTCACAGCATCGGTAAAAGATCGCTGCCGGGTCGCAATGGCCTGTTTTCGTTCAAATCACCGCGGTCAGACGCAGCATCGATTGGTTGTCGCTGGCGGCGTTGCGGCGAATACGAGCCTGCGTGCCGCCCTTACCGAACTTGCCGATGAACAAGACTTCACGCTTCATGTTCCACCCGTCGAGCTTTGCACGGACAATGGCGCTATGATCGCATGGGCAGGCGCCGAACGGCTGGCACGCAACGACACGGACTCGTTCGAAATCGGCCCCCGAGCACGCTGGCCGCTGGATGAGGATGCACCGCCGGCAATCGGCGCCGGTGTAAAAGCCTAGGGCATGGACAGACAAATGGCATTCGAAACAATTGGCATTGTCGGCGGCGGCGCCTGGGGCACCGCTCTTGCGCAATCGGTCGTCAAGGCCGGCCGCGGTGCTCAACTTTGGGCTTATGAATATGAGACCATCTCCGACATCAACGATCACCACCAGAATCGGACATATCTGCCAGGTGTAAAGCTGGACAGAAAGATCCGCGCGACGGGCAAGCTATCCGAGATTGCCAAGACCGACGCACTCCTGATGGTCGTCCCGGCACAACATCTTCGAGCCATATCGGGCGAGCTTGCGCCGCACTTGCCTGAAGGGCGTCCGGTTATCATCTGTTCCAAAGGCATTGAGCAGAAGACAGACAAGCTGATGGGGGACGTCCTCGCGGAAGCACTTCCCCACGCGGCTCTCGCCATACTCTCCGGCCCAAGCTTCGCAGCGGAAGTGGCTCGCGGTCTTCCGGCAGCCGTCACCCTGGCGTGCGAGGACGAAAGCCTCGGCCGCAATCTTGCCTATGCCATCGGACACACGGCATTCCGGCCCTATTGGAGCGATGATGTAATCGGTACGCAGATCGGCGGCGCAGTGAAGAATGTCCTGGCGATCGCGTCGGGTATTGTACTTGGCAAGGAACTCGGAAAAAGCGCCCATGCGGCACTGACGACGAGGGGCTTTGCCGAGATGGTACGCCTGGGAACCGCTCTTGGCGCGAAGCCCGAAACGCTCTCGGGGCTTTCAGGCCTCGGCGATCTCCTCCTGACTTGTTCGAGCACCCAATCGCGTAACATGTCGCTGGGGAAAGCGCTCGGCGAGGGTAAGACGCTCAGCGAGGTCCTCGGCGCCCGAAAAT
This sequence comes from Methyloligellaceae bacterium, assembly GCA_965228615.1. GTDB lineage: Bacteria > Pseudomonadota > Alphaproteobacteria > Rhizobiales > Methyloligellaceae > CBDDHT01. The sequence goes on along the minus strand of CBDDHT010000001.1, from coordinate 156,185 downwards.
CGATCAGCGAGGGAGTCTTCACGGCTTCCGCATTGTCCGAGCTCGCCGAATCGCATGACCTGGAATTGCCGATCTGTCAGGCGGTCGATGCCGTCGTATCCGGTCGATTGGGCGTGGACGAAGCCATCGAAGGCTTGCTATCCCGGCCCTTCCGCTCCGAGACCTGATCTTCACACCATCTGCTCAAAAGGATCTTCCGAATGATTTACGCGATCATCTGCACCGACAAGTCGGACGGCTTGCCGCTGCGTCAGGCCAATCGGCCCGATCATCTCGACTATCTCAAGTCCCTCGGCGATGCCGTGAAAGCGGGCGGACCGTTCATGAGCGAAGATGGCGAGCGCCCTGTCGGCAGTCTCGTGGTTGTCGAAGCGGAAAATAAGACCGCCGCACGCGCGATCGCCGATGCGGATCCCTATGCCAAGGCCGGTGTCTTCGCGAATGTCGACATCCGCCCCTGGAACTGGATCATCAAGAACCCGGAGGCTTAAGCCATGGCCTATTGGCTTTTCAAATCCGAGCCCAACACCTGGTCATGGGATGAGCAGGTTAAGGAGGGTAAGGGCGGCGCCGAATGGGACGGCATCCGCAACTATCAGGCACGCAATAATATGACCGCCATGAAGATCGGCGACATGGGTTTCTTCTATCATTCGATCGATGAGAAACGTGTTATGGGCATCGTCAAGGTCGTTACGGAAGCGCATCCGGATTCGACAGACACCACCGGCAAATGGACCTGCGTCGATGTTGCCGCGGTCAAGCCGTTTATCGATCCGGTGACGCTCGAGCAGGTGAAGGCCGAGCCGAGCCTGGCCGACATGGTGCTGGTCAAGAATTCCAGGCTTTCCGTGCAGCCGGTCACGGACGAGGAATGGAAAATTATCTGCAAAATGGGCGGTCTGAAAAAGGCGCCGTAGTCGTCGGCCTGCTCAATGAATGAGCGGGCTCTATCCTACTGTTGAGCCGCCTGCCTGGTTTGTTTGAGCGGCGTCACTTTCACGGCTGTAATGCGGTTACGCTGTTTGCGAAGCACTCCGAATCGATAGCCGTGGAAGGTGAACGCCTGGCCTGGCTCGGGTATTGTCTGAGCCTCGTGAATAACCAGACCCGCTACCGTGGTGGCTTCCTCTTCCGGCAGATCCCAATCCATGAGACGGTTGAGATCGCGGACGGGGACCGTGCCGTCCACATTGACCGTACCGTCCGCCTGCGGACGAACGCCCATGACGGGTTCGTCATGCTCGTCGGTGATCTCGCCGACGATTTCCTCCAGAATATCCTCGAGCGTCACCAATCCCTGGACGTCGCCATATTCGTCAACAACGATAGCGAAGTGCATCTTCTTGCGCAGGAACGCGTTCAGCTGATCCTGAAGAGCTGTCGTTTCAGGCACGAACCAGGGGGGCGTGCAGAGCGAAAGAATGTCGACCTTCGATAAGTCGCCTTTCGCGTCCTTAAGTGCCTTAAGCAAGGTCTTCGCATGGAGAATTCCGACGATGTCATCCGGATCACTCTGCCAAAGTGGGATCCGGGTAAAAGCACTCTCCAATATCGAATCGATGAGTTCTTCAGGGGAATCGTCGGCATTGAGTGCCTGCATGCTTGTCCGATGGATCATGACATCCGCGACTTCCATGTCACGAAGATCCAGCACGCCGCCAAGCATGTCCCGGTCATGCTTCACGACGCCGCCTTCCAGATGATGCAGTTCGATCGCGCCCCTCAACTCCTCTCGGGAAGAAAGAACGGCAGCATCGTCACTCACCCCTCGTCCGAGCAATCTCAGCATGTGGCGCACAGCGATCTGCACGCCGGCCGTCACTGGTGCGAACAGAACCACGAACACCCGAACCAAGGGCGCGACCTGGAGTGCCATCCGCTCCGGATTTGAGATGGCATAGGTCTTCGGCAAAACTTCGGAAAACACCAGGACGAGCGCCGTCATCACCAGTGTTGCATAGACGACCCCGCCGCGGCCGAACAATTCGAGAAACAGACTGGTCGCCAGGGCGGAGGCCAGAATGTTCACCAGATTGTTGCCCAGCAGAAGCGCGCCGATCAGGCGCTCACGGTCGGTTATGAGATAGTCGACCAGAGACGCCCGCCGACTGCCATCCTGGCCAATTGCATGGATCCGTGCGCGCGAAACCGCTGTCAGTGCCGTTTCCGAGCCTGAAAAGAAGGCAGAGAGGATCAGCAAGGCAAAAATCGCCGCGATCATCAAAAGAAGTTCGAGGGTCATCGGCCTTCACATTTGCGCGTCAAGAAATCTTCGAGCCGGCCCATCGGCACTTCCCGCTCGACATAGGCGTGGCCGATCCCGCGCACGAGCACGAAGGAGATGTTGCCACCTTCGACTTTCTTATCCTGCGCCATCAATGCCAACAGGTCTTTCGCTGTCGGATGCGGCGCTTCCATCTCGACAATCCGGGTGGGCAGTCCGACGGATTTGAGATGAGCCTCCATACGTTCGCAATCCTGTTTGGAGCACAGCGCCAGTTCTTCCGAAAATCCGAAGGCGAGCGTCATTCCGATCGATACCCCCTCTCCATGCAGAAGGCGGTGCGAATAGCCGGCGAAGGCCTCGATCGCATGGCCGAATGTATGCCCCAGATTGAGCAATGCCCGTTGCCCGGCCTCTCGCTCGTCTTCGGCGACAATGTTCGCCTTCATGATGCAGCTTTTTTCGATGGCCTCGCTTCGAGCCGGGCCGGGACCGGCAAAGATGTCTTTCCAGTTCCGATCCAGCCAATCGAAGAAGGATGCGTCTCCCAACAGACCGTATTTCGCAACCTCGGCATAACCGGCACGGAACTGTCGATCTGGAAGTGTTTCCAGAACATCCGCGTCGGCGACGACAAGGCTTGGCTGATAAAATGTTCCAACCAGGTTCTTTCCTTGCGGCGTATCGATCCCGGTCTTGCCGCCGACGGCCGAGTCGACCTGGGCCAAGAGTGTCGTTGGCACCTGGACCAGGCGGACACCGCGGCGGATCAAGCTTGCGGCGAACCCGGCAAGATCGCCGATGACGCCGCCGCCCAGCGCTATCACCGTGTCCCGGCGTTCGACCTCCATTTCGAGAAGCTGTTCGCACAGAGGCTCGAGCTGGGCGAAACTCTTCGTCGATTCTCCGGGCGGCAAAACGATTGTACCCGCAAGTCCGATCTGGTCTTTCAGGCTTGCCTCAACGGCGTCCAAATGCAGGCCGGCCACGGTTTCGTCCGTAATGATGGCCGCCCGCGTGCCAGGCGCAATCTCGGCCAGTCTCCGGCCAACGCCGCCGAGAAGCCCTGGGCCAATGACGATGTCATAGGCACGGTCGCCGAGCGCAACCCGAACAGTGCTGGACTGCTCTGTAGCTAAACCTTGTGTTGTTTGCTGATCCATTGGCTAGTCACTAGGCTCGCTTATTCTTTTGCAGAAGAAAGCATCGGGCTGCGGTAGAGCGCATTCAGAATTTCATTGACGATCGTATCGTGCGGCGCATTGCGGCTCTGCACGACGATATCCGCCTGCGCATAGATCGGGTAGCGTTCGTCCATCAGCTTCTTCATTATGGCTCTTGGGTCACCGTCTTTCAGCAGTGGTCGATTGTCACGCCGAGACACGCGTTGGACCAAGACGTCGAGATCCGCTTTCAACCAAACTGACACACCATTGTCCGCCACAGTCTGGCGGGTTTCCTCATTCATATAGGCTCCGCCGCCCGTGGCGAGAACCCGCCCACCGGAGGTGAGCAGCCTTTCGATGACCTTGCGCTCGCCAGATCGGAAGTATGCCTCTCCGTGCTCTGCGAAGATTTCGCTGATACTCTGTCCGGCCGCGATTTCAATTTCCGAATCCGCATCGGTAAAGGGGATGCCGAGTTCATGCGCGAGGCGGCGGCCGATCGCCGTCTTGCCGGCTCCCATCAAGCCGATTAAAACGATGCTGCGCTTGCCAAGTCCTTCGCGAATTGATGCGGTTCGAGATGCCTTGTTGTTTCGCTTGCGTGCGTCGGTGCGCATGGGGAGACTTGGGACCTTCGATATTTGCAGTAGTGGCGAACGTTCAGGCATTCTAGCTTTGAGATTCGTCGGTTGCCTATCGAAAAAGCCGACTCTGTGATGGACTCGTTAACGCGGAGATTCGCAATGTTATGGTTCATTCGCGGCTACGGTTGGTCTGAGCGCAGGTTTTCCACGGCGCCGCGTGACGATACGACCGCCATGGAGAGTGCCACTTAATGCCGAGTCTAATCAGATTTCTGTTTGTCTGTGCTGTTTTTACAGGCGTGGTTTACGGCAGTCTCTATGTGTTGTCGGAATTCTTCGAACCCGAGCCGAAAGAGATATCCAAGACCCTGCGAAACGTTAAGCTCCGCAACTGAAACTGGTGGCTGCTCTGACCGCGAAACCGACATCACCCAGCCCCGATGGGGCGCGCAATGGCGCCGCGGATATCTCTTATTTTCTTGAAATGCTCAGTGTCGAGCGGGGTGCGGCCCGCAACACATTGGATGCCTATCGTCGCGACCTGGACGATCTTGATGCCAGCCTCACTGCAGGGGGCATCTCCCCAAGAACTTCTAGCCAGACCGATCTCACGGACTTTCTGGAAGAGCTGCATAACCGAGGGCTTTCCCCTGCGACACGCGCCCGGAAACTCTCCGCAATCCGTCAGTTCTACCGCTTCCTGTTTACCGAAGGTCTGCGCAGCGACGACCCGGCGTCGACCCTGGAAAGCCCCAAACGCGCACGCCCCTTGCCGAAAGTCCTCTCGGTCGACGATGTCGATGCACTTTTGGAAAGAGCAAAAACCGATGCATCCGACGGCGATGGGCCTGGTGGTTTCAAAAAACGCCGGCTCTACTGCCTGCTGGAACTCCTCTATGCCACCGGAATGCGTGTGACCGAGCTCGTGTCACTGCCACGCCGCACCGTTTCAAACGGCGATCGCGCTCTTATCGTCAAGGGAAAGGGGGGCCGGGAACGTCTTGTTCCGCTGACCGATGCAGCCATTACCGCCATCGGTGACTATCTGGATGCGGAAAACGAACGGTTTCCAGGGCTGGCCACGTCCAAATGGCTTTTTCCATCGCGCGGCAAACAGGGGCATCTGACACGGCAGAATTTTGCCTTGGAGCTTAAACAGGCCGCCGCTCGCAGCGGGTTGGATGCAAGTCGCATTTCTCCGCATGTTCTACGGCACGCCTTTGCGAGTCATCTGCTGGAACGGGGTGCAGATTTGCGCGCCGTTCAGCAATTGCTCGGGCATGCAGACATATCGACCACCCAGATCTATACCCACGTTCTCGAGGAACGGCTGAAACAGCTGGTTCTCGATCATCATCCGATGGCCAATGCGCGGTTGGACGCAGGAAAAGCCGTTTAGCGCCGGATTTCGGGCCTTGGTTTACGCTTTCACCCGGAAGCATTTGTCTCCCGGCTTGACAGGCGTCATGGTCAGGGCCACTAGGTCATGGACTCATGCGTGTCACACGGTTCTGTTTGCCATTTGTGAGTTCTTGACCTAAGCCGGCACACGAGAAACGCGGCCCTCGTTCCAGCGGGCAAACGCGAACCAGAAACTGTCGATCTCCCCATGCGAACCTATCTGGACTTCGAGAAGCCTATTGCCGAGTTGGAGAGCAAGGTCGCCGAATTGCGCGCCTTGGTCGACGGCGAGGCCTCCGTGTCTATCGCCGAGGAGATCGCAACACTGGAAGCCAAAGCCCAGGAAGCGCTCGAGAACACCTATTCGGGGCTGACACCCTGGCAAAAAACGCAAGTGGCCCGGCATCCGGACCGACCGCATTTCCGTCACTATGTGGAAGCGCTGATCGAAGACTTTACGCCCCTTGCCGGAGACCGTCACTTTGCCGAAGACCATGCGATTATCGGCGGAATCGGACGTTTTCGTGGGAAGCCGGTTATGGTTATCGGCCACGAGAAAGGGTCGGATACCGAGAGCCGGCTCAAGCATAATTTCGGTATGGCGAGACCCGAAGGGTACCGCAAAGCGATCCGCCTGATGGGTATGGCCGATCGGTTCGCGCTCCCCGTAATGACGCTGATCGACACCGCCGGTGCCTATCCGGGTATCGGGGCGGAGGAGCGCGGCCAGGCCGAAGCCATTGCGCGCTCGACAGACTGCTGTCTCGGGTTGCGCGTTCCTTTGATCACGCTCGTGATCGGCGAAGGCGGGTCGGGTGGTGCCGTCGCGATTGCCACCGCAAACCGCGTACTAATGCTCGAGCACTCGATCTACACCGTGGCTTCACCGGAAGCTGCGGCATCGATTCTGTGGCATGACTCCAGCCGCGCGCAGGATGCCGCGACAAATATGAAGATCACCGCTCAGGATCTCCTGGAGTTCGGCGTCGCCGACACAATCGTCAATGAACCGGTCGGTGGCGCGCACCGGGACCGGGAGACGACTCTAACCCGCGCCGGCGACATGATCGCCAAGGCTCTCGACGATCTCGCGGAGATGGACGGCGATGCCCTGCGGGAGCATCGACGGGCCAAATTCCTCGCCATTGGCAGTGTGACATAGAGTTGACTGAGCCTTGAAGCCGGCCCGCTCCCCCGGCCCAACCACCCAATAAGGGTACCCTCGGGGTGGTTGGGCCGAGGGAGAGGGCTGGCTTCAGGGATTTCCAACCAGACTCCAATGAACTCGCAGATTTCCCCGGATTCTTGCGGCTCGCCGTTAAATCGCCGCACCAGTGTCTCGCCAGCGCCACATTCCTTTCCGATAGATTTACCATAGGTCAATTCGGGGGCGGGTCGGCGGTGAAAAATCCTGGCCAATCACCAAAATTAACCTAGCGTTAAGACATAATAATAAATGGTGACCATGCGCAAAGGGCACTGCGTATGGATCTTGATATGATGAAAAAGACTGCGGTCAGTCTGGTTGCACTCGCGACAGCTCTGCTTGCCGGGTGCAGCCAACCTGTCCCACCTCATCTGAAGCCGCTTTCACCACAGGCGCAGGCCTTGTTGAAAGAAAAGGGCATGCGCGAGGATTCGCCGATGTTCGTGCGCATCTTCAAGGAAGAGTCCGAGCTTGAGGTGTGGAAGGCGAAGGACGACGGCCGTTTTCACCATTTCAAAACCTACCCGATTTGCAGCTGGTCCGGGAAACTTGGCCCGAAACTGAAACAGGGCGATAAGCAGGCGCCGGAAGGATTCTATCGCGTCTCGTCACGCCAGATGAACCCCAACAGCCAATTCTATCTCTCATTCAATCTTGGTTACCCCAACGCATACGACAAGGCGCACCGGCGCACCGGTGCCCATCTGATGGTGCATGGTGACTGCAAATCCGCCGGTTGTTACGCCATGACGGACGCGCTGATGGAGGAAATCTACATCCTGGCGCGCGAGGCATTCCAAGGCGGGCAGGAAGCCTTTGACGTCCACGCCTATCCGTTCCGCATGACGGATGCGAATATGAAGCGCCATCGCTTCAGTCGCTGGAAGTCCTTTTGGAAGACCGTCAAGAAGGGGCACGACCATTTCGAAAAGACTCATCGGCCGCCACCTGTAGCGGTTTGCCGCAAGAACTATCTAGTGAATGTGGCCTTCAAGAACCCGCGAAGTCGTATCGATCCAGCAGGCGCCTGCCCGGCTTATGAGCGACTTCCTGTTGAAACGCTTCCTCAGGATGTGCTGATCCGCGAGGCCATGCGCCAATCCATGCAGAAAGCCTCTGCCAAGCCGACGAAACACATCCGGGTTGCATCGCCTCCAAGCGATGGAAACTTCGGGGACGACTCGTCGTTCACATTCGGCGGACCGCCGCGCGATCCCTCGGTTGCTGGCTTTGCGTTCCGCCTGAATTCCATCCTCGGTCGAAACTAACTGTATACCGACAACTGCTCGGCGGCGGCGGAGCGTTGACGCATGGCCCCGATCCGCCCTATTCGAGTTATCTGACACTCGCGAATAGGCAGGCTCGCTTTCATGCTCAAGCGCCTCATCATTGGATTTACACTCTGTGTGGTCGTCGTTGGCGCTCTTTCGGTACAGAGCACACCGGTGATGGCGCTCATCGATCGGACAGTCCAATCTCTTGATCGTGCAGATCGGCTGGTTCGCAGTTATCTAGGCCTCCCGCTCAGGGGAACACCCGATCTCTCGCGATTGGACGAGAGGCTCAAAGAGGTCGGTGTGAAGCTTGGCGCCCCGGTCTTCATCCGCATTTTCAAGCAGGAGCACGTCCTTGAGATCTGGATGAAAAAAGACGATCGGTTCGTCCTATTCGCGTCCTATCCGATCTGTCGATGGTCGGGATATCTCGGCCCTAAATTGAAGGAAGGCGACCGACAAAGTCCGGAAGGTTTCTATACGGTGTCCAAACGACAGCTCAATCCGAACAGCCGTTGGCACCGATCGTTTAATCTTGGATTTCCCAACATTTTCGACCGCTCACATAAACGGACCGGCTCCTACCTGATGGTGCATGGCGGCTGCTCTTCCATTGGCTGTTATGCCATGACCAACGCGGCGATGGACGAGATCTGGCGGATTGTTACCGCGGCTCTTTGGCGTGGACAGGGACGCTTCCATGTCCATGTCTATCCTTTTCGGATGACCGCCTGGAATCGCCGGCTGCACCGTGGAAACCGCTGGAACAGCTTCTGGAGCGATCTGCAGGACGGGCATGATGTCTTCGAGCGCACGCATGTGCCGCCCAAGATCAGCGTCTGCAAGCAGCGCTATGTCGTCCGTAAGGGTGAGAATACCGGCAAGGGCAATGATCGCATTCTAACGCATTGTCCGAAGCAACCTCCGAGTGCCGCCGTCGAAGCAAATCCGCGTAATAGCTGAAGGATGTCATGTGAGTAACGACAAATCGCTGGAAGTCGGCCTCCTGCTGCTGCGCATGACAACCGGGATCTTCCTGTTGGTCTGGTCCATCGACAAAATCGTAAATACCGGGCACGCACAGCAGGTTTTCAACAAATTCTACTTGCTTGAGATTACGCCAGCCATCGCGACGGGTCTTGGAACCGCACAGACTCTCGTCATTTTGGCGTTTATGGCGGGCTTCAAGAAGTTGTGGACCTATGGTGCTATCCTGGCAATGCACACGGTTTCCGTCGCGTCGACCTGGGAGCGGCTCATTGATCCTTACGCAGGTGGCAACCTGCTGTTCTGGGCTGCCGTACCGTTATGGGCGGCACTCGTGCTGCTCTGGCTCGTGCGTGACCGAGACCGGATGCTTGCTGCTGGCTAAAGGAGTTTCTCATGGATTTCGCACTGTCCGACGAGCAGGTTGCGCTTCAAGACACCGTTCGGCGGTTTGCCAATGGCGAACTCGTGGAAGCTGCACGCGAAATTGAGACATCGGATCAACCGCCCGGCCCGGCAATCCTGAAGCAATTTGCAGAGATGGGGCTTCTTGGCGTCAATCTGGATACGGCCTATGGCGGCGCCGGCCTCTCACACCTTGATGCTGTGCTTGTGCTGGAAGAAGTAGCGCGGCTCTCGCCCGCTCTTGCTTTCCCGATTTTCGAATCCTGTTTCGGCCCGACACTGGCAATTGCCCACTATGCAGACGAAGAGATGCGCCAGCGCATCATTCCGAAAGTCTGCGCCGGCGAGATGATCGTCGCCGTCGCCATGTCGGAACCGAATGCCGGCACTGCCCTCACCGATCTGACGACCCGCGCGACGGCGAAGGGCGCATCATATGTGGTCAATGGGCAGAAGCGCTGGTGCTCGGGAGCCGGCCACTCGGACGCCTATGTCATTTATTGCCGAATGTCCGACGATCCGGGCGCCAAGGGTATCGGTGCAATTCTGGTTGAAAAAAACCGCGACGGCGTCAGCTTCGGCAAACGCGAAGACCATATGGGCCTGCGCGGCATGACCAGTGCAGATATCTTTTTGGACAATGTGGAAGTCCCTGCCGAAAATGTCGTGGTACCGGCCGGCGGCTTCAAGAAGCTCATGGAAGCCTTCGATCTCGAGCGCTGCGGCAATACCACCATGAGCCTTGCCATCGCTCAGTCGGCCTTGGACTACGTTCTGGAGTATGTTCAGGAGCGCGAACAGTTCGGCAAGCCGATTGTGGACTTCCAGGCCGTACAGCTTCACCTGGCCGAAATGGCCATGAAGGTCGACGCCTCACGGCTTCTCCTATACCGCGCAGTCGTCAATGCGCAGAAAGGTCTTCCGAGCATTGCCGACAGCTCCATCGCCAAATGTTATGCGAATGAGATGGTGCGAGACGTGACCAGCACCGCCGTTCAACTGATGGGCGGCTACGGCTATTCCAAGGAATACCCGATGGAGCAGAAAATGCGCGACGGATGGGCCTGGGGTATTGCTGGCGGGACCATCGACATCCAGAAGGTCAACATCGCCGCTGCAATGGTCGGACGACGCTTCTCACAGAGAACATGAGCTCGAAAGCCGCCCAACCGCGAATCGAACGGGCTTTCGTACCACCGCTAGTGCTAGACCGCCTGGCGCACAGCCTCTAGAAATCTGTCGACCTCCGATTTCATCATCGCAGACTTCTCTGATAACTCACCGGAGGCCTGTTTGACGTTGGTCGCCGCTTCGCCTGATTCACTGACAACCTGCGTCACCACACTGATACTGCCGCTCACTTCTGCGGTTCCTGTGGATGCCTCGTTCACATTGCGCGCAATTTCCTGTGTCGCCGCACTCTGCTGTTCGACCGCTGCCGCGATCGTCGATGCTATTTCGTTAATCTTGCCAATCGTATTGCCGATGATTTCGATCGACCCCACGGCCTGATTGCTGGCGTTTTGCATTTCTTCGATCTGATTGCTGATCTCGTCTGTTGCCTTCGCGGTCTGTCCGGCGAGTTCCTTCACTTCCGAAGCGACCACCGCAAATCCTTTGCCGGCTTCGCCTGCGCGGGCAGCCTCAATCGTGGCGTTCAATGCGAGCAGATTGGTCTGATCGGCGATATCCGTAATCAAGGATACAACCTCGCCGATCTTGTCGGATGCTGTGGAAAGATTGCTGATATCGCTGTTCGTCTGCTGCACCTCTTTGACAGCATTCGCAGTGATCTCCGTAGACTGTGTCACCTGCTGATTGATCTCGCCAACCGATGCCGTCAACTGCTCGGTGGCAGAGGCAACAGCACCGACATTTGCCGATGCCTCTTCCGCTGCCGCCGCAACGGTTGCAGCTTGCTCATTTGCCGAGACGGCTGAGCTTTCCATCGTGTTCGAGGAGGCCTCCAACTCACAGGCCGCTGCCGCAACAGATTCCACAACCTCACTCATCGTGTTCTCGAAGTTTTGAACAACGCTCGTAAATTCCGTAACGCGTTGCTCCATTGCCGACATCGCATTGTTCACCGTACGGCTGGCTTCACCGAAGGCTCCCGACATTCCTTTTTCTGAAATGCGCCGGAAATATTTGTTGGCTTCCACATATTCGAGTGATGCTCGCGATTCGCGGACATAGGCATCGGATCGGTCAATCATCCGATTAATGGCGTGCAGCAATAGACCCGCCTCGCCTTTCTCGGTGATGTTCGTGATACGGGCTTCAAAATCGCCTTCGGCAACGGCTTCGCATACGCTGCGGGCTTTATGAACTGCTGATTTGTAATCGTTGGAGAACATCTGACTAATCTCTTCTATGAACTGGCGTGACACACTGATCGGGTTCAAAAATCTGGCTCGGTGGGGCCGCCGCGTTTCGGAAAACGGCTCGTGCTCAATCCATCCGGATCATAGCGTCGCAACAAATTCGTCATAAGCGACGTTGCGCTCGCTCAGGAGTTTGGTGACCATGTCGGTCGATGACTGCATACCGGTCTTTCGGTTGCTGTGCCGCGCTTCTTCCGCAAGCAAATCCTTGTAGAGCGGAATGATGGTATTGGTCAGGATATCGCGATCCGGCACCCGCCGGTTCGAATGGTAGCCAACAATATTCCCCGATCCATCTCGGCTCGGAGTGACATGTGCATTCACCCAATAATGATCGCCGTTCTTGCAGCGGTTGACCACATAGGCAAAAATCTCACGGCCGTCCTGAATGGTCTCCCAAAGCAGTCCGAAGACACACCGCGGCATCTCCGGATGCCTGATCATGCTGTGAGGTTCTCCGAGACATTCCTGCTCGCTGTAGCCGGCAATTCGCAGAAACACATCATTGCAGTAGGTCAGGCGGCCTTTCAGGTCCGTCTTACTGACAATCAGCTCGTTCTCTTCGAAAAACTGTTCGGTCCCCGTCAAACTGGTATCTCGTGCCATCAAATGTCCCCTTCATGGACTGGCAGCATGTACACTATGAAGCCTCCACCTCTTAAGCGCACGGCAACCGTTCCCGCGTCTGTTCGATCCAACATGAAAAGGTAAAGAGTGAGGGTTAACAACGTCTTTCAATTGAGGAATAACCTTCAAAGCAGACATCGGCATGCAAGAAAAAACTGCAATCCGACTGATCTGAATTACTATACCCCCCGACTAGACCGCCCATTGTCGCAGCAAATCTGACATTATGCTTGAAAATCGCAAATATGACCGCCACCAACAGAGAGCGGCGGTTCTCATGTCGACTCACACTCAGTTTCCACTTCACAAAGCGAGCGGAATGCGCGCCGCCAAATGCCGGAGCTTATCCGGATTGCGCGTGATATAGATCGCGGCGATCCGGTTCGTCTGGATATCGAGCGCTGTCGTCTGCAGCGTCCCATCCCACTCAATCGACGCAAATCCTCGCATCCCGTTGATGGTGAGGAGTTCAATCCATTTCGGCTCTTGGCCTCCTGCCTTGCGGGCTAGCCCCGTAAAGAACCGAACAACTTTCGGCGCTCCGCAGATCGGTCGAAGTGCTGCGATCTTCCGGCCACCGCCATCAGTCGTCAGCACGACACCAGCGGCCAGAAGATCACGCAGGGCCGATACATCTCCACTCCTTGACGCAGCAAGAAACGCGGTAACAACCTGTTCTCCTTCGGCCGGAGAGACTGAATAGCGGACGCGCTGGTCACGCATATGCGCACGCGCCCGTGCCGCAAGCTGACGACATGCTGCCTCGTTCCGATCCAGCGTGCCGGCGATCTCGCCAAAATCCATGTCAAAAACATCATGCAGAATAAAGGCGGCACGCTCGAGCGGCGACAGCCGCTCGAGCGCCAGCATCAATGCAACCGAGACATCATCTGCAATCTCTTCAGCGGCCGTATCCTGCTGGCCCAAATCTTCGATCAAAGGCTCGGGGAGCCATGGCCCTATATATGTCTCACGACGATGGCGCGCCGATTTGAGCTGATCGAGGCAAAGCCGTGTAACAATGGTCGACAGAAATGCCCTTGCATTCTCAACGTTGTCCGTGTCGGCCGCATGCCAACGCAGATAGGCATCCTGCACAATGTCCTGTGCATCAGCGACAGAACCCAGCATGCGGTATGCCAGTCGCATGAGATAAGACCGCTGGTCCTCGAAATCCTGCAGGTGTCCGACCATCCCCACTCTCACAGCTCGCCATTGGACCTAAGCAACAGCCGCTGTCTCACCATCGCCGGATACGGGGTGCTGACTACGGAAACCAACGGCTATTCGATTCCAGCTATTGATCGCGCAAATCAACAACGTCAGATCCACCAGTTCCTTTTCCGAGAACTGAAGCGTGGCCGCGTCGTAGTCAGAGTCCGGTGCATGCGATTCGGAAACGAGGGTCAGCGCCTCTGTCCAGGCCAGTGCCGCTCGCTCCCGTGCACTATAGAGCGATGACTCCCGCCAGGCATTGAGAAGATGAAGCCGCTCTTCGGTCTCCCCTGCGGCGCGCGCATCTGTCGTGTGCATGTGAATGCAATAGGCGCAGCCATTGATCTGCGACGCACGTGTTTTGACGAGTTCGACCAGCGCATATTCAAGACCGGCATTTTGAACATAGTTCTCCAGTGCCAGCATCGCCTTGATCGCGTCAGGGCCGGCTGCATATGGATCGATACGGGTATTCATAGTGATCTCCTTTTGAACGACCTATCTACCCACAAGACGAGAGAGGCCACCGCATTGTGACATCGGCCAGCTTCTTTTTTAGGAGAACCGAGAGGCAGTCACGACTGGAGTGCGGCGGCGGTGAGCAAGAGCTTGTAGAATCGTGTATCGACGCTCATACGCGGAAATCGGTCAGGCAGATCCTCCGCCCCTATTCTGGAAAACCCCGCTTTTTCGTAGAACCGATGAGCGGCAAGGAATTTTGCTGTCGTGCCGAGATAGATCTCAGCCATTCCAACCTCCTCAGCGTGTGCAACAAGACGCGCCAATAGCTTTGCCGCAGTCCCGTGTTCCCCGCCCCGGTACTTAGCCTTCACAAACATTTTTCGTAAGGCGGCACGGCCACTGCCAATGTCGAGCAGCGCAATAGACCCCACGACCTCGCCGCCAGCCAAAGCCACCCAGAAATCGCCGTTGCCTTGCCGGTAAAAGCCTTCGATATCACCGAGATCCGGCTGCTCGTCATAGGTGATGGGAATACCGAACTCAGTTTGCTGTATCGGCAAGATCAGGTCGCGCACGCCGCCGGCGAAGCCGTCCATAAAAGGAACGATCGTCACCTCCTCCGATGTCTTCATATCGCTATCCGAATCATCCCAAAGGGCTGCCCACTCGCACACTCCCGGCCTGGCGCATTCTGACAAATCGTTGTTCCAGGACAGAGGCCCCCCATCGATCGCCAGGATTCTCCTCGGCAAGAACGAAACCATGACCTTCGTAAAGCTTTCGAGCCGCATCCAGTCCGGCAAATGTCCACAGATGGACTTCATCGAACTGACGCTCGTCGCAGAATGCCAGAGCATGCGCGATCAAGGATTGACCAAGACCAGCCCCACGGTAGCCATCCTCGACAATGAACCAGCGCAGGAGTGCTTGCCCTGCTTGGAGAGCCTCGCCGTCGACGGCGACCGTACCGACGATTTCGTCGGCGACCTCTGCATACCAGATCTCGTTGTTCGAATTGACAACACGTTCGGCGAAGGCGGCCGATTCCGCTGCAACCTTGGCCTCAAACGTCGGACCCGAAGCCACAAGATTCTCGTAACATGCGGCATGCAATTCAACCATTCGACCAAGCAAGCGAGGCGTATATCCTTGCTTGAGCGAGAATTCAGGGACTGTCCGCCGCACACCATCTCCGGACCGCCCGACTCGCAGAGCCGTAGCATAGGCCGCGATACCCTCCAAAACATGTGCCCGCGATCGATCGCTGAGCGGAGCGATCGCATCGATGACCTGTCGTTTCGCGAAACGATCTATGGTGGCGAGCGTTTCGCGTCCACGGTCGGTCAGCACCAGATCCTTGCTGCGACCATCACTTCGACTCCGCTGCTCGCGGATATCGCCGCTCTCCACAAGAGATCGTACCAGGCGGCTGATCGTTGATTTTTCCAGAATGAGCTTTTCGGAGAGTTCTTTGGCTGTCAGTCGACCGAAGGTGCCGATCTCAACGATCGTGTGGACGGCCGAGGGAGAAAGATGGGTTCCCGCAACCGTCCGGCTCATAAAACCGAGTTCTCGTACCAATTCACGAGATGCGGATCGAATCTTCGAAACGAGCAGAGGCGTTGGATCTGGCATGCGCTCACGATATATAGTTGCTTAATACAACTATATATCGTGAGCCTGCCGGCCGTCAATCAACATCCGCCGCTTACGGAACTTTCGGATTTCCATGTCAGAGCTTAACCTCGGCGACGCATGTCCATCACACGCCGATCTATTACCAACCGGGGTTCCTGGCTGAAATCGTGCACCAAACGTTACCACTCCCGATCTCATTCGCTGGTCGCATCGGCCGAAGACGCTGGTGGCTGGGGATCGTTGCAATTGCGGCACTCTCGATCATTGCGGTTCTGCTGGTCGATGGGTACCAAGCGACCTACGGGCCGATGATCGCCTATGCCGCCATCTGTCTCATCACGTTCAGGCGGCTGAAAGACCGCGGCCATCCGGAGTTTGTCGGTTATCTGTGGATGTTGATGGCGGTCATACTGTTTGCCGTCCTTTGGCTTGGTGCTTTTCACGATCCGCTGTCACAGCCTCTATGGCTGTGGGCCCTTATCGCAATCTCGATACCGTTCGGCCTTTGGGTGTTTATCGACTGCGCTTTTCTGGAGGGGACACCTGGTCCCAATCGTTATGGCGCTCAGCCACTCCATCCAAAACTGCGCGATGAACGATTTGAAACTGCGGATCGCGAACATTCAGGGCTTCGTCGTTCGACCGGAGCAATCATCCGCGATTGTTTTGTCGGCGCTATTGCTCTTGCGATTGCGTTTGTCGTGGCAGGACCGAGTCCGCTGCTTGCCCGATGGGCTTCCCAGATCGTCGAACTTTCCGACTGGTTCACAGACCACGCCGAAACCAATCCACTCGTGTCCACGAGCGGATTGATCGAGGACCCTGCGGCCTGGGGCTCCTTCTTCTCCGGTTACCTTGCGGCAAGGCAGAGTCGCAATCGGTCGGCAATCAGGCATTACAATCAAGCTGCGCGGTCGTTCGGAACGCAGAACCCAGCCAGCGGTCAGGTATTCGTACAACGTGGCCATGCTTATCGTGCGCTTGGTAGGCAGCACCGTGGGCTGCTCGACTATTCAGCAGCAATCGCTCTCGACCCGACGAATGCCAAACGGTATTTCCTGCGGAGCGAGGCACGAGCCGAGATCGAACTCTATGCGGAGGCTCTCAGAGATTGTGATCGAGCGATTCAGCTTGCGCCAAACGTTGCCGCCTATCACCTGGCACGCACCAAGCCGCTGAGCAAGCTTGGTCGCGTCGAGGAAGCTCTTGCAAGTTACGAAACAGCAATCGCGCTGACAAATCGCTCTCACCAGAAACGAACACGACCGTTGGCGGACTCGACGCTCTTCAGGCCGAATGTCAAAAAAACACTGCTGGATTCCATGGCCAAACCGCGGGATTTAGTGATTGCCAGAGCGCAGGTCGGACGCGCCATTCTGCTGCGTGACAATCTGAGAAGTCGTGAAGCACTGGCGGCTTTCGATGAGGCGATCCGCACGCTGCCTGACTATGCGCCAGCCTTTCGGCACCGCGGTTGGCTTCACGAAATAGAGGGTCGTATCGCAGAGGCACTCTCAGACTATCGCAAGGCTGCAGCTCTGCAATCGCTCAACCCATGGCTCAAACGTGCGATAGAGCGGGCAAAATCGCGCATGGATCGCTTGCCGCAATGAATGGCGACCATCTTTGAGGCCGATCCAGACAGAGCGATCAGCAGGCACAGATTTTCTAGCCCTCCGCCTCAATATTTCTGACTTGTCGTTGCCGTGCGCTCCGTGCATGTGTCATTTCGGTAGCCTCGCGACCGAGCAGGCAGGGCCGGTGCGACGGTTATCATTCAAGCCGCCGCACTCCCCGGAACATTGAATGGAGTCACGATGAAGTCGCGAATGATCAATGCACCAGATGTGTTCGTCCCATCAAGCGGCTACGCTCAGGCCGTGGAACTGACTGGCCATCAGCGGCTGCTCTTCATCAGTGGGCAGGTTCCGATCACGAAGGAGGAGGAGGTTCCGGAAGGATTCTCCGCGCAGTGCGAGCTGGTGTGGCAGAGCCTGATTTCGCAGCTCAAAGCTGCAGAAATGAGCGTGGAGAACCTGGTCAAGGTCACAATCTTCCTTCCATCCCGAGACCATATTGCAGAAAGCAAAGACATTCGGCTCAAGATGCTTGGAGATCACACGCCTGCCCTGACGGTCGTATTTGCCGATATGTACACCGACAAATGGCTCCTTGAAATCGAGGCCATAGCCGCGGCTTGAGAAAATCCGCCTCCCCGAGTGCAGGCGACCTCCGATAAACTATGGATAGCAGACCAGAACAATGAAATGCCCACAGCTCTTTCACGCACGAACCGGCAATAGTCTGCGTGCTTCCATTGCCTGCGAGTTAAGTGGCATCAATGCCGAGCGCCACTTCTTGGATCTGCAGAACCAAGAGCACAAGACCGAAGCTTATCTGCAGATCAACCCCGCTGGCACCGTTCCTGCCTTCGTTGAATACGACGACATCGGTAATATCCTGATAACACTCACCCAGTCAGGCGCCATTCTCGAATATCTGCTCTCAAAGCATCGCCCCGATCTCTTGCCTACAGACCTGATTACGCGGTCTCTGACCAACTCTGCCGTCCTCGCGGCATTGAGCGATATCGCCATCCAAAATGGACTGCTGGTCTATATGACGTTTCATGACGGCAACAAACCGTTCCTGGAGAAACGTCTGCTCAACTCGATTGGCGCGGCCTTCCGCCCTCTCCGAGATGATGCCTATTTCGGGGGCGCTTCTCCGAATATTGCCGATTTCGCCCATTTCCCGGTCATATTCATGCGGGAGGACCTGCTTGGCTCTATACAGGACTTTGCCCACATCATTGACTGGCTGAACCGTATGAAGTCGATCGATGCCGTTTCAACCGCAACATCCTATGCAGGGATACAGCTCCCTCTCTGAGGTCGCTGGCGGACTGTGTCCGTTCTTGCTGCGCCGAGAAGCGCGATACCAGATAGGGCCGCCCTCTTTCACGCCTCTCACCGCATGGCGAATGCGATTGCCGCGAGAAGAACGATCGCTGTAACAACCCAGAATGCAATCTGGATACGTTGTCGATGTGTCATGCGCACCCCTCAATCATAATAGAAACGCTCCGAGACGATTTGGCGGCTGGGCACCCCCATGGCGAGAAGTGTTGCTTCCACACTCTCGATCATGGGTAGCGGGCCACAGACGAAGTAGAGCCGTTTCTCGGCATCGGCAGCTGTAAGGATATCTCTGACACCGGCAGCATCGATTATGCCCCTCCGTCCCGACCATCCATCCGGCGGCTCGCGGAGAATGTGCTCGACCCTGAGATCGAGGTTCTTCTGCATCTCAAGAAGCTCATCGGCGTAAACGATCTGATCACGCGTCCTGTTGCCGTAGATGAGCACGACCGGCCGACGATCGCGGGCTCCGTGCAGCTGGCGAAGAATACTGATAAGGGGTGCGATGCCGACACCGCCCGCAATCATGACGATCCCGGTGCCGTGCCGGTCGTCAATGGTCAGGTTTCCATGCGGTCCATCGACATAGGCGACTGTTCCCGGCTCTATGTCGCCGATGCTGCGCGTGAAGTCGCCGACTTCCTTGATGACGAAGCCGAGTCGGTCATCGCTCGCGGGCGCCGATGCAATCGAGAATGGGTTTTCGAAGAGCGAGAATGGCGTATGCCCGACATTCAGCCAGACAAATTGACCTGCTGAGAAATCTATAACCCTGCCGCGCTCCGGCGCTACGACAAGCTCCCATGTCTTGGCTGCAATTCTCCGCACCGACTCGACGCGATAGGGGCGCCTGAGTTGCCAAGCCGGCTTGATCGCATAGACCCAGAGCAGCGTGAAAAGAGCAATCGCAAGCAGCGTGAACCAATAAGCCGCAAGGATCGGATCTCCGCTGTAGCGCCCAGCCTCCATCGTGTGTTGTGTGCCGAGCACAGCAACAATAAGAGCCGCAAGTCCATGTGAGAGACGCCAGGCCTCATAGCTGGCGCCGCATTGCTCCCGGAAGATGGCAAAAAACACCATCACCGCGAGCGCCACCCACGCAATCAGACCTGTAGTAACCGACACTATGGAAAGACCCAGGATGTGACGGCCCGTCACATCCCAGGGGAACGGATGGTTGAGCATCGGTGCCGTGTACAAAAACGGATGGACAAGAATGAACACTGTGAATGCGCGCGCCATCAATTGATGAAAACGCATGGTGGAATCGATCCCGATTCGACCGGACACAATGCGAAAACGTCCCGAGAGCATGAATTCGATCAGGAGGCCGGCAAAAGCCGCCATGGCCAATGCGGATGAGATCTCGTCAGGCCAATTGCGCGGCGGAAGACCCTGCGCATAGGCCAATCCGATCGGAGCCAGAACAAGCGCCGTGTAGAACACAAGCAGGGTCAACGGCCCATGAATCCATTTCCCAATTGCATGCAATCGCCTTGTACGGTTGTGAGTCAGCTTACCGGTCATTGGATTGGCTCAAGCAGTTTTGCACACCACCGCGGCATAATGTCTTACACTTCGGAATACGATTTCATGAGTAGAGGTTATATCTCGTACGATATCTGGCACGACTAGGGTCATCTCATCGCTTCCCTTAGCGACCTGCGTACGGTTTGACCGGTTGTATGATTGACAGCATCGCCGGTTTGTCGCTTTGACGTCGATCAGTGACTACCAATCAAACTCAGCCGAATGATTTGCCTGAACCTGTCGCAATCGGGCGAAGATTACCGTTCTGGAGAGACCGTTTGAACGAGTCCAAAATTCTGTCCGACGTGTTAATCTTTCTGGTTGCCGCGATTGTCGTTGTGCCGGCATTCCGGCGCCTGAAAACGAGCCCGGTTTTGGGCTACCTCGCGGCCGGGATCCTCGTCGGCCCGCATGGTCTGGCGGTCATCAGCGACTCGAAGAGCGCCCATACTCTGGCTGAATTCGGTGTCGTGTTCCTTCTCTTTATGATCGGGCTGGAACTGTCGGTGGAGCGCTTACGCTCTTTGGGCCGTTACGTGTTCGGACTTGGTGCGCTGCAGGTGATCGTTACCGGCTGCCTCATCACAGGTGTCGCTTGGGCGCTCGGCGCAAGCGGAGAGGCGGCTATCATCATAGGAGGCGGCCTGGCATTGTCGTCGACTGCATTTGCGCTCCAGCTTCTGATCGAGAGAGGAGAACGGACGACACCCTACGGTGTCATTGCATTTGCCATACTGCTGTTTCAGGACCTCACCATTGTGCCCCTCCTGATGCTGGCAACCCTGTTTGGCGAGGGACAAGGGTCGTTCTTCTCGGCCATGGGTATGGCGGCACTGAAGGCTACAGTCGCGTTGGTTCTGGTTATCGGTGTCGGTCGACTGGTCCTCCGGCCCTTCTACCGCATCATCGCGGAAACACGGAGTTCGGAGCTATTTGTGGCAACCACGCTGCTGGTCGTGCTGGGCACCGGGTGGTTGATGTCACTCGTCGGCATGTCGATGGTGCTCGGGGCCTTCCTGGCCGGTCTCCTCTTGTCCGAAACAGAGTATCGGCATCAGGTCGAGGCAGATATTCGACCGTTCCGCGGCATTCTGCTCGGTTTGTTTTTCATGACCGTCGGCATGTCCATCGACATTGCTCTCATCAAAAGCGAACTGGCACAGATCTCCCTGATCGTTTTGAGCCTGTTGGTCGGGAAGACCATCGTTACGGCCTGTCTGTGCAAGGGATTTGGGCTGTCGGCGGCGGTCTCCGCGCGAGTCGGATTGCTTCTGTCCCAGGGTGGAGAGTTTGGATTTGTGCTGTTTCTGACCGCGAGCACATTGGGCCTGCTGGATATGGAAACGACGCAACTCCTTCTCGCAAGCATTACTCTGACAATGGTCGCGACGCCGGCTATGGCTTATGCGGGCAGCGTAATTTCATCTGTCATTGAGAAGCGGGAAAAAGGAGCAGTCGCCGGTGTGGAACTCATCGGAGAGGACATGAGCGATCACGTCTTGATTGCAGGGTTTGGTCGAGTCGGTCAGACTTCCGCAAAGATTCTTTCAGCTGGCGGCATTTCGCATGTCGCGCTTGATCTGGATACCTCAAGGATTGCCGCGTGCCGCGCGAAGGGAATGCCCGTGTTCTTTGGCGATGCCAGTCGGATCGAAATCCTGAATGCGGCAGGCGCAAACCGGGCAAGAGGCGCGATCATTACAATAGACGATCCTGCTACGGCCGTTCGTATCGTCTCAGCCCTCCGCGAGTTTTTTCCGGAGCTGCCAATTTTCGCCAGGGCACAAGACTTACACCACGCACGTCTTCTGGAAGAGGAAGGTGCCACCGAGGCAATTCCCGAAACGCTCGAAGCGAGCCTTCAACTCGGTGCGATCGCCATGGTCTCGATGGGTACAGGCTTTAGCGATGTGTCCGAGATCATCCAGGACCTTCGCAGCGACGACTATGCGAATCTCGGCGATACGGTCCACCGCTAGAGCGCTTTCCGACCGAGCCGGAAAAGAGTTCTAAAACGGCCAGACGATAAGAATCATCGGTACCGATACACCGATAACGAGAATTTCCAACGGCAGGCCCATGCGCCAATAGTCGCCAAAACGATAGCCGCCGGGGCCCATGATCAATGTATTGTTCTTGTGCCCGATCGGCGTGAGAAAGGCGCAAGACGCGGCAATGGCGACAGCCATCAGAAATGGGTCCGGGCTGACGTTCAACCGTTCAGCGATGTCAACGGCAATTGGTGCGGCGATAACCGCAGTTGCCGTGTTGTTGAGAACGTCGGAGAGGGTCATTGTCACGACCATCAGAACTGTAAGCACGATGGCCGGCGAAGCGTCGCTGAAGATCGTGAGTATGCCCTGTGCCATAAGCGCCGTGCCGCCGCTTTCCTCTAGTGCAACACCGATTGGAATGAGCGAAGCCAGCAAGACGATGACGGGCCACTCCACCGCTTCATAGAGCCGCTTGACGGGCACGATATTGAGCAATGCCATGAGGACGCATGTTGCTGCCAAAGCCACGGGCAAATAGATGACGCCGATGCTGGCTAGAATGATCGCTGCTGCGAAAATGCCGACGGCGAGCCAGGCCTTGTCGCGGCGCAGAACCTCAAGATCACGCGCTGCCAATGGCAGACAGCCAAGCCATTCGATCGTCTCGTCAAGGCGTTCTGTCGGGCCATAGAGCAGCAAAACGTCGCCAGGTTGAATAATCAGTTGGCGAACACGTTCGCGAAACGGACGCCCGCGGCGCGAAACACCGAGAAGCGAAATTCCATGGCGATACAGCAGCTTCAGCGAAAATGCCGAGCGTCCCTCGATGCGCGCGCCATCCGGGACGACAACTTCGACAAACCCCGTGTCCGCTGTCGAAAGAGCGCCGGCGTGCTTCTCGGAGCCTGCATATTCGAGCCCCATGGCGCCCACCAATGTCTCGATGGCAGCAGGAGGCGCCTCTACAACAAGGATATCGCCTTTACGAATGGTTTGTCGGCGCGCCTGGCCCGGGAGCCGTTTTCCCCGTCGTACGAGACCAAGAATGACAACATCCGCCTCTTCGGCATCGTCGTAGATATCACGCACCAGTTTATCGATGATTTTCGATTTTTCGGGAACTTTGAGCTCGGCAACATACCCCCCGAGATCAAACAGATCCTTGCCACTGTCATGCCCACGTGGCGTTGCCGGAATAAGGCGCCAGCCGACGAAGGCCACGAACGCCACACCGACTGTTGCAGCCACGATGCCGACCGGTGCAAAATCAAACATCTCGAATGGCTGCCCAAGAGCCTTTTCTCGAAAGCTCGCAATAATAATATTCGGCGGTGTGCCGATCAGGGTTACCAGCCCGCCGAGGATCGTCGCGAACGAAAGAGGCATGAGCGTCAATGCAGGGCTGCGGCCGGCTTTCTGGGCGGCCTGAATATCAACCGGCATGAGCAGCGCCAGTGCACCGACATTGTTCATAACGGCCGACAATGCCGCACCAACGCCGGCCATCAGCCCCACATGCGTCGAGATCGACCGCGATGCGCTGATGATAAAGCGTGCGATGACCTCGATAGCCCCCGAACTCACGAGGCCTCGGCTAACAATAAGCACAAGGGCGATAATGATAACGGCAGGATGTCCGAACCCGTCAAACGCTTGATCCTTGGGAATAACACCGACAACAACGCCAACAATCAAAGCGCCAAAGGCGACAAGATCGTAGCGGATACGCCCCCAGATCAGCAGGGCAAACACAACGCCCAGCATCGCAAAAAGAAAAATCTGATCATCCGTCATCGTGAGTGCCGGGCCCCGTCGTCACACCAAAGATGGACCAACGCCATAGCGGGTTTGTCGCCTATTTGCCAGCAAAGCAAACGTCATGGAGGCGATAGGGTCTGAGGCACCGGAGGAATACGAACAGGTAACGAAAAGATGCAGAAATATTTTATTAAAACCGAAATAGCATTGTAGACGTCACCTTTTTATTTAATTGCAGTCAAATATAGTGAACTGGGGCCATCATGACCTGCTCAGCAGAAAAAAGATCACTGCCGGGACCACATCATTGCTCCGCGCTTGGCAACTCACTGGTGGGTATTGTTTTTTCTGCTCTCAAAAAGGAGGCGGAAAACAATCAAGGCTCACTTTCGATGGACGATCTTTTGCGCCTTGAGGAAGCATTTGGTCAGGTGGGAGGCGTGATGTCTCCTCTCTTCATCGATACTTACAATTTCTGCATGAGTTCGTCACCAACAAGCAAATCGACCCCTTTTCAAAAAGAGAATCCACTCTTCTTCTATTTGCGTGTGCGTACAAACAAAATCGTATCGACTCTGTTTGCTCGGCAACTCCAATTTGGCGCTAGTCGCTGGCGGACCACTTTCTGTCGGCAATTTGCCCAATTCGTACGCGAAACGACACCAGGCGGTATCGATGAAGAGCTGACAAAGATCTATTTCGACCTTGGTCGACGCCAAGGCCGAGAGCTGACGGCAAACGATATCCGCGATGACGCCCGAGGAAACCAGATTCTGACAAAGGCGCTCCGAGAGTTGACCACTCAGCTATCAAAAGAACCGGAACTTGCGGAAAAACTCTTGTCCATGCTCAATAACGGTATCCGCGAGCAGTTTCCCGATGCCACCGAGATCGATACACTCGTCACTGAAAAACAGGTGACGATTTTGTTCGGCGCGGTCGAACAGCTGGCCCAGATTGACTGGCCGATCAATGGCGAATGCGACGCGGTCGAAAGCGCAGTCGGTTAGCGCAGCTCCCGATCGTTCGTCCGGTCAGATTCGACCGTGGCAGTGCTTGAACTTCTTTCCCGAACCGCAAGGGCAAGGCGCGTTGCGTGGAACCTTGCCCCACGTCAGCGGATCGCCCGGGTCTAGATCGACACCCTTTTGCTTGTTGCGCACCGGCTCCGGCTTGAATTCGTAACCACCGTCAAATTCATCGTCCTCACCGGCCGACGCCCGCATGCCGCCTCCGGCAGGTTCCATGAGACGTTGGCCACCCTCATCGGCGAACTCGTCTTCACCCGACAGCGGACTGACATGATGGGCTTCCATCTCCGGGAGTTCCGCCATCTCTAAGAGAGGCGCCTCATCGTCTGGGGCCAATTGAACATGCATTAGTTGACCAGTGACGGCTTCGCGGAGACGATTCAGAAGCGTTTCGAACAGTGTGAAGCTCTCGGTCTTGTACTCATTCAGCGGATCGCGCTGACCGTAGCCGCGCAGGCCAATCACCTGGCGCAAATGCTCAAGTGTGATGAGATGCTCGCGCCAAAGGTGATCGAGTGTCTGCAGAAGAACCGCCTTCTCAATCTGGCGCATGACGTCCGGACCGACTTCGGCTGCCTTCTTGGCAGCTGCCTGATCGGCCGCCTGGGTTAATCGCTCGTGGATCTCTTCGTCTGCAATGCCTTCTTCTGCCGCCCAATCCTCGATCGGAAGATCAAGTGCAAAAACGTTTTGCACCGCCTCGCGCAGGCCGGCCGAATCCCATTGCTCGGCGTAAGCCTTTTCCGGGATATGCTCTGAAACGAGCGCATCGATGACCTGGTGGCGCATATCACCGACAGCCTCGGTGACTTCTTCGTCCTCCATAATTTCCAAGCGCTGCTCGAAGATCACGCGGCGCTGATCGTTCATCACATCATCGAATTTGAGGATCTGCTTACGAGCGTCGAAGTTCCGTGCCTCGACTTTCTGTTGTGCCTTTTCCAGAGCCTTGTTGATCCATGGATGGATAATCGCCTCGCCTTCCTGCAGGCCGAGTTTCTGCAACATGCCATCCATGCGGTCGGAACCGAAAATGCGCATCAGATCATCGTCGAGCGAAAGGTAGAACTTCGAGTGCCCCGGATCGCCCTGGCGTCCGGACCGGCCGCGCAACTGATTGTCGATACGCCGGCTCTCATGGCGTTCGGTGCCGATCACATAAAGACCGCCCGCTTCAAGGGCGGTCTTCTTCCTCTCATCGACTTCCGCCTGAATCGTCTCTCTTTGCGCCTCTATTTCGCTTTCGCTCGGTGCGCCGGTTTTTTCAGTGACGGATTCGACCCAGTTATCCACCAGCATGTCGATGTTGCCGCCAAGTTGAATGTCCGTTCCGCGACCCGCCATGTTCGTTGCGATCGTGATGGCACCGGGAATGCCGGCCTGGGAAATAATGAAGGCTTCCTGCTCATGGTAGCGGGCATTGAGCACGCTGAAATCTTTCAAGCCGTCCTTACGGAGTGACTCTGCGAGCTGCTCCGACTTCTCGATCGATGTCGTGCCGACCAGGATTGGTTGGCCACGTTCGCGGCAATCCTTGATGAGCGCGATAATCGCGTCGTATTTCTCTTTGGTCGTCCGGTAGACTTCGTCATCGTCGTCGATACGGACCATGTCACGATTGGTCGGGATCTCGAGCACGTCGAGCCCATAGATATCCATGAACTCGTCCGCTTCGGTGACAGCGGTCCCCGTCATGCCGGCGAGTTTGTCATAAAGCCGGAAATAGTTCTGAAAGGTAATCGAGGCAAGTGTCTGGTTCTCCGGCTGGATCGTCACACGTTCCTTGGCCTCGAGTGCCTGATGCAGGCCTTCCGAATAGCGGCGCCCCTCCATCATGCGGCCTGTGAACTCATCGATAATCACGACTTCGTCGTTCTTGACGATGTAGTCCTTGTCGCGATTGAAGAGCTTGTGCGCCCGCAATGCCTGATTGATGTGGTGGACGACGCTGACATTCTCCACGTCATAGAGCGACGCGCCCTTTAGGAGATCGGCATCGCGCGACAGCTCTTCCACATGCTCATTGCCTTTTTCCGTCAGCACGACGGTCCGCAGCTTCTCGTCGACTTCGAAATCTTCGTCGATCAGATCGGGAATGAGTGCGTCCAGAGCGATATAGAGATCGGAGCGATCCTCCACGGGCCCAGAAATGATGAGTGGCGTGCGCGCCTCATCCACCAGGATGGAGTCCACTTCGTCGACGATCGAGTAATGATGGCCGCGTTGGACCATCTCCTCGGCTGAATACTTCATATTGTCGCGAAGATAGTCGAAACCGAATTCGTTGTTGGTCCCATAGGTTACATCGCAGGCATATTGTTCCTTGCGCTCGGCATCATCGTGCTCGTGGAGAATACAGCCGAAGGTCAGGCCGAGAAATTTGTAGATATCTCCCATCCATTGGGCATCGCGCTTGGCAAGATAGTCGTTGACGGTAACAACATGCACGCCCTTGCCGGTCAGAGCATTGAGGTAGACCGGCAATGTCGCCACAAGCGTCTTGCCTTCACCGGTTTTCATCTCGGCGATGTTGCCGTCGTTCAAGACCATTCCGCCGATCAACTGCACATCGAAATGGCGCTGGCCCAATGTCCGTTTGGCCGCCTCGCGAACCGTCGCGAATGCCGGAACCAGAAGATCGTCAACCGTCTTGCCGGCACGGATCTCTTCGCGAAATCTCTCCGTCCGCGCCCTGAGCGCTTCGTCGCTTAGATTTTCGAGCTCGCCTTCGAGGGCATTGATCTCCGCAACTCGGGAATTATATGCCTTGACCTTGCGGTCATTCGATGAGCCGAAGAATTTGCTCGCGAGCTTCCCGAGCGCAACCATCGTGTGAACCCTTTTCATCTATTGGAATCAGCAGCTTAACCGCCGCGCCCGGCGTGGCTGCCGGTGTCACGTCGGCTTCTGCGCCGATAGCCCTGCGATATGGTGCCGAAGCTCGCACATTCCTCCGCGTCAGGAAAGCATGTTCAGGATACGGAAGGAGGCGCCCAGGACGGCAATCTGTTCAGACAGATAGGTGCGTCAGGTCCCCTTGTCAACGCGACCATTTTCGCCCGCAGAATCAATGCAAATTGCCGTGATCTCGCCCATTCTCCACTTTGCAAACCACACAATCACACGCTAAGAGTGCACCGACGGCAGTTCGTAGCCGACCCGGATCGGCAGCAGCCGCCAGATGGCGCGCGCTCCCTGGGCGAAACAAAAGGAAGAACCTCGTGCATTTCTCAAGAGCACTGACTGCGGCAGCACTGGTTGCCGCCTGCATGGCAGTCCCTGCGCAAGCAGCCGACGACAAGGTTATTGCCAAAGTAAACGGCGTCGAAATCACACAGGGCGATCTTGCAAGCGCCGAAGCTGCATTCGGATCGTCGATCGCCGGAACGCCAGCCACGCAACGGCGTCTCCAGCTGGTACGCCACCTGATCAATACGCAGTTGCTGGCGACCGCCGCCGAAAAAGACAAGCTCGAAACCAATCCGAGCCTTGAAGCAAAGAAAAAGTACTATGGCCGCCGGGCGCTCGGCGACCTCTACTGGACGGAGAAAATCAAGACGTCTGTAACCGAGGCGGATGCAAAGACGGCTTATGACGACGCCAAGGTTGAGGTCACGGCGCGACATATCCTGCTCAAAACCGAGGAAGATGCCGTCGACACCATCGAGAAACTGAATCGCGGTGGCGATTTCGCCGAACTTGCCAAAGAGCTGTCGACAGGCCCGACGGGCAAGCAGGGCGGACAACTGCCGCCCTTCACAAAATCGCAGATGGTCAAGCCATTCTCCGATGCTGCTTTCGCCATGAAGGCTGGAGATCTGTCCGAGCCCGTCAAGACGCAGTTTGGCTGGCATGTGATCAAGGTGGAGAAGCGGCGCGATGTCGAACTGCCACCCTTCGATAAGGTCAAGGAACAGATCCTGGCCAATCTCTATCAGAACAAATTCCAACAAGTTCTGGGTGGTCTGCTGCAGACAGGCAAAATTGAGATTGTCGACGAGGCGATCAAGAAGGATATGCAGGAAGAGTCCGCGCGCGGAAGCTTCGGCGGCCAGCAGCAGCAATAAGGTCCAAGCAGGTTGAGTCGGTCTGACGTCGGATGTCCAAATCACCGTTCGCACCCGAGTCGTTGCCGGCGATGCCCGAGGTGGAAGGCGTCACACTCGCGGCCTGTGAGGCCGGGATAAAGTATGCCGGCCGGAAGGACCTTCTTTTGGTCAGCCTTTCGCCGGGAACCGTTGCCGGCGGCGTCCTGACACGGTCGAAGACCGCGTCTGCACCGGTCGCGTGGTGCCGAGAGCGCCTGCCCTCGGACCAGGTTCGAGCAGTCGTCGTCAATTCCGGCAATGCCAACGCCTTTACGGGGCTTCGTGGCGAGCAGGCCGTACGTTTGACCGCCGAAGCCACCAGCGCTGCGGTCCACTGCACGCCGGACGAAGTGATGCTCGCATCGACCGGCGTCATTGGGGAACCTCTGGATCCCGAGGTGTTTACAGGTCGCCTCGGTGATCTTGCGAGCGAGGCGACTGGATCTGCATGGCATGATGCCGCCATGGCAATCATGACCACGGATACCTACCCGAAGGTGGCATCTCAAAAGACCGAAATCGATGGCACAACGATCACGGTGAACGGTATTGCCAAGGGTTCCGGTATGATCGCACCGGACATGGCGACGATGCTGGCCTTCATCTGTACGGATGCACCCCTTTCGGCAGCGGTGGCACAATCCGTTTGTGCAAATGGCGCGAAGGACAGCTTCAACGCGATTACTGTCGACAGCGATACATCGACCAGCGACACCGTTCTTCTTCTGGCCACCGGAGCAGCTGCAGCGCATGGCGCACCGACGCTGTCCGATCCTGAGGATCCAAGATTGGCATCCCTTGCGAAGGCCGTCGATGCCGTGATGCTGAATCTGGCGCATCAGATCGTCAAAGACGGTGAAGGCGCATCAAAGTTCGTTGCAATCACGGTGGGTGGTGCCGAGGACAACCGCGCCGCACGGCGCATCGCCTTTTCAATTGCGAATTCCCCCCTCGTGAAAACAGCCATTGCCGGAGAAGACCCAAACTGGGGACGGATCGTCATGGCCGTCGGAAAAGCGGGCGAGGCCGCAGATCGCGACAAACTCGCAATCTGGTTCGGCGACATGAGGGTTGCGGCCGATGGCGAGATCGCCCCCGAATATGTCGAGGAGCATGCCGCCAACTATATGAAGGGCCGTGAAATCGATATTCGCGTCGATGTGGGAATCGCCGATGGACAATCGACAGTCTGGACTTGCGACTTCACGGCAGACTATATCTCCATCAATGCGGACTACCGGAGTTGACCGGATCGGGCGCCAACCGCTTAATCTATTGTAAACCTTCTAAAAAATTTAGCCGACTGTGATCGGCGTGTTAACACTTGGATGTCATAGTGGCTATGGACAAGCTCAGACAGGACATTCTCCTCGTGGTTGCTTGCGCACTGGTCGACGATGATGGCCGTGTGCTGATTGCCAAACGCCCGGAAGGCCGCTCCATGGCGGGTTTATGGGAGTTTCCCGGCGGCAAGATCGAGCCGGGCGAGAGGCCGGAGGACGCCCTGATCCGTGAGCTTGGCGAGGAACTCGGCATCGATGTCAGCGAAAGCTGTTTGGCTCCGCTGACATTCGCAAGTCACACCTACGAAGCGTTCCATCTTTTGATGCCGCTTTATGTGTGCCGGCGCTGGGAGGGTGAACTCGAGGCGAGAGAGGGTCAGCAACTCGCCTGGGTACGGCCCAATAGAATGGCGGCCTATGAGATGCCGCCGGCGGATGAGCCGCTGAGGGCAATGTTGCGGGATTTACTGTGAGCGGCGCAAACCGCGTCTGTCGCAGGACATAACAATGTTGGAAAGCTGAATATGAAGCCTGAGATGGCAAGGTTCTTGAGGAACGAAAGCGGCGCGACAGCGATCGAATATGCCTTGATCGCCGCTGGAATCTTTTTGGCAATCGTTACGTCAGTTAACCTGCTCGGCACCGATGTCATCGGTCTTTTCCAAGAGGTCGGCGACGGTTTCAACTAGGGTTTTCTACCGGGATCGGCTTTGTCGCCTGAGGATTGCTCTCTGGCACCAAGCGCATCCGCAAGTCGCGTCGTCGCAGTTCCCGGTCTCAGCGGTTTGGGTTGACTGGCATCCGGCGCCCAGCCTGTCAGCGTGATAATGTCGAAAGTTGCAGGAACGCGGCCGCGTTCATCCGCATTTCTCTCAACATAGATCTGAGCCATCCGCATAAGTGTGGACCGGCGCAACGGTATCCGCGACCGGTCCGCGAGCACATTCGCCGCTCCCATCGCCTTTAGATCGTTCATCAGAGCGAAAGGGGTGTCATAGTTCACTATCAACCGGTCCGCATCGGCTACCGGAAGAGCCAGTCCTGCTCGTTGTAGCAGTGCGCCCAAGGATCGGACATCGGCGAACGGACCGACCCGTGGGCTCGCCCCTCCGACCGTCTCGGCTTCACTGGCCATGAACGCGTCAGCAAGCTCCTTCAGCGTTTCGCCGCCAAGGACAGCCCCCAGGAACAGTCCGTCCGGTTTCAGCGATTGACGTATCTGCAGAAGCGCCCCGGGCAAATCATTCACCCATTGAAGCGACAAGCCCGAGACCACCAGATCGAATGCGCCAGGCGCAAACGGCAGAAACTCCTCACTACAGACAACACCAGGACCCGGCGCCATGGCCAGCATTCCCGGCGAAGCATCGGTACATATTATCCGCCCGATATTCGGATGTGGTGCCAGCCTCCGTGCAAGACTCCCATGATGGCAGCCAAGATCAAGAACCAACGGAAAGTCCCTTATGACCGCCTGCACACGGTCTGCAAGGTCGTCGGCCACCCGCCGCAGCAGAAAGTCATGATTGACGATCTGAGATGCTGCCCTGTCACGCCGACTTGCGAGCAATGAGCGATCGAAGAGCGTGCCGCTTGATGTCATCGGATCTGTGCGCAAAGAGTTTCAGATTGCGGTTGGGGCATCGACAAGCAGGTTCTATCATATTTCCGAGTGCGAATGAGCCGGAGCCTATGTCAGCCCTAAGAGATGCGCATAGCCAGTCCTTCGATCGATCCGTGCGATCTGCCTTCGCTCGCGCCTTGACGAAGATTGCCGACTGTATTCTGCCGCCACTCTGTTTGTCTTGCCGCGATCAGGTTGAACGCCACGGAGAGCTTTGTCCGACCTGCTGGGTGGATATCGACTTCATTGCATCGCCCATCTGTGACCGTCTCGGAATCCCCTTGCCATATGGTACCGGCGACAATCAGGTTTCGGCTGCAGCACTAGCCAATCCACCTGATTATGACCGTGCTCGCGCGGCGGTTTGCTATGGCGGCGTCGCACGGAACATCATTCATGACTTCAAGTTTCGGGATCGCCACGACGGGAGGAAGCTCTTTGGCCGCTGGCTGGCGCAGGCAGGCCGGGATATTCTGATAGATGCGGATTTGCTTGTCCCCGTTCCGCTTCATCGGCGCCGGCTGTGGCAGCGACGCTTCAACCAATCCGCGTTCCTTGCACAATCGGTCTCAACTTTAACCGACACTCCCTTCGACCCCTTTCTGTTGCGGCGGTCACGCCCGACGGCAAATCAGGTCGGATTGACCCGCGACCAGCGAAACCGAAACGTCGCGGGGGCGTTCGACGTGGCGGCCGAGCGGCGCACAGACATCGCAGGACGGAACATCGTTCTCGTGGACGATGTGATGACAACCGGTGCGACGGCCAATGCATGCGCAAAAGCTCTGCGTCGCGCGGGAGCCGCTAATATCGATGTCCTCGTTCTGGCCCGGGTGGTCGACGGGTCAATCGCGACAATGTGATCCTTCCGTCCTCGATGTGGTTTTGTCGCGAAACCGGCCGTCTCTTAGCGAAAAGTTGAGAATGACCGGCAATGTCGGAAAGGATGCAAAGCACGAACATCTTGACTTTTCGAAGGACCCACCCAGTATCGGAGTAATCTAACGAGGACGAATATGCTCGCTTGCGCGCAAAAATTTTTGCTCATGCTGATGACGGTAGCCGTCACTGTCGGCTTTTGGGCAGTTGCTTCGACGCACGATGCGCAGGCCTGTCCGCACCACGACATGGCACAAGCGTCCAGTAAGTCTGGTCCAGCCACGCAGACTCCTCCGGCACAATCGAACAATCCGACGATTCCCCCCGATTTGTCGACGGTTACTCAGGCAACAAAGCCCAAGCAGCTCATGAGTTGTCCGGGGCGCATGAGTGGTTTTGGCAGTACTGTGCTTTGTTGCCATCACGTCGAGGTTTTCCCTGCAATCGAATCCAGGGAAACCTCCGTTTCGGCGATCAGTCTCGGTTGGAAAGCCAAGCCAGCCGTCTCAATCGCAGCACTGGCGCAGATTATCCAACCTGGTGTCTCGTTGAGCGATTCTCCGACGCCAAGTCTCGACGCACATCCTCCCGCGCTTTCAAACATATTGGCTCAGACACGACGCCTGCGCCTTTGATCTTTCCCAACATTCGACGCTGTTCGCCTGTCTGATGACCGCCAACATGTGCGGCATGCGCAATTGAGCGTAGCCCTACCGGCTAGATTTCTTCAGACGGCATCCAATGAACGCCGATGTTTGGGAAATCCTCATGTGCAATGGAACGAAATGTAACGCTCGGCGGCGAGCCGCCGCATTAGCTCTCGCACCAGCACTCTTCATGGTTCAGCCCATGGCCGGTCATGTCGGTCATTCGCTGTCTCAATTGCAACTGAGCCATTCGATCCCGACCGCCATGCTGGCCGACCTCGCGCCTCAGGCATTTGCGGCGACCGATGCGGATGACGGCAAATCCACGAAGTGGACCTGCCCCATGCATCCGCATTACATCGCTGACGAATTCGGCTCCTGTCCGATCTGCGGCATGGACCTGGTCAAACTTCAAACCAACCAAGAACCGGTTGGCACAACGTCCAGCGAGAAACGGACCGTCATCACGATCGCTCCGGAGGTGATCCAAAATATGGGCGTTCGACTCGCACCTGCGGAAGCTTCGCGATTCGGGCGTCTGGTGAGAAGCTTCGGCATCGTACAGGCGAACGAGCGCACGCAAACCGACATCACGGCGCGGGTCGAGGGTTGGGTGGAAACACTCAAAGTGACGGCTGTCGGCGATGAAGTCGAGGCGGACTCGCTTCTTTTCGAGCTCTACTCTCCCCAGTTGATCGTCTCGCAAAACGACTATCTACGCTCGAGAGGGTCACGGACCGCGACAAATCGGGGCCTGTCGCAACTCAGGTCGTTCGGCGTCCAGAAGAAGGCTTTGGACCAAATCAAGGGCCTGAAGCGCCCCATGGATCGTGTCCCGTTCTACGCCAGTCAAAAGGGCACGATTGCCGAACTCCACCTGCGGCAAGGTACCTATGTCAAACGCGGCATGATGCTCGCCAAGATTCAAGACTACTCAACGGTCTGGCTGATGGTCAGCGTTGCAGAGAAAGATCTTGGCTTTATCGGTAAGAAAACGCGCGCGACCGTGACCTTTCCAAATCTCCCGAGCCGCAAAGTCGAAGCGATGGTCGATTACATCTACCCGACAA
Source organism: Methyloligellaceae bacterium (assembly GCA_965228615.1). Lineage (GTDB taxonomy): Bacteria > Pseudomonadota > Alphaproteobacteria > Rhizobiales > Methyloligellaceae > CBDDHT01. The sequence continues at coordinate 121,783 of CBDDHT010000001.1, read as the reverse complement.
TCGACGCCAAAACGCGGACAGGTCAGGTGCGTCTGGTTCTTGATAATCCCGATGGATTGCTGCGACCAGGTGGCTATGCCGACGTTGTCCTCGAGGTTGGCAGCGAGCAACGAACGGCCGTCCTCTCGGAGGCGGTCCTCAAGAACGGCGAAGGACGCTTCGTCGTCGTCTCGCTTGGCAAGGGCAGATTCGAGCCGCGCAGTGTAGAAACAGGATTGATTTCGGGGCGCTGGACGGAGGTCACCAGCGGCGTGAAACCCGGAGAGAGCATTGTCGTGTCCGGCCAGTTCCTTTTGGATTCCGAAAGCGCTCTTCGCGAGTCGTTTCGAAAACTCAGGAAGCTGCAACTTCCCCTGTCGCTGCTTAATCTCGACAAGACGCAATTTGCAATGGTCGACCATCTGATCGACGCGGCTCTCTACCTCCATGAAGCACTGATCGACGGCTACGACATCGATCCCAAGTTTTTGGAGCCGGCGATTTCGATCCGGAACATCATGTGGCCGGGCTTCAAAGACACGAAACTTGCCTTCGTTTTGGATGACTCCGTCGCAGCCCTGCGGGAGGCACAGAAGGCGAAATCCGAGAGCGAAATTCGCTCTGCTCTCGCAAACCTCGCAGCGGCACTGCGTCCATGGATCCTAGCCGGCGCACCCGATCATTATCGCGAACGGAAAGTAGGCCTCTTCAAAGAACCCGACGGCAAACGGGTTTGGTTGCAGAAGATGGGCCAGGGTCTAAACCCTTATGGCGAAGGCGCCGGCAAACAGGTGCCATGGCCGGAAAGCGGCGAAAACTCCCTCGCATCAAAACCGGAGATACCGGCCGCCGCGCCTTCAGGACTGACTGATGCGAAAGCCGGGGTTGTCGAACCCGAGACCGCACCTCGCGGATCGGCGAATATGCGGGGTTCGCAAAGTGGACAATAACACCCCTCCCGAGCATGAATCGGACGCCAATGCCATTGCTGGTCGTGATCCGACCAAGTCCGGCGTTGCCGCGGTGATCGAATGGTCGATTCAAAATCAACTGCTAGTCGTCATCGGAACATTGGCGCTGGTCCTGGCGGGCTGGCTGTCTATCAAGTCCTCATCACTCGACGCCATCCCCGACCTTTCGGATACACAGGTGATTATTCGAACGGATTTTCCGGGTCAGTCGCCACAGATCGTCGAGGATCTGGTGACCTATCCCCTGTCGACCGCAATGCTGGGCCTCCCGCGGACCGAGGATGTTCGCGGTTTCTCACTGTTCGGGACGAGCTTCGTCTATGTGATCTTCGAGGATGGCGTCGACCAATATTGGGCGCGCTCCCGTGTCGTTGAAGCCCTGTCGACCCTCAGCGGGCAGCTACCGGAGAATGCGGCGACGCAGATTGGCCCCGATGCGACCGGCGTTGGGTGGGTCTACCAATATGCCCTGGTCGACCGAACGGGCAAACACGATCTGGCGCAGCTACGGACGCTACAGGACTGGTTCGTAAAATTCGAACTGGCAACGGTACCCGGTGTGTCGGAGGTCGCGTCCGTCGGCGGCTTCGTCAAAGAGTATCAGGTCCTTGTCGATCCGAACCGGCTTCGCGCATATAATATTCCGCTCTCCCGAATTACGACCGCGGTGAAGGCCGCGAGTGGCGAGGTCGGTGGCCGCGTTATTGAGCAGGCCGAAACAGAGTTGATGGTCCGCTCGACCGGTTACATCCAGAATATCGACCAACTCAAGGAAGTCGTTGTTTATTCAGCCGGTGGCACACCCATTCTCCTGAGCGATGTCGCCAGGGTCATTGAAGGTCCCGAATTGCGGCGAGGCGTCGTCGAGCTGAACGGTCAGGGGGAAGTGGTTAGCGGCATCGTCGTGATGCGGTCCGGCGAGAACGCTCTGACCGTCATCGATGCTGTCAAGGTCAAGCTTGAAGAAATCAAGAGTGGCCTACCTGACGGTGTCGAAATCGAAACGGTCTATGACCGTGCGCCTCTGATCAGGGGCGCGGTCGCCTATCTGCAGAACAAACTGCTCGAAGAAGGTCTGGTCGTCGCACTTGTCTGTTTGATCTTCCTCCTGCATGTGCGTTCCGCATTCGTCGCAATCATAACTTTACCCCTCGGCGTTCTCGGCGCTTTTATCGTGATGTCCTATCAGGGCATCACAGCCAACATCATGTCGCTCGGAGGCATCGCGATCGCCATCGGCGCGATGGTCGACGCCTCGATCGTCATGGTCGAGAATGCACACCGCAAACTGGCGGACCTCGGTCAACAGGCAACGATGAGCGAGCGGCGGGCGGCACTCATCCTCGGAGCTAAGGAAGTCGGGCCAGGGCTCTTCTTTTCCCTCCTCATCATTACTGTATCGTTCCTGCCGGTCTTCGCTCTGACTGGCGAGTCGTTCAGGCTCTTTGCACCGCTCGCCTATACCAAAACCTACGCCATGGCATTCGCATCGCTGCTGTCGGTAACGGTCGTGCCCGTCCTAATGCTCTGGCTGATCCGAGGACGAATTCGCAGCGAGATGTCAAATCCGATTAACTGGATCTTTGTACAGCTCTACAGGCCAATCATCTGGGTATCGCTGAAGGCACGCTGGGTAACAATTTTGATCGCCCTCCTCTTGCTCGGGTCCATCGTCGTACCACTGCAACGCATCGGATCCGAATTCATGCCAGCACTTTATGAAGGTGAACTTCTCTATATGCCGACGACGTTGCCGGGCGTTTCCATCTCCAAAGCGAAAGAGGTCCTCGCCCAAACGAATCGCTTAATCAAGACGGTGCCCGAAGTCGATAGGGTCTTCGGGAAGGTTGGCCGTGCCGATACGGCAACGGATCCCGCACCGATCTCAATGATTGAGACCTGGGTCCGGCTGAAGCCGCGCGATACATGGCGAGCCGGCCTGACCATCAGCAGCCTGACCAAAGAGCTGGACGAACGCGCCAAATTTCCAGGGCTTGTCAACTCCTGGGGATATCCGATCAAGATCCGTATGGACATGATTTCAACCGGAATCCGAACGCCGGTCGGCATCAAGATTTCCGGCAACGAGCTGTCTACGATTGAACGCGTCGCCTTGCAGGTGGAATCCGCGGTAAAGGACGTGCAGGGAACGCGCTCTGCCTTTGCGGACCGGGTTGTGGGCGGAAAATATCTCGAGATACAACCGGATCGCCGCGAGCTTGCACGACGAAACATTGATCTGTCGGTCTTTCAGGCGGTCATCCAGACTGCGCTTGGCGGAATGAAGCTGACCGAGAGCGTCCAGGGCCGAGAGCGCTACAACATCATGCTGCGCTACGACCGGCCATTCCGCGAAACGCCGGAACAGCTCTCGGAAATCCTGGTGCCGACACCCGAAGGGCAACACATTCCATTAGCTGAATTGGCAAAGATTGAGATCACCGACGGCCCTCCGATGATCAAGTCTGAGAATGCACGTCTCACGGGTTGGGTCTTCGTCGATATTGCGGATCGCGACATAGGGACCTATGTAGCCGACGCCGCCGAGCGCGTACGCGAAGTCGTCGACCTGCCTGCCGGATACTCGATCACTTGGTCGGGGCAGTTCGAGCAGATGATTGAAGCACGCGAGCGCCTTGCAATCGCAATTCCCTCGGCCGTACTCATCATCTTTGTACTGCTGATGGTTCACTTCGGTCGCTTCGATCGAACTGCAATCATCATGCTGTCGCTTCCCTTCGGCCTGATCGGCGGTCTTTGGGCCGTCTATCTGGCAGGCTACAATATGTCCGTCGCCGTTGCCGTTGGTTTCATTGCACTGGGCGGTATTGCGGTCGAAACAGCAGTCGTGATGCTATTGTATATCGATCTGCAGGTGCGAGAGCACCCACCTCGAACGCGTCAGGAGCTCTTCGACGCGGTCATTGCAGGCGCTGTCATGCGGGTGCGCCCGAAGCTTATGACCGTAGGCGTGATCACCGCAGGATTGTTGCCAATCTTCTTCACCGAAGGACTGGGTTCCGATGTTATGCGGCGCATCGCTCTCCCGATGGTCGGCGGTATGGCATCGACAACTGTGCTCACGCTCATTGTCATACCGGTCATCTATTTCTTGTGGGAAGGGCGGAGGTTCGGCAGCACCCAGGTGCCAAAACAGCCCGATCCTGAGGACTCTGCTTTAAGACCTCTACCAGCTGAATAGCAGCTCGATTCTATCCAAGCACTGCACTCTGTCGTCGCATGGATACACGCAAAAGGAGACGAGACGACGATGAAGACTCAGACATTCGCGATTGTAGGCGCGCTCGTGGCGATGTTGGCGGCAATGCCGGCCCTCGCAACGGAGAAAGACCCAAGAGGGTCGCATGGGCATGAAGCCATGAAAACGCCAGCTGACACGAAAGAGGCCGTTGCCGTCGGTGTTATCAATTCGATCGACGAAGACAGCCGGGCCGTAAATATAACCCACGAACCAGTCGAATCTCTTGGCTGGCCGACCATGACGATGGACATGCCTGTAACACGCCGGATCGACCTTACGGCTGTCAAAACGGGCGAGAAAGTTCAGTTCAAACTGAAGAAAGGGCGGGACAAAAAGTTCCGGATAATCGGTATCGAGAAAACCGAATGAGCCGCACTCTCATGCCGAGCAAAGCCGGTTAACGGGTTTCGGATTTGGCCTTGGCCTCATCGATCGCATCCGCTACCTCGCGTGGCATATAACTCTCATCATGTTTCGCGAGAATGACATCGGCTTTGAAAATACCATCGGCGCGCAGTTTACCTTCAGCAACAACTCCCTGCCCTTCACGGAAAAGGTCCGGCAGTATCCCACTATAAATCACGGGGAGTTGCTTATAGGTATCAGTCACCGAAAAGCGTATGCTCATTGCGCTTTCGCCCCGCTTCACCGACCCGCTTTCAACCATTCCACCCAGACGGATGCGCGTTTCGCCTATCTCTTGCACTCGCTCCAATATTTCACTCGGCGAATAAAAGAACACGACTTGATCCCGCATGGCGATCAATACAAGCGCGCTGGACACTCCCAGCGTGCAAAGAACTCCGGCAATGAGGATGCCGCGCCGCTGCTTTCTCATCATGACAGGATGTCGGTTCGTTTCATACGGAACACTCAATCATTGCTTTTGCGGAACCACCGCGGGTGTCGATGCTGCTTGCGCCAACTGACCGAGCAAATCGTTGACAGCTTTCTTTGCTTTGGGATTCCCTTCCACCAGCGGTCCAAGCCGGCGCAACAGTTTAGTTGCCTCAACGACCTTGTGCCGCCTAATGAGCCCCAGACTCTTCAGCCACAACGCCTCCGGATTATCCGGTCGTGACGCCAATATCCGGTCGATGATCTTGTCACCCTTTGCCTGAACGGCCTTGTCACCCGATCGACTCAGCATCTGACCGGAAATCATAAGAACTCCGGCATCATTGGGCGCCAGCGTAACGGCTCTTTCATAAAGCGCGATGGCCTCGTCCTCACGTCCCAGCACACGGTAACTGCGGGCCAGCATCATAATATCCTTAACCGGAGCATCGGGCTTCGCCACGCGTTGCTCGAGCCGCGCAACCATCGCACCGACATCAGGTTGACCGTCAGCGCCAAAAACAGGCGGGCGCTTGGCAGCAGCTTGCTTATCGCGTTCTGGGGAAGGCCGTGTCGCAGCTGATGCCGTTTGCTTGCTTTGCGAGAGAGCGACCGAGCCATCCGCATGAGGCGATACGTTCCGGTTCAGGACCTGATTACCCAGAAAAAACGACAGTCCGGATGTCGCCGAGATAAACAGCACACCGCACGCGATACCGAAAGCTGGGTAGGTCCGGGCGACATGATTTTCAGCGTCGTCCATATGCGACACGCGTGCGCCATTCAATGCTTTCAGAACGCGATCACCATCCAACGCCAAACGCGATTTCTCGGCACTGTAGGTTGCAGCATCGATCTTGCCTTCAGCCAACGCGATGTCGAGTTCTCCTAGTTGCGCCGCAATGCGGTTTTTCTGATCGACCCAGCCTGTCGACTCATCGGCATCCTCTTGTCCGAGTCCGAGAGAGAGGTCGGCGCGTTTCTGCCACAGCGGCAAAAGAACGATCGCGGCAGCAACGACTGCCATGAGTACGACCGTGAAATAGATCGTCATGGCCGAACCTCCGCCCGGCTGTCTTGAGTGGATTCGGCAGTGATACTGCCGTCGACCGTTAGAGCTGCCGCGTTTGACCGCCGGAACAAGCGCAGCAATGTCAGAAAGATAGCCAACAGGGCGATGACAAATGGTGCCAACCAAACAAAAGCATGCTTGCGGTCCAACCGCGGACGCATAAGGACATAGTCTCCATAGCGTTCCCTGAAAAAGGCAATGATGGCCGGTTCAGATTCGCCCGCCGTCAATTTCTCGATGATGATGGCCTTCATCTCCCGAGCGATTGACGCATGCGAATCAAATACGGACTCTCCCTGACAAACCGGACACCGAAGTTTGCTCGCGATTTCGCGAGCTTGTCTTTCGACGGGCGTCTCCTGACGCTGTTCGCTGGCAATGCTATTGAAGGGAATTGTCATGAGGGCGATAAAAAACAAGGTAATGCGCATCATTGGAAACTCCCGCCGACTGTCGTATGAGCCAGTGCCGGCCCCAGCATCTCGCGGATAGCATCCCTGGTGAGTGCCCCAACATGACGCGAAGTGATCTTCCCTTGCGGGCTGACCAGGAATGTTTCCGGTAGCCCATAGACACCGAAATCAATGCCGACTCGACCACGCGGATCCAAGCCCGATGGATAAGGAAAAGTCCCAAGCCGTTCCAAGAAGCGGCGTGCCCCTGGCTCACTATCCCTGAAATTGACTCCGATGAGTTGAATCGACTTGTCGCCCGAAAAGCGTTTGCCGGTTTCCACCAAAAGCCCATGCTCTTGCCGGCATGCGCCACACCAGGATGCCCAAAAGTTCAGGATCACCCACTTACCCCGATAGGCGTCAAGCTCGATCAGCCCGCCACCGTTTAGGCGCTCTAGCGTGAACGCTTTCGCAGGCTGGCCAATCTGTGCAGACGGGATGAAAGAAGGGTCGCGCCACAGACCAATATAGAGAATTGCAATAAACAACAGGAGGCCGGAGAACGCGCTCGCCTTCCAAACCATCGTCGAACCAGCAGCGATTTTCATGTCGCCTCCGCCGATACGTGCTTGGATGAGATCGCCTTGGCCGCTTGTGTGCGCTGACTGCCTTGGCTTATGGATATCAAGGCCCCGGAAAGAATGCAGATCCAGCCGAGCCATATCCATACGATAAGGGGATTTCGATAGACCCGAATGACGGCTCGCCCATCTGTCTGCTCTTGTCCTAAAACGAGATATAAATCCTCCAAAAATGTACTGCGGATACCTGCTTCCGTGGTCACCATGTCACCGCGAGGATAGTTTCTACGTTGGGGCTTAAGCTCGCCTATTGGTCGACCATCTCGTGAAATCGCAAGAGTTGCCTCGCGTGCCGTATAGTTTGGGCCCTGAACGGGCTCGACCCCTCTGAAAGTGACTGTGTAGCGGCCGCTTCGGACATGATCGCCGGGCGCCATTTCGACCGTCAAAACCTCGCCGAGCGTGCCCGAGGCAATCATCCCGATTGCCGCAACAAGAACACCCAGATGGACGACAAGCCCCCCATAACGTCGCCTGTTCCAGGCAATGAGGTGCCATAAAGCTTTTGCCGAGGATTCCTTAGTCATGCGGCTGCGTGCACGTGCCGCACGAGCAACATCCATCAACGTTGACAACAATGTGAGTCCGACGGCGGCGACGGCAACAAGTCCGATGACATCTCGCACACCAAACCAGAAGGCGGCGACTGTGCTGAGTCCCGCAACGACTGTAGGAAAAAGAAACTGCCGTCCAACCAAATCTAACTTCGCACGCCGCCACGGTATGATCGGACCGAGTGCCATCAGCGCGATAATCACGATCATCATCGGCAGCACGACCATATTGAAATACGGCGCCGCAATCGTGAGTCGCGTTCCGGTTACGACTTCTGCTGCGAGCGGATAGAGCGTTCCGAGAAAAACGGTTACGGCGGCGGTTAGAAGGAAGATATTGTTAAACAGGAGCGTCGCTTCGCGCGATAGGAGTGACTCGACCAGATTGGACGTGCGCAATCGGTCCCCCCGGAATATGAGGAGACCGAAACTTGCAAGCATTACGGCGGCGAGAAACCCCAATATATAGACCCCGCGAGCAGGATCGACAGCGAAAGCGTGGACCGAGGTGAGTACGCCCGAGCGCACCAGAAACGTGCCAAGGAGCGAGAGGCAAAACGTAGAAATGATGAGAAAGACGTTCCATGTCTGAAAAAGACCTCGTCTTTCCAGCGCCATGACGGAATGCAGAAAGGCCGTACCCGTGAGCCAGGGCATGAGCGAAGCATTCTCGACGGGATCCCATGCCCAATACCCGCCCCAGCCAAGCTCATAGTAGGCCCAATAACCACCGAGCAGAATCCCGCTGGTCAGAGCCGTCCAAGCGAAGAGCGTCCAACGCCTCGTGGCGACAACCCAATCGTTGCTGGCGCGGCCACGAATGAGTGCGGCGATGGCAAATGCGAACGGTATCGCAAAGCCGACATACCCGAGATAGAGCATGGGCGGATGAAAAATAAGACCCGGATCCTGTAGCAGCGGATTGAGCTCCCGCCCGTCCGCTGCCTCCGGCAAGACGCGCGTAAACGGACTTGAGAGGAAGAGAATGAAGGCGAGAAAACCTGTTTGAAGAAGCGCGAGTGTTGCCACAACATAGGGCATCGACTGCGGATGCGTGCGTCGATGCAGATAGGTCGCGAGTGCGGAATAGCCCACCAGAAACCAGAGCCAGAGCATTAACGACCCCTCATGGGCGCCCCATAGAGCACTCAACCGATAGATCATCGGCAGTTTTTGGTTGGCATTCCGAAAGACATAGAGAACGGAAAAGTCGAGTGTCACGAACGACCAGATAATTGTGATGCAGGCCAAGGTGATCAGGGCGAAATTCACATACATCGCCTGCCGGGCCGCGGCCATGAATGCTGGACGCGCGTATCGGATGGAAGCCAGTGCGAGAAGCAGCGCCAGGAGGGATGCGCCAAGGGCCAGAACAGTCGCTGCGAGCCCCAGCTCGATCGTATTTCCGCTCACGTCGCCCCCCCGGATCCGGATTTCGGGTAGTCCTTCAAAGCCGCTGCGACGCGATCAATGCCACGGACGATTTCTTTTTCCGGCAATGAGGAATAGCCAAATACAACAAGGCGTTCGCAGAACGGCGTACCGCCAAAATCTTCAGCTGCTGCGGATGCCAGCGAATAGAGTCCGACGGACTCCTCAAGTGCGATTCTCTCCAGTCCAGCAGGGGGCGGAAAGTCCGCCGGCAGACGCCAGGCGAGGTGCATTCCGCCACTCACGCCCATAAGTTCGACGTCGCCAAAATTGCGCTTCAAGGCCTCAATCAAGCAGTCTCGTCGCTGTTTGTAGCGTCGCCGGATGACCCGCAGATGCCGGCTATATCCCCCCTGCATCATGAATTCCGCCAGAGCGGATTGCTCGAGGACCGGGTGACCGTTATTCATCAACGCTTTCAGTCGGCGTGCCGCTTTGGCAAGAGCGCTCGGGACAACCAGATAACCGATGCGAATGCCTGCTCCGATCGACTTGGAGAAGGTCCCGAGATAGATGACGTTGTCTTGGCTATCGAGACCTTTTAGGGCTGTCAGTGGCGCACCCTGATAGCGGAAGTCGCTATCATAGTCGTCTTCAACGATGCATGAACCGGTCTGTGCAGCCCACTCCAGAATGCGTAGCCGCCGATTGAGCGATAGCGTTACGCCGGTGGGATATTGGTGCGAGGGCGTCACATAGGCGACTGCGTTCCTCACATTCGGCAGGGTATCCACGTCAAGACCATTGCGATCAACCGGAATTGGAAGAATACGCGCGTCGAAACTCTCGAAAACGTAAGCAGCCCCCTGATAGCAAGGCTGTTCGAGGATCACGGACGTTTTCGGTCCGACCAGAAGCCGAGAGATCAGGTTGAGCCCTTCTTGCGATCCCCCGACGATGATGATGTTTTCGGGTGAGGTGATAATGCCACGTGCCGGCCCCAGGTGGTCGGCAATAGCCTGGCGTAAAGGTGCGTGACCGGCCGGGTTGCCATATTCAGTGAGATTGGTGCCGAGCCGCGACAATTGTTGAACAACAAGTCGTCTCCACCTCTGCAGCGGAAACGACTCTGGGTCCGGCCGACCCACCCAGAAATCTTGATTAATGCTTTTTCGGTTTGGGTTCACAACCCGCTGGACACGGCCTGAGAAACGCACGGGCGGAACATTGTTCTTGGCAGCACCATTCGTCGGGGTTGCCGGTTTGCATAAAGGCCGCATCGTCGCATCAGGTAGAAAGACGCTGACAAACGTTCCCACCGACGGTTTGGTCTCGATGTAGCCTTCTGCCAACAAACGCTCGTAAGCGAGAAGAGTGGTGTTGCGAGAGACGCCCATCTGTTCGCTAAGCAATCGCGACGCCGGGAGTGAATCGCCGCTCCGCAATCGGCCATCGAGAATCATGCTTCGAATTTGATCGAAGATCTGAACCTGCAACGAAGTGCCGGCGCCATTGCTCAGCTGCAACGGAAGGGACATCTGCTCGCGCCTCCCACGCGTCTTCTGTCTCTTTTTTTGTCGTCGTTGTGGTCCCATGATATCCCCAATTCATGTCGATTTCTTAGTACCACGTGCACGCGCTCGAATGGTACCAACGAATATCCGGACAAGGACTAAAAGGCGCATTGGTGGGACAAGTTGAATTGCCGATAGACGAAGGCATCGTCATCGAGTTGTTGGGCCCGGAAAGACCTTCAATTCGAATGAATGGTGGCGTGCATCTCGATCGGTCCGGGCGAGAACCGATTGGCCTCCACTCTCATGGTGTTGGCTGGAAAATGCCAAATCGGCACCGACCGGTGCCTCCTCGGGATTGGATTGGACCCTGGACGGTTGATCGGTTCTCGGCGTTCTATTTTCCGGCGTGTTTGGTGGGGGATAGTTCGTAGATCCAATAACCGCGGTGCTGATAGACCAGCTTGGCGCCAGGGATCTGACCGGGCTTGGAGGTATTGAAAGGAAGGAGACTCGCAAGCAAAGTATGTTTGCTTGGCTCATCGGTGAGGAAATAGACTCGTGTAACCGTATCGCCGACCGAGTAAACCGAATAGGCGGTGTGGCCTTTCTCTTTGATCCAGGCCTTCACACCTTTGATTAGCCCGTGAGACTGGCTGGACTTGGCAAAATCTCGAAATCCGATACCGAATTTCTCTGGCGATACGTGTCCCGCCTTGTAGGCATCGAGGAGATTCAGAGCGATAAAGATGGGTCGTCCTTCGCTCATTTCACGCAACTTGGCAGTCCCTGCGTGGACGTCCATCAACAGCGTATCGGTAAATTTCTCGAAGGCAGGGCTGCTTGCAGCAGGAGCCTCAGCACTCTCCCAGAATGTCCGTTCCTTTGCGCGAATTGTCTTCGAGTAGGCATTCCAGACCGCTGGTATAAAGAGTGGACCGGGCCCTGCATCGCTGAACGCAACGGGGATATTCTTGAAGAGTTTCAAGCGGCGCGACGTATCCCACCAGGCAAAGACGACGGCATTTGCAGGCAGATGCTTGGCAATGGCGTCTGCAACTGTTTTTGCCGCGGCGGCTTCGGCATTCGATAGCAATACCGGTTCAGCCAAATTGTTTTGCCACGATAAAGGTACCGGAGCAGACGTGCCTGACTGGGCGACATGAAATTCTGCCAACGGCTTGTCGACGCCTTGTGTGCGAATTTCATATTTTCGAATATTAACGCTCTTACTCGTTTCGAGGCCGAGAGCCGGGAACTTTTCCACGGCGCCCTCATCCACGAGGACCCGCTTGTAAGGCAAGCCATCCCGTTGTGGGCCAAAAGTCTCATATCCTGTCCAGGCCAATAGCAGGCTCCCCCCGGCAATCAACGCTGCGGCTATCACCTGAGGGGAGCGACGTGTGCCGAGACTGAGGGCCTTCATGACAATTCGAAGCCAGCGTCCCAAGTCGTCATGGGAGTTAGGATCATCCTACGTCTCCCCTTTTTTCTGCCGCCGGCGGTACAGCAGTAGCGAGGCGCCCACCACCAGCATCAGTCCACCGAGTCCGGCAAAACCGCCCTTCTTGTAATTGTCATCAAGGTTGAATAGATCGCCCCGTCGTTTCCCTTCCAGCTTGGCGAGACGGTCTTTCAAACTCGCCATCTCTCGGATCTTGGTATTCTCTTCCTGGATTCGGGCATAGTTTTTGATCAGTTGCGACCAGCCCTCGGAGTATGTGTACCCCCCAGGGTTGACATGCGCCAAACCCTTGTAGTGCTTGATGAGGTTTTGCTCCCACATCTCGGCATATTCATACTCGACCGCAGTCGGATTGTTGCCCTTCGCCCAGAAAAGTTGGAAGAAACCTCCTGCTGCATCTTTTTCGGGTTTAGGTGGAGCCGGACGATTGGTCTTCTGACCTGGCAACAAGCCGTCCTCGTACAATTTCGTTACCACTTTCTTCGCTGCCTGCTCGACCTTCAAACCATCGATTGTGCCCTTGTCGATGAAGTCGAGATAAGCTTGGGAGAAACGTTCGGAGTGACACGCACCGCAAGTTTCAACCCATGCTTCCTGCCTGTCCTTGAACCATTTGTGTCCGAGATTGTCTGCGATCTTTGGCGTTGGGTTGAACGCCCAACGAACTTTACGAACCAGATTGTGCGTAAACTTACCCTTGTATTCCATGTGGCAGAACTGGCAGGTCGGTGCCTTCATGCCACCCTTATCAATCGCGTCCTCGAGACGTGCGTTCCAGTCCCACGTATCGCCACGTGTCTGGTAAACCGTACCGTGTTTCGAGAGCATGTAGTTTTCGAACTCGTTGTGGTCGACGCCATTGTGGCAGGTTGAGCAGGTCTCAGGCTTGCGAGCTTCCACCGCCGAGAATTCGTGACGTGTATGACAGGTGTCGCATTTGTTCTGGTTCATGTGGCAGAACGTGCACCCTTCGGCCACTTCCCGCTGCTCCATGGCCGCCCAGATGGCGGTTTCCACATTCGCTTTCCAATCAAGCGCGTGTGACGGACGGCCTGCAGGCCATTGATCTTGAGGCCAGGTGAGCGTATCGCGCTCGGATTCGCGCTCGGCGAACTGCTTCAAGTGACATGTGCCGCAAACGGCGGCATCGGGCATCCGTAGCTGTTTGGAATGTTGTCCCTTCTTTGCACCGACGCCGATATGGCAATCGATGCAGCCGACTTCCGCCAATTCCTGCCCATCAGCAAGCTTCCCAAGAGAGCGGAGGTTGTCCTCAACTTCTGAGATTATCTCTTTCTTATAGGCTCTGGAGTCGGAGTCCGGCAGCGAGCGAATAGTGTTCAGGTTGGCATGAACACTGCCACGCCATGAGTGCACCCACCCCGGTGTGGTTTCCTGATGGCATGCGACGCAGTCGCTCCGCGTCGCCTCCACTTCGGGCTCTGCTGGTGGTTTGTAGAACACGCCAGGGGCCAGATATTTGGTAATTGCAATCGGTTCCCAGAACTCTGCCAGGGTGCCTTCCCCAAACCCTTGCTTTGGATCGTAGTAGCGTTTGGAAAGTGCGTCATAGAGCTCTTTCGGTGTCGCAGATTTATCCAGCTTCAGCGCGTCGTAGGTCTCTTGCGGTAATTCGAATGCCGATGCCGAACCGCTGATCCCCCCCCAAAAAGCGACAAGGCCAAAAGCCAGAATTGAACCGAGCAACCCCGAATGACGTGTCATGGACCCCTCCATACGAATTTCTCGCGGGCGCATACATCGCGTATGATGCCCTGAGGTAATCTCGTCGAGATCTGACACGTTGGTTAGAGCCGGTACGGATGTTTCTCATAGTGCCGGCGCGGATAAAACTCGGGGAAGATCAAATTGCATCGAACAGACCAAGAGCAGCTTAATCTTGTTTGACCAGACACGAACCGCTTTTGCGGCAGGGTGACAACAATTTTTTTGCACCTAAATGATTTCGAATGAGCGCTTATTGATCTAGAATCCCGCGAATTGACACAGGACGCTTCCCCATCATGGCCATCGACTTGGACCGCATCCGAGCGGACACACCCGGCATTGCCGAAACCACGCATCTGCTTGCCTCAGGCTCGGCACTCATGCCGGCCTCCGTGATCGATGCGGTCATCGAGCACACGCGGCTCGAAGGGCAAATCGGTGGCTATGAGGCACAAGCCCTGAAAGCGGACGAGTTGGCTGCCGTGTACGGCGCCGTTGCTCGATTGATCAATGCCAAACCGCACGAAATCGCATTGCTAGAGAACGCGACTGTCGCATGGTGCCATGCATTCTACGCCTTGCCTCTCAATGCCGGTGATCGTGTTTTGACATGTGAGGCGGAATACGCCGCAAACTACGTCGCCTTCCTGCAACGCCAAAAGAGAGATGGCATTGTCATCGACGTTATCCCGAGCAATGCACTCGGTGAGCTGGACCTCGATGCGCTGGAGAGCAAGATCGACGACAAGGTCGCGCTGATTGCCACAACGTGGATTCCCACGAATGGCGGACTGGTCAACCCGGCTGTCGATATCGGCAAGATTGCTGCGAAGTACCGCATTCCATATCTGCTCGATGCCTGCCAGGCTGTTGGCCAGATGCCGGTCGATGTGGAAGAGATCGGATGCGATTTTCTGTCGGCTACAGGGCGCAAGTTTTTGCGCGGACCAAGAGGAAGCGGTTTTCTTTATGTCCGCGATGCATGGCTCGAGAAGCTAGAGCCGGCGATGATCGACCATTTCGGTGCACCTTGGATCGCAAAGGATCGTTACGCGTTGCGTCCAGACGCGCGCCGATTTGAAACGTGGGAAAATTCTTATGCTCTACGGGCAGGCTTGGGCGCCGCCTTGGATTATGCGATGCAAATCGGCATTGCTTCCATTCAGGAACGCGCTTGGGGATTGGCGGCACACACGCGGCGATTGCTGGAACATGTCGACGGCGCCGATCTGAAAGACCTCGGCAGCGAACAGTGCGCGATTGTGAGTTTCACGATCGACGGTTTGGATCCATCCAGATCCGTCGCGGCTCTTCGCAAACAAAGTATCGCAATCGGCGCGTCCGAGCCATCGAGTACACGCTTGGACTCAGAGGCGCGCGCTCTTCCGACCGTATTCCGCATCGCACCGCACTACTACAATACGGAGGACGAGCTTGAAGCCTGCATCACTGCTTTGTTGGCACTACGATAGTGTCCCGGTCGCCCCCCAACCATTCAAGCTCCGTAGCGCAAACCACCCGTCATGCCACGACAACCTTGAGAGCATGCCGTTTTCTTTGCCAATTGACAGAGATCGGAAAGCAAACGATAGGATCGAACCCGTGATCACAATCTATACGACATTCCTCTGCGGCTATTGCGCAATGGCAAAGCGCCTTCTCGATGGAAAGGGCGTGACGTATGAGGAAATTGACGTCACATTCAGCCCAGGCAAACGCCGGCAAATGACGGAACGGGCAAATGGTCGCCATACCGTTCCGCAGATCTTTATCGGCGACATCCATGTGGGCGGATCCGACGATCTGCACGAGCTGGAGAAAAACGGCAGACTCGACCAATTGCTCAACCAGGGCGAGAGTCGGACTGAGCCGTAAGACACACGGTGAGATGACGAACACAACCGGGAAGTTTCGTGCTGCACTTGTCCAACTTCGGACAGGCCGCGAAGTCGAGCCAAGCCTCGATAGGGCCGAGGGATTGATCCGCCAGGCCGCAGCCGGCGGCGCCGATCTCGTACTGACGCCGGAAAACACATCTCTGATGGAGTTGCGGAGCGCATTGCTCTTTGAGAAGACGTCGCCGGAAGCGGGCAATCCCGCGCTGACACTTCTGACGGGACTTGCTCGAGATCTCGGGATCTGGCTCCAGATCGGATCGATCGCGGTCAAGATTAGCGAAACCAAGGTCGCGAACCGGTCTTATCTTGTTGATCCAAAGGGCATGGTCGTCGCGCAGTACGACAAGATGCACATGTTCGATGTCGAACTGGCGGGCGGTGAATCCTACCGTGAGTCGAAGAACTACGCCCCGGGCGATAGGGCCATTCTTGCAGACCTCCCCTGGGGCCGCATCGGGCTGACGATCTGTTACGATCTACGGTTCCCCGCCCTTTACCGCGCCCTTGCCCATGCCGGTGCGGACTTCATCACGGTCCCCTCGGCTTTCACGAAGCAAACCGGGGAAGCCCATTGGCATACGCTCCTGAAAGCTCGAGCGATCGAGACGGGAACGTTTATTTTCGCAGCAGCCCAGGGCGGCATGCACGAGAACGGCCGCGCGACTTATGGATATAGCCTGATCGTTTCGCCTTGGGGTGATGTCATTGCCGAAGCAGGCATCGATCCAGGTGTTGTTTATGCGGACATCGATCCTGCGAAAGTTAGCGAGGCACGCGCACGCATTCCTTCTCTGCAGCACGACCGGCAGTTCGAGATCGTGGCACCGTCTTCGGCATCTACGATCCGAGAAGCATCATGATCCGGTATCGCCTGAGCTGCGATCAAAACCATGAATTCGAAGCGTGGTTCCGCAATAGCGATGCTTACGACGAGCAACGCACCGAGGACCAGGTCGCATGCCCCCAATGTGGCTCGGTCGAGATTACCAAGACGCTCATGACACCGGGGATCCCTTCGAAGAGTAATTCGACAAGTACCGAAGAGACCGGAACCGTCTCCGAGGCCGAAGCGATGGCAACACTGGCTCGAAAGCTCCGTTCGCATGTTGAAGAGAATGCCGACTATGTCGGTGACCGCTTTGCCGAAGAAGCGCGCAAGATCCATTATGAAGAAACGGAACCCCGCGGTATCTACGGCGAGGCTACGCCGGAGGAAGCCACGGATCTTCGGGAAGAGGGCGTCGAGGTCCACCCGCTTCCACCCGCGCCGGAAGACAAGAACTGACGTCAGTAAGAGTGAACTGTTGTCGAGCGCGTGCTTCTCAAAAGCGAAGATCGATTTTTGGGAAAAAGAAACGTGTCGAAACAAAAGCTTAGAGCACAGCATTTGAACCAGATCCGACGCGACGCGCTCTAGGCGCTCGTGATCGGATTGGTTGCGGTCATGAGATAGTTGACGTCGGTGTCCGCCGCCAGCGACCAGCCATCCTGCAGTGGATTATACATCATGCCCCGTGTGCCCTGGCATACGAGACCAGCCTGGCCGAGCGCACGGCTCAATTCCTCAGGGGTGACCAGACGATCCCATTTGTGTGTGCCGACCGGCAGCCAGCGCAGTACATACTCTGCACCGATAATGGCCATTGCGTATGATTTCAGCGTGCGATTGATGGTTGAAAGGACCATCACACCGCCCGGGCGAACGAGTTTGGCGCACATACCGACAAACGCCGGAACGTCCGGGACATGCTCGACAACCTCCATGAGCGTAACAGCGTCGAACTGCTTCCCCTCGCCGACAAGCGTCTCGGCACGGTCGGCGCGGTAGGTGATATCGAGATGCTGACCGCCAGCATGCTCACGCGCAGCGGCAATTGACTCGCTCGCCGGATCGATACCGGTCACTGTCGCGCCAAGCCGCGCCATGGGCTCTGTCAGGAGTCCCCCTCCACATCCGATATCGAGAACCGAGACGCCTTGTAGACACGGTATTTTCAGGGGGTCGCGCTCGAAATGGCGGCAAATCTGATCGCGTATATAAGTCAATCTGACGGGGTTCAGCCGGTGGAGCGGCTTGAATGCCCCATCCGGGTCCCACCACTTCGACGCCAGCGCTGCGAATCGCGCCACTTCCCCGCTATCGATCGTGGAGCCGTCCCCCTGTGATGCGCTCTTAATCATCTGCCCATTGGCCCGGCACTCAGTGTCGATGTCAAGGATTCTGAGGGGCGTTGCAGTCGCGGAGGTTGCCAGCGAAGCCACCTTGCGGATAAGAAGGCGGGGATTCTCGCAGCACGATTGCAATCCTGGGCAACTCATTGGCAGCGCGACAAACCGGCGCATGCCTTAGCAGAGACGAACCGATGGCCTTGCTTGTCATGAAATTCGGCGGCACCTCCGTGGCCGACATCGCGACCATCCGGAACTCCGCTTTGCACGTCAAACGTGAAGTCGATGACGGGAATCACTGTGCGGTCGTCGTGTCGGCGATGTCCGGCCACACCAACCAATTGGTTGAGTGGACCCGCGAAATAGCACCTTTGCACGATGCCAGAGAATATGACGCGGTCGTATCGTCCGGCGAGCAGATCACCGCCGGTCTCATGGCACTTGCGCTGCAATCGATGGGTGTACAGGCGCGGTCCTGGCTCGGATGGCAGATCCCCCTGGAAACGGACGATGCCCATGGTGCGGCGCGCATTGCGGGTATCGATTCGGCGAAAATCAAGCCACGCATGGAGCGCGGAGAAGTGGCTGTAATTGCCGGTTTTCAAGGCATTGGGCCCGATGGTCGGATTACGACCCTTGGCCGCGGTGGCTCTGACACCAGCGCTGTTGCTCTGGCTGCGGCCCTTCGCGCGGACCGGTGCGATATCTACACGGATGTCGATGGCATCTACACGTCGGACCCCCGGGTCGTTCCAAAGGCACATCGCCTTGATAGAATATCCTACGAAGAGATGCTGGAGATGGCCTCTCTCGGCGCGAAGGTTCTGCAGACGCGCTCGGTAGAGATGGCGATGACACAGCGCGTCCCATTGTATGTGCGCTCGAGTTTTGACGCACCCGACGCCTCCGGCCCCAATGGTGAAAACCCGGGCACATTGGTTTGTGATGAGGATGAGATTGTGGAACAGCAGGTCGTAAGCGGCATCGCCTATGCGAAGGATGAGGCCAAGGTCACGCTCGTCAGAGTCGAGGACAAGCCCGGAATCGCGGCACGCGTATTTGGTCCTCTGGCCGACAGCGGTATTAATGTCGATATGATCGTTCAGAATATTTCCGAAGATGGGCGTACAACCGATCTGACATTTACGGTGCAGGATTCCGATCTACAGAAGGCACTCGACGTGCTTACTGCAGCGAAAACCGACATCGTTTACGAGGACATCAGAGGTGCCACCGACATTGTCAAAGTCTCGGTCATCGGTGTCGGCATGCGAAGCCATGCCGGTGTTGCCGCGCGAATGTTCAATGCACTTGCAGAAAAAGGCATCAATATTCAGGCTATTTCCACTTCGGAAATCAAAATCAGTGTATTGATCGATGCTGCCTATGCAGAACTTGCTGTACGGACGTTGCACACCCTGTTCGAGCTTGATGCCAATTAGATCAACAGTGCTCGATCGCAGTCGAATGTGCGTTGAGAATTGATCGTTTTTTTAGGTGCTCTAGCATCGTGCGCCAGGCGACTGGACTGGGTAGACATCCCGATCTGAACCGCCGCTGCCACGATCTTGTAGTGCATCGGATACACGATACCCAACGAGCCGGAAAACGGCGATAAGGATTGATTACCGATGGCTGTCTCGCTCGGCGCGCCCAGGGTTCTCCTGCGCCGCCTCCGAGAGATTATGGCGGAGCCGGAGAGCGCCCAAGGGCGCCTCGACAAGATCGTTGTGCAAATTGCGGCCAATATGGTTTCGGAGGTCTGCTCGATCTACGTCCGGCGCCGCGACGGTGCGATGGAACTGACCGCGACCGAAGGACTCAATCCGGATGCGGTGCACAAGACGCACCTGGCGCGCGGCGAGGGACTTGTCGGCCGCATTTCGGAGCAGGCGGAACCTCTGAATCTGACAGATGCCGGATCCCATCCGGCGTTCTCGTATCGACCAGAGACCGGTGAAGAGATTTATCACTCGTTTCTCGGGGTCCCAATCCTGAGGGGTGGACGAACGCTCGGGGTCGTCACCGTTCAGAATAAGACCCAGCGCCATTATTCGGAAGAGGAAGTCGAGGCGCTTCAAACAACGGCAATGGTCCTGGCCGAACTCGTCGGCTCACACGAACTCGGTGCCGGCACCGACGACCCACAGTCTACTGTCCAACGGATCAACGGCGTGTCGCTGTCGGAGGGCATAGCGATAGGGCATGTGGTCCTGCATGAGCCCCGGGTCGTGGTCAGTGAGCTCGTGGGCGAAAACCCGGACGAGGAGAAGCACCGTCTTCACACAGCTGTCGACGAGCTGCGGGCCGCAATCGAACGCATGCTCGGACGCGGCGACATGGCGGGTGCCGGAGAGCATCGCGAGGTGCTCGAGACCTATCAAATGTTTGCGAACGATCGCGGCTGGATCAATCGCATGGAAGAAGCAATCGCGACGGGTTTGACTGCCGAAGCTGCCGTTGAGCGCGTTCAGAACGATACAAGGGCACGCATGATCCGCCAGCGCGACCCATATCTGCGTGAGCGGTTTCACGATCTCGATGATCTCTCCAACCGGCTCTTGCGACTGCTGACCGGTCACACGATGACGGCGACGAACGAGGAATTGCCGGATGATGCAATTCTGGTTGCACGCACAATGGGTCCGGCGGAACTGCTCGACTACGATCTCAAACGTTTGCGAGGTCTCGTTCTCGAGGAGAGCGGCTTTGCAAGCCATGTCGCAATCGTTGCACGCACATTGGGCCTTGCTGCTGTCGGACAGATAACCGGTGTTCGCGATCTGATGGAGACCGGCGACGATATCATCGTCGATGCCGAAGCCGGTGAAGTCCATATGCGTCCGAGCCCGGACATCGTCTCGGCCTATGTCGACAAGGTCCAATTCCGAGCCAAGCGCCAGGCACAATATGCGAAACTGCGTAACAGACCGGCTGTCACCCGGGACGGACAGGCAATCCAGCTCCTGATCAATGCCGGGTTGCTCGTCGACCTCCCCCATCTGGAGGAATCCGGCGCTGACGGTATCGGACTGTTCAGGACAGAACTCCAATTCATGATTTCGGCGACGCTGCCCCGTCTTGATCAGCAGACCGAGGCCTATCGCAATGTCATGGATGCGGCCGGCGACAAGCCGGTGGTATTTCGCTCGCTGGATATCGGCGGGGATAAGGTCCTGCCATATCTTCGCCATGCCCAGGAAGCCAATCCAGCCCTCGGATGGCGGGCGATCCGGATGGCGCTTGACCGTCCGGTTCTGCTCAGAACTCAGATCCGGGCATTGATGCGCGCCGCAGAGGGTCGCGAGATCCGCGTGATGCTGCCCATGATCAGTGACGTCGAAGAATATCGCGCTGCCAGGGCCCTGGTCGATGGAGAGCTTTCGCATCTGAGAACCCACGGACATATGGAACCATCGAGGGTCCTGGTTGGTGCCATGGTCGAAGTGCCCGCCCTCCTCTGGCAACTCGACCGTCTTCTACCCGAAGTCGACTTCATCTCCATCGGCTCGAACGATCTCCTTCAGTTCATGTTCGCGGCCGATCGGTCGAATATTCGCGTGGCCGACCGATTCGATGACCTTTCGCCCGCCGTCATGCGTGCACTGCGCAAGGTCGTGGAAGAGGCGGAGCGCTTTGACGTCCCGGTCACACTCTGTGGTGAAATGGCGGGCAAACCGCTGGAGGCAATGGCGCTCCTTGGACTTGGATTGCGCTCGATCTCAATGGCGCCAGCATCGCTGGGCCCCGTAAAAGACATGATATTGTCACTGGATCTGGAGAGGTTCGAACACTATCTAACAGGCATATTAGGCTCTGAGACCGTCCCGATACGGGAAGCATTGATGGCATATGCGGACGCAAACGATATTCCGGTCTAAGTAATTTTTCTGTGTCAAATCAGTTTCTTTTGCCCGGATACTCCCGATCCCGCATTGCAGGCCGGTTCTCAATCCGATTTAATCATGTCACTTTCGACATGTGAGTCGTTACGAGGCCCCAGACGGATTGGGGCGACGGATGTACAGCCGAAAAGGACGTTGCTGCACGAATGTCTACCGCAGCCAGCCCACCAGCGGCTCCGCCGCCGGACGACGACCAGACGGGGCGGCGCGTGCAGATTCGCGGCATCAGGGAGATGCCGACGGGATACGATTCCGAAATCGGCAATATTTTCTGTGAAATGCGGCGCGCGAGCCAGCTCACCAAAGAACAGCTGGCCGAGCGATTCACGACAGATCTCAGCACAATCGACGCCTTGGAAACCGGTGCGCTCCTCGCTCTTCCCGATTGGGCGGAAACCAGCCGTGTTGTGGAGGCCTACACAGAAGCACTGGGCCTTGACGGGCGCCCGATCCTGAGGCGCATGGCATTGCAACTTTCTCCGGATGCGACCGCGCAACGGTCTTCGGCGCCGCCGCCGCCTCCTGCTCCACCGATTCCGCCGACGCCACCGGTTACCGTTGAAGCAACAGCCCCGGCGCCAAGCGTCCGCGACGATCTCGACGCCTATGACCATTTCGATCCGTTGCCGCCGGCGCCGGAAATCGATGAAGCAATGGCAGTTGAATCTGCCCCGGTGTTCGAACCGCCGCCTGAGCCTGCTCGAGGACCCAAACGGTCAATCGTCGGTCGCATGGCCCGTTGGACAATGGTTTTGATGATGATCGGTGCCAGTGGCGCTGGTATATGGTTCCTTTCCCAACGTCCCGGTGGCATTATGTCGGTCGTTGACAATTTACCGGATCCCATACCGCGTTACACGCGTGCGGCATGGGAACTCCTTAGACCGCTGGATGACACGCTTGGCGATCCCCGCAGTCGGAAGTCCGATCGCCTTCCTGTTGCCGGTCAAACACCTTCCAACCGATAGATTGAGTTCACAACCGAGCAATGTCCCCCCTCCCCGAGGCAAAACTTGAGCAGCTTGTGGCGCGTTGGCGCGCCGTGCAGGACGAACTGGCATCCGGTCCGGAACAGGACAAATTCGTTCAGCTGTCGCGCGAATATGCCGACCTTGATCCCATCGTTAGCGCCATCAATCGTCTGAGGGAGATTGAACGGGAGCTCTCGGATCTAAACGAAATCATCGAAGACGCGAGCGCCGATGCGGAAATGTCTGCCATGGCGCGCGAAGAGCGGACTGCGCTCGAGCCTCAGCGAGAAAGCCAGATCAAGACGGTGCAGTTTATGCTGCTGCCCAAGGATGCCGCAGATGAGAAGAACGTCATCCTGGAGGTTCGTGCCGGTACAGGCGGCGACGAGGCTGCTCTCTTTGCCGGCGATCTCTTTCGCATGTACCAGCGCTATGCCGATCTCAAAGGGTGGCGGGTGGAGATTATGGAAGCGAGCGAAGCCGCTGTCGGCGGTTACAAGGAAATTATCGCCAGTATCAAAGGCAAAGGGTGTTTTGCGCGGATGAAGTTCGAGTCGGGCGTGCATCGAGTGCAACGTGTTCCCGAGACCGAGTCCGGCGGCCGTATCCATACGTCCGCTGCGACCGTTGCCGTTTTGCCGGAAGCCGAAGAGGTCGATGTTCAGATTGAAGAAAAGGATCTTCGCGTCGACGTTTTTCGTGCGAGCGGACCGGGAGGCCAGTCGGTCAACACGACCGACAGCGCCGTTCGCATCACCCATCTCCCGACCGGGCTTGTTGTGTCCCAGCAGGACGAAAAGTCTCAGCATAAGAACCGCGCCAAGGCCATGACGGTCCTCCGCTCGCGGCTCTACGAAATGGAGCGGGACAAGCAGCATGAAGAACGGGCTCAGGACAGGCGCGGTCAGGTCGGCTCCGGCGACAGATCGGAACGCATTCGCACTTATAACTTTCCGCAAGGCCGTGTAACCGATCACCGGATTTCGCTCACGCTTCACAAGCTTGGAGAAATCTTGGAGGGCGGAGCCTTAGACGAGTTGATCGATGCGTTGACGACCGAATCCCAGGCAAGCCAGTTGGCCCAGATCGATGCCCAATCGGCTGCCTGACGCGAATAATCGTCTGACAATTCAATCCGTTTACCGCGACGCTGTTGGTGCTCTCAGGGGCGCCGGCATTGTATCGCCGGAACTCGACGCCCGCATTCTGGTGTCAGCCGCAGCCGACATCAGCCATGCGTGTTTCATTGCAGATCCCGGGAGAATCCTAAGCCAGGACGAGAGCGACCGTTTCAGTGCACTCCTCGCACGGCGGATCGATCGCGAACCCATTTCCCGAATACTTGGTGTACGAGAGTTCTGGGGCCGCGACTTTCTCCTGTCGCCCGAAACGCTCGATCCACGCGCCGACAGCGAGACACTTGTCCAAGCCGTTCTGGACGCATTGCCCAAATGGAGAATGAACCGGGAAACGCTCAGAATTCTCGATCTTGGGACCGGTACCGGTGCCTTGCTTCTCACACTGCTGAGCGAGATCGATGGCGCAAGTGGCGTCGGTACGGACATCTCTCCGGAGGCACTGCGGACCGCGCAGGGAAATGCCGATCGGCTTGGCCTGTTCAACCGAGTCGGTTTCGTTGCGACGTCTTGGTTCGAAGGACTGAGGGGCACATTTGACATTGTTATCTCGAATCCCCCGTATATACCGCGCGAAGATATTCCAGAGTTGGCTCCCGAGGTCGCCGTGTTCGATCCCATTGCGGCACTCGATGGGGGTCCCGATGGCTTGGAATGCTATCGCCAAATCGCGGCCGGTCTCTCCGAGCATTTGGACCCTGGTGGCCTGATTGCTCTGGAAGTCGGTCAGGGACAAGATCGGCAAGTGGCGGGTTTGCTGGCGGACGCAGCGCTGTGCACATCGACTGAAGAGGTACAGCGGCACCGGGACCTTGCTGGGATTGTCCGATGCTTGACACTCATGGGACAGCCGCAAAAAGGGGTTGGAAATTCGAATCGTTCGGGCTAGGTTCGATTTAAGGCAACCCAGACATCACTCGCTTGATCCGATGGCCAGAGGCCGCCATTGATGACTGAATGCGAGAGACCATTGCGCCAGGATGACGGACGGCGCATCACACATTGGGGTGAGGGAATCAACTCGCGCCACGGCTCACTTGAGACGAGGCTTACTAAGCGCTTCTTTTAGGGCTGGGGAATGATCGCCTCTAAGAAGACGCCGTTTGATAGTCATGAAGGCTTTTGCCAGGGCAAAAGCGTGCCGCATTGGCGCATGATTCGGATATGAGAGACACCGGGGGCAACGGGTCAACGAAAGTGACATGCCGGTGAGGTCGACTGCTTTGCGATTGTGCGGGCGGGCCTGAACCGTCGGACGTATTTTTAAACCAACGATAATCAATATACGGAATGCCATGAGGCAAGGACAACAAAGCCGAAGAGGGCGTGGTCGTGGACGTAAGGTTCAAAACCCGCTGTCGCGCAATTACGAGTCGAACGGACCCGACGTAAAAATCCGGGGCACTGCCGCTCACATCGCCGAGAAGTATACAACGCTCGCACGCGACGCCATGGCGTCAGGAGATGTGGTGACTGCTGAGAACTTCTATCAGCACGCAGAGCACTATAATCGCATCATACAGGCAGCGCAGGCACAGTACGCCACGACGAACCAGCCGTCCGGCGATGCTGCGAACGGATCCAGCAATCAAAGAGGACGGCGCCGACCTGAGC
Source organism: Methyloligellaceae bacterium (assembly GCA_965228615.1). Taxonomy (GTDB): domain Bacteria; phylum Pseudomonadota; class Alphaproteobacteria; order Rhizobiales; family Methyloligellaceae; genus CBDDHT01. Next base: position 96,301 of record CBDDHT010000001.1, on the reverse strand, counting down.
AAACGCCGGATGAGACCGCGAAAGCCGGGGAAGAAGCGACTCCAGACAGCGATTCCAAAGCAGCGTCAAAAAACCCGGCATCGCAAGAGGCGGGGGAACCAGAAAAAGCCGCTGCCCCTGCCAGAGGCAGAAGAAAGAGCAATGGCTCGGAGCCGGCAAAGACACCGGCTAGCAGCAATGGCGCTGCAAGCGATGTTTCTCCAGAAACCAGTGCTAAAGCTGATGACGGTCCTTCGGATGGCCCCGTTGCATAGAGCAGTTTCCGACCCTGGCGGATCGTCTGTTCGTTCAAGCCATTGATGGATTCATGACTTCGTACCAGCGGTGGTACTAGGGTGCAGGACCTGCCAGTCGATCGTTGGCACTAACCTGTCCGCCTCGCACAATACTCGCGTAGATTCCCATATCCATGTGACCGAAGCCCCTTTCGAGTGTTGCTGGGATATCCATATCCTGGCCACCGGTACCCGGTACCGCATTCGTTGCGGCGCATCGTTCCGTTCGGTCCAAGACTTCCAAATCGACATCGCCTAGCCGGATCTGATGACCGATCCAGGAGAACTCGATCCAGGGCAGAGGCAAGTCAACCACGATATTGGCCCGAAACCGAGCAGGATCGACAGAACGGCCGATTTCCCGCTCAAGCGCGCGGACCGACGCCAGATTGAGAATGTGCACACATTTGACAGGAACGTCTGAAAAACTGTGCCCCTTCGCATGCACGATGCGGAGCGTGTCAGCGCCGTCCAACCCAAGAAACGCACTGAAACAGGCTTCGATCTGTTGCCGGCCGTCCGAATTCGACAGCCTGCCGCGACCAATCTCACTCCCTTTGCGACGCACAACGAGCTCGGTCGTCGTATCGTCGAAGGATGTCTGAAGACTTGCCAGGATTGGTTGACGCATCAGCATCAGGAACGCGACCTTGGGCAGGTGCCGCGGTGCTTCTTCATCGAACCGTCGGCTGCCCGCCTCGATCGCCCACGCCCGGTCCAGCGGCAGGGTTTCGCCTGCCTCAAGGTTAACGGACTGAAGCCGCTCGGCACTCAACCCTTTCACGGGATATCGAAAGAGTCCGCAAACCGGCCCATCGAGAAGAGTCTCACCCAATTCGTCAATTCCACTCGAAAAGAAGGTGCGTCGAAATATGACGCACAGTGCTCTTTTTGCTGCGCTGCCGCAACACTATATCTAAGTGTGGAATGCCGCATTGGGTTCCGGAATATCCCGGCATTGCCGGGAGGAATGGGCGTCGAAAAGGGTCAACGTTTCGGCGGACAAAGAAAGGGTGTGGTTCTCGAGCTGCTTGGAGCGGGCGATACCATGCGCCGGAGAGGATTGTGACATGAATTTCGAAAATTATACTGATCGCGCGAAAGGTTTCGTGCAGTCAGCTCAAGGGCTTGCATTGCGCGAAGGGCATCAGCAATTTGCGCCAATTCACCTCCTGAAAGTCCTTTTGGACGACACGGAGGGACTGGCAGCCGGCCTGATCAGAAAATCTGACGGACGCGCGGATCAGGCCTTGCAGGCGACCGAAGAGGCATTGACAAAACTGCCGAAGGTCTCGGGCGGCGGTGCCGGACAACTGTATATGGCGCCGGGAACGGCGCGGACCTTCTCCACAGCTGAAGAGTTGGCGAAGAAGGCAGGCGACAATTTCGTCACCGTGGAGCGTCTGCTACTGGCGCTGGCAATGGACGCCAATGAAGACGCAGGTAAGATCCTGTCCGAGGCCGGCGTAACACCCGCCAAACTCAACGGCGCGATTGAAGAAATTCGCAAGGGACGGACGGCCGACAGTGCATCGGCGGAAGAAGGCTATGACGCGCTGAAACGCTATGCTCGCGATCTGACGGAGGCGGCCCGCGACGGCAAGCTGGACCCCGTGATCGGCCGGGACGAGGAAATTCGGCGCACGATCCAGGTCCTCTCACGGCGCACTAAGAACAACCCGGTACTGATCGGCGAGCCAGGCGTCGGCAAAACGGCCATTGCGGAAGGCCTGGCGTTGCGGATCGTCAACGGTGACGTTCCCGAAAGCCTCAAGAACAAGAGTCTGCTTGCCCTGGACATGGGCGCGCTGATTGCCGGCGCGAAATATCGCGGTGAATTCGAAGAGCGTCTGAAATCCGTCCTATCGGAGATCGAGGCAGCCGAAGGCAACATCGTGCTCTTTATCGACGAGATGCATACCATCGTCGGTGCCGGCGCAGCCGAAGGCTCTATGGACGCCTCAAACCTTCTGAAGCCGGCGCTTGCGCGCGGTGAATTGCATTGCGTGGGTGCGACCACTCTCGATGAGTACCGCAAGCATGTCGAGAAGGACGCGGCACTCGCACGGCGTTTTCAACCCGTCTTCGTGACCGAGCCGACGGTCGAAGATACGGTGTCGATCTTACGCGGCCTCAAGGAGAAGTATGAACTTCACCATGGCGTCCGCATAACCGATACCGCTCTGGTGACGGCAGCAACGCTGTCAAACCGCTACATCACGGACCGCTTCCTGCCCGACAAGGCAATCGACCTCGTCGACGAGGCGGCGAGCCGCCTGCGGATGCAGGTGGACTCCAAGCCGGAGGAGCTGGATGAGCTGGACCGGCGCATCATTCAGCTCAAGATCGAGCGCGAAGCCTTGAAGAAGGAGGATGACGACGCCTCCAAGGAACGACTGGTAAGTCTGGAGAAAGAGCTGGCAGACCTGGAAGAGAAGTCGCAGGCTTTGACGCAGCGTTGGGAAGAGGAAAAGGGTAAGCTTTCTTCTGCACAGAAGATCAAGGAAGAGTTGGAGTCAGCAAGACACGAACTCGAACAGGCGCAACGTGCCGGCGACCTCGGGCGCGCGGGCGAGCTGTCCTACGGCATTATTCCGGATCTCGAACGCAAACTGGAAACCACGGAAAGCGCCGACGACAACACCGTGGCCAGTATGGTCGAGGAAGCTGTCGGCGCGGACCATGTCGCACAGGTCGTTGCTCGTTGGACCGGTATCCCGGTCGACCGCATGCTGGAAGGCGAACGCGACAAGCTGCTGCGTATGGAAGACGCGCTTCGGCGTCGTGTCGTTGGCCAGGACGAAGCACTGACCGCCGTGTCCACAGCCGTGCGCCGGGCTCGCGCCGGACTACAGGATCCGAACCGCCCCATGGGCTCGTTCATGTTCCTTGGGCCAACCGGTGTCGGTAAGACCGAACTGACGAAGGCCCTGGCGGCATTTCTGTTTGACGACGAACAGGCCCTCGTGCGGATCGACATGTCCGAATATATGGAGAAACACTCCGTCGCCAGACTGATTGGCGCGCCTCCAGGATATGTCGGCTACGAGGAGGGTGGCTCTCTTACGGAAGCCGTACGCCGACGTCCCTATCAGGTCATACTGTTCGACGAGATCGAGAAGGCGCACACAGACGTCTTCAACGTCTTGCTTCAGGTCTTGGACGATGGCCGTTTGACGGACGGACAAGGTCGGACCGTCGACTTCAGGAACACGCTGATCGTCATGACCTCCAATCTTGGCGCCGAGTATCTGGTCAGTCAGGCGGAAGGCGAAGATAGCGAAGGCGTACGTGACCAGGTCATGGATGTTGTGCGTGCCAGTTTCCGGCCGGAGTTCCTCAATCGTATCGACGAGATCATGCTGTTCCATCGCCTCAAACGCGATCATATGGCCACCATCGTCGATATCCAGGTCGGGCATCTGGATGCCCTTCTGGCAGATCGCAAGATCACGTTGGATTTGGACGAGCGCGCCCGTATGTGGCTTGCCAACAAGGGGTATGATCCGGCTTACGGCGCACGCCCCCTGAAGCGTGTCATCCAGAAGTCACTGCAGGATCCACTTGCCGAGAAAATTATCGCTGGTGAGATCAAGGATGGCGATACGGTGACGATCACTTCCGGCCCGGACGGGCTGTTGATCGATGGAACGGCGGTCGAACAAGCTGCCTAATACCAGCGGCGGTCAGTATTGACCCTTGTCATGCTGCAGGCGACGCTCGAGCGCGTCGCCTGCGCTTTACCGAAATAGCAGACAAAAAAATGGCGCGTTCCGAAGAACGCGCCATGACCAAAGTTCCCTCGTTCTTGTTGTTCTAGCGTTTACCGCGCTTAATTGTCCAATGAAGCGTATCGGGTCGTAACAGGAGAACGCTGCTTCAGACCATCGATCCTAAGCCGCTCTTTCTGGAACGATGCCAGCAGGCGCCCCGTGAGCTTTTGACCTCGTGGCACATGAATTTTCATGGGGTTGACGAACCGTTTGTTCACGAGAACTTCGTAGTGGAGATGCGGTCCGGATGACAGGCCGGTCGAACCCACATAGCCGATCACCTGGCCTTGTTTCACTTTCACACCAGGACGCATTCCGCGAGCAAACCGATGCAGGTGGCTGTACGCCGTCTTATATCCGTTGGCATGGCGAATACGAACATAGTTGCCGTTTCCGCCTTTGCGTCCGGCTGCCTCGACAGTACCGTTACCCGCAGCCAGAATCGGCGTGCCGCGCCGCGCTGCGAAATCGACTCCCGTATGCATCTTGCGATAGCGCAGAAGCGGGTGCTTGCGCATACCGAACCCGGATGTGAACCGCGCCCCCTTGACCGGCTTACGCATGAGGAACTTCTTGGCGCTGTTCCCCTGCGGATCATAATAATCGACGATGCCTTCGGGCGTCCTGAAGCGGTAGAAGCGGCGCGTTTCACCATCGACGGTCAGAGAGGTGTAGAGCAACTCGCCGGGAGCCGCGGTATCCGCATTGCTCTCGTCGCGCATATCGAAGAACACTTCGAATGAGTCACCGCTGCGCACACGTTGCTTATAATCGGAATCGTAAGCGTGGATTTTCAGCAGCTTGGTGATCATATCCGTCGGGATGTTCTGAGCCATCGCCGCCTTATACATGCTGGTATAGAGCGTTGCTCGTTGCGGATATTTCTTAGGCCGAAGCGCTGCTACCGCACCACCAAGATCAATGGGATCGTTGCTGGCCGAATAATCACCGGCTTCGTTGCGAATAACGGTGACGTGGTGCTTGGTCCCCGAAAAGATACTGATCTTAACCGGTTCCATTTTTTCGACATCGCTCGGTGCCGGTGCCAGTGCAAAACGAACTTCCTGGCCTGACCGCAACCGCTTGACCGGGAAGACCGGCGCCATCGCGTCGCCAATCTGCTTGGCTTGCCAGCGCTCTGCGCCAGCCTTCGCCAGTATACCCATCAGCGTATCGCCGCGACGCACCTTAATGGCCTCGACTTTGACGCCTTCGAGGACTTCTTCCGAAGCTTCGACCGGGCTCTTCTCGACAATCGTCGTGCGCCGCGGAACCGCGCGCTCGATCAAGTCCGGGGATTTGAGATCATTGGGATGGTAGGCCGCTTTATGGATCAGCGGATTGCCTGGCTCGGCAGTAATCGTGTCCCGCATGGCAAAAGGCTGCGGCACGTAAGTCTCTGTGCTTGCCGATACAAGCCGTACGACGTCCGAAGACATGAGTTCAAGTCCGTCATCGTCAGGCAAACGGCCTTCTGCCAGCTCGATGACTTCAACTGTCACACCTCTCCCGGCATCCTTCTTGCCACCGGCAGAATCAGAAATCGGCGCCAGGTCTGCATAAAGTTTGAAGGGATTGAATGCCGGGATTTCACTGTCTTTGCCTGCCGCCTGCGCAGTACCGAGGGTTGCAACGATGCGACCGTAAGGCTTGATCCGGATATATTCCCGACCGCCGCGTTTCTGCACAACCGTATCGTGAATGATGTCACGTGTGGACAGGCCGCGAGACGCCGTCTCGATCCGATCGGACTTTCGGGTTTTAACCGAGTGCTCCGCTTCGGCAACATGAACGCTTTTCTGGGGTTCGAGCGCTGCAAGACCTGCGCGCTTCAAGGAACTCACGACACCGCTACCGTCTTCGACGTTCAGCGATGCGTAGACCGTTCCTCCGATCAAGCCGACACCGACAAGCGCTGCAATGCATGTACTGACAAGCCATTTCGCGCGCACACCAGCGTCCGATGCCCCTGGTTCCGAAAGGAATACCTCAGGCAGATTCCCCTTCGTCTCGGGGAGATAGATTTGCGGTAGCGAACCGGACGCCCGCACAGGTACGAGAGAACGTTCGCGCTTGATGCCCCCAAAGGAGCTGCGTCGCTTAGCCAACTTTATGGACCCCCCGTCTTCGAGCTGTTCTTTAACCCTGCCGATCCGAACGGCTATTGGTGGGTTTTGAACAGAGCCGAAACCGGTTTTAGTAATCCCTCAACATTGCGACACGACCCTATCAATCTACGGCTTTTGTCTTGAA
>CBDDHT010000001.1:0-85000 GCA_965228615.1 Methyloligellaceae bacterium | reverse complement strand
TCGGGAGAAGGGGGCCCGGCCTTTGGGCAACCATTGGTCGGGGGCACAGACCAGGGGGTGGCGACTGTTTAGTAAAAACATAGGGCTCTGCGAAGTCGCAAGACGACGTATAGGGTCTGACGCCTGCCCGGTGCCGGAAGGTTAAAGAGAGGGGTGAGAGCTCTGAACTGAAGCCCCGGTAAACGGCGGCCGTAACTATAACGGTCCTAAGGTAGCGAAATTCCTTGTCGGGTAAGTTCCGACCTGCACGAATGGCGTAACGACTTCCCCGCTGTCTCCAATGCGGACTCAGTGAAATTGAATTGCCCGTGAAGATGCGGGCTACCTGCGGTCAGACGGAAAGACCCCGTGCACCTTTACTACAGCTTCACACTGGCATTCGTAACTGCATGTGTAGGATAGGTGGGAGACTTTGAACCGGCGGCGCCAGCTGTCGGGGAGTCACCCTTGAAATACCACCCTTGTAATTATGGATGTCTAACCGCGACCCGTGAACCCGGGTCCGGGACCGTGTGTGGCGGGTAGTTTGACTGGGGCGGTCGCCTCCCAAAGAGTAACGGAGGCGCGCGATGGTAGGCTCAAGCTGGTCGGAAATCAGCTGTCGAGTGCAATGGCATAAGCCTGCCTGACTGCGAGATCGACAGATCGAGCAGAGACGAAAGTCGGTCATAGTGATCCGGTGGTCCCGTGTGGAAGGGCCATCGCTCAACGGATAAAAGGTACGCCGGGGATAACAGGCTGATGACGCCCAAGAGTCCATATCGACGGCGTTGTTTGGCACCTCGATGTCGGCTCATCGCATCCTGGGGCTGGAGCAGGTCCCAAGGGTTTGGCTGTTCGCCAATTAAAGCGGTACGTGAGCTGGGTTTAGAACGTCGTGAGACAGTTCGGTCCCTATCTGCCGTGGGTGTAGGAGAATTGAGAGGAGCTGTCCTTAGTACGAGAGGACCGGGATGGACGTACCTCTGGTGGACCTGTTGTCGTGCCAACGGCACAGCAGGGTAGCTATGTACGGAAGGGATAACCGCTGAAAGCATCTAAGCGGGAAGCCTCCCTCAAGACTAGTTCTCCCTTGAGAGCCGTGGAAGACCACCACGTTGATAGGCTGGGTGTGGAAGTGCAGCAATGCATGGAGCTAACCAGTACTAATCGCTCGATAGGCTTGATCGCCCTCATTACCAGTGCTCAGACATTTGCCTGAGATTGATTTGACCAGATATATCGCCAAGGAGTTTTGGCGGGTTCGCATATGATGAAGCCGCAAGGCTTTCGCGTGCACCCAAACGCACTCAGACCGGCCAAAGCCCGGTTGTGCAAGTTTAAGACTCCTTCTCCAAGCAATCTTCGTTTGCCTGGTGGTTTTGGCGGAGTGGCTGCACCCGATCCCATCCCGAACTCGGCCGTGAAACGCTCCAGCGCCGATGGTACTGCATGGCAAGCATGTGGGAGAGTAGGTCGTCGCCAGGCATACCAAGATTGTTACGATATGTTCGAGATCCCTCCCCTCTTTTCAAATGCAAACCTCCCATTTCCATATCCGGCACTTGTGCTAGCTTTCGTGTGATCGCCCGGAGGCTGCTGAATCTCTGTGCGTCATCCGCGCTGTCCTCTAGAGCGCTTTCAAAGAATACGGGATCATTTGATGGCGCCCATTTCGTTCATTCGGCAAGGCGCGGAGCGCGGCGCGATGCCATCGCATCGTGCAAGCTTCGGAACGACGCCGATGGGCGAAATGGGCCCACCGAAGGCCGGTTTTTCGCGCTCGCCGGACATCGTTACGATGTAACCGTCCGGTCTCCCCGCTCTTGCGGTGCACGCTTTGATGTTGATGCTTTGCAGAGATGGCGGGCGTTAGTGTCCACTATCGTTGGTGGAAACTATGTGGGCTTAGAAGGGCAATTGTAAAAACTAAATGTCAACCACAATCAACAAACCCGAAATGAAAGAAGCACCACTATAATGAGAACAATGCCAGCACTTTTCATCGCAATGACGTTTATGGTTTCGGCGGGCACGGCAAATGCGCAACAAACACGATCTGAAAGAGACAGCATGAAATCCATTCAGATCTCGCAGGCGCAACTAGGGGTATCGGAGGGGCCCAGGAATTTTGGCGGCGTAAAGGTTCAGTTAAAGCGGGAAAGGCCAAACAAGGGTTGCGTGTATTGTCTTAAGGATAAACAGCGTTGCGACCGGATTGCAAAAGAGGTTTCGGATCAAGAAGGTTATACGCCGAGGGGGCGGGCGGAAATGTTGGAGCACTGCCAGAATTTGATTCAGTTATGTTTCAAGCAAAGTGGTTGTTCTTTCAACTTGTTTGATTAATGAGTGGCTGGCTTGGGATTACTAGGTTGTCTTTCCGAGAAGACAGGCGGGGATAAGTCATTGCAGGGAGGTGGAGTGAATCAGCTCCATGCGATACCCGGACACTAGACCACTCCTTGCCCACCTTACCCAACGCCTGACGTACATCTCAAGCGGAGAGGCGGCTAAACCCGTTCTCCGCTTTTGCTCATAAAGCCGAGATGCTTTTTCAATAAAGTTTACAATCGTCTGCTTGGCTAACGACAGTCCTTCCCGAGTGAAGTGATAGCCAAGAAAATCAAAACCCCGTTCAATTCTGCCGATAAACGTTTTATCCGGATGCTTTTCTACCGCAAGACTGGCCAACGCCTGGTTGACCAACTTCACCGCACGCCTTAATTGCCAGCGGGTTCGTGCCAGAACTAAAATGTCGTCCATGAATCGGATATAGAACAGACCCAGTTTCTTCATCGCATCGTCAACTGAGTTGAGAAAGAAGGCCCCGATCAATGGGCTCAGCGGGCAGCCCAAGGAAATGCCTTTTTCAAAGTCCCAGAAACTGCGGCCCCGTTCTGACGTTCGCCGCAGATATTGGCCAATGAGATTGAGCACCCGCCGGTCCTTGATGTGGGCGGCCATTAAATCCAGCAGCAGTAAGTGATCGATGGATGCATAATAGGACTTCACATCGGTTCTGAAGACAAAGCGATTATCCGCCAGATGATCGCGGACTTCTCTGACTGCGTATTTGGCACCGCCGTGGCCCTTAAGGTGCGTGTAGCGGCGCGACAAAGGCAAGTGTTCGGCCAACACCAGAGCAATGGTTTTCAGCACCAGCGCATCACGGGACGACCACAGATCAATTTCATCACCATTCTTGAGTGTCACCCTGGATAGGAGCGAGAAGCGATAGCACCCCGCCACGAGTTCTTGCCTGATGCGTTCTTTTTCATTTGGCCAATCACGCCGGAAAGACCAAATATCGTTGTTGGCCGAATACTTCCGTCGCCGATGGCACAGCCATTCAAACGCGGCATCCAGCATGTTGTCAGAAGCGAGTTGGGCGATGATAGGCATGGTAGAAAGTGTAACAGATTTGGCAAGGTGTAGGTGGGCGGACGCTCACGTTACGATCCGCTTATGGTCAGCAAAGACCACAACGCGGATCGTGTCTAGCCTGCAAACGCGAAAAGCCGGTCAAATGATCCGGTATTCTTTGAATGCGCTCTAGCGTCCAGACAAGCCATTGGGATCATCTCAAGTGCACGGAAAAGCAGACATCGTCATTATCGGCGGCGGCATCATTGGATGTGCGGCAGCCTATTATCTCAGCCGAGACGGTCGCGGCGGCAGTATCGTCGTTCTCGAAGCCGATACCAGCTACGAACGGGCAACAACGCCACAAGCAGCCGGTGGGGTTCGGCGCCTTTTCAGCCGGCCTGAAAATATCCGAATGTCCTGCGATAGCTTGGCATTCTACGCCGGCTGTGCCGAGCATCTCTCGGTCGATGAGGAGCCGGTCGATATTCAGTTTCGCCGACAAGGTTATCTCTTCACGGTCACAGCGGATGGCGCAGAAACGCTCTCCCAAAATGCCAAGCTTCAGGAAGACGAAGGTGTACCCGTCGACGTCATGGACGCAGCTGAACTGAAGACGCGGTTTCCCTCGATCGGCTGCGACGATGTCGCCCTCGCCTGTTATTCACCCGACGATGGATGGATCGATCCTTATGCCGCTTTGCGAGCCTTTCGCCGCAAAGCGCAGAACCAGGGGGTACAGTTCACGGAAGGACGTGTCGTCGCGCTGACGGGTAGCAGCCGGAAGCTAACGTTGGCGAAACTGGAGAGCGGTGCGGGAATACTTGCTGATTATTTTGTCAATACAGCTGGTCCATGGGCCGGCGAAATAGCTGGTCTGATTGGCGCCGAACTCCCGATCGTTCCCATGTGCCGCGTCCAACACTTTTGGCTCTGCGACCAACCGATCGAACCGCTACCACTCGTAAAGGACGAAACGGGCATGTTCTTTCGCCCTGAAGGCAATGGCTTTGCCGGAGGATGCCCCAGCCCAGACGTCGAACCTGGATGGATCTGGGACGTCGACAGAGGCTTCTTCGCAGACTATTTCGAAGAGACCGTCTGGCCCTTGATCGCGGCACGTCTTCCCAAATTCGAACGCATCAAACTTCAATCCACCTGGGGCGGCCATTACGCGCAGAACATGCTCGATGGCAACATGATCATCGGACCGTTCTCACCCGACTATGAGAACATCGTCACGGCCAGTGGGTTCTCCGGCCATGGCGTCATGCACGCACCGGCCGTCGGCCGAGCCCTATCAGAATTGATCCTCGATGGGCGTTATCAGACCATCGATCTGAGCCGCCTCGGTTTTGATCGGGTCCGAGAGAACAAGCCCTATCCGGAGATCGGAATCACGTAACACCCCCGGTCACTGCTTCACGTGCCATTTCCACAACGTCCAAGACCATGGCATCAACCAGCATGGCCCCTTTCTCTGCGGTTGCAAGCGTCGGATCTCCGAAACTGCCGCTCTGGCTATAGTTAGGCGACGACGGATCGTCCGGCGTCAGAGGACCGAGATACCCATCGAACGTATCGTCACGGGGCGATGCGGCAGCCCTGGACATATCGACCCGATCCGGCGCGATCGCCAACATGCGCGACGTCTCAAGTTCGTCAGCATGCGAACCGTGCGATTGTTCGCGCAAGCGATCGGCAGCCTGGCGATAGCGCGGCCCCTCATGAATGCGCAAATGATGGACCCGCTGATCTGACAGATCGGCGATTGCCTCTGCAACGGGCTTGAGCGTGCTGATACCGGTGTCCAGAATCAGAACTGCTCTGGGCCCAAAACGCGTGATTCCTTGGATAATCTCCGTCACCACAGCTTTGAAAGTTGCCGCCTGCAAGCTGCAACTGCCGGCATAACGCACAAAGACCGGATAATGACCGTAAGTCAGTGTCGGCCAGACCAGAATATCCAGTTCAGCCGCGATCTGGCGCGCAAGCCATTCAGCCTGGATCTGGTCTGTATTCAGGGGCAAATGAAAACCGTGCGTTTTGGCTCCGGCTCCAATCGGCAGAAGCGCTGCGGCGCCTGCGCCGAGCCGGGCTGCAACCTTGTCCCAGGTGAAGTTGGCCACGTCAAAGTCTGATTCTGGTTTCATTGGACTAGGGTCTGTTGAGTATCAGGTTGCGGTTCTGGCGAGGCGCCTTTGCACGTTGGTTAGGCGCGCGAAGCGACGCAGTGCCTTCCACTTCTAGCTATGCGCAACGACGTCCAGCGGGCGAAGGCGCCTCGTCCCGGAGGGATTTTTCGAAATTGGCCCATCTTCGCGTCATTTGGACTTGAATATGCAAGGCATGTCCTGCGCCCGCATTCCTAAAGCTGGGCCAATTTCGAAAAACCAGAATCCACAACTTGATACTCAACAGACCCTAGAGCGCTTTCATAGAATACGGAATCGTTTGATCGGCTTTTCGCGTTTGCAGGCTAGGCACGATCCGGGTTGCGGTCTTTGCTGACCATAAGCGGGGCGTAACGACGTCCGGCGAGCGCGAAAAGCCGGCCTTCGCTGGGCCCATTTCGCCCATCGGCGTCATTCGAAGCTTACCCGATGCGACGGCATCGCGCCGCGCTCCGCGCCTTGCCGAATGAACGAAATGGGCTCCATCAAATGATCCCGTATTCTTTGAAAGCGCTCTAGGATAGCGGGTTTGACAGTCCAAATCCTCTTGGGGGACAATGTTCTTCAACCAAGCTAAAACGATTGTTTCACAAAGAAAGTTCCCGATTTTTGGTCAAATAGTCACCACGAATCTGTGACTTGCTCATTGAGTGGAGATGGCGCATCCCAGTAAGGTGCGGCGTAGGTCTTGCGCTCGCAGGCAGGCTTGGGCAATCTCGGTTGATATGACTCGTTAACAGTTCAAAGATTGACCGACCACGGCATGGAATCACAGAGGCAATCGAGAACGGCATGAAACAACTCTTTTCCGGCAGAGTTCGTGTTCGACGCGATAATTGGCGCCTTCTTATGCTTGGAGCGGGCCTCGCCACCGGATTCACGTTGGCGACATCGATGCCCACACATGCGGATGACGCATGGAGCAGTCTCCCCGGCTTTGACGCCGATACCAGAGAACCCCTCTCGACGAAGGAGCGACGTGCTCGGTCGCGCAAGAAACGCGATGCGCTGGCTGCCAGCATGGATAACGAATTCCAGCCGCTGCCGCCTCTTGTCAGCCAACAATCGATCAATGGGCTTTCCCGTGCCGTCCAACACTACCAGTCCATCGTCGATCAAGGCGGTTGGCCGAAAGTTCCAGACAGCACCCTGCGCCCAGGCGATGGCGGTGACGCCGTTCGCAAGCTTCGGCGCCGACTCTGGCTCACCGGCGATCTACAGAAGCGCACCCGATCGGACTGGGAATATGACCGCCATCTCGAGCACGCCGTTGCCCGTTTTCAGAGACGGCATGGAATGCGCTTGACCGGATTTGTCGACCGCCGCACAAGACGGGCTTTGAATATTCCTGCCGCCGCCAGACTGCATCAGCTCAGAATCAATCTTCAACGCCTGCATGACCTTGCAAAGATCAACGAGGCAGAGCGCTATGTGCTGGTGAACGTACCGTCATTCAAACTCTATGCATTGGAAGAAAACGGCCAGCGAATTGGTTTGGAAAGCGGAGTCATTGCGGGCAAGCCAAGCCGTGCGACGCCTGTTATCTCCGCAAAGATCAAAGAGTTGAATTTTTACCCGTACTGGCGCGTGCCGGACTCGATCGCCCACAAGGATCTGATCCCGACGATCCGGAAAAACCCGGCCTATTTCCGTGAGCAGCATTTCTCATTGCTGAAGACGTGGGGTGCGGAGCCCATGGACCCGGAGACGATCGATTGGCATTCGCCCGATGTCTACAAGTACAAGTTTCGTCAGGATCCGGGACCGTGGAATGCACTCGGTCTCGTTCGGATCAATATGCCGAACAAGGAAATCGTCTATCTTCACGACACCCCGCTGAAAGACCTCTTCCAGCAAAGCTCGCGCGCCTTCAGCTCCGGCTGCGTACGTGTCGAACGGGTCATGGATCTTGCCAACTGGCTCTTGCAGCGACATGACGAATGGACGCCGACCCTTGTCGACGCATCCGTGCAGGATGGCGTTCAGCGAAGTTATAAGCTCAAGAAGGCCGTGCCCGTTCACTTTGTCTACGTCACATCGTGGGCATCCGAGAACGGAACACCCTACTTCCGTCATGATCTCTACGGGCAGGACGGCGGCTCTTTCATGGTTGCAGGCAATCAGAATGAGATTGAGCTCGATTCAGACAAGCCCCAGAAAGACACGATACGCAATGTGTTTGCGATTTCGCCCTGAACCACTGGCGTCCATTTGGACACCTGCAACCTGATTGCGTTGTCAGACGACCCCAAAAGCCTCGCATCATTGCGAGGCTTTTTTTGTTATGTCGGGATCAGACGGCAAAACACCTGCAACTGTGGAGAACGTTTGTTGACGCCGATCACGATTGAATGGATGGATCGGGACGAACACTAACCAGCCAGGTTCAAGATCACACCGAGCGCAAGGACCTGAGGCACTGTTACCAGAGGCAGGAACAAAGCGATCTTCCAGCTCTTGGTATACTCCTTGATCCCCATAATTTCGGTGTAGTCGGTGGCAACGCCCGCCATCAGGAAGGTGAATGCATTGCCGGGAGCGGATGCGCGCGTCAGAAGATCGGCAGCGATCGGGCTGGACCCTTCGGAGCAGACCTCGATGATCGTCGTGGCAATAAGTGTCATGCCCAGGCCGAGAAGCGTCGGCCCGAAATAGGCGGAGAAGACTTCCGGCGGAAGGAGTGCGCGGATGGCTGCCGCCAGAACGACACCGAACAATATCCACCGCATGATCATACGCGAACCTTTAACGCCATCGACGACGACGTCGCGGGCAAGCGAAGGCGACCAATTGATCTTCGACCAGCGACGCCTGGCTTCCGGCCAAAACGCCACCGCCGGCCCTGCGTCAATCCTGTGCGGATTATCGGGAAGCGTGCCGCGAGCCACCAGACGCTCGAAAATCATTCCGGAGAGAACGGCGATCACTGCCGACAGCACGATGAACACAAGGGTCCATTTGAAGCCGACCAGTGCGATCAGGATGACGGTCAAAGAAATCGAATTCCATGGGCTTGCGATCAGGAAGGCCATGGTCTGACCGAGGCTTGCGCCGCGCTCGTAGAGCTTCAGTCCGACAAGAAGAATTCCGTGGCTGCAAAGATCGAACAGAAGCCCCGCACCGGTTGCCCTTAAAACGCCGTTGATCCCGTTGCCATGGCCGAACGCACTCATGACCAGTTCGCGCGGTACTCTGTCCAGGATACCGACAAAGAGAATGCCGAGGACCAACCCCCACCACATCACATTCATGAATTCGAACGCACCATGGGTAAAGTGGTGAGCGCTTTCCGGCAGCAACATCCCCAATCCGGTGATGTGGATGAGATAGGCGGCGGCAACGATCGTGCCGGACCCCCACAGCAACCAATCGCGTTTCCGCTCGCCTTCCGACGGACAGCATGCCGATGCCGCTGGCTTCGAGTCTTCACGGCCAAGCGCCGGACTCTCGCCGCAACACGAGCCCCCGACCGTGATCGGGTCTAGTGCCAAAGAAGCCAGCCCATCCTGTTTCGAACCAGTGTTGTCCATCGGTGAGGACCTATCAGCATATCGTGTGGTTGCCACCGTTAGTCTATCAGACTATTGGCGCGCTGTTCTATTCGGTTCCAGCAGACCGGCCAAAAACCGCTGTTTCGGGCGATCTTGCGACACCATGGCGCACGAATCGTCCCTGCAGCAACCGCATTTCACAGCTTATATATGGTGACCAAACTCATCGCGTACGAGGCGTCAACGGTGCGACCGGTTCGTTCAGTCGAAATTGCTGCTGCGGTCATGCTGACGGCAGGCGGACTCTATGCTTTTGCCGGCCAGGGCGAAAGCAAGAATGGCATGATCTCCGTTAAGGAGGCCTGGGCACGCCCGACGCTCGGTAAAACCGCAAACAGCGATGCTTACTTGAAAATCACAAACGCAGGCTCACGGTCGGACACGCTTCTGTCCGTCGGCGGCAGTGCCGCGGAAAGAATAGAACTTCACGAACATGTTCATGATGGCAACGTCATGCGAATGCGGAAAGTGGACGGCGGTCTGGAGATTGCCGCGGGAGCAACCAAAGCTCTGGAGCCAGGCGGCCATCATATCACGCTGATTGGCGTTGCAGCCCCCCTCAACGAAGGCGGAAAGATCGCGCTCAAGCTCGAGTTCGAGCATGCCGGCGAGATTTCCGTCAATGTACCGGTCAGACGGCGCTCGCACTGATTGGCGTGCGCGACGTCGCACATTCACCAACTGCCCTGGGGCGCATAGAGTCGACCAACCCTCAGGTTGATCGACGTTTCTTCAGTGTTACCTAAGCCGCGCTACCACTTGCTTCGAGCACATCATCGAAGGTCCGAAGATCTGTGCGCGGCGCCGAGACGAGAACAGCCATGTTGCCCGGGCGGTGCTCGTTCTTCCACATGGACGTATGAGCCTTGGGAATCTGGTTCCAAGGAAACACCTCGGACATGCAGGGGTCGACGCGTCGCTCAATCACCAGCTTGTTCGCCTCGCTCGCCTGCTTCAAATGAGCGAAGTGTGAGCCCTGGACACGCTTTTGGTGCATCCAGACATAGCGGGCATCCATAGTGAGGTTATAGCCTGACGTACCCGCACAGAATACAACCATGCCTCCGCGCTTCACGACAAAGGTCGAGACCGGGAACGTCGCTTCGCCGGGATGCTCAAACACGCTATCGACATTCACACCCTTACCGGTGATATCCCAAATAGCCTTGCCGAACTTCCGAACCTGACCAAACCAATTCTTGTAGGCATCCGAATTCACTTCCGGCAGTGCGCCCCAACAATCGAAATCCCGTCGATTGATGACCCCTTTTGCACCAAGGGACATCACGAAGTCGCGTTTATCTTCATCCGAGATAACGCCGATAGCATTGGCACCAGCCGTGGCGCAGATCTGAACCGCCATTGAGCCGAGCCCGCCACTGGCGCCCCAGACCAGGACATTGTGACCGGGTCGCAGAACATGCGGCTCATGGCCGAAGAGCATGCGATAGGCCGTTGCGTGAGTCAGCGTGTAACAAGCCGATTCTTCCCAGGTGAGATGCTTCGGACGCTGCATGAGCTGCTGCGCCTGAACGCGCGTAAACTGCGCGAACGACCCGTCAGGCGTCTCATATCCCCAAATGCGCTGTGTGGGAGACAGCATCGGATCGCCGCCATTGCACTCGTCGTCGTCGCCATCATCCTGGTTGCAGTGAACCACAACCTCGTCGCCGACTTTCCAAGTCTTCACCTTCGAGCCGACGGCCCAAACAATCCCCGAGGCATCGGATCCGGCAACATGGAACGGATGTTTGTGTCCGTCGAGAGTCGAGATCGGCTCGCCCAAGGCAGCCCAGATTCCGTTGTAATTCACACCTGCAGCCATCACGAGTACCAGAACATCGTGGCTGTCGAGTTCCCATGTCGGCACGACTTCGATCTGCATGGCCTCTTCAGGAGGGCCATGGCGATCCTTGCGAATTGCCCAGGCATACATCTCTTTCGGCACATGCCCAAGTGGCGGAATTTCGCCGATTTCGTAAAGATCCTTGTAGTCGCCTTCCGGCTTCGGCACTTCTGCCAGGGCTGTCGTATTCATAGCTTCCTGCTCCCAAAACAACCCGTCTGCATATCGAGGCCGGGCTACAATCGTCTCTGCTGAGAGGGATATTCTTCGAAAGTATATGGCGATGCAACAAAACTTTTGCATTGCAGCATCTATTACGTCATATGCATGACTGCTTGCAAATCGCGCAACGCATGCTTGAAACGGCGCCAACGCCTCTCTACTTCCGCATCAGGACCATGGTCTCAAGGCCGGTCGATTGCCCAGGCCCTTCCACTATTGTCCACATGCATCGGGTCTGGAAAACACCTCACCGGCGATGCGGAAATTGGCAGCCTTTGGGTATGGGGAGAGCGAAAAATGGGGATTGAAGCCCTTCTAATATTGTTGCTAGTCGGTTTAGTTGCGGGCTGGTTGGCCGGACTGATCATGCGCGGCGGCGGATTCGGCCTGGTCGGCAACATCATCGTCGGCGTCATTGGTGCGTTCATTGCGGGGTTCCTGCTGCCAAAATTCGGCATCAGCCTTGCTGCAGGACTGGTCGGATCGATCATTCATGCTGTTATCGGGGCGGTAATTCTCCTTTTCGTCATCGGTCTGATCAAGAAATAGGCACGGCTTTGGTGCCAATCGTCCGGCTACATCCTTTCGCATAGGGGCGTCGCGCACGGGCCTTTTCTTTCGCAGCGCAGCAAACTAGTCTGTGGCGCTTGCGAAGGGATCAGGTTCGATTGAGGAGCGTGCGCGATGTCCGGATCAACGGCTGACACAAACAAATCTAGAAGCCGGCCTTGGCTGATCCGAACCTATTCGGGTCATTCGACAGCCGAGGCCTCGAACGCTCTCTATCGCTCGAATCTCGAAAAAGGTCAGACCGGCCTCTCGGTCGCCTTCGATCTACCGACCCAGACCGGCTACGATTCCGATCATGATCTGGCCCGCGGCGAGGTCGGCAAGGTCGGTGTACCAATCAGCCATGTCGGCGACATGCGTGCACTCTTCGAGAATATCCCTCTCGAGAAGATGAACACGTCCATGACGATCAATGCGACGGCCGCCTGGCTGCTGTCGCTCTATGTGGTTGTCGCCGAGGAACAGGGCGCGGACCCATCCAAACTCATGGGTACGATCCAGAACGACATCGTGAAGGAATATCTTTCACGCGGAACATACATGTTCCCGCCGGAGCCTTCGCTTCGGCTGATATCGGACATCATCGTCTATACCTGCGCCGAGATGCCGAAATGGAATCCCACCAATGTCTGCTCCTACCATCTTCAGGAAGCTGGTGCGACACCGGTGCAAGAGTTGAGTTTCGCGCTTGCGACCGCCCAGGCCGTGCTCGACACCGTACGCGACTCGGGCGCCGTGAGCCCCGAAGACTTCCCGAATGTGGTCGGACGCATTTCGTTCTTCGTAAATGCCGGCCTGCGGTTTATCACCGAGATCTGCAAGATGCGCGCGTTCACCGAACTCTGGGATGAAATCTGCGCGACGCGCTATGGCGTAGAGGATCCGAAGCTCAGGCGTTTTCGTTATGGCGTGCAGGTCAACAGTCTTGGTCTTACCGAGCAGCAGCCGGAAAACAATGTCTATCGCATCATGTTGGAAATGCTGGCAGTCGTGCTCTCCAAGAGCGCCCGCGCGCGGGCCGTACAACTGCCGGCCTGGAACGAGGCGCACGGTCTTCCGCGCCCCTGGGACCAGCAATGGTCGATCCGCATGCAGCAGATCGTTGCCTACGAGACGGACCTTCTGGAGTATGGCGACATCTTCGCCGGCTCGGAAGAAGTCACCAACAAGGTCGAGGCGCTGAAAGACGAAGCCCGGTCCGAGCTTGCGCGGATCGAAGCCGATGGCGGTGCCCTTGCCGCAATCGACTATATGAAAGATGCTCTGGTCGCATCCAATACGGCGCGCCTCGAAGCCATCGAATCCGGTGAACAGGTCGTCGTTGGTGTCAATCGGTGGACCGAAACCGAAGTTTCGCCACTATCGACCGGCGAGGATGGAATCGTGACAGTTTCCGATGCCGTTGAGCTCGAACAGATCGCACGCCTGCAGTCGTGGCGCGCCGACCGCGACAATGCCGCGGTCGATGCGGCCCTGGCCAATCTTAAGAAGGCGGCGGCAGAAGGACAGAACATCATGCCGCCATCGATCGAGGCGGCCCGCGCCGGCGTCACAACAGGAGAATGGGGCCAGGTTCTTCGTGAGGTCTTCGGAGAATATCGTGCCCCAACCGGTGTTGCCGCAGCTGTTGCAAGAGATACAGAGGACCTCGAAGCTCTCCGCAGAGCCGTTGAGGATGCTTCCGAGAAACTGGGCCGCCCCCTCACCTTTCTTGTCGGAAAACCCGGTCTCGACGGCCATTCGAATGGCGCCGAGCAGGTCGCCGTTCGTGCCCGCGAATGCGGTATGGCCGTCGTCTATGAAGGTATTCGGTTTACGCCCAAGGAAATCGTCGACGCAGCCCTTTCCGAAAAGGTGCATGTGGTCGGTCTGTCGATCCTCTCGGGCAGCCACGTCTCTCTTGTGCGCGACGTTATGGCGGAAATGCGCCAGCGCGGGCTTGAGCATATTCCTGTCGTTGTCGGGGGGATTATTCCCGAAGGCGACATCAATGTGCTGGGACAGCTCGGTGTTTCCAGAATCTACACGCCCAAGGACTTCCGGCTTAATGCCATCATGAGCGACGTCGTCGCACTGGTCGGCGGCAATCAAGACACGGTCGCTGTCGAACTTGAAGACGCATAATGCGTGCAGCATCCGCTGAGCGGCCGAAACGCAAGAGCGCACCATCATGGTGCGTTAATGGTGCCGGACAAGCTTCACGTGACAGACGAGCGACCTCGTGTTTGTGTGCGAGGTCTCAAACTTAGATCTAGGTAACGCTCGAGTATCAGTTATGACTCAAGACCGCTCGCCTGGCAGCGTCGTGCTCGACTTCTCGAGTGAAGCCGCTCCCACACTTCCGAATGATCTCTCTGCAGTCGCCCGCATCGGCAAGACGCTTTGGCTCGCCAGCGATGAGGGCGCTCATCTCGATCGGTTGGTTGAGACCGCCCCCGGGCAATATGGCCAACGCAAGCAATTGCCGCTGGAGCAGATCTTTGCAACTGACGGCGATGATTCTGAGAATGGCGGTAAAAGCCTGAAGCCGGACTCAGAGATGGACCTCGAAGGTTTGGCCATAGACGGCCAGGACGGTGGCCCCTGGTCGCTTTGGATGGTCGGATCGCACGCAACGACGCGAAAAGACCCGATGCCGGAGACGATGAGCCGGAAGAAGGCTCTGAAACGGCTCACCAAGACCGAACGACCAGGCAACCGATTCTTCCTTGGCCGCGTGCCACTTGTGCTGCTTCCCGACCAGACCTTCGACATCCCATCGCGGTCGGACATCAGCGATGGCCATGGGCCGGAGACCTTTTCGTTCGATCGTAGGAAGAGCGCTTTTGTCGATCTTCTGCAGGACGACCCGCACCTCAAGCGCTTCCTGAAACTGCCATCGAAAGAAAACGGATTGGACATCGAAGGCTTGGCCGTTCGTGGTGAACGCGTCTTTCTCGGTTGCCGCGGTCCTGTGCTGAGAGGGTATGCCGTCATAATCGAGCTGGCGCTGAAAAGCGAAAACGGCCAGCTCGTGGCGCAAAGGCTCGAAGGGAAACAACGCTACAGAAAGTACTTCCTGCCTCTTGGTGGTCTTGGCACCCGGTCGATACTGCTCGATGGCGAAGACATGATCATTCTGGCCGGTCCGACGATGCCGGTCGGCGTGCCGTCTCAGGTTTATCGTTGGCAGGGCGCCATGGGGCATGAAGAAAGCGCCGTCATCGGCGACTCCGAGCTTGAACTCCTTGGAGACCTTCCCGCCAATATGGATGACGACCGGCCCGAAGCGATCGAGCATTGGTCGAGAGAGGAAGGCGCGCGTTCATTGATGGTTGTGCACGACACGCCGGCACCAGGCCGGGTCGACAAGATCAGAAAGACCATCCTTGCCGATGTCATCGAACTCGATCAGTCGCCCGACACAAACGTCATGCAGACGATCGCACCAGGTCAAACAAACGACAGCCAGTCACACGAAGTTCAGGATCAATCCTTCACAGTGATGGAAGGTGTCAAAGTGAAATACCATCCTCCTGGAACGAAACTCCCTGATCCGCAATAAGGGGCACGTCGATGAGATATCTTCCGGTTCTGTGTTTGGCCCTATCCGCGCTGTTCGCTGATGGAACAGCCGCAGATGACAAGAAACCGGCTACAAAAGATTGCCTGCCTGCAGTTACCACTGGAAGCTCCGATGTCACGATCGACGGCAAGATGGCGGCAAGAGCCGGGGACCTGACAGGATGCGGTGATGCCGTCGTCGAAGGCTCGCCCAACGTTTTCATCAATGGCCGCCCGGCTGCTGTTGTCGGTGACAAGACAGGATGCGGCGGCGCGATAGTGACGGGCTCGACGGGCGTCTTCATTAATGGCAAGCCAGTTGCCGCAGCCGGCAGCTTGACCAGCGACTGTCCACCTAAATAAGCCACTTCACCTTCGGGACCGGTCCACGCTGGCCCCCACGACCCATCGAATACCGAGCCATGCAAAACGTTGTCGCCACGGTAGCGCCAGTCTTCGGCCTGATTGCGCTTGGATTCTTTCTGGCACGTTTCGCCATTCTCAATGAAAACGCAGGCAAAGGATTGGCCGACTTTGTCTTCACCGTCGCCGTACCCGCACTCCTGTTTCGCATGATGTCGACGACGGATGCCGGTGCGGCAACACCCTTTGCACTGTGGGGCGCTTACTACGGGGCCAGCGCAGCAACATGGCTTCTTGCATCGCTTGGAACCTGGATACTCCTCAAGAGATCGCCTCTCGATCGCGCCGCTATTTCGATGGGGGCGAGTTTTGGCAATATTGTCATGCTCGGCATCCCACTGGCACTCGACCGGTTCGGCGCAGAAGCCGCGATACCGATGACTTTGATTCTTTCGATCAGCTCCCCGGTCCTATGGTTTGCAGCAACGCTGCAAGCTGAAATCGCAAGCAAACGCGGAGAGTTGGCACTTGGCAGTTTGTTGCGCGATCTTTTCATCAGCCTGGCCCGCAACCCGATTATCCTCGCATTGTTTGCCGGGCTTGCCTGGGGCCAAACGGGCCTAGGCCTGCACCCGATACCCGACAAAATGATCAGCCTTCTCGGACAGGCTGCCGTTCCCGGTGCTTTGGTCGCGCTTGGCCTCAGTCTCAACGGATTCGAGATCAAGGGACAATTACCAACCGTCGCACTGATCTGCATCCTGTCACTTATCGTGTTCCCGTCGATTGCTTGGGTTCTGGCGTTTCATGTGTTTCATCTGCCGCCGCTTTGGGCTGGCGTTGTTGTTCTGTTTGCTGCCTGCCCGCCGGGCGCCAATGCTTTCCTGTTTGCAACACGCTATCAGGCTGCAGTGGGTTCGGTCTCCGCCGCCGTGGCCCTCGGAACCACGCTCTCCATACTGTCGGTCTCTCTTATCTTGTGGTTGCTGGAGCACAGCTGATAGACCCTCAGTCATGGCAATCTTTTTTACATCGGACACACACTTCGGCCATCGAGCGATTCTCAATCTCTGCGAGCGGCCCTTCGACACTGTTGACGACATGGATTCCGGTCTGATCGAAGCCTGGAATGCGACAGTATCTCGCCGTGACACGATCTATCATCTCGGCGACTTTTGTTTTCGGTCGGGTAAGGGACCCGACCAGTATCGCCGCCGACTGAACGGTGAGGTCCACCTGATCGTCGGCAATCATGATCAAGAAACTGTGCCCGCACACGCAGATCTCTTCGCCTCCGTTTCCGACATCAAAGAGATCCGTGTCGCGAAGCAGAAGATCGTCCTCTGCCACTATCCGATGCGTGAGTGGCCCGGCGCGTTCAACGGTGCCTGGCACTTGTTCGGTCACGTCCATGGCGGTTACGGAGACGCGCCTTGGGGGCATAGCATGGATGTTGGCGTCGATGCTGTTGGCTTTCGACCGATTGGCTTCCACGAAATCAAAGAAATCATGGCGGGTCGGACAAATCCCTTTGTCGGCCCGCGGCGCGAAGTGCGCCCGACGCTATGGGACAAAATGGGACCAGGAAACAATGTATGATGTTGTGATTGTCGGAGGCGGTATTCTCGGGCTTGCGTCGGCAAAACAGGTCCTCGACGATCGCCCCGGCGCCAAAGTCCTGGTTCTTGAGAAAGAAACCGACGTCGCACAGCATCAGTCGGGGCACAATTCCGGTGTCATTCATGCTGGCGTCTATTATGCGCCCGGCAGCCTGAAGGCACAGCTCTGTAAGGCCGGCGTGGAGGCGACGCTCGCATTCGCCAAAGAGCATGACGTTCCGTTCGAACAGTGTGGCAAGCTGATCGTCGCCACCGATGGCGTTGAGGTCGAAAGACTGGCCGGTCTGGAAGAGCGCGTGAAAGCGAACGGCCTGACCTACCGCATGATCACGTCTGACGAGCTGAAAGAGATTGAACCCAATATCTCAGGGGATGCCGCCCTTCTCGTGCCGACCACAGGGATCGTCGACTATGCCTTGATCTGCCGAAAGCTGGTCATGCGGATCGAAGCCGCCGGCGGCGAGGTCAGAACCGGATCGAGGGTCCTAAGTCTCGAAGAGCGCGATGCGGAAATCATTGTGGAAACCGATCGCGGTGCATTGGAAACACGGCTCGTCGTTGCCTGCGCCGGCCTGCAGTCGGACCGGGTTGCACGCATGGCCGGTCTGAAGAACGATTTCAGGATCGTTCCATTCCGTGGAGAATATTACAGGGTTGCTGCACATCGCGGGCAGTTGGTCGACCACCTCATCTATCCCGTTCCCGACCCCAAGCTTCCGTTTCTTGGCGTCCATCTCACGCGCATGATTGGCGGTTATCTCACAGTTGGGCCAAACGCCATTCTATCTCTGGCCCGAGAGCGTTACGGAACCAACTGGCCCGAAGCAAAAGATCTGTGGGACATGGCGCGCTTCCCGGGATTGTGGAAGCTCCTTGCCAGTCAGGCCGGAGCCGGATTCTACGAACTCAAAGGCTCTCTGTCGAAACGCATCTATCTCGAGCGCTGCCGTAAATACTGCCCCTCGCTAGAGCTGGAAGATCTGGAGCCCTATCGACCGGGCGTCCGCGCTCAGAATGTTACGAATGACGGTAAACTTGTCGACGATTTCCGGTTCGAGGAGAGCCGGCGAACCCTCCATGTCTGCAATGCGCCTTCTCCGGCTGCGACGTCCGCCTTTCCGATTGCCCGCGAAATCGTGACACGCGCCCTTCGGAAACTGAACTGAGGCCCGTCTCAGTCGGATATCCTGTCCAGGGCACGGGTAGACAGAACACGGCGTGCGAAGGCCATGACATGGGTTGGCGCCGTTACATGATAACGGGCCTTGGGTTCCGGCGCTTCCAGAGCGTGAATCAGTTTTTTCAGAACAGCTTTCGGTTTGAGCTTGAAACGCTGCTTTCCGCCGGCCTCCATGGCGGCTATCCGGTTCTTATAGACATTGGCATGTGGCGAATTCTGTAGATCGATGTTCACTCTGAGGTTGATCAGCGCAGTCTCGACGAAGCGCGTCAGGATTGGACCTGGTTCGATAATCGAGACATGAATACCGGTTCCAAGGAGCTCGCGCCGCAACGCATCCGTCAGCCCTTCAAGCGCGAACTTGCTGGCATTGTAGGCCCCGCGATAGCTGAGGGATACGAAACCAAGCACCGATGAATTCTGTACGATCCGCCCGCCTCCATTCGCCCGCATTGCCGGAATGATGCGGCAGGTAAGATCGTGCCATCCAAAAAAATTGACATCGAACTGATCGCGCAATGCTGCCGTCGGCAGATCTTCGACTGCACCATGCTGTCCATATCCGCCATTGTTGAAGAGCGCACCAAGTTTGCCGTCGGTGCGCTGTAGAACGTCCTTTGCACATGCCTCAATGGAGGCCGCATCGCGATAGTCGAGCATGAGCGCCTCGAGGCCCTCCGATTCCAACATTGCGATATCGTCCGCCTTGCGAGCGGTTGCGAACACACGCCACCCGCGATCGCGCATGCCGGTCGCGCAGCGCAGCCCGATACCCGAGGAACAACCTGTAATCAAAAGCGATCGCTGGATCATGGGCTGGATGTACCGTTTCGGCATCGCAATGTGAAGCGAGGAACGACGGCGTTCAAAAACTGGTCGACTCGACACTATCGCTGCCTAATCGTGCACAGCGCTTTTGAAGGCAACCGAAAGCGCAGAAAGCGCATCACGCGGCCGAGCGCTATTGACTCTCGAGTGAAGCAGAACCGGCAATCGCGGCAATTCGGGAAGTCCCAGCTTCGGACCGACGCTAACGGCACCAAGGGGCAGCATGCGGCGAGCAAGCGCGGCGACGCCGAGACCGGCCATGACGGCCGCGGCGACTGCCGCAACGCCACCGCCGACGAATACTTCCGTCCAGGAGACATCCGCCTCGTCGAGAATTTGCCCAGCCATCGCACGCACACCGCACGGTTCCGGCATCGTAGCAACAGGCAGAGGCTCGCCAGCCCGGTGCTGCCAGTCGGGCGCAGCGAACCAACAGATTTTTTCTTCAGCGAGAACCTCCCCATCGCTGCGGCCAACGTCGAGACGGGCGATCACCGCATCGAGTTCCCGGCGATCGAAGCTTTGAAGCAGATCACCAGAAGACCCAATACGGATTTCAATCGTCAACTGCGGATCCTGCGCGTTCATGCGGGCAATCAACGCCGGAAGTTCCGGCCCCGCCACATGGTCGCTAATGCCGATAGTGAGACGCTCCCTGGCACCCGCAAAAACGGTAAACGCGCGATCATGCACTTCCAGAAGTTCACGCGCATGTGCCAGAAACGCTGCCCCCCGCGCCGAAAGCTCTACATATCGAGAGGTCCTCTCGATCAGCCGGCAGCCGAGCCTCTCTTCAAGACGCTTCAGCTTCAGACTGACAGCAGACTGTGTCGTGTGTGTAGCTTCAGCCGCCCGGGTGAAACTTCCGAGTTCAGCAATACGCACGAACGACCGGACAGCGTCGACATCGAGAGTATGTCTATTCATTTCAAATCCTGATTTCTAATATCTAGATTCATTGCATATCAAAATAGTTTGGAGGCGTCTATGTGTAGGCCGAGGACAACAGCGAACCAGCCCACGATGCCGCCGCTTAGCAGTGAACAGATGTTGGCGATTTCCAAATGGATGAGGTGGGCGGCGCCAGATGTTGCCAGCGACTATGCCGCGCAAACGTAGCGGATCAAATATTGGGCACCATTGGAGAAACAATGCCAAAGCCAGTCATCATCAGCTGTGCGCCGACAGGTGGAATTCACACCCCGACGATGACACCCCATCTGCCGATTACGCCGGCCGACATTGCGACGGCTTCGATCGAGGCTGCAGAGGCTGGCGCATCGATCATTCATCTTCACGCCCGCGATCCGGAAACGGGCAAACCCGATCCGCGCCCGGAAACGTTCATGCAATTCTTGCCGGCCATCAAGCAATCCACCGATGCAGTGATCAATATAACCACTGGTGGCGGACTTGGAATGACGATGGAAGAACGCTTGCGGGCCGCAAAAACCGCCAGCCCGGAGATGGCATCTCTAAATATGGGATCCATGAACTTCGGCATTTTCCCATTGGCCAAAAAACATGTGAACTGGCGGCACGATTGGGAAAAACAATTCCTGGAGAAGACAAACGACTTCGTCTTCATGAATACCTTTGCAACGATCGAATTCGCCCTGAAGGAACTCGGCGACGGTCACGGCACCCGATTTGAATTCGAGTGCTACGATCTCGGCCACCTCTACAATCTGGCATGGTTCGTTGATGAAGGACTGATCGAACCGCCCTTCTTCATACAGATGGTTTTCGGCATTCTTGGCGGCGTCGGTGCCGATATCAACAACCTGATGCACATGCACAGTATCGCCAACAAGCTGTTCGGCGAAGAGGCATATGAATGGTCAGTCCTGGCAGCAGGCCGCCATCAAATGCCATTTGCAACGCAATCCGCGATCCTCGGTGGCAACCTGCGCGTCGGCCTGGAAGACTCGATCTATATCGGACCGAAGCAACTGGCGAAATCCAACGCCGACCAAGTCCTGAAAATTAGAGAAATCATCGAAGGGCAAGGATTAGTGGTTGCTAATCCGGAAGATACGCGTGAACGCCTCGCACTGAAAGGAAGCGACATGGTGCGGTTCTAGATCACAAATCTCGACGTGGGAATCCACCACAATCTACCTCCCTGCTTTCACATTGAAACCTGCCGATTTCGTTCGACCGAAGCCAACAAAGCAAACCGATCGAATCGAATACGAAAACCATAACAACCTTGAAAGGACATACGATGCCACTCCTTCATATTTCGCTTCGTGCCGGAAAGCCGGAATCTTATCGGCAGGCGATTTTCGACAGCCTCTATCAAGCCATGCGCGACACTTTCGATGTGCCCGAAGACGATCAATTTATGACAATCACGGAACATGACCCCGCGAACTTCCGCTATGGCGCGTCTTATCTTGATGTACCCCGCAGCGACGACCTTGTGTACATCCAGATCAGCGCAAGGAACTCGCGGACGGCAGAGCAAAAGAAAGCGCTGTATCGTCGGATTGCCGAGCTGCTGGCCCAGAGTCCAGGCATCCGGCCAGAGGACGTGTTTGTAAATCTTCTCGAAGGCGTGAAAGAGAACTGGTCCCTCGGTCAGGGTCTCGCCCAATATGCGTGAGGTGATCCGGCGGTGTTCCGCTGCAATTGGATGGCGAAACAGTAACGGGGTACCGGACTATTTCGGAGAGGGCTTCCGACTGGCTGACAATGAAGCAAGACAGAACGCAACAAGCGCCAGTCCCCATGCCGCCAGCAGCCATGATTGCCAGAGCCCCCAGGAGAACGCCGAAATCGTCGCGAACAGCGCGAAGGCAGCATTGGCGTAGGGTTGCGCCTTTGCGGCCAGATGTGCGCTCTTGAGGAACACAAACAGGACGGCCGTCATCAACAGCAATACGCCAACGGCACCGAGTTCAAACCACGCCTGAAGGTAGATGTTGTGAGCGTGCCGGCCCGTCCGTTTTCCATAGACCTGCCCCTGGGGGAGATCGGCATTCCTGATCGGCTTGTCCATGTGCCGCGTCGAGCGGATACCCACACCCAACCATGGTCGCGTTTCGATACGCTGGGCGGTTTCTCCCCAGATGATCACCCGCGCACGCGCGCTGCGTGGCAACCAGTCGGCCTTATGAAGTTCGAGCGTTCGGTAGGACAATTCAGCAACCGGGACAACAGCCAGAAATGAGAGGCACCACACGCATGCAAGACCGATCCGCACGATACGCGCCGAAAGCATGCTCAATGCGAAGACGACGGCACTGGCGGCGAGTGCAATCTGACTGGCCTGATGGTGTGAGATACCGATGATGATGGCCGCGATGAGGAGAAAGCCAGCAGCAAACCAGGCACCATTCATGGAGCGGAATGCCCGCGCAGTGCTCAGCAACGCAGCCCAGATGTACAAGGCGAGCATTCCGATGTTGCGATTGAGTTCCCACTTCCCCGCGGACAGCACGGTTCCGTCTTCCTCGACAACCAGCCATTTTCTGTTGTCAGGCTGAAAGTCAGGGAGCAGCGAGTAGAACAGCCGGGCGCCGGCCCGGTCTGTGAACCATCCGATCGCGACCGTGGCGAGGCCGCCGGCAAGACCGATTGCGAGTACTGCCTGCGCATATTTAAGAGCGTCTCCGTCGAGCGAACGAAGTGCCGTCAAAACGACAATCGTACAGACCGAGACAATCAGCACCGTGCCGACTTTGGAATAAGCTTCGGCTGGCTCGATCGCCCAAGCTGCATTTACGAGCAGATATGCGATGAGTGCGAGGGGCAATGCTCTTGCGACAGCAGGTTGCCGCAGGAGTGCTAAGAGCTGCTTTCGCGTTTCGCCAATGAAAAGCGCTGCGAGACCAACGATAACAAGCACAGCCACGCTGAGCCTGGGGACCAGACAACAGAGCATAGCCCCAAAGGCCAACAATTCAGAGAATCGGCGCGATCGCCACAATGGATCAGCCAGCGATTGTCGAACCGCAGTGTCCAAACCCACTTCCCTTCACCCAAAAGTCTCTCGGCATGAGGGCGTTCGTCTAGCACAATTGATCGGGTATGAGGTGCAACAAATGGCGCCGAAAGGATCGTAGGTCGGGCTGGTATTAACCGGTATCGCGAGCCAACTGAATATCGTCAGCAGCCGGTAGTTGGTCCGCCAGGACTTTGAACAATGCCTCCGCATCCATCGGCTTTGACACATAGCCATCCATACCCTCGGCCAGATAGGATTCCCGATCTCCTCTCATCGCATTTGCAGTCAGCGCGATGATTGGGACGAGCGAGCGAGGCTCATCGAGCGCCCGTATACAGCCGGTTGCCTCGATCCCGTCCATTTCCGGCATCATGACATCCATGAGAATGATGTCGAACGAGCGTTCCTTGACAGCTTCAACGGCCTGGCGGCCATTGGCGGCCATCTCATAGGTCACGCCAAAGCGATCCAGATAGGCTGCAATCAAAGTCTGATTGACGCCGTTGTCCTCAACAATGAGGGCATGCCCCGACAACGGACCGCTCATTGCAGGCTTGCGATGCCTGCTCGCAGGCTTTGCCTTTTCGCCCGCCGGTTGTCCGACGCGTGCCGTGAACCAGAACGTGCTGCCCTCACCGAGCATGCTCTTCACGCCAAGTTCGCCGCCCATCAATATGGTAAGTCTGCGTGCGATCGACAGTCCGAGTCCGGTGCCGCCATATTGCGCAGCGATTGCCTCGTCTGGCTGGCCATAGGGCTGGAACAAACCCGCCTGCTGATCTTTCGAAATGCCGATTCCGGTATCGACAACCTCGCATCGCAGAAGGCGGTCGTCGCCGTCTTCCTCGAATCCGATCGTGACCTGGACCGAGCCGTTCGGCGTGAACTTGACCGCATTCGATATTAGATTGTTCATCACCTGACGCAGACGCGCCGGATCGCCGACCAATTGCCTGGGACAATCTTTCGACAGGATCAGTTTGCTGACGAGCCCCTTTTCGGCGGCCTGAGCGGAAAGCGCCGTTCGAACGGATTTGGCAAATTTCGCAGTGTCGAAAGCGATCGTTTCGACTTTGAACCGCCCTGCTTCCAGCTTTGAATAATCCAGAATATCGTTCAGGACCGTCAGCAGAGACTGGGACGATTGAAGAAGCGTGTCCGCATAGCGCGACTGCACACTATCGAGTTCGCTCGCGAGTAGAAGGTCGGCCATCGCAGTAATCGCGCCGACCGCCGTGCGGATTTCATGACTAACCGTCGCCATCCGTGTCGTGGCGGCACGGCTGATTTCCTCGGCCTCTTGTCGCGCCTGGCGTTCGCTCGCAAGCTCGGTCTCGAGTTCGGCAATCCGAGCGGAACGGTCCTGCGGTTTGGCGGCCGGTGACGTCATCGATGGCGAACTCATACTGCTTCCCGGTCGCCGATAGTGCAGCAGCAGCCTTAAAGTTCGCCTAAAGCACCAAAAATTATCTTCGACCCAGCCCAATACGATGCCGAATGTCGACGGCACTCAGCCCCTCGTCTCGCAGGTTGCGCAGGCTGGTATCCCGGTCGCGTTTGGAGAGCTTTCGCCCGGTATTGTCCAAAATCAGTTCATGATGATGATAGAGCGGCTCCGGCAGCCCGAGCAGCACTTGCAGAAGCCGGTGCACATCGGTTGCCGCCAACAGATCCAATCCGCGCGTGACATGTGTAACGCCCTGCAAAGCGTCATCGGCAACGACCGAAAGGTGATAGCTGGTGGGCACATCTTTGCGTGCGACCACGACATCCCCCCAACGGAGAGGGTCGGTGTGACTCGTCTGCTCGTCGCCATCGCGACAAAATGTGCGAAACGTCAGGTCGCTCCCGATGCGTTCTTTGGCTAAGGCGAGTGCTTCTTTCATCTTCAGACGCAGGGCAAACGGCTCACCTTCCACCTTGCGCCGGGTGACGTCTTGCTCATCAATGTCCCGGTAGAGGCCTGGATAGAGAATGCCGCCGTCGGGGTCCCGGGCGGGGTTGGGACCGGTTGCCTTGGCTATCTCGCTGCGGGTTGCAAAACATGGATAGAGCAGATCGAGCGCATGGAGGCGCGCAAGCATCTTGCCGTAATAATCCAGATGCTCCGACTGACGCCTGACAGGTGTCTCCCAGGTCAATCCAAGCCAAGTCAGATCGTCCAGTATCGAAGCCTCATATTCCGGCCGGCATCGTTCGATATCGATATCTTCGATCCGAAGCAAAAGACGCCCACCGAAGGCTTCAGCCAGATCTGCAGTCACAAGCGCCGAGTAAGCATGTCCCAGATGAAGATCGCCGTTCGGGCTTGGTGCAAATCGGAAGACAGGTGGATCGCTCATCGCGCTATAGTGACGCCGAGCCGGGAACGAGCCAAGACATGTCGAATCGCATCATCAAGACCAATACAGATATCCGCGAAGCGACAGCCGCTCTGACGGCGGTGTGCCCGGCCATGGCCTCGATCCATGAAGCCACGGGGGCACCGCCACTTCGGCGGCGTGCCAATGGTTTTCCCGGCCTTGCGCGCATTATCGTCGGCCAGCAGCTCTCAGTTGCAAGTGCGAACGCGATCTGGGGCCGTGTCGCGGCAGCAGTCGCACCGTTTGAACCTGGCATTCTATTGAAGACCCAAGACGAAGCGCTCAGGGCCTGCGGATTGTCGGTCGCAAAAATCAAAACGCTTCGAGGCATCGCCGGCGCAATCGAGACGGGTGAGATAAATCTGAGGCGTCTGTCCCGCATGCCGGAAGACGAGCTGCGGGAATGTCTGTTGGCACTGAAAGGCATCGGCCCGTGGACCGCGGATGTCTATATCATGTTTTGTCTCGGACGCGCCGATGGATGGGCGCCGGGAGATCTGGCACTTCAGCATGCGGTCCGCGATGTTCTGGAGTTGGCTGATCGGCCCGATCAGAAGGAGATGGTCGCGATCGCAGAGCGCTGGCGCCCTTGGCGCAGCGTCGCCGCCCGCCTTCTCTGGGCTCATTATGCGCATCGAAAAACGATTGCCAACGCCACGCCGGTCTGACACCTGGTTGCACTCGGAAGTCCCGACGCGCCGTCCCTCAGAGCCGGCCGAGCGACCCAACAAGGGTGCCCTCGGGGTGGTTGGGCCGGAGGAGAAAGATGGCCATGGCAAAGGAAGCCGCTACTGTGTGGCCTTCGAACCAAATGCCTCGCCATACTATGGATAGAGGTGGGACCGGATGTCGCCACCGCATGTCGTATGCTTCACAGATGTGACACACGGTTATAGTATGTCGCCGCTATCGAGTGTGTATGCAGGAAACGAGGAAAGCCGGCATCCAATGTCAGGACAAAAATCGTGACGGCAGCTGACGCATCTCCCGAAGCCTTCCCGGCTCTGGTTCTCAATGCCGATTATCGGCCATTGAGTTACTATCCGTTGTCGCTATGGAATTGGCAGGATGCCGTGAAGGCGGTCTTCCTCGAACGGGTCAACATCGTTTCCGAGTATGATCGCTTTGTGCGCAGCCCATCCTTCGAGCTGCGATTGCCGAGCGTTGTTTCGCTGAAATGCTATGTGAAGCCCGCTCTCTATCCGGCATTTACGCGCTTCAATGTATTTCTGCGGGACCGGTTCGCCTGCCAATATTGCGGCGTTCACAACGATCTTACATTCGATCATCTCATTCCGCGCTCGCGTGGCGGACTGACCCGCTGGGACAATGTGGTGACCGCGTGCGCGCCGTGCAATCTGCGAAAAGGCGGTAAGATGCCTGCCGATGCCAAAATGTGGCCGGCCCAGACGCCTTACCGTCCGACCGTGTATGAACTGCATCGCAACGGCCGCCGCTTCCCGCCAAACTTCCTGCATGAGAGCTGGCTGGATTATCTCTATTGGGATACCGAACTCGAGCCCTAGTCCCGGCAATTGGCGATTGCCGCCTATCGCGCTAAGCTCTATCGATGCGTGCCCCATTATTCGCCGTGATATTGCTGCTTGCCGGGAGTATGCCCGTTGCCGCGAGCAAGGAAGGCGTGGCCATACGCGCGGTCATCTCGGCGCAGATCGAAGCCTTCCGAAAAGACGACGGTGCTGCCGCCTTCGCAATTGCATCGCCAGATATCCAGGCGAAGTTCGGCACGCCCAGCGTGTTCCTGCGTGTCGTCGCGTCGGCCTATCCACAGGTTTATCGACCGAGGCATGTAGTATTTCTCGAACTCTCGGAGGCAACAGGCAGGCTCTTGCAACACGTCCTGATCACCGGACCAAAGGGGCGCATTGTTCTGGCTTTATATGAGATGCAGAACATCGACGGCGTATGGCGCATCAATGGATGCCGATTGACGGACCCGCCTGGAAAAGAAATCTAATGACGAACGGCGTGTGATTATGCTCTGGCGCGCACGACGCCCCAGGCGGCTATGAATGCGAGCCCAGCAGAGATCAGCGCGCTGTAACCGGCAAAAGACAGGCCGAAGAGGCGCCATGGCGCTTCGTCGCAGCGCACAACACGTTCACTCTTCACGGCCTCCAGAAGGCTGCTGGTATCCAGAGCAATGCTCCCGCCTGAACAGCTGGCCGGCCCGGGCCACCAGTGCCATTCGACGCCGGAGTGGTAAACACCAAGCCCTGCATTGGCCAGGAATGCCAGACCGCACACGACCAGCAACAGCTGAGCGATGCCGGATTGGCCTTGCCGGAAAAAGACCAGCGCCAGGAATGCGAGCGGTATTGCGGCGTAGTAGGCCCAGCGCTCTTGCAGACAGAGAGGACAAGGCTTGTAGCCTCCAAGATGCTCGAATGCCAACGCGCTCGATATTGCGGCGAGTGCCGCCAATCCGACAACACCTGCTGCCAAGGACGGCGAAAACGTATCCTTCCAGGCAAAACTCTCAGTCATCTCAGTCAAAACCCGTATTTGATTACGGCGAAACCACCGATGAGTAGTATCAGAAACACGCTTGTGACCAGACCAAGACGCTTTTCGACAAAGGCGCGGATCGGTGGCCCGAACCAATAGATCAGTGCGCTGACGAGAAAAAAGCGCGCGCCACGGGACAGAAGACTGGCAACGACGAAAATGGGGAAATTCAGGGCTGCGACACCACTTGCGATGGTGAAAACCTTATAAGGCAGAGGCGAGAACCCGGCCGCGAATACGATCCAGAATCCCCACTCCTCATAGAGATGCGTGAATTTGTCCCAGGCAACGCGTTCCGGATCGTAGAGCCCGAGAATCGGCTCTCCGATTGTCTCGAACAGAGCATATCCGATGAGGTACCCAGCCATGCCGCCAAGCACGGACGCGATCGTACAAACCGCCGCATAAATCCATGCCTTCCGGCGTTCGGCAACCGCCATCGGCATGAGCATAACGTCAGGAGGAATAGGAAAGAAGGAACTCTCGGCAAACGACACGCCGGCCAGGGCCCACACGGCGTGCCGGTGGGCGGCGAGTTCCAGAGTCTTGTCATAAAGGCGGCGTAACATGCCGCCTCATAGCCGAGACTGGCGCATGCTGTCCACGCGGCGCTTACAGGGAGCTTAATTCGCACACTGGGCGTGGCGCGTCTGCAACGCTTTGCTTTTCCGCGAGGAATAGCGGGTTTGGTGTGTTGACCGGGCGGGGCGCATCGTTATCATCCCGGTCGATTGCCCCAGTGGCGGAATTGGTAGACGCGACAGACTCAAAATCTGTTGTCCGCGAGGGCGTGCTGGTTCGAGTCCGGCCTGGGGCACCATTGCATGCGCGGATCGCACCGCATGCAGTTGGATAAAGAGGGGCACTGCGAGCATCATGATTGCGCGGATTGTTCTTTTGGTTGCACTGGCGCTGCCGTCCGCCGCTCTTGCTCGGCCCGCACTGGTTTTCGATGCCGCCACCGACAAGGTCCTGTATTCAGAAGATGCCGACCAGCTCTGGCATCCGGCATCCGTCACCAAGCTGCTGACGGCCTACCTCGCTTTCGAGGCGCTCAAAGCCGGCAAACTCACTCTAAAAGACAAACTCACGGCAACGAAAAACTCGCAGGCCGAACCACCAAGCAAGATCGGGCTTCCCGTCGGAGCCCAGATGAGCATGAATCTGGCGCTGAGGGCCTTGATCATCAAATCGGCCAACGATGTTGCGGTGATGATTGCAGAGCGCGTCTCAGGCAGCGAGCAGGCCTTCGTCGATGCCATGAATGCCAAAGCACGCCAGCTCGGTATGAGCCGCTCCTTCTTCGTCAATCCGAACGGCCTTCCCGATGCGCGTCAGGTGACGACCGCGCGGGATATGGCGCGCCTCACCCGTGCACTCATTCGCGACTTTCCCGAATATGATTATCTGTTCTCACTGACATCGCTGAAGATCGGTAAGCGCTATATGCGCTCGCATAACTCCCTGCTGCGCACGTTCGAGGGTGCCGACGGCATGAAAACCGGCTTCATCTGTGCGTCCGGCTACAATGTCGTCGCCAGTGCCACGCGGGATGGCGTGCGTCTTGTTGCTGTCGTCATGGGGAGCCGGTCAGGCGCTGCACGGCGCGTCCGCGCCGCCGAACTTCTGGAACACGGCTTTCTCCGCCATGGCTGGAAGGCCATGTTTGCCCCGAATCTCGATGCTCTGACGATGAATGCCTCCCTGACAGAGGGTCCGCCCAATTTGCGGCCCCATGTCTGCCGCGTGCGCAAGTATCGGCGAAAGAAGCGCCGGTCCAGAAAACGTCGCAGGTAGAAAATAACCATCATCGCCGCCGCAAATGGCCCGGGAATTGCTTCTTGCCAGTCTTGCAACAGCAACCTCGCGGGAGCGTTTCAACGATGGACATCACGGCAACCGACGACGAAGTCACCCTCATGGCAGCCGTTCTGCGCCAACGCTTTGCTGATACGGCCGATCAGATTGCCAGCAGGTTCGCATCTGAACACCGGTTGATCGGGGACGCAGAGCGAGCCGACCAATGGGACCGCGTCAGCGCAGAAATCCGCCAAAAACGAACGCTTTCTTAAGAGCCCTCGCCTTATTCTCGCAGGTCAATTCCGGCGGGTTCAGGTCGAGGCCATGACAATACAAGAGCTCGTAGGCGGTGACAGAGACACCGGCCTGCTGTCAGGTTTGCGCAAGAGACTCGTGGATCTTGTCAAAGGCCTCGGCGACAAGGGCGGCGATGGGAAGGTTCGCAACGCCGCGTTGATCGCATTTGCCATTCGCGTGGCTAGCGCCGGTATCGCTTATTTTTCGCAGGTTCTTCTCGCCCGCTGGATGGGCAGCTTCGAATACGGCATTTTTGTTTTCGTCTGGGTCTGGATACTGGTTCTTGGAAGCCTCTCGCCGCTTGGCCTTTCAACGGCCGTCATTCGTCTCATTCCGGAATATACGGCGCAAAACAAGACGGGCCTGCTTCGCGGGCTTCTGCTGGGGAGCCGGCTTGTGACCCTGGCCGTCTCAACGAGCCTGTCGATCATCGGTCTTGCCATTTTGGCTCTATATGGTGACCAGATCGAAGACTATTATCTGATCCCGGCGACGCTGATCCTCTTCTGCCTGCCGCTCTATAGTCTGGTCGATATTCAGGACGGGATCAGCCGGGCGTACTCGTGGACGGTAATCGCTCTGCTTCCCCCCTATATCCTTCGGCCGCTCCTGCTTCTTGCCGTTATGCTTGCCGCCGGAACTGCGGGCCTTGAAATGACTGCGGTGACGGCAGCCGGAGCCGCGATTGTCGCCGCATGGATTTCCGGACTTTGGCAACTCTTCGCTCTGCAGCGCCAGCTTCGAAAAACGGTGGAGCAGGGTCCAAGAGATACCGCCTACGGCCCTTGGCTGACGCTATCCCTACCGATCCTCCTGGTCAGTGGCTTCACACTGCTTCTGCAGAACACTGATATTCTGATCCTCTCGCGCTACATGTCGCCGAGTGATGTCGCGATCTATTTCGCAGCGCTCAAAACGATGGGTTTAATTAGTTTTGTGCACTTCGCGATCGGAATGGCCGCAGCCCATCGCTTTTCAGCTCTGAATGCCGAAGGCGACATCGATGCATTGCGCGCGTTCATTCGCCAGGCCGTTGCATGGACGTTTTGGCCATCCCTCGCGGCGACCGTCGGCCTCCTTTGCCTGGGTTGGCCCTTGCTTCGCCTTTTTGGCGCTGAATTTACGGCCGGATATCCTGTCATGTTCATCCTGGCCGCCGGCTTTATGGTCCGCGCAGCCATCGGCCCGGCAGAATATGTCCTCAACATGCTTGGCGAACAGAACCGATGTGCGGCAGCGCTCTCCTTTGCGGCACTTCTCAACATCGCGCTCAACTTTCTACTGATACCCCTATGGGGCCTCGAAGGTGCGGCGACAGCCACTGCTGTCTCGATTTCGGCCGCCTATCTCTCATTCCTTTACGTCGCCCGCAAGCGACTGGGCTTAACGCTGCTGGCCGGGCGAAAGGCAGAGTAATCCGGATCGTACAACTATCGATTCTGCCTGATATGGCCCGCGTTTCCCAAAAGGCCACGCCATCCAGGATTATCACGAGCGCTGGAAGTTCTCGTCGACGCCTGTGATGTCGTCATTATTCTTCGCTGGATCGATACCGTGTCCGTGGAATTTCGTCTAATACAGAAGTCATGACCCAGCCTTCACAAAACCGTTTCGAGAAGCACGCGCGACTGACCATGGTGATCATCTGGATCATCGTCATCATTGCTGGCGTGGCAGCACTTGAGTGGATGCTGACACCCAACGACGGGCGCTATGCCGGAACGGCTACAGACGCAAGCCCGGCGCCGCGACGGTATCTGGTGATGCGCGAGTGGGAACGCAATACGGACAATCTCATGGGGGCGCCCGCATGGCGGCGCAGCGATGCGGACGACGGCGGTCGGGAATCCTACATTCTATCGACAGACGAGAATGGCTTCGTGGAGCCGGCCACTCGGCACAAAGATGCCGATCTGAACATCGTCTTTCTTGGTGGGTCCACGACCGAATGCCTCTATGTCGAGCCGGAGAACCGTTTCCCCTACCTCACAGCAAAGACGCTTGAATCTGACCTCGGGCTCAAGATCAACGGCATCAACGCCGCTCGCTCCGGAAATTCGACGATGCATTCGTTGCTGTTGTTTCTGGGCAAGATCGCACCGCTCAAACCGGACTTTGCCGTCCTCATGCATGCCACCAACGACATCGGCGTGTTGACGAGCCATGGAGGGTATTGGACGAATAACGCCGACCATCGGCTTCTCGTCGAAAAAGATGCGACAATCGGCCAAGGCATCCGCACGATCGTCAATCGGCTTGTTCCCTACAGCAGCCGCTTGTTCCGGCGCGCGATAAGCGCAGCCACAAACTTGGTGTCCGGTGCGCGCGCCAAAGACGACGTCTCCAGTAAGGATGATGACAAGGCCATCTGGAAACGCCACGGCGAGACGTTCGAAAGCGCGCTGCGAAGCTTCGTATCGGCTGCGCGAAGCTGGAAGGTGAAACCTGTCCTGATGACTCAGATTCGGGTCGAAAAAGAAGCAGGCAAGAAAGCGGACCAGAATTTCATTGCACCGGATGATCTGGCGCGCGCCGGACTGGATGTGGAGCGCTTCGGCCATATCCATGATTACTTCAATGCGATTATCCGCCGTGTCGCAGCTTCAGAGAACGCGATACTCATCGACCTTACAACGGCACACGCGTGGACCTTCGGCCGCGACGTCTATGATCCGATCCATTTCACCGATGCCGGTTCGAAGGCTGTCGCATCGATTATTGCCAATGCTCTGAAAGAGCATATTGCGGCAGGCCAATAGTACGCGTGGCGTTGCCCCGCATTCGGCTTTCGAGACACCTCATTTGGAAACACGACTATTCGGGCATTCGACCCGATGCGATGAATGGAGTAACAACCTTACCGGGCTCTGCATCGAGAGAAGGCATTAATGCGCAAGAAGCAGTTGGGATCGCACGAGTTTCAAGATCGGGAAACGGTCATCAAGTCGTCTTCTGATCGGAGTTTCGGCTTCGTGTTCGCGGCGTTTTTCGCCATTGTCGCCGGTGCAAGCGTCTACTTCGGCGGGGAGCGATGGCCGATCTGGATCGGTCTATCGTTGGCATTCGGTGTCACCGCGCTCGTTGCACCCACCATTCTCGCGCCGCTGAACCGTCTTTGGACCAAGCTGGGCCTGCTGCTCTCGACCGTGATCAGCCCGATTGTTCTCGGCATGATCTTCTATGTTTGCATCACGCCAATCGGATTGCTCTTGCGTTTGATGGGGAAAGATCTGTTGCGGCTTCGCATGGAGCCGGATACCAAGAGCTATTGGATCGTCCGCGACCCGCCGGGCCCACCCGGCGACAGCTTGGACAAGCAATTCTGAAGGTGTTTTAGATGGGTGCCTTTTTGCGAGAATTCTGGCTGTTTTTGCGTGTTCGCAAGAAATACTGGCTGATGCCGATTTTCATCGTGCTGGCCATATTCGGCGGCGCCATCGTGCTGACCCAGGGCTCGGCTGTGGCACCGTTCATCTATACGATCTTTTGAGATCGGCTGACCCGGCTCCATGCGCGTTCTTGGCATTTCGGCCTTTTATCACGATAGCGCTGCGGCTCTCATCGCTGACGGCCGCATTGTCGCCGCCGCCCAGGAAGAGCGCTTTACGCGCAAGAAGTTCGATGCCGACTATCCCCGCCAGGCGATCGATTACTGCCTTGCCGAGGCCGGCATTTCGCTCGACCAGGTCGACCAGGTTGCGTTCTACG
Source organism: Methyloligellaceae bacterium (assembly GCA_965228615.1). Lineage (GTDB taxonomy): Bacteria > Pseudomonadota > Alphaproteobacteria > Rhizobiales > Methyloligellaceae > CBDDHT01. Next base: position 51,113 of record CBDDHT010000001.1, on the reverse strand, counting down.
ACAAGCCGTTTCTGAAATTCGAGCGGCTGCTGGAGACCTATCTTGCCTACAGCCCGCGCGGCTTCACCTCGTTTCGCATGGCGCTGCCACTATGGCTGCGGGAAAAGCTCTTCCTGAAATCTCTGCTGGTCGACCAGCTCAAAGAGTCGGCACCGGATGTCGACTGGAACGAGCGGCTGACATTCTCGGAACACCATCTGTCGCACGCCGCATCGGCATTCTATCCCTCGCCGTTCGAACGCGCGCTCGTCCTCACCATGGACGGGGTCGGCGAGTGGGCCACAACGTCCGCTGCAATCGGCGAAGGCACTGATCTGGCGATCCACAAGGAAATCCATTTTCCGCACAGCCTCGGCCTGCTCTATTCGGCCTTCACCTACTACACCGGCTTCCGCGTGAATTCGGGTGAATACAAGCTGATGGGCCTCGCGCCCTATGGAACACCCCGCTACGCGAACCTGATCCGGGACAATCTGATCGACATCAAGCCGGACGGCTCATTTCGCCTGAACCTGGACTACTTTAATTACTGCACCGGTCTGACCATGACCAATGCACGGATGGATCAGTTGTTCGAGGGCCCGGTGCGCAAAGCCGATGAACCGATCGAGCAAAAACACATGGACATCGCGGCATCCGTGCAGGTTGTGCTTGAAGAGGCGGTGCTGGCGCTCGCGCAGGGCCTTGCGGAAGAAACCGGCGAGCCGAACCTCTGTCTGGCGGGCGGGGTGGCACTGAACTGCGTGGCCAATGGCAAGCTTCTGCGCGAAGGCCTGTTCGAGAATATCTGGATACAGCCCGCAGCCGGCGACGCGGGCGGATCGCTCGGAGCGGCTCTTGTCACGGCCCATCTTCACGCCGATGAACCGCGTGCGGTTTCTCCCGGCGTCGATGCCATGCATGGCTCCTATCTCGGACCGTCCTTCGACAACGCAATCGCCTCAGAGCGGCTGACGGCTGCAGGCGCTCGTCTCGACATGCTCGAGCATACGGCAATGCTGGATTGCGTCGCCGAGGCATTGGCGGAAGGCAAGGCCGTCGGCTGGTTTCAGGGCCGGATGGAGTTCGGCCCCCGCGCGCTCGGTAATCGCTCGATCCTGGGCGATCCGCGCAGCCCGACCATGCAGAAGATCCTCAATCTCAAGGTCAAGTATCGCGAGAGTTTCCGCCCGTTTGCTCCATCCGTACTGCGCGAACGCGTCGCCGACTGGTTCGATCTCGACCAGGACAGCCCCTATATGCTGCTCGTCGCATCGGTGGCCGAGGAGCACCTGCGCACCATGTCAGCGGAAGAAGAGGCACTGTTCGGAATCGACAAGCTCAACATTGCGCGCTCAACGGTGCCCGCCGTCACGCATGTCGACTATTCGGCCCGCATCCAGACGGTGCACAAAGAGACAAATCCGCAATATCACGCTTTGATTTCACGTTTCGAGGCCATTACCGGGTGCCCCGTCCTCGTGAACACGAGCTTCAATATTCGCAGCGAGCCGATCGTCTGCACGCCGGAAGACGCCTTCCATTGCTTCATGGGCTGTGAGCTGGACATGCTGGTCGTCGGCAATGCCGTATTGCACAAGGACAAGCAGGATCAGGCTCTCAAAGTCGACTACCGAGACGATATGGAGTTGGATTAGGGCGCTTTCCTCAAAGCTATTGCGCGGCGTGGGCGATCGAAAGAGGATCGGCGGGGACACCCCGACCGGCATTACAGCCGCTCACGCAATAGACGACGAATGATCTTGCCCGTTGTTGTCAATGGCATTTCATCGACGAATGCGAATTCGCGCGGATATTCGTGCGCGGACAGGCGGTCGCGTACATGAGCGCGAAGCTCGTCTTCAAGTCGCGATGTCGGCTCGAAGCCATCCTTAAGAACAATGAATGCCTTAACGATCTCCGTCCGTATCGGATCGGGCTTGCCGACAGCCGCAGCAAGCTGAACCGCCGGATGAGCAAGCAGACAGTCTTCGATTTCGCCCGGACCGATGCGATAGCCGGCGCTGGTAATCACATCGTCGTCGCGGCCGACAAAACTGAAGTAACCGTCGTCGTCCGCAACGCCCTGATCGCCGGTCAGCAGCCAATCGCCAATGAATTTGCCGCGGGTCGCGTCCGGATTGTCCCAATACTCCAGGAACATGACAGGGTCGGGTCGCTTTACTGCGATCTGGCCGATGGAACCCGGTGCCAGCATCTCGCCATCAGCGCCGACAATCGCCACCTGGTGCCCGGGAATTGGGCGTCCGATCGCACCGGGACGGCCAGCACCGATGGCATGACAGGATGACAGCACCAAATTGCATTCGGTCTGACCATAGAATTCGTTGATCGTCAGACCCAGAGCCTCCTGCCCCCATTCGAGCGTTTCCCTGCCAAGCGTCTCTCCCCCGCTGCCAATGGTACGCAGGCTCAGACCAAAGCGTTCGACGGGGTTGGCTACGCCCCTCAGCATCTTCAATGCCGTTGGCGGGATAAAGGTGTTTCGCACACCGAAATCGCCCATCAGGGCAAAGGCTTCCTCCGGATCGAATTTGCGGAAATCATAGGCAACCACCGGTACGCCGGCTCGTAGGCCCGGCAGGAGGATGTTGATCAGACCGCCGATCCAGGCCCAGTCGGCCGGCGTCCATAAGATATCGCGGTCTTTGGGCAAAAACTCATGAGTGAATTCGACACCGGGCATATGGCCAAGGAGCACCCGATGGGCGTGTAGAGCCCCTTTCGGCGGCCCGGTGGTGCCCGATGTGAAGATGATGATCGCCGGATCGTCCGCGCGTGTACGGTAAGGTGTAAAGTCCTCGCTCTGACCTGCACACAATTGTGCGAATCCATGCACGTCGCCGTCGGCACCATCGATGCAGATCACGTGCTCCAACGCCGGAAGTTGAGTGCGTATCTGCTTCACCTTTGCCAAACCCGCCGCATTGGTTACCACGGCTTTGGCACCGCTGTTGGCCAGACGATACTGAAGTGCATCCGGGCCAAAAAGCGACGCGAGGGGAATCGAAATCGCCCCCAGCTTGAACGATGCAATATGTGAAAGGGCTGTTTCAGGTGCCTGAGGAAGCAGCAATCCAATCCGATCGTGCGCTTCCAGTCCCAATGACTTGAGCGCATTTGCAAGAGCATTGGAGCGTGCCTTCAAGGCACCGTAGGTCAGGCGGTCTACGGCACCATCGTTTCGCTTATGGATGATCGCGATGCGATCCGGTTCGACCGCGGCCCATCGATCGCAGACATCCACGGCGATATTGTAGAATTCGGGTACCGGCCAGCGAAAACGGGCGCAAAGCGCCTCATAGTCCGTCGCCTCCGGTAGCACACGCCTCTCAACCGCCATCCCTTGCCTCTCTGCAGATCTCCCGCATTGAGGCATAGCACAACAGTCCAGTCGGCCTTAGCCTGTTCCAGTATTCGGAGACATGAAAGAGTTAGATCGGCGACCCCAGTACCAGGGTCCAAAATGTCTTGTACTCTGTCTGGGGATCCTGAATGAGCGCAATGCCCATATGTGTTGCATCATTGAGGAGCAGATTTTCATTGTGACCGGGGCTATCCTGCCAACCCTTGAAGACTTCGGCGAGCGACACTTGGCCGACACCGACATTTTCGGCCGCCAGACGCGCCTTGTAGCCTGTTCCTTTCACGCGCTCCCAGGGGTCGGAGCCATCGGAGCCACGATGCGAAATCGTATCGTGACGGGAAAGGTCCTTCGAATGCCGCCGCGCAGCCTCGGCGAGCTTCGGATGCAATATCAGAGGCTTGAGGCCCTTCCGCTTGCGATACTTGTTGATCATATCGCGCGCTTGGTCCGCGTTCAGCGTCACATTGAGAGCAGCAATACGTTTCGGCGCAGCTGATTGCTGCAGACCTACATCCGCACACGCCGACAGCAAGAACACTGTCAATGCGGGTACAAAGATGCCTCGCATTGCTCCCCTCCCGTTCACGCTCCAGATCATAAGAAACTCCCCGCCATACTAATATCAAGTTAAGGTACAATCTTGGCGATGGTGAGCGGGTCCGTTAGGCTCGCCGAAATTCTTCTCCGCGCTCCCTGTTTATGACTGTTGGACAATGAAACACAACACACTCTTTCTCCTGTCTGCAATTGTCGGCTTCACTTGCGCCGCAAATGCCCAAAGCTCGCTCCTGGGACAGGAAAAACGCATCCTCAATATGACCCGATCGGGATGGGCGCATTTTCGCGAATTCAACGGCCGTCAGTTGATCTATTTTACCCACCTCGAATCCTATCGCTGCGGAATCAAGGCCGTGCACTACAGCCTTGACGGCGACGCGCTCGACAAGGAATGGAAACTCCAGCCCTGCGATCCGCGGAATCCCCATTCCATTACGACCACCAAGCCCTACATCTCGCTCCCTTCAGGCCGCGCCAAGAGCATCTCAGTCCAGGTAACGTTTTCCGACGGCAGCAAGAGCGACATCCTTCGCAAGGCATCGGATAATCAGGTCATGGACAAGACGCCGAGCGCGATCGAGTCCCAGGAGCGTCGGCCGCGACCAGCACAATAAAGTCTGTCATAGGCGTCCGTTTAGGCCCTGGGCATTTTCCTGCATCATATCGCTCGCATTTTCGGCAATCTTGATCGCTGGTGCATTCGTGTTGCCCGAGATGATGACGGGCATGATGGTCGGCACGCTTGAAATAAGGCGGAACACCGTCAGACAACCATCCGACATTGCCAAGCTGACGCCAGTGATCGCAGTCCTGAGCCTGGCCGCAAATATAAAGCAGTCTATTGACGGCACTGGAGCCTCCAAGGGTCTTCCCACGGGGCCGCTCCAGCGATCGTCCGCTCAATTCGGGGTCGGATTCCGTCGCGCAATACCGGTCCGAGGATGGATTGTGCAATGTCTAAAAATTACGAACAGGAACGTGAAGCCATGGTTTTTGGTCGCGCCCGCCGGCTTTAAGAAGCAGCACCCGGGAGCGTCCGTCCGCACTCAAACGATTGGTCAGAACGCAGCCTGCCGAGCCTGCTTCCGCTACAGCAAAATCAAAGGAATCGCTCACTCCTTATGCCTCACTCAAATTTAGTCCGTATACGGAAATTTATGTGTGAAGCGACCGTGCATCCGATAGCAAATTACTGTCGAATATCCAGAATTGTGCTTTTGCCTCTTGCCGCAGAGCGTCAAGTCCCGCAATACTGGAACGGCCTGTTCCATTTTCGAAGCTGAAAGTGGTTGCAGCGGCAGTGCCATATCGACCGTTTTGCAACAGCCGCATGTCAGCCTCGCAACGAACATGCAAAGGAACAGGCATGTTGTGATGGTGCGACATCACGCCCCATTGTGGGGTGACGTGCGTGGATCGGTATCGTAGAACACGATGAGACTGGCAACCTGGGGGGGTGCGGAGTGGACTATCGCCTTGATGATTTAATCGATCTTGAAGATATCCCTAAGTGGTTCGGCGATAACCCGGCAATCACTTATTCCTTGTTGGGATTTCTGGCCGTCATGGTAGCCGCGATAGTTTTTTCCGGCGGCTTCCGAAACGGTTTTACGGCTTTCATGGGTTCCGTCGACCGGAACCTGGAAAAAGTCATAATGCTCTTCAACTACATTCTGATGACGATCATCATCTTCGTCGAGGTGATCAGGCGCTTCATATTCGCGGAACAGGCGGCATGGAGCACGACAATCCCGATTTATCTGTTCTTGTGGGTTGTCTGGATCGGCTGTGCCTACAATGTGCGCATCCGAACTCATTTGCGCTTCGATGAAATCCGATCCCGAATGCCCTATCCGGCGCAGTTTGCATGCTTGATCTTCGACTCACTTCTCTGGCTTGGTTTTGCCTGCATCGTTCTCTACTACACGACCGATCAGGTGGTCATGCTGCGCGACAATTTTGCCATCGTCCAAGGAACCGACGAAGTTCTGCTCTGGTGGTTCTATACCGCGACGCCCATCGCCTTTGTTCTTCTGATCTTCAGAGTTCTGCAGAATGTCTACGAGGATGTGACGAAATTCGCGAGAGGCGAACCACTGCAGATTCAAACCAGCGTGCTAGGCGAATAGGAGGGACCGATGGACCAAGGAACACTTGTTACCCTAATCACACTTGCCGTCACCGTCATGTTCGTGATCGGCGTGCCCATCATCCTGATTATTGGATATTGGGTGATCGGCATTAGCTTGGTGATCGACTTCACCCTCGCCAATATCGGCGTGACGCTCTACGAAGGGCTGAACTTCTTCGGCTTGTTGGCGATGCCGCTCTTCATTCTGACCGGCGACCTGATCAACGGTTCCGGTATCGCGAAGCGTCTGTCTGACTTTGCCTATGCATGTCTCGGCTGGCTTCGTGGCGGCCTTGCGATGGCTGCTCTTGGCGCTTGCGGCCTGTTTGCAGCCATATCGGGGTCAAACTCCGCGACGACTGCCGCTATCGGTGGCATCATGCATCCGGAAATGGTGAAAGGCGGCTATGACCCCAACTTCTCTGCGGCGACAGCGGCTTCGGGCGGAACAGTCGGAATTATCATTCCGCCAAGCATCATTTTCATCGTCTATGGCTTCCTGCTGAACCTATCGATCTCGGATCTGTTTATCGGCGGGTTGCTTCCCGGCCTTCTAATGGTCATCTCCATGCAATTGGCTTGCTGGATCGTCTGCCAGATCAATGGCTGGGGACACCTTATCCGATTGAGTGCAACGCGGGTTCTGAGGACGGCCGTCGCCGCCTGGATTGGTTTTGCCGCTATCGCGCTCGTGATCTGGGGCATCTATGCGGGGATTTTCTCGCCGACCGAAGCTGCCGGTATTACAGCCGGTTTCTGCATGATCTTCGGCCTCATCTCCTATCCGATCTACCGGATGATTTATGCTGACGAGAATGGCGTTGTCGACGTGGCCGAGATCGAAAATAACCAGGAAAAACAGAGCCTGGTCAGCCGCATCGCAATCCCGGGATTCTCATTGCCTGAACTGCCGGGCTTGATCATTCGGTCGGGACAGATTACAGGCCTTCTGGCTCCCTTGATCGCGGTCTCGATCGTTATGCAGCAGATCATGATCCTTTTGGGTGCCAAGCAGTTCGTCGAACAGATGATCGGCGGACTTGGAGGCTATTACCCGGTTCTGTTCGCTTGCATGGGTCTTGTGCTGGCCGCGGGGACATTCCTGGAAAGCCTGCCTAACACGATCATCCTGGCACCGATTCTGGCACCGATCGCCTACTCGATCGGCGTTGACCCCATCCATTTTGCCGTGATCTTCCTGGTTGGTGACGCCATCGGCTTTATCACACCGCCATACGGCCTCAACCTCTATGTAGCCAGCGGCATCACGGGCATCCCGTATTTCAGATTATTGAAATACGTCATGCCCTATTTCGTATCGCTACTGCTCTGTTGGCTTGTCATTGCATTTGTGCCCGAACTCTCGACGATCTTGCTCGTGCACGAAGGTGCTGGAACGTACCAGCAATAGCGAGCGCTACGGAAACATCCAATTCGAGCCCCGCACGTTCAACGCATCGTGTGGGGCTCGGACTTTAGAATCCGACCAATTGAACTACGGTTCGAATTGGTAGGAAACTGATTGATCGGTTTGATTTGGCAGGAGCGACTGGTCGGCATCCGGTTCGATGACCGTCACGCTCTACAGGCGTTGGAGGGTCGTGCGTGTCAGAGTCGCCACGTTTCTCGCGCGTCCTGCAAGTGCTCGAATCTGTAGCACTCGCCGAGCAGCCCCCTCGTATTGCTCATCTCGTCGATAGCTGCGGTTTGCCGAAGGCGACGGTTCATAGGATCTGCCGGCTGCTACGCGAGCAGGACTATCTGTCAGAGGCCGTTGGCGGAAAAGGCCTTGTCCCCGGGCCAAAACTCGTCGGCCTAGCAGAATCGGTCTTTGCAAACCGGGCCTACAAAGTTGGTCGGCATAGCATCCTGCAAGCCCTTGCAAAACAAATCGGCGAGACCTGCAACATTGCCGTACCGAACGGCACGCATATGCGTTACGAGGATCGTGTAGAAACGGAATGGCCTCTCAAAGTGCAATTGCCGGTCGGAACCAAAGTTCCTCTCTATTGCACTGCATCTGGGAAACTTTATCTCTCGTCGCTCCCAGCTGCACGACGTCGGCGTGTTCTGGAGCGGATCGAACGCACGCGTCGCACACCAATGACAATCACGGAGTTGGACGCGTTGGAGCAGGAATTCGCCGAAATTTCCCGCGCCGGCGTCGGAACAGACAATGAAGAATTCATCGAAGGCATGATCGCGATATCCGTCCCTCTGACCGACCAGACGGGACGCCTGTTCGCGACCCTCTCGTTCCACGCACCTGTTATCCGCATGTCGCTTGAAGCGGCCCGGCAGCATACGGACAGGTTGCTTTCGGCGGCGCGAGACCTCTCGCTCGATATCACCATCGAGGATGCGATCACCCGCGAGTAGAGCCTTACGGACTGTGACCAAAAAATTTTGATCCCCGGCGCAAGCGAAGCCTTGCCAAGATGCCCACCTAAAGTTACTATAAATAGAACTTTAGAAAGTTAGTGCTTTTCACATATGTCCGTGACCTCTCCAGCATCCGATCCATCACGTCCGCGACGACCGTTTTCCGAAAAACGCGGAACGCTCTATGTACAGGTCGCCGATATCATTCGTCATCGGATCCGCTCGGGCGCCTGGGGACCGGGCCATCAAATTCCGCCTCTCGGAGATCTCGAAGAGGAGTTCGGCGTTGCACGCGTGACCTTGCGTCAGGCGCTGACGGTATTGGAATCGGAAGAGCTCATTTGGCGCCAGCGCGGCAAGGGAACTTTCGTCACAGACAAGGGCGGACCTGAGTGGTGCAAACTGGAGACGAGCTGGGATGACCTTATCCGCAGTCTCGAAGGCAACTGGTCCCGTATCATAACCGTCGACGAAAATACCGAGGGCGAATTGCTTGACGACGGCGACGGCGAATCTGCGGCAGCCTATCGCCATATGCGCCGTGTCCATGGATCGGGTTCGACAGCCTATGCGGTCGTCGACATGCATCTGGACGATAAGATTTATGCGCGGGCGCCGAAGCGCTTTGAGAAAGAAATGATTATTCCCGTTTTGGAGACCCTTCCGGGAATTCAAGTGGGCGACCTTCGACAGACACTGACGATCGGCACGGCGGAAAGCGAAGTTGCCGAACATCTCGATGTACCGATCGGATCACCAATCGGGATCATGCGGCGCGTTCTGCGCGATGCGACCGGACGCGTCATCTATGTCGGCGTAGTCAATTATCGCGGTGATCTCGTCAAACTGGAAATCAGCCTGAGCAACGGCAAGAGTAAGGGACGGGCCCCGAAACGGGCCAAGAAACAATGAGCACGGATGCTGCCGAAACAAAAAGCCAAGAGCAGACGCTCGAGGTGCAGGTCTGGCGCGGCGACGCGGAGGGCACGTTTGAAACCTACGACGTGCCGGCCCGCGAAAACCAGACGGTTCTCGATGTCGTAACTCATATCCAGCGAGAGCAAGACCCGACCCTCGCCTACCGGTTCGCCTGCCGTGTCGGCGTTTGCGGATCCTGCGCGATGACCGTCAATGGACGCCCTCGGTGGACTTGCCGAACGCACGTCTCGCGCGTCGCGAAAAAACGCAAATTGAAGATTGCACCACTGAGAAACCTTCCCGTCATTCGCGACCTTGTCACCGATATGACGCCCTTCTTCGAGAAGTGGCAGAAAGCGCAGGGACGCTTCACACCCGGTTCCGGTCCGGCCGATCGCATGGCGGATATCAGTCCTGAAGAAAAGGAGCGGGCCGAAGCCAACGCTGCCATCGAATGCATCAATTGCGGCGTCTGCTACAGCGCGTGCGACCTGGTCACCTGGCGCCCGGATTATCTTGGCCCGGCGGCGCTCAACCGCGCCTGGGCCGCCTACAACGATCTGCGCGACGGCGATCGCGGCGGAATTCTCAATGCCGTGACAGGCGATGCCGGCTGCCATAGCTGCCACAGTCATCAGTCCTGTGCCGAACACTGTCCCGTTGCACTCAACCCGACCCATTCAATCGCCGGGCTGAAACGCGCCAGCATCAAGGCTTACATCAAGGGAGACCTTGGATCATGACACCGCTTAGCTATCTCCTACAGCGCGGAACGGCGATGATCCTGGTCCCGCTGGTCGTTACGCATCTGGTTCTCATTATTGTTTCGGCGCAGGGCGGTATCACAGGCGAAGAAATACTCGCGCGAACGCGCGGCAATTTCGCTTGGGCAGCCTTTTACGGATTGTTTGTTATTGCCGCGGCCATCCATGCCGGCATCGGTCTCCAGGCAATTCTGCGAGAATGGAGCAAGCTGTCGCCGCGCCTCGTTGCAATCGCCAGCCACGGATTTATGGCCCTCCTGATCGTTCTGGGCCTGCGCGCCGTCTATGCGGTAATCGCATGAGCAGCATCGATACAAATCCCGCAAGCCGGGCCCATCCCGGTTTTGCCGCAGCGCTCATTCACCGTATTTCGGGACTTGCGCTGGCGATCTTTCTACCACTGCATTTCCTTGCACTCGGGTTGGCCTTCGAAGCCGAGGCCTTCGGCTCATTCATCGCGTGGACGCAGCAGACCTGGGTCAAGGTCAGCGAAGTGCTCCTTGTGACAGCCCTTGCCGTCCACGCCGCTGGCGGTCTGAGGCTCCTTGCCGTTGAATTCATGGGGCTGACGCGCTCGCAAGCCGGTTGGATTGCCGCCGCCTTCGCACTCGGCCTCGGTACAGGCCTCCTCTTTCTTATGAGACTCTTCGGGTAGACCCATGGACACTCTGAGAACAGACATACTGATCATCGGCTCCGGCGGTGCAGGTCTCCTTGCCGCTATCCACGCCCTGAAGGAAAATCCCGACGCGGACATCACAATTGCGGTCAAAGGGCTTGTCGGAAAATCCGGCTGCACGCGCATGGTACAAGGCGGCTACAACGTCGCACTCGCCGACGGCGACTCGGTCGAACGCCATTTCATGGACACGATTGTCGGTGGCAAGTGGCTCCCAAATCAGGACCTTGCCTGGGTGCTGGTGAATGGCGCCGTCAAGCGTATCCACGAGCTTGAGAACGAGCATGGCTGTTTTTTCGATCGCAACCCGGACGGGACGATGCACCAGAAAGCATTCGCCGGTCAGAGTTTCGATCGAACCGTGCACAAGGGCGACCTGACAGGTATCGAGATCATCAATCGCCTTGCCGAACAGGTTTGGGCGCGAGATGTCCGCCGTCTCGAAGAGCACCGCGCGGTTGCTTTGATCCCGACGAAAGACGGCGCCAGCATTGCGGGCGTTCTGTTTGTCGATATCCGTACCGGCGAATTCCGCTTCGTTCAGGCCAAAAGAGTCCTGCTCGGCGCCGGCGGCGGGACCACCATGTACCGGTATCATACGCCATCCGGCGACAAGGCGTGCGATGGCATGGCCATGGCGCTTGGGGTCGGTCTGACGCTCCGCGACATGGAAATGGTGCAGTTTCATCCGACCGGTATTCTTGCCGGCGACGATACGCGCATGACCGGCACCATCCTGGAAGAAGGCCTTCGTGGCGCCGGCGGCTACTTGCTGAACGGTGCCGGCGAGCGCTTCATGTTCAATTATCACGAGCATGGCGAACGGGCGACGCGCGACATTGTCTCCCGGGGAATGTACGAGGAAGTGCGCGCCGGGCGTGGCACGCCCAATGGTGGCCTCTATATCCGCATGGCTCATCTCGGCCCCGAGAAGGTCGCTAAGCAATTCAAGGGAATGGTCAAGCGTTGCGCCGACTGCGGTTTCGATCTCGCGGGCGGGGACGTCGAGGTGCTGCCAACGGCGCACTATATGATGGGCGGTGTTGCCTTCCAGCCGGATTGCAGTACAGGTATCGAAGGCCTGTATGTGGCAGGAGAAGATGCCGGCGGTGTGCACGGAGCAAACCGGCTTGGTGGCAATGGCGTCGCGAATTCGACCGTGTTCGGTGGCATTGCAGGCGGCGTTATGGCCAAGGCCGTCACTTCGGACAAGGAATGGCGCGATCCCGATCCGGGCACGATCGAGCATCATGTGGGCCGCTGCCTCAGGCCTTTCGCACAGGAATCGGGCGATCTCTACGTTCTTCGCGAACGTCTGCTCTATTTGATGTGGGATGACGTCGGGATCTCTCGCGACTCTGAAGGCCTGGAACGTGCCATCGCAGAATTGGATACGCTTGGAGATCAACTCCAGAGCACCGGCCTTGCCGATTCCGCCAGAGCCTTCAATCTAACCTGGCACGACTGGCTCAATCTGGAGAGCCAAATCCTCATTTCCAAGACGATTGCCCGCGCTGCACTGGCCCGCGAAAACTCGCGGGGCGCGCACTACCGATCCGACTTCCCCGATGCAGGCGAACTCGAAACTTCCGCGTTCACGACCGTCCGCCTCGATGAGAATGGCAAGCTGAAAACAGGTACGGAACCTGTCCAGTTCACCATCGTGAGCCCAGGCGAATCCCTCATCGAAGGCGAGGCCGGAGCACCGCCGGAAATTGCCCCGCCGACCCAGGCAGCCGAATAGGGCCAAGGAGTATCCGAGATGATTTCCCCTGATACCATTGAAGAAGCGGCCTATGAAATCATGTGCCGTGCAGCCATCGATATCCCGGAGGATTACGAGGCCGGCATCCGCTCGATGATCGATATCGAGAGCGGCGACCTTTCCGCCTTCGTGCTTGAGGCCATGCTGGAGAACTACCAGGCTGCCCGCGAAGACCGGCGCCCCATGTGCGCCGACACCGGCGTGCCGCGCTTCTACATCAAGGCCGGCAACGATGCCTCGATTGAAGGCGGCTTCGTCGGGCTCGAGCACCGGGTCCGCCGGGCGACCGCTCGTGCCACCCATGACGTGCCACTACGTCCGAACCGGGTGCATCCGCTCTCGCGTCAGGACAACAACAACAATGTCGGCATGAATGCGCCAGAGGTCGAATATAGTTTCGAACCGGACAAAGACTGGCTTGAACTGACGACCGTGCATAAGGGCGGCCTGTTCGGCACCGACTACCGAATGCTGTTCCCGGGCGACGGACGCGACGGCATCAAGCGCTTCTTCCTGGACGTCATGCTGGCTTTCGGAAAGCGTGGCCTTGCCTGCCAGCCGGCCATCGTCGGTATCGGGCTCGGCGGCTCGAAAGACACGACAATGATGCTCGGCAAGCAGGCAGCCTGTCTGCGGACCGTTGGATCCCGCCACCCCGATCCCGAGATCGCCGCTCTTGAAGACGAATTGAAAGAGCTGGGAAACAAGACGGGTCTCGGAGCCATGGGCTTCAACGGCAATTCGACGGTTGTCGATTGCAATATCGAGGTGGGTTACACGCATACCGGTGGTATGCCGATGTCCGTGCATTGCTTTTGTCTGTCATCGCGCCGTTCGACGGCACGAATCCACGCGGACGGCAGCATCGAATACAGGACGGATCCGCAGTGGTTCACCCCCTATATGCGACGCAACACGGTCGATTGGGACGCGCCGGACAGCGCGGTTCATGCTGCGGAATAGCCGGGACCAACTGATAGGGCGGGCAACATAGGCTCGCTGCGAAACACTCTTGAATTGAGGATGGACGGATGGGCGAACGCGCCAACAAGCTGAAACAGGTCCGCCTGCAGACACCGATATCCGACGAGGATATTCAAAAGCTCGAAATCGGCACCGTCGTGTTTCTCGACGGGCTGATCTACACGGCTCGCGAAGGTATCTACGAACGCGTTCTCGAGAAGGGCGAAAATCCGCCGGTCGATTTCACCAAGCTGACCAACGTGAACTTTCATTGCTCTCCGGCCGCAGCGACGGATGAGGACGGTACACACAATATTGGTGCCGTGACGGCCACAGCCAGTTTCCGCTTTGCGAAGTACCTGACGCGCTGGTTCGAGAAGACGGGCACCCGTGTCGTTATCGGCAAGGGCGGCATGAATGCCGGTCACTATCGCGACATTTTCGTACCCGCCGGCGCCGTCTATCTGACGACGGTCGGATATGGGACGGGAGCGCTTCTCGGCCGCGGCATCAGGCAAGTCGAGGCCGTCAACTGGCTCGACGAACTCGGCATTGCCCAAGCCATGTGGATTTTAAAAGTAGAGAATTTCGGACCGTTGCTGGTCGAAAGCGACCTTGCCGGAAACAGCCTGTTCGAACGCAACAATGCGGAAGTCAACGCTCGTGTAGAAGGCCTCTATGAGGGCCTCAAGCCACCTGCGTTGAGCCGGTATGGAGAAACGCGCAACAAGACAGACGAACTCATCTAACGACACTTCATCACATCGATTCCTATTCACACTATGGAGACAAAAGACATGTCCGAACCTCATTTTCTCGTCCACAGCCCAAAGGACAATGTGGGTGTTGTCGTGGTCGAAGACCTGGCCGCTGGCACCGAAATGCTCGGTGTCGTCACCGAGACCGATACCACCCTCAATCTCAAAGCCGTGTCTGATATTCCGATCGGCCACAAGGTCGCGCTTTCCGATCTCAGCGCCGGCGAAACGATCGTCAAATATGGCGAGGACATCGGCAAGATGGTGGGCGATGCACCGGTCGGTGGCCATGTGCACACGCACAATCTCAAAACGAAGCGCTGGTAGCAGCGACGACCGGAACTCCGGTCTCATAGCCAACCGACACACACCGGCGGCCGAACACGGTCTCGACGATTTACCGAATTCAAGAGGAAGCATATGTCAGACAATCAGAAATTCATGGGCTATCGGCGCGAAAATGGCCGCGTCGGCGTCCGCAACCACGTCGTCATCCTACCTGTCGACGATATCTCCAACGCGGCATGCGAGGCAGTCGCCTCTCATATCCAGGGCACGAAAGCCCTGCCCCACTCCTACGGCCGGCTCCAATTCGGCGAAGACCTGGAGTTGCACTTCCGCACCCTGATCGGCACCGGTTCGAACCCGAACGTAGCGGCTGTTGTCGTGATCGGAATCGAGCCTGAATGGACGGCTCATATCGTCGAGGGCATCGCCAAAACGGGCAAGCCGGTAACAGGCTTCTCGATCGAACAGAATGGCGACATCAACACGACCGCAATGGCGTCGCGCAAGGCCAAGGAATATGTGCATTGGGCATCCGAGCTGCAGCGTGAGGAATGCGATATCTCCGAGCTTTGGGTCTCGACCAAATGCGGCGAGTCCGACACCACGACAGGTCTGGGCTCCTGCCCAACGGTCGGCAACATGTATGACAAGCTCATTCCGAAGGGCATCCACGGTGTCTTTGGCGAGACCTCGGAAATCACCGGTGCCGAGCATATCTGCGAGGCTCGCGCCGCGAACCCGGAAGCCGCCGAAAAATTCATGAAGATCTTCCAGGCCTATCAGGACGAAGTCATCGAACCCCACAAGACATCGGATCTTTCGGACTCACAACCGACCAAAGGCAACATTCTCGGCGGTCTGACAACCATTGAAGAGAAAGCCCTCGGCAATCTCGAGAAGATCGGCCGCGAGTGCAAATATATCGATGCGCTTGGACCGGCGGAAGCACCGGAAAAGGGTGCGGGCCTCTATTACATGGATACGTCGTCCGCCGCCGCCGAATGCGTCACGCTGATGGCCGCCGCCGGCTACGTCGTCCACACATTCCCGACAGGTCAGGGCAATGTGGTCGGAAACCCGATCGTTCCTGTCATTAAGATTACGGCAAACCCCCGCACCGTCCGCACCATGGAGGAGCATGTGGATGTCGACGTCACCGGTATCCTCAAGCGCACCATGACGATCGACAATGCTGGCGATGCCCTGATCGAAATGATCGTTCGCACGGCCAACGGCCGCAATACGGCGGCCGAAGCGCTCGGGCACAAGGAGTTTGTCATGACCAAGCTCTATCGCAGCGCTTAATCGACACGCCTGAACGAAAGTTACGTGCTGTGAACGGGCGACGTCGGTATAGTTCCGGCGTCGCCCTTCTCTCTTCTTAGCCACGATGTGAAATTCCAGTGAAAATTACCAAAATCCGGGATGTTGCTGCGCCGATCGCGTCTGAGATCCGCAACGCCTATATCGACTTCTCTTCCATGACCGTTTCGCTCGTCGCGCTCGAAACCGATGTCGTACGCGACGGCAAACCCGTTGTCGGATATGGCTTCTCGTCCAACGGCCGCTACGCCCAATCCGGAATTCTTCGCGAACGGTTCATCCCGCGCGTCATGAGCGCCGACCCGGACAGCCTCATCGATGAAGACCAGGACAATCTCGACCCATTCGCAATCTGGGAAACCTTCATGGCAGGCGAGAAGCCCGGCGGCCATGGCGACCGAGCAGTCGCTGCAGCAGCCCTCGACATGGCCGTATGGGATGCTGTCGCAAAGATTGCCGACGAACCTCTCTGGCGGTTGCTGTCGCGGCGTTTCAACAAGGGACGCGCCGACAAGCGGATCCTCGTCTATCCCGGCGGAGGTTACTATTATCCCGGCAAGGGCATCGAAAAACTCCGGGACGAGATGCGCGCCTATCTCGATCAGGGCTATCGCGTCGTCAAGATGAAGATCGGCGGCGCCGGTCTGGATGACGATCTCGAGCGCATTGAAGCCGTACTGGATGTGGTTGGCGGCGGCGCAAATCTCGCCGTCGATGCCAATGGCCGCTTTAATCTTGAAACCGCTCTTACCTATGCCATGGCGATCGCGCCCTATGATCTGTTCTGGTACGAAGAGCCGGGAGACCCGCTCGACTTTCGCTTGAATGCGATGGTCGCCGATCACTATGCCGGTTCGATTGCGACGGGCGAGAACCTCTTTTCCCATCAGGACGCACGCAACCTCGTCCGCTATGCCGGCATGCGGCCGGACCGCGATTGGATCCAGGTCGATCCGGCGCTTGCCTACGGCCTGACAGAATATCTCAACGTTATCCGCGTCGTCGAAGAAGCCGGTTGGTCGCGAAGACGCCTGATCCCCCATGGCGGACATCAACTTGCACTCAACATGGCCGTTGGCCTGACGCTCGGCGGATCGGAATCCTATCCCGGTGTCTTTCAGCCTTATGGCGGTTTCGCCGACGACATCCCGGTCATCGACGGCTATGTGACGCCTGCAGGCGTGCCAGGTATCGGAATGGAACTGAAACGCGAAATGTTTGCCGAGATGCGGCGACAGCTGGAGTTGGATGAAAGCTGATGAGTGAAATCGTAATCACCGAGTTTCTCGATCCGGAGGCCGTCGAACAACTGAAGGCGGATTATGACGTTCATTGGGATCAGGATCTCTGGGAGAAACCGGACGAGCTGGCCGGGCTTGTGCCGCCGATCAAGGCTCTCATCGTTCGAAACCGAACGAAGGTGACGGCCGAACTGCTGGACGACGCCCCGGACGTCAAGGTCATCGGGCGGTTGGGTGTCGGCCTCGACAATATCGATCTTGGCGCCTGCGCGGCACGAGGGATCACCGTGTGCCCGGCGCTGGGTACCAATCACGTCTCGGTCGCCGAATATGTCATCGCGACAATGCTCATGCTGCGGCGTGGGTCCTACCAATCGAATGATCGGATCCTCTCAGGCGAGTGGCCCCGCCAGGATATGATCGGGCTCGAAGTTGCCGGCCGCACGATCGGTCTCGTTGGTTTCGGTGCTATCGGTCAGGCCGTTGCAACACGTGCCCGGGCGCTGGATATGGAAGTCCTGGCACATGACCCCTTCCTTCTTGCCGACGACGAGGCATGGTCTCTTGCGGTTTCGGTCGAGATCGACGAACTCATCCAGCGAAGCGAAATCGTCTCGATTCACGTCCCCCTCACACCGGACACTAGAAACCTGATTGACGACAAGGCGATCGCGACCATGAAGTCCGATGCAATCGTCATCAACACCGCACGAGGCGGCATCGTGGATGAGGCAGCCGTCGCCAAAGCATTGCGCGATGGCCGTCTTGGCGGCGCAGCCCTCGATGTCTACGAGACCGAACCTGTGACGGCAGACTGGGCCAAGCGTTTCGCCGACACACCCAATCTCGTCCTGACGCCCCACATTGCCGGCGTGACGGTTGAGTCGAGCCGCAGGATTAGCTTTGCAACAGTCGAAAACGTCAAACGCGTATTGGAAGGCAACTCATGAGCGACACGGTTTCCATCACCTGCGATGAGCTTGAGGCATTGATGCGCGCTGCCATGATCGCTTCGAATATCGCCGAACCTGCTGCAAGCGCCGTCGCGAATGCGCTTCTGATGGCCGAGATCGACGGGCGCAAGGGCCATGGTCTCTCGCGCGTTCCCTCCTATTCTGCCCAGGCCCTGAGCGGGAAGGTCGACGGCAAGGCGGTCCCCCAGGTCGAGCAGTCCGGCTCTGCAGCGCTCCGCATCGACGTCGCTCACGGGTTCTTCTATCCGGCAATGGACCTTGCCGCTACCAAGCTGCCCGAACTTGCCAAGGGCGCGGGAATTGCCGCCGCCGGTTTTCATCGTTCCCACCATTGCGGTGTCGTCGGCCATCAGGTCGAACGCCTCGCCGACGCCGGATTGCTGGCCATTCTCGTCGCCAATACGCCGGAAGCCATGGCACCGACCGGCGGCAAGCGCCCCGTGTTCGGCACCAATCCCATAGCCTTTGCCGCGCCACGCCGTGACGGACCCTCCGTGGTCGTCGACATGGCATTGAGCCAGGTCGCCCGAGGAAACATCCTCACCGCCTCGCAAGCCGGCAAACCCATCCCCGAAGGCTGGGCCTATGACCGCGATGGCAATCCCACGACCGATCCGGACGCCGCCTTGCAAGGCGGCACTCTTCTTCCGGTCGGCGGCGCGAAGGGTGCCGCACTGGCTCTGATGGTGGAACTGCTTGCCGGCGCATTGACAGGATCCAATCTCAGCACAGAGGCCACATCCTTCTTCACCGGTGACGGCCCGCCCCCGTCGGTCGGTCAATTCCTGATTGTCATCGACCCTGGATCATTCGCCGGCAATGACCGCTATCTCGATCGGGCAGCCGATATCTTCGAGAGCATCGAATCCCAGGACGGCGCAAGACTTCCAGGCGAAAGACGAATCGCGCTCCGGACGGCCGCCAAAGAGAGTGGCTTGACGGTTCCGTCTGCACTTTTGAATGACGTGAGAGAAATTGCAGCCGGTTAAAGGGCCTCCTGCAAAGTCGTGTTCTCATGCATCTGAACCCGTCCATCCTAGCTTGACGATGTCCGGCAACCGACCGATTTGAGCCGCTGCCGGACCGGCTGTGGCGAGCAGAAAAATCGCTTGGAAGGCCTGACAGCAAGAGCATCTGCGGCGAGAATGAGCGCCAGCCATTTTCTTCGTTCGCCTGCGTAACGAAGCCCGTTAGCTTGACCGAGACGCCAACCGCTCGGCCAAATCCGGGCGCCGCGCGACCGCATCGGCATACAAGCTTTCGTCGATGACGTTAAAAGGCACCCGTTCACAGAGGCTAAGAAGAAATGCACGGCGCTTTTGCCTCTCCTTGGCATCCAAAGCGCGCGCCTTGCCACGCTTCAAGGCATTCTCCAATGGCAGCGTTGTCAGGCGTAGACCAGCCTCAATCACCAAGAGGTCAACGACGAAATCGTTGTAGGCGTTCGGAGTCGTGAGCGCGACGCCGGTGGAGATGGCCGACAGGCGTCCGCGATTCAAGGGTCCTGGGTACCACTGAGACATAAACACTTCCTCACCCGGCAATCTGCGAAAGAGGGCTGGCGATCAACAAGCTTCATATGCAAAAGGGATTTGATAAATTGTCACCTAAATTTGCGGAAAGCCACCATCATTGAACACTCCCTGATTGCATGTGTCTTCGGGATTAAGGTTCACCTTTCCGATCTAAACGCTTGCCAAAGTCTTGTGAATTTCATCGGCTGCCCTCAAGCCTTCGTTGTAGGCTCCGTGCAGCGAGGCTGGCGCCGATATGCTAGTCGCCTCTCCGGCGAAGAATATTTTTCCATCGATTGGCACTTTCAAGTCAGAGCGAGCATGGGATCGGCCGACCGGTGTGTATGACAGGGCACCCATGACATGAGGGTCGTGTGCCCAGTCTGAATGCATAGCTCGACGCAGATCCCGCTTCGGATCGAACTTGTAGAGACGAGCCAAGGGTTTGAGCGCCGCTGCCACAAGACGGTCGGTTTGTCCTGACAATTCTCGGAGTTCTTCGCCCGCCAGGTATGCGACTGCGGCCTTCCGGCCAGCAGGCTTTATCAGATAACTTAGCTGTGGACCTTGGTTTGCACCGACATAAAGATGAACGTCGTCGGGCCCTTCAAACACATCGTCATGGAACTCCAATGCGACGGTTTCCAGCAATCCCATCTTGATCGTCTTGAGACTGTCTTGATGGGCGTCTGGCAGCGGCGGAGAGAACTTTATCGTCTCAAGAACAGGAGGCGAAAGTGTCAGGAGGCAGGATTGGGCCAAGAAGACATCGCCTGAAGCTGTGCGTATTTGAACCCCCTCATCACAATTCACCTCAACGACGGTCTGGTTGAGATGCACGGGGACCGAGGAGAACGCGCGGCTGAGTTGTTGGCCCAAACCCGACTCGACGGCAAAGTCAATTTCGCTGTCGACATAGTTGGCCACATCTTTAATAGAGACTTGGCCGGGAAGATTTCCGACACTCGCAGCAAAGATCGAGTTGAAGAAGAGTCCCCAGCGTGGGTCGGTAACTAATGTTGACACCGCTTTGTCGACTCTTCGTTTCGCGGTACCTTTTGCAATCTGAGCCCAAACTTTGTGGTAATAGCGCCAAACCCGTTGGGATTCCCGAGTCCCGAGAAATTGAGACGGCGTCGCGAAATATATGTCGCCGGGTTTCTTGATATAGGTCGGCTCGTGCGGCTCTAGAACCTCGACCAAGGGGTTGATGTTCGCGCAGTGCAGCCAGTGAGCGCCCTCATCATAGATTGGTCCGCTCTCATTGTGGGCTTTGAAACGTCCACCAATGCGATTTTTGGCCTCAAGTACGATGAAGGACAGTCCCGCTTTCTGGAGACGATCGCATGCTGCCAACCCTGACATGCCTGCCCCGATCACACACACGTCGACTATCGATGGTTTCGCTGCCATCATCGCGTCAACGGTTGCTGGATGCGCGGTTCAATCAGCCGACGCTCCCCGGGTCTCATCAAGTACCGATAGAAAATTTCAAAAGGACCCAGTTTGCCTTTCGCACGCCGGTAGGACAGCCATCCATACATGACACACAGATATATGCTTGCAAAAATGAATATTTCCGTCGACTTCAAAACCCCGTGAAGGCCTAACCCATAGCCATAGTAGATCAGTGAAAAGTACAAACTATTGAGAATGTAGATCGACATGGAGTTGCGGCCGAAAACCAACAGTGGTCTCAATGCCAAGAGGACCCGTTGATCAACGGTGACATAAAGCAGCCCGAGCGCAAACGCAGCTGGAATAAAGAGACTGGTAACCAAGTACAAATTGTTCGCCGCGGTAAATTCCTCCCATTCGTAGGCATAGGCAATCATGCCAGCACAAAACAAGAAAACGGACCAAACGACCAACTTCGCATGACTGCCTCTCAGATATTCCAGAACGTTCAATCTTTTAAAGGCAAAACCGCATGCCATGACGAATATGAACTTTGCGTAATACGTAATCGAAGAATAATCGCCGTCCACCACCGACAGAACATACCACTGGTAGAATTTTATGAGCTTGCTCTTTGCCAAATAGAGAAAGTCATTGCTCTGGAAGTTGATTTGAATCAAGTCGGGAGACAGTGGCGCTTCAGGAATGACAAGCATCAACACATTTGCCAGAATGAATAACCCCGTCAGACCGATCATTGCTCTGATCGTCTGTGCCCTGTCCATATAGGCCAGCGGTATCATGACCAGGCTCAGTACAGCGTAGATAATGAGAATGTCGCCGTGCCACGCAAAGGCGATGTCGATCAGGCCGATCAGAATGAGAACGCAGGCACGTTTGACGATACCGGCCGCCGGAGACTGTCCCCGCCTGAGGCATGACTCGACGAGGTAGGCGCTAGTCACACCAAACAGAAAACAGAAGGCTGTGTAGCTCTTGTCGGCAAAAAAGAGATAGAGAAAATGATTGACGACCACGTCGAAAGCGTTGCCGGGTTCCGCAAATTCTCCCGCGGAACTCAGATCGAAATCTTCGAGTCTGAGATTCATGCTGGCACTGTTGACCCAGACAACACCTATGATGGTGAATCCGCGAAGAAGATCGTAAAAAACTTCTCGGTCGTTGGTTTGCGAAGACGCCATACTCATACTCCAGCCACTAAGCGACGATCAATGCGAGCCAACCGGTGACGATAATCGCCAGGATGATCAGCCACTCCATCATTTCCTGACTTTTCAATGAGTAGAGATTCTCCAGGTGCTCGTAAGAGCCTTCGAGATCATCATATTTCTCTTTGACCGATCCATGCCAGGCGCCGAGATCGAGAACGTCACGAATAGTTTCATTGGCTTGGCTGAAGAATCCGACTCCTGCGATTTCAAGAGGTGTCGAGAACTGCTCCGCTGTCTGCAGTGTCTTCTCGTCGTATGGATTCGCCTCCTGAAGTTCATCATGGGAGAAGGCAGGTACCGGCAGGAAGCTGCGGGGCCGAGAGAGCAGTTGAAAGGTGCGCTGTAAGCGCTCGTTGAGAAAGCTTTCGATGGCTGGGATTTTATTCGCGTAGGCCAGCTGAAACATCCACAGACAGAAGAGATCATCGATCTTGTTGTGAACCTGGATAAGACAGCGGCTCCCCACATAAGCATAGGAGTTGTGAGTGTAGGGAACCGTATTGTCCAGAATCTCCTCAATGTAGTGATCCGAAAACTGCTCGTCGTCGCCTGTCAGAATAGCGGTGATGTCCTGATATTTCTCATCGAGCATGGACTCCTTCAACGGCTGGGCGATCTGAATATACTGATGATCGTCGTCGCCGAAACGCTCACAGTCCCGCTCCTCGAATTCCGATCGAACGAGTGTTTCGGCATAGGCCTTCAGCTTTTGGTCAGCTTTGACTTCAAGCGAGAGATTTTTCAGATCTGTCGTTGATCCCTTGTGCTCCATCTCCATCGAGACGGCGACAACACCCAGGGAGAAAATCCAAAGCTCGACTGCAGAGACAACCGGAGGACATTGGTCATCAAGCTCCAGTTTCTTCGTCCTCGGCCAAACTCTCTTTTGACCGATTTCGAAGATTTCCGGGTTCGACGGCATGTAGGCGCGAAACCCTTTTGGAGGCGATTCCTGATAGGCTGCCGCGCCGTCCTCCAGATTGAAGAAATGCAACTGCCTGAGCTTTGCTTCAAATTCAAATTCAATGTGCATGATTCACCTAAGATGCTACGCGAACGCGGCGGTTCGAATTTTCTGGCTTGTCGTCATTTGCTACTTTGTCGAATTTTGGAAGCTCCGGAGTGTCAAGGTCGCTCTCAACCTCGACGGCATAGCCAAATGCCCCCTCACGAACCTTGGCTTCGAATTCGAGGCGCTCGGCCTCCTCTCCATAGTAGTCAACCACATGGATGTCTCCGGTGTGCGTATTCGTATGGAAGAGTTCGACTTCAGACTTCAAAATTGGGCGATACAGCGAACGGGGATCAATCCCGAATTTCAAAGCCTCAATGATGCCGGCGGCTTCAGCGTAGCTGTCAACTTTGAAGAACTGACCGGCGGCCCAAGGTAATTCGGCGATGTCATTCTCCATGAGGCTATCGTTCTTTACGGCTATGACTTTGATCCCCTGCTCCAAAGCCGCGAGAACTGGCATACCTAGGCATGACTCTGGTATCACGATGCAATGGACATCGCGGGCGGTCATGATATCGGTCGATGTGAGCTGTTCGGGATCTGTCACGATCCGTGGGCTGCGCTGCAAACCTTTGAGCACACAATTGATATAGGCGGTAGAGACGACTTCAGCGGCAATCCGCGGGTCGACAACACCTGTTTCAATCTGTTCGACTTCGTCGTCTTCACACAATGGTGCGTGGGCCGACGGGATATTGAAGAAGTGCGATATGGCGTGGGTCAGCATAGCTTCCGCCCCACCCCACGGATTTACGCGATCGGCGGCATTAACAAAATATTCCAGGTGGTCACAGCTATCGTATTGGATGATCGAGGCAATCGCGAGAGCGTCGTATTCGCCCTCATAGTGCTCCAAGCATTTAAAAAGATGCTCCAAATTGCGAATATGGCCTACGGCACTGCCCGATGCTGACTCTGCAGCCTCCATGACAAACGACGGCCAGAGCACGGCGATGTTGTCGCCATTCATACCATAGGTGGCGCGCGCAGCATTGATAGCGTTGACGGTGTTGTCGACGAAGGCTGAATCCTCATGGTCCTCAATAATGGTCAAGACGCGATTTGAGCGGACCTTGTTGAGGCCTATCGTTCCCATAAGAAGGCGTGTCAGGACACTGCCTTCGACGTATAACGAATTCTCGGTCATCTCGTTGATGTCCGAGGCATTGACGACGTTGGGATGCAAAATGAGATTGTCGCACACCTTGCCGAGCAACATGGCCGCAGGTCCGGCATCGCCAGCTTGACCGCCTACTTCGACGCCGACGCCCGTCGGCACGATCAGTGCCACATTGAATTCATCAGAAGACTCGTAGGCCCGTTTCTCGAACTCAAATATCGATTCTTGGCTGAAGCCGAAATCAGTATCTGCCGGATAGACGACACAACCAATCTCACAGTGGAAGGTATCGACGTCCGACTTCGTTACGACGAAGCGCACTGGGACCGAATTCTCCGGGGTTTGCGTCTCCACGAATTCGCGGAAATGGGTCATCGAATAGCCTTCGGCAACCTGACGTGGAATTTCGATCTCAAACGTTTCGACTTGGATGCCCGGACTTTTGTTCATGCTGCGACTCCCAGGCCGTTCTTGCGGGCAAAGTCGTGATAATCGAACGAAACGACCTCGGTGAAATTCTGGTTTCCATCGACCATGTAGATCGTAGGGAGGTTGAGACCATTGAAGGAGTGAGATTTAACGTGTGAGTAGGCCCCAACGTTTTCCATAACGATGTTTTCACCGATTTTCAGCGGTTCGGAGAACGCGTAATCACCGAAGACATCGCCGGCTAGACAAGATGATCCCGCAAGCGTGTATCCATGGCCGTTGTGTTGATCACCCGACACATCCGGCTCGTAGTCATATTCGAGGGACTCGGGCAAATGATTGACAGTCGTGTCCAAGATGGCCGTCTTGGCTTGGGAGGGGCCAACGACGTCGAGTACCGAACTTACCAAATAACCCGACGAACTGACGATCCCTCCTCCAGGCTCAAAAAAGGTCTCCAGGTCATACTCCGATCTCAATTTCTCAATCGCCCGGCCGAAGGCTTCGGGGTTCTTGGGATTATCGAAGTAGTATCCGCCACCGAGGTTGATCCAGCTCATTTTTTTCAGTTGGTCACCCAGACCATCCACGATGACGTTGACCGTGTCCTCAAGGTCCTGGAAGTCATCCCCTTCACAATTGGTGTGAAAATGGATGCCGTTGAAACCGTCCAATAACTTGCTGTCGCGCTCCAGGTGCCAGAGGATTTCCGGCACAGTGACACCCAGCCGGGAATATGCGCAGCACGGGTTGTACTGATCCTCGTCGACGATCTGGTGCTCGGGGTTGATACGTAAGGAGGTTTGTTGATGGTCAGGAAGCAGCCTGCTCAGCAGGTTGTACTGACGGAGCGAATTGAACGTGATCGAGCTGCACACTTCGGTCAGCATCGAGATCTCGTTGGGTCGCAGGCCGGGTGTCGTGAGATGAACATGTCCTGGCTTGTCTTGAAGGATCTCGCGCGCCAACTGCGCTTCGAATAGCGAACTCGCTGCAAAACCGTCGACATATTCACTGATGATTTTGAGCACCGGAGCCAGCTCCAGCGACTTCATCGAATATAAGAAATGAGTCCCTGTGGGTCGAACCAATGCACTGGCGCGCTCGCAGTTCTCGCGCAGTGCATCCTCAAAAAACACGTAGCAAGGGGTTGTCAGACGTGTCCGTTTTAGTAAATCGGATTTCTCAGAAGACATCGACAGTCCTTTGCGGCTCTTTCACAATGGGGTCAGTCGGCTTCTCAAGTACATTCAACGTATTGAGAGTCGTCCGACTGGAGCTTGTTTGTGACTATAGATATGTCTGCTTTTAGGATCTGCGCATCATGTGATGGAAATTAGGGTTATCGCGCAATCGGCGTTGGCGGCGAATTGGGTGTTCGAAGTGACACCACGACACCTGTACGCGCTGAACTTGGCTGAACAGTTCCCGGTCCTGGGATCATCCAGCGGTTCGCCCACAGTCTCAGAAATGATTCCAGCGTCTGCCGATAGAAAATTTGGCCGTTTTCCTGGGTTTTGGCGCCTAAACTCTGACTGAGCGAACACAGCCGCAAGAACACGCACAGAGACGACACAGGAACGTCCAGACTTAAATGAAGTCCATAATCTGGCTTAAAACATCAGAATAGTCTGGCCATGTTTTACGCCGTTTCTTTTCGCGTTAACATCGACGATACCACCCAGCATCCACCTTCGGGAACGCAAGGAGAGCCGGTTATTAGTACTCGCGAGGTTTGGCTGAAATTGCCGCGATGTGCCTGCTGGACACCTTGAACCACTAATGTTTCGCGACCCGGTCGCCAGGCAATCGTCAGCGAGCACATATTCCTTTACAGCATGCTCTTGATGTCGGCCGAGAAGGTTGGAAAGCCGAAGACCATGCCCTTGATCTGATCCGCCGTGATTCCGTGCTTCATGGCAAGCGCGAAGAAATGGACCAACTCCTCACCGCTATGTCCGATGATGTGGGCGCCGAGGAAGCGGTTTGTTCCCGTCTCGACCAACACCTTCGACCAAGCCGTCGTCTCTGCATAAGTCCTTCCTGAGAACCATCCCGTCATGTCGCTGGTTTTGGCGGAGAAGTCCAGTCTGGCTGAACGGGCCTGCTCTTCGGTCATGCCCACCGTGGCAAGCGCCGGCACTGTGTAGACGGCGCTGGGGATGGCGGCATAGTCCGGCGCTTCAGAGGTTCCGTTGACAATGTTGCGGCCGACGACCTGGCTTTCATAAGTCGCGATGGGGGACAGTTGCGCCGTCCCGACCAGCGCATCGCCGCAAACGTGAACAGTCGGATTTGACACAGAACGCAAGTCGGGACCGACCTCAATCCGGATCCCATCGTGGCTGACATTCGCCACGTCCAAATCGAGGCCATCGACATTCGCTACCCGCCCCGTGCCGTTCACGGCGCGATCCGCATCGATCACTTGTTCCTTGCCATCATGTTCGTAGCGCACGCTCACCCGGCCATTCGCCTGAGCGACTTCCGTCACCGTCACATCGGTCTTGATGGTGACGCCAATCCGCTCGCTTTCGGCTATCAGCGCGGCGACTGCACCGGCATCAAGATTGGGCAGCACACGCGGGACCGCTTCAAGAATCGTAACCTTCGTGCCCGCCCGGGCATAGACATGGCTGAACTCCATGGCGATGACACCGCCGCCGATGAACACGACCTCGCATGGTTGCTCACGGTCGTCCAGTACCTCGTCCGAGGTGATCAGATGCTCGGCACCCTTGATTGGCAGCGGCCGCGGTTTCGACCCGGTTGCGATCACGATGTTATCGGCCTCCATAACCATGTCGCCGACCGCGACCGCATTTGAGCCGACGAAACGGCCGCGACCCCGATAGACGTCGCCCCTGCGCTCAGCCAAGCCTGCCATCTGGTCGGGGATCGCCGAAATCAGGTCCTTCTCACGATCGATCATCCGCGCCCAGTCGAGTCTGGGCTCCCCGATTTCGATTCCATGGACCTTGGCCGTTTCGATCTCGTGCAAGGCATGCGCCGCAGCGACCAAAACTTTTTTCGGCGTACAGCCACGGTTCGGGCAAGTTCCGCCAAAATCCCGGTCCTCGATAAAGGCGATGGTTTTGCCCGCCGGCTCGGCGACGGAGGATACTCCGAAGCCGGCATTTCCACCACCGATGATGATGATGTCGTAGTGTTTTGTCATGGCTAGGCTCCCGTTCGGTGAGGAGTAGAGGGGGCACTAGAGCAACGTGCGTTTAGTCAAACGCACACAAGTTGCTCTAGCAGCTTAGAGTCGATCAACTTTGCTGCGCTTGATCGATTCCGATTACGCGCAGGTTGATCTAGAGCAACGTGCGTTTAGTCAAACGCACACAAGTTGCTCTAGCAGCTTAGAGTCGATCAACTTTGCTGCGCTTGATCGATTCCGATTACGCGCAGGTTGATCTAGAGCAACGTGCGTTTAGTCAAACGCACACAAGTTGCTCTAGCAGCTTAGAGTCGATCAACTTTGCTGCGCTTGATCGATTCCGATTGCGCGCAGGTTGATCTACGCCCCCTGGGCAATCCGCTGGATCGCATCGTCGGTCCACCAGACGCCGTTTGCAACCATGCGGAAGTTGATGATCGCGGCCTGGTAGCCGTCGCCCTCGGGCACCTTGGCACCAGCCGTGGCGTCACGAACCACAGCAACCTCGTATCCAAGCTCCAAGAGCTCGTAGAGATGGGCCTGGGTGCACAGGTTCGCGGACATGCCGGCAAGGATCACCTTGTCGATGCCGCGCTTGCGCATCTGCAGGTTCAGGTCGTTCTGTGCCGGCGAATAGACTTTGTGCGGCGAGCAGACGATGGTCTCGCCATCTTCGATGTATTTCTTGTATTGAGGCATCCAGTCTGCGCCTGAACCTTCGAAGCCGTCAAGGTTCAGCGCGTCTTTCCGGTCGAACATGCCGATATTGTGCATGGTCTTTTCGAGGGTCCCCTCGAAATGCCATTTGTGGTCATGCGGAAAGTAGTAGTGCGGGGATATGAACACCGGCATGCCGACGGACTTTGCCGCGTAGAACAGGCGCTCGATATTGTCGACGGTGCCCTGTTCGGTGACGCTTTCGCCGACAACGCCCCAGGAGACGCCGTGCTCCGACAGAAAGTCGATCTGCGGGTCGGTGACGACCAGTGCCGTACGGCCCGGGACGATCTGCATATCGACCTGCGGAAGGCCGGGTTTGGCGGGATCGGCATAGGCCGCCCGGGCCTCGTCGGTGGCGGCCAGGGTGTCGGAACTGCCAAGGGCCGCGGCGCCAACCGCTACGGTTGCACCTGCAACGCCTGACAAGAGACGCCGTCGGGTCTGGTCGACCGTTTCCTGTGTGGTGCCGCAACCGCATTCGTGATCATGTCCGGTTTTCATGGTGCTTTCCTTTCTTTCAGAAGAGGCGGCACAAACGATTCGTACCGCAGGGCAATATTCTGCTGTTTGCGGCGTGTCGGTGCCGCAGTGGTTGACTGTTCGCATCTGCTTTCTTTGAGGAGTGGCTCTGCTAGGCAGGCCTGGATCTTCTGCCTTCCAAAACTCGGCTACCGGGGCTCAAACCGCCTCGTTATGGGTATTGGCGTGGTCACAGCCCCAGCTCCGACAACCCGACATGGTCAGGCCTCAGGCCGCTTTCCCAGCGGAACAGGCGGTCCGTTTCATCAATGGGAAGATCATTGATCGAGGCGATGCGCCGCCGCATCAACCCGTCTTCGTCGAATTCCCAGTTTTCGTTACCGTAAGAGCGAAACCAGCTGTTGCTGTCGTCGCGCCATTCATAGGCGAATCGCACAGCAATGCGGTTACCTTCGAAGGCCCAGAGCTCCTTGATCAGCCGATAGTCCAGTTCGCGGGCCCACTTTCGGGTCAGGAAGCGTTCGATCTCGTCACGCCCCTGGATGAACTCGGCACGGTTTCGCCAGGTGCTGTCAGGCGTGTAGGCCAGAGCGACCTTCGCCGGGTTTTTGGTGTTCCAGGCATCTTCGGCCATGCGGACCTTTTGTGCCGCGGTGATCTCGTCGAATGGGGGAAGTGGCGGGCGTGGCATGGCGGGCATCCTTTGCTTGCTGGTGCGTCGGGCGGAACATCATCGGAGGTTTTTCCTTGGAGATGATATGGCAGAGTTGACCGATCTGTTAACTCTAAAAGTGTACCGATCGGTTAACTTTGTCAAGCAGCAAAGCGCAAAAAGAATCTCGCGGGCATGACTCTTGCGAAAATACCCCGAATAGACAGAAGCTTATGCATGGCCATTGAATCGGCTTGGCGATCAATATATGTACTGATCAGTTATCTATAGGAGCGATTCTGTGCGACAAACCAAGCGAGACGAGCTTGTCCGAAAGGCGCTTGAGACGTTCTATCGGAACGGGTTCCACGCCACCGGCATGGACATGCTCGCCGCGGAAAGCGGCGTGTCGAAGACGTCGATCTACAAGCACTTCCGCACCAAGGAGGATCTGATCCTGGCGGCGTTGAGATTGCGCGACGAGAACTTCCGCAACTGGCTGTTCCGGCGCATGGACGAACTGGGCGATACGCCGAAGGAGAAGCTTCTCGCGATCTACGATGCGCTGGAGGAATGGTTCGGCGAGCGCAATTTCCTGGGCTGCATGTTCATCAAGGCCAGCGCGGAGTATCAGGACCCCGACCACGCCATCCACGCACAGTCTGCCGAGCACAAGCGCCTGCTTCTCGAACACATCGCCGTGTTGACCCACGAAACGAATGCATCCTCTCCACAAGGCCTGGCTCAGCAGCTTCTTATCTTGAAGGAAGGTGCAATCGTCATGGCAGTTCTTGGGAGAGGCCGTGAAGCGGCAAGGGATGCCAAGGAAGCCGCCGCGTGCTTGATCGGCGCACATCTCGCAGGCGATGACGGCACCAGATCATAGCGGACCGCAATGCCGATACTACAGAGAGCAACTTTGCTGGACGACTGACCTTCTCATTCTCGGCGAGACGTCCCACGTTGGGATCGAGCTCTGATGGAGCAGGCCTGCCACGGCACTTTGACGAGGCCGTTCTGCACATGATCGACCGCTCGGCTCCCTCTCACCAAAGTCGTCGGGATTTTGGTCGACTTGTTCGCCGGCTTGAAGATGGATGAAGAGATGATTGGCTTCGAACGAGGGCCTCGCGATCTGTCTTGGCGATAGCACGAGCTGCCCTGTCTCGACGTGCCTTCTGGACACCTTGGACCATTAATGTTTCGCGACCCGGTCGCCAGGCAATCGTCAGTGGGCACGATCAGAAGTTGCACGGGTCGGCATTTGCGGTCCGAACAGTATTGCGCCGATGCACAGAGGATCAGGTCGTGATACCGTGCTGACGCTCTTGGTTTCCCCAACCTGACGGCGGCTGCGAATTCAATCGCTTTGGCAATATGGCAGCCACACCACCGAAGTTCGTTTATTATAGACGTCTGCCAAAGTGACCGATTACCTTTGTTTTATGTAATCCCTCATGTCTGGGGCTCATCAGTAAATTCCAGGAAACAACCGATATCTTACGCGGCTTGTGTACTCCAGATATCCCGGCAATTCTTCCTGTAGAGTGCGGTCTTCGAGTGCGGTTCTGATCACGGCGACAACTAGCGCGACCGCCACCGGGATCAGTGTCCACGCAGAGCCCAAGGCAAGCACAATGCCGGGCAATGACAGAAGATTTCCGGCATAACCCGGGTGCCGGACGATTCGGTATGGGCCACTGTCACATACCTCATGTCCTCGATCGGTCTGGATGCGCATCATGGCGGAGAAGAAGCGGTTCTCCGCCAAAGCCCACGCAGCGAAGGCGTATCCAAGTGCGATCAAGAAGATACCGGCAATGTTAAGCCATGTGGGGAACACGGGTGACCACCCAAAGCGGTGATCCAGCCCCGCCACGATCACCGGCGGGAAGGCAAGGGTCAATGCCATTAGCGGTGCGAGGACTTTGTCCCATGCTTTGACATCTGGTGCCTTTAGGGATCGGGTTCGTTCCGCCATCAGCCCTGGATGCCGCCATTCTGCCCAGATGCGCCCTCCGATACCGGCTGCAAAGATGAGCAGG
Source organism: Methyloligellaceae bacterium (assembly GCA_965228615.1). GTDB lineage: Bacteria > Pseudomonadota > Alphaproteobacteria > Rhizobiales > Methyloligellaceae > CBDDHT01. Next base: position 19,234 of record CBDDHT010000001.1, on the reverse strand, counting down.
GAAAAGACCCAAGCCTGCCACCAACGAAGATCCCCTCCGCAGGCCAATAAGATCACAGCTATGGATAGATGGATCATGATCAGGCGAAGCCACACGCGGGGCGCTACCGTCTGAACCGGACCTGGATCAACTGTTTTCGATTGCATATCGTTCCTCCGGTTCGAGTGACTGAGCTGTGGGCTGCTTCTCTTTCTTGCCTGGCCTCACGATGCTCAATGTGAATCTGAGCGGGTAAGCGCCCAGGAGTCACAACAGCCGCCATCCGAACCGGCGGCGCAGTAGACCGGCGCCCTGCGATCCGCTTGCAGACCATAGTCCTCGATTGTTTTGTGCAACTGTCGCCGAACGCCATCAAGCGGGCCAGATCCAAGGGGTAAAGTACGAGACGGCCAGGACCATGCTGGCCCTCATTCACGATCGGGTTCATGAGACGGGAGCGCCATGAAGTGGATTTCGAGCGTTCTGGTTTTTGATCGCATCAATAGTAGCCGTACTTATCTGCTAACTTCCGGCAAGGGTGAAAACTTGCCGGTCAGAGATTCGTGCGCGTGCAGCGACTTTCCATCTTATATCGGTCAAGAATCCGCTGCGATCGATAGCTTCGCCCAGAAGCACGATACTTTGGCAGACCATGTACGAAATCGCAGAAGTCCTACAGGCTTCGGCGCGCGCTTCAATCGAGAGCAAAACCAGATCGGGCATTCAGGCGGCATCGGCCTAACGCGTCGCAACAGCCTTTGCGATTGGAATCGTGGGATCGGCCAACGCTGAACGGTCTACCACGTGGTCGGTCGGTGCGAGCCGACGTGCCATCATATAGTCCTTCGAAACGTTGACCGCATCAATGGCAATCAGCCGATCCTGCTTCACGTAAGCGACCGAGAATGCACCGCCTTCAATATCGCCGCGCACAACCTGCTCGTCGGCGTCCTGACTAAGGCCGGCAATCTGCAACTTCGCGTCGTACTGATCGGACCAGAACCATGGAACCGGATCATAGGCCTCGCCCTTCCCCAGCATGGACATGGCTGCCGCCTTGGCCTGATCGATGGCGTTCTGAACGGATTCCAGACGAACACTTCGACCATAACGCGGACTTGGGAATGAGCAGCAATCGCCAGCAGCGAAGACATTCGGTGCCGCCGTCCGGCACATTGTGTCGACAACGATACCGTTATCGACCTTGAGACCCGCTGCTTCCGCCAATTCCTGGTTTGGCTGGGCGCCGACACCGACCAATACGAGATCGGCCTCATACGCAGCCTGGTCCGTGTGAACTTTCAGACCGTGTGCGTTTTTCTCGATGCGCTGGACGCCCGCACCAAGGGCCACGTCCACACCATGCTTACGATGCATCGCTTGATAGTGGCGCGAAACGACTTCGCTCGTCGCCCGAGCCATGACCCGGTCGAAGGCCTCAAGAACGGTGACGTGAAGCCCGAGCTTGCGCAGGGAAGCCGCCACCTCAAGGCCGATATAGCCACCTCCGACAATGATGGCCCGATTGCCGTCATTGATCATGGGGCGCATCGCATCGACGTCGCCGACCGTGCGGAGGGTTACCACGCCATCCAGATCTCCACCGTCGACAGGCAAGTCGCGAGGCCGGCTGCCCGTTGTCAGCAAAACCATATCGTATTCGAGCATTGAGCCATCGGTCAGGGACAATCGGTTGTCCCGCGCATCGAGCCTCTGGACACCAACGCCGAACAGGCAGGTGACATGATTCTCGGAGAAGAAGGCTGTCGGTTTCAGTTCAAGACGGTCCGCATCGATTTCGTTGGAGAGATAGGCCTTGGACAGAGGCGGGCGCTGATAGGGCGCTTGTGGCTCATCGCCGACCAATGTGAGGTCCCCGTCAAAGCCGGCCTGGCGCAAAGACTGCGCCGCCTGCAATCCCGCCTGCCCTGCGCCCACGATCGCTATTCTTCTTTTCGCCGCCATTGGCATTCACACTCCATAAATAAATGGGTCACCATGTCCCAAAAAATATTGAGCACCGATGCCATCCTACTATAATATCCGACACATTGAGGGATTGGAGACGACATGGCGCAGAAAGCGGCACCGGAAGCTGCCGGCAAGACATTGATTACCGGCGTTATCGGCGCAGATACGCACATCGTCGGCAATCGCATTCTGACGTTGGCACTGGAAGAAGCCGGTTTTAATGCCGTCGCGCTCGGCGCCATCACACCGGCCGAGGATTTTGTCAGAGCCGCAATCGAGACCGACGCCGATGCGATCCTCATCTCATCCCTCTACGGCCAGGGCGAGCTGGATTGCCGGGGCTTTCGCGATCTCTGTATCGAAGCGGGTCTCGACAACATCCTCCTCTATGTCGGCGGCAACCTCATTGTCGGCAAGCATGGCTGGGAGACGGTCGAAAAAATCTTCATCGATATGGGATTCGACCGCGCCTTCCCGCCCGGAACGCGGACCGACGGCGTGATCGAGACGCTCAACAAGGATTTCATCGCGCGCAGCGCAGGCGAAAGGATTGCCAACGCATGAGCGACCGCGCCGCCCTGCTCATCGACTTCGGCAGCACCTACACCAAGCTACGCGCCGTCGATCTCGATCGCGCCGAAATTCTCGCGACCGGACAAGGTCCCTCGACCGTCGATACCGATGTGACGATCGGACTGGATACGGCCCTCGCCAGCCTGGAACAGAAGCTTGGCGGCCTTCCGGAGTTCGAACACCGTCTTGCATCGTCAAGTGCAGCCGGTGGTCTTCGCATGGTCACAGTCGGTCTTGTCAAAGAGCTGACTGCCGAAGCCGCACGGCAAGCGGCACTCGGTGCCGGCGCAAAACTTGTGCGGACATTCGCCTACCGGTTGACGACCGGCGATGTCGCCGAGATTTCGAACCTCAAGCCGGATATGATTCTGCTTGCCGGTGGCACGGATGGCGGCAATTCAGACGTCATCCGCCACAATGGCGCGCAACTCGCCGAGGCGGAGATGCACTGCCCCATTGTTGTCGCCGGCAACCGCGAGACAACCGACGACCTCGTGGCCCTTCTGACGCAGAGCGGAAAAACGGTCTCTGCCGCCAGCAATGTCATGCCTGCCCTCGGCGAGCTGGATATCGAGCCGGCACGCGCCGCCATCCGGCAGATCTTTATCGACCGCATCGTCCACGCCAAGGGGATCGACAAGGCCGCGGACCGTCTCGATGCCGTCCTCATGCCGACCCCTGCCGCCGTTATGGAAGGCGCAAAGCTTCTGGCCGAGGGAGCTGGCACGACACCCGGTCTTGGCCCGCTGATGATCGTCGATATCGGGGGTGCGACGACCGATGTGCATTCCGTCGCGAGCGGGGAGCCGACGGAAGGCGGTGTGATCTGCCATGGATTGCCGGAGCCCTATGTGAAGCGCACGGTGGAAGGCGACCTTGGCCTGCGAATCAATGCACGCTCCATCGTCGAAACCGTGGGAGTTCACGCGATCACATCGCGTTCGGGACTCAATGAGACCTATGTGGAGGCTCTGCTGAACGCCATCTCCGACAATGTCGAGCGCCTCGCCGAGACGCCCGAGGAAGCGGCCTTTGATTCCGCTCTTGCATGGGCAGCCGTCCGCGTCGCCGTTGCCCGCCACGCCGGCACCACGAAGGTCGTGCAGACTGTGACAGGACCGGTAACAGTGCAGGAAGGCAAGGATTTGAGCGACCTCCAGACAGTGATCGGAACCGGCGGCGTTCTGGCCTACGGGCTGACACCGAGCAGCATTTTGACGGCCGCTCTGGCAGATCCGCAGACACCCATGTCTTTGCGGCCCAAGGCACCCGAACTTCATATCGACGCCGATTATATGCTGTACTCGGCCGGCCTTCTCGCCGACGTCGCACCGGAGGCAGGATTCGCATTGGCACGAAAAAGCCTGAAGAGGTTCGAAATAGAGGTGAATCATGAGCAACGCCGTATCGGCTGACGGAGGCCGCTGGCCGTTCTCCGCAGAGCAGTTTCCGGCCGATGTCTTTGCCGACATGCGGCAGCGCAACCTGTCGCGCTGGCAGACGGGCGCTGAAGTCGACATCGAAGAAGCCGTCGCCTTTCACAAATCCATGCCGCCATCCAAACAGCTCAGCCGGGTCATGCGAAAAGCCGACGCGGAAGGGCGCTGCCTGACGCAGCCCCGCGGCGGTTTCGGCACCCTCGAGATGCAGCTCGACCTGATGCGCAAGCTCGACCGAGACGGGCTCGCCGATATCGTGCCGACGACGACCGACAGCTATACGCGCAACGAGCAGTGGCACAAGGCGGCCGTCGGCATAACGGAATCGGAAAAAGCCGGGCGCTCGATGCTCAACGGTTTCCCGATGGTCAACTATGGCCCCAAGGTCGCGCGCCAGCTCATCGAGGCGATCGACAAGCCGACCATCGTCCTTTCCGGAACGGCCATGCCGCGCCTCACATCGGAAGTTGGTTACGCCGCAGGCTATTCGGGTTATCTCGGATCGGGCATCGCCTACACGACCTCCTATACCAAAGAGACGACGATCGAAGACGGCATCCGCAACTATCAGTATCTCGACCGTCTCGCCGCGCTCTATGCCGAGAAGGGTGTGACGCTTCATCGCCGGCAACCCGGTTTTCTCACCGGTACCAATATCCCGCCCTCCATTGCCATCATGACCTGCGTCCTCGATGCCCTGCTTGCCGCCAACCAGGGCGTGAAGGAATACGGACTCGAACTCGGCCAGACCCTGCACCTGATCCAGGATGCCGCCGCCATCCGCGCCTGCCGCGATCTCGTACAGGAATATCTGCAGAAGGCGGGTTTTACCGGCGTCTTCACACCCGTCACCTCGCTCCATTGGATGGGCGCCTGGCCTTATGACGACGATCAGGCAGCGGCTCTCGTCAGCTATGGCGGAACGTTGGCAGCCGTCGGCGGCGCGGTAAGCGTCACCACGAAGAGTACGCATGAGGCATTCGGCATCCCGACACCGGACGCCAATGTGGCCGGGCTCAAGACCACGCGGATGGCGATCTATATGGCACGGCAGATCCGTCTAGCAGGCCTTCCCGAATATGAACTGGAATGCGAGATGATCGGCAGGGAAGTCCGCCCCATCATAGATAAGGTACTTGAGATGGGAGATGGCGATGTCGCGCTCGGTTCCATCCGCGCATTCGAGGCCGGTGTCATGGACGTCCCCTGGTCGCCCAACCGCCACACCAAGAGCCGCGTCATGCCCGCCCGCGATCTTGACGGTTATCTCCGCATTCTCAGCCCGGGCCTCATGCCGTTCCCTAAGGATGTGATGGATTATCACGAGGAGAAACTGCGAAAGCGCGCCGAGGCCGAAGGCGTCGACTATGGCAACGATCTTGCCGTCGAGAGCGTCTATGAAATCTCGGAGTCGCTGGAGAAGCTGATCCCATTTCCATTTGCGGCTTAGAGCGCTCCTATCGCGGCCTGGCTCAGGGCCGGACCCGGTGGAAAGGGATGGCTGTGGCGCAGGAGACGGTCATTGGCCGATTTTCAAAAACAGGATCCTACTCGCTTGGGATCAATCGAAACGTTGCATCGAATGCGGTGCGTTCGCTCGGATTCAATCGGGAACCAAGTTCCTTCGCCGTTGCGTAGAACCGGCAATATTGCTCGACGTCCCGCTTGCAATGAAACGCATAAGCCATCGCCGCATTTGCGAATGCCCTCTCCCAGTCTTGCGACGAATTCTCGTCGAAATATCGCAAAGCGGACGTTCCGGCGACCAACGCTATCTCGCCGCATCCTGTTTTTGACATCGCCAACGAAAAGAGCATGTCGGCATGCGCCTTGTTTGAAGGCGTGCCCACGGCATACCAATGAAACTGCGCAACGGATGCTGCAGTCACCAATTGCATCATCTCAACGTCGTCGAGCGTAGGCCGCTCAACCAGATCCCAGGCGGAATTGTTGTTCTGAATGGCCAATGAGCGATGCCATTCGGCCTCTTGATGTGACATTTCATCAGACATCAATTCGTTCCATATGGTCTCGGATCTTTAGGGCCGCGATCGCAATGCCTACGATGGCACCGCAATACATGCCGAACTGAATGCCGCATGCAACCTGAACAACTCTGAAAAGGAGCATTCACCGTGAAACTAGCACTGCATCACCTAAATCTGTGCACGACCAACGTACCGGCGATGGACGCATTCTACCAGGAGGTGCTGGATATGGCGCCCGATCCATCCATGGGGACGCAACGCATCAAGAACGATGGATATGCGGGTGACGTTTCGTTCGTGACCGACGGCACGACACAGGTGCATCTGGCGGAGAAGGATCTGAACTGCGGTTTTCATACGAACAACATCGTCAACCCGATGGAAAAGGGGCATATCGCCTTCAGAACGGACGACATTGCCGCCTTCAAGAAGCGGTTGGAGGAGAAAGGCATCCCCTATTCCGACTATGGCGGATGGGCCATGAGCGGATGGGAACAGATTTTCTTCTACGATCCCGATGGCAATGTCATCGAGGTCCATCAGGCACCAGACTGACGCGCACACGGCCATAATTCTCCTTTTTGCCGACATCCGAACAGGGCGCCGATTGGACGCCGGTCCGCTAATCGACTATCAATGGTCTCAGATCGATTGGCGGGGGGGCGTTCCGTACGCGCGCATGCAATTCCCTCTTGAAACGATGGAGGGGCGGCATCGCATGAGCGATCAAATTTCAACAGACTATGAAACCGGACAGGACAATGTAGAGTTCTTCGGACTGGATCTACACAATCCGGTCTTCTTCGTTTCCGGCCTCCTGATTGTCGCCTTCGTAATCATCACCTTGATGTTCCAGGTCGATGCCAAGGAGTTCTTTGGCTGGCTGCGCCCCTGGCTCACGACTCAGTTTGACTGGGTTTTCATGATTTCCGGGAATATCTTCGTCCTATTCTGCCTGTTTCTGATCGTATCGCCTTTCGGCAAGATCAGGATCGGCGGTGCGGATGCCCGCCCCGATTACTCCTATCCCGGATGGTTCGCGATGCTGTTCGCCGCCGGCATGGGTATCGGCCTGATGTTTTTCGGCGTGCTGGAGCCCGTCTATCATTTTCAGAATCCGCCGCTCGGGATCGACACCGCCGACACTGCGGCAGCGCGTGAAATCGGCATGGCAGCGACCATCTTCCATTGGGCATTGCATCCGTGGGCAATTTACGCCGTGGTCTCGTTGTCGTTGGCGTTCTTCGCTTACAATCATGGCCTCCCACTCACAATCCGTTCGGTCTTCTACCCGCTACTGGGTGAGCGCATCTGGGGTTGGCCGGGTCATGTGATCGATACGCTTGCCGTTCTCGCGACGATCTTCGGGCTCGCCACATCTCTTGGCCTGGGTGCCGAGCAGGCGAGCGCCGGGCTCAATCATCTTTTCAGCATACCGGTCACAATGACCACGAAGGTTCTGCTCATCATGGGCATCACAGGCGTGGCCGTCATCTCCGTCGTGAGAGGCATCGATGCCGGCGTCAAACGGTTGAGCGAAATCAATATGGTGCTCGCTCTGTGTCTGCTGCTCTTCGTCATATTTACGGGCCCGACGATGGAAATCCTCGCAGGTGTCGCGACCAACACGGTCGACTATCTCAAGAACCTGCCAGCGCTCAGCAACTGGGTCGGTCGCGAAGATACGAAGTTCATGCATGGCTGGACGACATTCTACTGGGCCTGGTGGATCTCCTGGTCGCCCTTCGTCGGCATGTTCATCGCCCGCGTCTCGAAGGGCCGGACGGTGCGCGAATTTCTGATCTGCGTCCTAATCATCCCGACCCTTGTCGGCGTCCTTTGGATGACGGCGTTCGGGGGCACGGCGCTGAGCCAGTTCATCAACGACGGTTATACCGGCGTCACCGAGACTGTCGCCGCATGGAAACCGGAGCTGTCGCTCTACCGGATGCTGGAGCCGCTACCGCTTGCCGGAATCTCTTCTTTCATCGGCATCGTGCTGGTCATCGTGTTCTTCGTGACATCGTCGGATTCGGGATCCCTCGTCATCGATACGATCACGGCCGGCGGCAAGGTCGATGCGCCCGTTGCACAGCGCGTGTTCTGGGCCGTGTTCGAAGGCCTCGTGGCCATCGCGCTACTGATCGGAGGTGGCCTCACGGCCCTGCAAGCTGCCGCCATATCGACCGGGCTGCCGTTTGCAATCGTCCTGCTGGCGATGTGCGTCAGCATTTTCATCGGATTGCGAGCGGAGAAACGGTAGCCGTCGTCGATGCAACGAGACGCGATCGAGCGTTATGACGCGATCATTCTCGGCGCCGGTGGCGCCGGGATGATGTGTGCAGCCAATGCCGGTCAGCGCGACTGCAAAGTTCTGCTGATTGACCATGCGGACGAGCCGGGCAAGAAGATCCTGATCTCGGGCGGTGGGCGCTGCAATTTCACGAACCGCGATGCGCCGCCCGATCGCTACCTTTCGGCAAACCCCCATTTCGCCAAGTCGGCCTTGAGCCGCTATACGCCTGATGATTTTGTCGCGCTGGTCGATCGACACCGCATCCCCTGGCACGAAAAGACACTCGGCCAGCTGTTCTGTGACGGCTCGGCCAAACAGATCGTCACCATGCTGCTCGAGGAATGCGCGAAGGGTCAGGTTGAACTGAAGCTTGGCGAAGCGGTCCGCGATGTAACGCATGCGGACAGCATTTTTCGTGTGAAATACGGTGACGGCCAAGCCGAGGCCCCCGCACTCGTGGTCGCCACAGGCGGGCCGTCGATCCCAAAAATGGGCGCGACCGACTTTGCCTATGTGCTGGCAAGACAGTTCGGCCTCAAGGTTGTCGAGCCACGCCCGGCGCTTGTGCCGCTGACATTGGGGAAGGGCGAGGCCCTGTTCACCTCTCTCTCCGGGGTCTCGACGGATGTCATTGCCCGCTGCGGCAAGACGGCGTTTCGCGAGGCGGCCCTGTTCACCCACAAGGGCCTCTCCGGCCCGGCAATCCTGCAGATCTCCTCTTACTGGAAACATAAGCAGCCAATAGAAATCGACTTTCTTCCCGCATCGGACCGGGGCTGGCTCATCGCGGCCAAACGCCACCAACCGCGGGCAGGATTGCGCACTGCATTGGCTCAGCCGCTGCCGTCCCGGCTTGCAGAAGCACTCGGCTCGCGGAGCGGTCTCGACGGCGAACTCGGCGCCATCGCCGACAAGAAACTCGAAGGCCTGGAGAACAAGCTTTCGGCATGGCGCTTCAGCCCCAGCGGGACGGAAGGGTTTGCGAAAGCGGAAGTGACGGCCGGCGGTATCGACACCAAAGGCCTCTCGTCGCAAAGCATGGAAGCCCGGCATTTGCCCGGCCTCTATGCTATCGGCGAAGGTGTCGATGTCACGGGCTGGCTCGGCGGTTATAATTTCCAATGGGCCTGGGCGAGCGGATGGGCCGCCGGGCAGGCAATCGGCGATACGGCCACGACATGAAGATCATCCATCTCACCGACCCGCACCTCGCCCCGCCGGGCAAGTCTCTGTATGGCAAAGAATCCGCCGACCGTCTGGACCGTTGCCTTGACGATATCGCCCAATGGCATGGCGACGCTGCATTCTGCGTGATTTCGGGCGACATCACCGATGCCGGCGATCCGGCTGCCTATGGCTGGGTCAGAGAAAGGCTCAAAACCTTTCCGCTGAAAACATTTCTGATGGTCGGCAACCATGACGACAGAGAAAAGTTTTGCGCGGCCTTTCCCGAAGTGCTGCGGGATGACAATGGTTTTGTCCAATACACGCATTCGACGGAGCAGGGTGTGTTTCTGTTTCTGGATACCCACAAGGGCGGTGCGGTTTCGCAAGGCCTCTATTGTGCCGACCGACGGCGCTGGCTGAGCGACCGCCTAAAGGAAGTCGGCGAGCGACCGATCTACATATTCATGCACCACCCGCCGTTCGATATCGGGCTTCCCTATGTGGACCGGATAAAGCTGGAAGAGCCCGAAGCCTTCGCTGATGTCATCGGTTCGGCTAAGACAATCCGGCATCTGTTCTTCGGCCATGTACACCGGGCAGCATTCATCAATTGGCGCGGCATACCATGCACCGCATTGCCCGGAACCAACCATCAGGTCCCTCTGACCGCGGGCAGTGTAGCAACGCGTTACAGCTTCGAGCCGGCAATGTATGGCGTGGTTCTGCTGTTGGACGATCAGGTCACGGTACATTTCGATGCCTGCCTGGATCGGACGGCAATCGACGATTCCCTCTGACAGCGGCTTCTCAGTGCGGTAAAGCCTTGGGGGCGCAGCCATCCTTCCACCTCTTGGCGACCCAACCCGATGAGCATTGTCTTCGAGACGGTCATTCCGTTCTTTGCCATCATCTTCTGCGGGATTCTCGCCGGTCGGCGCGGTCTGCTGACAGGCGGCGGCGTTCGGGCGCTCAACGCTTTCGTTTTCTACTTTGCCCTTCCAGCGCTGGTCTTCCTCAAGCTCGCCCAAACCCCACTTGAGGGCCTGCTGCATCCGACCTTCCTGCTGGCTTGGCTCTGCGCTGCGCTTTGGACATTCCTGGCTTGTGCCGTGCTCGGCCGGCTCATGTTCAACACATCACCCGGTGAGGCGGCGGTCCAGGGTCTTGGATGCTGCTTCTCGAATACCGGCTTTCTCGGCTTCCCGATGCTGGTCGCCCTCTATGGCGACTGGACGACCGGACCGTTCGTCATCGCGCTGACCGTCGATATGGTCGTTCTCATTCCGCTCGCAACCGTTTGGTTGCAGGCCATGTCGGGCGACCGCAGCGGCTCCATTCCGAAACGCATTTTGCAGGCCTGGGGCGACTCGCTGCTGACGCCGCTGGTTGCGGCCATCTTCCTCGGGCTTGCCGTCTCCGCGTCGGGTCTCGGGATCGCTACCCCGATCGAAAAGTTCTTCAATGTTCTTGGGCAGGCCGCAGCGCCCAGCGCACTCTTTGCCCTCGGCGTGGCACTAGTGGGCCGGCGCGTGGATGAGCGGCGTGGCGAACTGGTGTTCCTCACCATCGGGAAGCTGGCGATCCATCCGGGCAATGTTGCCCTGTTCGTGACGCTCTTCAACGTCGACGACGATTGGGCGAGGGTCGGCATTCTCTTCGCGGCTCTGCCTATAGCGAACACCGTCTTCGTAATGGCCGATCAATTCGAGACCTATACCGTGCGCGCGTCCGCCGCCATTCTCGTGACGACGCTGGTATCGGTCGCAACGCTCTCGGCACTTGTCTATATTCTGCAGTAGCGCTTGGATGGATCTACAACTCGTGCACCAAGCATCGTCATTGCCGGACTTGATCCGACAATCAATGCAATGTCTGCAATATAATATATAGCTGTTATTTAATCCGAGAGCCTGCATGGGTACCCGGGTCAAGCCCGGGTATGACGATGTGAGGTCGAGGCGGGATTTAACAAATCAAAGCGCATTAACCTGCAGCCTCCGCGATCATCTCGATTTCGACCTTTGCACCGAGCGGCAGACTAGCGACGCCGATGGTTGTGCGTGCGGGGTATGGCTCGCTGAATTGCTCGGCATAGACGGCATTCATCGCCTGGAAGTCGGCCATATCGGTCAGGTAGACCTGAACCTTTACGACATCTGTTTCTTTGAGACCGGCGGCTTCGAGAACGGAAAAGAGGTTTGCGAAGCATTGCTGCGTCTGAGCCGCCACCGAACCTTCGACGAGCTTGTTCGTCTCCCCATCGATCGGCGTCTGGCCGGACAGGAACACCAGGTTCGACCCGGCCGCCGCGTGCGAGTATGGGCCGATGGCAGCCGCGCCCGGCGCCGTTATGGTCGATCGTGGCATCGAAGTCTCCGTCGGTTCTCTAAGTGCCGGCGACCAGCGGCGCCGTCATGCGGTGCAAGGCGGCGATCACGCTTTTCGAGACGATCTTGCCCGTCTTCGGGTTTTCGGGCGATGGAAGATTGTTGATCGTCATGGTCGCTTCGCCTGAATCCGACTCAAGCGTGACGGTCTGCCGGTTGCGCTCGATCTCCGGGTCCGCCCAGACCTCGACGCGGGTCCTCTCCGGCCCCACACCAGCCAATGCAAGAGCCGCCGCAACATTCACATTCGCGGGGAACGCCTCCGCCGCCTCGCCGGCATGGCCTTCGAACACCAGCTTCGCCTCGCTGAGATTGTCCACGTCGATCCCGTTCGCAATGAGATAGGGCGCGCCCGACAGACCCGTCGGCGGTTTGCGCGTCGTTATCGTGACCTTGTGCAGATCGCCGATCGCCATGGCGCGCACCGTATCGAGACCGATGAGGGCGCCTGTCGGCACCACAATACGCCCGCCCGTTTTTCGCGCCTCTTCGACAAGATGCAGGTGCTTCAGCAGCGCACCCACCGAAAGCGGCATCAAACAGCGACCCTTGGCGATGGTCGGCTCTGCGACTTCTGCGAACGCCGCCGAAGGTGTGCACTCGACGATGACATCCGCATGATCGGCGAGTTCGCCCGATGTCGTCACAGCAGGTGGCGCCGCGAAGTCAGCGACACGTTCCTTCGCCCGCTCCAGGTTCGATGCGGCAACGGCCGTCAGCCGGAAACCTTCCAGTTTGCCCTGATCGACATAGCGCGCGACATGCATCCCGATCGCGCCGAGACCCGCAATCCCCAATCTGATTTCACCATTCGCCGTCGCCATGAAGGTTCCTCCCGGTTGGAGCGCTGAAACCTATACCTGAAGTGCCGGTTATCGCGCCCGTTCGTCAAGTCTGGCTGCCGTCGCCACGCACTTCTGGCTCATAGAATTCCGCATCGAGGTCGTCGATTTTCTCAGCCATATATTTGCGGGCATCGGCAATGGCCTGATTGTATTGCGACGGTCCGATCTGGCGGAGCATGAAGTCGACGATCGTCGCCGCGCGGAACTCGCTCAAATCCTCATCGAATTCGGCGGCAAAGTAGTCCATCAGTTCGCGCGTAATCGCCGCTTTGCGTTCTTCGCTGAGTTTTATCCGCATCCAAGCAATCTTGCGTTCGCGCGCTAAAGGGTCAACCCGCCATCGACGACAATTGTCTGGCCGGTAATCATACGCGCGCTGGCGCAAAGGAACAGAACGGCCTCGGCCAAATCTTCCGGCTCACACCGTCTCTTGAGGGCAGACCTCTCGATGCTGGCGCGCTTGCGCTCTTCCGGCCAATCCTTTTGCCAGGGCGAATTTACGGCACCGGGCGCGACAGCATTGACGCGCACCTCCGGCCCGAGCCCCCGCGCGAGACTGCGGGTCAGTGAAACCAGCCCCGCCTTGCTCGCCGTGTAGGCACTGGACGAGCCCTGCCAGCCGAGGCCTGCAATCGATGCCGTATTGACGATCGCGCCATTCGCCGCCTTCAGCGCCGGGGCGGCCGCACGAGTACAGCGATAGGGGCCGATCAGATTTGTGTTGAGAATGGCCTGCCAGAAGTCCTCGTCCAGCCGGTCGAGTTCGCTCGGCGAAATCGGAGCCGACGTCACCGGCGTACCGGCATTGTTGATTAGATAATCGAGACGACCGCCTAGCGCCTCGATCGCTCCTGTCACCATGGCCTCCGCTTCGCCCGGCACTGCGACATTGCCGGGTGCGGCGATGACATCGAGACCGGCATCCGTCAACGCCGTAATCTGCTCCGGGCCCTGAGGGTCGTGGGGAAGATGATTGAGCGCGACCTTGGCACCGTTCTCGGCCAACAGCGTGACGCTGGCGAGGCCAATACCCGAAGCACCGCCGGTGACGATCGCCGTTTTGCCCTTCAGATCAGCGCGCAGCATTCATGACCTCAATAGACAACAGACCCAAACGATGTGCCACCGCACGCGAGCAGGACCTGGCCGGTAATAAAACTTGCATCGGGCTGAAGAAAGAACGCGATCGCAGCCGCGATTTCATCAGGTTCGCCGAAGCGGCCCATGGGAATCTCCGCCAGAAAGCGGTCGGTCTCTTCCTTCGGGCGGCCATCCAGATTGTTCTTCTTGAACATTTCCGTGGCAATCGGACCGGGTGCCACCGCATTGACCGTGATTCCGTCCCTGGCCAGCTCCAGGGCCCAGGTCCGTCCGAGGCCCTCGAGCCCGGCCTTGGCGGCACCATAGCTGGTTCGCCTCGGCCGCCCCTGCGCACCGCGGCTCGACACATTGACGATGCGTCCATATTGACGCTCGCGCATCGTCGGCAGGACGGCTTGGGTGCACTGGATCGTAGTGCGAACATTGATATCGATCACCCGTTCGAAAGATGCCATGTCGACATCATCCAATAGCTGCGGCACGTTCAGGCCGACATTGTTCACGAGTGCTGTGACGGCGTGGGACGCGACGATTTCGGCCAGAGCCTCGGCCGTTGCATCCCGGTCCGCCATATCGACCGCGAAGAAAGTCCCTGGAAATCCATTCTCCGGGGCGTTGCGCGCCATACCGATCACCGCCTTGCCGGCCCTGGCAAGCCGCGTCGCGGTGGCGAAGCCGATGCCGCGGCTGGCGCCGGTGATCAGGAACGCGCCTTCGGCATTGGCACTGGCGCTCATTCGATCACGTCACCCGAAATCGTGGTTCGGTGCATGTAGCGATCTTCCGTGTAGTCGCCGAGCGCACAATGCATCGTGACCCGGTTGTCCCACATCACGAAATCATTCGTCGTCCAATTGTGCCGATAGACAAATTCGGGCCGCGTGCTGTGGCGATACAGAAAGGCGAGGAGCGCCAGACTTTCCTCGCGCTCGAGCTCATTGATCTTCGTCGTGAAACCTTCGTTCACATAGATCGCCTTGCGGCCCGTCTCGGGATGCGTGCGCGTCATGGGATGGACGACCGGCGGACGGGCAGCAAACACCTCTTCCGAAATGGGCGCGGCGCCGTAGTGCTTGGCGAATGTTTCGCGGGCATGACGAAAATCATGCTCGGCAGTCAGACCGTCGATCATCGCTTTCATGGGTTCCGAAAGCGCATCGTAAGCGGCAGCCGTGCTGGCGAACATTGTGTCGCCGCCCACGGTCGGCACTTCCATCGCATACATGAAAGACGCCTTTGAGGGATTGGTCTGATAGCTCAGATCCGTGTGCCAGTACCAGCCGGCCTTGGGCCGCCCGAGCCTTTTCCCGTTCTTCGTCTTGTTCGTCAGAATGTAGATCTCGGGCTGACCGTCCAGCAGGTCTTCGCGCAAGACATGCTCTTCGAGTTCGCCGAAGCGGCTGGAAAACGAGACCTGCTGCTCAGGGCTTATGTGCTGGTCCGGTAGAAGCAGGACGGAGTATTTGTTGAAGGCGTCGTAGATGCCGTTGAATGTGGCGTTGTCCAATTCCTTGGACAGATCGACACCGTGAACCACCGCACCGATCGCAGGACCGATTGGTTCGACTGAAAGGGTCATGAGTGCGACCTCCTATCGTTGTCTAGCGTTTTCCATGTTTCTTGCCGTTGGCTCGTCGAATTAGGCTCGTTCTCTCTCGTCAGTTAGCCACCCTGCTTTCCCTGTGATTGGCAAGCAATGGCTGGCCAATGCCGATTGCCATCAGTCCGAAAAAGAGCGCGAGCATCATCGGCTCGTGATTGAAGACAAATGCCAGTCCGGCAATTGCAGCAGCTCCATGGACAAGCCGGGTGAAGGCACCAAGAGGGCGCAGAAAATATCCATACATGGCTGCACCGCCGGCGATGCTGGCAAGAACGACCATACCGATTGCGATCCATCCCGTCGTTCCGACCTTGTCCGGAAAACCAAGGAGAGCCGGCGTGAAAGCCATCGCGAAGGGTAGCAGATAGCCGACGATCGAAAGCCTGATGGAATGTTTGCAGGTCTCCAGGAATCCGGAGCCGGCCAAACGGCTGGCCGCCAGCACCGAGAGCGCAACGGGCGGCGTCAGTGTCGACAGGATGGCGAAATAGAAGGCGAAGAAATTGGCCGCGAACTGGTCCACGCCCGCATCGATCATCAACGGCACGACGGTCACGAACATGACCACATAGGCGACCGGCGTCGGCAGCTCCATGCCGAGGAGAATGGCGATCACAGCGGAAATGAGCAGGATCGGGATCAACTCGACACCGACGAAACCGATGACCGTCTGGCTGAGTTTGGTTGCAAGGTTCGTCGTCAACGCCACCTGCGCCAGGATGCCCACCAGTGCCAGAATGATCGCCAGCTGCGACCCGACTTTGGCCGCTTCCTTGAAACCTTCGACCCACTGCGCCCAGGTCGGCCGCGTTGCTTTCTGCAGCAAGGCAACGACGATCATGGTCATGATCCCGTAGAACGCGGCGTAACCGGGAGAGTAGTAGCCGACCAACAGCCAGATCACGACTGTCATGGGCAGAACGAACACAGGGAGCGTGCGGAGGACAAGTCCTGCATCGACGGTCATCTTGGGCGGGTTCAGGTCCGCGGAGCGAACCAGGAAGAAGACGGCGATACCGGCACCGATATAGAACAGCAGCGCCGGGACGACCGCCATCTTCATGATGTCGACATAGGGCACCTCGAGAAACGACGCCATCAGAAAGGCGGCAGAGCCCATGATCGGCGGCATGATCTGACCGCCCGTGGACGCAACGGACTCGATCGCGGCGGCATGCTCCGGGCGGAAGCCAGTCTTCTTCATGGTTGGAATGGTGGCGCTTCCCGTCAGCACGACATTGGCGACCGCAGCACCTGTAACCGTTCCGACGAACCCCGAGCCGATCACGGCCGGAAACGCGGCGCCCCCGCGCACCATATTGCCCACATATTTTCCGAGCTCGAGGAAGAGCGGCAGCACGCCCGTATAGCGAAACATCGATCCGAATATAACGAACAGGAAGATAACATCCGCCGAGACCTTGATGATCGGGCCGAACATGCCAAGCGTGAGGCTCGCTCCCATGTACGAGAAGATGAAATCATACTCATATTCGGGATGCCCCATGGGGCCGGGAATCAGATGCCCCCAAAAGAAGTAAGCGATGAATATCATTGTAAAGGACGTGATGATCCCGCCCCAGTGAATCCAGGTCAGGATCATCACGGCTGAAATAGCGATGCCTATCGCCCACATGTCCGCCACCTCGATGAAGGGTTGGGACATTTCCAGCTGAATGGCGTGAACGCGCAGATAGGCCATGGAGTAGGCACTGGCCGCGATGGCATAGATCGCGAGCACGAGCTTGACCTTGCTCCGCCAGGCTTGCGGATCTGCAAGCGCATCGGCGATGGCGGCAAGCGCCGCGACGGTCAACACCAGGAAAACGTGCGTGATGTAGTGATTGGTCGAATCCTGCAATTGCCAGTGCACCATCACCATGTGATAGGCCACGGTCATAAGACCGACGACGACAAGCAGTCCGTTTGCAAACCTGCTGAAATTGGCAGCTGTCATAGAACCCCGCCCACAGTATCCCTTATCGTGATATTCGGCGAAGGACGCCCGGCCGAAAAAACCGGGGTCCGAAGCCGAAGTAGAGGCGTGGTTATTTTAGAATTGTCGGTTCGATACCGAAATCCTTGCAGGCCTTGAGAGAGGCCGGATGCGGCGTCGCGCCCTTCGGCACGATGCACATGCTGGCGCGGCGATAGAGCTTGCCGCCGCCCAGATATTTGCCGGCTGCGTCATCGATCTCGAGATAGACCTTGGTCAACTCGTAGGCGATCTCATCGGGAAAGTCCTTATGCGCAGCCATAAAGGCATAGTCGCCGAGACAGTCGAGCTTCCCCGCTTGCCCAGGTATTTTTTTCTCCGCCATGCGATGAGCAATGAATGGCGCTTTCAGGGCCGAATTGACCTTGGCCGTCACATCGTTCGGGATCGGAATATGATAGAAATCCCTTCCCGTGGCCGCCAGCTTGCGCACGGGGCCGGACGGAAACACGATCTTCTGATCCTTGGTAATAGTTGCGAGCCCGACGGCGACGTCAACCTTCCCGTCCAACAGCGCCGTCGTACCGGCGTGGTTCCCGAGAAACTGCAGCTTGGCGTCCTTCACGCCAGCACCATCCTGAATTGCCTTCGTCGTGAACAATGCCCAATGGGTCTGCGACCGGCGTCCGAGACCAATGCGTTTGCCCGAAAAGTCCTTGATCGATTTAATGGTCGGATCGAGGGTCGTGAACCAGATGCAATTGGAAGACCGTGTCACGATCCAACGGAAATTCTCAACAGGAACCCGTTTGGCGAAAAAACCCTTCCTGTGCCGTATCGGCTGCCCACAATGCCCCGGTCGATGTCCAGAAGGTCGTTGTCTTATAACGCTTCTTGTTCTTGGCCATTTCCTTAATGTTGTAGACAAAGCCAGGACTTTCCTGGGCCACAAGACGGACCCAAGGATGGCGCTTTGCAATCAGACGCTCAAAGATAACCACTTGTTCCGTAATACCCGCTCCGAACGGCGCGCTGAGCGAGGGCACACGCACTTCGTCGCGCGCCTGGGCCGGCGTGGTTACGGCAAGGACAGCGGCTGCAGCAGCTGCTGCAACGCTGGGTTTCAAGAACTTTCCGGTTCGCACTGTCATGGCAACTTCCTCCCAAAAGATTTGCCCCTTGTGCATCGGGGCTTTTGACCGCAGACGTTTTGTCGCAGCATTCCATCCCATCAGATATATCAGTGAATGTCGACTAGGTTTGCACTGGAAATCTCATTGCGATGCCGATTTTGTTCTGTTTTAGAGAAAAATTTTTGGCTGCGGAGAACTGTGAGCCACAACGGTTCCAGGCACGCGATCTCACACTTCGCCGCATCGTTCGACGCCGATGAGCCCTCTGCCTTTGGAGAGGATTAGGTAAGGCGAAATGCGTTCCGCTCGGTACCAGATCACGCACGCTCACGCAGCCATACGCGACTCCGTCAGCGCGACACCTTCGATCGTGATCCGATGCATCTGTCTGCGCTTCCCTGGATAGTCATTGACCGCTTTGTGCCACGTCGCCCGGTTGTCCCAGATCGTGATGGTTCCCGGTTGCCAGCGGACCCGGCACGTGAATTCCGGCTGGGTGCAATGCTCCACCAAGTACGAAATGAGGGCCTGGCTCTCGCCCTCGTTCCACCCGTCGAACGTCAGGGTGAATTCCGGATTGACGTAGAGCGCCTCGCGCCCCGAGAGCGGATGGCGGATAACTACGGGGTGCAGAACGTCCTGGGTGGCAAGCTCCGGATTACCGATCCTTCCCGTATCTTGGACCTCGCCATCTTCCCGACGCTGAGCACCGAAAATATGCCGCGATGAATGCCAAGCCTTCATACCCCGAAGCGTCTGCTTAAGACCGTCGGACAACGCCTCGAAACCGGCATACATGGATGCAAAAGATGTATC